>JAZKGP010000041.1:7860-10907 GCA_040385845.1 Bacteroidota bacterium | reverse complement strand
CAACAGTATATTGCTTATTATACTTTTAGATTGTACTAAAAATGGGGAGCCTACACACTCACTTTAACCGCCACAGCTATTATCAGCGCTCCGAATGCAGCAGTTATCGACTATCCGCATACTGGATAGTCCATAAAGAATGCGATTCAAAAAATTCCCCGCTTCACTTCCGCATTGTCTCCTACTTTTGCCGCCAAAATTGTAAGGTTATGACAAACAGAACTTTTACCATGATTAAGCCGGATGCATTTGGCAAAGGCTTTACAGGAGCCATCCTGGATCAAATCATCGGTGCCGGATACAGAATTGTTGCGATGAAAGCATTGAAACTAACCAAAGAAAAAGCCGGCGAGTTTTATGCGGTACACAGCGAACGTCCTTTTTATGGTGAACTGACAGAATTTATGAGCAGTGGTCCAATAGTTGCCGCTATTCTTGAAAAAGAAAATGCAGTGGAAGATTTTCGCACCTTAATTGGCGCTACAAATCCAGCCAATGCTGCAGAAGGTACCATTCGTAAAAAATATGCCGCTTCTATTGGCGAGAATGCCGTTCACGGAAGCGATAGTGACGAGAATGCCAAAATTGAAGGTGATTTCTTCTTTAGTGTGCTGGAAAGAATATAATTATAGGAAAGTCTGATGTAAAAAGCCCTGCAGTAATGCGGGGCTTTTTCGTACCGGGTATTTTCAGATCTAATTTTTTAGGGGAGTTACTGTGAAGCCTTTTTTGCGGAGCAATTCCAACACTCCCTGGTCGCCGGGTAAATGGCCGGCACCCACTGCAAAAAGTGTTGATCCTTTTGCCGCAATGGTGTCAAATTGCGCTACCCAGTTGCGGTTGCGTTTAAACAATAATAAGTCAAGATATTTCGCTTCTTCTCCCTCATCGCTACTTGTTAGTTCTTCTATTTTGGCCAGGTTTTGGGAGCGGTAAGTTTGTAAAAGCGTATCGATACTGCCTTTTTTCACCTGCATACTGTCAATGGCTTTCACTAATTCATTCGCCTGGTCCTGGTATGGAATGCTATCAAAAAGACCTGCCTGGAATTCCATGGTTTCCAGCCCGTTTACGGCAAGCTTCAATTTATTACTTTGTTCCAGTATGACCATTTCCATGCCGTTGGTGCTTTTGCAAGGAAGTTGTTGTTCTTCAATCATACCGCTCAGCAACATAGGTTTGTAATTTTCCATCATGGTAAATGGCAGCGGCGATTTCTTTTCGAAATAGCTTTTTACCCTGGCATATTCTTCCGGGCTAAGAAGGTCATGTAACCGGGTGCCGTTTTTCATGTTCATTGCCTTCAATGATCCAAACATTTGCATCATATCGTCCATATCCACCTCGAAATACAATGCTTTTACCTGGTTTAAAACTTGCTGCATCGAGCTTGAAAGTTTTGCATCTTCAGGGCAAAGCATATGCATTGTTCCAAAAAAATAAGAAGGCTGTTTTAGTCCCTTTCCTGAAATTTCCCAAAGAAGAGTGTTGCTATTGGGAGCTTTTTCCAGGGCTGGTTGCGATTGACAGGACAATCCCAAAAAAGTAAGCACAAGTCCAAGCCATTTTATTTTCATGTTAATTTTTGTTTGATTAGAGATGTACAGTTCCGTGTTAATCCATAACCACGCTTAAAATTTAGGGCATCCCAGCTGGTTGCGGATTCGTTTTGACTGGCTGGATCCGGATCCGGAACGTCTGAAAAGGCTACGTTCCCCACCAAACAATCCTCCCAGTGAAAAGCTGCCATCATCGCAGTTGTTTAGTTTTAAACCTACTGTCACCCCTGCAAAGTAAAATAAATCTCCCTGGACCGGGTTGCCACGGGGTTGGTCGGTTGAAGGATAGGGCTTTCCATTGAATTCATCTTCCCTGAATGCAAGATCAACAGCTACTTGTCCACGGGCATCCCGTAAGGCATCCTGGTCCACATAACTTGTACTAACATCATCAATATAATCGGTAAATGTTTTGGTTTGTCTAAGTTCTATACCCACATTAAGGTTGCAGTTCAGCTGCCATTTAATACCAGCTCCGTAAGGAACGCAAAATTGGGTAAGTGCATATGGTTTTCTCTCCGGATAAGCGGCAAGACCCTGTCCCTCGGTGCTCAGCGGTTTTAAATACACCTTTTCCATTTTTCCTCCTATATTATAGATCGTATAAGAGTTATAATGAAATACACCTCCGGCAACAAACACGTATGGTGTTACTTTGAAATTTTCGGGGTTTATAAAGCGATATTCCAGGCCAAGTGAGTATTCCTGAAGCTTAGTTTGAAAATCCAGGTTGCGGGGCCGGTTTTTTTCGAGATTATTCGCATCAAAAGCCGCCAGGCTGGCAAAGCTTAAACCGGTACGGATATAGATCTTATTCGTTATGCCATACTTAACCATCATGGCATAAGCGGCTTTGGTATTTTTGAAGGTGAAGAATTGTGCCTGTAAATCTCCCTGATAGTTTGCCATTCCGCCAAAAACGTCAATGTCTACCCGCTGCGACATCGAACTGAATGGGATTAAAAAAAACAGGATAAGGAATTTGTACATTCAACAATTTATAAGGTAATTGGCAACAAAGAAAAATGAAGGAACTTTATCTACCAATTATTAGTTGGTATCAAAGGATTGCCTCCCTACTTTTGCAAGCCTTTAAAAGGGTCGTTTTATCTACGATAAAGCAGGTAAATTGTTATTTAGTTCGGGACGTAGCGCAGTCCGGTAGCGTATCAGCATGGGGTGCTGGGGGTCGCTGGTTCGAATCCAGTCGTCCCGACAAAAAGGAAGGTCTGACACAATGGTTGTCAGGCTTTTTTTGTTTTTTATAGATTGATTTTGAGGGACGTAACCCCGCCGTGGCGGGGTATCAGCATGGGGTGCTGAGGTCGCTGGTTCGAATCCAGTCGTCCCGACAAAAAGGAAGGTCTGACACAATAGATGTCAGGCTTTTTTTGTTTTTTATAGATTGATTTTGAGGGACGTAGCCCCGCCGTGGCGGGGTATCAGCATGGGGTGCTGGGGGTCGCTGGTTCGAATCCAGTCGTCCCG
>JAZKGP010000041.1:0-7760 GCA_040385845.1 Bacteroidota bacterium | reverse complement strand
ATCCAGTCGTCCCGACAAAAAGGAAGGTCTGACACAATGGTTGTCAGGCTTTTTTTGTTTTTTATAGATTGATTTTGAGGGACGTAGCCCCGCCGCGGCGGGGTATCAGCATATTTCAATGCTGTTTGTTGACAATGAACAGTTGTTTGTAGAAGGAAGGTTGCATCGATATTTAATAAACTTAGTTTAGTGGTTTAGGTTATATTAAAACATTCGCAATGCAATCCAATGACGTTCAAAAAGATAAAAGACAACTCATAGAAATGTCATCTTCAACTGCATTTACAATTGGACGAACTGTTGGTATTCTCTTATTACTTCAATTAATAGGTGCTTTAACTCTTCCTTTTATTTTGGCTAAACCAATAACAATGGGGTCTCCAGCCTTCCTAATTTCAGGTGTAGTCCATGCATTCCAAATACGGCTGGCTGTCCTGCTTACTTTCTTCGGAGGGGCTCTAACTGTTTTCCTTGGAATAATGGCTTTCCGGGAATTTCAGCGTTATAGTAAAACCATTGCGCTTTTATTCGTTGTCGTTTGTGCTATAAGTTGTGTGCTGGATATTGTACATGCCGCTACCATTATGTCATTGCTGTCCCTGAGCAATTCATTTAATAGTTCAGCTGCTGCAGAATCGGGACTTTACCGGGTTGTTGGTGCTGCGGCCGCGTCCTCCAGGCGTGCGGCTCATATTAACCAGTTGGTTGCCATTGGTGCCTGGATGTTTGTTTTTTATTTTTCATTGTTACGCTTCAAACTGGTTCCGCGTTTCCTTGGTGCAATTGGGATCATTGGAATATTGTCTCAATTTGTAGGTGTAACATTTATGATGTTTATGGGGTATCACATCATTGGTGAAATGGCTATGCCATTGCTTCCTATTCAAATTGCTGTTTCAGTTTGGTTAATGGTAAGAGGCTTCAAGAGTGATTAGCAATAGCTTCTAATCGAATACTGAAATGGCATTAGAACTTTTTATCTGGGCACTTTATTCCTTTTTTGCTTAACTCTTCTCCCTATTAGTCTCTTTCAGGCTATAAGATTTGAAAGCGGTAAGTGAGGATTAAAAAGCTTATATTACTGGTTACTTTATAAATGTAATCTGAATGTTCCGTGCAATGCCTAATAACCCTGTTGCATTAGAAGCAGAGTAGGGAATGGCACTTAAAGTGTAAGTTCCTAAAGGTGGTGGACTCCAGCTTCCAAAATAGTAATTTCCATAACCATCGTCACCATTCATTGCATAGGGTATTTTGCTGTCTTTCGAACTTCGGGTTTCTGCGCCGGTAATTATAAATTTTACACTTCCAACGCCAGCACCGGGGTTCGCACGAATGTTTAATTTGCTGACACCAAGCTGGCTAAGGCTAATCGTGGAGCCATTAGATATAATCATAATATCTTTTTCAGTTCCTGCATTTACAAGCGTAAAACTTTTTATAGATGGAAGTGGAGAAAGAAGTGCATTAGCAGGTTGAACCATGTCGCTGTAGGTAGCTAATTCATTTCCTATTCTAACATTATCGAAATAAATCACCCGTTTTTTTGTTTCTGTAGTTTCAGTTCCATTCCAATCCCATTTATATAAACCCAGTTTCCATTGCGGTTTTTCATAGGTAGAAAAACTATAGGCATTTACTCCCTGTTTAGTAAAAATTTTTACACCATCCCGCCAGATTTCTACCAGCCCATTGGTGCCACTCGAATGATAAATATGTAACACAAAACTCTGCCACTTATCCTTCACCAAATTGCCCAGTAAGAACTGGTTTTTTATTTCCGGAACAGGCCGTATTTCGAGGTATAGTTTATCATATCTTGTAATTAAAGATATGGGTGGATTTACGCCGCCACCCTGGTGCCACTGGTTAATGATTTCTGCTTTTGAATCATATTTATAATCGATAGAAGGAATAAAAACAGCAAAGGAATACCACCTGTTTGGATGGGTTAAACGCGGGTATTTTGCTTCTGCTCTTGTGCCGCCACTAGTTGCAGGATCAGTATCCCGCAGTTCAAATCTGCCCGCCTTTAAACCCTGGTAAACCGGGCTGCCGGCAACGGTAAAGCCATACGAAGTGCCTGTTTGTAAATTACCCGGGTAAAAATATGGACCCAGGCCTTCAAATATTTCTTCGTATAATAAGTTGGAAGAAGTTAAAAGTGATGAGGAGCTCATCATTACAGGCGCTTCCTGTTTCATCTGTGCAGTTTCGTGTATTGTTACTGACTTACGACAGGAGAGATTTGTTGCGAAGCATAAAAAAATAAAAACTGTTCTGCTGCTGAAGATGGACTGAAAAATTAAATGCATATGCGCTGAATATTTTAAAGAAAAGATTCTGTTTTTGCTCTTCGTTTTATTCAGCCTTTGCGTTAATAGAGGTGTTAGGTAAAAGGCAATTCTGAAAGTTGTTCGTGTGGAGTGAAAGCTGAGGTTTGAAATTATTTTTTGTGGCCTGAACTAAGTGAATCGTCACTGGTACCCGCCGCATTATTATATATTGTCACTAACAAGCAAAAAGAAATATATATAATATGTTTAAGAGATTATTTTAAGTTGAGATATTTTCTATATAGCTAAAGTGATAAGTTCTAAAAGGTTGCAGGCAGCAAATATTTATAATTAATTTTTAAGATCTGAAAATATTTTTTACAAAATATTATTTTAACTAATATAAATAAATATAGATAGATCCAGTATGATGTAATTTGCTGTTATTGGATAATGTATTAAGATTCGTTTTGGCATTTATAAAAAGGGTGAAAGCAGGATGAATTGACTATTCCCTTTTTCTTAAATTGTTGTGCTGAAACCATTGCTGGCATTGAAAATGTCCTTGGAAAAAGGCAGACCTGAATGAAATTATTTTATCAAGTATCTATTTACAGATGCTGTGAATTGAAGAACTATATGGCATAAGCAGCTTGATACCGTTAGAATTTTTTACCGAATGAAAATAATTTTTAATAAACTACAATTGTAGTGTTTGCAAGCTGGATTTTTGGTAAATAAATACAAATAAACTCCGTAAAATGAAAAGAAGCTTACCAGCTTTATTTTGATAGGTGAAATAAGAGGGCCCGCTGATATTAGCGGGCCCTCTTAAATTTTAGATCTTTCCACCTAATCGTATATCCTGGTCATCTTACAATTTTAAAATTGATGATCGCTGTTTTTCCGATAAGTCCTGCAGCCTTATAATCAGAATAGGGGGTTGCTTTTAGAGTATAATTACCAACCCGCGGAGGATTCCAGGCACCAGCATAATAATTGCCTTTTTCATCGTCGCCATTTAAGGAAAATGGCTTTGCATCATCTGTGTAAACCCGGTTCTGCGGCCCAGTTAATTCAAATTTAATACTGCGCATAAAAGCACCAGGATTAGCCCTGATGGTAAGCCGCTCAGAGGGTAATGCACTTAGCGAAATGACTGCCCCATTTCGTATGGTCCTGATAGCTTTATCAGTTTCCGCATTTACAAGCGTAAAACTATTTATTACAGCAGAAGGAATGGTTTTGTGACCTGAGTGTATCATATCTCTGAATGCAGCAAACTCATTACCTACACGAATGTTGTCGAAATAAAGAACTCGTTTTTTGGTATCTGTTTTACCTGATCCATTCCATTCCCATTTGTACAGGCCAAATTTCCAGTTAGGTTTATCATACTTATTAAAACTGTAGGCATTGGCGCCTGTTTTGGTAAAGATTTTTCTTCCATCCTGCCATACCTCTGTAATACCATTTGATTTATTTGAATGCAGGATATGAAATACAAAGGTCTGCCATTTGTTTTTTACAATATCGCCCAGTAGAAATTGGGTTTTAATCTTCGGTGTTGTTCGTATTTCAAGATAAATTTTGTTGTACCGGGTAATAACCGACATACTTGGACTTACACCTTTTCCCTGGTGCCACTGGCTTATAATTTCGGCTTCTGAATCATACTTATATTCTGACGAAGGAAAATATACAGCAAATGAATACCAGCGATTTGGATGTGTTAAATCAGGGTATTTTGCTTCGGCCCGGGTGCCGCCGCTTGTTAATGGGTCTGTGTCTTTAAGTTCAAACCTGCCAGCCTTTTTACCCTGGTAAACCAGGTTAGTTGCCAGGGTAAAACCGTAAGGTGTGCCCGATTGAATTTCTCCTTTGTAAAAGTATGGTCCATCACTTTCAAAGGTTTCTTCATACAATAATTTAGAAGAAGTTAAAGTAATTCCATCTACTATCGAAAGGGATAAATCTTCCTGTTCTTTCTCGGCAGTTGCAGGTGGTTGTATTTCTTGTTTTTTACAGGATAACATTGCCACTACCATCAGTGATAACAGCGATTTACGCCGTCTGGATTTGCGCAACATGTTAGGGATTGCAAATGTTTTCAATTTGATAAGTTGTTTAGATTAAAAATGATTTCGGAAATCATAGCTATACATGTGGAAATAGAACTGACAATTCGTTTTTCTGAATAATTGAATTCAGTCGTGGTGCGAATAGAAGGATTGCAGAAAAACTGCAAGGGAATGCGTGCGCTTTGGCGGGGCAATTAGTAGAAGTTGTTGTGTAAGGATTAACAGTGCTACTATGGAAGTGAGTGAATTACTATTGCCCGAAACCCTATTCAAACGTTTACAAATAAATGCGTTTTGGGAACGGCAAATACTATGCCTGTAACTAATTTAATTTTGAAAATTCAAAGCGGGCGATATTGAAAAAATAAAAAAATGAGAGTGAAAATATATAAAGCCAAACTTATAAAATAAAATGATGCTATGTAATATTCAGAATTTTAGAACCTATTATATGCAGCTCTATATTATTCTATTAAGCCATTCACTTTTTTTTATTAAAACTTTATTTCTGCTTTTTAAAAGAAGTTCATTTTTTACGTTTATCGAAAACATAAAATTTTATTTCAAGTTCATCCGTAAATAATTCGAAGTTTATTGATTGTTTACAGGAGGTTATTAATGCGACACACGGGATACAAAAAAAGGCCCCTTAATGCGGTGCCTTTTTAGAATATCACAAGTTACGAATCTATGGATTAGTCGACCATAAACTCGCAGATTTTAATAAAGCCCGGCGGTTCAGTTTTAATTGAGCAATTACAAGTTCAGCCATATCTGATGGTTGTAGTACTTTGTCAGGATTTCCATCCGTCAATTTATTATCGATCGCCAAATCTGTAGCTATCGTACTTGGTGTATATGCTACTACCCGAATATTGTGTTTGCGCACTTCCAGCATCAGCGATTCGGTAAGACCAAGCAAGCCGAATTTACTGGCACTGTAAGCACTAGTCATAGCGGCTCCGCGTGTACCTGCAGTGGAAGCGATGTTCAAAATATCACCGGTTTTACGCTCTATCATTGAAGGCAAAACTGCCCTTGTTACATAATAAACACCGAGTAAATTTACCCTGATCATTTCTTCCCATTGTTCCGGTAATAACTCGAGAAAACCGCCAAATGTTCCAATGCCTGCATTATTCACCAGGATGTCAATTGAACCAAGCTCACTTTCAATTTGCAAAACAGCTTTGTCTACCTCCTGCATGCGGGCAACATCAGCCACTGCAAAGGCAACTTTTACTCCTGTGGCTTTTAATTCGGAAACTGCTGACAACAAGTGATTCTCAGACCGGCCGATTATAGCCACATTTACGCCCTCTGCTGCCAGGGCCAATGCAATGGCTTTCCCAATGCCCCTGCTGCCTCCTGTTATAAGTGCATTTTTTCCTGCTAAGTTTTCCATAAATAAGGTTTAATAGTTAACGGGGTACTTCAACACTTTCAATCATGCGTTTGATCATTTCATCCGGCGTATTGCCTTCCATTTCTTTCTCGGGTGTAAGTATGATCCGGTGCCGCATTACGTTAGGAATTATTTCGATAATATCTTCCGGTAGCACAAAATCACGGCCGCGTATTGCTGCCATTGCTTTGCTCGCTTTCATGATAGCCAGCGAAGCACGGGGAGACGCACCAAGATACAAGGATGCATTGTTGCGGGTTGCAATAACAATTTTTGCAATGTATTCGATGAGCTTGGGTTCCATTACAATATTGCGAACCATTGTTTTATAATGAGCAATATCCGCAGCGTTTAACACTGGTTCAACGGCCGCCAGTTGTTCGGTTGCATTGTTGTGCTGTTGTTGTTGTAAAATTTGCACTTCTTCCTGGAAGTTAGGATATCCAACATTGATCTTAAATATAAAACGATCAAGTTGGGCTTCCGGCAGCCGGTAGGTTCCTTCCTGTTCGATGGGATTTTGAGTGGCCACTACCAAAAAAGGTTGTTGCATAGCATAGGTAGTGCCGTCAATGGTAACCTGCCGCTCTTCCATCACTTCAAACAAAGCTGCCTGGGTTTTGGCCGGGGCGCGGTTAATCTCATCAATTAATATAATGCTGGAGAAGATAGGCCCAGGTTTAAACTGGAATTGGATATCACGGGGATTAAAGACCGAGGTTCCTAACACGTCACCAGGCATCAGGTCGGGAGTAAATTGAATACGGCTGAATGGAGTTGCGATGCTTTTTGCGAGCAGTTTTGCGGCCAGTGTCTTTGCTACACCTGGTACACCTTCTATCAGCAGGTGTCCGTCGCTTAATATTCCTGCAATCATAAGGTCGATCATTGATTGCTGCCCAACAATAATCCGGGACACTGCAGTTCTTATGCTGTTTACGGCATCCTGTAATTTTCCGAGATCTGTTCTTTCTTCAAATAATGCTTCCATGCAGTTTCAAAACAGTTTATTGTGCCGTAAAATATTGATTATAAGATTAGCAGCCGCAAAATTAAACTGCGTGTTCTATTGAATAAGCGAATGTTGTACTAATCAAAAACAGATTGCTAATAATAATGGGTGTTTGCCAACAATTTATTTTATTAAAGCAGCATTGTTTTCATTAAGTATTTATCGTCAGTGAATAAAAATGGCTCTGGTTCTTTTTCGAAAATGCCGAAGACAGTGCTACCTGTACCTGTCATAGAAGAATAGATTGCGCCATTGTTATACAGTAATTCTTTAATATGGTTTATGGCTGGATATAGCTTGAAAATGCCTGGCTCAAAATCATTTGTCAACCTATTTTTCCAGGTTGTAACTGGTTGCTTTATGATATCGCTAATTGAACTGGCCCCGGTTTCGGGATTGATTTTACCAAATGCCTCTTTAGTAGAAATGTGAATGCCCGGGTTAACCAAAACAAGATAATATCCTTTGAGGCTTAAGTTCACCGGCTCAAGTACTTCTCCGCGACTTGTAGCAAAGCAAGGTTTATTGATGATGAAAAAAGGGCAATCGCTGCCGAGTTGTAAGGCGTATTGTAGCAAACCGGCGGTAGATATTCCCAAATCAAAGATATCGTTGACCAGTTGCAGGGTAAATGCGCCATCGCTGCTGCCACCGCCCAAACCAGCGCCCATTGCAATTGACTTATGCAAGTGCATTTTGATCGCAGGCAGGTTGCTGAAATCCTGTTGTAATAACTGCCATGCTTTTATACATAGATTACTATTAATGTTACCTGAAACAGGTAGGCCACTGGTTGTAAAATCCGGGTCTTCACCGGCACCTGGTGCTTTAATTATTTCGAGGGCGTCAAAATAAGGGATGGGATAAAAGATGGTCTCCAGGTTATGATACCCGTCCGTTCGTTTACCAACAATGTTGAGGCCGAGATTGATTTTGCAATTTGGGAAAACAAGCACAGGCCGTATCAGGTTTTAATGGATGAACTT
>JAZKGP010000040.1:3286-21150 GCA_040385845.1 Bacteroidota bacterium | reverse complement strand
AAATACAAAATACATTAACCACGGAGGCACGGAGGAATACACACAAAGGCCACAAAAGAAATCTCTGAATTGTTTTTGCAAGATCTCCGCTTTATATCAGAATCTAATAATCGCCAGGGTTCTACTCATGTCTCACGATTCACGACTCACCACTCACGAAGAGGGAGACGTGAAAAGTCATACGTGAAAATCGAACCGCTACTCACCACTCACGACTCACGATTCACGATTCACGTCTCACGAAAAGAGAAACCTGAAAAGACAAACGTGAAAATCGAACCACTACTCCAACTAACAATTACCAATTACGTTGTATTTGCCTTTCCCTAATTAACCAATTAACTAATTAACCAATCAACTAGTCAACTAATTAACCAATTAACCAATCAACCAATTACTTCCCATCTCTCAACGTCTTCACTTCTTTCTTTAAGGTTTCAATTTCGCTTTTCAATTCTTTTATGGAGTTGATCAGCATATAGGTCATGGCACTGTTATCTACGTTTAAATATTCTTCTCCATTTTTTTCAAATTTGCCAACCATGTAGGGAGCTACTTCTTTCAGATCTTGCGCCACTATACCCGGGTAAGCTTTCGAACTATTGAATCCGGAATTTTCTTTGTATTTAAACCATACCGGGTCGATGTTCAATACTTCATTTAAACCATCGGTGTAAGGTTGTACGTCTTCTTTCAGCCGGGCATCGGAAGCAACTATCCAGGCCGACGACCCAGATGATTTATAGGCTTCCCCGTTACTAATGTCGAAATAGAATTGCCAGTCTGTACCATATACGCCCCATTGTGTATTGGTTTTCATGCCTGCGAATATCCCGCTTGTATTAAGACTGTTATTGTACCAGATCCCTGCAGAGCCCTCTGCCGAGTGGCGAAGTAATGGTCTGCCGTTCACATCGAGTATATAGGCAGGAGAAAGTACGCCAATTCCCATTTTTCCATTCTTTAAAATGGTGATGGCATTTTTACGGGCATTATCCGCGGTGCCTATGCCTACTGAAAAAATGGGATCAGTTAAAAAACTCTGGGTAGCACTGGCGGCAATGGTATCGTTAAACTTTCCCACTACGGTGGAGGCATATGAATTAGCAACATTTCTAAGCCCGGCTGAAAATGAAAAGGATCCTGAACTTGTATTTTTTGCACCTAATGCCACCGAATATGGACCGGTCGCGTTACTACCATCGCCCTGTGCAAAACTGGTATACCCGCTGGCTACGGCATTATATCCGCCGGCCCAGCTATAGTATCCTATATTGGCGTCGTCCATTTGGTCAGTTGTTGCTTCACCGGCACGAAAGGCACCTTTATTGGTACTCCACATCAACCTGAGTCCGGGGCCGGTGGCCGGGATCACACCGTAACCAAGGCTCGATGAAAGGGCTACAAAGCCACCGTTATTATCAATTCTGAAACGGTCAGCAGCAACCAACAATGAACCCTCGTTTGGATTACCCCTGAACCGAACCGATCCATATTCATCGGGAAACTGCAACCCGCTGCTATTACCATTTCTCGAAAAAAAACTTGATCCCGTAACCATGTTACTGGTCATGGTATGATTTCCCAGGTTATCACCTGCGGGTTTCCATTGAGTGGTGGGTTGATCGTAGTAATAAAACCCGGTAACACCTGTATTTTGAAAGACCAGTAAGCCATTTGAAGGGTTTTTAATAAGGTTACGCTTCTGCAGGCTCATTCTTGGAACCAGCAGCCCAAGGCTATCGCTGCTCACATCCAGCATGGCGCTGGCATCGCCCTTTACACCAGCGCTGTTAATGCCCACATTTTGGGCCGATGCCTGGAGCGCAATAAGGATGGATAGAGTAGCTAACAAGAGAATTCTCATAGGGGTGTAATTTTTTTAAAAATACGTAACTCAAGCATAAATAGTTGAAAGAGCCAGTCCGACAGGTAACGACACCTGACCGGCTAAAGTGCCTGTGGTTTGCGGATTTGTAATTCAATGTCGTTTAGCTAAAATCAGTATGCCTACCAGGCTGAGCTATCCTGGGCCTGGCGAAGGACGAAACTCTATCCAAATGCTAACTAAACGACGTAGGTAGAATTTGAAATTTGTGATTTGCTATTTGTTATTTGCTCTTTGCTATTTGTTATTTGGAATTTGCTATTTAAAATTTGTGACTTATGGCGCACACCGGCCGCGGCGGCCGGCGCCCGGCTTTCTGTAGTAGTCCGCAGGCCCGTCTCAGCAGTTTAGCTTCGCAAGTTCGAATGCTCTACGGGCCTTTGCGTGCTACTACTGCCAATCCGTTGCGCAGCGGTGGCATCACCAAAAGTGAAAGAATACAGCCTTCAGTTTAATGGTTCCAGGCTGCTATTTGTTACTTGTTATTTGCTATTTGTTATCTGCTATTTGTAATTTGAAATTTGCATTTTGAAATTTGCTCCCCGCCATGGCTGACGTACATTCTACAGCAACCCGCAGTTACAATATGAGCCGGATCCGCTCGAAGGATACGCATCCGGAGATAGTTGTGCGCAGGTTTTTGCATACCAATGGGTTTCGTTTTCGGCTGCATAGAAAAGATTTACCAGGAAAGCCCGATATCGTTTTTACCCAAATACAAGACGGTGATTTTTGTACATGGATGTTTTTGGCATACAACTTAAATGTGCATATTTTAAATTTTCAAACGCTAGTACGCAATTACATATTCAATTTAAAAATGCCGATTCCACAGAACATAACCAGAGATCACTTACTTCAGGCAATTCGCAAATTAGATATAGAAGGAATTCCAAAGGATGGGGATTCTCAATACTATGATGTTATTTACGAAGGGGGGAGGTATCCACCGAAGGTGGTCGTTTCTTACGCCAACATTTTTGCAAATGGAAAAGCGCTTGATAGAAATTCGTTTTCTGGAGGTCTGGGAACGGAGTGTTTTAATTTGCTAAAACAAAATAGTTTTATTGTTGAAAAAAAAATTAATCATTTTGAAAATGAACCCAAAGTTTGGTTTGTAACTCAAGGTGCAACATTTACTGAAAATCGAGGTATGAAATTCCTTTGGGCACCAATGAAAGGAAAGGATAATAAGCCAAGATTTTATTGGGAAAACTTACTCCAAGTAAAAAAGGGAGATTTTATATTTAATTATTCTGAAGGATTAAAGGGAATATCAATTGCCTTAAAAGACGGATACAAGGCAAATAATGACGAGAAAAATTCTCCATGGGGACCGGACGGTTACAGAGTAGATATAGGTTTAGTGAAACTAGTCCCAGCTATATCAAGTTCTCAATTAGCAAATAATAAAAACGAATTGAATTCTTATTTATCTTCTATTTTAAATAAACCATTTAATACAAATGGTGGTGTTAATCAGGGCTACTTGTACGAGTTTACTAAAGAAGCCGGGAAATTCATAAGAGATATTTATGGTAAAGAATTCGGGAAAGCTTCGATTGATAGTTTTTTTGATAAGGTGAATATAACTGTTCAAAAAATGACAAGTAAAACAACCATGAAACTAGATTCTAAATATAGAAAACACTATCTCTCGATCAAAACAAAACCCTTTATCATTCTTGCTGGCTTGTCAGGCACAGGAAAATCAAGATTAGTAAGAACACTTGCTTATCAGTTTAACAATATTGCAGCGGACAAATCAGGTAAAAAAAATCCGCCAACAAATTTTCAACTCATAAAAGTAAAGCCCAACTGGCACGATTCATCAGAGTTGCTCGGTTACGAATCAAGAATAAGCGGCAAGGACAGATTTGTTGCAACGGATTTCATTCGCTTCATTGTAAAAGCATGGCAGCACCCGGACACCCCTTTTTTTCTTTGCCTTGACGAAATGAATCTTGCTCCGGTTGAACAATACTTTGCAGAATATTTAAGTGCTGTTGAAACACGTAGAGTGACAGATGGAAAAATAAAAACCGATTGCTTAATCAGTGGAAAACTGATTACAAAGTATTCTGACAAAGCAAACGGTGTTGATGCAACTTATGAATTGTGGAATGAACTGGAACTTACCGACACAGGAATTCAAGACGAACTAAAAGCAAACGGACTTGGGTTGCCTTCAAATTTAATTGTAATGGGAACCGTGAACATGGACGAAACAACACACTCATTCAGTCGCAAAGTTTTAGACCGTGCCATGACCATTGAAATGAACGACATTAATCTTTCAGAAGGTTTAGGTGCCGACACTGACGATTGGAATTATCCGGCAGAACCATTGGACAAAGAATTAGTGCTTTCAGAAAAAACACAAGGAACAGAAGTGTTTGCCGAACTAAGCACAACAGGAACAGAAATCATAACCTATCTGGATTTGATAAACACAAAACTGGAAGGTTCACCTTTTAAAATTGCTTACCGTGTTCGTGATGAATTTTTGCTTTTTGCTTTCAACTATTCTTTGCTTGAAACCAAGCCAGCCGACTGGATAAAAAATGTTTTGGATGAAATGACACTGATGAAAATTTTGCCAAGGATTGAAGGTGATGAAGACAGAACAAAATTGCTTGACGACCTGATATTTTTATTTCAGGAATATAATTTGCCGAAGTCATTGAACAAAGCAACAGTAATGGCAACCCGTAGAAAACTTTCTCATTACACTTCATTCTGGTCATAATTCGCAATGGACTTATTACGCATAACAACGAATGACTATGAACTCACAGTTAGAGCTGATGGAGTTGATATTTCATATCGCCGAGCTGCGTTGCGTAATACTTCAATTGAAAATTCAACAGCATATTCTTTTGCTGGCGGAAGTGTAAACAAGTTTGAGTTAGTAGCAAACACCAACAATGAGTTGGGAAGTCAGTTAGCAGATTCTGCTTTCAATCTGGCAACCCACCCAGTATTTTTTGAAAACAAGGATTACTATTTTGATATTGTCTTTCGTAACCCCACGGATGCAGAACCAGTCATTCACAGTTCGCTTCAAGAGGTGAAAAAATCTTTTATCTCCAGGAAAGTAAATGACAAATATTTTCTTACCGGAGCAATCAATTACAGAAATGACATTGGCAAATCTGATTTCGTTATCCGCTACAAGAGAGATGGAATTTCAATCAGTCAGAAATTAAGTTTTGAAGTTTTTCCAGTTAAACTTGATTACAAGTCAGATTACAAAAGCATTATTGCTGACATCAACAAAGAATTTTCTTCGCTTGTTTTTGATGTGCTGAAAAAAACTTACACAGGTTTTAAAGAAGGCAACGAAATAAATAATGACATTATCTGGTGGGGAGTTTTCGGACAGTTGTATAAAGACATTATCAGTTCTGCAAAACTTATTCTGAACAAACCGCACAACCGACTTATACGTGATAATTATTTTTCAAAGGCTGACAGAATAAAAAATCTGAATTACGAACTTGAAGAACAGGTTGCTGAACACAAAGAGAACACTCGAAAATATTATCGGGTTGAAAGAAAAACTTTAACCACGAACACACTTGAAAATCAGTTTTTTAAATACTCGGTTTTCTATGTGCTACAAAAGTTTATTTTAATTAAAAATAAGTTGCAGAATATTTCAGGGCTCAGAATGAGTAATGAATTCAGAGCTGACTTAGAGCAAGTTGAAAAAGAGTTTTCAGTTATTACCCATCATTCTTTCTTCAAACAAATAAGCGAGTTCAGAGGAATGAAACAAGAATCGCTTGTACTACAGAAAGCATCGGGCTACTCTTCCCTTTTCAAGTCATGGATAATTCTGAAAAGAGGTATAGATTTTTTAGACGGAGTAAACAAGATTGAATTAAAAAACATAGCAGACCTATATCAGATTTGGTGTTTCATTGAAATGAAAAACATGATTCAAAAAATTCTGAATAAGAAGCCCGAAGAAATAAATCTTGCAGAAATACTTGTTGATGGTTTTACAATTCAATTAAGGTCAGGCAGGAGTTCAAAAGTCAGTTACAAAAAAGACAACGGTGATTTGATTGAACTCTTTCACGAATTAAAATACACAAGTAATATTTCAGACAATACCCTTTCTCATACTGTTAATCAGGAACCTGACATTGTTTTACGAATTACAAAAAATGATTTGAAAGAAAATTTGCAGTTCACTTATTTATTTGATGCTAAATATAGACTGGTGTCTGATGACACTGAAAACGGAAAAGACTTTCCGCCAGATGATGCTATAAATCAAATGCACCGCTACCGTGATGCAATCTTTTATCAGGACAATCAGGATAGCAATAGACCGAAAAAAGAAGTTATTGGTGCTTATGTTTTGTTTCCCGGTGCAGATGATGCAGGTGAAGTAGAGAATCTTTATTTCCAAAAATCAATTAACAAGGTGAACATTGGTGCATATCCATTAATTCCCGGCTTGAAGAAGAACTATAATAGTTCGTTACTTACTGAGTTCTTGAAAATAACTCTTGAAGAGAAAGAGTCGTTGAATATCCTGAATGAAGATGTTGTTCCATACAAAGCAATGAAGTATGAAGACCCTGATGCTTTTGTTTTGGCTGGCTTCGTTTCAAACATGAATCAGAAAAATTATTTCCTTTCTGGCAGTGCTAAGGTTTACCATATTCCAGTTTATAGACAAAGCGGTTCAATAAACACAATCAGAAATCTTGACAAGATAAAATATTTTTGTCCAGTGATTAACGGGGTAACCGAATACTATGAAATCACTGACATTAAGGTTATTCCAAGACGAGACATTTTTGACCGTTCCGAAGCTGGAATGTTCAAAGAGGATAGTGCTTCGTATTATGTTTTCACACTTAGTAATAAGAAATACTTGTCGAAAAGGATTGAATCAGCTGTTGGGGGCAATCGTATTTTTCGATATGCCAAATTTTCAGAATTAAGAAGCTCCATTACAATTAATGATTTTAATAAAACACCTCAAGAGGTTGCTTAGAGTGTCTTTTTGTTATTCAATTTATTTCTAAACATCCTTCATAGTCTGTGTACTTTTTGTAAACACCCGAGATAGCTACGTATTGCTTTGCATTTAGCGGCCGTTTAATTTCCGTTTCAAAATCAGCAGATGAAGCCAGCTAATAAATTCCCACAAAGGAAACGGTCTGTTCCAGAAATTAAAGCGTTGTTAGAAGCACAAGAGCAGCTATGGTATATACCTTATTCGCTACCTGTCGCCTGCAGAACATAAATCCATACAACTGGCTGAAAGATGTTTTTGCAACGCATGCATATATACCAAACCAGCCAGCTACACGAACTGTTGCTGCAATACTGGCCTCCGTTAAAGGTCGTTGGACACCATTGATAGTTACTTGCCCGGTTTATGTTTCAACAGCCTGTTTATCTCAGCATCATCACCAGTCATTTGCCAGCGGACAAGCGAAAGCGGCAGGATGCCTGCACCATAAAAGGCATCAAAAAAATGAGAGAGTTTAAAGGAATCGCCTTCCTTTCTTGCCATATCCATCATGAGGCTTTCAATAAAATATTTGCCGGTTACATAACAAGTGCCATAACCCGGTTCACGCAGGTACAAGTGTTGTTCAAAACCTGCCAAACTTTCATCGCCTGTCCATCCCTTTGGCGTCCATTCCACCTGGTATTTCCTGGCCTGTTCAAAGTTTATCATATTGGCCTGGGCATACAACGAAGCGATACCTCTGGCACATCGTTGCGCCAGCATGATCCACACCAATTCCCTCGCATGAGGATTATCATCCCATAACCCCGCATGCATAAAGGTTTCCTCGAGGCTTGTAGCCAAACCCTCCGAACGTTGCATCCACAAATTATAGGGCAACGGATCCTTGCGTAAAAGATCAGGGTGCGGGTCTTCTTTTAACCTGGCCAGTTCAAACCAATGCGTGGAATGTGAATACAAAACACCCGGTGCATGATGAATGATATTACCGAAGAAATTTCTTTTGTCTTCCGGTTCAAAGGAACCCATATGTTTTCGCAGGGAAGGTTCCATATAAGCAGTTACCGGCATAATATCTTTCTCCTTTAAAAACAACATCAGTTGTTTTATATGCTGATCTGCCCCCGCATTGTATTCCTGTTCGTTGGTATAGGGTTTCAATGGTGGAAGATGGCGGTTGCGTTCTTTTTCGAGCGCCAAAGAAGCATAGGCACGGGCGAGTTCCCGGTTAAGCAGGGTCACTTCTTCTTCCCATGAAAACGGCACCATCAACACATTGCGTAAATGCCAGGTATAATTTTCTTTGCCAATACCGGAAGGACCGTTTTTTAAAGGCAATTGTTTTTCTAACCAGTTGGTGAAAGTTACAACCGATGTTTTTGCGCTGGCAATGGCTGCTTTTAATTCATTGCTGTTGTTTGTTGTTTTTGCAGAAAGATCATTGAGTAAATGCACCTGTGCTTTTATGTCATCGATGCCTGCGCTCCAGAGGTCACGGGCATTGCCGGTAAGGTTTTGTTGCGCCTGTTGGTATAAGGGCGGAATAACTTTCAATTGCGCCGTTAACTGTTTATCATCATTTGCGGAAAGCGGGTAATTATAAGTCCATAAGTCGATAGCTGCAAAACTGGTTGGTCCTTCATGCGCCGGCACATCGCTTTGTTCCCCAAAAAGGAGAGCATAAAACGAAGGATCGCGAAACCAGGGTTTTAAAATACGGCAGTTATAATCCAGCGCATTTATTTCCGCCAGCACCAGCACATAGTTTACCTTTTGTTCCAGTGTAAATGTGGTAGTGTCAATCTTTGCATGGCGGGTTTTAATTTGTACTAATTTTTGCTGGATAGCGGCCATGGTTTTTGCCCGGTAATCTGGAATGCCATTGGATAAAGAAGTGCTTTCCAGTTGCTTTAATTCTTTGGATAATTGTAAAAGCGACTCATAGCTTTTGGATTGCGCAAAGAGGTGAAAGGCAAAAAAAAGGAAAGTAAATAGCAGGGAAATTTTTTTCATGCAGTTGATTTATTCAATAAAATGTAAGCAGTTTAATTATTCCATTTCTCCTGCCTGCAAAAATGAAAATCGATTATGAAAGCGGCTTCATTTTTACTAAGTTCAAATACGAATTACTATACTATTTATACTCAAGGTGATTGCCATTTTACTGGTATTGATACCTATTTTCAAAAAGCAAGGTAATTGGAAAATACTACATTGTGCTGATAGGAGTGGCGCCGGAAAAGCTTTGATGGCGTCGGGTTGAAACACCTCGAACTGTGCATAAAATTCGGCAGGAGGATTGCCCGGCTGCCGAATAAATTAGTGGCATATAAATTTAGCCAGGTTGAAATAAAAAGTTATAGATGAGAGATAGGCCGCTCGAGCATCATTTTCCCGATGCAATAGCCGAGGTTAAGGGTTTTGCCATTTTTATGCTGGATACCAACGGCATCATCCAAACCTGGAATAAAGGATGTGAATTGATGAAGGGTTTTACTGAAAACGAAGCTATCGGGCAAAACTTCGACATCCTGTTTCCCGACTTTTTAAGAGAGCAGCATTTGCCGGAAAAAGAAAGAAGCCTCGCAAAAGAAACCGGCAGGTATGAAAGCGAAAACTGGCGTAGAAAGAAGAATGGCGATCTGTTCTGGGCATTTGTAGTGTTAACGAGGGTACTGGATGAAGATGGAACCCATATCGGCTTTATAAAAGTAACACAGGACCAAACGGATAAGAAACACTACCTCGAACAGTTAAATATTAAAATGGAAGAGGAGAGGGCTATCAATATAAGATTGGATAAGATCAATAAGGATTTACTTAAATCGAATAACCGCCTTGGCGAGTTTGCCTATGCTTCCTCTCACGACTTACAGGCACCTTTAAGAAAGATCAGCGTTTACATAGACCTGTTGAAAAGGGAGCTCTGGGAACAGGTTACTGACCACCAAAAGAAATTATTCGGTCGCATAGCCAATTCAATTGATCGCATGGTTGCTCTCACAGAAAACCTGTTGACCTTTTCCTATATCAGTACGGGAACCGGGGAAATAGCCGACATTAATTTAAATGAGCAGGTAGATGAGGTCTTGGAAGATCTTGAGCTGGATATACTGGAAAAGAAGGCGAATTTC
Source organism: Bacteroidota bacterium (assembly GCA_040385845.1). Lineage (GTDB taxonomy): Bacteria > Bacteroidota > Bacteroidia > Chitinophagales > Chitinophagaceae > Phnomibacter. The sequence goes on along the minus strand of JAZKGP010000040.1, from coordinate 11,126 downwards.
AGCGTAAAAGAACTTCCTAAAATACGGGGTGATAAGCGGCAGTTTCAGCAGTTATTTCAAAATTTAATTAGTAATGCGATCAAGTACACAAAGCCAGACCTGGCACCCGAAATAGAAATTTCATCCTACACCGTTACAGGCGCAGAAACAAAGAAGCCCTTGCCGGCAGAAGCGGCAGATAAACCATTTCATCTTATCCAGTTGAAAGATAACGGGATTGGTTTTGAGCAGGAATTTGCCGACAACATCTTCGAACTATTCACCAGGCTACCCGCCCATTCTGAGTATGCAGGTTCCGGCGTGGGACTTAGTATTGTAAGGAAAGTGGTCGAAAATCATCATGGCCTGGTTTGGGCAGAAAGTAAACCCGGCGAAGGAGCCACCTTTAAGATCCTCCTTCCCGCATGGTGAGTGGTCAGTGGTCAGTAGTGAGTGGTGAGTGGTGAGTAGCGGTTCGGTTTTCGTCCCGTGAATCGTGAGTAGAGAGTCGGGAGTCGGGAGTCGGGAGTCGTGAGTCGTGAATCGTGAGTCGTGAGTCGTGAATCGTGAGTCGTGAGTCATGAGTCATGAGTGCTTCGCGATTTAACAATCACCTGTTCTTTTTCGACTTTGGCGTTTGCTATTTCACAATTCACTATTCACAATTCACATATCGTGAGTAGCGGGTTCGATTTTCACGTTTGACTTTTCACGTTTCTCCCTCTCAACCTAATTCCCAATTAACCAATTAACCAAATTGCTGCCGTTGTTGGTGTTGAGCCAGGCTTTGTGCAGTGGCTTCACCAACAACTTGTTTGCATTCACCGGGCGGGTGTGACGGGTTGGTTGCCTCTCCTTCGTCTTGCCGGTGCCCTGTTGCTGGAAGACCTGGTAAGCACATCGCGGTTTTAGCTATTGTCTCGTGTGCCCCATAGAATAATTCATGTTTATCGGTACAATCCCGCGTCATCCTTGTTCCATCCTTCGTACCGGTGTCCTGTCGCTGTAAAACCTAGTAAGCACATCGCGGATCTAACTATTGTCTAGAGTGCCCAATAATTAATTCATTTTTATCGGTACAATCCCGCGTCATCCTTGTTCGCCCGATAATTAATTCGTGTTTATTCTTACAATCCCGCGTCATCCTTGTTCCATCCTTCGTCTTGCCAGTGCCCTGTTGCTCGAAGATCCGGTAAGCACATTTAGCTTTAACTCTTGTCTCGAGTGTGCCTGATATTGATTTGTATTTATCGTTACAATCCGGCGTCATCCTTGTTCCATCCTTCGTACCGGTGTCCTGTCGCTGGAAAACCTGGTAAGCTCATCGCGGATTTAACTATTGTCTCGTGTACCCGATAATAATTCTTGTTTATCGGTACAATCCCGCGTCATCCTTGTTCGCCCGATAATTAATTCGTGTTTATTCTTACAATCCCGCGTCATCCTTGTTCCATCCTTCGTCTTGCCAGTGCCCTGTTGCTCGAAGATCCGGTAAGCACATTTAGCTTTAACTCTTGTCTCGAGTGTGCCTGATATTGATTTGTATTTATCGTTACAATCCGGCGTCATCCTTGTTCCATCCTTCGTACCGGTGTCCTGTCGCTGGAAAACCTGGTAAGCTCATCGCGGATTTAACTATTGTCTCGTGTACCCGATAATAATTCTTGTTTATCGGTACAATCCCGCGTCATCCTTGTTCGCTCGATAATTAATTCGTGTTTATCCATACAATCCCGCGTCATCCTTGTTCCATCCTTTGTCTTGCCGATGCCCTGTTGCTCGAAACCCCGGTAAGCACATCGCGGATCTAACTATTGTCTAGAGTGCCCAATAATAATTCATTTTTATCAGTATAATCCCGCGTCATCCTTGTTCCATCTGATTTAATTTGGTACCGCGTAAGTTTGATCAGTATTATCATCGGCGGCCCCGCGCCTCACAGCAATTGCTTAAAACATGGACCAGGCTGTTCTTGATGTGGTTATAATTGGTGCTGGCCATGCAGGGCTAAGCATCAGCAAACTGCTGGCCGACCACCTGCTTACCCACCAGGTATTTGAGCGGGGCAAAACAGGGGAGTCATGGCGTTCGCAACGCTGGCATGCTTTCAGGCTTAATTCCAATAACCGGCTCAGCCTGCTGCCCGGGCAAACGCCCATTTTCGCAGACCCGGAAGCCTTTCCATCGGCCCCCGAATACGTGGCCCAACTGGAGGCCTACGTGCAGGAGTACCACCTGCCGGTGGTGGAACATGCGACTGTTACCCGTGTCACAAAGGACACAACCAGCAATTTGTTTGTGACCACTGTTTTGATCAGCGGGCAGCTTCAAACTTATTACAGCAGGCAGGTAGTGGTTGCCTCCGGCGGGCAAAATAAACCGGCCATACCGCGCTTTGCAGAACAGCTTGATACCGGCATAGTACAAATGCATGCTTCGGCCTATCGCCATGCGGCGCAGTTGCCGGAAGGAGCGGTGCTGGTAGCGGGCAGTGCGCAATCGGGCACCCAGGTAGCCGAAGACCTGGCAAATACAGGCAGAAAAGTTTTCCTCTGCACCAGCCAGGCAGGCCGGATCCCCAGAACCTACCGCGGCAGGGATATTTTCGACTGGCTGTTGGGTATGGGCCTGTACGACCTGCTGCGGGAAGATGCCAGCCCCGAAATGCTGCAAACAAGACCGCCCCAGGTTTCCGGCACCGGCATTCGCGGAAAAACCTGCAGCCTGCAATCCCTGGCAGGGCAAGGGGTGGTTATCTTAGGTAAAGCAGAACACATTGATGGCGACGTATTTTACCTGCAACCAAATGCGGCCCAACATGTGCGCTTTGCCGATACATTTTCTGCGAATTTGAAAAAAGCCATTGAGGATTATATCCGGGAGCAACAACTGGTAGTGCCCGCTGCCGAAATTGATCCGAACGATCAGCCCGATGAAACGGCTTCCTGCGTTACTGGCTGCACCCAACTTTCATTGCAGGATAATCACATCACATCGGTTATTTGGGCCACGGGTTTCAGGGGTGACTTTAGTTATCTCGATCCGCTGGTTTTAAACGATGACAACACGCCAAAACACGAGCACGGGATCTCTGGTGTGGATGGCTTGTATTTTCTCGGGCTTCCCTGGTTGCGCAAAAGAAAATCGGGTATCATCCCGGGCATTGGTGATGATGCTGCGTTTATTGCCGGGCAGATCCTGCAATTCCGTGAACGCTATCCATCATAGCAGGAAATATTAAAGCCGCCGGAACGACGGCATACAGGTTTCCCTAATTGGTATCACCCGGTATTTATTAAGCGCATTTATTCCGGGGCTAACCAAATACTTTTTTCGTCGTTGTTTATGCTTAAGAGATGCTTTTTCTGCGGAACCTGCGAAATACTATTGTTGCCGTTGATCCTTATGGCGCCATCAATTCTAAATTATGGCGCCAACTTCACCATAGAATTGAAAGGATTAATTGCACCAATTTTTCAGGCTTTAAGACATGATAAAGAACTATCTAAAAATCGCTCTACGGATCCTCTGGAAAAACAAACTTTTTTCATTAGTCAATATACTGAGCTTGTCACTGAGTATGGCGGTTGGTGTTATTCTTTTTACAGGCCTGAAAAGCACTTTTGATACAGACCATTTTCATCCGGAATTAGATCAAATAGTGCGGGTACTCACGCAAGAAACAATAGAGGGGGAACAAACCAAATGGGCAACAGCTCCATTGCCATTGGCGAATCAAATGAAAAGCATCTCCTTTGTTGAGAACACGGTAAAAGTGCGCATGGCAGGAAAATATAACCTGCAAACCGATAACGGCGATGTACCTATCGACATAAAATTTTCAGAGCCATCTTTTTTCGATGTTTTTGGCTTTAAATTATTGTCAGGTAATGCACAAAGCCTTGCCAATAATTCCACTGTCGTTTTTTTAACCGAAGAAACTGCAAAGAAAATATTTGGAAACAGTAATACTTTAGGGCAAACGGTTCATTTTGAAAATTTAGGTTCTTATACCGTTGGGGGAATAATCCAGGACCCGCCTTTAGAAACACATTTGCCTATTGAGGCAATGTTATCAATTAGTTCTGCTGAAATGCTTGAAAAAAAAGGAGCGATCAGTAGTATTTCACAAGATTGGGGAGACTTCAGGAGTACAGCAATTTATGCCCGATTAAAATCAGCAGATAACTTAAAGCAGCTCAATACAACGCTCCAAAACTATAACCGGAAATTGGATGGAAGCAATCTTCAATTTTTGGCACAACCCATAGAAGATATAAGCCCTGGAAAAATTGCTATTAAAAATAACTTCAATGCGGGCGTTACCTGGGATGACGTAAAAACTCAGCTCTTCATAATTCTATCTTTAACCCTTTTGGCTGCTTTCAATTATATCAGTTTGGCATTAGCCCGTGCCTTCTCTAGGGCGCAGGAAGTAGGTATTCGCAAATCGACAGGCGCAACAAGAGGACAAATTATTGGTCAATTTTTAATGGAATCGACCATCGTTGCCCTGTTTGCTTTGTTGTTTACAGTGCCATGTGTTACTATTTTAAGCCACTACATACCCGATATGGATGATGTGACATTCTCCTGGGACATAACCTTAATAGTAGGCTTAATAACCTACGCAGTGATCACAGGCTTAGTCGCAGGGGCATTCCCGTCATGGCTCTTGTCAGCGTTTCAGCCTATACAGGTTTTGCGTAAAATGAAGAGTATAAAGCTTTTCCGGGGTGTTGCGGTTTACAAGGCATTGATTGTCGTTCAATTTTCTGTGACGATTATGTTTATGATTTTGGTTGTGATAGTAGCCGATTATGATAGAAAAAACAATGCAATCATCAGCTCAACCGTACCATCCAATGTTCTGACACTGGATTTAAAGGGTGAAAAATATAAAGACCTCCAAAACGAAATAAGCCGGTTAAGCCAGGTAGAAACGACATTGGCCACTAACTGGTACTTTGAGCCCATAAAAAAGGGTAAAGATTCTGTAACGCTAAACGATAAAACCCTGGAAATAAATTACGTAAGTATTGACCCAAAAACAATTGAAACAGAAGGAATCAGCTTAATAGCCGGGCAAAATTTTCCGGTAAATATGCCCCAAAATACGGAGCAATTTGTGTTGGTGAATGAAGCTGCCGCAAAATTATTGGAATCTAAATCGGAGACTTTAGTGGGGCAAAATCTCTTGCTGGACTCTGCCTCTGTACAAGTCATTGGCATCATACCCAATGAGATTATTGGCCAGCAACTCCCTTTGATCTACCGGTATTTGCCAAATGAAATAACCACCCTGACCATAAAAATAAAGCCAAATACAGAAATGGAGGCGACCAGTGCCATTCAATCCTTATGGAAAGACCATTTTCCCGGGAAAACAGCAAATCTTTATAACTTAAAAAAGTATCGTTATTCAGGAGAAATCAGTGGAGAAATGGAAATTTTTGGAGGCGCTGCCCTGATTGTTATGATAATCGCTGCTTTGGGCATTTTAGGCATAGCCAGTTACTCTGTAGAAACCCGCACTAAAGAACTGGGAATAAGAAAAATATTAGGAGCAAACAATATAAAATTGGTGTGGATAGTTACCAGGAATTTTGGCATTCTTATGCTAATTGCCGGCTTTGTTGGTGTGCCGGCTGGCTTATTTTGTAGTGATTTACTAAGAAAAGAAATGGGCAATTATCTTGATTTGGGTCTTATAAATATAAGCATAGGCTTTGGTTTGGTTGCCATCGTTGGGCTACTGGTTGTCCTGTCCCAAACCATTCGGGCGGGGCAAATTGAACCTGTAAAAGTTTTGAAAGCAGAATAAGAAGGTAAAATAGTAGTTGGCCTGTTATTGCTTATGGAGAACACTTTAGTACAGGTCAATGGAAGGATTGATAGAAGGCGGGGGTGTATAGCAATTACAGGATTTATTCTCTCACCTGTGTTGCTACTAAAGGACAATACAACCTCCCGGATACTCCATAGATACTCCATAGATACTTCATGGATACTCCATAGATACTTCATGGATACTTCATGGATACACCGTTATAATGCGCCTTTAATAAAATGCGGGTTATATACAGGTGTAACAGGGGTCCAGGTTGCATCTAAGAAGGACCTGCAGTATCAATAAGTACAGCGCAGGCCTGCCATGGCAATCAACTGCAGGTTCCAAACCACTGACTAACAATCGACTACCGTCCACTGTTACGATGTCTTTTACTTCCGGGTCTTGTGTATATTGGAGCCGAAGAATTTTGGTTATTCCAATCCTCAACACATACCATTCATGAAAAAATCATTGCTTTTAGCTACCTCTTTGCTTGTCTCTGTCATTTCGTTATTCTCACAGGGTGCCATTACAATAGGGGCTGCAGCTACAGCCGATGCCAGCGCAGTGCTCGATATAAGAGCCACCGACAAAGGGGTGCTGGTGCCAGGAATGTTACTTAGTGAGAAGCTGCTCATTAAAAATCCGGCAAACGGGTTAATGATCTTTCAGACAAATGATACGATCGGCTTTTGGTATTACAACCAGGTTGCGGCTAAATGGATGCAGGCGGGAGATAATCTTGGCAGCCATACTTTGTCGCAAAACCTGGTAACGGGCGGAAGGTATATATCGCGTACCGGGAACAGTGTTGGCATACAGATATTTGATACGGACGGGAGCATTCGTTTCCGGGGTACCGGCACGGTCGGGGGATTGGCAGCGCCACATGACAATTTTCGCTTCGACAACAATGGCGGACTGGTGGCGATCGGCCAGTTGGGGGCAGGTATCTTACCAGCGAGCGGCCCGGGCGTGAGAATGATGTGGCATCCCTACAAAGCCGCCTTCAGGGCGGGTGAGGCATCATTATTGGGGAATGAGATGGATGATCAAAACATGGGCTTTCATTCCTGGGCAGGGGGGCGGTATAATACTGCACTGGGTAATTACAGTTTTGCCTTTGGCGACAGAAATGCCACTTTACAGCCGGGATCAGTTGCTTTTGGCATTCAGGATACGGTCACGAGTTCAGCTGGCTTTGCCGCCGGGATGCTGAACCGGGTGTCTGGAACTTACGGAGCTGCCATTGGGTTTGCAAACACAGCAAGTGGACCCTATTCACTGGCCATGGGCTACCGCTCGAGTGCAAAAGACGATTATTGTATGGCTTTTGGTTACAAGGCCAGCAGTGGCAATCATTCGGGTACCCTGGCCATGACGGATGCCTCTACTACCGACACCATGTTCAATACGGCCAATAACCAATTTGCGGCAAGGTTTGCAGGTGGTTACCGGTTCTATACCAACTCCACAAAAACAACCGGTGTAACGGTGGGCACAGGCGGTAATTCATGGAGCTCCATTTCTGATTCCTCGAAAAAAGAAAAATATCTGCCTGCCGATGGCGAAGCTTTTCTCGCAAAACTGCAACAATTAAAACTGGGTTCCTGGAACTACAAAGGCCAGCCCGAAGCGGGTTACCGGCATTATGGTCCCATGGCGCAAGAAATTTTTGCTGCTTACGGAAAAGATAATTACGGTTCTATCGGTTGCGATACATTACTGGCAACCGCCGATATGGATGGTATCATGATGGTATTGCTGCAGGCGCTGGAAAAGCGTTCGTCCGATCAGCAGGCCACCAATAATCAAATGAAGGAAGAATTGTCGCTGCTGAAAAATGAAAACAAAATGCTGAAGGATCATTTGGCAAAAATGGAAAGCCTGCAGCAGCAGGTACTTGCTCTGCAGGCGAAAGCGGGGCGTGCCGAGATGGTTAAACGTGAGCCGTGAATCGTGAGTCGTGAGTCGTGAGTGGTCAGTGGTGAGTTGTCAGTGGTGAGTGGCGGTTTCGGATGTGACTAC
>JAZKGP010000040.1:0-3186 GCA_040385845.1 Bacteroidota bacterium | reverse complement strand
AGTGGCGGTTTCGGATGTGACTACAGGCGTTTCATCAATCGTGAGTGGTGTAGAATGGGACTCAATACTTCACCCCCACAATCAAACTTTCCAGCTTTAAAAAGCCAGTTGCATAAATCTCTAAACCATATACGAACCCGCAGGGTCTTTCTCCCTCTCCGGAGGGGGCTGGGGGGAGGATTTCCAACCAACGGAGAGCGGTGAGCCGAAATTTAGGACTGACTAGCAGGCAGATCTTAGGCGTAAAAAAAACTAACCCCTTTAGACTTGAATTCAAGGCATTCAATTCCTAATTAACCAATCCCTAATTAACCAATTCCCTAATTCCCAATCAACAAATCAACTCCTCAACCAACCGCCACCAACCCCTCCCTTCCCTTCACCGTAGCATACGGCATCAGTAGCCTGGTAACAACGAAGAGATAATGACGAATTTGTGCTGGGATGTCCAGGTGATCAAGTGAAACAGCAGCTTCCGATATCCAAAAACGGCTGATCAATGAAATACCCGACACAAGAAATTCGAGATCCTGTTTTTCATTTAGCAGCAGGTATCCTCCGTCAGCCAATACCTGGAGATTTGATGTTAGGGTAGCATTTCTTACCGTTTGCGTTTGCTTGTAGGCGGCTGCCAAGTGTTTGTTCTGCTTCATTAAGTGAACCACGCTTAGCAGCAGGCACCGGTACTTCACATGATTGTGAAATACTTTTTGTAGCATCCCGATAAAACCAGTCATCGTCAGGCTTTCTCTTTCGGCTATTAATTCCGAATTCTCCCTGCTAAGCTCCTGGGAAAGCGCATAAACCAAATCGTCTTTCGTGGGAAAATAGTAGCTGATATTACTAACCCGCATTGAAAGAACGGCAGCCAGTTCCCGTAGTCCCACATATTCAATTCCCCGTTCATTGAACATTTCAAGCGCTTTATCCAGTATTTTTTGCCGTGTACCCATAAGTTATTTGGACAGTGTCCAAATGTATGTAGTTTTACTGGAAACATAACACAATGAACTACACGTATCCACACACTATTCAAAATGTAACCGGCGAAAAACTAATCTTTAAAGCGTTACTGCCGGAACCAGACGGAGACAAACTGCTGGTGGAAAATTTTGTAACCCCCAACAGTGGGCCACCCATGCACACCCACTTTTTACAGGATGAAGCATTGACTGTCGTGGAAGGTAAAATTGGTTACCAGGTGCAGGGCAAGCCAGCACAATTTGCGGGCGTTGGCGAAACTGTTCTTTTCAGAAGGGGAGTGCCGCACCGGTTTTGGAATGCAGGGGAGGAAATATTGCATTGTACGGGCTGGGTAAAGCCTGCCAACACGCTGGTATTTTTTCTTTCATCGATCTATGAAGCACAAAATAAATCGGGTTCGGAACAGCCGGAGAAGTTTGACGGAGCGTATTTGCTAACAAGGTATAAGTCTGAATTCGACATGGCTGAAATACCAGCTTTTGTAAAAAAAGTCATTCTTCCCATTACTTACCAGGTAGGAAAATTGCTGGGCAAATACAAGCATTTTGAAGATGCGCCGGAACCCGTGAAGGCGTGAGTGGTCAGTGGTCAATGACGGTTCGGACGTTTCCGTTTCATTAGTCGTGAATCGTGAGTGTTGAGTGCTTGCGCGGTAGTGTTAAGATAACTGTGTAAAGTTTAGGAAGGCACAACAGGTAGTTGATTATAGATTCAGCTGTTTGTGTTGCATTCCATATTATTCTTAACTTTAAAACACATTGATTTCAATACTACCGTTGATAGTTACTGGAAAGGCAGGTAATGGTTAATCAGGAATTGGGTGAAATGCGTTTCCTAATTAACCAATTAATTATCTAATTAACCCATCAATCCCACACATATTTCCAACTGCCATCGGCTTGCTTTTTCCAAACGGTATGAAAGATGCCTGTCAACTTATTTTTGATTGTACCATTTTCGTCTTTTACTATCCATTCATATTTACCGATGGTATAACCCATATCGCCGCTTAAAGAGGCATCGGTAAAGTCAGGAGCCCAGCTAACACTAGCCTGTTTAAAAAAATCACCCGAATAGAAATTACTGATACCTGTGCGCCCGTAGATCAGCGAATCGTTATCCCGTTTAATGATGGCACTATCTGCCGCAAAGTATACAAACGCTTCTTTAATGCCTTTGGTGGCAGCCATATCGTTGAAAGCTTTTTCCGCGGCATTAATGGCTTTTATGGCGTTTTCCCTGGGAGTTTGGGCGAGGTTATTGCCAGCTATTACCAGCAGCGATAACAGGGTAAAAAAAGTTTTCATACAGCATTTTTTTGAATAGTAAAAATAAGCAGCAGGTGTTTAGTTTGTTGAATGGTTAACACGTTAATTGGTTCATTTGGTTCAAATTGTTTTAAACAACAGAAATCTCAAACCAGGAATAATGCGAGACTGTTTATAATTTTAATGGCACTACAAAAATTCTTCTAAATGACTCACCCATTGAAGCCCGTGACTGGTTTCTTTTCAACACTTAGGTTTGAACCATTAACAAGGAATAACTGGGACCAGTTTGTACAGCTCTTTGGAAGCAACGGAGCCTGTGGAAATTGCTGGTGCATGTATTACAGGCTTAATCCAGGTGATTTTAAAGCAGGTAAAAATGATGACGGAAACAAAGAAGCCATGAAGCAACTTGTATGGGAAAACCGGCCGGTTGGATTGCTTGGTTTTTATGAAGACCTGCCCATTGCATGGTGCGCCTTTGCACCCCGGCAAGATTTTTCAAAACTGGAAAGATCAAGGGTTCACAAGCCCATCGATGACAAGCTTGTTTGGTCGGTGCCCTGCACTTTTATCCACAAAAAATTCCGGCGGCAGGGCGTGTCTGTCGCTTTGTTGCAAGCCCTTATAAATTATGCAAAAACCCGGGGTATAAAAATTATTGAAGCTTATCCCACCATTCCAACCCAGGAAAAATTACCTGATTCCTTTGCCTGGATCGGGTTGTATTCTTCCTTCGAAAAAGCAGGTTTCGAAATCGTTGACCAAACCTCCAAAAACCGGCCAATGGTGCGCTGCTATGTAGAAAACGTGAAACGTGAAACGTGAAAACGCGGCAGCTCCCACAATACAATTTCTGATTTGAGGATATCTGATTTTTGATTTAATACAAATGCCACGAATGCACGAATAAACACGAAAGCGAAAGTGATCA
>JAZKGP010000039.1:26939-45133 GCA_040385845.1 Bacteroidota bacterium | reverse complement strand
ATTAACCACGGAGGCCACGGAGGAATCTCTGATCTCTGATTTAAATACAAATACATGAACCACGGAGGAATACACTCAGAGAGCAATGAGGAATTTTGATCTGTGATGTGTGATCTTTGATTTAAATGCAAATACAGTTAACCGCTAAGGCTTTTTGCATTTTCTCTGTGCGCTCCGTGCTGCATTTACTTTGTGCGCTCCGTGGTTTTGCCTTTTAAAACCCCAAGCCGGGAAGAATCTCTCATTTTTTGAACCCAGGTTGTATTGGTACTATCGCCCGTATACATAAAGAGAGCGCAGACACTATTTCTCTGCGCACTCTTTATGTATTTTGATTAAGTCTTTGAAAATATAATCCATGAACTATGAACTATGAACCATAAACTATGAACTAATTACAAACTACATGAACCGCGAACGCCCACTCACCACTCACGACTCACCACTCACCACTCACGATTCACCACGCTTTAACCACAAAGAGCGCCGAGGAATACACGCAAAGATCACTAAGGATACTTGCATATTTCTCTGCGCTCTCTGCGTTGTATTTTGATTTCTGTCTTTGAACTATGATCCATAAACTATGATCCATGAACTAATTACAAACTAAATGAACCGCGAGCGCCCACTCACCACTCTCCACTCACGATTCACCACGCTTTTAACCGCAAAGAGCGCCGAGGAATACACGCAAAGATCACTAAGGATACTTGCATATTTCTCTGCGCTCTCTGCGTTGTATTTTCTTTGCGTTCTTTGCGGTTTTGCATTTAAAAAATGAAGACCACAAAGAAATCTTTGAACTGTGAGGTAAAGTCTCCGATTTAAGAAAGAATAAAAAAACCGCGGAAGCCCACTCACCACTCACCACTCACCACTCACTACTGCGTAGCTTCCGCTTCCTTCAACGCCTCGTTCTTCATTTTTTCGTTTGCTGTAATTACAAACTCCACCCTGCGGTTTTGCGTACGGCCATTCGCGGTAGCATTATCATACTTAGGCCTGGTAAAGCTGTAGCCGATAGATGTTACACGGGCGGTATCAATGCCTTTGCCTATTAAATAGTTCGACACATTATCGGCACGGGTACGACTTAATCTTTGGTTGTAATCCGCTGAACCGGTATTATCGGTGTGGCCCTGCACTTCAATATCCGTATCCGGGTATTTGTTCAGGATAACCACCAGGTCTTCGAGGTTTTTCAGGGCGCCGGATGTGAGGTTACTTTGATCGAAACCAAACAGCACGGCGCTGCTAAATTCCACTACGATTTTTTCATCTACACGTTCCACTTTTACACCAGGCAACTCGGTTTTAATTTCCTCCGCCTGTTTGTCCATTTTCTTGCCGATCAAACCACCGGCAACGCCACCAACAACAGCACCGATAATGGCACCTGCTGCAGTATTCCCTGCAGCCTTGCCTATTACTGCACCGGCAGCAGCGCCGCCTGCGGTACCTATGCCTGCGCCTTTTTGGGTATTATTTAAACTGCTGCATTGGGCAAAAAGGATACTTACAGCACTAAGGACTACGATTGTTTCTTTTATATTTCTCATGGTATGTTTTGTGATTTTGAAAAAGCGGGGCTCAATTATTTGATGCTGGTGAACGCGTAATTAATATAGACTGGTTTGCCTTCAGAGGTTACCTCCTGTTGCAGGCTCATGGCATTGTCGTCGGCAGATACAATTTTGAAGCGGTACCCTTCCGAAACATTTTTTGCTTTAACGCCTTCCTCCAGTTTTTTGAATTGAAAGATGGTTTCGCCGCTTATAGTACGGTAACTCCAGTTTATTTTACGTTCGCCGGGAGTGCAGCCGGTAGCATTACTTGTAAGCGTATAGCTTCCGAATCCATTATTAGGCAACACCCAGGTACTTCCTGCCAGGCATTCGCTGGCGCCTTCATCCAGTAAAGCGATATTGTATTTAGCGCCGGGCACCAAACCCTCGTAGCGAATACTATCCAGCATCCATTTGCCTTTTATTTCTTTGCGGTTTGCAGAAGGTTGCGCAGTTTTTGAACTGCTGCAAGCTGTTTGAACGAGGATGGCTGTTGTTAGTAACAGCATACAAACACTTGAACCGATAGAGAATTTCTTTTTCATAAATAATTGATTACGTGATTTAAAGGGGAGCAAAACCAGGCTCAACCATAAGAATTAAAAATTCGGGCCAACCGTATTATGGGAACTGGGAATAATAGTTTGATATCCTGTTAATGCTCTAATGAAATTGAAACAGTGGTAACTGTGACGAGGTCTTACCGTTTTTCTGACCTATTCCCATAAAAGGACGAAATAGTTACCGCCGCGTTTTACCCGCTGATCATTAGGTATCGCTGCACTCTTGCCTGGCACGCTGCCAACACAGGGCAATCAATGTACCTGTTCTGCTTGCTTTCCACTAAAATGGAGCGTAGCTTAAGAGGATAGTCGCCTCTATCTCTTAACGCTTTTAAATAAAACATCATGAGAACTTTGACAGTTTTTGCGGGTGCTGCCAGCGCCCTTGTCTCCCTTTTAACTACAACAGCATGTACCAACCAGGTTGCTGCACAGGCTATTTCTACTTTCCAGTTCCGGCATGTGGCGCCGGATAAGGCCGGTGAATTTATCAGGCGCGAAACCACTTACTGGAGCAAAGTGGCTAAAAAAGGCATCGACAACGGCAACCTCACTTTTTGGGGATTGTTTGAAAAAGTGGGCGGTACAGACCTGCAGTCCGCTCCCAATTTTTTATTTCTGAATACCTATAACAACATCGATAGCGGGTGGGCTGTTTGGGATGCCAGTAAAGTTTTCCCGAAAATTCCCATCAGCCAGATGGAGGATGGAGCCATTAGTAAAACCACGGGCGAGGTATACCTGTCCGACAAAGGATGGCAACAGGCAGCAAACGTGGTGGAGGAAAAAGATTTTAACTACCTCGTGATCTACTATCACAATACTTCCAACCCCGATAGTTTTACCAATGCCGAAATAAAAACCTGGGGCCCTTTTATAAAAACCGCCATGGATAAAAATCAAACGGCGCAACGGGGCTGGGGCAATTCGGTGGTACTAGCGCCCATTGGTTCCGATATGAAATACAATTCTATTTCTTACGACCTGTTTCCCACTTTGCAGGATGCCTTGCTGGTTAAATGGGATCCCGCCGTTCAATTTCCTACTGATGGCATGACAGAACTGGATAAACTAAGAACATCGGCTCCCAACCGCGAGATCTACCGGGTGATTATGGTGGTAAACAAACCGCCGGTGAAATAAACCAGGGAAACCCGGATTGCCTAGAATCACGCTTTCAAAATTAATCCGCTGGCAGGCGGGTTTTTCTGTGTCTGCTCCGATTGTAGACCTACTCCCCGAGATGTTAGCGCCGGTAAGAAAATAGCCGGCGCAAATAATTTTATTTTTGTGGCAGATTTTTTGTGGCAAAATATCTGCCACAGAAAATCTGCCACAACTTTATTTTAGGCGTATTATCTTTAAGCCAGGAGCCCTAAAACCCTGGTAGCCATGCAAACCTGGAAAAAACAAACCCGTGACATGCTCGGTCTCTCGCAGCAGGAGCTCGCCGATTACCTCGGCGTAAGCCGCAACCTGTATTCGATGGCCGAAATAGACAAACGGCAGTTGCCCACCGCCGCCCTTATGAAACTGACTGGTTTACATGCCAGTCTTACCGCTGCAATAGAGGAAACTAAAAAATTAAAAACCAATGCGGAAAAGCCCGACGAGAAAACAGTGAAGCTCCTTGCGCAACATGCCAAAAAATGCGAATGGCAGGCGGCCGTGAACGAAAAAAAACTCACGCAGATGAAAAAGCAGTTTACTGCTGCCGAAAAATTGCTGGAAACAGTCGAAGCTATGGCTGGCAATCACCAGGACGAGGGTGATCGATTATGGATAGCACTACAACGTTTAAAAGCCGGGAAGAAATTACAGCGGCATGGCAGCTTTCAACAGGCTTTGCTGCAATGGAAAATGGAGCAGCAAACCGGGGAGGCCGGGCTGGCCAGGCAACTGGCTGGTAAATGGAGGCAACAGAAGGAGTAAAAGGTTGAACAGGTAGAACTGCTATAGATTGTTTTAATATGTCGTGTTTCTACCAGAGAAAAAAATAGATTTCATGGAGTCTTCCTGCGACCCATAAAATGTGGAAACAATCAATAAGAAGACATCAACCAATAGCATTAAAATATAGGGGTTGACAATGTAAATTGGAGTGCGAAGCCCTGTTTTGCTGTTTATTGTGTAATTATCTGACCCCTGATTTCACCTTCGGGAAAAGCTGTGGTATGCAGGTTGATATAATACTTGTCTGCAAACAGGTCTTTTTCCTGGGCTGCAGTAAGGACAAATTCAAAATTAATTGGCGAGGTCGAAGGGGTAAAGGTAAAAACGATTGGCCCGCTTGTTTTTAATGGGCCAACGTGTATATGCCCTGCTACAGGCGTTATGCCGGTATAGTTAATTGTTCCACTAAGTGTTTTTGAAGTGTTGTCGAAGAGACCACCCGCCCAACCAGTACCAGATGATCCTGTTGCCGTTTCTTCGCTCGCTCCATTTAAAGTGGCGGAGAAGTAAACAATATCTATGCCGGGAAACGGTTCTTCTTCTATTTTACCACAGCCAGCAATAGCTAACGATAGTAAAAAGGCAACTGCAAGCCACGTTTTTTTCATAATAAGTGTTTTAAGATGTTTAGGTTCTGCGGTTAACGCTACATACAACCGGAAGCATTAAAGTACTACAATAAATTGGGGATTTACATTATTCGTTCTGCCGAAGCTGGTAAAGGCATGGCTGGAAAAATGAAAATTGCGGAAACTACCTAATAAAATCAGGTAGTTTCCGCAAGAAAAATGAGTAGTTCCCGCAATGATTTAATAAAAACGTTGAGCCATCTTTAGTTTTTATTGTTCACCTAAAAACCCAGTAACATGGCTTACACTTTAAGTCTGCTTACAACAGCAGCCGATTGCGACGCAGTGCTCAAATTTGCCAACAAGGAAAAGAAAGATCTTGATTACAGGATCTTGCAGCTTGGCCGGTCTCTTGAAAATTATTCCGAAAACAACACCGAATCAGATGCGGAACTGCTGGCGCTGAATGCCGAGATCACCGGCTTGACTTCGGTGCTGGCCACCCTGCCGCTTGGCGAGTCGTGGACCGACAACGACATGAAGTTGAAAAAGGCGCAGTACAGCTTGTATTTGCTGAACGCCCACATGAACAAAAACGGCAAACCCGCCCAACTGGAGCGCGAACTGGAACTGGAATACGCCAACCAGAAACTCGCCAGCGTTACCAGCTTCCTGGCAGACGTCACTACCCGCAAAGCCGCGCTGTAAAGCCATTGCTTTTTTTGAAACCTTAGACCCGCCGCAAGGCGGGTTTTTTGTGTGGGGAAATGTTATTGAATATCTTCTTAACTCACCAGCTTGCTATATATTCGGCTTCCTAAATCCTAAAAATTTCATCTTCTTTCGTTTTGTGCTTTAATTGCACTGATTAAATCTTCCTCCTCCTATGTTTGAACAAACCTTTAAGAACATCGATGATATTTTATACAAAGATTCCGGTGCAGATAGTGAACTGGATTATATAGGACAAACCAGTTGGGTCATGTTTCTGCGTTACCTGGATGAACTGGAACAAGATAAAGCCGATGAAGCCGAATTAAATGGCAAACAATACAAGTACATCATCGATGAAAAATTCCGGTGGCCAAATTGGGCAATGCCAAAAACGGCAGACGGCAAACCTGATATTCATAACCAGCTGACCGGCCCTGACCTGGTGAAATTTGTAGACCAGCAGTTGTTTCCTTACCTGGCGGATTTTAAATTAAATCATATTGATAATCCGCAGTCGATTGATTACAAGATTGGTGAAATATTCAGCGAGCTCAAAAACAAAATTCAAAGCGGATATAACCTGCGGGAAATTCTTGAACTGGCTGATGAATTGCCTTTTCGCAGCACCAAAGACAAACACGAATTAAGCCATCTGTATGAAAGCAAGATAAAGAACATGGGTAATGCCGGCCGCAATGGCGGGCAGTATTACACCCCAAGGCCATTAATACGTGCAATGATTGAAGTGGTGCAACCAAAAATTGGCGACCGCATTTACGATGGTGCTTGCGGCAGTGCAGGCTTTTTATGCGAAGCGTTTGAATACCTTACCCGCGATAGAGATAAGCTAACTACTAGCGACTTTAAAACCTTGCAGAACAAAACCTTTTATGGCAAGGAGAAAAAGAACCTTGCCTACATTATTGGTGTAATGAACATGATACTGCATGGCATTGAAGCGCCCAATATTATACATACCAATACGCTCAGTGAAAACATCCGCGATATACAGGAGAAAGACCGCTACCACGTGATACTTGCCAACCCACCATTTGGTGGTAAAGAGCGGCCCGAAGTGCAACAAAACTTTGATATTAAAACCGGTGAAACAGCCTTCCTGTTTTTACAGCATTTTATAAAGAGTTTGAAAGCTGGTGGCACGGCGGCGATTGTTATAAAAAATACCTTTTTAAGTAATAACGATAATGCATCGGTATCGCTTAGAAAACATTTATTGGAAAGCTGTAACCTGCATACAGTATTAGATATGCCTGGCGGAACGTTTATTGGGGCCGGTGTAAAAACGGTTGTATTGTTTTTTAAGAAAGGCGAACCCACTAAAAACATTTGGTATTACCAGTTGGATCCTGGCCGCAACATGGGTAAAACAAATTCACTAAATGATGATGACCTAAAAGAGTTTGTAACCCTGAGCCTGTCGAAGGAAAAGCCAGAGACAGAAAGAAGCTGGAAAATTAATATTGAAGATGTGCTAACACACAATTACGATTTAAGTGTAAAAAACCCCAATACTCCCGAAGCAACCGCCTTACGCAGCCCGCAGGAAATACTGGAAGAAATTGAGTTGCTTGACGCTGAAACGAACGATATTCTCCTAACTATAAAAGAATTGATATGAAGAAAGGTTGGGAAATGAAAAAGTTGGGAGATGTATGTGAATATAAAAGCGGAACTACGATATCTCCTTCACTTGAAAAAAGCGAAGGAGATCTAATTTATGTTAAGGTAGGTGATATGAATCTTGAAGGGAACGAAGATTTTATTACAACTTCTTCTCGTTATGTAGATT
This sequence comes from Bacteroidota bacterium, assembly GCA_040385845.1. Lineage (GTDB taxonomy): Bacteria > Bacteroidota > Bacteroidia > Chitinophagales > Chitinophagaceae > Phnomibacter. Next base: position 37,956 of record JAZKGP010000039.1, on the reverse strand, counting down.
CAAAAAGTATTAAGAAAAGTCAGATTATTCCGGAAGGTGCAATTATATTTCCCAAAAGAGGTGGCGCAATTGCTACAAATAAAAAAAGACGTATAATAAGTCCGACGATAGTTGATTTAAATACAATGGCTTTAGTACCAGGTAAAGCAATAGACAAGGACTATCTGTTTTTTTGGTTTAAACAAATAGATTTGTCGGAATTAAGTAACGGCACTTCAATTCCACAAATAAATAATTATAGTTTTGAAAATATCTTTATTACCTATCCTAAATCGCATGCCGAGCAACAACAAATCGTTTCCATTTTAGATGAAGCCTTTGCAGCCATAGAACAAGCCAAAGAAAATGTGCGGCGCAACTTGCAAAATGCAAAAGAGTTGTTTCAAAGCGAGCTAAATAGCATTTTTAGCAAGAAGGGTGACGGATGGGTGGAGAAGAAGTTGGGTGATAAATCAATTATAGAAATAGTAGATGGTGATAGGGGCGTGAATTATCCCAAAAAAGAAGATTTTCGAAATGAGGGTTATTGTGTTTTTATGAACACTGGAAACGTAAGAATTGATGGCTTTGTATTTTCGGAAGTAATGTTTATTACAAAAGATAAAGATGAAAAATTAAGAAAAGGAAAGCTTAAACGAAATGATGTAATAATGACAACAAGAGGAACTATTGGCAATCTTGGTGTTTATGATGATAAAGTGAAATTTGAGCACATAAGAATAAACTCTGGTATGCTGATTTTTAGACCCAATTTAAAATTTGTACATCCACAGTATTTGTTTGAACTCTTAAGATCAAGTATTATTAAAGAACAAATAAAAAAGCATGTTTCGGGAGCCGCCCAACCACAACTGCCTATTGGGACACTAATTCATTTTACATTCCCGTTGCCTGAGACAATTGATGCACAAATGGAAATTGTCAAAAAACTTACTATTCTTTCAGCAGAAACAAGAAGGTTAAAAGCTAAATACCAGCAAAAACTAAACAGTTTAGACGAATTAAAGGAAAGCATTTTGCAAAGGGCGTTTAGTGGAGAATTAACAGCAAGGGAGGTAATAGCTTGAAATGGCAGATGAAGAATTTATCTTAAATAATCTCTATAGCTACTATTATGAATTAATCGTTAGCAAGGTGATTGAAGTAATGATTTCTAGAACCGACAGGGGTGTATTGCTATACACAGATGAATCACCATTTGCCAATGAATGGGAAGATATGAGCGCAGAACTAAAAATGCCTTACTTACAATATGTTGACGGGTATAAGAATTTACTCTGGAATTTAATTAATGAGGAAGTACATGCCTTACCGGAGCCGGTTAAAGACCTGATATTTCACGTGGAGCATGAATACATGGGAAAAGTAGCTGAGATGACTTATTCAAATTTCGTTGATGAAATAATTGAGAAGGCAAAAGCGTATAAGAATGAAGATATTGTTGCTTATTTAAAACGTTTCGGAACATAAGAAACTTAAAGTGGCAACAGCTTACATTGTCAGAATCAGAATTTATAGGATTGGTAGATTAACAAGATGAATACAAATACAAAATCTATTTCTCTATACATAGTATAAACCTACCTCTGACAATTGCCTTTATCATTTTAATCTTAAAATCTTGTAAATCCTGATTCCGACAGTAGTATTCAATCTTTAAATTCCTTAAACCCTGATATTATGACGTTGGACGAAATAACTTATGCTATTAATGGCTGTGCCATGAAAGTTCATAACACCTTAGGAAATGGATTCCAGGAAGTGATTTACCAACGATGCCTTGCTATAGAATTTAAAAAAGCGAAGTTAAATTTTGGCAGAGAAGTTGAACAAACGATATACTATGAAGGAATGAGTGTAGGAACAAGAAGGGCAGACTTTATTGTGGAAGATAAAGTGATCGTTGAATTGAAAGCACTGATAAACCTTGAAGATGTGCACTTGGCACAAGCTAAAAATTATGTAGTAGCTTATGACTACCCAATTGGGCTGCTCATAAATTTCGGTGGTAACAGCCTGCAGTTTAAAAAAATATATAATAAAAAGTACCAGGATTCGCTGGGTTGATTACACTCTCTTGTCGGTATCAGGATTGATAGGATTAAAGGATTTTCAGAATTGTTACTTGCCTTTATCTTTTTCATCCTCCCATCCTGTAAATGCTGATTCCGACATTTGCATTATCTTGTCAATCCAATAATCCTGAAAATCCTGATTCAGACAATAAATGAATGAAGCCGAAACAAGAGCTGAATATATAGATCCCGCATTAAAGCTGGCTGGTTGGGGCGTTATAGAAGGCAGCCGCATTCGGATGGAGTTTCCTATATCCAAAGGGCGTTTAATTGGGCATGGGCAAAGAACAAGCCCAATTAAAGCAGATTATATTTTACAATATCGCAATAGAAACCTTGCGGTAATTGAAGCAAAGAAACGAGACTTGCATTATACCGAAGGAGTAGGGCAGGCAAAAGATTATGCGGAACGTTTACAAATTCGGTTTACTTATAGCACCAATGGTTTAAAGATTTATGGCATCGATATGCAGGAAGCTTCGGAAGGGGATGTTCTTGCTTATCCTTCACCTGATGAATTATGGAATAAAGTTTTTGGGGAGGAGTTAAAAGTAAACCCACAGAAAGCAAACTTAAAACAACATTTACTATCCATTCCCTTTGAAGACAGGGGCGGTACCTGGCAACCGAGATATTACCAACAAAATGCAATCACAAACGTGCTGGAAGCAATAGCAGAAGGCCGTAAACGCATACTCTTAACACTGGCAACAGGCACGGGTAAAACTGCCATTGCTTTCCAGATAGCCTGGAAATTATTTAATGCCCGCTGGAACATTAACGGCGATGGCAAAAGAAGTCCACGCATTTTGTTTTTAGCAGATAGAAATATTTTAGCCGACCAGGCATTCAATGCTTTCTCTGCTTTCGAAGAAGATGCATTGGTCAGGATAAGCCCTGATGAAGTAAAGAAAAAAGGCAAAGTGCCTACAAATGGGAGTGTGTTTTTTACCATCTTCCAAACTTTTATGAGCGGCCCTGGCGAAACACCCTATTTCGGAGCATATCAAAAAGATTTCTTTGATTTTATTATCATCGACGAGTGCCACCGTGGTGGTGCAAAAGATGAAAGCAGCTGGCGGGCTATCATGGAATATTTTAGTCCGGCCGTGCAATTAGGTTTAACAGCAACACCCAAAAGAAAACAGAACGTTGACACTTACGAATATTTTGGTAAGCCAGTTTATATCTACTCTTTAAAAGATGGGATCAATGATGGTTTTCTTACACCCTTTAAAGTAAAACAGATTTCAACAACGGGTGACGATTATATCTACACTTCTGATGATGAAATATTAGAAGGTGAAGTTGAAGAGGGTAAAGTGTATGGAGTAGAAGATCAAAACAGGATCATTGAAATTGAAGGTATTGAGCGCTATCGTGTAAAAACCTTTATGGATATGATCGACCAAAACCAAAAGACATTGGTATTCTGTGCCACACAGGCGCATGCTTTGGCCGTTAGAAATCTGATCAACCAAATGTCAGCAAGCAAGAACCCGAATTATTGCCACCGTGTTACTGCAAACGACGGCAAATTAGGAGAGCAACACTTAAGAGATTTCCAGGATAATGAAAAGAGTATTCCAACCATACTTACTACCTCACAAAAATTGAGTACTGGCGTTGATGCACCAGAAATTAGAAATATTGTGTTGTTGCGTCCGGTTAAGCAATTAATAGAGTTCAAGCAGATTGTTGGTCGCGGTACCCGTTTATTTGATGGCAAAGATTATTTCACCATTTATGATTTTGTAAAGGCTTATTTAAACTTTAATGATCCCGAATGGGATGGTGAACCTGCCGAACCGGTAGAAGGCCCTCAGCCACCACCACCAAAGCCTTGTAAAAGTTGCGGCAATATTCCATGCAACTGTCTGGGCGAAGATCCTGAACCATGCATTGTATGTGGTAACGATCCCTGTGTATGTGAAACGAGAACCAGGAAGATGATAAAAATTAAACTGGCGGATGGTAAAACAAGAGAGTTAAATCATATGGTTAGCACTTCGTTTTGGAGTCCTGATGGAACGCCTATTTCTGCTACGCAATTTTTGCATAACATGTTTGGTGCATTGCCAGAATTGTTTACGAATGAAAACGAATTAAGAAATATCTGGAGCAAACCCGATACGCGTAAACAGTTATTGGAAGAATTAAAAGAAAAAGGATTCGCCAAACAACAATTGGAAGAGTTTCAAAAAGTTTTGCATGCAGAAGATAGCGACCTCTATGACGTACTTGCTTATGTAGCATTTCATAGTTCCATCATCGGCAGAACGGAAAGAGCAGCATTTGCAAAAATTCATCTCGTTGAATACGATCCAAAGCAGCAAGAGTTTTTAAATTTTGTATTACGCCAGTATGTGCAATCAGGAGTCTATGAACTAAACGAAGACAAACTTTCACCATTGTTATTACTGAAATACAAAAACATTTTTGACGCGAAAAAAGAGTTGGGTGATGTGGCTGCAATACGGAAAACGTTTATAGGGTTTCAAGGGTATTTGTATGGTGTAAATACACTAATCTAATAAAAGTCAATCCATTATTCAGAATGATCAAGTTTAAATATTTTTGCGCAACCAAAAATATAAGCCGTAGCCCGCTTTATTTATTAGTCATTGTTTTGCCAATAGCACACTACATAGTAGTTTATAATCTACCAAAGCAGTTACATAGTGGATTAGAATACGTTTTTATTGCTTTATGGCTAATTGTGTTTTGCTTGTTAACTTTTGATATTTTTTATAAAGGATTTGATGAATACGATATAGATTTTGAAATAGAAAAGATTGAAGAACAAAGGAGATTGAATATAACAAATCGATCTAAACTGCCACGATTTAAAGAGAACTACCTAGAGACTTTAAAAAAAGCAAGAAGGCTAATCACTCCTCTTAGAAAATTCGTGTTTATACTGAACCCTAAAGAAATGCTAGTCAATAGCAATAAAAATGTTGATGGGATTTTTTCTATTCTAATGTTAGCGTTTTTATTATGTCAACATACGTTTAACTATGCTAGTGCATTCGGAGTTATTACGTATGTTTTAATTGCAGGTTTTTATTTTCTTTTATTTGTCAAATTACTAGCATCGGGATTACTTGAAGGAGAATTTAAAGGATTATATCTTTCGCCTAACAAAAAATTTGGTTTTATATTATCAAGCTTTCTCCTTTGTTATTGGTCTAAAAACACTTATGTACGTACTTATGGTAATGAGATAATTGGCAGTTTTTTTGAAAAAAAACAATATGAAACTCAGTATTATGTCTATATTTCTTCAACTAATGATGATAAGAAAATCTACAAGTTGCCCGCCGATCTATCCATTAATATTGATATTAGACCCCGAGCTGGGGATAAGTTCCTTTTAGAACTAATTCCATTTATGACAAAAGAAATTATATTAAAGAATGTATACTGGCCAAATGGTGGTCATTTAACCTTTGATGGCGAAGACCGACAATTAGAAATGTACAAAAAGAAAATTCTTTATGACTATAACGGGAACGATTGGGAAGTTGAATTGCGACCTGAAAAAGTGAAGTAAACTTAGCTGTTTGTATTTAGGAACCCGTTTTTAAAAAGTCTCCAAGCTTATCTTGATTAGATGAAAGCAACAGCTAAAAAGCATTTAGCAAGTAAAATATTTACGTCATGAATTATAACTTCTTTAAAGTTTTAGAAATCGGCCGGATGGCGAAAGTACTTCTGTTAACAACGCTTATTTTCTCCTCCTGTCAGGAAAAAAAGCCGAGAAAAATAGATTATTATTTATCTACAGCTTTATTAAAAATTGATACTAGTTATCACAAGGTTTTTGTTGAATCATCCTTATTTCGTAGACAAGAAGCAATGTCGCAGGATGATTTAAATATCGGAGATCAGGTGTGGGTGGGTGGCATGGAAATAGATGGTCACTTAATAGTGCATAAAAACATGCCAGAAGGTGATATTTTAGGACACTCAGCTGTAGTCGTAACTCAATAATCGGGTTACCTAATTCCAAGTTGCTGTATGTTCAATTTTACTGGATCATCTGCATAAAAAATAGACACATTTGCTAATGAATGATATTAACCCCAATATTCCTTTCGATTTCATCGGCGATATCCACGGCCATGCTACCGAGTTAAAAGCATTGCTCGATCAATTAGGTTATACCCTCCAAAACGGCAGCTATGCACACCCCAGCCGCAAAGCATTTTTTGTAGGCGATTATATCGATCGTGGTCCACAGATCAGGGAAACACTGCAAATTGTAAAGAGCATGGTGGAGAGCAATAATGCCATCGCCATTATGGGCAACCACGAATACAATGCACTTTGTTATCATACAAGAGACCATGCAGGCGGTCACCTGCGTCCACATAACAGCGTGCATGTGCAACAGCATGCGCAAACAATCGAGCAATTTAAAAACCACCCCGCCGAATGGGAAGGCTGGCTGCAATGGTTTACAACTTTGCCACTGTTTTATGAAACTGAACAGTTCCGCGCCGTGCATGCCTGCTGGGATGATCACCATATTAGCTATCTGAAAAGCATCCTGCCAAACAACTGCATCACCGGTGATCTGCTGGCTGCTTCGGTGCAGGAAGATTCACCATTCTATAATGCCATTGAAGCTACCTTAAAGGGCAAGGAAATGAATTTGCCGGGGGAGATGACCTTCAAGGATAAAGATGGCCATATTCGCAAGGAAATCAGGATCCGGTGGTGGGAAGATCCGGCCGCCTGCACCTACCGGAATATCAGCGTTCACTTAATGCCCGATCTGCCCGAAACCGCCATCGATCATTCGCTGTTTAAACACGCTCATTTCTATGCAGCCACCGATAAACCGGTCTTCTTCGGCCACTACTGGCTACAGGGTAATCCCATGCTTTTTAAAAACAATATTTGCTGTCTCGACTACAGCGTAGCAAAACAAGGCAAGCTGGTGGCGTATCGTTTTGACAACGAAAAGGAACTGGATGATAGTAAGATTGTTTACGTGTAGGGGTCAGTGGTGAGTGGTGAGTGGTCAGTGAGTGCAAAACCGGTTTCTCAAGACTCACCAGTCCCTCGCATCGGAATGTCAAAATACCAGGCGGCTGTTTAACCTTAGTAGAAAAAATAATTTGAAATGAATTCCCCGAACCTTATTAAAACTTTTTGTTAGAAACAGCCATTAAACTTCTTAATAAGGTAATAAGGTTCTGAAACGATCAGTTATCAGGCTTGTTCTACTAAGGTTTGTTTTCTCCTGGTGTAGAGTGCGTATTTACGTTAACAGGAGTATGGTGAAGAAATGGAAATTGAAGTAAACGTACCAGGGGACTATAATTTAAACCATCCTGTTAATTAAAGCAGAAATGACGTTATCAATGCGTCATTTATTTACGGGCCATTGTCTGAGTACAAAACCTAATTATGTATAAAAAATGTACCCTTGCCTGCTTGTGTTGTTTTGTGTGTTTGTTTGCCAGTTCCCAATTTGAAAAAGGTCAGAAAGTATTAAGTGGGCGTCTTGCATTTTCAAGTGGAAAAAATGACAATGTGTACATCGGCGCCACTACTTCAAAGTTTTCGCATCTCACCATCAGTCCGTCTCTTGGATGGTTTATTGATCCAAAACAACTTTTTGGTATCCAGTTATCGTTTGGAAGCAATTATCAAAAACAGGTAAATGGCTCTGATAACTCGGTTCAAACAACACGTGATAATAGTTTTGCTGCCGGTGCATTTACAGAACGTTTTATAGGCCTCACTAAAAAGGTATTTTTCACCATCAATGTTTCGGCCAGCGCCCATGTATCGAAAGGCAAACAAACCTTTAGTTTTCCGGCCTTTTCATCTGAAGCGAAAAGCACCGGCTTTGGGTTTGGTGCAGGGCTTGCTCCGGGCCTTAGCTACCGCTTATCACCGCGCTGGTTAGTGGATGCGTCGTTAAATAATTTGTTTTTTCTTAGCTATTCCCGTACGGTTGCCAAACCAGCCGACTAAAATTCAGATGATAAATCAGTACAGGAACATTTAATGTTTTCCAGTAGCCTGGGTAATTCAAGTGTGAGTGCTGTTGGCATTGGTTTCAGGTGGCTTTTGAAGCAATAGTGAGTGGTGATTAGTGAGAGGTGAGTGTTGGTGCCTTTAAAGCAAAAGGCTGTGAGGTACGTGTGTGCCTATAGCTGTTGTGCTTAGAGTTCCTTGCCTGTTTATTTTCAATCTCCTGATGCAATTCCACTAACTTCAACATCAAGAAAAATTTTAATGAGAAAACTGTTCTTCCTGGTTGCTTTGCTTGCTTTTATTTTCGACTCGCAGGCGCAGCCTTCCTCCACCGACAGAATTACCTATACGATCAATGATCCGGGATTTAATACCACCGAACATGAGGTAGCTGTTTTAACACAGTCGGTAGCCAGCGACTCTTATTATAGAGATGGTGCTATAACTTATAATAAACCCACTTTTCCTTTATTCAATTTTACTAAACCAGCAGACATCAATACAAAAAGCATTAACCTGGCAATCTACCAGGGAATCAAAATTCCGTCTATCGAATTTAAAATTTATGCGGAAGGGGCTGCTGAACCATATGTCTCTTACCAGTTAAAAAATTTTACGATCGTTGGTTTCAAGACAAATGGTGCTGGCGGCGGTAGCCCGGTCCTCGAAAATATTTCCCTCCGATTTGAGAACTTCGGATTTAAAGACTGGGTAAATAACTTAAGTTATGGATATAATATTTTAAACTATACATTAACCTCCTATTAAATACATCGTGTTGTAAGTTTTTGAGTTGACTTGTAACCAGGTGGGTGGTTTCTTGTTTACTTCCTGTTCAATTTTCACTTTCACCCTGCCAACTTTTCAATCGATGTTCATCTTTTCATAATGAAAAAACTTTATTTGCTCATTGTCTACCTCTCTTGTTGGTTAGCCTCACAGGCACAATCGGTTGGTATTGGCACAACAACACCAGATAGCACATCTATCCTCGATATTGTGAGCACCAATAAAGGCGTATTGATTCCACGCATTGGTGATACGGCAAACGTGACGGCCCCGGTGGAAGGTTTGATTATTTATAACAAACAAACCAAAACACCCTATTATTATAATGGCAAAAAGTGGCTATCGCTGGTTGGAACAGCGCCCGGCAGCAGGTACTCCACCTCAACGGATAGTATCACTTACCTGGTTACCGGGAATGGATTTACTAGTATAGAATTACCGGTTATTGGCCTAACGCAGGGAATAACTAACGAGGGAATATCAGTCATCGGCACTGTTTACAAGCCAGTTTTTGAAGATTTTAAGTTTGCTAAAAAAGCAGACATTAATTCGAAAACTTTCCACCTGAAAACTATGTATTTTATTGGGCCAATTACTGCATCGATTGAGTTTAAGCTGTATGCTGAGGGGGCTGCCATTCCCTATCTTTCTTACCGTTTTAAAAATTTGGTGTTCACAGGTATTAATACAAGCGTAGGTGAGGGAGTGCAAACCTTTATCGAAACTGTGTCCTTTACGTTTAGCGATTTTGGATTGAAGAACTGGGTGACGAATAATGGCCTAAACTTTAATATAGCTACCAGCGTAGTATCTGCCTATTGATTTGACTGAGTTGAACGGGTAATTAGTTAATTAGTTAATTGGTTGATTAGTTAATTGGTGAATTGGTTAATTGGTTGCTTTTGATGACTTGCCTCTTTGTTACTACTTCAATTTTCCAGGTTTTCAACTCGCAACGCCCCGGAGGTTTTTCCAAAAAATCAATGCTTATTGTATGAAAAAGTTATTCTCTTTTTTTGTCTTCTTTACCTGTATTGTCGCCACCCGGGCACAACCCCTTGGCATTGGCACTCCAACACCTGATAACAAAGCCATCCTCGATATAGTCAGTGTAAATAAAGGTGTGTTGATCCCGCGAATGGAGGATACCGCCAACGTGGTTAATCCGGCGGAAGGTTTGATAATATTCAATAAGAGCAGCCGCAAACCCTATTTCTATGATGGCAGCAAGTGGGTAGCTATGGGTAACCTGCCTCTTTCTTCGGCTACGCCAACAGATAGGATTACATATGCTCTTATTGGCAATTTATTTGACTCGCGTGAGTTGCCGGTGAATACGCTAACGCAGGAAGTGACAGTCTCTTTTGATAACGGCTTTCCGTCTAAAGCATCTCCTTCTGATTTCAGTTTTACAAAACCAGCGGACCGCCATTCACCTGCCTTTAGCCGTATGGCAGCAGTACCAACGCTGCTTTCTTCCATCGAATTTAAAGTTTATGCTGCCGGGGCCGTAAGCCCTTATATTTCTTACCGGTTAAAAAATATTGTTGTGAAAGCTTTTAGTTCGAACGGGGCTTCTGTTGGCGAACCCTATACTGAAAACATCTCCTTTAGCTTCGAGAATTATGGCTTTAAAGATTGGGTAAATAATATAAGTTTTGGCTTTAATATAAAATTGTTTCAATTGAGCGTTTATTGATTGATTGATTTGTTGAGAAGTAATAAATCGACCCGTTAGTAAGCAATTTATCCACTGCAAAGTACCTTCGGGGTTGCTATTCGGTGACTTGCGGGTTTAACGAAAGCCAATACAATTTGCATTATGCAGGGATAGCATTAAAGCAGTTCAAATACATTATAAAGTCATTAGCCTTTGGTTTGGTGCAATTACCCTTATGTTTGCATTGCAAGCAGGTTATCTCTTTGTTCTCGTCTTTCAGTTTTTATTCAGTTAATTTTTATTTTTACTTTAGGTAGTCCGAGTTTTAATTACGTTTTATAGATTCTTTTTTTCGTCCATTCAGGGATAACTCTTGCACAAGAGGGCAGCTAATAACTGCCCTTTTTTAGTGCCCGTTTAAGGGTTGGGCGAGGACGGAGAGTTTTCCACCCCCTTACCCCCGCCGGCGGGGGACAGCCTCCGCGGTTGCAAACTG
>JAZKGP010000039.1:0-26839 GCA_040385845.1 Bacteroidota bacterium | reverse complement strand
TTCTGGAAATTCGACAGGGGGCATTTACTCTAATCGACGGAAACCAAATGCCCGAATATCTAAACCATTTTCAAGCCGCGTGCTCTATCTCCCCCTCGGGAGAGCCTGTCCCGATAAAACGGGAGGGTTGGGGGGAGGATTTCCAATTATAGGCATCCTGCAATTCCGAAGGTTTTCCACCCCCTTACCCCCGCCGGCGGGGGACAGCCTCCGCGGTTGCAAACTGTTCTGGAAATTCGACAGGGGGCATTTACTCTAATCGACGGAAACCAAATGCCCGATTATCTAAACCATCTTCAAACCGCGTGCTCTATCTCCCCCTCGGGAGGGGGTTGGGGGGAGGACGATGAATTTACAAGCATCTTACAATTCCGAAGGTTTTCCACCCTCTTCCCCTCCCGACGATAAGTCGGGACAGGCAGCCGGCGGGGGACAGTCCCCGTGATTGCAATTTGGTTTGAAAATCTAACAGGTGACCTAACGACTAGTAGTTGCAAGCGATTCATGCCCGAATATCTAATTCATCTTCGAACCATGGGGGTTTTCTCCCCCTCAGGAGAGCCTGTCCCGATAAATCGGGTGGGTTGGGCGAGCACGATGAAATTAAGATGCTTTCTTCTCCCGCTGCAGCTTTATACCCGGGTTAATTTTCTTAAAGTCTTCTATCCAGTTTTCAAGAAAACGGTGAACCCCGTTAATATTTTGAAGTACATAATTATCTAAAAATCGAAGAACCGTAAATCCTGCCGATTCAATTGCTTTCTGCCGTACTTGATCTTTTTCAATAGCGGCCATTTCCGCATGTGTTATACCATCCAGTTCAATTACCAGCATCAGCTCTTTACACATGAAATCAGCTACGTAATTTAATACCGGCCGTTGTCTTCTAAACTGGCATCCTTGCAACTGTCCTGCGCGTAATATATATTTCCAGAGGCAGGCTTCAGCTTTGGTCATTTCATATCGAAGCTTGTGGGCTACTGGTGTTAGCTGTTTGTTATAGGCGAGGTTGTTTTGGGGTGTTGCGGCAGGCATGATGCTACTAAAAGTACGTTTATTGGTGTTATTATTCAAATTCGGAGTGTTTTCCACCCCCTAACCCCCGCCGGCGGGGGAGAGCCTCCGAGGTTGCAGTTTGTTTTTGGAATTCATAAGGGTGGACTTACGTTGCATTTGAAAGTTCGACAGTTCTGTTTTATCCTTTTCAAACCAGAAAATCGGATGCCCGAATATCTAAACCATCTTCGAACCGCGGGGGCCATCTCCCCCTCGGGAGGGGGTTGGGGGGAGGACTTCGAATAACAGGCATGTTGCTATTCCAGGAGTTTTCCACCCCATGCCCCCGCGGTTGCAAATTGTTTCCGGAACTCTAACAGGTGGCCTAACCACTAGTAGTTGCAAGCGGGTTCATGTCCGAATTCTAATAGATAATCGAACCGCGGGGGCTTTCTCCCCCTCGGGAGAGCCTGTCCCGATAAAACGGGAGGGGTTGGGGGGAGGACTTCGAATAACAGGCATGTTGCTATTTCGGAGAGTTTTCCACCCCTTCTCCGTCGGCGGAGGACAGACCCTGATGGTTTAAGTTGCTTTTGGAAAGTCATACATTGGACTTACAGTAATTAAACGGAAGCGAAATGTCTGCTACCCCATTGGGGCAGGCGGCTTCATCACAAATGCGTTGTCACAAAATTGGGTGTATCGCATTACTTTGATTATGCGAAACGGGGAGCAGGCTTGCTGTAAATTTTTGTTGTTGGAGTAAATCTCTTTTTAATCTTATTTAGTAACGGTTAGTTATCGCCAGGCACTGAACCAGTTTGGCAAAGCGCCAGGTGTTCGGCCTTTATTTTACTTTTCCAAAGAAAACCAAACCAGTACCATTTTGAGTGCCAGGTGCGCCTATTAAAAACCTGCCGGCAGTACCATCGATGCCCACGGAGGTTCCAAACTTGTCCCCCGAATTTGTATTCGGCCTGGTAAATTTTTGCACTAAACTCCAAACACTGCCACTGCGTTTATAGATCGTAGCAGAGCCATTGTCGGTAATACCTGCACCTGCGTCATCACCATCTGAACCAATTATTGCATAATCACCAGCGACAGAAACACTGGTTCCAAAATAGTTTGCATCTAGCCGGACAGTATTTCGTAATTTAACCTGTAGCTCCCATATCCCGGTTGTGGTATTTCTCTTATAAATAGTTGCTGACCCGTCCGCGATAAATAACATGCCAGTATCGTCAGGATCAGATTTGTCACCTATTATAGCATAGTCGCCAGAGATGGAAACACTGAATCCAAAACTCGCCGTAGATATTCCCGTTAATTCGCCCTGGGGCAGTGGCTCCCATATTCCTGTAGTAGTATTTCTTTTAAAAATCGTCGCCGAGCCGGCACCGTCATCCGGAGCACCCACTATGGCATAATTTCCAGACATGCCCACACTAATTCCAAACATTGCAAAAGCAACAGGGCTGGCATTAAATAATTTGCCCTGCGATTCCCATACACCCGTTACAGCATTTCTTTTAAAGATTGTAACAGAGCCTGCGCTATTATCATCACCCTTTGCACCTGCAATGGCATAGTCGCCGGAGATGGCTACACTCCAGCCAAATAAATCGTTATTAGCAGCAGCCGGGTTAACGACTTTGCCCTGAGATTCCCAAATACCTGTTGCGGCATTTCTTTTAAAAATAGTAGCCGAACCATTGTTGGTGAGGCCTGCGCCTTCATCATCATAAGGAGCTCCCACTATAGCGTAGTCGCCTGAAATAGCTACACATGTTCCAAACTTATCACCGCTTACAGGCACAGGGTTTAGTATTTTACCTTGCGTTTCCCATACACCTGTTGTGCTGTTTCTTTTAAGAATGGCGGCCGAACCATTATCTGTCAAACCAGCCCCTTCATCATCATTGGGTGCACCCAGTATTGCGTAGTCGCCGGACATTGCTACGTAAGTTCCAAACAGATCCTGAGCATTTCCATCTTCACTGCCCACTGGCTGAAAAGCGGTAATGTTATGTACACTGCAATCGCCCCATGTGCCAGAACCAACACTCTCTCCTCCTGTTGCCTCCGTTGCAACATTGGCCCATACCATACTGCCGCTACCTGTGGCAGTAAGCACCTGGTTGGCCAGGCCAGCTGTGCCGCCCGGTTTTATTTCGCCGGAGGTAAGTATGTTACCGCTCGTTTTAATATTGCCCATTATATCCAGCTTTTCAGTCGGGTTGTTATTGGCGATACCTACGTTTCGGTTGGTATAAAGATCGTTTGCGGCATTCGTCATCCATTCGTTACCGCCGCCGCCTACTTTGTACCAGGTATTGCCCGAGTAATAATAAAACCCGGGGTTTGTTTTTACCTGGTAAACGAGCAAACCCTGCGCTGGATTGGCTATTTGGCTTCTTTGGGCCGAATCCATACGTGGTACAAGCATACCCTTTTGGGTGCTTGCAAGGTGCAGCAGCGCCGATGAGTCGGGCGTGATAGTACCAATGCCAACATTATTCTGTGCAAAAGAGGCACTGGTTGTAATGCTGACAAGGACAGCGATAATAATTTTTTTCATGGTAGTTATTTGTTGCATTGTATTTGGATTTAGGCAGGCATACGCCTGAAGCTTTATTGTTATTTGGGTAGGATATTTTAGAGAAGGAAGCGCAGGAGTCGGCGGCCACATTTACGACCTAGCATACGGAAATTGCTATTTCACCTTTCCAAAAAAGGCTTCGCCTGTACTGCTTTGGATAAATGATGCACCCACTAAAAACCGGCCGGTAGTTCCTTCAATACCTACGGCAGTTCCAAAAAATTCATTCGAACCGGCATTGGCCGCAGTAAATTTTTGAACCAATCTCCAGATGGCGCCGTTGCGTTTAAATATGGAAACGGAACCAGTATTATCTAACCCGGCACCTTCATCATCGCCGGTGGCGCTAATAATGACGTATTCGCCAGAAATGAATACGCTTGACCCGAAATAATCGGACGTACCCGGAGCCGTGTTGTGCAGTTTTAGCTGCTGCTCCCATACGTTGGTTGTAGTATTTCTTTTGAAAATAGTGGCCGAGCCATCTGCCGAAAGCCCCGGACCCTCGTTATCGTAGCTAGCACCCACTATGGCATAGTCGCCGGAAATAGATACGCTAACTCCGAAGGAGCCTCCCAAATCGCCGTCGGCCAATTTGCCTTGTGGCAAAGCTTCCCAAATTCCGGTGCCGGTATTTCTCTTAAAGATGGTGGCTGTTCCACCTGCATCATCATCATTGGCGCCCACTATAGCATAGTCGCCGGAAATGCCTACACTTCTTCCAAAATAATCGGTGGCAACTGGTGCCGCGTTTAAGAGTTTACCCTGCGATTCCCATATTCCAGAAATGCTGTTTCTTTTAAAAACCGTAGCAGAACCGGCCGCATTATCATCACCATAGGCGCCCACAATGGCGTAATCGCCGGATATGGAAACACTCCAGCCAAACAGGTCCGTATTAGCGGCTCCGGGGTTTACCAGCTTGCCTTGCGGCTCCCAAATGCCCGACACATTGTTTCTTTTAAAAATGGAAGCGGAACCATTGTTAGTTAAGCCGGCGCCTTCATTATCGTAGGGTGCGCCTACAATTGCGTAATCGCCTGATAAGGCTACACTATAGCCAAAATGATCTGCAGTGGCCGTATTTATGTTCAACAGTTTTTCTTGTGCTTCCCACATGCCGGTAGTGCTATTTCTTTTATATATATGGGCCGAACCATTGTCTGTAAGGCCAGCGCCTTCATCGTTGGTATAGGCGCCTACTATAGCATACGAACCGGAGATGGCTACAGCATGACCGAAACGATCGGAGCTTACGCCATCGGCATCAGATTTTGGCTGGTAGTCGGTAATGTTATTTACACTACAATCGCCCCAGGTACCGGAGCCGGAAGTCTCTTCGCCGGTGGCTGCATTTGCCCATACCATACTACCGGTTCCGGTAGCAGTAAGTACCTGGTTTGCCAGGCCTGCAGTGCCATTGGGTTTTATTTCGCCAGTGGTTTTTATATGTCCGCTTATGTCTAGTTTTTCGGTAGGGTTGGCATTACCAAAGCCTACGTTTTTACCGGTATAAATATCACCATTGGCATTTTTTATCCATTCGTTACCGCCGCCGCCTACCTTATTCCAGGTTGTGCCTGCATAATAGTAAAAGCCTCCGTTTGCTTTTGATTGGTAAATGAGCAAACCCTGTGCAGGCGATGCTATCAGGTTTCTTTGAACAGAATCCATACGTGGTACAAGAAACCCTTTTGTTGTGCTCGAAAGATGAAGAATGGCTGACGTATCTGGCGCCGTGGTGCCAATGCCTACGCTTTGAGCATTACCAAATAATGCGACAAATAAAACGGTACTGCTGGATAAAAACTTTTTCAAAATTTGTAATTTGAAGGTTGAGCGATATGAGTTCAATCTCTTTGTTGACTCAAAAATGAAACGCAGTTTTTTGATAAAAGCCGCAGTGTAACCGAGGTCGCTAAAAACTACCTTTAAGTGTTAGGATTCGTTGTTGAAGTGTTGGTGTAATTACGACTTCAGCCTAGTTATTTCTTAATTGACATGCTGCGTTTGGATTGACTTGTATAAGCAGCTCTGCCCGGGATAAAACAAAGCTGGATGATACATTGTAAGTACCATCCAGCTAATTTATTTCCATGCCGAAGCCATGATATTAATGTGGCCATACAGTTCTTCCTCGCATAGAAATTACGAAGGGATGGCGTAAACACATCTTAAATAGCCACAGTGAATGAACATCTTCGATACGGATCCCTTTGGCGGAGATGAAAACCTGGAAATGTCGTTTGCCACGCTGGCGACGTACCCTTATTTTACCTTGCCAAAAAAGGCCATGCCCGTAGAAGACTGGACGAATTGTGCACCAACCAAGAACCTGCCAGTGGTGCCATCTATGCATACGCCACCTCCAAACTGATCGTTCGAATGAGCGTTCGCTTGCGGTGCTGTAAATTTTTGAACCCGCTGCCACACACTTCCAACTCGTTTAAAAATGGTAGCGGATCCATTATCTGTAAAGCCGGCGCCTTCATCATCTAAAGGGGAGCCTACAATGGCATATTCGCCGGAGATAGCAACATACCAGCCAAACAAATCAACCGAGCCGGCTGCAAAATCGACCAATTTAACCTGCTGCTGCCAAACGCCGGTTGTGGTATTTCGCTTAAAAATGGTAGCGGAGCCATTGCTGCTTAAGCCAGCGCCTTCACTATCGCCCAACGCACCAACAATGGCGTAATTGCCCGAAATAGATACGGTTCTGGCAAATGCTTCGTCGCTGCCAGCGTTTGGATTAACAAGCTTAATCTGAAACTCCCATACGCCTGATACGCTGTTTCTTTTAAAAATGATGGCTGAGCCCATATAGTCGTCGGCGTCGGCGCCAACGATGGCATAGTCGCCGGAGATGGAAACGCTGCAGCCAAAATAGTCCTGTGTGGCCGCCGCAGGATGAACAAGTTTTCCCTGCGGTTCCCATACGCCTGATACGCTGTTTCTTTTAAAAACCGTAGCCGATCCATTTAATGAAAGGCCGGCTCCCTCACTATCCCAGTACGCTCCAACGATGGCGTAATCGCCGGAAATAGATACGCTGTTACCAAAAAAATCGGAAGAACCTGCATTTGGATTTACCAGTTTACCCTGTGAGACCCAGGCGCCGGTGGTGCTGGTTCTTTTAAAAATGGTAGCTGATCCGTTGTCTAGCAGCCCGGCACCTTCATCATCCTTAATCGCCCCAACAATGGCATAGTCGCCGGAAATAGCCACGCTGCCCCCAAAAAAATCTTCTGAAGCCGGGTTCGCATTGGCCAATTTTACCTGTAACTCCCACACGCCGGCAGTATTTCTCTTAAAGATGGAAGCTGAACCGCTGTTTGTGAGACCCGCTTCATCATGGGAGGCGGAGCCCACAATAGCATAATCGCCGGAGATGGCCACCGATCTTCCATAAAAATCGTTTGATGCACCATCCTCTGCACCTACCGGCTGAAAGGCGGTGATATTATCTACACTGCAATCACCCCAGGTACCTGAGCCGGTATTTTCTTCCCCGGCAGGTTCGCTTGTTGCATTTGCCCATACCATACTACCGGTTCCGGTAGCAGTAAGTACCTGGTTTGCCAGGCCTGCAGTGCCATTGGGTTTTATTTCGCCAGTGGTTTTTATGTTGCCGGTTATGTCCAGTTTTTCCGTTGGGTTATTATTGGCAATGCCCACATTTTTGCCGGTATAAACATCATTGTTGGCATTGATCAGCCATTCGTTGCCCCCACCGCCTACCTTGTTCCATGTAGTGCCCGAATAATAATAAAAGCCGCCATTTCCCTTTACCTGGTAAATTAATAGCCCCTGGGCCGGAGACACTATCGCGTTTCTTTGGGTAGAATCCATGCGGGGTATGAGCATCCCTTTCCCGGTACTAGTAATATCGAGCATGGACGAGGCTGCAGGGGTTGTAGTGCCAATACCTACACTTTGTGCGTAAACCGATACGCTTAGTAAGAAGATGAGATGGAGCGTAACTATCTTTTTCATAGCTTTTGAATTGAGTATGGGTGGTGCTGTTGGTTTTTAATTGCAATCGAAAATGGGAAACAATTTAATAGGATAATAAAGTATTGAAGTCAACTTTACAAAAACCAACATGAAGTGTACTATTTTGCTGTTAAACGAACTTTCAACACAATTGGATCACACCCAAATTAGTTGAATACCAGTGAATTGAACATATGAAACAGGAGCAGGCTGACTGCACATTTCGCTTAAAAATGGTAGCTGAACCATTGCTGGATAAGCCAGAGCGCGGCCTTCTGAATCTCCCAGCGCACCAACAATATTGTAGTTGCCGGAAATAGATACATTCTGCCAATCACTTCGTCACTTTCGGCATTTGGATTGACTATCGGGAGGGTTGGGGGAGGACATAGAATTACGGGTATATGGTGGTTCCAGGAGTTTTCCACCCCCTAACCCCCGCCAGCGGGGGACAGTCCCCGCGGTTGTAAGTTGCCTTTGGAAATCATAAGGGTGGCCTTTCGTTAATTAATCGTAAGCGATACATGCCTGAATACTTAAACCATAATCGAACCGCGGGGGCTATCTCCCCCTCGGGAAGGGGCTGGGGGGAGGACTTCGAATAAAAGGCATGTTGCTATTCGAAGAGTTTTCCACCCCCTTACCCCCGCCGGCAGGGCAGAGCCCCCGCGGTTGTAAGTTGCTTTTTGAAAATTCAAGGGTGGACTTACGTTTGCTTTTGGAACTTCAATCTTGCGACCTAAAAACGCTGTCAAAAATGGACGATAGCAGACCGAATATCCAAGCCATCTTCGAGCCGCAGGGGCTTTCGCCCCCTCGGGAGGGGGTTGGGGGGCGGACGATGAAGTGCAGGCTTTTTGTAACTCAGCGAGTTTTCCTCCCCCTACCCCTCCCGACAAAATGCCGGGAAAGGCAGCCGGCAGGGGACAGCCTCCGCGGTTGTAAGTTGTATATGAACCCTAACAGGTGACCTAACGTTAATTAGTCACTAGAGATGCACTGAAAGCTTTTTCTATCAGCATTAGTTTGGGCTTAATAATGCAATTTTGCAGCCTTGTTACAAGGCCTGTTAATGAAATTCCTATTGAAAACGATTGCTTTTGTTTGTTGTTTTTTATTTTCTGTCTCCCTGCCTGCACAAAAGAAAAATGGCCGGTTTCAAATGCCGATGGAGAAATTATCCGGCCCCATTAAAGTAGATGGTAACGATAACGATAGCGGTTGGTTAGCTACCAGAATTGTAACCGATTTTCACATGGTATTGCCAATGGATACCAGCCATGCCCGTGTAAGAACCGATGTGCGCATGGCGTACGACAACGACAATATTTATATCGTTGCGACCTGTTTTAACGGGACACCGGGTGCATATGTGGTGGAGAGCCTGCGGCGTGATTTCAATTTTGGAAAAAATGACAACTTCATTGTGTTCATCGATCCTTTCGATGACCAGTTAAATGGTTTTGCTTTTGGTGCCAATGCTGCCGGTGCCCAATGGGATGGCGTTATTTACGATGGTGGAAAAGTGGACCTGAGCTGGGATAACAAATGGGTGTCCGTTACAAAAACTTATGCCGACCGATGGGTGTTTGAAGCGGCTATTCCTTTCAAAAGTATTCGCTTCAAAAAAGGCATTACACAATGGGGCATCAACTTCAGCCGAAACGATCTTAAAACCACTGAAAAATCCGCCTGGTGCCCGGTGCCGCGCCAATTTCCAACCGCCTCGCTTGCCTACACCGGCGTGTTAAACTGGGACGCAGCTCCCCCCGATGTTAAAGCTAATATCTCGCTGATCCCTTACCTGCTGGGAGGGGTGTCAAAAAACTATGACCGCAATACACGCAATACCTACCAGAAAGAAGTTGGCGGCGATGCAAAAATTGCTATCACTTCCTCTCTCAATTTAGACCTGACGATTAATCCCGATTTTAGCCAGGTAGAAGTTGACCGGCAAATAACAAACCTCGATCGCTTTGAATTGTTCTTCCCCGAAAGGCGACAATTTTTCCTGGAGAACGGCGATGTGTTTGCCAATTTTGGTTACGCCAATATCCGCCCTTTTTTTTCCCGTCGTATTGGCCTCAATGTACCCATTCAATTTGGTGCAAGACTGAGCGGAAGACTCAATAAAAACTGGCGGCTTGGTGCCATGGATATGCAAACAGCTGCTGTGGAAGAAGAGCGCTTACCAGTGCAAAATTTCGCGGTGGTTTCACTGCAGCGAAAAGTTTTTTCACGATCCAGTGTAGGTATTTTATTTGTAAACAAACAGTCGATTAATTACCAGCCTGGTACTGATCCTACCAAACCAGTTTATAATGCCTATAACCGAAATATTGGCGCCGAATACAACCTTGCATCCTCCAACAATGTCTGGACCGGTAAAGCAACCATCTTAAAATCTTTCACCCCTAATACAAGCGGGAACGATCTTAGCCAGGCAGCTAATCTTAATTACACCAGCCGGAGACTAAGTTTAATCTGGCAACACGAATATGTTGGTAGAAATTACAATGCCGAAGTAGGGTATGTGCCGCGTAAAGGGTATGTGAAAATAAACCCGCAGGCGGGCTATTTATTTTTCCCCAAAGGCAGCGCAGTCTTAAGCCATGGTCCGCTTCTTAGTTCCACTTATTATTTCAATCAATCGTTAAAGCAAACAGATAACGAAACTTTTCTAGCTTATAAATTAAACATGCGCACACAAGCCACCGTCCAGGGTTGGATTGCGCATGATTATGTGCAACTGCTACGCCCGTTTGATCCAACCAATGCGCTAAAAGATACGCTGGCAACAGGCACACAACACCGGTGGAATGCCTTTGGTGCAGACTATGTTTCCAGGCCACAAAAAC
Source organism: Bacteroidota bacterium (assembly GCA_040385845.1). GTDB lineage: Bacteria > Bacteroidota > Bacteroidia > Chitinophagales > Chitinophagaceae > Phnomibacter. The sequence continues at coordinate 16,387 of JAZKGP010000039.1, read as the reverse complement.
GGTTTACGAATGCGGCATCTCTAAGGTATGGTGGCTACTATGCCAACGGCAAACGGTTGAATGTGATGGCGGAAGCGGGTCTCCGTTTTCAACCTTATGTAAGTGTGGTAATGAGTGCTACTTACAACGATATTCGTTTACCCAAACCCTGGGGGCATTATACTTTTTGGCTGATTGGTCCGCGACTGGATATCACCATGACGAACAGTTTATATTTTACAGCATTTTGCCAGTACAACCAGCAGTTAAATAATGTAAATCTAAACACCCGTTTGCAGTGGCGTTACAAACCGGCAAGCGATTTATTTATTGTTTATACCGATAATTATCTCCCCGAAAATTTTGCGGTAAAAACAAGAGCACTGGTGGTTAAATGGACCTACTGGTGGAGTCTGTAAAAGGAAGCTGTTTAAGTTTTATTTGTAACCTAAGCAAAAAGCCTGATTAACTAAGTCATCATCAAAACACATGGTCTTTCTCCGCCTAAGGAGGGGGTTTGGGGGTAGGACGATGACTTACAGGCATCTTGCAATTCCGGGAGTTTTCCACCCCCTGCCCCCGCCGGCGGGGGACAAGACCCTGGCGAGTGCTTGCTGCTTTTGGAGATTAACATTCCAGGGAGTAAAAACCTGCTCCATTGTTTATTGAATATTTAAGCCTGCGCTGGCAAAGCCTACTACCGTATTAGCGGCAAGATCACCAAATGAAAAAGCATAAAAGACCAATAGTATGCGGCTTTGTGCTGTTACGGGAATAGACAACCCTGTTGTAATACCCCTGGTGGTGGTGCCAGGTAGAGCAAAGGAAAGAGAGGGAATGGTTGTCAGCTGTAAAGGAACTGGTGTAAAAACATCACTGTCTGCAGGCGATATGTAGAGTTGGGCCGATATAAGCATTGTTGCAAAAGACGTGAATGGCGTTGTCAACGTAAAGTGGGCCGAAAGCGCAGTTATGGTTCCATCGCGGGGCATTACAAACGCATAATTCCTGTTGGAGCCGGTCAGTTCAATATTGCCGGAATTATTTTTGATAAAACTGTTGTTGCCAAAACCGATGAGTGCCATGTCATCTGGCGTTCCATTAGCATTAGTGCTGATTTGAATGGGAGTCCCGGAAGCATAGGGTATGATGGTACTACTATTCGTTGCAACCTGGTTGGTCCATCCGTCGGCAAGGCCGTTACCGTTATGAATCCATAAACTGTTTGTGCTGGTGTCGTACAACATCAATCCCTTTGCAGTATTGCTGTTTAATGCAGTACGGGTGGCAGCATTGCCGCGGGGTATCAGCAAGCCCTTGTTGGTAGTTTGTTTAATATCCAGTACTGCATTTGCATGCGGCGTTGCAGTTCCAATACCAACATTCTGAGTTATTGCGTGAGTGCATACTGTTAAGAGGAGTAATAATAAAAAAGATCTTTGCATAGGGGACTATTAATGCGTTAAATCTAGCCTTAAAATTTAATAACGATCTTAAATAATCATACATCTTATATGCGGGGATAAGTATGAATAAATAAAAACAAATTTTCAAGCATCATTAATTAATATTAACACCAGCTTCTTGTACTAGCAATTACACTGACCGAAAACTTATTTATAGAACTGATGAAAAGCCGTCATGGTTCGAACGTTTACGGATAGGTAAATAATAATTATGATCTGTTTTATTAATCAGGTCACATAATTCGTGAGGCACGAAGATAAAAAGGTATTGAACTTTTTAAATAATAGTCATTTTGATGTAAGCAGAAATTTTAATTTGTAATAATGCAAGCCAGGTACAAGCAAACGATCTATAAAATATACTGGCCTTAAAAAAAGCAGGAAGAAAAACCACCTGTAATTTCACGACTAATTTTCTGCTTAAAGAAGATTTAAAATTTTCTTTATATCATCGTTGTCATTCCTTCCAATTTTTCCTATCACAATTTTTAAATTGTGAATTCTACATCACAATAATGAAAACGATTGCTACTTTTCTTTCTAAAAGTTTTGCTGCTTTCTGCCTGGCTGTATTCTCCACCAATTTATAAATTCATTAAATAGTTTGAGAAGCTGTAGTAAAATATACATGGACATGCATATGTTCAGCAACATTATAACGGTGACACCCATGTGAGTATAAATGCCGGCTGCTTTCCGGCTGTATGCTTTTCACCCGATCACACTACAATCATTCGATGTTAACGGCCATGAACGATCTGCTACCATTTAACTATCGCTAATGCTACTTATCAAACGGGCTGAAGATTTAACCCTGCAAGTTTTAATCAAGAATAATATTTTTTTTACGACAGAAGTTTCTAAACGCTTGTTGAATTTCTTGCTGGTTCATACCTGTTACTTCGGTTAGTAATTGATCATTTGTTTTCAGATGCAGTTCTACAACATCATTGGAGTCTTGCGAAGAGACGGGTGCAACAAAAGAACGGTTGCGATAAGCTTCAATCATTTTCGGTAGTAAGTTTTTCTCGTTTAAAAAACAAACAAATGCATAACTCAGAGATTGATTATAGCTCGCTTTAATGGTTAGGTCGCCCTGTTTACCGCTAAATTCCAGCCAGTTAAAATTGGTAAGTTGTTGAACAGATGGCACGAGGAATTCTCCTTTGCGCTGGTGCCTGAGCTCGCTGCGTAAAAAGCTGGTATTTTTTAAAAGGTTGAACCGGTAATTTGAACCTGAAAAATTAGTGCTGGCTCCGGCGTTTGTTAAAGTGGAAGATTCAAAAAAACAGGCAGTGCCCTCATCGAGCCAGGGAGGAATATCTCCTAAATAAGACCGGATCATAAGATGAAACAATTCGTGTTTCATGGCGCCCAGCCACGCAACGTTGGCAATTCCCAGCATCACCAAATCAACACTTGATGCATAGCCAAACGTAGATACCGGGATGGGCATTTTATGGATACTTTCTGCCACTTCATTGAAGTTGCTCCTACTGGTGCAATAAAAAATCGAAATCAACCTGCCCGACTCCTGTAGGTTGAATGCCTTTGCGTAAAACGCATAATATTTTTCCAGGTCTTCTATTTGTTGTTTTATGTTTAAGGCGTTTTTCGGGTAGAATACCAAAAAATGCTCCGTAGTATCCGCGAAAAAGTTGTCATTTCTTAAAATTTGCTGGTAATAGGTAAGCGCCTCTTTTTTTTGTTGAAGGCTGAATCGCCGGTGCTGTCCATCAAAAGTGAGGTGTTCAAAGTCAATTGCCTCCACTGTATCAGTAAGGCTGGGAATGCCTAATTTAGACTCTATTCCGGCACCTTCCTTATGACCATCTGCGTTCATGGCTTGCAGAAAAAGAAATAAAGATTGTGTTGGTGCCGTAGTTGAACGGGTGTTGAGGCAGCTTTGTTTTAAGGTCTTTAGTTCATTTCTTTTTTTAATGGAAAAATTGCTGTAGGAAGCGAGTAAATGATCGAACCATTCGGCTGAGACAGATGGTTTATCAAGCTGGCAATAACCGTATGCGAGGCAATAATCCATAAACGCATTTTTGAAATAAGCTTTTTCACGCAGGCTGCATACTTTGTTTACAAGCTCTTTATATTTCGCCTGCTGCAGCAAACCAAATAATTCTTCCTCCACTTTAGTTTGGCTGATACTATCACCTGTAAATAGCAGGATGCAGGCCCAAAGGATAATTAGTTTTTTCATGTGTTATCGTTTTGGTGGTTTTTGAATCATCAACTTTTCGCTATGGATTAGGTTTGATGAATCGGGGTCGTGACCTGCAGGCGGGTATTGCTCCGTAACATCGTCCCCCTCATCCCGGTCCTGGTGTTGACTTCTCATGTATTCATTTAAATCCGCTTCTGATCTTCCTTCACTGAAAAACGGAGCTACCAGGAATTCGCGGGTAAGATAAAGCCCTGAATCGCTGACATTGATCTTATCACTGGTGGCCGAAGCAATTGCAATAAGCACTGCTCCAACGATGCCAAAGGCCACGCCCGGCGAATTCGTTACAAGGGTAAATTTCCATCCATCACCCTGTTCTCCACCGGCGTTAATCTCTTCCCGCAGTTTTAGTAATACGAATACTGAGCCCACTATTACCATAATAATTCCTGTAAAAAATCCAAGAAATTGCCTGAAAGAGCGGCTTACCAACGAATAATGTCCCTGCCGGTAACGTTCACCAAGACTTTCCTCTTCGAGTACTGCCAGCGCAAGAAATTGCATATGTGTTTCGCTCATGGAATCCTTAGACGTCAGGCTTCTAGTAATCTCTTTTATTGTTTGCGATTGTCCTTCTTCAATCCGGGAATTGATCTCCCGTAACTGCAGCATTGATACAACAATGAACAATAGCAGGAATAATACCGGGAGCCCAATGATGTATAGAATAATCCTGTCGTAAACCTTTTCATTAATTCCAGCCATGAGATGCGTTTTACTAGTTCAGAAAAAAATCAAATTCTTACTGCAAGCAGTGTTTCTATAATGTCTAAAGAAAGTACCACTTTTATGTGCAGTGCCGGGGTTTGGGTAGAGAGGGTTATGCCAGGCACCATTGAAAAAAATACTTCTTTTCGGTAATATAAATTCTTCAAATTATTGTGAAGATGAATAGGTTCTTTTTATTGATATTTCCCGTCTTCTGCCTGCAATGAAATACTCCCTGGTTCAAGTGATATTTTTTATTAAGAAGTAAAGTATAAAAACTTTATAAAAAAAGAGAACACACCGGTGCTTTGGGATTTAGAGGACAGGTCAAATGCAGGAATAACCAACCTTTTTGCAGCTAATTCATTTAATACTTAGATTACGCAACAATTACCCAAACCGCTAACTTCAAGCACATGCCTGGTATCTCACTATTTTTTATCAAACGTTGGTGTAATCTGATATTGCCTCTTTTATTGCTGGCAACTCTTGTCCATAATTTGCAGGCACAAAATGTTCCCACCTTCGAGCTGACAATATCGGGAACAAGTGGTATCAATAACCTGCAGGCTATCCCGGGCACCAATGAGTTTTATGCTGTTTCGCAGGGGCCGGTTGTCATGAAACTGGACACTGCCGGCAATATCATCCGGCAAACACAATACGCGTTACCTAGGTTCGGATCCATTACACAGGCCAGGGTTAAGGCCGATGGTGGACTGGTGCTGCTTGGTGCTTATTCTGCGTACGGTGAGGATACGGTGTATTGCCTGTCTCTTAACCCAAGTGGCACAGTCGCGTGGTATAAATCATTTTATTTGGGGGGACAGCCATTAAGCGGCTTTGATATTATTGAAACCGATCACGGTGATTTTGTTATTTCCGGCTCTATTGCAAGGGAGAATTTTCTGCACGATGCTTTCTTGCTAAAGCTGGATGCAGGAGGCAACCCCATTTGGATGAAGTGCTTCAATTACACAGTTGAAATGGACGCATTTGGCGGGGGAATTATTCAAAAGAAGGATACGATTATTTTTTGCAGTACCGTAGCGCCTTTTGGATCTCCTCGCGATATTCGCCTCAGCAAGGTATTACTTATAGATGGGAGCTTGTTATCGGTAACTGATTTGATGCCGGGAGGCTATGGTTTGTATCTCCTGAGAATCTATGACGATCTTAATGGAGGTTATTATATCCGTGCGCCTGCTTACACCTATCGTGATCCCTGTCAGGCGGCTTACACATTAAGGTTGGATAACAATATTCAGCTAATTGGTAATTATCAAGTTCGTAGTCCCCGAATTCCGCAGGGGTTTGGCGTTTTAAGTGATGGTACGTTAACAGCAAGTTATCCATGTAACGGCCCAGGAACAAGTGCCGCATCGAGTACACTCACAAAGGTTTCAACATCAGGCGAGGTTGTTTTTTCAGCCCATTACCCGGGCTATCCATTTCTGCAAATTTTTACGGCTGTAAGTGTCGGAAACCAGGTTTTTGCAGCGGGCATAAAAAATGGAAAGGGATTTATTACCGCGTTAAACAATTTTAGACTCTCGCAAAACAACTGCAGCCTGATAACAAACGATGCAAAATTGGAAAGGGACGTCTTTACCACTGTTGCAGGCGAATGGGCTTCCATAACCAACGGAACCGTAGTTGCAACAAACCTGCCGGTTGAACTAATCAATTTGAGTCTTACAACTGAGCTGGTTAGTTGTATCGTTCCTTCTGTGTTGTATGTCGATCAACAGGCAACTGGTCAAAACAATGGCAGCAGTTGGAAAAATGCTTTTACCTCGTTAACGGCGGCCATCAATAAGATGAATGTTACGATGGGTGTAGACAGCATACTGGTTGCTGCCGGCACGTACACTTCAAATCCTAATGCAACATTTGTTTTTAATAAGCTGAGCTCTGTTATTCTGGGTGGTTATCCCACTGGTGGGGGCAGCCGCAATGCTGCTGTAAATGTGGTGGTACTTCAAGGTTTGGTCAGGTTCGAAAAGTCGGTGAGGTTTGATGGGTTTAATCTGCAGTGAAATGGTGACATGTGCATTGTGAATTGCGCATGTTTTTTATACCCGGAGATAGAATAAAATTGATTCTGTTTAGCCCGAAATATTTCAGGCACTTCTTTAAGACTTACAGGATTTTGGCTAAGGCCGGTACAGCCTTGTGTTTTGCTTTTAATCCGGCATAAATGCCGGGAATAATTGCTTGCGACAAAATTTGCCTTTAAACCCTAAGTAATGCGCAAGTCCACCACTTGAGATTCACGATTTTAAAATTACCAAACAGACAACACAGAAGCAATGCACGCAGATGCCTGCAACGAATAGGAAAGTAAAATAATACAATTGTAGTTTTTAGAAGATTTGGGGGACTGCTCACAACTCACGACTCACGATTCACAACTCACGACTCACGATTCACGACACACGACTCACGACTCACGTTTTTAATAGGTACCATCGTACCCCGTTTATTTTATATATTTAAGAATAATGTTTTAAGATGAAAAAAATTATACTCTCGTTTGCGATCTTTTTATTTGTGTCAACATCCTTTTCCCAAAATGTGGGCATCGGCACGACCCAACCTGATGCCAGTGCAAAACTTGAAATTACCAGCACCAACAGCGGGTTTTTGCTGCCAAGAATGACAACCACTCAACGCGATGCTATTCCATCTCCTGCAATCGGGTTAATTATTTTTAATAGTACTACCAATACCCTTGAAATTTTTACCGGTTCATGGGGTTCTGTTACCTTTTCTTCTCCCCAGGTAAAAAAACTTTTTGGGGCTGGTAATTACGACGAAGGATACGACGTACAGCAAACAACTGACGGAGGATACATTATTGTGGGAATGGCGGCTTTTACTGCAAATCCCGGCACACTTGCAGGATTGATTTTCAATGGGGGACAAGATGGCGTAGTAATAAAGACGGATGCATATGGGAATGTGCAATGGCAAAAGATTTTTGGTGGCAGCATGCATGATTATTTTATGAACATTTCGCTAACCGTTGACGGAGGGTATATCCTGGGTGGGCGCTCATACTCGTCCAATACCGGAACTTTTAGTGGTATTACGGGCAACGGCGGTAGTGATTTCTGGGTGCTAAAGCTGAATGCAACAGGCAATATTCAATGGCAAAAGCTTTTTGGCGGATCTGCTAATGAAACGGTTCATTCCATTTCTCAAACGAATGATGGCGGGTATATCGTTGCAGGTTCTTCCGCTTCTTCCAATTCAGGCACGCTAACGGGCCTGCTAAGCAACGGGGGCGCTACCGACGGCTGCATAATAAAGCTCGATGCGGCAGGTAGTGTGCAATGGCAAAAGCTTTTAGGAGGCACTGCGGAAGAAACAGTTACGAGCATTAGAAAAACCATTGATGGAGGTTATATTGCTGCTGGCTATTCCTTATCATCAAACACGGGCACGCTTATAGGAGCTACAAATAATGGGAGTAGTGATTTTTGGATCCTGAAGCTATCTGGCAATGGAGCCACTCAATGGCAGAAATTATTTGGCGGCACCGGCAATGACTTCTCGTACGACGTTTTACAAACAAAAGATGGCGGATATATTACCACCGGAAGTACTTCTTCTACTAACTCGGGAACTTTGACCAGCCTTGTTAACAATGGGGGCAGTGATTGCTGGATATTGAAGCTGGATGATTTTGGTAATTTCCAATGGCAGCGCCTGTTCGGGGGCATTTCGGGCGATCTGATTCAGAGTATAAAACAAACTTTGGATGGCGGTTATATTATGGGCGGTTACTCTCAATCTTCTAATACGGGTACGCTTACAGGAATATTAAACAATGGATCCTATGATGGTTGGGTTATTAAAATAGATGTTTCGGGCGGGTTGCAATGGCAGAAATTGTATGGAGGTAACCTTGACGATTACTTTACCAACGTAAGGCAAACATCGGATGGAGGTTATATTCTTTCCGGTATGACCAGTTCAACTAATTCAGGAAACCTGGTAGGCTATAATAACAATGGAAATAGTGATTTATGGTTGTTGAAACTGGATAAAAGTGGCAATCAATAAAGGAGGGTGAGGGATGAATGGAAAGACGTGAGTAATGCGTGCGTCCCTTCTTGGTGCATCGGTGACAATACCCGTTGCAAATGGTGGATTGGCGCCCGGCATGTGGCAGGGCATTTACCTCCGTGAGCATCGTAACCAGGGGGCGCAAGAACGATTGTTGTAATGGTATGGGGTGAATAGCAATGCTTATTGCGCATCGTGTTGACACCTGTTGTTTTTATACATTTAAATATCGATCACACACATGCGCCATTATTGTTTTATGGATGCTATTGCTGTAAGTAAAAGCAAAGAATTACTAACCGTTGTTGAAGCAGTACCTGCACCTGTAGCAACATGTTTCTCCCTTTCCTTATTTGTTGAATTATTTACAACCGGGGTCATCATTGCTTAACTACATTGCCTGTAAAACTTTAGTAGGCAATTGCCAACTTGGCTATTGCCATGAGGAATCCGGCAATTTTGGTGTATGAAGCCGGTAGTAGTATCCCAAAACGATTTTTTAGTGGTACCTGCTGGTATATCATTGTCGTTTTTCCTATGCCAATTTTTTAGTGATAAGTACGGTATAAAATTCTTTACTTAGAAAAGAACAGGGTGTTTTCAATTGATTATATTGTGAGCAGTTGCACTTTATAATAACTGCGAAGCAAAACCTTTCAACTCATGCAAACTCAATCTCTGACACTACAAGTTTCCCCTGCTATCGGCACCGTATCCGCTGAATTAATTACCCCGGAAAACAGCAGGTGCATTATCACTTTGGCACATGGTGCCGGTGCTGGTATGAACCATATCTTTATGGTGGATCTTGCTAAAGCCCTGGCAGCACAAGGCATTGCAACACTGCGGTTTAATTTTCCTTTTATGGAGAATAAAAAAGGCCGGCCCGATACTCCAATTGTAGCACACCAAGCCATTGAAGCTGCAGTTGGCAATGCGCGGGAATTATTTCCTGCACTTCCAGTTTTTCTAAGTGGCAAATCTTTTGGTGGTAGAATGAGTTCGCAGTTCTTATCAGCGCATCACGATACCCTGGCAAAGGGAATGATATTCTATGGTTTTCCATTGCATCCCGCAGGCAAACCATCAACCGACCGGGCTGAACATCTTCAAAAAGTGGAAATACCCATGCTATTTTTGCAGGGTACAAAAGATACGCTTGCTACCTGGGATTTAATTGAAACTGTATGTGGCAATCTTCCCAATGCCGAACTGGTGAAAATAGAAGGCGCAGATCATTCATTTAAAGCTGGTAAGCAGGATGTAATGGGTATACTGGTAAAAGAGACGGTTGCCTGGATAGAAAGAGTACTGGCCTGAACCAGTTCATTTATGGGTTTTTTGTTCCCGAAACTATATGAATCCAAACCTCTAAATAAGGCATTGTTTAAGGGTTTTGCGGATTGCGCCTAAAGCCGAATACAATTCAAGATAGTAGAGTACCCGGCATAAACGTCGGGGTCCACTTGCGACGCGACTTTAGTCAGAACTGTGGCTAAAGCCAATACATTGTGGTTAGGGTAATGCCCCCGACATAAATGTCGGGGTTGTCTACTATGCATCATATCAGTACATGCACCCCGGCGTTTATAGCGGGGACTTAAGACCGTACCGCTTAATCTGGCTTTAGCCCTGCATTTTGCCGGCAGTTATCCCTCGTACAACCCGAAGGATTTTAGGAACAATTCATACTCGTCGTTGAAAGTGATTTTTGCATGATGTGCTTCCTGGTTTGTATATAATGTCTCACTTTATTCAAATTGCTTTTGCTTACAGAATTTGCATAATAATCAACTGCCCACTCAAAGTGCAGTTCAAACAAACTGCTTTTATTATTGATCCAAAAAGAGGAACCACCTTTCATAAACTGCATGTGCTTTGACAAAGGAATATCTGCAGTCAAGGCAAACAAACAGTGCATATGTTCCCGGTGTCCATTGATGCAATCAATATAAATTCCTTTTTCTTTAGCATACCTTTTTATGAAACTGCAAATGGCTTCTTTGCTTTCATGATTCATAAAAGGATAACGGTTTTTCGTTCCCCATACCACATGAATCCAAACTTCTAAATAAGGCATTGCTCGTGGGTTTTGTGGATTATGGCTAAAGCCGAATACAATCCAAGGTAGTGGAATACCCGGCATAAATGCCGGCTTGTATAGCTAACTTTATACCTGTGCGTAAGCGTCGGCATGAATGCCGCGGTTTCATTCAGGGCTGTGGCTATAGCTATAGTGGTGAGGGTATCCCCGAGGATCGGCTAATACTAATATAGAAATGGGATATCCCCGACATAAATACCGGTGATATCAACCCTCATACCTGTGCTCTAACCCTGGCATTTATGCCGGGGCCTTTAGAAGATAAGTGTTGAATGGGCTTTAGCCCTGCATTGTGGAGTCGGGTAGGATCGTGGCTAAAACCATCCTAATAGAGGTGAAGGTATGCCCGACATTAATACTGGGGATCCATTAAAGTATTCGTTAATCCTTCAAACAGCGTACATTAAGCAAAATTTCTATACCTGTCATGAAAATATTGCTATCCATCACTTGCTTTCTATTAATCTCTCTTACCAACTCTGCCCAGGTAGGTATAGGCACACAAACGCCAAATCAAAGTGCGTTGCTCGATTTAACCAGCACCACTAAAGGCCTGTTGTTACCCAGGCTTACCTGCCAGCAAATAACAGGTGTCTTATCGCCTGAAGAAGGATTAGTTGTTTATAACCTGAATACACATAAAGTGAATGTTTTTAATGGCACTGCCTGGACCAACCTGGATGGCAGCGGATCGGCACAGGTTCCTGCTTCTTTATCAACTTCAAATATTACAAGTATATCGGCCAAACTTGATTGGTTACCTGTTGCGGGTAGTACCGGCTTCAATGTTCGCTATCGAAAACTAGGTGCTCAAACCTGGATTACGGGTAATTCCATTGCGGTTGGTTTTACTGCCGACATGTTGCAGGATTATAGTGATTACGAGTGGCAGGTGCGGGCGAATACCACCTGCGGCGGTTTATCGGTTTATGCACCTGCCGATACTTTTCGTACAGCTGTAGCTACTTATAAACAAGTAGTCAGCGGAACTGGTTTTGTGCCCAATATTGTTGTTATCAAACGAGGCGATTTTGTAAGATGGGAAGGCAGTTTGTCTTTTCATCCCATTGTAAGCGGCACACCCGGAAACCCCGATGGAAATTTTGCTTCACCGCTTGCAGGAACCCTCTTCGAACATCGTTTTATGATTGAGGGATCTTATGCTTACTACTGCGGCTTTCATGGTGTAACAGGTTTTGTAACTGTGGAATAAAACAACGATGTACCAAAAGGCAAGTATTTGCCAGCAGCATTGATTTCTTATGCCTTCGCCCCCTCTTTTTACGTGTATTCAACAAAATGGGCCAAAATTCTTGCGTATATGCAGGTAGTACCAATTGCCCATGCCACTTGCCTTACCGGTATATCTGATTGAACAGGCGCCTATAATATTGTTATAGTGAGAAAGTTGAAGCAGGCAGTATGAAATCAAGCTTCCAGCAGAAGCTTATAATCCTCAAAAGCGTTCGTGCAAAACTGCAGGGAAACAAGCGATGCATGCGCACCAGTATATATCCGCTTCATGCTTAAAATCATACCTGTACACTAACCCTGGCATTTATGCCGGCGTCTTTAGAAGATAAGAGTTGAACGGGCTTTAGCCCTGCATTGCTGAAGTCACGAAGCACTGTGGCTAAAGCCATCCAAATAGATGTGAGGGAAATCCCCGACATAAATGCCCGGGATATGCCGATGTTATGATGTGCGGTTCATTTCCATACAGTTATTGTATCAAAAACGTACGCTTATAAACCGGATCAATCTATAACAGTGTTGTTAATCAACATAATACGCTCTGGCTTTCTATTTGTTATTTTTTTAATGTAATCCTGCTCTTTTCTTTTACCGGCGATTTAAAACATTCTACCATGTTTAAAAATTATTTCACCATCGCTTTTCGTAACCTGTTGAAAAATAAAATTTTTACAACGGTAAATATTCTCGGACTTGCTATTGGCATGGCAGCTTGTTTTTTTGTTTTTCTCTATGTTCATTTTGAATCAGGGTATGATAGCTTTAATAAGAATGCTACTAACTTATACCGTGTAAATATTAGCTACTCCGGCAGTTTTTCCAATCTTCCACCCATGGCAACCAATCATCCGGCGGTGGGACCAGCAATGAAGAGAGATTTTCCCGAAGTAGTTGATATGGCCAGGGCCGTAGGTACTTCCTTATTCGGTGGTACCGTTGCTTTATCCTACACCAATAACAAAGGCAATGTCACCAGTTTCAATGAAGAAAAATTGATGGTAGCGGATCAATCGTTTTTTAATTTGTTTTCTTTTCCACTGTTAGCAGGTAATCCAAAAAATGTACTAACGGAAAAGAATACTTTGGTGATCTCAGAAAACATAGCCGGTAAGTTTTTTGGAAAAGAAAACCCTGTAGGCAAAACGATTTACCTGAATAAACAAATGCCTTTTAAAGTAACAGGCGTTTTTAAGGAAGTGCCGGAGAATTCGCATATAAAATTTAACATGCTGGCTTCCTTTGCTACAATGGGAGAGAATTTTGGAAATGATAACTGGACCTGGCCTGAGTATTATAATTATGTGTTGCTGGCTCCAGGTACTGATCCAAAAAGAGTAGAAGCCAAGTTCCCGGCATTTATTGCAAAGTACCTGGGACCCACCATGAAACAATTGAATTTTGGTTGCCAGTTTCACCTGCAAAAAGTTACTGATATTCATTTGCGATCTCATTACCTGAAAGAACCTGAACCAGGTGGTAGTGAAAGAGATATTTACTTTCTATCTATTATAGGAATCCTGATACTATTGGTAGCATGGATAAATTATGTGAATCTATCTACAGCAAAATCAATGGAACGTGCCAAGGAAGTAGGCCTTCGAAAAGTAGCAGGCGCATCCAAACCGCAGTTAGTTGTTCAATTTATTTTAGAGTCGTTTATCGTCAACCTGATGGCCGTTATAATTGCTGTGGCTATAGTATTTGCTTGTTTCCCATTCTTTAGCAATTTCATTGGTAAGAACATCAGTGCTTCATTTTTAACGTCAGGTATGTTAGAACAACCATCGTTCTGGTTGACTGTTGTTGGCTTGTTTGTTACAGGTGCATTTTTAGTAGGTGCTTACCCAGCATTTGTATTGATTCGTTACCAGCCTGCATTGGTTTTAAAAGGTAAATTTATGCAGTCGGCAAAAGGTGTTATTTTAAGAAAGTCACTGGTATCGCTGCAATTCGTTTTATCTATTTTATTGATAGCTGGTAGCATCATGGTATACAAGCAATTAACCTATATGCGCAACCAGCAACTCGGTTATAATAAAGATCAAATAGTAGTACTAAAAGCACCTGCTTATACCGATTCCATCTTTGGTGCCAAAATAGTAGCATTTAAAAATAATATTTTAAAGAATCCAGCAGTTACTGCTATAACGGGATCTTCAGACATACCGGGTAAATTAATTGTGGGAAGAAATAGTATACGAAAGGCCAGCGCAGATAAGACCAGTAATTTTGTTACTTACATAATGCAGGCAGATGAAAATTTTGTACCTGCATATCAAATGCAAGTAGCCACCGGCCGCAACTTTGTAGCAGCGGATAGCGTAAACTTATTTGTTCATCCCAGTCACATCCAGGTAATGGTGAATGAAGAACTTGTACGCGGTCTTGGATATAAAACAAATGAAGCTGCCATTAATCAATCTGTCATTTTTGCCTATGGAGATGGGGAACACAAAGCTGAAATTATCGGTGTTTTAAAAAATTATCACCAGCGTTCTTTACGGGAAGTTTATGATCCTATCCTGTTTGTTTATCCTTCTTTTAACTACTGGAGTTACCTATCTATTCATATTAATACTTCAAAACTGGCAGAAAGTCTTTCTTCTATTGAAAACTCCTATAAAACAAGTTTTGCAGGCAGCCCATTCGAGTATTTTTTTCTTAATGATTATTTCAACAACCAATACCAGGCCGATCAGCGTTTTGGAAAAGTATTTACTTTATTTACAGTGCTGGCTATTTTTGTTGCTTGTCTCGGACTATTAGGATTGAGCAGCTTTGTAAGCCGCTTACGCATTAAAGAAATAGGTATCCGAAAAGTACTGGGTGCCACTATTTACAGCATCCTGGTTTTGTTTTCGAAAGACTTTATAAAACTCGTATTACTTGCTGCCGCAATAGCCATACCCATCTTTTATTTTGTAGGAAATGCGTGGTTACGAAACTATGCCTTTCATATCAGGTTCGATTGGGTAATGTTTGTATTGCCGCCATTATTATTGCTGATAATTTCTCTACTTACGATTAGCATTCAAAGTATTAAAGCGGCATTGGCAAACCCGGTAAAATCAATTCATACAGAATAGTAAATTGATACATCTAGTGATAAAGCCGTTGCGCTGAAATGTTTTTATTCGCCACAGTTTTAATTTGTAGATATTAAAGAATAAATTAGGGCCATATTTAAACTTCAATTAATTGCTATGCTACGGAGAAATTTTATAAAGTCGGGTTCGCTGGTTGCCGGTGGCTTTTTTATGGCGCCTAAACCGGTATTCGCCTTTAACAACGATATTATTAATATCGCTGTCCTGGGTACTGGTTGGTGGGGTACAGAAATTTTGTTAGCCAGCATACTTAAGACAACGCAATTTGATGTTATAGGAATATGCGATGTAAATGCTGCGGCCTTACAAAATGCAGCTGCACAGGTAGAAAAAGCTGGTCGTAAAAAACCTGCACTTTTTTCAAATTATGAAGAGATGTATAACATGCCGGGCCTTGAGGCGGTAGTGATAGCAACTCCCACGCATTGGCATCCATTGCAGTTTATTGCAGCTTGCAACAAAGGGCTGCATGTGTTCCTTGAAAAACCAATCAGTTATGATATCAGGGAAGGACAGGCCATGGTTAAGGCACAACAAAAAGCAGGTAACGTGGTGCAGGTTGATTTTCCAAGGGTAATGACGGATAGCAATCAAAAGGTAAAAACAATTATTGAGAGCGGCGCTTTAGGAAAAATCTTCCAGGTACAGGCAAACATCCATAATGAAGAGGGCGGACTGGTTGAAAAGGCAATACCAGCCAATTTTGATTTTGAAACTTTCTGCGGTCCGGCACCACGTACTAAATTCTTATGTAATGAAAATGGCGATAAGCCTGATTGGAGAGCACAGCACGATTTCAGCAGAGGAATTATGGCTGATTGGGGCATTCACTATATCCATAATGTAAGACGCATTTTACAATTGGATATACCAACTAATGTTTCTGCCATAGGTGGGCTTGTGCGAAATGTTACGCAGGATAATCCCGATCAACTTGATGTTCGTTATGATTTTGATGGTTTGCCGGTTTATTGGTCGCACAAGGCATGGGGCTATAAAGCTCCTGACCCTGATAGGAATATTGGTGTTTATTATTACGGCGATAAAGCAACCCTTTTTGCCGGTGATCTTGGATGGGAACTATATACTGAAGATGGCAAAAAACAAACCACCGGAGATATGCGTTTTACGCCCGGTGCACCGGATGTTATACCTATTTATGAGAAAATGATTTCGGACCTTTTTACTGAATTCGCGGCCGGCATTCGTAAAAAGAGCAATGCAGGAATTACGAATACGCTGGCGGAAGCACAAAAAACAACTTCCACGGTGATCTATGGCGATATGGCTTACCGTTTAAAATCGAACCTGGTGATTGATCCAAAAACGATGGACATAAAAGATAACCCTGCGGCACAGGCTTTGTTATCGAGAGCTTACAGGAAGCCTTTTGTACATCCTTGGAACAAATAGCAAATAACAAATAGCAAATAACAAATAGCAAATAACAAATAGCAAA
>JAZKGP010000038.1:0-40642 GCA_040385845.1 Bacteroidota bacterium | reverse complement strand
GCATCTAAGTCCGGTAAGAAAAAAAGCTTTATAGCAAGTTTGTTTCAACCGGTTTGCGCCATCAAAAGCAATGGAGTGATTTATAAAATTCCCCCAATAAACTTATAACGGTATGATCTAACCTTAGTAGGCCTGTTCATTGAATTTGTTCAATGATTACAAATAAGTTCAGTGTTTAAAAGAATCAATCCGCTACCCGCCCGCATCAGCTCTTCTGCAGCGCCACCTTCAGATCGTTTTACCGCTTTCATAGCCTTGCCAAAACGCCAGCCGCACAGGTGCGAGTCCCTAGCACCTGGAGATGCCCGTGACAGAACACATCACCACCGAAATGGTGCTGCTACATGCAACATTGCAAGCATAACATCTCGGTAGCTGGTCGAAAAGCAACTTCAACGTTTCGCTCTCCTTAGTCATTCCGTTGCGAGGGACTCGCACCGGTGCGTCGGATGCGAGGGTTGTGCTGGATTTAAAGCAATAGGATAGTGCATGATTACTAAACCTAAGTTCCATTACCCACCCGTATCAGCTCTTCTGCAGCGCCACCTTCCGAACGTTTTACAGCTTTCATAGCCTTGCCAAAGCGCCAGCCGCACAGGTGCGAGTCCCTCGCACCTGGACCTGGAGATGCCCGTGACAAAACACATCAACACCGAAATGGTGCTGCTACATGCAACATTGCAAGCATAACATCTCGGTAGCTGGTCGAAAAGCAACTTCAACGTTTCGCTCTCCTTAGTCATTCCGTTGCGAGGGACTCGCACCGGTGCGTCGGTATGATCTAACCTTAGTCGCCCTGGTCATTGAATAGGTTCAATGATTATAAATAGGTTCAGTGTTACAAGAAGCTAATTCCCGCTACCCGCCCGTATCAGCTCCTCTGCAGCGCCACCTTCAGATCGTTTTACTGCTTTCATAGCCTTGCCAAAGCGCCAACTAAAACTAAGTCGTGCTACTCTTGAGTCCCACTTTATGGTGAATGGTTCGTATGAATTCTCGAATGTAGAGAAGCCGTTATAGTTCTGGAAATACGTGAGATCGCGGATGTTTAGTTTTAGCGAACCCTTGCCCTTCAAGATCTGCTTTGAGACGCCCAGGTTTAGCTCCCCCTGTGGCTCCAGCCATTCCTGCAGATCAATCTGGCTTTTTGTTTGATAATAGCCGCTGATCTCGGCAGCCCATCCTTTTTTAAATTGGAACTGGTTATTCAGGCTCACATTCAGCTGGCTAATTTTTACCGTGATGGGTGCCCAAACAACGCCTTTTATGATCTTGTGATTAAAACCCGCAACGGCAATCAGGTTCCACCAATTAGTTACCGGCACCTGCCAGGTCTCGCTGATACCATAGTTTTGAAAGGAACCTACATTTCCTCTCGTGTAGATCATTATATTCTTGTTTACATTTCGGCTGCTTGAATCGATAATGAAGATCTGTGAAAAATAATCAGTGAGGTAGCCGTACGACAACTCAGTTGTAAGTTGTTGCTTGTAGGTGTGTGCCAAAGCAAAATTCCAGGTGTACTGTGGCTTTATAAAAGGGTTGCCACCTTCGTAGGTGTATTTGTTTAGGATCCTGAGATAAGGATTCAGGTTTTGAAAGGGTGGCCGGTCGATCCTTCTTCCTGTTCTGATGGTGAGCATGTTATTGCTGTCGGCCTGGTAAGAAAGAAACGCAGTAGGGAAGAGGCTGCCATAGGTCCGGTTAAAGGCCGAATCTTTTACTACTGTATTACCAAGCTGATTGGCCTTGTACGACGTAAACTCGTAGCGTAACCCCGCCTGCCCGTGCCATTTGCCTTTTTGGGCATCCGCGCTTGCATAGGCAGCGCTGATCTTTTCGTTGTATAGAAAATGATTGGTGCGGCTCAGGTCGGGCTGCCAGGTGGTGTTTTCGAGCTGGAAATATTCGGCCAGGTTATCGGTTTTGTTGATGGCAGTTTTTAAACCTGTTTCCAGCAGCAATATTTTAAAGCGTTTAGAGAAGTCGACCTTCATCGTTACGATATCAAGTTTCGATGGCGTATTGCCAATGGTGGTCAACACCGCACTTCCTGGCACGAGTAGCTTTGTTTGGTAATATTGATCGTTAGCGATGTTGAATTGCACATAATCGAGGTCGAAACTCAGTTCAGTGCTTTTATTGATGATGTGCCTGCCGCTAATGTTTACGCCACCTCTTCTAAAATCAACATTGGTTTCTCCCCTGGTATTAATGGTAGAATCGACAACCCGGTCCGGGCCCATCCAAACAATGTCGCTGTGGTTGTTTCCCTGCCTGCTAAAAAGGTTGCCGTTAAATACCAGGCTCAGCGTGGTGCGGTTGCTGACAAAAAAATCTACTCCCGTTTTAAGATTTTGGCCGAGAATTCGGTTTTTGCCAAAATTCGGTTGCTCCAGCAAGGCAGAATCTTCTTTTTGCGAATTGAAATAGGTGCGAAGGGTCCACATATCCATGAACTCGGTATTGGCACGCATGCCATAATTCATAAACACGTTTATTTTTCCCTGGCGGTAATTGAGGTTGATGGTATTACCTGTTTTGGAATAAACACCCTGCCCAACACTGAGATTTAAAGTGCCATTAAAACCTTTCTGCCGGTTGGCTTTGAGTTTGATGTTGATGATACCAGCGTTACCAGCCGCATCGTATTTGGCACCCGGGTTTTCAATCAGCTCAATCACATCTACCTGTGAAGCGCTGATGCCCGAAAGATAGGCTTGCAATTCGGCGCCACTGAGTTGGGTCGGTTTTCCATCGATCAATACCGTAACAGCCGGCTTGCCTTTCATGATGATGGAGCCATCTTTCCCCACGGTTAAACCGGGTGATTTTTCGAGCACATCCATCAGGGTCGAGCCTGCGTTGCTGATATTGGCTTCCGGGTTGATCACTGTTTTATCAGGCAGAAATTGAACAAATGGCTTTTTGGAAACCACGGTTACATTATTCAGTAGGCCTGCAATTGATTGCAGGATAATGGTATCGGTAAGCGAAGTGTTTTTTTCGAGATCCAGCCACCGGCTAAAACTTGCTTCGTAACCCGAACTGCTTGCTTTTACCCTATAGGTTCCGGGTGTAATACCAGCAAAATCAGTGGTACCATCTGCGTTGGCTACTCCCGTACGAAGGGAAAGGGAATCCACCGTTAATAAATACAGGGTAGCACCCGGAAGGGCGGCCTGCTGCTCATTCTGCACGGTAATACGAAGGCTTCGCGTAACCTGTGCATCCACGGGGTTATAGAAAAGTAGTAAAAAAAAAGGCAGGATCACTCTACACATAATCGAAGCAGCTTTCAGCGAAAATATCGATGGATAGTAAGTTGAGGGTGGGTTTTTATTTCGGCGGTAAGAATGCTATTTAAGGTTGGGTGATACATGGCAATTAACTCCTTTGCACCAGCGAGCAGACTTTGCTCACCCGTGCTTGTGTTGATGAAAAATCATTATTATTAGGAGTTTATAAGAGATCGCACGTACGGAAGGCTGGAATAGAAATGATGCCGTTCGCCTTTTTTCCTCGGTTATATTATCAATAAGCTTACTTGTGCATTTTCAATAATCGGTTGAAGTTTTTCCACAGTTTGCGACTTTGCTTCCTTATAGACTGTTGATTATTCAATTCTTTCATGGTATAATCCGCTTTGTAGATATAGCTCAAATAGTTTCCCCAATTATATTCTTTACTTTTTAGGTATTTTGTTTTGTCTGTTTTTGACGGCCTATAAATTAGTTTTCTTTTTGCACCTCTGTATGTAAATCGTTTAAAAAGCCTCGATTTGAATATTTTTTTGTCTGGGTTCTTACTGTATTTTGCAAGTGAAGAAGATTTTTTAAATGACTTTATCATTGAACGATAGAATTTAGAAAAACCAGCCGATTTAACTAAAACTTTTTGTCCATCAAAGGAAAACCCCAAGTATTCAAGCGTCCTATTAAAATTGGGGACTTTGGTTTTTTCGTCAATCTCGAACCCTTGAAATTTTTCGTCGATAATTTCAAATCTATAAACTTTGGTTTTTTTTGGTTGAATTTCGAGGTTTGAAACATTTTTATCCGCAATGGTTTCTCGGATTGTGTTAATTATCTCGTCTTCATATTGTTGTTCACAAACAACAACTAAATCATCACTATATCGCTGATAAAACCCACTTTTTGATTTTAATTTATCAAATATTATTTGGTCAAAGTCCAGCATATAAACATTTGCTAAGGTTGCACTAATTGGACTTCCTTGTGGAATGCCTACCATATTGTTTTTGGAAACAATTAAATTCAAATTATTTTTTATAAACTCATTCTTTTTACAATATGCAACCGCACCTTTTTCCTTGAAGTACTGTGTTTTTTCAATTTCAACTCGTTTAAACTTTGTTTTTTTTGAATTATTTGGAATTCCACGCTCAACAATCATAGTTCTATGATAACTATTAAATAACTGTTCGCCCTCAATGTATTTTATCCGCGTTAGTGTTTTGAAAATATTGTAATGGTCTAACGGTAACGTACATTCATTTAGAATTTTTGACCATTTTCTTTTTAGTATTTTGTGGTCTAAGTTATCAAAAAATGACGTGACGTCTGCCACTATAACTGATAGTTTCTTTGACTCATTTCGTTTGATAAATTCAAATGTTGTCTTGGCGAAATCAATATTGCATTTGTTGTTTTTCGAATCTTTAGAAAGCGTAATTTTTCTATATGCAACTATAGATTCATTGAAATTTTTATTTTCTATGTGCTTCTCATACGCATCAACTAAAAGGCTATTATAATAAGAAAATACTAAAGAATCAATGTGTGAAGCAAAATATATATTCCTATGCTTTTTATCTTTTATCCTGTATCTTCTTTTGGTTTCAGTTTTATCAGTTCTTAATTTGTCCGGTCGGAATTTACGTTGTGAAATACATTTGTGAATAAAGGGTAGGAAACTATGTGTTCTGATTTTATTTTTATTATTTACATACTCTTTAACCCACTCATAATCAGAGATTGTAATAGGTAAGCCAATGTGAGGGTATTTTTTAAGTTTAAACCAGTTTTCCGTTTCCATAGATAATAAATGGGGGCAGTTTAATAGTAGCAGGTTTGAAATATACAGGCTCATGCGAAGCTTTCACCTAATACAAGGCTATTGCGACACTACTCTTTTCAGGTATAGAAATTGTTATCTTTGTAATAAAATTCATAAACACGTTAAATATGTTCAATAAATTGTTACGTAAAATCAACCTCAAGGTATCAACAGGTATCACGCTGTTGTTAACTCTTTCCTCAATAATTCTCTTTCAAGATTATTTGGAAATTGGTATTCACCTTCCCAGCTAACGTGAATCTTAGACGTGGTGTATTAAAGTTAAACGTATCATTCCGACCTTCTGCCCCCAAAATCTTTATTTGTAAGTATTCGGTATTAATTTCATCGTATTATTATTGTGTTGTTTGATTAGTTGATTGAGATGGCTTTCATAGAGTGACGAAAAGCTCATATATTAAAATGTTGTCAGATGCAATTTAAACTGCAAATGTATAATGTTTATCGATTTCGTTATCGAGAATTCATTATTATAAATTTCGTTTATATTACCAGCCATTAAATTGAGATTATAATCGTAGCCCCGCAATATTGCCGATAAAATGTTAGGTATTCATTTTAAAACCTGGTTTAAATGATCTTTAATATCGTAAAGATTTATCCCAAAGTTTTGAGCATCTTCTGGTCGCACTGCTATAATTAACTTCTCTGAAAACTTATTTTGAACGGATGCTTTTACAAATGATTCCGCAATCAAAGCGATCATCTTTTTTCTTGAAATCTTAACTCTTCCTCTTCCTGTTCCAATAATTGGAACCACGAGTTCTATTAAGTCTCCTTTAAATTTTACATAATCCCAAAGTCCGCTTAAAGCATCTTGTACTTGGGAGATGGAAGACGAAGCATTCCCACCTTCCCCAAGTACTGACATAGCAGTGAAATAAAATGTCTTTCCATGAGTGTGTATAGGAATTGTTGTACCAATTGGGTATGGTGAGGCAGAGTCGAGAAAACTTAGTTCTTCTTTGATGCACTTTATTAGTTCGATTTGACTACCAGTATAATATTTGGCAGTAAATTGTCCCTGTAGGCTATCAACTGCAATTTTTCCGGCTGCCACATCAGCTTCAAAAAAAGTATTAGTACTAATCATCGTTGCACCACTCAAATCGAAAAGATTCGCAATACGAACTTCAATAGTAAGGTCATGTTCGGGAAACAGAATAGATATAGATTTTATCGGTCTTTTGAGAAGAATTGAAACTAGTATAGAAATAATAAGGAAAACGAAAAAAGCAAAGGATGCATATTTGTCTCTGGTGTAGACTTGAAAGAAATCTAAAGTCTCAACAATCAACCATATGATTCCAAAAATAGCAAGTATAGACTTTAAACCGTCCAATGAAAAAATATATCGCCAATATGCTTTGCTCAGAATTGAATTGAAAATGTATTTCATTAATTAACATTTATAAAAAAAAATTCCAGGGCTACATTTAGAGGCAATCATAAAATCAGGATCATTTAATGCGCCCATTATTAGACTTTTTTTATTAGGTATATGCATAGTGGGAACTTTATGTTTAGATTCTCTGAAAATCGGTAGATTGTCCCACAAGTCACTTATTTGCTTTCTTATAGTGTCTGTTTGGCAATTAATTATATCGCTTGTTTCCTGATAATCTGGATAAACAACAATTACTGGTAATCCTTGATCATTTACACCATATTCAATTTCTTCTCTAATAGCTCTGGAACTTTTAGTTACTGAACTAAGGAATAAAATAATATTTTTAGAGTGTCTTATGCGTTCACGTATTCTTGGCTTTAACGTCAACTCCCAATCACTTGTATCTCTAACACTATAATTTTTATTGTGCGAGTCTATAAATGGGAAAGTAGTCTCATTACCCTTCCAAGCTCTAAGCATGTTATAGTAAACAAAATCCTTACTGGCATGTGCGCCAAGACTGCTTTCGCTGAATGGTTCGCTTACATAAAACGCTGAATAATTTCCATCTCTAACTGCCATGAAATTTACTTTTTAATATTTGCAAATACACCTTAACAGTGCATAATGTTATACTCTGCAATATAATTGGAAATATGTAATGAATGTTTATGCGTTATCAACAGTTTATATTTTAAGTTGTGTATTCGGTAACAAACAGAAATCTGGGGATTTATTTGTTGTTCCGTTATATTGCTCGGGCGATCTTAGCGTAAGCTTATATTGGAATAGTCTTTCTGAAGTTTGCGTAGTTAGTCATTATTTTCAATTGCTTATCTGCAAATTGAACTGTAATAATTGGATTATGTGAAGCACCCTCCACTTTAATTATCTTCCCAGAGCCAAATTTCTCGTGGTCAATTATGTCATCAACATTTATCTCTTCTCCACTTCTGTCTTTTACGGTGTAATTATTTTGAATAGACATCCCATTTTTTGGTGAAACCTTCTTTATAATATTATCTTCTATGTCATTCACTTTTTTGTTCAAAGCACTTAAATAATTTAAAATCACTTCTGTGTCTTTCGAAATATCAACACTTTCCGTGAGATTTGCAGGTTTGATGCCAAGAAGAGTGACTAATGAATTGACTTCTTTGCCTCTTGTTTCGTAAGTATTTTTAATAGTTTCTGTCAATGTTTCTATATCTCTTTCGACATTATCAATTCTTAAATTCTCATCATATTCAATATCACGAAAGCCAGAAATATCAAAAACCCTTTGAGTCACAGAATCTTTCAATAAGGTTACTGGAAGATTAAATGCTTGTCTTATCCCGAGCTCGTACAATACATTAGGGTTACGGGAGCTCAAATCACATATTGCCATTTCTGAGTTTAGTAATTTTCTAATAATATCAATAGCAATGTAATTTGTGTTTAAAATTTCATCTGCTCGTATTGGTTCAAACCCCGCTAAAACACAAGCAGGCTTAATCAAATGTTCATAGACTCTCCCAAAATGTCCTTTCTTATAAGGTTCAGAATCTGTTATTGGCATAATTACGAAACAAGTCATAATGTATAGTTTAAAGTCACCATTATAGGTGTATTAACGTTACTGTCCGCAATATAAATTTTAATGTATAATAAATATTCGTTCGTTATCAACAGTTTTTCTATTATTTATCAAGTGTTACTCCACTGTGTAAAACCATCTACGTTAGAGTAATTCTTGTTACATCTCGAGCGATCCGCTTTTCCATCCTTCATCAATCAAGCTTATAATTTTTAATCATTATATTCTCCCACTCACATCTCCGTGTCACCCGCACCCGTGTCACTAATTACCGACACCATAATCACCGACACAAAATTGTGTCGTTAATTGTATATTTACCTATAACCGACACCCCTTATATGAGCATTATTACCCACCTGCGCCAGCTAACAGGACTTACCGCAGAAAACATTGCCAATCTAACCGGGCTTTCCCGCAGCAATATAACAATGGCCGAAGGCGGTTACCGCGATCTGCCCACCCCTGCCTTGCTAAAAATTACCCGGTTGTTGCAAGTGGCAGAAGCGGCAGCAGCTGCGAAACCAGTAGCCCCCGTTGCCACCAAAGAAAAGCATGGCAGGCATGCCCGCCACCTGGAAACACATGCTGCCAAATGCCGGCTGAAAGCACAAGCCCTGGAGAAACGCCTCGATTTTTGCAAGCAGCAACAGCAAAGCAGCACCTTGCTGGCTGCTATTTTACAACACCTGCAAACGTCCTGGAAAGAGGCCGATGAAGGTGATAAGCTCTGGCTGGCATATAATAAAGCAGCCCTGGTTGTGAAAAACCGCAAACAGGAAAAAAGCGACTGGCTGAAGCTAGAATGGGAACTGGAAGACCTGGAGGCTTCCGCCAACCTCGCTGAAAAAAGAGCGAATATTATAAGAAAGAAAATAGCAATATGATTTGCGGAAACCAGGCTAAATAAAAGGTTCTTTCCGCAAGAAAATTCAGTAGAAATAGGGCGATTATCAACTTAGGCACCTGCTTAGTTCCGTGCTATATGAATTGTTCTTAAAGGCTCGGGTCGCAACCGGCTTATGTTGTTTTCTGCCGGTGAGCACACGTGCTATAACGCTACTAACCTGTTTATAGAATTTTTACGACTGCTTATTTACGATGCATAATCGTATGAAGATTCCGGCCCTTTATTAGTGTGTTTTTACAGTTTGTCCTGCTATTTTTTTTGTAGCTTTTTAAAACAAAATAAAGGCTACTTTAAAGTTCAATCTTCTTTGTGTATCGCCATCGATATAATCAATGCCTGCGTCAAGAAAATATTTTTCTTTGATCGTAAATCGCTTTCCTGCTCCCAGGGTGAAAGAGATCGTTGAAAAGTCGTTTTTATATTCAATGTCGGTCCCACCCAATCCATTTACATAAAAGCCTGACGAGCCTATATTGTATTTATAACCGATTTTGAGGGAGAGTATTTTAAGGTTTTCCTGGTAGGTATCCGGTACACTTTCAGCGGGAAGATTTGTGAAACCTGCCTGGAATAAAAGAGCACTTTTATTTGATAAATTAAACTCCCCGGTAAATTCTACACCTACTCCGGTTTTATACCCATTAATATTATATCTATCAAGTGGAAACGAAACCAGCGGACCTGCTGAAAGGTTAATGCTTCCTTTTTGTGCCTGAACAAAATTAAACAGCGTAGTTAAAAGTATTAAGAGGAATAATATTTTTTTCATGACGTCGCTGGTAAAGGTTAGGTGTTGTAATAAATACTAGACTTTAAATGTATGGTTTTAAAGGTTGGTGTCCTCACCGACCTTATAGTCTGTTTCGGACAGTGAAAACATTACGTTAACGGCAGTTCATAACCAGGTTGTTTCTCAAAGAAAAAATTTGTCTTCCGGCCAGTTGTTTTAAAGGTTGGTGTCCTCACCGAACTTATAATCTGTTTCGGACAGTGAGGACATTACATAAACGGCAGTTCATAACCTGGTTGTTTATCTAAGAAAACATTTGTCTTCCGGCCAGTTGTTTTAAAGGTTGGTGTCCTCACCGAACTTATAATCTGTTTCGGACAGTGAGGACATTACATAAACGGCAGTTCATAACCTGGTTGTTTATCTAAGAAAACATTTGTCTTCCGGCCAGTTGTTTTAAAGGTTGGTGTCCTCACCGACCTTTAATCTGCTTCGGCCAGTGAGGGCATTACGGTAACGACCGTTCATAACCGGGTTGTTTATCTAATAAAAAATTTGTCTCCGGGCCAGTTGTATGGATTGTTTTCGATGTAATCGTTGATGCGCTGAAATTCCGCATCGTTGCGAATTATATGATCGTGAAAACGGGTTTGCCAATCGAATGCAAATCCTAATCTATGGGCGTGCCTGGTGACGGCGGATTTGTACGAACGGATGATGGTGGAAACGGTACCTGCCATTGGTGATATATCGGCCATCGGATTTGATGGCGATTGTGGCCGTAGAGACGTTGCATGCAACGTCTCTACGGCCGGATTATCCAAAATCAATATACCATGAATATGATTTGGCATCACCACGAAGGCGCCCAATTCAACGTATTTTGAATGGTTTGGTATTTCCTGCCAACATACATCGGCCAATACGCCGCAATTTGCGAGGTTCATTTTGCGGTTTTCAACAGCGCCAAAATAGTGTAACCTGTTTTTCGTACAAATGGTAATGAAATAAGCACCATTCCAACCATAATTCCACCAGGCTGCTCTTGCGGATGGAACACGGTATTTATTCCTGAATTTTTGGGTACTCATAACAAAGTATTGGTTTTAAAGGTTGGTATCCCCACGCACCTTAAACTATGTTTCGGCACGGGAAGGACACCCTTCTTTAACGTCAATAATGTTAGATTTAAAATCATTATTGTCCTACTAACGATTTACAGGTGTAGCAGGGATCTGTTGATTTACGCCAGCTGTATGGATTGTTTTCGATGTAATCGTTGATACGCTGAAATTCGAATTGTTACGGATAATGGGATCGTGAAAACGGGTTTGGTGGTGATTGAGACGTTGCCTGTACAGGCATTGCATGCAACGTCTGTACAATTTGGATTTTTTCAACATCCACCCTTGCTGGGTATGGCATAGATCACATTACCTGAAACAAATAGATTGAACACCTTACCCTCTATGGAAGGAAGTAAAAATTTCCATGTTTTTCCCTTGTCTGATGATCTGAAGATTCCGCCGGGATGCACACTAAAGAAATTTTCACCAACTGGGATAATGGAAGCCTGGAAGGCTTGCACACGAGGGCGATCATTCCAGGTCTGCCATAATGAATCGATAAAAACTTCGTTGCCGGTATCAGCCGGCTGCCAGGTTTTACCGCCGTCGTAGGAGGTCCTTATCCCCCTGGGATTCGATGCTGAAGGAGCAATCAAAGCAGCGAATCCGCCTTTGATCTGTTTTACATCGAAAACCAAACTGCTATCACGGATCACCAGCGCCCAGTTTTCGCCATTATCCGTCGATCTTATTAACCTTCTGATACTGGTCGACACCAGGACACCATCCGACTCAGCAA
Organism: Bacteroidota bacterium; assembly: GCA_040385845.1. GTDB lineage: Bacteria > Bacteroidota > Bacteroidia > Chitinophagales > Chitinophagaceae > Phnomibacter. Next base: position 29,067 of record JAZKGP010000038.1, on the reverse strand, counting down.
AATGCCCTGCCCAGCCTTCGGCATACACATGTTTCCAGGTTTTTCCATTGTCAGCAGTTTTAAAAAAGCCCCTGTCGGTGCCGATAAAAATGGCGGCTCCGGCAGTTTCAAAAACGCTGCGCATCCGTGGCTCTGAAGAACTGTCGAATATGGGCCCCCATACACTCGTTCCGTTTTTTGTTTTCAAGTGTACACCCCAGTAATTGTTGGCAATTATCCCTGGCTTAACGGGAGCAATACTGCTATGTTCGACAGGCACAATGGCTTTGGTCCAGAATGGGGCTGTGGCATTTGTTTCACTGTGATAGAGTCCGTTTCCTACCTTTAAATACAGTCCTTTATCATTCGCAAAAAAGTTATTTCTCCTGCTACTATCTTCCTGCAACTTTTCGGGCAGCCCTTTGCTGATGTCCTGCCAGGTTTGTCCGCCGTCAGCAGATCTAAAAACGGTGTTTGCGGTTCCGTTCTTATCACTGTTTTGATTTTGCTGATCGGCAACTGGAGATGACGCTTTGAATTCTAATGACTCGTTACAGCCAAAGGAAATTGGAAGAAGGAGCAGCAAAGCAATGTGATAAATTTTCATGACTATAATTGGTCTGGGGAAACAATAAAATGGAGATATCGGGCGTGAATTAACCTGCTTTTATTTCGTTTAAAAAAAAGTAAAGCGGTAATCGATGCTTTAACATCCTCCATTTCTTGGTATGGCATAGATCACGTTGCCTGAAACAGATAAATTGAACACTTTACCTTCTACAGATGGTAGTAACAGTTTCCATGTTTTTCCCATATCTGAAGATCTATAAATGCCGTCAGGATGACCACAAAAGAAGTTTTCACCGACCTGGATAATGGAAGCCATGGAGAGGTTTGCCGGAAGCCCGGCATCAATGGCCTGCCAGGTTTTACCATCGTCGAAAGAGGTTCGCACTCTTCTTGTCATCGATAAAGTATTGTAATTGATAGTTGCGAATCCACCCTTAATGCGTTCCAGTGCGATCGCTACACCGCCTTCATAAAGCACACAGTCCCAGTTTTCACCATCATCTGTAGACCGTAATATACCATTCTGGCTGGTTGCCATAAGCACACCATTTGACTCTACCAATTTTGTTCCCCAACCCCTGGTATAGACTTGTTTCCAGTTTTTACCTTTGTCAACAGACCTGAAAAGTCCGTCGTTAGTACCGATGAAAACAGTGCCACCGGCAGTTTCAAAAACGGCGTTTAAATTTCTCCGCTTGAAACTGGTATACACAGGCGACCATACACTTGTTCCGTTTGATTTTTGTAAAAAATGGCCATCGTAATGGTAGGCAATCCCGTTCTGGCCGGCGGTAGTAGTGCTACTTTCTCCAGGGAAAATGGCCTCTTCCCAAAAAGGAGCGGTGGAATTTGGTTTGCTGTGATAGATCTGGTTCCCGGCACGTAAGTAGAGGCCGCCTTCATTTGCAAACACACCATCGCTCATTGGACCATCCTCCGAATTATCAGGCAGCCCGTCGCTAATGTCCTGCCATGTTTGTCCGCCATCAGCAGACTTAAAAACAATATTTGTAGCTTCTGCCTTTTCATTTTTTTGTTTACCATCCGGGAGAGGAGAGGTAAGTGGAATAGAAAATGCGATAGCTATCGGGTGGAAAAAGAATAAGAAAATAAAATAGAAGATATTCATGACAATAATTGAAGGGGTGAAACAATACAGTAAAACTAGCAGGCGTCAACTACCCTGAAGTTTATTAGTTGTAAAAAGATGTAAACGACGTGTAAAACCTTTGTAAACTACCTGGAAGGAGGGCTATAAGAAGGCATAACAGTGGTAGAGACGTTTCATGCAATGTCTCTACCACTGTTGAATGATAATGCAAACCTGTTCATCCCTTAATGCAAATTCTTTAGCACCCCATGGGCGAAGTGTAATTGCTGAAAGATTGGGATGAAGAAATTCCGGGTGAGATGCAGCGACCTTTTCATACACGGCTTCAATATTCCCGGTGACCAGCCTAAACTCAGGATGATGTTCTTTGGCAAGCTTTGCATGTTCAAATAGATAGATACTTAAGTCGTCTTTATTCAGTACGCAAAACGGTTGGTCAGAGGTTAGTTCTTCATGTCCAATAACAAACCCTAAACAATCGGCAAACATTTTCAAACCATCGGTGATATTCACGTAATAAACATTTGGAATGAGTTGCTTGAAGTTCATGGGTGTATTATTTTCTTTACCAGGAAGTGTTTTAGTTGCTGCTAAGGATATAGTATTTGCAATGTGGCTGCAAAAGAATTACTGCCGGGTCAACATGTAAAAGATAAATTATTTTATTTTTATAAAAATTGATATTCGAATGCCGGCATATAACAAATGCTATTTAAGCCTCGCATTTTAATCTCCCCCACAACCACCACAACTACTACAAGAACTCCCACAAGAAGAACCACAGGAACTTCCAGAAGAGGATGTTCCAGTATCGCCTGAATTATTGTTACTTCTGTCCTGGTGATTAACTAATGGAATAAAAGAAGTGGCCAACGCGGCAGTTCCTAATAAAAAATATTTCCATTGAAAATTGTCTTCCCAATCTTTGTTTGACAAAACTTCTTTCTTGTAAAAGTTCGGGATGGTGGAGGTGCAAAAAAGAGTTGTTAAACGCCACAGGTAACCAGCAATACAAGCTACCAGTATCAGCAATAGAATAGCAATTTGTAGTACCGGCTTGTCTCTAATTAAACCTGTAAATAATCTTATTGTGCCTGTCAATAGTACAAATGCAAGTATTGCAAAGTTGATATAAAATAGCCTCCCAAATGATTTAGACTTTGTATGATACTTTTTAAGGGCATCCATACAATTTGCTACATTTCTAAATATTGGTTTTGTTAGTAATTGACTTAGCAACGTCGAATAGTTCGTTTTGCCTAAATGGTGCAAGGTATCTAACACCTGGTGTTCTTCAATTGTGTTTGAATGTAAATTTTTTGTGTGTTCGATTGTATAATTGCTATTTACTCTAATTATATGTTCATCAATTTGTTGATTTATGGTTCCGTTAATAACATTTGATAGCTTTTGAGTTTTTAAGTAAACAAGTTCCAATGGAGATAACTTATTTATAAATGAAAAGCTTTGAAATTGATTCAAAGTTTTCAATAAATAGTTCCTGTTGAAAATTTCTAAAGTATAAAATGTGAGGATAGACAAGGTTATAAAACCTACTATGAAGTATGGATTGTCTATCTGTATGTAAATCGGCTTCAATAAAAAGTAACCTGGAACAAGCAATATGGCAAATGACAAAATTCCAATTAAAACAAACGCCCGAATTTTAAGTTTTGCTTTCGGAAGTTCCAAACAGTCATACATATCAGTATACTCCCAAATTTCTTTGGGTTGTTCTCCAAACACTTCGTTATACAATTTTTTTGTTCTTTCCTTTGCTTGTTTAAATTTTACAAAATCATTTCTATTGTGTGTTGAAGGAATATGCTGTATTTGTTTTTCAATTACGTTTCCAAATTCATTGTATGATTGTGTGAAAATTAAATGCTGATGCCAAACAGTGTCGACAATTGCAGAGGGAGAAACCATAAAATCTGACATCGCTGCCAGGTACATAAATTTCTTGTATTCAGCAATGGCAGTTGCAGTGAAATTTTTTGTCCAATAATTTTCGTTTGCTAACCTGGTTGAAAAGCCATATTCACTTATTGGCTTATCAAGGTCAAACTCTAATATATTGTTCCAAAGTTTACTATTCATAGTCGTTTGTATAGGGTCGTAATAGTATGCACAGGCCCAAGTTTAACACTATTCTTAATATGAGAATAGAAAAGTTTCTTATGTGTTCATAAGAAAATAAGAAACCCAAAATCAGCTTATAAACTTCAACCTTTTCAAACTAAGCTTAATGCTACCAGTATTTACAATGCGCCTCCAACACAGGCAATAATTATCATGTTTTACCAACAACTTAAATTGGCAGGTTTTCCTTTTTTGCTGCAGGCCGATATTACCGCAAGTAATCATTCAAATACAATACTGCGGGTTACCTTCAAGGATCTCCTGTTCAAGGGTAGGAGACTCGCCTGCTTTCCATAAACGGGTGCGATGCACCACGCGATAAACCAAAGGACCGCCATCAGGTTGCTCACTGCGTTCCAGTGGCCGTGGAATGCATACAAACTCGGTTGACAGCTGTTCGGATGTGGCAGTTACCAAACCATAGCCATGGCCACCAAAATCAAGAAACGACATATGAGGCGCCAGGTCAGGATTTCGCAGGGCACGAGCCTGCTTCAGATCCCCAGTTTCCTTCAATTTCAACGATGATAGCACGCCATGCATCGGGGTGATATTCATTGTCGGGATCAGTTTACCATCAGGCAGATCGATTAGGTGCAGCACCCGTTTTGGATGGTCTTTCGCCATGGATACTTCCAGCACTTCGAAAAGCCCCTGCTGCGAGATAGAACCGGTGATAAATTCTACGCCCAATGGTTCATATTTTTTTGGTGGCAGCGCCTTGCAAGCTAAACCTGCATGAAACGCATGACGGTCACCTGAAACAACACAAAGGCCGGTGATCTCCTGGTCGCGGATGAAATCGAAGATGATGTCTTTATCCCGCAGGAAGCGATTGTCTATTACCGCATAGCCTGCTTCTTTGGGCCACTTGCTGCCCATTTCACCCGGCAGGTTTTGATAATCGCTTCTTACTTCCATGGTACCGAATGTATGTCCCCAGATCTTCCAGCGTGCTTTCGAAGCGCCAAGCTTTTCCAGGAACCAGCGCCTTTGTTCTTTTCCCAGGAAGGTTTGCGCATGAACGGCTTTCGTGGGATTTGGAAGATCTTTGCCAGCGAAACGAATGGTATCAGGCGGATTACCATTGTTATAATGCCGACCATAATTTGTAATTTCTAACGGCAGTTGTGGAGACACCCTCGGATATTCCGGCGTACTAAAATCATCACCCGACATATCAGGAGAACGGAACGACCAATTATCGGTGAGCAGCAGATCGACATTCCGGCCCCAGCGCAGTACCCGCTGGATCTCCAGGCTTTTGATGGCAAGCAGGTTGTTAGGCTCTTCTGATAATCCGTCCTCGTTGAACGCCTCCATAGGTGTATCCACGACTGCTGGAGCCTTGAACTGTTCAAGTTTTGGATTGCCGGGTTGTTGCACCATCGCAGGAATGAACTCCCACCAGGCCTGGTTAGCAAACACTTTTTGGTTTTGTGCAGGAGCATTGTAGCCGCCGCCTGCCACATACTGGCTCTGGTATCCTGCCCAGGCAAATTCATGGTTATCCCAAACACATACAAATGGCCAGCGGGCCCGGGCATCCTGCAAATCGGGATCTTCCAAATACGCACGGTAAAGAGTGCGATAATCTTCCAGCGTAACCGGCAGGTGAAAATTGCCCACCTTTCGGCCCTGCGGAAATTTATACAGGTTTCGGATGCGTCGGCCGCGGTTTCCGTTCGGGTTATCTTCGGCATACCAGGTGACTTCGTAAATAAAATCGCCGAGGTGCAATACAAAGTTCAATCGTTGCTCTTTCGGCTTTGCGGCATCTTCAAAGATCATCTTCCGGTAAGCATTCAGGGCGCCTTCGTTAGGGCACTGGCAACTTACAAATGTAAAACGCACAGGTTCCTCCGAATCATCAGCCAAGGCCGTTATGGTACGGCCAACGCGGCTGGCGTAACCATGGTCATCCACAAAGCGGTACCAATACTCCCGGTTAGGTTCGAGACCCGGCACCAGGAAACGACAAGTGTAATCTGATTCTGCACTAATTGTTGCTTTTCCACCTGACAGGATTTTCTCAAAGCCAGCGTTTGACGAGATTTCAACGATCAACTTTTTGGTGATACTACCGTTAACCGGCGGGCGCCTTGTCCATAAGATGACACTGTTGCTGGTTGGATCACCGGATGCCACGCCCTGTGGGAAGAGGTCCCTGCGTTCAACGGCCAGCGTGGGAAGCTTGTTTGCCCAACCTTTTTCGGTGGTGATAGCGAATCCAAGGAGGAGGGAGGATTGTAAGAACTTACGGCGGGATGCGTTCATGAGAGGTCTGGTTATACTTGCTGAATTTATAACCTAAAGCCGAACTTAAAAATTATTGTCCACGAGTTTTAAGCTTATGGGGGATTGCTGGTGCAGGATGGTCCGATGAATCAATTTAGGGACTGAAGCAACCTCTCCTATGTTATGATTATTTAGATTGTAAATAAAACATCAAAAAAGTTTTACCAACGCTATGAAACACGAGTTAAAACTCAGAAACGCTTGAGCAATAATTATCCTACCGTGTGGACACAAATAAAATGGAACACAGGTAAAACAGATAATGCAGATAAAAAACAGTGATCTATTTTGAGCGAAGCAGAAATATCCGGGAGAAAGACCTAATAAGCACATCTCGGATTTAACTATTGTCTTGTTTAACCGATAATTATCCGTGTTTTTCGATACAATCCCGCGTCATTCCGTGGTCCATCCTTCGCTAAAAAAATGTGTCTACACGGTAGGTAATTATCGGAAAAAACGATTTCAAATTATGGCGATTTTCACAAACAACGTGATTCAACCTTAGTAGGGGCATAAAAAAAGGGAAAACCATTTTAGATTTCCCCTTTCAGTGAAGCTACAGTGCTTGTATTTATTAAGTACATATAATCTTGCCATTGGAACGCAGTTTGCCAGCAACAAAACCGAACATCAAATTATAATTAGTATCAATACATCAGCAACATAATTAATAAATGAATTTCCATTCATCAAACAAAAGATCGGCACCATTAAATACAAAATAGATATTCCCTATTCCTTTATCAATTTTCCGTTCTATTTTCTTTGAGAGTGAAGTCCATTCCTTCGCATCACATACAAGCGAAACAAGCGGGGTACCTTCCAGGTTGTTTACATAAACATCAATGCTGCCTTTTCCTTTCACCCTGGCTTCAAATTTGGCAGGAAGCTGTTTGCTAAAATCGGCTCCACGAATCATCAAACATTGTTTCCCTGCTGTTCCTTTGGCGACCATATTACCCGGGTTACCATCTGCTTCGAATTTGACCTGCCCCGAAGTGCCTGCAGTAGTTTCTGCTTGCTGAAGCACGAAAGGATTTAATGGATTAAGTTGTGACGGACCTTTAAAAGTTGCTTTGCCCATTTCAAGATTCACATTCTTTTCATCCACTTGCATTTCTTCGATACCCACATTACGAAAACCGCCCCTGGTGCCGAAATAATCCTGTAAATACATGGCATGGTAAGCAATATAATATTTCCCTTTAAACTTGAAAATGTGCGTGTGATTGTTTGTCAAAGGCCCCACGTTAACATCGCCGGTATTCTTAAAGTAATTATCACGATACTTCCAACTATCCGCGTCTAACGGTGTTTTAGTTGTCATGTAAGATATGTTGCATGCGGTTGGTTTATCAATATTGTTGTAAGGCCATTCAGGGCGTTCACCCCAATCTGTACAATAGCTATAAACCCAGGTTCCATTGATGAAATTAAGGTCGCTGGCCTCGTTAAAATAAGGAGCGGGTATCTTAGCAACATCGCTGGACAAACTGATCATATCTGCTCCTAGTTTTACGATCCTGGCATTATCCGGCATGTATTTCGTTTTAGGCGTTCCGCCTCCAAAAGTCAGCCAACCTATACCCTGGTCGTCAATCAAAACTCCGGGATCGAATGGAGCATCTACATCCACACCAGGAATAGAACGGTCGACTATGTTCTTCCCTAACGGGTCACTCCACGGGCCAACGGGAGAAGTGGAAGTAAGCACGGCCGAGCCACCACCGCCATTGGAGTAATATAAATAGAAGTGCGTTTTACCATCTTCTTCCAGCCTGGATGTAATGGAAGGCGCCCAGGAATTCTGACTCCATGGAGCCAGCTTTGCTGTGTTGATAAGGCCATGATAAGTCCAGTTCACCATATCATCCGAAGACATCATGACCAGTGTGCGGATATGCTCGTATGAATTCTTACCATCCTTTCCTACTTTCTCATACTGTTGATGATCATTTGTGGCATACATATAAATTCTTCCATTGTATTCTACAGCTGTTGGGTCGGCAGTAAACATAAAATCTAATAAAGGGTTCGCATTACCGGAGACAAGTTTCGGGGAAACATTTGCGTATTTTTCATGCAGTTTTTCATTAACTACTTTTGGTGCATTAGCCTGCGCTGCTGCATCTTTTTTATAAAGCAAAAAAGAGCTAATAAGGACAGTACTTAACAACACTAATTTTCTAAACATGATTTATTTATTATATATGAAAACGAATACGCTTTGTAGGGTAATTTCAATTGAATGTTTATTCTTTGAACTACTGTAATAATGAGGTGTACTCTTTCCGGGCTTGATAGGATAAATGATTTTGGAGGATCTTATTTATCAAACTTCCACCAGTTGAAATTGAACAGGTAGTCTTGATTACCTTTAAAAACAAAGTACAGGTCGTGAATGCCCTTTGTATTACTTACTTTAGTTGAAACGGTAGTCCAACTTTGCAAGCCACCCGTGTTTTTTACCTCGCATGATCCCAATAATTCTCCATCGAGACTGTCTGCATGTATTTCGATAAAACCACCTGAAGAAGATGCAACATTTGCCTGGAATATTCTTGCTCCTTTCTTAAAATCAACACTTCGTAACTTGATAAAATCACCATTGCTGATCCCGGTTACATAAACTCCGGAATTGGTGCTGCGTTCGGTTTTAATTCCCTGCTCCCATGCTATAGTTTCCGCTTCCTGGCGGATGAATGGATTTAAATGTTCAACAGGTTTTACACCTTCGGCAGCTGGCGTTATCCGCGGAATGCTTCCATCTTTATTGTACCGGAACTCGTCCACGCAAACAGACCGGGTAAAACCTCCTCCACCTGGTAATGCACCGTTATGATAAAACAAATACGATTTGCCTTTATAATCGATCACACCCGGATGATTGGTAAAAGCGCCTCCTTTTGCAATTATCCGCATAATGGTATCGCGGTAGACCCATGGCCCAGTTGAGCTTGTACTTGTTGAGTAAGCCAAATGTTCCGGCACACCACCTGCTGCGTAATGCATATAGTACAAGTTATTGCGTTTGTAAAACCAGGGTGCTTCTTCGTAGGCTGAAGGTCTTTTATCAACATCTTTATAGCGTTCATTAAACCCTTCTTTATTCAACGGCACTGCAACTATCTCGCCAGCATAAGAGATCATATCCTGGTTCAACTTTACGTACTTAAGATATGGGTTTCCCCAATAGAGATATGCCTGGCCATCATCATCAATAAATACCGTAGGATCAATATCTCCGTAACCGCTGTGAATGAGTGGTTTTCCAAGTGCATCTTTAAACGGACCTGCAGGATTATCAGAAACGGCCACCCCGATAGACATTCCCATCGTTTCATGGGTCATTGGTACATACCAGTAAAACTTCCCATTCCTGGGAATGCATTGCCCGGCCCACGCATCTTGCTTTGCCCAGCTGAATGTTCTAAGAGAGAGTGGTGAGCCCCGGTCTGTCCAGTTTACCATATCAGTAGATGAGAAACAGCGCCAGTCTTTCATTACAAAAACAGTGGAATTATCTTCATCATGGCCGGTGTACAGGTAAACGGTGTCTTTGTATACCATCGGTGCAGGATCGGCTGTATAAATGGTTTGTATAATGGGGTTTTGAGGCTGTGCGCCCGCTGCTGCAAAAAGAGCTGTTACCTGTAATACCACCTTTTTGATATTCATTGTTGTGGTGTTATACGGTATAATCCAGCTCCGTGCTGTGGCAGTTGCTGGCTGAAATTCACGTCAAAGGTTCCGAGGTCCTTATGGCCCCATAAATCCCGAACCTTTACTTTCCCTTTTATGCCTAGTGATTCAAGTTTCACATTCACAGTTGCCGTTTCAGGAAGATCTGCCTGTCCTTCGTCAACCAATACACCAAAAACTACTGAGCTTTTGTCCTGGGTAACGTAGGCCGTTGACGTAAAAGTTTCGTAACCTTCGGGCAATTGATAGATAATTACAGACTCTGCATGTGCGCCAATTCCTTCGAGCGGTTTATCATTGATAACAATGGGATTATCCTCATGAGTGCGATTAACGTGTGCCTCTCCCCAACCCGAACTTGCGCTGAGCCATTTCAGTTCAGTCAGTTTCAAATCCCCCTTCAGACCATGCAGAACGGGTTCTCCCCAAACAACATGATCCCAGTCAAAGCCGTTGCCTCCGTCTTTTACAAATAATACAAGTCTCTTTCCACCTTTTAGGGAAACTTCTACTTTTTGAGAACTCCCCTTGCCTGCTATTAGCGGACTTGCGTAAGCAGCGTTATTAAAATCAAGGTTCACCCCTTTGCTTTGCGCATTAAAAAACGCAACGTACTTGTCTTTGCTATTGGGTATATCTGCAGCCCATACTAACAGGTTTTTATCTCTCGATACCTGGCGGTTATTGGTACTTTGCTGGTTCACTTTTAGCATCTCGGCATTGATGAGCATTTGTTTTGTGAAGTCATCCAGCTTGGTCATATCTCCTCCAAAAATGAGCGGAGAACGGCCAATAGCCCAGAGGCTCATAAGCGTATATTGCTCATTTTTAGTAAAGTTGGTTTGGCGTTTAAATTCTATAGTTCCAATCGGGAGCATATCGGCATCCGGAAAATGCCCCGGCCCGCGGAAAGGCGTCCAAACATCCAGGCGCTCAAACATGGCCAAAAGCAATCCCCAACGATCCCAAAAGTCGTCTGTAATTCGCCACATGCTGGCATTGTTCATTACATGCCCGCCTTTTTCAATGGGCGTTGCTCCTGGTGATAAACTCAATATTATTGGGCGACCTGTAATGTCGATTGCCTTGCGTAATGCTTCAATCTCTGCTTTCTGAATATCGTCATATGGACGAGAAATATCGTCGCACTTAATAAAATCAACACCCCAATCCGCATACATCTGAACTATTGAGTTGTAATAAGCCTGCCCTTCAGGTTTAGATGCATCAACACCGTACATGTCCGGATTCCACGGGCAACGGGAGTCGGTTAATGCGATGTCTTGAGCTTTTCCTCTTGTGCCGAATACGGGAGTATTCTTTTCAACAGCCTGCCGGGGAATACCACGCATAATGTGGATACCAAATTTAAGTCCTTTGGAATGTACATAATCTGCAAGTGGCTTAAATCCCTTGCCATTGGCAGCCGACGGGAACTTTTTTAACCCGGGAGTTAAACGACCGTATTCATCCATGGTAAGAATCGCCTTAGGATCATAGGAATGTCCTTTCGCTTCAGGTTCATACCATTGAATATCGACTGTGAGATATTTATATCCGCTTGGCAAAAGATGTTTTGCCATGGCATCCGCCTGTTCTTTGACTTGTTGCTCGGTTACCGTAGTTCCGAAACAATCCCAACTATTCCAACCGAGAGGGGGCGTAGCCGCCCACTGATGATATTTATTTAAACTGCTCTTTTGTGCTACACAATTTATTGCCATCGCGATAGCTATTGTAAATAATATGTGTTTCTTCATTCAATAATTATTTGGTGCAGGAATTTTTTCAAAGCGTGTTTTATACTCCTCAAGGCTCTTGGGTGTCCTTGCTATTTAATCGGCGTAAACTTATACAGAGTCTCTCCATACATTGCGGAGAGATATGTTTTCATTATTTGATCCATCTGTTTATCATGTACTTTATTGTTCAAGTTTGAATTTATTCCACTTTCAATGTAGCTGTTGCTATAGGTAGCGATCCGCTTTTGGCAGTAACTTTTATTTCTCCCTTCTTGTTTGTTGACTGTATAATAGCAAGACATTTTCCCTGCCAGGCTTCCATCTGGCTTCCTTTTAAATTTGTATGACTTTGCTGATTGCCATTGCCTACTCCCGCCAGTTTACCTGCACCGGTCACTTCAAAACTGATCATGTTGCTGGAAAAGGGTACAGGTATGTTATTGGCATCAACAATTTGCACAGAAACATAACCTAAATCCTGCGTGTTTGATTTCAATACTTTCTTATCTGGCGATATAACTATTTTAGCCGGTTCACCCGCGGTTTGAACAGCAAATGAGACAGTTTTCCCATCTGCTGTTTTCCCTATAGCTTCCAGTTTGCCTGGTTCATAAGGCACTTCCCAAAAAAGAAAAGCTTCTGTTTTCAAATCCCATTTGCGGGTTCCTAATGACTTTCCATTCAATTTCAGTTCTACTTCAGGTACATTGGTATACACGTGCACCGCCAGTGTATCGCCTTTCTTATGGTGGTTCCAATGCGTTTCCACTTTTGGCCAGCTCCAAAAAGAGCACAGTTCCCTGTTCCTTGCAGATGTATCGGTTTGCACGGCAATATGTACCATGGGTTCATTATTCCAAAGCGCCTTCCTAAACCAATACGCCGGTTTGGGAAAACCGCACATGTCAACCAAACCGCAAGATGCCCCACGCCATGGCCAGCCTGGCCATGTTTTCCAGAAATCACAACCTGTACCTACAGCTCCAATACCTGCTTCGCCGATATAATCAAATCCCGTCCAAAGAAATTCGCCTGCTACATAATCTTTCAACTGGCCATCCAACCATTGATCATAGGAGCGCAATTGATTGCAATTGCCAGGATGGTATGGATACATCACTGTCTCAGACCCGAAGATTACCCGGTTAGGATATTTTTCATGGTCGGTTTTATAATAAGCCTCCTGGTAGTTATAACCAACTAAGCCCAGCAAATCACCCATTCCAAACGAATTGACATTGAGGATTTCGTTACATGCTGCCGTAAAGGGACGGGTATTGTCGTATTTACCCGAAGCGTCTGTCAGCATTTTGGTTATTTTCAATGCATTCTCTTTATTGTACTGTTCTTTTACTTCGTTTCCAATACTCCAGGCGATAACGCAAGGGTGGTTTCGGTCGCGCCTTATCCAGTTTTCAACATCCCTTTCGTACCATTTTATAAAATGAGGTGCATATCCACCCGGGGTTTTCCCATCCATCCATTCGTCAAATATTTCATCAATCACTACAAAACCCAGGCTGTCTGCATAGTCGAGCAACTCCGGCGATGGAGGGTTATGGCTCATCCTGATCGCATTGCAACCCATAGTTTTTAATATTTTCAACCGACGTTTATCCGCATCATCAAAAACTGCAGCACCCAATGGCCCGTTATCGTGATGGTTGTTTACCCCTTTCAGTTTTACATGTTTTCCGTTTAAAGAAAAACCTTTGTTGGGATCGAAACGGGATGTTCTTATGCCAAAAGATGAAACATAATTATCAGCTAGTTTTCCATTCGATCTTACTTCTATCAGTAACCGATATAAGTTGGGTTGTTCAATTGACCACAACGCAGGTTTATTGATCCTGATATGCTGTTCAATTTTTTGTGCAACACTTGTTTTGGCTTCCACTTTCGATTCTGCTCTCCCTGCTTCCTTGCCTGCTGCATCTATCAATTTTGTAATTAGTATGCAGGACTCATCAACATTGTTTTCGTTATTCAATTCTACAGAAATATCAACGCTGGCCTTGTCGTTGTTTGCTTCAACTGTACGGGCAAAAACACCCCATTGATCAATATGCAGTTTGTTTTTTGTAACTAACCGAACATGCCGGTAAATTCCCGAACCGGTATACCATCTTGAATTGGATTGTTCGGTGGTATTCACCTTGACAGCAATAACATTTTCGTTTCCAACCGGATTCAGATATTGTGTGAGGTCGTAATAAAAAGAAGAATAACCATAGGGGCGAATGCCCAGGTAATGCCCGTTGATCCATACTTCACTGTTCCGATAAACACCGTCGAATAAAACCCAAACCTTTTTGCCCGAAAAATCTGGCCCTGTTTTGAAATGCTTTCTATACCAGCCAATGCCGCTATAAGTATAGCCGCCTCCGGATCCGGTACTGTTGGAAGAATTGAAAGGATGTTCAATACTGAAATCGTGAGGAACATCCAATAAGCGCCATTTAGAATCATTAAATCCAGGTCGTTCAGCACCGGGATGATCGTTCAGCGCAAACCTCCAGTCAAAATCGAAAGGAATACTGGTCTTATTAATTTTCTGCGCTGTTATGATCGGTTCCCCGATGGAAGAATTATCCTGCTTTGAAGTCTGAGCAATTAGTTGTCCTGAAACAGAAGAAAGCAGGATAGCGAATAACAAAAATCTTTTCATCAAAAAATATTTATGAATGATATTGGGCTGTATGCAGAATTGAATTTCGTTTTATTTATAACCTTCGATAAAGGCCTCTATCATGTGCTGATCCTTTACCACATTATTACAACCTGTCGGCGCTGGATCTTATCATTGAATCCTATCCGAAATATGAAAGAAATCAAAGGCGGCGGTACCACCGGTGATCTTAGTAGCGTAGTTAAACAACGCAAAACGATAACCCATAAAATGTGGAAACGTGTAAGCCATCTTAAGCTCTGTGCCTAATGCTTTCCAGGTTTTTCCATCAAGACTGTAAAAGAAATTGCCTTCATCTTTTTTGTTGGTGAAATTGCATGCTGCTTTAAAGAAGATGTTGTTTTGAACTAGTGGAATTGGTTGTACTTCTACCGGTTTCCCGCTACTGGCATTGACCATCACGATTGATTTACTATCGCCATTTACTCTCACGCCAATCAAGCCGAAGTTATTTTGCAAAAGCCCGAGGCCTGCAAAATCGCCATCCTTCATTTTCGATACATCCAGTGAAACAGAACCGCTGCAAACCGGGCCAATAGTGCGCTGGGTCAGCGTATTTCTTGCAAACAGGAAACTGGTATCAATCCTTCCTGTTGTAAGCGTTAAATACCCTTTGCGTGCTGTTACGGACCATAAACTGTTATCGGGGTTATGATTCCATTGCCAAACCGCTGGCAGGGCTGGTGCGCCTCTTTTGCGCTTAAATTCATCCGAATGCACAATGCCGGGAATAAGCCCTTTGCTGGCAGGCAGATCGAGGGTTTTCGGAACCCTTCCGTCAGTTCCCAGTACAGGCCAGCCATCTTTCCAGGTAACAGGAACGAGGTAAGGGATACGACCCACGGCGCCATAATCACGGAACAGGTAAGCGAACCACCTTCCGTCGGGCATATCAATCAAACCACCTTGTGCAATACCGGAATCCTGCAATGCCAAACGGCCTTCCCACGGACCGGTGATTTTATCAGCACGATGAATAACTACCGTACGCATGCCTCCGGGAGGCCAGGTGATATTAAACAGGTAATACTTGCTCTTTACTTTAAACAACTGCGAACCTTCTGCACCCAGGCCACCTGTCTTCCCTTCGGGCATACTCGGTGCACTGGCATTTTCAATGGCTACCTGGCTGATGCCACCTTCCTTAATACCGGTTACATTTTCATTTAATTCCAGCAGGTTTAGTTTGCCGCCGCCGTAAACCAGGTACACTTTTCCATCGTCATCAAAAAACAAGGAATGATCGCCAACGCATGGTGAAAACGAAACGGATTTCCATGGGCCTTTTTCAATATTTTTTGTACTGTAGATATGCGTTTTATTAGTGGTTGCTGCGAACGTGGTTACATAAAACGTGTTGTTATGATAACGGATGCTGCTGGCCCATGAACCAAGTCCATAACTATTTTTTCCATTGGCCAGGTTTAATTCGTCCATATTGGCAAGGGTATCATAAGCATAGCTTATTAGCTGCCAGTTTACAAGATCCTTCGACTTCATAATCGGCACTCCTGGGCTCATATGCATGGTGGTA
This sequence comes from Bacteroidota bacterium, assembly GCA_040385845.1. Classification (GTDB taxonomy): domain Bacteria; phylum Bacteroidota; class Bacteroidia; order Chitinophagales; family Chitinophagaceae; genus Phnomibacter. The sequence continues at coordinate 13,297 of JAZKGP010000038.1, read as the reverse complement.
CTGCTCATGTAATAAGTGTCGCCCACACGCATCATCGACATATCCGGAACATCAGCAAAAATGATTGGATTGGTTGCCTGTTGTGCGTGAACATTATTTGAAAATAACAGGCAACTCAAAAGGGAAACGCAGGATAAAAAAGCTTTGATCATGTAGTCGAAAAAGTATGGTCGATGTTTCTTTGAATATGTCCTTCCCCGGACTTGCGAACGCTTAACCAATCCAGGGAAGGAATAACCTTATGCGATAATTGACTTTACTTTTTACTTATATCCTTCTTTAACGGCATCATACATAGGCTGGTCTTTTACCACATTGTTTTTTCTGTCTAACATAAAACCTATCTCCCAATAGAACGGCATAAGACCATTCGCTCTCATAGTTTTGGTCGAAAAAGTTGTCCAGTCATTTACAGACTTGTTGTGCATAGCCAAATCCTTAGGAAGATAATTGCTGTTGTTGATGGCATTCCTCCTCCAGGCTGCATATTCACCCAGAACAACAGGGATACCATTATCAACAAATTTTTTCAACTTTCCGTATTCAGTAACGAGCGAGCTCTCTTCTCCGTAGGTGGCGTTGCGGTCCGGCTCAATAGTAGAATGATTCCCGGTGCCCCAGTAATAAACCATCTTGCCCCAACTTACATCTCCATCGGTTAGTATGGTAAATGTAGAAGGCGTGTAGCTATGTACCTCAAGCATCATACGATTAGGTACCGGGTCGTGAGGCATAGTAGTCATCAGATCTGAAGTTTTATAACTGTCAGTGGTCGGCCCCTGCACAACCAGCACCCGGGTGCTGTTCCTCCCCCCGGTAGAGCGGACTGCCTTGATGAAAGTTTCATGGTAACTGTTCAATATGGCCATCTGCGCGGCATTATCAGCCGGAGGTTCATTCAAGCCGGCAAAAATAAGATGCTCATCAAAATCCCGCATGGTGGTAGCAATCTGCTCCCAAATCGCCTTTTGCATCGCATTAACAGAATCTTGCTTAAATGCATTGGCATTGGGACTATCGTGAGAATTCAGTATTACATACAAATCATTAGCCACACACCATCCAACCACTTCTTTCACCCGCGCAAGCCATGCAGGGTCAATTGTTGCTTTGCTCCGGTCGCTTAAATGAGTCCAAACCCAGTTGCATGGAAGCCGTACAGCAGTGAAACCTGATTGTTTTATATACTTCACATACGACTCGGTCAACTTACTATTCTGCCAATCACCTTCGTTTGGTGACTCCATGGTATTGCCAAAGTTTATTCCCATCCCTGTGCGCATTTTTGCCGCCAGTTGCACGGCAGTACTGCTCATTCCGGTACCATCGGGTGCTTTGGGGCTTGTGTTGTAAGAGGGGTAGAGTGAAGGTGCCTGGGTAACCTTTACCCGCCTGTTCTGGCCATTTGATGCCGTTATATCCACATAGCCTGAGCGGCTTGCTCCTGTACCATTTTCGCTTAAAGTTTTTACCTGGATGGTAGTGCTGCCGCTGCTGCCTGTTTTTTTATCTGTTTGCAACCAGGATGAAAGTGGATTATTGACAGTCCATGCTGCATTAGAAGCGATTGTGATACCTGATGCCCCACCTTCGGCCGGAAAAATAATAGAAGAGGGAGAAACCGATAATTCAGCCGCAACACCATCCTTTTTTCTACAGGATATAAGCGACAATATCGCTATTATAAATCCTACTATCACAGGGGAACATTTACTATTTTTTATTTCAGAAAATATTTGCTGTTTATCTATAATCATTTCGTGTTATTTTTTTGGATAAGAAAGTCACCGGAAATTCAACGGCCGTTGACAGGCCGGTTTGCCATTTTTGATGAATAAAACATGGCAGCTGCATGGAGTAAAAAAGTTTTAAAAAACAACCTGTAGAAACAGGCTGTTTTACCAATCACTAAAACTGCTATGCTATAAATACTTATTTTATTTTTACTACTCTGAAATTATCAAAGCCACCATAAAATGCTATTATAATTCGTACTCCTTTTTACTTTGGAACATAATTATGAACTGCATATTCCGATTTGACGGGATCCTTAAAACCAAGTTGCATACCATCAGCGGTAAGGCTAATGATATAAGCCTTTGTGAAAACATACTGCCAGCCAAAATTAAGAGGCACAACATCGATGAAGGATATCGTCTTTGCATTGATATCCATAAAGAAGCCACCAGTAAAAGTGCCATTTTTTGCAGCGTCCGCGTTCTTTTGAATCACCGTTAAGGCAGGTTCGACAACGACGTTGCCTTTAAGTTGAAAAGTCATGGTACCGTAGTCTTTTGCCGCAGGAAACCAGCTTTGATACGAAGCTTCGTAAGTCCAGCAACTACCACCTGGACCGCATTGCTTTTCCCAACCCAGATCTAAACCAGCCCACCATATCGGTCCCATGAATTTCTTTGAATTCGCTGTGGCGGGATCCAGATCAAGCACCCACGTTTTTTTATTACCAATACCTCCGGTAAGGAACGTAAATAGCGGATTTGCGTATAATTTAAGAATAGCCGGATCAACAATTGGAATGTAGAATACCTGGTTTCCAATTTTGGTAGTATAGGTAATCTTATTTGCCAGCGAAGCATCGGCACCTGTAAAATCATTTGGAACTTTCACGATAACACTTGAATCAGTATAAACAACGCCCTTTAAATCAGCTTTTATGCCTTGAAAACTTATGCTATCAGCGCCGGCGAGATTAAATCCAATTAAATTAATGTGCTGACCAGGTGCTACAAAATTGACAATTGTATCATTTGGAGCCGCTTCGTAATTTCTAATATGAGTAATTAAAGGAGCGTCAACGATTTTGATTTCGAAAGAAGTCACACCACTGGCATTAACTGCGGTTATTACATTCCATTGATCTTTTGGCACAGACTGCCACACAATAGAAGGAATTTGTATCACTATACTATTGTCAGTACCCAATGCGGAATTAATACTTGCAGGTACACCGTTAAAAGTAACTTGCGAAACTCCAGCCAGGTTTCTTCCTTGTAATACTACCCATTGCCCGGCAGCAACCGTTTGTACAGCGGTATCGTCAGGCGACGCGGCATAGTTAATAACCCCGGTAATTACAGGATTTTGCTCGATGTTTTTTTTGCAGGCAGTCATTACAAGTATCAACGCCATCGTTATGCTGAAAAAAAGAAAGCCGTCATTTATTTTATATATTTTATTCATAATATTTTATTTTAAGTTCTTCTTTTATTAAGAACATTGAATTAGTAATACTTTACCGGTGCTTCTGCCAATTTTGGATTTGCTGTTAACTCCGTTGCTGGTATTTGCAATGTAAATGAGCTCGCTGTTGCCGGAAGCACACTTACTACCGGACCATTGGCATCAGGTGTAGCAACTCCTGCTTCATAATTGAAAAAAGCACGGTTTTGCGCATTAATAATAGACAAGGCTTTTGCCGGCTTCCAATAAAAAAGCCTTACCATATCCCCCCAATATTGTCCTTCAAAAGCAAGCTCAATTCTTCTTTCATTAAGAAGCGTATCAAGCGTTATAGTTGAAAGAGGTTCAAGCCCTGCGCGGGTACGCACTTTGTTGTAATACAATAAGGCGTCGGGATCTGAAGTGGTTGTATTGTTTCCCATAATAGCTTCGGCATATATTAAATACACATCGGCTAACCTTAAAGCAGCATCATGTTCAGGCGATGACCATAGATCCATAAGCGGCGAACTGTTATCTACATCGTTGCCAATAACGTGTTTTTTCATACTTGACCCGGTAGCCTTGTAACCACCATTCGCAGCATCCAATTCAGGGAAATAATCGCCCTTGACCATAAAGGTGGCTTTTCGTCTTATCGTATCTTGATTGGAATACGATAAATACAAATCATACGTAGGTTTCATAGAAGCCCATGCTCCACCTTTTTTGGGCATAATATTGTTGGTTGGTGCATAGTTATTAAACGTATTACCACCGCCGTACCCGGTGCCAGCCGCCCATTGAAAAGCAAATAAAACTTCCGGAACATCATTGTTTTGTGCTTTAAAAAGGTCATAATAATTCGGGAATAATGTCTTACCACTATTGATGCAAACATTTCCTGCATATTTTTTGGCACTGTCCAAATAAGCCTGGTTGCGTGTACCCGTACCCCCTAAGCCTGCCATAGTTAAATAAACTTTGCTCAGCATACCTTGTGCTGACCATGTAGTTACTCTTCCGGCAACATCAGTAGCAGGTAAATTTTGTACTGCATAAGTGAGATCGTTCGTTACAAATTTGTATACATCCGCTACTATAATGCGGTTCAGCAGGGGCTGATCAATGAGCTTGCTGTTGTCTTCCACAATAGGAACGGCGCCCCAATGCAAAACCAAATTGAAATAAGCATATGCCCGTATAAACATTGCTTCGGCTATCGCCGCATTCTTATCTGTTTCTGGAACCGAAGCCGGGGCATATTGTTGAATGCCGAGGATAGTATTGTTGCATTGGCCAATAAGGATGTATAATCCTGTCCATGCATTTTTCACATAACCGTTAGAAGCTGAAAGGTTTACTGCAAATAGTTCATTATTATCAGTACCCTGGTATTGACCGGTAGTTCCGTTGCCACTTAAAACATCACCAAATTGTAAAAGACCATCACTATGCCATTGCCAAACGGAAGGCCCCCCGTAAAGGCTGGCAGTAGCCAATCTCATTTCTTTAGCAGACTGATAAAAATTATTGGAAGCAATTTGCGATTGCGAAGGGCGTTCGAGAAAACTCTTTTTACATCCGGCTACTGCCACAAGCAATAGCAAAAGGATGAATAGTTTATTGATTGATTTCATATTGATATATCTTTTTTAATTACTTTGTTAATTTAACATTTACACCAACGGAGAATACTCTTGATTGAGGATAATACCCGCCATCATAACCAGCCTGAAGTGGATTCCAGGAACCGACTTCAGGATCCATACCTGTATATTTTGTTATGGTAAATGCATTAGATACATTAGCATATACCCTTAAAGAAGAGATATGTGCCTTCGCCAATATATTTTGAGGCAAATTATATCCCAGGGTAATGTTTTTACAACGGATAAATGAGGCATCTTCTAAAAACAAATTTGTAAAGCGCCCATTTTCATTTGTGTTGTCGTTTCTAAGGCTTATAATGGTAGTATTGGGGTTGGTAACATATACATTATTTACATCATTTCTGTCACCGGCAGGGTCAACTAAAACAGTCTTTGCATAATTTAAAACCCCGGTAAAATAGTTGGTATTATTTAAAGGGTTCAGTTGGTTAACCGGCAATTGATTATACACTTTGTTGCCAAGGTTTCCACTAAAGAAAATGTTGAAATCAAAGCCTTTATAATTAAGTGAGTTATTAAAACCAAACTGGAGTTTTGGCTGTGGTGTACCTAAGAAAGTTTGGTCTCTTGTATCAATAATACCATCGCCGTTTAAGTCTTTAAACATTCGGTCGCCATACCATATACCACCACCTGCATTTGCAATGGTGCGGGGTGTTCCTGATTGGTCGGCCGGCAACGCATGGTTTTTAAAATCATCTGCAGTAGCAAATATGCCATCATGGATATAACCATAAAATGAACCAATAGGTTGGCCTACTACCGTTTTTGAGTTTCCCGAAACAAGGCTGGCATCATCGCCTCCTGTACCTAATTTCAATACTTTATTAGTATTATGCGATACGGTGATATCCGTTTTCCATGAGAAATTTTTGTTCCTGATATTGGTGATTCCTACCCTGGTATCAATTCCTCGATTGCTCATAGAGCCAACATTTACGTAAGGAGCCTGCATGGCACCCGGAGACCAACCAGCGGTAGTACCGGAATAGGCAGGGAATGGTACTTTTAATAACAGCCCATCGGTTTTACGATCATAAACATCTACTGAAAAATTTAATCTCCAGTCAAAGAAGGCACCATCTAATCCGATGTTGCCATTTTTCGTTTGTTCCCATTTTACATTGGGATTGGGCAAATTGGATTGAAACTGTGCTGTACCCGACAAGCCATTAGCAATCGTTGTAAGCTGTGTAACATAAGTGTTTTGAGGAATACCCTGGTTATTGGTTAAACCATAGCCAAGACGCAACTTTAATTCATTAACACCTTTTACAACTTGCAAAAACTTCTCGTTGTTTATCTTCCATGCAAATGCACCGGAACTTGAACCTGCCCAACGGTTATCTGCGGGAAATTTATCGGAACCATCGCTACGCAGGTTTACTGTAAATAAGTACCTGTCTAACCAGTTAAAATTAATACGTCCAAAGAGAGACTCTGAAGCGCCCTGGCCATAACTGCCACCATTTTTTGCAGTAGACGGATCGCCGCTGGAAATAGATTGCACATTAGTAGACGGAAAATCTGACCGGCTTGCAAAAACATTGGAAGATTTACTCAAATTAGCCTCGTGCCCAACAAATACATTAAGATTATTTTTACTACCGAAATTCTTATTATAAGTAAGATAGTTTCGTACGACGGTATAAATATTTTGTCCCGAGCTATACGAAGACGAAGTTGGATTTGGAGTTGTGTATTTACCAAAAGTAGTTTGTGGCTGAAAGGCTGCATTTGAAGAAAAATCAAAATTGCCTGAAACTTCGCTTCTCAACGATAACTGGTTACTAAATTTTATTTCGGCATACGCATTACCAAATAGCTGGTACCTGTAATTCATATTCTTATTAATAAGCGCCATGGCAACCGGGTTTACCACGGGCTGTACCCATCCGTCATTATTAGTAACGCCCCCCCAGGTGCCATCAACATTTTTTACAGGAACATTAGGCGTTAACCATAAAGCACTGCCAATAACCGATGAAGCAGAGCTATTTACATTTTCAGCAACATTCGCTAACTGAAGGCTTGTGCCTATGTTTAGCCAATTGGTTGTTTTATTGTCCAAATTCAACCGAACGGAATATCGCTTAAAATCAGAGCCAAGCGCAATACCTTCCTGGTTAAAATACGCAAGGGAAAATAGGTATTGAGTTCTGGGATCGCCGCCATTTATGGTAACCGAATGATTTTGCATGGGTGCGGTGCGGAACAATTCACTTTGCCAATCCGTACCTCTGCCCAAATATTTTGGATTGGCAAATTCAGGCCTCGTATCAAAACCCCACACAACTGCCCTATCGTTAATAAGTGACGCAAGCTGTTGCAAATTCACAGTTGGAAGCTTTTTAGGTAGCTTCTGAACCCCATAATATCCGTCGTACGATATCTGCGGAGGTGCTACGCTGCCCCTTTTAGTAGTAATTACTATAACACCATTGGTTGCCTGCGAGCCATAAATGGCAGTGGCGGAAGCGTCTTTTAGTACGTCGATAGATTCAATTTCGGAAGGGTTGATGGCATTGAGTGGGTTGGAGCCATTTCCAGGATCGTTTGTTGGTGGAATAATAACACCATCAATAACATACAATGGCGAATTAGAGCCACTAATGGAAGATATACCGTGTATCTGAATAGATACACCGCCACCGGGTTGCCCTGAGATTTGCTGCACCGATACACCCGCCACTTTACCCTGTAAAGCCTGGTCAAAGGTTGCAGGTTGTGTTCTGCGGAGCTCTTCGCCACTAACAGAGGATATAGATCCGGTAACATCTTTCCGTTTTGCTTTTCCATATCCAATTATTACCACATCGTCTAACTGTGCCTTGTTTTCAGTCAGTTTTACTAAAATGTCGCCGGTGTTTTTACCGATAACTACTTCTTTTTTGTCATGTCCTATCATGGTAATGGTAAGAACATTGCCGGATACCGCTTCAATAGTGAATTTTCCGGTTTGATCGGCAATTGTGAAAACCTTGGTGTTTTTGACAGTGATGGTGGCTCCAACAGCTGGGGCCGATGTGCGTTCAATAATAACCGTACCGCTAACCCGGGAGGTTTGCGCATAAGCGGTGGTGCCTGCAAGGGAAATGATGATCCCCCAAAGCAGTAATGACAGGAAGCGAATCGTTTTAGTTGGTTGCATATTTGACAGTTTGATTTGATTAAATTTTTGGCAATAATTTTTATGGGTATAGAGATCCTTCCTAACCATCAGCCGTAATTGTCCTGGTAGCTTCGTTGAATGTTATAGCTACGGCAGCACCTGCCCTTATTTCAGCATTGTAATTCGATTCTTTAACTCCATGTAAATGGAAGGAAGTAACTGCGCTGCTGAAATTGTTAAGCGTGATGGTGCAGGCTGTTTTGGTTTGCGATGCTGGCCCGAAAGGAATTATGGAACTTGCAGCTACGAAAGCTGGCAACAGTTTATTAAAGTCATCAGCAGTAATTTTTTGCCCACTTCTTACATAACCCTTTGTTTGGAAAAAAGATGGAGGCGCTGCCAATAAGACATTACTAAAGGAAAAATAGGGGAGGATGAGAAGCAGTGGTCGTTGTTTCATATACAGGCATCTTTCGCTTGAAAGAATGCTGTAAAATTGCCTTTGACCTGCCGGAGTCAGGAGGACTGAGGGTGCAGATTAGGGGTATTTATGGTGCAAACAGGTGTTTTTCAATGCAGGTTGTATATAGCAAAAAACTTTCGGGTGTATTTCCCGTTTTGTTTAGCGCCTTTTTAAACAAAGTGCACTTATCAATGCTTAATAAAGAAAGCTGTCATTCTGACAATGACTTAATTTATAAGATACCCTGGGGGTTTATAAATTGCTAAAAGCCATAATTCACATAACAGTCTTCAAACATCGTTCTCCTTCTTATCCGCAACATACTTTGAGGGTAGTACGCCAAATGTTTCTTTAAAAGCTTTCGAGAAGTATTTAGGGTCCTTGAACCCAACTTCGTAGGCAACTTCGGAAATCGACATACCGCTTTTCGCCAGCAACCGGGCTGCTCTTTTCATCCGGATTAAACGAATAAAATCTGCTGGTGCCTTGCCGGTCAGCGACATTATCTTTCTATATAGGGTGGCACGGTTCATATACATGTCACGGCTGAAATCCTCGACTGAAAACGCATCATTATCCATGTTTTTTTCAACAATCTCCAATGCCTGTTCCAGGAATTTTTCGTCCACCGAGGTGATGGTTACTTCGGCCGGGTTGATGTCAATTTGTTTTTGAAATCTTTTTTGCAGTAACTCCTGCTGAACCAGCAGGTTCCGGATGCGGGATGCCAGGATTTCAAATGTAAAAGGCTTGGTGATATAATCGTTTACACCTGCCTTTAAGCCTTCCAATTGTTTTTCCTCGCTTCCCATAGCTGTAAGCAATATGACGGGAATATGGGCCGTTTGAGTTTCGGTTTTAATTTTCCGGGCCAGTTGAACGCCATCCATCAAAGGCATCATAATGTCGCTTACCACCAGGTCGGGATACAATTGCTTTACTTTCTCCCAGCCTTCTTTACCATTGGTTGCTTCTTCTACTTTATACAGCCCTTTCAGGTTATCTTTTAAATAAAAGCGGATGTCTTCATTGTCCTCCACCACCAGTATTGTTTTCTTCCTCCCGCTTTTTTGCGTTTCCGCAGTTATCGTTAGCTCCACTTCGGCTTCTGTTGGCCCCTGGCTGATTTCAGTTCGGGCCGGGGGCTCATAGATCTTTTTTGCCGGAAGTAAAACGGTAAAACAAGTGCCCTGTTCCGGTTCGCTTTCTACGGTAATAACGCCCTTATGCAACCTCACAAACTCTTTTGTAATGGCAAGGCCAATACCGGTTCCCTGGTTCACCATGCTTTGAGGGACATCGGTCTGAAAGAACCGTTCAAAAATCTTTTCCTGCATACCGGCAGGAATGCCTATACCATTATCTTTTATTTCGATCGCCAGGGTGCCTTCGTCCCCGTTATTTGCAGGAGGATTATAGGCCAGGGTTACGCTCACCACGCCATTGTCATGCGTATATTTAAAAGCATTGGAAAGCAGGTTAAATAAGATCTTTTCTAACTTATCCTTATCAAAATAAATTTCAAGGCTGTCAATGCCAGATGAGAATGAAAATTGTATATGCTTCTTTTCGGCGATATCCATAAACGAGTTACAGATGTCTTTACTAAACCCTATAATGTCGCCAATGGCAGGATGCAATTGTATTTCCTGCACTTCCATTTTCCTGAAATCGAGCAATTGGTTTACCAGGCTTAGTAATCGTTTGGCATTACGTTGCACAAGATTTAATTGCCTTTTCTGTTCTTCGTCAGTGGTTTGTTTAATGATTTTGTCTAACGGAGAAATGACGAGGCTTAAAGGCGTACGAAACTCATGACTTACATTGGTAAAAAACTTCGTTTTTAGCTGTTCCAGCGAATGCGCTCGTTCTGCTTCATTGCGTTGTTGCTGCACTTCGTAACGCATGTGAATTCTGTCGAGTGTAATGCGCCTTGCCAGCAAAAACAATCCGCCCAAGATCAATGCATAAATAAGATAGGCAATGGTGGTTCGCCAAAAAGGTGGTTCAATATTGATCTGCAACGCTTTTATATCACTCCATACTCCATCCACGCCAAGCACTTTTACCTTCAGCGTATAGTGGCCGGGATTGAGGTTTGTATAAGTGACCCGTCGCTGGCTGCCATCTGCATACAACCAGCCCGGGTTAAAACCTTCCAGCATATAAGCACATTTACTGCGGGCACTTTGACCAAAATCGAGTGAAGCGAACTCTATCGAAAAAACATTTTCCTTGTATTTTAATCCAATACTTTGTAACCCCGGTAAGGACTGAGGCAGCAGTACACGATTATTGACCAATTCACCCGGCTCAACGGTATTGTTTAAAATTTGCAAACCGGTGAAAACAATTTTAGGCCGATAAACAGGATGTAGAATTTTACCGGGATTAATAATATTAAACCCTGAAGGACCACCAAAGATCAGTTCTCCCGCACGGGTTTTAAGTGCTGCAAAGTCATTGAATTCACGGTACTGCAAATTGTTCGTCTCGTCGTATCTAATAATAGAAAAAACAAGGCCAGCTTTACCTTGTTTAGGAATGGCATTACATAGTCCGTTTGGCGTGGATATCCAAAGCGCCTGGTGGTTATCTTCAAGAACATTCAATATCATATCATCGGGAAGGCCATCGGCTGTAGTGAACGCCTGGAATTGTTTTGACTGCTCATCGAACAAATTCAATCCCTCCCGGGTACCTGCCCAAATTCTTCCCCTGCTGTCTTCAAAAAGACAATTAACAGTGTTATTGCTCAAAGTATTTTTGTCTTTTGAACTTTGATAAAAAACGGTGGTAGCATTACCTTTTTCAAAGACAGCGATACCACCGGTTGTACCCACCCATACATTTCCTCTTTTATCCTGCAGAATGGAAGATATATAGTTGAACGGGCCCGGGTCTTTCAGTTTTCCCTTGTATTGAATATGTTTAAACTGGTTTGTTTCCCTTTTTAATGAATCCAAACCGCCCCCTAGTGTACCAATCCACAAATGCTGCTCCCGGTCCTCGAATATTTCCCACACATTATCACTAGCCAAACTGGTAGAATCGCTATCGCTATGCCTGTAATGTTTAAAGTTTTTTCCGTCAAATCGGTTAAGGCCGCCAAAAAAGGTTCCTATCCAGAGAATATTCTCATGATCTACACACAAGCTTACAATAACGTTATTGCTCAGGCTGCTTTTATTGTTCGGGTCGTGCAGGTATTGTTTAAATGTATTTTGCTTCCTGTCAAAAAAAATCAATCCCCCTCCGTTGGTCCCAATCCAGAGATTACCGGATTTATCTTCAACAAACCTGTTTATATCGTCATAAGGTAGGCTTGCTGCATTCGATTCCTCGTGGCGGTACAGCGGGAACCGCACCATGTTACTGTTTAAATAGTTAACGCCGTGTTTATGGGTTCCGAGCCAGATAATCCCGTTATCATCTTTATACAATCCTATTAAGGTGTTTTGGCTAAGCGTGCGGGGATTTTTCGGGTCATTAAGAAGATAACTGGTCCTGAAGTTGTTTTTTTTATCGACCAGGTTTACACCCCCATGGTCGGTAGCCACCCAAATCAAACCATTGTTATCCTGCACGACCCCGGTTACCAGGTTTGTGTTAAGCCTGGCAGGAAATGAATTTTCGTTAAACTGTTTGAGGGAGTTATCCCGTGGCTGAAAAAGAAAAAGACCATTATTGACGGCCCAGGCCCACACATCGCCATCGTTATCTATAAAAAGGTTATATGCATTGTTAGCTTTATTGAGGCTTTGCAATGCGGTGCTGCTAAAAATGATAGTGCTTTTATTTATCTCATACTCCTGTAACAATCCATCCTGGTATACTATCCATAATTTCCCGTCTTTCGTTTCTTGTACGGAAGCAATGCTCTCAGAACTATTAAAGAAAGGATTCTGCCTTGAAGCAGTTGCCTTTTTGCCGGTACCCTGGTATAAGTATAGATCAAGATTTTCATAAAGAAACCAATACCTGCCGTTGTTTCCTTTTACGACCGTGGTAATCGTACCGGCAGGCAGGCCCAGGGATTGCAGGTAGCCATTATAACCAGGATCAAATTTTTCGGTACGCGAATTATAAATAGAGGTACCACCCAGTGTTGATACCCAGATCTTTCCATCTGGAAGTTCATAGAGCGACCGAATACTGTTATCAGGCAGTGAAGAGCTGTCATTGTAATTTTTACGAAATATCCTGCAGGAATTTCCGTCATAGCGGTTCAGGCCTGACATAGTGCCAAACCATAAAAAGCCATCCTGGTCTTTTAAAATGGCATTGACCTGGTTATGCGAAAGCCCGTTATAATTGTCGAGTTTGTAGAAATTATAATGCTCACTTTGTGCAAAAAGAGAAAACGATCCCAGGAGCAAAGCAGTCAAAAAAACAAAACGCATCATTTCAGTATTAACTAGAAAAGCATTTACACTTCAGGCATTCTGCCGCTGTTCACGCAAGATGACAGGAATAAGTAGACAAATTTCGTGAGACTTAAATTTCTTGTCGCAAATTAAATCAACTGATCAATAGGGAGGGACAATTTTGAGAGGTAAGAAATTCGGTAAGGAATTAGGAATCCAGGAATTAGGGAATTAAAAACCAGGGAATTAGAAATAAAAGAATTGGGCGATGGGGAATTGAGCAAATAAGGAGTTGAAAGGAGCAATAGGGATTGGGCGTTTAAAATTGGGCTTGGCAAAGCCGGAATGTTTAGGTGCCAGTAGACGCTGGTGGAGTAAAAAGGACGTCTAAAAACAAAAGTTCCCGTGAAATTTTCATCTCACGGGAACTTTCTTCTTCTGAACGGGGTGGAGCTGCAGGGAGTCGAACCCTGGTCCAAACAAATACGCCATACGCCTTCTA
>JAZKGP010000037.1:0-4371 GCA_040385845.1 Bacteroidota bacterium | reverse complement strand
CATGTTACCGAAGGTCTTGATATTCATTTAGAGGATATGAAGAAACTATTTATACATGCACCCGATACCAGGATTAAAGAACATCCGATCAAATTTGGTTCTGGCAATTATACCGCAGTTACAGGTGTTTTTGAAGGCACTTTTACCAAACCAATGCCTATTGGAGACGGTAGATTTATTCAACCTACAGGCAAAGCTTTTAAAATGCCGATGGCCACGGTAGGCATCTGGGAAAATGGTGTGATGATCGAAGAACATCTGTTTTGGGATAACCAGACGTATGCAAAACAAATTGGATTGAATAATTGATACCAGTTAAAGTATCCGTTATACCAGCAGCTATTTTCCATAAAAAAATTACACCAGTATAGTAAAACTTAATTAATGCATAATAATAAACGAAAGTTGAAATCTGTAACCATCCTGCTGTGTATACTCGCTAATTTTTCTATGTTAACCAGGGCCCAGGACAAACAACTAACAACCCGGTTATCTGCTGACAGTACGATTTATATAAACGCAAGCACGGGAAAAAATAATAATGACGGAACGAAAAGTAGCCCACTGCAAACATTAAATGAAGCAGCAAAAAGACTTAACAGCACAAAAGGAAAAGGACCGGTTACGATATATATTTCCAGGGGTGTTTATGGTTTAGCAGAAACAGTTGATTTTAACCCGGTAAATTGGGTATTTACAAAAGAAGAAAGGTTAACCATTCGTGCAGAGGTTTTGCCCGATGATTCAAACTGGAATCCTGCAGATATGCCTGTGCTCATTTCAACGATGCAGTTTGCCGATGAAAAAAATGATAAGAACGAAATAACAGGCGCACAAAACTTTGGTATACTCATACAAAATAGCCATGTAACCATCCAGGGGCTTAGAATACTAGGCGAGCCGGTTCATGAAAATCCCTCTCCAGGAATTTTAGTTCGGAATTACCCCATTGTTTGGGAGGGAAAAAATTTGGAAGATCTCCGGGTTACGCAATGTTTGTTTATTGGGAACAAATATGCCATACCAAATCACCTCGGTGTTTTGGCGAACGGTAAAAATTTGGTAGTAGACCATTGTTTATTCTATGGTGTAAAAGACGCCGTAGTAATGTGGAATAGTCCGGCAACTAACTCCTCATTCCATCACAATATAATCATCGATAGTTATGGTGGTATCGTATGGACCTGGGCCGCCACAGACGATTTTAAATTCTACAACAATGTTATCAGTAATGCTAATGTACTTTGGTTGCTGGATAAAGATGAAAAGTTATCCTACAGCATTGAGAACTCAATAATAGTTGGTTACAATTCATTGGTCAACAAAGGAGGAGGAGCGCATGGATTTGGAGAAAAAGCAAACCCGGGAAAAATAAAAATCTATAAAGATGTGATCTTAAAAAAACAAGGCAAATTAGAGATGGTAGATGACCAGGCAAGCAAATTATACCTGCATATTAAACCGGGTACATTGGGTTCTGACCTGGGGGCCGGATTATTTAAAAAGTAATAAATTGTTCTGCTATAAAAAGGTAAGGGAAAAGTGCTTGCGATACCATAAATGTTTCAAACGTATTACAGTATATAGTGGCATGCTTTTTCTTTTACACAACAAATATTTTAGATGAAATCAATACTATTTTCTCTCTTTACTTTTTGCTTCCTGCATTGCTGTTGCCTGGCACAATCACCTAAAGTGCTGCGGCATTTTATGCAATCCACCCCGCCATCAGCCGATAAAATACCGTACGGTGCAAATCCAAAAGCCGGGCATTATGCAAACGCAGGTGATGCATCTATTTATTATGAATTATACGGAAAAGGTGAACCCCTGGTTATACTGCATGGTGGTGGCGTGGGTTCCACGTTTGAGATGTTCCAGTTCATCGACAGCCTCTCAAAAAGGTACCAGGTAATTGCAATCTCGACCCGGGGGCATGGCAAATCAGGAATAGGTTCGTCGCCTGTTACCTATGAGCAAAGAGCCAACGATGTAATGGCCGTAGTGAATGCAGTTACAGAAGACAGTGTTATACTTTTGGGCTTTAGCGACGGGGCTTACACAGGTTATAAAATTGCAGGCATGTACCCGGCAACAGTTAAAAAGTTAATTGCAATTGGTGCCGGCGAACAGGTGCCGGGTCTTCGCCAGGTTATTTTAGATACTGCGGTGATGTTTAAACTCGATAGCCCGTATTTAAAACAACAATTATCACTAATGCCCGAGCCAGCAAGACTCCAGGAATATTGGTCAAATATGGCTTTATTTTATAATCAGATGACGGCAAGTAAAAAGTTATTTGCCAGTATTCAGTGCCCGGTACTGGTAATGTCGGGCGAACGGGATATGAATGCGCCGCTGGCAACGGTAATAGCTGCTTACCAGATGATCCCGAATAGCCAGCTTAGTATTATTCCCAATGCACCACACCCGGTATTCCTTGTAAACTTTGCAGCGGTATGGGCAAGTATGATACCTTTTTTAAAGCACTGATATCCTAAACATTTATCCCGATGACGAACTACATTCTGCCTGCTATCGCCGTTTTGTTTTTCAATATTTCAAATGTGAATTCACAAGCAATTAAGCTTGAAAAAAACATGTTGCAACCAGTTAATGTTTTTATGCGGGCCGAAAAATTGGGAGGCGTTGAAGTAATTAAAGTAGTTAAAGATTCAAGTTTAAAAGAAGTGGATGAACCAACTTTTGTAAAAATCAAAGGAGTCGATTTTTCAAATGGAACAATAGAAATAAAGGTGCAAAGTAAGTTGCTGAAAAACGCACCGGCATTTGCAAGAGGGTTTATTGGAATCGCTTTTCGAATTAACGACAGCAATACAAACTATGAAAGTATTTATCTGCGTCCCACCAATGCAAGAGCAGATGACCAGGTTAGGCGAAATCATTCCATTCAATATTATTCCTACCCGGATTTTAAATTTGACCGCCTTCGAAAAGAAGCACCGGAGCGGTACGAATCTTATTCAGATATGGAAATGGAAAAATGGATTACGATGAGGATTGAAGTGAAAGGTACACAGGCAAAACTCTACCTCGATAATAATAAGCAACCATCGTTGATCGTGAATGACCTGAAGCTTGGAGCGGATGCAAAAGGTGGGATAGGGCTTTGGGTGGACATTGGAACCGAAGGGTATTTTACTGGTTTGCAAATCACCAATTCCCGGTAGTAAAGTTTCAATTAGGTGGTAATAGCCGACCTTCAAAAGTTATCGCATAAACGCTAATGATGTTCATATAAGCTTTTTATTTTTGTAGTCTTAATTTTACTTTATACCTGTTATAAATGCAACCAAAAAAATGGTATGTATTAACCAGGTATAAAGTTCTAATTTAAATAAGAAAAAATGAAAAAAGGCAAACTTGTATTTCATTATCTATTTTTCTTTATTGTTACCGGTCTTCTTGCTTCATCATTCAATAAAACATTTGCGCAGGAAACCAGGCCCTATGTAAGAATTGCAACCATCGTGGTAGATAGTTTGCAACTCAATAATTACAAGACTGCCCTTAAAGAGCATGCTGAAGCGGCTGTTGCTAAGGAGCCGGGCGTGTTGACATTATATGCAGTATATCACAAAGAGCGGCCCACCCATGTAACTGTATTTGAAATATATGCAGATGTACCGGCCTATCAATCGCATATCTTAACTACGCATTTTTTAAAATATAAAACCACCGTATCAGGTATGGTGAAATCACTGGTACTTACTGATGTTGTTCCTATCGCGCTGGAAGCGAAATCAAAGATATAGTACCAGGTAAAAAATTTTCGATGCATTCTTCCTGCTATAAAAACGCTGCTTTCCTCTAAACTTGTATTCTGAATGGTAGCAGGGCCTGTTCTCCTTTGCACTTCCGGTTCAAATCCGAATGGCCTGGGCCACTAAAGGTCTCCTTTTCGTTAAAACATTTAGTAGTTCAATAATATAGCCTGGCAGTTTACCCGCTTGCCGGAGAATGGGGCCAGCGGGCTTTGCATAAATCAAGATTCCTGCATTCCAAACCTCTTTGTTGACTTTTATCAAGATCATTTCTTGCCCAAAAGCAAGGTAACAGGGCGATCTGCATAGTAGTTTTGTAGTTCAAATTCAGGTTTTAGTTTATCGCAGAAAGAATATTAAATTTCTTAAAAAAGAAATTCATTGAGTATTCCGGCGGTCTGTGAATAATAATAAAAGTTATAGCATGGAACAATTTTTCAGGTATGCGGCATCGCTTCAAAATACAGGTATTCATCTAACACGTATTGCACTGGTAATCGTGTTGCTATGGATAGGCGGCCTGAAAGCCTGTAACTATGAAGCTGTTGGTATCGTACCATTTGTTGCAAACAGCCCTGCCATGAAT
>JAZKGP010000036.1:0-47454 GCA_040385845.1 Bacteroidota bacterium | reverse complement strand
CAACCGCGGCGGCAGGGCGGGTCCGGCTGTCTGTAGTAGTGGCCACCACACACACTAGGCTAAGCGCAAGGCCAGCTACTACTGCCCATCCGTTGCGCTCCGGTGCAACAGTTTTCATAAATGGGAGCTATGCGTATCCTACGCATATGGCTGGCTATTCTATTTATTTTAAAACATAGCAAAAGTGTTGTAAATCACAGATCAGACATCAGACATCATAAAATTTCCTTTTCGTATCGTTCATATTCGCTCTGCAAAGTCTCCTGACTTCGCAGGTTTATGCTTTGTGTCTGTGACACCGCTGAATCAGCCATCAGCCATCTGTTCGTATCCTTCATCCACCAGTAAGTTTCCCCCATCCGCGGCTTCGGTAGCCAATATATCGCAACGGTTATTGTATGGATTAGTTGAATGACCTCTCACCCAAAAGAATTTTACCTGGTGTTGCCTGGCAAGCCGGTAATATTCCAGCCACAGATCTTTGTTCTTTTTGCCACCTTTAAAATCGCTTTTAATCCAGCCCAGCAACCAACCTTTCTCTACCGAGTTTACTACGTACTGGCTGTCGCTATAGATTTGAACCACCGTACCTGCCTTTTTCAATGCCTCTAAGCCCTTTACAACTGCCATTAGTTCCATGCGGTTGTTGGTAGTAAGCCTGTAGCCGGCAGATAATTCTTTTCGGTGATTTCCCGCCATCAATATTACACCGTAACCTCCCCGGCCGGGATTGCCACGACTGCTGCCATCGGTATACATGGTAACAATTGACTGTTCGCTCATATCAATTAATCGGCTGTTGTTGTGTTAAGCCGGCAATAATAAACCTGCAGCTTTAAATAACCAATTAGGAAAATTGGCCAAAATAGCTTTCGTTGATCAAACCTGGAAAACCCCGGTTGAAAATGATTGGGTAATCGGGCTTTGGTTTGCCGCCATAATTCCGGCACTAATTCTGTCCCTTGTCTCGAGTGGGTCAATTACTTCATCCACCCACAGCCTTGCTGCAGCATAGTAAGGAGTGGTTTGTTGGGCGTAGCGGTCTTTTATCGTTTTAAGTAATTCATTTTCATCCTTCTCAGTAATGGATTGTCCCTTTGCTTTTAAAGATGCAACCTGGATTTGAAGCAGGGTTTTGGCTGCCTGTTCGCCACCCATTACCGCAATTTTTGCGGTTGGCCAGGCATAAATAAATCGCGGATCATAGGCTTTTCCGCACATGGCATAATTTCCGGCACCGTAACTATTACCTGTTATTATTGTAAACTTTGGTACTACCGAGTTAGCAACCGCGTTTACCATTTTAGCGCCATCTTTAATAATGCCCGAATGCTCGCTTCGGCTACCAACCATGAAACCGGTTACATCTTGCAGAAACACCAGCGGAATTTTCTTCTGGTTACAATTCATGATAAAACGGGCAGCTTTATCAGCGCTATCGTTGTAAATAACCCCACCCAACTGCATCTCTCCTTTGGCATTCTTCAACACCAGCCGCTGGTTGGCAATTATACCAACTGACCAACCATCAATTCGGGCGTAACCGCAAACAATCGTTTTCCCGTAATCATTTTTAAAAGGCTCAAAGGAGCTCTTGTCGGAACCTTCAATGCCATCTACAAGCCGGTCTATTATCTCATTTACATTGTACGGCTTTGCATTGCTTTCGGGGAATACTGAATACAGCCCGGCAGGATCTTTCGCCGGCGATAGAGGTTGTGTTCTATTAAACCCTGCATCGAGTGGTTTTCCAAGTTTCGCCATAATTTTCTTTACCTGGTCAAGACAGGCTTCTTCAGTTTCAAACCTGTAATCAGCAATTCCACTAATAGCATTATGTGTAAAAGCCCCGCCAAGGGTTTCATTGTCGATGTCTTCACCAATGGCAGCTTTAACCAGGTAAGGACCAGCCAGGTAAATACTGCCGTTTCCTTCCACCATCATCGTCTCATCACTCATGATGGGCAGGTAAGCGCCACCTGCAACACATGGACCCATAACCGCAGAAATTTGAGTGATACCCATAGCACTCATCCTGGCATTATTTCGAAATACCCTGCCGAAATGCTCTTTGTCAGGAAATATTTCATCTTGCAAGGGCAGGTAAACCCCCGCACTATCTACCAGGTAGATAACCGGCAGACGGTTTTCCATAGCAATTTCCTGCATGCGAAGGTTCTTTTTGCCGGTTATTGGAAACCAGGCACCGGCTTTTACAGTTTGGTCGTTTGCAATTATCATGCATTGCCGGCCACTCACAATTGCCAAACCGGAAACGGTGCCACCAGCAGGACAGCCGCCCTCTGATTCATGCATATTAAAACCCGCAAATGCACCTAATTCTGTGAAAGCTGTGCCTTTGTCGCGGAGATAATCAATTCTTTCCCTCGCCGTAAGCTTGTTCTTCTCCTTCTGTTTTAGAATAGCTTTTGTACCTCCGCCGAGGTAAATTTTTTCTAAATATTGTTGCCTTTCGGAAACCAGGGATTGCATAGCATTTAGATTCCGGGCTATATTTTCCGTCATGATGGCTGTACTTTTTATTGATAGATGCTTGAAAATTTTGATCTAGTTTCTAAATTTAAAGATCAGCCAATTTCAAGTTTGTTGGCAGCAGATAATCTTTCATAAATTGAATGGGCATAAAAAAAGCCGTAATCAAAGATTACAGCTTTTACCGTATTTTTTAACAATTAAGCGGGCTGAACTTTTTCAGCTGCTAACCTTGTAAATTCCTGGCCATTAAAGATGCGGGCGAGGTTCATATCTTTTGATTTTTTCCAGCCTTCAATGTTATTTTCAGGTACTATGCGCCAAAAGTTTTTGGCTTTCAGATCGTTATAATCAGGCATCTGAATAAATAAGCCTGTGATAGTATTACGGGTTTTAAAACTAATGCGCACTGCATTTTTACCAACGTGTTCCGGAGTAAGGAACTTCTCAATTTGTTCGTTCGTCATGCCTTATGAATTTTGCGGAAGGTAAGCGTTTTTGCCTCATTGAAGGCTATTTTAACGTTTAAACGCTGGTATACGGGTTTTTCCATTCAAATTACTGCATCTTTAAAGCCCCAAAAACTACGCAATGCCCATACAAGTTTTTATCACCGGAGGCACTTTCGATAAAGAATACAACGAACTGAATGGTGAACTTTTTTTTAAGGATACACACTTGCCCGAAATGTTGGTACTCGGCCGTAGCAGGTTGGTTTTAACTACCGAAACCCTGATGATGATTGATAGCCTGGATATGACAGATGCAGACAGGATAATGATTGCCGACCGATGTAATAATTCAGAAGCCAATAAAATTTTAATTACCCATGGTACCGACACCATGGTGGAAACTGGTAAAAAACTGGCCGAACTGGTAAAGGGCAAAACCATTGTTTTAACAGGTGCAATGATTCCCTATAAGTTCGGTAGCTCCGATGGATTATTTAACCTGGGCAGTGCACTTGCTTTTGTGCAGGCACTCCCGCACGGGGTTTATGTTGCCATGAATGGCCGGTGTTTTAATTGGGATAATGTATGGAAGAACCGGCAAAGTGGTGAGTTTGCAGAGCTGCGTTAATAAACCGCATCGAATACAAAAAAACCCATCCGTTATAGAATGGGCTTTTAGATTCTATCTCTTTGCGGCTGCTTTTTTTGGAGCAGCTTTTTTTGCGGATTTTTTTGGAGCCGCCTTTTTTGGTGCTGCTTTTTTTGCCACCCCATTTTTTGGTGCAGCTGCTTTCTTGTCAAAGGCACCGGGCACCTGGGCTGTGATGATTTCTTTTATTTCATCAATGGAAAGTGCCGCTGCTTCTTCCTGGGTGAACTTGCTTTTACCGGGACGCCCAAGTTTCAGCATTTTTTTTCCGAACCTGACATAAGGACCCCACCGGCCATTTTCTACCGATATTTTTTCTTTTGGAAATTGTTGAATGTACCTGGTAGCTTCTTTTGCTACTTTGGCGTCTATCAATTTTTCACAATCTTCCTGGCTAAGATTATCGAAATTATACGCCCTTGGAATATTAATAAAGAGATCGTTCCATTTTATAAAAGGTCCAAAACGTCCTTTTCCTTTTGTTACGGGGAAGCCCTGGTATTCAGCAATTGGTGCCTCCGCAGTTTCCTTTTGAGCAATTACCTGTAAGGCTTTCTCCATATCAACCGCCAGTGGATCTTCTCCTTTTGGAAGCGAAATAAACTCTTCTCCGAATTTCACATAGGGACCGAAGCGACCAATGCCCACTATTACCTCTTTTCCCTCGTGTTCGCCAAGGCTGAATGGCAGTTTAAACAAGTCAAGCGCCTCTTCTAACGTAATGGTTTCGATGCTCTGACCGGCACGAAGACTGGCAAACTTTGGCTTTTCTTCGTCCTCCACCGTGCCAATTTGGATCATTGCCCCAAAACGTCCCATACGGGCAATAATCGGTTTACGGGAAACAGGATCTTCTCCCAGGAATCGTTCACCAGTGGCTCTTTCCGCTGTTTCCAGCGTGGTTTCTACTTCTTTATGGAAAGGTTGGTAGAAATCGCCTACCATCTTTTTCCATTGTTTATTCCCGGCTGCTATTTTATCAAACTCGGTCTCAATGGATGCTGTAAAACCATAATCCATTACATTTTCAAAGTGGCGGGTAAGAAAATCAGTTACTACGAAACCCAAATCCGTTGGAAATAATTTTGATTTTTCAGCCCCAAAATTTTCCTCTTCCGTTTTTTTCGAGATCTTATTGTTTTGCAACTGTAAAATTCGGACAGACCTTTTTAAACCATCCTTGTCTTTCTTTTCAACATACGCCCGCTTTTGAATAGTTGAAATAGTTGGGGCGTAAGTAGACGGGCGGCCGATTCCAAGTTCTTCCAGTTTTTTAACCAGGCTTGCCTCTGTATACCGGGCCGATGGTCTTGTAAACTTTTCTGCCGCGGTCATCTCTTCGAAATTCAATGGCTGGCCAACTGCAAGTAAAGGCAATCGTCCTTCTTCCTGCTCTTCCTCGTCATCGGTACTTTCGGTATAAACCTTTAAGAAGCCATCAAACTTTATTACTTCACCACTCGCAGTTAATTCTTCTTTATTGGTACTAATACCAATTTTCGCAGTGGTTTTTTCCATTACCGCATCGCTCATTTGCGAGGCGATGGTACGTTTCCAAATTAATTCATATAGCCGTTTGCCATCAGCATCATCAATGGTATGATGATCCATATAGGTTGGGCGGATTGCTTCGTGCGCCTCTTGTGCACTTTCGTTTTTGTTCTTGAATTTTCGAACCTGGAGATATTTATCGCCAAAACTCTTTTTTATTTCACCCGACGTGTCGGCAATAGCAGTATCCGACAGGTTTACGCTATCCGTACGCATATAGGTAATATGCCCGTTCTCATACAATTTTTGCGCAACCAGCATGGTTTTACTAACCGAATAGCCCAACTTCCGGCTGGCTTCCTGTTGCAGTGTACTTGTAGTGAAAGGCGCTGCCGGGGTACGTTTGCCGGGTTTAACCTGGATATCATTTACTTTATACGACGCTCCAATGCAACTATTTAAAAAGGCTTCTGCTGTTTCCTGTGATTTATAACGATGTCCCTCTGCCGAAAACGCCACATCTTTTTTATTGATGTCTTTAGCAGTAAATGAAGCCTTAATCGCAAAAGAACTTTCGCTTTTGAATTCGTTTATTTCCCTTTCTTTTTCAACAATTAGCCTAACCGCCACACTTTGCACCCGTCCTGCACTCAGGCTGCGCTGCATGCCTATTTTGCGCCAAAGTACCGGGCTGATTTCAAAACCTACAATACGGTCGAGCACCCGGCGTGCCTGCTGGGCATTTACCAGGTTCATGTTTACCGTGCGGGGATTGCTAACTGCTTTTTGAATAGCAGGCTTGGTGATCTCGTGAAAAACAATTCTTTTGGTAGTAGCGGGATCGAGATTGAGAACTTCGCAAAGATGCCAGCTGATGCTTTCCCCTTCGCGGTCCTCGTCACTTGCTAACCACACTTCCTGCGAACTTTTAGCCAGTTTTCTTAATTCTCCAACTACCTTTTGTTTTTCATCGGGAACAATGTATCGGGGTTCAAACCCATGATCCACATCTATACCCATTTCATCTTTTTCAAGATCGCGGATATGCCCGTAGCAGCTTTTTACAGAGAAATCGCTGCCTAAAAATTTTTCTATGGTTTTGGCTTTCGCCGGACTTTCGACTATAAGTAAATTTTTTGCCATTAGCTGGGATTGGGGATTTCTGAAAGCCAGTTAAGCTGCTAAAAGCTTACAAACCGGAATTCAAAATCTTTAAAAATTTGAAGCAATATTAGTGCAACTTGAAAAAATCAAGATTATTTGTCTGCTGGAGGCAATAATAAATATATAACCGTGCGCAATACCTGCTTTTTATCCACGCAAATTTTTGCCACTAGGAAATGAAGTCAATGATGAGCTGTTTCACTTTGGTATCCTTGTAAATACGGCTATGCCCCAATCCTTTTGTAAAATGAAAATGAACATGTAATGGTTGTTGATTCATCAGCGGGTAAACGTCTTTTATGGGCGTTGTATGGTCTTCCTCGTCGTGAAGCCACAATATTTTACCCTTTACATCATGTAAAATGCGGCTGATAGAATACCATTGAAGCGGCACACCTACAAGGTCTTTTACCTTTTTTTCGAAAGCAGACCTGATAGAAGAAGGTAATCTAAGCATCCCAAAAAATATTTCTGCAGCGCTGGTACTTTCGGTTGCCGGGGCTATTAAAACGATTTTCGGGTTGTTCTCATATTTAAGTTGATGAAGGGCTATCATAAGGCTCAAACCTCCCAAACTATGGGCAATATATCCATCGAAAAAACCATGTTTTTGAATAATGGTTTCTATTACATGTACATAAGCGGCTGCATTTAAGCGTTTACCGTCACTTTTCCCGTGTGCGGGTGCATCATACGCAAAAACGTCGTAGCCTTTAACTAATAATGGTTTTATGTACCGGTCAAATGCCCGGCTATTACCTCCAAAACCGTGAACAATCAGCAGTTTTTTTCCATTAGGTTGTTCAGCCTTCCAGCAATAACCGGCTACTTTGCCATAATCGGTTGCAAGCAACAACGGTTGAGAAGAAGACCAGATAACCGGATCCGGTTTGTTGCGGCCGGGATAAGGCTTGGTAAATATATCAAGAGCTTCCCTGGCGGCCCAACCGGTACTAAGTGTATTGATGAAATTGATTTTCGCCCTGTAGTAATTAATGGCCAATTTTTGCGCTGTGGTCAATTTTCCTGGAGGCATGAAGGTATTTACTTGGGCACAAAGGTAATTGGCGGGATAAAGAGCGATCAAAAATTATTTATTGCCATTCTCACAATAACTTAGACGCCCCAAATACACCACTACTGATGAGAATTGTGATGATAGGTTCCGGAAATACTGCCTCTGTTTTAGCGAGGAAGATCAAAACGGCTGGTCACGAAATAATCCAGGTATTCAGCCGCCAGTTTTCACATGCTGAAGAATTAGCCGATGAGCTTGGTTGCGAAGCAACTTCCTCCTGGGTGGATATTAAAACTGATGCACAATTATTTATAGTTGCCATTTCCGATTCTGCCATTACGCAGCTCTCTAAAAACTGGCACTGCGAAAAAGGTGTGGTGGTTCACACCGCCGGCGCTGTTTCTAAAGAGGCACTTCAAAAAGTTGCAAGAAATTATGGAGTTTTATATCCATTACAAACCCTTCGGAAAGAAAGAAGAGATTACGATAATATTCCCCTGCTTACCGATGCCAATAATGAAGATACCCTTGCTCTGTTAACCGATTTTGCCGAAACCATTTCATCTACTGTTCGCCTGGCGGATGATGCCTATAGAATGCATTTACATGTGGCAGCCGTAGTAGTTAATAATTTTACCAATCACCTGTATACCCTTGCCGAATCCTATTGCACCAGCAATGGAGTAAGTTTTGCTTTGTTGAAACCTTTAATCCTTGAAACAGCTGAAAGACTGGATCAATTTGCACCCGCATCTGTACAAACAGGCCCAGCGTATCGTGGTGATATCGAAACGGTTGCTAAACACTTACAACTATTGCAGGAACATCCTTCATTGTTAAGCTTATACCAGCAATTAACAAAAAGCATCAGGGGAAATGTAGCAATGGCTGACTAGTTTATCCTCAGCCTCTCCTGGCTTATTCAACCATTCTTTTTGTTTTTTTCAGGAATCTTACCAGCAGGTAAAGAATCAATAAAACAGGAAGTATAATGAGTAACAACTTGTTTCTATAAGTAGTATCGCCACCGGTTAATTCGGGATATTTAAATAATAAAATCAGTGTAATACCACTTAACCATACGTATTGCGTGTTGTATTCTTTTAAAATCCAGCGTTTCCAATTAAAGCGCATACCATTAAACGTGGTAGAGATACCTGCCAAACTTGGCAACCACCTGTTAACCCTGTTGCAATAAGCCACAAATTTTTCACCAAACTTGTTGCGCAGAAAATTTTCTTCCGCTAATACAATAGCCTGGTAAATAAAGAGAAACAAGGGAATGAAAATTACGAGGTAAATCAATGAATTTGAAAGAATGCCTACTCCTACCAGCATCAAAATATTACCAACATACAATGGGTTACGGCAATGGCTGAATATGCCGGTTGTAACAAGGTCTTCGGCATACACTTTACCATCTTTTCCACCTCTTACTATATATGCCAGACCAATAGTTGCACCACGTATCATTTGGCCGGTAACAGTTACTATCAAACCAATAATTATTGGCCACCAATACCAGGAAGCACCAAAAGATGCTTCTGAAAAAACGGGAGGTGAAGGAATAAATAATGCGAGGTACAAAACAATAAACAGCCAGTTGCGATACTTAAAAAAGAAATTACCGATAGTTATCATGCGTGGATTATTAATCAGGAAAACAGGAAGAATTGGATGTAGAAATTTATAGAAGCCGGAAAATTATTACCAGCAACCACCTATACTTTTCTATTTAAAAAACTTAATAAGTTAAAACGGAGATTGTGTTGTGGCAGCAGTTTTCTGGGCAATAATGCCGGTGAAATTGTACCATTTAAAAAACACTTCGCAATGCCCGAAACCTGCTTCTTTTAGCATCAGTATATTCTCTGACAGTTTGTAGGGGATCAGCACATTTTCCAGTGCTTCGCGTTTATTGGCTATTTCCATTTCGCTATAGGAGTGCCGGCGTTTCATATTATAATAGTAATTAATAAAGTCACGATTAAAACGACTTTCCTCTGCTAAAATCTTTTCAACCAATATCAGAATACCGCCTGGCACAAGACCATCATATATTCTTTTCAAAATCTTTTCGCGGTACATCGGTCTTATAAATTGAAGTGTAAGGCATAACACCGTAACCGAGGCATTGGATACATTTACTTCACCATTCAGATCCCCAACGATTAGTTCATAAGGCCTGGTAAAACCAACCTCCTGCAATTTAAGTCTGCATTTATCCAGCATTTCAGATGAATCATCTACCCCTACAAAACGCACAGAGGGATCCACATTTTCATTCATGTAAATCATGGTGGTTCCGGTAGAACAACCGAGGTCGTAAACGTCGCTTCCCTTAATGGCATGATCGGCAGCAATTTCTGAAACCATTCTCTGAATTTCCTGGTAAAAAGGTACCGAGCGATTAACCATATCATCAAAAACGGTAGCCACTTTTTTCCCAAACTTAAAATCAGATGATTTCCTGATATCTTCTGTAAATATGTTATCCTCAAGTGGCGCAGATGAATTTTCCATAATGCGGTAATAAAAAGGCGAAAATAACCATTAAACCCTTGTGATGGATTTGAAGTCCGGGCCGATGGTCATCAATGTGAAATATGTATTCTAAAGCGTACAATGATAGTATAATTAAATAAATAGCAGAAGATGCAGCTATTGTTTGAGTTACTTCAGCAATGTTTTCCTTTTCGGAATTTTAAAAAACCGCTCTTTAAACTGGTAATTCAATCATTTTATGCAATTCTAAAAACAGCTTATAGCTTATTGCTATACTGGTTACGCTGCCAACCCTATTTTTGCAACCCTATAAAGAACAAAGTTGCTGAGCATATATGTGTTGCAACAATCAAAAGCTACTAATCTTTAACTCTGCGTTATGCTCAACCTTTTTAATACCATCAACACTTTTGTATTTGATGTTGATGGCGTTCTTACTGACGGTACCCTGTTTTTATTTCCTGGCGGCGAAATGGTTCGCCGAATGAATATCAAGGATGGTTATGCCCTGCAACTGGCAGTTAAAAAAGGATATCATGTGGTAATCATCAGCGGTGGATTTTCAGAATTAGTAAAAGAACGACTGGAAAAGCTGGGAGTATCAAAAGTTTTTATGAGTGTTCATGATAAAAAGCAGGTGCTGTTGGAATACATGGATCAACATGCTCTAACAAAAGAACAAGTGCTGTTTATGGGCGATGATATTCCTGACCTTGAAGTGATGGAAATGGCAGGAGTTGCCTGCTGCCCCAACGACGCCTGCACCGAGGTAAAAGAATTAAGCAATTATATATCTCCGCTTAATGGTGGAATGGGTTGTGGACGCGACGTTATCGAAAAGGTTATGAAACTGCAGAATAACTGGCATCACACAAAGGCAGTGGTAAGCCGCTAACCCTGTTCAAATACGAGATCTTCTTTTATTGAAAGGCTTTTTAGCAATTCGCCTTTGGATTGTCAAATTTAAATCGCCCCCATTACCTTTATAATTATGAACCTAGTTGGACCTTTTTTCCGGTTAATACGATGGCCCAACCTGGCGTTCATAGCTATCACGCAGTGCCTCTTCCATTTTTGTGTGGTTAAACCATCAGCTTACGGAGGGTATTATAAGTTTCCACTACAATTAAATACGCATTTGTTTGTTTTACTCTGTCTTTCGTCGGTACTGATTGCTGCCGGGGGCTACATTATCAACGACTATTTTGATATCAATATCGACCTGGTAAACAAGCCGGATAAAATGGTCGTAGATAAAATAATCAGCCGTCGATGGGCCTTGTTGTTACATCTCATTTTTTCTGTTACGGGCATCCTGGTAGGTTTTTATGTGAGTTTAAGAATAAATAATTGGCTGATAGGCCTGGCTAATCTTGGATGCGTTTTGTTGCTTTGGTATTATTCCACCACCTACAAACGCCGTTTATTGATTGGTAATATCCTGATTTCTGCACTAACCGCCTGGGTAGTGCTGGTTTTAATTGTGGCTGAACTTCCCGGCTGGTGGTCCGGGCACCTGGTTACCGCGGTAGAACGTGAAACAGTTGCCAGGTTAAGCAGGATTGGTATTTTGTATGCAGCTTTTGCTTTCGTATTAACTATCATCAGGGAAGCGATAAAGGATATGGAAGATCTTGAGGGCGATCGAAAAGAGGGCTGTCGAACCATGCCAATTGTTTGGGGGATCAACGCATCGAAAGTTTTTACAGCTGTATGGATGGTTGTTATAATTGTTACGATCACTATAACCCAGGTCTACGTTATTCAATTTGGATGGTGGTGGTCGGCAACTTATATAATTATTTTTGTTGTGGTACCATTATTGCACACGTTTCGCAAGCTTTACCATGCTAAACAATCGGCTCATTTTAGTTACCTGAGCAGGTTGGTAAAACTGGTGATGCTAACAGGAATTTTATCAATGGTTTTTTTTCTATGGTACACCAAATAATGATGGCATTTCCACGGGCGTGCATAAAAACACAAGATTTTTAAAAGTTTACCGTTTTAGTTTTACGATTATGAAGCTATTTACCCTCATTATATCACTTTTTTCCCTTCCCTGCCTGGCTCAAAAAGGATCTGTTATTTCAGAATACATATCGGTTTACCAACAATTTGCTATTGCAGAACAAATAAGAACGGGCATACCGGCATCAATAACCATGGCACAGGCTATTCACGAATCGGGTGCCGGCCAGGGAGAATTAGCTTTAAAATCAAACAATCATTTTGGAATAAAATGTAAAAATACCTGGAGCGGCGAACGGGTTTTTCATGATGATGATTCGGCGGGCGAATGTTTTCGTGCCTATATATCGGTAGCCGAATCCTTTAGAGATCATTCTGATTTTTTGGTTACAGGAAAACGTTATGGCTTTTTATTTAAGTTATCTCCCACCGATTACAGCGGATGGGCAATCGGTTTGAAACAGGCGGGATATGCTACCAATCCAAAATATCCCCAAATTCTTAAAAGGATTATTGAAGAAAATAATCTTGAAATTTTGACTGAAACAGCACTTCAGCTTCATGAGAAAGGGAATGAAAATATTTGGCTCGCTTCTTCCAAAACCAATACACCGGCTATTACGAATGCGCCAACCCGGATCATAGACAGTGAAGACTTGTCAGAAAATAATAAAGTCGAAAAAGAAACAGTAGTTTCATCTCAGCAGGTGGCAGCTTCGCAACAGGCTATCGTTAAAATAAATAAGTGCAAAGCAGTTTTTGTTACAGCCGGAACCAATCTCCGCAAAATAGCCGTTCAGTACAACGTCGATTTTAATGACCTTCTTCGGTTTAACGATCTGAAGCTGACTGAAAAACTAGCATCCAACCAGGTGATCTTCCTGCAGGAAAAAAAGAAAAAAGGTGCCGGCAAGTTTCATATTGTACAGAAAGGTGAAACCTCATGGCTTATTAGCCAGCAGGAAGGAATTCAGCTCGAAAAGCTCCTCGAATACAATCATCTTGGTAAAAATTCAAAACTAAAGACTGGCCAAAGTTTAAACCTGAAAAGCAAAGCTTCCAGGTGATGCGGCATTTGCAACGCATCATTCCTTTTGCATTCTCACGTTAATTGACCGGCAGTTTCGTAGTCAAACAAAAAAATCTTTAAACATATAAATGGTTGTCTTTCTTTATTTACAGCCCAATGTTTAATTTTTCAATCTATTGTGCTGCTGTAATATTGCCAGCTAAATATTTTAAGTGCAGATGAAGACGATCGAAGTCCATAACCGGGTATTTGTACCTTATTTAAGCGCCGCAACTATTCAGAATGAAGTAAAACGCCTGGCTGCAGAATTAAAAAATGATTTTGAAGGGAAAAAACCCCTGTTTATAGCCATACTAAACGGATCTTTCATTTTTGCGGCCGATCTTTTTAAAAACATTGATTTTGAAGCTGAAATCTGCTTTATAAAACTCGCTTCTTATAAAGGTACCAAGAGCTCAGGGCAGGTTATTTCTGCTATTGGCTTAGATGTAGATGTAAAAGGCAGGCATATTATTATATTGGAAGATATTGTTGATACCGGTAAAACACTTACCAGCTTTTTGCCGCAACTGGAAAATCAATTGCCCGCCAGTCTTAGTCTCTGCGTATTGTTACACAAGCCCGAAGCCATGATCTACCCACTTAAGATCCACTATCTTGGATTTTCAATTCCAAACCGGTTTGTATTGGGTTATGGTTTAGACTTCGACGGCCTGGGTCGTAACATACCAGAACTTTACCAGTTGAAGGATGCTGAGTAAGAACATGGGAGACGCACTCACTTTGCTCACACAAAAATTCCGCTGCTCAAAAATGGAATTCTTCTTTCCAATTAAAAGAAAAACAACCAATTGTTTGATTCTCTGCCAAACCGTAGATCAGGCATTCTGATAATGCTGCTGCTTGGTTGCACCATGCAATTAGAGGCACAATATTATTTCACAGGAACTACTGCTGATAGTAATAAAAATGCATTGCCTTTTGTAAAGATCTGGCTAAAAAGCACGAGCACCATGTTTCAAAGTGGCGGATCAGGATCCTTTGGAATTCCGTCAGCGAAGAAAATGGATTCGGTTACTTGTATTTTACAGGGATATGATACACTTAATACAGTGTTGCATAGTACAGGAGTAAATCAATTGATCTTATTTGCCAACCAGTCGACAATAAATGCCCGGCAACAAAGTAACCGGCTTTCCAGCTTAACAAAAAACCTTCTGAACGATCCTGCCTTTACCCGTTATATGCAGGGTGAATCTTATAACCAGCTGGTAGAAAACACGTTTGTAAACACCGAATCATTCCCCCTAACGGGCTTTAGTCCATATGCTAATAATGCATCTTATAGCAATATCAGGCGGTTTATAAACAACAAAAGCCAGGTGCCACCCGATGCAGTCAGAACGGAAGAAATGATCAACTATTTTTCCCTGAGCACTGCAGCCTTACCGCCTCCTAACACGTTGTTTAATGTTGAAACAAACATTACCGATTGCCCCTGGAATCCAGGTCATCTTTTGTTATTTATCAGTGCGCAGGCACAAAAACTTAAACTGGAAAAAGTTCCGCCTGCTAACCTTGTTTTTTTAATTGATAATAGTGGGTCGATGGATATGCCTAATCGCCTTCCATTGTTAAAGACGGGTTTCAAAATGCTCGTTAAAAACCTTCGGGAAATAGACAGGGTGGCAATCGTAACTTATGGCGGAACGGCAATGATTGCCCTGCGGCCTACCTCGGGAAATGAAAAAGATTCGATCATTAAAGCTATCGAGGAAATTGTACCGGGCGGCGCTACTCCCGGTTCTAATGGCATTAGGCTCGCCTATCAGCTGGCCACAACCAATCCTATTCCAAATGGAAATAACAGGGTAATACTTGCAACTGATGGTGACTTTAATGTAGGAATCACAGCAGAAAAAGAACTGGAAGATTTAATTGAATCGTATAAATCAACAGGGGTTTACCTCACTTGTCTTGGAGTGGGAATGGGCAACTATAAAGACAGCAAAATTGAAGTGCTTGCAAAACATGGAAACGGCAATTTTGCTTATCTCGATAAAGAACAGGAGGCAGAAAAGGTACTGGTAAAAGAACTAACTCAAAATCTTTATGCCGTTGCTTCAGATGTCACTTTCCATGTTGAACTAAATCCGGCTGTAATAAAGGAATATCGCCTTATAGGTTATGATAATCACAGGGAAGCCATCAAAGATAGCCTGAGCCAATTAATGGGAGTAGAAATTGGTTCTGGATTTTCAATGGTATCTGCTTTCGAAATTGAACCAACCGATACCGGTACAAACTGGAAAAACAGGATAAAAGATCACAGCGCAGGTACTCTTAAAATAAATTGTATCAACCCGGCAACGGGAAAAGTTGTACCAACCATCACAACTCAAATCTCCTTCAATTATTCTCCTTTTTATGAAACCGATACAAGACTGCGATTTGCTACTGCTATTATAATGTATGGCAGTATGTTGCGTCGTTCTCCATATTCAAAAGACATGAAGTTTGAATATATCCACAACATAGCGGCTAGTGCTATAAACAAATTGGATCCATTGCAGTTAGAATTTCTTGACCTTGTTCAAAAGTCTGATGCACTTTATAACCCGGTTGAAAAAAAGAAGAAATGGGGCAAGAAAAAAGAGGAGGACTAAAATCACTTTTACCCGGATACAGCAAAAACGAAAAGGTATAACGTCAAAAAAAAATCCCTGTAAGTTTGTAACCTGCAGGGATTTTGTACCAAATAATAGTATCTCTTATTCAAACATCTCTCTTACTTTCTGAAAAAATGTTTTGCCGTTTTTTTCAGGTTGAGGATGGAAATTTTCGCTATCCATCATTTTTTCAAGCATGTCTCGCTCTTCGCTGTTCACATGCTGTGGTGTCCAGATATTTACATGAATTAGCTGATCGCCTTTTTCATAGGATTGTACTGCAGGGAAACCTTTTCCTTTCAGGCGGAAAATCTTACCACTTTGCGTTCCGGGCGGAATTTTAATTTTTGCCTTGCCATCAATGGTAGGTACCTGAACTTCTGTTCCAAATACCGCATCGGGGAAAGAAATATATAATTCATAAGCCACATTCAAACCATCGCGGTGCAATTCTGCATGTGCTTCTTCTTCTACCAGAACTCGTAGATCACCGTTCATACCTCCCCGTTCACCGGTATTTCCTTTCCCTTCCATGCGCAGTTCCATACCTTCCTGTACCCCGGCCGGGATATTAAGTGTAACTGTTTCCTCTCCAAAAACACGCCCTTCGCCACGGCAGCTCCCACATTTATTGGTAATGGTTGTGCCTTCGCCATTACAGGTTGGACAGGTTGCCACTGTTTGCATCTGGCCAAGAAAAGTACTCTGCACTTTTCTTACCTGGCCCTGCCCGCCGCAGGTTCCACAGGTTTGAACCGAATTTTTATCCTTTGCCCCGCTGCCACTGCAAGTATTACAGCTTACATATTTTTTTACCTTGATGGTTTTCGCAGCCCCTTTGGCAATTTCTTCGAAATCAAGTTTTATTTTAACCCTTAGATCGCTTCCCCTGCTACCGCGTCCGCGGCCCTGGCCACCTTGCCTGCCACGTCCGCCCTGCCCGCCAAAAAAACTTCCGAAAACATCCTCTCCAAAAATATCGCCGAACTGGCTGAAGATGTCATTCATATCCATACCGCCCGGATGACCACCACCCCGGCCTGGTGCAAAAGCTGCATGGCCATAACGATCATACTGGGCTTTTTTGTCTGCATCACTTAATATTTCGTAAGCCTCTGCCGCCTCTTTAAACTTATCTTCCGCAGACTTATCACCCGGGTTCCTGTCGGGATGAAATTGCATGGCAACCTTTCGGTAAGCCTTTTTAATTTCCTCTGCTGAGGCTGTTTTGCTTACACCCAGTATTTCGTAAAAATCTCTTTTAGTGCTCATATCGATTATGAAGTTTGGGATTCCTGGTGGCTATCCCGTTCGGACGGCTTGAAATGTGAAATCAATTATTTGCACATTATCTTGTTATAATTTTGGCTTTTAAACTATACCACTTACTTACCAACTACCACTTTCGCATACCTGATAATTTTATCGTTTAGCAGGTAACCTTTTTGTACTTCGTCAATTACTTTTCCTGCTAAATCAGGCGTGGGTGCGGGAATTTCGGTTATCGCTTCCTGTAAATCGGCGTCGAATTCAGTACCAATAGTTATCATTGGTTTTAAACCACGTTGCTCTAAAACATTGCGTAACTTTTGGAATACCAGCTTCACCCCATCTTTTACCATTTGCAGGTCTGAGGAAGTCTCCATTACTTTCTCAGAACGTTCGCTGTCATCCAGCACATCCAGTAATGAACTGATAACTTCCTTCCCAGCGGTTTGAGAAAGTTCAATTCTCTCTTTAGCATTCCTGCGTTTGAAATTGTCGAATTCTGCAAAAAGCCGCAGATATTTGTCTTTTTGTTCCTGTAATTCTGCACGTAATTGTTCCATGGCATTCTCATCTGCCACTTCTTCATTCAAATGAGTTGTGCCTGCCGCATTTTCATCTGCATTGATATCATTAATCAATTCTTCGGGTGTGATTCCGCTATTATTATCCTGGGATCCCTGATTTTCCTGAAAATTTTGCTGTTCCATAATAAATAAGATGTTGCTGAAACCCTTGTGACAAGAATAAAGCCAATTGCTTTAAAAGGAAAAAATGTCAGACTAATGTGGCCTTTGAAAAGTGAATAGCTGAAAAAGCAACACATCCACGACATTTGCGCCCGAATACAGCAATATGCAAAAATTTTACCTGCGCCGCAAAATAGCTCAGCGAATTGAAAATGGGCACCCCTGGGTTTTCCTGAACGAAATTGATATTCCAAGAACTATTGCCGGAGGAAAACCCAACCCGGCCAATACTTCTACGGCAGTTACGCCGGAAAATGTGGCCTTGCTCCAAAACATGTTTGCACCCGGGGCAACAGTAGAAGTATATAACTACCAGGACAAATTTGTAGGCCGGGGATATTGTAATCCAAAAAGCCAGATTATTGTCAGGCTGTTGACCCGGAATGCAAAAGAACAGATCAATGAACAGTTTTTTCACAACCGCATTCTCCAGGCCTGGCGATACAGGCAACAAATTGGTTACCCGGAAAATTGCAGGCTGATCTTTGGCGAAGCCGACGAGATGCCTGCTTTGATAATAGATAAGTTTAACGATTACTTCGTTTTGCAAACCTTAGCCTATGGTATTGATGTTTGGAAACCAGCCATCATAAAAGCATTAAACGCAATTTTTTCACCTAAAGGAATTTATGAGCGGAATGATGTACCGGTACGGGAGCTTGAAGGATTGCCACAGGTAAAAGGTTTTTTGAGTGAGCCGTTTGATCCTGAAATCATCATCAATGAGAATGGTTTGAAATTTCACGTCGATATCTTGAACGGTCAAAAAACCGGGTACTTTCTCGATCAGCAGGATAACCGCCGCGCTATTCAACATATTGTAAAAGGAGCAGATGTACTGGAGGCTTTCTGCTACACAGGAACGTTTAGTATACATGCTGCTCATTATGGCGCTAAAAGCGTTTTAGGTATAGATATAAGTGAAAATGCAGTGGCGCAATCTTCCCGCAATGCTGCATTAAACGGCCTGGAGCATGTTTGTAAGTTTGAAGCAATGAATGCTTTTGATGCATTAAAACAATGGGGCAAAGATGGTCGCCAGTATGATGTGGTAATGCTTGATCCTCCTGCCTTTACAAAAAGCAGGGAGAACATTCAAAAAGCTATTACAGGATATAAAGAAATAAATTTAAGGGGAATGAAGCTGGTGAAGCCCGGCGGTTTTCTTGTAACCGCAAGCTGTACAAATCTAGTAAATCCAAAATTGTTTTTGGATACCATAGCAATGGCTGCAAAAGATGCAAGAAGAAAGCTAAGACAGGTTACCTATCAAACTCAGGCAAGTGATCATCCAATTGTTTGGGGGCTGGAGAATACCGAATACCTGAAATTCCTGGTTGTTGAAGTTAAGTAGATAGTCTAAAACGAATAGACATTATATCTAATCCGTTGTGTTTACTGCACAACGGATTTTTTATTTCAACTTTAAAATATTCAGCAAAAAAAATTAGAAACTTATAGTTGTGTTACTTCTTACAACTTGATTTATAATGTAATCTATAAACTACTATAAATCAAAATGGCCCGATTTTTTAAATTTCATATTATTTTTATTTGCCCTGTTTAATTCCCCAATTTATTAAATGATAATGAAATCTTAAAAGGATTTTGTCAACTTCCAAATACATGATTTGGCATGGTTTTCCCATGTTTTGATACAATTGAATGGAAGAATGAAAACAAACGGAGCCCTACTTATACTTACGATGACAATGACATTGTTTTCTGTTTTAGCATGTACTAACAGTGCTAATAAGGAAGATAATAATATAAATAACAATCCTGCTTTGGACACAGTAGACATAAAAGAAGATACCACAAATAATTTTCCGATTCCCCTACCAGATTCAACTATTCATGTTAGTGACAGCATTGCTAAACTATAAATCACAAACA
Source organism: Bacteroidota bacterium (assembly GCA_040385845.1). Lineage (GTDB taxonomy): Bacteria > Bacteroidota > Bacteroidia > Chitinophagales > Chitinophagaceae > Phnomibacter. The sequence continues at coordinate 28,101 of JAZKGP010000036.1, read as the reverse complement.
TTTTTATATACTATTTTTTATTAATGTTTTACATCTATATTGAACCATATAAAACATAATAAAGCAAATACAACATTAAACAACCAGCAATTAATAAACTTTTTTTTCATCATTAAACCTTAAGTAGTACTATGAAAAGTGTAAAAACCGGCTTAATCGCCCTCGCAGTTGCCACAACTGGATTTCTCGGATTTAAATCAATGGCAGGAGCAAGCATTAAAGGCTCTGTTACACCAGCAGAAAACGCTGTAGCAGTAAGAGCTATTTCTGGCACCGACACATTGAAAGCAACCGTTGATAGTGGTAAATTTGAACTATTTGCCCCTAAAGCAGGTACTTATACTATCCAGATTGAAGCAACTGCGCCTTACAAGACAACTGTAAAAGAAGGTGTTGTTGTAAACGACGATCAACCAGTTGACCTGGGCGAAATTACCCTGGAAAAACAATAATTTTTCCCGGTTTTTAAAAAAAAGGCAGTGCACTCAGCACTGCCTTTTTAATTTGATTTCCAACTACAGTTATCTTTATACAAGTTGCAACGATAGCTGTCTTACTTTATTTGTGGTTCTTATGAAAACGAATCAAAATCAAATAATCCGGAACAAAAATCCTTCAACTTCAATTTTGTTCTAATTAATCATTTTTACTACGATTCAATGTTACATAAATATCGCTGCAGCATTATAATGATGTTGCTTTTTCCTTTATCATTATGCGTTGCTCAAAGTAAATCCACGGTTGATTCAACTAAAGGTTTAAAAGACTACTATGTTGACTTCTTTCCGGTTGGTGTGGCAGTATCCCCCATGGCATTACGCTCAGCGGAATCACAATTAATTCTCCGGGAGTTTAATAGCATTACACCGGAAAATGCCATGAAGATGGGGCCTATACATCCAAAAGAAAACGAGTACAATTTTAAAGCTGCAGATTCAATTGCAGATTTTGCAGTACACAATAATATAAGGCTTCGTGGTCACACATTGTGTTGGCACAATCAAACTCCTTCCTGGATGTTTGTTGATTCTTCTGGTAAACCTGTTAGTAAAACAATTTTATTACAACGATTGAAAGATCATATTACTACGATAGTGAACAGGTACAAAGGAAAGATATATGCCTGGGATGTAGTAAATGAAGTTATTTCAGACAATCCAAACGAATACCTGCGCGAATCGCCCTGGTATAAAATAGCGGGTGAAGATTATATCTCAAAAGCTTTCGAATATGCTCATGCCGCCGATCCAAATGCTTTACTATTTTATAATGATTATAATGAAATAGACCCGGTTAAAAGAGCAAAGATCTACAAACTGGTAAAAAGCCTGCAGGAAGCCGGTGTTCCCATACATGGCATTGGATTACAGGCGCATTGGGCGATAAACGAACCTTCAGAAGGTCAATTGGATAGTACTATCAGTCAATTGGCGGAACTTGGTTTGCCATTGCAAATAACAGAGCTTGATATCTCTGTATATCCTAAAGAACATAATGCCCGGCCCGCTATTGCCTCTGATGCAGATACCGCATTTTCCGTTGCAAAAGAACAGGCTCAACTGGAAAAATACCAAATGTGTTTCAGGACATTCCGAAAATATAAAAATGTAATAACGGGAGTTACTTTCTGGAATATTTCCGACAAAAGAAGCTGGCTTGATAACTTCCCGGTAAGAGGCAGAAAAGACTATCCTTTACTATTTGATAAGAATTTACAACCCAAGGCCGCATATTGGAAAGTTGCGATTTTCTAAGTCCATTTAATGTTCAGTTTGTACTTTAAATGCAGCTTAGAAAAAGAAGAATGACAAGTCTATTGCCTTAATTTACTATTTACATTTTTATCATTACGACCCCCAGCCATGTTCAGTTGATTTCTTATTGCTAACAATTCTACATTAAGCTTCTCTAGCATAAATTGTTGTTCTTTGATGGCATTTATAAGTGTGTAGGTAAGCTCACTGCCATCAAATATTCGTTTATCTTTCACCAGAGAATCTGTATGAATTACAGTAACGGATGCAGGAAGAATTTTTTCAATTTCCTGTGCAATAACACCAACAAATAACTTATTGGAATCTGTATAACCACTGAGTGAATTGTATTGAAAATTTACAGGACGTATAGCTAATATTTCTTTTAAACCAGGGTTATAATCTGTGATATTTTTTTTAACGCGGGCATCCGAAAATGTCATCCATGTTCCACCACCCATTTTACTCGCATAACCGTTAACTGACAGCGTAACATCCGGATTAACCGTTCCAATTCCAACATAGCCGCTCTTAAGTATGGTCATGGCATTTTTACGTGAATCATTGGAAGTACCAATGCCAACAGTAAAAATTCGTTGTCCGCCCTCATAGCTAAGATTATATGTACCCACTGCTGTTTCACCGTTTGAAGTAGCCCAGGTACCTTCACCCATAGTAGTACTCGAATTACCGCTTGCAATGCTGTTCAGGCCCATGGCAGTAGCATTGGCACCTGTAGCTCTCGAATTGAAATTAAATGCGGCTGAATACTCTCCTATAGCCTTGGTTCCATAATTAAATGCAACTGATAACGGGCCACTCGCAACAGTTCCATTACCCATTGCAATAGAACTGTTGCCGCTTGCTATCGTATATTTTCCGATGGCAAACGATGTTTCACCACTTGCAATTGCATGGTACCCCATTGCCAGGGCGGATTCACCTTCGGCAACAGAACCGTCGCCCATTGCAACCGAATTCAAACCCCGTGCCCTGGTCAAAAAACCCAGTGAGACCGAATTCTTTTCTATTGCCATAGCACCTTCGCCCATTGCAAACGAATATTTCCCTATCGAATCCTTCAATAATTGCGTGTAGTTAAAATATCCGGAACGGAAAGCACCTTTATCGGCGTACCATAAAAACATACGGCCGTTTATAATGGAAGGTGGGTTACCAGGTGTTACGGGTGCAGCACCATCAGCACTAAATAAAACACTGCTATCTGTAACGTGCAGCCTGGCTTTAGGACTATTGGTTCCAATACCAATTTTGCCGTTTTGAGCCGGTAGGTTTCCAATAAAAAGCAACATTAGTAAGGTAACAGTAAATGGTTTCATGTATAAAAAATATTTTTATTCTTTATACAAAGAACACACGCAATGAATGCATTTATAATCAATTAATCTTTACCGGTATATCATAACTACTAACCGGCATTAGTTGAAATAAAAGAGCCAATAAATTGCAGGATGGTGAATTTATTTCAACGCAGAAATCACTTCTTCCTTTCTTCTGCGACTAATTTCCACCCTGCTATTGTCTTTTAAAACGGCGAAGCCATCATGATCGACAAACGAAATATACTTTTTATTCACCAGGTGGCTTTTGTGTGTACGAATAAAATGATAAGGTGTCAACAAAGTATCATACTCACCCAATGTTTTTGAAATTACATAAGTCCTGGTCTCAGAAACAAAAAATTTGGTATAATTTCCAATGGCCTCACAACGAATAATGCTGGACGGCTGCAAGAAATGTATGCCTTCACGAGTAGGCAGGGCCAGCCTGAATTCGTCGGCAGATACAGCGTGCATATTGTGCATGATGTTCTTTAATAATTCGTATTGTTGTTGATAATCTGCTTTATTTTCAAGCAACCTTTTAACGGATGCCTGCAATTCTTCTATATCAATTGGTTTTAACAGGTAATCAAAAGCACTAAATCGAATTGCCTGTATGGCATACTCATTGTAAGCCGTTGTAAAAATGATTTTGAAATTTTTATTTGATATTTTATCCAGCAACTGGAAGCCATTTAGATGGGGCATTTGTATATCAAGAAAAACAAGTTGCGGCTGGTAATTATGAATAAGTTCCGCTGCCTGCCTGCTGTCGTTGCAAACCATTACCTGTGAAATTTCAGGAATCGTTTTTTCCATAATGATGCGTAATGCATCGGTGGCTCTTTCTTCATCGTCTATTAAAAGTACTTTAAGCATATGGTCAGTTTTGTATTGGAAAGTGAATGTCAACCCTTGTTCCCCGGGGAATATCCTGTGGGTCGTGCAGGTCAGTAATTTTTATACTTCCTTCGCGGCCGTCAATTGTGCTCATCGTTTTTAGTCTTTCTCCAGAAACTGCAATGCCTTTGCTGATATGGCTTTTATGATTACCTGCAGCTACTTTCATTTCAGCTGCTTTGCGCCTGCCAATGCCGTTGTCTTCGATACTGCATATTATAAAGTCATCCTGCTCAGTAAACGTTATGCTCAAAACCCTGTTATCTCCTTTATGCATCAATCCATGCCAAATAGCATTTTCCACAAATGGCTGTATAAGCAAGGTCGGAATTTTCACTTCATCGGTTTCTATGTTTTCATCCACTATTATCGAATGGCTAAAAGAATTTTTAAAGCGAATAGATTCTAATTCGATATATAAATTCAGTATCTCTAATTCTTCACTTAAACTAATTGCCTCTTTATCGCTGTGTATTAGTACCGCTCTTAATAATTTAGAAAACTTCGATAAATACTTCGTTGCAACAATCTCTTCATTTGCAAGGATCATCTGCTGAATTGAATTTAAAGCGTTGAACAGAAAATGCGGGTTCATCTGCAACCGCAAACTTTGCAACCGACTTTCTACAGCTTTCTGTTTATTTACCAGCAATTCCATGCGTGCTCTTTGCTTTTCTTCTTCTGCGATTGTACGTTGCATTTGATTGGCACAAAGAATAGCAACGGTTTTTAGCACCCGCAGGTGTTTTTGCGTAAAGAAATTTTTTTGTGAATGTTCGCTATCGATTACACCAATTACTTCGTCATCCAACATTATTGGAACAGCAATCTCGGAGTATCTTTTTTTATCATCTACAATATACCGGTTGTCCTTATCAGTATCAGCAATTAATTCAGCAATGCCTGTCAATGCCACAGTGCCTACAATACCTTTCCCTATTGACACTTCAATTGGCTTATTGATACTAAAATCAATTGCACTTTTTGGCCCATAAGCTGCAGTTTGCACCAATTTATCTTTATCCGAATTCAGCAGGTAAATAACACAATCTTCGAAGTTTAATTTACTGATGCAATTTTCTGCCACATCCCATAACATTTCTTTCGTGTGCTGGTGACTATTTATTTGTGAAGCAAAGAAGTTAATGACCACTTCTGTTTCAAGAGCTTCCAGGTGGCGGCCTTGTTTGTTTTTGAAATACTTAAATAGGTACCAGGCCATCATTGTAATAAGTAAAAGCACTAAAAGCTTAAACCAGGTTTGGCGCCACCAGGTTTTGGCAATATTTATTGTAATGGTATTAGAGGCGTCTATCCACAATTTACCGTCATTGCTGGCTCTAACTTTGAAAGTAAATTTTCCGGCGGGAAGCGAAGTATACCGGACAAAATCCTGGTCAGTAACTTTTATCCAACTGGCATCAATACCATCTAATCTATATTCATAAAATGTATGCAGGTGTTTGCTATAATCTACTGCAGAAAAATAAAAACTCACATAGTTATCTGTGCTTGCAAGATCTAAAGATTTACTGGCAGAAGTATTTAAAAGCAGGTCTCTTGTTTCAACCCTGTGGATGGTAGTTTTCAGCGTAATTTGTTGCTGGCTAAGTTTATCAGGGTAAAAATATTGCAAACCATTTTCAGTGCCCCAAATCAATTCGTCATCGCTATTCTGGTGATAAGCGTTTAACCTGAAACCCTGCACACTTAAACCATATCTTTCATCAAAAACCCGTACAGAAGAATCTGCTATACTAAAACATGATAGGCCGACATCATTGCCGATCCACATCCGGTTTTCTTTATCACGCAACAAAGCTTCGATACGGTTATGGAGCAACCCATCTTTTTGTGTAATGATCTTAATTTTACCATTGTTTAGCAGTATTTGCAAACCATCTCTTGTTCCTATGTAAATATTATTATCCTGGTCTTTGTTAAAGCAAAAAACATTGTTGCTTATTCCGTTTTTTTCCCACGCATATTGCTGCAATTTTTTTGTAAGAAAGTTATAATGCCAGGCACCCGTTTTCTCAGTAGCTATCCAGATATTAGCAGTGTCAGAAAACCATGTACGTGAACAAAGTTGGTTTTTTAAACCACTGAAAGGGTATTGATCCAACAAGTCTAATTCAAACGATTGAATATTTATCCTGCAAATGCCCTTCCTGGTGCTTAACCACATAAATTTTCCTTCGGGGTCCATTTGCAGATGCCTCACATAATTGGAAGGCAAGCTTTTTTTGATGGCTGAATCAACCTCAATATGATTTAAGAGTTGAAATTTTGTATTGAGCACATAAATACCAACAGAGGGTACAGATACCCAGAGATTTTTATTTGCATCCGATGTTACGTATGCAACACCATGTTTTTTTATAAGATTATAGTTAAACTTATCTGCTATAAAAACTGTGGTGTTGTTTTGACGGTTCCAAAACAACAGGTTATCTGAAACACCTAAAAAGTATTCATTGTTATTTAGCGTGGAAATGTTGTTGATATAACCATCGTAAGCATTGCCTTTTTTGTCAGTAAAAATCAGCTGCTGGCCAATAACAGCATTGCTTTTAAAATAGCTCACACCATTCGGAGTATTACCAACAAATACCCATCCTGACGCATCTTTTACAATAACGGTCGGAGCATTGTTGGCAATCGTAGTTGGATCGGATGCATCGTGCAAAAAATGATTTAGTTTGCCGGAAGTATTGTTATACTTATACAATCCATTCCCGGGCGTTGTTATCCAAATTTCCCCATTGTCACTTACTAAAGCTTTACTGGCATTACCTGAAAATTGCTGGCCCTCCTGATCGGATACATTATCAAAAGCAATTCTTGCCTTCCCTGAAGTAAGATCAAGCGACAATAACTTTTGTTCAGCTTTTTTATATACCAGCATCTCGTTATCACGCCAATAAGCAAGCAGGTGAAAGCCTTGCAACGAAAGCGTTGTATCGATTTTACAACTATTAAAATTTATAATGGCCAATTGTTTTTCGGATGCAAACAAATACCTGTCACCTTTAATTTCTTCCGCCTGGGTATAAGCATTTATTGAATCAGCTGAAAACCCCTGAATGCTTATTTTTTGAAACGATGAAATAATTAGTGAATCATTTTTTGCATAAGATACAACAGGCTTATTTAAATAAAAACCGCTGTTGGTAAACAGCAAAACATTGTTGTTTTTTATAGTAAGGATTTTAGTAACGGTCACTGGTTTTCCTTTTTGAAATAAGGACACTTTATGAAAAACACCGTTCTCATCAATCATTGTAACATGGCCACCACTGGTAACTACCCAAACCCGGTTGTTATTATCGCAAACCAACTGTTGTATATGATCGTTGTGTAATTGCGGGTAATCTTTTTTAAAAAACATCCTTACCGAACGACCATTAAATATATTCAGACCCTCGCCGCTTCCAACCCAAAGATTACCGCTCTTATCGGTGCACATCGAATAAATATAATTGTCCGATAGTCCATGTGATGTATTCAACCTGTAAAACAAAACACTTTCCTGTTGGTTTGCATTTTGCGAATACCCTGCACAACAAAAAACCAGCAATAAAAAAGCTGTTGTTAGACCATAACTAAAGTTGAAAATTTCTTTCATGAATATTTAAACCTAACACATTTGCCTGGTGATTGCCTTTGATTTTGAAGAAGGGCAGAAACAAGGCTATTTTACATTTACCAGCACCCTGATTTTTAGAACTTCTTCTGCGTTGTAATTTTCCAGTGCCTTGCCAATTACCTGCCCTATTTTTATTTTGCCAGGGTCACCCTTCATAGCAATACCTGCTTTTGAAGATGTTACTAAAAAGTCTCCCCGGCGAATTATGCCGCCTTCCAGGCAAACTTTTGTTGGAATAACACCAACTACACCCATGGGAACTTTTGAACTGAGATCAGCATCAATGGCTTCTTCTGTCATCAGCATACCGGGCTTCGTGGCATATACCCCAGCCACCAGGCTCGAATAAGGCAAAGATGATTTTTCAACAGTTCTATCGCTGTTAACGGCAATTATTAATACATCACCAGCTTCATAGGATGTTACACTTTCGGTTACATCAAATGCTTCCGCCATGTCAGCACCTCCCACCTGGGTACCTCCATTAAAAAAACCTTTACCGAGGTTATTAAAACGGATTAAATTAACACCGGTTCCATTTTCAAAAACAGCATAATCTCCGGTGCCTGATTTTGTTACGCGAAATACTGTTATCGCATTCACATTATTAGAACTGTTAATAGATAGCGTTCCCCCTAAGCCGGCATTATTCATCTTCACACAATCGTAAGTATTGGTAGCTGCAAGCGTTTCGAAAAGGCCCGCTCTTCCACTATTGCTTCCAAAAAGACTGGTTGCATAGATGCCATTTCCCGATTCGCCGGCGACTCCAAAAATTCCGTTGCCTTCATTACCACCGGTACCTTTTACCCCATCACCAAAATCGTCACTTTCCCCTAAAACGCCAACTCCCCTGGTACCATTCGCAGGGGCCGCTTTCCCCTGGACACCAACCGGTGTATTACCAAAAGAATAGCCATACACTCCCTTACCGCCACCTCCGTTTCTTCCAAATACTGCCGGATTAATTTGAGAATTATTATCTCCCCTAACACCTGTTCCATCCACACCTTCTGCTTTGCCATGTACGCCTATTCCGTAATTTCCTGTAGCAGCACTGGAACCATAAACGCCTGTTCCATCAGCCTCGTTAATACCAGTTACAGCACCCTGGTACATGGCATTGCCATAACTGACTCCTTTTACCCCGATACCATGAATATCATTAAGCGATGATTGTCCGAAAACGCCTATTCCGTGAGATAGCCCTGTAGCCTGGCCCAATACCGCAGTTTCCCTTGCATAAGCCTGTAAACCGTTAGTTCCACCACTACTTGCATAAACTGCAGGTGCGGTGGTTGATGTGCTCGTATTGATAGCTTCTATACCACGGCCAAGACCGTTGTTCTTAACTTTTACAGTGCTGGCATCGCCCTGGTAATTATTTCCATTAAAAAAAGCTGCTGCACCTTTCCCTTCGGTATTTACATATAAAGCTTCTTTGACATTGGCTGGATTTGACAGAGATATTTGAGCGCCTTTACCAATACCATTTTGTGAGATATCCAGTCCATTCCCGGTATTTGCCAGGTTTGATAAAAACAAAGTGATACCATTACCAACTCCCTGGTGCTGTCCTAAAAGCAAAGCATTGGGGTTGTAATTACTTTCAATAACAAACCGGGCAGCCGGCTGGCTTCCATAAGTAGCTACATATAAGGCTTCATTGTTATTGTTTAAATTATTATTTACAAACTTTCCTGCAATACCATTTTCACTTGTACCTGAAATGCCAACTCCAACCCCTGAATGATAACCGGTAATAGCGGCCTTCGTATTGGTTCCGTTATTTACATAAACATGCACGCCATCACCTTTACCAGATTGAAATACATTTAAGGCACTGGCAGTATTTCCAGGGTTTTTTACATTAAAAGATGCCAGCATTCCAACACCCATTGTTTCTGTCTTAAAGGTGGTATCTGAATGAGTAACATCGCCAGATACAAATGAACCTGCAAGACCAAGAGGACCTGTGATTTTTCCAAATATTGCAATGCCTTTGTTCTGTAACTCACCCATCACACCAATACCATTTGCATTTGCGTGAGCACCATATACACCTGCTGTTCCGGCTAATGTGCTATAACCCTGTACCCCATTGTTTTTAAAAGAAAAACCAAATACCCCCTGGCCGGTATTTGCTGTTCCAATCACACCGGCTCCGGATGAATTATCACCCCAAACACCACTCGTATTCGCAGGCGTTAAACCACTGCCGGCAGCACCACTTTTTCCATAAACAGCTACCGAACCGGCTTCTATACTGTTGTTAGTAATACCGAATAGTTTTGTGGAGCTGCTAAAGGAAACATTATAAGGAAGAAACAATGAATCATTCAATCCCTGCCAGCGGTTATTGAGCTGGTCCCATTTCATTACCTGCTTGTCGAAAGGCACTCCCGCCAATACATCCAGGTTTTGAATTTTACCAACGTTTGGAGATGGATAGCTGCCGTATAAATCGCCTGAAGCTGCACCTGTTGGCAAAACGACTGAGCCACTATTTAAAATTTGTTTCCATGCTGCATTGTAAAACCAGAAAGACTTGGTATCAGTATCAAATACCAGCAGACCTTCCACGAGGTTTTGAATAGCCGTACGCTCACTTGTTTTCATGCGCGGAATAAGTATGCCTTTAGTAGTACTTGAAATATCCAGCATTGCACTTTTTTCAGCCGCAGCTCCAGAGTTATTGATAGCTACGTTTTGAGCCATTAGGAAATTTGTACTAATACAAATAACCATAAAAAATATCAGCTGCTTCATGGTGTTGATGGTTGTTTTGAAATTGAAACCATCATAAACCTAAACCGCCATTTAAAACCGCGAGGCTTTAATCTACTGGAAGGATGCTGCAGGTTATTTTACGGCGAAATTGTACTGGATGAACACTAAAAGCTAATCCATATCTTCATAGTGATTCATTGTATAAGCCGCCGCCATTAGTTGTTGTTCAAAAAGGAGATTTGCCGCTGTATGAAAAAAAGAAAAATGCCAGGTTGCCCGGGAGATTTTATTATAACCAGCCTGAACGCCGGAAGAAATAGTACATCAGGCAACAAACAATGGCAGTGCCGCCAATTACGGCGTAAAAACCATCGGGAGAGGCATACTGCGGAATAAATTTAAAGTTCATACCATAAAACCCGGCAACCATGGTTGGCAATGCAATGATAGCAGCCCAGCCCGCAAAGCGCTTGCTTACATCGTTCTGCGAAATGGAGAGAAGAGAAAAATTTGCTTCAAGTGCCGTATTCAATAATTCCCTGGTATTATCAACAACTTCGTTGATGCGAATTACGTGATCGTACACATCCCGGAAATAAGGATGTGTGTCTGCAGAAATACATTTTATGTCGAAACGAACAAGCCGGTTACAAATATCAACAAGCGGCGATACCGCCCTTCGCACTTCCAGCAGTTCTCTTTTTAGCATATAGATTTGCTCGGTAGTTTGCCGTGTTGGTTTTTCTTTAAAGATCTTGTCCTCTATTTCCTCCAGTTCTTTTTCCATTTCATGGACAACAGGAAAGTATTGATCTACAATAAAATCCATTACAGCATACAAAGCAAAACCCTGGCCTTTATTCAACAGGTCCGGCATGGTTTCGCAACGGGCACGCACATTGTTGTAGGGAACACTATTGCCATGACGTACGGTTACAATAAAATTCGGACCTACAAAAAAATGTGTTTCACCGAAATCTATGTGATGCGTTTCATTCATTTGTGCCGTACGCATAACCAGGAAGAGCGTGTTGTCGTACATTTCAACTTTTGGCCGCTGGTGTGCATTGTGAGCATCTTCCACAGCAAGATCGTGCAACCCAAATTCAACCTGCACCCTGGCAAGTAATTCTTCTGAAGGCTTGTGTAATCCGATCCATACAAACTGGCCTTCTATTTTCAACATTTCATGCACTTCGTCCAGTGCAACTTCAGCTACACGACGGCCTTCTGCATAGGCGATACAGTTTACAATTTCCTTCATACAACAAGCTATAAACTACAATGTAAAGAAACTGCCGGAAACAATCCGCAATAACATTAACCGTGATCTGTATTAGCAGGATTAAAAGGAGAAAAATATAACGTTCATCAGAAATTCATCCAATTAAAGCCATCCTTTAAAAGCCTGATGAATATTCAAAATACAAAAAAGCCCGGCAACGCCAGGCTTTTTTGTAAAAACTTATTTCTTACTTATGCGAGATCCGCCGTTTCGTGTATATCATTCCTAAATACGACCACGTTGTCAAATACATCTACCAAAACCGGCTTTGTTTTGTCTACATCACCCATCAGGATCCGCTTACTTAAACTGTTCACGATCTCTTTTTGTACCAGGCGTTTTAATGGCCTTGCACCAAATTGCGGATCAAATCCATTTTCAGCTAAAAAGTCTACCAGGTAGTCGGTGTACACAAGGTTAATGCCACTTGGCGCTACCAGTTCTTTCAACTGTTTTAACTGGATCCTGATGATACCGCGGATATCTTTTTTCAACAACGGATGGAACATAATGATTTCATCCACCCGGTTTAAAAATTCAGGACGTATGGTGTCTTTTAATAATGCCATCACTTCCACTTTTGCTTTGCTTTCTGCTTCCTCCAATCCGCTTTCAGATACACCTTCAAAAGCATCCTGGATCAGGTGACTGCCGATATTGCTGGTCATGATAATGATAGTATTTTTAAAGTTTACTACCCTGCCCTTATTATCGGTCAATCGTCCATCATCCAGCACCTGTAATAAAACGTTCCATACATCGGGATGTGCTTTTTCAATTTCATCCAGCAGTACAACGGAGTACGGCTTGCGGCGTACGGCTTCAGTTAACTGGCCTCCTTCATCATAACCAACATATCCCGGAGGAGCACCTACCAAACGGCTAACCGTATGTTTTTCCTGGTACTCGCTCATATCAATACGTGTCATCAAATGTTCATCGTCAAACAGGTATTCGGCCAGTGCTTTTGCAAGTTCTGTTTTACCGACACCGGTTGTTCCCAAAAAGATAAAAGAACCAATGGGTTTACGCGGATCCTGCAAGCCGGCACGGCTGCGGCGAATGGCATCTGCCACCGCAGTAATAGCCTCTTCCTGGCCAATAACACGGTTATGCAATTCATCTTCCAGGTGTAGCAATTTTTCACGCTCACTTTGCAACATTTTACTTACCGGGATACCGGTTGCTTTTGCTACACTTTCTGCTATATCTTCTGCATCCACTTCCTCTTTCAGCAGGCGTTTGTTATCGGCATATTCATTTAGTTTCTGCGTGAATTCTGTAATTACCTGTTCCTGCTCTTTTATTTTACCATACCTGATTTCCGCTACCCTGCCATAATCACCTTCACGTTCGGCTTTTTCAGCATCATGTTTCAGGCTTTCAACTGCAGCTTTAGCATTTTGAATTCTTTCCACTACTTCTTTCTCTTCTTTCCATCTTGCCTTCAGGGTATCTCTTTCCACAGACAGGTTTGCGATATCGGTATTCAGTTCGCGTAACTTGTTTTCATCGTTTTCCCGTTTGATGGCTTCCCTTTCAATTTCCAACTGGCGGATCTGGCGCTCGAGTTTATCCAGTTCTTCCGGCATGCTGTTCATTTCGAGGCGCAATTTTGCTGCACTTTCATCTATCAGGTCGATGGCCTTGTCCGGTAAAAAGCGATCGGTAACATAACGGTGACTTAATTCAACCGCAGCAATGATCGCTTCATCTTTTATACGTACATGATGATGTGTTTCGTAGCGGTCCTTTATACCACGTAAAATAGAAACGGCATCTTCTACAGATGGTTCCTCGATCATTACTTTTTGAAAGCGGCGTTCCAAAGCCTTGTCCTTTTCAAAATATTTCTGGTATTCGTTTAACGTAGTTGCCCCTACAGCCCGCAGTTCACCACGGGCGAGCGCAGGTTTTAAGATATTGGCCGCGTCCATAGCTCCTTCGCCACCACCGGCACCAACCAGTGTATGTATCTCATCAATGAAAAGTATGATCTCACCATCGCTGGCAGCCACTTCTTTAACTACTCCTTTCAATCTTTCTTCGAACTCTCCTTTGTATTTTGCACCAGCAATCAGCTGGCCCATGTCGAGCGCATAAATAATTTTCGACCTCAGGTTCTCGGGTACATCCCCGTTTACAATGCGCATTGCAAGCCCTTCTGCTATGGCCGTTTTACCAACACCGGGTTCACCAACCAGGATTGGATTATTTTTTGTTCTCCTCGATAAAATATGAAGGGTTCGGCGAATCTCTTCATCCCGCCCGATAACCGGATCCAATTTGCCATTACGGCCCATTTCAATCAGGTTCTTAGCATATTTATTCAGTGTATTAAATTGCGATTCCTGGGTTTGCGATTTAACCGAATCCCCCTTGCGCAAATCTTTAATCGCCGCAATCAAACCCTTTTCGGTTACGCCCGCATCCTTGAGCATTTTAGCCGTATTGTCGTTACCCTGCACAATGGCGAGCAGAAGATGCTCCGGGGTGACAAACTCGTCGTTAAACTGCTTTAAAATGCTTCCGGCACGTAATACTGCATTGTTTGCATCCCTGCTCACAGCTTGTGCTGCTTCACCCGATGATTTTGGGAGCTTGTTCATCTGTTGTTCCAGTTGTGTTTCCACATTGGCAACATTCACTGCATTTTTCTTCAGCAGGTATTCAACCGGGCTATCTTCCTGCTGTAACAGGGCAGCCAATATATGATCGGTTTCGATATTTGCCGATTGGTTATTAAAAGCAATTTGCTGGGCCTGTTGAATGGCTTCAGCTGCCTTAATTGTGAAATTATTCAGGTTCATATTTTTTTTATTTTTAATAGAGCCCAACGACTCATCAGTATTCTTATATTGCTGTGTTTTACTGCGGTAAACCAGCAATTGCTACTACATCAAACCAACATCCAATTGATTTTAACCTGTAATGCTGTCATTAATTAGGGAGGGCAACAGCCTGATAGGCACATTTCAGCCGCATCGCCTGCAACTATTACACATTTACCAGGTTTGAAATAAGACCTCGTTTTATTAAAAAACCCGGCAAACAACTAGTAAAGTCAAGCCACCAAACTCAAAGCTCCCGTTCAAAACAGTATACCAACTTTGTTTGTTAAGACAAAGTACCGCCGGGTAAATATTGCAGCTATTCCATTTCACATTCCCGATATTTGGCGGCGCTTAAAACAGCCTTTCTCATTTTTAAATTGATGATATGAATTGGAAAGAGTACCAGGAAGTTAACAAGGACCGTTTTTTGAATGAACTGTTAGAATTACTAAGAATACCCAGTGTGAGTGCCCGTACAGAAAACAAAGCCGATATGGTAACCTGTGCCGAGGCAGTAAAGGCAAAATTGCTTGCTGCCGGTGCAGATAGTGCAACGATTCATCTTACACCGGGACACCCGATTGTATATGGCGAAAAAATAACCGATCCTTCAAAACCTACGGTATTGGTGTACGGCCATTACGATGTGCAGCCGG
The DNA here is from genome assembly GCA_040385845.1 of Bacteroidota bacterium. Taxonomy (GTDB): domain Bacteria; phylum Bacteroidota; class Bacteroidia; order Chitinophagales; family Chitinophagaceae; genus Phnomibacter. The sequence goes on along the minus strand of JAZKGP010000036.1, from coordinate 12,950 downwards.
CTGATCCGCTCGAATTATGGACGAGTGGCCCCTTTGAACCAGTGATTAAAGAAGGTAAAATTTATGCCCGTGGAGCCTGCGACGATAAAGGCCAGCTTTATATGCATGTAAAGGCACTGGAAACAATGAATGCCTGCGGAGAATTACCTACTAATATAAAATTTTTGATAGAAGGTGAAGAAGAAGTGGGCAGTCCAAACCTGGCTAATTTCGTCCAGGAAAATAAAGATTTGTTGAATTGTGATGTGATTCTCATCAGCGATACCGCTATGATCAGTCTCGAAAACCCAAGCATTGATGTAGGCGTTCGTGGACTTACCTATATTGAAGTGGAAGTAACAGGTGCTAACCGTGATTTGCACAGTGGTGTTTATGGCGGTGCCGTTGCAAATCCATTGACTATTTTATGCCAGATGATTGCTACCCTGCACGACGAAAACAATCATGTTACTATACCAGGCTTTTATGATGATGTGTTGATAGCTACAGAAGAAGAAAGAGAGCTGATGGCTGAGGCACCATTCGATCAGGATGAATACAACAAAGACCTGGGAGTTAACAAGGAATGGGGCGAAAAAGGATTTACCACGAATGAACGCACGGGCATCCGGCCCACACTGGAAATAAACGGTATGTGGGGTGGCTACACCGGCGAAGGAGCAAAGACGGTATTGCCTTCCAAGGCATTTGCAAAAATCAGCTGTCGCCTGGTACCAAACCAAAACAGCCATAAAATTGAAGAGCTGCTGATCAATCACCTTAAATCGATCACGCCGCCAACTGTAACATTAAAAGCAGCATTGCACCATGGTGGCGAGCCGTATGTAACGCCAATAGATAGTGTGCCTTACCAGGCTGCTGCGGCCGCCATTAAAGAAACATTTGGTAAAGATCCTATCCCGGTTCGCGGTGGAGGCAGCATTCCTATCACTTCTATTTTCGAGAAAGAGCTCGGCGTAAAAGTGGTGTTCCTCGGCTTTGGTTTAGACAGCGATAACCTTCATAGCCCCAACGAAAAATTTGATATCGCTAATTTCTATAAAGGCATTGAAACGATACCTTATTTTCATAAGCATTTTGCGGAAATGGTGAAGGGAGGAGAGGTTGATTAGTTCATTGGTTAATTAGTTAATTGGTTGATTGATCATAGATCATAGTTCATGGTTAATAGATCATAGTTCATGAAAAAAGACCCGGTTGAAAGTTCAGCCGGGTATTTTTTTTAGAACAGTTAGAAAACTGTGTCGCCTCCACATCAACAATAAAATATGGTCATTTAAGTTTTGAATACTGGTTAACAACAACTAACTACTTGTCTGTTGTACCAATCTTAAATTTTCTTTTTTGTATTTCCTAAATACCAACTACTAATACTTGTATTCTGTATTCCTTAATTACCAATTACTAATTACCTGCATTTAAACTACTACTAATTACTTGTATTTTGTATTTCCCTAATTACCAACTACTAATTACTTGTATTTTTTACTTTCTAATTACCAACTAATAATTACTAATTACCTGCATTTAACCTACTACTAATTACTTGTATTTTGTATTTCCTAATTACCATTTACTAACTACTAATTACTCCCCTTTACTTCCAACTTCGCTCCTGCTTTTATCCAAACATGCGATGCATTAGTTGCATTAATACTGTGGCATATAGCAGTGATAGTTGTAACTTCCGGTTGACGAATGGCAGTTGATTTAATCACTACATCGGTATTTACATCGGGTACCGTTCCACAGCTCCAGTTAGAGGCTATTTCCCATGCGGTGCTTGTAGTGCCCGTCCAGGTATTTGCAAAAGTAATTTTGTAAGTATCACCGTTAATTTTACCACCACCTGCAAGGGTGATGATACACCGGTATTGTGTACCATACGTACTGGAAGGCATGTTGGTTAACAACAGAGTATTTGCATTCACTCCTGAATAGTTGGAACTGGCCGCAAGATTAGTAAACCCATTGCCGGTATTGATCTGCCATTGGTAAGCAATACCCGGTTGACCTGCCGGTAACTGCGTACTGCCGCCGGCACAGATCACAGAATTATCGGAGATGAATGCAAGCAGGTTTTCATTGGTAATTACGGGCAGGTTAAAGTCGAAATAAATAGCGGCTTTATTCCTGGTGGTATCACCAATTTTCAATGCGTTTTTTGGTTGCACTGTAAATGAAATATAACCATGACTAGCTGGTTCATTCGTAGTGCTGTCTACCAGTTTTATCCTATCAAATTGCCAGGTAGCTATATTACCATCGACACTTAACTTGTAAGGATGACTACTACTAATCGTTTCCAATGAATAGATATCAACCTTGCTATCCAATGTATCTTTTACGGTTACATAAAAGGCGGTATCGGTACCTGTGTTTTGAAAACGTACCAGGTATTGAAAAGGCTCGCCACTTGCTTTCATGGTTGGCGTATAAATACCAGTATGAGCTTCAGTTTTATCATTGGGATCAAAACTGCCTCCTACAATTTCACGGAGCGTTGCCAGGTTGTTATTCGGCGTGGTATCTGTTGCCTGCGGAAAAGCAATAGCAGTAAACGATAGTGTATCACCGTTATTTATTGCAGGCGGCACGCCTAACTTCAGGTTTATATCCAGGGTATCAACAAACCCTGCTGTCATATTTAATGGAACGAACGTGATCGTATCAGCAGTTATCAAACCCGTTGCTCTGGTTGCATTGAGATAAGTTAAAGTGGATGGTTTTTTTAATTTAATAAAAGCACCTGCAATACTTTCTGTTCCCACATTTTTGGTGATGATCCTGAAACCTACATCAAAACCCGGGCGGGCTGGCGAAGTTGTTGTAATTGACAACTGGAGGTCTTTGATGCCTGGTTTTGGTACCAGTCCAAAATCAATAACAGCTTCCTGGTCGAAGCTGTTGAACAAGGTGTTTTGTTGCGCAGGAAACACGGTGTAATAATCATTCGAAGACGAATAACGTGTGATATAAGTTCCGGTATCTACATTATTTAAATAGCGGCCATTAAAAATGCGGGCGATAGTTGTATCATTTTTTTTATAACTACTAATGCGGCCCTCATTAAATAAGGGTTCACCGGCATCCTGCAGGTAGTTGGCGTTTTTATCAATAAATACTTTACCGGAGATAGTGTTTGTTATACCTGCCTTACCTATCACCATCATGTAATTTGAATTGTTTAACGGCTCATACATGTCATCGTTTTCTGATGATGTATTACCAGCGAAAAGAATGTTGTCGTATTTATCCAATTGAACATCATAAACTTCATCCTTGCTATTTCCACCAATGGCTTTTTGCCATAATATGTTTCCTGCTTCATTTATTTTGACCAGCACAATATCGGTGCCCCCATGCTTTGACTTGATATCGCCATACTTATCTCGTACGCTTATGGCAGTTACAAAATTGCCATCTTTTGTTTTATGTATCCTGTTAGGGTAACCACCACCGTCATTGTAACTTTCTAAGAAAGCCTCATCCTTATATCCTTTAAAGAGTTTATGTGTTTTCTGCCAGTTTATATTTCCTGTTGGTGAAACATTTAGCAACCAGAATGGAATCATTTGTTCTTCGTAATTCGCAAGGTCGCCATCCTTTGAATTTGTAATTCCATTTAAAAGCAAACCGCTATTGGTTTCAATAGCTCCGAGTATATAACTCACATTGGTTCCGCCATAGCACCTGTTCCAGATCTGATTGCCATTTGCATCAATATTCATTACCCAGGCTTCTTCTGCAAATGCACTATCTGGCTGATGAACGTAACTACCCTGGTTGGTATAGTAACCATCACTTGCATAATCTAATAAATGATTATGGGCGCCAATCACATCGCCATTTAAAGATTGGGTAGCTCCCAGAATTAGATAAGTACCGTTTTTTAATGTAAGCATTTTGAATGCAATATCATGCCTGCTTCCACCATACTGCTTCTGCCATAAAAGACTACCATTTGATCCCAGTTTAGCTACAAAAACATTTTTGTTCAGAGTATCCATATGGTTGCTGGCAAAATCTCCGTCACGTGATCTTGTAGTTCCGGTAATAAGAAAACCATCCGTTAATTCAAGGAGATCATTTTCATACCAATTACCATCGTCTTTAGTACCACCCAGCATTTTATGCCACAACATATTTCCCTCAGTATCGAATTTCATTACAAGTACATCACTTTGCCTTTCTTCCGCTGTGCTATCATAGGCATGGCCAATTACAACACAGCCTCCATCTTTAGTGTGTTTAACGATGGCGCCATCGTATATTTTCACGCCAGCAATAAGTTGTCCGGGATATTTTTCCCACACCGACAATCCGTCCTTATCTAATTTGGCAATCATAAGACCGCCATATGGTTTTACTGAACGCAGGTAACCAACAGTATAATAAAAATCTCCGGTTTGTGCTGTATCGATGCTGTAGGAACGGTCCTCTGTGTCGTAGGGAATACCGGTAAAAGTTCTGAGCCATTTCAAGCCTCTCGTCGGCCCGTTGCTGGTTGACAATGAAGTGTGTGCTATTTGTTTTGAAACATCTTCAATTACCGGTGGAACATTACTAATGATGTAGGCCGGTTTAAATTCATAATGAAGACCAAAAGCATCAATGGTATCACCCACAGCCGGGAAAGTAATTGCCAGATCAATTAAATGTTCTGTTTGTACTTTGATACTATCCACATACCATTGAAGGTGACCTGGCGTAGCAATGGTGGGAGCCAATGAGGATGTAATATTTAGCAGGGGATTAAAATCAAGACTAAGTATAGCTTGCATGGAAGGGAGCGCTCCATCATAATAAGTGCTAATGTTATGATTCAGCGTGGCTCCTGCGGCTGGTATACTCCCATAATCATTCGTTGATAAGTTAGTATTTAAATAAAGGACACTGTCTTTCTTATGCACCGGAAAATTAATTGTATCGATCACCGGCCATTTGTAATCCCGGTAAACCAAGGCCACTTTATCGTAATCTTCTGTGTTGTAAGTGAGTTCAAATAAGTTAATATGATAAATGCCAAAAGGCCTGCGAATATTATACCTGCCACTCGAATTGGTATATGCTGTTTCGAAAAAGTAGGTATTAGGAATATTAACGTTTACCAGGCCATTAACAACTGCCGAATCACCTGCATCAAACATATCATTCTGGTTGTTATCGTAGTAAGCCTGGCCAGTAATTTTTACAGGCAAGTCGGGTTGGGGCTGCAAAGCAAAATTTACTATTACAGGCCCCGGGTTTAAGTAATCACCCGAAACTGGCTCCGCAACCAGGTAGTCAAAACTGTTATAGTTATTATACAACGAGATCTTGTAGGAACCAATCCCTGTGAGGAAAGTATAGTTTCCCTGTGTATCAGCAATCGTCGAAAGTTTGGCTCCTGATACGAGGTTTTCGATCAAAACAATTCCGATGGAAGAAGCCGAATCTTGCCCGTTGTCGAAAATTTGATTAGCATTATTGTCGTAAAAGATTTTTCCGGAAAACGTTACTTGCGTAAAACTTACAAACGGAAAAAGTAGCAGGATAAAAAAAACCAGGTTTTTCAAAGGGTGCGGGTTTTATATACCAGTTAAATGTAATAATAACCCTACCATTCTCCTGATAAACTCAACAATTCTTTTTTTTGCACCTTGCTGAGACGGTAATATTATAACCAAATACGCCCTTTGCGCCAGGTTAAGTTAACTAAATAACCAGGTTCAACTGCCTTGATCCTGAACAACAAAATCCACCGGGTTAAGTTATTCCCGGATGCAATGATGTGCCAAATTCTTTTGTAAATGGATGGATTTATCAATAAGAAAGTACCTCAATCCCATGCAGAGATAGGCAGGAGTTCCCGAAAGTCTATTTCAATTAATAACCAATGCATACGATATTCCAGGTACAGTTCTGGGTAATTGTGAAGTTGCTCACATTACGCAGCCTGCACTTACAACCAGTGGCGGTAACATCGTAAATCACCAGTTCTAGCTGGTAAAGCGGACCGGCTGTTCCCCCGGTTGTTACAATATTACCAACATAAACCGCCGGTGGTGCTGTAAAGCCTCCTATGAAACCAATGGAACCTTCTGCAGACAGCGAATGTGCACCAAGATTTGTGATGTTAAACGCAGCTGACCTGGTATAGTATTTCACATTTGCACTATTACTAAGGTTATACAACACTCCTTTTCCACTATTGACCGTGAGCGATCCGGAAATTGCGGCATTACCACTCACATCAAGGCGTTGTGATGGAGTTGTTGTATTAATACCCACGTTGCCGCCGTTTGCAATTACCATCCTGGCAGTCCCGCTTTCTGCAAATTGGAAATAATTGTTGGTGGAGGAATAGTTTAAATACCAGGTTTTTACATCGGTAGTATTATAAATGGCAATCGAACCATCGTTTACCTGTAATTTATAAGAGGGAGAAGTAGTACCGATGCCAACAAAGTTGCCAAAGTAAGCATTGCTGCTGGTTCGCAGTTCACCACTAACATCAAGCTTGTATTGTGGCGTGCTGGTTCCAATTCCAATATTCTGGCTAAATACGGGAATGGTTGTTATTCCCAAAATTGATAGGAGAGAAAATTTCATAGTTTAAGTTTTCTCCAAATTTAAAATGAGTTCAATATTTATCAAAGCATGCAAGAAATTTACGTGTAAACTGAGAAGAAAATACAGCTTTCAAAAACCTTTCAAATAATGCGTTCAAGCTTTTATGCCGATAAAAAAACCACCGTTCTTTTCAGAGCAGTGGTTTTTTATTGTATCTATTTCTTTGTACTAACAATAACCTAGTTTATCTCTTTGTTTAGGCTTAATTTAATTCGGAGCTTTTGATTGGCACCTATCTTCCGTCTTTTTAAAAAGATGTTTTATTTAGCCGGTTAGGTTACTTCATGTTCTTTTTCTCCACCTTCCAGGCAGTATCGGCCGAAAGACCGGGAGGGTTGCCGGTAAACATTTTGGCCGCTGTTTCATCTCCTTTTAATTGCCATTGGAACCAGGCCGTAGCCACTTTTGCAAAAGCACCTCCATGTGGCTGGCCATAGGTGCCGCCATGACCCACGTCCATATTAGCTACAAAAACAGGCACATGATTGATGCGTTTATAATCATCCATCCCGTTGTTATAGGCAATGTCTTTTTCTCCGCCAAGTATATACAGGGTTGGCGTATGTAGTTTTGTAAGCCAGTCTTTGTTCAAAGCCGGCATCCCTGGCATACCTGCTCCCGGGTTGGGTAGTATACCGCTGTTGCAGATCATTGCAGTAGTTATACGCGGATCAGGTGCAATTTCCAGCGTTTGCAAACCACCGCACGACATACCGCTAACCGCTATCTTTTTCACATCAATCTTGTTATAATAAGGGCTGCTCATGTTTTCATTTTGAGCGATAGCCCAATTGATGGCATCAGTCAACTGTGTTGATTTAGATCTTCCGCTGCCTCTTTCACCTTCCTTTGGCATCGGGCCAATAGCCACTACAAGAAAACCGTAGGAAGCAACTTCAGAAAGAAAGTTTATATGCTCCCAGGGTGAATTTGCGCAGGCTCCGTTGCCCCAGGCTATTACCGGCAACTTGCCTGCTGCTCCAAAGCTAGCCAGGTCTGCCGGGCGAAAAATGGTGTGGGTTGGCAGTGAACTGTCGGCAATCATCAAGGCTTTAAATGGACCTGTACCGCCATCCTCCACCGTTCGGGATGAGGATTGAGCAATTAAGCTATTTGCAAAAAAATACACAGAGAGGCTTAACATCAAAAAAGGAAGCAATCGAATTTTCATACGTAACATTTACTTTTTAATTAGCGCAAACTAACCAATAGAAAATAAAAAACCACCGCTCTTTTCAGGGCGGTGGCACATTGTATTGTATCTATTTACTTGTTCTAAAGGTTCTATTATTCTTCGTCTTTCAGTTTACCTCTTTGTTTAGAGATCACTTCTTCGGAGATATTGTTTGGTGCCGGGCTGTAATGGCTAAACTCCATGGTAGAAGTTGCACGGCCAGAGCTTAATGAACGCAGTTGAGTTACATAACCAAACATTTCGCTCAATGGCACTTTGGCTTTAATTACCTGTGCATTGTTACGGGTGTCCATGCCTTCGAGCATACCCCTGCGGCGATTAAGATCACCTGTTACATCACCCATGTATTGGTCGGGGGTAATCACTTCTACTTTCATTATTGGTTCCAGCAACTGAGGTTTTGCTTTGGCACCTGCATGGCGGAAACCAGCTTTGGCACACAATTCAAAACTCATGGCATCGGAATCCACTGCGTGGAAGCTACCGTCAAACACACGCACTTTCATGTTTACAACCGGGTAAGCGGCCAAAACACCTGTACCCATGCTGGTTTCAAAACCTTTCTGGATAGCAGGAAAGAATTCACGTGGAATAGAACCGCCCACAATATTATTTACAAACTGGAAATGTTTGTCGGGGTTTTCTGTCTGCCATTCAGCATCTACCGGGCCAAGATCAAACTGGATATCGGCGAATTTACCGCGACCACCGGTTTGTTTCTTCAGCGTTTCGCGATGCGTAACCACTTGTGAGAAAGCTTCTTTATAAGCCACCATCGGTGCACCCTGGTTTACTTCCACTTTGAATTCACGACGCATACGGTCGATGATGATCTCAAGGTGTAATTCACCCATACCACGAAGGATGGTTTGACCCGTTTCTTCGTCTGTATTTACACGAAGGGTTGGATCTTCTTCTACCAGTTTACCAATAGCCATACCCATCCTGTCAACGTCGGCCTGTGTTTTTGGCTCAACGGCAATGGCGATTACCGGCTCGGGAATAAACATATTTTCCAATGTGATCGGGTGGTTCTCATCACAAAGGGTATCCCCTGTTTTTATTTCTTTAAAACCAACTGCTGCAGCAATATCGCCTGCTTCGATAAAATCGATCGGGTTCTGCTTGTTGGCAAACATTTTCATGATACGGCTGATACGCTCTTTTTTACCACTTCTTACGTTAAGTACATAAGAACCTGCATCCAGGTGACCACTATAACACCGGAAGAACGCCAAACGACCTACGAAAGGATCGGTCATGATTTTAAACGCAAGCGCAGCAAATGGTTCTTTTGCACTTGGTTTACGGCTGATCTCCAAACCGGTATCCGGGTTAGTACCAATGGTATCAGGAATATCCAAAGGAGAAGGCAGGTAACGGCAAACCGCATCCAGCGCTGTTTGTACGCCTTTGTTTTTGAAGGAAGATCCGCACATCATTGGAACGATGCTCAGGTCAAGAGTTGCTTTACGTACCGCTTCGTGAATCTCGTCTTCTGTAATGGTATCCGGGTTGTCGAAGAATTTTTCCATCAGGGCATCGTCATACTCAGCTACGGCTTCCACCAACTGTGCACGCCACATTTCAGCCTCTTCCTGCATATCTGCGGGGATCGGAATTTCTTTGTAGGTCATCCCTTCAGTCTCAACATCCCAGATGATACCTTTCATAGTAATCAGGTCAACCACACCGGCAAAATCATCTTCAGCACCAATAGGTAACTGCAGCGGAACAGCTTTGCTGCCCAGCATTTCACGCACCTGGTTAACTACCATCAGGAAGTCGGCACCACTACGATCCATTTTGTTTACAAAACCTATACGGGGAACACCATAACGGTTTGCCTGGCGCCAAACCGTTTCAGACTGTGGCTCCACACCGTCTACCGCGCTAAAAAGGGCGATTAGACCGTCCAGAACACGCATGGAACGTTCTACCTCAACGGTAAAATCCACGTGACCCGGGGTATCGATGATATTGAAATAATATTTTTTAGTATCAGCAGTAGCCGTGCCTTTATCGGTAGGAAATTGCCACTGGCAGCTTACGGCAGCGGAAGTAATGGTGATACCACGTTCTTTTTCCTGCTCCATCCAGTCGGTGGTGGCAGCGCCTTCGTGTACTTCACCAATACGGTGAATCATACCTGTGTAGCGCAAAATACGCTCTGTAGTGGTGGTCTTACCGGCATCGATGTGTGCGGCAATTCCAAAGTTTCTTTGCAATTTAAGATCGGCCATAAATGTTTGAAATTTTCAAATTCCAAATAACAAATTCCAAACCTCCTTCGAGGCTTCATCCCGGAATCTGGAATTTCCCTTAACTGGGATTTTTAAATTTTGAGGCGCAAAAGTAGTGGGATTGGTTTGAAAAACGGCCGGGATTAGCAAGAATTTACACAACTATCATAGCTGAAAGGCTTTTTCAGGGTTTTTAAAGGTTGCAGGCAAGGGAATTTGGAATTAAGGGTTGGAATTTAGTGGCTGATTTTAGGATTTAGAGATATTGGGATTTTGGGATTTCGGGACTTTGAGATTGACGATGTTGTGATTTGGAATTTGATATTTGTGATTTAGAATTTGTGATTTGGAATTTGGAATTTGTGATGTTGTGATTTGGAATTTGCGATTTGGAATTTTGAACTTGTGATTTGGAATTCTGAGTAAATCTATTCTTCCAGGTCAATCACTACCCTGGCATTTTTTTGTTCGGTGGAGGAAATGAAGACGTCATACCGCTTTCCGTTGATCTTAACAATCATGAGTGATGTGTTTGGCGGGATGGATCCAAGATTATTGGCCACCATTACCAGTTCGTGGTGGGGTTGTTTTTCATTGATAGTTATACTGAAGCTGATAGGTTTTTGTGATAAACGGGCATTGGCCACCAGCAGCAAATTATTGTGGTAGATAGTTACAGTGTCATCATCCACCTGGCCATTGTCGTACAAGTCGACGGTCATTGTTCCGGGTGGCGTTTTCAAACTTTTAGCAAGCGAATTTTCGCGTTTGGTAAGAATGTCAGGCACCGGTTGGTTGAAAGCCGGCGTTCTTTGAGTGGTGATTTTTGGTTGAGATAATGCAGGTTTAGCGACAATAGCTAAAGGTGAATCGACCCGCACGCCGGCTGCTGGGGTAAATGGTTTTTTAGCTAATTCTGCTACTGGTTTTGTTTTAGTGAGACCTTTTTTTGCCGGAGGTAAAACTTTTGGAGCAGCGGTTTTAGTAACAGGCGGATTTGTAAACTGTGTTTCCACTTTTATTTCGATGGCAGGAACTTTTACAATTTCGGGGGGCACACATTCCCGGAACGTAATATCGTCCATGGCAAAATCATTGCCGCAACCACCGAGTGTTTCGTTGGTCATGGTGAGCAGTAAACTGGTTTGAACTGCAGGTGTTGTAAAAAAAGCCGAGAACCGCTGCCAGGTTAGGTTGTAGGTTTGGGTTAGCTGGCCAGTTTTAAAAGCAGCAACCGGCTGACCATCCAACGTTTTTATAACAACCAGGATATTAGGAGGCAAGGGACTGCATCCGCCATTGATACGGCAGACATTTGTAAGCCAGGTGGCGAATTCATATTTGGTGGCGGGTTTCAGGCCAAAAAAAGCATAGCTAAAAAAACTACCACCATCTTCTGATGCGTTAACCAGCATCATATTGCCGCCATTCCCCGTATGATCGCCATTTATAGTAAACCAATCATTATTAAAACAATTACTGGTATAATCGGCAAAGGCATAAAACCCATCAGGGGGACAACTTTCTTTGACTCTTTGATAGTTGGGATGCCGGGTGGCATTTGGATCGCGAACAGAAGAACCAATTCCAAAATCAATGCTCAAAACCGGATCTTTTAACTGGCAATCTGCCTGGCCGAAAATTTTGGCCGGACCGGCCAGTATGACCAGGCAATAAAATAGGGTGTGAAGTGTATTTTTCATGTCAGGTGTTTGATAGCTGTTGAATAAGCTACCTGGTATAAAGTTCTGAAAACAGCTGGCGCATTGTATGATCTAATTTAATAAGCGGTTAATTAAAGCGGATGAAGGGGATTAGGAGATTAGGAATTAGGGATTAGGAATTAGGGATTAGGAAATTAGGATTGGGGTATTGGGTATTGGGGATTGGGGATTGGGGATTAGGGTAGGAAATTAGACTTGGATGATTAGGGATTAGGATTTGCAGACAAAAAGCTGTGAATTGTGATTTGTCATTTGGAATTTGTCATTTAGAATTTGTCATTTGTAATTTGTCATTTGCTATTTGTGATTTGCTATTTGTAATTTGTGATTTATGATTTGCCTAATTGTTAGAGCTTTAATGCCTGGCATGTGTATGATATTGTTTGCGCATCAACAATTTATGATACGCTTTTACGGTATTGTTGATTGCCGGGTTTGGAAAAGTGTCTCTGTAACCGCAATTGTTTGAACAGGAAAATATTCTATAGATAACCTTCCCCCCATATTCCACACTATCCAACTGGATAATGCTATGTCGTGTATCATAAAATTGAGAATATTTACTAATTGACATACAGCCTGTCAACAGCATCCACAACAATAAAACTTTCATGTTGCAATTGTTAAGGGTAAGGAAAATAAGGAAGGCTTTAATTGCAATCTTATTAAAACGCCTGCTAAAAAAGATAAAATCGCAGGCCAGTTTCAACGGTAAACGTGTTTGTACAGCTTACTAAGTATTACAAAACCTGCAAAGCATTCAAAACGAAAATGCTACAATGTAAGCGCGGCTAATAACTGCCATTTACGAATGTGGAATTTTGGGAACGTAGGATTTCGGGATAGTGTGTTTGTGAGATATTGTGATTTTGCGACCTAATACAAAACTCCTTCAAATTGAATATTGAAATCAATCTTATGATCAGCTATTTGTAAAATGTAATTCTACCCGGGGTATATTTCTTTTGACTTTTGTGTACCATTTCACCTTCAATCTCTAATTCCTATTGTAGCTAACTGGATGTGCTAAATGTTATTTGGCATTTGTTATTTGTCATTTGGTATTTGTTATTTGCTATTTGTCATTTGTTATTTGCTATTTGTCATTTGTTATTTGTTATTTGTTATTTGCCGTTTGCATTCATGGCATATCTTTTAAACAAGCTGCACAAA
>JAZKGP010000035.1:0-9684 GCA_040385845.1 Bacteroidota bacterium | reverse complement strand
AAGGCGACTTTTAAAGCTGTGGAGAATACCGGAGTCGAACCGGTGACCTCTTGCATGCCATGCAAGCGCTCTAGCCAGCTGAGCTAATTCCCCGCTTGGGGGTGCAAATATAGGGGCTCACAACTTTCAACCGAAAAAATAAATTCCCCTCCGAAATGTGTTTAAGCAATGCTTTTTGGTTGAGTTTTCAAGCCAATTTAGCTATACCATAAATGAAAGTTGAAGACATTTAATTATGGTTGATAGTATGCCATTTTCCGTTTAGCCCTGCCGCCCTTACATTTGCCGCATGTTAGCAGGATTTACGAATGTTACTTTTGAATTTGGGGCAAGAGCAATTATCCAGGATGCTACCTGGCATATACAACCCGGCGAAAGAATTGGTCTTATTGGTTACAATGGAACTGGTAAGAGTACGCTTTTAAAATTATTAGTGGGAGAATACCTGCCAACCGCAGGACTGGTTGAGCGTGGTAAAAACGTAAGCATCGGTTACCTGCACCAGGACCTTCTGAGTGCTGAGATAGAGAAATCGATTTTGGAAGTTGCTATGGATGCTTTTGAGCATGCGAGAGGAATAGAAAAACAATTACGGGCCATGGAAATCGAGCTGGAAACAAAGCACGATGACATGGAGTTGCTCGATAAATATTCCCATCTTTTGCACGATTTTGAAGTAGCCGGAGGCTACAACATGGAGCATCAGGCGGAAGAAATTTTGCATGGCCTTGGCTTTGAGACTGACCAGTTTGAAAAACCTTACCAGCTGTTTTCAGGTGGCTGGCGTATGAGGGTACTTCTCGCTAAAATGATCTTGCAGGCCCCTGATATTTTATTATTGGATGAACCTACCAATCACCTGGATCTACCATCAATTGAATGGCTGGAAAAATACCTGATACATTATCCCGGCAGTGTTGTAATTGTGAGTCACGATAAATACTTCCTGAACAGGATGGTAACCAAGATTGTGGATTTGTACCAATCTGAATTGCACCAGTATACGGGTAACTACGAATATTTTGAAAAAGAAAAAGCATTGCGCATAGAAATGCAGCAAAAGGCTTTCGAAAACCAGCAAGATTATATCCGCCAGCAGGAACGCTTTGTCGAGCGTTTTAAAGCCAAGGCAAGTAAAGCTGCCGCTGCTCAAAGTATCGTTAAGCGCCTCGACAGGTTGGAGCGTATCGAAAGCGTAGAATTGGAAAGGCCGAATATCAGGATGAACTTTCTTGTTGACAAGCAGCCTGGTAAAGTTATTTGCACCTTAAAACATGTCAGTAAATCTTTCGGGCCAATAACCCTGTTAAAAGATGCGCATGCAGAAATTAGCCGTGGTGATAAAATAGCATTGATTGGTGCAAATGGAAAAGGGAAAAGTACCTTGTTACGGATCATTGCGGGTACTGAGCCTTATCATGGGGAGAGAGAATGGGGGCATAATGTAATTGAATCGTTTTATGCCCAGCACCAATTAGAAGCGCTGGATATGAATGTGAATATTTTGGAGGAAATGAGTAATAGCCGCGCAGGTAAAACAGAGCTCGAGTATCGTAGTTTGCTGGGATGCTTTTTGTTTGGTGGTGAAGAAGTGGAAAAGAAGATTAAAGTTTTAAGTGGTGGAGAAAAGGCCCGTGTAGCCCTGGCAAAAACAATCGTTAGTAAAGCGAATTTTTTAATGTTGGATGAACCAACGAACCACCTTGATATGCACAGTGTGGATTTGTTGATTGAAGCATTGAATCGTTATGAAGGTAGTATGATCATTGTGAGTCATGACAGGCATTTCATAAGCCGCACGGCCAGTGTTTATTGGGAAATTATTGATGGAAAAATTCGCGATTTCAGGGGTAATTACGAAGAGTATGTTCGGTGGAAGGAAAAACTGAATGTGGAAGAAGCGCAACGACTGGCTGGTAAAAAGGACGAAAGTAAAATGGCAGCCAAACCAGCCGAGCCGGCAAAACAGGTAAATATCGGCACATCACCGTCCAATTCAAATTCCTTGAAAAACGATTATCAAAAACAGCAGAAAATTTTTGAAAAGCTGGAGTTGCATTTGGATACGGTAAAAGGCAAATACGCAAATGCGGAAGCGTTACTTTCGGATCCTAAAGTTTACAGCGACAAACAGCAATATGCATTTGCGGAAAAAGAAATTGTTGCAGCTAAAAGAGAATTAGATAAAGTGCAGGCAGAATACGAAGCTGCCTTCGAAAAAATGATCGAATTGGAAGAAGCAATAAAGGGGTAGGTGGTGAAATAATCACATAAGCTACCTATTATGTAAATTTTTCTACAGATAAAATAAAATCCGCAAGTAACATAGGATAAAAATATTTTTTACTGATGTGTAATACATAATTTTACTTAAATCCTGTTATACCCTATTCTCCTATCTTTTTATTACTTTTTTATTTTTTCATTTTTCTGTCGTTGCTCAAACTACCTGCCTCAAAGTTTTGCAGGAGGATTACGGCGGTTCACAAGATGACTTCGCCTATGATGTTGTAGATCCCGGCGATACCAATTCTATAAGTTTGGCTACACAAATAGTTTTGGTGCAATCGTCACCATTAAATATATGTGTTGACGGTGTAAGTTATCCTGGCCGACGGCAATAGGCTAATCAGCTGTGTTTATTCCAAGTCCCATGTATCTCTTTCCTACTTCCAGTTCAATGTGGGTATTAAAACGCCTACTGGGTGTATCAGCGATGGCTCTGTGCTTGTAAAAGGCAACTGGTTCTTAACGGAAACTACAGCCGCCATTTTTTGGACGAAACTCTGCATGGCATTCACTACCCCAAAAGATTTTGTTTATATAATGAAGATGGAAACACTTTGCGACAATTAGACCAGGTTGCTAAGTGTTTTATAAATCTGCTCAGAAGTGGTTCCATCACCGTAAGGATTGGCTGCATGTGCCATTTTGTTATAAACTTCATCATTTTGCAATAATTGTAAAGTCTCCCTCAGAATATCAGGACCATAATTGCCGACAAGTTTCGCAGTTCCTGCATCGACACCCTCCTGTCTTTCGGTCACATTACGCATTACGAGCACCGGTTTACCTAAAGTAGGAGATTCTTCCTGTATTCCGCCAGAGTCTGTTAAGATGATATAGCTTTTATTCATAAGCCATATAAGTTCGGGATAAGGAAGGGGCGCTATCAAATGTATGTTTGAAATATTTCCAAGAATTTCATTAACCGGCTGCTGCACATTTGGATTAAGATGAACAGGGTAAATTACTTCAACACCAGGCTGTGCGGCAATTTCTTTTATCGCATAACATATTTCTTTAAATGGCTCACCAAAACTTTCACGACGATGGCCAGTAACCAATATCATTTTTAAGCTACTATCTAAATAGGAAAATTGTTCTTCGTAAACGGCATTATTAGCTTTTACTTTTTTAAGACCAATCAGCAAAGCGTCAATTACAGGATTACCCACAACAAAAACATTTTGGGTAATATGTTCTAATGCAAGGTTCTCTTTTGCTTTATTAGTAGGTGCAAAATGTATATCACTTATTACTCCTGCAAGTCGCCTGTTAATTTCTTCGGGAAATGGTGACAATTTATCACCACTTCTAAGACCTGCTTCTATATGAATAACTTTTACCTGTTTGTAATATGCGGCCAAAGCGCCGGTAAAAGCAGTTGTCGTGTCGCCCTGCACAACCACGTAATCTGGCTTATAATTGTCAAGTACAGGCTCAAGCTTATTAAGTGCATCTGCTGTTATAGTAAACAACGTTTGATTTGGCCGCATCAGGTCAAGATCGTAGTCGGCTTTCAATTCAAAAAAAGCCATTACCTGGTCAAGCATGCTGCGATGTTGCCCTGTTATGCAGATTTTTATATCAAACTTTTCCTTTAATTCTTTACCCTTGATTACAAGTGGCGCCATTTTGATTGCTTCGGGGCGTGTGCCAAAAATAAAAAGCAGTTTAAGCTTGCTCATATTAGTTGAATTGCCTGCGAAAGTAATGGCTTCGATAGGAAAAATTATTATCGTAGATGTTGGCGAATCAAATCGCTTCAAAATACTGTTCAGTAAAGGATAAAATTGTAAGTTTGAATAAACCCCAAATAAAATGCAAACCTTTATATGTGTATCCTTATCAGTTATGATCTCTTGCCTAGCATTCAAGTCATTTTCCCAGGTAATGATTTCTGCCGCTCCCGGAAAAATTGATAGTTCAGCAATGCTTGAGGTACGAAGCTCTGATCGTGGCTTATTGACATCCAGAATGTCTACACAGCAACGAAAAGCGATAAAGAACCCAGCTCCCGGTTTATTAGTTTTTGATACAACAAAGCAGCTGTTTTACGGATACGTGAAAAATTTAGGATGGCGTCCTTTTTTAATGGGGTATGACACTACAGCGATTTCAGATTCATACAGTCCAGTATTAATTATTGATAATGCAGAGGGCGATCAGTTAGGTTACGCTGTTGCCATAAATGGAGATATCGCTGTAGCAACCGCTCCAACAGATGACATTGACGAAAATACCAATCAGGGATCAGTGTATGTTTTTCGAAATGAAAATGGAATTTGGACAAATACGCAAAAAATTACTGCTCCGGATGGGGCAGCGAACGATCAGTTTGGGGTAACGGTAGCCATGACAGATACCTATGTTTTTGTTTCGGCAATGTTTGATGATGTGGGTGAAAATAGTGACCAAGGATCTGTTTACGTTTATAAAATAGTGGATGGAGTGTTAGTATATCATCAAAAGCTTGCGGGGTCTACTGCTACTTCCAACGATCTGTTTGGCTATTACGTGGCAGCTCAAAACAGACAGTTATTTATAGGTGCGCCATATGATGATGTTATTGGAAATTTTAACCAAGGTTCTGCCTACTCCTTTAAACTCACAAATGGCTTTTGGACTGAAAGTCAAAAGATCATACAGGATAGCGCTGCTGGCAGTGAGGATTATTTTGGATTTGGCATTTCAATCGATTCTTCGATGATTTCAATAGGAGGGCACATAAATGTTGAGGGAAATTATGGATATGGTCAAAACGCCATATTCATTTATGAGAATGTAAATGGGACCTGGCAACGCCGACAAAAAATATTACAGCCTGATGTATCATCATCCATTAAGACAGAGGCATTTGGGTATAATACTGTTCTGAAAAATGGTATATTAACCGCCGGTGCCTGGTTGCACAACATACCTTTTGGAAACAAAGATCGGGGCACAGCCTATGTGTTTAAGAAGTCAGGAAGTGTTTGGAACAATGTTCAAAAACTTACTCCTGAAGATGTAAATACAGGTGATTTTTATGGTGATTATTTTGGAACCAATTTAAGGAGTGATAACACTTTTATGGTTGCAGGTTCTGGTTATGAAGATATAACGGAAGGTGTTATAGACAGAGGAGCATTCTATTTATTTGAATGGAATGGCACGCAATGGATAATGAAAAAGAAAGTATCGGCTCCAACACCTTCTTATCTTGATCTATTCGGTCATGCTGTTGGCATACAAGGCGACAATATAATTGTAAGTGCTTACAATGCTAACAATGGTAAAGGCAAAATCTATTTTTATACGTTGACTAATTGATAGAAACAAGTTATTACTTACCTGTAAAAATATTTTTAATTAAATTTAAGAACAACCCAATACCAATAACGAAGATGGAAATAAATTTTCGTGTAATAATAAAGAGAAATGTAGTGATGTAATTTCCTTTATTTATTCTCCATAGCTCATTTAAATGTAAACTCATTCTTGGTACATCCGTTTTTAGCACCGCATAATACACTGCATATTTTCTGTAAAAAAGCATTTTATCGTATTTGGAGAAATGTGACAATAGTAAATGTTGTTTTCTTTCAATTAATATTTTTTGCAGTTCAAATACAGCATGGCCCTGTAAAGAAGTTAGAGAGTTGGAATGAATTCTATGACTGTATAAATCGATGCGATTTAGATAAATGAATTTGTATTTCAAGGAAGCTCTTAAGAAAAAGTCGTAATCTTCAATTAAAAAAAGGGTAGGATCGTAGCCTCTATTTGATTGATGAATAATGGCTTTATATAAGAAGCAGGAACCACATCCTTTCCATAGCATAAAGCTTTTGTTGATGTCATTCATGATCCCTTGGCCAGTTATTTTGTCATTTTCATCTATCTCATTATAGTTAGCGTAAACAAGATCGGCCTCAGGGTTTGTTTCTAGTGCTTGCGATAAAACTTCCAATGCATTTTGTGCATATAAATTGTCATCGCTGGTCCAAGTGAAATATTTACCTTTTGCGCTCTCAAAACCTTTATTAAGCGAACCCGGTATTTTTAAGTTTTTTTCATTGGTAATTAATCGAACTCTTGCATCTTTTGCTGCATAGGCTTCTACAATTTCTTTTGTATTATCGGTTGAACAGTCGTTAACTACAATTAATTCTATATCATCAAGCGTTTGGCTTAAGCATGTTTCAATAGATTTTTTTAATAAATGAGCCCTGTTATATGTAGGAAGTACGATTGATACCAATGGCATAACGCTATTTTAATTGTGCTTGCTAACTAAAAAATTTAAAAACGTTTTTCCAGGTTTGCTATCATATAATAACAATGCTTTATTGTGCGCATTCAAACCCATCTCTTGCCATGAATTTTGGTTTTGCCATGCATTCTCTAAAGTTTTGGCGATGGAAGGAGGCGAAGGTGCATCAGCAATAAACCCTTCTTGTTTATCTTGTATCCAGGCTGTATGATCTCCTACATCTGTCACCAAACATGGTCTGCCGCACAGCATTGCTTCAACTACAGCTAATGGCATTCCCTCCATGAGTGAAGTCATTAAAAGCAAATGATTCTTTTGCCAAATATCTCTGACGTCGTTTACTTTTCCATGAAAAGTGACACGATCTTGTATGTTATAAAATATTGCGAGTTGTTTTAAGAAATTTTCATCCACGCCACTGCCGTAAATATTTAAATGCCAGTTTCTTTTTTTCCAGTTATCGGCAGATAATACCTCAAAAAGCATATCCTGTCCTTTATGTGCAGCCACGAGCAAACCTACTGTCGCAAAATTTATTTGTGAATGAATTGAAGGATAAATAACCCTGTTTATATTTTTTAGATTCACCGGGTTTCGTACAATAGTTTTATTAGGAATTGTAGATCCAATTTGTCTTTCAGTTATTTTAATTGTTCTGTCGGCAACGAAATAATTTGTTCTGGCATTTTTAAAGATATTTGCAATAACAGGCACTTCAGCCAATCCGACAGGCCGGTAGTAGTCTGCGGCTATATGCGATAAATAATCATAGTTGATTTTCCTTGAAATTAATGCGTTAAATAATTGTAGGTCTTCAATACAAGAGTAGGATGTGCCATTATAAAGTGTTAAATCAAGCCTGCTATCAATAAATTTTTTGAAAGGATTGTTAAGCCGATTTAGCAAAATGACACTTGCTTTGTTCAGGATCCTTTTCCATGCAGGAATATTAGGTTTTACATATCCTCTCCGGTAAATAAGTGTGACTCCCTTTTCAATTAAAGCTTGCATCTTAGGGTGAATGTTGCCGCAATCATAAGCCGAAACAATTATTTCGTGGCCGCTTGCAATTGCTTCGTGAGCCATGGCAGCCCATAGTTCTTCACTGCCTCCCCACGATTCTTTAATAACACAAACAACGCCAATCCGCATTTTTAATTTTTTGTGGCAACTACAATATTATTCATATACAGATCGTCAGATTTTGGTAAAATTTTACTCCAGAAGATTGTCCATAAATTTATAGTAGTGTAAGTGAATAATCTTACACCTTGCCGTATAATCGGAATGTTTTTAAAAAGCGATACTATGTGCAAGTGTGCATAGATCATCTTTAATTGCCCCAATGCTTCAATAGAATTACCACTTTTAATATAGGTGTGAATTGAAAACCCATTTGTTTTCATTAGATCAGCAACAGCGAATGAAGTATAACGTGCAAAGTCGTTCGGTTGTTCATGTTCAGGAAATGCAAAAGGACAAGTGAAAATTAGCTTGCCACCAGGCCTTAACACACGTTTAAGTTCAACTAATAATTCATGCAGGTTAAAAACATGTTCAAATACTTCACTGCTAAAAATTACATCGAAGAAATTATTTTCGAAGGGTAAGGTTTTTCCATCATAGAAAACATCAACCTGTTCGTTCAAATGTGGATGGCCTGGATTTTCAAAGTCAACTCCAATATATTCATCACACTCGAACAAACTCCGGTAAGGTTTTGAACCACATCCAAGATCCATTACCTTACCTTTAACCATCGGACTTATGGAAATTATTGCTTCTACAAGTTTTTTACGCATCAGGTAATTAGGATGTGTAAGGCCGGGATTGAAATTCTTAGTGACTGTGTTTATGCTACTCATAAGTTAAGGCTTAACTGCTATTCGCCCAGTATCATCAATTCGGCTTAACAGTATTGGAGTTTTGTTTGCTTCAAAATATTCATCTACCGCTTTTTTTGCACCTTGCCAATGGCCATAATCATCAATGATTAGTACACCACCTTTCACTAATAATGGGTACAGATATTTAAGTTCATGTTTGGTAGATTCGTACCAATCTGTATCAAGCCTTAATAAAGCAATTTTAGCGGGCAGTGTAGCAGGTATAGTATCTTCCACCTTGCCTTTTACAAAATGTAAAAGATTGGGATTATACCCTGAAAGGGCAATATTGTTCTTTACTTCTTCAATGGACGAATAGGCCCACACCAAGTTTTTTTCCTTATCAGCATTTGCATTCAAAAGCTCAGCTGCGGTTTTATTGTAAGTGGTTTTGTCGTCTATTGTTGGAGGCGGCATGCCTTCAAAAGTGTCGTATAAATAAACATTACGACATGAATCGCCCAATTGTTTTAGAGTTTCAAGTATGGCCATGGTGCTTCCACCTTTCCATACACCGCATTCGACGATATCCCCTTCAATTTTATTTTGTGAAATAAACCCTGCCGCTTCAATGGCAGAAAATATTCGCTCCCTTGAGGTCATAGTATATGGTGCAACTTTTTTGTAAATAGTAATATGGTGTTGCTCAAAATCGCCTGGAAAGCGCTCAGCTTCTTTTTTAATATTGTAAATTCGGTAACCCAATTTGTATAGTAATTTTTGAATCATGTAATTAGAAGGTTATAAAAAGAGCAAACATAAAACAATAAACACAAGGTCGTTTTGTTGTGTAAAGGCTATGTTGCCGTTACTTTGAAGTCTGACCTAAATATTTACAGATTTTAATGCTTTCCATCCTCCTCATAAATTATCATTCAGCCCAACTACTACAGGATTGCCTCACCACTATTAATAAAGATGCTGGCGCCTTTGCTTTTGAAATTATAATTGTTGACAACAGCCCCGGAGATGGAGCAGAAGCAGAAATAAAGCAGTTGGTTCCCCTGGTGAAATGGATCCGTATGGAAAACAATACCGGTTTTGCAAGGGCCAACAATACCGGTATAAGGGCTAGCGAAGGAAATGTCGTTCTATTGCTCAACCCAGACACTTTAATCATTGACAGCGCAATAAGCAAATGCTACGAAGAGCTCATGCAATCGGAATATGTAGCCGGTGGCGTTCAGTTGTTGAATAGTGATGGTAGTCCCCAAATCAGTGGCAATTTCGTTATGACAGGTGGGTTGAACTACCTTATGC
>JAZKGP010000034.1:0-74451 GCA_040385845.1 Bacteroidota bacterium | reverse complement strand
TGTAAGGAAGATTATTTCTTTCTGTAACTGGCAATGCATCCATATCGGCACGTAAAGCAACAACGGGGCCCGGCTTGCCGCCCTTCAGAATGGCAACCACTCCATTTGTGGCAATACCAGTTTTAACCTCCAGTCCAAGTGATTTTAAATAGGCTGCTACTTTTGCAGATGTTTTAAACTCGCGGTTACTTAATTCAGGATGTTGATGAAACTCCCGGCGTAATTGAATAATTTTCAATTTTTCGCTTTCAATCAAAGCTAAAATCTGTCCTGGAATTGCCTGTGATATTCCCTGGTTAAATAACAACACAAGAAAGAAAACTGTAAATATTCTCATTGTTTAAAAGTAACGAACCGCTTGAATTTGCAGGTATTTAATACTCGCCGTAGATATTTCTTAATACATCCGCAATTTCACCCAGGGTCACCAGGTTTTCAACAGCTTCAATTACGGGTGGCATCAAATTAGAACCGTCAACAGCAGCTTTGCGAATATTTTCAAGACATAATAATGCGTTTGCCGTATTTCGTTTTTCTTTTAACTGCGCAATTCTTTGTGATTGAATTTGCCTGATGCTTTCATCAATTCTGAAAGAGGGAATAGGTGTTTCATGATCGACCATAAATTTATTTACACCTACTATGATCTTTTCTCCGTTTTCGATTTTACGTTGATAGGCATACGCACTTGCAGCGATTTCCTGTTGTATAAAACCATTTTCAATAGCACTTACACTTCCGCCCATCGCCGTTATTTTCTCAATGAGTGTACCGGCTTTTGATGCAACTTCATCGGTTAGTTGTTCAATAAAATACGAACCGGCGAGTGGATCAACAGTTGCAGTTACACCACTTTCGAATGCGATAACCTGCTGTGTACGTAAAGCAATACGGGCAGCTTCTTCCCTAGGTAAACTCAATGCTTCATCATACCCATTTGTATGTAAACTTTGGGTTCCACCAAGTACTGCTGCCAACGATTGAAGTGTAACACGGCTGATATTGTTTTGAGGTTGTTGAGCCGTTAAGGTGCTGCCACCTGTTTGTGTATGAAAACGTAGCATCATCGCTTTTGGATCTGTTGCACCAAGATCCTTCATGATTTTTGCCCACATCCTGCGGGCCGCTCTAAATTTGGCTACTTCTTCAAACAGGTCGTTATGTGCATTAAAAAAGAAAGATAGTCGTTTGCCAAATACATTAATATCAAGTCCTTTGGTGAGTGCTGCTTCTACATATGCCTTACCATTGCTCAGCGTAAATGCAATTTCCTGTACAGCGGTACTTCCCGCCTCCCGTATATGATAGCCACTGATGGAAATAGTATTCCATTTTGGAAGATCGGTACTGCACCATTCAAAAATATCAGTAATGATACGCATGGATGGTTTGGGAGGATAAATGTAAGTTCCCCTTGCAGCGTATTCTTTTAAGATGTCGTTTTGTATGGTACCGGTTATTTTGTTTAAATCGGCACCTTGTTGTTTAGCTAAAGCAACATAAAAAGCAAGCAATATAAAGCCGGTAGCATTTATGGTCATCGAAGTACTAACGTCCTGCAGCTTTATGCCGTCAAATAATCGCTGAATATCTTCAATGCTATCGATTGCAACTCCCACTTTGCCCACTTCACCTTCACTTAGCGGATGATCGCTGTTATAGCCGATCTGGGTTGGCAGGTCAAAGGCAACGCTCAACCCATTGACGCCCTGGTTAAGTAAAAAGTGATATCTTTTGTTGCTTTCTTCTGCCGTACTAAACCCCGCATACTGCCGCATGGTCCATAATTTACCGCGGTACATGTCGGCCTGTACACCCCGTGTATAGGGAAATTCGCCTGGTAATTCTTTTAATGGTTCTTGTAAATCATTATTGGTATACAGTTTTTTTATTTCGATGCCACTGTCTGTAAACCGGAGCGAATCGTTGTTCATGATTTTCCCTTTTTGGCAGGGTGTTTAATAAAGCATTTAATACAATTTTATCATCGGTTAATCAGCTGCTTTACTTCAAACTGAAGTGCGTCAAGAACAAGCTTGTTCATTGTGGCATCGGGATTTCCTAAATTAAAATCGAGGATCTTTTTATTAAGATCTAAAGCAGTGGCGTTACCGGGAGCCAATGCCGCCAATTGATTAATAATGTAAGCATTCTGATCCTTCATTTTCGAAATGGCTTCCCATAATTCAGGCTTGATATACAATTGCTGTGTAACGTTGTGCTCATATTCCTCCCGTATGCTATTTAATAAAACTTGTTGCATTTGGCGGGCTGATAAACTACTATCATATAACCTGTTTACCAAAGCTCCTAATTTAATCCTTTCAGCAAACAATGCCAGTCTTTCGTAAGCAGCAATTTGTATGCGCAAGCCTTCTTCTTTTTTAGCGTTGTCACCTTCCAGTTGTGTGAATTTCTTCTGAGCCCAAAGCATGTAGGCTGTAAAACCACCAATCAATAAAGCGATAATAATGCAGAGCACAATAACAGATATATCCATGCGGCTAAGTTAAGTGGAAAATGAGTGGTTAGAAAATGTTGGAAATCATGTTATATGATAACGGTGTACCTATCAAAAAAATTTGATTTTGTATGAATTTTACCCTTCGGGAGAATGAAAGTTCTAACACTTGCTTTGGATATAATTAGGTTTTATTCAGGTATTTTTGCTTCGTAAATGAATAATTATGGAAATGCTTACAGATAGCCCGGTTTCTTTATCGGAAGGAGCCGTAAAAGAATTAAAAAGGTTGATGAAGGAAGATAGCAACGCCATTGGCAAATATTTGAGAATAGGAGTAAAGGGTGGCGGTTGTAGCGGGATGACTTATGTACTTGATTTCGATGAAAAGAAAAATGGCGATGAATTATATGATATTGAGGGTATTCCCTGCCTGGTAAATCCAACACATGAAATGTACCTGTTTAATATGCAGGTTGACTTTGAAGGAGGATTGAATAGCCGTGGCTTTACTTTCAATAATCCTAATGCGAGTAAAACTTGTGGTTGCGGAACTTCTTTTGCAGTATAATATCGTGAGTGGGGAATCGTGAGTCTTAAATGATATAATTAATTTTGAGTAGCCTGTTCTATTACAAGAGCGGGCTTTTTCATGTTTGTTTCAAATCGTTTTACTACCATTTCCAATTGTTGCTTATCAATTGATACTTCTTTTTCATCCACATTTATTACAAACAAATACCCTTGCCGGCCTGGTGTTTCAATAAAGGCATTTACGAGATCAAGTTGATCGCTATTGATAATTTTCCCGGTTTTCTTATCCCAGGTTTCACTGGCACATAAACAACCCATAGTTGGTGTTAACGGGTAATAAGGTTTTCCAACATACCATTCAGGATCTATAGTAGAACCGTGAGCAATAATTTCGCTACGGCCTATTTTACCTGCATCGTAAGCTTCCATCATATAGTTCCAGTTTTGCCAGTTTAAAGGGAAATAACTGCGGTACAATCTTTCAGGAGGCGCATTAAAAACTGGTGGAAAATAATGTGTAAATGTTGGTGGATTTACTTCATTCATCATCACCATCTGCAGGTTGGGAGTAGGGCCAATAAATACATTTCTTGAGAAACCGGTACCCGTAATACTATACAAACCCTGGGGCGTACTACCATTACTTATAAACCAGGGCAGGTTAGATGCAGAACGAGCTAGTTGGGAGAATGTTTTTATGTTGCCACTATCGTCCCTTGCAAAAGTACCATCCGGGTTTTGTACGATGGCAATACCCGGTTTATCGCGGTTAAAAGACTGGAACGAATAGATCACTTTAAATTTATGCACCTGCTGATGGGCAAACAAACTATCAATGGATGGTAGTTTATAATTGGAAAAATCATCATCAATATATTTCAGCAGGTTATAGATCATCAGCGACTGCCCTTCGTTACAATTTACAGTGGTAGCCTTTTGTTTGATTAATTTTTTTGTGGCTTCTGTTGGATAGGCGCGAAATGCATATGCCGCAGCCATAGCAAAGTTTTTCGGGTGAGTACTGCCTTGCATGATATCCACCATTTCGGTGTAATATTTTTTTGGATACAACGCATACAATACTTCAAGTAATGCTCTTTGTGTATTATCGTCAAACGCCCAGTAATTATTTACCAGCCGCTGAATGCCGCTATCACTTTTCGGGGTACTAACTAAAAACTGCGATAATGACCAAAGCGCAGATTGTATGCGCTCTGTAATGGAATCATTATTAATTATCGGGATGGTTTGTAATGCTTCTGCATTAGCAATAATGTTCGATTTACGGGCTGCAGCCTTCTTATCAGCAAGGGTATAAGGCGAAGCCAGTTTCTCCTTGTAATATATGAGTTGGGAAAAACTACACAAACAAAATGCTGTAAAAACAAGTAATAAAATAATTCGCTTCATCACACAGTCGATTCAGCCACAATGATAGCAAAAACGGGCTGCAAGTAACATCGTTCAATACAAACATGTGTTAATAAGATGGCGAAAGGGTTTGTAAGCTGCTATGTAAACTTCAACTGCTTTTTTTTGTGATATTGATTGATAAGACTTAGCATTCGGCAATGCAAAAGCCCCTGTTCTTTCGGACAAGGGCTTTATATTACAACCTGTTTTATTAATGAAAAACTTTTTGGTCCAGTGTTTTCGCCTGGTCAATCATCTCCTGTAAAGAAGCACTGGCCGGAACATTGCCGCTCAAACCAAATTTCTCATTTGTTTCAATCATTTTTATGTGCAGGTTCTCTGCATTTCTCTGGGCCAGTTCTTTAACGGTATCAACACCGGCAGCTTCGAGTAATTCACTGAATTGCCCGGCAACACCTTTTATTCTCATTAGGTCGGCATGGTTTACCCATGTTAGAACCAGGCTTTCCGGTATGGAAGTTGCTTCGGCGATTGTTTCACGGCTTTTTTTTGTGCCACAGATTGACAACAGGTCATCTGTGTTAAAGATCTGTTGTGCATTTAACCTGGCGGCATAGGTTTCGCCAATGCCTTCGACGGTAGTGATTTTGTAAGACATAGAATCGTTTTTATGTTCTAACAAAGGAAAGGAATATGGATGAACTTAACTACCATAAAACTCATAACCTTTTCGTTGTCATCGTCTTTTCCATCAATAAACATTGCCAATAAAAAAGCGCCACCCGAAGGCGACGCTTTCTAATAAACAGGTAATCAAACAATTATTTTGCTTTTGATACCGCCGGATTAACGGCGGGTTTTCCTTTAACTGGTTCAACATGCTCAGGTTCGCCCAATGGACGATCTTTTGCAAAATCAACCAGGATTGGAGCTGCAACGAAGATCGATGAATAAGTACCTGTAATAACACCAATCAACATCGCAAATGCGAAACCTTTTGTTACTTCTCCACCAACAATAAAGAGGATAAGGATTGTAATGAATACGGTAAGCGATGTCATGATGGTACGACTTAAAGTATCATTGATCGACTTGTTGATTACAGTGCCTTTATCAGACCCTTTCATGATTCTGCTGTTTTCCCTGATACGGTCAAATACAATAATGGTATCATTCATCGAGAAGCCAATTACAGTAAGGATCGCAGCAATAAAATGCTGGTCAATTTCAAGAGGGAAATTTACAACTTTACGCAGGAAGCTAAATACCGCCAATGTAACCAGTACGTCGTGCAACAATGCTACGATAGTACCCAAACTATAACGCCAGTCGCGGAAACGGATAAAGATGTAACCAACGATAAATAGAATTGATACGATAGTTGCATAAATGGCGCCCCTGGAAAGATCTTCAGAAATGGTTGGAAGCACTGTTTGAGATGCAACTTTGTAGTTTTTGTCGAAGTCTTCGAAAGTTAAACCTGCAGGTAAAAATTTCTGCAAACCGGTATACAACGTACGTTCAACAGTGCTGTCAACAGTCGGACCTGTTTCTTCAATTTTGTAGGCAGTCGTAATATTTAACTGGTTGCTACTACCAACGGTTTTAATAATAGGGTGTTCACCAAATACTGGTTTTAAGGCATCAGCAACTTGCTCATTCTGCATTGGTTTAGGAAACTTGATCGTATAACTGCGACCGCCTTTAAATTCAACACCTTTATCAAAACCATAGAAGAAAGAAGCAATACCCAACAAACCAATTATGATGGAAATGGTATAAGCGATTTTTCTGAATTCAATAAATTTAAACTGCGCATGTTTGAATACGCGACGGCTAATACCTGTGAAATATTCCAGGTGGCGGCTTTTGCTGGTAAACCAGTCAGTTATGGTACGGCTGATAAGGATACCACAAAACAAGTTCAGAACGATACCCCACATCTGTACATATGCAAAACCTCTAACCGGTCCTAAACCGAAATAATAGAGAATAGCAGCTGTAAGAAAAGTTGTTACGTGGGCATCTAACACCGGAGATAACGAACGGCGGTAACCATTTGCAACCGCAGTAGGGTAGTTGCGGCCCCAGTTTAATTCTTCTTTAATACGTTCAAATATGATTACGTTGGTATCTACCGCCATACCGATAGTTAATACCAAACCTGCAATACTCGCTGCCGTAAACGTTGCGCCCATCGCAGTCAAAATAGACAGCGTAAACAGCAGGTTTAAGATTAAAGAAATGTTTGCGATCCAGCCAGCAGAATTGTAGTAGATCAGCATTAGAACAAATATTACCACAAAGCTGATGATGAAAGCAAGTGAACCACCATGAACCGCTTCAGCCCCAAGAGTTGGACCAACCACCTGCTCCTGAACAATTTTGGCAGGCGCCGGAAGTTTACCGCTTTTCAGCATTTCAGCCATATCCTGCGCTTCCTTAACCTCATAACTTCCGGTAATTTCTGAACTACCATTGGGAATTGGTCCGTTTACATTTGGAGCACTGTAAACAAAATCATCCAGGACGATAGCGATGCCTTTGCCAACATTATCACCGGTCATCTTAGCCCAAATTTTGGCACCAATATTATCCATATTCATCTTGATGGCAACTCTTCCGCGCTCATCAAAATCCTGGCCGGCATCAGTAATATGATCACCTTCCAGTTTAGCACGGGAACCATCAACAGTTTTCAATGCATAAAGGGCATAAATACCGCTGGTTTTTTCATCGGCTCCACCCATATACCCGAAAGCAAATTTCAGATTTTGAGGAAACTGAGCTGCAACTACAGGGTTGCGGAGGTATTCACCCATTTGGGCGGTGTCTTTTGCCATTACAAGTCCAACAGCTGCCGGGTAAATTACTTTGCCGGTTGCTTTGTCTTGCTCAGGTTGAAAAATTTGTGCAAATAAACTACGGATCGGGGCTTCTTTAGCAAGGCCCGCCGCCGTAGTATCTTTTATGGCAGTTGTATCTTTTAAAGTGCTATCCGAAACAATACCACCTTTCATGGTTATAGCAAGTGCTTTCTCACCGTTTAAAAGGCTTTCTCCAAATTCGCTGATATTGTATAATTCGAAGAACTGCAGGTTAGCGGAACTCTGCAGGTATTTTCTTACACGTTCTTTATCAGTAACGCCGGCTAATTCAACAGTAATAATCTTTTTAGCATTATCAGGATTGATGGTAGGAGATGCCACACCAAACCTGTCGATACGATTACGAAGAATATTATACGTATTCTGGAAAGCAAGATCTGATTCTTTGCGCAAATAGCTGATTGTAGCATCGTCACTTGCGTCAAAACTGATTCTTTTGGCACTTCCTGCAGCAAACAGAGGGGCGAGTTTATTGCCCGGCGCCTGCTGGCGGTAAGCTGCTACAAACAGATCGATCAAATCTTTACCGGTTGTGGCTTTTTGTTTGATAGCCTGGTCAAGAGCAGCGTTGAAAGCTTTATCTCTTGTATATCCACTTAAAGAACGGATAAGATCAGCCATGCCGACTTCAAGGGT
The DNA here is from genome assembly GCA_040385845.1 of Bacteroidota bacterium. GTDB lineage: Bacteria > Bacteroidota > Bacteroidia > Chitinophagales > Chitinophagaceae > Phnomibacter. Next base: position 66,558 of record JAZKGP010000034.1, on the reverse strand, counting down.
AACGTTCATACCGCCTTGCAGGTCAAGACCTAATTTAGCTTCCTGGTCTTTAGCATCCTTGTAATTAAAGCCCCACCAGGTAATCTTTTTCTGGCTGGTGCTGTCCAGCAATCGTTGATAGCGAACCCTGATCGCTTCATCCAGGCTATCCTGGTAAAGGGCTTGTAACTCTTTATCGCCGGAATATTTCACATTGGCGGCGGGCATTATTGCCTTTACTTGCTTTTCAGCTCTTTCGTGCATCTTGCTCTCGTGGCTCTTTACAAACCAGCTGAACGATAGCTGATACAAGCTGAAAATGATCATCAAAGCGGCAAACACCCGCACCATACCTTTCATTTGCATACGTACAGAATTATCGGAATTTTAAATGGAGTGCAAATGTAGGGGAAATGGTGTCTCGCCATTTAATGATCTGGCGTATAATAAAGAAAATGACCTTAAATAAAATAAGGGTCTGTTTTCGCTTTCAATTAAACAAATTGTAATTCAATATCAAAGCTTTTAAAAACCTAAAAACCAGCAATATTTTTAACACTGTAATTATTATAGGAATATAGCAGTAGTGTAAACACGATCTTTGATTATTATCATCAGCCATTAATTCCTTATGCGACAATTCCTCCTTCCACTTTTAATTATTTTGCTTGTTGCCTGTAGTAAGGAGAATAAAAATTTCAATAGTCGGTTTACAATTATTAATGCTGTGCCAGATGGTAACAGTTTCACATTACTGGTGGGTGATATAGTAGTTGATTCAGGCATTCAATTCGGCAATCCGAAGTTTAATCTTACTGCGCCTGCTGCAACTACTACCGTCCGGTGGAAACACCAGGGTGTTCCGGGTTTTGATTCCGCAATTAAAACAGACGTCGCGAATAATGCAGACTTCACGCTTTTTTTTTATGATTCTTTAAAATATTTTAAATCCTATTTGATAAGGGACGAATGGAAGCAGGCTGCTTCTAAAACAAAAGGATATATCCGTTTTTTTCAAATGGTGATCGGTGCTGGCAGGTTGAAACTGGCAAATGATACAAATAAAGTGCTGGTTGCTGAAACCTCGTTCGGTGCATTTTCCGGAAAGTTTATTGAGATTGACAGTTTTATAACCAAGCTCCGGTTGTATAATGGTACAGCTATCCTGGATTCTATAGCTTCAGCAAGGGTGGAGCCCGGAAAAAGCTATTCTATATATGCTGTTGGCGTATTAAACCAAACCGATGCTAAAAAACCCAGGCTTATAATACATGAGCACCAGTAATCATTGACTGAAAAAAATCTGCACAAAGATGATAATGTTAGATTTTTTTCAATATTAAACCGGAATTATTGTGTAATCTTCAGCCTCATGCATTATTTCCTGAATTACCTTCGCAGCCAATTTTAAAAAAATATATTCTACAGCATGCAACTTGCTTCCCGTCTGCAACGGTTCAATGAACCCGAGACTTTAAAAATGGCCAAATTGGCACGTGAACTTCGTGCACAAGGTTTTGATGTAACCGGATTAAGTCTTGGTGAACCAGACTTTGATACTCCTGATCATATTAAAAAAGCGGTAATTGATGCCGTTAACAACAACTATTCGCATTATGCCCCGGTGGCGGGTTATCCGGAACTACGCGAAGCCGTATGTTTTAAATTGAAAAGAGATAATAATCTCGATTATAAACCTGAAAATATTCTTGTTTCTACCGGTGCTAAGCAAAGCATTGCAAACTTGATTTTTGCAACAGTTGAAGCCGGGGATGAAGTAATTATTCCAACACCGTATTGGGTTTCTTATAGTGAGATTGTGAGATTGGCTGAGGCCACGCCAATTATGGTTCGTACCGCATACGACAATAATTTCAAAATCACTGCAGAACAGCTTAAAGCGGCCATTACACCAGCCACCAGGGTTTTTATGTTTTCATCACCTTGTAACCCAACCGGTACTGTTTATAGCCGTTCCGAGTTGGCTGCGTTGGTGGAGGTATTTGAGCAAAATCCCAACATTCTTATAATGAGTGATGAGATTTATGAATACACCAATTACGTAGGAAAACACGAGTCCATAGCGCAGTTTGATTCTATAAAAGACCGTGTAGTGATCGTTAACGGTTTAAGCAAAGGCTTTGCAATGACGGGTTATCGCCTTGGGTATATTGCCGGTCCGGCAGAGGTAGTAAAAGCTTGTGACAAATTACAGGGACAGTTTACCAGTGGAGCCAATGCGGCAACGCAACAAGCAGCTGTGGTTGCATTAACTACCGATCTTGCTCCAACCTTTGAAATGGTAAAAGAGTTTGGCGTTCGGAGGCAAATGGTAATGGATATGCTGGCTGAAATACCCAATATCCGTTGTTTAGAACCAGATGGTGCATTTTATGTTTTCCCGGATGTGAGTGCCTATTTCGGGAAAAAAGATGGCGATACGGTATTGAAAAATGCTGATGACCTGTGTATGTATCTCTTGGAAAAAGGGCATGTGAGCACGGTTACCGGTGGAGCATTTGGTGAGCCTAATTGCATCCGGATTAGTTTTGCCGCCAGCCAGGAAGATCTTAAAAAAGGCTTTGGAAAAATAAAGGACGCATTGGCTAAACTGGTATAAAAAATAAATTATTGTATGTTAAGGTGTAAGGAATTATTTTCATTACACCTTATTTTTTAGTCTTAACCTGCAAAAATGTTGACCACAAAACAACTTGCCGCCGACCTTGACGCATTGCAAAACGGGTATTGCTCATAGGATATAATGCACTCGAAATATTAGATGGCATTACTTACCAAATGGCTTGTACAAAACTGTATTTAAACGGAAATACCATTTGGCAAACCCTAAATCATATTAGTTACTGGAGGGAACTGGTTACCCAACGACTGGTAAATATGCAGGGAATTGAAGGGCAAAAAACAGGTTTTGATGAGCCGGAAGAAATAACCGCTGTTGCCTGGGAACAATCGAAACAACGATTTCAACAGGCTTATGACCAATTGAAGAACGCTATTCTTCACTTAGAAGAGTCAATGTTACATACTTCGGCAGGAGATAAGGGTTCGTATTATTTTAACATCACCGGTTGTATGCAGCACGATGCTTTTCATCTTGGCCAAATCATCCTTGCTAAGAATTCAGTTCTCAATAGATAATATGGAAATAAAAAAATGCGTTGCAGTAATAGTTACTACAACGCATTTTGTAAAAGCATTACTTAAAAAACAAACCGAACAATGCCGCCTAGCCACTTGCTATCGTAGAAATATTCGTTGTTACCAGCAATATCTGCCGATGGTTGAAAGTGCAGCTGGAAACTCAGGGGCAGTTTCGGTACACGATATTCAACACCTAAAATACCATCCAAACCTAAAATTGGGTTAGTGGTAGAATTATTGGTTTTAAATTCATCTTTCCAAACACCCACATGCACACCCGGACCCACTACTAATCTTAATTTTCCGTCCCTGCTCAACGTAAAATAAGGATTAAACAAGGCTGTAAGTCGATAGGATTTTTCGAGATTATAGCCGATCACTTCAAACGCATTTCCGCTTTTTGTATAAAACTTCAGATCTACTGCATAAGGTTCTTTAAGGTTAGGATAATAACCTGCTCCAACACCAAAACGGTAGGGATTAGGCTTCTTTGCCCGCTGGCTAATAGCCGGGAATGTACAAATGATTACCATCAATACTAAGGCTGCACTCTTCATTAAATTCGAATTTTGATGTAAATATATATGAATAATTTTTTTGACTTGTGCTCTTGAGCACCTCACTAAATACAGCGTATTAAAAACATCCTCTTAATGATTGTACCTTCGCTGCAATTATTTTAACATCAACTGGTTAATCAGGGCAAATTAATTGTTATTAAACACCTACCATGTATTAAACAAATACAAGGCCAATTTTGAGCATAGGATAAACATTTTTGAATGAAGACAAAATCAATTAAAAAAGACCGGGTAAACATTATAACGTTGGGTTGTAGTAAAAACCTGGTGGATAGTGAAGTGTTAAGTGGCCAGCTGCTTGCTAACGAGGTAGACGTTATTCATGAAAATAAAAAACGGGATCATAATATAGTTATTGTTAATACATGTGGTTTTATTGACAAAGCAAAAGAGGAAAGTATAAATACCATTTTAGACCAGGTTGAGTTAAAACGAAAGGGAAAGCTGGACAAAGTATTTGTGACCGGTTGTCTCAGCGAACGTTACAAACAAAACCTCGAGGAGGAAATTCCGGAAGTGGATGCCTATTTCGGAACAATGGAATTGCCTTTGATTTTAAAGCAATTTGAAGCGGACTATAAAGCTGAACTCGTAGGTGAAAGATTGCTGAGTACTCCACAGCATTATGCTTATTTGAAAATTTCTGAAGGCTGTAATCGTACCTGCTCTTTCTGCGCAATACCGCTTATGCGGGGTCAGCATATTAGCAGGCCAATAGAGTCACTGGTTGCTGAAGCAAAGAACCTGGTGAAACGCGGTGTAAAGGAAATTATGCTGATAGCACAGGAGTTAACTTATTATGGTTTGGATATCTACAAAAAAAGAGAACTGCCCCGGCTGTTACATGAACTGGCAGATATAGAAGGCCTTGAGTGGATCAGGTTACATTATGCTTATCCCTCCAAATTTCCAATGGATATTATAGACACTATAAAGGATCGTCCAAATATTTGCAATTACCTCGATATGCCTTTGCAGCATGCCAGCAACAATATGTTGAAAGCAATGCGCAGAAATATAACAAGGGAAGAAATGGAGGAGCTGATTGGGGCCATACGAAAGAAAAACCCGGGTATATGTTTGCGGACTACCTTAATTGCCGGCTTTCCAGGTGAAACAAGAGAAGATGTGGAAGAACTAAAAACGTTTCTTACCAAAATGCGCTTTGACCGGGTTGGTATCTTTTCTTACTCACATGAAGAGGGCACTTCAGCTCATGATTTTGAAGATAATATTCCGCAGGAAGAGAAAGAAGCAAGGGCGCAGGAAATAATGGAGTTGCAGCAGGAAATCAGTTATGAAAAGAACCAGGAAAAAATAGGCAAAATGTTCCGGGTGCTTATCGATAAAAAAGAATCTGGCCGCTACCTTGGCAGAACCGAATTTGATAGTGTTGAAGTAGACAATGAAGTTGTGATAAATTCAAACAGGAAACTTACGATCGGTGAATTCGTAAATGTAAAAATTACTAAAGCTTACGATTACGACCTGGAAGGTGATGTTGTTTTATAGCAAAATATTTAACCGCGTTTGTCTTCTTTTATAACCTTTTTATTAGATGCACCATTTTCACCGGGTACATCTTTTTTATGTGTTTCCTGTACAGATGCGCCGTCCTGTTCTACCTCTACCTGCTTGGTAGTAACTGCATATTCATTAGGGTGTATCTCTGAGCCATATTCTAAAGCATAAGCTTTTGTAAACTCCGCTCCAAAATAGAGAATAATAGAAGAATAATAAATCCAAAGTAGTAAAATTACCAGTGATCCTGCAGCGCCATAAGTACTACCCACATTGCTTTTGCTGATATAAAAACTAATGGCAAATTTACCCAGCATAAATAGCAGGGCTGTCGCGATGGCACCCGCCCATACATCTTTCCATTTAACTTTTGCATCGGGTAATACTTTGAAAATGACGGCAAAAATGGAACCCGTAATTACAAGTGTAAGTATTATATTGATGATGTAAAAAACCACCACCGTTACATCCGGAAAAATGTTCTTTAAACTATTATTTAATCCTTCTATAAGTGCTGAAACCCCCAGGGAAACCAGCAATAAAAAGCCCAGGCTTACTATCAGCGAAAAACTTAATAATCGTGTTTTAAGTAGCTTTAACCAGCCTTTTTTGGGTTTGGGTTTCAATCCCCAAATTCCATTTATTGAATCTTGTATTTCAGCAAACACCGTTGTTGCACCGATCAGAAGCGAAACAGCTCCAACAATGGCAGCAACTTTACTTTTCCCGGCAATGGAAGCGTTTTTTATCATTTCCTGTAATTGCGCCGCCGTATCGTTTCCCACAAAACCAGCCAGTTGCGCATAAATTTTCCCCTCCACAGCTTCGCGGGCCAGGAAAATACTCATTAACGATATGATCATTATTAATAGGGGAGCCATTGAAAACACCGTGTAATAGGCGAGCGACCCACTTAATTTGGTAACCTTGTCATCTCCAAAACCTTTAAACGAGTTTTTAAGAACCCTCCACAAACCTTTAAAGCTGAACTTTTTTTTCATCACTTTTTTTGATTCGGATACAAAAAACTTACCAGCCTGGCATTTCACAATTAGAATTGATAACAATTGTTATCAAACAACGGGTATGTCATGAGCGGGTGCAACAGGGAATTTATACTTCTACTTTAGATAAAAAGTGGTATCAACTTACAAGTTCTTCTACTTCGGTATCAAAACCTGGCGGTGTTTTAAAACACAGTTTTGCTTGCTGCCGTGTTAAAATTATGATTGCAACCTCCCTGCAATCCACATTGAAGCAAGATTCCAATTAATGTTCGTACTTCGCGCAGCCATAACTTATTTATGAAAGCAGACTGCGCATCATTGACTTACGAAGACACAGGATATTTTTCCCCACTGGTAATTGATTATCTTAAACAAGCCGAAGATTTAAAAGCTTTTTATGCGCATCCGCCTGATCTGTATGGTATAAATGCTGCAATTATGGCCCGTCAGCAGTTTAACCAACCCCGGGCCTTATTAGTAAAAGCTTTACAAAAGCAATATGAAGGAACTGCACTCAGCACCCGGGTAAGTGACAATATTGAAGCGCTTTTACAGACTGCGACCTTCACAGTTACTACTGCTCATCAGCCCAATATTTTAACTGGTCCTTTGTATTTTATCTACAAGATTTTACATGCTATAAAATTATCGGCTGATCTGAAAGATAAATTTCCCGCATATCATTTTGTGCCTGTTTACTATATGGGTAGCGAAGATGCCGACCTGGAAGAATTGGGGCACATATTTCTCAATGGAGAAAAAGTTGAATGGAAAACCGACCAGTCTGGCGCCGTGGGAAGAATGGATATCAAAGGGATTGATAAACTAATAGACAGGCTCGAAGGTGAGTTTGGTAATTTACCATGTGGAGCCGAAATGGTTGCGTTATGCAGACATGCTTATACACCGGGGAAAAACGTGCAGCAGGCTACTTTGGAGTTGGTTAACGCTCTTTTTAAAGATTACGGCCTGGTAGTAGTTATACCCGATAATTCCCTGCTAAAATCGGCCTTTAATGAAGTTGTTATAAAAGAAATCACTTCCCAGTTCTCTTACCCGTTGGTCCAGGAAACTATTAGTTCATTTGGTGAAAAATATAAAGCACAAGCTGCAGGAAGAGCCATCAATTTATTCTACCTAAGCGATGATGGAAGTAGAGACCGGATTGAGTTGAAGGAAGATCAGGCAGGTAAATCTACCGGTAAAGATGAAGTGCGGCATAAGGAGTTTGTAGTTGTAAATAAAAACCTGGTTTTTTCGCTGCAAAGTATCCTGGAAGAATTGCGGAACCACCCGGAACGCTTTAGTGCCAACGTTATTTTAAGAGGTGTATTCCAGGAAACCATTTTGCCAAACATTGCATTTATAGGTGGTGGGGGAGAACTGGCCTATTGGATGGAGCTAAAAAAAGTGTTTGAGGCTGTAAAAGTTCCTTACCCGGTTTTATTATTACGTAATTCGTTTTTATTGATACCATCCGCAGCAGCTGATTTGCAAAAAAAATTAAGTATAGAAACGAAATCGTTGTTTGAGCCTTTGCATTTGTTGAACAACCAGGTAGCAACAAAGCTTGCAACTCATAAATTAGACACCAAACAGGAACAGGTACTTATTAGTGAAATATATAATGCTTTGCAGGAGCAGGCTTCCGGTATCGACACAACATTAAAAGCACATGTGGCCGCTTTGCATGTTCGAAGTTTGCAGGGATTGATTGGCCTTGAAAAGAAGTTTTTAAGAGCAGAAAAGAAGAGCCAGGCGGCCACCCTTTCAAAGGTTTCGAAGTTGCATAAGATGTTATTTCCAAATGAGAATTTGCAGGAACGGGTTGAAAATTTTTTGCCGCTATTTGCCCGCTACGGCAATTCCATTATTGAATTGCTATACAGCTATAGCGAACCATTCCCCAATAATTTCACGATATTATATCTGGAAGAAGAATAAGTCTGTTTTCTATTCTTACAGATTACGACAAAAACTTAATTAACGAGAGGTTGGCTGGATTAAGCTGGCCTCTTTTTTTTACGGGTTAGCTGGTAATTGGATATATCACCAAAAAACTTTTTTATGGCAAAGTATTCAAAAAAGGCACAGGATAGCGTGGAAGATGCCATGCATGAAATGAAAAAAGGAAAATTGAAAAGTGGTAAAAGCGGCAAAAAAGTAACAAATCCAAAGCAGGCAATTGCCATTGGCCTTTCTGAAGCAAGAGAGAAGGGAGCAAAGGTTCCGAAAAAATCGGCCGCTAAAAAATAAGTATTCTTTTACTGATGTTCACTGTTATTGTCAAATGTATTTGGCCAACCCTCTTTTTGTATGTCGAGCACTTTAAGTTGAACTGCTGATTCCAATTCCTTTTTATAACCGGCTACTTTCCTGCTAATGCTGTCGTCAGAAATACCCAAAATAGAAGCAGCTAATATTCCTGCATTTTTAGCAGCATTTAAAGCCACTGTAGCTACAGGAATGCCATTTGGCATTTGAAGGATAGAAAGAATAGAATCCCAGCCATCGATTGAATTAGATGATTTTATTGGTACTCCAATTACTGGCAATGGTGTAATTGATGCGATCATTCCGGGTAAATGAGCCGCCCCGCCCGCGCCGGCAATAATTACTTTTATTCCCCTTGCTTTTGCGGTAGTCGCATAGTCAAACATTCTCTGGGGAGTACGATGCGCTGAAACAATGGTCAGTTCAAAAGGGATTTCAAATTGTTTTAAAATAGTAGCGGCTTCCTGCATTATTTTTAAGTCACTATCGCTGCCCATAACAATGCTGATCATATCTTATTATTTCAGTTTCTGTAAATGTATTTTGTACGGAACCAGGTGTGCCGAAAGGGCGAAATTATCCCTCAGTTTTGAATAAGTAGAACTATTCAATCAAGTATCAAAATAATTCTACGCCGGGATTAGTACGGAGCTGGTGTTAATTACTTAATAATTTACCATTACAAATATTATAAGCAATCTTTTTCAAAGCTGGAAAGCTGGTGGGTTTTACGAGGTATTGAGTTGCACCTTCTGCAAGACAATATTGAATGTCGCCCTGGAAGCTTGAAGTAGATAATATAATTATGGGCACACCTTCCAATTCTTTCCTTGAACGAATTTCTTTAAGGCATTGTTTGCCTGATTTGCCCGGCATATTCAAATCCAGCACAATAGCGTATGGGCGCTCAATATTTGTTAGAATTTCTAATAAGCTTATACCGTCCTGTGCAATAGTTAGTTCGTGATCAGGACAAATTTCCATTAATGCTGTTTGAAACAACTCAATATCATCGTAATCGTCGTCTGCGATTACTATTTTTTTTGATGGAATTTTCATTGTCGGTTTGTATAGGAAGGTAAAATTTCGGTTTCAAGAGAATTGGTATGGAGCGCAGCAGCCTGTTCAAAATAGTTGTCGCAATATTTCTTACAACAATATTAAAGTCAATGTACTGGTTTTCCGGCACTTATTTATTAAAAGGCAGTGATAACTATTAAATAAATAGAGATAGACAATTTTATTGAACTACAGACATTTAAGTAAGTGTATTCCGCTGCATGGTATGCATTAATAGAAGAATAGTACGTTCATAATAATGCCGGTATTTAATGCCAAACCAGGATCAGTAACAGAGGCGGGCGGTTAGAAAAACTCTATTCGACCAGTTTACCCATAATAAGTAGTACATCAGCCTCGGCTTGCTTCATCTGGTACATGGCATTAATCATCCTGCTTTGCGACTCAATGAAATTTATCTGGGTTTGTCTTAATTCCACTGTTGTAATACTTCCCTTTCGAAATCTTTCCATGGCAATCATGTTGTTTTCCTTCACAACTTCCAATGTTTGTTTTTCGAGTGCAAACTTTTTATAGGCGTTTTCGTTGCTATTGAATGCATTTGCGAGCGCAGTTTGCAGGTCAATTTTTATTTGATCGTATTGAACCTGCTGGGTTTTCTGTTGTACCGCATTAACTTTTAATTGCTGTCTTACCAAGCCGGCGGAATAGATAGGAACGGCAAGTGTTATTCCTGCAGCAGGTCCATAATTGGTATTTCGAAGCAATTGACCCGCGGAGTTGTTGCTGTTATTAAGATTGAACCCGGTGTTTAAGGAAAGTGTAGGTAACCTTTGTGCATTTATCTCTTTCGATAATTGTACCAAAACCAATTGGTTTCTTTTCGCTATCAGCAATTGTGGATTTAACGTGTCAAGTCCTTCGATAATGGTGGATCTTGAGGGCAGATTAAGCTTGGATACGCTGTCTGCCACGATAAATTGTTCGTCGGGCTGACGAATCATAAGGTTATTAAGATTGGTAGTGGCTATTTTACTATCCAGCTCGTTTTGAAGCAGGTTGTTTTGTTGTTCATTAAAGTCTACCCGGGCTTGCAACCAGTCTGACTTTGCTGCCACCCCGATAGTAAAACGATTTTCAGCCAAAGTCATTCGTTCTTTGAATAGTTCAATAGTTTCCAGTAAAGCTTTTCTTTCCTGTTTTAAACGCATCAGGTTTACATAACCCACTATTACATTATAAACAGTTTCGTTTGCCTGTTGCTTTACCGCTATACCACCAATGTCTTCCAGTGTTTCAAGACGTTGTTTGGCAGCTGTTACCCTGAACCCGTTAAATATGCGCCATTGTGCATTTATAGAAGCGTTTTCACTTTGTAATGTTGCTCCTTTTCTTTCAATTTCAACTCCTGTATTTAATTTTTGAAAAACATTACTGTTGCTTATGTTGTAGCCTCCTGAAGCTGCTATTGTAGGAAGCCTGCCTGCATTTCCCCAATTGTTTTGAATCTCTGCAATAGCTTCATCATTCTTCGCAATCTGTATACTATAATTATTTTCTAATGCCTGTTTAATGGCGTCGTTTAAGGTAAGTAGTGGTTGTGCATTAACAGCTACAACGCAAAAAACCAGTACAAACATCCCTATTACTCTGGTGCCCATATTTAAATTTTGCAGAAACTAAATTCTATTTGACGTTAAGTGGTCAAAAATAAAGCCACATGCCCTAATTATTTTTAATTAAATGGATTTAAAGATTCAAAGCCCGGAAGAATTAAAATCTTCAATTATCAAACTTGTTTAGTAGAATTTCTTTCTACGAGGGAAGACTTAATAACGATATTTTCATTGCTGATCGACGGTCGCTTTTTTGCAAGATGCCTGAATAAGATTGTCGCTGCCTCATTTCCCATTTCATAGGCGGGTTGCGTAATAGTTGTAAGCGAAGGACTCAGGAGGGGAGCTGTTTGAAGATTAGAGAAAGAAATAATTTTAATAGCACCTGGTATATCAATGTTTAATTCTCCACATACATAATAACTGGTTAATGCAAGCCTTTCTACACAAGCAAAAATGCCATCCAGCTTGCTTTCACTTTGCAGCAACTGTTTTATTCTTTCATAATTAGCTTCTTCGACGTTATCGCATTTTAATATTAGTGCGTTATTAATTGAAAAATCATACTTATTCAATGCTTCAAGATAACCTTGTTTTCTTTGGTTATCTATTGATAAGTTATCAGAAATTGAGAGATAAGCAATATCCTTACATCCATTTTGAATGAGATGCTCTGTTGCTTTGAACCCACTTGCAAAATCATCAGTTGTAATTTTGGCCGTTTCTATTTCGTGGCATATCCTGTCAAAGAAAACAACAGGAACGCCTGATTGAATTAATTCATTTATATGATCATAAGAATTAGTGGCACCTGAAAGAGACATAATTACGCCGTCAACCCGTCCATTTTGAAGATCTCTTATAATACTTTCTTCTTTTATTACATCATCGTTCGTAACATAAATTAGCAAGTGATAATCATTAAGATGTGCAACGGATTCAGCACCACTGATAGCCTGGATGAAAAAGTTGTTGGTTATTTCAGGAATTATTATCGCAATAGTTTTGCTTTTGTGATGGCGCAATGAGCCAGCATATGGGTTAGGATTATAACCCATTTTCTGCGCCATTTCAATTACTCTTTGTTTAGTGTCTTCACCTATCTCATAACTGCCTTTTAGAGATTTACAAACCGTAGAAACGGAAACGCCAAGTAATGATGCAAGCTGTTTTAAACTAACTTTTGCCATCTGCTAATGCTACCTTTTTTCAATAAATCATCGCACCATAAAACTAGATTATTACAACTCCAAATTGGCTTAACAAGCACATCATATAAAAGCAGGAAAATACCATCTTCCTTTAAATCGAAGATGTGGAACCGGCTACAGCAGCTTAAGTAAATGAATGCCGGTAGAAAAAGTTGGCATTACTTTCCTGAATTTGATCTTATCACAGGTAAAAACGAAACTAAAAATAACCTGCTTATAAAAGTGGCTGACTTAAAAGCCTGCCACCCTTATTGAATTGAATCAGGTTTTACAAAAAATGGTTCAATTATGAATTGGTAGTAGTTAGTTCATGTACATGTACCGTTTCTGTTGTCATGCCATTGTTATTAAGCAATTCTTCCGGTAATCCTTTCTTTTTACTACTCAGAAAAGAATATACAGCAGGTACTACAAAGAGAGTTAACAACAGGGAGAAAATGATACCACCCACAATTACAATCCCTAATGGTACACGGCTGGTACTGGCTGCTCCCAGTGATAACGCTAATGGTAATGCCCCTAAAGCCATTGCCAAACTGGTCATTAAAATTGGCCTTAACCTGCTAACTGATGCATCGATTGCCGCCGCGGTTTTCTTTAAGCCTTGTTTTTCCTGGATCTGGTTGGCGAATTCTACGATCAGGATCCCGTTCTTGGTTACCAAACCAATAAGCATGATCATCCCAATCTGAGAAAAGATATTGATGGTCTGGTCGAAAACCCAAAGACTAAGTAAGGCACCTGCCATCGCCAACGGTACTGTTACCATGATGATTATTGGATCGATAAAGCTGTCAAATTGTGCCGCTAATACAAGGAAAATGAGCGCAAGCGCCATCATTAAAGCAAAATTCGTATTGCCCTGGCTTTCGGCATAATCTCTTGAAGTTCCAGCGAGGGCGGTTGAAAAGGATTCATCCAATAGCCTTGCTTTTATATCGTTCATAGCCTTGATTCCATCCCCAACAGTAAAACCGGGGGCGAGATTGGCACTAATAGTCGCAGATTTATAACGGTTAAAGTGATAAATGCTTGGCGGAGTAGATTCTTCGGTAAAACTTACGAGGTTGTCAAGGCTAATTGACTGACCCCTGTTATTTTTTACAAAGATGTTTTTGAGATCATCAGGATTATCCCGGTTTCCCCTGTCAACCTGGCCAATTACCTGGTATTGCTTTCCTTCTTTTATAAAATAGCCAAACCGGCCATTACTTAAAGCCAGTTGGAGTGCCTGTGATACGTCACCAACCGAAACACCTAGTTCACTGGCTTTTAAACGGTCAACGTTTATTCTTATTTCAGGTTTATTGAATTTAAGATCAGCATCCGGTGTTATCAAAACGTTGCTTTTGGAAGCTTCTTCCAAAAATTGAGGCAACACTTTTTTTATCTTTTCAAAATCATTGTTCTGAAGAACAAACTGTACAGGTTGTCCACCACGCCTGTTAACCGAAATCGTTTGTTCCTGTGAAGGGAAAGCGCGGATCTCAGGAAAACGGTACATGTTGCGTTGGATCATCTGAACTACATCATTCTGAGAACGATCGCGGTCTTTAGGATCATTTAAGATCACCCTAATCATACCAGTATTAACCGAACTGCTGCTAAAGCCTGGTGCCGTAAAAGCTATCTGAACTTGTTTCTCCGGAATCGAATCCATTACAAATTGCGAAAGTTTGTCCATCGATTTCGCCATGGCATCAAATGAAGTGCCTTCAGGGGCGGTTACCATCATTCGAAACTGGCTCCGGTCCTCCATGGGTGCCAATTCACTTTGCAGCGTTTTTCCCAACAGGAAAATAATGACACCACTTGCAGCAATCAGCACAAAAGCAAGCCATCGCACTTTCATAAAACTGTTCAGCATTCTCCGATAACCATTTTCCATACCTACAAAAAACGGTTCGGTTTTATGGTAAAATTTGCTGTGCTTTATGGGGCCTTTACCGGAAAGTTTCACGTTGAGCACCGGAGTAAGCGTTAATGAAACCAATGCAGAAATCAAAACGGCGCCGGCAACAACGATACCAAATTCGCGAAATAACCTTCCTACAAATCCCTCCAGGAAAATGATCGGTAAAAACACAACCGCCAGCGTAATGGAGGTGGAGATAACCGCGAAGTAGATTTCTTTGGAACCCTCCCTGGCTGCAGCCCACTTGTTCATGCCTCCTTCCATTTTCTTATAGATGTTTTCCGTTACAACAATGCCGTCATCCACCACCAAACCCGTTGCCAGAACAATGGCGAGTAAGGTCAGTACATTAACGGTAAAGCCCATCACATACATGATAAAAAAAGCACCTATCAATGAAACGGGTATATCTATCAATGGTCGAAATGCCATGCTGGCGCTTCTGAAAAAAAGGAAGATGATCAGCACCACGAGGCCAAAAGAAATAGCAAGCGTTTCCTTTACTTCCGACAACGATTTACGAATGTATTTGGTTTGATCCAGCAGGATATTAGTACTGATATCTGCCGGAAGATCTTTCATTAACTGGCTATATCTTTTATTAAATTCATCGGCAATGCTGATGTAGTTACTGCCTGGTTGAGGAACCAGTGCCAGCCCAATTGTGGGAATGCCACTTTCTTTGAAAGCTGTTTCCTCATTTTCAGGTCCCAACACTGCTTCTGCAACATCTTTTAGTCGGATGATGCCATTTGAATCGCTCCTGATAATTACATTTCCAAATTCTTCTTCAGTATTCAAACGGCCGAAAGTGCGAACGGTTAGTTCGGTGCTGTTACCTGCCAGCTTGCCGGATGGTAATTCTACATTTTCCCTGTTTAATGCTGATGAAATCTCATTTGCTGCAACCGAACGGGCATTCATTTTTTCGGGGTTCATCCAAATGCGCATAGCATATTTTTGTTCTCCCCACATTTGAATACCACTTACTCCAGGAATTGTTTGTAATCGATCAACTAAAACATTATTAGCGAATTCAGTGATTTCCAGCTGGTTGCGGGTGTTACTTCTAACGGCCATTGAAAGGATAGCATCACTGCTGGCATCCGCTTTTGATACAACGGGCGGCGCATCCAAATCGGCTGGCAACGATCTTTGTGCCTGTGAAACTTTGTCTCTAACATCATTGGCAGCTTCTTCCATAGCATAGCCAAGTTCAAATTCAACATTAATACTACTACGTCCCTGGCTGCTGGTACTGGTAATGTTTTTAATACCCGGAACACTGTTTATCGCCTTTTCGAGTGGCTCGGTAATCTGGCTTTCTACAATGTCGGCATTAGCACCAGAATAATTTGTATTTACGTTTACATTTGGTGGATCAATGGCGGGATAATCTCTAACGCCCAAAAAAGTAAAACCTATAAATCCAAATAATAAGATAACAAGGCTTATTACAATGGCAAATACAGGTCGGCGTAAACTTAGTTCTGAAATGTTCATAAGAAAATATGCTAATTCCCGGATTTTGAAGACTGGTTGAATATTGGGTACTCAAACAATTATAAAATACGTGCCGTCAACTATTTTGTTTTAGAGAATGAGAATGCTTTGAATAAATGTGCCGTTTATTACATTTTTTTAACAGCCACCTTTAGGGGCATTCCTTCTTTTATTGTCAATAACCCGTTGGTAATAATCGTATCGCCCATATTTAATCCTTCTACTACTTCAATCCTGGAAGAATCTCTGAATCCCGTTGTGATATTCTGGAAGACAGCTTTTCCTTGGCGGGATACAATTACTTTTTTGTAACGGGTAGATGGTATTACTGCCTGCGTTGGAATCATTATAGCTGGCGCATTATTGCCTATAGCAATTATAACTTGTACAAACGCTCCGGGCCTGAGTTGAGCATCTGCATTTTTAACCAGCGCTCTCACAGTTAAATTACGGGTTTCTGCAGCAATGGTATTTTGAGAAGCAATTACCGTGGCAAAATAGGTCTTGTTGCTACCATCGGTTCGCAATTGTACAGAACGGCCGGGAAGCATTTCGCTGGTGTATTTTTCAGGAACGGTGAATTCGGCTTTAACCAGGTTAACCTGGGAGATATTTGTAATTATGGTTGCAGGAGTTACATAGGCACCAAGGCTGATATTGCGCAAACCAAGTCTGCCGCTAAATGGCGCCCGGATACTTGTTCTTCCAATATTTACCCGCATTAAATCCATATCGGCTTCGATATTGCTCACTAAAAGGTTTGAGTTATCGTAGTCCTGCTGGCTGGTTCCGTTTATAGCAAGCAATTCTTTTTGCCGTTGCTCGGTTGTTTTTGCAATTTTTAACTGCACCTGCAACTTTTGTAATTGTGCCTGGAGGTCCGCATCAAATAGCTTTATAAGTTGAGTTCCCTGTTGTACAAATGCACCTTCTTTAAAATTGATGGAAATCACACGTCCTGAAATTTCGGGGCGCAGGTCAGTACTCTCATTAGGAAGAACAGTACCCGGCGTTTCAACATTTCGGTTTGTTTGAAAGGATTCTGCAACAACAGCTTCAAAAACCGGGGGTGGGCCAGCGGGTCTGCCGCCGCCGGCAATAGGAGCCTCTTTTTTTTCTTTACAAGCAAAAACCAGCATTGAAAAACAAACAGAGAAAAGTAATAGTCGCAAAATCTAATTTTTATATTGGGTATTGGACGGTATTTAAAACGAGTCCTTTCGAAAAAAAATGATAATCGGGAAACAGCAGTTACTTTAATTAAAAACGATCAAAAATGTTTGCACATATTTCATTTTTAATTCATTGTATGGAAGAATGAAAAATTGCAAGAATTAAAAGATAGCTTTTTTTGTGACCACTTTCATTTTTTCTTTTACAAGTTTTGCTTTGTGCACAAGGTCAAGCCTGTCTTTTCCCAATACAGTTACATGACCCATTTTACGGCCTGGTTTGGTTTCCGATTTGCCATAAACATGAACATACGCTTCTTCCATTTGTAGCACCGTTTCCAGGCCTTCATAATAAGCTTCTCCCGTATGTTCTTTTTCACCAACAAGATTTATAAGTGCAGACGGCATTATTGCACCAGTATTACCCAATGGATACCCCAGCATAATTCGCCACAGCATATTGTATTGTGAAGAAAAATGTGCTTCGATGGTATGATGCCCGCTATTGTGCACTCTCGGTGCAGTTTCATTTACCCAAACTTCGTTGTTACGATCTATCAGCATTTCGATGGCAAAAACTCCCGGAGATTCAAAAGCTTTAACCAGTTTAATAGCAATTGCTTCTGCTTTCCATTTTATTTTTTCCTCGATATGTGCGGGGCTTAGCTGGTAATCCAGCAGGTTTAAGTATGGATCTACAATCATTTCTACAGGTGGGTAAATGGCTAGTTTTCCCTTTGCATCCGCTGCAACAATAATGGCTATCTCTTTGGCGATGTTTACTTTTTTCTCCAGTACGGCAGGATGGTTAAATCCTTTTCCAAAATCAATTTCGGATTCCATTACTTGTACTCCGCGACCATCATAGCCTCCCTCGGCGATCTTATGTACCGCGGGCAAAAATGATCTGTGCTGCTGCAGATCTCCCAGGCTGGCGGTTACCTCGAACACCGGGCTCGGGATTTCCATTTCTTTATAAAACTGTTTTTGCCTGATTTTGTTTTTTATGAGTTTTAAGATACGGGGAGATGGTATGACAGTTTTGCCTTGTTTTTCAAGCAGTTCCAAAGCATCGGTATTCACAGATTCGATTTCAATAGTAATTACATCTACCAAAGCTCCAAATGCCAGCACAGTGTCGTAATCACGGATATCGCCTTTAATAAAATGATGACAGAGATGAGCCGCGGGGCATTGCGCATCATTCTCCAGTACAAAAGTCTCAACGGGAAAGTTGATGGCCTCCTGTAACAACATCCTGCCTAATTGACCACCACCTAAAATTCCAGCTTTAATCATAAATAGCATTTGCATTATCCCGCAACAGTACGGGGTTTGCGAAGTTATCTATCCCTGGGTTTTTAAATTCACCGGGTTATTAAACAGGGGTGAATAAATTTTACTGGCAGGATTAACAAGCCCTTGCCCGTTTAATGTGCCCGGTTAGATACATTTGACGAATAATGAGACGGAATTACATGAAACGATTCGATAGATTTATTTTAATGGCAGCCATTTTACTTGTTTCAGGTGTCATTAATGCACAAAAAACAACTGGGAAATCGCCGGCAAAACAAACTAAAACAGCAGCTGGTACAAGGCAACCTGTTAAAAGCGATTTGCAAATTCCTGAAGGTCCTTTTATGTTGAAAGGCTTTGCGCCTGCCTTCCCCGATAGCCTGATGGTGATGGTCACTTCCAAAAGCAATGCGGCTTATAAGGGGCCTGCTACATTTATAAAAAATGGGCAATTCCTGCTTTCTGGCACTTTGCCGGAGCCCGGGATCTACAATTTATTATTGACCAATCCAAAACGTCAGCAGGAAAGCCGGTATATCGACTTATTTCTTGCCAATGAGCCATCAGCAATACGCTTCACCGGAAATTCAGGCGATTTCGAAGTTTTGGAAGGAGCTTCTTTAAAAGCGTTTGCAGGATTGGTAAAAAACTTTGGAGCAGATTTCGATAGTCTTTCAAGATTACAGCAAATGAAACAGGCGCCAACGGCCAACCAGGACAGTCTTAACCTGGCATGGGCTACTATTTTAGAACGCGTTAAATCGAATGTGCCTTTGTTTGTTGCTGAACATAAAGCGTCGCCGGTAGCGCCTTTTCTGTTATGTACTATTTGGCCTGTAACTTCAAACGAAGTGGGGAAAGTAGACAAGTGGTTACAAATTATTGATTCGGCGGCTTTGGAAAATGACTTTGGTGCAGCTATAAAAGAGTACGTGAATACTGAAAAGCAATTTGGTTATGGACAGCCTGCACCTGATTTCATCCAGAACGATCCGAACGGGCAACCGGTGGAATTAAGTAGCTTCAGAGGTAAATATGTGCTCGTTGATTTTTGGGCGAGCTGGTGCGGTCCATGCAGGCAGGAAAACCCCAATCTCGTCAATGCCTTTAATAAATTCAAAAGCAAAAATTTTACCGTACTTGGTGTTAGCCTTGATAAGGATAAGCCCAAATGGTTACAGGCCATTCAACAGGATCAGCTTACCTGGACACATGTTAGCGATCTGGGTTTCTGGAATAATGCAGTAGCCAAATTGTACCGCATACAATCCATTCCACAAAACTTTGTACTGGATCCTGAAGGAAAGATCATAGGAAAAAATCTAAGAGGAGAGGCGCTGGATAGCTTTTTAAACCAGTTGCTGGGGAAATAAAACACATTCAGTTAAATCAAACATTTTTTCAAAAACGGTAGCCGGCAAGCATGTGCCGGCTATTTTATTGTCGTTGTTTTCTAAATGAAGTTCGGCAACAAAAACTTTTCCGCTATTTGTGTTGCCCTATCTTTGATTTTTAATGAACCTTTCTACCAAACACCTGCTTGGCATTAAAGACCTTCAACGGGAAGACATCTCCACTATTCTGCAAACGGCAGAACAATTCAAAGAGGTTTTACAACGCCCCGTTAAAAAAGTTCCTTCATTAAGGGATATCACTATCGTTAATTTATTTTACGAAAACAGCACAAGAACCCGCATTTCTTTTGAGCTTGCGGAAAAACGCCTGAGTGCTGATACCATCAATTTTGCAGCCAGCGGATCTAGTGTATCAAAAGGAGAAACCTTGCTCGATACAGTGAATAATATCCTGAGCATGAAAGTGGATATGGTAGTGATGCGACATAGCGCCAGTGGTGCACCACATTTTTTAGCCAGGCATATACCGTGTGCTATAGTAAATGCCGGGGATGGTATCAACGAACATCCAACTCAGGCTTTACTCGATGCATTTTCTATTAAAGAGCGTCTTGGAAACTTGGAAGGCAAAAAAATAGCTATCCTGGGCGATGTGATGCACAGCAGGGTTGCCCTCAGCAACATTTATCTCCTTAAAAAAATGGGTGCAGAAGTAATGGTTGCGGGCCCGCCAACATTGATTCCAAAATATATTAAAGAAGCACTGAACGTTCGGGTTGAATATAACATTCAAAAAGCATTGGAATGGTGCGATGTAGCGAATGTGCTGCGCATTCAACTGGAAAGGCAAAGCCAGGTTTTATTTTCTTCTTTGAGGGAATATAATCTTGCTTATGGTGTGAAACGCAAAATGCTGGAAGGACTTAAGAAAGAAATTCTGATCATGCATCCCGGCCCTATTAACCGGGGAGTGGAAATAGACAGTGATGTTGCCGACAGCCAGCATAGTATTATTCTCGACCAGGTTCAAAATGGTGTTGCAGTAAGGATGGCAGTATTATATTTACTTTCTAGTAAATAAAACTGTTGACATCTGATCTGCCATTTCTTAAATTCATCCTATTAGCAGCGATGTAAAAGCCTGGCATTTTATTCCTCATACAACAAAACAACATTTGCATGCGTGTTTGTCTGTTTCCCGGAACTTTTGATCCAATCACTACCGGCCATATTGATATTATAGACAGGGCCTTGCCATTGTTTGATAAATTGATAGTTGGCATAGGAAGAAATGCCAATAAGAAACCTATGTTTAGTGAAGAGGACAGGCTTAAATGGATCTTTGAATCTTATAAAGACAATCCAAAAATAAGTGCTGTTTGCTATGAAGGCTTGACGGTGGATTGTTGTAAGAAAAATGGTGCAAACTTTATTTTACGTGGAATAAGATATGTAAGTGATTTTGAATATGAAAAAGCCATTGCTGATATGAACCGCAGCATCGATGGACATATTGAAACGGTGTTTTTAACCTGTTCACCAGAGTATACTTCAGTAGCTTCTACATTGGTTCGGGATGTTTATCGCAACGGGGGAGATGTAAGGCAATTTTTACCACCCGCGGTGATCGAATCTTTATATCCTGCCAAATAGAATATCTTTCTAATGACTGCATACGTTATTGTTGTTTGAAAATTTGCTACCCACAGTTTTCACTATTTAAATTACAAAAAGATGATCTGGTTTCATAAAACCCTTAAGCTGTCGGATATCACTGATTTCGGGAAAGGTAATATGGTAGAACATCTTGGTATACAGTTAATGGAATTGGGTGATAATTTTATTAAAGGCACCATGCCTGTAGATCATCGTACCAAACAGCCTTATGGTTTATTGCATGGCGGTGCATCGGCAACATTGGCCGAAACATTGGGAAGTTTTGCTTCAGCCCTGGTAATAGATACGGGTAAATTTATATGTGTAGGGCTTGAAATAAATGCCAACCACATAAGAAGCGCAAGATCAGGCGTTGTTACCGGCACCTGTACTTCCATTCATCTTGGTTCATCAACCCATGTTTGGGATATCAAAATCCATGATGAACAAAGCAGGCTCGTTTGTATAAGCAGGTTAACAGTTGCTATCCTGCCGAAGAGAGATTAATAGAATTTTCTGCTAATTGTTATAATGAAGTTTACCTGCTTTACCGCTTCTATCGCTTAGTATCAGATCATTTTTTATTATACAACTAAAATGCATTGCCTTGTTTTGGTCTGCCAATCAAGGAAAAGGCAGGTTTTTATTGTAACTAAATATTACTGTTATAAGTATATATTTGAGATTCAACTCCCTCAAATTATTGCATGTTCAAGCAAACCAAACTAATTGCGGCAACGCTCGTTGCCAGTATGTATGTATCTCTTTCATATTCGCAGGTCACACAGGTTACTGAAAATGAAACAGGCATATCAAGAAGGTTACAACAGGAAATTGATATGACAAAAGATCCGGCATTGGGATATGTACCCAAGGATCGGTTGGTGAATGCCTATACAGTTCGCAGGGAAAAAATAAACAAGAGAACTACAGCATTACTAAGTGCTACTGCATTTACCTGGACAGAGCGCGGACCTTATATTGATGCAGTGGGACCCAGTAACGGAAATACGCGGCCGGGCAACGGCAAAACTTCCGGAAGAGTAAGAGCCATTTGGGAAGATATAACCGATGCTACAGGTAATACCTTTTGGGTAGGAGGAATTGATGGGGGATTGTGGAAAACAAATAATATTTCTGCTAACCCGGCTACCTGGACGCCTATCAATGATTTCTTCGGTAATCTCGCCATAGCCAGTATTTGCCAGGATCCGTCTAACCCTAATATCATGTATTTTGGCACCGGAGAAAAAGCTACCAATGCCGATGCGGTTCGTGGCGCTGGTCTATGGGTAAGTTACGATCACGGTATTACATGGGCTGTGATGGCAAACACTGCTAATTTTTGGAACGTTAGTAAAATAATCTGTGATGCAAACGGCAATCTATATGTCGGTTGTAATTCAAGAAGCAATACTTCCGGTCTTCAGCGCTTTACCAAGAGTACCGGCACCTGGACCAACATCACTCCAACGGGGTTAAACCCAAGGGTTCCGGATATTGAATTAAGCAGCACTGGCCGGTTACATATTGCCTGCGGTTATTTTGATACACCGGTCGCAAACACAGGCTACCGGTTTACTGATAATCCCGCGGCTGTAACTTCCGGAACCTGGACCAGCCCTTCAACTAGTTTACCTCATTTTATAAACATAGATCTTGCCAGTGTTGGTGCTACTTTATATGCATTGCCTGCGAATACATCGTATGAAGTTGGTACTATTTATAAGTCGACCAATGGTGGTGTAAACTGGTCTGCTACTGCTGTAACACCTACTGCTCTAACTAATGGACAAGCCTGGTATAATATGGCGGTAGGTATTGATCCAAACAATGCTAATAACGTAATTGCTGGTGGATTGGATTGTTACAGAAGTAGTAACGGTGGAAGCAGCTGGGCTAAAATTAGTAACTGGGTAGGTACTACCGGTCAATATGTGCATGCCGATCAACAGAATATGTTATGGAATAAAAACAACCGGGTAATTGTTGCCAGCGATGGTGGAATTCATTTATCAAATGATGGTGGTACCACGTTCACCGACAGAAACCAGGGATTACGGATAAAACAATTTTATTCCATTGCTATTCATCCTACAACAACCAATTATTTCCTGGCAGGTGCTCAGGATAATGGAACGCATCAATTGAATGGTGCTGGTCTTTCAAGTTCGGTAGAAGTAACAGGCGGTGATGGCGCTTTTGTACACATCGATCAGAATCAACCACAATACCAATGGGGTTCTTATGTATATAATCAGTATCGCAGAAGCACCAATAGTGGTGGAAGCTGGGGTTCTGTCAATATATCTGCTTCTGCAGGGCGTTTTATCAATCCAACAGATTATGATGATGTGAGCAACATTATGTATTGCAGTGGTGCTACAGGAGCTTTTTATCGTTGGAGTACGGCCCAAACAGGCAGTACAGCTTCCTCTGTTTCTTTAAGCGGTTTAACCGGTACGGCTTCTGCAATTAAAGTATCTCCTTACACCAGCAATCTTGTATTTTTTGCAGGAGGAGGTAGTGGACTGACCCCATCATTAATAAAAGCAACCAACGCCAATGCTACCATCACGGCAGCCAGTTTATTAAGGACAGGTATGCCAGGTACCAGTACCAATATATCAAGTATCGAAGTGGGTACCAGCGATCAAAATTTAATAATCACCTATTCCAATTATGGTATAAGTAATGTTTGGGTAACCAGCGATGGTGGGGCAACCTGGTCCGCCATTGATGGCAACCTTCCCGATATGCCGGTACGCTGGGCTATGTTCTATCCAGGTTCTAATACAAAAGCTATTATCGCAACCGAAACCGGCGTATGGCAAACGGATGTAATTAGTGGTGGTACCACGGTGTGGGATCCTGAACCAACTTTTCCGAATGTAAGGGTTGATATGTTACAATACCGGGTGTCAGATGGCTTGCTAGCGGCGGCTACTCATGGCCGGGGTATCTTTACAACTATTGTTGGTGCTTCTCCTGCAACATGCGGAACGGTAGCTGGTTTAGCAGCTTCTAATATCAGCACAACTACTGCAATGCTAAATTGGTCTGCATTAAACGGTGCAATCACTTACGACGTAGACTATAAATTAACTACCTCGGCGACCTGGACAAATGCAGCAACCGCTACCACAAACTTATCGGTGGCATTAAGTGGTTTAACTTTAAATACGTTATATGATTACCGGGTGAGAGCTAATTGTAATGGTATTTCCGGAACCTACGCCAGTGCACAGTTTACAACTTCTGCTACTGCTACATGTGGTAACGTAAGTGGGCTTGCTGCTACAGGTGTTTCTACTAATAGTGCTACACTTGGATGGTCTTCGCTAAATGGGGCCATTAATTACGATTTAGAATATAAATTAAGTACTGAGGCAAACTGGATAAATGCAGCTACGGCTACTACAAATCTATCAGTAGCAATTTCCAGTTTAACTGCTTCTTCTTTATATGATTACCGGGTAAGAGCTAACTGTATTGATGCAACAGGAATTTATACGAATGCACAATTCACAACCAATGCCGTGGTTACTTGTCCTGGCATTTATGATGTTTCAACCAATGGAAGTGCAGCAGGTGCTGCTACTATTCAATTAAACAATACTGCTTTGGGTACTATTGGTTCCAATACCGATGTTGATTATTACAAATTCACGATATCAACCGCCGGTACAGCTACAATTACATTAACAACCTTACCGGCGAATTACGATCTTACGCTCTATAGCAGTAATGGGACGTCGCAATTGGCATTGTCGAAAAATAATGGAACCAACAACGAAACTATTTCAGGCACATTAAGCGCTGGAACTTATTACCTGAAAGTGAGTGGCAAGACGGGTGCCTTTAATGCAACTACCTGTTACACATTAAATGTTCAAACAGGAACTGCAACTACTCTCGAATTGCCGGTTTCCAATCCATTGTTACAGGTAAAAATGTATCCAAACCCGGTTTCACATAAATTAAGTATTTATGTAATTGCTGACAATACAAAGAAAAACCTGGTGATGTATGACGTAACAGGAAAACAGGTCTATACGCAGCAATTGAATGATATGTTTACTAATTTGGATTTATCGAAATTGCATAATGGGGTATACTTTGTCAGGATAAAATCAGCTGACGGTAAAGTTTTACATAGCGAAAAAGTTATAAAGAACTAAGAAAGTATATCTTAAAATAAAAAAGCGGTTTCATTAAAATGAGCCGCTTTTTTTAATATTACAAAACTGAATTGATCACTACATCCTAAACATTTGCTTTTTAATTTTCAAAAGATTGCCTGAATTCAAGTGGAGAAACTTCTGTTTTAATTTTAAAAAGTTTGCTAAATGATTGCGGGTATTCAAATCCAAGTTGGTAAGCAATTTCGCTTACAGACAATGATGTGGTGCTTAATGTTTCCTTTGCTTTTTCAATAAGTTTGTTGTGAATATGTTGCTGCGTACTCTGACCCGTCAGCGTTCGTAATACATCGCTTAAATAGTTCGCCGACATATGCAGTTGCTCTGAAAGATATTGAACAGTTGGTAAGCCATAGGTTGTGACTTTATCGCTATTAAAATAATCTGAGAGTAAGGCCTCCAGTTTGATCAGCAGATCATTACTGGCATTTTTACGGGTAATAAATTGCCTGTTATAAAACCGGTTCGAATAGTTTAGCAATAATTCAAGATGCGATATGATCAGGTCGTGGCTAAAAAGGTCCAAACTGGATGCGTATTCCTGTTTTATATTTTGCATTATGGTTGTAATAATAAGTTCTTCCTGTTCCGACAGATGTAAAGCCTCATTAACCGCATAGGAAAAAAAGCCGAGTTTTTTAATCGATTGCCCAACCGGGTAGGGCATTAAAAAATCAGGATGAATAACCAGCCACCAACCGTTAATTGCCATCTCATCGTTAACTTCAGTTGCTATTACTTGCCCCGGTGAAAAGAAGGTCATAACGCCTTCATCAAAATCATAATAATGCTGGCCATATTTCAACTTGCCTTTGAAATCTTTTTTTATACAGATCGAATAAAAATCATAGACAAAACTACCGGGAATAGTAAGACATGCATCTTTCAAATCTTCCAGTTTAATCATGCTTACCAACGGATGTACTGGTTTTGGAAGCGCTAATAAGCGATGTAGGTCGGAGATTGAATGGATGGTGTATGGGCTGTTATTTCGCTGCTTCATATTATTTTAGATTAAAATAATAAAAGCAAGTTTTTAGTGTTAAAAGCTTGCCTTTACTAAGAAATTATTTATTGATCTATCATCGACATATTAGCAGTATCGTAACGATCACCAGTTGTAGTTCCCAATGGTATAATGGATTCGATCAGCTGCATATCTTTCAAAGTAAGTTCAATCTGCGTAGCGGCAATATTCTCCTCTATATACCTAATTCTTTTTGTGCCCGGGATCGGAACTATTCCTTTTGCTATTACCCAGGCAATAGCTAATTGTGAAGGAGAAATTTCTTTTTCGGCAGCAAGGGATTTCAATTTGTTAACCAAATCAATGTTCTTATAAAACTGTTGTCCCATATATTTTGGAATAGCTTTTCTAAAATCATCTGCTTCAAAATCTTCGGGGCTTTTTATGTCACCGGAAATAAATCCCCTGCCCAATGGCGAATAGGCAACAAATCCAATCCCTAAGGCATCAAGCGTATTTAAGATGCCTGCTTCTTCCACAGTTCTTTCAAAGATCGAATATTCGGTTTGAACCGCTGATAACGGATGTACTGCATGTGCTTTTTTTATGGTTTCAGATGATACTTCGGATAAACCGATATAACCAACTTTCCCTTCTTTTACCAATGCCGCCATGGCTTCAACGGTTTCTTCGATTGGTGTGTTCGGATCAAGCCGATGCAGGTAATATAGATCTATAAAATCAGTTTCAAGGTTTCTTAGAGAGCGCTCAACTGCTTTCTTTACATAATCTTTCTGCCCGTTAATTTGCCATGTTAGTTGCTCGTTGTCATCAATTTCATAGCCAAATTTTGTAGCTATAATAAATTTATCTCTTTTTCCTTTCATGGCTTTGGCAATAAGTCTTTCATTAAGCATCGGTCCGTATAAATCAGCTGTATCGATAAAGTTTCCACCCAGCTCAAGTGATTTCTGAATAGTAGCAATAGATTCGGCTTCATTTGCCACACCATAAATATCATTACCTGCCATTTTGGTCATTCCCATACAGCCCAGGCCAATATTCGGCACAACCAGGCCCCGGCTTCCTAATGTTACTTGTTTCATATTTTTCATTGATAAATTAATAATGTAAAACTGATCAGTTTTTAACCTTAAAAGATAACCGAATCATCAGTTATTGTATCCAGATCAAGGAAATTGGATAAATGATACACAAGTAAATTGAGAGGATTTGCAGTTTTGATACTTGTACTTGTATTGTGCAGAAGTTTACTAAAAGATATCTTCAAAATGGTTTTAAAAAAGGCTGATAGTTTATCTACCAGCCTTTGCATTTGCTATATGTGGTTGAAGTGCAATTATGTTACTTTTTCCCGGTAGCCAAACCTTGTAAAGTTTGTTTTAATGGAGCAGTTTCTTCCGGGCTGCTTTTTATCTCATTGTCAAAAATTTCTTTGGCAGTAGATTCAGTACCATAAAAACGTTCATTGGCTTTTTCATCAACATCTATTGCAGATCCTGCAATACTTAACCCGGCAAAAAGTCCCTTGGCGCGGGAATAAGAATATACTTCTGCCTCAAATTTGTAATCGGTACTGGCAGTAGAATTCCGGCCAACCGGACCAGCTGTTGCAGAGATATCACCTCCGAGCGTAAAGCTTCCCTCGCCAATCTCTTCAAGCGTATTCCGCTTTTTAAATACCAGTAGCAGGTCGACCGATTGAACGCCAACCTGTAAACCAAAACTTCCACCGGTAAGTGTAATAAATACGGGATTGCTCCAGCTGCCATCTGCATTTTTAATAACAGCAATACCTTTACCACGTTTTCCACCTACTACAAATCCTGCATTTTTCATACCGGGAATAATGATGATACCTTCAGTGATCTTCAACAATTCTGCAGGTATATTTTCCTTCATTTTAGTAAATTCATTGAGTACTTCGATAGAGGCACTTATTTTATTAGTTTCCTTGTCTGCTTCACTATCCTGGCTATATGCGGTAATTAAAAATGTGGAACAAATAAGGGTCAGGGCTGCTAGTTTGATCGATTTCATTTTCCTAGTGTTTAAT
Organism: Bacteroidota bacterium; assembly: GCA_040385845.1. Classification (GTDB taxonomy): domain Bacteria; phylum Bacteroidota; class Bacteroidia; order Chitinophagales; family Chitinophagaceae; genus Phnomibacter. The sequence goes on along the minus strand of JAZKGP010000034.1, from coordinate 38,041 downwards.
TAATTTAAGTGTGTTTTTTTGCTGATTTTTATATGCCTGGATACAACGGATTAGGGGATGCTAAATTGCCTGTGTATTGTTAAAAATCTTATTTTATAAATTCATGCCATTACTTATTTAACGAGGTTATAATGAATACAACTTCAATGGCTGGCTACCTATAACAAGGAAAACACAACCGATCTTTATTACTTACAGGTTGGCTATTCATGGCCATGGTTTTTCAAAAACCTGATTGTACTCATGTGTTTTAATGATTGTTAGCCAACTTTATCGGTCAAACGATATATTAATTTGTAAAATAGAAAGAAGTAGATCTAATTAGAATAAATTTTATTTCTGTCTTTAGAGAACAATCATTTTTACCGGCTTACCAGGTAATTTATTAAGTAATCCATGAAACGGTTTTTATACCAGCTTTTAATTATAGCCACTTTATTTGCCGGGAACGCTGTTGCGCAAACTTCTACCTGGGTAATAACAAATGGCTGCTGGTTGAAAGTTGATGGGAGTACAAATATTAATATTTTCAGCTGCGCTATTGCAAATTATAGCAAACCCGATACAATAGTCATAAACAGGAATTTTACCCCTGTTCAACTTTCCGGAAGTATGCAATTAGATGTTCAAAACTTTGATTGTCATAACCCCGTAATGACAGCAGATTTGAGGAAAACTTTAAAATCAAAACAGTTTCCAAGGCTGATCATCCGATTCCAAACATTGAACAATTATCCTGATCATGCTCACCGCCAGGGTATCATAAAAGGATATGTCACAATTGAACTTGCAGGCGTTTCGAAGCGTTATGAAGTAGATTACAAAGTGGTAGCTGCAGAAGCAACTTATATAAATTTAGAAGGTTCAAGAAAAGTAAACTTTTCTGATTTTAACCTTGAACCACCTCGCAAACTGGGAGGAATGATCCGCACTAATAATGAACTAAGCGTGGTATTTAACTTGCGGATAAAAGTTATTTGAAATTACATTTTATTATTAGAAGAACAACCAACCTGCAATAGTGAGCAGAAAAAATAAAAAGCATCTGGTATCTTTGATAAATCAATAAACGCATGAAAAAAATACTTAAATCCGGGTTGATTGCAGGGATAGTTTTATCAGTTGTAAGTTACGGCGGTCTTTATCTTACTATAAATTTTTTCCCATCATTATTTGTTGAATACAACAATCCTTTATTCAATTCTGATGGTAGCCGCGATGTCTTATTTTATATGCATGCTTTTATTATAAGCTTTGCTTTGTCCTGGTTTTGGGAAAGATTTAAAAGCTTGTTCCATGGACCGTTCCTGCTGAGAGGTTTAGAGTTCGGCTCAGTATATGCATTGGTCGCTTTGCTCCCGGTGATGTGGATTACCTTTAGCTCGCTTGATATTACGGTGTTAATTGTACTTAGCTGGTTTTTATATGGATTATTCCAGGCAGTTTTAGCAGGTATAATTTTCGCGAAAATTAATCCTTAATAAGGGAGCTATCTTACAACTGGAGGTTAAAAACTTATTTATTTGCCTTTTGCTGCAACACCGTTATATCTGCCCGTATTGCACTTAAGCTATCACGTATAGCCTCGTTTTGTTGCCGCAAACTATCAATCAATTGTCTTTGCAATTCCTCTACTTTCATAGTCATTCTGCCTTCAGGTGATGAATCTCTTCCACATCCCGTAAATACTAATAAACTAAATAATAGAATAGAAATAACGGATAGTTGTTTACCCCAATTTTTCATGTTTTAATATTTTAATCGATCAAAAGATAATCATTAATTTTTGCGTGCTGCTAAATGAACTTCGGCCATCATACATCTTGCACTTCCACCACCATTGCTTTCTATCGTGTTTAAACTGGAGTGAATAATGGGATTGAAAGATTGTAGTAAATTAATTTGATTCTGTGTCAGCGAATTAAACGCCTGCGAAGACATAACCAGGAATGGCAAACCAATGTTGTTTTGTACCTGCAACATGTTACCTGCAAAATGATTCATTTGATCTAACGAAATATCAAACAATTGTTTTCCCGAAGCTGCTATTGTATCTATTACAAAACGTCTTTCCAAAATATCAGGAATCGATGCAAGACAAATTACAACATACCGATCGCCTGCACACATCATAACATTGGTATGATAAATTTCTTTTCCCTTACCATCTACTGAACGAAATACTACGGGGGTGTATCCTGATAAGTTACAAAATTCAGCTAAAACAACTTTATCCGTTCTTGGAGAAAGGCAGGCATAAGCAAGTTTTTTGTCACGGTCAAGCACCATGCTTCCGGTGCCCTCCAGGTATTTTCCGGATGCTTCGTACCCGGATAGGTCGATAATGTTTTGAACATCAAATTTGTTTTTGATCGTAGCAATTACACCAGGTTTTCTTTCCAGGCGCCTGTTTGCGGCGAACATGGGATATAGAAACACAGTTCCATCTTCATGAAACGATATCCAGTTGTTTGGAAAAATGGAATCAGGAGTATGCGGTTCTGCAGTATCGTCGATCACCGTTACGTCGATGTCGTTTAAACGTAATTTTTCAACAAAAGAATCAAATTCTCTTAATGAATTTTCCTGAACTTCCCTTTGCTCCCCCTTTACCTGGAAGGCATTATTAACTGCCGTTTCGGCATTAAAACCAAAACGTACAGGGCGTACCATAAGAAGATGATGTGTAGAATGCATTTTATCTATGATTTTGTGTTCTCCGACCTTGTGGTCGTTAAACAGGATAATAAATACCTTACAGCTTCTCTCTTAATAAAGGCATACTCATACAATGAAAACCACCTCTTGCTCTTGACAATTCAGCAGAGGGCATTAAAATAATTGTGTTCTTTATTTGATCGGGATGCATACTTCCTTTTTCAAAATTAGTAAGTAAATCTTCGGCTGTAACGGCATCAAACCCTGCAGCTTTAAAAGCTTCCACTGTTTTATCGTTCCTGTCATATCCTAAAACCACTCCTTCTTTCAAGGCCAATAAATTACAGCTATCGGTCCATTGTTCCCGGGCATCATATGGAAATTGATTATTACCGGAAAATATCATACGAACATCTTCTTTCCTGCAACCCAAATCTGTGACACTTATATCGATCAATAACTCTTCGAGGCTATCAAATTCAACAGCTTCATCAATATTCTTTCTTTTGAATTGCGTGATCTTTAGTTTATCATCTTTTTTATTGTTGCTGTCCAACATCCGTTCAATACCATCACTATCAAGATGCTTCATTGTTTTGCGTGAAAAGTTGCCTAGCATTACCCATACATTACGTTTTACCTGTGTAAAAACAGTATCAATATGCATGTAATCTCGTTTCTTGGGAATTTTTATAACGGTAACTTTTTTGACAACCTTTTTTTCAAACAATAGTTTGATGGTTTGGTGTGCCGCTTCCCAACTAGTACGTTCGCTTACTCCAATTAACAAATGATCTGTACTAACCACCATTACATCGCCGCCTTCTAAAGTGATCTTTCTTTCATCACCTTCACGTGGTAATAAAAAATGATGGTGCGACTCTGGAATTTCAATGATATTATGTTTATAGTCTGCAAAGAAAGGGTGGTGGAAAAAAATATATTTTGCCAGCAATGCCTCTCGTGTTCTTGCTTTCTTGGCTGGTTTATTTAATAAAACAAAATCGTTGATTACAATGCCAATATCCCGCGTGAAAATAAAATTAGGTATCGGGGCAAAGATCATTTCGTTATCATTCAATGTACCACTGATAAATATTTTTGCGAGTTGTTCGGCCGAATAATCCTGCATTCTTGTTTGCGTGGTAAAACTGCAACCCTCAATAGCACTCACTGAAGCAGTAAGTTTCATTTTTATATCATCGTGCTGCAGGATATCTGCCAATAGCCATTGCAATTCCACCACTTTATCTGACCGGAAAAAATCGTCATGATCGGGTTTGTAAAAACTGCGTCTTGCAGTTGGATGGTCTATCTTTTTTAATTTTCCTGCAACTTTTTCGGGATCCAGGAAATACAAAAGGATCTTGGTGTAGTAATCGTACTCTTTTCGGCGAATCGTTTCCAAATGAACTATGTCTTCAAACAACCAATCCTGTGCTTTGGATGGTACTACTTTACCCAGGCCACTATCCGGGCTATGCACCAACAAACGTTTTAATGTTCCAACTTCTGAAGTTACCATCAGTGGAGTGGCAGATTTCTTTTCCATAAATTTTTTTTATATAAAATCAATTGCAGTAACAATAACGCACAAGGCAATAGTTACAGCGATCGGGAAGCATTCAAAAACGCTGACAGCCAGGAGGAAAGAAAAAGCTGGTCAATCGTAACGGCCCTTCAACCGAAAGAACGAAGGTAAGAGTTATAATTTCTCTTCAAAATTTGCGAGAATTAGTACGAACACACCCGGAAATAAATGATGAGCCGGGATGCTATCAGTATCTTAATTGTTATTATGCGGGTAATACCTGCCAAATTCATACTGTTTTTTATTATAAGAGTCTTTTCTATTTTCATTTTTTTTTAATATGGATTACCAGCAATTACCTAAAATTGAACTGCATTTGCACCTCGATTGTTCGTTAAGTTTTAAAGTGGTAAAACAATTAGCGCCCGAAATTAGTTTTGCAGAATACGAAGCCTCGTTTATTGCGCCTCCCAAATGCACTGATCTCGCAGATTATATCAGCAGGGCCATAAAAGGAGTTGATTTAATGCAAACAGCAGAACAGCTCCGACTGGTTACACTTGACCTGTTTGAGCAATTGAAAGCTGATAACGTGGTATATGCCGAATTAAGGTTTGCACCTTTATTGCACACCAATGGAGGCCTAACACCAACTGATGTAGTTAAAGCTGTTAATGATGCAACCATAGAAGGAAAGCGGCAAACAGGTATTGAGGCCGGCATTATATTATGTACGCTTCGGCATTTTAGTAAAGAGCAAAGTATGAAAACAGTTGAAATGGTTAATGCCTGGAAGGGTAGTTGCGTGGTAGGTTTTGATATTGCTGCAGATGAAGCTGGTTTCCCAATTGACAATCATGTTAACGCATTTCAGTACGCTAAAGAACATAGTATTTTATGTACGGCCCATGCCGGGGAAGAAAAGGGTGCAGCAAGTGTATGGGAAACATTAAACCATTTTCACCCACATCGAATTGGTCATGGAGTACGAAGCGCTGAAGATGATTTGTTGTTGTCATTTTTAAAGGAAAATCATGTCCATCTTGAAGTTTGTCCCACCAGTAATATCCAGGTTAATGTATACGAGAGGATAGAAGGTCATTCCGCAAATAAATTATTTGATGCAGGGATTTCATTAAGTATTAATACCGATGCCAGAACGATTTCTAATGTTACATTGACCAGTGAATACAACACACTTGAAACATTTTTTGATTGGACGAAACAACATTTTAAAAAATGTAATCTCGAGGCGATTCAACATGCATTTACTGGTGAACCGATAAAAGAAAAACTTCGTTTGATCATCGAAGATGCCTATAGATAAGTTTTTAAATACGGCATAATTATCTTTTGATCAAAATGGAGAAAACCTGCCTCTGGTTTTTTATAAGGGCTTTCAATTATTTCAAAGGTTATAAATCATAATTTTTGGGACTGTTTAAAAATGTCTATACCTGCAACAATACCTTATAAGTGTTATTATTTTAATTGAAATTTCTATTGAATTATACTAAAACAGAGGTTAGAAATTAGCAATTCTTACAATTTTTTCCTGCGCATTTTTAATCCCTGATCTATTTGCTTAGTTGATTTTGAAATTCGTTCTTATGTAAGATTTTTATCCAGGTATTGCCGGTTGTAGAAAAAAATCTTCAAAATAAACTCAACAATAACTTAGCGGGATTCGCTATTCCCGAGGCGTATTGTTGAGTTAAAAATTTTAACTCTGCCCAAATAAGCATGAACTATAACAGGTTATGTGCGACGAAGCCGGCTTTTTCCGGCTCCCAATTTCTTCGGTGCCTTACAGGTATGGCTTTTGCAATAAAAAAACATACAAATGCCATATGAAAATAATTTCACTAAAAATTCTTTCGGGGTCTAATCAGTGGTCAGTATCAAACCAACGTTTGATTGAAATGCTAATAGACCTTGACGTTTTAGATAAATATCCCACCAATAAAATTTGCGGGTTTTATACCCGGCTGAAGTGGCTGATGCCTTCACTTTACCGGCATAGTTGTAGCAATGGTTACCCCGGTGGATTTTTACAATCCGTTAAAACAGGTATTTCGCTTGCCAGTGTAGTAGAACATATTGCAAGGGAGTTACAATGCCTGGCAGGCATGAATGCTGACTTTGGGATTACGAAACCAACTGGAAAGCAAGGTGAATACTATATTGTATTTTCTTACCAGCAACCTGCGGCTGGAAAATATGCTGCAGAAGCAGCTGTAAATGTTACATCCGCAATATTGAAAGAAGATTTTTATAATATTGAAAAAGATCTTTTACAATTGAAATTATTGAGGGGAGACAAATATTCAGAAGCTGTTACTGCTTCGTTCCCAACCGAGGCTGTTAAACCGCAATATTCTATGCTGCAAGCAGGTTAATGTTCGCAGTTAATATGTTTAAAAGTTGCTGGCAATTCTTATTCATTTTTAACATCGCAGAAAGAATTCTCAGTTAATAAAACATATGTTGTACCTGAAGTTTTATTCATACTCATTGAGTTTCTTCGCCTGGTCGAATTTGTTTGTAAAAGGTTTTATTTTTTTTAGTAAAAAGCCTGTAGTCTTCAACAAGAACTACAGGCTTTTATTGATAAGCCAGGTCATATTTGGCAATGGTCTGATACTATTTTTACAACGAAATTGGTGCTTCGGTTTGCCTGCTATTGAAAGTATTCATTCCATCAGTTGGCATTGATGTAAATTTTCCTGATTCAAGCATTTCTTTAAACCGGCGAAGATCGGCATGAACCATTTGTTCGAATACACCGTTCAACATTTGAGCTACCAAACGGCCCGCATCACCGGCAGGTGCTATGTAACTGATAGATGCCGTTATTTCTGTGCCGTTATTTTGGGATTCCCGAAAATACACTTCTCCTGCATTATCAACTTTAGATCCTGGTACAGACCGCCAGCGCAATAATTGTCCTTCTTCGCGATCGGTTGTTATCGCATACCAGTCGATAGTACCAAAATTAGGCAAAGCTTTGGCCACCCAGTGTGAACGATTATCAGACAACCGTTCTACCGTTTGCAAATGCTGCATAAACAGGGGCAGATTATCAAGATGATCCCAAATTGCAAATACTTCATTCCTTGGTTTATTTACCACGATGGTCTCCCGGATTACAAGCGGCCTGGCTGTTTCCTGGTCCGAACTATCCCGGCCAATGGCATTATTAACGGCACAATATCCCGTAAGTCCACGGTACAATAATGCTCCGCCGGTAGCAGTGGTGATCAGGGCAGAAATAGGATGCCGGAATAATTGGCGCAACCCTCTTGACATTAAAAAAGTTCCGGCAAATGTCGATACTACTCTTTCGGTAGTACCTACATTCATATGACTGCTTCCGCTTGCAACAGGCATGTTGGTGTTAAGTGTTTCCATACATATAATTTTCAGCAATAGTTACAAAAGCTATGCAAGGCAGTTAATTGAGCATAAACCTTGCTAATACAAATGTTTTGAGGAAAATTGGCGCCATTTGACCCGGGCTGTTTGCCCGTTTTTCCAAAAGAAAAATAGCACATTTCAATAAGCCTTTAAATGACAGGTAATAACAAAAATAATTTAGTCAGTTGTAACCGAATGTTACATAACAGTACAATGGCAACTCATTTCGAAGGAACGTTTCAAGAGTTACAAAATGCTGTAAAAAGTATCTCAGAAAACAAAGTACAAGGTGGGTAATTCAATTGATTTACTTTTTGATAAATATTTTTTTTATGTACACCCGGAAGATATGTTGATGGTAAAGTAAATTTTGAGCAATAAACAAGCCTTCAGCGATTTACATTTCAGTACAATCTAACACTTTAAAGCGCACAAACATTTCTTCGCTGTACCAGTTTTCTGTGTGTGTTTTTCGTACCACTTCTTTGTGTTCCTGCATGTTGTATGCAAAAATTTTCATGGCTTCTTTGCTTTCCCAAATGCTAAAGGTTGCCTGTTTAGAAAATGGAACTTCACCAATACCATAAGATTTTATTAGCCCGGTGGCTCTATCCATTTTTTTGCTGATCAGCGGCACATTTTTCCAAAAGCTTTTTAATTTGGAAAAGCGAATAGTAGCACGGGTAAGCACCGCAATCTCTCCTTCGTAATTTGTTTGTTTCGCAAGTTTTCCAAACACCGCTCTGCCATCCCAAAAACCATGTCCTTCTATAGGCTCCAATAAGTAACGCGTAGTTTTTCCTTTAAAGAAACCGATCCAGTTATTAATAAATGAGATACTTGTTAATTCTTTATTACCGATACCCGGGCCGGAATTTTCTACTAGTAAGATAGCCCATTGACGCAGGTCAGGAACCAGGTCAAAACTGCCGTTTTTTCCACTTCCCATCAATTTCCAAAAGCTGATGTTTTTGTTTAGCCATAGTGGAATACGGAATAAAGCCATCGATAAAAAAGCAAACGGGATGGCCCAGGAAGGATAACGGGTTATAAGTAGGGAAACACGCATAATTGCCAGCAAAATCAGCTGAACAAATGTTTGTAAGAAATTGTTTTCTCGCCCGGGATGGCTATCAGATCACCGGCTAATGTTTTTTCAGGATTTTCATAGGCAACCAGGATGCCTTCACGTACAAAAAAAAGATTATAATCAATGTCTTTGAACATGCGGTGAATGATCATTTTATTGTCGCCGTCTGTTTCTACCTGTACAAAAGGCCGGTGCTTTACAATCAGTTCTTTCATAGCAGGAATTACTGGTACCTCAAAACCCTCGATATCGCATTTTATATAACTAATTTTTACAAGATGATTAAAAAGCGTAACAGGATTTTTCATCTCTACTTCGTAAACATCATTCTGATCCGCCTCTTCGTTTTCATCTAAAACCCGCATCAACCCGTGCCGGTGTTTATCGGTTGAAGGATTGCCCATTTTGATAAATCCGGCAGTTTCACCCAATGCAAAAGGAAGTATTTCTACCTGGTTGTAATCGCCAACGTTTTGACGTAGCACACTCCTGTAAAGTTCAATGGGTTCCACGGAATATACTTTTCCATCGGCTCCTGTAAGTTTTGCAAAATGAACAGAGTAGTATCCAAGGTTAGCCCCGATATCAATAACGGTATCACCTTTTAAAATAAAGTTTTTTACAAAGTAATGCGTGTCATACGAGCGATTATTGCGAAGCCATCCGTTAAAAAAATAAATAAAGAACAACCGGCTTGTTAACTGGAGGTAAGCCCGCTGTCCCAGCATTGAAAGTAAAAGCGCTTTAATTTTTTTCATAAGTTGCTACAATAACGCAGCTGTTTATTTTAAAACCTCCAATGCTTTCCGGTAAATAGAATCGTTGTTATTCAGCACTTCAAAATAGCCGACATTTCGCCAAATATAACGTGCAAGCAGGGCTTTCATCCTTAATTCAAGATCCTGTTTTGCCTTTGCAGAAATGGTGCCCAATTGTATGCTGTCTTGTTTTGCCAGGCCAACAAGGCCCTGCCAGGTACTGGCGGGCAGATTGTACTCACTGCCTAATTCTGCCGGGCTTTTGTATTTTCTTAAAACATCACGCTGCTCCTTAAATACGTTGAAGACATAATCACTCAAAACGTTTTGCCCGTACAGGTGTGCAACCGCCCGGGGTAATGTTCCGGAATCAAAAGGTATAATGATGTCGGGAGAAATGCCTCCTGCATCATATAGTTTTTTTCCACCCTTTGTAACAAAATTCGTAGTATGAACGGTGTCTGTTACATAATTATCACCATTGTGAAAACGGTCCAATATTTCTTCCCGGTATTTTTCGTTGTTGCCAGCTGTATAAGGTTTTTGTATACTGCGCCCGGTGGGTGTATAGTACCTGGCCACCGTTAATCTCAGGGCGCCTCCGTTTGCGAGATTGTATTGTTCCTGCACCAAGCCTTTTCCAAAACTTCTGCGGCCAACAATGGTTCCCCTGTCATTATCCTGTAAGGCACCTGCTAATACTTCGCTGGCACTTGCGCTAAATTCATCCAGTAGAATAACGAGTTCACCCTGTTCAAAAATGCCGGGCTTGGAACTGATAACTTCTCTTGTTTTTACATGATTTCCTTTTGTTTTCACAATTACTTTTCCGTCGGCTAATAATTCGTCTGCAATATTGGTTGCCTGTTCCAGCAACCCGCCTCCGTTGCCCCGCAAATCGAGGATCATTTTCTTCATTCCTTTTGCCTGGAGGCCGGTGGCTGCATCCATAAACTCATGATAAGTTGTTTCAGCAAATTTATTCAGGCGGATATATCCAATGCCCGGAGTTGCCATGTAGGCGGCATCTAATGAAGGCAGTGGAATATTGCCCCGCGTAATCTCAACTACCTTTGATTTGCCTTCATGTAACACGGTCACCTGCACTTTACTGCCTGCTTTACCACGAAGGTATTTGCGCAAATCCACGCCTCTTTTTGCGGAACCGGCAATATTTATTGTATCTACTTTTATCAACTGGTCGCCAGTTTTGATACCGGCCCGATCGCTTGGACCTTTTTCCAGCACATACACTACGTTCAGGGTGTCGTTGATCATTTGGTATTCTATTCCAATTCCCGAGAAATTACCTTGCAGGTCGGCATTCACTTCTCCCAGTGTTGCCGGGGGGATATAAACCGAATGCGGATCAAGCCTGTTAACAACTGCCTCTATGCCATCACTTTCTATTGAATCGATGGCCATGCTGTCAACATACTTGTAATTGATAAGATCCATTACCTGCTGCAGGCTGGAATTAGCATTGGTGAAACGGGTGGCAGTACGATTTTGCCAATTTAAATTATGTTGTAACTGGTAACCCGCCAACATGCCAATTGCCATAACAATCGCTAACAATAATGGTAACCAAACCTGTATCTTTTTATTCATGTACTGCGTTTTATACAGCCTTTACTGTATGGACCTGTTATCAACAGGCATTTATTCAAATGAATTTGCGGGGCTTTTACTTTAATTTGCCCCGGATTCGTTAGCATTAATTAACGGGAATGATCCCGCCTTTTGCCTTTTGGATTGCGAAAGTACAGGAACAGCAACGATAGGCAATTGTTCGCTTTATGAATGTTTTTACAACCATCAAATCTTACCTCTTTTTATGTCCAGGATTCAACTAATTGCCGATAGCGGCGCAACCAAAACCAGCTGGTGCCTGGTTGATTCGGGAACGCAGGAAAATTTTTATACGCAGGGGATAAATCCTTATTTTTTTACCGGTGAACAGATAACGGACTTATTGCAGCTCGAATTGCCCGCAAGGTTAAAGGAAAAGGAAATATCGGAAGTTCATTTTTACGGTGCAGGTTGTGGTGAGCCCATAAATTGCAGGATGGTGGAGAACAGTATAAAAACAGTATTTCCCCAGGTAGAAACTATAACCGTAGAAACAGATGTATTAGGCGCAGCAAAGGCTTTGTGCGGTCATGAAGCAGGAGTGGCAGGAATACTCGGTACAGGCTGCAACAGTTGTGTTTTTGACGGCACCAAAATTATCCGGAACAATCCTTCCCCGGGCTTTATTTTAGGTGATGAAGGCAGTGGTGCCCTGTTGGGGAAAAAAGTCTTGCAGTATTTTATCTACAGCACTTTTGATGAAGATCTTCTTCATCGTTTTAACGTAAAATATCAAACAACCTACCCGGAGATTTTGCAAAAAGTATACAAATCTCCGTTGCCGAATCGCTACCTGGCCAGCTTTGCACCTTTTTTAAGTGAGAATCGCGGTCATTATATGATTGAAAACATTATTGAAGATGGAATAAGCGAATTCTTTTTTACCCACCTCTATAAATATGCCGAAACCTGGACGCATCCCATTCATTTTACAGGAAGTATCGCCTGGTATTTTAAAGATGTTCTGCAAGATCTCTGTCAATCGTTTGAACTGCAGTTAGGCAGGGTTTTAAAAGGGCCCATCGATGGATTGGTAGCTTATCATAGCGAAGCCTAAGTAAGGCCTTCATTTTTTTGACAATAAATTATTTCAGTTAATGCCTGAATTGAAACTAATAACGGAATCACCATCAAATTACCGGCACCTGGAGAAAATGACGGTCAGCGAGATTCTGAAGGGAATAAATACCGAGGACAAAACGGTACCAGCTGCAATTGCATTAGCCTTACCTCAAATTGAGAATTTAGTTACAGCATTGGCCCTTAAAATGAAAGAAGGCGGCCGTTTGTTTTACATTGGTGCAGGTACCAGTGGAAGGCTGGGGATGGTAGATGCGAGTGAATGCCCGCCCACATTTGGTGTGGAACCGGGAAAAGTAGTGGGCATAATAGCCGGAGGCTATGAGGCAATGTTCCGGCCCATTGAATTTGCTGAAGATAATACCGAAACGGGTTGGAGTGATCTTCGGTTTCACCATGCTACATCCAGCGATTTTGTGATCGGAATTACTGCCAGTGGAACCACACCCTATGTGCTCAACGCATTAAATGCATGCCGTCAAAACAATATACTTACAGGTTGCATTTGTAGTAATCCGAGTACACCTGTAGCCGCGGCCTGTGATTTCCCGGTTGAAGTAATTACAGGCCCCGAGTTTGTTACCGGGAGCACCCGGATGAAAAGCGGTACTGCACAAAAGCTGGTTTTAAATATGATCAGTACCACAGTTATGATCCAGCTAGGCAGGGTAGAAGATAATAAAATGGTGAACATGCAGCTTACCAACCAAAAGTTGCTAAACAGGGGAGCCAGGATGCTTATGGAAGCAACAGGAGAAAAAAGCTACGAGGTAGCAAGAGCTTTGCTTCTTGAAAATGGATCGGTTAGTAAAGCCGTAAAAGTATATGAAGCAAGGCAACTTTAGGTTTGTATACTGGTTGTATCAAATTGTTATGCAATTATCGAACAAGTATTTTATTTCATAAAAAAATAGAAAAGGTTGCGTTCGGAACCAATAAAAATGTTTGTACCTTTTCAAACTAAAACACACGCTTATGAAGATTAATTTTCTACTCTTTTGTTTTTTTACGGCCGCATCCCTGAATGCACAAAAAAGCTCCCGGCTTTTTTATGTAACCGACCTGGCAAAAGGCGGGTATAATTGGAGTGCCATCAGAACTGTTTCTGCGGGTATGGCCGAACAGGTTGTAATGAACAATGCAGTTGCTAAAGGAATCGTAGTAGATGCCGGTCTTCAAAAGAAGAAGGCGGATTATTCCCCAAATTCAGGAAATTATAATGACCAGCCGATGCATTCAGGTGTAGCAGCTTTGGCTTATGATCAGCAACATGATCGCTTGTATTTTGCAACGATGTTTACACAACAACTTCGTTATGTAGATTTAAGCGACAGGGAAGCAGGCCGTTATTACCATGCAGCCAACTTAACTACTTTGTCAAAAGCAAAACAACCGCTCCAGGTTTCTGCTGATCAGCAAGGACCTGTTATAACCCGTATGGCCATTGGTGCGGATGGTTATGGCTATGGACTAAGCAATGACGGAGAATCCTTTTTCCGTTTTACGCTTGATAAGAAAACACAGGTATCAGCTCTTGGAGGTTTGGTGGACGACGAAAAGAATGGTGGCGTTTCAGTTCACAACGCCTGCAGCAGCTGGGGTGGGGATATGGTAGCTTCAGAACAGGGAGACCTCTATTTATTTACCATGCGTCAATTGGTGTTTAAGATAAATCCTGCTACAAGGATTGCTACTTATATGGGTAAGATAACCGGTCTTGATAATAACTTTACTATCAACGGAGCAGCGGTGAACGATGAAGGAAAAGTACTGCTTTCAACTGCTGCCTATGCGGGTAGCCGGGGAACTATTGCAGATATGAACAACCTGGTTGCTACAGAAGAAAAAGGGGCAGATATTTATAATGCCAGCGATCTTGCCAGCAGCAACTTATTGTTTTCTAAAAAAATTGCAAAAGAAGTTATCGCAGCAACAGGTAATCAAAACGACATACAATTATTTCCAAATCCTGCTGTCAATGGCTTCACTGTTTTGCAATTCGAAAAAAGTATTGCAGGCAGGCTAAATATTGATGTTCTAAGTGGCGCCGGTAGTACCATGATACGCAAACCGGTTCAAATAACCATTCCAGGCCAGCAAGTGAAATTAAACACTAACTCACTCGCTAAAGGCTTGTATGTAATCAGGGTGGTTGATGCATCACGCAAAGAAATCTATACTAATAAACTAGTTGTTCAATAAAACAGGAGTTGAATAAAATAGTAAAACGGGCTGGTATTATTACCGCCCGTTTTTTTATTGGTTATAAGGCAACCAAATCATAAGTTTTTGCGATACGATTTTTGGATTGATTTATCCCTAAAAAGCATTATATGATAAAAACTTTTACTCTTTTAATGACAACAGTATTTTTCTTTTCTTCAACAACGGCAGCTATAGTTGAAGTGCAGGTTCTAAACAACCAATTTAGCCCGGCTAATGTAAATGTTTTTGTAGGCGATATAGTAAGTTTTAAGTTCAGTACTGGTTTTCACAATGCCACTTCCGTTGGTTATAGTATACCGGCAGGTGCTACTCCAATTAGCAGCGGCGATGCAAATACCGGCGTGCGAACTTATAATTATACGGTTTCACAGCCTGGAACTTATAATTATGTATGTGAGGTGCATGCCGATTTTGGTATGGTGGGCACAATAAATGCATCAACTCCTTTACCAGTTAAACTAAAAACATTTTCAATCTCTGCAACTTCCAATGGAAAGCCTGTACTCGCCTGGACTACATTATCAGAGGAAGACGTAAATTATTTTTCAGTAAGAACCAGTGTTGATGGCTTAAAGTTCGAAGAAATAGGAAAAATTTCAGCGAAGGGAAGTTCTAACACGGAGCAGCATTACAGCTTTACACACAGCGATGTTCCTGTAAAATACCGTTACCTGTATTACGAACTTGTTACTATCGATAAGGATGGTAAAATGTCTTTTTCTCCTATTAAAACCTATAAAACAGGTTTCGCTGTCAAAAAGCTGATCGTGCAACTTGGGCCTAATCCAATTAAGCGGCCGGGCCAGTTAAGCATGCAGTTTAATGCAGAGAAAAAAGGTACAATGACGGTTAATGTATATGATCTTAGTGGAAAGAAAATATTAGTTGACAAACTCGGTGCTATGCCGGGTTTAAACAATGGTCATGTTCATGTATGTGATCTCGCTGCTGGTGTGTATACCATTCAATTTGTTTACGAGGGCATTACTGAAAATAAAAAGATCGTTGTTAATTAAATTAATCAAACAAGCAAAAACATAAAACACGAGGTTAAGTAACCCTATGTTTTATCTATAACAAACGAAGCTGGCTGAAAATGATAAGCCCCGTGCTCTTAATGCACAGGGCTTATTTATTTTTAATAATCTAATTTATTATGATCCACAACTTACGCAACCATCCTGCATAGTGCAAACAGCACCTTCAATAAAGGTAGGTTCGATATCAGTAGATTGTTGTGCCTGGCTATTAGTATTCAGCGTTGGAATAACAGGTTCAACTTCTTTGCTGCCTTGTTTTTCAACGGTAAACTGAACTGCCTGTGTTGCTGCTTGTGTACGCAGGTAATACATACCGGTTTTCAAACCTTTTTTCCAGGCATAAAAATGCATCGAGGTTAGCTTGGCAGTTGTAGCATTGTCTACAAACAAATTCAAAGATTGCGACTGGCAGATATAAGCACCACGGTCTGCAGCCATATCGATGATACTGCGTTGCTTAATTTCCCAGACCGTTTTATACAGTTCTTTTATTTCAGCTGGTATTGCATCGATGTTCTGGATGGAACCATTAGCCGCTATGATCTGGTTTTTCATGGCATTATTCCAAAGCCCAAGATTCACTAAATCTTTCAGCAAATGTTTGTTTACGATTACAAATTCGCCGCTTAAAACTCTTCTTGAATAGATGTTTGAAGTATAGGGTTCAAAGCATTCGTTGTTACCCAAAATTTGTGATGTAGATGCAGTAGGCATTGGTGCCAACAACAATGAATTTCTTACTCCATATTTTTTTACTTCTGCTTTTAGTGCTGCCCAATCCCAACGGTCGGTTGGAGTAACGCCCCACATATCAAACTGGAAAATGCCTTTTGAAACAGGCGAGCCTTCATAGGTTTGGTAAGCGCCATCAACCTTTGCGAGATCTTTACTCGCAGTCATAGCTGCGAAGTAGATGGTTTCAAAAATATTTTTATTCAACATCTTGGCCAGGTCACTTTCAAATGGCAGGCGAAGCATAATAAATACATCTGCCAGGCCTTGAACCCCAAGACCAATAGGGCGGTGTTTGGTATTTGAATTCCGCGCTTCTTCAATAGGATAAAAATTATGATCAATTACTTTGTTCAGGTTTTTAGCAACCTGGTAGGTTACCTCGTATAATTTATCATGATCAAACTTGCCATTGATTACATAACGTGGTAATGCAAGCGATGCAAGGTTACAAACAGCCACTTCATCAGGGCTGGTATACTCCATTATTTCGGTACACAGGTTGCTGCTTTTTATGGTTCCCAGGTTTTGCTGGTTGCTTTTGCCATTTGCTGCATCTTTATACAACATGTAAGGCGTTCCTGTTTCTATCTGCGATTGCAAAATGGCAAACCAAAGTTCCTGTGCTTTGATGGTCTTTTTTGCTCTGCCTTCTTTTTCGTAGCGGTTATATAGTTCTTCAAATTCGGAGCCCCAGCATTCGCTTAAACCTGGTGCCGAGTTAGGGCAAAATAAACTCCACTCACCATTGTCTTCCACCCGTTTCATAAACAAGTCTGAGATCCACAACGCATAGAAAAGATCTCTTGCACGCATTTCTTCTTTACCGTGATTTTTACGGAGATCAAGAAACTCGAAAACATCCGGGTGCCAGGGTTCAAGATAAACTGCAAATGCTCCTTTTCTTTTTCCACCACCCTGGTCTACATAACGGGCAGTGTCGTTAAATACGCGAAGCATGGGTATAATACCATTGCTGGTACCATTGGTTCCGCCAATATAACTACCGGTTGCCCTGATATTGTGAATTGCCAGTCCAATGCCGCCGGCACTCTGAGAAATTTTTGCTGTTTGTTTTAGGGTATCATAAATGCCATCTATGCTGTCTTCTTTCATAGTTAAAAGAAAACAGCTGCTCATTTGTGGCTTTGGAGTGGCTGCATTAAAAAGGGTAGGCGTGGCATGCGTAAACCAGCGCTCACTCATTAAGTGATAGGTTTTAATAGCTGATTCAATATCATTTTTGTGGATGCCAACAGATACCCGCATATACATATGCTGCGGACGTTCAGCAATCTTGCCATTTATTTTTAACAGGTAAGACTTTTCAAGTGTTTTAAACCCAAAATAATCAAATGCAAAATCACGATCGTAGATAATACTACTATCTAATAGTTCAGCATGTTCTTCAATAATCTCCATCACATCATCAGCAATCAACGGCATTACCTTACCCGTTGTTTCATCTGTATAATTATACAGGTTACGCATGGTGTCGGAAAAGCTTTTAATGGTATTCTTATGAAGATTGCTTACTGCTATCCTGGAGGCAAGAATGGCATAATCGGGATGGGTAGTGGTAAGCGATGCAGCTGTTTCTGCCGCAAGGTTATCGAGTTCGGTTGTTGGAACACCTTCATAAATCCCCTCAATGGTTTTTTTAGCCACATCAATCACATTGATCATAGGGCTAAGACTGTAACTCAGTTTTTCGATCCTGGCGGTTACTTTATCAAACTTTACGGATTCTTTTTTGCCGTTTCTTTTTATTACAAACATGAGGAGGATTTGTGATTTATGATTTGTGATGTATGATTTGTGATGTATGATTTGTGATGTATGATGTATAGATCTATCCAGTTTTATATTTCAATTGTTGTCAACATTTTTTTTGGCTTTAAGTGTTTTAACAGTAACCACAAATATGCTGACCAGCTCGTTTGCTTCGTTTATCAAAGGCGATGATATTTCAGGTTTTAAAAAGCCGGTTCCTGCATGACCTCGAGCCAATACATGCATTCGTCGGCTTCTTCAATAACGATTTCTAACTTGTATATAAAATCTGCCTCTGATTTTGCCCTGGACGTAGCTCTATAATTTGCACCAACAGAACCTGCGGATCTAATAAGTTGTTTTGCTAGTTCAAAGCCTGCCACACTTTTTGTCAACAGGTCACAAACATTGATTACATCTATATTAAATTTTTTTGTTCGTTGCTGTAAGTCTTTCCTGGTCATGCTAAACAATTTTTGATGTCCGATCTTAATATATCATAAATCAAAAATCCAACATCACAAATCCTAAAAGTCTTCTTCGATAGAAAATGTCTGTGATTCCTTGCCATTTAGTACGCCGGCTTTCTGGTAATCACCAACACGTTTTTCAAAGAAGTTGGTTTTGCCCTGCAGCGAAATCATTTCCATAAAGTCGAATGGATTGGTAGCGTTGTATACTTTGGAATATCCCAGTTCGCTTAACCAGCGATCGGCAACAAACTCTATGTATTGCTGCATTAAAACAGCATTCATACCAATCAATCCAACCGGTAATGCTTCGGTGATAAATTCTTTTTCAATGGTAACAGCATCGATAATAATACCATGTACTTCCTGCTCGGAAAGTTTGGTGGACAACATGCTGTACAAAAGACAAGCGAATTCGCAATGCAATCCTTCATCACGGCTTATAAGCTCGTTGCTGAAAGTAAGTCCCGGCATCAGGCCTCTTTTTTTCAACCAAAAAATAGAGCAAAAACTACCACTGAAGAAAATGCCTTCTACTGCTGCAAATGCTACCAGCCGTTCAGCAAAACTGCCGTTATCGATCCAGCGTAAGGCCCATTCTGCTTTTTTCTTTACTGCAGGAACAGTGTCTATCGCATGAAACAGTTTGTATTTCTCTTCAGGGTTCTTTATATAGGTATCAATCAGCAATGCATATGTTTCGCTATGGATGTTTTCCATCATTATCTGGAAACCATAAAAACAACGGGCTTCAGGAAGTTGAACTTCGCTCATAAAGTTTACGGCCAGGTTCTCGTTCACAATGCCATCACTTGCGGCGAAAAAAGCTAGGATATGCGATATAAAATGACGTTCACCATCATTCATAGCTTCCCAGTCTTTAGCATCAGAACTCAGATCAATTTCCTCCGCCGTCCAGAAACTCGCTTCGTGCTTTTTATATTGTTCCCAAATTTTGGGATACTTAATCGGAAGAATAACAAAACGGTCTTTGTTCTCTTTCAACAATAATTCTTCGCTGTTTTCACTCATAAAAAATCTTTTTCAAAACCAGGTCGGTTAATTAAAAACATAAGAGTTTTGCCAACATTAAATAATGATTGGAGCTCTTTCGTAAATAACTGGTAAACTGTAAATTGTGTGATTTGCTGCTGGCTTTTTCCCGGGAATTTGGCACTTCTTCTGCGCGGAAGTAGTGCATAGATTGCCCTGGGTTTCCTTCAAAATGATGTCCTTTCTTGGAAGAAACCAGGGTTCCAGATTGTCTTCCAATGCGTGATTACCATGTTACCGGAATGTTAACCAATTAACAGTTGTAAAATAAGCGGGGAATATCAAGATTACCTTAAGTTGTTATTCACCGAATGTTGAAAAGAATGGGGGATAAGCAGTTAATTTCTAACCGGTGAATGGCTTACGGTTATACCATTATACTAATAGGAGTAGTTACTTACATTTTATTGACAAACTACTACTATGTTATAACAAAACAGCGGCCATGAAAGCCGCTGCGTGTTGATAAGATCTTATGGAAGCTGGAAGCTATTTTAACTTCTTCTTCTTCTTCCCTCACCATCAAATTCCTCAATATCCACTTCAGTATGTCTTACAGTGTCCCTGATAGTTTCGTCACGATGGTCTACATCTTTATGTATTGACACTTCTTCCACCACACGGGTATCTTTTGAAACTACCGGAACTTCTTTGTGTTCGGTAATTTCAATCGTTCCTTCCTGGAACGGGGTAAAATCTCTTTGTTCATGCCTTTCTTCAGGGTGCCGGTAATTTTCGTGTTCAGCCCTTGTTTGATGTACCCTTGTATTATCAGTCACCGGGTCGTTGGACAATTTTGAACCTTGCCTGTCGATATTCCTTGGAACGATACGTCTTCCTCCTGCCGTATGAATATGTTCTTCAACAACGGGAGCATCGGCTGGCGAAACGGATCTATTTCTCCTTCGATTAAACATCCGGTCTTCGTCGTATAAGTCGTCCTGGTAAAATCTTTCCCGGTCATAATCTTGTTCCGTTACCGTTTCGGGTGCGGCAGGTGAAGTTTCTCCTGAAAACACTGAACGAATAGATTTTTCGATTGAAGGTGTTACTCCATTTCTTTTGTAAGCTGGTAAAGTTGCCAGGTGACCTACGGTAACCGTTGGTAGGGTTACTTCGTCAATTTCTTCGTGTATATCTGCTAACCCAATGGGAATCAATACATTTCTCGAGATAAGATTTAGCGACTTTCCTTCGATATGCATTATTAAATAGCGCACACTCCGGGAAAGTGGGTCAAAGAGCAATTCAATTACTTCGCCAATAATTCGGCCATCCATATTTTTTACTTTCCAGCCTCGTATATCGGGTTCGCCGTCGGCAATTTCAAAATCACTTTTGGCAAGTTCTGCCAGGCGGTATTTATCTCTTTTTTCGTTTGACATGCTGTTATATTTTAAATGGTTTACGCGAATCAACCAATCATCTTTCTTTATTGGCCGGTTATGCCATTGTGATAATGTAAAGCAGAATCGGAAGCTGCTGCATTTTTAGCAGTATCATTTACCGCGGATGAATCTGCTGGTGTTGGGTTGCCAATTGTAGCCTTATTACCGGGCAACATATTGTTGGCATACAGGTAGTAAACAACTCCGGCTATTATTAAAAGCAGCAACAGCCATAACCACCAATAACTTTTTGCTTTAGGCTGAACGTGTATTTGTGCCATGTGTTTTAATCTTTAAATGAGCAGTGCCTGACAGCCTGCTTCGTTGTGAATGTATCTTCCATGTGAAGAAAATAATGAATAAATGCTATGTTCAAATTACCGAAGCATAGCATTTATTCATAAAGTCAAACGGTATGAGTAACCCATGTAATTGATCGGTTCTCATATTCATAACTATGCATCAAGGTCTCTTTTTCTCCTTTCACCTTCCAGTTCTTCTATATCTACTTCTGTTGAACGTACGGTTTCATTTATAGTTTCATCGCGGTGGTCTACTTGTTTGTCCAAAGAAACTTCTTCAACAATGTGTGCTTCTTTTGAAACTACCGGTACTTCCGCTCTTTCCCTCATTTCAACGGTCTCTTCATTAAAAGAGTCGATGTCTGATGCTGTGGCATTCCTGTCTACGGAATTACGCTCCACCCTTACATGTTCTTCCCTTAGGCGCAGGTGTTCTTCCACGGGTTTTTCCACTATGCGGCTTCTTAAACGAACACCACCAGTTTCAATTTCACGTTTTCCAACATTGAGCGTTTCTTCAATAATTGGAATTTTCCTGCTTTCATCATCAGAGTATTCACGATTACGATCAGAATCCCTGTTGAACAGGCGGCCATCCCTGTCTCTATCGCTGTCAGTACGGGTCGTGCTGCCATCGTCAAATATGCCACCACTACGGTTAGTATCTCTGTCAAGTGTTCGGTCATTTACCATACCAGAAGTAGTCTGGTCGGTATCAACATACGTATCACCCATTGGCGTTCCTGCAACAACCGGTTCAGAACGGTTACCGGTGCCAGGGTTTGTGCCCCAACTTGAACTGCTGTCATTAGATGTATACTTCCTGTAATTTTCATCCACATCCACTGCGCCATAGTCATCCAGCAGGTCTGCAGCGCGTTCGGCTTCTTCTTCATCCATTGCATGAACGGTTACCACGCATCCATGTTCTGCAACACGGGTATAGCGCTCACTTTCGTTATCATCCCCGCCAAATAAGTTTCTAAAAAAACGGGCTATTCCACTTTCATGTTCACGGTCATTGTCGCTACGATTGGTATAATCAATTGTGTCGCCACTGGCAATGTCTACGTTCATGTCGGTAAAGCCATTGCTGATTAATTGTTGTTTTGCATTTTGCGCTTCACTTGCGCTGTTAAATATTCCGATAACTGTTTGTGCCATGTTAACCTCCTTGTTTTGTTTATGTTTGATGTTGTTTTATTCTGTGGTTACCCTTTGAACAATCACCTCTTCTCGTCTTAAAGGCATTGTTTCTTCGTTGGGTAAGCTTGTAGTGGTCTTGGTTATATGAACTTCTTCTACCAGTAATAGTCTTTTCTGAACAACTACTACTTCCTGAACTACAGGAACGATCATAGTATTGCCTTCGTAGCGAATTGCTGGTGCAGCTTCCACGTATTTTTCTACCGGAACTCTTTCAACTTTTACGCTTTCACTTTTTGCTGATGTATCTACTGTTGTTTCTTCTTCGTGCACTTTTTTTACGATGCGAACTTTGGCATTCTCCACCACCTCTTTGTGTATTTGTGCCTGCTCTTCCATTACATTAAATGCCATCGGAGCATTGTCCCTGGATGTCTTCATATGGATGCTTGATTAAACAATTTTAAATTGCTAATGCAAACGTCGTGTTCATAAAACCATGCCATTGCTGATAACCTGTCTGTTATGAATTTTTAATTCGTTTGCCTGCTTCTAAAAATGCCCATTTGTATGAAAGTTTCCACAATAAAACACAGGCACAAATGCCCGGTTTCTATAATGGACTTTTTGTTAGTATTTATTTAACAATGCTTCCTGTAATCAGAGACGTTTGAGGATAAATTGTAGCGGTTGCGTTCATGAAAAAATAAACCTTGAACCCTATTAAAAAGTGTTGTGTTGAATAGCTATTTCTTGTGGAGTGAAATAGATTTCGAAAAAACAAACGAACAGATTATGCTGTGCGATTTATATTTCAACAATTACCTTTTTGAACTTTGAAGGTTTGCTTTTATTCAAAATATAGTTGCGTAACACGAGGAAAGGTTTTTCAATTAGCCTGTTTAAAATAAATGCGGCAACCAGGCAATTCAGTATACAAATCATAAACATCAGGTTGCCATCTTTTGGGATCCATGGTGATAGAAAATCCTGCGTTATATGAATAACTATTTTGTGAGAAATAAATTGCATATGACAAAGTAGCAATAGTTGCAGTAATTTTTGATTGAAATTGGTACAGGAAACCCGTTGGCAAAATAGCACCGGTAACGACAAAGCCATAACCAATAGCAATAAGCGGAAATCCAAATACAGATGCACTAAAACTTGTTTGCTTACGTGTTAGAAACCAGCATGCAGTTAATACCAGAAATCCAATTATCAGTAACCTGTTTCCATAAAGTTGTAACTGTGTTTTTATATTTAGTTTGAATTGAAAAATAGCGGCAATGGTTACACCTGCTAAAATTCCGTCTAATCTTGCATAAGTTGGATAATAGAGCCACTTAAGCCACAGGAGCGTGAAAGTATTTTCTTCGTAGAATTGAACAATATATTGCCAGGCTGTGAAGCGTGCTACAAAGCCGAATACGAAAAGCAGCAATAGGAGCATCCAGCCTTTAGGTATTTTTTTGAAATAAACCAGCGCCATTAATACCACTGGTAACAGAAGGTAAAATTGTTCTTCAATACAAAGCGACCAGGCATGCGAAAAGCTTCCCTGCGTACGCAGATCGAGTCCTATGTTTTGAGTAAAAGTTAGTAATTTCCATAGAGGTGCAGTGTCACCTCTTTCACGTGTAAATGGCAAAAAATAATAAAATGCAACCACTGGCAGGTATGCAGGGACTATTCTGAAAAATCGCTTAATGAAAAAAGTTTTATAATCGACAGAATGGTAACGGCAGATACTTTCAAAAAGTTGGGAAGAAATTAAATAACCGCTTAAAACAAAAAACAGGTCAACACTAGTCCAACCAAAATCAAACATAGTATTTACCCATTGCGGGTGCGAAAAGAGGCCTCCATAATGATAAAGGAAAACGATGGTGATAGCGAATGCCCGTAAATGATCGAGACCTCGTAGCTTGTTTGCAGAAGTCAAATTGCAACTAGATTTTTAAGTAAGAAACTACATATTGAATGCAATGGTAATCTATAGAATTCCCGTGAAATGCTACATGCTTTGATGGCGCAACGGTTTACCTTGTGAGTAGAAAACTGCCACTGGTATTTACAGGTCCATTGTCATCTGTTCCGGTTACCTGGTACACATAAACACCCATATCAGCCTTTATCCCTGCTACTTTTCCATTCCATCCAAGGTCGATATTATTGGTAGAAAAAACGCGTTTTCCGAACCTGTTATAAATTGAAAAATTTATTAATGCAAGCGTAGTATTTACAGGGACCCTAAAAACTTCATTCTTTCCATCCCCGTTAGGGGAGAAAGCATTTGGCATGAATAGTTTTGTTGAAAGCCTGATTGTTACTGTTTTTTCTGCCACGCACCCTTCAGTATTTTCTACTGTTATTTTATAGGATCCCGAAGTTTGCAACGGCAATGTTTTTGGTGATATAATACTGCTATTCTCAAGTTGATTGGCAGGTTGCCAATCAAAACGCGTAATACTGCCGCTAACTATTGTCTCAAATTGAACAACAGCCCCTTTTTTAACTACTGTATCGGCCGGTGAAACAGTAATCAAAGGCAGGTCGCTGAATTGCATGATAATTATATTTGAGGCAATACCGCTACCAGAGCAGGTATTATTTACATCCAATAAGGTACATAAAACGGTATCGTAGTTTTTTAAATTATGCAGCGTATTAACCGGTGGACTAACACCTACATTAATCCTGTTTACACTCCATAAAAAGGAGGGATTAAGACCCGTGTTTGCTGCCGAGGCTGTAAAGGTTACCGGGGTGCCGGCACAAATGTTATTTGTGGATGCCGTAATAGTGATGGTTGGTGCCAAAGCAGTTTTTACAGTCACTCGTATTGCATTTGAAACCGCTGTTAATGCAGTAGCGCAAGTTGTTGAAGAGTCTGCTTTTATAACGCAGGTAACAAGCGAACCATCCACTAAATCCGCAGAAATAAAACTGTTGTTATTACTTCCTGCCGGCAAGCCGTTTATTTGCCATTGGTAGAAAGGGTTGCCTGCCACATTATTGGTTTTCGCAGTAAAGGTTACCGGAATTCCCTTGCAAATAGTACTATCTGTTGCTATAATAAAAACCTGCGGCAGGGCATCAGGTAAAAAGGTTGTTTGTATGCTATTAGAAGTAGCCGTATTGATAGTTGCACAACTAAAAGTTGAATCTTTAGTGATGATACAAGTAATAATGTCTTTGTCGTTTAGGAGGGTAGAAATGAATACACTACTATTTGTTCCGGCATTTACACCATTTATTTTCCATTGAAAATCCGGTTTATTTCCAGCATTGCTTGTTGTGGCATCAAATCTCACGGGAATACCCTTACAGCTATTGATTGATGTAGATACAATGTTAACGGCTGGTGTTAAACCCGTACCAGCATTCATAATAAGTATGTTGGATGTTACATCACCATTGGTAAGACAGGCCAGGGTATCGGTATAAAACAGCTTAACATTATCACCCGGCTTTAGCAAGGACGTAGTATAATTATTACCCCCGCCACCCAGGTAATTGTCGTTTACAAGCCATTTAAGAACACCGTTTGTACCAGCATTGGATATGTTTGCCTGGAACGTCACAGCAGTACATTCGCCACATAAACCAGTATTGCCGGAAGTTATTATGACCTGCGGGTTAAATTGTTTGCTGTTTTCTTTTAACACAATCGTGTTAGTTGCTGTGGCAAAGCTGATATCACAATCATTACCAGTGGTAATTTTACAAGTAATGACCTCGTTGTCTTTAAAATCAAAACCGGTATAAGTAGGAGTATTAACGCTTACGTCAATTCCATTGCGCAACCATTGATAAGTATATAGAGTTCCCGCATAACTAACGTTTGTAGTTAAGGTAGCTTTTCCTTTACATATGTTGGCAGAAGCAGGATTGATGGCAACAACAGGTACAGGATTTACAATTGTGGGAGCTGCTAATTTGAACAGGAAAAAGTCTCCGCAGCTACCAAAACCGCCCAAAGAAGGATGATAACCTGCAGTTTCTTTTGAACAGGTCATCGCAGCAATTATATAACTACCATCTGGTAAGGGCTGAATAGAGAAAGCTTCCTCAAAATAACTTCCGCCGATACTTTTTTGCCACAAAATTCCGCCTGTATTATTTGTTTTTACGATCCACGCACTGGTAGCACCTTTGTTGCAGGTAGCGTCCCCGTCATTGGCTTCTGCAGCTCCAGCTATAACGTATCCTCCGTCGCCGGTAAGGTTTACGCAGAACGCCAGGTCATTCGAGTTTCCGCCATAGCATTTACTCCATTGTTTCAACCCTTTGTTATCCAGTTTAACCAGCCAATAATCTAAATACAAACCAATATCATGGTGATTGCCCGAAACGTCTCCGTCATTGGAACCTGTATATCCTGCAACAATGTAGCCACCGTCGGTAGTTTGTTTTATACTATTACCACCTTCAAAGGCTGAACCGCCTAAACATATTTGAAATTCAAGGTTTCCATTACCGGAAAGTTTTACTACCCAAACATCTCTTTTGCCATGGTGGCCTGATACATTTCCATCGTTTGATTCTGTGAAGCCGGTTATAATGTACCCTCCGTCTTTGGTAACCTGCCCCGATGTTCCATCTTCATCTTTGGTTCCCCCAAGGTTTTTTTGCCAGGTAATATTGCCATTTTCATCCAGCTTTAACACCCATATATCCCGTTCTCCCAAATTACCTGTCACATCACCGTCATTCGATTCCGTGTTGCCGCTTAACATAAAGCCACCCCCGGGTATCAAATCCATAGAAAGGCAATAGTCATTTTTACTTCCGCCATACCTTCTCTCCCACATGAGGTCGCCTTTTGGGGTAAGTTTCATCAACCAATAATCAACGCCTCCATGACTGTCGGAAATATCGCAACTTTCACTTGCCGAAGATCCTGCTATCATAAAACTTCCATCCGCTGTTTGATGAATATCAATTCCATAATCCACAGAATTACCACCCAGGGTTTTCTTCCATTCTATTTTGCCGGCACTATTTAACTTTAAGAGCCAGCAATCACCAACGAGATAATTTCCATGATAGCCATCCACATCACCGCCATTCGATTCGGTATATCCAACTACTATAAAGCCGCCATCACTAGTTAGCTTAATCTTTTTAGGATAGTCTCCATTGTTACTTCCATAACTATGCTGCCATTCAATAGGGGGAGCCTGTGAAAGAAGGGATGATATTTGTAAAAAAAACAGGAACGGGAACAGGAGAAAAACAAACTTCATAAGTCGGGTACAGGTAATAATTGCAATGTAAAACAAATTTGATGTTGCCACCTATTCTGTTACTTGTTTGGTAACAAGTCCTTGCAGACTTACACTTCTTGTAAAATACGCCTTAACTCACCGGCATTCTCAAAAGCATTACCGGCGGTGTTATTGAAATAGGCATACACCTCTTTTCCTTTTAACAATAATTCCCTGATAACTGCTGATTGTTCCTCTAAAAATTGCTGGTTATAACTTCCCCTGTAATCGCCGGTTGGACCATGAAAACGGAAATAATAGAAAGGAGCATTGTCACGTACATCGAAATTCTTCGATTTTGATTTATCCTGTAAAACAACGACCGCATTGTGTTCCTTCAGCAGTTCGTAAGTTTCACCGGTATACCAGCTATCATGCCTGAATTCCATAGCTTTTTTCCAGGTATTTGCGGGATCCGATTCGCCAAGTCTTTCAAGAATCAAAGCGATTTTATTAAAATACTCTAAAGTGATTTTACCGGGAAATTGTACCAGTATACATCCTTTCTTATTTCCAATTTGGTTGGCAGATTCGAAAAACCGGTTAACATTATCCAATTGAAAATTCAGTTCTTTTACATGAGTAATTTCCTTCCAGAGTTTTAATGTGAATGAAAAATCATCGCTTACATCATTTGACCATTTTGCAAAGGTTGCAGGCATCGGAATCTTGTAAAAACTACTGTTTATTTCAATAGAATTAAACAAAGTGCTATAAAAGTGCAAGCGGCTTTTTTGCTGGAATTCGATCGGTGCCGATTTCCTGTTTCCTGGCAAAGAAATACCACTGGTACCCACCCTTAAAAACCCGCTGGAATGTTCCATCCATTTTATTTAATCCTTCCTCTTAAAAAATACTGCCAGTCATTTAATCATTCAGTCATTTGTTTCACTGAATAACCTATTACATTTATTAGCTAAACTACCCGCTATGATTTTTAACAAACATGCAGTGGTCATAACAGCTATGGCGTTGTTTGTGAGCATTATCTCAATGTCGTTAACCGGTAAAAATGAAGAAAGAGTTGAGGTAATTGCAACTATTGGGAACTGGTATAAAACCGAAATGCAGCGTTTTGATTCCATGTTGCAGGAATATCCAAAATATTTCTACGACAGTAGTTATACAACCCGGCTAACAAAATACGAAGACCTCACCCGTCAATTGAAAAGGATAGAAGGTTTGTTTATTTACTTCCATCCAAAACTATCTCATGAAACCTTTTTTCTTCCGGCCAGGTTTGAAAAAAGAGATTTCGGTCCGCCCTTTCCCGATAACTGGCTTTGGCTAGGCCCTTTCGGTATCGATCCTGATAGTACATTAAAAAAATTCACTTCGGAAGATTCTGTTTTCTCGAAAAAATTCATTGCCAGGTCGGTTACAAATTTCAGAGCCGTTTTGAAATCTATTGATACCGAAGCGGATGTTGCACAATTATCCGAAAGTAGTGTCTTTGAGGCCATACGTTTGCAGGTTATGCGAATGAGTACCATTGGGATTAGCAATGGCGAAATTGTAATCGAACAGGCGGGAATTCCTGCAATAGAAGGAGAACTGCAGGCAATGACCGAAGTATTGCATTTATTAACCGGGCCGTTGCATGCTAACATGAATTCGATCAAAAAAAACGTTCATGATGCATTACTTGCCGGTAAGAAAATGCTGGATTTACAACCCGGGTACGCGTCATTCGACCGCATGGAATTTTTGACTTCCTGTCTTATACCGCTGGCAAAGGAAATGAAACAACTCCAGGCCGCTATGAATGTACCTGGCAAGAAAATCGATGCAGCCATTTATAACAATGTTTATGACATTTATGCTGCCAATATATTTGATGCCGATTTCTTCGCTCCTTCCACAGATGCCTACAACAATAAAGAACGGGCTGCATTAGGTAAATTCCTGTTTTTTGACCCGTTGTTATCCGATAATAATGAGCGTGCCTGTGCATCCTGCCATAAACCGGAACTTGCCTTTACTGACGGCAATAAAAAAAGCCTCACGTTTGAAAGAGGTGATCTGCCACGGAATGCACCAACCGTCATAAACGCGATATTTCAAAAGCAGCAATTTTGGGACTTAAGAGCCAGTTCGCTGGAGGACCAATTAGATTCGGTGGTGAATAGCGCTGATGAACTACACAGCTCTTTTGATCGTGTAATAGAAAGGCTTAATTCAAGCAAAGAATACCGGCAGATGTTTTATGCCGCATTTCCCGAATCAAAAACATCAGGTATTCAAAGAAAACATGTAAAAGTGGCAATTGCCTGTTACGAAAGAGAATTAACCGGGTTAAACAGCAGGTTCGATCAATACCTGCGTGGCAATAAAAGCAGTTTGAATGCCGCTGAAATAAATGGCTTCAATTTGTTTGCCGGAAAGGCAAAATGTGCCAGTTGTCATTATGCGCCGCTTTTTAATGGTGCATTTCCTCCTTATTTCGAGTTTACAGATCATAGATCGATAGGAGTACCATTAAAAGATACGATGGAAGTTTATGAAGTAGATAGTGATGAAGGCACTTATAAAAATACCCGCAATCCATTTCACTATTTTTCTTTTAAAGTGCCTACTGTTCGCAATGTGGCTTTAACAGCACCATATATGCATAATGGTGCCTATAAAACTCTAAACCAGGTAGTAGATTTTTATAACCATGCAGGTGGAAATAATTTTACCAAGCAGATGCGGCCGGGAATGAAAGGTCTCCCGTTCTTTATGATCCTGCCGGAGAAGTTGAATTTGACACCGTTAGAAAAAGAAGATCTGGTCGCATTTATGAAAGCCCTGACAGACACCAGTTGTATTTCTAATATACCATTGCGGTTGCCTGGTGTAACTGGAAAACACGCTAATCTAAATAAGCGTAAAATTGGTGGTGTGTATTAAAATGCCAGGAAGATTCAGATCATATAAAAGGGCGTGTATTGTGTTATTACGATTTACAACAATAAATGCTCCAAATGCTGATTTAATAAAACATTACGACTTATCAATCTGCTTCGCAAACAGGTATTTTGTTTTCACGACTTTTTAAAACGGAGTCGCGAAAAAATGGTTGTCGTTCAAGTCTTTTTATTGAAAGATCAGATCACCGTTTATGTTCACATCGCTATAGCGAACGAGCAACAGGTATTTGTCTAATGTTTCAGCCACCTGCCTGCGTGTTAAAGGCAAATTCTTACGATTGTTTTCCATATCGGATTCACTGTCAGAGTTAATTGTTGCTTTAACAGGTAGTTTCTTCCGGGATTGCTTCACAAAGAGCTGGTTGTAGCGGGTAATTAGTGGTAAAATATTTTCCCTGGTGAGGAGTGCATCTTTTTTCGTTTTAGCTAATCCCGGCAGCATTCTGGCAATGTTATTTTCCAGTTCATTTAAACCCATTGTACTATCCGGGTAGATGAATAGTTTGTTTTCCCATGCTTCCGCTTTTCCTTCACCAATTAACAGGCCTGCTGCTGCCACTCTTTGCATGGCTTCCCAACCCGCATCAAGGGGGGTAATATCGTAAAAGGGAAGCAGGTACGCTTTGTTTTTCAACAACTCTTGCTGCACCGATCGCACATTAAGCTGCCTTGGTTGCAACTTGTTTTTGACGCATTGAGCAGCCATAATTCCTGCTGCCTGCCCGGTTAGCATTACTACCGGTTGCAATCTTGTACTGCCATTGGCAATGTTGCTGACAGAGATCCCTTTTTCGCAAACAATCAAGCCATGTATTTTCTTAGGTATCAATGCACCCATCGGAATATTAAAAGCGGGAATGGCCGGAAAGTCAATAACAGGCACAGTACCCGGGTATTGCCCATGGTGGTGATCTACCGGGTAATCGCCCACTGAAATACCTGTTTTATATAAATTATAATCATTAGGATTTTTTATGTGATTGATGTTTAATCGCACCAGTCCCTTCAATCTTCTTCCTTCCCGATGATAGGGTGCCCATGCCATGCCGTTGTTCAATTCATCTGCAGCCAATCCAATATGCTTAAAACCTAGTTCCTGCTGCAGGAAATACAGAAACCCCAGTGTCTTGTTTTTAGCGCCCTCATACATTTTCTCCCGCTTCGAAGGTTTCAATTTTATAACATCCAAATAGTAATCATTACCATGCACCGGCCAGTTAAGCATGTATTTTGGATACGATGAATCAGTAGTTGTTAGTTTTCCGTAATCCAATACTTTTGGAGTATGAAGGGTGTAGGGTTTGCCAAAGCAAATTGCATCAGCAGTAGAACAATAGTAATCTGCAGCCTGGTATCCACCCGGTTTTTCAATCGATTGATCTGACCCCTTGCCAAAATTTTTTAAAATAGCGGCCCAGGTGAGATCCTGGATGATATTATTTTTTTCTTTGGCTTCCTTTTCGCCGCTGTACGCCGGATCTTCCATGCCAATATCATAACCAGCACCTGCCATAGCGTAAGCATCACCCAGGTCCGTAGCATCAATTATCATCGATGCATTTACTACGAGCGTTTTGCCATTTTCGTTAATAAACCTGGCGCCTGTGGCATTGTTGTTAACCGTAAAAATGGTATCTAGCCACCAGCCATATTTTACCTGTAAGTTTTTTTCTTTTAAAAACCAGGCTTTAAAAATGCTGTCGGCTACATGTGGCTCAAAGCAGTTGTTGCTGACCCAGCCAGAAGCCAGGTTCCTGGTGCCATAGTGTATATACAAAGCTTCCCTGAATTGTTGCCAGATGCCACTGTTTAAATGATGATTACCATCCGTACAACTTACTCCTGCAGCAGTCAGCATGCCACCAGCCATGTTGGTTTCTTCCACCAGAAGCGTTTTAGCACCGCTACGGGCTGTTTGTACTGCCGCCGCTACACCACCTGTACTCGCCCCGATTACTAACACCTGTGTAGCAATTATTTGTTGGGAATGTAACTGGCCAACGGATATAAGCAGCAGGAGCAAAAACATTGATCTAGTCATGGTAAGTAGCAAAATTGGCACTAAGAATAAGTTTGCAATTTTTATGAAGGTAGATCACCTTTTTAAAACAATTGTTTACAGGCTGACCGGGTCTGCTGTAATTGGTAAAAACAATAAATGAATTTGGGCATTTTCTGAATTACTTATTTTTATGCCCGTTTTATTTTAAAAAACACTTTAGCATATGAAAAAATGGATGGCTTTTAGTGCGTTCGCTTTTATTATTGGTTGTTCATCAACAAAGACAACAGAAGTGAACAATAAATGGATCAGCCTCTTTGACGGCAAGTCGTTGACGGGGTGGAAAGTAGGTGATAATGCAGAAACGTTCAAAGTGCAGGATGGAGCAATAGTTGCCAATGGCAATGTGGCGCACCTGTTTTATGATGGCCCGGTAATGAATCACGATTTTAAGAATTTTGAATTCAAAGCCAGCGTCATGACTTTCCCCGGTTCAAATTCGGGCTTGTATTTTCATACTGATTTTCAACAGGGTGGATGGCCTGCAAAAGGGTATGAAGTGCAGGTAAATAACTCTCAATCCGACTGGCGCAGAACAGGTAGTTTGTATGGCATTGACGATGTGAAGGAAGTGTATGTAAAAGACAATGAATGGTATACCGAAAGCATTATTGTACAGGGTAAACGGGTAATTATAAAGATCAATGATAAAATAGTGGTGGATTACACAGAACCTGGCGAGGTTAAAAGATCTGCTGACTTTGCAGGAAGACTGATATCTAATGGAACTTTCGCCATACAAGGCCATGATCCCGGAAGTAAAGTGATGTTTAAAGACATAATGGTAAGGCCTTTACCATAAATTAAGAAAGCTGGAAAATGAAAGCCGTGTTGTAGATGCAATACGGCTTTTTTTTTACATGGGTTGAAGGATATTGTTATAAATAATTAGCGTCAATTAAAACAATCATAATGTAAAAAGGGCCACCGGTTAAGGCAGCTCTTTACCTGAAGGGGTTTAGGAAAATAATTTATTCTTTTAAAAGTTTAATTACCTGGCTCATTGTCTGCGTTTTTATTGATAGAAAGTAGATGCCTGGTTTCAATCCTTTACCAGCAAGATTTAAAACAATGCGATTGTTTACAATTGGTTGATTTAATTGTGCATATATTCTGCCGGCTGCATCGATAATTGAAAGTGCGGCCCTGTTGTTTCCCGCTTGTTTAAAATCAATATAAACCTGGTCTTTAACCGGGTTAGGATATATTTTCAAAAGTTCAGTTTCTTCCAACAAAACAATTTTATTTGCAGCTGCAATTAAAGGGGTTGCTGATGCTTGTGGACTAACCAGTTCTTTTATTTCTGCTGCACTTAATGCACGATTATAAAGTAATACGTCATCCAGCATTCCTTTCCACCTGCGGGAACCTAATAATGCACCAATAGATAACCCTGAAGTATTTG
Organism: Bacteroidota bacterium; assembly: GCA_040385845.1. Lineage (GTDB taxonomy): Bacteria > Bacteroidota > Bacteroidia > Chitinophagales > Chitinophagaceae > Phnomibacter. The sequence continues at coordinate 4,093 of JAZKGP010000034.1, read as the reverse complement.
TGTTTATAGGGGCAGGAGCTGCAAACGTTACTGATTTGTCAAGGTTTCCATTGATATAAATTTTAGAGGATACACCATCATATGTACATGCAACATGCGTCCATGTTTTGCCATCATAAGGATAAAGAGAATTAGATAATATTCTGAAAGTACTTCCCCTTGTGGTGGCATTGAACCTGAACTCGATGGTGCCAGAAGTAGTGGTAGATACTTCATAACCATCCGAACCTGTTTTACTCAGAATGGTTCTTGTTGCCAGTTCTGACGGGTTCATCCATGCGGCTATTGTTATTTGGCTGGTGATATTTAAAGAGGGACTATTGGGCGCAATTCCAAACATATTAGTAATTCCCAGCAGGCGAACTCCTGTTGATTCGATAGCGGGAAGCCAGTCTACATCATCCACAAGTTGAAGCGCAGCATGGTTTCCATACCCGGAATTATCATAAAGAAATTTACCACCGCCTTCATTCATTTTCCAATGTCCGACTACATCAGTTCCATAGGAGAAATTGGTAGTTGTAAACTTTCTTATCTCAGACCACGGTGAGCTTCCCCTTTCATTGGTGGCTTTCACTTTCCAGAAATAAATGGTGTTTCGTTGCAGGCCAGCAAAAGAATAAGAAGCGGTTTTTATATTGTACATATTTACCACCAGATCATCAAAACCTGCATCTGTTGCCACCAGCACAGTATAGAATGCTGCATTGGGAACTGCATTCCAGGTTAGAGTTGGATTTACTGCCACATTTAAGGCGTTTTTAGCCGGTGTAGCCAGCGTTACCATTGTTGGGTAAGGTAAGGCTGCAGGAACAGTTGTAAAGCTCCACGTCGCCGACCAGTTGCTGCTTCCGTTAGCACCAATTGCCATCACCCTCCAGTAATACAAGGTACTGTCTAAAAGATCGGGAACATTTGCTGTTGTACTTGCAATGTCGCTTTGATCAAATATGGTAGTATCAAAATTTGGCAAATAAGAAACCTGCAACCGGTAACTGGTAGCCTGGTCAACAGCTTGCCAATTAAAAACAACTGGTGATTTGGTGATATTTTTCAAGGTGTTTGCGGGAGTTTCCAATAAAGGAATCACACCGGTTGTTGGAACAAAAAAGGCTGTTACCGATGCCGCGGCCGTTGGTGTAAAATTGTAGGCTTCTGTATTCACATCCAGTCCATCAATCACCCAATGATCAAATACAAAACCAGGTGAGGCAATTGCCTTTAGTTTAAGGGGAACATTGCCAAAATAAATACCTTCCCACGGATATGGTTGCTGTGCATTTACACCCACTGCACCGCTTTTAATAAGCAATGAATTTAATTTAATATTTCCCCTTAATACGTCATTCACATTTAATGTAACAGTTAAAGTAGGTCCTAATGTGAATGCAGTAATAAGATGTTGCCGCAAGTTGGCCGGCCGCTGGGTAGCAAAAGTTTTCAGCGCATTCACCTTGGTGGTCCAACTGGTTACCGATGAAGGTTGTCTCCATCTTAAGATATGTTCTGCCACTTCGGCCTGTAATAAATTGCGAATACTATCAATAGCGGTATTAACCCGCAGTGGTAAATATGCTGTGTTTAAATGATCTGCAATGCGGTTGATAAAGTTATTTTTAAAGCCCTGGTTTTTCAACAAATTTCTCAACAAAAGATTAGGCCACTCTTTACCATTTACGGGGTTTATTTGAGTAGTAACTCTATCAATTGAATTGTAAGTAGCAACACCAAAAGTTTGGTCTAAATCGTGCAGGATCCATCTCCAGCGGCCATCCTGGCCTGCAGGGGCTGCCGGGTTATATGGCACACGACTTCTGAAATATTCAATATTGCTTTGCGGCCAGTCGGTATTGGCGAAAAATATTTCTGCACTGTAATAATCAAGGTAATTGTCAATGTCCATGCGTCTTTTAACGCCATCAAAATTTACTTCCGATGTCAGATCATTTGTTGTAACATATGTAAGCAACTCTTTGTAATAAGTGTCTTCTCCTTCTTCAATTTCGTATTCGCCAACGAGGTAATCAATATTATCAGGATCTACGCCATATTTAGTCGCTAAAAAATATTTATCAGTACGTTCCCTTAAACTATGGATTCCCCAATATTCACCATCAATGTAAACGATAGACTGCCTGTTGTTTTCCGATACGATAAAATGTTTTACCAGGTGGCTTGCAACAGCATCTTTGAAAAAAGTATTTCCCCAATCATTGCCAGTATTGGTCAACTCAAGTCTTTTGAAACTGGTAGTAGCATAGTTTGCATAAATGGGGTAATTCAAAGTACTTGGACCATAGGCGCTTTTTGCTACAAGCCTCAATGATTTTTGTGGAAACCGTCTTGTAAAATCACCATTGATCCGGAAACCCAGGTTTTGCTGGAAAGTTAAATTGGAAGAAAAGAATTCTATCGAACCAGGCCTTTCCCAATCATCACCTTTGCGGTAGTAATTACCAGATCCGTCATCGCCGGTAAAATAGTTGGTGCCAGGCACATAAAGTCCTCTTTCATAACCAAACAGGCTATCGAGAGGTGTTACAACTGAAATCACAGGCAACGTATATTGTCTTCCTGCCAGCACCAGGAAAGTACCGGTAATAGTTTCTGATTCTGACTCATTCCCTTTAAATGCTTTCGCACGAATAACAGTGCCTTTTCTTACCAGGCCGTTTGGTGCTACCCAGGCTCTTGAATCGCCAACTGCTAATAGATTAGTTGGTATCATGGAATGCGCATTTGCATCGCCCGATCTGTCGGACAGTTGAAATGGTTGCTGGTACAATGTAGAATTGGAAGTTGGTATTGAGCCATCTAACGTGTATCGGATTGTCGCCAATGGATCAGTATGCGTAAGGGCCAATGTAACAGGGCTTGTGTATATACCGGGTGCCTGGCTGAATGCTGCTTTGGTGATTAACTCTGAAATACCACCTGTGTTTGTAGCTCCGGGTGTTGGAACCGTAAAGAATTTATAATCCCCGGTACCATCGGGCTGATGTCCGCGTGATGTATTGGCAGGAATAATAACTTTGGGGATTGAATCAACTCGTTCTCCGGTTGGAGCGGTTAAAACAATTTCTTCGCCTTGCGAACTGATGCCAAAACTTGTATGAAGTTGGCCTGATGGATCAGTCCTGTTTTTACTGGAGGACCAAACAATTAGGAATTCTCCGGGAGCAATTGTTTTAGCAGGGAAAATCCATTTAAAAGGATTTGCATAGGTATCAGATAGCCCAAAGCCTTGCAGGTTAATGGCAGTTGTTCCATAGTTTACAATTTCAATCCAATCTTCAAAGGAACCATCTTCATCTGTAACAATACTGGTATTGGATGACATGACTTCGTTAACAGCTAATTTGTATACTATCAATTCATTGATGGTAGTAAAGGTTCTTACTTCAGACCATGGGCCATCACCTGTTGAATTGCTACCCCTTACTCTCCAGAAATAATTAGTAGCGATAGCAAGGTCATTTTCAATTTTATAACTGGTTTGGCCAGGTAGTATTTGATCGGTAACAATAGATGCAAATTGGTTGTCGGTTGCTACCTGTAATTGGTATGAAGTAGCATTTAAAGCATTTTGCCAGGTAAAATTGGGTTTCAAAATAACATCCTGGATATTGTTGGCAGGTGCGGTAGTAATTACCTGGTCTGGAACAGGTATAGTTCCTCCCAACGAATTTCCTTCAAGCGTTATATTATCAAAACGGTTATTACCTGTGGTGCCGCCAACACCTTGTTCAAATTCGATCTTAATTTTAAAATGGGGATTATTATTTGCGCCGGTAATGCCAGTGAAATCTAGTATAACCAATGTGGGAATGCCATTTACTACAATATGATTTTGCAGGAAAATAAAATCGGTACCATTTAAGCTATAACTTATTTTTTGAATAGCAGATCCCTGTGTTGAGCGCCTTGTTTCATATTTAAACAAAAGGTCTTTGTATCCAGTACTTGACAGGTTAAATGTGAATGTAGAGCCGATAGGATTATTAACACGGAAATGAGACCCAATTACATCGCCGTTTCTGGCATTTGTACCGGTAAATTCATTTAAGGTGCCAGCTTCCGTTGTTGAAAGCGC
>JAZKGP010000033.1:0-47209 GCA_040385845.1 Bacteroidota bacterium | reverse complement strand
ATTACATTCAGTATTATTAATCATATAGTGTAAACATTTTTCAGGACGAGTCATATTTTAGTGGGATATTTCCAATATTTGTCAACGCTATTGAACAATTAAGACCCTGGACCTGTAAAGTGTCGCTTGCTTCCACTCCCTGAATAGTTCTGTCATTATTCGCAATAGTAATTCCATTCCCCGTCATATCAGCTTGTAAATAGGACTGATTTATTATCTGAAATTGTTGATTGGAATTGCGAAATGAAACCCAAGAAAAGAAAAGGGCAATCAGTGCTATTACTCCTGCACTTAACGAAATAATTTGGTCGGCTGTCATCTTATTTATTTTACTCATTAGCTATAAGTGAAAGTTCTCGCAACTTTAAGAATTAGTGATGTGGCAGCATTCAGTGGTCCGTCTGACTGCCATTGCTGATTAAAGATCTAATGGTCATTGTTTATTCTGTTGCTCGGAGTTACCCTCATCAATTTTCAAATGCCACAAATTAGGAGATAATTGTTTCTCAAAACCAATTAAGTTTTAATACGTAACTGTTTGTTGTGTAAGTTTCACTATTTAGTCCAACGATTGACAATCTGGCTATAAACCCTAAATGCATCCAATTCAAGATTATATCACCAGCAATACAAAATATTCGTTATTCATTTTGCTGACTGAACCCGCTGCGCCAGGGATGGGCAGTAGTAGCTGGCCTTGCGTATAGCCATTGTGCGTTGGCGGCCACTACTACAGACAGCCCGGTGCCGCTGTGGCAATTTGCGGCAGGCGCCATGGAGTGAATAGTGAATGGTGAATTGTGAAATGGCAAACCTGAAATTTGAAATGGTAAACGAATAATGGAAAGTGAAAAGCAGATATAGAAAAAGCCGCCTATTGGCAGCTTCTCTTATATCGTTTTATTTTTAGTAGTTGGTGTCCTCACCGACCACGCTTGTTTGTTGTTCCTATTTCGGTTGGTGAGGACACCAACCGATAATTTCATCACGTTTTCGGAAACTAAAAATTGGTAACATATCGCCAGGGAAATCAAGCCGCGTAGCACACGATTCACGACTCACGACTCACGCCACTAATGTGCCTCCAGCCAATTATCTCCCTCTCCCGCCTCAGCCTCAATGGGTACTCCGTTAGGTAATATCATCGCCGTACGCATGCATTCGAGTACGAGCGGCTTTAATTCATTGAGTTCTTCCTTCACCACATCAAATACGAGTTCATCATGTACCTGCAGGATCATTTTGCTGCGGAAGTTGTGTTGCTTCATGGCTGCATGTACTTTGATCATGGCCAGCTTGATCATATCGGCGGCAGTGCCCTGTATGGGGCTGTTGATGGCGTTTCTTTCGGCAAAGCCACGCACAGTGAAGTTGGAGGAGTTGATGTCCCGCAACCAGCGTTTGCGGCCCATTAATGTTTTTACATAACCATGCTCGCGGGCGTAGTTCATGGTATCGTCCATGTATTTCTGAATGCCGGAGAATTCTTTTTTATATGCATCGATAATGCCCTTGGCTTCCGAACGGCTGATGCCCAAATTATCGGCGAGCCCGAAGGCACCCTGGCCGTAGATGATGCCGAAGTTTACGCTCTTGGCTTTGTAACGCATTACTTTGGTTACATCGGCTTCTTCCACACCAAATACTTTAGCGGCAGTGGCGGTATGAATGTCTTTACCCGAACGGAAAGCTTCGCACATATTGGGATCGCCGCTGATGCCGGCTACAATGCGCAATTCAATTTGCGAGTAATCGGCACTGAGTAAAATATGGTTGCTGTCGCGGGGCACAAATGCTTTGCGGATCTCTTTACCGCGATCGGTACGCACGGGTATGTTTTGCAGGTTAGGATTATTGCTGCTTAACCTTCCGGTAACGGCCACCGCCTGTGCGTAGTTGGTATGTACCCTGCCGGTTCTTTTATTTATTAGCAGCGGCAAAGCATCCACGTAAGTCGATTTTAACTTGGTGAGCTCACGAAAAACTAAAATACTGTCAACGATCTCGTGACCTCTTACTGCCAGCTTTGCCAATACATCTTCACCGGTTTGGTACTGGCCTGTTTTTGTTTTTTTAGCTGATGGATCGAGTTTTAATTTATCAAACAATACTTCGCCTAATTGCTTGGGTGAAGCAAGGTTAAAACGAACGCCGGCGAAGTCGTATACTTTGGCTTCGGCAATGCGGGCTTCACGTTCGAGTTCTACGCTGTAGTCATTTAAAAATCCTTCATCCACGCGGATGCCTTCAAACTCCATATCCCGCAATACTTTCACCAGGGGATTTTCTACTTCGTTCAGTACTTTGGTTACATCACGGTCAATTACCAACGGAAAAAACTTTTGCTTTAACTGTAATGTGATGTCGGCATCTTCCACCGCGTACTCCTTTGCTTTTTCTATTTCCACATCCCGCATGGTGCCCTGGGCTTTTCCTTTCTTGCCAATCAATTCCGTAATGGAAATGGGCTGGTAACCGAGGAATTGTGCACTGAGCAGATCCATGCTGCGGCGGCCATCGGGTTCAAACACATAATGCGCCAGCATGGTATCGTAAGTAGCACCTGTGAGTTCCATGCCATACCATTTCAGCATCAGCAAATCGTACTTGATATTTTGCCCTACCCAGGTTTTTGACGGATCATTAAAAAGCGGTTCAAACTTTTTCAGGATAGCTAATGTTGCACCCCGGTCATCGGGGCAGGGGATATAATAACCGGAGCCTGTTTCAATACAAAAACTTAAACCAACCAGGTCGGCACAATTGGCATCGATATGCGTGGTTTCGGTATCAAAACTTATTTCCGAAATAGGTTGCAGTTTGGCGATAAGGGCATCAATTTTTTCATCGGTATCTACCAAAAAATATTCATGCGGGGTATTGGTGATATTCTTATCTGCATTAACGGTTAATGGTATTTCAATTTGTGGGACGGGTTCTGCAATAGCGGGTGTTTCGGGTACATTGCCAAACAGGTCGGCCTGCACCGCAGTTGGTACTGATCTATCGTTATTGCGAACGGGTAAAATAATGTTTTCACCCAATATTCTTTGAGCCTGGGTTTTAAATTCCAGCTCTGTAAAAACTTCTTTCAATGCTTCCTTATTCCATTCTTTCATGCGAAAGTTTTCTGCATGAAATTCAACCGGCACATTGGTGATAATGGTAGCGAGTTGTTTGCTCATCACAGCAAGGTCTTTGCCGTTACGCACCTTTTCACCCAGCGCTCCTTTAATGTTATCGGCATTGGCCAGGATGTTTTCCATATTGCCATATTCCTTCAGCAATTTGGCAGCGGTTTTTTCGCCTACGCCGGGTATGCCGGGAATATTATCTACGGCATCGCCCATTAGCCCGAGGATGTCGATCACCTGGTCTACGCGTTCGATATCCCATTTTTTACAGACTTCTTTCGGGCCCATTATTTCCACATCGCCGCCCTGGTAACCGGGTTTGTAAATGAACACACATTCGTTTACCAGCTGGCCGTAATCCTTATCGGGGGTCACCATAAACACTTCATATCCTTCGCGGCAGGCCTGGCCGGCAAGAGTGCCGATTACATCATCGGCTTCAAAGCCATCCAGCTCCATAATGGGGATATTAAAGCCTTCGATAATACGGCGGATATCGGGGAGGGCGGCCATCAGGTCTTCGGGGGCTTCCTGGCGGTTGGCCTTGTAATCGGCAAAATCGGTATGGCGTTCGGTGGGCGCATGTGTATCGAAACACACGGCCATATGGGTAGGTTTTTGGTTGTTGATCAGTTCGACGAGCGTATTGGTAAATCCGAATTGCGCATTGGTATTGCGGCCGGTGGATGTGATGCGGGGGCTGCGGATCAGCGCATAGTAGGCACGGTAGATAAGGGCCAAAGCATCGAGCAAAAACAATCTTTTCTCCATGCCGGCAAGTTATAGAGGAATGGCGAATGGTGGAGTGGTCAGTGGTGAGTGATGAGTGGTGAGTGGCGGAATTTGGAGAGGATTTTTTGGTGAATGGGTTGAAATAAATGTCGGGTGAATAAACATAGGCAGGATCTATGTCGAAAAAATGGCTAAAAATCGACAGAGATTGAATGAATGTCAATTGGATCGAAATAAGAAATGAGGGTTAGCACACAGATGGCACGGATTGAACGAATAGCCACGGATTAGCATCGGATGATTGGCTCACAGATAACACAGATTGCACAGATTGAACACAGATGAATATTATATTTATTTGGGGAACATCACAGGCCTCGGAAGCGGTTGCAGGATATCATAAAGTCATGCATTTTATCCTATCATCCGTAAAATCTGCGTCATCCGTGTTCAATTGATACTATTGATTTTGAATGTAGTTTTTTACAGCAGCCAGTTCTGGCCGGGTAGAGGTAGGGTCAGCTACTTTCAGGAGTTGTTCGTTGTAAAGCCGGGCTTTGGTTTTGTCGCCGGTTTTTTCCGCTGCGAGGGCGGCGCCATAGAGACCGTTAAAGCGGTTGGGTGTTTTTTCCAAACTTGCTTCGTAGGCTTGTAACGCTTCTGCAGGCCGGTTCATTTGCAGCAGAAGATCTCCCAGCAGTTCGCGGGCGGGAATTACATCGCCGGGAGTGACCGGGTGTTTGGCGGATCTGTCTTCGAGGTCGGCGGCAAGCGACATCAGCGAAATTGCCTCCTGGTTTTTTCCTTCTTTAAAATGGATCCAGGCTTGTCCTGTTTTTACTTGTATGTCGACCTTGCTGGCTTTAAAGGGATCTTTTTTGCTAAGCAGTTCCTGCTGTAATTGCTCCAGGATAGCGAGTTCGGCTTTTGCCGAATCCAGTTTTCCCGTATTCACCGATCCCAGCAAACGGGTGAAATGAACGATCGCATTTTCCCACGGAAATTGCTGCCAGTCGAAATTTGCTTTGGGCGCCTGCAAGCGGGATGCTGCTTCCCATATCCTGTTTTCCAGTAAGTAGCGTGCGGGGATGGCTGCAAAGGAATAGGCAACTTTAAAATTTAACGGGGCAATCTCTTTGATCGTTTGCAGGTATTCCCATTGTGCTTTTGCATGCGCATTATCGCCTCTTTGAAGATAGGCATACACGAGGTAGTCGAGGCCGTGCAGCTCTTCATCCCAATGGCCTTTAAAGCCGGCAGCTTTTGCATAACAGACTGCAGCTTCTACCGAACTAAGATTCGATTGAATATCTTCTTCCCATAATCCCAGGCGGGTAAAAATATGCGATGGCATGTGCAGGGCATGTGCGGATGAAGGTGCGACGGCGGCATATTTTTTGGCCGCCGGTAAAGCCAGTTGCGCCAGCTCGGGCGAATCATAGGTATGAATAATGTAATGAACAATGCCGGGGTGATTCGGCGCTTTTTCAGAAAGAGAGTTTAGAATCTTGCCGGCTGCTTTTTGTTTCGCATAAGTCTTATCGGTAGGGTCGGCAGCGGCGGTTAATGCAAGGGCATAAAAGATGGCCGTTTCCATATCATCGGGATAGCTGGTATACACTTTTTTCATCGCCTCTTCCAATCGAATACTTCTCGTGTGATGATCCGATTTTTCCCAACCGGTATAGTAGTAGGCAATTGCATCAATATAAGCGGTTTCCCTTGCTGATTTGTTGTTGACCGACTTTGCGATGGCGATGGCTTTCAGTCCTTTTTGCAATTCGGCAGGTGTGGGCGGGCTCCAGAGCGGGTGAAAATTTGACATTGCAATTCCCCAGTAAGCCATGGCACATGCGGGATCATTGTCGATGACTTTTGCAAAGGCTTTTTCGGCCTCAAGATATTCAAAAGAATGCAACAGCTTTACGGCAAGATCAAAATCTTCCTTCGCTTTTTCAGTAACGGTTACATCAAATGAAAGCGTACCAAATTCGTTCTCACTATTGCCACAGGAAATGATGGCTCCGCGGTTTAAATCGATGGCATCTATGGTTTGTTGCGACGGGCTATTATTGTCTTTACACGCATGTAGAAATAACGCGGTAGTGCCTAATAAAAGGTAGCGTAATGATCTATTGATTTTCATGTTTGTATTTTAAAAACAGAGCATTTTAAACAATTAATTTCCTGTCTCTTTAATGCTGTGAAATAAATGCTGCTTCAAGTTAAAACCTTTGATTGAAATGAACAGCTCTCATCTTTTAAAAATAGCCGGGTGATTTATTAAGAGAACTAATGCCAGGGGCCGAACTACTTTCTCCTTGCAACAGAACTGTAGCAAAATGCTGCTTTATTATTATGAGTATGGCACAAGATTTACAGGCCTGTTAAAAGTATTGCAGCCATGTTTAAAGATAATACCATTTTTGAAGCACCACCACCGGAAGCTCTTTTATGGCGATACCAGGATATTCCGAGGTATATTGATCTACTGTTGAAACAACAATTATTTTTTAGCAGGGCAAACCGGTTTGAAGATCCGTTCGAAGGAAAATATCTATTGCAGCAAAAAGCAGGGCAACTAAAGGAAAAGGCAAAAGAAAGTTTAGGAGTACCAGGTGAAAAGGAAGAGGTAAATGTTGTAGAAGAGGTTCGACAGCTCGCAGTTCAATATGAGAGAAAGCGGTCGTACGTAACTGTTAATAGCTGGCATAATAATTCAACGGAAAACTATGCCATGTGGCGGATCTATGGACAGGGCACTTATGGTCTTGCCATTCAAACAAATTATCAACGTTTAAAGGATGCTTTTCAAAAAACTTCAAAGGAAATTTATATTGGTAAAGTAAATTATTACGAGGTAGAATGTGATTCAAAGTCTTACGAAAATGAGTTGATGGCGTTCTTGCATAAGCGAAATATTTATGCCTACGAAAACGAGGTAAGATGTTGTTATGTATTGGATGAAAATGAAAATGATTTCAATTGGGATGAGCAGGATACCTACGACGGTGTATTTGTAAATGTTGATCTAGAAACTTTAATTGAACGTATTTATATATCACCTTACTCACCGCAATGGATCCGCGATATTATAGCAGGACTTAATGATAAATTTGGCATCAATAAAGAAATAGTACATAGTACTGTTTTTGATACCGGTGATTATTAGTAGTATTTCCTGCTACGAGGTTTTCATTGGTTATTTTGCCATTAAGCTATCCCATTAAACAATGGTTATTATAATTTAATAACCAGCCGGCCGTTAAAATAACTGCTGTAACTATCGTCCAATTCCATATTAACGTCTGCCGTATGGTATACTGCAGGGTAAACCAGGTCGCCGGCTTCCAGCAGGCATTCATAACTTAAGTTCATACCATAATACCCGTTAGAATTCACCTCTATTTCGTTTGATGCGAGCCTTGATTCTGTTCCGTTTCTTTTTATGTTTAAGAAAAGAAAAGCGGCCATATCGTCTGTAATAAAGCCCCAGTTTGCCAGCACATCAAAATGATAAATGCCTTTTACGGGTGCAGTAAACATATGTGTTTGTAAACTGTAATTATTCCCGAGATCATAATTCTTGTTTTTTAAAGGCATGATGTAATCCGTATTCTGTGGAATGTTTGGTTCAGCAAAGGCTGCAATCCATTGCGCACTAAAGGCAACTGCTCCTTCCCAGGTGGCATTGCCATTGGTATCGCTGGTCAGCACTTTGCCGGGTGCGGGTAACTGGCCTTTGCCTGCTATCTTCATCTTGCCGCTTACTTCCAAAGCATTGCCGCTAAAACTCCTGGCATACACCCCTGTTCCGCCACCTGATGCAACACCTTCTATTCCCCTGCCCGACCCGCCGCTGGCGCCCTGGATGGCAGCTGAGGTAGTCACCCCACTGTAATTATCAACAGCAAAACCAGTTCCGCTTGTATTAACAGCTTTGTAAAAAGGCAACACCAAATCCTGCATGGCCTGCCACATCGGGTTGGCCGCATTGCCGGAGTTATAATAGAACCCGGCATTCTTGCTCATATTCGAGTTTGTGTTGTATACCAGTAAACTGTATTGAGGATTGGAAATGGTTGTATTGTCTACAGCTGATGTAAGATAGACTCTTGGAATAAGCAGGCCTTTACTGGAGCTGCTGATATCGAGCATGGCACTTGCATTGGCGGTAGCACCATTTGCGTTTATAGCAACCTGTGCAAAAGAAAAATGGATTATGAATAACAGCAAAGAGGTATAAATGATTTTTTTCATGGAAAATATTTTATACTTCAAAAGTGTAGCTATGAACTACTGTAATTCAAAACCAAACAACTACCGGTAGCTTTCGTTTGTCGAATGGTAATGGAGGAAGCCGGTGGCAACTAAAACCTGTTTTTTGTATACCCTTTTAATGATCAGAGCTGTTTATTTGGTATAGTAAAAATGTGGCGGCGATTAATTATTGTTCCATCATGTAACCTTGTGTAGCTTGCCGTTTACTGTAAGGGAACTGCCGGTTGCTGTTCCAGGGCACAGATGATGATTCAAATCGATAACTTTCAAATTAATGCTTATAAGATCGCTGATCGTAATATTTTTATTGTGTTGGAATGCGGAAGTAAAAAGCCAGTCGCAATACCGGTTTTCTACTTTAGGCCTTGCGCAGGGTTTGTCCAGTGCATTTGCATGGAGCATCAACCAGGATAAATATGGATTTATCTGGATAGGCACTACAAATGGGCTAAACCGCTACGATGGCCATAACATCAAACAATACCTGAACGATCCAAAAGACTCCTTTTCATTTCCGGGTAATACAGTGTATTGGATTCACCGGGATGCAGACGGTGAGATGTGGTTTGCCTGTGGTGATAAAGGAGTAGCTAAGTATGATTATGCAAAAGACCGCTTTGAAAAATTCAAACCTTTTGAAGAAATAAAAAAACAATCCGGAAAAATTGCACCTGTTTGGAGGGTGGGAGAAGATCAGCGTAAACGAATTTATTTCGCTTGCGGAGGTGCTTGTTTCCGGTACTCAAAAACAGCTCAAAAAGCAGAAGATCTTACACCATTATTTAAAGGTAAAATTGATGATTATGGGGTAGCGATGCTGGTAAAACAAGGCGCTGATACTTTATGGATCCTTACCGATAACGGGTTGTTCCTTCATATTCTTTCTACCAATGTTTTAGAAAGTATTCCCTATGATAAAGAAGCACTTGGTTTTGGTTCAGCAGCCTTGATTGATGCCTGCTTTATTAGTGAAAACGAGATGATGATAACTATACCAAAAGCGGGCTTTGTTTTGTTTGATACAAAAACAAAAAAGTTTCGTAAAGGATCATCTGTATTTGATCCTTCGGTTACAGGTGTTTATTCTTCCTGCGGAGGAACAGTTCGCGATAAAAGCGGGCGTATCTGGTCTGCTAATTCGATGTACGGGCTAATAGAATACTTGCCTAAAACCAATAAGGTTATTTCTGTAAAGCAGGAAGCTTCGTATCCCTATCCATCGCCGGAACAGGAGGGTAGTGGTATGAATGTTTTTGAAGACAGGGATGGAAATATCTGGTATGGTACTTCACAACAGGGCGTGGTATCCTTTCAACCTAAACTAAATTTTATAAAAGTATACAACAGGAACTATGCCGATTCAACCTCTTTGATGAGTGATGTGGTATATGGTTTTGCTCCTGATGCTGCTAACGGAATGTTTATTGCAACGGGTAAAGGCTTAACGCATCTAAATAATGGAACGCATAAGTTCCATCATTTTCCTGTTGCTTTAAACAATACTCAAAATTTTCCTGCCGCATCCATTCGCTCGATTTTGGCAGACGATAGCGACAGCATTTTTTTGGCAACGGACGGTGGTCTTTCCTTATATAATCAAAGATCAAATACTTTCAAAAGATTCGTTGCGAAGGACGAAAGTGCTGCAGGCGAATTCAATCTTTTTACTAACAGGCTGGATAGAATATACAAAGTTCGGCCAAACGAATTGATCTTAATCAGCAACACCGGTACAGCAGCCAGGTTTGATCTTTTAACCGGCAAATGTTATTACAAAAACAATGCAGGTGCCAGGGATCCTTTATATGATTTTACCAGTATCAATTGTTCTTACCACGACAAAATACAACAATGTATCTGGCTGGAAGCAAACGAAGGTGAATTGTACCAATATTACTACAAAGAGGCAAAAGCTATACGGCATTATTACAGCAACGATACAGCTATAAAACTAATTACGGTTTTAAAGCAGGATGCCAATGGTGGAATTTGGCTTGGCACTAAGCCTGGGTTAGTTTATTATCATCCTATTACAAAAATTAAGAAACTTTTCCGGCTTCCAACAGCTTCACAGCATGTTTATAATATTGGTTTAATTAACGATGGTACGGTTTGGGCAACTACGAATAACGAAATTATAAAGTTAGATCCGATAAATGGAAGTGCTATGGCACTTAACTTAAATACGCTGATGCCGTATGCCACCATTTATGCGAGATCACTCTTAACCGATTATAACAATAATCTTTGGATCGGTACGAATAAAGGTTTTTGTGTTATATATACCAAACGTTTTAAATGGGAAGCAAACAGGGTAGCACCACAACTTGTCAATTTTAAAGTATTCGATAAGCAAAGAAATTTTGATGTTCCTCATCCGGCTTTGAAATCGTTGTCGCTTAACTACGACGAAAATTTTTTCTCCTTTGATTTTTCCGTGCTGGATTTTAGCCAATCCAACGGCATCAGTTACGCTTATTTTCTCCAGGGATTTGATAAGGACTGGACTAAAAGCGAGAAGAATGTTGCCAGTTATACCAATGTGCCGCCGGGTAACTATTCACTCAGGTTACGAACCGAGTATGGTCGCGGTAAATGGATGGAGTCAGAACCGGTTACCATTCGTATTAATCCTCCCTTTTGGCGAACCTGGTGGGCCATCAGCTTATTCGCCGGAATGTTAATGGCATGTTTGTACTTCGCATTCCAACTATGGCGCAAGCGACGAACAAAAAATCGAATCGACAAAACCATCGATTATTTTGCCAATTCTGTTTATGGAAAAGATTCTGTAAATGAAATTTGCTGGGATATTGCCCGTAACTGTATTGCCCAATTAAAATTCCGGGATTCTGTAGTGTATTTGTGGAATAAGGAAAGAAACAAGTTGCTGCGGGTTGCATCCTATGGCGAAAACAGCCAAAAAGGATTTGATTTAGAAAATATCATTGAAACAAATCCTGTAGAAGGAAGTATTGGAATAGTGGCTGGTACGGGAAAACCGCTACTGATTGAAGATACGTCAATAGGTCGCCGTGACATAACAAAGAAGGAAACCCGGCTTTCTGAACTGGTAGTCCCTATCATGCACGATAACAGGGTGATTGGTATCATTGAATCAACACATGCAGAAAGAAATTTTTTTACACAAGGGCATTTAAAAGCACTAACTACCATTGCGGCTATATCTGCCAACAAAATTGCAGAAGCAACTGCCGGGGCGTTGATAAAAGAAAACGAAATTAAAGTGCTGGAAATAAATAAGCTGCTTGCCGAAAGCCAGCTAATGGCATTAAGGGCACAAATGAACCCGCATTTTGTTTTTAATTGCTTGAATAGCATCCAGGAATGTATTGTAACGCAGAAATATGGAGAAGCAAGTAAGTACCTGAATAAGTTTTCAAAATTATTCAGAATGGTTTTGAACAATTCCGGCAGAAAACTGGTGACCATGGCAGAGGAGAAACTGGTGCTTGAGTTGTACCTGGAACTAGAACAAATGCGCTTCGAAACAAGTTTTGACTATACTATTGTTATTGATGACGAATTAGATGCCGATGAAATATTGATACCATCGATGCTGTTGCAACCTTATGTTGAAAATGCATTGTGGCATGGGCTGATGCATAAACCAGGTGACAGGAAACTACGGATTGAATTCAGGTTATTAAATAACGATGTTTTTGAATGTATTATCGACGACAATGGCATTGGCAGAAGCCAGTCATTTGCTTTAAAGGCTACCCAAAGCAAAGCAAGACACCATGAGTCGAAAGGGCTCGCTATTTGTGAAGCAAGACTCAATGTGCTTCAACGGCAGGGATACCATGTTGCCTTACGAATTGAAGATAAAAAAGATGAAACAGGCAATGCTACGGGTACAAAAATTAGCATTGAACTACCAACAGAATTACTAAACTAAAAATGATTATTATGGTAAAGACACTTATTATAGACGATGAAGTGAAAGCAAGAAATATTTTGCAGCATTATATAACCAGCTTTATACCTTCTATAACTGAAATTCAACAGGCAGCTTCGGTTGATGATGCGCTGCAGCTACTTGAAAGTTACAAGCCCGATATTATTTTCCTGGATGTTGAGATGCCGCATAAAAATGGTTTCGATTTTTTAGCGGCACTAAAAAATCCCGGGTTTGATGTAGTGTTTACCACGGCCTATAACCAGTATGCTATCCAGGCAATAAAATTTAGTGCCTTGGATTATTTGTTGAAGCCAGTAGACCCCGATGAACTGAAAGCCGCAGTGGACAGGCACGTAGAAAAAAAAGAAACAGAAGATCAAAAACTGGCACTGTACAACAACCTGATGCAGAACATTGGAAAGAAAGACGCAAAAGACTTTCGCATAGCGGTGCCAAGTACACAAGGTGTTTTCTTTTTCACCATTGATGAAGTGATTCGGATGGAAGCGGAATCAAGTTACACGCATATTTATCTGGCGAATAAGAAGAAGTTTATTGCCAGTAAAACCCTAAAACACTTCGAGGAAATGCTGGAGGGTTTTGATTTTATAAGAAGCCATAAATCTCATTTAATTAATTCAAGGCATATCTCCAGCATCAGCAGTGATCATGGCTTTATCCTGCTTTCTGATGGCTCTAAAGCAGAAATTTCAAGAAGGAAAAAAGAGGAAGTGTTCCAGTATTTGAAATTGCACTAAGATACCGGTGGCTTGAGTGTGCTTACCGTTGGTGAAACCATTTTGCATCCCGCTTGCCGGGATGTTTTCTTTGGTACATAAACGAAGCAACAATGAAAAGATTATTTTTAAACGCCTGTATTATTTGCATGATAGGTTTAGTTGCGAATGCACAGGTGGCTATCTCCATAGATGGAAGTGCTGCAGGTAAAAATAGTATGCTCGATATAAAGAGTGTAAACAAAGGTGTTGTTTTTCCAAGGCTTACTTCCATTCAACGCAAGGCTATAAAGGTAACAGAAGCAGATGCAGGGTTAATGTTGTTTGATACAGATAAGCAGGCCCTGTATATGTTCAATGGAAATGAATGGATGCCGTTTGCGTTTGCAACAAGTGAAGTGGGATTATTAAATAAAAGGGTACCGCCAAATGCCCAAAGTGGAAATTTTGGATATGCCTGTGCGGTAAGTGGCAACTACGCCGTGGTAGGGGCCTATAACGATAGTGTAGGAACTACTCTCTACCAGGGCAGTGCATATGTTTTTAAAAAAACAAATGGTAACTGGATATTGCAAACCAGGTTAATTGCTAACGACGGGTTAAGTTCTGATTTGTTCGGTATAGCCGTTGGTATTTACGAGGATCACATTGCAATAGGAGCATCAAATGCCCGTAATGGAAACAGTATATCTGCAGGGGCTGTATATATTTTTAAAAGAACAGAAGAAAGTTGGAATTTGGAAGCAAAGGTGTTCGCTTCCGATGGTGCCGTCAACTATAAGTTTGGAATTAGCCTTGGGCTCCATGGGAATTTTCTTTTAATTGGGTCGCCTGCAGCAAAGGTGGGAACCAATGTTGAACAGGGTGCGGCTTACGTGTTTTATAGGTCAGGAGCCACCTGGTATGAACAAAAAAAGTTGATTGCAAATGATGGTTCGGCAAATGCTCGTTTTGGTAATAGTGTTGCATTGAACTACACCGATTTTATTGTTGGTGGCACAGGTGTTGCTTATGTTTTTACAAAGGCACTTAATATTTAT
Source organism: Bacteroidota bacterium (assembly GCA_040385845.1). Taxonomy (GTDB): domain Bacteria; phylum Bacteroidota; class Bacteroidia; order Chitinophagales; family Chitinophagaceae; genus Phnomibacter. Next base: position 33,360 of record JAZKGP010000033.1, on the reverse strand, counting down.
TACCAGGAAGGTAAATTGATACCGACCGGGAGTGTGTATGCATCTTTTGGGTGCTCGGTTTCAATTAGCGGTAACAAAGCTGTAGTAGGTGCTTATACACAGCCTGATGGGAGCAATAATTCAGGAGTTATTCATCTTTTTAATCGTACTGGAACAACCTGGACATACGGAAGCAATATCAATGCCTTCACCTCAAAATCCGACCTAAGGTTTGGTCTTACTGTTTTGATAAAAGGCGACTATATTTTTGCAGCCGCCAGCCAGGAAGACATTGGAGATTTTGATTTGCAGGGATCAGTTTATTTATACAAATGGAATGGCAGTTATTTTGAATATTTTAAAAGAATTACAGATCCCAATGGAACTATTGCCGACAGGTTTGGAAATGGAATTGGGTTTGATGGCAACAGTTTTGTGATAGGGGCTGCATATGGTAGCAGAAATGCGGGAAGTGTGCTTAGAGGGTCTGTATTTTTTGGATCGGTAGAATAGAATCCTACTCTTAAACTCCTAAAAAATGTATAACAAATTTGTATTGGCTGCTATCCTTATTTTGACCATTGGTGCCATTTTCCTGCATTACAAGATTCCCGCTAAAATGCTTCTTCTTATACGTTCAGTATTTCGTATAAAAGAACAGCGACAAACACAAACTATTTCACCAGCAATTGTATTGGGAATTGATTATACTGATACTCATGAAAAAGTTGAAATACAGGTAAAATACCAATTACAGGTAATGCCTGAAAAAGGCCGCAATTTCGTTATTGAAATCAATGAAATAGTGCCAAAAAACATGTTGAAAAAACTAGGCCCGGGTTCAAAAATTTCAGTTCGATATAACCCGAAAAACTTAAAAGACATATACCTGGCAGGCACATCGATCCTTTAAGCTTCTACGATACAATTGTTGGTTCAATCTTTCCAGCTATCTCTCCTTTATCTTCCTTTTTTTCCTGTTCAATAGCAGGTATCGCTTCTACAAAGAGAAGTCCTTGTTTTGCAGCATGAGCTGCTGCTTCAACGGTATTTTCTACAACAATCATCTCTACCTTTTGCTCCTTCAACGATTCGGAAACATCAATGGCAATTTTTTTTCTTTCAGGAAGTTTTACGTCACGGATATAAATAGCCAGGATACGGTTTGGATAGTCTTTTACTACCTGTTGATAGATCGCAGGATCTTCCTGGCCGGTATCACCAATTAAAACAAATTGTAAGGCCGGGTAGGTATCCAGTATTTGTTTTATCTCTTTAAGCTTATGACTTTGATGATCGCTGTTGGCAGTAACAGATTCACTATCGAGGCCAAGATCACGTAACATTAAAGGACCGGCAGGAATACCGTTAAAATCTAAAAATTCCTGCAGCAGATCATATAAGTTCCAGGGACTACTACTTACATAAAAGAAGGGGTTATTTCTTTTACCATTTCTGCCAATTTGAAGTGCTTTGTAAAATTCAGCTACTCCTGCAAATGGCAACCTTGTTTTTGCGTTGTGCAAAAAAGTCGTGCGGCTCATAGCAAGCAAACTGGTGGCATGCGTTTCAATTACGGTATCGTCCAGGTCGCTGATAATACCGTATTCAGCATCCATTGGTGGAATCATTATATTGGCAACTGCTTTTATGCCTGTTGTAAAAGAAACAGGAGCATCTGTTAGTAGCAATGTTACCGGGTGCCAAAGTTGTTCATTAATTACGGGAGTTTTGGGTTGTAAATTAAAGACGAAATACCCTTCTTTGTTGGTTGTTGTAATATGCGTTTCATCTCCAATGTCCAATTGAATGGTTGCATTGGAAATTTCATCGCTTTCGAAGCGTTTGTACATATTCAGCAGGTTATTCAAAATGGTATCCTTATCACCGGCACTTGCTATATTTTTATCTTCCAGTACACGGCCTTTTACATACAACCTGTTTGCAGTACCATAACTGCGAAATGGCACAATTTGAATGGGATCATTCAGGCCTAGTTTACTTTTAAATTCGGTGCGTAATTCGTCCCATTTATCTTCGAGTGCAGATGCTGATTTAGTAAGGATCTCTTTCCAGTTTGCCATGGTAAAGTATTTGAATAAGGATGTTTAAAATAACAGGCCAGCGGTTATATTTTGGTTTTTTCTTTATTGAATTACAACCTGCTACCACTTCTTTTTGTTTAAAATGATTCTTAGATAGTACTTCTAAAATACCCTGTATACCGTGATAATCATAATTAAAACAACAATGGATGTATAGATGATTTTTGTGTATTTAGCTAACCAGTTTGGCAAGTAAATATCAAAATTGTCGTTTGTTGCATCCGAATATTTCCTGGCCAACACTGTGATGGGGCAGAACATTTTAAAGATCACTAGTGTAATTCCTTCCAGGATAACCAGGCCATATCCTATCCATAACCATTTGTCAATTTTGTTCACCAGTACTGCATACAACATGTAAAAGATAACAACATTGAAAAATAACCATACTACTGTATGAATTACTTTAAGCGCTACCAGTTTGGTTTCGTTTTGCATTATTTTTTAGTTCAACGATTACCAGTATCCTATTGCTATGAATGTATTGTAAGCCGGAATTGTTCTTTTAAAAGATCCTATTTGTCCCTGCATGCACATTCGTGATGTTCATTGACATATGAAATGGAACCCTGGCAGAGTTTCTGCAAAATTGAAATGTTGATATCAGAAAGCCTCTTTATATAGATGCAGGCTTTGCCCATTTTAAATTCGCCAACGCTGTCTAAAAGTACTTTGCTTTCTTCTGTTTGAGAATAAACATAGAGTGAAAACGACGGCTTCCTGGGAGCAAAACCGATGATAGGAGCATCGCCTTCGTGTCCACTTGCATATTTATAATGATAGTTACCAAATCCAATGATTGTTGGCCCCCACATCTTAGGTTCAAATCCTGACCATTCAGACATTAATTCAATTAAGCGAAAACTATCGGCCTTTTTCTGTTCATTCTCCACATAAGAGTTAATGAAATCAATGACACTAACTTCTGTGTAATTGGTTTTTGTTTTTGCCATTACTGTCAAATTATACACTGCTCATTTTTAATTTGGGTTACTACTTCAATAACCGCTCACATAAGATTAGTGATGCGAATGTTTATAATGATCCTGCAGCAAATCTCTGCCGAAATCGCCATTGAAATCACGCCAAACCGTATGAATATGGTTGGCATTGTTCTGCGTGTTATCAAATTCAATTAAAAATGTTTTTCCCTGTACCCGGTAATAATGTGGTTCATGCCTGGTAGTTGAACCCGCCCATGCAAATTCAATATCATCGAGGTCTTCTGCCTGTATTTTCTTGTAGCGTTGGTTAGCAAGTTCCTGCGGCATTGCCGACAGGTATGCCATTAGCATTTTATGGAGAATAGTTTTTTGTGCAGCGGTTACTTCTTTCATCGAAATGCCCGCGGATTCCAGTTGCGATACCTTCTTAGCAGCACCGGTGAAAATTTCGGCAGGTGCTCTTGAAAGAAAGATTGCTTTTGCTTTTTGTTTTTCGCTGAAACTTTTCATCAGTTCGTAGGCAAGATCTTCTTCTTCATGCAAAATTCTTAACCCTTTTTTCGGGCCATCCATCACTTCACCCGGGTTAGAGCCGAGGAAGAATGGAGCGAATGCAACTTTATCTTTTACAACAGTAAAATGAAAGATAACATGATGGCCCTGGAACGCCCATGCCCAGTTGCTGTCGGGGTGTGGTGTGCCATAAATGATCATCACATAATTTCCGGGAATGCGACCCGGGTTGTTTGGTTCAAGTACCTGTAAAATATATTCGAGGTCCATGATGTTACGGGCTTTTTGATAGCCCTTTTCACTCAGGTACGATTGCATTAAATCGTATGCTTTTTCTTTTTGTTGAGAACTCATGTCCTTCAAGGCAATACCGGGAGGATGGCTGGTGGAATTTGGCACAAAATTCCATTCTCTTCCATCCATTCCATAAAAAGGAAGCACTGCTTCTTTTTTTTGTGCAGCAGTTAAGGAATTAATAAAAGAGTTCGCTTTATCCGAATGAGTTGGTTGTTTTTTGTTGAAGGCAAGCGATCCAGGTAAAAGGATAGCAAAAAGGCAGAATAGCAACCAATATTGTTTCATAACAATAAATTGAAAGAATGGCAAATGCAAGACTGGCGATGAAGCTAAGAAAATTTATGCCGAACATCTTTGATTTACAGCACCAGTAAGGCAGATTTCATTCAAACTCTTCTTAATAAATTGGCGGTAGCATTAGTTGATTTGGTAACAACGTACATACTAAAGCCGCTGCAAGGTGCAACGGCTTTAGTTATATGCAGATCGTTAACTGTAAAAATGGCTAGCAACCTTCGCCACCTGGTTTTACAAAGTTGTAAAGGTGTTCGCTTATCAGGCGATAAACACCACCCGTGAATCCAAACCAGATATTGCCTTTTTTGTCCTGCATGATGCTTTGCACCTCGTTGTAAGTTAGTCCCTGCTTTTCGGAATAATTCGTAAAAATACCGCCATTGTATTTGCTAACGCCTCCACCAAGCGTTGCTATCCATACATTCCCTTCGTTATCTGTTAGCAGGCGCCACACATCGTTTGCCGCCATGCCATCCTGTTTAGTGTAATTGCGAAATGCTTTGCCATTATAACAGCTCAGGCCATTACCCCAGGTACCCAGCCATATATTGCCATCCTTATCCTCTGTTACTGATAACACATTATTTCCTGCCAGTCCATTTTCTGTATTGTAACTGGTTACTGTTTTGCCATCGTATTTTTTCAAACCATTACCATCCGTACCAAACCAAATTGCACCGGCTTTATCCTGGTACATACTCCAAACCAGTTGCGGTGTAAAACGATAGTGCGAATTACTATTGGTTTGCGGCAGGTTAAAGCTGGTGAAGCTGCCATTGTTATATACCGAAACTCCATTAGTAGTACCAACCCAAACCTGCCCTTTTTCATCACAAAGCAAGCTCCAGGCATCGTTACCTGCTAATCCGTCCTTATCAGTAAAATTTGTAAAATTCTTACCGTCGTAGCGGCTAATACCATTATTAGTGGTTAGCCAGATATTCCCGGTTTTATCCTCAACCATATTTCTTACTGCATTACCCGCAAGACCATGGTAAGTAGTAAAAGATCTAAAGCTTTTGCCATCATACACGCTTACTCCATCATTGTTGGTTCCAAACCAGGTCTTGCCGTCTTTATCCTGCAGCATGCAACGCACATGATCGTTTACCTGTAACTCCGATTTGGCCGTTGGCAGCAATTTCATGGCAAAAAAGTTATAAACAGGAACCTTGATAGTTGCGGGTTGGCCATTGCTGATAAATGCCCGGGTAGTTGCAAACTGTTCGGATCTTAAAACACGGGAGGGTACCGTGTAAGAACAAAGCAGGATCGTTAACAATGTAAGCTGCATTGGTTTCATACGTAACGTATTAATGGTGAAACAGTTTAATTTCTGTTATACTAAAATAACCCTGGGATGGCCGCTGCTCGTATAATGCCCGTAAATTGATTGCATCCAATTGTAAAATTTTTGTAAACAGGCTTTGAGTTCTTGTTTTTCCCGTTGTAAACAGACCCTTACACCCAATCCATACTTTTTTCCACTGCCTGTTTCCATCTTTTGTACAGATGATTGCGCAGGTTGGTATCCATAGCGGGTTGCCAGTTTTGACTTACCTGGTGATTGCGTTTCAAATCTTCAAGATTGGTCCAATACCCGGCGGCAAGTCCTGCTGCATACGCCGCACCCAGACAAGTGGTCTCATTTACCAGCGGACGTTGTACGGTTGTTTGTACCATATCGGCCTGGAATTGCATCAACAACTCGTTTACCACCATGCCACCATCTACGTTTAAAGCTTTCAATGTTATGCCGCTATCTGCTTCCATTGCTTTTAAAACATCCAGTGTTTGGTAAGCAGTTGCTTCCAATACCGCTCTTGCTAAATGTCCTTTTCCCGCAAAACCTGTAAGCCCGGTAATCGTTCCGCGGGCATCGTTGCGCCAGTAAGGTGCATATAAACCGCTAAAAGCCGGCACAAAATATACATCGCCATTATCCGGCACCGACCGGGCCAATACTTCTATGTCTTTACTATCGGAAATTAAACCAAGGTTATCCCGCATCCACTGCACCAGCGAACCCGTAACAGCAATACTTCCTTCCAACGCATAACAGGCAGGTTGTTTCCCTAATTGGTAGGCGACGGTGGTAAGTAAACCATTATTCGAGGCAACAATTTTTTCACCGGTATTCATCAGCATAAAACATCCTGTGCCATAAGTGTTTTTTGCCTGGCCCGCATCAAAACAGGTTTGACCTACTAATGCTGCCTGCTGATCACCAAGAACGCCCATGATCTGGAGGCCTTTCCCGGCCCCTTCGAGCACAGTTCCGAAATAACCGGCGCTGGGTTGAATTTGCGGCAGCATAACTGCTGGTATGTTTAACTGATCCAGGATGTCGGCATCCCAGGCGAGCGTTTCGAGTTTCATTAACTGGGTACGGCTGGCATTGGTTACATCTGTTTTGTGTTCGCCTGTAAATTTCCAGATTAGCCAGGTATCAATATTACCGAACAGGGCATCTCCCTGCAGCGCAGCCTCCCTTAAACCATCCACGTTTTCGAGTAACCATTTTAGTTTTAAGCCACTGAAATAAGTAGCAAATGGCAGTCCTGTTTTTTCACGCAAACCATCGGGCCCATGGGTGGCAGTAAGATCGTTTACCATAGAAGTTGTACGCGTATCCTGCCAAACCAATGCATTGTAATAGGGCATGCCGGTATGTTTATTCCATACCAGGGTGGTTTCACGCTGGTTTGTAATGCCAATGGCTGCTATGTTTTCTATAAGTAAACCACCTTTGATCAACGCTTCTGCAACTACCAGTTTAGCGTTCTCATATATTTCCATCGGGTCATGTTCAACCCACCCCGGTTTTGGATAATGCTGTGTGTGCTCCCTTTGAGCAGAACTTATAATTTGACCTTTAGCATCAAAAATTATAAAACGGGTACTGGTTGTTCCCTGGTCAATGGCAGCAATGTATCTCATAATAACGGCAGGCTTTTAATACACAAACTAAATTATTTAAAAACTGCCTGGTATTGCATCTAATCAAGCAGTTTGGGAAAGTAAGGAACTTGTATGAAATAATTGTTATAAGTAAACTTCTGAAGTAGCAGGGTAGCAGTATTTTGTTTGGTCCTGGTATACCAGAAGCAAAAAGTTTAATGAATAATAGATAAGGATGTCCTTAAAACTTTGCCATCAAAGCAGCCTGTTCGCTCATGAGGTTTTTTATAAACGGATCCTGTATATCGCCTTCTGAAAAATTCTTCTTCATAAAAGGGATGCGAACAAGAACTGGAAGCACGGTGCAATTGAGGTAATGAAAAATATCGGTTAGATGGCTGATGGCATGTGCGCCACCTAATACACCATCACTGATACTTACAAATGCGGCTTTTTTATTACTGAGAGAATTCGGCCAGCCTAACCCGTCGATAAATGTTTTTAATACACCAGGAAAAGAACCATTGTATTCAGGAACGATAAAAACAAATTTATCAGCAGCATCCATCCTGTCTTTGTGCAGGTTAAATTCGGGGTTCTTTCCTGAATTTTCGTACAGCGCACTAAAGGCAAAATCTTCCGGCAGGTTCTCCAGGCTTAAAATATCATTTTCTGCTTGTAAATCGTTTAGTAAATTCTGGTAATACTCTGCTACTTTATAGGTTTTAGAATTCTTGCGATTGGTAGTGGCTACTATTAATATCATAACTTTCAATAACAAAATGTTGCTGCAAAGGTTAAACCGATTCAGGTATTTTGCACTCAGGGAGTAATAAACAGTGAACAGGAGCCAATTTTTAGAGAAAACCAATACTATCTATTTTGATATATGCATTATCGGCGGCGGTGCAACCGGTGCTGGTTGTGCCCTTGAAGCTCAAAGTTGTGGCCTGCAAACAATTCTTATTGAAAAAGAAGATTTTGGTGCCGGCACTTCTTCAAAAAGTACCAAACTCATTCATGGTGGTGTAAGATACCTGGAACAGGCGGTAAAAAAGCTAAGCATCGACCAGTTTAAAATGGTGCGCAAAGCCTTAAAAGAACGAAAGACCTTACTCTCCATGGCCCCGCATATCACCAGGCCATTACAACTGATCACGCCTTGCCGTAACTGGGTTAGCGGCATGTATTATTTTATCGGTCTTAAATTATACGATTGGATAAGTGGAAACCGCAATATTGGCAGCAGCAAATTATTGAGTAAAAAACAAGCCGCGACGTTTATACCCACTCTTAATAAATCAGCTTTATTCAATGCAGTTTTATATTACGATGGACAACTGGATGACCAGCGTTTCAATTTGGCACTTATACAAACGGCTGTTCAAAAAGGAGCATGCTGTATCAATCATTGCAGTGCAGTTGCTTTTGAAAAAAACGGCGATGGTAAACTTAGCAGCTTAACGGTTAGAGATAATCTCAGTGATAAATCATACCTCATTAAAGCAAAACAATTTATCAATGCTACGGGTCCTTTTGCAGATGCAGTGAGAACCATGGCAAACGAAACGCTGAAGCCAAGATTAACTGTAAGCAAAGGCGTTCATATTTTATTGCCGGGCAAACTGATGCCTACACAAGCTGCCCTGTTAATACCGGAAACAAAAGATGGACGGCTGGTTTTTGTAATACCCTACGGCAATTATTTATTGGCTGGTACCACCGATGACGCCGTACCACTTACTACAAAAGAATTCGGCCCTGATTTAAACGAGGTGCGGTATATCCTGGAATATGTAAACCAATACCTCGATATAAACGCCACACCCGATATGGTAACAGCAGGTTTTGGTGGATTAAGACCATTAATTACGGCTGATGAAAATGCCACTAAGGATCTTGTAAGAGATCATGAAGTGGAGGTGGATGCATCTACGGGGTTGATCAGCATCATTGGAGGTAAGTGGACCACTTATCGCTTAATGGCAAAAGATACCATTGAAGCGGCTGTTGAAAATCTGAAGCCCGGTAAAGACATTACCAATGGTTTTACTGAAAACATATTGCTGGTTGGTAGCCAGCATTTCAACAAGGCCTTACTTGAAAAAGCATTCAATGACAACCCGCAGTTATCTCCGGCTTTAATCAAACATATACTTGCTAAATACGGGGATAAAAGTTTGGAAATAGCAGATGATATCACTGCCGACCCGGCTATGGCGGTTTTGCTTGTGAATGAACTTCCTTATTCGATTGCAGAATTGAAGTATGTGATAGAAAACGAAATGGCGTGTACGGTAAAAGATGTTTTGAACAGGCGATGGGGCGTTCAATTGTTCAATTGGGAACAAACACTTCAATTGATTCAACCGGTAGGAAAATATATGGCTAATTATTTTAATTGGAATGAGGCAGAAAAACAACTTTACATAAACGATTACGAACAGGAAGTGCGGGCTATGATGAAGCAGTTAAAAACCCAGGCTTAATCCTTCCAAACACCCATCTTGCCAGCCCTGTAATCAGCAAACGCTTCCTGAATTTCTGCTTCCGTATTCATTACGAACGGACCGTGGCTTAATACAGGTTCCTTGTTAGGAAGTGCATGACCGAATAAGATCAAAGTATCCGCTTCACTCTCTATCCTGATGCTTTCACCATCATTTGTAAATTCTACCAAATGTAATTGCTCTGCCACCTGGCTATTTACAATTGCCCTGCCTTTTATTACATAGAAAAAAATATTTCGTTGTTCATCAATTTCTGTGGTCAATGATCCTCCTGCCTTTAGTTCGATGAGCGAGAGATGAACATCGCTAATGGACTGGTAAGGTCCTTCCTGGTCTTTCCAGCTGCCCGAAACAATATGCACCATTGTTTGCCCCGGCACAATAATATGCGTGGGGATCATTTCTTTTTGAATGTCGGTATAACCAGGAGGCGCCATTTTATGCCGGGCGGGCAGGTTCACCCATAATTGCAGGATCTCGAGGTTCCCGCCCTGTTTTTTAAAGTTATCCGAAGAAACTTCAGCATGTATCAGCCCCCGGCCTGCGGTCATCCATTGAACGCCACCCGGCAAAATTGTGCCTTCATTTCCGCCACTATCCTTGTGAAAAATATCACCGTCAATTACAAAAGTCACCGTTTCAAAACCACGGTGCGGGTGCGGACCAAATGGCAAACCGCGGTTATTTGGCGGGTATACCTGCGGTCCATGATGGTTTAAAAATAAAAAGGGATCAATATAATTGATGGAAGCGGTTGGCAGCGCCCGGTAGGTAACCAGGTCGGCAATAGGCTCGTAAACAGCTTTATGTATTTGTTTGATGCTTCTCATTGGGTAAAATTACCATTCTCCCTTCGCAAGTTCAAGCCAAACACGGCCTCCTAAACTGTTCAGGTTTATTATTCTTGAGCTGAAACTGGTGCTGCTATTACATTTTGGCAAATTGTAAACAGTCTGGCAGCCAATTACATTTTATTCCCTGACCTTTTTTCTTTTATTTTTGCCAATTGGCTAAGCCTCAACGTAAGTGGATTATAGTTGGCTTAAGGTGACCGCAGGTTGCCGTTATTTAAAATAAAATTTCGCCACTCACCACCCGGTAACTACCGGGACACCACTCGCAAACAAATTATGTCCTTATCCCATCTTATCAAGCATATTTATAATAATGCCAGCGATGAAGTTATACGTCGTGGTAAAAAAATACATCATGCCGGAAACATTGAAGTGATCGATCATAACCCACTGATGCAAACCATCAGCTACCGGGTGAAAGATGATATGTACAATACCTGGTACAAGATCAAGATAGATAACTACAACGATCCGCGTGGTATGGTGATGCGGTGTACCTGCCCTTATAACATCACTGAAGTTTGCCGTCATAAAGTGGCAGCACTGTTAAACCTGCAGGATAAATCGGACAATGGTTCCCTGGAAGGTCGTGAAGTGCGTTATAACCAGCGGCATACCCAGGTAAAAATTAAGCTGATCGATCTTAAAATGATCCGAATGCTGGCAGGTAATGAAAATTATGAGCAGGCTCTCGAATTATTAAGAAGCCACACTGCTACTATTTTATCTGCCACCAACGAAACGGTAGAGGCAGAACTTCCTTTTGAAGGGGAGACCTTCCGCATCAGGTTAAGAAAAAATGAAGAGCGTTTTTTTGATACCAGCTGTACCTGTCATGATGAAGAGCATGTACTATGCATCCATAAAACAGCCTTGTTTTTACAATTGCTGAACGCCTATGGTATCAATTATTTCGATACCATTCGTAATTATGACCGCGATAAGGAAAAGTTGCTGGGGTTATATGGCTACTCCCTGAAAGATGATCTTAAAGGAAAGTTCGAGTTTGTATACAAAGAAGGAAAGCCCTTTTTAAAAGTGCTGGATCCAAATATAAAAAGAGTGGCTTCGCCCACGCAAGCCCCGCCGCCGCCTTCCTACATGCAACCGGCTGTGCAGGTACCTGAACCTGAAATAATTATTTCTAAAAAGTTGGGTATGGTGTTCCGGGAAAACGAACAAGCCTATCCTTTTTTTATTATTGAAGCCGTACAGGGTGATCTTTCAGCCGACAACAAGATCACAGGTAAAATAGAAAAACTGGATCTTACCCGTTTTGTTAACCTCGATGTTTTTAGTGAAGAAGACAGGCAGGTGGTGCAGCAATTGCGCAAACTTACAGATTCGGAGATCAATAAATTTCTAAACCGTAATTCTCCGTTCAGCGGAATTTGGGAAAACATTGTTCATACCAATGGATCAGAACTACCGGAAGAAACAAGGCAACTGATCAATGATTATATGCAGCCTAAGTTGCAGCGAATGATCAGTGAACAACATCAAAATGCCGCCGCATTTGTTTTACCACCGGGGAAGAAGTTTATTTCAGCCAACCTGGAACCCATTCAATTATCAGATATCAGCTTGCGGCCCTATTTCCTGATCCAGGCCGACAACAATGATTTTGTGGTACGTTGCCAGGTGGAGATTGAAGATGAAACGGTTCCCCTTGATGCCAATGAATGGATCAGCCCGGTGTTGTTTTTATACAAAGGCCGCATGTTTGGATGGGAAAAAGCAGAAGATGCAGGCCTGGCCGAATTTTACCGGCAACCGAGAAAAATACCTGCAGATGCCTGGGGTGCCTTTGCAGAAAAGAACATCATCCCGCTCTCAAAAGATTATGATGTTCAGTTTGATAAATCACTGGTAAGGGAAATCAGGGATGTGGAACCGGGGGTTAAAATCCAATTACTGGAAAAGGGTGATTTCCTGGTATTTCAACCCATTTTCACCTACCACAATATTGTTGCTCCTTATGATGAACAGAGTACTCTTACCATGGTTCAAAATGGTGAGATCCTTATGTTGCATCGTATGGCAGATAAAGAACGCCAGTTTTTTAATAAGCTCGAAAGCCTGCATACCAATTTTATAAGGCCCGAACGAAGCCGCCAGCTGGTATTAAAAGGCGCCGACGTTTTAAAGAACAACTGGTTCTTTTTGTTTATGGAAGCCATGCATGAAATGCAGATCGAAGTACTTGGTTTTGATCACCTGAAAAATTTCCGTTTCAACCAGGCCAAACCCTCTACACATATCCGCATTAGCAGTGGTGTTGATTGGTTTGATGCCAAAGTGGATGTAACCTTTGGTGACCAGCAGGTGCGCATTTCCGATATCAAACAAGCACTTGCCGGTAAACAATCGGTAGTGCCGTTAAATGATGGTACGCTCGGCATTTTACCCGAAGAATGGTTGAAAAAATATGCTTTGCTTTTCCGTGTTGGTGAAGGCAATACCGGCAGTTTGCGTTTATCGAAATACCAGTTTAGTGTTATTGATGAATTGTACGAACAACGTGATAACGACGAATTGCAAATTGAACTGGAAGAGAAATTTGACAGGCTACGCAACTTTAAAAAGATCAAAAAAGTAGATCCGCCAAAACATCTTGAATCAATTTTACGGCCTTACCAGAACACAGGTTTTCACTGGTTAAATTTTTTACAGGAAACAGGCTGCGGAGGAATTCTTGCAGATGACATGGGTTTGGGTAAAACCATTCAGGCACTTACCATGCTTGAACATTTTGAGAATAAAACCGGTAACCTGAAGGCACTTGTTGTTTGCCCCACCACGTTGTTGTATAACTGGGAAAATGAAATAAAAAAGTTTACACCAAACCTCGAATATTTTATTCATCATGGTGGGCAGCGCAGCCGAGATGTAAATGAATTATTGTCACATCATATAATCATTACTACTTATGGAACTTTGCGTAGCGATGTCATTATGCTGCAGCAAATTAATTTTGATTACGTAGTTCTCGATGAAAGCCAGGCTATCAAAAATCCCAATAGCAAAGTAGCAAAAGCTTCCTGTTTGATCAACAGCAAACACCGGCTTTGCATGAGTGGTACGCCGCTGCAAAACAATACATTTGATATTTATGCGCAAATGAATTTTCTGAATCCAGGTTTGCTGGGTAATGCTGAATTCTTTAGAAATGAATTTGCAACTCCCATCGATAAGTTTGGTGAACAGGAACATAAATTACACCTGCGCAAATTGTTGTTTCCGTTTATTTTAAGAAGAACAAAAGAACAAGTTGCAAAAGATCTTCCTGAAAAAGTTGAAACCATTTTGTTCTGCGAAATGGAAGATGAACAGCGCCGGATTTATGATGCGTTCAGAAATGATTTCCGTGATAAAGTGTTAGGAACCATTGATAGCCAGGGCATGGAAAGAAGCACGCTTACCATCTTGCAGGGCTTAATGAAACTCCGGCAGATCTGTGATAGCCCGGCTATTATGAATGAACCTGAAAAATATCCGAACCACTCAATCAAACTGGATGAATTAACAAGGGAGATAACAGAAAATATCAGTGATCATAAAGCCCTTGTGTTCTCACAGTTTTTGGGTATGCTTGGTTTAATAAAAGAAAAGCTTACAGACCTTGGTGTACCATTTGAATATTTTGATGGTAGTACAAGTGTTACAGATCGCCAGAAGGCCATCGAAAATTTCCAGAACAATTCCGAGTGCCGTGTATTCCTGATATCATTAAAAGCTGGTGGTGTGGGTTTAAACCTAACGGCTGCAGATTATGTATACATTGTTGATCCATGGTGGAATCCTGCGGTGGAGCAACAAGCAATTGACCGTACCCATCGTATTGGTCAAACCAGGAATATTTTTGCGTATCGTATGATTTGTAAAGACACGGTAGAAGACAAGATCATTCAATTGCAGGAACGTAAAAAAGTATTGGCGAAAGAATTGATTGCTGATGACGCAGGATTTGTGAAACGGCTTACAAGAGATGATATCGCCTATTTATTTAGTTGATATTGGTCCTAATAAATTAAATCCCGGCGTAAAGCCGGGATTTTTTTTAGCCTTTAATTTTTGCAATGCAATGATCTTTTTTCAATCAAACTTCACCATTGCAGGCAAACTGGTTTTTATTTTCATTGGTATGCCCGGATGCGATAAACTGCAATAATGAAAGGGAGCTTTGAGGAGTGATAAGAGACCGGGTTGGAGGGCTGCAGCACTGTCCCTGTTGCGTTGCAGTACCACGTTAATTTGTGTTCGCCCGTTAAGAGGTATTTCCTGTGGAATGTATCCCTGCAAACGAAATACAAGTGTAGCCTGATCGCCTGCACTAATGGTATACCGGCCCTCCTGGTCGGTTAAAGTTGCTATTGTAGTTCCGAGGATCTCTACTGTTACACCTGCGAGCACTTTCACACTATCGGAAGTTACCGTGCCGGTTATAATTTGTTGAGCCGGTGACACAACATTAAACCCAAGAAATAGCAGCGTTAATACTAGAGGCAAATGGTTCTTTTTCATGGTAATTTATTTTAGGCATTTACAGCATTTAATAACTTGCAAGCCAAAAAATAGTACCAAAACGAAAAGGTTTCAGAACTCATTCAATTTGATGGGTTTATAAAATAGGGTTGTGTATTAATCATTCCAATTCGCAGATAATTGCGTCCAATTAAATGCCGCCGGTTATGTTTGCGCCCTGCAAAAACAAAAGCAAGAGATGAGCAATAATTCTGAAGTAAAAATAGTACTGCTTTTAACCCCGCAGCGCATGCTAAAAGATCATGTGGTGCTGGAATCATTGCATATTCATAAAAATGGGCGTAGCGTTGATTACATCATTAATCAACTTGATAACGGTGAGTTGCGCCGATTTTATTCTGAAGCACCTTCTACGCTTAAGTTACTGCTGGCATCTTTCAGGGAAGAAGCAGTTGCCGAACGGGCTGCGAGCATTAAAAAACGACATGCTGCACAGCGGGCAGGTATCTCTTTTGAAGTTTATTTTATCAATGCTATGCTCAGGGAAATGCATGAATTATTTGATAAAATAAAACGGCATGCAGAAAGCATGAAATGGTATCATAAAATAAAAGCAGATGATAAATTTAAAACCGGCCCATGTTCTGTTTATTCTGCAAGACCCTCATTAAGCTTTGAAGTAGTAAAAGAAAAAGAATTACTACAGCTGAAAACAAATATTGTAATCGATCATGTAGCGCATCCCCTGCAATCATTTAACAGGTTCCATTTTTTACTTGAAAAGGAAAATGTTTACTATGTGATGGGCTTTAAAGATTATCAAACACTTGAGTGGCTTGTTGATAATGACCCTGCACAATACAGTAGCAATCCCGAATTGTTGGCCACGCAAATATTATCGAGGTTGGAACCAGATTACCCCGTAAATCGCAATGGATTGTTTTCACAAAATCATATTGAGGTTGTTCCGGTAAACAGGGTGATGTTAAGTGAGATCAGTGGATCGTTCCTGGTATTAACACCACAATGGTTATATGAAAGTTTTGTAATAGAAGGCGAGTGGAAAGAAACCTTTGAGACCGTAAAAAATGGCGAAGGATATGTAGTAAAAAGAAATGCTGAAGCTGAAGATGAATTTAGAAAGTTATTGCTTGGTCTGCATCCAAATTTTTCAAAACAAGTTAACGGTTACTATTATCTACCGTTTGCCGAAGCACAAAAGAAGCAATGGTTTTTAAAAGTATATCACCAGCTTTTAGATGGAAATATCCAGGTGATTGGTATGGATATGCTGAATCATTTCCGGTATTCGCCACACAAAATTGAAACCAAAATTAAGATCACCGAAAACGACAACGAAACACTTGATTTACAAATAACCATTTTATTTGGCAAGGAAGAAGTGCCGTTGGCAGACCTGCAAAAAATGTTACTTGCAGGTCAAAAAGCTATCCTTCTTAAAGATGGTAGTCTGGGTGTGCCGGGTCATGAATGGTTACAACAGTATGGTATCATCATTAAACATGGAAAGATCAGCGGCAAGGTGGTGACCGTTGCAAGATGGATGGCGATGAATGAACAGGAATCAGCCACCAGCCAGGAAGTTCTAAAGCCAATATTAAAAAATGCCTGGTGGGAAAAATGGACGCAGTGGCTACAACCTGGCAGTTCTGTGTACGAGGTGCCTGCTGCTATCAAAGCTACATTAAGACCCTACCAAAAAAAGGGATACGAATGGATGCGGTTGTTAGCGGAAGTGGGTGCAGGAGCTTGCCTGGCCGACGATATGGGACTGGGTAAAACGTTGCAGACCATCAGCTTTATCGTACACCAGGTAAGTGAGTTTCCGCAACGTAAGAATGTTATTATTTGCCCTTCATCACTCGTGTATAACTGGTTGCAGGAATTACAAAAGTTTGCGCCGCATTTAAAAGCTTCTGTGTACCATGGTGCGCAGCGTAATTTTGAGCTGATGGCATCAGCTGATGATCATTTGATTATTACTACCTATGGCACACTGCGTTCGGATATCGACAAATTATCATCCATCACTTTTGGAGTTGCAGTAATTGATGAAAGTCACAATATAAAAAATCCTGCTGCATTAATTACCAGGGCAGTTAACCAGCTAAATGCAATCAATCGTATTGCACTCAGTGGTACGCCGGTTATGAACAACACGTTCGATTTGTATGCTCAGTTGAGTTTTTTGCTGCCAGGTATGTTTGGAAGCCGCGAGTTTTTTAAGAGCGAATATGCAGATGCAATAGATCGTGACCGCGACCCGGAAAAAATACAAACCTTGCAAAGATTAACGGCGCCATTTATTTTACGACGAACAAAAGAACAGGTAGCTTCCGATTTGCCTGATAAAATCGAATCGGTATTATGGTGCCAGATGGGAGCCGATCAATGGGCGGCCTATGAATCGATCAAAGAAAAAGTACGCAGTAGTATTTTTTTAGATATAAAAGAGAAAGGGTTAGGCAGTGGCAAATTGAGTGTTATTAATGGAATGCTTAAATTAAGGCAGGTTTGCAACAGTTGTGCATTGGTAAAAGATGAAGATCTTTTTACCTATGATTCGGTGAAAACAGATATCCTGGTGGCTGAATTACAAAATATAATTGTTGGGCACAAAGCACTGGTATTTTCACAGTTCACATCTATGCTCGATTTGCTGGAAGAAAGTTTTAAGAAACACCAGATTGTAAGCTGCAGGCTGGATGGAAGCACACCAATGGAACTTCGCCAGGAATTAGTAAATAATTTCCAAAAAGATGATAGTAAGGAACGGGTGTTCCTGATAAGTCTTAAGGCAGGAAATGCAGGCTTGAATTTAACAGCGGCGGATTATGTTTTCCTGTTTGATCCCTGGTGGAATACAGCAGTTCAGCAGCAGGCTATCGACCGAACGCACCGTATCGGCCAAACAAAAAATGTATTTGCCTACAAAATGATTTGTAAGGACACCATCGAAGAGAAAATAATAAAATTGCAGGAACGGAAAAAGCAATTGGCCGATGACCTGGTTGGGGGAGAAGAAGGCTTTGTAAAATCGCTTGGAATGGATGATATTGAGTTCCTGTTTAGTTAACCAGTTTATCACATTAAAACACACCAGACTTGTACCAAACAAAAAAGCTTCCTGTTAAAGAAGCTTCTTTGTCTCAATATTTATTAACGAAAAACACTGGTGTGCATTTTAAAAGTGCGACCTGCTTAATACGCGGGTTGCAACATGCAGGAATTTAATTCCGGCATTAAACTTTGTTGCCATATTACTTCCCTGTTTGAAGAAAATTTGTTGGCACTCAATAAAGACTTAACTTCTTTCTGGCAATCACCCCAAATATTACTTTGCGTTCCTTTCGCTTTTACATAGGTGCCCGCCTTTATTTGTTGGATAAACTCCATGGCTTGCTGAGGCGTATTCCAGGTATTAACTCCTGAATGATCATTTAGCTGGAACCAAACAAATGGTAATAAAGTATATCGAACCTGGGCTTCGTAACCTGAAAAAGAGTCTGTTACAATTCTGTAATTTTTCATAGGATAAGATTAAATGGATTTTCCGGTAATTACCTAACAGGTTTAATGCTGAGTCAAGTACAATCTCCGTGCCAATTTTCAAAGAAATTCAATTTATAGTAGCTCAACCTGAGATTTTACGCTTCTTTAGGTAAACTGGTACTTTAATTTTAAATCAGGTCCAGTAATTTGCATCTTACAGGTTGGTATTAGCAAGTGTAACGCATCATCCTGTTATTGACAGTCCGGAAATTATGAATCATATTTATTGCATAAGTGGCCTGGGAGCTGACAAACGCATATTCCAAAAATTAGATCTACGCGCCACTGAACTCCATTTTATTGAATGGGAGCTTCCAGCTCCAGGAGATACCATGCGTACTTATGCCCTGAAACTCGCCCGGCAAATCAATCATCCAACAGTTACTTTAATAGGAGTTTCTTTTGGGGGCATGCTTGCCAGTGAAATTGAAAGATGTTACCAGGAGCAAAAAAATGGCATCATAAGCAAACCTGGTTCTATGCTGGATCCAGGCCTGGTAATAGAAAAAACCATTCTTATTTCCAGTTGTAAAAGCCCGGTTGAATTCCCATCTTTATTGCGTTTGGCTGCAGCTACAAAAATTTATAAAGCGGTTCCATACCAGTTTATTTTGAGAAATAACAGGCTGAACCGTTTTGTATTTGACCCTAAAAGTAAAAACGAAGAATTAATGCTTAAACGGCTGATGTTATCGGAAAATGACCTGCCCCTTATAAAAAAATCTATTCAAATTATCTTAAGATGGAAAGCAGGTTCGCCCGGAAACATTGTACATATTCATGGCTCGGCTGACCGGTTACTTACACCCCGAAAAGTAAAGCCTGATTACTGGATTAAAGGTGGTGATCATTTTATGGTTTGGAATAAGGCAGCTGAAATAAGTGCCATCATAAATCAATTATTACCAGGCAGCACTAAATAAAAAAGCATCCTATATTTTGTATAGAATGCCTTTTAGAAATATCATAAGGTTACTTCATAATATCATAGGTCTCTAAAAATTTGGTATTGAAATCTCCTTCCTGGAACTTTTCATTTTTCATTAGTTTAAGATGAAAGGGGATAGTGGTTTTCACACCTTCAATAATGTACTCGCTCAAGGCACGATACATCGTGTCTATTGCTTCTTCCCTTGTACGGGCAATAGCAATTAGTTTACCGATCATGCTATCGTAATAAGGAGGTATGGTGTAGCCGGAATATACATGGCTGTCGACCCTAACACCATGACCGCCCGGTACATGTAATACCGTAATTTTTCCCGGGCTCGGCCTGAAATCGTTGAATGGATCTTCTGCATTGATGCGGCATTCTATGGCATGCATGGTTGGTTCATAATCACGACCACTAATGCGAACACCTGCTGCAATTTTTATCTGTTCTTTGATCAAATCAAAATTGATAACTTCTTCCGTTACGCAATGCTCCACCTGTATACGGGTGTTCATTTCCATAAAGAAGAAATTGCGATGCTTATCAACTAAAAATTCTACTGTTCCCACACCTTCATATCCAATGGCAGAAGCCGCTTTTTTAGCAGCTTCGCCCATGGCAAATCTTAGTTCCGGCGTCATAAAAGGCGAAGGACTTTCTTCTACCAGTTTCTGGTGCCTGCGCTGAATGCTGCAATCTCTTTCGCTCATATGGCACACAGTACCATATTGGTCACCGGCAATCTGAATTTCAATATGGCGTGGCTCCTCTACAAATTTTTCCATGTACACCCCATCGTTTTTAAACGATGCCAGTGCTTCGGCCTTTGCCGTGGTATAAGCTTTCTCCATTTCACTATCCTGCCAAACTACCCGCATGCCTTTTCCACCACCACCAGCTGTCGCTTTAAGTATCACAGGAAATCCCATTTCAATACCGGAAGCTTTGGCTTCTTCCAAACTTTCGAGTAAGGCCTTACTACCGGGAATAACAGGAACACCTGCTTTTATCATGGTTTCTTTCGCAGTCATTTTATCGCCCATCCCCCGTATTTGAGAAGGAGTTGGCCCAATAAACTTTAATCCATTCTGACCACAGATCTCAGCAAACAGCGCATTTTCCGCCAGGAATCCATAACCCGGGTGAATGGCATCTGCATTAGTAATTTCTGCCGCTGCAATCAGGCGGGGAATATTCAAATAGCTGTCACTGCTTTGGGCCTTGCCTATACATACAGCTTCATCTGCAAATTTTACATGCAGCGAATCTTTATCGGCAGTAGAATAAACGGCTACCGTTCCGATGCCCATTTCACGGCAAGTCCTGATTATTCTTAAAGCAATTTCGCCACGGTTGGCTATGAGAATTTTTTTAAACATGGTTGAACAATTTGATAATGTGATAGTGTGATGATGTGATAATGAAATACATCTTACCTCGAAACAGCACTAAATCCAATTAAGTGGGAATTTATTGTAGCAATTATTTGTGCAACAGTAAGTTTAAAACAAAAAATGATATAGAAGCTTTCATGAAACTCAATGGATTATTCTTTTTTGAAGACTGTAATATTTTGCTTAGAATTTTGCTTATTGCTTCAAGTTTGTCGATCAACACTTCACAATCAGGATAGTTTTTGGCATGTCTACAAATTAACAGCCAATACTGAGTTTCTTCACTTTCTTTAGCTGCGATTTTCATTTTATGAATAAAATCCGCCTTGCTTTCGGCATTCTGTGCCTCCATAGCATTAGCACCTATAGAAGTGCCTGATCTAAAAAGTTGGTTGGATAAATTGAAACGTCTTAGTGATTCAAGTAATTCAGAATATTCAATAATGGCTAAGGAGAAATCAAAAGATAATTTCAATATTGGATTGCTGTCAATTAATTCTTGTTTCATAAAAATGAAATCATTTGTTTTAATTATCACATTATCACATCATCGAATTATCACATTTTTCTTACGGTTCTACCAAAAACAGCGGCTGATCGTATTCTACGGGGCTGGCATCTTCAACCAGTACTTTTACAATCTTGCCTTTGATCTCGCTTTCAATTTCATTAAATAATTTCATCGCTTCTATAATGCAAACCACTTTGCCATTATCTACTTCGTCACCTACATTTACAAACATGGGTTTATCCGGTGCCGAACTCCTGTAAAATGTTCCGATCATCGGGCTTTTAATGGTCAGGTAGTTTTCATTTTTTGCAGGCTCAGTTGCTTTTGGCGGAACCGGGGCAGAGGTGGGAGGAGCAGACGCAGGTGCCGGAGCTGCAGGCTGCGTGTAATACTGCTGTGCGGGAGCGGTGCTGTAAACAGCCTGAACTGCATCTTCTTTCTGTTTGATGGTAATTTTAAGACCTTCCTCTTCGATGCTGATTTCGGAAATATTGGTTTTATTGATGATCTTGACCAATTCCTGAACTTGCTTGATATCCATAACGCAATAGGTTAAATGATAAATATTGCTGTAAAAAAATTAAAAAAGACGGGCGGCTAAAGTATGTATTAAAGATGACAGACACCAGACTATAAATAACCGGTTTTTTCAATTTTTATGCAAAACGGACCGGTTTTTCAATAAATATTGGCGAATTCACCTGTAAAATGGGCAAATCCGGGTATAAAATAACCTCCGCATTTTGCCGGAGGTTACAAATTCATTTCTTAATGATTGCCTTCTTTAACTCGTTCAACATACTCGCCTGTTTTAGTATTCACGCGGATTAGTTCTCCTTCATTTACAAACAGCGGAACGTTTACGTTGGCGCCTGTTTCTACTTTTGCAGGTTTTAAGGTACGGGTAGCGGTGTCACCTTTCATACCCGGTTCGCTGTAAGTAACCAATAACACTATTTTATCAGGTAATTCTACGGCCATAGGTGAGTCCGTTTCAGTATTTACCAAAACACTTACTTCCTGTCCGTCTTTCAAAAACTGCGGTGCATCAATTAAAACTTCCTGGACCACTATCTGTTCAAAAGTTTCATTGTTCATAAAATTGTAGCCACTGTCATCTTTATACAAAAACTGGTAGGCATGACGTTCAACCCTTACCGGGTATAAAGTGTCACCACTGTTCCAGGTTTTTTCAATACTACGGTTATTATCAACCCCGGTTAATTTAGCCCATACCTTGGCTGCTGCACGAGCGGTTTTATTTTCGCCAAAATCAACCACCTTATACAGGCTGCCTTCCAATTTAATAATGAGGCCACGGCTGATGTCTGAAGTACTTGCCATTGTTTATTTGATTTATAAAAATGAAATCTAAATTGAAAAAAATGCAGCTGCCCTACAAGCAGCTTCCGTTATGTATTTACAATGCGGGCGGCAAATATAGTAAAGTGGTACTAAGTAGGGCGGCTATAGGATTTATTCTGTTCAGGCAAGTTTTTAACAGCCGATTTGTTTGAAAATCATTCCTGCGATTTAATTTGCCCCTATGAAATATCTGGCCCTTTTCCTGGCAATTTTTATTTGTTTAAATGCCCGTTCACAGGATAGTACAAAAAAAGCTTCCATTACTTATAAAACCTACACAAGCTTTCCTGCTTTCCCATTAATGGCATTGGATAGCAGCCGTTTTAATTCGATCAGTGTATTGGCGAAAAATCAGCCGCTTGTAGTCATTTATTTCAGTCCTACCTGCAGCCATTGCCAGCACCAGGCCGAAGAGATCACCAGCCATATGAACGAATTCAAAAATGTAAAATTTCTGATGGTTTCTTCTTATCCTATCACAGAAATAAAGGAGTTTGCCACAACTTATGCGATCCAGCGTTTTCAAAATATTACCCTGGCACATGATCCTAATTTTTCAATGGGACAGTTCTATGAACTTCGAAGTTTGCCGGGTATTTATGTGTATGATAAAAAAGGGCTTTTTAAAAAGAATTTTGAAACAAACGTTATGGCCGATGTGCTTTGGAATGCGCTAAATCTATAAAGACCGGACCAAAAAATTTCAGGAATCAATTGCCTTTGTTCTCGTTTTTTACGAGTTTAAGATCAGGCTGCGCATATTTATACACTTTGAAATACAGCGTAGTCTTAGTTTGAAAAACACCTTCAAGTTTTGATATCTCGTTAATAAATTCCACCAGGTGATCATTATCGCGGCACATTACATCAACCTCAAGGTCGTATTCGCCAGAGGTTCCCGCTAAGAAACTTACCTCGGGCATTTGTGCAATAGAAGCAGCAATTTGTTCTTTTAAAGTGGCCGGCCTGATGTAAATCGCAATATGTGCATAGGAGTGAAAACCAGCTTTATCGGGATCTACCCTGCCCACGATACTGATTGTTCCTTCTTCCAGTAATTTATTAAAACGCGAACGGATGGTTCCTATTGATACATTTAATTTTTCTGCAATAACAGTAAAGGACATTCTGCCATCGGTTTGAAGACAGGAGAGAATATCAAAATCAAGATTATCCAGCGAGTGTTGTTTTTCCATAAAATTGTGAAGGCGCAATTTGGTGCAGAAATTATAAATACTGCTAATAAGTAAGAACTTTTTTTACTGTTTATCTCAATTTACAATAAATTACTGCAAATTTTGCATTAATAATTAGCTGGTTATATGAAATACTCCCCGGTTCAGAATTTTATTGGCGGACAGTTTGTTACAAGTTCTGGTGATGCGAAAATGGAAGTTATTTCTCCATTGGATGGAAATTTATTATCAACAGTGCCGTTATCCGGTGCAAAAGACCTGGATGATGCTGTTGAGGCAGCTAAAAAAGCGTTTCCCTCCTGGAGTAGAACACCAATTAAAGATAGGGTCCAGGTATTCTTCAGGTATAAATATTTGCTGCAAAAGAATATCGAAAGCCTGGCTGCATTGGTAAGTGAAGAGAATGGAAAAACCTATAGTGAAGCCGTGGCAGAAATAGAAAAATGTATTGAATTAGCCGAATTTGCTACCTCACTTCCACAATTAGTAACGGGGGAAGTACTGGAAGTAAGTCGCGGGGTCGAATGTCGAACGGAGCATGTAGCCCTGGGGGTAGTAGCATCCATTGTTCCTTTTAATTTTCCGGCGATGGTACCCAACTGGACTATCCCTAATGCAATTGCGCTGGGCAATTGTATGGTGATGAAACCTTCGGAAAAAGTGCCCTTAAGCGTGGGAAAACTCGTTTCGCTGCTTAAAGAAGCCGGCCTGCCAGATGGCGTACTTAACCTCGTTCACGGTGACGCTTCGATTGCGGAAATGATTTGCAGCCACCAGGAAATTGAAGCTGTTTCCTTTGTGGGTTCAACCAGGATCGCAAAATCAGTGTACCGCCTTGCTACGCATCATTATAAAAGGTGTTTGGCATTGGGAGGTGCAAAAAATCACCTGATAGTGTTGCCCGATGCAAAAGCTGATATGACTGCTGCTAATGTGGTAGCAAGTATGAGCGGATGTGCAGGCCAGCGCTGTATGGCGGCTTCTGCCATGGTGGCTGTAGGCGATGCCGATCATATTATTTCAAAGATTGTAGAAGAAGCAAAAAACATTATTCCCGGAAAAAATTTGGGAGCAGTTATTAACAAAGCTTCCAAGCAGCGAATTGAGGCTTTTATTGCGGAGGCCGAGGCAGATGGCGCTACCATCTTACTGGATGGTCGGGGAGCAGAAGTAGAAGGCAAAGAAGGTGGAACCTATGTGGGTCCTACTGTAATTGATTATGTAAAACCCGGGATGTCGGTGGCCACAGAAGAATTATTTGGCCCGGTAATCAGCATTATGCGTACTAATACCGTTGATGAAGCAATTACAATTGAAAATTCAAATCCCTATGGAAATGCCGCAAGCGTTTTTACCCAAAATGGTGGAATGGCGAGGTATATAATTGATAGGGCAAGTGCCGGAATGATTGGGGTGAATGTTGGCGTGCCCGTTCCGCGGGAACCGTTTTCCTTTGGAGGATGGAATGAAAGCAAGTTTGGCGTGGGAGATATTACGGGCAAAAGTTCCATTGAATTTTGGACAAAATTGAAAAAAAGTACTACCAAATGGAACCCCGAAGCCGGCGTGAACTGGATGAGTTAATTTGCAAACCCTTAAACAATTAAACTATAAAGAGCATGAGCGCAAATCCTCAAACTAATATGGCAGGTTTTGAATTTTTTGATAAATCTGCAGTTGTCATACAGGATGAAGGTTCTTCCATTATCCGCGACAACCTGGATTATACATTATTTAGCTGGAGCAAACAGAAAGGGCAGCAACCCATTGCTGTAAAATACGGAAAAGGTGTTTACCTGTATGATTATGAAGATCGCCGGTATATCGATTTTTCCAGCGGCCTGATGAACGTAAATATCGGGCATGGCAACCAGCGAATTACCAGGGCGGTAGCAAGCCAAATGGAGCAGATCGCCTATGTAACTCCATCCTGTGTTACCAAAGCAAGAGGAGACCTGGGGAAAAAACTGGCTGAAATTTGCCCCGGTGATTTAAATAAAGCTTTCTTCACCTTGTGCGGCGCTACTTCTATTGAAAACGCTATAAAACTAGCCAGGCTCTATACCGGGCGTCATAAAATTCTTACCCGTTATCAATCATACCATGGGTCTTCCATAGGGGCCATGGCTGCCAGTGGTGATCCAAGAAAGTTGCCTGCTGATAGCCAGCAACCTGCCAATTTTATCCACTTTGAATTACCGTATTCATATCGTTGGAACCACGACGAAGCCAGCTTGCTGACCGACTCGGTAAGCCAGCTCGAAAGGATGATTGCCTACGAAGGACCTGCAAACATCGCCGCTATTTTATTGGAGGGCGAATCGGGTTCGTCCGGTTGCCTGCAATACCCGGTCGGATACTTGTCTGCAGTAAGAGAGATTTGCAACAGGCATGGCATCCTGTTAATAATGGATGAAGTGATGAGTGGCTTTGGCCGTACCGGGAAATGGTTTGGCTTCGAAAACCACGGCATAGTTCCGGATATGATTGCAATGGCAAAGGGCCTTACAGCAGGTTACCTGCCTTTTGGATGCCTGATGGTTTCGGATAAAATTGCAGCCCGGTACGATGACACTGTGTTGGCATTGGGTCTTACCTATTCAGCACATCCTGTTTGTTGTGCGGCAGCCCTGGAAACAATCAAAGTGTATGAAGATGAAAACCTCGTTGAAAATGCGGTGAAAATGGGTGAATACATGAATCAACAGGTTGCATTATTAAGGCAAAAACATCCAAGCATTGGCGACTGGAGGAACACAGGTTTACTGGGATGCCTCGAACTGGTTAAAAACAGGCAAACGAAAGAGCCGATGGCGCCCTTTAATGCCAAACCAGATGAAATGCTGATCATGAATAAAGTGGCTGCTAAAATAAAAGCACTTGGGATGTATACGTTCGTAAGGTGGAGTTACATTTTCATTGCTCCTCCACTTTGTATTACCAGGCAGGAGATAGATGAAGGTTTGGCAATTATAAGCGAAGCACTTAATATAGCAGATGAATATGTAACCTGAACTGGTGCATTTTCAAGGAGCAGTTAGAGCAGAGGAGTTTAGAAAAAATCAATATTTTACTTCCTATCAACTTTGTTCCAATGCGTGATCGTGATTTAGAAAATGTGACCGGTAATCTTGATGTAGCCGAATCTCATTCCAGTATAGAACCGCATTCTAATGCTCTTTACAGCGACGATCTTGCACCGGTACCTCCGGGTAAAAGAACCTGGGGTACCTGGAATTATGCGGCATTATGGATCAGCATGAGTTTGTGTATACCGACTTATATGCTGGCAAGTTCCCTGATAGAAGGAGGAATGAACTGGTGGCAGGCCATTCTCACCATCTTTCTCGGAAATACGGTTGTGCTGCTTCCTATGATTTTGAATGGACATGCAGGAGCAAAATATGGCATTCCTTTTCCTGTATTTGCCCGGGCCAGTTTTGGCACAAAAGGAGCCAATATACCTGCATTGCTGAGGGCGATAGTGGCCTGCGGATGGTTCGGGATTCAAACCTGGATTGGTGGTTTTGCAATTTTTCAAATGTTGCGTTTATGGTTTCCTGCCATGGCCACTATGCCTCAAATTTTTCCTTCCTCATGGGGTTTAGAAACCGGGCCGGCAATTTGCTTTTTATTATTCTGGTTCCTGAATATGTACGTGGTTTGGCTTGGGGTGGAAAGCATCAGGAAGCTTTTGGTTTTTAAAGCCTTTTTTTTACCTATTGCGGCGCTGGCATTGTTGTTTTGGGCCATTGATGCTGGTAATGGGTTAGGCCCGATACTTGAACAGCCATCGAAATTCACCAGTACTGCGGCTTTCTTTGCATTCTTCTTTCCCGCACTTACCGGCATGGTAGGTTTTTGGGCAACCCTTAGCCTGAATATTCCCGACTTTACGCGCTATGCCATCAGCCAGAAAGCACAGGTAACAGGGCAAATTATCGGGCTGCCACCGTCTATGACTTTATTTTCTTTCATAGGTGTTGTAGTTACCTCCGCCACTACTATCATTTATGGAACTACCATTTGGGACCCTTTGGTGCTGGCTGGCAAATTTGATAGCAAAATTCTGGTAAGCCTTGCCATGATTGCGGTGGCCATTTCAACACTGGCTACCAATATTGCAGCAAACATTGTAAGCCCGGCTAATGATTTTGCGAACCTTGCCCCATCAAAAATAAATTTCAGAATTGGCGGCTTAATTACCGGCGTCATTGGCATTTTTATTTTCCCTTGGAAATTAATTGCAGATCCAGGCGGATATATTTTCACCTGGCTGGTGGGTTACTCCAGCCTGCTTGGTCCTGTTGGTGGTATTATGATCGCTGATTATTATTTCATCCGGAAAAAAGTATTACATACTGCTGCTCTTTACCAGGCCAACGGAATTTATAGTTATAGCAAAGGCTTTAATCCGGCTGCTGTTATTGCCCTTTTACTAGGTATATTGCCAAACGTGCCCGGGTTTTTTGTAACCATAAAAATGTTGCCGGCTGATATTCTGCCGCAGTGGGTAAATCATTTATACAATTATGCCTGGTTTGTCGGTTTCCTGGTAAGTGGTGTTGTTTACTGGATAATGATGATAAATAGACGTCAATCTAAAACTTAAGACTTTTTCCATGAGCGTATTAATAAAAAATGGACGGGTTATTACTGCTACAGATGATTATATCGCAGATGTTTTCATAGAAGGTGAGATTGTTACTGCAATAGGGAAAAATTTACAAGTAATTGCTGATAAAGAAGTTGACGCAACGGGTCTGTTAGTTATGCCGGGAGGTGTTGATCCGCATGTGCATCTTGATATGCCATTTATGGGTACTTTTTCCAGCGACAACTATGAAACAGGTACCCGGGCTGCCTTGTTCGGCGGTACTACAACGGTGATCGACTTTGTGCTGCAAAAACAAGGACATTCTTTGCAGGAGGCATTGGATGAATGGAAGAGCCGCGCCACAGGAACAACTGTTGGAGACTATAGTTTTCACATGGCAGTTACAGATTTTAACGACAGTACCAGGCAGGAAATTAAAACAATGATTGAAGTTGAAGGTATCACTTCTTTCAAAACTTTTATGGCATATAAAGGTGCCCTGATGATAGATGACCGCCAGATGATTGGCCTGATGCAGGAAGTGAAAAAGCAAGGCGGATTAATTAATGTGCATGCTACGAATGGAGACATGATCGACTACCTGATTGCTAAACATAGAAGCGAAGGAAAGCTGTCTCCGTTATATCATTATTTATCGCAACCCGAAGTAACAGAAGCCGAAGCCAGCGGCCGCTTTGCCGATATGGCCGAATACACTGGTTGCCCCGGTTATATCGTTCACCTTACATGCGAAGGCGCATTAAATGCTGTGAGAAATGCTACTAAAAGAAATCAAAAAGTTTTTGTTGAAACCTGTATTCAATATCTTTTATTGGATGCCAGTTTATACGAACAAAATTTTGAAGGAGCCAAATGGGTAATGAGTCCACCGCTGCGTGAAAAAAAAGACCAGGAAACGTTATGGGCAGGCATCAACCAGGGTTTGGTAAATGTTGTCGCCACCGATCATTGCCCTTTTATGTGGCAGCAAAAATTAATGGGCAAAGATGATTTTTCAAAAATTCCGAATGGCCATCCTGCAATTGAAAACAGGATGGAATTGTTGTTTAGTGAAGGGGTAAACAAGGGAAGGATTTCACTTAATAAATTTGTGGAAGTGGCATGTACAAATGCCGCTAAGATCTTCGGGATGTTTCCGAAAAAAGGAACTATCGCTATTGGTAGTGATGCAGATATCGTACTACTTGATCCGGTTAAGCAACACGTGCTTTCGTCATCAACCCATCACATGAATGTAGATTACAGTGGGTACGAGGGTTGGGAACTAACTGGTAAAGTTGAAACTGTTTTATTAAGAGGAAAGATAGTGATAGACCAGGCATCTTGTTTGGTGGAAAAAGGGAATGGTCAGTTTGTAAAAAGAAATAAGGTAACTGGTTTCATTTAAATTATTGTCAAAATAATACAGCGTGTTTTCGAATACATGACGGCTGGAATAAATGATTCAGAAACATGAACTTCAAAAACTTAATTTGAAAAGCGATGAACCTATCAGCTTTTAGTTTTTGATTGACTCTTAACCCTAAATGAATAAATATGTTAACGGATATTTCATTTATAAAATTTTTTTTAGATAGGAATGCAAGAAAATTAAAAAACAAGAACTTTACGATCCTATGTAATAATTGTATCGGTGGAATCATTCTGCATGATCTCAAACTAAAGTTCAATACACCAACTATCAATTTATATTTCAATGCACCTGATTATATAGCGTTTCTTGAGAGACTGGAATACTATTTAAGCACAGATATTACATTTTCATATCAATCAAAATACGATACTGTACCTAAAGAATATCCTGTGGGTACAATAAGTGATATTGAACTCCATTTTGTACATTATAATGACTTTAGTGAAGCAAAGAATAAATGGACTACCAGGGCGAAGAGGGTAAATTATAACAACCTGTTTGTAATAGGGTCAGATAAAGATTATTTTACTCCCGACCTACTGACACGGTTCTTAAGATTGCCTTATAGAAATAAAGTTTTTTTTTCTTCCAGGAAAAACGCAGCCAGGGAAGTAGTATTTTTTAAAGAATACGAAAATGAAAAAGAAGTAGCAGATCTTATACAACATGACCACGCCTGGTATTTTCATTTCGATGTTGTTAAATGGTTGAATACCGGGGAAATAAAGAGGTATCATTTCATTACATCTCTTTTTCTTTTCTATAGGTATATCAGAAAAAAATACAACGCCAGAATGAATGTGTCAGAGAAGTAGATCTTGTATGTAAGAATGGGAAATTCTTTATAACCAGCTTCAAACTGATCATATTTCCAATAAGATAATAAGAGTTGGCCTGGTAAGCCTGAAATTAATTTGAAACTAATTCCCTGCCGAATTATAGTACTGAAAAGACAATTGGAGGAAAAGCTTACATTCAAACAAAATCATTTAGGATGCCAAGAGTCATTAAGTCTGGTCTTATTCAAATGAGTCTTCCAATTTCGGAAGGACAAGGATCAATTGCTGAAATAAAGGAAGCTATGCTTCAAAAACATCTTCCGTTTATTGATGAAGCAGGTGAGCAGGGTGTACAAATTTTGTGCTTGCAGGAGATATTTAATACACCTTATTTCTGCCCGGGCCAGGATGCAAAATGGTATGCTTCGGCAGAAACTGTTCCCGGTCCAACAACCGATTTAATGGCCGGGTATGCAAGAAAATATAATATGGTCATCATCGTGCCTGTTTACGAAAAAGAACAGGCCGGTGTTATGTACAACACCGCAGCAGTAATAGACGCCGACGGAACTTACCTGGGCAAATACCGTAAAAATCATATTCCTCATACAGGAGGTTTTTGGGAAAAATTCTTCTTTAAGCCGGGAAACCTTGGGTATCCTGTTTTTCAAACCAGGTATGCGAAAGTTGGCGTTTACATTTGTTACGACCGGCATTTTCCCGATGGGGCCCGTTGCCTGGGGTTAAATGGCGCCGAAATTGTGTACAATCCTTCGGCCACAACCGTTGGACAATCACAATATCTCTGGAAACTGGAACAGCCTGCACATGCAATTGCCAACGGCTATTTTATGGGATGTATTAACAGGGTAGGAACTGAAGCACCCTGGAATCTCGGTCGCTTTTATGGCACCTCTTATTTTGTTGATCCTAAAGGCCAAATTATAGCGGAAGCCAGCGAAGACAGGGACGAATTACTCGTAGCCGAATTTGACCTGGAACTGATTGATGAGGTGAGAAGTAAATGGCAGTTTTTTCGCGACAGGCGACCGGAAACTTATGGTGAAATAGTGGCAGCTTAGTCACGGCTTTTTAAAGGTTTTGTAAAGCCATCCAATAATCAATAACAAGTTCGATCTTAGTGTTTGTATTCCCGGTTTAGGAGATACGATAAATTTTATTTTCAAATGGGATTGAAAGCTGGAAGGTTAACAAAAGAACAGTACTCGGAAAATTTCGGGGATCTACATCCGCCATTTGAAACAAAAGAAGCTGCATTGGTTGAAGCAAACCGTTGCCTGTTTTGTTATGACGCACCATGTACCAAAAGTTGTCCAACCAGTATCAATGTTCCAAAGTTCATAAAACAAATAACAACCGATAATGTAAAAGGAAGTGCACACACCATTTTTCTGTCAAACATTATGGGAGCCGGTTGCAGCAAGGTGTGCCCCGTTGAGAAGTTATGTGAAGGAAGCTGTGTTTACAACCTGATGGAAGAAACGCCTATTCACATTGCAAAACTGCAACGATACAGTACAGATATGGCGATGGAAAAGCAGTGGCAATTATTTGAAAGAAAGCCATCGACAGGAAAAAAAGTAGCCATAGTAGGTGCGGGTCCGGCGGGTTTAAGTTGTGCGCATGTATTAAGTCGTGAAGGCATTGATGTTACTATTTACGAGAGAGAAAAACGGGGAGGTGGTTTAATGACTTACGGCATTGCAGCATACAAGGTAACACCCCAGTTTTGTGAAGACGAAGTAGACTACATCACTTCACTAGGTGGTATCGAAATTAAGTATGACGAGGAACTCGGAAAGGAAGTAATGCTGGAAGACCTCCGCGAAAAATACGATGCGGTTTACCTGGCATTTGGAGTTGGTATTGCCAGGACTTTAGATATACCCGGTGAGAATCTCGAAGGCGTAATAGATGCCATTGGTTTTATATATGATATTCGAACAAAAGGTTATTCAAATGTGCCGGTGGGTAACAGGGTAGCAGTTATTGGACTGGGAATGACTGCTATTGACGCGGCTACACAGGCAAAACGATTAGGCGCAAATGAAGTGACTATTGTGTACCGCCGCTCGTATGATGAAAAGCCCTGTACTGATGTAGAATTAGATCTTGCAAAATTGGATGGATGCAATATAATCTGGCTGGCTGCGCCTAAAGAGGTTATAGGACAGGATGGAAAAGTGACCGCACTTCTCTGCAGCATCATGCAATTAGGTGCGCCCGATGCAAGTGGCCGTCGATCGCCGGTAGATACCGGGGAAACATTTATACTGGAAGTTGATATGGTAATAAAAGCGGCTGGCCAGGTACCATTTAAGGGTTTGGTGGATGCAAGCGGGTTAGAAAATTTGGGAGGAAAATTAAAAGTCTCGGGTAACATGGCCACCAATATTCCTGGTGTATTTGCCGGTGGTGATGCGGTAAATGGTGGTAAAGAAGTAGTGGATGCTGTTCAGGCGGGCAAGAACGGTGCGAATGCCATTTTAAACTATTTAAATGCAGGCTGATGGCAGAGAAAGAATATAAAATGGATCGGTCTGTACTAACAGGTCAAACTTTTGAAGAAGCGGATGATCATGTAAGTCATTGGGACGATAAAACGCCTCTTGAAAGATTGAATGCAGCTTGTTTTATCATCAATACTATTTACGGCGTCACACCACAAAC
>JAZKGP010000032.1:28587-52960 GCA_040385845.1 Bacteroidota bacterium | reverse complement strand
ACCACAGAGGACACGGAGGAATACACACAGAGAGCACGGAGGCTTCTCGTGAATTGGATGCCTTGTATTTCTCAGTGTACTCTGTGCTGCCTTTTCTTTGTGCCCTCCGTGGTTTGCGTTTTGTATTAGCCTTCTGTGCTGCATTTTCTTTGTGCGATTCGTGGTTTGCATTTTGTATTTAACTCCTGCATCAAAGTTTTAACTCCGAACCAGCCTTTGCTATCAAGGTTTTATCAAGGCCAGTTTTCAGAAAATAGTCAAAATCATCTTTTATCAATTTCTTTTGAGCTGCTTGATCGTTAGGTGCTTTTGAAATAAAATCCTGGTAGCATTTTATTGCTCTCTCATAATTGTTATTGAACAAATAAGCATGTGCCAGGTTGTTTATTGCACTATAATCATTCGGTTCAAGTACGGTTGCTCTTTTTAAATATAAAATAGCATTGGCAAATCTTTTGGTTTCTAATAAGTGCCAACCAAAATTATTCAACTCTCCCTGGTTTGCTTTAATGGAATCTACGCACTTAATTATAGTTGCCGGCGGCTTTAGTTCGCCATTGAGTTTTCTTGCATAACCTGTTACATTTCCTGAAGCATCCGTTATGAACGATTTTTCGCTTGCGAACTCGATATTTATAAAATCACTTTGCGAGGTAAAATACATCTTGCAAGTTTGCCCGTCTGCCCAATAAACCAAACCATCTTTTTCTTTAGTTATTGCTGCCAGCTTTCCTTCATACAAATAAACACCAATGTATTTTTGAGTAATAGCCTCGGGAACCATTACCGTATTTATATTCCTGGGTTTGTCAAAACCTTTCCAGTTGTAAACGGATGCTACACTGTTTAATAACTCCAGGATAATATTTCCTTCATCTGAATTTACAAATACCACTACCCCATTTCCACCTTCCACACTTCCGTAATACAAACCACGGTAACCTTCATTTCCTGCATCGTGAAAAAAATATTTCTCTCCATTTCTATCGCCAATAAAGGCACCCATTGTTGCTGAATTATCAATATAAGGTGTGAGTAGCAAACCTGCCATTTGTTGATTTAAAACTTTCGAAGATTTTCCCTGGTAGGCCAATTGTGTTTCAATCATGAATTTGCTTAGGTCGGTGGGTGTAGTCCATAATCCAAGTGGTGCTTGTTCGGGATATACATTAAAGGTGGATTGCACTTTTGTCCCTTCTTTTGTATAACCCATGGCATATTTCTTCAGCTCGTTTTTTTTGGGTGGTGCTGCTGAATAAAAGCTATTTGTCATTCCAAGTGGTTTTAGCACACTATCAAACATAAATTGCTCATACCGCTGTTTGGTTAAATCTGTAATAATAAGTTGAGAGATAATGGTGCCTCCGCCTGAATATTGAAATTGTAACCCGGGCTCAAATAACGAACGTACGGCAGGTGTGTTGGCTGGTGCTGCACCGTCCAAAATTTGTGGTATCGTAGGAATTTTACCGGTTGCATCATAGCCAGGAAAACCACCGTAAACAGATAAACCAGCCGTATGGCTTAACAAGTTGGCGGTTGTTATTTTCTTGCCTTTTGAAAAGCTGTCGTAAGGAAATTTCCAGGATTGCAAATATTCATTGATGTCTTGGTAAATATTCAATTGATTGTTCTGTGCTAATTTTAAAACACCAACCGCATTTAGCGATTTACTAATTGAACCTGGCTTAAATAAAGTGGCAGTTGTTACTGGTAGTTTTTCTTTTTCATCTGCCCAGCCATACCCTTTAGCCCAAACCAGTTGATAGTTATTAACAACCGCAATACTTAGCCCCTTTACTTTATAATAAGCCATACGGTCAGCAATCTTATCCGCCTTTCCATCCAGGATTACCCGGCCAAACAGGTTGTTTTCTACAGCGTTTATTTGATCCTGAATTTCTTTGGAATAAATTGTTTGTGCCCATGAATGGCATAAGCTAAAGCAAAGTGAAATGGATAAAAATATTCTTGTCATTGTATAGTTTGTCAGGATGAAAATTGTGTTTGGGATTTCTTGCAGCAAGTCGCATGATACCATTGTTGTAATTGGTACCAGCTAGATTTGGTGAATCAATAAAGTGAAACTACCGGTTGGTGGTTAGCCTGCTGCTTTTGAATGGTAAAAAGATGTAACGGAGATGTAAAAGGTTTGTAAAAAGGAAGAATATTGCGGTATAGGTTGCCAGATTTTGAAAGGTGTGAAATTGTGCCTGGTAATTTCAATGCAGTATGGTTGAGGGATGGGTATAGATGCCAGGTTGATTTATGGGCTAGTATCCTCATTGATTTCTTACCAGCTGCACTTATTTCATTTATCGGTTGGTGTCTTTACCAAGCTTTCACCAGCAACAATTATTTCCGGGTTGTTGATTACATCGAGGATCATTAGGAAATTAACTAAGAATGCAGCACAGGTTGCCAATTATTTATAAATCGTTTGTTTAATTTTAATCTGACTATGTGCTTTCATATTTTATGCCTTTCATCTATGATTTGGGGCGGTCTTGCTTAAAAAGAAATTTTTATACTATACATCTAGTTTTGTTACTTCTTAGGAAATGGAAAAATGGCTCCAAGTTCAACTGCAATATCTCTTGTTAACTTAGCGAGAGGCCTTTTAAAATGCTCTTTTTCATTGTAATAATTTCCATATGCTAGTCTATAGGTTTCTTCAAGACTAAGATTCAAATGGTTGTACATTGTTTGAATACTTTCAATGTATTTGTCGTTAGAAATATGGCGCTTTCGAATGATTTCTTGT
This sequence comes from Bacteroidota bacterium, assembly GCA_040385845.1. Taxonomy (GTDB): domain Bacteria; phylum Bacteroidota; class Bacteroidia; order Chitinophagales; family Chitinophagaceae; genus Phnomibacter. The sequence continues at coordinate 50,196 of JAZKGP010000032.1, read as the reverse complement.
ACAGCATCAGTGTGATTTTTATATACATCATTCAAACAAAACATCTCAATATTCCCTTGAATTTTTTTCTCTAGTAACTTATCAGTTGGCAATCCATCATATCTTATTTCCACATCAACTTCGCTCGTTAATCCAATTGAACCTTCATAAGTGAGAGGAGTATAAGAAAAACGCATCAACCCATTAAACTCATTTTTCTCATAAGGGTTTAAATGCGTATTAAAACTTGTAGGCTTTGATGATTTAATGCTACTGTTACAAACACCACAGGATGGTATTAAGTTAAAAAAAGAAAGCCCAAGTAACGGGTTAAGTGACTTAGGTAGAAAATGATCTAGCTGAGGTCTTGCTACTTTTGCTCCATCAATTGTCATGATTGTAAATGTATACTGACGATTACAAAAAGGACAAGTATTTTGGTTTAACGCACTTGTCAATTGATAGGGTCCCCAGTCGTCATTCAAATCCAATTTAGAAAACCAATTGTCATAGTCGAATATGTTTTCAAGAAGGAAATTTATTTGTCCATATTCTAATTGCAAATTAGAATAAAATTGAATTGTATGCGGTGCATCGTCCTCAAAATCTAAGGCTAGGATTTTTCTATACACAATTAAAAGGGACTGAAGTTTAGAAACTGTCCGAGAAATGTTATTCTTTGCTGCGTCAATTCGATTATCTGAATATTTAACCTTATAAAGTTGACCTAAATTTTCATATTTACGATTAGGCTTTAGTAATACTTTAATAAGTTGCTTGTAGTCCAACAACTTATGCTTTTTTCTACTATCTGTAATAGCCTTATTGATGGTAGTATTTAAAGTCCGCGGAAAGCGATCAATACTCTTTAACAGATTAAATATGTCAATATAAAATTGTATAACACGTTCTACTCTTCCTCCAACAAACGTGAGGTGTTTAATTTTAATTTTATCCAAATCCTTAATATTTTCTCTTATTCCAATCATTTTAAACGCTTTTTAAGATCTTCAATACGACGATTTAATGAATCAATTTCATTGTTTAATGCTGACTCATCTGAGAATATCTCCCAGTACATTTCGAAAAGCTTGTTCCTAACAACGGTATCGCCTATTATTGATATAAGTTTAAATACCTTTTGCTTTTCTAATTCATTTACATCAACTATCTTTTTTAAATCCCTCCAACCGTTTAATGTATCAATTACCCATTGCACTTTTTCTTTAGCAAATTCGCCGATATTTCCATCTTTTAAGAAAAAACTGTTAGCCAAAATATCATAAATATTTGCACCAAACGTCGAAAAAGCGCTGGCAGGAATTATCTCTGTCCCGGCTTGACTTTTCCTTAATAGCAACACATTATTCGAAGGTAAATCTGACAGTAAATAAGGACTATGTGTGGTGATAAGTAATTGAAAGGTATACCTTGAATTGATGTTGTTAAGCCAAGTAACTATCCAGTTGAAAAACTTTTTTTTCCAATACGGGTGAAAGGCTACATCTCCTTCATCTATCAATAAAATCAGTTGTTTAATATTGTGATTTCCTTTGTCATACATCTCTATTGCATCATACAGTCTTGAAAAAAATGTTAAAAATGAACTTTCTCCGGAACTAAATTCAGGTGACAAATAGTAATTAGAAATTCTTCTAATGTATTGTTTCTCTTCATTACATATTCTTTCTTCAAGAAGAATAAATTCACCGACTTCTTCAATTGTATGCTGGGATACCTTAACAAAAATTCCTTCAATTAGATAAAATCTCCAGTCTCTGTAATTTTCCCTATTCCTTTTGGAATGAGCAGGAGAAAATAGTAGAGGACCTTTAGATGATGATTCTAAAAATCTTTTTAATATATCTAGATATTTATCAATTATATCATAATCTACAAAAAGATCCTTTGCTGATTCTTCATTAAATATAAATTTATCTACCAACTCAAGATCTGACAGGCTTACATTATTGTGATTTTTTATCAATACTATATTTAATCTATATAACTGGCGAATTACTTTGTGATAGATTTCCTTTTGAATACTAATATTATCCTCATTTTCATTCTCGGGAAAATGCTTTCGAAATAGAACATTTAAAATTGAATCCATACATTCATCAAGGTGCGAATCAATTAGACTTTCCCAATGAATTTTAATCCATTTGTTACTTCCGGGATATGTCGGTGAGATTACAAATTCTTCGGGGTGATTGAAAGGTATAAGATCCGAATTGTTTACATAAAACTTTGTCCATCGAAAGCTCTGTCCATCATTAAATATTCTTATTGCAGAATGCAAATCATTTTCTTCAACAAAACTTTTTGAAAGAGTGTCTGTAAGATTTGGACGAATAAAATTTGGGTTGTATTTCCAATCTTCTATTAAATAAAATGCAGTAGAGATATTTTTTAAATTATCAAAATCCAAATAAGATCTAAAATCGAGATAATTTGAATAGTAAATAAACGCACCTTGTTGGAATGAGTGATGCCAAACTCTGGACATTTCCTCAAAAGGAGATTCATTGAATGAGATTACTTTATACCCACTTTTCTCTAATTCTTCTTTATTATTGATCACGATTTGATTAAAGTGAAAAACATGATCAAAGTAGCAAACAATCCCTTTGAAGATCATATCGTAAGACAATCCTCCATTACTATATGTTGCTGTTGTCCTAATTATCAACTCTACCAAACTGCTTTTACCGCTTCCATTTTCTCCTGCTATTGCTGTTACTGAAGTAATCTTTTCTCCAAAGTCAAGAATAGATCTATTGTTGTTTGGCTGCAATTTCAACTCGCCCTGTTCATAATTAAAAAGATGTTGACCTGTGTGATTAAAATTGAATCCAATGTTCTTAAGTACTCGATAGTCTTCCACCCATATATATCTCAGTTCCATAAAATTTATTTAATAAAGATGTTTTAATGATCTCAGGTGTTATTACTTTACCACATGCTCATATACTTTTAGGTAATTTGTCATTCTTGTACTTACGGTACTTAAAAAGTGAATTATTGATATCTGAAACTCTCTTTCGACAGCCTCAATAGCCTTCCAAAATATCAAATTCAAACCGCTAATTGGTGAGTTTAGTAACTTGATTGAGTGGAAAAAGAATTGCTGTTTGAAGAGCTTGCCATTTGCCTATGGAGTAGTGATGTTACATTAAAAAATCCGGCGTATTTGAAGTTTGTAAAAACATCAGCCTTAACACAGTTAAATCCTAGCTACAATTATGCTTTGAATTAATTTTATGGTTTCTTCAGCTGCTATCATATTAACATTTCCGTAGTTTAATCCATTTGTATAATAACTACTTTTCCATAAAGTATTAAAGCCGTTTCTAGAAGCCAAATCATCAACTTTTGCTACCGTCATTCCTTCAGTCCTACTAGCGCACACAATAATTTCGCAGCCCATATTTATCAGTTGCTGAATAGTATTATCATTAATCATTCTACTATTTGGATCACCTTGGCTTTCTAAACCAATCTTGATATTTCCCAAAGTCACAATCGCAAGTATATCTCCGCTATTAATTAAATAATTCACAGTTGCATGTGCAATTTGCTTCTCAAATATTGATGCAATATTTTTTATAGTCTCAGACTTACCTTCTTTGCTCCTTCCATATATAGCAATGATTGTTTTATTCATCTTTTAATTATTATTTTCTTTTATTACTCGATTAGATAATACTCATCTCCCCACCCTTCAGACAGCAACTCCACCTACGTCAGCATTTTTTGGCCAGATACGATGTATTTACCTATTGCGGGATCATCAGGCGAGTATTTGTTTTTGCGAAATTCGTTTTATCAGCGTGCGCATTTTAGCTTGGACGCTTTGTTTAATCTGCCAGTCTATCGAACTATTTTTGCAGACATAGTTCATATATGGTTTAGCATTTCTTATCTGTCAGAAATTAACCCCTTCAACCCCGCTATCACCGTTCTAAAACTCTTCAATCACACTTCCAAATCCTCTACGATCTCCAATTTAATGTCAGAACTAAAATTTTTCTTATTACTGTCATTTTTTATGATGCTGTATTCTTCACATAGTCATTTATTCACCGGAAGTAAGGATATCTTGGCGAAATAAATTTGTTGTTGTCCTTTATCAATCACCTAAACGATTCCCTGCTTTTTATATGTTATAACTACTCTATATATAAAACTGATCTTCAAGAATATACATGGGCATCAGGGGAATTTCAAATAACCGGTTCTGGTAAAAGGTAGTGTCATCGGTGCTTTACGATCACTATTGGATTCATGTAGTTTTTTATTATGATATCATTTTGAGGATGTAAATAATAATGAAACTCTTTTCCTAAAAATTGAAGTTCATTTAGTTCGCATACTGGTGTTGAAATTAATGCTACCTGGTGGATTATCACAGATAAATCCATCCCTATTCGTGCCATGGCAGCCTTATAGAGATATGTTTTATAAGCAGTAGCTTTGAAACCTATTTAACAAACAACTTAAACAACAGAGTTCTTTTGAAACCCGATTTTATCTTCCATTCGATCTAATAAATGGTCGATAGCTTCAAATAAATGATTTGCAACTACGGAATCAACAGCTACATTCCTAAGTCGATGCACTATTTTCTTTGCTTGACTTTGCTGGCCTGCCTTTAACTCCTTTACTCGATTTACAATAACATGATATCTGTAAAGCTTGCACACTCTAACTGTCTCTATTCCCTTACTGTCTGGAACAGCAACCAAAAAAATATCATCTTCATACCTCAAGTGGTCAGCCCACTTATCAAAATGAGGATGAAATATTTTAAAAGCTTCACTAGTCGTCGGATAAAATACCTCCTCAACATAGTCATCATTCAACGTTTGTTGATCACTCTTAAGATTATTGCATGTATTGCAAGTAACAATTAGATTTCTAGGCTCGAGTAACCATTGGGGTTTAAGACTTTTAGCGACAACATGTTCTAAAGGCTCATAATATCCATCTGCCTCCACTAGTCTTCTACAATAAGCACACTTATCATATTGATTTAAAAGTGTACGCCTTTTCAAGTTCGATTTATAGGCCTGATACCTATCTTTCTCCCAATCGTTACTCACTTGTGGAGGGTAATTGGCAATTAGGTCCGCCTCAAAATTATCGGGCACATATGACATACCTAACAAAGAGTAGTTTTCCATCACTATATTCTCGAAAAAAGTTTATTAACTACTTCTTTTAATGGATCCTCGTTCGAAAGACCAGTAAAATCAATTTTCCTTAACTCTTTAACACGTTCTGTAATTTCGCCTACATTTGGCCGTTCACCTGAAGAGATTAATTCAAGTATTTCACCAATTTTCTCAGCTAGATAATAGTTGCGGTCACTTGCAGTCTTAAAAACTTTCATTAATACCTCTTCTGCTGACCATCCGTAAGTGTTTTTAAGTAAAAGTTCTGTACAAAGTTTATTTAATTCTCCTTGTCTGGAAATTGCTATAACAGAAGAAGTTTTTCCCTCCAAATCAGAAATAAGAAAGTGAGAATGAGAAGTCATTATAAAGTGACAGTTGTTGTAGTTCGAGAACATTTCTTTTAGAAAGCTGGCGTATCTCATTTGCCAATTGGGATGTAAACTTATTTCTGGTTCATCTATCAAGATTAAACTGGAGTCTCGTATTCGTGCATAAATTGCCAATAATGAAATTATTAAATGATACTCCCCGGAACTAGTCTGATCAATAGATAGTGAGTGTTCTTCCTTTTTGATCAGAATACGGTCAAGATGAATAATATCAAGTTTGACTAAATCCTCTATATAGCTATATTCTTTATCTTGATCATAAGAGCTGAAAAAGGCATCTTTTTGTTGAAACAAATCTAGCTCGAGTAGTTTAGACGAGGAATTGGTCTTATTGATGATTTTACTTTCGTTCTTGGAAACATAGTTTAGATAAGCAATAAGCTTATTAATCCTTTCAGGATTTCGTTCTTCAAGCTCTTTGTAATGGGACGCACTGTAAGGAATACTTTCTTTTATTCTTTTAGTGTAATCGGATGTCCACCACTCTTTGAAGAATTTTCTCATTTCCGACTTGTTAACATTACCTGTAAAGAATAATTTATTGTATCTGGTAATGTAACGAACTTTAAAGAAAGGCTGAAAACCTAAAAAACTTAAAACAGTTCCCAAGCCTTTTATAAACTCCTTTGTTTTTGATGCATCAAACAAGTATTTTACGGTGCGGTGTGAGAAAGACCTGGTACTTGAAATACTGGCAGTTTTTCTTACGCCTAAATACTGATAAAAGTCATTAGGATCACTGTCAGCAAAAGTAAACCGGTCGTTAAGCATCACAGAACTTACAAGAACTCTTTGAGGAAACTGTAAGTCATGAAGACCTATCTCAAATCCAGTTTCTATGTCTTTATACAACTTACCTTGATACTCAAGGAATGGCTTAGTTATTGGTCTATTCCTAAAATACAAAAACTTTCTTCTCTGATTCGCTCTAATGTTCAGGAGAGGTGTTATTGAAACAATTTCATACACATCATTTGCAATCAAATAACGGAATTGAAAATTATATGAAACAGGTATGTTTCTATTTTCACCTTGCCCAAATTCATTGAAGAGTCGAAATAAATCGGCAACTGTTTTCAAAAGAAAACTTTTACCTGTTCCATTTGGGCCTATTATTACGGAAGTGTACGGTTTGTCTGTTTGGTGCGTCTCTTTTGATTCAACAAAGTCAAACTCCACTGTTCCAAGTTGTGGATGATCTTCTAATTTTAAAAATAAAAGTTTGAACATATTAGACTTTAAGTAAGCGGATAAATTATTTATTACTATTCTGCTTCTTCGAATTCCTCCGCTTCAATTAGTTCTTCCTCAATTTCATCTAAAATGTTTTCTTCTTTGGCTTCTATGCCGTATAAACGGTTTACCATTTCATCTATCTCGGCTTCTATGGGGCGGAGTTGGGCATTCATTTCTGCACGATCAATTTCTGTAGCAAAATATTCTTTCTTGATTGACATACATTCGTCAAACTTCTTATTGAATGCTTTTAATTCCTTCTCCGATGGAATTTTGATAGGAAGTTTACGAATGTCATTCATCTGTATTGCAACGGTATTATTCAAAAACTCACGAACTATTTTGAAGCCAAGAAATGAATTTATGAATGAAACAAAATATTTATCTCCAAGTCCAACTTCATCATAAAGAGACATTGATTTTACATCATTAACTGATTCACCTTTTAATCGACATTTTACATAAAAAGAATTAGGGTTTAGGACATCACTCCAGCAAAAACCGTTTCTAAAATAGAATTGAGGATTTCTAACGACAGGCATACCCACACCGCTTTGACCTGAATGATCTTTTAACCAAGTGACAGCTTCTTCACTCCAGTCAACCAAATAAGGCGTTTCCAAATACCACCGATTACCTTCTCGATCTCCTTTATCATAAGGTACGTAAGTCCTTTTACCTTTTATTCCATGTAGTTTCTGCTTTTCACTTATAGTTGCCACATCAAATATCATTGAAGCAGGAATAACACGATACATAAACCCTTTTCCAAAAATTCTCAAACCAAACTTTTCTTTTATGGCATCAAAGAGTTCCCATATCTCAATCTCTTTCAAACTGCTTAAAAATTCTTGCACATCATAAAAACTTTTACAAAGTAAAAGTCCGTTGAATTTTCTTTTGATTTTGGGCTCATCACAAATCGCTTTCCAAAGCTTTTGTACACGTGCTTCTTTGCACCGTTCTGCAAACCTTGATGAATAATTATAGCCAACAAAGCCACCGTTATTACCCGTTGCTAATCCTTGACCTCCGTCAGTTAACAAGCCAACTAAAGTAATAGAATTTGGTTTAATTAACCGAATATGAGTTTGAATTGAACTTCGGTTGTTTTCAATCTGCCTCGAGGTGTCAATTTTATTCCACCAAGTATCAAAAACAGCTCGGGCAGGTTTTATAATTTTTTCTAAAATCTGACAGTTATATTCTGTTGGAGAAAAAATTGCGTAATTAATCGCTTTGCGATAGGGTTCAAATGACACTTTGAATTTAAGCAAGTTTGAATTTTCATCTTTAAATACCTTATCACCATCGCATGTATGCGAATTCTTCCATTTCGGTGTGTCGTGCCCCAACGCATTAAAAGTTCTGTCTAAGATGCGTTCCCAACCCGATAGGTTTTCTTTCGAGGACCGAATTTGCTTCCATTCTTCTTCGGAAATATTGAAGGATTCAGCATTTGGTTTTCTAATATCTATATAGACCATTTCAGGTTTATCAGTAGCTCTGTCTTTTCGTGCTGTAAATATGGCTGTGTCCACTAATGCAGCAAATGCTTTTGGTGTATTAATAATTTCTATAACACGGCATTCAGGTAATAATTGGTGGTCTGCTTTTGGAACCTTTACAGGGATCAAGCTGGTCTGGACTGTTTTTCTGTTGCCAAAAAGATCAGGATTAGCAATCGGAATATGCTCTTGTAATTGTTCATCAAAAAGATCTGCTTGACCTTCAATTGCCTTCTTGTTGGCGATGCCTAGAAAATGCATTCGCATATTCTTTTTAGTTTGCAAAGTCAGAAATGTGTCAGAAGTAATATAACTCAATAAACCGCCCGATTTTAACAATTCGAAACCCCTAATAGTAAAATGATTATATAGATCATCGACATATCCATATTCTTCTTCCAGCTTTTTTGTAATACCCATACTGCTGATAAGTTTGGTATTTACATACGGCGGGTTACCGATCACAATATCAAATCCAGGGTTCATACAATCTCTGTTGAAAATCCCGGGGAATACAACTCTTTCAATAAAATAATCTTTGATGGTATCTTTGAAAATTGCCAGATTACCTAATTCTTCAGCTAAAGCTTTCTCTTTTTTATGAAGTTTACCTATCTCTTTCTCTGTCGCACGATTTGAAACAAGTCTATTAATCCCAGTTCTAATATTTCCTAGTTCTTTGTTTATAGTTTCACTTTGCGTGTCAACTACCTTTTCCAGCAGATTGATGATTTTAGCCTTTATTTCTTCCTTTGTGCCATGCCTATCACTTTTGGATAAGAAGTACTGATTTTCAAGATTGACAAGCTCAGCTAACAAACTATCCTTATCAAATTTTTCAATCAGATCATTTAGGTTCTGTTCTTTATAGAAACGGAATAATGAATTTTTTTTATAAAACTTAAATTCAAGATTTGGTAAAGGTTTGAGGTTGTAATTCTCTTTAGCAAAGTCTACCCGCTGCTCCACTATTAACGAAAGCCAACACCGGAGCTTCGTGATTTCAATTGCATATTCAAGCAAGTCCACACCAAAAAGGCAATTTCGAAGTAAACCCAACTTCTTTACGTACCGGATCTGTCCGTCTGCAAACATTTCAGAGATATGTTCCCTGAATTCAACATCCTTAGACTTCATCATTTCCGCCACCCACACTTTTCCTTCACGATCTACAGTAGTCAGCACCTGCATCATTTCTTCTAGCATTCCCATTGGGAAAGCGCCTGATCCGCAAGCAGGGTCGAGTACTGTAGTCTCCAAAAGTTTATGAATGATGATTTTGCTGTTTTCAGGCTTTATTTCTACACCCAGATGTTTCATTAGAGTGCTTCGGCACATATACGAAACAACAGGACGTGGTGTATAAAAAGCTCCCGCATTCTTTCGAGCTGCTTCTTTCGTATCATCACTTTGCTCAGCTAACAGATTTTCGAAGATGCGTCCCAGCATTTCTGGATCAACTGCTATTTCTTCTTCAAGTGGTGTGTTTTCTGCAATAGTGAATTTATATCTGCTAAGTATGCTATTCAACCCACTGTCCTTTTCTAAAAACAAATGGTCAGGAACAGAAAACATGTTGTTCACTTTTCCCAGCTCACACCAGTCATTCGGATGAATATCAAACAAGCCACCATTGAGATAGGGTGAAAAGAATATCGCATCTTTGATAACTTTCTCATTTGAAAAGTTGTCCGCATATACATCAAAGACTTTTTTATCACGTTCATTCTTTTCACTATTCAATGCATTGAAAAACAGGTTTTGAAGAATAAACTTGTAGTATGCTGAGCCTTTACTCCTTGGTTTAATCAAATCATTCTTTTCACCATTTTCAAATTCAGGAAGTAGCAATTCATCTTTTACCACCTTAAGTTCCTTTAAAAACCAAATGAAAATTAAACGTGCAACCAGCCGAACTGTAAAATCTTTATGCTTTTCTGAACCAGCATTGTGCCCAGGTAATTTAATGTCCTTTACTGCCGTGTTAAACCATCCAATAACATCTTCGTAGAACTTCTTGTTAAGAACAGATATTGAAAAAACAGTCTGCCAATGGTAGTACAGTTGTGTAAAAGTTGTAATAGCTCTGCTACCAATTGTGGGAATAACAAGTTGGTTGAGGATTGCCAGTTGTCCCCTGTGTGGTTGGACAATATCGATGTCTTTTAAAAGCGAGACTTTTCCTACTCTTTCTCCCTCTCGCCACTCTTGTTTGTACTTTACCCGCTCACTATTGGCAAATGAGATTTTGTTTTCGTATTTAAATACAACTGTTACCGGTGTGTACGGAAAAGCTCGGTTAAAGGCTCTGGCTATTTCAGCAAATTGACTTCGGGTTAAAGGAAGTCCATCTTTGCGCTTTTTAAGAGTAATACCAAAAATGAGCAAACCATCATAGTCTTTCTTAAGATTGGCAGCATCGTTGGCTGAATTGATTTTTGATTTCCTGTGTGTAAAAGCTGCATCATCAACCATACCAAAAACATAGACATCATCAATCAATGCTAAACCTTCTTTCTTAATACTGAAATGTTCTTGTAGAACATCTTCTGCTCGTGCAGGCTTTTCCTCCAGCACATTTACCGGCACTTGCAATTTTTGAAAGAAAACTTTTAAGGCTTCACTAAATGTAAGGTTTTCAAAAAATTTAAGGGTGTCCATAGCGTTGATCCTATTTTGATACTACAAACCATGTAATGAGGTCGTAGCTAGTGTTATTGTTTCCTAAAGCTTTTTCTTTTACTATTGTTTCTACAGCAGATTTTTGCCCTGCTTTTAATTTGTTCAATAGGTCTAATCCCGCTTGACCCATCCGTTCTTTTACCTCACCATTTTCCTGCACTTCTTCTATCACTTCCTGGCGTCGTATCCAATTCTGTAGTGATCTTTGGAGACTTTCAATGGCGTCAGCATCTCCCCTGTCAATAGGCGCCGGCACCATGCGTTCTTCCTCTTTATGTGCCGCTAATGCATCTAGTACTTCTTTCTGATTTAGTAACACTTGTTTACCATCGCTATCGAGGTATAGCAGTTCATACTGCTTATAGACATGTTCTTTTGCATAAGCAGGTTTAGAAGGCGAGCCAAGCAAAACAATTATACCTTCTTTTTCACATACACCGGTTTTGCCCATAAAACCGGTATAAATTCCATTAGGCATTCTTTCATATTCTTCATGCTTTTTGCCCAATTCTGTTGCAAGGTCCTGACGAAAGTTTTCCAGGGAAAGATTATCAAATCCAAGCGTTTGATCACTTACTTCTATATCGTCCCAGGTGGTTTGCATTTGTTCCATCATACGTTGCCGTTGCTGCTGTTCCAGTTCGTCGTTTCCCACCATGTGGCGCAGTGTATCTGTAAAATCGCTGTCTACTTCTGCACCGGCCAGTTTCATTGCAGCCATACGTTGCTCTATCCTGCTTTGAAGGGCCAGGTAGGTATTAATATTGTCCGACGGCCAAAAATTGACGCCGTAAATTCTTTCGTTTGGTGAACCGAGCCTGTCTATCCTGCCCATTCGCTGTATTACTCTTACCGGGTTCCAGTGAATGTCATAATTGATGACCAAATCACAGTCCTGTAGGTTCTGCCCCTCGCTTAATACATCCGTTGCTATCAGGATATCGATTGGGGTTTGTACCTGCTCATATACGGGAGGGTGTGCTACTTCCACCCAAGTGAGCCATTCTTCATACTGTTCGGGTAGCGATTTGGCAGAGGGCTTAAAATCCTCCCAATTTCTTTCTCTAAACAGTTTTGTGTAAGGACTAAATCTTTCCAGTATAGGTTCGAAGTTTTGTGTGGCCACCTCCTTATCTGATGTCCTCGCTTCATCGCCTGCCACCATACCTACGTCAGGAAACCCTCTTGCAATTAGTTGCTCATACAAATAGGCTGCCGTGTCTTTGTATACCGTAAAAATGAGCACCTTCTGGTTATTACTATTATTCCCGCTTTGTTGTTTTTTCTTGATGATTTTTATTAGCGCTTCAAGCTTGCTGTCTGCGGATTGAATGTTTTTCCTCTTCTTTATTTCTTTACCAATCGTCTTTCTGAATGCATCAAGGTTAGTATCCAACGCTTGCAACGCTTCTATATCTGTTTTTAAATCATCTTTATAATCCTGCAGGTTACCTGCTAAATCAATATCACTAATTTTTATTTTAATTTTTTTTCCTAAGGTAATTTCTTCCATCTCATCTTCCCACTCGTCATCTTCAAACAAGCTCATTTGCTGGTTTGAATCAATGGCTTCCAAATCTTTCCGCTGCTTCTCATAATCTTTAATACGTTCAAGGGCATTCTGATGGTGAAACAATATGCGTTCAACAGTTGAATGAAAAGACGCCCAGCAAGATTCTAAACGTTTCACCATCAGGATATACATCATCTTGACGAGGAAACGTTCCCTTTGTTGCTGATCTTCTGTTTTTTCTACTTTCTCTGCCTGGGTTATATACCTGGTCGGCTGGTAGCCCGAAAGCATTTTCGGAAAGTGATTAAATAGTTCGTCGAAGCTTTCGTAGTTGCCAATGTAATTGGGAGTAATCCAAAGATTCTCAGGCTTTGCTTTTCGCGGAAAATACAAACCATCCTGTTGCTCCTTTACCAGTTTCCTGGTTCGGGCAACAAGCAAATTATTAGTAAGATCAAAAAACTGTTGTGGAATTTCCCTGATAAAATTACTGACAGACCTATCGCCGCTTTCAGCCCAGCGTCGAAACACTTCAGTTCCTTTTCGAAATACTGAGTCAATATTTTTCACCCCAAGTAATTCATCAAAGCCCCGAATATTTCCTTTCACAATCAGCTTAAACTGGTTCCGTACATCCATCAGAGAGTTGTTGATAGGAGTAGCAGAAAGCATCAAAATTTTTACATCTTCGTTTTTTCGTAAGATCTTTTCCAAAAGGTAGTTGTACCGAGCAGACTTATCATTTCGCAAATTGTGGCTTTCGTCGATTACTATCAGTTTCGGCTTTTTATTTACGACATAAGCGTATCGTAAATCATAACGATCAAGACGACCTTCCGTCATGTCAGTATGAAACCTGACAATGTATTCTATATTATCTTTCTCAAACTTCGAATTCTGTTTTCGCTGGTACTGTTCCCAGTTTCTCCGCAGCTTCTTAGGGCAAAGAACAATGATCTCTCTTCCCTGCATTTCAAAAAACTTCATCACTGCTAAGGCTGTCCAGGTTTTACCTAAGCCAACTGCATCTGCCAATACTGCACCATTGTGCCGTTGCAACATTCGTATAAGGCTTAGTACACCTTTTTGTTGAAATTCGTAAAGTGACTGGTAAATAACAGTATTTTCTAAACGACCTATTTGCCTATTTAGTTCAGGGTTCGTTTCTTCTGCACTCAGCTCCTTTCCAAAAAGTTCGAAAAGTACTTTAAAGTATAATTGGCGAGGGGTATATTCTATGAAAATTCTTTCAATTTCATCAATCAGGTATTGTTTAAATGGAACTTTTCTTGCAACACCTTTTTCAGTTACAATCGTCTTTTCAAAATGTGCTTGAGGCTTCACCCAAAGATTTTCAAACCATTTACTCAATTCATTATAATCCGGAGAAGTACCCTGTCCAAGCGTGTTTAATTCAATATTGCTGGTTGTTCGAAGCCCTAATCCTGCCTCCGTTAAGTTACTACTACCAGAAATATAATAGCAAGATGGTACACCATCATTGCAGGAATACAGATAAGCTTTAGCATGGCAAAAATTCGGCTCTAAAGTTTTAGCAAGTACTTTATCCTGTTTTAAAAAGGCTACAGCTTCTTTCGCAAGCGTAGTTAAATGAAAAGCTGCTTCTGTAGTAATTTGTTCATTTAACAAGTCTAACGATCTGTCTTTTTTCTCATCGTAGTTAACAATATCACCGAGAACAAATTTATATTCTTCGATTTTTTCGTTGGTCTGCCTGGAAAGCCATGCTAATGCCCCTATCGTGAAATATCCTGTCACAATATCCAGTTTACCGGTTTTTGTATGTTTAGCTATCCATTCGTGAACTTTAGGGTGTTGATTTTCATTGTCAAGTAACATAGAAAAATACTTTTCTTGAGATAAGATTATTTGAAACTACTTGATATCCATCAAACGCATTTTGTAATCTACTTGACCTAGCTGATTTCATTAGAAATTCCTTTCTATTTAAGAAAAAGCAATATCCCGCAGCTATCAGCTGGCAATCAATATTGTCGCGGGCTATTTGTTCGGGATTCTGGTTGATCATCATAGGATGAAGCAAAAACGGGTAAGGTTAGGTCGTCCCTACAAATATGGCGGAAAATTTGGTAAGAATGGATGAGTAGCAGGGTTATTTGTTTGCTTTAGCAATGCTACCAATAAACCCACCAACTTATGCCTGTTCCGGTGTACCGCCATGGCTGTAGCGGTTTAAGAATGCCTCGACACTTTTCGTACTATAAAAGATCTTTCTACCAATCTTGCTATGTACAAGGCCATCTTTCCGCCAGCGCAACAAAGTGCGGGGGCTAAGGTGGAAAATTTTCAGTAAGTCAACATTGTCAAGCCAATCGTTTTCCATAGGCCTGCCGGGCAGTTGGGTTGGTGGTAAGCCTGGTTTGTTGCGGTTGGGCTTCTTTGGGTTTTTCATGGTGTGCAATGTTTGGGTTTAAGAAATAACCGTTTCACCTGTTTTCCAGGTGGACTTGTTGCTGTTTTCTTCTAGTTTCCTTCTAGTTTCCTTCTAGTTTTCTTCTAGTTCTATAGGAGCAAACAGGAAGAAATATAGAACAAGACAGCAACAAGATAAGAAGAAGCTGTTCAATATTCCAAGCATCAGCACCGTATTTTTTCTACAAATAAATTAAAAGGACCAACAACAAGTGAGCTTCATTATTACTTTAAGATCAGTTAATTACACAGTTATTCTTAATATGACACACCTGTTAGGTTGAGTAGATCACAGTTATGATCTGCTAGCCTTAAAATGGCTGCCGGGATCCTATACCGGCAACAAGCCGCCAATAAATACCATTAGCGGTAATGATGGGTTAAAGAATGCCATGAAAAGCTTTTTTACGCCGGTGCGTGCTATGTAAAGCCAGCCAGCGCCACGCCCCCCGGAACCCTTGCGAGTGGTCGTTTTCCCGCTTAGCTTGGCTGTTCAATTCGATATTTTTTCACCCATAAAAATTTACAACATGGGAACTTATTCAAAAGGCATCTTAGGTGGTTTTTCAGGAACAGTAGGCACCGTAGTAGGCGGCAACTGGAAAGGTATTTCGTATATGCGGAGTCAATCGGGCAAACGATCCGGCCCCGGCACCCCGGCCCAGTTAGCACAACAAGCCCGTTTTGCACTGGCCATGAAATTCCTGGTACCGTTTACCGATATGCTGCGCATCACCTTCCGCGATTACGCGGTAAAAATGACGGGCATCAACAACGCCCAGCAATACCTGCTGGCCAACAGCATCACCGGTACTTACCCGGCATATACCATCGATTATGCGCTGGTGCTGGTAAGCCGTGGCAGCCTGCCTAATGCCATTGCTCCTGCTGCAGCGGCTACGGGCACTACCCTCAACTTCACCTGGACCAATAACGCGGGCAATGGGCGGGCACTCGCTACCGACCAGGCGCTGCTGGTTGCCTTCTGTCCCGACCTGAACCAGGTAGAATGGCAGCTGAATGGTGCAACAAGATCGGATGGTGCAGGCAGTTTAAACCTGTCGGTTTTCGCGGGTCATGAAGTAGTAGCCTGGATGGGGTTTGTAAGCGCCGATGGCAGGCAAATTGCCAGCAGCCAGTACAATGGTGCGTTTAACATGTAGTCTTAATTTGAAAGCGAAATCCTGAACCGGCACGAGCCGGTTTTTTTCTTTCTTTCCTATTTTGAGTTTCGCGACAGCTAAAAGCGCTGCTAACACTTATTGCGGAAAATGGAAAACCTCCTCTCCATAAACAGCCCGTTAACCAGTTTCTAATTAGCAATATAAAGTGTGCCATAAATGGCTGCAGTGCCCTGGTTATAAAACGCAGCCGAAACACCGTTGAAATTTTTCCTGCCGATAACCGTAAAGTTAACACCAGCAAAAACATTGAAGGTTCCACCTTGTACATGTATGGTGCTGGCGGCCGCATGGGAGCGCACCAGGCATGGGTTTGTTGTACCGCCAGGGATCCGCACATTGGTATAGGCAGTCGGCACCGTTCCGTGAGACCAGTTGCCTGCCATGTCCCAAAAAGGCCCGGCATTGCCTGTCCATACATTGGTAAGATCATAGGTAAGTATTACACTTGTGGGTGTATAACTTAGTTTCCAAAAAGGCGGTAAGCCGGTGACCATTGAAAATGTTCCATGGATGGCAATTGCCTTCACCAGGGTCACCTGGTCTCCATCCACTGCCGGCTTATTAATGGATATCACCAGTTTGCCTCCAAGTGTAGCCGTTCCGAAAACTACCACCTGGTCGTAATCTTCACCAGCTGTACCAACGCCGTTCACATCCATGTTCAGGGTACTATTGGTAAAACTTTCGGAGTTATCAAAATCCAGCTTGCCCACAGGATGGCCGGGTGACAGGGTACCATGGTCATTTACAAAAGTGTTCGACTTCACCTCCCCGGAAGCTTTAAACAGTCCGCGGTTGTTGAAAGTGCCGCTGAATCCATCTGTGGTAGAAACCAGGGTATATACCGGCTTTTCTTCCCCCATTATCATGGTACCGAGATTATTGGTAGTGCTACCAATATTGCAGATGACGCCAACAAATGCCCCGTTTATTTTTACTTGTCCCGAATTGGTAAAAACCCCGAACGACAAAATTACCCCATTATACGCCGAGCTTATATTCATGTTCCCATAGTTGAGAATGCCGCCACCATCAACTTCCACTGCTGCATATGCATTACTGATGTTAATGACGCCACCGGCATCGTTTAAAAAATCTCCCTGCTTCACATAAATACCTCTTGTTCCGCCATCATTACTACCTGTTGTTATGGTTCCTGTATTGGTAAAACTGCCGTTATTGTAAAGGCAAGCTTCGCCCGACGAACTGTCTATATAGATCGCGGCGCCGCTGTTGTTATTAAAAATGGCTTCATTTTGAATCCCCTCCCCTGCCACATTAGAAATATTGCCAATGCTGATAATGCCATTATTCTGTACGGTTCCTTTGTTAAACAATCCCTCTGCCGCAGATCCGTTGATGCTTAAAACGCCCGCTGCACCGACCGTAAGCAAGCCACCAGCCTGAATGATTAAAGACCTGATAGTAATTCCCGCACTGCTGATCACCGGGTTGTTAGTTGTATCCGGGATGGTTACATCATCTGCTGCACCGGGTACACCTGCGCTCCAGTTGCCTGCTGTGTTCCAATCGGTACTAACCGTACCGGTCCAGGCAGTTTGTGCAGTAAGGTTATTGGTGGCTGCAAAAAGAAGAATCAGGCCTATAAGTGTTAGGGATATAGTAGGACGATATCTCATATGTAACTGGTTATAAGCGCAATATAAATATTTACCATCATTGGTCGGGCGATTAATGGGTAAGCGGTATTGATAAGGGAGGATTCTCCCGCATGTTAAAAAGTATGTTTTTTAGAAATTCCGGTAAATCAGGACACGCACCAGTTCGGAAAGCGCCACCGTGGCTGAAACCCCAGGAAGCGGCGATTTTACCGCTTAGCCTGGGGCTTCATTTCGACATTTAATCACCCATAAAACTTTATTACATGGTAACTTATTCAAGAGGCATCTTAGGCGGTTTTTTAGGAACAGTAGGCACCGTAGTAGACGGAAACTGGAAAGGAATTTCGTATATGCGCAGCCAGTCGGGCAAAAGATCGGGCACTAGCACCCCGGCCCAGTTGGCACAACAGACCCGCTTTAACCTGGCCATCAAATTCCTGGTACCATTTACCGATATGCTGCGCATCACCTTCCTGTTTTTTGTGCTTTTTCTGGTTTGTAGTTTTTTTAACCACAGAGGCCACGGAGGAATACACACAGAGAACACAGAGGCATCACGTTTGATTGATGCCCTTGTATTTCTCTGTGCTCTCTGTGCTGCCTTTTCTCTGTGCTCTCCGGGTTTTGCATTTTGTATTCAACCACAGAGGCCACGGAGGAATACACACAGAGAACACAGAGGCATCACGTTTGATTTGATGTCCTTGTATTTCTCCGTGTCCTCTGTGCTGCATTTTCTTTGTGCTCTCCGTGGTTTTGTAGTTTGTATTTAACCACAGAGGCCACGGAGGAATACACACAAAGGAATCCCTGATCTCTGATTTTTTGATCCTGAAAGCTTTCGGGACAGATTTAAATACAGCATACAATAACCGCGGGGATTTCAATCACGGCTCACGACTCACGATTCACGATTCCATTGCATTTTCTCTGTGCTCTCTGTGGTTTGTAGTTTTTTTTAACCACGGAGGACACGGAGGAATACACACAGAGAGCACGGAGGCATTACGAGGAATTTATTCCCTGTATTTCTCTGTGATCTTTGTGTTGCATTTTCTTTGTGCTCTTTGTGGTTTTGCATTTAACTACAGAGGCTAACCGGGCGGCGGCAAGTTATAGGCAAGTATAGCCTCGGAGTAGCCTCTCATAAAGCTTTATTTTGCAACCATTTAGCTTTCCAATACTTTTATTTTATGCAATGATTGCAGCCAGTTATTCCCTGCTAACATTGCCAGCCTATTTTCCAACTTATCATTCATTCTATGAAAAAAATTATCCTCTCAACTATCGTATTGTTACCTATACTGCTAATGGCCCAACACGTGGGTATTGGAACCACCACGAAAGTATTTGATGAAATGTTTACCATAAAAGGCGATAGCGGCAAATCTGGTTTGTTGCACACAGATGGTAAAAGGGTGGTAGGTACCTGGGTTGGGAATTTTTCAACCGCAGATGGCGGGTGGCTCGGTACATTTAGCAATCATAGCCTCCATTTATTTGCTGGTAACGGCACTGCACAGGTTTCCCTTACACCTGCAGGTGACCTGGGCATTGGCACTACATCCCCTGTTTCCAGGCTACAGGTTATGGGAAAAACAACCACTACCAGCTTACAAATAACCGGCGGTGCAGCCAATGGGTTTATCCTTAAAAGCGATGCACTGGGAAATGGCAGTTGGGTTAGTGCAACTACCCTTCCTATAGTTGAAGCCGATCCGCAGGTAGGTACAAATACCACCAATTACCTAGCAAAGTGGAATGGTAACGCACTGGTAAGTTCCGCAATATTTGAAAACTCTGGAAACGTAGGTATAGGCACTACTAACCCGCTATATAAATTACACGTAGCAGGAAACGTTTTGCTTACAGATGGACCTGTTGAAATAAATCCTTTTGGCGCCGGCAATGTAGGAATAGGTGGACTTGCTCAGCCCGGGGTAAGATTATTCGTTAGAGGTGAGCAGGATTATGCAGCTGTTATTCGACATGTCACCCCGGGAAGTGTTGCCCTTCTTGTTGTAGGGCAGTTGGCTAAAAGCGGGGGTTCGTTTAAAATCGACCATCCATTAGATCCCGAAAACAAGTACCTCTCGCATAGTTTTGTAGAAAGCCCGGATATGATGAATGTATATAACGGCAATATCACCACCAATGCCAGTGGAGAAGCAGTGGTTGAAATGCCTGCCTGGTTCGAAGCCCTGAACCGGGATTTTCGGTACCAGCTTACCGTAATGGGCCAGTTCGCACAGGCTGTCATCGGCCAAAAACTTTCCAATAATCGCTTTACCATAAAAACAGATAAACCCAACGTGGAGGTAAGCTGGCAAATAACCGGCATAAGGCAGGATGCCTGGGCCAACCAAAACCGAATACCTATTGAAGAAAATAAAAAGGTAACCGAAAAAGGCAAATACCTTACCCCCGAAAGCTTCGGCAAACCAGCCGAGCGGGGAATAATGCATGGCAGAGGAAATCTGTGATGTGTGATTTTTGATCTATGATCTAAATACAAATACATAGAGGAAATTTGTGATCTGTGAAGTATGATCTATGATCTAAATGCATATAACCATAGCTGGTTGCATTCTCTGTATTTTCTTTGTGCTCTCCGTGGTTTGCATTTTGTATTTTAACCACAGAGGTCACGGAGGAATACACACAGAGAGCACGGAGGCATCACGGAAGTTAAATGCACTTGTATTTCTCTGTGCCCTTTGTGTGCATTTTCTTTGTGCTCTCCGTGGTTTGCATTTTTGTATTCAACCACAGAGGCCACTGAGGAATACACACAGAGAGCACGGAGGCATGACGTGGATTTGAGGCCTTGTATTTCTCTGTGCCCTCTGTGCTGTATTTTCTTTGTGCTCTCTGTGTTTTGCATTTTGTATTTTAACCACAGAGGCCACTGAGGAATACACACAGAGAGCACGGAGGCATCACGGAAGTTAAATGCACTTGTATTTCTCTGTGCCCTTTGTGTGCATTTTCTTTGTGCTCTCTGTGGTTTTGCATTTTCTGCTCTTTGTGGTTTTGCGTTTCAACCCAAAATGTACAGAGGAATAGCATGCGGGCTCACATGTATAAAAGCAACTCATGTTTTCATTCCTATCAATTTATCTTCAAAACAAAAATGAATGAAAACGATTTAGCACCTAAAATAATAGGAATTGCTTTAGAGATTCATGTTGCACTGGGTCCTGGTTTGCTTGAAAGTGCTTATAAGGAATGTTTGTATTACAAACTGGTAAAATCAGGCCTATATGTTGAAAAAGAGAAGTCTATGCCATTGATATTTGAGGAAGTAAAGCTTGATTGCGGTTATAGAATCGATTTGCTGGTAGAAAATAAGTTAGTTCTTGAAATCAAAAGCATTGATGCTTTAAATGATGTGCATTTAGCACAAACGCTAACTTATATGAAATTGGGAAACTACAAACTTGGCTTGCTCATAAACTTCAACGTAGCACGCTTAAAAGATGGAGTTAAAAGAGTAATAAACGGCAATTTATAGAACAGGTGTGTTTCCCTGAGCGCTCCGCGGTTTGTAAATTTCTTTTTACCACAGAGGCCACGGAGGAATACACACAGAGAGCACAGAGTAAATTTCTGATTTTTGATGTATGATCTCTGATCTAAATACAAGTTGCAAGTGGATTTGATGCCTTTGTATTTCTCTGTGCTCTCTGGGGCTTGCATTTTTTTGTGCTCTCTGTGGTTTGCATTTTTGTATTCAACCACAGAGGCCACGGAGTAATACACACAGAGAGCGCGGAGGCATGACGTGGATTTGAGGCCTTGTATTTTTCTGTGCCCTCTGTGCTGCAGCTTCTTTGTGCCCTCCGTGGTTATGCATTTTGTA
>JAZKGP010000032.1:24418-28487 GCA_040385845.1 Bacteroidota bacterium | reverse complement strand
GTGCCCTCTGTGCTGCAGCTTCTTTGTGCCCTCCGTGGTTATGCATTTTGTATTTGTCCCACAGAGGAGCATCACATTTATTTAATGCACAAAAAAACCGCCCATTCAAGGCGGTTTTTTTTTAATATAAAAATCGTTTTACCAGCATTATTGTTTCACCAGCTTTAATGTTTCTTTTATACCTGCCTGGCTTGCTTCAAGATAATAAATGCCTGGAACAAATTTATCGCCCACCTTAAGGATCGTATTCGCATTTACATTATGGTAAGTACTTACCAAAACACCAAGACTATTGAAAATTTTCACGGTAATATTGTCACCGGTTTTATTACTAAAATGGGATTGCAATGCCACCGAAAAATATTGGCTGCTTGGGTTGGGTTGCACTGTTACATTTAGCATGCCGTTAGGTCCCTGGTTTTTGGGAACTGTAACATTAACTGCTTTGGCATTGTGGTTACCACTTACATCGGTAGCAGAAACGGTGATGGTGTAAATTCTGCCACTGCCACGCTGCTGTCTTTCAGCTCTTAACCTGATATGATGATCATCCACAACCTGCCAGTCGTTAGTAGTAATTGGTTCATTAGCTGTAATGGTTACTTGTAATCCTGCCATGCGGCCGCAATTTTCATACAGGTCGTAATTAAGAGTTATGTCTTTCATTTTATGATCTGCCGGCCAGAGAGCGGTTACATTAGTACTTAAGTTTTCAATTGCCGGCGGCTCATTATCATTTACAGTAACGGTGAAACTACAGGATGCTGCTGCATTGGTACCAATGCTATAAGTTACTGTTGTAACTCCTTTATTAAACGTTTCTCCGCTGGCAGTACATTCTCCTGCGCCAATGGTTGCACCGGTAAGTGTATAATGGATGGTACTGCCTGCGCTGCAGGCTTGTAAAGGATCAATATCATAAACCACGGCAGAACAAAGATTGGGATCCGTATTTACTACTCTATTTCCCGGGCAACTAACAACAGCCAATTCTTCCAGTTTGAACTTCGCAACAAGGCCTACGTTTGATCCCCATTGGTCAAGCCCGCTGCCACTGGTAAAAAAGGCACCATTAGTAAACAAGCCATCATAGAAATAATTATCTACACCTGTAAAGTTTACAACCGTTCTGCCGCTGGTTCCAAAAGATATATCGGGTTGTCCATCTTTACTTAATCTTGATAATGAGAAATCTTTATTATTAAGCTTATTCAATTCAGATCCCATTACCAGGATCTTCTGATCGGGTTGTAATTGCAGCAAAGAACCGGCGGGAAGGATGCTGCCGTTTTCGCCAAATTGAAGATCAATGCTACCATTCGCCTGTAACCTTTCAAGAACCAATTTTTGATGGCCGTTTTGCTGGTCCAGGTAATAAGTAAATACGATCTTACCATCATTTTGAACCACCTTGGAACCCAGGGAATTATTGCTGCCCCGATCTACTATCACTACACCATTATTGCCAAAGGATTTATCCGCACTGCCATCGGCATTTAACCTGGCCAGGAGGATATTTATTTTGAAATAACTAAAATCCGGGGGGTACGAAAACCCTGCTCCTCCTAATGTTATTTTACCATCCGCATTTACAATGATCTTTTCCAGGTTTTCATCGTTTGTAATGTTCTTTTTTATATAGCCATTTGTACCGAAGCTGCCATCAATGGATCCATCATAGTTGTAACGCACAACCAGCCAGTCGCTACCACTATTATCTCTCGAAATACCACCAACCAATATTTTTCCGTCGGGCTGGAATGCTGCCTGCGATGCTGATTCCAGCAGTCCAAAATCAGAAACCACTTTACCACCCGTTCCAAAACCTGCATCCAAATTGCCATCAGCATTAAAACGAACCAGCATAAGATCACCATTATTCGTCGGCGAGTAGGTAATACATAAAAGTTTTCCATCCGGCTGAAAAACAAATTCACCATCCTGGTAAAGTAGTTCTATGGAACTATTGTTACCATAAGTATTATCGTAAGTACCATTTTTATTAAACCGGTTTAGGAACACCTGCAGCTTCGTTCCATCATTTACCTGGCTTACCGCCATTAGCTTTCCATCGGGCTGTTCAAACATGGCACCATAGCTAAAATAAGTGGTCGGAATAAAATCCAGCAAAATCCCATTCTTACCAAAATTTACATCGGGTATCCCCTGCTGGTTAAAACGAAAACAGGTAAACCAATGATTGACTGTTTGGCTAAAAGCGATACTGGCGCCACCTGTTAGTATTTGTCCATCGGGTTGGATGAGCAGGAACCCGCATTCATCGTTTTGTCTGTTGGCATCTGCCAGTAAAACTCCATTGTTACCAAATGTGTTATCGATAGTGCCATCGGCATAAATGTGCGTCAAGGCTATATCGTTGTAGGGCGGGTTGATATTCGTAAAGCCCGCAGCAATAAGGGTGCCGTCAACCTGCAGTTTTATACTATTTATTCCATTGTAAGAATCACCGAAACTTGCCAGCAGGGAACCTGCCCCCTTGTTATAGGTTTTATCCGGACTGCCATCTGAATTGTACCTCGCAATTCTAAAGTGCTGAAAGCCGGAAAGATCAGCAGAATTTCCTCCTGCATATATTTTGCCATTCTTATCAACAACAACAGCCGTTGCCATGTCTCTCTCACCAAAATCAGATGATGTTCGGCCTGTGACGTTAAAACTCAGATCAGGGCTGCCATCAGGATGGTACCTGGCAAGAGCAAAATCATAATTGGATAGGCCATTTACAAAACCGGCAGCCACAATCTTTCCGTCTTCCTGCAAGGTTATTTCGTTAATGGACGACCCCATACCATTGAAGTCGGTTCTTACAATTGCATTGTTCCCAAAAGCATCATCAAGGGTGCCGTTTGCAGTAAAAGCTACCAGCGTAAACTGGCCATTGGTATTGCCCGCAGTAATTATGCTGCCCGTTGTTGTAATGGCCATAGAAAGAAGAAAATCTGTTGATGGTGTTATATCGGAAATGACGATACCCCCATTACCGAAAGTTGGATCGAGGGTTCCATTGGTATTATAGCGGGCAAGCATAAAATTAGAAAAACCATCGGATGATCCCCCCACTACTATCTTACCATCTGGCTGCAAAGCAGCTGCTGTTGGTACCAGTGATGCTGTTACCGAAAAACCTGATTTGCCGAATGCCAGATCGGGCATGCCATTAGGAAGTCGTTTGCTGATACGCGTTTTACCTTGCTGGTTGATAACAAATACTATTTTACCATCGGTAGTAAGCATGCTTTCTACTATAAGCTGGGAAGTCGTATTGCCGGTGGCGGCTACTGCTGTACTTACAGCACCATTGATACCAAAAGTGGGATCGGGAAAACCCACCTGGGCATTTACAGCATTGCAAAAGAGGGCGATCAAAAGAAATGCGTACAATTTTCTCATAAAAGTTGTTGGGAGGTTTATTAATCGAGGGTTATATTCAATTGGCGGGCTACTTCTACCGGGATTACCTGTTTTGCTTTTTGTTGCTGCTGGTTTGATCTATCGAGGTGTATTATCTGCCATTTAGCTGTTTTTACAGCATCGGCTTTTAGTTTAATTCCGGCGGCAGAACTCGTATATGGGTTGGTGTCCTGGTGAAGGATGATGGTACGCTGATCAAAAATTTCATAGCCATATCCGCCGGCGGAAGTTTGAAACAGTTGAATCACATAGCCATTAAAAGAGATCTCTTCCGGTTTCTTTTGTGATTTGTAGGCCTGGGCCTGGGAAGCAAAGAAAAAGGCACAACATGCAGATAACATGAGCAGTTTGTTTTTCATAGGAAAAAGGATTTATTAATTACCATGAATGGACACCTGCACCTAAATTCAAGAATACGGGCCTGGGAAAAGAACAATGAGGAAGCTGGCAGGCTTGATACAATTGCAAAAGGTTGGGAATCGTAAATTAAAAATAGGTATAAAACGGGATGTATGATTTCTGATGTATGATTTTTGTATCTTATCTAAAATACATTAACCACAATTTCAAAAAACAGGTAATCCTGCAACATGAAAAAGAGTCCGAAGTATTTACGTGTTTATAGCAGATGATTAAA
>JAZKGP010000032.1:0-24318 GCA_040385845.1 Bacteroidota bacterium | reverse complement strand
CCTGCAACATGAAAAAGAGTCCGAAGTATTTACGTGTTTATAGCAGATGATTAAAATTAATCAGTGTGGCCCCAATTGAGGCGTATATTCTTGTTGATTATTATGTTTAAAACATGTAATCCCGCAACGATTGCATTGAATCCGAAGGATTCACATGTTTATAGCAACAAAATAATATTTGATGAACGCGACCCTGAAGGGGTCGTACCCTGCTGATTTTGATTGCTGCTATAAACATATAATCCCTTCGGATTAGAATACATCGTAACCAATAAAATAGATTCATTGAATCCGAAAGATTCACATGTTTATAGCAGATGATGAAAATTAATCAGTGTAGCCCCAATTGAGGCGTATATTCTAGTTGATTATAATGATTAAAACATGTAATCCCGCAACGATTGCATTGAATCCGAAGGATTCACATGTTTATAGCAACAAAATAATATTTGATGAACGCGACCCTGAAGGGGTCGTACTATTTCAACCCTACAATCATTTCAAGTTTACAAATGAATCCAAAGATTCATGTTTATAGCAAATGATCTTAAATTGGATCAATTCGACCCTATAGGGGTCGTAACGCTTCCTGGTTTGTATTTTTCTATAAACATACAATCCCTTCAGGATTAAAATACATCGTAACCATTAAAATATATTTATTGAATCCGAAGGATTCACATGGTTATAGCAGATGATGAAAATTAATCAGTGTGGCCCAAATTGAGGCGTATATTCTAGTTGATTACAATGATTAAACCATGTAATCCCGCAACAATTGCATTGAATCCGAAGGATTCACATGGTTATAGCAAATGATATTTAAAATGGATCAATTCGACCCCATCGGGGTCGTACCCCTGCTGATTTTGATTGCTGCTATAAACATATAATCCCTTCAGGATTAAAATACATCGTAACCATTAAAATAGATTCATTAAATCCAAAGGATTTGCATGTTTATAGCAGATGATGAAAATTAATCAGTGTGGCCCTAATTGAGGCGTATATTCTAGTTGATTATAATGATTAAACCATGTAATCCCGCAACAATTGCATTGAATCCGAAGGATTCACATGGTTATAGCAAATGATATTTAAAATGGATCAATTCGACCCCATCGGGGTCGTACCCCTGCTGATTTTGATTGCTGCTATAAACATATAATCCCTTCAGGATTAAAATACATCGTAACCATTAAAATAGATTCATTAAATCCGATTGATTTACATGTTTATAGCAGATGATGAAAATTAATCAGTGTGGCCCCAATTGAGGCGTATATTCTTGTTGATTATAATGATTAAAACATGTAATACCGCAACGATTACATTGAATCCGAAGGATTCGCATGTTTATAGCAAATGATGAAAATTAATCAGTGTGGCCCAAATTGACGCGTATATTCTAGTTGAAAATAATGATTAAACCATGTAATCCCGCAACAATTGCATTGAATCCGAAGGATTCACATGTTTATAGCAAAAAACAATAATTGATTAACGCGACCCTGAAGGGGTCGTACCATATCATGGCATAAATAACTGCTATAAACATATAATCCCTTTGCAATGTTTCTGTACTGACATTTCCCCGGTTCTCTCCGCGGTTTGCACCTTGTATTTAACCACGAAATATTTAATTATTACGTGGAACTTTTTTTGCCGGGCTATCACTTGCCAGGACCGCTTTTCTTAGCAGCGGCAGACGGGTTGACGTTACTGGTAATGATCTGGCGGCGCTATCGGATGCAAGTACTGGTTTACCAGGAGCAGGCTTTCTATCATCGGGTTTTACAGATGTTTTTTCAACAGCAATATCTGAAGCTTTTTTTGCAGTGTTAGTTTGCGCTTGTAAATAAAAAGCCGGCAGCAAAGCAATTATAAACAGGTATATTTTCATAACAAAAGAATTATTGCGTGGCTGTCCAAATGGCACCTCCGAGGTAAGCAAATAATTGTGCTTTTAAATTGGCAATGTTTACGTCTGCGCCATTGGTGTTGGTAATAGTAACCACTCCTCCCGAAAAATTAGATACCATTATCACAGTACCAAGGCTAACATTCGTGCTGGATAACACGCAATTGCCGGCAGTTCTTATAACAAGGTGAAAATCGTCGATGAGTGTACCGCTCACATAACCATCAATAAAAGAGCTGACAATTTTGCCATTGGCAATAACAAGCGCATTGCCACCCTCGGTGGCAGTAGTACTTATTCTGACGCCCCTGGTAGCTGAAGTACTGTTGGTACTGGTAATATTGGCTGCATAACCTGTGCCATTGGTACTTACTTCTAATGCTTCATTACTGTTGGCCGGGTTTATATTTTCAAACCTTCCCCCTACACCAGTACCGCCGGAAAGACCGCTTTGCCCTAAAACACCAATGCCGTTTTTAGTGTTAAATCCTTTGACGCCATAACCACTGCTGTCATTTCTGCCTACTACAGCACCTACACCAACGGCGCCCCTGTTTCTGCCAACTACCGCTTCACCATGAACATTATCTCCTATAACACCTGCTGCCGATATGCTGGAAGTAATGCCCCATATTGCATTTCCACCAGCCGAAGTAGCAAAAACACCTGGTCCGGAACCGGTATTTAACACATCGAGCCCCCGTGCACCACTTGCATCGTTTAATAACTGAATTTTGATACCGGGTCCAACTCCAGCATTGGCAAAACTGGCCACCTCAGAACTGGAGCCAGTTTTTGTAATGGCTGCAGTCAACGTTTTCCCATTGCCATTATGCGAAAGGCTCATAACAGGCTGACCATTGGTTGGATTATTAATAGCAAAACTGGTTGTTGGACCTGTGCTGCTTAATTGTGTGATAGAAAACAAGGTGCTTACTGCCGATTGAGAAGCGCTAAAAGGAAGTTCAAGGCCATTATCCAATTGATTGATCAGCATTACCCAGCCAAATCCGTTCTTATAATAGTAAAAGGCCTGGTCATCTGTATCAAAAACAAAAAGGCCGGCTGCGGGGCTTTGAATAGCGTTTCGCTGAACGGCAGTTAAACGCGGTACCAAAAGACCTTTTGTCCCACTTTTGATATCGACCATAGCAGACGCATGTGCCGGGCTGGCAATTGAATCAATGACTACCTGTGAATTGGCAACCTGTGTTTGCATTAACAACAAACAGGAAATGATAAGATTCTTCATAATGTTGGTATCGGTAAATTCTAAAAAATAAGACAAGTTTTGGTTGGCACGAGTCCATAAGTTCGAAGCAATAATGCAGAAGCTAATTTCTCCGGCGTTGCTGCAAGTTATGAAGTTTACATTTATAACCTTACAGTGCGACGGCAAGTTCTGGTCCTGGTAGCTTTCGGGACGATGTTAATACACATTACGTCCTGACTTGTATTTTCTATAAACATATAATCCCTTCAGGATTAAGATACATGATGACGATCAAAATGTCGTTAATCAAAATGATTATTAACCAATGCCACTATGAATTGGTCTTACCACTGCTGATTTGTATTTTTCTATAAACATATAATCCCTTCAGGATTAAAATACATCATAACGATCAAAATAGATTCATTGAATCCGAAGATTCACATGTTTATAGCAGATGATATTTAAAATGGATCGATTCAACCCTATCGGGATCGTACCGCTTCCTGGTTTGTATTTTTCTGTAAACATATAATCCCTTCAGGATTAAAATACATAGTAACCATTATAATAGATTCATTAAATTAGAAGGATTCACAAGTTTATAGCCGGCGATATTTAAAATGGATCAATTCGACCCCATCGGGGTCGTACCGCTTCCTGGTTTGTATTTTCTATAAACATATAATCCCTTCAGGATTAAAATACATCATAACCATTGAAATAGATTTATCGAATGCGAAGGATTCCCATGTTTATAGCAAATGATATTAAATTGGATCGATTCGACCCCATCGGGGACCGTACCCTTGCTGATTTTGATTGCTGCTATAAACATGTAATCCTGCAGCGATTGCATTGAATCCGAAGGATTCATGTTTATAGCATCCGATATTAAATTGTATTACTTCGATCCCGTCAGGGTCGTACCACTTCCTGGTTTGTATTTTTCTATAAACATATAATCCCTTCAGGATTAGGATACATTGTAACCATGAAAATAGATTTATTGAATCCGAAAGATTCACATGTATATAGCGGATGATATTAAATTGGATCAATTCGACCCCATCGGGGTCGTACCGCTTCCTGATTTGTATTTTTCTATAAACATATAATCCCTTCAGGATTAGGATACATGATGACTATCAAAATGTCGTAAATCAAATAATTAGAATGAACCAATGCCACTATGAATGGTTCGTACCCTCTTTACGTTGATAGCAGCAACAAACAGGTAATCCCGCAACGATTGCATTGTATCCGAAGGATTCACATGTTTATAGCAACAAAATAATATATGATGAACGCGACCCTGAAGGGGTCGTACCGCTTACATTGGTTTAAACGGGTTCAGCACTTCTATTTTATATACATATTTCAGGTATAGAAAAAAGAAGCCAAGAGAAAAAAATAGTATTACCAGGCCTACAACTGCACTGTTTATTTTCAGGCTATCTTTTGACAAACCAACATCGGTTCGTAACATATTAGTGCTATCTTCCAGCGCTTTTGAGAGCAACTCTTTTTCAGTTGCCATTAAACTTGCATCCATTACTTTTTCAAACAGTTTGAATTGTAAAAAAGATAAATACAATCCAAAAGCAACAATAAAAATTACCATAAAAAATATCATAATGGAAGAATAAAATTGCCAGCTTAATGAACGCTGCAGGTGCATATTGCTAAAGCGGTTATAATTTGATTCACTTCCCCGCATGATGGCCAATATGGCCGAATCCATTTTCCGGGACGCGGACTCTGTATCACCTGAATCGGATATTGCCTCTGCAATCAGCTTATCCATGTCCGCGTTCAAACTATCGGTATTGTTTTCCTGGGCTTGTACACGCAATGCCAGAAGCAATATGAGGCAGCCAGCCAGCAATAAGCGGCCACTGCTATTTATTTTTAAATTTTGCATGCAGGTATAGAATAAATAATTTCCTGGCTTTTGTAAGTTGTTCTTCGTTACCATCCGGAATGTTTTGTCGCTCCTTCGTTTTATAAGCAGCAAATACTTCCTGCGGAACCGTATACCGCGATAGCAGGCTTTCAATATACTCCATGTATTGCATAGAGGCAGGACTTCCAATATTTAGCTGGGGAAAAACAGGCAAAATGATTTGATTGGGTGATGTAGTTCCACGTTTAAACGAAGATTCAACAACCTGGATAGTTCCATTTGCAAAAAGATTTTCCAGGGCTGGCGTACAACTACGCAACATAGATAATGCTGTTGTAAGCTGGTTGTAAAATTGGTTTTGATACAACACGAGCCTGGCAGATCTAAGAACACCTCCGTCTGCATTAAGTGTCTCAATGGTTCGGGTATCATTAGAATCGGCATAAGCCTGTTCAAGCACCGGCAGATTGTTGCAGCTTAATGCGTGTAACACCTTAATAAATTGAAAAGCTTGCCTGCAATCAGCTTCCATATTGTTTTTATCATTATCCATACGCATCATGGCACTATTCCTGGAAACGATTTCCATATCCTTTTGATTTATAATCTCGAGAAAATAGGTTTCTTCTGTCCCGGGATTATATATGGAAGTTTTTCCTTCTACAAAAACCTGTTTTTTTCCTCCAGCGGCTTTTACAGTTGGTTTCGGTTTCATGATAGGTGGTTGTGCGAAGCTGGCAAAAAAAGCCAATATACAGGTGGTAAATAACAGCATGCGTTTCATAAAAAGATTTTTAAGTGAATAAACCTGCAATGCTTACCCGGCGAGTTCCCGGGGGAGTACCTCAAAATACTTTATTGGATTGGTTATTCATAGGATCAGCGGGAAATAAGCGATCATGCTAACTTTTCAAATCATTAAATTTTGAAAACAGGATGCAATACCACTCTGTTCATAATGTATGCCGCATTAAAAACCCCGCTTGTTGCGGGGCTTTTAATGTATTAAGGTAAGTCTACCTGCAGCACCTGCCCGCCTCCAATAGCCATTGGGCTAAAGCCCCAGTTGGAAACATATAAGTTGCCATCTGGTCCCATGGTCATTGCGGTTGGCAGGTTAAGGCCGCTTGCAATAACAGTTTTGGTGCCATTAGGATCGATCCTGAGTATTCGTCCTAAGCCGGGTGTAGGAAAGGGCGCTCCAACGGTCATTTCCAGCACATACATGGTATTGCCATCCATTACCAAACCAAGTACGGTGGTTAATCCTGTAACCCAATCCTTGATTTCGCCGGAAGGCGTAATCTTCATGATTTTTGAACTTCCCTCCTGTATAGGAAACAATCCAAGATTTCCCACAAAGAAATTGCCATGATACGCAATAGTTGTGGGTACAATATGTCCCTCGGTAGCAGAGATATCCACTACTCTTTCAATTTCGCCGCTGGTGGTAACTTTGTCAAGAGCACCGTGATTAGGCTCCACTACATAAAAATCACCCCTCACATTTACCATGCTATAAGGCACACCATCCGGTTCAAAATCAGATTCGGCAGGGTTGGCTACCGGGTTTGCTTTATAGAAAGCACTCAGATCTGCAATCATTGTCCAGCTGCCATCGCTGTTCATTCTAAAAATGCCGTTTGGAACAGATGCTACCCCATGGGAACAACCTGCACCGGCTTCCAATGCATACAGTGTATTGCCTACAAAAGCAACATCTGATACACCCTGAACGTCACCCCCAATAATTTCGTTGGCATTGCTGGTAGGCAATTGATTGGTAACTACAGTTCGCATACCGGATGGTGAAATTTTTGAAACGCCTGCACCGGTAACACTGCCCATATAAGGTCCTACAGGAAAAGCAACCTGCTGGCACTGCCCGATGGTTGACATCAGCCCACCAACACCAGCTTCAGCTACATACAGGTATCCGTCAGGACCAAATTCTAAACCTCTCGGGTTGTTTAAACCTTCGGCAAATACCCGCACATTGGCTGTTAATGATGTGCCTGGTTTCTTTTTCAACAGCTCTACTCTTGTTGCATTGGTGTTTTTTTCCGT
This sequence comes from Bacteroidota bacterium, assembly GCA_040385845.1. Lineage (GTDB taxonomy): Bacteria > Bacteroidota > Bacteroidia > Chitinophagales > Chitinophagaceae > Phnomibacter. Next base: position 17,211 of record JAZKGP010000032.1, on the reverse strand, counting down.
CGGTGTTAGTTGTTTTTCGCAAGCAATTACAAAGGGGATCAGCGTGGCGATGGTTGCGAGTCTCCTGAAGTTTGTAAACATAAATTCCTCCTTATTTTTTACATTGATGAATAGATAGAATAATGCACAACCTGGTAGAATAAAGGAAAAAGATATAGTGAATATCCCTATTGCGATAGCGCAAATCACAAACTAAACTTTACGGCTGTAATAAAAAGATGCAAGGCATAGAACCAAACCAATAAGGCGGAGCAATCATGAAATGGCTAACAAATTAAATGCGAAAAGTCTCTTTCTTAAAAAGTTCTTAAGCAAGGGTTTTTATAGTAACCTGTGTTGAATATTTTAAAGTAGCGAAAACTCGTATTTAACGAGGCTAAAAATAAATTTTGAAAACGACAAAGAGAAGTCAACAGTAAAATAAATAATAATATATAAAATAAAAAAGAAGTGACAATTGCATTTAGCAACTATCACTTCTTTTTGTCATTTTCGCGGTTAACGCACAAATATCAGGAGCCGGCGAATACAGGTTGCAATTGCGTGATGAACGAAACAAGATCTGCATTGAGTCGTTCGCGGTGGGTGTAAAATAAACCATGCGGTGCACCTTCGTAAACAAGGTATTTTGATCCTTCTATCATTTCAGCGGTGCGGTTACTACTTGCTTCAATTGGAACCGTTTTATCGTCATCGCCATGAATAATGAGCGTTGGTACACTAACAGCCATAACATCCTGCCTGAAATCGGTGTTCGCAAAAGCAATGGCGCATTGTTGTGTACTACGGGCTGTGGCATGCGAAGCCAGCATTCGGTAGTAATCCAGTAAAGGGGTACTTACAGGGTGAGATACGAGCGAAACTCCAAAGAAAGCTTTTCCAAAATCATCTAAAAAGCCAATACGATCTTTTTGCATTTGCTCCATCATTTCATCAAAAACCGATTGCTCCACACCTTCAGGATTATCGCCTGATTTTCCAAGATAAGGGGTCACAGCGCTTATCAAAACTAACTTCTCAACACGATCTGATCCATACTTCGAAAGATAGCGAACCGCTTCTCCCCCACCCATCGAAAATCCGACGAGGGTTATATTATGCAGGTCCAGCTGGTCTATCAGGGCTGCAAGGTCTTCCGTTAAACTGTCGTAATCATAACCACTCCATGGTTTACCCGATTTGCCAAAGCCGCGGCGATCATATTTAATCACTCTTAAACCCGCGTTTACAAGGTCTTCCAACTGGTATTCCCACATTTCGCGGCTTAGAGGCCATCCATGAATCAGGATGACTGGCTTACCGCTGCCATAGTCGGAATAGGCAATGCTTAATTCTTCACCTGTAGATTTGTCCGTTGTAGTAATTAATTTCATAAACGATATAATTTAAAAAGATGCCGTCATTGAACTGACTTCACCGGGTCCGTTTAATAAATCATACCAGTTTAACAGGGACTAAGTTTTGATGAAAGCTGCAGCGGGAGCATTATTAAATGCTTAAACAGAATAGAAAACAGTGGGCATTTAATTGGGCAGATGCAGGGAACTGAAATTTAATAACTAATAAACGAAATACAAACTTCAATGAAACATCCAGGTTACAATTGCATTTACGACTGCTTAAAGCATCTAAAATATAGAGTAGCCGAAAAGGAAAGAGGTTACAAGTTTAACCCTGCATTCGTTGCTTTAATAAAACACAATGCTTGACAAAAAATGAAGAGCAATTAAAACTTTAAGCAACCAGGTTGATTTTATTATGAAAAGACTTTTTTCTGCAGCGAAGATTGTCTTTAAGATTGTGCCATTTTATACGCTATGATCTAATTGCAAATAATAAATACCTGGAAGGATACTCCAGCAGAACTTTTCTATTTATGCCAGTTTAATAATTGATCAAACGACGTTCCTGCAAAAATTATTGCATTTATATACACTGCTGTTTTTGATCCTAATTCGTCACCTGGTAGATCTCCCTGGACCCTGTAACATACATGTCGTGGTAGCCTGCCATCGCTTCCTCCATTTTCTTCATTTCCTCTGATTTTTCCATATACTTCTGAAAGCTTTGTTCATAGGTTGTAAGGTTTTCATATTGTGTAACTATTACTACTTTGTTGTACTGTCCAACCTGGTCGGTCATAACATGCACCAGCTCGCTCATATCCGACATGCCTTCTTTGAATTTCTTTGCCAGTTTAGATGCATTGCCCGGTTTACAGATAAAGATGTCGTGAACAATAATCATAACTGAAATTTTAAATGTGAAAAGATCTGAAGATACTACTTACATAAGGCAATGTCAATAGCCGCGGTTATTGCCGCAACACTACCAACATACAATTGTGGAGAATCTTCTTATCACCATTAAAAATACAAGGGCGAAAATTATGATCCAACTTCTATGCTTTTCCGGCTATAAAATTCATAACGGCTTCTTTGTAATTGGGACCGATTGGGAGCAATGCTTTCGACATATCAACAGAGTTTCCAAAGACAGCAGTGATGCGTGCCAGTGAAACAATATAAGATTTATGTATACGAATGAATTGGTTTGTGGGAAGGATTTGTTCTATATCCGTCATAGTCTGGTGAGTAATTATAGTATGTTCAAGTGTATGAATTTTCAGGTAATCTTTCATTCCCTCGATATAAACAATTTCTGAAAACGCAACACGAAAAAACTTACCATCTGACCTTATAAAAATATGATCACGTTGAAACGTTTGAATTTCATTACCAGGATTCTTAAAAATATTTCCTTCTATAATTTTATTCATTGTTTTTGAGAACCGCTCGTAAGAAATTGGCTTCAACAAATAATCAATTACATTAAATTCATAACTCTCCAAAGCATATTCGGGATATGCCGTTGTAAAAACAACCAGGGGTGGATTCGACAATGACCTGAGAAAATTCAGCCCCGTCATCCCCGGTAACTGGATATCGAGAAACATAAGATCCACAGGGTGTTTATCGAGCGCCTCCTTTGCTTCCGGGGCATTGCGGTACACGCCTAAAAGATTAAACTTGCCAGATCGTTGTAAATGGTTTTTAATCACATCCTGTGCTAGTCTTTCATCTTCTACTATAATGCAACTTATCAATTGATTTGTTTGTTAAGATTAAGGAAACGGTAAATGTATTGTTGTTCAGGATCACATCAAGCGTATGGCTTTCAGGATAGAGCCGATGCAATCTTTCCTGTGCATTTTTTAACCTCATCCTGCTTTCTGCCCTGTCGGCCTTTTCTGTTTGAATGATATCCAGCTCATATGCATCCTGGTACAAAAGATCAAGTACACTCCTGCTGTTTACCAGGCCTTTACCATGAATATTTTTAGCCTGGTCTTCCAATTCGAGACTTGTGTTGTTGATAACATTCATCGTAATCTGTTCAGATGCAACTTTTAGCTTTATATAAATAAAGGGTTTTGCATAGGAAGTATCAATTGCATGCTTAAACCCATTTTCGATAAAAGCAATAAATAAAAATGGTTCAATCATAATTCCATCCGTATTTCCCTCTACTGAAAATTGTATATCGGCATCATACCTTATTCTTTCAATTTCTATGTAGTTCCTGATAAACTCAATTTCCTTATCAAGTGGGATTTTTTCTTCATTGCATTCATAAATCAGGAAACGCATAATGTCAGCCAGCCTGATTACAACTTCAGGGGTTTTATCCGTTTTATTCAGGCTAAGAGAATAAATGCTGTTTAAAGTATTAAAAAGAAAATGCGGGTTTAATTGCGTGCGAAAATAACGCACCTTATAAAATGTATTTTCTTTTTTCAGCGAGTCAATGATGTCTCTCTCCTGCAGATTTTGCCGCAGGTATGCAATTGCAACAGCAAGTATCGAATTGATGACTACCCAACCACTTTCCCTGGCTATAGTAAATGTTGAGTAACTAAAATAACCGGGAGTTCCTTCACCAAAGATGGCAGTAACTACTTTGTAAAAAAGCAGCAGCAGGCAATGAATGAATACTGCAAATAATAACGTTAATAATCCAAAGACAAGGTATTGCTTACGAAAGAGAAATTTCGGTACAAGTACTTTTGAATATAACAGGTATAATGGAAATACAAGCAGGTTTATTGTTAATAAGGCAATCCATATTATTTCCTGGCCAGGAAAAATGCCAAGGCTATTAGCCAAAGGTTGTACGAGTACAAAAAGTATCCAGCAATACAATTCCGTCTTATCAAAAGGCTTTACAATCCTGTCGTTATCGTATTCCACAAGGTAAATGTTATGGTTATCCGTTATCAAAATAATTTCATAACAAATGTAGCCATGCATATACCTGTACAAAAAAAATTCGACGAACAGGGCAACTATCCCGATGTAATTATCTTGAGACCTGGATTTAAGCCGAAATCCAGGGGAATCGATAACTATTCCTTCTGGCAAGAATAAGAAAGAAACACCATCCTGAGGTTACTATAAAGTCACTATAAAAGCGTCCGTGCTTATCTAATGTCATGTCGGTAATAAGCGATACTAACCGCTTATTTTTCGCATATTTCTTTTAGTTTATTTAATGCCGCTGGCCAACCATCAGCAAACATTTTTTCCCATGCAGGATCTGCTTCAATTTCCACGACAAGTTCTGTGGTGCCATTTATACCTGTAAAAAAGTAGTTTTCCTTCGACCCGATCCAGGTTTTAGCCAAATCGCTGGTACGGTCTTCAGCACCCCCTTTTTGCAAAATAGCAATATGTTCAGCTTTCAAAAAATCAGCAGGTTTCAATTCAGTAATATGTACCAATGTACCTTCTCCACTGGGAGAAATGAAACGTATATTTTCCCCTTCTTTCCATTGCCCATCGTAAGTAGAGCCCTCCCAACCTGCTCCCGACCAGGTTTCATAACTGCCATGTGAAAGCATGAGGTCCCAAACTTTTTCTTTTGGAGCATTAATCAGGGAACGATAAGTTAGTTTTTTCATACAGATAATTTAATCGATAAAACAATCGGTGATTATGTTATACAAATTTGAAGAGGAAAATGGGAATTGGCAGGTGGCAAATACGCCAATTCGGGGGTGAATTACGACAGGTATAGGATTTATGATTGATTTGATTATTGGTTCATGCCACCAATGGTAATGATGACAAAATAGATTGAATAACGAATAACAAGCTTTTTATCCGGCAATAAAACAAGCCTGGTGAACATTACAATTACCATTATTCCTGCTATTTTCATAAATCCCAGACCAAAACAATAATTATGAATCCGAAGGGTTCAAATGTTTATAGGAAACATCATAGGATTTAGGCCTATCGTCACCTAGCATTGTATTAAATGAACCTGAAGGGGTTCAAATGTTTATAGAAAATTTGAAAAGGTTTAGAAACATCGACCTTGAAGGGGTCGCACGAATTCCCAAAATGATAATGGTGGTAAATGCACCGATAATTCCTTCGCTAAAATAATTTCCACAACATGCGACCCCTTCAGGGTCGAGACAATGCGAGATAATCATCGTGCTATAAACATGCAATCCCTTCAGGATTGAAAGGCGATTCTCTGTCAATGGGTCAAATCACGTGATATCGGATTTAAAATTCAATTATTGCATCTAAACATAAATCGAATTATGAATATCGAAGGGTTGCAATGTTTATATAAAATATCGTAATGGTGTAGACCGATCGACCCCTTAGGAATGTATTAAATGAACCTGAAGCATTCAAATGGTTATAAAAAATATCGTAAGGGCTTAGACATATTCCCTAAAAGTGTACAAAATGAACCCGAAGGAATCAAATGTGTATCGGAAATTCGAATGGTGTAGACACATCGACTGCTAAGAATGTATTGAATGAACCTGAAGGGTTCAAATGTTTATAGCAAATTCGAAAAATTGAGGCCCCATCGACCTTGAAGGGGTCGCACGAATTCCCAAAATGCTTAAGGCGGTAAATGCGACAATAATTTCGTCGCCAATACAATTTCATATGTACGACCCCTTCAGGGTCGAGGCAATTCGAGATAACCATCGTGCTATAAACATGCAATCCCTTCAGGATTGAAAGGCAATTCTCTGCCAATGGGGTCAGATAATGTGATCTCTATTGCATTTGATAATGAATGGCAATTTTCTGCTAATCTGCAAAAATCGTAGGAAATAGAAGTAATACATGAAATTGAAGGATATTTCAGATGAATAATAAAATCATGTACAATTAGATTGTATTAAATGAACCTGAAGGGTTCAAATGTTTATAGCAAATTTGAAATGGTTTAGACCCCATCGACCCTGAAGGGGTCGCACGAATTCCTAAAATGATAATGGTGGTAAATGCATCGATAATTCCTTCGCTAAAATAATTTCCACAACATGCGACCCCTTCAGGGTCGGGGCATCACTAGATAATCATCGTGCTATAAACATGCAATCCCTTCAGGATTGAAAGACAATTTTCTGCCAATGGGTCAAATCACGTGATATCAGATTTAAAATTCAATTATCGCAACGAAACATAATTTGAATTATGAATATCGAAGGGTTCAAATGTTTATATAAAGTATCGTGAGGGTTTAGACCAATGACCCCTAGGATTGTATTAAATGAACCTGAAGGGTTCAAATGTTTATAGCAAATTTGAAAAGGTTTGAGACCCTATCGACCTTGAAGGGGTCGCACGAATTCCCAAAATGATAATGGTGGTAAATGAACCGACAATTTCGTTCGCTAAAAACAATTCGCCAACATGCGACCCCTTCAGGGTCAAAATAACAAACAATAACCGTCGTGCTATACACATGCAATCCCTTCAGGATTGAAAGGCAATTTTCTGCCAATGGGTCAAATCACGTTATATAGAATTGCAGATTATATTGAAAGGCATTTTTCTGCTAATCTATAAAATTTTACGATATAAAATTGTTTATACTTTTGACAGTTAATTTTCAGATGAAAAATAAAATGATGTCGAATTGGGTTGTATATAATATTAAAAGGAAATGTTCAAAATGAAAGGTTTAATCAGGTAGTATTAAATTTTATTTAAATGAATATCGAAGGGTTCAAATGTTTATATAAATTATCGTAAGGGTTTAGACCGATGACCCCTAGGAATGTATTAAATGAACCCGAAGGGTTCAAATGTTTATAGAAAAAATGGGAAATTGAGATCCATCGACCCTGAAGGGGTCGCACCTAAATAAAAAACGCTCATAAATGTCAGATAATTGTAGAAGCACATGTAAATCCACGGTATATCCACCTTGTTTAGTATAAACCAATCCATACGAGTTTATGTTAAGTAGATTATAAAAAGGTCAAATAGAAACGGTAGTCGGTCAATTAAGCAAGCCTGTCAATTAACACGGATAAAAAGCCACAATAGAACTATCTTCAAAAACAACAAATTTAGCACCATCTCCAAGCTCATATTAAGAAAGATTATGCACCTAGTTTGTTATTTAAAACTTCTTATTTTATAAAAATATAGCTTATTCTATGCCAGGTACTTTTTCACAACTCTATATTCAGGTAGTCTTTGCAGTTAAGTTCCGCAATAACAGTATAGACTTCGCATGGGAGGAATACTTATATAAATACATTACCGGTATTGTTCAAAATAAGGGACAAAAGATGCTTGCGATAAATGGAATGCCAGATCATATCCATTTTCTTATTGGGATGAGACCTGCATGTTGCTTGTCAGATTTAGTAAGAGAAGTAAAAAAATCGTCGAATGAATTTATTCAGGAAAAGAAGTTTTCAAATAATTTTAACTGGCAGGAAGGTTATGGCGCATTTTCATATAGTAATCGCGACCTAAATCATATAATTGGTTATATTAATAATCAAAAACATAACCATAAAAAAAAATCTTTCAAAGATGAATACATTACCTTGTTAAATGAGTTTCAAATAGAATTCAAGCAAGATTATTTATTTGAATGGATATAAATCGGAACGACAGGTGATGGAGAAATGTATTAAAATGATTTTTGCTCCAGAGATTCAGGTACGACCCCTTCAGGGCCGAGACAATGCGAGACAATCATCGTGCTATAAACATGCAATCCCTTCAGGATTGAAAGACAATTACATCCAATGTGTAAAATCACGTGATATAGTATTGCAGATGATATTAAAACGCAATTTTCTGCTAATCTGTAAAATCTTACGATATAAAATTGTTTATACTATAGACAGATAATTTTCAGATGAAAAATAAAATGATGTCGAATTGAGTTGTATATAATATTAAAAGGAAATGTTCAAAAATGAAAGGTATAATCAAGTAGAATTAAATTTTATTTAAATGAATATCTGAAGGGTTCAAATGTTTATAGAAGATATCATATGATTTAGGCCTATTGTCACCCAGGAGTGTATTAAATGAACCTGAAGGGTTCAAATGTTTATAGGATATTTGAAAAGGTCTAGACCCCATCGACCCTGAAGGGGTCGCACGAATTCCCAAAATGATAATGGTGGTAAATGCACCGATAATTCCTTCGCTAAAATAATTTCCACAACATGCGACCCCTTCAGGGTTGAGACATTACGAGATAATCATCGTGCTATAAACATGTAATTCCTTCAGGATTGAAAGGCAAATTCATCCAATATGCGAAATCACATGATATAAAATTGCAGATGATATTAAAAGGGAAAATTCTGCTAATCTGCAAAATCAAACGGTATAAAATTATATGATTTATTGACAGATAATTTCAGATGAAAAATAAAATGATGTCGAATTGAATTGTATATACTATTGAAAGGTGATTTTTCAGATGAAAGCAAAATCATGTACAATTGGATTATATAAAATGAACCCGAAGGGTTCAAATCTTTATTGCAAATTTGAAAAGGTTTAGACCCCATCGACCCTGAAGGATAGTATTAAATGAACCCGAAGGGTTCAAATGTGTATATAAAATATCGTAAGGTTTTAGACCGATGACCCCTAGGATTGTATTAAATGAACCTGAAGGGTTCAAATGTTTATAGCAAATTTGAAAAGGTTTGAGACCCTATCGACCTTGAAGGGGTCGCACGAATTCCCAAAATGATAATGGTGGTAAATGAACCGACAATTTCGTTCGCTAAAAACAATTCGCCAACATGCGACCCCTTCAGGGTCAAAATAACAAACAATAACCGTCGTGCTATACACATGCAATCCCTTCAGGATTGAAAGGCAATTTTCTGCCAATGGGTCAAATCACATGATATAAAATTGCAGATGATATTAAAAGGGAAAATTCTGCTAATCTGTTAAATCTTACGATATAAAATTATATGATTATTGACAGATAATTTCAGATGAATGATAAAATGATGTCGAATTGAATTGTAAATACTAATGAAAGGCAATTTTTCAGTTGAAAGCAAAATCATGTACAATTGGATAATATAAAATGAACCCGAAGGGTTCAAATGTTTATAGAAAATATCATAGGATTTAGCCCTATCGTCACACAGGATAGTATTAAATGAACCCGAAGGGGTTCAAATGTTTATAGGAAATTAGAAATAGTTTAGACACATCAACCCCTAGGATTGTATTAAATGAACCCGAAGGGTTCAAATCTTTATAGGAAAATTAAAATGGTTTAGAACCCCACCGACCCTGAAGGGGTCGCACAAACGAAGATCGAAACCTGGAACCTGGAATGAAATTTAATACGATGGCATAAATGCATTTTAGTAGTTTGCCGCCCGAATAACAACGAACGAATTAGTATGGCTGAATTGGATGACGTTGGAAATATCAGGGAATGGGCGCTTCAGCAACAGCAAACTCCTGTGCTAAAAGATTCGGGAGATAAGCTGGTGGTGGTTTTAAAACAACATCGCTTCTATAAACAATTGTGCATCGAATTATACAGGGCACACACCACGGGAGAAGGAAAGCTGAAAAACCCGCTCATATTTGTGAATCCGCTGGATCTTACCTGGAAAACCGATGATGCTACAGAACTAAAATTCTTTTCAGGAGTAGCAAGATTTCAAAACAATGCAACGACCAGTCGTTCACCACAGGACCTCGAAGCGCTGCAGGCAGTAACAAGGAACCCATTAGGGCTTGATTTCTTTTACCATCATACCAACAAGTCGGAGAATATCGTGGCCGCCTCCCTCAAGCCCGTAGCTGTCGGCAAGAACGTAACTGAATTATCGTTGTTTGTTACAAAAAAAGATAGCTGGTATGAACTCAGACCGCAATTCACTATTGGCAACAAAACATACGATCTCCATGAAGTCGAAATTAAATATGACTATTTCGTATTGCTGAACAATAATCTATACCTTTTAAATCATTTTTCCGCAGCCAGGGCAATCCAATTATTTCCGCCGGGTAAGGCGTCTCTTTCGGTGCATGAAAGTAAGTTCCCCGAGTTTAGAAAAACAGCCCTGAGCAAACTCGAAGATAGAATTCCAGTACACTATTCGTTTATTGCCGCTGCTACCGAAGAACAGCTTAAATCAAGTCAACATAGTATTCCGCCTGAAAGATTTATTTACTTATCAGAACTAGGTGATTTTGTTATCATTGACCCTGTGATACGTTATGGAAATACTGACATACCCATTCGCACCAAAAGGCAAGTTTATAGTCTCGACAAAAAACGAAATGAATTTGTGGTAACCCGCGATGATGCAGCTGAAATACAATTTACCGGTTTGTTGTTGCAGCAACATCCTTTCTTCGAGGAACAACTTGAAAATGATCTCCCCTATTTCTACCTGCACCGCAAACGCTTTCTTCAACAGGAATGGTTTCTGAATGCTTTCAATGCATGGCAACAGGAAGGCATTGCTGTACTTGGTTTTAATAAATTAAAGGACAATAAACTAAATGGCCATAAAGCTAAAATTACCATCAGGGTAACCAGCGGTACCAATTGGTTTAATACCGACCTCGATGTTCGTTTTGGCAATAAAAAAGCTAGTCTCAAAGAATTGCAACAGGCAGTAAAAAACAAACACCAATACGTATCATTAGATGATGGCACACTGGGAATTCTTCCATCTGAATGGCTGGAACGATTTGCTGCTTATTTTAATGCTGGTGAAGTGGTTGGTGAAGAGTTGCTGACAGCAAAAGTGCGTTTCACTGAACTGGAAGAATTGTACGAAGCAGCATCATTGGATGAAGAAGTAAAAAGGGAACTTTCAGAATACCATTTAGCGTTCCAGGATTTTGATAACATCAGGCCGGTGGATATGCCGCCCGGTTTAAACACCCAGCTACGGGTTTACCAGCAACATGGTTTGAACTGGTTAAATTTTTTGGATGATCTTAATTTTGGTGGCTGCCTTGCTGATGATATGGGTCTTGGAAAAACCATACAAGTATTGGCGTTTATACTTCTACAAAGACAGAAGACAAAGCGAAATACTAACCTTCTTGTAGTGCCAACTTCATTGATATTTAACTGGCAGGCAGAAGTAAAAAAGTTTGCGCCATCCATTAAGATCTTTACTATTGAAAGTTCCCGTAAAATAAAATATCTACAGCTATTAGATGATTATGAAATTGTGCTTGTTTCATATGGCATGCTGGTGACATCTGTCAGCTGGTTAAGAAACTATTCATTTAATTATGTATTTGCAGATGAATCACAACAAATAAAAAATATCGATTCACAACGATATCGTGCCATGCGATTGTTGCAGTCCCGCAACAGGCTTGCTATTACAGGAACACCGGTAGAAAACAATGTATTTGATCTTTACGCACAACTATCTTTTTTAAACCCGGGACTATTGGGAAACAAGCAATTTTTTAGGGATACTTATTCAATTCCGATTGATAAATTTAAAAATCAAAAAAGGGCAAAAGAATTACAGCAAAAAGTAGCTCCTTTTATTCTTCGCAGAACCAAGCAACAGGTAGCAGCTGAATTACCAGTAAAAACAGAGATGATATTGTATTGCCCAATGGAGGAGGGTCAACGAAAAGTATATGATGCGTATGAAAAAGAATTCCGGGAATTTATTGCTGCAGAAACAGAAGACGAAATAAAAAAAAGCAGCATGCATGTATTGCGGGGCATCACTAAATTACGACAGATCTGTAACTCGCCGGTTATAATGGAAGATGAAAAATTATATACCGAAGGAGCTGCCAAGATCGATGTTTTGATGGAGCAAATTGAAAATAAAAGCAGCCAGCACAAGATCCTGGTCTTCTCGCAATTTGTAAGTATGCTATCCCTGGTAAAAAAAGAATTAATTACAAAAAATATTCAATTTGAATGGCTGACCGGTAGTACAAAAAACAGGGAAGCTGCAGTAAATAACTTTCAGCAAAACCCCGATGTGCGGGTCTTCCTGGTTAGCCTGAAAGCAGGTGGTACCGGGTTAAATCTAACCGAAGCTGATTATGTGTACCTCGTGGATCCCTGGTGGAACCCGGCGGTAGAAAACCAGGCAATTGATCGCAGCTATCGTATTGGACAAAACAAGCCCGTGGTGGCAGTAAGATTAATTTGCCCGGATACAATTGAAGAAAAAATAATGAACCTACAGGAAATTAAAAAGAATTTATCCGACGACATAGTAAAGTCAGATGAATCGATTTATAAATCTATCAGCAAGCAGGAACTTTTAGATTTGGTACGGGGGTAATCAAATAAAAAAATAAATTTCTAAATAAGTAGTTGGTTTGATAAAATGTTGCTCAATTTATTTTAAACCCGGAAAAAGTTGTTGCAGAACTGCCGTTTGAATTTAGATGGATGCTTGTATTGCTGGTATGTGATACTTCAAAAAACACTTTGTCGCCGGCCTGCAGATAGGTAGTGGCAGTACCAGACATACAAACGCCATAATTCAGAATAGCGGTTAGTGGTTGGTTAAACTGGCCTATCACAAAAGTGCTACCGAATTTGACGGCCTTTATTCTTGTAGTGTAATTTACCAGCGATCCGGCAACTGTACTGCTCCACCCTGTATTTACAACAAAGCAATACACTCCTGTTGCAGGCGCAGAAAATATACCTGTGCTGGCATCAAAGTTATTTCCGCCGAATTCAAACTTTTCATAAAAGGTAGTTGGTACATAAGCACTGCTGCTGATTGCAACGTTTGCAGCAAGCCCTGCGCTAAAAGATACGCTTGAACTAGCTTGCTACCAGCTCGCATTTCCATTAGCATCGCTGGTAAGCACATGCCCTGCTGCTGCTCCGTTGTTGCGCAACCTGAATGTTCCATTAATATCTAATTGTGCGGTAGGACTATTGGTATTAACTCCTACGTAACCATTATAATTTAAAATAGACAGTTTTGGAGACCCATTGTTAACCGTCAAATGCAAATCGTGTGGTGAAAACGTTTTCAAGTAAGCACCATCTATTTCACTGGTGGCAAAACCAAGTTCTACGCTGGCTGACTTTTGAGTAATGCCCTTTGCATTTTCATTGGCGATAACAGTAAGTGGATAAGCTGGTGTACTTGTGCCAATACCAACATTTTGCTGCGCTACATTTTCAGTAATCCCGAAAACAGAAAGGCTTACACATAAAGCGTATCTAAGAAATATTTTCATAAAAGAGTTGTTTTTTTGAAAGGCAATGCAATGATATTATTGGTCTTCCTAGCACATCCTGCCATCTTACTGAAAGGAGCCTGCCAATTACTTACCGGTAAATGAACACAGCGTTGTTTAAAAAAGTGTGATTTTGTTTATTGCAATTAATAAAACCAATGGTTTTAACTGATTGTAATAATGCTAACGACAAAACTTATATGGAATTCTTTTGTTGAAACAATATCCAGAAATTACCTCTCCGGAAAAAATAAAATTCAAACAATTACAATGGCTCAACAATTGTTTTTTTTACAGGATTCTTTAACTTGCTTTTGCTGATACTCAATAGCTTCTACCGCTCGCTAAATAGCCTTAAAAAATATTTAAATTTTCTACTCAGCAGTATATTGAAATATAGATTTCATAATATACATTCATTACTTAATATTTTTTCTGACCCGGCAAAGTGCCGGTTAACAATTATCATTACCCCAAACCAGTTTTGATAAGTTAAAAGTATCCATCCTATAAATCGAGAACCTTATTTATAGGAAACAGTTTATCCTATCTCCAACATTCCATTTTAAACCTGGCGTAACCGTTAGTAAGTATAATCATTCAATTATGACTATGCTGTATTTATAGTAATAAATGCAGGTGTCATTCTATTGTAATTGCTGTCGGAAATGAATTATTCCAATACCTAATAATTAAAGATCCCTGGTTCCTGAGTCTCCTTAACAACTCTCAAAAAACAAATCGATGCCTTACAAATGCTTACCAACTGCTTTGAAACCTATACTTTTTTCTGCCCTGTTTTTCATGCTCTTTTCTTTTGCTCCCACAACGGATGAAACTGGAAGTACACTGATTGGGCATTGGAAACTTGATGAAGCGGCTGGTACAACTCTTTCCGATAATTCGGGGCTAGGAAATAATGCAATTATAAAAACGCTTAATGGAATTGCAAGAGTAAATGGCAAATACGGATTAGCGCTGGATATGCCTGGAACCAATAATCGTTTTGCTTCTACGCCCAATGCTTCGGCACTTAATATCACTGATAAGATCACCATTACAGCCTGGATAAGACCGGTTGATGTAAACAGCCGTACCATTCTTAGTAAAACAAACCCGGATGGTTATGAATTTGGGATAAATAATTCCGGCAAAATTGAGTTCAGGTTTAATGCCACTACTAATGGTAATACTTATAGAGTTGTTTCGAATTCAAGTTACCCTGTTAACGGAACCACCTGGATGCATGTTGCTGTAACGTTTGATGGCACAGCATCAAAAATTTACGTTAATGGGAATCTTGATGTATCTGTTACTTATGGCGGCACAATCGCTATCAAAACAAATACATCACCACTGTATATAGGTTCCCTGCAAACCGCTAACCGCTGGCGGGGTGCCGTAGATGATATAAGAATATATCGTGGTGCTTTAAATGCCTCTGAGATAATACAGGTGATGAATAATGTAAGTACGGCTGTTCCTGCAGCACCCGTTCTGTTAATACCAGCCAATACTGCTACCAATATCTCTGTCAATCCAATTCTAAATTGGAATACCGTTCCCAGCGCTACTTCATACCGATTGGAAGTTTCTACGTTGTCCAATTTTTCCACTACGATTTTTACACAAAGCAACCTGGTAAATACCACCCAACAGGTAACCGGTCTTTTACATGAAACCATCTATTACTGGCGGATACGAGGAACCAATAATGGTGGTGATGGCGCCTGGTCAGCTGTATGGAGTTTTACTACCGCTCTACCTGCTGTTCCTGTGGCACCGATTCTTTCTGTACCAGCAAATGCTGCTACAGGTATTTCACTGGATCCAACCCTTGGCTGGAACACTGTACCTGGTGCCACTTCCTACCGCTTAGAGGTATCCACACTTGCCGATTTTTCCACGACTGTTTTTGCACAGAGTAATTTGACAAATATTACGCAACAGGTAACCGGTCTTCTACATGAAGCCATCTACTACTGGCGGGTAAGAGGAACCAACAATGGTGGTGACGGAGCCTGGTCAGCTGTATGGAGCTTTACCACCGTACCACCTGCTGTTCCAGTAGCACCGTTATTATCATCGCCAGCCAATGCTTCAACAGGTATTGCACTGGATCCAACCCTTGGCTGGAATACTGTTAGTGGTGCCACTTCCTATCGTTTAGAAGTATCCACGCTTGCAGATTTTTCCACGACTGTTTTTGCACAAAGTAGCCTGGCAAATAACTCGCATCAGGTAACAGGTCTTTTAAATGAAACCATCTACTACTGGCGGGTACGAGGAACCAGTAATGATGGTGACGGCGCCTGGTCAGCGGTATGGAGTTTTACTACCGTCCCACCTGCTGTTCCTGTGGCACCGATTCTTTCTGTACCAGCAAATGCTGCTACAGGTATTTCACTGGATCCAACCCTTGGCTGGAACACTGTACCTGGTGCCACTTCCTACCGCTTAGAGGTATCCACACTTGCCGATTTTTCCACGACTGTTTTTGCACAGAGTAATTTGACAAATATTACGCAACAGGTAACCGGTCTTCTACATGAAGCCATCTACTACTGGCGGGTAAGAGGAACCAACAATGGTGGTGACGGCGCCTGGTCAGCGGTATGGAGTTTTACTACCGTCCCACCTGCTGTTCCTGTGGCACCGATTCTTTCTGTACCAGCAAATGCTGCTACAGGTATTTCACTGGATCCAACCCTTGGCTGGAACACTGTACCTGGTGCCACTTCCTACCGCTTAGAGGTATCCACACTTGCCGATTTTTCCACGACTGTTTTTGCACAGAGTAATTTGACAAATATTACGCAACAGGTAACCGGTCTTCTACATGAAGCCATCTACTACTGGCGGGTAAGAGGAACCAACAATGGTGGTGACGGCGCCTGGTCAGCTGTATGGAGTTTTACTACCCTTCCACCTGCAGTTCCTGAAGCACCGGTTCTTTCTGCGCCAGCCAATGCAGCTACCGATATTGCAAGCAATCCGACGCTTAGCTGGAATACAGTTACAGCTGCTACATCTTACAGGCTGGAAGTTTCTACAGTATCCGATTTTTCCACTACAGTTTTTGCACAGGATGGCCTTGCAGCTACTTCGCAACAGGTATCCGGTCTTTTACCTGCAACCATCTATTACTGGCGGGTAAGAGGAACCAATGCAGGTGGAGATGGCGCCTGGTCAGCTGTATGGAGTTTTACCACTCTGCCACCTGCTGTTCCTGTGTCACCTACCCTTTCATCACCAGCCAATGCTGCAACAGCCATTGCATTAGATCCAACTTTGATCTGGAATACAGTTATGGATGTCATTTCCTACCGTTTAGAGGTATCTACACTAGCTGATTTTTCTACAACTGTATTTGCCCAAAGTAACCTGGGAAATAATTCGCAACAGGTATCCGGTCTTTTAAATGAAACCCTTTATTACTGGCGGGTAAGGGGAACCAACAATGGTGGCGATGGAGCCTGGTCAGCTGTATGGAGTTTTACTACTGCTACTCTACCCATAAATACACTTACCCTTTTGCATTATTGGAATTTCAATAATACTGACCTGCTAACACCTTCACTCAGTTTGAATGGTGGAAGTATGTCGGTATCACTTGCTGCGCTTTCAACAACGGAAGCTGGCACCTTAAATGAATTTACCGGTACAAATGCCA
>JAZKGP010000031.1:0-32430 GCA_040385845.1 Bacteroidota bacterium | reverse complement strand
ACGTTGACAAGCGTTTCTGGTTGTGACAGTATTGCAACTTTGAATTTAACTGTGAATGCAATCCTTACAAGTACCACTGATAAGACCCTTTGCACCAATCAATTGCCTTACAGTTGGAACGGGCAATCCTATAACGCAGCTGGCACGTATACCAAGACGCTCACAAGCATTTCTGGTTGTGATAGTATCGCGACTTTAAATCTAATTGTAAATGCCAACCTTAGTAGCATAACAAACGAAACCATTTGTATTAACCAATTGCCTTTTTCATGGAATGGACAATCGTACAATACAGCAGGCACATACACGAAAACCTTAACAAACGCATCAGGTTGCGATAGCATTGCTACCTTAAACCTTACAGCAAATGCAATTCTTACAAGTACCACGAATAAAACTATTTGTTTAAATCAATCACCATTTAGTTGGAACGGGCAATCTTATAATGCAACGGGCACTTTCACTAAAACACTAACAAGTGTTGCCGGTTGTGATAGTGTGGCAACTTTAAACCTTATAATAAGTTCAATTTTAAACAGTACAACTAATACTAAAATTTGTCCGAATCAATTGCCATATACCTGGAATGGACAACCTTATAATGGCGCAGGCAATTACAAAAAAACGTTGCAATCGAGCGGTGGTTGTGATAGTATTGCTACCCTTATCCTGGAAGTAGAATCAGTACGCACCAGCACAACTAAAACAACAATTTGTAATAATCAATTGCCATATAACTGGAATGGACAGTCTCATAATGGTGCAGGCAACTTCAAGAAAACCTTAAAATCGGCAGGTGGCTGTGATAGTATTGCTAACCTTATTTTGGAAGTGACGCCGATACCTACCAGCACGACCAATACAAAGATCTGTACCAACCAATTGCCTTATTCCTGGAATGGTCAGTCTCATAATGGAGCCGGCAACTATAAGAAAACATTAAGATCTTCCGGAGGTTGTGACAGTATTGCTACTCTTATCCTTGAAGTGGAAGCCACACGAACCAGCACAATAAAAACTACTATATGTGCTAGCCAGTTGCCATACACTTGGAATAGTCAGGCATTTAATGGAGCTGGTACCTATAAGAAGAATTTAAAAGCAACTAACGGATGTGATAGTATTGCAACGCTTGTTCTTGAAGTGAATACAACCCGCACCAGCCAAACTGATGTAACTATTTGTACTAATCAACTGCCATATAACTGGAACAGTCAGAACTTTCCGGCTGCCGGGATGTATAACAAAAAATTCACCGGTGCCGGCGGCTGTGATAGTATCGCTACACTTAATTTAAAGGTTTCGGCAGTGATTAATACTTCAAGCAATGTAACTTTCTGCGGTACTTTCTATGAGCTTCCGGGTGGAACAGTTGCAACTGCCAGCGGTACCTATAAAACTACTTTTAAAAATATTGCAAATTGTGACAGTATTATTACAACGATACTTACTCTTCTTTCAAACCCGGTATTGCAGGTTACCAATCCTTCTGCAATATGTGCACCTGCAACAATCGACATTACAACAAATTCAACAACCACCGGATCATCTCCGTCGCTCATATTTACTTATTGGAAAGATGTAAATGCAACCAATGCCTTAAACAACCCAGCTGCAATAGCCACTGCAGGAACTTATTTTATAAAAGCAACAAACCAGGGCAGTTGTGCTATCGTCAAGCCGGTTACCGTTAGCTTTAATGCTACCCCTGTTCTTGAAATTAAAAACCCGCCATCAACCTGCGCTCCGGGTGTAGTAGATCTAACTTTTCCAGCGATAACTGCCGGATCGGGAACCGGTCTTACTTATACTTATTGGACAAATCTTTTAGCTACAAATAAGCTTTTAAATCCACAATCTGTTACTACATCAGGCACATTTTATATAAAAGCCACGAACTCTGATGGTTGTTCGGTTATTAAGCCTGTGGAAGTGGTATTTACAACGGCGCCAGTATTAGTTGTTACCAACCCGGCCTCTGTTTGTGCACCTGCTACCGTTGATCTTACCAGCCCGTTGATTACAGCAGGCAGTGATGCCGGCCTGGCCTATACCTACTGGCTGGATGCAGAAGGTACCCGCCCAGTAACAAATGCCCGGGCTGTTGCTTCCAGTGGATCGTATTATATCAGGGCGCTTAAATCGGGTAATTGCTTTACTATTAAACTGGTAAAAGTAGATGTGATTATTTCAAAAGGTGTTGAAGGAATCAGGTATCCGGGCATAACAGCAAGCATTAATATTCCGCTGCAACTGCAGGCAAGAACAATTGGGAATAGTAATACTTATCTATGGCAGCCACCGGTTGGTTTAAACCAGGTAACTATTAAAGCACCCATTTTCAGGTACGATAAACAAACAGAATATACTATCCGTATTAAACAGTCGAATGGCTGCGAAACAACGGACACAATCCTGATAAAAATGAGATCTAACGAGAAATGTCCTGAAGTAGCGGTGCCAAAGGCCTGGTCGCCAAACAGAGATGGGCATAACGACCAGTTGTATCCGTTGACAAATGGTCCTATTCAGTTGAAATTCTTTAGAATTTTCAACCGGTGGGGACAACTTGTATACGAAACAAAGGAGACAGGAAAAGGATGGGATGGTATATTTAATGGAGTTCCACAAGTGAAGGATGTGTACACATGGACGTTACAGGCAACCGGCTTAACCGGCGACTGCAACTATTTCTTAGCCGGAAATGCATTATTGCTGCGTTAAATGATCGCTTTATATGCTGAAAAAAACTTGCATAGGATTATTTGTTTGCCTGCTTTTGGGCACAAGTAATATGTATGCCCAGGATCCAAGCTTTTCTCAATTTTTCTCCTCCCCGTTAAATATCAATCCTGCACTTACAGCAAATATCAATGCCGACTGGAGGGCGATTTCAAATTACCGTAATCAATGGCTCGGTCCTGCAAGCCCATATGTTACTGGCACCGTTTCTTACGACCGGAAAATTTTTCAGCATAAAGTTGTAGGTGTTGAAGAGAAGAATTATTGGGGATTGGGTGGTATGCTGATGTTCGATTATGCCATGGGAGGAATCGTAAAAAGCACATATGCATCTTTCAACCTTGTCTATAATATCAGGTTAACTTCGGGAAAGGTTAACAGCAGGCTGGGTGGTGGTTTTGGAGCAATCTACGGAAACAGGTATGTCGATTACAACCAACTTACTTTCCAGGAACAATTTACCGGCTCCGGTTTTAATACCAACCTGCCAACCGGTGAAACTGCGCTTGCAAATATGAAACCCTATTTTTCGGGATCATTTGGCCTCGTTTATAGTATGACAACTGATAAATCAAATTTAGATATTGGCGCTTCTGCTTTTCATTTTAATAACCCGAAACAAACTTTTCTGAGCGATCCGTTACAATATTTGCCAACGAGAATGGTCATTCATGCCAATTATGAAACGTATCTGAAAGAAGGCCTGAGCCTGACTACCAATGCCATTTACCAGAAACAGCAAAAAGTAAGTTACTATTCGTTTGGAGGTGGTCTTGGATTTGAGTTGCCTTCTGAACAAACTACCATGGTGAACGCGGGGGTTTGGTATTGGTCGGCAAATGCAATAACACCTTATGTTGGATTAACCTACCGGGATATGCAAGTTGGTCTTAGTTATGATTTTACCATATCCACTTTGAGGGAGGCGCCACGACAGGCGAATTCATTCGAGATATCATTTATAATCAGGGGAAAAAAGCCACCGGGACTTGGTATACCATGCCCCTGGAAGTAATTAGTGGTGTGCGAGAACCAGCCTTAAATTACCTGGAAAGTTAAACCCGAACATTCGCTAAAGGCTTGCAATTAGAAGAAAATCTTCACCGGTGCTTAACTAAATTCCGGTCTTCTTAAAAAAGCTGATAGGTCTCCTGCTACATGATTATTTTTGCGCCCCAAACAAAATTTGAAACCAACTAAATAATCATTTGGAAAGCGAATTTTACTTTCCAAAACGGGGGCGGGGTATGAAAATAATGAAATTTGGCGGCACCAGCGTGGGTCGCCCGGAAAGAATGCACCAGGTATCGCAGCTTATAACAGCAGGTAATGAACCAACGATTACGGTACTGAGTGCATTAAGCGGAACTACTAATGCATTGGTTCAAATTAGTGATGCTTTGGCGCAGAGTGACCGCATAGAAGCCAAGCGCCTGATAGATGCTCTGGAAGCTCATTACAACACTTTTATTCATAACCTGGCTACAACAGATGCCAGTACGCAGGCAGCAAAGGCCATTGTAAGCGAGCATTTTGAATTTCTCAATATCATCCTTCGCATTTCATTTAGCGAAGCTTTGAATAAAGACATACTCGCCCAGGGTGAGTTGTTAAGTACTAAATTGTTTTCCGTTTATCTAACCGAAAAAGGCGTAGATCACGTGTTGCTGCCAGCACTTGAATTTATGACCATTGATAGTTACGATGAACCTCAGATAGGAAGTATCCGTGTGAAATTGTCGCAATTGCTTAGCACACATTCCGATAAAAAGTTATTTATTACGCAGGGATATATTTGCCGCAATGCAAGGGGAGAAGTGGATAACCTGAAAAGGGGTGGAAGTGATTACAGTGCATCCTTAATCGCTGCTGCAATCAATGCTTCTGTTTGTGAAATCTGGACGGATATAGATGGTATGCACAATAACGATCCGCGTATTTGCAAAACAGTTCCTGTAGAACAACTAAGTTTTGAAGAAGCAGCAGAACTGGCATATTTCGGCGCGAAAATATTACACCCTGCATCTATCTGGCCTGCACAACATTATAAAATACCAGTTAAGTTATTGAATACGATGGAGCCTTCTGCAAAAGGAACAATTATAGCAGAAGAAGCAGGTAGTACAGGTGTAAAGGCTGTTGCAGCAAAAGATGGCATTATAGCTATCAATATTCGCAGTAGCCGCATGTTACTTGCGTACGGTTTTTTGCGTAAAGTATTTGAAGTATTTGAAAAATACCGCACCAGTATTGATATGGTAACCACGTCGGAAGTAGCTGTTTCCGTAACAATTGATAGTGCCGTTAACCTGCCTGATATTATTCGCGAACTCGAGCCGTTTGGAGCAATTACGGTAGAAGAAAATTTCACAATTGTTTCTGTGGTTGGCAATGAAATTGCTGAAACAAAAGACGTTTTAGTGAAACTTTTTGATTCTATAAAAGATGTTCCAGTGCGAATGGTAAGTTATGGCGGAAGCAGGCATAATATAAGTTTGTTGGTAGCTTCCGGTGCAAAAGTGCAAACCTTGCAGGCTCTTAACAAAGGTCTTTTCAATTTGTAATAACAACTACTTTTTTCTTTAAAAGCCGGTGATTATTCTACCGGCTTTTTTTGTGCATTGTATATATAGTTTTAAGATTGGATAGAATACGTAAAGTATTTTAAGATTTAGATACTTCAATTTATTTAGCTTGCTCCTCTTAAAATTTGCTTTATGAAACGCTCGCTGTCATGGGTCTTTTTGTTGATTTCTTTTTCCTTATCAGCTCAAACCAATACATATAAACCTTCTCCTGAAAACCTGGCCGCCAGGCAGTTGTTCCAGGATATGAAGTTTGGAATGTTTATTCATTGGGGAGCATCCAGTGTACTTGGTGATGGTGAATGGGTAATGAACATCCGCAATATAAAGGTGCACGAATACAACCGGTTGCAACATATTTTTAACCCTGTTGATTTTGACGCAGTTAAATGGGTAGCTACTGCTAAAAACGCCGGTATGAAGTACATTACTTTTATTACCAGGCACCACGATAGTTTCAGTAATTGGGATACCAAACAATCGGACTGGAAGATTACCAATACTGCCTGGGGAAAAGATCCTGTAAAATTACTGGCCGATGAATGTAAAAAACAAGGCATAAAATTGGTGTTGTATTATTCATTGGTTGATTGGTATCGCAGTGATTACCAACATGAAACTGGCAGAACCGGTAAAGGAACAGGTCGAACGCAAAAAAGCGATTGGAACAGTTATATCACTTTTATGAAAGCGCAGCTTACGGAACTGCTAACTAATTACGGAACTATTTCAGGTATTTGGTTTGACGGTCATTGGGATCAAACAAATGAAGAAGGCGCAGCAGACCGCAGTTCCCGTATTAACTGGCATTACGATGAAATTTATAGCCTTATACACAAATTGCAACCGCAATGTATGATTGGCAATAATCACCACTTATCACCCCTGGATGGAGAAGATTTCCAGATGTTTGAGAGGGACCTGCCGGGTGAAAATAAATCTGGATTAAGTTACCAAAAAGCAGCAGAAGATGTACCTGTTGAAACTTGCGAAACCTTGAATGGTTCATGGGGTTTTAATATTACCGATCGTAATTACAAAAGCCCAAAAGCAGTGATTCATTACCTGGTAAATGCTGCCGGTCGCAATGCCAATTTACTGCTTAATATCGGTCCCATGCCAAATGGCGTTATTCAACCGGAGTTTACCGATACATTAAAATTGGTAGGCGATTGGTTGGCGAAGTATGGCGAATCGGTATACGGTACCCGGGGCAAGGTAATCCCTCCACAAACTTGGGGCGTACTTACAAAAAAAGATAACAATATTTATGTGCATGTACTGAAAGCAGTAAATGAAAACTTTATTTTTCTTCCAGCTTTTTCAACTGCAATTAAAACCGCAGTTAGTCTTAACAACGGCAAACCAGTCAAATTTAAACAAACTCCTGAAGGGCTCTTTGTTTATAGCGAAGGTTCAATGAATGATGAGATTGACAACATAATAAAGCTCACTTTGAAATAGGAAAGTTTTTGATAAAGCAGCAGTATTCTTTTGTTTTAAAAAGAGTGCTGCTGCTTTTTACTTTCTGATTAATAAGTTATGTTCATGGTTTATTTCCGAGTGAACAAAGCGCATCTTTTTGGGGTACAAATCTGGTTATTAACTGCAAATTATTCTTACCAGTTAAATTGTTGCTAACACAGCTACATTGTTCTTATTTATCTAAATACAATACTTTCTTTTCAAAATATATAATGGGTTTAGGTTGAGTACTACCTTACACTAATATCGGTAAAATTCCTTGTTATTGTTTTTATATTGGTTTGTCTATTACTAAGGTTGATTCAAATTTAAGAGCAAGTATCACAGGATTTTATAGAACGATAAACAACCTATGAAAAGATATCTTGTTATTGTATTGTCGGCCCTGGTATTCAACTTTATATCTTGTAAAAAAGCAAGTGGTTCTGATGATCCTGTAGTCACTCCTCCACCGCCGCCACCTCCGCCAGCAGTAGTTCGATTCGATATCAACCCAACACTGGTTACAGTAAATGCAACAAAAGAAGCAGTAGCAGTTTATGATTTTTTGAAAAATAATTACGGGAAGAAGATATTATCGGGTGCAATGACCTTAAGCAGCTTTGATGAAACAGACTGGCTTAAAGCCAATACAGGTAAAGAACCTGCAATTGTTGGTGTGGATTTTATGCATAGCGGCCGCAATTATAATTGGTATGATGATAAGCAACCAATTAAGGATGCAAAAGCATATTGGTTGAAAAACGGTATCCCGGTAATGCTTTGGCATTGGAGAGATCCTTCAAAAACTACGGAAGAGTTCTATACGAAAAACAGTTCCAAGCCAAATGGAACCAGTTTCGACATTTCTAAAATAAATGATGCTGCTTCAAGCGAATATAAAGCGATGATCAGCGATATTGATTATGTATCGGGCATGTTAAAAGAATTACAGGAGCAGAATGTGCCGGTAATTTGGAGGCCTTTGCACGAAGCCGCAGGAGGCTGGTTTTGGTGGGGAGCAAAAGGAGCGGAGCCTTGCAAAAAGTTGTACCAGCTTATGTATGATCGCATGGTAAATTACCATGGGTTAAAAAATTTAATTTGGGTTTGGACAAGAGAACCAAATGATGAAGCGTGGTATCCCGGCGATAATATAGTTGATTTGGTAGGAAGAGACATTTATAAAACTGGTGATCATTCATCTCAACTTACCGAGTTTAATAATATGAATATTTTATATTCTAAAAAGAAGATGATCACTTTAAGTGAATGTGGCTCAATTCCTGACCCCGAAAACCTGGTTAAGGATGCTGCAGCCTGGTCGTGGTTTATGCCGTGGTATGGCGATTATACGCGTAATGCAACTCATAATTCATTGGACCTCTGGAAAAAATTATTCGCTAGTCCTTATGTTATTACTTTAGACGAAATGCCATCTTTAAAATAACACTAAGAATAAGAAAAATTGAAAAGCTCCTGCAACGAAAATGCAGGAGCTTTTTTTTGTAAGGAATTCCATCCGTTGATATTAATTCTTTAGTTTTTCGATGTCCAGAAATGATCTTCCCATTTTGCATCAAGGTTGCCGTCGCCGTTCGAAATGCGCTTCTCAATAACCTCCAGCGCTTGTTCACCAATTGTAGATTGAAGATGATTAAATAAAGATCTTTCTTCAAACCTGATATGCTTCTCCAGTGCATCAGCGAGTTCCAAAAGCAAACTGGTGCTGTTTTTATTTTCCTCTATAGCTCTTACAAGCCTGTAAATATTCTGATGCTCGGATTCTGCCATTTTTCTTAATAGATCTTCTTTAGGTAGTTCGCTGAAAAGAAGTGCTTCTTCGTCTTTAAAATGCTTTATTAAATCCTCGGTGAAAAAGAACAAAACATACTGGCTAATCCTGTTTATCTCTATATTTTTATTTAAACCTTGCCTTATTTTCCAAACTAAAAGAAGTCCAAAATGATGGTCCTTTGAAAAGGAAACCATTGCTTTGTGGCGTTTTATCGGGGTAAGTTCTTCCATGATCGTTTTGATTTTTGTCCTACAAAATTAAATCAAATTATAGCTGCATATTGAGTAGTTTTATTTTAGATTAGCTAACATTCATAATTAAAATATTTCAAACTAATTTTTACTTTTCATTTCGGCCTTTCGCATTGGCATTGCGTCTATGATTGCAAATAATGTTGCTGCCTTAATTACTTTGTTGGTTCGGTATTTTTCGCTGCCATCTTTCCCAATTAGTATTAAGGTAAAAATGCCTGGTGTTACTTTGAATCTTTCTGATAACGAATTCGTGCTTTCAACAGTAACAAGTTCAAGATCTCTTTCCTTAAAACCTTTACTAAATTTCATTAAAGAATCAATTTGTTGTTCTACCATTTGCGGAACTGTTTCTCTCCCAAAAAGATATACCAGCCTGTATTTATTGAACTGTGCCATAACATTAAATGCAGGAAGTAAAAAAAGTATTAAGACAAACGCGTACCTGGTGTATACTATTTTTAGAAAAACAGGTTGTCTAAATGAAACTTCGGTAATATTTCTCAATGCTGTTTTTTCTTTCTTAAATATACATTGCCAACCTGAACTTTCAATAACAAAAATAGGCCAACCTAAATGGCAACCTATTGTTCAAACAAAATGAAAATTTTCTATGGTACTTGCTGAATTGTAAAAACTGATTGACCTGTACCTAATCTCTGGAGAAATGCATACAAGACAAAAATCTTTTTTCCATCGCTTGTTGCTGTCGTTGGAAAAACTGATCCAGTATTGAAAGTGCTTGTTAAACTCGCCGATTCAAATTGGTTTTTACTAGTAAAGGTCATTACCATTCCTTCGCCGCCACTTGCGTTGTTTACAATGGTTAATGATTTTCCATTGTTACTAAGTAATAATCCATCAGGACCATTTAAAGTAGCGTTCAAATTTACCGTAGTATAATCTTCAGGCTTTCTAACAGGAATTTTAAGAATACTGTTAGCGGAAGAATAGGCCACCAGCAAGTAACCATTATTGCTGTATTCAATTCCGTTAAAACCAAACTGCCCGGCAGGTAAAGCGAGTGCGGGTTCGTTGAAAAATACACTTGCCTCTCCATCAGGCGAAATTTTATAAATAACCGGATAAAAACTATTTGTCACATACAAATTTCCCTGTGGATCAAGTGCAATATCATTTATAAACAAAGGCGCTCCGGGGATTAATCCTGAAAGATCAGTATAAAAGATACGTTCACCGGAATCAATATTATAAGCGCCAACACCATTTGGTGCATTAGCAACATACAGGCGTTTGCGTGCTTTGTCAATTTCGAGGCCTGTTGTGCTGGTTAACAGGGCATCTGTAATAAAAGGAGTATAATCACCTTCCGCTGATACAATTCCGATGTCGCCACGAGTAACAGAACTTACATAAAACCGTTTACTAAAAGGATCATATACTACTCCTTCAGGAAACAAATTGGTTTCAGTAAATTGAATAGTTGAACTAATAGTTGTTCGTTTTAAAAGATCAGCCGATCGGGAGACGTTTTCTTCAGGGGCAATTTCTTTGGAACACGAAGATGATAGAAGCGCGGTTGCGATAACAAACAAATAAGGGAAAGTTTTCATGTGGTAAACAATTTTGAGGTGATAAAGCATTATTGCTGTAGAAATGCAGACAGGCTGAATTCTTAATTATCGGACCACATGCTTTCTGTTGCAAGACCTTAAACTGTTACCTGCGCAAGCATTAAACAAGTGTGGAAAAACCATCCCAGGCTACTTGCAGATTACCCGTTATGAAAATGGTTTGTATAGATTTTTATAACTGCAAAAGATATCAGGAATAAAGTTAATTAATGCGTTTTTGAATCTACATGATACTTGATGAATTGACATAAAAAAAAGGCTCGACAGCAATAATACTGTTCAGCCTTTTTTTTATGTCTATAATAATTCTACTTACCTGTTATGTCGATGTTTGCACCGTTAGCTATTGTAATTGCAGCGCCAGGCTTTACAATTAGCGACTTTACAATAGTTGAATTGTTTATGGTTGCGTTTCCAGTTATTACCACAGCTGATAAAGGACCAGGTACTAATCCGCAACTCCAGTTAGCAGCGTTCTCCCAAACATTTGATTGTATACCGGTAAAGGTATTTGCAAATTGCAAAGTAGTTTGCTTGCTCACATAAGCATTGTTAACAAGGCACCTGAACCTGTAGCCATTGTAAATATCTGTGATATTGGTAAACTGAAGGGTTTGGGATGTTGTTCCGGAAAATGGGCCAAAATTCGAAATGCTTGCAAAGCCTGTATCCGAAAAAATCTGCCATTGATAGCTATTTCCGGAAGCACTTGAAACAAGTGAACTGTTGCTGTTGGGGCAGAGTGTTAATGTATCGTTTACAGGAAGATTTACAGTAAAATTATCCGCAGATGTCCCGGTTCCGGAGGCCTTCGAAACACTGATTTTTCCCGTCGATCCATTTCCAACAATAGCGCTGATATACATGGCGGTATCCATGAGGAGGGTAAATGAACTGGCATTTGTTCCTCCAAAACTAACGTTTAAAATGCCGGACAAGTTTTTTCCCTGTATGAATACCTGCGTGCCCGGTGAACCACTTACAGGGAAGAAAGAAGTAATAACAGGGGCAGTGAAGTTAAATGTAAAACCAGTTTTCAACCCGCTTCCTGCAGCATTTGTAACTTTTACTGAACCCGTTGCCCCTGCTGCCACCACGGCACTTATGTACTGCGTAGTATCAGTCAACACCTGGAAAGAACTCGCAGGTATATCGCCAAAGCTTACAGCAGAAACACCGGTGAAATTGGTACCCCTGATTTTTACAACAGTTCCTGTTCCGCCTGATATGGGTAAAAAGGAACTAACAGTTGGTATATTGCCGGCAAGAAAAGTGAAACCAGATTTGGTTCCTGTTCCACCGTTTGTGGTAACGCTTACAACACCTGTTGCCCCGTTAGCAACCACCGCACTAATATAAAAGGTGGTATCGGTTAAAACCTGGAATGAACTTGCCGGAATACCACCAAAACTTACAGCAGTTGTGTTTGCGAGATTGTTTCCCCTGATAGTTATAACGGTCCCCGTATTGGCGCTTGTCGGAAAAAATGATGCGATAATTGGTGCCGGTTGAGCCTTCAACTTAAATACACAGGTTAACAATAAAAGACAACTAAAAAATAATATCCTAAAAAATGCTTTTGTAAAAATTACGCAATTCGTTTGGGCTGTGATCATAGATGGATTTCAATTATAAAATGTAACGGAGATTTGTTCTGCGTCAATAGCAATTACTATCAAAACATATACTTTGCTAAAATAAGTAAGCTATTAAAATAACGTTCAGCTATTTCTGGATTAAACTAGTTTATTTATCTTTTATAACAGTTGCCGGTTTGGTAAAAGGCAGATATAGAAATAAAGAGGCTGTCACAGTATGGAGAGCAAAACTGTTCAAATAAATGGCTGATTTTTCCTGAAAAATCAGCCATTTTATCTTTGAATCGATTAATAATATGAAAGAATACAATTAATCAATTAGCCGGTGTTTTTGTTATAATCAATGAACTGCTTCTTCTTTAAGTTCTGTTTTCAAAATGTTGGCTTTTATATGTAGCGCATGGTAGGCCAAAAAAGCACTGATAAGCATTAAGACCGATCCAAGTGCAAAGGGTGAACCAGGGAAATAAACAGGTGCATTCTTCATAGTGAAAAAAGCAAAAAGATTGGTCATAACAGGAGGGCCGATAATCGCTGTTGCACTCATTAAACTGGTTAACGCACCCTGCAGTTCGCCTTGCTCGGAAGGAGGAACAGTACCAGATATAATGGATTGAAGGGCAGGACCGGCAATACCTCCAAGGCAATAGGGTACAAGAAACACAAACATCATCCAGGTGGCGCCAGCAAAAGCAAATAGCATTAGCCCCACTGCATACAACAACAGGCCTGCATAGATGCTTTTTTCATTGCCAAGTACCGGGTTTATTACTCTTATCAATCCACCCTGTACGGCACCCACCAGTAACCCAACTACTCCTAATGAAATCCCGATCATTTTTGAATCCCATCCAAATTTTTCGATGCCAAAAAAGCTCCAGGTACTTTGTACAGCCTGCCCGGCAATATAGATCAGCATCAGTGATCCCACTAATTCAACAATTCGCGGGTAACGGGTTATGAATTTTAGTGAGCCAAAAGGATTGGCCTTTTTCCAGCTAAAGGGCCGGCGGTGTTCTTTATCGAGGGATTCGGGTAATATAAAATAACCATACAATGCATTTAGCAGGCACAGGCAAGCTGCCACAACAAATGGCACCCGGGCTCCATATGAGCCGAGCAAACCCCCTATAACAGGACCCAGGATAAAGCCGAGTCCAAATGCTGCACCTATCATTCCGAAATTTTGTGCCCTGTTTTCCGGTGTACTTATATCGGCTATATATGCTGAAGCGGTGGTAATGCTGGCACCAGTAATGCCGGCAATTATGCGGCCTATAAATAACAGTTCAATGCTATTGGCAAGGGAAAGAAAAATATAGTCAAGTCCGAAACCAAGCAGGCTGCAAAGCAACACCGGTCTACGGCCAAATTTGTCGCTGAGGTTTCCGACCAGTGGTGCAAAAATAAACTGGGTACCGGCATAAGCCAGGCCCAGCCACCCGCTATATTTTGCTGCTGCACTTACATCTCCATGAATTAAGTCTTCAATTAACTTGGGCATTACCGGAATAATTAATCCCCATCCGGTTATATCGATCAGCAGAGTAATAAAAATAAATCCGATAGCTGCTTTTTTGTTTCTGATCATGTAGGCTTGTGTTGGAAATTATTGTATGATGGTGTTTTGGACCCGAAAGGGCTGCAAGTTAACCGACCAAATTATCTGCAATTAAATAATGTTCCTGTTTACAAAAATCAGGTTCGGTTTGCTTTTTGGTATCAATGTAGAGGATTTTTTTACGTGAATTTGAAAACGTGGAAACAAAGCGCCAATCTTTGCAAAGCGCAGGTCAAGCTGTTTACTACTGTTTTTATGGATGATTTAGCAGGCAATAGAAGAATCTACCTCGTGGGAATGATGGGCTCGGGCAAAAGTTTTTGGTTGGGTAAATTGGGCCATTTTTATGGATTGCCGGCCTATGACCTTGATCGCCTCGTTGAAACAGTTGCCGGGAAAACGATAAAGGACATTTTTGCAGAATCGGGGGAAGTTACATTCAGGAAGATGGAGTCTTCCATACTACAGGATGGAGTGCCGGGGACAGATTATATTCTTGCATGTGGCGGAGGAACTCCCTGCTTTTTCGATAACATGGAATTTATGAAAAAAAGCGGGATAGTAGTCTGGCTAAACCCTTCCATTGATGAACTTGTAAGACGACTTAGCAGGGGAATTGATGCCAGGCCCGTGCTTGAAGGCATCCATTCACCTGGAGCTTTAGCAGAACATCTTAAAAATCTTATGTCAAAAAGATTGTCCTGGTATCAAATGGCACATATTGAAATCAACGAAGATGCCTCGATCGCAAGTATTACAGAAAAGGTGAATGCTTTTGATCGTAACAGTTGATTTTTAAACGATAAGCGCAATTTGTTTGATAGTTTGCGACACTAAAAAGATTACAAATGCACAAGTTTATTTTTTGGGGAACTATTTTGGCCGGCCTTGCTGTTGCTTTCGGTGCTTTCGGAACTCATTTAATTGCGCCCATTCTTGCACAGCTGGAAACCCCGAATGTAAAGCAGACGCCACCGATACAAATTTTTCAAACAGGGGTTCAATACCAGTTTTTTCATGCGCTGGCTATTATTATTACCGGCTTACTTTATCGTCAGAAAAACAATCGCCATGTAAAAAATGCCGGATTGCTGTTTATCATAGGCATCATCCTTTTTTCCGGTTCTCTTTATTTTATCACTATCGGCTATTTAATGCATCGCAATTTTGGTTTTGCGGGTGCCATTACGCCGCTGGGTGGTATTTCTTTTTTAATAGGCTGGATCTTACTGGCATTCAATTTTAAAAAACACACTGGCAGGTAGTAAGTTATACCAACACGCTTTGCCAGGATTCTTTCAGTTAACTTCACACAATAGATGTAGTGTTGAATTTTATTGTTGAAATGAATTTTTACATGCTGATTTTTGTTGTTGTTCAGTAATTTTCAACCAAAGTCTTTTTTAAGTTTATCAAAGATTGTTTGCATGTCTCATTACTATTCATTAGGAAGTATTCCACATAAACGGCATACACAGTTTCGCAAGCCCGATGGTAATTTGTTTTCTGAGCAACTATTTTCTACAGAAGGGTTTAGCAATAATTATTCGCTGCTCTATCATCATCATCCGCCCACGATGATTATTAAAACCGATGCGCCCTATGATGTTTCGCCAAAGATTGCGGAAGAACGTATGTTGAAGCATCGTTGCTTCGAAGGATTTAACCTGCAGCCGGCTACTGATTATTTAATTAGCCGCATGCCCGTGCTGGTAAATAATGATGTACATATTTCGCTTGCTGCGCCAGAACAGGGTACAATAGATTATTTTGTAAAAAATGCTGATGCGGATGAGGTGATTTTTATACATGAAGGTACCGGAACCTTAATTACGCAATATGGAAGCATTTTTTTCTCTTATGGTGATTACCTCGTAATTCCAAGGGGCACCATTTATCAAATTCAATTCAATGATAAAAACAACCGGCTGCTAGTGATTGAATCTTTTAGTGCCGTTGCGCCTCCTAAAAGATACCTGAGCAAATATGGACAATTATTAGAAAATTCACCCTATTGTGAAAGAGATATTCGCAAGCCTGAACAGTTGCAGACATTTGATGAGGCAGGCGATTTCCTGATAAAAACAAAAAAACAGGGAATGATGTATGGGCTGCATTATGGTCATCATCCTTTTGATGTGGTTGGATGGGATGGCTGTTGTTATCCCTATGCCTTGAGTATACATGACTTTGAACCGATCACCGGCCGCGTACACCAGCCGCCACCCGTACACCAGACTTTCGATGCAACTAATTTCGTTATCTGTTCTTTTGTACCCAGGCTGTATGATTATCATCCGGATAGTATACCTGCCCCGTATAATCACAGCAACATCGATAGTGATGAAGTTTTGTACTACGTAGACGGCGATTTTATGAGCCGCAAAAACGTAACCAGGGGCATGATAACACTGCATCCTGCTGGCATTCCACATGGCCCACATCCCGGTGCTGTTGAAAAATCAATAGGAGCGAAGGAAACAAAAGAACTGGCAGTAATGATTGATACCTTCCATCCTTTAAAGTTAACGGAGCAGGCCCTGGCAATTGAAAATCCCGGTTATACTATGAGTTGGGCTGAATAAAAGATAAACAGTAATCATTATGTATTAGCGGTATTGATTGTAAGAACATAATTAGATGTTTTTATCCTGGGAGTTTACGGCCATTATTTAAAATAATAGGTTACTGTTCAACTACTATCAGCTATTGCCTAATTCAAACTTTTAGGAACTCTTAGATAATCGTATCATTTGCAACAATATTCAATTGCTGCATATCATTATCCCTTGTTACTCTAGCCGCTTCATTTATCCAACACGGCAAACGTCCTTGAACAATGATTTTAGAATTATTTCGCTAACAACATCTTACATTTTCTCTTTGCTTTCAGCGAAAGCAAGCCTGGCATTTATATGTAAAATGTAGGAATACAATCCTCTATAATAGCGGGTATTCATTTCTTTTATCCATGCTGACCACCGCTTACACAATAACCCATCATTACCAGGACGATCTGCTTGCATTTTCAAATACTAAAAATTATATTTAAATCGTATATCACCAGGTATACGAACCAACATGCAGAAAAAAGTAACCAATTTTCTTAACATCTTACAAGTTGTGCCTTGTTTATTGGTTTATAGCCTGTTGCCTGGTCAATCAAGTGTGTCGGGATTTGTATTAGGCAACGATAAGAAACCGATGGCAAATGCAAATGTTTTACTATTAAATGAGAAGGATTCCAGTCTTGTAAAAGGCAGTACTTCAAATGTTTCCGGTTTTTTTTCACTGGAAAAAATTAAAACAGGAAACTACATGGCACTAATCAGCTCAACCGGTTTCAAAGAATATTACCAAAGAAATATATTAGTAAACAAGGAAGATGTGAACGTCGGAAACATCATCCTGGAACAGGAAAGCAATGCATTAAACAATGTAATAGTTACTGGTAAGAAACCATTGTTTGAACAAAAAATAGACCGAATGGTCATCAATGTAAAATCAAGCATTACCAATACTGGTGGTACTGTTCTGGAAGTGCTGGAAAAATCACCGGGTGTTACGGTAAACAGGTCATCGGGCAGCATCGTAATGAATGGCAAGGATGGGGTGCAGGTAATGATTAATGGTAAAATGAATTATATGCCCACAGAAGCAATTTTGCAAATGTTAAATGGAATGAATGCTTCTACTGTTGAAAAAATTGAATTGATTACTAACCCGCCTGCAAAATATGATGCAGCCGGTAATGCCGGTTATATAAATATTGTACTGTCTCAAAACCCAAACCAGGGCTTTAATGGAAGCATCGATCTGTCAATGGGTGTTGGCAACGGAACCAATCCAAAAGCAAGTACCAATTTTAATTATAGAAATAAACAATTTAATATATATGGTAATTATTCTTATTCAAGATTAGCACAATTGCAAAATGGAAGGTTTTACCGTCGTGTGAAAGATAATAGCTTACTAAGTGAAATTGAAACGACAACCGACAGGGATCCTTACCAGCGTAATCACAATGCAAGAATTGGCATTGACTATATAATCGGTAGAAAAACAATCATTGGAGCCATTATAGGTGGTTATAACAATAAATGGGAAATGGACGCCATTAACCACTCAAAATATATAAAGAATGGTATTGTTGATACGCAGATTTCAATAAAAAATCACGAGATAAATTATTGGAAACATGCAATGGGTAATTTGAACCTGATGCATTCAATTAAAGAAGGTGAATCATTATCGATGAATGTAGATTACCTGCATTATGGAAATGAAAATCCGACCGATTATTTAAATAGTTATTATAATGCGGGCAACATTCACCTGGCGGATGAAAGTACTTTTAGCGGTAAGGTTACAAACATCAATATTTGGGTAAGCCAGTTTGATTACGAAAAAAAAATAGGTACAAAAAGTAGCATTCAACTGGGAGCAAAAGGAGCTTCCTCTCATTTTACAAATAATGTACTCGTTAAAAAACAGGAGCTCGGTATTTGGATTCCTGATTCAGCCTTTACGGCAAACTATAAACTCGTAGAAAATATTGGTGCAGCATATATCTCTATTGACCATAATTTGTCTGCAAATACTACTCTTAAGGGTGGTCTGCGTTATGAATACACATATTCTAATCTTGGCAGCGAAAAACAAAAGAATATAGTAGATCGTAAGTATGGAAGACTATTTCCAACTTTCTATATCAATCATAAACTGAATGAAAAAAACAGTGTGAATTTTAGTTACAGCCGTCGTATAAACCGGCCTTCATTCAATAATTTGGCACCTTTCCTGATTTTTATTGACCCGAAAACCTTTGTATCCGGAAATGCTGCTTTGCAGCCAGCTATAACAGATGGTATAAAACTCGGCTTTGTTACAGGTAAGTTTATTGTTTCCGGAACTTATTCTTATATCTCCAATGCCATTGCAAATTTCCAGTTTGAAATAGACACAAATAAGAATACCCAAACCGTTATAGCAGCTAATATAAAAAAATCGCAGATCGGTAATCTTTCCATTTCCATACCGGTGAACATTACAAAATGGTGGTTTTCACAGGTTAACCTGGATGGTACCTGGCATCAAATGAAAACAGGTTCAAAAAATGGCCCTATCGATGTTGCACAACTATTTTTTGGTATCTCTGGTGCACAGAACTTCAAGCTTCCTAAAAGGTTTGCTATAGAATTATCTGGCTTTTACCAGTCGAAATCACTAAGTGCGTTTTTTGGTGCCAGTACCTTGCAACCATTTGGCAGATTAAATTTTGCGTTACAAAAGAAATTTGAACAAAGCACGCTTACATTAGGTGTGGACGATATTTTCTCCAGTTTTATTTTCAAAACGGAGCTTGCTGCGCAGGATGATAATTTTTTTACAGAAGGGAGACTGCAAATTTCCCAACGCATGTTTAAGCTTAGTTACAGTTTAAACTTTGGCAGTAAAATCTTAAAGGACAAGCGTACCAGGATTACCGCTTCAGAAGAAGAACGTTCAAGAGTGCAATAAGGCAAAAATCACTTTTTTAGCATTGCCCTGCTTTGCTTATTTTGGCGCAATGATATGTTTGCGTAAATGCCTGCCTGTTTTCTTTATTTTTTCTTTTGCGTGTGAGCTGCAAGCGCAGGAATTTGGAGGAAATCCCTCTTCTGTTAAATGGCGGCAGATAAATACCAAAGCCACTAAAATTATTTATCCTAATGGCCTAGATAGTATTGCCAACAGGGTAGCAACCATTACTGAATTACTTGATAAGGATTATTCTGCTACAATTGGTAATCAACATCGGAAAGTTAGTATAGTACTTCAGGCTAATAATACCTTAAGCAACGCCTATGTTGGACTGGCTCCTTTTCGTAGTGAGTTCTATCTTACTCCACCTCAAAATCCATTCCAGTTAGGTAGTCTTCGTTGGGCCGATAACCTTGCTATTCACGAATTCAGGCATGTTGTTCAATATAATAATTTCAACAAAGGCCTTTCAAAATTTTTCTCTGTCATATTAGGCGAACAGGGACAAGCGTTCGCAAATGCATTGACCATTCCTGACTGGTTTTTTGAAGGAGATGCTGTATGGAATGAAACAGCTTTTACGAGGCAGGGCAGGGGACGATTGCCCGAGAATTTCAATGGCTATAAAAGTTTATTTCTGCAAAAGAAGGATTATAGTTTTATGAAGTTGCGAAACGGGTCATTTAAGAATTATGTTCCCAATCATTATGATCTCGGTTACCTGTTGGTTGCATATGGCAGGGAGAAATATGGTGATAATATCTGGCAAAAGATAACCGATGATGCTGCCCGGTTTAAAGGGGTATTCTATCCTTTACAAAAAGCAGTGAAAAAGCATACAGGTATAAACTATAAGTTGTTTACAAATGAAGCTTTTAATTTTTTCCAAAAGCAATGGGCTTCAGATAAGATTAAAGATGAAAAGGTTAAATGGTTAACAGGTATTGAAAAAAACGATATTATAAATTATAAATATCCTTATCCATCTGCTGATGGAATAATAGTTTTAAAAAGAAGTAACAGGCAAATTCCTGTTTTTGTTTTTATAGATGCCAATGGAAATGAATCAAAGATTGCTGTAAGGGATATTGCAAATGATGATTATTACAGCTATAAAAATGGAAAGATTATTTATACTGCTTACAAACCCGATATAAGGTGGGGCAACAGGGATTACAGTGTTATCAGGGTGCTCGACATCTTTACTAAAAATGTTTCAACCATTTCTACTCAATCCAAATACTATTCACCGGATATAAGTGATGATGGCCAACAAATTGTTGTTGTAGATGCTGATCCGGCAAAAAGTTGCTTCTTACAAATACTCGACCAGGATGGGAAGAAAATAAAATCATTGGCAGCTGATTCCGGCCTGTTTTATTCACATCCGAAATTTACAGGTGATGGTAAGCAAATTGTAGTCGCAGCCAGGCAAACAAACGGCAATATGGGCTGGCTTCTGTTTGATATTCCTGGCAACACGTATACGTGGCTGTTGAAGCCTTCCAATCAAATCATTGGTTTCCCGGTAATAAGGGGAGATACATTGTATTATTCAGGAACTGCAACAACAACTGATGCCTTGTATTCTTTATCACTTACAAATAAAGCAAACCCGGAATTACTGGCTGATTATAGCTCTGGAATTTACCAGGGATTTGTAAAAGATGGCCGCATAACAGGTTCTATGTTTACCGCAAATGGATATAGGATTGGCGAATTGTCAAAAGCTGTTAACCAGGGTAACAGATCCTATTTGTCAGACCTGTATGTGCCTGTGTCACTCGCCAATAAGACACATGTCACTGATGTTGCCACCAATCAATATACTTCTTCAAAATACCATAAAGCAAACCGGCTGCTTAACTTTCATAGCTGGCAACCAGAAATTAGCGAGTCAGAGTACTCAGTTTCCCTTCTTGGCGAAAATGTATTGAGCACTTTATACAGCGAGCTTTATTACACCTACAACAGGAATGAAAATAGCCATAAAGCAGGAGCTGTAGCAAGGTTTGGCGGATGGTACGTGCAACCTTACATTGATGGTAGTAAAACCTGGCACAGAGAGGTAGCATTGAATACTGATACGACTTTACAGTATAATCAGAATAACGCAACCATCGGTTTATACCTGCCACTCAATTTATCTTTTGGCAAATCGTATCGTTCATTAACCTTTAACGGTGCTTTTAGCAATGAGAATATTAGATGGACGGGATTTGCAAAAGACAAGTACCGGAATTTTGACTTTACCTATTTTACAACAAGAGCTGTTTATACATCACAGGTGCAAAAAGCAGTGCAACAGATCTATCCCCGTTTTGCTCATTCACTGGTAGCACAATATCAAATCTCTGCTAATAAAAAGGAAGCATGGCAATGGTTGTTAAATGGTAGCATTTATTTACCGGGGCTCTTCAGAAATCAAAGTCTTGTTTTAACAGGTGCTTACCAGGCAAGAGATACCATGCAAAACTATATTTATTCAAACTCTTTTACCTTTTCAAGGGGCTATCGTGATGTCAATTTTCCCAGGATGTTCCGGCTCGGAATCAATTACCATTTACCTCTTGTTTATCCCGACTGGGGATTTGGTAACATTCTTTATTTCCAAAGAATTCGGATGAATGCTTTTTACGATTATACAAGCGGAAAAAGTTTGCAAACCAACACCAGTTTTCCGTTTTCAACTGCAGGTACAGAATTATATTTTGATACCAAATGGTGGAACCAATTACCTGTTACCGTAGGCGTGCGTTACAGTCGATTGCTAAATAATGAATTTCGGGGTGTAACCAATCCTAATCAATGGGAGATAATACTGCCGGTTAATTTATTGCCCCGATAAAAGTGATGAAATGATTACCTTAATACGGTAACGGAGCCTGTAACTTTTTCAGCCCCATTCTTCGGGGTGATAATATAATAGTAAACACCAACAGGAACAGGGTTGCCGTTTCTTCTTCCGTCCCATGGGTTGTTATATCCAATAGTGCGATAAGCTAAAGATCCATACCTGTCAAAAATTTCTACGACCGCTCCCGGGTAATCTCCAAGATTATTTATTTTCCAAACATCGTTAATACCATCTCCGTTGGGGGAGAACACGTTTGGTATTTTGAAGTCACGTAATATCTTTACTAACACCTCGTCTGAAGCTTTACACCCTTCCTGGCTAGTTACAGTTAGCGAGTAAGTGATGTCGTTCAGAGGCCTTGTTACAGTAGGGTTATTGATATTTGTATTATTCAAATAAGTTGAAGGCGACCATGTATAACTGAGAACATTTCCTCTTGCATTCGCATCCAGGTGTGTTGAGTTTCCATCTAATATATAAATATCCTGGCCAGCATTTACAATTGGCAGGGCATATACCTGGATGTTTTTAGCAGCTTCATTTTTACAACCATTATCATTTGTGATGGAAAGTCTTAAAGTATATACTCCCTCTTTTGTATAGGTGTAATCCACTGTTGTTGAAATGTTGTTCTGAATCAATGCAGGCCTTCCATCTCCTGTTTCCCAAGTCCACTTTTTGATGGTGCCATCATCTCCAATACTTTTGTCTGTAATTTTTACCGGTTCATTAAGGCATACATTGCCAGGTGATACATTGAAATTAGCAACTGGTTGTTTATGAATGCCTGCATACAGCGAGGTAGTCGAAACACTACATCCCGCATCAGACACAGCGGTTAGTTTTACCAGGTATTTTCCAAAACTGGTGTAAGTATGTGTTGGGTTTTTAACCGAATCAACATTGGCGTCTCCACTTGCTGCATTTCCAAAATTCCACAGCCAGCTCCTTATGTTGCCTTCACTAATAGTTGTTTGATTTTTGAATGTAACGGTAGTAGAAGGCAGACAAATATCCGGGGCAGTAAAGGCCGGCACTGGCAGGGGATTTACTTTGACTACTACAGATGTAGGGGATGATTTACAATTGTTGCTGGTGGTGACAGTAACCTTATAAGTACCTGAGGCCCCGGCCGTAACATTATTTATCGAGATATTTTGAGATGAACTGGTAAACCCATTTGGTCCTGTCCAGCTATAAGAACCACCACTATTACTGTTGGCATTCAGGCTAAGTTGTTTTGTTTCGCATACAGGAGATGAACTGCTGGTTGTTACAACAGGCGCTGCATAGAACTGCACTTCCGTTTTCGAAGGAATACTGCTACAAGTGGAATTTGAAGCAATAACAGAGTAAGTTCCGGAAGCCGAAGCCGATTTATTAACCAATACCAGGTTTTGCTCAGTTGAAGTAAAACCATTTGGTCCTGTCCATTTAAATTGAATATCTTCTTCCGTTGCATTTGCGGTAAGCACAACGCTGTCTCCCTCACAAACAGGTCCCGAATTGGTTGCTGTAACCTTTAAACTGTTATAAACTATAGAAGCAAGATTGTTTTTATAATTCGTTTCTAATAAAAGAGTGTTTGGAAGCTTTAAGGGAAAAGTTGCACCATTATCATTTACAACTGCATATAAAGTTCCCTGCTTCATGCCTTTGATGGTGGTATTAAAGGATGCCTTGTTTTTTGTAACGTTTGCAGGTAGTTTGAAGAGGGGAGATAATAAAACTGCAATACCGGTTATAGGATTGGCATTATAAAATGCAACCGATAAGCCTTTGGGTAATAAAGGGCGCTTGAAAGTATCTGCAATAGAAAAACTTACATCAAGACTGTCATTGTTTCCTGCGCATGCTATTTTATCAATTGTAATTGTGTAATCATAAACTGCGGGAACCTTAATATTAACCAATGCGGTATCAGTACAGCCATATTCACTTTTGCTAAATGCCGTATAAGTTGCTGTTGAATCTGCCACCAAAACGGTAGTTGAACATTTATTACAGCTTAAATTTTTTCGAGGCGACCAACTGTATTCAGATATAGCTGTTTCAGGCAATGCCCCGGCTGTTAGTAATACACTGTCGCCCGGCTGAAGGGTAGCGTTTGGTGGATTAACAGCCAATGAGTATTTAAAACCAGTTTTTGAAACGATATTGTTAGCGTAATTTTTTTCTATAAAACTTGTGTTTGGAAACTTTACCGGCAACGCTTTTCCCATGTCATTAAAGGCTATAAACACCGTATTTAAACCGGCTACTTTAGCATCTACAATTTGCATAAATATAGGTGAGCAACACGAACCACCTCCACCACCGCGAATCGTATCTGGTAAGAAGAATGTAGTTCCGATAAGTTTCGCTCCTGGTTTGGTCGGGTCAGCATTGTAAAATGAAACCGGCGTTCCGGGAGGCATTGACGCATATCCATTATTGCAAACATTAAACTGGATCCGAAGTTTTGTTTGATTATAACAATCAACAGAAAGAATAT
Source organism: Bacteroidota bacterium (assembly GCA_040385845.1). Lineage (GTDB taxonomy): Bacteria > Bacteroidota > Bacteroidia > Chitinophagales > Chitinophagaceae > Phnomibacter. The sequence goes on along the minus strand of JAZKGP010000031.1, from coordinate 7,962 downwards.
TTACACGGCCGTCGGGTGTTGGATCAAGTACAAGAGCCTTGTATAATTGAGTAGTATCAGAACAACCTGCGTTTTTTGCTACCAGTCTAATATAATAATTGCCGGGAGTTGGGAAGGTATAGACCAGGTTTTTAGATGTGCTCACCTTCATTTCCGGCAGCCCGTCATCCTTACTTACCAGCCATTCAAAAGAACTGCCATTTACAGAAGTATTTGTAAATAAAATACTGTCGGTATAGATGCCTTCTTTAGAGGCAATTTTTTGTTTATCTGTATAAAACCTGGCAGTAACACCACAGGTAACAATGATATAGTCAGTGGAAAATGAAAAACAATTTCCATTGTTATATGCCTTTAATGATATTTCGTATTTCCCGGTATCGGCAAAAGCAACAGCATAATTTGAAGCACTTGAAACCAAACTGTCATTTAAAAACCATTGGAAATTACTGGCACCAGTACTGGTATTTGTGAATGAAATAGTTTCTGCGGGGCGTGGAAAGTTAATGTCTCTTGTAAAACCAGCTACGATATTGTCTGCACAGGGCGGTGCACATTTATTTTGCAGAAGGGTCTTTCTCAATGCTAAAATGGTGGCATGCATTCGTACTGCCTGCCCGTTGGTGAATTGATTACTGCAGTCGGTATTGCCATAATCCATGAAATTAGAAACCTGGTCAGGTACATCCATCCTGAAATACCCGTTTGAATAATCTGACAAGGTATCAGTCCGGCAGGAATTGGAAGGATCGGTGCAGGAGGAAGGGAGGTAAGAATTATCCGGCGGAGTATCACAAACCCTGTCGCCATTCGCCGTGCAATCAAGGTTGCTACAACCGCCTTCAAAAGTATGATACAAACCAAGATAGTGTCCCATCTCATGAGCAAGCACTGGTCCAAATTCACTTACAACTATTCCATCAGCAGAATCAAGCGGTGCAGCAGGCATCGTAGCATATCCCTGCGTACCAATCCTGCGCCACTGGCTACCATCCACAATGTTGCAACCATACAGCGCATAGTTTTCATGGTGTATGTTAGTTACATAGTAAATATTGATATAGTGCAGAGGATCCCATTTTACCAGGTTTTTTAACCTGTTATCTTCAATCGATTGATTTAGATCGGTACCAAAAAAGGAAGTGGTTCGGGTTACTCCATTTGTAATGCCACCATCGGGGCCGGTTTTAGCCATGCAGAACCTGATCTTAGTATCGACTCCGTCACCTAAGGCATAAGCCCCGGTTTTACTAAATGCTTCGTTCAGGTTTTTTAAAGCGTCAGCAATCAACTGGTCAGGAATAAGGGTTTGATCTTCTCCAATAATGTGAAAAACAACGGGGAGCGTTAATTCGTCGTTTAAGATCACCGGGGTATTGGCTATTTCCCGGTTCATTTCAGCTTCTTTCATCCTGTAAGCAGCTACTTGCCGTGCTGTTTTTAGCAGGTTGTCTGTTCCGCAACCCCTTCCTGCAATGGTATCATCCGACACTGGCATTATTGCGCTAAGTGCGGACTGGCCATAACCAATATTGATCGAAATCAATCCGATCAGTACCAAACATCCCCGAATAAAACTTTGCAGCCGTAATCTGAACATAATTTTGATAACGGGCATATTGATGCCTCAACACATAGTAAATAATAGGAAAGGGAATGGGTCAGATAATACTATTTACAGATGGGGGCACCCAATAGTATTTTGGTGAGTGAAGATGTGAATCAATATGCCGTAAAAATAATCGAATTACGTATAAGGTATTCTTGTACAAGTTAGAATTATTAAACCTTTTAAATAATTTGTTTCTCTTCAAGAACAGTAGAACCAGTCAATTGTTGACCAGGATCATGCCCACTTTTGTTGTTCGTTACTTACAAATTTTATTCCACTTTTTGCTAAATTTGCTCATCTTAAGGAGTAATTGGGCTCTAAATCCCTGTAACTTATCCACACATTGGTTGGTTTTCTTGAAAATTTTAAGGTATTCTTTGCAGGTTTATGCAGAACATGCCTATCTTTGCGCTCCCAAAATCAATATGTCGAAGCAATCACTCATTAAACAGGATGGAGTTATCGTAGAAGCCTTATCAAACGCAATGTTTAGAGTAAGGCTTGAAAACGGTCACGAAATAATCACAACGATCTCCGGTAAAATGAGAATGCACTATATCCGCATTTTGCCTGGGGATAAAGTGGGCGTGGAAATGAGTCCTTACGATCTTACAAGAGGTAGAATCATTTTTCGCTATAAATAATTATTTTATGTTGTTCGCGAAAGCGGCAGCAGGGTTAAAAATCAATTGAAATGAAAGTTCGTGCTTCTGTAAAAAAACGCAGTGTTGACTGTAAGATTGTTCGTCGTAAGGGCAAATTGTATATTGTAAACAAAAAGAATCCCCGTTTTAAACAACGCCAGGGATAATCCTTCGACAAGCTTAGGCTGACACCGGGGTTCAGGATGACAAACGGCTGTTGCCTTTAAATCAGAAATCAGACATCAATAAATCATAAAATTAGTATATGGCTCGTATTGCCGGTATAGATCTTCCAAAAAACAAGCGTGGCGAAATTGGCCTTACCTACATATATGGTATTGGCCAAAGCACTGCCCAGCAAATTCTTGATAAAGCTGGTATTGATTACAACAAAAAAGTAAACCAGTGGAATGACGAAGAGCTGAATGCTATTCGTACGATTATCACGGAAGAAATTAAAGTGGAAGGTGCCCTTCGCAGCGAAGTGCAAATGAACATTAAGCGTTTGCTTGACATCGCTTGTTACCGTGGTCTTCGCCATCGTAAAGGTTTACCGGTTCGTGGTCAGCGTACCCGTACCAACAGTCGTACACGTAAAGGAAAACGTAAGACAGTTGCAGGTAAGAAAAAAGCGCCTAAGAAGTAATTAACCGGTCAGAGCCTTATGATGAGGCTCTGACTTTGTTATACAAATCCGGCGGAGTTTGGATATTCTGTAATAAGCAGGAAGGAGAGCAAAACCGGTTCCCGATTCATATCGGGATTTATTATTTAATCGATTACCTCCAGAAAACAACATGGCAAAACAACAGTTAAGCGCTAAAGCTGCGGCTAAAAAGCGCGTAGTAAAAGTGGAAGCAGCAGGTGATGTTCACATCAATGCAACCTTCAACAACATCATTATTAGTATTACCAACAAGCAGGGTCAGGTTATTAGCTGGTCTTCTGCCGGTAAAATGGGTTTTAAAGGTTCTAAAAAGAACACCCCTTATGCAGCTCAAACAGCAGCAGCTGACGCAGCAAGAGTAGCAATGGACGCAGGTTTGAAAAGAGCCGACGTTTATGTAAAAGGACCAGGAAGCGGCCGTGAAGGTGCTATCCGTTCGGTTTCTCAAAGTGGAATTGAAGTAACTTCTATCAAAGACGTTACCCCAATGCCGCACAATGGCTGTCGTCCTCCAAAGAAAAGAAGAGTATAATCTCGATTTGCTGATGTCGGATTTTGTGATGTCTGATTTATTAGGTGTAACAACCAAATGGAATTATACTTCAAATGACACGACGTTCAAATTCGAAAACTCAAAATAGCTCTTCAGGTCTTTGAAGTTTACACATCAGACATCATACATCGGAGATCGTCAAATTGTATTTCAGACCTGGGATCATAAATCCAACTTAGTTGGTTTCATTTACTAAAAGGTTGCCCGATTAATTTTTTACGATTTTTCACCGATCGTGCAACGAACTCTAAAAAAATCGAAATGAAATAAAACTATGGCACGTTACACAGGCCCCAAAACCAGGATCTGCAGGATCTTTGGTGAGCCAATTCTTGGCAACGGTAAGTATCTTACAAAAAACAGCAACCCTCCGGGTCAGCATGGTCCTACACGTAAACGCAAACAACCAAGCGAATACGCTGTTCAGTTAAAGGAAAAGCAAAAAGCAAAATATACCTATGGTTTGCTTGAGCGCCAGTTCTACAAAACATTTGTTGAGGCTGCACGCCGCAAAGGTGTTACTGGTGAAAACCTGATAAAATTACTGGAAGCACGTTTGGATAACACCGTTTACCGTCTTGGTTTTTCACCAAGTCGTCCATCTGCCCGCCAGCTGGTTAGTCACAAACACGTTACAGTAAATGGCGAAGTGGTTAATATCCCTTCTTACCAATTGAAACCAGGTGATGTTATTGGATGGAAAGATAAGAGCGCTGCAAATGTGGCTCTTACTGAAAAAATGCGTGGTAAAAACCATAAGTTCAACTGGCTGGATTATAACGAAGCCGAAAAATCCGGTGTTTTTATAGCATACCCGGAAAGAGAAAGTGTTCCTGAAAATATTAAGGAACAACTGATCGTTGAATTGTATAGCAAGTAATAGTAATTGGTAAGAATCAATATCTTACACATTTTACTTCAAGTGCTTTATAACTTACGCAGCATCCATCATTTCCCAATTTCTAAAAAGGAATAATCATAATGGCCATTTTAAATTTCCAGAAGCCCGATAAAATTGTGTTGCAAAAAGCAACTGATTTTGAAGCCCAATTTGAGTTTCGTCCGCTTGAACCAGGTTATGGTCTTACTATTGGTAATGCACTGCGCAGGGTTCTGCTCAGTTCATTAGAAGGACACGCTATTACCGGTATCAAAATTGAAGGCGCAGAACATGAATTTGCAACTATTCGTGGAATTGCAGAAGATGTAACCGAAATGATCCTGAATTTAAAGCAGGTTCGTTTTAAGAAAACCGTTGAAGGCGATGTTCACCAGGAAAAGGTGATCTTAAGCCTGAAAAATAAATCTGAATTTACTGCAGGCATGATCGGCGACGGTCTACAAAGCTTCGTAGTAATGAATCCTGAGTTGCTGATTTGCACCATGGATTCTTCAGCAAGACTTGACATTGAACTTCACATTGGCAAAGGCCGCGGCTATGTTCCTTCCGAAGAGAACCGCGTTAAAGATGCACCATTCGGGTTTATCCCGGTTGATTCTATCTTTACTCCTATAAAAAATGTAAAGTACAGTGTAGAGAATACCCGTGTTGAGCAACGTACGGATTATGAAAAACTGATCATGGATGTTGTTACCGATGGTACCATTCACCCGGAAGATGCAGTGAAACAAGCAAGCCGCATTTTGATCCAGCACCTGATGATCATCACTGATGAAAACATCACTTTCGATACCAAAGAAGAAAAGAAAGAAGACCTGGTTGACGAAACCACGCTTCAGCTTCGTAAAGTATTGAAAACACCGTTGGAAGATCTTGATCTTTCAGTTCGTGCCTTTAACTGCCTCAAAGCTGCTAAAATTAACAGCTTAAGCGAACTGGTACAATACGAACAGGAAGACCTGATGAAATTCAGAAACTTCGGCCAGAAAAGTTTAAGTGAGATCGAGCAGGTTTTACAAGAACGCGGTTTAGGTTTCGGAATGGATTTAAGCAAATTAGGTTTAGACAAAGAAGATCTATAAAAAATTAGCCAATGTGCTGATTAGCTAATGCTAATTGACACATTGGCTTTTAAGTTTCATCTGTCATTTTTTATGGAGATGAAGACAATTGTAATTCCTGACACGGTACAATTGTTCCTATTTTTTAAAAGTAATCCGGTGTATTAATTAGCACATCAGCAAATTATCGGATTAGCAAATTATTTATGTCATGCGTCACGGAGACAAACAGAACAACCTGGGCAGAAAAAAAGCACATCGTATTGCCCTGCTGCGCAATCTTGCCAGCGAATTGATCATGCACAAACGTATTGTAACTACTTTGGCAAAAGCTAAGGCTTTACGTACCTATGTTGAACCGCTGATCACTAAAACGAAGAAAAATGAAAACGAAGAAACCATCATGCACCAGCATCGTTTGGTTTTCTCTTACCTGAACGACAAGTTCGCAGTTAAAGAATTATTTACTGTTGTAGCTGGTAAAGTTGCTGGTCGTCCTGGTGGTTATACCCGCATTATCAAATTAGGCACACGTCCTGGTGATAATGCAGAAAGAGCGTTAATTGAATTGGTAGATTTCAATGAAGTATACGGCAAATCTGTAGCTAAAACTGAAGAGGCTGCTACTAAACGCACCCGTCGTGGTAGCAAGAAAGCCGCAACAACTGAAGCACAGCCTGCTGCAGCTCCTGTTGCAGAAACTCCTGCAGAACCAAAAGCTACTGAAACACCTGTTGCTGAATAGTTTTTAATGTTTTTGTAAAAAGGGCTGGAAATTTTTCCGGCCTTTTTTATTGCCCTTAATAATTTGTTCTGCTGTTATTAGAGCTAAACAAGTACATTTTCTAAAAATTAAAAGTTATCAATCATGCATCTAAATGTTGAAATAAAAGCTACCAGTAACAATTCGGATTATTTAAGACAGTGGTTACTTACTAATGGTGCTGATCTAAAAGGAACAGATCATCAAACCGACACTTACTACGAAGTGCCGAACGGAAGACTGAAATTAAGACAGGGAAATATTGAAAATTCATTGATCTTTTACGAGCGTAATAACCAGGCAGGTCCTAAAGATTCGTCCGTTACAATGACGAAGGTTGATAACGGGTTGCAGCTAAACCAGGTACTTGAAAAGGCATTAGGTATTCTGGTGGAGGTTAAAAAGCAACGCGAAATTTATTTTATAGAAAATGTGAAATTCCATGTAGATCATGTGCCCGGCCTTGGGAACTTCATTGAAATAGAAGCTATTGATAAGGATGGTTCTATTGGCAAAGAAAAACTACTTGAACAATGTAATTATTACATGCAAATGCTTGGCATAGAAGAAGAAAATTTGCAAACAGCATCTTATAGTGATATGTTGATGGCAAAAGACAGGTAACACTTTTTCATAATGCATCTTGTTGCTTTCAGTGATCAGAAATAAAACAGCCGCAAAATTAGATTGCGGCTGTTTTATTATAACCTGTTAACTGATTGGTAGCTATTTAATATTCGAAATTGCTTATTTTTTTTGTACAGCAAATAAGAAAACAAGATTGCAAAACGCTTTTACACCTACGTCAAGATCACTGTCGTCGATAATAAAATCAGGTGTATGATGTGCAGGAGCCTTTGCAGGATCATTTCCCTTTGGTAAGCCACCTAAAAAGAAAAACAAACCGGGTACTTTCTGCTGGTAAAAAGAAAAGTCTTCTGCACCAGTCATTGGATCTCTTAAAAGTACTTTACTGGTAGTAGCTGCCTGTAACGCTGGTAACATTTTTTCTGCCAGTGCCGAATCATTAAAAGTAACCGGGTAATGATTGTTTTCAATAGATATAATCTCCGATTTTGCGCCCTGGGCTTCTGCCGTGTTTTGTACGATAGTATTAATCCTTTGCAATACCATTGCTTCATCACTATTGGAAAATGTTCGAAGCGTAGCAAGCATTTCTACCCGCTCAGGAATGATGTTTGAACGAACACCACCATTGATGGCACCAATGGTAACCACCGCCGGGTTCTTCGTAATATTTACGTTCCTGCTTACTATAGTTTGAAGACTATTAATGATTTGTGCGGATGTCACAATTGGATCAATGGATAGCCAGGGGTAAGCTCCATGCGCCTGTTGTCCTGTAATAATAATTTTTAATGTATTTACAGCGGCCATTGTTCCGCCTGGACGGTATTTGATAGTACCTGATGGAATATCGGCCTGTATATGTAAACCAAAAATGGCTTCCACTTTTGGCTCATTTAGAACTCCTTCCATTACCATTTGTTTTGCGCCACCAACCTCACCTTCCGGCGGACCTTCTTCTGCAGGTTGAAAAATAAATACAATTGTTCCGGGTACCTGTGATTTTGCTTTGGTTAACACTTCAGCCGTACCCAATAAAATGGCCATATGGCTATCATGGCCGCAAGCATGCATTACCCCAACCTGCTGCTTGTTATATGTAGTAGTATCTATTGATTTGTAAGGAAGATTATTTCTTTCTGTAACTGGCAATGCATCCATATCGGCACGTAA
>JAZKGP010000030.1:0-90726 GCA_040385845.1 Bacteroidota bacterium | reverse complement strand
AGTTAGTAGTTAGTAGTTAGTAGTTAGTAGTTAGTAGTTAGTAGTTAGTAGTTAGGGATGAGAAAGTAAAAATCTGGTTAAAAATATTATACACACAACATCAGTTAAGGATAAATAACATTCTCACATCCCTACCTTCATCACATTTCCACATGGGTATTTATGCAATATTTCAGTACAAATAAATTATCGCCAATTGTTGATTTTAAAACAGCAACCGTACTCGGGCAAGCGCCTGATAAGGGATTGTTTTACCCTGAAAAAATTCCAGTTTGGGATGAAGAATTCTTAGATGCTTTAAAAGAAATAAGCAGGCCTTATTTATCATTTAAAGTGATGAAACCCTATGTAGGTGGTTGTATTCCCGATGAAAAATTATTTGATATTGTGGAAGAAACAATCAACTTTCCTTTCCCGTTAGTGAGCGTGCAGGAGGGAATGTACGCACTTGAATTATTTCACGGCCCTACTCTGGCATTTAAAGATGTTGGTGCCCGTTTCATGAGTCGGTGCCTGGGATATTTTAATGCAGGAAACAATAAAAAAGTAACTGTATTAGTGGCCACTTCCGGCGACACCGGCGGCGCCGTTGCCAATGGATTTGAAGGTGTTGAAGGTGTTGAAGTGATTATTCTTTATCCAAGCGGCAAGGTGAGCCCGGTGCAGGAATTACAGCTTACAACCTGCGGTGGAAATATAATAGCATTAGAAGTAAATGGCACCTTCGATGATTGCCAGGCAATGGTAAAACAAGCCTTTATGGACAATGATTTGAAAGGCAGGTTGCAGCTTACTTCTGCAAATTCTATCAATGTGGCAAGGTGGTTGCCTCAACAACTTTATTATTGTTTTGCTTTACAGCAATGGGAACATGATACGCCACCTGTAATATCCGTTCCAAGTGGAAATTTTGGAAACATTTGTGCAGGCATGATTGCTCAAATGTCTGGTTTACCCGTGCAGCATTTTATTGCAGCAACCAATGTGAATGATGTAATACCTGCTTACCTGCAAACTGGTGACTATAATATAAAACCATCTGTTGCAACACTTAGTAATGCCATGGATGTTGCGAATCCAAGCAATTTCATACGCATTATGGAAATGTACGACCATAAGTTATCCAAACTAAAAACAAAGCTCAGCAGTGTAAGTATCGATGATGATGTAACAAAAGAAACTATTAGCCAGGTTTACAATCAAACTGGTTATATACTTGATCCGCATGGTGCTGTCGGCTATAAAGCGCTTCTCGAATATCTAACCGCTAATCCTCAACAAAAAGGTATTTTTCTTGAAACAGCGCACCCGGTAAAGTTTCCGGACGTTGTGGAAGAAATGATCGAAAAAAAATTGGATATACCCGTTTCTGTTGCACCATTATTTACCAGGCAAAAACAAAGTATAATGATGGATGCAACTTTTGATCCATTTAAAGAATGGTTGATGAACCGATAGAAAGAGCCGTTTAAAAAATTTTATTGAATGCATAAAGGTAAAGCCCTGAAAGAGTATGATCTTCCAGGGCTTTATGTATTAAGTGCGTTCCGTTTGCGCAGCATAGGTACTTTCAAAAATCTTGTCAGCATTGCCTGCTTCGAAGCCTTCCCTGCGATGTTCCCGCTTTATTGAATACCTTGGCAGATGCACATATTGCGGTAATATTCTCCGCTCCGCAAATTCCACATAAGAACCAGGAATCATTTGCTTTTCACCACCTGCGAATGTAGCTTCTACCATCCCGGCAACCGTGGAACTTTGCAGCAAACCCTTATCAGGACTAGTTTTTATCTTACCGCCGGCATCATTTAATTTAAATCCGTTTGTTTCCAAAAACTGGTTAAAATCAGCGATGGTATTATAACCTTCTTTAAGGTTATGCACGCTGATTGTAAAGTGATTTAAATAATACCGGTTATAAATTACCCATGCGGCATATTCACTTTCTGCTGCTAAAATTTTGTAATCGCTTAATGATGGCGTACCCCATAAGGGACTGTGTAAAAAAGCATCAACAGCGATATCGTCATTCAAATTAAGATCATCGACCGGATCTTTTTTTATAGCATTTGTATAAGTATGAATAATGTTCTGTGACTGTTTTGATAATTGATCTACTTTTAATTCGCTCGCAAAGATCCTGGGAAATCTATCTTCGGGAGGGGCATACCAATAAGCATCCAGTTTCTTTTCTTTAAAAAAGTATGCATCCCGCTTTTTGTATCCATAGTGAAGAAAAATTTTTTCGAAAGATGCAATACCGAGATGCGGTACGCCAAGCGTACGAAAAGCAATATGATCATTTTCAATGTCTTCAAAACCATTAATGATGTTATTATCAATCATGGTATCAATTATAGCTGCAACATCAGGCACCCGCTCTTTATAACGGTTCATAAGGCTATTTAAAACCTTTTGTAATGTTTCAATACTATGCTCCATTTTTCTTTAATTATATTATAAAATCATCTTCTAATCACTCTATAAATAGCAAATGCAGATCAAAGGTTGCATTTACTCATGTTTGTGATACATTGAACCATTTTTTGTTTGTTTAAACGCTTCATAAGAAATATCCTCCTGTTTTATAAAACCTTGCTGTGGCAAAGTACCATTGGCAACCATTTCAACAACAGCAGCAACTGACGCAGCAGTGGTCCACGATATGGCACGCCATTCCTTGCCATGAATTATTTTCGGATGATACGCGTTGTAAAATTCTTCTCTTGCCAAATCTTCTCCCTGCCAGCCTTCAACAACAGCATAGACATACACCACATCTTCTTTTACCGGTGGCTTTGCCTCTGTAAGGATCTTCTCAGTAAGTTCACGCTGATTTTTCATACACAATTCGTATAGAAAAAAACGCATCAGTCCACAGTGCCCCGGGTAACGAATAGTTTTATAATTTAATGTATCAACTTTGCCAGCTAAAGTTTCACACATGGTTCCCAGTCCACCACTGGTACTGAATGCTTCAAACTCCTGTCCTTCTATATTTATTTGTTCAATACCATCCAATGAAGGCACCATTTTTCGAACACCATTGTGAATTACCTCGCTATCGTTTATGTATTCATTTATTACTCCTGCCGGGCTCCACGTAAATGAATAACCCATCAAACCATTTGGATACCTGGGTAGTGCGCCAACTCTTAATTCTACATCCCGCAACCTGGTAAAACGCTTATATAAATCAGCCCCCACAATGCCAATAAAACCGGGAGCCAGCCCGCATTGTGGCGCCATTACACCTTTGGAGGTTTCTGCCATAATTTTTATTGCTGTTGTTGTAGGCACATCTTCTGTAAGATCGAAATAATGAATACCTAACTTGAAAGCAGCAGTAGCTACCTGCAGGTTCATATTGTAAGGAAGGCAACTAACAACCGCATCTTGTTTGCTCAAAACTTCCTCAATAAAAATACTGTCCGAAACACTGCCGGTGACGATATTAAAAGGCATTTCATCAGATGGTTTCTTTTGATCGATGCCTGTAACTGTAAATAGATCACTTAACAAAGTTGCTACCAATGATCCTACTTTTCCTAACCCGATAACAGCGATATTTTTCATACGTTGTTGTTGTAAAATTTAGATAATAATTGCATCTATCACATGGCATTTTTTTGTAATTACAAATGGTAAAAGCACGAAGTACAACACAATACAGCTAATCAAAGACCAGCGCATCTATTGTACTATTTCCACGAAGTAAATCTATAAAAGGAAGAAGAAGTAAGGGTCAGGGAACGTTGGCACAGGCACTCCGAAGAAATGCCATGTACGACAAAAAGATATTGTAGCGATTATTCATATTGAGCAGCAGGCAAATGTAGTAGCAACTGCCTTAACTATACTTATAAAAAAATAAACAAAGCATTTTGTTATTCAACATTCATCATTTTTAGACATACTGGTTTGGGGATGCTAAGTTGTTTTCCAATTTCTGTAAGAAGGCCTGTAGTTTTATTTCTTTTGAATATTACTACATTGTTTGTACCCTGGTTTGCGACCAGTAAAAAATCCCCTGTTTCATCAATGGTAAAATTTCGTGGTTGAATTCCCAACACGGGCTGCGTGCCAAGGCTAGTTAATTCACCATTTTCGGCAACGCTATAAATGGTAATGTAATTGGCTTTACCCCTGTTGCTGGTATATAAAAATTTACCATCACCAGATATATGAATGTCAGCACTTCCTTTGTCGGGCAGCGGGCTTGTTGTATCTGAACCGATGATTTGCACTTTACTTATATCCTTTTTGCTAAAGTGACGGACTGACACATTTCCTGTTAATTCTTCCAATATATAAATCAATGCTTTGGAGGGATGAAAAGCAAGGTGCCTTGGTCCGGAACCAGCGTTCAATTTGATTTTGATAACAGCAGCAGTGTCCAATGGCTTGCGTTTTTTTGCTTTAAACCTGTAAGCATTTACTTCATCGGTTCCAAGATCATTAGCAACTAAATACTTTTCACGCGGAGAAAAAATGGTCATGTGCACATGAGGTGCTTTTTGACGGCTTTCTAAAACACTTCCACCATAATGTTGGATAACCTGCGCAGCTGGCTTTAAACTGCCATCCTTATTGATACCAAGTATTGATAAACTACCACCGGTATAATTTGCGGCTGCTACCCATTTGTTTTTTTTATTTACAGCAACATAACAGGGATGGTCGCCACCCGTTAATTGCTTATTGATAAATGTAAGTTGACCGGTTGTTTTATTAAAAGAAAAGGCATTGATAGAACCAGGATTGTCGCCACCATTTTCAGAAATACTGTACAAAAAATTGCCATCAGCAGATAGTGCCAGGTACGATGGATTTTCGCAATCAACGGTACTAACCAATTCCGCAGTTCCCACTGCTTCATTAAACTTGTAAACATAAATACCCTTACTTCCGGTTCCGGTATAAGTACCTACAAAAAGCCATTGTTGCGACTGTCCCAAATAACTTATAAAATTGAGTAATAACAGCATAAATGACATTCGCATAACAAACAATTTATCCTGCAAAGTAATAAGAAAAGGTCTCCGGTATTTAAATAAGCCTGCTTCCACCCTTTTAAATATTTTCGCTGCGATTTAACCGGCTTATAAAATGAAGGAATCAGAAATAATTGAAGATAATTTACCTCCTGCTAATAGCCCTCGCATTGTGTTTATGGGAACACCTGCATTTGCAGTATCCTCGCTAGATGCGCTGGTACAAGCCAGGTATAATGTCGTTTCGGTAATTACAGCACCTGATAAACCTGCCGGTCGTGGCATGACGATGCAACAAAGCGCTGTTAAACTATATGCCATTGAACACAACATCCCGGTATTACAACCAGAAAAGCTAAAAGATCCATCGTTTATTGATTTGCTTCGGGATTTAAACGCAGATTTACAAGTAGTAGTTGCATTTAGAATGCTGCCGGAAATAGTTTGGAACATGCCTCCTCTTGGTACAATCAATGTGCACGGTTCACTATTACCACAATACCGGGGAGCTGCACCAATTAATTGGGCTGTGATAAATGGAGAAAAAGAAACAGGAGTAACCACTTTCAAGCTTCAACATGCAATAGATACAGGGAATGTTTTATTGCAGGAAAAGATGCCTATAGGAGAAAATGAAACTGCAGGCGAAGTTCATGATCGAATGATGCTATTAGGCGCACAGGTATTGGTGAAAACAATAAAGGGTTTAATGGATAACAGCATCGCTGAAAAATCACAGGATGAAAATTCTACAATCGCGGAACATCAACTTAAACATGCACCGAAAATATTTACTGAAACCTGCAGAATAAACTGGGAACAAACAGCAGACGCTGTTCATAACCTGATCAGGGGCCTATCACCTTTTCCTGGTGCGTTTACTACTCTTAATGACAGGATGCTTAAAATATATCGTTCGGAAAAAGTGATAGATAAAAAATCTTCAGAACCGGGAAAGATGGAAACAGATGGAAAAACCTTTTTGAAGTTTGCTTGTAAGGAAGGTTTCATTTTGGTAAAAGAATTGCAGCTTGAAGGTAAAAAAAGAATGGATGTCGCCTCTTTTTTACGGGGTCACCGTTTTGCCTGAGTTTACATTAATTCCATCACAACGGTCAGATGTTGTTGACTTTTACATAACTCCTACATAGAAAAATAATTGAAATTTTTCTGACAAGTATTGTGGAATTAATTTTTTAACATCAATTCAAACTGTTCTTCAAAACGTAGACCTAAAGCAACGGCCCCCGCATTGCTAAGCCTTAACTTTACGGCATTATTTCCCTTAACCTGTGGTAAACCACCTAATGTTTTCGCATAAATAAATATGTTAGTCATTGGATTTATAAGCTTCACTACAGTGCCAGCGGGAACACTGTCCGTTAAAATATAAAATTTACCATCAGCCCATCCGCTCTCACTCTTAAAGGGTGCTGCCATCACTAAAATTTCCTGCGTACCAGGCAAATAGTTTGGTTTAAAAAAACCTTCACCATTATAAGTAAGTAGTAAAGTATCTGCCGGATCTTTCTTAGGTGTTTTAAATTTTGAATTATTACTAACAGTTGGCTGATTAATGATTGGCGCAGCAGCGATTTCTATGACGGAATCCTTTTTAATTAGACCTACTTCTTTATCCGTGTTGTCATCTGCCGTAATATCAGCTTTGGGCTGCTTCGTATAGTCTCCATTAAAAACGATATATCCTACCAATAACTGCTGGCCTTTACTTACCACTTCACTATTTAACTTGTTCAGTAGTGTAAGATGCGCTGGCTTTATATCACCATGATTTTTACCAATACGGTACAAACCTTCACTTTGTTGTACTACATAAAAGACCGGAATGCAATTAGCTCCATTACATGTTTGTTTAATAATAGTAGCTATAGGTATTTTTATAATTTGTCCCTGTTGCAAAACAACCGAAGGGGGTAAATTATTAGCTTGCAGTAGCATAGCATTTCCAATGCCATATTTTGAAGCTATAGCATTTAACCCTTCACTTTTTTCAACATTATAATTAACGTATGCTACGCCTTCCGAAACATGACTGTTTAGCTGTTGAGCATGTATGTTTACCAGGGGAAGAAGTATGATTAGAAAATATAAGATGAACTTCATGCTTGCATCATTTTATAATAAGCCTAAGCCGTTTGATAAAAAACGGTTGGCAAATGTCAGTAAATGCGAACATTTATTTTATTCTTAATTATGAAAATAAAGTATAAAATAGCAGCCTGTTTTTTTAAGTTTAATTCCGAATTCGCCATTCTTTAGGATAGTAATTATTAAGCCTGTTTCCGAGGCCTTTTATCCAGCCAAGCGAAAAATGTTCATACATGATAATTAACCAGCCTTTTGATACATTATCAATATTGAAATCAGTTCTTCTCAGGTAATTAATAGCTGCCTCTTTTTCAAGTTGCAGGGCAGGTAAATCCGGGTTGTAAACATTCGATAAAGCCAGCGCATGACCAGGTATTAATTCAGCCCTCGCCCAATCACCAATTTTAACACCAGCTTTACGAATATTTAATTTCGACTGCAAGAGCATGAACAGATCAAATGTGTTTTTGGGCATCGCAAAAACCTGTTCTTTAAACTGGTAAAATTGCAATTCATGATTTGGCTTAAGCCACTTATCAAAATGGGGAACAAGTTTTTTATCGGCTTGATATTTAACTGATTTTACTATGTCAAAAACAGGCTCTCCCCCTTTTTTAAAGCATGTCAAATAAAAGCCTTCTCCATCCAAAAGATAAGGATAACACCTGTAACCAAAGTTATTGTGAACTGGTGACAAAGTTTCAACCACATGCCAATTGCTCAAACCTTCCAATCTCAAAGAAACGGCATCATTAGTTGTTGTCAGCCAATCTGCTATCAATTCATTTTCAGCAGTTGAATAACTGCAGGTGGCATAAATTAAAATTCCACCAGGTTTTAAAACTGGCCATATATCTTTCAATATTCTTTGCTGACGTAAACTGCAATGCGTTACGCTTTCAAGACTCCATTCTTCAACAGCCTGGGGATCTTTTCTAAATAAACCACTGCCACTACAGGGTGCATCTACCACCACCACATCAAACAAAGCTTCAAGCCTTGTAAAATCTGAGGGATCATTGTTTGTAACAATCACATTAGCCGCTCCCCACTTGGTAATATTTTCGGTTAAGATATTAACGCGATTTCTTATTACTTCATTTGTAACCAGTACCGAATCGTGGCTAATTAACGATTGTATATGCGTTGTTTTGCCACCGGGTGCAGCACACAGATCCAGAACCTTTAATGGTTCAACCAGGTTAACAAGTTGCTGAAAAGCTTGTTCCAGCAACATACTGCTTGCTTCCTGCACGTAATAGGCACCGGCATGAAATATGGGATCGAAAGTGAAGGATGGACGTTCAGATAAATAATACCCAAACTTTGTCCAAGGAACTGCTTTAGCAGCCATAAGGCTAGCTGGAACTGTGTTAACTTTTGAAGGATTAATTCTAACAGAAGTCACTTGCTTCCCGGATGCATGCTCATTTTCGAAAGCCGCTTTATCGAAACCCGGAATGTCTTTAAGACTGTCGGTTAATTGAGTTGGTAATACGTAATCCTGCAATCCTTTTGAATTTTAAACTATCGTTTGCCGGTTTATTAATTTACTATTCTAACTATAGATTTATAAATTTTTTATTTCTGAAACCAGGTCTTGTAATACCTTTTTTCCATCGCCAAATAACATGTTTGTTTTCGGCTGAAAAAACAGTTGGTTTTCGATGCCGGCATAACCCGGTTTCATGCTACGTTTGTTCACAATAACAGTTTTTGCTTTTTCAACTTCCAGTATCGGCATTCCATAAATAGGACTTGCCGGATCAGTTTTTGCAGCAGGATTTACAACATCATTTGCCCCAAGGATTAGCACTGCATCGGTAGTTGCGAATTCATCGTTCGCCTGTTCCATTTCCAACAATTTTTCATAAGGCACGTCACTTTCTGCCAGCAATACATTCATATGTCCCGGCATCCTGCCAGCAACGGGGTGAATAGCATAACTCACCTGTACACCTTTATCTTCCAAAAGTTTTTCAAGCTCATGACATACATGCTGCGCTTGTGCAACTGCAAGGCCATAACCCGGCACAATTAAAACTTTGTTGGCATAACTCAAAACAACTGCTGCATCCGATAAATTTATTTCTTTAATACTGCCATGCATTGCAGCACTAGCACCGTACTTATTATTGCCGCCACCAAATGATCCAATCAATACGTTAATAAGACTTCTATTCATAGCCTTACACATAAGCAAGGTAAGCAGTGTACCAGCGGCACCTACCAGGATACCTCCTGTTAGCATGGCTTTGTTGTTGTATAAGAATCCACCGCAGGCAGCAGCAACACCAGTAAATGAATTTAGTAATGAAATAACCACCGGCATATCAGCACCACCTATCGGCATTACAAACATTACCCCATATAACAAGGCAATTGGAATTAGAAGGTAGAACAGGCGCATGGCAGGCTCTGTTATAAGCGAACCATCGGTATGCTGTTCGGGAATTGTTGCAATTACAAAGGCAGCATAAGCTATCAGCCCGATAAGTAAACACAGGTTTACTACTGTTTGTCCTTTGAAATTAATGTCTTTTATTTTCCCGTTTAATTTTCCCCAGGCAACTATGCTTCCGGCAAATGAAACACCCCCGATGATAAGACCTGCCACTATTATTAGCATTGCTGCTGCAGTAACCGGTTGAAGTGTTATAGCTCCCTCAGGCGAATGAGATGCTGTTGAATATAAATGATGAAATTCAGAGACGGAAATCAGTAAAGCACATGCACCTCCCATACCATTAAATAAGCTTACCATTTCGGGCATTGCTGTCATCTTTACTTTCTTAGCACTTAACCATCCTACAATTCCTCCTACAATCAATCCAGCGAAAATCCATATGTAGTTACCCAATGAATGTCCATCATCATCCTTGTATAAAAATATGGTGGCAAATATGGCAACGGTCATTCCGGTAGCAGCAACCAGGTTTCCTTTTCTCGCTGTTTCAGGATGCGACAACATTTTTAAACCAAGAATAAATGAAACAGATGCGATAAGATAAATGAGCGTAAGTATTGAAAACGTCATGCTTAAAATTGATCTTTGTTTTGGCGGCTAAATATCGGGTATTCATTGCAAACAGCCGTTTATTTGGCAACGATAATAGTTGTGTTATGATGTCTTAGGCTTAAATTTTATTTTTGGTTTGATTTCGTAACGATTTTACATCGAAATTTCAAGCATGACTTGTTTTTGATAGCATTCAATAATCCGAATTGTTGAATACATCATTTAGCAAGGATGGAAAAATGAAATCTCAATTCAGCATTAGTTCGGGATAGTTACCCTGAAAAAGTAATTAAAATAAATTTTGTCAATTCAATTACACGCCTATTTTTGCACTCCCAAATAAAAAAGGGAGCATAGCTCAGCTGGTTTAGAGCATCTGCCTTACAAGCAGAGGGTCCGCGGTTCGAACCCGTGTGCTCCCACAAAGAAAAGCCCACTTCGTCGGTGGGTTTTTTCTTTTTTATACATTTCAAATCCAGAGATTTCCAAAATTTCTACTATTCATATACATTGGAAATACCCGCCTGATTGAATAAATTTTGCAGTTTCAAATACACTCCTATTTTTGCACTCCATTAAAAAGGGAGCATAGCTCAGCTGGTTTAGAGCATCTGCCTTACAAGCAGAGGGTCCGCGGTTCGAACCCGTGTGCTCCCACAAAAAAAACCACTCGTTTGAGTGGTTTTTTTATGCCTGTAACCGATATACAAGTCACAGGCAGTATATATAAACAGCATTTAAATTGCTGGAGAAATCACTTCGATTTTAATTTAATTGCAAAGCAGGTAAGCGGTAATTCTGACCGTCAAATACATACAATTCATCAATCTCAAAAGTCCAGTAACGTCGCAACGGCGATTTATTGATGTATTCTTCCACTTCGTTTTTTGTAACGGCATTAATTATGATCCAACTGCGCTGGCTCTCCATACTTACCGTATAAGTGTCAATAATTCCCTTGTTTATCAGGTAGTTGATATAAGTGCGATGAGAAGGCACCAGTGTCATGAAATTATCATCGATCCGAAAAAAGATGGTAACCTGGAATTTACTGATGGATGGACCTGTCTCTATTGATTTTTCATTCATAGATTCCTCCGCTTTAGTTAAGTTGCTTAAAAAAAATGCCAAGCTGCAATACCCTTCATTTTCCCATTTAAACTCTATTAAGTTCTACAATTTTATGAGACCAAAGAATATATAAGAACAATATATTTTACCTGTTGTTATATACGTTTTGCAAAGAAGCATAGATTTAACAATAAGTGAGCCGACCTAACAATTTGCTTGTAATTATGACAAACTGCCATTCGATATATTTTCAACTGATAACGGCACACAAAAAAACCATTCATACGAATGGTTTTTTTGTCAACGGAAATAAATATGGATCAACCTCCGCTTTGCCCGGTGTTTACTTCTTCACTTGCTTCAAATGAATTATCACCCGGCTTTTCACCTTTATTCTCTCTTAACGATTCATCATTTTTAACCTCCGGCGTTTTATGGGAAGGCAAAGTCTCAACTGGATCCGGCGTTACTTCCGGTTTACCATTATTCCAATCATAATCCTGCACTTTTTCAGCGGGGGCCGGCACTTTATTTTCCAATTCAGACCTTTCATTTTTTTCATCCCCTTCGCCCACAGCTACTGCATCCTGTACTTCAGGCATCTCCACAAATACATTTTTGGGTGGTTGCGGAGTATGAAGGTTGTCGTCCTTAGACACGGAAGGTTGTTTTGGCCCTGGTTCATTTTGCATGCTTAAATTTTAGATTAAGTTTTAAAAAACCATGCCCTATCCGGTAAGGAAAGTATAAGTAGTTATGGTATTTGGGTTCAGGCTATTTTCGCAAAATGGCAATTCTTTCGGCCTTTTGGGAAACAATCAAGTTATGGGATCAAACAACCTTATTTCACATAAACCAGGTTTGGTCAAATAAAACATTTGATGCTGTTTTACCCTGGCTTCGGGAATCAGCAACCTGGTTGCCGCTGTATTTATTTTATTCTGTTTTTGCCCTTGCTAATTTTGGAAAACGCGGAGCTGCATGGGTAATTTTTTTTCTCATTTGTGTTACAATAAGCGACCAGGTAAGCAACTATTTTAAACATTGGATTGAAAGGCCACGGCCTTGCAATGATCCTTTCATGGCTCAATATATCCGGCTCAGGCTGGAATATTGTAGTCCGTCTTTCAGTTTCACTTCTTCTCATGCAGCTAACCACTTCGGAGTTGCTATGTTTATACATTTCACAATGAAGAATATAAAACCAATAAAAACTTCGTGGCTTTTTCTTTGGGCATTTACTATTTGTTATGCACAGATGTACGTTGGAATACATTATCCAACAGATATTTTGGGAGGAACTCTTATCGGTCTTTTTGCAGGCTGGATAGCCTCAAACGTTTTTAACAGGCGGTTTAAGCTGTTGCAAATAAACCCGGTTTACTAACTATTGACTACACTTGCTCCTGGTATAATCCTGGCCGGTATTTTTCTTCCACCTTCTTCTGCTCCCCTGTCGCCGCCTTCATGATATTCAGCATCCTGGTTTACATTCCACAGATCAAACAACGGTTTGCCTGAAATAATATTTTTAACTGCGAGCATGGCAGTCATCATGCTATGATCCTGGTTATTGTATTTATGCATACCATTACGGCCGATCATTATTAATCCTTCGTACTGTTTTAATTCGTTCCTGATAACTGCAACGTGCTCCTGGTATCCCTGGTCGTATACCGGGTATGCTTTTGGCTGCCTTACTACATAGCTATCCAAAATATCAGACGCTTTCGCCAGCCCTACTTTTTCAAGTTCTGATTTACCAAGATCTGTGAGTTGTTCATCGGTGCTTTTCCAAAGTTGGTCGCCTTCAAAACAAAAATATTCCAGTCCGTAACAAACCATGCTTTCATCGGGAACCATATAAGGACTCCAGCTTTTGAAATGCTGAATGCGTCCCATTTTTACTGACGGATCATGTATATAGATCCAGTTATCATCAAAAGAATGATTGTCTTTTAATATCAGCACCACTGTTATGAAATCTCTGTAGGCCAGGCTGGAAGCTGCCTGCTTCAAAGCAGGAGAAACATAATTGCTGATAGCTTTAACCAGGTGTTTTAATGGAGCCGAAGAAATTACATAATCATAATTCGAAAAAACAGCACCCGACCCTGTTTCAAGTTCCCATTGCAAATTTTTGAGTTGGGTTAACTTAACAACTCCTTCGCCCATATAAACTTTAGCACCCATTTCAAGCGCTTTCATTTTACAGGTATTCCACATTTGGCCCGGGCCATATTTAGGATATCGAAATGAGTCAATAAGGGTTTTGATTTGACTGGATCCCTGTTTTCCCGGGGCTGCAAATGCATTTTTGATGGCAGCACTTAAGGAAAGGCCTTTTATGCGTTGCGCTGCCCAATCAGCTGAAATCTCCCTGCAATCGATACCCCACACTTTTTCGGTATAGGTCTTAAAAAAGATGCGGAATAATCTTTTCCCAAACTGGTTGGTCACCCATTCTTCAAAATTCGCCGGTTTTTTTACAGGAAATAATTTGGCTTTCAGGTAGCTTAACATGCACAGCCCAGATTCAATAACACCGAGTTTTTGTAGGGCTTCACCTGCTTTCAGGGGGTAATTGAAAAAAACGTTATTGTAATAGATCCTGCTACTTCTTGGTCGCTCTAACAGTTCATCACCCAATATTTCTGTCCAGAAATCTTCTACTTCTTTTGATTTACTGAAAAACCGGTGACCACCAATATCAAAATGAAAACCTTTATAGGTTTCAGTTCTTGAAATTCCACCCACATAAACAGGATCTTTTTCAAAAACATTAACAACGAAATTTCCATTTTTAGCAAGCAGGTAACCGGCAGTTAGGCCGGCTGGTCCGGCACCAATAATTGCTATCCTGGGTGTTGAATTTAAATCGGAAGTCATATAACCTTGGCAAAATAATAGGGATATCCTGAGCCCGGGCATTTATTTTTAGTTATTACAGAAATCAACTGTATTAAACCATTGAATCATTTGTAGCGCAATTGCTTAAATTACAGGCGTAAACAGTAATAAACGCATAGAAACTTATTGCAGCTTAGATTTGCATCAAACAACAGCAAAGCATTGAATGACTGAATTTTTTATTTTACTGGGGTTAATTGTATTAAACGGACTTTTTTCTATGAGCGAAATAGCACTTGTTTCAGCTCGCAAAAGCAGGCTCGAACAATTAGCTAACCAAGGCGTAGCAAACGCAAAAACAGCTCTTAAACTCATCGAAAAACCAGAAATCTTCTTTTCAACAGTCCAGGTAGGTATTACATTAATTTCGATCATTACGGGTTTGTATTCAGGGGAAAAATTCAGCAAGGACCTTCAACCATATGTTGAAGGATTTCCGGCACTAAAACCTTACGCGTCTACCATTTCCACCACCATAATCGTAATACTGGTAACTTTTTTATCCATTTTAATCGGAGAATTAATACCCAAAAAACTCGCATTGCTAAATGCCGAAAAAGTAGCATTGATTTCGGCGCCAGTAATGAGTTTGTTGTCGAGAATTACTTTTCCTATCATTTGGTTGTTGAACTCCATTACAGCTTTCGTGTTTCGAATTTTGAAAATAAAAAACACAAAAGGCTCGGTAATTACTGAAGAGGAAATAAAAGCAATGGTGAGTGAAAGTGCTGAAAGTGGGGAAATCGACGAAACCGAACAACAAATAATTGAAAGGGTTTTTCACCTGGGCGACAGAAGCATTACTTCATTGATGACTCATCGAAGCGATATAGTTTGGTTAGATGTAAACGGCAATATGGCCGACCTTCTGGCTAAAACAAAACCTAACGCACACAGCGTTTACCCGCTTTGCGATGGACAAATTGATAATCTAAAAGGCATTATTCAATTAAAAGATGTTTTAATAGCTGAAAAAACTACTCCACTACGCGATTTCCTGCGGCCGGCCTTGTTTGTTCCTAACAATAACAGCGCTTACCAGCTAATGGAAAAGTTTAAACAAACCAAAGTGCATTCTGCCTTTATTGTAGATGAGTATGGTACCCTTCAGGGTATGATCACATTAAATAATATCTTAGAAGCTATAGTTGGTGATATACCGGAAGTGGATGACGATGAGTATGAAATAGTAGAGCGAAAAGATGGTTCCTACCTGGTGGATGCTCAATATTCATTTTACGATTTCCTGGTAAGATTCGAAAAAGAAGAGTGGATGAGTGAAGACCAGGAGTTTGATACCGTTGCGGGTTTTATGATCCACCATCTTGAGAAAATACCAGTGGCTGGCGAAACACTGGATTGGCGGGGTTTTACATTTGAAATAGTAGATGTGGATGGGGCGCGCATTGATAAAGTTTTAGTAACACAACATAATGAAGTAAACCAGGAAGAAGACTGAGAAAACTTCAATACTTTTTCGACAAATAAAAAAGAGATAGTTGCTTAGAACAACAATCTCTTTTTACTTTAAAAAATAAAACAGGATCAGGCTGTAAGAGATCTGCTCCCCGAATTTGAATTTGAAATGTTCGAATGATGATATAATGAAACAGGAAGATGTTTTTGTTTTAACATACCTGCAATCGACATTACTATATCCTTTACGACCAATGTTTTCGATTTGCTGGATAGTTGCTCAATGCTCAAATCATTTTTTAGAATGCTGGTGCCATTTGCAGGCAGATCATATTCCTTTTTATCACCAGCTTCTAAATTATTAAGCACCAGCATATCGAAATTCTTCTTTTCCAGTTTAGATATTGCTTGTTTTAAACTACAATGCGAATCCATTGTAAAACCAATAGTTAGCTGGTTAAATCTTTTCAGCCGTGCAAATGCCCCGGCAATATCTATATTCTTCTCCATTTTTATAGAAAGGGTAGTTTCCTCTTTCAATATCATTACACGGGAGATCTCTTTCGGTTTATAGTCAGAAACAGCTGCAGCAAAAATGGCGATATCAGCTTCTTCGAAAAACCGGCAGCAGGCCAGGTACATTTCGCAACCGGTGGTAGCTTTTACCACTGTCAACATCGGATGGGACAAGTCGACTTTTACGGGACCCGATACCAAAAAAACCTGTGCACCTTGTTGTAATAAATAAGCTGCTAACTCATATCCTATTTTACCTCCTGCATTGTTACTGATATAGCGAACTGAATCGATATATTCCCTCGTAGGACCAGCAGTAATCAACACTTTTTTCCCTTTAAGCAAGCAGTTATTCATAAAATAAGTATGTTGAAAAATTTGTTAAAAAACGATGCCAGCAATTAAACAGACTTATTTACTGTTGTGTTGTAACATTTTTTACACAGAAAGCTGTATTAAACAGTGAGTATAATGGCAAAATTTATATTCAATGAATAGTTTGATTTATTTGAAAAATGCATAAAAAAAACGCATCCAAAAGGATGCGTTCGAAAGAGAATTTTATTTTAACCTGAATTATTGCAAAGTCATTTCAAGGTGATACATCATAAATGCAAGCCTGTCTGCCTGTTTTTGCAACAAGCTTTCTGCGGGCGTTACCGCGTTAATGTTAGTCTCGTCAATCCTGATCAAAACCGGGTTAGTACTTTTTTGATGCTCCTGTAATGTTGCAGCAAACTTATAGCTATGGGCAGGCACCACCCGATCATCATAATCAGCGGTGGTAATAAGAGTTGCAGGATAATTAGTTCCTGGTTTGATATTATGAAGCGGTGAGTAACTATAAAGGTTATCAAATTCCTCCCTGTCATCACTGGTACCATACTCTCCTATCCAATTATAGCCGACTGTAAATTTTTCGTAACGCAGCATATCCAAAATACTTGCATCCGGTAGTGCTACTTTAAACAATTCGGGACGCTGAACCATGCTTGCAGCAACCATTAATCCACCATGCCCGCTACCGGCAATAGCTATTTTAGCGGCCGATGTATAATTTTCATCAATCAAATATTCCGCGGCTCCAATAAAATCATCAAAAGCATTTTGTTTTTCCTTGTACATACCTGCCTTATGCCATTTTTCACCATACTCAGAACCCCCTCTTGTATTCACCTGTGCATAGATTCCGCCCTGCTGCATAAAGAACTTATTGAAAACATTAAACTGCGGTTTCAAAGAATGATTAAACCCGCCGTAACCATTCATTAGTACTGGATTTTTTCCGTTTAATTCTATGCCTTTTTTATAACTCAAAAACATCGGAACTCTCGTACCGTCTTCGCTGTTGAAAAACACTTGCTTTGTTTCAAATTCGTTCGAGGCTGTAGGTTCGGTTACACCTTTAAAAACTTCGCTTTTTCCATCAGAAATTTTATACTTGTAAATAACATCAGGAAATAGAAAAGAAGAATAACTATAAAAAAATTCGTTATCATTTATTTTACCGGGATAGATGGTAACTCCACTTACAGCAGGGAGCGCTATATCCTTCAATTTATATCCGCCGGTTGTGAACTGGCTTAAAGTGCTGGTTGCATCTTTTAGATAACTTGCAAACCATGAACCCCCTGCTGCTGTAATTGATTCAAGAACATCTTTTTGTTCCGGAATCATTGTTTCCCAATTATTCACATACGGATTTACTAGATTAACAGCAACCACCCTATAGCGTGGCGCACTAACGTTTGTTTTAACGAATAAATATTTTTTATCATTATCAAAAACTTCGGCTTCGTACTTAAAACCTTCCAATACCATTTTGAAAGGAGCATTCTCGCCTTTTTCAAGATTTCTAATCATGATCTGCGAACCGCTGGTTCCTTCAGAAGTGTATAGAATAAGAAAGCGATCATCCTCGGTTACAGTTGCAAAATGAAAACGGTAAGGATTTTCACGATCTTCAAATATTAGTTTATCAGCCGATTGTGGATCACCAATTTTATGAAAGTAAACTGCATGATACCTGTTCTGATTGCTAAATCTTCCATTGCCTTTTGGTTCAGGAAAACGGCTGTAATAAAATCCTTCATCACCCTGCCAGGAAACTGTTCCGAGTTTTAACCATTCAACTTTATCGTCCAGAACTTTTTTAGAAGCAACATCTACAACATGAGCTGTTTCCCAATCGCTGCCCTGCTTGCTGGTATTAAAAACACAATACTTGGATTGTTTACTAAAAGCTATGTCTCTCATAACTTCCTTTGAAACATCGTTAACCTGGTTTGGATCAAAGAAAACCTCGGGTTCAGATTTCAAATCTTTCTGACTGTAAAGAACAGGTTGCTTACCCAGTCCATCATTTTTCAAAAAATAATATATTCCATTCTCTTTCATTGGTGATGAATACAATGCGAAATTTGAAAGAGATTGAAGTTTGCTCCGAAGTTCATTGCGAAAGGGAATATTAGATAAGAATGTGTTAGTTGTTACATTCTGATTTTTTACCCAGGTATTGGACTCTGCAGTATTATCAAACTCCAGCCAGCGATAAGGATCGGGAACAGAAACACCAAAATAATTATTGGAAATATCTGATTTCTGGGAGATAGGGTAACTCACCTGGTTGCCTGATCTAAAAGCCAGGAGCATCAGAACAGAAACAGGTAATAAAATTGATTTTTTCATATATTCTTCATTAACCTCTATATAAAAACAATATTCATGCCCACATTTATAAAATAAACGAAATTGCTATCCGGCTTTGTTGTATAAGCCGGGATGCTTGCAAACGATAAACCGAATTGAATATTTCATTAAGCTTTGCTGGCAAAAAGGATTTTTTCAACTAATAGATAATGCTGAGTCGGATAGGTACGGCTTCATTCCCTTATTTTTGCCGCCAATTTGTGTACATGGTACACAAATAATAACTAACGAAAGCTGATTGCCGTAATAAATAATTATATCGGCCAAATAATGATAACAAAAGTTTCTAAAATAGCAGTTCTAACATCAGGTGGAGATAGCCCGGGGATGAACGCTGCCATCAGGGCCGTAGTTCGCACCGGTATTTACCATGGCCTTGAAGTGTATGGGGTGAACCGTGGCTACAGTGGCATAATTGATGACGATATTCAGAAAATGGATAGTCGTAGTGTAGCAAATATTATTCAACGCGGCGGCACCATTCTTAAAACAGCCCGGAGTAAAGAATTTTATACTGAAGAAGGACGAGCTGTTGCATACGCTAATTTTCAAAAAAGAGGCATAAATGGTCTCGTTGTAATTGGCGGAGACGGAAGTTTTAAAGGTGCACAAAAATTTAGTAACGAATTTGATATTCCTTGTATCGGTTTACCCGGTACTATTGATAAAGATATTGCGGGAACCGATTTTACAATAGGCTTCGATACAGCGGTAAATACTGCTGTAGAAGCCATCGATAAAATCAGGGATACCATGGATGCACATGATCGCTTATTTGTGGTAGAGGTAATGGGGCGTGATGCGGGATATATTGCACTTCATAGCGGGATTGCAACTGGTGCTGAAAACATCCTGATACCAGAAGCAAAAACTAATCTGGAAGAAATAATTGAGGGATTAACCGAAAAGGAAAAACGCAAGAAACTTGTAAACCTGATAGTTGTAGCCGAAGGTGACGAGTTTGGTGGTGGCAACGAAGTTGGAAGAGTAGTAAAGGAGAGATTACCAAATGCAGACGTAAGAGTTTGCATTTTAGGACATATTCAGCGTGGCGGTTCCCCAACCTGTTTCGACAGGCTTATTGCAAGCAGGATGGGTTATCATGCAGTAGAATGCCTGATAATAGGAAAACACAACGTGATGGTGGGAATTGTAAACAACAGGATGCATTACACCCCGCTTGATCATGCTGTGAAGGCAAAAGAAAAGTTTAATAAGGATTGGTTGAAGATCGTGAAGATTCTTGCCAGTTAATATACCTGGTTAGAAGTAGTTGAATTTAAAACGGGGCTTGTGAAGTGCAGATGTAATGAGTAATTTTTTTTGAAGTTCCCTCAATTCCGGGAACGATTGTTTTTCACCTTTCAAATTTTTTAAATTTCATATGAGCAAAAGCCTTTCACAATACCTGCACAAAGAAATGGATAAGCAAGCTGGTATTGAACACAACAGCAAACGCACCAAAATCGTAGCTACAGTAGGACCAGCTTCAAGCGCCTATGAAACAATGCTCGACTTAGTTAGAGCAGGAGTAAATGTATTTCGTCTTAATTTTTCGCATGGTTCCCACGAGGACAAACTGAAGATCATTGAGCAGATCCGTCGAATGAACCGCGAAGAGCCTTTCAACATTTCAATACTCGCCGATTTGCAGGGTCCAAAACTGAGGGTTGGTGAAATAGAAAACAATGCACTGGATGTAGCGCCAGGTGATGTGCTCACTTTTACCAACGACAAATGTGTTGGAACAATGGAGCGCATTTATGTTAGTTATCCAAATCTTGCAGGTGATGTAAAGGTTGGAAACGTAATTATGATTGATGACGGTAAAATTGAAGTTGTAGTAAAAGAAATTACTAAAACGAAAGATGTGAAAGTTACCGTTGTGATCGGTGGCATTCTTTCATCAAAAAAAGGGATCAATCTTCCTGATACAAAAATTTCTTTACCGGCACTTACCGAAAAAGACCTTGCCGATCTCGAATTTATAATTGAACACGAATGCGATTGGGTAGCACTTTCTTTTGTAAGAAGTGTAAAAGATATTGTTATTCTCAGGCATAAACTGCAGGAGAAAAAAAGCAAAACAAAGATTATCGCCAAAATTGAAAAACCCGAAGCTGTTACAAATATCAGGGACATCATTTTGGAAAGCGATGCCATCATGGTAGCACGGGGTGACCTTGGTGTTGAAATGCCGGTTGAAAAAGTACCGATGATTCAAAAAGACCTGATCCGTAAATGCATGCACCGGGCAAAACCCGTAATTGTTGCCACGCAGATGATGGAGAGTATGATGGACAGGGTTAAACCAAACAGAAGTGAAATAACTGACGTTGCAAATGCCGTTTTAGAAGGTGCAGACGCAGTAATGCTAAGTGGCGAGACTGCTACTGGTATGCACCCGGTGTTAGTGGTGGAAACAATGACAAAAATTATTCGCGAAATAGAAACAACAGCTTATGATTACAACCGCGAAGAAACTTTGAAGCCACAACCACATTCTCCATCCTTTTTAAGTGATGCCATTTGCTACAATGCCTGCAAAATGGCCGAGGATGTAAATGCAGATGCGTTGATTGGTATGACGCAAAGCGGTTATACAGCATTTATGCTGAGCAGCTATCGTCCAAAATCACCGATGTTTATTTTTTCAAAAGAACGTACACTCATCAACCAACTTAGCTTAAGCTGGGGCGTAAGGGCTTTCTATTATGCTGAAGAAGAAAGCCTGGATGAAATCTTAAACGACCAGATAAAGATTTTAAAAGAACGTGGATTTATAAAAACCGGGGATGTTGTAATTAATACTGGAAGTACACCAGTAGCACAACATCTGCCTACCAACCTTATTAAAGTAACCAGGATAGATTAGTAGCTTATGTATAGGGAAAGAGGGAATTTTAAACCAGGACGTTTCCAGGGAAATAACAGGCCACAGCAACAAAGAAGACATAACCCGATTCCGGAAGGTTTCTCTTTGTTTTATATTGCTATCGTTTGTCCTTCCACCATTGAAGAGAAAGTAAAGAATTTAAAACTTTACATGGAGAAACAATATGGTTGCCGTTCAGCATTAAAATCGCCTGCACATCTAACAATAATCCCACCTTTCAGGGCTGAGGATGAAATGGAAAAACACTTGCTTGACTTTATTCAGACGTTTAATATGGGCATGCTTCCCATCGATATAAACTTAAGCGGGTACAGCAATTTCAGCGACCGGGTACTGTTTGTTGATGTGGCACCTAATAATGCTTTAACTAATTTGGAAAAAGAGGCAACTGAAGAATTTAATACGCAGTTTCCTGCTATTATTTTCGGAATGAAACCCGAATTTAACCCGCATGTAACCATCGCCACCCGCGATATACCTGAAGGGAAATTGCATGAAGCAAAAGCTTATTTTGAGTCGACTCACCCAATGAACGACACATTTAATGCAAAAGAACTGGTGCTTATGAAACTCGTAAATGGGTGGTGGGAAAAATGTGATATTCCGGGTTAAAATCAAAATATAACTTAAAAAGGACCAGGTTTTCCCTGGTCTTTTTTAATGCGTTTACATTTTAGAAGCAACTAAAACCGAGTTGTTAATAAATTATTTTATTATAGATTGGCTCATTAAGACATTAATTTATAATCGTATTCTTGTTGATTCAATTCAACCAATATGATTAAAAGATTTCTTTTATTGTTTTCTGTTTTAAAAATAGTGTCAGGCAGTGCGCAGGAAATAACTATTATACCGATGCCTCAAAAGGCTATTGCATCTAAAGGAAACTTTACAATCTCTTCTTCCACCACAATTGTAGCAGAAGGCCAGGGCCTGGAAACAACCGTTAATTTTCTTAATAACTACTTACAGCAATTTTATGGCTTTACGCTCAAGGCTGGTAGCAATTCTTCCAATGCCTCCAATATCATCCATTTAAATTTTAAAAAATTAAATCATCCTATAACCGGCGCCTACGAGTTAAAGATTGGTAATTCCGGTGTACATATTGCCGGTGACAATAAAGAAGGTGTCTTCTATGCAGTTCAGTCTTTTCTACAGATGTTGCCTGCAACAAAAAACCAAACATTACCTGTTCCACATGTTACCATTGAAGATGCCCCACGGTTTGCTTACCGCGGATTACATTTAGATGTTAGCCGGCATTTTATGCCATTGGACTTTGTTAAAAAATACATCGATTACCTTGCTTATTTCAAATTGAATACTTTTCACTGGCATTTGACAGACGACCAGGGTTGGAGAATCGAAATAAAGAAATATCCTAAACTTACTGAAGTAGGCGGCTGGCGCGACGGCACCATCATTGGTAATTATCCCGGCAAAGGAAACGACAATATTCGCACAGGCGGTTTTTATACCCAGGATGAAGCAAAAGAAATAGTTAGGTACGCTGCTGAAAGAATGATCACAGTAATTCCTGAAATTGAAATGCCCGGACATGCTTCGGCGGCAATAGCGGCATACCCTTATTTAAGTTGTTTCCCCGATGCAAAAACAGAAATAAAAGGCGAGTTTTCCAAAGCAGCTCTGGAAAAGCAGGCTTCGGGGCAAAACAAAATAGTCCAGGAAACATGGGGCGTTTTTGAAGATGTTTTTACTCCCACTGAACAAACGTTCGGCTTTTTAGAAGATGTATTAGATGAAGTAATGGACATTTTCCCCTCAAGTTACGTTCATATTGGTGGCGATGAATGTCCTAAAGAGAGTTGGAAAAAGTCGGCTTTTTGCCAACAACTTATAAAAGAGAAAGGATTAAAAGATGAACATGGTTTACAAAGTTATTTTATACAGCGGGTTGAAAAATATGTAAACAGTAAAGGCAGAAAAATAATTGGGTGGGATGAAATACTAGAAGGTGGATTAGCGCCTAATGCAACTGTTATGAGCTGGCGTGGTGAAGCTGGAGGAATTGAAGCTGCTAAACAGCAACACGATGTGGTTATGACGCCCGGCTCACATCTTTACTTTGACCATGGAGAAGGAAAGAAAGAAGACAGTGTAAATATTGGTGGTTATTTGCCGCTCGATACCGTTTATAGTTACGATCCGCAGCCTGCCGCATTGACGCCTGCACAACAAAAATATATCTTAGGTGCGCAAGCAAATTTATGGACTGAGTATATCAAATCACCTGCTAAAGTTGAGTATATGATCTTTCCGAGAATTGCTGCATTAAGTGAAGTGCAATGGACAAATAAGGCAAACAAAAGCTGGAAAGGATTTGTAAAAAGACTGTCGTCGCTGGAACAAAGACTTCAGCTGCTGAAAATTAATTATAACCGTAAAGCTTTTTTGACTGCTAAATAGCGAAAATTAGAATTTAACTGAATGGCTGTCTCTAACGGGATGGCCTTTTTTTTGAAGAGTATTTATTAAACGGTAGAATTAAGTTTTCATAGGGATTGAAATGGCAAGCAGTAAGAAAGGGCTTCAAAGTTATCCGGGGGAATTATCACCCCAACATTAACTAAACCAGCTACATTGTGTATCCAAAGTTGAGAACGAAACCGGCTTCTCAAGTACATGCACCCTGTCTTCGTCATCGACATTTTCTGGCAAATTCTTGAATGCACTCATCAAAACTATTTGTAATAAGGGGAACTTATTCTGAAGCCAATCAGCCATCTCCCAACCTTGCCCATCAGGCAAATTATTGTCGAGAAAGATGACATCCGGGTTGATTTCCAATGCCTTAGCTATACCTTCGTTTAACCGGTACGACACGTAAACTTCGTGCTTTCTTTTACTGAGATAGCTTTTCAACAAAAGGCACAAATCCTTTTCATCATCTATAATTAAAATTTTTTTCACTGAATTTCATTTTACCTAAAATCACAATTAATTTCCTTTCTATTTCTTTAATAACAAAATATTATGCCGATGTTTTATACCGTTTCTAAAAAAAGCTGAATTATTCGCAAAATATATTTAAGTGACTGATAATGCTGGCATAAAATTTTACCTACGCATTAAAAATAAATTAAATGAAGACAACCACTTTACTATTTACCGTGTTGGGTGCAGCTGCTGCAGGATTAGCTGCAGGTATATTATTGGCCCCTGATAAAGGAACTGAGACCCGTAAAAAACTAGGTAAGAAAACCGAGGATTTGAAAAACCAGGTGAATAACCTGATTAAAACAGGCAAAGAATATGTTCAGGACGTGGCCGGTTCGGTGAAAACAGAAGCAGAAGGATTACAACAGGATGCAGAAAACCGGTATAACAGGGTATCTTCAGATTTAGGTTAAGCACTTAAATTTTTATAAATAATGCTCCGCCGGGGCAATCCTAAAGGTTTGCCCCGGCGTTTTGTTTTACGACGCATCATTTAAAAACTACTTATGAAGACGAATGGCATTAAAGAAAATTTAGCAAATATTGCCGAGCAAACCCATGACCTTGCAGAAACAGCTTATAAACTTGCCGTAATAGAGGCTACTGAACAATTGACTAAAGTGGTAAGTACAACAATTATAATTTCAGTGTTGCTTCTATTATTCAATTTTTTATTACTCTTTCTTGGTTTTGGTATTGCCCGCTGGATTGGTGATTCTATGGAAGATATTAAAATGGGCTATTTTATAGTAGGAGGTTTTTACCTGTTACTCATAATACTGATTGTAGTATTAAGTAAGAAAAGCATCGTCCCATATTTTAGAAATTTTCTTGTAAAAAAAATGTATGAATAAACCCGATATTAAATCCTATGATGAATTGGTAAGTGAGAAAGAGCGGTTAAAAGCATTATTTACCAGTCAGAAAGAAGGTATCAAAACTGAAATTGCTGCTTTAAAAGACAACTTTAACCCGGTAAAGACCATGGCCAAAAAATTTGGCAAGTTTACTACACCGGATAAATCGCTGGGCTTATTGAATGCAGGTTTAAGTTTCGCTGTCGATTTGATTTTACGAAAAGTAATTCTAAAAAAATCGGGTTGGATGGTTAGGCTGGCGGCTCCATTTATCGTAAAAAACGTAGTGTCTCACTTTGCCGCCAATAAAATTAAAAGCGACATGCCGGGAATCCAGGACCTTATTAATTCTTTTACTAAAAAAGATATTTGATTTTATTAATCAACCACAGAAGCTGTATCCAGCCAATAACCCCGGATATGCTCAATGGTATTTAGAAGGTCGTTGAAACTGGCAGGCTTTACCACGTAGGTATTAGCACCCATTTCATAACACCTTCTTATCTCATTTTCATTACGGGTAGTTGTAAAAATTACAATTGGAATTTTCTTATATAATTGGTGCTGCTTTAATTCTTTCAACACTTCTCTCCCATCTTTCTTGGGCATATTAAGATCCAATAAAATAAATTTTGGATACCTGTTATTATTTTTTCCTTGGAGAGCATCTAAATAAGCTATCAGCTCCATTCCGTTTTCAACAAATTCCAATTTGTCTTTATAGCCTTTTTCTTCAAATGCCGTTTGTAATAAAAACCTGTCATCCGCATCATCTTCAGCAATAAGTATAAAAGTTTCGCTCATTAAACTAATTTTCAAAAATGTAAGTGGTCAGCCAAACAAAAATATACTATTTATTTCCCTATAGTTCAAACACCTAAAAATTGGCAAACTGCTCGTTCACTACTCTTTCAGGTTCAATTCCACTCTCGTTGAAATTTTTCTTAGCAATCTGCAGTCCTGGAATGTCAACTTTTATTATCTCAGTCGAAAGTTTTATATCTAATTAATTACAATAAAAAAAAGGGTAAGCGATGTTTGCAACAACGCTTACCCTGGCAGCCATAGTATTTCTTTTTTTAATTCTTGCCTCTTAATCCGCCACCAATCAGCGATAAAAGAAAGAGAACAATGAAAATATAAAAGAGAATTTTTGCAATGGAAGCAGCGCCTGCTGCAATGCCACCGAATCCAAAAATTGCAGCTACTACAGCAATAATTAAAAAGGTAATTGTCCAGCGTAACATAATTATAAGTTTTCTATAGAGGTTAAAAAACAATGCCATTAATTAAAACTGGCAGCTATTATTTACATTTTTTAGCACCCTGATCCTCAAGTATATAAAAAGAGAATTGAATGAAAACCAACAGGATCTGCCATTTTATTTGCAGCGATAACTGCAAACGGTTTCCTATTCTATTTCTTTTCGACTCTTATAATATTGGAAAATATAAATGAATAATTGCACCTTCTCCAACTTGACCAGTTGCATCGATCCAACCGCCCACGTTTAACATTACGCGTTTACACATTGCAAGCCCCATACCCTTTCTTCTTGCGTTTAATTCAGTTTCATAATTATGTAATCGTTGAAAAGGCTTGAACATTTTACTCTTATAAGCTTCGTCAAAGCCTATACCGTTATCCACAAGTTTTATATAATAAAAGTTCCCCTCTGTCATTTCACCCGGCAAACCTTTTATCTGTGACCATTTAACTTTGCTTGTTTCAATGCTGATCTTCAGGTTGCGGTGCGGTGATCGAAATTCAATAGCATTATTCAACAATTGTTGAAAAAGAATTAAGACCTGTTCTTCTGATCCTACTATCACGGGTAGTTCGTCTTCATTTATTGACACTTCCATGCCGGGCAACTTTTGCTTAGCCATATCAATACACTGGCAAATAAGATCACGAAGAGAAATACTGTTTATTTCAAATTTATTTTGTACCAGGTTATTAAAAGTGACCAGGTCGGCAATTAGATTTTGCAGCCGTGTTGCTGCAACATTAATGCGTTCGGTCATCTGGTAGTTTTCTTCGTTATGGGAAGATTTAGTTTTAAGCAGGAGACGGTCGCTAAAGATCCTGATCTTACGTAATGGTTCCTGAAGATCATGCGATGCCGCAAAGGCTATTTGCTCCAGTTCCTCATTGTTTTGTCTTAGCTCCATTAATTTATGTTGAAGCAAAGCCTGGAACCTGAACCGTTTCTTAAGTTCAATATAAATCCATAGGCCAAATACCAGGGTAAGCAAGCCTGTGATAATAAAAGAAATTCTTACATTGCCGGGAAGCAATAATTCGTACTCTCTTTTTAATTTTCGACGTTCTTTCAATAAGAGTAATTCGTTGTTCCGCATTTTATCCATACTCGCCTCAATATGCTCCATTATAAGCCTGCCAGCAATTAGCCTTGCTAATAATGAGTCAGGCAGCATTCGTTTTTTCAACCTGGTATTTTCAATCTGAAGCCAAATTTTTCTATAAACGGACCTTTCCACTGATCTTAAAATTGATAGCTGTGCAGTGTCGTTATTTACCAGGTTTCTTAAACTATCAATTGCAGGAAATACTTCAACCTTTGACCTGTCTAAAAGGCGTAAAAACTCTTTTTTGTCGGTGAGCAGAAAACCGCGTGAGGACGTTTCGGCATCTTTTATATAGGATTGAACAGTGGAAATCTGGTTAATAACCTGGTAAGTATGTTCAACGCTTTCGGTAAAGGCAGACATCGTATTTAACTGACCAAAAAATTTGAACGCCAGAAAGAGTAGAATAACTACCGAAATAGCCTGGGCAGTTATTGCAAACGCAAGGGTTCTTTTCATAAAACTTTTGAGTTTGGGGCGTAATTTCTACAACATCCAAAAATTTGTTCGTAAATTAGGTGCAAAATCATCAAAATTCCCACATTTTTGATGCTTTTAAGGCTAAAAAGGGCAAATAATTTCTGGTATCGAAGTTGGTATTATCAATACAAACCTAATTGATTATGCTGCAACTGTCTCAAACTCAAAATCAGCAACACAAAATATTGCCACAGCAGCTGAGAATGCTGAGTCTATTCCATTTAAATGGAATGGAATTGGAAATGCAACTTAAAAATGAATTGGAGGAAAATCCATTTCTCGAAGCAACCGAACCGGTAAAAGAAGAAACTAAAAGCGAAGAACCGGATGATTATAAAGACTGGGATGAGTTTGTATATGACGACCAGGTAAATCATTCAGCGGAACACCAGAATTTTTTTTCAGGGGAACAATTACCTGCCAGGCAATTTGCTGACAGCGTTAATTTCAAAGAAGAATTACTGGAACAATTGCGCTTTCTCAAACTGGATGAAAAACAACAAAGAATTGGTACTTACCTGATTGGAAGTTTGGATGATGACGGCCTGCTTACAACACCATTTGAAGATATTATTGATAATATTTCATTTGGTATGCAACTGATGGTTCACGAAGAAGAAATTAATGCCGTACTGGACCGGATTAGAACGCTTGAACCTGCAGGTATTGCTGCAAGTGATATCAGGCATTGCCTGTTATTGCAATTACAACGAATGAATGTGAAAAGCATTGATGTTAAGAAAGCTATTCAACTGCTGGAACATCATTATCACGATTTAAGCCGCAGAAATTTTACCCGCATAAAACATGCATTAAACATTGATGAAGAGGAAATTGAAATCATTATACAATTGATAGCAAGTCTTAAATTGAAACCAATTGCAGCAACCCAGCACGAAACAATACAAAATCAAAGATTATATCCTGATTTCATCATTGATATTAATAATGGTAACTTAATTGTACAACTCACAGGAACAAGATCAGAATCACTTTGTGTAAACAGCAGCCTGATGGAAGATTATAAATTGACAGGTTGTAAAAACAGTGAGCAAAAAGCTGCCAAACAATATCTTAAAAGTAAGATTGATGCAGCTAACTGGTTTGTAAATGCCATCAAGCAGAGAGAAAATACAATGCTTAAGGTAATGAAGGCAATTGTTAATTATCAAA
The DNA here is from genome assembly GCA_040385845.1 of Bacteroidota bacterium. Taxonomy (GTDB): domain Bacteria; phylum Bacteroidota; class Bacteroidia; order Chitinophagales; family Chitinophagaceae; genus Phnomibacter. Next base: position 61,242 of record JAZKGP010000030.1, on the reverse strand, counting down.
AAGAATACTTTATTGAAGGAGACAATACTTTAATAAAACCGATGGTATTGAGACAAATAGCTGAAATTGCGGGAGTTGATATTGCTACGGTTTCCAGGATAACCTGTAATAAATATGCGGATACACATTTTGGGATGGTTCATTTGAAACAATTGTTTAGCGAAGGTCTTGAAACAGCTGATGGAGAAATGGTAAGTAATAAAGTTATAAGACTCGCCATTGCAGATGTAGTAAAACAAGAAGACAAACAATATCCTTACAGTGACCAGCAACTTGTTGCTATCCTGGGCACCAAGGGTTTTAAAGTTGCAAGGAGAACTGTTGCAAAATATCGTGATCAACTAAGTATTCCCGTTGCTCAACTTAGAATGGCGGTTAATTACTAATCATATAAAAATAAATATCAAACCAAATTTTCCAGACTTAAAAAACATAGATGCCGAAAATTTTAGTGATAGACGACGACCCGGATATGTGCCTTTTATTGCGTAGGTTTCTTCAGCGGCATCATTTCGAGGTGGCCGACGTAACCAGTGGTAAGAAAGCATTACAGTGGCTCGATACAAACAAGCCACAATTGATCTTATGCGACCTAAGGCTTGAAGATATGAATGGCAGCGACGTACTTGCCAGGGTGAAGGCAATTATGCCGGAAGTGCCTTTTATTATCATCACAGGATACAGTGATGTAAAAACTGCTGTAGATGTAATGAAGCTGGGTGCTTATGACTATGTTACTAAGCCTTTGTTTCCTGATGAAATACTAGTTACGATAAAACAGGCACTAACCAAAGTTCCTGCGATAAATGTACAGCAGCCTCAAAATAACGATGTTGTAAAAACAACCGAAGAAAAAAGCGTTGCAAAAGAAGGACAGCCAAAACAAACCTCTTTTCAAAGAGGTAAATATATTTTTGGCAGCAGTATTATTTTTCAACAGATTTTGCGGCAGATTGAGTTAGTGGCTCCCACTAATTACAGCGTTATTATATATGGCGAAAGTGGTAGTGGCAAAGAAGCAATTGCATCCGAAATTCACAACCAGAGTAAAAGAAGTAAAGAGCCGTTTGTAGCAATCGATTGTGGTGCACTTAGCAAAGAGCTAGCCGCCAGCGAATTATTTGGCCACGAAAAGGGATCTTTTACCGGGGCACTCAACCAGAAGTCAGGAAGTTTTGAATTAGCAAATGGCGGAACTATTTTCCTTGATGAAATAGCCAACCTATCTTATGAAATCCAGGTATCGCTGTTAAGGGTGGTGCAGGAAAGAAAAATGCGCAGAGTTGGAGGTGTAAAGGATATCGATCTTGATGTGAGAATCATTGTTGCAAGTAACGAAAGGCTTTGGGACGCATCAAGGAAAGGGAAGTTCAGAGAAGATCTTTTCCACCGCTTTAACGAGTTTAGTATCAATGTACCTCCCTTACGTGAAAGAAAAGAAGATATCGAAATTTTTGCAGCTCATTTTTTGAAAATAACCAATGATGAACTGGGCAAAAATGTTAAAGGCTTTTCAAAAGAAGTAATGGACATTTTCAAAAATTATGTTTGGTATGGCAATTTGCGGGAAATGAAAAATGTGGTAAAAAGAGCTACACTTTTAACAGATGGTGAATATATCGATGTAATTAGTTTACCATTTGAAATTTCGAACCATTATAAGCTAAACCCGTTGAGTGAAAACCCGGAGATATATAGGGAAGAAACACCGGAACCGGCAATGGAAGCGGGTATTAATTCTGCCATTCCAATGCCGGGAAAAGTAAAAATTCCTACTTCTTTGAATCTTAAAAGTGCAAGTATTGATGCTGAGTTTGAAACCATCATGGAAGCACTTAAAAAGGTAAATTTTAATAAAAGCAAAGCGGCCCAGTTGTTAAATATTGACAGGAAAACTTTATACAACAAAATGAAAGAGTACCAGTTAATAAACAACCAGCAGCAGCATGAGCAGTAACCCAAATACGGCAGATATTAGTAATTACCTGCGTTTGCTATTTGCTGAAGGAAGTGATGTTTTTTTGAAAGATTACAAAAGACTGGCTGACTTTTTTCCCGCACTCGTTTTTGTGCTGGATGCAGATAAAAAAAAGCTTGCTTATACCAATAAGCAGTTTAATACTTTATTAGGTTATAACGACAATGAACTTACCGACCTTGAAGAGGACCTGGATACCATCATTTTCAGCGATGATATTGAATCCTTTAAAGTGGAACTTCAAAAGTGTTATGATTTAAAAGACGAAGAAAGTCACAGTTATAAGAACCGCTTAAATCACAAAGAAGGTAACTGGTTATATTTCAAAACAAAAGCAACTGTTTTGCGGCGGGACGCGAATGGCAAACCCGAGGCATTGCTATTTGTTTCAGAAGACATTACAGAGCAGCAAAAAAGTTTTGATGAATTAGAAAGAACCAAGCAGCTGATTAGCGAAACAGAAAAGATGCATCGTTTTGGGATGTATTCTTATGATTTTGCCACGGATACTTTCAATTGGAGTGATGGTGTATATAAATTGTTCGAAGTTGATCGGGCTTCAAATCCTTCTCCCAATTATGCATTCTTCCGGAATTTTATTGTAGAGGAAGACAGCGAGAGAATGGAAGACATCAAAAAGAATATTTCACCTGACACAACAGAATATGAAAATATTTTCAGCATAAAAACAAGCAATGGAGATCTGAAAATTTTGCTTGACATTGTAAAAGTTTTGCGAAACGATAATGGTGAGATCATCAAATATCTTGGAAGTTTACGTGATATAACAAAGGAGCGGCTTTACGAAAGAGAACTTCAGAAAAACATTAAAGATCTATATAGTTCCAACCGCGAATTGGAAGAATTCGCCTACGTGGCCAGCCACGATATGCAGGAGCCTCTCCGCAAAATAACTACGTTCAGCACCCGGCTATACGATAAATTTAGTAACCAGCTTGGGGAGGAAGGAAAAACTTATCTCGAACGAATGAATGTTGCTGCTAACAACATGCGCATTCTTATCGAGAATTTACTGGAAATTTCGAGAACATCGAGAGAAGAACATCCGTTCAGAAAAACTGATTTAAATAAAATTGTAAAGGCTGCCATCAGCGAATTGGAGCTAAGTATTGAAGAGAATAATGTTCAAATTAAAGTAGACCCGCATTTACCAACAGTTGATGGTGTGAGTGCTTTAATGCACCAACTATTCTGCAACCTATTAAATAATGCTATTAAATTCCGGTCGAAAGAACAAAGCAGAATTTCAATAACAAGTTCCGTTATCGATAAACATGAAAGAGAACGTTTGCTATTGCCTGAAAAGGTTTTTTATAAAATAGCTGTAAAAGATAATGGCATTGGTTTCGAACAGGAATATGCTGAAAAAGTATTCCAAATATTTCAACGACTACATGGCAAAGCTGAATATCCGGGCTCTGGTATTGGTTTATCAATTTGCAAAAAAATTGTAGACAAACACAATGGAATAATTTATGCCGAAAGCCAGTTAGGCAAAGGCACAACATTCTTTATTATTCTCCCGGAAAAACAATAATCTAGTGTATGCTTTCTATGCAAAAACCAGTCAGGGTTCTTATTATAGATGATGATGAAGATGATTATTTCATTACAAGCGATTATCTTAACAGCATTCCCGGAAAATCATTTGTTATAGACTGGTGTTATACTTATGCTGATGCTATTGGCCATATAAAAAATGCCCAGCATGATATTTACCTGGTAGATTACCGCTTAGGTGTAAAAACCGGTATCGATGTTATTAAAGAAGCTGTAGCACTTCAATGTGACGAGCCTATTATTTTGCTCACCAGTAAAGGCGACTTCAGAATAGATGTGGAGGCCATGAAGCAGGGCGCTTTTGATTACCTGCTGAAGGCTGATCTTAACAGTGAAAAACTGGAACGGTCGATTAGGTATGCTATTGACAGAGCTTCAAGTCTTCGCGCTTTAAAAGCCAATGAAAAAAAATACCGGAATATTTTCGATAATTCAAAAGATGCTGTTTTTGTAACTGATGGTATTTTCAATTTCACGGAAGTGAACCAGGCATTTTGTGAACTTATGTCGTGTAAGAAAAATAGCTTACTCCAGATGCGGCTGGATGATTTGTTAACGGACAGTGGTTTAAAAAGCAGCCTTACAAATACCCTGCAAAAAGTAGGCACCGTTAAAGACTTCGAAATTGAAATAAAAAATAAAGAGGGTGAAAACCGTCATTGTATTTTATCGGCAACCAGGGAAATAGATCTTGAGAACCAGGCTTACTACCAGGGCATTTTACACGACATTACATTTATAAGAAGAGCAGAACGCTTAACCTTACAAGCAGAAAAGCTAGCTGCTGCAGGCCGATTGGTTCGTACACTGGCACATGAAGTTCGCAATCCAATAAACAATATCAATTTAGCAGTTGAGCAGCTCATCGTAACTAATATTAAGGAAGAAGATGATTTATACCTTGATATTATTCACAGAAACAGTAACCGCATAAATGAGTTAATAAAAGAACTGCTACTTAGTTCCAGACCTGCAGAAATTGAAATGAGTCAATGCACTTTCCAATCTTTAATTGATGAAGTTTTAGATGCGGCCATTGACAGGATCAATTTAAAACGCATTCAATTGGTGCTGAATCTTCCGCAGCATACACTTATGATTGAGTGTGACAGGCAAAAAATAGTGATGGCCTTATTGAACATCGTTATAAATGCCATAGAAGCCATGGAAGAAGAAAAAGGAAAGTTGGTGATTGATGCCCAGGCCTACCAAAACAAACTTATTATTTACATCACCGATAATGGAAGTGGCATTAGTGAAGAAAACCTCCCAAGATTATTTGAGCCATATTTCACTTCTAAAAGAAATGGTATAGGATTGGGCCTTGCTGCAACCTTAAATATTATCCAATCTCATCGGGGTACGATTGAAGCAACTTCTCTTGAAAATAAAGGAACTACTTTCACAATTACATTACCATTATCTGTAGCTGCCTGATACACTTCTCTACGAATCTGTCCCTTATATATGTAACAAAATTTAATGCAGGCCTCAATAAACAATCCGGGCTAAAAAATTTGTTAAATGCTGGGGAATTAATTTCACAAAATACTGATCAGTAACTCTATTTATGGCATTCAATGACTGATAAATAATGGCATGTGTTTTTTACATGTGAGGTATCATTCATCACTTAAATCATTTTATTATGAGAAGTATCTTATATGTAATCGCAGTAGTACTTTTAATTGGTTGGCTTTTAGGCTTTTTTGTATATAGTGCTACCGGCATTATTCATATACTATTAGTTCTGGCCATAGTTTCTATTTTGCTTGCTGTTATCCGGCGTGGCGATGTATAACCAGGATAGTATTTAGCATCCTATACATTTCTAAAAATAGTTTATGACCACTGATTATAACCTGGAATTTTTAAAGAATAAAATTTCACAAACCGGTTCAGCACTGTGTAGTTTTCATCTGCAGGGTTTTACAAAAAATTCGTATATTATACATACAAATTCAGTAGATGATAATGGCAATATAAGTTTCAGTTTAATTGATTCATTTCCTGCTGTAACAAAAGCCGATTTGCAATCATTTGGCATTAAACTATTTTTTTTTAGAAAGGGATTAGGTTATCATCTTAACATCGAAGCATTAGCAACGGTAACGACCACACCAGTAAAAGAGGATATGTCTTGTGATGATAGTAAAAACATGCTTTTCATCACGGCAAAAATTCTGTCTGCAGAGTATACAGAAGGCAGAGACCGCCTTGTTCATCCTGGCTTCTTATATAATGTAAGAAAGAAAATCAGCCAGGTTGCTGCAGGTATATTCTGGATATGATACTTTAATTAATTTGAATATAATTAATTTCTGAGCATATACTACACACCATCCCCTCCTATACACAATTAAAGCCTGGTAACAGGCTTTTTTTATTTCAAATATGAATGAATGACTGGTGATAAAACAAAAAGAGCAACTTTCCAGTTGCTCTTTTTGTTTTATCACTTATTACCGGTTATGCCGATAACACGTCTTCTTCTTCAAGGGCAGCAAAGCCCGGGATCAACGACTCTGTTCCTTCTAATAAAAGTTCTTTGCCGTCTCCTTTTTTCCACCATAAAGCACTCCAAACATGATCGAGAGCAACCTGGGCAATACCCTGGTAACCACATCCGGTCAGAGCACTCCAGCTACAATCCCGGTTTAAATCACTAGAAATTTTACTGGTAGTTTTTGGATAAGCAATCCAAAGTTTACTGTCATCGTGCAATGCAGGTAAAACTTCCTTCAAAATTCCGTTTAACTGATTTTCGTTTACCGCAAAAACCAGAGCCCAGTCAATCTTTCTGCTTTTCAGCAATGGGGTAACATTTTTAGCGAAGGAAAGTTTTGCAAATTGCTTTTCGATGGAGGAAGGAAGGCCTTGAATTAAAAGGTTTCTTTCTTCACTTAATTGTAGTTTCTCAACGATACTTAATTGCGACATGCCTCAATTACTGTTGTTTAAAATATCCATTTAAGTTTGCAAAGATATTATTTTACAACAGCAATAAATGTAAAATTTAGAGAAAATACGAATTAACACGTATATTTTGCGCCTTGTTTAAAGAATATAGTGCCATTTATGAACAGAATTACAGTACTTCTAATTCTTTCTGGACTGGTTATAGTACTTAACAGCCTCTGGCATTAATTCTTTTAATTTTTGTATCCTTGTATCAGTTGCAGGGTGCGTGCTTGCAAACTCCGGGGGTGCCTGTCCACCACTTAACGATGCCATTCTTTCCCATAAGGGCACCGCTTCTCTTGGATCATAACCAGCAAGTGCAGTATACATTAAACCCAATTTATCAGCTTCCAGTTCTTGTTTGCGGCTATGCGGTAAAATCAATCCATAGGTTGTTACGCCATTGGCAACCATAAAAATATTTTGAGCCTGTTGTGGGTTACTGGAAATCAACGAAGAAAACAACAATCCACCTGCCTGGGCGGCCATTTGTTGACTCACTCTTTCACGCCCGTGTTCCGCAACAGCATGTGCAATTTCGTGACCCATTACTACTGCCAAAGCATTTTGATTCTTAGTAACTGGTAATATTCCGGTATACACTACAATTTTACCTCCCGGCATACACCAGGCGTTTACTTCTTTACTTTCAACCAGATTATACTGCCACTCGTATCCGGCTAAAATATCCTGCTGACCTTTAGATGCATAATACTTGTTAATTGCATTAGCGATCCTTCCGCCAATTGTTTTTACAAGCTGTGCATCACTCGTATTGTTCACTACTTTACTCTGATTTAAAAACTCGGCATACTGCTGTTGTGAGGTTGCCAGCATATCCTGGCTGCTAACAAGGTTAAATTGATTCCTGCCGGTAGCGGCATTTTTAGCACAACCTGTAAACCCAACAAAAGAGACAACTATTAATAAATTTCTTATCGTTTTCATACTGAACTATGTTAAAGAATTATGCCACAATAGGCTGTACTTAAGTTGATTACCCGGATCTTAAAAATAATCCGGGTGCTTAACTATTGCAGACAAAAGCAAGGTGAGGACGTTTAACCGGGAGTAGGAATGGAAATCCTAAAATTGGACTTGCTGGCTTTTATATTATACGATACCTTACCAGCGTAATAGTCTTAACAGGCCCATAATCAATAATTTATGCAATTCGACTAAGCTACAATTTTAAGTACTGAAGCCTGGAAACATAAACTAAAATGTATTAGAAAGGCAGTTTCTTGGTTTTCTTTTTATCCCGGTATTTTAAAATACGGGCTTTGCTTTCATTCCCCTGTAAAAGACGGTTAATGTTTTTTTGATGCGTTAGAATAACCAACAGAGCTACAGCGATAGCAAATACCCTGTAGATCGGTTCGGGTTCATTAAAGATTATCAAAATAAAAATGGGAAAGGCGATACTGGCCAGAATAGAACTTAATGAAACAAAGCGGGTAAGATAAAGCACCAGTATGAAGATGGCTACTACGTACAAGGCAACTACAGGCTGAATTGCCAGCACCATTCCAAAAAGTGTTGCTACACCCTTGCCCCCTTTGAATTTAGCCCAAACAGGGAATATGTGACCAACAACAGCAGCCAGGCCAAGCCCTACCATAAAATTGGTCCGATGAAACTCGTCCGTTAAATAATAAGGAAGCAACAGGTATAAAAAAGAAGCTAAAAGACCTTTCAGCATATCAACCACCATTACGAAAGTACCCCACTTGGCCCCCAAAACCCTGTAAGTATTAGTGGCTCCGGAGTTTCCGCTACCATAATCGCGTATATCTACACCAAAAAAAACTTTACTTACCCAAACTGCCGTAGGAATTGAACCAACCAGGTAAGCAACAATGATCAGTAATAGTTCCTTCATGAAAAAAACTCTGCTGATTTTTTATTAAAAATAATAACGTGGGATGCAAGTGCGGATGTGAAGATCGCAAAAATAAGGGAGCAGGCCTTTCGGAAATCAAATTAAACAGATGATTTGGCAAAAAATAGTGCTATCCACCCATTCTTCTCTCTTATTCCAGGATTTGTAAATCCTAATTTACTAGCTGCACTTACAATATCATCTTCATCCGTAGTTAATAACCCGCTGAGTATCAATTTGCCACCCGGACTCAAATTACTAACAAGTTGCGTCAAATTCTCCAGGATAATATTTTTATTGATATTGGCTATTACAAAGTCAAAATCGATTCCTGCAGGGGCTTTATCTGCTTGTTCAATGCTGATATTTCTACAGGCATTTTGTTCAATATTCTCAGTAGCATTGAGGATGCACCAGTCATCGTAGTCTACAGCAAGAATGTTCCCGGCACCTAATTTTTCAGCCAAAATGGCCAGGATTCCGGTGCCTGTGCCAAAATCAAAGACGCTTTTATTTTTGAAATCAAAGTTTTCCATTAACTCCATAACGAGGTAAGTAGTGGCATGGTGACCTGTACCAAAACTCATTTTTGGAGTTATTAGAATTTCATGCGATACACCAGGCATCGGCGGATGAAAAGCTGCCCTGATTCCAACAAAACCGCCTACTTGTACCGGCTCAAAATTTGATTCCCAAACCTTGTTCCAGTTTTGATCGGGTATTATTTGTTTTGTAAAACCGATGTTCCGTGAGTGCAAAAATGATTCGATACCGTTCTCTTCAATTTCATTTGAAAGTCCGCTTGCATACAATAACCCGTCTGCTTCTTCAAATCCCTCTATACCCCAATCGCTTAAAGTGGCAATTAGTATATTGCTTTCTTCATCCGAACCCGTTTTTATAGTATATCTCGTATAATCCTTATTCATCACTACGCTACGTATTTCTATTTAAACAGTTAATGCATGCGGTCTCCGCGGGGCTGCATATCTTTTAAAATTGCAACTTCAAAATTGAGCCACTCCTGCCACCTGTTCCATACTTTATCTTCATCAACATATAGGCGGGCAAGATCAATAAAAGTGCGGTAATGGCCAGCTTCACTCTCCATAAAACGCCTGTAAAATTGTTGAAAATATTCATCCTCCAGTCCCTCACTTAATCGCTTAAAACGTTCGCAACTCCTCGCTTCTATTAAAGCAAAAATGAGTAAACTATCCAGCATCCTGTCTTCTTCTGACCCGCCTTTCTTACAAAAAAGCATCAGGGCATTTACGTAGTCATCTTTTCGCTGCCTGCCGAGGGTTAATTGCCTGCGATGAAGTTCATTTATGACTAAACGAAAATGGGCCCATTCTTCTGTAACAATAGGAGATAATTCGAGCACCAGTTCTTTTCTATGGCTGTATCGCTGGATAAGACTAATGCAACTCGTAGCGGCTTTTTGTTCGCACCAGGCATGGTCGGTAAGTATTTCCTCCAGCGACATACTTGCCAGGTTTACCCACCTTGGATCGGTAGGTAATTGCAGTCCAAGAATATTTTTTTGATAGATTGATTGCTCCTCTTGCATTACAGCAAAGGTAAGTGAACACATATCGTGAAATCACGGGAAGCTTTTCTTACCCTAAGATTTACAAAGCATTATTCTATTCTTCCATTAATTGCTGGCGGGCAATTTCAAGATCCTTTTTTTGTTCTTCGGTTACTACCGGGTAATCTATTTTTAATTTTTCAAATTCCTTGTAAATGATTGCACCGGCGGCAATTCGGGCAAACCACCTGTCGTCTGCCGGAACAATATACCAGGGTGCAAATTCAGAAGAGGTGTTACTTAGAAGATCCTCGTATGCCTGCATGTATTCGTTCCAAAAACCACGTTCTTTAATATCACCTTTATTAAATTTCCAGTTTTTGGTACTATCTTCAATCCTTTCCATAAACTGTTTCTTTTGCTCCTCTTTTGATGAATGAAGAAACATTTTTATGATTGTGGTGCCATTTTCCACCAGGTGTTTTTCCCAGTCATTTATTTGCCTGAACCTTGTTTTGAAGAAGGCATTATTTACCTTTTTCAATTTGTCGATTCCTGGTATTTTTTCATTCAAAATATACTCGGGATGAACACGTGTTACCAAAACATTTTCGTAATGACTGCGTACAAAAATGGCGATTTCACCACGGGCAGGCAGTGCAAGGTTATGACGCCACAAATAATCATGTTCTAATTCTGTTTCGGTAGGAGCTTTAAAGGGCACAACCCGAACGCCGCTTGGATTTAATCCTCCAACTACATGCTTCACCAGGCTGTCTTTTCCTGAAGCATCCATAGCCTGTATAACTATTAAAATGCTATGCTGATTGTGGCTATAAAGTTTATCCTGCATTTGCTGCAATCCTTTTATACCCTCTTTCATCATTTCTTCGGCTGCCGCTTTATCAAGGCCTTTATTTTTATACGCAGCCGGATGGTCTTTTAGGGAAACTTTACTACCTGGCTTAACAAACATCTTTTCCAGCTGGTTATTCAATTTCATGGCAATATTTTATGCTTAATGCAATCTTTTTATAATTGACTTTTAATAAAATTAGGGGAATACCGCGGAATGATTTTGTCAAAAATAGCAAACCCGAAACGAGCTAACCGCTACTCTATACCTAACATGTAAAACTTAAAATAACAAAAAAGCAATTCTAACTTAATAGAATTGCCTTTTGCTGTACGTATTTATTAAACCAAAACAAAAACTTGAATTAATCGGTATACCGCAATTAGCAGCTACAATAAGCAACTAAAATCGCGGACATAATACTGCATTTCTTGTTGAATTACTGCGATCCAGGAAGCCTGCATATGAAATTGAAATTTCAGCCCCGCCCCTTGCATGGCTTGCTGTTACAAGGTTTGAGGTATTAACATCATAGCTCAATGCAATGGAAAATGGTTGATAATCGATTTTTACTACCGGGATGAAGGCGTCTTTTACGCGGACAAAACCTCCAAAGTGTAAAACATAATCAGGGTTATCGAAATCTGCTCCCATTTTATAGGAATACATCATCCCTCCTACTATTTCATTATTATTACCCTGTAAAGTATAGTCGCCCTGCAATGTTATATAAGACAATTCTGTAACAGCTAATTTAACACCACCCGAAGCCACCCATTTCGGTTGTACTACAACGCCGGTAGCATCATAAAAAGTGTTTTTAGGGCGATTGATATGATGGTACGCAACTCCTGCAAAAAAAGAATTGTTATCATCATCGCCTATATAAGAATTGTAACTTAGACCGACACTTCCATCAATATAATTGTAACTGGCATTATTAAACGTTTCTCCGCTGGAACCATTAGTTAAAGTGTTATCAGTAATTATTTTGCTTCTATCAATAGAGCGACCAACCCAGCCACCCATAAAGCCAAGCGAAAGGTATTTGCTTTTATTTCCACTCAATGCTTTGTGGTAGTTCAATGCCGGCATTACATTGGTGGTTGTTAGTGCTGTTACACCTGCACGATCATACAACAATTGTAAACCTGTTGTGATAAAATCATCACCTGTACCTATGGGATGTTTGTATTCTGCGTTGAATGAGCCGTTTACAAAAGGTGTTGTAACGCTGCCCCATTGACTTCGGTATACTCCCTGTACTCTTATATCGCCGGCAAACAACCCGGCTAAGGAAGGATTACGTAATAATGGCGCTTCAAAAAATTGCGAGAAGTGCGGATCCTGCGCTATTCCTGGTGATAAAAACATCGCCAGGATGCATTTGAGTAAAAATTTTTTCATAGAATATTTTTTAGATTACTTAATAAACGTCGTTCTTCAAAACCTAATACGACTATCGCAGTAAGGTTACATTCCCATTAATGCGATTAACTGTACCGTTATCACAAACTACTTCCATCATATAAACATATACATCCAATGGTTGTGGTTTCCCTTTAAAAGTGCCGTCCCACCCTTCTGAAGCGAGGTTTGCATCACCATTCATTTTTTCAAATACAACCTGTCCCCACCTGTTAAAAACCCGGAAAGACTTAATGTTGAAGATGCCTTTACCACGTGGAAAGAAACGCTCATTTACTGCATCATTATTGGGTGAGAAAGTATTGGGTACAATAATATTTTTTCCATCACAAATAACTGAGATCGTTACCTGGTCTCTAGCAGAACAACCTCCTTCGTTGCTTGCTACCACAGTGTAGGTAATGTTAGTTTTTGGCGTGGCAAACGGATTAGCCGTATTAGAACTGTCGAGACCTAAAACTGGTGACCACTGCCATTTGATTATGTCGGATGAACTAATAGTTTTTAATTGAACCGGGTAGCCGGCGTTTGCAATAACATTTTTTTCAATGATGGAGATGGCAGGTATTGGATAAACTTTCATTGTTACTGTACCGGTATCACTAAAACAATTTTTAGTATCCTTTCCAATAACCGTATATGTTATTTCTGTAGCTGATGTTGGCTTAAAGACAGGATTAGCTGAAAAAGGATTGTCGAGATTTTGCTTTGGCGTCCACTCATATAATTGGGAACCCTCTGCTTTTAGTACCACTGACTGTCCAAGACAAAGTCTCCCGGAAGCGGAAGTGTTCACCTGGAATGGTTTGTATACTTTAACGAATACCGAGTCAGAAGCTACACAACCATTCACTGTTTTACCAGTAGCATAATACCATCCCGATTCATTTGCCTTTACAACAGGGGCAGCACAGCTTAAACAACTTAATGAGGAACTTGGTTTCCAAATATAAGTGGCGGCACCCGTTGCTGAAAGCGTAACTGAATTGCCCAAACACAGTGCGGTATCAACACCAGCAAAAACAACAGGTGTTTTAAATATGGATACCGGGAATAACTTATTTGCTATACATCCATTTTCAGCTGTTGCCCTGATACTTGCTTTAAATAAACCACCTGCAGTATAAGTATACACAGGATTTTGTATCAATGAACTATTACCGTCACCAAAGTTCCATTGCCAGGTTGTAGCGGAATTTTCAGTTGTAAGATTATTGGCAAAAAACTTAACGGGTAAAGTCTCGCATACTGAGTCAATATAATTCAATGCTATAACCGGACTTTTATTAATTTTTATAGTTAGCGGCATCACAACAGTATCACGGCAGCCTAATTTTGAAGTTACTGCCAGTGATACATTATAAATTCCCGGCTTGTTATAATAATGGGATGGATTGGCATCGGCCGATGTTGTATTATCTCCAAAATTCCATTGGTAAGATTTGATTACATCAAAATACACTTTAGAAGAATCTGCAAAAACCCGTAAAGTTGAATCGCAACCGTTTAAAGTTTCGCGGATCGTTTTAATTCCAGCATCAATGCCGGAAATAACAATTCTATCTTTATTTTCCACGCTTACCTTACAACCTGCTGCATCAATTAAAACAAGCTTGGGAAGATAAGATCCATACTGCGTATAATTGTATTTAACAGTACTATCTGTAGTGTGTTTGATAACGCCATTATTGAAGTCCCAAACATATTCTGCCACATTTTTCGACGTAGATGAAAATGCAACGGTTGTAGGTACACAACCTGTAAGCGTTGAATAATTTAACGTGCCTGACGGACCTTTTAAAATAATTTTTTGGTATGCAGTATCATAACAATTACCATAGCCTTTTGCTATGAGTTTCAGGTTAAAAGTCCCGGGAGTACCATAATAATGTTGAGGGTTAAATAAATTAGTATTGGTTGCATCACCAAATTCCCACCAAATAGATTGAAAATTTTTAGATGTATTCAATGGCTCAATCAATAAGGGCGGGCATAAACCAAGGGTGTCATTTAAGGTGAAAGATGCCTGTGGATTTGACACCGTAATGTATTTGGGTCTTTCCAATTTATCTTTACAACCAAATGCATCCCTTACAGACAAACTAACGTTGTATACACCGGCGTTTAAATATGTATTCATCCCGGTTTTGGATACAGAAGTGTTTCCATCTCCAAACGACCAGGCGTAAGTTAGGTTACTACCCGTGGATTCATTAGTAAAACTCACATTGTTATTGGAACAAATCAATGAATCGTCAACCGAGAACCTTGCAACCGGTTGTGTAATGGAAAGAGCCCTTGTTTTTAGTAATGTATCAGTACAACCATAGCTATCTATAACAGCTAATTTAATATTGTATCTGGCAGTTGTTGTATAAGTATGCTGTGTATTTCCAAAATCATTTGATGACTTATTATCACCATACCACCAGGTATAATTTACAATTGGATGAGTACCATCTGATGTTGATTTATCGGTGAACAAAACCGTGTTATTTAAACAGGTACCAGGTTGATTTGTAAATGCCGCAGTTGGCCCGTTTACTTTTATACTAAGATTTCTATTAACTGTATCAAGACATCCATTGATATCTTCAGTTACCAGCATTGGATTATATGTTCCTTCAGTTTTATACTTAAATAATAATTCCGGAATTTGGGGAGACATTATCCTTGAAGCACTATCACCCAGGTTCCAGTACAGGCTGGTTAAATTAGATGGAGTAAAATTTGTTGCACGAAAAAGAATCGCATTATTCTTACATAACACTAGCTTCTCAGGGTCATAGGTAAATGATGGATTTTCGTCTACGATAAAAACTGAATCGTATTTTATATACTCGCATTCACCATTAGTAACTTTTAAAGAAACACCATACCTGCCAATTGAGGAATAAGTGTGGGTTGGGTTTCGAATTGTAGATGTTGCACCATCTCCGAATTTCCATTCCCATGTAGTAGCACCTATAGATTTGTCGATAAACTTTCTTTCAAATTTGTTATCACATTTTAATGTCATATCAAACTTGGCAATAGGTGGAAAGATCTGAATATACTTTGGAATAAATAATGTGTCTGAACAATTGTTATTTTTTGCAATGAGTGTGATATTGAAATAGCCGGTATCCTGGTACATATGGGTTGGATTGGTGGCTGTCGATGTTCCACCATCGCCAAAAAACCATAACCATTCATCTACATCAGCACTTGATTTATCGAAAAATGAAATCGGCAATGATGCACAAGAGGCAAAGGGGTAAGCAATGAAATTTGAAATTGGGGTTGCGCCGAGTACTACGGCACTATCGAGGGCAAATGTAGAACTACAACCTTCAGATGTTTTAATAGTCAGGGACACTTTGTAGACACCAATTTGCTGATACACGTGCTGGGGATTTGCTGCAGTGGATGTGCTGCCATCTCCAAAATTCCATGAGTAAGAAACAACTGGAGCAGAAGATTGAATAATAGGATTAAATACCAACGGGTAAGGTGCACATCCCCTAACCGGCAAACCCTGGAAACCCAACACTTGTGGCGGACCTGTTTTCAGAAGATCTTTGTATGTAATGGTATCACTACAACCATTAGAATTAAAAGCTATAAGGCTAACAGAATAAAAACCAGCTGCATGGTAAGTATGTAGCGGATTCGCCAATGTTGATGCACTGCCATCACCAAAAATCCATTTATAAGATACAGCACCGGTACTGGTATTGTTAAACTGTACTTCTGTGGGCATCGTGCAGGATCCGGGGTTTCCGGTAGTAGTAAAAGAAGCTTTCGGTTTATCGGTTACTGTAATAATCTTTGAAAAAGTTCCATTACAATTTCCAAAGTCTGCATTCAAGGTAACGTTATATATACCAGATGTTGCAAAGGCATGATACTCATTTTCATTTGTTGAAATATTACCATCACCAAAGCTCCAGTTAACATTGATCGGTTCTGGAAAAGATGTATTATGGAAATACATCAATTGACTGGTACAAACGCTGTCAGGTACTTCAAATGAAGGCATTACCGAACCAATAGATATTAAACGGGTAGCTGTATCTGCACAACCAAGTGCTGTTTTCGCAATCAGCTGCATTGTATAATTTCCACCAGCTACAAAGGTATGTACCGGCTGGGTTGCATCAGATGTTCCACCGTCACCGAAATTCCAGGAATAAGTTTGTGGAGAAATCGATGCAGATGTGTTTGCAAAATTTATTTGAGCAGGTGGTTGGCAAACATTGGTATAAGTATAATTAAATCCTGCATCAGCAGTTGGTGGCACATAAATAAAATTAGGTAATGTCAATGACTGCTTACACCCGTGACTGTTTATTACGGATAATGTAACATCAAAAGAATCGGAAAAAGTATAAGTATGAACCGGAGCTGCTTCTTTTGAAATTTGTCCATCGCCAAAGTCCCAGACATATTCCGCTATTGATCCGGAAACAGCATTGCTGGAACTTTTTATTTGTGTATTAAATGGTGCGCATCCTGACGTATTAACGGTAGAAAATAAGACTTCCGGCAAACCGTAAACATTGATATAAGCATTTTTAATAACCGAATCTTCACCAGCTACGTTAGATATTACAAGCTTTATTGAATACACACCAGGTTTGATGTAAATGATACCGGGATTCTTTTCGGTTGATGTTATGTTATTTCCCAGGTCCCATTTGAAGGCCACTGGATTGCCCGAAGAAAGATTCGTAAAATTTACAACAAGCGGTGAACATCCTTCCAGTATATCTGCCTTAAAATCTGCTTTTAATTGAGCATTTAAAATACCCGAATTTACAAAGAGTAAAATCGTTATTAAAAGTTTTGAAAGAATCTTTGTTTTTTTCACTTCTTTAGAATTTTAAGCTAAAAGGATTTATTATTTGTCAGTAACAAATAAAAGCTTCAGTGTATTCATCAAACAGGGAACAGGAAAAAATCTAAAGGCTGTTGAAATTGGCAATTAGTAACAAAACGATAGTTGATATAACCTATTGATCTTATAATTAAAAAGGATATTTAAAAAATCACTTTATAACTAAATGCCAATTCAATGTGAGCTTAGAATTATCGTAGAATAATGGAATAAAACTGAACTATCATATAAAAGCCAAAAGCGTGCCGACTATGTTATTTTAGAAAAAACTATCTTTTAATTCTTAATTTTTTTTTTAGCCAAAAATAACATCCATGCCACTGAATTTTTAAATGGGGCTTACTGGCCAAAATAACCGGTAAAATAAAAGAAGCCCCTGTAGAAACAGGGGCCGGTTCAACTAATTGCCATTAGAAAAAAAAGGTCACAAAAATCAGCTATACATCTTTAATTCGTCTTAAATGAGTTATTGAATTCGTCTTACTTTAAAAGAGTTCATTCTTATAGGCAATACATTACAAGGAAAAGTATTATTTATTACGGTTGCATTACTTGGAATTGAAACATTAAATATTCCCGGAGCAGTTACACAAAAAATATTATCATGTATTTTGGCCTCTATCATATTGTTATTTAAGAAATGCAAAGCCCGACCTGACATATTCATGGTAATAGTATTACCATAAACTTCCGCATATTCAACTGAATAAGGTTTAGATGAACCCCAGAACGTAATACCTCCATAAAGTGGATTTCTTCCGTCATTCGTTGATTTATTAAACCTTACAGTATCGTGAGTCATTTTGTTTACGGTGTAATAATTATACAAGCCATAACCCGCGCCATCATTTTCATAGCTTTCACAATACTGGATAACCGAACTTTCTGCTCCTCCATCCATGTCAAATCCACCACCATCGCGCTTGTTAATACCGCCTTTGTTGTTATGGCTACTGCAATACTGCACAATTACATTTTTACACTCACTTATAAAAATCCCAACAGGTCCTGCATAATTGGATCCATTCTCCACACCATTATCGTAAGCCTCGCAATGTTCTATCAACCCACCAATAACACCGCTCAATAAAATGCCGCTACCCGACCAATTGATTTTATAGTCCATCCGACCTTTATTATGATAAGCTTTGTTGTTTCCAAAATAAATATCCGTGTTAACTCTATAAACTAACACACCTGTAATTTCATCCCAGCATCCATCTAAATACAGACCACCAATCCCATTATCATGTACAGAGCAATTAATAACTTTCACATGATTATATCCAACCTGGCTACTTAAGGTTTCAAAAACAATTCCCCATCCTCCATATCCGAAAGCCTCCACGTTATCAACTATAATGTTATCGGCCGGTGCACTTGCCACTGATGACATCTTAAAATAAACGCCACTGGTTTTAATCGTGGTTGCCATGTAACCGGCACCCTGGAAAACAAAATCCTTTATAATAATGTCACCGGCTTCCTCAACTATAAAACCACTCCTCGTTCCACTGTTAATAATGGCTTTGCCACCACCATAAGAGCCGAAGGTTATTGCGCCGCCAATCGTTGCATTGGACATTCTTTTGTTAATGATGGCACCGGAAAACACCTGCCCTCCTTCGAATAAAACCTGGTCACCAGCCTGCAGGTCAAAACTATCTACTTTATCAATAGTTAACCAGGCCGCTCCTATACTAAGGCCACTGTTATCATCATTACCATTGGCACTTACATAGTAAGTATTTGCGGTACAAACCATTGTTGCACACACTAAACACATCACTAATATTATTTTCATGTTTGGCAAATTAGTTGTTGATTAAATGGCATCCTGTACATCTCCTTCTATATTCAACCGGTATATACTTACAGGAAAGTCTTCGTCTTAAAACCAGGGCTATTGAACCGTTACTATTTCGGTTTTACTAATGGATCCATTGGCCATGGTTTCTTCCATGTAGAAGAGAACCTTTCCGTCGGCATTCATTTTATCGCCTGGTATTGTAAACTGTACTTTGTATTCCGTATCTGTTTCCGCTGCTGGTGTGATTTCTTTTACCGGCAGGAAATTTTTGCCATCACTACTGGCGAATAAAGTGTACCTGGAAATTTTCTCGGAACCATAAGAAATAAATGATACTTCAAATTTATTTGCCTGGAACTCTTTTGTTTGTTTGTTGCATGAAACCAGCGCTACAAATGCTATCAGGATAAAATATTTCATGATATTCTTTTTACTTTAAATGACCCTGTACGAACAGATAATACCTGGCAGGGAAATGTGTTATTTGATAAGGTTACATTAGAGGCAAGAGTCGTGTACAATACAGCAGGGGAAACAATACAAAATTCATTATCATGAACATTTACATTGGAGAAATAATTACCTAGGAACGAAAGTGCCTTCCCAGCTTTGTCTACAGTTACACGGTTGCCATAAATCTCTGCATTGGTAACTTTATGGTTGGGACTGGCACCCCAAAATGTAAATGCTCCGTATTTTGTGTTTCTGCCGTCATTGAAAGACGTGCAGTTTCTTATGGTATCATTACTCCATTTATTCCCTGTAGTCCATTGAAACAAACCGTATCCCGTACCTTCATTTTCATAGCTGTCGCAATGTTGTATAACACTTCCGTAGGTTCCTCCATCTATATCAAATCCGCCGCCATCTGTTCTTGCAGGACCGCCCTTGTTATGATGGCTTACACAGTATTGTATAGTTACAAATTTTGAATCATCCATCCAGATCCCAATAGGTCCGCCAACCATGCTTCCGTTATCCTTTCCATTCTCATAAGCCTCGCAATATTCAACCAGGCCGCCAACCGTTCCTGCAACAAGTATCCCACTACCAGACCAGTTATCCTTATAATCGCGTCTGCCATGATTATAGTAGGCTTTGCAATTTGCTATATAAACATTTGAATTGCTATACCTGATTAAACTATTAGGGTCGTCCCATGATCCCGTAATATTCAGACCCGCCATACCATTATCGTGAAACAATGAATTGGTTACCGTAATATTCTTAAAACCATACAAAGCAGATTCAGTATAAAATGACACTCCCATACCACCGTAACCATAAGACTCGATGTTATCGATAATAGAATTAGTGCTATGCCCGGTTGCATTGGCAGACATAATAAAATCAATACCATTTTTCCACATAGTGGTTGTCATATAACCGGCACCTTTGAAAATAAGGTTTTTAATGGTAATATTATTAGCATCACTTAACCAAATACCAGCAAGCATGTCACTTGAAATGGTTGCTTTTCCAACTCCATAGGAACTAAAAGTTACTCCGTTTAATCCTGTTTTTTTAATATTACCGTTAAAGGTTATTCCGCCCTGCAGTAAAACAATATCACCCGAAACAAAAGGAAAATTAGTTACAGCATCCAGGGTATTCCATGCTTCACTGATGCTCCTGCCATTATTAGCATCATTACCCGTGGAACTTACATAGTAAGTATTTGCTTTGGCCAGAATGGCGGCTGAACAAAGCAAGAAAGTTGTAAAAAGTTTTTTCATATTATACTAGTTGAAAAAGGATTTAGAAACAGCAATAAAAGACATAGGTGTCACAGGATGATTACCCGGCATCATCACTAATTAATTTCTTAGAATTATAATTAGTAGTTTAAGTAAATATTGGATTAAAAGACAGGCCTATATCTTTCTTTGAAATGGCTTGGTGATTGAAGTATCGAACACATCCTGCTGCCTTTTATTGCTGTTTAATGATTAGTTGATTTTCACAAGGTTGTAGATTAATTTGCTCGGTAAGCAATAATCCAAACTCGTGCCAAAATGTTAACGTTATATAAAACATTCTTTTCTTCTTAAAAATAGACTATGCTGAACCATTAGTCACCGAAAACACTTTTCATAAAACCTTTACTATCAGCAATTAAAACATTGTAAATTGACGAAATTTTTAAAAAAAGAATTTATTCCCGAAATAAAAATGAACTTTCCCAATAAGAGAATTCTATTTTGAGGATAATGCAAATTCAAGCCGTTAGCACTAGATTGAATAATGACCTGTGGCCAATTTCATATTATGGAAAGTAGTTAGACCCCGAAATGTCCGTGTACCAAGAGGTACAATTTTTAAATCTTTATCAATTTACGCCGAACCAATTGTGTTTAAAAAGGTATTATAAGTATGACCCTTATTCGGTTTACAGACAGTGGACTTTATTGCGAACCCGGTAAATTTTATATTGATCCGTGGCAGCCGGTGGAAAAAGCCATCATCACGCATGCACATAGTGATCATGCCAGGTGGGGAAGCAAATCTTATCTGTGCCATCACTATTCCAAACCTATTCTTCAATTAAGGCTTGGAATGGAGAACGACATTCAAAGTGTCGATTGGAATGAAACGTTGTTTATTAATGGTGTTAAGGTTTCCCTGCATCCCGCAGGACATATAATTGGATCCGCCCAGGTAAGAATAGAATACAAAGGAGAAATATGGGTAGTAAGTGGTGATTATAAATGTGAAGACGATGGTATCAGCGGGGCTTTTGAACCGATTAAATGCCATTCTTTTATTACTGAATCTACATTTGGCTTGCCTGTTTACAACTGGAAGCCACAACAAGTAATTTATGAAGACATTCAAAATTGGATTGGCGCAAATCAAAGCAAAGGAAAAACAAGTATTCTAATTGCCTATAGCCTGGGAAAAGCGCAAAGACTACTACATCCAGTAAATGACGTTACAAATAAAATATTTGCTCATGGCGCTATCTGGAATGTACATGAAAGATTATTACAAGCCGGCTGGAGGTTGCCCCTGGTACAACGGGTCACTCCCGATACGCCAAAGGAATTATACCAGGGAGAAGTAATTATTGCGCCACCTTCTTCTGAAGGTACATCCTGGATAAAAAAATTTACACCCTATGCTATAGGTGTATGCAGTGGATGGATGCAGGTTCGGGGTAATTTCAGAAGACGAAACCCCGATGCAGGATTTGCATTAAGCGATCATGCAGACTGGAATGGCTTATTAACTGCAGTAAAAGCAACAGAAGCTTCAACTGTATATGTTACACATGGTTTTCAAAGTGTATTCAGCCGTTATCTAACTGAAACGGGCCTTAGTTCCTTTGAAGTTAAAACAGCATTTAGCAATGCTGGTGATGGGGAAGATATTATTGATACTACGGCAGAAGTAACTGCTGCAGAAATGCTGGATGAATCAAACTTGCCGGCTGAATGAATATACCAAAATTATAAAATTAATTCTATTGTCAACAAGCACCCATACAGGTTTTAAAGCATTTGCGCAGCTGATACATTTATTAGGAATATCTACTAAAACCAATGACAAGCTGGACGCATTAATTCAATACTTTGCAATGGCCGATGATGCTGACAAAGTGTGGACTATTGCCATGTTTAGCGGACGTAAACCAAAACGATTTGTAAGCCCGGCTCAATTGCAGCAATGGTGTGCAGAAATAACGGGGCACCCTTTATGGCTTTTCAATGAATGTTACCATACGGTAGGTGATCTTAGTGAAACAATTGCGTTGCTTTTACCCGAACGAGTAGAAATAAATAATGCGCCCCGCGATATTTTGACATCGTCACAAAATATTGATGTAAACGATGAACCGGCAGACATAAAATCATTGAGTTGGTATCTTGAACAATTCATTATTTTGGCGAGCAGTGAAGAAGAAATCCGCAAGCAGTTTATCCTTAGAAGCTGGAATGAGCTGGATGCCATTGGACGGTTTGTTTTTAATAAATTAATTAGCGGAAACTTTCGCATTGGTGTTTCACAGCAACTTATTATTAATGCACTGGCTAAAGTAATAAAACAAGATGCTTCTGTTATTGCCCATCGCTTAAGCGGCAACTGGGATCCGGCTTCGATAAGCTTTTCTGCTTTACTCCATGAGTCTGTTGCAAATCTTGATGCATCAAAACCATACCCGTTTTACCTGGCCTATCCTATTGAAGAAAATCCTTCGATTTTAGGCAACCCCGAAGATTGGCAGGTGGAATGGAAATGGGACGGCATTCGCGGGCAAGTAATTAAACGGCAAGGTGAATTATTCGTCTGGAGCCGCGGTGAAGAATTAATAACCGAAAAGTTTCCTGAGTACCAGGTATTGAAGCAACTTTTACCTGAAGGAACTGTATTGGATGGAGAAATACTTAGCATAAAATTGATAGCTAACAACCCCTGCGATAATAATTTGCCGAATTGGGTGCCGCTACCTTTTAGTTCCCTGCAAACCCGCATAGGTAGAAAAAACATCACTAAAAAACAACTACAGGAAGCTCCTGTGGGATTTATTGTTTACGATTTGCTGGAATATAATGGCGAAGATTTCCGCCAGCGGCCCATGCAGGAGCGAAGGCAACAATTAGAAAAAATTATCCAAACGCTTCAACACCCTGTCATCCATATTTCACCGGTAATTTTGTTTTCGACCTGGGAATCATTAACAGAGATCAGGAAACAATCCCGCAATGGCAATGCAGAAGGATTAATGCTAAAAAGAAAAACATCGGATTATCAAGCTGGCAGAAAACGCGGTGATTGGTGGAAATGGAAAATAGATCCGCTTACAATTGATGCTGTAATGATTTATGCACAAAAAGGCAGCGGCCGCAGAAGTAATTTATATACCGATTATACGTTTGCGGTTAAAGAGGGCGATAAACTGGTTCCTTTTGCAAAAGCATACAGTGGACTTACAGACAAAGAATTTGCAGAAGTAGATAATTTTGTGAAACGTAATTCGATCGAGAAATTTGGCCCGGTTCGAACAGTGAAGCCGGAATTAGTGTTTGAATTGGCTTTTGAAGGTATAGCCTTAAGCAGCAGGCATAAAAGCGGGGTTGCTTTAAGATTTCCGCGCATGAGCCGCTGGCGTAAAGACAAGCCAGCCAGTGAAATAAATACTTTGGCTGACCTGCATGATATGCTGCGTTTATATGGTAATAAAAAAGAGGATTCTGCCAATGCTGAAGATTAAACTATTTTTCGTACTTACTGTTTTCATATTTACTGCATCCTGTTTCAATCAAAAGGCTTTGGTCGTAGATAATGACAATGACAAACCGCAATTTATTCCGCCATCGGTGCAGGTAATAGGTAATCCCGACAGTGGTTATCAATACCTTGTAAATGGAGATTATCTCAAAAGTGGTTTTCCCTATAGTTTTTTTAGGAAAGCCGGCGTGAAGGAAAAAACAAATTTTCTCAAACGTTCCGGGATAAACCAAAATATTCCTTACGACTATACGGCAATTAAGGCACCAAACGGAGAGTTGGTTGTGGCACCTAATTGCCTGCAATGCCATGCTCAACGCATGGGTGACTCACTAATACTTGGCCTTGGTAACACTTTGTTTGATTTTTCCATGCCGATGTATGGTTCTTCACTGATTGCAGAAAAAATTGCGCTTGCAGGTGCAACAGAAAAAGAGAAACAGGCAAGTGCCAATTTGTTTACTGCCATGAAAGCAATGGCACCCTACCTTGTAGCCTCAAGCAGGGGCGTTAATGTAGCTGACAGGCTTACAGCAGTGCTTGCCTCTTATCGCGACCCGGCTACCTTTAAATGGCTCAAAAAACCTGCTTTGAAAATACCTGAACAGGTTATTCCAACCGATGTACCGGCCTGGTGGCTGCTTAAGAAAAAAAATGGCATGTTTTATAATGGATTTGGCAGAGGAGATTTTTCCAGATTTTTGATGGCGTCAAACCTGCTAACGGTTTCTGACAGTTCCGAATCCAGCGAAGTTTTTTCTCATTTTCACCATGTCTTATCCTACATCTATTCATTAACACCACCAAAATATCCGGCAGGCATCAACAATAGCCTGGCCGCCAACGGCAAAATTCTATTTGAAAAAAATTGTAGCGATTGCCATGGCACCTATGGAAATACAGCGTACTATCCGAACCTCCTTATTCCGGGAAAAACTATAAAAACAGACTCAATGTTATATGCCAGTAATTTCAGTAGCCCGCAATTCCTGGAGTGGTTTAAAAGAAGCTGGTTCCGAACCGGGGATAGACAAGCTGACCTGGTGCCATATGCGGGCTATATCGCACCCCCTCTTGACGGCATCTGGATAACTGCACCCTACCTGCACAACGGCAGCGTACCAACGCTGGAAGGGGTTTTAAATAGCAAATTACGTCCTTCCTATTGGTCCAGAGATTTCAAAAAACCGGTATACGACACATTACAACCGGGATGGAAACATACAGTAAGTGATAAACAATATACCAGGAGTACTTATAATACTACCATCCCGGGATATAGTAACAAAGGTCATTTTTTTGGTGATCAACTTTCAGAAAAGGAAAGAGCTGCTATTTTAGAATACCTGAAAACGCTTTAGACAACAGAACGTACTAAGTAAACATTATTGCTGAACTATCCT
Source organism: Bacteroidota bacterium (assembly GCA_040385845.1). Classification (GTDB taxonomy): domain Bacteria; phylum Bacteroidota; class Bacteroidia; order Chitinophagales; family Chitinophagaceae; genus Phnomibacter. The sequence goes on along the minus strand of JAZKGP010000030.1, from coordinate 35,701 downwards.
TATACAATAATATGGCTGCCCGTTCAATAGAAATTTACCTGCAAAACTATTCCAGTCAATAACAAAACATATTGACAATCAAGCGCATTTGATTTGAAAATGCCTGAAGCTAACCGGCAGCCACTGAACTTGTCTCACCATACTCCATTGCCAGGTCTATAATAGTCAGAATTGCGAATACGTAATGAAAAAAATGAAATTGCAACAGCGCCATTGGCTGGCATCAACGATTTATGTTCGACCTAAATGACTTGGACATTATCAAAAAACAACAACAAAAATTAATTGAAATGACAGCAGAACAATTAATGCATTTTATAGCGATCACATTAGCGTGATCTCTGCAATTGATTGCATTATAAATTAATATGATTTTTTTAAAAATCATATCTTGTTGATTACAAATATTTGGAAGCTTATCAATTAAAATATAAATAATAATCCGGCTATTGATATTAATAAATTATTATTTTTAGAAAACCTAAACGTCAAAACACCACACATTCTAACTAAAATTAAGATGAGTAACGATCACTTAACTGCACTCAAAAAAGAAGTAGAAAAGAAGCTGAACAGGCAAATATTATCCTCTTCAGACTGCCTGAGATTATCCAATGAAATTTGCAGAGTAACAAGCGCAACAATAAGCGTAAATACGCTTCGAAGGATTTATAACCTTATGAAGAGTAAATACCAGCCTTCTCTTTTTACGCTTGATCTGCTGGCAAAATACTGTGGATATTCCTGTTATAGCCACTTTACAAATCAGCCACCTGATAGTAATTTGTCGGACAAGCCGGTCAGCGACCTTGAAAACTGGTACTTGAATATGTTGCTTTTTCCTTTTATTTCGCAAGAGATAAAAGAGACTTCATGCATAAGCTACCTTGCACATGTTCATGATCTTCTTAATAACCTTGATGATTATCCAAACGTTATAGAGCGTTTTCATGGAACAATTGCAAAAATCGATAAAGGCCAAAAAGTATATTTCGAGAAATATCTAAACACTGACGGCTTGAATTCCTATTTTGGAAAGGGACTGCAATGCTACCTGGCAGATAATCACTCTCCCGAATCTCAACTATTTGGTCATGCTGCTCTCTGTATGAAAAGCTGGCTAACTATGGATTATTCCGCGTTGAAATATCACTACGCACAAATTGAACAACACCTTCCATTACAAGCAAAAGCGGATATTAACTTGCAAGCAAGAATCTTTGCTGCGAAACTGTACCTGCAGAATGCAACAACTGACGGAACAGGTCAGTTATGCCGGGAAATTGCAACCTATTATAACAAGATAAAACAGACTGTTTATATAAATCAGCCAGTCCCTTCTTTTGAATATATACTATCGGAAGCTTTGATTTTGGTTGGCGAATACGACCAATCATTACAGTATATTGAAGAGGCAATTAAAAAGGAAAAAACAAACTTTAACCTGCTGCATAATGAACCTGAGCAATTAGAATCATTGCATCTTTTTAAAGCAATTGTACTGGCCCAAAATGGCAATTTACACCAGGCAAATAATATATTATCTGGAATTTGCATAAACAAATTCAGTTTCCTTTCTAAACAATTTAATTTGATCTTATATCTATTATTAAACTACTATCTTAATAATAGCCCTGTTTATAAAAAAGAATTAGAAACACTAATCAAAAAAACAGGATTTAAAAACCTGAATATCAATAGGATAAAATTAACTACAGGTATTTCTACCTTTGCAGAACTATCCTGATTGTACCTGTGGGCAAAAATGGGCAAGCAAAAAGTTGAAATCTATATTAACTTAGATTATCAATTAAAAGATAACAATCGTTATCAGCAAAGCTAGAAAACCCTTTAGCTATAAATCCATATCTCGGAAAAATCCACTTTTTACTTTAATAAATTAACGGGCATTTGTCTGCATCGTAAAACATGCATTTATAGCCATATGCCCTTTGGTGAACGAACATGTATATTATAAATTAAAAACTCATGTTTAAATCAGTTTTGTACCTTATTGTACTCCTTTTAACTACTTTACTAATGTCAGCCTGTGCAGACACTAAAAGGGTCACTTACTTTAATGAATTAACAGACAAGGAAATTAATTACCAGGTACAAAACCTTGAACCCATCATTCAAAAGAATGACCTGCTAAACATTACAGTTACAAGTCTTAATAACGAGGCAAACCAGCCATTCAATTTATATAATATTTCAACTCCCCCGGGAACGGTAAATGCCGGGACAGTAACTCAAGCAGCAGGCTTCCTGGTAGACCAGGATGGCAATATCCAGTTTCCTATGCTCGGTACTATTAAGGCCTCGGGCCTAACTAAAAAACAATTGAAAGAACACCTGGTTAAAAGTCTTGTTTCGAATAAATTATTATACGACCCGGTAATAAATATCAGGTACCTGAATTACAGAGTAACAGTGTTGGGGCAGGTTGCCAAGCCGTCTGTATTTAATGTACCGGGAGAAAAAATTACCCTTTTAGAAGCCCTTGGCCTGGCAGGCGACCTCACAATTTATGGTGAAAGAAATAACGTTCTTGTTATCAGGGAATTACAGGAGGGAAAAAGAATATCAAAACATATTGATCTAAATTCAAATGAGTTGCTTACTTCCCCTTATTATTATTTGCAACCCAATGACGTAGTATATGTAGCACCAAACAGGGCAAATGTGGCGAGTGCAAGTACAACAAAATTGTGGTTACCGGCCTTGTTTGGCGGCCTATCGTTTCTAACTGTTATACTGGATATGATAATCAATTAATATAAATATCTAACTAATGGAAGCTGGAAAAAATATAACACGGGCAGATAAAAATATCATTGAATCTTTCATTTTCAGGTACCTGCCGTACTGGCCACTATTTACTGCATTGTTGCTAATTGCGGGAACCGGTGCTTATGCCTATTTAAAATATATGGCAAAACCCGCCTACGAAATTTCAGCTAATATTATGGTGGAAGACCAAAATAAAGGAGCCGATGAATCTAAGATTCTACAGGCATTGAATATTGCTTCCAACAAAATTGTTGATAATGAAATTGAAATTCTGCATTCAAAAAAGATAATGAAAGATGTTATAGATAGCCTGTTTCTGTATGCTCCTATTTATGAAGACAGGAAGTTTACTTCTTTCTCCGCTTACACCTCCTCTCCCATTATTATAGAATTAAAAGGAAAAACCAAAGCACCTGAAGAAAACCGAATATACTTTAGCTATAATAGAATCGCTGAAACACTAACCATATCCGGCAAATCGTATGCGTTAAACCAATGGGTAAACACACCATTTGGAGCTGCAAGGTTTCATAAAAACAATCATTACCTCCAACAAAGTACATACCCTCTATATTTTTCTATTTCGGATCCGAAAGAAGTGATGGATGGTATTTCAAGTAGGTTAAAAGTATCAACTGCCAGCAAATTATCAAGCGTTATTATGTTATCTCTAACCGACGAAGTACCACAACGCGGGGAAGATATATTAAACCTGCTAATTAATAACTATTATAAAACAGCAGTTGAAGACAAAAATTCACTTGCATCAAATACGCTAACATTTGTTAATAAACGGATCCAGCGCGTGTCCAAAGAATTAGATTCGATCGAAAATAAACTGCGGCAGTTCAAAAATCAAAAAGGCATAGTAGACTTAAGTGAACAGGGCAAATTATACCTGCAAAATGTTGGTGATAACGACCGGAAAATGACAGACATGAACATACAACTGGCCATGTTAAATGAAGTGGAAAAATATGTACAGGAAAACGATAACAAAATTGGTATAGTCCCTTCTATTGGAGGTGGAAAAGACCAGCAGTTATTAAACCAGTTGCTCCAAAAAATGTATGAATCACAAATGCAATATGAGCGCCTGAAAAAAACAATTCCTGAAGGAAATCCGTCCATGTATTCCTTAAAGAACGAAATAGAAAATATCCGGCCGACTATCATGGATAATATCAGGAACCAACGGGCTAGTCTTTTGGCGGGAAAAAACAATTTAAATACCGGAACTGAGAAATATATTTCGATGTTAAGTTCCATTCCGGCCAAAGAAAAGGATTTGCTTGATATTAGCCGGCAGCAAGCCATCAAAAATGATGCTTATGGATTCTTATTACAAAAAAGAGAAGAGACTGCGCTGGCACATGCAGCAATGGTAAATTCAAGCAAAACGATCAATCCTGCTACTGCATCCTATTCACCAGTTAGCCCCAAGAAATTATTTATCTTTTCATCCTCTCTGGCGGCTGCATTATTACTCGGATTTGCTTTTGTTAATATGAAAGAATCACTAACTAATAAAATCCTATTCAGATCAGACATAGAGCAGATCACCTCAATTCCCATCGTTGCAGAAATAATGAATATAAAAGGTAAGTCGCCGCAATTACAAGAACATAATATGTCGATAAACCAGTTGAATTTTATTGAATCATTTCATCAACTAAGATTTGCAATGGGTCTTAACAACCGGGTTTTAAATTATAAAAAAATTTTGGTAACTTCTGGTAATGAATCCGAAGGCAAAAGTTTTATTAGCAACAACCTGGCTCTTAGTCTTGCATCTTCCGGAAAGAAAGTTGTTTTGATAGATTTCGATGTAAGAAATCCAAAGACCTCAGGCCAATTTGGAATGACGGACAATGCCGGACTCGCAGAATATTTAGATAACAACGAAATAGCTATTGAAAATGTAGTCTACCCGACCCACAATAAAAATCTGTTTATAATACCGGCTGGATTTTCGACTACAAACCCGACAGATCTTTTAATGAAAAAAGACCTGGAAATCATTTTCAAAAAATTAGAAGAAGATTTTGACTATATAATTATGGATTCAGCTCCTATTGATCCTATAATTGACGCTTATATCATCAGCGAATATTCAGATGCTATCTTGTTCGTAATAAGACATGGTCATTCCACAAAAGCTATGTTGGAATCACTTCAAAAAAGCAATAAAATAAATGCCTTGAAAAACACATTTATAGTGTTTAATGATATTAAGACGAGGGGTTTTATTAAGAAAGATTATGGATATGGTTATGGATATGGCAGCAATAAAACATATGGCTATAACTATAAGAAAATTGCGTACCAACTAACTAATAGCGATACAAAGATCGCCAGGTATCACAAGGACAATTAAGTATTGCAGGCATTCCTGTATTTACCCGGTAAAGATTTAAATCATTGATTTTCAATTGACTTGGTTATCACATGTAACTGAGATGGACGAAGTCTTTGTCAAATTATCCATACTTCAAATGCATTTAAATGGTTAGTGAGAAAAAATGGTTTGCCATATACACCAGATCAAGGAGCGAAAAAAAAGTGTCCGGTTTACTAGATCAAAAGAAAATAAGTAACTACTGCCCTTTAAACCGTGTGATACATCAATGGAAGGATCGAAAAAAAATGGTGGAAGAACCTCTATTCTCCGGTTATGTATTTGTATATATAAGTACAGATGAAATTACCACTGTAAAGGAAACTCCCGGAGTAATAAACTTCGTCTACTGGTTGAACAAACCAGCCGAAATAAAAAAGGAAGAAATAAAAGTGATTAAAGATTTCTTAACCGAGTATAGCAATGTGCAGGTACAAAGAATCGCTGTAAATGACTTTGTAAGGGTTGTGAACGGCCCAATGAAAGAATTTGAAGGAAATGTAATTAATGTCACTAAGCATTCTGTTAAAGTATACCTGGAATCATTGCAATATTTTATGACCGTAGAAATAAATATTGATGATGTTAAGACGATAAAAAAAACTATCAAAACAACTTAAAACCAACCATACTTTTTACAACCTCACCTGCTTTAAACCATCCAGGAAATTCAAAACCTTTTAATTTTTTAAACCAAATGAAAATTTTAGTAACCGGAACTGCGGGCTTTATTGGCTTCCATTTAGCTGTAGCCCTCCTAAAAGAAGGACACCTGGTAACAGGCATTGATAATATTAATGATTATTATGATGTTAATCTCAAATATGCCCGCCTCCAGGAAACGGGTATCAGCCAGTCAGAAATTGGCTGGAACAAGGAAGTACAAAGCACATTGTATCAGAATTATTGTTTTGTAAAGTTGAATCTTGAAGATAAAAGAAGCCTGATGGCTCTTTGCAGGAAAAATAATTTTGATGCCATTATAAACCTTGCTGCGCAGGCGGGCGTCAGGTATTCAATTATTAACCCTGATGCCTATATACAATCCAACCTCGTGGGTTTCCTGAATATACTGGAAGCAAGCCGGCACTTTAAAATCAGTCATCTTATCTATGCCAGTTCTTCAAGTGTATATGGTTTAAACGAACAAATCCCTTTTTCTACAAAGCAAAATGTAAATCATCCAGTATCGTTATATGCAGCTACAAAAAAGTCGAACGAGTTAATGGCGCATGCTTACAGCTATTTGTATAATATACCTACTACCGGTCTTCGGTTTTTTACAGTTTACGGACCCTGGAGCCGGCCGGATATGGCTTGTTATATTTTCACCGATTCCATTATAAACAATAAACCTATACAGGTATTTAATAATGGAAAAATGAAGAGAGATTTTACTTATGTTGACGATGTAGTTAATGGTATTTTAGGAGTTATAGAGAAGCCTGCCTCTTCCAATTTAGTGTGGAAAGGAAAACAACCGGATCCCTCTACATCAAGCGCACCTTACCAGGTTTACAATATCGGGAATAACAAACCGGTAAACTTACTATCGTTTATTCACCAGCTGGAAGATTGTATTGGTAAAAAAGCCATCATAGAAATGAAAGGAATGCAGGCAGGGGATGTTATTTCTACCTGGGCTAGTATAGATGATTCGATCGAAGATTTTGGATACAACCCTGCTACCACGCTGAATGAAGGTTTGCAAAAATTTACTCAATGGTATAAAGAATATTATGCAATAAATGAATTATCAAATATGATGGCTTAATTATAAGAATAACCTACAATATCGAGTGACCGGAATATCCATTGATGTACCGGCAGCTTATACCCCATAAATTTTGATTGCATGAACCAGGCAACAAACTTAAGCACGCAATCAGTTCTCGTAAGTATAAATACCAATGCATTATTAAAACTCAATTTAATTGAGCTTTTTATACAGGAATTACATGTTAATGAAATAAGGTATTGTCATTGGAAAAGTAACGAGCACCTGGATGCCTCAATGTTAGGAAACACAGACTTAGATATATTATTTTCAAAAAAACAAAAACCATTACTGGAAATCATTTTTCTCAACTGCGGATTTAAGAAGTTAAATGCCATTCAGCAAAAACAGTATGAGGGAATTGAAGACTATATTGGACTTGACGATGAATCGGGAAAAATTATTCATGTGCATACGCACTACGCCCTCACCATAGGTGAAAATTACTTAAAGAGTTACCAGTTAAACCTCGAAGAATACCTGTTAACTACCCGTGTGTATGACGATAAATACAACATATTCAGAGCTAACCCTGCAATGGAGTTGATTTTGTTGTATTTCAGATCTGCACTCAAATTGAGATTAAGGGATAGAATAAAGTTGATCGCAAATAAAAATGTTGAATATACCGGCGGAATATTGGATGAATACCATTGGTTAAAACTTCGCTGCACCGATAGCGAGGTTGAAGAACATTTAAAAATAATGTATGCAGATTATTTACCTGTCTACCAGTTCATAATTGGACCATTTAACAGGCTTACCATGGTTAAATTAGCAGTACTGCTAAAACGGCACTATAAAAAACAAAGATTATTTAACCCTGTAACGGCTAATATAAAAAGGTGGTACCGGGAACTATACCTGAAAAATATTCGCAGGTTAAGTAACCGGGTTAATTATCCAATTCCTGTTCAAAGAATTAACTCGCGGGGTGGCTTAATTGTAGCAATTATAGGAGCGGATGGATCCGGAAAATCAACCGTAATCAACAATCTCCATCAAACTTTCAAAAAGAAGATGGATATCTACAAAATATATTTTGGAATGGGTGGCGGAAGGATGTCGTGGTACAGGTATATGCTTAGAAAATTGAAACAATTCACCTCCGTTCTAAAAAGAAATACAGTATCACGTAGTAATAAAAGCGGCATAGCAGCAAGCATTGTCGAAAAAAATTTTTCATCTAAAACAGCTACAAGTTTTACTGGTAATTTTTTCAAATGTCTTGAAGCACTAATGGTTGCCATTGAAAAAAAAGCTAACCTGCAAAAAATGCAGGTCGCAAAAAAGAAAGGCATGCTTGTTCTCTGTGACCGGTTCCCGCAAAATTCAGTAGTTGGGTATAACGACGGACCAGCTCTTACTGATTACAAAAATTCAGGTAATATTATTTGGCGGAGTATAGCAAAATTGGAAGCTAAAATGTATGACAGTTTCGCTGCCTCATCTCCCGATATTTTATTTAAGCTGGTTGCTGACGCCCGTGTAATTGAAGCAAGAAAACCAGGTCAAACCAGCATTGAAATACTAAAGAAAAAAATTGAGGGGATAAAAAATCTTCAGTTCAATGCGTCTTGTAAGGTTATAACGATCAATGCTGAGGAACCACTTGAAGAAGTATTAAAAACGATTAAAAAAAATATTTGGAACTTATATCCATGACTTTATCAAAAAACATTTTACGCAATAATTATCTATGAACCCCGAACAATTATTAGTATCCAAGGCCGATTTGCAACAAAGGCCGGCAACGATTGGGAAGAAGGAAAACCTTAAACAACGGGCGTACCTCAATTCTTTATCAGCCATAATTGATTATGCGGGTATCCAGGTTACCGGATTTATTATCAATCCTTTTATTGTAGGAGGATTGGGAACATCGATGTATGGTGTATGGCAAATGCTTGGTCAACTAACCGGTTATACAAAAATGGTTGACACGAGAGCCACACAAGTACTAAAATGGTCATTAGCAAACAAACGAGACGTTGCATTGGAAGAAGAACTTAAAAGCGATTTAACAACCGCATTCGTAGTTACAGCAATCACACTTCCATTTGCGTTAATTATAGGATCCATTCTTTCCTGGTATGCACCTGTTATTACCCAGGCTTCCGCGGAATATTACAGCCTCGTAAGAATTACCTGCGGCATTTTGATACTCGGCCTGATCATTAATAAATACTTTGATTTGTTTGAGGCCGTACTCGCAGGTATGAACATGGGTTACAAAAGAATGGGCTTCAGGGCTGTAATTGTTGCTTTCGGCGGCTTATTGAAAGTACTGGCAATTACAAATGGATATGGATTGATTGGATTATCGATTGTTCAAATAATTGTTTCACTAATCACAGGACTAACCTTTTTACATATTGTAAAAAAACATGTTCCCTGGTTTGCTTTTGGCAAAACAAATTTTTCAAAAATAAAATCATTCGGAAAATTAAGTGGCTGGTTTATGGCTTTTTCAACCTTGAAAATGTTACTACTTAACAGCGATAAGATCTTACTTGGATTTATTGCAGGACCCGTGCTGGTAGCGAAATATGCATTGACCATGTTTACATCAAGTGCTGTTCAGGGCAGCATGATAGCCGTTATAACCGGAATGACACCTGGCATTTGCACTCTTTTTGGTAAAGGAGAATATGATAAAGTAAAAAAAGCAAGAAAATCAATCATTATTTTAACCTGGCTCTTTTCTTCTGCCGTGGGAACAACCCTGCTCTTTTTAAATAAATCTTTTATAGGATTATGGGTTGGCATCGAAAACTACGCAGGCAATCTTGAAAATTTATTCATTCTAATTATATCGGTTCAAGTAATATTCTTCCAGTTAGATGGCCTGATTATCAACGCAACACTTGATATGAAAAATAAGGTTTTTCTTTCAGCATGTGCTTCTGTTGTAACCATTATTCTAAGTTTTATACTCGTACCTCATTACCAGGTCATTGGAATTTGCATAAGCATTTTTATAGGCAGATTATTTTATTCAATTGGCTTTCCCTATCTATTAAAACAAAGAATGAATGATAAAAGTCCATTTCTGTCATTTGAAGCAATAAAAAGATTTTTTCTAACGGTCTTACTGTATTGCCTCGCCACCTATGCCGGCAAGTCAGTCACCATTTCAAATTGGATCACACTATTGGCCATCGGCCTGATCGTTTTAGCATTAAGCAGCATGTTCTTCTGGTTTGTTGGCATGCGGCACAATGAAAGGTTAGAAACGATAAAGACTTTATCGGGAATTAAACTATTAAAAATGAAATAATCATTAGAAATAAAAGATTTCAAACTTAATGTCAATAACTGCAAACGATAAAAAAACAAAAATTATTGAAATCATAGGACCTCCGGGTGCGGGAAAAACGACGATATATAAAGCACTTTGTAAGGAATGGAACAGTGGTTGTAACTGGATTTACCAGGAAAAATTACTCGCTAAAAATCAACACTCAATATACTCGCCTGCAAGATGGATGGAATCTAAACTGAAATCATTACTAAATAAGCATAATGGCCAAACAATCGCGGTTGAATATGGAATAAGATTTACTGAAACTAATCGCAAAACAGCTAACTATTTATGGAACTACCTGGATAAAAATGTTGATACTGAAGATGGCTCTGCAGGACAAAAATTCAGAGCTGCTTATTTCTTGTTTAAAGACTATAGCCGGTACCAGGCAATTTGGGAAAAAAATTCAGCTATGCCATGTATAATCGATGAAGGATTACTGGAAAAATCATTTTTCGTGACGAATAGCAATGATAAAATGAAAGAAATAATGGATGCATATCTGGAAATAGTACCCCTGCCAACAACGCTCATATACATTGATATCGACGAACCTGGAAAAATAGTTGAAAGATTGCTTACAAGGCCAAAAACAATTGCTTCACATACTGGAAAAAACAGGGAAGAATTAATACGCAACATCGAAAATTGGCAGAAGTTATTTAATATAATTACAGGGAAGCTACTTGAAAAAAACATACCGGTCTATCGGCTCGACGGCATGCTACCCATAAACCAAAATGTACAAAAACTAAAGCAAATACTATCCCGGTTTTAACAATTAAATAGAAGTCATGGAACGGTTAAAGACAGCTAACTACCTGCAAAAAAGAATTATCTACTCTTTATTCAACGAAGAATGGTACAATTCAATGAAGCTTTTCAAAATCATAATGAATTATAAATTGGGTAACAAGTATGAAATGTCTCCGATACTTAAACATATGATATCTCCGGACAGTATTGTACTTGATATTGGCGCAAATATGGGACAATATGCGTGCAGGTTCAATAACCTTGTAAAAAAAGGATCGGGTCATGTATACAGTTTCGAACCAGTACAAGCAAATTATACTTCACTAAAAAGTATGAAGAGCAAATTACATCTAAACCATGTAACCATTAATCAACTTGGCGTGAGTAATACAATAACCGAAACAACCATCAACATCCCATTATTCAACAACGGACTTGTGGTAGGTACAAGGGCTTCATTGCTGCAAATGGAAAATATAAAACATAAAACAGAGAAAATAAAAGTAACAACCATTGATTCCTTTATTGCAGAAAACAACATACAGAAAGTTGATTTTATAAAGTGTGATACTGAGGGAAATGAAAGCAACGTATTGGAAGGAGGCAAAAAAACTATAGAAAGATTTTTGCCCATGCTGTCCTTTGAAATGTCGTATAAAAGCGAAAGTACTACCTGGCTAAAAAACATCGGATACGAAATGTATTATTATAACGAAAAAGCAGATAAACTCACGAAAATAAGTGATCACCAAACAGGAAACCTGGTACTAATAAATAGTATTAAAGTTGCTAATTTTTCCTCCATCATACAAAATGATTGAATAAAATTTATTAAATGATATTCCAAAAAGTATAATTCTAACAGTTCGCAAATCATAAATCATGAACAAAAAATTTACAGAATCAAAGGCTGTTTCTGCAATTAAACAACATGAGAACGGCATTTCAGTAAAGGAAATATGCAAAGAGTTTGGAATAAGTAATGCAACTTTTTACAATTGGAAATCAAAATTTGGTGCCCTTGATGCCGACGATGTTAAGAAAGTGTATGAATTAGAAAGAGAAAACATTGAGCTAAAAAAAATGTTTGCTGAACTGGGACTTGAGAACAGGGCTTTGAAAAACCAGCTTGAAAAAAAAAATTGGGAATATATGAAGTGAGTAGTAATTACTGCCTGCCCTGCATACATTCAAACATAGCTTTAATTAATCCTTTACAATCAATACCCGATATAAATCATGAACAACAAACTCAATAAGCCAGCCAAATCAAATTTCGGAAAAAAACGCACGGCCAGCCTGGCTAAGCAATGAAATAACACAGGTTAATTTATTTCTGAAGAAACTGAAAATTTATGAACGCACTATTTCTTTTTCTTGAACTCTTTTTATACTGCCTCGCTGGATACCTGCTTATTAAAAAAGGGGATCTTGGCATCCTTTATTTGCCGGTACTGTTTTTTATTGATACTGTCATTGACAATCGTCTAATACCTTCTTTTGTTTATTATTCCATAATAATATTGATCATCTTACAATTTATTAAAAACAACAGTAATTTTTTAACCAACAATATTTTTGCTCTACTCATCTTCTCTTATTTTTTATTGTTAACTACAAAATCTGGCGATTTAGTTTCCATCAGGCAAAGCTTATTTAACGTAATGTGGTTTTTCCTGTTACTTCCTGTAATACCTTCTATTTACAAGAAATACCCGAGGGAAATTATCTTTAAAGACCTGGCTCGAAGTGCTACGCTTATACTATTGATATTTATAGCGAATGTTTTGCTCTCAACATATTTTAAGTTTAGCCCGTATGCTATGTATGGTATTTCTACCGGTGTTATGTATGGCAATCTTTATGCAACTGATTTTAACATCATAGGTATTGCAATATTCATTTTATTACTATGGTCCATAAAAAAAACAAGCCTTATTAACCTTGCCGTAGTAGCAATAGCAATAGCGTTTATTGTTCTTTCCATGCGGCGTAGTGTTTTGGGAATATCTGTTCTTGGAATGGCAATAGTTGCATTTATTTACCTTAGTCAAAACGCCAAAAAGATCCTGCTCTTCTGTATAGTCGGAGTACTTGGAGGTTTCATTGTAATATCAAAAACAAATGTTCTAAACTCACTTTCTGAACGATATGAACTCAGAAACCTGGAAGAAAGAAATTTAAATGAGGAAGCCCGGTATTTCGAATACGATATGTTGTACACTGATATTGTAAAACATAAACGTTATAGTGGATGGATTGGGTTCGATCTTTTCAATAGCCCGGGAAACTATGGTGACGGACGATTTTATGAAAGAAGCCTTCATGGTGATATACCAAGCATTCTGCATTCCAGTGGAATTATAGGCGTACTTCTTTACTTAACAATGATTGTCATTGCATTTTTACAGGCATACAAAGCAGCATCCTCGCGCAATGAAAAATTAATAGTGCTCTTTTGCCTATTCACATTTGTTACTTATTGTTTAACGGGAAGATACACGCAGGTAGGAACCATGTTGTTACTATTTCTCGTTGCTAAACTGCCAGTAGCTAAAGAACAAATTGAATTGGAACTATATATAGAACCGGAACCAGTTCCTGATAGGCCGGCTTTATACAATACAGAAAATACCAAACTACAAGCAGGATAATAAGAATGATCGTTAAATGCAAACGTTCTTAAACCGAAATTGAATCCATCTTCCAAATACAAAGATAATATGGCCAAATTTTTATTCTATGATGATAAAATAATCAACATCCTTTCCAAAGTTGAAAAACCATCTGGTGGAGCTGCTGTACAGGCTTATGGGTGGATCAGGGGATTGAAAGATGCCGGCCATGAAGTAGTTGTGATGACCAATTCAGGAATTAATCCTTTATTAAAAGAAGAATGCAGCGATATAAAACTGGTACCAATGTATGATCCTAAAAAGGGCATTCGATGGATAAGATGGGTGTATTACAGGTTGCCTTATATTTTCAATAAAATAAAGCATGTTAAACCGGATTATCTCTACCAGGGAATTCCAGGTTGGAATTCTTTCTTCCTTGCGCTGATTTGCAAGTTCCTAAATGTCAAATACATTCTTAGAATATCAAACGATTATTTACTGGATGAACGCTTTTATGTAAACTATGGAAAAACGCATCGCTTTTTGCAAAAAAAAGGCTTGGCGCTCAGTCATTGCATCTTATGTCAAAACGATTACCAATTAAATATTATTAAAAAAGAATATCCTGAAAAGTTAGCGTTCAAGATTTCCAACCCCATTTTTATCAAAAGTGAAAATGAGAACAGCGATGCAACCAACAGGTCTTATATAGCCTGGCTTGGATTATATCAGTATCAAAAAAACCTAAAGCTTTTATATGAAATTGCCTGCGTATTAGAACACGAACAATTTTATATAGCCGGTAAAGAAGAATCAAAATGTGATGAGGACACAAAATATTATCTCAATAAGCTTAAAACATTAAACAACGTAACTTTTACCGGTTTTCTTGAAAGAAAAGAAGTATTGCCTTTTTTATCAAAAGCAAAATTCCTTCTCAATACTTCACATTACGAAGGTTTCAGCAATACATTTTTAGAAGCCATGTCGGTAGGGACGCCAATTATCTCAACGGAAAAAGTAAATCCCGATTCAATTATTACCAAATACAACCTGGGGATAATTTACAAGGATCTTACAACACTTCAAACGCAATACCATAAAATAAGTCCTGACACTTATAGGATGATGTCTGATAAAGTAAAAAATTATGTAACAGATCAGCACGATTACAAAATATTATCGGACAGGCTTTTAAAATTATTATCCAGCAATTAAAATAATCTAACAGGCTGATACTAACAAACACCCGGAATATGATTTCTTCAAACCCAAAACCACGTATACTAATTTTCATAGGAAGTTTGTGCTCAGGCGGAAAGGAAAGAAGGCTGGTTGAAATGTTAACCTACTTCAAGCAAAAAAATGTTTTTGAATTCCAGGTAGTTGTTACAAACGACAACATCCATTACCAGCAATTCCTGGAGCTGAATATACCTTATGTAGTCATTAAAAAAATTTGGAAGAAAAATGATCCCACCGTATTCTTTCGCTTTTACAAAATCTGCAAAAGCTTCAAGCCGGATCTTATTCATACCTGGGGAAGAATACAATCATTTTATACACTTCCAACTGTAATTACACAAAAAATTCCATTAATCAATAGCCAAATAACCTCGGCACCTCCAACCTTAAAAAGTTGGTCAATAAATGGATGGATTGATAAATTAAATTTTCATTACTCCACTATCATCCTTTCTAATTCCAGGGCGGGCATCTTGTCCTATAACCCGCCGCCTGATAAAGTAAAACTTATTTACAATGGCATCAATATGAACAGGTTTAATAACTTGCCAAGTACGCAGTCTATCAAAATAAAATATGGAATTTCCACGCCATATGTAGTTGTAATGGCAGCTTCTTTTACAAACAATAAAGATTATGATACCTTCTACAAAATAGCTACGACCATAACAAGCCAAAGAGAAGATGTAACTTTTATCGGAGTAGGCGGATACGGCAAAGATGATTCGACTTACAAGAAACTTTTACAGCTTTCTGCAAACACAAAACGAATACTTTTTCCAGGAAGGATCACCGATGTTGAAGCACTTGTAAATGCCTGTACCGTTGGTGTACTGTTTTCAAATAAGAAAGTACACGGCGAGGGAATTTCTAATTCAATCCTGGAATACATGTGTTTGGCCAAACCAGTATTGGCAAATGATGCAGGTGGCACGAATGAAATAGTTTACAATAATGAAAACGGGTATCTCGTGAACGACCAATCACCTGAAGAAATATCACAATTATTGCTAGGTCTTTTAGACAATGAAAAAAAATGCCAGTCATTTGGCAGGCAAAGCAAAAGGATAGCAGAACAGGTTTTTTCACTTGAAAAAATGGGACAGGCTTTTGAAGAAGTCTATATGGAATCACTCACACCTAAAATGTAACAAAGATGTGTTACGCTGCACCGATAAAAGTTCTGTTCCTGAGTCGATCAGATTCTGGCAAACCGCATGCGTTCGTGATGGAACAAGGCCGGGCCCTGGAAAGAAATTTCAGCATACAGGTCGACCATTTCCTTGTTAGAACTGGCGGGATAAAAGGATCTGTTTCAGCTTTGCTGGAATTAAAAAAATACTTATCAAACAACAGAATTGATGTATTACATGTACACTATGGCCTATGGGCAATGATTGCTATCGCAACAAAAATGATCTTCCTCAAAAATTATAAAATTGTAATAACATATCACGGTAGCGATATTTTCAAAAAATCAGAAAGGAAATTTTCGCAGTTAGCATCCCGTTTTGCAGCACATAACATTGTAGTATCGGAAAGAATGTTGCAATACATACACAAACAGTATTCAGTGATTCCCTGTGGTATTGATACAGATGTTCAACTGGTAACAAAAGCAGCAGCAAGGAAATTATTTGATTGGAATGAAAATGACTTTATCATCCTGTTTTCATCCAATTTTAAAAGACAGGTAAAAGATCCTGAATTTGCATTCAAGGTAATAGAAGCTTACAAAAAACAAACAAGAAAATCGGTTCAATTTATTGAATTGGTTAATTATAGCCGGGAACAATTAACTACTGCAATGCAGGCAGCAGATGCATTGATAATGTGTAGTAAAAGTGAAGGAAGTCCTCAAATTATTAAAGAAGCAATCCTTAATACTTTGCCCATAGTGTCGAACGATATTGGTGATGTTAAATCAATTTGTAATGGCGTAGATAATTGCTTCATCGTGAATAAAAACATCGCGGAATATATTATTTCACTGAATGAAATAGCTGATTCAAATTCACGCATTAAAAATAGAAACCTTGTAATTGACAGGTTTGATAATAATAAAATTTCAGAAAGATTATATGAGATCTATGGCAAGGTTTTATACAATTGATTTAATACCAAAACAGGTTTTAAAAAGTTATTGTTAGCATTTGTCTTTTCGTCGTTTTTCCCAAATCATTGTTCCCCTTATTACATCAATTAAAATGACTTAACCTATGGGCATTTTGGTTAGAACTCCACTTGAGGCTATTGTGAAGAAAAAAAGGGCCGCAAGTGTTTATAACAGGAGTAAAATTCTTATTGACATTAAACATCCGGCACAATTAAATCTTTTTAAAGGGCTTTCCAGGGAATTGGAAACAGGCAACTGGGATATTACCATTTGTTACTTGCGAAGAGGAAAACTTCCCGCAATTATAAAAAACGAATACAAAGGATTTCACACTATACCTGTAGGTAGTAGCCGGGGTACAAAATGGTCGATATTTTGGGAAGGCAATGTAAAACGAACACTACGCTTTTTAAAGTTGATCCGTGAAAACAAATACGACATCTGTGTGGCAGCAAGTAGTATTCCATTGGCACTTGCATGTAAACTTTCCGGAACACCCGTGATTCAATTTTATGATGACCCGGAAAGAAAAAACATAAATTACATCAATTCAGTTCTATCCAATCAATTATTTTTTCCACCCATTACTGAAAAGGAAAATAAAATATCCATATTTAACTGCCTTAAAGAATGGAGCTATTTAAGCCCTCAACGTTTTAAACCTAATCCAAACATACCCGGGCAATTTGGATTAGGCCTGCATGATTATGTTTTTATTAGAGAGGTAAGCAACAAATCCTTTAATTACTTCGGGCAACAAGATGGCATTATATGCGGGCTTTCAGACAAAATAAGCAGCAAAACCAGGGTTGTTCTATCACTGGAAGACAAATCAATAGCTTCTAAATTCCCCTCTTCCTGGATTATCCTGAATGAGCCTGTAAACGATATTCATTCGCTGATCTATTATTCTAAATTAGTAATATCCTCAGGTGATAGTATGGCAAGAGAAGGCGCTATGCTGGGTGTACCATCCATCTACTGTGGCATCCGAAAAATGAAAGCAAATGACCTACTGGCAGACATGGGCTTCTTACAACATTTACCCCTGGAAGAAATGATCTTACCTGCCAATGAGATTATAGAAAAAGCTTTTGATCAATCTAAACAGCTTGAGACCAGGAACCATTTATTAGCGAACTGGGATGACATGAACTTCTATATGATGCAACAAATAAACAGGTATAAAAAAAACAGTACTTACTAAAAAATACAAATCATGCAGATCTCGATATTTGGACTAGGATATGTTGGCTGTGTTAGTGTTGGTTGCCTGGCAAGAAATGGTCATAATGTAATTGGTGTGGATGTAAATGCATTTAAAGTGGAATTGATTAATACCGGCAAAGCAACCATCCTCGAAAAAGACATTGACAAAATAATTAAAGAAGAATTTAATAATGGAAGAATAACCGCTACCACCTGTGCAGATGAAGCAGTTTTAAATACTGACATAAGCATTATTTGCGTAGGCACTCCCTCCTCTCCCAATGGCCATTTAAATCTTTCCTATATCTATAAAACAGCCGAGCAAATAGGTAAAGCTTTGAAATCAAAGGAAAATTTTCATACAGTTGTGATCCGCAGTACAGTACTTCCGGGTACCAATAAAAAGTTAGGAGATATTATAGCTTCTGTTTCAGGAAAAAAAAGAGGTGAAAGTTTTTCAGTAGTATCAAACCCTGAATTTTTAAGAGAAGGCTCTGCCGTCAAAGACTATTTTCATCCGTCTGTCACAGTAATTGGTGGAGATCACCGGCAATCAATAGAAAATGTAGCGTCATTATACAGGAACCTGGATGCACCAATAGAAATTACTGACATAGAAGTGGCAGAAATTATAAAATATGTCAACAATTCTTATCATGCCCTGAAAATAACTTTTGCAAACGAAGTAGGAAATATTTGTAAATCGTTGTCAATCGATTCTTATAAAGTGATGGATTTATTTTGCAAGGATACACGCCTCAATATCTCTACTGCTTATTTTAAACCGGGATATGCTTACGGTGGCTCCTGTCTTCCAAAAGATCTTAAAGGACTTTTCACCTTAGGGCACGACAATTATCTATCAACACCTGTTTTGGGTAGTATTCATTCTTCAAATGAGTATCAAAAAAGTCTTGCTTTTGAGAAGATTGAAAATACCGGCAAAAGAAATATTGGATTTATCGGTTTAAGTTTTAAAGAAGGTACAGATGACCTCCGTTATAGTCCATCCGTTGATCTTGCTGAAACACTAATTGGCAAAGGCTACAGTATCTCCATTTATGATGAAAATGTACATCTGTCGAAATTGATAGGAGCAAATAAGGCTTTTATAAATGAGCGGCTTCCACACTTGTCAGAACTGATAAACTGCAACCTTGGATTAACCATTAAAAACAACGATGTAGTAATCATCAATCACAAAAACTTTGACGGGGAATCTTATTACGAACAGTTAAAAGAAAAACACCGGGTTATTGATCTTGTTAGAATTAAAGATCTCGAAACACTTCCCAATTATGAAGGATTATGCTGGTAGTAAGTTTAAAAATATAGTAACTAAAAAATTTAAAATCTGAACAACTATTAAATTAAATGTAAATACGTTCTGTTATACACTGTGTGAAAAAATGTACAATAATTTATACATAATAAATACCGGGTGAGAACACAGCACTTAAGGTTGTAATTGTACTAATTCGAAAACCTTATTAAAGATTTGTATCATGATTAGTTTAAAACCCAAATCACTACTCCCTTTTCTTATGAGGGACGCACTGTTGCTTGTGGCAGCATTTACCTCACTTTACTTTCTGAGCGATTATGAATTAACAAATTTTGAATGGTTTATCTTATTCAGTTGCATCTTTTTTTTGTTGCTCATAGAGTTTTTTGGAAAACCAAACGGTCCGAAATTGAGTAATGAGACCAGGCAGTCATTTTCAAACCATATTATTGCTTATATGGTATCCATTACGCTGCTGGTATTGCTATATTTTATTATACCCATACAATGGCATCACAAAGGAAGATTTTTAGCTTTATTAACCATCTTCTTTATGCTGGATATAACCATCAACTATTTTATAGGTGGCTTGATAAAAAAAGCAGGAACAAATATTGATCATGGAAGAAATATATTGGTTGCCGGAACAGGTATGATGGCAAAAAACATTGAACATCAAATGTTTCACAGACCTATATCAAACGATAGGGTTGTTGGATTTATAAGTTGCAATAGCAATGAACATTGTGCAGTGGGACAAGAAAAAGTACTTGGTGACATGTCGGATATTCACCAATACCTTTTAAGCAATTCCATAGATGAAATCGTAATTGCTATCCCGGGAAATTATACTTCAGAAATCCGGGATGTTGTTGCTATTGCTGATTACCACGGAATAAGAGTGAAATATATTCTCGATTACCAGGAGGTTTTTGGCCGGCATTATAAAATTTCAAGGTATGGTCAAATGAACGCAATCAATATCCGGCAATTTCCTCTTGATAATTACGGCTCCACGACATTTAAAACTTGTTTTGACAAGCTGTTCTCCTTCGTTGCTCTTTTGCTACTTGCACCTGTATTTATTATTGTTGCTATCCTTATTAAATTAGATTCACCCGGTCCTATATTCTACGCACCTATCAGGATAGGTAAAGGGGGCAAACCTTTCAAATTATACAAATTCAGGAGTATGCGGGAAAATGATACCGCTTCCGGGGGAACGCTATCAACGCAAAAAAACGATCCGAGAGTAACAAAACTCGGTCGTATACTAAGGAAATACAGCATTGATGAATTGCCACAATTTCTAAATGTCCTACTTGGAACAATGAGTGTAGTTGGACCTCGTCCACACCGTAGATTTCTTAACAGGCAATTACAGGAATGTGTTTACAAATACATGATCAGGCATTATGTAAAACCGGGTATTACCGGTTGGGCACAGGTAAATGGATGGCGGGGACCAACAGATACGGATGAACAAAGAAAACAGCGAACCTTACATGATTTATGGTATATCGAAAACTGGTCATTTATGCTGGATATAAAAATTGTGTATAAAACTATTTTCAGCAGCAAAGTGCGTTCGTCTGCTTATTAATAAACTAAGCCGACAAAGATGAGACTTCTAAATACCTAAAACCAATTAAACAAATTCCACATGTTACAAAATCAAACCTATGAAAACTTGTACATTGATGACGGCCCTGCTATTAACATTGGCCGAAGTTGCACTTTCACAAACAGGGTTTAGTACTATTGAGCCATTAACACCAGTTACGATTTCCGAACCAACAAAAGACAAACCACAGGCTAAAGTTTGGACTTATGCGGAAAAATGGTGGTGTGTATTATCAGCAAGTAATGGAACAAAAGTATTTCGCCTTGATGGCAGAACCTGGACTGAAATTCTAACACTAAATACAAAAAGTTCGAAACCAGACTGCCTGGTATCAGCAGATCTTGTACACATACTCTTTTACAAAGGGGCTTCCAACAAATCATACATCTATTCATTAAAATATAATAAGAACTACAGTGTCTACGAACTCTGGGATGCAAGGCCACCAGGCACTTTCATTTCATTTCCAGAATTTTCTAATACGGCGACTATTATTGTTGATAAAGGCGGCAGAATGTGGGCAGCCACTAATACAGAATCAAACATAAAAGTATGGTGGAGTGATGCACCTTATGCTAAATGGAGTTCGCCCATTACAATCGCCAGCGGTACAAGCAGTGGAGATATTTGTGCCCTTACTGTAATTGAAAGCCAAAAGAAAATAGGCATATTATGGTCAAATCATAATACAAAAAGGTTTGGCTTTAGAACACATCCGGATAACAGTAATCCGCAAAACTGGTCTGAAGACGAAATACCAGCATCACAATCTGCGATCTCAAATGCAGGCGGCGGTATGGCGGACGATCATTTGAATATAAAAACATCCGGGAACGGTACTTTGTATTGTGTGGCAAAAACGGATTACAACAGGCCAGGTTTTCCTACCATCATTCTAATGATCAGGAAACCGAATGGTACATGGGATAATGCTTATCCGGTTACTATGCAACCGGAAGGAACCCAACCGATTGTATTATTGAATGAAGAGAAAAGAACACTAAAAGTCATTTATACATCCAAAGCAAATGGTGGTGATATTATGTATCGCGAAAGTTCTATGAATCAGATTTCATTCAGTTCTGCCATTACACTAATGAACAGCGACGGACATTCTTACAATTATGCTACGAGTACACATCAAAACTATACAAACGACATCGTAATACTTGCTACTAACATTTCTACGAATCCAATGCAAGCCATAGGTGTTATAGCATATGACAACAGTAGCGAAAATACCGTCCCTGTTACACTCAGAAAATTGTTAAAGGCATATCCAAATCCTGTTTCAACAAGTACTACACTCTATTTTGCTTTACAATATTCGGGCAACTATATACTCAGTTTGTACGATGCAAAAGGATCTAAAGAAATGACAATAAGGACTGGATATGCCCAAGCAGGTGTTCCAATATCAGTTATGCTGAATGCCAATCATTTATCAGAAGCACTTTACTTTATTACATTGAAAACAGATGTTACGAATGAGGCTCTCAAAATAATTGTTCAGAAATAATACTTTGATCAGATTGATTTAAAACGACTTTGAAAATCAGGGTCGTTTTTTACATTTCAGGCATATTTTTTTAATTATAATTATTTAACTGATCTACGCTGAACCTTCTGAAAGATTTCGATACTTCCTGAATGAAATTCAACTATTTCCGGGCTAAAGATTTATTTTTTGCAATTACCAAAAATCTGTAAATTGAAATGACCGAATGCAGTGATTAATTGAGTCTTGAACTTCAAGATCAGTAGTAATGTTGACTGTATACAAACGCATTAATCAACTTATACAGGTAGATTCTTTTCCATCAATTCGTAAAAAGTAAAAAAAAATACTTATGCCTCCTAATTTTTTGGAAGAAAAGCATCAACATTAATTACTTCCCATTTAAAGTTTTTAAAACTAAAAATTATATTTCTTATAGCTGCCTTATAATATTTCTCCTGTAATACCAAATATTAAACCTTTTCAAAACACCTGGTATGAAAATTTTTTATTTAACCATCCTGAATGCATTTGTATGCTTAACAATGTCCTATGGTCAAAACAAAGGACACGGCAATAACAATTTAAGAACAGATCGAAAATCTCCGCAGGTAGTTAGCATTAGCAGGCAGGTGCCGCTTACAACATCAACGAGTGCCCCGTCGGTTGTATTCCGAATTATTTTCAATGAAAAAGTAAGTGGAGTTAGTCCCACTGATTTTACTGTTACAACAACGAGTGGGTCAGTTAATTCTTCCATCGCATCAAATGCCGTGGTTTCAGTAGGAACGGTAGGCACAACCTATGATGTGGCTGTATCTTCTCTTTCAGGAAACGGCACATTCAGGCTCGATTTAAAAAGCAGCGGGACAGGTATAGTGGATGAAGCTGGAAACAATATAAAAAATGGGTTTACAAGTGGTGAAAGTTATACCTATGTTGCGGCGGCTGCTCCCACTCTTACTTCGGTTTCTATTGCTTCTAATAATGCCATTTCATCTTTGGCTAAACCGGGTAATACTGTAACACTCAATTTCACAGCTTCGGTACCCGTCAATACGCCCTCCGTTACCATAACAGGAAAAACAGTAACAATTGCATCTACAGGAGGTAATAGTTTTACGGCATCATATACAATGCTCAGTACCGATGCAACTGGTGTGGTTCCTTTTACAATAAATTTCACCAGCACCACCGGGGTAGCAGGCAACCAGGTAACAACTACTACCAATGGAAGCCAGGTGACATTCGATAAAATAGCTCCACTGGTTTCTAGCATAAACCGGCAACAACCACTTTCTGAAACTACATCCGGTTCTTCTGTTACTTTCAGGGTAACATTCAACGAGAAAGTTACCGGTTTAGATGCAACAGATTTAGCTGTTACCACCATCAGTGGTACTGTTGGAGCTTCCATAGCATCCAACGCTGTTGTGGCTGTTGGAACAGCAGGAACCACTTATGATGTTACAGTATCATCTCTTTCGGGCGCAGGTAGTTTCAGGCTCGATTTAAAAAGCAGCGGCACCAATATTGCAGATGCAGCAGGAAATGTGATTACTACTGGTTATACATCAGGCCAGGGTTATACTTTAACAACATCAACCAGCCCAACATTATCGAGCGTTACAATCGCCTCCAATAATCCAACCATCTCACTTGCAAAACCCGGAGATGTAGTAACACTTAATTTCACGGCTTCAGTACCCGTCAATACACCCGTCGTTACCATAGCAGGAAAATCAGTAACAGTAACATCAACAGGAACTAACAGTTATGCTGCGTCTTACACCATGCTCAGTACCGATGCTACAGGTGTGGTTCCTTTTACCATAAATTTTACCAGTACCAGTGGAGTTGCAGGCAGCCAGGTAACAACTACTACCAATGGCAGCAAAGTAACATTCGATAAAACAGCACCGGTAGTATCAGGCATTAACCGGCAGTTGCCGTTTACTGAAACAACAGCTGGTCCTTCAGTTACTTTCAGGGTAAGTTTTAATGAAAAAGTGACCGGGGTAGATGCAACTGATTTCGTTATTACAACTACCAGTGGTACCGTTGGATCTTCCATAGCTTCAAACGCTGTTGTGGCTGTTGGTACAGCAGGAACAACCTATGATGTTACGGTATCCTCATTATCAGGTGGAGGTAGTTTCAGGCTCGACCTAAAAGGAAGCGGAACTGCCATTAAAGATGCAGCTGGCAATGCGATAACAACAGGGTTTACAGCAGGACAGAACTACACACTTAGCCAACCAGTCACGCAACCTGGCTTCAAGTCAATTACAAGACTTAATAATGTTGGCCTGGGGCTTGCGACAAAAGATAAGCCGCAGGCAAAAGCATGGACTTACGCCGGTAAATGGTGGTGCGTATTATCTGCAACCGGTGGCACCAAAATATTCCGTCTTGATGGAACCAGCTGGACAGAAATATTGCTGCTAAGTACATCCAACACAAAACCCGATTGTTGGGTTTCAGGTGATCTTGTTCATCTGCTATTGTACAAAGGTGCTTCCAACAATTCTTTTGTTTACTCAGTAAAGTATGATGTAGCAACCAGTACTTATAAGCTTTGGAGCACTCGTCCAACTGCTGTTACATTGGTATTTCCTGCAGGTTCAGAAACGGCAAGAATATTAGTAGACGGCAGCGGCAGAATGTGGGCAGCAAGCGACGGTGTATCAGATATTACGGTTCGGTGGAGTGACGCACCTTATTCAAGCTGGAGTGCACCAATTACAATTGCAAGCGGGGTAAAAGATGATGATATCTGTACTCTGGCCTCGATGCCAGGTTTGAATAAAATTGGCGTTTTCTGGTCTAATCAGACTACCAAAAAATTTGGTTTCAGAACACATACAAATGGAACTGACCCAACGTCGTGGACTGCCGATGAAACGCCGGCAGCACAATCGGCTATTGCTAACGTAGGTGTTGGCATGGCAGATGATCACATGAACCTAAAAGTTGCAAATGATGGTACGGTGTATGTTGCAGCAAAAACCGGATACGACGCAACCGGATATGCAAAACTTATCTTGCTTGTTCGACGTCCGAATGGTACCTGGGACAATCAATATACTGTAACTGTATTTCCTGATGGCACACAACCGCTCCTGGTATTTAACGAGGCTAAAGGCTTATTAAAAGTGATTTATACAACTGTTGAAAATGGCGGTGAAATCAGGTATAGCCAGAGCCCAATAAGTAATATCGCATTCGGACCTTCAATGCCGTTAATAACCAGCCCGGGTGTACTGTATAATTATTCAACAAGTACACACCAGAACTACAGTTCAAACGTTGTAATAATTGCAACTGATATGTCTGCGGTACCCAACCAGGCAGTAAGTATACTTGCATCCGATGACGATGCCCTGATCGCAACTATTAAACCAGAACGATCTGTTCTAAGCATCATGGCGCCAGTAAATGACTCCTTGTCAACAATAAGTGCATTTCCAAATCCAATTGGTTCTAACCTGGCCAACATACGCTTTACATTGGAAAAAACCTCCAATTACAAACTGGCGTTATTCGACAGCAAAGGAACCCAGTTACGTATATTGAAAAAAGGACATGCAAAGGCTGGAGAAACCAATACAGCAACTATTGATGGAAGCTTGTTAACCAATGGCATTTACCTGGTACAGCTGAATACGGGAACTACATCACAAACAATAAAATTGGTTGTAAAAAAATAACTATGAAAAAGGAAGCCGGTACGTTACCGGCTTCCCTATTTTCTGACTACTACTATTTAACCATATTCCGTAATTGTTGAAAAAATCATGATCCTGGTGAATTATTTTTCAACTACTGGTGATGCTCCTTTTTATAACTATATAAGATTGCAAATCAGAAAGAAGTTAACCTGGATTTATTCGAAGAAAAAAAATTTCTATAATCTGAAAATACGGATGGATAATTACATTTGACCCGTTTAATAGTCTCTATATTTTCAAAAGAAATGGTTCTGCATTTCGATGCCAATCACCCGACCAGGAATTATCATTTTTTGAAAAATAAAGCAACTTGTTCTTTGCCAAATTAAATAAAAAACCGTATTTTTCCGAATAGAAAATTTGCCTTTATCCTTCTAAAAATTCATCTCATTAATCTTCAGTTAGTTCATACCTCCTGATTAGTTATTCAATAAATTTTATTACTTAAGCAAATGCCGTTGCAAGTCTTGCAGCAGTTGAGACTGTCTTTGTTCGTGTTGTAATTTAAACAACGCGAAATGTATCATTAATTAAAATTTACCAGATAATCAATTCGCTATAAGCACACCATTTTTTAAACACTTACACATGAAAAACATCACATTACTATTAGCAATAATCACATTGAATGTAGCGACATTGCCCGGTCAAAATGGATTTGATGATCTTACCAATACAAACCTGCTTGTTACAGGCACCAATACCAGTGAAAGCCCGCAATCGAAAACCTGGACCTATGCAGGACAGCATTGGGCGGTATTAGCAACAACTGCTACAAATATTTACCGGCTGGATAATTCGACATGGAATATTGCTTTGAATCTTGCATCAGGCATAACAGGCAAAGCGGATATAAAAGTCGTGAACAATGTAACCCATATCTTTTTTTGGAAAGGTGTTACAAGTTATCTTTATTCAGTTGAATATGATGCTGCTACCAACACTTATAAAAGCTGGACTCCAAGAAAAACCAGGGTTTCGATCACCACCGACAATAATACCCAATGCGGCACCATTGATATCGATGCTACAGGAAGAATGTGGCTTGCCTACGATGGCGCATCGGCTATGTTTGTAAAATGGAGCGACCCGCCATACAGCACCTGGAGTGAACCCATTCAAATTGCCACCGGAACCACAAATGCTGATTTATGTTCTGTAATTACACTTCCCGGCAAAGTGGGAGTATTCTGGTCAAACAAAAACACTAAAAGATTTGGCTTCAAAACGCATGACGATGGAACAGATCCGATTACCTGGTCCGCAGATGAAACGCCCGCAATACAGCAACCAGTAAATGTTGGCGGAGGTTTTGCAGATAACCAGTTTAATTTAAAAACAAACGCCGCCGGCATTTTATATAGCGTATTAAAAACTAATTATGCAACAGCTAATTACCCCCAGGTTGCACTGTTAGTAAGAAGACCGAACGGCAATTGGGATCCGCTTTATGAAGTGTCGCCATCCGGAAATGGCACCAAACCGATCATCTTACTAAATGAAACTGCCAATAAAATAAAGGTTGTTTATACATCTTCAACGGGAAACATCCAATATCGTGAGTCATCTACAAATAGTATTGCATTTAGCCAGCCTTTTTATTTACTTAATGGTTCTTTTGACAATGCTTCAAGCTCCAAAACCGCTTATTCAAATCAAACCATCCTAGTTGCATCAAACAGTTCAAATATTACCGGCGTATTGTGTGTAGATAATCCAACTACAACGGATATTATACCACCAGGGATCATAAGCATTAACAGGCAAATACCAGTTACCGAAACCATCAATACAAATACAGTTACATACCGTATTCAATTTAATGAACGGGTGAATGGTGTAGATCAAAATGATTTCATGTTCACTAAAATAACTGGCACTGTTGAAGGTGCAATAAGCAGTGTAACAGATGTTGAAAATTCGGGCACATCTTACGATGTTACGGTAGCCTCACTTACGGGGGATGGGAGTTTTCGTTTGGATGTAAAAAGTACAGGTACAGCAATAGCGGATTTAGCCGGGAATAATTTAGAGGGTGGATACACAGGAGGGCAACAATATATTATACAATCAGCTGTTCCTACCCTTTCATTTGTGTCGATTGCATCAAACAATATTGTACCGTCGCTTGCTAAACCAGGGGATGTAATTACTCTTCAATTTACGGCTTCCGGATCTATTAATTCACCCGAAGCAAGCATAGCAAATCATCCTGCCACAATTGCTTCTAATGGCAATAATAACTATGCAGCTTCGTATACGATGGATGCCTCAGATGCAGCAGGAATCATTCCGTTTACTATTGATTTTACAAGTGCAGGGGGAGAACAGGCCGTAACTGTAACAGGCACAACAAATGGAAGCAATGTAAGTTTTGATAAATCATCTCCGCTGGTTACAAGTATAAACCGGCAGTCACCTTTAGAAGAAATAATTACAGCATCAGGTGTAACATTCCGTATAACATTTAATGAACCCATTAAGAATATAGATGTTAGCGATTTCATTTTCAAGACCAGCAATGGAACAGTTTCCGGAACTATTTCAGGCGTAAATATGGTGGAAAACAACAGCGCGGTTTATGATCTTTCAATTGTTTCCATTTCCGGGAACGGTTCGTTTCAAATTGATATGAAAGAAATTGGCACAGGTATCATTGATTTGGCAGGTAACCCGGTAAATACCGGTTTTACGAGTGGTCAACTATACACAGTGCAACAAACACAAAATGATCCGGCACTAACTTTCGTTTCAATTAGTTCAAATAACTCAACCACTTCATTAGCTAAACCGGGCGATGTCATAACGGTAAATTTCACTGCTTCAGAATCTATTACTAACATCACCGTAATGATTGCAACTATACCAGCAACAGTTACAAACAATGGCAGTAATAATTACAACGCTACTTATACCATGACCGGTTCGGATGTTGGAGGACAAATTCCATTTACGATTCAATTTTCGAATGCAAATGGTTCCAGTCAAACCACAGTGACAACTACTACTAATGGCTCGATAGTCATTTTCGATAAAATAATTCCATCCGCGATAAATATAAACAGGCAAACACCAGCATCGGAAAATACAAGTGGGACATCCGTTACATTCCGAATAAATTTCAGCGAACCGGTAGTTAATGTAGATGCAACCGATTTTAATTTTACCAGGATAAATGGAACTGTAAATGGAGTGATAAGTTCCGTTGTTATGGAGGGCACCAATGGCGTCAACTATGATATTGTAGTTTCATCATTAACAGGTACAGGAAGTTTCAGAGCAGATCTTAAGAGTACCGGAACCGGAATCGCTGACCTGGCAGGCAATGCAATAAGCACAGGTTTTTCAAATGGTCAATTTTATACTGTTTCTCAAATTTTAACCCAGGCCGGATTTAAATCGGTAACACCACTCTCACCGATCAATCTTTCCCTGGCAACAAAAGATAAACCACAGGCAAAAGTATGGACCTATGCCGGCAGGTGGTGGTGTGTGTTATCTGCCGTTGGTGGAACAAAGATTTTCCGGTTAGATGGAACCACCTGGACAGAAATCTTAACGCTTAATACCAAGAGTTCTAAACCTGATTGCCGGGTAGCAGGCAATCTTGTTCATATACTATTTTACAAGGGTGCATCAAATAATTCTTATTTGTATTCCATTGAATTCGATCCGGTAACTACCACTTATAAACCCTGGAAAACACGGACTTCAGGATCATTAATCATTTTTCCGCCGGGTTCAGAAGCAGGCACAATTGTATTGGATGGAAATGGCCGGCTTTGGGCTGCTACAGATGGAACCAATACGATAAATGTGTGGTGGTCGGATGCGCCATATTCTAGCTGGAGTGCACCAGTAACTATTGCCACTGGTGTAAAAGATGATGATATCTGTGCACTAACAGCAATGCCGGCTCTTGGAAAAATCGGCATCTTCTGGTCAAACCAGGTAACTAAAAGATTTGGTTTTAAAACACATACCGATGGCACTGATCCATTGTCCTGGTCGGCAGATGAAATACCAGCTTCCCAATCTGCTATCAATAATATTGGGTATGGCATGGCAGATGATCACATGAATTTAAAAGTAGCCAGCGATGGCACTGTGTATTGTGCTGCCAAAACAGGCTATAACAGAATTGCCTATCCAAAAGTTATTTTGCTGGTAAGAAGGCCCAACGGCATTTGGGATAATCAATATACCGTAACCACTGAACCAGAAGGTACACAACCTATTGTGTTGTTAAATGAAGATAAAGGGTTGATTAAAGTAGTTTATGCAACCGTTGAAAATGGCGGGGATATTAAGTACAGCGAGAGCCAGTTAAGTAATATTGCTTTTAGCCCCGCAATAAGCCTTATAAGTAGCCCTGGAATGCTGTATGACTATAACACCAGCACACATCAAAATTACAGTTCCGAAATTGTGATCATGGCCACTAACCTTTCTTCCAATCCAATAAGGGCAGAAAGTGTAATTGCTTCAGATGAAAATACTATTGCCTTGAAGGCATCATCGAAAACTATCTACGAAAAAGATAATGCGGGATCCCTGAAAAACGAACTTACAATTTCCCCGAACCCTGTATCCGCTGTGGCAAGCATCAGCTTTCGGCTGGCAAAAACTTCGCAGTATGAGTTAAGCATAGTTGATCAGCAGGGACAAAAACTTCGGGTAATAAAGACTGGATTAGCCACTGCCGGGGTTGTTAATAAAGTACCGGTTAATAACATCTATTTACCAGCTGGAATTTACCATGTGCAATTACAAACCGGGCAGATCAAAAAAAGCTGTAAAATGGTTATAACGCGGTAATACCTGGTATTCTTATTAAATGTAGTTACATTGAAATGGCCTGTCTCATTAAAAGACAGGCCATTTCTGTTAAATCGAATAGTATGGAGTGTGTCACTGTCGGGATATAAAATTATTTGGTAATTGTGAAGTGTAAGGTGGTAGCTGCTCCCATTGTTCCGGTGGCTTTCTCGCCGCTATAAGGCGTAGCAGTTAAAGTATAAGAACCTGTTACGGGAGGTCCCCATATTCCAAAGTAGTAATTACCATAGCTATCATCTCCCATCAAAGCATAAGGCGATACATTATCAACATATGTCCTGGATTGTGGGCCAGTTAATACAAATTTGATACTTTGACATGTTACAGCCGGATTTGCCCGAATATTGGTTTTAATCAAACCTAATTGCTGCAAACTAATTGTAGCTCCTTCAGTGATCGTTAAAACATCTCTTTCAGTACCAGCATTTACCAAAGTGAAGTTTTTAATTCCTCCTGTTAAAACGGGAGTAACGGTTGTTGTTGGTGTATCTACAGGAGCTGTAGGTGCGGGAGCAATTATTGTTGATCCACCAGCTACCATTTCATTATAAGTTGCTGAAGTTTTACCAATTCTTATATTATCAAAAAACAATATTCTTTTTGATACATCTGTTGTTTCAGTACCATTCCAATCCCATTTATAAATTCCTAATTTTGGTTTTGGTGTTTCAAAATCTCCTCCAACGG
The DNA here is from genome assembly GCA_040385845.1 of Bacteroidota bacterium. Taxonomy (GTDB): domain Bacteria; phylum Bacteroidota; class Bacteroidia; order Chitinophagales; family Chitinophagaceae; genus Phnomibacter. The sequence goes on along the minus strand of JAZKGP010000030.1, from coordinate 3,818 downwards.
TGTACATGTTACGGCCAGGCCTGTTTAGAACTTTTGTATTATTCAACCACATTTCAACCAAACCATCAGAACTTGATGAATGGATGTAGTGAAATACAACTGTATTCCAGGTGTCTTTCTTAATTGCACCCATATCAATCTTCTCCTGAACATCAGGTGTTGGCCTGATTATAAGCCTGTACCTGTCGGCCCTTGTTTCCAATGCAGCAGAAGGACTTACACCACCGCCCTGGTGCAATTGCCAGATAAGCTCAGAATGGCTGTCGTATTTGTAATCTGATGATGGAAAATAAACTGAGAAACTATACCATTGTTCTTTAATAAACGGATCAGGGCGTGGGAATGATACTTCTGCTCTTGTACCACTATTCGTTAGTGGATCTGTATCTCTTAATTCAAATCTTCCAGCTTTTGCACCAGCAAATACGGGACTACCTACTACTGAAAAAGCATGAGATGTTCCAAACTGTTTACTAACATAGGTACCAAATGGATCCGAACCTTCAAAGGTTTCTTCATAGAGTAAATTAGCGGAAGTTGTTCCACTTAATTGAACAGGATTTCTTGCTGCCGGATTTTCTATCTCGGTTTTTTGGCAAGCTACCACTGATCCAAATAACAAGACCGTAAAGACCATACGCTTTCCTTTCTTGTACATGTTAATGTACAAAGACATGACATTTTTCAATTGCTATTAAATTTAGATTGTTAGGTTAAATACAAAGGGGGCAGGGAATACACACAATCCGGATTGCCGACGATATAGCCAATACTATGCCATGATGAAAAACGACTATGGAAGCTTCCTTTTAGATTTTTGGATTTATTAGCTATTTATATATCAGGAATAATAATTATTCAAAAACAAATGAAGATTGTTTTAAATATCTTCAGATTGCTAAAATGGTGTTTTCCATGTTGGTACAGATAATTTTTGCTATTTCACTTTGGTTCTACAATAAATAAGAATTACCAGTTTAGCTCAACTTTGATGAAACAAAAAATTGTACGCTTTTAACTTTTTTTAACATTTACGGATTAAACCCTGGCACGAACTGGTCAAAACTTTGAAATTTCAGTCGTTGGCATAGCCGCTACAAGCCATAGATTTTACTCTCTGGGAAATCTTAGCTCAGCTATAATTGGAATAATTTTGATTGATGAGCTAATTAATTACGGGTTGCTTTCAAGTATTTTCTTCGACCTGGAAAGCTCAAAATCAGGAGGGTCTATTAGAAGCTTTAATTATGTCCTGGTTTTTTCCGATCATAATTTACCACCATATATTGATCGACATCATATTCAAAATAAAGCCCATCTCTTAAAAAGCCGAAGACTGTTTCGTTCATTTTCAATGCCTTTAGCATCTTCAAAACAAACAAATTACAAGATCCATTCAGAAGCTTGTCCCTATTAACGCTTTCTAAAGCTCAACAATTGCTATAGTTGATAGGTATGGTTTGCAGTTCCATATCAATAACTACGGTATTGCAGTTGTATATGCAGACCTATAGCTATATACAAGATCAGTTATGCGCTTTTCAATTAGTTGTAAGTTGTTGTAAATGAGAGGAACATTCAGGCAAGCTGGCTAACCCGCAAAAAAAACCCGGTAGCAAAAGCCACCGGGTTTTTCATTTATTCTTTTCTAAAAGATTACTGTTTAACCAGTTTAACCATCTTACGTTGGTTACCCTGTAGCACTTCTACGAAGTACATTCCGCCATTATAGCTATGTCCGAATTGTTGCCTTTCGCCAACAACTGGTTTCAAAAGCTCAACTGTTCTTCCATTCACATCAAACACTCTTGCTGCAATTTTCTCTGTTCTGGCAGATTTGATTGTCAGCGTAAAGAAGTTGCTCGTTATGCTTGGAGAAGCAGATACTTCAAGATCTGTGCTGGTAATCAGGTTTGGTTCGAGGCGAACTGCTGCTGCTTTTTTAGTAGCGGCATTCTGAATAACGATAGAACCACCACCAATTGCCGTTGTTAAAGGATCCAATGTAGCATTATCATCGACTCCAAGCATGTTATCATAAACTTTCGCACCAGAACTGGTATTCCAAATCTTGATTCGGAACTTATCTGAGCCTGTTCCCCCGTTGTACTGACCATCTATAGCAGAAACCATGAAGCTATAGCCTGTTGTACCATTTATAGTTCCGACACCTTTGTAAATTGCTTGTGAGCCAGCAATTACAAGTGAACCTGAGGAATAGGAGATACTGCTGAAATTAAGGTTTCCTGTCTGGAACTGGAATTCAGTATTTCCGTCAGGAATCTGGCTTCCTTTCTTGTATTTGGAATTAAATCCAAAGTTTGCTCTTCCGCTAAGTGACGTGTTAGCATAATAAGCACCTTCTGGTGAATTTATCCAACCACCTCCAGTTACAAATCCACCGTTTGGATCATAAATGGACAAATAAGCTGCAGAAGTTGTTGACGCACATCCGGATCCCGCTACAGCAGTTACCTTGTAAACCTCAACAGGTAAGCCTAATGGCCAAATATATTGTGCCTTCCCGCTAGCATCTGTCACACCGCTGACGTCATAAATACCTCCACTACCATTGTCGAGATGGAAGTATACCGTAACGCCTGCAACATTAGGAGTAATAGTGGCTCTAACGGTGTCAGGAGTGCCAAGAGGATAAGCCATACTGCTGGCAGATGCATCTATAGAAGTGATTCCATTTATAGTAAAGTCTGCACCTACATTGGTGATTGTATAGTTATTCAATGCACCCGCAACTGAAGCACTCAGGGTTGATGTGATATGGTAAGGGTTACCAGCTACGGTTTCACCTGCTGCTCTTGTATAAGTGGCACTTACACCATCAGCTGCAAGGAAGTTGCCTGATCCTGTAGTCAGAGGACTTGGATCTAATTGGCCGCAATACTTATTATTTGCAATTGTTGTCCAGGTGGCAAGACGTTTGTTGATCGTGAAGTCTGCACCCGCATTGGTAATTGTGTAGTTATCCAATGCACCCACAATTGAAGCACTCAAGCTCGCAGTGATGTGGTAAGGGTTACCAGCAACTGTTTCACCTGCTGCTCTTGTATAAGTTGCACTCACACCGTCAGCTGCAAGGAAGTCGCCTGATCCTGAAGTCAGAGGACTTGGATCTGCATCTCCGTATGCTTTGCTGCTGGCGTCGGTTGTCCAGGTGGCAAGACGTTTGTTGATCGTGAAATCTGCACCGGCATTGGTAATCGTGTAGTTATCCAATGCACCCGCAACTGAAGCACTCAGGGTTGCAGTGATGTGGTAAGGATTACTAGCAACTGTTTCTCCTGCGGTTCTTGTATAAGTGGCACTTACACCATCAGCTGCAAGGAAGTTGCCTGATCCTGATGTCAAAGGACTTGGATCTGCATCTCCGTATGTTTTGCTGCTGGCGTCGGTTGTCCAGGTGGCAAGACGTTTGTTGATCGTGAAGTCTGCACCTGCATTGGTAATCGTGTAGTTATCCAATGCACCCGCAACTGAAGCACTCAAGCTTGCAGTGATGTGGTAAGGATTACCAGCTACTGTTTCACCTGCTGCCCTTGTATAAGTTGCACTCACACCATCAGCCGCAAGGAAGTTGCCTGATCCTGATGTCAAAGGACTTGGATCTGCATCTCCGTACGTTTTGCTGCTGGCGTCGGTTGTCCAGGTGGCAAGACGTTTGTTGATCGTGAAGTCTGCACCCGCATTGGTAATTGTGTAGTTATCCAATGCACCCGCAACTGAAGCACTCAGCGACGCAGTGATGTGGTAAGGATTACCAGCAACTGTTTCGCCTGCTGCTCTTGTATAAGTTGCACTTA
>JAZKGP010000029.1:155628-159389 GCA_040385845.1 Bacteroidota bacterium | reverse complement strand
TGTGAAGAAGTGGTAGATTGTATAGTTGCAGGTGGGGTAATTGGATGGTTTCGCGGGCGCTGTGAATTTGGTCCGAGGGCATTGGGAAACCGCTCGATACTGGCAGACTCAAGGCGAAATGATGCCAAAGAACTGCTAAACCTGAAAATTAAAAGACGCGAAAATTTCCGTCCCTTTGCTCCTTCTATCTTAAAGGAATATACCAGTGAATTTTTCGAAATGGAAGATGATGTGCCTTATATGGAGAAGGTTTTTATCGTTCGGGCATCGAAACGGGAAGAGATTCCCGCAGTTACACATGCTGATGGTACCGGTCGGTTGCAAACCGTTTCCAAAACCATGAATGCGGATTATTACCAGTTGATAGATACTTTCCGGCAACGTACCGGTATACCGATTCTGCTCAATACATCGTTTAATGAAAATGAACCTATTGTAAATGCTCCTGCTGAAGCATTGGCCTGTTTTTTGCGTACCAGTATGGATATGCTGGTTTTGGAGGATTATATAATTAAACGACCGGCATGACAGTATCCATTATCACCACCTGTTTTAACAGCGCACTCACCATCCGGCATACCCTGGAAAGTGTAGTGGCACAGGATCACCCCCATATCGAACATATTGTGATCGATGCGGGGTCTACCGATGGTACTATTGAGATCGTATCAGAATTTCCGCATGTATCGCTGCTTATTTCAGAAAGAGATCGTGGCATTTACCATGGCATGAACAAGGGTTTGGATGTTTGTACGGGTGATATCATCTGTTTTCTCAACTCCGACGACTGGTACCCGCAAGTGGATGTGATCAGCCAGGTGGTGAATATCCTGAATAAGAACAAAGTGCAGGTAGTTTATGGCGACCTGCAATACGTGGACCGGTTGAATATTGAAAAAATTGCACGCACCTGGCGCTCGGGTATCTTCAGGCGCAATTCGTTGTATTATGGCTGGATGCCACCACATCCGACCTTTTTTGTAAAAAAGGAAGTTTATGAGCTGGTGGGCAGCTTCAACACTACGCTGCGCAATGCCGCAGATTATGAGCTGATGTTGCGGGTATTGTTAATTCACAAATTTGATGCGAGTTACCTGCCGCAGGTATTGGTAAAGATGCGGCGCGGCGGTTTTAGCAATGCCAAACTGGTGCACCGTTTACGGGCCAATCGCGAAGATCATAAAGCCTGGCAATTGATTGGGTTGAAACCGAAGTTTTTGACCCGGTATTTAAAACCGCTGAGGAAGATCCCGCAGTTTTTTTTGAGGTGAACCCCCTGTCCCCCTAAAGGGGAGACTTGGATCGGATAGCGTTATAATTTACTAACTTATTTGGCCGCCTGATGGTGGCTTTTTTGTGCCAGAAATGTTCGGGAATCTAAACCATCATCAAGCCGCGGGGTCTTTCTCCCCCGCTGGAGGGGGTTGGGGGGAGGATGTAGAAGGCAAACCCCCTGTCCCCCTAAAGGGGAGACTTAGGTTCGATTATCGTGATAATTCACTGACTTATTAGGCCGCCTGTTGGTGGCTTTTTTGTGCCAGAAATGTTCGGGAATCTAAACCATCATCAAGCCGCGGGGTCTTTCTCCCCCGCTGGAGGGGGTTGGGGGGAGGATGTAGAAGGCAAACCCCCTGTCCCCCTAAAGGGGAGACTTAGGTTCGATTATCGTGATAATAGGTTTTATTTATTATTATTTAAAGAGGGTAATCGATAGCCGCCTTTGGGTGGCTTTTTTGTGCCTGGAATGTTCGAACATTTAAACTATGATAGAGTCGCGGGGACTATCTCCCCCTCTGGAGGGGGTTGGGGGGAGGATGTAGAAGGCAAACCCCCTGTCTCCATAAAGGGGAGACTTGGATTGGATAGCGTGAACTGGTTAACATTTTTACATCAGGGATCTCTTGTAGATGCAGGGCTGAAGCCCGATTATCTCTTCTCTTGTCAAACCCCGGTATAAATGCCGGGTTTCGGTGTTTTCATCCTTCAACACCAACTATGAGACGGTCACCTTCGGGTGGCTTTTTTTGTGCCTGTAACTTTCCAACAGGGGCTGGTATTCTTTTTGTGCAGGCTCATCTGCTGGCATTGAATTGGCCGGAAATTATTTTATAGCAGTCACCTTAAAACATAAAGCAATGAAATGGACAGGCAGAAGAGAAAGCAGCAACGTAGATGACCGCCGTGGATTATCGGGTGGCGGAATTGCCGCGGGCGGCGGTGTAGTAGGTATTATTCTCTATGTATTGTATGCTGTTTTTAGTGGCGAACCGGTAGATCCTTCGCAAATACCTGTCAACCCTTCGGCTAGTCAACGGACCCTGACACCGGAAGAACAGGCCGCCGATGAAGAAAGGGCTAAATTTGTAAAAGTGGTGCTGGCAGATACCGAAGATGTCTGGAACAAGATCTTTGCTTCGAATGGCAGCCAGTATAAAGAACCTACCCTGGTTTTGTTCCGCGATGCGGTATCGTCAGCTTGTGGCAGCGCCAGTTCGGCTTCAGGACCGTTTTATTGCCCCGCCGATCAGCAGTTGTATATCGATCTGTCGTTTTACCAGGATCTGCAGGAAAAGCTGAATGCACCTGGTGATTTTGCCATGGCTTATGTTGTGGCGCATGAAGTGGGACATCATATACAAAATTTGAATGGAACCGCCGATAAAGTAAACCAGTTGCGCCAACGACTGAGTGAAGAGGAATTTAACCGGTACTCTGTGAAGATGGAATTACAAGCAGATTTCCTGGCCGGGGTGTGGGCGCATAACCAGCAAAAAATGAAAGATGTGCTGGATGCGGGCGATATTGAAGAAGCGCTGAATGCGGCCAATGCGATCGGCGACGACCGGTTGCAACAACAATCTACGGGGCATGTGGTACCGGATGCGTTTACACATGGTAGTTCTGCCCAACGAATGTATTGGTTTAAAAAAGGTTATGAAACCGGGGATATCAAACAGGGGAATACGTTTGAGGATCCGAGTTTGAATTGATAAATCCCGGTCCCATATGTAGGTTCAGAAGGGTTTGTATGTTGGTGTCGGTGGATGATGGTTAATGTGCGACCCCTTCAGGGTCGTAACCATTGGTATTATTATCCTTGCTATAAACATGTAATCCCTTCAGGATTAAAAGACAAAATGCGCCATCAAACTGAATCCGGAGGATTCACATGTTTATGGGTGATTGTATGGAATGGTGGTGCGACCCCGATGGGGCAGTATGTTGTATTTTCCGAAAATGCTTGGTTGATATAAATAGGTAATTCCTTCTGGATTAAGACGCCGATTGCTCGGGTGGGTCGAATCAATCATCAACGTCGGTTGCTATAAACATGTAATCCCTTCAGGTTTAAAGATAAAATGCGTCATCAAACTGAATCTGAAGGATTCACATGTTTATAGGTAATTGTGTGAATGGTGATCCGACCCCGATGGGGTCGTACGTTGTATTTTCCGTAATTTTTGGTTGCTATAAACATGTAATCCCTTCAGGATTAAAAGACAAAATGCGCCATCAAACTGAATCCGGAGGATTCACATGTTTATGGGTGATTGTATGGAATGGTGGTGCGACCCCGATGGGGTCGTATGTTGTATTTTCCGAAAATGTTTGGTTGCTATAAATAGGTAATCCCTTCAGGATTAAGGTGCAGATTGCCTTGAGGGTCGTAGGTATTTGAAATGTTTGGTTGTTATAAACATGTAATTCCTTCTGGATTAAGACGCCGATTGCTCGGGTGGGTCGAATCAATCATCAACGTC
>JAZKGP010000029.1:0-155528 GCA_040385845.1 Bacteroidota bacterium | reverse complement strand
TAAGACGCCGATTGCTCGGGTGGGTCGAATCAATCATCAACGTCGGTTGCTATAAACATGTAATCCCTTCAGGATTAAAAGACAAAATGCGCTATCAAATTGAATCTGAAGGATTCACATGTTTATAGGTGATTGTATGGGATGGTGGTACGACCCCGATGGGGTCGTATGTTGTATTTTCCAAAATGTGTGGTTGCTACAAATAGGTCATCCTTCAGGATTAAGGTGCAGATTGCCTTGAGGGTCGTAGGTATTTGAAATGTTTAGTTGTTATAAACATGTAATTCCTTCTGGATTAAGACGCCGATTGCTCGGGTGGGTCGAATCAATCATCAACGTCTGTTGCTATAAACATATAATCCTTTCTGGATTAAAAGACAAAATGCGTCATCAAACTGAATCGGAAGGGTTCAAATGTTTATAGGTGATTGTATGGAATGGTGATCCGACCCCGATGGGGTCGTATGTTGTATTTTCCCATAATGTTTGGTTGCTACAAATAGGTAATCCCTTCAGGATTAAGACAATCCTCCCAGTATAAGGAGTGTAGACCGGCATCCTTCGTTAAACCTTTACAAATCACCCCTTCATCATCGCTAATCTGCCATTACTTTTGAGGCTTAAAATCTAGTATTGGGAAGTATAAAAAAGCTGGCGGGCCAAACGTTATGGTATGGCGTACCCACCATTGCCAGCCGTTTTCTTGGTTATTTGTTGTCCATCTTTTTGTTTAGATGGTACGGTCCAACCGTTACCGCCGATATCACGCAGGTGTATGCGCTTATTCCCTTCCTGAACATCCTTTTCACTTATGGGTTGGAAACAGCTTATTTCCGTTTTGCTCAGAAAAATGATCCGCAGCAATTATTTAATACCCTAAGCGTATCGATCATTGGCAGTACGGTATTGTTATCGGTGATACTGTTGTTTTTTACGGGCCCGCTTGCCAATTTTACTTCCCTGCAGGATCATCCCGAATATTTCCGGTGGATGATCTATATCTTGTTTTTCGATACCCTCTCCGTATTGCCTTTTGCCCGTCTGCGCTTACAGGAGCGGCCCCGCAAATATGCCTTTATCAAAGTAATCAATGTATTGCTTACCATCGGCATCGTTATCTACTACCTGCGGATTTGCCCGCAGCTCTATGCCAAAGACCAGGATCATCCTTTTTTAATTTTTTATAATCCTGCCATTGGGATAGGGTATTATATAATTGCAAATGCGATAGCTGCTTTTGTCACGTTGTTATTGCTATGGGACGAATGGAAAGGATTTAAGCTGGCTTTTGATACGCCTCTCTGGAAAGAGATAATGCACTATGCTTATCCCCTGGTAATTGTGGGTTTTGGCGGTATGATCAACGAAATGCTTAGCAGGTTGGTGTATAGTTATGTGCTGCATTTACCGGAAATAGAGGAAAAACGCCAGCTGGGGATCTTTGGTGCCAGTTACAAAGTAGCCGTACTGATTACCATGTTTATCCAGGTGTTTAAAATGGCCGCCGAACCTTTTTTCTTCAAACAATCGGGTGATAGCAACGCCCCTAAAACGTATGCACGGGTAACCAAGTTTTTTGTGATTGCCTGCTGTTTTATGTGGCTTGGTATTGTTTTCTGTTTGCCATTGATTGCGAGACTGGCTTATGGTAAAAATTTTGAATCGTATAACGATGGCGTACATATTATTCCGATCCTGGCTATGGGCAGTGTTTTCTTAGGTATCTATTATAACCTGAGTGTATGGTATAAGATCACCAATAAAACGTGGACGGGCGCCTGGATTACCGTTGCTGGTGCGGTTATCACTATTGTGCTCAATGTTTGGTGGATACCCCTTTATGGTTACACCGGCAGTGCCTGGGCAACCTTTATCTGTTATGCCTTTATGATGGTAATGAGTTATGTGCTGGGGCAAAAACATTACCGCATACCTTATGCGTGGAAAAAATTGGTGGCCTATGTGTTGATAGCAGTGGCATTATATGGTATCCAGCTTGGCATAGCACAATTCATTACAAACGATTACCTGTTGGTAGCAGCAGGTTTGTTGCTGTTTGTATTCTATACCATTTTTATAGGTAAGATTGAACGCAAAGAATTTCAATCGTTGCCAGTAGTAGGTAAATACTTCAGGCCAAAAATTGCCATGTAACTATTTTGCACAACCGATGTTCTTGAATTCCCAACTGGGAAGAAGCTATCAAAATTTTTATAACCCTACCCCTTTTCTGCTGCTCTTTTCTGCTGTATTGCTTTTAGAATAGAAACACTTAAGATATCTTCTTTCTTAAGACCATTGATGTTTCAACATTTACTAAAATGTTTCACTTAATGTTAAACTGCCCATGGCTTTATGTAATTTATACATGCGACCAGCAAGTTTCAAACATCATCGGTATGCCCGTAACAATTTCATCTTATTCCTCCTTATTCATTGTCTTTCAATCAGTAGAAGCCCCGTTCAATAAATTTTCGGGTTATTTTTTTGTATAGCTATTGCATAATCGAATTATAGTTTTTACCTTTTCTCCCCGTTATATAATAACACGATAAAACAAGTAAACCATTTCCTAAAAAAATAAACCTAACGGTTGTAGTTGTAAAAATTTTGATGTTGATCTGTAAGGAAAGGTGGCTACAGGCTTGTTGAACAGATCAGTATTTATTCTTGAAAGGTTGCCTTTATTGCACCAGGCGAATTGAATTTACCAGGGTAATCTATTTAATGAAGCGATCCGCTTTGTATAAAACATTTTCACTATTTAAAAAATCTGCATGATTTTTCAAACAGTTGATTTTCTGTCGAAAGAAGTTAACAAGTACCTCAATCTCACACTCGGTAATTTGCCGGAAGATCGCCTGAAATATGGCAATGTTTCCAGGGCACTTGATGATGCCGTTAATGATCCGGTAATTAATGATAAAGCTATTTTGTCTTTGGTAAATGTGGAGGAAGACAGGATCTCGCGACAACAAGAGAACTATAGCAAATCGGATACAAAAACTATCTATAAAAATCCACCGGTATACCTGAATTTGTACCTGCTTTTTTCAGTAAATAAACCGGATTATAAAAAGTCGCTGGAAATACTGGGAAGTATCATCCAGTTTTTTCAATACCAACATGTATTTACCCCTTTATCCCATCCCGCTCTTAATGCAAATATTCAAAGTCTTGTAGTAGATCTCTATACATTGAACTTCGAACAGGTAAACCATTTATGGAGCACATTGGGTGGTAAATATCTTCCATCCGTTTTATATAAAGTGCGTCAAATAACTATTGATGAAAACGCCATCACCAGCGAAAGCGGCTTTATAAAAGAGATTCATGTTAATGAAAAAATGCAACTGCCATTATCATGATTACCTCCTACAAAATATTATTTATGACGGAGTTGCTGCATGACTTTTATGCAGATGAAAAATGCCCGGATTTTAGTTGTATGCCAACACCCGCTACATCCATACTGCTTGCTAATTATAAAGCCATGTTTAAAATGGTTGGCAACAAGCTAATTGTTTTAATAAAAACAGGTAGTGATGGTAAGCCTTTTATAATTCCTGATCCATCTGACAGGTTTACTTTTTACATGGCCTTGCAACAACCTGCATTTATAACGGTGTCCAATCTTGGATTCAACGACCTGTCTGGAAAGCGTTTTTATTTTACCAATCTTCACCAGAATAAAGTAACGGAAGCAGGAAAAGTTCGTTTGTATGTCACCAAACAAATTTTACCCTTCGATGCAACTACCAATTATTTGCCGGGCGAAATGGTGAAACAATCAAATGTTATTTATGAAGCCCTGGCAAGTTCAACAGGTAGTACACCACCCAATACTGCCAACTGGATTACCCGCAAAAAGAACCAGTATGCTTCCAAAGAAGATGTGATCTCCTTTATTACTAAACAGCATGTATTTTCATTGCAACCCGCTGTTGCAACTGCTTCTATTTCATGCTTCGGGTTAAATACGGTAACGGGGTTATTTGACGTAAAGGTCTTTGATCAAATACAACATTTTGAAACACCGGTTGACCAGGTGGCTGCAGACTTTTCCAGCTTACCGGATGGTAAATACAGGGTTGAATTAAATGGAGCGGAGTTCTTTGTTTACCTAAGTAATGAAGCTGTATACAACAATGTTTTTGGCGTGATCGAATTATACAATCATTTGCCTGCTGGCAACGATTTTGCTTTTGTTGACGGCACCGGTAAAGTAAAAGATCAAACTGATATTTTGGGCAATACTACCTGGTTAAATTATACCATTCGTTTTGCAAACAAGGTTGCTTTCTGGAAATATATTGTTCCCAAAAAAGGGGTAAAAGAGTTTGAAACACACCCCGATTATTCCTTTGCAGGCAATGCGGATCCTTTGCCTTCGGATGTATTTGTATCTAATCTTCCGATCCCTTTATACCAGCAGCCCCGTGCCTTTAAACTAACCCTGTTTAATCCTATTAGTTCCGAACCACCCCTGGCAGCAAACCCCAATATCAACGCATCAGGTATGCTTACAAAAGTGGGAGCCGATTATTTCTGTAACATCTACTTAAACTATTAAAACATCCTTCATTAAAAATTATCAACATGGCAACTACGTACAAAACTCCAGGTGTTTATGTGGAAGAAATTCCAAAGCTGCCGCCTTCAGTGGCACAGGTGGAAACGGCTATCCCCGCTTTTATTGGCTATACCGCTAAAGCAGAACGCAGCGGCGAAAGCCTGACCGGCAAACCTATACGCTTAAATTCTTTGATAGAATTTGTGCAATATTATGGCGGCGATATAAACCCTGCTACCATAAACGTAAAGGTGGACACCGCCAACAACCACGCGGTTACTGAAGTTTCCATGGCAAACACAGAGCGGTATTTTATGTACGATAGCATGCGGCTGTTTTTTGATAATGGAGGTGGCGATTGTTATATTGTTTCGGTTGGCAAATTGGGCACTGCCCCTGCTGCCGGTGATGAAGTTGCAGGCACAGGTTTCAGAGGTGGTGTAAAATCACTCGAAAAAACCGATGAACCCACCATCATACTCTTCCCGGATGCCGCCAATATGGTGGTAAGTGGTTCGGATGATGCAGGCTTTTATTCGCTGCAGCAAATGGTGCTGGACCAATGCGCCAAATTGCAGGACCGCGTAGGCTTATTTGATATAAAAGAAAATGTAACTGGAGGCCAGAAAAAGGGTGTTGAAAATTTCAGGAATAATATTGGGATTAATAACCTGAAATATGCTGCAGCGTATACACCATGGATCTATGCTACTTACCCGCGGGAAGTAGAATTCACCATGTTTAAATCAACGGTAACCGCTGTAAGTGGTGGTCTCTCCGTAGATCTGGGAACGCTTTCTGCCGACCCGGTTTTAAACCAACTGGTTGCTGATACAAATACTTCATTTAGCGAGATAGGTAAAGTAGATACCGTATTAAATGCGGTAAAAAAAGCAGATCCGGCAACTGGAAATTTGAATGGCGGTGCCATCCCTTTGTCGGCCTCTTTTAAAGATAAATTCAGGGACATGAAAACGGCTGTTGATGCTGCTACCACTTCGGCCGACGCAAAAGCTAAAATGATTATCCTGCTAAATTTTTGCCGTCTTTCTTTAGCTGAATTTCAAACGCTCAATACCACGCTGAACAATCCATCGTCTTTAAGAAGTGATGTTAACTCCTATGCAGCTTCGGAATCACTTTGGCGGGGGGCTGCTAAATCTATGATTTTAATTGATCGTAACGAAGACACAAGGGCTTTAAGTGGCCTGGCAAATGGCGTTGCTGCTGTGAATGCCTTATATGCTTCGCTGGATGCTTTATGGCTGGGTGGTGCCGCCGCCGATGTTGTTTTGCCGGCCATCCCTAAAGATTATGGCGATTCAGCGGTAGATACCAATCATGCCGCCATTGGGAGGTTAGTAGCCATCGACCTGCAAATTGCCTTTGATAAATTATCCGCCTTTGCCGATACAGTACTTGGCGCAGCCAAAGCTTACAAAAAAGCCGCACAGGATGCCCTTTACGAGCGTCACCCGGTTATTGCAAGCATTGTAGCCAATATTAAGAGAGAGTGGAATAAACTGCCTCCAAGTGGCGCTATCGCGGGTGTTTACGCCAGGGTAGACAATGCAAGGGGCGTTTGGAAAGCCCCGGCCAATGAAAGCCTTAATTCGGTATCCGCCCCCGCGGTTCAAATTACTGCCGATGAACAATCGAATTTGAACGTAGATGCAGTGGCCGGAAAATCGATCAATGCCATCCGTTCGTTCACAGGAAAAGGAACACTTGTTTGGGGAGCCCGTACTTTAATGGGTAACGACAATGAATGGCGTTATATCAGTGTACGACGCTTCTTCAATATGGTGGAAGAGAGTTGTAAAAAATCAACCGAGCCTTTTGTATTCGAACCCAATGATGCCAATACCTGGGTGAAAGTACAGGGCATGATAGAAAATTTCCTGACCGTTCTGTGGCGGCAGGGCGCTTTACAGGGTGCCAAACCTGAACATGCTTTTTATGTAGCAGTAGGACTTGGTAAAACCATGACCGCACTCGATATCCTGGAAGGAAGAATGGTGGTTGAAATTGGTATGGCGGTGGTTCGCCCTGCGGAATTCATTATCCTGAAATTCTCTCACAAAATGGCAGAGAGCTAATGCATAAATAAGATATCATAAAGTTATTTAAGATGTCTTTCGGCGATTTATTTACAACATTCCTTACAACAAAAAACGATCATCATGGCACAATATCCGCTTCCCAAATTTCATTTCCTGGTTCAATGGGGTGGAGTACGAATTGGCTTTACCGAAGTAACAGGTTTGGATATGCAGGTAGAAGCAATTGAATACCGCGAAGGCAGCAGCCCGGAATATTCGAAGATCAAAATGCCCGGCATGCACAAGTTTAGCAACATTACTTTAAAGCGTGGCACTATGGCCGGCGACAGTGATTTTTACCGGTGGATCAATACTATCAATCTCACTGTTTCCGAAAGACGGGATATCATCATCAGCCTGCTTAATGAAACACATGCACCGGTGATGACCTGGAAAGCAAAGAATGCCTTCCCGGTAAAAGTGCAGGCCAGCGATTTAAAAAGCGATGGTAATGAAGTAGCCATTGAAACACTGGAACTGGCGCACGAAGGGCTTAATATTCTTGGATAAGAACGGCTGGTTAACGGCTTGTTTTATTTCCTGGAAAATGATTAATACATCATCAATACAACAGGTGCTATGACATTATCTCCCGGCGGGTATTATCCGCCCGTAGGCTTTCATTTCAAAGTGGAATTCAGTGGCATTGGCAACGACAACGATACCCGCTTTCAATCGGTATCGGGGCTATCGGTTGAATACGATACTGAGAGTTTTAAAGAAGGTGGTGAAAACAGGTTTGAATACAAATTACCTGTTAGAACCAAGTATGCCGATATCTCATTGAAACGCGGTATGCTCACCGATTCGCAGGTAATTGAATGGTGCCGCAAAGCTTTTGAAAACAGGGAATTTAAACCGGTAATGGTGATCATATCGCTATTGAATGAAACGCATACTGCTATTAAAAGATGGGAAGTAATAGATGCCTGGCCAAAGAAATGGAGTGTAAGTGATCTCAATGCACAGGAAAACAGTATCGTGATAGAAACACTGGATCTGTCGTATAAATATTTCAATGTAAAAACCTAGTACATGCCGGTTGAAATAAGGGAGTTGACTATTAAAGTGAATGTAAACCAGGACAAGGCCAGCCAAGCGGCACCTGCAGGCAGCGGCACCGGCGATAATCCCAATGATATGAAACAGGCACTGGTAAAAGAAGCGGTGGAACAGATGGTACGCATCATTGAAAACAAAAAAGAACGCTGATCATGAGCGAAGGAAAAGTTGAGAAACTCAAAATATTTGCCTACACCGATATTGCCTGTGAACAACAATCGGGAGAGCCGTTTAGCGTAATGCTAAACCCCGAAAATTATTCGCTGGAAACGAAGATGGAATTCCAGGCTGCACAGGGCCAGGGTACTTCTGCCACACCGGCAAAATTTATCGTAAAACCACCCGAGGAACTGGCATTTGAGATCTTGTTTGATAATACCGGTATTATAGATGGAAATCCCAGGGAAGACCTTGCCGATGAATTAAAAACATTTAAAGAATTTTTAATTGGTTTTGATGGAGAGATCCATCGTCCCAAATATTTAAAATTTGTATGGGGCAAAGATTTGGTGAAGGGAGTTTGTTCTTCTTTAAACATCGCCTATAAATTATTCAATCGCAATGGAACGCCTATAAGAGCGATCTGTAAGGTTACCATCCGCGAAATGAAGGAAGACGAAAGAAGGGTAGCGGAAGAAAGAAGAAGTAGTCCCGATCTAACGCATTACCGCGTAGTAAAAAAAGGCGATACACTTCCGCTGATGTGTTACCGCATTTATGGCCATTCGCGTTATTATTTACAGGTAGCGCAGGTAAACGGGCTAAGCAATTTCAGGAACCTGCAACCGGGCCTTGAACTATTTTTTCCACCCATAGATAAAACAACGAAGTAGTGTATGGCCAATGGAAGCAGTATACCATCCGATCAGCCAAAAACAGTGGTTACTTCTACCATACTTTCAGGGGGTACAGCGGTTTCAACAGCTTATCATGTTCTCTCCGTTGTTGTCAGCAAGGAAGTAAACAGGATACCCACAGCTCTCATCGTAATGGTTGATGGTGATGTGGCTTCACAAACATTTGAGATCAGTAACACTCCTGACTTTGAACCTGGTAAAGAAATTGAAATAAAACTGGGTTATCAAAGCAGCGAGGAAACGATATTTAAAGGCATTGTTGTAAAGCATTCGATCAAAACAAGAAAGAACAATTCGGTATTAATGATCGAATGCAAAGACAAAGCGGCAAAGATGACGGCGGCCTGCAAAAGCAATTATTTCAGGGAGACCAAAGACAGCGATGTGATGGAACAATTGATAGATGCATATGGCCTGAATAAAGAAGTTGAAGCAACAACGGTAGAACACAAGCAATTGGTTCAGTATAATACCACCGACTGGGATTTTATGTTATGCCGTGCAGAAGTTAACGGCCTGCTTTGCATAGCAGACGATGGTAAGTTGAAAATAGCAAAACCGGATTTTGCAGGTGAACCGGCTTTGACCATTGAGTACGGTGCCACTATCCTGGAACTGGATGCTGAAATAGATGCGCGCCTGCAATACAAGGAAGTAAAAGGCGTAACATGGCTTTACCCCGACCAGGAACTAAATGAAGTTGCTGCAACCGAACCTTCGCTGCCTAATGCAGGAAACCTGGATGGAGCTACCCTTGCCAATGTTTTAAATGAAGAAGCATTCGTACTATACCATAGCGGCAAAATAGAAGAACCCGAATTGCAGCAATGGATAGATGCCAAGCTGATGAAACATCGCCTCGCAAAAATCAGGGGGAATGTAGTGGTGGAAGGCACATCGGATGTTAACCCGGGACAGGTAATCGAGATAAAAGGTATTGGTGAACGCTTTGAGGGAAAACTATTCGTAACGGCTGTTCGCCATGAATACACCAACGGCGACTGGCAAACAAGCCTTCAATTTGGCATCAACCCCGAATGGTTTGCGCAAACCTACAATGTGCAGCAACCGATGGCGGGCGCTATGCTGCCTGCAATAGAAGGATTACAGGTTGGGATTGTAACACAGCTCGAAAGTGACCCTGATGGCGAAGATCGTATTATGGTTCGCATACCGGTGATACACAAGGAAGATGAAGGAGCGTGGTGCCGCGTAAGTTCGCTAGATGCCGGCAAAGAAAGAGGAATGTTTTTTCGCCCTGAAATAAACGATGAAGTGATCGTAGGATTTATCAATAACGATCCGAGGCATGGCGTGGTGCTGGGTATGATGAACAGCAGTAAAATGCCTGCCCATCTTACTGCCAAAGACGACAACCATGAAAAGGGTTACCAGAGCAGGAGCAAGCTAAAAATGATCTTCAATGATGATAAAAAGAGCATTTGTATTGAAACGCCGGGCGGTCATAAAGTAGTGATTGATGAAGACCAAAAAAAGATCCATATAGAAGATCTGAATGGCAATAAGATGACCATGAATGATGAAGGGATCACTATTGAAAGTATCAAGGATATAAAGATGAAAGCTGCTGCTGAAATTAAAATGGAAGCGGGAAGTGATGCAACTTTAAAAGCAGGTGCACAGACTAAGGTGTCAGGAGGTGCAGGTGCTGAAATTTCGAGTGGCGGTACCACTGATGTGAAGGGTAGTATGGTGAATATTAATTAAGCGATTACCTACAGGGTTAATTGGTTGATTGGTTAATTCGTTGATTGGTTAATTAGACAGGCATACTGATATAAACTAAACGACATTGAATTACATACCAATAAATTGACATTATGCCATTTGCTGCAAGGGTTGGAGATATGCATGTTTGCCCGATGGTTACAGGCACTGTGCCACATGTGGGTGGCCCTGTAATGCCACCCGGTTGTCCTACAGTGAAAATTGGCGGAATGGCTGCAGCAAGGTTAGGAGATATGGTTACCTGTTCGGGCCCACCGGATACCATTATTGCGGGATCAGCAACGGTTATGATTGGCGGAATGCCTGCTGCAAGAATGGGCGACAACACGGCTCATGGGGGCACTATTATTCTTGGATGCCCCACAGTTAACATCAATTAAAAAATTACTATGTCATTCGATCAGCAAAATAATTTTTTAGGCAGGGGTTGGAGCTTTCCCCCCACTTTTAGCAAGCAGCTGAAAGAAGTGGAAATGACGGAAAAGATAAAAGATATTGAAAGCAGCCTGCATGTGTTACTAACTACCAGCATTGGTGAAAGAATTATGCAGCCACGTTATGGTTGTAACATGGAAGACTTGCTTTTTGAAAGCCTGGATACTGCTACAAAGACGATCATCATTGATCGCATAAAAACAGCGATCCTTTTTTTTGAACCACGTATTGACGCAAAGAAAATTGAGCTGGTTACACAGAATGAACTGGAAGGGGAGATCTTGGTAAACATCGAGTACGTTATACCATCCACCAACTCGCGGTACAATTTTGTTTTCCCATTCTATCGCAAAGAAGGAACAGAACTTGACCAGTTAACCAGCAATCACCCATTAGCAAACTGATATGGCAAAATGCAGTGATAAAAAAACGCCTTTACAGCGAAGCGGAATTGCCCGCTACGAACGTTTGCTGCCCGGTATGCAAAGCGGTTATGTAAACGTGGATGAAAAAACATTTGCCGACTGGATCGTATTTGCTAAATCCTTTGCACAATACCTCGATTATTACGAGCTGAATGGCGCAAGAAGCGGGGACTGGACACCTTTCTTCAGCAATGATGTTTCTGCTGTTTTGGGAACAATCGCTATACAAGATGCAGCTGCCTATAAACGCAGTATAAAAGAGCGTCTCGATTTCCTGAAAAACAATGATCATGTTACACAATTACCGGCTGCAGAAAGAAATTTAAACGACCTGTTTAGTGCTGTACTAAGTTTCTGTAAAGCGTTGGATGAATATTACCGGTTACTTCCAAATGACGTTACCTTAAAAAGCACTGTCGAAAATCTAATAAAATCAAGCTTATCGCCGGCATTGAACCGATTGTTGCGTTATTACAAGGCTGCGAGGCAATTGGGTTATTTGAAGGAAAATACAAGCCTGGATTGGAAGGTATTAGGCTTCGCTGTTAAAGACAGCTGGCGTACCATACAGGATGATGGATTAAGCGTTGCGTGGTGGAGTATCGCCCCATTGGCTACTTCGTGGAAAGACTATTATACCAACCATATTGAAAAAGATGAAAGCATTTTTGGTAATGCTGCCCTTGATCTTTATTTCAACAGCCAGTATACTCCTACAACTGATTATACGGCTACTGAATGGCTGCAGTATATGAAGATGAATCATGCTGCTAACCATAACCTTTTTGCCGGTTTGTTTGACCAATTTTTGGTAGCCTACAGTAAGCTGGTTTCGCAGGCTTCCAAAGACCTTTTAGTAAGCCTTGAAAGCAGGAACACGCACCCGGCCCATTATGCCCTGTTCCTTGCTTTTTTACGCTTGTTCCGTTTGGCGCAGAACGATATCAATACTATTACCAAACGCCATCTTGATTTTTATTATAAGGAAGTATTGCAATTGCAGCCAAAGGCAGCATCGCCCGATAGTGCGCATTTGATAACTACGCTTGCGAAAACGATTGACGGATACATTTTAAGCAAAGACACTTTATTCAAAGCTGGCAAAGACAGTGAAGGAAAGGACGTGGAATATGCATTGAAAGATGAGACCACTTTTAATAAGGTCATTGTAAATAGCCTGCGTTCGGTTTATATTGGTAATGATAAGGATGATCATGCAGTAGGTGTAGTCAATAATGGAAGAATGTTTGCTGCACCTATGATCAATTCGGGAGATGGAGTGGATGCAGAAATTACAACATCAAATAAAGAGTGGCATCCTATTGCTAACCGCTTGTATTCGGAAGGAAAAGTAATCGATATCAAAATGCCTGCTGCTACTATTGGATTTGCAGTAGCCAGTCATTATTTGTTTTTGCAGGAAGGCGTGCGTAAAGTGATGTTGCGGTTATCTACCGATAATAATGCCGCCCTCACCGGCAAGCAATACGCGGTTTATCTCACCACTGAAAAAGGATGGTATCAAATAGTTACGCCAGTAGCAGTGGTGGTAAATAATAATTTGAATATTGGTACAGAACCCTGTGCCGAATTTTCCTTTACGCTTGCAGGAGATGAACCGCCCATTACTAACTATGATGTAAAACTTCATGGTGGTAATTTGAATATTGCTGTGCCTGTTCTGAAGGTCCTTTTGGTAAATAATGATAGCAAGACTTATGAATACAATGTATTGCGGGATATTAGTATTTCCAAGCTGGAGGTAGCGGTGGAAGTGGGTATGCAATCATCAGCTTACAATCAGCAAGGCTTAAAAAATATATTGGTAAGCACCGATGGTGGGCCGGTGGATACATCAAAGCCGTTTATGCCTTTTGGTGGTCAGCCACGCAAGGATGCCACGCTGGTAATTGGCAACAAAGAAGCATTCAGCAAGAAAAATGCAAGCGTAAAATTGAATGTTGAATGGGGTGGAAGTGACTTTCCCGGTAGCATGCCTGACACAAAATTTGCTTTGCTTCAGGGCGGTACATGGGTTACAAAAAATAACGGGCTGAGTATGTTCAATGCCAGCAATACGCAAGTCCAGGTATTTAATTCCGCTGCCCTCGTTATACCATCCGAAGTGACGTTGCCATTCGAAGAGGACTACACCGAATATGGAAAAGAATCTGTCAAAGGATTTATGCGGTTCACCTTAAATGAAAGTTTTGGTCATAAGGAATACCAAAATTTATTATCGCTTTACCTGATAAGCCAAACAACGGATACGCCCCAAGCTAATCCACCGACCACACCCTATACACCCATCATTCAATCACTGTACCTCAGTTATTCAGCATTCAGTGATGTGATCAATTTCAACGATAATTCCGAAGCAGCCTACCGCACAAAGCCAGCTTCCTACTTTCACCTGTATCCGTTTGGCGATGCCGAGCAATATAGTTTCCTCACGAACAATAGTTCCCATTACCTGTTGCCACAATTCAGGCATATCGATAAAGATTCAAAGCCTGTTTTGCATGAAGGCGAATTCTATATCGGCTTTGAAAATCTTTCAGCCAAACAATTAGTAAACGTTTTGTTCCAGGTATTGGATGGATCGGCTGATCCTACCATTAGCAAACCAACAGAACATATTCAGTGGAGTTACCTGTCCAACAACCAATGGATTGATTTTAAAAAACAGGAGATCAGCGATGGTACCATGCAACTGGTACAATCCGGTATTATCCGTTTTATAATTCCTGCAGATGCTACAACGAACAACAGCTTGCTGCCCGCTGGTTTGCTTTGGATAAAAGCATCTGTTGCTGATAAAACAAATGCGATCTGCAAACTGTTATCGGTAGAAGCACAGGCTGCTATAGTAACTTTTAAGGACAATAATAATGCAGCTGATTTTTTGGATACTGCATTGCCTGCTTCCACTATTTCTAAATTAAAATTGCCGCTGTCTGCAGTAAAAAAAATTGTGCAACCCTATGCTTCATTTGGTGGAAGGCCAATTGAAAACAGCGATGCATTTTACGTAAGAGTAAGCGAACGACTGAGACATAAAGCGAGGGCTATAACCATCTGGGATTATGAACATTTGATACTCGAAGCATTTCCCCTGATTTATAAAGTAAAGTGCCTGAATCATACTAAAAGTTTGGATGCTATTTATAATGAAGTTTTGCCGGGACATGTAACCATCATCACCATCCCGGATCTAAAGCAACGCAATGATATTAACCCGCTAAGACCTTATACCAGCCAGGCCATGCTGCAGGCTATTGATGCATTCCTGCGTAAACGCATTTCCTGTCATGTGCAACTGTATGTGGTGAACCCTGTGTTTGAAGAAGTACAAATAAAATTCTCTTTAAAACTGGCAAAAGGATTTGATGATTTCACTATTTATTCTGCAAAGTTGCAGGAGGAGATCACTGCTTTTTTATCGCCCTGGGCTTATTCGGCAGATGCCGATATCAGCTTTGGCGGAAAAGTATATAAATCGGTTCTTATCAATTTTATCGAAGAACGGCCTTATGTAGATTATATAACAGATGTTGTTATGAGTCATTATGCATCGGATGGAACGCTTATCCAATTAAACAACGATGAAATTGTAGCATCCACAGCGAAAAGTATTCTTGTTTCTGTACCCGCTTCCAAACATATCATCACACAGATTACTGATAGCGAAACAATCACACAATATGAATGTGCCATGTTAGCACCAAAACCTACAGGCAAGCCATAACCAAGTACCTATTCAATCATGCAGCAAAGCATCACCATACAAAAATATCCGGCACTTACCGATAGCAGCAATTACGAATTACTGCGTAAGAAAGGACTGGAATATATTGAGCAGCTTGGTAGCAGCATCTGGACCGATTATAATATTCATGATCCTGGTATTACTATCCTTGAATTGCTAAGCTATGCCATCACCGATCTTGGTTACCGAACTTCTATTGATATAAAAGACCTGCTGGCTGAACCGAATACAAGAAAACCAAAAGAAGATCCGAAACGCCAGGGCTTTTTTACAGCAAGAGAGATTTTAACGGTCAATCCATGGACAAACGCTGATTTTAGAAAACTACTCGTTGATATCAATGGCATAAAAAATGCCTGGCTTTTTTGTAAGCAATGTGCTTGTAACGATTTGTTGATCTACGCAAAATGTAGTACCAGCACTTTACAGTATGAGCCAACCGAACACCCTGTGATCATCAAAGGTTTTTATGATGTGCTGTTGGAATTTGAAAATGAAGCAGGCGCTGGTGATCTTAATAGTGGTAAAGTAAAATACAATTTTTCCTTTCCTGTACTTAATGGTTTTTCAACTGCTATGATCGAGATGCGGTTGCCTGCCTGGCAGCAATTACAGGATCAATTTGATACCTATAAAAGCTTCCGTCAACCTGCCTCCGTTATAGAAAGTGTAGCCGTTCAATTTATATCGGGTAATAAGAATGACAATATTGATATCCCGGTTGCTTCTATGGGCAGCGTGTTGCGCCGGCCAGTATATGCCACCATTGAAGTAAGTTTTAAACCCGATAAAAACTTTCCCGCTATTGAAACCTTGTTGTTCTCCGACATACCAATGACAGTTTGGTTTCGCAGTGACAGTGATCGCAAACAAATTCAATTAAAGGATATCAAGCAGGCGATCGATGATGCTTCGCTCTCCGGCATTTTTGCCAAATACTTAAACCTGGTACACCGGGCAGATGCCGTGATGCAAATCACGAACCAGTCGCTGCACAGTCACCGAAACCTTAGTGAAGATTATTGCAGCATAAAGGCAATTGCAGTGGAAGATATTGGGGTATGTGCCGATATGGACGTGGAACCATCTGCTGATATTGAAGCCATCCTGGCAGAAGCTTATTATCGAATCGATCAATATTTTAGTCCCGATATTAAATTTTATTCACTAAAAGAACTAATGGATTCTGGCGTGCCGGTTGATGAAATATTTGAAGGGCCGGCTTTGAATAACGGCTTTATCAATAATGAGCAACTCGATACCACTAACCTTAAAACATTTATTTATACATCCGATATCATTAACCTGTTAATGGATATACCGGGTGTAAAAAACATTAAGAATTTTGTACTCACAAAATTTGATGCCGATGGTAATCTGATCAAAAATGAAGAATGGATAATGGAGATCAAGTACAACCACCAACCGCGGTTGTACCTTGAAGCATCGAAAATATTGGTCTTTAAAAATGGCCTTCCTTTTTTACCCGACACACTCGAACTAAGCGATACGCTACAAGTAATTAAAGGCAGAAACGCACAACCTCAGTATTCCATCATCGAAAACGATCTGCCTGTTCCAAAAGGGAAATATTTTCAACTGAATGATTATTACCCGCTGCAATATGCCTTGCCCCTTACCTATGGTGTTGGATATGATGGTTTGCCATCCACCGCTTCTGTTGAACGGCAGGCACAGGCCAAACAACTAAAGGCATACCTGCTATTTTACGAGCAATTACTGGTGAATTATTTGTCACAGCTTACAAATGCAAAAGAGTTGTTTGCGCTGGATACATCGGTCGATAAAACTTATTTCAGCCAGTTGCTGGATGCAGCAAGTATAAAAGGAGCCGATGAAATAATAAATGGATTAACTGCTGACAACCTCCAACAGTTGATTGAAACTGAGGATGTATTTTTTAACAGGCGAAATCGTTTTCTTGATCACCAGCTATCACGGTTTGCAGAAAACTTTAATGAGTATGCACTGATGTTGTATACCTACAGCAACAGCAAAGCAATTGCCGATACAAAACTTATAAAAGATAAGATCAACTTCCTGAAGGATTTTCCTTCTATGAGTGCGAACAGGGCAAAGGCGATCAATTACAAGGATCCTGCACATGTTTGCAATAGTGAAAATATTGCAGGTTTGCAATTGCGTATTCAGCGGTTGCTGGGCCTTGATGCGTTTGGCGGCTTTTTTGAATTGTATGAGGAGAAAGATGCAGATGGTGTAACCTTTGAACGTCGCTGGCGCTTAAAAGATGAAACCGGTAAAATCCAGTTGAGTGGCAGTACCCGTTATTCGGATCCCGATTTTGATACGAGTGAAAAGAAGGCACTGGCAGAAATGGCCATCGTGAAAAAGTACATTACTACCGCAGCACGATACGATGTAAAAAAAGTGAAGAAATGGGTGGTGAATTTAACCGATGAAACAGGTGAAGTAATTGCTACCAGGAAACAGGCTTTTACTACTAAGGTTGCAGCCGATGCTGCCCGCGATGGGATGATTGAATTTGGTAAGAAATTACTGGCGGCCGACAAAGTATATGTTGTAGAACATTTGTTGTTGCGGCCCCGAAATATACCATCCTTACCAAACTTTCCACTAGGTGATCCCTTGTTAACTGTATGTATACCGGATGACTGCAGTTTATGCGGCGATGAAGATCCCTATTCCTTCCGGCTGACAGTGGTATTAAGCGGCGAAACAGGCATTGCCAACAGTGGTATTGAGTTCAGGCGTTTTGCCGAGCAGACTATCCGGCTCGAAGTGCCTGCGCATTTGGGTGTAAAGATCTGCTGGGTTTCCAATGAACAATTTCTTGCATTTGAAACAGTGTACTGTGATTGGCTTGCTGCACTTGCCAAACCAGAAGTAGATGCCCTGGAACTGCATACCAAATTAAAGGCGTTGTTACTGGTATTCGAACAATTGAAAAGTGTTTATCCTGAAGCCCGGCTGCACGATTGTGTAGATGGTGACGACAGCAACAGGGTGTTTCTCGATAATACGATCATATAAATTTTCCGTTTTAAGCGGCACACATTAAATCATTTTTTATGCTTCCGGTACAAGTGGAGTTTCCAAAATTTGTTGCAGACCAGCTGCTTACATCCGAAGACCTGAATCAGTTATTTGGTTATCTCGATGAGCAAAACAGGTTAACGCGTACCAACCTGCTTGGTATTGGTATTGTTTGTGGCTTGCACCTGCAAATAAATGCCGCACAAACGGAAGTAACCATTACAAAGGGCTGTGGTGTAACCTCAGAGGGATACCTAATCACAACCACTACGAAAGCTTATAGCCAGTACAAAAAATACAAGGTAGACACTGCCAGGGTGTATGATAAATTTTATAAGACGGATGGTGGCGGAAATAAAGTTGCGATGGATGTGTGGGAGCTTAAGCAACCAGCTGTTGATCCTGACTTGCAAAGCATTGATGCCGGGTTCTTAAAAGGTAAAGTCATTTTGTTATTTGTTGAATTAAAAGAAGAAGACAACAAAAACTGTGATCCAAATTCCTGCGATGATAAGGGTATCAACGTTACCGTTTCTTTTTTACCCATGGCAGTAAGTACAGAAGATGCCGCTTTGTTAATGGGCACAACTGCCGGTAGTTTTGGTGCCAACACATATACCAGTTTACCGGAACTGCGGATGAAAAGATGGGATGTTCCAAACAGTTCACCGGTGTATAGCCAGGATATTTTTGAAGGCTATTTAAAATTGCTGGATAAACCGTTTATTGATTCGGTTGAAACATCATTAACCAATCTCTATTCGGTTTTTGGATCACTGGTAGCAGGCGATTATGGATCCAATCCTTTTGCCGGTCTTTCTGCAACTTATGAATATTTGTATAATGGCAATATAAACCTGAACCAGCTGGTTCACCTGCAATACCATTACGACCTTTTTAGTGACCTGCTTTTGGCATACCAGGAATTCAGGGTGTCCGGAACACAGGTTTTAAGTACCTGTTGCCCCGACAGCGATTTGTTTCCACGACATTTATTATTAGGAGAAGCGATACCTGCTGTAACAAGTGGTCTTTTTCCTTTCCGGCATTACTTTATTTATTCGCCGTTGTTCGACCAGCAAAACCTGGTTGGTTCTTTAAAAACATTGTTTACAAGACTGGTACTTCTAACCAAGCAATTCTTTGTTCCACCGGTGCAAGGCAACAACACAAAGGATGATACTTTTTTGCGCATTACTCCCAGCATGCTGTGGAATGTGCCGTTATCAAACAAAGCCATCCCCTATTACTACCAGGTGAATAGTGGCAGCAAACCATTGTATTTGCATTGGGATGGAAAAAGAACACTTCTAAATGATGCGAAACGTAACCTTTCTTATCATGCCAATCAATATAATGCATCCGATGCATTTGTCACAACCCCTTTATTGTATGATTTGGAACCCTATAATTTTTTAAGGGTTGAAGGCATTGTTGGAAAATCTTATGTACATGTATTAAAACAGGTCAAGCAACAAATAACGAAGTTTCGATTGCCGGTTGATATCATTGCACTCAACACTGAGCAGGGCTTATCGTCGCTGCGGCAAATGAGTAACCTGAATGATTTTAGGGGTAGTGAAACAGGGATGGAAATGCTTTGCCATTTCCAGGACCTTGAATCGATGTATGACAGCATGCGCAAAGAGATCTTGTGCACGCTGTGTAAGGAACTCAAATATTATTACGATTTTACATTCGCGTTGTTTTCAAGATTTCTTGAGAAGTTCAAAATAGCAGGAGAAGTATCGCAGGTGGAATTGTTTGATGTATGCAGCAGAGGGTATATCATAAAAAATAAATCACTCGGTTTGATGATCGAGTTTTTACATCGCAAAGGCTATACCGATGAAACCTTAACGCTGGAGAATTTCTTCGAAGCTTTTGGTATCAATGTAGAAGATGCCAACAATGATGATATCCCGGATAATTTAGCAGGCCAGGCATCTACGATTTACCTGGCACTGCTTAGCTTCTTTAAAATACCATTGGGCATCATCCGCCTTTCTACTTTGCTTACAGAGGATCTTTCAGAATTTGATGCAAAAGCTTATTGCAGTGCCACTGATAAATTAGGTGAGTATGCCAAAAGCTTAAAAACGCTTTTCAGCGTTTTAACCAGGGGTCAAAAAGCAACAACCACCACCACTTTCGAAACAAATGTTGCAGGAACCAATGCCTCAACCGGCACGAATGAAACAACTGGTACTAATAGCATTTTATCAAACAGTTCTACTACAAATGCACTGAGCAGGCTTGCAACAGGTGGCAATGGCATTGCTATGCTGCTGTTGATATTGCTGATGATTGAAGACCTGATGGATCATCTAGATGTATTGATCTATAACTGCAAATGCGGTGCGTTGCTTTCCCTGAAAAGAGATTATATGCAGCGTTATGCTATGCTTACCAGGTTGCGTCAGTTTGGATTTTTTACAAAAATGCACCCCGGTATCCAACATAAGGCAGGTGTTCCGATGGGAGGAACGTTTATCGTAGTTTATCATAGCAGGAAAAGAAGGAAGCAAGGTTCAACAAGGTTCAATTTTGCATCGGGGAATAACTTTACAGAAGGCAATGAAAACGAAACGAGGAAAGTATTCGGTGCATCAAAAGACGATTTTATAGAGAAGCAAACCAATATTGCAGGTTTTATTGTTGATGCTAACGGATCACCTGTTGACGGTGCTGCTGTAAGTATCGGTGAAACTGGTGAATCAACGCTAACCAGTGCAAAAGGTGTATTCAAATTAGTGAGTAGTGTGATGCCCTATACATTAATTGTGGAGGCCCAGGGTTACGAAGACTTCGAAAGTTTTAAAACAGATGACGATACCGGTATGCGCATTGTGCTGGAGGAAGCAAAAGGAGACCCGTTAAGTGAACTGGCACCTGGAACAGTCATTGCAGATTTTTACCTTCCTTATCGTTGCTGTTCTGATTGCCCGCCGATACAGTATATTGTAAATGAAGTGGCGGAACAACCTACGCCAAATAAAGGTCCTGTTGCCAATGCCGGGCCTGATCAATCTATTACTTTACCTGCAAATAGTGTCACTTTAAATGGCAGTGCTTCTTCTGACCCTGATGGTACCATTACCTCCTTCCAATGGACAAAACTATCCGGCCCCGGTACCCCTGAAATTGTGACTCCGGCCAGCACCCAAACCGATGTTAAAAACCTGGAAGAAGGTGTTTATGTGTATGAATTAACTGTTACCGATGATAAAGGTTCGATTGCAAGAGATACGCTGCAAATAACAGTTAATGCTGCACCTCCACCGCCAAATAAACCACCGGTA
Organism: Bacteroidota bacterium; assembly: GCA_040385845.1. Classification (GTDB taxonomy): domain Bacteria; phylum Bacteroidota; class Bacteroidia; order Chitinophagales; family Chitinophagaceae; genus Phnomibacter. The sequence continues at coordinate 134,218 of JAZKGP010000029.1, read as the reverse complement.
GCCGATGCGGGACAGGATCAAACTATTGTAATGTCGCCTACCAATAATGCGGCCATCCTAAACGGATCCCTATCGAAAGATGAGGATGGTTCACTGGTTGCGTTTAACTGGAAGCAGGTAAGTGGCAGCCCGGTAAATATTGTATCTCCATCATTGATTCAAACAGTGGTAACAGGTTTCCAGCAAGGCGTGTATGAGTTTGAATTAACGGTAACCGATAATGATGGTGCCACGGCTTCCGATCGGGTGATCATTACAGTAACACCTCCTGCCAACCTGCCACCAAAAGCAGATGCAGGCCCCGACCAGGTTGTTACGATCACAGCAAACAATAACACCATCATTTTAAATGGATCCAATTCAACCGACCCTGAAGGTGGCGTATTAAGCTTCGACTGGAAAAATGCCGGCGGACCAAATACGCCAAATATTCAAAACCCAGCTGCGGCCATTACAACGGTATCGGGTATTGTGGCTGGTGATTATAAGTTTGAATTAAATGTAAAAGATGATAAGGGAGCAGCAGCTACTGCGGCTGTTACTGTAAGGGTTTTGAAACAGGAGGAACCACAACATTCCTGTGGTCCTTTGCCACCGATTGTTTCTGATTTTATGAAACTGGAAGGATCGGTTTCAGAACAAATGTTTAAGGCTTTCCGCGAGATGTTTGGTTTGTATAATGAAACCAAAGAATATTTCGGTGTCCTGCAAAGTATGGAAAACGAACCCGCTGAGAAACACCTGGATTTCTTTGCGAGCATGTTTGCGAACCAGGATACACCAACCCTGCTGGTAAATTGGTTAAGCAGCCTTCAGCGCATCATTGTGGAACGCAAAGACCTTCGAGGACTTGCACTCCGTTTCTATAGAGTGCTGGTGCGTTTAGCCATGTACATCGTGTGTATTCAAAAAGAAGACATCGATAATGCTGCAGTGAAAATGACAACAGTATTTACGATCATTCAACGTCATGTAAAACAATGGACAGACCTTATAGGGACTGGAATATTTTCGGCAGCCGACGTCGCTATTGTAAAAAGTATTGGAGGCGATATTGAGAAGGAGATATTACGGGTTAATGATAATGGGGAAGCAGCTATAAAACAACGATATCTCAAAATCCTGGATGCAATTCTTAAAATGATCAATTCTATTCCGTAAGATGCCGCAGGTAGCAAATCATATCATCCGAAGTGTGTTGGTCGATTTTCAGTTCACTGAAAAATCGGATGGGTTTGCTTTGCAACAGGAAGTAAGAAGCTGGGTTGATGAATTTGTTGCAAAGCTTGACAAGGAATTGAATGGTTTCGTAGATGACGAAACCTTACTCTCAATCGACAAGTTGCATCTCGAAATTGATTTGAAAGGAACAGCCTGGCGGGAAGAGGCCGGGGGCAAAATTATAAGCGAATTAAAAGATAAGATCCTATTATCAAGAGCGGGTATTATTGATCTACAGGGTTATGCAATTAAAAAAACGGAACAGCATTTTGCCAGCCAGTTTTTATTCTTTATTGAAAACGGGCATTTGCCCTGGCAGGTCTCTCATATGCCGGCAGCAGTGTGGAAAGAAAACATCAGCAAACTTTTACGCACTACAGAGCCTGTTTTTCTTGAAAAATTAAAAGAACTCCTGCAACGATCTTCTATTCATCGTGCAAGGTTTTCGGAGAATGTCTCCCTAAAACAAGCCATCGGGTTTTTTGAATTACAACCAGCCTTTATTGGCGGTAGTAATGGTGTGTGGCTAGATGATCTACAAAGTCTGATAGAAAAAAACAGTGCGGTTAAGAACGAATGGAACCAGGCTTTCCTTCTTAAACTTTTTAATGCACCAAATTGGGAAGATCTGCAAACATCCTTACAGGAAACCTTAATTAAACATGCTAAAGAAAACAAGTCATTCGAAGTTTTTATTTCAACACATTCATTTCAATCACCCTCTTTTACCAATTTAAAATCCCTTGTGCAAAAGCAGGAATCAGAGAATCTTATTGATGATAAAGATTCGGGGAAATTAGTACTAGCAAAAAAAGAAACAACAGAACACTTGTTACCCGTTAAAAATTTCGATTTTGCCAGCACCGAACCCATTTATATCACTAATGCTGGCCTGGTAATCGTAGCAGCTTTTCTTCCTGTTTTTTTTGAACGAACAAAGCTGGTTGATAATTACAAAATTGTAGATGACCATACAGCTGTCTGCATGGTCAATTACCTGGCAACCGGCTCAATTGACATGCACGAATACGAACTGGTATTACCAAAGATCTTATGTGGTATTGCACCGGGTGAATTGATAGAAACCAACCTAATTATAACTGATCATTTAAAAAAAGAAGCGGACGACTTATTACAATCGGTAATTGAATACTGGAGCATATTAAAAAACACTTCTGTAGCGGGGTTACGTGAAACTTTTTTACAACGCGAAGGCAAACTGCATTTTAAAAACAATGAATGGTGGCTGCAGGTAGAACAAAAACAATTTGATATGCTGCTGGATCAATTACCGTGGAATATTAGTATGATAAAGCTGGCATGGATGCCTGGGGTGTTGCGGACGGAATGGTGAGTGGTGAGTGGTGAGTGGTGAGTAGTGAGTGGTGAGTGGTGAGTGGTGAGTAGTGAGTGGTGAGTAGTGAGTGGTGAGTAGTGAGTGGTGAGTGGTGAGTGGTGAGTTGGTCAGTTAAATATTGGATTAAAAAATTTGTTGAACATATTAGCACTTTTTGATATAATCTAAAAACAAAGACTTCATCCTAAGTGTTTTCTACTGCCGATAAAACAAATCACCATGCCACTGCTGTGCAACAAAAAGCGGCGGGCACTTCCTTTTTCAGGAAGGCGGGTGAGGAGACTTTTTTTGGCAGTAAGCGGGCAGGAGAAAAGGCTTCTTTTTTTGGTTCACCCATACAGGCAAAACTATCTGTAAGCAGTCCCGATGATCCGCAGGAAAAAGAAGCCGATGCCGTTGCTTCGCAAGTAATGCGAATGTCGGAGCCGGTGATGGCAACGGGTAAAAACGAAGAAGAAAAAATTCAGTCAAAAGAAGAAGAGCCGCAGGATGAAGCCGTGCATGCAAAATTGCAATCGCCTGTGATCAGTATCCAGCGAAAATGTGATGGCTGTGATAAGGAAGAAAAAACCCAGGCAAAACTGTTTAGAAAATTTCAGCGAAGCGAAGATGAATTTTCATCTGAAACCGCTGATGCTGGTTCGGATGCAGGATCGTCTTATAGTATCGATCGAAAACCCATCTCATTATATCGTTCAGATATTATTCAACGCAGTGGCCGGGGCCCGCCGGCAACTTCTATACCGTTTGAGCAACAACTATCGTCTTCAAAAGGAGCAGGTAGTCCTATGCCTTCAGACACCCAGCAATTTATGGAAAGCCGCTTTAATGCTGATTTTAGTGGCGTAAGAATTCATACAGGCAGCAATGCTGAAAACCTGAGCAGTAATATTCATGCCCAGGCCTTTGCGCATGGCAATGATATTTATTTCAACTCCGGTAAATACTCCCCACATACCGAGTCGGGCGGTACTTTGCTTGCCCACGAGCTAACGCATACAGTACAACAGGGTGCCAGCGGTTCAAAAAAAGTTGCCAGGAAAATCGATAATGCCTTGCCGGAAACAGCTATTCAAGCCAGACGAATTAATAGCAGGATACAATTACAGACTTCGGTCAGTCCTGTTTCCGATCCTGATCTGTCAGGAAGAAGTGGAGGTTCCGCTTTATCAACGGGTGCCAAAGAGTACCTGCAGGATTATTATAATACAAATCTCAGTGACATTCGTATTCATACAGGTAATGAGGCACTTGCCGTATGCAGAGCGGCGGGAGTGAATGCTTTCGTTAAAGACAATCACATTTTTATAACACCATCAAAGTATGATCCTGAAAGTGAACAGGGAGCTATACTTCTATCAGAAAAGATTGGGGAGTCATTAAAGCAACGCGGAATAAAAACAACTTCTAAAGATGGCAATGAGGTGGGAAGTGTTATGAGTCTTGTAAACCAGATCGCGGCCGCCATCCAACAAAATAAAGCAGATGAGACTAAAGTAATTCCTGCAGCCAAGGCTACTGTAACCGACCTTTCTAAAGGCAGGAAAAAAGCTAAGCCAGGTGATAAGAAGAACACCAATGTGGCTGATCAGAAAAAAAGCAGCAAAAAAGGTAAAGGGAAAAAGAAAAATAGCGAGGGACCTGTTTTTAAACCGTCATCAAAAAATCCTAAAAGATCTCCGGCAAAACCTTCGGAAGATCCGGCATTTTTAAAGGTAGTTAACAAAACAAAAACAACTGCCAATAATCAAAAACAGCATGAGCCTGCTGAGAAAAAATCATCAGAGGCCCAAAACAGTGCCGAATCAGTTCCAAAAGAAGCTGAAAGCAAAGCACAGAACAGGAAAACTGATGGTATGGGTGAAGCAGCAAAGGAAGACAGACCTTTTGATGCGGAAACATTCAAAGCAGACCTGCTTAAAAAGATTGAAGAAGTAACTCCAAAGAATCTCGAAGAAGCAACAGAATTCAAAGAGAACAATAAGATAAGCCAGGTAAAGGGTGCAATGGGTGAAAAGGTAGCAACAGAAAAAGGAAATAGCACCGGCCCCGTAGATAAAGCAACTGAACAACCTTTACAAGTAAATGATGCGGATAATAAAAAACCTGTGGCCTTGCCTCCAACAGTAAAAGGTGCGAGACCTCCACCGGTAGGAGCCAAAGATGCTGCTCCCAAGAACAAAACAAATGAAGAGACTTCGATGCAGGAACAGAGCCAGTCGCTGGATGATGAGATGAAGTCGAATAATATGACTGAAGAAAAATTGAACAACAGCAATGAGCCAGAGTTCCAGGATGCAGTAAAGGAAAAACAAGGTGCACAAAAAGATGCCATAGAAAAACCGAGGGAGTATAAAAAAGAAGAAGCACAAGCGCTTAAAATTGCGAAATCAGAAGCGACAGTTGAATCGGAAAAGACGATTACTGTTATGAATGGTTCGAGAGGTAAAAATTTTGGTGAAAGTGTTAAGCATCAGCAAACAGCAAAGGAGAAAGATGAGCAGACCCGGGCTGATATTGCCGCTAAGATCGAGGGCATGTATAAAACTGCAGAGGAGAAAGTAAATAAAGCACTGGAAGATGCAGATAAGGAGTCTGGAAATATTTTCGATGTGGGTGCTGAAGCGGCAAGGATAGAATTCGAGAATTATGTGGACGAAAAAATGCGGGCTTATAAGCAGCGTCGCTATTCCGGTTTTTGGGGTGGTTTGAAGTGGGCGAAAGACAAGCTCTTTGGAATGCCGGATGAAGTGAATGAATTTTATACAGACGGTAGAGCATTGTACCTGAAGAAAATGGACAAGGTGATAACGGATGTAGCTAATACGGTCACACAAAAACTTAACGAAGCAAAACAAGCAATTAAAGATGGTAAGAAAGAGATAGACAAATTTGTAAGTGAGCTACCGAAGAATCAGCAAGATATCGGTAAAGAGGCTGCATCAAATATCCAGGATAAGTTCGACACACTTGAGCAGAATGTCAACGATAAGAGGAATGATCTTATTGAAGGGATGGCTAAAAAATATGTTGACAATGTTAAGAAACTCGATGAACGTATCAATGAATTGAAAGATGCTAATAAAGGCCTCATCGACAAAGCAATTGGTTTCCTGAAGAAAATATGGAAAGTGATAAAGGATCTCGTAGACCTTTTCACAACCATCTTAGCACGACTTGCATCCATAGTTGGTGTTATTATCGACAACCCCGGAGGATTTTTTGATAATGTCGGAAAAGCTTTCAAACAAGGATTAAAACAATTCACGGATAAGTTCGTCGATTATCTTGAAAAGGGTTTGATGGAATGGCTGGCAACAAATCTCGGCATAGGCAATATTGATTTACCGGAAAAATTTAGTCCTGCCTCGATATTGTCGTTGGTATTACAGGTAATGGGAGTTACTAAGGAGCATATCAAAGAAAGAGCGATTGCAGTTTTAGGTCCGAGAAAGGTAGCGTTGCTTGAATCAGCCGGAGGGTTATTACATAGGGTTTACAATGAAGGATTGGGAGCTTTATGGGAATTGATAGAGGAAAAGCTAAGCGATCTGAAAGAAATCGTTTGGGAAGCAATTAAGTCGTTTATAAAAACAAAGATCATTGAAGCTGCAATCACATTCATCCTGAGCTTGCTAAACCCCATTGGGGCATTCGTGAAAGTTTGCATGGCCATTTACGACTTCCTGATGATGCTGGTAAGATTCAAGGATAAAATCATTGAATTGCTGGATACCATATTAGGTGCCGTTACAGATATAGCGGGTGGTGCAGTGGATACAGCAGCCAATGCGATTGAAAAGGCATTTGCCAAATCAATACCTATCATCATCGCATTTCTTGCAGCATTGCTTCACCTGAATGATATAGCATCGAAAGTGCGGGGCATTATTACCAGGATAAAAGCCAGGATTGATAAAGCCATTGATTTTGTAATAGTCAAAGCTTATGGGTTGGTTGGTAAATTGGTAGAAGGCACTTTAAAGATCCAGGATAAGGGAACTGAACTAGTTGAAAAAGGGAAAGACAAAGTTATAGCGGTAGGGAAAACAGCTATTGCGTCTATTCTGAAATGGCTGGGTCTTAAAAAAGAATTTAGCGGAAGCGATGGGAAACCACACAAATTGTATTTCAGCGGATCGGAAGAAGAACCCGTTTTAACAGTTCGAAGTAATCCAACGGCCTATGGCACTTTTATCTCGGGGTTGGATGTTGGAACGGATGTAAATAAAATAAAAGCGAAAGGCGAAGCGGTAGTAATTGCAGGGAGTATCGACACGAAACGCAGGGCACCGCTTGCCGGAACTACCGAAGATGAAAAAGCAAAAAGCAAAGAAGAGAAGATCAAGGAAGTAGAAAGATTGCTGAACGATCTGGCTGTTCCAACCGCCGTGTTGTTTGGAGATCCGGGTGCGGCAGGTGAACCTGAAGTAGTGAATACCATGCAGGGGGCAGGACATGCTATTACGATGAACGCAAAAAAACTGAATAAAAAGCAAACGTTGAAAGGATCGCCTCCCACTGCTTCCAACACAGCTTCCTATGGTGTTTTAAATACAAGAAGACAAAGTGCTAGCGCCAGTTATTATGTAAAAGGGCATATGCTGAATGATAATATTGGTGGTAAAGGTGTTTGGGAAAATTTGACGCCGTTATCAAGAGAAGGAAATTCAAATCACGAAGGAAATGTGGAATCGTTGGTTAAAGCAGCTTATAATTCCGGTGCCATAGTGGAATACAATGTAACAGCGGAATATGGATATGGTAACAACGCTGCTGTTATTCCTGCCGATGATCCAAAACGGGAGCAAAAATTGAAAATAATTGAAGAGGAGAAGCATGTGCCTACGCAACTTAAATGTGATGCATGGATTATGGAGAAAAAAGGCGATGTGTTTGAACAAAAACAAAGCATTGTTTCCGCCATCATACCAAACCCCATTGGCCAGGATGCAGCATCGTATATTTTGGAAGGCGAACCGGGAAAGCCTGATGTTTACCTGAATTCATCGGATGTAACAGTGATAGCCGGGATAAATATTGTAGGTGCTGCACTTGCTCTTAAAATTGAACAGGCACATAAGGAAACAGGGAAGAGCAAGTTTTACACCTATTCAGAATTAAGCAAAGCAAAAATGAAAGATGGATCCGATGTATTTACAACCGAAGAGAAGACCTCTGTTCTTGCATTGGCGGGTTTAAATTATGTGAAGCTTTTTAAAGCATCGGTATAATATTTTAATTACTTATCAAAGCTTTTTATATGATAGAAATATTGCAGCAATTGATGGATTTTCAACAAGAACTAGACAGTAATAATTTGGTGATAAAAGAAAAATTTGAATATGAATCTACGCCGGCTGATGCGGCCCAAATTGATACGCAAAGGCAATTGAGGAGAATAGAACCTACCGTGCTGGATTATTTTGCGGTTCAAAATGGGATCGACATAAAATGGAAAGCTGCAGATGCATCGCTTGTAGAAAATGAAATGGTTGGCACCGTTAAAGTGAACCCTTTTTCGGAAGTGGTAAAAGATTGGAGTGGCGTGGTATTTTTTGATAATGAACCCACAGATTCGGCAAGTAGAAAATTTTTTCCAGTTGATTTTTTTGCTGATGAAGCTGCTGCCGGTTTTTGCACAAAGGATGATTATAGGGCTATGATGTATTTTTTTCAATTTGAAGGCGATCTTATTCCATTGCATGTTACCTTTTCATCTTACCTGCAATTGATGTTACATGCCAAAGCCTGTTATTATTGGCAGTATCTTATTATCGCCATTAATAACAAGAAAGAAAATGAGGTATCTGAGCGAATCAAACTGCATTTGCCAAAGGTATTTCCTCGTTTTTCATTCGCCGGTTTCGAAGCATTGTATAATAATTTACGCATCAAATGAACTCTCATGAAACCATCCTTCACACAACGTGTTCGCCGGCGCAGCATTCATTCGAATAGTGCTGGTAGGAGCATGAAACAAATGATTAAACCTTATGATTGTTGGTGACATTCAACCCCTTTGGGGTTGTTAGAGGTTGCATTGTTACCATGGGTTGCACCCATGGCTATTTTAGTGTAACCCCTTCGGGGTAAGGCGTTGCAGCGGGTTCGAATAAGGTCTTTTCATAAAACAAATGTTTATCATCTTATGAACACAAGGTTTAAAAACTTTTTGATGTTTGATACTCTTAAAAAAGCCCGAAGGGTTTTAACAACAATAGCCATGGGTGCAACCCATGGTAGCATAATTAAGTATTTTACACAACCCTGAAGGGGTTGAATTTCAATCACGGGCAAAAGGTTTTTAAAAAGAAGTATCTTATGACAAAAATGGGAAAAATATGAGCACCTACAAACAGATTTTCTATCAAATAGTTTTTAGTACAAAGAGTAGAATTCCTTCTATTACCGAAGCGCATGAAACCGAATTGTATAAATACATCTGGGGTATCATTAACTCTAAGAAATGTACGTTATATCGTATTAATGGCATGCCAGATCATATACATATATTTTCGGATTTAAACCCAACAGTCTGTTTGAGTGATTATGTAAAAGATATCAAGGTTGCAAGCTGTAAGTGGATAAAGGATAATGGATATTTTCCATTGTTTCCAGGCTGGCAGGATGGATATGGAGCATTTACTTATAATTCAAACGAAAAAGAAAAAATTATCAATTACATAAAAAACCAAAAAGAACACCATAAAGCGGAAAGTTCTTTTGATGAATACAAGCGCTTACTGTTGGAAAATGGCATTACGTTGGATGAAAAATATTTGGTATGAAACTGACTTACATTCAACCCCGTTGGGGTTGTTACAACGGGTTGCATTATTACCACGGGTTTCATCCGTGCTACTTTAGTTTAATCCTTTCATGGTTTCATTTTATGACATTTAAAATGCGTATGGATGAAAATACTTACGATGGTACATGATGACATTCAACCCCGTTGGGGTTGAAACGATGGGTGGTATTATATACCACGGGTTGCACCCGTGGCTATTGTAATTTAACCCCTTCGGGGTAAGACCATTAAATCGATTCAAATGATTCGGTTAAAGATTTAAAATAATTCATGAAATTTTATGAATGCAATTTTAAAAATCAAAGTTTGATGCTTTTGAAAAAGCTCGAAAGGCTTTAGCAACAATAGTCATGGGTGCAACCCATGGTAGCATAATTAAGTATTTTACACAACCCTGAAGGGGTTGAATTTTAGGCGGTCTATTAAAATGTTTTGGAAAAGAAGTATCTTATGGCATAAATGGAAAACAGGAGTAGCTACAAATAAAATTTCTCATGAAACAATCCATCACACGACGCGTTCGCCGGCGTAGTACCTCCCGCGAAACCAATATTGCAAAAAAAGAAAACCAGCAACAAACTTTCTTTGGCCAACAGGCACACGAAACTTTTTTTCAACCTAATGTTTCCATTCAACGCAAGTGCGAAAAGTGTGAAGAAGAAGACAAACAGGTAAAGCGTATGCCGGAGAAAAAGGACGAAGAGAAACTTCATAAAAAAAGTGATCTGCCGGGCGAAAAAGAGAAGAAGGAAGAAGAGAAAATCGTTCAGAAAAAAGAGGCTGCTGTATCAACTTCATTAACTCAATCAACAACACCTGCTTTTAATACTTCCAAGTATATCAGCACCATCAGCCATAGCGGTACCGCATTACCAGCATCACTGCAAATGTTTTACGGGCACCGCATGCAACACGATTTTAGTGATGTGCAGATCCATACCGGCACCGCCGCAGAACAGTCGGCTAAAAGCGTACAGGCGCAGGCTTATACTTATGGTAATCATATTGTTTTTGCCAATGGCAAATACCAGCCCGATACGGATGCTGGAAAAACATTACTGGCGCATGAACTGGTTCATGTAATGCAACAGGATAAACAGGATATAAGTGCAGGAGTTCAGCGAAAAACAGATGAAGTGGAAGATCCCGTTTTACAACAGCAACCATTACCACCCATCAGGCTCGAAGTGGAAGGCTCGCAGATACAAAATACTACGCACAATGCCGATTGCAACGGTGTAAGTGTAAGCGGTAATACCACCGCCAATTATACCAGTACCGGTGCACTATCTGGAAGGCCGACGGTCGCTACCGAATGCAGTGGTTGTACGGGTAATGATTGTGTAACTGTAAACAGTACCGTGGTGTCTACATTTAATACTGCACCGGTGGTAAGTTTGCCTTCGGTACCGGGAGGGTTAAATGCTTGTGAGCAGGCAGCTGCAAGGGCTTTCATAAACGGTACGCTCAGGCAGCACGAACAACAGCATGTATCTGCTTTTAATACTTACCGTGGCACCATCAGAACGCCATTCACTTTTACCGGGTGTACGGCCGATCTGCAGGCAGAAGTGCAAAGCGTACATGATAATATTGAAATGCCAAGAAGAGATGCTTCGGATGCATTAAGTGCCGCGCTGGATGCCAATGGTGCGAACGTTTTCAATATCACCTGCGAATGCCCTGATCCCGAACCGGCACCGGGTAAATAAAAAATGTAGTTTTAAGCATGCTTTACACACTTCACAAAGACAATCCAGCTTCCCATGCCGTGGAAACTGCTGTTCAAACATTGCGGCAAATTATTTCAGAACGGATGCAGTCGCATTTTGACCAACGCCCGTTTGAGCTGCAGTCATGGCTAAGGGCTAATTACAACGGTACCCTGTTTGTCCCTGTTATTGCCAGGCATTTTCCTGCAACTATTTCCACAGATGAATGGATCATTTTGATCCTGTCCGTAGTGGCACATATTCAGCCCAATTTTTTTGAATCAATTATTGCAGAACACCTCTCCGGCGGCGGTGACTTTCCTGAATTTGGGGGCGTAAAGGGAACCACTCACAGGGGTATGTTGCCTACTGGTGAAACCGCACAATTTATTCTGGCCGGAACTAACGTACAACGGCGGCTGGAAGTGCAGCAGTTGTTTGCCGAAGAGCATTTTTTTTACCGCCAGGGTATTTTGTGGTTAGACCCTGTAAAAGAAGGAGAACCCTGTATGAGCGGCAGAATTATCATCGCTGCAGACTGGCTGGATAAAATTTTGTTTGGCAAAGAAACGGCCCCGCGTTTTGGACTGGATTTTCCTGCCAAACGCATTTCCACCACCATGTTATGGGAAGATGCTGTTTTGCATCCGCAAACCATGCAACAAATAAATGATCTGCAGGTTTGGCTGGAACATCATCATCGCCTGCTGGAAGATGACAACCTGAAACGTAAGGTAAAACCTGGCTACCGGGTATTGTTTTATGGACCGTCCGGCACAGGTAAAACATTGACCGCTTCCCTGCTTGGTAAACAATTTGATATGGATGTGTACCGAATTGATCTCTCTCAAATTGTTTCAAAATATATTGGCGAAACTGAAAAAAATCTGGAAAGTGTATTTAGAAAGGCGGAATCTAAAAATTGGATCCTGTTTTTTGATGAAGCAGATGCGTTGTTTGGCAAACGCACCAACGTGCAAAGTTCCCACGACAAATATGCCAACCAGGAAGTGAGTTATTTATTGCAGCGGGTGGAAGATTATCCCGGCCTGCTGATACTGGCATCCAATTTTAAAAATAATCTCGATGAAGCTTTTATCCGCCGCTTTCATGCGCTTGTGCATTTTCCCATACCTACCGCCGGTGACCGCTACAAGATCTGGCAAAAATCGATGCCCGCAAGTTTGAAACCCGATCAATCAGTTAACCTGAATGAACTGGCATCGAAATACGAATTGAGCGGCGCAGCTATTTTGAATGCCGTGCAATATGCCACCCTTCAGTGCTACGCAACTAACAGTAAATCTATTTTAAGCAATCACCTGCTGGATGGCATCCGCAAAGAGTTTATGAAAGAGGAAAAAACGATTTAGACACTGTGGATACGGATTACCCGGCTTTGTTACTGTAAAAAAGGATTATACTTTTTTTCGAAACCGATGGTAGTAGAATCGCCGTGCCCGGGGTAAACAACTGTTTGATCGGGGAGAGTAAACAATTTGGTTTTGATGTTTTGAATTAATGTTTGATGATCACCAAAGGGTAGATCAGTTCTTCCGATGCTTTCCCTAAACAAAACATCGCCACCAATGAGATAAGGGATGTTGTTATTTCCGATTTCGTTGTAAAAGCAAACATGGCCGGGCGAGTGACCGGGTGCAAAAAGCACCTGCAGTTCATCCGAACCTAATCGGATTGTTTGCCCTTCGGTTAAAAAATTTAAAGCTCCTTTATATCCCTTAAAAGGCAGGTTCCACATATCGCCGCTTATGGGTGCCATTTCGAGCATTTGTTTCTCCAGTGTATGTATATGCGGCGTAAGTCCATATTTTTCTGCCGCCCATTTGAGGCCAAATACATGATCGAGATGACAATGTGTATTCAAAAGCAACCCTGGCACCAGTTTTTGCTGTTTTATAAAATCATCCAGTTGTTGTTCTTCGTATGTGTTATAACAGCCGGGGTCTATAATACAAGCCTCTCCTGCATCGTTATATAGCAAATAAGTATTTTCCTGGACAGGGCTAAACGTGAAACTTTTAATATGAAGCATCTGTTAATACAGTTCTTTTATAATTTATGCAGGGCTGAAAGTTAAAAGTGCTGCCTAAAGTTCCCATTCTTAATGAAACAGCTACCTTTATTTTTATAACACAAAAGAAGTGCAAACCAATATGATAGCAACAGATCAGTGCAGCTTTTTATCGTCCCGAACCCGCCTTGCAGTGCGCTCTTTTTTCATTTACCTTGTTTTAATAATATCCTGCCTTCCTGTTTATGCGCAGGTTTCATCGGTTGAATTTGGAAAGAACCGCATCCAGTACCATAAATACAACTGGCGGTTTTACCAAACGGAAAACTTCAATGTTCATTTTAACCAGGGTGGTTTGGAACTTGCAAAATTTGTGTTGCAGGTGGCGGAAGAAGAGTTGCCCCAACTGGAAGCATTTACCGAAGTAGCGCTTCAAAGGCGTGCCAATGTGGTGCTCTACAACAGTTACGACGACATGAAAGCAACCAATATTGGCCTGGGTAATGATGTAACGGATGTTGGCGGTTTAACCCGGCTGGTAAATAATAAAATGGTTTTGTACTATAACGGGAACCATGCCGATCTGCGCAGGCAAATTCGCGAAGGCATTGCCCGTATGTTGGTAGATAACCGGTTATTTGGTGAAAACATTGGCGAGATTGCCGGAAATGCTACTTTGCTGGATCTTCCCAAATGGCTTACCGATGGCTATGTTGACTATGCAGCTGAGCCATGGAGCGTTCAAATGGACGATGCCCTGAAAAATGCGTTGCTTTCTTACTCCTATAAAAACTTTTACCAGTTTGCTTTCAAACAACCTACCCTGGCCGGTCACGCATTTTGGCATTATATAGCCACTAATTACAAGAAAGACAATGTTACTTACTTCCTGTACCTCTCTGTTCTTTATAAAAATTTAAACAGCGCTTCGCTGCGCATTTGTAAAAAGAAATTCAAGGAAGTGCTGGCAGATTTCATGGAAAAGGAAACTGAGAAGTACGAGAAAGATATCCGGGGCAGAAGAAATTACCCCAAAGGAAATTTGTCGATTACAGAAGATGTAAATGAAAACAGGGATTTCTATCACTTTACACCCAATCCCAATCCAAGATTATTTACGTATGCGGTTACAGAATATATCAAGGGCCGTTACTCTGTTTCGTTGTACCAGAATTATGTGAACCGTACCGTATTGATAAAAAATGGGGTCCGTGTTTTCAAGCATGAACGCAATCCTAACTACCCCATCATGGCATGGGATGGCAAAGGAAGCAGGCTGGCCACCGTTTACTGGGAAAAAGACAAGGTGAAACTGATGGTGTATGATATCACCACTAACAACAAAACGGTGGAGCAGGTACTACCATTTGACCAGGTACAGGATGCCCAATATTTTCTTGATCATAAAAGAATGATCATTAGTGGTGTAAAAAACGGGCACACCGATATCTACATTTATAACCTTGAGTCCCAAAAATTACAACAGATTACCAATGACATATACGATGATATCGACGCGGCGTTTGTAAGTTTTCCAAATAAAAACGGGATCATCTTTGCCAGTAACCGGCCGGTTGCAGAGGCAAAAAGCGGAGATACCAGTTTGCCGGGTAAAAATCATTACAATATCTTTTTGGTAGATGTGGATGATAAAGCAGGTTTCAGGCAAATCACCCAGTTGACCAATATGAAATTTGGTGACGCACGTTATCCCACCCAATTCAATGTAAACCACTTCACCTTTGTTGCCACCGAAAATGGGGTGGGTAACCGATATGCCGGTTTCTTTACAACCAAGGCCGAAGGATTAGATACTTTGTTTTTTGTAGGGGATGAAGTATTACGTAACCCGGAAGACAAAGAACTGGATAGCACTTTGCGTGCCTGGCAGAAAACAGAACCTGACTCATTGGGGTTTATTGCACTTACAAAAGATTCGACTTATACATTCCCTATAACAAATTACAGTAGTAGTTTGCTTGAAACCCGTATTGCCGGTGATAAAGGACAGGTGAGTGAAGTAATTCAGCAAAGCGACATGAAAATGTTATACCGCATAAGAGTGGATAGTACGTTGCTTCGAAGAAGAAATATAAATGCCAGGCCAACTGATTATATAAAGAAGCTTCAAACGGAAGCAAGGCAGCTTGAAGGCAAAGCAACTTTGTACCAAAAACAAGCAGGAGATACCACCAATAAAAATGATCAATCTTTTTTAACGGAATTTGATAACGAAAAAGTTGATTCTGCAACAGAAGCTGCCAATGCTGCCGCTGAAGCTGAACCAAAACGAACGGTGCTGGATAATGCGCGGCTATTTAAATATCGCCTGAAGTTTAGCAACGACATGATACTAGCGGGGGTAACCAATAACATCATCATCAACAGGTTTCAGCCATATCAATATGGATATGGACCTATACGGTTAAACAACGGCAATAACCTTAGCTGGGCATTTGTAGCGAGCCTGAGTGATGTAATGGAAGATTACCGTATTACAGGGGGCATAAAGCCAGGTATTAATTTCAAAGACAACGAATATTTCGCCAGTTTCCAAAACTACCGGAAGCGGATCGATTGGGGATTTACCTATTATAAGGCAGCAAACAGTAATTACCCGTTTTTAAATGAGAAAACAAACGAGTTGTACGATAAAAATTTCACCAGTTTGTACCAGGGTAATGTTACCTACCCGTTTGATGTGGTTAGAAGTATTCGTTTGATTGCAGCATACCGGCTCGACCGGCATGTTCAGGTTCCATTTAATCAACAGAATCTTACTACAGAAGATTTCAAACAGAAATATGCTAACCTGCGGCTTGAATACGTGTACGATAATGCCATAATAAAAGACCAGAATATCCGCAATGGTCTTCGCTATAAATTTTATATTGAAAACATAACTGATATCAGCAAAACACTTCCGGGTAGCAAAAGACAAATTACCCTCAATTTTGGAGCTGATGCCCGGTACTATTACCCGATTTACCGCAATTTTATTTGGGCAGTTCGCGGAGCTACCGATATCAGTTGGGGTAACCAGAAACTTATCTACTACCTGGGTGGAATCGATAATTGGATCAGCCCCCGGTTTAACGACGCAGTAAGACCAGATCCTACCGTAAATTATGTATACCAGACACTTGCAGTAAACATGCGGGGTTATAACCAAAACATCGCGAACGGCAACAATGCGGCAGTTATAAATAGTGAATTCCGCTTGCCGGTATTCTCTACCCTTTTCAACAAACCTATTAATAACGCCTTCCTGCGCAATTTCCAATTAATTCAATTCTTTGATTTTGGAACAGCCTGGACGGGTGATATCACCAATATTGGCAGGCCTTCGGTTAGTTACAGGGCAACAGATGGAAGCGGTCAGCCTGATTTGAATAACCCTGTTTTGGTAACTATGAAGGCAGGTGGTCTTGGGCCGTTTGCAGGTGGCTATGGTTTTGGTGCCCGCAGTACCTTATTGGGATATTTACTGAAGGTAGATGCAGGATGGCCGATGAATGGTTTATTCAAAGGCAAACCTGTTTGGTACTTCTCATTAGGTCTTGATTTCTAAGAGAATAAAAAGTATAAAGAGCCGCAACTTTCTTGGTTGCGGCTCTTTTTTTATAATAGCTTTTTTAATTGGAAAGCATTAGAATAAACCGCGGAATAAAAATTATAAGACCAATAATACTGGCAATAACTGCTGACCAAAGCACGGCGCCTGCTGCTATGTCTTTTATAACTTTTATGGTAGGATGTATTTGCGGATTTACATGATCGCAAATTTTTTCGATGGCTGTATTGATCATTTCAAGCGTAATTACTACGCCAATGCAACTAAGCAGGATCATCCATTCGGTTATGGATACACGTAAGGCAAAACCTGCTACAATAACCATTACAGCTATAAACAATTGAATTTGCCCGTTTGCTTCCCGCTGAAAAAAGCTAACCCAGCCTTGTAATGCGAATTTTAACCGGTAGATGAATGCTTTCATGTAATAATTACAGCCGCAAATATCTGTTTAATGTGCTTATTATGAAGTGCTGGTTAATGGTTACGTTTTTTGTTTCAAAGAACTTATTTGAATAACTGGTGATCGAGGGCTGGTAAAACATTTTATCAGCTTGTAAAAAGATAAAACCTTCAAACTGGAAATCTAATTTAGTTGGCATAATCGTCGAAAACTGCAGGTATGAATTGCTGCTTGTTTTAAAACTATAATTAGTAGCTATTAAAAATCCGGGAATACTGCTTGTTTGTTTTGTTATGAAAGTAATTATCTACCTGCTACCATTTACAGTAGCAGGTAGATAATAGTGATCAGGCAAGTACCTGTTTCGGCGTTACAGGTTTGCCATACCAATTTATTTTCTTACTGAAATGCATTGCTACAGCAAGTAACACGAACAAGCCAATACTGCCTGCGAGCAGAGCGGTATCTTCCAATTGTATGAGCACATAAATAAACCCGTACAGCATTGCAAGAAAAGATGAAAATAATAAGCTTGTTTTTAAAGAATCAAACAAGGATGTAGCATACATGCCAATAAGCAATACAGTTGCCGTGGCAGCAATACCGTATGCATAATTGAATCCAATAAATTCTCCTATTGAAAGCAGCAGTGTATAAAAAATAATGAGTGCTATGCCTACCAGGATATATTGTACCGGGTGAACTGGCCGTTGCTGCATTAATTCTATTATAAAAAACATGGCAAAAGTAAGACTGATAAAAAGCAGTGCATATTTTACGCTGCGGTTCGTTTTTGCGTATTGGTCAGCTGTTTGCACCATCGTTACTCCAAAAGCCATATTTTCTTTATTTGTATCTGCCTGGTACGATTGATTTAGTACCGGTAAATTAGCTTTATTAAAGCTCCATTTTGCAGTAAAGCCCGCATCGCTGATGGTTCTTTCTTTAGGAAGACTGCTGCCATCAAAAGAGGGATCAGGCCAGGTGGATTTGATTTCAAACTGGCTGTTATCACTTAAAGGAAGAAAATGTAATTGCTCGCTTCCTTTTAATTTGATATCCAGGGAAAATGGCATTGGTTTAGAAATGTTCTCAATAGCAAGGTTAAGCGGCACTGAAAGACCTTTTTTGTTAATGGCATATTCTGGCAACCCGGGTTCCAGTTCATAAGCTTTGCCATCAAATTGAATAGAAATATTTTCTTCGATGCCTTTAACATCAGATATTCCTATGCATAAACTGGCTTCACTTAACAACATATTTTCAGGCTTGATTTCTTTGTTGTTGTTCAGCACAATTGTACCAGATATTGCAGTATTGCTTCTATACAGCAATACATTATAGATACTGCGTTTTCTTACTTCCGGTACCATTTCGCTTGATACTTTTAAAGTACTGGCTGGTGCAATCCATATTTTTTTGACCACTACCAGTTTACCGGTATCGTTTACTACCGATTTCAAATAGGGAATATAGAGATAAGGTGTCGTTAGTGTTTGGGCGGAAGCCCATTTGGAGCTCACTTCCTGTACCACTTCCTTATGGCGTTTTTCACGTTCTTCTACAAGATTTATTATATAGGCAGTTGGTATAAGCATACCAAGAATAAGGAATGCAGTGATGACTGCTTTTATCAATGATTTGTTATAACTGCTGTTGGTTTGTTCGGGTTCATAAGCTTGCGTTTCAAGCTGTTCGTTTAATTCAGGCGTGTTCATGGAAGTACTGGTTTTAAAATGATGAAATAAAGTTTTTACCGGGACAAGTTTTGCTGTGGTTTGTTTGAAATGTGTAATCGTTTTTGGTAGTGGCATTGGGCCGTTTTTGATCCAGGCATTAACCTGGTCAATGCTTAAGGCAACAGCTGCAAGATGACAACCAAACAATATTCCTGATATGGCTGCGACGATTGCAAATGCATGTACAACATCGAATGTTGCGAATTCGTGTAGATTGAGAAGAGCACCAATTATACCGTAGGGCAAACAGGTTAGTAATAATAAAGTCAACAAAGCATGCCACCTGGTATAGGCAAAATAACGCATGCGTTTTATAAGGGGTAATAACACCATCAATGCTATTAAAATGGGAATGCTGCCGATTATCGAAGCCGGTATAACTAAGATTGCGAATGGCAATTCATTGTTCTTGTTTCCTAATACAAACAGGATAGTTATAAATACTGTTGAAAACACCAGGTTAGCTAATAACCATAAACGCAGGGAGAGCTTTAAGGAACGCATATTAAAAGCACTTTGTAATTCAAAGTAATTAGTTAAAAAAAATTATTTTGTTCCCCGGATCATCGCTTCCAGGGCATCGAGATGTTGTTTAAATGCTTTTTCTCCCACTTTAGTAACCTTGTAACTGGTGTTGGTTTTACGGCCAATAAATCCTTTGTACACTTTAATAAAACCGGCTTCTTCAAGCCCTTTTAAATGGCTGGCCAGGTTGCCATCGGTTACTTGCAGCAACTCTTTCAGCTCATTATAATTTATTTCGGCATTCACAACAAGGCTACTCATTATTCCGAGCCTGATACGACTGTCGAAAGATTTATTAAGATTCGATATGTTGATGGGAGGTGCCAATGAGATCCTTTAAAAAGTTAGAGAATAGTTGTGGTTTCCATGACTAAGTTCTTTCGTAGCGATACCACATTACAAGTCCATAAATAATATGAAGGATGCCAAAACCAAAAGCCCAGAAATACAAACCCAAACCAGGAAAAAACAAGCAAATGGTAGCGGTTAAAAGCTGTCCGTAACCAAGATATTTTATTTCGCCTAAAGTGTATTTGGACGCATTGATAAGTGCGAGACCATAGAACAACAAACAACCGGGCGCTATAAGCCCAAAGGCTCCTGCCTGCATTAATTTAAGCAGGTAAAGACCGCCAATTGCCATAGGTATTATCATACTTACAGATAGCCTGCGGGAAGCATTTCCAAATAGAGGGGTACCTGTTTTTTTACTCCTGGCATAGGTGAAAATAAAGGCAAAAAGCAAGGCGGCAATAAAAGTTAGCAGGGCAATTTGCAATAGTTCACTCCCCATGTAATTGCGGATACTGATTGGCCTTCCTACAAAATCATCATATTTACCTTCAGTGCCCGAAAGAGTTTCAGAACCCGTGGTAGATCCTGAAATTACCTTATGGGCAAATGCCGCGCCCACCAAAGCGCAGATTCCCGCTGATACCCCACTCCACCCACTCAGGCTTATAAAACGACTGCTGCGTTCCATCATGGTCCTGATTTCTTTTAGTGTATCGAGTGACTGTTGCCGCGTATCCATAAAAGTGCTTTGAAATCCAAAGTAAACACTTGTAGGGGTTGCAGCCAAATAAATTATGGAAGAAGGTTTAGAATAGCAAGATGTTAACAGGATAAATCAATTCAAAAACAACTTTACATTTTCAAACCATTTTACGGGCTCTTTTTTAAGAAGGCTTTCGTGCCCGCTTTGCTCGTATACAACTAGTTTTTTTGAACTTTTTATATTGTTGTAAATAGCATTTGTTTCAGCCATTGTTACGCGGGGATCGTTCCGTCCCCATTGCAGTAAAACCGGGCAGGAGAATTGTTGCGCATAATTTGCAGGCTGGTAATTAAAGGCCCATTCTCCATTAAGAGTGCCTCCCCAAAAAGTAAGCAACGGGGCTATAGCCCCCGGTAATCCCATAATTGCAAGTTTACCCCTGGTTGCCTGCAGCATGCTGCCAAACGGCATTTCAAGAATAACTTTTGATGGGGTGATATGATAATCATTTATGGCCTTTGTAACAGTAGCTGCTCCCATCGAAACACCGAAAAGAATGATGTTTTTTTCTCCTGATTTAACCACGTAATCGTAAGCTGCTTTTACATCTGCACTCTCTTTCATTCCTATCATGCATTGCTCGCCACCGCTATTGCCATGCGCCCTGAAATCGATCATAAATACGTGATAGCCCATTTTCAAAAAAGCTTTCGCTTCAGGTAAAATGGCCGACCTGCAACTGGCATGCCCGTGAAATAATATCACAGTTCCTTTATGGTAATTCATGGTACTACGCAAGGTTGCCAGGGAGTCTTCATAAAAACCAAAGCATGGAATACTCCAGCCTTGCAGTTCCAGGCCGTCATCGGTTGAAAGCGGCACTGTTGTAAATGGAACAGAAGGAACAGAATCATTTAATCTTCTTGGAATTTTATTTCCGGCTAATATAAACGAAGTTGTTGCCAGCAGGCCTGGCTCCGAAGGTTTTCTAAGTGCGGGGTCATCGTAGAAATGCGTGAACTTCCATGCATGCATGGCAAGTACCAGGTTTAAAAAAACAAAAAGGGCTAAGATTATTTTTAGAAAAAGCGTTGTATACTTTTTCCCAACAGATGGTGCCCGCATGGTAAAGATTATATTTTCAAGAGTACAAAAATTTTTGCTGCAAAGACGTAAGACTTATTTTATAAAGGTGAGATGTTTTTAGAAAAACCATATTGCTTATCTTCATTCAAATGGCATTATTACTTCACATGCATCCCGATAACCCACCGGCAAGATTGGTAGAACAGGCAGTAGCATGTTTAAGAGACGGTGGGGTAATCATTTATCCCACCGACACTATTTATGGCCTTGGATGTAGTATCTATCAACACAAGGCAATTGAAAAGATTGCCCGGATCAAACAGGTTGTTCCGGAGAAAGCACAACTTAGTTTTGTTTGCAGCAGTCTTAGCGATTTAAGTAAATACGCCCGCCAGCTCGATACTCCCACTTACCGGTTATTAAAGCAGTTTCTTCCTGGTCCGTATACATTTATTCTACCTGCCAGTAAAGAAGTTCCAAAGATTTTACAAAGTAAAAAAGCGACTATCGGGTTACGTATTCCCGATAACAATATTGCATTAGCTATAGTAGAAGCACTTGGGCACCCTATATTATCCGCGTCTCTTCCCGGCGATATGGTTGAAGAGTATACCGATCCGGAAACTATAAAAGATAATTTTGATAAATTGGTGGATATAGTAATAGACGGCGGTACGGGTGGTATGGAGCCCTCCACCATTATCGATCTTACAGGTGATGAACCTTTAATGACCAGGCAGGGAAAGGGAGAATGGGAAGAATAATTATCCAGCAGCAATCTTGATTACTTCATTTTACTAGCCGGTTATATGCCATGTTCGTGGAATGATATACCCAGTAATACCTTGTAGTTATTCCAAAAGAATTCTATGAATAATTGCCTTGATTTTTGCAGCCGGATCTCCTATTGAAAATCTTTTCTAATTGATTCGAAACATGCTTGCTGCTAAGATTTACCGACCAGTTTGCAATTTTGTCGGTTGCCCTGTACCTATATCAAATCATAAATATTTGTGTATTAGTTTAATAACATTTTTAATAAGAAGAGTTGTTAAGAAAATAGCAGCATGTGCGACTAAACCCCATAGATTAAAAGTTGCTAAATACAGCCCACTGTAGTCGTATCTGGTATAATAAAAGCAAAGCTGAAAACCGTTGGTTGGAATGATTTACCTGTTATAGAAAAAAGATTTCCTATTGCTGTTTTGCCATGATCTTTTGTTTTTAAAACAAAATTTGGCTGGCACAGTTTTGTAAATTTTTAATGCATTATTTAACTTTAAAAATGCAACTATGGCAACCCAGAATTCAGACAAAAAAGGTACTTCGTCTTCGTCTCAAAAAGGCGGCAAGAGTAGTTCCGAAGGTAAATCTACTTCCTCTAAAGGAAGTAATTCTTCGAAATCATCATCAACTGGAAAAAGTGGGGGATCCGGCGGTCGTAAAAGAAGTGATGATGAATAAAACCCAGATAAAATAGCAGTATACTATTGCTGCAATCCAAAAGCACTGCACCGGCAGTGCTTTTATAATTTTAAAATGAAAACACCCGATATTAAATGCAGGCTATACTTTCGCTAACTGTAAGGTTATGAATGAACAACAGTTGTAATTCTACTTAACATTAGCGTATCTTTTAATCTTAAATTGCCTGCTATGACTATTGCTTCACAACTATACCTTCCTATTGCTTTCAAAAATTTTCACCTGGCGCGAAATACCACGCAGATGGTATTGGCCGGAGATATTGGCGGTACAAAAGCCAATATGTTGCTTTGCCTGTTTACGGCTGCAGGTATTGAAGTAATAAAAGAGGAAAGGTTTGTAAGTAAGGACCATGATTCATTTACTAGCATTATTTCAAAATTCCTGGACGGTCAGCCTTCACCGGCAAAAATTTGCTTATCGGTTGCCGGGCCGGTGATACAGGGTCGCGTAAAATTTACCAATCTCACCTGGCAGATAGACAGCGCAGAGATCAGTGCGCTATTCAGCTGCCCGGTAGCTATTTTAAATGACCTTGAGGCAACAGCTTATGGCCTTGCCGCAACCCAGCCAGGCGAGTTGGGTCTTATACAAAAGGGTGAATCAATGGGCTCCGGTAATATTGCCATTATTGCTGCAGGTACTGGTTTAGGCGAAGCGGGATTGTTTTTTGACGGCCAAAATTATCATCCATTTGCAACGGAAGGTGGTCATTGTGATTTCGCCCCGCGAAACGACCAGGATATAGCGGTTTTAAATTTTCTGCGTAAGCGTCATCAGCGGGTTAGCTGGGAGAGATTGTTGAGTGGCACAGGAATTTTTACGATTTGGGAGTTTCTTACAGAGATAGAACACAAGCCTGTACCGGGCTGGTTAGCCGAACAAATTTTGCATAATGACAAACCTGCCATGATAAGTAAAGCTGCCATAGAAAAAACCTGCCCGGTTTGTATGGAAGCGATGGATATGTTCAATAGGTACCTGGCCATTGAAGGTGCAAATATGATTTTGAAATTGAAAGCCACCGGCGGACTTTATTTGGCCGGAGGCATAGCGGCAAAAAATATCAGCTTACTCGATCCCGCTGTGTGGCAGGATATGTTTCAGAAAAGCGGGCGAATGAAGGCTTTGCTTGCCCAGGTTCCGGTATACGTGATGACAAATGAAAAAGCCCCACTGCTTGGTTCCGCCTACTATGCAGCGTTTAACATGTAGCTGGAATACACGTCAAAGGTTGAGCTTAAAATATATTTTTGAAAACTGGAGACACTTCAGAAATTTGCACTGTTTTTGATCAGGTAAAATACTGTTGAATTTTCTGGACAATAATTGACAATTGCCCCAACAAATCCGCCTGTTTATGCTTGTGTCATTGTTGGCATACATTTTCTATGTATTGGCTACAAACTCAAAAACTTAAATTATGGCAAACACAAAAGAAGACCGTACTGGCACCCAAAACCCGGGTAACAAAGAAAAACCACGTGGCAATACGTCGAATCGTGGCTTCGCATCGATGGATCCTGCAAGGCAGAGAGAGATTGCAAGTGAAGGTGGAAGAGCTGCCCATGCAAGTGGCAATGCGCATGAATTTACTTCGGAAGAAGCACGTGAAGCTGGAAGAAAAGGAGGAGAAAGCCGTGGCCGAAACAGTAAAAACAATGCACGCCAGCAAGGTGGAAAAAATAGCGAATAATTCCTACCCAAAACAATTACTAAATGGCCGGTTAGTTACCAGCCATTTTTTTATGCCCCGTTTGCAACAACGCTTGACGGACAAATAAATTCCAGGTCTTATAAATACAGGTTTTCCAGGTACTAGCGGTATTTAGATCTTGTTGTAATATCAGAATGCGGTTTTGCGCTTAGGTTTTAGCACGCATATATTGAACCGGCCATTCTATTTCTATTTCCAATTCCTTAGCTGCATGTAAAGCAAAATACGGATCCCGTAACAATTGCCTGGCAAAAAAGATCAGGTCGGCACGACCACTACTTAAGATGGCATCTGCCTGCTGTACATTGGTTATAAGACCTACTGCACCAGTCAATATTCCTGTTTCGTTTTTAACTTGCTCAGCAAATGGAACCTGGTACAAGGGACTAACGGGTATTTGCTGCAGGGGGCTGTTTCCTCCACTGGAACAATCGATAAGGTCTGTACCCAAAATCAGCAATTCTTTTGCCAGCTTAACAGAATCTTCGATTGTCCACCCGCCCGGTACCCAATCAGTTGCAGATATTCTAACAAATAAGGGCAGGTTGGCAGGCCAAACATTTCTAACGGCACTCACCACTTCTTTTAATATTCTTACCCGGTTGTCAAATGTGCCTCCATAGTCATCTGTTCTTTTATTACTCAGAGGTGACAAAAAGGAGTGCAGCAAGTAACCATGAGCGGCATGAATTTCAACAATCTTAAAACCTGCTGAAAGTGCCAGTTCAGCACTGGTTACGAAATCCTGGATCACAGTTTGAATATCTGTGATGTCCATCTCCTTGGGCAGTGGCTCGCCTTGCTTATACGAAACAGCACTGGGCGCTACGGTAAGCCAGGCACCTTCCTGTTCCGATAAAAATTTGCCGGATTTCCATGGGCTGTGATGACTTGCTTTTCTTCCGGCGTGTGCCAATTGAATACCAGCTACAGACCCCTGCTTTTCGATAAAGCTGGTGATTCGTTTCAGAAAGTTTACATGACCCGGCTCCCAAATTCCCAGATCATCCGGTGTTATTCTTGCTTCAGGCGAAACAGCAGCAGCTTCAGTAAAAACCAGAGCGGCTCCTCCTACAGCCCGGCTACCGAGATGTACAAGGTGCCAGTCGTTTGCATACCCGTCTACGCTTGAGTATTCGCACATGGGTGAAACAACAACACGGTTTTTCAAAACGATATCCCTGATCTGCAAAATTTCAAAGAGTTGTGCCATAGTTTAAAAGACTGTAAAGAGCAAATGATTAGTTAATGAGAATGTATAAATACTATGCTTGGATGGATTTACAGGAAAAATATTAATATCCGATAATAAACGTTATTAAATAGAGGTGTTTCAACGGACTGATCAATATAGTTTAATCATTAGACCGAACAGCACCGGTCAATGCAACTTAATCTGCATTTTTCATGTCTTCTATTTATTGATAAGCTTGCGAATAACGTTTAAATTAAAATTTGGCAGATGCCTGCTTTTATTTGATTAACAGTTATTTAGAATGATTTCATTTAGTTTTAAGCTTAACAATAAGAAATGAATGTCATGGCCTGATGTTTTAATTAAAATCCTTGAACCTCCCTGAACATTCCTATAACTGTTTATTCCTGTAGATGATAAAAAGGTTATTGATAGTAGTCTTTTTGGTGTCCATATTCCATGTTGGCAATGCACAACTGCAGGCTAATTTTTCCATAGATAAGCCCAGCGGTTGTTCTCCGCTTGAAGTTCGTTTCACAAACAGCACTGCCGGAGCTTCTCAAAACGTTGTTTATGAATGGGATCTTGGTAACGGTAACATTTCCACATTGGTAAACCCGGGAGCCACCTATTCTGCTGAAGAAACTTATACAGTAACACTAACTGCCTCAGATGGAGGAATTAAGTCTACAATAAGTAAAAAAGTTACCGTTTATAAAAAACCTGTAATAAATT
The DNA here is from genome assembly GCA_040385845.1 of Bacteroidota bacterium. Taxonomy (GTDB): domain Bacteria; phylum Bacteroidota; class Bacteroidia; order Chitinophagales; family Chitinophagaceae; genus Phnomibacter. Next base: position 107,626 of record JAZKGP010000029.1, on the reverse strand, counting down.
TTACTGCTAACCCAAATATAGGGTGTGTACCGTTGAATGTAAAGCTAACCAGCGTAGTGTCAGCAGGCGACGGCACTATTTCAAACTATTTATGGGATTTCGGTGATGGAAATACTTTTAGCACTAAAGACCAGGGAACAGTAACACATGTGTACACTGTTCCGCAAAAGCCTCCTGTTAGCCTTACTGTAATCAATAGCTTTGGATGTTATACAACCGTTGACAAACCTAATATAATAGAGGTTCAGCAAGCCGTTATTGCCGATTTCACTGCTTCGGAAACATTTTTATGTAATCCCGGCAGTACTGTGAATTTTACCAATACGAGTACAGGTGATGGGGTGCTGAGTTATTCCTGGGATTTTGGAGATGGAGCTACGAGTACTAATAAAAATCCTTCGCATATTTATGATTCTTCCGGGAGTTATACAGTAAAATTGCTAACAACAAACAGGGCTGGTTGTTCCGGAAAATCGAAATCGATGGTTGTTAATGTCGGGACCTTTACTGCTGATTTCTCATTGCCGGCAGCTACCTGTGTTGGCCAGAATGTAACTTTTGGGAATAAAACGACCAGGCCTTTCGAAAAAATAGAATGGAGCGTTGACAATGTCCCCGTTCCAGCAAATAACTCCGGTAACCTGAGCTACCGGTTTCCAGCTGCCGGCGATTATACCATCAAACTGACAGCTACGCATCTAAACTGTACGAAAACAATTTCGAAAATTGTAACTGTTGGTTCTCCTCCGCTATTGAAAGGTTTCCTTGCCGCATCAGATAGTGCCTGTTTGCTTCCAGTTACATTTACTTTTACTGATACCACAAAAGATGTTGTAAAATGGGTTTGGAGATACCAGAATAATTCTACCGTTTTTGATTCGGCCCAATCAGCTTCAAAAATCTTTACCGAACCTGGAACCGACAAGATTGGTCTTATGGTAACCAACAAGGAAGGATGCAGCAGCAGCATCACCAAAAACATTAGCTATTACAATACCAGTATTGCAGTAGTTATAAAAAAATCCAGTTCACCCGCACTTTCTCAAAACAGGGGGTGCCCGGGCCTGGCCGTAACTTTTAGCACTACCCCATCGAATGAGATCGTAAAGTTTTCGTGGAATCTTGGTAATGGCACTACTTCTACTAATCCCGAACCATCGGTAGTTTACAATAACCTGGGCAGTTACCAGGTTTTACTTGATTACGTGACAAAAACAGGCTGTAAGGGAACATTGACTTTTGACAGCATTTTTGTCACAAATATTCAGCCCTTCGACTTTACTGTTTCTCCGGATACAGTGATTTGCGGTAATTCACCGGTTGTTTTTTCGCCAACTGTTTTCTTACCAAACCGGGATTATATCTGGTTGATAAATGGCGAAAGGGCTATGTATTCGCTGACCCCCGATCCCTTCACCTATCGTTTTCAGAAAACCGGTGTTTATACCATTGGCCTGGTGATGCAGTCTGGTTCTTGCCGCGACACCGTTACCAAGTTGAGATATGTGCGGATATTACCTCCGTTTCCAAAGATAAAATCGGTTGTAAATACTTGTGCGGGTGACAGGGGATTGGTAGTTTTTACGGATACAACACAAGAGTCTACCAGCTGGAAATGGGATTTCGGTGATGGTAATACGCAGCAATATGCCACATTTAAACCATCGGTTCAGCATAGCTATTCACAAAGTGGAAGTTATAATGTAAGACTTACAGCCACAAATGGCGACTGTGAAATTACTGATTCGATTGACGTGTATGTTTTGTTGAAGCAGAACCCAACCCTGGCAGGTGATGTAACCGCCGTTTGTACAAGTGATTCTCCTTTTCTTTCCCTTTCGGGTTATGAAACCCACCCTTTACCAGATAGTTCCCGGCCATATGAAATAACCAAATTGCAGTTTGGCGATCTAACCAACAGCAATGTAGTTTTAGATCCCGGTGATTGGACGACATCCTTTCGCACCCCGGTCAAAGGTCTCGAATCGGGTAAAGAAAGTATCCGCCTCATTACAACATCCCATTATTTTGGCTGCCAGGATACCAGCAATTTTATTCCCTTAAGAATCTCAGGGCCAGTTGCCGGATTTACTTTCACTGCCACAAAATGTTTTAAAACGCCTGTTGTGTTAACAGATACTTCACGGGCAGGTCCTTCGTCGTCGATAGTTAAGTGGGAGTGGTTTTATGGCGACAGCACTTCAGAAACAGCAACAAATGGAAACAAAGTAACACACCTGTATAAGTTGCCGGGAGTATACCAGCTAGCTCTTCGGGTTACCGATGCAAGCGGTTGCAGCTATCAAACACCCGCCGATAGTGCACACCTTATTACAATAACTGGCCCCGCTGCCGACTTTTCAGCTTCTGCCACAGATATTTTGGTAAACAGTACCGTGAATTTCACTAATACTTCTTTGTATTTTGAAAATAGTGAGCTGTTGTGGCGTTTTAGTGATGGCTCTGTTTCTACTGAAGAAAATCCCTCTTTTCTTTTTGAAAAGGAAGGAAATCATAAAGTAATGCTGATTACAAAAAACCTGGGCTCAGGGTGCACGGATACAGCTCAAAAAATTATTGAAGTTAAAAAGGTTCAAAGCTTTTTTAACTATAATATCTCGTACACTGATATCAACAATTGCCCGCCTGCTATCATTAATTTTAAAAGTGAATCCATCAATGCCGATCGTGTTCGGTGGGTATTTGGTGACGGAGGCGAAGCTGGTAATGATCTTGAAGTATCGCATATTTATACGAATTCAGGTTTATTCAGGGTAGTACATTATAGCTACGATGCGTCGGGAAGGGTTGACAGCGTTTCCCAGGTTATCGAGGTGAAAGGCCCCTACGCCGAAATAAAAGCAGATACCTCTTATGCCTGTGATTCACTGAGAGTGAAGTTTAATGCGAACACTTATAATTCGGCAAGTTTTAATTGGGACTTTGGAGATGGCACTTTACTGAGTACTAAAGACACAACAGTAACTTATTTGTACAGTAATCCCGGCGTTTATACCCCTGCGCTTATATTGGTAGATAGTGGTGGCTGCAGTGCTACCTCCCAGTTAGCCAGGAAGATTATTGTTGATTCTCTTTCATTTATAATAAATCCCAACCCTCCTGCTGTTATGTGTGATTCTGGCAGGGTACGGTTTACAGCAGACTTGTACAGTTTATCAAAAGAGAAACTCAACACAGCTATTAAATACTTCTGGTCTTCTGATCTTTATCCCGGCGAGCAGATAACTACTTCAACTGTCACTTATAATTTCTTTAAAACGGGATCGCACGAGGTAAACTTGCAAACCACTTCTCTTTATGGTTGCAAAGTTGAAAATGTTACTTTGGTGGAAGTAAAACCCGGTGTACTTGCTGGCATAAGTGCTCCTTCGCTAGTGTGTATAAACGACAGCGTTAATTTTAAAGGGAATGCTATTCCCTACGCTGATAGTTTGCAATGGAGTTGGCAACTGGGCAATAATGTTACCTCTAACCAACGCAATCCCGGGGCTTTGGTATATACGAGCGCAGGCCAGCAGCCCGTTTCTTTGATAGTAAGTAATGGTTTTTGCCAGGATACCGCACGTTACCAGTTGAATGTAAATGGAAAACCTCAATTATCGGTAAGTTCCAGTAAACCTTATGTTTGCGAAGGAGATACCGCATTGTTAATGGCAAATGGCGGAACTTCAATCACATGGACACCGGCTGTTAATCAGTTAATTAATGGGGGTTATAGTGCTATTATAAGGCCAACGAAAAATACTACGTACATCGCTTCAGTTTCTGATTCTGTTGGTTGCATTACAAGGGATTCCATTTTGATGGAAGTTGTTAATCCATTTGAATTAAAAGTGCAGACCCCGGTATTTACCTGTGCCGGAAACCCAATACAATTATTAGCGACTGGTGCTACAAATTATCAATGGAGCGGCAATGGATTTACTTCAAATGTTGCAAATCCTGTTGTTTTGCCATCTTCATCCGGAATTTACAAGGTGGTAGGTTCAGACAGCTATAATTGTTTTACCGATTCTGCAGCTGTCACTTTAAATGTAGGTCAGCTACCTACTATTAATGGTGGACCTGATGTACGAATTGTAGCAGGGCAGGAAGTGAAACTTTCAACCACCAGCAGCAACGACGTAATTAAATGGAGCTGGCAACCCGGCCGATATCTTCAATGTACTGATTGCGCATCTCCAACCAGCAAACCGGTAACCGATATGGTGTATGTTGTTACCGTTACTAATGGAGTGGGATGTATAGCCCGGGATACTATCAGGATCGAAATGATATGCGGCAAAGAACTGGTTTATATTCCAACCGGTTTTACACCAAACGGTGATAACCTGAATGATCGTTTTACAATCAATGGCAGTGGCATTTTCATAAAACGCCTCGCTATTTATGATCGTTGGGGTAAAGCAATTTTTGAGAGAAAAGATGTAAGTCCTAATGATAGAAACAGTAGTTGGGATGGAACTTATAAGGGCGAACCTTTAGGAAGTAACAGCTATGTGTATATGTTGGATGTAGAATGTAAATCCGGGGAAATATTTACATTCAAAGGAACGATTACACTAATTAGATAATAGTATCAAGCCAGTCAATTTCCAATAACCAGTTCCAGCCTTATTTACTTTAGGTAACATGATTTTCTCTTTTCATTTTCATTCTTCCTTAGGTATATAATTTGCGATATCGAGGAAACTAATCCCGAATTTATATTTAAAATTCAGAGGGTTGAGACCATTTTTAATTTAAAACATCCGCTTCATTCTATATAATGTATTCGATTGCATTCTATATAAAGAAAGTCGCGTAAGGCTGCTTCTTAATCACTAAACTGAAGCATTCAATACTTTTGATTGACACTTAATTGCATTAATCATTTTTATAATTTAAATATTGCTTCTTGACAAATATTCAATTACATTAGTATGCCCTTGTACTATGCTGATTCAATTTTAAATCATCAATTAAATAATTTGTATGAGAAAGATTGTTTTAGCCCTCTTCCTTTTTCCTTTTATTGGTTTTGCACAAACCAGGAATGTATTGTCAGTTCAGCGTGTTTTTCCAAAAGTTGATAAAGTAGCTGAGTTTGAAAAAGCCCTCGCCAATCATGCCCAAAAGTTTCATTCCGGAACGTGGAAATGGCGGGTGTACCAGGTAGAGAGTGGTCCTGATTTCGGAGGTTTTATGATTATAGAAGGCCCTAATACCTGGGACGAGTTTGACCATAGAGGTGATCTTGGAGCAGATCATATGGGAGACTGGAATAAGTCAATAGCGCCTTTTATAATTCAGCAGGGCAGTTCAGACTACCTGGCCTTTAATGAACAATTAAGTAATGTAGCATTAACCGACTATTCCAAATGGATTAGTATCAATCATATTTTTTATAATCCCGGCTATGCCAGTGCCACCGAAGACATCGTTGTTTTGCTGAAAAAAATATGGATTAATGAAAAGGAAGCTGTAGCGGTGTATAATGCCAATTCCTCGGGAGAACCTCAATATGCTATTGTAACAAGATACAAACAAGGGTTGAAAGAGAAAGATGCAGGAACAATGTTGCTCCGCGGTAATATGAAGGATAGGTTTATCAAAGCAAACGGCGCTGATGGCTATACAGATTTTTTAGAGCAATACCGCAAAGCTATCAGCAAGCAATGGTCAGAACTGTTATCATTTCGCGAAGACTTGAGTTCGAAATAACCTTTATTCCCCGATAAATTATAAAATAAAAAGTATTCCGTTTTGTTAAACGGGATGCTTTTAAATGTATTCAGGTAAGTCTAATCCAGCGCTGGTCTCAACCATCTTTCTGCATCGTATAATGACAGTCCTTTTCTTTTTGCATAATCCTCCAATTGATCACGTTGTATTTTACCTACTCCAAAATATTGGCTTTGCGGGTGACTAAAATACCAGCCGCATACAGAGGAAGCAGGGTACATTGCAAGTGATTCCGTTAACGTTATACCGGTATGTTCTGTTACCTGCAGCAATTCAAATAATTTGTATTTCTCTGTATGATCGGGGCAGGCAGGATAACCCGGCGCGGGCCTTATTCCCATGTATTTTTCTTTGATCAGTTCTTCATTGGTTAGCGTTTCCTCTTTTACATAGCCCCAATATTCTTTACGTGTTTTTGCATGCAGGTATTCTGCAAAAGCCTCGGCTAACCTGTCGGCCAAAGCTTGTAACATTATTTTGTTGTAATCATCAAAAGCTGCTTCGAAGGCTTTGATATGTTGTTCAATGCCATGAATGGTTACTGCAAACGCACCAATGAAATCTTTGATACCAGTTGTAGCGGGTGCGATAAAATCGGCTAACGAAAAATTAGGTTGTCCCGGTGCTTTTTTACTTTGCTGCCTTAAAGATTCCAGGTGGAAGACTGCATTAGTATCTTTCACTTCAATAGTATCAGGCGCTATAGTTGCCGCTTCCCAAAAACCGATAACTCCAGATGCTTTTAGCCATTTTTCAGTAATCATTTTATCCAGCAAAGCATTGGCATCTTTGTACAATTTTGTTGCTTCTATACCAACAACTTTATCAGTTAAAATATCAGGAAAGTTGCCATGCATTTCCCAGGCAATAAAAAATGGTTTCCAGTCGATATAAGGACGTAATTCATCTAACGGTACATCAGGAAAACCTTTTACACCTTCTACAATAGGTTTTACCGGAATGTAATTGTTCCAGTCTATCGTAACAATGTTTTTTTGTGCTTCAGCAAATGGCAAAAAATCTTTGGTTGATTTTTTACTGGCAAAGTTTTCGCGCAGCTTATTGTATTCGGTTTGCAGTCCAGAAAGAAAGTCGGGTTTTTGCTCGCCGTTTAACAGGTTGCCGGCAACAGTTACGCTTCGGCTTGCATCCAGCACATGCACTACACCGTCTTCATATTCAGGTGCAATTTTTACTGCTGTATGCATGCGACTGGTAGTAGCACCACCAATCAAAAGGGGTTGTTTCATACCGCGGCGTTTCATCTCTTTTGCCACGTGCACCATTTCATCGAGTGATGGGGTAATTAAGCCGCTTAGACCAATAATATCAACCTTTTCTTTTAAGGCAGTTTCCAGGATTTTGTCTGTAGCCACCATTACCCCAAGATCTATCACATCATAGCCATTGCATCCAAGTACTACTCCTACAATGTTTTTACCAATATCATGTACATCACCTTTAACCGTTGCCAGTAATATTTTTGCTGCTCCGGCGCTCTCCGTATTTTCTGTTCCTGCAGCCTCATGCGCCCGCTTACGATCTTCCTTTTCCTGTTCGATATAGGGAGTAAGTATGGCAACACTTTTCTTCATCACTCGTGCACTTTTTACAACCTGTGGTAAAAACATTTTTCCGGCACCAAACAAATCTCCGACCACATTCATGCCATCCATTAATGGCCCTTCAATTACATCAAGTGGTTTTGGATATTTCTGGCGGGCTTCTTCCGTATCTGTGTCAATATAATCTGTGATTCCATTTACCAAAGCATGTTTCAGTCTTTCTTCGATTGGGTTATTGCGCCATTTCTCGTCTTTTACCTCAACTTTCCCTTTGGCTTTTACGGTTTCTGCAAAAACAATCAATTTCTCCGTAGCTCCATTATCATCGTTGTTGCGATTGAGTAATACATCCTCGCAAAGTTGTTTTAAGGTTGGTTCAATTTCATCGTAAATAACCAGCTGGCCGGCATTTACAATACCCATATCCATACCTGCTTTTATAGCGTAGTATAAGAACACGCTGTGTATGGCCTCTCTTACATGGTCGTTGCCACGGAAAGAGAAAGAGACATTGGATACACCGCCACTCACTTTTGTCAGTGGCATTAATTGTTTTATTTCCCTTGTTGCTTCAATAAAATCTACTGCATAATTATTGTGTTCTTCGATGCCGGTGGCAACCGCAAAAATGTTTGGATCGAAGATGATATCCTGTGGATCGTATCCCACCTGTTCGGTTAGGATTTTATAGGCACGATGGCAAATTTGAACCTTGCGTTCTTTTGTATCTGCCTGGCCAACTTCATCAAACGCCATTACGATAATGGCGGCACCAAAACTTTTGCAGATAAAAGCCTGTTCAATAAACTTTTCTTCACCTTCCTTCATGGATATAGAGTTTACAATGCAACGCCCCTGTACGCATTTTAAACCCGCTTCAATGATCTCAAACTTCGAAGAGTCTATCATGATAGGGATCTTTGCAATATCAGGCTCTGCCTGCAGCAAATTGAGGAAAGTTACCATGGCTTGTTTGCCATCCAGCAAGGCATCATCCATATTTACATCCAGCACCTGTGCGCCGCTTTCTACCTGTTGACGGGCCACGCTTAAAGCTGCCTCATAACTACCCTCGCGTATAAGCCTTGCAAACTTTTTACTTCCGGTTACGTTGGTCCGTTCACCGATGTTTACAAAGTTTGTTTCGGGCCTTACAATTAATGGTTCAAGGCCGGATAAACGCAGGTATGGTTTAATCGTATTCATGTTATTATTTTATGCCGGGATAATAGGATTCTCCTGGCTCCATCAGCATTTGAAGTTCTTCTTTGGCAGGTAAATACGTTTTGTATTTGCTGGTAAATATTTGTTTGTTGTCTTTAGGTAAAGTAAATTTTACAATGCTTTCTTTTTTGTTCTTGCAAAGCACAATCCCAATTGTTTTGTTTTCAGCTGCTTCTTTTATTTTTTCATCAAAGTAACCGACATACAACTGCATCTGACCAAGGTCGTCCGCTTTAAGATCTCCCAGTTTTAAATCAAGTAAAACAAAACAACGTAAGATGCGGTGATAGAAAACCAGGTCTATATGATGATGATCTTCTTCGATAGTAATGCGGTATTGGCGACCGACAAAAAGAAATCCCTTTCCAAGTTCACTTAAAAAAGATTCGAGCTTATCTATCAGGGCTTGTTCCAGGTCATTTTCGCTATACATGGCCTGTTGTTTTAAACCTAAAAATTCAAGAACATAGGGGTCCTTAATAGCATCTGCTGCTTTAGCGATTACATGTCCTTCCTTACTGAGTGCTTTTACTTTTTTCTTATTTCTACTAAGTACCAATCGCTCATATAATGATGCATTGTACTGGCGTTTTAGTTCTTCCAAACTCCAGTTCTCGCTGGTAGTTTCTATTTCATAAAATTTTCTTCCAGGGAGGGTTTCTATCCGTGATAAAAACACGTAATGAGAAAAGCTGAGATTAAAAACGGGCGTTGATTCAGGCAATTTCCGAGAAATCATCTCGGAAATTGAACTATCGTTTTTTTTGCTTCCCTTGCCCTGAAACCCTTGCTGCACCTGCTTAGATTTCCGAGAAGTCGTCTCGGAAATTGCGTATGCCAGGTAAAAACGTCGCATATTTTCAAGATTATCTACAGAGAAACCACGGGTGTATATTTCATTTAACTGGTCGGATAAAATTTGTAATGTACTTGCAGCGTAACCAGCTTTTTCGTTGCCCTGCTGCTCATTTTCCACAATCAGCTTGCCAATAAAATAATAAGCCGTAACCATTTTATAATTGGTGGTTCGGTAAATATCTTTCCGGGTGTCATCAATGATCTTCCGGATACTGCTAAATAATGATATAGTTGCTTTTTTTGCCAAATGTTATTGAATCGTCTTTTAGAAAACTTCTTCCAGTACCGGTATACTTCTTGGTTTCAGGCTTCTTACATTATCAGCTATATGCTTAATGTGATCTGGTGTTGTACCACAACAACCACCTACAATATTTACAAAACCTTGTTTGGCCCATTCTTCAATAAAATGCGCTGTTTCATGTGGTTGCTCATCATACTCGCCCATGGCATTCGGTAAGCCTGCGTTTGGATAAGCCGAAGTATAACAACTGGCTATTTCACTTAGTTCTTCTATATGGCTGCGCATTTCCTGCGCACCAAGCGCACAGTTAAGTCCAACACTCAGGGGTTTGGCATGCATAACACTCACATAAAAAGCTTCCAATGTTTGCCCGCTTAGGGTTCGTCCGCTGGCATCGGTAATGGTGCCGCTGATCATTACGGGTAACGGTTCTTTCTTTATATCCCTGAAGTATTTCTTGACCGCATAAATTGCCGCTTTGGCATTCAGCGTATCAAAGATGGTTTCTATTAATAAAAGGTCAACACCGCCCTCGTGTAAAGCCTTTACCTGGTCATAATAAGCGTCGGCAACTTCATCGAAACTAACTGCTCTAAACCCGGGATTATTTACATCAGGAGACAGGGACAACGTTTTATTCATCGGTCCGATGGCACCGGCCACAAACCTTGGTTTAGAAGGATCTTTTGCCGTGTATTCATCTGCGGCATTACGTGCACACCTGGCCGAGGCAAGGTTCATTTGATAGGCCACAGCCTGCATATCATAATCGGCCTGAGCAATTACGGTGCTGCTAAACGTATTGGTTTCGATAATATCGGCACCTGCTTCGAGATATTGTTTGTGGATACCTTCGATAATAGCAGGTTGCGTAATGCTTAGCAGGTCATTATTACCTTTTACATCAGTATGCCAGTTTTTGTATTGCTCGCCGCGATAATCGGGTTCTTCTAATTTATGCCGCTGAATCATGGTGCCCATGGCGCCATCAATTACTAATATGCGCTCCTGCAAGCAATCATAAATGCTTTTATTCATCTCAATAAAATTGCTTTGGGAACTGATAAACGGATAAAACAGGCCGGTAGGCGATTGCTTTGTTCGTTTATTAGTTCAGTTAAAAAAAGTATTATCATCCGTGAGTTTCAGGTTATTATGAACAAACACGGCAACAGGCTGAACAATAAACAAATCCACCTGCGGTGGCAAATTTACAATAAAAGCGGTTTGAGTGTATAAGCTGCTTTCATTAACATAAAAGCAAACAAAAAGCCACAGCTTTCGCCATGGCCATTAAACCTAAAAACCCCAAATATTTTTAATAACAATGCTATTACCAGCTTTTCTTTTTATTTTTTGATCCCAATTGAAATGCCCTGCTGATATTGAAACCCAGGCTAATATCACCATCGAAAAATTTGCCTGTTGTTTCAGTAATAAATGGTCGTTCTGCAATACCAACGCCATTTGTAAACAGCATTTGAAATACGTGTCCGGCAGTTTCTATATCAATTCCAACAGACAGGGAGTTTTGTGTATTGTCGAATTTATTTGAAGGTAAATTGTAATAATATTCAAGTACGAGGCTGGCATTTTTACTGATTTTTGTACTCAAAGCAGCGCCTATTGATATTATATCATTTGGATCTGTTGCCAAAGGAACAATGTTATAATGCACAATAGTTGGCATTAGTTGTAATGATAAAGCCTTATTGAATTTCCTGGCGATAATAAGTTGTCCCGCATAATAAAAACGATCACTAAAATTTTGTTTGTCTTTTATACTATCAGGAGCAGGCATCGATTGTAACATTACCGATCCGAGTAAGGACAAAGAAATGGGTATGTTTTTGTTGCCAGATTGTTGTTCCAATATTTTATACTTCGCAAACACATCCCATTGCTTGCCATAAGTTGCACGGCCGGCGCCAACCATAAAGCGGTTTGTAATACCATAATCAGCTCCAATACGAACGGTGGCATTATCAAGGCCAAAAAATTGTTTCCAGCCATCACTTACATATCCAAAACGGTGTTGAATTTTAATATCCATTACTTTAGCTGGTAGGGTTTCTATACTATGTCCATTGCCTGCCCGGGTACTTTTGAAGGTAGAAATGGCTTTGCCCGTTTCTACCAGGGTATCCGTTTTTGTTTCGGTTATAATCAATGAGTCTATATCGGTGGTTTGGGCAAAACTGTTTGTTGTTATTGCAAAAATCAAACTGCAAACAAGCCATTTAGTAAGCCTGGTATTTTGAATCATATACAGTATTTTGGCGATTGGTTTTTCGATCGTAACTACTGGTTGTATGGGGTGTAATCACACTTAACAGTTACTTCTATTTCATCTGCGATTTTGGCAGCAGTAAAGCCCGGTGTGGTAATGTTAAAATCACTTCTTTTTACTTTGAAAACAGCATTCACGGATGGCTTGCCTGCTTTAATAGTTATAGTGCCCTTTTGAGTAATTTTTTTAGTAACGCCATGCATGGTTAGATCACCGGTTACATCAATATTATAAATACCATCTTTTTTAAAATTTACAGCATTAAGGTTGATAATATTTCCCTTGAATTCTGATTTTGGAAACTTATCACTATCCATATACGAAGCATTGTTGAAATGCTGTTGCATGGTTGCTTTTGGAAACTGAAAACCTTTTATTAATACCTGGAAGCGTAACTCTCCTTTTGTTGCATCAATAAAGCTGACAGCTTCAAAATTTTCAGCTTTTATATCTTCTATACTGGTATGAGAATAGAATGTGATGTAACCATTTTTTGTATAAAAGATTTGGGCTGAGACAATTTGAACCAGCAATACCGCTGTTATAAATGAAACAATTTTCTTCATGAATTATTGATTGTATTTTAATTATTGGGTGAACCGTTCCTGATCCAGGTTCTTATATAGGCGATATTACAGGGTGATAATTTGTTGGCATTTTTTGGCATGAATGAAAAACCGGGCACATGTTCAATAACCTGTAACAATGGTCCAAACTTTGCCTGGTTTGAGACGGCTGAATAGGTGTCAAGTTTAAGCCCCGCACCATCCACCGCAGAAGATGTACTATGGCAGGTATAGCAATTGGCAGAAAGTATCGGAACAATGTTATTGATATACGAAATAGCAAGAGTGTCACAAACAGTAGTGTCGGGAGGGTAAACAAGCTCTGACTTATCATAGGTGCATGACACCATTCCAATCAATGCAAAAAATACCAGGTGAATACTTTTACTGTTAATGCTTATTGCTTTCATCTGAATTATTTGAAACACTTTTTAGTTGCTGTCAACATAACAATCTACGAGAGTAACATCCATCAGGTAGCCTGTACAAATGCCTTTTATAACTACATTTTGTCCTGTTGTCACTGAAGTCGCATCTTCCTTCATGGTACACCTGATTCCTGCCATCGGATCTTTTGTTTTTAACGATATGACCGTTTTGCCCTGCTGTGTTTTTGTTATTTCACCTACTTCTCCCTTTACTTCAATTGCTTTGTCGAGGTATACCGAGTTTGCCTTTTGTTCATCTGTGGTATAGGCTTCCAGGATAGATTGTGCCGTAACAGATATAGCGGTTTCGTCCTTCACATCCCGGTGCGGCTTGTTCCAGGTTTTATAAAATACAAGAGCGCCAATTATCAATCCAGCCAGTAGTACCGTCAGAATTATTTTCCCGGATAGTTTCATCTTACGATTTGTTTAACTTTTTAGTAAAAAATTTGACAGGTGAAAAAGTACGTGATTACCATTAATGAACTATAACCTATATCAGCAATAAGCCTAAGCACGTATTTTGTCTCCCCATTTCTGTCGACAGATTAAATTACCGGGAATGGAAATCTAATGCTGTATACGGTTTAATTATAACGGAGGTTGCCTTGCCTTAGATATAATTACTCACAGGCATACGGTTTTGAAGGCTGCGGGCAAGAGTGAATTCGTCAGCATATTCCAGCTCGCCGCCGAAAGCGATTCCCCGGGCAATGGTTGTGATTTTAACGGGGGATGGTCCAATTTTCTTTTGAATATAGTAAAGGGTAGTATCTCCCTGGATATTCGGATTCAACGCAAAAATCAATTCCTCTGTTTCCCCGGTTTTTACCCTTTCTACCAGGGTTTCAATATTTAACTGATCGGGGCCAATTCCGTCAAGGGGAGATATTACTCCGCCCAAAACATGGTAAGTGCCATTGTACTGTTGGGTGGCTTCGATTGCCATTACATCCCGGATGCTTTCCACCACGCAAATCAGTGATTGCCGGCGGGATGGGTTTGCGCAGATATTACACACCTGGCTGTCGCTTACATTATTACAACGGCTACAGAATTTAATATTGCTGCGCATCGCAGCAATTGTTTCACTAAACAAAGAAACCTGGTTGGCTTCCTGCTTTAATAAGTGTAGCACCAACCTTAAAGCTGTTTTTTTTCCAATGCCGGGTAGTTTGGCAAATTCATTTACAGCGTTTTCCAATAAAGTGGAAGAAAAAGTCATACAAGAGCGAAATTAAGGAACTCGTTATAAGCTAAAAGCCTAAACAATTAACAGCCAGGGTCCATTATAAGTTAATCTCGAGTTCATTTTCGTAGTTGGCTTTTACACTTATGGTCATTTCCACAGGCAGCACAAATTCAGGCTGAATTTTTTTCCAGTAATTACCTGTATCCCACAAGCCGTTTTGGTTGCTGTCGTATAAAATCCTAAGAGCATACTGCCCTGGTTTAAACAGCTTATTGGTATAAATATTACCAGTAAGCGGGGCACTAAAAGTAACTGCATTGTTTTCTGTAAACTGTAAAACCGGGTGACGGCTCATATCAACACCAGAAATCTTGAGCTTTAGATTTCCATACTCACTTTCAGCTTTGCTTTTAAAAAAAATGGTATCATTTCGGGTGGTAGTGGCTCCAAGTGAATCGGCCGCAAATCCCTTTACAAGCAGCAACTGGTAGTTTTCGTCGTACTTCCAGTTGTTACTAAGTGATAGTATGGTTCCGGTGCTATCCATACTTACCTGGTAACCGGCAATTAAATTTTGTAGGGTGTCTGTTAAAAGAATTTTGCTGGTGTCCAGGGTTTTTATTTTCTTTTCAAAAACAATCGTGAGTGGAGTTAATAAATCCTGTGAACTGGTGCTGGCACTAACTACGTATTTCAATTTCTTATCTTCTTTCTTGTCCTTATCGGTTCGGCCAGGCTGGGTAGCTATTTTAGTTTTTTTCTCTGGTTCCTTTTCAGCAATAAAAGAGCGTAATCGAATGGAATCTGAACTACCAGCCGCGACAGTTGTGTCATAAAAAGCAAATGGGATCTGGTTGCTTGTGTAGCGTTTCACCCCTTCATCTTTAAGGGCAAAAATGTAGAAATTACCAGCCGGTAAATGGTCAAACCGGAACACGCCGCGACCATTTGGCCGGGTTACAAAACGCGGTTTTTTTTTGGCTACAGCACTATCTGTTTCCGAAACATGTAAAATGATCAGCTGTGTACTGTCTGGCAAGCCGGTTTCGGCATCTAACAGGCTGCCTGTGATCTCAAGACTGTCGATATAAGGCCCGGTGGAAAAGGCATAATTAAAATTTCTTAGAGGATTGCCTTCGTTTACATCTACAACCGCATTTCCAAAATTGATGGAATAAGTAGTATTAGGCTGCAGGGTATCCAATAATTTAACCGATAAATTGCGCAGCTTACTTACAATAATTGGAAACTTTTCAGCGGGTGGATTTATGATGAGGTTTTCGTTTAAGTTCTGGAGTGAAATATATTCATCAAAAGAAAACCTGACAACACTTCCTTGTACATTGGTACTGTTTTCCGCCGGTTCCACCTTTATTAACTTTGGCGGAAGGCTGTCTTTTGGCCCGCCCATGGGCGATTGAATGTTGGCGCAACTGGTAAACACCAGGGTCAGTAAAAGCAGGTAGATCGCCCCCATTCTGCCGGGAATAACATAGCTATCAAAAAAAGAATTCTTCATTTCCAGCGAATAATAAACTACAAAACAGGTTTTACTATAATACAAAAAGGTTAATTGCCGCATGCAAACTTAGGAGCACGACAGTCATTCGCTGCAATCATAGCATTTATTTAAGACATAACTGCTACAACCATTTTAACCCTGTTTTGTAGTTATGCCAGCATCCTATTTTTTTCAACAGAAGAAAAATGAAAGGGACCACTATTTAATTTATTTATATGAGTAAAGTGTATGCAATAAAATTTATACAGAAACTACCTGTAAGCATTGAACAGGCCTGGGATTTTTTTAGCCGTCCCGATAATCTGAAAGATATAACGCCTGCTAATCTTGGATTTAAAGTTACCAGCCAATACCAGGGAGACCGGATGTATGCTGGGCAGGTAATTGAATATAAAGTACATCCTGTGGCAGGCATTCCGCTTTACTGGATGACAGAAATAACCCATGTAAAAGACTATGAGTATTTTGTGGATGAACAACGGTTCGGGCCTTACAGTTTGTGGCATCACCAGCACCACTTTAAAGCAATTGAAGGCGGTGTAGAAATGACCGATATTGTACATTATAAACTACCGCTTTGGTTCCTTGGCGATTTTGCCAACTGGCTTTTTGTAAAGCGGCAGCTTGCAGGTATTTTTTCTTTTCGTTTTAATAAGGCAGAGGAAGTGTTTGGAAAGTGGACTGGGGTACGGCAACTGGTGAATTAAAAAGAAATCCGGTTATCCCATTAACTTGGCAGGCAAATACGTATTATGAAAACTATTCGCTGGGCAATATTGGGGGCCGGAAAGATTGCGCAATCCTTTGTAAAAGATTTTCCACTCATGGAAAATGCCAGCCTTGTCGCAGTTGCTTCCAGCGATAGTACCAGGGGGCAGGCGTTTGCTTCAGAACATCGGATACCGAAGGCTACCGGTTACCAGGAATTATATGAAAGCAAAGAAGTGGATGCCGTTTATATTGCCACAACCCACAATTTTCATTTTGAGCAGGTGATGCAATGCCTGCAACATGGCAAGGCGGTTCTTTGTGAAAAACCAATTACCGTAAATCCCGAACAATTTGATCAACTGGCCAAAATAGCAAAAGCAAATAATGTTTTCCTGATGGAAGCTATGTGGAGCTATTTTTTACCCGCCATTCAAAAAGCTAAACTCTGGCTCGATGAAGGTAGGATTGGGCAACTTAAATACCTGCAGTCCGACTTTGGAGTAACCATGGAAAAAAAGCCCGAGGGTAGAATGTATAACCCCCGCCTGGCGGGTGGCGCATTGCTCGATCTTGGCATTTACCCTATTGCCATAGCTTATTATTTTACGGGTAAAAAACCGGTTAAAATTCTGGCAGCAGGAAAGCTGACCGAAACCGGTGTTGATGAAACCATTGGAATGTTGTTTCAATACGAGGATGTAACGGCAAGCCTTTCAACATCAATGGTTACCCGCTTTGGTAATGTGACCCGTATTTGTGGTGAATTGGGTTACATGGAAATCCCGGAGTTCTGGAAAACAAAGGAAGTTCGCTTGTACAACAACGATCATCAACTGGTGGATTCTTTTAATGATGGTCGTTTATCACATGGCTTTATTTACGAAATGCAGCATGCAAACAATTGTATCATAGAGGGCCATTTGGAAAGTCCCATCATGCCTCATTCCCGAAGTAGTGACCTTCAGCTTTCTATGATGGAAGTGAGAAATCAAGTTGGCTGGAAATACCCTTTTGAGTAACAGTCATTTTAATCACTTTCTGTTTTAAATCTTTTACCGGTAATTATCATTGAGCTTCAATCAGCCACGATAAAGAGATCTGTCGTTAGCGTTTTTTGACAACGAACTGCCGAAACTTTTGGCAACGATTGCGCATTTTCAAGGTTTGAATAGTCCCTTACAGCGTCTAAATAATTATAATATTGTTATGACGTTAAGGGAAGAATAGCCCCGCATATTCTACCAATTGTTACCCGATGAAAAAGACATTGCTTCTATTTATATCTTTTATGCTTTTTGCATGTTTTGGTTATTCCCAGGCAATCAACCCTGGCTTTCAACCAATTGCATTCAAAGGTGCAGAAGGATTTGGAAAGTATACCACCGGGGGCCGCGGCGGTAAAATTATAATTGTTTCGAACCTGGATAACGATGGGAAAGGTAGTTTCAGAGCTGCCGTAAAAACCAAAGAACCTGCTATTATTGTTTTTAGGGTATCAGGAACTATTCACCTGTTGACTGGTCTTTCTATCAAATCCAATAAAACAATTGCAGGGCATTCAGCACCCGGCGACGGCATTTGCCTGGCGGATCAGCCTGTTTCCATTGATGGCGATAACATCATCATCCGGTATATGCGTTTTAGAATGGGCGACCGGTATCAAAACAAGGGCATGGTGGATGGAGGTGGCGGAGATGATGCATTTGGCGGTACAAAACGTAAAAACATCATGATTGATCATTGCAGTATGAGTTGGAGTACCGATGAAGTTTGCAGTATCTACTCCGGAGACAGTACCA
Source organism: Bacteroidota bacterium (assembly GCA_040385845.1). Taxonomy (GTDB): domain Bacteria; phylum Bacteroidota; class Bacteroidia; order Chitinophagales; family Chitinophagaceae; genus Phnomibacter. Next base: position 89,482 of record JAZKGP010000029.1, on the reverse strand, counting down.
CGTTGCAATGGAATATTATAGCGGAACCATTAAATTATTCCTATCATTTCGAAAAAGGAGATACCGATTTTGAAAAGCATGGCTTTGGTAGTATACTGGGTGGGGCACATACTACTGTTCATCATAATTTATATGCCCATTGTGCCAGCCGAACACCCCGTTTTAATGGGATAAGAACATCGCCTGTTGAATTTGTAGATTACAGGAATAATGTAATTTATAACTGGGAATCAAAGAATGTATATGCCGGAGAAGGTGGTAATTACAACCTGGCAAATAATTATTACAAGTACGGCCCATCAACAAAGCCTAAAGTAAAATCACAGGTACTTAATCCATACAAGACCAGCAAAATTCCTTTTGGAAAATTTTTTCTAAGAGGCAATTATATGGATGGTAATGCGGCAATCACAGCAAATAACTGGTTGGGTGTTGTAATGCAGGATGGAACAAAAGAAGACGCAGAAATGGCAAAAGTAAACAACCCTTTTCCAGGTATCGACATACCAGTACAATCTGCAAAAGACGCTTATGACCAGGTGTTACAGTACGCTGGTGCTGTATTTCCCCAGAGAGATGCTATGGATCAACGCATTATCCGGGAAGTAAAAACAAGAACCGGTAAACTGGTCGATGTGCAGGGTGGATATCCACATGGCACCCCTTATGAAATTTCAAAAAATGCCTGGCCACAACTTAAAACATTACCACCACTATTGGATACAGATAATGATGGAATTCCGGACTCTTGGGAAATGAAAAAACATTTGAATCCAAATAATTCGAATGACGCAACTGCTTGCACTTTAAGTAAAGAATACATGAATATTGAAGTGTATCTCGAAAGCTTGTTGGTTGTAAAGTGATTGTCATAAGTATTAATTACCGGCAATAATTATTTAACAGATTTTCCGCAGGCTCTGCAAATAATTTGTCCAGGTACTACTATATTTCAAAATAATTTCAAGTATAACAGATGTTATTGATTTTAAAAAGGCTGGTGGTGATGTTTGTTTGTTTGCTATTTGTATTTGGAGTGAAGCCAAAGCCTGTTACGGTATATATGATTGGTGATTCCACTTTGGCTGAAAAGCAGGAGAAGGCGTACCCTGAAACAGGCTGGGGAATGAAGTTTAAATCTTTTTTTGATGATAAGGTAACCATCGTAAATACCGCGATGAATGGGAGAAGCACCTTGTCTTTTATCACTGAAAAAAGGTGGCAGGCTGTTGTAGATAAATTAAAAAAAGGCGATTATGTATTTATCGAATTTGGCCACAACGACGAAAAAACAGACAAGCCCGGTGTTGGCACTTCACTGGTAGATTATAAGAAGAACCTGGCACTATTTGTAAATGAAACAAGAGCGAAAAAAGCGATACCGGTATTGCTTACACCAACCATGCGGCGAAGCTTTAAAGAGGGTGTATTTACTGATTCACACGGCGGATATCCGAATGCCGTTAGAAGCCTGGCCGATTCGATGCAAGTACCTTTAATCGATATGCATCGCATGACTGAAAAGCTTATTGTAAAGATGGGCGACACAAGATCTAAAACCTTGTTCAATTATGTAGATTCTGGCCATCTTAATTACCCGGCCGGCAAAATTGATGACACCCATTTTAGCCCTGTAGGAGCTGAGCGTATGGCGAACCTGGCTATTCATGGCTTACAGCAGTTAAACCTTGGTTTATCGAAGCATATCAAACGTACCAGGAACATAGAAAATCTCGCATACGATTTTGTAGTTGCAGCAGATGGAACGGGTGATTTTAAAACGGTGCAGGATGCTATTAATGCAGTACCTGATTATAGGAAAAAAGAAACAACCATTTTTATAAAGAATGGTACTTACAAGGAAAAATTGGTGTTGGCAGAATCTAAAAGCCTGGTAACTTTTGTTGGCGAAAGTGTTGATCGTACGATTATTACTTATGATGATTATAACCAGAAGAAAAATATTTTTGGTGAGGATAAGGGCACATCGGGATCGGCTGGATTTTATATTTACGGCCCTGGTTTTTCCGCCGAAAATATTACCTTCTCTAACACAGCCGGACCAGTTGGCCAGGCAGTTGCGGTGTCTGTTGCAGGGGATAAAGCAAGGTTTAAAAATTGTCGTTTTCTTGGCTTCCAGGACACGCTTTATACTTATGGGCGTGAAAGCCGTCAGTACTATAATCATTGCTATATCGAAGGGACTGTTGATTTTATTTTTGGTTCATCCACCGCTGTATTTGATAGCTGCACCCTCTTTGGAAAACGAGCAGGTTTTTATACAGCTGCATCTACTCCACAGTATAAGAAATTCGGATATGTTTTCCTTGATTGCAAAATCACAGGCGATGCACCGGATACCTCTTTTTATTTAGGACGCCCATGGCGTCCGTATGCGAAAACGGTTTTTATTCGATGCCAGCTCGATAGGCAGGTGAAAGCTGCTGGCTGGAATAATTGGAGCAATCCATTAAATGAAAAAACGGCTTTTTATGCAGAGTATAATAATGTTGGTATAGCTGCAAATACAAACAATCGCGTTCCCTGGTCATACCAGTTAACAGATGCCGAAGCACAAACTTATACATTGAAGAATATTTTTTTGAATTGGGATCCATTGAAAAATTAAACGGAGATAATCGTGAACTCCGGAATACGGCATATGAAAAATATATTTTTAAGTACTTTTTCGCTGCTAACAGCAATAATGTGTTTTGGTCAGAAGGAGGATCTTAATACAGTAGTAGCGGGCTTTCCTGTTAATTACGAAGATTCGCTGGCCGGCGATTATATACTCCCCGATTTGTTCACCTTAAAAAACGGAAAAAAAGTTACTGATTCGAATGGCTGGATGAAAAAACGCCGACCCGAGTTAGTTAAACTTTTTGAGGAACACCAATTTGGAAAACTGCCACCAAAGCCAGCAGGCATGCATTTCAAAATTTTCGATAAAGGAACACCAGTTTTAAACGGAAGGGCAATTCGTAAACAGGTTACCGTATACTTTACAGGGGATACATCCGGCTATAAAATGGACTTGCTGATTTACCTCCCTGCAAACAACGTCAAACCCACTCCGTTATTATTGCTTGCTAACTTTTCCGCGAACGTAAATGCAGTAAATGATCCGGGTGTAAAGCAAAGTGAAGTATGGACAAAAGAAGGTAAAAAAGTACCAGCATCACAAATTACCTCTGCTTCTAAAATTAATGTCGACAGTTTTATTTCTGAAGGCATTGGGATCGCCACTGTTTATTATGGAGATATTGAACCTGATTTTAAAACCGGCTATAAGCACGGTATACGTGGAAACTATTTGAAACCCGGTGAAACCTACCCTGCAGCAAACGAGTGGGGTGCTATTTCAGCCTGGTCATGGGGGCTGAGCCGTGCAATGGATTATTTTGAAACCGACAAACAAATTGACGCGAAAAGAATAGCCTTGCAAGGCACATCCAGGTTAGGGAAAACTGTGTTGTGGACAGGTGCCCGCGATACCCGTTTTAAAATGGTAATTGCCAGTTGCTCAGGTGAAGGTGGTGCCGCTATAAGCCGGCGTAACTATGGTGAGAATATCAAACATATGAGCGATACTTCCCGCTATTTTTACCAGTTTGCACCACAATGGCACAAATACGCTAAAGACTTTAATGCCTCTCCGGTGGATGCGCATATGCTGGTGGCATTAATGGCACCCAGGCCACTACTGTTGCAAACTGGTGATACCGATTATTGGTCTGATCCTAAAGGTGAGTTTCTGGCGGCAGTAGCAGCTGAACCAGTTTACAGGTTGTTTGGAAAAGAGGGTCCCGGCACGAATATTATGCCGGCTGCAGGTAGTAAAAGTTTGCTGCTAAACCCGCTCGGTTATTATATGCACGCCGGCGGCCATGGTCCTATTCTTTCTGACTGGCCAATATATATCAGTTATATAAAGAAGTTTTTATAAACTAGCCTTTCTTTTTTTACTTAATGCCACTTCATTATTCAAGAAACAATTGTCGCATTTTCAAACAAGAAACAATTATGAACTCGTATTGAGTTCTATTCATCAAAAGGTTTCTTTTTCAAATGCAAATCAATCATCGAGTGATCGCTAGTGATTTATAGAGATGGCAGTAATTACTTTTACCTTAAATATTGTTTAATGAAAGCGAATACAGGGAAGCCATTTATAGCATCCGAAGAGATAACCTGGGAAAAAGTTGACAATGGTGTGGAACGTAAAATTTTAGGACACGACGACCAGGTGATGATGGTTTGTGTTCGGTTTGAAAAGGGTGCTATCGGCAACTTGCATCATCATATTCACAGGCAGATTTCGTATATCGAATCGGGCAGTTTTGAAGTGAGTATTGATGGTGATAAAAAAATATTGGAAACGGGTGATTGCTTTTTTGTAGCACCCGACCTGGTTCATGGTGTTGTTGCAATGGAAGCCGGTGTACTTGTTGATATTTTTACACCTGCAAGAAAGGATTTTCTTTAAGGTTATATAATTGTGTTTACATGTTACAAGCAGGCATATTTTTAAGCTGTTTTGTAATAAAAAAAGCAGGGAAAGTATACAGTTGATACCTGTAATTCCCTGCTTTATTATAATTAAAGGGTGTTTGTTAGTTGCTATTTTAAATCTGGGGCTGTCAGCAATATGCCACCAAAAAGTAGCCAGGCCCAAAGCAATGTCCAAAGGATATTGAAGATTTGTGCACCTATAAAAACCAATGCGGGGCGTCCCCCCTGTATTTTGAATAAATCGCTGAAACGGGCTTCTAATCCAATGGCAACAAATGCCAGTGAAAACCATACCGTACGAAGGCCATTTAAAAATCCGGCGGTTTGTTTTACTGTTTCTGCAGGAATTAAAAACGAGAAGATTAAAGAAGCAGCTATAAAGCCCAGTACGAATTTTGGAAAGCGCTCCCATACAATACCGGCTCCTTTGTTTTCAGTTAACGCATCCTTTGAAGCATCTTTTCTTAGTGCCCACCAGGAGGCGATTAGAAGGGCCGCAAATCCTATCAATACATTCTGTGAGAATTTAACTATCACGCCGGCTTTAGTGGCAATAGGGCCCACTAATTGCGATGCTGCGGTTACTGAGGCTGTTGTATCTAAAGTGCCACCGAGCCAGGCACCACCCACTATCTCCTGTATATGCAAAACTTTAATTAACCAGGGTTGCAAAATCATCATCGGGATTGCTACTACCAATACCAGCGTGGTTACATAACTCAGTTTCTTTTTATCACCCTGTATGGCACCACTTGCAACGATGGCGGCCGATACACCACATATTGAAACTGCAGAGGCGAGTATCACACCAAATTCATCATCTACTTTTAACTTACGCGAAAGCCATAACGAAAAAAACCACACTACTGCTACCACTACTACCGATTGCAAAATGCCTGGTAAACCTGCCTGCAAAATGTCCTGGAAAAGAATGCTGCTGCCAAGTATTACCAAACCGGTCTTGATAAAGAATTCTGAACGGGCAGCTTCTTTTAACCAGGCAGGAATATTGGTAAGGTTTCCAATTAATAAACCTATTACCAATGCAAATACCACGTACTCAAGACCGTAATAATTGATGGTCTTATTTCCGGCAATAATCAGGGAGGTAATACCCAAAACAAAGATGAGCGCAAAGCCCGGTAAATATCTTTTAATGCTGCCGCCGGATACACCAATAGCCACTGCTGAAATAGCAGCATAAATTAAACCGATAACACCAACTAATCCAAGGTTTTCCAGTGATAGAACTTTGCCAGTTAAGTCTGCCAGGTTTGTCCATTTAAACACCGGTGCAACAAAAACAAAACCCGGTAATAGAAAGGCAATCAGTAAAACAGCAAATATGATACTGCCGCCAATTGCCACGGCCCAGATATCTTCGGTCCAATCTGCAAACAAAGATCGCCTGATCACTTGTGGTGAAGATGGGTTGCTGGTTAATAATGCGTCATTCTTTCCCTCTATTGACATATTTCTTTGTTTATAATTTTTTGATTGATCTTCAGCTTATTCTATTTATGTAACGGACTACGGCCTGACGATAACTGGGCGACCTCTTTTTTCGGTATTTTACTGAATATATCTTTTAATACCCTGTTTGCTGCATGATAGCCGCACATACCATGTACGCCACCTCCGGGTGGTGTTGAAGAAGAACAGATATATAATCCTTTCGCGGAAGTACGATAGGGAGATGGCCGAAGCGCCGGCCGGGTGAACAATTGCGTAATGTCGATAATGCCACCGTTTATATCTCCACCAATATAATTTGGATTATAACTTTCCAGTTGGGATGTGTTCATGGTATGCCGTCCAATAATTCTTTCGCGAAAGCCCGGGGCAAATCTTTCCACTTGCTTTTCAATAACTTCAGTCCTGTCTTTTTGTGAACCATTTGGCACGTGACAGTAAGCCCAGGCAGTATGTTTGCCGGCAGGTGCACGGCTTGCATCAAACAGGCTTTGCTGCGCCAACAAAACAAAAGGATTTTCGGGGTGTTCGCCTAGTGAAGATTGCTTTTCACCCGCCACAATTTCTTCCAGGGTATTGCCAATATGAACTGTTCCTGCCTGGCTGCATTCCGGTGCAGTAAAAGGAATGGGTGCATCCAGTGCCCAGTCAATTTTAAACACGCCCATACCATACCGGTATCGTTTTAATTGCCATTGGTAAATCGAAGAAAAACGATGCCCTGCAATGGTTAATAACTGGCTTGGTGTAACATCAAATAATACTGCCTTGCTTGCAGGAAGTTGTTCTAAAGAAGTTACATAAAAACCGGTTTCAATTTTGCCACCTATAGATAAAAAATAGGAGGCAAGTGCTTTGGCAATAGCATCAGAACCGCCTTTTGGAATTGGCCATCCGCCTGTATGCCCTGCGGCCGACAATACTAACCCTATGGCCGATGTAGCGATATTGGAAAGTGGTTGAATAGAGTGTGCCGCCATACCCGCCCATAATCCTTTTGCTTTGATTGTTTTAAAGGCATTCGCGAGCAGTGTAGCAGGTTGTAATGCCTTTAACCCAAATGCTGCCATAGCCAAAGCGTTTTTAGGCAAATGCAAGGGCGCCAACAGGTCTTCCGTTAGATCATTCCAGTTGGTTACAACCGGTTGTAACAGTCGCAGATAGGCCTTCGCATCTTCGCCTAACAAAGCTGCTGTTTCCGATAGCGAATTTGTAAGCAGGGCGGCTGAACCATCATCAAAAGGATGGGCAGCTGCTGCCGGTGGAAGTATATATTCAAGCCCATGCTGGTGCAGTGGTAATGTTTTGAAAAAAGGAGAAGCCATCGCCATTGGGTGAATGGCAGAGCAGATATCATGTTTAAAGTCCGGTAACGTTAATTCGGCTGTTCGCAAACCACCACCAATCTCGTTCTTACCTTCCAGTATTAATACTTCAATGCCCGCCTGCTGCAAAGCAATAGCTGCTGCCAGACCGTTGGGGCCGGAACCTACTACCACTGCATCGTATTCTTTAGTCAATTTTTGTTTTCTTTTTTATTTGAAAAGCCAGGCATCTGTAAATGGAACTCCCGGTGTAATTTGTAAAACTAATTTTTAAGATGTAAAGGGTAATTTCTTTTTACCTTGTCGAGGACCACGTATATTAAATCGTTAAAATATTGAGGCCGTTTAGTAACACATAAATAAAGTTTTTCTGCAGTCAATATGTTTTATCATTCGTATATTATTTTTAAATACTATTATTTTTTGCAGTTGTTTATTGCACAAGTAAGTGATGGCAGATGGATATCATCAAACAAACCAATTATAATGTCGCCGGGGTGCCTGGCAACTTGCCAACTTACTGGCTTACACGATATGTAATTCTCCGCTTGCTTGGAATTATATATGCTATCGCCTTTTTAATAGCCAGCAATCAACTTATTCCTTTGATCGGTTCGCAGGGCCTTACGCCTGTTAACTTATATCTCGATCGGATCAGCCGTTCATTAGGGTCCCCTGCTGCCGGTTTCTGGCGAATCCCTTCTCTTTTTTGGTTGTCAGCTTCCGACCAAATGCTAATTGCCGTTGCCTGGATCGGGTTTATACTTAGTTGCCTGGTTGCTATTGGATATGCCAATGCCATTACCCTTTTTATACTCTGGTTTTTATACTTGTCTATTGTTCATGTAGGCCAGCTCTGGTATGGGTATGGCTGGGAAATTCAATTAACCGAGACAGGATTTCTCGCCATTTTTCTTTGCCCGTTGCTTGACCCACGTCCATTTCCGCGCTATGCTCCACCCATGCCCATTATCATTTTATTTCGCTGGCTTATTTTTCGTATCATGCTTGGTGCCGGATTAATAAAACTTCGCGGCGATAAAATTTGGCGGGATGCGAGTGCGCTTTATTACCATTTCGAAACGCAGCCGATCCCAGGTCCTTTAAGCAGGTGGTTTCATTTTTTGCCGCAAAGCGTTTTAAAGGCAGGCGTATGGTTCAATCATCTAGGTGAACTGGTTGCACCCTGGTTTGTTTTTTGGCCCCGCATTGCCCGCCATATTGCCGGCGTGATCATTATTTTGTTTCAATTTAATATTATTCTCAGCGGCAACCTTTCGTTTTTAAACTGGCTCACTATAATCCCGGCGCTTGCTTGCCTCGATGATGGCTTCTGGAAAAAGATTCTTCCAAAAAAACTTGTTCGCATGGCCAATGATGCTGCTGAAAACGCAACTATCTCAAAACCCATGCGCCGTACCGCCCTGGTAGTAACGGTCATCATAGCTATACTCAGTATCAGGCCTGCTATTAATTTGTTGTCGCCGGCACAAATCATGAATACCTCCTTCGATCCCTTTGACCTGGTAAATACTTATGGGGCATTTGGAACCGTAGGCAAGGAGCGTTTAAACCTGGTAATTGAGGGTACTGCCGACCGTGATAGCACCAGCAAAGCGAATTGGGAACCCTATATCTACAAGGGATTGCCGGTACTTACAAACAAGCGACCACCGCAAATTGCGCCCTACCAGTTGCGCCTCGACTGGCAGCTTTGGTTTGCCGCCATGGCAACTCCCGAAGATTATCCCTGGACGGTTCATCTTATTTGGAAACTGTTGCATAACGACAAAGCCACGTTGGGCTTATTTGCATCCAATCCTTTTCCCGGCGAACCGCCAAAATATGTAAGAGTAATCTTGTACCGGTATCGCTTTGTAAAAACCCGGAGATCAAAAAGTCTTTACTGGAAAAGGGAACGGATTAAAACCTGGCTTCCTGCCAGGTCAGTTCATAATCCACAAATGATCGAAATATTACAGCGCGAAGAATGGATACGGTAGCACATGGGACTGTCGGCAGTGAACCTCTATCATCTTTATACCGGGCTGCAAAAGGCCAGGCCCTTCGGGCTGCCGCTAAGGCGGCACCTTTTGTATCCCGCAGCCCTTCAGCAGTATATCTTTATTGAGCAGACGCAAGCAAAACTATTTGCCCTGCGTTTTTACATCAGCCTATTGTTATTCTCGTATCTTACCTTTTCCATAACAACACCTGAAAATCATTTTACAAATGCAAAACAACATTCCTGATAACTGGTATGAAGATTTCTTTAAGGGCTTAACCTGCGAGATCTGGGAAAATGCTATTCCACCTGCTTTTACAAAGGCTGAAGTTGATTTTTTAATCGATGAATTAAACCTGCAACCAGGTCAGAAGATCCTTGATGTTCCCTGTGGTTATGGCCGGCATGCAGTTGAATTTGCTAAAAGAGGTTTTGCTGTAACCGGCGTTGATATTTCTGAAACATTTATGAAAAACCTTCATCAACAAATTGCAACTGACAACCTAAACATCAACGCAGTACAGGGAAATATATTAAGCATCGAACTCAATGAAAAATTTTCAGGAGCTGTATGTCTTGGTAATAGTTTCGGTTATTTCAAAATGGAACACATGCAACTTTTTATTAAAAAGGTTGCAGCAAGTCTTGATAAAAGTGCAAGGTTTATAATTAACTCGGGTATGATTGCCGAAAGCATTTTGCCTAACCTTTCCATTTATGCAAAAAACAAGGTATATAACATCGGGGATATATCTATGGAAGTAACAAACATATATCACGCCAATGACAGCTACCTGGTAAGTAACCTGTTATATACCAAAGAAAGCAGGAAGAAACTGCATTTAAACATTATGTGTTTACGTTAGGTGAAATAAAAAGATTATTAGCATCTCACGGTCTTAGCGTTATTGCAACTTATAATTCAACTGCCAAGGAAGCATACCACGCAGGTGATCAGCAGGTTTATATTGTTGCAGAAAAAAATTGAAGTGTTCAGTAAAACATCACTTTTTTTTGCCCGTTTCTCATGCTTTATTTTAATTTATGTTCTAAGGAATACAGGCATCAAAAGCTCATTTAGTATCTGCTGCCAGCACAAGAGCCATGGTTGCCCAATTACTGCCAGCTGCAGAAATAAACTGGTCATCATCATGCGGAAAACCGCTATCCACAAAAGGCACAAACGGGTACGACCGTGTTTTAATATGCCAGGATCCATCTTCTTTTTGGGTACGCAATAAAAAAGCAATTCCTTTTTTATATTCGGGTGCTGTTACAGGCAATTGTCCTGATTGATTAAGTGCATACAAGCTCTGACCGGTTGCGTAGGCATCTGTTTCCAGCGAATCGAGTTGCGACCATCCGCCATCTGCATGCTGGGAAGCTAGCAGTTTTTTTCCCTGTGAAGCAATCAATTCCTTTCCTGTATTAGACCAGGTTAAACCAAGCAATTGAAAAGCCTTTTCTTCATTTACTTCGGGTACATTATTTAAGAGCCAGGTACTTGCTTTTTTCATGCGCTGTTCCACTTCCCTGCTTAATATTGATGCGGCATATGCCTGCATGTTTTTAAGCGTTAGTGCAGTAGCAGTAAAAGTGTAATATTCCAGGGGCGGGCGAAAATTAGGACTTACCCAACTACCATCTTTTTTTTGCCTTCGCATAATATTTTGCGTAAGTAATTCAATCGTTTTATTTTTTTCTACATGATTTGCAGAAAGCGCCCAAAGATCATAATTGCCAGTCATGATTATAGCTACAGGATCATCATTCTCAACCAGTAAGGACATTCTTGACTTCCAGGTTTTGCAAATAGAATCGAGCGCTTCTTTAGTCAGTCCATCATCAACAATAAAGCCTTTTTCTTTTGCAAGCGCAAACGCAACACCGCCCAATCCTTGTCCATGACAGGAGTGACAGGTTACTGCATTTTTTAAAAAAGTATGACTGGTACTTTGTAATAACGGGATGCTTTTGTTGATAGCAACATCAACAGCTGCCATGTTATAATCATCTGTGGTTTTTTTGAAAGCCAGGATGCTTAGTATCAGGCTAATTACTACCAGGTATTTTTTCATAACACCAATTTGTTTTTTATATGGTTTAGCTTTTTTTACTTTCAATAAAAAAGCTTACCTATTATTTTTTCTTTCGATTCATTGAGACAGATTTTAAAAACAGCTCCCATTATTTAATGTGCGCCATGTTTTTTTAAGAGCGCCACTGTTGCTGTATTACCTTTTTTGATTGCCCAAGATAATGCAGTTGAACCATCAGGTTGTTTGGCATTTACTTCAGCGCCTTTATCTATGAGTAGTTGTATGATATCGGGCCTGTCAAATTCATTATACACTGCCCACATCAATGGTGTCATACCTAGAATATCAGGTGCATTTATATTAGTTGTTTTCTGAACTATAGCTTTTTTTATATCACTGTCATTAATCATTACTGCATACGATAACCCGTTTACCAAAAAACTATCTACCATATTTGGATCGGCCCCATTATTCAGTAAGCAAAGTACTGCAGGTGTATTAGAATTGATTATGGCATTTCTTAAAGCGGTTCCACCGTATTTATCAACGGCATTTATATTTATTCCTTTACTAATTAGCAAGCGTAATGTTGATGTGTCACTAAATTGAGCTGAACGTATTAAGGCAGTTTCTCCCAGTTTATTTATTGCCATTGGATCTGCCTTGTTTTCTAACAAAAGTTGTACAATATCATTTTGTTGATTGTCCACGCAGGCAATAAGTAAAGTGGTGTTTCCAGATTTTGATATTACATTTATATCAGCGCCATGTTGAAGTAATAATTTTAATTTCTCAACATCATGCGTGCTATACATCAAAGCCGTTTGTCCATGTTTGTTTTTTTGATTAGGGTCGGCCTTTTTTTGTAGCAGCGCACTAAGACATTCAGCAGATGCGTACATCGCAGCATTCATCAGCACATTATCGCTGTCATCATCAATTGCATTTGGATTTGCACCTGCTTCCAGTAATCTTTTTACCTCGCTTGTGTTGTTATTTCTTACGGCTTCAACCAACTCATTTTGTTGTGCAATTAATGGTTGAGCAAATAGGAGAATCGTAGCAACCAGCACAAACAAAAAGGAAGTCTTTTGAAATAATTGCTGTTGCAAATTCTTTAAGGCTTTCATTGACAAATAGTTAAGCTAACGTGAGGCAGATTCTAATTAACATAACAAGATAACCCGTAAACTACATTTATACAATAGATAAAAAGCCGCCTAGGTACCAGGATCCAGTAAAAGGTAAAATGGGTTTAGTTGAATAACAGGTGCGTAGTTTTAAATTGATCCGTTTTTATTTTCTTTTGCTATTACTGTCGTGTGCACTTCCCATAACCTAATTTTATCACAACAACCGAAGGATCGCTTTTCTCATGATAAAATACCTACAGTTAGAAAAAACATTTAATGCCGGAATAATGCAGTCCGAATTAGCCTTGCTGGATGCTTCGGCCTGGATGCAGCATTACAATAAAACCATGTACGAAGGTGCATGGACGGTATTACCACTGCGATCTATCAATGGCTCTTTGGATAATGTCATTTCAATTCACCAGGCTGCATCTACTGATTATATTTACAGCGATACAGCATTGTTGCAACAATGCAAATACCTGCAGTCGGTTATCAATTATTTCGAATGTGAAAAAACAGCGGTACGGCTAATGAAACTGGCGCCCGGTGCTACTATAAAACCTCACAGCGACCAGGAGCTAAGTTTCGAGGAAGGCGAGGCCCGGTTTCACATTCCGGTAAAAACCAACCAGGATGTGATCTTCCTGCTGGAAAACGAACGCGTCATCATGCAGGAAGGAGAATGTTGGTACCTGAATCTTTCTTTGAAACACAGCGTGAGAAATGAATCAGCTTTTGAACGTGTGCACCTGGTAATTGATGTACGTGTAAATGATTGGGTAAGGCAATTATTTGACAAAGAAGCCGTACTACTTAAGCACCAGGATGAAATAAATAAAGATGCTTCGGAGATGAGTGATCAGTGGAAAATAATTGCGGAATTACGCAGGCAGCAAACCGAAACCGCGCTGCAATTAGCAGCAAAAATGGAAAAGGACCTGGTTGCAGCAAACCAGGAAGTATACTTTAAAAAGGCACTTGAATTTATTCATTCGATCGGCATAGAAACAAGATTCACACCTTTGCAGGAACATTGTTTTTTACCGGGCTTATTCGTGGAAAATGGACGAATTTTAGTCGACCGGGAACAGCTGCAAAATCCCGGTGATATCCTGCACGAAGCTGCTCATATCGCCTTAATGCCTGCTGGGGACAGAGCCGCCATCAACGGCTCTGAAATTGGTAATTCAGAGAATGCTGCAGCAGAAGAGATGGCTGCTATAGCCTGGACGTATGCCGCTTGCGTTCACCTCGAAATACCCCCATATTTTGTTTTTCATAGTGAAGGCTATAAGGGAGGGGGTGAACAGATTGCTGACAATTTTAGAGAAGGCCGGTATTTTGGTGTTCCTATTTTACAATGGTTCGGAATGACGGGAACTGGTGACCATGATATTGTTTTCCCGCAGATGATAAAATGGAAAAAATAAAGCACGAACAAACCAGTAAATCAACTCATTTATAGCCCCGTTCTTTCCCTATCTCATATAGTTGCTGGTAAAGTTCAAACGCCGGTAGAAGGATAGTGGCAATTTTATCATTCCCTTCTTGTAAAAATGGTTTTGCGGGCACTTTTGCGTTGTACTGACTTCTAAGTTTATGCTGCTCCTGTAGTTGCGTGTTTATTTGTCGGTCGGTTGAATTATAGAGTTTATTCACCAGGTTCGGAATGCCATCCCTATAGTTAAACAAAAAGGAGTGTGGATCCTGCGAAACGATATCAATCATTTTAGCGTAATAGGAATAAAGAACATTTGCCAAATGCTGGTCAAGATTATATTCAATAGCAGAAAATTGAAATAGTTCCGGTTCAATCATACCGGGTACGGCATGCATGCCTCGGCTTTGCTGTTGCGACCTTAATACAGCGCCGGGTTCACGATAAAGCAGGATAAAGGGAATGCCGGGGAAAGTTTCACGGAGGCTCTCATAAAAATGCAGGTGCCAGCTATCAGTTTTAACAAACAAATACTGCTGATGCGGAGTTCTTTTCTGCCCGTAAAACCGCATTGCAGCCAATAAATATTTTGTACAGTCACCGGCTTTCCTCCGGCTGTTTTTTAAGGACATTCTTAGCAAATCATCAAAAAAAGGTGTTTCTGAAAGAACAATATTAGCAGGATCAAGGCTAAGCATTTGCGAAAGCAGGGTTGATCCACAGCGTGAAACATGAAAAATCAATGCTGCAGGAGAAGCCGTTTTCATTTGAAACGACCATTCCAGCATCATGTCAATACTTGAAACTGACCGGAATGATTTTTTTTTGCCGCTTTCTCTTTTAATGGCAGAAACAGTGTCTTCAAAAAAGGGTTCTGTAAAAGGTTTTTTTCCTACAAAAAACCATTCAACTAATGGTTCCTGCTGATCTAAAATTAACCGCAACGGAATCCAGTTTTTTAAAGACGATTCTTTGTTTAAATCCATACGGACTTGTTCAGGAAATTGTTACAGGCTGCGGCAGCGAATTCCAAACTCTCTTTCCACCCGTATCAGCTCCTTTTGTTTTAGCCCTTCATTTGGTTTGCAAATAAGCTTATCCAGTTTCTCTGCATGTTCATCTGTAATTCCTTCCAGTGAATCAAGCAAATTATCGTGGATATACAATTCTTCCAAATGCACCAGCCCGGCTATTGGATGAATGGAACTAATGTAATTATGTTGCACATAAAGTTGCCTGAGAACAGTAAGTCCCTCGATTCCCTGCAGGTTATTGATCTGGTTATTATTCAGGAACAAGCTTTTCAACCCAAAGAGGTGCTCTATTCCAGCAACATTTTTCAATCGGTGATGAGTGAATACTAATATTTCAAGATTGTTCAATGCTTTTAACCCGGAAAGGTCTTCAAGCTCCAGTGACATATTAGGGTAAGGTGCGCCCGGCCCGGCAAACCTGAGCGCAGGAGCACTATATACCTGCTCCAGTTCTAATAAATTGGGTTCCCCGTTATGCCTGAAACAGGTTTCGGCAAAAGCCTGTTTCCAGGAGGATGATAATGCATGCCACCAGGAAACACTTAGTATAGTTCTTTCCAAATTATTTAATTGCGGCTCGGGAATAATCCTTCTATTGCGATATAAAAATTAACTACCAGGTATGGCTGCATATTAGAATGTGGTTGACTCCCTCCAGTGTTACCTATTGCTGCAACATTCATAGCGGTCTGTGTTCCCGTAGCCCTGTATTCTTTATCTAATGAGCCTGTATTGGCAAGAAAAGCATTTGTTGGAATAGAAATATCGCCTGCTTGTGATACTGCGTTCAGGGCATGATTATGCTGCGGCATTTGAGTAGGGAGAAGTGTTACATCTTCTGTTCCCGACATTTCACCGAGGTTTTTGTTTGATAATCCTGGTCCCTGGCCCATATTAATGGGAACACGTCCCCGAAGATCAGGCAATCCAAATGTAGTTTGGCCATTGCCGCCATAAGTGGTGCCCAGTAAAGAAAATAAGGCAGTGTTTTGGGCAATAGATAGTATTTGTCCGGAACAGTTTGCATATCCTCTTGGAGGAAAATTAAAACCGCTCATAAAGATCTCGCCGATATAAGGTTCTGAAGGCATAAAAAGTAAGTTTAAATATTAAAAAACTGTTTTCTTAGTGTAATTGATTGACCATTGAAATGGCTGGTTATGTTGGCTTTGCCGTCTTTCGTAATACTTGTTTTCACTTTCTTCTTTGTCGCGGTTTTCCCCGAATAAGTTTCATAAAAGTCCGGAAGTAAATTTTCAATCTTTATTTCGCTCCCCTGCGCTATTGTCACAGATAAAGCTTCAAGTTCAAAGCGATTCAGGCGGATGATCTTTTTTCGTTTTACGCCTTCTTCAAAAAATGTAACCAGGAGGTCGGAGGGCTTTACCCGGTCGTTACTCCAGTAAACCCATGTAGGCACGGCTACCATGTTTGAAGGAAAACGCATCGCATCGCCAGCTTTATAAAGATGCCCTTTGCAAGCTGCGGGAAGTGCCTCTTCTATGAAAGAAAACTTTCCAGTCATTTTTCTGCCATTATTCTTCCTGCAGAAAGCTATCCAAAGTTCTTGTAATGCTGTGGATGAAGCTTCGGCAAGTTTAACACCCGGAACGGAAGCCAACCCTGCTCCAGCTGACAATATTGCCAGGCTACTTAAAAAGGATCTGCGGCTGGTATATTTCATGTTTATGGATTGATGATTTTTTGAGAGCGAACTTCATTCTTCATTTTTATTTGGAGCAAGTAAACCCCTGCAGGCTGACCAGTAAGGTCAAGCCGGTGGATACCCGTTCCTGCTCTCAAACTCCAGGTTTTTCGTCCGGCAGCATCGTAAAGGGAGAGTTCTGTTGTTTCATCCGACTGAACTAAAAGCTGAAAAATACCAGCCGCCGGCGTATTATTTACCTTGAAACTATTGCCAGACATTTCAAGTACAACTACTCCTGAATAAGAAGAACGGCCATCTACATCTTTTTGCAACAAACGGTAATAATTTTTACCTATAAGAGGCATCTTGTCTGTAAAATGATAACGTAATTCGGTGTTGGAACTCATTGCCCCGGGAACTGTCCCTATAGCTTGCCAATGGATACCTTCAGTACTACGTTGAACTTCAAATTCTTTATTTTTTAATTCAGATGCAGTTTTCCAGTTCAGCAACACATTACCGTTCGATTTTGTACCCGTAAAGCTGGTAATACTTACCGCCAAAACGCCTGCACCTTGTACGGTTAAACCTGTAGAGCCGGAACAGGAGGTTTCAGAAACAGCTGTCCAGGGACATGCAACATTGGGACTTGACGGGGGTAGTTCGGAACTGCAACTGTTTTGAAAATATGGCTGGCCATCAAAAGAAAGCACCCAAACATTATCTGGAGTACCTATCCAGGATACAGTAACAGTTACTCCTGTAACACCAGATACGGTGCCAGTACCCTGGTAAGCAATCTTGGAATTTTCTAGCTCACCAAGCGCGGTTAAAGTGATATTCCCTGTAATACATTCTCCTGATACAATGATGCTCTGTGCTTGTATACTGGTATGCAAAACCAATAATAAACACAATAAGTAGATATTTTTCATAGGCGGCCAGGTTGTAATCAAATGTAGAGATATCATTTTCATTTTCCAAGTTGTTGGCAGGCGTTTTTTCAAGAAACACTTTTTGCTGATGCAATGAAATTAAAAATGTAACCTGCACAGGAATGATTGTTTTGCATTTGTTCATTCTAATACAGGTGAATTTTAAAAGAGTGATTCTATCCATCACCTGAAATTCCTCGCTTCCGGTATCACCTTTTCTGTTACATTTTCTCTTACCTGTGATCTTTTATTTTGAGGAGGTGGGATTGATTTTTCATCGGCACGGGAAAGTGTTAGCAGTGATAATTGTTCATTATGTGTTGGCGTAAGTTTTCGTAATAACTTAGAAAGGTCGAAGCAGCTGCTTACGATTACATGTACCACATCACCCTGGCGTTGTAACCTGCCTTTTACCATTATTAACCGCGATTGTAAAATCTCTTTTCGGTAAAGGTCGAACAGCTTTTGAAAGATCACCAGGTTTGCAAACCCGGTTTCATCTTCAATGGTCATAAAGCAAACGCCACCTGCCGTACCAGGCCGCTGTCTTACCAACACCAACCCTGCCACCTGCACCTGCATTCCATCCGGAGTTTCGCTAATTTCTTTTGTAGACAGGATCTGTTGTTCCCGTAATCTTTCTCTAACAAAACTTACAGGATGCGCTTTTAATGAAAGTGAAGTAGCTGCATAATCATGCACTACATGCTCCGAATTTGTCATTTGTGGTAACCATACATTTTCATCTACGGCATCTGGTAAAGGCTGATTGGAAAAAAGCGCTTCCGGTCTGTCTTTTGCTGTGAGCTCCCACAAAGCTTCGCGCCGGTCCATACCAATTGAGCGAAATGCATCCGCATCTGCCAGTTTTTCAAGCGCTGCTTGCGGTACACCTGCATCCCGCAACTCGTTTATATGAGTGTATGGTTTTAATCTGCCAGTTATCAATCGTTGCATATCGTCTTCCCGCAGACTTTTAACCTGACGGAAACCAAGCCGAAGTGCAAAATAGCTTCCTGATTTTTCTTCCAGCGTATTGTTCCAAAGCGAGGCATTTATATCCACGGGTCTAACTTCTACACCATGTTTACGGGCATCAATCACCAGTTGTGCCGGCTGGTAAAATCCCATGGGCATACTGTTTAAAATGGCGCCGGCAAAAACATCGGGGTAATAACATTTTAACCAGCAGGATACATATACCAGCAAGGCAAAACTGGCCGCATGGCTTTCAGGAAAACCATAACTGCCAAAGCCTTCCAATTGCTTGAATACCCGTTGTGCATACTCTAATGTATAGCCACGTTGCAACATTCCATTCACCAGTTTTTCTTCAAACTTATTTACCAGCCCTTTAAATTTAAAAGTGGCCATACTGCGGCGCAATTCATCTGCTTCTGCAGGTGTAAATCCCGCTGCTACAATAGCAATTTTCATTGCTTGCTCCTGGAATAGAGGTACCCCTAAAGTGCGGTGCAGGATCTCCTTTAATTCTGGTGAAGGATATTCCACCGGCTCTTCGCCATTACGGCGGCGCAGGTATGGGTGCACCATATCGCCCTGTATGGGCCCGGGCCGAACAATGGCCACTTCAATTACCAGGTCGTAAAAACAACGGGGCTTCAACCGCGGTAGCATCGATTGTTGTGCCCTGCTTTCGATTTGGAAAACACCGATAGTATCTGCTTTGCAGATCATATCGTACACAACAGGGTCATCTTCGGGAATATTAGCCAGGGTAAGGTTGAGCCCGTAATGTGCTTTGGCCAGGTCAAATGCTTTGCGGATGCAAGTGAGCATACCCAAAGCAAGCACATCAATTTTCATAAATCCTAAGGCATCAATATCATCTTTGTTCCACTCGATACAGGTACGATCTTCCATCCGGGCATTCATGATGGGGCAGAGATCGGAGAGTTTGCCTTTGGTAATCACGAATCCCCCTGTATGCTGGCCAAGCTGTCTCGGAAAACCCATAAATTGTTTCGTAAGATCTAATACTTTTTGCAGGTGTTTGTCTTCGGTATTCATACCCTGTTCAGACAGGCGTTTACCTTCAAACCATTCATTCGTGAACTCCCAAATAGAACCTGAAAGACGATTAATAGTATCCACCGAAAGCCCCATTGCTTTTGCCACATCACGCATTGCTCCTTTCTGATGTTGCTGGGTTACTGTAGCAATGATAGCAGCACGATCACGCCCATATTTCCGGTACACGTATTGGATCACTTCTTCGCGGCGCTCATGTTCAAAATCAACATCAATATCAGGTGGTTCGTTTCGTGCTGCTGAAATAAAACGTTCAAAAAGCAGGTCGAACTTGGTTGGGTTTACAGAAGTAATTCCAAGGCAAAAACAAACCGTGGAATTGGCTGCTGATCCACGTCCCTGGCAAAGAATACCCTGTTCTCGGGCATATCTTACAATATCATACACGGTTAAAAAATAAGCCGCGTAATTCATTTCATCGATAAATTTTAATTCATAATTAATGGCATAAATTGTCTTCTCAGGTATACTATCACCAAAAATTTCTTTAGCTCCTTTCCAGCTTAAATAAGCCAGTTCTTCCTGTGGTGTTCTTCCATCGCTGGTGATCTCTTCGGGGTATTCGTAAACCAGTGAATCCAAGGAGAATTGGCAAGCTTCTGATATAACCCGGGTATTGCTGATGGCATCCGGGTATTGCCGGAAAAGCCGCTGCATTTCATCGATGGGTTTCAGGAAACGTTCGGCATTAGGGTTCAACTTAAAACCTGCGTTATAGATGGTACATTTTTCACGGATGCAGGTAACAATATCCTGTAATTGCCGGCGGACAGGTTCATGATAATGCACATCGTTGGTTACAACCAGCGGGACTCCATAAGTTATACTTAATAAGTTCAAAAGATACAATTGCTTGCTATCGTTTCCCTGGTAGCGCCGGGTTGAAGACAGGTATAAATCTTTGCCCAGAGAATCCCGATAAGTTATTAGATGATTTATAAAATCCTTGTCGAATTCAAAAGCGGCATTTATTTCTGTTGGTGGCACCAATATAAAAATGATATCGCCTGCAGTTTGAAAAACATCGGCCTGGTATAAAAAACATTCTCCTTTTTCGGCTCTTAGGTTGCCTGTACTAAGCAGGTTGCTCAATTTGCTATATGCCGCTTTATTGATAGGATAAGCTAATAAAGATGGTCCATCCAGCAGGTGGAGCCGGCAGCCGGGAATGATGCGGATATTATTCTTTTTTGCAGCTGCATGTGCTCTTACAATCCCTGCAAATGTGTTGCGGTCGGTGATGGCTATTTCGCTATAACCCAATGCAGCCGCTTGTTCTACCAGTTCTTCCGGGTGGGAAGCTCCTCGCAAAAAGCTAAAGTTTGAAGTGACTTGTAGTTCGGTGTAAGACATGGTTAATGGTTAATAGTTCATGGATGATGGTTCATAGTTCATAGTTGATGGTTGATAGTTGATGGTGATTTTTGAGGTTGAAAGTTCATAACAGGATTTTTGTTGTTTGCTATAAATCGATGATCCATCATCCATGAACCTGTATTAAATGCTATGATCCATGAACTAGGATCCATCAACCAGTATTGAATTGCCATGATCCATGAACCATCATCTATGAACCTTTTTATGTATTGCTATGATCCATGAACCATTATCCATGAACCTTTATTGTGCTATATCCATGAACCATCATCCATGAACCTGTTATGCGAAATAGCCATGCAGGAACCACTGATGCGATTTGTCGCCGGTATAATGCCCCAGCCTGAATAACCAAAAACGTTGTCCTTTTTCGTCTTCCACACAATAGTAATCCCGGTGTTCTCCATCTTCTATCCACCATTCCTGTTCAATTCGTTCTGGTCCATCGGCTTTAGCTATTTTATGCACTTCATTCTTATGCCGGAAAAGCATGGGAGGGTAGTCGGGGATAGGAGCGGTAACTTCAATTTTTTCGGGTGTGGGTAGTAATTGGATGGGTCGTAGTTTGTGTGTCTGCCAAAAGGTTGCTGGTTTTTCCTGCAAAGAATCAGTTGGTTTGTAAGAGCGTTCGGGCCAGTAATGTTCAGCCGGCAGGTATCTTTTTATATTATTTGATCCAATTTTTCCTGCTATCCGGTCCAGTAGTTCCGATAAATCGGAATGTTCCAGTCCACCCGTATTTTCCCAAAGCTTTATTTGAACAGGGGCTGCATCTTCTAATTTTTGTGCTTCCAGGGTAAATAATTCAATGCCCATTGCTGGCTCAATTTGTCCGAGATGGTTCTCAAACAATTTAAATAAATGGAAGTGATTATGGGATGGGCGACTGGTTCCGATCTCAATCTTTTCCACTTTTCCATCTACCCGGTAACAGCAAAAAATGGCGGTTCGCAATCCTAGTTCCTCCTGTTGCAGGCGATGGCAAAGTAGTTCCAACAAACGTTGCACGGCAATTTCAATTCCGGTAGCAGTAACAATGGGTTCCAGGCATGGCAGGCGTTCCTGGTAGATTTTAAAAGGCACCAGTGGTTCAAAGTATTCTTCTTCCTTTCCCAATGCCTGGTTTACTCTTTGTAAAAAATAATCACCAAAACGTCGGCGCAAAACAGAAGCTGGCATCTTTACAATATCCTTCAGCTGGTATAGTCCCAATTTTTGAAAGCGTTCCAGCATATCCATTTCAAGCCGAAGGGCTGCAGGTGGTAAGGAAAGCATAGCTGTTTTTTGCTCACCAGGTTCTATAATGGATCTATCATGGGCAAAATGAGCTGCAGCCCATGCCATGCCAATTGTATTCGCAATGGCAATTCTTATAGTGTATCCGAGTTGTTTTAATCTTTCCTGTATGGTGGAGAGGTATTTTGCTTCGCCTCCCCACAAATGGGAGCATCCGGTGGCATCTATAATTAAACCTTCCGGTGGATCCACTCCTACACATGGAGAAAAGCGAATAAACCATTTTCCCAACGCTTTCAACAATTTACCTGCCAGTTCCGGTTGATCATCTAATACTTGCAGCCCCGGAATTAATGCCCTTGCATCTGCAACAACTGTTCCCGGGTTTGCGCCGGCTATTATGGCAATTTCATTGGCAGCAGTGATCACCATTCTACCATGATCTGGTGAGGCCAATACAAAGGGAATTGATTTAAGTGCAGGATTTTTAATGACAAACCAGTCCGTTTTTAAATGCGGGAACCATATGGTTACAAATCGTTTTTCCATGTCACCCTGCTTTTTTCAAGGTTTTTATTACAGCAGTATTGATGGAGGAAAGGGTACGGAATTTTCCTGCAGCCCACTCGACTTCCCAATTTGCTGGTTTGCCATTTCTTGTTTTTAACAGCGATGCATTCCAGCGGGGAAATCCAACACCAGGCATTCCATTTTCTAAATTACTTGGCAGGGAACTAATTTTCCACCGGGTTACACAACCCGTAGTGGTGAGATTACGAGGATTATTTCGCAGGATAAAACCCATGGTGCCACTTTGCTCAACTGCTAATTGTAACCTCCTGGCACTGGTAAAACTGAGCTCGGGTATTTCTCCTATTACGGCTGCTATGCTGCTGCATTTGAGGGCTTCTTCCAATGCCCAAAGCATGTCTTTTGTTTTTTGCAGGTCGAGAAAAATGATGTTTTCTGGTAGAATTCCAAAGTTTACAAGCCCCGTGGGAAAGAGGTTGCGTTTGGCACTGATCCAAATGGCAACTCCTCCATTTTTCATCAATGTAGCCAATAGGGCAGCAATAAACCCGCTGGTAGCGGTGGTTTCAGCGGAACCATTGCAAACAAACTCATGAACGGCACCATATGACAAAAGATCATTTGGGAAAGCTATTTTTTGAGGACCGGAAGCAGTGGCAACCTCAATTCCATTCAGGGTAGTTTTTACTCCTTGTAATGGGTGAAGTTGTTGCCGCAACCTGGCAATGATATCCGATTTTGCTGCTTGCATGAAGGAAAAAGAAAACTAAAATACTAATTATTTTAGTAAAACTAGCAAATATTTCCTGAAAGAAGTTCCTTAAAAAACTTAAAATAAGAGGGCAGAAGCAAAACTAACAGCTAATGAATTTAGCTTCAATTGAAAGTGTTTCAGATCTATAGTTGGAATTTGGAAGGTAGGGGCAAAAAAAAGGCTCGGATAGAAATCCATGCCTGTCTAAATCCAATATTCTATGAAAAACCAAATGATAGATGGAATGAGACAGTAAAAGGTTGCAAGCAGTATTTTATTTTTTTAATTTATTTTCCATCCAAATTAGACATTGTCATTCTTCGTTTATTAATGAGGCATATATATACAAAATCCGTCGATTAAGTTCGGAACAATTAATATGACCAATAATCTTTCCCTTGACCGGTTTATCCAAGCTCAACAAAAAGATTTTGATATTGCTTTACAGGAGTTGCAGAGAGGCAAAAAACAAAGCCATTGGATGTGGTATATTTTTCCGCAGCTGAAAGTATTAGGATTTAGCAGTACTTCTCAATATTACGGAATCAGGTACCTGGATGAAGCAACTAATTATTTACAGCATGAGGTTTTGGGCGAAAGGCTTATTAGGATATGCCATTTATTACTCGGTTTAGAAACCAGCGATGCCCACCAGGTATTCGGCAGTCCCGATGACCTGAAATTAAAATCCTCAATGACTTTGTTTGCAGCAGTACCCAACGCAGATCCTGTTTTTGAAATGGTATTGGAAAAGTTTTTTGAAGGGAGAAAGGATGAGAGGACGATGGAGTTGATTGAAATAATGTAACTAAAAAGTAATTCAAATTTGAACTACAATTAATGAATATTATGATGTTAATGGGAAACAAGCAACAACAAGGATTTAAAATAAGTACCCTTATAATAACTTCATGCATTTTAGTAACAAGTTATATTTCTATTGCTCAAAAAAGCAGATCTTATGATGATTACAAGTTGAGTGAAACTGCTTTAGAGGAATGGAGGAAAGGTAAAAATGGCTGCTCGTTTCTTAGAAATCGATTTCATGATTCAGTCATAGGTAATAGTAATTTAATAGGGCTTACTGAAAAGAAGGTAAGCAAGTTATTTGGGAAACCAGATGCCAAGCGAAAGCGAGTTTTTTACTATGTAATGGGTGCGGAATGTGATCAAAAAGGTAAGCCAATTGTTGGTCAGGAGTATTGCTCATTTGTTTTTTTGTATAATAATGAGAGAAAACTTGAGCGAATTTTTTTAGAATGTATGTAGAGTACAAATGGAGAAAAGATAATGAAATTGTAACTGTAGTCCACTGCCATAGAGACGTTCAGATATTCCATATCACATATTATGAAGTGCATTAATTAAAGAAAAATACTAGTTCACTTTCAATGGAATCAATTTGCTAGCTTATGGGTTTCAGATTGTATTGGGTACTTGAAAAGATAATTGGTAACTACTTAATTGTAAAATGAAACGATTTATATTAATGCTCTTTTTTAGAATAAATTCAGTTCTAAAAGATGAATTCAGTTCAGTATGTTTTCTCACATTCCTGTTTTCGCTAAATATCCTGGTGGCTGTAGGATTTGTAAAAGTTACAATTTTACAACTACAATCTATTTTACTTCCTAAATTATACACTATAGTAATTACATGTTTGATAGGGATTGTATTATATTTTCTTTTATTATATAAAAGTCGATATATTTCTGACTTTAATGATTATAAAGCATCTATTTTAAGCAGCCGTGTTGGCAGGATTTATACAAGTATTTACATCATTTTGACGATCTTCTTTTTAATTATTCTTACATTAATCTGATGTATGAATAACAATAATGGCATGTAATAAGATAATAAAGAAATAAAGGGTGTTATGCAGCGTTATGTATTTAAAAAGTGCAAAACTGTTTGACCTGTAATCCTTACGTTAGCGGAAATTATTTATTAGAATTAAGATAGTAAAATCATAGATGTGAATTTTTGAATTTACCAACTAGGGACAGTTAGCACATTGTGTAATTCAATCTTTCAACATTACCGTAGGTTTTTGAATTGACTGTTTCGCAAATTGAAGCAGGACAATGCAATTGTGAAAATGGAGAAAACTTAATTTGTTGTACCTATGTTGTACCACTAAATAAAATGCCCTATAAGTTTTTTACTTACAAGGCATCTTTTTTATTTCTGTGGTCGCGCTAGGAATCGAACCTAGATCTAGAGTTTAGGAAACTCCTATTCTATCCATTGAACTACGCAACCAGTCCCTTTGGGGAGCGCAAAAGTAATGGTTTCAGCAAAATGAAATCAGCCATTACTATCTTGCTGCCACATATTTTATTTTTTATCCATTTTATTTAGCTAATATGAAACAATTGCTGGCCGCTGCCGGGCTATTAATTTTCTTACAAGTGCTTTCTTTTAAAGGCAAGGCGCAAAATGCCGGAACAAAACCTGCCGTAGTGGTTAATCATTTGGCCTGGCATGTATCTAACCTGCAGACAAGTACACAGTTTTACCTCAAAATTATTGGTCTCGATACTATTCCCGAACCCTTTCACGATGGAAAGCATACCTGGTTTAGCATGGGAAATGGTAGTCACCTGCACCTGATCGAAGCCCCGGGAACTCCAATTATCCCTGGTAAAACCACGCATTTGTGTTTTAGTGTAAAAGATGTAAATGCTTTTGTGGCGGTGCTAAAAGCCAATAATGTGAGCTGGGAAGATTGGCCAGGAACTCCTTTTGCGATCACCACACGGGTAGATGGCGTTCACCAGGTGTACCTGAAAGACCCGGATGGTTATTGGCTCGAAATAAACGATGCCACCCATTAGTACGACCATTGATTGCTGCCCCTATCTTTGCCGCCCAAAATAGCGCTTCATTAATGTTGATGGGGTGTTGTGCGACCTATAATTCCTGTTATGAAATTTTATAGCTTATTACTGAAGTATCGTTTTTGGCTCGGTTTAATAATCCTTGCGCTTGCGATAGGTGTAAACATATACGCTGGTTTCTGGCCTTCGTTTATATTGTATTTAACGGGTGTGATACTTATTGCCGGTCATATTTTTATTGGACCCATGCGCCTGATACAGGAATACGTAGAAGCAGGTGATACCGCCGGCGCTGAAAAAGTGTTGGATTCCATCTGGTTTCCTAACCTTTTATACAAGCCCATCCGTTCTGCTTATTATACCCTTCGCGGCCAGATGGCTATGATGAACCAGGATTTTGATACGGCAGAAAAACACATGAAAAAAAGTGAGCAGTTGGGTATGCCAATGGCGGAAGCCGAAGGTGCCAATAAGTTGCAGCTTGGCATGCTGGCAATGCAACGGGGTGATGTGAAACAGGGAGAAGCCTATATCCGGCAGGCTATCCGGCTTGGTATTCCGGATAAAGATGGTGCAGCTATGGCTTACCTGCAGATGTGCCAAATCTATATGAACAAGCAACATTTTAAAGCGGCAAAAGATATGTTCCGCAAGGCAAAAGCCGAAAAACCAAAAAACAAGGATGTGGTAGATCAAATAAAAAAACTGGAGAGCTATATCAGCCGTATGCCGGGTTAGTATTTAGTTACCCGGTTTAGGAGAAAGAAAAAGGTGTTATCCGTGAGGACAACACCTTTTTCTTTATAAGTCAACTCAAATTTGAATCGTTATTCGCTGATCACTTTTATCATAGTTCCCGGGGTTAGCTTGTCTGTAAGTTTCATACCATTTAAGATGGCCAGTTCGTTCATTCTTGCAGCTGTAACTGCATAATTTTTTAAGGCCTGCTCCAGTGTGGTATTGGTGTTCACCGTTTTAATTTGAACCCGTTGTGGCTTTTTATTGATCTTTCGCTGATCGGTTAGGATGCTAAAACCTTCGCCCGCACTAGTGAAATAAGGTGCGTAAGTACTAAAATCTTGTTGTGTTGAAAGACCGAGTATCAAATAGATCAGGTTATTGTACTGAATCAGGTAAGAAAGTGTTCTGATAGGTTGTTGTTGTTGCTGGCTTTGCGGGTCTTGTTTGCTGTCTGCAACAATCATTACGGCAGGTAGTCCATTTATTGTTATTTGATCGGACTGCAGTGCAGTTAAATTATTTTGCTGCAATAAATTAGTAGCTGCTTCCTGCAGGCTTTTTCCGGGTGCAGTCATTAGCATCAGCAATGCTTTTCCATCTTTTGGCGCCATTTGTACTCTTTGAGGCGTATTCTGGTAATTCCATCCCCGGGGAGTTGGAAATTGGAATTTTAACTCCGGGTGATAGAAAACGCTGTTTTCGAGAAAGCCTTGTCTTGGATCTTCTCCATATACGATGCCGTCAATTCTCTGCAAATAACTGTTACGGTTAATAATGGCTTTGGTTAAATTAAGTTTCGATTTCCATTCGGCAGCCATCTGGTTCACCTTCGTATACCTGTTGCCCGGATCGGGATGGGTAGAAAGAAACTCAGGTAAAGCTTCGGCGCCTGAACTTTCGCTCTGACGTTTTAGGGTCAAAAAGAAATCAGCCATTTGTTTGGCATCATATCCCACTTTAGATGAATATTCCACACCAAGTTCATCGGCTTGTTTTTCATCATCCCTGCCATATTTTAAAAATAATAATTGCAATCCCTGGGATGCTGTTTCAGCAAATTGGGCCAGCCTTGGTTCTATTACCACACCGGCTATAATACCTATTTGTCCAAGAATGGCATTGCGCTGTTGTGCCACACTATGCCGGGCAGTAATATGCCCTGTTTCGTGACCCAGGACACCTGCAAACTGTGCTTCATCATTAAAATGCGCCATAATACCACGGGTGAAATACACATATCCGCCGGGTGTGGCAAAGGCGTTCAACACATCCGAATCCAAAATTTTGAATTCATATTTGATATTGGGGCGATGCGAAATGGCGACCATTTCCTGGCCTTTCTGGCGAATAAACCGTTGAAGGGCTGAATCGGGATACAGTCCAAATTGGGCAACGATTTGTGGATCAGCTTCCTGCCCCATGGCAATCTCCTGTGCTTCCGACATTAAAACAACCTGCTTTTTACCGGTGACCGGGTTACGGGCACAGCTTTGAAGGAGCTGAAATGATGCAAAAACAAAAAATATAAGTGACGCGTTTTTCATTTTACCTGTTTTTGAACTTATGACTAAAGAATAATACCAACTGTTGAAAGTCAGGTGAATATGAAACGAAAATGCAATAAAAAGTAATTGAAGGCCCGGTATTCCAACTAAAGCACCAGAAAGGAAGAACTAAGTAAGAAGAAGATATCTATGCTATAATAAGTCGCTACTACAGATGAAACTAAGAAATTGGAAGTAAGCATTTCATCTTGCTATAAAAATATTTACAGAAAACCTTGCCATACGATAATCAAAAGCAACCATTTGCCAATTGAGCCAAATTGATGTGTTTGAACTTATTATTTTTCAAATTAAATAGGAAAATAAACTTTCATGAACGATTATCGTAAGCAAACCCGTTCCGCATTTTTAAGAGCCATCCGTAAAGCATTTGTTCTTTCACGTGAAAGCGAGAAACAAGGAATACCATTGACAGAATTGATGCAGCAGGCGGTTGAAAAAGATGTGTTGATGGGCCGGAGAACTTTACTGGCAAATGCGGCTAAAGCGGGATTGGTAATTGGACTTGGTGGCATGGCGCAGGCTTGCCAAAAAGTAATTGATCCTTCATTGAACGGTACAAAAAATAATGAACCAGCTTTACTGGGTTCCAATAAAACACAGCCTTCAATAGCAATAATCGGCGCTGGCATTGCAGGATTAAACTGCGCCTACCAATTAAAAAAACAAGGTATTTATAGTTTGGTATATGAGGGAAGTCCTTCTGCCGGAGGAAGAATTGTAACCAAAACAAATTTGATAGCACAGGGAACCTATACGGAATGTGGTGGGGAGTTTATTGATACTGGTCACACCAATATGCGTAACCTGGCTACAGAATTTGGTTTGCCGCTGGCAGATACTTTTGATAAATCTGAAGACGGATATGATAGGGATTCGTTCTGGATCGACGGCCGCTTGTATTCTGAAGAAGAAGTAATGGAAGCATTTACTCCTTATGCCAAACGGATCGCTACAGATATCCAAACGTTACCTAATCTTTTTGGTTTTAATAATTATAACGATACTGTATTAAAATTCGACCAGTTAAGCATCAGCGATTATTTTGATTCCATCGGGATGCCTGTTTCAAGTTTTTTACGGATAGGACTGGACGGAGCCTATAATACGGAATATGGTCTTGAGACCAGCGAACAAACAGCGATCAATTTTTTATACCTTTTTACCCTAAACCCGGGGAACAACAAATACCAGGTTTTTGGCCTGAGCGATGAACGATTTAAAGTAATAGGAGGCAACCAGCAAATCACGAATACGTTGGCCTCCCGCCTGGGCTCACAGGTAATATTAGATCAGAAACTGGTTAAGATCAGCCGGAACAATAACAATAAATACCTGTTGTATTTTGAAAATGGTAACCTGGTAATAGCAGATCTCGTGGTAATGACGTTGCCCTTTTCCGTTCTAAGAAATGTGGATACCAATGATCTTGAATTGCCTGCCTGGAAAACAAATGCCATCAATAATCTTGGGTATGGTACCAATGCTAAATTGCTATTGGGCTTTAATAGCCGGGTTTGGCGCAACTACCAGTCCAGCGGTTATATTTTTACCAATGGCAATACTACTAATCCCACCAATTTTATTCAAACAGGATGGGATAATACGGCCATGCAGCCCGGTACCAATGGCGGGTTTACCGTTTATGCAGGTGGAAACCAGGGCGCATCCTTAAGCGTGGCTAATACCAATAATTACTTAAGCCAGCTGGATACAATGTGGCCGGGTTGCCTGGCTGCCTATAATGGAATGGCAAAATTGATACACTGGCCAAATTACCAATGGACGTTGGGTAGTTATAGTTGCTGGAAAGTAGGGCAGGTAACTACTATTTCGGGTGCGGAAATTTTACCCGTTGACAATCTTTATTTTGCAGGAGAACATACCAGTGCCCTAAACCAGGGTTTTATGGAAGGTGCTGCAGCAACAGGAGCCACGGTTGCATCAAAATTGGCAAAACTGGTATTAACCAACAAGGGATAAACTGGTCAAGGGGGATCTGCTGAAACGGGTGATTAAACCTAATCGAAAATAACAGTTCGGTTTTTCAAAACAAATACCCGGTCTTCCAGCACAAGTTTCAATGCATCCGAAAGAACACTTTTTTCAACTTCATTGCCGGCCTTTACCATTCCGGCAACACTATATTCATGATCAACCGATCTTACTTTTTGGGTGATAATGGGTCCTTCATCCAGGTCGTTGGTAACAAAATGTGCAGTGGCGCCAATTAATTTTACACCCCGCTCGTAAGCTTGCCGGTAAGGGCTTGCGCCAGCAAAGGCTGGCAAAAACGAATGGTGAATATTAATGATTCGATTAGGATATTCCCGGACAAAAGCGGGGGACAGGATACGCATATATTTTGCCAGGATGAGGTAATCAGGTTGTAAATCCTGCAACAGTTGAAGCATTTTGTTTTCATATGCTGGCTTTTCCAAACCGTAGTGGCTGATATGGTAAAATGAAACCCCCATCTTTTCGCAGAAGGGCTTCAGCAGATCGTAATTGCCAATTACTGCCAGGATGTTAACCGGAAGATCTCCAAAATGTTGACGCACCAATAGGTCGCTCAGGCAATGATGTTCCTTTGTAACCATAATAACTACCTTCTTTTTTTCAGAAGGTAATAGTTGAATTTTTGTTTCGGCGGGTAACACTTCCTGCAATTGCGTACAAACCAATTCACCATCCAATAAACCTGAAATTTCAAGCCTGGCGAAAAATGTATTGGATACCGGCTCTACAAACTCCTTCATCACCACAATATTCAGGTGGTTAGAAAATAGGATACCGGTTATGGATGCAATTAATCCCTTCCTGTCGGGACATTGAATACGCAGAATATGGAAATCAATCATAGAGATGAACAAATATATTTCGCGCCGGGATGTAGCAGCAAAAAAGATCGCCGTATTAACTTGCAGCTGGTTGAGAAATTATCTTTGATAAAAATTACTTTAAATGGATAACGCAAGGGTATTTAAAATGTCGTTTGCCAGTGTTTACCCTCACTATATTACCAAAGCTGAGAAAAAGGGTCGCACAAAAGAAGAAGTTGATGCTATCATTTGCTGGCTTACAGGATATGATCAGCAATCATTACAAAAACAGATTGAAACGAGGGTTGATTTTTACACTTTTTTTGGCCAGGCACCTCAAATTCACCCAAATGTTTCAAAAATCACCGGTGTAATCTGTGGTTATCGTATAGAAGATATCCAGGATGAACTGATGAAAAAGATCCGTTATATGGATAAATTAATAGATGAGCTGGCAAAGGGAAGGCCGATGGAAAAAATTTTGAGGAAGTAAGAAAGGACTTTCCCACCTCGAATAAGTCTGCTGTTTCCGGATTTTAAAAAGAATAATCTGCAGGTTTTTAGTTTTATAAAGCGGGCATTTAGTTCAAATACCACCTGGATTAACCCCGATTGACTATTTATAATTAAGAAGGAGTGTACAAATAATTTGAAACTACTTCTGCTGGGAATCAAGACATAAAAAGCAAGATTTCTATCAATATTTAGAACACGGTTTGCTATAAAATACCCGCCATTTTAAATGTTAAGCAAATTTCACACGGCTTTACGGCCAATCAGCCGTACTTTCGCAAACTTTTTAGGCTGTGAGCGCTGCAATCTATGCAGTATTCATTTTAAAACTTTATCAGCTCAGGCTTAGCATCAATTTTTTTTATGGACATCAGAAACATCGCGATCATCGCACACGTTGACCACGGCAAAACCACATTGGTAGATAATATTCTAAAAAGCACAAAGGTTTTCCGTGATAACCAGGACGCAGGTGAACTAATTATGGATAGCAACGATCTTGAAAAAGAGCGTGGCATCACTATCTTTTCTAAAAATGCAGCCGTAGTATATAAAGGCGTTAAGATAAACGTGATAGATACACCGGGTCACGCCGACTTTGGTGGTGAAGTAGAGCGTGTACTTAAAATGGCCGATGGTGTTATTCTTCTGGTAGATGCCTTCGAAGGACCAATGCCGCAAACCCGTTTTGTATTACAAAAAGCTTTAAAACTTAACCTGCACCCAATTGTAGTTATTAATAAGGTAGATAAACCAAATTGTCGC
The DNA here is from genome assembly GCA_040385845.1 of Bacteroidota bacterium. Lineage (GTDB taxonomy): Bacteria > Bacteroidota > Bacteroidia > Chitinophagales > Chitinophagaceae > Phnomibacter. The sequence goes on along the minus strand of JAZKGP010000029.1, from coordinate 56,735 downwards.
CCCGACGAAGTGCATGATGCGGTTTTTGAATTATTCTTTAACCTGGACGCTACCGAAGAGCAACTGAATTTCCCTACTTTTTATGGTAGTGGTAAGCACGGCTGGTTCAACGATTCCCTTACACAAACAGAAGATATCACCCCTTTAATGGATGGTATCATCAAATATGTACCTGCTCCGGTTGTATCAGAAGGTACGGTTCAAATGCAGATCACTTCTTTGGATTACAGTAACTTCCTTGGACGAGTAGCCATTGGAAAAGTAGCCCGCGGCATGGTAAAGGAAAATATGCCATTTAGCCTTGTTCAGGCAGACGGTACTATCAAGAAGCAACGTGTAAAAGAATTATACGTGTTTGAAGGAATGGGCAAGAGAAAAGTGACGGAAGTGCTTGCCGGCGATCTTTGCGCTGTAGTTGGTGTGGAAGGATTCAACATCGGTGATACTATTGCCGACATTGAAAATCCTGAAGCATTGGCTGTAATCAGCGTGGATGAGCCTACCATGAACATGCTTTTCAGCATCAATAATAGTCCTTTCTTCGGCCGTGATGGTAAATTTGTAACCAGCCGTCACCTGCGTGATCGCCTGATGAAAGAAACCGAAAAGAACCTGGCACTTAAAGTTTCTGACACGGATAGTGCCGATAGCTTTATGGTGTATGGCCGTGGTATTTTGCACCTCGGTATTTTAATTGAAACCATGCGTCGTGAAGGCTATGAATTAACCATCGGTCAGCCGCAGGTTTTGGTAAAAGAAATTGATGGCAAAAAGTGCGAGCCTTATGAGGTGTTGGTAGTGGATGTGCCGGAAGAGTTTGCGAGTAAGGTAATTGACCTGGTAAGCCGTCGTAAAGGTGAAATGTTGATCATGGAAACCAAAGGTGATATGCAGCATTTAGAATTTGAAATACCAAGCCGTGGCTTGATTGGGCTTCGTACCAATATGCTGACATCTACGCAAGGCGAAGCTGTAATGGCTCATCGTTTTACAGAATATAAACCATGGAAAGGTGCCATTCCTGGCCGTAGCAATGGTGTGTTGTTAAGCAGGGAACCAGGAACAACCACAGGTTACAGTCTTGATAAATTACAGGATCGCGGATTCTTTTTTGTTGACCCGGGTGAAGAGGTTTATGCAGGTATGATCATTGGTGAAACCAACAAACCAGGCGACCTTAATGTTAACCCGAATGAAGGCAAGAAATTAACCAACCACCGTGCAAGTGGTAGTGACGCAGCAACCAGCATTACTCCAAAAACATTGCTTACACTGGAAGAATGCATGGAATACATACAGGGAGACGAGTGTATTGAAGTAACTCCCAACTTTATCAGGATGCGTAAAGTGGTATTGGATGAAAATGAAAGAGTACGTCTTGGCAAACAGATGAAAGCTGTTTCTGCTTAAGTGTATTGTTCGAAATAATAAAAATCCCGGTAGTTGTTTAAGCTTACCGGGATTTTTTATGTAGAAAACAATACTATCGAATTAGCAAATGCTTAATTAGCAGTAGGACATTTATACGAGGTAAGATTGAAAGTAATGCCTACCTGTGCGGTCACATATTGGTCTTTGCGGCTACTAATGCCACGTTGCCTGCCAGCAATCCCAATCGGAACAGCTGTTGTTTCATAACTGCGATCCTGCAACAGGAATGCAGGTGAAGGATCGCCATTAGGCAAAGGATTGAAGGCGTCGCTTCCAGCGTAGGTCATACTTACATCATCAAGGTAATCGGTACCGGTAAACCTGTGCATAATTTCAAATGTCAGGTTCATCTTTTGATTGAGATTGTATTTTACTCCGACACCGATCGGCACGCAAAAGGTCATGGAACTATACGGTTTGCGATCAGGGTAAAGTGTCGCGTTGTTCTGTCCTTCTGTACCCAGTGGCCGCAGGTAAAATTTTTCGTCAGCCAGGTAAGCATAGGGATCGTAAGTAAAAAAACCGGCACCAAGAGAAACATATGGTGTAAAAGAATAACCTGCCTGACCCGGTATAAAACGGAAAAAATTGAAATCTCCCATTAAGCCAAGTTCAAATATGTTGCTGTTGAAACTTAGGTTTCTTATTTTTTGTACGTCGTTTTTGCTGTAAACGTCACTATAACCAAGACTTGCATAAGTACCCTGCACTCTTAAGGCGATGTAATTACCAAATTGTTTGCGGAACAAAACACTGGCTGCAAGCTTAGGCCGGTTTAAAGCAGCCCTGGTATTTAAATCACCAAAGTAGTGGGCCGCCCCAACCGAAATTCCAAATTCACCATTTAATACGTTCGACTCCTGGAATTGAGCATCGGAAGAAAAGGCGTTAGCTGAAAACAACAAAATAATGATCCATTTTTTTGCCATGTGTGCAAAGTAATATGGTTTCATGCAATAACGATTGATTACAACCTTTGGTATCTGTTGTAAAAAATTAAGAATTAAGGGTTTCTTTTGTCGAGACCCCAGGTAAGTTTGTTTCTGAGGGTTTCAAGAAAGGTGTTTTCATTGAATCGCATCAGTCCGATAGTAAACGATTCTTTTCTAACGGCTACCTGTACATGCTTTGGAACCATTTCCCGGCGGGCATCCATTGAACAAATATATTCATCGCTGCGTGCCTCTACCTCAAAGGAAATTATATTGTCATCCGGTATTACGATGGGTCTTACATTGAGGTGATGCGGTGCAATAGGTGTAATTACAAAACTGCCACATTCAGGAAAAAGGATCGGGCCGTTACAGCTCAGGTTGTAGCCCGTACTACCCGTTGGTGTACTAACAATTAATCCATCACACCAGTAGGTGTTTAAAAACTCGCCATTCAGATAGGTGTGAATTTTAATCATACTTGCCACATCTTTTTTATGCAGCACAAATTCATTCAGGGCAAAAGGCGAGTCTGAAAATAATGGAATACTGGCATCTGCATGGATAAGTGTACGCTGGTCGATCAGGTAAGTACCGGTTGTAATAGATTCAACGGCCTGGGTAATTTCTTCTTTACCAATATTTGCCAGGAAACCCAGCCTGCCGAAGTTAATTCCCAGTAATGGAATGTTTTTATCGCGGATAAGGGTAGCACAATCCAGCATGGTTCCATCACCGCCAAGACTTATCAGGCAATCTATGGTTGTGTTAAGTTCTTTGCCATCATTAAAAACAACAAATTTAAAGGGCTGTAAAACGCCTGACCAGGTGGCATTTGCCAGTGAGCTAAAAAGAAAAATACTAACGTTGCGTTCCTGCAATTCGCAAAGCAGCATCACAAGGTATTGTTCCTGCCCTTCTTCCAGCCCTCGGCTATAGATTGCTACTTTCATTATGCCCTAACAGGGAGACTATTTTATTAGGAATTAAGAATATGGACTTTAAAAATCTGATTGGGTGTGAAAATATAACTTCCCGCCAGAATCGAACTGGTTAAAACTAAAGTCGAGTTTGATAGCCCAGTCATATATTGTTACAATATCCAATCCAACACCTGCTGTACGCAATAATTTGTTGTTCATAAAGCTTGTTCCCGGGTTTCGGTTGTATACATAACCCAAATTTCCATAAGCTTTCAGGAAAAAACGGAATGGTATATTGTTGTGCGATTTCGACTTAAATAATTTTTTTATCGTAAACTGGTAAACCTGCCGGCGAATGGTAGCTCTAACCATTCCACCCACCGCGCCATCGGCCACATAATATTCCAATCCCTGCATGGCAACATCTCCAAAACCCAGAAGCCGTGAATTATAGTAAGGCTGTGATGAAGGCAAACGGATAATTGCAGCCGCCTGGAATGCAAGCCATGCTTTATTCATCACTTCCCAGGTGCCCAGGAATTTACCACCTAATTGCAGCATACTCAGATCGCCCTTTGTGGCCATACGATTTAATGCATACACGTCTACATACCAGCCACGAAGAGGATAGGGTATATAATCGACATTAAAATATTGCATGCCATAAGTAAGGTCTACATAGCTCGCCGACGTACGTCCGCCTCCCAAAAAGTCAGGGTTGAGTTTAGCTATGGAGCTATCAAAGTTTTCTTTAGTAAAGCCCAACTTGAGTTGCATACGAAGTTTGCTTCCCTTGCGATACGATAAACCACCTTCTGCATGTAGATATTTGCGATTGAAAATGCTGGTATCAGTAGTTAAAAGCTTATTGTATTCGGTGGCATAATTCACTTCCCGGTTACGGGCATAAGCAAATCCCAGGTTATAGCCAAAGCGTAATCGCTTATCGAAATATGGTCTGAAATAATTAAAAGAAAGTTGTTGCGTATATCCACCTATTACCCAAATATTTAATTTGTCGTTTATGCCGGTGGCATTACTATGCGTAACCTTCAATCCAATATTAGCACGATCTAGGCTGGCATTATGTTCCTTTATCCAAACATTCCAGTTTCTGTCTACCACTTTGAAATAGGGAACCGGGAAAACATACCACCGCTCTTTTACCTCAATTGAAATATCTACCTGTGCATTTTCGACCTGCGTTTGGTTTACAACTACATCTACAAACAGGGCTGTATTCATCAGCTGTTCCCTGGTTTGCCGAAGTGCCCTGTTTAATTTTGCTTTTGTAAACAGGTCTCCCGGGTGCACTGTAACCTCCCGTTCAACTATATATAGCCTGGTACGTTTATAACCGGTAACATTTACATTTCTAACAGTTGTATAGGAAAGAGAGTCATGAATATCCGCTTCAAACGTTTCCTCCTCTGTAGTAGCTAATCCATCTACAGTTTGACAATCGGCAGTAAATCGGGTGCAGTATAAAAGTGAAAATATTACAACTAACCGCAGCATCATTCGCTTCAAAACAAAACCTTTTTTGAACATCTGTAAAAACAATGCCACATCAGTTACATCTCCAGGAAATTCATGAGGTGAAAATAATTGCGTCGCAATTCATTTTCATATTGCTCCTGGCCAGCATGAAAAATGACGTCGTAATCGTATCGTTGAAAAGTAGACAGTATATCACTTATCTCTTCTTTATTTATACGGAGGGTTACGATCAGTTTGCCAGTCACCTCATCAAAAACGGTATTTAGTTGTGTAATTACGGCATCGTTGGTTTCAACCAGTTTGGCTAACTGGCCCGTAGAATAATCCTCTCGGTTCATTCCCAGCACCATTAGCGCGCCCTTTTCCTGAACGCCATTAAACTGGGAAAGTTGTTTTAGCAGGTCCTGTTCGCTAATAAAACCCAGGTATTCCTTTTCAACAGTAATAACAGGGATTAATTGCAAGCGCAATTCCGAGGTGAGTTTGGCCGCTGTTAAAAAGTGGTCGGTGCCTTTTACGGCATATGGCAAAAGATCTAACTGAAAATTTAAAAGACTTTCTTTCCCGTCGGCATCCATTAAATCATCTTCCGACAACAACCCTTCATATAAGCCATCCTTAACCACGGGCAATTGCTGGTAATTAAGATCGCTCATCTGGAAAAGGGCATCCTTTACAGTATGGGAGTAATTAAGCGGTTCAATTTGTGATGATATGATCTGCTGGTTTAGCATATTGATCTTCCTTCTTATTTCTTATATATACGTCAGGCCATCACTGCCGGCTGGTTAAGTTTTGTTAAAAATTTCTCTAAAATATTATTAAACTCAACCGGAACTTCCATCATTGGCGCATGTCCGCATTTGTCAACAAAATATAATTCGCTGTTTGGAATCATTTTATTGAATTCCCGGGCTACAAAAGGTGGCGTAACCACATCATTGTTTCCCCAGATTAAGAGTGTTGGTTGCTTGATTTGGTTTAATTCTTCACCCAGGTTATTTCGAATGGCACTTTTTGCGAGGGAAATGATCTTAATAACCTTGATGCGGTTGTTGGTTATTTCGAAAACTTCGTCTACCAGTTCTTTGGTTGCGGTAGCCGGATCGTAAAACGTCATTTCCGTTTTTTTCCGGATATACTCGTAATCACCCCGCTTGGGATAGGTGTCACCCATGCCATTTTCAAAAAGGCCTGAGCTGCCTGTCAAAATCAATGATTTTATTCTGTCGGGATGTTTCAGCACATGAACCAATGCTACATGCCCCCCCAGGCTATTGCCCAGCAGGTGAATTTTGTCATAGTTCATGGCTTCAATAAACCGGAATACATGTTTTTCAAGACCACCAACAGTTGTATGAAAAATATCGAGTTCAAACAGTGGTAGCATCGGTACCACTACTTTATAATGGGGCTTAAAATGTTCAATCAGGTCTCCAAAATTGCTGAGCGCACCAAATAGTCCGTGCAACAGCACGAGCGGTTCACCTTGCCCCTCTTCCACGTATTTAAACTTATCCCTTTGTTTAATCTTGTACTGCATGCTTCTAATCTAAAATACCTGTTTAGTAAAAATAACAAATTGACACTTAAATGGTAAAGAAACTCGGCTAAAATAAAGGTTTTGAACTTACAGCCTCAAAGCAAACAATCATTTAATGTTCAGACGCTACACCTGGTTAAATTTTATGAGATATATTCTCAAAGAAGTGTTGCAACTCGGCAAACATATCTTTAAAGAATGGTAACAGTCGCCCTAACCCATTCATTGCCCATGGACCCCAGGGTTGCACATAAGGCCATGTGGTTGATGCTGCGAGCGTTTCGTCATTTATTAATTTTACCTGGCTGGCGTAAAAAATTACAACACTTAACAAAACGACATATAGAACAATATATAAGATAATGCCAGCAATTTTGTTAACCCACCCCAACATAGCGAGCTGCATCGTTTTTTCAATTACCGAGGCTCCCAGGCGAACTAAAAGTACAACCACAACAAAAACCAGCAGGAAGGATAATACGGGCAACCATTGTTTTCCAATAACCTCATTATTGCCAAGGTAATTAGCCACTGTAGTGCTCAACTTCATAGCAGCTGCTATACCTGCTATAAAGGCAATAATGGAAAATAGAGCCACTACAAAACCACGGCTATAGCCTTTATAAATGGCCATTGCCATAAGAATCACAAAGAAGATATCTAATGTCATGAACTTATTGGATTATCAGTGGCCTAATAAACACTTTAATATGCAGTAATGCTTATTTTTTTATTTTATTCAATAAAAATAGATGCATACTAACATCTTTTAAAGGCCTGTCTGCAGTGCCCGTTTTGACAGCAGCAATTTTATCCAACACATCAAAACCTGTTTCCAGTTCTCCATAAACCGTGTAATTACCATCGAGATGTGGAATGCCTCCCACAGTTGTATATAGTTTCTTTTGCGCTTCTGTCAATTTATAATTTCTTTTATGGGAGGCAGAATCAAGTTGTGCATTCGTAAATTTTCTGCCTTGCGCAATATAAAATTGGCAATTACTACTCGCTTTTGCAGGGTTATCATCCCGTGCGGCAGCCAGCACTCCCTTTTTATGGTAAATCCCACTGCCTGTTTTTATTTCTGCCGGAATTCTTTCTCCCTTTGCCTCACCATTTCCCAGCATCTGCCCTGGCTTTGCATTTTTACTTACCGGGTCACCACCTTGTATCATAAAGTCTTTAATAACGCGGTGAAAGAGCAAGCTGTCGTAAAAACCAGATTGTACCTTACTTGCAAAATTGTCCCGGTGTAAAGGGGTCTCATTATAAAGCCGGACAACCATGTTACCCTGATCCGTTATGATCAAAACACGATATGCATCGGTCTGTTTTCCCCAAACTTTTTGAGCTGACTTAATGGCTTTTGATTCAGTGTTTGTAAGTGGGCGATAAAACTTTTTTGAAGTATTACAGGAAGATATCACGGCAAATAGTAAAGCGAGACTAAGCGTACGCATTATTGGCATTATTGTAAATGTGGTTTTTGTAAGTCAAAGTAATGTAGCACATGATCTTTTAAAAAATTTTCCTGCTCAGGTAATGAAAATTCGGGCAATGGTTTTAATTGCCGGAAATGAGGCCAGCCTTCTTCATCATTTCCTTCCAGTACATAATACCCGCTGGGAGCTAATAGGGTGCATACCGCAACATGCATCAGGTCCTGTTTCTGTTCTTTTGTAAACTTTATGTCGAATTTGTTTGCTTCCTGTATTCCAATCAGGAACAAAATAGCTTCCATATCTGGCTTTTTGCCAAAACGTTCAACCAGTTCCGCTTCAAGGTTCCACCAACGTGTTTGTAAATCATCCTGGATATTCATGGTTGCAAAGGTAATGTTGCATAGCCCGTTGTAAATGCACGTGGAATAATGTTTAATTCATAGTAGAATATCCAGCCTGAGGACTTGTTATTTTCTTTGGAAGTCTGTTTAGGTTCTTTATATTTTCTTTTAACTAATCAAGCCAGGCGGCAATTCAACTTAACCCCCAACCTTATCTTTGCCGCCCAAAAAGCTGGTTATGATATCCATTCAATTAATTCGTGATAATGCCCCCTATGTAAAAGAACGTTTGGCTATCAAAAATTTTAGCCAGCCCCAACTGGTGGACGAAATTCTTTCCCTGGACGAGAGCAGGCGCAAATTGCAGCAGGAACTGGATAATACACTAAACCACATGAACCTCTCCGCTAAAGCTATCGGGGGTTTAATGCGTGATGGGAAAAAAGCTGAAGCGGAAGTAATGAAAGCCGAAGTGGCTATTTTAAAGGAGAAGGAAAAGGAATTAAAGGAACAGGTGGCTCTTCTCGAAAAAAAGCAATTCGATACCCTTGTTTTATTGCCAAACCTGCCAACGGCGTTGGTGCCTGCAGGCAAAAGCCCTGAAGACAATGAAGTGCTGTTGGAAACTGCAAACAAACCATCACTTTACGAGGGAGCGGTACCTCATTGGGAATTGATAAAAACTTACGACCTGATCGATTTTGAAACGGGTGCTAAAATAACCGGCAGTGGGTTTCCTCTTTACAAAGGAAAAGGAGCGAAACTGCAACGGGCACTGGTTAATTATTTTCTTGATTTTAATACCAGCGCAGGGTATACAGAATATATACCCCCCTATATGGTAAATGCAGAAAGTGCTTTTGCTACAGGCCAGTTGCCGGACAAAGAAGGACAGATGTATTATATGCCGGAAGATAATTTTTACATGATTCCAACGGCTGAAGTTCCTGTTACCAATATTTACCGGGACACCATTATAAAAGAAACGGATTTACCGCTTAAAATGACTGCCTATTCTCATTGTTTCAGAAGGGAAGCCGGCAGTTTTGGTAGCCAGGTACGCGGCCTTAACCGGGTGCATGAATTTGAAAAAGTAGAGATCATTCAGATTGTTCATCCCGAAAAAAGCGAAACTGCTTTCAATGAAATGATTGAACATGTTTCAGCCCTTCTTAATTCTTTGCAATTGCCTTTTCGCATTTTACGGCTTTGTGGTGGCGATATGGGTTTTGCCAGTGCCATTACCTATGATTTTGAAGTATGGAGCGCCGCGCAACAACGGTGGCTGGAAGTGAGTTCCGTAAGCAATTTTGAAACTTTTCAAACAAACCGTATGAAATGCCGGTTTAAAAACGAAGGGGGAAAAACACAGTTATGTCATACACTAAATGGCTCGGCACTTGCGTTACCAAGAATTTTGGCAGCCCTGTTAGAGAACAATCAAACTGCTGAAAAAATCGTTCTGCCGGGAGTATTACACGAATATTTTGGATCGGCATCTATCGTAAAATAGGTTGAATTACCTTATTCCATCGTGCCATGCAGCATTTCATGCTGGCTGGTGCTCATAATATTTTTTTAACCGGTTTAACACAAAACCAACTCTTTCTTTATCTTTCCCCCGTGAAAAAGCTTGCTGCCATAGGACTTCTGGTTCTGTTACTCTTCAACACATGCGGTTACCGTATGGTTGCAGACTGGCTGCAGACCCGTGCAGAAAAGCAGTTACAAGCTGTTATTGATGACAGGAGTTTTAATGAAACCAACCTGGTCGAACTAAGCGTTGTTACCAATCTTCCTTATACAAACGACTGGCTGGAATGGGAACATGTAAATGGAACCATCGAAATAAATGGTAGTCATTACCAATACGTTGAAAGAAAGCTGGAAAAAGGTAAGATGCTATACCGCTGTCTTCCAAACAACGAAAAGCAACAGGTAGTTGCTGCAAGAGATGCATTCTTTCAGCTTGTAAATAATTTTAACCAGCAATCTGATAGTAAATCTTCTTCCAAATCCATTGCCATCAATAATTTTATTGGCGATTATGATGATGCTGTAATAAATTATACTTCCCTTAAGCCAGAACCTGAAAATTTACAAAACTCCTGGCCCTTTTTCGTTACTATTCTAATGAGCCGGCAATCTGCTCCGCCGCACGAACCACCGGATTGCTAAGTCCTTTTTATCCCACATTGTAATTGTTCTAAACCTGCGATCCTGCTTTGGGCTACAGGTTAAGTTTGGATTTTTGTTGCTGCCTTACCATTTGTAGGGTCGCCTGCTTTAATTACTTTATTGACTATGAAAAAGGTGTTTGCGGTTGCATTATGTGGCCTGCTGTTAGTTTCCTGTAAAGAGAACAAAGAATATGTTGATTACCTGCACGACCCAAACCTGTTTTGTAAAACGGTGCATGAGCTGAATACGGTTGTTATGGGCAATAATTTTCCGCCCATTATTGCCAGCAGGAACTATACCTATGCTGCCCTGGCTGCTTATGAAGCAATGGCTGCCGGAAACGCGAAAAAGTATAATTCACTTGCAGGGCAGGTAAAAGGTTTGCCAGCCATGCCAGTTCCCAAAGGAGACAAAATAGATTTTGATCTTGCAGCATTACTGGCTTATATGAAAGTTGGCAGTGCAGTAACGTTTCCTGAAGGTAGCATGGATGAATACCGTGATAAATTATTGCAGGAAGCAGCGGATAAAGGTTTACCGGAAGAAGTACAGGAGCAAACCACTGTTTATTCAGATTCAGTTTCTTCGGCAATCATTAATTGGGCAAAAGGCGATAGCTATGCGGCAACCCGGGGATCTACCAAATACACTGTAATTGATTCTCCCGGTCGTTGGGTTCCCACACCACCCATGTATGCAGAAGCTATGGAACCAAACTGGAACAAGATCCGGCCAATGGTAATGGATAGTTGCAGCCAGTTCCGTCCGCCGGCACCTTTGCCTTTTAATATTACTGATACCAACAGTGCCTATTATAAAGAGGTAATGGCAGTGAAAAATGCAGGAGACAGTCTTACAGAAGAGCAAAAACACATAGCCAACTTTTGGGATGATAATCCATTCAAACTGAATGTTAGCGGACATGTAATGTACAGTACCAAAAAGTTTTCGCCTCCCGGCCACTGGATGGGTATTGTAGGAATTGCAGCACAGCAGGCCAAACTTGATTTTCCTGCTACCGTGTATGCGTATGCCATAACCGCAATTGCAAGTTTTGATGCCTTTATACAATGTTGGGATGAAAAATTCAGAAGCAAAACAGTGCGCCCCGAAACTGTGATCAACAAGTATATTGATCCAAACTGGAGGCCATTACTTCAAACACCACCATTCCCGGAGTATACCTGCGGACATAGTACCGTATCGTCGGCTGCAGCAGAAGCTATGACGAGCGTTTTTGGAGACAACTTCAGGTATACCGACACTACCGAACTGGAATTCGGGATTGAGAGCCGCTCATTTACATCATTCAGGCAGGCTGCCGATGAGAATAACTGGGCCCGGTTTTACGGTGGCATTCACTTCCACAATAGCTGCCTGGTAAGTACCGATTATGGTGCAAGGGTAGGCCAGTTGGTGGTGAATAAACTGAAGATGAAAAAATAGGTTGATACCTAAGATTAAACGTGTTTCTGCAAAGCAGAAAAGGGCCAGATACTACAATAAACCAAACTAACCAATGAAAAAATTTCTTCTAATAATAGCACTTTGTATCGTTTACATAAATCAAACGAATGCCCAGGGCTGTGTTGCTATCAGAAGCACAGGCGGAGTTTGCACGATGAGCCACCATTCAGATTCAGTAACACATGCACCAACCAAATGGATTTTTAATGCGGGAACCCGTTACTTTAAATCTTACAAACATTTTAAAGGCAAGGAAGAACAAATAGAACGCGTTGAAAATGGTACCGAAGTAATCAACCATAGTTTTACACTCGATCTTTCGGTAGTTCGCAACTTTTCAAAGCGATTGTCTTTATATGCCGGAGTGCCAATTATTTCAAACTCTCGTTCCTCGCTTTATGAACATGGTGGAAAAGAAAGGAAATACACGCACTCTTTTGGTATTGGTGATGCAAGAGTAGCCGTGAATTACTGGTTAATCGATCCGCAAAAATCTAAAAAATTCAATGTGCAGGCAGGTCTTGGTATTAAACTACCTACCGGCGACTACAGGTACCAGGATTATTTTGGACCTGACAGTGCAAAACTTCTCGGCTTTGTCGATCAATCTATTCAACTTGGCGATGGTGGCACCGGTATTACGGCTGAGATGAATCTTTATTATAACCTGGCAAAACGCCTGGGAGTATACGGCAACTTTTTTTACCTGGCTAATCCACGTGAACAAAACGGCGTTTCAACTGGCCGTGGTAAACCTGCAAGCGCAGCAAATGTTGCTAATGGAAGCGATGTAATGAGTGTTCCTGATCAATTCCTTATTCGTGGGGGTTTTAATTACGCAATAAATAAACTGGTTGCAACAGCAGGAGTTAGAATGGAATGTGTAACTGTAAAAGATCTTATAGGCGGTGATAATGGTTTCAGGCGCCCGGGATATGTAGTTTCGGCAGAACCGGGCCTTACCTACGCGTTTAAAAAGGTGAATGCTTTTCTTACCGTTCCTATTGCCATCGATCGCGACCGCACTCAAAGTGTACCAGATAAAATTACCACCACTAAAACCGGCGTTTATCGCCATGGCGATGCCGCATTCGCTGATTATTCTATAAACCTTGGTATCTCGGTAAAACTGTAAACAGGACTGAGCAAAAGCAGAATATAAATGTTTTCTACTGAGCGCAACACCATTGTTGCGTTCAGTAGAAAAATCCTGCTATTCCATTTACATCGATCGTTAATTAATAACCGCTACGAAATATATTTTAACTCATCATTTAATGAAAAACATTTCAATAAAACTATGCGGCACCGTGGTGTTAGCTTGTTTATTATTACCAGCATCTGCCCAAATGCCCGATGATGGGTTTACGATGGGCAGAGGCGAATTATGCCTGGTGGCAGGTTACAAGCAAAGCCAGTGGAAAGAATACTGGGAGGGTAAACGCCTTCGTGAAAATTTGAATATCGGAACTTTTTCATCCAAAGCTTTTACACCAATGGTTGGCTTTGGCGTTACCGATAAATTGAACCTGTTTGCAGCGCTTCCATATATCAGCAATAATTCCGACGCCGGTACCATGACGGGTAAGAAAGGCTTTCAGGATTTTTCGATGGCGGCCAAATATCATTTGCTGGATATCACTAAAAAGAAAATGCGTTACGCCCTGTTTGGTACAGCAGGTTTCAGTTTGCCCGCTACTAATTATGTGCCCGATTACTTGCCCTATTCCATTGGTATTGGCAGTAAAACAGCTTCGCTTAGAATGGTGGCGCATGTTGTATATAAGGATGATTTTTTTGCTACAGTCCAGGGCGGTTACAATTTCCGTAGCAACATTACAGTTGACCGCCAAACTTATTACACCGATGCCCAGCACTATAGCAACGAAATGAAAATTCCTGATATGTGGGATGGCTCAATTAAGTTGGGTTATGATAATCACCGGGTTAGAACCAATGTTCATTATATGCTTATGAACAGTACCAGCGGCAGCGACATACGCCGGAATGATATGCCCTACCCGGGAAACAAAATGGATATGCAGGCAGTTGGTGTAGATGTGCTGCTCTGGGTTCCGAAAGTAAAAGGACTGGGTATTTTGGCAAGTGCGGATAAAACCATTGCAGGCCGAAATATGGGAAAAGCGTTTACCTGGATGGCAGGTGCGCAATATGTCTTCAGGCCTTTCCAAAAGAAAAAAGTTTCGGAAGAAAATACTAAGTGAGTTCCTATTAAAAAGTACCCAGTCAAAAAAAAGCAAGCAATGAAAATTATAAATAAATACATACTAATCGCAGCAACTGTAGTTTCTATAGCTGCTTGTAATAAAGATGTGGAAAAACGCGTGGTACCCGACTTTGAGCCATCCGGTATCGAAGCAAATGGCGGTAACTGGAAAACGATTGTACTGGCTGGTCCGGCTGATATTACGGTTGCCGCACCGGAAGCAGTGAACAGTGCCTCTTACCAGGCCGAACTGGCACAGGTGGTTCAAATGCAGGCTGCTCTTTCAAAAGCAGATCAGCAACTTATTGATAAATGGAAAAGCAGTGGCATCATCAAATGGAATATCCTTGCCCGTGAGTTAGTGGCAAAGTATAATCTTCCCCCTGAAGCAAATGCCGATGGCAGTTATCCTGTGCCAAGCGCAGCAAACCCCGGCGCCTATCCAAATTTTCCGTTTGCTAACCCGCCTTATGCTTCACGTGCATATGCATATACCAGCGCTGCTACTTATGACGCCCTGGTTACTTGCTGGAAATATAAGTTTCAGTATAACCGCATGGGCGCTTCTGTAAACGATTCCAAAGTGAAAGCACTCGAAATAGTTCAAACAAACCTGCCTTCGTACCCTTCGGAAGATGCGGTAATTGGCCAGTTGAATTTCAGGATGCTTAAAGCATTTTTCCCACTGGATTCTGTAAGGTTATTGGCAATGGCTACTGAAGAGAAAAAAGCGAAAATGCTAAGTGGTGTTTGTACGCAAAGCGATATTACCGCCGGGGAAATAATTGCCAATGCTGTGGCTGATAAATTTTTGGCCCGCAGCAGAACCGATGGAATGGGAGCGGCAGTTGGTAATCCAACGTTATGGGCTCAACTGGAAAGCAATGCTGTTGCAAATGGAATGACATCTCCATGGGTAAGCCTCGAAACTCCGGCACGCCCTATGATGCTGCCCTATTTTGGGAATGTAAAACTTTGGAATTTCTCATCTGCTCAAAGAGATTCTCTGCGGCCTGAAGCACCACCTGCATTAGGCTCCGAATTATATAAGAAAGCCATTGCAGAAGTAAAGGCAATTGACAGATCAGGCAACTCTGAAAAATGGCGCATTGCTCAATACTGGGGCGACGGCTTAAGTACCTATACACCACCCGGCCATTGGAACGAGATTGCCTGTGACATGATTATTGAAAACAACCTGAATGAACTACGCACTGCCCGTACTTTAAGTCTGTTAAATATGTCGATGCAGGATGCAGGTATCTGTTGCTGGGATACCAAGTCGTTTTATTTTTACCCGAGGCCATCACAAATGGACCCGTCAATCAAAACAATTGGAACACCTAATTTCCCGTCCTATACTTCCGGTCATTCTACCTTTTCGGGTGCTGCTGCTGAAGTGTTAGGTTATATTTTTCCGCAGCAAAAAAGCCATTTTGACGCTATGGCGCTGGAAGCAAGTAACTCAAGAATTTATGGTGGTATTCACTACCGGTTCGATTGCGAAGTTGGGCTTCGTTGCGGTATAGCTATTGGATCTTTTGCTGTTAAAAGAGGTAAATCAGATGGCTCCAATTAAGCCCGACATTATAGTTTCACATTAAAACCGGTAGAGGTAGTTTTTAAACATGTAAAATTTTTTTGCCCGTTGATGTAACCATTTTAAACATACAGAGTCTATAAAATGTATTTGCCGGACAACGTTTTGTTTTTTAATGTTTGTAGAATGTGAACGTAAAAACTTACACACACAACACCCTCCCGCATAAAGGCGCTGCTATTAAACGAGCAGCGCTTTCTTTTTTATATGTAATTAATTGAAGAATAACTTAAAACAATTTAAAGAATGGTATTTACTGAATTATAGCCCGGGATTACACAGCTTACTTTCCGGCTTTTGACAAAAATCGGGATGCTATAAAAAGATGACTTTTGTTACCCTGTTCACTTTTTGTTTAGTTGGAGGAATGCAGTTTTAATGATAACTTTTCAGCACTAAAATTCTTACCACATGCTTTCAATTATTCACGACCTTCCTTCAAATGTGGTGGGAGTGCAGGCAACCGGGGTTGTAAGTAAGGCTGATTATGAGAATGTAGTATTTCCCGCATTAGCAGACCTGTACAAAAGAACTGGTTCGGTAAGTTTATTACTTCAAATTGAAACGGATCTTCACAACTACACTACGGGCGCCTGGATAGAAGATATAAAATCGGGTTTCAGGTACTTATTAAAATGGCGAAAGGTTGCTATCGTGTCAAGAAATAATAACATCAAGGCCTTTACTGATACCTTCGGCATACTCTTGCCGGGACAATACAAAGGCTTTTTAATGGCCGACCTGGTGGAAGCAAAAAGATGGGTTTCCAATTAATAAGGTTGCTGCATTTAAAATCAAAAAACTTATTGCTCATAAAGGCTGCACTTGGCTGCAATGTTGGTAATTTGCTCAACAGCAAAGCAGTTGTTTCTTAATGCTTTATTTGTAATTGTAAATGCTTGTTTATATGAAATTTTTAATGAGTGTATTATTTATAGCCAGCGGAATTTCCATCCGGGCCCAGATGCCTGCTACGCCCGACCAGGTATACGGCCAGTTATTTAAAGATGTTCAGATGAACCAGGTTTTACCCGATGGTAAAACTTTTGTGGATTGTATACCAAAACGCAATCCAAAGGATATCATGTATGACTATGGAATGATGAAGGGTACAGGTTTTGATCTTAAAAAATTTGTAGCAGATAATTTTGAGCTGCCAAAATCACCGCCGCAACTAGATTATGTGAAACAGGAAAAGGATGTTAGCAGCCATATAAATAACCTGTGGAGCACTTTGAAACGCAACCCGGATAGTGTAAAAGAAGGCAGTTCGTTATTACCGTTACCTTATCCTTATATAGTTCCCGGTGGTCGCTTCAGGGAGATGTACTACTGGGATACCTACTTCACTATGCTTGGCTTAAAAGAAAGTGGAGAAACAGCTATCATCGAAAATATGGTAGATAATTTCGCCTGGCTGATTAACACTTATGGGCATATCCCTAACGGAACCCGTACTTATTATTTAAGCCGTGCCCAGCCACCTTTTTTCGGGTTGATGGTATCCTTATTAGCGTCAATCAAAGGCGATGAAGTATATAAAAAATACCTGCCGGCACTTGAAAAAGAATACCTCTTTTATATGGATGGTGACCAGGGTATAAAAGCAGGAGAAACTTTTAGAAGAGTAGTAAAAATGCCGGATGGCAGCCTGCTGAACCGTTACTGGGATGATAGTCCAACTCCGCGCCAGGAGAGTTATCGTGAAGATGTATTAACAGCTGATACCATGGTAATGAATATTATGTCTACCATGCGCTTCGGTAGCAAAGAGGCAATGGACGCAGCGAGAAAAAAGTATTATGCAGCAGCTTATACGCATTTAAGGGCAGCGGCTGAAAGCGGAATTGATTTTAGTACCAGGTGGTTTGCCGACGAACAACATTTGCATTCTATCGAAACCACTGATATCATCCCGGTTGATCTAAACAGCCTCTTATACAATGTGGAAATGACGCTGGCAAATAGTTATAAGCTCGCAGGGAATACCACCCGCCAAAAAGAATATGAAAAATGGGCAGCTGAAAGAAAACAAGCCATCAATAAATATTGCTATAACGAAAAGGCGGGTTATTATTTTGATTACCATTTTGTAAAGAATAGCATACAAACAAGTGTAACTCCGGCAGGCATGTATCCTTTTTGTTTTTTCGAACCAGCCGAAATGAAGGAGAAAGCCAAAAAGGCCTGCGTACTGATAAAAAATACACTGTTGAAAGATGGTGGTATTGCTACCTCGGTTCTTAACAGTGGTCAGCAATGGGATGCTCCTAACGGATGGGCGCCCTTAAATTGGATGACTATCTGGGGCTTTGATCGTTGCGGACAAAAAGCAATGGCAAAAGATATAGCAACCAGGTGGGCAGGGTTAAATAACGATGTGTACCAGCGCACAGGTAAATTGCTTGAAAAATACAACGTAGCTGATACGCATATTGCCAGTGGTGGTGGTGAGTACCCTACTCAGGATGGTTTTGGGTGGACAAACGGAGTACTACTCGCATTAATAAAAAAATATTCCCTGGTGTTCAAATAGATTGCGAAACGAAATTCTTTAAAAAGCAGTGCATTGTTGTACTGCTTTTTTTATGCACTTATAGTTGTGAGAAAGCTTTCGTAGTTTTTGTTTTACCGCTTATAATGATTTATCTTTTTAAACGCCAGCTGTATTGGTACTTTCTACCACGGTTTTTATCATGAGGAATCAATGATTGAATAAACTTTAAAATTTATATCATGATTCGCAATTACCTGTTGATTGCCATTCGCAATTTGATGCGCCAAAAGTTTTTTGCGCTCTTAAATATGTTTGGCCTGGCGCTTGGACTTGCTTGTGCAGCCCTGGTGTTTTTATATGTAAGCGATGAGTTGCGATATGATAGTATGCAGCCGCACTACAAAAACACCTACCGCGTTGGTGCTTCTTTTTCAAATAAAGATGGCCGTGTATTTGATAATACCGTTTCGCCCGGGTATTGGATGAAATACCTGAAGGAAAACCGTTCCGAAATTCAAAACGCGGTACGTATTGATTACATCGGTTATCCTACTTCTCTGAATAACAAAGCAGCTGATAAAATAATTCTTACAGAAGAAATTAAATGGGCTGAGCCACATTTTGATGAAGTGGTTCTTTTTGATTTGTTGAAGGGCAATAAGCAAAAAATGTTTGATAATAATAACACCATTGTCATTAGCGAAACTGGTGCTAAAAAATTGTTTGGTGTTACAGATCCAATCGGTAAAGTTGTTACTGTAAAACACAATTGGGCGACAAGAGATAAAGAGATCGATGTGATGGTTACAGGTGTGTATCGCGACTATCCATCTAATTCGCATTTTAAACCATTGTATATATTAAATGTAAATGCACTGCGCAGCGTGCATGATGACTTTACCACTTATATGGAAGGAACCCGGTTTGGTAATAATAACATGGAATTTTTCGAAAATTACATCGTGGTTAAACCAGGCGCCGACTTAAAGCCAATTCTTGCCGATTTGAATAAACTGGCTAAGCAAATGTCGGAAGCTGATTCGGGTTTTGTAGCCGGGGGGTGGAAAATGAATGCCTTTATTGCGCCATTGAGTTCTTTACATTTTGATCAGAAAAATTTGTGGGAAAATGGTGTGCAGGGAAATAAAAAATACCTTTTAATATTCAGTGGAGTGGCTCTCTCCATTTTATTAATTGCCTGTATTAATTATATGAACCTGGCTACTGCAAGATCTGCGAGAAGAGCAAAAGAAGTAGGATTAAGAAAATCATTGGGAAGTAACCGCGTACAAATAGCAAAACAGTTTTTTTATGAGTCGGCTTTAATGACTGTCGGTTCGCTTATAATAGCAACTTTTTTAGTTGTAATTTTCCTGCATTCCTTTAACCAGCTTGCAAATAAAAGTTTTTCTATAGGCTCCCTCTTCGATCCTGTTATGATAGGAATAGTAATGCTGATCGTTGTGGTAATGGCAATTGTGTCCGGAAGTTATCCTGCCATTTATCTATCAAAATTTAAACCGGCCGATGTATTAAAAGGCCAGTTGATTAAAGGCAAAGGGGCTGAGTTATTCCGTAAAACACTCGTGACTATTCAATACACGGTCGCACTGGTACTTATGATTTCAACTTTTGTTGTAATCAGGCAGATGAAACACATGCAGCAAACCAAGTTAAACGAACAGGGTAATCAACTGCTCTCAATTCGATATGGAGGTACGGCTCCGCAGGATAAGTTTGCTGTTTTTAAACAGGAGGTTTTAAAAGACAAGGATATTCAGCATGTAACAATGGCCAATCATTTACCACGGTTAAATTATTTTGGCTGGATAGGAGCAACGGTAAAAGTTCCGGGTATTGAAGAAAAAGAATTACAATGGAATGAGTTGCAGGTAGAATTTGATTTTGCAAAAACCTACTCCCTGGAATTTGTAGCCGGCCGCGATTTCGATGCGTCACGCCTTGAAGATTCTAATATGGTATTAATCAATGAAACTGCTGTAAAAGCATTGAAGAAAACCCCGGAAAATATGGTTGGTGCCAATATTGTATTGGTGAACGACAGCAATCGGGCTGCAAGAATAATTGGGGTAGTAAAAGACTTTCCTTTCCGGTCGATGCATCAGCCTATTGAACCTTTAATGCTGAACCCTCATGTACATTTTATAGACCGCATTGCTTATATAAAATTACCTGCGGGCAGATACCAGGAAAAAATTGCTTCCATAGAAAAAGAATGGAAAAAAATATTTCCCGGTGTTGGTTTTGATTATTGGTTTGTAAGTGATGAATTTAACCGCATGTATGTAGCTGAAAGACGCATGACGTCTCTTGCAAAAACCTTTGCCATACTTGCTATTTTAATTACAGCTTTGGGTGTGTTTGGCCTGGCAGCTTATACCGCAGAACAAAAAACAAAAGAAGTGGGAATAAGAAAAGTTTTGGGAGCATCAGTGCAGCACGTAGTACAAATGTTTACCTGGTTGTTTATAAAAATGCTGCTGATTTCCGGTTTGATCGCTATTCCAGTTGCTTATATTATGGCTTATAAATGGCTGGAGGGTTTTGCCTACCGGTCAAGCATTAATCCCATGATTTTTATAATCAGTTTATCGGGTTTGCTGGTGGTAACTTTATTAACGGTAAGTTATACCACCATGAAGGCTGCAAATAGCAATCCTGTGGATTCGTTAAGAAGGGAGTAATTTGAGAGTTTAAATCAGGTTTTTGGTTTTGAAGGCTTATTGTAGAATTTTTAAATACGCCACCCAGGGACCTGTTGCATCTTTGTATTGTTTGGCCATTACCCTGGCAATTTGAGCAATATGGTTTAGGTCGTGTACTGTCCAAGTAGCTAATAACTGGGACAAATTAATAACGCCAAATGCCGGATGTATTCCGGTTTTCTCCAGGTCTGCATTTGTGATATTAGCCTGGCATAAAGTTTCAATATTTTGAATACGCAATACTGCAAATTCATCAACGAGTTGTTGCATTGTTTTGCCTTTGCTTTCATTAAACTGTGCAAAGCGGTCATAGGGTGTAAAATGTTTATCCGGGTTGTTCGAAAGTATAATTTCCATCCTGGGAATCCAGTCTGTTTTTTCTCCATGGATCAGGTGACCGATCACATCATAGGCACTCCAGGTTTCGGCACCTTCATTACTTAATGTCCATTCGTCTGCGATGCCCGACAATAATGTCTTTAATACGATCGGGGTTCGCTCTAGTATTTCAATTGTTTTATGAAGATTAAATTGCATACAATTTTTTTTATTAGGAGAATATAAGGGAGCCTGACTAGTTGCTATTATAATTTTAATCTTACGTTTAAGTTGCCAAGCCAACCGGCAATAATTACCATCAACAAAGCAAATACGAATGATTTAACTAGGCCAACAACACCCGTTAATAATAAAGCCGGTAAATGCAGCGACAATAGAACCGGTATTCCATAAGCATAGTAGGGTAATAAATAACACAGTAAGGTATTGTTTCCTGCTGGCTTAATAATTTTAAAAATATTTTCTTTCCTTAAAACATCAGCTAAATAATAAAGCAGCATAAATAGTAAAAGAGTTATGCCACTACAAATTAAAACCCAGGAAGGGGTTGCTTTTATTTTCGAAATGCCCCCAATGGGACGCAAGGCAAAACCAAATAAAATTAGCAACGCTGACAGTGAAAGAAAAATGACAATTATTTTTCTGTATCCGAACTTTTGTAAGCTGGTTCGGAATAGTTGAGATACTACTACTCCGCCCATTACCAGTGCAGTCATAGCACCTTCACCAACCGGGCTAACAAGGGCACTCAAATACTTGTTTGCCGGTAACAGTTGAGCATGATTAAATGTGCATAACGCCAGGAAGAATAGCCAGACTATAAGGTTTATTACCAGCTTTTCATTGCCCAATACATAGATCAATGCACAAGTAAGATAGGCCCAGCCAATTAAGCCAAGAATGCCCCACCAGTAAGTGGAAAAACTTGTAATGGACCCAGTTTCACCCGCGGCGAAAAGCCATGCAAGAAATGCAAGCGTTGATATAGCGAGCATTTTAAACAGGCGGATCAAGGTCTTATATTTTTTGCCTGGATAATTATTCCAGAGGATGATAAAACAAGTGCAACAAATCATATTCCAAACTACACGTGGCATCCCTGTTGCTGCCTCATTGATGTACTCGCCATTTACTAAAAAAACTCCCATTACAACAAGGGCTAATGAACGGAATAGTATGTGCCATACCAGGTCCAGTTTGCTATCTCCTTTATTCTTCCTTGCCGCAATTGCATAAGGTATTGATAGACCGACGATGAATAGAAATGCCGGGAAAACAGCATCTGCCACGCCCATGCCATCTTCAGTAGCAGCAGTATGTTCAAGCCATAACGGAATGTTGGTAAGCGACCAGAGATCGTTTACAAAAATCATCAGCAACATCGTAATTGCCCGCAGGATATCAATAGAAGCTACACGTGACTTTGATATGCTATTCATATTAAAACTTGGTATTGAACGTCTTAATTGTGTACAGGTTCGAGCAAGTAAAAGCCATATGGTTCCAGCTCAATAAAATCATTGTCGTCGCCAACCGTAAATTCTTTTGACGACCAGTGGTCCAGTAACTTTCCAGGTGCATTTGAAAATTGTTTAAATGCATACCAGGTTAATGAAGCGTTTTTCCCGCTGAAATTATAAATACAAAATAATCTTTTCTCACCCAGGCTTCTTACATAACCCGCAATATGATTATTGTGTGGTTGCATCCACTGAAGGTTGCTATGATCTGCTACCATGGATAACTTACTTCGGATTGCTAAAAGCTTTTTGGTAGCATCAAAAATTGCATGTTCAATGGTGCCTGCAACATCAATTTTCTTATTTTTTTTCCAGTCTATCAGTGGCCGGTGCATCCAGCGGTTGTCATAACTTTTTCCTGCGTCATCCAGGTACGAATAATCATTGGTATAAGCAGCTTCATCACCATAAAACAACATAGGTAAGCCACCGAGAAAAAAACTGTGTGCCTGCATCATTATAATTCTGGCAAGAGCAAGTTTTTTCTCTGTTTCATTTTTGTCCTTCAATGCTTTCTCAAGTCCGCATAAAGAAGCAAGAGAACCGCTGATGCGGGCATCATTTGTTTTTGGATTAAATGAAAATAACGCCCCGGTTGCAGGTGTGCCCGGGTAATTTCCCGAAAAATAATTTTTGATAAAGCTGCGGTGTTCATAAGGGTCAAAACCGGCATGACGGATCATGTAATCATCATATCCTAACCCAATATCATCATGACAGCGGGTATAGGTGATCCAGGATGTGCCAAATGGTTTTTGTAACAGGCCGGGTTGTGCGGCAAGCATCACTCTTGTATCGCCCGTTGCCAATGCGTCCCATTGAACAGCCATATGAGTTGCGTTATAGGCAAAATCACATTCGCGGGCTGTATACATTCCCGTGCCAAAATATTCCATTATAAATTTTGGAGCAACAATAGCTTCGCCCAATAGTGCCATTCCGGGGGTTGCAGTTGAAACGCATTGTTTGATAAGCTTTAATAAGTTATGGGCCATAGGTAGGTTCTGGCAGCTGGTTCCAATTTGTTTCCAAATAAAAGCAGGTGCGTCAATACGAAGCACGTCTACTCCAAGGTTGGCATAATAAAAAATAGTATCCAGCATGGCCAGTAATACATTGGGATTGGTATAATTAAGATCCCACTGGTAATTATGAAAAACAGTCATTGCCCATTTTTTACATTCGGGTATGTAAGTAAAGTTTCCAGGAGCTGCCTGCGGAAAAATATCGGGCATGGTTTGTTCGAACTGCGATGGAATATCCTGATCATCATACATATAAAAAAAAGCCTGGTAATAAGGATCACCACTTTTTGCCTTAATAGCCCATTCGTGTTGTTGTGATGTGTGATTTAAGACGATATCAATCATCAGGTACATGCCATTATCATGCAATTTTTTTTGCAATTTCCCGAGGTCATCGATAGATCCAAAGCGCTCATCAACTTTTCTAAAATTACTAACAGCATAACCACCATCACTCTCTCCCGCAGGGCTTTCAAAAACCGGCATCAGGTGCAACAGGTTAACTCCTAAATCCTGAAAGTAATATAGTTTGGTTTGAAGGTTTTTGATATTGCCACAAAACCGGTCTACATACAAACTCATACCTGCAAGCTTGTTGCTAAGAAACCACGCATATTCCTGTTGTTTCTTTTCATCTTCTGCTTTTAAATCAGCACTGCGATTTTTATAGGCAACAACAATGGTATTAATAAGGGAAATAAACGAATCGTTAGCTTTCAATTCACTACCATAAATTTCATCAAACAACGATTTTATACTGTTTGCATTGGCAATAAAACGGGTATAAAAAGCATTGTCTTTTCCACGGATATCCAGTTTACTGTTTAGAAGAATATGGTTTAGTTGCTGGTGTAATTGTTGATTGTACATACGAATAGATTTCAGCAGGTATGATGTATGAATACCGGGTAAATGTTGAGGGGGAAAAGATCAGCGGCTGCAACTATCTCAAAGAAATACCTGGCTATTCAGGTGTTTGAAGGCTTCCATCGCACCCATGTATTCACAGGTACGTGCACCGGCTTTATTAGCATTGGCAATTATCAGGATCCATTCTTTCTCCTGCATCGATGTTATCTCATCCAATGTTTTGTCACTTAACAGGTATAGCACTGCACCAACAAATGCATCACCTGCGCCAGTGGTATCTACAGGTACAACAGGTATACTTGGTACAATTAAAGTTTGCTTGTTATATCCTAATAATGTTCCTTCTTTACCAAGCGTAATTGCAAAAACAGCAGTAGTTTTTTCAAGTAAAATATTTACTGCATCATTTAAAGTAACGGCACCTGTAATCAGCATCGCTTCTTCATCACTTACTTTAAAAAAGTGGCATACCTGTAAAAAAATCCAGCTCTGATCAATAAAAGACCGGATGTTATTTGCAAACAGCAGGTGACGGTAATTGGGATCGAAGCTGATAAATATTTTTTTCTGGATAGCTTTTTGCAAAAGACTTTGATAAGCAGTTTGCAATGGCCCCGGCAAGAACGCGGTAGCCGATCCAAAATGTATAATGGATAATTCTTCCAGGTCAATAGCTTCTACATCCTCCCTGCTTAATGCGCCATCCGCACCCCGGTTAAATACAAAATCCCGCTCACCATCTTCCATCAGCGATACAAAAGCGAAAGTGGTAAATGATGAATTATCCTGTAACATGTATTTGGTGTTTACGCCAAACGACTGCATTACATCTACCAGGTGCTTACCAAAGGGATCATTTCCAACTTTAGCTGCCAGTTCAACATCTCCACCAAGAGCTGCAATTGCTGCTGCTACATTTGTTGGGGCACCACCCGGTTTCTTCAAAAAATTTTCTCCTTTACTTAGTGATCTGCCTTTATCAGTACAAATCATATCTATTAATGCTTCGCCGATGCAGAGTATTTTCATGAATGTTTTTTTAAGTGAATGGTGAATGATGAATGGTGAATTGTGAAAAGTGAATGGTGAAAAGTGAAAGTGAATTGTCAAGAGTGATAATATATATTTACAATTGTGATTAATGTCCGCCGCCGCGTAATACGATGACTTCATCCGTACCTGGTTTTTTTGCTTTGATAAATAAGGTTGCCACGCAGGCAATTAATAGAAAAACACCTGCAAATGAGATAGCCTTGCCAGCATCGTTATCAAGAAAATTTTTCAGCACGTAGCCAAAAGTTACATTTTGTAAAATCATTGGTATAACGATCATCATGTTGATGATGCCCATATAAACACCATATTTTTCTTTGGGAATATCATTCACAACCATGAGGTAAGGTACGCCCATCATACTCGCCCATGCAATGCCAAAGCCCGTCATTGGGGCAAATAGCAGCATTTTGTTTTCGATGTGTGGAAATATTAGCAGGCCAATGCCAGCGAGCAGGAGGCAAATGGCATGCACCATTTTAGGACTAATTTTTTTTGCCGCCCAAACCAACCCAAAGGCCGATAAAAAAGTTACGATATTGTACCAGCCATTTACGAGGCCGGTCCAACCCACTGCTTCGCTATATAATTCTTTGTTGGCGGGGGTTGTTTTCCAAACCGATAAGGCAATGCTTTTGCTGGCATTTTGCCAATAGCAAAAT
This sequence comes from Bacteroidota bacterium, assembly GCA_040385845.1. GTDB lineage: Bacteria > Bacteroidota > Bacteroidia > Chitinophagales > Chitinophagaceae > Phnomibacter. The sequence continues at coordinate 30,456 of JAZKGP010000029.1, read as the reverse complement.
AAGGCATACCACTGGAATAAGTACACCAGTGCCAATTGCCACATCACCAGTGGCATGTCTTTAATAGCATGTAAAATTTCAGTGAATGGTTTAAGAAAGCCACCTTTTTCTGCTCTCAATGCCGCAAGTTCTTCTTCGGTAGGTGGTATTTCGGGCGTTTTTGTAATCGACCACAAAACAGAAACTATCGAACAAACTGAACCTAAGAAAAACGAACCAAAAACCCAATAGGGAATGCTGCCATTTTTGCCGGTAATTACTTTCTGAAAGACAAATAACGAGACGTTTGCCAGGGTAATGCCAAGACCCGTGAAAAAGCTTTGGGTAAGAAAGCCTGTGGGCATTTGATTGGCAGGTAATTTGTCGGCAATAAAAGCACGATAAGGTTCCATAGCAGTGTTGTTGGCTGCATCTAAAATCCACAATAAGCCCACTGCCATCCAAAGTGAGCTGCTGAATGGATATACAAAAAGGCACAAGCTGCAAAACAAGGCGCCAATAAAAAAATAAGGTTTACGGCGACCAAAACGAGGGTGCCAGGTTTTATCACTTAAGACCCCAATCAATGGTTGAATGAGTAAGCCGGTGACAGGGCCAGCCAGGTTTAAGAGTGGTATTTCATCGGGACTTGCCCCTAGAAAATCGTAGATCGGGTTCACGGCGCTTTGCTGTAAACCAAAGCTGTATTGAATGCCAAAAAACCCAACGTTCATGTTTATTATTTGCATGAAACTGAGCTGCGGCTTTGATTGTTGCACAGGCAAGGCGATCGTTTTCATATTATTGAAGATCAAGTTAGGGCAGAATCATCCAATCATTATTTAATCGGCTGGCCTATTTTATTGCAGGTCACATTGATAGCCTTATCACAATCGTTTGCAGTTAGATAATAATCAACCAGGAGGGGGGAATTAAGCGGAATGGGGTAAATATGAGGTCGAAACAGGGAGTTTACCTTGTGCAGGCTTAATCATATGAGTGTTTGGGAAATTCCTGTTATTTCAATTTTTTCTGTTTACACAAAAAATTTTTTCTGCCTTTTGATTCAACAGGACAGAAAAAATCTATTTTTAATTTACAACATTATTATCGCATGAAAAAACGCCTGGTATTTCTTTTATTGCCCGCATTTGCCATTTTACAATTTTGCAGTCCTTCCCGGAAAGCTTCCGCACCCGTAGTAGCGTCAAATTTTGAACAACATATTAAGCCATTGGTAACAACCAGTTGTTCTCCTTGTCATACAACAGGGAACAAAAGCAAATTGCTGGAATTTGCCGTAGCTAAAGAGGAAGCCGACGATATCATTCGCCGGATCAACCTTACCCCGGCAGATAAAGGATTTATGCCTTTCAAACATCCAAAATTATCTGACTCCGCAATAGCTGTTTTTGTGAAATGGAAAGCAGATGGTTTACTGGAGAAAGCAATGCCATAACAAGGTGGATTCATGCTCAATACCATAGTTTTGGTTAGAAGGTTGCTGTTTTAAATTAAAGAGTATAATCTATACAAGAAGCTTATTCATTGATCCATAATTGGGAATGAATAAGCTTTTATTTTTGCCATCATAAAATCACAAACATGTTTTCAGCTATTCAAACTGGCGAAACCATATTGCTGCAATCTGGTAGCAGTAAAGTGGAAATTTGGCCGCAATGCGGAGGCATTTTAAATAGCTGGACGGTTCAAATGCACGATCGTGCCTGGAATATTGTTGATGGTTATGATTCTCCTGCTGATTTTAGAGTAAACTGTGAAGCAAAAGGATTTCGCAGTGCAAAGCTGTCACCTTATGTATGCCGCCTGAACAAATCACAATACAATTTCGAAGGTGTGCATTATACCATTGGTAAATTTGAATTGGCGGGAAATGCCATACACGGGTTGTTGTACAACAATGTGTTCACCATTGAAAATAGTTTTTCCGACGACCAGGCTGCTGTGGTGATATTACAACACGATTATGACGGCAGTGATGCAGGATATCCTTTTACCTATACTATTCGGGTCACCTACATATTGCGGGCTAATAACGAACTGGGTGTAAATACAACTGTTACTAATACGAACGCAGCACCCATTCCCATCGCCGATGGCTGGCATCCTTATTTTTCACTTGGTGAAAAAATAAACAACCTCGCATTCAGCATGCAAACGGGTTCGCTGGTGGTATTTGATGAGTGCTTAATACCAACTGGTGAACTGGAAGAATATAAAGCCTTTCATAAACCAACATTATTAAGTGAAACTTTCTTTGATCATTGCTTCCTGTTGCAAAAACCTTTACAGGGAGCAGCCTGTATTTTAACCAACCAAAAAGAAAAGATACAACTGGAAATTTTTCCTGACACCAGCTATCCTTATTTGCAGGTGTATACACCACCTCACCGTAACAGCATTGCTTTCGAAAACCTGAGTGCTGCACCTGATGCCTTTAACAACCACATGGGTTTGATCATCCTGGATGCGGGAGAAACGCACACTTTTAGTACCTCTTTTAAAGTAGCTGCTACCACATAGCCCCAACATCAGTTTTATAAATATTTCCAATGCTGTTAATAGCCTGATGTTATTAAATGATTCCAGGTGATCAATCAACAATGTATTTGTGCGCAATTAGCGTTTGGAAGTGTTGTTTTCATGCCTTATTATTGTTTAACCAACTATGCTTTTTTCACTACTCTTAAAACTACTGATATGAGGTTTAAACTTGGGATCTTACCCATTATCTGCCTGTATTTTCTACTTATTTCGGCATCTACCACAAGCATCGAAATGACTCCTGTTGCAGCAGATAAGGAAGTGGTAATTGAGGCGCCTGTTATTGTAAAGGAAAAATCTGCAAAGCTGAATTTCTTTCAGCGTGCATTACTGAAACACGTATCCAAAAAATACAAGGCGGATGAAATAGATTCCAGCAAAGCAGATAAGCAAGCTGAGCTGGCTTTAATTTTTGGTCTTTCAGCAGTTGGACTATTAATTCTCGGTCTTTTTATCCCTTATGTAATTTTTGCCAGCTTGCCTGCCGCTATTGCTGCGATGGTGCTTGGAGGTGCTGCATTACGGGGAAGAACTAAGTACGTTGGTAAGGCCAGGAACGGCAAAGGATTTGGGCTAGGAGCATTAATAGGTTTTGGAGTTGTTTTGCTTGCTGCCATATTATTTGTTGCAGCCTGGGGGTTTTAATTAATTTATAGTTCTAACAAGGTCGCATATTACCATTAGGCCATTTCATATGTTTATGAAGTGGCTTTTTGTTTTGGATGCCCTTGTAAATTTCACTGTCATGTGATCATCTCCACATCGTTTTCTATCAGCCTGATTTTTATTTTTTGAATTTATTTCTGAAAATCATTTTTTGGCAAAGCATTTGCATTTAGTTGACTGTTACAATCTTATCCAACGTTCTCTGTTTCTAACTAATCAGCCATAGGTCGAAATTTCGGCCTGTTGTTGTTTTATGCAGTGGTATGCTGAATAGGATTTGCTAACATTTAAAACAATCCAAGTAAAACCACCAGCATGAAATCATTTTTAGTACTAGTGCTTCTCACGTTAGTCACATTGACGAAAACAATTGGTCAGCCAATCAATTTTAAGATTTATAGTCCCACTGGCGGTTTCCTTAAAATAATGTATGGCACCAATAAAAAGCCCGACACTACGTATTACTTAAAAAACAACAAGCTGGTTGCATCGTTGAAGGAAAGTGATATCTATGTAAAAGCCGGTGAACATAACGATACCATCCGCATCAGTTCATTTTATACGGCTAACGAACAACCTGCTCTGAATTATACGCTGGTGCGTAAAGGAAAAGAACTACAGTATGTTGATTACAGCGGCTACGAGCCCTCTGGTGAGTTAATCGGTTATGCGCATAACCTCAATGCTGGCAAGGGCATCCTGCTGGTAAAAGACCGTGATGCTATGGGTGTGGAAATTTATCGTGGAGGAAACAAAATAGCGCAATATGGATTAGCAAGGGTTGAACAGGAACGGCTGATCGTTTTCCCCGTGGGAAATGTGAAAAAATCGCAGGGTGTTTTAAACATGGAAGGTGATGTAGTGATACCGGTTGAATACGACCTGGTACGATTAGAAGAACATGTTTTTATTGTAAAAAATGACTTGCAAAAATGGGGAGCTTTCGATATAAATGGCAAAGCCCTGGTGCCTTTCGACTACGATGATTTAATTCCCAGGGAAAACATGGTAGTTACCTGGATAAATGTTCGTAATAATGATAAAGAAAATTATGGTTTGTACGACAAGGAAGGAAACATGATCACTGCCCCGGTAAACCCTTTAATTGATTTTTCTGCAGGACCGATGCCAGTTATGGGAGCCGATGGCAATTATGGTTTCGTGGATGAAAATGCAAAAATGGTAACTCCATTTGAATACAAATATGTAAGAAATTTTTCGGATGGACTTGCTGCAGTCGCGAATCAAAAAGGAGAGTTTGGCTTTATTGACAACTCCGGAAAATTAGTAGTACCCTATAAATTTTTTAGCGTAGTAATGAATTTTGAAAATGGCAAAGCCCGTGTATCCGAAAGCAGGTTTAAGAAAGCTTATGCCATCGATAAACAGGGAAATAAAATTGTTGACCCATGAATTTTTAAACGCAGTTGATATTTTGATGTTAGGTTACGTACAAAAAAGGGCAAGGATATTCCTTGCTTTTTTTTTGCATTCAGTGATGGGTAATTTTTTTTATACCCTTTCGCAAACATGATTAAAAACTACCGATCCCATTGTAAGCCCGCACCAGTGATTTGGCAAAATTTCTTCAGTGCATATTTTAATGGTTGTGTGCATTAAATTCGGTGATGCAAAAAATCGCTGCTGCATTTGTTTCCGCACTTATCCTGGTAAACTCCTGCTTTGCACAATCTATGGTCGATTCGTTGCTTAAAGAGCTTCGAAAGCCGGTTGACGACACCAATAAAGTGATCGTATATCGTATGCTCACTGGTATTGTAAAAAACACCGAACCTGTAAAAGCAGTGGAGTATGGGAAAGCAGGTGTGGCCATAGGAAAAAAATTAAAATGGGAAAAAGGCGTGGCGGGTTGCTACCTCAATATCGCTGCCGCTTATAACGATGCATTAAAGCTTGATTCAGCCATCTTATATATCGACTCTGCTATCACCTGGTCGCATAAAGCCGGGGACCCCAACCGCCTTGCCCTGGCTTACCTGAACCGGGCTGATTTCAATATGCAATTACGTAACCTTAAAAAAACGTTGCTTGATTGTGATACTGCTTTATTGTATGCTGAAAAAGCGGATAATAACGACCGGCGTGCAAGGATATTGCAGACCATTGGGTCGGTATATTATCTACAGGAAAAATACCAGGAAAGTAAAGATTACTACAACAGGGCCACAGCATTATATAAACAGGCCGGCAATCTTAAAATGGCGGCCATTGCAATTAATAATATTGGAAATATATACAAACACACCGGTGAATACCAACTGGCGATTAGTCATTTTAAAACATCGATACACCTGGCGGATAGCCTGCAGGATTTGGTGAATATGTCGATGTACTATGGAAACCTAAGTGATGTTTACACTGAAAACAGGCAGTTTGAATTTGCAGAACAAGCAGCAACACTATCGTTGAAGTATGCAAGCGAACAAGACAACCAATTGAGGATAGCAATGGCATATACAAATTTCGGCCAGCTTTACCTGGAGCAAAAAAGATATGACCTGGCCATTAAAGCTGCAGATAACAGTTTTAAATTATCAAAGCAGGAATCGGATATTGAAACTCAATACAATGCTGCTTCTATATTGGCAGACGCCTATGCCGGTTCTGGAAATCACCAGCAGGCTTATGACTATGTCTTAATTAGTAAACAGCTAAACGATAGCCTGCTAAAAATGAAGTATGATGAAGACATTGCTGCCCTGCAAACAAACTTTAAGGTAGAAGAAAAAAATAAACAGATCTTGCTTTTGAACAGCGTAAAAGAATTACAACACCAGCAATTGCTTGAACAACGTGTATTGCTTTTCTCATCTGCCGCAATTGCCTTATTGCTACTCGCCGCGATAGCACTCATGGTTAACCGTTACAGGTTAAATCAACATTTAAAAGAAATGAAGATCCGTAACCAGATTGCTGCTGATTTGCACGATGAAGTTGGCAGTTCGCTGAGTAGCATACATATGCTTAGCCAGATGGCTGCCACCAAACCAACGTCAGATATCTCACAACAAAAAATACTGGCCCGCATGAGCGTGCATGCAAAAGAAACAATGGATAAAATGGGCGATATTGTTTGGATGATAAAGCCCGGGGAAAACGAAGCCATTAACCTTAAACAAAGGATGGAACATTATGCCTATGAAATTTGTAGCAGTCAAAACATCGATGCAACCATTGACCTGGACGAGATAGAAAAATGGAAACTTTCCATGGATAAAAGAAAAAATATCTATCTCGTTTTTAAAGAAGCAGTGAACAATGCAGTAAAATATTCGGGGTCACAAAACTTACGGGTTAATGCTTCTTCCAATAGCAAACAATTACAATTAGTAGTTGAAGATTTTGGGCATGGATTTAATACCGGCAATATTGCCCGGGGTAATGGTTTGGACAATATGCAAAACAGGGCAAAAGACATGAATGGGAGCCTGGATATTAGTAGTTCTGGTAAAGGAACAATCATTAAACTGGTAGTGCCGGTATAAAAACTCACCCTATTTCGCTATATGAAACCTTTATTTTAAATCCAACTTTGTAAAAAATATAATTTGATACGGGTTGCTATTTTTGAGGACAATAAACACCTGCGGGAAACATTTGAATTCCTGCTAAATAACTCCGATGGGTTTAACTGTTCAGGTGCATACCCCGACTGCCGTAACTTGCTTGTAAACCTCGAAGTTTCTCCCTGCGATATTGTATTGATGGATATTGAAATGCCCGGTATGAGTGGTATAGAAGCAACAAAAATCGTAAAGGAACATTATCCTCAGTTGCTGGTATTGATCCAAACGGTTTTTTTTGAGGATGAATATATTTTCAATGCTATCTGTGCAGGCGCATCCGGTTATATTTTGAAAACTACAACGCCACAAGGTTACCTGCAGGCCATAAAAGATGTGCATGAAGGAGGGTCGCCCATGACTCCCGGTATAGCACGCAAAGTTTTGGAACTGTTTAAGCATAACCTGCAACCTTCTTCTGTTACCGATTACAATCTTACGCCGCAGGAAAAAAAAGTATTGCAGTTATTGGTAGCAGGTAAAAGCTATAAATTGATTGCGGCAGAATTATTTGTAAGCATGGATACCGTTAAATCGCATGTGAGGAATATCTATGCCAAACTACATGTGCATTCAGGTACCGAAGCGGTATCCAAAGCCATCCGGGACAAGATCGTATAAACAAACGCAATGTCTGGGATAAACCTGATTCTTATTTTTCTCGCCATGTTCGGTTGCCTGCCGCTTTTCATCATTTGGTACAGGCGCAAAAGAGTACAAAAACTTTCGAATGATGGACTATCAACCCAGGGGCATATTCATACAACAAGTCGGTTACCCAGGTCGGCTGCTACCATCTTTTATTACAGCTATTATGCCATAGATGGAAAACAATATTCGGGTAGTTTGACTGCAGATTCAGGCAAATTTAAAACAGGTGATACGCTGGAAGTTTTCTATATGCCAGGTAAACCAGCAAAGAGTACTGTGAAAGCAGCCTGGCAATCTAAAGGCTTGTTGATTTTTGGGATTCTGCTGGCAATTTTCACCTGGTTTGCGGCTTATAAACTTTATGAAATGGTACGTAACGGGGAACTTTAATTAATAACCTGTCGTACTGCTTCCTAATAATCAAATTCACCCTTATTCGCTATTGTGTGGCGGCCGAACTAAAGGGAATTTTGAACACAGCTTATAGCGGAAAAACATGCTGGTCCAGAATTCAGCTGATCGAATTGAAATGCTTTCGACCTGGTGTGTTTAATCAGCCATTCTTTAAAACACCTTATTTTAATATTATGAAAAAGATCTGCCTGCTTACCTGCTGTTGCTTTTTAATAATTGCGGATATTACCTCCCAAAACGTGGGAATAGGTACCCTGGTTCCTATTGAAAAGTTGCATATTAGCAACGGTAATATCAGGTTGTCAAGAACAGCCGATTTCAATAACAACATCATTTTTAACATGCCGCCATCGCAGCTCTCCGGCGAACATGAAGGTTTAAAGTTTTTGTTGTTTGGGGATGAGAAAGCGTTTATTGGTTATACAAGTACCAGTACATCGGGTAATTTTTTAAGGTTATCAGGCGCCGGCATTAATGCCAACGATCTTACCATTGACGTTAACGGTAATGTGGGTATTGGTACTAACCAGCCGTCACAAAAATTGCACGTAGCAGGAAGTGCATTAATGAACGCGACCAACCCCACTTTACAATTGCAAAACGCGGGGGTAGATAAAGGTTTTCTGCAGTTAAGCGGAGATAATATTAGAATAGGAACTAACTCTGGTAATACTGCCGGCCAGTTTATAATTCGTAACAATGGTGGTGACCGAATTTATGTTGACCCTGATGGCAGTACCGGTATTGGAGTTGCTGCCCCTGCTGCCAAATTGCATATAAACAGTGGCAGCAGCGTGGAGGCACTGCGTATAACAGCAACTGGCGCATCCATCATTCGTATGATGACCGGTGGAACAGATAAGGCAAACATATTTGCCACTGGCAACGACCTCAGTATAAGTACTGTTCAAAACGATGGCCTTGTTCGCTTAAATGGACAGGTTTACATAAATAATACTTCTAATCGAACAGGTATTGGTACTACAATCCCCGACGAAAAATTGCATGTGGTAGGCAACATAAAAGTGAGTACCGGCAAGGTTTTGAATAATGATAACATCAATATGGTGCCCGTTGCTATGGGATACTTTAATTCGCTTGGTACTAAGATCAGGGGAACATCAAACATTAGTGTTACAAGGGAAACCGCTAATAGCGTATTCCATTATTTTGTTATTACAGTAGCAGGCGCTGATCTAACAAATGCTATCATAAACGTTAGTGGAATTGGCCCACAAACCTGGGCTTCGGTTGGTACTGTTTCAGGCAGTACAGCGCAGGTGCTTGTATATGAGAATAATATTTCTGAAGAAACAAAATGGAGCTCGTTTTACATCGTGATTTATAATTAGCATTTGGAATTCCTGTCTGTACTTTCTATGGCATCTAAAACAAAGCCTGATGAAGAGCAAAAGCTTTAGCCCCATCATCTAAAACTCATATTATTTTTATTTTCATTCTCTTCCCAATCTTCAATGCTTTTCATACTTGATTCGCACAACACCATCTAATAACTTACCAATGAAAAGAATATTCTTCCTGTTAAACATGCTGCTTGCCGCATGTATCTGCAACTCCCAGTCTATCGGTATGGGAACCCTGGCACCAAACAGCAGTGCACAGCTCGATATCAGTAACGGCAATAAGGGATTGTTGATTCCAAGGGTAAGTCTTACCTCGTTATCCGATGCAGTAACTATTGCAAGTCCTGCGACGAGCTTACTAATATTCAACACCAATGCGTCCCTCGTTAGTGGCACCGGGTATTATTACAATAGTGGAACTGCGGGAGCACCGGTATGGGTAAAAATGCTTACCAGCAGCACAGCGGGATGGTCATTAACCGGCAATTCCGGCACTGATCCCGCAACTAATTTCATTGGGACAACCGATAGCAAACGCCTGCAGTTCCGCGTAGCAAATCAGCCCTCCGGCTGGATAGATCATACCACGGGCACAACGTTTTTTGGTTACAATGCAGGCAGGAGTTTTCCTTTTGGAACAAACAGTGGCAGCACCGGGTTTGGTGCCGATGTAATGGTAAATTTTGTTGGTGCACGAAACGTGGCAGTAGGTTCGTCTGCTTTATCAAATAACGGTCAGTTCGGTTATTTAAATACGGCTATCGGTTTTGAGTCAATGTTTTCAAATGCAAACGGTGCCGCTAATGTTGCAGTTGGTAATACTTCGCTGCATAATAACGGAGCTGGTAACCGGAACGTTGCAATAGGAGATTCTGCCATGTTTTTCAATACCAGTGGCAGTAATAATACTGCACTTGGTGCATATGCTTTGAAGAACAATCTTACAACAAGCAACAACATCGCGGTTGGCTACCAGGCTATGGAAAATGCTACCGGTTCTTTAAATACAGCTATTGGTATCTCGAGTTTACAATCAAACACCACTGGTTCTGCTAATACTGCAGTTGGTTATGTGGCACTTACAAGCAACCTAACCGGAACCCGAAATGTTGCCGTTGGATACAATGCGCTACGTGACAATAATAGCGGCATTTACAATACTGCAGTTGGTTATGGCGCAATGAGCGAAAATACCAGCGGGCAATACAATGCATCCTTTGGATATATAGCATTAAATAATAATTTAGGGGGGGATGAAAATGCGGCGTTTGGTGCCTATGCGTTAGCAGGCAGCAGGGCAAGCAGCAATACTGCCGTAGGTTATGAAGCACTAAGGGCAAATACCACTTCTTCTGCCAACATTGCGATCGGCAAAAGTGCACTGGCCCTTCAATCGTATTCAAACGATAATACGCCTTATGGAGGTAATAACATTGCCGTTGGTGTAGAAGCACTCTATAGTAACCAGCCTACGTTATCATCAAATTTCCAGGCAACCAATGGTATAAGGAATATTGCTATTGGTAATTACACACTGCGTAGCAATACAATAGGATCCCGCAATACAGCAATCGGTCATTCTGCACTCTCAGACAATATAGGCGGCTTTTGGAACAATGCTTTCGGCCATGAAAGTTTATTGTTCAATACTTCCGGATCAGAAAATGTTTCTATTGGAAACAGTAACATGCGAGGCAATACAACTGGTTCAAATAATGTATCGGTAGGTGTAATTGCGTTGTATTCCAATACGAGCGGGGATCATAACACTGCCGTTGGAAATGGAGCACTTAACCTGAATACATCAGGATATAATAATACAGCCGTAGGATCCCGCGCCGGAGGTTTTAACAATGCAAATATTCAGTGCACTTTTCTTGGTTATGATGCCGACCAGGAAAGCGGATCCAATTATGTAAACTCTATGGCTTTAGGATATAATTCCCGCATTACCGCCACCAACCAGGTTCGAATAGGGCATTCTGCAATTGCAAGCATCGGTGGATACCAGCCATGGTCAAATCTTTCGGATGGCAGGTTTAAAAAGAATATCAGCGAGCAGGTAAAAGGGCTTGATTTTATTATGGCTTTGCGCCCTGTCACTTATAATATCGATATGAATTCTCTGGCTGGTTACCTGAAAGAAGATGTTTATAAAAACGAGAAAGGGATAGTGATGAATAAAGTAGTTGATGCGCATACGGTTAAGGAAAGAAGCGAACAATCATTGATAGTGCATAGCGGCTTTATCGCACAGGAAGTGGAAGCAGCAGCAAACAAAATAAATTACAAGTTCAGTGGGGTTGATAAACCAAAAAATTCAGATGATTTGTATGCATTGCGTTATGCTGAATTTGTGGTACCACTGGTGAAAGGAATGCAGGAACAACAACAGGAAATTGCCGATTTAAAGCAACGTATTCAAAAGCTGGAAGAACTGCTTAATAAATTTTTACCCGCACAAAAAACACAATAATAATCTTGTTTGAGAAAGTTTTAATAGTATACTGAATATTTAACAGGCCAATTCAGGCAAGTTAAACAAACATATACATGAAGCTGGCAAACAACTATATTTAAAGATTAACCACTCCGTTTAAACCAGCTTAACCTTTTAAACAAACCTTCATATGAAATTACTCTTACAGCTATTTGTTCTTTTATTGTATTCGCATGTCTTATCTGGCCAGTCGGTAGGTATTGCTACTACAACGCCCAATCAAAACGCCATCCTGCATATAGAAGTAGCTAACAATTTTACAAAAGGTTTTTTGATTACTGGTACCAATGATCTAACGAATGCAAATAACACGGTACCAAATTTAGGAAGTGGCAATCGCCTGATGTTTTACCCTGGCAAATTTGCTTTCAGGGCAGGGCGTGCTATTTTAGATGCATGGGATAACGTGAACGTTGGCCGGGGATCTGTGGCGATGGGCTTTAACCCTATCGCTAAAGGCAATTATTCGGTAGCTTTCGGCGATCACACAGTTGCCAGCCTTACTGGTGCTGTAGCTATGGGTGTTAATACTTCAGCAACAGGTTCGGTAAGTACAGCATTTGGTTACCTGAATGTTGCAGGAGGATCTTACTCAACCGCCCTCGGATACTCCAATACTGCAAAGGGATACGCATCGACGGTTGTAGGTGCCTATAATGATTCTATACTTGCAGTAAGTCAAACAGATTTTACACCTGAAACACCATTATTTACCATAGGCAATGGCTCATTCGCTAATAGATCGAATGCCATGGTGGTGTTGTATAATGGCAATGTTGGCATTGGCACAAACACACCGGTAAACAAGTTGCAGTTACAAGGCAATATGTCTGTAAGTGGTAATGTTGGCATAGGTACAAACTCACCGGTAAATAAGTTGCAGGTAGTTGGTAATATGTCGGCAAGTGGCAATGTTGGAATCGGTACAAATTTTCCTTCGACCAAATTGCATTTGGAAGGGATCATGTATGTAAATGGCAGTGTTGGAATTGGCACTTCAACACCGGCTGAAAAATTGCATGTTGTTGGAAATGTGTTTGCAAATAATATTTTACTGGCTTATTCTCCAAATCCCAGCCTGCAATTTCAATACAATGGCGATGATAAAGCGTTTGTGCAATTAAGCGATAATCAACACCTGCGTATCGGTGTTAATGGTAGCAACCCGGCAGGCACTGTAATTTTCCGTTTAAATACGGGCGATCGTTTTACAATCTTCCCTACGGGTAATGCAACGCTTACCGGTACCCTTACACAAAACAGTGATGAACGTTTCAAACAGGATATAAATCTTATCGATAATGCATTAGAGAAAGTAATGCAGCTAAATGGTTATGAATATTACTGGAAGCCTGAATTGCAAAAGGACAGTGCTATGCAAATTGGCTTGATAGCACAGAACGTGGAAAAAGTTTTACCGCAATTAGTTGTTACAGATAAAGAAGGTTCCAAGTCAGTTGCGTATCAAAACATGGTGCCCGTTTTAATTGAAGCCATCAAAGAATTGCAGCAACAGGTAGAAATATTAAAAAGGCAGGCGAAGCAGAAAAATGATTGATTGTAATTGCGAAACTCTTTATACACTTATTTATGAGAAATGAGTTTTCAAAGTAGGTGAATGACCTGTTTTCTGCTAACACAAGACCTATCTTAACAACCTACGTTGTACATAAATAAAAATGCCTCGCAATCATTGATTTACAAGGCATTTCTTTCCGTATTGTGGCCTCGCCTGAACTATCACCTAAAACTACTACAAGCTACTCTTAGCTATATTGAATTATCAAAATCCCTACTGTATGGGCTTTTCAGCAAGTTGACTACCATATTGGCCAATAAGAAACAACATGAACCTGCAATAAAACTGTATGTAATAGTGTATGTAGCTATTTTTGCTATACATATTTTTTGGAATGGCTAAAGTGAGATTTTATTTAGAAAAAAGAAAGGATAAGGAAGGCAATTTGATAGTTCATAACGTGCCTATATTATTGAATTATTCATTCAATGGAAACAGGCTGGTTTACTTTACGGGTGAAAGAATTGATGCCAAAAATGCTTACAGTTCAAAAGACCCTAACCAATGGACGGGAGAGTTAAAGCTTCCTATAAAGTCTTCAGCACCTGATTCCAGCACGATTAATACCAATCTCGAAACCTTAGATCTAAAGGTTAGGACAATTGCATCAAATGCAAAAGCACTGGGAGAAGAACTTACATGTGTGATTCTCAAAGCCAAATTGGATACACAGTATAAAAGGAAAGCACGTGAACTTGCGGAAAAGAAATTAGGTGTTGCAATGGCACTAAATGAATACATGACATGGGTTGAAAAATACAGAGCAAATGGCACCTATAAAAAGTTTAGTAGCACCAAAATGCATCTTACTAGTCATTTTGGACAAAAGAAATTTGAAAGCCTGAAATTTGAAGATGTCAATCCTGCTATGCTGGAACTGTTTAGAGAATACCTGATTTCAAAAAAATTCCTTAATAATACTGTAGTAAAGTATACTAGTGCGTTACGAACTTTTCTATTATGGTGTAAACATGATGATAGAAAATATTATACCGGCAGCATACAGGCAAAAGGCAAGGAAAATGATATTGACGTTATATTCATAACAATGAATGAATTGAAGCGGTTAATTAATACACCAATGCCTACCGAAACGTTTGATAGAGTAAGAGATGTATACGTGTTTGGTTGCTTAACAGCTATGCGTTATGCTGATATAGTAAAGCTGAAAAAGTCAGATGTAAAAGGAAATTGTATTCAGTTTTACATTGGAAAAGGAAGTAAAACTGTATTACATACTGTTCCTCTTAATGACTATGCCAAAACCCTATTGTTTAAATACAATCATTTTGAAGGTGATAAAGCTTTACCGGCTATAAGCAATCAGAAGCAAAACGAATATATCAAACAGGTGATGGATATAGCAGGTATCAACGAAATGGTGAGCATTGCAAAAAAGGGGGGTGATGGTAAAGTGTATATAGAGCAGCATAAAAAATCTGATTTAATAACTTGTCACACATCTCGCAAGAGTTTTATAACAATGGCAATGACATCTGATATGAGGGAAACGGTTATTAAGTCAATTTCGGGGCATTCAAAAAATTCAAAATCATTTTCAAAATATTATACCATTGTTGATGAACTAAAATCACAAGAAATGAATAGGGTTTTTGGCGATTTAACACTACATGAAAAATAATCATATTTTATTTTATGACGTAAGTGCATGATATATAGCGTTATACGAGGATATATCTTTTTAGATATAATTTTTATTGTACTACTTTATCCTACTTTTGATTTCTAATAAATTATTAATAAAAAATCGCAATAACAAAATTATGAAATGCAAAAAGTTGAATCTCAGTTAGCAATTATTTCCCTTTCGATACCACAACTGCAAGCACTTGTTAAATCAGCTGTTGAAGAAGCCATATCAGTATTGCCAAAACCTGAAGCAATGAAGGAAGAACTCACGGAATATTTAACAACCGAAATGGTGGCAAATAAGTTTCATGTTGATAAGGAAACAGTTTCAAGA
Organism: Bacteroidota bacterium; assembly: GCA_040385845.1. Lineage (GTDB taxonomy): Bacteria > Bacteroidota > Bacteroidia > Chitinophagales > Chitinophagaceae > Phnomibacter. The sequence goes on along the minus strand of JAZKGP010000029.1, from coordinate 15,170 downwards.
CATGCGAAAGCCGGAAAAATAACACCACTTTGGTTTGGTCGCAAAAGGCTTTTCCATATTGCGGATGTTGAAGCATCCCTTAAAAGACCTGTAATAAAAGGGAAAGGAAAAAAAGCTGCTTAAACTAACGTAAGGTTATCCATTTGGAATGACTTTTCAGGCAACTCTCACAACCATTTAATTAATTCAAAAGCAGGGTTAATTACCTGTAGGCATACAATTGTGTTATAATTACATATTGTTGTAAAAAACACGAAACCATTGTAAGGGTAAGCTTATGCCTATTATTTACTATAAAATCGCAATAATGAAAATAGCAATTGGAATTTACGGATCAACAAATCGATTATGGTACATCATTGGCATGTACAGATTTTCAGACTGGAATTTATACTTTCAATAAGGATTACAGTACATGGAAGCGGGCTTTTTATGACCGAACTGGATTGGAGTTTGGAACCAGAAAAGGTGATGTAACCGGAAGGGTACTATTCAATACAGAACATGAACTTTCGAAGCGGAGGTATGATACTATAGAATATAATGGATGGCAACTTACAAGGGTGAAAACGATAATGAAAGGCAACAATGTTAGTACGATCTCATTAAAGATCAGTGGTAATCCAGCAAAAAATGTCTATGGAAAAAATGAAACTAACATTTCAATGCAGGATTTGCATATTGAATTGAAAAAACTAAGTTTCGGCTTAGGAATTAATTTAGCAGATATAAAGACGAGAGCACCACATGAATCTTCAATCACTGTGGAACCAAACTTTCCTGTTGATTTAAACACTCTAAAGGGTAGAATCATAACGCTCATAGGTTATAATCCATTTACGCCAATGGTTGGTGATGATGGAGAGGGTAATCTTATCGGGTATAAATCTAAGTGCACCCACTATTATGCTAAAATATATTCTCCAGCATCGAAGTTTGGTGATCCTACTTTGAACTCAGTTCGAATTGAAAGGCATTATGAAAGACTCAATCAATCATTTAAAAACAACTGTACTATGCATAGTTTTGCCGATTACCTGATTCCTGAAACACAGTACAAGTGTGGTGTATCAGTTTTAAAAATGCTGGATAATACTTTCATCTATGATCCGGAGTTAAAAGCTAACCGCTGGAATAAGGGGTATATAAACGAAATTATTCATAAAGGTAATGATCCAAAATATTGGAATGAAGATTTTCCAAATTCTTGCTGTAAAAAAACGCAGGTAAAGCGAATTGAAGAATACAATGAATTGTCTGCCGTTAAAGGAGATGGATTATTTTTAAACCTGCGGGATTTGGTAATCAATCACTATAATAAATTACAGAATGTTACCTGTAGTTGAGATGTAACAATATGGAATACTAAAGGAAGGGTAAAGGGTATTACTTAGAAAGGAAGTGTAAGGTTATATTTATGAGAAAGATACTAGTAAGCTAGATATTAAATAACAGTGGAAGGGTTTATTCATGATACTGGATAACATATACAACAGATACATGATAAAAGTAAAAGGCACAGTAATGTGGTTATATTAACAGGAACAGAAGTGTTACTAAAGGTAAATAAAGCCTATTTAAACGGTTGTAAGTATAAGGTTAAAAGAAAGAGCTAAAAACTTTAAATTGGTCCTTCAAGGAGCAGTAAAAGGAAAGTAAAGGAGGATCACAAACTCATTATAAAAAATTTATTAAATATGAAAGAGGATATTAAAACAAAGAAAGTGCAGGAAAATACACCTTATTTGAAAACAGTGCTGCACGAGTTAAATAAAAATGAAAACAATTACTATAATAAGCAAAAGGTAAATGAGCATTTGGCTGGTAAAGTGAACAGTCACAAAGCAATTACATTTAAAGTAACAGGCAATCATGAATGAATTAGCTATGGTATTGAATTTAAGGCACAATTACGGCACTTATCGCATTGCAATGGGAAGTTGCTCAAACTATGAAATGAAGGCGCAGGATCGCTTGTAATGACAAAAGTCAAAAACCAAATCAGGGTGAAGATGTATACTGGTTATTTTATTTAATTAACTGTAAAGACAAATTGTAGCAATAACAAAGTTAGTTTGCGCCTAATCAGTTTAGGAAGGGTAGAATCTTTTTGTGATTACCGGTTGCATTTCATTAGCTTTAAAATTGACATCTGACACAATGAGAGAAAAAAAATCCAAAGACTTTTGAAAACCAATCCAGTTAGCTATCATGTTTGTAACAACTTTAATTAAACGGAAAAGCTTTAAAGAGTATTTATTAAAGCATTTTCCAAAACCGGAAACAGAACTTACACCGAAGCTATTTGTGACAAACGGAAACCCTTCTCTAACTGGCACCTTATTCGAAACACTGTTCAAATTAACTAACACAAAGGTTCACGATTTTGATAAACGATTTTTTGATGAACTAGAAATTGCAATAGCTAATATTGAAAAAGTGAGGAACTGGAAAGAAGGAGGGATGAACAGCATTTTTTGTTTATCAGAAAACCAGTTCAACTGTGCAGATGAATATTTTTTAGCAAATCATGTTAAAAGAAAATGGGGAAATAGAAACAAGGGCTTTCGATCAATAGAAATAACGGATAGGAGGCTTACAACCTTTGATGCACTTGAGGATGGGGGCTTAAAGTACGAACAGGCAGAATTTCGTTTATACAGTCTCACCGGTAAAATGATATTGTATGATATGTGTTCTGTGGCAGCATACTATGAACAGGTGATAGCGAAATTCAAAATTGCATCTAAAGTTTTCATTGAAACAGGGTTTTTAAATAAAAGGTTTGTAAGGCTATTGCTACAGTTTAGCGATATTGGATCAATACATTTCAGGTTTTCATCCTGCTTAAAAAACATAAATTTTGAATCAGAGTATCTAAACTGCATGGTTAAGCACTTAAAAGAGTTTAATGATAAGTGTAAAATTAAGGGTCAGAGATTCGAACATCAGCCTGATGTAAGCCATGATGGTGTAAGGGCGAGGCCTGATTTCATTGTAAACAGTAAAATAATAGAAATAAAATCCAGTCAATTATTTTTTCCTCAAATAGATTATTTGCAAGGCATCTGTTACTTATTAATGTCTCAAAACAAACAGAGTGTGAAGAGGTATGGCAAAATAACTTCTATAATAATTTACTACTCACTGCATAATAAGCACGTGGAATTGAAGATTAAAGACTTGAAGGTTACTAACTACTTTTTAATTCAATTTAGAAAACAATTATTACTTGAATGTTCAAACATGAAAGCAGAAGCTTTTAGTATTTAATTAAATTAATCAAATACTGTTTACTGCTTGCTTTAGAAGTAGGGAGACCCTTTCGCTATTCCTTCAAATTTCAAATCTGAGAGATGTTGTAAAGGCCTCCGAATTAAATCGCAAACTAACTTTTCGGGGTACCTCACCTTATTTAATTAATTAATCAAATATTCCAATTAATTAAATGACTAGTAAGTGAATGAAGTATAAACTAAGTTCATTCTTTGAGTATGACAAACAAAGTATGCAGGCTATAGCATTAATTTGAGGGTAATAATACAGGCATTTAGCCCTTTATTTTATTAAACCATTTTGGCCTGTTTTAGAAGAAGACGGGGCACTTTCTAAAAATCAGCCTTAAATGACCTGTAAAAACCGCAAATAACGATTACAAACTTAGTTTCATTTATGAAGTATGTTACCTGTTTATATCAAATCAGCTATATGCATCTGGTATGCTTTTGAAATTTGGAGATAATTAATTAATCGTGATTAGAGGGATGATTCAAGTTCCAAACCATCATGTTAGTAAAGTAGTTAGCTCTCTCTTGATGGCTTAGTTTCCCAACCTGTTCCCTGCTTAAAAATTCTGGCTTTTCTTTTTTGGCTGTATCGGCCTGCGGTAAATTTTCAGGCTTTTGCTTTTCTGGTTCGTTCATAAAACTTAGTTTTTGGTTTAGGGTGATGTTGCTAAAATAGCCAGATTTGGCAAATCAACAATCAGGGAGACCTGCTTTTAATCGATTTGAAGAAACTAAGTATTTCAGAGAACTTAATTGATGTGAGTATGGGGAGTGCCCAACCTTTCAATAAATAAGCAATACCCATCCAAAAAAGCATCATTAAAATAATTAAAAATAATTTGCTCAATTGAGGGTCGTTACCCCTGTAGGTGCATTTAAGCAGGTTAAATTCTGATTCGTACATTTTTTTTTTTTGATTGATTTCTTCATCTTGAGTGATTTATAATAAATAGCCTGAGATTTTTGAAAAGACTTTTTTCTTAAAAAATATTTTCTATATCAGTAAGTATCAAATCCAAAAATCTGTTTAACTTAAATGGCACATAAGTTTCCTTATCCAGCCTAAGCCGGTTTTCCCTAATTTGCCGCCCACTTACATCATCAACCCCTATGAGCATCATTGATCTTCAAACCCTGCAAAGCTGGTTATGGCAAAGTGCCAATATCCTGCGGGGTAGTTCCGACAGTAGCGATTTCAAAAACTACATATTTGGATTATTGTTTTTAAAGCGTTCTAATGACGTATTTGAGGAAGAAGTGGAACAGATCATGGAAAGGGATAAAGTAAGCCGTGAAGAGGCTGAAAATGACACCTACCTAACTATTCCACCTGAAGCAAGATGGCAGCACCTGATTACCGTAACGGAAAATATCGGGCAGGCACTGGATATTGCTTTCGCAGCCATAGAAAGGGAAAACACTTCATTGGAAGGCGTAATGACTGCAACTAAGTTTGGTGACAAGGAAAGACTAAGTGATTCATTGCTACAGCGGCTATTAAGGCACTTTAACCAGTATTCATTACGGAACAACGACCTATACACGCCAGACCTTTTGGGGGATGCCTACGAATACCTGATTGAACAGTTTGCAGATGATGCCGGAAAAAAAGGTGGTGAATTTTACACTCCACGGGGGGTAGTGAAGCTGCTGGTAAACTTAGTAAAACCGCAGCCAAAGAACAAAGTGTACGATCCAACTGTGGGTAGCGGTGGTTTACTGATTGAGGCTTCAAGATATATTGGTAAGCAGCCTGCCGGTAAAGTGGGTACCAACGTAAATGTAAGCTTGTACGGGCAGGAATTAAATATTGGCACATGGGCAATTTGTAAGCTAAATCTTATCCTTCACAACATGATGGATGCAGATATTCGAAAAGGCAATACGGTTACAGACCCAAAGCACAAGGATGATAAAAATGAATTGATGCTGTTTGACAGGGTGGTAGCAAATCCACCTTTCAGTCAGGATAGATGGTGGACACCGGCAGAAATCAGCATTGAAAAGAAACTGGATAAGGATGGTAAGGAAAAAGAAATAACACCCGATTACAATAAGGTGGTGGTGGATAAATTGGGAAGGTTTCAATATGGCATTCCACCCCGTGGTTACGCTGATCTGGCTTTTCTGCAACACATGTTATCGGTATTAAAGCAAGATGGCAGGATGGGCGTTGTATTGCCGCATGGTACGCTTTTTAGAAGTGGTGCCGAAGGAAAAATTCGGGAAGGGTTAATAAAGGCGGATGTAATTGAAGGCATTGTTGGGTTACCCCCTGCACTGTTTTACAATACCGGCATACCAGCCAGTATTTGGATACTAAATAAAAGCAAGACCAAAGCACTAAAAGATAAGATCATCATTATTGATGCTAGTAAGAATTTTAAGGAAGGCAAGAACCAGAACCAGTTGTTGGATGGGCATGTGGAAATGATTACCAACGCCTACGATGCACAACACGACATTGAAAAATACATGCGGATGGTACCGGTGGCTGAAATTGCTTCAAACGATTACAACCTTAATATAAGCAGGTATATCAATACTGCTGATGCGGAAGAAAGCATTGATTTGGCAGCGGTGCAAAGCAGGATTGTGGTATTGGAAGAAAGGGAAAAGGAAATTGATGCGAAACTGGCTGGCTTCTTAAAAGAATTGGGAATATGAGCTTCTACAAAACAAATGATAAAGACAATTTACATGATGGCTGGAAGTATATCAAATTAAGTGATTACGCTGATATATTTGACAACATGCGAGTACCTCTTAGTTCGGAAGTAAGGGCTTATATGAAAGGGTCATACCCTTACTGCGGTGCTAATGGAATAGTAGATTACATTAATGATTATAAGTTTGAAGGTGATTTTGTTTTGATTGCTGAAGACGGCGGCAATTTTTATGATTATAAAACACGACCTATTGCATATTTAATGAACGGCAAGTTTTGGGTTAATAATCATGCTCATGTGCTTAAAGCTAAGAATGGCCTTACTAAGTATTTATTATATTCATTAGAACACAAAGACATTACTAAATACATAATTGGTTCAACAAGAACCAAATTAAATAGAAGTGTTCTGGAATTAATACCCATACTGATACCATCATTTTCCGAACAACAGAAAATTGCTGAAATCCTTTCTACTGTTGATGATAAGCTGGATATAATTGAAGAAAAAATAAAGGAAACGCAGCAGCTTAAACAAAGCCTGATGCAAACCCTGCTTACAAAAGGCATTGGGCATACCGAATTTAAAGATTCACCATTGGGTGAAATACCGGCAAGCTGGAAAGTAAATAGTTTGAAAGAAGTTGTTAGATTTTCTCAAGGTGTGCAAGTTGACTTAGAATTACAGTCACAAGATGCTGATAATGATTTGGTGAAGTTTCTAAGAATTGAAAATTACACGCAGGGCTCCACTGACTTTAGATATATTGGTAAAAATTTATGCAAGGGGAAATTTTTACTACAGGATGATGTGGTTGTTGTAAGATACGGAGCAAGTGCCGGATTTGTAAGTAGGGGGCTTTCTGGTGTGTTAGCCAATAATTTGTTTCAAGTTATCCCTAATGACGAGATTTTATCCAAAGATTATACATATATACTTCTCAGAAGCAAATACGAATATTTTCAAAAATTAATGGCAGGCGGGGCTATGCCAGCTTTGAACTTCGGCATGCTGAATAATATTCAAATTGGATTACCAACAATTAATGAACAGAAATTGGTTACCTCAATCATCTTGACAGTGGATGAAAAGCTGAAGGTGATGCAGGAAAAGAAAAACGAATACACAGAACTAAAAAAAGGATTGATGCAGCAACTGCTTACCGGCAAGATCAGGGTAAACCATTTAATTAATTAACTAATACATCCACACACAGCAACCCTAACAATGCAAGAACCCGAATACATCTACTGCGAATTGCCAGCCATCCAATTGTTTCAACAATTAGGGTACGAGTACTATTGTGCAGATGATATAGATGAACGTACCAGCATAACAGATGTAGTATTATCAGGCAGGCTAAAGGCAGCTATCAAACGCATTAACCCATGGATCAACGACGATAACTTGCAAAAGGCATACGATGGGGTTACAGGCGTAACAGGCACATCCTTAATGGAAATTAATGAAAAGGTATGGCAGCTAATCAGGGGCGCTGAATTAAGCTTTAAACAGGTAATAAACGGCATTGAGGATTTTCACCCTGTCAGATTTATAGATTACGCTATTCCTGGGATGAACGATTACTTAGTTATTAATCAGGCAAGGTATCATGGTAAAACCGTTAACAGTATTCCTGATTTGATGGTGTATGTAAATGGTTTGCCGGTTGGACTAATTGAATGCAAATCACCTTCAGCCCATACCGCATGGGATTCAGCCCATAATGACATTACCCATTATCAGGATAATTCAGAAAAGCTGTTTCACTACAACCAGATATGTGCAGGCATTTGGCAGGTAGGTGGAAAGTATGGTGCCATTGCTTCTCCAAAAGCATTTTATTCCGTTTATCGTACTAAAGAAGGTGAGAATGCCAGCCTGCAAGCATTAACAGGTAAAACAAACCCTTCGCAACAGGATATATTGATTTATAACCTTTTTGAAAAAAGCAGGTTGCTGGATATTATCAGGCACTTTGTAATTTTTGAATTAGAAGATGGAAGAACCGTTAAGAAGTTACCCCGTTACCAGCAAATAAAGGCAACCAACAATGCCATAACTAAGTTACAAACTGAGAATGCCGGTGGTGTTATCTGGCATACGCAGGGCAGCGGTAAAAGCATTACCATGGCTTATGTTACCAGAAAACTGCAAGCCCCTGAATATGGCTTTAAAAACCCTACGGTGATCATCATGACCGACAGAAGGGATTTGGACAGGCAGATTAAAACAACCTTCAATAATGTAGGATTTAAGAATGTAGCACAAGCAACGTCTGTTATCCATTTAGATAAATTATTAAGAAATGATTACGGGGGTATCATTACCACTACCATCCAAAAGTTTCAGGAAACAGAAAAGCAAGCAACAGATGAAGATGATCAAACCAGTGAAGAGGAAAACCAAAATATCAGGGTAGAACGAAGCATTGAAGGCAAGAAATTAATTAAAGTAACTAGAGAATTAATTAAAGGTTCGTGGGTAGAAATCGACTGGCAGGAAATTGATTTGGAAGAACTATCCCAAAAGGAAAACCTGTATGTACTGGTAGATGAAGCCCACCGCAGCCAGTATGGTTTTCTGGCATCTTTCATGCGTACCGTATTGCCACATGCAAAGTTTATAGCCTTTACCGGCACACCTATCAGTAAGCAGGATAAAAGCACCTTAGGGGAGTTTTACGGGGGCAAATACATTGATGTGTACACGATCAAAGAAAGCGTGGCTGATGGTGCAACCGTGGAACTAAAATACATGGATGGTATATGTAAGCTGGATGTAAAAAAGAATGAACTGGATGCAGCTTTCAATGAAAAGTTTGCCGGTGAATCGGAAGAAAAGAAACACAAACTGAAGCAACATGCATTAGGGCAATATTCCACTTCAAAGGAAAGATTGCAGGAAATAGCCAAACATATTATTGATAACTACAGGGATAAGATTTATGCTAACCGGCACAAAGCAATGATAGTGTGTGATGGCAGAAGGGCTGCTGTAAGGTATCAGGAAGCTATTGAAGCTTTGAAAGAACAAGGGTATCATAACTTTCAATCACAAGTTATTATTACCACAGGCAACCCTAAAACAGATGATATAGCAAAGGAGTTTTACGGCATACTGGAATGGAACAAAAACAATCCTGAAGCAAAGAAACTTTTACCCTTTACTGCATCAGAAAATATAAAAGATGCAGTGGAATGGTTCAAACTGCCTTTTGGAGATGAAAGCGATAAAGAAAAATCAGGCAAGAAAAAATATGACAATACAGCTTTCCTGATTGTTAGTGATATGCTGCTTACAGGCTATGATGCACCCATAGCAAGTTGCCTGTACTTAGATAAGCCACTAAAGGAACATAACCTGTTACAAGCCATTGCAAGGGTAAACCGCAGCGGAAAGGGTAAAGATGCAGGCTTCATTGTAGATTATTACGGGATTACAGCCGACCTGCTACATGCACTGGAGATATTTGATGGTGATCTTAGGGCTGATGATATTTTGAAGGATATAAATGAAGAACTGCCAAAGCTAGTAATGAACCATGCAAAGCTGGTAGGTTTCTTTAGGCACATTAAAATTGACAGGCACTATCTGAAGGATGATTTTATTGAAGCTGCGGTTGTTTACATTGAACCCATTGACAGGCGGGATGAATTTAGGGATATATTGAAGCAGTTCAATAAAGCGCTTGCCATGGTATTGCCCAATACCGCAGCCATTAAATATGAAGCTGATTTTAAGTTATTCAATGTTATCAACCTTACTGCCAGAAATGCATTCATGGAAGGTGATGATTTGAAAGTAACAAAGCTGGAAAGCCAGATGCTTCAGGATATGATTGATGCACATCTAAGAGCAACAGGTGTTTCAAGCTTATTGGAAGACCCTATCAGCATATTGGATAAGGACAGATTCATGGAAGAACTGTTAAATGCATCCCCTGCTACCAAAGAGCTAAAGATGCGGAACAACCTGAAGCATGTAATCAAAACCGGCATTGACAAAAATCCTGATTTCTACAAACCATTAGCCCAAAGGCTGGAAGAACTGCTAAGGCAGCGGGAACAGGAACAGATTACACAGACACAATTAATATTAGCATTCGCAGAAATGCAGGATACTATAATTGATCATGCTAAGGAAGGAGAATCAAAAGGTTTCATTACAGAAAGCCAGCAAGCCATATATGATGGCATGAAACCTATATATGGAACGAATGCAGAAAAGGAAACTAAGCATCTGCTTCAATCGATACAGGGGGAACTGGATATAATTGGTTGGAAGGATAAATCACAGGTTAAGAAAGATATAGAAAACAAGATCAAAAATCTTCTAAAAGCCATGCTATCCACCGAACAGGCAAGGTTAAAGGCAAAGGAATGGCTGGAAGTTTTAAAAAAGGATGATCATGCGTAGGGTGATTTATGGAAGTAAGGTGATCGATTACTTCATTCAGGAAAGAGATGATCTGAAGGCACATTATATATCGGTGGATAGTGAAAGCGGGGTGGTATTGAAAGGAAAGCCGGTAACACCTGAAAAGGCTGATCAGCTGGTATTAAAGCGGGCTAAGTGGATCATAGATAAGCTGGAACTGGTACGATCAGTCCCTGAAACAGATATTGTCACAGGTTCACGCATACCATATATAGGTAAGCAGTATTATGCTGAAGTGATCTTCAATGATGCAGTTGATATAGTGAAACTGAATTTCACCCATTCAAAATTCATCTTCACTGTAAACTCCAGTACTAACAATCAGGAAAGTGTCAGGCAGGTACTAGAACAGTTCTACAGAGAAAAGGCTAAGGAAAAGATTACACCACGTTTAAAGAAGCTGGCAACCAGTACCGGCTTATCCTATACAGGTTTAAAGTTCAGGAAACTGAGTAAACGTTGGGGAAGCTGTACGCCATCCAACACCATCATAATAAACACAGATGCCATTAAGCTACCCTTTACGCTCATTGATTACTTATTGATACATGAACTTACCCATACGGTAGAAAAGAGCCACAGTAAACTATTTTGGGCAGAAATATCAAAGCACCTGCACAACTGGAAAGAACTGGATGAAAGGATGCAGGGGTGGAAAATGTGAGGCGGTAATTTTATTTTGGATAAAAATCATAATTGAAAGTTTATGAAAACTACATTTATACTTGCCGTTCTTCTTTTTGCCGTTATCAACTGCAATGCGCAAACCGCAAAGGAATATTGGTTTCGAGGACAAATACAAGCAAATTTTGAAAATAATCATCAGAAGGCTGTGTTTAACTATAATATGGCCATCAAAATTGATCCAAAATATGCAATGGCCTATAGTTCTAGAGCATATTCAAAAAGACAATTGGGAGATATAAAAGGGGCATTTGCAGATTATAACAAAGTAATTCAGCTGCAACCGGATTCATCAGCTGCCTATGCAAATAGAGGATTATTGAAAGTTATTACTCACGATTATAAAGGTGGAATGCAAGATTTTAGCATAGCCATCGAAAAGAATCCAAAAGATCCGTACGGGTATATGATCAGAGCTTCGGCTAAGGAAACTCTTCTGGATTATCGAGGAGCTGTACTTTATGTTGAAAGAGCTATAAAACTTGATCCTGAAAACTTTCATGCATTTCAAATTTTGGGTAATCTATACTTACAGTTAGATAATTTGGCTTTAGCAAAAGCGAACTATACTAAAGCGATAGAATTAAATGCAATGGATTATACCAGCCATTTTAATAGAGGAAATATTCTATTACAGGAAAAATTTTTAAGTGCGGCAATTGAGGATTTCGATTTAGCTATAGCAATCAATCCAAAGAACGGCAATCCATATTTTAGGAGAGGACTTGCTAAATACCTTAATCATAATAAAGAAGCAGCATGTTTGGATTTCAGCAAAGCGGGTGAGTTGGGTGTTGATGAAGTATATGATTTGATTAAGCAGAATTGTAATTAATTAGGGTATAGCTAAAATTGAACAGGCGAATAAGAAAAACTCTGCCGTTAAATAGTGTATTTAAATGCCATCCTAATTATAATACACTATGTTTGCAATGAATTTAAAAATCGCTGCATGAAAGTTAAGTACCTAAGAGTTTCAACCGCTGAACAAAACACAGCAAGACAGGAAGTGAATGCAAATACATTCGACAAGGTTTACATAGACCGTTGCAGTGGTTCTTTGAAGTTAGCGGAAAGAAAGGAGGGTAAAAAGCTGTTAAAGGATATTGAATCAGGTCAAGCAACCGAATTGCACATTGCCAGTATTGACCGTTTAGGTCGGAACCTGATTGATGTACTAACTATGGTAGAATTGTTCAACAAACATCAGGTTAATGTCTTTATTGAGAACATAGGCATGTTTAGCTTGATTGATAAAAAACCTAACGGCTCCTTTAAAATGATAATATCAGTTTTGGGCAACGTTGCTGAACTGGAACGTGAGTACCTATTGGAGCGCCAAAAGCAGGGTATTGAGATCGCAAAAGCAAAAGGCGTTTATACCGGCAGATTGTATGGAACAAAAATGACTGACAGTCAACTGCTGGATAAATACAAAACCGTAGTAGCAGAATTAAAGAAAGGTGAATCATTAAGAAGGGCTGCCAAATTGGGTAGCTGTAGTTTAGGTACTGCACAAAGAATAAAGGGAGTACTTGAAAATCATAAGCAAGAAATGCAGCCTAAGGCACCAACAGTATAAGAGTGAAGGAATAAGGACTTTTTAATGACGGCAAATAAGATGCACAGTGGGTGGAATGAAGGATAGTGAGGTTGCGGATTGCAGCAATAAGCAGCAGATGAAAGCTTAACAAATAGCAAATGCTTGTATTATTGTATGTAGACAAATTCAATCGAACTACATATCTTCAGTTTTCTTGTTAAGGAAACTTCAAGGATACTTACCCGAAAATGGCACTAATTAGTTCAATACCAGATAAATACGAAGATGGATTTAGGGCATTAGCTTCTATGGAAGAGGAAGATTTTATTAAATTAAAGGATGCGCTGTCACATAGTCCACTGTGTTCTTCAATGGATAAATTGGCGATAAAGTTAAATTCGGCGATAAGTAATGATAGCGATCTTAGAGATATTTTTGCAAGTATAGGAAGTCTTTCCCCTGTTATTGAAAGTAAAGAGACAATAGATGAGATTGTTAAAGACATTGTCTCATTATGCGAAGAATACGACCTAATAGATGAAACACTCAAAAACACCTTATCTCAAAGGTTATCTTTCTTTCTAAACAATAAGCAGATTTTTTATGCTTCTAAAGCCGAAGACCTGCTAAATAGCTATGGAAATGCATTTATAAAATGCAGAGTAATTTCTGATATTCGCCCAATTTTTGAATTGGATTTGCAGGAAGATATTAAAGCGGCAATGATTGTTCATAACCTTAGTATACATTACCAATCAAGTGAGGAGCCATTTCATAAAGACATCAATCTTTGTTTAACTTCAACTGAACTACAGGATTTAAAAGAAGCTATAATTAGAGCTGAAGCAAAGCATATTAGGTTACAGTCTCTTCTTGACAAATCAGATATGTTAGATTTAAATGAATAATATGTATTCGACAAAAGACATAGAATCCAAACACGTAGATAGGTGGGGATACGTAAAATCGAAGGCAGATTACGATCTGCGGTTACAAAGCCATCGTGTATCAAATCCACGTATAAAGAAGTGTTACAAGCAAAGTAGAGCTATGATTGCTGAGTGCAGTTGGGTAGTTAAAACTATGCCTGACAAGCAAAGAACATTATCCATAGAAGAAAGGTTTAACCATTTAGCCAAAGAGTGGAAAATGGAAACAAAAGGACTATCATTAGCTGCTTCAAAAATCACTAATGATCATTATTTGGCCATTATTGGATTAGGAGTAACTTATGGGGATCGAATAGTAAAGCTTATTTTGAACGATTTATCAAACTCCACTGCTTATTGGCATTATGCATTAAAAAAAATAACCAATCAAAATCCTGTACCTAAGGAATTTATAACTGATGTCGATAGAACTAGACATTTTTGGTTGGAATGGGCTACTGAGAATCGTATGATATAGTAGCTATGGATGATTATTACAAGAGTTTGAAAGATTTTCCACAAAGAATAATAAATCGACAGTGGCCTAATTTAAACTCATCAAATCATGAACTCACCAGCCCCCCAACTTCAACGTACAATTGCGTTGCTTGGGCTAATGGAATGGATCACATAGTAGTTGATTTGTCCTTAGATGAAGATGGAGAACCATTAATTTATCCAGATTTGAGTTGCTGGCTATATATTGAATATTATCAAAAGGCAGGTTTTGAACTATGTGACTCTCATATATATGAGCAGGGATATGAAAAAATTGCCCTCTATGAAAATTCCCAACAGACTTTTGAACATGTCGCTCTTCAAAGGAATGAAGGCGTTTGGTTAAGTAAAGTAGGAGAATTAGAAGATATACAGCATACGACTTTAGAAGCGTTACAGTGTGTTAGTTACTATGGTCTGCCGAAATGGTTTATGAAGAGAAAAATTACAAATACTTAGCGCACTTTATTCGTATTGCATGTATATATAACCCTTAATTAAATATTCAATGATTAAAGATCTGATCGAAGCGTATAAGGAAAATGACAACACAATCCAAAATTTGGATCAAGAAGTTAAGAGACTTGAACATGCTGTAAGCTTCCAAAAAGATCATCCTATTAGAGAACAAATGACTGTGGAGGAAGTTGAACGTTTTATTGCACTTCAAACGGAAGCCATTGAAAAACGGGCGACATTAAAAAAATGTATACAGTTAAAGAAAGATTCAGAACAGCAATTCATCAACGTTTTGAAGCAAGCCAATGTTAAATCAATAAGTATCCCAAATTCGAATAGTACACACAGCAGTGTTTATAAAATAGATGACAGTGGGAATATTGTTGGAATTACAAGTTTTTGATTGTTGTAAAACTGAAATTCTTGATTACACCTGTTAATTCAGGTGTTTTTTTTACCCAATATCTTAAACTGGCTGAAGAGTTCCCGTGAGACAATGATAGTGGATATTAAGTTATTCCCTTTTCTGATCTGTATGTTAATCTGTATGTTAAAGTGCAAAAAGCAACGTAAGCTGCTGGTTATTAATATGTTGTATTTTTTGTAGTGGCCTCGCCTGGAATCGAACCGGGATCTGGAGCTTCGGAGACTCTTATACTAT
>JAZKGP010000028.1:57366-64466 GCA_040385845.1 Bacteroidota bacterium | reverse complement strand
GTTTGTGTTTGGGTTCCAATATTGTTACAGGCATCCGTAACTGTCCATGTCCGGGTTACTGTAAATGTACATCCCGCTCCGGCTATCTCTGGACCATCTGAAAAAATTGCTGTCAAACCAGTGCTGCAATTATCCGTTACACTGGCAGTGCCAAATGCTGCTGCTATTTGCGCAGCAGTTGGATTACAAAGCAAGGCTGTTGAAGCAGTAACCGCGATAACTGGTGGAGTGAGATCTACAATCCAGGTAACGGTACGGCTAACAGGAATGGCAGCGTTACCACAAATATCAACTACATTCCAGGTACGGGTTTGGGTATAGACGCAACCGATATTGGTTACAGTACCGTCAGTAAAAGTGGGGATTCCGACATTACAGTTGTCAGTAGCATTTGCAGTACCGAGTGCAGTGTTGATAGTAGCTGCATCAGGATTGCAACCTAGCGTCAAACCGGTGCCTGTTGACACAATAACGGGCTTAACAATATCAGTGATCGAGAACGACTGGTTACAGGTATTGAAACATCCGTTTAGACTTATTGTGAGCGTAATGGAATAGACCCCGCAGCCAGGACCTCCCAAAATAGAAACTGTTCGACCGTTTGCAGATCCCTGGATTGCTCCATTACCCGAAATGGTCCATTCGTATGTGTCCATACCTGCCGGTGCTGTGTAGGTGCTGGAAGTTCCGGGGCAAATATTGTTCGGTCCGGTAATTAAGCATACCGGGATAATCTTTGCATTACCAGTCACCGGGGTTCTTGGCGACACACAACTACCAATTGTACAAGACACATAATAAGTAATTGAACCAGGTGCAGCTATCGAAGAAGTTACAAAAGTATTGCCGGTACCTTGTGAACTGCCCCCATTCGGATTTTGATACCAGTTCAAAATTCCTCCTGTGCATCCGGAAGCATTTAATGTAATTGGTCCCGGTCCGCATCTTTCACTAAGTAAGGCAACAGGTGGAGTTTTCGAATTAACAACAACTACTACACTGGAAGGAAGTCCGGGACAACCGTTCACTGTTGCCACTACAGTATAAGTTCCTGCCATATCTGTTGTGGCATTTGGAATAGTAACGCTGGTGTTAGAAGTAGTTATTACAAACCCGTTCGGACCCGTCCACGTATAACTTTTAATGCCAGAGAAATTGGTTGCCGATAAAACAATATCGTCTCCTTCACAGACTGGGGAATTGCTATTGGCAATTACTACGGGAATAGGAATAATGGTTGCAATCACTGATGCCCTTGGGCTCACACATCCGTTTCCATCAGTGCATGAAAAATAATACGTAGTTGTAGCTAAAATATCCGGCGGATTAAAAGAATGCCCTGTTCCAATTGGGCTGCCCCCTGTAGCAACAGCATACCATGTAATGTCACCTGTACAATTTGCGGCAACAAGCGTCACTGGGCCTGGTCCGCACCTTGACACCAGAGCTGCAGTTGGAAGTGGCGGAAGTGGGTATGTAAGTACTGAAACAGGAGCAGATCCGGTACAACCATTGATATCTTTTATCGTTATTGTGTAAGATCCCGCGCTTACATTGCTGAATATATTTGATAACTGGAAAGTACTTCCATTGATGCTATACTGTAGAACGCCAGTACCCCCTGATGCAATAACCGTAATAGTTGAAGTTAACCCGGTGCAAACAGTTGGAGCTGTTGCTGATGCAATGATAGCAGCAGGTGCAGGCGCTATTACAATGGGTGCTGTTGACATACAACCATTTCCATCCCTTACCGTTATTGTGTAGGAGCCTTCAGGCAAATTGTTAAAAGTGAAAGGACTGCTGGAAGTAGTAAACGTAGTACCATTAATACTAAAATCATATTTCCCGCCACTAAAGGAAGTTCCGCCAGAAGCGGTTGCCGAAATAACAGTAGTTCCACCATCACATATGATAGCAGGAGCACTAGCTCCCGGAACAAGTAATGCTGGTTGCCCGACATTAGCAGTTGCAGTGAATATTTTTGAGCAATTATTAGCGTCTGTAACTGTAATTGAGACCGAATAAGTTCCTGCTATTACACCAGCAAGATTTTGTGTAGTTGCGCCGTTACTCCAGTTGTACGTCGAAGTTAATGCACCGGTTCCACCATTCGCATTCACAGCAAGATTTACTGCACCGCTAGCCCCACCATAACATAATGCATTTATAACATTAGCAATAGGAGATGCCGTAATAACCGGTGGCTGAGTGATAACGATATTTGCTGTTTTTACACAATTTTTTGCGTCGGTAACAGTCACTATATAAGCACCCGCAGCAAGCCCTGTTGCTGCGGGTGAATTTTGAACCGGATTTGTATTCCAGCTAAAATTGAAGGGAGCCACTCCAACCGTAACGTTTGCAGTAGCCGTTCCATTTGTTCCACCAAAGCAGGCTACATTGGTTGGAGAAACAGTAACAACTGGTAATGGATTAACAATAATTACAAATGATTTGGGTTCGCCGGGACAATCCAATCCGTTATCAGTGTTGTGCGGCGTTACAGTAATTGTTGCAGAAATTGGAACCGTGGAATTATTGGTTGCAGTAAAAGATAGGTTGCCAGTACCCGTAGCACTCAACCCAATAGCCGTATTACTATTTGTCCATGTAAAGTACGAGGCATTTGTACCTGAGAAATTAACACCAACAAGGCTATTATGACAAACTTCAGAATTAACCGGCTGGCTTACAACAGGTACCGGGTTGATTATAATTTTTGCGGAATTCGTATATGTTACACATCCATTATTGCTAACACCTAACCGAAAATAATACGCAACTTCTGCAGGAGCTGGTGTATAGGCAGGCGTGTAATTTCCTGAAGCAGCGTGAGTACTGGAAGTACCGGGGATCAATGTCCAGGTATTATTATCCTGGCTACGTTCCCAAAAAAATGTCAAGGTTCCTGAAAGTCCAACACCCCCGGTAATTTTTGTAGAGAGCGGCAAACCGCCATCACAAGAAACCTGGCCATCGAGGTCTTTAGGAAAATTCACTCCCTGACCCACATCCAAAGAGGCGATAACAGATGTATCGGAACCGCAAACATTTTTAAAAATTGCCCGGTATAGCTGCCCGGTTTCTGATGGCTGCGGGTTAAAGGAATATGATTTATTTGTTGCTCCTGCAATATCAGTCCAGGCACCACCATTATTGGTACTTATTTGCCATTGAATATTGGAAACACCCGGCGCATCCGCATTAAAAAAAGCTGCTGTATTATTGGAGCAAATAAGATTATTTGATGGCTGTATGTTTATAACTGGCAAAATATAACCTGTAATCGTTCCGCTGGCCGTAGCAGAAGTACATCCCGTAATATTATCTGTGATTGTTACGCTATAGAGACCGGCAATTGAGCTTGTAAAACTCTGTGTATTTCCCGGGTCGGGAGCTCCTGCCGGAACCGTCCATGTATAGGTATAATCACCAGCTGCATTGGGCGTAGCACTAATATTTACTGGTATGGCATTGGTGGCACAATAATCCGGGGAGTTAACCGTAACAGTTGGTTTTGGATTTATTGTTACAACTACTGGCTTGATGTCGCTGCAAGGATCGGGAGAAGTTGCTTTTATGTAATAAGTGCCACTGATTGCAACGGTAGTCGGGTTGGCTAATGGAATTGTGCCAGCAGCATCTTTCCAATAGGTCAAAGTGGCACCAGACGTGTCTGATCCGGAAATAATTGTAGCTGCAGTAATGTCAATTGTTCCCGGAGCACAAACGGTTGGCGGATCTGTGGTAATCAAAACCGGGCAAACAAGTGTTGAATTGTTTAATTGATTAAACCCTGGTGTTTTAAAATTTAATTTAGAATCCTGTAAACTCCTGGGCTCGGAATGTTGATTATCAACCTGGCTATAACAGGGCCGAATTAATGCAATAGAAAGTAAAACCAGTAAAATAAGGCGTAAAGATGTTACCCATGCCAAAAAAATGGCATGCGATCCCTCGTTGGTGAAAGGGCTTTTTAGTTTTATTGTGTGAGCATATTTCACTTTTCTTTCATTCTTGTAAAAGTCAAAAAGAAAACCCCGGGTGTTTATAATATTGAAAATCAACCTGTTGTGAGACAGAAAGATATGGTCAGCAGTTGTTTATTGTTGGCACGAAAGCATCCAGGCAAGCGGAAACTGATCCGACACCTCTAATTGATGAGTAAGATAAAGAAAAATGAGCTTGTATAACCAAATACAAGCTCTGAAAAGGAGAAAAAATATTTGTTTTTTTTTCTATAGGTAAGCTTTAAACCTATAGCAATCGAAATTCAAAGTGTGAATTATAGGCTTGTATGCCCATTTGTATATTAGAAATAGCCTTCCCTTAAATTCAAATGCCTGTTGTAATTAAAGCAGTAGTTTAGAACATTCTAAAGGCAGAACGATGAAAATAATATAATGTATCATCTTCATATTTAAAATTCCTGATCATCCAACTGTGCAAAATAAATGGTTAGTAAGTGCTTCTAACTACTTAGTGGAAGTCCGCTTTCATTAAAGTTTGCCTTCTGTAAGTAATTGCAGATAGCTTTTAACCAATAAGTAATCATTGTCATCGATCCAAAACATAAAAGATATGACCATAAAAGTATTTGATCAAAACATATATGTTTTTTTATAACGCTATATTAAAGCGTTCTGATAACTGCTCAAGATCTTTTACAACAACAGTAACTACCGGAATACCGTTTTTTGTTCGAATCAATTCCATTTCTCTCTCGGGATCGCCTGGAATTAGAACAGGTTGGTCTTCGTTAATTGGTACAGCGCTTCTAAAACGGCGGATCCAATTATCCATATGAAACTTAAACTCGGAAGCAGGCCTAAATGCATCAATTCGCATGGCACCAAAAAAATGTCCTAAACCCTCCCCTGGCATATTTTGCGGCATAGGAACATAAGCTGGAAATGGTGGCGCCCATGGACCATAACTCGCTCCACTTAATACCGCACTAAAAATATCTACAATGCTACCCAGTGCATAGCCTTTGTGACTACTATGATCACGATTGCTGCCGAGTGGCAAAAGCAAGCCGCCTTCTTTTAAAATATTTGCATTTGTGGTGTCGGTTCCATCCTTTGTCTGAACCCAGCCAATTGGAGCATCTGCATTTTTGCGTTGTAGTATTTCAAGTTTTCCATTCGCAGCAGTTGTAGTAGCAAAATCTGCAACCATTGGTGTTTCATCACCCGCAGGTATGGCCACACAAATAGGGTTGGTGCCTAACATACGCTCTTTTGAAAATGTAGGAGCAACCAGGGCCGAAGCATTCGTCATTGAAATGCCGATCATGTCATGCGGCAGCGCCATCATTGCATGATAACCTGCAATACCATAGTGATTACTGTTTTTTACACTTACCCAACCCGTACCACAGGTTTTTGCTTTGTCTATTGCTACCTGCATGGCAAATGGTGCTACAACTAGCCCAAGACCTGCATCACCATCTACTACTGCGGTGGAAGGAGTTTCGTATGTAATTTTTATATTTGGAGTTGAGTTGATCCTCCTGGCTTCCCACAAACGAATGTATCCGCTGAGCCTAGCTATACCATGCGAATCAATACCGCGTAAATCAGCACTCAGCAACACTTTGGTAGCAAGTTCGGCATGTTCGGCTGAGCAACCAATAGCCAAAAATACCTGGTTGGTAAACTCGACCAGTTGCTCGTAAGGATAAATTTTTTCCATCTGGCGGCAAGATAAGTTAGGTCATGGAATTTATCATCCGGCATTCAGAGATTAAGAAAAGCTTTGGAGTCTTAAACAAATTCATTTTATGTTTCTATAGGCTTCTATTTTAAGATAAAATTTTTCAAATTCGGAATAATTGCAGAAGTGTTAAATAGCCCAATACCAACTGTGGGACGATTACTTGCAGTTTTGTAAACAAATTCTAACTCGTAAACATTTAACGTAGTTGCCGCGAATAAATTAAATTTAAAAAGTATAACACAGTCGTTCACCTTCCACCTGGCACTTATTAAATAACAACTATTTTTTTATGCAAAGAAGATCTTTCCTAAAGCAATCTACCCTAACTGCTTTTAGCGTTGCTGCCTTTGGTGGAATTAGCTCGAATGGTAAAAATTTCGATGGAGACACTGTCACTACCTCCGATATTCTTGGACCTTATTATCGCCCCGGATCACCTATCCGCAGTAATCTTGTTCCGGAAAACTCAAAGGGAAGAATTTTACATTTAAGTGGAACTATTTACCAGGCAGATGGTAAAACACCTTTAGCCAATGCGTTAATTGAATCATGGCAATGTGATGAAAAAGAACATTACGATAATTCATCGGACGAGTATTTTTATCGGGGTGCTGTAGAAACAGGTTCCGATGGAAAATATGCGTTTATAACCATTGTACCCGCCGCATATAAAGATGGGGAAGATTGGCGGCCAGCTCATATTCACCTGCGAATTTCAAGTAACGACCACCAGGATTTAATAACACAGATCTATTTTAAAGGAGATCCCTATATCGATAAAGATGCATCAGCTAAAGCACCTGAATCGATCAGCCGCATTTTACCAGTAACGAAAAATGCAGCAGGAGAGCATGTAGTACTTTTTAATATAACCATGGGAAAAACATTGAAACTGGATGTAGCAGGATACCAAAAAATTACAGGACTATACCAACTTAAAACCGGCATGGCTGAATTTATAAAAAAGGATGATTTGCTATTTTTGAAAATGAATGGACAGTACATGGAAGGAATGATATTCAAAGGAAATAACGTTTTCGAAGGTGCTATGAGCTTTAATAAAGTACGATTTGAATTATTAATTAACGGCGATGTAAAAGCATTGCTTACACTCTGGGATTTAGGTTCTGGCGACCAGCGGTTTCTTGAAAAACATGAAGGAATTAAAACCCAAAAATATAGCGAGTAGTATAGCGTTTTTTATTTGAGTAGCCCAAATCATAACTGCATGTCAGAAATTCCACAGGTAAATAAACGATTATTATTAAAGAAATTTCCTGGTAAGGGAGGCTGGACTTATGCTGAAATTCCCGAAATACCCATGGATAAACACGGTCATTTTGGGTGGGTTCGGGTACGTGGCACTATTGATGGTT
>JAZKGP010000028.1:0-57266 GCA_040385845.1 Bacteroidota bacterium | reverse complement strand
ATGGATAAACACGGTCATTTTGGGTGGGTTCGGGTACGTGGCACTATTGATGGTTACCCAATCAAACAATACCATTTGGCTCCAATGGGTAATGGCAAATTGTTTTTTCCTATAAAATTAGAAATAAGAAAAAAACTTAATAAGAAAGCAGGTGATACGGTTTCCATTTGCTTATTCCGGGATGATTCTGCTTTAGAAATTCCGCCTGAACTTTCTGAAAGCCTCGAGTTAGAAGCAGGCGCAATGAATGCATTTCAAAAATTATCTGAAAGCGAAAAAAAGCAAATAGTTGATAAGATCAATGGTGCAAAAACCGAATCTACAAAAGTAAAACACATTGTAGCTGTCATCAGGAAGCTGGCAACCTGAAACTTCCCGGTTCATCTAATTCTTCCAAACTCTGTGACTAAATATTTTATATAAACTCTTTTTAAAAAAATTTTTAGCTAGCCTGCTTTTTCAGGGGTTTCGATTTCCTTTTCAACTACTTTAACCAACTCACTTAAATCGGTTGTAATGGGCATGATACCTACCTGCACAATGGCTCTTTTACCACGAATTTCTTTTACGATTCCCACCTGGCGGTTCTTCCGCATTTTCACTTTATCTCCCTCTGCAATGGGCTCCTCCAGTTCGATGAATTTATCACCTAATTTTTTGTCTTTTTTCTGCTGTACAATCTTTTCTTTTTCTTTGAACAACAACGCATGAATTGATTTAATTACTTCCTCTTTATCTGGTGTTTTCCGCCATTCAATGATCATCGCTTTCAACTTACGCTCCATATCTTTAACGTAAGCTAACTGGTCTTCGCGAATTTTGTTTTGTTCCCTTAATACTTCTACCTGCTGGCGATGTTTTTCTTTATCCATCACCTGTTCCATCTCTTTCTTAAGCCGTTCATTTTCCTTTAATAATTTGTGCAGGTCTTTTTCCTTACCTTCAAGACGCTGCAGGTCTTGTTCTGTCCGGTTTAACAAAGTATCCAGTGTAAAATGATCTTCGTTCACAAGTTTACGGGCCCTTTGAATCAATGACTTTGGCAGTCCAATTCTTTCTGCGATAGAAAATGTATAACTGCTACCAGGTTTACCAACAACAAGGCGATACAAAGGCGAAAGATTTTCTTCATCAAATTGCATAGCACCGTTTATAATACCCGGCACCCTGTTAGCCATTACTTTTAGGTTTAAGTAATGCGTTGTAACCACTCCAAAAGAATGTTTGCGACCCAATTCTTCCATAATAACTTCGGCAAATGCTCCTCCCAAATTAGGATCGCTTCCACTTCCAAGTTCATCTATAAAAAACAACGTTTTTCCGTTAGCTGTTTCTATAAAATGTTTCATATGCTGCAAGTGCGAAGAGTAAGTGCTCAGTTCAAATTCGATGCTTTGCGTATCGCCAATATGAATATACAACTGGCGGAAAACACCAATCGTACTCATAGGATGCACCGGCACCAAAAGACCCGATTGAACCATCAATTGTGTTAACCCGATGGTTTTCATTGTTACGGTTTTGCCTCCTGCATTAGGTCCGCTGATTACAAGAATTCGGTTTTTATCATCGAGTGTTATGTCGAGTGGAATAGTGTTCTTTCCAGTTTTTTGATTATAGAGGTATAAAAGTGGATGGTAGGCTCTTTTTAATTCTACATGCGCCCTGTTTACAACGGTAGGCAGGTTGGCGTTCATATCAACTGCCAGTTTTGCTTTTGCCCTTATGAAATCGAATTCGCCAATGATGTCATGATAACTTTTTAATAAAGGTGCATAAGGCATCAGTTGTGCCGTTAGTTGCCGCAAAATGCGGTACACTTCTTTTGACTCATCTCCTTCCAGTGTAAAAATCTCATTGCTGATTCCACTTGTTTCTTCCGGCTCAATAAATGAAGTCTGGCGGCTGTCGCTTTCGCCATGCAGTACTCCTTTTACCATGCGCTTGTTTTCTGCAAACACCGCCAATACACGACGACCGTTCATAAAGCTTTCTTCCATATCGGCCAAAAAACCCTGCTTGTTCATCTTTTGTATCAGCCGGTCAAAAATTCGTCTCAGCTCTCCCCGTTTCCGGTAAAGCGCCATCCGAATCTTTTGTAATTCTTCACTTGCATTATCCTTTACAACTCCTTGTTCATCAATAATATTATTGATTAGTTCATTGATTGCTTTTTCATAGTAGCTGTTGTCGATTACCCGGGTGAGTGCAGGGTATGCAAGCCTGCGCTCCGAATCGAACCAGCGAAAAAGGCTGTTCATCGTTTCCATCAATCGCCGAACCAGGCTAAACTGCTCCCCGGATAATACGGCCCCCGGAATTCCCATCAGCTTTATGTCGTGCGACAGGTTTTGGGTAAAATCATTAGGAAAATATTGCGCTGCCTGCACGAGCATTTTGAACTCGTTGGTTTGATGCAATTCCGTTTCTATATATTGTATTTGCGTATGAACCCGTAATTCATGCGCTTTTGTTATGGCATATTCCGTTCTGCAATGCGCTTCGAGCAGCGATTGCACTTTATCAAATTCCAGTTGAACTAAAGCCGATTCGGGGTATAATCTCATTTTTTAAAAACTACCAGGTTTGGGCCTGAAAACTGGCAAAAGTAAAGGCTAAAGCTTACTGGAACAGTGCCGTTATCCAGATTAAAGATTTTTAACGGGATTAATTGAAAAGCAAACTTTGGCTGAACCCTAAAGTATGGTTATGTTTAATTAGAAAAACCCATTATACGTATGCCATCAACAAGGCTTATTGCCATCTTTATCGTCATCATTTTGCCAGGTTTTGTTTTGGGGCAGGATACTGTGTCAAATTTATTGTCAAGGGAAATGATAAACGTACTTCAGCAGGATGGGCTTTTATTAAGTAAAAAAATTCAGTTACAAGACCAAAATGAGCTTTGGAATTCTGAAAAGAAGAAGAAAAAGGTGATAGAGAATTTCGATGATTTTTTCAACAAGATCAAAAACAAACTCGAACCCGCACAGTGTACCAATAAAGGTCTTTACAACAACCTGGTGATTGACGGGGAATCTTTCTATTCAATTGTGAACCGGGTTTTCGAAAACGGTATCATTGACAAAGACCTTGGAAACCGCCTCGCAGATTTTAATATTCCGGTCAAATACAATGCCGGTGTTCCGATTCTTAATTTGTCGGAAAATTCCTTTTTCACCTTCACAAGTTCGTCAGTAATAGGTTTAAATTCACAAAACAAGGTGGACCTCAATGTCGACTCGAGGGTATTGGCCCGAATAAATGCTTACAGGAACGATTCCATCAGCAATAGCAAGGCATTTGAATTAAATTATATCTGCGGCAGCTTTCAAAATCATCTTGCCGACCTGGCAGACAGCATTATCGAACAAAAAATCTTCAGTGATTATGATATATCATTGGTAAAAGAGTTTTGGGATAATTCTTCAAAACGCAGGCCTACTGATAGCCTTGTTCGGTATTTCAAGGGGGTTTACCTGCAAACACGCCAGGGAGCATTTTCTTCGAATCAAACTGCCATGGAAGCCAGGCTCAAAAGCAATGTTGGATTAGGTTTTGTAAATGCCAGCACGAATACCAGCATTAACAGGCAAAATAACCGGTCGAACCAAAGCAGTAACGAGAATTACAAACTGTATATTATTTCAAAACCGGTAATGCAGGCAATCCCGACCCGGGCACAAATTAAAGAGGCATTTAAAAATGTTTTAAGCCTCAATACCGCGGTAATTACAAAAGACATTTACCTGAACAATAACAATACCGAACTGATAGATATGCAGGTTGGTCCTATAAGCGGCGACATGTATAAAATGATTAAAATCGATCACGATTTCATTAGAAATCACCTGCCAAAAAAGTATGGTAATGTCTTTACGAGCTCTCTCATTTATTCGGATACAGCTGATAATGAAGCAAGGGTAAGAAACCTCAAAATCGCTTTACAAGTTGATAATGATTTTAAATCACAGGCTTCTTCGGGTTTTGCAAAGGGTGAGAAATTCAATTTACCCATGAGATTGTATTACCGGAATATCAAAGTCGGAAATGACACGCTTTTTATCTACGAATCAACAAAAGATCTTACAGCCAAATTCTCCAATTTTCCCATTACTGAAGACAATGCAGAATTCAAACTGATTGATAGCACCAGTACTGCTTATCAGTATCATACCAGTATCAGGGTTACTACCGAAGGGGAGCAAATTTTTGACTCTCCAAACATAATACAGAAGTATGCGAATGTTTCTCAGGAAATGATTAACATGCTTCACATAGACCCCATGTTGTTTACAAACCTGGGAGCGTCGCTGGGATCTGCATCCAAGCGAAATGGAGAATGGTATTATGATATTGACCTGGCAGTTCCGAAAAACCGGATCAATAAATTAAGCGCTGACCTTACCCTGCCGTTTGAAATAAATGTTATCTATAAAAACCAGCATGAACCCGCTTCCAAAAGAATTGTAACACTTACTATTCCTGTTCCTAAAGCAACAAATGCGGGAATTTAATTGCGGCTTTGTTATTAAAATGGTTCGGCAAACGGAAAATAAAAGCAATTTCATTTCCAGTATATTTGGCCCCACAAAACAATCGCCTTTATGAAAAAAGTATTTTTCCTGGCAACTTTTGCCCTTACAGTAGCTATGGTGAATGCACAGCAGATCGCAACACCTCAACCAAGTAGTACCCAAACTATCAAGCAAAACTTCAGTACTGGTTTTATTGAACTTAATTACAGCCGCCCGAATATGAAGGGACGTACCATTTTTGGTGACCTGGTTCCCTATGGAAAAGTTTGGCGTACGGGGGCCAATAGCGCCACTACCCTGAATTTTAGTGAAGATGTGAGCATTGGTGGTAAAGAAATTAAAGCCGGCAAATATGGTTTGCTTACAATTCCCGGTGCTACTGAGTGGACTGTTATTATTACCAAAGACCTGGATGTTACTTCTCCTGCAGCTTACAAACAAGCTAATGACGTAGTAAGATTTGCCGTAAAACCTGCGACTTTCCCAATGAGTGAAGAGACCTTCACCATCAATTTCGACAATGTTACCGGGAACAGCTGTGGTTTGTACATGATTTGGGATAAAACATTGGTCAGTTTCCCAATTACTACAAATACCGAAGCAAGGGTAATGAAGCAGATTGATGATGCCATGAATAAGGACAACCGCCCTTATTTTGCCGCAGCATCTTACTATTACGATAACGGTAAAGATCTTGCAAAAGCAAGTGAGTGGGTAAATAAAGCAATCGCTGCTAACCCTGATGCTTTTTGGATGACTTTATTAAAAGCCCGCATTTTGGCTAAAAATGGTGATAAGGCCGGCGCAAAACTTGCTGCTCAAAAAACAGTTGAACTGGCAACAAAGGCACAAAATGATGATTACGTTAAAATGGCCACTGAATTGATGAAAGGTATGTAAGCCGTTCTGTCATAAAAACTTTCATAAAAAGGGGTTGCTGGTAACAGTAACCCCTTTTTATCAATTAAAATTGCTAGCTTAAATCCTGTATAGTAGGTTTAGTTAAATGCGTTAACAGCAACATGCCGCCCTGTCATAACTAGTTGTCAACTTAATACTGCAGGTTGTGTGAATAAGCCAAAAAGCCTTTATCCGCCAATTGGCTTTATTTTTGTCCATTCTACTTCCAATAGAGATTTTTCACTTTAAAAAAGAATAAAATGGCTTTAGAATTCACAGATGCCAGTTTTAAAACTGATGTACTTAGCAGCGATAAATTAACGGTTGTTGATTTTTGGGCAGAATGGTGTGGACCTTGCCGCGCAATCGGACCTGTTATTGAAGATCTTAGCAAAGAGTATACTGGCAAAATAAATGTGGGCAAAGTAAATGTTGACCACAACCCCGAAGTAAGCATCAATTATGGCATTACTTCTATTCCTGCAATCCTTTTCTTTAAAAATGGCCAGGTAGTTGACAAACTCGTTGGTGCTCAGCCAAAGAGCAATTTTGTAAAAAAGATTGAGCAACATCTTTCATAATTATTTGCCTGCAGGATGTACCTCCTGCAGGCCTTTTTTGTTTTACACTGTTGCTAAAATAATAATCCTATGACCAGTCTGCCAGAATGGAAACACCTGATTCCGGAAAGCTTCGACGATAATAGCCGTGTTTGGATTTACCAGAGCAGCCGGATTTTCGGTTTATCGGAAGCCCTGCACCTCGAAAGCATTTTACAGGATTTTGTTGAGAACTGGAAAAGCCATGGTACACCCGTTAAAGGATATGCCAACTTATTTTTTGGACAGTTCATTGTTTTTATGGCAGATGAAACGGCGACCGGTGTAAGCGGTTGCAGTACCGACAGCAGCGTTCGGGTGGTAAAGGAAATAGAAAACTTATTTGGCACCAGTATGTTCGACCGTCTAAACCTGGCTTTTATAAAAGAAGGCAAAGTGCAAATGCTTCCATTCCAGCAGGTAAATTATGCCATACAAAATGGTTTTATAAACCGGGATACCATTTATTTTAATAACCTGGTTCAAACCAAAAAAGACATGCTGCACCATTGGCTGGTACCAGTTAAAAACAGCTGGCTTGCAAGCAGGTTGCAGGATGTTACCGTTTAATAAATACCCCTTCTGCTTTTTTAGTTTTACTTCTTCTTTCGGAAATTTTAATCTCCGTCCATTTTCTTCAATAGTTTAATACAGAATTCCTGTGTTTTTATACAGGAAACAATTCGCATACTTTTTTAATCAACAGTTTTAAACTCGTATACCGAAAAATAACACTTAATCCTGCTGTCAAACAGGGTTAAATGCCAATGTGCATTTTAACTTTGCAACAGTAAAATAAAACAGTATGGATTATATTGATTATTACGAAGTACTGGGCCTTGATAAAACAGCAACAACAGACGATATTAAAAAAGCTTATCGAAAACTTGCCCGAAAATATCACCCTGATCTTAATCCCAATGACAAGGATGCACATAAGAAATTTCAGCAGATAAATGAAGCCAACGAAGTTTTAAGCGACCCTGAAAAAAGAAAAAAGTACGATCAATACGGCAAAGACTGGATGCATGCCGACGCTTTTGAAAAGGCACAACATCAGCAACGATCCGGCCGGGAAACGTTTACAGGAAGGCAGGGCTTCGGCGAGCAATTTGATGACGACAGGTTCTCAGATTTTTTTGAATCAATGTTTGGAAGAAGCAATAGAAGAGCAGGTGGCCAGGACACCAAATTTCGCGGGCAGGATTACCAGGCAGAACTTCATTTGAACCTGGAAGATGCATATCATACCCATAAGCAGACACTAACGGTTAACGGGAAGCAATTGCGGATCACTATCCCCGCCGGCGTGGAGAATGGCCAGAAAATTAAATTAAAAGGACATGGTGGCCCGGGTATGAACGGCGGACCTGCCGGTGATTTATATATCACTTTTCTTATAACGGATCACCCGAGATTCAAACGCACCGGCAACGATCTGTACCTGGTGGCGACCATTGATCTTTATACTGCTGTTCTTGGTGGCGAATCAACCATTGATACTATGGACGGCAAGGTGAAAATCAAAGTAAGCCCTGGTACTCAAAATGGATTTAAAACCAAATTACGTGGCAAAGGCTATCCTGTATACAAGCAGGAAGGCAACTTTGGTGATCTCTACATTACTTACCAGGTGCTAATACCAACTCATCTCACTGAAAAACAAAAAGAACTATTTGAGCAGTTGAAACAACTTTCCTGAAATTAAAAAACGGAAATCATGTTACAGTCAAAAACCATTGCGGCAGAGGTATTTTGTTTGAATTATAAAATAGACTACAACTTTCTTCAAAAATTACATGATTATGGGGTTATAGAAACCAGTAACGACCAGGAGGAAATAGTAATACCGGAGGAACAATTGCCCATATTGGAAAAGATGGTTCGTCTACACGTGGATATGGATATCAATGCAGAAGGAATAGAAACAATTTACTTCCTGTTGCAAAAGATTGAAAAGATGCAGCAGGAAATTACGCAATTACAAAACAAGCTCGCTTTTTACGAAAGCTGAAACCTATTTCGCTCATTCAAAGTATGCTTTTGCGTGGTACCAAAAATTATCCAGCGCAATAATTCCTGGCTTTAAAAATGAAATAATAGCCGGCCAGGTTGATTCATCCAACACATTAACATCGACAATATTTTTCGATGCAACCGAATAGATTTTACCATATTCATCTTTAATTTCCTGCTGCCATTGCCATTTTTCCTGCAACTCTTCCTCTAATAAAACTCTTAACGACAGTAACTTATTATAGTCAGCCTGTTGAATGGCTGTATCAGGATTTGCCAGCACAATCGAAATGCCGGCGTTTATTTCCGTAGCCTGCATGCGAAAAAAAATATGCTTCACCCCTGTTTTATAATTTATCCAATTAATTTTATTACCGTCGGCAGATGGAACAGGTGCCATGTATTTGCCAAAAGCAGTCCAAAAAGATTGCTTTAATAATGAGGCCTGTTGTTTGGAATACATAATTGATTGAAATGTGTTACTAGAAATTGTCGTTTAGCAAAAATAGTTTTGGCAATTCAATACAAGGGGCAACATTTCACGTAAATTGAAGTGGCATAATATCCATGGGAATAGCATTCCGTCGTAGAGCAGGCAACCATCTAAAATCACCTGACGTATAACTGAATTACGTAAGGTTTACTATATTCACCAGCAGAGCTTTGAAGTTTTTTGATATTCATTTTTGTTCTGAATGAAAAAATTACTGTCTTTTTTCATATTGTTCAACCTTTTGCATATCGCATCCCGTGCCGATCATATCACAGGGGGCGAAATGTCATATACCTATCTTGGTACAGGTGGTGGAACTAACCAGTACAGGTGTATATTGAAATTATACATGCGTTGCAACAGTGGTCGCATCTTTAATAACCCCACCATTATCTCTGTTTTTACTCAATCAGACAACAGCAGGGTGCTCGATTTAGATGTGCCGCTTAATCGTCGTGAAATCATTTCCTTAAATGACCCGGATCCGTGCATCAGCAATCCGCCGACAGTTTGTTACGAAGTAGGTTTTTATGAATTTACGTTATCGCTGCCCTCCAGTACCCAGGGGTATATAGTAACGGGGCAGGTAAATTTCCGTGTTTCAGGTATAGCAAACCTGTCTAATGGTTATAGCCAGATAGGAGCTTCGTATACAATGGAAATTCCGGGTACTTTTTATAATGAAAGCAATGTAAAAAACCATAGTGCCCAATTTACCGGAAGCGATCTTGTAATTGTTTGCGCTAACAATCCATTCAAGTACAGTTTTGGCGCTAACGATAAAGATGCAGATGATCTCCGTTATAGTTTTTGCGGTGCTTATAGAAGCAGCACCGGCCCGACAGGCGGCGGCGGCAATAATGCATCTGCGTCCCTTCCGCCGCCTTACCAGGAAGTGCCCTATGGAAATGGTTTTGGCGGAGACAATCCATTGGGAATTAAAGTTTCAATCAATAGCAAAACAGGTTTGATTGAGGGCATTGCGCCGTCAGCCGGGATCTATGTTGTAACGGTTTGCGTGGAAGAAATCAGGGACGGAAAGGTGATAGCTACCCAAAGAAAAGATCTGCAAATATCAATTACGTCCTGTAGCCTTACAGCAGCAGTTTTGTTGCCCGAATATCAGCTTTGCAAGGACACAAAAACTTTGTTTTTGACCAACCTGAGCTTGAGTACCCTGATCAATGCTTACTATTGGGAACTAAGGAATACAGCTGGCAATATTATTCATACAAGTACTAACCCTTATGTCGACTACACTTTCGCCGATACCGGTATCTACAATATAAAACTGGTTATTAACCAGGGACAACGTTGTACCGATTCTACGACAGCTATTGCAAGGGTATACCCCGGATTTAAACCCGCATACAGCTTTGTTGGTATTTGCCTGGGCAAACCAACCAATTTCACGGATGCCACCACCTCCGTTTACGGAACTGTTAATTACTGGCATTGGGAATTCGGTAATAACAGGCAAAACGCTGATACAGTGGATGAAAAAAATCCAGCCTATACTTTCAAGGAAGCGGGCGCAACGAATACTGCGATGGTAGTTGCTGACTCAAAAGGCTGCCGGGATACCTTGCAAAAACTGGTTGAAGTGTTTGAAAAACCTCCTATCGACCTCGCATTTCGGGATACACTTATTTGCCCGCCGGATCAGCTTCAATTGATGGTTTCAGGAAGAGGAATTTTCAACTGGTCACCTGCCAGTCAACTGGTAAACCCGGGAAGTCCGATGCCCTTCGTGGCACCACTAAAAACCACAACTTATTATGTTGATTTAGATGATGACGGTTGCCTGAACCGCGATTCAGTTACTATCAGGGTAACTGATAAGGTAACGCTTACCGCGATGAATGATACTACCATTTGTGCAGGAGATCCAGCTAGGTTGAATATAATAAGCAACGCCTTAACTTACAGCTGGACGCCGGCATCACAACTTGATAATGCCGCTTCAAAAATTCCAATGGCCATTACAATTTCAGATACCAGGTATAAAATAGTTGCGGGTATCAGTAAATGCCTGGCCACAGAGGAAATCAATATTTCGACTGTGCCCTACCCGTTGGTTAATGCAGGAAACGACACGCTTATTTGTTTTGATACCAAAGCACAATTAAATGGAACCAGTAACGGAACTACTTTAAACTGGTCACCGTCTTCGACCTTAAGCAATAAAAGCATTTTAAACCCTGTTGCAAGCCCTAAAACCCAAACAGAGTATATTCTCACAGTGAACAGCAATCTTGGCTGTCCAAAACCTGTTTCCGATTCCGTAATCATAACGGTTTTAGCAGACATTGAGGCTTTTGCAGGTCGCGATACATCACTTGTTTTAGGCGAAAGCTTACAACTGCAGGCCGAAGGCGGAATTGCTTATTTATGGATACCCTCCAACGGGTTATCAGCTCCAAATATTCCTAACCCGGTTGCACAATTTGAAGAAGCTTCAAATGCCGTTCGTTACAGCGTATTTGTTTCTAACGAGGCAGGATGTACCGATTCAGCCTTTATCACTATTAAAGTTTTTTCAACGCGGCCAACTGTTTTTGTACCAACCGGGTTTACGCCGAACGGAGATGGCAATAATGATATACTGAAACCCATAGCAGCCGGAATGAAAATGATCGAAAGATTTATTGTTTACAACAGGTATGGCCAGGTGGTATTTAATACTTCTACCAACGGCAAGGGATGGGATGGCAGAATAAATGGACAATTGCAGCAAACCAGCACTTATGTTTGGATGGTTCAGGCTGTAGATTATACAGGCAAAAAGTACCAGCAAAAAGGAACGGCGACGCTTATCCGGTAAAAAATAAAGGAAGCTTAACTTCCACCCTAAATAATAGCTTTCAAAGATCAATCACATTTCACTTGTTGGTTTTAAAGATTGGCGGTTTCGTATGCCTTCGACATGATTGGTCATCCAATTTTGCAACTTGCCTATAGTTAATGTTTGGCGTTTGGAATGCTGGCTGCAACTTTGCAGGCATAAACTACCCAGTGAGAAAATGGAAATAAAGGATCCGGGATTGTATTACCAGGAAAGGATTTTGTCATTAACGAATGTATCGGCAGGTTTAAGAAAACGCCATGCTCTGCTGGGATGGGCCAGGCTTTTAGCAATTGTTTTATTAGCTGTTGCAGCATATACTCTTTGGTTTAGAGGTTGGTACTTTGCCATTGTAGCACTTGCAACTATTTCCGTTTTTTTCTACCTGGTTTACCTGGCACTTGAAACCGAAGAAAAATTAAGTAATACCAATCGTTTAATTAAAATCAACCAGGAAGAATTATTAGTATTAGACGGACGTTATTCACACCGTGCGAATGGTGATGAGTTTATAAGTATTTTTCATTTGCCTGATAATGATCTTGATTTATTTGGACCGGCCTCTCTTTTTCAATACTACAACAGGGCAAATTCCTATCATGGCAAATTAGCGCTTGCAACTGCCTTTACTGCTACCCCCAAAATAGAGGAGATTGAAAAAAAGCAACAGGCTGTAAAAGAACTTTGCCAAGACCCCGGATGGTGCCAGCAATTACAATCGTATACTATGATTGCACCGGTAAGCAAAGAAACAGAAACACTGATTACCGAATGGTTGCAGGATGATAAAGAAACTTTTGAAAAACCTATTTGGCGACTATTAAGCATTCTTGTTCCGGTCATTTCGTTTACAACATTAGGTCTTTACCTCGCCGACAAGATTACAGATGCTTTATTTAATACCATCATGTTGTTAATGCTGGCTTTTGTATTTTCTTTCTATAAAAAAATCACCAGGGAGTATAGCCATCTTTCAAAAGTTATTCAGCAACTCCATGCCTTTTTGCCCACATTGCAATGGATTGAAAATGCCGGATTTGAAAACGTGTTATTTAAAGAAAAACAAACACATCTCTTGCACCATGGTAAAGCTTCATCAGCTATCGCGGGTTTAAAAGGCATTTTGAAAAGATTTGATTACCGGTTAAATCCCCTGGTGTACCTGCCATTGAGTGCTTTTCTTTTTTGGGATCTGCAGCAGGCGCTCGCCCTGCAAAAGTGGAAGAAAAAGCAAACAGCAAATCTTGCAAAATGGTTTGAAGTAACGGGCGATGTTGAAATGCTGGCTTCTATTGCCATTACTGCTTTCAATCGTCCCACCTGGATTTTCCCTGAAATTACCAGCAGATGGTTTGAACTGGAATGCAGGGAACTTGGTCATCCGCTAATCAGGGAAAGCAAAGTAGTAACAAGTGATTTTAGTTTACATGGCACTCCGCAATTTGCATTAATTACGGGTTCAAACATGGCTGGCAAAAGTACTTTCCTGCGAAGTGTTGGTGCAAATATGGTATTGGCCATGGCGGGTTCACCGGTACGTGCTGCATACATGAAACTTCCAGTAGCAAAAATTCTTTCGTCCATGCGAATTGCGGACAACCTTGAAGAAGAAACGTCAACGTTTTATGCTGAATTAAAAAAAATAAAACGTATTGTAGAATCTGCCAACGCGGGTGATAAAATTTTTATTCTGATAGATGAAATGCTGCGGGGAACCAATACCCTCGACCGCCATACAGGGTCTGTAGCCCTTATAAAGCAATTGCTCCGGCAAGGTGCTGTTGGTATCATTGCCTCCCATGATATTGCACTGGCATCTTTAGAACAGGAATATCCCGGCCAGCTTTCCAATTACCATTTCGATTCAACAATCATTAACGAAGAAATTGTATTTGACTACAAAATTAAAGATGGTGTTTGTAAAAGTACCAATGCCTCTTTGCTGATGAAAAAAATCGGGATTGAAATTGAAAACTAACTTCTAAATGGATAAATAGACATCAATGATTTCAATGCAGAAATGGCTCTGCAAAAGGCGTTTATATTGTCAATTGAAAGTTCCACTTATTTTTACGGGCAACAACTAACTGCATGGAAAATATCAGTGTCATCATAATGCTGCTGTTTGGTATTACCTTTTTGAGTGTACTCAGTAACAAGTTCAATTTCCCATTCCCCATAGTACTCGTTTTAAGCGGCGTTATAATTAGTCTTATCCCGGGCTTACCTGTAATTGCATTAAAACCTGAAATTGTATTTATTATTTTCCTGCCTCCCCTGTTATACGGTGCGGCCTGGAATACCAGCTGGCACGACTTCAAAGCCAACCTCCGTCCTATTTCACTTGCTGCATTTGGCCTGGTATTTTTCACCACCGGCCTTGTTGCGATAGCAGCACATGCTATTATCCCCGGTTTAAGCTGGCCACTGGCATTTGTATTGGGAGCCATCGTTTCGCCACCGGATGCCGTTGCCGCGGCAGCTGTTACCAAAGGCCTGGGGTTGCAGCCCCGGATGATTGCTATTATTGAAGGGGAGAGCCTTGTAAATGATGCGAGTGGCCTTATTGCCTACAAATACGCCCTTGCTGCAACCGCCATTGCAGGTCATTTTGTTTTTAAAGATGCGGCACTGAATTTCTTTCTGGTGGTATTTGCAGGCATAGCCATTGGGTTGATCATTGGTTACCTGATGTTTCTTGTTCATAAGAAATTTATTTGTGACCCGGTGATTGATACCACGCTTACTTTTCTTACACCTTTTGCCTCTTACCTTTTAGCAGAACACTTTCATTTTTCCGGAGTAATGGCAGTAGTAACAACCGGGCTATACCTATCATTTCGTTCTTCTGAAATCTTTTCGCACCAGGGCCGTATCATGGCCTATTCCGTCTGGGAAACGGTCATTTATATTCTTAACGGGCTCATTTTTATTTTGATCGGTTTACAATTAAGATCAGTTATACAGGGTATTAAAGATTATTCAAATACCGAATTGCTGTTCTATGGAGTAGTCGTGAGTTTTGTGGTAATCATTGTGCGCTTTATTTGGGTGGTACCTGCGGCAATGCTACCCCGTTATTTAAGTAAAAAGATCAGGGAAAAAGAACCTTTTGACCCACGAAATATGGTAATATTTGGATGGTCTGGAATGCGGGGTGTCGTTTCTATGGCAGCAGCACTGGCATTGCCCTTAACATTGGAAGATGGCAGTCCTTTTCCGAATAGAAACCTGGTTATATACCTCACTTTTTGTGTGATACTTTCAACTCTGGTTTTATTGGGACTAACCTTACCCTGGATCATTAAGAAAATGAAACTTTCACCCCATTCAATAGCTGCCGAAGAGTATGATGTGCGTACAACCGTCGTAAACTACACCATTGCGCATATTGAAGAAAATCTATCGTTGGTAAAAGATGAATTATTAAATAACATTAAAACAAAATACGAAGTAAAATACAATCGTTTACAACGCACCGATTTGCCGGCAGGCTATTTTGGTAAAGACGAAGAAAAAAAAGAAAACCTGTTTAATGAGTTTAGCAAATTGCAGGTGGACCTGATAAATGTAGAACGCAAAATTGTCCAGGAATTGCATATTGCAGGTAAAGCAAGTGAAGAGATTTTAAGAAAGATTGAAAGGGAATTAGATTTGGAGGAAACCAGGCTGCAGATGGAAATGTATGAAGGATGATCAGCTGTTTACAATAACTTAGTCGCCTTATACATTGCTGCAGCAAACCAATTCCGATGAAAACCACACTGCTTTTCCTGGCGCTTTTGATTATATCATTTTCAACAAAATCCTATTCACAGATAAGAAACAGAGATCTCATTGGGGCAATCAGGAATGATATACAAAAAAATATAGACCTTCAATTTTCCAGGGAAAAACTCGAAAACTTATTAGCAGAAGCTAAGCAAGCGAAGGACGTTCTTGCAATAGGCAGAATTTATGCCTACTTATTATTAATAGATGATAAAAGAACAGAAGACACACTTTACTTTAAATCATCCGCCTTTATCGATAGCATGCTGCTATCTACGACTACAAATTCCTTATTAAAAGGAGTAATGCATTTAATGCAAGCCAAAAGGATCAACCATTTTCTCCACCAGGGCAAATGGCAAAACAAACGAAAATTATTTGACCGAAAAGACATTCCCTTTAATTATGCCTTGTTAAATGACGAACAATTAAAAGCAACTATCAACGCTAATTTCCAGGCAGCAAAAAGCATTTTTAAATCCATCCATTCAGTCAATATTGAAGATGCATTATGGTTGTCTGATGATCCTTTGTTGTTTCTTTTTAAGCCGGACTTGTATGATATTGCTATTGCCGAAGAAATTAAAAGCCTCAAACAACAGGAAGGTTGGAAAGAACGCCAGCAATGGAGTCAGTCCCGGCTGGTTAATTTATCACAGATTTCATTTTTGAAAGTGCTAGATACACTTACCACAACTCCAATGGTAAGTGCCTACAGGGAATGGATCCATTATTACCTGCAAAAAGATAAAAAAAATAATGCTTTTTTTATTGAAACTCTTTTAAGAAAATTTATCCACTCCACTCAACACCAAGTTGATACTGCTAACAGTTGGTACGAAATTTATCTGGGTACCCTTACCAGTTCTCCATATACTCCTGTAAAAGCTCATGGTGTATATCAATTATTTCAAATATGGCGCATCAAAGCTTCAATGTATTATGAAGCTAGCAGTAGTTATAATAACGGATATTTTGGTGGGCCAAAATACAACTATGCTTATAAGGATAATTATAAAAAGGCAATCGCATTATTTAGCCAAAATAACCTGTTAATGGATAGCTTTCCTTACTTGAAAACTGCTATGATACAGGCAGTGGAGAGTATGAAAGTAAGAAGTCTTCAACTGGAAACTGAAATGCATGCACTTCCAGGGAAACCCATCCTGGCAAAGGTTTCATTTAAAAATATATCCACTGTTCATTTAAAAATCTACCGCGTACCTACACATTCGGTCAAATTAAAAAAAGTTGATACAACACAACTGCTAGCATCAGAAGCAACCAGGGCATTTACTGTTGCATTGCCATTACTGCAAGATTACCAGCCACACAGTTTGTATTATAAACTCGATGCATTACCGGTTGGAGATTATTTCATTCTCGGTTCCGACTCCCCTCTTGTCTCTGGCAATAAGCAGTACAGCGTAAGCCAGGTAAAAGTTACCAGTATCGCAGTTATGGAAAATGGTCATAAAATATTTGCACTAAATCGGGAAACAGGCCAACCTATTTCAAACCTGTCTGCAATAATCAAATATGAAAAATACAACGACAGCACCAAAACTTATTTTGTAAGTAAAACAGAAAATAAAAAAGTGGATAGAAATGGAATTCTTAATGTTAATGAACAGGCACTAAAAGATATCCTGTTTATCAACGGGACAGATTCATTTTTTATAGAGTATTCGAAACGCGAACTGGAAGTACCCGATAATGTTTACGACAAATCGGAGTATGGTTATAAAATGGAGTATTATGAGGAGGAAACCAGGATCCACATTTTTACCGACCGGAGTATTTACCGGCCCGGGCAAACAGTTCATTTTAAAGGAATCTTTACAACAAGAAATCCTGACAATGGAGAACTAATTATACTAAACTGGCATAATCTCAAATTGCCGTTTATGCAACGTCTAATTCTTAAAACAGTTGCAAAATTTAACGGTAAGAAATTTCAATTTTATTTAAACGATCCCTTTAACAGGCAAATAGATACGCTGGAATTATTTCCCAACAACTATGGATCTGTATCTGGCAGTTTCACTATTCCCGAATCAGCAACAAACGGCGATTGGGATATTGAATTTGATGACGACGATTTGTATTTTGAGATGGATAACAACAACGATGGTTCATTTAAAGTAGAAGAATACAAACGGCCAACTTTTGAAGTAAACATCGACAAGCCATTTAAGATGTTATTACCTGCTGACAGCTTTTCATTAAAGGTTAAAGTAAAATCATTTGCCGGCTTGCAACTTAATAATACCCGTATCATCTACAATGTTACCCGCAATGTAACTGTACCATTTTTCGATACGCTCTCCCAATCAATCATTCAGAAAACCTATAATGAAACCATACTGGACGACGAGGCAATTACCAATGAAAAAGGCTTCTTAATCCTGCCTGTAAATGACAGCTTATTAAAGCATGTTCTAACAGGCAAACAGGAGAAAATAAATGTGTATTATGATGTGGATGTTGAAGCAATTGATGCAACTGGTGAAAGTCATGAGATCTCAACTAATTTTACGATCAGCAACCGGCCGGTAGAAATAACTATCAAAGTCGACAAATTGGGTGACCTGGCCAATTCACCATCAATTACGTTGCAAACCAGTATTAAAAATATTGGAGCTGCTGATAAAATCATTTCGCTCAAATTATACAGGCTTCCATCAAAACAGGAAAAGGTTTTAAAAAACCCATTTGGCATAACCGATACTTTCTTGTTTAGCAAGGAAGAGCTAAGTAACTACTTCCCTAACATTGGATTTGATACAACAAACGATTCACCTGCAAAAGTTTTAGTATATGAATCAACCGAAGCAATCAAAGGCTCAAAAAAAATAGAAATCCCACCCGGAATGCTATCTGCAGGTAATTATATGATAGCTGCGGTATGTACCGAAAACAACCAACTAATTGGAGAATCATCTGCCAACTTTTCTCTTTACAATTCCAAACAAAACCAGTTTCCAGGCAATAACTTTTTTCACTGTAAATTAAACAGCGGGCAACCCGGAGATAGTATTTCCTGTGTAAATGGTTCGGCCGATAATGACCTCTACGTCATTTATCATATGAACTATTACAGAAAGAAAGGTCAAAAAGTGATGATGCATGACAAGTACATCACTCAACATGAAACTGAGGGCATAAACAAGTTCCATTTTGTAATTCCGAAAGACATTGATGGAAACCTGATGCTGGTAAGATGGCATATTAAAAACAATCATTTATATAGCGATGAACAAACGATTTTCACTTATAAAAAACCGAAGGAAGAACCAGCCATAATTATTGAGCAATTCAGAAGTATTATAACACCTGGTGCTGAAGAAACTTTTTCATTATCGGTAAAAACAAAAGATGAAAAGGTTGCAGCAGAAATGCTGACAACCATGTACGATGCTTCACTGGATAAAATCGAACCACATAAATGGCATGTTCCCGGTGACTACCACAACAGGTATTTACAAAGTCGCTGGGATGATGAAATAAATCATAAAAATGCAGGCAGCAATTTTCAATATCAGCCGTTTTTAAGAGCGACGAATAGTTTAAAAGAATTGCCCTTATGGTGGTTAACAACAAAGCCTGAAACGCTAAAATATGTGGAATATGAAATGCACGATTATGTCTTGCCTAACATGCTATCCGGCCGTGTTGCCGGCCTCGATATAAACAGTAGTTCTCAGCTAAATGAGGTAGTGGTAGTAGGTTATGGAATTAGCAAAAAAAGAGATTTTACAGGGTCGGTCATTACTATCAGGGGAAGTACCGGTTTATCTGGTTATAAAACAAATCTCGTTATATTGGATGGCGTTGTTTATACTGGCGAACTGTCGGCAATCAATGCAAGTACAATTACAAACGCAATGGTGTTACAGGGTGCAGAGGCCGCTGCCATTTACGGGTCAAGGGCGGCAGATGGAGTTTTACTTCTCAGCACAAAAAATGAAATACTACTGCCGTCACCGCCTGAACCACCTGTACAAGTGAGAAGCAATTTCCAGGAAACAGCTTTTTTCTATCCAAAAATTACCGCCGATAAAAATGGTTATTACAAGTTCAGTTTTAAGATGCCTGAAAGTGTAACCGAGTGGAAGTGGAAAATGTTGGCTCACACAAAAAAAGCGGCATTCATTTATAAGGAAAAAACCCTGGTGTCACAATTACCATTAATGGTGCAACCTAATATGCCTCGCATATTATACCAGGGTGATAAACTGTTATTACAAACCCGCATAAGCAACCTGGATACTATAGCTATAAAAGGCAAAATCACTTGCCGCATTGAAGATGTGATCACCGGGGAAGATATCACGGCAAGTATGCTTACAAAAAAAGAAAATGAATTTTCAATTGGAGTTTTATCAAACAGTAACAGTTCATTTAACATTGTAATTCCTCCGTCACTTTTGCATCCCATCAAAATAATTATTACGGCAGTATCTGGTAACTTTTCTGATGGAGAAGAACATATTTTACCTATACTAAGCAAGAAAGTTTTTATCACAACTACAAAGCCTTTTTTATTAGTAAATACAAAAGATTTCATCATACCATCAATACCCGTTTTGCCGGGAATGGATCCATATGGAATCAGTATGTATATCAGTCCTAAACTGCAGGCTTCACTGGTCCGGTCATTAGCTTATTTGTCAAACTTTTCATTTGATTGTGCCGAACAAACATTTAATAAACTTCTCGCCAATGTTACCGCCATTAAGCTTATGCGTACTGATACCGCACTACAGGCTGCCAGGTTATCGCTAAAAAATATTTCATCAAAAACAACAACCAGTGTTTTACCAGGAGAGCTCACAGAGCAAAGCATGCCATGGTTGAATCTTGGCAATAAAACATTACTTCAGCAACAACAATTAAGTGTTTTGCTGGATACTATGAATTGCCGGCAAAAAATAAAGGACTATCTGAATCACCTGTATGAACTTCAGCACCGTGATGGTGGAATGCGATGGTTCCGCGGTGGTGAAAGCAATTCTTATATTTCGCAATATATTATGGGTGCATT
Organism: Bacteroidota bacterium; assembly: GCA_040385845.1. Taxonomy (GTDB): domain Bacteria; phylum Bacteroidota; class Bacteroidia; order Chitinophagales; family Chitinophagaceae; genus Phnomibacter. Next base: position 37,057 of record JAZKGP010000028.1, on the reverse strand, counting down.
TGGCAAATTGCAAGCGGACTTTACATTAACAAAGGACAAATACGAAACTGAAAAGCACACAACTTTCCTGGAAAAACTGGTTGCGTTTTGCGATATACAGGCGATTTCAAAAACAGTAGAGACCCTATCGGCAAACTACTTATATAACCGTAGTTTTTTTGCAAGCCCTTTTAAAATTGCAGATACATTACAACCCAAAATTGATTCAGCCATACAAACGTTTTGGAATCATCCGGGGCAAACATCTTTAACCGAGCAGGCCCAAATAATTATTGCTTGCTTTAATTTGTACAAACCAGGAGATTCCGCATATATCAAGGCAACCAGGAGATTAGCTTCTATTCAACAATTAGCAATTAAAGATGAACAAACCGGGATAAGGTGGAAGGAAATTTCAGCGGAAGAAACCAGCAGCAATACAACAGAAGAAACCGTTGCGTTATTAATTGAAGCCTTTAGCAAAGCAGGCATTCCCGCAATGCAGTCGGGAATTATCAAATGGTTACTCATTTCAAGGAACGAACAATCTTACCAAAGTACAAAAGCCACAGCAGCTTTGGTAAATGCCTTATTGAAAGAACAAAATAACCAGGTCGCCGCTCCAACACAATCGTTAAGCACCACTATTAAGGGTAATAAAATAACAGTATCAAACAGCTTACTATCAGGTCAGTTGTATCAATATGAAAATACGCCCGGCAACTTTCCCAAAGACTTAACTGTTTCAAAATTAAATAGCAATATTTCAGCCAATGGGAGCCTGAACTATTATTATTTCGCATCCACACCAACTACAGATCTGCCGGGCTCAGAAATAAGTATCTCTAAAAAACTGTTTTGGTTTAATATGGCATCAAATAAATGGATCCCACTTACAGATACTACCAAGCTTACCATCGGTGATAAAGTAAAAACAATATTGTCCCTTGAAAGCAGGAAGATGCTACAATACGTATATATCAATGATAGCCGCAGCGGATGTTTGGAACCTTTGGATGGAGAAAGCGGTTATCGCTATGCTACCAATTTTAGCTATTACAAATCAGATAAAGACGAAGGTTATCAAATTTTCGCAGAAAAAATTCCATCAGGAAGCTCTGAAATAAGTTATGAAACTGTAGTTAGCCAAAGCGGTATATTCAACAATGGAATAGCAAGTTTACAATGCATGTACCAACCAGCAATAAAGGCTTATAGTAATTCAATAACGCTAACAGTAAAATAAGGATAAGAATTACTAGAAATCTATAATGTGAAACCCCTGCCTTGTTCCGGAAAAATTAGTTTCAATGCCAGCATATTTGCAGCATTCAACTGGATTTTTATTTTCCCGATATTGGCAGCAGGCGGTTTATTGTGAGTGATCACGATTTTCAATTCTTTTATAGCAGCAACCCCAGTTAAGTCAGCAAGTTTGTTCATTTCCTGGTAAAACAAAAGCGGTGTAAGGTGACCAAACAATTTGTCATCTGGTTGTTCATTTGGAAAAGAAACTTCAATAAAAATTCCTTTCAATTTTTTTGACATTACCAGTGGAGCTATTTCCTTCCAGAGCAATTGCAGCTTGTCACTCTTTTCAATTTCATCTGCACCAGTATCGCCCAAATACAATACAAAAGCATCGTCTTTACTCACTAAAAATGCAGCACTTTCAAACGGGTTAATATGGCTTAATGGAAATGTTTTCACTTCCATAGCAGTATTGACAATGGGAGTAGTTACATTAGGTTGAAGTGTATTGAAATGATACTTTTTTACCAGGAAACCTTTGCCTTCATCACCAAAATTGGTCCAGCCTTCTCCATTGAAATAAAAGTTTTGCAGCATTTGCATACACGCAGGCAAAGCATATACATTTTTAGCACTGTCTTCCGGCGAATTAATAATCAAACCCGCAACGTGATCGAGATGAGCATGAGAGATAAAATAACCCTTGATATATTGCTTTAAAACAGTTGCGTGGTTTGCCTTGAAAGTGTTGTTTTCTATAGCTTTTTGTATACCTGAATGAATAGTACCTGCGTCCAAACAAATAAATTCTGTTGTACCTACGGGTGCAAGCAGGTAAGCGGAAAGATTACTTTCATCAATACCGCCTTTTACGCCCAGGGGTACCACTTTAAAGGATGCTTTACTAGTAGGCTGTGCTAGCAGGGTAAAAAAAAAAGTAGGCTTGCTATTGCAATAAAAACATGTCGCATCATACCATATTATTAATGGTTTTAAAGCCAACACAAAGCAGTTGGCTTTTGTATTGGCTTTAATATTTTCAACAATGTTCACCACCACTAAAATCAGTAGCAAACAGGATCTTTATTTTTTCAGTCCATTTATGATAGCAGCAAAGTCTTTTGCTACCAGGCTTGCCCCGCCAACCAAACCACCATCTACATCCGACTGTCCGAATATTTCAGATGCGTTGTTTGCTTTTACACTGCCACCATATAAAATAGGAACATTGTTAGCTGCAGCTTCACCATACTGAGCTGCCAATTCACTTCTTAAATGTGCATGCATTTCCTGTGCCTGTTCGCTGGTAGCTGTTTTGCCAGTGCCTATTGCCCAAATGGGTTCATATGCAATTACTATTTGCTGTAACTGTTCCGCACTTAAATGATAAAGACTTTCTTTTAATTGAACGGCTACATATTCGTTCTGCGTATTAGCTTCACGAATTTCTAAAGCCTCGCCACAACAGAAGATCGGTATCAAGCCATACGATAGTGCAAGATCAATTTTTTCAGCAAGCATTTGATTGCTTTCATTATAATATTCGCGTCTTTCACTGTGACCTATGATCACATATTCCACTCCAATTGATTGCAACATTTCGCAACTGGTTTCACCGGTATAAGCGCCGCTCTTTTTATTGGAACAGTTTTGAGCCGCTACAAACACGTTCGATTTACCAGCCAGTTTTTCTTTTGCCAGCAACAGGTACGGAAATGGAACACCAAAAACAGCAATAGCATTTTCCGTAGTTGTATGCGGTGTATCCAACAGTTCATCCAGCAAGCCGGTTGCTTGTTGAAGCGTCAAATTCATTTTCCAGTTAGCAGCGGCGATTTGTTTTCTCATAGATATATGATTATGTAATTTGTTATTTGCTATTTGCTATTTGTTATTTGCTATTTGTTATTTGCTATTTGTTATTTGCTATTTGCTATTTGCTATTTCAAAAATGTGTTGCAAAATAAGCCTGTCTTTGCCAGTAAATTCCTTTCCCTTCATTTTTTTCCAGTTAGCGGCATCCAGGCAGGCTTTATGAAACTGGTATTTTTCGTGGTTTCCCCACGAAAAAGAAGGTAAATGTTTATTGGGATAAGTGCCATCAAATACATTACAACTTACCCCAACCGTTGTTCCTGTATTAAAAGAGGAATTGATGGCGCAGCGGCTATAATCACCCATTACCAGTCCGGCTTTTATGCCAACGGCTTCCAGCGATTGCGTGGACTCCTTCCACATTTTTACTTCTCCCCCGGTATTTTTCACATTACTGTTACTGCTGCCCGCGCCAAAATTGCACCATTCACCAATCACCGAATCCCCGAGGTAACCGTCATGCGCTTTATTGCTAAAACCCATGAGAATGCTGTTTTTTATTTCGCCACCGGCGGTACAATAAAGTCCAATAGTAGTACCGGGATACAACTTCGTTCCCATTTTTACCACGGCACCTTCTCCAATAGAAACGGGTCCGCGTATCAATGTGCCTTCCATTACCAGCGCATTTCGCCCAATATAAACCGGTCCTTCTGTTACATTTATAGTACAGGCCTGCATATCTGCGCCTTCTTCCAAGAACAATTTACCATTACCAATTACAGTATTTGAAGCTGCAATGTTTTCGCCGGACCGGTTTTTTGTGAGCAATTCAAAATCGGCAGTAATCCTGTTGGCATTGCCCTGGAAAAGCTGCCACGCATTCCTTAATCGCGGCTGAATGGCTGCCTGTATAGATTTCTCAGGCCAAACCGGTAGCTGGTTATAAACGGGCTGCGAGGCGCTGGCATAGGCAATTAATCCCATCTCATCCTCTAATATTTCACCGGGCTTAAGTGCCAGTACCTGCAATATGCAGTTTTCACCCGGCAATACGGTTGCATCTACATTAATAAATACATCTGCGGCCTGCTGCTGTTCCTGCAGGTAAGCCTCCGTTATTGCGTACACGGGCGAACCCGTTTTCATACTCCACCATTCTCGAAGAGTGAGTATTCCAAACCGAATATCACAAACCGGCCGGGTAAGCGATAAGGGATACAGGGCCAACCGGGAAGACGGCGTATCAAATAAAACAAGATGTATCATCTGCAATTCAACTTATTAGGCTACAAATTTAGCGGTTCCTTTATGGGCAAACGCCGCCATTGTTACTGTAGTCTTACAAACGATCTTCCGTGGCGGCGCCGGGCTTTCTGCAGTAGTCCGCAGCCCACCCTTCGGGATGGTCTTTGCGGGCTACTGCTGCCAATCCCTTTTGCAAAAGGCAACATTCCTTCTGGCAAAACAGCAACCCGCAAAGTAAGAACGGCCATAAACAAAAACTCCCCGGTTTGTAACAACCAGGGAGCTAATATGATAACACAATCGGGCTTATGCCTTTTTTGCGTAACGTTTGTTGAATTTGTCGATACGACCTGCTGTATCCACACGCACATTTTTACCGGTGTAAAAAGGATGACTTGTGTTAGAGATCTCTAATTTGATCAACGGGTATTCGTTGCCATCTTCCCATTTTACGGTTTCTGCACTGCGGGCAGTAGAGCGGCTCAGGAAAGAAATGTTGTTACTCATGTCTTTGAAAACAACGTGGCGGTAAGTTTTAGGATGAATATCTTTTTTCATGGTCGTTTGTTTTACGGCCCGACTGCAACCGGGCCTGTTTATCCAATTTTGGAGCGCAAAAGTAAGGGTGAACTGGTTTTCAAGCAAATTATATTTAGCATAACCTGGTTAACCTACCCCAAACTCATTAGCTCTTCATATTAATATACTGCAACGGAATGCCCAGGTTGCCGGTGTTACAGGCAGCAATAACTTCCTGCAGGTCATCAATTTTTTTCCCGGTCACCCGAATGATATCATCCATAATAGCAGCCTGTACCTTCAGACCTTTGTCTTTAATCATCTTAACTATCTTTTTGGCATCTTCCTGTTTCAAGCCATTGCGAACTGTTACTTCTTTTTTCCAAACCTTACCGCTTTGGTATCCATCCTTACTAAAATCATATACCTGGCCATCAAGCCCCTGCTTGATACTTCGGCTTAACAAAACATCGGTAAGCTGGGTCATTTTCATATCACTGTCGGCCTCCAGTTTCAGTACAAAATTCTTTTTATCAAGATCTATCACTACATGGCTTCCTTTAAAGTCAAACCGGTTGGTAATTTCTTTAGTAGCCACATTGATGGCATTATCCAGTGTTTGAAGATCAACTTTAGAAACTATATCGAAAGATGGCATAACGAATAAATTTAAAAATTGTTACTCAGGTATTTGAGGGGCGTGAAAATACGAAATCGAATAATTGCAAGGGCAAATCATTATGTGATTTCAATAACCCGCTTCTAAAAAATTTACTAACTATTCTTATTACTGCCATTTAATACAAATGCCCTGTTGTTTATAGTGATACCGCTTTATTTCATGATTGTTGGAACAGAAATGCAGATGGTATAATTTTTTAAACCCTCCCTTTTAAAAATACATGGTAACAACAAACAACCAGGCAATGACCGATCCAAAACATGCACCGGAAGAAAACGATCAATACCGAAATACACAATACGAAAAGTTTGAAGATGGTGCACAGGGGATTGATAAAGCGCCCGGAGAAGAGCCGGCAAATGGCAATGAAGACCTGATGAAGCAGTCTCAAAAAGGAAAGAAAGTGGATGCCGACCCCACTAAATCTTCTGATCAGCCTGCTTCCTGAACAGATTGATTGGGGAAAAATCCGTTCATAATTATACTGGTACAATTTATAAGATTCAAATACATGTAATAGTAAACTGTTGCATCACCTTTTTATTTATTAATCAATTAAAAAAAGAAGACTTATGGCTACTAATTTCAACCCTGAGCACAGCGAAGGACCAGTTGCTGAAGCAATTGAAGAGCAAACCGCTAAACTGCCTTCCGACATATTTTTATGGGCAGCATTAGGCTCTATGGCTGCATCTGCTACTTTAAAAATTCTTGGACAAAAACACTGGAGCTTGTTTGTTGGTCAATGGCCCGCTCCATTTTTATTGCTTGGCATATACAACAAACTTGTTAAGCTCGAAGGGCACGATTAAAAACTTTCTTATCAAATAAAAAAACATGGGCACTGTAATAGGGGTATTCCTTTGTCCGTGTTTTTTTATGCCTATACTATAATAAGCGGCATCTTGTGATCAATTCAGATGCAATATCCTTACCCCATCACCTCGTGAATGAAAAAGGGGGCAATACATATTGGAACTTCTGGTTGGAGTTACAAACATTGGAAAGGCATCTATTATCCCAACGCCCTGGCATCTACAAAGTGGCTTTCTTATTATGCCAGCCAGTTCCATATCTCAGAAATCAATAACAGTTTCTATCGTTTGCCAAAACCAACTACAGTAAAAAAGTGGATGGACGAAGTTCCGCCAGGATTTCTATTCTGCCCTAAAATGAGCAGGTACCTCACGCAGTACAAGAAACTAAACGATCCTGAAGAAGCACTTGCAAGATTTTTTAATGTATTTGAACCAATGCAGGTGAAAATGGGACCGATACTGGTTCAACTACCTCCTTTACTTGCATATCACTATGATAAAACGGATCACTTTTTTGCTGTCTTAAAAAGCAATTATGCACAATTCCAATTTGCTCTTGAAATAAGACATTATTCCTGGCTTGAAGATGAACCAATTGCATTAATGAAAAAGTACAATATTGCTTTTGTGATCTCACAATCAAAAGATCATTTTCCCTATGCCGAACATGTAACCTCCCCTCATGTTTATGTGCGTTTTCATGGACCTGGTGCTTTGTACGCCTCTGCATATACAAACGAACAATTACAATATTATTCGAAGCTTTTTCTTCAATGGAAAAAGGAAGGCAAACAAGTATACGCTTTCTTTAATAACGATGTAAATGGCCACGCATTTCATGATGCTCAAAAATTAATTGATTTGGTCACCTATTAAATTTCATCTTACAACTTGTAAAACCGGCTTGCATTCAAATTAAAAAATTTGTTCTGTACTTCTGAAGAAAACTGCGAAAAATAATCAGCGGCAATTTTTATAACCTGTTTATATGAAGCAGCCACAAGGCATACGGGCCAGTCGGATCCAAACATAATACGGTCTTCTCCAAATGCCTGGGTTATTGTGTCGAGATAAGGTGTAAAGTCTTCCTGTTTCCAGTTTGCCCAATTCGCCTCTGTAACCATTCCCGAAACTTTACAACTTACATTAGTATATTTTGCTACAGCTTCTATGTTTTTTTTCCAGTTTGCGATTTCGCCTGCAGCAATGGCTGGTTTGGCTATATGATCGATAACAAATTGCTGTTGAGGAAAAGCTGCGGCAAGGGATGGTACGTAAGGCAGTTGATCAGGAAAAATTAAAATATCATAAGTAAAACCAAACTGGTGCAGCAAACCAATACCATGCATAAATGAGGGTTCTAACATCAGGTCTCTTTGTGCTTCGCCCTGCAAAACATGACGAAAACCTTTTAGTTTTTCAAACTTGCTATACCATGAAAGTTTCTCTTCAATGTCATCAGCTCTCAGGTCAATCCATCCAACTACTCCTTTTACAAATTTATTTTCTGCCGCATTTTTTAGTTGAAAAAGATTCTCTGCTTCTGACTGGTCTGATTGCACCACAACGCATCCTTCAAAATCATTTTCGGCCAGGAGTGGTGCTAAGTGTTCCGGTAAAAAATCTTGTTGGATCACAAACATATCGTCCGTTATCCAACTATCTCTTACCGGGTCAAATTGCCAGAAATGCTGATGCGCATCTATTTTTTTCATTACAAAAGAAAGTACAGGTTATAGCAATAGAAACTGAAGATGCATTAGGTTCAATTCGGACAACGAGTAAGATGTTGCTCTTACCCGTTGTACTTATTGCTTATTAATTTTTCATTCCACAATGTTTCCCAAAAAGCTGCAGGTATTTCTACTTTTAAAATATCAATATTCTCTTTTACTCTTTTTGGATCGGTGGTGCTAAGCGCAATACTATCCACACCTTTAATTTTTAAAGCATAATGCACACAGGCATGTGCAGGTTTTACCTGGTATTGCTGGCAAACTGCATAGAACGCATCCCTCCATTCAAAAAGATGTTTATCTGATGCGTTATCACGCTTCATTAATTTGTAATTATAGTAATCACTACCAATTAAAAAACCCGAATGAAAAACAGCAGAATTAATAATCAACACTCCTTTTTCATGTAATTCATTTACAAAATCAAGCAGCTCTTTTGGGTGATGATAAATAGTTACACTGTTAGCAAACATCACCCAGTCAAGCTTCACATCTTTTGCAATCCTCCGGATAGAGTGCCAGTCTTTCGCACCTACGCCAATGGCTGACACCTTACCCTGCTTTTTCAGGTCTTCCAGCGCCTTATAAGCCTGCAAAATATCATGGTATAATGCAGCATCTTCATTAGGGTTGGTAGCTTTTGCCAGGTATTCATCCGGGTCATGAATGGAAACCCATTGCGGGGTATAGCCATTTAAAAGTTCGTTACCTTGTTCAAAACATTCCAGGATGCCATTATAACTTATTTTTTGTATGGCATCGTGTTTTAAATCACGCCATACACCTGGTTCAAACGTGGGTTCGTCGGTAGTAAGAGGAACACGATACCACCCTAATTTGTTACTGATTATTACATCGTCCTGTTCCAGGTTTAAGGCTTTAAAACTTTTGCCCAACACTTCAAGTGCAAGGCCGGCGCCATATTTACCGGCAGTATCAAACACAGTTTTGCCCAGGCTATGCTCCACACATTCTTTAATAATCTCCAGTTTGGTTGCATCATCGTGAGCCACAAATAAATTACCCAGGCCTGCCGTACCAAAAACAATCTGTGGAATATCAAGTTTTACATTTATCTTTTTGTTATCTGGCATAACACACATTATTTTTCATCTAATTGATAACTTAAAAATGAATTCTTTTCAATGAGAAGCTGTTAGTTTAACATTAGTAACCGTAAAATTTTTAACGGCGAAGTATAATACCATCAAAAGACAAACAGCGGGCACTATATAGGCCACCTGAATATTAAACGCATCTGAAACACGTCCCATTATCACCGGGAAAATTGCCCCGCCCACTATAGACATTATCACCAGTGACGATCCTTCTTTTGTTTTGCTGCCAAGTCCCCTTACACTCAGTGCAAATATGGTAGGGAACATGATAGATAAAAAGAATTCAACTGCAATAAGTGAATAAACAGAAGCTTTACCTGAGGTCATAATAGCAAGTGCCAGTAACGCCATTACTATGATGCTATACAATGCTAATAACCGCGGCGGAGCAATGTATCTCATTAAAAAAGTTCCGGCAAAACGCCCGATCATAAAGCCAAGCAATGCAACTGCCAAATACTTGGAAGCTGGTATTTCTTCTATACCCGCAACTGTTTTAGAAAACCGGATAAAAAAGCTGCTTATACAAACTTGGGCTCCTACATAAAAAAACTGGGTAATCACTCCTAGTACGAGGTTTTTTTCTTTAAAGATAGAGCCCTCTACTTCCAGCGAATCATCTTCTTTTATCTCGGGCAACTTCGTTTTCCACAAGAACAATGCAACCAACAGTACTACGATACCAATGACAATAAAAGGAACTTGAACCGAAGACGCTTCCTGTTTTAAATAGGCATCGAGTTGTTGCGCCGTCATACCTGCTTCCTGTTCTTCAGTTAATGTTTTTCCCGACAAAATGAAACTGCCCCCGATGAGTGGTGCTATAAATGCAGCAAGTCCATTAAAGCTTTGAGCAAAATTGAGCCTTTGTGTACCTGTGGCCGGATCACCTAAAACTGTCATGTAGGGATTGGCTGCTGTTTCCAAAAAAGCAAGCCCGCTTGCAATAATAAAAAGCGCCCCAAGAAAGAAGCCATAAGATCGTGTAAGCGAAGCTGGATAAAACAAAAAGGCACCTAATGCAAATAATAACAAGCCCACAATTATGCCGCCTTTATAACCAAATCGTTCCATGAATTTACCTGCAGGGAATGCTAAAAGGAAGTATGCAAAATAAGAGGCAGAATCAATAAAGGCAGATTGTGTGTCAGTTAGCTGGCAAGCTTTCTTTAAATGGGGAATCAATATAGGATTCAGGTTTAATGCAAACCCCCATAGAAAAAATAGTGAGGTAATCAAAATAATTGCAAACCGGGTGTTACTACTCTTAGTTATCTCCATGCTTTTTATTTAAGAAATTTCAAATTTTTACTTACTTGTTTGGTCCATTCCCGCGCCATTAAAGCATGCCCGGCAGGCATTGGATGTATGCCATCCCATATCCAATAAGAAGCAGGTGCTTCTTCAAGAGCCCGGTCAAAAGCGCTTTGAAAAGGCACATGAATAGCATTGTATTCTGTTGCCAGTAGTTTAACTATCGTTTGTCTTTTTTTTACTTCAGATGAATACATTTCCCAGTTCTCTTTTACCTTTCCGACCGGAAGCACGAAAGGCTCACACAATATCAACTGAATTTGTGGTAATGATTTCCTGGTTTCATTCAATAAGTCGCGGTATCGTGATTCATAGGCTTCTGCAGAATAGTTTTTATCTCCGTTAAGAAGGGTTGCAACATCATTGATGCCTATTAAAATGCTAAGGAGATCGGGTTGCAGATCAAGCGTATCCTTTTGCCATCTCGCAGCTAAATCAGTTACGTTATTCCCACTTATGCCCCGGTTAAATATGTTGAACTGTTTGGACGGATGATCGCACCATAAATTACTGGAGATAATATACTGGTAGCCGTGACCCATAATATGATTCCAGTCGTTATTGCGGGTTCGGTTACCATCCGTAATAGAATCGCCCTGGAACAGCAAAGTATAGCCGGTTTGCTTTCCCTGGTGAACGGGAGCAGCTATTGCAGCCAGGGAGGCCGGAACCAAAGATGCAGCTCCGAAGCCGGTAACCTGTTTTAAGAAATCTCTCCGTTTATTCAGTGGCATCGTTCGGTATTAAAAAAGTCAAAAAGCTTTGCCTGCAACACTTTTGTCAAAGTATGCCCTCAAGCTTATCACCTAAACAAGGCCAAAAATAGGGTTTTGAAAGTTATTTCCGGAAACAGCAAAATACATGGAGGTGGCCGGATGGATTACAAATTAAGGCAGATGAAAGATCGAAGAAATTCGAAATTGCACGATAATACAAAGAAACTATTTGTATAAAAGCGAAGACAGGTTTTGAAGATAAGCATCACTAACAGGAATTTTATGAGTTCCTATCAACAGCTGTGTTCTTTCAAGTTTTTCAATCTTATTGAGAGCAACTGTAAAAGACCGATGCACCCGAACAAACTTATTGGCGGGTAATAAATTAACAGCTTCCAGGAAGGTACTTCGCGACAAAATGCTTTTATCTTTCAAAACAAAAGTTACATAATTACCGGCAGCCTCCAGGTACAAAATATCCTGGTAATATACTTTCACCTGCTCATACCCTGTTTTAATATAAAGATGGTCTGTTGCTTCACTTGAATTTCGAAAATTATACAGTTCATATGCTTTGTTGCAGCCCTTCATGAAACGAGAAAGTGAAAAAGGCTTTAGTAGATAATCAACAGCGTCCATTTCGAAACTGGTTGCTGCATGTTCTGAATAGGCTGTAGTAAAAATGAGCAGGGGCTTTTTTGCGAGGCTATTAAAAAATTCGATCCCGGAAATATCAGGCATTTTAATATCAAGAAATATAAGATCAACCGTCTCTTTCTGCAAATAGTCCATGGCTTTAAATGCATCCGTGAAAACGGCTCTCAAATCAAGATATGGAACTTTAGCAGCATGCGATTGTACGATTTCTAATGCGATAGGTTCATCATCAATTGCAATTGCTTTCATCCCGGAGATTGAAAAGTAAATTATACTGGTTGTTTGTCTTTATTAAAAGACGATAATACTTCTAAGATAGCTGAATGGTCAGATGCACAAAAAATTCTTTTCCTGTTTCACGAATGATAAGGTCATGTTTTTTTGGATACAACAGGATTAGCCGCTGTTTTACATTATCCAACCCGATACCGGTTTTATCTTTTTCAGGATCACTGTCCGGCTTTGTATGACGACTGTTGTATACATCAAAATATAAAGTATCCTCTTTCATTTCCAGGTTTATTTTTATATGAGATGGATCGCGAAAACTAATACCATGTTTAAAGGCATTTTCAACAAAGGGAATTAAGAGCATCGGTGCAATCTCAATGGCATTTACCGGCGGCGCAATTAAAGTTTCAATCCTGATACCTGGACTAACATCAGTACGTAATTTTTGCAATGAAATATAATTATTGAGATAATCAATTTCCCTTACCAATGAAATCTTTTCCTGCATATTTTCCTGCAACATAAAACGCATCATATCACCCAGCTTTTCTATTCCTTCGCTGGTACGTTCGGCTTTTTCCTGTAATGCAGTTCCATAAATCGTATTCAGAGCATTAAATAAAAAATGCGGGTTTATTTGTGACCTGAGAAAATCAAAGCTGGCATTTGATTGTCCTAATTCTTTTTGTAATACAACTACCTCTTCTTTTCCTTTCTTAAAGCGTTTATATAGTTGCCAGCAAACAGGTGTTGTTATGCATAGTTGTAAGAAGCAGTTAAACAAGGCGTAAGAGAACCCATCTTCTTCTGTTTTAAGATATAACATAATTAAGAAACCCAGCGGAATAAAAGACAGCATCAATACCAAAACTGACCTTAGCATATAAGCCATTAAAGGTTTACTCCTTGTATATACAAACGGTATGAGCCCATAATATAACCAGGTATAAAACACGATACTAAATGGAAGAAGAATACCCCATAGAACCATTATTTCGCCCTGGGCATACCCGGTTGGTAAAAGCAGTAAACTGAAAAGTAATAATGCCAGTGCTACAATACAATTTCTTAAAACAACGCGGTAATCCGGGGGTAGCTGCTTAAACATATTTTGCTTTTAATAATGAAACACCAGGCATTCCCGGCAAAACGCAATAATAAAATCAATCCTTTCATTTGCCCCGGCAAAGTGATGAAAGGGCGGCAAAATGTGACGAATGATCCTTTATCAATAAGATCCTGCTATTGTATTGAACATTTGCAGGAGACCAGGTGGATTTACTGGATAATAGTTGAATTTATCACATAGTTCGCGCCTTTAAACACTTTTGGTTTAATGCAGTTGGACAACTTCTTAATGTTGCTAAAAAATGTGCCTCCATGAGCAAACCACCCGTTTTAAAGATTACCGGCCTCAGCTATGACTATGCCCGGGGAAAGACAACCCTTAGCGATATAAGCATGCTGGTAGAACAGGGCAGCATTTACGGCTTCCTTGGTCCGAACGGATCAGGAAAAACTACCACTTTAAGTTTATTGCTTGGCCTGTTACCCATGCAAAATGGCCACGTAGAAATATTTGGAGAAAACATGCAGCTAAATCGCACTTCCAATTTAAAAAAGATAGGATCATTGGTAGAAAGTCCATCGCTGTATGGTCATTTGACTGCCAAAGAAAACCTGGAAGTTTACAGGCAGATTTATGGCGCTACAAAAGCGCGGGTAGAAGAAGTTTTAAAAATGGTAGGATTACATGATACCGGCAAAAAGAAAACGAAACATTTTTCACTTGGAATGAAACAAAGGCTTGCAATTGCGCTTGCCCTGTTGCCAAAACCAGCTTTATTGATCCTGGATGAACCAACCAATGGACTGGATCCGAATGGTATTATTGAGTTTCGGCAATTGTTAAGAAAGCTGAATAAAGCCTTTGGTATAACCATTATTATTTCGAGTCATTTATTATCGGAAGTAGAAAAGATGGTTTCGCATGTAGGAATTATATCCGGAGGAAAAATGCTTTTCCAGGGTTCAGTAAGAGAATTGCAACAACTTCAAAACAATAAGTCAACCTTATTGATTAACACCTCCGACAACGATGCTGCTTACCATGTTCTTTGTGAATACCATCCAGAAAGAAGTTACCAGGATATAACTGTAACCTATACAAACAACCAGGATATTGCTATGATCACAAAGCGGCTTACTGAACACAAAATTGATGTGTACCTGTTACAGCCAAAGGAAAACAACCTTGAAGAATTATATCTTAACCTAACAAGCAATTAAACATGCCATTACTCTTATCATTACGATCCGAAATCCTAAAATCAAAGCGTACTTTTTGCTGGTATTTAACCATTATATGTGCCGCTGCATTACCAATTATGTTTGTGGCCGACGTATGTATAGATGGCGTTACCAGTGAAACAATGAGGGATCCCTGGAATGCTTTTTTCTCAACCGGCTTTATGGCTTTAAACCTGGTGATCTTTCCTATGTTTATTGTTCTTATCTGTACTTTGTTACCACAATTGGAGTACAGGAACAATACATGGAAACAAGTTTTCACTTCGCCTCAAAAAATGTTTGACATATACTTGTCGAAATTCCTGCTGATTCAAATTATGATCCTTGTTTTTTTTGTGGCATTTAACACCTTAATGTTTTCTGCTGCCCTTACCATACATTTCATTGATCCAAAAGTGGGTTTTATAAATTATAGCCTTGATGGCGAAGAACTTTTAATTTATAACCTTACAACTTATGCCTCAATATTGGCAATAACGGTCATACAATTTATAGCTGGTCTTCGCTTTAAAAGTTTTATAGTTCCGGTTATAATTGGATTTGTGTTATGGGTAAGTGCCGCTGCCATGGTATTTCAAACTCAATCGACCATGGTAACGTTTTTTCCTTATTGTTATCCTATCCTGTCCGCTTTTCCGCAGTTTAAAATTAGCCTGTCAACAATTCTTTTAAATTCTGCTGTGATGGCTGCTGTTTTCCTGGCCTTTGGCTTCGCCTGGTTTAACCAGCGAATAATAAAAGCATAATGATGTAGCAATGTATATGAAACAACGCACATTATTATGAAGTGCGCATTCTGGTACAGACCTGTAAAAGCAATTTTACAGGTCTTTTTTTATAGTAAATTTTATAGCTTTTAGCAGTTAATATCAGTACTAAAATCATTTGACAGCACGTATTTATTACTCAAAAAAAGAGATATCGACAGAAGGTAAATAACGGGTTCGATTAAATAGCTTTTAAGTGACTATTCAATATATTATCCCTGTTATTCACGCTTTGTTCTTTGCCTTGTTCATGGGTTCACACGCTAAATGGAAATTAAAAGAATTTTATTTAAAATAAATAATGCGGCATTTATTAACTACCAGCCTTGGTTATCAATAAACTATCTGCAGAATTTATAGTGAAAAACGCGGTAAATTTCATTGCAGGAGGGCTATACTTTTAACCTGCAAACAGAATTCACTATTATTGCCGGATTAAATACAAATATGGCAACTACAAAAATTACTGTTAATAGCAATGGCTCCATAAAACTGGAAGGCGATTTCGAAATAGTTGATAAAGCAGGTAACTTGTACGATCTGGGCGGAAGAGAGATCGTTTCAATTTGCCGCTGTGGCAGATCACAGAACAAACCTTTCTGCGATGGTTCACATAAGGGGCATTTTGAGCATGAAGCGATTGCTTTTGCACTCCCTCCAAAAAAAGTTATTTAATTGCAGTTAAAGAAAAGCCCTGGATACCCGGGGCTCTTTCATACTGCTATATATAAAATGGGGCTTTACTAGCATCACCTGGTATAGGGAAAATTTCGCGACACTTTGCGCATCATTCGTTCTACAACTTCACCGGCAGAACTAAATGCACCCTCATTCATTTCCTTTACAAAACGCCAGTACAACTCACCATCGGTACCATTAAATAGTTTTAATGTTAAGGTACCTGAGGCAGTAGATGCACCACCGCCGAAGATCACGGCTTTTGCGATTGCACCTGCTTCACTGCTGGTTTTTTCATAAGTATACGTGCTTGATATTACAGCGTCAACACCCAAAATTTTTGCAATTGAATCGTATGTAAATGCATCCATATTATCGTATATGCCTGCTTTTTTCAACAATGCATTGGTATGCTCCGGCTCCTGGAAGTTTACAAAATAATTGTCGTGTTTACGTAATAGAAATGTATAAAGCCCTTCCTGTAAATTCAAACCTAATTTGCGTTCTTCTGCCTTGTTTGCTTCCGCATCGAATCCTTTCGGCATTCTCTTGTAGGATATTTGCCCTTTAAACGGCACAATAGCAACCTTTTTGTGAGGTGCAATTAATGATCTCAAATCGGAAATTTGATAAACCTGTTTGTTGCGTTCGAATTGCGCATTGGTGTGCAGGAAAGCTACCATAAACAAAAAGAGAATTGTTGATACCTTTTTCATAAAAACATTTTTTGTGTGTGAGAGATAATTATGTTGTTTGATACTGCGAATGTATCAACTGCAGCAAATGCTACAACCACATTTTCATGTGATGCTGTAATTCTAACCCAAAAATAAAATGAAAATCCTCTAGGTTTTTTATCCTAAGCATGTTTAGCTTAATGAAGAAAACTATTCGGTGATATAAACTTTTTCAATAATCCATGCTGAAGTTGAAAAGAACAAATATGGAATACATCTCAACTGGAGTTTTGCATCCATTTTAATTTTACTTCGAAGTGCAAAACCATCCAGTTTAGGCATGTTGATGTCCGACAGAATAATAAAAGGTATCACATCGCTATTATTCAAAAAATCCAATGCAGTTTGCCCGTTTATAAAAAACAAGACTTTATTCTTGTAGTCCAAAGCACCAAAAACTTCCTTTAAAAGATATTGATCATCCGCATCATCTTCAATTATAATCACCGGGCCATTTCTATTCATACGGAAACTTTAAGCTAAATATAATGCTGATTTATATGGACAGAGGTATAATAATTGACAGAGTTGGATGCTGGATTGTTTTATCATCTAATTATACAACCAGGTTGATTAGTTATCGGTAAAAAAATTCAATGCGAAAAAAATCCCGGGTGATTAATCCGGGATCCAGGAACTCTTATTTAACGCGTTTTTTATTCTAGACACTTACCATTTTATAGTTTGCTGCCAGGTGTTCTTCGTAAACTTTACCAAGCAAAAGCTCGATAGCAACCAGAGAACGCGGTTTGACATAATAATCATTGGCACCTAAGTCCAAACAATCATACTTTACCTGTAATTGTGTGCAGGTTGATAAAACGATCACCGGTACATCATTATATTGTCTGTTTGATCGGATAAGCTCAATGCACTGTCTACCGCGAATACGGGGCATATTCAGATCAAGTAAAACCAGTTGAGGTAAAGGGGTATTTTCCAGTTGCTGCAGTAACTCTTGTCCGTCTTCCACTACCGTAATAGAGAGTGTAGCATCAAGTCGTTTTAGTATAATAGCATACAGGTCGGTATCATCGGGGTCATCATCGGCCAGAATAACATGCGCATTCTTGTGCATACAAATCTGTTTAGCATTACGTTAATTGAATGTAATATAATTAAACAAGTTTCAAATATAAAATTTATAATATCTAAACAATAAAGTTGGCTTTTATGATTTTTAAGGAATTGTTCACCAGGCAACTAGAGATTATGTAAACTTCTGTATAGTTGCAATAACTGTAATGCTTAAATGCTATTTGCACCGGTTATTAAAGCTACTTTTCGGACAGAAAGCGCTTTTTCCGCAGCGGAATTTCATTGATGGACCAACTTCGATTTTAGTTCATACACCGACAGCAAGTAACACTAAGCGAAAGATAAAAGTATCGATGAAAAAAATGGAGTAAGTAGACACTTCCCCCCTACTTAAACTGTCGATTATAAATTCTTCAAACTGTGGAGTGCTTCCTCAATAATACTTAATTGATTTTACCTGCTCTTTTGTTGCAGGAAACAAGCTTAGTGCTGCTCCTCCACCCTCGCTCAATTTCAAGGATAACAAAGTGTTACTATCTACTATAAAGGTATCAATGGTATAGGCTTCAGGATTCGTTTTCCAGTTTGCATTTTCACTATCCAAATACATTTTAGCCAGGTATTTTTTTCCTTTATCAAGAAAGTTAAGAGGCAATTTTGCCGCCCGGCTCTTTTCATCTGTTATAGCACCTACAAACCAGTTGTTTTTTCCTTTTTCTTTTCTTGCTATCGAAATAAAATCGCCTGGTTCGGCTTCCAATATTTTTGTATCATCCCAATCAACCGCCACCTCTTTTATAAATTGAAAGGCATCGGGGTGTGCTGCATAATTTTCCGGTAGATCGGCAGCCATTTGTAAGGGGCTATACATGGTTACATACAGTGCCAATTGCTTTGCTAACGTGGTATGTAATTGACGGGCGGGTGCATCTTTTGCATAGTTTCTTAGCTTGAATATACCGGGTGTATAATCCATTGGGCCGCCCATTAGCCGGGTGAAAGGCAGAATGGTTTCATGTTCGGGTGGATTGCCATCGCTAAAGGCATTCCATTCATTTCCCCTGCCAGCTTCGCTTGCTATAAAATTTGGATAGGTACGATGCAAGCCAGTTGGACGTACAGGTTCATGCATATCAATCATAATTTTATACTGTGCTGCCTTTTTTGCCGCCCTTTCATAATGATTGACCATCCATTGTCCGTCGTGGTGTTCGCCACGTGGGATAATCTGCCCCACATAACCCGTCTTTACAGAGTTATATCCATATTTATTCATGAAACGAAAGGCAGTATCCATTTGCCTTTCATAAGCTGAAGCACCACCAGAAGTTTCGTTGTGCATGATCATCTGCACACCTTTCAATTTTGCATACCGGCTAATTTCTTTAACATCAAAATCAGGATAAGGAGTTACAAAATCAAAGTGATCTTCATTCCAGTTTCCAGCCCATTCTTCCCAGCCTGCATTCCAGCCTTCAACTAACAATCCTTTTATACCATTCAAGGATGCGAAGTCGATGTATTTCTTCACGTTAGCAGTATTGGCTCCATGTTGGCCATGTGGAGTGAGCTTTCCTGAAGTATAAAGCGAATCCAGGTGATCACTATAACTCCAGCTATTTTTTCCCACCTGCATTTCCCACCAAACACCCATAAACTTCATAGGTTTTATCCAGGAGGTATTCGCCAGTTTTGAAGGCTCATTCAAATTCAAAATCATTTTGGATGCAAGCAGATCCGCCGCCTTATTACTCACAATAATTGTGCGCCATGGCGTTTTTGCGGGAGTACGCAAATAAGCTTTATTGCCCATTGCATCCGGAACAAGACTGGATGACAGCTTGAAATTTATGCGATCAACATGCAATTGCATAGATGGATAATTTATCAGGGCAGCTTCATGAATATTAATATACAAGCTGTCTGCCGTTTTTAGCAATAACGGCGTTTGCACAGCATATTGATCCGGAATATTATCACTTTTATTTCCATAGGAAAGCATTGGAAACTTCCAGGCATCTACTTCGCTAAGTTTCGAAGTAGAGTATAGATATTCATTGGAATCAAAATCGCCGGGAATCCAAAATGACTTATGATCTCCTATCAGATTAAACTCAGTAAATTCATCAGAAATTATAAAATTTTTGAGATCCGGTTGCACCGGGAATTCATACCGGAAACCAACGCCTTCATCAAAGATCTTAAAAACAATATTTAGTAAAATAAAAGGTGCATTCTTTTGTTTAAGATAAACAGAAAACTGCTTATAACGATTGCGTATGTTACTTACTTCTCCCCATTCAGGTTTCCAACTTTCATCAACTGCAATGCTATCCGTTTTTAAGAGCTGAAAATTAGAATCCAGGCTGATATTATCTTTCAATTTAAAACCCAGCCTGGATGGTTGAATTACCTGTTTATTATTATATAAAACGGTATAATGTGGAACACCGGCTTCGTTTAAGTTAAATTCAAGTCTAACTTTATTCATTGATGTTCCTGCCGGCAATTGCTGGCAAAAGGAACTGTAAGAAATAATAAACAACAACAACAGGATGACAGGAAATTTTTTCACGGCAAGGTATTAACTGCTAAAAAATAAAGATAAATAAATGGTTTCCCGTATATACTAGTTTTTTAGGATCAAATAGCTATAGGGTTGCAAAACAAGCTTTTTCTTCAATGCTGTTTTTTTGTTGGTCATCATATTTTTCCAGGAAGAATCTTGTAATAAAGGCGACAATTTATAATCCACTGATTTATTCCTTAAATTAATTAAAACCAACACTTCTTCACTACCTGATTTTTTTGTAAAGGCGCAAACATCATCATTTGTATAAGATGTTAGGTTTCCACGCCTGATCGCCTCACTCTTGTTTCTAAACGCGATCACTTTTTTATATTCTGCAGTTATGCCAGGGTTGATATTCCAATCTATCTTTTTAGATGTAAACGGGAAAACCATTCTATCAGGTGTGCCAACTTCCTGGCCGGTGTAAATCATCGGTACGCTGTTCATATATGCAGCAATAATAAATGCTGCCATCGAGCCCTTTTCTCCACCAAATAATTGCAAGGGTGTACCATCAGATCCGTTTACGTCATGATTAGTTATATACCTGATGAATTGTTGTCCATCCGACGCCTTCTTATTATCAGCAATATTTAAACTGTCGATAGCACGAACAGAATAATTGTGCTCATATATTTTTTTAAGTACTTCAAAGAAACGGAAACCGAAATTGTAATCAAATCCCACTTCGAAATTCTCGCTCCGGGTACCTTCTGCAAGCAATAATAATTTGTGAGATGTAATGTTGCGAAGCGTATCAATTGCCTGTTTCCAAAAGTCAACGGGTGGTCCGTCAGAATAGTCGCAACGGAACCCATCAATATTCGCTGTCAAAACCCAATACTTCATCGCATGAATCATGGCCAGCCGCATGTCGCTATTGCTATAATTCAGCTGGGCTACATCGTTCCAGCCTGTGCCGGGCGGGCTGATAATATTTCCTGTTGAATCCTGCAGGTACCAGGATTTATTTTGCGTCCAGTTATGATCATATGAAGTATGATTGGGTACCCAGTCGAGCAACACCGCCATGTTTTTTGAATGGGCACTATCTACTATTGCTCGCAAATCGTCGAGGGTTCCAAATTCAGGATTAACGGCTTTATAGCCTTTAATGCAATAAGGCGAATTAACCGAAAGCACTTTGCCTATTGGGTAGATTGGCATCAGGTAAATTACATTAGCACCAAGTGCCTTAATTGAATCAAGACGATCTGATACACCCTTAAAATCCCCATCTTTCCCGAAAGTGCGGATGTTCACCTGGTAAAGTGTTACATCACGGCGATCAGGAACATTTGCAAATGGTTTGCCGTATTGCACGGGGTCTATTTCAACACCCGGATATGCCTGCGATTTTGATTCGTTCGAAATACCTATTATTAATCCGAAAACAATAATAAGAGCCATGTTCTTTTTCATGATGTTCATTTTACTAATACTCACAGGCAACATAATGTTATCTTATACTTATAGCAAATTATAAATGCCAGAATGCAAGCGTTTGCGTTCAACAATTAAGTCTTTTCTATTTTCATTAATTCTTCAATACTTTGTAACTATATGGCTGCAATACAACTTTAGTAGTTAATGCTACACTGCCACCGTTTAAGGCATCAGACCAGGTTGTATTTGCAACGGTTGCAGGTAAGGTATATTCAACAGTTTTGTTTCTTAAATTAACCATTACCCAAACCTTTTCATTATCCTGTTGTTTTGTAAATGCAACTACATCATCACTGCTGTATGAAAATAATTGCCCTCCCCTGATTGCTGCACTATTGTTTCTAAAGGCCAATATTTTTTTGTACTCCAAGGTAATACCGGGATTAACAGACCAATCAATTTTTTTGGATGTAAAAGGAAAGGGTATCCGGTAAGAAGTTCCCACTTCCTGCCCGCTATAGATCATGGGAATTCCCTTCATATATGCCGCGATTACAAAAGCTGCCAACGAACCTTTTTCGCCGCCGAACAATTCCTGCGGCGTACCATCAGAACTATTTACATCATGATTGGTAGTATACCGAACTACCTGCGACTCATCAAAAACATTCAGGAATTCACTTCTGTTTACATCGTTGATCCCGGTTGCTGATTTATTTTCTTTATAGATCTCTTCCATCTTGCCAAAAAAAGCAAATCCGAAATTTAAATCAAAACCAATCCTGAAGTTATCACTCCTGGTTCCTTCGGCAAAATAGAGCAACTTTCGGGTTGAAATACCTTTTAAGGAAGTGATAGCCTGCTTCCAAAAATCGAGTGGAACATTATCTGCAAAATCACAACGGAAACCGTCGACATTGGCAGTAAATACCCAGTAACGCATCGCTTCAATCATGGCATTTCGCATGTCGCTATTATTAAAATTTAATTGCGCTACATCATTATAGCCAGCAGGTGAAACTATGTTACCGGCTGCGTCCTGTTTGTACCATGCTTTATTGCTGATCCAAACATTATCCCACGCCGTATGATTGGCCACCCAATCAAGTACTACAGCCATATTTTTATTATGTGCGGCATCCACCAATACCCTCAAATCAGCAAGTGTTCCAAACTCTGTTCCAATTGCTTTATAATCTTTAATAGCATAGGGAGAATTGATCCCGTTTAATGTGCCAACCGGGTAAATTGGCATCAAATAAAGAACGTTGGTGCCAAGTGCTTTTATGGAATCAAGACGGGCAGTAACGCCATTAAGATTACCTGCACTACTAAATGCACGTATGTTAACCTGGTAAATGATGGCATCTTTTTTTGCCGGAATACCCGTATAAGGTGTTCCGTATTGCGCCGGATCATTATTTGAAACCGGTGTAACAGGGCTATTTGATTTGCTGCATGAAAACAGCACAAATGAAAGCGCCAGGAATGAGAAAATTTTCATGTATTATTTTATTGTTTGTCAACTATTACTAATTCTTCTTAAGCTCATATACATATTTTCCGGGAACATGTAAATCGAGCGTGATAGTATAATTACCAGTTTGAGGCACTGATAAATTCCAAAGATTTGGGGTGTATCCCAGGAATGGATTGTCGGCATAAACCAGCTCTTTTGTAGTACCATCAATTCCAAAATCAAGGTCCCATGCATTATTAGCCCTGAACTTAAAAGAACCACCGGAACTCATATCTGCAACTGCCTCCCAAACTTGTTTGGCTTCATTATATGTTAACTGTGTATCGCTGCCCCATCCACCGGGCGTAGCATCACCAATAATGCTCCAGGTGGTTTTTGTAGCCGTCCATTTATTGGTGTTAAGATTGGCAGTTAAATAATAATAACCTCCATCAGCAACATTCAGACCTGCCGCATTACCGTCGGTACTAAAAGAACCGCCACCTCCATCACCGTAATTGATATGATTCCAGTCGGGATCACTTGTGTATTTAAACCACCTTGTTCCGGACCCTTTAAGATATACATAACCTTCGTACAGGTTTGGCCTGCCGGCAACCTCTGTAATTACAGGTGCTGTTGACGGATTCCATCCCTGGTATTCACCCGGAATATAAAGTTTTCGCAAAACAACCGACTTGTAAGGAATGACAGTAAAAGCAACCGTGTTTGAATACACTTTTCTATCGAGGGTAGCAATAGTGCGCACCACAAGTGTACTTGCAGAATCTGCGGTTAAATTAAATTTTGTTAAAGCCATCGAATTCAGATCAATGCCCTTGAAAGATTTACCCAGTACATCATCACCAGCGTCTATTATAACGGCATTGTTCCAGGCAGTGCTACCAATTGTATCAGCAGGAACATCAAACTGTAATTTATAAGATACCGGTGCTGCAATCTTAAAAATTACTGCGGGCCATGAGAAAGCCATAACAGTGGAATCGGTATTCGCCGGCGACAACTTTACGTTGTTTGTAGAAGCGGTAAGTTGTAGTGGAAAATCTACCTTATCCAGGTAAGTAAATGTGGCGTCTTTTTTACAGGCAGCAAACATCAATACTGCACTGGCAACTATTAAAATATGATGAAATGTTTTTTTCATAAAAATGCTTTTCTATGTTAAGAGATGCAGTGATTAATAGCCCTGGTTTTGGACAAGGTTTTTATTGGCATTTAAAGCAAATGTTGGTATTGGAAATAATTTTCTAAAAGCTCCGCTTGAAAGTTTGAAATCATGTGCCAGTAAGAATTTATCAAAGCGGATCATGTCCTGCCGACGATGACCTTCCCAGGTAAGTTCAAAGCCTCTTTCGTTATACACATCATCCAGAGAAGGATTAGCACTTAAACCGGAAAGCCCTGCACGTACACGTACTTCATCGATGAACGGTTTTGCTGCTGCTGCATTTCCAAGGCGTACCTGGCATTCAGCTTTCATCAGTAAAATATCGGAATACCTGTAGATAGGAAAATCGTTTGATGCTCCTCCCCCGTTCATTGGTGCCACTGCATAAAATTTAGTATTTCGTATGCCATCTTCCCGGTTGGCGCCGGGGTTATCCAACGATGAAATATCCATGGAATAATTTACACCACCAGCCTGGGCTCCATATACGAATTGCTTTTTACGAATGTCGTTATCATCAAACTTTTCAACATAATTACGGTGTACTACGGTGCCATTCCAACCACTAAATCCAAACAAGGCATTGGCATGCGGACCCTGTAAACTGCGAACCGTAAAAATGTTTCTGCCTACAATATCTACCTTGGTGTAAATTGATAGAATGGTTTCATCAGCAGGATTTGTATCACCAAATAACTCGAAATATTGAAAACCTAAAGGACTGGCTGAATTAGCTGCTCCGGGGTGCAGTGAAAATGAACCTTCACTTACTTTATTACAAGCTACCAAACACTCGGCCCATTTTGCTGTGCCGGTGTACACTTGTGCATTCAAATACACTTTTGCCAGCAGTGTATAACCAGCCCATTTATTAAACCTTCCATAGTATTGGCCACCTTTTGTTGCTGATAATTTATCAACATTTTCTGTAAGCTCTTTTTCAACAAATGCATACACTTCTGCTCTTGATTTTTGTTGCAGGTTTTCAACGGTAACATTATTTTCTGTGTAGAAAGGAACATTGCCATAATCATCCAGCAAGAGGTAATAAAAAAAGGCCCGTAGTACTTTTGCCTCTGCAATTTTTGAAGCCTCCGCTTTTGCAGTTGTTAATTGTTCAACTGCAAGGTTTGCTGTAAAAACAGATTTATACAACCAGTTCCAGGTATTGGCAACAATAGAATGTGTAGGTAACCATTCATGCTTGTATAACTGCGCAAAATCTAACTGCCAGTCGCCGGTATTGCGATGCGGAATCACCTGTTCGTCGGAAGACATACTGTTTAAATCATACCAGCCATTATCTGCACCTGCATAGCCAACACCACCCCAGTTACCTGCAATTTGTGCATATACACTGGCCAGTGCAACATCCGACCCGGTAGGCGAACTGTAAAATTCCGAAGCTGCATATTTATCGTATATATTTTCATCCACTTTGGTACAACTTATTCCCAGTACCAGGATGAAAACGGGAAGCATTATTAATTTTTTCATCGTATTAATTTTATTGATTTCAATTGCATTTTGTAAGCGAAAAACGCATTATTTAAAAATTACATTTATACCCAGGGCTATATTTCTTGTTCTTGGATAAATGCCATTGTCGCCGGCACCACCATAGCCGCCACCCAGTTCCGGATCGATACCCGTATAATTGGTGATCACAGCCAGGTTGGTACCTGTAATTGAAACGCGGAAGGCATCAATAAACTTTTGATTTTTAATATTGATCCGGTAGCCTGCTGAAAGATTTTCGAAGCGAACAAAATCTCCTTTTTCCAACCATAAATCAGATCCGTATTGGGTGGTGTATAAGCCTAAAGGAATACTGCTGTACAATACATTCGACTTACCAATATTTTCTGCACGGCTAAGGTTTGACCGGAGATCATTATAAATTTTGTTTCCACCAGCACCACGCCATACCATCGATACATCAAAGTTTTTATAAGAAAAGGAAGGGGTAAAAGCATACGTATATTTAGGTAAAGCCGAACCTGCCATATAACGGTCAGGACTTTGATTGCCCTGGTCAATCACATTGTCTTTGTTTTTATCAACAACTATCTCTTTACCTGCTCCATCAATGCTTTCATGCTGCAGGATATTAAATGTGGCAATTGGCATTCCCTTAATGAGGTAAGCATTTGAACCCCAACCTACATAATTGGTGTTTAACGGTACCCCATTGATGCTGCCACTTAATTCAAGCACTTTATTTTTTACACGGGAGAAATTTCCGGCCAGCGTGAGTGTTGTATTTTTAGTTTTGATGGCCTGGTACGATAAAGAAAGCTCGATGCCTTCATTTAAAAGACTACCCACATTTGCCAAAATAGAACCATAAGGATAAGGAGGTTGCGGAACAGTATAATTAAACAAAAGGTTTTTTGTAGTGGCCTTGTATACATCTAAAGATCCCGATACCCGGCTTTTTGCTAAGGCAAAGTCGAGACCAATATTTGCCTGGTTCCTTGTTTCCCATTTAAGATCGGAATTGGCATTTTGCGTGATTATAAAATTGGTAATCTGTGATCCGCCAAAATAAGTGACACCTGAAACGCCTACCAGTTGCGTTGAATTTTGCGGGTACAAACCTTGCTGGTTTCCCGTGATGCCATATCCTGCACGCAATTTCAAATCACTGAAGACGTTTTGGTTTCCCATAAAACCTTCCTGGTTAATGCGCCATGCTACGGATGCCGATGGAAAATTGCCCCATTTATTATTTACACCAAACACCGAAGAACCATCCCGCCGAATGCTGGCAGTAACCATATAACGATCCAGCAAAGTATAGTTAGCCCTTGCGAGATAAGATACCAGGTTACGATCATTTTTATAAGAGCTTACATCTCCTGGTGTAACTTTTGAAAGGTCACCGTTCTGAAGTGCATTGTAAGTTGTGATATCATTTATAAAGCCTTTTGCCTGTGCATAATTTCCCTGGTAAACCTGCTTCTGGTATTCATATAAGGCAAGCACATCTAACCTGTGATCACCAAATGTTTTTTTATAATTCAGGCTGATATCCATCAAACGTTCATCTGCCCTGTTGTTGTTTATATTGGCCACGCCTTTATTATCGATAGCATAAGAAACCGTTGAAGCAGCAGGCAGATAATAACCCCAGTAGCTATCCGTTTTGCGCCAGCTGCCAAACCAACTTGCTGTAAGACCTTTTATGATTTCTGCATCGGCCCTTAAGGAGCCAAAAAGATTATTGGAACCACCTTCATTAATCACTTTTTGTGATACCGCATAAGGGTTAATATATTGGAAAACATTAGGATCGGTGAAGTAAGAACTATCGGTATTAAACACCGGGTCGGCCGGCCTGGAAACATAGGCATTGCTGATTAAATTGGAAGTAAATGCCGCACGGCCAACACTGTTCGGACTTCCTTTTGTATTCGACACATTGCTATTCAGGTTCATAGTAAAAAGCACCTTGTCGTTGATGGCTTTTTGTGTGGCCTGGATCCGGCCGATATAGTTTTTAAAGTTGGAATTGATAACAATGCCATCCTGCAAAACAGCAGCCAGTGAAGCACGATAATTAAATTTATCTGTACCACCGCCAAAAGCTAAAGAATGGTTTTGTGTAAGACCATTCCTGGTAAGAATACCAAACCAATCGGTATTGGAAGCATGATTTTCAGAAGCCGGAACATTCCATTTTTGCGCCTGCTGCCACCATTCCGCTGCATTCAAAACCCGAAGTTTTTTGCTGATCATATCAATTGAGGCAACCGAGTTGATTTCGACGGAACTTTTGCCTGCCTTATTCTTTTTGGTTGTAATGATGATAACTCCCGGTGCGCCGCGTGATCCATAAATGGCAGTGGCGGATGCATCTTTTAAAATGTCTACTGATTCAATTTCATTGGGCGATACCTGGCGGAATAGATCCATATTACCCTGCACTCCATCTACTACTACCAACGGATCGCTGCCGCCAACCAAAGAAGAAATGCCGCGGATCCTAACGCCGGGAGCGCTTCCGGGTTCGTTACCGATCTGGATCACGTTTACACCGGCTGCTTTACCTGCAATTTGTTGTAACGGGCTGGTTACAGGCCCGGGATTAAGGTCTTTGTTTGAAATGGTAGAAATAGCTCCTGTTAAATCCCGTTTGCGGGAAGTACCATACCCTACTACAACCACATCACTCATAGTTTGTGTAGCGGCTATCAGAACAACGGTTATCTCCGTTGTATTCCTTATATCTACTTCGCGGCTGGTAAACCCAACCGACGATACTATTAAGGTTGTTGCAGACGCCGGGACATTGATGGTGAAAACACCATTGGCGTCTGCGGCTGTAGCGAGGGCAGTACCCTTTACAATTAAGGTTGCGCCGGAAACCGGGCTTTTCAATTCGTCGAGAACCACACCTTTCAGTACGGTACTTTGCGCCATCACCTGGTGCATGGTTAAGGAGAACAGCAGGTAAAACAGCGCTGGCCTAAGCATTCGTTTTAGTTTCATTTGGTTGTTTTTTGAGAGATCTTATGAGAAGAATTTCATTGCTGCCAGGTAAAACCAAGCAGCTAACTTTTGCAGTTGAAGATTGTACGCCTAAAGTCTTTCGTTCGCGACAACGGAAGGATGGAACAATTCGGGTAAGAAATAGATTCAATAGTGGTTGTGCGTAATCGTTGCATTCGGCTTGCATTTCGTTATTCGATTCAAATAGCAATGTCCATTGAGAGTTCATTGCTTTCGTGCAGCAAATAGAATTTTGAAATGAGCGGTCGAAAAATAATAAACCTGAAATATTGAAAAATCCGGCACTTTAAAGACAAGTCGTTTTTATAACACTCTGGTTACCATATTAATAAACAAGTATTAATAAAAAATACCATATAGTTGACAAACAGTGGAAGACCAGTAAAAATGGGTACATTTTTACCTCTTGAAAAAGGTAATGGAGGAAAATGAAGGAAAAACCGGCTACCATTCGGATGACCTGAATTGGGAAACCTGGCCGGGACGGTAAAAAATTAAATTGCAAAAACAGGATAATTCCCTGGCTATACTTCGCTAATTTGAGTGTCTGCTTTTTTCAGGGTAGTAATTTCAATCAGCTTTTTTTCGAAATCATCTTTATTAACAATGGTGCGGCTCCGCAGTTTTGTCTTTTTTGCATAAATGGTATTAATAGAATAATCCAGGATCTCAGCAATTTTTTCGTTGTCGTTAATGCCTAGCCTGATAAGCGCAAAAATGCGGAGCTCGGTATTTAATAATTGGTCTTCTTTAAGTATAACCCGGTCCTCTTCCTGGAAAAGCGAATTAAACCCGGCAACAAAATCGGGGAACAACTTTACAAATACCCTATCGAAATTTTTTAGAAGGGCTTCTTTTTCCTTTTTCATTTCGATCCCCTTTAGCATAAATTGGATCTCGCTGTATTTGCGATCGACCAATTTTCTTTCGATTGAACTGACCAGCTTTTCTATGCGGGCCAGGAAGTCGGTATCAATGCTAAAAAAGTAGCCAATGTATTCTTCCTTTATCTTGTTTGCTTCCGATAACTGGTTGTTGATCTGTTGAAGCTGATCGTTGTAAAGCGCTTTCAGCTCATTTGCTTTTACCAGTTCTGCATTTACCTGCTGCTGTTTTTGGTTCGCCTCGTATAAGCCTGCCCGGGCCAATTTCAATTTTTTCACCTGGTTACGTATCACAATGGCAAAGCAGGCTAATAATATTACAAGAAATGAGAGGAGTGTCAGAAAAATCACCAGCTTTTGTTTCTGGCTTTTAATGGTTTCGATCATTTTGCCTTCGATCAGCGGTAAAATATTTCCAACCTGCACTTTTCTCAGCCTTGCATTATAAAACCCCGCATCGGTATTTGCCTTTTCAATATATCCTACGGCATCTTCGATACTGCCGTTTTTATAAACAATACCGGCCAGGGTTATTAGTGCCAGCGTTTCTTTAGTAGATGATTTTATATCGGCAATAGAAGCCCGCACCAGGTATTGAATAGCATCGTTCTCACGACCATCGTTCAGGTAAATGCCGCCGATGGTTGAGGTAGTTAGAGCAACCTGGTGATAACTCAAATTCTGCCGGGTCAAAAGTGTTTCGAGGTTTATTCGGGCACTATCGCTTTCATTTTTCTTCAGGAACCTGATCGCAGAAAAATACAGGTATTCAAAAGAAGTTTTATCGTAAATGGCCAGTGCTGAATCAAGGTATAGGTTGGCTTTCCTGTTATATATTGGCGTATGATAGGAGTCGCTGTTAAAATCTGCCAGGTTATAATAAGCTCTTCCCATTAGTGTATAATATTCTGCCCTAAGAGAGTCCGGCATTCCGCTGATCGAAATAACATTAAGTGAATCAAATGTTTCTTTGAACATGCCGCCGGAAAGTAACAGGAATACCACTTTAAGTTTGGCATCAACCAGCAAAGATTTGTTGGCGCTGGAACCGGCAACTGTCTGCAACCTGAGTGCGTAAAACATCGCCGAATCGTAATTATAATATTTGTATTGTTCGTACAAATCATTTTGAACGAAGAATTGTTCGCCAGTTGATTTTGCAGGTCCCTGCACCAGCAATCCCTTCAGCCTTGTGATCTCCGATAATTTAACCTCGTCGTAGGCTGGCGCAGATGCAATGGCCTGGTTTAATGCTGCTACAAGTGAATCGGTGGAGGGTGAGGCAAGGCAACGGGTAGAAAACATCAACAGGAAAAAGCAGATAAGCGCCTTCTTCAGCAGCTTATAGGATTTATCCCGGTATAACAGGCAAAATAGTTTGGCACAGATCATCAACCGCAAATATGGCTGAAATTAAAATAAACCCAATAATGAGGGTTTTCGACCTGCAATTTTCGATACATCGCCAGAGGGCACAATAGCTCATCGCACCACCGGGAACGACACTATCCTGACCTTTGTGCATCCTATTGGCACTAAAGTAATCTCATGAATTTCCGGATCCACCTTTCCCATGTACAATCCGTCTCTTGCAGTAATCGGAAGGTGTGCCACATCATCCACGATCTTCCATCCCGGAACTTTTTTAGCCAGGGCTTTCAGCTCAATGGGTGAATTTGCCAGGTTCCAAACAAAATTTTCACCAACAGGTTTTACCTGTTTAAAACTGATAGCGGTTCTACTGTGTTTTATCATCGAATCTGTAAGCCCGTAGTTCCAGTCTGCCATTGGATATACACTATAATAATCCCCTTCCACTTCATCCGTTGCTTTCTCCCATCTTTCTTCCAGTTTCAATGCATACACCAGCGGCCCTCTTTCTATAGTTCTTGAATTATTTCCCCAATTCGAAGTGGTGATTTCCATCGGAAATTGAACGGATAGACGGTCTCCGTTACTCCAAACACGATCAATAGTTATTACCTGCCCACTTTTTGAATGTTGCAAAAGATTTCCGTTCAATAAAATAACAGCATTCTTACACCAGGAAGGTATGCGTACCTGGAAAGGAAATGCAGCATTGCTGTTACTTGAAAACTGAAATTGCACCAGATTACCAAAGGGGTACTCGGTTGATTCAGTAATAGTAAACGGAGTATTTTTTTTACCAACAGTTACATTTATTTCACTCGGGCTAAATTGTAATGCAGCTACACCATTACCTGGTGTTTTATACCAAAGGTGAGTAGCAAATTTAGTCCAGCCCTGGTGCATGTTTGCCAGGCAACAGGTATAGCCACTTCGCATACCAAGTACGTTATTCATTTCCCGCTGGAATGGTAACGAAAAATTGAACACACCCTTTTTTATGTTTACCTGGTTGGCAACCTGGAAATATTGTTTGTTGTTATAATCATCAGTTGTTTGTGATGGTAAAGCATTAAACGTCATTCGTTCCAATGCATCCATATAAGATACATTACCAGTAATAGCAATGGCTGTTTCCAAAGAAAACATGGCTTCAACAGTAGCACATAACTCGGTACCCTGCACAGGGTTGTTACCGTGTAAATCTTCATCAGCAGAAAACATCCCGAAGGGTAAGCCATGAAGGGTCATCAGATCTTTAAAACCTGTTTGCATGGCATCAAGGTATTGTGGATTTGCAGTGCGCTGGTAATTGACTACCGGATCTTTTAATCCCATACCTACGTTTACGCCATGTCTAGTCATCCAGGCATCACTGTTTTGAAGGGTGGCTGCATTGATAGCCCAATCCCTTCCGAGAAACCATTTGCTCCAGGCAAATGACTGGGTTTGAATTAATGCAGACAATTGAAGCAAAGCAGGATCTTTCGTAATGGTAAAAAGCCATTGAGCCACCAACATATTATCGGCACCGCGGGCTTGTGCCCATTCGGTCCATTTACCAATAGGGCATTGTTTTAAAGCATGTAACTGGTACTTAAAAAATTTGCTCATAAAAGGAACCACACGGGCATCTTTGGTGGCGAGGTAATATTGCTGGATAACTTTCAGCATCACCATTTTTGGCCACCAGTCTTCACCTTGAAAACAATTGTCATTAGTAACCGTTTTGCCTGTTAGTTTTTCCCATTTCGTGATCGGTCCAAAATAACCGGAGGGACGCTGATGATCAATGGTCCAATTTATATATTGCAGGATTTTGGATTGTAAATTCTTGTCATCCAGCAGGTAAGCTAATGGCACTGCACCATCGAGCCAGTAAGGTGTTTCTTCCCAGCCATCGCCACTACCGCCCAACCAGCCATTGTCGTTTTTTACCTTGGCATATACTTCATCCAGGTGACCGGTTGTACCATCCAGCATAATTTGTAGCTGGTGCAATAACCAGCCTTTCGGCTTAACAGCGTTGGCTGGAAGTTCTATAAACTTGTTTGCTTTAAATGCATCCCGGGCAGAATAAGTTTGAGCGCTTGCAAAAAACGAACTCACAAAAAAACTTATTACAAGTACAGGTAATTTCAAGGTGAAAAATTTTGAAAAATAAGCAGTAGATAAATAGCTAAATTGAATACGAGTTGACAAGTAAAATAAGATCACAATTATTTTGCGGCACTGAGTGTTGATTTGTTTATTTTTTGTTCCAGTATTTCAATAAAATAAGCACCCACTACACTCCTTGCCTGGAAGCCTACCTGTTTTCCGTCGGTAGTTTCATGCCAATCGCATAACGGAACCCTCGAAGTAGTTTGAGTGGCATATTTGTAAACAGGTACTATAAATTTTTCGAAAGTTGGTTTATCATTCGCGAGTGTTGCAGTCCACATGATCCAGTCCGATTTTGTATACGTTTTCCTGCTGTCTAGTGGCAATCCAAATTCCTGCTGTTTGGTGAGGTAATATTTCACTTCCTTTTCATATACTTCCTTTGGAAAAATTTGCAGGTCTAATATTTTATCCCATACCAAATTATATTTCTGGCTCCAGGTATTTTTGTTTTCAAATGCCAATGCATAATGGTCTCCATTATCTGCCAACTGCATCCAGCGGGGGGCCATTGCAAGAGCCGAATCGCGATACTTTTTTGCTAAGTCTTTATACCCTAATTGTTCTGCAAGCAAGGCATAAGAAGCGATGCCCATGATTGCTTTTACAGAAAGATTTGCGTTACGTGCAAGATGGCCGGCAAAAACATCGGTACACAATTGGTTGGCAGGGTCAAAACCATCTTTCATTAAATATTCTACCCAGGTGGTAAGTGTTTGCCAATGTTTTTTTGCATATGCCGCATTGCCTTCTGCTTTCGCAATTGTGGCAGTTAAGATCAGCATATTACCACTTTCTTCCACGGGCATTCCTTCACTATATACCTGGCCATTGGCAATCGGGTAAGTTCCCAGGTCATGAGCGGCATAAGGCTTTGTATATTTTCCACTTTCACTAAAATAAAAAATACAATTCAACATGCCTTTTAACAAGTCAGGATTATATATTAAGTACATCGGTGCCGAAGGATAGGTAACGTCTACTGTATTGATGCAACCATTGCTATAGTTTTCTTTTGAAAGAACCAATATTTCACCTTGCGGGCTTTTAACTAGTTTATGTGCTGATATGCTTTGCCGGTAAGCCAGTTCACAAAGTTCTGCATAGGCCTCTCCTCCTGCAGTTACCGCGCTTGCGTATAACTGCTGATCAAATTGCCGGCATTGTTGCAAAATTTTCACGCGGTCATTCGCGGCAGTTACAAATAACTTTTCTATTATTTGCGCAGGATCATTCTTCCACCAGGCTTTCAGGTTTGTATTGAAATATTGTATCGCAGTTATATCATCATAACCTACCATTATCGTTTGTTCTTTTTGAGTTGAACCAACATTTCCAAAATTCAAAACAGTGTTTAACATAAGTTGTCTTCCTGCTGAACTTGTTGAAATTGTTTTATTCTCCTGGAAAGAAATGATGGCATCTTCAGAGTTCGTTACATATTGCTTTGCATTTATAGCAACCGGAACGGCTACATGAAAATAACCCCAGTCGATGCGCAGGTCATCGCCCTTTTTTTGAAATACTGGCTGCGCCTTTGTACCAGTTTTTAAAATAGACAGTGGCCCGTAAACATACTTTTTAGTGGTAACTTCCTGGGAAGAAACATTAACTGCCAGGTTAGTGGACGCCCCAAAATACAACTGCACCGCATGGGTCTTTGTATCATTTGCTTTTACTTTATAATCAATATAGGTAATTGGCCGCGATAATAAATCCAGGTCGTTCATCAATAGTGGACTGGTAAATGCGACATCCAAATCGACACCACCTGCTTTAAAAGCATAAGATGTTTGTGTAGCAGTGATGTTCACATTCTCCTGGGTTGCCAATTGAATGCCGGCACCAGGCGGGCGTTTTGGTTCCTGTACTATACCTGCGTCAAGCCATGCACCGCCAGCTGTATTTTCAACATGTATTGCCAATACATTTTTCCCCTGTTTCAAATAGGTAGCTGCATCTTTCAATGGAATATAAATAAACTTTCCTATCCATCCTTTTACCTTAAATACTTCATGACCATTAATGTATACTTCAACATCATCATCATGTTGCAGTTTGAGGTATGTATTTTCAAAATCATTTGTATTCAAAATGAATTCTCTCCTTGCCCATAAATTTTTGCTGACCCATTTTGTTTTAACCAGCCCTTCATTGTCACCAAAAGGCGCCAGTCCTTTTTTCCAGGATGTATCATCAAACCCCGGCTGCATCCATTCAGCACCAGGTGTCGTTTCTGTATAATCTGCACGGTAATTTGTTTCGTCGGAAGCAGGTAAAATGGTTTTATAGTACTTGCTTTTATCACCCATAAAACGATACAATTTACCATCCACTTTTATAATCCCGATTAGCGATTGATCGGAACCCGTCCAGTGTTTTGTTGGAGAAGAAGAAAGCGTATCAGAAGTTGACCAAATACTAAAATATGGATCATGGGTTATCAATGGGTAAGCAGGAGCAATTTGGTTTTGTGACCAGCCGAAACAGGCAATAAAAATCGATAAAAGAACCGATAAAACTTTTCTCATAATGTGTAATGTTATTTTCCCCGGTCAGACTTTATTTCACCAAATCATATCTTCCCCAGGCAGCTCAAATATCATCAACAGTTTATTTAAAAACCAATTAAGAACGATTACTTTACCTGGATGGTAATGTATTGTAAGCAACGCAATTCATTTAGAAGTTTACGATTGTTAATGTATGCACTATAATTTTTTAAAAATATTTTTAGACGACTGAGTTTAAAAGACGTCAAACTACACAAAGTATTTCTCCAGGTTAGCTTTAAAATAAGCAGCACTATCTGTAATACTTTGTATAGGGTTTTTTGCAAAGTTGCCACCCTGTTCTAAATAGTAATATTGAAGTCCTGCTTTAGCCGCTTCAGGAAGAATTTTAGTGTAGTCGATTGAGCCATTACCTAACTCGGAATAATCACGTGTTATTTTGTCCATATCTTTTATATGCCACATTACAAAACGACCGGGTTGTTTGTTGAATAATTCTGCAGGACTAAGTTTTGATGAATGCATCACCCAATAAAGATCCATTTGCAGTTTTACCAATGCAGGGTCAGTTTCACGCATAATAATTTCGTAGCCATTTTGCCCATTATGATCGGCAAATTCAAAATCATGGTTGTGGTAGGCGAACCCAAGGTTTGCTTTATTTACCTGTTCCCCGATGCTATTTAATTTTCCGGTCAATTGCCGGAAATGTTCCAGGGTTCTGAATGCGGGATCCAGCCAGGGCCATGTTATGTAGCGTTGGTTTAGTGCATGTGCTCCTTCGATACATTGATCTACAAAGCGCATAAGATCATCTGCTGTTTTATCGAAATATTTCGTGAAATCGTAATGACCACTCGTTGTGATCATGTTATTATCACCAAGCAATTTTTTGAAATCGGCAGCAGGTATTCCATAATAGTTGCCTTGTTCGGGGTTATAACCATAGGTTTCGCAATCCTGGTACCCGATTGCGGCAACCGTTTTTATGGTACCGACCAGATCTTTAGCCAGCGGAGTCCGAATCGTAAAAAGTTGCAAGCCGATTTTATACCTGGAAGAAGGAGCAGCCAAAAGGTTTTTACCCATCAAAAGGCTACCGGCGCTTAACAAAGTCGCATTTTTCACAAAATTTCTCCGGGAGATATGGCTTATTGATGTCATGGCATTTCGTTTTATAATTCACGGTATAAACTTTTTGGTCGATTAAAATGTCTACCCAGGAATTAAAGATAGGAAGGCTGAAAATGTGTTGGTCGTTATAAACGACTGAAAACCATCTAAAAGAATTCAGACTAGGCAAAACTAAAAAAGGATCATCATTACTGATAATCCTTTTCTGCGGACCGGACGGGACTCGAACCCGCGACCTCCGCCGTGACAGGGCGGCATTC
>JAZKGP010000027.1:0-23827 GCA_040385845.1 Bacteroidota bacterium | reverse complement strand
AGAGGTCACCGGTTCGACTCCGGTATTCTCCACAGCTTTAAAAGTCGCCTTCGGGGCTTTTTTTGTTTTGGGAATTGGCTGGAGCACTCCCCACCTTGGCGGGGTGCAAGCCGTCACCGGTTCGTTCCGACAACTCTCGACTCCGGTATTCTCCACAGCTTTAAATGTCGCCTTCGGGTGGCTTTTTTTATCTCTTTGGGGAAGCTGCTAATGCGATCCCCGCTATAGCGCTAACATGTGGACACACCTGTTAAGTGAAGGATGGAACACGGATGATGCTGGATTGGATCGATAAACACGGATTAATTATCGGTCAAACGATAAAATGTAAACCCGAAATGTGCTTGTAAGGTCTTCCACACGAATATTTCTGCTTCCAGAAAACTGATCACTGCTTTTTATCTGCATTATCTCTTTTATCAGTGTTCCCTTGTATTTGTCGCCATACCGTAGCGCTATAGCAAGCCGTCACCGGTTCGACCCGGGTTTCTCCACAGCTTTAGTTTAAGCCGAAAATTTCACCTGTCCAAAATCATGTCGCAGCCTGATGTGTGTAAGTATTCTAAAATCAACCGCTTACTAGCTTCACACCCGTAAAATACATATCGTTTCCAAATTATGTGTGATGGGTGTCAATAATCAACCCCGAACATTTTGAAGTTGCGATAAAAATCACAGTTCTTTCCTTAACACTTAATAGGGCAACCACCTTTACCAAACACACGTTTTATGGTTGTAGCCCGCTTAAAACAACAACGTTATGAACAACAGAATCAGGGAATTTATCGAACATCAAACCTGCAGCAGTATCAGTTGCGTAGACGAAAACGGCAACCCCTACTCCTTTACTATTTTCTACGCATTCAATATTTTTGAAGGACTGCTCTATTTTAAATCTCCCGAAGACACCAAACACGCTGCCATTTTAAAAAACAACCCGGTTGTTTCAGGAACCATATTACCCGATAAAGTGCACCACGCACATATCAAAGGAATTCAGTTTGAAGGGGTAAGAGTAGCTGACGATCACGCCTTTCATTCCAATTCAGCCTACCACTATTATAACCGCCATCCATATGCAAGTGCCATGCCCGGTGAAATTTGGACCATCCAGATGAACAAGATCAAATACATTGAATCTGTTCATGATGTGAAAGAAAAAATAGGCTGGAAAAGAGAGGAAGAAGTCCTGATCCAACAGTATTGATTTCCTGTATTGTATTGAAAAAATAAAGAACTCCGGCTTTCTGCTTTAAAAAGCTATTGCCGGTTTTTTTATGTAACAACCCGTTTACAACCCGGTAAATACCAATGTAAACTCGGTACCCTTCCCTTTTACACTTTGCACTTTTATGTTGCCATGATGTAGTAACATAATTTGTTTACAAAGACTGAGGCCAATCCCGCTGCCGTTTTTACGAGTGGTAAAAAAGGGTACAAAAATTTTATCCAGCAGGTCTTCGCTCATGCCAGTTCCATTGTCTTTGATATAGATCAAAACTTTATTGTTAGAACCAGTAGCAGCCGAAAGCCCGATCTTGGGATTCTCTGTTTCCTTAACCGCTTCCATCGCGTTTACTAAAAGGTTGATCAACACCTGTTCTATCAGGTTTACATCCAAATCCAATTGCAGGTCCGTTTCTTTTAAAATTATTTCGAGCTCAATATTTTTTTGGCGGAGTGTTGGATGCATCAGTTGGTGCAGGTTACCAAACAATTCCCGCACATATACCCGCTTTAAATTCAGGCTGGTAATTTTATTGAGATTACGATAAGTTTCAGCAAAACGCAACAATCCTTCACTCCTTCTACGGATTGTATCAATTCCCAGTTCAAGATCTTCAAGGTCGCCAGCGTCATCCCCGGCTTTTTCAATAGTTTCCTGTAATCTTCTTACCAGGGTATCTGCAAGAGACGAAATAGGCGCCACCGAATTCATGATCTCGTGCGTCATCACGCTTAGCAATTTTTGCCAGGCTTTCGATTCTGTTTCATCAAGAGCTTCATTCACATTTTGAAACGCAATCAGCTTGAACTTCTTTCCGTCTGTTTGAAATGTGGTAACCGCCAGCAACACCTTAAACGAGTTTTTATCAAGGTGAATGGTGGCAATTTTTCCTTCACCCGGACGAAGTGCAATTACATGCTCGTACAATTCATTATCCCTTCGCGCCATCGAATGAATGGTTTTCAGGTAAGGTAACTGCAGCATGCGTTTCAGCGATTCATTCATCCAGATTACTTCCCCCGATTGTTCCTCGTACGATAAAATACCTGTATTTACCAGTTCCAATATTTTTTGCAGGTATTGGTATTGCGTTTCGCGCTCTTTACTAATGTCTTTAAAAGTGGTGTTGATCTCGTTGAAACCTTCCCGCAGTGGCTGCAGGTCGGGTGGAGCATGTTTTACATCGAAATAGCGGCTGAAATCACGGTAATGCACCGATTCCACAAACTGTGCCAGTTCATCGTGGGCCTTTTTGTGAAACTTATAAAAATCCACCAGCTGGTAAATAATTAATGGAGATAACACCACGATGAAAATCACCCTGGAAGTTAAGATCAACCACGCTGCTACAAAAAGGGTAAGGCATAACAGGAATACCCGGAACAGGATGCGCCATTCAAATTGTTTAAACATGGTTTTCCTGCTTTTGGTGATCTTTTACTGGCAGTTGTAAGTCCTTCGCTATCATTTAAAATAAAGAAACAAATAAATTAAGAATAGCGGCTACAAAAAGTTTGAACGGAACGTTCCTGGGCTATCAGCTGAATACCTTCCGGCAACATTTGTTCCGGCTGTGGCAGGCCAGGCCCTTTGGGCTGCCACGAGGCGTGGCACCTGCCGCATCCGGCATCCCTTCAGCAGAAGTACAATTATCAGCAAGCCATTTTTCGGCAAGTATCACCCGGCACCATCATCGCTGCCGGTTATTGAAATACTGCCTGGCGGCTGCGGGATGGCACAGTGGTAGCTGGCCCCTGCGCCGGGCATGTGCGGCTGCGGCCACTACCCGGTGCCAGCCCGGTCAAATGCTGGTTTTTGCTATTCAGCCCACAGCCCCAAAGTAACCGAAACATTTTATTTAACAGAATAGTTATCAAACCATTGACCTTTACTTGTGCAATTTTGAAACCTCAAACATCTAATTGCAAACACAAGGCTTTATTAAATGCAAATCACCCCAATCATGATGAATAAGTTTTTTTACCTGCTCACCCTTCTCACATTGTTTTTCTCATTACCAATTATGGCGCAAAATACTTCGGGCTATGAAATAGCATGGAAAAAGATCGACGACCTTATAACAAAAGGTCTTCCACAATCGGCTATGGATGAAGTAAACAAATTATATATAATAGCCAAAAAAGAAGGCCATGATGCTCAATTGGTTAAAACGCTGGTTTATAAAAGCCAGTTGGTTCAGCAAGTAGAAGAAAACGACTGGTTTAAGAATGTTCAATCATTTGAGAACGAAATTGCTGTTTCCAAACAACCGGCCAAACAAATACTACATAGCATTATCGCTGATTTATACTACAATTATTTTCAAACACAACGCTGGAAAATATATGAACGCAGTACTACTGTCAACTTCATAAAAACAGATCCCGAAACCTGGACAAAGGAAGATTTTCATCGGATGATCAATGCTCATTACACCGCATCAATGCAAAATGCAGCCTTACTGCAGCAAACAAATCTTAGCCGGTTTAATGCTATCATTATAAAAGGCAACCAGCAAAAACTACGTCCAACGTTGTACGACTTGCTGTCGCACAAAGCATTGGATTATTATAAAACCGGCGAGATTGAAATTACCAAACCAGCTTACGAATTTTTGTTAAATGACCAGGCGAATCTTGCCCCTGCCAAAATATTTACCCGTTATGATTATAGTAGCAAAGACACAAGCAGTTCTAAGCTGGCTACAATCAGGTTGTTCCAGGAATTGCTGCGTTTTCATCTGAACGACAAAGACCAGGCAGCTCTTGTTGATGTGGATATTGAAAGAGTGGTTTATGCACATAGCAACAGCGTTAATGAAGGGAAAGACCAATTATTCAGGGAAGCACTCGAACAGATATATACGCAATACGGCAACATCCCCGAAGGTATGCAAGCTGGTTATTTACTAGCCACCTGGTGGAAACAAAAAGGAGATGCTTACCAATTATTAACAGGCAGTGAACAGGATAAAAATGCATTGAAACAAGCAGCACGCATTGCTGGCGAAGTAGCTAAAAGATTTCCTGCCAGCGAAGGAGGAATCAATGCGTCTAATCTTTTAATTCAATTGAACGAACCCATACTTTCATTACAAGTTGAAAAAGTAAATACGATTAACGAGCCATTCAGAACGTTTGTAAAATATAAAAACACGAAAGCTATTTTCCTGCGTTTGATCAAAATTGATGACAGCATTGAAAAGCAATTAGAAGAAAATTATTATAATTCGCAGGATGGCTATTGGAATAAATTATTGCAGTTCAAAACAAT
This sequence comes from Bacteroidota bacterium, assembly GCA_040385845.1. Lineage (GTDB taxonomy): Bacteria > Bacteroidota > Bacteroidia > Chitinophagales > Chitinophagaceae > Phnomibacter. The sequence goes on along the minus strand of JAZKGP010000027.1, from coordinate 19,326 downwards.
TAAAAGCTGGCAACAACCATTACCGGTATTTGATGATTTAAGAGATCATAGTACAGAAATAAAAATTGAGGGTTTGCCTGTTGGAAAATACCTGTTGTTTGCATCAAAAAGCAGCGACTTTACTACAGGAAATAACGCGATGGCTTCGGCACAATTGTATGTAAGTAATATTAGTTTTGTAAACAATGGTTCAGAATATTTTATCCTGCACCGAACTACTGGCAAACCATTGGGCGGAGCACAAGTTCAAACCTGGTATACACGTTATGAATATACCAGCCGAAAAAACATCTTGAACCGTGGACCATTGCTTACTGCAGATAAAAATGGTTATATAAAAATTCCCGTTGAATCAAAAACACCTGATAATTCAGGCTTAAGAATTGAAATCACGTATAAAGCTGATCACCTGTTTCTAACGGACCAATTACCCTACCAGCGTTTTTACCGATCCGAAAAACTGGCACCAGTCGCTAATGACCGGGAGTCGGCCCGTTATTATATTTTTACAGATCGCAGTATCTACCGTCCCGGGCAACTGGTATATTTCAAAGCCATTGGCATTATTCCACCTGAAGCGGGATCGAACGCAAATAAAGACAGCAGACTATTTTTAACAGAAACACCTGTTACTATTGAATTGATAAATGCAAACGGTGAAATTGCAGACACCATGCACCGGGTTCCAAATGAGTATGGCAGCATTAACGGCAAGTTTACATTACCTGCAACAGGCCTGACGGGAAACTTTCAAATAAGGGTAGTGATGCAACAATATTCTGCTGCCAGTTTTAACGTGGAAGAATACAAACGCCCGAAATTTTACCTGGCGTTTGATACCCTGAAAAATAGTTACAAATTAAACGACAGTATCCAAATAATAGGTTCAGCCAAAGCATACGCAGGTAACAATATTGATGGTGCCTCAGTTAAATACAGGGTACACCGGGTAACGAAATATTTGTACCCCTGGCTATTCTGGCAATATTCTAAATCAATTTGGCCTCCTTACAACCGGGGCGAAGAAATGGAAATTACCAATGGCGTAACAACTACTGACGCCGATGGAAAATTTGTTATCAACTTTAAAGCGATACCAGATCTAAGCACCAACAAAGCACTGGATCCCAGTTTTGATTATACCGTAGATGTTGACATAACAGATGTTAATGGTGAAACAAGAAGCAGCAGCAATACAGTGTCCGTTGGTTATAAATCGTTGATTGCAACTATTTCCGTTCCGGGTGGTACAGCACAAATATTGGATAGTTTGAAAAGCATTACGATCAACACCACCAATTTGAATGGAGTACCGGTTACTGCTAATGTGCAGGTAAGTATTTACAAACTAAAAACACCAGGCAGACTAATACGCGAACGTTATTGGGAGCAGCCTGATACGGCGATAATGAGCTATGCCGAATACATTCAAAACTTTCCGTATGATGTATATAAAAACGAAGGAGATTATCACAACTGGCAAAAAGGTAAACTGGTACAATCAGGCAGTTTTTCCACTGGAGCAACAATTAATTATGCACTAGATAAACCTGCTTACGAAGCGGGTTGGTATACCATCGAAGTAGTAACAAAAGACAAGGATAGTAATGTAGTAAAGGCGGTTGAATGGTTTGCTGTAAGTGACCCCGTCAAAAAACAATTACCGGCAATTTCCTATAATAACATTGCAACTTTAAAAGGCACTGTTGAGCCTGGCCAGCAAGCTATCTTTTTACAAGGCACTTCAGCAACAGATGTATTTATCGTGCAGCAAATTACAAAGCAAACAGCATCTGAAAATAAGGATGAAAAAAAGCTTTCAGCATTCGACTTTCTTACGCTGTCAAATCAGCTAACCACTTTTAATTTTTCAACCACAGAAGCAGATCGTGGTGGTTATTCCGTGAACCGCTTTTTCATAAAAGACAATCGTGTTTATACCACCAACTGGATGGTAGATGTACCATGGACAAATAAGGCATTAAATATTTCATTCGAAACATTCCGGGATAAATTGTTGCCTGGCCAGCAGGAAAAATGGAAGGTAAAAATTAGCGGTTATAAAGGAGATGCTATAGCCGCTGAAATGCTGGCAAGTATGTACGACGCAAGCCTCGACCAGTTTGCACCGCATGCCTGGCAAGGTCTTAACATCTGGCATAGAAACGGTTTTTTAAACAGCTGGAATGGCCGGAATAATTTCCTGGCACAGGCAAGCCGGGATGAAACATGGCAAGCAGGTACTTATAAAAATTATGATAAGCGCTATGACCAGCTAATGACGGTGAACCGGTATGGAAGAAATGGTAATATCAGGATTCGAGGCATGGCTTCCGGTAGAATTTCAGATGCAGAGATGGCTGCTCCACAAATGTCGATGGCAGATACGCAGGTGCTTAGTGAAGTAGTTACAGTAGGTTATGGAACAAAGAAAAAAGACACAGAAGAAAAAGCAGAAGAATTACCAACAAAGAAACCAGTCACAGATAATTCAGCCGTTCAAATTCGTAAAAACTTCAATGAAACAGCTTTCTTTTTTCCTGATTTGCATACCAATGAAAAAGGCGAAATAGAATTCAGTTTCACCATACCCGAAGCTTTAACGCAGTGGAAATTGCAAACACTCGCCCATACAAAAGACTTGAGTACTGCTTTGGCTACCAAAACAATTGTAACCCAGAAACAATTGATGGTACAACCAAATGCACCCAGGTTTTTTCGGCAGGGTGATAGCCTTGTGCTGGTAACTAAAGTGGCAAATTTAACCAGTGGCATTTTAAATGGAACCGCAGAACTGCAATTGCTGAATGCAGCAACCCTTGAACCGTTAGATACAGTTTTTCAAAATAAAAGCAAGCTTCAAAATATCAGTATACCGGCAGGTCAAAGTATTGCGGTTAGCTTTCCTGTTATTATCCCGATGCAATACACCGATGCATTGATGTATCGAATAATTGCAAAGGCAGGCAATGTAAGTGATGGTGAAGAAATGGCCCTACCTGTGTTAACGAACCGTATGCTGGTAACTGAGTCGTTTCCCATAAACATGCGGGGTATCAATAGCAAAAATTTTACCTGGGATAAGTTGCTGAAATCTGGTAACAGCAAATCATTACACAACCAATCTTTAACGGTTGAATACACCAGCAATCCAACCTGGTATGCTGTGCAGGCACTACCTTATTTAATGGAGTATCCCTACGATTGTGCAGAGCAAACCTGGAACCGCTTTTATGCAAATGCGCTGGCATCTAAAATTGCTGGCAGCATACCTAAAATTAAAGCTGTGCTAGATCAATGGAAACATGTTGACACCGCTGCATTGCTTAGCAACCTGCAAAAAAATCCTGAATTAAAAGCAGCCTTGCTGGAAGAAACACCCTGGGTTTTACAGGCAAAAAACGAATCCGAACAAAAGAAAAATATCGCATTGCTATTTGATATGGTTCGCATGAGCAATGAAGCAGAAAAGGCTATCGGTAAATTAAAAGAGCTTCAAAGCAGCAATGGTGGTTTTGTATGGTTCAAAGGTGGTCCTGATGACCGGTATATGACGCAATATATTATCACGGGCATTGGTCATTTACAAAAATTAAATGCATGGCCCACTGCGCAAACAAATGCACTGAATGAAATAGTTGCAAAAGCACTGCCCTACCTCGATGCAAGACTGAAGGAAGATTACGACAACCTAAATAAATTCAAGTCAAATCTTAAGCAAAATAATTTGTCTTCTATTGCCATTCAATATTTATACATGCGTAGTTTTTTTTCTGGTAATGAGATAGCAGAAAAATCAAAAACAGCCTTCAACTATTATTCAGCACAAGCCAAACAATTTTGGCTTACACAAAGTAAATACGACCAGGGGATGATTGCGATTGCACTGCATAGAATAAAAGATGCAACCACACCGAAAGCCATCTTAAAATCTTTAACTGAAAACAGTATTTCAAATGAAGAGTTTGGCATGTACTGGAAAGAATTTAATACAGGTGGCTACTACTGGTGGCAGGCACCTATTGAAAGTCATGCATTGCTGATCGAAGCATACAGTGAAATAGAAAATAACACAGCGAAAGTGGATGATCTTAAAACCTGGCTGCTCAAACAAAAGCAAACACAAAACTGGCGGAGCACAAAAGCAACTGCCGAAGCTTGTTATGCACTTTTATTACAGGGAACAAACTGGCTGAATGCAGAACCAACTGTCTCTATTACTGTTGGAAATACAATACTTGCACCTGCTAAAACAGAAGCAGGAAGCGGGTATTTTAAAGAAGTGATCAGCGGTGAAAAAGTAACCCCGGCAATGGGTAATATCTCTGTGAAAGTCGTTCCGGCCGTGCAATCAACTAATCAACCAATCAACCAATCAACAAGTTGGGGCAGTATCTACTGGCAATACTTTGAAGATCTTGATAAGATAACAACTGCTGCAACTCCAATGAGTTTAAAGAAGCAATTGTTTATTCAAAGAAACAGCGATCGTGGCCCGGTAATTACACCCGTAAATGATAACGATATTTTGAAAGTTGGTGATCGAGTAAAAGTACGGATTGAACTACGCACAGATCGCAATCTTGAATACGTGCATTTAAAGGATATGCGTGCCAGTTGCTTTGAACCAGTGAATGTTTTAAGTAGTTATAAATACCAGGATGGATTAGGCTATTATGAAGCAACAAGAGATGCAAGTACCAATTTCTTTATCAGTTATTTGAACAAAGGAACTTATGTTTTTGAATATAATTTATTGGTAACGCATACCGGAAACTTTAGCAATGGGATCAGCAGCATTCAATGCATGTATGCGCCGGAATTTAGCAGCCATAGTGAAGGGATTCGGGTGAAGGTGAAATAGTGAGTAGTGAGTGGTGAGTAGTGAGTGATCGAAGCTGAAGGTTTCGTCACTCACTTTTTTTTAAAAAATGGTAACCAATTTAAAACGGGGAGTAAAAGATACTAATTAGCAAGGGTAATTTCTACACCATGCAGGTCTTTCAATTTTTGAACTACCTGGTCTACACGGTTACGTGGAATGCCTGTATTTATACTGCAAAACAAACTTTGCTCAATGGAAAGTTGCGTGCAATTGTATTGTTTCAAAATAATCATAACATCGTTTAGCAAAGGGTAAGAACATTGTATGTTATAATTAATCTCTACTGCTTTTTCAACTTCAGGCACTACCTGCAATGCAAGTACCGTTGCTGTTTTGTATGCGTTAATTAAACCCGGCACACCCAGCAGGGAACCGCCGAAATACCTTACAATTATTACTCCTACATTAGTTAATCCCCGGCTATCGAGTTGACCAAGCATTGGCTTGCCGGCACTGCCGGATGGTTCACCATCATCACTGCTTCTAAAATTGTTTCCATCCAGACCGATACGATAGGCAAAACAGTGATGTACCGCTTTCGGATGCTCTTTTTTTAAACCAGCTAACCGTTCTTTGAAAACTTCCACTACATTCATTGGAAATGCATATGCCAGGAAGCGGCTTCCCCTGTCCTTGAATTCTGCAAAACCTTCCTTATCTATTGTCTTGTAATAATCCACGCTATGATTTATGATTTCTGATGTATGATTTTTGATTTATAAAGTACAAAACTTTTCTAAATCCCACGATCTAAACCTGTATTACTATAAACTGTCAACCATGAACTATGAATACCACTTCATCCTCCCTATAATTTTCACGTTTAGTAATACTTCCGGTATTTAACATTGGCGCCGGCACACCTTCATGTAACAACAATCTTCTATTGGTTATAATCCTTGCTTCGTCCCATAAACCAGCTACAATAAACGATTGTAACAACTTTGCGCCTCCTTCAACCATTAAGCTATTGATATTCTCCTGGTACAATACATCACATACCGTTTGCAATCCATTACCTGTGCTGTCATTTTTATAATACATCAATTCTTTTTCACCCGATGATTTTAGATCATTAAAAACAATGGTTGGTACCGAACGATCAAATAGCTTGAGCGTTCCAGGCAAACGCAGCGATCTGTCTATAACAATTCTTACAGGATTGTTGCCTTTCCACAAACGGGTTGTTAACGATGGGTCATCCTTTAAAGCCGTTTCCGTTCCTACCAAAATAGCAGCCGTTTCGCTTCTCCATTTGTGCACCATCCTGTTAGTAATATCATTTGTAATAAACACTCTTTGCGTAACATCCTGCTGCCTGCTGCCTCCAATAAAATTATCAGCTGACTGAGCCCATTTTAAAATAATATAAGGCCGCTTTTTTGTGTGAAAAGTAAAAAAAGCCTGGTTTAGTTCAATACATTCCTTTTCTAAAATGCCAACAATTACTTCTACTCCGGCAGCACGCAACTTTTCAATTCCCTTTCCGTTTACTGCTTCAAAAGGATCGCGGCAACCAACAAAAACTTTTTTAATGTTATGCCGTATCAATAGGTCGGCGCAGGGGGGCGTTTTACCAAAATGTGCACAGGGCTCTAAAGAAACATACATGTCGCTTTCTGCGATCAATTCCTTATCGGCGGCGGAAACATTCTTAATACAATTTACTTCCGCATGTGCCTGGCCGTATTGCATGTGGTATCCTTCACCGATAACCCGTTCGCCGTATACCAACACGGCACCTACCAATGGGTTTGGTGCCACATTTCCAGCACCAAGCTTTGCCAGCTCAATGCAACGTTGCATAAATATTCCAGGTGAAGTAAGCATACTGTTTCCACAAAGATAACTGGTGAGAATACCTGGTGCTTTTTTTATGATGGCTTACCTTAGCGGTCTCATGACGGTTAAAGAACAATACCAGTATCTAAGTGAACAGTTGCAGCAATTGTATTCAAAAGGAGAAGCAAATACGATCAGCTATTGGGCACTGGAACATTATACCGGGTTAAACCGAATGGCCATAAAATCCAACGGCCACAGGGTATTAACTATACATGAAAAGCAATTGATATCAAGTGCTCTGAAGCAGCTGGTAAAACATCGGCCGGTGCAATATGTGCTTGGTGAAGCCTGGTTTAAAAACCTGGCATTCTATGTTGATGAAAGTGTATTAATTCCAAGACCGGAAACAGAAGAACTGGTTGACTGGGTAGTAGAATACTGTAAAGAGAAATCTGCGGGTAAACAGGTTTTTGAAATCGGAACCGGATCAGGTTGCATTGCTATTGCAATAAAATCTAAAATGCCAGTAAGCTCCGTTACAGCCATCGACGTTAGTGAACCTGCGTTAGCAATCGCCCATAACAATGCTGAACGTTTAAAAAGTTCCATCCATTTTATATTGATGAATTTTTTAGAAGAAAGCAGTTGGGATACTTTGCCCAAGTATGAAGTGATTATATCGAATCCACCTTATATACCCATTAATGAGAAAGAGAAACTGGATAAAAATGTAACAGCCTGGGAACCTTCTATGGCTTTATTTGTTCCCGATAAAGACCCGCTATTATTTTACAGGAAGATAGCAGCATTTGGTAAAAAACACCTTGAAAAAGAGGGCGCAATATTTGTTGAATGCCACCAGGATTTTGCAAATGCTACCCAGGAAATGTTTGTAGCTATGGGCTACGAAACGCAACTGAAAAAAGACTTATTTGACAATGAAAGGATGCTGAAAGCTGTTTTAATTTAATTGCCATTAATATTGGCCACTGTTTTTGCTTTCAACTTTTTTGCCACGTTCAGCACTTTAAAAAAGTCGCCATAGTAAGCTGCCGTGTCTACATTTAAAGCAACAACTGGCGTATCACTTTTATTGGCAAAAACCTTGCGTAATTCACTTTCAAGACTATCGATAATTATTGGTTTCTGCGACAGGTACATCTGCCTGTTCTTATCTATAGATATAACGATAGTCTGTTTGACTTTGGTATCATTCTTCCCTTTGGGATTATCTACTTTAACGACATTTGGATTGGCCAATGTTGAAACAATAAGGAAGAACAGTAAAAGAATGAACAAAATATCGTTCAAAGCTCCTGTATGAACTTCTGCATGTGCTTTTAATTTTCTTCTTACATCCATATCGTGAGTCGTGAATCGTGAGTCGTGAATCGTGAGTAGTGAATAGTGAGTAGTGAGTAGTGAATAGTGAGTAGTGAGTAGTGAGTGGTGAGTGGTGAGTGATGAGTGATGAGTGATGAATGTGAGAGTTTGAAGAAGATGAATAGAATTTCAACTGTACAAGTGAGTGACACAACGATGTTCGGTTATATTCTACTGATTGTACCCAAACTGTATTACTTGTATTTGTAGCTCCCTAATTAACCAATCAACTACCGTTGCGGCTCCTGCAACATATCTAAAAATTCTGAACTCGCTGCTTCCATCCTGTTGGCGGTTTTATCCACCTGTGTGTTCAGGTAATTATAAGCTACATAAGCAATTAAACCGATAATGAGACCAGTTGCAGAAGTGATCATTTTTACATAGATACCGCCTGCAATTTCATTAAGTTCGAACTTGCCCGATGAATTGATATTGTAAAACATCTGGATCATACCAACAATGGTACCAAGGAAACCAAACATGGGCGCCATGCCCGCTACCATGGAAAGTATGTTTGTATTCCGCTCCATTTTATACATTTCAAGCTTGCCCACATTTTCCATACTTTTTTCTATGGAATCAATGGGTTTGCCAATGCGCTGAATGCCTTTGTCGATTATACGGGCTACAGCGCTGTCGGTATTTTTCGCTAGTGCACGCGCTGAAGAAACGTTGCCATTTACGATATTATCGCGGATAATATTCATGAAATTGCCTTCGATCTTCGAAGCTTTATTGATGGCGATATAGCGTTCTATAAAAATATAAATAGAAAGGATCAACAAAAGAGCAAGCGGGATCATTAGCACACCGCCTTTTGCGAGAAGATCCATCAAATTGATTTTTTGTTCTGCTGCCACTGCATTTGCAGCGAGGCTTTGTGTTGTATCTGTAAGTACTTGATACAGTAGGATCATGCCTGTTTATTATTTAGTTCTTAAAACGAAGATGCTGGTTTTTAATTATACGCGTTTAACGATTCATTTGCTATTAACAATTCATTACACACAAACAGTTCATACTGAGTACGTAAACAGCGGGTAAAAATATTTTTACCCGCTGTTTTTTATATGAATTTAATAGCATTTAACCTTTTGATCTTTCATCCAGTTGCATCATTCCCATAATGCGTTTCATCGTACTCTGCATTCCTTCAGGACTACCATCAAGGAAGATTACATTGCCTTTACCGCTTTCAGCAAAATTCTTAATGGCTTCCGTCCACATACTGAAGAGAATGACATTGGTATCGAGGTTGGCCTGTTTCATTTGTTCGGCAGCCTCGCTCATACCCTTCGCCACTTCCTGCCGGAAAAGCGCAACGCCCTGTCCACGCAGCTGGGCCGCCTGGCGTTCGGCTTCAGCAGATATTTTTATTGAATTTCCTTCTGCCTCTGCCGCACGGGTTTTGGTGATCAGCAAGGCCTGTCCTTCGTTTTCAGCTGCAGCCTTCATGTTATTACTCGCTACTACCCTACTCATACTGTCAATAATTGCCTGGTCGAAAGTAATGTCATTGATCTGCAGATCCTGCAAATGATAACCCCATTCTTCCAGTGATACATCCACTTTTTCCTTTACATCTTCAACTATCTCGCGGCGTAGCGTTAATACTTCACTTTGACGTTTGGTAGCAACAAAAGAACGGATGTTTCCTTCAATAGTGCGGATCAGCGCTTGCATTAAATCTTTATCACTTATAAACTTGTAAGCTACTTTTTTGATCGTATCCTCGCTGGCGTTCTGAACGCTGTAAAGCAGCATGGCTTTGAAATACACATTTGCCTGGTCCTGGGTAACCGCCTGGAACTCGAGTTCAACGCTACGGTTTTGAATGCTCACCCTTTTATAAATCATTTCCAAAAAAGGAATTTTGAAATTCAGGCCCGGCATCATGATACGGCGGTATTTACCAAACATGGTTACAACCCCAATAGTACCCTGGTTAACCGTTACCAGCCCGCTGAATATAAACAGCAGCAACAAAATCCAGAGCCCATAGCTCATAATAAAATCCAACATAACCTGGTTTTTTAATAGTAATAATTAATGGGGGAAAGATAGGCCTTAGCTCTAGTATGAAAATCGTTGAAAGTTAAATTGTTCAAACTATTTATTGAGAGGTGGGAATAAGTTGACTCTTTGCGGTATTTATAAAAGCATTTTGATTTTTCAATTTCCAATGGAAGTCTAAAATCCGGGATTTTCGTTTGTGGTATTAAAGCTATTTTAATCTAAGTAATTGTCTGGCACGCTCTTATAGCTGAGATTTAAACATTTCATTTACTGGAAAACAATTTTATCAACTGCATGCTACTAAATGCATAAAAAAACTTTATTAAAATGGATACCAACCGACTTTCAACCACGATGTCAGCAGCTCTGAATACACAAATGACAAAGGAAGCTCATGCATCACAAATTTACCTGTCATATGCCTCGTGGGCTGATGGGCAAGGTTATGGCGGTGTGTCCAATTTTCTTTTCCGCCATGCGCATGAGGAGAGAAACCATATGATGAAGATCCTGCAATACATATTAAAAAGAGGCGGCACAGTTAAAGTGGAAGCTATTCCTGCACCACCCAATGATCCGTCCAGCATTAATAATTGTTTTGAAAAAGTATTTCAACATGAAGTAGATAATACCAAAGCTGTTTATACGATTGTAAAATTGAGCTTGATGGAAGAAGACTGGGCGACCTGGAATTTTATGCAATGGTTTGTAAAAGAACAAACAGAAGAAGAAACGCTGGCACTGAGCCTTCTGGATAAAATTAAAATAGCCGGTGGTGAACAGGCGAAAAGCGACGCTTTATATACTCTCGACCGGGAATTGGAACACACCCCGGATGATGCAAAACTGGCACAGGATGCAACCACGGACAACCCGTAGATGATGAAAAGTATTTTGAATTGAAAATCACCGGGACATCAGGCGGAAATAAGCTTTTCCGATTTTTTTACCGGTTGATTTTTGCCATTTATTAATTGAAACAATACACTAAATATTAAAACCAATCCGGCACCAATTAAATTCAGCCAGAGAAAGGAGACAATTTGCATATTATACACGGTAATTACCAACACCTGCGACAGCATCGCTCCCCAGAAAATGGCATTGCCTTTAATAAACTTTACAAAAAAGGCTACCAGGAAAATGCCCAATATAACTCCATAGAAAATACTTCCTAAGATATTGACTGCTTCGATGAGGCTACCCATATTTGTGGCGAACATGGCTACAGCAACACTAAAGATCCCCCAGGCCAAAGTGTACTGCCAGCTTAATTTATAAGAAGATGCATCGTCTCCTTGCGGTTGTATGATCTTATGATGTATATCAATTACTGTGCAGGATGCCAGGGAGTTTAATGCAGCTGCAATACTGCCCCAGGACGCAAGGATAATAACAGCAATTAATAATCCCACCAGCCCTTTTGGAAGGTTATGTGTTACGAAGTATAAAAAAATATAATTCACATCACTGTTCTCTCCCGCAGGAACGGCTGTTTTCAACAGGCTTTTATACTCTGTACGAACAGACTGCATTTGTTGAAAATTAGCAGCAATGGAATCTTTATTTTGTTGCAAACCATTTGGCACACTGATCCATTTTGTTTGCTTTTCTGCATAAACATTATAAGTGTTTTCAAGTTTTTCTATAGCTGCTTTATGGCTGGTTTCTTTTGCCTGCGATACTAATGTTTGATTAAAAAAAACAGGCGCTGGTTTATACTGATAGAAAGCAAATACCAAAACACCAACTATTAGAATAAAGAATTGCATAGGCACTTTTACCAAACCATTCATCAACAAACCAAGCCTGCTTGCTTTGGCGTTTTTTGCAGTTAAGTAGCGCCCAACCTGGCTATGATCGGTACCAAAATAACTGAGTGCTAAAAAGAACCCGCCAATTACACCACTCCACATATTATAGCGATCATTCCAATCAAAACCTTTTGGCGTATTTCCGTTGGTTATAATATTCATTCTGCCCAACTGTCCGCCGGTACTTAAAGCTTCACGCAAGCCAGCATGTTCAGGTAAGAGGGTCACCACCATGTATCCAGCGATAAACATACCTGTCATGATAATTAAAAACTGAAGTTGTTGCGTATACGCTACTGCTTTTGCGCCTCCTCCAACTGTATAAATGATAAGCAATCCACCCATTACTAAATTGGTGAGGTAAATATTCCAGCCCAATAAAGAAGAAATAATAATTGACGGAGCGTAGATACTTATGCCTGTAGATAACCCGCGGCTTACCAGGAATAAAAAAGCAGTAAAGGTTCTCGTTTTAAGATCGAACCGTTCTTCTAAAAATTCGTAGGCTGTATATACTTTCAGCCGGTGATAGATAGGAACAAAAATGGCGCTGATAACCACCATAGCAATGGGTAACCCAAAGTAGTATTGCACAAAACGCATACCATCGGTATACGCCTGGCCCGGTGCTGAAAGAAAAGTGATGGCACTAGCCTGCGTGCCCATAATGCTTAATAATATCATCCACCAGGGCAGGCTCCTGTTGCCTAAAAAGTAGCCATCCAGATCTTTACTATGCCTGCTTTTATAAAGGCCATAGGTGATAATACCCGCAAGCGTTGTAATCAATATGATCCAGTCAATTATGGCCATAAGCAATCAGTGATCTGTGATTGGTGATTTGTGATTTGTGATTTACAATTCGGGGGGCTACCGCAATATTATCCTTCTAATTATTTATTATTTAAACTTGTTCGTTAACCAAAAAAAGAAAAATATTTCCAATATCAAGACGGTGATTACAAGTACATACCACGCCTGCCAGTAACGGGCTTTGGGCTCTTTGATATATTGGAAATTTTCGGGCATGGCAATACAGGATTGAAAAGATTATCGTTTTTTGAAATTAATAGAAAAGGCAACTATCAAAATAGTTGTAATGATAAAAGCAATTTTGAAATTTTTGATCAGCTTGCCTATTACCAACCCTATTACAACGGCAGCAACAAATAATAACTGGCTTCTGGTAGGATTGAACATATGGGAAATAATATGATAATGTGATAATTTACTACTATGCTAATGAGCATTTACAGAGAAATCTTTGATGCAGTTAAAGTATTTACTGTTACTATTTTTTTCTTATTTTTTAATAAATCGTACGTCAACTTTAGTGTTTAGGCAAAGCAATCATATTTGCCATTAGCCTGTAAGCACCAGGAACACCGGCTGGCAATTCCCGGAAAAATACAAGACCCGTGTACACAAAATTTCCTTTTCCATAAGGTGCCATAACCAATGCTCCGTTACTGGCTGTTTCACCGGGATCTGCCATGCCAATTGGCGCTACGAAATTGCTATCCATTTTCTCAGCATGATAAATACTACGTTCCTGTACCCATCCTTCAAAATCTTTTGCGCCAATTTTATTCGGAAAATTTAAAACCGGGTGTTTTGGAAGCAGGAAATCGACCTTTGCTGTTTCATCTGTTATGCGGGTACGTCCAATTGTCATTTCATATGGTGCAATCTTTGCTTTCACCGGACCAATATTGCTGTTAGTATTATATTGTACAATAAGGTTACCGCCGTTTTGAACATATTGCATTAATGCTTCATAGCCGTTTGTGAGCCAACTGTGTACGTTATAAGCTCTAACCCCTGAAATGATGGCATCAAATTGTTTGAGCTTTGAAAACACCAGGTCCCCGGCATGCAAGGTAGTTACTTCGTAGCCCATTTGTTGCAGGGCTTCTACAACCCTGTCACCGGCACCAGTAATATAACCTACTTTCTTTCCCACCGTTTTCAAATCGATATTCAGCACTCTTATTTTATCCTGGTAATGCCAGGTTTGAGTGGGTATATGATCATACACAATATTTCTATGGGCATTTACAAAACTTGCATCTCCATAACTGCCACCGGGTTTAAATGAGGTTTCAAGAATGTCCAGTTCTCTTCCGGATCCATTCAGGTAATTGGGGACTTTAAGCTTAATAATTTTATTGTCACCAACTGCCATTTTCCAGGAGGGCTGCAAAAAGGTGTTTTTAAATTTAGTGCTATCGCTTACAACCATGATGGCTGGTTTTTCCAGCGAAGCGGCTTGTAAAGCATTTACATGAATATCGATGGTAGCTGAATCTTTCTGACCTTTCTTAAACAATAAAATAGCCGGGTCGTTATACACTAAAAATGGATTGCTAATATATACTGGGTTATACTGCTCGGCTTTAACAGGGTCTACACTTCTATAACGAATAGGTTGTTCGAGCACAAAATTTTCATTGTCAATTAACAAGTTTATCTTAATTGAAAGTGGTTTGTTTTCACCTCTTCCTATAAGTTGCTGGTCAGCTACATCAAACATTCCGGTGGATGACGGTGTTCGTAGCCAATATGGCTGTGTTTCCATTACACCCTCTTTAAACACAACCTTTAATTCGGTTTGAAACAATTGGTTATAGGCTAATAATTTGTTGATTTCAGTGTTGCCTGCAGAACCAACATTTACCGCGTTTATTTTACCATCAAACCCCGAGCGGTTAATGACGCTGATACGAATTGCAACAGAGTCACCGGCTAGTATAGCAGGCTGTTGAATGGTGGCTTCGGCATATACGCCCGCACAAGCCAATATCAACTTATTGACATCGTCTATTTTGGTACTCACCCATGATTCCATCGGGTTAATCGTCCGCAATTTTTGCAGCAACTTTTTTAATCCCGGAAGGCTTGAAGCGGGATCAGCTGCATTGTAGGTAGCAATAATTGCATCAATCATAGCTTCAACTCCCTCGGCATTCGCTACTCTCGACCAACTGGTATTTACGCCATCCAGCAAATCTTTAGTGGGCCGATCCCCTTGAATTGTTGAAAAATATTCCAGCGAGCTTCCAAACTGGCGGCTTACACCAAAACCCTGGCTTTTATGCTGGCTACGGCTTTCACCTGCCAGTTCACCTACGCTTTTTCCAAGCATCGGCAAATAATCGTTCACGTCAATTTTAAACTGGGTACTATCGGTTGTATTGGTATTACCAAAATTAAAAGTATTCCAAAGCATTCGCTTAGCCTGCCATACCTGTGCTCCTTTACTAAACTGGCCTGGAAAGGAATCGGCTGATGCCGCTGCCACATAACCAAGGCGAGCCATTATACCACTCGCACTGTGCTGACCGTGCCCGGCTCTTCCATCTTCCGGGAAGCGGGCAATAATTACATCCGGCTGGAATTTGCGGATCACCCAAACTACGTCGCTCAACACTTCATCCTTGTTCCAAAACTGGAAGGTTTCCTTCGGACTTTTACTAAACCCAAAATCTATAGCCCGGCTGAAAAACTGCTCACCACCATCGATACGGCGGGCATCCAGTAATTCCTGCGTCCGGATTAATCCAAGTTCTACTCCCTGTTCATCGCCGATCAGGTTTTGGCCGCCATCACCCCGGGTAAGACTCAGGTAACCGGTCCGGTATAATTTATCATTGGCCAAATAGGCAATCAGCCGGGTATTTTCATCATCCGGATGCGCTGCTATATACAATACGCTACCTAATACTTTTAGTTTTTTTATTTGCTGCAAAAGCTCGGAAGAGGTATAAGTTTTTGGGATTTGCGCCGAAGAAGCATTGATTAATAATATAAAAGTCAGCAGATAGAAAATATACTTCATGAAAATTTTATGGTTGGGGTGACGAAGTTAAGGTTACATCATCATTATGATGCACGCCCCTTTCCAATCAAAAACAACTTTGGTAATCTGCTAACTTATTGAATTTGTAAGCCTGAATGGCCGAACAGCAAATTCTGCCTGCCGGATTATTTTGCATTTATTTGCAGGCGGTATTGAAATGTTTACTTTTCCTGGAATGAATACAACTGCAACTCAAATTTTTACGGATAACTGGAAGGTTTACCAAAAAGTGATTCAGCATGATTATATGCATCATGTAGCATTTGGAACTGAACTTTTCAAAACCATTAACGCCAGAGACAAACCTGCAGGGCTGTCGGTGCTTGATATTGGGTGTGGCGACGCCAGCCAGTTTTGTAGTAATTTACAAAACCAGAAACTTGCAACGTATACAGGCTACGATCTCTCGGAACCGGCGCTTATGCTCGCAAAAGAAAATCTTGCTTTTATTTCAGAAAACGTTCACTTGTTGCAGGGTGATATGCAGGAATTGTTGCAACAGGAAAATGGCATGTTTGATATCATTTACAGCAGCTTTGCTATTCATCATTTGCAGGATAATACCAAGCAACAACTATTGCAGGAATGCTACAACCATTTAAACAAAAATGGTATCCTGGTTTATACAGATATCTTTTTGTCAATTGAGCAAAGCAGGACTGAGTACCGGGCTGCGTACACCGACAATATGAACTCAAATTGGACAATGCTGAATGATTCGGAAAAACAGTTGATTTTCGATCATATAAATACTTTCGATTTCCCGGCTTCCATCAATGATGTGAAAACCTGGCTAACAAGTACAGGATTTACCATCAAACAAATAGTTCAACCAGATGCCTGGCATTATATGATAATTGCAGCTTGCTAATTTTATAAAGCCGATTATGCATCAACCTGTTTTGAGCGTTTGAAGTCATTGCATTTTGGCCCAATCTTCTTACTATTCAAAGAGCTAATAAAACAAAAAACCGGCACATACTACCGGGTTTTTGTTTTTAACGCATTCAATATTTACCTAAAGTTATTACCCTGGTTTACCAGGAAGACGGCATTAGCAAACATCAGTTTTCCGTTCTCCCAAAAGCTACGGAACAATACATCATCTGCAAAAAATACAACTGATCCACGACCCATTGGCAATTCACCAAATAGTACACCGTCCTGCAATTTTTCCTTTGCTTTTATCCCTGTAAAACCTGCAACCTGGCTGGCCTTTTTTATCACGCCCACATTCCAGCCTTCTTTCATAAACTGGTATACATTATCGTCACTTTTCAGCGTATAATAAAAACCAGGATACCCGAACGCCAATGGGTGTGTATTGTCTAATTCGACTTTAAAAATACTTCCGGGGTTACTGTTTACGAGCCAATCGCGGTCAGCATTTGCATACTTTTTCAAAAGGTTGTAGTCTCCCGGCTTTTCTTTATCCTTGTCATCGGCATCCGCATTTTTAGATAACAAACCCCAGTCGGCATTAGCCATTTGGTTAACTGAATTTTCCATAACTATCAACTTTCCACCTTGCTGCACCCACGATTTCAATTCACTGTCTTTGGCAAACAACGTTCTGTAATTACCATCAGGAACTATTAACACATTATAGCGTTTCCAATCAATCCTGGCAATGTCGTTAGCATTAATTAATGTGATGGGATATTTTAGTTGTTGTTCGAAAAAATGCCATACTTCGCCGGCACCAAGACTGCTAACAGTCTCGCCTGTAAGCATCGCTACTCTCGGGGCAAATAAGGTTCTTACATCACCGCTTCCAAAATCGGAACCTTTGTCCATAAATCCTGATTGAACCGGCTCCAGCAATGCGCCAAATTCATTGGCAATTCCGGTTACTGTTTGATCAAAATTTGCAATGGCATTATTTGATGTTTTAATAAAGATCAAACTACCCGCAGCATATTTTTTATTACCCACTTCAAAAGGTTTTTCGCTGATACGTACCCTTATCCCTTTCTTCAAACAGGCAGCCAAAAATTTTGCATCAGGTAAGCCTGTCCAGCTTTTTATATAACCATAAGCACTGGTTACTGGCATGGTAGCAGGTAGCGTTGAAGTTGTTGTCGCTGTAACAGCCAATTTTTCTTTTACTGCATATGCCTGTACCCCGTAAATATACGGTACTGCCCAGGCAGTTATATCATAAGTTGCGCTATCATTAAGTTTCGATAAAGGTTCAAACAAAACCTTAGCCATTGTGCCTTGTGGTTGTGCTGTATGAATTACGAGATCACCTTTATCAAGCGTTATGTTTTCCTCTTTATTGTTATAATAGTTAAATGCTTTTACCGGCCCTCCGTTCGAATAAGCATACTTAATGCCATTGTTATCCAATAACTTCTTTACAGCTAACAACTTGCTGCTACTTTCACTGTCCTTCACCACAAAAGATTGATAAGGTCCAACACCATTGGAAATACTATTATCAAAAAAAGCTTTGAAGTTTTTTTGAAGGGCCGTGGCATTGTTTGATGAAGTTTCTATAGTTGATAAGCCGGTAGTAAAATGGTGCATGGCTCGGTCGCGAAGGGTAAGGGTATCTCCATCTTCATTTATTACAGCAAGGCCTCCGCGGCCACCACCACCCTGTTCAAAAGTCATTCCGATTGAACCATTATATGTGGGCCATGTATCACCATAAGATGGATAGAATAAATCGAATCTTTCTTTGGTAAAATAGAGCCAGCCGTTCTGATCAAAATATTTTGCATTGTTCCGGCCGATCTGGGTTTGAAAACTACGCTGCCAGGGAGTAATGACTTCATGAAAGGGTTCTGCCGCCGGTGCAAAATAATACGGTTCATTAATGCCTTGTTCATGAAAATCGACATGTACATGCGGCATCCATTGATTGTATTTTTTGATGCGCGCCTGGGATTCAACCTGCGTTTGCCAGGCCCAGTCGCGGTTAAGATCAAAATTGTAAAAATTCGATCTTCCACCAGGCCATGGTTCACTGTGTTCGCGGCTTTGAGGATCCGGATTGGGCGTAATTCCTACCATATTGCTAAACCAGTTTACATAGCGGTCACGGCCATCCGGGTTCAGGCAGGGATCAATTATAACCATGGTATTTTTCAGCCACTCTTTGCTTTTATTATCAGTAAGCAAATTATAGATAGTTAGCATTCCTGCTTCACTGCTGCTTGTTTCGTTTCCATGTACATTATAACTAAGCCATACTACCGCAGTTTGGTTTAAAGTACCACCGCCTGGTTGTATGCCTGCCAGCTGAAGATTGTTAGTACGAATTCGTTCAAGGTTTGAAATATTATCTGCAGTAGAAACATAGGCCAGCAGTAGTGGTCTTCCGCCATTGGTGATGCCATATTGTTCGAGTTTAATTGTAGCAGGTGTTGCTTTTGCAAGTGCTTCATAATACTGAACTATTTTATAGTGCGGTGTATATTTCGACCCTATCTCGTAACCCAAAAAATCTTTCGGCGATGGAATGGATTGGGCCATAGAAAATATTGAACAAAGAATAAAGAATAGAACAACACTTAAATACTTCATAGTTATACGATTGATCATAGCGAAAATAGGGAGTATGCTTGTAAGGC
>JAZKGP010000026.1:0-61693 GCA_040385845.1 Bacteroidota bacterium | reverse complement strand
CGGCAATGACACAAGGCGTTTTTTCGCTGCTCTATTCCCGCCTGGGCGATGCCGAGAATGCTTATTATTGGTTTAAAGATGCTTTTATTCCCAACCTCAATCCTCCATTTAGGGTGATAGCGGAAACAAAGGGTGGAACCAATCCATATTTCGCTACTGGTGCGGGCGGTATTTTACAAGCTGTTATTATGGGTTTTGGTGGCCTGGAAATTACACCCACCGGTATTGTTCAAGTGAAGTCGGTGCTTCCCAAAAATTGGAAAAGCCTTACGATCACAGGGGTCGGGTTCGACAGGAAAGTCTATTCAGTTAAATAATTAAAGCCACAGGGTTGAGGTCGTCCAAATCATACTTTTAATGTGATTTTGTATCTTAACGACTAAAAAGATGGTCGAACTTTACTAAAATCATATTACAGGGTTTTCAGGATTAATCTCTATATACCTTCCAGGGTATAATTTCACAGAAAGAATAAGTTTTATACCCAAATAGGTATAATGTCGTTCAATTGACTATCTTTATACCCTAAAAGGTATAATATGGAGATATCACGTTACCTTAAACAGAAACGCAAGGAAAATAATCTTACCCAGGAGGATCTGTCACAAAAAGCTGGTGTAGGGTTAAGGCTTATAAGGGAGATTGAACAAGGTAAAACTTCCATGCGCATGGATAAGGTCAACCAAATTCTAGCCTTGTTTGGTGCGAAACTTACTGTAACGAATAAACCAGGAGCTAATGGCTAAAAGCGCAAACGTTTTATATAATGATAAACTCGCTGGTTATATTTCAGAAACGGATGAAGGCTATGTTTTTCAGTATGCAGAAACATACCTGGACATGGATAATCCGCGGCCAATTAGCCTTACACTTCCCTTACGATCAGAACAATACACAAGCAAAGTTCTATTCGCTTTTTTCGATGGCTTAATTCCTGAAGGGTGGTTGCTGAACATCACAACAAATTATTGGAAACTGAAACCCTACGACCGGTTCGAATTGTTAATGGCAGCCTGCCGGGATACCATCGGAGCTGTAACTATACAACCAAACGAGTAAAATGCCAAACTGTTTTTTTTGTTATAAGAATGCAGGTGATGAACAATATCATGCTAAATGTGCTAAACGTTTTTTCGGCACAAATGAAATTCCAGTACTCGAACTAAACGAAAGTATATTGGAAGAACTTGCAAAAAAATCGGTAAATGATCGCATAACCGTAACCGGCGTGCAACCAAAAATCTCAGTAACACTTCAAAAATCTGGAGACCGGCCCAGGCTAACAATAGTAGGCCTATGGGGAGAATTTATTTTGAAACCTAATCATCACTTGTTTCCATGGATGCCAGAAACAGAAGACCTGACAATGCACATTGCATCTTTGTTTAAAATTAATACTTGCGAACATGCATTGATTAAAGCTACCGACGGAAATTTAGTGTATGTGGCTAAACGATTTGACAGATCAAACAGCAGGAAAATTCACATTGAAGATTTGTGCCAGTTATCAGAGTTCTTAACGGAAAATAAATACAAGGGATCCTATGAAAAGGCTGGAAAATTGGTTGCCAAATACTGCAATCTCGGCTTAGATGTGTTGAATTATTTCGAACTCGTACTTTTTTGCTACCTATCGGGCAATAACGATATGCATCTAAAAAACTTTTCACTTGTTCATGGCGACAAAGAAATAAGGTTTAGCCCTGCATACGATTTACTAAATGTTAACCTTGTTAATCCTGCCGACCAGGAAGAACTTGCCTTAACACTTAATGCCAAAAAACGGAAAATTAAATTAGCTGATTTTGTTGTACTGGCGGAGATCCTCCAAATTCCTGTAAAATCTTATCAAAACAGCTTTAGAAGATTTTCTGAAAAAAATGAAGCTGTCTTTAGCCTCATCGAGAATTCCTTTTTGCCTGCGGAGGCAAAAGACCAGTACAAGGAAATCTGGATGAAAAAGCAACAAATTTTTATACGATAAATCACTTCTCAATTTCACTACTGGAACTGGATCAAATAATCAAAAAGGTTCGTTTCTGAAGGGATGCCCATTTTTTTGCGCAACCGGTAACGGCTTATTTCTACCCCCCTAACGGAAATATTCATAAGTTGGGCGATCTCTTTGGTAGATAGATTCATTCTTAGGTAAGCGCATAATTTCATTTCGTTGCCACTTATGTTTGGATGTTTTTCCTTCAGTTTTACACCAAAGTCGCTATGCACCTTATCAAAATGTTTGGCGAAATTTTCCCATTCTTTATCGATGTTTTCATCTTCGCTAAGGCTTTTCATCATGCGCTTTACTTCAGAAATAGCTAGTTCGTTGTCCAGCTTTTTCATAACGTGCGCCAGTTCTCCTTTTATGTTTGTAAGTAGTTCTCCTTTTTTTAAAAGGTGCATGGCCGATGAAGCCAGCTCCGAATTCTTAAAATTTATTTCAGCTTCCAGTTTCTCATTCCGAAGAGCAACCAACTCACTTTCGGTTTTATTTATCTCCAGGTCGTGTATATACAATAGTTTCTTTTGTTCGGCTTCGTGCTTTTGCTGTTGTGTCAAAAACTTTTTGTTTTGCCATTTATACAATCCATACAAAAAGGCAGTGAACAACAGTAAGTATAAAATTTTTACCCAGGTTGTTTGATACCACGGTGGCAAAACAGTAAAAGAATAGGTTGATATGGCAGATTCATTTCCGAGGTTGTTGCGTACTTTAACCATGAAATGGTATTTGCCTGCAGGCAGGTTGGTATACTCCTTTTCGGTGCGCTTACTCCATTCGCTCCAGGTTTCGTCAAAACCTTTTAGCATAAAACTATATTCCAGGTTTGATTGGTATCCAAACAGCGATGCAGCATACTCAAACTGGATGGTTTTCCAGTTATAGGAAATTTGGGGTATTGTCTTTTTATCCTGAACCTGTTCTTCATTCACATTTTTGAAAAAGCCTCCAAATAAAAGACTGTCCTTTGTATTTACAATTGTAACAGCACGAACCTGCACCTTAAGTTCATGCAAAGTTTTTTTATACTTTTTATAGTTAATGTGGTAAAAGCCTTTTTCAGCGCCCAGGAACACATTGCTTTCATCAACATCATAGATAAACTCGAAACCACTGAGCATTTTATTATTTAGTTCAGGCAGATAAATAACAGCTGGTGCTTTACCGGTTCTATCAATTACACCAAGGCTTTTATCGCGTATAAACCAGGTATTTCCAGCCTTGTCTTCTTTTAAATAACGGATTCCCTTACCTCCCAACCATCTTTCGTAAAACGAGTCTGCCTGGAACCGGTCTTGCTGCTTGTTATAAGCAAACACACCTTTTTCTGTTGCTGCCAGTACCTTATTTCCAATCTTATAAATATGATTGTTTAGTACAGAGGGCAGGCCTTGTTTATCGGTGTAAGTATTTACGCCATATTTTCCATCATTTTTTTTGTAGATCTTATAAACCCCGTGATAGGGATGCGATACCCAAATATTCTCGTCCCGGTCGATAGTTACAAATCTTGACGATTCATTAAATCCCGGAATTTCCATTGAGGATACAAAGCGTTGATTTTTGAAATCAAAAAAACTAAGTCCTTTATAATTACCGGCAACCACCTGCTCAGCCGGGTAACCGGACGAGAAAGGCACAAAGTTCCAGAACCCGGGCTGTGACGAAATGGATTCCGCCTTGTTTTCATTTACAAGGAATGCACCTTCATGATGGCCAAGCAACAGCTGGTTGTTAATAACTGCTAATGTCCAGGCCTGGCCTTTGGTGCCGGCAACTGGCGAAAAATTTCCTTTACTAAAACTCAGGTCTTCCTGTTCTTGTAAAGAAACGCTGTACAAACCATTGGAGGTTCCTATATACAAATGGTTCGTATGAATTGATGCTGTATAACCCGGCCCATCCTGTGCCATTGGAATAATTTGCTTTATAGCGTTGTTATAGGCAATAAAGTCGATACCGTTATCCAAACCGAGCCAAAGGTTTTGCTGGTTGTCTAAAAATATGCTGAGCACATTATTGTTCTGAAGTTTCTCTGTTCTTGAAAAGCTTTGAATGATATTACCTTTTAGATCGGTAATATAGATACCACTGTTATTTGTGGCAAGTGCAAGTTGTTTAGCATTTATAACAGCGGCAGCATAAATCCGTTCGCTTTCAAATAAGGCGTTATTATCTGTTTTTATTTTGATGATAGCATCATTCGAAAGGCTAAATAAACCGCTTTTAAGTGTAGTGATTACAACACTGTCCTTCTCCACTTCTAAAATTGCGGTCACAGGATCATTTGGTGGCAAGTCGCTTTTTATACCTAAAGGCAGCCAGGCCCTGTCTTCAAAACGCGTTATCCCTTGCCTGACATCCTGTGCATATAAAATGCCATTGCACAATCCCATATACAGCCATTCGCCATATGGGTTATAGGCAGTCATTGTTTCGTTCGCGAACTGGAAGATCTTATTCGGAGTTCGAAAGAAAATATCCTTCTTAAAAGAAACAATATCCCATACATCGCCAAAAGACTGATCGCTGGCTGTTATAAAATTTATTAAGGAATGATAAGCAAGTTTACCATTTGAGCCGGGAGCAAAATATCCCAGTTCGTCTTGTCCGCCAACATAGATCCGGTTATCAGCTCCCAGTTCAACCGAGCGTACAACCGTTTTGTTGGGTAAGGGATAAAGATTCCAGTAATGTCCGTCGAAGCTAAGTAGCCCTTCATTATTTGCCAGGTAAATTATGCCATTCTTATCCTGCTTTATATCCCAGTTCTGAAGACCCGCCTTGTAGGTTTGATTTGAGTAATTAATTACGTCGGGAAAGCCTATCGTGTTTTGGCCGAATAGTACAAACGGAAAGCAAACAAGCAGTAGCAGCAGTTTATTCATTTGGTAAGCCTGTAATTCCTGCTCAAAGTAGACAATTCCTGTTGATGTAGTAATGATGTACCTGTTTTTGCCTTTTTAAGCGTATTTAATTAAACATGATGTAGTAATGAAGGGTGCAATAATTAGCAACCAGCAACAGGTGAACCTAGTTTTACTTTTCACAGATTGCCCGCTTTGCGCACCAAAACAAGACGATTGCTTATGAATTCAAACTTCACATTACCTGGTTTCTTTTTTCGTTTCTACAGCATCTTACATACATCAATTTCTGTATTTAATAAGCAGGTTGATGTTTGTCTGCCTGCCCTATATGCCAATGATGTATTGCCAAATACCTTTTGCCAACGGATGCAACTGGCCTCATTGTAATTAATATGGCGCACTAAAACAATTGTGCTCTCTTTTGATCCTCTCCCTAATTATCAACAGGAACTAGTTCTAAACCGCCTGGTTAAGCCCAAAGGTTTTTACCCGGAATTGCATCTTTCACACTGAATCTCCCGCACACAACCTGTATACTACCAGGATCATTCACTGTTACGTTTTAAAAATGCTGTATGAAAAAAATTTCCTCTTTTACCAGGTTGCTTCAAGCAATTGGACTTCCTTCTTTTCTTCTTGCACTCGTATTTTTCTCTATCACCAGGCCGGCATTTGGTCAAACACTTGTTTGGGAAGAAAATTTCAATGCAGCAGTTGTTAACCCAAATTCATGGACCTATGATTTTGGGGACGGTAGTGAACGAGCCGCTGGTTTAGGCTGGGGAAACTCAGAACTTGAATATTATACAAGCCGTACCCAGAATGTGCGGACCGAGGCCGGCAGCCTTGTGATTGAAGCCAGGAGAGAAAACTTTGGCAACAGTGCTTTTACTTCGGGCCGTATAAAAACCGAAGGCCGCATACATTTTAAATACGGCACGGTTGAAGCCCGTATAAAATTACCCAATATGGCTAATGGTCTCTGGCCAGCCTTTTGGACGCTTGGCACCATTGGCCCTGCATGGCCTGGCATCGGCGAAATTGATATGATGGAAGCCGGATCTGCGGGTGCTATCCAGGCAGGTCTTGTAAATAAAAGAATAACATCTGCCACTCATTGGAGCAATAATTCAAATGCACACCAGTATAACACTTCTTCAATCGATGCTGCGGTAGATCTTTCTCTCGATTACCATTTATATAAAATGGTTTGGACCAGCCAGTACATTAAAATGTACCTCGATAACGTAGAATATTACAGCTTAGATATTAGCAGCAATCCTGTTCTTAGTGAATTTCATACACCACATTACCTGTTACTAAACGTTGCTGTTGGAGGCGCTTATGTAAATATTTTCGATGCCAATGCCATTACGGCCCCTTTGCCTGGTAAAATGTATGTGGATTATGTGAAACTATGGCAGAATGCCGGTGATGAACTGATAGTTGGCACGGACAACAATCCTGCCAGCAACTTCGGCATACTTACAGAGAACACGCCCGTAACCGATTCTTTAACCTACGGTACAAACGCTACTCTTTATTACTGGAATAACATTTCTAATATATCGAACCCTGTTGCTTTCGAAGGAAATGCTTTATGGGCTGTTCATGCCAATGCTGGTGATTGGTTTGGAATGGGTGTAGATAACAACTATATCAACCTGAGTAGCTTTGAAACGGGTTCTCTTAAATTTCGATTTAAAACTTCTTACTCAGGCCAGTTTAAGATTGGTATTAAAACAGGACATGGTGAAAGCTGGTTGAATTTTCCAGCAGGCGCTTCAAAATATGGAATGACCAGGGATGGTAGTTGGCACGAAGTCACCATACCGGTCACTGATTTTATAAATCCTTCTGAAGGAAGAAATGTTGATCTGTTATCTGTAAAAAGCGCCTTTATGTTTGCAGGTGATCCTGCGTCTTCAGCCGCTGATTTTTATTTTGACGATATCCATTTCTTTAAAACACCAACGGTACTGTCCGAAAGCCCGCTTACTGCAGCACCAACACCTCCGGTACGAAATGCAGCTGATGTAATATCTGTTTTTAGTGGCGCCTATACTGAATTAGCAGGAACTGATTGGTTTCCAAACTGGGGACAAACAACTGTTGTTTCTGATACAACGATTGTGGGAAATCTAACTAAAAAATATACAGCCTTCAATTACCAGGGAGTACAATTTGCCAGTGCAATTGATGCATCTGGTATGACCAAATTACATATTGACATTTGGACGCCGAATGCGATCACATTTGAAGTTTATCCAATTGTTCCCGGTCAGCCTGAAGTTGCCAAACAGCTAATGCCAACTGTATCGGGTTGGAATAGTTTTGATATTGACCTCGCCACCATTGGCACAACACCATTAAGCAATATCATCCAGTTTAAGTTTGTTGGTGTTCCGGGTGGAAGCAGGGTTTACCTTGATAATATTTATTTCTGGAGGCCAGCCCCGCTTTCTGCTTCCCCTCTTACTGCCGCTCCCACTCCGCCTGCACGTGCTGCATCGGATGTGATATCACTTTTTAGCGGTGCTTATACAGAAGTAGCAGGCACCGATTGGTTCCCGAACTGGGGTCAGTCTACTGTTGTATCTGATACAACCATCGAAGGAAATCTAACAAAGAAATATGTTGATTTTAATTACCAGGGAGTTCAGTTCTTAACGCCGGTGAATGCATCGGGCATGACCAAACTCCATATTGATATCTGGACGCCTAATGCCATAACGTTTGATGTATATCCAATTGTAGATGGTCAGCCCGAAGTGGCAAAACAACTTACGCCAACCGTATCTGGCTGGAACAGTTTTGATATTGATCTTGCTACTATTGGAACTACGGGTTTGAATAATATCAAGCAATTTAAATTTGTTGGTACACCAGGTGGTAGCAGGGTTTACCTCGATAATATTTACTTCTATACCGTTCCTGTTGTAATCTCTCCTTATCCGTTAACCGCAGCACCAACCCCACCGGCCCGTACTGCTTCAAACGTAATATCGCTGTTTAGCGGCGCATACGCAGAAGTTGCAGGCACCGACTGGTTCCCGAATTGGGGACAGTCTACCGTTGTTTCTGATACAACAATTGAAGGCAACCTGACAAAAAAATATGTCAACCTGAATTACCAGGGCGTACAGTTTCAAACACCAATCAACGCAGCTGCAATGACCAAATTGCACCTTGATATCTGGACGCCAAATGCAATCGCTTTTGATGTTTACCCGATCGTGGATGGTCAGCCCGAAGTAGCAAAACAACTTACACCAACCGTATCAGGCTGGAATAGTTATGATATCGACCTGGCAACCATTGGAACAACAGGTTTAAATAATATCAAACAATTCAAATTTGTAGGCACTCCGGGTGGCAGCAGGGTATACCTTGATAATATCTATTTCTGGAAAGATGCTTCAGTGGTTTTAGGTGTAGCACCAACAGTTACCATTACTTCTCCCGCAAACAACACCAACTTAATAGCCCCGGCAACTGTTATGATTGCGGCAACTGCTGGTGATGCTGATGGAACAGTTACGAAAGTTGAATTCTATAACGGCGATGTGCTTTTAGGTGAAGACCTGTCAAGCCCTTATAACTATGAGTGGAATAATATAGCTGCCGGGAATTATACGATAACAGCGAAGGTTACGGACAATGACAATAATGTGATTGCTTCTACACCCATCGCTATCGTTGTGAAACCAGCACCTTGTACTGGAACTGCTGTCAGCGGCGATTACAGTTATGAAGTGTATACCCAGGCCGGAAAAGTATACTTCACCTTCCATCCCTTAGCGCCCATTGCTGGTAGTAACCTCGCCATCCTTAATTTAAAAGAAGGCGGTGGCGGCTATGCAGGATATGGAATGACGGCTTCAGGCAGTGACTTTACATTTAATAGAACTATAGCGAATGGAGTAAGTACCACATTCTTCTTTACCTATAATACACCGCCTGCAGGTGAAAAAAATTCAAGCGCAGATCCTCACAGTTATTTTGTTGGAACCGTATGTGTGCCGGGTGCACCAACTGTTTCAATAACATCTCCAATTGAAGGAAGCAGTTATACAACACCGGCTACTATTACTATTAACGCAACCGCAGCTGATGCAAATGGTACCATAACAAAAGTTGAATTTTATAACGGTGCTACTTTGTTAGGTATGGATGAAATCAGCCCGTATAGTTTTGAATGGACAAACGTTGCAGCGGGTAATTACATTTTAACCGCTAAGTCAACGGATAATGACATGCTTTCAACTAGTTCTACACCGGTACAAATAGTTGTAAATGCACCGAACTTAAACGGCTTTTGCGGAACTGCAGCCAGTGGTGATTATGAGTACAAGGCAGAAACTAATAATGGCATTGTTACATTCAGGTTTCACCCGCTAACTCCCATTGAAGGCAGCCAGTATGCGGTTATCAATTTAACTGCAAACGGTGCGCAAAACAATTCGACCATGTCGGCAGCGGGTACCGATTTTGTTTACAGTACTCCTTTGGCTGATGGTGTAGTAACTAGTTTCTACTTCACATATAACACCCCTCCCGGTGGTGAAAGAAATTCAAGTGCAAACAAGCATTCTTACATAGTTGGTACAAATTGTTTGGGTATCACTGAAAGCACACCGGTAGCTACCATTACATCACCTGTAAACGACGCAAGCTTCACCGAGCCTGCAACCATAACGATAGATGCATCTGCAGCTGATAACGATGGAACCGTGAGCAAGGTTGAATTCTATAACGGGGCAACATTGCTCGGTACCGACAATACGGCACCATACAGTTTTGATTGGACCAATGCACCAGCGGGTAATTATACCATCAGTGCAAAGGCAACTGATAATGATGGTTACACCGGAATTTCAAATCTTGTAAAAATTGTTGTAGGCATTAACAACGCAGGCGGATTTTGCGGAACGGTTGCCAATGGTGATTATAGTTACAAAGCAGAAACGATAGATGGTAAAGTGGTTATTACATTCCATCCGCTTGCACCAATACTTGGTAGCAACAGCGCCTTGATTTATGTAAGGGAAGGCCTGAACGGCGGATACCCCGGGTATCCTATGACCAAAATTGGCTCTGATTTCAGGTTTACAAAAACCATTGCAGAAGGTACGCCAATCAGCATTTATTTCACTTACAACACACCGCTTGAAGGCGGCGAAAGAAACTCAAGCGCTACTCCTCATAGTTATACCGTTGGAGATGTTTGTGTAGGTGGTGCGCCACTTATTTCGATCACCTCTCCTGCACAATCGGCCAGTTTTGCAGCCCCGGCTACCATCACCATCACTGCTGATGCAACGGATGCCAATGGCACCATTACCAAAGTGGAATTCTACAATGGAAATACACTTATTGGCATGGATGACACTGCACCTTATAGTTTTGAATGGCTGAACGTTGCCGCAGGTTCTTACACTTTAAAAGCAAAAGCAACAGATAACAATGCGTTGGCCTCAACTTCACCACCTATAAACATTTCTGTAAATACACCAAATACCAATGGTTATTGCGGAACAGCAGTTAGTGGTGATTATGAATACAAGGCCGAAACACTTGCTGGTGTAGTTACTTACACTTTCCATCCTTTGGCTCCTATTGCAGGCAGTAACCTGGCCATCATTTATATAAAAGAAGGAAATGGTGGATTCCCGGGATATGGTATGACAGCTTCAGGTACTGATTTCACTTTTAGCAAACCGATTGCTGATGGTGTAACAACCACTTTCTACTTTACGTACAATACACCACCGGCAGGTGAACGCAATTCAAGCGCAAATCCTCACATTTATGTTGTTGGTACAAATTGTACTGGTTTGGTATTGCCTGTTACACTCGTAAGTTTTACTGCAACAAAAACGCCGGCAGGAAGTATAGCAATTACCTGGACTACAACAAACGAAATAGATAGTGACAAGTTTATTATCGAAAAAAGTATTGATGGGACGCTGTTTACAGCTTTCACATCAGTAAAAGCAAACGCTCATTCATCGAATTCAAATGTGTATAATATTATAGATAATACACCGGCAAATGGCCGCAATTACTACAGGCTTACACAAGTTGATAGAAACGGAACAAAAACTTCGTTTGGTATAAGGCTGGTAAATCTTGGTGATCAAAATTCAACTCTAACTCTCTATCCAAACCCCTTAACTGGAACACAGGTATTTATTAAAACAGCAGAAGCTTCAGGTAAGAAAATACATGTCCAGATCCTCGGAATAACTGGTAACAGAATTCTTAATGGTGTATATACCCAGCAAGGCGATCTGATCAATGTAATGCTTCCATTTAAACCCGCTCCCGGTGTTTACCTGGTAAAGGTGGATGGATACAATACTTTGAAATTAATAGTAAACTAAAACAGGTTGTTTACCGGGAGATCAGCAAATGGTATCTCCCGGTAAACAATTTTCTCGTTTTTCCATTATTAATTATCCTAATATTTTTTTACAAAAAACTTTTTTCTAATAACTAAAGCAATAAACAAACATGACAAAGTTTTACTTAATGGTTTTTGTCTCTGTACTCTGTGTTTTTAAAACAAAGGCACAGATGATCGTTTTCGATGATAATTATGCTGCAGGCGTAACCTTTGCCCCATTCGGAGGTTCTGTAAATAATTTATCTATCGACAATTCCCAGAAACATTCGGGAACTTCCTCTCTGAAAATTCCTGTAACTACCGGATATACCGGTGGTGCGCTTGTATCTGCTGCACCAACTAATCTTTCAGCTTACAACGCCGTAACATTCTGGGCAAAAAATGATATGCCCTATATGCTGGATGGTGCCGGACTGGGAAATAATGCAAGTACAACGGTGTTTGCTGGTGAACGCAACGGCCTGGCAATAACCTCCACCTGGACAAAATTTATCATCCCAATTCCTGTGCCATCAAAACTAACTGCAGAAACTGGCCTTTTCCATTTTGCAGAAGGATCGGGAGAGGGGATGTACAATATCTGGATAGATGACGTACAATATGAAAATATTGGTGGTGGTGTAATTGGTATACCGACCGCCTCCTTTGCAACTGAAACACAATCCAAAGAAGTAGGCGCTACTTTTAGCGCAAATGGCACAACGGCCATTTTTCCTGTAAATGCGGTAAACCAGCAAATGCAGGTAGGCAAAGGTTATTTTACCTGGACAAGCTCCAACCTGGCTGTTGCTACTTTCGACGGAACGGGAACTGGAACTGCCCTAACAGCCGGCTCAACTACTGTTACCGGCAAACTGGGTGCCGTGGACGCAGGAGGTATACTAACGGTTAATGTAACAGCGGTTACAGGCCCCGCGGTAGCTGCGCCAACACCAAACAGGGCAAGTGCTGATGTAGTTTCCCTGTTCAGCAATGCCTATACCGCTAACCCTGTTGATACCTGGTCAACTGGCTGGAGTAGCGGCAACCACCAATATACCGAACTACAAGTGGCTGGAAACGATACCAAAAAATACCAGCTTGCACATTTTGCCGGGGTTGAATTTATTACCTCTTTTGTTGATGCCACTAATCTCGGATTTCTACATATTGATGTTTGGACGCCTGATGCAAATAAGCCTTTTACAATAAGACTGGTAAATTTTGGCGCATCCAATACCGAAGCTGATGTAACAAGAACGCCTACGCAGGGCACATGGATGAGCTATGATATTCCATTAAGCGAGTTTGCCACGCTGGGAGGAAAAAACAAATTGTCTCAAATGCTTTTCCTGGTTGCAGGCGGCACAACCGGTACCTTCTTTATTGACAATGTGTATTTCTATAAAACAGGTGTAATTCTTCCTTCCGATCCTACTACCGCAGCACCAACGCCACCGGTCCGCAACGCCTCTGACGTTATTTCGCTTTTCAGTGGTGCTTATACTGATTTAGCAGGAACAGAATGGTTTCCAAACTGGGGTCAATCAACCGTTGTATCGGAAGTGAATATCGCGGGTGATCCAACAAAGAAGTATGTAAACTTTAATTACCAGGGAGTGCAATTCGCCAGTCCAATCAATGCTTCCGGAATGAGTAAATTACATCTTGATATCTGGACACCGGACGCTATCACTTTTGAAGTGTATCCAATTGTTCCGGGCCAGCCCGAAGTTGCCAAACAACTTACACCCGTTAGGTCAGAATGGAATAGCTATGATATTGACCTGGCTACTATTGGCACCACTCCTTTAACCAATATCATTCAGTTCAAATTTGTGGGATTGCCGGCAGGTAGTAAAGTGTATCTCGATAACATTTATTTCCATAAAGGCACTGTGCTTCCAGTAAAATTTATAGACTTTACCGCAACAAGGATAAACAATACCACTTCACTTTCATGGAGTACTGCCAGCGAACAAAACAATAAGGGCTTTGGTATTGAGCGTAGTGCCGACGGCAAAAACTGGGCGGAGATTGATTTTATAGCCAGTAAAGGTTCAGGCAATACCAAACGTACTTATGCTGTAAATGATCTAACGCCCGGTGCAGGTATTAATTACTACAGGATCAGGCAGGTTGACCATGATGGCGGTGTTAGTTTTTCAGTTATAAGATCATTGAGCTTTGAGAAAGGCGGTTTAAAACTTGCCTTGTTCCCGAACCCGGCAAAAGACAAAGTTTCTATTTCAATAGGTAACATCGGGGGAAGCAAAGCAACTTATAGTATTCTAAGTACCGATGGCAGGTTATTGAAATCGGGCCAGTT
The DNA here is from genome assembly GCA_040385845.1 of Bacteroidota bacterium. GTDB lineage: Bacteria > Bacteroidota > Bacteroidia > Chitinophagales > Chitinophagaceae > Phnomibacter. The sequence continues at coordinate 48,104 of JAZKGP010000026.1, read as the reverse complement.
TGATAAAAGCCTAAGTAATACTGTTCAAAGAATAGACATCAGTAAAATGGCTAAAGGATATTATATTATTAAGCTTGTTGATGGAAAACTGCAACAGAGCGCCACGCTAAACATTGATTAATTAATAGAATATTTCATCATTAAAGGCCGTGATTTTAAAGAATACGATAAAAAAATCACGGCCTTTTTATCTTATTTTCTGGCAGGAATCTATTTCACTTCAGCACTGTGTTTTGTTTAAAAATTATACAATCCCTTATAAGACCTGTTACGAAAAAGTGGCTGATGTAGTGATGATGTAGTCGAAATAGTCATCAAATTGAAGGTTTGCACACTGTGATGTACTAAAGATGTACCTGATTGTTTCCTGCCAAATAGTGTTGTATCTATTTTCACCCAACCATACTGAACTAACTATTCATCATAAAAATTGATTGCTTATGAAAGTCAACTTCAAATTGATTCTTCCCGGAATTCTATTCATTACCGGCTGCCTGGTGTTTGCAACAGGCTGTAATAAAGAATCCGGGGAACTCGGAACAGTTCCAACTGCTTCGTTTACCGTTGCACCCGTTCCAGGAAAAATTAACACGTTCGTTCTTACCAGTACCTCCCAAAATGCTTTCCGTTATCAATGGGAATCTGGAGATGGGTCTGCAGCTAAAGCAGGTGGAGTTACCGACACCGTTTATTATTTAAAAAAAGGCGATTACCCTGCCAAGCTTTATGCCTACGGCAGAGGCGGCTATACCGTGGCAACACAAACGGTTACTGTAGCGGCCGATGATCCCTCTTCACAACTTAATAACCCAACTTTTCAAAAGCTGATTGCACATCCCTGGAAATTTGAGCCCAGCCCTACTGGTGCTGCAATAATTGTTGGTATCGAAACCAATCCAGGAACTTATTATGGCGGTGGTCCACTTGCCGATTGCCAATTGGATGATACTTACTCATTTACATCTATTTCCAGTACAGAATACCGCGTTAGTTACGATGCAAAAGGTTCAACCTTTAATGGTGGCAATGTTGCACCAAATTATAGCTGTGCAACTGATCGTTCCTACAACATGTCGTTCACGTTTAGTACGATCGTCGACGGTGAAGGAATTGCAACCCTAACACTTCCAGGAGCCAATCCCCCGGACAAGTTTATTGGAGTTACCGATATTCCCTCGAACAATTACCGGATAATCTCTATAACTGAAACCTCCATGGTATTACGTGCCGGCACGAAAGACGGAACTGTTTTCCAGTTCAAGTTTGTGGCACCGTAGTATTCGTACTTACACTTTCAATTCTCCTGTTTCTATTCTAAATAATACAACTGCATATGAAATTTCAATTAAAAACTTGGCTACTCCTGTTAGGAATGGTGTTTTGTGTTGCTGAAACATGGGCCCAGGCTATACAGGTATCAGGCACAGTAACTAACAAATCTACCGGTGCCCCTATGGAAGGCGCATCTATCCAGGTAAAAGGCACAAACGTGATGGCTACGTCCTCAGCAACCGGTGCTTTTTCCATATCGTTACCGGCTAACAGCCGCACGCTTAAAGTAACCTACGTGGGAATGGCCGACCAGGAATTCGACGTCACAGGCTCCGGTCCGGTTACCATCCAAATGGAAGACCAGGCTGCGTCTATGGGCGAAGTGGTGGTAGTAGGTTATGGTACCCAACGAAAAAGTAACATTACAGGCTCTATTTCTACTTTAAAAACCAAGGAATTGGTACAAAGCCCGGTAGGTGACCTTAGTAACGCACTTACGGGAAGAGTATCCGGCGTTATAACCAAACAAACAACCGGTGAGCCTGGCCGTGATGGCGCCCAAATTTATATACGGGGTAATGCCACCTTTGGCGGCGGCACTATGGAACCATTATTCGTGGTTGATGGAATTGTTCGCCAGTACCGCGATTTCTCGCAACTTGATGCAAACGAGATTGAATCGATCAACGTTTTAAAAGATGCATCTTCAGCAGCCATCTTTGGTGTGAAAGGTGCCAACGGCGTTATCCTGGTTACCACTAAAAGAGGTAAGGCAGGAAAATTAAACGCCAGTTATTCGTTTAACTATGGCGTTAACAAGGTTACCCGCCTTCCGGACAATTTAGGTTCTTACGAATATGGAACGCTTTATAACGAGGCCAAGCTGAACGATAATCCAAATGCCACGCCGGAATTCTCCAACGAAAGGCTGGAACTTTTTAAAAGCGGAACAGATCCTGATGCCTACCCCAATACCGATTGGATGGGCCTGGTGCTGGGTGGTTCTGCAACCAGGATGCAGCATAATGTTTCCCTGAGCGGCGGATCCGAAAAAGTAAAATATTTTACATCATTGGGTTATCTTGATGATAAAGGTTTGTATAGCTCACTTGGCTACAAACGCTATAATATCCGTACCAATCTGGATATACAGGTAACTAAAACAACCCGGTTCTCGGCTGACATATCCGGACGCCTGGAAAACCGTAGTGCACCTCCAACAGGTACTTCCTCCATTTTTGAACATACCATGAGAAATCCGCCTACACAGCCGGCCATTTTTGAAAATGGTTTTCTTGCTGCTCCCGGCGTTTACCCAAATCCATTGGCATTTATAAGCAAAGACGCCGGTTATGAAAAAAACTCCGATAATGTTATACTTACCAATTTCCAGTTTGTTCAGGATATACCTTGGGTAAAAGGCCTGTCGCTTAAAGGCGTTATGGCATTCGACCGCAGTTTTTCTTACAACAAAAGATGGTCGAAATGGGTGCCATTGTATGTGAAAAATACCGATGGCACTTACGCTGCCAATGCACCGGTCTTGTCTTCTTTGTCTAAAAGCTTCGGAGAAGGAAAGTCACTTGAACTACAGGGTCATGTAAATTACGATCGCCGTTTTGGACGTCATAATGTATCTGCACTTGTATTGTTCCTGCAAAAAGAAAGTTCTAATAGCGGTTTGTATGCAGCCAGGAATTCTTACACAAGTTCAGCACTTGAAATCCTGAATTTTGGACCGGCATTAAATGAAACTTTAAATGACAATGAAGACCGTTACGGTTTACGTTCAGCGGCAGCCCGTATCAATTATGATTTTGATGGAAAATACCTGATGCAGGCAAGCTTAAGAAGAGACCAGTCTGAGAACTTTGCCCCTGCTAAAAGAACGGGTTATTTCCCGGCAATTTCACTCGGTTGGGTAGCATCGAAGGAAGCATTTCTTGCAAACATAAAATCCCTTGATTACCTGAAGTTCAAAGGCTCGCTTGGCCAGTTGGGAAGTGATCGTATTCCAAGCCGCTTTGGATATTACAACCGGTATAACCTGGTAAGTAATAATTATCCCTTTGGAGGAGTGCTTCAGAATGGCTTAGAGCCAGGTGCTATTGCTAATGAGAATTTAACCTGGGAGACCGCCACCAAAACAGATGTAGGATTCGAAGCCAGGCTTTGGAAAGGTTTGTTTGGAATAGATTTTACCTGGTTTAAAGAAAGAAGGGAAGACATCCTGGCTACAAAAAGCCTTTCAGTTCCTTTCACCTTTGGTGGTACACTACCTAGTGAGAACATAGGTATCGTAGAAAACAAAGGTTATGAACTAACGCTTACCCATGATTTCAAAATAACAAAAGACTTTTCTTACTTCTTAAGAGGAAATCTAACTATTGCGAAAAACAAAATCATTGAAGCGGCTGAAGCTGCGAATGTTCCTGAGAACCGTAAAATTACAGGCCGTCCGAATAACGGGTATTACGGATATAAAGCCATTGGAATCTATAGAGACCAGCAGGATTATGCAAACTCGCCGAAATTGGTAGCGTTCTCCAATTCAACTGGTCCCGGCGATATTAAGTACGAAGATATCAGCGGTCCTGCAGGCAAACCTGATGGAATAATTGACCCGTATGATATTACCTATCTCGGCGGTGGTCCATTACCTGAAATATCTTACGGCTTTATGGGTGGGGTGAATTACAAAGGTTTTGAACTCAATTTTCTTTTCCAGGGTGCTACTAAAGTGCAGCAATTGCTGGTTCAGAATGCGGCATGGGCCTTTTATAACAGTGGCCGGGTAACCGGCGAATGGCTTGATCGCTGGACCCCTGACAGACCTGACGCATCCTTGCCACGCTTGTCGTTGATTTCTGACAGAAACAACCAGCAAACCAGCAGTTTTTGGGTGGAAGACGCCACCTTCCTGCGGTTGAAGAATGCGGAAATTGCTTACACTATAAAACCTGCCGTTTTAACCAAAATTGGGGCTAGCCAGGTAAGGGTTTATGCCAATGGTCAGAACCTGCTAACGTTTACCAATATAAAAAATGTTGATCCTGAAAATAACAATGCTTCAGGCTGGTATTATCCACAACAGATGACATTCAACTTCGGTATAAACGTGCAATTCTAATCATCAGGCCTTCTTAAAAAGTAGAAAACATAAAAATTACTTTATGAGTACAAATAAATTAAAATTGATCCTGGTACTGTTTGTGGTGATCCTCGGAGGGTCCTGCAACAAGGATATTCTCGATATAAAACCCACCAATTTTGTCTCCGACGTAGCGGTTTTTGAGGATCTGACACTAACAACACAGTTCGTAAATAATATCTATGGAAGCCTGTTAAGCGGCTTCGATCGCAGGGATGCCGGTTTAGGCCAGGATTGGTCGATGGGCCAGGGAATGCTGGCAATGGCAACAGATGAAGCCGAAGGACCAACTGCCACTACCTTAAATAACCTTAATAATGGCGAACTCAATTCCAATTTCAACTACGGAACGGAAATGTGGTTTTTTAATTACCTGGTCATCAGGAAATGCAATACTTTCTTATCAAAAATTGATGGCGTTCCGGGTAATGCAACCCTGAAAAACCGCCTGAAAGGTGAAGTGCTTTTTATTCGTGCATTCTGTTATGCCGACCTGATAAAAGCTTTCGGAGGCGTTCCTCTAATAACAAAAGAACAGAGTGTATCAGACGATTTGCTGGTTGCCCGCAACACCTACCTGGAATGCCTGCAACAGATAAAAACCGATTGTGATGAAGCCGCAAGTCTTCTTCCGTCAACTTACCCTTCTTCTGATTTGGGCAGGGCAACAAAGGGTGCAGCTCTTGCTCTTAAAGGAAGAATGTTGTTGTATTACGCCAGCCCTATCAACAACGCTTCAAACGAATTACCCCGCTGGCAGGAAGCGGCAGCCGCCTCGAAAGCCGTAATGGATCTCGGCGTTTATTCGCTTTATAACGATTATTACAGGCTGTTTCTTGATAAGGCTGGTAACAATGAAGTGATTTTTGCGAGCAAATACCAACGGCCAAACAGAACCCAGCAAACGCCCTGGAAACTTGCTATGAGCATCCAGGCGCCCGACGTAGTGGGTGGTGCATGGGGTGGCTTTTCACCAACCCAAAACCTGGTTGATGCTTATGAAATGAAAAATGGTAAAATGGTAGGGGAAGCCGGTTCTGGTTATAACCCGCAGGATCCCTATAAAGACAGGGACAATCGCCTTGACCAATCAATACTTCGTAATGGCTCTCCATGGAAAGGAGTTGTAGTGGAAACTTTTGATGACGGTAACGCACAAAAAGCCGCAAATGGCGATAGAACAAAAACAGGCTATGGTCTTAAAAAACTGCTCGATGAAAAGTACGTTACTGCAGACCAGGTTTACCAGGGTGGCGATAATGACTGGATTTATATTCGCTATGCCGAAGTTTTGCTCAATTATGCAGAAGCACAGAATGAAGCTGCAGGACCTGATGCCAATGTATATAAAGCCATCAATGATGTTCGGCAGCGTTCGGGCCAGCCGGCACTTGCAGGATTATCGCAAAGCGAGATGCGTGACCGCATTCGCAACGAAAGAAGAGTTGAACTGGCTTTTGAAGAACATCGTTTTTGGGATGTGCGCCGCTGGAAACTTGGTTCAATATATTTCAACCAGCCGGTTAACAGGGTTCGGGTAACAAAATCAGGTTCAGCTTTCAATTATTCGATCCAGGAGTTGGAAAAACGCAGCTACAAGGAAACATATAACTTGTTACCAATTCCACAAACTGAAATAGACCGGAATCCAAACCTCGGACAGAACCCGGGATATTAATTTGAAGCCGTTATTTAACTTATTCCATGCCGCTAATCCGTATTACTTGTTTCATCGGCTTATACCTGCTTTTCAGTAGTTGCGGAAAACCTGCAAAGCAATTTGAAAAGATCGGTGCCGCACATTCGGGCATTGATTTTACAAATATGATTTCGGAAACTGCAGCACAAAATGTTCTGATGTATGAGTATTACTACAATGGAAATGGCGTTGCAGTAGGTGATTTGAACCAGGATGGGTTGACAGATCTTTTTTTTACCGGCAACCAGACACCTTCAAAACTTTACTTAAATAAGGGAAACTTTGTTTTTGATGATGTAACAGAAGTGGCAGCGGTTGCCGGTAAAAATGCCTGGAGAACCGGCGCAAATATGGCAGATGTAAATGGCGATGGTTTGCTGGATATTTATGTTTGTTATTCAGGCTTTGGATCTGATACGGACCGGGCGAACCAGCTATTTATCAACCAGGGAAAAAATAAGGAAGGCATACCTGTGTTTACAGAAGAAGCCGCAAGTTATGGGCTGGATGCACCGGGTACTTATACCAGCCAGTCTGCGTTTTTTGATTTTGACCTTGATGGTGACCTCGACATGTTTTTATTAAACCATGCTAAAGAATTTTATTCTCCGTTTTACAATACTACCAGGTTAAGAAACCTCCGTCATCCGCAATTCGGTAACCGGTTGTACCGAAATGATAATGGAAAATTTATCGATGTAAGTGATACAGCAGGCATTTTTGGAAGCGGTCTGAATTTTGGTCTTGGTATAGGGATCAGCGATTTGAATGATGATGGATGGCCCGACATTCTTGTTAGTAACGATTTTAATGAACAGGATTTTCTTTACCTCAATAACCATAACGGCACTTTCAGGGAAGTATGTAAAGAGGCTTTTGCGCATAGCAGCAGAAGCACCATGGGCATTGATATTGCCGATTATAACAACGACTTACTGCCTGATGTAATAACCATGGATATGCTGGCTGAAGATAACTACCGCCAAAAAGTGCTTAAAGGCGGCGACGAATACGACCAGCAGATGTTAATGAGAGATAGCGGCTATGGCTACCAGTATACGAGGAATATGCTGCAGTTGAACACCGGGTTTAGCAAGGATAGTGTTCCCACGTTTAGTGAAATCGGCCAGCTTTCTGGTGTTTCAAATACGGACTGGAGCTGGGCGGCTTTATTCACCGACTTAGATAATGATGGATACAAAGACCTCTTTATCACTAACGGATTTCTTCGGGATTATACAAATCTCGACTTTGTAAAATACAGCGTAGCTGAAGCTTATAAGGAAGCTGCAAGAAAAGGGCTGGATGTTTCGGATAGAAAAAACTATGAGAAAAACATGCCTCTCTTTGACCTGGTTAAAACGATGCCTTCAACGCTTATAAGCAATTATGTTTTCAGAAACAAAAAGGACCTGACTTTTTCTAATGAAAGTGTGAACTGGGGATTGGATGAAAAAGGTGTCAGCAGTGGTGCAGCCTACGCCGATTTGGATAATGACGGAGATATGGACCTTGTGGTTTGCAACAATAATGAGCCGGTGTGGTTATATCGTAATCATGCAGATGATCTTGAGAAAAATAACTATATAAAAGTTTCATTGTCAGGCGACCAAAAAAACTTGTTTGGGCTCGGCGCGAAAGTTTTTGTTTATACCGACAGTGGTACTCAAATGCAGGAAATGTACCCTGTACGCGGATACCAGTCATCTGTTGATTACGTATTGAATTTCGGTATTGGCAAGCAGCAAAAAATTAAGCAGGTTAAAGTTGCCTGGAATGGATCTGCCAGCACAGTAATTGATAACCCCGCTATCAATACTACACTAAATATTAAAAAAACTTCAGGTATTCAGCCGGCAATTTTAGCTGAAGGCAACACAACGTTATTTGAAGATATAACGGCATCAGCAGGTATTGATTTTCTTCAGAAAGAAAACATTTATGTGGATTTTAAAAGAGAATTTCTAATTCCTTTTGAACTGTCGAAACAGGGGCCAAAAATGAGCAAGGGAGACGTGAACGGGGATGGCCTTGACGATGTTTTTATTGGTGGACCCGCCGGCCAGCCCGGTGCACTTTATGTACAATTTGCAAGTGGAAATTTTAAAAGATCCATGCTTCAGCCATGGGAAAAAGACGCTGCATGCGAAGACATTGGTTCCGTATTTTTTGATGCGGACAATGATGGCGATGCGGACCTCTACGTAGTAAGCGGTAGCAATGAATGGATGGCTCCGGGACCTGAACTGCAGGATCGGTTATACCTTAACGACGGTCGCGGAAACTTTTCTAATGCAACAGCCTTTCTTCCGCAGGAAGCCTATAGCGGAAGTTGCGTATCCGCTTCAGATTTTGATAAGGACGGTGATATTGATTTATTCATTGGCGACAGAACAGTTCCGGGAATGTATCCCATGACAGGTGGAAACATCTTACTTCGAAATGATTTAAACCTCTCTACTGGCAAAGTTCTTTTTTCCAATATAACGCCGGCAGCAGGTGGTGAAGCGTTATTTAATGCAGGCATGGTTACTGATGCCAGTTGGTCTGACCTGGATAAAGATGGTTGGCCAGATCTTATTGTTGCCGGGGATTGGATGCCTGTTAAAATATTTCATAATGATAAGGGCAAAAAGTTTTCCGAAATAACAGAGTCATCCGGTCTTTCAAAATCAAATGGTTTTTGGAGTAAAATTTTACCGGCAGATGTTGATGGAGATGGTGATACCGACCTCGTTGTTGGTAATATGGGTACTAATAACCAATATAAGTGTAGCGCCAATGAGCCGCTGGTTACATATGCTCATGATTTTAATAATGATGGCAGGGTTGACCCGGTGATGACAAGGTTTATACAAGGCAAAGCATACCCTACCCATTCGAGAGATGAGCTGATTGGACAAATGCCTAATCTTAATAAGAAATTTTTAAAGTATGCTGACTATGCTGTTGCAACTATTGAAGATATTTTTTCAAAGGAACAGATAGCAGATGCAAAGAAATTTTATTGCTACACTACCGAATCTGTTTTATTGATTAACAACAATGGCAAATTTTCTATAAAGCCATTGCCTGTTGAAGCGCAGTTTAGTTGTGTTAATGGCATTGCTTACAGTGATTATGATGAAGATGGAAAACGTGACTTGTTCTTATCCGGTAACTTTTTCCCGTTTAATGTTCAACAGGGTAATAATGATGCGGGGCGGGGATTGGTTTTAAAAGGCAGTGGCACTGGAGAATACAAGTCAATGTTACGTAACAGGAGTGGGCTTCATATTGCAGGTGATAGCAGGGATATGATCACATTAAACGAAAACATAATTGTTGTATCAAAAAACAATGCAGCGGTACAGGTAATCCGAAAAAAGAATGCTCAATCAAAATTGGCAAAAGGTCAATAGCTACACAAGGAAAGAAATGTCTCTTTATTATTCAACCTGTTTCACTTTACACTTTATTGCTCTTTAAAAATTATAAATGAAAAACACGTTAACTATTTTAAGCACACTTTTATGTTTTTTATTTTCCTGCAGTAAAGACACTGGTAGTTCATCTCCCCCAACAAACCTAGTGGTGAATGCTACTATTAGTGCTGATAATAGCGGGACTGTAACTTTTGTTGCATCGGCAACCAATGCTACTACCTACGAATATGAATTTGGCAACGGCAGTTTGCAAATAGTTCCATCAGGAACAATAATTTACAAATACATTTCACCGGGCACTTATACCGTAACTGTTACTGCCAAAAATGCCAGTGGAAAATCGCTTTCCAAATCCATACAGGTAACGATAAATATTATGCTGGCTTTAGCCTGGTCGGATGAATTTGATATTGATGGTGCACCTGATGCTTCCAAGTGGGGCTATGATTTAGGTGCAGGTGGTTGGGGTAATGTAGAATTACAGCATTATACCAACAGGCCCGAAAACGTAATTATTTCGGGAGGAACGCTAAAAATAAAAGCAATCAAAGAAAACTTCAGCGGAGCTAATTACACTTCTGCAAGGCTGTTGTCGAAAGATAAGTACGCATTCAAATATGGCAAGGTTGAAGCAAGAGCAAAATTGCCTGCTGGTGTAGGTACCTGGCCTGCCATCTGGATGCTTGGCAGCAACATAAATACAGTTCCCTGGCCTGCTTGCGGCGAGATTGACATTATGGAACACCTGGGCAGAGACCTGAACAAAATATATGGAACCTTACACTACCCGGGCCGCTCCGGTGCCAATGCAGATGGCAGCACAAAAATTATTTCAAATGCCACTACTGAATTTCATAAATATGCGGTAGAATGGACCGCTGCAACTATCAAAATTTCAGTAGATGATGAAGTGTTTCATGTAGTTGCTAATTCCGGAAGCACTCCTTTCAATAACAATTTTTTTCTAATCATGAACATTGCGATGGGTGGCAATTTTGCGGGTGCTATAGACCCTGCTGTTACAGCTGCAACCATGGAAGTAGATTATATAAGAGTGTACAGGTAAGATTATAATACGTCATTGTAAGTGTACTTATTCAAACCTTAACACGGAGAAATTCGTGGTCAAATGCATTCATTAACACAGTTGTTTAAACACCATTTTTTACTCATCTCAGAAATCAAAAGCCTTATGAAAAATAAAAAATACTCCATCCCGGTTATCCTGATGATTGCGATGTTGATGCTACAATTCACGATAAACGCACAATCCGCATTTAAAAAATTGGTATGGTCCGACGAGTTTAATTATACAGGCCTACCCGATTCAAATAAATGGAGTTATGACAAGGGGAAAGGATGTCCTGATAACTGCGGTTGGGGTAACAATGAATTACAGTATTACACTGTAAAACGTGCAGAAAATGCAAGGGTTGAGAATGGCAAATTGACGATAGAAGTGATAAAAGAAGATTTTGAAGGAGCTAAATATACCTCAGCAAGACTGGCTTCAAAAAACAAAGGCGACTGGAAGTATGGCCGTTTTGAAATCAAAGCAAAACTTCCGGCTGGTCGCGGAATGTGGCCGGCAATCTGGATGTTGCCAACCAACTGGGAGTATGGTGGCTGGCCAAGAAGCGGCGAAATTGATATTATGGAAAATGTCGGCTACTGGCCCGATTCAGTTTTGGCAACTGTTCATACGAATTCGTACAATGGTTCCATTGGTACACAAAAAACAAAGGGGCTAAATGTAAAAGATCTGTCTACTGCATTTCATGTTTATTCATTGGAATGGACCGAAGACGGCATGACCTTTTTTATGGACGATTTACAAATCAATCATTTTAAAAATGATAAAACTACTATTGATGCATGGCCTTTTGATAAAGCTTTTCACTTGCTATTAAACGTAGCAGTTGGTGGAAACTGGGGCGGAAAATTTGGAGTAGATGATAGTATTTTTCCACAGAAATTTGAAGTTGATTATGTAAGGGTTTACCAGTAATAAATTGTGAATAGTGAGTGGTGAATGGTGTATACAAACAACATGCTATCAACTTTTTCATCGAACAGAATTTGCATGAGTTAAGCACTGTATAGGAAGGCAGGGTAATTTCTTACTTTTGCTTTATGGCACTCAACTTCAACGAATTACTAACTATCACTTTTACACTTTTTGCAGTAATTGATGTAATAGGTTCTATCCCATTACTCATTTCCTTAAAAGTAAAAATGGGTGGCATCAAAGAGCTGAATGCCACATTAATTTCAGGTGCCCTGATGGTGCTTTTCTTGTTTGTAGGAGAGAAATTTCTTGGGATACTTGGCGTGGATGTGAAATCGTTTGCAGTAGCAGGCTCTATTGTAATTTTTATACTTGGTTTAGAAATGGTGCTTGGTTTGGAATTTTTTAAAAGCGATCCTTCTGCACCATCAGGAAGTGTAGTTCCCATTGCCTTTCCATTGATTGCTGGAAGCGGTACCTTAACAACAGTAATGTCGTTAAGAGCAAACTATGATGCACTTCCAATTTTACTGGCCATATTTATAAACCTCGTAATTGTGTATGTAGTACTAAAGTCTTTGGGAGCTATACACCGCTTACTGGGTCCCGCTGGTATGCTGGCAGTTCGTAAATTTTTTGGAGTAGTGTTACTTGCGATTGCTGTGAAAATATTTGCAGCAAATGCGCATGGGCTGATCAAATAGTAAGCTTATAATTAATCAATCATAAATGTATTTCTACTTCGATTCGGTAAGTGCTGCCGGAGGTAGATTTATCGCCAGTGCATCATAAAGAAATTGAGCGCTTTCATTGCCCCTGTTTACAAGATCATACAGCGTTATCTTATTCAATAACTGGTCAACGGTATACTGCACCATTTGCCACAGCGAACGGGCAGAACAATCAACAGAATTTGTGCATAGCCTGGAACCACCCGAATGCGTGCCGCAAAAATCTGAATCGAATAACGCACCACCCAATGCTTTCAAAACATCGTTGATTACAATTTCTTTTGCATGCTTGGCCAATACATAACCACCCTTATACCCGGGCGTACTATTTATAAAACCAGCCATCCGCAACATGCGGGTTAATTTGGCAACATAATGGCTGGTTAACCCTTCGGCTTCGCTTAACTGTGGTATGCTCATGCCGGTTACATCCTTGCAGCCTGCAATGCGTATCAGCAAACGCAAACCATATTCTTCCTGTGATGTAATCTTCATAGTGTTAATGCGGGTTGTTGTTTACATAAATCCAAGTTCCAGCTGGGCCTCTTCACTCATCATACTTTTTTCCCATTTAGGTGTCCAGGTTACATTAACGTGCACATCATTCACGTCCTGTAAAGCCCGCACTTTTTCATCCACTTCCAATGGTAATGATTGCGCAGCAGGACAGTTCGGCGCCGTTAACGTCATCGTTATATGTACAACATTTTCAGGCTTTACATCAATTTTATAGATCAATCCAAGTTCGTAAATATTCACCGGCAACTCAGGATCAAAAATGGTGTACAAACACTCTATCACTTTTTGTTTCAGCGCTTCAGCATCCATATAAATTAGTTTGCCAACGTTTTTAATTTGTAAGCCAACGCAAAGTTTTTCATCTGCCGGATCATCGCCAACAAGCCATTGGAACGGGTTTGCGCCAAATGTGTATTCATCCCGATCTGGTTTATAAAATCAAGTTTCGCCTGGGTAATTTCATCCGGTGTATGGCCCGATAAAACACGAATCAGCATACTGATCAAACCTTTTACAATAACCGCATCACTATCGGCCTTAAAAAATACTTTCCCATCCTGGTATTCAGAAACCAGCCAAACCGTCGACTGGCAACCTTTAACTTTATTTGCATCTTTCTTGTAATCTTCATCCAGAACCGGCAACTTCTTTCCAAGATCAATTAAGTATTCATATTTATCATCCCAGGAATCAAACAATGAAAATTCATCCACTATTTCTGCTTCTGTTGCCGCTATTGAATGATTATTGCTCATAAGTTATAATAACATTTTGATGGCCTTTAGAAGGCCTGCAATCAATGCATCAATTTCCTGTTTGGTATTGTAAACGGCAAACGATGCACGAATGGTACCAGGGATGCCAAAACACGACATCAAACCCTGTGCACAATGATGTCCCGTTCTAACTGCAATACCGGCATTGTCCAATAAAATTCCAATATCCTGCGGATGTATTCCATCTATTACAAAAGAGATAACGCTGATCTTATTTTCTGCTTCGCCAATAATACGTAAACCAGGTATTTGCAACAACAAGTCCGTTGCATAAGCCAATAGTTCATTCTCGTGCTGCCTCACATTTTCTTTACCGAGATCATTGATAAAATCAATGGCAGTTTTTAAACCAACAATATCTGCAATATTGGGTGTGCCTGCTTCATACTTATAGGGCAGATCATTATAAGTACTTCTTTCAAACGTTACTTCCTTTATCATTTCACCACCACCTAAAAACACAGGCATGCTTTCAAGCAACTTTTTTTTGCCATACAAAATACCGGTGCCGGTTGGTGCATAAATTTTATGACCCGAAAAAACATAGAAATCGCAATTCATTTGCTGCACATCTATATCCAGGTGAACCGCTGATTGTGCACCATCAATCAATACAAGGGCACCTGCTTTATGTGCAGCATCTATTATTTCTGCCACCGGGTTAATGGTACCCAATGCATTAGATACATGCACAACAGCAACAAGTTTTGTTTTATTGGAAAGTAGCTTATAATATTCTTCCAGCAACAATTCACCTTTATCGCTAATTGGAATAACTTTTAAAACAGCACCTTTCTCTTCACATAAAATTTGCCACGGAACAATGTTACTATGATGTTCCATACTGGAAATGATGATCTCATCTCCTGCTGCAATATTTTGTCTTCCCCAGGTATATGCAACCAGGTTAATGCTTTCGGTTGCACCTCTCGTAAAAATGATCTCTTCCCTCGAACAGGCGTTTATAAAATCTCTTACTGTATCTCTTGTCGCTTCAAAGGCCGCAGTTGCTTCTTCGGCTAAGGAATGAATTCCACGATGAATATTTGCATTGTAACCACTATAATAATCCACTAGTGCATCTATAACACATTGTGGTTTTTGCGATGTAGCTGCGTTATCAAAATATACCAGGGGTTTACCCTTGATCTGCCTTTTCAAGATGGGAAATTGTTCCCGTATGGCAGCTACATCAATTCCTTTTTCAAGTATCTCAGGTGCTATCATGATATATCGTATTCTAACCGTTCAGAAATAAGTTGATCTACATAATCGCGGATCAATGGAAGCTTTACTTTCTCCAGCAGGTCAATCACAAAACCATGGAGTAATAAAGATCTTGCTATCTTTTCACTGATGCCTCTCGACTGCAAATAAAACATGCCTTCTTCGTCTAATTTGCCAATGGTGCAACCGTGCGAACATTTTACGTCATCCGCGAAAATCTCCAGTTGTGGTTTTGTATTTACGCTGGCTTCATTGCTTAGTAAAACGTTTTTATTGGATTGGTATGCATTGGTTTTTTGTGCGTCTTTGCGAACAAAAATTTTACCATTAAAAACTCCACTGGCCTTGTTATCAAGGATGCCTTTATAGTATTCGTTGCTCAGGCAATTGGGCATTACATTGTCAACCACGGTATGATTATCTACATGTGTGGATCCCTGTTGAAAGTACAATCCATATAAATGTGATTCGCAATGATCCGCCTCCATTACCATGTTCAAATTATTACGAACAATCCCTCCGTCAAGGGTGAGGGTTACGGTATGTACATAGCTTTTTTCGATTTGCCTGATATGAGTAGTGCTTACCTGGTTGGTATGGCTGGCGTCGTTCTGAATTTTATAATATTCAAATATTGCATCCTGCGCAACCACTACCTCCATTACCTGGTTGGTAAAACTTGCATTTATACCAATAGTAGCATAAGTTTCCACCATTTGAACCATCGATCTTTCAGCAACGTACACCAGGCTACGTGGTTGTGAAAGCACATTGGTAGTGCGTGCATCCGTAATGTTATAGATGTAAATAGGGGCATCTAAGTGAAGACCTTTTTTAACATGTATAAAAACGCCATCATGCACCAGGGCAGTATTAATTGCGTTGATACCATCCTTTAAATAATTGCTGCTATGCCCCAGGTTTTTGGAAACAAAAGCGGCATACTCGTTATTGGAGGCAGCTTCTTCCAAAGGAAGAACAATCAATTCTTTTGACCGAAAAGATGAGAGTTTAAAAGAAAACAAACCATTTACAAACACCAGTTCATTGGCTGTTTCATTACCCGGCAAACGAATAGCATCAACATCAGCTATTGAAATAATCTCTGCCTCATCATCTATTAAGGGAAGCTTGAAATCGGTATTAAACACAGTACTGATGCGGGTATATTTCCATTCTTCATTCTTTACAGTAGGAATTCCGTATTTATTAAAAGCATTAAAAGCCTGTTGCCTGATGCCATTTAAACCAGCATTGCTTTTTACTGCTTGAAGTGAATGAAAACGATCGGAAAAAGTATCTATAGTGGACATTCGAAATTCGATTTTTTATTGGCTGCTGAAAGCAACTATTTAGGCATCTGCCTGGCATGCAAATATGCCAGTTATGTTATAACAGAAATTGTTTAGGCAACTTCAACCTGGTGCTCATTCTTGATGAAATCGTACCCTTTTTCTTCCAGCTCAAGGGCCAGTTCTTTAGGGCCTGTTTTTACAATACGACCATTGTACAATACATGTACAAAATCGGGAACGATATAATCGAGTAAACGCTGGTAATGGGTAATTACCAATGATGCGTTGTCTTTTGTACGCAGTTTGTTTACCCCGTTCGATACAATGCGGATAGCATCAATGTCCAGGCCGGAATCTGTTTCATCCAGGATAGACAATTTAGGCTGCAACATGGCCATTTGAAATACTTCGTTACGCTTTTTTTCACCACCGGAAAAACCTTCATTTAAAGAACGGCTTAACATGGTTTGCTGAATCTCCACTAGTGCCATTTTCTCTTTCATCATCTTCAAAAAAGCAACGGCATCCAATGGTGCTTCGCCACGGTATTTACGAACTTCGTTTACCGCGGTTTTCATAAAATTTACCGTAGTAAGGCCTGGTATTTCTATAGGATACTGGAAAGCAAGAAACAAGCCTTCACCTGCACGGTTTTCGGGAGATAAATCCAACAGGTCTTTTCCTAAAAATTCAACAGAACCTTCCGTTACTTCATAATCGGACCGGCCTGCCAATACAGATGCCAACGTACTTTTACCAGAACCGTTCGGTCCCATAATGGCATGTACTTCACCCGGCTTTATTTCAAGATTAATTCCTTTTAAAATATCCTTCCCTTCTACCCGGGCGTGTAAATTTCTGATCTTCAACATTGCGTTATTCTTTATAAATTAATTTCTTATAGTGAGTGGTGAGTGGTGAGTGGTGAGTAGTGAATGGTCAGTGGTGAATAGTGAGTGCTTCGCGATTCATATTTCTTTTTGGCTTTTCACGTTACTTTCTTTCGTGAGTCGTGACTGGTGAATCGTGAGTGCTCCGCGTTCCGTCTTTCACGATTAATTTCTTACGTTTCCGTTTTCGTGTATCGTAAGAGCTCTTTAGTATTTACCAATTATTAGCGAACTGCATCACCCCGTCTTTTCCTAATTAACTAATTACCCAATTAACTAATCAACTAATTATCCCACGCTTCCTTCCAAACTAATCGCCAGCAACTTTTGTGCTTCCACGGCAAATTCCATGGGCAACTGGTTCATTACTTCCTTTGCAAAACCATTGATAATTAGAGCAACTGCTGTTTCCGTGTTGATCCCGCGCTGATTACAATAAAAGATCTGGTCTTCGCCGATTTTTGAAGTGGTGGCTTCGTGTTCAACAACCGAACTGTTGTTTTTTACTTCGATGTAAGGGAAGGTATGTGCACCACATTTATCGCCCAGCAACAGCGAATCGCATTGCGAAAAATTACGGGCGTTTTCGGCACGCTTGCCTACATGCACCAGGCCACGATAACTGTTGTTACTTACGCCTGCAGAAATACCTTTTGATACAATGCGGCTTCTTGTATTTTTACCAAGATGCATCATTTTGGTTCCGGTATCTGCCTGCTGGTGATTGTTGGTAACGGCTACCGAATAAAACTCGCCGGTGCTGTTATCGCCTCTTAATATCACACTGGGATATTTCCAGGTAATGGCTGAACCGGTTTCCACCTGTGTCCATGAAATTTTAGAATTATTGCCCTGGCAAATGCCGCGTTTGGTAACAAAATTGTAGATCCCACCATTGCCGTTTTTATCGCCGGGATACCAGTTTTGAACCGTTGAATATTTGATTTCAGCGTGCTCCATCGTAATGAGTTCGACAACTGCCGCATGCAATTGATTTTCGTCTCTCATCGGGGCCGTACAGCCTTCCAAATAACTTACATAGCTATCTGCCTCGGCAACAATTAATGTGCGCTCAAATTGTCCCGTATTCTCTGCATTGATACGGAAATAAGTGGAAAGTTCCATCGGGCATTTTACCCCTTTGGGAATGTAACAGAACGAACCGTCGCTGAAAACGGCGGAGTTTAGGGCCGCGAAATAATTATCGGTCATCGGGACAACCGATCCAAGATATTTTTTAATCAGCTCAGGATGCTCCTGTACAGCCTCGCTCATGCTGCAAAAGATAATACCTTCTTCTGCCAGTTGTGCTTTGAAGGAAGTGCCAATCGACACGCTGTCTATTACGGCATCTACCGCCACCCCGGTTAGCCTTTTTTGTTCATTCAGGCTTATACCAAGCTTATCGAAAGTAGCTTTCAGTTCAGGATCAATTTCATCGAGGCTGCCTGGTGCAATCTTTTGCTTTGGCGCTGAATAATAGATGATATCCTGGTAATTGATGGCAGGGTATTGAACATTAGCCCAGTTTGGTTCCTTCATATTCAGCCAGTGCCGATAAGCTTTCAAGCGCCAGTCGAGCATCCACGATGGCTCGTTTTTCTTTGCAGAAATAAAACGAACCGTTTCTTCGCTGAGGCCCATCGGCGCTTCGTCTGCTTCGATATTTGTAACAAAACCATACTGATAATCACTTAATACCGTTTCCTCTATCGTGCTCAATCTTTCGTTCATACTATTAATACCGGAGTAATACTCCCTTTTTTATCAGGCGGTAAAGGTACGAAGTCCATTTATACAAAAAAGTATAAATAAGGGTTAAGGGATTACGGAATAGGTAATTTTCGTTGGAGTAATGAGCATTGGCTAATAAAACGAGGAAGACAAATGGTTGTTTTACGGGGAAAATATCGCCTGTTAGTGGAAAGCTCATCAACAGTGATTTAAAATAAAAAGGTATCTAAATCCATAATATGCCAGGTAGGATGTGTACAAAAAACCGGTGTTCTATTCTACTGCAGTCCTGCTGAGCAAGGTGCCTGAGTTTGATTTCCCTGTAAATCCATAAGCCCACCAAATTAATAGTCCCTGTACCGGTAATCTTAAAATGGCTACCCACAATAAGGGATCATTCGTGTTCCGGTAATTGATCAACATTTGAATATTGGCCGGAAAAACGGCAATTAATAGGGTAATAAGAGCCCAGGCGGCGAATGCCCGCGTTTGGCGGAACAATAAAAGCAACCCAAGCAAAATTTCGCATACGCCGCTTATTACAACCAATGCTTTATGATAAGGCAGCCAGGGTGGCATTATGGCGATATAAGGTTCAGGATTTACAAAATGGTTGACCCCGGCTGCGACATAAAGTAAAACCATCGCAATCAATGAAATGTTCTTCATCAACTAAATGTAGACTCATTGCCGACTTCTAACAATTCCTGTTAAGGCATTTTTACAAAACCTTCCCAGCGCACTTTCCATTTACCATTTTTTGGGAAACCAGGGTTTATTACCTGGCACCCATCGTAGCCTGCACACATTAATGCAACTGATGCCAGTAAGCCACCGTTTCCGGGAAGGTAAATTGTCAATCTTTCATCCTGGTAATTGTGTCCGTTGGGCAGGTAGGTGTTGGTTCTGATGGGCATCATTAGAGCATCAATGGCTTTTTCGGGTTGCCCGAGGCGGGTAGCAGCCATTGCCACCATCGGGAAATCCCAGCCCCAGGTATCCTTCCAGGTCCAGTGTTTTTCAATCCAGTTATAAGTATTCAGCATTATGGCTGAATCGGTCATCGGCAATTTTGGCAACATGCCCAGTGTGCCCAGTACTGACGGATGATCGGTAATAAAAATTGGATTTGTATACGAATCCGGCGCACTTTCTGCCGCGAGGTACATGTTATCTTTTACGGGTAAAGGCGATAACTGTTTCATTACCTGGTCCCATTTTTCATTACGGCCCAAATTCAACCGCAGCCGCCAATCCTGTGCTGTTCGGAGCGCCCAAAACCAGTAAGCCAATTCATAGGTTGGATTAAAAGTGTCTTCCGGTTTAAATCTTTCCTGTGCCGGAATAAGTCCTTTGCCGAGCCTGTAATGGCCGCTAATGCTATCGTAATGCGCAAAGGAAGCCATGAAATCAGCAGTAGCGAATACCAAATCTTTATACTGGTTGATTGTTTTTGAATCGTTGTTTTTACGACGGCATAATTCAGCCATGTAAATAAAATGCGGCTGTTGCCAAATTAACATCGCACCGACAGATGAAGGACTTTCCCGACCGATATTGTCGGTAACTTTTTGCCAGCGCAAACCATCGTACCCCTGGCGCTTTGCAATATCATAGGCAAAATGAGCAGCTTTCGGATACCAGTTCAAACTTTTCTGTAACAGGCCGGTTCGGTTCCATAAAGCAAAATGAACGGCATGCCACCAATGCATTTCAAGATGTGGCTTGCCATACCAGCTATTGTAAGTTAAACCTGTTTCCTGTGGAGGCTGGTTGCCAGCACATTGAATTTTTGTGAGGTATTGCGAAGTAATGATTCTTCTTTCCAGTTCATGGGCACGAGTATCAGTACTGCCTGCAAGATCAACAGCCGCACCAGATCTCCAAAATTTTGACCAGTTCGTAATACTGTTTTCTTTTACAGCTTCATAAACAGGCACTGCCGTATTATTAATGTTGGCGTCAAACCGTGCTGTAAATTCAAATACATGTGTTGATTGAGGTTTCACTAAAAAATAATGAGCCTGTTTTTCAATTAAATCAACAATGCCTTTCCATTGCATTCCTAAATAATAATTGGTGGTATCTAACA
This sequence comes from Bacteroidota bacterium, assembly GCA_040385845.1. Classification (GTDB taxonomy): domain Bacteria; phylum Bacteroidota; class Bacteroidia; order Chitinophagales; family Chitinophagaceae; genus Phnomibacter. The sequence goes on along the minus strand of JAZKGP010000026.1, from coordinate 27,285 downwards.
CATGTTTTAATAAAGCACTGTTTGCATTTTTTCTAATCAAAGTAGATTGATGAAGTTTATTATCGGCATAGTTCACACCTGCGTCAGCCCATGCCCCGTTTGGATAAGGAAAACGGATGCGCAATTGCAGTCTTCCCATTTGTAGAAGTGGCGAAACTACTTTTGTTGAAATAGCATCCTGCTGTTGATGTCCATAGGTAATTACATCTACAGGTACCCCTTCCAATTGAAACCGGGAATGGATCTCACCTGTCCACATGTTCAGTTGTTGGTTTATCCCGGTTATATCTTCCAGGGTTGCCAGCGTTCCATCTTTTTTTGTGAGTTCAAATCCAATATTTCCCAATTGAAGCCGGTGTACATTTTGCCTGAAATAATCTGCGGCTTCCTTAGCACGTCCCGGCTGGCTTGATTGTACTGCATAAGATACATCTCTTCCATTGAAATGATAGCTTTTTAAAGCTTCTTCAAATTTGTATTGCTTCGTATTTGGAAAGCTATGCCATCCCCATTCCGATTGCGTTCCCAATGGAACTCCCGCGGCATATTTTTCCTGAAAAGTCTGCAACCCGGTAACGTCGACTGTAAATGCAAAAGCCCCATTTCCTATTGATAAAGAAGACAAAGAATCAGCTTTTTTGATTTCAATTGTATGTCTCTCAACAACTGCTTTTCTATTAATCGGTTGTGCAAAACTATTAACAGCAAGGCCGCTGGCAAGCATATAAAAAAGGAAAATAATTTTGATGCTTATGCTATTTTTCATGATAAATTATACGATGGAAATATTGCACCAATCTATTTAAAAGCGTGTAAGAAATAAATGAAAAATTTTATTACCGGGTTTCTGTTATCCGCAATGCCATATAAGGTTTCATAGGCAATCGAATGCTCTTCCTGTTTTTATCATACATACGGTAATCATTCAATGCTGCTAATTCAAAAACGCCGGGATACGGTGTGATGGTCATATCCCAGGTGTCAATTAGTTCTACTTTGTATTTGGCACCTGCAACAGGCCTGGGAAAGTCTCCATTTTTATGAGGCAGGTTGAAGTTCCAGGTCTCGTTTATTTCGGTACCGAAATAGATAAGATAATACCCTGCACCATGCGAAGCGGTTTTAAAATCGCGGCTTACATCTGCGGGAGCAACCGGCCCCGGACCCTCTTCCAATATTTTTTTTAAAAATCCTGCTCTTTTCCAGCTACTGCCTTTAAACATTCCTCCTTTGGCCCAGAAAATAGTATCCTTATCATCTTTAAACATATAGGATTCGCCATGTGTAACATACGTTCCACCAATGGTGCCCATCCACATAAGGTGATTCATTTCTTCGCCGCTGTAACGCCCCCACCTCGATTCGAGATTTCCTTCATATCCAACCTCGTCATAGATTATTGGTTTGTTGTAAATATTGCGGGCAATGGAAGCTGCTCCCCAGTTTAATACCGGTGCTTCATCCTGTACACTTACATGGGTGAATTCAGGCATCCAGTACTCAATATATTTTGCAGTGCTGCCATGAATGGATAACAAATGATGATAGGGATCGGCAGCTTTAACTGCCCGTGATAATGCAATCCATTCATCATGTGTTTTATAATCTACCAAATCCCATTCATTGGCAACTGACCACCAAATATTATTGAATGAACCAAGCCTTGAAACGACGTACCTGATATACCGGAAATTTGTTTCCATGCTTAGGGAATCGAAACCCCACCGGCCTTTGTCGTACGGGTGAAAAAGTATCAAATCTGCCTGGATACCGAGCTTATTTAAAGCATCGATTTGGTTTTCCAATTCGTGAAAAAAAGCAGGATTAAAGCCCGATACATCCCATGACTTGCGTTCCTTACCAGTCGACAGTTTCGTAACACCCTTTTGCTTGTAGGGATAAATTTCCGGTTCCTCTTTTACCAGGTTATAATCTTTTGGAAACACGCACATACGAACCTTATTAAATCCGGCATGTTCTAAAGTATGCAAAGTTGTTTGCTGCAATGTTTTACCCATATGATTCCATGCATAGGCGGTAGTTCCAACGGGATAGTATTGACGGCCATTGGCATATTTAAAATTATATGTATCACTTACCTGCACCATGCCATGCGCACCAGCATCTGGTGAAACACATTCAAAGTTTCCTTGCAGGTTATTAAGAGCCTTGCTATTGCTTTTAGTAATAAATTGCCAACTGCCAGTTTTGCAAGGCATAAAACGAATAATAAAAACATTGTCACCGTCATAAAAACCATCAACGGTAAAGGAAGTGTCTTTATGTTTAAATGTAGCAGCAAGTATTACATCAGTAAAACTGTTTCCTTTATGAACGTATTGAAATGATTTTTCAAACCTGCTGTATTGAGGTACCTCCTGTTGAGAGAAGCTACCAATTGCAAAAGATAAAAATAACAGGGACGACAACATCAACTTTTTTATAATAGCTGGCATGTTCTACTAATTTTAATTATTGAACGGATCCACAAGTCGTATTCTGACAGGAAATAATATACTTAATGCCTGGATTGCAATAATTCATGCTGCCAACCGATGTAAGCATTCCTGGCATTCTCCACATTCTTTCCCGGCGTATTTACTGTATTAAACCGATCGAATGTTTTCAAGGTTTGGATGTTTTCGTATATCCCACTTGCAAGGCCTGCCATATATGCAGCACCCAGGGCTGAAACATCGGGCATTTTTGTACTGGCTACTGATTTATTGAGGAGATCAGCTATAAACTGCAAAACGAAATTGTTGCTGGTTATACCGCCATCGGTCATTAATTCTTTTAACGAAATTCCTGCATCTTTCTCCATGGCAACTACCACATCGCATACCTGGAAAGCGATAGATTCCAATGCTGCTCTTACCAGGTGTTTTTTGGTAGTTCCAAATGTGATCCCGGTAATGGAAGCTTTGCGATCCATTTGCCAATGCGGGGAACCAAGGCCACTAAAAGCCGGCACCAGGTAAACACCTTCATTGCTGTCTAAATCATCGGCCATTGCTGCTGTTTCCCCGCTATTGTTAAATAAACCCAGTTCATTTTTCAACCAGTTTATTGTGGCGCCGCAGGATACAATAACACCTTCGAGTGCATAATCGATTCTGCCATCGATACTCCAGCAAACAGTAGTTACCATTCCATTTGAAGATGCAATTGGCTTGTCGCCGATATTCATTAAAAGACTGCAACCGGTTCCAAGTGTTGCCTTCGCCATACCTTTCTGAAAGCATCCTTCACCAAACGCTGCAGCATGCGAATCGCCAATGAGTGCTGCAATGGCAACATTTGCAGGTAGTAAGCCATTCAAAGATGTTTCGCCAAACAAAGCAGCAGAGGATTTGATAGAAGGAAGATTGATACCCCTTAATCCAAAAATATTAATTAGTTCATGATCCCATTGTAACGTATGGAGGTTAAATAATAATGTTCGGGATGCATTGGTATGATCGGTGACGTATTCAGTTCCGTTAGTAAACTTATACAACAACCAGGTATCAATGGTCCCAAAATAAGCATTGCCTTCCCTGATGGCAGTGCTTATTTGTTCATTGTTTTGCAATAACCAAATAAGTTTTGTTGCCGAAAAATAAGGATCAATGACGAGGCCGGTTTTTTCCTGTACAAGGCCAGATAAACCTTGTTCTTTCAATTGTTCACAAACCTGGACCGATCGTTTGCATTGCCACACAATGGCAGGGTGCAAAGGTTTGCCATGCTTATCCCATATTACAAAGGTTTCCCGTTGATTGGAAATACCCATGGCAGCAATTTCCGTTGTTTGAAATCCATTATTTTCAAAACAAACTAAACATTCCTTTACCGACGTCAATACATTGCTATAGATCGCCTCAGGATCCTGTTCAACAAATCCTTCGGCCAAAAAATTTGTGTGCAATGTGGCAGAACCCTTTGCAATACTTTGACCCTTTTCATCAAATACCAGTGACTTTGTTCCACTGGTTCCCTGGTCGATGGCAAGAATATATTTACTCATTTTTCGAATTCGCTTTATCAATGATCACTGCCAGTAAAATCACCGATCCTTTTACTACCTGTTGCCAGAAAGGAGAAATGTTTAGCAATACAAGCCCGTTATTAAGCACACCGATAATAATTGCACCTAGTACCGTGCCCATGATGGTGCCTTTTCCTCCTGACAAAGAGGTACCACCAATAACCACCGCCGCAATGGCATCCAGTTCATAGCTGGTGCCTGCATTGGGTTGCGCCGAATCAAGCCTCGATGTTACCATAATACCCCCAATTGCAGCAAGTCCGCCGGCTATCGCATATACAATAAGCTTTACTTTTCCAATATGAATACCTGATAATCTTGCTGCCCCTTCATTACCACCAATGGCGTAGATGTATCGGCCCAACCGTGTTCTGCTGGTAAGAATAACAGTTGCTATAACTACAAGGCCTGAACACCAAACGGGGATCGGTATTCCTGCAAACCAACCAGTTCCAATAACGGCAAAATTATCACCCAAACCGCTTATTGGAAATCCTTTCGTATACAACATAGTGAGGCCTCTTGCAATTGTGAGCATGGCCAATGTTGCAACAAAGGCAGGTACTTTAAACTTCGTGATCATGTACCCATTAAACATTCCGAGTATCACACCAATTACAATACCGGCAAGCAAAGCGCCAAAAAGTGTAAAACCAATAAAAGTATTTTGATCGGGCACCGCTATACCATTCTTAAACAAACCGGCGGTAACTGCGCCACACAAAGCAAGTACCGAGCCAACAGACAAATCTATTCCTGCAGTAAGTACAACCAGCGTCATACCTACGGAAATACAAATGTTTACTGAAATCTGCCGCATCACATTCCAGCCATTATTCACGGTTAAAAATTTATCGGTAAGCAAGCTTATCACGATACATAAAATAACCAATGCTATCAAAGATTGAAACCGGTTAAGAGTGGCAGTATATTTTTTAGACATCATTTTTTATTGGATCATCTATCCTATCAAAATATTGGAAAACCTTACTATCGAAATCCTGTTTATTCATAAATTTCCCCTGCTCTAATTTGCACCGATCGCAGCTTTCAATATTTTATCTTCCGTAGCAGTTGAACCATCCATTTCAGCCGTAACAGTACCTTCCGCCATCACTAAAATTCTATCTGACAATGCAAGAATTTCAGGTAATTCGGACGATACGATTATAATACCCAAACCATCACCTGCAAGCCGCATAATCAACTTGTAGATCTCACTTTTAGCATTGATATCAATTCCCCGGGTGGGTTCGTCCAGCATAATAATTTTAGGAGCGGCGGCCAGCCATTTTGACAATACAATTTTTTGCTGGTTACCCCCGCTTAGTGTGCCTGCCAATTGTTTACCAGATGACGTTTTTATTTTCAATTCGCCGATATATTTTGCAACAATTCCCGCTTCTTCTTTTTGATTTAAAAATCCATATTTAGAAAGCTGCTTAAGTATCGGTAATGTCATGTTGGTTTTTACATCGAGACCCTGAACAAGACCGTCTTTTTTCCTGTCTTCAGGAGCAAGTACCAAACCTGCGGCAATAGCTTCTGAAGGTGAGCACATTTTAAGTTTCACTCCTTCCACCAGCAATTCGCCTGAACAACGATTTGGGTGAAGTCCAAAAAGTGTTTCAAGCAATTCAGTACGTCCTGCACCCATCAAACCAAAAATGCCAAGGATTTCACCCTTACGCAGTGCAAACGAAATATTTTTCAATTGCCATGCCTGCTTGTTATACAAGTGGCGTAACGAAATATGTGCAGCGGATAAAATGATCTGTTCATTTTCAAAATCCCGGCTTCTCTTTTGAATAGAAAGATCGCGGCCTACCATTTTCTTGATGATATCATCCTGCGTCATTCCATCCATGTCACCCGACTCAATGGTACATCCATCTCTTAAAATAATATATCGGTTGGCAATAGTGAACAACTCTTTTAATTTATGAGAAATATATACAACTGCCTTGCCTTCCTTTTTAAGCGATTCAATTATTTCAAACAATAACTCCACTTCACTTTCACTTATTGCTGAAGTAGGTTCGTCCATGATGATCACCTGCGAATCCACCAGCAATGCTTTTGCAATTTCTACTACCTGCTGCTCTCCTACTTTTAAGGATGCAATTAATGAATCGGGCGATACCGACAGCTTCAATTTTTGCAACAGCTCCAAAGCCCTTTGCCGCATCGCTTTCTTATCAAGGGTTCCCCAGCTATGTACTATCTCCCTTCCTAAAAATATATTTTCAGTAACCGACAATCCTGGTATCAAACTTAGTTCCTGGTGAATGATTGCTATACCTTTTTCCTGTGCTTCCCGAAGACTTTTAAATCTTACTTTCTCACCATTTAAAAGGATGGTTCCTTCATAATCCTGGTAAACACCGGATAACACTTTCATGAGGGTTGATTTGCCTGCTCCGTTCTCGCCGATAATTGCGTTTACCTTACCCTTATGAAAAGCAAGATTGACCTGGTTTAATGCAATAACACCCGAAAATCTTTTTGTAATATTTATTGCCTGCAGCATTCGGTAGATGGTGTTATTCTTTCCTGTTAGTAAATGCCGTTGATAGTTACAGGAACCAATTCCATTTGTTTCATGTCAGGATGTTGCCGGTTTAGTTCGATAGCACCGGCAAATGCAACCATATCACCTGTTTTTACCTGCTTTAAAAATGTTGGCAACACTTCGTTTCTTATCTTTTTATTTATTTCAGCTGATACATCATTTAAATCTGATGTGCTGGTAAAATCTTTCAAATTAATGATACCACCGGCATCTCTAATAGCATTACCATATACAAATTCCGTTGCTATCCTGATATTTAAATTACTGGAATCATTCACCATCAAAAGCATAGAACTTTCCTCTATAGAAATCACCTTGCCTTTTCCTTGTGTAAGAAAATATTTAATGTTACCAATACCTAATCCATGCGAATAGGTATCAAAAGCTTTTGAAGGATCTGAATGTAATAAACCATGCAAACTGTTGATATCAACTGACTGCTGTAATACGGGGAGTAATTTTTGAAAGTAACCGGCAGCATAGTTCTTAGCGTCAAACTTCTTTGATACGCTGGCAGCATTTACTTCATCCAATTTTTTAAAATAGATGCTATTGTATCCGATTACAAATAGCAGGAACAAAAGAAAAAGGTATTTAAAAAATTTTTGTACCATAGCAAGCATTAATCATTTTGTAACAGATGTAATATTACTTTTTTCCGTACGCGAGGTAGTTGTCTACATTTGCTTTAGTAACGATCTCGACTGCTACTGGCATTTTCTCCGGAAAATCTCTTTTTCCTTTCAAATATTCATCGGCATATTTAGCCGCTGTTTGCGCCATCACTTCAGGAAACTGCATACCTGTTGCCATTATTTTTCCTTCTTTGATAGCATCAACCACGTCGTCCGCACCATCAAAACCAAACACTTTAACATTAGCATCTTTCCCTGCCGCAACCAAAGCCTGGTAAGCACCCATCGCCATGGCATCATTACCACAAAAAACAGCATCAATATCGGGATTTGCTGTAAGTATTGATTCCATTACTTCCAATGCTTTGTTCCTGTCAAAATCAGCACTTTGCTGTGCTACCATTTTTAGCCCCGGATAATTGTCTACTACACTATGAAATCCTTTGGAACGATTCCAGGTATTGTTATCGCCAACCAGCCCAAGCAATTCAACATACTTTCCCTTTTTATTATTTGCCTGAACAAAATATTTTGCTATAGTAACGCACCCGGAATAACTATCGGATAAAATTTGCGAAGTGGCGATACCCGTTTTATTTACTTCTCTGTCCATACAAAAAACGGGAATGCCGGCAACCTTTGCTTTACCTACATTTGAAACAGACCCTTCCGCATCAGTAGGATTAAATAAGATAGCATCAAAGCCTGAGACAATAGCATTTTCAAAATGCTCGGTTTCTATAGCGGTGTTGTTTTGCGAATCAAATATTCTTGCTTCATAACCCATTCCTGTTGCTTCCTTTACGGCTGTTTCAGCCAAAAAAACAAACCATGGATTATTTAAAGTTGAAACAATGACAGCTATTTTTTTTGGCTTATCCTTTTTAGCATCGTTCTTGCAGCCCCCTGCAATCAGCAGCAACAACAGCATCAAATATTTAATTGTCCGCATTACTTTTTTCATATTTCAGCAACCGCTTTAGCAAACATTTTCTCTACATTATTTTATAATACCGATCCCTACGTTCAAATACTATTGCAGCATTCCGGCTTTTACTTCAAGCACATTTAAAGCAACATTTGCTATGCCTTTTTCAGAGATGCCGTAATGATTTAATATTTCTGTTTGAGAACCCGTTACCGTATACTCATCGGGTATTCCCAGGATTTTGAATTTATTATGAAATCCATTTTGCAAAAGAAAAGATCCGCAAGCTTCACCAAGCCCTCCATAAATACTATGTTCTTCGACAGTAATAATGGGATTATTATTTGTAGCGAGCGACGCAATTAATTCGTAATCCAGGGGCTTGATGGTATGCATGCTTACTACTGTGGCTAAAATACCATGAACTTCTTTCAACAAGATAGCTGCCTGCAAAGCCGGGTATACCGTTTCACCTGTAGCAATAATAGTTAGGTCACTACCCTGGTGTACAATGCGTCCTTTACCAAACTCAAAGTGGCTTTCTGTAATTGATTGCAACAATGGCATCGGCTTTTTTCCAAACCTGATATAAAAGGGCGCAGAGATGGCTGCTGCAGCGCGGATTGCCTGCTCTGTTTCGAAATTGTCGGCAGGTACTACAATTGTAATATTGTTGATGGCACGCAAGGTGGCAAGATCGTGCAAACTATGATGTGTAGTTCCCAATGCGCCATAACTTACCCCTGCACTGATACCAATTAATTTTACCGGGTTATTGGAATAAGCAACATCATTTTTTATTTGTTCCAATGCTCTTGCAGTAAGAAAACATGCCGGTGAAACTGCAAATGTTTTTTTACCTGCTGCTGCAAGACCAGCTGCTACACCAACTAAATTTTGTTCTGCAATTCCAATTTCAACTATTTGTGCGGGAAACTTTTTACCATAGGGAGTCAGCTTTCCCGAGCCCCTGGAGTCGCTGGTTACTGCCAGGATATTTTTATCGTTTTCCGCCAATGATTGAAGCGTTTCTGCAAATACTTCCAGGTTGGGAAAAGCATTACCAGTATTATGCGATTTTGTTATTTCAGCCATTATTGGAAAAATAAGATTGATTCAAAAAATTAATATTTTTTCATTAGCCAATTACCGATGCTGCCGTATCTAATTCATTCATGGCTTGCTCAAATTGTTGCACAGTTGGTACACCATGATGCCACTTGATTTCATTTTCCATATAACTTACGCCTTTACCCTTTATGGTATGCGCTATAATAAAGCTTGGCTTTCCCTTTTCAAATGGCAATTCAGCAAACAGTGATTGTAATGCATTAATATCATGACCATCAACATGCCTTACTGACCAACCAAAACTTTCAAATTTTTTATCTACTGGTGCAGTATTACAAACTTGTTCAACAGTGCCCGAAATTTGTAGTTTATTGTAATCTAAAATGGCGCACAAATTATCCAGCTTATAATGTGATGCAGTTAATGCAGCCTCCCAGTTAGAACCTTCCGGTAACTCGCCATCACCTAACAAAGTAAATACACGATAATTTTTGTTATCCAGTTTACCAGCAATAGCTGTTCCCACTGATATTGGAAGACCATGACCCAGCGCCCCGGTATTTTGTTCCACGCCTTTTACTTTACGGGTGGGATGACCGATATAATGTGATTTGTATTTTCCCATGGTTTCAAGGTCAGATTCAGGAAAAAAACCTTTGCCCGCGAGTACCACGTAAAGTGCCTCCACTGTGTGACCTTTGCTTTGTACGTAACGATCTCTGTCGGGTGAAGAAAATGTTTCAGGACTTACATTTAAAACACTGTTGTACAACACATTTAATATATCGATGCACGACAGGCTTCCACCCGTATGCCCCGCTTTTGCTTTGTAGATGTAGGTAAGAAGTTTTTTGCGGTAATCAACCGACTTCTTTTCTAATTCAGTAACTGTCATGCGCTTAATTTTCAGGTTCAGCAATTATTGGGAATGATCATACACTTCCCAGCCCATATAATTTCCAAGTGCTTCGGTTAGGATACCCGCTGTTTTGGAAGCATTCATTACCACATGGTGTTCAAAGCCATTGCGGCATACGTAATTCATCAATTTTTGTAACTCCGGAATTTTAGCGACGGCCCTGTTACCAAAAGTTTTCAGTTCATCATCTGTTAACATTCCTTCGCCTACATAAGCTTTGATAATACCTTTTGTATCATCTGTACTTATACGACCATAAGTTAACGGGGAAGCTGGTGTACGGCCCGATAATGCACCATACGTATTTTGTTCGCCAACACTTGTTCCTAATATTGGCGCTGTGCTCATTTGAATATCAGGTAAGAAGGATTTTGCCCAATTACCGCAATGAAACAATACACATTTCTCTTCATCGTCGGCGTAGTTGTTATTCCAATCAACCAATGCACTCGGTGAACCTGATGCAAGCTGCATGGCATACATACTTAAAGTGCCTGTTACATCAACTTCGCAGGCACTCGGCAACATGTTTTCGCTCATGATGCTCATACTGGTGCAAACATTACAACCATAATTTTTTTGCAGCGAAGTCCAGCATTGAATAGCCGTTGCATCCAAGGAATTTTCTACTACAAAATCATTTAAAACAATATCAAGTTTAGCTATTTGTATCAAGGCCTCCGGTGGCGTAAGACCCGTGGAAGTATAAGCTCTTATTTTATCGAGGCGTTCTTTCACTCTAGCCTCATTCCCGTCAAGCCGGTTGGCGTTACCCAGTATTTCCGATAGATCAATCGTGGTAACAGAGATGCCATTGCGTTGTAAAATTTTCTCACTGTAACGAACAGTATTGAATGCGCCGGGCCTTGCACCCACTGCACCAATCCGAACTTTTCGCAACCCTTTTACTACCCTGCAAACGGCAATAAAATTTTGAAGATCTGCTATGAACGCAGGATCTGATGGATGTGCAACATGTTTGGTAGTAAGCGTATATTTTATTCCAAACTGGTAGAGGTTATTGGCTACTGATATTTTACCACACCAGGAATCTCTGCGGCGTGCAACATCCATTCTATTTAAATCATCGGGATAAGCCTGTATCAAAACAGGCACCTGCAAACCTGCAAGATGCAGCGTTTCAGCTACACCTTTTTCATCACCAAAGTTGGGAAGAACTATCAGCACGCCTGCTATTTCATCACTGTGCTGTTTAAACAATGCGGCGCATTTTTGTGCATCGCTAAAGGTTTCAACACCACCCAGTTTTGTATCTTCTGTGCTTAAGATCACAGGCTTTATTTGCAGTTCTTCAAAAAGCTGCATAATATGTTCGCGGGCCTCCCCCACCAGTGCGTCCGGAAAAAAATCACGGTTACCAATTATTACCCCGAGGCAAACCTTTTGAGTCATCTTTTACTATTTTTAATCTGCTACGATCAGTTCAATCTCGTTATCTATTAATACCTTTTTATATTTCTCATCAACTCCCGCATCGGTAATAATGTAATCTATTAGTGACAGAGCGCCTAGGCTTGCAAAAGCTGCCTTACCGATCTTGGTAGAATCAGCAACGAGGTAAGTTGTTTCTGCCGCATCAATCATGGCTTTTTTTACAACCAGGTCGCTGATGCTCGGATAAGTTAATCCTGCCTTTAATGATAATCCTGCGGTGGCTAAAAACAACTTTTGAACATTTATACCTTTAAAAAAGTCTGCCGCTTTTTGCCCGGTCAATGAAAGGGTTGGCGGTTTGAATTCGCCACCTGTCATGATTATTTCAATCCCCGGTTCTGCGCCTAACATCATAGCTATATTCAAAGCATTTGTAATGATGGTAAGGTGCCGGTTGCCTTTTATTTTCTTCGCTATTTCGGTAGTAGTAGATCCCGAATCTAAAATGATGGTATCACCATTTTCGATATAGTCGAGGCATTTAGCTGCTATTAAACTTTTTTTATCCATGTTATCATGGTTCGCAACAGAGAATGACAATACCTGGTCCTTGATGTTCTTAAGAAAAGCACCGCCATGCTCTCTTACCAATAATCCATCTTTTTCCAATTTTTCAAGATCTTGTCTAACCGTTACTTCGGTTACTTTAAAAATCCTGGCAAGATCAATCACTTTAGCAGATCCATCTTCTACCAGGAGCTCTACTATTTTATCCCTTCTTTGATTTGCAAGCATTTCGCTGTTATTAATGGTTTTTTACTTTTTGGCTTCAAACCAAAAATAAATGAAACAAAATCAAAAGCGTGATATCGTAATAGGGCTGATTGCGGTTTTGTAAACTGTTGTTTAACAAACCATATTCTAAAAGGCGATAGTTTACCCGACACCAATAAAGATGCCGGGTAAACAACCAATATTCTAATAACCCGGATTCTGCGGCTGCAGGTTGGGATTTTGATTTAATGCAAACTGCGGAACAGGTAGTAATAATTTAGCTTCAGTTACAGGCTTCCCTTTTGCCATTAACACCGGTACAGCACGGTTCGTTCTTTTTAAATCGAACCAACGATGAAATTCAAGTGCCAGCTCCATACGACGTTCGTGTTCAATGGCCAGGTCAAGTGTTGGATAAGCAGAAGGATATCCTGCAGTGCCAAATAACGGAAGACCTACTCTTGCTCTTACCTTATTCAGGTATTGGGCATCGCCGGTAGCTTCCGACAACATCAGCAATACATCCGCATACCGAAGGACCATAAAGTTGTTGTTGCAAGCTTCTGCACCACCATCCAACGGAGCAGTTAGATCAACCCACTTTTTGTTGAATTTGATGGGAACAAAAGTGCCGTTCTTGGTGTAACCTGTATAAAAGCTGATATCTTTTCTTGTATCAGTTGCTTCATACTCGTTGAAAAGATCGTCGGTTACCATATTCATACCACCACCATACTTGGTAATAGCAAAATTTTCAAAGGGTGCAAAGGCCGACCAGTACTGGCTGTAAGGATTGGCAGCACCGCCCAGGTATTGTATTTCAAAAATCGACTCTTTAGTGTTTTTATTGGCCGAAGTATTACCCCATAAAGATTGAAAATCCGGTAACAAGTCATACTTATTACTTTCCACCACTTCCTTAAGAACAGTAGCGGCGTTGGCTTTATCTCCCATGGTCAGGTATACTTTTCCTAACAAAGATTTGGCGGCTCCTTTTGTTGCACGACCTTTTGCTGGTTCGGCACCTACTTCAGCCAAATCCGCAGCGGCCTCTTTTAAATCGCTGACGATTAATTTGTAAACTTCTTCTTTTGGCGAGCGTTTCATGGCATACGCTTCTTCTCCTACAATAGGTGTAGTTACAAGCGGCAGATCGCCAAACATGCGAACAAGGTTGAAATAATACAGTGCACGGAGGAATTTCATTTCAGCTACAACCCCTTTTTTGTAGGAATCCTCCAGGTCAGCCCCGGCAATTTTATCCAGAACAATATTTACCTGGTAAAGAGAGGTAAAATGATCTACCCAAAAAATATACACGCCGGTGTTATTAGTAGCTATGGAATAATCGCGGAAAGCCTGCTGGTCCACAATGGTAAATGCGCCAGAGATTGCCAATGTTGATACCGTAACATTATCCGACATCAATTCTCCTACAAACGACATCGAGCCTTTTGGAGCGTAAATGGTATACAGTGTTGAATAGGCATTGTTAACTGAAAGTTCAAAATCCTGTTTGGTTTTGAAAACGGCATTCACATTTGCATTTGATACCGGGGCAAGTTCCAGGAACGATTTCTTGCAACCTGCTGCAGCTAAAACCAGGAAGCCAGCCAGTGCAAGTGTTTTTATATTTAAGTGCTTCATCATTAAGTTTTTTTAATCAATAAAAATTAGAAATCACATTTGATACCAACGGTAAGCATGAAAGGAATCGGGTATGATCCATAATCGGCTCCCAGCATCAAACCCGGAGGAGTAGTGCTTGCACCACCATTGGCGCCGGGGCTGGAAGAGGTTCCTACAGAATACGTACTGTTTTGAGGATCGAATCCTACATACTTACTGAAGACATGCAGGTTTTCGGCATTCATGTAAATCCTGGCGTTTTTTACAGGTGTTTTCTTCACGAGGGCTTGAGGGATCACATAGGAAAGCCGTACATTTTTGATTCTTACGAATGAACCATCTTCCATCCAGTAATCGGAATAGCCGGTGATAAAGGCTCCTTTGCCCAAAGCAGTTGATGGAAAAGTTGCATAGGGCTTGAATGTTTTACCATCACCCGGCTCCTGTTCTGATTTCCAGTAATTGGCAGAAGATGCGTATGAATTGCGGCTGTCGTTCCAAAATTTGCTAAACCTTGTTTGCTGGTTCCAGATCTCGTAACCAAATATTCCCTGCAGCATAAAAGAAAACTCAAATCCCTTGTAAGAAACGGTATTGGTGATACCGGCGGTAAAATCAGGTTGCGAGTTACCCAGGATGGTCATATCCTTTGTGCTGATTACTTTATCACCATTCAAATCCTGGATGATTGGATCACCGGGAGCTGCTCCCAGGTAATGCACCGAATTATCGACTTGCGCCTGGTTATTGTAAACGCCATTGAATTTATAACCGTAGTAATTGGAAACGGGCTGACCAACTTCGGTTACGAACCTGCCCCACTCATCGATATCAATTGGAGTATTGTTGGGGCCAAGCTGCAACACCTTATTGCGGTTAAGCGAGATATTGAAATCAGTTGACCAGTTGAACGATTTTTTAACCAGGTTTTTTGTAGAGATCGTGAGTTCTATGCCCTTATTTTCCATTTCACCAATATTGGTAAGCTGGCTTGTAAACCCGGTGTAAGCAGGTACCGGCACATTCAGCAACATATCTTTTGTAAGCGATTTATAAGCATCTGCGGTTATGTTAACCCTGTTTTTAAATAAGGCAACATCAATACCAATATTATACTGGTCAGTTTTTTCCCATTTAAGATTTGGATTGGCAATGCTGATAGGGCGTAAACCATTTACCACGTTCGATCCGTTCACATATCTTGAACCGGAGAGCAATGAAACCGAACCATAATTTGGTATCAGGTTATTACCAGTTTGGCCGTAGCTAACTCTTAATTTAAGATTAGTGATAGCTTTAGAATTCTGCATAAATCCTTCATCGGAGATCAGCCATGCACCGGATACAGAAGGGAACGTACCCCATTGCGTGTTGGCACCAAAGCGGGAACTACCATCTCTTCTTAAAGTTGCATTCAGGAAGTATTTGTTTTTGTAACCATAACTCACTCTTCCCAGCATAGACAACAACGACCATTCGCCGGCACCATTTCCAGCTGCGGGTTTTGTAACAACACCTGCGGCATTTACTGTACGAACTAAATCATTTGGAAAGGATGCTGCATTGATGGTAGATGAATCAAATCGTTGCTTTTGAGCGCTATACCCAATGATCACACCGATTTTATGATCACCAAATGTTTTGTCGTATGCGGCAGTTGCTTCTGCCTGCCAGTTGAAAGCAGATAAATTACGGGCGGTTGCCTGTGCAGGAAGCACGCTTGAATAGCCATAGCCCTGGCCAGAAACCCAATACCAGTTATAGGCATTGTTGGTTAAGTTACCACTGAGGCTACCGCGAATAGTAAGTTCATTGATGGGTTTATATTCCAGGTATCCATTTGCCAGGGTATTCATGTTTTTGTTCAGTTTATCGGCATAGGTAACCAGCGAATGCGGGTTCCATAACTGAACGCCATAGGTTTGAAACCTGCTCCATGCAGAATTTGGATCCAGGAAACCGATGTTTCCATTTTCATTGTATTCCGGGAAAATCGGGTCGCTTTGAATACCAAGACTTACCACATCACTTTTACCGGTTGTGCCATCAGTACGATCGTGAGTACCTGTAAGTGCAAGATTTAAACCCGCCGTTACTTTTTCAGAAATCTTTTGGCGAATATTAGTGCGGATAGATAACCGCTTATAAAAATTGTTCATTAATACCGCATCCTGGTCGAGGTATCCCACCGAAAACAGGTAGTTTGTTCTATCAGTACCGCCGCTCATAGAAACCATCATATTATTAGAATGTGCCGTTTTAAACATCACATCCTGCCAATCGCTTCCTTTGCCAAATTGACCCGGGTTGCTGATAAAGTCAGGCGGGATCATGTAGTTTTTTGCACCTGAAACAGTAGATCTTTTTGTATTATCATCGCTAGCTTTATTGTTTACCGGGTCAAGTAACACCCAGGCATTGTTGCGGGCATCAATATAATATTTGATCCACTGCTGGGCATCCATCATATCTACTTTCCGGTTCACTTTGCTAATGCCATGTTCGTAAGTAACATTCACCATTGCCTTACCGGCTTTTCCCAGGCGGGTGGTAATAATGATAACTCCGTTAGCACCTCTTGAACCATAAATAGCCGATGAAGCAGCATCTTTTAATATATCTACAGATTGAATATCCTGCGGGTTGATCTGGTTTAGATCAAAGTTTTCCAGCGCCACTCCATCTACCACGAACAACGGAGTTGTTCCGGCGGTAATGGAACTGGTACCACGTATTTTGATGGTTGGTCCAAAACCCGGGGCTCCCTGTGAACTGGAGATATTTACGCCGGCGATGGCGCCTTCCAGCGACTGGGCCACGTTGGAATAAGCCCGGTCTTTAAACTGGTCGTACCCTACAGAAGCTACCGAACCAGTAACGGCTCTTTTCTTTTGGGTACCATAACCTACCACTATTACATCATCGAGTGATTTTGAATCAATGTCGAGTTTTACGAGGTATCCGCCATCTTTTACCGGGCTTTCATAGATACCATAACCCTGTGAACTAAATTGAAGTATGTTTCCCTCTTCTGCAGCGGCGGCGAAACTACCATCGTCGCTGGTTACTGCAACCACTTTACCACCTTTAACCTGTACCGAAACGCCGGCCAGGGGAGCACCTTTTGTATCTGTAACTTTTCCTGCTACCTTAATTTGCTTTTTTGGTGCTTGGGAATTCGCAGCGGGTTGTGCTATTAGGGCATCCCGGGAAGAAAATAATAATATTTGGGAAAGCAACAGGCTTGTCACCAAACAGGCATTTAGTTTCATACGGCAGTATTTAAAATCGTTTAAAATGAAAATCGAATTCGATTACAAGTCAAAAGAAAGTAAATGAAATAACTAAACTGTCCTGAACTATCCTGTTTTAAAAGAAAAAAGAAAGAAAAAGAAAGTAAATGAAGAAATATAGCCTAAAAAGCATCAAAGTTGATAATATTACACCGGGTTACTACGAGTTTTGCAAAGGCAAGTTTTGCATTGCGGGATAAGAGAAGCCTTGTTTGAGTTGGGCAAATTACAGGTATCACTTTAAAAACGTCAGCTCAAACGACAAATACAAAAGCAGCAGATGGCACGCAAGCAAACACCACAGTATTTAAAAATTGATTTTCATTCTGCCAATCCAAAATACCTTCAATTGGCAAATAGCATCATCAATGGTATAAACGAAGGAGTTTTAAAGCCTGGTGACCTTCTATTGTCCATAAATGAAATTAGCAACGAGTTTGATATTTCCCGGGACACGGCCGAGAAAGCATACAACTACCTGAAAAAGGCCGGGGTAATCGGTTCGGTTCGCGGCAAAGGCTACTTTGTAAAAACCCGGGACCTTGATCTCCCGGTAAAAATCTGTTTGTTCTTTAATAAGCTCAGCGCTCATAAAAAAATTATGTACGATGCTTTTGCCGAAGCTCTTGGCAAAAAGGCAACCATCGATTTTTATATCTATAACAATGATCTGTCGCTTTTTAAGGACCTGCTGAATACCAAAAAAGATGATTATGATTATTATGTTATCATACCTCATTTTTTGGAAGGAGGTGAAAATGCACATGTACTGATAAATACTATCCCGAAAGAAAAACTGGTATTGATGGATAAACTACTACCAGGTGTAACAGGAACTTATGCCGCAGTTTATGAAAATTTTGGAAGGAATATCTATGAAGCGCTTGAGCTGGCTAATACTCACCTGGAGAAATATCACACACTCAAAATAATTTTTCCGGCATACACTTATTATCCAAAAGAAATTATTGAAGGGTTCAAACGTTTTTGCCACCAATACGCTTATAACTTTTTGATAGTTCATGATATAAAATCAGAACCGATTAATGCTGGTGAAACATTTATTAACCTGATGGAAGATGACCTGGTGATATTGATTGAACGTATACTTGCACAGAACCTCGAAGTAGGAAAAGACATTGGTGTTATATCATATAATGAAACACCCCTGAAAAAAATTATCCTGAATGGAATAACAACAATTAGTTCTGACTTTGAAGTGATGGGTAGAAAAACAGCTGAGGCAATACTCGATCGTTCGACCGAACATTTCGAAGTACCTTTTCATCTTACGTTAAGGGCTTCATTATAATCAAGCAAAATCCAGATCAGGTGCACAACACGAAATGTGATTACAATTCAAAAATTCAATGAAAAGGTTACTTTTTCTTTACTCATTTATTTTTCAAAAGGCAAAGCTACTTTTTCAACTGGTATTGAACGGTGGCATAGTTAGTTTTTGCAACCACGTTTGTAAGCATTCCTGAATGATATGTATAAGTCATCAATCCTCCATCCGGCAGATTTGTTTCATACACTGCAGGAGCTAACTTTTTTACTTTTAAAAACTGGAGATAAACTTCCGAAAAAACTTCACTGACATTTGCAGGTTCAATAAAAAAAAGACTGCTAACTGTATAGTTAATAACTCTTTTAATCTCCTGGCTGCTTTTTCCTTTAACAACCTGGTATTTGCCCGAATTAAATTTAATCTCATTATCAGTTTTAACCTTGCCATTTAAAGTACGTTGAACTGTAGCATGCATTAATGTATTCTCTCTAAAGGTATTCGTAGCAATAGCTGTTGCTGCGAAACTCCCAACCATTTGAATATTAAATTTAGCTTCATTGCGTACAAAAAGCTGGTTGTTCTTTTTAATGCTGCTTACAGTTAAATTGCCGATGATCTTATTGTTCCGAATAATATTATAGACCCGGTGCCCGACATTATTCATCGAGATAAATTGCGCAGCAACAGGCAATAAAACAACAAATATTAATGTTGAAATAAAAATTATCCCGGCTAATTTTTGCTTCATAAATAAAGATTTTAACGCCAGTACCAATTTAATAAAAATTAAATTTCTCTATCGCATTTTATTAAGTTTCCAGTGACTATTAAAACCTACGGAATGGCCATAACAATTAAGTTACAAGCAAGCAAGTGTTATTAAAAATGGTCCAGGAAATCTTTGGGAGTAAAATCGTTTTACAGCTCACTATCACCGAAGCCTAACCCGGTACAGGAGGCCTGCTTTAAAAAGAAATCCATCATTTACATCATCATCCTGGTAGTAATCTTTTTTTGCAACATCAACTCCCAACCTGATCTTCCTAAAAACAGAATGACCAGCTTCAACGTTGAAGACAATTCTTTTTGATAAGTATAAATCGGCTGAAAGCAGTAACTGCATCTCATTAATGCGAACAAAAGACGGAGAATTGCCTGTACCGTAAGAACGGGTCCGAAAACTATTGTTAACCATTCTATATACTGCTCCCCAATAAAACTTACCTGATAACTTGTGTTCGTAAGTAAGCTGTTGCGGCAATAAGCCAAAAAGATTATCCTTTTGTGTGATCTTCCAATCGATTCCAAGAAGCGGAATAATAAAAGGGCCAAAGAATTCACTGTTATAATAAGCACCAAAGCGAAAAGTTAAGTTGCTGTCTTTCTTGCAAGCAGCAACAAGGGTGCCTCCAACCTGGAAACTTTTGTTGAACATGTTATTAGTTTCACCATTCCACCTCGATATCAGGGTTGTAGCAATACTCCATTTACCATGCAGTGGTTTAACAAAACCAACTGGTATTATTAAAGCTCGTAAGTCGTTTGAAAGGCCACTCGAACCCTTTGATTTAATGATCCATCCTTCATTATACAAACCTAAAATTATCTTGCTACTATCTTTAAGTTTAAAAGGATAAACTGCACCTGCTATATAATGTTTGTTTTGAACAGACATATTCCTGGTTTCATCGTTCCCGCTGCTGGGACTTACCGAAGCCTTTACAGATATTATATCAACATAAGGCTGCGCCTCTAAATTTTTAGAAAGCACTAGAATACCTGAAATAATTAAAGCAATTTTATTTCTCATATGATTAGTTTTTACTTTTTATAAAAGGCAAATACGTTATTTTAATAGCTACTTTATAACTAATTAAATGCCCTGAACTTTCGTAATAAATAAGTCATTCTGAAATAGCTATAATGAATGTTGCACTAATCTCTTTTATACAACCCATTCTTACAGGTTTATAGATAACTAAATCAGTTAATAATTGAATCGAACGAGCAGTAATCAGCTACAACATCAACCTGATACTCAAAAAACAAATCTTACAGGTAGGCATAAACAAGTGATTTCCACAATTCCACCTTTATAAAAAGTCCGGCATTTCTTACCAGGTCATTCCATTTAGCCATGACGGGTACATATGGTTTCTTATCCGGTACTTTGCCAGTATTATTAGACACCAGGTACACCTGGTTTTGCGAATCTTCTTCTTCCAAAAGCGTTGTTAGTTGGCTAATCCCTACATATGATCTATTAGCATTCTCCAGGTTGAAAACCTGTTGTGCGGCAAATACAACTAAAATACTATTCACTAAAGCATACGTCTTTGAGAATATTAATTGCTGCGCATTGCTTGCGTTACTAACAACCGGCCTGATTGCCTGCATATACGGGTTATTAACGTTGGGTATAACGGAAAACAAATTTTTACCTGCATCCAGCATTTGTAAATGCAACACCTTTTTAGCAGTAACTTTTAAAAACATATTCATTAAGAATGTTATTTTATCAAACTGTCCTGGTTCTATTTCTGAATTGAAAACCGCTGGCAAACTGGTATTGATAATATAGTCACATCCTTTTGCCGCTGAGATGAACGTTTGCTCATCCAAAAGATTTCCTGTATAAATTTCAACCGGGAGCTGTAATAACGGACTACCAGCATTAAGTTCAGGGGCAATTATTCGAACACTGTAGTTTGCCGCAACCAATTGGGTTATCAGCAAATTGTGATCGTTGTTATAAACTTCTGTAATTAATATGCGTTTCATAAAAATGCCTTTTAAGATTAGTATTTGATGCTGTTTAAAAGCCTGGCAAGTATAAATGCAGTGTGCTTACCAGTAGATCAAATTGGGTACAAGGGGTGTGTTGGGCTGGCCAGGCCCGCTGCTTGTAATTTCAAATAACGCGTTGACAGCATAAATATAGATTGGATATCAGCCACTTAAAAACGGCTAGCTGTGTTGGTTTGGCCGAAAATTGCACGATTCCATTAATTACGAGCCGTGCATTACTATATAAATGACTTTTTTAATACAAAATCAACAGTTCTTCTTTTTTGTAGTATATTTTACTAATCTTTAATAAGATAATTTTTGAAATTCCCCGAAAACTTAACCCATGGATGCAACACGTGTTCAAACAGAGGTATTTAATCATATAAAATCCTCTTTGCCTGCTCACCTTGCCCTGGTTGATGTGATTTCTGAAACCCTGGATCTGAGTCATGATAGTGCTTACAGGCGAATCAGGGGGGAAAAGCCTGTAACTCTGGAAGAGATCGCTAAGCTTGCCCAAAAGTTTGGGTTTTCAGTTGACCGCTTTCTTGGTCTTGAATCAGAATCTTACATTTTTTCAGGCAAACTTGCCAACGCCCACGACCATGTTTTCGATAAATGGATGGAGGAGACACTAACACAATACCAATACATGGCGCAAAGCCCGTATACGCATGTATACTATAGCGCAAAAGATCTACCCATCCATCATTTCTATCAAACACCAGAGCTGGCATCTTTCAAATTTTATTTTTGGCAAAAATCCATTTTGCAATACCACGAACTCAGGGGGGTGAAATACAAACTCGGCTTAATGGAAGAATACAGCAAATCGCTGGCAGACAAAATAATAAACACTTATAACAAAGTCCACTCGTCGGAGATTTGGGCGGTAGAAACCATCAATAGCACTTTACGACAAATAGAATATTACCATACCGCCGGAATTTTTGCAAATAAAGCAGATCCGGGTTATCTCTGTGACTCTTTGGAATCGCTGATCACACATCTTGAACTACAGGCAGAGGAAGGAGTAAAGTTTCCTTTTGGGAAATCACCGGTGAAAGGAAACGGCAAATATCATATTTACAATAATGAGTTGATTGTAGGTAACAATAATGCCATCATTGATATGGGTGATGTAAAAATTACTTACCTGAATCATACATCTATCAATTATATCAGCACAAGAGACAGAATGTTTAATGAATATCAATTATCAGCTACATTAAACATGATCAATAAATCAGAACCCCTGCATACTGTAAATGAAAAAGGGCGGATCTCATTTTTCAATCGCCTGAGAAAAAAGATAGATAACTGCCGGTCGAAGGTGTGCGGCTAAACGCTATTTATTAATTATCATACATATTGTATTAAGTAAAAACGGCATCCTGTATATTAATCGGATATAACATCTTCAATCAAGATATTTTTATTTAATTAAACAAGGAAAAAACCTTCCGTGCAAACGTTGAATTCAATACTCATTTGGCATTGCACAACATGTAAGCAAACCGCAATTCAACTGTTGTTTGAAACGATCGTTACAATTTCTTATCCCTGGTTATGGGCTGGAATTTTGTTATTGATTGGTTTACTTCTATTCTTGTCGATCAGGTGGATGGTATTAACTATTATTAAACAGGAACGTGCAAAGGCAGCATACGAAAAACAAGTATATACCTTACAATCGAGGGCATTAACAGCACAAATGAACCCTCATTTTATTTTTAACTGTTTGAACAGTATCAAATCGCTGGTTCAAAAAAACGAAAATCTCCAGGCAATTGATTATTTGAATTTATTTTCTAAACTAACCAGGAGCCTTATGCAGTATAATGACAGGGCATACATAAGTCTTTTTGATGAATTAACCATTTGCCAATGGTATATCGATCTTGAAAAACTTCGATTTGGAGATAAAATACGGGTGGCTTTTTCTATCGACGATTCCCTCGATACCAAACAGGTATCAATACCTGTTTTGCTGATTCAACCCTTTATTGAAAATGCGGTTTGGCATGGGTTGGTTCCCAAACAGGAACAAAATGGAATACTAGCTATAAAAGTGGAGGAGCAGGGAACGAACTTGCTGTGCACAATTGACGATAATGGAATTGGAAGAGCAGCTTCCATGCGTATGAATCGCTTAACCCATAACCATCAAAGCAAAGGAATGTCGATCAGCCAGGAACGAATTAACCTGCACAATAGTCAACAGGAAAAGCAGGTAACCATAAACATCACCGACAAATTTGATGATACCGGCGAGCCCAACGGAACTCATGTTGCAATTACTTTTTTAAGTTACCGAAATGATTAAAACTATACTGGTAGATGATGAAGCGCTGTGCATTAACTCGCTTCAGGACGACCTGGTAAAATATTGCCCGGAAATTGAAATTGTTGCAACAGCCAGTTCCGGCAAAGAAGGGATTCTTGCCATCAGGAAACACCAGCCGCAATTAATTTTTCTTGATATTGGCATGCCATGGATGAATGGCTTCGAAATGCTGGAACTGGTAGAGGAAATAAATTTTCAAATTATTTTTGTTACAGCCTTTGACCAGTTTGCGGCGCGGGCTTTTCGTATAAGCGCAGTGGATTATTTATTAAAACCTGTAGATGGCAAAGAACTTCAAACTGCAGTAGCAAAGGCTATATCCAACTTAAAACATACACCCGAAATTACATTAGTAAATAACCTTTTATCAAACATCAAATTACCGGAACAACAACAAAAAATTGCGTTGCCTTATCGCGAAGGTTACGAGTTTATTGAGCCCCAACATATCCTATACTGTGAAGCAGATGGTGCTTATACCCGGTTTTATTTTCATGATGATAAGCGGGTACTACTTATATCAAAAAGCCTCGGAGATATCGAACTATTATTACCAACTAACCAGTTCCAGCGAATTCATCATAGTACCATCGTAAACGTTGCTTATATAACACACTTTATAAAAACAGACGGCGGCTATGTACAAATGAATTCCGGGAAACGTTTAATGATCAGTAAAACAAGAAAAGAAGCTTTGTTAGGCAGGCTTGGCTTAAAGTGATTTAAATAGTTTGAAATTTCAACGTAACATCAACCATTGTTATAGGCTTTTAAAACAGTTTCTCTTAAAATACTGCTGTCATCGTCTACCACAAATTTCAATAACTCAGCCAACTTTTCAGGTGTAACCCAATCTTCAAAATTTGCCTCCGGCATGTTTTCCCTGTTGATGGGTGTATCGATGGTACTAACAGCAACAACACTCGCGGTAACGTTAGTTCCTTTAGCGCTTGCGTTCAGCAAACTGGCGAGGTTAAACAACAACGATTTACTTAAAGAATATGCAAGGAGGTTCTTACCATATGATGGAACTAAAGCAGGCCGTGCACCAATAAATACAAGACGTCCTTCCTTATTATTCATCATATGTGCAAACAATGGTTTGGCTACATTAAAAGCTGTTTCGAAGTTTAAAGCGAATTGCTGTTTTAATATTGCTCCTGTTGTATTTGCAATATCCCCGGCAGTAAACCCACCAACCAGCATAAGGCCTGCGTATATATTTATATATTTTGAAATAGCGCCCAGTATGAATTTTTCAGCTTCATCTTCATTTGAAAGATCTACTACCTGTACTTCAAGATTTGGATGGGTTTCGATGCTTTGAATGTTTTTTTCTTTTAGCACTGTAGCGATCACGTGGTAGCCGTTATCTAAAAACAGTTTTGTAACAGCGGCACCCAGGTTTCCGTTTGCACCCGTTATTACTACTACCCTACTCTTCTCATTACGGGTAGTTGGTTCATCATTAATCATCATTAAAAATTTTGAGTTAATGCATTAAAAGTATTCAAATATTAGCATCGTTAATTAACACCGGCAAGGAGCAAATTTTGGATAGATATACATCCTCAATGAATTATTCATCAAATTGCAGGTAAAATTATTGAGTATGGAATACAGGCAATTGGGTCACGCAGGATTAAGGGTACCAGTGCTAAGTTTTGGTACCGCAACCTTTGGCGGAGGAAATGAATTTTTTAAAGCATGGGGCAGTACCGATGTGGAAGAAGCCAAACGGATGATCCATATGTGCATGGATGCCGGTGTAAATTTTTTTGACACCTCCAACGTCTATTCAAGAGGAGTATCCGAGCAAATTCTCGGTAAAGCCATAGCCGGGATCCGGCCAGATGTACTCATTTCAACCAAAGCAACTTTTCCCATGACAGATAAGATCAATGACTTTGGTTCGTCGCGGTATAACCTGGTAAAGTCATGTGAAGAAAGCCTGCAACGACTCGGCACTGATTATATAGATGTTTACCATATGCATGGCTTTGATGCCAATTCACCTGTCGAAGAAACCTTGAATGCCCTTCATTCGCTGGTTCAAAGCGGTAAGATCCGCTATATCGCCTGTTCCAATTTTTCCGGCTGGCACCTGATGAAATCACTTTCTGTTTCTGAACGGTATGGCTGGTCGAAATACGTGGCTCACCAGGCCTATTATTCCCTTGTAAATCGTGATTTTGAATGGGAATTAATGCCACTTGGCATTGATCAAAATATTGGAACTATTGTTTGGAGTCCTCTGGCCAGCGGAATGCTAACCGGCAAATACCGGCGAGGCCAGCCATTACCCGGAGATGCCCGGGTTGCCCAGGGTGGCAGTCCGGTGCCGGCCGAAACTATAGATAAAGAAAGGTTGTACAAGATCGTTGATGTGCTGGAACAAATTGCAGCAGAAACCGGTAAAACCATATCGCAGGTGGCATTAAACTGGCTGTTGCAGCGACCTACCGTGGCCAATATTATAGTTGGCGCCAGGAACGAGACGCAGCTGCAACAAAATTTAGGCGCAATTGGCTGGAATTTATCCCTTGAACAAGTTAAACAGCTGGACGCGGTAAGTGACACGCTTTCTGCCTATCCATATTGGCACCAGCGCCAGTTTCCAATGCTGAACGCTGCGCCGGATCTTTATGGCAAGAAAGGTAAATAAGCGTTGCATCAGCCAAAATTGCCCTTCACCATTCCGCCATCAACACTAAAAGTTTGGCCTGTGATATAACGGCTAAGCGGACTAAGCAACCATAAGGCAAGCGAAGCAAAATCTTCGGCATTGCCCAGCGAACCCACGGGGATCGCTTTAATGGCGGCGTTCCTGACTTCTTCCATCAGAAGACCGGTTTGTTCCGCCTTCTTTTGGTAAATGCGGTTGATGGCAGGCGTATCGTGGCTGCCGGGTGCCATAATATTCAGAGTTACACCTGTAGAAGCAATTTCCTGGCTCAGCGTTTTTACCATATTCACAACGGCAACCCGCAACGAATTACTGAGCACGAGGTTTTCAAGCGGCTGTTTTACGGACGAGCTTTCTATATAAAGCAGGCGACCGTATCCTGCTTTTATCATAGCCGGAGCAAATGCCTGCGTAATAGCCACTTTCCAGCGTAAAATGGAATGGTAGGCATTATCCCAATCTTCCAGCGTGGTTTCCAGGGTCGGTTTAGCCGGGGGGCCGCCCGCATTTATTACCATACCGTGTAACGGGCGGTTTCTTACCAGCCCGGTAAGTTGGGGGATAGCATTGAGATCGGTTAAGTCTGCGGCAAGAATTTCAATGGATGGAAGCTGGTTCTTCAGCTCAGCTAGTTTTTCGATACCACGTGCAACAGCAATTACCTGTGCACCTTCTGCTACCAATGCTTTGGTAATGGCATTTCCAAAACCCGATGTGGCGCCTCCAACTACAAATAGTCGTTGGGCTAGTTGCATGTTCATCGTTCAAAATTAGTGGCAATGTTGGTGTAAATTAACATGGCAGTTGGCATGTACCATATTTTAATGCACATTTGCAACCCGATAGAAAAATGGCCTCGTAGTACAATGGATAGTATAAGAGTCTCCGAAGCTCCAGATCCCGGTTCGATTCCAGGCGAGGCCAC
>JAZKGP010000025.1:0-172244 GCA_040385845.1 Bacteroidota bacterium | reverse complement strand
GACTTGGATCTGCTTCTCCGTACGTTTTGCTGCTGGCGTCTGTTGTCCAGGTGGCCAGACGTTTGTTGATCGTGAAGTCTGCACCCGCATTGGTAATTGTATAGTTATCCAATGCACCCGCAACTGTAGCACTCAGCAACGCTGTGATATGGTAAGGATTACCAGCAACTGTTTCGCCTGCTGCTCTTGTATAAGTTGCACTTACACCATCAGCTGCAAGGAAGTTGCCGGATCCTGAAGTCAGAGGACTTGGATCTGCTTCTCCGTACGTTTTGCTGCTGGCGTCTGTTGTCCAGGTAGCAAGACGTTTGTTGATCGTGAAGTCTGCACCGGCATTGGTAATCGTGTAGTTATCCAATGCACCCACAACTGAAGCACTCAAGCTCGCAGTGATGTGGTAAGGATTACCAGCAACTGTTTCACCTGCTGCCCTTGTATAAGTTGCACTTACACCATCAGCTGCAAGGAAGTCGCCTGATCCTGAAGTCAGAGGACTTGGATCTGCTTCTCCGTATGTTTTGCTGCTGGCGTCGGTTGTCCAGGTGGCCAGACGTTTGTTGATCGTGAAGTCTGCACCCGCATTGGTAATTGTATAGTTATCCAATGCACCCGCAACTGTAGCACTCAGCAACGCTGTGATATGGTAAGGATTACCAGCAACTGTTTCGCCTGCTGCTCTTGTATAAGTTGCACTTACACCATCAGCTGCAAGGAAGTTGCCGGATCCTGAAGTCAGAGGACTTGGATCTGCTTCTCCGTACGTTTTGCTGCTGGCGTCTGTTGTCCAGGTGGCAAGACGTTTGTTGATCGTGAATGTTTGTGAAACACTTGCGGCAGCATTGTAATTGGCATCACCTGCTTGACTTGCCGTTATAATTGTTGAACCAGCTGAAACGATCGTAACTGTACTACCCGAAATTGTTGCAACAGACGTATTACTGCTTATATAAGTTATAGGTAGTCCACTGCTTGCTGTAGCAGTTAAATTGAATGAAGGGTCTCCGTATGTTTTAGATGCAAGTGCAGAAAAGGTTATAGTTTGGCTTTGTACAGCAGCATAATTCGCTTGAAAAAGTAATGCTCCATTGCTGTTAGTACCAATTACACAAATCGTGTTGGCATTTATAGAAGTGAATGTTGCTCCATTCGGTGATGTCCAGTTAACAAATGACTGAAGCAAAGAATTAGTTGCCGGCGCCGTAAGCCGAACAGATTGGAGGCTAGTTGCGGCAACTGATGCATTTTGTGCAGCATTTGTACCGGCACTAATATTTGTAGTAGTACTTGAAACATCTACAGTGCAAGTCGTGTTTGTATTCAAAACAGCTGTTATCTCTGCAGTACCATCATTTGTTCGTACACGTACATTAGCGTCTGTGAATGTTGTTTGAGCCACAGAGCCGGATGATCCAGTTGCAGTCAACACAAATGCGACCCCTATATGGCTGGGTCGAATTAGAAACTGACTATTATAAATGTTTCCATTTGCATCAGCCACTGAACTGTAGTCATGAGATTGTGTACATGTAGCTGGCTTGGGCGTTTCATCAAAGTGAAAACTGACAGTTTCACCTGGGAGCCAACCAGTACCTGAAATGATGACATACTCACCGGGAGCATAATCCGGTTTGTCAGTTGTTATAGTCTGCGCCTGCAAGCCACTGACCGAAAACACGGACATAAACAAAACAATAAAACCTGCCAACCAATAACCGGACTGTTTTGTCCGGTGTGTTGGCACAAGCGTAAAAGCTGATTTCATAAAGGAATCTGTTGGGGGTGTAAAAAAAAATCGGTTAAGTTTGGTTTTTCGCAAAAAACTGGTTCGCCACGGCTTGAGATTCCGTAACGGGGGCAATTAATTTTAGCGTAATGTGTAAACTTGACGTAATTGACACATTATTCCAAAAATCAATTAACAAATATTTTATATACTTTGTTGCAAATTTCTAAGGGATTGATTAGTAACTACATTAGCCCATACCTATAGAATGGACTTTGAAAAAACAATAGGATTTATCATTATACGTGACCTGCTGGCATCAAAAAACCAGCAGCCATTTGCTTTCCAACGGGAAGCCTGGGAACACATAGCCGGGCATAAAAGCGGCCTGGTAAACGCTCCCACCGGCTGCGGAAAAACCTTTTCGATTTTCCTCGGTAGCCTTATTTCTTTTATAAATGCTAATCCCGACCGCTATAAAACAAAAGATAAAAGTGGTCTGCAGCTTCTATGGATCACGCCACTCAGGGCGCTTGCAAAAGATATCGGCCGTGCCATGGAAGAAGTTATTTCAGAACTGGGCTTGCAATGGAAAGTGGGCATCCGCAACGGCGACACCAATACCAGCGACCGGGCGAAACAAAAACGTATGATGCCCGAAGTATTGATCATTACCCCGGAAAGCCTGCACCTGCTCCTGGCAATGAAAGAAAACAGCAATTACTTCAATACCCTCAAACTGGTAGCAGTTGACGAATGGCACGAATTACTTGGCAGCAAAAGAGGTGTACAGGTAGAACTGGCTGTTAATTACCTGGTGCATAGTAAAAAAATAGATCCTGCCACCCCACTTTTAGTTTGGGGCATCAGTGCTACCATCGGAAACCTGCCCGAAGCTGCAGAAGTATTATTATCCTCCTTACAGGATGCAGATGCATCTCATGAGCCGGTTATTATCCGTTCAGGTATTCAAACCACATTACTGGAGGAAAAGAAATCCTCCTCCCTAGTAAATAACAGGTCAAAACGGAAAGTACTGCAGCAAGATGTTGCTGTTCTTCAACCCATTCTTCCTTCAACGGTTTTAAAAAAAGAAGTTGCTGCCAAATACATTTCTGTCCATTCTATTATACCCGACGAAATTGAAAAATACCCCTGGGCGGGGCATCTTGGAATAAAGCTGGCGCATAAGTTGGTTCCAATCATTGAACGAAGCAATACAACGCTCATATTTATTAATACCCGCGGCATGAGTGAGCGCTGGTATCAAACCCTTTTAGATATAGCGCCTCAACTGGCAGGCGCTATTGCCCTGCATCACGGCAGCATCGAGCAAGACCTGCGTACCTGGGTGGAAGAAGCCCTGCATACGCAAACACTTAAAGCCGTGGTTTGTACCGCCAGCCTCGATTTAGGTGTAGACTTCCGGCCTGTTGATACGGTGATACAGGTGGGTTCGCCAAAAGGTGTTGCCCGGTTTTTACAAAGAGCCGGCCGGGCGGGCCACCAGCCGGGATCTATCAGCCATATCTATTTTCTACCCACCCATTCCCTGGAACTGGTGGAAGCAACAGCTTTAAAGGCTGCCATCCAGGAAGGCCTGATTGAAAGCAGGGAACCCATGCGTCTTTGCTTTGATGTACTGGTTCAATACTTGTGCACCCTGGCGGTAGGTGAAGGTTTTAGTTCGGATTCGCTCTGGCAACAGGTAAAAAAAACCTACTGCTTTGCCGATATGAACCGTAATGAATGGGAGCAATTGTTGTTTCATATTACTGAAGGTGGAAATGCATTGCAGCAATACGATGAATTTAAAAAAGTGGAATTTGAAAATGGCCTTTTTAAAATAAAAAGCCGGAGAATGGCTTTGCGTCACCGGTTGCACATTGGTACCATTGTCAGCGACAGTATGCTGCGGGTAAAATTTATGACGGGTGGTTATGTTGGTGTGATTGAAGAATATTTTATCAGCAGGCTGGAACCCGGAGATGTTTTTACCCTTGCGGGCCGAAATCTTGAATTGATTCAGATAAAAGACATGACTGTTTATGTCAGGAAATCAAATTCTAAGAAATCCCTGGTTCCAAGCTGGATGGGTGGCCGTATGAGCCTTACGGCAAACCTTGGTCACATGTTGCGGCAAACCTTTAGCCTCGCAGCTGCTATCACAAATGTTGCAGAAACTGGTAAGCGGTTAGAGGAATACCCGGTTGAATTGCAAGCCCTCCTACCCTTGTTTCAATTGCAAAAAGAATTGTCGCATATTCCGGGTAACAATGAATTACTTATTGAACATATTGAAGACAAGGATGGCTTTCATTTAATGGTATACCCTTTTGAAGGCAGGCAGGTTCATGAAGCAATGAGTGCCATCCTCGCTCAACGCATCGGGCAAATAACTCCCATTAGTTTTTCTATTGCCATGAACGATTATGGTTTTGAATTATTAAGTGATCAGCCTATCCCCGTGGATGACACCAATGCGGCTGACTTGTTTACAACGGACAACCTATTGACGGACATGCAGCGTAGCACCAATTCAACAGAAATGGCTATGCGTAAATTCCGTGACATTGCCACTATTGGCGGATTGATTTTCCAGGGTATGCCTGGCGAACATAAAAAAGCAAGACATCTTCAATCATCGGCTTCACTCCTCTTTAAAGTATTCCGTGATTACGATCCTTCCAATCTTTTATTACGACAGGCATACAACGAAGTATACGAACAACAAATGGAAGAAGTGAGGTTAAGAAATGCATTAAACAGGATTCAAAGCAATTCAATCATCATCACTTTTCCAACACACTATACGCCACTTAGCTTTCCGATATTGGTAGATGGTTTAAGCCGGATGAATTTATCCAGCGAAAAATTAGAGGATCGCATTAGAAGAATGCAACTGATAAATAAATGAGATAATTTAAATTATTAAATATCATATATTATTTTATTTTACTTTGATTACGATTTTAATTTTATATTCTAAAGAACACCTTGTTCCTCCAGCTATTTATTCCTCTAATTGAATTAGTTCTACTTCTATTTACCCCGGTCTACCCCGGCCATTATTTTTTTTGTTCTTCCCAAAGCCTCTTCCCCTCTATATTACAGGACGTGTAATGATTAAGCCCATCTAAAAAAAGCCGTGGATATATTATTCAAAATAAAGTTCAGTTGAAAAATAAAGTTCAGCTGGAAAGGTGCTTGCATGGCTGAACACAATTAATCACATTAATATCATTTGATATGCATTTTTTATTGTGTAATATGGTATAAAAAATAAAGAAAGTTTATTGAGTGAAAATTACGGGGATAAAAAAATGTTAAGGAGAAATAAGTTCTACAAATTGGAATGGTATTAGATAACTAAGTTCCTGATTTAGAATACCTAATATTTCGGGCATGAATTTTACAAACCGAGAGTTACAAAACCGGGTTTCGCTGTTGAACACAGTATGAAAATTTGGCAGCTGAGTTTTATAATACTAAAATAAATAATGTAATAATGCATAGGGCAACTTATGCAGAAGATGCTTTTTTATATTAATCATTAAACTTTAAAATGTACATCCTATGAAGAAAGATTGGTTTTCGCCTGCGAGGCTCTTAATGCTGAGCACGGCTTTTGCAGGAACCTTATTACTCGCAAGTTGCGATAAAGATGACGACGAAACTCCTGTAAATAATATGTACACCATAAGTGGTAACGGTACTGGTGCGCAGGTAGTACCGGCATTCGCAGGTACTGGTACAGGTACTATTACGGGCACTTACGACAGATCATCTAATGTGTTAAGCTACAATGTTGGCTGGGCCGGTATTACAGACACTGCTACCACTGTTGGATTTTATAAAGGAGCCTCCGGATCAGAAGGTACTTCTGCCCAAACACTGTCTGTAAGTACACAGGGAACAACAGGAAATTCTACAGGAACACTTAACTTAACTGATGAACAGGAAACAGATTTGCTTGCCGGAAATTGGTACTATAACATTGGTACACTAGCAAATCCGACTGGCGAAGTAAGGGGACAAATAACAGCAACTCAATAAATAAATTCACTATTATTTTTTTGAAAGGCAGGAAACCCTAACCCCTATTAATTAAAAAAGCGGCTAACAGCCGCTTTTTTAATTTTGTTACTTGTCTATTATTCAAAAATCAGAATAGGGCATTGCCTTCATCAGTATGATATCAGCTTTTGAGACATTATTTTGATATTCTGGCAATGACGATAATTTTTTCCATTCCGCATCTGCACCGAAAGTTTTCCAGTGTGCATTGCGGTCCTCTATGGTTTCAAAACTTGTCATGTAGATCAGGTTTGGCATACGCCCTCCCGCAACCACCGAAGCATAAAATATTGCATTAAAATTAAGTCGCTTAAATAATGCTACTTCTCCGCCCTCATTAAACATTTTCACCTTATTGATAAATTTTGCATCGGTTGCACTTTCATAACTACGCCATTCATAAATTCTATCGGTTAAAGGTGCATTTAACTTTGGCCGCATCAGCTTGGTAGCCATGGGAAAAGCTTCTGCAATCATTAATTCTTTTCGGGCATAGGCGGGTGAAGCATATGGGGCATTGTGAAAGAGTTCATTTACATTTCCATCAACAGCTTTCAATTTATTTTTTGCCCTATTTATATCATTCCAGGACGCATGTTGCACTATTAAAAATATCTTTTTATCTAAAGCAGTATCGTTTGCTATCGGCTGAAATACACCTGCAATCAGCTGCTGGCTGTGTAGTGCAGGCATAAGTTCTTTTTCAAGATAATTTCCGATAGTTGTGGCCTGGCTATCTTTTGTAAAATGAAAAATTGTAACCTCGTAAAAATCTCTGTCAACCTTAGAATTCTTTTTTTGAGCATTTAATGAAAGCGGTAATATCATCACCAACATTAACAACCATTGTACCCGGGCTTTTTCCATATGAAACGAATTATGCTGTTACCTAACTTTTAAATTATTTTACAAATAAACCCATTATTAAAAGGATTTCACCTTAAAATAATGGGTTCAAATATCGGAAAAGCTAATCGCCCGTATGTAGTTTTATATTACACGTGGTTGTGCGAGTTAAAACGATATGAAATGCCTTTTAATGGCTGCAGCATCGTGTTGGTAAATATCATCACGGGTATTCATTTTACCTGCGTCATCTACCCAAACCGTTAAATACGTAATTAGAACTGGTACCGGGTTTTTAACCTTTACAAATTTTTCGGTATCGCTATTCATAGCCTCTGTTATTTTTTCAGCATTCCAGGCAGAATCTTCACGTAAAATATAATTTGCCATTTTTTCTGCATCAGCCAACCTGATACACCCGTGGCTAAATGCCCTCCTGGTTTTTGTAAAAAGGTATTTGGCTTCAGTATCGTGCAGGTAAATATCGTAACTATTAGGAAATAGAAATTTTACTCTTCCAAGCGAATTACCCTTGCCGGGCAACTGCCTTACAACCGGAAGATTATTTCGTTTCCCGGTAATTTCCATATTATGAGAAGCGAGGTAGTCGGGGTTTCTTTCTATGCCGGGTACAATTTCATTTTTTACAATGCTTTCGGGTATATTCCAGTACGGACTAAAAACCACCTGGTTTAAGTCTCCTGCAAACATCATTGTATTGGTACCTTCTTTACCAACTACCACAGGCATCTCAAAAACCTTGTTTTTTGCCTCGTAAACATGCAGCATAAATTCCGGAATATTTACCTGTATATAATGGTCACCAATTTTAGAAGGCATCCACAATAGACGATTCATATTAACTAATATTTGAGCTACCTTTTGTTTATAAGGGATATTTATCCGCCGGGTGACCGAGTCTGATAATATACCGTCTGCTTTCATTCCTAAAGACATCTGGTATAAACTTATAGCGGCCGCAAGTGAATCATTGTATACGGCTGTTGTATCAGCTCCTGGCAAATAACCCATTAATTGCAGTCGTTTCTTTATAACCGGTAATACAGGTGAAGACATGCCTTTCTTAAGTTTACCAATAAACACCACACTATCTGCCTGCTGTGTTTTCGCCAATTGTAAATACATGGCTAATTCCTTTTTTAAAGCATGGTATTGCCTGTGTAAATTATTTGTATCAACGATTTTCGACTCAGTTTTTAATATGGAATCTGCACTGGCTAAAACATCTGCTTTCCTGGTTGGCACAAGTTGCAGCAGGTTATTATCAGTACCATCTTCCCGGCTAGTATAATAATTAAGGAACTTCCTGGTGATGGCTATTTCGGCATTTACATATGTACTATCAGTTGCATCGATTACAATCGTATCCAACGATGGCAGCAAAGTATCCATCATTACTACCAGCTTGCGGTCATACCCTGTATCCTTTGCTTTCGTCTTTTCATATGTATAGGCATTCCAAAAATTTCGGCCTTCTTCGGTCGGACCATTGTTCGTAAACCAGGCAAACTGGAAATTACGCTGGTTATAGAAACTTTGAATACGATTGGCTTCTGCAGCAGGCAGATTGTTTTTGGTTACGTAAGCCATTACCGCGGCACTATCAATAAAGAAATTATTATACGCAACTGCCGGTGTTATACTTGTATCCCGAAGTGAAACAGGTTTTACAATTTCATTTTCTTCTGAATCTTCGGTATGTGTGGTTTTGGTTTTCGTATTTGTGTCGCAGGAAACCGCCAGGCAAACTATTCCAAACAGGTAAATAAGTTTTTTCATACTACTGTACCTTTAAATTCCATGCCTCTGCAACATCTATAGAAGACGGCAGCTATTATGCCAGTTTATGCATGAGTGGTGGAAAAAACGCTACAAGCCATCAACTTACCTTTGTATCAAGGGGAGTTTACCGGCTAAAATACCTGGTAGAATGTTGAAACTGCCTTGTTTAGTCCGCTAAACTTTGTTGTTACAATTTGTCCAGGAATTACAGATACTAAACATCATCAGGGAAAACCCTTAAAACTTTTACAAATCTTCCTTTGTAATAATCGTTTAATGGGGTTATAGTTACTCCATAAGCTTTACCGGAAGTGGCATGAATAAAGGAATATGAATTGTTTTCAGCAGAAACCAGGATTCCCATATGTCCTACATTCCTATCGGAACTATCTGTTCCCGTAAACAAAATCAGGTCTCCTGGCAAAGCTTCCTGGAGGGGGATTTCCTTTTGTACGTTCGTAAAATCAATAGAAGATCTTGGTACCGCGATATCAAAATGATTAAAAACGTACGTAATAAAGCCTGAACAATCAAATCCCTTATTCGGGTCGGTAGATGCATACAAATAAGGCGTACCTATCATTGATTTGGCAAAAGTGAGTAAATCTTCACGGGTTGTACCGTGCGTATCAATAGTAGTTGAACCCTGGTAAGGAATTGTTTTTTGTATCGGATTTGGCGTGTCAGCTAGTTCTATTTCAGCTGGACCGGTTTGAGAATTATCCACCGAGGTTTCCTTCTTTTTTTCTGCACAAGAAACCAAAATCATTATAAACAAGAAATAATAATACCGCATAAGAAGTAATCGAACAAGTTGGTCAGGCTGTTTTTGCTGCCCGCTTGTATTTTATAGTGAGTGATGAAACAATAATATTTATCAATAATGAAAAGCTGTTCGCAATTATAATGATCCAGTCTTTTTTAAGTATTCCATAGTAGATCCATAAGCCAAGCCCGCAGAGCAAAATCAACAGCATTCCCATCGAAACATCTTCTGCTTTTTTCTCTTTGATCAATTTTATTAACTGGGGCAACAACGAAATAGCCGTTAGTGCACTTGCTGCAATTCCGATAATTGTAATCAGGTTCATCTATAACAGGTTTTGTATTCTTGTTGTATGGCTTTTTACATAAGATACTCAAGAATTAAAAAAACATGCCGCCATGACATCTTAATTAACGAAACATCCGTTATTTGACTTCCCTGTTATGTATACCTGTAACTCCCGCAGTTATACTATTTTCGCCCCTAATCTAATAGTATGAAACAAGTAGTCCTGGGTATTTTATTACTTTTTATGGTTGCTTGTGGCGAGAATTATGAAGTACCGGATAATTCACTTGATTGCGGACGGCAGTTTATTGATGCTATTTTCAAAGGAAATTTTAAAAGAGCAAGACAGTTAACTGTGCCAGATGAGAAGAACCTGCAGTTATTAAATGAACGCCTGGCAAAAGATTTCAGAAGCAGGAGCAGCCTGGACAAAGACCAGCTACGAAATGCATCGATCGTTATAAACCAGGTGGAAAATATCTCTGATAGCATTACAATTATCAACTTCCTTAATTCCTACGACAACAAACCAGCCGTACTTAAAGTGGTTAAATACCAGGGTCAATGGATGACGGATTTGAAATACACATTCTCAGGTAATTTTTAATAAACATGCCGAATTTTTTCCAGGTTTTACTGGTTGCCATTGGTGGAATGCTTGGCTCTGTAATACGTTTCGTGTTAGGCCTGTATATTATTCAGCGCATGAACGGCCTTTTTCCATGGAGCACCTTATTCATAAATATAAGTGGCTCATTATTAATTGGCATTATTCTTGGCTCCTTTGCTAAAACGGGCAACGAACAGCATTGGCTTTCGAATGAAAACTGGCGGCTTTTTCTTGCGACGGGATTCTGTGGTGGCTTTACCACCTTTTCTACTTTCTCGAGCGAAGGTTTTCAATTATTAAAACAACAGCAATACACAATCTTTTTTGTTTACTTTACAGCCTCGGTGGTGCTGGGCTTACTGGCAACTGCTGCAGGATTTATAATAACCAGGTAACTATATGCAAATCACAAACACAGTTTTACATCCCTGGCATGGGGTACATTATGGCGATAATGCGCCACGAACAGTAAATGCAATTATCGAGATTCCACAGGGTTCGAGAGCAAAGTATGAAATTGATAAACCAAGCGGCTTGTTAAAGCTCGACCGTGTAATTTATTCATCCTTTTACTATCCCCAGAACTATGGTTTTATTCCCCGTACGTATGGAGGAGATCATGATCCATTGGATATTTTAGTTTTAAGCAGCATCAGTGTACAGCCGCTTTGTATTATTGAAGCGAAAGTAATTGGAGTAATGCAAATGATCGATGGTGGTGAAGCGGATGATAAAATTATTGCAGTGGCTTCACATGATATGAGCGTAAACCACATCAATAATATCGAAGAACTTCCGCAACACTTTTTCAAAGAACTACGTCAATTTTTTGAAGATTATAAGAAACTGGAAAACAAGTCGGTTGTAGTAGAAGATTTTGGAGATAAGGCTACGGCTTTGAAAATTATTGCCGAAGGAATTGAATTGTACCAGAAAACCTTTGTCGAAAAAAATCTCCAGATCACCCTCAGCTAGAAAGTTGTTTCTACTGGTAACCAGGAAAATACTTTAACGATTAAACAGGTACTTACCTGTTATGCTTGCCATATGACTTTACAAACCATCATTCTTTTAATTACAGTTGGGCTTGCTGCCGGTGTGCTCAGCGGAATGGTAGGTGTAGGAGGCGGAATTATAATTGTACCTTGCCTGGTATTTTTTCTTGGCTTTAGCCAAAAAGCCGCCCAGGGAAACTCGTTGGCTTTACTGTTATTACCCCTTGGGATTCTAGGGGTTATGAACTATCAAAAAGGAGGATATGTTGATTACAGGGTAGTTGTAGCTATGGCCGCCGGTTTTGTGATTGGCAATTTTTATGGTAGTAAATGGGCACTTACTATCAACGATGAGAAGTTGAAAAAGATCTTCGCAATCATTCTTTTACTCGCTGCTATTAAGATCTTGTTTATCGATAAACCAAAGCCAAAAACAAACATGGAAACTGGTTCAACCGGGTTGCCCCAAAAATTGAACAATCCATAATAACTAAAAAAATCTCTTAATAATCCGCAACTGGTGGGTTCTAAGTCCTGTTACCTTGTTTACAATGCCTTCATTATC
Organism: Bacteroidota bacterium; assembly: GCA_040385845.1. GTDB lineage: Bacteria > Bacteroidota > Bacteroidia > Chitinophagales > Chitinophagaceae > Phnomibacter. The sequence continues at coordinate 160,571 of JAZKGP010000025.1, read as the reverse complement.
TATGTCGTCCACATGAACGTTGCCGGAGGCATGAATTATTTCCTGGTTGTTTAACATCATACCTACATGAACAATACGGCCTTCCGCATTGTCAAAAAAAGCCAGGTCGCCTAACCTTGCTTCCTGGATAAAATTTACAGTTTCCCCCAGGTTTGCCTGTTCACCAGAATCTCTTGGCAACCAGGTATCAACCATCTTAAATACCTGCTGTACAAACCCACTGCAGTCGGTACCGAACACCGATTTACCACCCCATATATAAGCAACACCCAGGTACCTGTTTGCATAAGCTTTTACGAGAGCAGCTTTATCATCCGATGCTGAAGGATAATGAATACTCTCTGAAAGATGCATTAAAGTATTTTGCCCTATAGTAAAAGCCGCGGCCTGCCTTCGTTCGGCTATTGAAGCATGCGGAATAATGCAGGAATTTCCGTCAATCAGCACTTCGTCTGTCCAGGCAGATACAAACCCTGTTTCTCCGAGGTACGAATCAGAACCATAATCTACCAGTTGGCTACGCTGGCACCAGCCTTCATAACCGTCGTAATGAGCTTTAACTCTCAAAAATTCTTTTGTACTTTCCAACAAATCACATAATTCCCCAAAAAGCAGCTGGCTAACCATTTCGCTTCGGTGTGTGGATTCGGCTCTTAAAGGTGCTACAGGTACAATGGTAAAAAGCGACATCCGTAAATTTTTGCAATACTAATTAAATTGATTTTGCCACATGAATTACCAGTATCAACAAATTACAATCAAATAGATTTTGGCGCCAACATAAAGGCACAAATGAAAAAGTCATCCCTGCACCAGGATGACTTTTTTGATAAACACAGGTGGTTATTATTGCTTTTCAGTACCGGATTCTCTCTCATATTTACAACATCCCGGCAACTTGTTATATGTATTTTCCAACGACTTGTACTTTTCAGTATCATGTCCTACAGCTGCTATTTTCTGTTGAATTTTATCAGAACTTGTCTTTGCAGCATCAAAACTAACCGCTATCAATTTTGTTTCTTCGCTCCATTCTGCCTTTGTGGCTCCTGCAGCTTTTGCAGCTTTTTCTATTCGCGATTTGCAACTTTCACAATTGCCAAATACTTTAAAACTGGAGGTACTGTCCTGTGCGTGCAATATGGTTGTAAAACTTACAATTATCAGCGAGACAAAAACGAGGATCTTTTTCATGAATTTTTATTTAAAATTTTTATGGGATATAAACTATCAGGATTTGTTTCTAGAAAAAACGTTCAGCCAGTTGTATTCAAAACGTACCAGCCATTGCCTGGTATTAAACCGGTTCATAGTTCCGGCAACCTGGAAACGATATCCCAGGTCGAGCCGGCAAATACTATTAAAAATAAACTGAATACCAGTGCCTGCATCTAAAAAATATTCCGGGTTGTTATAAAGCCTTTGCGAAATCAGCTCCGCATACAGGTTCATATTGGTTTGGTTATAATGCTCATATTTCCTGGGAAACAGCAGGTAACCAGTAGATAACGTGGATTGCAAAGCGCCATTTGCAGGTCCTTTATAAAAATTACCATTCAGGTTATCCCATCGGCTAATAGAAGAAACCGAACCTGAAACCGCAAACTTATTGATCAATTGGGTTGCAATCAGGCCTGCTTGCCAGCCCGACTGATTTCCATCCAGGTTTTGTTCGTCCGATGAATGGCTAACCAGCAAATCATGTTCAATATATCCCCCGTTTCCATCCGACAGCTGGTGTTTTTCGACGTGGGTTTCGGAATATGGGTTATCAATTACCGCTACTTTTCCAAAAGCTGCCATTCTGAAATGCTTGTGGATATCATCGCGACTTAAAAACCGGTATTTAGCATAAACACTGCCTCCTTCAAACCTGAACTTTCTTTGCATCATGTTGGATGCATAAGCATTTGCATGTAACATCAGGTGCTTGTTTACTCCCCACATTATCTCGGGATCTATCCTGTAAGCAGTCCTGTTTCCATAAGTCATCGGCATCACAAAATTGTTTAACCTCAAACCAATAGAACGTGCAGACATATTGCTGGCAGGTTCGGTATATATAAATAGTTCCTGGGCAAAGCTGCTACCCAGCAATAAACTAAGCGCTATAGTAAAACTAAGTTTCATTGAATGTTGTTGCGTGGTTTCAGTAGAGTCTCCAACCATTTGTCAATCACCCCGTAAGAAGGTTTAATAGCTACAAATCGCCCCTCTCTATCTATTAGAAAGGAAATCGGAATTGAACTTACTCCCCATTCCCTAACAATGGGCGCCCGCCAGTTTCCGCGCTGGTTTACCTGCAGCCAGTTCATTTTATCCATTGCTACAGCCTCTTGCCACCTGCTGATATCATCGTCGATGCTTACACTCAAAATTTCGAAACCCTGGTCTTTATATTTATCGTATAATAACATTAGATTTCGATTGGTAATCCGGCATGGTCCACACCAACTCGCCCAAAAATCAACCAATACTACCCGGCCTTTCAGGCTGGATAAAGTGATCGTATCACCATTCAAGGTTGGTAAGGCAATTTCCCTGGCTATTGCATTTTTTGCAGGCAGTTGACTATTAGAGGAATATACCAGTAAGTGGATTAAAAGTGACAGGAGACCTAAGCGTTTCAAAGGTTGCAATTATATAGTAACATGAAAGATACGTTCACCTGCTTTTGTGTCGTTGCAACAACCTGCCGAAACTCCCGATTTATAGCATGCCATTTTGGTTGCACCTTCCATTTTTTTAAACTGTGAGGAAACCATAAAGGGCTTATCCACCAGCTGAACTTTTTGCCAGCCATTTAACGTTTGATCTTTTACTTTTAGAAAATGCAGATTTTTCCCTCCCACCTTTACATGGGTATCATTGGTTATTGCCTGCTTCCCGAAATTAACCTCAACAGTTAATTTTCCTACTGAAAAACCTGCATCTTCTACTTTCTTTTTCAATAGGTCGAAATCGGGAGTAGTACCTGGTTTAACTGTAATAACAAACAGGTTGCTCTTTAAATCTGTATCGATTTTTTCTACAAATGACAATGGCTTTAATGCTTTATTAATTGCATTGCTGCACATGCTGCAGGTAAGGCCGGCGGCTTGCAGAGCTACATTGCGGTATTGCGAGAAGCCCATGGTTGAAACAACCAGTAAGGTTAATAAAATTTTAATTGCTTTCATATCAGATGAAATGGATGATTTTTTAAATTGATTAATTAAGCAAATGCCTGCTTACAAAAAGAAACAGATCACTTATACATTACAATAGAAAAAACATCTAACACCTGAATACGCAGAAAAGAATGTTTCGGTTTGCTTTTAAAGCTGGGGGAGGATAAATTACGTCGGCTGAAACAATTGGTAAACAAGAAAAAGAAGTTTCTAAACCAAATAGCGGCGCCGGTACAGCAGCAATTTGCCGCAGAAAGTTAAAAGCTGTGTAGTTTGACTGCTGGTGATCGTCGGTAAGCTTAGTAATTTGAACCGAATCATTGCAACAGGCATTCTCCTTTTTTTCCATGCCGCACTTGCCACAGGTTTCTTCATGGGCAGAAATGCCGAGATCAACACTGCGTAGTTTACCCATACAATAATGCCATTGAACCGCCACTCCCGAAGAGGAAGCGATGTAACAAAAGCTTATTATGAGCAAAAACCACTTACGCATGATTGCAAAAATAGGAACAACGTCATATTTCATTTAATAACTCTGCTATTTTTGGAGTTTATTTCAACATATTAACAAAAAACATCCTTTTCATAGTAAACTGCTTATTGTATTGAAGTCGGGGGAAGTAATTGTTTGGTTATATTCTTCATTACTCCTACTTTTGCGGCCCTAATTTTAGGTATAGTTATGAGTGGGCAGCGTGAATTTGACATACCGTTTGTAGGATTAAAGCCCGGAGTTCATAACTACCAGTATGAAATTACGGATAAGTTCTTTGCAGATTACGATCAGCAGGATTTTACCAATTGCCAGGCGACAGTGAAATTAGCCCTTGAAAAACATTCAGGGTTTATGATGCTAAAGTTTGATGTTGGAGGAACACTGGAAGTGGGTTGTGATCGATGCGGAAATAAACTTCCACTGCAGTTATGGGATGAGTTTAAAGTAGTGGTTAAACTGGTGGAAGACGCAGAAAAAATGAATGAGACGGAGGAAGATCCTGATGTTTATTACATCAATCGCACCGAAAGCCATCTTCATGTTTCTGATTGGATCTATGAATTTATAAATTTAAGTATCCCGATGACAAGGATGTGTGCCGTTTCAGAGATAGGCGGACCTTATTGTAACAAAGAGGTATTGGAAAAATTGAAAAACCTGCAACCTGAAGATAAAAATGCCACAACTATCTGGAAAGGGTTAGATAAGTTTAAGGGATTGCAGGAATAGGGTTGCGCATTTTGAATAAAACATTTGCAAGAGCGCATATAACATTAAGAACCAGTCGAATATCAATTATATTTTAAAATTTCAAATAAGAGACCATGCCAAATCCAAAAAGACGCCATAGCCAACAACGCAGTGCTAAACGCCGTACACATTACAAGGCCGTTGCAGCCACTTTAAGCGTTGATAGCACAACCGGCGAAACACATGTACGCCACCGTGCACATGTAAGCGAAGGCAAACTGATCTACAAAGGACAGGTAGTTGCTGAGAAATCTCCCATTAATAAATAATATTCCTTTTTACCGGGTAAGGTGGCATCTTTTTACAAAGGTGTCACCTTTTTATTATCTTACCTCCCTGTATGAATATTGCAATTGATATGATGGGCGGCGATTTCGCACCGCTCCAGGCAGCCATTGGTATTGCTGAATATTATAAACAGCCAAATGCAGCGGCGCATCTTATTTTATTAGGTAATGAACCGGAATTATTGCCGCTGGTTGAATCGTATCAATTACCAGCAGGTAAGATTACCATCATGCATACGCCTGAAGTAATTGGATACCATGAACACCCGGTAAAAGCGCTTAAGGAAAAACAGCAATCTTCCATTGCAGTGGGCTTTGGTTTACTGGCCCATGGCAAAGTTGATGCCTTTATCAGTGCAGGAAATACAGGTGCCATGCTGGTTGGCAGCATGTTTTCCATAAAACCAATGGAAGGCGTATTACGTCCAACTATTGCAACCATTATTCCCCGGGAAAATGGCAAAACAGGTTTGATCCTGGATGTTGGTATTAACAGTGATTGTAAAGCCGAACATCTCAACCAGTTTGCAACCATGGGAGCAGCTTATGCCAATATCATTCTTGGTATTGAAAACCCAAAAGTTGGTTTGATAAATATTGGTGAAGAAGAGGGCAAAGGCAACATTTTATCTCAAGCCGCCTACCCGCTTTTAAAAGAAAACAAATCAATCCAGTTTATAGGAAATATCGAAGGCCGTGATATTCTTGAAGACAAAGCCGATGTTATGGTTTGTGATGGCTTCACAGGTAATATCCTTTTAAAGCTACTTGAATCAATTTATCCGATTACAAAACGCCAGGGCATTGAAAGTGCTTATTTCGATCGATTTGATTTTGAACAATACGGTGGAACACCTGTACTTGGTGTAGCCAAACCTGTAATTATCGGTCATGGTGTTTCCGGTCACGAGGCGTTTATGAATATGATCAACGTGGCAGAAAAAATCATTAATACGGATTTCTTAAATCGCATGAAAGCCTGCCTGTAACTGCTATTTCCCCTCCTACTTACTACCATTTTTTACACGACAATTAAGCAGGCCAACGATGCCCTTATATTTGCGCCATGCAATTATTAGATGGTAAAGTTGCAGCTGCAGCTATTAAAGAACGACTGAAGAATAAGGTATTTGATCGTGTTGAAAAAGGATTGAAAACTCCGCATTTAGCAGCTATTTTAGTAGGTACTAATGGTGCCAGTGAAACCTATGTAGCCAGCAAAGTAAAAAGCTGTGCAGAAATAGGTTTTAATTCAACTCTAGTTAGATTGAACGAGGATATTTCTGAAGCAAACTTGTTAGCGGAAATTGAAAAACTAAATGCCAATCCTGGTGTCGATGGCATCCTGGTACAACTACCATTACCCAAACATATTGCAGAATCAAAAGTTATCGAAGCTATTGATCCCTCGAAAGATGTGGATGGATTTCATGCAGAAAGCGTTGGCCGGCTGGTGCAGGGTTTACCCAGTTTTATCAGCGCAACGCCGTATGGCATTATGCTGATGCTGGAACATTATAATATTGCTACTACCGGTAAGCATGCCGTGGTAATTGGCAGAAGCAACATCGTTGGAAGACCTATTAGTGTGCTCCTTAGTAACCAGCATCCATATGGAAATTGTACGGTTACTGTTTGCCATAGTAAAACGGTTAATTTAAAATCTTTCACCCTGCAGGCCGATATAATTGTTGCCGCTTTGGGCAGGGCCGAATTTCTGACAGAAGACATGGTAAAAGAGGGAGCAGTCGTAATTGATGTAGGTATAACCAGGCTTCCCGATGTTTCAAAAAAATCGGGTTATGCTTTAAAAGGCGATGTTGATTTTGCAAATGTTGCTCCAAAATGCAGTTGGATAACACCAGTTCCGGGTGGGGTTGGTTTAATGACCATAGGCGCCTTGCTCGTAAATACTATGGAAGCCTGCGAAAGAAGAGATCCGAAGTAAAAGTTTCTTGCAATTTTACCTGTCGACGGTAGCATTCGCTCCAAGATATGCCATCATCGCTATTCCATTTTCAATGGCATCTTCATCTATATTAAAGGTAGGCGTATGCACTCCGCTGGTAATTCCTTTTTCAATATTCATTACACCAACCCGGTAAAAACAGGCGGGAATTTCGCGGGCATAATAGCCAAAATCTTCAGCGCCCATGCGCATTTCCGTTTCTTCGACCTGTTGTTTGCCAACAAAACCTTCGGCTAATTGCCAGGCATTCCCGGTAAGTGAAGGGTTATTATAAACCGTAGGATATCCAATATCAATATGAACAGACCCCTCCGCTCCCATTGTTTGACAGATTTCCAGGACCTGTTTTTTAATAAGCGCATGTGCCTTTAACCGCCACTCCTCATTCATACACCTTAGCGTTCCCATAAGCTTTACTTCACTGGGTATAACATTGGTGGTATTGCCGCCCTGAACGGATGTAATACTTAATACTGATGGATTAAACGGGTTGTTATTGCGGCTTACTATTTGCTGCAGCGAAATAATAAGATGTGAAGCAACGAGAATAGTATCAACGGTTAAATGAGGTGCCGCTGCATGGCCGCCAGGGCCTTTTACAGAGATATACAATTCATCGGCACTAGCCATCACGGTACCCTTTCTAAAACTATATTTTCCGATAGGTAAACCGGGGTGAACATGCATGGCTAAAATGCATGCAGGCACCGGATTTTGTAACACCCCATCCCTGATCATTAAACTGGCGCCCCCTGGATTTTTTTCTTCCCCCGGCTGAAATATAAACTTGATAGTTCCTTTCCAGAGATGCCTGGTTTCAAATAAAATTTTAGCTGCACCCAATAAACAAGTCGTATGCACATCGTGCCCGCAGGCATGCATAATACCGGGCTTTGTTGATTTATAGGGAACATCATTTTCTTCCATAATAGGAAGGGCATCCATATCTGCTCTTAGAGCAACAATCCTGGTACCGGGATCGATTCCTTCAATAATTCCGACTACACCGGTAGTGGCAATTACGCTAAATGGAATTCCAATTTCTTCCAGCTTATTTTGTACAAACGAACTTGTTTCAAATTCCTGGTAACTCAATTCAGGGTTAGCGTGTAAATGATGCCTGATCTTAATAAATTCATCCTTATAACGGGATGCTAATTCCCTGGTAGTTTGAGCGATCATAAATAAAATATTACCGTACAACTTTGCAAGAGAAAAGTTGTACAGGGGCGAAAATACAAAAGCGTAAAGCTGTACGGCTAATAAAACGATTATTAAATTACTCTTCTCCTTCTGCTTCTTTCAGCAACCGCGCTTCATCTTCCGGTGAAAGTTTTATGATATCCTGGATCACAAAAGTGCCTTGTGGAAACATTGAAGTAAGTTCCCTTTTAAATTTATCAGCGTCCGCTTTTTTAAGGAAATCGCCCATTTTTATCTTGTAGTAAGGAGATTGATAAGCCATATAAACGTTGTGTTCAGGATAATATCGTAGAACTTCCGCTCTTGTTTTATAAGCAACATCGCGGTTATTGGTATTCATGATCATTATCCTGTAACCTTTGTATTCACCACGGCTATTTTTAAAAACAGCAACCCTGTTAATTTGGGCTTGCTTTTTTACAAGAAGGTCAATTCGCGGGTCTTTAATTACTTCAACCTTTCCTGAATCGAATTGTGCCATCAAAATAAGTGCATGCAGTATCGAAATATAAAGAAGCAATACTGCTTTTCTTAAGAAACTATTTTTCGCTTTCATACAACAAATTTAAAGTTCTATTGCACTAACAAAACCCATTAGTTTGGTAACATTTTCAAGATTAGTAAGTTCCTCCGGCCTGTTCGCCGGTAACAATGGCTACGCCGCTGCTGCATCCTATTCGGGTTGCACCGGCATCTAATAACTGGCTGGCAAAAAGAGCTGTACGTATGCCTCCCGAGGCTTTTATTTGTACATAAGACGGCAAACTTTTCCGCATCAGCGTTACTGCTTCCAACGTAGCGCCTGTTTCAGCATAACCGGTGGATGTTTTTACAAAATCGACACCAGCCGCAGCATACAATTCGCAACATTTTATTATTTCCTCATTTGTTAAATTGCCACTTTCTATTATAACTTTTACCATTTTATTGCTGTTTTTTATAACAGGCATCAGGTGGTTTATTTCGTTCGCAGCAAATACCCAATCAGTATTTTTTATTGCGGTATAGTTTACTACAATATCCAATTCATCTGCCCCATCTACAATAGCCAAAACGGTTTCAGCCAATTTTGCTTCTACTGCGCTATAACCAAATGGAAAACCTATAACTGTTGCTACTTTAACCGACTGATCTTTTAGCAATGCTGCGGCCTGTTTTACAAAAAGCGGTGGTACACAAACAGCCGCAAAGCCATAACTTATTGCTTCACTACAAAGCTTATTGATATCGGCCATTAAAGTACCAGGTTTTAATTGCGTATGATCAATAGCAGCTGCAATTAGTTTTGCTTCACGCATTTGAAAGTTCATGTTTTTTGTTTTGAAAAATGTTATCACTGTCCCATTCTATGCGGTGTTCGAAAGGATGCTTTCTTACATGGCAATCTTTTTTTACGCAAATTCTGCAACTAAACGGAAGACATCCATCAGTATGAACAAACAATTCCAATGCATCTCCGAATTCGCTTTTCACCAAAGCTCCCAACTTATCAACTTCCAAATGAGCTTCATCCAGGTTTAAATACCAGGGCATGGTAATATGACAATCCAGGTGAAGGCTGCTCCCATATTTGATAACTCTCAAATTGTGCATATCAATCCAATTTTCAGGACGCTTGCTATTTAACAACTTAACCAATTTGTCCAGTAGATCATTGTCAGATTCATCCATAATTCCTGCCACGCTACTGCGCACAATTTTGATACCGGTATAGATAATTATACCTCCAAATAAAATAGCTACGGCACTATCGATCCAACTAATTTTTGTAAAAAATAAAATCAGTAATCCTGCTATCAACCCCGCAGTAGAAATACTGTCTGAAACAAGGTGTTTACCTGTAGCAGTGATGGCCAGTGAATTATTTTGTTTACCGGTTCTTATTGCAATTTTACCCGCAATAAAATTTATTAACCCTGATATTGCAATAAGTATAATGCCAAGATCTAACTGTTGTACTACTGAAGGATGCAGTAATTTTTTAATTGATTCAATAATGATGAAAATACCTGCGATAAAAATAAGTGTACCCTCTATTCCGGCAGATAAAAATTCCGCCTTTCCATGTCCATAAGGATGACCTGCATCACGTGGCTTTGCAGCAACATATAAACTGTACAATGTTATAAATCCTGCCACCACATTTACAATACTCTCTAATGCGTCGGTAAGTATTGCCACAGAATGCGTCAAATAATAGGCAACAAATTTCAGGATAAGTAACAGCAATCCTGTTATAGTAACCCACTTCTGAACGGATATCGTTTTATTACTATTACTCAAAATTTACATTTCATATTTAAATTATTATGCCGGCAAAAAATGCCGGCAATCTTTAAGAGTTTAGTCAAATAGCAAGTAATTATTGTCGCTAAAAAATACAAGATATATTTAATTTTTTAATAATCTAAGCTATGAGTACCACCCTGGGAATTATGGAGCTGTTTTTTCTCAACATTCCTGCTACCCCACAATATTTTTCTAATGATAAATCAACAGCCCGTTTTACTTTGTCTTCAAATTCGGTAGCTGCATCAATCTTGTAAACTATCGTAATATCCTTAAAGACCCGTGGATGCTCTTCCACCAAATCAGCTTCCGTATGTATTTCAAACTTTGTAAAAGGCACTTTCATTTTGTGCAACATCTCAACAACATCAATCCCACTACAACCTGCAAGTCCACTTAATAATAAAGCCTTCGGACCGAAACCCAATCTTTTACCATCGGCTCCTGAAGCGCCGTTTAATTCGATGGTATGTCCATCAAATTCACTTTCAAATGCCATATCATTTAACCAGGTTGTATTTGTCTCCATTTAAATGTTGTTTTAGATGTTATGATTGAAATAAATTTAAGTAAAACAGTTATCGGGCAATGGCAAAATTATACCTGTTTTCCACTTCCTGCCAATTCACAATATTCCACCAGGCATTAATATAATCGGCTCTTTTATTTTGATATTTGATGTAATAAGCATGCTCCCAAACATCAAGACCTAAAATAGGAAACCCTTTAAACTCACTAACATCCATCAATGGATTATCCTGGTTTGGTGTGCTGCCGATTACCAATTTTTTATTGGCATCAACAACCAGCCAGGCCCAGCCACTTCCAAAAGTTTTCATACCCGCATCTGTAAACTTATTTTTCATATCATTTACACTACCAAAAGCAGTTTCAATAGCCTGGGTAAAAGCGTTGCTCATTAGTTTTCCGTTTGGTGTCATCCAACTCCAGAAACTTTCATGATTATAATGTCCGCCAGCATTATTTCTTAATTTAACCGAATACCTGGAAATATTAGCCAGTAATGCATCTAAAGACCCCTGAGGAATTGCTTCAGCTGCAATAGCATCATTCATATTTTTTGTATACGCTGCCGCATGCTTTGAAAAATGAATTTCCATTGTGGCGGCATCAATATTTGGCTCCAATGATTTGTACGCATAAGGTAAAGCACGTTGCTGAAAATTAGGACTACCAGCATACACGGCCACACCACTTACCTTCTTTGCTGATCCACATGATTCCAGCACCGATAAACCACTTGTAATGGCCAGTGTTCCAAAACCAGCTTTTGTTGTATTTTCCAAAAAAGATCTCCTGTTCATTAGTATTTTTTAAGAATTTAATTTTGTTCTTCCTGCCGTTTTTTTTGCTATCAGAGTTTTTAATGATTTTACCAGCCTGTAATAATATTCTTTATTAAACAATTGCGAATCACGCATCGCCTTGTATGTTAAAAACAAGCCTACAGGAACCAATACTATGCTTGGCAGCCAGGTACCAGGAATAATTCCTAAAACACCCGTTTTTGCCATCTTTTCACCTATGGTATTCAACAGGTGAAAAATTACAAAAAATATTACGGCAAAAACCAGTGGTGTTCCTAATCCGCCCTTTCTTATGATCGAACCCAATGGCGCCCCAATCATAAACAACACAAAACAGGCAAACGACAACGAAAACTTTTGTTGCCAGGCCAGTTCATACAATCGTTGCTCACGGCCTCTTTCATTATAATCACTATAGTTAATATCAAAACTTGATTTCATATTTGAGACCTTGCTGGATGATGTTTCAATGATGCTTTGCCGGGCACTATCCGGAATAACATCAGCCATTGTTTTAACCGGTTTTTTGGGTAATGCAACGGATCTCAATTTCCCGCTGTCCCTCATTTTTACGAAATTAAATTCGTTTGAAATAGCTGTGGAAATCCTGTCACTACTGGCACGGGTACGTTTCCTAACTGAATCAATAAAAAAGTCAAGTTGTCTTACACTTAACATCCTGTAATTATCTTTAAACAGGCTGTCTTCGGTTTTCACCCGGAAAAAACTACTGATATCAAAGATCTTTTTATAGGATTTAAATTTGATAGTTGTCAGATCGGTATTTATGGCATTACGCATGCCTTTTTCTTCATACCGTATACCATTTCTAAGGTCAAATTCCAGGAATCTTTTATCTGCTGAAACTTTCATAGAACCACTGTCGGCTAAGATCAAATTATCCTGCAGGTAATTTCCTTTTTCATAAATCATAATCTGGCCAAGTGCCGCCCCGTCTTTTTCTTTTTTACCGAGTTTAATTACGTATCCTTCAATACGATCATAAAATACGCCTGGCTTTATATCAAAGGCCGGCTTGGTATAAACGATTTCATATTTTAATTTGTTTAATTGCAGGTTGATAACCGGAATTACGTTGTTGTTAAATAAAAAAGCGATACCGGAGATCAGGATGCTAACAACTAATATGGGACGCATAAAACGCTGCAATGAAATACCCGCTGATTTAATTGCTACCAGTTCATAGCTTTCGCCCAGGTTGCCAAAGGTCATTATAGTCGACAATAAAATGGCTAATGGAAGGGCAACGGGTACCCAGCTTGCAGCAACAAACAATATTACTTTTAGCAGCGTTGGCGTATCAATACCTTTGCCCACGAAATCATCGAGCCACAGCCAAAAAAACTGTAAAATCAATACAAAAATGGCAAGCAGGAAAGTGGCAAGAAAGGGACCGATGAATGCACGCAGAATAAGTTTATCAAGCTTTTTAATCACAATCCAATCAATTTGCCTTTAGTGGAAGCATCAAAAGTAATACTTTCTGAAGCAGAGCGCCAGCTGATAACTGATGCGAACATTATTTTAACTAAGAACAGCAGCATTGAGAAAATAGGAAGCCAGTTTGCGATAATGGCCGATGTATACAGGCATCAAACTTTGGGTTTAAAGAAAATTCACCCAGCCATTTTTGACGTGCACCCCAAAATTTCGAAAGGCGAAAAACACCTTGGATTGCCATGGCTGATGCTTGATTATCCAAGGGTATTTGATCGGAGCGGCCACCTGGCGATACGCACTTTTTTTTGGTGGGGAAATTTTTTTAGCATCCAGCTGCAGGTTTCGGGTATGTACCTGCCAACTTTTACAGCGTTACTTCCAAACTTTTTAAAATACGAAAGCGAATGGCTTTGCGGTTTTACAAATGATGCCTGGGACATGCAATTACCCAATGAAAACTGGGTACCGGTCAGCAATTATACTTCGGTAAAGGCAGATTTTGTACTAAAAATTGCAAAAAAAATTCCCATTGAGGAATGGGAAAATCTTGAGAATATATTGTCGGTTCTTTACCAGCAATTAACCACTTTAGTTGGCCAGGCTTTAAGCACCCAGCCGGTGAAATAGTTCCTTTATCTGGTATCCCCAAAGCTGGCTTTGATCTTTAACCTCGTTCTTTTCTGCAAAATCTTTCACAACAAGGATAGTTTGATTGCTTACTTCCGTTTTTTCGATTCTAAATTCAAAATATTCTTCTTTTGGCGCGGTTAGCCAATGAAACCGAACATATTTATCCAGTTCTTTTTCAACCATCTCGGCTTTTTCGATAGTTCCGTTCCAGGAAAACACGAAAATATTATCCTTATCGTCCACCTTATCGGCAAACCACTCCCCTAATCCGTTTGAAGTTGCAAGAAAATCAAATAAGATTGTTGGAGAGCACCTTACCGGATACTCAAGAGTGAACATTTGCTTTTTACTCATTAGCTCTGAAAATTTAGCCGCCTTATGCAGGGGTGCAATAATAGAAAATTAATCGAACCATCAAAATAAAATTTATAATATACTCCGGATTAAGCCTTCAATAAATAAAGCAAAGGCCCGTGCACAGGCAGGTCTGTGGAAATACAGGAATATAAAATAGATTTGGAATAAGCATTCGCAATAGCTTATATTCGGACCGGTGTTGCGCATTATGACAATGGGGAAGGTGGGAATTTGAATTTCATTTTTATTCACCGAACTAAAAAACTCGATTTTTTTTAACCCCTAAAACATTGTTTATGAGTATGCGTCAACTTAAAATTACTAAGTCGATTACCAATCGCGAATCCCAAAGTCTCGAAAAATACTTACAGGAAATTGGCAAAGTCGTTCTAATCTCACCCGAAGAAGAAGTTCAATTAGCTCTTAGCATAAAACATGGATGCCAGGTTGCGCTGGACAGGCTTGTTGGAGCCAATCTTAGGTTCGTAGTAAGTGTTGCCAAACAATATCAAAACCAGGGTTTAACACTTAGCGATCTTATAAATGAAGGAAACCTCGGATTAATAAAAGCCGCCCAACGTTTTGATGAAACAAGAGGATTTAAATTTATTTCCTACGCAGTGTGGTGGATAAGGCAAAGCATCTTACAAGCCCTTGCAGAACAAAGTCGCATAGTTCGGCTACCCTTGAATAAAGTAGGACTTACCAACCGGATAAGCAGGGCTTTTTGCCAGCTCGAACAGGAATTTGAAAGAGAGCCGACCCCTGAAGAATTATCAGAATTATTAGGTATTGAAGCAGATGAAATTTCGGCTACCCTGGGTGTTGCTGCCCGGCATGTTAGTATGGATGCCCCGGTTTCGGATGGTGAAGATGTTTCATTGATCGACATTATGGAAAACTGTAATGCCGAGATGGCGAACCTGCAACTAGATCACCACGAATCTTTGAAAACTGAAATAACCCGTAGTTTAAGCACACTTACCGACCGGCAGAAAGAAGTATTGTGTTTCTTTTTCGGTATTGGGATCGAAAATCCACTGAGCCTGGAAGACATCGGAAACCGGTTTCATCTAACACGCGAAAGAGTTAGGCAAATAAAAGACAAGGCCATTACAAAACTGCAAAATACCAGCCGCTGCCAGTTACTAAGGGTATATCTCGGCGTTTAAAGCAAGTCATATAGTATTTGATGTAAAAATTTTCGTTCACCCTATTTTTGCACCACCAAAGTGATAATGGTAATTTTGCCATTGTCACTTTTTTTTGCAGCATTATTCATACAGGTATAACAAACAGATATGTTCGAAAATTTAAGCGAGAAACTCGAATCCGCGTTTAAACAAATAAAAGGCGAAGGCAGGATCAATGAACTGAATATTGCCAACACGGTTAAAGATATCAGGCGTGCATTGGTTGATGCCGACGTAAACTATAAAATAGCAAAAGAATTTACCGATAAGGTAAAAGACAAGGCAACAGGTGAAAAAGTACTAAACGCCATTAGCCCCGGGCAACTGATGGTTAAGATTGTACAGGATGAACTGGCTGAACTAATGGGTGGCGAAGTCAGTGATTTTAACATAACCGGGAACCCCGCTGTTATCTTAATTGCTGGCTTGCAGGGTAGTGGTAAAACTACGTTCAGTGGAAAATTGGCCAATTACCTTAAAACAAAAAAAGGCAAAAGTCCCCTGCTTGTTGCTGCGGATATCTATCGTCCTGCCGCAATGGAACAATTAAGGGTATTGGGCGAACAGGTAAAGGTGGACGTTTACATGGAGCCTGACAATAAAGACGCTGTCTCTATCGCACAAAATGCCATCAAAGAAGCCAGGGCTAAAAATAAAAATGTTGTAATAATTGATACTGCCGGCAGGTTGGCAATCGACGAGGCAATGATGACCGAAGTTGCCAATATTAAGGGGGCTGTTAATCCCACCGAAATACTGTTTGTAGTGGATAGCATGACCGGCCAGGACGCAGTTAATACGGCAAAAGCGTTTAATGACCGCCTTAATTTTAGCGGGGTGGTACTTACCAAGCTGGATGGCGACACCCGTGGTGGTGCGGCTTTATCGATTAAATACACTGTTCAGAAACCCATTAAGTTCGTTAGCAACGGCGAAAAAATGGATGCCCTGGATGTATTTTTCCCCGATCGTATGGCCCAGCGTATCCTGGGAATGGGTGATATAACCAGTTTGGTTGAGAGAGCACAGGAACAATTCAACGAAGAAGAAGCCAAAAAGCTTGAAAAAAAGATCCGCAAAAATCAGTTTGATTTTGAAGATTTTATGCAGCAGATCCAGCAAATCAAAAAGATGGGCAACATGAAGGATCTGTTAGGAATGATACCCGGCGTTGGCAAACAGGTGAAAGACCTGGATATAAGGGATGATGCTTTTAAAGGTATCGAATCGATGATTCAAAGTATGACGCCTTTTGAAAGAGCCAACCCGGATGTAATTGACATGAGCCGCAAAAAGCGGATTGCAAAAGGCAGCGGTAAACAACTGGAAGATGTGAATGCCTTTATGAAGCAGTTCGACCAGATGAAACAAATGATGAAAATGATGAATAAAATGCCGATGGGAATGGGTAAAGGTATGATGGGCAAGAGATAAGCTCTCTTGTTCCTTCCTCACCAGGCCTTGAATTCTCCTCAAAAATTATTATTGTTTCAAATAATGTCATTTAATTGGCCGGTTAATTAAAAATTTACAATAACCAGACAAAAAGTACAGTTACAAGTTTGCAATTAGGTAATTGGGCGTTATTTTCGCAATCTTTTTTAGAACCTTATTTCATAACCGCATTTAAAATTTCCATTTAAAATGCCAGTAAAAATCCGCCTGCAACGCCACGGATCGAAGAAAAGGCCCTTCTACTTTATTGTAGTTGCTGATGCCCGCTCTCCCCGTGATGGTAAGTTTATCCAAAAATTAGGAACTTACAATCCACTAACTGTACCTGCAACTATCCAGGTTGACCGTCAAAAAGCGCTGGATTGGCTGCACAAAGGTGCACAACCAACCGACACTGTTCGACGTATCCTGAGCTTCAAAGGTGTTTTATACCTGAAGCATTTATTGCGTGGTGTTAAATTGGGTCTTTTTGATGATGCTACTGCTATGGTTAAATTCCAGGCATGGCACGAAGAGCATGAGTCAACAATTGTACGCCGTCGAGAAGAGGCGAAATTGCAACAACGCTCCAGGAGACAACCACCAGTTATTAAGAAAGTGGAACCAAAGGCAGAAGTGTCTGCAGATAACAGTAGCGCTCCTGCTGAATAAGGCAAAGACATGATGCATTCAATAAAGTCCCTGTTCTGTAACAGGGACTTTATTATTTAAAACAATAATTGTGATCGACACTATTTCTGTTGGAAAATTTGTAGCCACTTTTGGGTTACAAGGCGAATTAATTTTAAAACATGCGCTCGGAAGAAAAACCGATCTCAAAGGTTTAACGGTAGTTTTTATCGAAGATAAATCGGGTGCACAACTCCCCTATTTTGTTACAGCAGCCCGTGCAAAAAACCACGAAGAAGCTTTTATAAAACTGGAGGGAACCGAAACAAAAGAAGCAGCCCAGTTGCTCACCAGGAAATTGGTTTGGTTCAAAAAAGAAGATTTTGAAAAATTTGCTGCACCTGCAGCTGCCATTTCCTTAATAGACTTTACTGTAATTGAAGAAGGAAAAATAATAGGCAGGATCAGTGAGATTATTGAACAGCCACACCAGGTATTATGTACCGTAGTAATCGGCGATAAAGAAGCTTTGATCCCGCTTCATGAAGAAACTCTGGTAAAAATTGATCGTAAAAACAAGGAAGTACATGTATCGCTGCCTGAGGGATTACTGGCGATCTATCTTTAATACAAACCCTTCATTCCATACCCGGGCATATAATTCTTTTGGTAGGCCATAAGCCGTCAACAGGTTCGCTCAAAAAAAAGCAGCTACCAGTATTATCTTTGAATTATTGATCGATTCCAAACGACATATTGTTCATTTTGACCTGGACGCTTTTTTCGTAAGCGTTGAAAGAATCCTTGACCCGTCACTTGAAGGAAAGCCAGTAATTGTTGGTGGCAGCAGTGAGCGTGGTGTGGTTAGCGCAGCTAGCTATGAAGCCCGTAAAAACGGAGTGCACAGTGCTATGCCTACCCGTAAAGCCGCTCAACTTTGTCCTGAGGCAGTTTTTGTGAGGGGAAGCATTGGGGAATATAGCAGGTATAGCAGGATGGTTACAGAATTAATTGCCTCAAAAGTGCCTCTTTTTGAAAAAGCCAGTATTGATGAATTTTATATTGATCTTACGGGCATGGATCGCTTTTTTGGAGTATACCAATACACAAAAGAGCTTCGGCTGCAAATAATCAGGGAAACAGGTCTGCCTATTTCATTTGCCCTTGCTACTAACAAACTGGTAGGAAAAGTTGCCACTAATGAAGTAAAACCTAACGGCGAAATTGAAGTACTCCCAGGTTTTGAAAAAGCCTATTTCTCGCCTATGAAACTGGAAAAACTTCCGGGCGTTGGCGGAAAATTCATTGAAACTTTACACCATTTCAATTTATACACCATGGGGCAGGTTGCTGCCATGGAACCTGCCAAACTCGAAACCATGTTTGGAAAACATGGCTACGATCTTTGGTACCAATGCAATGCCATAGATAACAGGCCAGTTGTTTCGTACCACGAACCAAAGAGTTGCAGCAGCGAAAACACATTTGAAAAAGATACAAAAGATGAAAACTTTTTGCTACGGGAAATAACCCGGCTATCAGAAAAAGTGGGCTATGAAGTAAGAGCTGAAAATAAAATGAGCGGTTGTATCAGCATTAAATTACGGTATAGCAATTTTGAAACTGTAAGCAAACAATCCATAGTAGATTATACAGCGTCGGATCACCGGATTCTTGCCTCCGCCAAACAATTGTTTTTATCGCTATGGGATAAAGAAACACCTGTCAGATTATTAGGTGTCAGGTGCAGCCACCTCGTTGAATCGTCGTACCAGTTAAGTTTATTTGACAATGCCGACGATGATAAAAAATTGTATTCGGCGATCGACGATATTAAAAACACTTTTGGTAAAAAACTGATACAACGGGCAGGATCATTGCAGGCTTCGCAACAACCCGGAGTAAGACCGGGTGATCCGTTGTGGATTAGTAAGAACAGTAAGGAAGTGTAATTTCAACTATCAAAACAAAACAAATTCCGGGTTCATAAGAATTCGAAATTTGCCTTGAAAAAGTAGTGAGAATTTTTATTGACCAAGTACATTGGTCTTTAAATCGCTGTACGATTTCTTATTGAAGTATAATTGAAAACCAAGCCGCATGGTAAATCCACCTGAACCCGAGCTTCCTTTAAAATCAGAATAATTGTAACCGGTTAAACCTTCTACTGCAACAACATCATTTACAAAAGCTGCAAATCCAAGACCGAATAAAAAGCCGACGCCTGTCGATTTTGTTTCAGTTTTAAGATTGCTTACAGGATCAATACTTTCGTATTTGGTGGAAAGGTAGCTGCCTTCTGTAACGATAAAAGGTTTTGTTTGGGTTTTACCAATGTAATACCTCAGGTACGGACCTACCCCAAACTGGTTGTTTTTCACTTCCCCTAACTTAGAAAACATCAGGTTCATTGATCCACCTATGGCAAAATTATTGGCAGCAAAAAAACCAATATTTGGAGTTACCGTAAAATTGCTGTTGTTCTTGGTAGTTTGTAAACTTATAGCACCGCCTACCAGTGTGGCACCTTTTTCTGTTTGGGAGATAGCGTGTGTACTAACCAATAAAAAAATAAACAAGGAAATTCTTTTCATACAATTATTTATTATTAAGTAAACCTACGGGAATAGCATTGGTTAGCTGGCATCCCGAAAAATAACATGCCAATTATTAAAGTTCCATGACTTCGTAAAGCGGGCTAAATAAATACGGTTTCATGGCTGGAAGCTCAAAACATTTTATCCGCTTCCTGATAACTTCGCCTTTTACGAACACGCGGCCTCCTGGAATTTTAAATTGTTGGCCTGTTATTAATTGCTCTACCATTTTCACACCCGGCCTCCTGGTATCATACCTGTTTAAGATCCTTTGAAGTCCGTCCTCAGCACAACTACTGGCAGCCGGGTTATGAATGGTAGCCTGTAGTTCTTTTGCGATGTCGGGCGGGAACAAATGCTTCCCTAAAAAATCTTTTAAAACCATTCCATAAGTTCTTTTCCACTCTGCTCCATGCGGCTGAATACGGTTGCCAAATTGCTCATATGCCAACAAATGTGCCAGTTCGTGTAACAAAGTGATCAGGAAAGAATATTTATTTAAATTACCGTTTACCGAAATGCGATGATTTTTACTACCATAGGCATTGCGGTAATCCCCTAATTTGGTTTGACGTTGACGGCTGATGGTAAGGTGTACTTTGTGATGAATGATCAGCGGCATTACAAGGTCGAAACTCCCCTCGGGTAAATAAGCTTTCAACGCTTCAAATGAATGCTTGTTTGCGGGCATACTCAGTCCGTTACGTATTACTGGTCCTGGTTTTTTATTTATGGTGGTGATGACCAGTTTGTTTTACCGGGTGGTCGTGATCTTTTGCGGGTTGTAACGGTGATTTTTTTATCACCTGGAAAACACCGGTAAAATTGTAAACAAGGTATAAACCCATGCAAATAAAGATTGCGGGCTTGTTGATTTCTTTAGCAAAATAGAAATAAACCATCGCAGCAACTATGAGTGCGAAAAATTTCAACATAAATCCGCCGTATACATTCCGAACCATGCCATGTGGCCGTTGTGGATTTCCGGCTTTAGCATACATCCAAATACTTAAGGCCGAAACAATATACAAAAACAAGTTTCCAATAATAACTACATCTGTATCAACCCCTTTATCCTCCAGCCGGGTATTAAAAACAATAAGCAAACCATTTGTAATGATGAAGAATAAGGTTAGTGTTAACAAAGCCCGTTTTAGCGGCGTACGTTCCTGTTTTTTCATTTAATGTATTTGAATCTGTTATTGGCGTGCACTTAATCTTTTATAAGGCTATCGGCGGGCGGTAAAAATAATATGGTGGTGTCTTTTCTTAAACTATTCGTATCCCCTCTTAATACTCTTTGAACGTCCTCCAGGTACTGCTGTTTCAAGTTCACCACTTGCTCAAGACTGTCAGTCCGGATCTTCAACATCCGCAATTCTCTTACCGAGCTTTGTTTGCCATAACCCGGTATCATGTATTTAAGATTAGTAAAAGACACAATGGCGATAGTTAGTCCAACCAATAATACGAATATGGTGCTTAAAGCTACATAAACTGTAAAACGGCTGAGCCTGATTGTCGTCAGCTCTTCAAAAGTATCATCGTTCATTATAACCAGCCGGTACCGGTTACGAAGTCGTTTAAATGTGTTTGTTGATTCTATTAGCGCCATAATTGCAAGGCGCTAAAGGTATACCGGATTGAGAATGTTTTGTTGGCAACCAGTAAAAATCAGTCATATTTACTTTTCCAGCTTTATTTCGTTGCCAAAATCAATAAAATTGATACATAATTTACCGGGTTAAAATATTCCGCTTAAAAAAGAGTTATTTATTTGCCATCAATTTATTTCTGAATGCACCTGTTTTGTCGATTTTTTATATGCTCTACCCTATTGCTGGCAATTTACCCTGCCATAGCCCAGCCCAAGCTGGAGTTTAATATGAAAAAGCCCAAGCAATTTGAAAACAGGCAATTACCCTCCGAAAAGCTGGCTGAAAAGAAGTTTACCAAAATGCGGCACTTCTTTCAAAACAATTATACGCACTACAATTATTTCTTTAATGCCAATCTTAAACTAAACGAAATAGTCAGCGAGTCAAAAATGCAGTTCAAAGATGACTATACGGAACTGCTTTCCTTTTTCCCCTATTCTCTTGATGAGACATCACGTTCAACCTTCCTCGATTCCATTTTACAAAGGTGTACCGCCGGAATTCTGCTCCATGATTTAAGAAACGACTGGATTGATAACCTTTACCTGGTAATGGGAAAAGCTTACCTGTTGAGAAAGAACTTCGACAGTGCTGCGATGACCTTTCAATTTATAAATTACAGTTTTGCGCCAAAAGAAAAAGGTGGTTTCGATAAAGTGATCGGGAGTAATTCGGAAGAAGGGAATAATGCATTCACTATTTCCACTAAAGAAAAAAAAGGAACGTTTTCTTACCTGGTTACCCGTCCGCCAAGCCGCAACGAGGCTTTTGTTTGGCAGGTTCGTACCCTTACCGAAAACGGTGAGTACCTGGATGCCTCATCGCTCATTGAAACCTTAAGGAATGATCCCTTTTTTCCATCCCGTTTGAAGGAAGAGCTTGCAGAAGCCCGGGCATACATGTATTATAAAACTGAAATGTGGGACAGTGCGGCAACCTACCTGGTAAAAGCTATTCCAAATGCTGAAAATCAACAGGAGAAAGCCCGTAGCTGGTACCTGGCGGGCCAAATGTTTCAATTGGCAAATAATTATCCGAAAGCATCAGAAGCGTATGAAAAATGTACTGGTCTTGCACTTGACCCGGTAATGGAAGTGTATGCAAGGCTAAACAGTATTCGTTTAAATAAAAGCGACGATCCTAAGATTATCGATGCCAATATCAGCACTTTGCTATCGATGGCTAAAAAAGACAAATACCAAAGCTACCGGGATATCATTTATTACGCTACTGCTTTATTTGAGTTGGAAAGAAACGGCTACGATGCTGCAACTGCCTACTTAAAGAAGAGTATAAAATTTAACGAAAACAGCGAAGCACAGCGCACAAGAAGCTTTATGTTATTGGGAGATATTGCCTACGATCAAAAAAAGTATGCAGATGCTGCGCCATATTACGACAGCGTAAATACAAGTGCATTGAATAAGGAAACGGCAGCAAGGCTTGAAAAAAGACACCCGGGAACCAAAGAGATTTATCAGGCAGTACAGGTTATAAACTTAAACGATAGTTTATTGGGATTGGCAGCTAAAGGAGAAGATGAACGTACTGCACAGGTAAAGCAGATCAGTAAGCAATTGAGAAAAGCCCGTGGTCTGAAAGAAGACCCTTTGGCAAACTCCGGATCGGTTGCGCCACAGTCATTAAATACTTCTCAAACAAATACAACCGCTTCCCTGTTCGATGCAGCTGGCAGCACCTGGTACTTTTATGATGTTAGTGTCCGGGCAAATGGATTCACGAAATTTAGAGAGCGCTGGGGAGGCAGGCCAAACGTAGACAACTGGCGCAGGTTGGCAACCATTCAATCAAATACTAAAGCCACCGGAACTGTTGATAATAGCGCAAAGGATAGCCTGGCGGTGCAACAGGATAGCAGCCTCGTGGATAATTTCGACACAACTGATATTTCTTTTGATAATTTATACAGTCGCATTCCGCTAAGTGAGGAACGGAAATTGCGGGCAGAAAACCGCATCCTCCAATCATTGTATAAAGAAGGCGTGGCTTTACATGAACAATTGGAAGACTTTCCTGAAGCAATTAAAATTTTCGAACAAATTTTAAGCAAAAGAGATACAGGAATGTTGGCAGAACAATCACTTTTTGCCCTGGTACATTGTTACACTCAAACCGGGGATCTTGCAAATGCCAACAGGTGCAAACAATTATTGCAGAAAAAATTTGCCGGAAGTGACCTTGCTAAAAAAATAACGCAAAAGCCTGCCACGGAAAACAATAAGGATCCAAAAGTTGAGGGTACCTACAAAAAAATATATGACCTTTTTATTGAAGGCAATTTTGAACAGGCGCTGGCAGAAAAACATTTAGCAGATTCAACTCTTGGAAAAAATTATTGGACGCCCCAGCTTTTATATATAGAATCTGTGTACCATATCAGGCAAAAAAATGATTCTCTCGCAGTTCTTTCCCTAAACAATATAAAAACCGAATTCAAGGATCACCCGCTTGCAGCAAAGGCTGCCACCCTGGTAGAAGTACTCGGCCGGCGTAAAGAAATTGAAGCTTATCTCACCAAACTGGAAGTTACAAGGGCCAAAGAAGACGAAGTGGTTATTTCGAGACCTGAGCCCCGAAAAGACATTGTAATGACACCGGATAGTCTTAAGACCACAACTATTGCAGCCCCCGTACTTACACCAACAAAAGACAGTTCCAGGATATTGGTAGCAGCTGTACCTACAAAAGCTTCTCCTTACATTATAAACCCTGCCGATCCCACGATGGTCGCAATATTGCTGGAGAAAATAGATCCTGCCTATGTAAACGAAGTGCTTTATTCATTTGCCAACAGCAGCCGGAAAAACTTCAACGGGCAACCGGTGGAAGCAACAAAAAAGAAATTGAGGGAGAATCTTTGGATCGTAATGCTGCGTTCACCAGAATTTAAAAACGCAGAATCTGCTTTCGCCTATATCAACTACATCAAACCAGTAGCTCAAAAGGAAATTATTTCCTGGCTCGAAGCCTCGAAATATTCCTATATCATGCTAAGTGAGGCAAACCTTGCTTTATTGCAACAGGATCCAAACATGCCATTATACCTGGAAATATTAAGACAAACTTTCCCGGGTAAGTTTTAATTCATGCTGTTGTAAATGCTTTTATTGAAGATATCAGTTATTACTGGCACAATTTGTAAGCAGGCAAGATGCAAAACAGCCGCTATTTTATAAAGTATACTTAAGAGAGCTATGCTGGCGGAACAATTTTAGATTAAATACCGCAAGTTTGTACTTGCAAAATATTATTAGGTATGACACGTGCGGTCAAATTAGTTTGGATTTGCTTTTTTGGATTTATTTCACTGTTCGCACTTTTACTGGTAGCTACCAATTACGGTGTTTTAGGAGCAATGCCTTCTATTGCTGAATTAGAAAATCCTTCCTCTTTAATGGCCTCTGAAGTGTATGCGGATGATGGCACTCCAATGGGTAAATTCTACCTGGAAGACCGCAGCCCGGTAGAAATTAAGGACATTTCGAAAAACGTGATCAATGCACTGGTTGCTACTGAAGATGAACGTTTTTACGAACATAACGGGATCGATGGACTCGCCTTACTCAGGGTAATTAAAGGAGTAATTACGCTTAGTCCTGATGGTGGCGGATCAACTATTACTCAACAGCTGGCATTAAACCTTTTTGGCGGACGGAGAGCGGCGGGCAAAGTGAAAAGGGTTGGTCAGAAATTAAAAGAATGGGTAATAGCGGTTAAACTGGAACGCAATTTTACCAAAGAAGAAATTATAACCTATTACCTCAATACCGTTTCTTTCAGTGAAAATATTTTTGGTATTCGTAATGCCTCCCGTGCCTTTTTTCAAAAGGAACCTGATCGTTTAACGGTTGAAGAATCGGCTGTGCTGATTGGAATGGTAAACGCTCCTACCGCTTATAACCCGAGAAGAAATCCCAAAGCCGCACTCGATCGTCGTAACCTGGTTATCAGCAGGATGGTAACCAATAATTTTATCAGTGAACAGGAAGGCGAGAAAGCTAAAGTAAAACCTATTGCCATCAACTTTAAAAAGATGGATGCCAGCCAGGGTATTGCTCCTTATTTCAGGGAATTAGTAGTAAAAGAAGAAGTGAAACGACTGCTTAAAACCATTGAAAAACCTTCCGGGGGCAAATACGATATCTACCGGGATGGTTTAAGGATCTACACCACCATTAACCCAAAAATGCAGGCTTATGCCGAAGATGCTATGTCTGAAAATATGGCTGCTAAACAACGCATCTTTAATAATTATGGATTTGTAAAATCGGGTAGCGTTTTTGAAAGAAGATCAAAGGAACTGGACAAGTTTATGAAGCAAAGCGATCGCTGGCATTCGCAAGCCGATGATGGCATGACTGAGGCTGAAAACCGTAAAACTTTTTCAAAGAAAGTGGCAATGAAAATTTTTGCCTGGAATGCCAAGCGCGAAAAGGACACGGTAATGACTCCCCTTGACTCGATCAAATACCTTAAAACGCATTTGCAAAGTGGCTTCATTGCCATGGAACCGCAAACAGGATTTGTAAAAGCATGGGTGGGTGGCATCGATTATAAAACCTTCAAGATTGACCATGCCAATATCAGCATAAAACGGCAGGTTGGATCTTCGATAAAACCAATGTTATACTCCCAGGCAATTGAAGAAGCAGGTTTTACCCCCGAAACACCTTTGCCAAATGTGCCCCAGTTTTTTCCTGGTAATGGTTGGGTGCCGGCAAATAACAAAGGCGCAAGTGGTGGCAGCCCACCAATGGCAATCTGCATTGCCCGGTCCTTAAATGGCGCTGCTGCCTACCTGATGAAACAAATCGGACCAGTTCGTTTTGTTGACTTTTTAAACAGGTGTAAAGTACAAACCAAGCTGGAACCATATCCTTCCCTGGCATTGGGCAGTTGCGATCTTAGTCTTTATGAACTTATTTGGATGTATACCATGTTCCCGGGACGTGGCTTTAACACCAAACCACAAACCGTTACCCGGATCGAAGATCGCAACGGAAACGTGATACTGGCTGTTCCGCCCCAGATTACCGAAGTAATAAGCGAAGTAACTGCATATACCATGAGCAAGATGATGACCGGAGCCGTACAGTTTGGTACTGCCACCAGAATGAAGAGCTATGGAATTAAAGCCGAAATGGGTGCAAAAACAGGAACAACCAATTTAAATACCGATGCCTGGTTTATGACCTTTACGCCCGAATTACTTTGCGGAACCTGGGTTGGATGCGATGAAAACTGGATTCATTTTCCATCAAGTTCGGCTGAAGGATACGGCGGTGCAGCGGCTTTACCCACCTGTGGTTTGTTCTTACAAATCGTTTATAAAGACAAGAAACTGGCCTACGATCCCGAAATGAAATTTATAAAGCCAGCCATTGAAAAAAACGATATCAATTACGATTATTTTCAAAATATAACAGGGCCGCCATCGCCGGATGCCGAGGGAACAGATATTGGGAATGGCAATGCGGATGATTATTATGGTGCCCCGGAAGACCCAACAGATACTACTACTAATAACAATAATCCGGCAACTGCTACAACTGAAAAAGAGAAACCTGCAGGAACTGATACGGGGAAAAATAAGCCGAAAGCAAAAGCTGTTATGCCCGCTAAGCTCCCCGAGAAAACTCCCGAAAAAGATTACTAACAGTACAAAGATCCAATTGGAGAAAAATCCGCATTATTAAAGAGTGCGGATTTTTTATTTTTATCAGGATCACTTTTTGAAAGCAAAATAAACAGCAGCCATAATGCAGGCAAAACTTGCCAGGTACCGCCATTCGAAATGTTCTTTCAGGTAATAAACGGCAAATACTGAAAACACCAACAATGTGATGGCCTCCTGAATTATTTTTAATTGAAAGGCATTAAAGGTTCCTGACAGGTAGCCAATTCGATTTGCGGGAACCATCAGGCAATATTCAAAAAAAGCAATTCCCCAGCTTATTAAAATTGCCTTCCATAAGGGTATACTTTGATCTTTCAGGTTGCCATACCATGCAACTGTCATAAAAATATTGGATGCCAGCAAAAGGAAGATTGTTTTCATAATCACTTTAAATTCCGGCAAAACTCTTTTAATTCGTCCAATAGAATGTTGTCAATTTTGGATAAAAACGCACGCTGGTTAGCTGTGCATAACCTCGGGGTAAATAAGCCTGCATCTCCCAATCAGTTCATTATTTTCGCCACATGTCGAAAGCAGTATCGGAAACACCACTTATGCAGCAACACAGGGCAATCAAGCAACGTTACCCTGATGCCATCCTGTTGTTTCGTGTAGGTGATTTTTACGAAACTTTTGGAGAAGATGCCATCAAAACAGCCCAGGTTTTGGGCATCACACTTACCCGGAGAAATAATGGCAGTGTAAGCGAAAATGAATTGGCCGGTTTCCCGCATCATGCCCTCGACACTTACCTGCACAAACTGGTTAAAGCTGGTTATAGAGTAGCAATATGCGACCAGCTGGAAGATCCAAAGCAGGCAAAAGGCATTGTAAAACGCGGCGTTACCGAACTGGTTACGCCGGGTGTTGCCACCAACGATAAACTACTCGAACATAACAGCAATAATTTTTTATGCGGGTTGTTTATTGCCGATAAGAATTTATACGGAATCTCATTTTTGGATATAAGTACCGGCGAATTTTTTATTGCTGAAGGTGATCACGAATACACAGATAAACTGATCCAAACAATGCGGCCTGCGGAAATTATTTTTCAAAGGCCGCTGCAACGAATGTTCAAGGAACAATTCGGTTCAAAGCATTATACCTATGCCCTTGATGAATGGATTTTTGATGACACCTATGCACAGGAAAGTCTTTTAAAACATTTTGGTACGCATAGCCTGAAAGGTTTTGGTGTAGATGATATGCGGCAGGGATTAATTGCTGCAGGAGCAGTATTGCATTACCTGAAAGACACCGAGCATCCCAACCTGCAGCATATTACTTCTTTGCAGCGCATCAACCGCGACGATCATCTTTGGATGGATCGTTTTACCATTCGTAATCTTGAATTAATAGGTAACACTTATGGCGGTGGGAAAACGTTACTTTCTGTATTGGATAATACCGTTTCGGCGATGGGCGCCCGATTACTGAAACGCTGGCTGCTGATGCCTTTAAACGATCTTGAAAAGATCAACCAGCGTTTAATGGCTGTTGAATGGCTGATTATTCATACCGATGACCGCAAACAATTACTGCAGGCGATCAGGCAATGCGGTGATGTGGAAAGGCTGGTAAGTAAAGTGCCGCTAAAAAAAATTAATCCAAGGGAATTACAGCATATCGCTAAAGGATTACACCAGGTTTCTCTTATTAAGGAATGGTGCAGCCAGTCGGAAAATGCTTACCTGCAACGATTGGGCGATTCACTCAATCCCTGCCATTATATAGCGGAAAAAATTAGCAGGATCATTATCGACAACCCACCCGCTGCCGCTTCTAAAGGCGGAATGATTGCACCCGGCATTGATGAAACTTTGGATGAACTGCGCCTGATTTCCACCAGTGGAAAAAGTTATCTTGTTCAATTGCAACAAAAAGAAACAGAGATCACAGGAATAAGCTCACTGAAAATTGGCTTTAATAATGTATTCGGTTACTATTTGGAAGTAACCAACTCGCACAAAAACAAAGTGCCTGCAAGTTGGGAACGCAGGCAAACCCTGGCTAATGCAGAACGATACATTACCACCGAACTGAAAGAATATGAAGAAAAGATTACGGGGGCTGAAGACAAAATTTTTACACTGGAACAACAGCTGTATGACAGCCTTTTACTAGAGTTGCAGGATTATTTAGCTGCCTTGCAATTGAATGGCCAGATACTAGCTATAATTGACTGTCTTGGCTGTTTTGCAAGCAATGCCCTCCAATTTAATTACAGGAAACCCATCCTGCATGAAGGATATGAATTAGACATTAAAGAAGCGCGTCACCCCGTAATTGAAAGAGCGTTGCCCGCAGGCGAATCATTTGTAAGCAATGATATTTTTCTTGACCCGGCAGCCCAGCAAATTATTATTCTTACCGGTCCTAACATGAGTGGTAAAAGCGCCTTGTTACGCCAAACAGCTTTAATTACGTTAATGGCACATACCGGAAGTTTTGTTCCGGCTACGGAAGCACAGATCCCGTTAACCGATAAAATTTTTACCCGGGTTGGCGCCAGCGATAACCTAAGTGGTGGTGAAAGTACTTTCATGGTAGAAATGAACGAATCGGCAAGTATCATCAACAATATTTCTTCCCGCAGTCTTATATTGCTGGATGAAATTGGGCGAGGCACATCAACTTATGATGGCATTTCAATAGCCTGGAGTATTGTTGAATTTTTGCACAGTTCTGTACATGTGCCCAAAACATTATTTGCTACCCATTACCACGAATTAAATGAACTGGAACATAAATTACCAAGGATAAAAAATTTTCATATAACCAACAAAGAGGTTGGTAATAAGATCATCTTCCTGCGTAAACTGGCAGCGGGTGGCAGCACACATAGTTTTGGTATTCATGTGGCTAAAATGGCGGGAATGCCTCCGGTACTGATTAACCGGGCAAATGAAATTTTAAAACAGCTGGAAGAAAAAAATGTATCCGGCGATGAAGATATAACCAATAACAAAATAGCTCATAACGGACCTGTAAGTGAACATCTGGGCAATAAAATTAACAGGCTTAAGATGCCGCAGGTTCAACTTAGTATTTTTGATGAACACAGCGAAGTGTTTGATGAAATAAGAACTATTTTAAATGGCATTGATATCAACAGGCTGACTCCTGTAGAAGCATTATTAAAACTGAATGAAATAAAGGGGAAATTGAAATAATATTTCGCATTAAAAAAAAGAGGGTTCCTGAAATGAAACCCTCAATTATCGTAAGTGAAAATTGGTTAGAACGTGCCTGTCTACTTGTTAATGACCTGCATATCTTCTAAATTATAGTTGCCGGTATTAATAGTAAAATTGAATTCTTCAAACCAGTCGAACAACTTTGCAACACTAACATTTTCCAGCTTAATTTTCTTTACCGGTAATTTATCAGGATCATAATTACTTCCCTCCTGCCTTTGCTTATCTAAAACATACATGGTAGCTATAACTTCTTTACCTGCAAATAATCTCAGGGCAATTGCTTCGAAACGATCCCTGTTGTAATCCGGAATGTTTTGCATACAAATGTCATCGAGAGAAAGATCTTCCCGCAACTTAACGGTAATACCACCTGAAATATCATGGTGATCATATGGAACCTGCTGTGTCATTTGTTTAGATTTTAGTACGTGAGTATTAATAAAAGTTGTTGCTTTTTTTAGAAAATAGATGCGTGCACGCCTTCTTCAATTTCTTCGATCATCTTTTTATTGAAAGCCGGCAAGTCTTTCGGGCTACGGCTTGTAACAAGCCCGTGATCTGTTACAACCTCCCTGTCGAACCACAAAGCGCCTGCATTCTGAATATCTGTTTTAATTGAATAATACGAAGTCATTTCGCGCTCCCTGATCATACCGGTCTCGATAAGCAGTTGAGGACCATGGCAAATAGCAGCCACAGGCTTGTGCTGTTCCAGGAAATGTTGCGCGAATTCCACACATTCCCTGTTCATCCGCATCAGGTCAGGGTTAATTACGCCGCCTGGAATTACCAGCGCATCATAATCAGATGGAAACGCATTTGAAAGCGTCACGTCGACCGGAAGTTCAACAGACCAGTGATCGTGTGACCAGGCTTTTACTTTTCTTTCCTGTGGAGAAACAATATGAACAGTTGCACCAGCCTCTTCCAGGGCCGCTTTAGGGCTGGTTAATTCAATTTCTTCAAAGCCATTCTCAGTTAAAATGGCCACTTTTTTACCAGTAAGTGATTTCATTATTTCAAAGTTTAGAATTCCAGGTAATTACATTATGATTAAAAAATCATTCCGTATATACCACTAAGTATTGATTTTTAACGGTTGATAACGTCTTTTATCATTCAAATTCTCATGGATCAGCGTTCTTATCTTTGCTGCAAATAAGCTATCATGAAAAAGGTTATTATACCAGTAGTACTCGTTACCCTAGTTGCGTTTGTTGCCTATAAGTTTTTTTACAAAAAGGAATCTTCGGAGCAGCAAAAGGAAATACCCTTAACTGTTAGCACAAATGATTCGCTGACCGGTAATGTTGGCGGAGCTTTGCAAGCTTATTATAACCTGAAAGATGCTTTTGTAAAATCGGATACCAGTTTGGTAAATAAAGAAGCGTCTGTTTTTATCGAAAAAATAGCGCAGGTTGAAACCGGTGACATCAAGGCCGATGCAGCAATTGTAGAACTGGCAGGGCAATTAAAACAAAACTTAGCCAATGAAACCAATAACCTCGTAACAACAAAAGAACTTGAACCCAAGCGCAAAGTGTTCCAGGTAATTAGCGACCAGCTTTTTGATTTTTTACGCACTATCGGTTACCAGGGAAGTACTGTTTACCAGCAATTTTGTCCAATGGCTTTTGAGAACAATGGTGCTGCCTGGCTAAGCAATACAACTGAAATTTCAAATCCCTATTTTGGTTCTAAAATGCTTCATTGCGGGGATGTACGCGATTCAATTTTTACCGCAAAAAAATAATTCGTTTACAACAACTGCGCTTATAAAATAGTTATACCAGGGCAAGCAACAGGTAACCGAAATCTATGCTCTTTTTATAAATATGCTACGAATACCCGTCCTACTATTATTATTATTTTTTCCTTCAATCATTTTTGCACAACAAAAGTTTACGCTGAACGGATTTGTAAAAGATTCGCTTACCGGTGAAACCTTGATTAGTGCCAATATAGGAATTGCAGGCAGTGCAAAAGGTGTAACCACCAATGCATATGGATTTTATTCCATCACGCTTGAAAAAAATACTTATGAAATCAGTTGCACTTTTATTGGCTACCAGCAGAAAACCATTGAAGTAAGTCTCGATAGCAATCTTCAATATACTTTTGATCTCGTTCCCATTTCATACGCAAATAACAATGTTACCGTAACCGCACGGCGCCGCGATCAAAACATTAAGTCGGCTCAAATGGGCAGGGTTGATCTGAGCATTGAGAAGATTAAACAGGTACCGGCATTTATGGGCGAAGTGGATATTTTAAAAGCCCTTCAGTTTTTGCCCGGTGTACGAAATGCAGGTGAAGGAAATACGGGTTTGTACGTACGCGGTGGCGGTGCCGATCAAAACCTGATTGTGCTGGATGATGCTGTAGTTTACAACAGTGGTCACCTCTTTGGTTTCTTCTCCGTTTTTAATGGTGATGCCATAAAGAATGTTACGCTAATTAAAGGGGGAATGCCAGCGCAATACGGTGGCCGCCTTAGTAGTGTTGTAGATGTAACGATGAAAGATGGCGACAACCAAAAATATACATTAGATGGTGGCATCGGTCTTATTGCTTCTAGGCTGGCGATACAGGGACCAATAAAAAAAGATAATTCGTCATTTATTATTGCTGCAAGGCGTACTTATATCGATGCGTTAGTAACTCCTTTTACAAAGACGACCAATCTTGCCGGCAGTGGTTATTATTTTTATGATGTAAATACTAAAATTAATTTTCGTTTAAGTTCAAAAGACCGGCTTTTTTTCAGTGGTTATTTCGGACGGGATGTATTTACGTTTAAAAATAAAAAACGTGCTTTTGATACCAATATCCCCTGGGGAAACAGCACAGCAACTGTAAGATGGAATCATATATTTAACAGGAAGCTGTTTGCCAATACCACGTTTGTTTTTAATGATTATAAATTCAAATTCGATGCGGCTCAAAACGATTTTCGTTTTATTTTATCAAGCGGGATCCGCGATTTAAATGCCAAAGTTGATTTCGACTTTTTTCCTGCGCCGGAACACAAAGTGAAGTTTGGAGCACAATACACATACCATACTTTTTTACCAAACCAGTTAAGCGGAAGCCAGGGAACTACCGATTTTAGCCCCCAAACAACCGGCAAAAAATATGCAAATGAAACAGCCTTTTATTTACAGGACGACTGGGAGATCTCTGAAAAATTAAAACTGAATGGTGGCATCCGGTGGAGCAGTTTTACGCAACTAGGGCGCTACACTGCTTATGTAAAAGATAGCTTTGGAAACCGTGTTGATAGTACCGTATTCGGGAAGGGAGAAAGAGTTAAAAGCTACCATGGTTTTGAACCAAGGCTAACGGCAAGATATGCTATAAACGATGCTACATCGGTGAAAGCGGCGGTAACCAGGAACCTGCAATACATTCACCTGGCTACTAATAGTGGCACTACCCTGCCAACAGATCTTTGGGTACCCAGCACTTACCTGGTAAAACCGGGTTTAGGCTGGCAATATGCAACAGGTTTTTTCAAAAACTTTAAAGACAACCAATATGAAGCATCGGTTGAAGTGTACTACAAAACCATGCAGAACCAGGTTGAATACAGGGAAGGTTATACGCCTTCTTTAAACGACCCTGAAGAAGATTTTACTTTTGGAAAAGGCTGGAGTTACGGTGCTGAATTTTTTCTTAATAAAAGCCGCGGCAGACTTACAGGTTGGGCCGGGTATACGCTAAGCTGGACCTGGCGGCGTTTTCCATTTATAAACAATGGTATTAAGTATCCCACCAAATACGACCGGAGACATGACATGAGTATTGTTGCCAATTACGACCTTAACAAAAAATGGAAATTTGGCGCCGCATTTGTTTTTGGAACTGGTAATGCTACTACTTATCCTGAAAGATTTTATATTGTTAACGGTGTGCTCACACAGGAATTTAGCACTATAAATTCTTACCGGGTTCCTGCTTATCACCGGATGGATCTAAGTGCTACCTATACAAGAAAACCAAAAAGCACCAGGAAATTAAAAGGTTCATGGGTGTTTAGTATTTACAATGTTTACAGCAGGAAGAATCCTTATTTTATTTATTTTGCCCAGGAGGGTGATCCGTTGCGTGGTACTCAAACTGTCAAGGCTTTGCAAGTTTCATTATTCCCGATCCTGCCCAGTGTTACCTGGAATTTTAAATTATAATTTGCTGTAACTGACTATTAATTTTCGACCGGCAGGAAAATATGAAAGGCCGATCCCTGCTCTTTTTGTGAAATCACTTTTATATCACCACCATGATTGATTACAATTTTTTTGCAAAGTGCAAGTCCTATACCACTACCCGGAAATTTCTGTCGTTCGTTTAGTCGTTGAAACAATACAAAGATTTGGTCAAGGTAATTTTCCTCTATTCCAATGCCATTGTCTTTTACAATAATGCGCACATATTTTTTACCGTTCTGAAGACTTCTATTGGAAGCGATTTCATCTTCATCTGCAATTTTGAATGTGATTTCAATAACAGGCGCTACATCATCTTTTGCAAACTTAAGGGCGTTACTTACCAGGTTATGAAACATTTGTTCCAACTGCAAAGGCAACCCTTTTATGGAAGGTAATTTATCATGTGTAATGACTGCATTTTTTTGCGAGATAATTACTTCAAAATCCTCGATTACCTCCAACAAAATTTTATTCAGATCAACCTGTTCAAATTCAAGCTGGGGATTAGAAACTTTTGAGAAATTGAGAATATCATCAATTAACCGGCTCATTCTTTCTGCCGAAGAAATAATCTTATCGATATACTTCTTACCCATATCGGGCAATTCGTTTTTATACCCCATTAAGCGGTCAGAAAATGTGACGATTTTTCTTAATGGTTCCTGTAAATCATGACTTGCTACATAAGCATATTGCTCCAGTTCCTTGTTGGTAAATTCGAGCGCTTTATTACTTTCCCGTAATTCATAGGTTCTTTTATTTACCCGTTTCTCCAATTCATCATGTAACAACTTTTTATCGTGAATTTCGGTACAGGATGCAATGAAGCCGGTAAATATACCTTCGGAAGTAAATGTGGGTTTAGCTGTTTCAAAAATCCAACGGTAATCGCCATCGAATCTCTTTAACCGATATTCAATTTTATAAGCCTGTTGCTCCTTGAAATTTTTATAATAAATCTTCATGTAATTATCAAGATCATCAGGATGGATGATTGCCTGCCATCCATTGTTTACTTCATCATCAAGTTTCCGGCCGGTATATTCTAACCAGGTTTTATTAAAGAAATGCTTGTTATTATTGGCTCCTGCCAGCCAAATTAAAACGGGTGAATCATCCGACATTTTACGGAACCAGGCTTCTCTTTCTGCTGTTAATTTTTGCGCCTGCTTATGCTCGGTAATATCTTCAATGGCAATTAAAATTAATTGTTGTCCATGTATGCGTTGTGTGATACAACGGGCATTCAACAACATGTATTTTTCACCAATACCGGGAAAATGATGATGTACTTCAAAGCCATAAAACAACCCATTATTTTGGCGCAGTATATTTTCAAGCAGCTCACGAAGTTCAATCATGTTCCATTGCTTATTGCCAAGCTCAAACAACAACATGCCTTCAGTTTCCTGGACAGTTGTTTTAAAAATCTTGTAAAAAGCCTCGTTGGCCGATTTTACATGAAATCCTTTATCCAGCACAAGCACTGCTTCACGAATCGTTTCAAAAACAGCTTCAGCATATTCATATGATTCTGCCAGTTGCTCGTTACGTACCTGCAATTCTGCATTTATTGTCATCAATTCTTCATTGGCAGATTCCATTTGTTCTTTAGACGATTCCAACTCTTCGTTGATGCTTTGCAATGCTTCATTACTGGCAACAATTTCTTCGTTAGCCGATTGTAATTCTTCCACGCTTGCTTCCTGTTCTTCTACAATCGAACGCATATCTTCTTTCAAAAGAATTAATTCTTCCTTTAACTGCTTAACCTGCTTGTCTTTACTTACTGATGTATGTTCGGCAACTTTACTTGGTAAAAAAGATTCAAAAACAACAATAAAAAATTTCTCATCCGGCATTACCGGTAGCGGGATTATTTCAACTGTTACCTGGTGTATTACACCTTTATCTGTTATTTGTAAACCAGTTTTTTTTTGCGGTTCACCTGATTTAATAGCTTTATGAACCAGGTTTCGTATGTCAAATACCAGGTTCGATCGAACCATTTTTAACAGGTTTAAACTGGCTCTTCCCGGAGCTGGTTCCAGGAACAAACCAGTGGAGCCCCTGAAATGTAATATTTCCATTTCCTGGTTTATTACAACCGAAGCCGGAACATATTGGGTAAGCAGTAACGTATCGGCAAGTTTTTCTAAGCCTTCATTGGTAATAAATCCTTTTTGAAAATTGGTCTTATCATACAGGATATTTGAATCAAGCTTAAGCATATGGGGATAGGTTTCAAAAACGGGTATACGTGACACCCCATTTTTGCGGTTGAATATTTTGTATTTTTTATCAACCGGTGCAAACAGGTTGGTAGAGGTACCAATTGTTTCTGACTTACCCAGGATGAGTATTCCATTTTTGCTTAATGAAAAATGGAAAGTTGCCATTATCTTTTTTTGAAGTACCGTATCAAGATAAATCAGCAGGTTGCAGCAACTTATAATATCAAGGCGGGAAAAAGGCGGATCTCTAAAAACATTGTGCGGTGCAAAAATGCACATGTCGCGGATAGTTTTTGAAATGCGGTAACTCCCATCCAGTCTGGTAAAATATTTTTCCAATCTTTTAGGCGATACGTCAGCCACTTCACTTTTTGTATAGATGCCCAGCCTTGCTTTTGTAATTACAGGATCACACAGGTCGGTACCATAGATTTGAACGGGCAAGTGAAGGGAATCTTCCAGCACTTCCATTACAATTATAGCGAGGGAATAAGCCTCTTCTCCCGTTGAGCAGGCCGGTATCCAAATTCTTAATGCTTCATTTGAGCTTTTATTTTTAATTATACCGGGAAGCAAGGCTTTTTTAAGATACTCCAGCAAAGGCGCATCTCTAAAAAAACAAGTAACATTTATTAACAGGTATTCATAAAGCTGGTGAATTTCGTCTTTCTCTTTTTTTAAATATTGCAGGTATTCTGAAAGCGTATCAATTTTATAAAGCAACATCCTTCTTTCTATACGACGCCTGATGGTACTAACTTTATAATGGTTGAAATCAACGCCTGTTGTTTTATTTATCAACGAGATGATACTGGAATACACTTCTTCCTCTTCCACCACAATGGTTTCTAAGATTGGGTCGGGGGCAATAATAGTTGGGTGTTTGCTGATACGTTCCAAATGGTAGGCGATGTCTTTCGGACTTAATACCATATCGACTACACCTTCCGAAATTGCCGTATTAGGCATGCTGCCAAATTGGGCCGAATCATCCTGGGCGAATGTAATTCCACCCGCCAGCTTAATTGCTTTTAAACCTGATGTTCCATCAGATGCATTCCCCGATAGCACCACGGCAATACTGGCTTCCTTTTCATTCTCAGCAAGCGATGAAAAAAAAGTATCTATGGGATGATGTACACCAGAATTGACCGGGCGTTCCCGAAGCTGAAGTATGCCATCGGCAACCTCCATATTTTTATTAGGTGGAATAATGTAGAAGTGATCAGGTTCGATTGCCTGGTCCTGAACAGCCTCAACAACGGGAATTTTTGTAGCTCTTCCTAAAATATGGCTCAGCATACTTGGATGCGTAGGGTCAAGGTGTTGTATGTAAACAAAGGCCATACCTGTATCAACAGGTAAATGCGCTAATAATTCGGTTACTGCTTCTAAACCACCTGCAGAAGCTCCTATCGCTACAATGGGGAACTTTTTGCTCTTTTCTGTTATAGTTTCTTGTAAAACTTCCGGTTTACTCATATAAGAGGCCCAATATACTTTGAAAGGATAATTTAATCTTTGTTACACTTATAGCAAAAATTTATTGCCAAATATTAAAAAGTAATAGCAATGCGTGTTTAAGGTTTTGCTATTTGCAATTTCATTTTTGCTGCCTTTACTCGTTTTTAACCTGTTGTTACTTCAAATTAAAAATTAAATCTACGGACTGGAACTTCCCGCTATTTGGAAAAGTTTTACTAATGGCTTGAAAAGGTAAAGAAATATAAGAAAAACTTTTAAGCCGGCATATTAATCGAACAACGCTTGTTTTTGCTGGGCAATAATTTTTGAGTTAATTATGCCTTCATGGAAACGCCACTGATCACAAACGATGCCGTGATATTGGGCATATTGTTCATTATCCTGGCTTTTGTATTTTATACCAGCTCAACTGATCAGCATGGCTGGAAACGTTTTTACTCTTTTGTACCGGCCATTTTGCTTTGTTATTTTCTTCCATCTCTATTAAATACATTTCATGTAATCGATGGAGAGAAAAGCCAGTTATACCCGGTAATGAGCCGGTATTTTTTACCAGTAAGCCTCGTTTTATTAACGCTTGGAATTGATTTCAAAGCCCTTAAAAAACTAGGTCCGAAAGCATTGATACTTTTCTTAACGGGTTCATTGGGTGTAATGATCGGCGGACCTTTAGCCATCTTAATTTGCAAAAATTTTACCCCTGAATTATTCGAAACAACGGGGCCTGGTGCCGTTTGGCGGGGAATGAGCACAATTGCCGGAAGTTGGATAGGCGGAAGCGCCAACCAGGCAGCAATGAAAGAACTGTTTGGTGTAAGTGATGGCATTTTTAGCGCCATGATTACCATTGACGTTATTGTTTCTTATATCTGGATGGTATTTCTGTTGTATGGCGCAGGCAAATCAACTCTATTAGATAAAAAATTAAGGGCAGATACATCTGCCATAGTATTGCTTAAACAGAAACTGGAAGCTTTTCAATTAAGTACCCGGAAGATTACTTCGTTAACAGATTTGATGATGATTTGCGGTATAGGTTTTGGGGCCACTGCCATCGCACATTTCCTGGCAGATATTATTGCACCTTATATATCTGTTCATGCGCCGCAGCTGGAAAAATTCAGTCTTACCTCATCCTTCTTTTGGCTGATCTTGATTACTACCACAATCGGAATGGTATTGGCCGCAACAAAAGCAAGAAAACTGGAAGGTGCAGGTGCATCGCAAATCGGCACGTTGTTGCTGTATTTATTAATTGCTACTTTAGGAATGAAAATGGATATTTCAGGTTTGTTTAAATCACCTGCTCTTCTACTGGTATGTATTGTTTGGATCCTGATCCATATTGTCATCATGCTGGTAGTTGCAAAAATCATAAAAGCACCTTTCTTTTTTGTAGCAGTGGGCAGCATGGCAAATATTGGAGGGCCGGCAAGTGCGCCTGTAATAGCTTCTGCTTTTTCACCGGCTCTTGCACCCGTAGGTGTATTATTGGCTGTACTCGGTTATGCTATTGGCACCTATGCAGCTTATATGTGTGGAATAATGATGCAATGGGCATCCGGCCATTAACAACAAAAACAAACCCGGGCCTTATACAGATCCGGGTTTGTTTTTATACTAACTTATTCTTAGTAATAAAATTTGGAGGCATTGACTGCCTGGGTATAAGAGTAGTTAAAACCCTGCATAAGCAAACTCGTTCCGGGCATCTCTCTTATCCATTCCGCGGCCGATTCCATAACCTACACCACCACCTGCAACACCACCAATTACAGCACCTAGTACCCTGTTCTTTTTAGCAATTACCGCACCGGCCACTGCTCCGGTACCAGCACCTATTACGGCACCTTTAGCTGCTTTGCTCCAACGTTTTTTTGCAACTGGTTGAGACACTGTTTGGGTTGGGGCAGGTGCAGAAGCTACTACTGTATTAGGTTCCCTGACAACTGTTCTTGTTGCCACAGGTTGAGTAACATAAACGATGGTCGGCTTGCTGCTTTGTGTATATTCTGCACTGGTCTTCTTTTGTTCTTCTGCAGCCTTCTGCGCCTTCCATTCGGTAAATTCAGCAAATTCTGCTGCTTCTGAAATCGTTAACATTTTTCCATCATCTGCAATAGGTTTTTCGGTACCGGTTTTGCAGGAAGCTAATAATCCAACAATCGAAAAAAGCGTAATAATTTGTTTCATAAAAATGAGTTTTTAAAATTTAATAAATGAATCGCTTTAAGTGAAAAGCAACAATAGGACTATCGGCTATTCCAATGGTTTTATGCAGAAATGTTAAAAGGAATAACACCGGGTTATCAGCTGCGAAAAAACTATCAAAAATCAAAGCAGTTTCCTGCTAAACTATTATATAAAAAAAAGGGCTGGTGCACCATCACCAGCCTCTCATTTAGTTATAGCTTTCAATGTATTGATTCCCAAATTTGACCTGAAAAAACCTCGTACTTATTGGTAGTAGTATTATAACGCAACAAACCTTTTTCCGGCAGCAATGGTTGGTTTTTATAGTAATCAATAATCCATTGACTGGTGGTAAAGTACCGGAGTTTATTTGATACTGTAATGGTACCCTGTGTAAATTTTTCGTTCGCTATAAAGCCATGAATGCTATTTACAAAACAGATAGCTTCCACCTGTCCGCTACTAAACAAACCAGGTAATTGAAACTGTCGTTTATTCCCGGTTTTAAAAAACATGTTAGTGGAATCAAAGCCATAAACTAAAAACAAAACGCATTGCGCCAACCTATTATACGCGGTAAATATTATTTCGTCGTACCCACCGGCATCTGCACCTGTAACCAGGTATCCCTTTGTATTAAAACTATCCAGTCTTGTGGCTTTATAAGTTCCAGCCTCTAACGGCAGCACATAATGTACACTGTAATTGCCTGTCCAATTTTTTGTAAATAAATGCAACTGACCCCTTGCTATTGTTATTGCTTCACAATCAAAACGGGTATTATTTGAGCCTGTTGCAGAAAAATCAATTTGATCTTCATAACTAAACCGAATTTTTTGTACAGAACCAGCGGGAATTATAAAGTCTCCATTGAAAGCAAATGCTGCTTTTAGAATTTTATAAACGCATAGATCCGTTCTGTTTCCATTGGCATTGTTTCCTACATCGCCCACATAAACATATTCACTATCCTGTGCAATATCTTCCCAATCAAAATTTTCAGCACCTTCTACAGTAATGGTTTGCAGAATTGTACCGGCTGTTGTGTCCAGCAGGTACAGTTTATTGCCTCCTCCCCCATCGTTAAGAGCCAGTATTTTTCCGTTGAAGAATACGATGCCGCTTATTTCGGACAACGTATTACTTAGCACTGCTTTTTCAATAGGGTTGTAAGCTTTAACTGTATACAAACAGGAGCCATTATTGATAGTTGCGGCTGCATTATAATTATTGGCCTGTGGATCGGTACAACCGGCAGTTTGCGCCTGCAAATTAGATAGAACCAGGAGCAACAATAATAAAGATAGATACCGCATAATGTGAGTTAAGAAATTAAACCTGGAAAGATTTAATGGAGTGCAACCCAACCCGTAGTGGTAAAGCCTTCGAGTTTATTGGTGTTTGAATTAAAGCGGATCATACCTACCACGGGTGTTGCCGGTCGTTGACCCGTTGTTCCTACCGGTACAATTAAAGCATCAGTAGTTGCGATCTCCAAACTTGTCCTTGGTGTATTGGTGCCTATTCCAATTTTAGTATTTACAGAATCAATATATAATCGTAGAAAACTATTTGTTTTAAATGATAAAGACTTGCTATCAGAACTTCCAATAAATGAACTGTCAACTAAATTTTTATTACCTCCTGTTTGCCAAAATGCAGTGCTTGTTTCGGCGGGTAAAACACTTACAATAGTTTGCCAAACAGGCATAAGGGATGTTCCGGTATTTACCTGGAATTGTTTGCTGTCGGCATTAAAAATTAATAATGCGGTTGCAGGTGATTGTATAGCATCCCGCTCTGTTTTAGTTAGCCTTGGTATAAGCAAACCCCTGTTATTAGAAGATACATCAAGCATAGCACTTTCATGTGCGGGTGATTGAGTTGTATTTAAAGAAACACCCTGCGATAGAATGGGCGTTGATATTGCCAATGTCCACCATGCAAGCAGTAAATTTTTGGTCATGCAGGTAGTTTAATCAAGAATATCCAATGTAACATCCAGTGTATGCCCCATTTTATCTCTTTTGGTGCGCAGGTAATTTTCGTTGTGCGGGTTGGATTCGGTATTCAGGGGAACCGTATCTACTATTTCAAGACCATAACCTGTTAAACCAACTCTTTTTTTAGGATTGTTGGTCATTAATCTTAAACGGGTAACATTCAGGTATCTTAAAATTTGTGCACCAACGCCATAATCTCTTGCATCGGCTG
The DNA here is from genome assembly GCA_040385845.1 of Bacteroidota bacterium. Taxonomy (GTDB): domain Bacteria; phylum Bacteroidota; class Bacteroidia; order Chitinophagales; family Chitinophagaceae; genus Phnomibacter. The sequence continues at coordinate 117,881 of JAZKGP010000025.1, read as the reverse complement.
GTAACCCGAGCAGTAAATTGGCTTCCAATGTATCTGCTCCTTTCTCCTGTAATTTATAAGCTTTTAATTTGTTGACAAGGCCAATTCCCCTGCCTTCCTGGTTCATATAAAGGATAATTCCTTTTCCTTCTGCTTCCACCATTTTCATGGCTGCAGCCAGTTGATCGCCACAGTCGCAGCGTAAACTTCCAAGTATATCACCGGTAAAACAACTGCTATGCACCCTTGTGAGGATTGCTTCATCTTTTTTCCATTCGCCTTTCATAATAGCAAGGTGCTCATTTCCATTGCTTTTGTCGTGGAAAGCAGCCAGCCGAAACTGGCCGTATTTGGTAGGCATTTCAACTACTACAATTTCTTCGATAAGACTATCCCTGTGCAGCCGGTATTGAATCAGGTCTTTAATTGAAATTAATTTCAGATCCCATTGTTTGGCAATCACCATCAATTCCGGAAGTCGTGCCATAGAACCATCTTCATTCATAATTTCTACCAGCACGCCGGCCGACTCAAAACCTGCCAGACGGGCAAGGTCAATGGCAGCTTCTGTATGACCGGCCCGTCGTAAAACGCCTCCTTCTTTGGCACGCAGTGGGAAAATATGTCCTGGACGCCCCAGTTCTTCAGGTCTTGTTGATGGATCGATCAGGGCCTGTATTGTTTTTGAACGGTCCGATGCTGATATTCCTGTTCCGCAGCCATGCCCTAACAAATCCACCGATACCGTAAACGCTGTTTCATGTGTAGCTGTATTATTGGTTACCATCATATCCAGCTTCAATTCGTCACAGCGTTCACCTGTGAGTGCCGCACAAATCAAACCCCGACCATGTTTGGCCATAAAATTTACCAGTTCCGGTGTAATTGTTTTGGCAGCTGTTATAAAATCACCTTCGTTTTCGCGGTCATCATCATCCACCACAATAACCAATTTGCCATTTTTTATATCCTGTATGGCACTTTCTATCGTATCCAACATAAATAAATTTTTTACTTTTGCCACATGCCCTGTGGCTTTTCAATTTGCAAATATTCAAATCATAACAATGAATAACCAATTATGATTTAAAGCGGAGCATATTTAAGGATCTCAAAACATCTTTCTCTCATTAACGTCTCACTCTTCAACTCATCCTTAAATCAAAATTCAAAAAACATTAAATTTTACGGTCTAAAACTGTAGATAATGTAGAAATCATTGAAAATAGTCAAAAAATTATTTTTTGGATCACCTATGCAGCTAAAAGCTCCTCAACAGGTCTTTATTTTACAAATAATAATTTGTTAATAAAATTATGCTGGCAACCAGGTCTGCATTGTTTTCTTTTGCACTTCTTCAACCAAAATCATCAAGAATGAGAAAAATCTTAGGATTTGTATTTTCTGTTTTATTAAGCCTGTGCACCTTTGCCCAGGTTACCACCAGCAGTATAAGTGGAAATGTAACAAGCTCAGATGGCAAAGCCCTCGACGGTGCCACGGTTAAAGCAATTCACGTAAACTCCGGCACCTCCTATACTACCGTTTCAGGTAAGGACGGAGCATTTTTTATTCCAAACATGATTCCTGGTGGTCCTTACACCTTAACAATTTCGTATACCAATTATCAGAACTATTCTGTTTCCGATGTAAATCTTCCGTTAGGTGAGAATACAAAGGTAGATCCAAGTTTGGCCTTAATAACTAATGAACTTACGAGTGTTTTAGTTACTGCTCCCGGTGTAAATTCGAGGCGGAAAACTGGTGCGTCTACCAACATTGGCAAAGCCCTGATAGAAGGTTTGCCAACATTAAGCAGGAGCTTGTCGGATATAACGAGGTTAACCCCTCAAGCTAATGGCAATTCGTTCGGTGGTACAAATAACCGTTTTAATAACATCACCATTGATGGTGCTGTTAATAATGATGTTTTTGGATTGTCAGGTTCGGGAAGTCCGGGTGGACAGGCGAATACCACTCCTATTTCGTTGGATGCTATACAGGAAGTACAGGTGGTAATTGCTCCGTACGATATTACTTATGGTAATTTCACCGGTGGCGGTGTAAATGCCATCACCCGCTCAGGAACAAATAACTACGAAGGATCCGTTTACCTGTTTAGCCGTAATGAAAAAACAATAGGTGATGACCCCGTTTCAAAAGTTAAGTCTGCCAACTTTAAAAATAATCAATATGGTTTCAGGCTTGGTGGTCCAATAGTAAAAGACAAACTTTTCTTTTTTGTAAATGCAGAATTATCAAGAATCAACCAGCCTACCATTTTTAACGCTGGTGAAACTAATTCTCTGTTAACTGTTAAAGAAGCGCAGGATCTTTCGGATACGCTTTCCAGGAGATATGGTTATGATGCGGGTTCGTTCAATGCTTTTGATGCTCAAACACAGAGTAATAAAATATTCGGCAGAGTAGACTGGAACATCACTGAGAAACATCGGTTAACGGTGCGTCATAACTACATAAGTGCTTATGATGATAATATCTCACGTTCACCAACGCTTTTCCGTTTTGGCAATAACGCATACCGGTTTAATAACAAACAAAATATCACTGTTGCCGAATTAAGAAGCCGTTTCAGCAACAGGATTTCTAACAACCTGATCGTCGGCCTGCATCGTATCAGGGACTTCCGTACAACTTACGGGGATTTGTTTCCTTTTATTGAGATTAGTAAAGGCGCAGCAAATAACGGTATCCAGGTTGGTGCTGAAAGAAGTTCTGTAGCTAACGAACTGGACCAGGATATTTTTGAGGTTACTGATAATGTGAAAATCTTCAGAGGCAAGCACACATTTACAGTAGGTACTCATAACGAATTTTATAAATTCCGTAACCTGTTTATAAACAACTTCAATGGCCGTTGGACTTTTGCCAGCTTGTCTTCTTTTTATGCTAACAATCCAAGGCAAGTTCAGGTACAATATTCAAATGTGGCAGGCGATCCTAAACCATCTGCCGAATTTGATGCCGCACAACTGGGCTTTTATGTACAGGATGAATACCAGGTAACAAGTAATTTAAGATTAACCGGCGGCGTAAGAGTTGATGTTCCGATTATAGGTAATGATCCTGCTTATAATAAAGTAGTAGATTCTACTTATAAAGGAAAGTATTCTACATCTAATACTCCAAGCGGTCAATTGTTATGGTCACCAAGGCTTGGTTTTAACTGGGATGTTCTAAGCGATCGCAAATTTATTGTTCGCGGTGGCGCAGGTATATTCTCCGGCAGGTCTCCTTTTGTTTGGATTTCAAACCAATTTTCAAACAACGGACTACTGCTTAGTACTATTAATGTTACAGATAATGCTACTACACCGGCAAATGAAGTTAATGCAGGTAAAGGATTTGAATCGGACCCGGCAAAACAAAGCACCGTTGGATCTGCTGGCAGAACTTTCGAGGTTAACCTGATAGATAAGGATTTTAAATTACCTCAGGTTGCCAGGTTTAATCTTGCCACTGATATTAAACTTCCATGGGGATTGAATGCAACATTGGAAGGTATCTATTCAAAAACAATAAATAACGTTTTATACCAGGATATAAACCTTGCTGCTCCAACTGGTGTAGTTGATCCGGTATACAACAATGGCGCTGATAAACGTATTGCTTACTCGGGTTCTACCAATGCAGGCGGAAGAAGGATTAATCCAAATATTACAAACGCCATATTGCTTACAAATACAGATGAAGGTTATACCTACAATTTAACTGCCTTAGTAAACAAGACCATTAAAAATGGTTTCTTCCAGGTAGCCTATAACTACAGCAACGCAAAAGATTTGAATAGTGGCGCAAGTTCTACTGCCCTTTCTAACTGGGAATTTGTGCAGGTGGTTGGTAATCCAAACGATCCAAAATTAGCTACGTCCAATTACCAGTTAACACATCGCATTACTGCAGTTGCATCTTATGGTGTTACATATGCCAAGCATTTTAAAACTTCACTAGCCTTATTCTATAACGGCAATTCGGGCCAGGTTTATACCTTCCTTGTTAATGGAGATTTGAACAGCGATGGTCGTTTTGGTAATGATCTTTTATACGTGCCGCTTAATTCAAGTGAAATCAAATTTGTTGACCTGCTTAATTCTGACAACACGGTTCGTGCAACAGCAGCTGCACAGGCTACTGCTTTCAACCAGTTTATTAATAACGACGAATATCTTTCTTCCAGGAGAGGTCAATATGTTGAGCGTAATAAAAATCATACACCCTGGGAAAATGTAGTTGATGCACGTTTAACCCAGGATTTTATGATCAGAACCGGCAAGATCAAACATGCCTTACAATTTACTTTCGACGTATTCAATCTTACCAATCTCTTAAACAACGATTGGGGAAAACAATATGTAGTAGGCAACCAGGCTTCAAGTATCCTGTCTACAGTAAACAGAACAACAGGCAACTTTATTGGCAAAGGATATAATTTCACTCCGAATACTGTTCCTTACAACTTAACTTTTGGATCAAGGTGGCAGGGTCAGTTTGGTATCCGTTACCTCTTTAACTAATACCAGTTAATTTATAAAAAAAGATCGCTGAAATAGCGGTCTTTTTTTATGCATATATCCGAATAAAGGAAAAATACCGGATCTGCACTTCAGTATTTTAATGAGCTGAACTTTTTTCAAATAGCTTTAAAAAAAATCTGCATTGGCTCAATTAACACGTAAGCTGGGATTGTTACAGGCAACCTCTATCAACATGATCGATATGGTGGGTATCGGGCCCTTTGTAACATTGCCGGTTGTAATTGGCTATGTAAACGGACCAGGTTTTCTATGGGCATGGGTAGCCGGAGCTTTGCTGAGTTTTTTTGATGCGATGACCTGGAGCGAACTAGGTGCAGCCTATCCTAAAGCAGGTGGCAGTTATAATTTTTTGAAGGAATCTTACCCGGGAACCTGGGGAAAGCTAATGTCGTTTTTACTGGTATGGCAAACTTGTATCCAGGCACCATTAGTGATTGCTTCTGCTGCAATTGGGTTTGCACAATATGTAACTTACTTCTATCCTTTAGAAATTTGGCAAAGCAAATTAGTTTCCGGCGGCATGGTAATACTTGTTATTGCATTGCTCTATCGCCGTATTGAGGAAATAGGAAAGATCAGTGTGCTGCTTTGGATGGGTGTACTGGTAATAATGGCATGGATAATTGGCGGCGGCTTTATTCATGGCAATATGATGGCACCGATCAACGCAATGAATGACTTTAAATTCAACTGGAGTTTTATAGCAGTGCTTGGATATGGGTCTGTGAAAACCGTGTATAGTTACCTCGGATATTACAATGTTTGCCTGCTTGGCGGTGAAATGAAAAATCCATCCCGAAACATACCACTTAGTATGTTTATTTCAATTGCCGGGATCAGCGTGTTGTACCTCGGCATGAACATCAGCGTTACAAGTGTTATACCGTGGCAGGAAGCTATCGGTAACAAATACGTGGTAAGTACTTATATTGAAATTATCTCGGGTCCTGCAGCAGCTATAGTAGCTACCGTGTTGATCTTATGGGTGGCATTTGCATCCGTTTTCTCAGCAACCCTTGGTTATAGCCGAATCCCTTATGCAGCTGCCCTGGATGGCCGTTTTTTTGCGCCTTTTGCAAAATTGCATCCTACTAAAAACTTTCCCTATGTATCCCTTCTTGCTTTGGGATCTATCGCGTTTGTATTCAGCCTGCTTTTCAAAATTGAGCAAGTTATCAGTGCCATACTTGCTATGCGCATCCTGGTTCAATTTATCGGGCAGGGTGTTGGTCTTATATTGCTTAGAAAAAGAAAGGGAACCAGTGGGCTCCCTTTCAAAATGCCATTGTTTCCAATACCGGTAATTATTGCTACCGCTTTCTGGCTCTTTATTTTTATCAGTACAGGCTGGAAATATATGCTTGGCGGACTTACTGTATCTATTCTTGGAATAATTGCTTTTTACTTTATTGAGAAAAGGAAGAAAGTAATTAGAAATTAGTCGCTGGTCTTTAGTCGCTGACCGTTAGTAAACAGCCAAAGCAAACTATCCGATCTCCGCCATGCTTTTCAAACTTTTTCGGCCATATCCGGTATTGCTTCCACTTTATAGGCACCTGCATCCAGCCTGGCTTTTGTTTCACTAAAAGCAACCAATGTTTCTTCGATATCTTCTTTTGTATGAGCCGCGGTTGGTATCAGCCGGTAAATAATATGTCCCTTTGGAATAACCGGGTAAACAACAATCGAACAAAATATTTTATAGTTTTCCCGAATGTCCATGACCATGGCAGTAGCTTCTTCTACTCCACCTTTCATATAAATGGGTGTAACTACGCTATCAGTTTTACCAATATCAAAGCCACGCTCTCTTAAACCTTTTTGAAGTAACAAAGCATTCTCCCATAATCTTTCTTTCAGCTCAGGATTTGTCTTTAGCATTTCAAGCCTTTTGAGGTTTCCAATTACAATTGGCATAGGAAGGCTTTTCGCAAAAATCTGGCTGCGGATATTGTAGCGGATATAATCAATAATTGCTTTGGGACCAGCTATAAATGCACCGATACTAGCCATTGATTTGGCAAATGTGCTGAAGTATAAGTCAATAGCGTCCTGGCAACCCTGCGCTTCACCCGCACCTGCACCTGTTTCGCCAAGTGTTCCAAATCCATGGGCATCATCTACCAGCAAACGAAATTCATAGTCATTTTTCAGGGCAGCAATTTCTTTTAGCTTTCCCTGGTCACCGGCCATGCCAAAAACACCTTCGGTAATGACCAAAATTCCACCGGCACCCTGTTTTTCGATCAGGCTGCTGGCACGTTCCAATTGCTTTTCGCAATCCGCGATATCATTGTGTTTAAACACATATCTATGGCCGGGGTGTAATCGTAGCCCGTCAATAATACAGGCATGGCATTCTGCATCATAAACGATTACATCATGACGGCCGCACAAAGCATCTATGGCACTCATAATACCCTGGTAACCAAAGTTCATGAGTATAGAATCTTCTTTTTGTTCAAATGCAGCCAGTTCTCTTTCCAATTGCTCGTGCTGGTTGCTGTTTCCACTCATCATACGTGCACCCATCGGCAATGCCAATCCAAATTCTTTTGCTGCATCAGCATCTGTTTTTCTTATTTCGGGATGATTAGCGAGGCCCAAATAATTATTAAGGCTCCAGATAATCATTTCCTTACCACGAAACTTCATACGGTTGTTTATTTCGCCTTCCAGCTTTGGGAAAGCAAAATATCCATGCGCTCTTTCACGATGCTGCCCGATCGGGCCTGAATTCTTAAGAAGTTTTTCAAAAATGTCAGCCATAGCAATAAAATATTAATGAGTTTACACTTCACAATGTTGCTTAATTGTGGTTCAAAATCTGCCGCGAAAGTAAATTAAACGGTGCTTTTTGCTTTCATCAAATCGTAAATATTATGCACTTGCTAAATTATGTGTTGAAAACAAGCGCAGTAAATGGCTGTGAGCACGTAGGAAATAAAGTAAATAGATTATTTTCTTTCTTGTAAACCTTCGCTGACTGAGCTAATTGGCTACTTATCTTTGAACTTAAGCCTATCTCCCAATGAAAAAAGTGATACTAATAGCTACAGCATTGATGCTGGTTTCGGGAATTTCAAATGCCCAGCAAAAGTCAAAAATAACCAACATACCCCATCCAACAGCCAGGCCAAAACTGGTAGTAGGCATAGTAGTTGACCAAATGCGCTGGGATTATCTCTATCGTTACTACAACCGTTATACCAAGGGCGGGTTACGTAGAATGCTGGACCTGGGTTTTAGCTGCGAGAATACGTTGATCAACTATATCCCATCTTACACAGCAGTAGGACATGCAACTATTTTTACAGGTTCCGTGCCAGCTCTGCATGGTATTGCCGGCAACAACTGGGTAGATCAACTAACTGGCAAATCAATGTATTGCACCGACGACAGCACGGTTCATAGTGTTGGTAACGAATCAGCAGATGGCAGAATGAGCCCGCGAAATATGCTTACTACAACCATCACAGATGAATTAAAGATGGCTACCAACTTCCAGGCGAAGGTCATTGGAGTGTCGCTAAAAGACAGGGCATCCATTTTACCTGCAGGACATTCGGGTGAAGCATATTGGTTGGATGACGCCAGTGGGAATTTTATTACCAGCTCGTATTACACCAGTGAATTACCCGCCTGGGTAAAAAGTTTCAACAACAAAAAAAGGATAGAAGCATTGATAACCAATGAATGGAACACTTTATATCCTATTGGGACTTACATAGCAAGCGATACCGATGATAAAAAATGGGAAGGTAGTTTTCCCGGCGAGGCCGCACCGGTTTTCCCGCATAATCTCAAAGAAATTTACGGTAAAAGAAAAAGCAGTTTCAGGCAAACACCTTTTGGAAATACCCTAACTCTGGAGATGGCTAAGGCAGCATTGATTTCAAATAGCATGGGAAAAGATTCTGTCACCGATTTTCTTGCCATCAACTGTGCTTCTACCGATTATGTGGGTCACCAGTTTGGTCCCAATTCAATAGAAGTGGAAGACACATACCTGAGACTTGATAAAGATCTTGAATCTCTTTTCAAATTACTTGATTCTGCAGTAGGCAAAAATCAGTACACAGTATTTCTAAGTGCCGATCATGGCGCAGCGCATTCCATTGGCTTTATGCAGGAGCATAAACTTCCGGCAGATTATTGGTACGAAGGTCCGCTGCAAGATACCCTCAACAAAGTTTTAACTGCAAAATACAAAGTAGCAAACCTGGTAAGTTCGATAATGAATTACCAGGTAAATTACAATCTTGCGATAATTGATTCAATGGAACTTGATTACAAAGCAATAAAAGAAAGTACCGTCGCTTTTTTACAAAGACAGCCGGGTATCAGCTTTGCGGTGGATATGTCGTTCATTGGACAGGCTCCCTTGCCGGAACCATTAGAATCAATGATGAAGAACGGTTACAATTTTAAAAGAAGCGGTGGTGTTCAAATAATATTAAACCCGGGCTGGTTCGAGACCTATGCGAAAACCGGTACTACACATGGCACCTGGAATCCTTATGATACGCATATTCCCCTGGTATGGTATGGCTGGGGTATAAAAAAAGGAAGTACCAACAAAGAAGTTTATATGACGGATATCGCTGCAACGGTAGCCGGCTTGCTGCACATTCAAATGCCGAATGGCTGCGTGGGAAAAGTAATTGAAGAAGTAATTAGATAAAACCTGGAAATTCGGCTTTGATGAGCCTTGCAGCTATTTTTTTGTTCTGATTGCCTTATGTGTGTATAAACTGATTTTGAAATTACGTTAATGCAATTCAACTTAGAATGACATAAACACCGGCTTATGGAGAAAAACAGGGAAATAGAAGCATTGCTGCAATTAATTGATGACCCTGATTTAGAGGTCTTTTCAACGGTTGAAGACCGGCTTCTTGCGTATGGCGCCCCGGTAATTCCTACCCTTGAAAATTTATGGGAAAATACAATTAGCGAAGAAGTGCAGGAAAGGATTGAAATGATCATTCACCGAATTCATTTTCGCGATCTGAAAAACGAATTCATCAACTGGAGTAAAGGTGAATGTGAATTGCTTTACGGCGCTTTACTGGTAGCGAAATACCAGTATCCCGATATTCAAACAGTAAATGCCCTGCAGGAAATTGAACGCATTCGCCGCAACATTTGGCTGGAAATGAACAGTTACATGACCCCACTCGAACAGGTGAAAATTGTGGAAAGTATTCTGTACAACTATTATAAAATGAGGGGTGGCGAAATTGCTTACGATCAATCGAACGAGTTTATGTTGCATAAGGTTATTGAAACCAAAAAAGGCAATGCAATAACCACGGGTATTTTATACCTGCTAATGTCTGAATTGCTTGATTTACCGGTAAGAGCCATTAACCTTCCAAGGCAGTTTGTATTGGGATGGTATTCGCACCAGGCCCTGTTCGACAACAATTTTTCTGATATTAGCCCAGCCGAAAACATCAAGTTTTATATAGATCCAAACAGCGGTGCCGCCTTTTCTCAAAAAGACATTGAACTTTATTTGAAACGAATTAATCTTCCTGCTACGGCCGGCTACTTTAAGCCAATGCAAAACCGGCGGATTATTCAATTGTTACTCGAGCAGTTTGGCAATTGTTTCGACGACCCTATCCATTCCTACAAAAAAAATGAACTGCTGGAACTTGCAGCACTAATTGAACCTGCTGATAACCGATAGCACAATATTGCTTTTTACCTGTGCAGAAACCCGGTTCATTTCTGTGCTTTTGCATTTCGTAAACATTCCCAACAATAATCCATGCAAGGTTCCTGTTATCTTCGGCGCCTAAATGAAGACTTTTCTCCGCGTCAGGATTATTGTGGTTGCTTTAGCCAGCATGTTTGTATGCGGATGGAATGATTGCCAGGCTCAAAAATGGGTATTAAAGGGCACTGTTTACGACATTTCTGAAAGAACGCCTGTTGAACTGGTAACGGTTTTAACAACCAGTGGAAAAGGTACCATGACCGATACAATGGGCCGGTATAAAATTGAAGTTGATATAGACGATTCTGTTTATTTCTCCTATCAAAACAAGGTTACCGGAAAATACCCGGTAGCAAAAATGCAGGACCAGACGCAGTTCAATATGAGCCTGCACATTCATGTATTTAGTTTGCCAAACGTAACTGTGCGGGGTCGCAATTACCGCAGTGATTCGCTTATTAACCGGCGGGACTATGCTAAATATTTTAACTTCTCAAAGCCGAATCCGCTGAACTCTGTTAACGTTGGTCCAACTGGTGTAGGTATGGATCCAAACGAGATTATCAATATGTTTCGATTCAAACGAAACCGGCAATTAGCAGCCTTGTCAAACCGGCTTATAAAAGAAGAACAAGATAAATATGTCGATTACCGTTTTAATAAAACTTTTATAAAAAAACTCACCTTGCTGGATGGTGAACCATTGCGCCTGTTCATGCAAAAGTATAGGCCGCCCTATGATTATGCCGTGCTAACTAATGAACTCGAAATGGGTTATTATATCCAGCAATGCTATAGAAAGGAAAATGGCAATTTGCCCGCCGGAGTTATTCTTTACCAGATGGGAATAGATTCTGTTGACAGGTAATATCAATTAGTATAGTTGGTTTTTACTGCAAATACCTGCCGCAGCTTTCAAAATCGTTCCATTAAAATTTGAGTGATAAACATCCGTAACCTGGAACAATAATATTGCTTTCATTTGTACTGCGATGCTGTCAAAAAGAAATGCTTACTTGCCATGCATGCATATAAAACACTTTCATATTAGTTACTGTATTATAATTTTCCATCATGCAAGACCTTTTTCAAAGCCCCGATTATTATTTGTTGGATGAATTGCTTTCTGAAGAACAAAAAATGATCCGCGATACAGTGCGAAGCTATGTAAAAAAAGAAATTTCACCGATCATAGAAGGGTATGCACAAGAGGCAGCATTTCCGCAGCAAATTGTACAACAATTAGGCGATCTGGGTTGCTTTGGACCTACTATCCCGGCAGCTTATGGTGGCGGTGGTTTAGATTATATCAGTTATGGTTTAATGATGCAGGAACTGGAACGTGGCGATAGCGGTGTTCGCAGCACTGCCTCTGTTCAGGGTTCGTTAGTTATGTACCCGATTTATGCTTATGGCAATGAAGAACAACGCATGAAGTACCTGCCAAAACTTGCCAGCGGCGAATGGCTGGGATGCTTTGGACTTACAGAACCGGATCATGGAAGCGACCCCGCCGGTATGCTTACAAATTTTAAAGAAGACGGTGATCACGTTATACTGAATGGAAGTAAAATGTGGATCAGTAACGCACCGTTTGCACAAGTAGCTGTTGTATGGGCTAAAGATGAAGAAGGAAAGATCCGCGGTATTATTGTTGAACGCGGTATGGAAGGCTTTACAACACCTGTTACGCATAATAAATGGAGCCTACGTGCAAGTGCAACAGGTGAACTGGTATTTGATAACGTAAAGGTTCCCAAAGAAAATATTTTACCAAATGTGCAGGGACTTAAAGGCCCGCTTGGTTGCCTTAGCAAAGCGCGCTACGGTATTGCCTGGGGCACATTAGGTGCTGCTATGGATTGTTATGATACCGCGCTGCGCTATTCTATGGAACGGGTACAATTTGGAAGACCAATTGGCGGATTTCAACTGCAGCAAAAAAAGCTTGCAGAAATGATCACAGAAATTACCAAAGGTCAATTACTGGTATGGCGACTAGGCGTTTTGATGAATGAAGGAAAAGCCACTCCTGCCCAAATTAGTATGGCTAAACGTAACAGTTGTGAAACAGCTAAAAATGTGATCAGCGATGCCAGGCAAATGTTGGGTGGCATGGGCATTACCGGTGAATATCCCATCATGCGGCATATGATGAATATTGAAAGTGTGATCACTTATGAAGGAACCCATGATATTCATTTATTAATAACGGGTATGGATGTAACAGGCTTTAATGCATTTAAATAAACAATGCAACAAATTCATTGAAGAAATGATTGCAACGAAAATTGAGGACCTGGTTCTTCGTTTTTCTTTACAGTTTCGCTTATTATCTAAATTTATTATTGCTCCAAAAAATAATTCAATAATATTGAAAGGTTATCCTTTCAACTATGAGAAGCCTTTTTATTAGTGTGCTCCTGCTTACTTTTAATTCCCTCTGTGCTCAAATTAAAAGCTATGATAGTCTTAACCAGGCCATTCACAATGCAGGTAAAGACAACAAGCTACTTTCTCCGCTTCAGTTACAACTTGGCATTGCCTATTTCAATGATGGTTCTTTTGATTCTGCCTTGCTATTTTTAAACCAGGCAGTTACAAATGCAAAGGAAATAAAAGACAATGCTACTCACATCCAGGCTTTAAATAATATTGGTAATGTATATGCCGATAAAGGCAATAACACTGAAGCTTTAAAATATTACCAGCAGGCTTTACCATTGGCAGAAGGCATCAATAACAAAAATTATGTTGGTGAAATTCAAAAGAATATCGGGGCTCTTTATTTAAGCTGGAAACGGTTTGATGAGGCACTCTCCTTTTACCGTTTAGCCAAACAAACTGCTATCGAAAACCACAATCAATTATTGGAAGCAGACTGTAATAATAATATCGGAACTGTTTATGAACAGCAATTAAAATACCCTGAGGCACTGGCTGTTTATAGAAATGCGCTTGACTACTACACAGCTTCCGATAATAAAAGCAGGATGGCAATGGCGTTAAGTAATGTGGCCATTGTTTATAAATTTTTACAGAAATACCCGCTTGCCATTGAATATAATATGAAGGGACTAGCCCTTGCACAACAAAGAAAAAGTCAATGGACGGAAGCTGCTATCTTAAACAATATCGGCAGTATTTACGGCATATCCGGCCAATACGATTCAGCCATATTTTATTGTAATAAAAGCATTGATCTCTCAAGAAAAATGGATGCCATCGAGATCGTTTATAATTCTTATGAAACAATGGCTGATGCTGCCTCCAAAGCCGGCGATTATAAATCGTCGGTGGAATACTATAAAAAATATGTAGCAAGTAAAGACAGTTTTCTAAACGCTGAAACCAACAGGCAATTATCGGAATTGCAAACCAAATACAATACAGAAAAAAAGGACAAACAGATTGCTGCGCAAAGCTTTGAGCTTACCAAAAGAAATTTCCTGCTTTGGATTATTGCCACTATCGCAGTATTAGGTTCGCTGCTGGCATACAACTATTATAAACGCTCTACGCTTCGAAAAGAAAAACAATTACAACTTGAAGTGTTGAAGCAACAGGACCTTGCCGTTAAGGCAGTTTTACAAGCTGAAGAAAACGAACGGAAGCGTATTGCCGCAGAACTGCATGATGGCGTAGGTCAAATTATGAGTGCAGCAAGAATGAATTTATCAGCTTTCGAACATGACCTGCAGTTAACAGATTCGCATCAGAAATTAAAATTTGAAAAGATCATTTCGCTGGTTGATGATAGTTGCCGTGAGGTACGGGTGGTAAGTCATAACATGATGCCTAATGCCCTCATTAAATCGGGGCTGGGAAATGCCGTTCGGGACTTTGTTGATAAAATAGACAGTCGTGTTTTAAAGGTTGACCTGTATTGTGAAGGTTTAAATGAAAGGCTTGACGCTTCCATAGAAACGGTGTTGTACCGCGTTATCCAGGAATGCGTAAACAATGTTATAAAACACAGCGGTGCCAATCACCTCGATATTTCGCTGACCAGGGAAGCCGGTGCAATAAGTGTTACTATTGAAGACAATGGAAAGGGCTTTGATAATAGCCGGCAGGAAAATTTTGAGGGTATTGGCTTGAAAAATATGCTTACCCGTATTAAATATCTTAAGGGTGATATTGAATTTAACAGTGCCCCCGGGAAAGGAACATTTGTTGGCATTCATGTTCCGTTAAGCCAGTAATACAGGAATATTAACTCGCGTAAAAAAACAACCATTATTTTTGAGAACAGGTACTAATTCCCTGCAACTTTCAAGTTATTCTTACCTGTTTACCTTACTGTGAATTTATGAACACCGTACCTGTGAAAATTTTAATTGTAGATGATCACCAAATTGTAATTGACGGATTACGTTCTTTACTGGAGGGAGTTCCGGGTTTTGAAATAATAGCTACCACTACCGAAGCAACAACTGTAACTGGTATTCTAAATACGAATAACGCAGACGTATTGCTGACAGATGTAATGATGCCAATTTTAAACGGCCAGCAATTAGCCAAACAGGTTAGAAAACAATTTCCATCTGTAAAAATACTGGCCCTGAGCATGAGCGGGCAGGGAGATATCGTAAATGAAATGATCAACGATGCAGACATCAATGGTTATGTTCTAAAAAATATAGGTAAGGAAGAATTGCTGAAAGCCATTACAAAAATTGCATCAGGGGGTATTTATTTTAGTGAAGAAGTATTAAAGGAACTGGAAAAAGTTTCTACCATAAAAAAGCAAAATGAGGAGACTCAATTAACGATTCGGGAAATCGAAATCATAAAGTTGATTGAAAAAGAATTTAGCAATAAAGACATCGCAGAACATCTATTTATTTCAGAAAGAACAGTTGAAACTCACCGTAAAAATATCTTTCGTAAAACCCGGACTGCCAGTGTGATTGGTTTAATTAAATACGCATACGAATACAAACTGGTGAAGTCGAATTAATTTACAAACACAAAATTCTCCTGATAGAATTACTTTGATAAAGATTATAACCAGTCAATTTTTCAAGTTTAAAAAATACGTACTGGTGGGTATTATTCCAATCTCATCCTTATGGCAATTTAGCGGTACCAAATTAAACATGGTATCAAATGAAAAAACTTCACCTTCTCACAACAACTGCTATCCTATGCAGTTTGAATCTTTTTGCCAATAACATCCAATTGGCAAACACCGGCCTTAGTGGCCAAAACACCACCAATCATTTCAGCCTGGTAAGCTTTGATGTTAGCTGGGAAAACAGCTGGCGAACAAACACAAACGAACAAAACTGGGATGCCGCATGGATCTTTATTAAGTTTCGTAAAAAAGGCGCCAGTGCCTGGCAGCATGCAACCGTAAATTATGTGCAACCTGGTTTTGCTGCAGACTGCGGGCATACAGCGGGTGATGGCAGCACCATTAAAACTTCACCTGATGGAAAAGGTATATTTATTTATCGCAGCACAAACGGCATTGGCGATATAGGTTTTTCAGGTAATAAATTGCGCTGGAATTATGGTGCTGACGGTGTACTGGATACCGACAGTGTTGAAGTAAATGTTTTTGCTACTGAGATGGTTTACGTTACTGAAGGCAAATTTTATGCAGGAAGTAATGGTAGTGAAGCCGGCCATTTTCGTAAGGGCGATGCTGACCAGGCCTTTTTAATTACCAGCGAAAATCAGCTAACCATCGGAGCTGCTTCAGAAAATCTCTTTTGGACAACTGCTAATAACAGTGGCTCTCCAAGTGGCAACCTGCCTGCAGTGTTTCCTAAAGGTTATAAAGCATTTTATTGCATGAAGTACGAGTGCAGCCAGCAACAATATGCCGATTTCTTAAATAATATAGATGCGGCAAAAGCTTCGCTTAGAAACACCGGCGGATTTACAGGTATACACCCCTCATTTTCTGCCGAGGTTCCTGAAAGAGCTATCGGATCTACCGGTGCGCTTGATCATGGCGCTTATGCGGACTGGGCTTGTCTTCGTCCAATGACAGAGCTTGAATATGAAAAAGCCTGCCGTGGATATAACATTGAACCGGTTGCCAATGAGTATGCCTGGGGTAATACTACAATTACATCAACAAGCGCTGTTACTGATGCTGCAACTAATACCGAAACGGTTACAAACGGAAATGCCAATTACAATAACCTTGCGATCAACAGGCCGATGCGTTGTGGCGCTTATGCTACTTTAAGCACAAACAGGGTTTCAAGCGGAGGCACTTATTACGGCATCATGGAAATGAGTGGTAATTTATACGAACGGATTATTTCAGCAGGTACAGCACCTGGTAAAACCTTTAATGGTCAGCATGGCGATGGCATGCTTGCACCCGATGGAAATTCTGATATCAATGCATTCAAGACTGAAAGCTTTTATGGTGTTCGCGGCGGTGGGTATGCCGAATTTAATAACCCTGCAACACTTTCAATATCATCAAGAACAAACGCCGGAAATGGTGAAGGAAACAGGGTTGCAACCTATGGCATTCGTTGTGTGCGTACGGCGGAATAATTAAATGACCCGTGACATTTGAAATAGCTATTCACCTGGTGAGTAACTATAAAAAAATCAAATGATTACTACCCGCGTGCACATTTCCCTACTCACAAACAAATAGTCATATTATGAAAAACTGTTTAATGGGTTGCTGCTGCCTTTTTTGGCTGGCAAGTGGCGCCCAGAACAACGATATTTTTAAGGGCGGATCCGGCGACGGTCATTTTCGCTCGGTTCACTTACAAAACTCCTCAGCTATTTGGAAAGGCGGGAGTTCGGATGGCTACAGTTCGTTCGGTTATATTCAGCAAAGTTTTAGCTTATGGAAAGGCGGAGAAGGCGACGGATTTGCATCTAACTCGTATAAACAAAAAGTTACAAACGTTTTTACTGGTGGTTCCGGAGATGGTCATTCACAGAACGGGTATATAGCTTCTTCGAATAATTTATGGAAGGGAGGGCCGGGAGATGGTTTTGCCGACAGCGGCTATATCCAGGTAAGTGAAAATTTCTGGAAAGGCGGCGGTGGTGACGGATGGGCAAGTACCTATATTCCAACAAGGCTTTTGCCTGTAATGCTTTTGAGCTTTGACGCTGAAAAGTACCAGTCAAACTTTAGCAGGCTTATTTGGAAAACCAGTTCCGAAATAAACACACACCATTTTGACATTGAAAGAAGCATTGATGCCATTCATTTTACACAGGTAGGATCGGTAAATAGCGCGGGAAATTCATCGGTATTAAAAACCTATATGTATACTGATAAATCTCCAAATGCCGGTTTTAATTATTACCGTTTGAAACAGGTAGATGTAAATGGCAAATATGTTTATACACCTTCAAGACTGGTAATTTTCGACGTTATTAAATCTAACATTCAGATCTACCCACAACCCGCATCTAATTATATAATGATTGGGTTAGCTCAAAGCAATTTTGCAGATAATCTTGTGATAAACATCATTGATTTAAAGGGTAAAGTTGTACGTCACCTGCGGGTTCCTTCAAACTCTGCCACACAAGTACGCATCAATGTTTCTGCACTTCCAAGGGCAGTATATATCGTACACATTTCAAGTACCGGTTATAGCAGCAGCAGTAAGATAGTTCTACAATAAAAGCTAACGAAAGGCCCCAAATACCCCACTCCCGGGCTGTCTTCAAATGAAGGCAGCCTTTTACTTTTCCTATACCATCTACAAGTTAGATGTCGAAATATTCTACTGTAAAAGAGCTGCGCTATAATGGATAATAAAGATCTTATGCTAGGATAATTTTGCCGACCAGGAAATGAAACATTATAAAACAATTTCTATTTAAAATAGGGGTAATTATCCCTACTTCTTTGGCAAGGTTTTAATTAATTCTTTTGCTGCTGTTTCAAGCTGGTTATCTGTGCCACGGGCAATCCAGTCAATATCATTTTCTACCAGGATGTCAGGAACAGCGGCACCTAATTCCTGGTTTTGATCGGTAGTTTTTGTAAACCATCCCCTACCCGGCAAACGAACAAAAGAACCATCAATTAATGTTCTGCCCCCGGTAGAAATTACAGATCCGTTTGTTGGCTGCCCAACGAGTTTCCCAATGCCCAATGTTTTATACGCATGTGAAAAGATCTCGGCGTTTGAATAACTTCCTTCGTTACATAATGCGATGGAAGGTTTGGTCCATGCAGCAAACACCAATCGTTCGCCAACAGGGTAATAATCCCTGAAATTCAGTTTGTCTTTTTCAAGGTTATCGCTGGCACCTCTTGGAATTGTATAAGCGTGTTGCTTGTAATTTAAAACAGCCATCAGGTAATCTGCGGTAGAACCGCCACCATTATAACGCACATCAATTATTAGTCCATCTTTACCATATCCCGCAGCGGTAAATTCTCTTTCTACAACTTCAAAACTTGGAATGTCCATGCTTTTTATATGGATATATCCCAACCTGCCGCCAGACCATTTCTCCACTAATTTCTTACGGCTGTCAACCCATTCCTGGTATAAATCAGCAGCCATGGAAACAACTGGCCGGAGAACTATTTCCCTAACCTTCCCGCTGTTGTTTTTAATGGTAATTAAAACTTTCTCTGATGCCTGGCCATTTAGCAGGCTGTAAAAATTTTCACCTTCAGATACATTAGTTCCATTTACTGCAACTATAATCTCGCCTTCTTCCAAGTTACTACCTTGCTTTGCTGCGGGACCATCGGGAATAACACGAATCACCTTCATACCATCTTTTACCGGCATTAATTCAGCGCCCAACAAACCAGTCTGCTCTTTCTGAGTTTCGGCCCTGTCGGGGGCTGTAAGCGCCATATGGCTTGCATTTAATTCTCCCAGCATGTAATTAAACATATCCCTGAAATCGTTGCTGGTAGAAGCATTTACCGCACGTTCGTAATATTTGGTTTTTAATGCCTTCCAGTTGTGACCATGAAACTGCGGATCGTAAAAACCGGTATTAATGGTTCTCCATGCTTCATCAAAAACTTGTTTTCTTTCTGCCGCATAATCGATTTTCATTTTGGCAGAATATGGCAGGTTTTCAGTGGTATTTGTCTTTATTTCAAGCCTGGCAAGTGCGCCACCCGTTTTTCCGAAATAAATGTATTTTCCCTCTTTGTCCATGGTAACGTTACCCGGGTTTGTTCCTGCTTTTGTAAGTTCCTTTAAATCTTTTCCATCCCATTTGATACTATACAGGTCGCGGCCTTTTGCCGTGCTGCTACTGGCGGTAAAGAAAAAAGTCTGACCATCTTTTGAGATCACCATGCCACTTTCATCACCGGGAAAACTGGTTACCTGGATAACACGCCGATGGATATTTTCAAAATCGATCCTGATAACTTTCGCAGTTTTTGAAGTAGCGGTTTTTTCTTTTTCTTTTGACATTTCTGCAGCAGGTTCCATTTCCTGCCAATCAGGTGCCGAACGTTCCCAATCTTCCTTTTTTAACCAAACGAACCAGATATCATTACTACGGTTATTGCGTTCGGAAATAAACCCAAGCTTTGAGCCATCCGCACTCCAAAACGGGCTTCCATCAGACCTTGGATGCATTGTTACGTTCACTGCTTTGGAACTATTGTCGGCTGGCTGAATAAATACTTCCTGGTTGAAATACAAGTCGGATAAAGTATAAGCAAGCCATTTGTTATCGGGGCTCCAGGCAAGGTCACCGGGCGTGTCCCAACCATCCGTCAAAATTTTCTCATTACTTAATTTACCTGTCTTTGCAATTTCCGAAACTACCAATTGGCCCTTTCCCCTTGAGTAGGCTAATCTCTTACCATCGGAAGAAAAAATGGCACCCATTTCATCTGCCGGCGTACTGGTAATTCGTACCAGTCCATATTTAAGAGTCTTAAAAATATTCACCTCTGAAGTATCAATGGATTGCACCATATAAAGGTCGAAATTTCCATCATTCCGATCTGAAGAAAACACAAGTGTTGAATCGTTCATCCATGCCGGTGTCATGTCGCGATAAGGATGATTGGACACATTTACTGAACGGGATTTTTCTTTGTCGGCTTCTTTTATAAATACTTCGCCGCGAATACTGAACGCAACTAATTTTCCATTGGGCGATACCGAATATTCATTTGCGCCAGTGGTTAACGTTTTTAATTCTTCAGCGTCAAACCGGTCGTCAGCAGCAATTCGAATATTCATTTTTTCATTGGTACCCTGTCCTGGTTTCAGCAAGTATAAATTCATTTCCTTTTCATATACAATAGTTTTTCCGTCACCTGAAATGCAATAATGCCGGATAGCTTCATCTTTAAAATTCGTGAGCTTTTCAGGCATGCCGTTCGGTTTGCCATCTTCTTTTATTGCAAGCCGGTACAGATTATAAGCACCTTCATTTGAACTAAGAAAATACAGGGTGCGGTTATCGCCCCATTGCGGCAAAATATCATTTGTTTCAAAGCCAGGAAGCTTACTATAAGTTTTATTTTTAATATCATATAGCCAAAGATCCCGGTTACTGGAACCGCGGTATTCGTGCCGGAATACCGGATTTATATCACCGCGAACAATTGCCATAAAACGACCATCGGGCGATAAAACAGGATCGTACCCTACTGCATCGAGTATTCGTCTTTCAGTTCCTCCCGCAGGACTTATTGCAAAAACTTCCAACGGCCTTTCTACCTGGCGAAAGTCCCTTGCTGTAGAAAAAATAATTTGATTTGGTTCTGTCCAACTCGCAATATTATCGGCACTGGAATGCCATGTCAGCCGTTTTGCAGAACCTCCTTCAGCTGGCATCACAAAAAGATCGTTATTGCCAAACCGGGCACCTGAAAAAGCGATTTGTTTTCCGTCGGGGCTAAAAATGGGATAGCTTTCGTAAGCTTCGTGAATAGTAAGCCGGGTAGCATTGCCACCTGCAGAAGGCACTGTCCATATATCGCCCTGGAAAGAAAATGCAACCTGCGTACCATTGTGATTGATGGCAGGATGACGCATTAATAAAGATTGTGAATTGGCAACAATACCAGATATCAAAACAGTGCTAATGATGCAAATGGTTTTATACATATGAAATTGATTGAACTTGAAACAGCAGGTTCACGGGTATTTTTAACAATAAGATTTAGAACTGAAATACCAGCTCTTTTTGA
Source organism: Bacteroidota bacterium (assembly GCA_040385845.1). GTDB lineage: Bacteria > Bacteroidota > Bacteroidia > Chitinophagales > Chitinophagaceae > Phnomibacter. The sequence goes on along the minus strand of JAZKGP010000025.1, from coordinate 96,478 downwards.
CGCTAGTAACAGCAAATTCCATTATAAGTTTGGCTTAATTAAAAAATAAACGTAACCTATTAAAGCTTGAAAATATGGCAGGACAAAAAAGTTCCTATAATTCAACTGGCAGAAGAATAGTGAATTATTTTACTAGCGCAAGCTTGCAGTCAATGTATTGACCAGGGTCTCAAATGCTTTCACAAATAAGCTTCATTGGTTTCGAACTTGAAGACATAATTGCTCTTTGAACTATATGGTTTGTAAGCCTGCCGGTCGGTTAAAACTTTTTTGATCATTTCAATCAGCTGGTAAAAGCTACCAGGTTTTGAAACATAAAGATTTGCGCCTTTGTCGTAGGTCTCTTTTATGTCTACAGGCGAATTGGAGGTAGAGAAAATAATTACTATAAGATCTTTTAATTTCTGGTTGCTCCTTATAAGATCAAGGCATTCCCTGCCTCCTTTATTGGGCATATTCAAATCGAGGAAAACGAGGTCGGGTACTATACTTTCATTGTAAAGTTTTCGCATCAAATGTTCACCATCTTCAGCAAAATCAAGCTGCACGTTACAATCAATTTCTTTTAATACATCACTAAATAATTCCCTGTCATCTAAATCGTCATCTGCCATTATTATTGAGGTGGGATAAGCAGATGTAGTGCCCTGTATCATTGATTTTCTTATTTACTAATTTATGCAGAGGTTCCAATTTGAGTAACGATAATATTCACAACAGTTAATTGTTGTAAAACGCTAAAACCATAACTATCAACTGAATGAATAACGAAAAGCCCGGCATTTGTTTCTACTGAGTGTTGAAGCGCTATTAGCATTTAAAAATGCATGCCAACTATACTAATTTGTGCAATAAAGGGCCAGGATCACAAAGAACTAAACAAATAAAATCGACTACGCTTTTTGGTCTGTTTATTTATTTCCCCTGTTTAGCTAATCACCTCAGATTGTTCAGCATATCTTTAGTCATATTGTCTAAGTCAAAAGCTTCTTTCCAGCCCCAGTCGTTCCTGGCTTCCTGGTCGCTAATGCTTTGGGGCCATCCATCAGCAATATTCTGGCGATAATCGGGCTGATAGCTGATGGTAAAACCGGGTATGTGTTTTTGAATGGCAGTTGCTATTTCAGCAGGGGAAAAACTCATCCCCGAAATATTATAGGAATGCCTGGTTTTAATATTTTCGATTGGCGCTTCCATTAATTCAAGTGTTGCCCTGATTGCATCAGGCATATACATCATCGGCAGGTAAGTATCTTCTTTTAAAAAGCAGGTATAGCTATTGTCTTCCAATGCTTCATGAAAAATTTCAACAGCGTAATCTGTGGTACCTCCACCCGGTGAAGACTTGTAACTGATTAAACCGGGATAGCGAAGGCTGCGTACGTCAACACCATACCGTTTGTTGTAATAATTGCACCAAAACTCACCGGCATACTTACTTATTCCATATACAGTGGCAGGTTCAATAATAGTATGTTGCGGGCAATTTTGTTTGGGAGATGTTGGTCCAAAAACAGCAATAGACGATGGCCAGTATACCTTGGTCAATTTCTCTTCCCGGGCTATATCAAGCACATTTAGCAAGCCCTGCATATTCAGGTGCCAGGCAAGACCAGGATTTTTTTCTCCGGTAGCTGAAAGGATGGCTGCTAACAAATAGATCTGGGTGATGTTTTGGCGAATTACCTGCACATGAAGCATTTCCTTATTCATCACGTCGAGGCTTACATAAGGCCCGGTTCCAAGCAGCAGGGGATTTTGTTCCCGCAGATCGCTGGCAATTACATTGTTATTCCCATACATGCTGCGCAAAGCAAGTGTAAGCTCCACTCCTATTTGCCCGGATGCACCAATAACTAAAATCTTTTCTTTAAGCATCGCAATAATATATGTTTTATTTCAGCCATATTACAAACTAATGAAAAATTTGGCCGGGCCTGTTCTTACATTCTTCCCGGAACACTTATTCCCAAAAGCTGCATGGCATTTTTTATAGTATAGCCTGTAAGCTGGCTTATGGCTAAACGTAATTGTTTTTTTTCTTCATTTTCAGCATTACCAATACTGTGTTCCGTATAAAAAGAATTGAATGTTTTTGCAAGATCGTAAACATACAATGCAATACCAGATGGATTCATGTCGAATGCCGACTGGTTGATCACTGTTCCAAATTGTTCTAATGAAACAACCAGTGATTTTTCGAGCGGCAACAAATTTTCATCTACTATTTTTTGCAGATCCGGTGCACCAAATTTGCGTAATACCGATTGAATTCGGGCGTAGGTATATTGAACAAAAGGACCAGTAAATCCATGAAAATCGATGGATTCTTCAGGATTAAAAACCATACGTTTTTTTGGATCAACCCTTAACAGGTAAAATTTTAAAGCGCCCATACCCAGCGTATGATATAGCTGTTTTAATTCTTCGGGGGTAAAGTCTTTTACTTTGCCTAATTCTTCAGTTTTACTGGCGGCTACCTGCTCCATTTCGTTGCAAAGATCATCAGCGTCAACAACGGTTCCTTCGCGGCTTTTCATACGCCCGGTCGGCAAATCAACCATTCCATAACTCAGGTGGTGAATACCTTTTGCAAAAGGCATAGCCAGTCGCTGGCAAATCAGTTGCAAAACTTTCATATGATAGATCTGCTCATCACCAATTACATAAATACTTTCCTGCATGGGAAAATCTTCGTACTTGCGGCGAGCCAGTCCAATATCCTGGGTGATATATACCGAAGTGCCATCCTTGCGTAAAACCAGCTTTTCGTCTAACCCATCTGCAGTCAGATCAATCCAAACGCTGCCTTCTTCTTTTCTAAAAAATACACCGCTGGCAATGCCTTCTTCTACCAGTTGCTTACCCAACAAATAAGTGTCACTTTCATAATATATAATTTGAAAATCACTACCAATGCGCTGGTAAGTTTCATCAAAGCCTTTGTAAACCCAGCTATTCATCATTTGCCAAAGCGCTATAGTTTCCGCATCACCCTGTTCCCATTTAAGCAACATTGACCTTACTTCCTGCATGAGGGAACTGGCATTTCGGGCAATTTCTTTCAGTTCTTCTTTTATTTCGTTTTGCTTATCGGCACTTAATGTAGTATCGTTTAATTTATCTATAAAAACCTTTGCTTTAATTGCTAATGTTTCTTCTATATCCGCAGGGATTTTGCCAGCCATTAATTGCTCTAAAACAGGAGTTGCTTCAGCTTTCAACGCATTCTCGAATTTTACATAATAATCTCCAACCAGGTGATCGCCTTTGGTGTTTGTATTTTCGGGAGTTGCGCCATTTCCAAATCTTTTCCAGGCAAGCATGCTTTTGCAAATATGTACTCCACGATCGTTTACCACACAGGTTTTAATTACTTCGTAACCACTCGCTTTGTAAATTTCTGCTACACTCCATCCTAAAAAATTATTACGTAAATGCCCAAGGTGCAACGGCTTGTTGGTATTCGGAGAAGAATATTCAATCATGGCTTTCTTGCCATTGGATGGCTGCTTTCCTGCGTCCGGATGATTGTTGTCACGTAAAAACTGCAGCCAGTAATTATTGGAGATAGATAGATTCAGAAAACCTTTGATCACGTTAAATCCAACGATAATTGCTGGTTCGTTCTTTATTAACCAATCTCCTAATTCTGTAGCCAGCGCATCCGGAGATTTGCCCAATTGTTTTACAAAAGCAAACATCACGATGGTATAATCTCCTTCAAACTCCGGTTTGGTTTCGTTTAGGGTAATATCATTTACTGCAGGTGTTGTTTGATATAACGCCGTGAACGCCTTTTGTGCTGCCAATTTGATGAAATCAGTAATCTGCATTATTCACTTTTTAATTCTTGTAATTATGCAACAAAAACTAAGGTTTACCAATACACTAAACCACTATTCCCGTTGAAACCAGCAATTGAATGCAAAATTTACTTACAGTTTGCCGGGTCGCAAATGTATTGTAATCCGGTTACCTTTGCCCCCCTTTCCGGGGAATTCAGCTCCTTAATTCTTAACAGTTTTGATTTGCCGGATAGCGTAGTATTAATACCAATCATTGTTCTGAACCGATAAAAAACATGCTGGCAACTATAATTACCAGGATATTGGAATGGCTCTATCCTTTTTTTAGAAGGTTGATGCCAAAACAAACTTTTATGTATGCTGCATGTGGTGGCGGCAATACCCTTTTAGGCATTTTCGCATTCTTCTTCAGTTACAATTTTGTTTTTAAGAAAGAGCTGGTACACCTGCCATTTATAACCTTTACGCCACATATCGCGGCAATGATTGTATCATTTCTTATTACATTCCCGATAGGCTTTTATATGGCCCGTTATGTAGTTTTTTCAGGCAGCGTATTAAGGGGAAGACACCAGTTGGTTCGTTATTTTGCAACAGCAACAGGCAGTGTAATACTCAATTATATTAATCTTAAAATAATGGTTGATAAACTACAGTTTTATCCCACCATTGCACAGGTTATAAATACAGTTATTGTGGTAGCGTTTAGTTACCTGATGCAAAAATATTTTGCTTTTAAAACAAATGCTGTAGAAAGTTAAAAGAACAGCGGTATTATGACAGGTATTAACAAAAATATTTTTACTTTAAAAAGTTGGCAAGCAAAATACCAGCGTCAATATCCATCCATAATTTTCCTTCGGCACCGGCAGCAATAAAAATACCCGTATCAGAAGCTTTAAGATCATCAATATTTAACCTAGTCAGGAAGCCCTTGCTTTTTACGCCAGGGTAAATGTCGCGGTTCATTTGCGTAACCAGGCTTTTATTCAGGTCGTTAACTTTTTGTTGCAGGTTAAAGCGGGTATACGCCTTTAATTTATTCATGATGGTTCCATCCAGTAAGGCGCTTGCGGTTCGTACCAGGAATTGTCTTGTGTCGATATGATAATCCAGGCTATCGAGCCATAATTCCTGTTTAGTAATATCCCACTTAGGTATCCCTTCCAAATAAAATACACCTTTTGCTGCCTTTGAAACGTACACTTTTACAATAATCTTGCGGGTGCCTCCCTGTAGTTTGATAGAATCAATTCGAATCGTTTTTTTGAGCAATCCCTTACCTGCCTGGAACTCCTGCCCTGCCACCTGCAGGTTAGCTACCTGGCTTAACGAATCGTAAGGCAACTGCTGTGCAATAAACAACTTAAAGCCACTCCTCGGTGTGAAATCCGCGAGATTAGGCAATGGCAATTTGTTGACGGTTGCAATTTGTTTTAATTCTGGCTTCGCTGTTAATCCAAGACTGATAAACAAGCTGTCTTTTAGGAGCCTTGCCTGGCTAATACGAAGTTGTTGTGGCTGAGTATTTAAGAAGCCAAAACCAGTCATCCGGTAAGGTGTTTGTAAGGTATCCCAAACCATTTTTAAATACGGTTTCAGGCTAAATGTTTGTAGCTGTTTTTGCATTGCAACAACCGAGGAATCCAATTCGGCCCTTAAAGTTGCAGCCACCGTTTTTGTAATGTCTTTTCCAAAAAAACAAACCGTGCATTTGTCTACGGCTACTGGTTCAACCCTGTTTACAACAACTCCCAGTGAATAATCGGGTTTCAATTGAAACTGAATAGTAAATCCTGCATCGATTCGCCTTGGTTTTTCTGTTCCAAAACCACAACTGCAGGCAGGGGTCCATACCGAATTTCCAATACCCGTGCATAACCTGGTAGAACCCCGCACTCCATAATACCCGCTGAAGGAAACATATAATAAGTTATTATAAGCCTTAAACTGGAAAGGTCCACGAATAAAACGGTATTGATACCGCGTATCGCAACCATCCATTACCCAATCATTAGGATAATTGGGAGAAGTGTAAAGTGTATCAATAAAGCTCTCTGCCCATTCATAAATCGGCTTCAACCCAAGGCGAACGGGTATATCGATATCGCTTAATGGTTGTGCGTTTACAACTACAACCGGCTTATTTAGTGTGTCCGGAGCAACAGGTGTTATATCCTGTTGCGAACTAGCAGCTACAGTTATAAAAATTAAGAAAAATGACATTATTAAACGCATGCTATTACTCTTTTTGCTAACGATCAAAATACTTACTATTATTCACGGAGGTAATTGAACACTTTCCTAATCATTAAACTTAAACATGGTGCTGTTATATCAACTTACCTGTTTCCATTTCTATAAGATTTCCAACTTATCCCAACGAAAAGGAACCTGAACTAAATATTTTCCCAACCATATTTTTTGGCGTAGGCAATTAACCAGGCCGTTATGAAACTATAAGAATTAACCCCTTTAGTTTGGCTATTGGCTTTCAGGTATAAATCGTACCATTGGTTTATTACCGTTTGAAATGGTGTTTTAAAACTTGCATAATAATCTCTTGCCTGTTTGGTATGCATTCTTGCCAATGGAGGTAATTTATTTATATATGTTTTATAAGCATTTGAATCTGCATGATACAATTCGCGGCTGGCATAGGACATCATTTCGTGGTAAGCACTATACCGCACTGCAGGATTATTGCTTTGCCTGGCAGCGATATAGCCGATCATATTAGCTTCCTCTTCGGCAGCATAACCAAGCTGGTGCCCTATTTCATGGCAGGTAATAAAAGAACGCAAAAAAGGTGGTACGTTTTCATTTAACTGGGCTTCTCCTGTAAACGGGTTTAAATAGCCACTAAATCCACCATAACCACCTAGACTTCCAATCATCATTTTCTTAACCGACGGATAATTATATTGAAGAAAGGAGTACGTTTTGGAGGCTTTCTGATAATCGGCTATACAACGGTTTTTCATTACAGAAAAATCCTGCCATTCTGCAGAATCTGCATTTGTAATTTGTGGTATAACGGTAAGCAGCTTGCTGCGAAGCGTATCTGCCAACTGCAATAGTTCCTTCGAAGTATAAACGCCAGGTGTGATGTTTAACTGATAGGCACTTCCCAGTCGATGATAATTTAAACCCCATGCCCATTGAAACACCAGGTAAATCACAATGACAATTCTTAGCAATTTTCGAATCGCCAACTTCCATCTTTGTTTATAAACCGCTATTGTTTTCCAGGTTTTTATAATTCTAAAAAGCTGGTAGATGATTAATAAAATAGCCGCTCCATAAACAAAATCACCGAGGCTAAAAGGAATTCTACCCAATAAAATCCTCAGGAAATTACTAATGAAAATATAGATACCGGTGGCGTACCATTTTTCAACATAAAAGGAATGCAGGCCGAAAAATAACGTGAGGATAAAAAGTAATACCAGCAGTAAATCTGTTTTATAATTTTTAATGATACCCGCTGTTTTCATGTAAAAGTAAAAAGGAGAAAATTTAATTCACAAAAGCCCAGTAAAAACCAAAGCGAAGGAAGTATCCGGGTGTTGGATACAATGGAGCTGCATGATTGTTATTTGTAAAAGAAAATCCATTACTAAAACTTATAGTGTTCAGGTTTTCTGCCCTTATATAAATTCTCAAACCCCTGATCCGCATATGTAAAAAGGCTGCAATTTCTGGCCGGTTGCGAATAGTAGAATCGTTTTTAACAACCCATTGTTGGTTAAAGGGACTCCAGTCATCAGCTTTGAATGGTGTAAAATAACGGGCTTCCACGCCTACTGCAAGTGTTAGGTTTTTATAGAACTGGCCCTCGTACATCAGGCGGTTTCGGGTATAAAGATCGGGCAGGTTTATATCGCTGCCTGTAGACTGCTGAAAATGCAGATCAGAATATAAGTTCCAGTGCTTGCTAAGTTTAATAAGTTTTTCTGCACCAATATGCAATACGTTTTGTAAAGTTCCTTGTTGCCTTGCATGGTAGTAATCGTCCCAGTAAGTATAGTTGCTAACGATATAATAGTTGGCAAGCAGTTTCAAATTCAACCGATTAATATAAAGATTGCCTCCAAGCACTGTCCAGTTTTCTTTGTTGAAATTTACATTACCTGTAACGAGGAAACTGCTGCGGGTATCAAAAACAAACGATGGTGTTCGGTTTATATTTTGGAAACTTACCTGGAGCAAACCAAGCTTTTTACCAAAGTCGCGTTGTAAGCTTGCCGCAGCATTGTAATCCCCCCCATTCAGTCCGGCAAGGTAAAATCTACCATTTAGCTGAACATCCCATTTCCGGTTACGGGTTCTGTTCCGGTATTCACCTAACAAATAAATGTTATTGAAATTTTCTGTTGCTCCAGAAAAATCTCCATGCAACATTTGATAACCAGCTCCTGCTTTCAAGAACTGCTCCTGGTTATTCTTATCAGGAAAGATTTCGATGGCCGCTTCGTTGGTAAGATCATTCCATTTATCGGTCAGGTTTAAAGGCAGCGAGAGCAGCGAAAGATCGTATCGCAACAGGTATGCTTCCTGGTTATAAGCAGTATCAGTACTAGCAGCATCTTTATAATTAAAAAAACGGCTGGTATAAGAAAAAGTATGCTGCAATCTCAGGCGTGGATAAAACAACCGAACCACGTTGGAATCGGCATCATAAGTAGAATCCTGCTGGCCTATATCGTATTGATGCCGAAAAAAGAATTGCTTGCTTTTTTGCTCAGAACCGGTAGCTATAGAAGAAGTAAAGAAATTGGCTCCATAAGATCCGTCGCCTCCCAGCCAGGTGGGTATATTAAACCGTTCGTCGTAAGCCGGGTTTGGATCCTTTAAATAACTTTCCGACTTAATGCCCCCGTTTTCGGAAGCCCGGTTTCGGTTGGTTATAAACATAGCATTACCCGAATAACGTTTGTTGCGGGTAGCCCAGGAAGTAGCCAAACGAATAGCCGAATGGCTTGTATTACTGTTTTTAAAATGACCGGGCGAATTCAAAAATTTGTACTCGAACATGGCGTTCCAGGCAGGACGAATATTTTGGGTATGAAGTATTTTAATAGTTTGCTCCGATTTACCACCCAACAAATAATCCAGTTCGGTATAAGGCCTCGTTGTCTGAAAAGTCCGGGTATTTTCAACAGTAAACCGGTAGGTATCAAACCCATGAAACCCGGGATCAAAACCTGGCTTTAAATAGGGTGAAAAAATGAGTGATTTGGTAGGTGAGCCCAGGTTGCCAAGAAAAATATTTTGTGCTGGTAAAGGAAACCGCCTTGTAAAATCATTTACAGAAGAGTCGATTTTATAGATCCGGCTCGAATCATACATGCGGTAAATAATAGTGATGGAATCTTCGTTGCTATTTCGTTGCTGCAAACTATCTCCACCCTTCATATTACTGCCTGCGCCCATTGGCCTGCCTTTGCTATCCGTTTTCCTGATTGTCTCAATATCATTTTGAGCGCCGGCCTGGCTATTAGCCAGCAGCATAAAAAGTAAGATGGTTGGGAATAGCGCTGTTTTTATGTAACTCGTTAACTGCAATGGAAATGGTTAGAATAAATTTATTAAAAACTGGTAAACAAAAAACATATCAGTATTCGTGTTTTGGAGAACAGCGTTGAATGGCTTTTAAACCAAAGCAACCATAGCTTTAAAGATCGCTGTCATTTTTGGTTCTGCAGCTGCAGCCGCTTCCAGCACTTCCTGGTGCGTAATTATATTGTTTTCTTCCCGGATACCCAGGTCTGTTATCACACTCATAGCGAATACCGGAAGATTCATATGCCGGGCAACTATCACTTCCTGCACGGTACTCATTCCCACCGCGTCGCCGCCCACAACTTTCAGCAACTTATATTCTGCCCTCGTTTCAAAAGTTGGCCCCGTTACCCCGCAGTAAATACCCTTGTGAACCGGGATCCCAAGTTCACCGGCAATTTTTGCGGCCTGGTTTACTAACGCATGGCTATATGGTTCACTCATATCCGGAAAACGCGGACCGAGTTCTGCAACATTTGGACCCAGCAAAGGATTATGGGTAAACAGGCTTATATGATCGTTTATAATCATAATGTCTCCAACTTTGAAATTTTCGTTCATTCCACCAGCAGCATTGCTTAGAAACAATGTTTTAATTCCCAGCCATTTCATTATCCGGATAGGAAAAGATACCTGGGCCGCAGTATATCCTTCGTAATAATGAAAACGACCCGCCATACAAACAACTGTTTTACCAGCCATTTTTCCAAATACCAGTTTGCCATGGTGGCCTTCAACTGTTGACACTGGAAAATGGGGTATATCCTCGTAAGGGATTTCGCATTCCACTTCCATTTCATCCATAAAATTACCTAAACCACTTCCCAGCACGATACCTGCAACAGGCACTTCGTTATAATAAGTTTTAATGATTTTACAGGTTTCATTCAGCTGATCGGTTAGTTTGCTCATGCTATTTTAATTGGTTGCGAAAATCGGGTGAATTATGCATAACAGCCCCAGCTTTTTAAACAGTTTAGGCATTAATTATCAATGTTACCCCTGGCCTGCAACTATAAACAAGAATTTATACTGTTTTAAAATCGATATAAAATCCATTTTGAGGGTTGCGGCTCCTTTAACTAAATACACACTTCCCCTGTGAATTTTAACGGTTAACACCCAAAATGCTTGTAACCTAAATTCTACATCCTATTTTTCAGTAATGAAGGTTGATAGTAAATGTTTTGTTGTTTGCCTGGCCCTGTTATGGTTTAATTGCTTTGCGCAACCTTCTGAATATTTTTTTAGACAAGTTACCGTTGCCGACGGCCTTAATGATGGCGTAATTACTGCAATTAACCAGGATAAATTTGGCTATATGTGGTTTGCTTCGCTTGGAGGAATTAACCGTTATAACGGTTATGAAACAAGGGTATTCAGCTGTGAGGCCGGCGATTCTGCAAGTCCTTATGCGGGCATCACCGAAAGTATTTGCTCCGACAAAAACGGTCGGCTATTCTTTGGTCATGAATCAGGGCTTTTAGAGTTTGATTTTGAAACAGCTAAATTCAAACGCATTAAAACGGTGAGTGGTGTAAGGATTATGAAAATGATTCCCTATACTAAAAACGCTATTCTAATGGCAACCACTGCCGGACTAATAAATTACAATCCCTTAGATGAAACAGCAATCTATTATAACCAGTCCGGTGATAGTATAGTAAAAAATATGTTTGGAAAATATTCAAACGATATTTTCATTTCAAAAGATCAGTTATTGTTTCCAGGCATTGGCCGATTGTCGCTATTGAATTTAAAAACGAATAAAATACAACTCATTTCTTTACCCGAAATTGGAAATGACAGAGTTGTAAGTATTGTAGCCGATAGCAGTGGCAACATTTTTCTATCTACTTATGGTAAAATCCAATTACTGAAAATACCTGCTGATGGCAGTAAACACGAGGATTTCAGCAATTACGTTTACACTATAAAAGGAACTACTAATAACAATGTATCCAACCTGGTTTGCGATAACAACAATACTATTTGGGCAACAACTGCTGTAGATGGACTATTACAATACCTGCCTAAAACCAATTCTTTTAAAAAACACCTGAACAATCCTGTCATGCCTGGCAGTATTAGCTCCAATTTTAACCGCAGTATTTTCCAGGATAAAATGGGAACGATCTGGCTGGGATGTGCAAATGGTTTAAATTATTTCAACCCTGGTAAAACACTGTTTTCAACTATCATGCCTTTTGGAGAAAATACCGGCGTGCGAAACCGTAGTATAGCAAGAGGATTTACCGAAGATTATAACGGAAATTTTTGGTTTAGCACAGCTGATGGTGTTTCACAATACAATAGAAATACAGGGAATTACAAGGAGTGGAATAACAGGCAAAATCTAAAACCTGTTTTATACTATAATTCTATTCGCGGCATAGCTACAGATAGCAACAATGATATCTGGATAGCAACGGGGGCAGGTGTAAACTACTATTCGCAAAAAACAAATACCATCGGCTTTGTTGATACAAAATTTTTGCCGGCTGGTTTTTATTTTTCAGCAAACGTGGACAGGAAAGGACGTGTATGGTTTGGTACCAGGGACTACGATTCTTTTTATTGGTATGAGCCTGCAGATAAAAGTTTCCACAGTATAAAAGAGATTGCAGTATTGAAAACTTTTGCGGGGCTTGGTGGAAGATACGTTTTGGAAGATAGTAAAAACAGGCTGTGGTTTGGTTTTAATGGTAATGGTGTTGGGATGTATGATCCTGCAACAAACAAAACAAAACACTGGCGCATATCTGATAGTAATAAGACCATCATAGGCGGAATGGTAATTGATATAAAGGAAGATAAATCTGGTGTCATTTGGGTAAGTACTTCCAATGGAATTACGGGTATCAACGTTGAAAAGAATGTTTTTCAATCTTACGCAGGATACAACGGTTTATTGAGTAATACGGCATCTGCACTCGCGGTAGATTCTTTAAACAGGCTATGGATAGCAACATCGCGTGGTATCAACATGCTTAACAGCGACCGCACTGCTTTTACTGCATTCAACATATCTGATGGCCTTCCTACAAACGAATTTCCTGAACACCCAGGGGTCGTTTTACGAAATGGCGATTTTGTATTTCCTTCCATTAACGGTTATGTAGTATTTAACCCGCTTAGTTACCATGATAAGGAATCACCAATCGAATGTTTCGTAAGTTCTTACACAGTTAAAGATTCGGTTTTTTTCATGAAAGAAACTACAACCGGCAAACTCCAACTGAACTTTGGAAGCAACGAAAACTTTTTTACTATTAACCTGCTGGCGATCAATTATAATAATAAATCTCAAACCTGGTACGCCTATAAACTCGAAGGCTTCGACAAAACCTGGCATTACTCGAAAGACAGGAAAGTAGTTTATACCAATGTACCAGGCGGTAATTATCAATTTAAATTTAAAGCAACAACTAACCCAAAAAATTGGAATTCAGCTGAAAATAGCCTGGGTATTCACATTGCCACTTTGTTTTACAAAACAACCTGGTTCAGAACACTGATGGCTTTAATATTAGTGTTAATTATTATGGCTTTGTACCGTTATCGAATTGCAAAACAAAAAGAGGTGTATGAGTTGCAGAATAAAGCCCAGTTATTAGAGCAGGAAAAAACAAAAATTATGTTTGAAAGCCTGAAGCAACAATTAAATCCACACTTTCTTTTTAACTCACTCACTTCCCTTAGTGGATTGATAGAAACGGACCAGAAAATGGCTACTAACTTTTTAGAACAGATGTCAAAAATCTATCGTTATATCTTAAAAAATAGCAATAACGAGCTGGTAAGTTTAAAGGAAGAAATAGCTTTTGTGCAGGTTTATATTACGTTACAACAAACCCGTTTTAAAAAAGGATTGAAGGTTTTATTACAGGCCGATGAAAAAAGTTTAGATAAAAAAATTGCCCCCGTCACGCTTCAAAATTTAGTTGAAAATGCCATTAAACATAATATAATTGATGCCGCCCAACCATTATTAATTGAAATTCTTACTAACGATGATTGCATTATAGTAAAAAACAACCTGCAAAAAAAATCTATGGTTGAAACGAGTAACCAGCAGGGATTAACCAGCCTGCAAAACTTATATCGCTATTTATCATCCAGGCCAGTTACCATCGAAAATTCCAACGGCTATTTTACGATAAGAATTCCATTAATCGACACCGAATAAAACTCTTGTTACCATGAATGCTGTTATCATTGAAGATGAAGAAATCATCGCCACAGTTTTGCAAAAAAAATTGCTGGAAGCTGCACCTGACCTAACCATCACAACCGTATTACCAAGCCTTAAAACAGCTTATAAATGGTTTAGTGAAAACAAAGAACCTGATATCTTGTTTATGGATATTCAGTTGAGTGACGGGGTAAGCTTTGACTTACTTAAAAGATATACAATCTCCTGCCCTATTATCTTTACTACCGCTTACGATGAATATGCTTTACAGGCATTTAAAGTAAATGGAGTAGACTATTTATTAAAGCCAGTGGACATTACTGATTTGAAAAAAGCAGTTGATAAGTGCCGTAAAATAAACAACCAGGCAGAGCGGCCGCCAGATATAAATGAGCTATTGCGAATGATGGCTTCACCTGGAAAAAAATTATACAAAGAACGGTTTCTATTGAGTGTTCGAAACCAGCTAATGCCGGTTAATACAAGCGAGATCGCCTGTTTTATAAGAGAAACATTAACCTATGTGTACTTGTTCAACGGGGATAAATTTATTATTGACTACAACATCATGGATGAACTCGAACAACTGTTACATCCACAACAATTTTATCGGGCAAACCGCCAAACCATCATTCATATTAATGCTGTATTTACCATCAAACAGCAAGACAACGCTAAACTTATTATTCGCCTGAAAGAACCCAATCAAAAGTTGGAAATAGATATGAGCCGGGAGAAAGCACCATCTTTTAAAAAATGGATTGATCAATAACTTTATTGCTGTTTAAAACTTTTAATTCCTTAAGAAAATTTTGTAATCCCATTCTTTTTTGTTCATCCAGGTTGTAACTGATGTTTTCGGTATAGTAGGTATGCAGGTTATATTTATCGTAAGAGTTTTCTTGTAATACGGCCGGCAAGTTGTTTAAGCCTATTGCATTGGCAGCATTGAACGCCTGCAGGAAATCGGCGGATAGTTTTTTATTTGCTATCCATGCGGCAAAAACAAACGGTAATCCGGAATAAGTTAGCCAGGCCTCTGCCAGGTCGTACATATAGGGAGATACCAGTCGCTGTGCAAACGCCCTGTCTCCGATAACCACGCCGGCGGTAGTTCCCTTGATTTGGTATTGATAGCCTTCTTTAGCGGGCAGGAATTTTACCTTCTTTTTCCAAAAGTTCTTTAGTAAGATACGGGCGAGATTCACAGAAGTCCGGCTTTGATAATCGAGCCAGACAGTTTCAATCTTTTCAATCGGAACTTCGCTAAAAAGGCAAACGGATGCAACAGGCCCGGTTGCTCCAATGCAAAAATCAGTCTCGATAAAGGAATTTTTAAGCTCCGGAATTATAGCAACCGGTACAAGACCTATATCGATTGCTCCGGAGAGCAATTGTTGGGCAATATGTGCCGGGTAACCGGTAACCAGCTCAATATCATCTTTTAGTAATAAATCCTGAATACCATAAAGTAATGGTTTGGTGTTCAGGTAGTTTACGGCCCCAACTTTTATTTTATCCATGTATCTAATTGCTTTTATTGTTTGGGCCACAAGACCTCCTCTTCAACTCAATCCTTTACTTTTGCGGCGCAAATGTAATTGACACCCGGTTCACAATGTCAATGCTGTTTTACTTCCATCACAAACAAATTATAATCCTTGGAACTTTCTCCACTTTCAGCCATATCACCCATAGATGGTCGTTATCGCAAACAGGTAAATCATCTCGATGAATATTTTAGTGAATATGCCCTCATAAAATACCGCGTAATAGTTGAAGTGGAATATTTCTTTTTATTGGCTGATAAAAAGTTTTTCAAGCTAAGTAGCAAGGCCAGGAAACAAATTAAGGCAGCTATGGAAAATTTCAGCCTTGCGGATGCTGCTGAAATTAAAGAAATTGAAAAAACGACCAATCATGATGTAAAAGCGGTAGAATATTTTATAAAAAAAGTATTAAACAAAACCGATGCTGCCGCCGACGTAAAAGAGTTTGTTCATTTTGGTCTCACCAGCCAGGATATAAATAATACCGCTATTCCTTTAAGCTGGAAACATTATACCGAACATGAATACTTGCCGGGACTTATAAATCTTTTGAAAGAGTTGTATGTTATGGCCAGCCAGTGGAAACAGGTTCCCATGCTGGCCCGTACGCATGGGCAACCTGCCTCTCCTACTGTTCTTGGAAAAGAAATTATGGTGTTTACCGAAAGAATTGAGAACCAGGTACAGCTCTTTAGTTACATTCCATTCGCTGCGAAATTTGGTGGTGCTACAGGTAATTTCAATGCGCATTATGTAGCTTATCCCGATACCGACTGGATTGCTTTTGCCAATCATTATGTAGAAGATATTTTGGGATTACAACGTATGCAGTTTACTACCCAGATAGAACATTATGATCATCTTGCTGCGCATTTTGATGCGCTTAAAAGAATCAATAATATACTGATAGATTTTTGCCGCGATATGTGGACTTATATCAGCATGGATTATTTTAAACAAAAAACCAAAGCAGGTGAAATCGGCAGCAGTGCCATGCCACATAAAGTGAATCCAATTGATTTTGAAAATGCAGAAGGAAACCTTGGAATAGCCAATGCGTTGCTTGAACACCTGTCATCCAAACTTCCTATCAGCAGGCTTCAACGCGATTTAACCGATTCAACCGTTTTGCGCAATATTGGAGTACCTGCTGCACACATTTTAATTGCATTTAATTCCATAGGGAAAGGCATTTCAAAACTTGTACTGAACGAAGCCAAAATAAAGGAAGATCTTGATAACAACTGGGCTGTTGTTGCTGAAGCAATTCAAACCATTTTAAGACGCGAAAATTATCCAAATCCTTATGAGGCTTTGAAAGAATTAACCAGGGGTGCAGAAGGCATCAATCAAATATCTATTCACCAATTTATTGATGGATTAAATATTAAACCTGGTTTGAAAAAACAATTAAAAAATATTTCTCCTGCCAATTACACAGGAATAAATCCAACTTATTAAACCAACATAATGGTAGTATATTAGTAGTTAGCAGCCTTAGCACTATTAGCACTATTAGCTACTATTTCAAATACCGGGAATATTATACAAAAAAGGCTATCCAAAACGAATAGCCTTTCTTAACTGGTTATAAAATGATTAACCAATTTCAATCATACGTGGTGGCCGCATTTTAGCTTCTTCTCTTTTTGGAATCCAAAGTTTCAACACACCATCCACATATTGTGCTTTAATTTTTTCAGAATCCACTACATCTTTTGGCAGTGTAAAAGTTCTGTTGAAGCTTTGGTAGCTGAATTCTTTTCTTGTATAATTTTCACCTTCTTTCTGTTCTGTTTCGTTGTTTCTTTCAGAACTAATAGATAGGGTATTTCCCTCTAACTGTATTCTAAAGTCTTTTTTAGTCATGCCCGGAGCTGCCATTTCAACTTCAAAGGCATCGTTGTTTTCACGAATATTTACTGCTGGAAGACTGGCACCGGTACCTGCATAATTTGATAAACGCCAATCGAAAAGGTCGCGGTTAAAAAAGTCATCAAACAGGTTTGGAAAAGAACTCATTGCTCCACCGTTCCTTTTAACTAGTGACATAAAAACCTCCTTTTAAATTTGTTTAAAGATCTGATTTCAAACTAAATAATTCAATTCATGTGCCACTCATTTCTTCACGGAATTTTTGTCTTTTTAAAGGTCAAACTGGCATTGAAGCAGTCAAAAAATGCAGCTTTTTTCTACTAGCATTGCTGTTATTTATGCAAAAAAAAACTCCGCATTTGCGGAGTTCATTATTGTAGATCTTTTGTTATTAAACCAACATTCTTAGAGGTTCTTCCAACAGGCTTTTTAAAGTTTGCAGGAAAGCTGCACCGGTCGCACCATCAACAACACGATGGTCACAGCTCAGCGTCACTTTCATAATGTTACCCGGTACAACCTGGCCATTTTTCACCACTGGAACCTGGCTAATTCCGCCGACCGCCAAAATGCAGGAATCGGGTGGATTAATTATCGCCGTAAACTCGTCAACGCCATACATACCAAGGTTGCTGATTGTAAATGTGCTTCCTTCCCAATCTGATGGCTGAAGCTTTTTATCTTTTGCCTTTTTAGCGTATTCTTTCACTTCTACCCCAATTTGGCTCAGGCTTTTACTATCTGCAAAACGCACTACAGGTACTAATAAGCCTTCCTCTACAGCAACAGCAACTCCAATATTAATATGATGATTGTACCGAATTTTATCCCCCATCCAACTGCTATTAACTTTTGGATGTTGTTTTAAAGCAACAGCTGTGGCCTTCAGCACAAAATCGTTAAAACTGATCTTAACCGGGCTCGTTTCATTGATTCGTCCGCGGGCAGCCACCGCAGCATCCATATCGATGCTCATTGTAACGTAAAAATGCGGAGCGGTAAACAAGCTTTCCCCGAGACGCCGTGCAATAGTTTTGCGCATTTGCGATACGGGTACTTCATCGAAACTTTCGGTACCCGCCGGGGCAGCCGCAGCTTTCGGTTTTGGCGCCTCGCTAACCTGGGCTGGCGCTGGTGCAGCAGCCTGCGCCGGCGCTGCAGTTGGTGCTGCACCTGGCTGAAAGCTTTCTATATCAGTTTTAGTAATACGTCCATTATCGCCACTACCTTTTACATATTTCAGATCAATGCCTTTTTCACCGGCAAGTTTTTTTGCAAGAGGTGAAGCAAATATTCGTCCTTCATTTACCACAGCAGGTGCGGCAGCAGGAGTAGGTTCCGCAGCAGGTGCTGCTGGTGTTGGTGAAGCAGTAGCTTCAACTGGTGCTGGCGCAGAGGTTGCATTTTCGCCACCATTGGCAGCAGCTGCCAAAATAGGATCGATAGCAAAATCTTTTGCACCAATTATAGCAAGCAGATCATTTACCTGGATCTTTTCACCGGCTTTGGCCCCCTGGTATAATAAAACTCCATCTTTATAACTTTCCAGTTCCATAGTTGCTTTATCCGTTTCTATATCAGCAAGCACATCCCCTTTCTTAACCGCATCACCTACATTTTTTTGCCAACCGGCAATTACCCCTTCAGTCATGGTATCACTAAGGCGTGGCATCAACACAACTTCTGGAATAGCAGTAAGATCAAGCGACTGTTTCGCAGCAGCAGGTTGTGCTGCAGGTGCAGCAGCTTCAGCTTCAGTAGCAGGGGTTGGAGGCGCAGCTTCTGCCGGAGCTGGAGTAGCAGCAGTGTTTGCACCGCCAATTAACGAAGCAATATCTTCCCCTTGTTTGCCAAATATGGCAAGCAGATCATCTACCTGCAATTTTGCACCGGCTGGTCCACCCTGGTGTAACAATACGCCATCCTGGTAACTATCGAGTTCCATTGTAGCTTTATCTGTTTCGATTTCAGCCAGTAAATCTCCTTTCTTAACAGCATCTCCTACATTCTTATGCCAGGCGGCAATCACTCCTTCAGTCATCGTGTCACTCAAACGGGGCATTTTAATCACTTCAGCCATGTGGGGTATATATTTTGGAGTTGCGAATTTCGGGGAAAAAGCCTAAACCCCAAATTGTATCGGAACGTTATGGTAAATCGTTTATAATGAAAAGCTTTTGAAATTGCTAAACAGGGCAAATTTTGTATAAACCAACTCTTAATACTTCAATTCAAGTTTTAATTTTTCCTTCAGTTCCCGCACTAATGGATAGTCTTCTATCATCATTTTATACCTCTCGGTACTATTCAGGTATTTTGGTTGCAAGGCCTGTGGTTCCCGGTTGTCTTCGGTCAATATAAACCTGATCCGGATATTTAGATTCTGAAAATGATTTTTAAGTACTTCCAGCAAACTGGTAGCTTCCCCTTCGATAAATTTTTGATTTATATTAGATACGGATCCAATGATGATTTCATTGCCCTCGATATCCAGTGTGGCCAACTGGAAACTTGTTACGGCGCTGTGTTTTTGCTGCACCTTCAGATCCTGCATGTATTTTTCCCAGAGCACTTTAACTTCTTCAATTCCTGGTAAACGTTCGGGTTTTTGAGCCCTGGAATTCATTTCCTGTTGTTGCTTCTGTTTGAGCTGTTCCATCAACGAAAGCTTGCGGACACCGTTATCAGCAGATGATGCGACATGCATATTAGGTGAAAGTGGCGATGCTACTTCAGCAGGTGCCTTAATATTTTCTTTGTTTGAAATGGAAGTGGTAAGTGCCGGGCTTTCTTTTGTAGAATAAGCTGCCGCCGGCTCATTAACCTGCACCGGCTTTTCTGCCTGAACTTTTAAAGATGCAGTTCCGGCTGCGTTAACAGGCAATGATTTTAATTGAAGGGGTTGAATTGGAACCGATCTCACGGCAACAGGACCGTCAACCCGTTTTTTTTTAATAACCTCTCCTTCCTGGGAAACGGCAAGATCGATTGCCTGTTGCAGGTAGCAAAGTTTAATAAGCGACAATTCTATATGCAACCGCTTGTTCCTGGCAATGCGGAAGGACGCCTCAGATTCGCTAAGAACATTTAAGGCACTTACTAAAAAGCTAAGTGATACCTGTTTAGCCGCCTTTACATATTTGTCCTGCATTCCTTCCAGTACATCCAGCAACTGTGCCGCACGTTCATCTTTACTCACCATCAGGTTCCTGATGCAGGAAGCAAAGCCATTCAGCACTGTATCTCCTTCAAATCCCTTGCGGTTTATTTGATCATACAGCAAAAGTGTTTCCGCAAGGTCTTGCTTTAATAAGGCATCCAGCAACTTAAAGTAATAATCTTCATCCAGTAAATTCAGGTGCTCCAGCGTATTCTGGTAAGTTAATTCGCCACCGGTAAAGCTTACTATTTTATCCAGCATACTTAAAGCATCCCGCATACAACCTTCGCTTTTTTGTGCAATCAGTTGCAGTGCAGCTTTATCGGCTTTTGTTTCTTCTTTTATTACAATTTCTTCAAGGTGTTCAACGGTATCATTATTCGTAATTCTCTTAAAATCAAATATTTGGCAACGGCTAAGAATGGTTGGGAGAATTTTATGCTTCTCAGTAGTTGCCAGGATAAATTTGGCGTAGTAAGGTGGCTCTTCCAACGTTTTTAGAAACGCATTAAACGCCGATGCACTCAACATGTGCACCTCATCAATAATATAGATTTTGTATTTACCTTCCTGCGGTGCAAACCTTACCTGGTTTACGAGTTCCCTGATATCCTCTACACTATTATTACTGGCAGCATCCAGTTCATGAATATTTAAAGAAGTGCCTTCATTAAACGAAACGCAGCTATGGCAGGAATTACAGGCTTCTCCATCCTCCTGTAATTTTTCGCAGTTAATAGTTTTTGCCAGTATACGGGCACAAGTTGTTTTACCAACACCCCTTGGCCCGCAAAAAAGAAAAGCATGGGCAAGCGTATTATGCCGGATGGCATTTTTCAGGGTGGTTGTAATATGTTGCTGCCCTACTACTGTTGCAAAATTCTGGGGCCTGTATTTAAGCGCTGAAACAATAAATTTTTCCACTGGCACAAAAATAAGGAGATGACCGGAAGCAATTCGCGGGGTGGATAAATTGGAGGCAAATACCTGCTAGAACAATCTTTCCATCATCTTTTTATCATGTCCATAAATATCATCCCTGAAATTCAATTTGCCTTGTTGATCAACCCACGCAGTGAAATACCCAATAAATACAGGGACAGGTTTTTTAAGCTTCACTGTTTTTTCTTTAGTTAATGCCATCGACTTTTGAATGCTATCAGTTGTCCAGTTAGGATCGTAATCTAATAGCCACGAAGCCATCTTTGCGGGTTCAGCCAACCGAATGCAACCATGACTGGCCGCCCGGTTTGTTTGATTAAAAAGTCCTTTTGCGGGAGTATCATGAAAATAAATGGAATAAGAGTTCGGGAAAAGAAACTTAACCCTGCCAAGAGAATTCCTCGGACCGGGCTTTTGCCTTACCTGTGGTAATCCATCACTGTATTTTCCAACAATTTCAAAATTATTTCTTTCGAAATAAGAAGCGCTTTTACCGGCCATCTCATTTTTTACAATACTGTACGGTACATTCCAATAGGGGCTAAAAACGATCAATTCAAGTATGTCACTAAAAATTACCGTACTGTTTGCCTGGCTTCCCACCACCACATTCATTCCCCACTGGTAACGGCCGCTATCGAAAACATACAGCCTGTAGGCTGGAATATTGGCTACAATGTACCTTCCCGTTCCGGGCTTCGGAATCCATTTGATGCGTTCGATATTTACAATGATCTGTTTGATCTTTTCGGTTATCGGCCGGTTTATCTCCTGTATCATTTTAGCAGTAACCACACCATCTTCTTTTTGACCATACCTATGTTGAAAATTTATCACACCTTTTTTAGTAGCAGCTGAAAATACATTTCCTGTATCAGCCGGCTCCAGGTCACCAATAAGCTGCAGGCGTTTTTTCAACATCCCAATGGCTTCTGCCGAATCGCCTTCCTTGTAATTTTTCTTCAAAAAATTTATGACGGGCCAGCCATTCTTTTTTTCGATGGCAGTATATTTTTCCAGGTATTCATGAAGTGGTGAAAACATGGGATGTACCGGTTCAAAATCACTGATGGAGGCTTTCTTGTTCGAAATAATGCTATCCAGGAAAGAGCGGATATTGATTTTCTTTTTAGGTATAAACCAGCCTAATTCCTCAGGATCGAGGTTGTTTCCATAAGCTTTGCCTGCATATTTAAAGAACTGTTTCGAAAGTTCCAGTTCGGTTTGTATCATTTCCTTTTTATTGGCAGGCAGGTAAGCACTATCATCCATTATATTATCAATTATGTTGTCCAGCTTCTTGTTTCGAAGGCTGCTATCGTTATTGGCACTGCGATAGTTGCGGTACAGGCTTACAAAACTGGTTGCATGTTCCGTAAGGCCAGCATTATCAAACCAGGCAAATTCGTAATTTCTTGATTTATAAAAATCGCTCAATTCTGTGCTGTCTTCGGTTGAAAGTTTTGCTTTTTCAAGAAAAGAAGTCACCTGCGTACTATCGAGGAAAACATTTAGAAAGGCATTTTCCTTTGTAATGGTCGTATCCCTGGTCACGGGTTTCTTCTCACTATTTTTTGAAGAGCCTGGGTTACAGGCTACAAATAACAGCAAAGTCGAAATAAGAAGAAGGAATGTCAAACTTGAAAAACCTGGATTTACATTTACCGTTGAGTTCAATCTATTCATGCCTGTTGAGTTAATAAAATAATGCCAGCGGCGGACTAAAAAATTAAATGGCTAACGCCATTTTATTTATGGCCGTGTTCAAAATTAAGCTGGATTAAAAAGAAGCAGCTCAGGAAATAATTGGTGGTTTATGCCAGTCATACCTGCAAAATGTTTTTATTTGTTTTATGCGTTTGGCTGCAATAGATATCGGTAGTAATGCTGCAAGGCTTTTAATAAGTGATGTTATTATTTCAGACGATGGCAGGCCTGCCTTCAATAAAATTAACCTTGTGAGGGTTCCCTTACGGTTAGGGTTTGACGTATTTGAAACCGGCCAGATATCCAAAGAGAAATTAGGAATGGTTTTACAAACCATGAAAGCCTATAAACACCTGATGAATGCTTATGATGTACACCATTTAAAAGCCTGTGCAACAAGTGCCATGCGGGATGCCACCAATGCACCGGATGTATTGCGCAAAATAAAAATGGAAACTGGAATTGATATAACTGTTATCAGTGGCGGAGAAGAAGCAGCATTTATACAGGAAAGTCATATTGCTGAAACCATGGATCAAACCGGAAGCTACATGTATATTGACGTTGGTGGCGGAAGCACTGAACTAACCATGTTTTCAAAAGGAAAGCTAACTTTTAAGCAGTCGTTCAACATCGGTACCATTCGCTTATTAAAAGATATGATTTCTGAAAACGATTGGGATGTGATGAAAGAATATATTAAGAAGTATACAAAAAACATTTCCAAAGTGGTGGCAATTGGCAGTGGTGGCAATATCAACAAAATATTTTCTTTGAGTAAAAAGAAGGACGGCAAACCGCTGCCACTTGAATTACTCAGAGATTATTATAAAGAGTTAAGCAGCGTTTCCCTCTACGATCGCATCAACAATTATAAATTAAGAGAAGACAGGGCAGATGTAATTGTACCGGCACTTCTTATTTATATAAACGCCATGAGATGGGCTGAAGCCGACCAAATATTTGTTCCTAAAATTGGACTGGCAGATGGTTTGATTCAAAGCTTGTATGAAGAAATTACTACAATCCCGGGTAATTACCATGAGATTAGCAGTAATTGCAATTCGTAATTAAACCGCAATATTTTAAAAAAGCAACATGTCTACCATTCCAGAGGTAAAGAAAATAACTACGAATATTCTGCAGCGCATGAAAGCGCTGGACCGAAAAATAGCCATGTTAACGGCTTACGACTATTCGTTTGCCCGGTTATTTGACCAGGCGGGTATTGACGTGATACTGGTAGGTGACAGTGCTTCGAATGTGATGGCAGGTCACGATAGTACCATTCCTATCACACTGGAACAAATGATTTACCATGCCCAATGCGTTGTTCGGGGCATTAACCGCAGTCTTGTAGTTGTAGATCTTCCATTCGGTTACTACCAAAGTAATAGCGATATAGCCCTTGCATCCGCCATTCGGATTATGAAAGAAACAGGTGGTCACAGTATAAAACTGGAAGGTGGCGAGGAAGTTTCAGAAAGCATCCGCCGGATAGTTTCGGCCGGTATCCCGGTAATGGGGCACTTAGGATTAACGCCACAAAGCATCTATAAATTTGGCACTTATAGCGTAAGAGCTAAAGAAGAAGAGGAAGCGATTAAATTAAAGAAAGACGCAAAAGCACTGGAAGAAGCCGGCTGTTTTGCAGTGGTACTGGAAAAAATTCCGGCCCAGCTGGCCAAAGAAGTTACGGAGAGTCTTGGAATTCCAACTATTGGTATTGGGGCCGGGCAATATTGCAATGGCCAGGTATTGGTAATGCACGATATGCTGGGAATAAATACCGAATTTAAACCCCGCTTCCTTCGCAGGTATCTAAATCTTGATGAACAAATAACAGGTGCGATACACCGGTACATAGACGACGTTAAGAAAGGAGACTTTCCAAATGAAAGTGAATCTTATTAAACAGAAACCCGGCAGTAGTTGTATAAGAATACGGCGGTTTTATTTTCAATATTGATTCAAACAAACCTTGTCTTATTTTTAGTGGCTAAAACTTTTTCAACTGGCTTTACTATTCTTTTCCTGTAATATTCAATATCAAATTCATGCGCAAAATTATTTTACTGGCTGGTTTTATTTTGCCAGTTTCTTTCCTGTTTGCACAAACAGTTAAGACTTCCAGGGCGATTCAGAGAAAAACCTGTTATACTGCCATCTACCTCGATGAACTGCAAAAGCAACATCCAAATACTCAAACAACTGCAGATTTTGAGAAATGGATGCTTTCGAAAGTGAAACAAAAGAATTCAAATCCCACTCTCAGTGATGTTACCAATTATGCACCCATACCTGTCATTTTTCACGTAATGCACAGCGGGCAATTAGAAGGGAATACCTACAATGTTTCGCAAGCCCGCATAAATGCACAATTAAGACAGCTTAATAAAGATTTCGCAAATCAATCCGGTAGTTCTTATGCTGCTGCAAGCAGCACTGGCCTGCAGTTTTGCCTTGCCGCAAAAGATGTTAATGGTAACCTTTTAAACCAACCCGGCATCGACCGTGTTAATGCAACTGGAAAAGCCTACGGCACACCACCCTATTCCCGCATCGATTTTGAAACACAGGTAAAACCCGCCACTATTTGGGACCCTACCAAATACATCAATATCTGGATCACGTCGTTTGATGAAAATATCCTGGGATATGCCACATTTCCGGCTGCTTCCACACTTGATGGTTTAAGTTTTACCGAAACAAGTACCACAGCAGGAGTTGCAATAGATTATGAAACTGTAGGAAGCATTGGCTTTCCGGCAGCCGATTGTGCTTCTACCTTTTCGTACAAAAATGGAAAGACGTTAGCGCATGAAATGGGTCATTTTTTTGGCCTCAGGCATATTTGGGGCGATGCTAACTGTGGTACTGATTATTGTGATGATACCCCTCAACACGCCGAAGCTAACTACGGGTCTCCTTCCCATCCAAAGACTAACAGTTGTGGAACGGCAGATGAAATGTTTGAAAACTATATGGATTATTGCGACGATAAAATTCTCAACACCTTTACCGCGAAACAAGTAGAAAGAATGCAGATCGTAATGGTGAACAGCTTACGGAGAAAGGAACTACCATCATCTGTTGCAGGTTGTGCTGTGCCGGCAGCTATTGCCAGTAAAATCGGATTTTTACCCTGCGACGGAGTCTTATCTATCAGCGAGAAAAGTGCTAAAACTACCTGCCCGCTTTACACCGATTTGTCTTTGTACCTGAATATCGAAGATAAGGCAACAGGCACAGCTACTTTACAGGTCTCCACCACGGGCACCGCTACAAATGGATTGGATTTTGAGTTGCTTACACCAACGTTGAATATTGTTGCAGGAGAAACATTCAAAGTGGTGAAACTTCGCATTTTTGATGAAGCATCAAAAGAGACGGATGAAACCATCAAAGTTGCTTACACTATTTCGGGAAGCGGCGTTGTTGCCGATGATAAACTTCCGCAATCTCTTACGGTGACGATTTTAGACGACGATGTTTTGTTTGTCGGACAAAATATCAAAGAAGTTTACAAGGAAAATTTTGGCGTATCAGGAAGCTCTTTCCCTGCTGGCTGGAACGCGGAGCCAACTAATCCAAAAAACAAGTGGGTTGTTGGTGTTAATGCAGGGTCCGATTTTACTGGCCAGGCTTTGTATATTTCCAACAGTTTTGCAACCAAACGCCTTGAATACTCCATCGACGTAGCAGCAGATCACCTGGTGAGGTCAGCACTGATCACTCCAGGGCTGGCGCAGAAAATAAATGTATCCTACAAATACAAAGTGGCCGGTGAAACCGACGATGATGGTACCTATGACTATGGACTAGCATTTACTAATATAGCAAATACCACGAGTGTCGACGATCTTCCCGGAGTTGATACTATGGTAGGAACCTATAACGGAAGCACTGTTGTACCAGTTCTAAAGACGGTTAATGCTACTTTATTACCAAACTATACCAACAAACAATTTTACCTGTATTTCTATTGGGAAAATGATGATAATACCGGTGCGCAACCACCGCTGATTATTGATGATATTTTAGTTACCACCACCGGTACCAAAGTTGAAAGCCAGGTTAACAACAGCAAACAAATTAAATTACTGGCCGGTGATTCTAATTTCATTGTTAGTAAAGAGGATAATGAAATCCTGGCTGCTATTAGTAACAGCACCGAAAACATAAACTGTATAGACGTTTCTATTTCACAGGCTGGTAACGGGCAAGTGGATATTACAACCTTAACAGGCACTTTCAAGCGAAGCGAAAAGGTTATAAAACTTACACCTTCAACTACTTCAAATGCTAATAGCAGCATAACCCTTTATTTCAGCACTGCAGAATTGGCTACCTGGCCCAGTATAAATGATTTGAAAGTAATGAAGGTGCAGGACGGCATTGCTCTAAATTCTGTTCTTAGCCCTGCTAACGCAATCCTTCTTACGCCTGTAGTGAAAGATTACCGGCAATCAGATGGCTATGCTTCTTTTACTGTTAATACTACCGGGTTCTCCCAATTTTTCCTGGTAGCTACTAATACTACCCTACCGCTTCAACTTCTTACATTTAATGCTGCAACGCTTAATAACGGCGCTTCATTAACCTGGAGTAGTGGTAATGAATTTAGTAACAAAGGGTTTTATGTGCAAAGAAGTATTGACGGCGTAAACTTTACATCGATTGATTTTGTGCCAGGCAAAAACCAGGGTTCAACAGCAGGCAACTTCAAATACTCCTATTTCGATAAAACCATAGAACAGGGCATTACCTATTTCTACCGTTTGCAACAGGTTGACCTGAATGGTAAATCAACCTGGTCATCAGTTCGATCAATCAAATGGAATAGTAAAGGCGGTTCATTGGTCGTTTATCCAAACCCTGCCAAAAATATCGCACATGTGGTTACTGGTAAAACAATGGTTGCTTCGGTACACCTTACAACTGCCAAAGGAGAAATTGTATGGCGGCTTCCAAAGCAAACCATCAGTAGTACTGGTTTCGATGTATCGTTACAGCATTTACCAGCAGGGGTTTACATGCTGTGGATCCAGGAGGAAAAATCCAGGCAAAACATAAAAATCATCAAAGAATAACAACATTTGTTACCATTGCGAAACCCCCTGGAAAAAATACCAGGGGGTTTTTTATTCGGGAATATAAAGTGCAAAAAGCGGAATGCCGGTCAATTGTAAGCTGGCCTGTTATATTTGCCGGCCAAACTACACAGCTATGCAAATGAAATGTCTTCTGCCCGTAGCCACTATGTTGATTTCGGCCTCGTTAACGGCCCAGGATTCGCTAAATGTATTAGATCCCGTTACTGTTACAGCCACAATTTCGCCGGCACAAACCAGTAAAACCGGGAGAAACATTATTGTTATCAAGGGGGAACAGTTTGCAAAACTGCCTGTAAATTCCCTGGATGAACTTCTGCGGTATGTGCCAGGTATCGAAATACAGGCAAGAGGTCCCATGGGATCTCAAAGCGATATTTTAATCAGGGGCGGTACTTTTCAACAAGTGCTCGTTATTCTTGATGGTATAAGGCTGAACGATCCGTTAACCGGCCATTTTAATAGTTATATGCCTGTTGCACCTTCTGAAATCGACCGCATAGAGGTTTTAAAAGGTGCCTCATCAGCTATTTATGGCACAGAAGCCGTAGGTGGTGTAATTCATATAATTTCTAAATCCTTTGCACAATCAATAAAGAAAAGCACTGCTTCGGCCAGGATAGTTGCCGGTGAGTATGGATTGTTGAATTTGCAGGCTGGCGGTCAATATACCGACAGCAAAAACACTTTTTCGGGCGGCCTGATCAGCAATCATACTAATGGCCAACCACAAAGAGGCACCAAAGGTTATTTTGATCTTACTACAGCTTCACTTTCATATGCCCGAAAATTAACGGAACACTGGAACCTGGCACTAAGGTCTGCATATGACGACCGTAGTTTTTCAGCACAGAACTATTATACCACGTTCGCCTCGGATACCGCTACTGAAACGGTTAAAACATGGTGGAACCATGCCCAGGTTGCTTATAGCAGCAGCTTTTTAAAATGGAACCTTAACCTTGGATACAAAACTGTTGATGATCATTATCTCTTTAATGCCAAGTCAATTGCTAACGAAAATAAGTCGAACCTGTTCCAGTTTCTAACAACTGCCGACCTGTCCTTTACTAAAAAAACTACGCTTACTACCGGTATTCAATATGTCAGCAAGGGCATTAAATCCAATGATCGGGGCGATCATACAGTATGGCAGTCTGCAGCATTTGTTGTGTTGCACCAATCTATCGGCGAACACTTTTATGTAGATCCAGCCCTACGATTTGATTATAACCAACGGGGTGGTTTTGAACTGGTTCCACAGCTTAATGCTTCGTTTAGAGGTGATAAATACCAGCTTCGAACCAGCATTGGGCGTACTATCAGGGACGCTGATTTTACTGAGCGTTTCAATAATTATAACAAAAGCATTGTTACGGGAGGAAGAATTGGTAATCCCGACCTGGAGGCTGAAACCTCGTTCAGCTATGAATTAGGTGGTGATCTTTCCCTAAGCGATAACATAAAAATCTCCGGCACCTGGTTTGAAAGATTTCACCAAAAACTTATCGACTATATAACAACGCCCTATAATGAAATGCCCCGTAAAGAAAATTTATCTTCCACGGGTACGTATGCCCTGGCCAGGAACTTTTCAAAAGTAAATACCAATGGTTGGGAAACCGATATACAATTTCAACAGCCAATCAACAGCAAACAACAGCTAACAGCAACTGTTGGCTTTTTATGGTTAAAGAGTAAACTCGACGGAGGTGGAACTCCGGGGTTTTATTTAAATGCTCATGCAAAATTTCTTACAAATTTTTCCATATCGTACCAGTATAACTGGCTGAATATTTCAGTGAATGGCGTATATAAAACAAGACAACCGCAGGAAGCAGCTGCTATTCACGCAACAGTTTCAAAAGATTATTTTGTTGCTAATGCAAAAGCAGATGTTTCCATCAGGAAATTCGCCGGGGTATTTATCCAAGCCGATAATATCGGAAACATCTCCTATAGTGATCTTTTAGGCACACCAATGCCAGGCAGATGGTTGATGGGCGGGATAAGATTTAATCTTTAAGCTTTCTATGATATATATTCAAAAAAATAGTTTACGAATCTGCTAAGTTTGATTTTTTTCTAAAATCGCCATATGAAGGAAATTCTGCAATCTTTAAATATAAAGGCCGAAAATAACGGCACATCAACTGGTCGTGAATGGTTTGAAACAACCGGGGCAACTATCACATCATTTTCCCCGGTGGATGGAGCTGTAATAGCATCGGTTAATGGTACCGACCGTATTACCTACGACCAGGTGGTGGAAAAAGCCCGGGGTGCCTTTTTAGAATGGCGGCAATGGCCTGCACCAAAAAGAGGTGAAGTTGTTCGGCAGGTAGGTGAAGCACTCCGGGAAAATAAAACCGCGCTGGGAAAACTGGTTAGCTATGAAATGGGCAAAAGCCTGCAGGAGGGAATGGGAGAAGTACAGGAGATGATCGATATCTGCGATTTTGCCGTTGGTTTGAGCCGCCAGCTTTACGGTCTCAGTATGCATAGCGAACGACCCGATCACCGGATGTATGAGCAATGGCATCCTATGGGCGTAGTTGGAATTATAAGTGCTTTTAACTTCCCCGTAGCTGTTTGGAGCTGGAATAGTATGCTTGCCTGGGTTTGCGGTAATACCTGTATTTGGAAACCATCAGAAAAAACACCTGTTACCAGCCTTGCCTGCCAACATATTATACAGCAGGTATTTGAAAAAAATAACGTACCCGAAGGAATAAGTTGCCTGGTGCAGGGTAACCGCGAAGTTGGAGAATGGATGAGCGATGATGTTCGCTTACCACTTATAAGTGCTACCGGAAGTACCAGGATGGGTAAAGCAGTGGGAGCAGCAGTTGGCAAACGCCTTGGCCGCAGCCTGCTTGAACTTGGTGGCAACAATGCTATTATTATCAGCCAGTTTGCCGATCTCGATATGTCGCTGGTTGGTGCCGTTTTTGGAGCAGTTGGAACTGCTGGCCAGCGTTGCACCTCTACCCGCAGGTTAATAATCCATGATAGTGTTTATAACGAATTTAAATCTAAGCTGGTTAATGCCTACCAGCAATTATCCATTGGAGATCCGTTAAATGAAAACAACCATGTAGGTCCATTGATCGATAAGGATGCCGTAAACAGTTACCTGCAGTCGATAAAAGCCTGCAAACAACAAGGTGGCAACCTTATAGTTGAAGGTGGTGTTTTGGAAGGTGATGGTTATGAGAGTGGTTGTTATGTTCGTCCGTGTATAGCAGAAGTTACAGCGGACATGAAAATTGTTCAGCACGAAACCTTTGCTCCTATTTTGTACATTATGAAATATCATTCGCTGGAAGAAGCTATTCAAATGCAAAACGATGTTCCCCAGGGATTATCTTCAGCTATTATGACTTTGAATATGCGGGAAGCTGAAACTTTTTTAAGTACAGCGGGAAGCGATTGTGGCATTGCCAATGTAAACATTGGAACAAGCGGGGCAGAAATTGGCGGCGCATTTGGAGGGGAAAAAGAAACCGGCGGAGGGCGTGAGAGTGGAAGTGACGCATGGAAAAATTATATGCGTCGCCAAACAAACACCATAAATTATGGAAACAAGTTGCCTTTAGCACAAGGCATACAGTTCAATATTGGATAAAATCTCGTAAAACAATCGTTTGCGAAAACGTATTAGCATAACCGGGCATTATTTTAACAGCCTCTCTTCATTTCGTTACCCTTCTTTTTTGCAATTTTGTATGCTATGATGCTTCAAAAGTTTGCTTCCATTTTATTGGGAGTATCATTCTCGGTAACGGCCATTTCACAAAAAGAAGTTGTAAAAGGCTGGCATTTACTTGATAAACAAGAAGATGGTTACAATGGCATTTCTTTAAATAAAGCATACCAATTTCTCAAAAATAAAAGTTCAAAAACAGTGATCGTGGGGGTGATCGATGGCGGCGTAGATACCACTCACGAAGATCTGAAAGCCATCTTATGGAATAATCCCAAAGAAATAAATGGGAATAAAACCGATGATGATGGGAATGGCTATACGGATGATTTTTATGGATGGAATTTTCTTGGCAACCCCGATGGAACTAATGTTGAGAAAGAATCTGCGGAAGCTGCAAGATTGTATTTCCAACTAAAACCCTGGGTAGAAAGTGGTAATGTAGATACCACTTGTTTGAAGTCGGATGAATATCACAAATACCAGCTTTGGAAACGGGTAAATAAAGCCATGGAAGTTTCCGCAGAGGACAAGTTTACCCTTAAAATTGTTCAGGCAACAGCAAAAACAGCCGGCGTTTACGATTCGGTGATCAGGGCTCAATGGGGTACGGAACATTATTCGGCAGAGGACCTGGAATCTTTCAGGCCCAATACGCCGGAAGCCAAAAAAGCAAAAATGACCTATTTGCGAATTTTAGAAATTTTGCAAATGGACCGGGATATGACCAATATCGAAGTATTTAAAGAGTTAAACGAATATATCGAGAAGCAACAGGATATGCTGCGGGCAAAAGATTCGCCGGTAATTAATTACCGTAAGAAAGTAACTGGTGATGATGAAACTAACTGGCACTCCCGTGAATATGGAAATAGTGATATCATGTGCCAGAGTTCAATGCATGGCACACATGTAAGTGGCATTATCGGGGCTATAAGGAATAACAAAATTGGAATAGATGGAGTGGCCAATAACGTAAAAATATTGAATGTCAGGGCAGTGCCAAATGGAGATGAGCACGATAAAGATGTTGCACTGGCCATCCATTATGCAGTTGATAATGGTGCTAAAGTGATCAACATGAGTTTTGGAAAAGATGTTAGTCCGCAAAAACCCTGGGTGGATGAAGCCATTCGTTACGCTGCGAGCCGGGATGTATTATTAGTACATGCTTCCGGTAATGAATCTAAAAACCTGGATAAGGAAGAAAACTATCCTTCTGCTAAACTAAACGATGCCACTATTGCCACCAACATCATTACAGTTGGTGCAAGCGGCGATAGTAGTATTAAATGCGGGCTAGTTGCCGACTTTACCAATTATGGGCGTCAAACAGTTGACGTGATGGCGCCAGGTGTAAAAATTTATTCCACAATTCCCAATGGTAACAGTTATACCTTTTTACAGGGTACCAGTATGGCTGCGCCGGTTGTAGCTGGCATTGCAGCTCTTATACGCAGTTATTATCCGATGCTTTCTGCTATTGAAGTAAAAGCAGCTATCGAATCTTCGGTTGATGATAGTATGAAAGGAACTAAGTATCCCTTGCCGGGTGGGGGGAAAAAGGAAACTATTCTCTTCGAAGAACTTTGCAAAACCGGGGGAATTGTAAATGCCTACACTGCAGTTGTAAAAGCCGATGAAATTATGGCTGCCAAAAACCAGGCTTCTAAATAAGTATTTCTTCTATGTCCGTTTATTTTCAAAGAAATAAATTTCGGTACTGTTTGTACTGAAAGAATGGATTGACTTATTTTCATTAATAATTTTGCCGCTATGCCAAGACCTGATTTTGCCGAATACGGTACTTATTTTCAACGTTATATTGATTACACACCGGGCAATGATGCACGCCAGGTAATCGAAACTTCAGTAGCTGCACTTGAGCAATTTTTGTCTACTATCCCGGAAGAAAAATTACATTTTGCATATAACCCGGGCAAATGGACCGTTGCCCAATTACTACAACATGTAATTGATACTGAGAGAGTTTTTGCTTATCGTGCCATGTGTATTGCCCGTGGTGAAGAACAGGGATTGCCAGGTTTTGATGAAAATGTATATGCCGAAAATGCAACTGCAACAAACCGTACTCTATCTGATCTTACAGAAGAACTGCTTCTTGTTCGTAAAACAACTTTGATCCTTTACAAGTATATAGATGACAAACAATTATTCCGCAAGGGAATAGCGAGTAACAATCCAATTACGCCAAATGCCATTGCATTTATAATTGTTGGACATGTAATGCATCATCAAAAAATTCTGACAGAACGTTACTTTAGTGCTATTGCTTCAGCCTTGCATTAATAAACGCAGGAAGAATGCTATTGCTGGAAACTACCAGTCTACTTTTATTAGTGAAACTGCCTGTCTTGGCAAATTGATATTTAAATCCAGTTTTCCTTGTTGAACCTGGATTTTCTTTGGCTTACCAACAGTACCCAATTGACCCGCCTTTTCCAGTTCAGTTATTTGTGCAGAAGTTGGATTTTGGGGTGAACCCATTTTTTTCCATATTTCATACGAGTTGCTGTGCTCGTTGTCAATTGTATAATGAGTCATCATGACTGATTTCGCTGGTATACCTGCCAGGCTCAGTTTTACTGGTTCTGAAGGTCCTTGTTTATCAAGATCATGGTAATTCCAAACCATAATGCCGGCGGTCTTTTTATCTATAGATGCCAGTGCGCCAATGTCGGTTTGGCTTCCCCTAATGCTGCTATCAACTACATTCTGTAGTGGTGTCATCCGATCGCTTTGGACTTCTACCCTTTTACCACTCATTTTACCAAACATACGAAACACGTTTAGTACAGGTTTATCCACACCATTAGTTGCAAGATCTCTAAATCCATAAAACCAGGGTTGGTTTTCAAACTCAAACGACCATGATACCGCACCCAGAAAATTGATGCCGTAGTTATCTGCCAGCAAATATTTACGGGCGAAGGAAGCGGCGGTATAACTGGAATACATGGTGCCGTTCCGATAAGCGTTTTGAGGATTTGTAGCCATCCCGCATGCAGCGCATCCTTCAGGATCCGATTCACCAATAATGACCGGCAAATTTTTGGTTTCAGGATAGGAAGCCACGATCTTAAAACCAGTTGATATATCACGAAGTTGCGGCGACATATCCATGCGCACTACACCATCCACCAGTTTTGGCTCACCCTTTGCGTGAAATAGGATAGCTTCCATTGGAGAGCCAATCTTGCCGGTGGCATAATTAGTACCGCTGATGCAATGTTTAATAAAACTATTCGTCCAGTGTTGTGCTTTCTCTCCACGGGTGCCAGCGACATTGATCCCTCCTATTTTAGCAGTTGGTAATGCCTTTTTTAAACCATCAGCTGCATAATCATACAACTTGAAAAATTCTTCCATTGAAGCCTCCCAGTAGTGACCGTTCGGCTCATTCCATACTTCCCAATACCAGCTTTCCACTTCAGCTTTGCCGTAGCGCTCCACGCAATGCTTTACCCATTGGTAAACAAGCTCCCGCCATTTGTTATAGTCTTTTGGAGGGTAAGCCCAGCCGGTAATAATGTCCGTGTATTTATCTCCCGGTTTCCAATAATGACGGTAAGGAACTGGACGGCTGCTGAGTGCCTCAGGCATAAAACCAATCTGTGCTAAAGGCTTCATTCCACGTTTAATGTACGTATCAAAAATGCTGTCGACTATATTCCAGGAGTAGATGGGATTTCCTGCTGCATCTTCTGTGTACATATTGGTGCTGCCCCATTTGAGAGCCGCGACCCCGTCTCCGGTTACCATCAAACTATGTGCACGAACAAATACCGGTACCGGGCTAAGCTGCGATATTTCAGTCAGCAGTTTCGTACCATCCTTCATATAAGTGTAGTTAGGTTCGTCGTAACCAAACCATGCCCACATAGGATACATATCACCAACGGGCTTGTCAAAATTTACCTTAACCTCAACTACTTTTTTATCCGGCTGCGAAAAAACCAATGCCGGCAGGTGGTTTAATATCAAAACTGCTGAAACGGTGGCAAGTGATCTCAAAATTTTCATAAGCATCGATAGTAATTAACAGCCCGGTAAATTATTATAAAAAATTAAAACCCGCACCAACATTGAGTTTGTGCGGGTTTTATGTTACCCGACCTGGATTCGAACGTGGGCATTTCAAATTAATTGAAACCTAGGGACTAAGACTGAAACTTGCGTCACCATTGAGATACAAGCGACAAATCAGATGGTCATTTCTGATATAATCCGGGCAATTCTGGTATATATTTGTCGGTAAAATTGTCGGTAAATTTGCAATTGTCAGTGAATTAAAAAATGATGTAAAATGTCAGGAATCAGATCCTCCGCAAAATTTGTGCTTGATAAACCTAACTGTGGTAAACCAACTTTTATTATATTATTTGTATCTCTCAATGATGGTAGGTTAGTGTACAGTCTTAAAAGAAAAATACTTGCCGAATATTGGAACAAAGTAATACAACGCCCTATTACATTGCAGAAAGATCCAAATCTAAAACGCGAATTAACTACCCTTCAAAACAAAATTTCTGTGCTTGACTTGGTAGTAAATAAGTACTTAAAAGATTCTGATCATGCAGGAGACCTTACTAAAAAAGCTGATTTAAAAAAGCTACTTGATAAAACGATTAATCCCCAAAAGCTTGATAAACAAGAAGTTGGTAAGAAAACGAATTTTTTTGATGCTTTGCGGTTAATAATGGCAGATATTGAAAAAGGAAAATTATTGACTCCATATGACAAAACGTACAGTCCTGGTACAATCAAAAATTTAAAACACACTATTGATAAGCTGCAAATGTATCAGAATGGCACAGGTGATCGCCTGTCTTTTGATACAATCACCCTTCAAACTTATAGGGATATTTTTGCCTTCTTTAACATAAAATGTAATCATAGCCTGAATAACATTGGTAATGTCATTAAAAACTTTAAAACGTTCCTGCGAATAAGTCATAAAGCCGGTATGCATAATAACACTGTTTACCTAAATGAGGACTTCAGAGTACCAAGAGAAGATACTGTTGACATTTACCTTACTGATAAAGAACTGGATGCATTGTACTATTTACGGTTATCTGGTTTGCAAGAATTGGTTCGTGACTGGTTCTTAATTGATTGCTATACAGGTCTACGAATAAGCGATATTTTAGGCTTAACTAATAATGATATCATTGGAGGCGTAATTAGATCCATTAATGACAAAACAGGGCATCGTGTAATAGTGCCGATCAATCCCCGGGTGAATGCCATACTTGAGAAATATGGCGGAAAGTTACCACCGAAAGTTGCTGACGTAATAATGAACCGTTACATTAAGAAAATTGCCGAAAAAGCCGAAATATTTGGCCGGGTTGATTATGTTATTACAAGGGGTGGAAAGCGGGAAGAGTGGGTATTAGAACGGTGGGAAATGATAAGCAACCACACTGCACGGCGTACTTTTATAACAAATGCACTAAAGGCCGGGGTCGACCCGGTTGCTGTTATGCAATTAGCCGGAATTAAAAAATATTCAACGCTAATGCGATACAATAAGCGAGAGATTGATGAAACTGCGGAAGCAATGAAAGAGCATAGCCACTTTAAATAAAGCTTAAGTATAAAAAACTGGCTGACTGTTGTGAGTTATACTGCGATACATGCCTGAGGGGAAAGACTTTATGTTATATATGCGAAAACTTTTGTAGGTGGGTTCTTCTCTCCGTTGGAGAAAACAATAACTTGAAACCAAGTTTCTCATGATATATCGGATATGATCGATTGAATACGCGATCCTATCAATACATGCAATCAATCTACAATGAAAGCGTTTCGATAGCTAAATTTTACTACAAATATGACTGATCGCTTTGAAATCAATCGGCAATAATGCTTTCTCGAAATCCTACATAGTTATGAGCATTTATGAATAGAAAGTAAAACGCATAAGCGTGCCCACTTTATCTTCCTTATTGCAAATGCAACCTTATAGCTTCAGGTATGCACTTTGCAATCTTTTAATACAGACAGCCTTTCTTATAGATGCAGGAACTTATATAGAACTTATTTCTTTTACGGCGTCGCATACTAAGAGGGGAATTAAAGCCTTAGTGAGTTGTAAAGCTTTGATAACAACAACCTAATATCCATTTAGCTTGCCTTTGCCCTAATAGCCACTTTAAAAAGACTATGCAGACCTGCATTTGTATTAGCCATGCCCAGGATTACATCAAATCCGGTGGAATCGCGGTTAAGTTTGTTTTCACATTAAAAAACAAAACTCATTTGATCCATGAAAAAAGACGAAGCAATTCAACTGCAAGAATTATTTAAAGAATTCATTAAAGTATCAACGAATGGAAAGCGTATTCAGGCATCGGGTAAGCGAATTACACCAGGTGTTATTAAAAATTATAGGAATGCGCTTTTGCTTTTAGCTGAATATGAAAATAGTTTACCGGCGCCCTGCAGGATACTGCCTATCAACCGGGCAAGCCTGGTAATCATCAAAAGAGAAAAAAAGTACTGGCAGCAATTCTTCACGGGTTTTAGAAAGTTTCTGTATGTTGAAAAAGGATACTATGATAATTATGTTGCTGGTACGTTTAAAATAGTCAAAGCCGTATTCAATTACCTTAAAAATGTAAAAGGTATTCCCATTGGCGACTTTCACCTGTTATTTAGGGTAATGCCGCAATTGGCGGAACCCGTGGTATTGTTGCCCGAACAGGTGCATTTTTTGATACATGACGGCGCATTTGCAACTTTATTGCCTAAATGCTTAAAACGCACCAAGGATATTTTTGTTTTTGGATGCATTACCGGGCTGCGTGTTAGTGATCTAATGGCACTAGAACAAAAAAACCTAAGCTGGCATGGCAATGACTGCTATTTAGCCATTTACACCCAAAAAACAAACACTTATGTAAAAATTCCGTTGCCTGCTTATTGCCTTGATATTGTGCAGCGTTATAAAAAACAAAACAAGCGATACCTGTTACCAAGGCTTGCCAATACCAATATTAATAAACAACTGAAAGAAATTGGTAAACTGGCCGGCTGGGACTGGACTTTGCCCAAATATCTTACAAGCCAAGGGAAGCTTGTGGAACAGCGGGTAAATGGACAGAGCTGGAAGTTTTACCAGCATCTATCGGCGCATACCATGCGCCGTACTGCCATCACAAGCTTACTTATGCTGGGAGTAGATGAAGCGGTAGTTAGAAGGATAAGCGGACATGCACCTGGTAGCAAGGAATTTTACAGGTATATATCCCTAGCACAGAGCTACCTGGACTGCCAGGTTAAACTGGCGCATGAGCGTTTGAATGAAAACCCGGCCTATTATAAAACAAGGCAGTAATAGTTTATTACCAGGGCACAAAAAGCAGTTAAAACGATGCAATAAGCCTATTTTGCCGCCCTGTTAAGTTCTTTGAATACCATGTGCCTATTGGGTTAGCGCTGATCAGATTACTATCCGTTTGGCATGCAAATGCCGGGCCGCTCATATAGCTCAGGCTCATACCGTTACGGTTTTAATGGACAAGAGAAATCGGATGAGATTAAAGGCAGCGGTAATAGCTATACGGCTATGTTCTGGGAATATGATCCGAGGATTGGTCGAAGGTGGAATATAGATCCTGTGCGGTTGTCCGATGAAAGCGGTTATTCTGCCTTTTCCAATAATCCAATCTTATATGTTGACCGACTTGGTGATTTCAGGACGAAAGCTGGTGCTTTGGTTCATAAATTTCTAAATGGAGGGGGAGGAGAAATCCGTAGAACTCGAAATGGCGATTATGGCTACAACAAATCAACCGGTAGCAACATGGACAACACGGAAACCTCATTTATAACAAACTGGCAAAAAGTAAATGGTAAAGCGTTTGAGTCAGTCAGCTTTTTACCTCATAATTATGTGTATACGGACGATTTCTATAAACAAAGAAAAAGATCAAATGACAACTATAAAAAAGAAAAAGCTGACTCTGAACTTAAGCCATTGTTAACTGGAACGGCTGCATTAACAGCTGGCTATTTTGGTGTCTCTGCAGGGGCATTCGGAAACAGATGGGGCGGGGGCACTGGCGCAACGGTAGATCTACTCGCATGGCGGGATTATGAAAAGATTGTAAAAGGTTATAATACAACGACCAAGCAATACCAAGATCCAACGATAATTGCGGAATTGTATTTCTCGCAATATGGGATTTCTCACTCTATTAATGATAACACTAAAAATCAAACTACCTCTATTTTAGTTAATGGAATAGAATTTTCTGGACAAACAGCGGGTGCAGGTAGCGTAAAATATAATCTCGCAGGTATTAAGGTGGGCATGGGGATCGGAATCGAAGCATCAGTTGATGTAAATCTGAGCTTTACAGGTGCCGGTGCCATAGTATTACCAATATCAAAAGGGTATGCTTCATCAGAAAGTACTAGGCTTCCAAAGATTAATATATTAATTCCGACTAAATAATGTGTTTATGGATTACGTACTTCTTTCTCTAATTGTGTTGTTCTTTGGCTGCCTATTAAAATCGATTCATCATAAACTTAGATATTTCGGTAAACATTCAGATATGGCTACAATCAGTAAATTCATGCTTAATTTCCAAACTTATATTTTTTTAAAAAATGGATTTAACAATAATTCAGGTGAAGATAAAATGTACGATATGATCAAGTCAAACGTGTATTTAAAGTTTTCTTATTTGTCTATTACGGCGTGCTTTCTCATATTGTTTATTTACAGTGTATTCGCAGAAATTCCTTCCTAATATGGCTTTGATCAGGTCCCAATTTGGTGCCGACTTGTTTGTAAACTATACTCGAAATGAGGCGAGTTTATAATGTGAGAACATCTTGTTACATAGTACCCTATTATTCTATTAAACGGGTAAGATGTGTAAAAAGCTAAAATCTAAATATTGCTCTTACAAATACAATAAGTCAAGTATTTGCCTTGATACATTTGAAGGAATAAATTAAAAACTAAAGAGCAAGTTTGTTTATGCATCCCTTCTTCGAAGTGTTAGTCGGCAATTAAACTTAATGAAACTGATAATAGGTTTGGTGGCCGAACATTAGAACGGTTTGTCAAAAATCGTAAAGATTCAGAAAAAAATAATGTACTTGATATTGCAGCCGATTTTGCCATATTTTCACAGCAACGGTAGAAGTCAAAGGCTTTCATGTTGAAGGTGGACGATTTGGAGATATACCTTCGAGTGCTGGAACAGGAAGGCATGAACTTTTGGGAAGAAAATCTATGGAAGAAGCTTTGGGTGCCGCTCAAAAAGATAATCCAGTTGTCAAGCTACCAAATAAACCACATGCTAAAACCGGAAGTTTTGGCGCAAAAGGTGCTGACTTTAGGGCAACGCAGACGAGTTTATTAAAAGAAGGCAAATTCAAGCAAGCTTTTGAAATGGGTGTTAATGACGTCAGATCAGCATATACTAATAATAAAGCACTTTTCGAGTCATTTGGGGTAACAAAACAAAGCCTTGAGGCGGGCATAAAAAAAGCAACAGAATATTTTGAAAGAGACTTGCTTCCGGTATTAGAAAAACAATATCTAGAAGCACAAAAAAAATCTGGATCATCAAATTAATCAGCTGGAGATTAAACCATGAATATCATAGTAAAACCATTCGAATCAATCCATACTATTTCATTGAATGACTCACGAAATAATATAAGAAAGACATTCGATAATATTTTTGAAACTCAAGAGAATGAAATCACGAATTCTAGCTCTGATTTTTTTTTAGATTCGTTATTTGAAGTCGAGTATCAGAATAACATGCCTGTATTAATTATGGTAAATTTGTTTGAGGACAACAATGTATTGCTTTTTAATAATGTAATTTCCGAATTTAGACTGATCGACGTAATGAGTACTTATAAGAAAATAGATAGTGAAATATATACAGA
Organism: Bacteroidota bacterium; assembly: GCA_040385845.1. Lineage (GTDB taxonomy): Bacteria > Bacteroidota > Bacteroidia > Chitinophagales > Chitinophagaceae > Phnomibacter. Next base: position 54,907 of record JAZKGP010000025.1, on the reverse strand, counting down.
TGGCTATCTCGTTCTTTTATTTAATACAGGTGTAGGTTTTTACTTCGATGAAGAAGGTGGTAAAGTAAATCAAATTTGTACTTTTAAGAAAGGCACAAACAGATTTGAAAAAATTATGTATAATTTCCAAAAATTATAGATAATATGCGAATAAAGAATGGTTGTCTTAATGTCATTAAGCATTAATACGTTAGCCCAGACAATTTATAAGTAATCTATAATTCTGTAAAAATTATAAATGTATTATAGTTACTAAAAAATAGTTCTGTTGGTATTGGCACAAGTGCTCCTGACGCGGCAAAACTCTAGCCCATAAGTGCTACACCATGCTTGATTATTACAGGACGTAAGTAAATGATTTAGATTATTCATCGAATTTTAATATAGCTGATTTCTAAAAAAAATAATGCATATAACTGAACTTCTGCTAATGTTGGAACAACATAAAAGCCGTTCTAAAAACTAAAAATTCTAATAGTGCTTAATAAGATTAAGATACATTCCGTTTTTTTGATGCAGTGGAGTTAATATTGTATCCCATTAATTTACTATAAACAGCCGACTTAGAAATTCTTTGTCCAAATTTTTGTTAAGTACTTGCTTTCCGCTAAGTTTGCTTTATCCATTATCCTATTACCTAAACCTTTCAAATCAGTAAACTTCCTGTTTAAATAGATTTCATCTTTCTCCGGTTGATAAAATAAGAATTGCAAATTGCAATTGCAGGGAAATTCATATAGCAATTCCTAATGAGTCTCTTATTGGCCGTTGTTTGTGCTGCATATAAATGATGGCAGCAATTTAATCCTTAATAACCCTACCTGTTATGAATAAATGTGTTTTATCCATTTTTTTTTGTTTTACAGTCTTAGTAACTACTGGTCAAACTCCACTGAAAGTAATAAACGACTCAGTAGTAATAACCAATGCTGAATTAATTATTAGAAACAGCACGAAAAATGTGCAGGGCTTTTTATACAACACCGGGAATGGATTAACCCAGTTTAAATCATTAGTCAATTATTCACCTTACCAGGTGGAACTTACGAAAACTGAACTGGATCAGGCTATTACGAGTAGTACATTAAAACCCGGGATGAATTATAGAATTTCAGGGGTGTGTTCAACATTGTATGGTGGCACAGACATTATTGTAAGTGCTGTTACAACCAATAGCATCAGTATAAATGGGGAAGGCCTTTTTTTTAATCCAAATTATAGGGCTTATGCTTTTTACGATACTGATAGTACTTATGCTGTAGGTGACACCGCCACATGGGGTGGGTTTGTATGGGTAAATACAAGCGGTAACCTCGGAACGGGCACAGATGTTTTTACATTAAGCAGCGACTGGAATAAGCTGCCTTATGACTCCATCAGGTATGTACCCACCTGGGATGATATCAGGTATAATTATAAAAAGGATGATATTTTTTACAGAAGAGACAATCTTAACAATGAAGTAAGTTGTGACAGCACATCCCTTGAAGTAAAATGGTATTATCCTTTTTATACAGCACACCCAATTAAAGCTTTTAAGTGGGGCAGCCCTAAAATATATAACAATACTATCAGGGAAAGCTATGCTGAATTTATTAATATCGATACAGCAAGCCGGGTAAATGGCAACACCATAACCAACAGAAGTTATTTTAGAAGTAATAAATTGGTTAATTGCTATTTCGCAGGTAATATTTTCGAACAATATGTAAGAGTAGAAAATAACACATGGAAAACGGCTGATATAAGTTATAATACCATGAGCGAGGGCCGTATGTCTAACAACTGGGTGGAAGCTCCTTATTCATATGATTTCGTGCAGGGTGCATCTATTTTCTATAATGATATCGACAAGGGCGTTATTTCAAACAACAAAATCATTACTAATGCCGGGGGTAACGGATATATCGCAAACAACGCTGGTCTTGGAAATATAACAGATTGCTATATTACTTCTGGTCAAATAACAAGCAACTATTTTGCATATGGTGGAATAGTAAAGGATACAATAATTGCAGGTGGTCGTATTGAATCTAATTTCATTTTTGGCAATGGCACATCATCATTAATAACAGATTGCAATTTAAGTACCAATGTACATATAACAGGAAATCATATTATGTTAGGTGGTAAAATTTCAAGGTCATCGTACGGTGTATCCAACTGTTCCATACAAACTTTCACCTTAACACCAGCAGTTGCAACCAGCAGTAGGTCTTATATCGGATCTACAAGCTTATACCTGCCGCTTCCCGGGTATGGCGCAAATAAAATGCTTACCGTTGATGCAAGCGGCAGCGCCAGCTGGGCTTATCCCTCCAACATACTTGGTGGAACAACTTCAACATCATCCATTTCTTATCAAACAACCAGCGCTTCCGGTACAACAGGTGCTGATCACATTTTTAAAGTTGGAAACAATGGTGCTACAGAAGCAATGCGAATTTTAAACAACGGTAATATAGGTATCGGCACTTCACCAGTAGCTAAACTCCACCTTTTAAACACTTCAGAACAATTAAGAATTGGCTATGATACTACAAACTATCTGAGCTTTAATGTCGGCAATACTGGATTGTCATCAATCAATGCTGTTGGTACTTCAGCGGCTTTGACCCTGAATGGTTCAAGTGTTACCATTCAGCAGGCTGCCGTCAATAAAATGACATTCAATAGTTCAAGTTCAACTACAGGGATCATCAATATTACAAGTGGCTCAGGCAGCACAGCCGGTGGCCTTGGTTTTAATATAGGTAGTGGCACCTATAGCAGTACCAGCGGTATACAGTATCCTGTTGCACTATTACCTACCATTAATCAAACTGGCACAGCGGGTTATACCGCATTGCTCATTTCGCCGAAGGAAACTGCCACAGGAAGCGGTTTAAAGACACTATTGGATTTGGGGACAAATTCGGATGGAACAACAACCTCGCATAACAGTGTTTTTAAAGTTGATAATTCAGGTAAGATAACATTCAATGCAACAAATATTGCAACTGGAACAACCGGCGCACAAACGATAAACAAACCTGCTGGAAGTGTGAACTTTGCTGCTTCCGCACAAACACTGGTTGTCTCCAATGCTACTGTATTAAGTTCAAGTATGGTATTTCTCATAATAGAATCCAATGATGCTACTGCTACCAGTGCTTATATATCATCAAAGAGTGCAGGAAGTTTTACTATAAAATTAAATGCAGCTGCTACCGCTGAAACCAGGGTGAATTTTATTGTGTTCAATTAATTAAAGCGTTTACACAAATTCATATTTACAGTCAGGCAAACCCTTTGATTTTTAAACTTTAAACGCTATTGTTAACATGAAAAAATATTTTTCTGTCTGTATCTATTTACTATTGGGCACTACTGTTATTGCACAAACCAAATTACAGGTAATTAATGACTCTATAAGGGTGAATAATAGTGAATTTATTATCAGGAATAATTCAAGGAATGTACAGGGATATTTGTACAATAATGGTAACGGTTTAACACAATTTCAAACAATACCCACAACTGCCGTTTCAGATTACCAGGTAAGTTTTACAAAAACGCAACTGGATAACGCAATTGCCAACAAAACTTTGATTGCAGGTCTTAAATACCGGGTATCAGGTGTATGTACCACTTTATACGGTGGTACTGATATTATTGTGAGTGCAGTGTCAAATAACAGACTTGCTACTTTTAGCAGCGGCGAATTTTATACCCCAAACTATGCTGTCTATGCCGGCTACGATACCGATAGCAATTATGCATCCGGTGACACAATTACCTGGGGTGGATATCTCTGGGTTAATACCAATGGTAATACTGGAGCTGGCACAGATGCTTATTCACTAAGTAGCAGCGAATGGCAAAAGATACCATACGATACCATAAGATACATCCGCAGTTGGGATGACATAGGGTATGTATACCACAAAGATTTTATATTTTACAGGAGAGATAACCTCAATAATGAAGTGAGTTGTGACAGTAGCATCTTGGCTTCGCAATCGAACGATCCCTTATTTACTTCGAGCCCAATAAAAGCATTTAAATGGGGAAGTGCAAAAGTGTACAATAACACAATCAGGGAGAGCTATGCTGAACTTATAAATATCGATTCGGCCAGCAGGGTAAATGGAAATACTATTACTAGCAAAACTTATTTTGGGAAAAATAAATTGGTTAACTGCTTTTTAGTAGGAAACATTTTTGAACAAGGTGCAATGATTGAAAGTAATACTTTCAAGAATGCTGATGTGAGTTTTAATGAATTCAATGGTGGTTCGATGAAAGGTAATACAGTTGCCGGAATATATGAATTTGATAGTATACAGGGGGCGGCAATATTTTATAATCATATTGAGAACGGATCCCTGGACTCTAACAAAATTCTCGTGAATGAAGGCGATGTAGCCTGGATAAAAAGCAATAACGGCTATGGTGATATAAAGCATTGTTTTATTACAAAGGGGCGGATATCAAACAACTTTTTATCAAATGGAAGCATTGTCTTTGATACTTTGTCAGGCAACAGCGAAATCGCTTACAATTTTGTTTCTGGTACTATTGCCGGCGCTACAGTCGAAGCATGTAATATTGGTTCCGATGTAAGTATCACCTATAACAATGTTGTACTAAATAGTAAAATACTTAGATCGGTATATAGTGTCACAAATTCGTCATTGAAATCTTACATTTTAGAACCAATAGAAGCCATCGATAACAGATCTTATATAGGCAGTGGTTCTTTAAATTTAACCTTGCAGGGTTTTGCTGCGAACAGAAAGCTGGCAAGTGATTCAGCAGGTAATGCCACATGGTCGTCGACGATATTGGGCGGAAACATGCCATTTGACTCCATTGAATATAAAACCACTTCAGCGGACGGTGGTTCCGGGGCTGATCATATTTTTAAAGTGGGTAATAATGGCGCAGTGGAAGCTATGCGCATTAAAAATAATGGGAATGTAGGAATTGGTGCTAATGGCGCTGTAAAACTGAATGTTGTTAGAACAACCGAACAAATGAGAATTGGTTTTGATGCGTCCAATTATCTAAACTTCACTGTTGGGACATCAGCAAATACCATCATTAATACAGTTGGTACTGCAACTGGATTGATTCTTAACGGACCCACGGTTGTAATAAAACAAGGAGCCTCGAATAGAATGGTCTTTAATGATTCAGGTGCTGTTACAGGTACAGTGCAAATTACGGAGGGTTCTGGAACCACAAGTAACGGAATCGGAGTTAACTTAGGCAGCGGAACTTACAGTGCGGCGAGCGGCCTGCAACACAATGTAGCACTATTGCCAACGATAAATCAATCTGCCCAGGCATCCTATACATCTTTTGTAATTTCACCTAACATAAGTTCGTCAGGTACTGGTTTAAAAAACCTGTTAGATGTAGGAAAAAGTACCACAGCTTTGCCAGCAACACATAGCTCGCTTTTAAGGATCGAGTCTACCGGTAAAATAATAATCAATGCCACCAATACAGCCACTGGTTCTACTGGCGCAAAAACTATCCATAAAGCTTCCGGAAGTATCAATTTCGCAGCTGCGGCAAGTACCCTGGTGGTTACTAATTCTATGGTAACAGCCGCAAGTATGATCTTGCTTACCATTGAGGCAAATGATGCAACTGCAAAAAGTGCTTATATCTCTGCTAAATCAGCTGGTAGTTTTACTATTAAGTTGAATGCAGCAGCAACTGCTGAAACAAAAGTAAATTTTTTGGTATTTAATTAATAGAAATTTAGATGTAGCACATCTCTCACTTTAAAAAATAATGGATCATGTCGCAAAAGTTCGTTGAATGTTATAATGCGTCTCACATATTATGGAACAAATTACGATTGCGGTTTAAGTCTGGTTTTTCGTGGAAAAAAAATTGAACTAACAAATTGCATTATGTACTGCTGATAAACTTTTCACACTCTTTTTTTATAATTCTTTTGATATTGTTGCTGCATTAGTGTATAATAGTGTAGTCTCTAGCAAGTACTGCACTATTGTTCGTTTATCAAGAAGGTGGGTAGATTTATCATAACAACGATCGATGCATTAACTGAACTTCTGCTGGTGTTAGAACAAAATAAAAGCCATTACGAGACTGCAAATTCCTGTTTTCAGAATCACTGGGCCACAGATCCATCTTACATTTTTCAACATGGAGGAAAGTATCAAAGTATTACCTGATTTACTTTTCATTAATTAGTTAACCCTCAAAAAGTCAGTTTTAGGTTTTGGGCGAAAAAATTCCAGTAAATAGCTACGAAGTATTTGTAGATGAGTAACCAGCGTCTGATTGCCTCTGTAAGCCAGAGGTTCATGACTCGTTTAAAATTCATGGCTGCTGCAGCCAGCATCACATTTATGCTATCGCCGATAATGCCTTTAAGATAGTTGCGGCATAGGCGATAATCTTTTTTCAGATGACCGATTATGGGTTCTATCGATGCCCGTTTACTGTGTTTCTTTCGCTGAGCTTTTGTAATGTTCTTGTTTGGCGTGGGAACATAGATAGTAGATGCTTTGCAGGTTTTTATACCCCTGTATCCCCTGTCAACAAATACTTCATTTACTTCCCTGCCATTGAGCCTTTCATATTGCTCTAGTACTGCTGGTATTGTTTTAGAATCATGCAATGTTTCACTAAAGTTCATGGCTCCCATTATGATGCCTGTTCCCTGGTCTACCAGGATAGAAGCCTTACTTCCAAATTCAAATTTCTTATGCTCCTTGCCTTTTGAATAACATTTTACATCGGGTTCATGCAGGCTGTAAATTTTATTGCTATCACTGCGTTTTTGCGATAATACACGCTCGTATATTTTTAAGTCCGGCAAATAAATATCTAGTGTTTCCATGGGTAGTTTTCGTCCAATTTCCCTTACTAATCTGCCGGCAATGATCTTTATTTTTTTATTTGCTTTCCTTGCAGCCCTGGAGCCATTTTTTGTATTTTTAAAACGCTGTACTTGGCTTAAGCGCCTAACTGTTTTTGTATAGGATTGCCGCAGATCTATTGCTTCCTTCTTTGCTATTGCCAAACATTTTACAATAATCTTTTTGTATAGTTTATCATCTGTTGGATACGTGATATTTTTTTCCTGAACTGTGGTATCAACACTTACAACAATTTTGTCATCGTCATCTTTGGGAGGAATATTTACACGGATACTTTCTTTTAAAATAAGTTCCATTCCTGCCTCGCCAATCCGCTGTCGGAACATAACAAGTTCGGTAGGAACGCAAGGTGTGTTTGGTTGAAAATACTGCTCACCACTAAAATATTGAAAGTAGATATTTTCACTCCATTGTTCCACTAGGTTCTCATCACTAAGATTGCGCAGATACTTTAAAATTAACAGTGAAACCATCAACCGGATAGGCTTGGCGGGCTTTCCCATTTTTTCACTGTAATGCTGTTTGAAGGCTTCATCAAAAAGTGACCACTCAATAGCATTGGCCAACTGATACATTGGATGTTTTTGATTTAGCTGATCGCAAAGTCCTCCAAATAAACCAAGCTGAGGGCTATGTTTCTGGGTATTAAGCATTCCTAAATTTGCAAGCTTTTTGACGATTTTTCAAAAAACCTGCACCTAAATCTTCGCACAAACTGTTTAAAACTCAAGCCTGACAAAGTATGCAGACTTTTTGAGGGACAACTAATTACTGAATTATAAATTCTTTGTCAAAATTTGTTAATTTCTTGCTTTCCGCTAAATTTGCTTTATCCATTATCCTATTACCTAAATTCCAAATAAGCAATCTTCCACTCTAAATAGACTCCGTCATTAGCCGTTTCATACAAATCACTTGCAGGTATTGCAATGCAGGGAAATTCACTACTAATTCTACTGAGTTTCTTCATTGGTAACTGTTTGCATGCATGAAAATATTAGCCGTAATCAAATCTATTTCTTATAACCCTATCAGCTATGAATAAATACGTTCTGTCCCTTCTTTTTTGTATTATAATCTTTGCAACCTTTGCCCAAACACCTTTGAAAGTAAAGAACGATTCAGTGATTGTAACCAATGCTGATTTGATTATAAGAAACGGCACTAAAAATATGCTGGGATTTCTTTCCAACACAGGCGATGGTCTTGCAAACTGGTCTTATCCTTCGTTTCTGCTGGGTGGCACAACTCCAACATCAACTATTACCTATCAAACTACAAGCGGCATCGGCACAACCGGGGCCGATCACATTTTTAAAGTAGGAAACAATGGTGCTACCGAAGCAATGCGTATCCGCAATGATGGTAACATCGGGATAGGTACCAGCCCTTCGTATAAACTTGATGTATTAGGCACTAGCCGTTTTGTTGGCCAGCACATGATCAAGGGAACGGTCGCAAGTGATGCGGCTTCTCTCGGCGCGGAATTAACTACCGTGGGCACGATGGATGCATCCTGGTCAGGCACTTCTTTTGCAACGGGCTATACGCACACAAATGGAAGTATTACATCTATCACAACCACATTGGCTCCGGTTGTAAATAGTTTTTACCAACTTACTTTTACGCTTACTAACAACACAACTGGGAGTATTAGTATTTCATTTGGAGGAGTAACCATTTCCGGCATCAATACGTCTTACCATTCTGCGCCACAAGCTTTATCAAACAGCACATTAACAATTACCCCAACCTCAACCTTCAACGGTACCGTGGTTCTAAGTGTGAGGTTAATTGGAACCTCAACAGCTACTGTCCTTTTTCAAAACAGCGCAAACGTTGCAACTAACGAAATCAGGGCAAGTACCAACCCCAGTAACTGTTTTGTAGGCATGAACGCCGGGTATAAAAACACAACAGGAAATGGCCTGACCGCTATAGGTTCCAATGCAATGTTATCAAACACTAGCGGATTAAATAATACAGCGGTAGGTAATCTAGCACTTGTCTCAAACAATACCGGCACTTCAAATACGGCTGTTGGAGGAAGCACATTGCAGCTTAATACAACTGGTGGTGGCAACACGGCTGTTGGATACTTGGCCGGAGAGAGAAATACAACAGGGGGGCAAAATTCATCATTTGGTAACGCTGCCTTAAGGTTTACAACAACAGGAAACCATAACTCAGCCCTTGGGGTCTCGGCCGGATTTTATAATACTACTGGGAATTTAAATATTGCAATAGGTTATGCCTCCTTTTTTAACAACACCACGGGTAGCCAAAATACGGTTATCGGAGGTTTTGCTGGCATAACCAACATCACAGATGGCAGCAATAACCAGGTCATGAACAATACCACATTGCTCGGTTATAATACCAAAACCCTCAACAACAACGAAACCAACCAGATGGTATTAGGTTTCCAGGCTATTGGGTTAGGAAGCAACAGTTCTGTGATCGGTAATAATACCACCACTAAAACAGGAATTTGGGGCAGAACATTAATAGGCTTGACACTGCCAACTGATAACAATGTAGACGCACTTCAAGTAAATGGCAGCGCTGTTACTACACAATATAAACTATCGGCGTTAAATACGGCACCATCATCTTCCACTGCTGCAGGCACAGCTGGTGAAATAAGAGTTTGCGCTGATGCAATTTATGTCTGTACTGCAACAAATACTTGGGTAAAAACAACGCTTGTATCTTTTTAACACAAATGCAACCGCCAGCTACTTCCGTCTGTTACTACTTCATAGACCTGAAAATACACCTTGGCATCATAAACCCTTAACATTTTCCCTGTAGGCAGGTATAAAAAACCTGGCATAATACCATGTCTATTTTATTGTGTAAAACGTAGTATGTATTACAACCTACAAATTGCCTCAATCTGATACATCTTAGCCACATTATATACTCCGGTGGACACTTTTTTTACTCCCGGTTTGGTTAAAATTCCTCCCCAGCTTGCAGCTTCTGAACATGTGATTGCCCCGTAGCCCATCGGTGTATTTGTACAGTTACCGGTGGTTTAGACGGAGTTGCTTATCCAATGTGCCGCGCCTCATTCCTGCAACAAAAAAACAGTACTGCCCGCCCAATAGGTAACTCCTGCGCCAAAAAATGTACTGCGCCAGATTCGGGGAGTTAAATGTGCCATGCGCCAAATGGATACAAACAGCCTACGCTAAGAGAAGGTTTTTAAATTGAGCAGCAAATAATTTTAAGAAATTCATAAAAAAACACCTTGTTAGACCAGCACCAAAATACAGGCCGGCGCCAGATCGACTTATTGATTTTATTGCAAGCTAAAAATCAATTGAAGGCTAGCCGTGTTAACCACCTCTCACCATCTTTATGACATCAAAAAATTAAACTTTTATAAAAATTAAAATACCCAATTCCCCCTGCTGCGGCAACGCATTTATCAAGGAATTCTTGATTTTTTTGATTGTCTTTTGGGTCAATTATGTTTTGAAGCCTTAATGATTTTAATTCTAGATAAATCAATAGTGCTTGTAAAAAAGCTGACGAATCGGATGCGCAATATTGAAGTACGGTATAATCATCGAACGAAAATTCTATTACGCTGCCTGTATCATCAACAATTCCTAAGCTAGTACTTGAACCGGTACAAAATACTTTGCACGAATTTTCCGCTTCGATGATAGAATTGAAACTATAGTCCCCAAACTTTATTAAATGAGCATCATATTGGTTTACAAGTTCAATAATTGGGTTGCCTTGTTTTGTGAAATCAACATTTTGCTCCCTTTTTCTTTCCAAATTATAAGCTTTGATAATTTTTGCGATAAAACCGGAAGTAAAACCAGACTTTTCTAGGGCTACCGGATTAGGAGCTAAAGATTGTAGTTGTTTTAAAAAATCATCTATTATCATACTAATTCGTTTACAATGAGTTTATGCTCCGTATATAATTGGCTTTCCGTCGGTTTTAATTTTCATTGGCTCTCCGACTGGATTTACACCTCTCCACTGACCATCACGTTTTTCATAATTTTCATAAAATTTAAATTCTCGTTCTGATTCTCCTGGCTTTCCCAACCACTTCCATTCATAATAACTACCTGGCAATTTATCCTGATGAGGGATTGTAATAGGATAAGCTCTATTCTCTTCCCCGGATCCCATATTATGAAATGTATGAATTATCCCATTAGGTGAACTATTGAAAAGAGTTAAAAAGGAAAAAAATGAATATGTTTTTCCGAGGAATCTGCCTGTTGTTTGGCTTACAGAACCAACTCTTTTATTCATATTGTGATTAGCTTCTGCGGTACCTTTTCCAATATGTCTTGACTTTGGTATTGGAATGGCATTTTTCCCCTTTATATGATGATGGTGGTGTATAGCTTCGTCTAGTTCTCCATCATTTCCAAACTTTTTCATTACATTGTTCCATTGCTCATCAACTACTGGTGTTTCATTTTTATTTATTAAAGCCAAATTATCAATACTAAGAGCCTCTTTACCTAGTGGAGTTTTAGAATAATTGTTCCAGAAATATTTAGAATCTCGCTGCCATCCTAAGGAATTAAAACTAGTTGGATTCGTAGATTTACTTATATCAACTATATTGTCAGCATGAAATAAATTGAGAAGAGGATTAGTATTATTCGCAAACTTATATGCAACTGCATATGGTTCCAAGCCATCTAAATCAATATTTAATATCGGACTATTTCCAGCAAAATGATAAGGACTGTACCATGGATAAGAGCGGCTGAGTGGATCAACGCTCAGGAACTTCCCCAGCCGCAGATCATAGATCCTCATTCCATAATCCTGCTGGTTGCCAGCGCCCTTTATTTCATTATCATTCTCTTTTCCGTTAAAGCCATAACCGTATGATCCTGAGCTAAATGAGCGGCCCGGCATTTGCATGCCAAACGGATAGTATCTTACTGTTCAAAGAGCTATTCAAAATATAGATATATACTATACAGAAAAAACTAGGAATGTATCATAACGAACTATAAACCTGTAACATATTTTATACTTACACTTATCATATTAATACGATGAGTATTTTAGATGGTAGAATTAATAATTTGCCGAAAGGCATAATAACATAGCATTGAATTCCACGCCTCATCACTACATCAGAATACATAACCATTTCAAAAGAAATTTCCCGAATTACATTATAATAAATGTCTAGGTATGATACCAGGCTTTATCTATTCTATAAAACGTTGAATGTCTTATAACTTCTTAAAGACAAACTTATACCCACTTTTTACCCCATTGGCACAAAGAGTTGGTACAGTTTGCACACCTAATCTCTCGCCAGAATACAAACAATCCTATGGCAGTGAGGGAAATCAAATAAAGTGCTATCCTATAATTCAAGCTTAGTTAGTAATTTTTTCGAGGCTAAAAAATCATTAATATATTCTGCAATAAAAAGACCCGAACCCTGGTGTGAATACTCGTTTATGTTTAAAATCAAATAATAATTGAAATTATCATATTCATTTTCAAACATCTCACCTTCATTCTTAACAAAATAAAACTCTATACCTAAGCACTCAAATAAATAGTAAGCACCTCCGTAATTTTCGCCATAACGTTTTTGCTCCTTCTGATATTCAGATAGATTTACACTATTTGCATTAATTAAACTCCTAACTAAGTATGCACAATCATCAAAAGGTAATTCACTATTAATATAGATGTTAAATGTTTCCATTACTTTCCAGTTGTATACACTTGTTTTTTGACTGTATTCTCAAAACCTTCTTTACTAAATATCCTAATCGTTGCTTTATTTCCAAGCTTTTCAGTTAATTCTTTTTCAACTTGAGCAAGTCCTGGGAATTTCATAGTGGCACTTACCCGTAGAGACCCGTCTTTTCCTTTCAAGCCCATACTTATTGCCTCATTATAGAGTTTATCACTTACTACAAAAAAATCAAAGTCCGAAGCTGAAGTAACTGCTTCTCCTGTAGAAAAACTTGTACCAGACACCCTACTACCCCTCATACCAACAATTGCTGCATCGTCGTTAACGGCTCCTTTGATTGCTACTAGCGATTCGTTAAATTGACCGGCTGATTTAAAGCCAAACGGAATGGATTTTAGTCCAAGATATAAACCTCTAGCTGCATAATATCCATCAATAAGTGCAAAAACCAATTCTGATTTACCTACTAATTTCTTAGCGAATTCTGCGGTGGTTGCCTGCGCCTTAGCGCCTTTAAATGCCCATGACCATTGAGGGTCATCCTTATAATGCTCCAGTACTGATGCATCTACTTGCAAGAGCCTGCCCAGATATTCATAGTCATCTGTATAATTTTTAGCAAGTCCAAACAAATACTTTGTTACAGGTGCCAGTGGCAAACCCTTTTCTGCCGCACTAAAAGAAGATTGATTAGGTAAATTCGTACCATTAATGAACGGTTTTATTTGAACTCCTGCACCATCTAATGAACCAAGATTTCGATTATGTATAAAGTAAGTATGATTTCTATCTCCATTTTGCACTATTTGTGTGGATATAGTGATTGTAGTAAATGCCCGCCCGCTGCTGCTTAGATTATCTTGTAGATAATAATAGAAATGTATTTCATCATTACCATCAGGGTCTATGTAATTAATGGGGTTACCTTTTGCAAATTGATATGACGAAAAGGCTGGCTTTACTATTTTATCAACACTAAACCACCTACTTATTCTTGAATCTTGTATTCTTGCTCCAAAATCATAGGCATTACCCTCTCCATAGATTTCATTTTCTTTTCTCTTCCCATTAAAGCCATATGAATACGCACTACCAGCCTGATAAGTCCTTCCCGGCATTTGCATGCCAAACGGGTAATAATAAAACGATGATTGTCAAAGAACTTTTCTATTAAAAACCCGGCAATATGCCAGGCTCTTAATTTGTTCTATAAATCGTAGGATGTATTATAACATCCTACAAACTGTATCAACTTGATACAGTCACTACACTTATTTGAATAATACAAACAGCATTTTAACTGGTGCTTTTTCTTGCCTGCTTTGCTACACTTTGCTTTAAAATAAATTCGGCGCACACAACCAAGCCAGCACACACTCCACGCCTCATTTCTGCGCCTAAATACAAACAGCCTTGCATCAGTTGGAGAGTATCTAGCTATTTAATCAACTCCTTCTTAATAAAATTACCATCTCGTTTATCAAGTGTGACTTCAACTCCATTAATGTTATACGCTTGCAAAAGATCCTCATCTGATAAATACACAGATGTATAATAGTTTTGGAAATGCAATTTATCTAACGGCAATATCCTCCACCTAAGTTTTCCGTCAAAATTGTAGCAATATACGTTTCGATCATTTTGTGATATATCAGCATTTACAAGAATTACAATACTATCATCAGTAGTAATAAAATCTTGAATATTCTCATCTAATATCACAAATACTTGCCCGTTAAGTAGCAGTTTATTCTCATTTACTGTAAAGGTATTTTCATTCATGTTTTTTATATCTGGTATGATTTTGTTATTTAACTGGAATAATAAACATGTGCATAAACAAAACCCATTATTTTAATTTTTAAGTGAAACCGACTTGCCATATTCTGCCTGGCCTTTTAAGAGTTCAATTTGAAAACCTCCTCCATTTGCATTAAACGCGCTAACTGGGGCTGCTGTACCTACTCTTAATGTAGAACCTTCCGTTAGTGTAACAGGCGTCATTTGTGTTGGCTCATATTTCAATGAAAATTTATCTTTCATTTGCGCCGGAGTTAATCCCTTGATTTCATGCATTGTGGTAAACCAACCCCCTTGTATATTTTTAGCTCCAGAAAGTCTGACAATATTATTCAACTTGGAAGTTATTTCAAATTCACCCAATGTTGTACCCGCAGCATAAGGTGCATAATATCCATTGCTTATAAACGTTTTATTGACGGCTTCAGCACTGTTAAGCCTGACCCTTAAATTAATTGTACTCTTCTCTGTTATGCCTGCAACATTTACCCTAGGTATTGAAAGTGTATGAGCAATAAGCAATGAAGGTAGTACCTCATAGTTCTCCAAGTTTGTTGCGGCTTCCCCAAAATCTTTTACCTGTTGCTTCAAAGGTGTTTGCCGATGATATTCTAAGGCTTGGTCACTCGAGTTTTTGAAACTTGCTAAGGGGGATTGGGTTGGTTCTTTATACCCTCCGGCAAAATAATTATTGACACTTTTTGTGCCTTCAAAAAGAGCACCTAGTGTACCATTCCACACAAACGAAATTGTATTGTGTGCAACATTCTTGGTTCCCTTATAAACGCCATTTGCGTTCATTACAGGTTGATAAGTCATCCTGTAATTAGTATTGTCTTTCTTGAAGAACTCTAAGCCATCTAAATCAATTCCGTCAATTGGGCGGTTGCTTGCAAACTGATAGGGCGTAAGCATGGCATACTTGCTTGTCAAGGGGTCCACACTTAAAAACCTTCCCAGCCTCGGATCATAGATGCGCATACCATAATCCTGCTGGTTCCCGGCTCCCTTTATTTCGATGTCATTTTCCTTTCCATTAAAGCCATAACGGTATGATTCTGAGCTGGATGAGCGGCCCGGCATTTGCATGCCAAACGGATAATAATCAGATGCAGTAGCAACATCGGGCAAGTAATAACTGACCAGACCCATTTCTGCCGACATTTGAATAAGCCGGTCGGTTATTGTAGCCAGCACGTTACCTAAATGATTGGACAATTCAAAGAACTTCTCGCCACGGGTAAATGTTCGTTTTTCGGGAAGATTTAGCCCGGTGCCACTGCAATTTAAGCTGCAATTCAATACTCCCAACCGGCTGCTGCCATAGAGGTGCAATTCGGTTTGAGTAAGCGCGCCATTGTTTTTGCTTTCATCACCCGTAACATAGGTACTCATTACATTTCCCTGTGCATCTCTTACATACCACGTGGTAATGGCAGAACCATCGATTGAACTTATTGGTGTTACTGTTTTACTAATGCGGTTTCCGCTGGCATCATAAGTATATTCAATTTTTGTTTTTTCATTTTTGGTAACAGGATCAACGATGATAATGCGCTCTATTTTTCCATACACTGTCCAGGTAATTTCTTCCAGATTCTCTTTCTCATCATGAATCAGATTTCCAATTTCATCGTATTGGTAATTATCTAATACCTGGCTTGCGTTCCTGTCATTTTCTACCTGCCCGGCGCTATTAAAAGTTGTTTGATTATCGATATCCTCGGTATAGTACTCACTATTTATAGCATCAAAAACATACCTCAAACGGTTACTGGAAAGATCACCTGAAATGGGGTCGCGTTCATATTGGTAGGTAAGGTTGTCCATTGACACCGTAGAACCAGAATGGTTTTTGTAAGGACTTGCAGTTCCGTTGCGTTCCAATCCGAGTATGTTTCCGTTTGGATCATAACTATAGCGCTCTTTATAATCCGGAATGGGGGAATGCGGCGTTTTTGGTAAGAAACTGCCATTAGTAGCAAAGGCGTCCATACTTGTAATCCGGTTGAGCTGATCGTACCGGTAATTGTACAACAATGCACCTGCATAATTAGCACCCGGACTACTTGCAAGTGCAGCCAATTTGCGGATATTAACAGCCATGGCACTTATATTGCCATTAAACAGATCGTGCCTTCCTTCTAGTTCTGAAAGGCCGGTATTACCTTCAAAATCCGGCAATGCAATAGGTGTATAATCACCCTGGTAATAATGCAGGTTCAGCTTGTAGGCATCTCTGCCTGTGGGTGATAGACCGCCTGGATTACCATCCTCATCATAAAGATCAATTGCTATTGGATCAGTATTGCAGTCGATATCAGAAACGCCAAATATTGTTTCAAAATGCTCATCCTCCAGGCTTGTAAAATTCTCCAGGAAATTGATACTGTTGCTCGCAATATACTGGGGCGGTAATGTACCTATAGGATATTGAGCGGGGTCCAGCCGATCATCCAGGAACAAATCAGGACTGTTGGCACCAGGTGGGCAATCACCTCCTGTATGCGGAGTTGTCGACGGATTTATGGATTTGAGCCATCCTTGCAAGGTATAGGCATAGTCGATACCCTGCACTTTGAGTGCACCAAGTTCTGTTCTGGCGAGCGGACCATGCCGGTAATAACTGTACCTGGCATCTTCTTCCCAAAGAATACGATCCCGGCTGCTTTCGACCCTTGTCAGCCTGTTCTCAGCATCATAATCGTAACGATGATAAAATGCATCCGCTAAGCCCTCCTGGTAGGCTACTTCATTTACTTTACCACTAATAAGATCATATTTATAAGCTAGTATCTTCCACCGATTGCCACTGCCATTTGACTCCATGATTCCATTTGCATAGTCTTGTAACAACACATCCACATTGCCATGTATATCATAGCTATAAAATGTGCCTGTTATATATTCTTCGCCCGGATCATTTTCTGTTTTTTGCACCAGGGTATAGGCAACCCTGTTGCGTAAATTTTGCGCTGAAAAATCTCGTGGCGGAGATCCTAGTAGAATCCAGGCAGGATTTCCCGTGTCATAAATAGTCTTTGTAATCTGAACATTGCTGCCACTGGAAAGCCAATTGCCAAAATTAGCCGCTACCTGTGCATTTTGTTGGGTAATTGGGGAGGCATTATCTTTCTGACCTACTTCTGTTATTCTGCCCAGCTGATCATATAAGGTATAACTAAAACTACCGCCTGCGTCGGCAAAATCGTGCGTACCTTTTTGTTTTGCATTTTGGCTTACAACCAGTCTCCCAAGGTAATCATACCAAAACCTGCTCTCTCCCCCATCTGGTGTTTTCTGTCTTACAACCTGGTTGAGACTATTATACAAATATCGTGTAAGTAAAACGTGATTCGGTGCTTTCCGCACACCAATAGGCCGGTCAGCATTCACCTGTGCAAGAAACGAGCTGCTGAAATCGGGACGTACTCCTGCAGGGGGTACGGTTTGCACGAGGCTACCTGCCTGGTCGTAATAATAAAGGGTATAATGGTACTCACTATTTGTGTAACTCACGGTGAATTGCTCTGCACCAGCCGCCAGGCATTTTGCCCTATATGGTTCGTCAAATGAAAGCGCTAACTCCTTTACGCGAGCTTCATAGATGATGGAAGCTTTGTCGAATGCCTGTATATAGGCCATTTGGCAACGGCTTTCTTTCACAAAGAGTCCTGTGGTATCATTTAGCGCCTTATCATTTCTGCAAATCACTATGCTATTATTATTAGCAGTACCGCTATCAAGCCGGCATGTAGTTGCTGCAGCATTTGCATAATCCGCCCAGGAATATTGCATTCCTGTTTTAAAATTAAGATAGCGGGCAAAAAGCTGATTTTGTAAAATATTTTCTTCTGAAAGGGTATTCGTAGCTAAAAATACCGGTGCATTATTAAATGGAGAAGCCGGGAAAGCGATTTTGAAATCTGCCGTTAACGTACGCAAATCGCCGCAGGAATAGCAACGTTTACTACCTTCGAACCCACATTTAAGGAATGATGGCAAGGCGTGCGGAGCGCTTAACGGATACATGAAAGCAGTATCCCGGCATCCTTCACTAACAGCCATTTGGGAGACATTTTCGCTGTTAACGGGTGGGCATACTTCACCCCAGAGACCGCTACATTTTGATGACATTGCCTGATATAATGCTGTCGCTATCGTGTCGTTATATGTAGTTAATAAGTAGGAATTTAATTGTTGTATTGACGTGATTGGGGTTTGCAGGAAGGCCGCTGCCTCAGTCTTTATTTTTGTTAATTGATTACAGGCACAGGTATCAAGCACTGCTATAAATTCACTTGACATTTTCCTGTTGAGGCCATAGGGCTTAGGGGCTTCAATTACATAAGGATTACAATAATAATCTTTAGAAATTTGATTAGCCTGGAATACATCATTTACTACATCTTCAAAAGTTCTGTCTGATACTGATGAAGGCGTTGAAGGCGGTACAGTACTTGAACCCAACGGATTGGCTGCATTTGCACCTAATTTACAAATAGCCAACATGCGGGTTGTTATTTCTGCCAATATTTGTTCCCGCACAGTTTCGCTTTTACCGGCAAGTGCATTGCATTGTAATAGCGATTTGCGCCAAGAAGCAATATAACTTTCACAACCTGCTGTAAAATATTCTTTTTCAGCGTCCTGAACATTAATGTTAATTGGTTTTGCACCATCAGCTGTAATGGTTTGAGGATACCAGCTCATACCCCCTTCCCCATCCACTTCATTAATTTGTGAAGCAAGTTGAAAATTACTTTTAGGAAAATGAAGTTTGTAACCTCCGGCGATGAGTGCATCGTCATCAGCAATCGGTTTAACCTCCGCTATAAAAGCGTTGACATGCTGATCTCGCTCGCTGATATATAATCTTTTGAACTGTTCCCAGATAGCATCACGCTGAGCTGTTGAAAGACTGGTATATGGTAGTTCAGGAGCCAGGTTCATACAAGCCTTTCTATCGGGACCTTCGTTTGTTTGCCTGCACATTACAATTCCATATGCTATTTGCCACATGTTCAGGTTTACCCCCGGAGTTGAACCGTCTACCTCACGCCCCTGATTCATATAGGAGTCATTCACCCAGCTTTCCATATCAGTTCCTTTTGAGGGTGCCAGGGCATAAAAAGGATCAATTGATTGTACCCCGTTAGCAGTCAGGTACCCAGCAATCCAGCTTGCAGCCGGGAAAGATCATTAGTACACGACGTTCAGCTATTCCACTTGATGCTTTACAATTCAAACAAGTTTACGATACCAGGCCTGAGTTACACCAGGCCCTTGTTACTGCAGAAAACGGGCAATATTGGTTGGTGAAAGTAAAACAAACCATTTTTTATTTTAACTCTATCAGCCATGATCCGGACAGGAATTTACCTGTTACGACTATTGACCGGGTAACTCGCGTAGCCCAGTAAGGCACGACAATGAATTGGAATAAGATGAATATTTGCAGCTAAAATCAATATTCCATTTGATAAACATACAAGGAAGTAAATCTAATGAAATGTACCGGATTGCTGTGCATTCCATGGAGGCATTAAACATTTTTCCCAATGAAAGCACCGTATCAAACCCAGGTTCCAACTTTTTGCACTTTTTTATAAATCTTCCTTTTGGCAATATAAGATTTGATGCAAAATAATTGGCTTGGTTTTCAATAGGATTTTTTGAAAACATATTAAAATCTGTGGTATGAGCCAATGAAATACCTTGTTTTAATTTATTTCGATGATCATCATTAAAATAATGGCCATACTCATGAGCAATTGTGAACCTTTTACGGCCTGGGGCATTTACACCGTATTTAGATTTATTTAAATGAATATAAAATTTGCTGTTTTCATGAACAAGTTCACCTAAAAAATTATCTCCATAATCTTCCTCAATAATCCTTATCTTCTGTTTTCTTGCAATCTTCTCGAGATTCACTTGTCCATTGATGAAGTTATCTTCAGCAATTTGCTCTGCCAACTCGGCTAATTCAACAAGGCTTTGACTCATTGTTATACTTATTGTTTATTATTCTTTTGGCTATCTGCCTTTTTTCTATCCTCATGCATTTTTTTGCGAACTTCATCTGATAGTTTAGGAGCACCTTCTCTAGCCGCAGCTGCAAAATTTACCGGAATCGCTTGAGATATGACTTTTCCTAACTTTTTACCTCTGCTTTTATTTAAAAAACTTGGAACTTTCAAATGCACAGGCATACTTATATCAGTAGTACCAAAATATTTTTCAAAAGCTTCAACTTCCTCAACAGTCTGAGGAAATACATAACCAGCAGTACGCAAAGCAGCTTGAATTAATTGTTCCTTTTTGGTTTCTGTTATAGCATTCTTTTTCATAATAATAAATGTGTTGATTTTATTCAAAGCAGTTCCTTTTGATTTTGTCTAGTGCCCGTTTTTTGCATTGTTTAATGGCGTCTGTAGTTGTGCTGTAAAACTCACAAAGATATTGAAGCGAACTATCGCTTATATGCTTGCGCCTGTTAGTTTCTATGCACCCTTCAGCTGCATATGTAAGTATAATGTGTTTTTCCTTTTCAGAAAGCTGATTTAAAGCTAGCTGTAATTGTTGAAGAAATGGATTTGAAATTGCAGGGGGCAGTTGACCGTATAACTCTTCAAACTGATCAAATTCAGGCTCTGGCAAGTTTAATGAGTCATAGTCTATTTTATTGTTTACTATTTTACCAATTGCTTTTTTGGATTCATTATTAGCAATTTTACCTAACCATGCCCTAATTATTCTTGTACAACCTAAAGAATCGCAATTGAGAGGGAAATTAAATTTTACTATCTTTTGAAAAGCAGTAATGAATGTATACTGTAACACCTCTTCCGCTAAAAACTCTGAATCGCTGAAATTTCTAAAATTTTGAAGAGCAACCTTATATAAATAGCCTGAAAAACGATTGTAGAATTCAAACTGAAGCCTATCTAAACCGCCTGTATTATCGACATTTTTTAAAGCATCAATAAGTGTCTCATCAGACATCGCCGAGAGTTGGGCTTTAATATGCAGAATTTCAGTCATATTGGTGGTTTAGAATTAAATACCCTAAGAGGGACAAACACAATTTCCCGACAAGATATTCATTTAAAAGGCTACTATTTCACCGATGTCACTCCTATATCATTTATAAATATCAAAAAAATATTTATATGGCAAAAAATAATGAGGATCTCCCAAAACAAGAAAAACCAGATGCTAAGCAACATCATTACACCATAATGATTGATCGTAGCAATTACAAGGTGGAACAAGAATGTATGACCGGTAAAGAGCTATTAACAATAGCTGGTAAAAGCCCCATTGAACGGTTTCAACTTAATGTTCGATACAAAGGCGGCAAAGTATCAAAGATTGGGTATGAAGAGATTGTTTGTTTTTCACAACCAGGCATAGAAAAATTTATGACTTTACCGCTAGATCAAACTGAAGGAGTAAAATAATGAGAAGGCAATTTCAGTTACCTGAAGAAGACATTTTGTTTCTTGATAGTTTGACACTAATATGGGAGACGATATCTGATAAAGGCATGCATTGGGTAATAATTTTTGATTACCCAATTTGTCCTGGTTATAATGTTGCTAAAGTAGCTGTAGCTATAAAGATTGGAACAGGTTATCCAAGGGCTCGTTTGGATATGTCCTATTTTTTCCCAGCGTTACAACGGACGGATGGCAAAAGAATTAATGCATTAGCCGTTCAACCAATAGATGGAAAACAATTTCAACGATGGTCAAGGCACAGAACTGTTCTGAACCCATGGAGAGAGGGTATAGATGATCTTTCTACACACATGGGATTAATAAGTTTTTGGCTTGAGTACGAATTTACAAAACAACCAAATGGAATTACAACTTAGGCTGTCTGGATTGCATCATGAACTTTTGAAAGAGCATTTACTTCCCGCAGATGGAAAAGAAGCTATTGCTGTTGCACTATGTGGAAGATACTCAAGTAACGATAAAATAATTCTTACAATTCACGAACTTATTCTGATTCCGTATAATGAATGTTATACACGATCTTCTGATTTGCTTGTGTGGCCTACGCAGCGGGTTTTTCCATTTTTTGAAAAAATAGGAAAATATGAGTATGCCTTATTAAAAATACATAGTCATCCCGGAGGTTATAGTGAGTTTTCTAACACTGACGATAAATCCGATTTTGAGTTTTTTGATTCAACATTTGGTTGGGCAATTAATAATAAACCACATGCTAGTGCGGTGATGCTGCCAAATGGTACAATTTTTGGAAGATTTTTTTTCGAAGATTTACATCATCAACCGATAAATAAAATCCTTATTGCGGGCGATGAGATTCTTATATACGATGAAAATAAAGTAATCACCATGGATAAGTTTTCAGCAAGAACCATTCAGACTTTTGGTGAAAGAACATATTCGCAGTTGAAGAAAATGACAATCGGAATAGTTGGATGTTCAGGTACGGGAAGTCCAGTAATTGAGCAATTGGTGCGGTTAGGGGTTGGAAACATTGTTTTGGTAGATCCAGACATTGTTGAATACAAAAATTTAAATAGGATATTAAATACGACTCATAAAGATGCTGAGGCTAAAAGGCCAAAGGTTGAAATAATTGCGGAAGTAATAAATAAAATTGGACTCGGAACAATAGTTTCATCTTGCGAAAAAAATCTTTATGATGACATTAAAACTTTGCGACAACTTATTGAATGCGATGTCATTTTTGGTTGCATGGATAGCGTTGATGGGCGATATTTATTAAATCAACTTTGTGCATTTTATCTTATTCCTTATTTTGATCTAGGTGTCAAATTAGAAGCTGATGGAAAAGGAGGTATAGAAAAGATTTGTGCGTCTGTTCATTACATACAGCCTGCAAAGTCATCTTTAATCTCACGCGGTGTATATACTATGGAGGACGTTTTTGCTGCAGGTCAATACCGCAAAAATGCGGAAGAATTTGAAAATCTAAAAAAGAACGCTTACATAAAAAATGTCAATGTAAATAATCCAGCTGTCATTAGTGTTAATATGAATATCGCCAGTCACGCGGTAAATGAATTCCTTAACCGTATCCATTCATATAAAGCTGAGCCAAATAAGCATTATGCTTTATCAACAATTGATATAACAGAGGCTTATATAGTTAATGTAAGTGAAGATAAATTCGTTATTGATAGTTATTTAAGAAAAAAAGTAGGGCGCGGTGATATGATGCCATTTATTGAAATGCCGGAAATTATATGAAGTGGTTTAATAAAACTTTTCATGAATTAATTCAGTGGTTCGAACCAAAATACAAAATAAAATATGTAACCGACGTACCCGGATCGTTCCGAAAAAAGACAATTTACATAATAGGTGCGCCTAATCAACCATGGCAGATTGCTTTCGAATGTCCATGCGGATGTAAGAGTATCATTCAATTAAACCTTTTGCAAGAAGCAAAACCAAATTGGAAATTTGAAGTCCTGAATAATAACAAAATAGATCTTTTTCCTTCTGTATGGCGAACTGTTGGGTGTAAAAGCCATTTCATTATTAGGAAAAACAAAATAATTTGGTGTTAGTGTAACTAAAACTAACAAATACGATCTAATGACAGCTTTATTAGGCTTTTGGTAAAGTGGTGATCTTTAATTTATATATTTAAGCGATTAATTTAATGAGAAACTCGATAATCCGAAAGGCGATTTTGATTGGGTGCCCAGGTGCTACCAACTACCTGTATGGTGTGGCAGAAGATTTGAAAAATATGAAGCAATTTTTGTTTTCTGATAAGGGTGGAACGTGGTTTCCTAATGAAATAGTCATTCTATCAAACCCAACTTTTGAACAACTTTCTAAAGAAGTCCATTCAACTCGAACAGAATACAATTTCATTTATTTTTCGGGGCATGGATTTACCAGCCAAAACAGGAAAAGAATGTTGTCGTTGAACGACAAGAGTATTGAAGATTTATTCTTTGTTAATAAGAGTTTGCGGCAACTCATAATCATTGATGCTTGCAGAACATATATAGCACCTGGAATTTCTGGTGTTCCTGAATTCGTTGAAGAATACGACTCTTTTGACGGTGAATATGAAGCCAGGGATCTATTCGATAGGTATATCGTCAACTCTCCACATGGAAAGATAATATTGCATTCTACTCAAATGGGACACTATTCCTACGAAAGTACTAGTGGGGGATACTTTACAAGCGCACTCCTCAAAATTCTACTAATGCAAAGTCTGACGTTTATAAGCCCATTTTTATTAAACGGTTGGTTAAAATTTTGCCCCAGGAATTAAAGAAGCGAAGCACTCAGCAAGTACCAGAAATAGCATACAGTGAAGGGGAATTTAGTATTCCTTTTGCTTTGGCTATTCCGCAACACAAAATTTCAAAACCAATGCCATTAACTCTACAACAACAAATCACACCAGTTAGTAATAATTCATCAAGCGGAGGCTGGGCCTTGCTTGGATTAACGGCCCTCGTTTTAATAACAACGGGTAAATTAAAATAGTACAAATTGAACGCGAATTTTATTATTAATTACTGGTCGCAGCTTACGGTTTTGTTAGGCTTGCTTGGCTATATTCTTAAGACAATATCTGATTACCGCCTTAAAGAGAGAGAGGTAAGATCACGGTATTACTATGAACTCAAGGCATCTAAGATTCTCGAAATCCATTCAAGGATTGTTGAGTTACAAATGATAATTGACAGACGAAAAAAGGAAGATTCAGTAAGTTTTGAGGCTAATATTTGTAAACACAGAATCGAACTAGATAAATATTATTGGGAGAGCTCTTTCTTCTTAACTCCGACCTCGGAGAAAGCATTCAAAACCTTTTTGGAATGGCTAAAGTTCTTTGAACTCAAGCAAATGCTTGTTGACGATCCCATGATCGAAAAAAAGTTTCACCTTGTTACCCGGCAACTTGTCGCGGATTTCAAAAATGAGATAATTTGATCGATTTTTTTGCTGTCTGTGGTTATCAAAGAACAGAACGTATTTAGACAGATATGCAGTTGAAGGATATCCTTTATTGTCGAATCATCGAGGGACGTTTTTGTAAGTCAGCGGCGGCAGAGTGTCTAACAAACTGCTATTTTCTTATATAAATTTATTGGTAGCCAAGTAACGAAGCTGCACTGGCCGGGGAAGCCAGCGAGAGAATACAGGCCTACACCAGTATTGGCAAACACAGGCCTGAGCCAGTATATCTTCAAGACATGCGCTAGTGGGGAACATCAAAAACGCATCCTTCGACTAGGTTTTGAAAACATTTTCAATAAATAAATTATTCCGCCAACGGCAGCAGTTGCTAAAATTGCATCCAACCAAGAAGAATTGCCTGATTCAACCGACTCGGGTATGAGATTGGGATTAGGAACCCAGCTTTTTAATTTCTTATCTCTTAGAAGGGTTTCTAAGTGGAAGTTAATAAATTCTAAATCCGTCCGACACTCATTTTTAAAAGCTTCATAAAATTCCGACAAATCGACCCGAATAGTTTTTAATCCGCTGTTATTTATAAGCTGCTGTTTATTACCCGAAATATCATTAGTAACGACAATTTCAACAGCATATTCGGAGCCATTTATCGCCGTTAATTTCACATCCGGTCTTATCCCCTTTATCAAATTAAATTCGCCTACGGACTTCTCCTTTTCTAACTGAATCACTATAGATTCGCCACCACCTGGCAATTCATATTCAGTCTGACTTAGCAACCATTTGATGGCTGATTTATGTAGCAATGTCTCTCCAGAAATTATATGACTAAAATTTGCTCTATGGCTAAAAAAGTAATTATCAGCAACTGATTTTTTTACAAAAAGAATTCGCTGCGAGTCTTTTTGATTGAAATCCGGGCAATAAAAATTTGACCTTTCTAAAAGATACGCTTTCTCTGCAGATATTAATATTCCTGAATCCAAAGAATTTATTTCAACAATCGGGTTCAAAAAGCCACTCATTTTTTTGGTAGTTAAGTAAGTATTAGTATAATTATTGAGAGCGTAATCTAATGTGAATATGAACCTGGTGCGAGAATTTCCCAAGCATCACAACAACGGAACTGGTTATTAATTGATGAAATACTACGTGTAATGCTGTAGTAGGAGTTCCCGTACAATCGTAAGCATTGTAAAACCATTTCAATCACGAAGGAAAGCGTTATGAAATATTACATGAAAAACTAGGCAAGATGTAATTATATACCTTAAAATCGATGACCCTTAATAAACAATAATTAATATAATCATGGAAGATCAAAGAGACGTACGCAGCGAACATAGAAGGCAAAAAGAGAAATTTACTTATTATTTAATTGCACTGTGTGTTACTTCAATTAGCTACGCTGTACACATTACATTAGGCCAGTCGATCAGTTACTCAAAAATTCCATTTGGGTTGCCAGTACTAAGTTGGGCTGTTAGCATTTTCTGGTCTGAGTATTCCGGAAACTTTCCAGGTATTGGTAACATCCGGAAAAAATTGAAGCCGCTGCAAAAGGCATTGTATCGGCTATGGAAATTAATAATGAACTAGCGGCGAAAGCAACAATTCGGCAAAATATATTTTTCTTTGCTGATATGGTGCTATTTCTATTTTAGGATAACTTAGAAATGTACTTTAAAAGCAAGTCAAATTAACTACACCCGAATAAGGTTAACTGGAATAAGTGGTGGGTTTCCAGGGTTGTCCATTGTAGCATTTTCATGTGTTTAAACGAAACCTTGCGACCAATAACAATGTTTTTACCGGCTACAGCTACGCCAGCTCAGTCCCATATATATGGATTAAGGTATATATGGTTTACTTTTAAGCTTATAGCAACAGCACACTGCCAAATATAGAAATCCAGTAAATCCTTATTAAAAAAATATACTTTTTACCAGCGCATATGGTGAAAAAAGAGCAAGTCTTGAAAAGAGGGAATTTCGGGTCGAACGGGGTTTTGTTTAAGTTAATGGTTTTGTGATAAATTATTGAATAGGGTATTTCAACAGTAAACATATCAAACTTCATCCTTTTATCTAAATTTATTCTGGCTTTTTATCACTACTTTTTATAACTGCAGCTTTCAATATGTCATTCATCTAAAATCACTTGCTCCCTACATTGCCGGCGCGAAGGTTAGGTTTCATTTATTTTATAGGAATTACTGCAAAGGATCATTTAAAACCTGGTTCATCACTATTTCAACCAACTGCCTGATATCCTGCCTGATGATTTCGTAATTGTCGTGAATGGTTTTTTGATCAACTTTTCTAACCTGGGGTAAAGCAACGAAAGATTGCTTTTGTTTATGCAACAAATTCTTGTCGTTTACGACTTTTGCATGGAAGGTTTTTAAGGCTATAGGTTCATCGGGATTATCAGCCACCATGCCTACAAACTCACCCGAAGAAAGTGCAGAAATGGTACTCACCGGAACGGCAACTTCCAATTGTTTTGAGCGGGATACAGAAGTATCGCTGCTATTGATAGAAATGCTTTCTCTTTCCTGCAAGGTTTTACCCAAACGCTCTGACACCTGTTTTGCTAATTCACCACCCACCTGGCCAACAATGATATTACCACAGATATTTACAATAACATCAGCCAGCTCGCGGCCATAATTCATCCTTAACTGGCTGGCATCCTGTATAGCTAATGTAGTGGCTATTTTATTGCTTCTTCCGGTGGCAATCAGCGTATCAAAACCGAGAAAAGTAAGCGTGGCAAATTCATCGATGACAAGACTGCATTTTTGCTGCTGTTTGCGGTTGATGATCCGGGTCATCCTTGTCATGTACAAACTGAGGACGGGCCCGTACACTTCCTGCTTTTGTGGGTTATTGGCCAGGGAAATAATTTTAGGAGCCTTTGGGTTATTAATATCAAGAGTAAACTCGTTTCCCGACAAGGTATAATACAAAGCCGGCGAAGAAAGGCGTGCCAGGCTAATTTTAGCAGCATCCAGCTGCCCTTCGAGCTGCTCAAGAGAGTTAGTTGCCATGGCGCTAATAAACGGGCTTATATAGGCTTCTATTTCGCTTTCTGTTTTTAAGATCCTGAAAAGCTTTTCAAAATCCACCTGCATCAACTCGATTACGTGTGGTAAAGTACAGTAAACACCGTCTTCATACTTCCGCAAAAACCAGATCAGGGCAATCAAAAAGTTAATTGGGGATTCCACAAAAAAATCTCCCTGCCTTTTTATCCAGGAACGGTTTAATCCCAGCAAGATTACCCTGGCAGCTTCAACTGCGTCAGTAATGTCATGCATATTTTTTGGATCCAGTGGATTGCAGCGATGGCTAAAAGAAGGTTCATCAAAATTGATCACATAAAAAGCGGGTCTTATAGGGTATTTATCCAGGTGTTTTAGCAGGTGGTTATAGGCAAGCCGAGTTAAATCATCGTATTTGTAATCGTAAATGAACATGGCAAAGCCTTTTTCAATATGCTGTCGAATAACATGCTCGACCACGAAAAAGCTTTTTCCTGAGCCAGGCGAACCCACCACTAACAAGCCACGCATGGGATTGATAATATTGATCCAACTATTTCTTTTCTTACCCTTCAAATAATATTGCGCTCTCAGGTTTATTGAATGTTCATTCCTTAGGATTCTTTCTTCTTGTGGAAAAGTTTCGTTGGCTTTATTAAAAACATCGGGATTTAATTTGTGTTTGATAATGCGGGTAAGCAATCCGGCTCCCGTCATTATCAAAATAAAACCAAGACCAGTAAACAGCATGTAAGCGGTAGCTATGGCTTCAATATTTAATTGTTCTATATCAAACAACAGTTTTGTTGAAAAATAAAAAAAACTTCCCGCAACAATTCGAAAACAAGCAGTTTTATACTGCAACTTCTCACTCTTTTTTCCTTTTATTCCCAACACTGATAGCAACAAAAATCCAAGTGCAACTAATTTGGTTTTCGCGCTATTTTGCAGAAGGCCTGTTTTGACTATATTTTTCAGCAGCTGGTCCGATATTTCGCTGGTTAAATGCGAGTCAACAAATACCCGGTAACACTCATAATAAAAATGCAAAAGCAGCACGACAATAGCAATCAATCTTGTAAGGTCCATTACCTTTTTCAGGCCTTGTTCGTTCTCTCCCGTATGCATATAATATATTTTGTTATTAGCGTTATTGCCTCAGCTTTTTCTTTCGTTTCCTCGTTTGTTCCTGCCTCAATTCATAAGCAAGACTTTCATTTGTTTCGGCCGTTAATGGCTTTATAATTTCCTTGATCGCAAAATCCTTCTCTGTCGATCGCGTTTGCTTTGTTTCTGTCATGTTTTCATATGCACTTCTTTTCACGGTTAATGTATCAAAGCCATCTGTTGCTGTTGGCGCCAGGAATGGAACATGTTGTTGCTGGCTGATACCCAGTCTTGACATGATGGAAGCCGCACTATATTCTTTACCAATATCACTGCCGTTAAAAACGCATTTGTTTCTAACATCAATAAATGTTAACCCATACACAAGGCCTGTTACATTTTGTCTTTGTACCAACATGACTTGCTCTTTTTTTAAAGCAGCAGCGAAAGCCGCCAGCGAAGCATTTGCCTGCTTTCGCAGCAAAAGTTCAATCGTGTTTTTCACATGGAGCTTATGCCGCTGTTTCAGTATTTCATTTTCCTTGAATCTCGCCTCCAGGTATTGCATGCCCGCATTATTATTAATAGCACTGGCTTTTATGGGTGTACCAATTTTTTCTCCGTGTTCATTTAGTATGCGGTAAACAAGGCCATTGTTCTTAAAAATGCGGGAGTTTTCTTTACCACGATCTGCAAGAATGTTGTATTGCTGCAAGATGGCATTCAACTCAGGCATAGAAGTATATTTGTAGTGTGGTAAAATCACGCTTAGGACATTGCTGATAGCCCGCCGTGTTTCCGTTTTTCCATACTGTACACGCTGTGCAACGAGGGGCTGCACTCCTGCCCTTTGCGATAACTGCTGTTTACCTGCCTGCACCAGTTTAAACTCCTGTTCAATTTGCTTTCTTGCTTTCTCTGATTGATTGCGCCCGATGTTCTGCATTTTAATCCTGCTGCCATCTTTTTGTATATTGGTGGATACAATATGCAAATGAGGATGGCCGGCATCGTGATGCTGGTAAACGAGATAGGGTTGTTCACCAAAACCAATTTGCTCCATATACCTATCTGCTATTTGCTGCAATACTTCCTTCTGCAATTTCTCTGAAGGATCAAAGTTCAGCGAGATATGAACGGTCTTTAACTTTGTTCTTTCATTAAGTGAATTAAGCTTCTCCAATGTCCGAATCTTATCTGTTAAACTGAGTTGATCGGCATGTTTTAAGTAATTGTTGGAGTGAATGAGTTCCGCCTGGTGTTGCTTCACTTTATTTTCATTATAATGCAGCACATTCCTGAGACTTCCACTCGACTTTATTATAGCAACCATTGGTCATTTATTTGGGCGATTTTAGCATTGATTTCTTCCACCTTTTTGAGTAATAATTGCTCTGTTGGAGAATGCATAATAAACCACTTTTTAACCTCAGTATAATCGTTCATACTGTTCAGCCTTTTTACCTGTTGATTGTAGTTTATTCCAATGGCATTTAACTCCCGGCGAAGGAGCACCATTTCAGTGGCAAAATCATCGAGCGATTTGTTTCGATGGTAGATAGTTACTGGTTTATCCAATAATCTTTTTCGCACAAACTCACTCACCTTCCTGCAAGTTGATTGTTCAAATTTCTTTTGTACTATTATCCATTCAAGCGGTGTAAACCTTACATGCAGGATCTTATTCCTTATGGGTGTTTCATCCTTCATCACTTACTCATTTACAATATCAATTAATGGTTTGATTGCTTAAGCATCCGCTTCCGACTTCGGAGGAAATGCGGCAAAAAGATGCCGGCGTGTGACGACGGGACATCTTGCCGGTGGCGGTGTAACAGGTCGCCCTTATTCCGCTCCCCTGCCATGGCATTATTAAACTCAGTTAAAAAATCACCTGGTTGCCGACAGGAAAAAAATGGATGTCGTTGCTAAATGCGTAGCCTTTGAATTTGACCCCGGTTCACCAGCCAGTCATTCAGGTCTTTGTGATTGGAATATAAATGCCGCTGATCCAAGAACTTTTCTTTGTCGCGGGCTTGAGCCAATGCGGTGATTTTTTGACCTGTTTTATCATTATCCAAATACAAAAAAACTCTCTCATATGACTGCATTTTGAAGAGATTTTTTTCAAAAAAACTGGCAGAATTTAATACCAGGAAATTAGCTGGCTCCTGATCTTGTTTGTGATACAAAGTTTGATAGGAAAGGAAGTTGAAAAACCCCTCAAATACAATCAATTTTTTGGCATTATTTTCTATGAAAGAAACATCTTTTGGTGAACTGCTCACTTTCATATTTTGATTGCGCAATTCGTAACCGCCTGCATTATTTTTGAATCCAATTGCATAGTAGGATTTCTCACCGATACTGAAGGTTATTTCATTGCAATACTTACTTGCAACGTCACGTGTAATCTTTCTTATACGGAGGTAGGACTTTAATGCAACAGAACTGATTGGTGCAACTGAAAGAACTAAAATTCGTTTGTCATTGTCAGCGTTAGAATTTAGTTGAACGCTGACTTTTTGAGATGGAATGTAGCCACTGTAGACAGCTACTTTGTCTAAAAAATCATTAATGCTACACTGGTGATAGCTGATACCAAAATCTACCAGGTTTCCGCCTCGTCCTTCGGAAAAATCATACCACCTGTTCATCTTCCTGTTAACCTTAAAGGAAGGATTTTTTTCTACGTGTAAAGGTGAGTGATACCAATAATTTTGGCCGGAGATTTTGGCAGGCTGGTGTCCCTGCTGCGACAGGTAATCTACGATGTCGATTTCTTTAGCCTGCTGAATAGTCATAACACACGTTTTCTTGTTCACAAATCATTTTGACAAGGACGAAAGTAGGCGGGCGTTCAAGCAATACAAAGACCTGATCAAAAATTGAACAGGTCATGGTATTTATAGTGAAGTAGATTTATTTTGAATAAAACCAATCACCATTAAAAAAAATACGATGCTTTCAGGAAAAGATGTGTCACTGGTCTATGAGACTTTATTAGCCTCACCGGGAATGAATGAAACGGTTAAGATAACAATGCAGGTACCACGTAAGAATGTACTGCTTTTAAGCAAAGTAATTGAAGCTGGCCTTGCCTCTGCCCAAGAGGTGCAAGATGGAATTTTAAATGTTGCGGGTAAAGATGTAAATGCAGAATTGAAAGATTTATCAAATGACTTACTAGCAAAAGCAGGTTTAATGGAAATGAATGATAAACTAAATTCGTTACAAGCTAAGTAGAACTTAAAGATCCTCCATTAATAGAAGTTCATCATCGGGTCAGGCAAACCGAAACAAAAGCGGGACACGTACTGTCCCAAAATAAGGACACGTACTGTCCCGAAAATGGGCAACTACCTGTCCCGAATCTGGGCCACTCTATTAATAAAGATATTAAAGAGGTTATAAAGAGGGAGACAGATGTCGCTCCCCCTCCCATTTTACAAACAGAAAAAAACATTGAAAAGGAAGATGAGCTAACTACGGCCGGGCAAAAAATTTTCCTTCTAAATCATAGTAAAAAAACTGTTGCGGCGGAAAGTTCACAAGAAATCTATTCCGGTGAAATCGTTCTAAATGTTCCAACGGCTGAACAGGTGAATGCTTTTTTCCTGTCACTTCAAAAAGAAGCCATTCCACCACTTAAAGAAGTTCCAGGTCTTGTTGAGGGAGCCAAGTTCTTTGCCCATTATACTGCAATCGGCTGGAGCTCGGTGGAACAAATCCCATAGTAGATTGGCAAGCTGCAGCCCGCAAATGGATCCTGAATGCCTGGCATCAGGCACCGCGACAAATCAATAGTAATAACCCGATAGAGCATTCCTCCTTAATCCAGCACCAGCCACCGCATCCCGCAAATGGCAAATACTCTTCCCCTTTGTAAACCCAACTAACCAATTACTAATTAACCAAGTAACCAATTAACTAATCCTACTGTCACCCTGAGCTTGTCGAAGGACCCAACCAATTAACCAATCAACCGACCAACCAATCAACCAATTACCCCAATCAACCAATTAACCTATCAACCAATGAACCATGGATACACTCCACCAGGTTGTAATCGAGCACCTGCGGGACATCGCGGTCCCCGATATTTTAAATAGCATTGACAGCACTATCAACTATACCTGGCTCTGGGCTTTTCTCGATCTTAAAGGCAAGGAACGCTATGGCCTGAAGTTCCGCTTGCATTCGGCAGATGTGGCAACCATTGTAATCCTGCTTGCCTGGTATTTAAAAGATGAAACCGCGGCAAAACAATTGAACATTCGCTTAAATGCAGGCCTACTCCTCTCTGGCCCGGTGGGTTGCGGAAAAACTACCCTTGTAAAATTATGCGCCACCATCCCGGGTAGTAAAGAACGTCCCTGGGTAAAATCCTGCCGCGAAATCAGTTACGAAGTCGAAGTCGATGGCCCCTCCACTATCTTACACTATACTCGGCATTCCTTTGATTACGACAGGGATAAACCTAAAACTTACATCTTCGACGACCTTGGTCTCGAGTACAATGTCAACCACTACGGCAACCAAATGTCACCTATGAAAGATATCCTGCTCGGCAGGTACGATTACTTTATCAGCCATGGACTTCAAACCATTATTACCACCAATCTCACCAGCGAACAAATTGAGTACCGCTATGGCACTAGTGTCCGTTCCAGGCTTCGCGAAATGATGAATCTACTTTCCTTCGCTGAGGATGCAGGCGATAAAAGGTAGCTCCATATATTCACAGCTTTTTGCCATAACGTAACTAATATCAACTTAGACCCATATACCGCTTTGTCCGTTGATGCAAATGGCAAATAAAATTCCATACTCGATATAGTCTGATGCAAAAGATAAAGTCCTGTGTTTGGAACGATATTTTGAATTTTAGTGACATGCCTATTCCATAAGATGGTTAACAAAATATTTGGAAATAGTCGTTGACTATGGTTACCGGTGAAACCCATAAACAAAAAGTTCAAAATCTATCCTTTACATTTGCGGCGATGAAGTTTTTTGCGTTCATAATGGCTTTTCTTGTTTTGGCACTTAGCGTAATGCCCTGTGCTGACCAGAACGATGCGCTAAACGATCATGAACAAAAAAATATAATCACCAAAAGAGCTACTTCAAACAGTCATCAACAAGCCGACGATTGCTCACCTTTCTGCCAGTGTTCCTGTTGTGCCGGGTTCTCCCTTAATCAATCACTTGCAGTCGCATCTCAGCCGCTATTGTCTTTAAGTGGCCACCAAACCAGCTTTATACATTCTGGTCTTTTTTCAATTGCCTTACCCATCTGGCAACCTCCGCAGTTAGTATAACCTTCCCATTTTCCGTTTCTATGTTTTCAGCCTCTTTAGGCTGTAAAATCATGCATTTACTCATCAAAGAAGGTTATCTGATGTTAGACAGGATTATACATTTCTCTATAAGAAATAAACTCGTTATAGGCTTTTTTATTTTAGGCTTGGTTATTTGGGGCAGCTATTCACTATCAAAGCTACCTATTGATGCAGTGCCTGATATTACAAATAACCAGGTACAGATACTTACACAGGCTCCCAACTTAGGAGCGCAGGAGGTGGAACAATTTATTACAGCACCGGTTGAATTGGCGATGGCAAACATTCCCGATGTGGTAGAAAAACGTTCCATTTCCCGGTCGGGCATTTCAGTAGTTACACTGGTTTTTCACGACAATACAGACATCTATTGGGCAAGGCAGCAGGTAGGTGAAAGATTGAAAGAAGCACAGGAAGTAATTCCTGAAGGAATGGGCAGGTTATCACTTGCACCTATTAGTACCGGTCTTGGTGAAATCTACCAATACACCATCCATACACAGCCCCGGTACAAAGACAAATATTCCGCTACCGATTTAAGAACCTTACAAGATTGGGTAGTAAGAACCCAATTAGCAGGTGTGGAAGGTGTTGCAGAGGTAAGCGGCTGGGGAGGTTATGTGAAGCAGTATGAAGTCGCTGTAGACAACGACAGGCTCAATTCGCTGAACATCACAATACCCGAACTGTACACGGCATTGGAAAACAACAATGCAAATACGGGCGGTTCCTATATCGAACAACGTAGCAATTCTTATTTCATCAGGGGAATAGGACAGGTAAAATCTTTGGCCGACATCGAGAGAATTGTAATTAAATCAGTGAACAACATTCCAATACTGGTAAGAGACGTTGCAACAGTACAGTTCGGTAGTGCTACACGGTACGGGGCAGTTACGAGGAACGGTGAAGGGGAAGTAGTGGCAGGTATTACATTGATGTTAAAAGGAGAAGATTTCAACAAGGTAATTGCCAATGTAAAAGACAGGATGAAACAAATCCAAAAGTCTTTACCCGACGGTGTAGTTATAGAACCATTTATCGATAGGACGGAGTTAGTAGGCAGAACCATTGGAACAGTAAAAAAGAACTTACTGGAAGGTGGTTTAATTGTGGTCTTTGTACTGGTGCTACTCTTAGGAAACTGGAGAGCAGGATTATTGGTTGCATCGGTTATTCCTTTGGCAATGCTCTTTGCATTCGCATTGATGAAAGCCTTTGGCGTATCAGGAAACTTAATGAGTTTGGGAGCT
This sequence comes from Bacteroidota bacterium, assembly GCA_040385845.1. GTDB lineage: Bacteria > Bacteroidota > Bacteroidia > Chitinophagales > Chitinophagaceae > Phnomibacter. Next base: position 18,777 of record JAZKGP010000025.1, on the reverse strand, counting down.
ATAGATTTTGGATTGATTGTAGATGGTGCAGTAATTATTGTTGAAGCTATTATTTTCAGGCTCACAGAAAGCAATTTATTCGCAGGCAAACCACGGTTAACACAGACCGAAATGGATGATGAAGTGTATACAGCATCATCTAAAATTCGAAACAGTGCAGCCTTTGGTGAAATCATTATACTTATAGTTTACCTACCACTCTTCGCACTAATAGGAACAGAAGGCAAGATGTTTAAGCCAATGGCTCAAACAGTGGCTTTCGCCATCTTAGGCGCTTTCATACTTTCGCTTACTTATGTTCCTATGATGAGTGCATTGTTTTTAAGCAAAACAACAGTTCACAAGAAAAACATTTCAGACAAAATTATGAATGCATTGCATAGAGTTTACGAACCAGCATTGCGTACAGTATTAAGATGGAAGGTTACAACAGTTCTGATAGCTTTTGCTTTATTTATTGTGTCTCTCATCGTGTTTAATAACATGGGTGGTCAGTTCATACCAACATTAGAAGAAGGTGATTTAACAGTAGAAATTTCTATGGCACAGGGAACATCTTTAACCCAAACAGTTGATATGTTTTCAAAAGCAGAAAAGATTTTGAAGAAGCAATTCCCTGAAGTGAAGCAGGTAGTTACAAGAATTGGTAGTGCTGAAATCCCTACCGACCCTATGCCAGTTGAGAGGGGAGACATGATGGTTGCCATGAAAGATAAGGGTGAATGGACAAGCGCAAAGACAAGAGAAGAAATGATGGAGAAGATGGAAGAGGCATTATCAATATTGCCAGGCATTCGGGTAGAAATAACACAGCCGATGCAAATGCGTTTCAATGAACTCTTATCCGGTATCAGGCAAGATGTCGCCATTAAAATATATGGTGATGACCTTGATATTTTATCGCAACAGGCAACAAAAGTTTCAAAAATCATTACACCTATTAATGGTGTCGGTGAGCCATTTGTTGAGAAGGTCGCGGGATTGCCACAAGTGGCAGTAGAATACGATCGTGATAAGATGGCGCAATATGGTTTAAGCATCAGTGATGTAAACTCCATTTTACAAACTGCCTTTGCAGGCAATGTTACAGGCGTTGTTTTTGAAGGCGAAAAAAGGTTTGATATGGTGGTGAGGTTACAACGGGCATTAAGAGAAGATATAAGAAACATTGAAAACTTATACATACCATTGCCATCAGGTAATAAAGTCCCACTGAACCAGGTTGCAAGCATAGAATTTAAAGATGCACCCGCACAGGTATCAAGAGAGAACGGTAAGCGGAGAATTTATGTCGGCTTCAATTCAAGAGGTAGAGACGTTGAAAGCACAGTAGAGGAAATACAGGAGAAATTAGATAAAGAATTAAAACTTCCTGTAGGTTATTACCTTACTTATGGTGGTGAGTTTCAAAACTTAAAGGAAGCAAAAGCAAGGTTATCAATTGCAGTTCCGGCTGCATTATTACTAATACTTATATTACTTTATATCACCTTCAAATCAATACCACAAACACTATTAATCTTTACTGCCGTTCCACTTTCAGCTATTGGTGGTGTGTTTGCTTTACTAATACGAGGAATGCCATTCAGCATTTCAGCAGGTGTCGGTTTTATAGCACTATTTGGTGTTGCAGTGTTAAATGGGATAGTGCTTATTGGTTACTTCAATCAACTTAAAAACGAAGGAATTGAAGATATAAACAAACGGGTGATGGTAGGCACAAAAGTTCGTTTACGTCCGGTAATAATGACGGCTGCAGTTGCTTCACTTGGTTTCTTACCAATGGCATTAACTACAGGTGCAGGTGGTGAAGTGCAAAAGCCTTTAGCTACCGTAGTAATAGGAGGTTTGCTTACCGCAACATTACTTACACTGTTTGTCCTTCCGAGTCTATACGTTTTAGCATCAAAAAAATTGAATACAGGAATGGTGAAAATAAAGGCAAACAAAATATCCTTGCTGTTACTGTTCTTTTGCATTTTCAAGTTAGGAAATGTAAATGCACAAACCACAAATCCTGCATTAACCAATCTCATACAACAGGCAAAAACAAACAACTTACTGCTTCGCCGTTCCGGCTTGGAAATTCAGCAAACCACAATCTTACAAGGTTCGGCTGTTGACCTGCCAAAAACAAACTTCAGTATGACACAAGATCCAACCAGTGGTGGCAACATTGATAACTCCATTGGTGTTTCTCAATCGTTTTCTTTACCTAAAGTTTATAGGACACAGAAGAAAGTTTATGAGCAGCAGACAAAACTTGCAGAAGCCAATAAAAGAGTAACGGAGGCAGAAGTGGTAAGAGACATAAAACTTGCTTACTACAATTATCTATATACATCTGAAAGGCTACGGTTGCTTAACTATTTAGACAGCATTTACAGCGATTTTTATAACAAAGCAGAAATCCGTTTTAAAGTAGGTGAAACGTCAAACCTCGAAAGGCTCACAGCGCAAAACCAATCCTTTGAAATAAGGCTACAAAAAAAAGAAGCTCTTGCCGATTTAAGAGTTTATGAAACACTCATAAGACAGCAAACAAACATTGCAGGTGACATAACAATTGATACTACAGACCAAACTTTTTATCCAACGGAATACATTTCTTTGGATACAGCTACAAATCAAAATCCTTTAATAGCATACCATCAACAAAACATAAATGTAGCAACTACAAGAGTAGACTTAGAAAAGACAAGAAGGCTGCCCGAGTTTTCCATTGGTTATAAGCACCAGCTTGTTATTAAAGGTTTTGACCCCGCTAAAATAGATCGTAGTTACTTTCCCGATACTCGAATAGCGGGTGTTGAATTAGGAATGTCAATAGCACTGTTTAGAAAACAATACAAGGCAAGAGAAGAAGCAGAAGGACTTAACGTCGCCATAGCACAACAAGATCTTAATAAAGCACAATGGCAGCTAACATCCGAATACCAGTATACATCTCAACAATACCTGAAGCATAAAGAACGAGTTGATTATTACCAAACAGACGGCATTAAATTAGCCACCGAGCAGATACGTATTGCAAGATTTGCTTTTGGTAAAGGTGAAATCAGTTATGTTGAAATGATACAAAACCTAACACAGGCAATGCAGATAAAGTTGCAATACTTGCAGGCTTTGCAACAATTAAATGAAGCGGTAATAAATCTTAAATACTTAAAAGGTCAGGAATAACATGAACCATAAAAATATTGCTACAACGACATTACCATATAAAAACTTATTGCTTGGAATATGTTTAATTGCCGGCTCAACACTGGTTAGCTGTTCAGGTAATAATACAACGGGAGAGAAAACGACCGAAACAAATGAAGCTACCAAATCAGTAGGAGACGAAGAAGGTATTGAGCTAACACAGGCACAGATTGATGCAGTAGGTATTCAGTTTGGAACGATTGAATTAAAGAACTTAACCAGCGTAATTAAGGCAAGTGGCGAACTTGCAGTTCCACCACAAAGGAGAGCAGATGTAAACGTTTTGGTCGGTGGTGTTATCAGGAAGATTTTTGTTATAGAAGGTCAGTCAGTAAAAAAAGGTCAAACCTTGGCAACAATTGAAAACGCTGATTTGGTTTCAATACAGCAGAATTATTTAACTGCTAAAAATGCTTTTTCTTATACAGTCGCAGAATTGGAAAGACAGAAAGAATTAGACGAAGCACAGGCGGGCATAAAGAAAAAGCTACAGGAAGCACAGGCAAATTACAACACTGAAAGAGCAAGAATAACAACACTTGAAGCACAGTTAAGACAGTTAGGCATTAACCCCGTTTCAGTATCAAACGGCAGCATTGCAACACAGGTAAATGTTTATGCTCCTATAAGTGGCACCGTAGGGCATATCGTAGTAAATACAGGTGCTTATGCTCAACCCGGCAACTCATTGTTAGAAATCATAGACAACTCTCAAATACATTGTGACCTTACGGTATTTGAAAAAGATTTATTTAAGGTGAGGAACGGGCAGAAAGTTACATTCACACTTACCAATCAGGACAATAGGGAAATTACAGGCAGAGTGTATGGAGTTAATAAATCTTTTGAAAACGAAAGTAAAGGCATAGTGGTCCATGCAATAATTGAGAATGCAAATACTTATCGCTTAATACCTGGTATGTATGTTACAGCTTTGATAAGCACAGGCAGTGAACAGGTTACAGCAGTTCCTATTGATGCAGTAGTACAGTCAGAAGGTAAGAGTTACATTTTTGTTGTAGATGATGAAGTAGCAGAAACAGCAGAAAAAAACGAACAACCTAAAGAAGCTGAGGCACAGGAAGAAAAAAAGGAAGGCGGCAAAGAAGGTGAGGCAAATCAAAAAACATATCATTTTGAAATGGTTGAAGTAGTTACTGGTGTTAGTGAATTAAGCTACATAAAAATAACTCCGTTAGGTGAAAGTATGGGGAAGCCTAAAGTGGTTGTGAAAGGTGCAAACTTCATTCTTTCAAAAATCAAATCAGGTGGTGAAGAAGAAGAATAAATAACAGTGAAAACTTTATAAGTTATGGAAGCAGTACAACTTTTCTTAAACATAAATAAGCCGGGGCTTAACAATGAATGGAACACGAAAATTACTGAAGAATTAAAAGCATTACCGTCAGTAGAGCAGTTACAGATAATTGAAGAAAATGAGCATTGCAATGCGCAAATCTCAATGTCTTACAGAGTGGCAGAGTTATCAATAAATGAAATTGAAAAAGTAGTTAAAGACAGCGGTGCAAATATAACCGACATAAACATTCATCTTCTTACAAGTGTAACGGGTATTGCAGACCCCTATAGTGCAAGTGCCGTGAGCATGACAGTTAACGAAAAGTTGGCAAATATTGATGGTGTTTTAAGTAGTGCTATTTCATCAAGAGGAGAACTGAAGGTTGTATTAGATACAGAGAGCAGCAATAAGCAAACAGTCATCGATGAAACTTTAAAAACTTTTTCAACAATAAGGTTTGGAAACCCTTATCACATTTATAAAAACAAAAAATCGTGAAAACAAAATCAGCAAATACCATTGCATATTTTTTTACAGGTGTCTTTGAAGAAGATGTTATTAATGATACTTTTTCAGGTAACGGCAACTTCACACAAAATGATGCTGATAGTTTCAATTATACTTATTGTTTTATACTATGGTTAAAGAAACAACAAAAGCAAAAATCATAAGCACAGTGAATGTTTAGTATCCTAACAGGTAGTTTAATTATCAGTTTGCTGCATGCAGTTATCCCCAACCACTGGCTGCCTGTACTAGCTATTGGGAAAAAGGAAGGCTGGTCGCTGGCTTTAACAAGCAGGATTACTTTTATCGCCGGCATGGCTCATGTTGTTAGCACAGTTATTATTGGCATACTACTTGGCCTTATTGGTAGTGGATTGGCAGATCATATCGAGGACTTTGCCCGCATTATAGCTCCCTGTATTTTAATTTTAATGGGGTTGTATTTTGTTCGCCAACATTATAAGCACCATCATTTTCATTTACAGCAAAATGCCATAAAAAAGAAAAGCAAAAGCACTATCATTTGGACATTAATAATCGCAATGTTTCTATCTCCCTGCATGGAAATAGAAGCATATTTTCTACTTGCAGGCGCCAAAGGTTGGTATATGATGGCCGCTATTGCAATCATATATTCTTTTGTAAGCATTGCTGGTATGCTGATTTGGGTACGAATAGTTTATAAAGGCCTGTTGAAACTCAACTGGCATAGATGGGAACATAATGCAGGTATTATTACCGGTTTAGTATTAATTCTAACCGGCGTTATTTCACTCTTTATTAATTAAGAAATATGGAACACAAGTACGAGGAACATTCAACTGAAAAAACTTCAAATCAGGCTGTTGTAAAAACAATGGACATTTCAAGCAATGCTCACAGTGATGATGACGGGCATGAGCATAGTGCGAAAGTAAAAACAGACAAACCACAATGGTTGCAACATTGGGACCTTCTGACAGCGTTACTAATTCTTGCCGCATTGCTCTTGCTTGAATTTGGTTTTAATTACAAGCTTCCCAAACCATGGGATCTAGTAGTGAATGCTGTTGCCTATATATTAGCCGGCGGCAGTGTACTGGTAATGGCTTTTCGCAAAGCAAAGCGTGGCGATATTTTTAACGAGTTTGTATTGATGAGCGTTGCAACGCTTGGCGCTTTTTACATTGGAGAATATACCGAAGGCGTGGCCGTAATGGTATTCTACACAATCGGTGAATGGTTCCAGGATGCGGCGGTTCGCAGAGCAAAAGCAAGCATAAAAGCATTACTCGATATTCGTCCTGATGAAGTGAACGTGATGCGCAATGGGCAACCCGTTAAAGTTCATTCCTCAACGGTTGAGTTGGAAGAAATAATACAAATGAAGCCTGGTGAAAAGGTTGCATTAGACGGTGTGCTGAATTCTGAAAGTTCATCATTCAATACTGCTGCACTTACCGGCGAAAGCAGACCAGATACAAAATATAAAGGCGAACAGGTGTTAGCCGGTATGATTAATCTGAATACCGTTTCTGAAGTGAGGGTAACAGCGCTGTTTAAAGATAGTAAGCTGAGCAAAATTTTAGAGATGGTGCAGGATGCCACAGCACGAAAGTCGCAAACACAGTTATTCATTTCACGCTTTGCAAAAGTATATACGCCGATTGTATTTTTTCTTGCCCTGGCGGTTGTCCTCGTTCCCTATTTTTTTGTAGACAATTACGTATTTAACGATTGGCTGTATCGCGGCTTAGTCTTTCTTGTTATCAGTTGTCCCTGTGCATTGGTAGTGTCTATTCCTTTAGGATATTTTGGCGGTATTGGGCTGGCTTCAAAGAATGGAATATTATTTAAGGGCGGAAACTTTCTTGATGTAATGACCAAAGTGAATGCCATTGTAATGGATAAAACAGGCACACTAACTAAAGGCGTTTTTAAAGTACAAAAAATTGTACCCGTTGGAATGGATGAAAAAGAACTTGTACGCCTTACTGCAACACTCGAAAAAAATTCCACACATCCTGTTGGAAAAGCTGTTGTTGATTATGCAGGTGATACACTTGGAAATACTACCGCCACAAACGTTGAAGAAATTTCTGGTCACGGATTAAAAGGCACGATAGATGGTAAAGAAATATTGGCGGGCAACTTAAAGCTGATGAAGAAATACAACATCACCTACCCAGCCGAAGTGGAGAAGCTGGTTGACACCATTGTGGTTACCGCTATCAATAATCAATATGTAGGTTATATAACTATAGCTGATGAAATAAAAGAAGATGCCGTTGAAGCCGTAAAACAAATGCACAGCCTTAATATAAGAACAGTAATGCTTTCGGGAGACAAACAGGCTGTGGTCGACAATGTCGCAAAGCAGGTCGGCATTGATGAAGCGTATGGAGATTTGCTACCAGAAGGCAAGGTTGAGAAAGTGCAACAATTAAAGAACGAAGGAAAACGCATAGCATTTGTTGGCGATGGTGTAAACGATGCGCCGGTAGTTGCCCTAGCAGATGCAGGCATTGCCATGGGCGGCTTAGGCAGCGATGCAACCATAGAAACAGCAGATGTGGTCATTCAAAACGACCAGCCTTCAAAAATTGTTTCCGCGATCAAGATTGGTAAAATAACAAGAAGCATTGTATGGCAAAACATCATACTGGCAATGGTCGTAAAAGCAATTGTATTAGTGTTAGGTGCAGGTGGTGTAGCCAATTTGTGGGAAGCCGTTATAGCCGATGTAGGTGTAGCATTGTTGGCAATTCTGAATGCGGTACGAATACAAAAAATAAAAGTGTAGACATATTTGGGTCAAAATCCGTCAGTAATTTCATCTCGTACATATAGCGAATTTCCGAAGTTGATGTGAAAACTACTACTGCATTTTAACTTCTACTTTTTTACGCGCTTGCCATGTGCAAGCCAGTATCGCCATTAGTGCAAGACGAAATTGCCCATCTTTTTTGCAAAGCTGAACACATTTCTACTGTCCATTACCGCTACATGGCAAACAGACCAGCTAATGAAACAAAAAATATTGTGGCAAAAGGATACTTCGTAACTGACCTTGCAATCAACTACACAAAAAAGAGATGGGAAGCAGGCTTAGCTATTCAAAACCTTTTTGATGTCAAATGGAAAGAAACCGGCTGCATTTAATTTTCTTACTTTATATACGTTATGAATGGATTATTTATATCACTGTTTACAATCGCTGTCGCTTCATGTGCACAGGCGCAATCTCAACCTGATACTATAACGCACAATGATCTGAAAGAAGTCACCATCAGAGCATGGCAACGTAGGGATATTAGCCGTTTGCCAGATGAACAAAATAATTTTCTGAACAGTGGCAAAAAAAATGAGGTTATCAATCTTGCAGGTACAAATGCAAACATCGCAATCAAAACAGGACGACAATTATTTTCAAAAATACCCGGAGTGTTTGTTTATGATATGGATGGCAGCGGCAATCAATTAAATATTTCAACCCGTGGACTTGATCCACATCGCAGTTGGGAATTTAATATTCGGCAGAATGGAATCATCATCAACTCTGATATGTATGGTTATCCGGCAAGCCATTATAGCGCCCCAATGGAAAGTTTTGAAAAAATAGAATTGATCAGGGGAACAGGCTCGTTGCAATATGGGGCACAATTCGGCGGCATTATCAATTATGTAACTAAAAAGCCCGATACAAGCCGTGCATTTTCTTTTGAAAGCATTAATACCGTTGGCTCATACAATTTATTAAGCAGCTACAATGCAATAGGTGGTGCAAAGAAAAAATTTTCTTACTATGCTTATTATCATCGTCGGCAATCAAATGGTTATCGTGACAACGGTCAATCAGATGCCAGTGCACAGTTCATTCAATTGAATTACCAGATCAATTCAAATATGTCTGTGAAAGCAGAACTCGGACGCAGCACATACTTATATCATATCCCCGGCCCTTTAAATGACAGTATGTTTTATGCAAATCCAAAAATGAGTACAAGGAGTCGTAACTATTTCAGCCCGGATATTTATGTTCCTTCTGTAACCCTGAACTGGAAGTTATCCGAACAAACCAAGATAAACGTAACTGCGTCAGGTGTATTTGGCAACAGGAGCAGTGTTCAATTGGATGCTTTTGCGAATATACCCGATACTATAGATCGGACAACAGGTCAATACAAAAACAGGCAGGTAGATATTGATCGTTTCAATAGTAAAACTCTTGAACTGCGTTTGATGCATCGTTATGTCATCGGCAGAATGGAAAGTAAATTGGCGACAGGGATGGCTTATATGAACAATAATCTTCATCGCCAGCAATTAGGTAAAGGAACTAGCGGAGTAGATTATGATCTGACATTGGTAGAGCCTGGTTTTGGCAGGGATATTTATTTTAAAACAAACAACATTGCTTTATTTGCTGAAAATATTTTCCAGCTTAATAAGAGATGGACAGTTTCACCGGGGATAAGATTTGAAAATGGTGACTCAAAGATGACCGGGATAATTAAATATTATACCGTTAATCCTTTACCAACATCTATCAAGCACAGTTTTGCTTTATTGGGACTTAGCTCTCAATTTACTCTTGATAAAGAAAATACTTTGTATGGCGGCATATCGCAGGCCTATCGTCCAGTGATATTTAAGGATATTGTTCCTGCATCTACCTACGAGCAAATTGACAAAGACCTTGAAGACGCCTTTGGTTATAATGCAGAATTGGGAATAAGGGGCAAAATATTAAAACGTTTGCAATATGATGTAAGCTTTTTCAGGCTGGTTTATAAAAATCGATTAGGAACTATCGTGCTACAGGATAACTTAGGACAATCCTATACTTACAAAACAAATATTGGAGACAGCAGGACAAACGGGATTGAGTTTTTTGTTCAATATAAATTTCCTCTTACACGTAACGTGTATGCCGGGTTATTTTCATCAACTGGTTTTATAGATGCAAAATATTCAACTGGCCAGGTTTCAAATGGATCATCCAATAAATCAATTGCCGGAAACAAAGTGGAAGCTGTGCCTGAATGGATAACCAGGAATGGATTGGATATTTTATTCAAAGGATTTAGTTGCACTATTCTTTATAATTACACCTCCTCCACATTTTCTGACGCTTTAAATACCATAACTCCACCTGCAAGCGGCGCAAGAGGATTTACACCTTCTTATTCAATTTGGGATTTTAATGCTTCGCTTCGCACAAAGTATTTCTTTAGCATAAGGGGTGGTGTGAACAATATTTTCGACAAACAATATTTTACAAAAAGGCCAACTTTCTATCCGGGACCTGGTATATGGCCAAGTGATGGTAGAAATTTTTATGTTACTATTAGTATTAAAATTTAACTACGTTAAGCCTGGCGCCAAGCAATGTTATGTATTGCAATCGGAGCTTGGGAAGCGACGCTGCCATTGAAACCGTAGTTATAGTAGTTCAAACTGACCAGCCTTCTAAAATAGTATCAGCCATCAAAATAGGAAACATTACTAGAAGAATTGTTTGGCAGAATATAACCATGGCCATGGTTGTAAAAGTTTTCGTCCTCATCCTGGGAGCAGGTGGCATTGCCAATTTATGGGAAGCTGTAATAGCCGATGTAGGTGTAGCGCTACTAGCAATACTAAATGCGATTAGAATACAGAAAATGAAAGTTTAAATTGGAGCCGGCTCAGCTTTGAATCGTAATTTAAGACGTTACAAGAACGTTATCTGAAAATTTTTTTGACACCGTTAAGGGTTGGTCTTTTTTAAGGCTGATCTTCAGAGAGTCGTCAAAAGCAATTCTTTCAATTACTCTCACCTTTGTTCCGATTCCAACATTTATTTGCTGCAGGTATTGAAGAAAAACATTTGAGCTGTCTTTTACACCCACTACCTGGTACTGCCTTCCAACTTCCACCTCTGAAAGCGTCGCTCGCTGATTCGGCCTTAATTCACCGTTGGAAGAAGGTATAGGATCACCATGAGGATCATACTTTGGATATCCAAGGAACTTTTCAAGGCGTAGAATCAACTCTTCCGAATGGATATGTTCAAGTTGTTCGGCAACCTCATGCACTTCATCCCAGGCAAAGTGCAACTTGTCGTGCAGGAAAACTTCCCATAAACGGTGTTTTCGGATGATTAGAATAGCAACTTGTTTACCGGTCTTGGTCAATTGAACGCGTTTATACTTTTCGTAGGTAATTAATTTTTTCTCAGTTAGCTTCCTGAACATGTCAGAGACCGATGGCGGTTTGGTCTGTATTTTTTCGGCTATCTCACTGGTTGAAGTATCAAATGATGCACTTCTTTCAGAAAGGGAGTATATCGCCTTAAGATAATTTTCTTCCGTAAAACTTAACTGTGTCGCTTTCATTTCCCGAAGATATAAACATTGGCAAAACTAAATTATTAGATTAGTCTAACTATAAAATTCGATAAATCGAATTACAGTATACATTTGCGGTAAATACTGTAATATGAAGAAGCACTTTGCGGTGATCGCTACATTGTCGGTATTTGTCGCTGGCATCATCTCCTGTAGTAAGCTAATGCCAGGTGCACCAGCAGCCGACAACATATTGGACGGCCCTGCTGAAGGCTTAACGTCTGAACAAAACAGGATCTTTCTTAGAGGCGATATAGCTTTTAATGATGAAATCTTCAGTCAGTCAAACGGTTTAGGCCCATTATTCGTAAATAATTCCTGTGGCAGTTGTCATGCGGGCGATGGTAAAGGACATCCCTTTACTACACTTACGAGGTTTGGCCAAAGTGATACATTGGGTAATCAGTTCTTACACCTTGGAGGACCGCAACTACAGCATAGAGGTATTATTGGTTTTCAAACGGAGCAAATACCAGCCGGCGCAACCTCCTCCAGTTTTACGCCACCTGCAAATACGGGCCTCGGCTTTTTTGAAGCTGTCTCAGATGCCACTTTACTTTCCCTGGCCGATGAAAAGGATTCAAACGGGGATGGTATTTCAGGTCGTCCCAATTGGGTGACAGTTCCTCAATACTTATTGCTACGCCCAGGTACTGTTTTACGGAACAATAAGTACATAGGTCGCTTTGGTAAAAAAGCGGCTGTGTACGACTTGATGCAGCAAACCGTAAATGCTTATAACCAGGATATGGGCATAAACTCAACCTATGAACATTACAATACATACAACGGTCAGGAAGCGGACCCGGAAGTAGCTAACCAAACAGTCCATGATGTGGTTTTTTACCTACAAACTTTAAAGGCTCCAATTCAGCGATTGCAAAATGATCGCGATGTAAAAGCTGGCAGAGCACTTTTTGATGACATTAATTGTGGCAAATGTCACATCCCGGAATTAACAACTGGCAGCTTTCCAATTGCAGCCCTCTCAAACAAAACTTTTTTTCCTTTTACCGATTTGTTATTACACGATATGGGCCCCGCCTTAGATGATCATTATACCGAGGGAACGGCACTCACTTCAGAATGGCGTACACCGGCATTATGGGGCTTAGGACTGTCAAAAAACTCGCAGGGCGGGCAACTGTTCTTAATGCATGACGGCAGGGCCAGAACCATTGATCAGGCCATCATACTGCACGGTGGCGAAGGATTGCAGAGCGCTCAAAACTTTCAGCAATTGACAAGCGATCAAAAAAAGCAACTCATAAAATTTCTTGAATCATTATAAGCGCTCATAAACTATGCACAGAAGAAATTTTATCAAAAAAGGTTGCGCAGCCTGCCTGTCAGCGTCCGCTTTGCCCCTGCTCCTAACAGGTTGCGCTGCATTAATTAATACAACAGGTACGCTGGTAAAAGATGGTCTTGCGTTAACTGCGGAAGATTTCAAGATAAAAGGTAAAGACTCAGGTGCTTACAGGTCTTTTATAATAGTTCGGAATGAGGCATTGAAGTATCCCATTTGTGTTTACCGTTTTAGCCACGATCAATATACGGCGCTATGGATGCAGTGCACACACCAGGGAGCGGAATTACAGGCATCCGGCGACTACCTTCAATGCCCCGCTCATGGCAGCGAATTTAACAGCAAGGGTATAGCCACAACGGGTCCTGCAAATGCCAGCCTTCGCTCATTTCCCGTAACGGTGAATAACAAAGAAATTTTCATCGATCTAAGAAAACAATCATGAAGTATACCTGCCTGCTGACAGCGCTTTGTTTAGTGGTTTATACTGTATCAGCACAAATAGATCCCGATTTACTTAGAACAGTTTCCAAAGACTCTGGAACACTCAAACTCAATATGGATGCGGTCTACGAACGTCCTTTCATAAAAATGGGCAAGCTGCCTGTATCATTGGGCGGCTATGTAGAAGCAAACTACCAATATGTAGGCCAGGATGGCATAACAGAAGGTCACCAGTTCCAATTCCGAAGACTTACACTATTTGTTTCTTCAACCATCACTAACCGCTTAAAATTTCTCACAGAGATAGAGTTTGAAGATGGTGCAAAAGAGATCAACATAGAATTTGCATCTGTGGATTTCGAAATAGCACCTTTACTGAATTTCAGGGCTGGAATAATCATGAATCCTATAGGTGCATTCAATCAAAATCACGACGGCCCAAAATGGGAGTTTGTTGACAGGCCAATTTCAGCAACACAGATGCTACCTGCTACTTTCAGCAACGTAGGCTTCGGTGTTTACGGTAAAAAATATAGCAGCAATTGGGTATACGCTTACGAAGCTTATCTAACCAATGGTTTCGATGAACGAATAATAGACAATTCAGAAAACAAAACTTTCCTGCCTGCTACAAAAGAGAATGCGGATCGCTTCGAAGAAAGTTTTAATGGAGCCATGTTATTTACCGGCAAAATTGCTTTGCGCAATCGTAAGGTGGGTGAATTAGGCCTGTCGTATATGGGCGGCGTTTACAACAAATTCAGTGATGATGGATTTGTACTTGACAAAAAAAGAAGAGTCGATGTGTATGCCATAGATTTCAATACCTCGCTTCGACGTCTTAATACAATTATCAACGCCGAGTATTCCTTTGTGCATGTTGATATACCCGCTACTTACACCGAACAATTCGGCAGAAAGCAAAATGGTGGCTTTATAGACCTGGTTCAGCCCGTTTTTAAAAAACCAATATTTGGCTTCGATAAATCTGTCTTTAATGTCGCAGTAAGATTAGAGTATGTTGATTGGAACAAAGGCAATTTCAAATCTACCGGCAGCAACATAGCAGATGATGTTTTCTCCATAACTCCTGCTATCAGCTGGCGACCGGCACCGCAAACCGTTTTCAGGTTCAACTACCGGTACACAATGCAACAAGACCTATTAGGCAATCCTCCCTCCAGGCAGGCAGCAATTCAGTTTGGTTTGTCTACTTATTTTTAGCAAATGTGGGCCACACAACTGCGCAAAAGGCATGTTGCAAATGTTTATACTTCGTAGCGGCACTACTGGCTTTGCATCCAATCACTAACACTACGCTTGCATCCGCTTTGTTTGTATTTTGCCAGCTTGTACTATCAAAACAGCAATCTCATGTCTCAATCTTCCGCCTAAGCCGCTGTAAAAAGTTATACATTGAAACACATAAAATTATTGAACGATCAAACTGGTGTAGCTCTCTTTACCACACAAAACGCAAGTGCCCTGCGCTGCAACGAAGCAGGCAGGGCACATTCATTTTAGTATTTAGAATTTGTATGTGATCGTCGCCATTAACTGTGTGGGTGGTATAGGGTTGATACTATAGTTTTCATGTACATAGTAATTGAATGTATTGGTAACATTGGAAACCTTTGCCATTACCGATATTTTTTTGAATGTATAGCCTGCAGAAAGATCCAGTGTAACATATCCATCTACCGGAATCAGCCTGTTATAATTTTGTACTTGTTCTTTGGTATTATTCCATCCGCCAAAACGGTCGCCAATGTATACACCTATCACACCGACTTTCAGGCCTTTAACTGCGGTTTTTGAAAAAGTGTAAAAGGCACTTGCATTTGCTGTATTTGCCGGTGTATTTACCAGCCTTTCGCCAACAATATAGCTGCCTTTGGTTACAGGTGTTTTTGTATACCGCATGTTGTTGTAGCTATAGCCAGCCATCAGGTCGAGGCCCTTAAGCGGATGGCCTGTTATATCTAATTCCACGCCATCACTTTTTGTTTCGCCCACCAGTTCTTTTACATTGGCATCGCTGTTGATGCTGCCATCGGCTTTATACTGGGCCATTTGTGCAAGGTTATTATTCTTAATGCGGTAAGCCGTAAGATTAACACTAAGCTTTCCCTGGTAAAAATCATTTTTAATTCCTAATTCGTATTGGTCAACCAGCGAAGGCTGCAGGGCATTGTTGTATATATCGCGGCCGGTATTTACAACAAACGAATTTGCATAACTGGCAAAGAAAGCAGTTCCCGGAAGCAGGTTGTAGACCAATCCTAAACGGGGTGTGAAGGCTTTGTCGGTTTTATTTAATCCTTTTACCACGCTGTCTTTAAGCAGGTATGTGGTAGTGGCAGGCTGCGCTTCCTGGTAACTCCAGCGGACGCCTGCCAATAATTTCAGTTTGGAAGTGATGCTTATAAGATCCTGAACATAGGCTCCAAAGCGGTTGATAGGTGTTTGGGCACGAGTAACACGGGTGTCGGCAACCGGGATATCGGTACGTGCAGGAAATTTACCAGGGTCGAGTATGTTTATTTTGTCGTAAGTGGTAGGATTGTTAAACGTAAAGTTGGTGGTGTGGTAGCGGTCGGCATCAACACCCACCAGCAGTTTATGTTCCAATTTTCCAGTTTTAAAATTGCCGTTCAGATCGGCCTGTGCCATGTAATAATTTTCTTCCGACTTTATCTTGTTCAAAGGCCGGGTCCAATCACCATTTGCAGCTGCCTGTATCCTTTCTGTAGAATAGTAATCGCGGTTGAAGTTTTGATAGGAAGTAAGGACGTTCAATTGCCAATTATCATTAAAACGATGTTTTACATTGGCTGATGCGGTTCCCTGTTTTATTTTATTGTATTGCCAGGGCGTTCCGAAAAAAGCACCTCGTTCAACATCGGGTATTTTGGTATTATCCAGGGAACCAATACCGAAATCGGGGGTAAATTCCGATGCCAGGTAATCACCCTGCACTACCAGGTCGGTTTTATTTCCCAGTTTAAAAAGAAAGGAAGGGTTTACATAAAAGCGCTCACTGCTTACCACATCGCGATAGCTCCGGGCCTTTTCGTAATTGCTGTTCAGGCGGAAAGCGATATTCTTTGAAAGCGGACCGTATACATCCACCGCGGGTCTGAACAAGTTAAAGCTGCCGGCACGCATGCTTGCTTCTCCACCCCAGTTAAATTTGGGCTGCTTGGTAACCATATTCACAATTCCACCAGGTGCCACGTTACCAAACAGGATGGCGCTGCTTCCCTTAAGCACTTCTACTTTCTCCAGTGAGCTCATCTCGGGCATGGTGCCGGTGTTTATACGGCTGCCATTTTTAAACAGGTTGCCGCTTCCAAGTGCATATCCACGGGCGCCAAAACTTTCTTGCACTGCTCCGCGGCTGGTAGTCATATATACACCGTTTACGTTTTTAATAACATCGCTCAGGCGTTGTGCCTGCTGGTCGCGAATCACGTTTTCGCCAATAATGGCAACACTTTGTGGAAGATCCATTGGTGAAATTGCGATCTTTCCCAGGGTAACAGGTTGGGTATTGATACTGCGGTAAGCCTTTACCGTTACTTCGTCCAGCTGGTTTAAAGTTTCATCCAGGTTAAAATCGAAGGTTTCGCCATCTTTGGTATAATCAATGGAACGTTCCAGCGAAGAAGTACCCACATAACTTACCTGCAGAAGATATTGGCCAAATTTTAGGTTCGCAATTCGGTACAACCCGTTTTCGTCGGTGGTACCGCCCATTTTAGTGCCCTTCACAGTCACATTTACATAGGCAGCAGCTTTGCCATCACTTGTTTTGATTTTTCCGGTAAGAGGGGTGTTTTGAGCAATTAAGGTGGAGGAAAGCTGCAGTAAAGTGAAAAAGCTGCAATATATTTTTCTCATGAACGGGTCGTTTGTTTTAAAATGTTTTGCAAAAAAAGCCAGCAACAAAGATTTTAACCACCGAATTCGGGAGAAGCTAATTACGGAAAGCGGAAAACGACATGCCGGTATCAGGCGCCTTCAAAGTGCTGGCCCACGTACATGATGCAGGATATAAATAGGAAAAAATAAGGGTTTGGGCAAAGCTGCTGAAATGCGTACAGGCTGCGTTGCCGTTGCCATTCAAAAGCAAGTGTATTTGGGAACTGATCGAAAAAGACACACGTATTAAACAGGTCTAACCTTATTTAAGCATTTGCTTAAATACTGTTTTCCCTTATTTTCGTTTAATGAATAAAGGAACTTGTATCAGGTTCTTTGTTGACCGGCAACAAATCTTTTTTCAGCTTCCGTAGTGTCACTCACTTGCACTTAAATCTTTGGGCAGCATTGGATAAGCAAAGGTATTAACCCTATTTTGCACAAATTACCTTTGCAGGAATGGAAATAATACTAACAAGTATACTGGCCTTTGCAAGTACAAATATTGACGACATCTTTATCCTGATGCTCTTCTTTGCCGATAGCGAGTACAATAGCAAGCAAGTTGTTTTAGGTCAGTATTTGGGGTTTATCACATTGATAACGATTAGCGTTGTAGGATCATTACTTGGTCTACTGGTTGACCAGAAGTACATAGGTGTACTTGGATTGTTGCCTGTTTACATTGGTATTTATGGCATTGCACGATTATTTAAACATACAGAAGGAATAAAAGCGATAGAAGGAAAGGCGAACGCAAGAAAGTTTAATAAAACTCTTTCCGTTGCCTTCGTGACGTTTGCAAATGGTGGTGACAACATTGGAATTTACATTCCACTTTTTGCAACTCTTTCTATGCCACTGAAGACAATTATGGTTAGTATTTTCCTAGTAATGGTAGGTTTATGGTGTTTCGCAGCAAGATATTTAAGTAAGCATCCTGTAATTGCAAGGACGATAGATAAATATGGACACATCATTACCCCGATTGTTCTTGTTCTATTGGGCATTTATATCCTTTACCAAAGTGGCACTCTAGGTCTGATTAGTAAAGCAATTCCAAAAAACTAAAGTTAGTAGTTACTATAAACTTAACTCTGATAAGCGAAATATAAAGCCAAGAGAGTTTTTGACTCATCTAAGCAAAGTATATTGACCTTATTTAAGCATTTGCTTAAATAATAATTTTACCTATTTTCGTTTTATGAATAATGAAACTTGTATCAGGCTCTTTGCTGACCATGAACAACTAAAGAACTGTAAAGGCAAATTAAAGACAGCACAGAAGTCGTTTGCCAGTTTGTCAAATATATTGGCTTTAGCAGGCAATGAAGTAAGGTTGAAGATTATTTATCTGCTTGAAGAGGAAAGGGAACTTTGCCCTTGCGACCTTGCTGACATTTTAGGCATGAGCATTCCGGCAGTATCACAGCATTTAAGAAAATTGAAAGATGGCGATATTGTAGAAACAAGAAAGGAAGGACAAACCATTTACTACTCACTTATCCAGGAGAACCTAAAAATTTTAAAACCTTTCTTCAAATACATCAACGTACAAACCCAAAAACTGGAAAAAGTATGATAGGTATAAAATCGCCTGGCACTTATACAAGTGCAGGGCTTCTTTCAGCTTTGGCAGCTTCTCTTTGTTGCATTACACCCGTTATCGCGTTTCTTGCAGGCAGCAGCAGCATTGCTGCAAACTTTTCCTGGATAGA
>JAZKGP010000024.1:154329-169248 GCA_040385845.1 Bacteroidota bacterium | reverse complement strand
CCGGAGTAAGTGCTACCGACTGGAGTTGGGGCGCTTTAATTACTGATTTAAACAACGATGGTCTCAAAGATATTTTTGTTGCCAATGGTATTTATAAAGATATTACCGACCAGGATTATATTCAGTACACTGCCAATCCCGATGCAGTAAGGCAAAAAATAATAAACAAGGAAAAAAACATTATTACCAGCCTTGTAGAACAAATACCCTCCTACCCGATCTCTAATTACGCTTTTAGCAACAATGGCGATTTAACTTTCACCAACAAGGCAAAGCAATGGGGATTAGATGAACCCGGGTTTAGCAACGGCTCGGCTTATGGCGACCTGGATAACGATGGTGACCTTGACTTAGTAGTGAACAATGTGAACATGCCTTGTTTTGTATACCAGAACCAAAGTGTGCAGCAGCATCCCGAAAATAAATTCCTGAAAGTCTCCCTGCAGGGTGAAGGCAATAACAAGTTTGCCATCGGCACTAAGGTAACTGTGCATTACAATAACACCATTGCTTACCAGGAACAAATGCCCATGCGGGGTTTTGAATCCACCGTAGATCACCGCCTGAATTTTGGCCTTGGAAAAACCACTACAATTGATTCGGTAGTAGTAGTTTGGAATGATGGCAAACGAACAGTTTTAAATGATGTAAAACCAAACCAGCAACTTATTGTGAAACAAAGTGAAGCCGTTACTGCTTACCAGTTGCCAGTTTCCGGCAACCAGCAGCCGGCAACGGGCAAGCCTGTTTTCACAAATAGTTTATCCACCTTTGGCCTGGATTTCCAGCACAGGGAAAATGCTTTTGTTGATTTTGACCGTGACCGTTTGATCTTCCAGATGCTAAGTACACAGGGCCCCCGCATGGCAAAAGCCGATGTTAACGGTGATGGGCTTGACGACCTTTACATCTGTGGTGCCAAAGACCAGCCGGGTGCTTTGTACCTGCAAACCAGCGGCGAAAAATTCATAATAAGCAACGAAGCCTTGCTGCAAACAGATGCGGCGAGTGAAGATACCGATGCCCTGTTTTTTGATGCCGACGGTGATAGCGATAAGGACTTGTATGTGTGCAGCGGCGGCAGCGAATTCTCGCCCAATTCTACCAGCCTGGTTGACAGGTTGTATCTCAATAATGGCAAAGGAAGCTTTACTAAATCACCGCAGGTATTGCCTTCCTTTATTTTTGAAAGTACAAGTTGTGTAAAAGCAGCAGATTATGACCTGGATGGTGATATGGACCTGTTTGTTGGTGTAAGACTAACTCCTTTTAGTTATGGCAAACCCTGTAAGGGTTATGTGCTAAACAACAATGGCAAAGGAATCTTCACAGATGCCACAGAAAGGGTGGCTCCTGCCCTTGCAACGGCAGGAATGGTTACTGATGCCGCCTGGTTTGATTACGACCGCGATGGCAGGCCAGATCTCGTGATGGCTGGTGAATACATGCCCATCCGAATTTTTCACAACGAAAACAATACCTTAAAGGAAACTACCAACACAGCAGGTCTCGGCAAAACCAATGGCTGGTGGAATCGTATACTAATAGCAGATGTAAACAACGACGGATTTCCCGATCTCATTGGTGCCAACCATGGATTGAACTCGCGGTTTAGGGCGAGTGAAACTAAACCGGTTTGCATGTATGCAGGCGACTTTGCGGCCAATGGTTCTTTCCAGCAAATTGTAACCTGCTACAATGGCGACAGTGCCTATCCCATGCTCTTACGCCACGACCTTGTTGCCGTGCTTCCTTATTTAAAGAAAAAGTATTTGCGCTACGAGCACTATAAAGAGCAAACCATTAACGACATCTTTACAAAAGAACAACTGGATAAAGCGATTAGGCTGGATGCTTTCCAAATGCAAAGCACGGTTTTTATCAACAACAAAAAAGGGGGTTTTGAAATCAGGCCATTACCCATGCAAGCCCAATTATCAGTAATGTATGGCATGCTTGCAAAAGATGTAGATAATGACGGCAACATTGACCTGCTAATGGGTGGCAACTTTTACCAGTCGAAACCAGAAGTGGGCATCTATGATGCCAGTTACGGTTTATTGTTAAAAGGTGATGGCAAAGGAAACTTCAAAGCACTTACACCGCAGCAGAGTGGTATAAGTATCAAAGGCGCCATAAGAGATATGTTGCCGCTTAACATTGGAAAAAGAAATGTAATACTGGTTGCCAAAAACAACGACACCTTGCAATTACTTGTAAACTAATAGAGAACCATGAGAACTGCCGGACTTATAATTTTGATTTTTTTATTACTGTTTGGATGTAAAAATAAAACACCGTTGGAAAAGTACGAGGAACTGGTGGCGCGGGAACTGGCAAGCAATAAAAAAAATGACAGTATATTTTGGGGTATTCGTTTTGGCATGACGCAAAAACAATTTTTTAATCATTGTTGGGAAATGAATAAAAAAGGAATTATTACAGATGGTACAGATGGCAAGGGAAATATGTACATTTTATATAAACTTAAGAATGAATTGCCCTATGTTGCCAGCATGAATTTCTATCCAAAATTTAATGATAGTACGATTACAGGGATGAAAGCTTTGTATCATTACGATGGATGGGTTCCATGGAATAAATCACTTAGTGCAGACAGTCTGTTACCGAATATTGTTCGCTTATATAAAAAAACATATAACGATGGTAATGCGTTTATTGAAATGAATGATAAAAAGAAAGGGCCGCTATTTGCAAAGGTGGATGGCAATCGCAGAATAGTAATTACGAAGGAAGATGATGTACAGGTAAAGGTTGAATTCACTGACCTGCTAATGGAACACAAAACGAAAAAGCAAGATGCAAATTGATCTATTTACGAAAGGAAGCATAAAAATGCATTGCTATGCAATCCTTGTTCTTATATTAATATCCTGCAATAATAAGAGCAAGCCGGAAGATACCTTGTTTCGTAAAATGGACCCATCCCACACCAATATCGATTTCAGCAACGATCTTTCATATGACGCAAAATTCAACATTTATACTTACCGAAATTTCTACAACGGCGGCGGTGTGGCTATTGGAGATATCAACAACGACAGTTTACCCGATATTTTTTTTACTGCCAACATGACTCAAAGTAAATTGTATGTAAACAAGGGCAACCTGCAATTTGAAGATATCACAAAGACAGCCGGCATTGGTAAAAAAGGAAAATGGTCAACAGGTGTAAGCATGGCAGATGTAAACGGCGATAGCTTACTGGATATTTATGTTTGCAACAGCGGTGATGTAAAAGGTGATAACAGGGAAAATGAATTATACATTAACAAAGGTGGAGGAAAATTTGACGAGGAAGCACATGCCTATGGATTGGATGATCGCGGTTTGTCGACCCATGCTGCTTTCTTTGATTTTGATCACGATGGAGATCTTGATATGTTTTTATTAAACAATTCTTTTAAAGCGATTGGCAGTTTTAACCTGCAGCAAAATGAAAGAACTAAAAGAGATTCGCTGGGAGGCCATAAATTTTTTAGAAACGACAATAATCACTATACCGATGTCAGCGAACAGGCTAATATTTTTGGAAGTGTAATTGGATTTGGCCTTGGTGTAACTGTGGGCGATGTAAATAATGATGGCTGGCAGGACATTTATGTTTCCAATGATTTTTTTGAGAGAGATTACCTGTATATCAATAATCAAAACGGAACATTTAAAGAGGATCTTGAAAATCAAATGATGAGCATCAGCAATGCATCAATGGGAGCAGATATGGCCGATATAAATAATGATGCACATCCCGACATTTTTGTTACCGAAATGTTGCCCGAAGATGATGCAAGTATTAAAACAAAAACGACTTACCAAAACTGGGATAAATACCAGCTTGATCTGCGCTACGATTATTACCACCAGTTTACCAGGAACATGTTACAGTTAAACAATGGGAACAACAGTTTTAGTGAGATTGGAAGATTAGCCGGAGTAAGTGCTACCGACTGGAGTTGGGGCGCTTTAATTACTGATTTAAACAATGATGGTTTGAAAGATATTTTTGTTGCTAATGGCATTTACCAGGATCTTACCAATGAAGATTATGTGCAATATATTTCCAATGAAGATTTTTACAGGAAAGTTGTTTCGGGAACAGCGGATTATAAAACCATGATCGACCTGATTCCCTCGCATGCAATTCCCAATTATGCTTTTAGCAACAATGGCGATTTAACTTTCACCAACAAGGCAAAGGAATGGGGATTAGATGAACCCGGGTTTAGCAACGGATCGGCCTATGGCGACCTGGATAACGATGGTGACCTTGACTTAGTAGTGAACAATGTGAACATGCCTTGTTTTGTATACCAGAACCAAAGTGTGCAGCAGCATCCCGAAAATAAATTCCTGAAAGTCTCCCTGCAGGGTGAAGGCAATAACAAGTTTGCCATCGGCACTAAGGTAACTGTGCATTACAATAACACCATTGCTTACCAGGAACAAATGCCCATGCGGGGTTTTGAATCCACCGTAGATCACCGCCTGAATTTTGGCCTTGGAAAAACCACTACAATTGATTCGGTAGTAGTAGTTTGGAATGATGGCAAACGAACAGTTTTAAATGATGTAAAACCAAACCAGCAACTTATTGTGAAACAAAGTGAAGCCGTTACTGCTTACCAGTTGCCAGTTTCCGGCAACCAGCAGCCGGCAACGGGCAAGCCTGTTTTCACAAATAGTTTATCCACCTTTGGCCTGGATTTCCAGCACAGGGAAAATGCTTTTGTTGATTTTGACCGTGACCGTTTGATCTTCCAGATGCTAAGTACACAGGGCCCCCGCATGGCAAAAGCCGATGTTAACGGTGATGGGCTTGACGACCTTTACATCTGTGGTGCCAAAGACCAGCCGGGTGCTTTGTACCTGCAAACCAGCGGCGAAAAATTCATAATAAGCAACGAAGCCTTGCTGCAAACAGATGCGGCGAGTGAAGATACCGATGCCCTGTTTTTTGATGCCGACGGTGATAGCGATAAGGACTTGTATGTGTGCAGCGGCGGCAGCGAATTCTCGCCCAATTCTACCAGCCTGGTTGACAGGTTGTATCTCAATAATGGCAAAGGAAGCTTTACTAAATCACCGCAGGTATTGCCTTCCTTTATTTTTGAAAGTACAAGTTGTGTAAAAGCAGCAGATTATGACCTGGATGGTGATATGGACCTGTTTGTTGGTGTAAGACTAACTCCTTTTAGTTATGGCAAACCCTGTAAGGGTTATGTGCTAAACAACAATGGCAAAGGAATCTTCACAGATGCCACAGAAAGGGTGGCTCCTGCCCTTGCAACGGCAGGAATGGTTACTGATGCCGCCTGGTTTGATTACGACCGCGATGGCAGGCCAGATCTCGTGATGGCTGGTGAATACATGCCCATCCGAATTTTTCACAACGAAAACAATACCTTAAAGGAAACTACCAACACAGCAGGTCTCGGCAAAACCAATGGCTGGTGGAATCGTATACTAATAGCAGATGTAAACAACGACGGATTTCCCGATCTCATTGGTGCCAACCATGGATTGAACTCGCGGTTTAGGGCGAGTGAAACTAAACCGGTTTGCATGTATGCAGGCGACTTTGCGGCCAATGGTTCTTTCCAGCAAATTGTAACCTGCTACAATGGCGACAGTGCCTATCCCATGCTCTTACGCCACGACCTTGTTGCCGTGCTTCCTTATTTAAAGAAAAAGTATTTGCGCTACGAGCACTATAAAGAGCAAACCATTAACGACATCTTTACAAAAGAACAACTGGATAAAGCGATTAGGCTGGATGCTTTCCAAATGCAAAGCACGGTTTTTATCAACAACAAAAAAGGGGGTTTTGAAATCAGGCCATTACCCATGCAAGCCCAATTATCAGTAATGTATGGCATGCTTGCAAAAGATGTAGATAATGACGGCAACATTGACCTGCTAATGGGTGGCAACTTTTACCAGTCGAAACCAGAAGTGGGCATCTATGATGCCAGTTACGGTTTATTGTTAAAAGGTGATGGCAAAGGAAACTTCAAAGCACTTACACCGCAGCAGAGTGGTATAAGTATCAAAGGCGCCATAAGAGATATGTTGCCGCTTAACATTGGAAAAAGAAATGTAATACTGGTTGCCAAAAACAACGAACCAATAAGTTTTATAAATTAAACAACCATGAAAAAAGTATTTGCCTATGTTGTTGTGTTATTCATTACGGGTATTTTGTATGCACAGCAAAATTCCGTTGCAATGAAACCATTGTTCAATGGAAAAAATCTTGACGGATGGTATAGCTTTCTTAATTCGAAAGGGAAAAATAATGACCCCGAAAAAATATTTAATGTAGAAGAAGGGCTATTGCATATTTCGGGCAAAGAGTTTGGTTATATCTGTACCGAAAAGGAATATGAAAATTTTCATTTGATGGCCGAATTTAAATGGGGTATTAAGAAATACCCGCCAAGGGATGCAGACACTATTAAACGGGATAATGGTATTTGTTTTTATATGCCGTTATCAACGAAAGATACTGTTTGGCCGGTGTCTATTGAATGCCAGGTGCAGGAAGGTGATGTTGGTGATATTTGGCTGATAGGTAATACCACCATAGAGGTAGATGGTAAAAGAACAACTCCAAAAGATTACAACCGTGTTGTGAAGAAAAGGGATGCTGAAAAACCTAATGGACAATGGAACAAAGTTGAAATTATATGCAACAAGGGTAATATTACCTACCTTGTAAATGGCGTTATAGTAAATGAAGGCAAATCACCAAGTATACAAAAAGGAAAAATATTGATTCAATCGGAAGGCGCAGAAATTTATTACCGAAAAATCGAACTGGCAACTTTATAAATAAATGTTTTTACTGTTTCTAGAGCTGGAAATTAAAAGTGCAGGATATTTGAATAAGTTGTTCATGTGTTGTTGCTGTAAAAGAGTGCGACGCCAATGAAGTTAGATAGTGAGAAAATGTCCGGTCAATAATTGTATTAATAACTGAACTGATAATTAAACTGATAGCTATGCCAGGGGATTCATTGAATATAAATAACAAATCTGTCATTCAAAATACGTATGATGCCATTGTAATTGGATCAGGTATTAGTGGCGGATGGGCAGCAAAAGAATTAACCGAAAAAGGTTTAAAAGTGTTGATGCTGGAACGTGGAAGAAACTACGAACATGTTAAAGATTATGAAACAGCCAATAAGGATCCCTGGCAGTTTGACCATCGCGGAAGCGCCCCTTTACAATACAAAAAAGATAACCCGGTTATATCGAGAGATTGGGCTATGTATGGCACTGCTGCACAGGAAGCATTGGTGAAAAATTGGGTGAATGAAAAAGAATGTCCGTATGTAGAAGAAAAACCATTTGCCTGGTGGCGCAGTTACCAGTTGGGTGGCCGGTCAACTTTATGGGGCCGGCAGAGTTATCGCTTAAGCGACATTGACTTTGAAGCCAATGCAAAAGATGGCATTGCGGTAGACTGGCCAATTCGCTACAAGGAAATTGCTCCCTGGTATGATTACGTAGAAAAATTTGCTGGTATCAGCGGGTCGAAAGAAGGTCTTGCCCATTTACCGGATGGCCAGTTTTTGCCTCCCATGGATTTGAATTGCGTGGAGAAAGATATTGCTGCCAGAATAAAAACGCACTATAAAAATGAGCGTCGCATGTTTATTGGCCGTGTTGCAAATTTAACTGAAGCAATACCCGGCCGCACGCAATGCCAGTTTCGTAACCGCTGCTGGGAAGGTTGTCCCTTCGGTGGTTATTTTAGTACTCAGTCTTCTACCCTTCCGGCTGCAAAAGCTACCGGCAATTTAACCGTAAGGCCATGGAGCATTGTTACCAAAATTATTTATGATAAAAACACCAAAAAAGCTACAGGTGTTGAAGTGCTGGATGGCGAAAACAATCAAACTTATGAATACCATGCAAAACTTGTTTTTGTAAATGCATCGGCCTTAAACAGTGCCTGGGTATTAATGAATTCTGCCACCGATATTTGGCCCGATGGAATGGGAAGCAGCAGCGGTGAATTGGGACATAATATCATGGATCATCATTACATGCTGGGTGCCCAGGGCGATATTGAAGGATATGATGACAAGTATTATTATGGCCGAAGGGCAAACGGTTTTTACATCACCCGCTTTGCCAATTTATATGGCGATAAAAGAGATTTTCTACGGGGTTATGGTTACCAGGGAAGTGCCAGCAGGCAGGGATGGGCTCGTGATGTAGCGGAAATGACAATTGGTGCTGACTACAAAGAAGCTTTGACTGAACCGGGACCCTGGGCTATTGGTGCCACCGGCTTTGGAGAGATCTTACCTTATCATGAAAACCGGATCTACCTGAATAAAACTGTGAAAGACAAATGGGGTTTACCCGTACTTACCATGGATGCCGAATTGAAAGAGAATGAATTGAAAATGCGTAAGGATATTATCAAAGAACTGGTAGCGATGTTTGAAGCATCAGGTGTAAAAAATATCACTACCTGGGATAAAAATTATAATATAGGCCAGGGCATACATGAAATGGGAAGTGCCCGCATGGGAAAAGATCCCAAAACATCGGTATTGAATGGACAAAACCAGGTTTGGGATGCTAAAAATGTGTTTGTTACAGATGGCGCCTGTATGACTTCCAGTGCCTGTCAAAATCCTTCTCTAACGTATATGGCTTTGACGGCGAGAGCAGCAGATTTTGCAGTAAGTGAATTAAAAAAAGGCAATTTGTAAAAATCAGTTGGTGTGCAAATTTTCATAGTAAATAAAACATGAGCCAACCAGATTATACTGCTAAAAAGATAACTTCTTCCATAGAGATAAATGGCGACCTGGCAAAGGAAACCTGGCGGGAAGCTCTATGGAGTAAGCGTTTTACTGACATGGTAACCGGTGAACCTGGCATGTATAATACACAGGTTGCTTTATTGTGGAATGACCTGCATTTATATATTGCTTTTAAGGCTGAAGAACCATTTTTGGAGGCAAAACTTACAGAACGTGATAGCATCATATTCCAGGAGAATGACCTGGAAGTTTTTATTGAGGGAAAAGATTGTTATTACGAACTGGAAGTAAATGCTGCAAATACGATTTATGAAGTATTTTTTATATGGAAAGATGCCTATTTAAACGACAGCCGTTTTAATAATCCCCAATTCGATGTCCATCATCCGCAGGCCTATACTTTTGGCGGCGATTATGACCGGACAGCTGCCAGCTTTTGGACAGGCACGCATCCAAGGGGCATTCGATGGGCATTTACAAATTTTGATATGCCGGGGTTACTAACTGGTGTTAATTTGGATGGTACTTTAAATAACCATTCTGACATTGATAAAGGTTGGACGCTCGAAATTCAGATACCCTGGAGCAGCCTGGCATTACTGGATAATCAACGAAGTATTCCACCAAAAAATGGCGATGTTTGGAAAATGTTTTTAGGCAGGTTTCAGAAGTTGGGCCGGGATGGCAAAGAAATTCAACCCCATCCGGCCATGGTCTTAAACAGCCATGGGATCTACGATACTCATCTCAGTGAAAAGTGGAGCAGGATCCGGTTTGACGCCTGTTAAACGCTTTTATCTCAGCAACCAGGCCTAAGCATGAACATAATGCAATAAATGAAATTATTTCAGCTGATAATTAGTATTTGTCTTTTGTTGAACTATGGCTGTAAAGAAAAAACAACGCCATTATTTTCATTGCTCCCGCCCTCTTCTACAGGTGTGCGATTTGAAAATACCATAAAAGATACTGATACCTTAAACATTCTTGATTACCTGTATTATTACAACGGAGGTGGTGTTGGCTTAGGTGATTTTAACAACGACGGCTTAACCGATATTTACTTTACCTCTAACCAGCAAAGCAATAAATTGTATGTAAACAAAGGTGATTTTTCGTTTGAAGATATAACGGAAGCAGCCGGTGTAAAGGGTAATGGAAACTGGAAAACTGGTGTAACACTGGCTGATGTAAATGAAGACGGCTACCTGGATATTTATGTATGCGAAGTTGGTGGCTATAAAAATTTTAAGGGCAGAAATGAACTTTTTATAAATAATGGTGCAGCAGCAGGTTCGGCCATAAAATTTGAAGAGTGTGCGCTTGAATACGGCCTTGCGATAGAAGGATTCAATACACAATCAGCTTTTTTTGATTACGACAGAGATGGAGACCTGGATATGTTTCTCGTTAATCACTCGGTACATTCCAATGAAAGTTATGGCAGGGCAACGATGCGCAACATAAAAGATGCCGCCAGCGGGGATAAATTATTTAGGAATGACAGCACCGCATCGGGTAGAAAATTTATTGAAGTAACGGATGAAGCTGGCATCTTCAGCAGCACTATCGGGTATGGTTTAAATGTGGCTATTGCAGATATCAACAACGATGGTTGGGATGACATTTATGTAAGTAATGATTTTCATGAAAACGATTATTATTACCTCAATAATGGCAATGGCAGTTTTTCCGAAATAAACCAGCAAGCCTTTGATCATGAAAGCCGTTTTTCGATGGGTAGCGCCATTGCTGATATGAACAACGATGGCTGGCAGGACATCATTACACTTGACATGTTGCCTGCTGATGAAAAAGTGCTGAAGTCCTCTTCAGGAGATGATCCCATCGATATTTATAACTTCAAATTAAGCTTTGGTTATCATCACCAGAATGCCCGCAATTGCCTGCAGTTAAACAATGGCAATGGTAAGAAATTTAGTGAGATTGCGCGCTACGCAGGTATTGCAGCCACTGACTGGAGCTGGGCGCCTCTTACAGCCGATTTTGATAATGATGGCATCAAAGATCTTTTTGTTACTAACGGTATACTCCGTCGCCCAAACGATCTTGATTTTATAAAATATTATTCTGCAAGGGCAGGTAGCGATACGGGCCGTGCTGCCGATAAGCGGGCTTTAAGTATTATGCCGGAGGGCAAGGTAAGCAACTACTTTTTTAAGGGCTCAGACAGCCTGAAATTTGCCGATATGAGTACGCCATGGGGCTTTGACCAACCGACGCTATCCAATGGCGCTGCTTATGCCGATCTTGATAATGATGGCGATCTTGATCTTGTAATAAATAACATTAACTCACCTGCAGGTATTTATAAAAATAACACGGTTCAAAACTTAAAAAATAACTGGATCACAGTTGAACTGGAAGGCCCAACTCAAAATAAGTTTGGAATTGGCTCAAAAGTAATCCTGCACCAGGAAGGTAAATCACAATACAATTACCAGCAAGCTTCAAAAGGTTTCGAAAGTGCCACACTTCAAAACATACATTTTGGAACAGGAAAAGATTCTGTGATAAAAGCCATCGAAGTTTATTGGCCGGATGGGAAAACCCAGGTTGTATCCAATATCAAAACCAATCAAAAAATAAAGTTTGCTTATAAAAATGCATTAGATAAAAAAGTTAATGCCCTTCCTTATTTTCCTGGTGATACAACAATAATTTTCGAGGATATAACTAAAGAAACAGGCATTTCATTTACTCACAGGGAAGACGAATTTACTGATTTTAACAGCCAGCCACTAATGCCACATATGGCATCTACGCGTGGACCAAAAATGGCTATTGGCGATATAAACGGTGATAGCCTTGACGATATGTATGTATGCGGTGCAAGGATGCAGCCCGGCCAGTTGTTCCAGCAAACAAAGGCAGGAAAATTTATTAGTACCAATCAATTGCTGTTCGCAGCAGATTCTGTAACAGAAGAAGTGAATGCCATTTTTTTTGACGCAGACAATGATAAAGACCAGGACCTGTACATTGTAAGTGGTGGTAACAGAACAGAAAACGAAATCGATAATCTTGACAGGCTTTTTATAAATGACGGCAAAGGTAGTTTTGAAAAATCTGCTAACCTTCCAAAAATAACCGGGAACAAATCGGTAGCAGCTGCTGCTGATATAGACAACGATGGAGATTTAGATTTGTTTGTTGGCGGGTATGTTGTAGCTGGCAGTTACGGTATTATTCCTTCATCATACCTGTTAAAAAATGATGGACGGGCAAATTTTTCCATTTCGAATGATGACATAGCGCCAGGTCTGCGAAAAATAGGAATGGTTACAGATGCGGTTTGGAACGACTTTGATAAGGACGGCTGGAACGACTTAATTATAGTTGGTGAATGGATGCCTGTTACAATTTTTAAAAACAACAAAGGCAAGCTTATAAACAACACCACTAATTATGGTTTGCAACAAACAAAAGGGCTTTGGACAAGCTTGCATGTAGCTGATATCAATGGCGATGGCATGCAGGATATTCTCGCCGGAAACCGCGGGGAAAACACCAGGTTGCATGCAACAGAAAAAGCTCCTTTGAAATTATATGTGGGTGACATTGATAATAACGGCATTATTGATCCTTTACTTGCTATTGAAAAAAACGGCCTTTATTATTCTTTCGCCGGCAAAGAAGATCTTGACCGCCAGATACCTTCATTCCTGCGTAAAAACTATCTTTCTTACAGCAGTTATGCAGGTCAAAATTTTCACCGGGTGTTTGGTAGCAAAATTGACAGTATGGCTGTGTTCGAAGCAACTATGTTGTCTTCCATAATGCTGATTAATAATCGAAATAGTTTTACTGTCTCCAAACTTCCTGCAATGGCGCAATGGTCGGTTGTTTGTAATTTTTTTACAGCTGATTTCAACGGCGATAACAAAACAGATATCCTGGCTACAGGCAACTTATATGGTGTAACACCTTATGAAGGAAGATATGATGCCAGTGATGGCACAATGATGTTGAGCAATAAAAATGGGTTCCGTACTATTCATGCTTCAACGAGCGGGCTAAAGGCTGATGGAGAAGTACGTGATATAAAATCCATACGATCTGTTGAAGGGAAAAAACTCGTCCTTGTTGCAACTAACAATGAACCATTACAAGTGTATAGTGTTGAAAACGGGAATGATGAAAAAGCCAAATTTGTTGAGAGATGAAAATTATTGAACGTAAACAGCCTGACATAATAGAACAATCTGCCAACAGGTAATTTATAATGTTGATGGGTTGGGGTTCCAATCTTGCTTCCACGAAATCACAGGCACACCTGTTGCTGTGATCTTAAGTGGCAACCATAAATAACCAGAGTTTTCCAAATCTGTCATATTCCATCTGTCGGCCATAAAAACATATTGAAAGTCTTCACCATTGAAAGGAAAAATATAACTACCCTGCGAGTTAAAGGTCAGATCTGCATTGGGCCCGGCGCAGGGACTGCCAAATTGCAACCAGTCTCCCATTATAGTATCGGCCATGGCATAAGTAGTTTTGTTTGGTGTCCAGCCGGTACAACCAGAACTTATCAAATAAAAATTCTTTCCATGTTGGAATACGGCCGGAGCTTCCCGGAATTGGCCGGGCAGAAGTCGTTTTGTATCTTTTGTATGACTTAGATAATCATCCGTTAACCGACATACATGTATAGTGGCATTTTCTTCAGAAGTATAAAAATGATATGCGTTTCCATCTTCCGCTACAAACAAAGTCATATCTCTTGCCTGGTTGCCATTGGGTTGTACACTTCGCAGATAAACAAATGGCCCTGCCGGTGAATCACTAATAGCAACACCCGACCGGGCAAAACTATAATCCTGCAAATCAATATGCATCCACATGACAAACTTGCCTGTTGCAGTATTATAGATCACTTTGGGCCTTTCAATTACTTTGCTGCTATGGAGATCGTGCAACATATCGGTTGTTTCTGGGCGAAGTACCAATCCTTCGTAGTTCCAGTTTATTAAATCCTTTGACGAGTAACAGGAAACGCCACCCGCAGGAACACGATAATTTTCCCAGGATGAGCCAGGCACCCGGGAGGTATTACCTTTTTTTACTTCTCCATACCAGTAATAAGTACCCTCATGTAGCAGAACACCTCCTCCATGCGCATTTACCCTGTTACCATCTGTATCTATCATGATCTTCACCCTTTATTATCTCCCGCCTAATAATTGAAAATGGATAAGTAAGCCATGTAAATTAACTCAAACCCTGCCTGCCTATTTAAATACTGATATTTGTTCATATAGCAGTTTTCATAATTTACATCAATTACAAAAGTTGATATTCCAGCGGTAATTGGCAGGCAAAAACTTATTTTTTAACCAGCCACTTAGAACTGGTCTTCACCCTATTAGCTGCACTGCCCTTATTTTTGCTGCAATTCCAGGTGGTGAGAGCGAAACCGGGTAGAAATTAACGAGGAAAAAAGCAAAGATTTTCAGCCAGTTATGTCAAGCGATTATATTATCACTTTAAAAAGACCAGCTTATAATGGTATAAACGCGGTAAGTATTTTACTCCTGCTTATTTTCCTGTCTTCTTTTTTATATTACCTCGCTCAAAGGGGATTGCAGGGCAGGGATGCTTTCCTTTTATTGGTTCCAATTATCATAATTGGTTTAATGATAAAAGGTTTTGTGCAACGTAAGCAAGAGAATTTCCTGGTCTATTATCGCACCGAATTATTTATTGCAGCCCTGGGCTGGTTCCTGGTGCCGGTTTTTGCAAAGGCGAAATACATTGGCTGGATGTATGCGCTGATGGCAATCATCGAACGTTATGTAAAATACCCCGACCAATGGGCTTTTTCAAAGGAAAATGTTGTTCACCTCCTTTTTCCGAGAAAAACTTACGAATGGGTAGAAATTGACAACGTGATCATCCGCGACAACCTGTTTACGCTCGACTTTATGAATAACAAAATTGTTCAGAAAGAGCTTGATGTAGCAGTAGATAAGGCAACAGAAGAAGAATTCAATGAGTGGTGTAAAGCACAACTGCATTTTAGAGAGTTGGAGCAGTAGTTAGTTGGTTAATTAGTTGATTGGTTAATTAGTTGGTGAATTAGTTAATTCGT
>JAZKGP010000024.1:53929-154229 GCA_040385845.1 Bacteroidota bacterium | reverse complement strand
TAATTAGTTGATTGGTTAATTAGTTGATTGGTTAATTAGTTGATTGGTTAATTAGTTGATTGGTTAATTAGGAAATACAAAATACAAACAGCCGGTTTTCTTAACTCACAAGCTCCGAATGTCTCCTATCACTCACCACTCACCACTCACGACTCACGCTTCACACTCACGATTCACCACTCACGATTCACGTTTCACGTTTCACGAAAAAAAAGACAATGACTCCATACATACTATATTCAGACGGTGCAGGAAATATTTTTGAAGATACTGATCTGTTTGCCATTGGCCGTAGCGGGTGGGATGCTTATCCTGTGCCGGAAGATAACTGGATCTTATTACCTGATGGCGGCAATCTTTACGAGTTGCCGGGGCGCCGTGGTATTGGTATTGACGTAAAAACTGGAGACATGCGCCTTTGTGAAAAAGGATGGGCCGTTGCGGCATTTATTCCGCCTGCACATACCACTCTTTTTATTGCCCCGTACGAAACACTGCCCGATGCCCCCTTACTTCCATTGTTTTGCTATACCGCAGCCGGTTGGTTTAACAACCAATTTTATGTAACTGCCGTTCGTATAGAACAGGATATACGGCAGGAAGCATTGGGATATATTGAAACTTCGATTCAAACAGGCAGTGAGCGATTGCTGAAAGCTTATCCCCATAACAGGCTGGTGAAGCATTTGATGAATACCTGCTGCAATACTTATCATTGCCCGGCAGCAAGAAATTTTGCGATGGGCCGCTGGGAATGCCCTGTTCCCTCCTCGCCTGCCTGTAATGCAAATTGCGTTGGTTGTGTTTCATTTCAGCCCGAAGATGAAAGCATTACCAGCCCGCAAGACCGCCTGACTTTCAGACCCACTGCCGAAGAGATCGTGGAGTTTACAGTACCCCACTTGCAAACTGCTCCTTTTCCAATCATTAGTTTCGGACAGGGTTGCGAAGGAGAACCATTGTTGATGTGGGAAACCATCAGGGAAACAATTATTGAAATAAGGAAACATACCGATCGCGGATCCATTAACATAAATACAAACGGAAGCAAACCCGGTGCCGTTGCCGCCCTTTGTGAAGTAGGTTTGAACAGCATCAGGGTAAGTACAAACAGCGCTAGAAAAGAGATTTATACACCCTACTACAGGCCAAATAATTATGAGTTTGAAGATATTATTGAAAGCCTGAAAGTAATGCGCAGTTATGGCGGCTGGACCAGCATCAATTATTTTGTTTTTCCCGGGATGACGGATAGCGAAGCGGAATATGAGGCCTTAAGAAAATTGATACAGGATACCGGGTTGAACATGATTCAATGGCGCAATTTCAATATTGATCCCGATTGGTACCTGGGCAAAATAAACGTGCACGATAGTGGTGAATGTATGGGTGTAAAACAAATGCAGGAACTGATCAGGGAAGAATTTCCTGATTTGAAATTTGGTTATTTTAACCCACCCATTGAACGAATTAAAGGAAATTTCGAAATGGATTTCGCACATCATTAATGATGAAGGGCAGCTTGCACTTTTCTCACAGATTACACCAAAAAGACACAGATTATACAAAACTTTTTCTGTGCACATCGTGCTTTCGGTGAGCCCATTTCTTTCTCAAGTTTTTCCTGATGAAATTGTGCTTATTTCTAAGCCACATTAAATTAATTTATCTTAGACCTGCCATGAAGAAAATTATACCAATACTGATGCTGCTAGTTATTCCTGCGTTGCATCTTTCAGCGCAATACCAGTTTAACGATTTTATTAAGTTGCATGCACTAAATGGCAGTTGGAAAATAGAAGGGAAAAAAGGCACCACCTACGAGATATGGAAAATAGAAAACGACACTTTAATGTCGGCTATCAGTTACAAAGTATCGGCCACCGATACTGTAATGCTTGAGTCCGTAACACTTGCTTTTAATAATGGAAAGATCACCTACACGCCGGTTACTAAAGACCAGGAACAAAAAGGCTCCGTTGTTTTTCCATTGGTAACTATTACGGGAACTAAATTCAGTTTCGAAAACAAAACCCACGACTTTCCGCAACTAATAACCTACGACTTACAAAGCAAACAAAGCTTGATGGCAAGCATCAGTGGTCCCGGCCAAAATGGTACAAAAACAATAAACTATCCCTTTGAAAAATTACCCGACTAAAAATTACCGACTAGTAACTACAAAGACCTATAGAGTTCAATCATCTATAGGTCTTTGTAGTTATTGGCCTTACGAAGTTTTAAGTATTTTTTGAGCACTCACCACTCACCACTCACCACTCACGACTCACCACTCACGACTCACGATCTTATCTTCCAAAATCGTCCTGTAATCTCACAATATCATCTTCGTCACTTGGACTAGCAGGATCGGTATGTTGCCAGATTTCTGTTACAATACCGTAATAATCGTGACCAATCAGTCGGTGGCGTTCTCCTTTTTGTAAAACAATTACTTCGCCTTCCCGGTATATCTTAGATTCTCCCTGTTCGTCGGTTAAGCTGGTAGCTACTTTAATGTCATTTTTTAAAACCCGCCAGATTTCTGCACGCCGATGATGGTATTGCCAGGATAAACGCTGACCCGGTGCAACCACTAAAAATTTGGGACTTAACTTGTCGCCAATAGTAAGCTGTTCTTTAGTATATCCCGGAAAATAGTTGGAAATAAATTTATCAGCATCGTTTTCGTTCAATACAAAAAAACCACCCCAGGGCCGGTTGAAATCTTTCGAAACAACTTCGAAACCCTGTTCATCGATATATTGCTGCACGGCACTAAATACTTCGTCCTTTCTTGCATCTATGTCAAAATGTATACTCATACCTGGTTTTTAAGAACGCAATAATAACCAAAATGAAGTTTAAGAGAGGTGCTTATTGAATTTTAATACCGTCGATCCGCATTGATTTTTTCACCTGCATTTCTCCTTTAATGATCACCGGGTTAGAGGTAGCATTACGGGTGCCTCCCCCTGTTGGATAACCGCCCAATAATACCCCGCTTGTTTTAGAAACAACAAAAGGTACACCCAACGGTGGCATATATGTACCTGCCGCAATAAGAACACTGTCTATTGCAATACATCCATTATACACCTGCAACGCTTCGTAAAAAGATCTATAAGCATTTGTCCAGCCGGAACCGTCGCCCTTGCCATTGGCAGCAGCGTCCACATACAAGGTTGCTATTGAACCCGACCTTTCATAGGCACCTATATCAATCAACGCGGCATTGGGCAACAGGTTTACTTTTCGGTTGGTTCCATCCAGGTCGAATGTACTGGTGGCTGCGAGATCATCACCTGCATCAATAGCTGGAGAACAAGGCTGCACCCGCAAATTACCAGTTGCTCCGAATACCTGCCCTGGCTGACCCACAAATATTGGGTCCTGGTCAAGATTGCCTTCGCCATCATAGCCACCCTGAACGATCGAATGGGAAACAGAACCTGTCCCGTAAATGTTAGCGGAATTTCCCCATATAATTGAATTCCTGACTACAACCGAACTATTGTCTTCAATGTCAATAGCAGTTTCCAAATTACCTGAGAAACTGCAATTAATGATGGTGGCATGACTACCGGTTCTGTTGTAAATACCGGCTCCATATTCAGTAACTGCATTACCCGTAAAAATGCAATTGCTGATAGTAGCATGCGAATTCGACAGTATATAAATAGCTCCGCCACGACCTGCATAATTCTTCAAAAGAACACAGTTTTTAATGGTTGGCGATCCATTCTCCGCAATGTATACACCACCACCACGGGAAGCGGGGTTTACACCAGTATTAGCATTACCGTTTCCAGCTGTTATGGTAAATCCGTCAAGTAAAGCGGTTGCATCAACTGCCGGCACCTCTACTACGCTGTAACTGTTATCGCCGAAATCGTTGGTATTGCCAATTTCACCACTAAGAGTGGTTTTATTAGCCACCCAGTTTCGCTGAGAGACCAGAGTTTCAATACCCGCAAATCCTCCAAAGATTGATACATTGGTTTTTAAATTAAAAGCTGCTGCACGGTTGTTGCGGGTGATGCCAGTCCCCTGGTCTGGGTAATAAGTGCCTTTTGCCACCCAAATCTCTCTTATGCCACAGGTGGATGCCGCTTTAATGCCATCCTGGAGGCTATTAAAAGCATTGGTCCAGCTTTCACCCGTATTGTTTCCGGTAGCATTGCTATCAACAAACACCACCGGGCAAACAAAAGCTGCCCTGGCCAGCGGGCTTTCCCAAATGCCGCGGCCAAAGGTGGCTGCACGCAAGGTGCCGGTTGGGTAAAAGATCTTCAGATCCGTTACCGGCGCAGGGGGCAGGTTTGAATTGTATAAAGTCCAGGCATCTGAATCACTGTTCCGGTAATACACCCCGTGGTCTGTGCCACAATACACTTCGCCTTTTGCACCCAGTTGGGTGACCACACTCCTTGCTGGCAAAGCGGGTAAGCCGTCTGCCCATACACTCCAGGTAGCCCCGGCGTCGACAGACCGGTAGAAGTTTTTGTCAAAGGAAGCCGTGACCAAATACAAAATATCTGAATTATTCACATCGATATGAAGGTTCATTATTTGCGATACGGCTACATAACCATTGTTAATAGATACCCAGTTTTTGCCGCCATCAATCGTTTTATATAAAAAGAAATAACTGGCGAGGTATATGATATCGCTGTTATTCTTGTCGACATTTATCGACATGATTCCGTGGAATTCGGGGCTTATGGCCGTCCAGCTGGTTCCATAGTCTATGGACTTGTATACTTTATCAGAACCTGCATAAATAGTCGATGGCACATTAGGATCCTGGACCAGGGGTGTTTGCCATAAAATATTTTTAGGAATGGACAAACCCACCTGGCTGAAACTGGCACCGCCATTCATTGAGCGATAGATTTTCCCCCACTGTATTGTTCCAAACATAATATTGTCATTTGTTCGATCTATCAGGCTGAGCAATCCATCTGCGCCCAGCACTTCACGCCAGCTTAGGAGATCGTTGGAAAGATTTGTTCCATTATCCTGGTGACCGCTTAACATGCGATTTTTGTTGGTGGCGGACATGCTGATGCCGTAAGACTGTGCAATGGTAAGATTGGATGAGATATTGGTAAAGCTGGCACCTGCATCAGTGGTTTTGTATACGCCACCATCGTTGGCAATGTAAATGGTTGATGGACCGGAAAAAGTAATCCCATGTATATCAACATGTCCAACGGGAGACGATTGAGAAAGATTTACCCAGGTTTTACCCGTATCGGTGGACCTGTACACATATGTGCCACCTGCGTAAACAGTAGCTGCGTTTGTAAGATCGGCAGCCAGGCATAAATTATAACCGCCCTGGTATTCGCACATATTGGGAGTGCCTCCATTCATTTGTTTAAAGGTTAAGCCAGCATTAGTGGAGCAATACACACCCTGGCTCACGTGTTCACCCTGGGCACTGGTCCACACGTACACCATATTTGGATTGACAGGTGAAACAGCAATAGCATACCGGTAAGCATCTATCGGCAGTCCGCTGGTTATGACTGTCCAGGTTACGCCGTTATTATCCGAACGCAAAAAAGCCGTAGGACCGGCACTATTCGAATAGGATCCTGCAAACACAATATTTGGATTGCCCGGCATAAACGTTAGATCCCTGCCCCCAATGTCGGATACCTTTACGGCAGTGTTGCCACTATTGGTAAACCGGAAAATCGATTTCTCACTGCTGACCAAAAAGCTGCCTGGTACAGCCGGATTCATTACAATGCTGGTAAGGTTATAAAAATCTAAAGGTTCTGGCAGTCCGGTTAATTTATGCCAGGTTAAGCCGCCATCCGTAGACTTATACACACCAGCAGTACGTGCATGGTGGGAGTCTGAATCACCAGTTGTAGCATACAAGGTATTGGGGTCTGAAGGGTCGATGGCTACATCGCCTATACCAATTGTTGGTAAGCCATCTGTTAGGGATGTCCAGCTACTACCTCCATCTGTTGATTTGAATAACTGGGAAGCGGGTGTACAGGCATACAGCACATTAGGATTGGTGGGATGTACCCGTACCCTGTTTACCCGGCCATTACCCGACATGCTATTGAACTGGGTTTTTGGGCCAACAAGTGTCCAGTTGTCGTTTCCCTGTAATGCCCTTTTTTGTTTCATGGCATTGGCCTGAATCATGCCTTTTTTTTGTTTTTCAAACATCAGACTAAGATCACCCTTGCTTTCGGCCACCCGCGGTTCGGTAAAGGCCGCCCACCGCATAAACTGCCTGATATCGGAATACTCCGCTTTTTCTGCTCCTTCCGCTCCCACACCTGCACCAGCGTTGCCTGATTTCATTTCGGCCAGCTTAACCGCATGTTGTTTTTCAAAGGCTGCTTTTATATCATAGTAATTGGCCCCGTTCGCTAACAGGTTGCGCCAATCAGTTTGTTTCTGACCATATCCATTTACTGCTACTGTAATTAATAATAGGGCAAAGAGAAATCTAAAAGCTGACACCAGGTTTGAAAATCCGGACTTGGTTTTCATGAA
Organism: Bacteroidota bacterium; assembly: GCA_040385845.1. GTDB lineage: Bacteria > Bacteroidota > Bacteroidia > Chitinophagales > Chitinophagaceae > Phnomibacter. The sequence goes on along the minus strand of JAZKGP010000024.1, from coordinate 147,698 downwards.
GATTGAATTACGTTTTGATTGTTGCTATCCAATATTTTCTGAATGAATATTCATTGATAGGTGATAAAAATAAGTTCATTTAAAAAAAACTTTTTTAAATTATTTCGACTGCTGTATAAACTTAAATAAACAATTAAGCATTAATGGTTTTTAAAATATCTATTTGGAATTTTAGAGATAATCGAAAATGATGATTTTTTATCGCTCCAGGTTTAAGGTATCTACATAAAAAAACGGCAGGTTAACCTGTCGTTTGAAATCTTACTTAAAACGATTTTTTATAGGTACCTGGAAGGGAATAGAGCGTTCAAGGACTAATGTATGCGAACCACTCAATCAACTGATCAATTAATCAACCCATCCAAGCACTTTCATCATTTCATTAGCCACCCTCTGGTTGCCCAATTCGTTTAAATGCACCCTATCGGTGGTAAGAATTCCTTTTTCTTTGTTATCGGGATTGTGCTGTTTGTTGTAGTCCATAAAACTGGTACGTAAATCAACCAGTTTGCAATTCAAACTTGTAGCCAGTCTCGCAATTATTTTGCTATAAGCATTTAAGTCGCCATCCTGCTGGTTAGTGTTATCCCATTTTTCACCAATGGTGGCAGGGGTACATAAAATTACCTGTATGTTTTGTGCCTGGATCTTTTTTACGAGCGCTGTATAGAATTTTTCGAACTTATCAGCATCGGTTCCTGTACCCGATCCCGTTTTGTGCCAAACATCATTTACACCAACATAAATAAAAACAATATCCGGTTTTTTAGAGAGTACATCATCTTCTAACCTCAGGTATAGATCATAAATTTTATTACCTCCAATTCCCGCACCTGTCAGTTGATAATCACCGGCCTTTCCCGTTGAATCAAGAAACCGCTGAATCCTTGTAATATATCCACCGGGGTTTACACCAGCCTGCGTAATTGAATCACCAAAGAAAAGTATATGTGTTTTCTTAAATGGCGACATTGCCAAAAGTGCCACTGACAAAACTAAAAAGACTATCATTTTTTTCATAAACAAATATTTGTGATTAGCTGCGGCAATTTTAATTTAATTATAGATTTTGGAACGAAATCCTGATCGCCCAACACCCGGGTTATAACGGGTATTTCTTATTAATACCTTCTTTTGTAATCTTCACCGGGTTGATAAAACCATCTTTATCAAAGCTCATTTTATCTATACAAGTTTCACGATGATTTCCGTCTGTTTCCCCAATCGGCCTTCGGTGATAAACAATAAACCACTCATCGGTGTTCGGAACATTTATTACCGAATGGTGCCCTGCTCCTCTTGCAACGGAGGCGTCTTGCTGCAGTATTTTACCAATCCTTTTGAAAGGACCAAAAGGTGATTTACTAACTGCATACGCTACACTGTAATCGGGCCCTGTCCATCCGCCTTCTGACCACATGAAGTAATACTGGCCATTTTTATAAAACATATAGGGACCTTCTACATAACCAGCCGGGGTAACTTCCTTGAAAACAACACTATCTTCAAAAGGAACAAAGCCTGTGAAATCGTTATTAAGTTTAGCAATATTACAATGTCTCCAGCCACCATAGATGAGGTAGTAACTTCCATCCTCGTCTTTAAAGACAAACTGGTCGATAGGTTGGGCACCGTTGTGAAATTTATCAACCAGCGGTTTTCCTAAATAGTCTATGAAAGGGCCTTCCGGTTTATCTGCGACAGCAATTCCAATGCCTCCATATTCTTTATCACTCTGAATATCATTCGCGCCAAAAAACAAGTAATATTTTCCATCTTTTTCAGTAATGGAAGGCGCCCATACTGCTTTCTTTGCCCACTTTACATTTAAAGTATCCAGCACATGTACGTGCTTTGTCCATGTAATAAGATCTGGTGAAGAAAATGCATCTAAAAAAACCTGCTTTTCATATTTATCTGAATAGGTAGGAAATATCCAGTACGTTTTATTAAAAATTCTTGCCTCGGGATCGGCATACCAACCTTTGAAAATTGGATTTGCATGTCCTTTTGCCCCTATCTTTTGTGAGCAACCCTGGTAAGAAGCTGCCAATACCAGGAAACCAGCCAACAACGTTTTTATCATCCTCAAAATAAAGTAATAAATGTATTCGCTTCTATTTTCGGGATAATCCTATTTAATAAATTTTTGCCGTGGTGTTTAGCCAGCAGCATACAATGTTCAAAAATTTATTTCCCTTCTGAATATTAGGTGCACTTGAAATTTAAAGAAAATGCCTGCTAAAATGCCGCAGGTAATTTTATAAAGCCCTGCAATCTATAAGAAATGATTTGACCAGAGTAAAATGTAAAAAGCTATCAATGATTATCTATTAATGTTGCAAAAACATCGTTCATGTAACAGGCGTAGGGCTATGAACAATGAACTATCAACTATGAACCCGCTTCTCAATCCGCTCAATAACTTCCATACATGCCCTTGAATTGTGATAGGGACATTTCCAAAAACCTGCCTTATCTTCTGAAGCTATAAGAGAAGAATCGTTTAATACACCCCATACCCATTCACCGTTTTTGATATCCAGAATATACTTTTTTATAAATTGCCAGGTAAGAAAAACCTGTTCAAAAAATTTATGATCTGCACTAATTTGCCAGGCATGTAAAAAACCAACCATAGCTTCGGCCTGTGGCCACCAATGCTTTTCTTTAACGAGGTGATGAGTAGCAGGATCATACTCGTGCCACATACCACCATCCTTATCCAAACCTTCCATCGAAGCATTTGCAATTTTTACCGCATGTTGCTGCATAACAGTGGTCCAATGTTGGTCGTTAATTACCTCTGCGGCTTCCGATAATAACCATACAGCTTCTATGTCGTGACCATATGAAACCTGGGAACCTTTCCTGTTCCAGTTTTCATCGAAAAATAAAATTAAGTGATGCGTATTTTTATCAATGATATAGCGATCGAAAACAAAGAGCAAATGAAGGATCGCATTTTTAAGTGATTCAGTTTTATAAATACGATATAGATTGGTATAAGCTTCCAAAATATGAAGGTGCGTATTCATAGTTTTTTTTTCATTCGCATCCTTCTCACTTAAACGGAGATCATCAATTAATTGCCATTCTCTTGTAAATGCTTCAATGTAACCGCCAAGATCTTTATCGAGGCTATACTTTTCAATCAATTCAAATAAATCAATTGCCAGTTCTTTTGCATTTTCATTGAAGGTGCACCGGTGATATTCTGCAAATGCATACAGGGCAAAACTCAGAGCGTACACTTGTTTTTTTGTATCCAATGGTTTTCCATCGAAGCTAACCGACCAAAAGACACCACCATACACCGGGTCGATAAAATGAAGCCGCAGATAATCAAAAGCCCGGTTTGCAGTTTGCAGGTAGGCCTGATTATTTGTATGCCGGTAAGCTGCTGAAAATGACCACAGGATCCTTGCATTCAATACCACCCCTTTTGGCGCATCAGCCACCAATGTTTCATCATATAATCGCTTACCATAAAAACCACCATAAACTTCGTCTGTCATCTGTGTTTGCCAATAAGCAAGTAACCGATTTAGTTCCTGTTCCAGTTCTTTTGACAGAATGGTGGTTGCCTGCGTTGCATCATCAGATAAAGAGGATTGTTGAAAGATCATTAACTGCTTATTGAATAAGATACATTATGATTTACATTACCGCGCAGGTATGATTCATTCTGGTTTACGAGTTGTAAAATAGTATTTACCGATTCAGCAGAACGAAAGCCGTCAGCTGGCGTATGAATTGCGTAGTCTACCAGCTGCGATATGGTTGAGGTAGCTACATGCATCCTTGTATCGGAAGAGGCATAGTATATTAAAACAGTACCATCATCATCTGCAATCCAACCGTTGCTAAAAACCACGTTTGATACGTCACCAGTCCGCTCTTCACCTTCCGGGGCTATAAAGTAACCACCGGGCTTGTATGTTACTTTTGTAATGTCGTCAAGATCTGTCATAAAAACATATAAAACATATCTTAATCCGGCTGCCGTGTTTCGAACACCGTGTGCAAGATGCAGCCAGCCATGTTCCGTTTTTATAGGAGCTGGCCCTAGTCCATTTTTCATTTCATAAATGGTGTGATAGATTCTTGCATCAATCACAGTCTCCTTTTCTATAACTGCACAGGTAATATCTTTTGCTAATCCAAAACCAATGCCACCGCCTTTACCCGCTTCGATAAAGCTATCCTGTGGCCTGGTGTAAAAAGCGTACTGCCCCTTTACAAACTCGGGGTGCAATACCACGTTGCGTTGTTGCGCAGAAGGAGTTTTAAGATCGGGCAATCTTTCCCAGTTAAACAGATCTTTCGTACGTGCTATCCCGCATTGTGCAACTGCAGATGATACATCTCCCGGGCCGGCAGCAGGGTCTTTTCTCTCCGTACAAAACAGGCCATAGATCCAACCATCCTGGTGTTGAATTAATCGCATATCATACGTGTTTGTATCCGGCACTTCCGTTTCGGGCATTACAACCGGCTGATCCCAAAACCGGAAATGATCTGTTCCATTGGGGCTTTCTGCAACTGCAAAAAAAGACTTACGATCGTTGCCTTCAACTCTTGCCACCAGCAGGTATCGGCCATTAAGTTTAATAGCACCTGCATTTAATACAGCATTAATTCCAAAACGTTCCATCATAAAGGGGTTCGTTTCGGGGTTAAGATCATAACGCCAGTTGATCGGCGTATGCAATGCTGTTAGTATAGGATATCTATAACGATTATAGACACCATTAGATCTTAAAACCGGGGTATTCGGCCGGTTTATAAAGGCTTCGTGTTCTGCACGTATCTCTTCTAACCTGTTCGTCTGTAAAGCGGTCATTGGATATAGCTTTTATTATAAAAAATTTCATTCCGCAGCCATTACGCTGCCGGTATTGGTTAAGGTTTCCTTTTCTCTTCGAATTGTAAGTTCCTGACTGATCTCTATCATATAAGCATCGCTTAACTTATAAAAAATGATAAAAAGTATAGATAGTAAAGCACCTGCTGCCGGTATAAAACTCAGCATCATGCGGATGCCGGTACGGGCTTCTTCCGATTGAATCATATTGGCTTCAAAACCGTATAAGGCCAAAATCCACCCGGTTAGAGCACCGCCTAATGTCCACCCTAACTTTTGTGACATTGATGAGGATGAAAATATTAAGCCGGTTGCTCTTCTGCCTGTCGTATGTTCTGAATAATCTGCAATATCTGCATACATGGACCACAGCAACGGAAAGATCACACCAGCACAAATACTAATCAAAAACTGAAAAGAAAAAATAAGAACCAGGTCATTTTCTTTAAACATAAAAAAGATACAACTCAAAATTGTTGCTGCTACCATGGCATATAAAAAAGTATTCTTCTTGCCTATTTTATCAGATACTGGTTTGGCAAGCACTACCCCAACAATGTTTGCTGCTTGTCCCAGGACCAGGTACAATGTGCTATAGTTAATAGCAACATTAAAAATCGGTAATTGAAATGCTTCCTGGCTGGTAAAATAATATTTGAAATAATAAATAGCAGAACCATCCCGCAATGAATTAAAGATTAATGTAGATACCCCCGCACCTAATAAAATAAACCATGGTTTGTTGGTTAGCAGGTTAATAACATCTGCCTTTAAAGAAGTTTTTTGCTCCCGTGGAGGTTTAATTCTTTCTTTTGTCCATTTAAAAGTGAAGTAAAAAAACAAGGCAGCTATAATTGCATAAATGATCATAGTAAGCTGCCACCCTCTTTGCTGATCAATGCCATTTGAAGTTTTGCTTAATATACTTACCAGGGGTTCAGCAGTTGCCAAAACCAATATGCTGCCAGCGAATGCAAAAATGAAACGGAAAGTAGAAAGCGTTGTACGATCTTTAATGTTAGAGGTCATTACACCCATTAGAGAAGCATAAGGAACATTGATGAGCGAATACACCATCATCATTAGTGTATAGGTTATGTATGCATAGATTAGTTTAGCACTTGTGTTTAGTTCAGGAGCTGAAAATGTAAGTACACCAACGAGCCCAAAAGGTATAGCTACCCACAAAAGATAAGGTCTGAATTTGCCCCATTTTGTTTCGGTTCTATCAGCCATTATCCCGATAATCGGGTCTAGTGCTGTATCCCATATTCTCGTGATCAAAAACATGGTACCTACCGCAGCAGCAGCAATTCCAAATACATCTGTATAATAATATAAAAGATAAACGGAAAAGATCTTCCAAAACATAGAGGATGCGAAATCACCGAAACCATATCCAATCTTTTCTTTAAGCTGTAACTTTTGCTCCATAAAATGCCTCGTTTATAAATGCAACCGCTTGTAGTGGTTAGTAGAAAGTAAATGGTAGTTAGTAGTTAGTAGTTGGTAGTTGGTAGTTGCTAGTTAGTAGCTGGTAGCTAATGATTCGATCTTTGTTATTTGCTATTTGCTATTTGCTATTTGTAATTTGCTATTTGTAATTTTGTTATTTGGTTTTCTGCTGAAATACATTTTTTCCACAGTTATTTCCTTTTGAAAAAGTGTTTTCTTATCATTATAAAAAAGCCTGAAGTCAGCTGCGGATTTATGCCCCTTAAAAGGTACGTAATATTCATAATTATTACCTCCTTTGTGACCTGCATTTCGCCAGGCAAGCATATACGAAATTTTATGTGATTGAATACCTTTCAGAAAGGTGTTAGTCCACCAGGCACTGTCGGGTAAGGTTCCAAAACCAAATTCTGTAAGAGCGGGAATTTTGTTGGAAGCAGTTGCAATCGATTCAAGATTTGTAAGCATTTGAGATACATCAGAAACAAACTGTTCATTTGCTTCCCGGCCTTTTTCGCGCTGGTAAATATCAAACCCGATTATATCCGTCCATTCATCTCCGGGGTATCGTTCCAGGTATTCAGTCTTTGAAGAAAACCTATCGGTATTAAAAGCGTAAAGCAGGTTATGAACGTTTTTAGTATCTCTTAAATAACCAACTGTAAAATGCCAGGCCTGTTGCAACTCTTCGGGTGTACAATGGTTTTTACCCCACCAAAACCAACTACCGTTCAACTCATGAAAAGGGCGAAAGATAACCGGGATAAATTCACCGTTTTTACCTTTTAAACTAAGCATGAAAATGGCCACTTTATCGAGCCAGCTTTTATAAAGTTCATGTTTACTACCATTTGGTAAAATAGAAGCTAATGTACCGGGTGCAGGATCCCAGGAAGTTTTACCTGTCAATGGATTATTAAGATGCCAGCTTAGAGTAATAACACCACCACGACCATATGCCTCCCGTATAAAATCTTTCATTTTATCAAACGGCACACTATCGAGATTTACCGGTTCATCAATTTCAAGTCTTCCCAACTCAAATCCATATACTGCCGGGTAGTCGCCGGTCACGTCTTTTATATCGCTTCTACCCTTTTCATACTTCCAGTTTACGCCATATGCAAGCGCATCCTGGTGACCAAACATGACTCCTTTTGCTATTAATCGTTTGAGATTATGGTACAAGGCTACCGTTTCTTTAGTTGCTTTTTTATCAACGGGCAGATCGTTATAATTTCCTGCCGAAAACCCGGGTGATTGAGTAAAAGAAGTGATCATCTTCCAGGTACTTGAGTCAGAATCAAACACAACATTCAAACCCTGTTCTTCCCCGCCAGGATCTCCCATAAAGTCATCTCCTTCTTTCCAAAAAATTTGTCCCGGCTTTGGCCTGGCCTCACCACCAAAAGCCCAAAAATTAATACCCGCAACAGTTTGATTATTTATGGTTTCAATGATCGTAGTATAATAATTATCACGGTAAGTAACCGGGGCGTTGATATCAAATGAATGCCCGTTCCTGGGCAAACCGAATTCTTCAATTACAAATGGTTTATTCAGCTTGTCACGAACAGCAATATGACGATCGATATAAGCTTTCGTATTGTTTAAAACCTGGTCGAAACCCGCTGCAATGGAAGTATCCTTAAACCATCCCCAGTTCTTTGGCCAAATATGGATAGTGAGATAATCAATGTTTTTATCGGCATGCATTGTTTCATACAAGCCGATGTTATTGTTTGTTGCAATATCACCCTCGCTGCCTGTAGTAAGCAGATGATTTTTGTCTAATGATTTAACAAGCGCTGCAACATGTTTTATCCAGTTTAGAAATTCAGGAACTGCTTGTTGAGACATTGGCCTTGGCTCGTTGATAATTTCCCAGGCCATGATAGCTGTTTCATCTATATATCTTTTTCCTGATATACTATTAGTGCGGTTTACTACATAACGGATATAATTATCAACGGCATTTTTACATGGATCACAACTAAAAAACTGGCTGATGTATTGCTGGTATTTATCCCAGGTATACCCATCTTTTTTTGGCAATGGCTGGTCCTTGTAACCATTCCATTCAAGGTATTGCCCAAGACCTCCGCTCCACTCCCAGGTATTTGTAAAATGCAGTATTGCCTTCATGTTTCGTTTACCCATTTCAACCAACAGGTAATCCAATCCTTTCATAATTCCTTCATCAAATTTGCCCTGCTCCGGTTGCAATGTTTTGCTACCGGGAATACGGTAAGGATAATCAGTAAATCCTTCGGCGCCTACTGCGATCCTGAGATTGTTTACACCTTTGGATTGTAGAAAATCAAGTTCTCTTTTTAAGCGTTCTTCACCCTTCTTTCCATCTGTAGCCAGTAAACCACCATACCAGTAATTAGCCCCGATAAAACGATAATTTTCTCCATTGATCACAAATTGGTTAGCCTCTGTTTTTACAAAAGATGATTGAGAAAAACTCATATTCGCGATGAGTAAACAACAAAAAAAACTAACTCTTTTAATAAATTTTAGAAAAATCATCAGCTAACATTTACTCAAACGATTTAAGATAATAACAGGTGAAAAAGCTGGCTCATTCTTCGCAAAATGAACCAGCCTTTAAGGCCAACAATTACAATGTATTGCTATTGCAAACATCTTATACTAGCCACCTGTCAACCAACAACCATTTCTATAACCAATAACACATTACAAAAATTATCCACTTGTGCTTATCTTCTAATAAATTCCAAGATTATCAACATAGATTGTAAAATCACCACTTGCCGCATAGTTCTTCATATACAAATGCGTGAGGGTTGAAGCCGCAGAGATCTGGCCTAAAGGAATAACGAAATTGGTCCAGGCACCTTCAACGATATTGATGGTTTTACCGTCTTTTTCATTAAACCCGATATTCACACTTTTGCCACCGCTGCCTGCGCCACCATAAATCGAAACATTAAGAGAAGTATAACCACCCAATGAAATATTAGCACCTCCTAATTGAAGAGGAACTCCATATCCACCACTGGTAAAATCAATTTTAACTGATTTTGATCCGGTTGCTGCCTGTGCGGTATTTGCCAGGTCTTTTGTGCCACCCCATCCACCACCGATCCAGCCATTCCATGCCGAGGTAATAGCTTCATCATAAATAATAATTGGTGTTACACTTGATCCGATAATCTGGAGATCGGCGGCAGATTTTACAGATAAAGTTGAATTTAATACAGCAAAATTTACTTTACTAGTAATAGCACCTGTAGGTACTTTAACTACCAGTACGGTAGGTGACTGGCTTACAAAAGTTGTTACAGCTGCAGGAACTCCTACAAAAGAGATAGCACTTACAAGATCAAGATCAGTGCCCGTTATAGTAAGGTTTGCAAGCGTATCAACCGGGTTTGGATTAAACTTTGTTATCGCCGGTAATACTACATCCAGTTCTGATGCTGAAGTAGTTTTAACACCGGAAGCAGCTTCCAGGGTAACGATGCCTTTTGTTGTTGAAGGTGGAACTTTTACAACGAGCTGTGTTGCAGTTTGGCTTACAAAAGTTGTAACAGCTGTGGGCTCACCAGTAAACATTACTTTTTTCGCCAGGTCAAGATTAGTTCCGGTAATAGTTACATTTCCGGCATGCTTTACCGGGTTTGGCGTCATCCCTGTAATCATAGGCAAGGTCACCTTTAAAACACTATCGGTTTCAATGGTTAATGGCTCGGTACCACTATAACTAATAAACAGGGTTCCTGTTTGCGCATTCATCGGAACCTTAACTACCAGCTCGCTGATTGTTTTACTTACGAAGGTCGTTTCAGCAATATCCTTATTAAACGTTACACCCGTAACCCAGTTTAGAAAATCACCCTTGATGGTGATGTTTTCTCCGGGTCTTGCTTCTTTTGTCATTGATGTAACTACAATGGCTACGTCCAGGTTAAGAATCGTTTTTGAAACAATATCTCCTTCCGGCGTCTTCAGTGTTACTTTACCGGTTTCTGTGCTGGCAGGAACGATGATTTTTATTTCTTCAAAATTTTGTGACAAAAAGGATGTGCTGGCTACTGAAGCACCGGTCAGGTCAATTTGTGTAACCTTTTGCAGGTTGGTTCCAATAAAACGTAACGTGTCGCCATGTTTGGCACCAGTTGGGCCAAAGCTTAATAATTCGAGTTTACTGGAGGTGGTAGTATCATCCTTTTTGCAGGAACTAATCATTCCAACAAATGCCAGGAGACATGTTAGAAGGAACAATTTTGCATTATTAAATATTTTCATTTGTTATTTTTTTATAATCTTTAGTGATGGAACATTAGGATATATTTTCTAATACCTTATTTAAGCACCTTAGGTACAACCCTGAAATTATCAAATGAAATATCCGCGTCCCAAACACCCGGTCCCTGCACTAACAACCTTGTCCAATAACCATTTGGATTCACAGTGGGTTTTACCGCATAGCTGGCTACCACTTCTTCAAAGGGTATCACTACTGTTTGCCATTGTCCTTTTGTATCGTAAGGAGGTTTCCATTGGTAAGCATTATTGTCTTCTGCATTTAAGCCTACATTGATCCTGATGATGCTGGCGTTAAATGGCTTCAACGTATTTACTTCAAACTTCAGGTTGTAATCCGCCGGCTTTGTAATTGCTTCATCAGGTATGTTTTTACTGTGAACAGGCATGGCAGAGGCAGGTCCGCCTGCTATTTCGTTCCAGCTCCATTCACCAATCGATTTTTTAACACGGATATAGTTTCCGCTGATGGTAACGGGGTCACCGGCCTTTACATCAGATGGTTTTACTACATAGGAATCATTCCACCAGCCTTCGTAAGGGTCGCTGTTTATAAAAGAATTGCGATTGTCTCTAAACCAGAAATCAGATGTAGTTGAACCAAAATTGGTTGTTACTGTAACGGGACCTGGTTGGGCACCTGCAGGAACTTTCACCTGGATCTCCGTTGCAGTTATCGCTTCGATTTCGCCGGTTACTCCCCCTTCAAACATTACCGAAAGTGGGGGGTAAAAGAAATCACCTCTTATTATTGCAATAGACCCTTCATTTACAAACTCAGAAAGCATACTGCTAACAACCGGTTTGCTGATTTGAACGACAAAGTCGTACAGCAAAGAATCCCCGTTGCTAAAAAGGAGTTTCACTTTATTGCTCACCACGTTGGGAATGGGATTTGGAACCGATACCAATATGCTGGTATTGGTTATGTAAGTGGTTGTCAAGGCAGCTTTCTGATCGTTAAACCAAACCGCAACGGTTGACTGTAGATTTTCACCCATAATGGCAATCAACTGGCCCTGGCCCGCGCCTATCAGCAAGGAATCAGAAGAGAGCGGACTGGTGATTCTTACATATTTTATGACCGGTGTACCCGTGAAGTCATCTTTTTTGCAGGAAGCGAATATCACTATTGCTCCGAAAGCAAAAACGGTAAGTATTGATTTTAGAATAGATTTCATCTAATAGATTTTTTTTGTATAGAAAATGTTTGGCCTACGGGTAATCTACGGGAGGCTTTTGAAGATTAGGTGCCTGGCTTAATTCGGTATTCGGAATTGGCAGGTAAAAATTACCACTGTTAACAACTGCATTTCTTTCAGTAAACCAGGAAGTTTTAACCAATGTCCATTGTGTGGGGTTTGGCATCACATCTGGCCTGGCCAAAAACAAGCCTCTATCCTGGGAGTTGAGGATACCGTAAGCTTTGGCAGGGTTCCAGTAATGAAGACTGATGATGTCGTACCAGGCCATTCCTTCCATAGCAAACTCTTTAAATCTTTCTGAAAAAAGCGCATCCAGTGTAAGAGGCCCTTGCGCACCTGCCCCGGTTACCTGGTAAGCTGGTAATCCCGCACGGGTATGTACCGCGTTAAAATAATCTATAGCCATCGCATCAGTGGTAGAAGCATTATTGCCAATCACCGCTTCGGTATAAATCAGGTACATCTCTGCCAGTCGTTGCATGTAGGTATCCTGGGGATAACTCTGCTGGGCCGACGATCCTTTAATATTAGAAACACCTACCATGTATTTTTTTATCCCGGTTGCATTAAAATCACCTGCTGTGAAGGGAAATACATAAGCCGCGTTGGTAGCTTCGGAAGTAATTTCCGGGTAAACGAAACCTGGAAGTAAAAATGTAGCCTTAAGACGCTGGTCAAGTGTTCGTCCCTTAAGAGTATCGGTTCCAACCAAATTAAAGCCGCTATACTGGCTCATTAACCACCATGTTGCACTGTAACCTCCACCCCAATTATTAAGCGCCAGTTCCGTACTAGGCGACATCTGGTCAATGGCACTGTTACCCAAACCATAAGTTCCTGTTCCCCCGGTAAAGAGCCATTGTAATTCAAACAATGATTCCTTGTTGTTATCGTAGGTATAGTTATCGGATTTAGAATATTTGAACAAGTCGGCATAATTAGGTAGCAGTTGCCTGCCACTTTGTGTAATAACCCGCTGTGCATAATACTTGGCACTATCCAAAAATTGCTGGTTCCTTGCTCCACCATTTGATTCTACACCTGCACGGGTAAGGTAAAATCTTGCCAGCATTCCCTCTGCAGACCATTTTGTAAGCCTGCCTTCGAAAGCGGTTGTAATGGGCAAATCTTCCGCTGCTGCCCGCATTTCACGGGTGATAAAACGCCATACGCTTGGTATGGTATTTCGGCTGATGGAAGTATCGTACAGCTTTTCAAAATTGTTTTCAATAATTGGCACTGCTCCCCAGTTCATCACCAGGTACCGGTAAGCTAAAGCCCGCATATACCTGGCTTCTGCAATGGCCTGTTTCTTCACGGGCGCTGTAACTGCCGCTCCACCATATCGTTCAATGTTAAACAGGAACAGGTTTGATTGGGCTACTACCGTAAAGAAAGCATTCCACGAAGCCGTAACATGGCCGTTATCACCGGTAGAAGTAAACAAAACATGAGACCTGAAATCGCCGCCCCATGGATAAAATATGGTACCGCCCCTGATATCGCCTAATGCAAAACCAGCTTTGTCGTTGTAACTAAACCAAACCTTGCTGTACAATAAGCTGGTTGCGGCCATAACCTGTTCATCGGTCTTATAAAAATTGGCATCTGTAATGGCGCTTAAAGGTGGCTTTTCAAGAAACTCTTTTTTGCAGCCCTGTATGGCAGCAACGGCAAGCAATGAGCCGATAATGATCTTCGATTTATATATCATTTTCATAATAGAAGTGAGTTTAAAAGTTAACACTAACATTCAGTGTGTACATAGGTGTAAGTGGGTACCGGCCAAAATCAAGACCAATAGCCTGGTTTGAAGCGCTTACACCAGCACCGGTATACGCACCAATCTCCGGATCGTATCCTTTATAACTGGTTAATGTTACCAGGTTTTGAACACCGGCACCTATCCTTAAACCCTTTACCACTTTGGTTGGGTTTAGGAATTTAGCAGGCAAACTGTAGGTAAGCGATACGTTCTTTAAACGTAAATAAGAACCATCCTCTACAAACCTTGAAGAAACCACTGACTGATTGTTGTCAGAAGCCTTACCACCGGATGTGATACGCGGTATAGTTGTATTCGGATTTAAGAGCGAAGGACTGGATACATCCCCTGTTAATTTTGCGTAATCAGTGATGTCAGAAAGGAAATTTTGACTCAGGTTTACATTATTTGGATTAAGGCTTATTTGCCTGATGGCATTATAGATATCGTTTCCATAAACACCGGTGATGAGTGTACTTAACTGAAAATCTTTGTAGGTGAAAGTATTCGTAAAACCACCACTCAACTTTGGCCATGGGTTGCCGATATTGGTTTGGTCCTGCACGTTGATTTTACCATCACCGTTGAGGTCCTTGTACTTTACATCGCCCACCCAAATACCATCAGCGGAGTTTTCAGTAGGCAGGCGGTCTCCATTTGCATCCACCGGTACAGCGCTGTTATCTATGTCTTTAACATTCTGGAAAATGCCTTCCACCATATACCCCCTGAACAGCCATGGTTGATTCCCGATAGAAGAACGTTGTACCCATGGGAAAGTATAGCCAAAGATAAATTCCGATGTACGGTCAATAAACGCATTCTCCGAATTCAATGATTTCACTTTTGTTTTAAACTGGGACAGGTTAAGATTTGACTCCCATTTAAAATCTTTTTGCTGCATTACCACACCAGTTAGGGTGAGGTTCCAACCTTTAGTTTCAAGTGAGCCGGTATTTACCAGCGGCGCTCCCACTGCACCTACCGCACTGTTAATACCCATATACTGCGGCAAGCTTGCCTGCATGATCAGGTTATCAGTATTCTTAACATAATAATCAGCCTCCAGGGTAAACCTGTTTTTCATTACACCCAGGTTTAATCCCAGGTTATAAGTTTGGGTTTCTTCCCATTGTAATGCAGGGTTTGTAAATGTGGATGGCAGGAAGCCTGTTCCCCATGGGGTAGCACCAGTAGACATGGGTGCATATATTCCTGAACCGCTACCCTGGTTACCTGTTAAGCCCGTTTCTAACCTTACTTTGACATCACTTACAAAATCTGAAGTGAAAAACTTTTCCTGGCTTAGCCTCCATGCTGCAGACAGGGAAGGGAAAGTACCCCATCTTTTATCCTGGCCGAAATACGGCGACCCATCTCTTCTCAATGTTCCTGTAAGAATGTAGCGATTATCGTAGTTGTAGTTCAATCTTCCCAAATAGGATTCCATCGACCATGGGTAAGTTCCGCCGCCGTTGGTTGCAGAGAGCGGGTCACCTGCCTCAAGATCAAAAACATCATTGGTCAGGAAACCGGTTCTGGATGCATTCACGATCTTATACTCTGATTCCTGTGCTTCGTGGCTGACCATGATGCCGAAATTGTGATCGCCAATTTGTTTGTTGTATTCGGCCAATTGGTTCCAGTTCCAATACCAGCTTGCATAGGTACCCTGGGCCAGTGAATTGATCGTCTGCCGGTGCCATTGGTCAATTTCGTAAGTTGGCACATAGTACATAGAAAGGCCGTTGCCCAAACTTCCGTTAAACGACGTTCTGAGTGTTAAGCCTTTAACAGGTGTAATTGCCAGGTTTAAACCGCCTAAAAGCTGCCTTTTCATGTTGTTGTTCGTAACAAGTTGGGCAATGGCAATTGGATTGACAGGGGCAAATTGTCCGGCACCGTTGATAGGGTCGCTACCTCCCCAGGAACCATCAAGATTCTTAACTGGTATTTGTGGTGTTAATCTAAGAGCGCTGGCAATTAAGGGGTCCTGTGCACCATAATTAGTGGCCGTTAAAACTTCGTTGGTTTGATTGAAATTTAAATTGGTACCGATAGCAAGCCATGGACGGGGTTTGTTATCAAGGTTAACGCGGAATCCATAGCGTTTAAATCCAGACCCTTCGGCCACACCATCTTGGTTCATATATTCACCAGACATGTAATAAGTAGTACCGCCGGTACCACCGCTGAGGCTTAACTGGTGTTTGTCCATGGCAGCGTTATTGAACAATTCTTTTTGCCAGTCAGTACCCTCACCCATTATACTAGGGTCTAAAAATATCTCTGGTGTATTCTGGGGAGTGCCAAGGGTGTTCTGGTAATCGTTCACCATTTGTGCATATTCCCGTAAGTTCAGAACATCTAAACTTTTAGGTGGTGTTTGTATATTATACTGGTAAGCATAGTTGATATTGAAGCTGCCTGCCTTGCCACGCTTGGTAGTTATTAGTATCACACCGTTGGTACCCCGGGAGCCATAAATGGCTGTAGCAGAAGGACCCTGTAAAATTTGCATGTCTTCAATGTCGGCAGGGTTTAAACCCGCTAAAGGGTTGGAAGAACTTTGGTTGCCATACGATACATCTTCATTAGACTGAATTTGTACGCCATCAATTACATAAAGCGGCTGGGTACGATTTAATGAGCTAATACCTCGGATGTTCACCGATAAGCCACCCCCCGGCTGCCCGGAGTTTTGAGTAACGTATACGCCGGCAGCACGGCCCTGCAGCGCTTGCTCAATGGTTGTATTTACTGTTTTTTCGATGTCTTTGGCAGACACGGTGGTTTGTGCAGCGGTCAGATTAGCCCGTTTAGCCGTACCATATCCGACAATAACCACGTCACTTAAATTCGATTCACCTGGTGCAAGCGAGACGAGGATGGTTGACTTTCCAACGATGGAAACATCCTGAGTCTTCATCCCTATATAAGAGATGGACAAAGACCTGGTTGTGGCTGGAACATTGATAGTAAAAGAACCGCCCGCATCTGTTAATGCGTTGATTTTGCTCCCGCTTGCAGTAACAGAGGCACCAATTAATGGCAAGCCTTTATCATCAAGTATTTTTCCGGAAACTGCACGGTTTTGTGCATAGGACTGTTGAAGAAAAAATACACACGCCAAAAGCATGAGTACCCTTCGGGTTTCAATTCTCATAAGGCAAACAATTTTAGTGGTTCAAAACTAACCCGAACAATAAACCTGTTGTTAATACTTTTTTATCTGATCTCTATATTTTAAATCAATTGTTTTAGTTATGAGATTAAATTGTAGAAAAAAAAATATTTGAAACCGTCGTAAAATCAGAAAAAATGACATATTTGACCGGTGAAATTTTTCGACCTCTCCTATAGTACTATTTTGCACTGATTATTAAGCTTAATATATCCAATTGCACCATTATGAATGAAAACCTGTTACGGGAAATCACCCCGTTAACGCAAAGCGATTGTTTCACTCTTTTTACGCGTGTAAAAAAAGCTTTCGACTTTCCCCTGCACTACCACGAGGTTTATGAGCTGAATTTTATTCAGAATGCAAGTGGCGCCCGCAGGGTGGTTGGCGACCACATGGAAGAGATTGGCGAAATGGAACTGGTATTGGTAGGGCCCAACCTTCAACACGCCTGGTTTACTCATAAATGTACCAGCAAGGAAATACTGGAAGTGACCATCCAGTTTCATAAAGACCTGTTTGACGATAAGCTGCTTCGCCGTAACCAGCTTAGCTTTATACGCAGCATGTTTGAAAAGTCGTCGAGGGGTATTTTATTTTCAGCCGAAACCAGCAGGTCTATAGCCCCCCGGATCTTAAACCTGAATCAAAAGCACGGGTTCGATTCAGTGCTTGAATTAATGAGTATTCTACATGACTTGTCAAGCTCCCGTAATAGCAGGCTACTCAGCGATGCCTCTTTTAACCAGGTAGAAATAAGCTACAATAGCCGCCGCGTTGAAAAAGCTTTTGAATACCTGAATCAAAATTTCGACAAACAAATTGCACTCGCAGAAGTGGCAAAACTTGCCGGTATGACAGAGGTTTCTTTCAGCCGTTTTTTCAAAAATAGAAGTGGAAAAACTTTTATCGATAGCCTGAACGACATCCGGCTGGGTCATGCTTCCCGCATGCTGATAGACACTACGCACAGCATTTCGGAGATTGCTTATAATTGCGGGTTCAACAACATTTCCAATTTCAACCGTATTTTCAAAAAGAAAAAAGGCTGCACCCCAAAAGAATTCAAGGAAGGTTACAGCGCAGGTAGCCGCATCTTCATTTAGTTTTACCGCTGGTAAAACTTCTAATATGAAATCAGGCTTCGGTAAATTGTTGGTTCTCTTATTCAGCTCCTTAAATGCCATCGGTCAGCAGGTTACTGAACCTGCAGACCTGGTGAATCCGTTAATGGGTACGCAGTCCAGTTATGAATTGTCAGCGGGAAACACATACCCGGCAATTGCCTTACCCTGGGGCATGAACTTCTGGAGCCCGCAAACGGGCAAAATGGGTGATGGATGGATGTATAGCTATAATGCCAACAAAATTCGCGGTATCAAACAAACCCACCAGCCCTCGCCCTGGATCAATGATTACGGCAGTTTCAGCCTGATGCCGGTTACACATCTCAACCAATTTCCTGAAGAAGCACGTGCCAGCTGGTTTTCACATAAGGCCGAAACAGCCACGCCCTATTATTACAGTGTTTTTTTAGCCGATCACAATGCAACAGCAGAGGTGACCCCGACCGACAGGGCAGCAATTTTTCGTTTTAGCTATTCCCCGGCTGATAGTGCTTTTATTGTAGTAGATGCTATGGACCGTGGCTCTCATATTCAAATTTTACCTGATAACAAAACCATCGTCGGTTACAGCACCCGCAACAGTGGTGGCGTGCCTGAAAACTTTAAAAACTATTTTGTTATCCGCTTCAGTGAGCCTTTTAGTGTTGCGCATACCTGGCGCGGCTACCTGCTTGCTGGTGACAGTATGAACCTGACAGGAAACCATACCGGTGCAATTGTTGGATTTGGAAAAACAGCAAGACCGGTGGAAGTTAAAGTAGCTTCTTCTTTTATCAGCGAAGAACAGGCTAAGCTGAACCTGGAAACAGAAATAGGAAACGCAGGTTTCAATACAATAAAAAACAATGCAAAAGCTGTTTGGAATAAAGAACTTGGGCGCATAGCCATAGAAGATACTGACAAAGATGCGGTGCGTACTTTTTACAGTTGTCTTTACCGCACCATGTTGTTTCCACGCAAATTTTACGAACAGGATGCCAGCGGAAAAATAGTGCATTACAGCCCCTACAACGGGAAAGTTTTGCCAGGTTATATGTTCACCGATAATGGATTTTGGGACACTTTCAGGGCTGTTTTTCCATTCTTCACTTTATTGTATCCCGATCTTGACGGGCAAATAATGCAAGGCCTTGAAAACACCTACAAAGAAAGTGGCTGGTTGCCGGAATGGGCTAGCCCCGGTCACCGTGATTGCATGATCGGTTCTAATTCGGCTTCGCTTATTACTGATGCCTATATGAAGGGTATTCGTGGGTTTGATATTGAGTTGTTGTACGAGGCTATGAAAAAGAACGCGGAAAATGAGGGGCCACTAACATCTGTTGGAAGAAAAGGTGCTGCCTTTTACAACAGCCTTGGGTATGTGCCTTACAATGTTGATATAAACGAAAATGCAGCCCGCACGTTGGAATATGCCTATGCCGATTTTTGCCTTTGGCGCCTTGGAACGGCATTGAAAAAACCTGCTGCTGAAACGAACCTGTTTTACAAAAGAGCCCATAATTATTTAAATGTTTTCGATAGCAGCCGCAAACTAATGCGTGGTAAAAACCAGGACGGAAATTTTCAAACGCCTTATAATCCTTTTAAATGGGGTGATGCTTTTACCGAAGGAAATGCCTGGCATTATACCTGGAGCGTTTTTCAAAATATAAGCGACCTTAAAAATAAAATGGGTGGGGAACGTGCGTTTGTTGGCATGCTTGATTCGGTGTTTAATATGCCCCCGGTTTTTGATGACACTTATTATGGACAGGTGATTCACGAGATACGTGAAATGCAGATCATGAACATGGGACAATATGCACATGGCAACCAGCCAATTCAACATATGCCTTACCTGTACGAATACACCAGCCAGCCCTGGAAAACCGAATATTGGGTTAGGGAAATTATGAACCGCATGTACCACGCCACACCAGACGGTTATTGTGGTGATGAAGACAACGGGCAAACATCGGCCTGGTATGTATTTTCAGCTTTGGGTTTTTATCCTGTTACACCAGGTAGTAACCAATATGTAATTGGTGCCCCCTTATTCAAAAAAGCTACTATCAAACTGCAAAATGGCAGGCAATTGATTATCGAAGCTCCTGCAAACAATACTGAAAACAAATATGTTCAAAGCATGTTGCTAAACAACAAACCATGGACTAATCACTGGTTAAGTCACGAGACCCTACAACAGGGCGGGGCACTGTTTTTTAAGATGGGAAGTAAGCCGGGCAAGGATAAAATCTTTACAAAAGAAATGGCTCCTTATTCAATGGATAAATAATATAATATAAAAGTGAGCATCTTGATTTTTTTATCATCAATACCGTGTTGGTGACTTAAAAAGACGAATCATTTTGCTAACAACTATTTACTACAGACCAACAACTGCATTTTCTAACTACTCATACCGGGCTACCAACGACTTTCTACATTATGGAAATAAAAACGAATCACCAAATTCATCCCAATGTTATCAGGCAACTAATGATTCTTGCTTTAGTTTTGGGACTGGGCTTATTGTTATACAAGCAAATGGCTTTTATGCTGGGAGCATTTTTAGGAGCTATCGCATTGTATATGCTGATGCGCAAGCCTATGTTCAAAATGGTGTTTGAATGGAAAACTAAAAAATGGACTGCTGCACTTATCCTGATCATATTATCACTAGGCGTTATTGTTTTACCCTTTGCACTGATCATAAATATTTTAATTGATAAATTATTGCCACTGTTGGCTGATCCTTCTGCAATTACCAATGCCATAAACCAAATTGATACGTTTGTGCAGGGTAAATTTCACGTGAATTTATTGTCATCCGGAAATGTTGAAAAGTTACCGGGCATAGCAACAACCATAGGATCGAAAGTATTGGGCGGCACTTTATCAATGGTACTTAACGTGGTGATTATGTACTTTATTCTATGGTTTATGTTGATGAAAGGAGGTGAAATGGAAAGAAGTGTACGAAGTAATTTACCATTGAAAAATACAAACATTAATAAATTGCTCCAGGAAGTGCGGGCAATGGTTGTAAGCAATGCAGTAGGCATACCGGTGCTGGCAGTATTCCAGGGTATATTGGCAGCTATAGGGTACTCGATTTTTAACGTTGATCAACCCGTTCTGTGGGGAATTGTTACCGGTATAGCATCAGTGGTGCCCTTTGTAGGAACTACGCTTATCTGGTTACCGGTTGCACTACTGGCTTTTGCAAAAGGAGATACTACAAATGGTTATTGGTTACTTGGATGGGGACTTGTAATTATTGGAAGTATGGACAATGTTATTCGCTTTATTTTACAAAAATATATGGCAGATGTTCATCCATTGATCACTGTTTTTGGTGTAATTGTTGGTTTAAATTTATTTGGGTTCTTAGGACTTATTTTCGGACCATTATTGTTCTCATTATTCCTGTTATTGGTACGCATTTACAACGACGAATTTATAAGTCCGCGGCCGGTAGAAACAACAGCCCATATACCCGAGGGGTTGCAAGATGAAGAAACCGATAAATGATTATTTAATTGATTTTAATAAAGACATGTAATTGTAATTTGGAATTTGTGATTTGGAATTTAATTAACCCTCATGGTAAGTATTGCAACTTTCAAAAAGATCGCGATGTCCTTTCCCGATGTAGTGGAACAGCCGCATTTTGAAAAACAATCTTATAGAATTGGCAAGAAGATATTTGCTACGCTGGATATCAAAAATCAACTTGCCTGTTTGAAATTATCAGTTGCCGACCAGGATATTTTCTCTGCTTTCGATAAAACAATTATCTACCCTGTACCTAATAAATGGGGCCAGCTGGGATGGACATTTGTGAATCTCTTATTGATAAAAGAAAACATGCTGACTGAAATTCTAAAGACAGCGTACGACACCATGGCACCCGTTAAAAAGAAATGAACGTTGTTAAACAACTAATTGCATCCGGCTCGAATTACTCAGAAAAAATCTATTTTAATATCCAGGGTTAGAGTATAGGTTTATCATTTGTTTCCTATAAATCGGGTGTTTTTTTGATAGTTTCGTTGCATTAACCTTTTTCATGAATAAGATCATTATTCCAATAATAGCAAGTTGCTTTTTTGCCTGCAAACCCAATCCTGTTTCCAAACCTGATATACTGGCAAGCCATATAGATTCATCAGTAACACCCGGAGACGACTTTTTTAATTATGCAAATGGTGGATGGATAAAAAACAATACAATTCCAGCCGAAGAAAGCCGCTGGGGTATTGGAAATCTTGTGCTTGAAGAAAACTTAAAAAGAGTGCTTGCAATTAATAAATCTGCTGCGGCAGAAAATGCAGCACCTGGTTCCGCTAATCAAAAGATCGGTGATTTCTGGAAAGCGGCTATGGATACAATAACCATAGAGAGTAAAGGATTGGCAGATATAAAGCCATATTTGGATACAATAGATCAACTGCAATCTATTTCGCAATTACCACAGCTTTTATCTTACCTGCATCAATTGGGGGTTGGTACTGTGGTAGGAATGTACGTGGCACAGGACGATAAGAAAAGCGATGAAATGGCATTAAAGTTCTGGCAGGATGGTTTGTACCTGCCAGATAGAGAATATTATTTTAAAACCGATAGCTCTTCAACTGCAATAGTCACGTCATTCAAAAGGTTAATGACCAATTATCTTATCATGAGCGGAGTGGCTGCAGCAGATGCCACAAACAGTGCTGAAGCAATTTTTTCAATGGAATCAGCGCTTGCAAAGGCACACCGTAAAATAGCTGATTTAAGAGACCCGGTTA
Source organism: Bacteroidota bacterium (assembly GCA_040385845.1). Lineage (GTDB taxonomy): Bacteria > Bacteroidota > Bacteroidia > Chitinophagales > Chitinophagaceae > Phnomibacter. The sequence continues at coordinate 125,021 of JAZKGP010000024.1, read as the reverse complement.
GGAACTACAATAAAATGCCGGTTAGTGCTTTATACAAAATGGCACCTTCACTTCAACTGGATCAATACTTTGAATCATTGCATTTAGCCTCCATTGATTCAGTGATTGTTGGCCAGCCGGAATACTATGCCACACTCGAAAAAATAGTAACATCAACCCCCATTACAACCTGGAAAATGTACCTGCGGTTTCGCCTGCTAAATACTTTTACCGATGCATTACCGGATGCATATGGAAAGGAGCATTTTAAGTACACATCATTACTAAGTGGTGCCACCGAACAGCGGCCAAGATGGAAACGTGTTTTAGAAAATGAAGAAGATGCCATGGGAGAATTGGTGGGACAACTATTTGTAAAAGAATATTTTAATGAAACCGCAAAAAAACGCTATGACGACCTGGTAGAAAAAATAAGAGCCGCCTTTAAATTACGTATAGAAAATCTTGGCTGGATGACAGATAGTACACGGCAAAAAGCCCTGGTAAAACTGGCTGCCATGAAAAAGAAAGTGGGATATCCTGATAAATGGAAGGACTTTTCATCACTGGAAATTACACCGAAATCGTACCTGCAGAATTTGGTAAATGCCAATCGTTTTTGGTTACAGTATGAGTGGAATAAATTAGGCAAACCCGTAGTCAGGGATGAATGGGATATGACACCTCAAACCTATAATGCCTATTACAATCCATCCAATAATGAAATCGTTTTACCCGCCGGCATATTTACTGTTCCGGGATATTTGGATCACGAATTAGATGATGCAACGGTGTACGGCTATGCGGGAGCATCTACAATAGGCCATGAAATAACGCATGGCTTTGACGATGAAGGAAGACAGTTTGATGAAAAGGGCAATTTGCAAAGCTGGTGGACTAAAACCGATGAAGCAAATTTTAATAAACGGGCGGATGTAATGGTATCACAATTCGACCAATACACGGTGGTAGATACATTTAAGATAAATGGCCGTGCCACCCTTGGTGAAAACATTGCCGATCTTGGTGGAATCATATTGGGATGGGATGCATTTACGCAAACGGCCCAATATAAAAAAGACGAAAAAATAGCGGGACTTACTGCCCGGCAACGTTACTTTCTCGGTTATGCTTTGGGCTGGCTGCAAAATGCCCGTGAAGCCTCGCTTCGCAACCAGGCGCTGACCGATGTTCACTCACCTGCCAAATTCCGGGTTAACGGCCCTCTTGCGGATGTAAATGCGTTTTACGAGGTGTTTAATGTGCAACCCAACCAACGCATGTATTTGGCGGATTCTGCGAGGGTGAAGATTTGGTGAGATCGTGAGTGGTGAGTGGTGAGTGGTGAATCGTGAGCGGTGAGTGGTGAGTGGTGAATCGTGAGTGGTGAGTGGTGAGTGGTGAGTGGTGAGTGCTCCGCGATTCTAAGATTCGTCATCCGCAATTCACAATCAATGGCTTTGTATTAAATATCAACTACCTGTGTTTGTCTTTATACCAACTACTAATTACTACCTGTATTTTTCTTGATCTCAAGTACTAATTACCAATTACCAACTACCTGTATTTGTTTTATATCAACTACTAATTACCAACTACTAATTAACTTGTATTTGCCTTTCCCCTAATCACCAACTACTATTACCAACTACCTGTATTTGTCTTTATACCAACTACTAATTACCAACTACTAATTACCTTGTATTTGCCTTTTCCCTAATTACCAACTACTAATTACCAATTACCTGTATTTGTCCTTTATACCAACTACTAATTACCAACTACTAATTACCTGGTATTTGCCTTTTCCCTAATTACCAACTACTAATTACCAACTACCTGTACTTGTTTTATACCAACTACTAATTACCAACTACTAATTACCTCTTACGGCTCCGCTGTTACTTACAAAGGCTATACGTTTACTATCGGGGCTCCACGAGGGGGTGTTGATGGTTCCCTGTCCGCCATAGAGGTATGCGATCACTTTTGGAGCACCACCACTTACCGGCATCAGGCGCAACATCACCCTTTTATAAAACGGATGATCAGCAGGATCAATGGTGTTTGGAAAGGAAATAAATACCATCCATTTACCATCTGGTGAAATATGAGGAAACCAGTTGTTGTATTCGTCAAAAGTCAGCTGCTCCGGTTGACTGCCATCAGGCTTCATACTATATAATTGCATAGTGCCTGTATGATTGGCGTTGTAATAAATATATTTTCCATCAGGCGAATATTCAGGACCGTCCGACAAACCCTTTTTATTAAATGTTAGTTGAATTTCTGCTCCGCCTGCTACCGGTTTTTTATAAATATTATACGCAGGACTTACACTGGTACGTTGCGCAGTATACACCACTTCTTTTCCATCAGGACTCCAGCCATGCAGGTAAGATGGCGTACTGTCTGTTACAAGCTTTGGTTCGCCGCCTTGTAGCGGCAAGGTGAACACCGTTGATCCGCCACCGGGCATGCCATCCCTGTGACTACTAATGCCCAGCATTTTACCATCAAATGAAATCACGTGATCATTGTTGTTCCTGGAAATATTTCCAGTTTTTAATAATAACGGTTTGCCGCCTTCTACCGGGATTGTATATATTTTTCCGGCCTGGTTAAATAAAAGGCGTTTGTTATCGGGCATCCAGTTTGGTGCTTCAAAACGACCTGTATCCTCATGAATGATAGTTCTGATTCCATCAAACACATTCATTAGTTCCAGCCTGCTGCCCAATATACCATCCTGGTAACCATTATGCTTTTCCGGAACAGTTTGTTCAATACGAACATTCCATGCCTTACCCGTTTCCAATGCATCCGGGTTATGACTGTTTAAAAACAAACCCGCCAGCACTTCATCAGGCATATCAACCAGGTCGGTTCTTCCAATTTCCTGCAATGGTTCTCCGGGATTTGCCACCCGCATAATAAAAGTTTTACCAAGCCGTTCGAGTTGTACAATTTGCGGGTTATTTTTTATCGCAAAAATCTCATCTTCAGGATCACGCATATAGGCACCACGCAATCTTCTCCATTGCAAAACAGTTAAGCCATCACCATGTAAAACAGCACTCATATGAGCAGCGTCCTCCTGTTCAGAGGCACGTACCATCAAACCAATTTTACGATGGGGTTCCTTGCTCTCTCCTACCATTGCTACATTGGCGGTTATAATAAAATCGCCTTTAACTTTGTTATAAGCATAATGAAATTCATCCCGGTTGAACCAGATATTATAACCGCCTCCTTTTAGAGTATAATGCTGATTGGCAGCATCATAATTTACTGTGCCTTTAATTTTCGGATTACCAATATCGGTATGGTTATTAAAAATACCAACAGTGTTTGTTTGAGCCATTGACAATAAGTTTGTAAACAGGCAGCAAGTGAACAATAATTTTTTCATAGCATGCATTCGTTATTTTAAAATTAAGCCCTTTTAATAACTTAAAGATGAAAGGATAAATTATAACTACTAGCGGATAAGGAAATGCATTAAAAAGAAGAAGTATATTGAGTTATTTACTATAATGGCGCCGGTTCTTTCTAATACCAGACAATAAATTAATCGCCAAGAAAGAGAATTTTGTTTGAATAGGTAAGATTAATAATTCACCTGTTTTCTTGAAGAAAGTTAAACGAAAAAAGCGCTTTTTACAGCGCTTCTTTTAACTGATCCTAACCTTGATAAGTTATCTTGCTTCCAGCTATTTAAAGTTTCACTCCCACCGATACGAAGAAAGTTCTGCCATCAGCCGGCAAAGCACCCGGGCCGGGATAACCACCGGCACGACGTGTAAAATATCTTTCATCAAATAGATTATTGATGCCTGTTTTTATATTCAAACCAGTGGAGAATTTATAAGTGGCAGTAAGGTCCGATACAGCGTAGGATGGAATTAAACCTGTTTGCCCATTGGCTGAAGCCTCTATGGTATTATTTGCATTGCTGTAAGCTTCATCAACAAAGCTAAACTGGCCGGTTATAAGCAAGTTCCGGTAACCTGCCGTGATTCCACCCCTGAAGATATTACGGGGTGCATTTTCAACCCTTTTACCTTTTGTTGCCGCATCTTTATGATCGCTGCTGTAACGGGCATCAGTATAACCATAAGAACCAAAAACTATCAGGTCGGTTTTGTTGCTCTTAGTAAATGCTTTTGTTGCATTGAATTCAACATATCCTTCAAAGCCTTTGCTCGTGCTATTGCCTACGTTTGTAATTAACCGATAGTTGGCTCCTGTTGGCGTAATTGTTCCTACCCTGTTATTGTATTGCAGTATAAAACCACTCACATCAAATTGTAAATAGTTCTTTATTTTACCACGATAACCAAGATCAATATTGTATCCTTTTGCATCTTCCAGATCAGGATCTACTACATCGGTAGTTGGCGGGGCCTGTAAGTTTGCGAACTGGATAGGCCGGTATGCCTGGGCATAGTTAGCATAAACTTCAGTGGTTTTTGAGATATGGTATTCGCTGCCAACTCCACCCAACACAAAACTGCGACTCCTGCTTATATTTTGAATCAACAATTCAGAGCCATTGGCTGCAAAGCCGTTTCTGCCGCTGGCTGCGCCTTCCAACCACTCATAACGAACACCGGGTATTACGAAGAACTTATCCGAGATCCTGAAAATATTTTCTACAAAAGCAGCTGCATTATGCGATTTAAATTCGAAATCACGGGGATACTGTCCAATGACGGTCATATCGTAATCATTGCCCGTGGTTCCTTTGCCATCTGCTTCGCGGTAAGTAGTTCCGGTATATAGGCGAATGCCACCGGAAACAGTGTTTTTAAATTTGCCAATATTGTAGTCAGTTATAATCCTGCTCTCCAGGGAATAATTACGGTATTTATCGGCATTTAAAACGCGGTTATTGTAATCTTTTGTTACGGCGTTTATACTATCCTTAACGGTAATGGCAGAAGTAAAACCAACACTGTTTCTGTCGCCTATAGTTGCAAATAATTTGGTGTTCCAGCGGGTACTTGCATTTATTTGATAATTGGCAATTAATGCAGGTGTAGTCCAGGTTATCTGGAACCAATTACGGCTGCGAAAACTTTGTTGGGCATTGGCATACACCAGGCTATCTGGTAAGCCTCCGGGTTGTTGGCTTCTCATTACTTGGTGCATCAGTTCCGCCGTCACCGAAAATTTTGGAGTAACCTGGTAAGTAACGGTTCCAAAGCCTGCATTGGTAAAATACCGGCTATTCTCCCGCCATCCATTTCCATTGCGGTGATCGAAAAAGCTGTAATAGTTAACCTTCCCTTTTTTGCCACCAATGGCATTATAACTATTGAAGAGCGCATTGCTTCCAACGGTTTGCTGGGTTTCAAACTCTATTGGTTTTTTAAGATCACTGCCATTGCGAAGGATATAATTTACCAGTCCGCCAAACTGTGGTCCGTATTGCAATGATCCTTGCCCTCGAACAATTTCAATGCGTTGAACTGCCTGTAATTGTGGGTTGTAATAAGCTTCAGGATATCCAAAGGGGTCGGCTGCAATATCATATCCATTCTGCCGTACATTAAATTCCCAGCTACGGTTGGGGCTTAAGCCGCGTGCAGCAATTCCAATCTGGATACCGCTGGGGTCGCTTTCCCAAATTTGAATACCGGGCACTTTTGCCAAAACCTGCCGCATGTTATTGGTTACAACATTCCCCTGTACATTATCCAAAACAATCAAGGTATTTTTCTTTCCTGCATAAATGCTGGTACCTACTATTTCGGGCATCTGTTGGTAATCGCTTTTACTACCACGTCCAATCACCGTTACTTCAGTTACATATTTAGAAATGATGGTGTCTTTTACATTCAGGGAATCAACAGGTTGTTGCGAAAAAGCATTCAGACTAAATAAACAGGCGATTACTAAACCCCAATTTCTCATTTGTTAGTTTTGAAGCCGCAAAACTATTCCTGTTCAACACGCCCGGTTTACGGTATCAGGAATAGGAATCTACGGAATCGGGAAACAAATAGCTAAACGGCTGGTATTGTAAAACAGTTTTTTAATAAAAGTAGAAGTTGTCAAAACATTTAAGGATGCCCCGGGCAAACCCTTCACCTTAAATTGAAAATGAATTGCCAGTTTTTAAAGATTATGTTCCACATTTATACTTTAAAAACGATTGATATGCCTAACAAATCACGACGTGAATTTTTAACGCAGTTAGCTGGTGCCTCAGTATTTGGATTTGCAGCTATTTCGTGCAATAGTACCCGGAAAGTAGCTGCAGTAACACCAGGTTCTTTTTTTGAAATTTCGCTGGCAGAATGGAGCCTGAACAAAGAACTGTTTGGTAACAAAATGACCAATCTTGATTTCCCGGTAGTGGCTAAACAGCAATATGGTATTAGTACCGTAGAGTATGTTAACCAGTTTTTTAAAGACAAGGCAAAAGATACCAATTACCTGAACGAACTTTTAAAGCGGTGTAATGACAACGGTGTGAAAAACCACCTCATTATGTGTGACGGTGAAGGAGAATTAGGAGACCTGGATAATGCAAAACGACTACAAGCTGTAGAAAATCATTATAAATGGGTAGATGCAGCCAAATACCTTGGATGCGCCACTATCCGGGTAAATGCTTTTGGTACAGGAAGCTATGCCGATGTTCAAAAAGCAGCCGTCGAGGGGTTGAGTCGTTTGGGAGAATATGCAGGCCAGCAAAATATAAATGTTATTGTTGAAAACCATGGTGGCTATACTTCTAACGGCGAATGGATGGTAGGCGTAATGAAAGGCGTTAATCGTTCTAACGTAGGTGTATTGCCCGACTTTAACAATTTCTGCATTAAACGTGAAAGCGGACAGATGTGGGGTGGCAAATGCATTGAGGAATATGACCGTTACAAAGGTGTTGCTGAAATGATGCCATTTGCAAAAGGTGCAAGCGCCAAAGCCCTTGATTTTGATGTTAATGGCAATTGCGTGGAAACTGATTTTACACGAATGCTGAAAATAATAAAAGACTCAGGTTTCAAAGGATATATCGGTATTGAATACGAAGGAAGTAAAATAAGTGCCGATGAGGGTATTCGCAAAACAAAACAATTGCTTGAAAAAGTGGCAGCCAGCTTAGTTTAAGTAATTACTCATTTTTATTTACCTGCAGTTGCTCGTAAACTGCAGGTTTTTTTATGCCGTTTTCTCGAAACTTGTTATTAGCATAAAAGAAGAACAGCAGCTGTTAACATTCCATGTTGCGTAATAAATTACTCACTGATTCCCGCAAATAAAACATCAACCATCATGTAGTGGTTCATGGTATGATGTTTACAAGTTATCTGTATTAAACAATATCGGATTAACGTTCAGGCAACATAGCGTTTAATTATCATTAACACCGGTAAAAAAAATTCATAAAGTACCCTTACCGGAAAGCAAATGCTTAAGGTTTTACGTAGTTAAGTCGTCCAATAACAAGATTAAAACAACAAACAATATGAAAATTAAATTATTAGCGGGATTATCATTCCTGGTATTGCTGGCAATGGGATGTACCAAAGAACCAGTCAATAATTTGAATACGGAAGAGTCGCGTATTTACATTACTAACCATGATTCAACTATCAATTTTTCGCAGTACAACACATTCACTATTGCAGATTCTGTTATAGTAATTGATGGCAACAATGTGAGAAGCCAGTTTACCGCAGCGGACCAGGCTTTTGTTTCGGCTGTAAAAACCAGGTTACAACAACTGGGATATACCATGGTGAATAAATCCCAAAGTCCTGACCTGGGGGTTTCAGTTAGCCGTATTATCAACACAAGCACAGGTATCATTAATTACAATGATTACTGGGATTATTATGGTGGCTATTATGATCCGTTTTATTGGGGTTACTCGGGTTATGGATATGGTAACCCTGGCTGGGGATTTTCAACTTACCAGGTTAAGGAAGGCATGTTGTCGATTGATATCCTTGACTTAAAAAATGCAGCTTCCAACAATAACCAGATAAAAGCAATTTGGAATGGGATGATTCGGGGTTCCGGCATATTTGATGCAAATACAGCAGCAAACCAGGTTGATATCTTATTTCAACAATCAGCCTCTTACTTAAAAAAATAAAAAAATAAAACAATGACCAGTCATATAAAAAAATCTTTATTACTGTCGATTTCGTATTTGTCTCTAACGGCTGTAATATATGCGCAAACGGTAGAACAGGTTCCAACTTACAGCGATACAAAAGGCAATGTAAAGGTGAACCTGATGTATAACTACTCCATGCCAATGGGCGCCTTAAAGGACGATGTGTTCAACAACAATTCGCCGCGTGGTTTTAATGCCGACGTGTTGTATTGGTTTCAGCCAAAATGGAGTATCGGTGGTTCATTTGGCTTCCAGGATTATTATCAAAAAAATCCAAGGCAGGTATACAAATTATCTGACGGGTCGGATATTTCGGCAGTGCTATCGCAATCGATGCAAACAATACCAGTGATGGTGAAAGCTATGTATATGCCAGGTGCCGAAAGCAGCAGCATCATTAAACCCTATTTTTCTGCTGGTGCGGGAGTTAACCTGGTAACATTTTCCGAATACCTGGGTGAATTCAGCAGTTTGAATAATAACGCTGCGAAGTTCACAGCACAGGCCGGCGCGGGTGTAAAATTTGCTTTGGGTAAAAACGATAAAGCAGGTATTCTAATCGGGGCTAATTACCAATATACACCTTACAATAAGTATGATATAAAAAGTATTAACTCGATCAACCTGCAGGCAGGTGTACAGTTCAGGTTGAAATAAATAATGTTGTAAGAGTGTGAGTGGTTTTAAGTGTGATAAAAAGCCCCCGGATCAACCCGGGGGCTTTTTTGCATCCAATAAAACCGTGCTATTTCTTTTCTTTCAAGTGCTTCTCTTTTGTATCTTTTTTGTTGTGCGTAAGATCAGAACCTTTAAAGTCCTGTTCTTCGTTTTTCCTGCTGTCTAAGTTGTCTTTGTTTTGTGCACGGTTGCTTCCCTTGTCACCATTTACCTGTGCCGGAGTTGTTGATTTATTCATAACATTCAATTTTGTTTTACCTGCTAAAATTTTAAGCCAGCAATAATAAAAACCGAGTTAATAAACCTTATTTATTGCAAATTCTAATAAGCTCCTAACACACTTTAGCAGGAAATTCATGCGGTTCAATTGATTATAACTACCACTCGGGTGAATGCAGTTTTCCATGTAGTTTTTTGATGCCACATTTAACTTTTAATCACATTCTCAAAATAAATTTATTATGGAAAGAAACATAGTTGTTCGCCGGGAAAAGGAGAAAATAAAACATTACGGTTTAGAATTGATTTTAATGCTTACAGCCGTTGTTTTCTGCCTGCTTGCCTGCAGTCTGTCAGTAGGTGGAGGAGTAAAAAAGGATTTTACAACCGGTCTGACCACCACTTACAAAAACATGCAGACCGAGGAAACGTTATTGGTAATGAATGACGAAGTAATCCATCACACCGACATTCCATTGGGTGAAAGCATGTTACTGGTAAATAAAGGTGTTAGCGGGCTGGTAGAAAAGGAAGGTAAAGTTTCCACTGGTTGCTCACTCGAAATTACCGACAGTGCCGGCAATATTCTTATGCAGGAACCCGATCTTTTTGCCGGGAACGACATCTTCGATGCAAAAAACGCCACGGTCTTAAAATGCACTATTAATACCGGGGCCCCTATGAAATGGGATGAAACCTACACGGCCAAAGTGGTGTTCTGGGACAAATATGGTAAGGGCAATATCAGGAACGAAGTAAAAATCAATATGATCGATATTCCCTGATAAACTTTGATTGATTAAAAAGTGGAGATACCTTAAGCTATAATAAAAAGCCATCCAGCTCCATACTGTATTCAGTCGTGTGTAGTTCAATTTAAAATTGCTACCACTCATGCTTGTTTTTGCTACCGTTTGAATGTGCATAGTTGATAAAATGGCGGGACTAATGTAATTTTTCGCCCTATGCGCAGATTCCTGTTCCTGCTATCGTTTTTTTGTAATTGGGCAGTTGATGCACAACCCATTTTACATTTTAATAAAATTACAGTAGAAGATGGCTTGAACGATGGCTTTATTCAGGCTATAAGCCAGGACAGGTATGGTTATATGTGGTTTAGTACAGCGGGCGGCGTAAATAGATTCAATGGAAATACGGTAAATTTTTACTCAAAAATTAAAGAAGATTACGGTAACCTGCCTGCATCGATTTGCAGGGAAATGGTAACTGACAGCAATGGTCGTTTTTTTCTTGGCTTTGAAAATGGTCTCGCTGAATTCGATTTCAACTCCGATGAATTAAAGTCAGTAAATGCCTTGAAAAATATATGGATAAGGCAAATATTACCCCTCTCCGATTCCAGCATTTACCTGAATACTTTTGAAGGGATTTTTGACTTCAACCCTTTAACCAACCGAGCTAAAAATATAAGTTCCCTAATTTGCGATAGCCTCCTGAGAAGAGGTGTTAATGATTGGTGCTACCTGGAAAACCATATCTATTTTGCGAAATCAACTGGTTTATATGACTGGAATACAATTACAGGGATTGTAAAGAAAATTGAAATACCATCGCTCCGGGGAAATCAAAACATTACCCTGGTTAACAGGGACAAAAACGGCATTTTTTGGTTTGTATTAAAGGCCGGTAACAAAGTTGTAAAGTGGAATACACATACAAATGAGATTCACATTTTCGACGATATATTGCTAAAAGGGAATTATGGTATAAATGGTATTTATTTTAACAAAACTGGCAACCAGGTATGGATTGCAACGGTATTAAATGGTTTGCTTAGATACGATAAAGTCAAAAATAATTTCGAGGCTTTTAGTCATGATCCTTTGAAACCATGGACGCCAAATGCTAACCTGATAAGAGCACTTTTTTTCGACGATAATGGAACTTTATGGATGGGAGGCGATGAGGGCGTAAACTACTGCAATCCCGGAAAAGCAATGTTTGAAATATTATTACCTTTTGGTTCAGGTATTTCCGACCGGAACAGGCGAGTAGCACGTGTTGCAACAGAAGACAAAAACGGAGATCTGTGGTTTGGTACACTAGACGGTGTATCCAGGTTTCATACTGCTACAAATACTTATAATGAATGGAATAATCGGCCCGGGAAAAAGGATATTATTTACTACAATTCCATAAGAGGAGTAGTGGCAGACGAAGAGAATAACATCTGGATGATCACTGGCAAAGGAATAAACCGTTATCATCTAAAAACGGGCAAAATGGACTTCTTCGTTAAGAAAGATTCAATTCCTCCTGCGTTTTATTTTGGCGCCAATAAAGATAACAGTGGAAATATCTGGTTTTGCAGCCGGGATTATGATGGCTTATTTTATTACAGTAGCAGAACCAAAAAATTCAATGGCATAAAGAACCATCCATACCTGAAAAAATTCTTTGGGTATGGGTGTCGCTACGTGCTACAAGATTCTAAAAAGCGATACTGGATCGGTTTCAATGGAATGGGATTGGGAATGTATAACCCGGCAAATGGAAAAACAACTATTTGGAACGACGTAGGTACAGAAAATTCCGCGATAGCTGGAAATATAGTAGTGGATATAGATGAAGATCTTAACGGCAATATTTGGGTGTCAACTTTTACAGGGCTAAGCTGTATAAATCCAACAAACGGACAGGTTAAAAACTATACAACTCAAAATGGACTGCTTAGTAATACCACCAGTGCCATCGCTGTAGATAGTTTGAACCGAATATGGGTGGGTACTTCAAGAGGGCTTATGATGCTGGATGATAAGCGGAAATATTTTACAAAATTCGGTAGTTCAGATGGACTTCCATCAATCACTTTTACCGAACACGCGGCCTATGTGACTAAGGATGGAAAATTCATAATGCCAACACTAAATGGCTACATACGGTTTAACCCTTTGCATTACAATCCGGATACCACGTCTATAAAATTTTATATTCCGGGCTACAGCGTTTACAATCATTTCTACTCATTAAACGGAGATGAAAAAACAACAAAACAAATACAACTTGCACCCGATGAAAACGCGATAACTTTTCACCTCGTAGGATTAAATTATGATAACCCAAAGCAAACCTGGTATGCATATAAATTAGAAGGGTTTGAAAAAGACTGGCATTATACACAAAATGATAAAGCGGTATATACGAACGTGCCGGGAGGCAATTATATATTTAAATACAAAGCAGGTACCAATGTACATAACTGGAAAATGCCTGAGAAAAAAATAGCAGTAACAGTTGCAATTGTATTTTATAAAAGCCGGTGGTTCGCCTTGCTTGCAGGTCTCTTTACCGTAGGTTGCATCTACTTATTATACCGTTTACGCCTGGCGCAACAACAACAATTACTTGATTTAAAAAGTAAAACGCAATTACTTGAAAAAGAGAAGGCGTTGGTTATGTACGAAAACCTGAAACAGCACTTAAACCCCCACTTTCTTTTTAATTCACTTACGTCTTTAAGTAGTTTAATACGACTTGACCAGGACATGGCTGGCAACTTTCTTGAAAGAATGAGCAAGATCTATCGCTACATATTAAAAAACCGCGACAGTGAAACCGTAACCTTACAGGATGAACTTGATTTTGTTGCCACTTTTATCGAGTTACAAAAAACTCGCTTCGAAACCGGCCTGGAAGTAAATATATCCGTACCCGAAGAATTTTTATACCGGAAAATAGCACCCGTTACTTTACAAAACCTGGTAGAAAATGCCATCAAACACAATACCATCAGTAAAAACAAACCTTTAAAGATAGATATGTTTATTGAAGGCGAATACCTGCTGGTTCGCAATAACCTTCAATTGAAAAATTCTGTTGAAACAAGCAATAAACAAGGTTTACAAAGTATGAAAAGCCTGTACAGCTATATGACGGAAACTCCTTTACTGATCTTGGAAGATGAAAATTATTTTGTTGTAAAAGTTCCAATGTTGTAGATACATTTTAAATATGTACCATTAATACGTTCTAAATAAATAACATTTAAACATCGATATGAAAGCAGTTATTATTGAAGATGAGAATTTAATTGCCCGTGAGTTACAGCATAAAATTGCAAAGATTGCACCCGACATATCGATAGAGGAACATTGTGACAGTCTTGAGATGGCACGTGCCTGGATGAAAGCAAATCGCCAACCGGATATCTTCTTTATGGATATACAGTTGGGTGATGGTATCAGCTTTGAACTTTTTAAAGAATTTGAAATTAAAGCACCGGTAATTTTTACCACGGCTTATGATGAATACGCGTTACAAGCGTTCAAGTCTAATGGAGTTGATTACCTTTTAAAACCTGTTGATACAGAAGAGTTGCAAAAAGCAATTGATAAATGCAGGAAAATAAATGAACACAAGGCTGTGTATCCACAGGATTTTGAAGCGCTTATAAAAGCCTGGAGTACACCACAGGCATCCCCAAAATATAAAGAAAAATTTATTGTAAATTTTCGTAAACAATGGATTCCAATCAACACAAAAGATATTGCCGTCTTTCATCGGGAAAACATAAACTATCTCACCACTTTTACAGGAGAAAAATACATTCTTGATTTTACCACGCTTGAAAAAATTGAAGATTTGCTTGATCCCAATCTTTATTACCGGGTAAGCAGGGAAGCAATTGTACATATTGACGCTATCAGGAGTATAAAGCCATTGGATAACCAAACATTACAGGTATATCTTAAACCTCCGCTCGATAAAATGGAAGTATCTGTTGGAAGAGCAAAAGCACCCCAGTTTAAAAAATGGTTTGATCGCTAAATAATTAATCATGTCGGGTTGTTTTCGATTTATACTGGTAGTCTCTAAATAAAAAAGCTGTATCACTATTATTTAAAATAAACGATACAGCTTCATTTGAATATAGAAAATACTTTCTAAAAACTATTCTTGCTTATCTAATAATTTGATTACATAGCTATAGCTATATTTTTTTGAAGTTAATCGATAAGCATCATGAGGTAAAGCGCCCCAGCTATTATCACCTCCTACTCCACGCTGGTTAAAATCTACCTGTAAAAAAACCATATTGCGGCGTCTTATATCTGTTGGATGCTGCTGTTTTTTAGTAAGTCCAGGGTCAAGATCTTCAGTGGCAATATCAGTAGCACTAAAACATATGGGTTTAATGCCACTGATCATTATTCCGGCCCCCTGTTCATTGGTAAGTGACAGCCATCTCGTATCGGTTTTATATCCAGATTCCTGCGGCCGGATATAATTCCAGGTAAACTGGTTTATCACTTTATCCTGGTACATTCCTACAAAAGATGCGGTATTTCTATCACTGTAATTCTCCATAGGTCCACGACCATAATACTCAAGGTTAGCATATTGATTTTCGAGTATCATACGCATTCCAAAACGGGGTAGTTCGGGCAAACTTCTTCCTGTCATGTCAATTGATGCCGTTACCTGGATACTGCCATCGTTCCGGATTAAGTACAACAGTGTATAAGGCACATCGATATCGGACAGCTGGTATGCTACAGTAATTTTAATACCATCAGATGTTTGATCATCAGCCGACACTTTTGTAACCTTACGATTGATATGTGCATTCCGCCAAATGCCCAGCGAAGCAGGCATATTATTTCCAAAATCATTGTCTGTTGGTGCCCGCCAAAAATAGGGCTCGGGAAATTGCATAACCCGGTTTTTTCCATTGATGGTATAACTTCTCAAGAAGCCCCTTGCAAGATCAAATTCTCCTTTAATAGCTCCTGCATTAAATACAATTTTATCAGTTGTTTTTGTTACCTGCAGGTTGTTGGCAGCGGGGCCAGACCTTGCAAAATAATCGCCGGCAGCCTTGAATTGTTCACGGGCAACTTCGTGTCCTGAAGGAACAAGTTCCGTTGCATTCTTTGTGTAGGCATATACGTTTACAAAGTATTCACTGCCTTCCTGTGATTTATAATTAGGTATCGCTAAGGAGATCTCTTTTTGTTGATGCGGCGCAAGGTTTACGCTAAAAGTGTCTTCCTTAACTTTTTGGCCATTGTTAAACAGCTCCCATTTAAAATTGAACTGGTCAAGGTTTGTAAAATCATAAATGTTTTGAATGCCCAACTTACCTGAAGCGATATTTTCGGAACGGAAAATAATTTTTGCGTACACTTTTTTCACTTCATAAAATCCCGGGTGTGGTGAACGGTCTGCAGCTACCAATCCATTAGAACAAAAGTTTTCATCATTTTGCAAATGATAAGCACCGAGATCACCCCCGTAAGCATAAAACTCGCGACCGTCTGAAGTTTTAGTTTTTATACCCTGGTCAACCCAATCCCAGATAAAGCCACCCTGCATGTTTTTAAAGCTTCTGATTATATCAAAATATTCCTGGAAGTTGCCGTTGCTATTTCCCATAGCATGCGAGTATTCACACATGATATAAGGCCTTGTTTTGGATACATCAGCTCCATAACTTTTCATATAAGACATGTCGGGATACATGGGGCAAACAATATCCGTGTTCCAATCCTGGCCGGCAGATTCACATTGCACGGGCCTGCTTTCATCACGATTTTTTATCCAGCTATAATTATCATGAAAAGCTTTGCCATTACCATTTTCGTTGCCCAATGACCAAATAATTACAGAAGGATGATTTTTATCGCGTTCTACCAAACGTATCGTTCTGTCGTGGTGTGCCGGCTCCCACCCTGGCAGGTAATTGGGATGTTTGGTTGTATCGAAGCGACCCTGCAAACTCGCACCCATGCCATGTGTTTCGATATTGGCTTCATCTACCAGGTATAGTCCGTATTTATCACAAAGCTTATACCACATCGGGTCATTGGGATAATGAGATGTTCTATCTGCATTGACGTTGAATTGTTTCATCAGCTGTATATCTTTCAACATCAGTTCTTTGCCAGGAACATGCCCTGTTACGGGGTCGTGCTCGTGCCTGTTTACACCATGCACATAAGTGGCAACTCCATTTACCAGCAACTGACTGTTTTTAATTTCAATTTTTCTAAAACCAATCTTTGCACCTGCATAAAATGTTTTCCCATCACTGTTGCTTAATGTAATAATGCAGTCATAAAGATTAGGATATTCGGCACTCCATTTTAACGGCTTTTTCAATATCCCATTAAACTGTATGGTTTGTATCTCATTGTTGTTTGTCACCAGTTTTCGTTGTTGGGTAAAAATGGTTTTACCTGTATTATCTAAAATGTCAATAGACACCTGTGCGTTTTTTATGGTGTTACCTGCAAATTGCCGTATATCCACATCGGCTGAAAATACACCGTTTACATATTGTGCATCCAGATCACTTTTTAAAAAGAAGTCCCATATTGAAAGCTTTGGTAATGCATACAAACAAACATCTCTTTCAATACCAGAAATCCGGAAAAAATCCTGGTCTTCCAGGTAACTTCCATCATGCCAGCGAAAAACCTGTACAGCCAATACGTTGTTTCCTTTTTCAAGGAACTTTGTAATATTAAATTCTGCAGCTGTTTTTGACACTTTGGTCATTCCTACCTTTTGCCCGTTTACATAAACAAAAGCGCAGCCCGTTATCGACCCAAATTGCAACATCACTTCCCTGCCACTCCAGTTTGCAGGTACCGTAAATTGCTTGCGATAGGTTCCCACGGGGTTGTTCTCACCTATTAATGGCGGATTTTTCGGAAAAGGATAAACAATATTTGTGTAAATAGGAATTCCAAAACCTTTCATTTCCCAGTTAGAGGGCACTTCAATATCGTTCCACTTAGCATCATCCAAACTTGTTTTATAAAAATCCTGTAACCTGTCGGCATATTTATCAACATACAAAAATTTCCAGTTACCATTTAATGATTGGTAAAAAGGTGAAGAACTATAATCATCCTTTACAACGTCCTGCTTCTTATCAAATAACATAAAAGTAGCATGAGGTTTTTCTTTATTTACCTCAAACAGTGCAGGGTTTTCCCAATCATTAACGGGGTTTTGTGCTTTACCTGCTGCAGCAAACACAAGTGCAGCGAAAACGAATAATTTTTTCATATAATGTCAAATTGTAATTCCAAAAAGAAGACAGAGCAAGCCCGGTACCAGGTTTCTAAGGCAGATAAAACATTTCCTGCAAGGGAATAGATACCGGTGAATAATCGGCATTGGTATCCATAATATCTTTCATGTAAGCCCACCATTTTTTCATGATAGGAAGTTGCGGTAATTCATCCAATTTACCGGGCGTTTCACATTTAAGAGTTCCAAATAAATACCCTGTTTCAACATCCAAAAATATGACATAATCGCTTACGCCGGCAGCCTTTAATGCAATTACAAGTTCAGGCCATATCTTATCATGCCGCAGCTGGTATTCCTGCTCCATTCCCTTATGTAATTTCATTTTAAATCCAATTCTTTTCATAAGCAATTCAAGATTTTTCAAATTAGAATATTACAACTTAATAAGTGAATCATAAAGAAGACAATGTTAGCATAAGACAAGAACTAACCAGGAACTGATAAGATCAATGTTTAGCCATTTCCTGGTAACGTTTCATTGCTTCGATGAAATAATAATCAGCATAGGTTAATGGAACATCTACTTCCGTATTATTTGGCAAATGACCTACACTATGTTTTAATAAAAATCCTCCATTGGTACCGGCTGCAGCCTTGTATTTATTGGATGACAACGTTGTAATTATAGATTCAGCAGCTTTATAGAAAGAAGCAGCATTTGCGTCATCGTTATAGCTGCTTAATTCTAATAATGCAGATGCCATAATAGCAGCCGCTGAGGCATCGCGTTTTGTTTCCGGTATGGCAGGATCATTGAAATCCCAAAATGGAATATGGTCTGCTGGGAAATTTGGATGCCCCAGTAAAAATTGCGCAATCTTGTTTGCCTGGTTTAGATACCTGGTATCTTTTGTTTCGCGGTACATAACGGTATAGCCGTATAATCCCCAGGCCTGCCCGCGTGCCCAGGCCGATTCGTTGGCAAAGCCCTGTGCCGTTCTTTTTTCCTGTACAGCACCTGAAGCGGAATTGTAATTTATTACATGGTAAGAACTGTAATCAGGTCTGAAATGATTTTTAATGGTTGTTTCTGCATGTGTAACGGCAATCTTGTAAAAACTGGAATCACCGGTCTCTCTTGTCGCCCAAAACAATAATTCCAGGTTCATCATATTATCGATGATGACCAGGAATTCATTCGGTTTTCCATCCCATGATTTTATAGCACCAACAATGGGATTGAAACGAGTACTTAGTGACCTGGCGCTTGTTAACAGGATGTCTTTATAAGCAGCAGATGGATTAAGCCTGTTGGCATTGCCGAAACTGCAAAACATCATAAAGCCAAGATCATGTGTAGTAGTATTTACCTTTTCATTTTCCAATAATTGCAGCATTCGATTTGCCTCTGCCAACAATTTAGCATCTTTTGTTTGCTCATACAGGTAAAGTAAACTGCCCGGATAAAACCCGCTACACCACCAACCGGAATTACTGGTCTCCAGCTTACCTGTTTGCTCATAAAACGTTTTTGGAAAACGCCCCTCGGGCAAGATTGTTGTCATGTGTTTGTATTGCGTTGCTGCATGGGACCAATTTCTATGGATGGTATCCAGCAAGGCTTTATTGGTTTTTCCGGCAGATTTATGTTGAGTTGAACAGCAATAAAAAAAGCCGGATAATAACAGGAGAAAAGCAATCGGAACTAATTTCATAATGTGCTGGTTAAATGCCTGTTTATTTTTCTAAACACTGGCAGAATTATAAGGCAATCTTTTGGAATTCAATATTAGGTAATACTATGTCAATGGCTTTATCTCTTTTTTGCCGGGAAGAAAAGCTGAATCCTTACTACTGTTGATAATAATAAAAAAAGCCTCCTGGAAAAGAGGCTTCAAAATTGTAGTAGTATCTTATTTCAAACTACATTTTACTGAATGCTTGTGAGGTCAAAGGAATAAAAACTAAACCATTTTTTATTTACATATATTAACCATGTATTGACATAAATCACCACTTTTTTTTATTCCTGAAATAAGATATAAGGCGTTTTTTAAAAGCCGCGTCCAGGCCTGAATACAATCAGAGCTTTTATTTTCAATAACTTATGGTTTAAAAGAAAGTACAAAATACCGCCGCACGGTTGTAGCCGGTTATGAATGTTCCATCTTTTACTGTTTATTTGCATTCGTTATACTTTCTTAACGGTTATCAGAGTTTTTTTCCTTAAAAAAGTAAATAAAGTACAATGAAACCTGAATTATTAAAAGTATTGGCTAGTCCAAATAATTCATTCAACATCAGGTATGATGTGGTTCCGTACTTTTATAATCGCTGGCATTTTCATCCGGAGCTGGAACTGGTGCATATCGAAAAAGGTACTGGCATCCAGTTTACAGGAGATAATATTGCCAGGTTTGAAGATGACGACGTTTTGTTGATTGGAGCTTACCTGCCTCATTACTGGAAATGCGATGATAGTTATTTTGAAAAAAATTCAACCTTGAAAGCAATCGCTACAGTTGCGCATTTCAGATCCGATTTTTGGGGGAAGGATTTCCTGGAATTACCGGAAAACCGGAAATTAAAAGACCTGTTTCAAAAAGCGAAAAAAGGCATTTCAATCAAGGGTCCAACAAAAAAATTGGTGATACAGTATTTGAAAGAAATGCAGAATGCAGAAGGAACCACCAGGATTATCTTGTTGCTGCAGGCACTTTACACAATTGCCACTTCCAGGAATATAAAGGTCATCTCTGAAACGGTGTTTGAACAATCAGCCGAGAACAAAGAAAGCGAACGGCTTAACATTATCTATAAATACACGCTGGATAATTTCAAAAGCAATATTCCGCTTCAAAAAATAGCAGAAATTGCACATATTAGTCCCAATTCATTTTGCCGGTATTTTAAAGCACATACCCGAAAAAATTATAATTTGTTTTTACAGGAATTAAGGGTTGGTTATGCCAGCAAACTGCTAATTGAGAACAAGGAAAATATAACCCGCATCTGTTATCAAAGCGGGTTTAACAATGTGACGAATTTCTACAAATCATTTAAGAAGATAACTGGCAAAACGCCTCTTGAATATCAAAACTATTTTATAAAAGAAGGGTAATGACTTATGTTGTTATCAGTTTACAAGCACCACCTGGCAAAAAACCTATTGTACGTCTTTTATTTTTTTAATGCGCGGAAAGTGATAAGCGTTTCATAATCACGATCGTTGTGATCAAGTTCTTCTTTGGTTAAGTCTTCCGTAGCCATGCCATATAAAAAAGCGGTTGCAACGAGCACATTGCCGTGAGCAGTCACCTCTAAATTAGTTAAACCAAAAACATCGCCAAACAACCGTCTAACTGCCGCACTGGTAAAGCGCCAGTAATCGCCCCAACGGTCCATATCGTAACGGCAAACCGGGCTCAATGCGGGCACTGATCCAAGTACCACTCCACCAGGTTTTAAAATGCGGTGGATTGTACGAACTGCAGCATGTACGTCATAAATAAATTGCAATGTTTGGGTAATGATGATACAATCAAATTCGTTGTTTGCAATATGTGTGGCGTCGGTTAGATCGGAAACGATTGTAGGGCTCGAGAGCGGGTGTTCGTGGCCAAGCACTTCAGACGAGTTTACCTTTCCATTTCCAAATTGCCGGGTGTACCGGTCATCTCCAATTTCTGCAACACGGTCTTTAATATCCTTAGAATGCTCACTCAAAAACTTCTCAATATAATAACGATCAACCGGTTGCCCGCGATCGTATCCAAATGACCGCGTTAGAGGTTCAAGGCGCCGTAGCTCACCCATTTTTACCATTCCTACTGCAATATTATTTATATGTGGCATATCCATATTTTTCCCTGATAACTAAAAAGATCTGACTGCTTAGTTGTTATATGATCAACAGTTAACCATTTACAAACAAGCGCAAAAAAACATGCCATGTTACGTACAGTTTTATGAGAAATTAGCTTGTACAAGCAGGTTCAATGTAATATCAGGAATTATAAAGGAAAGTAGGTAGGCCAGTCAGATAAGGGGTTATATAAGGGGGTAAAAAAATATATACGAAAGCTTGACCAATAGCGCAATTGCTTAAGATCCTTGTTTCTTAAATCCTTTGGGAAATAAAATAGCAAACAACACAAAGATCAACAGGAAATTAAATTCAACTCCATTTCTTCCACCCCCAACTACAAACCAGCCATCTTTTAAATGCACCAAAAAAATACCAGTTAGCAAGATAAGAATGGTGGTAATAGCAGCCCATTTAACGTACTTATCCAGTAATAAACATATTGCGCATACAATATGTGATAATTTGATAGCCCATGCTATATAAAGTCCAAAAGGTGCAAATCCAATTGTGTTCAAATATAAATTGCCAAAATCATTGATACCGTTATTAAAGATGCCCGGAACGCTATGCATCAACAAGATAATGGCAACGGGGAATCGAAGCAGCCAGGTACTGGAAGATATATTTATCATACAAACACCTAATTTCTTTAAAGATTTTTTCTTTAAGTATACAAATTAGTTACTTGTGCTGATGCAAAAATTAGCATTCTTGTTTTTATTGAAAACAGGTAAGCTGTAACCTTAAATTATTATAAAACAATGTCCAGTGCATGATCGGCTGCTACATCCTGGCCACTCCAAACTTTTACAGCAGTCCACGGCTCTGAAGGGCTAGTCCAAAATTCATCAGAAGCAGGCAAACCTAAGGGGAGAAAAATATTTAAACACAGGTACAAGCTGCCGGTAGTAATATAAAATTCTCCCAGGTCGGGTTGTGCACCAGATAACCCTATATTCAACCAGCCTTTGTCGTTAAAAGTACCGGGTGCATCGATTGTTTTTTTAATTACTGCCATTAGTGCGGAGCGCACCTGTGCAGGCTTCAAAGAGGTAGGCAATTGTTTCCTGGAAGCCATATCGGCCAGGTGATGAAATACACCGCCACGATAAGCAATGGAACGCCCGGTTACAGGATAAGAACCGTCATTATTAATATTTCTTTCCTGGATCTCGGCATAGCGTTTATTGATCTTGCCGAGGTTTTCGCTAAACCATTTATACTGTTTGTTTTTGTTGTTGATGGCTTCAACAATTGTTGCGAGATAGGGATGAATTACAATGCTGTTATAATAATCCATATTGAAGTGCATGCCATCTGAAAACATGCCATCCCCAACATACCAGTGATTGGCAAATTCGCGAACTGCAAATTCCACCCGCACAGCGTCGTATTCGTAACCATACTTACAAAAAAATGCTTCAATCATCCCTGTAAACAAAATCCAGTTCGAATAAACTGGAATTGTTGCCCTGGTAGTTTTAAAAACAGTTACCACCTGCTGTTTAACAACCGTATCTAATTGTTGCCATAACCAGGGGCAACGGACCAAACCCAAAGCCAAAAAAGATGCATCAACCAGCGGCTGGCCACCATTCCACCGGAGGTAGTCTTTAGCGTTTGGATTTACGGCATTTGCTATCGCTTGTAAGGTCCATTGCCTGTATTGATTTCGCAAGGTGATTTCCTCTTTTGATCCACCCTCCAAATTTAACCAGGGGGCGATACCGCTTAGTGCTCTGCCAAAAGCTTCCAGGTAGGCCACTGATGATCTGCTTGCTGCATTGTCAATTGTTTTCGACAATATCACGGGCATATTTTCCTTTAATGTATTTGCAGCAAGATTGGAAATTACCGGCCGGGCAATTTTGTCCATATAGGTTAACCATACCTCTCTCCCGCTCTTATTTTGTGCATTTATTGTAACAAAAGAAAACATCAAAAAAAACAAGCACATTATCTTTCTCATGATCATTAAAATTTATTCGAGCAATATTAAAACAGCATCGTTGTTATTAATTTAGTCAACAAACGTTAAATGAAGGAATGGTCATTTCAGCTTTATTGCTTTTATGCCTTCATGTGTTGGTATTACCTGCTTAATACTACCATCTTCGTTAAAGTCCATTTTATCAATACAAACTTCCCGGTTATATCCCGCGGCATCACCCATAGTAATTCCATTGGGATAATTGAAGCGGTGATACACAATATACCATTCATCTTTTCCTGGTATTTGCAGCACTGAATTGTGCCCTGTTGCATAGATGCCAGCAGCTTTATCTCCTGCTATAACTATATTATTCTTAGGTATGTGAATGTCTCCCAATGGCGAATCGGAAGTACCATAACGCACTTTATAGTTGGGACTACGGGTATCATCTTCGCTCCACATAAAATAATAAACACCTTTTCTATAAAATACATAAGTGCCCTCCCTAAAAGTGGAATCCGTTTTTAAAATCCTTGTGCCAGGCTTCAGAGAAATCATATCGTCATTTAGTACTGCACCTGCCATAAAGCCATTGCCCCAATACAAATAACTTACGCCTGTACGCGGATCCGTAAATACATCGGGATCAATTACCTGGCCACCTTTAATACCGTCCGGGCGCTGATCAATCAAAGGCTTTCCTGCATCAACAAACGGGCCGGTAGGATTATCTGAAACAGCCACTCCTATTTTTTGCGCTGCTGTAAAATAATAGAAGTATTGAAATTTACCATTGATCTTCTTTTCAACTATACATGGTGCCCAGGCATTTTTTTTCGCCCAGCTTACATCTTTATTCAAATCAAGGATTACACCTTCATCTTCCCAGTTTACCAAATCAGAAGAAGAAAACGTTTTGAAGTAAGTACCAGACCAATTATTAAATCCATCACTGGTTGGATAGATATAAAACTTACCTGTTTTTGCTGCATACAAAATATCCGGATCGGCATAGTAACCTTCTATTACCGGGTTATGATATTCCTTTAATGCCACAGTAAAAGTTTCTGCCTTTCTATCCTTTATAGCAACATTATACTGAACAGGTCCTTTTGAAAAATCTTGTGGCGCTGCTGGTGTTATGGTAGTACCCTGGTATGTAATAAAGCCAGGATTAAAATTTACCAAACTGGTCGCAGTTTTTACAGGAAGTATGATTTGCCTGTTGGCGGTATCAAATAGGATATTTCCTTTTTTGATAAATTTAGATTGCGCCGAAAGCAATGCATCTTCCGGTCTTCCCCATTTACTGATTAATGCCTCGGCTTCGCTTGCAGTAACAGGCATTACTGTTCCATGCCGCGGATAAAAATTCATACTTACTTTCTGGTCAATTACTTTGAAATTTTCCAGGTCATTTGTTTTTGTAAACTGGTATTTGCCTTTTGTATACACATCATACATCAGGATATAATCATCCCCATCATTTAATTTAAAGACTCCCGCACCTTCAACAGGGTCGGTTGTTTGCTGAACATACTTATCCCGCAATACATACCCTTCAGTAAGCTTATCAGAAACCGCAATTTTAATGCCGGCACCTTCGCCTTCTGTTTTGAAAAACAAATGATACAACCCATTCTTATAAACAATATCACCGTCAATACAAGATCCGTTGGTAGGGCTATAGAAAAGTTGCTTAGGTTCTGATTCCAGGTCGGTAAAATCCGCATTTGCATAAGCGTAGTAAATAATATCGGGCCCGCTACCATGTTTCATTGACCAATAAACAAGGTATTTTTTTGCAGCTTGATCGTAAATAGTTTGCGGCGCCCAAACGCGTAGTAAACTATCATTACCTGCAAAACGCTTTTGCATATTAATGATACTGTGTGACCAGTTTAACAGGTCGGTTGATTTAAATAAAACCATTGCCCTGTTTGAATTCCAGCCAAGGGCCGATACCATGTCAGTAACCACCATGTAAAAAGTTTTACCATCAGCCCCCCTTAGAATATGCGGATCACGCACCCCACCCGTTGAACTAATTGTATCGGAATTGATAACGGGTTTATTTCCGTTTAATGCGCGAAAATGATAGCCATCCCTGCTTAATGCAAAGTAAATAGCTTCCTGGCTTTTATTGTTTCCTGTGAAATAGGTAAATAAATAAGCACTATACTTTTCAACCCTATTTTTTTGTTGTGATGATCCACTTTTAACAAGGAAAATAAAAAATAAAAAGCAAGGGATGATTTGTCTCATAAGATCAACAAAATTTAATAGCAGGGTGTAAGAATCGCCTGATTGTTCGCATGAAAAATACGATAAACTTATTTAGAAGGCCGCTGGTAAACTCTTACATAGTCCACTTCAAACCTGTTTGGAAAAGTGGTGCCTGTAACATCGCCACCATTCATACCACCCATGGCAAGATTAAGCAACATATAGTGTGGTTGTTTGAAGGGATTGATATTACTGCCATCTTTATTAAGCAATTTGTCTAAAGGAACTTTGTTCATTAACTGATCATCCAAATACAGGGCAATTGCATCTTCATCCCAATCCATCCGCCAAATATGAAATTTGTTTGCCCAGGCTTTACCACCTAACGAATCGGCGGAAAACCTGTTGCTAAACCATTCTGCCTTGTAAGGCGTGGCCGTACCACAAGCAATATTGAAAAGCAGTTTATTGCTATAATATTCCATGATATCTATCTCCCCGTTCGAGGGCCACTGACCTTTAACGCCCAGGGTCCACCAGGCTGGCCACAAACCGGCACTGATATCAATTCTTCCTCTCATAATAAAGCGGCCATATTGCCATGCATGCTTACCGGAAGTTTTAATACTTGTTGCAGTGTATTCAATATTTTGCCTGGATGTATTCCATTTATCACTGCCCGGTTTATAGGCAGGATTTGGCTTTAATTCCTTACGCCCTTCAATAACCAGCAAACCATTTTCGCAGAATACATTCTCTTCCTGGTACCATTGCAATTCATTATTTCGAACAAATCCTTCTTCATATTTCCAGTTTGCAGAATCAGGTTTTCCATCTGTGTTAAATTCATCTGCCCAAACCAAAGTATAGCCCCCGGTTTCGGGACTTTGCAAAGAAGCAACCGCATTATTTTGTTTGGTAACACTACAACTCACTTGTATCATTAATATAGCTGAAACAACTATTTTATTCATTGCTGGAAAAGATGCATTTCTATTGTTGAAACTGAGCATAATTCATTTGCTATTTTAGCTGGCTTAATACAGGTTTGTCTACTGCACTTAAAACGGTTTGCTGTGATTTCAGCAATTCGAAGACAACTACTTCATTCTTTCCTTTTTTCAACCACTCTGCAGGCACATAAATTGTTTGCTGCGGACCTATCTCCCAGTATCTGCCTAAATGATGTCCATTGATCCAAACAGAACCCTTTCCCCAACTACTCATATCCAGGTAAGTATCACCAACCTGCTGTAATTCAAAAGATCCTTTTCTAATCACAGGTTCATTTTCTTTGATCTCTGTTTTAGAAAATCTTATCGCATTAATAGTACTAAAAGGTAATGAAAACATTTTCCAGTTTTTCAGAACTTTCTTATTCAACATTACATTTTGCGTGATGCCTTTTTTATTTTGTAGAAGATACTTTCCGAAATTAATTCGCCCCATGTTTTCAACCAATATATCTAATACCACTTGCCCTTTTGGCAACGTTATTTGTAATGAATCCTGGTTTAACCGGCGGTCCAAAATACCAACCCTTTTTCCATTTACAAATATTAGGGCATAATCCCGAAGATCAGTAATTTTTAATGTGCCGCTGGTACCTCCAGCCATTGTAGTACGGTATAACACAAATCCATAAGCCTGGTGAAGGTCTTCAAAAGTAAGTGGGTTGCTATTTAAAACAGGTATGGGTAGGGTATTGAAAACGCTTGTTGCTTTTTCGAATTTAATGGCAGGAATAGAAATAGCTGGCTTTGCTTCGGGTACTGAGGGTAAAGTGGTACCTGCAGGTAAATGCTTTTGTATAACGGCACGAAAATCCATGAATTTTGAAGTTGCATTTCCTGCTTCATCCAATGGAGCGTCATAGTCATAACTGCTGATTTGCGGCTCGTAGGGAGTATTGTCTTTATAGTTTGCACCATTCATAAAATCTCTTGTGGTACCTCCATGAAACATGTACATATTAATAGACATTCCGGCGGACAAAACGCTATCCAAACCCGGAGTATATTTTTCTGCAGGCACGGTATGATGCTTTGTTCCCCACCAGTCGAACCAGGCAGGATACCATTCTGCCACATAAAAAGGCCCTTTGCCTGCATGATATTTTTGTACCAGTTCTCTTATTTGTGCAGGCTTATCAGTACCATTAACCGCGGGTAATAAACCCTCTAAATAACCACCCGAAACATCATTAATCGGGTCGCAGGTATATAACAAACCATCAAAACCTGCTTCTATAAAAAGTTTCCTGTTAATATCTAAATATTTTTTGTCATTACCATAAGATCCGTATTCATTTTCAACCTGCACCATCAACACATTACCACCATGATTTACCTGCAATGGCGCCAGTTGTTTTCCAACTGCTAAAATGTAATTTTTGTAAGCCTGCAAATATTTCGGTTCAGTACTGCGAACCACTAAACCCTTTTCGTTTTGCAGCCAATAAGGATAACCACCAAACTCCCACTCCGCACAAACATAAGGGCTAGGGCGAAGAATTACCCATAACCCTTCTTCCTGCGCAATCTTTACAAAAGCAGCTATATCATTATTACCGGAAAAGTCATACTTGCCTTTTTGTGGTTCATGGATATTCCAGAATACATAGGTACCTATGGTGTTTAGTCCCATTGCTTTTGCCATCTGCATTCTTTGGCGCCATGCTTCGCGTGGTATACGAGGATAATGTAATTCGCCGGAGATCATTTGAAATGGTTTTCCATCCAGCAGGAAGGCGCTATCGCCCAGCGTAAAACTGTGTTCCCTAACTTGTGCATTAACTGCTGATAAACAGAAAACCGCAGCGATAACTAAAATACTTTTTATTAATTTCATATGTACTGTAATTCTATAATTTTTAATTTAAACTTTTCTTGTTGGCAGCGAAGGATCCTGTTTAAAAAATGGAAAAGCAGTGCTTATTAAATGATCAAGATCAATTAGTGCTATTTAAAATATCCCCTGTAGAAACAAGGGATCTTTACTAAAACTGCTTGCTATAAATAATTTGTTTTAATTCCAATTATATCATCCAACTCAATTGCTCCACTAATGACTACTATTTTCTGCCAACGTTTTATGTGCCAGGCAACTATTTTCTATTAAGCCACCTGTACATTTCACAAGCGGATAGTAAAAAAGCGCCAACACCAAAATTGGACGTAGCGTTTTGATCTACCACCTGGCCGGGAATGGCACGCTCTCCAATAGGTTGTACATATCCAATTTTTCCAGTTGGTTGTAAAGCAATTTTTGAAAGATAATTCCAGGCCTTAATGGCCACAGGTAAATACGCCTTTTCGTCCAGGTACCCGTTGTTAATACCCCAAAGCAAACCGTATGTAAAAAAGGCGGTACCACTGGTTTCAGGGCCGGGTGCGTGGGCGGAATCAAGCATACTCCGGGTCCAATACCCTGCTGGTTGTTGACAGGCTTTAATGGCTGCGGCCATTCCTTTGAACTTATCAATATATTCTGCCCGATGCGCATCGTCTGCTGGCAGGTCTTTCAATACCTTTGCCAGGCCTGCAAATACCCATCCGTCACCTCTTGCCCAAAAATCTTTTTTACTATTGATACTTGTATGCTTTGGATAAACATATTTTGCATCCCTGTAATACAACTTCGCAATGCTGTCATACATTATACTATTGGCATGAGTAAAATAAGTATGCAATTTTTCGAGGTATAATTTATTGCCTGTTACGTTATATAATTTGGTCATTACCGGCATTACCATATACAAACCATCTGCCCACCACCAATAATCATTATTGCTGGTACTCATTTCATATTCCATTACCTCTTTTGCTCTTGCTATTTTTTGCTCATCTTTCTCTAAATTGTATAGATCAATATAGGTTTGAAAACAAATTTGCCAGTCACCAAAAAGCACGTGATCTTCTGTTTCACCATACTTATATTTCCATGTTGATTTATCGGTTGATTTCGCTCCCATCCATTGATTATACTTTGCCCAGTCTTCTGAATATGTTTTATACTTTTCATTTTTTGTTAAGGCATAAACTTCCATATTCCCGGTATGATAAGCAGCTACGTCCCAAAAAGCCCTGTCGGTTGCGGCATTATTTGCTTGCCAGTAATCGTTTACTTTATTTATGATCTCCATTACTTCTGTTGCAGTAGTAATAGAAGCCGTTTGTTTATTGTTTTTTTGCGAAGCACATCCCGAAAGAAAACAAAAAGCCAATAAGGATATCTTTAATGTTGTGTTCATTATTTTCATTGCAACCATTGTTATTTAGTACGTATTTTCCATTGCAATAGGTTCACCATTGAAGGAGGAACATTTGCCATTCCTTCGCCATCCACCTGTTCAACTTTTTGCATATACAGGTGAAGTATTTTTCTTCGCTTCCAAAGCTCCGTGTCATAGCTCGGTTCCCAGGATCCTACACTTGTTGTAGTTAGATCTTTGACCGTCCAATCATTAGAGGATATGTCGGTTGTTGTTGCTGCAGAAATCTTCTCACCACGTTCCGTATCTCTAAAAATCAATGCAGCGTGTTGTTTATTTTTTATTTGCCAGGTGATGATTTGTGGTCTGGAAACAGGGATCTTTTTTGTTCCCTGGCCGCTTAAGCTAAATGGTGTTGTTCTAAAACCGAGGCTGCTGTTTTTCCATTGCGCATTTTCTTTATACACCACCCTGTATTGTGGAATGGAATCGTTTTCACTACGCCAATAGGTAGCAATAAATGGTGTACCGTTTTCATCTGCCACCATGGAGGTTTGATTGATCAACTCACTGTTTTGTGGAATGATGCAGGCATATTCGGCAGTGGCAGCAGTTATTGGTAAATTGTATTTTTCACCGGTTGATTTTAACCAGGTAAGTCCTCCATCATTTGAACGGGCATAACACATATCATGGTTGCTGGCGACATTGGGAGTTTCCCTCCAAACCCATGAAAGATGAACACTACCCGTTTTATCAGTGCAGGCCTGCCAGTAAGCATTTCGCTTACCTTCTCCATCAATAACATTGCTGTGAAGCTGGTTCCACTGTTTGTTTGTTTTATTATAGGCATTCATCACCAGGTTGCCCTTACCAGAACCACCATCGCGGTATAAAAACAACAGGTTGCCGGACGGCATACAATAAAATTCAGGATAAGAAACGTTGTCTTCATGCAATCCTGTCATCTTAATCTTTGCTGTGAATTGCAATGAGCCGGGATACAAGCTTCTTGCATAATTCAATGCATTATTATGATGATCCCAGGACAAGTGTAAATAACCATCGCCATCCACCATAATGCTAATGGCATTATGTGCATCCGATGTATTTCCTTTGAAAGAAGTGGTAACTATTTGAAATTTTTCAGCACCAATTTTACGCTTTCCTATAACAAGGTTTTTACGATTGTTGTAGTAAGCGATGTATTGCCATTTCTTAAAAGATGCTATTGAATTTTTTCTAAAAACAACCGCGTTTACAGAGTTAGCTGCCCAACCGCTATCTACCGGTATTATTTGAATGTTATCCTGTGCCAGTAAATTCATTCCGGGCTGGCATACAAATAAGTACAGGAAGATACAATATGGCAGGATCGTTTTTTTCAGCATCGTTAACAGGAAATAAAATGGTGAGTAGTAAACCGTGAATGTATTACAGAAAGTAAAATCCTTCTCAATCACAACATTTACTACTCACTACTTTTTTAATAACCAGGATTCTGTTCAAGTACCGCATCTTTATTCAGGTCAATTTCCGATTGCGGAATTGGCATCAAAAGATGTTTGGAGGTTAAACCTGTCATTTGATTTACAGGGCTTACCGAATTCAAACGGATGGCACGTTCCACCAGTGTACCTGTGCGCATTAAGGTCATACGCCTGTTCTCTTCGCCCAATAACTCTCTTGCACGTTCATCCAGAATAAAGTTCAGGGTTACAGCTGCTGCATCAATGGGAGCAGCATTAGATCTTGCCCTCAAAGTATTCAGTGTTGTTGCCGCTTCAGCATTTTTACCCTGTTTAAATTGAGCCTCTGCCAACAACAGGTAAGTTTCTCCCAGGCGCATTAAAATAATGTCTTTGAACATGGCAAAACCAAATTCATCCAATGGATCGAAATGGTTCCATTTAGTAGTACTTGGTGGTATCCTGTAAACGGTATCAAAACCTACATATGGAACTATTTTTCCATAAGTTGCTGGCTTGGTTGGATCATTGTAGTAATATTCCCTCCGGATATTATACCTTGAATTACGCATATCACCTGGTTCATACAAGTTGTAGTTCACCCAGTTGTTTAACCGCAATCTTGCCAAACCACGGCCACCTAACGAATCGGTAATCTTCATGCCGGTAATTTGGTAATAAGCTGCCAGCCAAACCCTGCGATGCTGCGGACTGTTGGTAATACCGCCTGTAACAGTAGCCGGGTTTTCCATTTCCATTACCCATAAAGCTTCTTTGTTACCTTGTCCGCGACGTTGGTTGCCAGTAATAAACATATCTGCAAAAGGATCGCCAGGCTGACCTGCTTTTGTGCCGTAACGTGAAGTAGTTAAAGAGAATTGACCGCTGTTGATCACTGCAAGTGCCTGCTCTTCTGCTAATGCAGGTTTGTTCGCCCGCAGGTAAGCTTCAGCTAACAAATGTTGCGCCATTGCTTTATTTGCCCGGCCATACATTCTGCCCTTGCTGTTTGATTTCACATTGTCTATATCTGGCAGGTTGGCTGCTGCAAATAGCAGATCTTCTGCAATAAGCGCATTGATCTCATCCAATGGTGCACGAACAAAATCGGTCTTAGGCGCTGTAAGTGGTTCTTTTACGAGGGGCACTTTTCCGAAACAGGTTGCCAGTATATTATAGGCATATGCCCTGAAAAATTTGGCTTCGCCGCTAATGGCATTTTTATTTGCCTGTGTCATCCCTACAAGTGCCGGATCTTCTGCATTTTGAATCAGGATATTGGCGTTGTTGATCATGCGGTAGGCCCAGTTCCAGGTAAAACCAGCAGCGGCATCGGTTGCAATCAATGCAGGATAGTTATAATAAGGCGCTTCAATGCCTTCCTGCTGACCTGCGTAAGCAATGTCGGTACCCACCTGCCAAACATTCAGCCAGCCTTGCCGGTCGCTGGTTGTAAAAAACTGGCTTAAATGATTGTACATGCCCGTTACAGAAGCTTCGAATCCCAGTGAATCTTTTAAAGTGGCAGGACTATAGCTGGAATAGACTTTTTCATCCAGGAAGTCTTTTTTGCAGGAGCCAATACTTATAAGCAATATGGCCGCCCCTATAATTTTATATGATAATTTTTTCATCTTGTTCAATTTAGAAATTAACGAAGGGTAATGTTGGCGCCAATGACAAATGACCTGATCGGAGGATAGTTGTTTACCCAATCGCCTGATCCGCGGAAAGTGAAATCCTGTTCAGGATCCCATCCCTGCCACTTGGTCCAGGTGTAAAGGTTTCGGCCGCTTGTATAAAAGGTAAGTGATGCAAGCCTGATTTTATCAAGGATCGCAGATGGAACCGTATAGCTTAGAGTAATATCTTTTAGCCTGGTATAACTGGCATCTTTCGGGTAGCCATACCCACGGGTGCCTGTTACAGCCAATGCACTTAGAGAAGGACGATCGTTGATTGGATTCGTAGTTGTCCAGTAATCGATTTCTGCTGGTATGTTCATTCTTCCGGCTTCGTCGGCAAATGTCAGGTTCACATTGTTGCGCAAAGCACCCTGTGAAGTCTGGAAGAAGACATTCAAATGAAAATTCTTGTAATGAAAAGTGTTGGTAAGACCACCCGTCCATTTTGGCAATCTTGATCCAAGTACCGACCTGTCGTTACCATCAATTTTACCATTGCCATCTATGTCTTTAAATTTCAGGTGACCGGGTTTGGCAGTTGCGTCTACTTTAGAAGCATCTTCACCTACCTGCCAAACACCTTCCAAAGTGTAATCGTAAATCACTGAAAGCGGCTGTCCAATAAACCAACGGTTTCCTACATCGCTCACTTCATTGCCATTGGCATCTTTGTTGCCATAAAGGCTAACTATTTCGTTGCTGTAAGAGGCAAAATTCAGGTTGGTTTCCCATTTGAAGTCGCCTGTTTGAATATTACTTGTATTTAAAGTAACCTCTATACCCTTGTTTTTTATTTTACCAAGATTGTCCCTGATAGAACTGTAACCGGTAATAATCGGCAGGTTCCTGGTTAAAAGGATATCGTTAGTATTTGTTTTGTAAACATCTATGGAACCTTTTATCTTGTTTTTCAGGATTCCAAAATCCAAACCAAGGTTTGCTCCCTGGGTTTCTTCCCAATGAAGATTACCGTTTCCAAGATTACTGGCAAGTACACCAATGGTGCTTACAGAAGTGAAAGGAAAACGAACGGTACTGGCGGTTGTTTGCGTACCATTTATACCAATAGCCTCGTTACCTGTTTTGCCATATGATCCCCGCAGTTTAAGTGTATTTACCAGGTTCACGTTCGACATAAAGCCTTCGTTCTGTATGTTCCAGCCAAGGGCAACAGATGGGAAAACGCCATATTTGGTAGTATTGCCACCAAAAAGGGAAGATCCATCCCGCCTTGCAGTCAACGTAAGCAAGTAGCGGCTGTCGAAAGAATAATTGATGCGGCCCATCTGCGACAGGTTTGTTTTTTGATCGAAGAAAGAACCTGATGTTTGGGTAGCTCCTGCT
This sequence comes from Bacteroidota bacterium, assembly GCA_040385845.1. Lineage (GTDB taxonomy): Bacteria > Bacteroidota > Bacteroidia > Chitinophagales > Chitinophagaceae > Phnomibacter. The sequence goes on along the minus strand of JAZKGP010000024.1, from coordinate 91,266 downwards.
CCAAGGCTATAAAAAGCTAACTGGTCGTTGATAAACCCGGTAGCAGCGGCATTGTTGTTATAATAGGTTTTCTTTTGTGCGCTATACAAACCTGTAAAATCGATATGGTGTTTATCCCAGTCTTTGGTGTAGGTAAGAATGTTTTCAATGATCCAATACCTGGATTCAGAATTGAAAATACTGGCAGTTCCCAACAGGTTATTGTTGCTTCTGCCGGAATAATCACCTGTATTGCCATTCACTAATGAATAAGATGCGTTTACTCTTAATTTAAGACCCGGTAAAAACCCTGGTTTCAATTCAGCATAGCCACTTCCATTCAGGTTTTTGCTCCTATCAATATGATCAGTAGTTGTACCTAAAAGCGGGTTAACATATAACAGTTCCGGGTACATGGGATAGATCTCGTAGTTGCCGGTACTATTCAATGGCTGGCCGTAAGGACTCATGATGGAAGCAAGATAAAAGTTGGTTCTGCCGCCATCATAGTTGTTGTTGTTGAAAAAGAATGAGGTACCTACGGTAAGATAATTGGTCACATTTATATCCAGGTTCGACCGAAGGTTCAGCCTGTTATACTGGTACCCGATTACCGCACCTTTTTGCTTCATGTATTCTCCCGAAATATAATAGCGCACATCTTTACTACCACCCGATATACTCAGGTTGTGATCGGTAAGCATGCCTGTTTGAGTAGCCTCATCCACCCAATCGGTAGTTTTACCGGCGTAATAGTTATTGCGCTCGTACAGGTTGGGAAGTATGCTGGTATCATTCAGACCATTCTGAGATTTGAAGTCAGCCCACTTTTTAGCAAAGCGTTCGGGGCTGCTTGGAGTAAGCGCATTCACTAAATTTTCTACACCGGTATATACATTATAGCGAATAACGGGTTTGCCACTTACACCTCTTTTTGTAGTGATGAGTATTACTCCGTTTGATCCGCGAACACCATAGATTGCTACTGCAGATGCATCTTTGAGGATTTCCATGGAAGCAACATCGGCAGCATTAATATCATTTGTGCTGGCATCCTGGCTTAATGGAATTCCGTCTACTACAATCAAAGGTGCATTGTTGGCGCTTATAGAATTGATACCTCTAATCTGCACAGAGGCTGTACGACCCGGCACTGCAGAAGGAGTTGAAACATTCACACCAGCAACGGAACCCTGGATAGCTTGTAACACATTTGTAACCGGCAATTGGGTAAATCGTTCCTTTGGTACAGAGGAAACGGCACCTGTAACATCCTTACGTTTTTGTGTACCGTAACCAACTACAACAACTTCTTCATTTTCAAAGACAGCAGGAACCAGCGAAATTGAAAGCTCAGTGGTATTGCCAACCGTAAGTTCCTGTGCGCTGTATCCAATATAAGAAAAAACCAATACGGCATTTGGCTTTAATCCTGTAAGTGAAAATTTTCCGGCAACATCGGTAAGTGTAGAATTTCTCGTATTCTTTTCTACGATAGTTACACCCGTCAGGGGCTCATTACTTGCACCTGTAACTGTACCACTGACGCTGTTTGCTGTTTGGCTATTAGCAGCCAGGCAGCAGCATAATAAAATCAGCAAGCTGTTTGCTTTCAACAGCAATGCAAACTTTCCTGAAAGAAATCCCGGGCTAAACCGGAAAAATTTTTGTGGCATAACAATTTTTTTGGTTGACTTGTTTTTAAATGAAACTGGATACTCGGGTTTTGATGGGATAGAGCCTGGATTATTCAGCGCTCCCTAAAAGCTTCGAAATCTGAAAATGTTAATTGTCGGAATTATTAGAGAACCTAATAGCACTCCGGGAAAGGCCCTCCTAACCAGGTAGATGTATACCGTTTTGAAATAAAGTATAGATGAATCCCGGGTACTTTTTCCCGGTCGGAAAACTGCATGCCAGGTTGAAACAACCAGTCTGAAAAGTTCTTTCCAATTAATTGGACAGCCTTATAAAATTGAAAAATGATAGCAATCAATTCATCCATTGGGCAACAGTGCTAAAATCGTTTCGTAACAATAAGTGTAACACTTACAATTACAAAATAGCAAACTAAACCCGGCGGCAAAGGGGGGTAAATTCGTCAACAAAGGGCGTAAATTCACCTATCGAAATAGAAATTGGGCTGTAAAACAAATTTTTAGAGCATAAAAGCTGGTGGATAATGCTAGCCGTTTACGGTAGGATCCTTTCTTACCTGTTCATTCAAATTGTATTTTTTCTGAAACGGCTTCCGGTATTTTTTAATGTAATCAGATGGATTCATTCCAAAAAGTTGATTGAACTGGTCACGGAAATAACGGGTGTCGCTTATTCCAACCTGGAAAGCCGTTTCACTAATATTTAGCTGGGAATGGATAAATAGTTCTGCTGCTTTTCTAAGCCTTATAAACCGGATAAAAGCACTTACGGATTGGCCTGAAACCGATTTCACTTTTTTGTACAGCTTGGAATGGCTCATCCCGATTTCTGCTGCCAGGAATTTGATCGAAAAATCATCGCGGTCAATATTTTCTTCTACTATTGCCATGCATTTTTCCAGGAATTGTTTGTATTCTTCAGATATCCTGATATCATTTTCCTGAAGGGTAATGGCATTGTAAAAATATTGCTGCAACACATTGCGTTTTTTCAGCAGGTTTTCAATACGGGCAACCAACAACTCTTTTTCAAAAGGCTTGGTGATGTAATCATCTGCCCCACCTTCAATGCCTTTAAGTTTTACTTCAGCCGCCGAACTGGCAGTTAGAAGGATAACGGGTATATGGCTTAATGCAGGATCTTTTTTTACCAGGCCGCACATTTCAATCCCACTTATACCCTCCATTATTACGTCGCTGATGATGATATCCGGTAAAAATTGCCTGGCAAGTGTTAGACCTTCTTCCGCACTGGGTGCAGTTATCACTTTAAAATGGTACCTGAAAATTTGGGTGATATATTGCCGTATTTCTTCGTTATCATCTACCACCAGCAGGCTTCGTTCATCTGTAACCAACCCGCCGGAAACAATATCTGCCCGGTTATTTGTTAATACCGGTTCATCTCCGGAGGTAGTTTCCTGTACCAATTCGCGGATAAACCCGGATTTTCCGGAGCTATCTTCAAAAACGGTATTTGCATCAAAATGCTCTTTCCCCGATTTTAATTCAATAAAAAAACAGGTTCCGGCACCCGGCAGGTTGCGATAACCAATATTTCCTTTATGATGATTAACAAAAGTCCTTGCCACATAGAGACCAATTCCAAAGCCCGTTTCGGTCGCGATCTCTTTTACCTGGTAAAATTTCTCAAACAAGCGTGCACCAGTTTGAGCAGGAATTCCGGGACCGCTGTCTGACACCTCGATGCAGCAGCCATTTTGCTTAGCACTGACATTCACATGTACCCTTCCATTAACAGGTGAATATTTAATGGCGTTTGAAATCAGGTTGAAAAGCGCAATCTCAATTTTCTCCCGGTCTACATATAAATAAACACCTGCATCTACCCCCTCAAAACTGTACCGGATATTTTTACTTCCGGCTTGCTGCGTAAAACAGAGAAATACCTCGTAACAGAGGACTGAAATATCGGTAACAGATACCTTCAAATAATCTGCTTCGCTTCCGGCTTTTCTAAAAAGCAATAGTTGATCAACCAGGCTTAACAAACGGCGTGCATTCCGGTAAACAATATTTAATTCACTGGCATCTACTGCCTTGTCTTTGCGGTAAAGCAGATCTTTTACAGGATTGATGATCAGTGTAAGCGGTGTTCTGAATTCATGTGAAATATTGGTAAAAAAAGTCAGCTTTTTCTCATTCAGGTCCTTTTCTTTTTCTGCCGCAATATGGGCAACTTTTACTTCATACTCCAGGCGGCGTTGTTTGCTTTTATAACTAACATACAGATAAGTAGCTATCACAGCTATTAGCAGGTAACACGCAAAAGCCCACCAGGTTCGATACCAGGGAGGAAGTATGATTATATTTAAAATGGTTTCATCTTTATTCCATTCACCTTCGGTATTGCTTGATTTTATCCGCAATTTATAATGGCCTTCATCTAACCGGGTATAGGTAGCAGTTCGTGAATGACCCACATAATTCCATCCTTTGTCCCAGCCATCAAGATAATAGGCGTAGGAAATCTTATCGGGCGAAGAATATTCAAGTGCCGCAAATTCAACTGACACAGCTGCTTTACCAAAAGGAAGCCTGATTTGCTGTATAATGCTGCTACTGGCTTTTGAGATAAACGCAGTATTTGCCTGAACAGGTTGATTGCTGATGGTAATACCGGTTACCTGTAAAGCCGGCATATCTTTTCTTACCGTGATACTATCCGGGTAAAAACTATTAAATCCATTGATACCGCCAAAATACATTTGCCCGTTTTGTGAAGCAATGGCGGCATTATAATTAAATTGGTTACTCTGCAATCCATCAGATTCGAAGAAGTTTTGAAAGTTCTTGCTGACCGGGTTAAAACGGGAAAGCCCGTAAAAGGTGCTGATCCACAAATTGCCTTTTGCATCTTCCAACAATCGCAGCACAGCATTATTCGGCAATCCTTCTGATTTTGTAAAAGCTTCAAATCCCTTAAGATCGCTGTTCATTTTTAGCAATCCATTGCTTTCAGTTCCTATCCAAAGCTGGTTTTGCTTCGAGAACAAAATATCACGAACCGGGCTGCCAATTTCAACAAAACGGTGCCTTTTGTTAAACCGGTCAATTTTCACCAGCTCATCATAAGTGCCAGCCCACAAGCTTCCTTTATTGTCTTCCCCCATTGAGATGATACTTTCGATACTGTTGTCAAACAATTCAAAATCATCGGTTACGGCATTATAACGAAACAAACCACCACCGTTAACGAGGCCAGCCCACAATGTTTTATTCTTATCCTGGTACAGGGTCCAAACATGCGGATAGACCCTCCCTGTTACGGGGTTTTTACATTCATATTTTCTAAAGGATTGCGTGGAAGGTACATACCTGTTGATCCCACCATCGAAAGTCCCTATCCACATTTGAGAATTATTATCCTTCAAAATGGCAGTAATAAAGTTGCTGCTAATGGATTGCGGATCTTCCGGCTGATGCTTCAGATTTTGAAATTTGTTTTGGGATCGATTCCAAATACTAAGACCGCCACCATCTGTTCCTACCCATAATGTTTGCGGGTTTTCTTCACAAAAAGAGAGCACGAAATTGTTAATCAGGCTGTTACTGTTCCTGGCATCAAAAGCAATCGAATTAAACTGGTTTTTAAGCGGATCGATAATATTAATTCCGCCACGAAGTGTGCCAATCCAAATACGTTTATCTCTATCCTGGTACAAGGAATAAACGGATGGACTTGTCAGTCTTTTCCCGGGTATGGTTGTTTCCAGTAGTTTAAAATCGCCGGTAGCAGTATTTAAAATATTTACCCCCGCTCCATCGGTTCCAATCCATAAATTACCATCATTCATTACACAAAGCCCGGCAACATTATAGTGGCTGATTTTGCTATTTTTTTGATTGTACCATTTCGTAATACCCGATTTTGAATTGTATTCCAACAAACCGCTCCTGGTGCCTACCCAAATCCTTCCATCCTTATGCGTAGCAATGGTAATATTGGCAAATGCAACAGTGGGTACAATAAGCTTTATGATGTTATCTTTTTTATCAAACCTGCACAGACCCTTTTCGGCAAGGTAAACCCATACCTGGCCGTCGGGAGCTTGCTTTACCAAACGGGCTACATAATTATAAGTATTGCCGGATGCTGATTGGAAAGGCACTTGCTCTCCAAAACCACTTTTTTGATTCAGCACAATAAGCCCGGAAGCCTGCGCGGCAACGATCACATCGCCTTCAGCTGTTATTTCAATTGAGGAGACCTCATTCGTTAACCTGGTTACTTGTCCATTCTTTCCTTTGATATAAAATGGCTTAAATTTTTCGGTTAGCCTTTGGTAAATGCTCAAACCCTGGGAGGTTCCTATCCACAAATTTTGCAATTTGTCTTCCCGCACCACTGAAATGTGGTTATCAGTTAAAGACAAGCTATCCTTAAGGTTTTTGCGGAAACTCATAAAATTGTAGCCATCAAAACGATTCAGCCCATCAAAGGTGCCAAACCACATAAAACCTTGTTTATCCTGGTAGATACAGGTTACAGCGTTGTTAGATAAACCCTGTTCTATTCCCAGGTAATTAACCGAAGGATCTGCCGACAAGTTTGCAACTCCAATTAAAGAAGCAAGGAGGAAGATCAAAAACTTTGCAGGAGCGCTCATATTAACCGGGGTACACAGCTAGCAGGTATATGATTGTGTGATTAAGGTTTAGCTGATTTTTATAAAATATACAGGCATCAAATTTAAACGCCCGAAATTAAAGTCGAGAATGGAATATTTACATGATTCCTTTCATATAACATTTTTAGGCGCATTACAAATATTTTGGAGTATGGCAAGCTTCACGACTGAGCCAAATAAAAAGGAGGTTACAATTTTGCAACCTCCTTTGTATAACCAGTTCTGATCTTCTATTTACCTATCACAAGTTTCGTCATCTGGAAAGCCGAACCTGTTTGAACTTTTATAAAATAAACCCCATTGATCAAAGTACTCACATCCAGTTTCCTGGCGTTTTCTCCTGCAACTACGGCTGTAACATTTTTTGAAATAGCCGAACCGGTTTGGTTAACAATTGAAATGGTGGCGATACCCGCCTCATCTGCTGTGAACAACAAGTTTGCTGTATAACGTGCAGGGTTAGGTGAAACCGATATTTTATTATTACCAGAAACAATATCGGCATTTCTTGCACCCGCAGCCTGCACCCTTAAGGTATAACATGCACTGGCATTGTAGGTACCTGCATTTCTTGGATAGACCCTTACATAGTAGGTGCCTGCTGCCAATGAACTTGTGATGCCTTCGCTTGTAGCTCCACTGTTAGTAGAAGATAGTAAAACAGTACCAGCATTGCTTAACAGTGCTAATTGATAGTCTGCCGGCAAATTGCTCAGGGAAAGGGAGACAGATCCCGGTGTTGTTACTACAAACTTGTAATAATCATTATCGTTCTTAATGTTGATCAAACCAAAAACATCGGTGTTAAATGGAATGGTAGCTGCACCGGAAATAGTTCCATTGGTTGAAACATCATATGCGCCAGGGCATGTAACAGCAGGCGAAGTAGTAGTGAACTGCGCCTGTGCATAGTTTCCAGATCCAGCGGCACAATTAACCCGCACCCTGAAATCGTACACTGTTCCTGCTGTTAAACCAGCCAGGTTTACGGAAGTACCAGTTGTAGCCGTAGCAGCAGTAATCCAGGTAGATGAAGCTGCAGTTTTATAGCTGGCATCGTAGCTGGTAGCACCTGAAACTGCAGTCCAGCCAATGGTAGCAGAGGTATTGGTGATGGCAGAAGCTGTTAACCCGGTAGCATTTGCACAAGCTGCAGGGGCACCGATAGCGAAGTTGGCATTAGAGATATCAAAGAAAATATTTCCAACAGATTCAACTTTTATACGGTTGGTAGTGCCCGGCGTAGATGGAACATTAATTGATTCGGAACCATCATTGGCGGTTGAACTGGCCAATACGGTAGGGAAGGTTTGCCCGCCGTCAGTAGACAATAAAATGTTCACAGCCTGGCAATTTACCGAACCGCCATTTGTGCCATTTACACTCCAGGTAACGGTAGCTGTGCCGCCACTGCTCCAGGTGACATTAGTGTTTGGTGAACTAACTGCAAAGGGACCAGAAGTATTGGTTACAGTAACGACGGCATCTGTAAAAGCAGTTTGTCCGATGGCTGAACCAGCAGTATACGGATGATTATCCCGTACCGTTAGCCGGAAATTCAGTGTTCTTGAAACCGAACTTAATGCTTCGATATTAGCACCGGCGTCTCCACCTGGTAGCGGCCCGGTGACATTTAAACCGGCAAGAATAGTGGAAAGCCTTGGGAACGTTCTTGTTGGGGTAATAGTGGGCAAAAACGACAACCAGTTGGGGCCGGTGGTTTTGGTTTGCGACGCTACACTGCCTGAGCCTGTGGTAGTTGAATTATCGTTCTGCTCCCAGCAATAAGTCAACGGATCGTTTTGTGCATCTGTAGCCGACCCCGTTAGCGAAAAAGGAGTACTTATAGGAATGGTACGACTGATTACCGCGGCTACAACGGGCGCCTGGTTAGCAGTCATGCTCGTTGAAACCGGGCAGGTTTTATTTGCCAAGTTGGCCTGGATCTGTGCAATGGTTGTTTGATGGAAAATATCGATAGAATGAGGTGCAACATCCTGGCTGGTTATTCCGGCATATCCCATAATAGTAATACCAGAACCCACTTCCTTATTCTGACCGCTACCTTCAGACGACATTGAAAATGTATGATTTCCACCTAACTGATGACCAACTTCATGTACTACGTAATCGATATCGAAATTATCACCCTCTGGTATACCGTCTGCCGGTGAAGTAATGCCTGAACCTTTCGCAAGGCTGTTACTGGTGGCAGGGTTCACACAAACACAGCCAATACAACCAGCATTACCGCCGCCACCCGATTTGCCAAACATATGACCGATATCGTAATTGGCACTACCAATAACCGAGGTTAGAGTTTGTTGCAATTGCAAATTCCACTGGCTTAAAGTGGTGGAATAGGGATCCGTTGAAGGACTGTAATAGATTACCGATGTTGTATTGGATATCAAATTCAGGTGTAAGGCAAGATCTTTTTCATAACAACCATTTGCGCGGGTTAAGGTATTATTGAATGCAGCCAAAACCAGGCCTACCTGGGCAGCGCTGGTTGCACCAAAGTAATTGGCATACTCGCCATTGCAGGATTGAACCAGCTTCATTGTTTTCAATTGCCCGGTAGAAGATCCCGCGGCTAACATAACAGGCGAAATTTTAGCGCCAATATTCGCGGCCATATTCTTTTCTTCCGTAGTACATGCCCAGGGTAATTTGCCTTTTTCGCGTTGCGATTTGAATACGGAGTAAGTCCGGTGGTCTTCAGAATAAGGCTCTATAAACTCATTGTCTTTTTCGGTTCTGAAAACCATTGTTTGAATACCCTTTGGAGAAATACTCAATTTTAAAGTGGCATATTTATCAGTAATCCCTTTGCCGGAGTAAGCCCTGATCTCGGGAAATCTAGCCTGTAAATCGGGTTCAAAATTGCTGGATTCCACTACTTCAAACTGTTCAAATCCGCCTTCTGCATTGGGAAGTGAAATAACAGCGGATGGTTTGACGCGGTTATTGCCAGCTACCGAAAACAACGCTTGTTTCAAAGGAGCAAGATCCAGGTCAAACAATTTAAATTCTTTTGGGTAACTAAGCCTCGCAACCGCTTTGTCCGTTTTTATATTACTGCGGTTACTGTTATTAGCCGACCAAAATTTGTCGGCCTGCGAAATACCTGCAATACCAATCAACCCTAACGAAATTGTTAGTAAAACTTTTCTCATGTTTTAGTTTTGTTTTAATTGAATTTTCAAAAATCAGCTAAAGGAAAAGGGAATACAAACAGCGACTATATGGCTGTAACAAGTTTTATGATCCGTGATAAAAGACATCCGAATGATACTATTGTTTTCGTCAGTAGTTGGTTGTCTTTACAAAAAGCCGGTAACACTATAAAAGGAAATAGGGTAAATATCTATCCATCCATGAGTAGTTAAAAAGTGAAGTTTTGGTGGAAATGAATTTTATAGAAAACTAAATCTAGAAGATTTTCCTGATATTGATTTCTTTTTTGAAATGATGTTTGTTACCTGTAAAAACCTTTTTCATCAAATAAGAAAACAACTAAAAATTATTTAGATTTTAGGCTATATAATTGAAGAATAGTTCGCCGATTTCCTGAAAGATTGAATAAGGCTCATTTCATTAAAGCCAAACACATTAATTATTTATTGTACCCAAATGCGTTCATTTAGTTATAACCCGCGCCAACTACCCAAGAATAATTACACATATTGTTACGGGAAGCAGGCAAAAAAATCTTCGCGAATTTTGAAGAGCGTCGCTTGAAATACGGACCGGCAAAAAAAAAGTTATGAAATTTTGATTTTTATTTGGCCGGAATAAATAAACGCTGTTAACTTTACCTAACGGTGTTAGATTATTTATGAACGTAAATCAAATAAGTGGCAAGTAAAGACAGAATATTACGTTTAAAAGAAGAAACCAGGGTAAATATCCTGGATGCTGCTTTTAAAATTGTAAAAGAAGAGGGATGGCAGGCGCTTAGCATGCGTAAAATTGCCGAAGAGATTGAGTATACAGCCCCTATTATCTACGAATACTTTTCTAATAAGGAAGCCATTCTAGCTGAGCTGAATAAGAAAGGATACCTGCTTTTGATGGAGGAAATTACGGCGGCTAAAAACGCACACGAATTACCGGCTGAGCAACTGGAGGCGATCTGGATGGCTTATTGGAATTTCGCTTTTAAAGAAAGAGAACTCTACCAGCTCATGTTCGGTGTTTCTATGAATTGTTGTATGGCCCAAAAATCACCTGAAGTTGAGGCCCCGGCTTTGCTCGTTAGTGAAGTGATCAAAAGACTAATGAATGGGGCAAACCCTTCTGATAATGATGTCTGCAGGCGTTATTATACTTTTTGGTCAGTAGTTCATGGCCTGGTTTCTATCAACCTCGTAAATCGTGGTGTATCCGACCAACTTAACAAGCAAATTTTAAAAGACACGATCGGTGGAATCATAAGATCTATTACCGGTTAATCCAGCCCTCATTAAACAAAAAAACTTTACTGCAAAGTATAGGTAAGGCTAGTCCTATGCGGTTAATTGCTCATTTGAATTTTTTTTTTACCCTTTTGGTTAACGCTGTTAAATAAATTAATTAAGTTATGAGATCTTTTATATTCATTAGTCCGCTACTTTTCTTGCTTGCATGCTCTGAACAACAGCAGGCTGGCGCTCCTCCTCCCCCTTCCGCTGAAGTAATTACCATTGAAACTGCTCCTGCTGTTTCAGGCCACGATTATACTGCTACCCTGCAAGGCAAAACTGATGTTGAAATAAGACCGCAGGTAAATGGTTTTCTTGAGAAAGTGCTGGTAGATGAAGGCCAGTATGTTACTGCAGGTCAGCCATTATTTAAAATCAATGATCAGCCTTTCAGGGCGCAACTTAATAGTGCATCAGCAAGCCTGCAAGCAGCAGAAGCTGCCATTACAAACGCCCAATTGGAAATAGATAAACTAACCCCTTTGGTGCAAAACAAAGTAGTATCCGATTACCAGTTAAAAGTAGCGCAGGCTGCTTATAAGATCGCTGTTGCCAATGCTGCTCAATCAAAGGCAATTGTTTCATCAGCAAAAATTAGCCTGGGGTATACCATTGTTACAGCACCGGTAAGTGGTTACATCGGAAGGCTTCCAAAAAAACGCGGCAGCCTTGTTTCACCTGCCGACCCCGAAGCGCTTACAAACCTTTCTGATGTTCATGAAGTATATGCTTACTTTTCGTTAAGCGAAACCGATTTCATCAACTTCAAGTTGCAGTTTGGCGGAAGCACTTTAAAAGAAAAATTAAAGCAACTTCCACCTGTTTCCCTTGTACTGGCAGATAACAGTATCTACACACAACAGGGCCACATTGATATGATCGACGGCCAGTTTGATAAACTTACAGGTGCTATCACATTGCGGGCTGTTTTTCCAAATACGCAAAGCCTTTTACGTTCCGGAAATACAGGTAAAGTAAGGTTATTACAGAAGTTTGATAACAGCTTGCTCGTGCCACAATCTGCTACCGTAGAAGTACAGGATAAAGTATTTGTATTTGCTGTTGGTGATAGCAATAAAGTATCAAGACAATTGATAAATATAACCGGTAAAAGCGGCCAGAATTATATTGTAAAAGATGGTGTTAAACAAGGTGACCGCATAGTATACAGCGGACTGGATTACCTGGCCGAGGGCACTATCATCAAACCTGAAATTATAAAAGCCAATCCCCAGATTGCTGCAACAAATACTGCAACGATAAAGGGCGATTAGGAAAACAAGTTGCATAAGCCTTCTTTTTTATAATCGTTTGTGCAACTTTTTCGCTACTTCACATTATTAAAATTTTTAATCACTAATTAGTGATAGGTGATACCTATGTCCTTACCGATACAACACAATTATAACCTACTGCTGTTTTCTCTTTCAAATTCACTTTCATGTTTAAGAAATTTATAGAAAAGCCTGTTATGGCTACCGTAATATCCATCTTACTTGTTATACTGGGTATACTTGGATTAACCAGTTTACCCTTACAACAATTTCCTGATATAGCACCACCTGCCGTGCAGGTAATTGCCTTTTATCCCGGCGCAAATGCCGAAACAGTTTTACGTTCAGTTGCTCCTTCCCTTGAAGAAAGTATCAATGGTGTCGAGAACATGAGTTATATGAGTTCTACCGCAAGTAATGACGGTTCACTTGTAATAACTGTTTATTTTAAATTGGGCACCGATGCAGACCAGGCCGCTGTAAACGTGCAAAACCGTGTGTCGCAGGCTACCAGCCAGCTGCCTGCTGAAGTAGTGCAGGCAGGTATTACAACTGCCAAACAACAGAATAGCCTTTTAATGGTAGTAGATCTTTATGCTGAAGATGAAAAGGCCTACGATCAAACGTTTTTAGCCAACTATGCACAGATCAATATCATTCCGGAGATCAAAAGAATTCCGGGTGTAGGACAATCTATCATATTCGGTGGCAACAAAGATTACTCCATGCGTGTTTGGCTCAATCCCAGCCAGATGGGTGCCTATAATATCACACCCAAAGAAGTAATGGGCGCCATACAGGATAAGAATCTTGAGGCAGCGCCTGGTAAGTTTGGTGAAAGCAGTACAGAAGCTTTCGAGTATGTAATAAAATACAAGGGTAAACTGAATGAACCTGCCGAATACGAAAACATCGTTATAAGATCGAATTCAGATGGTTCTATGCTGCGTTTAAAAGATGTAGCAAGAATAGAATTTGGGGCTTATACCTATGGAAATTATACAAGGGTAAATGGCAAGCCCGGTGTAAACATAGCCGCCATGCAGTTATCGGGTTCTAATTCAAATGAAATACAAATTGCCATTGCAAAGTTGATGGAAAAAGTATCCAAAGATTTTCCAAAAGGCGTTAAACACCTCATCTTATATAACACAAAAGACTCCCTGGATCAATCCATCAGCCAGGTGATACACACACTTATCGAAGCATTTATCCTGGTGTTTATAGTAGTATTTATCTTCTTACAGGATCTGCGTTCAACGCTTATACCGGCCATTGCAGTACCAGTGGCTATCATCGGCACATTCCTCTTTATGCAGGTGTTTGGATTTTCAATAAATCTTCTAACGTTATTCGCATTGGTGCTTGCAATAGGCATTGTAGTTGATGATGCAATTGTAGTTGTGGAAGCCGTGCATGCGAAGATGGAACACAAAGGTCTTTCCCCAAAAGCAGCCACTACCGAAGCCATGCATGAAATAACAGGCGCCATCATCTCTATTACACTTGTGATGAGTGCTGTGTTTTTACCGGTAGGATTTTTACAGGGATCAACAGGTGTTTTCTACCGGCAATTTGCATTTACACTTGCCATTGCTATCGTAATATCTGCTGTTAATGCGCTTACGTTAAGCCCCGCACTCGCAGCATTGTTTTTAAAAGACCTGCATGGTAATAATGCAAATGGCGGAAAGAAAAGTTTCAAAGAAAAATTCTTCGCGGGTTTCAATAAAAGCTTTAGTTCACTCACAAACAAGTATGTAGGCAGTCTCCGTTTCTTACTGCGGTACAAATGGGTTGGCCTTGCAGGATTAGCAGTTGTTATTGTAAGTACTATTTGGATGGTAAGAACAACGCCTACAGGGTTTATCCCTTCCGAAGACCAGGGTTTTATCGCTATCTCTTTATCCATGCCTGCTGGCGCATCGTTGCAACGTACTACGGAAGTAATACAGCAAACAGAGAAAGTATTAGGCAATATGGAATCGAAGAAAACGCTGATGGGTTTGTCTGGCTTTAATATTCTAACGCAGTCTTCAAGTCCTTCATCGGCAGTTGCTTTTATTCTTTTAAAACCTGCCGGAGAACGGGGAAAAATAAAAGACATCAATGCAATTATGGAAGAAGTGCGTCAAAAACTTGGCTCGATAAAAGCAGGTAATTTCTTCGTGTTCACTTTTCCAACAGTACCTGGTTTTAGTAATGTTGATGGACTTGATTTTGTATTACAGGATAAGAATGGCGGCAAGCTGGACAAGTTTAGCGGAGTAACCAACAACTTCATTTCAGAGTTAATGAAGCGTAAAGAAATTGCTTATGCTTTCACTTCTTTTAAAGCCGATTACCCGCAACTTGACCTGGAGATAGACAATGAGAAGGCTGAGCAGCTTGGCGTGAGTGTAAAGGATATTTTACAAACCATGCAGGTTTATTTCGGTAGTGCACAGGCATCAGACTTTAACCGTTTTGGAAAGTATTACCGGGTAATGGTACAGGCCGATATGGCTGCAAGAACAACGCCATCGATGATTGAAGGTGTATTCGTTAAAAACCGGAATGGCGACATGGTTCCTGTAAGCACCCTTGTTAAATTAAATCGTGTTTACGGCCCTGAAACGGCTTCACGCTATAACCTGCTAAGTTCAATTGGTATAAACGCTATAGCAAAGCCCGGATTTAGTTCTGGTGATGCCATTAAAGCAGTAGAAGAAGTGGCTGCCGAAAAACTACCGCAAGGGTATAAATATGAATTTTCGGGATTGACAAAAGAAGAAATTACATCAGCAGGTCAATCTACCATCATCTTTGGTTTGTGTTTACTTTTTGTATTCTTTTTACTGGCAGCACAATATGAAAGTTATATCCTTCCATTAGCGGTTATTCTTTCTATTCCTACAGGTGTATTCGGTGTATTTGCTGCCATTGGGCTTACAGGAATCTCGAATAATATTTACGTCCAGGTTGCTCTTGTAATGCTCATTGGCCTGCTGGCAAAAAACGCCATCCTGATAGTAGAATTTGCAGTACAACGAAGAAGAGCAGGTAAATCATTGATCGCAGCAGCTATTGAAGCAGCAAAACTTCGCCTTCGCCCTATTATCATGACCTCCCTCGCATTTATAGTTGGATTAATACCTATGATGCGCGCCGACGGACCATCAGCATTAGGCAATCATTCAATTAGTATTGGTGCTGCCGGCGGAATGATAACGGGTGTAATGTTAGGCTTGTTTATTATACCCGTTCTCTTCGTGATCTTTCAATACCTGCAGGAGAAAATCACAGGTCAGCCAAAAATTATCACACATAAACATCACTCTGAAATTATCCCGCATACAAATGGTGTGCTGGCCTGAATAAAAACGTAAGCAATTGCCATGAGCATAGTTGCTTACAATTACCAGCATCCATTTCAACAATAGTTTCTATTATGATTATAGCAACAGTTATCTACCTGTTTAAAATCATGCTCCAGCATTTCCCCGCTTTAAAAGCGAAGTTGATGGGAACGGGTATGCAAGCTGTTTTTGTTACTACCCTACTAAGCCAAATACATCGTATGTATAACCGGGTACAATCATTAAAGAAGCATACAAAGAATAAAGGAAAAGATCTAAAATAAATAAGATGAAAAGAACAATTTACATCATGCTTTTTACCGTGCTGCTTTCAGTACTAACAGCATGTAAAGTTTCGAAAGATATTGAAAAGCCAATGGCCACATTACCGGAAAATTTTCGTAATGCCGTTTCCAATGACACCACAAGTATTTCTACTATCCCGTGGAAACAATTTTTTACTGATCCTGCCCTGCAAAACATAATAGACAGCGCCATTGTAAAGAACTATGATATGCAGCTGGCAATAAAAAACATAGAGGCTGCGCAACTGCTTTTAAAACAAACAAAATGGGCCTATTTTCCATCCGTTACAGCGCAAATAAGTGCCGGTACAAACCGCCCTTCTGATAATAGTTTAAATGGATTAAGCGCCAGCCAGTTTTTAAAAACTGTTCATGTGGAAGATTATACAGCCAGTATTAATTTTTCGTGGGAAGCCGATATCTGGGGGAAAATTAAAAACCAGCGGGCAGGTGTACTGGCATCTTACCTGCAATCAGAAGCTGCAAAAAAATTCATACAAACTAATATCGTAGCTACGCTATCACAGGGATTTTACAACCTGTTAATGCTGGACGAACAACTGGCTATTGCTCAAAAAAATATCCGGCTAAATGACAGCACATTAAATATTATGCGGCTTCAATACACTGCTGGCCAGGTATCAGCCCTGGGACTGCAACAGGCAGAAGCACAGCAAATGGTAGCGGCAGCATTGATGCCGCAGTTGGAACAGGATATTGTGATACAGGAAAACGCTTTGAGTATTTTATCAGGTGAATTACCTGCTGAAATAAAACGTGAAACAGTAATGGTTAATACAGCCATTCCTGGTGATTTAGCTGCCGGAATTCCTTCAGCATTATTAAGCAGCAGGCCCGATATAAAAAGTGCTGAGCTCGATCTCACCATTGCAAATGCAAGAGTGGGTATCAGCAAAGCAAACATGTATCCTTCATTAACCATTTCAGCAGCAGCAGGATTTAATTCATTTAAAGCGAGTAACTGGTTTAATATTCCTGCTTCCTTATTTGGTATGGTAGCAGGTGGTATTGCGCAACCGGTGTTTCAGAAAAAACAATTAACCACCGCTTACGAATTAGCAAAAGTTAATAGAGAGAAAACAGTAATTCTTTTTCGTCAATCTGTTTTGAATGCTGTTGGAGAAGTATCTGACGCATTGGTTAAAATAGATAAATTAAAATCGCAACAGGCGATTGTAAATAAGCAGGTAAATACGCTACAGGCTGCTATTAAAAATGCCAGTCTACTGTTTAATACGGGTATGGCAAATTACCTCGAAGTAATTACTGCACAAAGTAATGTGTTGCAAAGCGAACTGGCCCTGGCAGCAATTAATCGGGCGCAGGCTGCTGCTAAAATAGAATTGTACAAGTCATTAGGTGGTGGCTGGAATTAAATCTACAGCATTATTAATCAAAACTTATTCAAAATCATTATGAATCTTTTACTACAACATATCATCAACCTGTTTAATTCAATCTCTTTCAGGTTAATAATGGCAGTGGGCAGTTTGATCCTCTTACTGCATGCTTTTAAAGGAAAGTTCTCTTCGACATATAAAGCATATCAAAGAAGAAAAGGACTCAGGGAAATAGAAAAACAAATGTGGTGGATAGAGTAAGTATCAAATAAAATAAATCGTTTCACAAGAAGCAATAAAGATGAACAACATGAAAAATTTTACAAAACCAATACTAATTCTTTCTTTACTAATTATAAACCTTGCAGGAGCAATAGCACAAACCGTAATAAAAGGCATAGTTCGTGATGCTATCTCCAAACAGCCATTGCAATCTGTGAGCGTTTATAATAAGGAAGGAAAAGGCGTAGCAACTAACGAGGACGGTAGCTTTGTATTTGCAACAAATAATACCGTTATCAATAACATTCAATTTTCGTACGTAGGATACAAGGCTATTACTAAAAAGATTATACCAAACCGGGAGCAAACATTAGAAGTAGAACTGGCTTTGGATGATGCAATGAACAATGTAGTAATTAAAGCCAAAAGAGGAAAATATTCTAATAAGAACAATCCTGCGGTTGATCTTATAAGAAAGGTTATTGAAAACAAAACAAAAAACAGGATCAGCAATTATGATAATGTGTCTTATAAGCAATATGAGAAAATGGGACTTTCTTTAACCAACAGACCAGAGAAACTGCTGAAGAAAAAACTTTTTAAAGACTTTAATTATGCTTTTGAAAATGTGGATACAACAAAATTAGCAGGAAGAAATTTACTGCCTGTATACCTGGCAGAGAAAGTATCGCAAAACTATTATCTTAAAAATCCGGAGACAAAAAAAACCATCGTACTTGGGCACAAACAAGTTGATTTTGGAGAGTTTGTTGACAACAACGGAATTAAAACCTACATGAATCGTTTGTATGAAGATGTAGATATCTACCAAAACAATATCTCATTTCTTACCAACCAGTTCTTAAGTCCTATTGCGGACTTATCTCCCACTTTTTACCGGTTTTACATTACCGATACAGTGGAAAACGATGGGATCAAACTTATCAGGCTAAGCTTTTCTGCAAAAAATCCTGCCGACCTTTTATTCAGAGGCATTATGTTTATTACCCTGGATGGAAATTATTCTATTCAAAAAATAAATATGAGCATCAATAAACATGCAAACCTGAATTGGGTTAGAGACCTGCGTATAAAACAAGAGTTTTCAAAAGGACCCGATGGCCGTTACCATGTTATCAGTACAAATACCATAGCCGAATTTGCATTTACAAAAGGATCAGGAAGCATCGTTGGTGAAAGAAGTGTGTCACTAACAAATTTTCAAATTAATAGACCTGCCGACGAGTTATTATTTAAAAAGACTGCAAACACAAAAGATATCGACGACACACAAAATTTAACAGATAGCTTTTGGACAGCACATCGTTCACCGCAATTAACCAATGTAGAAGCCAAAGTTTATACCAACATCGATAGCTTAAAAAACATGCGGTCTTATAAAAATATAATGGATCTCGCTACGTTATTATTGGCTGGTTATAAACAAATTGGGCCAAACTATGAATTAGGACCTGTTAACGCATTTTACAGCTTCAATCCCGTTGAAGGATTTAGGTTGCGTGCAGGTGGTCGAACCACTCCTGCCTTTAATAAATCAATGTATTTTGAAAATTATTTTGCGTATGGTTTTAATGACCAGAAATGGAAATATTATTTATCAGGTACCTATTCCTTTAATCACAAATCAGTGTATGCCTTTCCACTGAATTATGTTCGGTTAAGTTATCAATACGATACAAAGATTCCGGGACAAGAATTGCAGTTTGTGCAGGAAGACAATTTCCTGCTTTCTTTCAAAAGAGGTGATAATAACAAATGGTTGTATAACAATATTATCAAAGCAGAATATGTAAGAGAATTTGAAAAGCATTTATCTGTAACTGCCGGTTTTAAAAATTGGAAACAAACACCCGCAGGATCCATTACTTATTTAAAAGACGAAGGCGGGCATTCCAATACTATCACTGATATAACAACTACAGAATTATCAGCAGAAATCAGGTGGGCACCGCATGAACAATTTTACCAGGGAAAATTATACCGGATACCTATAATTAATAAATATCCCATTTTCAAATTGCGCTACATAATGGGAATAAAAGGTCTTTTTAAAGGTACATATAATTATCACAATTTAAATGCAAGTGTGAGTAAAAGATTCTATTTATCCCATTTAGGCTATACCGACATTGCAGTGGAAGCAGGCAATATATTTGGCAAAGTTCCCTACCCGCTGCAAACAATTCACAGGGCAAATCAAACTTATGCATACCAGCTTAATTCCTATAACATGATGAATTTTATGGAGTTTGCGAGTGACCATTATGCAGGTATAAATATGGATCATTATTTTAATGGCTTCTTTTTTAATAAGATCCCTTTTATAAAGAAATTTAAACTGAGAGAAGTAATTACTGCTAAACTATTATATGGCGGAGTACGCAAAGAAAATAACCCTATATATAATTCTGAACAAATCAAGTATTCGCAGGACATCGAAACCGGGTTAACCAATACTTACACTTTGGGAGCCACTCCATATGCTGAAGTAAGCGCAGGTATTGCAAATATTTTTAAATTTCTAAGGGTAGATGTTGTGAAAAGACTTACTTACCTTGATCACCCTGGTGTATCAGAATGGGGCATTCGTGCAAGGGTGAAGTTTGATTTTTGAAATCATTTTCCTCAATAGATTATTAGCAATTCTTCACCTTGAATATTTTATCTTTTAAAGTTGTGCAGCTAAAAATAGATACACACAAAAGATATAACAATACTTTTGCATGCAATTATTTTTAAACTAAGAGGTGAAGGAAATTCACTATTTCAATTACCTGCTAGCTGGTATATCGAAATAGTGAATTTAAATTACTGGTTGGAACCTCTTTTGAGGGCTGTGGTGTTATAACGGGTTGGTATATTCTTTTACTAAAAAATGGTGATTATATTTATTTAATTGGTTGCGATAAATCCACTACCACTTTAAACTAATCCTTTGTTTCTTCACCAGTCATTGAGGTTAATAATTTTTACAACCATTTCTTTCTTTTAAACCATATGTAAATAAAACCGGTTACAATAATCATCAACACCAATACAGCCGGGTAGCCCCATTTTTTGGAGAGTTCGGGCATAAATTCAAAATTCATTCCATAGATGCCAACAATGAAAGTGAGTGGCATAAAAAACACCGAAAAGATGG
The DNA here is from genome assembly GCA_040385845.1 of Bacteroidota bacterium. Classification (GTDB taxonomy): domain Bacteria; phylum Bacteroidota; class Bacteroidia; order Chitinophagales; family Chitinophagaceae; genus Phnomibacter. Next base: position 70,848 of record JAZKGP010000024.1, on the reverse strand, counting down.
TAAGCACTTTTACCACTTCATTTGTTTTTTGTGCAGAAAACGACATGGCCAAATTCATCAGGTTATTAACTTCTTCCAATACCTGTCCATAGAGGGTTATCATTTTTAAATGCTGGTCTTTCACATCCTGCACCATTGATTCTTCACCTGCCTGGGGTTTTATATGGTTGGCAGGTTCCTGCATTAGTAATAGTACTTTAAGTGAGAGTGCCGCCTCCCGTTTAACAAGGTATAATTCTTCCATTTGGTTAGTACTGGTTCTCCGCATCATTACTTCGTTCTCGCTTACATCAATTTTCTGGGACAGTTGGTTTACCCGTTCATCAAAAGTCTCCAATGCAAACCATACAATTTTCGAAACCAGCCCGCTCGCAGAGGCATATTTGCGAATAGACCGCCGGATGGTTTCAATAAATGGCACTTCCATTTTATGAATGGTCACTATAAACGACTCACTATAAAAAATAGCAATCTTATTAGTAAGTTCCTGGATGTTTGAGATCACGCAATCTTCTTTACACGCATAATACCGAAGAATCATAAAATTTATATCGTCAACAAACTCGTATTTGGGCAGGTGTTCGGGCTGCAGGCAGTCTTCTACGATATGCCGGTTTAACTGGTAAGTATTGGCAAGTAATATTACCTCTTCAGGTGTCGGATTGGTAACATCAATCCATTTAAGTCCTTCGGAAATTGGTTGCTCTGTTTGTGGCATACGCGCTAAACTAAACAACTTTTTACCACAAAATTCCTTTGCGATGCCATTTTGCAACACCGAATGTAAATCATGGATTTTGCAATAGGCAAGCTTCTCAATTATATGCAATGTTAGAACCGCTAATGGTTATTACCAGGAGGGTTTTCCTTCATTGGGCAGTATCCTCAATGTGAGTAACGATAGAAATTCAACGGCTGTTGGCTATAATAAAAGCCCAATTCGGGACGACTGCTCACCGGCTTATTGAAAGTTTGAAATAGAATTTATTATTGAGTTCACAAGTTTATTATACCATTTTACAGTGTGTATCAAATTCTTTTGCCCTGCTAAGACAAATATTAATTTCGCTGAATTGCAATATATTTTTATTGTTTATCAATAAATATATATTATCTTGCCGCCAAAATTTAAACTTATGTCAGACAAAACCAACCTGCTTCTGAAAGGCTTGCATATTGTTGCGTGGATCATTTTCGTTGGCTTAAGTATTGAAGCCGGCGGTTTAATTGTCAATTTCATTTTTAGTATTTACAAACCTGAATTTGTAAAAAACCTTTACCAAAAATTGGATCTAAGTGAGATGTATAATAGCAGTAAATGGATCTTTTTTGGGGTTTATAGTTTTATCCTGTTCATCTCCCTTTTGAAAGCACATTTATTTTATGTGGTCATCAGGCTTTTAAATAAGTTGAATTTATCAAAGCCATTTAGCAGTTATGTTTCAGAGCAAATAACACAAATGAGTTACTACACGCTTTCCATTGGAATATTAAGCTATATAGCCCGGCAAACAGTAAACAGCTTACAACATTATGGTTATGTTATTGACAACCTGAATGAATTCTGGGCCGACAGCCAGGCATTTATTTTAATGGCAGCTGTAATTTATGTTATTGCTACTATTTTTAAAAAAGGAGTAGAAATTCAAAACGAAAACGATCTAACTGTTTAAGCTATGCCAATCATTGTAAACTTAGATGTGATGATGGCAAAAAGAAAAGTTTCCTTAAATGAACTTTCTGAAAGAGTGGACCTCACATTATCAAATCTTTCAATCCTGAAAACCGGGAAAGCGAAAGCAATTCGCTTTAGTACGCTGGATGCAATTTGTAAAGCATTGGACTGTCAGCCTGGCGATATTTTAGAATTTGTAAGTGAGGAAAAAAAATAAACAACAGATAAATCCTGATTGCTATTTACGGCTGAACTATTCTTATGGTTTTTGTCGTACCTGGCTATGTGCAACTATTGACATGCCAGTTTTATATCCGTGTTGTCTAAAACGCTTCTTAATATGCAAATTACGTAAAGAAGTTTTTTAGTTAGCCATAGCTATGTACATAGAATTAATTGAAGAAGTAATACTCCATGCGGGCAATTAGAAATCGTGAGTTTTTATTATTTTACTCTCTCCCAATATTCATCGAAAACATAGCCGTTCCCTCCTCCCCTAATATGCCATCTATCACCTGTTAATTCGTAAGTAAAAGCCATGTCTTTACCTATGATAGAAGGTACATTGCAATATGCGACCGACTCAATATATCTATCACCCTCTAACTTAACTTTACCAGCTACGGCATTTCCAAATCTGTTGTCGGTTCCCTGGCTTAAAACCGCGAAATGAGTAGGCGTTACAATTTTAATAGCATTTGTATTTGCCGCTTCATAGTTTGAAGTGGAATCGTTATGAGTAGATTTTCCGCTTACTAATTTCCAGGTGCCAATCAATCCCGGGTTCTGCTGGGAAAATGCGATTGAGCAAATTACAAATAAGTTCATAGCGAGCGCCAGTAAACGTTTCATAATCCAGTTTTTAATTTGGGAAAATGTAATTAGGCGGATAAAAATAATTCGGGGCAATTTATAATGCAAGTGATCAATAAGAATACTCCCCGGGTAAACAACTAAAAGACACTGACATTTACTTCATTGATAATACATTAATGTTGAATTCCTCACTGATTTTATTCATTGTGGATATGCAGTAGTTAAACCTGTAATTGCCTGAACTTATATATTTCCAGCTGTTTAAGGGTCTAGGGGGTTGCTCCTGTTGTGATTACATCAGGAGCTATTTTTTAATTTGAAAATATCGGATTAAAGCCCTTTACATCTTCATTATCCCTGCCTGTTTCTTTCCTGTTTGATTTAATGCTGCTTTCAACCCTTTGGCAAGTTGTTCTGCATTGCCAATTCCCCAGTAATGCAAAAAGAAAATACGGGGTTGTTCGTGCACCATGTGATTATGCACTGCAACCACTTCGATACCGTTTTCTACTAATGCCTTTATTACCGGTGCAACCTCATCTTCCAGCATGGCAAAGTCCCCCGCAACAGCAGCACGTTCGGGAGTACCCTGGAAAGCAGCCCAGGTATTGAACCCTAAAAAGGTAGTTACTGTTACGCCATGTTCCTTCAATTTCACGTCCGGCCTCCCGATAGTGTATTTGTAAACACCTTTGCTCAGTTCACCCTTATAACCGAGGAGATCATCGAGTTTTTTTGTATCGAGCGTGTTAGCCACGGCTTCGTTACTGGCTGTGCCTTTCGATGGATTACCACCCCTTGCTGCTGCGACGCTTTCCAACACCGCTTTTGCCTTTTGCGCCATTTCAGCAAGACTGCCACTGCCGCCGATATGCATATACATAACATTAGGATGGTTGCGCACAAAATGGTTGTGTATAGCCGTTATGGAAAGCCCCTGCTTGATAACTTCTTGTTGTACGGGCTTCAGATCCGTTTCAGTAAGGATGATGTCGCCCATAATCATGGCTCCATCTGCCGATGGCGTAAAAGCTATCCAGGTGCCAAGCCCCATAGCAGGAATTATTTTGAAACTGTCGACCATAATACTCAGATCATTTTGTGGAATAGTGATCTTGTATTCTCCATTATTTGCTTTGCCCTTAAGACCAGTTACTTTCTCAATAACCGTAGTATCCAGTGCCTCAAAATTGTTACTGCTCTTTTGAGCCGGCACTACATTAGCTGCTATGATCAGCAGGCTTGTGAAAATGATTTTTTGCAAAATGTTAGATGATGCCTTCATTGGAAAATGTTGTATGGCAGCAAATTACAGTTTTCACCAATTTTAGTTAGCTATTATACAACGTTTTCTGAATAAGTTAGGTAGCGAAACAATTGTAGCTTCTTCACAAACAAAAACTAATTTTGCCCTGCCTTGACAAAAAAACGCTTCATATCATTTTTCTTACTTTGTGCTTTCACAATGCTGTTTGCACACAGCGTGATTCCTCATTACCATTATCAATCAGTTGATATCGGGCATCATGACGATCAGCATAACGATTTCCATGATAACCCGCATGATTTAAAAAATGATTTTTTCGGCCACATTTTCTCACACCAGCAGCACGCATATAGTAATATCGTATCAAACGGACCGGCTTCGCAGTCTATACTTATATCCAAATTAACTATTGAAAAGCAGGCTATTTTTTACACGCAGTATATAATAAGCTTGTTATTTCAACCCGCGGCAATTCACAAACCGCGATCACATACAGCAGGAATTCTTCCTTGCTACGCATCATGCCGTTTGCTAAGGGGTCCCCCCATGGCATAACTATGCCCTTTTTGTGACAACACATTACTGCTTTATTACTTTCCTGGAAAGGCCCTTGTCTTTCACAATGCTATTTTTTTTATGCTCAATAAGATCATTCATTTCTCTATACACAATAAACTGTTCATAGGGTTATGTACCCTTGCGCTAATTGCCTGGGGCAGTTACTCCATTACGAAATTGCCCATAGATGCCGTGCCCGACATTACCGATAACCAGGTGATGGTTATAACCGTAACTCCAACGCTTGCAGCACAGGAAGTGGAACGCCTGATCACATTCCCGGTTGAGCAAACAATGGCCAGCATTCCGAACATCCACGAAATCCGCTCATTCTCCCGTTTTGGCTTATCGCTGGTAACCATTGTTTTCAAAGAAAACGTAGATATCTATTGGGCCCGCCAGCAAATACAGGAACGTTTAACGCTTGCATCCAAACAAATACCAGGAGGCATTGGAACACCTGAAATGGCACCGGTTACTACCGGGCTGGGTGAAATTTACCAGTACGTAATTCATGCAAAGCCTGGCTATGAGCAGAAGTACGATGCAATGGAATTACGAAGCATACAGGATTGGATTGTAAAGCGCCAGTTACTGGGAACCTCCGGTGTAGCAGAAGTAAGCGGGTTCGGGGGTTATGTAAAACAATATGAAATAGCAGTGAACCCCGACCGCCTGCATAGTATGGATGTAACTATTGATGAAATATTTCATGCCCTGGAAAATAACAATCAAAATACTGGCGGTGCCTATATCAATAAATCACCGAATGCCTATTTTATAAGAAGTGAAGGCTTAATTACTACCATTGATGACATTGAAAACATTGTTGTTAAAGTAAACAACAAGGTGCCGGTACTGATAAAAAATGTTGCAACGGTTCAATTTGGCAGCAATGTAAGGTATGGTGCGGCTACTAGAAACGGAGAAGGAGAAGTTGTAACAGGTATTGTCATGATGTTAAAAGGCGCTAATTCCTCGGCTGTAATAAACAATGTAAAAACCAGGATAGAGCAGATCAAAAAAACATTACCCGAAGGTGTAACTATTGAACCTTTCCTGGATAGAAAAAAATTAGTTGACAATGCAATCAGTACGGTAGAAACCAATTTAATCGAAGGAGCACTGATTGTTATTTTTATTCTTATCCTGTTCCTTGGCAACCTGCGGGCGGGCCTGGTGGTTGCGTCTGTTATTCCATTATCGATGCTGTTTGCCATATCGATGATGAACCTGTTTAATGTATCGGGAAATTTAATGAGTTTGGGAGCGATTGACTTTGGATTAATCATCGACGGCGCCGTAATTATTGTGGAAAGCGTATTGCATCGTATCAGCGGACATAAAATGCAAAAAGGCGGTATTGAACGATTAGACCAGTTGCAGATGAACCTACAGGTAGAAGAAAGTGCCGGCAGGATGATGAATGCTGCAGCCTTTGGTCAGCTTATCATCTTTATTGTTTATTTACCCATACTTGCCCTGGTTGGTATCGAAGGAAAAATGTTTGGCCCTATGGCACAAACAGTCATGTTTGCCATCCTTGGTGCATTCATTTTATCACTTACTTATGTGCCAATGATGTCCGCATTAATTCTAAGTAAAAAAACAAGTCATAAAAGAAATTTTTCTGACCTGATGATGGATTTTTTTCATAGAATATATGATCCTGTTATCAAATTAGCCATTCACCAAAGAACGGTAGTTATTACAATCGCAGTGGCTTTACTGGTAGTAGCATTTTTTGCTTTTTCACGATTGGGTGGCGAGTTTATTCCGCAGTTGGATGAAGGTGATTTTGCCGTGGAAACAAGGGTACTTACAGGTAGTTCCATTGACCAGGTAATTGAAGCTTCTACAAAAGCTCAAAAAATTATCTTGCAAAATTTCCCCGAGGTACTACAAATCGTAAACAAGATTGGTTCCGGTGAAATACCAACGGATCCCATGCCCATTGAAGCGGGTGACATGATGGTTATACTGAAGCCAAAAAAAGAATGGGTAAGCGCAGATTCAAGAGAAGAATTAGCCGCTAAGATGCAGGAAAAGCTTGCTGTTATTCCGGGTGTAACATTTGGTTTTCAACAACCGATTCAAATGCGTTTTAATGAACTGATAACAGGAGCAAAACAGGACGTAGTAATTAAGTTATACGGGGAAGACCTGGATGTATTGACAGACCAGGCCGGCAAGATTGGGAAACTTATAAAAAACATTAATGGCGTGGAAGATTTATACGTGGAAGAAGTTACAGGTTTGCCGCAAATTCAAATTAAATTTAACCGCGACCGCATTGCGCAGTACGGTTTAAATATCAGCGATATCAACAGGGTAATAAAAACAGCTTTTGCAGGTGAAGCAGCAGGCCTGGTATATGAAGGCGAAAAAAGATTTGACCTCGTTGTTCGCCTGGCAAAAGAAGACCGGAAAGATCTGTCAGATGTTCGCAGCCTGTTTATCAGCACGCCAACCGGGCACCAGGTACCCTTGGAACAAGTGGCTGATGTTTCTTTTAAAAATGGGCCTAATCAAATACAACGAGATGATACAAAAAGGCGCATAACAGTAGGCTTTAATGTGCGCAACCGGGATGTACAAAGTATTGTAAAAGAGATCAGGCAACAACTGGATGAAAAGCTGGATTTACCTGCAGGATATTACACAACTTTCGGCGGCCAGTTTGAACATTTACAGGCTGCTAATAAACGTTTGTCAATTGCAGTACCGGTAGCATTATTACTGATTCTACTGTTGTTGTATTTCACTTTTAATTCGATCAAAGAAAGCCTGTTGATCTTTTCTGCCATTCCGCTTGCTGCCATTGGAGGCGTATTTGCTTTGCTTGTAAGAGGTATGCCGTTCAGTATATCAGCAGGCGTAGGCTTTATCGCGTTATTTGGAGTGGCAGTACTAAATGGCATTGTACTGATTGCCGAATTTAACCGCCTTAAAGCAGCGGGCATTAACGATATAACTGAACGCGTATTAAAAGGAACCAAGATTAGACTAAGACCTGTTTTACTAACTGCGGCAGTAGCTTCACTTGGCTTTTTGCCAATGGCATTATCTAATTCTTCAGGAGCAGAAGTACAGCGGCCATTAGCCACAGTTGTCATCGGTGGTTTGATAACTGCAACTTTTTTAACGCTTGTAGTTTTACCAGTGTTATACATCGTATTCGAAAAGAAAAATAAAAAAAGTAGTAATTCCAAACCATTCCCTGCTGGTCGTGTACTTCCTGTATTTATTGCATTAATTAGCTTATCGCCTCAAGTAATATTTGCCCAGAATAACGGGAATGCGCCAGGAAAAACAATTACCCTGCAGCAGGCAATTGACTCTGCATTAAAAAATAACAGCAGCATTAGAATAGCCAATTATGCAGTTGACCAGCAAAATGCCCTAAGAAAAACAGGTGTTAATTTTGACAAGACAACAATTACGCTAACGCAGGGCCAGGTTAATAGTATAAATTATGATAATAACATCAATATTTCCCAGCAGTTTGAAAACCCCTCCGTTTACAGGAGGCAATTAAAATTAGCGGATGCCAGGATAAAAGGCAGCGAAAGCCAGCTTGAAATAGACAAATTAAACCTTATAAACGAGGTGAAAAATGCTTATTACCAGGCGGTTTATTTCATCAACAAAAGAGCCTTGTTTACAAGCCAGGATACTTTATATGAGAACCTTGCAAAAGCAAGCTCAGTAAGATATAGAACCGGTGAAACTACCCAGCTTGAAAAAACAACTTCGGAAGCGCAATTGTTGGAACTTAAAAACAAAATACAGCAAAATGAAATGGATATAATAATTGCTAAACAGGCATTAAAGGTATTGCTAAACACAAAAGAAAATATCACCGTAGCAGATACAACAGTTACAAAAAAAACCTATCAATTACCAACAGATAGCAGTGTAATTGCCAACAACCCGTTAGTTCAATATCTCGGGCAACAAATAGAAATAAACAAGCGTGAAACTGATGTCGAAAAAGCTAAGCGGCTACCTGATTTTACTGTGGGTTATTTCAACCAGTCTTTCAGGGGAATACAATCTGTAAATGGCATTGATCAAAAGTTTACTGGCTCCGACAGGTTTCACGGATTCCAGGTTGGTGTTGGCATTCCGTTATTGCCGGGAGGCTATAAAGCTAAGATCGCTGCCTCAAAAATTGGTGAACAGGTGGCGCGGGAAAATGTAGTTTATGAGCAAACCAACCTTGCAGGGCGATTGCAGATATTATTGCAGCAGTTCTATAAGCATACATCATCCATTGACTACTATGAAAAAACTGCAATACCGCAGGCTGACCTAATTATCAAGAGTGCTGAACGTGGTTTTAAATCCGGAGAAATATCCTATGTACAATACCAGCAAAGTGTAGCAACAGCCTTAAAAATAAAGGCTGATTATATCGATACTATTTACCAGTACAACCAGGCAACACTTGCAATCGAAAGCCTTATGGTAACAAAATAAATTCTAACAGCTTCAAATAAATAATAATGAATCCGATAATAAAACTTATTTGTTCATTGCTCGTACTAACATCTATGTTGATTGCTTGTACTGATGATAAAAAAACGGTAGCAGCAGCAACGGAGGAAGTGAAAAAAGACAGTGTGCCATCCGATATAACATTAACATCAGACCAATACAAGATGGCAGGCATTCAACTAAGTTCTATGGAAATGCGAAACCTGAGCAATGTGATTAAAGTAACAGGTGTAATTGATGTGGAACCACAAAACATGGTGTCCATTTCAGCACCATTGGGTGGTTATGTAAAAAGCGCAGGATTGTTACCAGGCCAGCCTGTTCGAAAGGGCCAGGTGATTGCTGTTATTGAGAACGCAGCATTTATAGATATACAACAGGAATACCTCGAAAATAAAAGTCGGATGGTATTTTTAGAACAGGAATTGGAAAGGCAAAAAGAGTTGCGAAAAGAAGATATTAATGCCGGTAAAACTTTGCAACAAGTATCTTCAGAATACAATATTATGAAAGCTAAGATTGGCGGACTTGAACAAAAGCTTTCTTTGATAGGCATTAGCACAAGATCTTTGCAGCCAGCTAATATTTCAAAAACAAGCAACTTGTATGCTCCTATCAGCGGGTATGTTACAGCCAGCAATGTTAACAGGGGAAAATACGTGCAACCAAGTGATGTACTGTTTGAAATTGCAAATAAAAATGATATGCATCTTGCATTGCATGTTTTTGAAAAAGATGTAAACAAAATAAGACCGGGTCAACAGATCCGGTTTGCTCTGGCTAATGAAACAACTTATAACAGGAAAGCTACTGTTTTTCTTATCGGGAAAGCTACCGGGGACGATGGGACCATCCCGGTTCATTGCCATCTTGAAATAGTAAATGATCCCGGTATGTTACCAGGTATGTATGTAAAAGCATTAATAGAAACTAAAACCGAAAATACTCCGGCATTGCCTGTTGAAGCAATAATACAATCAGATGGAAAAGATTTTGTTTTTATTCAAACTGATACGGCGCAAGGAAAAGCAATATTTAAGATGATACCCGTTTTGAGGGGAACGGAGGAAGAAGGATTTGCAGCTATTATTTTTCCTGCTGATTTTACTGCAACCAACAAAATTGTAACGAGGGGTGCTTATGCTTTATTATCTGCGATGAAAAATGTAGAAGAAGAATGAAATCTCAAACAGTCACCAAAAAAATTCTCCAATACAATTTTGAGTTGTGCCTGAGTATTTCTGTAAGTTAGAATCTATGTAAATCTGGTTTATGAAATGGATCACAAGAGAGCGCCCAAAAATCGACAGGATTGCTTGTCCATGGCTAATAAAAAACTTTGTAGATCCGGAAGCTGAATTCCTCTATGTTCCAGCCAATGAAGTAAAAGAACAGGCTATTAAATTGAATGCCATTCCGTTTGATGTTCCGGACGTTGAGTTCTCTCACCACGAAGACAAATGCACTTTTGATTACATTATCGAAAAGTACGCAATTGAAGATGCCGCTCTGAAGGCAATGGCACCCATTGTAAGAGGAGCTGATACCGACAGGCACGATCTTGCCAGCCAGGCATCCGGTCTGTGGGCTATATCCGCTGGTCTTGCGTATAATATTAAAGACGACCAGGAGCTTTTACAAAAAGGAATGATGATCTATGATGCCCTGTATAGCTGGGCACAACACCTGCAAAAAGTAAAGCATACACAAAATCCGGTTGATCATGTATTCATTGATGTTTTCACTAAATTTATAAACCAAAAAGCTGCCAAAAAGAAAACACCTGCATGGGTGAAAGAATTGAAACAAATTATCCAGGACCAGGTGGATACCAACCTAAACCTGTCGGATATTTCAAAGAGCCTTGATATAAATCCTTCCTATTTGTCAAGGGAATTTTCGAAGCACTTTGACAACCTTTCTTTTGGTGAATACATCAGGAAACTTCGCATTGACAAAGCACTTGAATTAATTAAAACAAATAAATATTCTCTTACTGAAATAGCCTACCTCACCGGATTTTCAGATCAAAGTCATTTTACGAGAATATTCAGGCAACACACTGGCAAAAGCCCGTCGGCGTACAAAAAAGAACTGGCAAAAAAGTAAACTATCTTCCAAAAGTTAGATACGTACTATTTTACTATTGCTAATGGTCAAAATTTTGCTGCATCTAATTAGCGGCTGATGTTGAACGTTCTATCTATTGTTTCCTATTTTATTTCGTTCTGGCAAACTATACTTCCATTGTTGTGGCGGACAGTTCCACCATTTTATGTGGACGGCGTGGACTTTCAAAGTAAAATTGCATTTTAGTCACCTGTAAAATTCTTATATGAAATGGATCACAAGGGAGCGGCCGAAAATTGACCGGATTGCATGTCCCTGGCTTATAAAAAATTTTGCAGATAAGGAAGCCATATTTATCTATGTTCCTAAGGAAGAAGTATTTAAAAAGGCTGACGAATTACATGCAATCCCTTACGACCTGCCCGGTGCCGAGTATACGCATGAAGGTGAATTTTGCACTTTTGATTATATTATAAAAAGGCATAGCATAACAGATGTTGCAGTACAACAAATAGCCAGGATTGTACGGGGTACGGACACGAATAGTTTTCATCTTGCACCACAGGCGGCCGGGTTATGGGCAATTTCTGCCGGGCTTTCCTACAATTACAAAAACGATCACGAGATGCTGGATACCGGCATGAAGATCTATGATGCATTATACAGCTGGGCAAAATATGTGCCTGATGAAAAACACAACTGGCAACCGAGATTATAAACATGGATAACAACACAATAACACCTGCTTACACATTAAAACAGCTGGTTCAATATTTTTTTAAGTTAGGCTATGCAGGTTTCGGCGGGCCGGTTGCATTAATTGGCTATATGCACCGCGACCTGGTAGAAGAACGCAAATGGATTAGTGAAGAAGAATATAAAGATGGTCTTGCCCTGGCACAACTGGCACCGGGTCCGTTAGCGGCACAATTAGGAATATATTTAGGATATGTACACTACCGTATTTTAGGAGCAACCCTTTGTGGATTAGCTTTCGTATTGCCTTCATTTTTTATGGTTGTATTGATTGGCATGGCGTATAAAGCATTTGGCGGCCTGCCCTGGATGCAGGCTATCTTTTATGGTGTGGGTGCCGCAGTAGTAGGCATCATTACCATCAGCAGTTATAAGCTCACAGAAAAATCAATCAGCAAAGTGAACATCAAAGCCATGTCAGATAAGTGGCTGCTTTGGACCTTCTTTTTATTGGGAGCAATTGCAACAATAATCACAGAACAGGAACAGTTATTGTTGTTTATTGCAGCGGGTTTATTGTACATGTTTGTAAAAGCCCCGCCGGCATGGTTTAAAAAAACAACCGTCGCAAATTCATTCCTGTTATTTGGCATCGGCTTTTGGGATTATGAATTAAGTACACTTGAAAGAATAGCCTGGTTTTTTTCCAAAGCGGGTGCGTTTGTATTTGGAAGCGGTTTGGCAATCGTTCCCTTTCTGCATGGCGGTGTTGTAAATGAGTACCACTGGTTAACAGAACATGAATTTATTGATGCCGTAGCAGTGGCGATGATCACCCCCGGTCCTGTAGTTATAACTGTAGGTTTTATCGGCTATTTGGTGGCCGGTTTTCCAGGGGCTTCTGTTGCGGCACTGGCAACCTTTTTACCCTGCTACCTGTTAACAATCTTACCCGCACCTTATTTTAAAAGATATGGGAGACTCCCGGGGATCAAAGCATTTGTGGATGGCATTACAGCTGCCGTTATAGGCGCTTTAGCAGGCTCGGTGATTGTTATTGCAGTAAGAACTATTAAAGACGTTCCTACTGCGCTTATTGCCTTAGCAACCATCTTTGTGCTTCTAAAAGTAAAGAAGGTAAAAGAGCCTCACATAATTTTGATGGCCGCCCTCGTTGGACTTGCCTTTAAATTTTTGAGCTAATGCTTTTGAATAGTTTCAACGCCAGCAATTTTATTTACAAGGAAAATCAGGAGCTGTACTTTTTAAAAATGGTACTCGCCGTATGCCCGCCAAAACCAAAAGTATTGTTTAAAACATAGTCTATTTTTTTATATTGTGTTTTACCGAGCACGATCTTTAAACCTGAAGGGATCGCTTCATCAAGATTCCCGGTATTAATGGTGGCAGGTATAATATCATCTTTCACTGCCAGTATACTGATGATACTTTCAATGGCACCTGCTGCACCCAATAAATGACCGGTCATGGATTTGGTACCGCTAATGGCGACGGGTAAATCACCAAAAAGCCTTTTTATGCCATGTAGTTCGCTCATATCTCCAAGCCCGGTAGAAGTGGCATGGGCATTAATATAACCGATCTTATCCGGCGTTATTCCCGCATCAGACAAGGCTTTCGACATTCCTAAAAAAGCACCGATGCCATCGGGCGGCGTTCCGGTAAGATGATAGGCATCTGCTGCCATGCCGCCACCAACTATTTCGGCATAGATAGCAGCACCTCTTTGTACCGCATGATCCCAATCTTCCAGTACGAGCGCACCCGCTCCCTCCCCCATTACAAAACCGTCCCGGTTGCTGTCGAATGGACGGGAAGCAGTAAGCGGTTCTTCATTTCTTTTTGATAACGCCTGTGCTGCATTAAAACCACCGACAGAAGCTGGTGTTATTGCCGCTTCCGAGCCTCCTGCGATCATAATAGTGGCCTTACCCAGCCTGATAGTGTCAAATGCATTTATAATGGCTGTATTGGACGAAGCACAAGCTGATACAGTACAATAGTTTGGACCATGCAATTTGTGCCTGATAGAAATAGCCCCGGCGGCAATATCCACTATCATCTTTGGTATAAAATAGGGATTGAATCTCGGCGTTCCATCACCAGCATGAAATTCACTTAACTGCTCTTCAAAAGTGCTGATGCCACCATTTCCCGACGCCCAGATAACACCCGTTTCATATCGTTCGCTTTCCGGCATCAAACTAAAATCAAGCTTTGCATCTTTAATTGCCTGGTCGCTTGCAGCAATGGCATATTGCGTATACAAGTCGTATTTCTTTATCTCTTTTTTATCGAAGTATTGCAGGGGATCAAACGTTTTTACTTCACAGGCAAAACGAGTTTTAAATTTCGACGCGTCGAATTTGGTGATAGGGCCTGCCCCGCTTTTTCCGGCAATAATATTTTGCCAGAATTCATTAACCGTGTTGCCCAAGGGCGATACAACACCCAAACCCGTAACTACTACTCTTTTCATAATCAATTTTCATTTATTATATTACTTTTTTCACACAGGTATTTTACCAGCCATTGAACACTTGGAGAAAAAAGCAGGATGGCGGGAATGGCAACAACATAAGCTATCACCCATGATTTCAACCAAATTCCAGCAAAGCTTTTTACAAAACCAATATTCACCGAAATAACAGTAAACGAAACGAGTCCTGTTGTGATGCCTCCCATGATCAAGGCAAATAAAAATTTCTGTTTCATAGTAACCTGCCTGATGAAGTATTTTTTTATTAAAATAATCTAACATTTTCAAAGCCAATTCCGGCCCTGTCACCTGGAAACAGGATAGTATTATGTGCAATTAGCACTATTTATACTTTTAAATGCTGTAGTTGTTTAACAGCAAAATACTTGTGTGTATATTGATAAATGATGCTGTTGAAATATGCTATAATAACGTAATTGCCAATTATTTTAAAAGTTGCAACTGACCCAGGTGATAAGCAAAATGATTAGTCCTGTTGATGATTACATTTAATTTGTTTCTTTCTGGCCGCAGGGCAAAATCTTCTGCCGAAACTGCTGCATGTTTTTCAAACCAGGTGATTGCCGGTATCTGCCTCAAAGCATTATTCAATTTGGCATGAACCTGTTCCCAGTAGCTTCTCAATTCATCGATTGAAGGCATCTTCCTTCCCGATTTATCGGGATGGTTTATAAAGGCGTCATCAAGTTCGGAATAGGACCTCCCGCCTATTTCCAGGATAGCATTCATAGCATCATGTACAGCAATAAGATGACCGATAAGATAGATGCCCCTGTTTTTTCCCGGTGCAATTTCCCGCAACAGTTGTTCGTCCTGCAATTCATTTAAAAGATTTCCTGCACGTGCAACATGCGTTTCCCATGACTGCAATACCATTGTTATAAACCTCTCTTCATTATTCATGGTTATATATTTATGATTAGACAATTGTATCCATCAATTTAATTATATACCACACGGTATATTAATAAATAAAAAAAATCAGGTCACCAGTTCTTCGCTTACAATTGTTTTGACTCTTTCAATACTTGCAGCCAGCATCGATACATCACCTGTTGTTTTTGCCAGCATTATACCGCCTTCGATAAGAGCAATGTATTGTGTAGCAAATTTTGAAGCGTTCACCAATGGATTTACTTCGCCTTTCATAATGCCATCTTTAATAATAGTTTCAATATTCTTTTTCCATTGCCTGATGCTTGCGGAAACTTTTTCTTTTAATTGCGGATGTGTATCATCAGCATCTATTGCTGTATTTAAAATAGGACAGCCACCCATAGCGAGGGTCTGTTTAAATTCAAGACGGTAAAAGTCCGCCATTTTCAAGAGCTTATCGATGGCAGAATTGCTGCCGGAAATAGCAGTTGCAACCCCTTTTTGTAAACCCGCAAAATTGTAATCGAAAACGGCTAGTGCCACTTCATCTTTATTGGCAAAATTGCCATATATACTTCCCTTGGTTAGCCCGGTTGCCTCCGTTAGATCATTTAATGAAGTCCCCGCAAAACCCTTCCGGTTAAAAACGGGGGCTGTTTTTTCAATAATAAATTGACGTGTTTTTTCTGCCTTATTCACTTGATGATTTCAATAATCCTGCAAATATATACCAATCGGTATATTTTATCCAAAATTTATATGGGCTAATTTTCCCGCTCAGGAAGGCGGCATTGTGGCGGCAACACAAGTAAAAAATGGATAATAAAGCTGATTATGTTTGACAGGGATCGTCTTTACCGCTTAACGATTTCTCCCAAGCCATGCCCATGAAATTTGCGGAATGAACAATTTCGATCGTCAACAGGAAGAATTCTGATAATCAATATAAATCTTAAATTGTGCCTGTGTACAACACTAATGTTTGTGGCTATTAAATAACCGACCCTTTAAATGAAATTAATAGCGATAATTATTTCGACATTCGTTGCAACTTTTGCATTAGGGCAGACCTTATCACAAGAGATTGATAATATTTATAACTTCCAACCAAGTAAACTATCGGACAAAGAGCAGGAAAGCAAATTTCCAGCATTAGATGAATTTTGGAATAAGGTAAAAGGAGACACATCGAATTATCTTCCGCAACTTCGCGCCGAACTAATGCAAACTGGGCACAACGCTTATTTTTATTACGATGGTAGTGGGTTGCTTTTATCTTTATCGGATACCAAATCTGACAAAAACATAGCAGTTAAAGCAATTGCCAAATGTGACCTTAGCGACATCAGCCGTAAAATATATGTATCTACGCTAAATAAACTTGCTCAAGACGGTATAGACGTAACAGAAGCGGCGGTCAGGATATTATACGAGGACAAGTTTTCATTTTTTCTGCCTCAACACGCAATGAGCTTTAATCAAGGCTATTGTCTGACATATATGCTTTTACCGCAAAAGAACAATAAATATGTTGACACTTTAATCTCAATGTTCGCATCCATTAGCAAGACTGCTAAAATATTAGTTATTACAACGCTCTGGTTCGCTTATTTATGCAAAGGAGACAATTTCTTACAATCTGTAATGACAGACCAAACATTAGACAAAGATGTTAGAGCATATGCTAAAAAGCTAATGGGATACACCAAGCTGACACATGACCAAGAAGATTATATAAAAAACATTGGCAAAGAGAACCTTGACGATCTAAGAGAATCGTCCTTGCAGAGATTTAGCGACGAATCCATCGAGGAATTAGATATGACCACCAGAATATTACGAAACGACCAGAACTGCCACTAACAAATGTGTTTGCAATATGCCGGCTTCCGGAGCACATTCAACAGAAGATTATTAATTTGGCTTTTATATCTTTAACC
>JAZKGP010000024.1:0-53829 GCA_040385845.1 Bacteroidota bacterium | reverse complement strand
GACGTTAACAAGTTTGAAAAATTTTTTTTCGGGAGATTGGAAACAATAATAACATGGATAAATTAAGTTGTACTGTTCCTTACAAGATGTTTGCCACATGTCGGCTTCCGGAGCACATTCAACAGAAAATTATTAATTTGGCTTTTATATCTTTAACCGGGCGATAGTAATTCTATTGCCGCCACGTGGCAAACACCTTTGCCATTAACCACCATTGAGAAACGATCAGTATGGAACTTCAAATGGAACGTTTACTATTAAAAGAACTGTGTTTAGCAGACATAGATGAAGTTCATCAACTACATTCAATACCCGAAGTTGATGAATTCAATACACTTGGGATTCCTCAGACAACCCAAACGACGGCAAGGCTAATAAAAGAGTGGTTGGATCAGCAGGAAGCCAGTCCGAGAATGTTCTATACGTTTAGTATTACACTTGTTCAAAGAAATAAATTCATCGGATTAATCGCTTTAAATTTAGGAAAGCCGAATTTTAGAAATGCCGAAGTATGGTACAAACTTACTCCTGCTTATTGGAGAAACGGGTATATGAAAGAAGCTTTGAAAGGGCTCTTAAAGTTTGCTTTTGAAGATTTAAAACTCCATCGGGTTGAAGCCGGGTGTGCCATAGAAAATATCGCTTCAATAAAGGTTCTTGAAAACATCGGAATGCTAAGAGAAGGAAGGAAGAGGGAAGTGTTACCGATACGAGGCAAGTGGATTGATAATTACTTTTACGCAATTCTCGAGCGGGATTTCGAAAAGAACAGGCTTACATAATTATGTCACAAGCCCACGGACGCACAACACCAGGCTTTGCATCCTGCGGCAAGCGAATAGGTTACCGGCGTTTGTATTTCAATAAAGCCGTATATTTTTGGACGAACAGAAAACCCCTAATACCCACACGAACGCAAACCCGTTTTACGTCAGCCGATATTTCATAGCCGATCCATTAAGAATCTCCTCGAAGTCGCTTGAAGAAGTTGTATAAATCAAGTTGTCTCCAGCCCTCAACTATCTTGTAATTAGTCAGTCGAAAAATGAAGATTTCGCTCAAATTGTTCAACCTTGCATTATTGGGGCTAATACCGAAGATTTCCTCTTTATGGGTTCCGTTTGCCCTAGTCAAAATCACAACCTTGTCTTTTTCCGCTATGATGTCGCTAATGGTATAATGAATGTCAGGAAAGGCTTTGAAAAACTCAGGAAGAAAGTTTTTGATGATGTCGCTGCCCTTTCCTTCAGAGCCATCGTCAAGCCCATGCAATTGATAGTCTTTGTCAAAAATAGAATCAACAATTGAGGCATTTTTCTGATTTATTACTTCCACAAAATACCTTTTAACAATAGCTTTATTTACTTCAACATTTTGCCCGAAAGAAAATTGTTGAAATGTTACTATAACAAATGAAGTGATTAATAAAAGCTTAATACGCATAATATTTATTAGGTTGATTATTGTTACCAAGATATAAAAAACTTCCGTAAAACATCTGCTAACAAATGCATTGGCGAATACCTGGCTGGACAATGTAACTTCAACATTAGCAATATTGCAGGTTTGGTTCGGGGCTGGACTATTTTCGTTTAACTTCATCGGTAGTTTCAACTTCACGTTTCAATTCATAATCATTACCGGGCGAACGAGCACCAAATTCGGGCGCACTTTGCCAATGGAGACCGTAAGCGGTAACGTTGAAAAGTCTCTAAACGTCATTTAAATTTTAAAAAAAATGAGCTACGATCTTTATTGTTATAAATCTAAAATTGGCAGACCAGACCTTGAAGAAGCTCAAGCCGTAATTGAAGTGAAGGAAGAGGAAGCATATGAGGATGGGCAACCTGGCCTGGAAACTAAACTTAAAATTGTTAAGGCTCTAATGGACTTTAACCCACGACTTGAAAGTTTTGAATTTGACTATAATGAAATTGCTAAACTTGAAGGAACAACTGTTGATGAAGCAAAAGAACAGTTTGATCATATTGAATTAAATACCCCTAACGGAGACCTTGCTACTCAAATAACAATATTTAACAACAACGTACTAATCACAATTCCATATTGGTATTCAGGTGACAAGGCAAAAACACTCTTTACAAGTATAAGCGAATACACTAAAATAATTCATAAGACAGCAGGGTATTTTGTTTATGACCCACAAACTGAAAATGTTTATGACCCAACGAAAAATAGTTTTGATAATTTAGAAGTTTATACAAGTATGACAGGCGAAGTAGATAATATGCAGGCTAAACTCAAGGAACCGACAACAAAAAAGCCATGGTGGAAATTTTGGTAGATCAGCAACAACTACTTTATAAACCTGGCTACAGCCAATAATAGATTTGCCTAAATGGTGGCAGACGTAAAAATATGCAATTAATTTAATCTATTATTCAAGGAGCTCAACATGAAAGCTATGTTTTCCACCATCATGCCAGGCCTTTATGGTAGCTGCAATCGACCTTTTAATTATTTAACTGAATAGAAAATATCTTAAATGTTCAATATGAAAAATGCGCTACTATCTTCCACAATTACTGGTTTAATAAAATTCAAGTGCATCAAGTGGAAATCATCGCTTCCAATGTTTCTTTTTATTTTAACGCCAGCAGTAGGTTTTTGTCAACCATCCACCAGTGTAGATTTTGAAAACTATGTTCGAAAAAGCATTGAGTCATACAACAGTTTAAATGTAGATAGCATTATTGCAGGAGGATTTACGGGTTTTGAAAACGGCTTTGGGTGGCGTACACGTCCGCCCCGGCCACCACTTTCACGTGAAGTTGCTGCTTCCTTTCTTCAAAACTGGTTGGATGGAATGACCCTTTATAAAATTCATGTAGATCAAATTTATACCAAACTGGAAGGTAATACAGGCCTTGCCTGGGGACATTTTACAGAAGAATTCCAGCTAAAGGAAGGTCAACGACAGGTTATTAGAGTTCGATTCACCATAACATCTATATATGACAAATCAGGATGGCGAACAGTTCTTGCGCATCGTGATATACAGAAATTCGACCCGGGGGGCAACTATGTTTTATAATGAAAGTTCAAGTACAGAACCTTCCACTCCTACACAAATGCGGCATCAGGATGAATATGGTTTTTCGTCCTGTGACAAGGCGAACTAGTAACAAGCTTTTTAAATTCCTTTAAAGAATATATGGTTAGTCACAGTAGGTTTGCTATTACCAAAACCAGAATAAAGTCATTACCGTTAACAATCATTTGTACACCGTAATATTATTATCTTTTTACATTTTACAAACTTATCACACAAATAAAAATGGATATTCTTTTAAACAAAAATGCAGTTATTTATGGAGCAGGTGGCTCATTAGGCGGTGCAGTCGCAAAGGCGTTGGCAGCAGCTGGCGCAAAAGTTTTCCTGACAGGAAGAAATAGAAGCTCTGTTCAAAAAGTAGCAGATGAAATATTAAAATCAGGAAAAAATGCTGAAGTTGCTATAGTAGATGCTTTGGATGAAAACGCAGTTAAAGAGCATATCGAAAGTATTGTACAAAGAGCAGGTACAGTAGATATTTCCTTCAATGCTATTGGTGTTGATGTAGTAATGAATGTACCCTTAGTTGACCTGTCAGTAGATGATTTTGTGAAGCCGATAGCTATGACAATGCAAACTCGTTTTCTAACAGCAAAAGTTGCTGCGAAGGTGATGATGAAACAAAATTCGGGAGTAATCTTAACGCTAACTGCAACCCCCGGCGGAATAGGTTATCCGTACAATGGAGGTTTTGCACCAGCCTGTTGTGCAGTAGAAAATTTTTCAAAAAATCTTGCCATTGAATTAGGAGTTTATGGAATTCGGGTGGTAAATATGCGTTCGGGTGGTTCGCCGGATTCAAGAATATTTAAAAATGCGATTGACACGCAACCCGAAATTATGGCGCCCATACTTAAACAAATGGAAGCGGACACGATACTAAAAAAGTTGCCACTAATGGCTGACATTGCAAATCTTGCAGTATTTCTATCATCAGATTTAGCAGGAAAAATTACTGGTGTTACTGTTGATGTAAGTAGTGGTACAACAGCAGGTTTAAATTATAGAGTTGCCAGGTTAACGGCTGACAATTAACAAAACAGAGCAACGAATTGCTAACTTGGGATTTGTGAAAGTCGCCTTAAGGTCTGATTTCCTCTCCAGACTTTCGGTGCCGCAAACTGCTTCGTTATGTAGAATACCATAGATACATTTTTCACTGAGTCGCCATAATTGATACCGTTGGAATTTCCGCAATAAACGTGGCGACAATCAAAATAATCTTAACCGTAATACTAACGTTGCACGATAAGACAGTATAGTATACTTTGTGTGCATACCATACAAGAATATAACAGCAATGCAATTGTTTTATCGAACACGAAACATGCAATTTATAAAGCACTAAAAATTAGTAACCCTTCTTGAGGGCCTGTTCGCAAGCGGGTAGAATAAAACAAAAATTAAAAGGTATAGCGAGTTACTAAATAGCATGCCATTTGAAATATAAATTGAGAAAACCAGTTGGCAACAATGCTATTACCGATCTACCAACAAGGTTTTATTAATTGAATTAAGCATTGTCAAAAATATGTTGCGCTGTTTTTCAAGTGGCCAACATAATAACGCAGTTACTTGTTTTCCTGCATCGATAAACGCGTTTCTCTTAACTACAAATTTTAATAGGAAAAAAGCTAATCCCTGCATAGGTAATTCTCATTACCTTGAATTACTAATTGCCTGCAACACGCCCCAATTTTTAGCATCGATCTTTTTCCATTAGAAGGAACCACACTTATAGCCTCGTATCAGCGTTGGCCCATTTTCAATTACTATTGCCTTTTTGCTTTGCACACTTCGATTGTTCTCGTGAACTGCGAGTTTCTTTTATGCTACCATATAATTCAATATAAAAACACCAATCTGTTTATGAGAAAATTTCTGCTTCCACTCCTGTTCTGTGCCAGCATCCTGTGTTTTTCTTTGGCTTCAAAAGCGCAAAATATTTGGACAGGTGCTACCAGCGTAGCCTGGAACACCGCCACGAACTGGAGCACGGGAGCTGTGCCCACGACAGCAGATGATGTGATTATTCCTCCTGCTACCAACAAGCCCGTAATCAACACTACAGGTGCAGTCGCCAAAACCGTGGAAGTACATTTCGGCGCCATACTCACCATTCAAAACAGCGGTTCGCTAGCCGTGAACGGCTCAAGGAACATTCATGGTTTCACCACTGCTTTTAACAATAGTGGAACGGTTGCAAACAGCGGGTCACTGATAATCGGCAACGTTTCAGCTGTAGGAGACTATGGCCTTTGGAATGAAAACCTTTTCAACAACAACACGGGTGGGCAGATCAGCATTAACTATGCAAGGGAGATTGGCTTGTACAACACAAATGGCACGTTCACCAATGCGGCCACTATCTCCATCGGGGCGACTGTAAATGTTGGAATCACAGGATTGGAGAACCGCGCTAATTTTTACAACAACACAGGGGGTCAGATCAGTATTGACCAATCGGCAACATATGGCTTGAAGAGTGTAAGTGGCACCTTCCAAAATGCGGCAGCTATCACCATCGGGTCGGTGGCCAGTGTCGGAAGCAATGGCCTATGGAACCAGGCCACTTTCACCAACACTACAGGTGGGCAGATCAGCATTGACCGCTCAACACAATCTGGTTTGCGCAATTTGAATGGCAATGGCATCTTCGATAATGCAGGCGCTATTACTATCGGGGCAGTGGCAGGTGTGGGAACCAATGGCCTTTGGAATGAAGGTGCTTTCACCAATAACACGGGAGGGCAGATCAGCATTGACCGCTCCACATTCACTGGCTTGTATAATTACTTCAATAGCTTCTTCGCTAATGCAGGCGCTATCACCATCGGGGCAGTGGCAGGTGTGGGAAATTATGGCGTTCTGAACACAGCCACTTTCAACAATAGCGGCTGTGCGGCACTACTGCGGATAGTTTCCAACAACATTGTGGATGGCGGCCCGGGCTTTAACAATGCCAGTACGGTGATAGAGAATGCCTCCGGCAACAGCAACATCGGTATCAACACAGGACTGGTACAGAACCTGAATGGCGGCACCTTTACAATCACTAATAACTCGGGGATAATCACTACCACTTCCGTTGCCATTTGGAAGGGCTGTACCAGCGCCGCCTGGAATACCTCTACCAACTGGAGTAATGGGACTGTGCCCACGACTGCGGATGATGTCATTATTCCTCCAGTTACCAACCAGCCGGTAATCAGCACTCCGGGCGCGGTGGCAAAAACCATAGAAGTACAATTCGGATCCACGCTCACCATCCAAAGCAGCGGTTCGCTGGCTGTGAACGGCTCAAGGAACATTCATGGCTTCACCACTGCTTTTAACAACAGTGGAACGGTTGCAAACAGCGGCTCACTGCTGATCGGCAACATCTCTGCTGTGGGGAACTATGGCCTTTGGAACGAAGCCAATTTTGACAACAACCCAGGTGGGCAGATCAGTATTGATTATTCAAACGAGGTTGGCTTGAACAACACAAATGGCACTTTTAACAATGCAGCCGTCATCACCATCGGGGCCGTTGCAGGTGCGGGAATCACCGGACTGGAGAACAAGGCCAATTTCAACAACAGCAGCGGGGGGCAGATCAGCATTAACCGTACGCAAACATATGGCTTGAAGAGCTCAGCTGGCACCTTCCAAAATGCCGCCGCTATCAACATCGGGGCTGTAGCCGGTGTGGGAAGCAATGGCCTTTGGAACCAGTCCACTTTCAACAACACCACGGGTGGACAGATCGGCATAGACCGCTCAACCCAAAATGGCTTTCGCAATTTAATTGGCAATGGCATCGTCAATAATGCAGGCACCATCACCATCGGGGCTGTAGCAGGTGTTGGCGAATATGGCCTTCGGAATGAAGGTGCTTTCACCAATAATACCGGGGGACAGATCAGCATTGATCGTTCCACATTTACTGGTTTAAACAATGCTCTGAATACGTTCACTAACACAGGCGCTATCACCATCGGGGCCGTAGCAGGTGTTGGCACCTATGGCGTTTTGAACCAGGCCACGTTCAACAATAGTAGCTGTGCGACCCTTCTGCGGATAGTCTCCAACAGCATTGTGGACGGCGGCCCCGGCTTTAGCAACAGTGGTACGGTAATAGAGAATGCCTCAGGCAACAGCAACATCGGTACCAACACAGGACTGGTACAGAACCTGAATGGCGGCACCTTTACAGTCACCACTAACACCGGCACACTCACTGCCAATTCCGGCACAATTTGGAAGGGCTGCACCAGCACAGCCTGGACCACCGCCACCAACTGGAGTAATAGTGCTGTGCCCACGACCACGGATGATGTCATAATTTTTCCTGCTACCAACCAGCCGGTAATCAGTAATGCAGGTGCGGTGGCCAAAACCGTGGAAGTGCAGTTCGGAACCAAACTGACTATCCAAAGCAGCGGTTCGCTGGCGGTGAACGGCTTAAGAGACATTAATGGCTTCACCACTGCTTTTTACAACAATGGAACGGTCTGGAACAGCGGAGAACTGCTAATTGGCAACGTCTCTGGAAAACATCTTTAACAACAACACGGGTGGGCAGATCAGCATTGATTATTTAAACGAGGTTGGCTTGTACAACAAAAATGGCGGGAGGGCTTAACAGCAAAAACTTTAGTGTGGAACGCAGTGATACTGCAAGTGCCGGCACATGGACCACGGTGGGTACGGTAGTAGCAGCCGGCAACGGCAATTCAGGCAGGTAATACAGTTTGGTTGATAACAATGTAAAAAACGGAGCTAACTACTATCGCCTGCGTAGTGTAAGCACTGATGGCAAATACGTTTTAAGCAATGTGCAATTAGTGAATTTTGATGGTATGATCAGCAGCTCAATAAAAATATTTCCAAATCCTGTAAGAAACATGCTTACAGTAAGCGGTGCAGTGCCCGGTAGTAATATCACGTTGCTGGATATTGCTGGCAAAACAATGAAGCAATTGACTGTCGGCGGCAGTGGAGTGGACCAGGCTGAAACAAATCGTCTGTTACCAGGAACCTACCTGTTGAAAGTAACGACTCCAGGTGGCAATATCACTACGATCAAAATGGATAAATAGTAACTTTTACTAAATACTAATTTGACCGTCGATGACGAAACCATGGCACTGGATTTTTATTATTAGCAGGAAAAATTACTGGTGTCACGGTTGATGTACTGGTAGAAAAATAGCAATTTTAATTATAGAGTTGCCATATTGCAGGCTGACAATGAATATAGCAGGGCAATGAATCCCTAAGATGACAAAAGAGCATCGAAAATTTAGAAAAGACAAACAGGTTGAAGTCCCCCGGGAAGAAAGTAGTATCATGCCACGTCTCTAAATGGAAGGGAAACAAAGAGCTTTGGTCAGCGTTAAACAAGCTGATTGACACCCATGGTCCTTACGAAATTAAAACAGTATGGTTCAACATGTAGCAAGATAATCATCATTGTAAAACTAAATTGTGCCTGTGCTCCAAACTTGCCTGGCTTTAATTTCACAAACTTACTGTTGCGACAAATTCAATCTGAATGTTTCCTTTAAATAAGTTATTCTTTTATGCGAAGTCTTGTTATTGTATTTCTGACAATTTTAATTACTAAAACCTATGCACAATCGTTTGCAACCTATAGGGACACAGTAAATCATTTTTCAATCGAAATCCCTGTTGGTTGGAAATATGGACTTCCGAAAGATTATCCTTCAATAAAATTGATGGCATATCGAACCCCAATTTCTCCTGAGGATACGTCGAAAGATAATTTTAATTTGAATATCGTTGTGACACCAAATTCGAATTTGGAAGAGACGTATCCTAAATTTTTGGAGTCTTTAAAAAGCGTAGAAAACTTCAAATTGGTTAATGCCGGCGACACTTCAATTGATGGAAGAAAATTTAAATGGCTTATTGAAACTCATCGTTATTCAAGTGACAATATTCAATTGCACAACTATGATTTTCTAACTTATCAGAATGGCAAAACCTACATAATAACTTTTACTACTTTTTCAAATCGTTTTAATATCATCAAACCGACATTCACAGAAATAGCAACCAGCTTCAAATTGACAAAGTGACCTTACAACAAGGGTGTTTGCCGTATGCGGCTGCCGGTACTCATTCAACAAAGATTATCGATTTGGATTTATATCTTTAAACCCGGCGCCATGAATTCTATTACCTCCGTATCGCAAATACATTGCCATTATGTGCTGTCTGACAACAAACTCCAAGTAACAAAATGACTGAAAGAGATGCAAAAACAATTGGCAGCAAACAAGGACTTCTATCCGTGGCAATTGGATTGCTGATTGCTCAAATTATAATGACAACACTTATTTCGTCAGAACAGGGTTTTATCAAAGCATTCTTTTGGTTTACTAAGATTGACTATAAGTTGAACCTCTTCGTTGCCGCAATTTTTATGCTTGTCTGTGGACATTTCTACGGGCAATTTGCAGGAAAATCGATACTGATAAACAAGAAAAACTTCATAATAGTTGGTGTTTTATGTGGAATGGCTGTA
Source organism: Bacteroidota bacterium (assembly GCA_040385845.1). Lineage (GTDB taxonomy): Bacteria > Bacteroidota > Bacteroidia > Chitinophagales > Chitinophagaceae > Phnomibacter. The sequence goes on along the minus strand of JAZKGP010000024.1, from coordinate 44,218 downwards.
TTGCTCACAACAGCTTTCCTTGCAGGTTGGACTGGTTTCATCCAGGAAGGGATTGACAACGTGGGTACGGGAGATAACCCTTTTGAAGATTACATTTTTAAGCCAATCTATTGGGTAACCATCTTTGGATCTATACCAGCTTTTCTTGTTGGTATATGGTTTGGCCAACAAATTAAAGTGCAGGGCAAAAAGCTAGACAAAAAATACAGCACACATCATCAGCTTTAAGAAATAACGAAAAAAAAACATATCTTGACCAAATTATCTTTATTGATTAACAGAAGTAATTTATCTTGAAGTATTTCAAATAACTTACTTCTTAAAGCTATCGATCATCGCCGGTTAGATAAATCACCAGTCTTTTTTCAATTCATTTTTTATGACGAAGAAATTGTTTTTGAGCCTTCTCTCAATCATACTGGGTTATATTTCGTTTGGACAACATCCTGAAGAAATGGTTTTAAATAACAATCATTCACTGGATAAAAAGATTGATAGCATTTTTAAGTCTTTCAATCAACAAACACCTGGTGTTGCCATCAGCATTATTCAAAATGGAAAATTAATTAGTAAGAAAACTTATGGCATGGCCAATATAGAGCATAAAATTCCTTTTAGCCATCAATCGCCAGTGCGGTTGGGATACTCTGGCAGCAGGGAGTTTATGTGTGCAGGGCTTGCATTGATGGAAGCCAATGGAATGCTTCGGTTTGATGATAAAGTGCAAAAATATTTTCCCGCGCTGCCACCCTGGAGTGCAGGTATAACCATACAGGATTTATTAAACCATAGCAGTGGTTTTGATGATGAGTGGGCAACCCTGTTACTTATGCATGCAGACATGAACAACCGTGTGGATAAGGAACAACTTCTCAGGTTACTTTACCGGCAACCAAAGCCACAAGTTGAACCAGGCAAAGGTTATATGTATTGCAACTCCGATTTTGCCTTGCTGCGTTTTATTATGGAAATAGCATCAAAGCAAAGCCTGCCAGATTACTTAAAGAAAAATTTGTTTGCTCCGTTGAATATGTCATCCACATTTATGAACGATAACCTGGAGCAACTGATTCCCGGATTGGCTGAAAGTTATTATGGGAACGGTAGCTTTTTTAAGAATGGCAGCCCGAAAACTTCTCCTGGTGGCAACTATCGTATAGTTACCAATGCTGATGATTTGGAAAAATGGGCAATAGCCATAGCTGATAGCAACACAATAGTAGCAAAAGCATTTTCACGATTGTATAAGCAGGCAAGGGTGATTCCAGTATTGTCGCCGGAAAAACATTATGTTTTTGGCCACGAATGGCATACCGTTAACAATGTTGATTTGGTGAAACACGGAGGTGTGAATCTTGATTTCTATATGTTTCGCATTCCTTCGAAAAATATCAGTGTTATTGGTTTAGGCAATTCATGGAACAGTATGTCTATGGCGATGCAACTGGCAGACAGCTTACTGCCTGGAAAAGTAATTGCAAAGTCAATTGCTCCTAAGTTTCCTGCAGTTCCTGAATCAATTGATAAAAACAAATTAGCATCTTATACCGGAAGGTACTTTGAACAAAGGGGCAATAGCCATAGCAGTCATCTTCCCATCATCCAGTATTACGATATAAAAGAAGAAGCCGGCCAATTAAATTTTTACTACACTCCTACTGCGTCATTCCCCATGATTTCCTTTGGCAAAGATCTGTTTAAGGATACTCTTTTTAATACTGCCATGCAGTTTAGCCAGGCACACCCTGATTCATCTAAGAAGTTGACGGCATGGACACCTGGCGGAAAGTCGCTTGTTTTTTACAAAGAAAAAAGCAAAACAAAAGTTTCGTCAGTTTACCTGCAACAATATATCGGGCAGTTCTATAGCCAGCACCTGGATTATTATTGCAGGGTAACTTTGAATGGCAATGGGCAGTTAGTATTAACCCGGCCTACTGTGCCAGATGTATTATTGGAACCTTATGGCAACAACCGTTTTTTATTTGATATGGACGCTGGTGGTGATAGCTGGAAAGTTATTGCCATTTTCACCAAAAATGATAAAGGTGAAATAAATGGAATAGACATGCAACATATACGAATGATGCATCACCGGTTTGATAAGAAATAGTAGTGCCACAATACAGTTTTGCCTTAAATCTTAATGCCTGTCAAATCAACATTGCCTCTTGTCGTATGTAAAATAACTTTAACTCGAGTACCTAATTTATGCCAGCGGAAATTTCGCAATAAACAATTTCTATTTTGGAGCTGTAGCCCGATAATAATCAATATAAACCTGTATTGTGCGTGGGCACAATACAGTGTTGTCTATACGAATTACAAGTGAGCATAGGCTTGAGAACAAAGATGAAGGTAAAAAAGGCGCAGACCAGAAATGCTATATTATCCAATGCCGTTTTCATTATGATTAGTCGGCTTCCGTAACATTCAACAGAAGATTAGTAACTGGGTTTTTTTATCTTTAACCCGGCAACAATAATCCTATTGCCGCCATATAGCAAACACTTTTTCGCTGCAGCAATTCCAAATTCTCTCCATTTGAAAATACAGGTTAACGATATAAACTATGCCTATTACAAAAAGATATATGAGATAATCTGGTCGCATTACAGGACGATCTTTCCTCCCGAAATTTTGTCTGACGAAAGTGACCCTGTTTTAGTACTAAATAGATGGGAACAAAAAAGCAAGACAATTGCAAAGCGAGGCCTTACAGCAGGGCTGCAAGACCTTGTTTCAAGCATCAAAGAATTCCCCGTGGATCTAAAGATCTCGATCGACGAGGATCTGGCTGCAAATGAACTTCCCAGCCTGGAGGATTTACAAGGAATTGTCAAAAAGATTATTGCTAAAGTACTAAACCGGCAAAAAATAAATAGCCTGGAGGAATTCTATATAGTAAAGGAGGAAGTAATTGACCAAACTTCAGATCTCATAAATGACGTTAGAAGTCAACTTGACAAATTGCTTATAGAATTTGAATTTAAGAATAATGAAACAGGCATCTAACAACGGTTTGTAACGACATTAGAGCTCTGAAAGTCAGCCATGTTTAATCGTATTCAATTATCAAAAAGACTGTGACTACCTTGCTACAATACATCTAAAATTAGCTGAAGATGATACTTTACAACAATTTCTGTATCTACTAACAATGAATTTTTTACCGAAACAGGGTACTTTTAAAATTGAAGACAGCAAGGAAAATTTAAAACACAGAGGAAAATATCTTGTGGTGTGGAAACAAGAAGATGGAAAATGGAAATTATCTCGTGACATAGGATTATAAATATTTCTTTCAAAAACTATAGCTGGAATTTCAAACCACAAACAGTAGTAATAAATATGATCAGCTTATGAAAATCTCTACGTTATTTCTATTTATTTTTTTATTGATTAATGGCGCAAAAACCTTTTCTCAAATAAAGAGACCCTGGACTGAAAAGGACAGGCTTTTTTTGGTTCAGAACCTGGAAAGAACCCGGAATTTGTTAATCGCCGGGACAAAAACGTTAACTATGGAGCAATGGAGTTTCAAGCCAGATTCAACTCAGTGGAGCATAGGGCAGGTATTAGAACATTTGGGCTTGTATGAAAGGATTTTTGCACAGGAGGCTGACATCATGTTAAGCACAGCTCCGGATCCCGAAATGGATACTGCCTCACTTAATGATACAACCTATTTGAATTGGATGAATGACCCAAGTCTACACAAAGCAGAATGGAATGCGCAACCACTAGGTTTTATGAAAGGCAATGATAACCTTGAATTCTTTTTGTTTGGAAGAAATCACCTGATCGACTTTATTCGCAACACAAGCTATGACCTAAAATCTCATTTTACTTACAGGTGGGGAGATGAGAAGCGTAGAAGTATTCATGGATTGATGGTAGTACATTTTGGTCATTCTGACAGACACCTGAAACAAATATTGAAACTGAAAGCAAATCCGAAGTTTCCAAAATAAGAAAGACACGATCTGCGTTTTACCGGGTTAACGGCCTCACAGCTTGTAAGCGATGCTGTACCTGTTAATCCCTTTTGTTTTGCGTCCCTGCAAGATCTTCGCTTGTCCCCTATTTCAGCCCTCACCAACCTTATGCGCCGCGAAGTGCTTTCGCCGTTTTGGAGATTGCAAAAGATCTTTTAATAATGTTTTTATAACTAACACTAATCTATTTCCACAACAATCAATTTTTGTTCTCAAAACATAGCATTGCAATAATTAATATAATCCTAAATTGTGAAGGCAAATAAACCAGTTATTTAGTAAGTAAGTGAACTTCCGCTATAGATCGTTTGATACATACAAGGTATAAAAAGCTATAAAATGACTAATAAGCATAAAATTTCAAGTATTGTATTCTCAGTATATATTCTGCTGGCTTTTTATGTTTTTGGCGGAGGTGTAGTAAATTCAATGGTTGCTTACAGAACATGGCGTGCAGTTGGCGCAAACGAGTTTCCTGAAGTTCATCAAATTGATAGTGCGTTAATTATTCCGCTATTTGTTGTTTTCTTTTTCTTATCCTTCATTCCTCAAATTCTATTGTTCTGGTTCCGGCCGGCGGTTATTCCCCAGTGGTTCGTTTGGTTGGCTTTACTGTTTAATTTAATAACACTTATTTCAACTATAACTATTCAAATCCCTATTCAAATTCAGCTTGATAAAAAACTTTCTTTAGAGTTGATCGAACGTCTTATATCCACCGATTTAATTTACAGAAGAATTCCAATGTTATTACTGGCTTTTGTAAATTTTCTGATGTTATATAAAGTGGTAAAACATTCAACTAACAGGTCGAATCTTCCGGCATGAGCAAGACTTTGCTATTCCACAACGTATTCGCAAATTCGTGGCAGATATTATAACATCAGTTATGTTAAACAATGGTTCTTGGGATTACACACCATTTTATTTTTGAAAGTGCAGTAACGTTAATGCACCGATTTTAAATAAAATTTTTAACCACGCAGCAAACCGGCCTTTTCAGTAATAGTTGCCTATGTGTTATGCATTCGAATAACAACAATTGGCATCCGGGGAAACATCAGCCAAAGTGTTTTCTTCATTAGCGATAAACTTAAAACCACTATAATTCTGTTCCGCTCTTAATTATTCCTGGCAATTAAATTCGATGGATTCAAAAACTGCAATTTTTCTTTTCGCATTAGTCATGTTTAACCGCATTCGTAGCATGCATCTCGATCGTTTGGAGCCGCTCTGGGGCCATGTTAGTGAATGGATAGTTTGGAAGATTTCTAATTAGCAGCATCATAGTATCAAAGGCTTTCAAGCGATTTGCGATAAGCAAATTTTGTTCTTTTAAAGGACTAACATCAAAACTTGAATCTTCTGCATAGCTTCTGGTTTTTTCCATGGGGGCGGCAATCTTTGGATTTAATTTGAATATTGTAAAGCTTCAGCAAAACAAATAGTATGCTAAAAATTTGCATTTCCTAATTTAACCCATAAAATTCAGTCCTTTACATGCTCACGGAATGGACTAAAATTTTTTTATAATTCCCTCTTTTTTCCTGCTCATAATATACTTATTTGGTCCCGGTATCAATTCTCTTACATTTTTTGCAGGTTGCTTTTATACCCTTCAAAATTTTTTAAATTCATTTAAGACTGGTATCGAGGGCTACCTGCCTATAGTAAATAAACTTGTAACCGTGCGTTTAGTAGCAGCATAGAGGTTTGCAATTAGTATTAATAACACGCTTCCTATTGTTAGCAAGCTCTAAACTCGAACGGCTCCCATTTATGCACCAGGAGCTTAATCAAAATTCAGTTTGAGCCAATCAAATGGCACGATTTATTTGATTGCAGGCTGAGTAAGCTTAAAAAAAATCTTCCACTTCTAAACACGAAACAAATTATGGCCAAGACAAGTGCTACAAAAAAAACATCGGTTAACCCACCCGCAATGAGAACGACGGCATCTAGTGCTACTGCCAATGCTGAACCGGCAATTCCAGCAAACGACAACCAATCGAAATACCAGCCTAGCAATGATGCAGATATGAACACAAAATTGCTCGATGCCGGCGACGGGGTAATGAAATTATTTACAGATGCTGTAAAAGATCTGTACTGGGCTGAGAATCACCTGGTAAAAGCCTTGCCTAAAATGATCAGCTCGGCATCTGCTACTTCACTTAAAAATGCGCTTTCCAAACATCTTGAAGAAACCATAATACATGTAGATAGGCTGGAACAGGTATTTGACATGCTGGGCAAAAAACCGCAGGCTAAAAAGTGCGATGCCATGGAGGGACTTACTAAGGAAGGCGAAGGCGTAATCGAAGATACGGATGCCGGAACACCAGCAAGAGATCTCGGTATCATTATGGCATCCCAAAAAGTGGAACATTATGAAATTTCTGCATATACCGGGCTCAGTAAAATAGCTGAAAAATTAGGGTTAACTGATATCGCAGCAACCCTTACCGAAACGCTTGCCGAAGAACAAATTGCTGATGAAACTTTAGCGGGTATTGCAGATACCGGCATCTCGTTTAGCAGCAACGATTCTCAATAATTAAACCCATCATTTTACTATACATTCTGCGGTTTAAATAACCGCATTAAACATTTATTGCCATGCCAAATGATTTAAAAAAAGATACCGCTGAAAATAAAAAAATCGCAGACCTACAGGCACACACCGAAGATCCTACCGGTCAGTTTTTAACTACTAACCAGGGTTTGCGTGTAAACGACGACCAGAATTCGCTGAAAGCAGGCGAAAGAGGTCCCAGCCTTTTGGAAGATTTTATTCTGCGTGAAAAAATAACCCATTTTGATCATGAGCGTATACCAGAACGGGTGGTGCATGCAAGGGGTTCGGCGGCACACGGCGTATTTAAGCTGAACGAAGACATGAGCGAATTTACAAAAGCGGGTTTCTTAACGGATACTTCAAGGGAAACCCCGGTATTTGTTCGGTTTTCCACCGTAGCCGGCTCTCGTGGTTCCACAGATCTTGCCCGCGACGTTCGTGGTTTCGCTGTAAAATTTTATACAGAGGAAGGCATATATGATTTAGTTGGCAACAACATGCCGGTCTTCTTTATACAAGATGCCATAAAATTTCCCGACCTGGTGCATGCTGTAAAGCCGGAGCCGCACAACGAGATACCACAAGCTGCTTCTGCTCATGATACCTTCTGGGATTTTATATCCAATACACCGGAATCTGCCCATATGATTATGTGGGTAATGAGTGATAGGGCAATTCCAAGAAGTTATCGCATGATGGAAGGCTTTGGCGTTCATACATTCCGTTTTGTAAATGCTGATAACAAATCCTGTTTTGTAAAGTTTCATTGGAAACCGCTGCTTGGTGTGCATGCAGTGGCCTGGGATGAAGCACAAAACATTTCTGGTAAAGACCCGGATTTTCACCGCCGCGATTTGTGGGAAGCCATAGAAAACGGCGATTTTCCGCAATGGGATTTAGGGGTGCAAATAGTACCGGAAGAAGATGAACATAACTATGAATTTGATTTACTTGATCCCACCAAAATAATTCCGGAAGAACTAGTGCTTGTAAGAAGGATTGGTACTCTTACGCTAAACAGAAATCCGGATAATTTCTTTGCAGAAACAGAACAGGTGGCCTTTCATTTGGGCCATATTGTTCCCGGGATAGATTTCAGTAATGATCCCCTTTTGCAGGGACGTTTATTCTCTTATACAGATACGCAACTGATACGCTTAGGTGGACCAAATTTTCATGAGATCCCCATCAACCGCTCCATTTCGCCGGTACATAATAACCAGCGGGACGGTCATATGAGGCAAACGATCAACAAGGGAAAAACAGCGCATAGTCCTAATGGCATGAGCGGTGGTTGCCCGTTCCAGGCAGGCAGAATGCAGGGTGGCTTTACCAGTTTCCCCGAACGAATTGAAGCGCATAAAATCAGGGAACGAAGTGCAAGTTTCTTTGATCATTTCAGCCAGGCTAAATTGTTTTTCAACAGCCAGAGCGATCCTGAAAGAAATCATATTACGGATGCACTCAGCTTTGAGTTAGGAAAAGTGGAATTGCTTTCTATAAGGGAACGGATGTTGTATTTTTTGGCGCAGGTAGATGAAGGGCTTGCTGCAGCGGTGGCATACAATGTTGGCATGCATGTGCCTAAAGAGCTTAAAACACCGCTAAATCAAAACGTACCAGCTGATGCTGACCCTGAAAAATACAGGTCAATTGTAAAAGAAGGATCACTTGATAAATCACCGGCGTTGAGTATGACAAGTTCACTTAATGGAACAATACAAACCCGTAAAATTGCAATACTTGCAGCAGATGGTGTAAATGAAGTTAACATTGAAATTTTGAAAAAAGCTTTGACGGAAGCAGGAGCAACATGCGATGTGATTGCTCCGAAACTTGGCTTTATATCAGGACTAAGCGATACACCAGTTGCCGTTACAAAATCTTTGTTGACTACTGCATCTGTTTGTTATGACGCTGTATACGTTGCTGGTGGTACCAATAGTGTGGCAACATTAGAAGCAGACGCTGACGCAGTGCATTTCCTGAATGAAGCTTTTAAACACTGCAAAGCAGTAGCTTTCGACACCGAAGCTTTACAGGTAATAAGAGCAACTTATTTCGGCCGTAAATTGCCTGCTGATTTCAGTGAAGAAAATATTTTGATGGAAGGTGTTATAATGGGAGATGATGCCGTTAAATTATCCCGGGAATTTATTAAGGCAATTGCACAACATCGTTTCTGGGAAAGAGAAAAAGCGAGAAAAGTGCCGGCATAAAATTAATTGCATTTTTTGTACAGCATATTGAGTTACAGTTTGGTGGAGGACACTGTGATGACACCAGTCTGTAACTCAATTAAAACAGCATACAATACAAAGAAGCCAGTTTTTAAAAGCTTTTGCCTGCCTAATGTTTACTTTTTATACACCCGTTTTTTTAGAGAGACATTATTGATAACTAAAGCGAACATCTATTACAAGTCTTTGTATACTTAAACTTAAAAAAGCTACTCCTCTTATTTTCAAGCCTAAACAATTAAGGTGATTTCCAGCGCTGTTTGATACTTACCACGCGGACAACGGATGAAAGGGATCAATTGGCACCAGGCAGGATTAATTATAACCCAGTTCTTTAAAGTAATCCCCAATCATAACAATACGTTGTTTTCCTTCTTCTGTTTTAATATTACTATCCAGTTTATTTTTCATTGACTGCAAATCCGGCATCAAATCCCGGGTAAAAGTGATCCTCTTCACCTTCAGGTTGTACAAAAACTCAATTAAAAAATAACCCAGTGCAGATTCGTCCATACTTCTTTTCGAAGCTTCGCCGGGATCGCTTTTATAGTTATTGATAATCTTTAGTCTTTCTTCTATAATATGATTAACGGTAGTTATAATATTTTCTTTATTGGGTTTTGCACTGTTTAATTCCATATCAAGCACCAATACATCCTCCGGCTTTTCATTAGCAGATTTCATCTCCGAATAACATTTACCGGCTTGTTCATATAAACCACACAGAAGATATATTTTTAATTGATAAGCCTTGTTATTAGCCTCTGCGGAGCTTTTAAGGGAAGATTCAACATACTTAGCCGCTTTTTCAATATTGCTTAAATGCGTTTGTGGATATACCGCTGGATATTTGATCAGGCACTCCCGGAAAATATAAATAAGCAAACCCATATACCTGTACTCCGACATACCATCGGGGATCTTATCGGTGTACCTGGTATTCACTTCTTTTTGAGAAAGATCCAGTGCTTCCCCGAATCTTTTTTCGTCAACTAATTTCAGCATTTGCTGATAGGCTTTTCTACTGGAGTTTTCTTTCCAATCTTCACCCAACCATCGCGTCCACATTTTGCCATTCTCTATCATTTCAATTCTTAATTGTTTTTCCTCTTTTTTACTTCGCTTTAATCCAGTATTACCCATAACGGAAGGTTCAGAAACATCATTACCCGACGGGGAGGAGCCAGAAAATTTGTACTTCAGCGGATCTGAATACCCACCTACACCGGAAGCACTGCCATCACTATATTTTACGGTGTAGGTCTTGGTAATAACAGGAGCAACATATGCCCCACCCACATAATTTTTCCCCTGAGTTGTAGTGGTTGTAGTTTGTGAGACTGACATTACGGGGCATGTAATGATCGTAAATAAGACAAGTATGATTCGCATAATAATTCTAGAATAATTGGAAACGAATGGCTAATATATGTGTAATACATTACATCTAATGTTGCTTATTTAATAAAGATTTTATTTGATAAACAGGTTTACTGACTGTGGCGACAAGTGAAGCAATGTAGTAACCAGGGATATATTCAAAACATTTGGTGCATGTGCCAGGCAATGATAGCACGTTGCAAACAATGGCTTTATATAGCATTCGTTTAGAAATAATGCGTAATACAGGCACCACTCACCGGCTCTAATGCTGTATTGTTAAAGGTCGACCAGTTATGGAAGGGATCGAAGTACGCAATTTGTACTTACCGTTATATGTGACCACATCGCATGCCCTTTTTATTAGCCGCGAACAATCGTTCTATCTTTAGAAGTAGGACTAAAAAGCCAGGTTGATGAATCTTCTTTTATAAACTAAAATGGCAGGTAAATTTTAAACAGGGAACCTTCGTTCACTACACTTTCAACTTCTATTAAGCCATGGTGATTTTCCACCACTTTCTTCACAATGGCCAAACCTACACCAGTGCCACTGTATTGCGCCTTACCGTGTAAACGGGCAAACATTTGAAATATTTTTTCGGAATATTCCTGGTGAAAACCAATCCCATTGTCTTTAAACAAAAGGAGATGGTAGTGCTTACCTTTTTTTTCCACCTTTTCAGCAGCTATGGTAATTATCGGAGGGATCCCTGCTTTACTGTATTTCAGGGCATTACTGGCCAGGTTTTGACAGAGCTGTTCCAATTGTCGTGGATAGCCTTGTACCACAGGGAGTGATCCCACATGCACGGCAGCCCCTTTTCTTTCGATGTTTATTTCTAAATCGTCCAATACCTGCTGTACTCTTTCGTTAAGATCCACCAATTCCATCTTTTGCGGAAGATGGCTAACGTGTGAATACAGAAGCAGATCATCAATGAGGTTGCCCATTCTTTCGGCAGCATTTTCAATACGACTGAACGATTGTGCTTCATTCTCCGTTACATGGCTGATAAGCTGGTCCTTTAGCTTGTTAGAAAAGAATTGAATCTTACGAATAGGTTCTTTCAGGTCATGAGAAGCAGCATAAGCGAAGTCTTCCAGGTTTTGATTGGATCGTTGCAACTCTTTGTTGATGAGTTGCTGGGTTTCATTGGCTTGTGCAAGCTCCTTTGTACGCTCTTCAACTAAACTTTCTATTTTTTGAATGGCTGTTTTTTGCTCCGTGATATCCAAAACGGAACCGATAAAACGAAGTGGATTGTTGCTGCTGTTGAAGTATACTTTTCCTTTTGCTCTCACCCAACGAACCACGCCATCTTCAGCGCCTATTGTTCTATACTCCACATCATAGTCACCGTTACTCACGAACTTGTCAAACGTTCGGCTTAATACTCCTAAAACACGCTCCTTGTCATCCGGATGAAGACGCTCAATAAAATCTTTCTCATACGAAACCGGCTGTTGGTGACTAATACCAAACAGCAGCCGGCAACGGTCATCCCAATGCATATAGCCGCTTTGCATGTTCATATCAAAAGTACCCAGCTCTGCTGCTTCTTTTGAAAGGCGAACCTGCTCTAAAGCATTTTCTAGTGCTACTTCCTTTTCTTCCACTTTTTTGCGTGCAAGCACTTGTTCGGTTACATCAGTGGCCACCACCAATATACCCGTTATACTTTCACCTTCTTTACGAGGCTGATAAGTTAAGTTGACGTATATGGTGTCCAGCACGCCTTTACGTACCAGGTTTGCCGGCACTTCATCTGCCAGGAATGGCTTTCCGGTGTCAACTACTCCCCTTAAAAGCTCTTCGAAGCCCTGGCCTTTTAATTCCGGCAGTGCCTGGAGCAAAGGTTTGCCAATAATTTCCTCCGGGCGGCGGCCTACCAGGGCACTGTAAAAGGTATTTGCCGTTTGGAACACAAAATCATCGTCACAACTCAGCGTGGCGATGCCCACGGGTGATTCTTCAAATAAATGGAGCAAACTTTGCTGGCTGGCTTCAATTTTCTTTTGTGTCAAATGCTGTTCGGTTACATCAACCGCTGTTTCTAATATGGCGTAAACATTTCCCTCTGCATTGAGCAAGGGTTTGAAGTCATAATCGAAATAAAATATTTCCAGTTTGCCTTCTATAACCAGGTCGGCCTGGCCACTTTTTTTTGAATATGATTTCCCGGTTGTAAACAAATCATCTAAAAGAGGAAGAAAATGCTGGCCCTTCAGTTCAGGCAATGCTTCGGCCAGCGGCATTCCTATCACACCTGGCCCCTTGCCCCAAACCTGGATCATGGCTTCGTTAGCCACTTCAATTACCATGTCTTTACCTGCAAACAAACAAGTGGCTACTGGTGCCTCTTCAACAAGTGACCGAAAACGGGCTTCGCTTTCACGCATCTTAACGGTTGCTTGCTTTGAAACAGTGATATCGGTTAACGTACCTATAAAACCTGCATAGGTACCTCCAGTTTCATACCTTGGGTTCCCCTGGATATGGAACCAATGGTAGTTTCCTGTAGCGGCATTCATGTAGCGGGCTTCAAGCGTATATGGCTTTTTTTCTGTGGTGGCCTCACCGTACACTTTATATACATTTTCTATGTCATCCGGATGAATATGGCGCTCCCACGCCGCATCCAGGAAGTCCTCAAGACGGCTTAAGCCCAAAAAGTCGAGGTAAGGTTTATTTACATAGGTAACATTAATGCCAGTTGGGCCCGTCATCCAAACGAACTGAGGCACATGTTCGGCCAGTGTGCGGAAGCGCTTTTCGCTTTCTTCCACTTTTTTGTGAGCCAAAACCTGTTCCGTAACCTCCCGGGCTACTCCACCAAACCAGCTTAATACTCCCTCATCAAAGTAAGCCGTTCCACAAAAGTTTACCCAACGCAGCACTCCATCATCTGCACCAATGGTACGATAGGTAATATCATAAACTCCATTCCGCTCGCCCCGAAGCGCTGCCTGTACGGAGTCGTTCACACGATCCATATCCTCCGGATGAATAAAGCGGATCGCGCTTTCGTAAGAAATTATATTGTCTTTTGAAAAACCGAACAAGCGACGACAGCAGTCATCCCAAATCACCGTATTACTATCAATATCTACTTCCCAAACACCGATACCGGTGGCGTTCAGGGAAAATTTTAATCGCTCTAAATCTTTGGAAAAGCTTTGTTTGATGCTATAAGGCATGTATGCTTGGTTTTATTAACAGCTAAAACTTTCACCTGGTTTGGCAGTCAAGAGATAATTTCATTGAAGAGTTAAAGCTTCCTAAATAAACGTGCCGTACTCATGTTATTGTTTTTATATCGTAAACACTTTAGCGTTTTAGCGCCATGTATTAAAATGTATTTTTATAAGTTTTTAAATCTGACTCGTACTATTTATTCTATTTTCCAATAGTTCGCCGGTTTTTCCCGTAGCAACACATAAACCAAATAAGTGGACGGTTAAATAAGAGAACAATAACTTTTGGACCCTTAAACGATAGTATAAAAAATATTCCTTTCTTAGATTCCGTTTGGGATCATGCATCTTTAATATAGTGTCAATCTTGATTAAGTAAGTTTAAACTAAAGACAGGTCGCTTTTTCCTGAACCTAAACCGCAATCCGAATGACATAATCTATCGATAAAAACATGCACTACGGCTATTTAAATTACTTATAATTTGCACCAGCTAATGAATAGATTCCGGGTGACATTTTTATCGGCCATGCTTTTGTTTGCTTCAGCTATATCCGGGCAGGATACACCAAAAACCATTCTTTGGAAAGTGGAGAAACCAAACAGCAATTACAGATCATACCTCTTTGGTACATTTCATGAAGTAAGTCCTTTTTTCTTCGACGCACTTCCAAATGCAGTAAGCAGACTACAACAGTCCGATGCCCTGTTCGTAGAAGCACGCACACCCGATTCAAAGCAACAATCAATAATCGAACCATTGCCATGGAATTCCGTTCAATGGAAACAACATTTAACCCCCGAACAGGCACTCATATTTGCAAGGTTTGTAAATAAAGCCGAAGACTCATCGTACTATCAATTGAACCCACTGCTGCTTACTTTAACAACTTCAAGATTGTACCTGGTCAACTTTTGCAATTCAGATTCAGCTTTTCCAGGTTTGATGGACAGCCATATTGAAAAGACTGCAGCAGATCTCCAAAAGCCGGTCTATTCCCTTGACGGCGACCAACATGCGATGTTAAACAAAGAAGCAGCAAATCTCGGAGCCGAACAAGATGCTGCCTACCTTTCATACAGTATAGATTTCATGAGAAACATGTTGGAAAATGATCTGTCTGGTTGCCAGCTTGTAAAAGACTATAAATCCTTTGACCTCAACTATGAACTAGAGGCAGATATCAGCCAAAATGCCTCCTATTCATCGCTACTGGTAGAACGGAACAGAAGGTGGACCGGTGTTCTGCACCACGCATTTTCAACTCAAAATTGCTTTGTAGCGGTAGGATTCAGACATTTGTTTTACAAGCAGGGACTGGTACAACAATTAAGAAGCCTTGGCTATGTAGTAACACCCGTACCCGCAGGAAAGTAAGAGCATACCCTACTTTCCTGGATGCAATTGGAGCATCGTAATAAGTGGTTATTCGCAGGAATTTACAGTATATTAGTACACAGGTTTAAACTACGATAAAGCTGTTTTTAACCAAGCACCTTAGCATCATCGTTGTGCATCATTTTATCGACAATTTAAAAAACACCATGACGCTGAAATTACCTTTTATGGTCATTTTGATAACTGTTTTTTGCTTGTGCTCAAAGGCGCAAATAAAAAAAAGTGACCAGTCAAAAAAGGCCATTATTTGCCTGACGTACGATGATGGCTTGAATACACAACTTTCAACCGTAATTCCTCAATTGGATTCTGTTGGTATTAAAGCGACCTTCTTTCTAAACTCCATCCAGGGCTCGTCGCAATCTGATGTAATCGGGCAAACTCCCGAGGCAGTTCTTGGCTGGAGTAATGCTGCTAAAAATGGCCATGAGTTAGCAAATCATACGCTGTTTCACCCCTGTCCCGAAAAGTTAGGATGGAAAAAAACTGTCGCAATTGAAGGTTACACTATCGCCAGGATGATAAAAGAAATCAGCACACAAAATGATCTTCTTTCTTTAATAGACCCAAACAGGAAAATACGTTCTTATGCGTTTCCTTGTAACAACGTTTATATCGGGAAAACAGATTACTCGAAAGTTATCAGGGAGAAAAACCTGGTGAAATTTGCCAGGGCAGGCGGAGATAGCAATAGTGTCATTACTGATTTCAAACAGCTCGATATTATGCAGGTTCCTTCCTGGCATGTTTGGACAGGAACAACGTTGCAGGAACTGATTGCGTTTGCAGAAAAAGCGAGGCAATCAGGTGGCATGGGCGTTTACCAGTTTCATGGTGTAGGCGCACAAATATTTCAAATTTCAAGTGAAACACATCGGGCGTTTCTGAAGTATTTAAAAGACCGCGACGATGATTATTGGGTGACTACTTTTTTTGAAGCCATGGAGTTTGTTACAAAAAAATAAGCATAATCAAATACAATGAAACAGACTTCAACAATATTTCTCCAGGTAGTGCTGGTACTTATGGGCATCCTGGCATTATTCGCCATTATACGGCTTCCATTAACAGAAGGAAGAGCCAGGAACTTAGACCTGTTCAGCATTTACGCTGATCCGCTTATTTTGTATGGCTATGCCGCATCTATCCCATTTTTTATAGCATTGTACAAGGCGTTTAAATTACTCGGTTATATCGGGCAAAATAAAGCGTTCTCGCCAATGTCGGTTAGAACCTCAAAGAGTATAAAACATAGTGCAATTGTCCTGGGCGTTTTGATAGTCGTGGCAGGACTTTACATAAGAATCTTTCATCATAAAGAGGATGACCCTGCAGGATTTATTGCCATGTGTATTGTAATTGCTTTTGTTTCTATTGTAGTTGCTACGGCCGCGGCTGTGTTTGAAAAGATCTTGCAAAATGGAGTTGATATACTATCAGGAAACGAACAACTGTATGAGCAGGCAAAGAAATAATTTGACATGTTACTAAGAATAATGAACTTCTTTGACGATGTTGAATGAGCCTCTGGCTGATCAACTTTGCGGATAAAAAGCAGGGATGCAGATAAAAAAGTCTGCTATTTTAATTTTAGAATTTTTCATAATTTTCACTTTACACTTAAAAAAAATAAAATGGCAAGCGTATCTATCTATCTAAATTTTGCTGGCAATGCTGAAGAAGCATTTAACACCTATAAAAAGATCTTTAAGAATGAGTTTTCTGCTCCTGTTATGCGTATGGGCGATATGCCCGCTCAACCCGGTATGCCCCCGCTTTCTGATACCGACAAAACGAAAGTAATGCATGTGGCATTACCTATTCTTGGAGGAACTGAGATTATGGCAACTGATATGCTGGAAAGCTTTGGACACAAACTTGTAGAAGGAAATAATGTTACTATCAGTTTAAACCCGGATACAAAAGAAGAAGCGGATCGATTGTATAATGAACTTTCCCAGGGTGGAGGAGACAGCGTTGCACCTCATGATGAATTTTGGGGATATTGGGGTACTTGTAAGGATAGATTTGGAATTCGTTGGATGTTCAATGTCTCAAATTCGCAGAGTTAAAAAAGATTAGTCAAACAAACATAGCCTATAAGTGCGCCCCATCTATATAACCTTGATGAACCATTCAAATAGATAAAATGAATTTATTACAGGCTGGTGTCTTCACCAGCCTAATGCATCCTAAAACATTTCAGGCGATGAAAACACCGCCCGACAAAACCATTCAAACGTAATAAGAACTGTCCCTGGATATTGCGAAACGGAAAGGAACAAAAAATCACTGAAAATTTTATTAGATTACAACATGCAAAAACTTAAGCAAATACAAAAGTGGATTCCGGAACTCTATCTCTTATTCTCAGCTTTCTGTTATTGGGTAGCTACCTCAACCCTGTTCAATCCTGTTGGCATTTGCCTGGTAGCATTATTGCTGGCCCTTTTTACATGGAAAACGAAAACTCTTGGTATAATTGTGTCCCTATTATTTTTGATCCTCAGTCTTTATATGGTCCTCGCATTAGTATCTGAAATTAGTCAATTTTCAACGTTCAATACCAAAGCTAAAGTAATGCTGGCAGTTAGTGGCACCTGGCTAGGATTAAATATTCTACTTGCATCGTTGATGCTTATCAAATGGGGTAGAGACCGGTCATTTTTTAATGCCACAGTTAATCCTCAAACTATTTTATTTCCTTAAAAAGCCCGCAAACAAGCTGCTTATTAGATGCTGGTGTAGGAACTTTTTTTGAACCACTTTTTTGTTTTGATAGCAGTTCGACTATCGTTTTCATCAAAAAAATAACAGCGCTCTCCTCTCCTTCCATTTTAGCCAGTCACTCCTGATTTACCATCTTAATAAAAAAACAAAAATGTCAAAAGAGCTGGGAACTAAAGAAAATCCATGGTTGCTTAAAACGCCTCCCCTATCCTCTGAATACACCATGCATAAAGATGTAAAAGACGGCAAAGATATTTTAGTCTGTACCGTGGGCAAAACAGTTCTTCATTATGATTACCGGTGTCTTTCGGATCTTCACACCATGCTTACAAAACATGGAGACTGGATGGAACCTGGAAGTGCTGATGAACAAAAACCAGTAAAAGAAAATACCGTTGAAGCCTGGGGTCGTTCAGAAGAAAATCCTGTGGGAGGTTGGTACGGTTTAAAGAAAGGACTTCGCGGGCGTTTTGGGATGTATATTCCACCTTTAATGGAAAAACTTGGATTGGCAGAACTAACGCATGAAGCAAAAGGAAATAAAATGCGGGCAAAATAGCAACATTAAAATCTTTCGTATAAAACTATAATATATGTCAAAGTCGTCAAAGCCAACAGCAACAAAACCGGCAACGGGGAAAGATGCCGAAACAGGAAAATTGGAAACTGAATTACTAACGAAATCAGGTTGGCCAAAAACCCCGAAAGAAACCATCAAAATGCTGCTTAATTTCTTTGCAAATTTTTCTTAATGGGTGATGCACTGAACCATGATTTCAACGAAATATAGAAAGGTAGAAAACGACATTTACATGGCTACACCCTCAGTTGCTTTTGGTGCGGCCCAACTAACATAGTCAACATGAAACTTTCTTCTAAAGCAGAAAATATCCTAAGTCGCATAAACGACAAAACTATGCTCGGGGACTTACGAACCATTGCTAAGGAGATTAAAAAAGATCACGTACTGGCTATGGAACTATGGTCTACCGGGATGTTTTTGCCAAGGCAATTGGCCATCTTAATTATGGATAAGAAACTTCTTTCCCGGGAACATATAGACAAGCTGGATAAAGATATAAAATCACATAAAGAGGTCGAAAGGAATCAATTGATTGATTGGCTTATGGCAAATCAACTTTCCAAAGACAAGAAAACTATAGCCTTAATGGAATCCTGGGAAAATAGCTCTTCATCCCTTCAAAGAAGAATTTTCTGGTATTACCAGGCTCGCTTGCGATGGATGGGACAAACTCTTCCAAACAACGAAGAGTTATTAACTAAGATTGAAAATAAAATTGAAAATGAAGAACCAGAAGTTCAATGGGCAATGAATTTTACAGCAGGCTGGATTGGAGTTTATGACAAAATATACCGGGATCGTTGTATTAAACTCGGAGAAAAAACAGGCCTTTATAAAAGTAAGATGGTATCAAAAGGATGTACTCCTGATTATTTGCCGGAGTTCATTACGATTGAAAGTAACAAGCGAAAATTATGATCTAACCGTTTTTAAATTTAAGGCAATACCCGAACCTGTAACTCTATGATCAACGTTCTTCTTCTCATGATTTTGGTGGGTGCCCTAATCCTCTTTTTACTATTTATTTCAGTTAAAGAGACAAAGCTTTCAAAGAAGACAATTCTTTTAGCTAAAACAATTTGCCTCACCTCAATTCTTATTCTTTTTCTGTACACAGGCATCGGGAAAATAAAAGCCGGCATCTCCAGGCTTATACATAATTCACTTCCCAAAGATTCAAAAACAGTTTATTCGGTTCTATTCGGGAAGCCTTTAGATGAATGCGTAAACGTTATCAATTTCAAAGACCAGGTTCTTCCAAAAATTGACTGCTGCATTTGGATGGAATTACAACTATGTCCGTCAGAGTTACAACGAATAATTGCTTCCAGGAATTATACAAAGTCGATAGTGATAAAGAGCGACTCTGTAAATGTTTTAAGACCATATAGCGGCAGGCCTGGTTGGTGGAATCTGCAGTTACCTGGTGATACCATCGTAAAATATAATATTGTATTTGACCAGGACAGGGAACAGACTTTGTTCGTTTCTCCTGGCAACACCCATATCTATATTTGTGACAGGGCTCAATAAGGAAGGCACGATCAACAATGATTAGCTAAAAAATGGGAACCGGCTTTTTTAAGGTTTTTGCTCCTTCCATGATTATAGGCTGATGTACTCTCCAACCTCATACACCATGAAATGTTTCAATTGGCGACGACAGCTCCCCATAATATAACACCGGTTTATAAAGGAAAAAAATAGGTATTTAATCTTATATTGGCAGTTTACAAGCAGGCATCTTACACAAATGATTAAAAAGTATTCAGTTCTGACTAGTGTAATAATCTCTTTGACTTTAATGATGATCGCCATATCCCTTTGCCCGGGCGGGTCAATGTTTAATGAATATTCGGTAGGTTTCGACTGGAAAAAAAATTTTATAAGCAACTTGTTTGCAGCAAGAGCTATAAATGGTGCCGAAAATCCTGCCAGGATTTGGGCATACTTCGGGATGATTTTTCTTCCATTGAGTTATGCGATCTTTTTCATCCACATGTCGAAGAAAATACCGGATAAAAAAGCAGCGACTATTATAAAATCCGCAGGCGTCATTAATATTCTTTTTACGGCATTAACTATAACGCGTTACCATGACCTGATGTTAAACATTTCAATTACCCTGTTTTGGACCTGCATAGTTATTATTACTGCTTCTATTTTAAAAACAAGATTGCATTTGTTTAAAGTCCTATGTATCATTTGTCTAATCATTTTCTACTACAGTTTATACTTATGGGGTACCAGCAACTGGCATTTATTACCCATCATGCAAAAAGTAAATTTCATAAATTCTACTTTGCTGATCCTTGGGCTGGAGCATTTTACCAGCCGGGAAGATTTTGCTGCAGTTAATTTGGCAAGTAGCATTTCATCAAGAGTACACTGAAGATGGGTGTTGATATCAAGCCTTGTTTAGAGCGAATCGGCAAATCAGCGGGATTGAAATAAAAGCAAATAATCCCCGATATTTAACGGGGATTATACCTGTGTGACTAATATGTTTTATTGCCAGTGTGTGGCGATCGTATTATCTTCTAATGTAATTTTTATGCCTGGACAATTTCAGGCTGAGATCGACAGATTAGATAAAATGCTGAGGTATTTTTTCCGCATACTAATGAGCTGAGATACTGATTCAGGACCATCCCGTTTAGGGAATAAGTTGAAAATCTATCACGGGCCTTTATTTAAAGATCAGGTAGGAAGAAGTTTTCTATTAATCGCATTTAACGGTATGATACTTCTCTGTTTTGGTTCCTTCAACAAAAGAGCATCATCCTGTTTATAAAAAGCGAAAGCAAATTCGACGACTTTCAATTTGCCAGGCATATGTAGTTTTATACTATTCAGCAGTTCTGTATTTTCAATTACATTTTCGGAACTGTCACAAATGCAACGGTTGATATCTTCCTGGATATCATTCTGATACAATGACAAATAATTTGTAAAATCTACATTTTTTATTGCAGGAAAATTCAACAGGTCCCGTAATATTTGCAGTTTGGGCACAAGCTTGCTTTGCAAAAAACCTGGCTCTTCTTCAAACCTGGTTTCTAATACATTATTTATCGCAGTCCTGAGTTTTTGGTAGTGAGTCATTACCCGGTTTGTGTAAGAACATTAAAAATGTATACCAAGAAATCAAGTAGTGTATCCCAACACCTTGCCATATTTTTACCATCCAATAAAATTCCAGATGCCTTAGATTATAAATTTAAACACAACCTGTTGCTTTATATTCGTTTGTGGCACGACAATTAAATGTTTATTGATAATACAGCAAATAAAAAATAATTTTACATCGTTCGTTAGATGTTAGCCCTGCTATAACATCTAAATATGTATAACCTTCTTATTGAAACAAACCAATGATAACAGAGGAAATCATACTTTTCCTGGTATGGCTCACACTTTGTGTTGCGGCATTTTTATTTGTTTACAAATATTACACCGTTAAAAAATTTCAGAAAACGAACAAACGAAATGTTCGGTTCAAAACCTTTGGCTTCTATCCACAACACGAAATTTATGGCACCAGTTCAGCAGATAAAAAAAGTTTACTTATTAAATGTAACTGGCTCACTATCGTAATAGATATATGTCTTATCCCGGTGAGTATAGTGATAGTTATAAATTTGATTGAACTACTGAATTACCTCTTAAATAACCTTGTTACTAAAATTGATTAGAAGCAGGTACTTCTAAATTAACAGGATCGTTTTAAAAACTACAATGACCATAAGTTGGGTTGGTGTTTTCATCAAAACATTGCACTGTAATTCACTTTGACCGATAGTTACAAGCAATAAAAAAAGACCATCCTTTCGGACGGCCCTCCATCATCAACACCCTCCATCAATTTGCTTCTGCAGTGATGGTTTTTATGTAACATAAGTTGGCAGTAATCGTTCAATCACCGATGTTAAAGATTCCTTTAGATCATTCCAGGCTAATGGCTTGACGATTACATCATAGGGGATATTATTTATACCGGGTGTTTCCAGCAGTTTCGCAATCAGCTGTTTTGAAGTTGCGTAAACAACAATTGGTATGCTATTTAATTGCTCGTCCTGGCTTACTACTTTCAGAAACTCAAAACCATTCATCCGGGGCATATGCAGGTCCAGTAAGATCAGCCGCGGCAGATTCTCTTTTGAATGCAGGAGTAAGTCTATGGCTTCCCTTCCGTCGTTTGCCGTAACGCAATAATAATTTTCGTTCATGTCATGGATCAGCTCGCAAAACAGCTCCTGGTCATCGGGATCATCGTCTATAAGAAGAATCGTATGTTTAAACATAGGCGGGGTTAATTAAAAATTTTTCAACAAATTTGTGCCACCCTCTAAAGAATTAATCTTATTTTTCATTATATAGTAGAAAGGGTTTCAAATTCAGGCTTTTACATTTATGAAAATATTAATAGCGGACGATGATCCGGATGATCTTGGGTTGTTTAAATCCGCTTTAATGGAAATAGCGCCACACTCTACGCTGTTAACGGCGGGCGATGGGGTTCAATTGATGCAATTGTTACATTCCGCAGAGAAACCGGGCCTCGTTGTACTTGACCTGAATATGCCTTTAAAGTCGGGTAAGGAATGCTTGTACGAGATCAAACAAGATCCTGCTTATGCCAAAGTTCCCGTAGTGATTCTAACAACTTCCAAAAGGCAGGCGGATGTGGAAGAATGCCTGTTAAAAGGTGTTGCCCGCTATTATGTGAAACCTTACTCATTTAATGAGCTCAAATTCATTATTAAGGAAATTACGGAGGAGATTATCAATTAACCAGGCGTTAGACTTTTTATTTTATTATAGCTCTGCAAGTGGTTTCTTCAATGTCAGTATTGTCCGAAGAAAATCGGGGTATTTTGGCATTGTTTTATTGTAGACTGGTAAAACAAAAAATGAACGAAGAGCAACCGCCAAAGGATGCCGATAAACTTAATGAAAGAAGCGAATTAGAAGCTTTTCTTTCTGAGGCAAGACGCAAAATGCGGGGCGGGATGAAGACGGAAAACGAAGAGCAATTGCAGCAAAATAACCAGGATAAAGATATTGTTGCAGTTCCAACTATTACTCCATCGAAAAAATAAGTAATAAGAATTTGTTGCTAAGTTTTAATGAAAATCTATTTTCAATTGAAGCATTACTAGTTGACACCTGCTTGTTGCGCAGGTTGCTGCAGTTTGATAACAAGATGGAGAGGAATGTGAAGGGCTGCACTTATTTCTGTTGAAGAAAAACTTCTGAATTTGTATAAGGCACTTATTGTTTTTTTTAAAGTCAGTGGTTCGTCAACAAAGGCATTATTTAGTTTCAATAAATTTTCAATAGCCACTCTCCTGGAAGTATTGATTATCCAAAGCTTAAAACTTCCACTTCGCTGATCATAGGCCGAAGAATTTTTCGTGATAAAATTGAAGACCTCTACAAACACATCGTCGGCTCTATTGGCACCTACTATACCAGCGGTTATTCCATAAACAAGTACGGAATAGTTATTATAAAGAACAAGCGCAGACTCCAAATATTTTTTAGAACATTTACCAGCCAGGAACTTTTGTAAATCAACTATTTTGCTTTCCATAAAAAACGAGCAACACCCATTTCCAAAATTGATGGGGATTTAAACTGGTGTGACGTTCGTACTATCAAAAAAGCATTCCATGTAAAATTGCTGCAAATCATAACATTATGTTTTAATAAACCCGAAACTCTTCACTAAAAGATTAAACGAACAATTCCCAGTTTCTACACAATATCATCATTTAATGATTTATTTTGATGGCATTGATTTAAAATGGGATTTTACAATTCCTGCTTTTCTATATATTTTGTATTTATCTAATGGAATAGGATAGATCATAGAATAAAACACCCCGGGACATACAAAATGGTATATGGCATAATTATTATTTGTACTGGCTATTAACGATTACATGAAAGCAATAACAATTATGCAGCCATGGGCAAAGCTCATAGTTTTAGGTGCAAAAGCCATAGAAACAAAAACCTGGACTACAACCTACCGCGGGCCATTGCTTATCCATGCAAACAGCACTAACCGTTTCGCCATACAATTATCAGGCAACAGCTTTGTGAAAAACCTGGTAGGACACCGGAACGGGTTGTATTACGGCCATATCATTGGCTCAGTGCATTTAGATAACATCCTTGAAATTGATATGAAGGAATACCTGGCAGAAAAAAGACACAGCAATTTATTAAGCAGTTTACCGCCCGACCCGGCGATGGAAATGGTGCCAGTAAATTATACGGGGAAATTATATACCTGGTTACTATCAAACCCACAGGAATTTAAAACGCCGGTTGAAGCAAAGGGTAAGATTAAATTATGGGACTTCGATTTTAATGATCAGCCCTTTTAAGAAAGCGGGAAATGCAGGTAGAATTTAGCACCTTTATTAACTTCACCTTTTGCAGAAATGTGTCCGCCGTGTTTATCCATAATACGTTTGCAAAGCGCCAGCCCAATACCCGTGCCGGCATAATCCTGCCTGCCATGCAGCCGTTTAAACAGGTGGAATATGACCGTTTCGTATTGCGGTTCAAAACCAATACCATTGTCTTCAAATACTATTTGCAGGTAATCAGAATCTGGCTCGTTAACTGCATTTTTAATTTGCCGGCTACTGACAACAGTACTAAAAATTTTTATTTCAGGGGTGGTACCTGCATATTTTAATGCATTGCTAATAAGGTTAGAAAATACCTGGTTCACCTGTAGTTCGTCTGCCTCAATAGAAGGTAGTTTATCACTGAAAATTTTAGCTTGTTTTTCCTGGATACTTAATTCAAAATCCTCCAGCACTTTCTTTAAAACTTCATTTAAATCAACCCTGGTTATTTGTTTGTTGTCTTTATCGATCCTGCTATAATTTAATACAGCACTTACTAATTCACCCATTCTTCGGGCAGCAGCGTTGATCTTCTCAAAATACTTACCCGCCAGGGCCTCATTACCCAAATTCTTTTGAATGATTTCAATAAAGGTCCTGATTTTTCGAAGCGGTTCCTGCAGATCATGAGCAGCTACATAAGCAAAATGCTCCAATTCATAATTTTGCGCTTCCAGCTCTTTGAGATAAATTTCCACTTTCTCTTCTGATAATTTTCTTTCTGTAAGATCGCGGGTCACTTTCGAATACCCGATGATGTTTCCTTCCTGGTTATGAAGCGCTGTAATAACAATGCTTCCCCAGAAATGAGTACCATCTTTTCGAACCCGCCAACCTTCCAGCATTGCCTTGCCTTTGTTTGCAGCTTCTGCTATTAATTTTTCGGGGAGGCCCGATTGCTGATCCCCGGGCAAGTAAAATACCCTGAAGTTTTTACCAATAATTTCATCCGCGGTATACTGTTTGATTTTCTGCGCACCGGCATTCCAGTTTCGAATGGTACCTGCTTCATCTAACAGGATGATTGCATAGTCTTCCACCTCGGCAATCATCTGGTGGTAGCGCTCTTCGCTCTTTCTAAGCGACTCGTTCTTCTGTTGCAATTCATCTGCATAGCCTTTAAGCTGGTCTTCCACCAGCTTTTTCTCGGTGAGATCCCGGGTTACTTTTGAAAATCCAATAACCTTTCCATCATCACTATGAAGCGCAGTTATAACTATGCTTCCCCAAAAATGACCGCCGCTCTTTTGTACCCGCCAGCCTTCGTGGGTTGCTTTGCCCACATTAGCAGCTTCTGCTAATAATTTTTCCGGCAGCCCTGATTGCTGATCCTCCGGCAAATAAAAGATCCTAAAGTTTTTACCAATAATTTCATCCGAGGAATACTGCTTGATCTTTTGAGCACCGGCATTCCAGTTTTGGATAGTACCATCTTTATCCAAAAGGATAATGGCATAGTCCTCCACTTCGGCGATCATCTTTTTATATAGGTTTTCCATTGTATTCAAGTGTTGCCGGTTTAACCACCCAGTGTTTTATCATCATCACTTACATGACTATTGTCCTTTTTTACAATACTGGCTTAAGAAATTTATTTTCCAGGAACAAGAGTTGAGACCAATATTAAAACAGGTCCCTTTTTGAAGCAGATAACCTGCCGGAATTTTCTATAGATAGTGGATTGAAAGGTATACTGGAGTTGAAGCAGCTTTTCGGCCTGCTTATTATTCCCGTTATTAAGTATTACATAAATACCGTGCTAGGGCATTGATGCTTACATGTGAACTTCGGTTAGTTCCAGTATATGAGGAGGTGATCAAAAAGAGCAAAAGATGGTAAAACAGCTTCTTAATCTTCATAGAAATCCCAGGTATTTATGGTTTGAACGTTTACTCTTAAATAGTAGCTTTAGTATTAACCCAGGTAAAAGTTCAGGCATACTATAACAAGCTCCCTGAATTCACTATCCATATGAGTCTTGTCAATTTCATTTTGGATAGACCTGTTATATGCATCGTCAAATAAATCTGCTTCTTCAATACCACTTTCTACCAGCCATTTTATTATAAAAGTGAAGTCGTATAAACGGCCCATGCCTTTTAGATATCCTGTTGGAATGGGTGCAAAATGTATGAATGGCTGGTGTTGAACTGGTGATTGGCTCATCAGTTCGAAAGTAGTAAATTTTCTACCTGTCAAAAAAAAAATTCCTGGCGTAGATACACCAGGATTAAAACTCTAAACCCTTAAACTAGTAACAACTTTTCAATTATTTTAATTAGCTGAAGCAATAGCTCAAAACAATTTTAAAGCTTTGGTAATGGCAATTTCCATTTTTTAAATCGAGTCAGTACTTGTGGTACTTATAGGAAGCAATGCCGAGAATGTCCTAAATTTAAACAGTTTAATAATTTACGCTACTAACCTGGCACTTAAATCAGTATCATCTAAAATTGATTTTAACAGATCTTCCATTTCGCTGAACCGCC
The DNA here is from genome assembly GCA_040385845.1 of Bacteroidota bacterium. GTDB lineage: Bacteria > Bacteroidota > Bacteroidia > Chitinophagales > Chitinophagaceae > Phnomibacter. The sequence continues at coordinate 17,195 of JAZKGP010000024.1, read as the reverse complement.
CCGGTTTTTGAAACAAAAAAACATTGTATTTCTCTATTAAAGTTTGAGACAGATAGTTGGATGTAGACCAAACAATTACCGGAATTTGTTTTAATAACGGGTCGACTTTCATCTTTTCTAAAAATTGTTCACCGTTTAAAACCGGCATCATTAAGTCAAGTATTACGAGGTTGGGTAATGAATTTAATCCAACGCGGAGCATTTCAATAGCTACCAATCCGTTTTCTGCTGCGAGGCAAGTTATTCCCGGATGAAGCTTCCGCACTATCTCCCTAACCAACTCAATATCATCCGGGTCATCATCAACCAACAAAATGGTGAAAGAATGATCGCTATGCATGTCTTTAAGATTAGATTAAAGTCATCTCCGCTAATTGATCATTTGCAATAGCTAATATTTATAAACTGTTACCAATAAGAAGAGTTACGATTTTAAGGATTGATGCTCTTTTTAGAAATCGAATTTAATTAACAGGTTAAAAAATTATACCAAAAAATAACTACTCGTTTTTAGAACATCTTATGTACTTCGATTCAACAATAAAACTCCGGTTTACAGGGCCTTAAAATGAAAACAAATAGAAATTAGTACCTATACCTTTTGTGGAGAAGGCCGGGTAATTGTTTTTAGATATTTAAAACCGTTGGGCTTATCTTATAAAAAAATAGCTCCCAATGTAGACACATCAGGAGCAAAACCCTAAACCCTTAAACAGCTCGCAAGATAACAGATAGTTTGTACCAAAAATCAAAAATTTAAGTCTTGCAAGTCCCCATTTAATTTATTAGAAAAAAATATCTACTTTTTAGAAAACACGTGCAACCTTTTAATATAAATTTTCATCATACTATCGAATGGAGAAACTCTAAACTCCTAAACAAAAGGCAGCCGATAATAAGGTTGCCTTTTAGAATTCTAATGTAATGGATCTCAATTACTTTGGTAGGTCGCAACGATTTATTATCAAATAACAGGATTTTTATTTATTGGATTTTAGTGGAAACAGCTTCGGAAAAAACCTGGAATTTTTGAACTATTGCGTTTAATATAACCGAATTATATAGTATTACCCATAAACAATAGCCGGCCCTTAAAAAAAACCCTAAATCCTTTATTTTTTTTAATTAAATGTTTCAGGGTGCTATTATAAATCTTTTTTCTATTAAGGTTTTGTTTCTCCAACATATTGCAGCGTCACAGTTTATGTGCCTCAATGTTGGTCTATAAGGTCACCTAACAAACAAAGGCCATCCTTTCGGACAGCCTTGTTTTTCATCCCCCTAAAATCAATAATCGAGATCGCCGCCTTGCGTGTTTCCACAGCAGTAATAAAGAGGCCATTTTCGCAACCTGCTTTTATAGGCATGCCCGTTGCAATTGGGTCAGCAACAAACCGTTACTTCCCCTTTTTGCCAACGATTCTTCCAGCTTTACCATACGGTTGTTTAGCTTGCGAACCCTCTCTCTGGTGATCAGCTTTCCCAAGTACTTTCCAGTTTATAAAACAGGCCAGGAAATATCGTTCCCTACTACCAGCTACAACACGACCAGTGTTACGTCAAATTTTCCCAATGTCCGGGTCTGTCTTATTTTGTTGCTCTTAGAGGCCGGATCCCTTTTTGGTGTAAATCAGATCTGCAGATCGAAGCTTTAGGAGCAACATTCCGGAGCGTTTAATTTGCCAATAACAGCACTCGCTTCTGTTCATTATTATCGCTTATTTATAGGTGAATCTCTACTCAATTCGCTGCAAATTTATTTCTGCAATAGGCGCTACAATTAGCGGCAACTTTTCAACGGTCACATTACTTGTATCCAGGCCGAAACCTTTTTCTTCAGACAGACCCACATTTTTTATCCTAAAATGTAATCTCATAATAAGCTTTTCAAGAAACGGCAATTCATTATCCTCGCTAAGATATTTCTCCATCACAATAAATTGAAAATCACCTGGTATATTGTTTTTTTCCAGGCTTTGGTACCGGCTTGTAATATTGACTTCCTTGTTGGCAACTAAATCCTGCACCACTTTTCTGAATAATAAGTTAAGTCGTGGTTGGATCCTGAATCCAAGCCGGTATTCAATTCTTATAATATCGTTGGGAACTATATGTTCAACATGGTATTCCGTGGTATATGGATCATCTAATGTGTCAACATGAACAAACCAATAGATATCCGCTCTTTTCGGCTTGCGGTTTAAAATAGAATGAACAATCTTATGCTCGATTTCGCGTGGATTATTTGCACTTGTTAAGTAAACAAGATGAGTGGCATATTTGGGTATGGTTTTGTCGTTACTTAATTCTTGTAATTTGCTGATATAATTTTCGAGTTTTACAAATTCGATATACCTGTTTTTAATCTTTCTTGCTTTAAACCAAACAAACATAATTACATACAATGCGCCTGCCACTACCAGTGTTACATAACCTCCATGCGGAAATTTCTCAAGATTAGCAATCAAAAACGCTGATTCTATTATAAAGTACGTGATCAAAAACAAGTAAATTAAAATGGGGTTCACCCTGCGCAACACCAGGAAATTTGCGAACAAAATGGTAGTTGCAATCATGCACATGGTAATTGCCAGTCCATAAGCTGCTTCCATATTTGTTGCCTTTCTAAAATAAAGAACAATTCCACAACAACCAATAAAGAGCAAGGCGTTTATACCTGGAATAAACAGTTGTCCTTTAGCTTCCGTTGGATATTTGATCTTCATTTTTGGCCACAGGTTTAACCGGATAGCTTCGCTGATCAATGTAAAGGAACCTGTAATTAATGCCTGGCTTGCTATAATTGCGGCACTTGTTGCAATTACAATACCTATCAAAATAAACCAATGCGGCATAACACCATAAAATGGATTAAAGCCATTTGTGATCATTTGCTCTGTTACAATTTGCCCGTTATAATGAGACAATAACCAGGCTGCCTGCCCAAGGTAATTTACAATTAAAGCAGTTTTTACAAAGATCCATGACATACGAATATTATCTCTGCCGCAATGCCCTAAGTCGGAATACAACGCTTCGGCCCCGGTAGTACATAGAAACACTGCCCCCAACAACCAAAAACCATGCGGATATTTTGCCAGTAAATTAAAAGCATAGTAAGGGTTAAAAGCTTTAAATACGGTGGGGTAATCATGTAAATGGGCAGCACCTAAAACGCCGAGCATAATAAACCAAACAGTCATTAGTGGCCCAAACATTTTACCAATGGAACTGGTACCAAATTGTTGCATAAAAAACAGCGCTGCAATGATGCCTAATACTATTCCAACAATCGCATTATCAGTAATGGCATGAAGGGCCGGAATATTTCTTAATCCTTCAACTGCCGAAGTAACAGAAATAGGTGGCGTGATCATACCATCTGCTAATAACGAAGCACCTCCGATCATGGCAGCAAACACGAGCCACTTTCGCCTTCGGCGTACCAATGCATACAGCGAAAAAATACCTCCTTCGCCCCTGTTATCTGCCCTTAGGGTAAGGATTACATACTTTAAGGTAGTCTGCAAAGTAAGGGTCCAGATCACGCAGGATAATGCTCCCAGGATCAACCTTTCATCTACCATCCTGTCTTTTAAGATAGCGTTGAAAACGTATAGTGGTGAGGTACCAATGTCGCCATAAATGATACCCAGTGCAATTAACAAGCCAGCCGCTGATACCTTATTGACATGCTTACTCATTTCAAATCTTGTTTTTAGAAATAGTACGAAATTGTTTATCACATTATAAGAAGCACCGGAAAAAATGTGATAACGCCAGGATGATGATTAAACTGGCATTAGTGAGCATCAACATGCCTGTTTAATTAGTAAAGACCGTGATCAAAATTTAAAATTTTGCAACAAAACGATACCCTACTCCTGATTCTGTTATTAAATGCCTTGGACGGTTTGCATCCTTTTCCAGCTTCTTGCGTAATTGGGCTATATAAACACGCAGGTATTGTGATTGATTGGTATAGGAAGGTCCCCAAACCTGTTTAAGAATATATTGATGTGTAAGTACTTTGCCACTGTTCTTTACAAACAAAACCAATAAAGCATACTCAGTTGCTGTAAGCTTTACCAGTTCTTCATTTTTCTTTACCGTTCTGGCTGAAAAATCGATTTGCAGATCATCGCAATCAGCAATGGATTCATTGTCGTCACCTGTTTTACTTCGAAGTGCCGAGCGGATTCGTGCGAGCAATTCACCTGTTCTAAACGGTTTAACCAGGTAATCATTTGCTTCGTTATCTAATGCCAAAACGATATCCTCTTCGTTGTTTTGAACGGATATGATGATGATTGGTTTGGAATACCATTGGCGTAATTGTTTTAATACAGAATGACCATCTTCGTCAGGAAGACCAAGATCCAGCAGGATTAAATCAGGCGGATGACTTGCAGCCGAAACCAGGCCCTCTCTTGCGGTAGATGTTTCTATAACAACATATTCATTTGATTGCAATGTGATCTGGAGCAACTTGCGTATTTGTGCTTCATCATCTATTATTAGAATTCTTGGATTAGTCATTATTGATGTCGTTAAGGGTTGCTGTTTCTGCAGGAATATTTATAATAAACTTCGCACCGCCCGAATCGCTGCTTTCCAGTGTAATCACACCTTCATGTGCTTCTATAAAACCCCGGGCAATGGATAATCCTAATCCCGTACCACCTGTTTTTGAATACTTCAACCTGTAAAATTTTTCAAATACTTTTTCTCTTTCTTCGCCTGGAAAACCTGTGCCATTATCTTCTACTACTATATTGCATCCACCATTTATGTATTTGGCAGTCACAATTATTATCGATGATGGTGGCGTGTAGATAACTGCGTTATTTATAAGGTTATACAATACCTGCTCCATTAAGCCTGCGTCTAATTTAAAAAGGGGTAAGTCTTCATCACTCTTTACTTGTATAATATGATTATCTATACTGTCTTCCACCCTTTTGATGGATGTATAAATAAGCTCGTTGAGATCACACCAGTCTTTTTTTGCTTGTAAAAAACCACTTTCTACACGTGACATATTTAACAGGTTTTCTACCTGGTCATTCAACCGAAGGGAAGCCACCGAAATTTCTGATAAAAGGTTCATTTTATTTTCTTCGGTTAGCCTATTACCATTCGTTAGCATATTATCTGTAGCCCCGATAATGGTGGCTATGGGAGTGCGCAATTCGTGCGACAGGGAATTAAGAAGCGTATTGTATAATTTTAAAGTTGTTGCCCTGCCTGCCCTTATACTCGTTTTTTTTTGGATTTGTCGTATTTTAAATGTGAGGATGGCATGTACCATGGCAACAATAAAATACATAATAAATAGTAGAAAATCTTCTGCCTTATTTACATGCAGCGTAAACCTTGGCGGAATAAAAAAGAAATTCCAGGTGAATGCACTCACAATTGCTGCGACCAACATGGGTAAAATATCGATCAACAATGCAAGCAGGGAAAGTGTAACAAGCAGTATAAAGGCAACTATCTTATAGCCTATCATCTCTGAAAGGAAATAACACCCAATGGAAACAACAACTATAGTTGATAAACTTACCAGGTATTGATTTGCCGGGCGGATCGTATTAAGTAGTGGATTGTACAAACGATTTTTCTAAAAGCAGGCAAAGTTTACGCTTTGATTATAAATAGCCTATAAAAGATATAGTCTTTCGTATAAAGATTTTATAAAGATGGGGGGATAGAAAGACTGTGGAAAAATGTTCAGTTGCATGTAAGGGTTATACTACAAAATAGCTCGTCATAATCAGCCTGCCCGTCCCGGTTAGCCTGGAATCATTGCTTCAACATTTCTTTCAGCCTGAAAGTCGTTTATGCAGACACCCATATTTAGCTAAAACAAACAAAGGCCATCCTTTCGGACAGCCTTGTTTTTCATCACCCTAAAAACCGATAGTTTAGATCGCCGCTTTGCGTGTTTCTACTGCAGTAACAAAGAGATCAATTTCAGCAACCTGCTTTTCCAGCATGCCACGTTGCAATTGGGTAAGCAACAAACCGGTGCTCCCCGTTTTTGCCAGGGATTCCTCCAGGTTTTCTTTACGATCGTTTAGCTTACGGATCTTGTTAACAAGATCGGCTTTGTCTGGCCCTTCCGGTAATTCAGCCATTGCTGCGGAAAAACCGGTGATCTGTGCATTCACCGAAATAAGATTGGCTTTTACTGTTGCCAGTGAGCGTTCGTTACCGGAGGTCTCAATTACGAGGCCACCAAGTTTGTGTTGCAAAACTGCTTTGTCTTGTGAAGTACGATCGATAACAAAATCGCAATCTGCTGCTGTTGCCAATTTGGCTGTGGAGTAGTCCATTGGGTTTGTGACTTTAGGTTAAAAAATTAATTACAACTTAAATCTAACCCGACAATGTGAACCGAACAATACGGAAACTACCTGACTTTACTGCCGTGCTAATAACAGGCTCAGGCGTTTAAATATTGATTATAAATGTGTTATATGTTCGAAGAATTATTAAGAATTCAATTGAGCCACCATGGAACTTGTTCACTAAAATCTTCGTCCTATAGTAAGTTGATGAATGAAACTCTAAACACTTAAAAAGGCAATCAAGCGTGATTGCCTTTTTCGTTTGATGAATAAATAGTTGGGGTCATGACAGGTTTGTGATTTAATCCTTTTTTATACTTGGGTAAGGTTTTATTAAACAGATAATAAAGATTAGCCTAATTTGTATTTGCCTGAAGCCTTAATTTTTTGAAAGAGATCTTTTACAATTTTCTATAATGACTAAGCCAGTTAAAATATTTATGGCAGAAGACGACCCCGAGGATGCCGAGGTATTTCAATCACTGGTGGAAGAAAACTCGCCCGGAACTAAAGTGATTGTTGCTACAGATGGTGCGATCTTAATAGAATTGCTCCACGAAAGCGCGGTGCCCGATTTGATCGTGCTGGATATAAATATGCCCCGTAAATCTGGTAAACAATGTTTACAGGAAATAAGGAACCTGGCGTTGTACAACAAAGTACCTATTATCATTTTTTCCACTTCCAAAAATATCAAAGACAAAGAGTTTTGCCTCGGTAACGGCGCCAGTAAGTTTTACACAAAACCTTTTCATTTTTTAGACTTAAGGGCAATGGTTATTGAAATTTTGCACACCTATCTACGCATAAAATAAAATGAACTAAAGTCTTAAGCCTGCAGGCAAACATTTATACCAGGCAAACTAACCGGCATTTATAACTTAATTAAATTTTATCATTCGCCACTTCTTGTTTCTACCACGCCGGTGTATAATGGCTAAATACGTTCAATAACGCCCGCTATTTAGCTCATTCAAGTTTCAATATCATTAACCCACCCGTAATCTGCATATATAAGAAAGCATCATGCTGGCATTGTCTCATCTCCGCCCGGAACTTCAGTTGCTACCGCATTTTCGTAAATAGCGGTTTCGGCCTGTAGCATGGCTATCTCAATTGCCAGCAACTTTTGACGGGTGATCCCGTAGAACTCCATCGTTTTACCTGCCTGGTATTCCTGTTCATCGATCCATCGCACCTGCCTGCCCGTTAATTCGCCTGCAGTTGTTGTTTTCAGTTGTTGCGTAAATTGTTGTAAGCGGCGGGCTTTTGTATAACTGGCTTTCATTGCTGCCAGTTTGCCTTCCAGGACCGGCAGTTTCAGCCGGCATTTTTCAGCCTGTAGTTGCCAGGATGCCACCAGGTCTATTGGTAGCTGCTGCACATCTTCGGTTGGCAGCAAAGCAGCATTCACCTTGTGCATTTTTAAGATGTTGATAACGGCATCTGCCGTCAAACTTCTTTGGCCCCCTTCGGCCCTCGTAAGCTGGCTACGATCGCCACCGGCAAAATTTACCAGCTGTTGCTGGCTAAGACCAAGAGAGTCGCGGAGCTGGATGGCTAGTTGCATAAAGAGCCGGGGTTTTAAGTGCTTTAAAGATAGCTCCATCTACGCAAAACTTGTCACCACCCGAAATATTTTTCGTTGGCTGGTGACAATGTTGTCACCAACCAACTTTTTTTTCATTCGTTGGTGACAAACCTGTCACCAACAGGGTTGTCACCAACGAATGTGGTGACAGGGTGGTTGGTGACAACTTTTTTTTTGAGGAGCGGCTTTTTCCGGAAATTATCCGGCCGGCCGCCTGTAACGAGCTTTACAGTATATTCGGCTTTGCAGAACCAAATTCATTGCACTGGTGGGGGTCCCATCGCACTAGTGCGTGTCTCACGCACCGGAAGGCCTTTACACCACTGGCTTTTATTAATGATTGTTTAGTTCCGGTGCGTGAGACACGCATCAGTTCACCAGAAATCTTCCATGCATTTTCAATATTGTCAAATAATAAATAACAAAATGAAATCACTAACTTTTATTTTTTGCATTTTATTTTTCGCATTAACTGTAAATGCGCAACAGGACACAACCAAAGTGGAGCAGTATTGTGAAGTAGTTGCAACAGTAGGTTGCTAAGCAACAAAGTAACCATTGATATAGATTACGGAGAACTTAGAAGTATTTGGAAAGACCATCGTATGAAAGACGATTACGGGAGATTTAAAAAATTCAATTCAGTGATTGATGCCGTAAATTTTTTGGGCAAAGAAGGATGGAAACTGGTAAATGCATTTCCCATATCAAACGGAACAGGTCCGATGGTTTATCATTACGTCTTTAAAAAAGAGTTTACAAAAGATCAAACCGATTAATGGTACTTTCATCAATCGAACAGCTTTTTAAACTGTTTATGCCCGGTAATTACAACTACCCATCGAATTATTCAATACTTGCTCTCGCTTCCGAACAAATGGAATGGGTTACCAGGTTGCCATAATTGATGTCGTAAGAATTTGCGCAACAAACAATTATGATTGTCAACATGTAGATTGGTGATAATCAATATTAATCCTAAATTGTGCCTGTGCACAATACTAATGTTGTACGTCACCCTAAACGAAATTCCGCTCGTCTTCAAGTGACAAAAAGCATTCAATGCAAAGTCTCTTATGGGCAACCGCACAAGGCAGCACATTTGCAAGGCACACAAAACCCAACACACAAAGCCAACCTTGCAAAAGAGCTGCAATCGCCAACACACGGTAAACAGTCTTTTAACTCAGTCAGACAAAACACCCCATGCCCACCCACCGCCCGTTATTTGTTGCACTTTGTACCTTTTATTGAGTTTTCTTAAGCTAACCTTAAGAAAGGACTAAGCCATTGCAAAATACCGTCACATCATCTTTGTAAAAAATTACAATTATGATTTCCTCAACACATCTGCATGCAATGGTAGTTCACTTCCCCATCGCTTTATTATTGGTGGCATTTTTATTTGAAGTGACAAGCTTCTTTTATAAAAAAGAATTTTTTCGTCAATCCGCATTTTACTTACTCTTACTAGGTATGCTGGGTACTGTAGTATCTTATCTTGCGGGTAATGCTGCCGGAGAAGGAATGGAGGAAGGTCCATTAAACAAGGCAATGGAACTACATGAGCAAGCGGCAATAATTTCGTTGTGGCTAACCATTATTACTGCTTTGCTGTATGGAGTGATTTATTTCTTGAAATTCAACAAAGGTTGGCTAAGAATTATTGGCGTTTTACTTTTTACTGGAGTGATAGGCAGTATTGCCAGAACAGGATATTTGGGAGGACAATTAGTATATAAGCACGGTGCTGGTGTAGAACTTGCGTTGCCGGATTTTTCAAGCCTTGATGAGAAATAAGTACAACGGGTAATTTTTCTTTATCTTAATAACATGAGAATTTTTTTAGCAGAAGACGAAACAGCAATTGCAGGCTTTTTAAAAGAGGGCTTAGAAGAAGAAGGCTTTGCAGTTGATTTAGCTACCAATGGCAGAGAAGCTCTTGAAATGGCAATGGCTAATTTAAATGAATATGATATTATACTACTGGACTGGATGATGCCCGGCGTTAGTGGTATAGAAATTTGCAGAAATATCCGCAAAGAAAACAAAGCTATCCCTGTTATTTTTTTAACTGCTAAAGATACAGTTGATGATACTGTTTTTGGATTAGAAGCCGGAGCCAATGATTATTTAAAAAAGCCCTTTGCATTTGAAGAATTATTAGCCCGTATAAGGGTGCTGCTGCGGAATAAAACAGGCGAGCAAAATATTTTTGAATCTGGGAACATACTATTGAATGCAGAAGCTCATCAGGTAACAAAAAACGGACAAGCCGTTGAACTTACCCAAAAAGAATTTGCATTATTAGAATATCTACTGCGGAATAAAGGAAAGGTATGCAGACGCACAAGAATTATTGAAAAAATATGGGACATACATTTTGACAAAGACACTTCTGTTATTGATGTATTTATAAATGCACTGCGAAAAAAATTAGATACAAAAGATAGGGAATCATTCATTCAAACCATTCGTGGTGTAGGCTACCGTGTAAATGATAACTAATGAAACTTAGTTTTAAGAAACGTATTGCACTTTTTAATACACTTGCTGTAGCAATTACAACAGCTATAGTATTTGTTATTATCTATTTAGTTGTACATGCAAGTTCTTACCGCCATCTTGATAGTGATATTTTACTTGAAAAAGAAGAAATATTAAACACCCTTGACTGGAAAGCTGATAGTATCATCATCAACAAAATGCCCGAATGGGAAGAAGCTGAACATAAGAAAGTAGAAGTCAATCCAACTTTTATTCAAATAGTTGATAACAAGGAAAAGATGATATTCAAATCGGCTAACCTACAATCGAATCATTTTTTATTTAACCCAAGCAACGAAAAAGGATATTTCTATAATACCCAGATTGATAAACAAAGACTTCGGCTTGGACAATTTCCTATTAAAAACGACAATGGAAAAATTATCGGTCAATTAACCGTTGGTGTCTCTCAACAAGAGTCATACTATGTATTGAACAATCTGCTTATTACCCTATGCACTTCTTTTCCCATTCTTTTGCTGGTACTTTATTGGGTTATCTATTTTGCAGCTTCAAAAGCTATAGCACCAGTTAATCAACTAATTCGTGCCGCTTCAGGCATTAATGATTCAAACATGGATACCCGGTTGCCATTGCCAGAAAATGAAGATGAAATTTACCAGCTAGCAAGTACAATTAATGAATTACTGAGCAGGATAGACAGCAGCATTCAGCAACAAAAACAATTTACCGCCGATGCTTCGCATGAAATAAGGACACCGCTTACCGCCATTCGTGGTACGCTGGAAGTATTGCTTCGCAAAAAAAGAGAGCCTGAGCAGTATGAAGAAAAAATAAAAGAAGTAATTAATCAAACAGACAGGCTTAATCACTTGCTCGACCAACTTTTGCAGCTTGCCCGTCTTGAATCTGGTTCCGTAAAAAAAGAACAACTTAATCTATATAAAATATTGAAAGAAGCCGAATTAAAATTCGACAAGCAAATTCAGCAGAAAGGAATGCTTGTAAGTATATCTATTGCTGAATCCGTTTCGATACTTGCAGACAATTTTTTCTTTTCTGTAATCATAGATAATCTTGTTAGTAACGCTATAAAATACGGTGTTGTTAATGGGAAAATTAGTTTTAATTGGGTTAATGACACTCACACCCTATCTATTACAAATGACGGTACAGGAATTACGCAACAACAATTACCGCTATTATTTAACCGGTTTTATCGTACCGATAATTCAAGAAATTCCATGGTACCAGGGAGCGGTTTGGGGCTTGCCATTGTAAAAAAACTGGCAGACCTGCAACATATTACAATCGCTGTTAGCAGTACTTTGGATAGCACTACATTTTCTCTGAAATTTCTACATAATCTTTAGCCAATCTTAAGAAACTGCAAAGGCAGATTAAAGGGCTGTAATAGCACATTTGTTTTATAAATTATTCAAAAACATATAAAACAAAGTAAAATGAAAAAGCTATTAATTATCCCGGTAACAGTATTAGCCGCAGGAAGTATTTTTCTTGCTTCTTGTGGAAGCAATAATACAGATGCTGCAATGAAAGCCCCAGTACAGAATAATGCAGACACAGCCACCCAAAAGGCAACAAAAGAAAGTGGTGAAAATGAAGGAAAGGAGAACGAAGCAGAAGAGAATGAAAAAGATGAAAAGACTACTATTGCAAAAACTGCGAGCTATGTAACCAACACTGATGCAAATGCAAAAACTACAGAAAACATGCAAGCTGCTTTCAAAGGTGAAACATCTGCCAGTGCAAAGTATGCGGCGTATTCAAAAAAAGCTGAGCAGGAAGGATACCATCAGATTGCTTTGCTGTTTAAGGCAGCTTCAACCGCAGAAAATATTCATGCCAAAAATCATAAAGCTGTATTGCAGGAATCTGGAGTAAGTGTTCCGGTTATCAAACCAGAGTTTACTGTTAAAACGACTAAAGAAAATTTACAGGATGCAATTACAGGTGAAACTTACGAGGTCACTACTATGTATCCTGAGTTTTTAACGGCAGCCAACGAAGACGGTAATCAATTAGCGATGATAAGTTTAAATTATGCTTACAAAACAGAGAAAAAGCATAAAGTGTTTTATGAGGCAGCACTAACTGCTTTGCAAAACAATACAGTAAATACTTTGTCAACCGTATTCTATGTTTGCCCTACCTGTGGTAATACTTATGAAACAATAGCACCTGCCCGTTGCGGAATTTCAATGACAGGCGGCGAGAAATTTATTAAAATTACTTCATTTTAAAAATTACAACTATGAGCCAGGTACATTTGCATTTGCTTATCACACATCTTCCGGTTTTCGGTTCCATATTGGGTGCCCTTGTATTGGGCTTTGGACTTTGGGTAAAGAGTAACCAAACAAAAAATACGGCATATTTTATTTTCATTATTTCGGCAATTGGTGCAGGTATAGCTTATTTAACAGGTGAAAGTGCTGAAGAAGCAGTAGAAAATATTCAAGGTGTATCAGAGAATATGATTAAGCTGCATGAAGACTCTGCGATGTATGCTTTGATTAGTTTGATTGCATTAGGAGTAATGTCAATAGTAGCCTTGGTAGTAAGCCGTTTTAAAATTTCGTTGATGAAATCAACATCTATAGTGGTTCTTATTATTTCGCTTGTAAGTTTTGGACTGGTTGCCAGAACAGGCTACCTTGGGGGACAGGTAAGACACACTGAAATTGCCAACGGTGCCATTCAAAGCAATGGTAGTGCCGAAGGGGGAGAAAAGGATAATGATTAACAACACAGTCCCGTTTTAATATTCAGATATCACTAAATGAATCCTTCTTACGATTGAGGGATTCATTTTACATTTTAAAATCAATAATTAAATAATGGCTACTCTTTCAAATAAAAATCTTCAAACAGAAGTAGATGCTTGCTTTCTGTATAATAAATTGGCAGATGCCGAAACAGATGAAACGGTTGCAAATGTTTTCAGGCAAATGAGTGCTATTGAAAAAAGTCATGCGGAAGCATTTTTGAAAAAAATGCATCCTGATTCAATTACAGTATTTCCACCACCATCATTCCGGGCAAAGGCGCTTAATACTATCGGTAAAGTTTTTGGTTATGATTATGTGTTAGGAGTATTGATGGATACTGAAAAAAGTATTTCCTCTGCCGTTATTAATGCCAAAAATAAAAACAAGCTGCCTATTACTGGCAGCGAAACCAATCATGTAAAAATCCTACGTTCACTTTTAGAAAATGAATCTAAAGTTACTGGAAGTAATGTGGCAAAATTTGAAAGCAGGCACCGCTCTGTTGGTGGCAATGCGTTAAGGGCAGCAGTACTGGGTGGAAATGACGGGTTGGTTTCTAATTTTAGTTTGGTAATGGGCATTGCCGGAGCAACCGCAGGCGGTTCAGGTGTTTTGTTAGCTGGTGTTGCAGGGCTATTAGCTGGTGCATTATCAATGGCTTTAGGTGAATGGATTTCTGTTAAAAGTTCACAGGAATTGCATGAAAACCAGATGCAGTTGGAAATGGATGAACTGGAAACAAATCCCGAAGGAGAACAAAAAGAACTGGCATTAATTTATATTGCTAAAGGCATACCGGAAGACCAGGCGAATGCAATGGCGGCTGAAATTATGCTGGATAAAAATCATGCACATGAAATATTGGTTAAAGAAGAATTGGGCATCAATGCGGAAGAACTGAAAGGCTCTGCTATGGAAGCTGCTGTTTATTCCTTTATACTTTTTGCTATTGGTGCAGTAATACCAGTGATTCCTTTTATGTTTACAAGTGGTGTTACAGCAATAATTATTAGTGTTATCAGTAGTGCAGCAGGTTTGTTTTTAATTGGCTCGGCCATCACCTTGTTTACAGGTAAAAGTATTTGGTTCTCTGGTTTCCGACAGGTAATATTTGGTTTGATTGCAGCAGCTATAACATTTGGTATTGGTAAATTGATTGGGGTTTCATTGGCGGGATAATGTTATCGAGTATAAGTATAGTAAACGTATAGCCGAACTATCAAAAATTATTTTTAGACAATTTAATATTTGGAAAGCAGACACGAACTAGTGCTTTGACACCCAGACAGCAATTTCAATGACACGACCACACTAACAAGGCGACGCTCCAAGTCAGGCACATTTGCAAGGCACACAAAGCCGACACACAAAAGCCAACCTTGCAAAAGAGCCTGCCTTGTGCCAACGCACAGGCAACACTCTAAGGTTAGACACAGACCTACATTATAGATGACAGCGGAGATAGGGCGAACGTACAACAGGAGGTTTGCTGCTATGATGGCTGACGAATATTTTCTCATCTTTTTGTTCGCTATCAGCAGTTGTTCAAGCCTACATAATTCTATTTGTCTTTTTGTTGATATCTTCATCTACATATTTTCAATCAGCAGCGGTTCCGGGCTGGACGTTCAATGAATACCAGCACAGCAGCAAGCCCTGTCCGTTGTGCGTAACTTATGGAAACCACTAATGCGAAATTGAGAAATAATTTAAGACAACCAAGGTCAATGGATTATTGGTATGATATTGTAATGGGCGGATTTTTAACGAGTTCGATTATGATTTCAATAGGTATTCTTTTACTAATGAAATTAAATTTGGTAAACTTCTCTTACCCTTACGCTGCTCTCTGTATAGCGATTGTTGCATATTTTCAGTGGCGGGACGACAATTTAAAGGAAATTGAGACAGGTCTTTCAAAGAGTGGAAATTTTGATTTGGCAGCAGCGACCCTTGATACTTTAAATTGGCATTTTAAAAAAGGCTCAACTAATATTTACTTGAGTTTAAATAAATATATTCTAAATTTCTTGAATCCGACAATCATACCCGAAAGTGGTAAAATCTTAATAAATTTCAAGTATCATTCCACGTCCAAGACTGGAAGATTTCCTTTCTTTTTTGGTATTAGTACATATCTTGAATGGTGTTTTACAAAGACTTTGAAAAGGTTGCTTTAGTTTGCATTTTCAACCTAACATAAAATTCAACTCAAAAGCGAGTTCGAGCAGATCTTATACTCACAACAAAGGTGTTTGCAAATATGTCGGCATACGGAACACATTCAACGGAAGAATAATAATTTTGCTTTTATATCTTTAACCCGGCGACAGTAATTCTATTGTCGCCATATCGCAAACACTTTGCCGTTGGCGGCAATGGTATTGGGGCGTCAAGATAAAATCTTATTTTTGCCAAATGGAACTATCGACCGAAGATATAAGAGTTATAAAAGACTACTTTCAGGACAAGCCAGTCTTGAAGGCGTTTCTTTTCGGCTCCTATGCCCGAAACGAAGGTTCAAACGAAAGTGATGTGGATATTCTTGTTGAACTTGATTATTCCAAACATATCGGTTTGGGATTTATAAACATGAAGTTTGATCTAGAAGAACGGCTCCATAAGAAAATAGACATAGTCTCTAGCAATGCTGTTTCTAAATATATTCTTCCCTTCATAAATAATGATAAAAAACTTATTTATGAAAGGTAAGATTGGGGATTCGCAAAGACTACTTCACATATTAGAATCAATTTCCGAAATTGAAAAATATACTACCAATGTCAGTCTTGAGGAATTTCTTGAAAATTCAATGATGCGTTTTGCATCAATCAAACAAATTGAAATCATTGGAGAAGCAGCAAATTACATCTCTGAAGAAACCAAAAACAAGTTTACAGATATTCAATGGAGGCAAATTATCGGAATGCGACATATATTAGTCCATGAGTATTTCGGAATCGATAGCCAACTCATTTGGCAAATTATTATAGATGACCTACCTAAACTAAAGAATGCTGTACAAACAGTTATCTCTGCAGAGGGAAGCGATTAATCACCACCGCCGCCAACAAAGGTGTTTGCAATATGATACCTTCTGGAATTCCTTCAGCAGAAATTTTTCAATTTGGCTTTTATATCTTTAACCCGGCGACAGTAATTCTATTATCGCCAGATCGTAAACACTTTGCCGTTGGCGGTCATGCTAAGACACTCTACGAAACAAAGAGATTTTCTTATATTTGGCTTATGCAGACGTATCAAGTAAACATATTGAATCCGAAAGCGACCAAGCTGTTGCAAGACCTTGCTGACCTTAAGCTTATTTCTATAAAACAAACGTCTGAAGACAATTTTTTAAAAGCTTTTAACAACTTGCGTTTAAAAGCAGCTGATAACCCGCCTTCATTGGACGATATCACACAAGAAGTAGAAACCGTAAGAGCAAAGCGGTATGGCAAAAACAAAGGATAGAGTCATTATTGACACAAACCTTTGGATTAGTTTTTTGCTGACCAGAGACTTTTCCAGGCTTGACACACTATTTACAGATGGCTCCATTACATTGCTTTTCAGCCAAGAACTTCTTGACGAGTTCATTGAAGTGGCAAGGAGACCGAAATTCAAAAAATATTTTTCAATTACTGATCTGCGAGAGTTGTTGCAAGAGTTGAGTTTGCGTGCTGAATTTGTTGTTGTTGTAAGCACTGCTAATGCCTGCAGGGATCCGAAAGACAACTTTCTCTTGTCGCTTGCAGTTGACGGCAAAGCAACACACCTAATCACAGGTGACAAAGACCTTCTCGACATTAGAAATTACGAAGGGACAAAGATTGAAACTATTACAGCATACCTTTCTCAGAAGTAAGCACGAACCGCCAATCGAGTAGACGGCCCGTAAGCCACCGAGCAAGTACATATCAATTGGTATTGCCAATGCTTTTTAGTGGC
>JAZKGP010000023.1:222017-226561 GCA_040385845.1 Bacteroidota bacterium | reverse complement strand
AAAATTAAACTTTTCGTCTACTTTCAAAACGTACTATTTTCGGGGGAGCTTACAAGTGACCCCGCCAGGGCCTACCGTGTGGACACATCTTTTTAGCAAGTATGGAACACTGATGAGGCGGGATTGTATCGATAAACACGGACTAATTATCGCACCAACAAGACAATAGTTAAATCCGAAATGTGCTTATGAGGTCTTTCAAACGGATATTTCTGCTTTGCAGAAAATAGATCCGGTTTTTTATATGCATTATCTGTTTTATCCGTGTTTCAGTGTATTTGTGTCTACACGGAAGCGCCAGGGCGGGCAAGTCACAACGATGCTGGGTACTTTTCCTTCTGCTGGTCACCAAATTGTATTTGACTTAAAAAAATGATCTTATGCAGCGATGATAATTTGTAGAGATTATAGCATCAACCCCTGTAAAAATAAATAAGCAAAGGAGAAATAGATAATCAGGCCGGTAACATCTACCAGAGTGGCCACAAATGGCGCCGAACTCACTGCTGGATCCGCTCCCAGCCGTTTTAAAAGCAAGGGCAACATACTACCGCTTAAGGTACCCCAAAGCACCACCCCTAATAAGGCAAACCCTACCACATATCCAACCTGCAACGAATGCTCGCCGTATACATCCGGGAAGATGCTGCTCCAAACGATAATGCGAAAAAAACCTACCAGTCCCAACACACTTCCCAATAAAATGCCACTAATCAATTCGCGGCGGAAAACCCGCCACCAATCGGAAATAATTACATCCCCTGTTGCCAGGGCCTGGATGATCAAAGTACTGGCCTGGCTTCCGCTATTACCGCCGCTACTGATAATAAGAGGAATAAAAAGCACCAGCACAACTGCCTTTGCAATTTCTCCTTCAAAAAACTTCATAGCTGTTGCTGTAAGCATTTCACCGATAAATAATATCACCAGCCAGCCTACCCTTTTTCTGAATAATTTGAAAATAGGCGTATCCAAATAAGGTTCATCGAGTGCTTCGGTACCACCCATTTTTTGCATATCCTCGCTGTATTCTTCGGTGGCCACCCAAAGGATATCATCAATGGTAACTATGCCAAGTAGTTTATTGCTTTTGCTTACCACCGGCAAGGCCACACGGTTATTCATTTTAAAAACGGTGCTGGCCGTTTCCTGGTCATCGTTGGCATGCAAAACAATCACCCGGTCGTCCATTAACTCACTTATGAGTTTATCTGGTGATGAAAGTATGATATCCCTGATCCGGATATCATCGAGCAAAATGCCTTTGCTGTTGATGACATAGATCACATCGATTGTTTCAGAATCTTTACCATAGCGCCGGATGGTTTCAATGGCCTCGGCTACGGTATTATGTTCATATACGTAAACATAATCGGTGGTCATTAGCCTGCCCACGCTGTTTTCGGGATAACCGAGCAGGCTAAGCGTTATTTTTCTTTCTTCCGGATTTAAGAGTTTAATAAGCTCACGCACCACGCTGCTGGGCAACTCTTCCAAAAAATCTACCCTGTCATCAGCCGGCAATTCATTTAATAATTCCGCAGTTTTAAAGGGGAGTAGCTCTTTTATAATGCGCTTCTGTTCGGCCAGGTCGAGAATTTTGAATACCCTCGAAGCCCTGTGGATACTGAGGCTGGCAATGATTTGGGTTTCGTAATCAGGAAACTCGTAGATGAGGTTTGCCACATCACTGATATTCTGATCATTTAAAAATTCGCTGATAGCCAGTTTGTCGTCAGATGCTATTAACTGCTCAAATTTTTCATTCAGCGACATTTCTTTTTCAAGATCCAATTCTTCGGGCATGTAAAGCAGTTTGCGGTAAAATTAACCGTAGTTGGCAATAGATGATTTTATAAACCAAAAATCTGGCTGTAATCATATTAAATCTTCCAGAAAAAGCAACAGTCCGTAAAAAGCCGATACATTTTATTTTAGACTGGATGGATTTTCCTGCGCTTTGCTCATTACATACAACCCTTTGCTATTTATGTTCTTGCTTATAACAACGTCATCCACTATATTACAAACCAAACCTTTCACTACCATGCAATCAAATAAAAAGCACTACAAACAATTTATAACAGAAACCGGGGCTGATAACATTGTAGCAGAAATCGAAGTTGAGCTGCTTAAGAAATATGGTAAGCGGCCTGTTTACAGTGATCTTGTAAAGGAGGAAAATGGCCGTACCTACGAATATGTAAATTATGTGCAGGAAGGCGGAGGTATGCTGGGTGTTGGGCTCGTAGGTTATACTTATGTAATGGAAAAACTGGGATTTCGTTTTTTGAAACTGGCAGGCACCAGCGCGGGAGCTATAAATACAATGATGCTTGCATCTGTTGACAAAGAAAATTACAAGCAGGAAAAATTTGAATACCAGTCGGAAATCATCCTGCAGGAAATGCTTGATTTTAACCTTTGGAACCTGGTAGACGGACATTGGTTTGCCAAGTGGCTGATTAAAGTTTTTATCAACCAGCCTTTCGGCAAAACTCTCTTTAAATGGCTATTAATTTTTGCTTTGGCTGTACCTGTTTTATATGCCATCTATGCAGTCTTAATTCCCTTATTTATTAATGCAGATACATTGTATAACCAGGCTTTGATCTCCTTTTCAAACCTGTTCAAATCCATTGCACTAATAGCTGTTTTATTATTGATCTTATTCGGCATCCTCTTCGTCTACTTTCGGTATAAATTTGCCAGGTCGAGTTATGGCATTAACCCAGGAAGAAGTTTTCATGCATGGATGAAAGACATTCTGAAAAGAAACAAAATTGAAAACACCTGCGACCTGGAAGATGTAATGAAGAAACGTTCCGAGAACTTAACCCTTCGCGAAGAAAGGATCGCCCAGAATATTCCCGGGGACAATAACATCATTGCAGCCCCTTATCTCACGATTGTGGCAAGTGATATTACTACTCAAACCAAAGTGGAATTCCCACTGATGGCCAAGGATTATTACACGGATACCAATGTTGTTAACCCGGCTGATTTCGTGCGTGCATCCATGGCGATTCCTATCTTTTTTGAGCCATTTAAAGTTACGGTTTCTCAAAGCGTTCAGGACCATAGTCGCCTGCAACAATTGAAGGCTGCAGCGGCTGATAAAACAAATACTAACAGTAAGGTGGTAAGTTTTGTAGACGGTGGTATACTTTCCAATTTCCCCATAAATGTATTTCACAATCCAAATATCAAGGTAGCTCGTATGCCTACATTTGGGGTTAAGCTGGAAGATGAAGACCATATTGAACCTGGCGAAGAAAACAAGGAGAAACCAAACCTGATGCGTTTTATTGGAAATGTTTTTAGCACCATTCGTTTTTATTACGACCGTGATTTTTTAAAGCGAAACGAGATCTACGAAAAAAGTATTGCACACGTAGATGTATCAGGATTTAACTGGTTAAATTTCGGAATGGGTTACGAAGAACAAAAAAAGCTGTTTATCCAGGGTGCGCTGGCAGCAAAAATATTTTTTCTTGGTGGCGATATATGGGTGGATGGTGTTAAGAAAGTATTTGAGGCATACAACTGGGAAGAATTCAAATACATGCGTGAAAAAGTAGTTGCAGAAATAAAAGCAAGCACACCTGCAAAAGAAGCATAGGAAGAGCTACACTTTTCAGGTTAAATTAGCTCTGCAAGGGCGCTGTTCATCAACGATGGGTACAGCCCATCGGCATCAACGATGGGCATAGCCTGTCGGTCATCAACGATGGGTATAGCCCATCGTAAAAAAACCCAGCCATGTCACAATCCCTAACCAAAAACTATCTACACATTGTATTTAGCACTAAGTATCGGCAACCGCTTATTAAAGCACCGAACGAAGAGGCGCTACACAGTTATTTAGGTGGCACCTGCCGGCAATTAGATTGCCCTGTGCTCGCTGTTGGCGGCTATACCGATCATATCCATATATTATGCATGTTATCAAAAAAAATAGCACTGATGACATTATTGGAAAAGGTTAAATCGCATTCATCCAAATGGATAAAAACACAGGATGAATCTTTATATAATTTCTACTGGCAGGATGGTTATGGTGCTTTTTCGGTAAGCCCCGGACGGGTTGACAGAACCATAAATTACATACAAAAACAACACGAACATCATAGCCGAAAATCGTTCCAGGATGAATACAGGGCTATCCTTAAAAAATGTAGAGTTGAATATGATGAACGCTATGTTTGGGATTAATATTTAAGATTAATGTTGGGCCAGGAGACAGGTGTATGTTTCAAAAATTATGGCATACTGGTCATGTCCTGTTCGTGACTGCAAATCTGACAACTTGCAATAAATACAACGGCCCTTCAGGCTCAATACCAATTAAGCACAGGCTGTTAGCCAGTGCTTAGGGACAGCGCCCTTTCAGGGCTTTGAGGTTTCCAGCACTCAGCCCTGAAAGGGCGCTGTATATCAACCATGGGTGTAGCCCCTGGATCACCAGCCCTGAAACGTACTTAGTAAATCATCGATGGGCAAAGCCTTCGAATCAAGAGGTCTCCCTCAGCCCTGAAAGGGCG
>JAZKGP010000023.1:0-221917 GCA_040385845.1 Bacteroidota bacterium | reverse complement strand
CATGGGTGTAGCCCATGGATCACCAGCCTAAAACGGACGTAGTAAGTCATCGATGGGCAAAGCCTTCGAATCAAGAGGTCTCCCTCAGCCCTGAAAGGGCGATGTATATCAACCATGGGTACAGCCCATGGTTATCCAGCCCCTAAACGGAAGTAGTAAGTCATCAATGGGCACAGCCTTCGGATCAAGAGGTCTCCCTCAGCCTGAAAGGGCGCTGTATATCAACCATGGGTACAGCCCATGGATATCCAGCCTAAAACGGACTTAGTAAGTCATCGATGTGCACAGCCATTGAGTTAAGGGTCTCCCTCAGCCCTGAAAGGGCGCTGTATATCAACCATGGATATTGCCCATGGATATCCAGCCCTAAAACGGACGTAGTAAGTCATCGATGGGCAAAGCCTTCGAATCAAGAGGTCTCCCTCAGCCCTGAAAGGGCGCTGTATATCAACCATGGGTGTAGCCCATGGATCACCAGCCTAAAACGGACGTAGTAAGTCATCGATGTGCACAGCCATAGAGTTATTAGGTCTCCCTCAGCCCTGAAAGGACGCTGTATATCAACCAAGGGTGTAGCCCCTAGAGGGCGCTGCAAGTCATCGATGGACACAGCCCATCAACTTAAGTTACCGAACCACCCTCTGCCTACCTCTTACTACCGGCATACAATTCATACTCCAGCAGCCGGCAGTCAATTTTACCAGTATAAAATTCAATACGTCGGGCCGCTTTAAGTCCGATCTTTTTTGCAAGATCCAGGTTGCCGGTAAACACATATCCTGTATAACCTTTACATTGTTTTTTCATAAAATCACCAATGCTGGAATAAATTGCTTCCAGCGCTGCTTCTTCGCCAAGCCGCTCCCCGTACTCCGGGTTAAACATTACCACGCCAGAAGTTTCCGGTATGGGTGTTTCAGCAAAATCACATACACTGAATTGTATGTACTTTTCAACACCTGCAATACCTGCATTGATCTTCGAAATATTAATAGCATCCTCGCTGATATCGGTAGCCACTATTGTAAGATCATTTCTTTCTGTTACCTGGCCGGTAATCAAATCTTTTTCTACTATAAACATAGCTTCTTCATATCCAATCAGGTGCATAAAAGCATAGTTATTGCGATACAATCCCGGTGCTCTTTTAGTGGCCAGCATAGCTGCTTCAATAGCCAGTGTTCCCGAACCGCACATGGGATTTATAAAAGGTGATTGATGGTTCCATTTGGTGGCCAGCAACGTTGCAGCAGCAAGTGCTTCCAGCATCGGTGCTTTACCGGGTATTTTACGATAACCATGTTTAGCCAGGGTTTCACCTGATGTATCAATAAACAATTCGGCTTTGTCATCTTTCCAAAAAAGATAGATCACTGTTTGATCCAGTAAAGGGCCTGTATCGGGCCGCTTGCCGGTCTTCTCCCGAAGACGATCAACAATAGCATCTTTAATTTTTACATTAGCAAACAAATCGGTAGAAATACTGGGATGGTATACATTACTGCTTACTGAGAAATAGCCATCTTCCGGGATAATCTTTTCCCAGGCGATCTGCTGGGCCGCAGCATACAGCTCTTCCGGGCTGTCACAGGTAAATTGCTTCAGCGAATACATCACCAGGCTGCCGGTGCGCAGGTTTAGATTCAGCTTAATACAATCTTTCATGGTGCCGTTCAACCAAACACCGGTCGATAACATATCCGGAACTTCGTAACCTAAACTTTCAACCTCTTTTTTCAGGTAGGGAGACAACCTTTTGTTGCAGGTGATAAAGATCCTGCTGCTATTTGTAAAATACCACATGGGCGGTAAAAGTAATGCTCCGGTTCCAATCGGGCCGTTTAGCCTTTTATAAGGCCAAATACAAGGTGGGCGCATCCCCGCGGCTGAAATTTCTTCACAATCATAATGGTTGCGGCCGCGGGGTCGTGCTGGTCGGCAGTACTCCGCAGCACCGTGGCGGTGCTTTGCGGGGTACTTGCCACCATCACTTGCGCAAAGCCCCAGGCGGTATAATCTACCTGTAATATGCTAAATGCATTTTCTGTTAAAATATAGCTGATGAAAATGTGCAGCAACCACGCCTTGGTAAAAACCCTACATTTGAACAACATAAAAATTATTCAACCATGAGTTTGTTATCTCCACAAAATGATAAAGGTGCAAAAGGAAAAAAACAAGCACCATCCAACAGCCAGGGTTCAAAATTTATAGCAAAACCAGGTAAAGCAGCTACTTCTTTTGTAAAGAAAAAAACCAATACGGGTTCCCGCAGGGGCGGATAGTAGAACAGGTTGCTGTTAAGTAAACCATTTTACTGGAATTTTATGATATTGTAATTTATCGCCCTGCAGTAACTGCAGGGCGATTTTTTTCTAAATGGCTCTTTGCCTGTTTATTGAAACAGGCAGTTTTATTATGTTTTATTATTACCGGTTATATGGAAGAAACACAAAAGAATAATCCCCTTCATGGCATTACGCTCGAAAAAATAATCACCGATCTCCAGTTGCATTATGGATGGAGTGGCCTCGCAGATGAAATAAACATCAACAGTTTTAAAAGCAATCCAAGTATCAAATCAAGCCTTACTTTTCTTCGTAAAACGGAATGGGCGCGAAAAAAAGTAGAAGATTTATGGATTCGTACTTTTACCAGGTAGGTTTAGCATTACAATAGAACGCCTTTTAAAAAAGTATCAATCCGCAATTTCTGATTCAAAAATTATATTATTTTATATAAGTATCTGTTTTTCATTTCAATATTTTCTTCCCATACATAACCAGTTAACTATACGATTTGTGGAAAATATTCATCCAAACTTTATAGCTGGCCAATGTTATTTTAAATTATTGTTTTGCATTTGAACAGGTTTTTTCTGTTAGCGCAAGGATTTTTCTTACATCAATCCCCTCGTTCCACGAGCTCAACTTTGTAAAAAATCGTAAAGCGTAAATCATTGCCAGTAATACTCAACGATTATAGAACGGCTATTGGAATTAGAACATTAATTACTATGCCGTTTCCATTTAAATAATATGCTTTTTATATATACAAGCCTGGAAGACTGTGCCTGTTATGGCACGTCTTTTTAATGATTATTAACTTCTGTGATGTTAATTATTTGATAGCCTCTTGCCATGCTTTCACCTCTTCAAATGAAATTTTCAATCATGAAAGGCTTCTATGCAATCCTCATTTCCCTAAGCGTTTTATTTGTCTCCTGTAAAAAAAACAACGATGATCCCGGTTTTGCAACAGCGGCAAAAATTCAGGGTAAATGGCAGATCGATAGTGTTACAATCAACCAGCATTTAAATGGAACAACTAACAAACAAACGATTGCAGGATCGGCTGCTGATTATATAAACTTCGGGACGGATGGCAACATGGAAACCAATTTCAAAGGAAATAAAAATGTATCGGCGTATAAGGTAAAAAGTGACACCATTATTACGATCGAAGGCGACTCGGGATACATCGAGGAACTTACAGATACTAAATTAAGACTTTATACAAAAGCTGAAGCCGGAGGCATTGGATATATGGAAACTATCTACTATTTAAGCAGGTAAGTAATTTGATTTTCACTTAATTTTTCTTTCTCAGGTTTTAGAATATTATTGACTTTTTTCCATAAATTTTTTCGGAATAAAAGGTACTATTTCACGATCTTTTGGCCTGCTTACAGGTTTCCATTTATAAAGTATTAATAGAAACAAAATAAGAAATAACAATCCCGGCAGACTGGCTTCAAGTCCAAACTTCCCACCGGTTAACAAGGGAGAAGTTTCTTTAAATACCGGTTTCAAAAAGCTGACCTGCTCGTTGCCACTTACGCCAAAGCCAAGTAAAACACCCTGCGTCCAATTAGCCATAAAATGTATTCCAATTGGCATGGCAAGGCTTCCCGTTTTAATAAAGGCAAATCCAAATAATATGGATGCCAGGAAAATATTAAAACCCGCTAAAAGTTTAATATTCCCTTCTATGCCGGGATTATTTATGTGATTAAGCAGAAAATAAGCTGCCATTATTATTTGTGCCGGCCAAATGCCAATACCACCAACGAAGCGCTGAAATACAAAGCCGCGAAACAAGAGTTCTTCTGCTATAGACACAAAAACAAAAATGGCAGTAGCATTTATTAACGACATCCCGTCAAAGGTTTGTTGTTGCCAGCTCACAACCCCCATCAACCACAAACATATCGCGGGAGCAAACATCAATCCTCCACCCAATAACAAACCTTTAAACAACTCTTTTATCCAGCCAAAGCCGGGCGTGCCTAATAATTCATTAAACGAATGGCGTCGCATTCTTTGGCAAATAACAGATGTAATTAGCACGATGATTGCCTGCAAATAAATGGAGATCTCAAATTTGTATTGTTGTGAAAGCAATATTACCGGGAAAGTAAAAACTGCCAAAACCAGGAAGAATACCGCTACCCACCATATATTTCTCAATTTCCGCCTACTGTTTAAAAAAATTGAAACCGACATGTAGAAGATTTAAAAGTTGCTTTCACGATCACAGTGAATTACCGGGAAACTGATCCTTTTTAAGGAAATCAATCCCAACTAATATAAGCCATATCAGCCAAAGGGTACTTCCAATAAATCCTGCATTTTCAATTAGGGGGAATGATGGTATAACTGTTGCTAATAAGTCGGCTTGTGCCAGAAAATACACAAAAGAAGCAACAAACCCCCACCATGCCAGCCACTTTGAAATAATACCCGTTTTTAATAATGTGGCTGTTGTAAATACAGTCCATAAAACCGTAAACAATTGACCAAGATGTTCCCCTAATAAAACACCTGCAAACTGGTGCATCACTTTAAAGGCAATTACAATAGTTAGTCTTTCTTCTGGTAACAGGGCTGATACATATTGGTTGGCCAGTACCGGCACTACAAATACCCAGCGTAATAAGCCAATCATTTGTACTACCACCCCTGCTATTCCAATAGTGGTGATCCAGCGTATGTGCTTTGAATGTTTTTCCAACTGTTTCCCAAGAAGCGAAGAACTGATTATTAGTGGCGACCCAAGTAAAGCAAAGGCTAACCAGGTAAAAATTAGCCCGCTACCACCTGCATGAAACCGGGTTAATACCAGCCCGGTCTCTTCTCTTAAAATGTTCGGGTAATTAAAAGTAAACGTCAGGATAGTATAAGGGACGAAAACCCCGGTGGAACTTAGTATCAGCAACAAGCCAATTAACTTTCCTGTTTTCATAAACTTAAAATATTTTAAATGAAACTTACTAATTAAAGAAAAAGGAATAGCTGATTCCAGGAGTGGGGTTGATCTTGACATCATGTCCCTTTGCAGCCAAAGCAGTCAAGCCCAAACGGAGATTGATTCCCTTGTAAATCATCCATCTAAAGCCGCCTTCGGCCATACCGGCATTTTGATCACTGTAGTCCTTATTAAGACCAGTTGCAACCGACAGCGAAACATAAAATGAAGAAGGATTTTCTTGCTTACCAACAGGCAAAAACCAAAAGCTTAACCCGGTTCTTACAAAGCTGGTTGTGACCCCGGGCTTAAAATTGGTAGGATAATAACCAGCATGAACGGAAACCACTTTATAGCGGTATTCAACACCAATGGATGGATTTCGAAACCCGTTGATAGCAATTTCATGTTTTGAAAATTTGCTTTGAGAAAAGCTGATAGTAGAACTTGAAATAAGAAGGAGCGATACAATAAACTGTTTCATGTCATTTTTTATTTTGATGACACAAAACTGCCTTCTTCCCAAACTATAAAACAGGACAAAAGTCCATAAATGGATCAGCAGATATTATTTCTTATCCTGCTTAAATGCCTTGGTGTAACACCAAGCATGGAGGCGAGGTAATGAAGCGGAACTTGCTGTATAATCTGTGGCTCTTTATTTAGCATTTTTTCATACCGCTGTAGGGCAGAGAGCACAATTCCATCAATCCGGCTTTCTTCGATACAGCAGATCTGCCATTCCAATAAACCAATATAAAATTGATTGAAAGCTGGAATAACATTCCTTAGATTTTGAAAAGCTTCCTTGCTAATAATCCACATGGTACTATTAGATACCGCCCGTATGTTTTCTCTTGCGGGCACTTGTTTTAAAAAACTTACCAATGAGGCTACCAGGTTATTTGGCCCCAATGAATATGTAGTTTTTTCTTCTCCTTCAAGGTTAATATAATATTGAAAATATCCTTGTTCAATATATCCAAGCCATTTACTGGTTTTACCGTCTTCAACAAAATGCTCTCCTTTTTTTATTTGTTTAAAAGAGAAATTCGAAATAATCAATTCAGTATCGGCATCATTAAATCCGTTTTGTTGAAAAAAAGCTTTAAGTAAATTCATTAGCCTGGTTGTAAGATGTTTGGACTACCGGATGGTTGGGTTTTTAAATTTACAATTATAGTACTGCAACAAACCAAGAATCTTAAAAGAGTTATTGCGCCGCTCTTTAATAATTATACTCAGGATTCACAAGGGATTGCTTTAGGGGTATTATCCGGGTGATACTTTCTTCCATTCAGAAGATTTTTACAACCCGGCCGTGGCTTTTAATGTACTGCAACAAGTCGCCTTTAAATTTCGGAGATCACATCTTCCATTATAAAAATGGCATTTTTATTTAAATCGTAAAAGCCAAATTCATTTGTTTGCCAGGGTGTATTGGATTTAAAAGATGCCTTTGTAACTGTTCCCCGCTCTATCATTTCGTTGAATAAAGCCTTAATATTTTTCACATAAATCCTGATGACCGAACCACCTAATAACGGATCGTCGAAAGTATCAGCATGCCATTGCAAGTGTATAACTAATTCTTCCCGTGATAACACTGCATACATATCGTCAGAAAAATGCTGTGTAAAACCCAGTTTCTTTTCATACCATTCAATATCTCTTTTAAGATTGGAAGATGGTAACACTGGTATAATTTTCAGTAAATCAGTCTTCATAATTTTAAATCATCCAGCATAAACCGGGGTTATAAAAATACGTAAACAATAATCTTTGTTTTTGGATAGGGACTTTTGTTATAGCAATTTATTCCGGCGCTATTGTAAAATACTTTTGCAGGTAATCGCTGATGGATGTCCATTGGGTGTGATAACGGTTACTGTCAGCGTCGTTTAGATCAGATCGATTGTCTATCATGTTGCGCATGTATTGCATGCCCTGGAACGCAGGATACAGTTCGCCCTTTCCTGGTGCAAAAACCTTAGCTATTCTAATTAAAATACTTAAAACATGTTTGTTGCCGGCACGAAATAATCGGAATTTATTGCCTGTGATTTTTGTCATAATTAGCTTGAATTCCATTGGGCTACGCTGGTCACCTGCTACTCGCAAATACCGTGGTGTAGTTGAATCAATTGCTGCGTTGGCGGTATATTCTGCGGTATCAGCAATCGTGGTAAATGGCATACGATGTGCCTTTTCGCCCCAGAATAGAATGCGTTTTTGCCCGTAGAGAATTAGTGGCATGTCGCCAGTAAGCAATTCCATAAATGCACCATTGAATATGCTGGTAGCGGCGATCGGAGCACTATCAAGATATAGATGAAATTCTCTTCGCCAATCAAGATTCCGATTTTCCCCAGGCTCAAATGGCGTAAAATCAAGACAAAAGTCGGAAGGAATAAATCGTGGAACTCCTGCTTTCAAGGCGCCATCCAGTAATAATTTTTGCGTATCAATAATAACGTCTCGCAAACCTGACAATGCCGATACAACGCAGGAGGCATTTGAACATGCTGCAGCAATTGCCGCTACATTTTGCATATCAACCTCTACTACAGATGCACCCATTAACTCAAGATCCCGGACCTTTTGGTCGCTTGTGCCTAAGCGCACCACTGCACGCACATCTGCTTTTTTATCTAATAATGCCTGTACTATTTTTCCTCCAAGGTTTCCCGTTGCACCTGCTACTACTACTATCGTACTTTTCATTGCTTCCACCTGTAAATTCTACATACTACAAACAAGAAGCAATACTGTTTAACTATTATTAATTATGCTCTTAAAATTGTCAATGTGAATCACTTTCGAACTATATCGGTATTGTACAGTTAAATTGCTATTACCAATGTACTCTTTGTATTAACAATGAAATGTACTAAGTATAAACACAGGATATTATTGTCAAACAATAAATAATTAGATTTATTCCTTATAATTTTCGGCGTAAGAATGCTTATCGAATCAAGATAATAATTTTGCATGCAGCTCCTCCTATAGGTGTGGCGCCAACAATTTCCGGCTGAAATTCAAAGGTTCCGCTATTGGTTGGGGTTCCACTGCCAACCAGGTCTATAAAATAACTTCCTTGTGCAGGAAACTCCCCTGTTGAAGCAAAACTGATTCCATTTGCAGTTTTGGTAGCTACAGTATACACACCTGCAACTGTCACAAACACTTTGATCTTTATTTTATTTTCGCTTGTTAATGGTACTCCGTTTTTATAAATACCAGCTATATCTGACTCTAAACAACCCTGGTCATTTCCAGACTCTAAGATATAGATAGCCGGCAAACCAGGCGTTAGGACCGTTAAAGGAAAATTGCAGGCAGATGCTATGCCATTAATGTTAAAGATTAAATTACGGGACAAAACCGGGATACCAGTACCAGCCAACAAAACCGGCTGTATTCCTGTTGTAGTAAATTCTCCTGATGCAGCAAAACTGAATCCGTTGATGGTATCTGTTTTGATAATAAATTTTCCTATAGACACCACATCAACATTTACTTCGAGGTAATGACCCGCTGTAAGTTTGTAACCCGACACGAATGCTTCATATACGCGGGCACCGTTACAGGGACCTGGCGAACCGACCAACGTAAAAACTGCATTTGGCGTTGATGGTGGTGGTGGCGGCGGCAAAGTACCGATTACAGGACCACCTTCGTAACTATAATCCTTTGCACAAGTTGTAAAGAGTAAAGGAATGCAGCAGAATAATAAACCGGTGACAAATAAAGAAAAGTATTTTTTCATAGCCACGGATTAAAACAGAGGCAAAATGAATCAGGCCCATTCACAAGCAAACATTATTTAGTAATGAAAAGAACTATCAGCTTGAATTAGTATAGATAAAATAAAAATGCATTTACCTGTTGCACACATTTCATTATTATGGAATAATCGGCAGGTTTTTACCTATTATCTTATGATGATTCCCCGTAATTTATTTACGGGTAATCATCATGAAGAATAGCTTTATTTTTTTCCGCCCCGTTGCCTGGTCATCATAATATCCCTGTCAAACAAATAAAGACCGCCTTTATCTGAACCAATTAATTCCAGTTTATCATTCAGTACGCGGGCACTTTTTTCTTCTTCAATTTGTTCGCTTACATACCACTGTAGAAAATTATGGGTAGCGTAATCTTTTTCGGTAAGCGCCAGATCAACTAAATCGTTAATGCTGTTACTTACGGTAATTTCATGGGCTAAAAATTCTTCAAACATGCTTTTGATACTCTTGTAAGTAACAATAGGCTGTTGCAAGGTGGGTACCATTGCAAAACCTCCTCTTTCATTTATAAACCGCATCAATTTTAACATGTGCACTCTTTCTTCCTCGCTTTGCAGGAAAAAATATTCGGCTACATTGTCAAGACCCGGTTGTATTTCACTCCAGCTGGCCATTGCCAGGTAAGCATGTGACGATGCAGCTTCTAAGGTTACCTGTTTGTTCAAAGCCGCTTGCATTGATTTTGATAGCATATACGTTTTTTGCTAAATTACTTAAAACTGCGAACCGGCAGCATACTTTACATTTTCGAACACATAGCATGAGAACAAATGAGGCATCGGCTCTTAAGGAATCTTTTCGGACTTAGATAAACTACTATGGAAGAGGAATAATTAATTCAAATTGACGACTCCCATCTTTTGCGCTTAATTCAAATAAAATTAGGTGCAAGCTGGAGTTAGCCCTTTTCTTTTCAACATCTAATGTAAACTTAAAATTACCCCAGGCAGGTGCGCCCTCATCTGTCATCTGGAATCCATGTTGTAATTCATTGTGACCATCTTCTATTACCCACCCAAAATTTGCTTCAAATATTTGTGCTTCCCCCTGCACTAAAAATGATTGTTCATTTAAATGTTTAACAGTTACATTCCTGAACCGTTCATTAGTATAAATATTTGCAGGCAAAGAATCCTGCGATACAACTACATCTCGTTGCGAAGCCGTATCTTTTTGAACATTTACACTATCTGGTGAATGATCATTATTAACGTCGGGAGAGCTACATGAAAACAATATACCAACTATCAATATTAGGTAGAACTTCATCGATTCATTTTTAATCATTAATGGCTTTTTAATTTTTTTTTATACTGGTATCAGTTGTGGTTCGGCGGAATAGGAATTTATAGCAGGGTAAAGAAATCAAAACCACAGCTAACATGATTATCAAACTTTTTCGATCACTGATACTAAAACCAATCAACAAAGCTATACTAACTGTAATAGCAATAAAAGTGGAATAGGGATAACCCCAGGCTTTATAGGGCCGTGGCAGATCCGGTTCCGTTTTTCGCAATTTTATAAGTGACGCAAATGCAAAACCAGTTACAACCGTCATCATAAAAGCACCCAGGGAAAATAATAAATCAAAAGAACTAAATACTATCAGCACCAATGCAAGGAGATAGCAAAACAAGGCAGAATAAACCGGAGTTCCGCCCGTATTTAAAATGGTTCCCTGCTTTATAAAATAGCCATCCCTGCTTAAGCCATAAAGTATACGCGGTGGAATCATTATGTAGGCGTTTAAGATACTTAACAATGAAAAGATGGAAATTATCGTCATAAACATAGTGCCGTTTTTTCCAAAAGCGATAGCCGATGCCTGGGAAGCAGCTAATGGTGAACCTGCTATCGAAGCAACCGGGAGAACATATAGGATCGCAACATTAATAAGGATATAAAGTAACGATACCGTTAATGCACCCAGCAGGTATGACTTTGGAATATTCTTAGTGGGATCGGTATCTTCTTCTGCAAAAAATGAAACCGCCATCCAGCCATCATAGGTACCCATGATCAATTGCATAGATTTAAAAATGGCGAAAACCAGTCCGCCTTGTATCAATTTCGTTTGCTGACCGTCGAAAATGCTGTGATGTAAAGAACCTTTCAAAAAACATGCGATTATCAATGCAACAAATAACAGCATTTTGATAGCACTGCTTATTTGTTGTGCAATACTCCCACTTTTTACACCCGGAAAATTGATCAGCATAAAAATAGTCAATTCCACCAGCGCAAGAAGGGTGTTATACCCCTGTAATTGTGGGAACACCAGGATAAAATACTCCGATAATACAATACAGAAATAAGCAGGCGCTATTGCATTACATATAAAATCGAACCAGCCATTTATAAAGCCTGCATAATTACCAAATGCTCTTTTGATGTAATTATAAGCGCCACCTGCTTTTGGTAGCATCGTAGTTAGTTCGGCATAAGAACTGGCCGACAGCATAATAAATAAACCAAGTATTATCCAGCAACCAATAATTAACCGTGCATCCGGCAACAGGGCGGCAATACTACCAGGAACCCTTAAAATACCAGCACCGATTGTGCCACCAATAACAATGGAAATTCCAAAGGCCACACCTAAAACTTTTTTTAGTTTTGTTTTCTTTTGCTTTGGCTGTTGTAATACCTGCATGCTATGGAATTGAGGAGAAAGGGTGAACGTACCGACAATTGGGGAGATTCGAACAAAAAATTAATCACCCTAATAATACTGGTGCTTTCCCGCCCGACGGCAATGATTGTCATCGCCATTTTTCAAATTTGATTAAGATGTATAAAGAAGAAAAGTTCTTCTCATACCAGGCTTATTATGTTTGAATTCCTTTTCCGGGTAAGTGATTCCGGGAAGCAGCTTTTGTAAATATTTCGATACCCATAGCTCCAATTTTTACCAGGTAATTGGGAAAGATGAATTAGGTATTGCCCGATGCGACATATTGATTAATCAAAAGATTTCCTGGCATAGCAGTGCTGAATTACCAGGATCAACATTAATACTGCCCATAGTATCGGAAAAAAGTAAAATGTTCCCACATTGCTGCTGCCGGTGGTGTTTACTAACACGTTTGGGACTATGATGAACACGACTGCAAGAAAAATATTTTTTCATTGCTGGCTTTTTCGGTAAAAGTTAATAACTAGTTTATTCTTTTTGTAAGAGCATCTATTTGGATTTGCATTTTTTCAATGAGACCGAGCATTACTTTATTTTTTTCATTGGCTGCATCAATTAGTTGTTGTTGCTCCTGAATAGCTTTAATAGCTATTACACTAAAGCCCGCGTAGTTTATTCCATGATATACCTTGTCGTCTGTTGTATCTGGTGTGGGATGTATGAAATCGCTGACAAATTCAGGAAAGAAAGGCATTATTTCCTGGGCTATAAAACCAGTAGATATAATCCCTTTTGGATTATTGGCTTTGAATTGATACGTCTTTGGCTGTAGCGACATTACTTTATCAAGTACATCACCCATTTTGTTTATACCTTTCTTGAACCTAACATCACTAAGCGTGTGATAAGCTCCGTCTAAACTATTAATATAAGCCACGGCTGTATTATTGTGATGGAAATAGAAATACCCTTGACCGCCAGTCAGCAAATCCCAGAACTGAGTGTTATTTTTAATCTAAGCCCTGCTCCGGCAAAGTCCGAATTCTGATTAATATCCAGTAATGCAACAATACCACCACCACTGTTGTAATTGATACCGATATTTCCTCCATTTGGATTCAATGATAATTTACCATAAGAAGTTCCGGAAGACTGTGTGGACTGTAGATAGCTGTATCCACCACTTTGCTGTGAAGTGCCCATTTCAAGAGCAGTATAACCGCCGGTATTTTTATCTGTTCCAATCAAAATACTACCTGCACCCGCGGGGTCAATATGCAAATTGGCTTGAGGCACCAACGTTTTAATGCCTACAAAATTATTAGCTGCTATAATCAGCGCATTTTCATTTACAGCACCATACCGGAATAACCTGGCGCTTCCCTGGTTGGAATACCATGTTTAGCCCGAATTGTTATTCGTTCTATCATTGAAATTATATTCTGCATTTACACCTCCGGTTTTTATATTCCCAAAAACATCAAGGGTATTAATTGGTGCAACTAGTCCAACTCCAAAATTTCCATTTTGCAAAAGAGTAACCTGGGCAGCTCCATTGTTTGTAAAAAACTGCAAGGGATGATTTGTTCTTGTGCCAAATTGTGCAAATAAATTTGAAATATAGGTTCCCATGGTTACCGGCCCATAAGTGTGTGTTATGCCATAGCCCTGTTGCGCATTTACTACTGATAGCTTATAGATTGGTGTGAGAGTGCCAATGCCCACATTTTGCGCATAAGAAGCTGCTGCTATTGCAGCCACGGCAACAGCTAAAATGATTTTTTCATTTGTAGGAAAATTAATTATGTTATTATTTTTTCAGTTTCTCCAGTTCGGCCATTATCGCCTTTACCTGCGCTTTCAAGGTATCAATTTCAACTTGTTGATTACCGGGTTCAGCAGGTACCTGTACTTTGAAATCGCTCACCTGTCTTTGTAAGGATACAATCAGCTGTTGTTGCTCCTGTATGGCCTTGATGGCTATTACACTAAACCCGGCATAGTTTAAACCAAGATATAATGTTGGGTCTTCTGCAGTTCTTTTTGAACCGTGTACCAATTCCGGAAACAGATCCACCACTTCCTGTGAAATAAATCCTATTGATTTTTTTGTGGGCTCTTCCGTATCAATAAACTGGTATTTCTTAGCTTTTAGTTGCAATACTTTGTCAAGAACCGGGCTATATTCTTCAATATTTTTTTTCAATCTTCTATCACTATACGAAGTATAAGAGCCATCAATGCTACTAATACTTGCTCTATAAGTATTATTGCGGAAGAAAATCAGATCATTAGAAATTGAAGCGTTTCCTATGCCCCAAATACTGCCAGGTTGTAAAATCCTAAGGGCGATTTCGACTCCATTGTTAACTGGCTGAACTATATCAAGAGGATAAAATGGTGTATTGGTGCCAATGCCAACGTAACTGCCAGTAGTTACAAAGCCGCCTGAAGGATTTAATTGTAAAGTGCCATAGGAAGAACCGGATGCTTTGGTTGATTGAATGTAACTATATCCGGCACTTTGGGTTGATATGCCCAATTCAAGATTGGTATAGCCGCCGCTGCTTCTGTTGGTGCCAATAAGTATGCTGCCCGGACCATTAGGATTAACATGTAAATCAGTTTGTGGATTTGAAGTACCCATGCCTACTCTAACGTTTGCTGTACCACCATTTAAACCCGACACACTGCCCAGCACCATGCAATTGCTGCAATTGGCAATGGCATTGGCTCCTATCGCAGTAGCATTGGCAGAAAGCAGGCCGGGTGCATCGGCATAGTAGCCCAGGGCAGTGTTTTTATTTACATGTGAAGCAGTTCCCAATGAACCGAATCCAACAGAAGTATTATAATCGCCAATGGTAATGTTTTCAAGCGCATTTCGGCCAACTGCAGTATTGCCATGTCCGGATACATTCCTTGAAAGTGCTTCAACCCCATTAGAAGTATTATTCGATCCTGATTCGTTTGACCAGAGGCTAAGATTGCCGCTTGCAACATTAAAATTACCTATAGTGTTTTTGAACAAAGCCTGGCTGCCGACAGCGGTGTTGGCGGTACCAGTGGTTGTCTTAAACATTGCCTTTGAACCTACGGCAGTATTGTTGCCATACAGGGCTGTCACGCTTGTTGCAGGATTATTATAATTAGCAAGCGCCGAATCGCCGACAGCAACAATATTGCTGCCTGAAACACTTTGATCCAATGCCAAAGCGCCAATTGCTACGTTTGAATTCCCTGTTTTATTGTTCGATAAGGCCACATACCCGTTGGCTACATTTCTGTATCCTGATGTATTAGCCCCTAATGCCAAATACCCGATCGCTGAATTCAAACCGCCGGTATTATTGCTGATTAAGGCCTGCAAACCAAGCGCAATGTTGAGACCACCGCTGGTATTGGAATACAAGGTCTGGTATCCCAATGCTACATTTCCATAGCCCTGCGTATTTTTTGTCAACGCTTTCGAACCAACTGCTATATTCCAGGCACCCTGGGAAGAATTATCAATCGCACCTACACCATTATTCATTAAAGCCGAATCGCCGATGGCTATTGTGTTTGATTTTTCAGTATTTAATAACATAGCTCCTTTACCTATGGCTACATTACTAAATCCAGTAGTGTTCGATAGCAGCGCTGAATTGCCAAGCGCAACATTATTACTACCCGTAGTATTGGAAAAAAGCGAAAAAGCTCCAACAGCCGCATTGCCGCTTCCATTGGAATTTACTAACATGGCCTTAGAACCAAGAGCCGTATTATTTAGCCCGATAGTATTTTCTTTTAAAGCTTGAAAACCTGTTGCCGTATTATTGTTACCAGTTGTATTGGCATAAAGTGTTTTTGAACCAATAGCTGTATTATTTGCCGCATCCGACGGAGAGGATGCACCGCTCCCATTATTTAATAATGCCGAATCGCCGATGGCTACCGTGTTTGATTTGTCGGTGTTTAATAGCATAGCTCCTTTGCCTATTGCTACATTACTATAGCCGGTGTTATTGGATAGCAGTGCTGAGTTACCAAGAGCAACATTATTACTGCCCGTAATATTGGAAAAAAGTGAATAGGTTCCCACGGCAGCATTGCTGCTGCCGGTGGTATTTACTAACATGGTTTTAGAACCCAGGGCGGTATTATTTAATCCTGTAGTGTTTGCTTTTAATGATTGAAAACCTGTTGCTGTATTATTGTTACCGGTAGTATTGGCATATAGAGATTTGGAACCTATAGCTGTATTATTAGTAGCATCCGCTGCAGTTGATGCACCGATTCCGTTATTCAACAAGGCCGAATCACCAACAGCCACCAGGTTGGAGCGCTCGCTATTTTGAAATAAGGCATAATTGCCAATGGCTACATTACTTACGCCATTACTATTGATATTCCCACTGTTTAAGCCCCAATAGGTATTGCCTGCTGTTCCAAGGTAACCGGCATTGCTATTGTTTATTTTAAAGATCAGTGACTGATTATCGGTTGTACCAATAAAATTATTTACGGTTGATGTACCAACATTGCCACCCAGTAACCATGCCGCTTTGAGGCTGTTATCTGCCACTGCGAGTGCTGTCCATGCCTGCGCCAAATTATTCCAGAAATAATACCCTGGGCTCACGGCAAACCGGCCGCTGCCTGCAGTAGCGGTATTGAAAATTAATAAAGAAGCTGCAGGAGTGATGATTGTTTCTATATCATTAAGATTAGCTAGGGCTACCCTGGGAACAAGCAATCCTTTATTGGCACCAGTAATATCCAGCATGGCACTGGCATGCGGCGTTTGCGTACCAATTCCCACGCCCTGTCCCCATAACGTTTGTGAGATAGCGAATACTAATACAAAAAAGAGAAAATAATTTTTCATGATCATTTTTTTAAATAACATTGATTCAAAATGTATTCACAGCAGCTTGCCTTCCTGTTAGAAAGTCATAATTGATATGGCAATGGCGGGTATTAGATGTCTTAATAGTGATGTAAGATTTCTTCAATCTCTTCATCATTAAACTATTTCCAGTAAATAAAGACTTTAAGAAATAGCTGCACAGGTATATTATCCATAAAGTAGACTTCATTTATCATGTGGTAATTTCCAGGCTGTAAATGAACTAATTGCAGGCAACTGCAGGCCCATTAATATTGCGGGCTTTCTTAAATGACAGGTTTTAAATTAATTTTGGTTGCTTAATGCAGCTTGAAAATGGCTACAATGTATTTTTCTGCAAGAAATTATTGGTACGAGTCTCCCCGGAGTCTCCCCGGACGGAATGTATGCAAAGGGGAAAGACACGTTTTGGCCTGCATTTCATTCCCTCTCCTACTTTGGCCTAAGCTAAACCTATAATGCTTACACCTTTTTTGTAATATCAAAATATTTAAAAGTAATTGCGCTTACTTCATCTTTGGAATTGTCTATGCTATATGGTGTCTTTTGTAATTTTGTTTCTTATTTTTTCGGAATACTCTAATAACAATGACGATTTTCTGACGGCATTAGCAAGATTCAGAAGTAAAGAATTAAGTTCTTCCCGTGATAATTTTAAATCTTCCTTGTTGTCAGAACTAAAATGTTTTTTATCATAAATCTTTTGCTTTAAATCAACCATTGCGCTGGCTACATAATTACTTTCACATGTTGGAAGCTCGCACCAATAAAGTTCCCAAAATCTCTTGTAAGCATTTAAGAAATCATCAGAACTAATATCATCAGACAAAACAAGTATTGATACCACTTTAAGAGTTTCAGAATACAAATTACTTTGATACTCCCAAAAGCCTTTTAAATTCTGAAGAACCAGTTGATACTCCTGCTGCTGAAGTTCGTTTTTCCTGTTTACGTTTGACAGGTACCAATTTCCAATAATACCTGCGACTGCCACCAGTAAAGTGATCGAGCCAGTAATGATTGCAATTAAAATAGTAGTTTCCTGCATAAAACTTCATGTTGCTCCAGAGGATTGTAACTAATAGTCTCTTATGAATCTTACAGTGGTAATTAAACCATCTCTCACCTCATAGATAGATACATATTTTGTATCCACTCCACTTTCAGTAACCAGCTCCTGGTTAACGACGTAGTTGCCATTTGTAATCTGCGTAATAATTTTTACCTGGATAGATTTGGAGGAGAACTTTGGTTTAAAAATGGACTCCAGGTTGTCTTTACCTGAAGCCAGGAATATATCCGGGTAGGTATAAACTCTCACACTATCACTATAGAGATTAATAAATTTTTCAAAGTAATGATGATTATAATGATCCATCCTTTGATTTACAACTTCCAATGGAGAAGCAATAGCTTTTTGTGTTTGGCTTATTCCACCACCATAACACAACAGGAAGAACATTGCGATTAAAACAGGAGACTTCATTATAATATTTCGGTGAATTTAATTCTATTTAATTGTGAATTCTACCTTTTTAGATGAGGATTAGACTTGATTCGAATCTATCGTAAAGTAGCAACCGTCTTTTCTCATTAGACACTATTATTGTCATCAAACCATTTTACAATGGAAGGCATGTTCCTTTCAAAACCACCCGGAATGAAAAAATTCAGTACGCCAGTTTTGCTACCAGTTTTATTTTTAAAATCGTGAATGGTCCTGGCTGGTATTCTAAGAAAGGTCCCTTTATTCACGTCAACCCATTTATCCCCTACCAGAAATGAAATCATTCCTTCTAAAACATAAAACACTTCGTCATTTTCTTCATGTGAGTGTGCACCCGGCCCATCTGAGTTTGGTTCTAACCACCACTCAGATACACTGTATTTTTCGTTTGTTTCATTCTCATCAGCTTTGAAAATCGCAGTCATTGTTCCACAGTTGTAGA
The DNA here is from genome assembly GCA_040385845.1 of Bacteroidota bacterium. GTDB lineage: Bacteria > Bacteroidota > Bacteroidia > Chitinophagales > Chitinophagaceae > Phnomibacter. The sequence goes on along the minus strand of JAZKGP010000023.1, from coordinate 203,380 downwards.
TGCGTCCCTCTCCTTCAGAAAGAATCAAGACATCGGTGTGGTTATTCTTATGTTCCATATCACTTGTATTGTGAATTTTCCTATGCTTTTAATGCTAATGTATTTCGCCTGGGTAAGTTATGGCAAGTACTTTGCTTTAAGCTCTTTATTCCTAATTATACTGAGCCGCTATTTTCATCAAGAAAGTAGCCATGTATCCTTGTAGGATACACCATAATCAAATAAACAATAATCAATAATTAATAATCATTATATATCATCCAAACGAACTACTGCAACACACTAACAACTCCCCCACCCCAATAGGAATGATACTCGCCATTATACATTGCATCAGCACTTACCGGTCCCATTTTATAAGTACCCGGGCTTACTGCACGCACCGTGTAATAAAACACTTTAGGTTGCGATGCAAGATCAGTAAAAAAATGAATGCGGTCATCTCTTATATCATAAGCTGTGGGGGTTGCCGCATCTTTGATCCATTCCATACCAGGTAAATCTTTTATACGCGGGTTTTCTATTTCAAAACCAGCAGGTATAATATCCGTTGCCACAATGTTTTCAACAGTACCAGAGAATGTTTTACTTAATGAAACCTGCACTACGATCAGGTCATTTTGTTTAAAACTATTGCCTGTGATCTGCCGTCCAAACCTGTCGAAAAATACACGGCGTACTTTTAAAAAACTGTCTTCCTCTTTATAGGCTCCACTTGCACTTATTCCCTGGCTTTGCCAGAAATAATATAAAGGGCCATTTCCCTGCACTTTTATGCTTACCAACGAACCACCCAACTGCGATTTACTTAATCGCAATGAAGCGTTATTCATAGTTGCGACTTTTTTACCATTCACAGATATTTCAGCAGTAGAAGTAACCTTGTTTGATTTACGTGCCAGTTTGCCGATGGCTAAAAAACTAAACGCGCTTTCCTGTGTACTATACCAACTGCGGGCCTTCAATTTATCTGCCACATGCTTTGCCATCACTGGCACCTGCCTGTTTGCCGGATCAACATCGAGCAATGCATTTAAGGCAATGCTTTCATCGCGAATATCGCTGTAAAAACTACCACCCGTTTCCGGCACCGATTCTTCACCGGCAAATGTGGCAGGCAGCAATTCGTTATACTTGTTTTTATCTCCTGCAATGGCATAGGCAACCGATAATAAATACCTGCTGTCAAGTGCCAATTCTTTTTGGTTGGCTTTGTAATAGTTCATAGCAGAAATATTTGGTTTGCCGGCTAAAGCCAACACATACAAACTATAAGCTACCTCCTTAGGCGCAATTTTCTTTTGCTGCGTTCTATTGAAGATATAAGTGATAAACGTTTTATTGCGAAGCCTGTTGGTGATATAATTTAACATGGTAGAAAGCAGGCTTTTATCAGAAGGATAACCGGCTTTTTGCGCTTCCAGTAAAAAATGCGCTGCATATACCGTGGTCCACCAATTCTCACTTGCTTCATCATCCCAAAGACCAACTGCACCGTTGTATAATTGCCGCATTTTAATCTTATTTATGGCCGCCACTACATTTTCTACCGACGCTTTTTGCATGCCTTGCCCATAATGCATTAACTCTGATAGATCGGCATAATACAATTGTGGAAACGCGGCAGAAATAACCTGTTCGGTACAACCATATGGGTAGTTTACCAGGAATTGCAACTGGCTTCCTAGTTCCATTGCGGGCGACCTGCTAATTACAAGATCATATTTGGCACCGGATGCAATAAAGTCGCTGGTATTAATAGCAATTTGTTGAGAGGTATTTGCATTTATACTTCCCGAGCCAGTCAATTTTTGCAAGGAAGAAGCTGGCCTCACAGAAATTTCAGTTTCATCAACAAACAATTCACCCATGCCCTTTACTTCCACTCTAACTTTTGATGCACTAACTATATTTCCTGCCAGCAGTTTGAATACGACAACGGCCTCACTGTTTGCATTCACTGTAGAAGTTTGCGAGGCGGTTCCAACCAAACTTAAAAGATCATTTGTTTTTACAGTGGCTACAATATTGGCTGCTTTTGAAGTAGTGTTGCTAATAGTTACGGGTACCAATACAGTATCAGCAGGACTTAAAAATCTTGGCAATGCAGTACTAATTACCAATGGATCTGCAACGGTCATGGTTGCCTCTGCTGCACCAAAACAATCGTCTTTATAAGACACTGCCATCAACCGTACCTGCCCGCTAAAGGGCGGTATATCTACCTCAAACGTGGCCTGTCCACTGGAATTTGCTTTTTGAATACCACTCCAGTAACTTAATAATTTTACTCTTTTGTTGGGCATCGGATTTTGGCGTTGGTTCATTTCTAAATCCGCATCGCCACCCGTACTGCTAAGTCTTGCACGCAATTCAGGGAACAACAACGGGTAAAGATCATAAGCCTGCACGCCAAGTGCCCTTTGTGAGTAATAAAAAGTATAAGGATCGGGTGTTCTAAAACTGGAGACCGACAGTACGCCATTGTCTACCGCCGCAAGCGTAACCATTGCATTCGGTTTTGCTTTTACTGTAACTGTTTGCCGCGTTTTTGACCGCACTTTTTCAGCGGCACTTATACTTACATTGATACGCTTCTCCTTATCTGCCACTGCAATATTTTTAAAGCCATGGGCCACAGTTAGTGGTATATCACTGATGTCGTGAGGTTTAAACAAGGTTGCAGTTATATAAACGTTTGGCAAATGCGCCTCCTTTAAAGGAAGGTCCAATGATGCCGTTCGGTTTTGTGTAGTAATATACTGGTAAGAAACTACTTTATCCGTTTCCAGGGTAACCAGCATCTTTCCATTAAACGGCGCCTTGAACAATGCTTTGACTGTTTCCCCTTTCTGGTAATTGTCTTTGTCGAGTTCGATATCGATATTTCCCTCAGTATTTACTTCAAATGAGCTATTATCACTGCCCCAACTTCCATAGCTGTAAAATTTTTGACTTACATAGGCAATCGCACCCGGAAGCAGCACACGAAATTCATATTCACCCGGTGAACGTGGCACAAAGGGGTACACCGTTGTTTCACCTTTTACAACTATATTTTGAGAGATCAGCAATTTGTCTTGTTTCTCTGATTGATACCGGAACAGGTCGCCACTTTTGCTTAAAACAGTGCGGTATTCATGCTTGATAATTTGAACATTAGCTGTGGTTGTAACAGGTTGCTGATTTACGTTTAGCGCAATCAATGGAAACCGGGTTGCAGTGTTTAATGACACATAATAATTACCCGAATTTCCGACTCCAAGGAAAATATTTTGAGTATAAATGTCGGCTGCTGCGTTGCGGCTTACAGGCCTTCCGGTTTCATCAAAAACAGTAGCAAAGAAACGGGCTTGCAACAAGCCGATATTCTTGTATATAGCCGGCACATCAAAACTTTCTGATGCTGTACCTGCATCACTTGTTTTACCCTGCCGAACTACTTTATCAAAAAAAGTTTTTTGATTAGATAAGCCAAACTCAAAGCGATCGTATTTTTTCGGGTTAAATGCTTTTTCTTTTACCTGAATCTCACACTCATACTTTCTCCCTGCAGCGGGCGGGCCAAAATAATTTGTAGCCTGTATAGCCAAAGTGGTACTTGTGCCAGGAGCAATATTTACTTTATTTAATGTTGCATTCACTTTTATCCGATCAGGCATAAAAGCTTCCACTTTGAAATTTTGTGTTGCAAGTAGAACATCATTACCATTGTAAACTTCCAGCAAATAAGAGCCTGTCACTGCTCCTTCATTTAACTGCACATTTCCTTCTGCCGATCCTTCGCCATTCAGGTTCTTACGAAATGATACCAACTCTTTACCATTGGGCATTAAGAGTAACATTTTAACCGGTATTTCACCGGGCGATTTAAATTGCAGATCACGCACGATCACTGAAAAATTCATTTTCTCTCCCGGCCTGTAAACATCTCTTTCTGCATATATGTAAGCATCCAGTCCTGTACTGTTTATTCTTTTGCCTCCTACATCAAACCTGGAAGTATTTACCCGGGTATTATTGAAAGGCAGGTAATTAAAATCATCTGCAGATTTTGCGATAATCATAGCAGGTTTAAAGCCACTAAAATCTTTGCGGGTATATGCAATTTCCGCGACTCCATCCTCATTAGTATTTCCGCTTCCAAGTAATTGGTTGTTGGCTCCATACACAAGTACGTTTACACCATTATTAGGTTTGGAAGTTTTTATACTGTTTGCAAATACCAGTATTTTATCACTGCCCTCTTTCGCCACCAATCCAATATCACTTAAAGAAAGAAAACGGCTGTCGCTTACCCAGTAATCTTCCGTTGAACGAATTTTTACATGGTAGATGCCTTTAAATTCATTTACCCTGTCGGCGATATTAAACTGGAACAAACGACTGCTGCCAAACTTCGGCAAGGTCCTGGTATCAATTTCTTTCTCATAGATCACATCCCCCAAAGTTGCATCGCCATCATCGCCTTCGTAATATTCGTTTTCATCAGATTCGTTGTTGTTTGTTTCCTGCGGGTAATAGCCATACCTGTTCGCGGCCAGCAGGTTGCTTTCATAAATCTTGGAAATAATCACCTTTACTTTATTTACTCCCGAAATTTTTACCTCGATATTTTTATTCCCCTTGCTGTTTAGATAAACACTTTTTGAACTTCCAAAACTTAGGGCAGGTTCCAACTTTCCAAAAGCAAGATTGGTAGTATATGCTTCTTTTAAAACGCCACCAATATTTCCCCGCAGACCCTTTAACAATGTTAAGCTGTATGTATTGTTTACGTCAAATTGTTCACTACTAATAATGAAACCATCTTCAGCAATTTCGGTATTGTAAGTTATTGCAGGGGATAGCTGCAATAATTGTGACAACTTGTCTTTTGTGGGTTGCTGGCTGGTTTTTACATAAATGGAACCGGTGATACCATCATGATCAGTTGAAACATCATTTATATTCAATGTATATGGAGAAGAAATAATGGTCTGATAATCCTGCGTTTCAGGTGTACCATTTTTTCCTCCATCGGGAATTAAACCTTTGTCAAGTTTGATTGAAACTTTATAATCACGATCTTCCACTTTCAATCCAATAATGCGAACAGATAGCTTTGGTTCTGAGCTCAATGTTTGCAGCTGGTAATCTACTTTCGTTTCATCCACTGTTACCAGCATTTTATCTTTGACATCATTTGGTTTTACAGGGTAATTAAACAACAGATCTACCTGTGGTACGGCGGTATTCGATCCGTCTGACAGCGTCCACATTACATTAGAATTTTCGAGGTGCAAATCGGCAGTCTTAAAACGGATATCCTCTGCATCTTCCAGCTTATTAAATTTTGAATGTTTTAATAATGATTTTTTCAAATCAGCCTTGTAGGATGTAGCGGGCATTAATGGTTTTGCCGGGGAAAAAACTAATTCGTCCGGGTGGGCCCAACGGAAACGGCCTTCAATGGCAGGTTCAAATGAAATATACCCGGTACTGTCCCAGGTATTTAACAAAGAATCGGGTGCAATGGGCTGACTGAATCTAAAAATAAGATTCCCCAATTGAGGCACTTCATCTTTAGCGTTGGTATAGCTAACACTAACGCTGTTGCGATTACAGCTTGTTATTAAAATCAGACAGTAAACAGAAACAAACAAATGACGTAACATATAGACTGGCTTGATGAAAGGAATAATAATTGTTGTTAAGCGTATTTGACTACAGGCATTTCTACCTGAAAAATACAAAGGCATTTTTGAATGTTTATAATATTATAATTGTTAAGTGCTTTAGTGGAAAGGTTAGATGGTCAATTTTCAATTCTCAATACTCATTGGAAACAGTGATACAAGCACCTGACTTACACGGGGTCAGGTACCTTTAAGGAGTCACGTGCTCTTTGAAGACGAGTGTAAGTGACGACAAGTGCACTGTGAAGACAAGTGCCCTGTGAAAACAAGAGGCTCTGCGAAGTCTCCTGACTTCGCAGCTCTATGCCAAAAGTTTCTGACTTTTTTAACCCTCATCCCGGAGGACACAGAACATATAACGGCGAAGCCAGGGGACTTCGGAGAGTGATTAAAATTGGCAACATGTTATCGCCAGCAAACGGCATTTTATTACCTTCCCGGAGGTAAAATGTTAGTCAGCCAGGAAATCACCAGGCGATAAGGGTAATTGAAGTTTGTGTTTTCTTGTAAAAGTTGGTAAAAAGGAGAGCAAATGTTGCCAGGAAATTTTCCCGGTTGCGGATGGGCATCCATAAAGTTGGCTGATTATAAAGCCGGGATGAAGATAGCGGTATGATTACCTGTTTTGTACCAGGCTAGTTGTTAAATAATACGAAAATCAGTAAAGGGTTTAATTGCAATTGCAAACAGACCTGCAACATGCGTAAACTTGCATAGCATATCTACCAATTGAAAACGCATTTACCACCCTGGGTGTTTAAACGAAAAACAAGCAAAGCTTCTGCACCTGTTATAACAAAATCGGTTAAGGTACAATCACGCCTGAAAAAAACAGGGATTGCCATTGCCATTTTGATTGCTCTTTTCTTTTTGGCAAACCTGGTTTTTCCATTACCTGCACCGTTAACCTATTCCACTATAATTACTGATAATAAGGGCAAAGTATTACATGCTTTCTTAACAGCCGATGAACAATGGCGCATGAAAACCTTGCCGGAGGAAATATCTCCCCTGCTTAAAAAAACAATCATAGCAAAAGAGGACAAGTATTTTTATTATCACCCTGGTGTAAATCCTGTAGCAATGGTAAGAGCATTTGTTATGAATGTTTTTACCGGGCAAAGAACTTCCGGTGCTTCTACAATTACCATGCAGGTGGCACGATTGCTGCAACCAAAAAAAAGAACAGTATTTAACAAGTTTATTGAAATATTTCGGGCATTCCAACTGGAAATAAAATATACCAAGCCGGAGCTGCTGCAGTTGTATCTTGAACTGGTACCCTATGGAGGCAATATACAAGGCGTAAAAGCGGCTTCCCTGTTGTATTTTGATAAAAATCCCGATCATTTATCACTTGCAGAAATTACAGCCTTATCTATTATCCCAAACAGGCCAAATTCACTGGTAATTGGCAGAAATAACGAGCTTATTATACAACAAAGAAATAAATGGTTAAAGCGGTTTGCAGAAGATGGTTTGTTTACACAAAAAGAAATAACAGATGCTTTATCCGAACCACTTACAGCCACCAGGGGAATGGTTCCAAAACTGGCACCGCATTTATCTTACGCATTGAAAAAACAATATCCAGGAACCGAAATCATAAACACAAACATTGTATTAAACACGCAATTGAAAGTTGAAAAACTGGTAGCAGATTATATACGAGGTTTGCGCTTGCTCAATATTAATAATGCAGCTGTTGTTATCATCAATAATACCAATCATCAAATAGTCAGTTATGCAGGATCTGCCAATTTTTATGACACCACGGATGGCGGCCAGGTAAATGGTGCTGCTGCAACCAGGCAGCCCGGAAGTACCCTTAAACCCCTGCTATATGGGCTTTGTATCGACAATGGTTTGCTTACGCCAAAAATGATGATCAGTGATGTAGCCATCAACTATAACGGCTACGTGCCCGAAAATTATGACCAGCGGTTTAATGGAAATGTGAGTATGGAATATGCGTTGGCCCATTCCCTGAATATTCCTGCTGTAAAGATGCTGAACCAGGTAAAAAAGGATAATCTGGTACAAGCTTTGGGACGTTGCCAATTTAAACAAATAAAAAAAGATCAACAGAAATTAGGGCTATCGATGATACTTGGCGGTTGTGGCACTTCCCTGGAAGAATTAACCGGCTTATTCAGTGTATTTGCCAATGACGGACAGTATATAAGACCCTCTTTTTTGAAGCAAGATACGGTTCATAAAAAGTCAAGGATCATAAGCCCGGGTGCCGCTTTTATGATCAATGAAATACTTAGCAATGTTAATCGCCCTGACTTCCCAATTAACTGGCAGGCCACCGAACACCTTCCTAAAATTGCCTGGAAAACAGGAACTTCCTATGGACGCCGGGATGCCTGGAGTATTGGTTATAATAAAGAATTTACCATAGGCGTTTGGGTAGGAAACTTCAGCGGGCAGGGTATCCCCGAATTAAGTGGTGCACAAACTGCAACACCTCTCCTTTTCAAAATTTTTAATTCAGTTAATTACAACAATAACGAAGACTGGTTTAAGCAACCAAACGATTGTGACATAAGAATGGTTTGTTCTGAAACAGGAATGCCGCCATCTGAAAGTTGCACGGATATTATTACTGATTATTTTATGCCGCTGGTTTCACCTGCACAAAACTGTAATAACAGGCAGGAAGTTATAGTGAGCGCCAATGAAAAAACCAGCTATTGCGTATTGTGCGCCCCGCCTAACGGGTTTAAAAAGAAATTTTTTAAAATAGTAAACCCTGAAGTACAGCAGTATTTTGATGAAAGAAATATCGCCTACGAAAAAATTCCAGCTCACAATACTACTTGTCAGAAAATTTTTAGCGATGGTGGACCCGCCATACAATCGCCAAATAACGGAGCCCAATATTATATCAGCGCATCAAACCCTGAACCGTTATTGCTTCAATGCCAGCCGGCCGGTGATGTTAATACCGTTTACTGGTATATCAATAACCGTTATTATAAAACGGCACCCGCTAAAGAAAAACTTTTCTTTATGCCGGGTGCCGGGTTAAACAAAATTTCCTGTACTGACGATAAAGGTCGTAACAGAGATATCCAGATCACAGTAAGCTTTGTGAATCTTTAATTATTGGAGGCTTTTAATGGATCCGCTGCCAATTATGCTCTGAGAAATTTTTGGAGTACCGGAATAAAATACATCGCCGCTTCCTACTATCGAAACATCAAGATTAACGCTGGCGAATAGTTTCACATTTCCACTGCCTGCAATGGATACGTTTGCATTTTCACTTCTCAAATCAGCTGCATTAAAACTGCCACTTCCTGCAATACTGATATCAACATTTTTTGTTTGACCCGAAATGTTGGTATTACCGCTTCCGGCAATGGAAGATTCAACTGAAGGTGCATTTACTTCCATCATATCAATGTTACCACTGCCCGCTAAAGACGTTTCTATTGTACGCGTACTGTTAACCTGTCCAATGGTTTTAATATTGCCACTGCCAGAAGCTATAACTTCCTGCAATTCAGGGGTTTCGATTCGCACTGTAACCGGGTTTTCCAGCTTGAAATTGATATTGTCTTTTAATTCAATTACCAGCTTTTCTCCTCTTTTTTCAATTTTTATATATTTCATCAGGTTGTCATCTGCTTCAACCTCCACCTTGTAATTGCTGCCGATTTTAATTTCTACATCAATGGAACCAGCGTCTTCAATTGTCGAAAAACCGCTGATATTTCTTTCTTCCTTTATCAAATTTCCACTTCCTCTTACAGTCTTAAATCCAAGACGGCAGGACGCAACACATAGAGCTACCAGTGCAAGAACAATTACAGGTTTCATGATGATTATTTTTTGAAAAATAGGCAATTTTGAGCAGTGTTAACAGGTTTGCTGTTAAGCGGTTATGAACCATGGTGAACTACTGTAAAAAGCGGATAAAAGATAGAGTTATTCACTTTGGAAAAGTTAGAAATTTCTTTAATCTTTTAAATAAAAGATATAAAAAACTATTTGACAGCTTCTTTTTGCGAGATACAACTGAATTTGAGCAGGTCCTTATCTTTGCGGCCCATGACGCAAAAGATTTTAATTCTCGACTTTGGTAGCCAATATACCCAATTGATTGCACGTGCTGTGCGTGAAGCCAATGTGTATTGTGAAATAGTGCCTTATCACAAACCCATAGTAGCCGGTGAAAACCTTAAAGGCATTATTTTAAGCGGGTCTCCATTTAGTGTAAATGATGAAAAAGCCCCATTGGTGGATGTAGGAGCGCTAAACCGGGAATATCCAGTTCTTGGCGTATGTTACGGTGCGCAGCTAACCAGTAAATTATATGGCGGCAGAGTGGAAAAAAGTGAGAAAAGGGAATATGGCCGTGCGTATATGAGTCACAAAACGGAAGATGTAATTTTTAGTGATGTGAGCCCCCGTTCACAGGTTTGGATGAGCCATGGCGACACCATACTTGAACTACCTAATAACTTTGAACTGCTTGCCACCACGGATAGCATCCCGGTGGCCGCATTTAAGCAAGTTTCAAGTGCCGCAATTACAGCGACGGACAAAAAGAACAATACCAGTTCACATCCATTGTATGGTTTACAGTTTCATCCCGAAGTGTACCATTCTACCGAGGGTAAAACAGTTCTTAAAAACTTTCTGTATAAAATTTGCGGATGTAGCGGCGATTGGACACCGGCTCACTTTGTGACCGACACCATCCGGGCTCTGAAAGAAAAAATCGGCGACAAAAAAGTGATCATGGCATTGAGCGGCGGTGTAGACAGTACCGTTGCAGCAACGCTGATCAGCAGGGCAATCGGCAAAAACCTGTATGGCATTTTTGTGGATAATGGCGTGTTACGAAAAGATGAATTCGAACAGGTATTGGAAACTTATAAATTACTCGATCTGAATGTAACCGGCATTGATGCCCGTGAACATTTTTATACCAAATTGGCTGGCAAAGTTGATCCCGAAGACAAACGCAAAGCCATCGGCAATAGTTTTATTGAAATATTTGACCGCGAAGCACACAAACTGGAAGGCATCGAAATGTTGGGACAGGGAACTATTTATCCCGATGTAATTGAAAGCGTAAGTGTTCATGGGCCATCGCAAACCATTAAAAGCCACCATAACGTTGGCGGCTTGCCCGAGACCATGAAACTAGGCCTGGTAGAACCCTTAAGAGCGCTCTTTAAAGATGAAGTAAGAAAAGTAGGTCTTGAATTGGGCATACCTCCCGAATTGCTTTTCCGCCATCCCTTTCCCGGACCAGGTTTAGGAATCAGGATATTGGGTGAAGTAACCGAGGAGAAGGTAATGTTACTTCAACAGGCAGATGCCATTTACATAAACGGATTGAAGGAACATGGGCTTTATGACAAAGTATGGCAGGCCGGCACCATTTTACTGCCGGTAAAAAGCGTGGGTGTAATGGGCGACGAACGTACTTATGAATTTACAGTAGCCTTAAGGGCCGTTACCTCCGTTGATGGTATGACAGCAGACTGGGCTCACCTTCCCTACGAATTCCTCGCTCATATCAGCAATGAAATCATTAATAATGTAAGAGGCATTAACCGCGTGGTGTATGATATCAGCAGTAAGCCGCCTGCTACAATCGAGTGGGAATAAATCCGTATTAATTAGTTTTAAACAGCCTGCAGGTATTCACTTGCAGGCTGTTTTTTTTAGCTGTTTTCAAGCGTCGCTTGCGGGTCGTAAAATACCTATTGACTAATCTTTTTTAAAAGAATTCCCCGAAGAAACCCGGAAGATATTGGTAGTCTGAACCGGGCGTTAGTTTGAAAGCTTCAAGGCAGAGATGGCAGGTAGTTAAAAAATAATTCGATAGAGAACTCATAAGTAATTAATTTATTATTTCTATCTTACCCATGGTTATTTTTTAAAATTTGTAAAAATGAACCTAACATCATTCCAACAGAAAACTGTCGCATTGATCATGCTGGTATCCTCGGTTAATTTTTTCATGGGATGTAACCGGTATTTCAAACCTGTTGTGCTTAATACACCAACTGCCGAAACAACGCAGGCTTCCCTTAAAAAGTTGAGTAATCAAAACAAATTTTTTATCCTGCGAACTAAAGATTACAGTTATGCAATGAGAAATATCGTTTTTGATGAAACCAGCATGACAATGAAAGGCATTATAAGCGAGCTACCAGTTGAACATTTTTTATATGTTGACGCCATTGGTAATAAATACAAAATTCCAAAAAGAGGCAATGCGGAATACTCGCTGCTGGAAGAAGTGCACCTCTTTGTAACTAATTCAACCCAAATAGATACCCTACAGCCCTTCGTTCTCCCGCTTTCTGCTGTTGAAAGGATTGAGGTAATTGAAAAAGATGCAAAGCGAACCACTTCAAGTTATGTATGGGGCATTGCAGGCGTAACACTTGGAGCTGGCCTAATGGTCATTTTGTTGGTAGCAATGTTTGCACCAGACCCTGAGCCTGTTCAACCAGTGGATGGCTCCTGCCCTTATATTAGTACACTTGTTGGCGATGAATTTGAATTACAGGGCGAGATATACAGCGGGGCTATTTACCCGGCCCTGCAAAAAGAAGATTATCTGCCCTTGAAAATGAAAGCAATCGATGGCGCTTACCACTTAAAAATAAGTAATGAACTAAAAGAAATTCAATATACCGACTTTGCCAACCTGGTGGTGGCTGAGCATGATGCAAATGTGCGCCTGTTGGTAGATCCACAGGGAGAAATGCACACTGTAAGCCAACCCGAAATGGCTTTTAAAGCTATTCTGAATAACCGCACAGATGTAAGCAGTCAATTGAGTAAAAATGATTATAATAGTTGCCTTTTCAAAGACGATAATGGCACTGAGAACAAAGAAGACCTGTATTTGTCATTTAACAACTTCCAGGGGAAAAACAAGGCAAAACTTATTTTAAATGCAAGATCTTCCTCCTGGTTTAATTACTTGTATAACGAGTTTACAAAGGGCTTTGGAAACCAATATCAAAAATGGACTAAGAACCAGGAAAAAAAGACAGCAAGTGAACTGGAAAAATGGATCCAGGATCAACACATTCCATTGACGATTTCCATCAAAACTTTGGATGGCTGGAAAGAAGTGAACAAGCTAAATACAATTGGACCACTACTAAACAGGGAAGTAGTAATTCCATTGAATGTGGAGACCGGAAAACCTTTAGAGGTTAAGGTATCAGGAGGTTACCTATTTTGGGAATTGGATTATGCCGCTATTGATTACTCTGAAGATGCACCTTTCAGAATAAATGAGATAACCCCTTATGAAGCCATAAATGAAAAAGGCTTAAACGTATTGCCCCAATTGCAATATGCCGACAAAACTTACCTGGAACAACCAAACGTTGGGGATTCTACTGTCATTAAATACAAGGAAACTTCTTTTGCAGCGGGAAAAACACAAACGTTCTTCTTCCATACCAGCGGCTATTACAATCATCCCCGGCATCATACAGGAATGCCCAAAGTTGGTTTCTTAAAAAGTTTTGAGCAACCGGGAGCCTTATCAGCTTTTAGCAAACGGAAATTCATGGAATCAGTGAGCGCTTTGGAAACGGCAAAAAATTAATAGCTATGGGTGCGCATCAATTATCAGCAGAAGCAATAACAGCAATTCCAAAAGAAAGCCAAACAAAATTTTCACACAAGCTGTCAACAGAGGTGACAATCAGTAGTAATTATGATATGCAAATTGTGACCGGAATTCAAAGGAGATTTATCGATGCAAAAGTCGGATTTCACATACTTAGGCTTGCCATAAAAAACTATAGATCTTTAAGCAGGTCGGTGAAGGTGTTGAAAGCACTTTTATCATTTAAAAAATCAGTTCTTGGACGGATTGAAACAAAGTTGATAAAGGTTGGCGGCAAGTTCTATCATACCATATACGCTCCCGGTTATCCATCGAAAAATTTTGATAGCTATATCGAATCTGAATTCAACCGCGTTGAACCCTTAGAGAAGAAAACTAAAGCACTGAATTTTATATTTTTTGCCATTACCAGCAAATGCCCTCTAAGATGTGAGCATTGCTTTGAATGGGACAATCTAAATTCAAAAGAGACTTTTACACTAGCCGAACTCAAAGCTGTTGTTGCGAAGTTCCAGGAAGATGGCATTTCGCAATTTCACTGTAGTGGTGGCGAACCGATGGTAAGAGTAAAAGACCTCGTTCAATTAATAAGCGGAGCCGCTGCACAGTCGGATTTTCATGTGCTCACTTCAGGTTACAATTTTACTGCAGAAAATGCAAGGCTATTAAAACAGGCAGGTCTAACCGGGGTTGTAATCAGTCTCGATCATTACGATGGTGAGATGCATAATGCATTCCGCGGTTTTAAAAATTCTTTCAACGATGTCTTAATTGCTATCCGGAATGCACAGGAGCAAAACCTGCTAATTACGCTTTCTCTTTGTGCTACAAAAACATTTATTAGCTGGGATAATTTGATGCGGTATGCCGAACTGGCAAAAAAATTAGAAGTTGCATTTATCCAGGTGTTAGAACCCAAAGCTGTAGGACACTATGCCGGAAAGGACGTTTTTTTAAACGAGGATCATTTTAAGTTATTAGATAAATTTTATTTTGAATTGAACTTTTCACCAGCGTATAAACAATATCCTGTTCTACTTTATCATGGTTATCATCAGCGTAGAATAGGTTGTTTATCCGGTGGCAGCAGAAACCTATATATTGATTCGAAAGGCTATGTAAATGCATGCCCTTTTTGTCATACTAAAAGTTTTAATATTAAAGATTCGCTGGCTTTAGATAACAGGATACAAAAAGAATTGATTAAACCAGGCTGTGTTCAGTATAACCCTGCCTGAGCATGTTCTATATATCGTTTACATTATTTAATAGCTGAAAATTTAAAAGACGTCGAAGAAAAAGCAGCTTCACCATCATGGCAAGCGTGCAGAATCGATCGTTACAGGAATGCTGCAACATAGCCGGGCTCTACAGTTCAAACACAAATATCTGATATCAACAAATTAGCAGATGAATATATGCGCTTTACTTACCATGGAAACAGGGCCAAAAACAAAAATTTCAATTGCGACATTATTACTGATTTTGATCTCTCAGTTGGTGGCATCAACATCAATCCACAAGATATTGGCAGGGTAATTCTCAACCTGGTAAATAATTCTTTTTATGCAGTAAATGAAAAAAATAAAGCTGGTAAAGAAAATTACAAACCAACCGTAACATTACTTACAAAACTGTTGGAAAAAACTATAGAAATATCGGTAGCTGACAATGGCAACGGCATCTCCCAGCAAATAGTGAATAAAATTTTCAACCCATTCTTTACTACCAAACCAACAGGCCAGGGAACGGGGCCTGGATTATCTCTAAGTTATGATATTGTGAAGGCCCATGGAGGTGAGTTGAAAGTTCAGATAAAAGAAGGCGAAGATTCAGTGTTTAAGATAACTTTATCAGCCTGATGAGCAGCATTTTGAACTACGGGCAATCCAACGAATAAGTTTACATTTAAGCATTAAATGACAACTGCTTGAAAGGCATATTGACTTTATTTCTTATCGTGGCGGGAGTATTCTTACTACGTGGCCAGGGTTTAAGTTTGGAATGGACGAAACAAATGGGAGGGTCTGACACGTCGTCTAACTCAAGAGGACTATCGATTGTTACAGATGCTTCGGGGAATGTTTATACTACCGGTTTCTTTAAAGGTATAGTTGACTTTGATCCGGGACCAGGCATTAAAAACCTGCATGCTCTTGGCATTGAAGACATTTACATTTCCAAATTAGACTCGTTCGGCAAACTGCTATGGGTAAGACAAATGGATGTGATTGCTAATGCAACCGTTGCGCACTCTAAATCCATTGCCATTAGCAGTACCGGAAATATTTTTATTACAGGGAATTTTTTTGACAGCATTGGAAACCGGAAAGGTTTTGTTTCTAAGCTGGATCCTTCAGGCAACCTTCTTTGGACTAAAGAAATAGGTGAATTCACCGGAACTTCAATCAAAGTTGATGATTCGGATAATACTTACATCGTTGGCATTGGAAGCATGCTGTTTATTACCAGGCTGGATGCGAATGGCAACATAATTTGGTCAAAAGAAATAAAAGGAACTTCTTCTTCAACTACAGGGATTTCGGGTCGTATATCAGGCGAAGCAACACTTGCCCTTGACGGCTCAAAAAATATCTATATTACAGGATCGTTTTATGGCACCGTTGATTTCGACCCGGGAGCATCCGTTTACGATCTTGTTATGGGTAGTGGTCTTACCAATCCGAAAGATATTTTTATTTTAAAATTAAACGAGGAAGGCGTTTTCGTATGGGCAAAACAACTGGGAGGGCCAGACGATGATATTAGTGTATCGATTGCAATAGATAATTTGGGAAATGTTTATACAGTTGGAGACTTCAAAGACAAAGTGGATTTTGATCCGGGCCCTGGCAACTATCATCTTACTGCCACAACTGGCATTGCAAACACATTTATATCCAAATTAGATCCTGCTGGCAATTTCGTCTGGGCAAAACAATTTTCCGGTGGCCCGCAATGGTGTTTTGCTGCCACGCTGGATCGATACGGAAACCTATTTACAACCGGCTATTTTCAAAACACATTGGATTTTGATCCCGGGCCCGGCGTTTATAATCTTACAACCACCAATAACGACATTTTCATAGCAAAAATGGATGCTAATGGCAATCTTATCTGGGCTAAACAAATGGGGGGAACCGCAAAAATTTTAAGTATTTCAATTGCCGTAGATGTGGCGCTGGAAAAAATTTATACGACCGGTTATTTCTTTTCCGGCACGGTAGATTTTGACCCCGGACCTGGTAACTATTCCCTTACTTCCGGTAGTGCAGAAACAATTTTTGTTCTAAAAATGAGTCAATGTAAACCCGTTGTATTGCCTGCCATCCTTGCATCGTCTTGTAGCAATTACACATTAAACGGCCAAACCTATAACGCAAGTGGCGTTTATACACAGACAATTACCAATGCGACCGGCTGTGATACCATTATTACACTTAACCTTACGATCAGTCTTCCATCCTCTATTACAATTCATAAATCCATTTGCGCGGGAGAAACTTTTAACGGACACACCGCTACTGGTTTTTACACCGATTCATTAGTTGCAACTACAGGTTGTGATAGTACAGTAACACTTCAGTTAACAGTGTTGCCAAAGCCTTCCCTTTCTTTGGGAGCTGATACTTTATTGTGTACCGGAGATTCGCTGCTTCTTTATGCCGGAGAGTTTAATACCTACGCCTGGCAAGACGGATCGAATCAAGACCACATCACCGTAAAAAAACCTGGTGTATATGCTGTTACTGTTTCAAATAACTGTGCTTCTGCAAGAGATGAAATAATAATTAAAGAATCGGATTGCAGTATCTATTTTGCTAATGCATTTACGCCAAACAACGATGGTTTAAACGATTTATTCAAAATTATTAACCCGAATGGTATCACCGAATATCGTCTTTCGATTTACAACCGCTGGGGGCAAAAAGTATTCGAGACCTTTGATTACTTAAAAGGCTGGAATGGAAGTGTTGGAGGGCAACTACAGCAGTCGCAAACCTTTATTTGGCATTGTGAGTTTAAAACACGCCGCAATACAAACAAAGTTTCTATGCAGGGAACAGTAAGCTTGTTAAAATAATCAATAGCCGTTATAACTTACAGAAAACTGTAATAGTTCGATTTACTAAAGCAGAAAAACTGCATCATCGGGTTATCGATTAGGTTTCAGCTAACATCTTACTGACCTTATTATAACCAATTTGCCAGGGAACAGGACCTGGATAAAGCTAGAGCTACTATATTGTGAAGCCCTGGTGGAGAAATAAATGTGTAAACGAAAGATGCAGACAGGGCAGTGTTAGTTATCGAATTATTAGTTAATTATATTCAATGAAAAAACTATTTGTATATGTCCTCGCTTCCTGCTTATTTTTTGTAAACTCATTTGGTCAAAATTCTTTGGAAGAAATGAGAGCATTAAATGATCAATTGCTAAAAGCAAATCATGATTCAACAAGAACGAGAATATTATTCCTTTTAGCATACGGTCACAGGTTTTCCAATATCGACTCTTCGCTTTACTACTCCGATAGAACCATTGCACTGGCAGACAAATTGAACCAGCCTTCTGTTAAGGCCCAAATGTTATCGCTGAAAGGAGCTACCGTTCTCGAAGCAGGCAAGCTACCCGAGTCACTTCGCTTTCAATTTGAATCATTGGAAATAAGTGAAAAAATAAAAGACACTTCAAATATCGCTTTTGCTTTAAACCGGATTGGAAATATCTATATGGAACTGGGGGATTATAAAAAAGCAAATGAATACTATTACCGGTCAAAAGATCTGTTTGAAAAGGTTGGAGATATTGGAATGGTCCATAATGAAGTATCTAATATTGGAAATGTTTTTGACCTTATGCAAATTCCCGATTCAGGCTTGTACTTCCAGCAAATTGTATTTGATGCAGCGAAAAACTCCACTGACAGGAATAAATACACCCGCCCGGAAATGATGTTCAGAATGGGGAATGCATACAAACTAAAAAGCAACTATGAGAAGGCAATGTATTTTTATAAGCAGGGAATAAAAGAAGCAAATATTGATAATGATAGCAGGAACCTTGCTATGAATAACCTGTTGCTGGCAACCTTGTATGATGAACTGAATATACCCGACTCCAGCTTAAAATATGCATATAACGCCATACAAACAGGCAAAACCATAACATTTCGTAAAGGTGTATATGATGCCTCTTTGCTTATGAGCAAATTGTATAAAATAAGAAATCAAAATGACAGTGCCTATAAATATTTGTCCATCGCCAGTGTTGAAAAAGATAGTTTAACCGGCACAAAAAGATTCCAGGAATTGCAGCGTATTATTTTAAATGAACAGGAGAAGGAACGGGATGCAGAAGCAAAAAGAATAGACGATCGCAACAAACAACGCCAACTTGCACTCCTGGCAGGCCTGGCTATCTTTTTAATTATCGCTTCTATTCTTTACAGGAATAATAAACAAAAACAAAAAACAAATAAAACGCTTGAATCAACACTTGCCGATTTAAAATCCACCCAATCACAACTCATTCAATCCGAAAAAATGGCAAGCCTTGGTGAACTCACTGCAGGTATTGCACACGAAATTCAAAACCCATTGAACTTCGTTAATAATTTTTCAGATTTAAGCAATGAACTGGTAGACGAAATGAATGAAGAACTGGAGAAAGGTGATGTAGCAGAAGCTAAAGCCATAGCAGCAGATATCAAACAAAATCTTGAAAAAATAAATCATCATGGCAAGCGTGCAGAATCGATCGTAACAGGGATGCTGCAGCATAGCCGCGCATCCACCGGGCAAAAACAAATCACCGGTATTAACAAATTAGCCGACGAATACTTCCGCCTTGCCTACCACGGAACCAGGGCAAAAGACAAAAGTTTTAATTGCGAAATCACTACAGAATTCGATCCGTCGATCAATGGTATCAACATCAATCCGCAGGACATTGGCAGGGTAATTCTTAACCTGGTAAACAATGCTTTTTACGCAGTAAATGAGAAAAGTAAAGCAGGTAAAGAAGATTACAAACCAAAAGTTTCTGTAACCACGAAAGAATTGAACCAGACCATTGAAATAACAGTTGCTGACAATGGCGATGGCATACCCCAAAAAATAATAGATAAAATTTTCAATCCATTTTTTACAACCAAACCAACTGGCCAGGGCACCGGTCTGGGCTTGTCACTCAGTTACGATATTGTGAAAGCGCAGGGCGGAAACTTAAAAGTGGAAACGAAAGACAAGGAAGGAACACAATTCATTATTTCGCTTAATAAGTGAATGGACAAATTATTTTATACAGAAAAAAACAAAGTGAAAATAAACATCATAGTTTAGCCGGAAAGACGGCAAGCATTTATTTGTCATTATCGCCATAATAGAAGAAACGCTTTCAGGATCCAATATAACCAATCATGAGAAAACCAATAGTATTCTTCGCATTCCTGTTGTTATTACATCATAGTGTTAGTTCTCAATTGATTGCTGGAAGAGATAGCCTGTTAGCGTTGCTAAAAACACTACCAAATGACACCAACCGGGTGCTTACTCTTAATAGGGTTGCTTTCCAGTACCAGCTTAAACGGCCCGACAGCACTTACCTTTTAGGACAGCAAGCTTATGAACTATCCCGCAGCCTAAATTATATAAGAGGCCAGGCAACGTCCTTAATGGTTATGGGCATTGCCTGTACCAATATCGGGGACGATGCCAAAGCTATTAAGATGTATAACCAGTCGAAAGAGCTTTCTGCCCGGATGAACAATCCACAAGGGGTTTCCATTGCCCTGAGCAATCTTGCAGACATGTATATGCAACAGGGAGAATGGCAAAAAGGACTGGATAAAATGAAAGAGAGTAATGCAATTTATAGCACCTTGCCAGTAGCAAACCAGGCTAGTAAATCCACTGTTCTTTCTAACATCGGAGAATGTTTTTTCAACCTGGGGCAATTGGATTCAGCAACCACGTATTTGAACGAAGCATTAGCCTTAGAAAGATTAAATCCACGTGGTATTATTACGACAATTTTGTATACTCTTGGTGATGTTGCAATTGCAAAAAATAATACAGCAGATGCTTATGCCTATTACAAGGAAAGCATTGCAGAATCAATTAAACAAGAATCTTTCAGCGATCTTTACCAGGCTTACTACCGAATAGCCTATTTGTTTAATAAAAATAATCAACAAGATTCTGCCTTACATTATGCAAAAAAGGCTCTGCAATTTGCGGAAGAAAGTGATTACCTGCGGGGCATTTTAAAGGGCAGTGAATATTTATCATCTTTATATGAGGGCAAAGATGATGCGGAGGCTTTGCGTTACTTTAAAATTGCCAATACTGCCAGGGATAGTTTGTACAGCCAAAACAAAGTAAGGCAGCTGGTATCATTAAACTTCGAGGAAAAAGAAAAAGCACAGCAAATCGAAAGCAGCAAAACAGAATATAGAAATGCTATCAAGCTTTATTCGCTAATAGGCGTGCTGGTTATTTTTGGTGTGATCGCTTTATTCCTGGTGCGCAACAACCGCCAGAAACAAAGAGCAAACCAATTGTTGCAACAACAAAAAGATGAGATCGATGCCAAGGCTAAGGAATTGTTGTTGCAAAAAGAAAATCTCGAGCAATCTTATAAAAACGTTGAACTGCTTGGCGAGATAGGACGTAAGATAACAGCATCACTTTCTGTAGAAGCAATTATTGGCACTGCCTACGACAAAGTAAATTCCTTGATGGAGGCATCGGTATTTGGTATTGGAATTTATCATGATGAAAACAAATCAATTGATTTTCCGGCCACTTATGAAAATGGCAAAGCACTGGTGCCATATTCCAATTCTATTTACGATGAGAACCGGTTAGCAGGCATATGTTTCAACAGCGGTAAAGAAGTAGTAATTGGGAACCTGCAGGCGGAATACAAAACTTATTTACAAAAAGTGCCTGCGCCCAACCAGGGCAACCAGGCTGTTTCGCTTATCTATCTGCCTTTAAAAGCAAATGAAAAAGTGTTGGGTGTTATTACCGTACAAAGCTTCAGGCCAAATGCATTTAGCGATTACGATCTTTATATGTTGCGCAACATTGCAATCTATGCAGCTATTGCTATTGAGAATGCAGAATCCTTTAATAAGCTTGGTTTAACGATTGAACATCTGAAATCAACCCAGGCAAAATTGGTTCAATCTGAAAAAATGGCTTCGCTTGGCGAACTGACAGCAGGCATTGCGCATGAAATTCAAAACCCGTTGAATTTTGTAAATAACTTTTCGGATCTAAGTAAGGAATTGCTGGACGAAATGAACGAAGAACTGGTGAAAGGCGACCTGAATGAAGTAAAAAACATCGTGGCTGATATCAGGCAAAATCTTGAAAAAATCAATCATCATGGCAGGCGTGCCGACGCCATAGTGAAAGGCATGCTACAACACTCAAGAACCAGCTCGGGGCAAAAAGAAACAATTAATATAAATGCGCTGGCAGATGAATATTTAAGACTGGCCTTCCACGGTTTAAGAGCAAAAGACAAATCATTTAATGCAACGCTTAAAACAGATTTCGATAAATCACTTGTAAACATCAATATCATTCCGCAGGACATTGGCAGGGTAATACTGAATTTGATTAATAATGCCTTTTACACGGTTGATGAAAAAAAGAAACTAAGTGGTGACAATTATGAACCCACTGTTTCGGTTTCCACAATGGCTGTAAATGGCAGTGCAGTCATAAGGATTGCAGATAATGGATATGGCATTCCCCCGAAAATTGTAGAAAAGATTTTTCAACCGTTTTTTACTACCAAACCTACCGGAAAAGGCACTGGCCTGGGCCTCTCTCTTAGCTATGATATAGTAAAAGCACATGGCGGTGAGTTGAAAGTTGATTCGAGGGAAGGAGAAGGAAGCGAATTCACAATTATCCTTCCAACAAACTAAGGAAGCTTGCGGTGTCCGTTTAACCGCATAGAAATTGGTGTTCGTGCAGTAATAAAATTGAAGCGCCTGCCATCTATATTCCCGGGTATGCTGTTTTAATTAAAAAGGTTACGAAATTTTCTTTTGCTGACAAAGGAAATACGTAATATTGATTGGAGTGGCATTGTAACCTAGTTGTAATATAACAGGTGCCAATAGCTTTTATTTGTCCTGGTTATTAATTAAACCACCATCACAACTTTCTTATAATCTATGTTTTATTTAGTAAACCGGCGTTTTGCAATTATACCGCTGGCTATTTATTTAATCTCATTCCGAAGCTTCATTCTCCTCCTGCGCCGGTTTTCCTGATTTTTCAGCAACCTCATTCAAAGGAAAATCCAAAGCTTTGTAATAAAGTTGACCTTCTAATAATTTTACTGCTGTTATGCAATTTGAGTTTATACTGCTAGCAATTTTTTTCTACCTGCTAAGAAAGCAATTACCGGCTAATGAGCCATTGCTAAAATACAAACACGTATTCAATATTGGGTTGGCCCTTTCTATCGCAATCCTGATTTTGAATAAAGCCTATTCCGATTCCAGGATCGTAACAGAATGGATTGGCAATATCATGGTTATAACGGCCGTAACCCTCATCTACCAGAAAGAAGCATTGCTGTTTTTAAAACCCATGATGATCATAGTGCTTCCCCTAATATTTGTAAACCTGGGCGTAGATCTCTCAAAAGCTATAGGAGAGGATTTTGCTGACAGTCTAGATAATTATTTTGATGTGGCAGGTGCTTTTGCGGTGGTATGGTTAATTGCCATGTTTTTCATTTATAAGAAGGAACGCAAAAAGCTGGAAAAAGAACGTTTAAAAGCAGAAGAACGCGAAAAAGAATTTAGAATTACTGAAAATTTAAAAGCACAGCTTGAGATCCAGGTTGCAGAAAGAACCGCTGCTTTGACCCTGCAAAAAGACCAGTTGGAACATGCCATTTTAGATTTAAAAACAACACAATCACAATTGATACAAGCCGAGAAAATGGCATCTTTGGGTGAATTGACTGCTGGCATTGCACATGAAATTCAGAACCCGTTGAACTTCGTCAACAATTTTTCGGAAGTAAGCAACGAACTGATCGATGAAATGTACGCGGAGTTAGATAAAGGTGATATTGAAGAAGTAAAGGCTATTGCTGCTGATATCAAACAAAATCTTCAAAAAATAAACCATCATGGAAAGCGGGCCGATGCCATTGTAAAAGGAATGTTGCAACACAGCCGCAGTAGCACAGGAATAAAAGAGCCAACGGATATTAATAAACTGGCAGATGAATATTTAAGGCTTGCCTATCATGGATTACGTGCAAAAGACAAATCATTTAATGCCACGCTAAAAACAGATTTTGATGAAACAATTGGAAACATCAATATAATGGCACAGGATATGGGAAGGGTAATTCTGAATTTATTTACCAATGCCTTTTACGCTGTTAATGAACGAAAGAAAGAAGATGGGAATAATTATGATCCAATTGTTTCTGTAAGCACAAAAAAGTTAGAGAAATCCACCGAAATTGTAATTGGTGATAACGGGAATGGCATACCTCAAAAAATTCTTGATAAAATTTTTCAACCTTTTTTTACAACAAAGCCTACCGGGCAGGGAACGGGTTTAGGTTTGTCACTTAGTTATGACATTGTAAACGCTCATGGTGGCGAATTAAAGGTTTTAACTAAAGAAGGGGAAGGAACAAAATTTGTTATCAGCCTTCCTGTATAAAGAACACAATTTTATTTACATTTAAGAGGATCGTGTTCAACAGTAGTCCGTGTAAACGATTTTTTATTCATTCAAATGTGATACTTATAAATACGTTTATCCCTGTAATTGTTTAAAAATTGTGGCTTAGCCCACCGTTTACATGATATTACTTTTTTGCTGCATTACGAATCAATTACTGAAAAAAAATGCAGTAACTGCTATATATTTCAGCTAAAATGTAAACAAACGACTAATTATATTCACAACCACAATTAGAGCGAAAACCGCTTACTAACTAGTGGCCTCCGTAGTTATACAAATATGGCTTTTTGAGTATATTGCCGCTTCTCAGTATACAACACTCACAACTAAAAGCCTCCCAAAATGTCTAAGTTTATCCAACTTAACAGGATTTTCTATTGCATTATTCTATCGTTTATTTATTCTGTTAATAACTCAGTTGCCCAGGCACCGGCAAAACCTTTAAAAATCACCGACTTTGTTGTTTTCCAGGGTAAGCCTGCCCTTCCGCTTCCTGCAGGTAAAACGCTAACTACACCTACCCCGGGATTTGGTGTTCAGTTTGGTCCAACAAACATTGTAAAATCGGGTAGAACCGGAAGTTACTCCAGTGTAAAAACTACTTCTCCAACTTCTTTTAACGGAAGTATCCATAGCGGTGGAACCATCAGTCTTTATAACAGCAACACAATAGTAGGAAGTATTTTTGCGGGTATTCCAAATAGCCCTGCTGCTGTAATCCCAGGAACAAATCTTACCGTTCAAATTGGATCCAGCGTGAACCTGAATACAGCGGGAAACATCGATGCAAATGGTAATATCAAGATTTCAGGAGGTTCTGTCGCCGGGTATATCAAGCATCCCAACACAGCTACTTTAACTTTTGTGAAAAATTTTCCAAGAGATCTCAAAGGCACACCTACCCTTCCTGATTTACCGGCTATGCCAAAAATTACCCGCTTTGAAGCAGGCACAAAAGAGATTTTAGCTTCGGCAAAAATTGGCCCTGATCATTATGGAAAAGTAAAATTATCAGGTGGTCAAAAAATTACACTTTTAGGACCAGGATCTTTCTATTTCGAATCCATAAAAACAATAGATAAAAATATTTTTGAATTTGACTTTCAAAATAAAGATGGCAACATAAAAATTTACGTAGCTGGTGATGTTGACCTTGCAAAAAGCGTAACGACTTTTATAAATGCGCCAGCAGGTATAAATAACAGGGATTCAGCGGCTTCCAGGATCTTTTGCGAAGTGCAGGGAAACGGAAGTACCAACACCATTAAAACAGCCGCATTTACCACTTTAAATGATGCCTCACCCGGTTCATCATGGCTTGGTTCACTTTGGGTTCCTTTTGCGGGTATTAATATTGGCTCCGGTAATGGCAACAGTAACATCACCGGTGCTTTATGGAGTGGCACGCAGGTAAATCTTCAAACAAATGTTACTTTGATTCATTCGGCATTTGTAGAAATTGACCAAGTTACAAAGGAAGACCTCGTTATCATTCCAAACTACATTCCTCCGGAGAACGGAAAATCCATTGAAATTATAGGCCCTGAATTGATCTCGCTTTGCGACAATTACGGCAATTCAAATAACCTGCTTGATCCTCTGAAAGACATTTATCGTATACAGGATGAAACAGTATGGATCGAAGTAATTTGTAAGGAAAATAATTATAGCGAAGTACTATCGCGGCTTTTGGATTATGGCCTTACAAACCTTATAGACAACGGTACGTCAACCCTTTTTATAAATGGCAGAATACCAATCAATCGTCTTTGCGATCTTAACAATGATGTTAACCTAAAAAGATTAATTAACTCTTGCCGTCCCTTGTATCCACCTATCAGGAACACTGGTAATGCATTGTCTGGTGGCGACAGTGCCATAAACGCTAGACTTGTAAGAAGCGGGTATGGCCTGGTTGGAGCTGGAGTAAAGATTGGGGTTTTATCAGATAGCTACAACAATTTAGGCAAGGCTGGGCAGGATGTTGCTACCGGTGATTTACCAGGCGCAAATAATCCTGATAATAATCTTACTGATGTAGAAGTTGTTGAAGAATTTCCTAAAGAATTATATGGCGATGGCCTCGATGAAGGCCGTGCTATGTTGCAAATTGTGCACGACGTTGCACCTAAAGCAGAACTCTTATTTAAAACAGGCTTTCTAAGTGAAACTCACTTTGCACTTGGCATTAAAAAGCTAGCCGATAAAGGATGTAAGGTTATCACCGATGATATTACCTATATCACATCCCCGTTCTTCAAAGATGGATTTGCAGCTAAAGCAGTAAACGCGGCGAAAGAACAAGGTGTATCTTATTTCAGTTCAGCAGGCAACTTTGGTAATAATGCTTATGGCGCCACTTTTGTTCCTGCTCCTGCACCTCCTGGAGTAGTTGGCTTTGCCCATGATTATGGAAATGGCGACCGGTTCCAATCAGTTACATTGATTGGTGGTCAGTCATACACCGTTGTTCTGCAGTGGGAAGATTTGTTTTATTCACTCGATCAACAAACCGGCGCTACTTCTGATCTCGATATTTACCTGACCAATTCAGACGGCACTGTAAGATTTGGTATGAACAGGTACAATATGGGCGCTGAGGCAATGGAACTTTTGTCGTTCAGGGTTAAGGAAGGAATTGAAAGTACCACCAGTAATATTATGGTGGTAAGGGCAGGAGGAACCACCCCTGTAAGATTCAAATACATCATCTTCCGCGGCGATATCACGATGGAATACCTTTCCAACAGATCTACGATAGTAGGCCAGGCCAATTCGCTTGGAGCTATGACAGTAGGTGCTGCCCGTTATACGACCGGCTTATCGGAAACATTTACATCAATAGGCGGAACTACCATTAACACCGTAGATAGAAACAAACCCGACTTCTCTGCATCCGACGGGGTTAATACTACAGTGCTTCTTGGCGCCAGTAAGAACCTCGAAGAAGACATATATCCTAATTTCTTTGGCACGTCTGCGGCAGCTCCGCATGCTGCCGGTGTAGCCGCCCTTTTAATTGAAGGCAAAAAGAAATTTTACTTAAACACCCCCCAGGAAATTTTATCACCTGATCCTTTAAGAAGCCTGTTAAAAACAACGGCAACAGACATGGGAACACCGGGAGATGATCCGGTTTCAGGATCGGGTTTAATTGACGCATACAGGGCTATAAAAACGTTTGCGGCACCTAAGCCAATACTTGATAAAATATTAGTTCCAGCCATCTTACCAATCATTGGCCAGCCTTATACATTTACACTCGAGGGAGGTTTCTTCCTGAGTACCTCCCAGGTATTTGTGCGTGGTCAACTGGTTACCGTAAATAGCTGGACCGAAACTCAAATTGTTGCTACTATCCCGGTTTACACCGGCGGAAATGCACCGGTATATGTTTACAACCCCCCATTATCCATTACAAATGGTTTAGATGGCGGCAAATCAGCCACGCTTAATTTACTGGATATTCCCAAAAAGCAAATTGTTATTACTGCTGATAACCAATCAAAACGATTTGGTGAGATAATACCGGAATTAACTGCAACAATTACTGTAGACGGAGCTTTGCTTTCGGGTACCACTTTAACGCCTGCAATACTGAAATTAGAACCGCTGGTAATTGAAACAGATGCCTTAACAACCAGCAACGTTGGCTTCTACAACATTTTTGTAAGCAGGCCGCCGTTAACTCCACAGGAAGAATTGCTGTTAAACGAACTGTACGAGTTTACATTTATCCGGGGCACGCTGGCTGTTACAAGAATGCCATTGAAAATAACGCCAAAGAATAAAGAAATTACTTATGGCGATAAGCTGCAGGGCTTTGAATACATCTATCAATATGATGGAGCCAAAATAGATCCGCTGGAAATTCCTGCCTATGAAAATCTTATTTCTACAGAACATCTTGCTAACATGGAAACCGATGCCTATGCGTTGATAGATGCCGATGTGTCTCCCGCTGAATTACTTAATATGGCTGCAATGGCTAGCGCCAGAACGATTTCAAATGCGAGATTTATAACCAATTTCAGAACGATCTCGAACAGTTTCGAAACATCAAAAGTCATCGATCTTGCTTATCAATCACTTATTAATTATAATGAAGATCCGAATGATTCCGATATTGAATTAATAGGTGCGGGTCCAACACAATCAAATTACCGCACAATCACTAATGCCCGAATGATCAGCAACGGTGTTACAGTAAATGCCAGAACCATCTCCAATTTCAAAACAATCTCTAATACAATCAGTAATACGGTTGGTGATCAAAGCAACACCAACGTAATTGTTATACTCGATGAAGATGATGTTGATCCTGATGTCACTACCGAATCCGGCATCAAAACCATCAACCTGGTAACTGGTATTACACCCGGAGATCATTTTATTGTTCCTGCTGCCTATCTCGCAGAAAACTTTACGGTAACTTATGGCCTTGCAAACCTTAAAGTGAAGCCAGCAATTCTAAAAGTTACGGCAAAAGATATTACGATCCTGCAGGGCGATCCGGTACCCACTGTTTTCGAATACACGGTTGCCGACCTTTACAACGGTGATGTGGTAACAACTGAACCAACCTTTACAATCGGGGGGCCCGACTTCACAACAAACCCTGCCTATTCCGGCAGCAATGCAGGAACCTTCGACATCATTCCATCCAATATTGGTGTAAGCTGCTCCACTTGCTACATCCTTGACTATGTGAATGGGGTATTGTTCGTAGAACCAATGGGAACCGGTGTTAAAAGTGTAAAACCATCATTAAGTTGTGTTGAACCATTAACAGGAGATCCTTCGGGCTTTACTTATGTTGCCAACTTTGAATGGAAAAATGAAAACCCTGTAAATATTATAGTAAAAGAAGGACCAAATAACTTCCTAACCGGTACCAGTTTTGAGCAGGGTAAACTACCGGAATTCTTTAGTAAAAATAGCACCGGACGATTCCAGGTGAAATTTAACGGCGACAGGTTGATTTGGACACTAAGGAGCTATGAGCAATTCCAGAAAACATCTGTAGGCTCGATAGCAAGTTCCACGTCAGAAAGATGTAAACTGCCAACTGTTACTTCTGCAGCTGCAAGAAAAATGCCTGTGCAGCCATTTGGAAACGAACAAACCGGTATCACACCAAATCCAACTACAGGAAGATTTGTAGTAGCGACAGACAATGGCGTGATGTCGGATAGGGACTTATTGATCTCTGATGTTACGGGCAAGAAATTTACTGCACGTAAAATCAATCGTTTATCCCCACAAAGTCTTCAAATTGATTTACCAAACAGCATAACGTCCGGCGTTTATTTATTAAGGGTAAAAGTTGATAATTCTTACAAAATATTCAGGATTGTGAAACTGTAATCTTTATCATATATTTATTTTTTAAAAAAAGTAAGGAAATTCATCCTTACTTTTTTTAAATCAAACCTTTTGAAAAATTCTTTTAATTGTTTGGGCGGTAATAAGATGATGGCTGGCTGCTTTGATAAATCCATTTTTCATCCGGGTAAAGTATTGCTTTACCTTTTTTTTATAATAATACCTTTTGCCGGCAATACGCAAAACAATCAAACAGACAGCCTGGTGAAGCTTGTGGTAAAAGGTGATGATGATACCATTAAAGTAAATGCCTTATTAAACCTTGCCAAAGAATTTTGCAATTCCGAACCCGATAAAACCATCAGTTACGCAAATAGCGCAATTACAATTTCCTCGAAATTACATTTCCAGGAGGGTGAAGGTTTCGGATATAAATGGCTTGGTTTGGCCTACAAAAACAAAGGAAAATATTTTGAAGCGTTAATGAATACCACAAGGTCGCTTAACATTTTTGAAGCATTGAATGATACTGTTGTTACCTCGAATATTCTGAACAACCTGGGTGCTTTTTTTTCCAATAATGGAGAAGATTCAAAAGCGGTCGAATACATTTTAAAATCGTTGTCTCTTGCAGAAGCATTGGGCGATAAACACCGTATTGAAAATGCGCTTATAAATATTGGTGTATTGTATTCCAAAAACCCCGCTACACACAATAAAGCCCTTGAATATTATTATAAAGCATTACCGTTTGCGCTCGAGATAAAAGACGAAGACGGAACCGGAACTATTTACTCTAACCTGGGTGAAATTTATATCGACAAAAGCCAGTTTGATTCAGCTTATTATTTTCTCAAAAAATCGTTGGAGATCTACGATAATAGTCCCGGTGCAGCTTATAGTTATTGGGACCTGGGAAAGCTATACATCAAAAAGAAAAACTATGATTCTGCACTGATAAATTTTAAAAAGGCATACAATCTAGCTACTAAATTTCCTTCACCTATCGACCTGGCACAGGCATGTAACGGCCAGGCAAGTGTTTATCTTGCCCAGGGAAATTTACCGGAAGCAATTAATTACTATAAAAAATCATCGGAGATTACCAGGGAACTTGCAGCTTATACAGAATTAAAAGAAGCTTATAAAGGACTTGCAGCGTCCTATTTTAAAATGGGCGACAATAAAAACGCATTTACTTACCAGGACCTGTTAAATGATCTCTACGAAGAAGAAACAAATGAAAAACTGACGTTTAATACAGCAACACTTGAGTACACCATAGAACTGCAAAAACAATCGGGTCAGGTTGCCCAATTAATGAAAAAAAATGAGTTGCAACAGTTAAACCTCGATAAAGAAAAAATGGCCAAAAACGCCTCAATTACAGGGCTTGCAGCATTATTGATTATCGCTTTTATCCTTTTGAGAAATATCAGACACAGAAAAAAGTTAAACAAAATTTTACTCAGACAAAAAGAAGAGATCCAGGTTCAAAAATCAAGCGTGGAGCAGGCATTAACTGAATTGAAATCGACACAATCGCAGCTGATTCAATCCGAAAAGATGGCATCGCTTGGTGAATTAACCGCAGGCATTGCGCATGAAATTCAAAACCCATTAAATTTTGTCAATAATTTTTCGGAAGTAAGCAACGAGTTACTCGAAGAAATGAAGGTTGAATTGGAACAGGGCAATAGTGAAGAAGTATTAGCAATAGCTGCTGATGTTCAACGAAACCTTACAAAGATTTTGCATCATGGCAAAAGAGCTGATGGAATAGTAAAGGGTATGCTGCAACATAGCAGAAGCAGTACAGGTCAAAAAGAACCTACTGATATAAATGCGTTACTGGACGAGTTTTTGAGACTCACCTACCACGGGCTTAAAGCAAAAGACAGAACCTTTAACCCATCTCTTAAAACCGAATACGATAAAGAAATAGGGAAAGTTGATGTTATACCACAGGACCTGGGAAGAGTAATACTAAATTTAATAACAAATGCTTTATACGCAGTAAACGACAAATACAAAACCAATCCTGCCGGGTATCAACCTACCGTTACCGTAATATCCAGAAAAGAGGATACCAAAGTGATTCTCATTATCAAAGACAATGGGAACGGCATTCCTGAAAAAGTAATGGATAAAATTTTTCAGCCATTCTTTACAACCAAACCCAGTGGCGAAGGAACGGGCCTCGGCTTGTCGTTAAGTTATGATATTGTAAAAGCACATGGAGGAGAACTGAAAGTAGAAACGAAAGAAGGCGAGGGTTCTTCTTTTATAATTGAGTTACCTGTTTCATAAACAACATGCAAAAGTATACAGCAGGTATATATAGAATAACGATAATAGAAAACTTATTCCGAAAATTAAGTTTCGTGAGCGTTTAAATACGAACGCAATATTTAAATAAACCAGGAACTGTTACCATGCTTACAGGTATTGCTTTTTTATTGATAGTAGTTTTGGCAGTATACATCTATTATAACTTTAGAAAAAAAGTCAGCGAATTATCATTGCAACATAAACAGGAGATTGAAGCTAAAAATAGCAGTCTGCACGAAACATCAAACGCATTAAAAGCCGCCCAGTCACAACTTATTCAATCAGAGAAGATGGCTGCATTGGGAGAAATGACTGCAGGCATTGCACATGAAATTCAGAATCCTTTAAATTTCGTGAATAATTTTGCAGAAGTTAATTCAGATATGATCGATGATATTAGAAGGGAAATCGGACTGGGAAATACTGCAGAAGCATTGGCATTGGCAGATGACGTTAAAAAAAATAATGAGAAAATTGCACACCATGGAAAACGGGCAGATTCTATTATAAAAGGAATGTTGCAACATAGCAGGAAAAACACAGGCATTAAGGAACCTACTGATTTAAATGCGTTGGTTGACGAATACCTTCGGTTAAGTTTTCATGGTCTCAAAGCAGCTGATAAAAGCTTTAATGCATATTTTAAAACCTGTCTCGACCCTACCATCACAACTATCCCGGCTGTCAGGCAGGATATTGGCCGTGTTTTGCTTAATTTCTTCAACAACGCTTTTTTTGCTATTGCCGAGAAAAAAACGCAAATACCGGAAGGCTATGAGCCTACACTTACGGTATCAACAAAAAAACAGGAAGAAAGTGTTTTATTAACCATCAGCGATAACGGCAACGGAATTCCGGACAGTGTGAGAGAAAAAATTTTTCAACCATTTTTTACAACCAAACCATCCGGGAAAGGAACAGGACTTGGACTATCCATCAGCTATGAAATAATTACGAAAATTCATGGCGGAAAAATCTCTATCGATTCCAAAGAAGGAGAATACACCAAATTTTTGATTGAATTACCTGTTAACTAAGCAGGTTACTTCTAACTTAAAAAAGCATTGAAATATAAATAACACAATAATTGCAGATGAAAATACTCGTAGTTGATGATGAACTGGACATAAAGATTTTGTTCGAACAACGATTTAGAAAAGAGATAAGGCTACATGAATTTGACTTCCTTTTTGCAAACTCTGGTGAAGAGGCATTAAATATTTTGAAAGAAAATTTTCACCAGGCTATCCTTATTTTATCCGATATAAATATGCCCGGTATGAGTGGGTTGCAATTGCTGGAAAAAATAAGGTCTTCCTATGATCAGCCCCCTCCCGTTGTAATGATGATTACCGCGTACGGTGACGATGAAAATTATCAACAGGCCATGAAGTTGGGAGCGAATGATTTTTTAACCAAACCGCTCGATTTCACCGTATTAAAAGAAAAATTAAAATCTTTGTAAGCATGGCAAAAATATTAGTGGCAGATGATGAACCGGACCTGGAGTCGCTTATAAGGCAAAAGTTCAGGAAACAAATACGGGAGAAAGAATATGAATTTGTTTTTGCTTTAAATGGAAAAGAAGCAATCGAAAGATTACAGGAACAGCCGGATATAGATATGGTATTTACCGATATCAATATGCCCGAAATGGATGGTTTAACCTTATTGTCGGAATTGCAAATCTCGAATCCGATTGTAAAAGCTGTCATCGTTTCAGCTTATGGCGATATGGCAAATATTCGTACAGCAATGAACCGCGGTGCATTTGATTTTATTACCAAACCAGTAAACTTTGAAGACCTTGAATTAACACTAAAAAAAACAATGAAGCATGTTCACCAGCTTCGTCAAACTTTACAAGCAATAAAGGAAAATAATATCCTGAAAATGTATGTAGACGAAACGGTGTTGAAGTTTATGGATAAAATGGAATTTGAACAATCTTTTGCTCAAAACGAAACGATTGAAGCTACTGTTGTTTTTATTGATATCTGTGGATTTACCTCAATAACCGAATCAGAATCGCCTGACTTTGTAGTTAATTTATTGAACAGTTATTTTGAATTGATGGTAAAAGAAATTCTCGCTCAAAACGGCTATATCGATAAATTTATAGGGGATGCCGTTATGGCGGTATTTAAAGGCGAATTTCACCTCGACAGAGCTATTGACGCAGCGCTTGCTGTAAGAAATTCCATCAAACACATTCATGCACAAAATACATCTGCCGAATTTTCTCCTATGGTTTCGATTGGTATCCATGCAGGTGAAATGATTACCGGCAATATAGGCTCTTCCAGTTTGCGCAGGCTCGATTATACGGTAATTGGAGATGTTGTAAATACTGCCCAGCGCTTACAATCCAAGGCCAAACCAGGTCAGATAATAATTGCAGAAAGTGACTACCTGATTATCAAGGATTCGTTCCATTGTTCACATATTGAAGCAACCAATCTGAAACATAAAAAACACCCTATTTCAATCTATGAAGTGTTGGATTAATAGAAAAACAACTTGATTTAAAAAGCTCCTGTTTGAAACTGACAGGGGCTTTTTCATTGGTGCAAAAGCTATATTTCCTGAACATTTTTATTATACTTCCATAGGTATATGTTCCCATCTGACTCACCAGCTTCCTTTCCCATGAATACAAAACTGTTTTTAAGCAATACCTGTTCCGAATACTTGTTTGATGGCAAAGTATGCGCAATTATTTCTATCGATGGATTGGCTTTAAGTGCTAATTCAACCAGCATACTGCAAATAGTTGTTCCTACTCCTTTGTGACGGAATTTTTCAAAAGTTCCATAGGCAATTTCAACCCTGTTATTGATGGGTGGTCCTTTGAAACCGGCACTTCCTATAATTATTTCACCATCCTGAACATGTACCCAATCCAGGGCTCCTTGTAACCAGTTAGTTTATAAAAATCTATTGTTAACAAAACAGGTTCGACAAACAAGGGATCTTTTAAAAAAGATACATTCTCTTCTGGATGCTGTTTAATGGGTATAAAATGCATAAGCCTTTATTCAATTTCTAAACAAAAAACAGCAAGAGATTACACAACATTAAACAGGTTCTTTTTCAAGCAAACGTTTTAGGTTACCCAACACTATCTGCCAGTTTTCGACCGAATGTTTTTTGGCTTCCTCACTGGGAATATTATCCTGCTGAACTGTTAACATGGTATAATTATTTTCATCCTCGGTTAACGTATAAGTTACTACCATATAATTTTCGGGGTTGTCGTCCATTTTTCCCAAAGAACTCCAATAGCTGTATTTTAAAATCTTTTTAGGTCTAATTTCTAATATCGTTCCTTTATCCCTGTACGACTTTCCCTGCCATTCTCCTTCAAACACAATAGGGCTCCCCTCCTTCCAATCGGTTATAGTATTTGCTCCATATAAGTATTGGCGAATGATGTCGGGATTGGTAAGGGCTTCCCACAACTTATCAGTACTTGTATTTACTACAATAGCTGCTGAGCCACTAACGGAATTTTTCATTGATTTTCTAAACAGGGTTAAAAAATTAATGCCATAAGTCCGGGCAATTTATAAAAATCAAACTTGACCAAATAACTGTTCGCTGGTTATTACATTCATTAATTTCCCCCCGGGTCATCGGCAATTAAAACATAAGCAGTCTTTTATAATGAATGATACCCGTCATTATTTAGGTATCAACAACAGGCTAATTTTATATGTGAATTTTTTTGAATGGAAAATATCCTGAAACGAAAAGCACGCATTTACCGCCTAAAAAACGGGAAACCGTTAAGCCACGATACAGTCCGGCAATTGTTTTCCATTCGTGGCAAAGATTTATCCCGAATTGAAACGCTTAGTGACGCGGTATTTGCTTTTACTATTTCGTTATTAATAATGTCGCTGGAAGTACCACAAACATTTGAAGAACTTCAACTGATATTAAAAAGCTTTCTCCCGTTTGTGGCCACCGTACTGCTGGTGTTTTTGTTTTGGTATCAGCAAAATCGCTTTTTCAGGTACTACGGTTTAAATGATCTGACTGTGATTATTTTGAATATAGCATTGTTGATCCTTATCTTATTTTATGCATACCCTTTAAAATTTCTATTCTCATTGCTAATTGGAATGATCACTCACATCGACTTTTTTCATAAAGCTACTGCACGAGGCGAGGCAGTGTTGACAGCAGAACAGTTTCCTCAGGTGGTGATGGTATATAGTGCAGGCTATGCAGCCATTTGGTTAGTATTTTACCGGCTGTATAAGCATGCCTGGAAATTGCGAAACAACTTACAACTCAATGCCCTTGAGCTCGGGGACATAAAAAAACAATTAAGAGGCGCCTTTATGAATATGATGATTGGTTTGACAGCTTTTGTATTCGCCTGGTTAGATTTACCCGCATTAGGTGGCCTTTGTTTTGCACTGGTGCTTCCAATACTCCTGGTTAACAATTAGTTTACACAGAACCAGCTAAGACGAAAGGGAGTTCGTGGCGTAAGTAACTAAACTTTAGCACACAAAAATTAATACTTGAAATGTAACATGAGACTGAAGTTTTAAGTATTCAGGAACAAGGCATCATTTTCAATCATTATAGATTAAAATAGAAAAATATGCGAACCATATTTTCTATCTTCTTGTACTGCCCAACTCAATCACTTCACATTCAACAATCCGTTTGTCATCAATTCCAAACCTGATAAGTGTTCGCACTTTGTGCCAGCCTTGTGTCCCCGCGGCTCCCGGGTTCATGTGCATGCATTTTAATTTATCATCATACATTATTTTAAGAATATGCGAATGACCGCTAATGAACAAGTCTGGTTTCTGCAATATAATTTCCTTTTTTGTTTCAGGATTGTACCTTGGGGGATATCCTCCAATATGCCGCATCATTACTTTGACGTTTTCACACATGAAGATTTCCTGTAACATAAACTTATTGCGCACGTCCTGCCCGTCGATATTACCGTACACTCCTCTTAATGGTAAACCAGTTGCAGCAATTAAATCATTTGCTAATAAAATGCTACCAAAATCCCCCGCATGCCATATCTCATCGCAATTTTTAAATTGGGTAAAAACTGCCGGGTCAAGGTATCCATGTGTATCAGAAATTAAACCAATCCGTTTCATTAAAAAAGTTAATTGCTTTCTAAGTGAATCATGTAATTATCATTTTAAACTTATACATCTTCTATATTAATACAAAATTTCAGCGGCAAATAAAAAAAAAGTCAGTTTTACAAAGCTGGTATACACATTCTTTTAATACTTGAAAAGGAATCATTTTAAGGTTGTGTAAGCGTTTCGATCCGAACCATTTCGCAATTGATTGCTACTTTTTTTACTGCATTTACAGTACAACGATACACATGTAATAACTGTTTAGTTCAATCAAAGGTCGAATTGTTTTCGCTTACTAAATTGAGTAATACTGGCACGTTTTTTTGGTTTTTTGCGTGCTTGTATTTATGCCGGGGCTGAAAAAAAA
Organism: Bacteroidota bacterium; assembly: GCA_040385845.1. Lineage (GTDB taxonomy): Bacteria > Bacteroidota > Bacteroidia > Chitinophagales > Chitinophagaceae > Phnomibacter. Next base: position 166,177 of record JAZKGP010000023.1, on the reverse strand, counting down.
GATCTGAATTCACCTGGCCATGATGTACTAAATTATTAAATACGCTATCATCATTATCTAAAAAATCTTAGCCTATGTTAGCAATGAATTTTCGCGGACCGTTCCGTGTGAGGGTCGACCGCAACAAGCCAATGCCAGAAATCAAACATCCCGATGATGCAATTGTTCGGGTTACCCGTTCCTGTATTTGCGGGTCGGATCTGCACCTTTATCATGGGCTTGTACCTGATACCCGTGTGGGTACAACTTTTGGTCATGAGTTTACAGGTATCGTGGAAGAAATTGGACCTGGCGTAACCAATCTAAAAGTTGGCGATCACGTGATGGTGCCGTTTAATATAGCTTGCGGAACCTGTCCATTTTGCAAGCAACAATTGTACGGCAACTGCCATGAATCTAATCCTGAAGCCACAGCAGTTGGTGGCATTTACGGGTATTCGCATACAGCCGGTGGGTACGACGGTGGCCAGGCGGAATACGTACGCGTCCCTTATGCCAATGTAGGCCCTACAATAATACCCCAGGGCATGGACCTCGATGATGCCGTGCTTTTAACTGATGTAGTTCCAACTGGCTATCAGGCCGCTGAAATGGGTGCCATTCAAAAAGGGGATACAGTGGTAGTATTTGGTGCGGGACCAATTGGTATTATGGCTGCTAAATGCGCCTGGCTATTTGGGGCAGGTCGTGTAATTGTTATTGATCACCTCGAGTATCGTTTAGATTTTGTGAGAACATATGCACAATGCGAAGCATACAATTTTAAAGACCTGGAAGACCCGGTTGTTTTCCTGAAAAAAACTACAGGTTGGCTGGGTGCCGATGTGTGTATTGACGCAGTAGGTTGCGAAGCCGCAGGCAATTCTTTTCAATCACTGGTTGGCAGAAAGTTACCACTAACGGGCGGATCAGCAACTGCTTTGCATTGGGCTATTAACTCGGTTAAAAAAGGTGGTGTTGTTTCTATTGTTGGTGTTTATGGCCCGCTTGATACATTGGTGCCAATTGGAAATGTGCTTAACAAAGGACTTACCCTTCGTGCCAACCAGGCAGCTGTTAAAAGACTTCATCCCATACTTATCGACCATGTAATGTCGGGCCGCCTAAATCCAAAAGGAATTATTACACACCGCATTCCATTGGAAGAAGTATCGGAAGGCTATCATATTTTTTCCCGGAAACTTGACAACTGCATAAAACCCGTTCTTATTCCATCAACAGCCAAAGTGGCTTAAAATTCTTACTTATGCAAAATGTAGCTGAACCACATAAAATGACTGAACCCGGTATTGACAGGCAGATAGCTAATACCGAAAAAAACATTCCCGGCTGGGGCATCGATGCAAACCCGGAAAATGATCCGTCATACCCTATGAAACAACGAAATGGCGCAGATTATGAGCGCTTAAATTACGAGAAGCCTGTTCAACAAACCGTTGATATCGAAATATTACATTCCAACGAAAGGCCTGGTGTAACACGGGTATTCGGAACCGCATCTCCTCCAAGTGGCTTAAGTGGTATGATGCGTCGTTACGCCTTTAAATACAGCGAGTCCTCTTATGCACATTGGGCCTCACTTGTTTTGGCTGATCGTATAAACGTGATTGAAGCTTACCTGGATGATCTCGCTAATGGTATCGTACCAAATCCATTTTTGGAAAGAGGATGGAAAGCTGAATGGAAATACAACAGGAAGGCAATGATCCGGAATGTACTTGTTAGAACTGCTATTATAAGTGCAATAGTGGCGACCATTGTTTATAGAAATAAAAACAAATCAGCATCCCGGCGTGTGAAGAGCCTGATTGCAAAATAACCACAACTATTGCCTGGCCTGAAATGCTGATGCAACTATATTTGCATCAGCATTTTGTTCTAATTCATACCAGGACTACATGGGGTATTTTTTCCTTATATGTTTTTAGACCTTCCCCTTATTTTCCCAGAAGATGATAAGAAATACAAGGCTTAAATACAACCAAAAGATCGAAAGTAGTAAATGTATAAACGTTTCTTTTTTCTTGCCTTTCCATAGTAAAGAAGAATAGCCAAAGAATTGAACAAATAAGCGAATCACCCAAAAAACAAATAATCCCGCAACAAACCTGTTACCCAGTTTAGTAGCTATTAAATCGTATTTCTGTATGTTTTAAAGGATCATAGAAATCGAAAACCTTTAGAAATGCAGCGGGGTATCTTGCTGCCAGTAAACTACTTGTCTCATCAAATCCTGCATGTACATTTATAATAGTATCACCCTTTTTTACTACAATACCGTTTAACCAGTTCAAAGTATATAATGATGATACATCGTACACATACCAGGAAACAAATAATGAAATTAAACCTGTACCAATTATTACCGAACACGAAATATTAAAAATGGTATTGAAAGCTGAAGGCCCAAAATTTTAATTACCAAAAGAACAAGCCTACAATTTGTTGGTGTCGAGATCTATTAACAAACCAAACTGAAGCTATAAACCATGTAAGCAGCTTTCGAAGATCACTGTTTACTTTCACTTCAAACGTAGATAATATTTGATATGCCCTACTTTAAATCGCTAATCTTTTCTTTCTAGGCGGCATTTATCACTGCAGTATTTCACCTGGTCCCAAACCTTTTCCCAAACTTTTCGCCAGGTAAACGGTCGTCCGCAGGTTAAACAAATTTTCGAGGGCAAATTTTCCTTCTTAACGTTTTTGGGCATAATTCAAGTACCTGTTTATGTTTAACAACAAATGACGATTATTAATTCAAATCATGATTATTGAGAGACTGGAATTTCAACTCCTGGTTTCACTTATGCATCTTTCCCGCACCTGGCAGCTAAATAAGATTCGCCACCAATGATAAATCAATTAATCGAATTTGATTAAAGCTTTCCAACATTTATAAATTGCATAATAACCAGTTGCTTTGAAAGAAGCTGCTTTAAACCAACTCATAACCAATAGCACACCTTTCAATAATCTTTATGATTTTAATTTATCCAACCAACCATTGCAATTATATAATTGAATACAATATCAGTCTTACTAATTCGATCAACCAGCTGGCTTTTTTTATTGGCTTTAAATTGGCACAATCATTTTCCTAAATGTAAGATTGATTCGGGGTTGCCTGACGCGTTTGGATGTTAATGATGCATGCTGCCAGTTGCTTTGAGTTTGTCCTCTCATTAATAATATAGACCCGCCCTCAAGCTGAAGCGAAATAGTTTCCTTTGTTTGCTTGTGACGAAATGAAAATTTCCTGCTTGCTCCAAAACTTACAGAGGCAATAGCACTATCAGCAACGATGGTATTTTCATTGTCGCTATGCCAACCCATTCCCTCTTCCCCGGCATTATACAGGTTCAGCAAACACGCATTATAACTTTCGCCGGTTACCAGTTCCGTTACCTGCTTAATCTCAAGCAATTCCCGGGTAAATAAAAGCGCTTTTTTTGTAGTTTTGGAATAGGTATAGGAAAACGGAGATGATCCATACCACGCAACTTTCCGCTTTGTAACTATCGTTCTGCCGAACATCCAAATTTCATCCTGCTTCCATTCAATTGAATTTAGCAAACTTTCAAAATGAATAGCTGCTTCAGCTGATGTAAATCCATGTTTAAAATAAAGTACTTCCCCGTCACAGGGAAGCAAATTGAGTGAATCAGATTTTTCCAAGTCTTTAATTTCAATATTACTGTTTATTATAAAATTATTACCATTTGAATCACGTAAAAAAGCGAATGCATATCAAAATTTTTAAACGTTCATTCTTCTTTTTTTGTTCAACTTCACAAGGGAGATGGATAACAACTAATTGGTAGAACAAATGCCCTAACATAGGGATTGCTGATTTTATTGCCTGTCTTCTTACGTCCGTTAATATTAATTACACTTTAATAAATTCTTTTAATAAACGTTAAGAATGGTAAATTTTAGTAGTTCACGTGTTACAATTCAAATTGCTTACTTAATAAATTAACCTTCGCTATCAATCACTTTTGTTATGAAATTAATTGTTTAACATTGAAGGGTTAAATCGTTATAAAACCATATGAAAAAAAATTCAGTCGCATCCCGTAGAAATTTTCTCAGGAACATAGCCGGATCAACTGCAGCCATGGCCGTTGGCAACCAGGTATTTGCTGCATCAGAACGCAGTGATTACGTGGATTACCTCGACAGGTTATACAAGTTTGGACCCAACAACAAAGTAAACATTGCGTTAATTGGTGCAGGTGGAATGGGCACCCAGGATACCATTACTGCGCTGCAGGTTCCCGGAACTAAATTGGTAGCAGTTTGCGATTTGTATGATGGAAGGTTGGCCGAGGCTAAAAAGAACTGGGGTAACGATATTTTTACGAGCAGACATTATAAAGATATTTTAAACCGTTCCGACGTAGATGCAGTGATCGTAGGAACGCCGGATCATTGGCACCAGCAGATCTCTATTGACGCTATGAGAGCTGGCAAACATGTGTATTGCGAAAAGCCAATGGTTCACTCAATAAACGAAGGACCGGCGGTTATAAAAGCTCAGCAGGAAACAGGAAAGATTTTCCAGGTGGGCAGCCAGGGGGTTTCTTCTCTTGGCAATGAAAAAGCCAAACAATTATTAAAAGATGGCGCAATTGGAGAGCTAAACTACGCAGAAGGTTTTTGGGCCCGGCACTCTCCAACCGGTGCATGGCAGTATCCTATCCCGGCAGATGCTTCACCACAAACAGTTGATTGGGAAACCTATATCAGCAATACAACAAAGCGGCCCTTTGATGCGATGCGCTTTTTTCGCTGGCGAAACTATCTCGATTATGGCACAGGTATGTCAGGAGATTTGTTTGTTCACCTGTTTTCCAGCCTTCATTTTATCACCAATTCTTTCGGGCCTGAAAAGGTTTATTCCTCCGGTGGCTTGCGCTACTGGAAAGATGGGCGGGAAGTACCGGATGTTTTACTCGGCACTTTCGATTACCCGCAAAGCCAGGCACACCTTCCTTTTAACCTGTCGTTGCGTTGTAATTTTGTGGACGGCACCAGTGGAACAACTTACCTGAAATTGGTTGGCAGCGAGGGTTCTATGGATGTAACCTGGGATAGTGTAACGCTGAAAAGAAACAAAGTAACCGAGTCAAATGATCCGTTTTTTATTGAGCAGATGAAAAAAGCAGGTAAACCCGTTACTGAACGCAAACGCATTTTACCTCCCGAGGAATATACCTTTGCAGCCGAAAAAGATTATAAAGGCGGCCCTTACGACCATATGTTAAATTGGTTTACAGCAATCCGCACAGGCGGAAAAGTTGTGGAAGATGCTGTTTTTGGATACCGTGCCGCCGCACCAGCGTTGCTTTGCATTGATAGCTATAACAACGATACTGCCATACGCTGGAATCCTGAGAAAATGATACTGGTAAAAAAATAATAGTTGCCGGTATGAAGCCTACTGGCGAGCAAGGTTTTTTACACATTGTTCAAACGGGGATTTTGATCACCGCAGATTGTCATATATAAAATTGTCTTATGAATTTTTCATTGAATTATATTCTCGTATTTACAATTATTGTTGTTATGATGTCGTGTGGAAACAATCAAAGCAGGGAACAAAAAATGCTTGATACAACAAGCCAGGTTGTACCTATTAAGGATGTTGAGCTTGCTCTTTTTGATGGCATTACGTTCAAAGGCTGGCATGCCTATAATAAACCTGTCGAGAATTTAAGCAATTGGACAATTATTGATAGCGCATTGGTATGCCTGGGCGCTGCCGACGACGCACATGGCGGAGATATAGTTACAGATGTGGAATATGGAAACTTTGAACTAAGCTGGGAATGGAAAGTGAATAAAGGAAGCAACAGTGGTGTAATGTATCATGTAGTAGAAGACAGCGTATATAAAGCACCTTATGAAACCGGCCCCGAATACCAGATTATTGATGATGTTGGATTTCCTGGAAAACTCGAAGACTGGCAAAAAGCGGGCGCAGATTATGCCATGTATCCCGCAAACAATAAAAAGAAACTGATGCCGGTTGGAGAATGGAATAGCAGCAAAATAATTTACAATGATGGTCATGTTGAACATTGGCTTAATGGAGAAAAAATAGTTGAATTTGACAGGAATAGTGAAGACTGGAAAACGAAAAGAACAACGGGTAAATGGAAAGATTTCCCCGGGTATGCAACTGCCACAAAAGGCAAAATTGCGTTGCAGGATCATGGCAGCAAATCTTACTTCCGAAATATTGTTATTACAGAATTGTAAGCATTACAAGTACCTGTTTGGATGACACTGTTTGATAATTAATTACTGTTGAAAATTTAATGCCTTACAACTTATGAATGTATCGAAAAGCTTGCTGGTTATTGTTGCTGTTTGTTTGTCGCTTACCCTTCCTGCGCAGAAATTAAAAAAGATATTTAATGGTAAAAACCTGGATGGATGGACCGTTCATGGAACAGAAAAATGGTATGTTGATAATGGCGAATTAGTTTGTGAAAGTGGCCCCGATAAACAATATGGCTACTTATCTACTAATAAAACTTATAAGAATTTTATTCTTGACCTGTATTTTAAGCTGGAAGCAAATGGCAATAGTGGCGTATTTATAAGATCGGGAATCGAAGGCACTAAAATAAATGGCTGGCAGGTAGAAGTTGCTCCGGCTGGTTTGCATACCGGTGGCATTTACGAATCATATGGTCGCGGATGGCTGTTAAAACCTAATCCTTCACATGAAAAATATCTTGATAGCACCGGGTGGAATCATATGGTAATTAATGTTCGGGGCGATGAAGTAACAAGTTACCTGAACGATCATATGATGGTACAATTAAAAGACGAAAAAATTGGCGCCGGCAATGGATTTATAGCCTTACAAATTCATGATGGTGGCGGTATAAAAGTAAGGTGGAAAAAAATCAGGATTAAGGAGTTGAGGGATTAGGAATTTTGAAGCTTAGGAATTTAGAAATTAGTTATTGGGAATTGGGGCGTAAGATGATTCGTGAATTTTCCGGAATTTAATTAATAATAAAAAAGCTATAAGGATACAACACCTTATAGCTTTTTTAATGTATTCTATCGTAAAGATCCGTTTGTGAAAACCCTTTTTATTGGAATCACAGATCATACATCATAAATCAAAAATTATCTTTTCTTGAAATGCGAATGAACAAATAATCCATGTATACTTTTGTTTTCGAAAGCATTCCTGATTGCAACGGCAAACAGGTCCGACACACTTAGTACTTTAATTTTATTGCTTTCTTTTTTTAAAGGTATCGTATCGCATACAATCAATTCTTCCAGTACACTGTTCTCAATATTTTCATAAGCTTTTCCACTTAGTACGGGATGCGTGCAAAAAGCCCGAACACTGGTAGCTCCTTTTTCTTTTATCATTCCCGCGCTTTTTGCAAGGGTACCGCCTGTATCACAGATATCATCAATAAGTATCACATTCCGCCCCTGTACATCACCAATCAGCGACATACTGGCAATTTCATTGGCACGTTTTCTATGTTTGTCGCAAATAACCATTTCTGCATTAAAAAAACTGGCTACTTCCCTCGTACGGTTCGTACTGCCAACATCAGGCGCGGCAAACGTGAGGTTCGGCAAATTCATTTTTTCAATATGAGGAATAAACATAGCCGAACTATCCAGGTGATCTACCGGGATATCGAAATAGCCCTGTATTTGTGGCGCATGCAGATCCATGGTAATAACCCTGTCGGCACCGGCTGCCACTAATAAGTTAGCAATCAGTTTACTTCCGATAGCTACCCTTGGTTTATCTTTTCTATCCTGCCTGGCATAACCATAATATGGAATTACACAGATCACTTTGTAGGCAGACGCTCTCCTGGCAGCATCAATCATTAAAAGCAATTCCATCAAATTGTCTGCAGGCGCTGAGGTGGTTTGTACAATAAAAACATAATCACCCCTAATGCTTTCATTGAACTGAACGCCAAGTTCACCGTCGCTGAACCTGGTTACAGAACAATTGCCAAGAGGCGATCCAAAGCTTTTGGCTATTTTTTCAGCGAGGTATTTAGATTGGGTTCCACAAAATATTCTTGCATGCTGACTCATGACTGGGGGCATAGTTGCGTGTTTGTTGTAAATTGTACCGGTTGGGCGCGAAGATAACGGCCCAGCCCCCCCCTTAATAAATAAACCCATGGAAAATTTCAACAAACCACACACACCTATCAAATCGTGGTCGGAAGATGACCGTCCCAGGGAAAAGATGATCCGGTCCGGATCGGCTTCTTTATCAGCCGCCGAACTCATTGCCATTCTCATCAATAATGGCACCCGCAGCAAAAGTGCTATGGACCTCGCAAAAGAGCTCTTAGCCGAAAACCACAACAGCCTCAACCTTTTAAGTGGCATGTCGTTAAAAGAATTACAGCATGTGAAAGGTATCGGACCTGCAAAAGCAGTTGTAATAAAAGCCGCCCTGGAGTTATCCGTAAAGAAGGAAGAAGAAATATTTACGCGGGAAATAATAACATCAGGCCATGATGTTAAAGCTTATTTGCGCAAACGCCTGCAGCACGAAAGCAGGGAACATTTTATGGTAATTTATTTAAACCGTCGCAACCGGGTCATTTGTCACGAGGTAATAAGTTATGGTGGCATTACGGGAACCGTAGTAGATACACGGGTTATTTTAAAAAGAGCCATCGAAGAAAACGCCACTTCCATTATACTTTCACATAATCATCCATCCGGCAATTGCAGGCCCAGCGGCCAGGATAAATTATTAACCGAAAAAATAAAATCCGCCGCCCTTTTCTTCGATATCAGCGTACTCGATCATCTTATAGTTAGCGATGAAGGCTATTATAGCTTTGCCGATGAAGGCGAGTTGTAACCCCCTGTCCCCCTAAAGGGGTGACTTGAAGAAAATTCCAAATTACAAATTCACAAATAACAAGTATAACTACTTCAAACTATTTACTTCAAAAGCATGGATGAAAATATTCTTTTCAATTGGTTAGCTTCACCTGACAGGCGCAATTGCGTATCTTGTAACTCTAAATTTCCAAAAGTTTCTAATAACTCTAAAAAAAAAACAGATTCTTTTGCTTCCTTCCTTGAAATTTTTAAGCGCATCTTAAAATCTTGTGTACCTAAATGTTCGTTAGCCTCAATGTAATTGGCACCAACTGATCCACTTGATCTGATTAATTGTCTTATATCCTCTACATTTTCAATATCATGCTTTAGCATTCTGCAAAATAATCTTACTTCTTTGGCAAACTGTTGGCATCTAAGTTCCAATGGATGTTCCAGGTTTGATAAAGGGATACCCATGAATTTTGAATTTGTTTTTTATAGCTTCTACCTTTGATTTCTTCTAATTTTTCGGATTACGTTTAAGCAATCAACAAAATAATCCTACTTATTAAATAACTGTTGGCAACTTATTTATGATGGATATTCGAAGTTTGATGTCGGGATGTCCCTGTAATTTGGAATTTGTTATTTGTAATTTTTGATTTCAGAGGGTCACGCCTGTGCCGTTGGCCCGCCGAAACTCATCGGAATTTCTACCGCTTCCAGGTCTTTTATTTCGCCATGGCCATCTTCAAAACGACCTACATTTTCGATCAGCGCTTTCATAAAACGCTTTGCATGCTGCGGCGTCATAATAAGCCGGCTTTTTACCTTACTTTTTGGCGTGCCGGGCATTACGTTTACAAAATCAATTACAAACTCTGCATGGCTATGGGTTATAATGGCAAGATTGGCATACTGTCCCTCTGCTACTTCTTCTGATATTTCTATATTAAGCTGTCCCTGGTTTTCGTTACTCATAAATAAAATTTCGGCAAACCTAAGTCAAATTCACAAGTGTAATAAACCGTTGAAAAATGCGTAAAAGATATTTTGAAATAAATATTTCTAATGGCTGGTACCAAATAAATAAATGGCACTGTTTGGGCATTGCAAAAGCTGCCTAAAAACTAAAAAGCAGCTGAGCCCGGTAATCGGTTTTGTGGTTGGCATTAATCAGGTCATAACCCGATCCGATGGTGTTTGCATCTTTTAAAACAGTTCTTGCCACCCTAAGCCATACCGATAAACGACTGTTGAAATCATAATTTAAATTACAATACCATCGAAAACCTTTACCTGAAGAGGGTGGAATGCTGTAACTGTACAAGACATCATTTTCATAAGCATACAACCTGCTGTTATAACCATCTGTTTCAAAAAACTGCAATCGCAAATTCATTGAATAGGGCTGCATCATAGGTTTGTAAAAAAAATCGCCAAACATTAAAAAACCCTGTTCCATGGTCCTGCCCGATTTATCATACCACATTACTTCTACTCTTGAACGAAGGGTTACTGCTGAAGATATTTTATAGGAAATATGTGTTCGCCAGTTTTGTCGCGGCACATCTTCCGGCTCATAAAAAGGCAATCCCGAGGATGGGTAATTAAGTGCTTTTTTTTCAGATTTAAAGCGGGTATAAACTTCCAACTGCTTGTTGGGTTTCCAGGTTAATTGTACCAGGTAATCCGATCCATTTGATGGCCGGGAAACACGATATTTTAACCAGGGAAACCGATAAACATCTGCATACATATCAACCCGTAACATACCCCAGGGCCTAACCGTTAAGCCCGTATATAAACCTGTTTCATTTATTGGAGAAGTGTTCTCTGTAAAAGCATTTGCATTGATGCTATTATAATCTTTCGCAATGTTCCGGTACAAAACGGATACATCTGCCTTGCTGTGAATGCTTGCAACCAATCCATGTACCTGCGCCATACTCAATTTCTGGTCGGAGGCTACTTCGCCAAATACATGAAAGTTTCGGTATGTGTATGCATAATCTGCACTGAAACCCGAAAGTTTATTACCACCAAAAGCATGATTGTTATACGGCTCCTCCTGTTTTTGCACCGGTTTACTCAATTGATAATGTAATGAGTTTACACCAACCTGCCATCTACCTTTACGATATTGCAGCCTGCCACCAAAAGCAATTTGTTGTATGTTTTTTCTGTCGGCAATTTCACTGTTGCTGCGATGATATCCACTGGTAAGAATACTGCTTACAAAAGTTTCATCAACGGTTGAATCATTCATTGCATTTGCATCCACTTTTTTATAAGACGCAAATGCCGAAAACTGTAATAACTTTTGCCCTATTGTAATAGCAACACCCCGATGAAAATTATACTCACCGGCAGAATTATAAGGTCTGAATATTTCTGCTTGCCTTTTGATATTTACAACATCAAGGCTTTTACGAAAAGCAAGCGATTGATATGTTAATAAGCCCTGGGCAATGTTTACCGTAAAATCACCTATAGCAATTCTTTTAATAATACCAAGATCCCGTGCAAAAAAATGCATGCTGTAAAAGTCGAAGCCTGTTTTTTGCGATCCTTTAAAAATTTGTTCCCCTGCATCTTTATCCCCAAGAATTCCGAATTGTAAATTGTTTTTATACTGGTATTTGTAACGCAAATACAATCGTTGAGGGCTTCCTTTGTACCGTGTTTCACCGGAGTCGTTTTTTTGCAAAAAACCAATGGACTTTTCAAATACCTGGCTTAAACGAATAAGCAAATAATGATTGCCTGTTGTAACACGATTTTTTAAATCGTCGATCGTCTTTGTACTATTAGCCACAGTAACAAATGGCTTTGTTCGTGCAATAGATTCAATATCCCAGCCTGGTACCGCCTGAAGTTCGTATACACTTACTAAAAGCCCAAGCAATTGCCGGTATAACAACAAGCTTTTAATTTGCAAATCTGATAACCAGGTAAATACCTGTAAGTCGGATTCACTACACATATTCAGGTTAAGCGGATGTCGGCGCAGCTGTTGCAGTTGTTGCTGGTAGGAGTCATCTTCGGTTTCAGTATCATTGGCTTCTGAAATACTTTCGAGCTGTTGTTCAATAACCTGGTTAGGAATTTCCTGCGCCAAAACATTACCGAAATACATCGGGCATACCAAAGCGTATAAACCTATTATTAACCTGCTGTAGTAGAACAACTTCATATTTATTAACCTCAAAATGATACCGGATTACTCTGCACCTTCTTTTTTATTGTTACCAAATTCATATAACAATAACAAGCCTGGTGAAAAACCCAGTTGAGGATGATAACTGGTTGCTATATCAAGCCTGAAATCTTTAAAAACAAATCCAAGCCCTGAGAAGTAGCTAGCCGTAAGTGTGGCAACGCCTGCTCTTATAAAAAAGCTTTTAATAAATTGATATTGCAAGCAGGCATTTACCGATACATGCTGGCCTTCTACTTTAACGAGTTCGGAGCTGATAAAAAGTTTATCTGACGCATCATAACCCATTCCAAAATTGTATTGCGAAGGAAGCCGCTCGATTTTTTCTTTACCAAAACTTGCATGTATTGGATTAAAGACGTTAATGCCGGCATGAATCTTATCGGTCAGGTGAAACAATACACCAATCGAGCCGGTGATTGCACTTGCTTTTCCATAAGTTCCAGCCTGGCTTATTTGCTGAAAGTCAAAGGATGCGCCAGCATCTACCTTACTATTTATTTTTCTACCATAGGCCAGCGAAATTTTAGATTGATTACTAAGATTAAAACCAAAGTAAGAAACGTGTAACGCAAAATTTCCACTACCAGTTGTATAAGCTAATGAGGCATTAAACAAATTAAGCTCCGGCAATAAAAATCTTCTTTCACTATAAATAGCAATGGCTGGTTGTTTCAGCTGCGCCAATGATGCAGGATTGGCACGTGTAGCATAAACATCATTGTGCTCAGAAGAGTATACACCTAAAGAAAGATAACGGGCACTTATGGCATCAGTAATAACCTGGCTATCTGCATCCATGCAGCAGCTAAAAAAAAAGAGCAGGTACAAAGCGATTTTTGTCAAAATGCAACGGTTTAGAATTAAACCCGGGTTTTGCCCGGGGTACTGAAAAAAAAAGTACTATATCGCAGAATAAAGTATAAATAAATATTAGAAAGAAAAGTGCCAGTTCACTACTGTACATAAAAAAAGTAAAACACTTATACTTCTCTAATAATTTGGATCGAAAAGAAATACTTTTACGGGCCATTATTTACAAGAAAGCAATATGAAAAGAAGAGATTTTATAGCACAAACATCGATGGCTGCAGCCGGACTAATTATTACAGGAAAAACAGTAGCACAAACAGGTAACGGCCCTTTTGAAATAGTACGTACCGCGGCAGCTAAACGTAATTTTTCGAGTTCTGCCGTTGAAAACATCATTGCTACTGTTCAAAAAAGTATTGGCAACAAAGAAATTGCGTGGCTGTTTGGCAACTGTTTTCCAAATACGCTTGATACAACAGTCGATTTTGAAATGATTGACGGTAAGCCGGATACCTATGTAATCACCGGTGATATTGATGCTATGTGGCTGCGGGACAGTACCGCGCAGGTTTGGCCCTATATCCCCTTATGTAAAGACGATAAACAATTACAACAATTGGTTACCGGGGTCATTAACCGCCAAACAAAATGCATTTTATTGGATCCTTATGCTAATGCGTTTTACAAGGACGTAAATAAAGAAAGTGAATGGAAATCGGACATAACCGTAATGAAACCAGGCATTCACGAACGCAAATGGGAAATTGATAGTTTATGTTATCCCATCAGGCTTGCTTATGGCTATTGGAAACAAACTGGTGATACCAAACCATTTGACGAAAACTGGAAAGCAGCCATGCACCTCGTAATTAAAACGTTTAAGGAGCAACAAAGATTTGATGGCAAAGGCCCCTACTCTTTTCAACGTACTACTGCATGGGCAACAGATGGAGTTCCGCTTTCAGGCTACGGTTACCCGGCAAAACCAAATGGAATGATCTGTTCCACTTTTCGCCCCAGCGACGATGCTACTTTATTTTCTTATCTTATCCCAAGCAATTTTTTTGCCGTAGAAGTATTGGGTTACCTGCAACAGCTTGCCGCAGTACCAGCAATTGCAGACAAGCAATTAGCTACTGATGCAAAAGCATTACAATCACAGGTAAAAAATGCATTATTAAAAAACGGTATCATTCAACATCCGCAGTTTGGAAAAATAATAGCTTTCGAAGTGAATGGGTATGGTAGTTTTCATATGATGGATGATGCCAATGTTCCATCACTTTTATCTTTGCCGTACCTGGGAGCTGTAAAAAATAATGATCCTCTGTATCTGAATACCCGGCGTATCGTGTTGTCGGAAAACAACCCGTTTTTTTACAAAGGAAAAGCAGCTGAAGGAATTGGGGGACCACATACCGGTGCCGATACCATTTGGCCTATGAGTATAATTTTAAGAGGAATAACCAGCAACAACGACAAAGAAATAAAAATGTGTCTTGATATGTTGCAAAAAACCCATGCCGGCACCGGGTTTATGCATGAAAGTATCCATAAGGATGATGCCTCAAAATTTACCCGTAAATGGTTTGCATGGGCCAATACATTGTTTGGTGAGTTTGTTTGGAAAGTTTACCGCGAAAGAAAACATTTATTAAGTTGATTTTTTTATAGCATTAAAATCAAAACCTAATAATATTACGTAACGAGGTGATTTTAAAATAACCTTGGTTACTTAAATGTTGAAGGCGGCTAAATTTAAGTTCAACTTAAAAATGGTTTTATTCAGTTGATCTGAAAGTTTTAAAAATGACAACCAGGGAACAGGCAATTACTATTTTTGAAACAGCAGTTGCTGCGGTACATCCCAAACATTTACTTAAACAATATATATCTTCTGATGCTGTTACTATAAATATCGGGAACCGAAATTTTCTTAAAGAAGCAATTGGCCGGTTGATTGTAATTGCAGCAGGTAAAGCTGCTGCTGCAATGGCGCAGGAAGCCGAACATTTACTTGGAGAACATATTAGTTATGGCCTGTGCATCACTAAACACGGGCATGCATTAAACTTAAACCATTTAACGATCATTGAAGCCGGCCATCCAATACCCGATGGTGAAAGTGTAAAAGCTGCTATGCACCTCCGGCAAATGATTGAAGACGCAGAAAGTTCGGATATTATCCTGCTTCTGTTAAGTGGTGGAGCCTCTTCCTTAATCGCCGATTTACCAGGGGGCTGTACACTTGCCGACATACAAGGCCTGAATAAACTTCTTGTAAATAGTGGCGCTTCAATTAATGAAATAAATACCGTAAGAAAACATACAGGCAATTTAAAAGGCGGCAAATTAGCTGAACTTGCTGCTCCGGCACAAGTAATTACAATGGCTATCAGCGATGTACCAGGTGATGATGTTTCTGTAATTGCAAGCGGGCTCACGGTTCCCGATCAAACTAATTATGCCAGTGCAATCGGGGTTCTTAAAAAATATGAATTGCTAGAACAGGTGCCTGCGTCAATCCGTACACATTTAGAAAAAGGGTTAACAGGAGAAATTGCGGAAAATCCCGGAAAGGGAAATATCTGTTTTACCGGAAGCTTATACTATATTATTGCAAGCAATGCGCTGGTATTAAAAGTAGCCAAGCAAACTGCTGAAAGCCAGGGATATCACACAAGTATTTATAAAAGTGATTTCACGGGTAACGCAATCACAGACTCCCGCTTATTAATACAACAATTTAAAGATTACAGGGGGATTACACCTGCCTGTATTTTAATTGGTGGCGAACCAACCCTTGCTGTTAACGGGAAAGGCATAGGAGGACGTTGCCAACATTTTGTATTGAATGCCTGGCATGAAATAATTCGGGGAGGTGGCGCTGACTTGCGACATGAACTAACATTACTGGCCTGTGGCACGGATGGCACCGATGGACCAACGGATGCCGCTGGTGCTATAGCGGATTTACAAACCCTGGATATAACCAACAAGCTACATTTAAAAGCTAATGAATACCTCGAAAATTTTGATTCCTATTCGTTCTTTAAACAAACTGGTGGACTTATTATAACCGGGCCAACACAAACAAATGCTGGCGATATAATTATTTTACTGGTGAACTGACGCCAGCGTACGTTGCAAATTTTTCAATTCACTATCCTTTACGGATTGTTGAACATTACTAGAAATTCTTTCAAAATGTTTGATCAAAACAAAGGTTTTGTCATCTTTATCAAGCTCAGGAAATAGGTATAAAGTTTATTAACATATGTAAAGGTTTACATCTTAATAGTTAATTCATGATTAAAATGATTTTTTTAGCTTTCGTGCCGTTAAAATGAAAGTAGCTTAACTTTAATATTAATCACCAAACACATTTTACTAAACGATCCGCAAATTATTTTTTAAAACTTGTACCAGCATGTTTATTGGAACGATGTGCTGAATGCGTGAAACTTAAAGATTAGCAGTTGAAATTATTTTTAATTCAAGCTCAAAATTTACCATGTTTAAGATGTGATATCTTTTACCATGTAATTTTTAAACTTCTTTATGCAGGTATTTAAAAGTATTATTCCCACACAAGACTGTCATGAACAACAAACAATCAGCAACGTTGCAGCAAGCTCTCCGGAAGTTGCTTTGAAGGAGTTACTGTTGGTGTTATCGCAGTCCACCGGTATTGCTATCACAGGGATTTATATATTAAACCATCAGGGAGGCAAAGCAATCTTATCTCATGGTATCCAGCCAGGCCAGATAAATAATTCAAACCCGTTTTTCAGGTATGTAAAACAACAGGCATGCGACCTCGAAGTAAATGACGCATCT
The DNA here is from genome assembly GCA_040385845.1 of Bacteroidota bacterium. Taxonomy (GTDB): domain Bacteria; phylum Bacteroidota; class Bacteroidia; order Chitinophagales; family Chitinophagaceae; genus Phnomibacter. The sequence goes on along the minus strand of JAZKGP010000023.1, from coordinate 149,448 downwards.
CTCGATATTAGATTTAAAGAGAATAACCGCGTCTCTAATTTGATCCGGGTAAAGTACTTTAAAAACATTTGCTTTTTTAATAATCAAAATGAATTAACGGGTTTTCTTTTTTTGATGCAGGAAAAAGAAATGACACTTTCTGTCATTCAATTGCAATGTGTCAAAATTTTGCATCAACAAATTTTAAGATTGCTGGAAGAATATCTTCAATTAGAAATGTTTGTTCACACAGATATCGACAGCATTTACCAGCAACTGTTTCCTGAACTTAAATCTGGAAATAATGCCTCAGAAGATTCAACGGTGAATATCCTGGTTAACCAGTTAAAAGAAAATCTTGATTATAAATATGCACTTGATGAAGCATCCATTGTTGCCATAACAGATACTAAAGGAATAATTACCTACGTAAATAATAACTTTTGCAAAATCTCAAAATTTGAAAGAAAGGAATTAATTGGACAGGATCATAAAATCATTAATTCAGGCTTTCATTCCAAAGAATTTATCAGGAATTTATGGCGCACCATTGCAAAAGGAAACACCTGGAAAGGGGAAATAAAAAACAAAGCAAAAGATGGTTCAACTTATTGGGTTGATACAGTTATTGTTCCTTTTTTGAATGAGCAAAACAAACCATACCAATATGTTGCCATCCGGGCAGATATTACTTCAAGGAAAATAGCAGAAGAAAACCTGGTGAAAAGCCTCAAAGAAACTTCTGATTACAAATATGCGCTTGATGAAGCATCTATTGTTGCAATCACAAATGCAAATGGAATCATCAAATATGTAAACGATAACTTCTGTAAAATCTCAAAATATAGCAGGGAAGAATTGATCGGGCAGGATCATCGGATTATTAACTCTGGTTTCCACAGTAAAGATTTTATCAGGCAGCTATGGACAACTATTTCTTCCGGTAAAATTTGGAAAGGCGAACTCAAAAACAAAGCGAAAGATGGTTCAACTTATTGGGTTGATACGGTGATAATTCCGTTTTTAAATAACGACGGTGTCCCATATCAATACGTGGCAATCAGGTCAGATATCACGCAAGCAAAAGAATCAGAAGAAAGTATTAGAATACTACATCAAACCTTGTTGAAAAATGAAAAAAGGTTTAGGGCGCTGATCGAAAATGGTACTGATATTGTCACCATCCTGGATAAAAATATGGTAACACAATACCGCAGTCCATCAGCAAAACGAATTACTGGTTGGGATGACGACAAAATTGATGGTAATACCAAAGCATTGGATCGCATACATAAGGAGGATCTGGATGGTGTTAAATTGGCACTGATGAAAGTGCTTTCGAAAAATGGCAGCACTGTTGACGTAATTTTCCGGACACTTCACAAGCAGGGACATTTTCTATGGCTGGAAGGCACCCTTACAAACCAACTGCATGATGATTCGTTGAACGGCCTGGTATTTAATTTAAGAGATGTATCAGCAACAAAAAATTCCGAGATCCTTTTACTCGAAAATAAAAAGCAAATCAGTGATATCCTTGAACGCATACATGATGGTTTTATAGCATTGGATAATGACTTTAATTATACCTATCTCAATAAGGCAATCAGCAGGATGACCGGAATGCAATCAGCAGAACTTATTGGTAAGAATATTTGGGAAGTATTTCCGGAGGCCGTGGGTACAGAGACTTACCATGCTATTGTAACCGCAATGAGAACGAACCAGTATCAAACCAACATCGATTTCTTTCCAAAACTTAACCTATGGCAGGAGAATCATATATATCCTACAAAAGAAGGATTGGCGATTTTCATTAAAGACATCAGTTTTCAGAAAACGGCAGAACAAACAATTAAAAAAGCGCACGACCAATTATCCTATCACCTATTAAATACACCACTTGCTCTAATTGAATATGATCAGAATTTTACCATAACAAACTGGTCGCCGCAAGCAACTAAATTTTTTGGGTGGCAGGTTGATGAAACCATTGGAAAACACTTCTCAGAAATTAACCTTGTTTTCGACGGTGACTTAGCATTTGTAAATCCTGTTGCAAAAAAATTACAGAGTGGTAAAATTGAAAGTGCTAATATCTCCAACAGGAACAATAAAAAAGATGGCTCTGTAATCTACTGTGAATGGTATATTTCTGTGTGTAAGAATGAAGCTGATAATGTTAGTTCCATCATGTGCCTTGTGCAGGATATTACAGAAAGAAAACTGGCAGAACAATCTCTGAAACTCAGTGAAGAAAGATTTGATGCATTTATGAATGCAAGCCCCGCTATTGCATGGATACTCGACGAACAGGGACGACATATTTATATGAATAATAGCTGGGAAAATTTATTTCAGATTAAGAAGGAAGCCTTGTTGGGAAAAACCGTATTCGATTTTTTACCGGGTGCTATTGCGGAGAAAATTAATGAGAGCAACAAACAGGTACTCTTTACAAATGAATCAAGTACGGTCACCGATTCAATAAACATTGGTGGCAGGCAACACTATGCCAATACCTTCAAATTTCCTTTTAAAAATTCAGCTGGCCAAATATTACTTGGCGGAATGGCCATTGATATAACAGAACAAAAGTTAGCTGAAAAAGCTTTGAAAGAAAGTGAAGAAAAATATAGGGTTTTAATTGAAGAAGCAATTGATGGTATCGTGGTTTATTGTCCCCAGTTAAATAAATTTATTAATGTAAATAAAAAAATATGTGAACTATTGGGTTATTCAGCAGAAGAACTACTCAATATGGAACATACCGAATTGCTGCTGGACGAAACCCTGGCTGGTACCCATATTGGTGATGCGTTAAGAAATAATCGCGATGGCATTATGCTCGAAAGGCAGATACAATGCAGTAATGGCAACATGATAGATGTTGAAGTGAGTATTAAATTAATGCCTGGAGGAAATTACCTCTGTTATATCCGCGACTTTACCGACCGTAAGAAAGCAGCACTCGAAATTGTACATTTAAATGAGGCACTGGAACAAAAAGTAACTGATCGTACCCTGCAGTTAGAAATGGCCAACAAAGACCTGGAAGCTTTTTCCTATTCAGTATCGCATGATCTTCGAACACCTTTACGGGCCATTAATGGTTATGCGAGCATTATAGAGGAAGACTACAACGAAAGCCTTGATAAGGAAGGAAAAAGGCTACTGAACGAAGTTCGAAGCAATGCAAAAAAAATGGGTATGCTGATCGACGACCTGCTTACATTTTCCAGGATGGGCCGAAAATTAATTTCGGCTACCACTGTAAATATGACTGGTTTGTGCAGTACAGCCTTTGATGAATTACAGGAATCAAACAAACGCCAGGTGGATTTTGAATTGCACCCGCTTGCCGATGCAGAAGCTGATTATGCTCTTATTAAACAAGTTATTATAAACCTGTTATCCAATGCGATAAAGTATTCATCCAAAGCTGAATTTCCAAAGGTGATTATATCCTCTAAAATAAATGAAGTAGAAAACGAAGTTGTATTTTCAGTAAAAGATAACGGTGTAGGGTTTGACATGAAATATGTTAGCAAGCTATTTGGAGTTTTTCAAAGGCTGCATTCTAACGATGAATTTGAAGGAACAGGAGTTGGTCTAGCTACCGTTCAGAGAATTATCAACAAACATGGAGGAAGAGTATGGGCAGAGAGTGCCCCTGATAAAGGCGCAACATTTTATTTTACATTGCCATATATAGATGATAAAGAATAATTGACCTTATATAAACCTATGAGTAATAACCAACTTGAAATTCTTTTGGTGGAAGACAATTCGAACGACGCGGAATTAACCATACGTGCCCTGATAAAACATAAGATTGTTAACCATATCATTCATCTAAAAGATGGCGAAGAAGCCATTGACTTTTTGTTTGGAACAGGAAAATACCTCGGAAGAGATACTGAAAATAAACCCAAATTAATTTTGCTGGATTTGAAAATGCCAAAAGTAAATGGCATTGAAGTACTTGAAAAAATTAAGCTGGACCCGTCCACAAAAACTATCCCGGTAGTAATATTAACTTCATCGAGAGAACATCCGGATGTTGAAAGATGTTATAAACTTGGTGCAAACAGTTATATTGTAAAACCTGTTGAATTTGAAAATTTTAGCCTCGCGGTTAAAAAACTTGGATTGTATTGGATGCTGTTAAATCAACCTCCAATAAAATAATAATAATGTATATCTGTTTGATACTTATAAATTCTCTAAAGTTCTCTTGAACTTAAAACCGCCTGTTCGGCAGTTTTCTTTACAAGGTTTAAATTTACATTTACCACTTCACCGATAACGATAATAGCCGGGTTTCCGATACCTGCATGCTGAGCCCTGAATGAGATATCTTTTACCGTACCAATTACCATTTTTTCTTTGTGCGTGGTGCCATCCTGTATTATAGCTACGGGAGTTTGTTGTTTGCCGGCTGCTGAAAATATATCCATAATCTGCTCCAGTTTACTCATGGCCATTAAGATAATAACCGTGGCAGTAGATTGGGCGGCCAACTGTATATCACCACTGATGTCACCACTTCTTGTAGTGCCGGTTGTAACCCAAAAACTTTCAGCTACCCCTCTGCAGGTTAGCGGTATCATTTGCATTGACGGAACTGATAAGGCGCTGGAAATACCCGGTACCATTTTTACCTCGATTCCATGAGAAGCTGCAAAGTCGATTTCTTCCTGCGCCCGTCCAAACACAAATGGATCGCCACCTTTTAACCGTACAACATGCCCATGAGAATAAGCATATTCTACAATAAGTGTATTGATCTCATCCTGGCTAAGCGCATGACAACCATATCTTTTGCCTACAAAAAGCTTAACCGATGCAGCAGGTGCGTGCTCGAGCAAAATCTCGTTTGCCAGGGCATCATACAAAACCACGTCGGCCGATGCCAATGCTTTCACCGCTTTCAACGTGATGAGTTCCGGGTCTCCCGGCCCTGCCCCAACCAGTGTGAGCAATGCTGTTTTGCTTTTTTTATAATTCATCTGCCTGATAATTTCCTTTATAATTAAAATCAACTTTATGTAACCTCTTATAACTTCCTTTTCTTTTTCACTTTCAAATTTCTAACACAATATTAAAACTCCCGAACTCATGGGGCAACTGTTGGGTTTAGCCACCGATAACTGTCAGCTTTAGTAATCCTTCTTTGTCTACGATAGAAATATCTTTTCCTTCAGTTCTTACCAGGTTATCTTCTACTAATTCCTGCAACATTCTAAAAACAGTTTCATAAGTAGTACCAACATACGAAGCCAGGTCTTGTCGTGATAAGGAAATATTAATTACACCATCACTGTCTAAACCAAACTTGTCTGCCAGGGTAAGGATTGCCAGTGCCAACCTTCCTTTTACGGGCATATGTGCCAGGTTACGCATTCTTCGCTCGGATATTTTCAACTCAGCCGCAAAAAATAGCATTAGCTCATACAGGAACTGCTGGTTTACCTTTAAAGTGGCAGTAAAAAAAGCCATATCGATAAAACAAACGGTAACCGGTTCCAATGCCGTACCCGAAACCGGGTAGATGGTATCAGCCCCGAGACCGCGATGCCCTACTATATCCCCTTTTCCGGCTATGCGGATAATCAGTTCTTTATCGCCACCCCACCTTTTGTGCACTTTCACCGAGCCTTTGTAAACGAAATACATGCCGTTTACAGGTTCTCCTTCTTTAAAGATCAATTCACCTTTTTTATAATCAAAATTCGTCCGGTTGTTTTCCAGTACCGGCAACCACTCCTGCAGTGTCAACCGGCACATAAAGCAACTTTTATCGCATCCTTCCTTATTGTTTTTCATATGAAGAGTGCAAAGTTGCTGTTTTATTTCTTTAGCTGCTTTTTAGAACTTTATTAAATGAACTTGTAATGACTACAACATATTAATTCTGTAAATATGTGAATTATTTCTTGACAAAGATCATATTTTGATTGAAATTATCAATTATATTTACACTACAATTATGATTTGAGTCACTAACAAGTCATTTTTGATCTGAAAACTGAGTTTTCAACCATACGATGCCTGCCGGATTGAGTCAATTAACCGGTAAAATACATATTATGAAAAAAGTAATTGTCGTTGGCAACGGCATGGTTGGCTACAAATTTTGCGACAAACTGCTGGCAAAAGCACAGCCCGGCGAATTTGAACTGGTTGTATTAGGGGAAGAAACCCGTCCGGCGTATGACCGGGTTCACCTGAGTGAATTTTTTGATGGCAAAACTGCGGACGACCTGTTAATGGCACCGGAAAATTGGTATGCTGAAAATAATATTCGCCTTCACCTCGGTGATCCTGTTAATAGCATCCATCGCGAAAACAAAACCATACTCTCCCATTCCGGAATAATATTATCTTACGACTACCTCGTTCTTGCCACAGGTTCCGCCGCCTTTGTTCCTCCTATCCCGGGAGTTGATAAAGACGGCGTTTTTATTTACCGCACTATCGAAGACCTTGAAATGATGGCAGTCTATGCTAAAAAGGCAACAACCGGTGCCGTAATTGGTGGCGGTTTATTAGGTCTTGAAGCTGCGAAAGCCATGATAGACCTGGGCATTACTAATACACAGATTATTGAATTTGCCCCGAGGTTGATGCCGAGGCAGATCGACGAGGCAGGCTCCGGTATTCTAAAGTCAAAACTGGAAGCGCTTGGCCTTACGATACATACCAGCAAAAACACGGCTACCATTCTTGGTGATGAATTTATTACGGGAATGCAGTTTTCTGATAATACAAGTATCGACGTTGATATGCTGGTAATTTCTGCTGGCATCAAACCAAGGGATGAATTGGCAAAACAGTCGGGACTGGCAACAGGTGCCCGCGGCGGAATTGTAGTAAATGAACGATTGCAAACAACAGACCCGTCCATTTTTGCCATCGGTGAATGCGCTTTGTATAATGGCATGATTTACGGCCTGGTAGCACCCGGATATGAAATGGCCGAGGTTGTGGTGAAAAATTTAGTAGATAATACAAGCGAAGCTGGTTTTTACGGTTTCGACATGAGCACGAAACTTAAACTTATTGGTGTAGATGTTGCCAGTTTTGGGGATCCGTTTATATCGCCTGATGATGGTCGTACCGTGGTCTTTGAAGACAATATGAAAGGGATTTACAAGCGCATCAATATTTCTGCTGATGGAAAACAATTGCTCGGGGGCATTTTAGTTGGCGAAGCAAGTCAATATAATATGTTGCTGCAAACCTGTAAAAGTAAAATCGTTTTACCTCCGAACCCCGAAGACTTGATAATGGGTGCCCGCGGTGGCGAAAGCGACGGGGGCGCCGGTGTTCAAAACCTGCCGGATGAAGCTGTCATCTGTAGTTGCGAAAACATTAGCAAAGCAGGCATTTGCAACGCAGTCACTGAAAACAATTGCGAAACTGTAGACAGCATTAAAAAATGTACTAAAGCCGGAACAGGATGTGGCGGTTGCATTCCAATGATAAAAGACCTGGTGATTCACACCATGAAAGCACAGGGCAAATATGTGCGTAATGTGCTTTGCGAACATTTTGAATACAGCCGCCAGGAACTGTTTGACCTCGTTAAAATAAACAACCTGCGCACTTACGATGAAGTGCTGGATACCCTTGGCAAAGGCGATGGTTGTGAATTATGTAAACCCCCGGTTGCTTCTATACTTGCTAGTCTCTGGAACGAAAATATATTGGCCAAAGGCAATGACACAGCGCAGGACAGCAACGATCGTTTCCTGGCAAATATCCAGAAAGGTGGTACTTACTCTGTTGTTCCACGTATACCGGGTGGAGAAATCACTCCCGACAAACTAATTGTTATTGGTTTTGTTGCCAAAAAATACAACCTCTATACTAAAATTACAGGTGGCCAGCGAATTGATTTATTTGGTGCGCATCTTAATGATCTTCCATTTATATGGGAAGAGTTAATAAATGCGGGCTTTGAAAGCGGTCATGCTTATGGCAAAAGTTTGCGTACCGTAAAAAGCTGTGTAGGCAGCACCTGGTGCCGTTTTGGTTTACACGACAGTGTAAGTTTTGCCATTCGCATAGAAGAACGTTACCGCGGACTTCGCTCTCCGCATAAATTAAAAGGAGGCGTTAGTGGCTGTATCCGCGAATGTGCCGAAGCTCAAAGCAAAGACTTTGGCATTATTGCTACCGAAAAAGGCTGGAATTTATTCGTTTGTGGCAACGGTGGCAGCAAACCACAACATGCATTATTGCTGGCATCCGATCTTGATAGCGAAACCTGCATCAAATACATCGACCGTTTCCTCATTTTTTATATCAGAACAGCTGACCCACTAACCCGTACAGCTACCTGGCTAAACAAAATGGAAGGCGGCATCAATTACCTCAGAAATGTGGTAGTAAACGATAGCCTCGGTTTGGCAGAACAGTTTGAAATGGAGATGGAAGCACTGGTGAAAACCTACAAATGCGAATGGAAAGAAGCTATCGAAAATCCGGCTATCCGTAAACGCTTCAGCCATTTTGTAAATGCTCCTGAGGAAAAAGATCCTTCTGTAAAATTTGATGCGATGCGGGAACAGAAACGGGCTACGGAGTGGAAGTAGTTGGTTGATTAGTCATTGGTTAATTGGTTACTAGGAATACGGGTACATGTTGATTAGTAGTTGGTTGATTGGTTAATTAGGAATTAGGATACAATCAAGATGGTTATCCTCCACAAATCAGACATCACAAATCAGACATCAAAATACGGTTGCCATCCATAAGGGAAAAGGTTCAGGCCGGGCCGCCTGAACCTCCTTTCCCAACTTAGAAAGCGATTGATTCAAGAATATTAAGGTCTCGTCATATCAGCAGAAATCAGACATCATAAATCAGACATCATAAAATCTAACAATATGGAAACTTCAACAGATCAGGAATTACGGTGGCAGCTGGCTTGTTATGCCGAGGATGTTCCAACCAATGGCGGCGCCTGTGTTAAACTAGGTGATCAGCAAATCGCCATTTTTCATTTTACCCGTCGCGACGAATGGTACGCTACGCAAAATGAATGCCCCCATCGCAGGCAAATGGCGCTAAGCCGTGGAATGATTGGTTCTACCAACGACGAACCGAAAGTCGCTTGCCCTTTTCACAAAAAAACCTTTTCACTGGTAACCGGCGAATGTATTGGTGGTGATGAATGCTCTATTAAAACCTACCCGGTAAAAGTGGAAGATGGACGGGTGTTTGTCGGCATGGGTGTAGTTAGTTGACTGGTAATTAGTTGATTGGTTAATTAGGAATACAGAATACAATCAGCCGGGCTTCTGACTCACCACTACCCACTGACCACTCACCACTGACCACTCACGATTCACGATTCACGACTCACCACTCACGATAAAAAAAATGTCCCGCTGCATGGCAGTGCGAGCGGGACTGGCTCCAAAAAATGATCTGTTCACGTTTTCAAAACCAAAGCAAAAGTATGATGACAAAACCAAAAAACACGACTTATGTCCTGTTGTTATTCGCAGCAAGCATTATGAGCTTTGCTGCAAAAGCACAGTTTACTCTCGCAGGACAACTGCGTACAAGAACTGAAATCAGGCATGGCCTGGGCAACCTGGTATTAAAGGGAGCTGATGCCGCAGCCTTTACAAGTCAAAGAACCCGCCTGGGCTTTGGCTACAAATGGGACCGGCTAACTTTCGGTGTCACTGTTCAGGATGTAAGAGTGTGGGGCCAGGATGCTTCCACTATTTCAAATGCAGATGGCAACAAACTGATGTTGCATGAGGCATGGGCCGACCTGGTACTTGCCAACAAAGCCGATACCACCATCAAATTCAAACTGGTAGACCAGCTAAGTTTAAAAATTGGCAGGCAGGAACTATCGTATGATGACGTTCGCCTGGTAGGAAACCTGGATTGGTTGCAACAGGCACGCCGCCATGATATGGCATTACTGAAAACAGTTCATAAAGGCTGGCAGGTAGACCTGGGTTATGCTTTCAATCAAAACAGCGATGCATTTGGCATCACCAACACCAGCTACGTACCGGCAAATGTTCCGGCTTATATAAAAAACTCGATGGGGCTTCTGGTACCAACACCGGCAGGCATCTTACCCCTGGCAGCTAATGCCAATGCCAATAGTTCTAAAACAGGTGCACCTATGTTTGCTAATGCTCCCAGCACCAATGGCGCATCACAAGACTATAAATCATTTACCAGTTTGTATGTTAGCCGCAAATTCAAACAAACAAAACTCTCAGCCCTTTTCTTCAATGATCATTTTGGTAAATACAAAATTGATTCAGTAGGAAATCCTGCAACAGGTTATGTATTTGGCCGACGTTTTGCTTCAGCCGGCGCTGTAGATACCTATGACTATAATGGAACTTTTAGCCGTTACACTTACGGGCTGATGATCAATCATACTTTAGGTAATGCTTCAGGCTTTGGAAAAATTGCATTCCAGGGTGCCTTCTATGCACAAAACGGAAAAAACCGGGATGGTATAAAAATGAGCGACGCATACCATTACACACTTGCTGTTACGTATCAAAAAGGCAAGTACAGCATTACACCAGGTTATGATGTTTTAAGTGGTAACAAAGCAGGAACACTTACCATAGATGAAAAATTTGATCCGCTTTACGGTACACCACACAAGCATTGGGGTTATATGGATTACTTCTATGTGGGTACAGGTTCTCCGGCAGGTGGCCTCAATAACGCTTACGTAAAAGTTAAGTATACCGGCAATGCGTTGACCGTTGGTTTGGACTACCACAATTTTGGTTTGAACCAGGGTATGAAAAAAGGTGATGGTAGTGCAGTAAGCAAACAATTAGGCAATGAGTTTGACTTAACTGTCAATTACAACCTGAACAAATTTACCAATATCGAACTAGGTTATGCTTTAATGAAAGCAACCAACAGCATGGCTTTTGCCAAAGGGCAGGCAACTACTGATGCAATTGCCAATACCTACAATAAAACGGGTAACTGGGTTTACCTGATGCTCAATTTCAGGCCCGATTTCTTCTTTGCAAAACCTGTAGCTATCAAGCAATAAATATTTGCACATAGCAACATGGCAACCAGCATTTAATGCATCACCTAAAACAACAACAATGAAATTTATCATAAAGAATATTATACTCAGCACCTTTTTATTTTCCCTCGCAACAGGTGTACATGCCCGTAAAATTAAGTTGGGGTTTATACCCCTCACCGATTGTGCTCCACTCGTGGCAGCAAAAGAATTAGGCCTGTTTGCAAAATATGGTGTGGATGTGGAGCTGTCTAAAGAAGCTTCCTGGGCCGTTATTCGGGATAAGATTTTAAATGGCGAACTGGATGGCGCCCATTGTCTTTTTTCAATGCCATTTTCAGTGTACACCGGCATAGGTGGAAAAGCCGGTTCTGAAATGAAAATAGCCATGGTTATTAATAACAACGGTCAGGCTATTACCTTATCAAAAGACTTCTGCGGACTAGCAGGATACAAAGAAGTAAACAAAGCCAATGGCGCAGTAAAAAATGTGCAGGGCCGCAAAGAAGTAACGTTTGCCATGACCTTTCCCGGGGGCACGCATGATATATGGCTTCGTTACTGGATGGCCTCGGCCGGCATCAATCAAAAATCGGTAGGTATTATAACTATTCCACCACCACAAATGGTAGCTAATATGCGTGTTGACAATATGGAAGGTTTTTGTGTAGGAGAACCATGGAACGGCCTGGCTGCTGCACAAAATATTGGATATACTCATATCGCTTCACAAGACCTATGGAAGAATCATCCTGAAAAAGCATTGGTAGTGAACTCCGCTTTTGCTGCTGGTGACAAAGAAGATCTGAAAAAAATAATGAAGGCAATTATTGAAGCAAGCCGCTGGCTGGATGCTATGCCGAATCGCAAAAAAGCAGCACAATGGTTAAGCAAACCGAATTATGTAAATGCCCCTGTTGCTGTTATTGAAGCGCGCCTGCTAGGTTCAAGTGATCTTGGTTGCGAACTCGGTGTTCAGAAATACAAAGACGATTACATGACCTTTTATAACAACGGTATTGTAGCTACACCTAAAAAATCATATGGTATTTGGTTTATGGCGCAATTTGTTCGCTTCGGATATCTTAAAGCAGAACCTAACTATAAAGACATCGCAGAAAAGTTAATCCTGGATGATTTGTTTGCAGAAGTAGCCAAAGAAATGACGCTACCGGTTCAACCTGATATGCAGGTAATTAAAACCAACTATGATGTTGCATTCGATCCAAATAACGTAGGCGCCTATCTCAAAACTAGCAAACGTTAATTATCACTTGCAGCAAAAGCATTTTTTTAAAAATAGTACATCATGAAAAATATAGATATAAAAAGCCTTGCTCTAAACCTCCTCTATTTTATTATTAGCATATTGCTTTTAGTTGGATTATGGGATATGGTTTCCAGGCTTTCAAAAAATGAAGTACCCTCACCTGCCGACACTTTAATTGTGTTTAAGGAAGTGTTTCAAAATCCATTCCAAAACGACCCTGACTACACCGGTATTGGAACCAAATTAATGAGTTCCCTCGCAAGAGTAGGTATTGGCTTCGGCCTTGGAAGTTTGGTTGCTATTCCACTTGGATTTTTAATGGGTGCAAGCAAACCAGTGATGAAAATCATGAATCCAATTGTGCAGTTTTTAAAACCTGTTTCTCCCCTCGCCTGGTTTCCTTTAGGATTAGCAATTTTCAAAGATTCACCGCAGGCAAGCATCTTCATGATCTTTATTTGTTCGTTGTGGCCCACATTAATTAATACGGCATTTGGTGTTTCAAACATCTCGCAGGATTATAAAAATGTTGGCAAAGCCTATGGCTTTTCCAACTGGACTTACATCACCAAAATCATGTTTCCTTACAGTCTTCCAAATATAGTTACTGGCTTAAGGCTATCCGTCGGAATTGCCTGGATGGTTATTGTTGCCGGCGAAATGTTAAGTGGAGGTATTGGCCTTGGCTATTTTATTTGGGATGAAGGATTTAATGGCGGAAGTATTGGAAAAATTTTGGTAGCTATTATTATCATCGGCTTTGTAGGTGTTGTGCTCGATAAAATATTTATGGCACTACAAAATGTTTTTGCCTGGGAAAAAAAGTAAGCAGCATTAAGCTGGCTTTATCATATAGGCACAAAGAATATTTCACTATAAAAATCATAACATGAGCACATTACAAGATACAATCGGGGCACCAATAACAGCCAATAAAATATACAAACAGCAAGGCGTTGCACCATCCATTCAAATTAAAGATGTCACCGTTTCTTTTAAAGGAAACAAAGGCGTATTTACCGCTATAAAAAACATTGATCTAACGGTTCAAAAAGGCGAAATCATTTCATTAATAGGTCATTCGGGATGTGGCAAATCAACTTTAATGAATACCATTTCGGGAATGAACAAACCAACGGGCGGAACAGTACTTGCCAATGGTTTCGAAGTGAAAGGCCCGGGACCCGACCGAGGGATTGTTTTTCAAAATTATTCTTTGTTACCATGGATGTCGGTTCAAAAAAACATTTATGTAGCCGTTGATTCAGTGTTTAAAAATAAGAGTGGTGCAGAGAAAAAAGAAATGGTAGAAAACAACCTGCGTATGGTACACCTATGGGATCACCGTGATAAACTACCAGGACAACTTTCCGGCGGCATGAAACAACGCGTTGCTATCGCAAGAGCGTTTGCTATTAATCCAAGTATCTTATTATTAGATGAACCATTTGGCGCCTTGGATGCACTCACAAAAAGCAGCATGCATGTTGAACTATTAAAGCTCTGGAACCTCGATCATCGTGAAAAAACAATTGTAATGGTTACACACGATATTGAAGAAGCCATCTTTTTATCGGACCGCGTGGTAGTAATGAACAACGGGCCTGCAGCAACCATCAAAGAAATTGTAGATATCCCGTTGGCAAGACCAAGAAACAAAAAAGAAATTGTGCATGACGAAGCTTATATGACCATTCATGACAAATTATTAAACCTGTTAATCGATAAATTTTCAATTGACGATATAGATTAATACCATCCAAAAATTCCATCATCAAATTTAATTCACCATGTCAGTAATCTCCATGCAAAAGCCTCTTGATAAATTAAACGTCTTCAGTATAAAAGGCGTACAGATGCGCACTTTTCATATTACATGGATGACCTTCTTTGTTTGTTTCTTCGGTTGGTTTGGATTAGCTCCCCTAATGCCAACCATTCGTGAAGATCTTCATCTATCAAAAGCCCAGGTAGGTAATACTATTATTGCGGCGGTATCAGCAACCATTTTCGCACGACTGATTATTGGAAAACTTTGCGATACCTGGGGGCCACGTAAAACATATACTGCCTTACTGCTGCTTTGTTCGGTTCCGGTAATGTGTGTTGGCCTTGCAAAAGATTATAGCAGTTTTCTACTTTTTCGTTTGGCAATTGGTGTTATTGGCGGATCATTTGTTATAACACAGTTTCATACTTCTATGATGTTTGCACCTAATCTTAAAGGAACAGCAAATGCTGTGGCTGGTGGATGGGGCAATCTGGGAGGTGGCATTACCAACATGCTAATGCCTGTAATATTTGCAGTGATCGTAGGTTTTGGATATACCAAATCAGAAGCCTGGCGTTATGCCATGGTGATCCCTGGCCTGATGTTATTGGTAATGGCTTTTGTTTATTACAAATACACTAAAGACACTCCTGCAGGAAATTTCAGTGAAATTGAACGAACTGTAAGCAGTAATAAAACCGATTGGAGCATCTTAAAAGACTGGCGTGTATGGTCGCTTTCCTTAGCTTATGCCGTTTGTTTCGGAATGGAAATCACCTTTGATAATGTGGCTGCCTTACATTTTGTTGATACGTTTAAATTATCCCAGGGATCAGCAGGATTTTGGGCTGGCATATTTGGTTTCATGAACATTTTTGCCCGTGCCCTGGGCGGTATCGCAGCTGATAAAGTTGGACGTAAATATGGAATGCGTGGCAAAGGCGTTTTACTTGCTGTTATGTTACTTCTTGAAGGATTTGGCTTAGTAATGTTTGCAAAATCCGGCAATCTTGGACTAGCTATTTTCTCTATGTTATCCTTTGCCTTATTTCTTAAAATGGCAAACGGCAGCACCTATGCAATTGTTCCTTTTGTAAATGAAAAAAATGTTGGCATGGTGAGCGGTATTGTTGGAGCAGGTGGCAATATTGGTGGTATGTTATTTGGATTTTTGTTTAAATCATCTTCTATCACTTATGTGCAGGCATTTACCTATATCGGCATTGGAGTTATAGCCGTTTCATTAATTATTCTTGTAACAAAATTTGAATCCAGGAAGACTATTGCAGTTTCAGAAAATGGTATACTGGCACCTGCTTAAAGACAATTTGTTGATATCGGATGTCTGATTTTGATTCAATTAAAATTCAACCTGGCACAAATATTCAGCATTGAACCTTAAAATTCGTTTTCGACTGCTCTTTATTCATTAGCATATCAGCACATTATCACATTATCACATTTGCTTCTGTATTTCATTAGCATATCAGCACATTATCACATTATCACATTTGCATATGAGTGAATCTTTTAAATCAACCTGCTGTTATTGCGGTGTAGGCTGTGGCATTACAGTTCACAAAGAACGTGATGGCAGGTTACGCGTGGAAGGTGATAAAGACCACCCCGTAAATAAAGGCATGTTGTGCAGCAAAGGAATGAACCTTCACTATACTGTGATGGATACCAGCGACAGACTGCTATATCCCGAAATGCGGTATAGCCGTAATATGCCAAGGCAAAGAGTTTCCTGGGACCAGGCATTAGAAAGAACTGCTGCTGTTTTTAAAACATTTATAGATAAATACGGACCCGAATCAGTGGCATTTTATGCTTCAGGTCAATGCTTAACAGAAGAATACTATGTAGTAAATAAATTAATAAAAGGATATATCGGCAGCAACAATATTGATACCAACAGCAGGCTTTGTATGAGCAGTGCGGTAGCTGCTTACAAAATGAGTTTAGGTGAAGATGCAGTGCCTTTAAGTTATGATGATTTTGAACTGGCTGATAGTATTTTTGTAGCTGGTGCAAATCCCGCATGGTGTCACCCTATAATCTGGAGAAGAATTGAAGCCGCTAAAGAAGCAAATCCATCCTTAAAAATTATTGTAAGCGACCCAAGAAAAACGCAAACCTGTGCGCTGGCTGATGTTCACCTGCAATTAAATCCCGGCACCGATATCACCCTGCACCATGCTATTGGCCGTTGCCTCATTGAGGAAGGTGATATTGATGCACCATTCGTACAAAATCATACACAGGGATTTGAAAAATATTCGGCTATTGTTTTCGAAAGAACTATTGCAGAAGCAGCTGCTATTTGTGGCATTGCGGAAGCAGATATAAGGTTGGCTGCATCCTATATTGGCAATGCTAAAGCGTATATTACCATGTGGACCATGGGCCTTAATCAAAGTGTAATAGGGGTACATAAAAACCTGAGTTTAATAAACCTGAATTTGATAACAGGCCAGATCGGCAAACCAGGTTCAGGACCATTTTCTTTAACCGGTCAGCCCAATGCCATGGGCGGCCGCGAAGTTGGGGGATTATCTAATTTATTACCTGCCCACCGCAACCTCGATAACCCGGTACACCGGCAGGAAGTTGCTAACTTTTGGGGTGTTCAATCGATATCTGCTAAACCCGGTTTAACGGCTACCGAAATGTTTGAAGCCTTGCATGATGGCCGGTTAAAAGCTATCTGGATATTATGTACCAATCCGTTGGTCTCGTTACCTGATGCACGGTTTGCAGAAGCAGCTTTAAAGAAAGCAAAGTTTGTTGTAGTACAGGAAGTAAGCAACAAACCCGAAACATTAAAATATGCCGATGTTATCTTGCCTGCTGCAGCATGGGCTGAAAAAGAAGGCACCATGACTAACGCTGAAAGACGCATTGGTTTACTAAGTAAAATAACGGATGCTCCTGGTGAAGCATTACCAGATGCCGAGATCATTTGTCGTTTTGCAAAAAAAATGGGTTACGATGGCTTTGATTTCAAAAGTCCTGCTGAAATTTTTGAAGAACATGCAGACCTTACTGCCGGAACCAATATTGATATTAGTAATTTGTCTTATGACATCTTAAAACAAAAAAGAACGATACAATGGCCCTACACGGCAGATGGAAAAAACCATCAGCAATTGTTTACAGATAAACAATTTTATTCCGCATCAAAAAAAGCCATCATTCACTCTTTCCCTGATAACAATACGTCGGTAGCACCAGGCAGTACATTCCCTTTAATATTGACCACTGGTCGTATACGTGACCAGTGGCATACAATGAGTAAAACATCGAAAGTAAATAAGCTAAATAAACATATCAGCGAACCATTTTTGGAAATACACCCAATTGATGCGGGTGAAAGAAATATAAAAGAAAATGAACTGGTAATTATATCCAGCCGCCAGGGTGAAGTGAAAGTAAAAGCCAGGCTTTCAGAAGATATTAAAGCAGGAGTTGTTTTCCTTCCAATGCATTGGGGTAAAATTTTAAACAATGATATTACCCGTGCAAACAATCTCACACAAAATGCAGTAGATCCTATCTCGAAAGAACCTGATTTTAAATTCACAGCCGTTCAGGTTTCAAGATATAAAAAACCAAAACAAAAAATTATTGTAATAGGCGCCGGGGCAGGATCCTGTGGCTTTGTAAATAGTTATAGAAAATTAAATACAGAAGATGACATCACAGTTTTCAGTAAAGAAAATTTTCCATTTTACAACAGGGTAATGTTGCCGGATTATATCAGCGGGGTGCAGGAATGGAAACAGCTGGTAAAAATGACAGACCAGGAAGAAGCGGCACACAATATCGTTTTACATCGTGGTGTAAGTGTTGAACACATTAACCGCACTGAGAAAACTGTCACTGATTCAAATGGAAAATTACATCACTACGATATATTGCTGATGGCAACTGGCAGCAGTGCATTTATGTTACGGGATGTGCCAAAGATTAAGGGCATTTTTACAATGCGCAGCCGTGTTGATGCCGATAATTTTAAAAACCACATTGATCCTGCAAAAGGAAAAGTGATCATTGTTGGAGGTGGATTACTGGGCATCGAATTAGCAGCATCCCTGAGAGAAGTAAATGTGCAGGTAACCATTGTGCAACGTATCTCAAGATTGATGGACCGGCAGCTCGATCCGTTGGGAAGCCAGTTGCTGCACGATGAATTAACAGATAAAGGTGTCGACATTTATTACAACGATGAAATAGATCGTTTTATAGGCAGCGAGTCGGTACAAGGTGTAAAATTAAAAAGCGGTTTGCAACTCGAAGGACAGGCCGTTGTAATTGCCATAGGTACTATTCCAAATATCGAACTGGCCAAAGCAAGCGGTATTGAATGTAAACGCGGTGTAGTGGTAAACGAATATCTTCAAACAAATGATCCTTGTATTTATGCCGTTGGCGAAATTGCTGAATTCAAAGGATTTTTATATGGTATCACCGCGGCTGCAGAACAACAGGCCGACATCGTTGCAAGGCATTTAAGCGGCGACATTTCAAAATACTACGAAGGCTCTTTGCTAATGAATATTTTAAAGATGCACGGCACCGAATTATGTTCTCTTGGTTTAGCAGAATGCCCCGACGAACCCGGTTATGAAGAGGTAGTTTTTATTGATAAGGCTAAGCGGTATTATAAAAAATGTATCATTCATAACGACCGACTGGTAGGTGCTATTTTATTTGGCGATAAATCAGAATTCCTGGAATACAGAGACCTGATCCAAAACAAAATGGAATTGTCGGAGAAACGTTTGCAATTATTACGCTCCGGGCAAAACACAGAGCCGGTGATTGGTAAACTTGTTTGCAGTTGCGGCAACGTTGGAGAAGGAAATATTGTAAATAAAATTATTGCTGGTTGCAAAGATATAAGTGCATTATGCCAGGCTTCGGGTGCAGGTATGGGATGTGGCAGTTGTAAAACAGAAGTAGCTGCCATACTACAATCTGCCATGAAAGTTGAAGCAGGTGAACTGGCAAATATGTAAGCTTAAAATTATTAAAACATGCAGAATTCATTTACTATAAAGATCAACTTCAAAGGAGGTCTTATATCTCCCGGCGACTTGTTACTAATTTTACAGGCTGCAAAAAAAGCAGGCACCAGTTATGTTAGCTTTGGATTACGTCAACAATTACTGATTGATGTCGCAGCAGATGATTTTCATGATTTTGTTACTGAACTTAAATCGTTGCAAATCGAACATGAAGTAAATGCCGATGTATTTCCAAACATTATAAGTTCCTACCCTGCTGAAGAAGTTTTTATCTCGAAAACCTGGTTAAGTGAAGGTGTTTATAAAGACATCTTTGACAGCTTTGAATACACTCCCACATTAAAAATAAATGTATCTGATAGTAACCAAAGTTTTACACCCCTATTAACAGGAAATATAAACTGGGTAGCATCAAATCACCAGCATTTCTGGTTTCTCGTAATCAGGTTTCCAAAAACCAATGTCATCTATCATTGGAAAGACCTGGTTTACACTAATGATATTGCTGCAGTTTCCAGGAAAATAGAACAGGTAATTCAAAAATTCGAAAACGTTTTTTACGACAACAAACAGGCAGATGGCAACCTGTTATATGACTCAGTAATGATTGGTGAACATTACATTACCAGCAAGCCTGATACGTCTTTACAACTACCTCCTTTTATGTTGCCTTACTATGAAGGATTCAATAAAATTTTTGATAAATATTGGTTGGGAATTTATAGACGTGACGAACTTTTTTCGATTAGGTTTTTACAGGATTTATGTAATGTCTGCCTGTCTACTAAAATTGGTCAAATTTGTTCAACACCATGGAAATCATTAATTATAAAAGGCATTGAAGAGAAAGACCGCCAGTTATGGAATGAGGTACTTGGAAAGCACCAGGTAAATGTGCGGCATGCAGCTAACGAACTAAATTTCCAGGTAGAAGATAACTGCAAAGAGGGACTTGCCATAAAGTCTTACCTGGTAAAACACCTGAACAATGATGACAGCCGCACATTTGGAATTTGCATTGGTATAAAAACCAGGAAAAAAAGCGAAGTATTTAGTAATATTCTCGTACGAAAAAAATCACTGTTTACTATTGCAGGAGTTGGATTTTTTAATTTGTACGATTTATTATTTGCCGAAGATTTTAACCCCAATGAAAGAACAGGCAAAGTGTTTAGCCGTAACAATATAAAATCCTTTGTACCAGAACAATTACGGCTTGCGATTGTGAGTTTTTACAACCATAAAGCCAAAGACCTGCAACTAAGTAAAAAAGTACCAACCAGGCAGGATGTTGCCGTAAAAGTGGAGTCAACGAGGTATGTACATCAATGCCGGGCTTGCTTATCGGTATACGACGAAATAGTGGGTGAGGTAGAAAATGGCATCACTGCGGGCACCAGTTTCGACCAGCTGCCTGCAAATTATTGTTGCCCAACCTGTGAGGAAGGAAAAGATGGGTTTAAAAAAGTTGCAGAAAAGAAATTACACCATTCTATGTAATCATTGAAAATCGATATCTTCCTTATAATTATAGTTTACAAAAAATGTATTCCAGTTTACTGGTAAATTCGATACAAAGGTATCCGCATTATCCAGAACATGTTTCATACTAAACTTGTGCAAAATACCCGCCTGTACCTGTTGCAAAAGCTTCGCTAGTAAGCCGGCTGTATAGATACCTGCCATGGGTTGATAACCATTATCATTTTTAAAAACATAACAGTCATGACCCGGCTGGTTGTAGAAGTTTTCAACCAACGCTGATAAAACAATTTTCTCCATGGATACCATATCACAGGCAAGTAATAGCAGGTCTTCTTCGGGATACCTCAAATGCACGCTCAGCAAACCATGCAGAGGGCCATTTACGGCGACAGAATCATCATCAGCAATAACCAGGTCATCCTCAAACTGGCTGGCATACAAGGGTCGCTGAATGGCATTAACGGATATTACTACCCTGGGTACAAACTGTGATAATTTATCGAAGGCGGTTTGTACCCAACTTTTGTTTTCAGCTACCAGCATGCCTTTATCAGTTCCCATCCTGCGGCTTTGACCACCGCTTAAGACCAATCCAGTCATAATTTTAAATTAAAGATTTGTATTTTAACCCGGATATCAAAAATACAGGGCATTGACGAACTTGTAACGCACCGGCAACGAGGGCTATAGCTGCATTTCCAAGAATGATTATCTTCACCTAACAGATGAATGAAATGGCACAAGAAATAAAACAACCACAGGGACTTTCCGATACATTTGGGAGGCGGCACAATTACCTGCGTATCTCACTTACACCGCATTGTAACCTTCGTTGTTTTTATTGTATGCCCAATGAAGATTATGATGCCCCGCCGGCAGCAAGCCTGATGCAAACCGATGAGATAGACGCTATTGTAAAAGTTTTTGCCAGGCTCGGCGTTACAAAAATCCGATTAACGGGTGGTGAGCCACTGGTACGAAACGATGCTGGAAAAGTTATTGAAGCGTTATCAAAGTATGATCTGCAACTGGCAATTACTACAAATGGTATTCGCCTGCACGAGTTTTTACCATCACTGAAGCAGGCTGGCATTCAATCGTTAAACATTAGCCTCGATACTCTTGATGCCAGGAAATTTGAAATGATTACGAAACGCAAACAGTTTGATCGTGTCTGGCAGAATATCGAACTGATGCTTGCAAACAATATGCATGTTAAACTGAATGTAGTTGTTATGAAAGGCATTAACGATAGCGAGATAACTAATTTTATTGCTCTTACAAAAGATTTACCACTGCATGTTCGCTTTATAGAATTTATGCCATTTGATGGCAACAACTGGAAAAGCGACAAAGTATTTGGGTGGCAACAAATACTAAATACAGTTTCGGCTCAGTTCGATTATTACAGCTTGCAACCGCAACAAAACGATACCGCGAAAAGTTACCAGGTGTACAATCATGCCGGAACATTTGCGATAATCAGTACAATGACCGCACCTTTTTGCAGTACTTGTAACCGCATGCGTTTAACGGCAGATGGTAAAATGAAAAATTGCCTCTTTTCTACTACTGAAGTTGATCTGCTTACATCACTAAGAAGAGGTGAGGATATAGAGCCAATCATCAGGCAGTGTATCCTTGATAAAGCAGAAGCAACTGGTGGACAGTTCAAAGGCATTGTTGATAATATTGACGCTTCTCAAATTCATAACAGAAGTATGATTGCCATAGGTGGTTAACTTACCTGGCAAATAACCAAAATCTTGCATGAAACCAACCATCACGATAGAATATTGTCCTAAATGTGGCTGGCTGCTACGTGCAGCCTATATGGCACAGGAGTTTTTAACCACCTTTATAGAAGATATAAAAAGTGTAACACTTATTCCCAGTGAAGTTGGTGGCCGTTACACCATTTTTATTGATGGCAACATAGTGTATGATCGCAAAGAATCCGGGCATTTCCTGGAGATAAAAGACATTAAGCAATTGATAAGAGATAAAGTTAACCCTGGTAAAGATCTTGGGCATTCAGATAAAAAATGATTTTTTAAAAGTATGTTTTCATCAAGTAATGAATGACAAATAATCTTATACCTGTTGAAACGGCAAAGGAGCTGGTAATGGAACATTGTAAGTCTTTACCAGCTATACTACTACCCATCTCTCAAACATTAAATACAATACTAGCGGAAGATACTTTTGCAAGGATTGATATGCCTGGTTTTGATCAATCTGCCATGGATGGTTATGCCTTTTGTTTTAATGATTATGATGCGTCAAAAACATTGGAAGTTGCGGGTGAAAGCTTTGCAGGAAACAAAGAACTCTTACCACTTAAAAAAAATACCGCTACAAGAATTTTTACCGGTGCGCCTGTTCCATCGGGAGCAGACACAGTTGTAATGCAGGAACACACTATAAGAACCGGGGATCAGTTACAGATAGATTCACCCAAAATTACCACTGGTTTAAACGTAAGAAAACAAGGTTCTGAAATACACAAAGGTGCGCTTGCTCTAAAAGCAGGCATACGTTTAACACCTGCAGCTATCGGCTTTTTAGCCGGCATAGGTATCAGTGAAGTAAAAGTTTTCGGCTTTCCTGCAATCACCATTATCGCTACCGGAAAAGAACTGGTACAACCCGGCAATCCTTTGTCCCACGGGCAAGTTTATGAAAGCAATACACTCACACTAACAGCTGCATTGCAACATTTACATATAACCAATGTAAAAAACTTTTGGGTTGATGATAATGTGGAAGATTTGATTGCAGCAGTTAACAATGCTTTGCAGCAGTCTGATCTTATTTTGATTACCGGTGGTGTAAGTGTGGGCGACTATGATTATGTAATTCCGGCATTGCAGCATTGTGGGGTTGAAACCATTTTCCATAAAGTAAAACAACGTCCTGGCAAACCTTTGTTTTTTGGACGAAAAGAGAACAAAATGATTTTTGGTTTACCTGGTAATCCTTCATCTGTATTAAGTTGCTATTACAATTATGTATTGCTGGCACTGCAAAAATTAATGCATAGAAATGATCCTTTACTAAACTCTAAAAAAGTTCCGCTCGAAAATTCATTTGAGAAAAACATCGGGTTAACACATTTTTTGAAAGGGTATTTTGATAACGAAAAAGTCAGGTATTTAACAGCCCAGGAATCATACAGGTTAAGTTCATTTGCGTTGTCAAATTGTTTAATTGAGATACCTGCAGATGTTGAAAAAGTACCTGCAGGCGAATTGGTAACCGTGCACTTGCTTTAGTTGTTTAGTTTTCATCAGAAGAAACGCATATAATAAACCAGCGTTTATATCAAGAAATCAGAAATCAGAGATCAATAAATCAGATATTGTGTTATGCCCTGGTCGGAAATAGTATTTTATGCGTTGCTCTTTGCTGCTGCCTTTTTATACTCGTCTGTAGGCCATGGAGGTGCCAGCGGTTACCTTGCAATTATGGCATTATACCATTTTGCCCCGGCCCAAATGAAACCAACGGCGCTCTGTTTAAATTTGTTCGTTTCGATGATCGCATTTCTCCAGTTCCGAAGAGCCGGTCATTTCAAATGGCCGTTATTCTGGCCGCTGGCAGCAGCTTCAATTCCAATGGCTTTTATTGGTGGCAGCATACAACTAAACGACCCTTTGTACCGGGTTATACTAGGTATTGTTTTGTTGATAATTGTATTGCGTTTTGTATTCATAAAGAACGTTCCCGGGGACATTAAAGTAAATTCACCTGCAATTGGCTGGTTACTCTTGCTTGGAGGTCTGATTGGCTTCTTATCCGGTTTAATTGGCATCGGTGGTGGTGTTTTATTGTCACCTGTTATCTTGCTTTGCGGATGGGCCGGGCAAAAACAAACTGCATCCATCAGCGCATTGTTTATTTTTGTGAATTCCGCCGCAGGTTTGGCCGGGCAGTTATTGTTAAACAATAGCTTACCAAATGTTGGAAGTAATATTGTTTGGTTAATTTTAATTGGCGTGTCGGGAAGTTTGATGGGTTCATATTTGGGTGCAAAAAAATTCAACATTCAAATTGTAAAATATTTACTCTCGGTAGTATTAGTTATTGCAGCATATCATCTTATATGGAAATAACAATTGTGGCATTTGGACAGCTGGCAGAAATAACTGGTAAACAAAGCTGGAAACTGCAGGGCATACCGGACATTACTGCCCTGAAACAAATCCTGGAAACAAATTTTCCTGCTATAAAAAATATAAACTACCAGGTAGCGATAGATAAGAAGATTACAAAGGAAAACGCGGTATTAGCTGACCAGTCAACGGTGGCTTTATTACCACCATTCTCGGGAGGTTAAAATGAATGATGCAGCCCGTTATCAACGCCAGATCTTATTACCAGGAATAGGTATAAAAGGCCAGCAATTATTGCAGGATGCAAAGGTACTCGTGATCGGTGCAGGCGGGTTGGGCTGCCCGGCATTACAGTACCTGGTTGCAGCAGGTGTTGGCACGATTGGCATAGTGGATGGCGATACGGTGGACATTACAAACCTGCATCGCCAAATTTTATATGGCAATGCTGATCTTCATCATCAAAAAGCGCTCGTTGCAAAAGAAAAATTGCTGCAGTTAAATCCGGGTTGTACCATTAATGCTTACCCGTATTTTATCGACCCGTCAAATGCATTTGACCTCGCTAGCCGGTACGATATTGTGCTGGATGGCTCAGATAATTTCGGTACCCGTTATATGATAAACGATATATGCGTGTTGTTGCGTAAGCCGCTGGTTTATGGCTCCATTTATCGTTTTGAAGGACAGGTAGCTGTTTTCAATTATTTGCTTCCCGATGGAACTTATTCAGCACAGTACCGTGATCTTTTCCCCGAACCACCAGCCGAAAATACAATACCCAATTGTGCTGAGGCGGGTGTATTGGGAGTACTGCCGGGAATTATCGGCAGCATGCAGGCGAATGAAGTCATAAAGTTGATCATAAAAACAGGCAAGCCACTGATCAATCAATTGCTTACTTACAATGCGTTGACTAATGAGAGTTACAACCTGGCGTTTGATTACACTTTAACAGGTAAAAAGGGAGTACCGTCAAACCGTGCAGCGTTTGAAGATACTTTATATGATATTGCTTGCAGCAATAATCGCCCTTTAAATATCGTTTCGGTGGATGCCGCTGTTTTTGATACTATGATCAATAATGAAAACATACAGATTATTGATGTAAGAGAAACAGGAGAGCTCCCTTTAGTAAACCAGTTTAACCATGTTCAAATTCCATTATCAATATGGAATGAACACCTGGTAAACAGGGAGCAGGATATATTACTATTTTGCCAGTCGGGTGTAAGAAGCAAGAAAGCTGCTAATGCTATTGCATCTCATATAGTAAATAAAACTATTTTCAATTTAGAAGGTGGCATTAACGCATGGCTTGCTTACAAGAGCAATCATATATAAAATATTATGGAAAAACAGATAAAAAATATATTTTACGCCGGCGCCATACAGCCTGATTTTATTTCGAAATCTATTTCAAACCACAGCACAAAAACAGATATCGGAGCACATAGTATCTTTTTAGGCCAGGTAAGAAGTGATATCATCCAGGATAAAAAGGTAGCGGCTATTGAATATAGTAGTTACGAACCTATGGCTTTGGAAAAAATGCATGAATTAAGAGAGCAGATCTTCTCCAAATACCAGCTTACCTGCATGCACATTCATCATAGCCTGGGAATTGTGCCCGCTGGTGAAATATGCCTGTTTGTTTTCACCTCTTCCAAACACAGAAGAGATGCTATTGATGCCTGTAACGAAGTAGTGGAACTTATAAAAAAAGAACTGCCGGTTTGGGGGAAAGAAATTTTCGAAGATGGAAAGCATGTTTGGAAAGCATCAAATTAGGAATACAGTTGAACGCGAATGACACAGATTGAATGGATAATACTACATGTTGCTTTGCAAAACAAGATCCCTGTCATCTTTAATAATTAAGAGATGTCAACAGATTTAATAAAAATCCTTTTGCTTATAAAAATCCGTCTTTTAATCCTGAACATTCGTGTCATTCGTGTTCCATCATTCGCATAATAAAAATTAATGACCAACATTACACATAAGCAAAGCAGTCTCCGTAAAGCAATAGCAACAGCAACAGTCACTGTATCCAAACAGGAAACAATTGATGCTATTAAAAACAATACGGTACCAAAGGGAAATGTTTTTGAATTTGCAAGAGCTGCTGGTTTACTGGCAATCAAAAAAACCAGTGACCTTATACCAGACTGCCACCCGCTGCCAGTGGAATTTTCAGCAATTTCATATGAAATAGAAAATTTTTCATTGATTATTTCAGTAGAAGTGCATACGGTGTATAAAACAGGTGTTGAAGTGGAAGCAATGCATGGAGCTTCGTTAACGGCCCTGACAATTTATGATATGCTGAAACCTATTGATAAAGCAGTTGAGATCAGTAATATAAAATTGAAAGAAAAAAAAGGTGGCAAATCTGATTACAATAACCAATTATCAAGGCCTCTTAAAACAGCAGTTATTGTATGTAGCGACAGTATTGCAGCGGGCTCAAAACAAGATTTTGCCGGGAAAGCTATCATTCAAAAATTGCAGCAGCTAAAAATAGAGATTGATGAATACAGTATCATTCCTGATGAAACCGACATTATCCAACAAAAAGCAAAAAAGCTTTGTGAAAACGGTTTTGATCTTGTTCTGTTTACCGGTGGTACTGGCCTTTCTCCAAGAGATGTAACACCGGAAGCGATAAAACCTATACTGGATAGAGAAGTTCCCGGCATTATGGAGGCAGCACGAAATTATGGACAAAACCGCATGCCATATGCGATGTTAAGTCGTGGTATTGCGGGCTTTATGCAAAACACATTAATTCTAACACTTCCCGGTTCTACAAAAGGCGCAGCAGAAACAATTGATGCATTATTCCCGGCTGTGCTTCATATTTTCAAGGTAGCGGAAGGAATGCGGCATGATTAAACTTTTATGCCCTGCTTTTGATACACTTTTATTTCTAACGATATAAATTATACTCTACCGGCTGCGTAAGCATCCCCTGCTGTATAACTGCCACCTGGGGTATAAACCTGCCCTGCTACTTGAGCTGTTTCCTGCTGGCTGAGATTATTTGCAATGGCAGCTGTTTTGTCAAGCACATCAGTTGCCCGATTTGCCATATTTCCTACTTCATCTTTTACTGCATTGGAAACCATTTCCAGGCCTCCCAGTGCTTTACGGCCGCGTGGAGACTTTGCCATCGCATAAATAACGATCCCGGTAATTAACCCTGTAAAAAAACCGGACTTCCATTTAGAATTATAAAACATATCAATTTTTTGTTAATGTAATAAATTAAATACTGAAATAGTTTTTAAAAAAGCATGCCATTTAAAACAAAAATGAAATGTTTTTACAATGAGGCAAATGGCTTTTTTATAAAGAGGATCGTTAGAAGTGTTACTATAAAAACTTGGAAAAAGTATCAATTAGCCAAAAAACATTAATAATCAACTAAAACAAAATCTAGCTACAATAAATTCGTAGTTAACGACTGATTCCTATTTAGGTACGGTGTTTGCTTACAGCCAACTGCTATCACTTTAATAAATTGATTGTTGGATAGTAGCAATCAATAGCTGAAAGGCTAAACATATTTCACCAGTATGGAAAAAAAAGTTTTTTTAGTGGATGATGATCGGGATGACCGCGAGATATTTATTGAAGCGCTGGCAGAAGTAGATAACTCTTTTTTTTGTGTAACAGCCGAAAGTGGCGAGGAAGCACTAAAAGAACTGCATACAACTTCCATTGTACCCAATTATATTTTCCTGGACCTTAATATGCCAAGAATGAATGGAAGAGAATGCCTGGTTGAGATTAAGAGTATAGAAAGATTAAAAGAGATACCAATTATTATCTACACCACTTCGTCTCTTCAAAAAGAGCGGGACGAACTGGTAAAATTGGGCGCATCGATGTTCATTACGAAGCCAGCCAATTTTACCGACTTATGTTTATCGTTAAAAAAGATAATGTTTAATTCTGTAAGCTCGGATAGTCTTCTTTCCCCGGCCTGAACACGATTGCTAAAGGGCAGTTTTTGACTCAACTGCTTTTTTAAGCTTGAAAAGCGCCGAATCCATTTGCCCGCCATACCTGGCATCGTTTGCTACCTGGGCCATTTTCTCCCAGGGTTTGTACCAATGGGTTTCAAATACATAGTACAATTGAGTGGTGGCCGAATCGGGCGATAATTGATACAATCCAATTCCTCCTTTAATAAACGCTTTTTGCAAATGTCTCATTTCAAAATAAATGGTATCAGCATTAGGTTGACGTTCAGAATTGAACAGATCATTTTCATAAAAGCTGATGTCGCTTGTAAATACCTCAACCTGCTTGTTGCTGCTTGTAAGCCAGTCATAATACGGTATTTCATTGCTTTTAATAAAGTATGAAACACTGTCTTTTGTACCTGCAATATTAATAGCCCTGCTTAATACAGTTACATTTGGAAACAGAAGCGTGATACCCCAAATTAGCAGGTAAAAAGCGATTGCACTGATTAAAGCAAGTTTGATTACTCTCATATTTTTGGTAATTGTTAAACCAGTTTAAGATTTCTTTTTGTAGACTGCCAGGCTATTCCCATTTGAAAATTTTAACCGCTATGGCATAAACAATAGTTATCCAGGCTAGTAAGACAAGTATGGGTAACCATATGTCGGTTAAACCCGCTCCCTCGAAAGCTATTTTACGCATAGCAGAATTAAAATGCGTTAAGGGTAATACCTGCACCATGCTCTGGAGCCATTTAGGGAAAACTTCTATAGGAAAAAAAGTTCCGGCAACCAGGATTTGTGGCAGGCAAAAAATATTAATTAGCAAAGGAATAGTGCTGTCGGACTTTACTATACTGGAAAAGATAAGCCCGATACCCATTAACAGGAAAAGTAAAATTATGCTCAGAAAAAGCATGTTTAAGATCGTAATAAATCCATGAACAAGGGTGAAGCCCAGGAAAAAATGCCCAATTAAAATCAGTACAATCACGCTTAACAACTGGAATGCCAGCCTGCTGCTGCCTACACCTAAAAGAATATTGATTCGCCTGACAGGTGTTGCATAAAATCTTTTTAGAATTAATTGCTCACGCATGGTAAAAAAAGTAAATGCAATGCCAAACAAAGTTGAAAACAAGAGTGAAAAACCGATCTGGCCGGGTAATACAAAATCAATCTGCTTGTAAGGCCTGATAGTATACCGTTGTGAATTCATATCTATAACGGCAAGCCCCTTTGCGCCGGCTAACTTATAACTCACATTCTGAAAAAAAGGCAGCAGGCGTTGTATTTGGCCATCTGTTGCATTAGTATGTTTTACTGTAATGGTATACGGTGGTTTACTACTATCTGCAACGTCATTTTTCGAGATGTTGACAATGCCTGCAATATTTCCCTTTTCCATTTCTCCGCGCATGTTAGCAGTATCAGGAAATTGCTGCAATTTAACATAGCCCGAATTGGCCATGGTACTGTATAGCGGGTTGGACGTATCACATCCGGGTGACACTCCAAGGGTATAAACCGTGAACCCGTTATCGCGGAATGAACCAAAAATAAAAACGAAAATGAGGGGAAAAAGTATACTGAAAAATAAAGTCTGCGGGCTTTTCATGATGGCCTTAAAACTGGCCTTTGCCATGGCCGAAAGTGCCCGCCACTGGCTATATTTTTTTTGCATTCAAAATTATTAGTCGGCAAAACTATCCGAATATCCGGATGTAAAAACTTATTCTGTAAGCAAGGGCAACTTTGTTACAGGCACGAACAATTAATGGATATTGTTACTTAATATAGCTCGAAGCAATAACTTCATTTTCAAATAAAAGCCTGTTCTTGAAATGCATTTATTATTTAAAACTGGCAAAAAAAGGTAATCGCATTTGTGCTACGCCCGACCAGTTTTGGATCGTTTTAAACTGGTTCACCAGGGCAAAGCCATCAGCACCTAATTGTTGTTTTAATACATAAGTCTTCACCGAACTTTCCGGCTCTTCCTTACTCCCCAATACTTTTTTCCAAAACGATTCCACAACCGGCCATTCCTTTAACTGGTATGATTTCATTTTAGCCATGCGGGAGGCACAGTCTATAGCATCCTGCAGACCGCCTATCCTGTCTACCAGCTTCAGTCCAAGAGCAGTTTGCCCACTCCAGATGCGGCCCTGCGCCACACTGTCCACGTAGTCTAAATTTAATTTCCTGCCTTCGGCTACCCTTTTTTTAAAGGTTCCGTAAATGTTATCCACCCCTGCCTGTACAGCTTGTCTTTCTTCGTCCGTCATTGGCCTGAAAGGCGTGCCATAATCTGCATGTTCGGCGGTTTTAACCCGGTCGAAAGTAATTCCGAGCTTGTTATTAAACATTTGCTGTGCATCAAAATACATAGAAAATACTCCTATCGAACCCGTTAGAGTATTGGGCTGCGCAAAAATGCTATCAGCAAAACAGGAAATGTAGTAACCACCGCTAGCCGCATAATCGCCCATACTTACTACCAAAGGCTTCTCCTTCCGGCACAACATTACTTCGCGCCAAATACTTTCTGATGCTACTGCACTGCCACCGGGAGAATTGACCCGCAATACAACCGCCCTGATATTTTTATCCATTCGGGCCTTACGCAAAAGATTTCGAAAACGGTCGCCCCCAATTTGGTTATCATCACCCGCACCGTCTACAATTTCCCCTTCGGCATAAATAATCGCAATATTCCCGCCCTCTTTATTCTCATTCCAACGTCCATTTTTTATATAATCGCCAATTGGCATCATATTGATTTGATCATCCGCTTTTATGCCCAGCTTGGTTCTTATTTCACTTTTTACTTCATCATCATATTTAGCCGCATCCGTTAACCCAAACCGCGTGGCATCTTCGGCTGTGCGAACAGACAGGTTATTGGCCAGGCTTCTTAGCGTAGCTGTGTCTATTTTACGGGAGTTAGCTGTGTTTATCAAAAACCGTTGGTACAGGTCCTCCATAAACGTAGTAAGCTGCACCCTGTTGGGTTCGCTCATTTTAGTAAGCCGGAAAGGCTCTGTGGCACTCTTAAACTGGCCTGCATAAAATATCTCGGGCTCAATTTCCAGCTTATCCAGTGCCCCTTTAAAATAAGTCAACGTTATGGCATTGCCTTTCCAATCCACCATACCCTGAGGTTGACAGTAAATACGGTCCGAAACGTTTGCAACCTGGTAAGCCCTTTCAGAAATGTAGTCGGATGCGGCTATAATAAATTTGCCGCTTTTTTTGAATTTTAATAGCTGGTTTCTTATTTCATTGCTGGTTGCAAATCCGCTGCTGTTGCTACCGCATTTTAAATAAACTCCTTTTACGAGGCTGTCAGTAGCAGCTTGTTGTAATGCCCGCACAATATCAAAAAGCCCCAATATTTCGGGTGTTTTTCCCTCAGGGAGGCTAAGTCCCGCCTCCATTCCTTGCTCCATTATTGGTTTTGATAAGTCGATTACTAATACAGTTTTGGCCTTTAATTCCGGTTTATCGGGTTCTGCCGCCGTTTTAAACAAGGCCACTCCCATGAAAAAAAGGATGAGCATGCTCAGCGCAATGGCGGTTAAACAAGCAAATAGTATTTTTAAAAAGCTTCGCATAATTTATTCTTCGTGTTCTCTGTACTTAATAAACAGTAAAGGCCCGAAAATAAAGATATTTGAAGCCTTAGAATGGCTTTGTTTATGAATTATGCTTATTTGCTTACAGGCGGAAATTTGGGCGACCGGACGGAAAACTTACACCAGGCGGAAATATGGATTGACAGGCAAGCCGGCAGGGTTATTAAAAAATCGGCACTGTACGAAACTGCTGCCTGGGGAAACGTGCTTCAACCCGACTATTTAAACCAGGCAATTTTGGTTGAAACAAATCTAACAGCCATCGAATTGCTGCGCACCCTTTTGCAAATAGAAAAACAATTAGGTAGGTTGCGGCAGGAAAAATATGGAGCGCGAATTATTGACATTGATCTCCTTTTTTTCAACAATGAAATCATTCACCTTCCTAATCTTTCGGTACCGCATCCCCAGTTACAAAACCGTCGTTTTGTGCTGGTTCCAATGACTGAAATAGCCCCGCAGTTTGTACATCCGCAACTAAAAAAAACCATTGAAACATTACTTTCCTCCTGTCCCGACCCGCTGGATGTTAAAAAGTTTTATGCAACAAACGGTGTTAAGTAAGTTAATTGCAGCGGAGCAGTGATGTATGCTTTTCGCAGGTTACAAGGGTATAAATCCCATGAAAAATACTCCAAAGCTGATTTCGAAACCATTCTATGCAATATCATTTCGTTACAATCGAAGGCAATATTGGAGCTGGCAAAACCACGCTGGCCCGTTTGCTTAGTAAGCAGCTCAACGCACGCCTGATATTAGAAGAATTCGCCGAAAATCCTTTTCTGCCAAAATTTTACGAGAATCCAGGTCAATATGCCTTTCCGCTGGAATTGTTTTTTATGGCGGAACGCTACAAACAATTAAAAGACCTGTTGCATACCCGCGATCTTTTTCAATCTGTTACCATTTCCGATTACTTGTTTACGAAATGCCTGCTGTTTGCAAGGGTTAATTTACCCGAAGAAGAATTCCGTTTATACCAGAAGTTATTTGATATTATTCATGCACAAATGATACAGCCTGACCTGCTTATTTACCTGCATGCACCGGTCAGTAAACTGCAGCAAAATATCAGGAAACGCGGCCGCCATTATGAACAAAATATAGGAGACGATTACCTGTTCAACATTCAACAAACCTATACGCATTATATAAAACAGCATAATGTAAAAACGTTGTTTATTGATGTTAGTAATGCGAACTTTCTGGACAATCCAAAGCACTTGCAAATTGTACTGGAAGCATTAGAAAAAGAATACGAACAGGGTCAATATTATCTTACGTTACCTTAACTGTTACACAATAAATAAGTAATGCCTAACGTGTTTAGTATTGATTGAAAGCTACCCTTGAATTTTAACATTATAATTTGGTTATATAGCATTTAATAACAACAACTCTTTCAAGGCATAATAACTTTGGCAACCACACATGAATTTCTAACACACCATACCAATTAGTCATATTTTATAATGGCAACTGCAATTTGAAAAGTAAAAAGTAAATTAATTTTTTTGAACATATCTCCTGGCAAACAAAAGCGTGAGTGTTAACCCCTAATTATTGAAGCTTCAGTTAATGAAAAAGACCATTGCATTTTGCAATAGTCTTTTTTATAAAGAGAACAAGCTGGAGTACTTGCTAACTAACTTATTTCATTGTGGTAATAACTGCCCCTTTTTTGAGTTGTTGGTATGGCTGATGATATTGCCGGATAAAATCTTTTTTGGCATCGTTATAAGAAGTAACAGCGCCCAAATTACTAAGCAGTTTTATATACAACCAGGCAAGATCCAACTGGTATGGTAAGAATCCTGAACGGGCACTTTTAGGATACAAATGATGATTGTTATGCCATTCGCCTGCTACATAACCAGGCCAGATTTGATTAATAGATTTATCATCACGGTTGAAGTCAGTTCCTTCCTGCCGCATGTCTTTTCCTTTGCCATGACCTTCGTAATTAAAGGTACGTACACCGGCAGCCCAAATGAAAGCACCGGCAAAAAGTGCCATGCCGAGTTGATGCCCGCCTATAAGAAAAAATGCACCATACCAAAACGCCCAATTCAATATCCAGTGTATAAAAGTGGGTAATGGTTTTGCAACAGATCCCCATTCCTGGTATTCTAAATACGTGTTTGATTTAACCCCGGTATGCTTCATTAAATTCAGCACCTTATTATAATCTTTTTCATCCAACTCTTTTGCAATAGGCTGATGATTTACATCGGCTAAAAAACAGTAAAGGAAACCACCTTCCGCAAAATATGGATCGCCTGGTGTATCAGATTTTGCATGATGCACATGATGAGATACCACGTAGATCTCTTCGGGAATAATACTTAAGGCCAGGTTGCGGGTAAAGAACCGCCAAAAATTATTTCTGAATTTATAAGCAGCATGTGTACCATACCGGTGATACCAAATAGTTCCATGCGTACCCATTATTATCATACCGTAAACAAACCCTGCAGCTAAACCCCACCAGGTAAAAAATTTAAAAACAAACAATAAAAAGAAGGGTAAAAGGGAAAGCAATTTAAACCAGCTTAAAAATGGCAACCAATTTTTCTTGTTTTTGAAAACATTCAGCCGCGAAAAAAATTCACCCAGAATTTGTGAAGTAGTTGGTTTGATAAAAACATTGTTTTCATCTTTCCATCCATATGAAGGAACTTGTAAAACCTGGTCGAGAAATGCCATTAGAAATTGGATAATGTATAATTAAAGAAAGCAATCAAACAGGATGAAGATAGGCAAATACCACTGTGGGCGATCAAATTGGTAAGCTTTGAACAAACTTTACCATAATTACTATAACAAATGGTTAAGTATCAATCTTGTTTATGGAAAATTTTTGAACTTGCATCCTTATTGAAAACGTAAATGATTGCGTAATCACGACACCCATCACCAGCATTTAACCGACCAGGAATTGATGCAGCTGTATAAAACCAGCGGCAACAATTTGTATTTTGGAATTCTACTGGAACGTTATGCTTTATTGTTGTTTGGAGTTTGTATGAAATACCTGAAAAACGAAGAAGAAGCAAAAGATGCTGTGCAACAGGTTTATACAAAGGCAATTATTGAATTACAAAAATACCCGGTTGCATTTATTAAGAGCTGGTTGTATATGATTGCCCGAAATCATTGCCTGATGCAATTACGAAACAAGCATCATACAATACCAGCTGAATGGGCGGCAAATGAAGTAGCTGATGAAACAGACCCATTACTATCAAGGCAAATTATAGCCGACGACCGATTGTTAATGGAATTAACCAGCGAAGGATTAATGCAACTGCCGGAACCGCAAAGCAAATGCGTAACTTTATTTTATCTCGATAAACAAAGCTACCAGCAAATAGCAGCAAATACAGGTTACAACCTGATGCAGGTAAAAAGTCATATTCAAAATGGGAAAAGAAATATTAAACTGTGGGTCGAAAAACAATTGAAGCGACATGCATAATGATTTGCTCGACATATTATCCCGCAAAGTGCAGCCGATCAGCAACGAACAACTCGTAAAATACCTCACCGGTGAGTTAAGCGATGCGGAGAAACACAACATTGAGGAAAGCCTTTTAAACAACAATATAGAGGCTGAGGCCATCGAAGGCTTGCAACTGGTGAAAAACCAGGAAAAAATTCAACAATACCAGCTCGAAATTCAAAAGAGTCTGCGTGAAAAACTCCAGCAAAAATCCGTAAAACGGAAGCGCAATAAACAAGTCCAGCTCTCCTATCTTCTTTTAATGACCGGGGCTTTACTGGCATTTATACTATTAATTTGGCTTGTATTTTACTTCTTGCAACATAATTAGTTGATTCCAGGTACGATTTATAAAAAAGAAATTTTTCACCTTATTTGGTGAAAATGGCAATCTGATTCATTTAAATGTACCAGATTGCGCAAAAAACTTTCAAACTAACGGTTGAGAAAAAATTATTTGTCAAATAAAAAATATCTGCAATATTTAAATTTCGCAAAAGTTAATGTGTCCCCTTTCAAATTTTTATTAATTTACAGGAACCAAAACTTACTTTATGCGATTATTAAAACACACATTATGTGGATTGTTTTTATTGTGCCTGCAACAAGTATTCAGCCAGGTAACAACCGCCACCTTAAGTGGCACCATCACTTCCAAAGATAATAAACCGCTTCCTGGAGCCACCATCCAGGTGAGTTATCCTGAAGCAGGTATTAAACGAACCATTCTTGCGCAAACGGATGGTAGTTTTGTTATTCCTAATCTTAGAGTCGGAGGCCCTTATTCGGTAATCACGTCTTTTGCCGGCTTTGCTGAGAATAAAGAAGAAAATATTTTTCTTGAGTTAGGCCAAAACACAAAGCTTTCCATAATCCTGGAACCTGTTAATTCAAGTCTCACAGAGGTAACTGTTACGGGTAAATCCAAACTATTTGACAACCAGCGAACCGGCGCCTCCACCAATATCAGCAGCAGGCAATTAAGAAGTTTACCAACGATTTCAAGATCGGCAGACGATTTCACCAGGCTTACACCGTCTGCATCAGCTACTTATAACGGCACTTCGTTTGCCGGCCGAAACGGGCAATACAATAATTATTCACTCGATGGTGCCGTTTTCAATAACCCTTTCGGATTAGATGCACCAACTCCTGGTGGTCAAACCGGGTCACAGCCGATTTCTTTAGATGCCATCGACCAAATACAGGTAAATATTGCGCCTTATGATGTAACCCAGGCCGGGTTCACCGGTGCTGGAATTAATACAGTAACAAAATCAGGCACTAATACTTTTGGCGGTACTGTGTACGGTTTTTACCGCAACCAGGGTATGACGGGCAAGAAAGTTGCTGGCGATAAAATTGCCGTACCTGATCTTACGCAATTGCAGGCAGGCTTTTCATTGGGAGGCGCAATAAAGAAAAACAAGCTTTACTATTTTGTTAATTTCGAAACCGAACAAAGGGAAGATGCAGCGAGCAGTTATGTTGCACGCAACGCAAACAATGGTAATAATAACAACACTTCCCGTGTTTTAGAATCAGATTTGATGGCTGTAAGCCAAATTTTAAAAACTAAATTTAATTATGAAACCGGGCCATACCAGGGCTATAACCTTCAACAAAAAAATTACAAATGGCTGGGAAAATTAGACTGGGTTATCAACGATAATAATTCGCTTACGTTTACCTATAATGGTTTGGAGGCAGCTAAGGATAAACCCGCCCATCCAAATGCAATTCGCCGTCGTGGACCCGATTATCAAACCATGCAGTTTAAAAATTCGGGGTACGAAATTGAAAACAAACTGCAATCTTTTGCAGCAGAATTAAAATCGAATTTCGGTAGCCGCTATGCAAACAAACTAAGAGCGGTTTATACCAGTTTTCGTGACAAAAGAAATCCCGCTTCCGAGGCCTTTCCTGTATTAAATATCACGAAATATGGTACGATGTACATTGCTGCAGGCCATGAGCCATTCTCTATCAATAACCGGTTGAACCAGGATGCTTTCCAGGCGACAGACAATTTCAATATCATACTGCCAAAACATACAATTACTATCGGGGGTTCTTTTGAGTCATTCAAATTTGCGAACTCTTTTAACCTGACCGGCTATGGCGCCACTTTATTCAGTGATGCAGATATTCAAACCTTTAAAGACAGCGTGCCAGTGAGTGGGAATTATGTATTTGGGGCTTATCCATTAGACGTGGATGTTGCTGCTGCAACGGCGGCATCCAAAACTGATAAATGGACCTGGTATTATACAACGGTCGCCCAATTATCAGCTTACCTGCAGGACGAATGGAAAGCAACCGAAAATTTGCGTGTAACCTATGGTCTTCGAATGGATATCCCGATGTATTTAAATTCAAAATTTGAGCAGCCGGATGGTACTACCAGCACTCCTACCCTTCAAAATAATGATAACCTGATTTTGTTTGATGAACATGGGCAACCTGTATCAAATGGAAAAGGAAAACAACTTGATAATACGCGGCTTCCATCTTCCAAACCATTATTTTCTCCAAGGGCTGGTTTTAACTGGGATGTAAAAGGTGATAAAAGTTTTCAATTGCGCGGTGGTTCCGGCTTGTTTACCGGGCGCTTTCCATTTGTATGGATCGGTAATCATATCGGCAATCCATACTCTTTCTTCTATTGTGCAACTGCCAGCAATTTCAAATGGCCGCAAATCTGGCGTACCAATATTGGAGCAGATATCAAAGCCGGAACCGGTACCGTATTTACCATTGACGTGGCTTACTCAAAAGATGTGAATGCAATGATGGTTCGTAACTACGCTTTAGGTACACCAACGGGTTCGCTTAACAGCGGCATTGGCGATACAAGAAGTGTTTACAAACCAACTGATAAAGGAGCAAACAATACTTATGTTTTTACAAATACAAAAACTGGTTACCAGTTTAACACCAGTTTTTCAGTACAACAAACATTTAAAAACAACTTGTTTTTAACAGCATCCTATAATTACCTGGTTGCTACCGATGCCAGTTCTATTTCTGCAGAAATAAGCAGTGATGCATTTGACCGCAACCCTATTCTTAACAACGCCAACGAAGCAAGAAACACACCTTCCTTATATGGCAACACCCATCGCTTTGTTGTAGCGGGCATTAAGAAATTTGATTACAGTGATGGAAAATTAGCAACTACCATTTCAATATTTGCAAATTGGAATAGTGGAAACCGGTTTGCATATGTGTATGGAGGTGATATAAACAATGATGGCACTGCAAGCAACGACTTATTATACGTGCCAAAAAACACTGAAATAGACCTGATGCAGTTTGTGCCGTTAACTGATGTAAACGGTGTTGTGCAGGATGCAGCGGCTCAAAAAACAGCTTATAAAAATTTCATTGCGCAGGATGAATACCTGGTCGACCGTCGCGGTATGTATACCGAAAAGTATGCAGGTGAAAGTCCCTGGTTTAGTCAATGGGATATGCGTATTCTACAGGATTTTAATTTAAAAGGCGGAAAGAAAACGAATACCATACAAGTAAGTCTCGATTTGATTAATTTCGGAAATCTTATCAACAGTAATTGGGGAGTAAGGAAATATGCTTCAACAACAGGTTACTTCCAACTTATTTCTGTTACTGGTGTGAACAACGGTGTTCCAACGTATCAATTTGATCCATCCCTGAAAGAAACATTTATTGCCAGTCCCGATTTATTATCACGCTGGCAAATGCAATTAGGTTTACGTTATATTTTTTAGTTCTTTACACATCATGCGAAAA
The DNA here is from genome assembly GCA_040385845.1 of Bacteroidota bacterium. GTDB lineage: Bacteria > Bacteroidota > Bacteroidia > Chitinophagales > Chitinophagaceae > Phnomibacter. Next base: position 109,857 of record JAZKGP010000023.1, on the reverse strand, counting down.
CAAGGAGGTTGCTTTCAATAGCAGCCTCTTTTTTATTACCCGTTCAATTTCTTGATCCAACCTAACACGATGTGTCCATTTTGAAATTATTTTCTAACCAATGATAAAAGATATAAATAATCAAAAAGAATACTGGAACAAAGTCGCCGGTTTCAAAACTTTCACACATCCGCTCGATGCTGAATTATTAGAGAAATATTTCTTTAAAAGCGACAAGCTGCTTGATTACGGATGCGGGTACGGAAGAATCACTGCTGAATTATACCGGTACGGCTTTACTAACATTACCGGCGTGGATACCTCTGTTGAATTAATTAAGCGTGGCAAAATTAATAACGTGGATTTGAACCTGCGGGTTATTGAAAATTCGAATACATTACCGTTTGAAAACGGCAGTTTTGACGCGGTAATATTATTTGCAGTATTAACCTGTATACCTTTAAATGAAGGCCAAAAAAAACTGGTTGCTTCATTATATTCGAAACTTGCAACAGGTGGAAGAATTTACATTAGTGATTATTATTTACAGGAAAACCGGGAAGAAGTGAATGCCTATGAAAATTACAATAATGACGCAAAAAACTATGGTGTTTTTTCATTGGAAGAAGGGGCTACTTTCAGGCATCATACAAAGGCGTGGATCAAAGAATTATTCAAAGACTTCGAATTTATAAAGGAGAAAGAGATTGAGGTAAAAACTATGAACGGTCATGTTGCCAAAGCATTTCAGTTAATAATAAAAAAAATAGTTCATCCTTAATACAACAACATCAGGGTAGAAACAATGGTCAATACAACTATCACCATTCTAAAATTTTTTTCGGGTAACCATGCAACCAGTTTAACTCCTGCAAAAGCACCTAAGAAAACAAAAGGAATGGCAGTAAGATCCAGCAGGAAAGTATGGATGGTGATGTTTTTCCAAAAGAAAATTTGCAATGGCAGTTTGAGATAATTAATGACAAGAAAAAACCAGGCGGCAGTGCTGATGAACAGGTATTTTGGCAAGCGCATCGATAACAAATAAACCGACATAATAGGACCTGCTGCATTGCCGATCATGGTGGTAAAGCCTCCCATAATACCAAAGGCAGGTCCAAACCATTTTGATGCTGCCATTTCATCTACTTTATTTCTATGCTCCGACCAAAACATTACTGCCAGGCCTAACAAAATGCAAACAGCCATCAATTTTTTGAAAGCGGCTGGATGTATAAATTTATCTACGGCTATAGCTACAAACAAACCGGCTACCGCCCATGGAATTAATTTTAAGATATAAATAAAGCGGGTATTTCTTCGGTAATACACAACAGCAACTATATCTGCCATACAAAGAATTGGCAGCAGGATGCCCGTTGAATTTTTGGCACCAAATAAAAATGCCAGTATCGGTATGGTTAGCGTACCTATCCCCTGCAAACCAGTTTTAGACATACCCACCATCACAGCGCAGAAAAAAAACAAGGACCATTGAAGCGGACTATTAAGCAGGCTGGAAAAATCGGGCATGTTAGGTAGTTAGCCGTTGATGGTTATTAATTAATGAGGAAAAGTAAGCAGGTGGCGTACAAAGACAACCTGCAAATCACCGGTACGTCTTTGTTGAAACAGTTATCCAGGCTGTCGACGCCATAATTAACAAGAAACCCCCCGGAAAAATCCGGAGGGTCTATGACGTTCTTCCTGAAAAACAGGCTACGTTCATATTATCCCAAATATGCTGTTACCATTGCTGGTAAAAGCCTGAAAAAATTTAGCCCAAATAAGCTTTTAATGAACCGCTATACCGGGCTTTTTGCAGCCTTTTAATAGCTCTTTCTTTTATTTGGCGGATACGTTCTTTTGTAAGATCATACTTCTGTCCGATTTGCTCGATGGTTACACCATTTTCGCCATCCAATCCAAAATATGCCGATACAATTTCAGCTTCCCTCGGGCTTAAAGATTTCAATACCCTGCGAATTTCTTCTCGCAGAGAATCTTTCATTACGTCGTCATCGGTGTCTTCGCTACCTTCCAAAAGATCGCCCATTGCCACATCTTCGGCTTCATGCACGGGGGCATCAAGGCTGCTGTGGCGGGTGTTGCTTTGAAAAATGTTGTTGATTTCTGTTTCGCTCATTTCCAGGATGTCGGCCAACTCTTCCGTAGAAGGCTCACGTTCGTGTTCCTGTTCAAAAGCCATGTAAGCCTTGTTGGCTTTGTTGTACGTGCCAATTTTATTTTGAGGCAAGCGGACTAATCTGCCCTGCTCTGCCAACGCCTGCAAGATGGATTGGCGAATCCACCAAACGGCGTAAGAAATGAATTTGAAACCCTTGGTTTCATCAAAACGCTGGGCTGCTTTGATCAGCCCGAGATTACCTTCATTGATAAGGTCACTCAGGGATAAACCCTGGTGTTGGTACTGTTTTGCCACAGAAACTACGAAACGCAGGTTGGCAGTGGTTAGTCGTTCCAAAGCCTTTTGATCACCCATTTTAATGCGCTGGGCCAAAATGGTCTCCTCTTCGGGGGTGATCATCCCGATCTTTGAAATTTCCTGTAAGTACTTTTCTACCGCCTGCGAATCACGGTTGGTGATCTGGGTAGCAATTTTTAATTGCCTCATATTATAGATAACTCCTTATAAAAACGTAAAATAGAAACTAATTATTGAAAATTAGTTGCTTAAAGCTCCCAACTTGTCAACATTGTGGATTTCCCTATTAAGAACACCCGTTACAAAGGGCCGCAAATGTATTAAGCGATTGTTGTAATTCATGAGAATATAACAAAAAACCAAAGCATTTGTTTTTCTTAATATCAATTAGACGTTTAAGTCACCTTATATCCATAGAAAATTCTATGCCGCATTAATGTTTAACAACTTGTTGCTATTTTCAAACAGTATTATTTCCGCAATAATTATCCAAATAATTCCCAACAATTTGTTGGTAAACTGAACTTTAAGGTGATTTCAATTTATTTGCATTCTTATTTCAAGCCGATGATAATTCAACAGACTTTACTCATCTTATGTTCCGTCCTTTTGTTCTCTTGCCAGCAAATCAATAAAGAAACAACCGGAACGGAAACCAAAACGATTTCAACGGAAGACAGTTTGTATCATTCTGTTATTGGCTTGCACGATGAAGCAATGGCTAAAATTGGCAAGATGAAAGGTTATCAAAAATCATTAGAGCTAAAAATCGATTCCCTTGAAAAACAACTTGTGCTTCAAAAAAACGAAACAACCATCACCCTGAAGAAAAAATATGAGTCCCTGCTCACCTCTTTACAACAGGCTGAAAAAGGCATGAACGACTGGATGGATAGTTTTAACCCGGAACCAAAACTTCCATCAAAGACAGATCTCGAAAAATATTGGGCAGATCAGCAACAAAAAACTAAAAAGATGAGAGATGCTATTTTTGATGCACTTGACAGTGCCAATAAGATAATTCCCAAATAACTACTCCAAATAACTACTGCTGCAGGTAAATGGCCATTTCTTCGCAATAATTTTTTGATACCAATGCAGCGGCTTCGGCAAAATCTTCACCGCCGGAAGCATAAATTACAGCCCTGCTGGCGTTTACCAATAAACCACATTCTTTATTGAAACCATATTTGCTTACATCCTGCAGGCTACCCCCCTGTGCCCCTACCCCCGGCACCAATAAAAAATGTTCAGGAACCAACTTCCTGATGTGGCTAAACGCATCAGCCCTGGTTGCTCCTGTTACAAACATCAGGTTTTCAGGGGAACCCCATGTTGCAATTGTTTTTAACACTTTCGCGTAAAGCGCCGATCCATCAGCCAATTTTAATTGTTGAAAATCGTTGCTGCCAAGGTTACTTGTTAACCCAAGTACAATTGTCCACTTTGAATCATACTCCAAAAAAGGGCGGATACTATCCTCGCCCATATAAGGCGCCACAGTGATGGCATCAACTTTCATTTCTTCAAAAAAAGCTTTAGCATATTGATGGCTGGTGTTCCCGATATCACCCCGTTTTGCATCGGCTATTTTTAAATGGGTGGATGGAATATAATCAAAGGTTTCCTGCATAATATCCCATCCTTTTGAACCAAGCACTTCGAAAAAAGCAGTATTTACTTTATAACTAACGCAGTAATTTTTTGTAGCATCGATGATGGACTTATTAAAATTTAGAAGGGCATTCGGACGATTCTTTAAATGCGCCGGAATTTTATCCATATCGGTATCAAGACCCACGCACAAATAAGATTGTTTTTTATAAATTTCACTAACTAACTGGCTTCTAAGCATAGCTTTATTTTAATACTTACCTGTATCTTAATTAACGTACCTGTTGGGATAATCTGTAATCAAACCATCGACACCTAACAGTTTAAAGCGTTTCATTTCCGATGCATCATTGATGGTCCATGGTATAAGCTTAATTCCCATATCCTTACATTGTTTCACCAGTAAGGGAGTAACCAGTTCCCATGCAGGTGAATAGATTGACGGTATAAATCCCAGTTTTTTTAATTGCTGCGAAAAAGGAATGGTATCATAATCTTCAATTAATGCCGCAGTTTTGATCAGAGGATAATGTTCGTGTAAATATTGTAATGTTCTGAAATCAAAAGATTGCAGAATAGTTTTTTCTTCCATCTTCTTTGCCTTTACAACCTGCATTATCAATTCAACGAATTGTGCAGGAGCCGGATGAAAAATATTATCAGTTTCAACATGACTTTTTGTTTCAATATTAAAAAAGGGAACCGGCGTTTCATTCTTTTTACAATATTGTATAACCGAATCAATTACATCTTGTAATAACGGTTTATGCACAGCTTTTTTTTGTTGTTCCGGAAAACGGGGATGCGATTTCATACCCACGTCGAAGGCGGTTGTTTCAGCATAGGTCATTTCAAAAATATTCATCGATTTTTCTGTTGCCTCCGGCACTAATTCACCGTTAGCTTTTGTAGTAATTTCATGATTAAAAAATGGTTCATGACTCATGATTACCTGCAAATCTTTGGTAATTACGGCATCCATTTCTAAGGTAGAAACACCTATGTCGATGGCTTTTATAAAAGATGGAATTGTATTTTCAGGCATCAATCCCCTGCAACCACGATGCCCCTGTAAATCAAAATTTTTTTGCATACGGGCTTTCCCAGGTTTAATCTTCGAAGAACTACAGGATGAAATAATCAACAGTAAATAAAAGATCCCAAACCAGAGGTTAATAGAAATACGATCAATCTTCATGTAGATGATGTTGTTTTTTCATTTCAGCCGCTACCATTCTCGCCCCGGGATCATTACTTTCACTTAAGTGACTTATGATACTGTTCCTGTTTTCCGGTTCATGATTCTGGCTTAACTTAAAAACATGTTTTATCTCGGTGATATCAATTTCAAAAGCAATAATTGCTTTCATATGTTCCTGCATATAGTCTTTAGGTAATTCATTTATTAATGCAGGAGAATGAGGGTTGTTTTCAAAATGGCGTGTAAGGTCTGCCAGCAATTGAAGCAACATGCCATCATCACCAAAATGGATAATTCCGGAAGCATGTACCGCCTGGTAATTCCAGGTGCTGGCTACCCTGGGATTGTGATACCAGCTGGCACTTACATAACTGTGGGCACCGGTGAAAATAGCCAGTACGTTAGTTACATGCATAAAGGCTTTATGATGATCTGTTTTTCTTTGAATATGTCCTCTTAAAACCAATTTCTCTTCCTTGTGGGCCAGCAACACTGGTACATGCGTTGCTACCAAATGACCATGTTTGTCTGTACCACATAAGGTTATAAAAGGATGAGTTTTCATAAATTCAAACACTTCCTTATCATTATGCGCTTTAAAATGGGGCAGATCGTACATGTCAATTTATTGATGTCGGATGTATGATTTCTGATTTTTAGGTCAACAAACCCTGAGTAATTCTCTTTGAAGCTACTCAATCATTTCCACTACTTCGGTTATAGGTAAATTGGCATTACGCATCGAAATACTTCTGACGGTGCTTCCCGCAAATCGCCTGAAAGCCCTTTGTGTAATCGGATCATCTCCTACCATAGCAGGCACTCCTTTATCACCACCTTCTCTAATGCTTTGAACCAGTGGTATTTGTCCTAACAGCGGCAGATCATATTCTTCAGCCAACCTTTTGCCACCTTCTTTTCCAAAAATATAATATTTCGAATCGGGCAATTCGGCAGGTGTAAACCAGCTCATATTTTCCACCAACCCAATTATCGGAACTTTAATCTGTGTTTGTCCAAACATTGCTATGCCTTTTTTAGCATCTGCCAAAGCAACATCCTGCGGGGTGGTAACCACAACAACACCAGTAACCGGAACCGTTTGTACAATGGTTAAATGTATATCACCTGTACCGGGTGGCATGTCAATAACGAGGTAATCAAGGGTGCCCCAATCAACATCGCTGATAAATTGTTTTATGGCACTACTGGCCATTGGCCCACGCCAAACCACGGCGTTTTTTTCATCCACCAACAAACCGATGCTCATTAGCTTTATGCCATAGCGCTCCAGTGGCACTATCACTCCCTTTCCATTTCCTCCATCTTTCATCATAGGGCGCTGCCCTCTTACGCCAAACATAATCGGCACAGAAGGTCCATAAATATCTGCATCCATCAGGCCCACTTTTGCTCCGCCTTCCGATAAAGCTAATGCCAGGTTTGCGGCTACGGTACTTTTTCCCACACCTCCTTTACCACTAACTACAGCGATAATATTCTTAACTCCTGGCAGAAGGTTATCGCCGGTAAGCCTTGATGATGTTGTGTTTGAGGTGAAGTTTACAGATACCACTGCATCTTTATTTACAAGTAATTTCACTGCATTTACACAGGCATTGTTTATCATTTCCTTCATAGGACAGGCTGGAGTAGTTAGCACTACCGTAAACGACACCTCGTTTCCGCTTATCTGAATGTCTTTCACCATATTAAGTGTAACGAGGTCTTTCCCTAAATCGGGTTCCTGCACATTACTTAAAGCCTGTAAAATATCCTGTTCTGTCATACCACATATTTTTGTTAAAGGGAAAAATCAGCCTGCAAAATTAACCGTGTGAAACCGTACTTTGTCGCGTATGCCCATTTTGTTTTTGGGTATTTTTACTTTCCATTAAAGCAGGCATGAACAAATTTTTTACTTTTTTTAGTTGCTTGATCATCATTTTGTGCATTGGATTACAATCCGGCGCACAGCAAAAAGATACGGTTGTTCAATTATACGGGGTAGTAATGACTGCAGATAGCCTTGAGGGGTTGGACGGTGTAAGCATTTCGGTTGTAGGAAAAGGCCGCGGTACAATCACAAATTACCAGGGGGTTTTTAGTATTGCCGTTTTAAAGGGAGATGAAATAGAATTTTCATATGTAGGATACAAATCCAAAACGGTTCAAATTCCTCGAAACCTGCAGGGTAATGAATTTAATGTAGTGCAACTGATGATTAGCGATACAAATTACCTGGCGGCAACTGTAATCAGACCCAGACCGAGTAAACAGCAATTTGAAAGAGACTTTGTAAATACGCAGGTTCCGGATGACCTGTACGAAACTGCGAGGCAAAATATTGAGGAAAATAAAAGAGTAGCTCTTATGCGTAGTTTGCCAGCAGATGGAAAGGAAGCTGTAAACTATGTGATGCGGCAAACCGCCAATAAAGCTGTTTATGCGGGACAAATTCCACCAATGAATATTTTAAATCCCTTTGCCTGGCAACAGTTTGTAAAAGCGTGGAAACGGGGTGATTTCAAAAAACGAAAATAAGAAAGACTTAGGATATTTTACCTGTTGCTGAAAAGCAGCAGGTTTTTTTATGCACGCTTGCCAATAGCTTTGAAGTAACATTTCGTTTTAATAATTATAATACACCGTAAATGAATGTAGCAGTAATTGGCGCCGGGACAATGGGAAATGGCATTGCACATGTTTTTGCCCAACATGGATTTACCGTAAACCTGGTGGATGTGAGTGAACAGCAGCTGGAAAAAGCGATTCAAACTATTACTAAAAACCTTGACCGGCAAATAGAGAAACAAGCGATTTCTGCTGAAGTAAAGCAAGCTGCTTTATCAAATCTTTCCACACATACTTCTGTAACTGCAGGTATCAGTAATGTACAATTAATTGTAGAAGCAGCTACAGAAAACGTAGACCTTAAACTTCGCATATTCAGACAACTGGGTGAAGAAGCGCCGGAGGGATGTATACTCGCGACTAATACTTCTTCCATTTCAATTACTAAAATAGCTGCCATTACAGGGCGGGCGGGCCAGGTGATCGGGATGCATTTTATGAACCCGGTGCCATTAATGAAATTGGTTGAAGTTATAAATGGATATGCGACAGAAAAAGCCGTAACCGACACCATCATCCGATTATCGCAACAATTGGGAAAAATACCCTGCGTGGTAAATGATTACCCCGGTTTTATCGCCAACCGGATCTTAATGCCGATGATTAATGAAGCCATCTATTGTTTGTACGAAGGCGTGGCCGGAATCCCCGAAATTGATACTGTGATGAAATTAGGAATGGCCCATCCTATGGGGCCACTTCAATTGGCAGATTTTATTGGGCTGGATGTTTGCCTGAGTATTATGAAGGTTTTGTTTGATGGATTTGGAAATCCAAAATATGCACCTTGCCCGATGCTGGTGAATATGGTACAAGCTGGAAAACTGGGGGTGAAAACAGGTGAAGGGTTTTACATCTATAAACCCGGTAGCAAGGAGCTGGTACCAGCACGCTAGCATTTAATGAAAATATTTGACTGTTTAATTGTTAAAGTCAACCGTTTAATAATCCCGGCCATTTTTAACTGTTTGAATTTTTATCTTGGTGCTTAATGCCATCATTAAAAAATTCTATATGAAACAGCTTCGGGAAGTTCTCATTCTTATTTTGGTTTCTGCAACTTTAATTACCAATGCACAAAATGTTGGAATTGGAACGCTAACACCCACCGACGCTAAGCTGCATATTCAAAATGCAGGCAGTTCGACTCTCGCGTCCTTTTCTGATGGAACAACCGCGTTATCCATCGTAAACGAGCTTGGAAAACCCGCTATTGGGTTTAATATGAATTATATCGGCGGTTATAAATTAAAAGGAAACGGTTTTGGAGGACTTTTTTATTACGTTCCGAATGAAGGCAGGTTAACCTATTATTCTTCGGATGCTACAGGTGTTGCGGGAGGTGCTGTCTCATTTAGTTCTGTCTTAACACTGAAAGCCGATGGAAACGTTGGCATTGGAACCACAAGTCCTACGGAAGCCAAATTACAGGTTCATGAGCCGGCAGGTAATACCCAGTTTATTGCTGCTGCAGGAAACAATTTACCTGGCGTAAGCGCATTTGTACCCGTTAGCAGTCCTTCCATTGGATTTAATGCAAGATTCCAGAATGGCTATAAGTTTATGGGCGCAGGATACGGCGGTTTCTGGCAGTTTGCCCCTAACGTCGGAAAATTATTTTATTTCAATTCGAGCACCAAAGGAATTGCTGATGGAAGTCTTAGTAGTGTTTTTGCCCTGGTAATTGATAGTAGTGGGCGGCTTGGCATAGGCGTTAGCACTCCCAAAGCTCCTCTTCATGTAGATGGCAATGTTGTTTTTGGAAATGCTGCTATTGAACCAGCTCTTGGTTACAAGTTAAGTGTTGATGGGAAAATTATCTGCGAAGAACTTAAGGTTCAATTAAACACCGCCTGGCCCGATTACGTTTTTGAAGAAAGTTACCCGATGCCTACCCTGGATGTGCTGGAAGAAAAAGTAATGAAAGAAAAACATTTGCCTGGTATACCAGCAGCATCGGAAGTTGAGAGTGCAAAAGGTGTTCAAATAGGTGCCGTACAGCAAAAAATGCTCGAGAAAATAGAAGAATTATACCGCTACGTATTTGAAATGAATAAAGAAAACAAGCAGCTAAAGAAAGAAGTTGATTTACTTAAAAAACAAGTTCAATCGCAGTAATAACACTTGTTTTATAATCTATTCATTCAATCACAATAATGGTATATGTATCATAAATACTTATTTCAACTTTGTTTTATTTCCCTGTTTTTTATAGCGTTAGCAAGCACAGCGCAAAAAATTCCACCCGACCTTGGGAAGAAAATCGCCGGCAAAACAAACCTGGAAGAGATAATGGCAGAAGTGGACGCTTATTACCAGGAAGGGAAAGCTCCATCTTTACAAAATGTGTCTAGAGAGGATGAATTTGAAAATCCTTATATTTTCTGGAAAAGGTTTGAACATTACCAGGCGGCAAGACTGGATGAAAAAGGAAATATTTCTCCAAACGTTAATCAGACAATCTGGAATAATTGGAATGCTTACAAACTTTTAAAACCTAATTACTTTAATAACCCTACTCAAAATTCCAGCTATGGAACCTGGTCCAATCTTGGACCTACCAGTATTACACGTTATGGAAAAGGGTACAACAGCGGTTATGGGCGGGTAAACTGTATTGCTTTCCATCCTACTGATCCTTTGATTTTGTATATAGGGCTACCACAGGGAGGCATTTGGCGAAGCGTGAATGGCGGAACCAGTTGGAGTGTTCTTACTGACGATTTACCCAGCACTGGTATTAGTGATTTGGTAGTTAGCTGGGCAAATGCTAATGTCATATATGCACTTACTGGCGATGGAGATGTTAGTGCGGGTGGATATGTTACATCCTATGGCTATGATCAGAAGTCGGTTGGAGTTTTAAGATCAACTGATGGTGGTGTCACCTGGTTTTTAACCGGTGCATTGCCCAATGCCGGGGAAACTTTTTATGGTTATAAATTGATACAACACCCCAATTTTGCTAATATTTTGTTTGCAGCAACAACTTCAGGTATTTACAAAACCAGCAATAGCGGCGTTTCATGGACACAAGTTGAAAGCGATACCCGTTTTACCGATATTGAGTTTAAACCAAACGATGCATCTATTATGTATGCTGTACGGCGAATGAACGGTGGTGGCGAAACAAATAGTAATCCTTTTTACCGCAGTACAAATACGGGAGATACCTGGACCAATACAACTACAGGAATTACAACTACCGCCGAACGCCTGGCAATTGGCGTAAGTAAGGCAAACATTAGTACTGTTTACCTGCTTACCGGACCCAGCACCGGCGCCGGTAGTTTCAAAGGATTATACAGGAGTACCAATAGTGGCGTTAGTTTTTCCAACATAGCAACTACACCGAATATCCTTGGTTATCCAACAAATGGCAGTGATGCTAAAGACCAAACCTTTTACGACCTTGGAATTGAAGTTTCCCCAACAAACGCCGAAATTGTATTAACAGCCGGCATTAATATTTGGAGAAGCACAACGGGCGGTACAAACCTAACTGCCAGAACGCAATGGTTTGATGATGCTGATGATGCACCTGCGGCCGACTACGTACATGCTGATGTACACAATCTTGCTTACAATCCTTTAAACAATTACGTGTATTCCTGCAGTGACGGCGGCGTAGGCAGAAGCACTGATAATGGTGCCAACTGGACTTTTTTATCTTCAAACCTGCACATTTTGGCCACTTACCACGCCGATTGGTATGAACCCAATGCCAGTATTATGACTTCCGGTACCCAGGACAACGGAACGAATGTGCGGTATACCGGCAGCAACACTTACCGGCATATTTATGGTGCCGATGGATTCGACTGTATTATGGATCAAAATAATCCCGACGACATTGTATACGTGGCCAATTCCTCCGTATACCGGACAACAGATGGTGGCCTCACAAATGATAATGCGGGCCCGGCGGGTGTGGGCACTTTCCCCCAACTGGCCCGCAGTTATACTGATGATAACGATATTTTTGCCGGGGATAAAACAGCGGTTTACCGAAGTACCACGAGAGGTACAAGCTGGTCGTCTTCAACTACTCCCAGGGGAAGCAGGGCTCTTACAACCTGCCCGAGTAATAGTAGCAGGATTTACGCCAGCAATGGCACGAACACTTTCAGAAGTGATGATAAGGCTGTAACCTGGACAACTATCAATGGAAAACCCGGGTATCCAACTGGCGTTAACTTAACTGATATAGAGTCAAGAGTTAATAATTCCCTCGATATTTATGCGTCGTTTGGCGGTTATAGTGCAGGAAAAAAAGTGTACTTTTCTACTGATGGAGGCGAAAATTGGAGCAATATTTCTGGATCATTGCCAAATCTTGCCTGTCACTCAATTGCTGTTGATGCCAATTTCAATGTATATGTAGGCACAGACATTGGCGTTTTCGTCCGACCTTCCGGTGAATCAGATTGGCAACCTTTTTTGAATAGCCTGCCAAGAACACCGGTATCAGAGTTAATGGTGAACAACACTGCCAACCGGATAATTGCCACCACATTTGGCAGGGGCAACTGGTTTGCAGAATTGTATTCGCCCTGCCCTGCTACAGGTACGCTTATTGTGGGAGGAACTCTTACCGGTCAGCGTTTTTATGAATATAACAGTATATCCAGTACTGCTATCATTACGGGGGGCGAGGGAACACATGTCGCTATGAAAGCAATGGACTATGTACAATTAAATCCAGGTTTTGAAGCAAAACAAAATAATGATTTCAGAGCTTATCTTGGGCCATGTGGTAACGGAGGTGTTCCATTTACATTGGGGCTGCAATCTGTGGATGAAAATTTCTCCATGGAAAATGTTTTTATCCCATCAGAGAATGGAAAAAGATGGCCTTATGCCCATATTACAGAAGTATTACGCCAGGAAAGCAGTATAGAAATAAGTACCGAAAATGCCGGGTTGTACTCAATACGCATTACAGATGTAACTGGAAAAGTATTAAAAATGAAAGAAAACCTTCAATTCGAAAAAGGAATTCAAAAATTCAATTATGCAGGTTTGTTACAAAACGAAGCATTTTATATCCAGCTTCTGAAAGACAAGCGCCTGGTTCATTTCCAGGAATTATAACCGGCTTTTCAAATAGCAATTATTTAAAATAAATCGCTTTTTCAACTCCAATCAAAGTTTACATCTTTGTACGCTATGTCTCAAACCAGCGTACCCAATTTACAACTACACACCTCTTATAAACAGATATTAAGTATTGCTATCCCCATAGCTGCTGCCATTGTAGTACCGCAATTTAACTTTATTACCAACAATGTTTTTCTCGGCCATCTGAGCGAAGCTGCGCTGGCTGCTGCAGGCATTACAGGAGTTTATTATCTAATTTTCGCTGTAATTGGATATGGGCTAAATAACGGTTTACAATCGCTGATCAGCCGCAGAGCCGGAGAGAACAGGCCGGAAGAAATAGGAAAATTATTTATACAGGGAGTTTACATAACCCTGGCAATAGCAGCATTTGGCATCCTGCTTTCGTATACCCTTGGACCCGTTGTTTTAAAACTCACGTTACACGACCCGGTTATCTATACATCGGCTGTTAGTTTTTTGAAGATAAGAATTTGGGGTCTCCCATTTCTATACATCTACCAAATGCGAAATGCATTGCTGGTGGGAACGAATAACAGCCGTTACCTTGTTTCAGGTACAATAGCAGAAACGGTTACCAATGTTGCATTAGATTACCTCCTGATTTTTGGCATGCTTGGTTTTCCCAAGCTTGGTTTTAATGGGGCGGCTATTGCATCAGTCATCGCAGAATTTGTTGGAATGGCGGTTGTTTTTGCAGTAGTACACTATAAGGGCATTGGAAAACAATTTGGCCTGCTGAAACACTCAAGATTTGACCCTGGTTTAAGCAAGCTAATCCTTGTACAATCCTCACCACTGATCTTACAATATTTCATCAGCGTTGCCTGCTGGGAATTTTTTTATATCCTGGTGGAACATCATGGTGCCAGGGATCTTGCGGTTAGTAATACCATGCGAAATATTTTTGGCTTGTTTGGTTGCGCCAGCTGGGCATTTGCTGCTACAACCACAACCATGGTAAGTAATATTATTGGGCAGGGCAGGCAGGATATGGTACTGGAACTGGTTAAAAAAATAGCCAGGTTAAGTTTGTTGATTGGAGTAGGACTGGCTGTTTTACTCAATATTTTTCCGCACCTGTTTCTAAGCATTTATGGGCAAGGGTCCGACTTTACAAAATATGCCACACCAGTGCTGAGAGTGGTTTCAGTTGCTTTGGTTTGTATGTCGTTTTCTACCGTTTGGCTAAATGCTATAACCGGTACCGGCAATACGAAAGTGAACCTGGCTATCGAGGTTTTCACTATCACCTTATATTGTGTATACGTTTGGCTTGTTCTTGAAAAATGGCAGTTGTCCATAACAATTGGCTGGACAAGCGAATTGCTGTATTGGCTAAGTATGTTTAGTCTTTCCTACTGGTATTTACATTCGGGGAAATGGCGTGGAAAGAAGATATAGGGGATTGTGAACTGGCGGATTGTTTATTAGTTAACCAGGAAGAAATTATAAACCTTTTGAAATAGAAATAGCCAACATTGAATGAACAATTAATCGTTAACTGTTTGAGGCAGATACAACCACAAATGGATGATCAGTTAATCAAAAATGCAGAACAAACTTTATTTATTGCAGTTGTTGTAACAAAATAGCGCCCTGTGCTTTTATTGCGGGATCATCTTGCCGGCGGTTAGGTAATTTGGCCAGCTGTTGTAATACGGCAATTGCCTTTTCATATTGCTTGTTATAACTGTATGCTTTTCCCAGGTCGTAGAAGTTTAGACAATAATACGGTTCTAGCGATTTGCATTTTTCGAGATAACCAATGCAACTGTCGATAGATGCTGGCGGCAACCCGCCATATAACATTTTAACAGCCGCTTTCTTCAATGCGTTAAGGGTTAGCATTTCGTAATGCCAGCGGCCAAGCGCATTGTAGGCCCTGCCATGTTTTGGATCGGCGCTTATGGCTTGCAAAGCATATAACCTGCTCAATTTTACATCTTCCACAATCGTTTCTCGCTTTTCTTCTACTTCAGTTAACTTACCATAAACAGATGAAACTATAAACAAGACATCGGCATCAGTTATGCTTATGCGCATGGCGTTGTCGGCATAGGTCTTTGCCTGTAAATAATAGTTTTTCTTTGATACGGGGTCAACCTGTCTTGAGCCGATATTCAAACTTAGCTCAGCCAATTTTACCAGGGCGTCAATGCTTTTTGGATCTGTGGTAGCAGCCTGTTTGTATTTTACAATCGCCTCTTCTTCCCTGAATTTTTGCTCCAGCATTTTTCCTTCCTGCAAAAGTGAAGCAGCATCCTGGGCAAATCCCTGTACTGTCAACAACATCAAAAACAACCATCCCATTTTCTTCATCATACAAAGCCCTTTATTTTAAAATCAAAATCTTACATCTTACAATATCAATTTACCGCTTGCCGGTAGTTATCAGAACATAGCAGCACTTCCGCTAATTGTTATTTAACATTACTATTCGCCTTTTGCCAACTGGTAAGAAACAATTACGCTTCCCTGTAACGATGGAATCGGGGGATTTGTTTTTTCAACCGATACAAACACGGCATGAACCTCTTCAAAAGTTTCCATAACCTGGTTACAAAGCTCCATAGCAATTGTTTCCATTAACGGGGTAGGCTGCTTCATACGCTTGAGTACCAGTGCAAAAACAGTTTCATAGTTAACAGCCTGTTTCAATTCGGTAATTACCTGTTGCTCCGACATGTAATGCAGGTGAAGGTTTACTATGAATTTGTTACCAAGAGTTTTTTCCTCTTCATATACTCCATGATGTGCCGTAAAAACAAGGTCCTTCAAATGAATAGAAAGCATAAAAAAGATTGTGACATAAAAAACGGCAGGGCATTTTTGCCACTACCGTTGTTGAAATAATGTTTGGTTAGACAATGCAAACAGGTATTGCTCCCAGGTATCGTTCGGCATCCAGGGCTGCCATGCAGCCGCTTCCTGCTGCTGTTACAGCCTGACGATAAATTTTATCCTGCACATCCCCTGATGCGAAAATACCTTCAAGATTTGTTCTCGATGTTCCAGGGATCGTTTTGATATAACCGGCATCATCCATATCAATCCACCCTTTGAAAATAGCACTGTTTGGTTCGTGCCCGATAGCAACAAAGAAGGCGCTGATTGGTACTATGAATTCGTCGCCGCTTACATTATTCTTCAGTTTCACCGAATCCACTTTGTTTTCCCCAAGGATTTCTACTGTTTCAGTGTGCCAGTAAACTTCAATTTTCGGGTTATTTATTACCCTGTCCTGCATCACTTTGCTGGCTTTCATCCCTTCTCTTCCTTTTCGAACAACCATATGAACTTTGCTGCAAATATTACTCAGGTACAAAGCTTCCTCACATGCCGTATCTCCGGCACCAACTATGGCCACTTCTTTTCCACGAAAAAAGAATCCATCGCATACCGCACAGGCGCTAACACCATTTCCATTCAGGCGTTGTTCGCTTTCCAGTCCCAGCCATTTGGCTGAAGCCCCGGTTGAAATGATTATCGAGTCGGCACTCAGCCAGAATTCTTCATCCACTTCAACTTTATAAGGTTTTTCTAAAAAATCAACTTTCGATACAATTCCAAAACGTATATCAGCACCCATGCGGGCAGCTTGTTTTTCGAAATGCTCCATCATTTCCGGCCCCTGAACGCCATCCATATATCCGGGATAGTTTTCAACCTCGGTAGTAATAGTTAATTGGCCACCGGGTTGTATGCCCTGGTATAAAACCGGATTTAAACCCGCTCTGGAGGCATAAATGGCGGCAGTGTAGCCTGCAGGACCACTTCCAATTATCAGGCAGTGTACGTGTTCTTTTATTTCCATTTGCGCTAAAAAAAGTATTTATAAAATATTGAGGTGCAAAGTTGCTGCTATTACCGCAAATAAAACGTTAGCGTTGGAAGCATGGGGGCAAAATGGGGATTTTGCAATAATCAAATACTGTACTTTAACTTTAATTGATAAAATTTTTAGATGTCAAGTTCTTTTTTCACGGCATCCTTACGTTGGCGGGACACCGGAATTTTTGTTTTGTCTTTCAGCAAAACAGCCCCTTCATTTAAATAAACATGAACGAAACGGCTATTCACAAGGTGTGATTTATGCACCCTTATAAATCCATGTCCTGATAATATTTCTTCGTATTCCTTTATAGTTTTTGCACTTAAATGTTTTCGGTTGTTGGTAAGATAAAAACAAGTGTAATTGCGTTCACCTTCGCAGCGGATCAATTCATCGGTACTAATAAACAGGGTGCCATTTACGGTGGCTAATGCCAATTTGAAATCAACTTCCTGGCGTGCTTTCAAATTGTTCATCAAATTCTGGTAAAGTCCTTCAAACTCCTGCTCGCCCAATTGTTTTTCGAGATGCCTTTTTATGGCGTTCTTAAGTTCATCGGCATCAATGGGCTTTAAAAGATAATCGACTGCACTAAAACGAATAGCCTGGATGGCATATTCATTGAAAGCAGTTGTAAAAATGACGTCGAAGTTTTTTTGAGGAATTTTGTTAAGCAATTCAAACCCGGTGATTTCCGGCATAATAATATCCAGGAAAATCAATTGCGGTTTGTAGGTTTCTATCAGGCTGATAGCCTTGCTTGTATCCGTTTCAATAACCAAAGAAGAAATTTCAGGATTATCACGTTCAATCATCAGCCTGAGTACATTGGCTGCGAGTGGTTCATCGTCGATTATTAAAGCTTTAATCACGGGCAAAAGATAAGCCCAAAATTTAAAACCTATTTTTTGGATATGCTATTTGGAAAAAATTCTCAGTTAACCGGCATTAGAATCTCAACCCTTGTGCCTGCAGGTTGATCTTTTTCATCCATAAGATCGGTAACTATTATTTTGGAAGTCCCGTTATTGTTACCAGTTAACAGGGCTAGTCTTTCCACTACTAACTTCATTCCAACCGATTCATGTGGCATTAGTTCATTACGGGAATCAGCAATCTGCTTTGCTTTTGATCTCCCAATACCGTTATCTTCCACAACACACCTGATGCTGTTATCATTAATCAATTCAAATTTTATCAGCAATATTTTTTCACCTTTTTTGGCAGACAAACCATGCTTCAAAGCATTTTCCACCATTGGCTGCACGATCATAGATGGTATCATAATTGCCTCTGTTTCCAGGTCTTCTTCCATCTCGAAAATGTAAGAAAAGCTATCTCCAAAACGGAGCGCCTCAATTTCCAGGTACAATTCCAGCATCTCAATTTCAGCAGATAATTTTATTTTGGAATGCTCTGACTGGTGAAGGGCCATTCTCAATGCTTTGGAAAACTTAGACAAATATTTATTTGCATTGTCTATATCCTTTTGCATACTGAATTGTTGAATGCTATTCATGGCATTGAAGATAAAATGTGGATTCATCTGGGCCCTTAATGCTTTTGTTTCCAGGGTAACCATTCGCTGCTTGACAGATTCCTTTCTTTTTATTGCTTTTATCTTGCTTTGCAACACCCAAAAAACCAGGAGTGCGAGCACTATCAATAGAATGACTTTAAACCACCACGTTTGCCAGTAAGGCGGTTGAATATTGAATGGAATAGCCAGCTGTTGTTGCACCTCATTTCCATATACATCTTTCGCCTTCACCAGTAAAGTGTATTTGCCCGCTGGTAAAGAATTAAAAGTTACATCGTTACGGTTGCCAATTTCTATCCATGCAGTGTCAACACCCTTTAACCTATATGCATATTTTATCTTATCCGGCTCGGTAAATTCCAATAAGCCGAATCTAAAATAAATCCTGTTTTGTTTGTACCCAAGCTTTGATAAAACACCTGAAACTGTATCGGTAGTTATACCATTTACCTGTACCTCATTCATTTTTAAAAGCCTTTGTTCAAAGGGCCTGTTTAAAAAAGCTTCAGGATTAATGTTTACCAGCTTACCGCCAAATTGAAAATAAATATGTCCATTTTTAGCTTCGAGCGAACTTCCAAAATAATCACTCATCCGGTCGGTAGATTCAGGAAAAACATTGATGAAATTATCTTTTGCCGGATCGTATAAATTGACGCCCAACATAGAACCTACCCACAATCTTTTATGTGAATCGGCACATAAAGCAAACGTAAAATCATGCAGCAAGCCGTCGGCCGTTGTATAAACAGACAACTTCTTTTTCTCCAGGTTATACCTCACTAAACCGTTTTGGGAGGTGATCCATATATTACCAAAGCCATCATCAGCAAGATCTCCCGGGCGTGCAAAAGAAAACTGCATGGATTTCATTAAAGGGGCAATAGGGATCGTGTCCATTTCTAATGACTGAAGGTTCCTTTGTAAGATATCGCCGCTATTTGTAAGAATGTATAAATACTTGCTATCGTTGGAAAGGCAGGTTGCTTTCTTAAAACCGGGATTATCTATTACTTCTAATTTATTGATACCGTTACTGTAGTAGATCTGTCCCCAGCTTTTTTTAACATACACCTCCTTTTCGCCGTGTTCATAAATCCAGCTAACCCTGCCATTTTTTGTTGCCAAAGTTTTGTAGAAACCTGATTGCGGCTCCTGCAATTTGATATGACCACCTGTAGTATCGGCGAACTTCAGCGTTTTGTTGTTGCCAATTAAAAATTTATTATTACGATTAACATATGCATATGCATAACTTTTAACCATTGTATCGGGTACTGCAAAATGCGCTACCTGGCTACTATAAATATTATATTTATACAGACCACCAGCGTTGTATGGAATATAAATATTTCCCGTTTTATCCTGCGAAATAATACTCGCTTCAAAGTCAATATTGGAATTATCTTTTGTATTATTCAGGTATTGTTGTTGAACCGAACTATCGTAATAATTAATAACATAAACGCCGTTGTTCGTAGTTACCCACATACGCTTCAGATAATCTTCGCAAAGCGAATACACATAATCAGATCCTATTAAACTATTAACCCCTTGGCTTCGGATGGCAGTAAATTGTGATGATGTTTTATTGAATAGTAAGATGCCTCCATAACGAAAACCCATCCAAATATTTCCTTTATAATCTGCTGATACAGCATAACAACATCTCCATGCTTTGGAAGGCATTTCAAATCGAAAGGAATCTACCTTTTCAGTAAGTAAATTATACTTCATTAAAAAGGTGTTGTGTCCAATAAAATAAAGATTTGAAGCACTATCTATGCAAATGTCCGAATTGGTACCCGAGCCACTATTCCCACCAAGGTTGAAAATCTTTTTTTGTTGCGGATTATTATAGCGATGAATGAATTGTTTGCTTCTATAATCAAAAAATATGAGCCTTCCCTGCGTTAACATCCAAATCCCCTGTTTGGTAGCATAGCTGGCCTTATAGTTCATATCTGTTTCGGGCAAACCTTTACCTGTTTTTGAATTTGACGCCACATTTTTGTACTGTCCCGTCGTATAATCCATCACATACATGCCTACATCGGTAGTAAACCAGACATCATCATTATCGCCCTGGAAAATGGTATAGATATAACCAATATTATCATCGCCGGTTGCCAGGTTTTTTATTTTATAATGTTTCACCATTCCACTGCGGGGATCAAGTTTATCAAGTCCTGCAGTTGTACCAGCCCATATATAACCCAGGCGATCCTCGAAAATTGCATGCATTTCGTTACCGCTTAAAGCAGCAGGATTATTCGCTGATTTATTATAAACTTTGATAGAAGTTCCCTCATGTTTGTGCAAACCATTATAACTTCCAAACCACATATTATTTTGGTAGTCTTTTATAAGAACGGTTAACTGGTGCGTCGCAAGCCCCTGCCCCGTCGTAATATGATAACTTGTTTGTGCACAAATGTTTCCCACGAGAACAAACATGAATGCAGCAACAACAAAACGGTGCAGAATATATTTCAAAATGGGATATAAAATTGTTATGAAAGTAAAACATAACCGGGTGCTTTCTATAAACCCGTAATAAAACAATCCAGGCTAATTACATCAACTTACATGTAGGAAATGTATTGCAGGAAATGGAAAAATTTTTTCAAGAAAATTTTTATTACTCAACTATCATATAAACCAAATTTATATAATCATTGTTGGAAAGTGGATTTATTCCCAGGTTTCTGACTACTGCCCCGATGGTATACGTACCCGCGCCTAACATTACATGACCTGCGATGGCATAAGCGTGTCTTTCTGGGCCAACTGAGATTATGGAAAAGTTGCCACCCACCATATTTGTAATTGACGACCCGGGCATCGTACTTTGATAACCTGCCCCGAGATACATAGTTTGTGACGGTTTACCGGCTGCTAATGCAACGGGCACTACACCCCACATCAGAATTTTTTGTGTAGCAGTTACAGTAACTGTGGTGGTGGGTCCTACAAAAACATAAGCAGTTGCATATCCTGCAATATTGCTGCCGGCATAACCATTTAATGAACCTGATTTATTGATATTATTAGCGCCCGGTGCGCCCATAGGGCCAGCAGGCCCTGTAGCGCCTGTTTCGCCTTGTTGTCCCTGTCCAACTTTTTGCCAGTTCGGTGCATTTGAAGAACCGGTATTTACATACAACCCGGCTCCTGTCAGTCCATTGTAAATACCAGAATTAGTGTGATACAACATCAGGTAAGGTGCAGGTGATGGTATAGTAATAGCATCTGTGTTTGATTGCAGCATAATTCTTGGTATTAGTAAACCCTTATTGGTAGCTGCAATTTCCAATTGAGCACTTGGGTGGGGCTGTTTAGTACCTATCCCGACTTGACAAAATGTTTGAATTTGAATGGTTCCGATAGCTATTATAAGAAGAAGATATTTCATCATAATGTATATATGAGCGGAATTTGTTTTCGAAAAATCGTTATTTAAAAGGCATTACGCAAGTAGAACAGGGTTTAATCAAGTACCATATAAATAAGGTTACCATATTCATTATTTGTTAGTGGAGCAGATCCAACATTTTCTATAACGGCTCCAATAATCCAGGTACCTGCTCCGGGACTGATAACTCCGGCTATTGCCTGCGAAAATCTTTCCGGCCCAACAAACACGGTAACATAGTTAACCGTCATGTTTTTTATTACACCACCTGCTGCTAATTGGTAACCTGCACCCAGGTTTACTTTTTGACTTGGAAGACCTGTCGCAAGACCGATCGGAACTTCGCCCCAAACTATTATTTTTTGACCAGCTGTTATAGTTATTGAAGTTGTTTGGCCGGCAAACACATAACCAGCGGCATTTCCTGGAATAGATGCACCGAGGAAACCCGCGATTGCACCGGATTTTATAATACTCTTAGTGCCAGTGTTTCCTTTTGGACCAGGCTGACCCGGTTCGCCTGTTATACCTTTTTCATTTGTAGCTACCGATTGCCAGTTTGGGCTTGCTTCATTATTACTATTTCTATACAAACCTTTTCCGGTAAGTCCACTTAACTTGCTTTCGTTGATGTTATAAACTATAAGATGAGTTGCAGGATTTTTAATGGTTAGTGCATCAGTATTTGAATTAAGAGATACACGTGGTAATAGGACGCCTTTATTTGTGGCACCAATATTAAGTATAGCACTGGCAACGGGAACAGCTGCAATGCCTAAACCTTGCGTATATACCAGGCTAGAACTTAGGAAGAAGCAAAGATTTATAAGTATCTTTTTACATGTATTATTCGGCGGACTAATGTGCATTTGGTTCTGTATTTAATTAAAGGCTTGTTACTAAAATAAATCTGCACTTATTGCCCGAAGTAATTACAGGTACAATCAAATTCTAAGCTATCGATCAAAGTATACGTATGTAAATCTTTAATGATCGTTATCAGAACCAGGTTTGTGATCACACGTAGCTGCTTTAGATTGTATTATTACTACTGTTGCATTTTCAATCCTGGGAACATTGTACAGCAGGTAAGCACCAGCAAATGTTACTATATCAACTTATAAGTAGAAGGGTGATACTACTGGTATTCGCTATTTTATTTATTACCAACCGATCTTATCAACTGGTCCAGTTTGCTTTCCAGTGCCGCAATTCTTTCATTTTGATTTTCGATAATGGCCTGCTGTTCCTGGATGGCTTTCACTGCCATTACATTTATCTTTTGATACCCGATTGCTTTTAGATTGTCCTTACCTTTTGTGGAAACGAAACCCGGAAAAATCTCTTCTACTTCCTGCGCTATGAAGCCATAAGAAGAGCGTGCATTGTTTTCATTATCGATATAATGATACGTTTTAGCTTGCAGGCGCATGATACCAGGTAATACATTGTCAACAGCTTTAATATCTTTTTTCATTCGCCTGTCAGAAACAGTATACATCTCTCCGTCTACATCGTCAAAATAAAATTTAGCAGCGCCATTATAAGAAAAACTTAAATTTCTCACTCCGTCCATTCCAAAATCCCAATGCGAGCCATTGTACCAGTTCTCTATTCTTATTCCACCATTTGTAATAGGGTATTCGTCTACATTTTGCTTCAGGTGCAACAATGCGAGTGGAATAGTTTTAATACCTACATCACCTCCATTAAGATTCAAAGCAAGGTTTCCATATGTCTGACCGCTGGCTTTAACAGATTGCAGAAAACTGTAACCGCCACTTTCTTGTGAGATCCCCATGTGTAATGCTGTATAACCTCCTGTAACCAGGTCTTTTCCAATGGATACACCACCTTGTCCGTTCGGATTAACATGCAATGTTTTTTGCGGGCTGGTGGTTCCGATCCCAATCTTTGAATTTGTAGTTCCATAATTATAACCCGCTATAGATCCCAGCACCATGCAATTGCTGCAGCTAACCTGCGCATTAGCGCCAACAGCCGTAGCATTTACATAGTTTGTTCCGTAAACATCTGCCCCGGCGCCTATAGCTGTATTGTTATAACCTGAAGTATTGGTTGTAAGTGCCGATGTCCCAAGGGCCACATTATAAATGCCTGTGGTGTTTTTTAAAAGCGCTCCATGTCCAAATGCAGCATTAAAATTGCCGCTTACATTGGCATCTAGAGAAGAAACACCTGTAGCTGTATTTCCTACACCGTTTTCATTTGCATTAAGTGCGTTTGAACCAACCGCGGTGTTGTTATTTCCTTCGTTTTTGGTAAGACTACGATAACCTACGGCCGTATTGTCGTTGCTGGCTAGATTAATTATGAGGCTATTGTAACCAACACCGGTATTTCGGCTACCATATTGATTGTTGTATAAAGACTGAAAACCGAGTGCCGTATTTTGACTTCCATTGTTGTTCCAATAAAGGGCTGCTCTGCCTACCGCTGTATTTTGGGAGCCGCTTGAATTACTAAAAAGCGATTGATTGCCGATGGCGGTATTAAGGACACCCGTTTCATTGTAACGTAAGGCTTTCGAACCAATAGCCACATTATCACCAGCTGTATTATTGTACAAAGCTGAATCACCAATTGCGATCAGCCGAACGCCTGAAATATTCTTATATAAAGAATTTGTACCAACTGCAACATTACTAAATCCACTAACATTACTATAAGCGGCATTAAATCCTACTGCTGTATTTCCGTTTCCGTTGTTATTACCATACAGGGCGGTGTTACCGATAGCAACGTTATTAGATCCTGTAACATTGCCATAAGCCGCATTAAAGCCGACTGCTATGTTGTCGTTTCCGTTAGTGCTATTAACAAGGGCGGAAGTACCGAGGGCAGTGTTACGCCACCCATCAATATTGGAAAATAGAGCACGCCTTCCAAATGCGTTGTTATGATTTCCAATTTTATTATTCGTCAATGCCTGGGAACCAATTGCGTTGTTCATTCCCCCGCCTTTGATGCTGTCAAGTGAATGGCTTCCCAATGCAACATTTTCATTGAAGGCGTCAAGAAAGCCAGAAGGCTCATTCATTTGACGAAATTTCAACAACTGGTTATCAGTTGTACCAATAAAATTTAGAGCGGCATTTGTACCTGCATTTCCACTTAAAGACCAGCCGCCTGTAGCAGATCCGGTACTTGCCGAAAGCGGCGACCAGGCGCTTCCGTTAAAGAAATAAAACCCTGGTATAACTGCTGTTATTCCTGCACCTGCCGTTGCAGTATTGTAAATTAATAAGCTGGTAGCTGGCGTGGGCACGGTGGATAAATCACCTGTACCTGTTAAAGCCAAACGGGGTAATAAAAATCCTTTGTTCGCAAACGACAGATCCAAACCCGCGCTGGCATTGGGCGTCTTTGTTCCGATGCCAACCTGCGTAAATGCGAATTGAATGTTGACTAAAAAAAATGCCATTAAAATAGCCGCAATTTTGCTTCTTTGTTTGTGTGTTATAGTGTTGTTGTATTTCATTTTGAAAATTATTTCTGTGTAAAACAAGCAACAAAAAACCCGCTGTACAACTATCATAGTCAAACAGCAGGTTTTACTTATCAAACAGCATTTTTCAATCAACATCACTCTTTATAAGGAGTAATCCTGACTTCGAAGATGGATTTCTTATGCCACCAAAGTTTCATTTTGCACCTCAATCATAGCCCCTGATAAAACTGTATATGTTTTTATCCAGGCAGCTTTTAATTCTTCGTTCCATAATTCACCAAGCCCTTTTTCGAGGGTCCATAATAACGCCGCACCAACTGCCGCATAATGAGATTCTTTCACTCCATAATGAACATGTCGTTTTGCGAGCTTTGCCACTTCATCGAGTATATCATCCAGCTTATCCAGTTTAGCCATTACATACGATAACATGCTTAGAAGCTTTCTTGATTGTTCTGCCATGGAACTTCTGCTAAACATCGGCTTGACTTCAGGGGCAATTTCGAAAAGCCTGTTATAAAATAATCCACCTACAGTTTCCATGTCGATAGTAGCAACTGTTGCCCAACTTTTTTGTACGAGATTAATGTCGTGTGCTGTCATTTTGCGTGTTTGTAAAAGTTAAAATTAAAAATGATAATACCTGGTATTCATATTCAATGCATTCCCGGAAAAAATGATAACATTAAAAAAACTGAAACCTAAATCAATACGCTACAGTTTTTAACACCCCATAAAATTTAAAAATATTATGGGATATGGGAGTATTGGTGTGCATCATTTCGCAGAAATAATGTTTTGTGTATTTGTTCTTTTAAGTAAAGAAAGTATGAAAAAAAACATGTATGATATCTCAAATGATTAACCAGCTAATTTCATTGATAAGACGTAGCAAATTTCTAATGAACTGAAAATGTCAGGCGAGAATTATGCTTCCCAATCATTATGCCGGTTACTACTGTTGCCTTCCAATTGAACTTTATGGAACAAATATTCTAAATGAAATTGTGCCGCTTTTATTATTGGCTCTATAATTTACTGCTGTTAATTTTTTCAATTGTACTCATTCGCAATAGCAATGAATCAATAGCTGCCTGCTGATCGTTGATGCGTTTTTCCTGGCTATTAATTTTTATCTGCTGATCTGAAATTATTTGCTGTTGTTCCTGCACACTTTTAACCAACGGAACTACAAAAGATGCGTACGATAGTGAATAGTGATCCTGTTCACTTTCGGGTCTATGAACACCATTAAAATTATACCCGATTGCTTTTGCTACTGCTTCAACTTGTTGTGCACTAAAACCGCTTATTTCAGTTGTTTCATTCTCAACCAAGTTTGCCATTTGCTGCCCGGTGAACAAAGTATCTGAGGCTTTCCCGTAAATGAACTTATTAAGTTTTTGAAGATCCATGTTGTACACAATGGGTTCGAGTTTTAAGATAAAATCCAATCCATGTATTTCTGCTTTGACATTCTTTTTAAACCTTATATCACTGATTTTTACAAAATCGGCATAGCCCCCAATAGCCGTTACCAACGTATTTCCTACACGTACCTGGTTAGATGCAGTAAAAGCAGCTCCCTGGCCGATTGCAGTTGAATTTGAGAAGGCAGAACCGCCTGCACCGGGTCCTGCATTGGTGCCTATGGCCGTATTGTTACTACCCATAATATTATGCAGCATTGCCTGGTACCCGATAGCTACGTTTGCCTGGCCAGCATCTGTATTGTACATAGCATTGTATCCCACAGCTGTATTCCAGTTTCCTTCGGAGTTCCAGGCAGCAGAATTACCTACGGCCGTATTATAGCTTCCGGTATTATTTGAAAGAAGCGCAGACAATCCAAAAGCCGAATTTTTTGTACCGGTTGTATTATTTCGAAGTGCAGTATAACCGGTTGCAGTGTTTTCGTTGGCATCATTGTAATACAAACTCTGGTAACCCACAGCCGTATTATTACTGTTATTTGAATTCCTGTTTAGAGCAGAAAAGCCCAGTGCCGTATTGTTTTCACCTGAAGTATTTTTTTCAAGGCTTGATGCGCCAACTGCCACATTACCACTACCAAAAGTATTGGACCTTAACGACCAAAAACCTAAGGCAGTATTGAAGGAAGTATTACTGGAAACCAATGCTTCTACACCAACTGCTGTATTTCCATAACCTGAAATATTTGAGTATAATGATTTGGATCCAACAGCAGTATTTGAGTAAAAATTACTGCCATTAGTAAGCTGGTTAAACAAAGCTGAATCACCTATAGCGACCATACCATGACCAAGGGTATTTTTCTCCAGTGCACCTGCACCTATTGCTACATTATTATAACCAGTTGTATTGGATGCTAATGCACGAACACCAAAGGCGGCATTCCTGTTAACAGCACTCAGTTGCCCGGCGTGTAAATTGTTTACCCGGAAAGTTAATGGTTGGTTGTCGGTAGTACCAAGAAAGTGATCGGAAGCGGAAATGCCTGTGTTACCATTTAATAACCAGCCATTACTCATGCTGTTATCGGCAACAGACAAAGCAGTCCATGTTTGTGTGATATTGTTCCAATAATAAAACCCGGGGGTTACAGAAACAAATTTTGTTCCTGCCGTTGCTGTATTAAAAATCAATAGCGAATGTGCCGGTGCGGTAATTGTATTATTATCCTTAGTACCTGACAAAGCAACTCTTGGAATAAGCAACCCTTTATTAGAAGCGTTTATATCAAACATGGCACTTGCATGCGGAGGAGTGCCATTTGAATTGATAGACACCTGGCCTGAAACCTGTATTAAAAAAAGTTGTACTAACCCAAAGAGAACTACCTGTTTCATTTGTTGTGTAAGTAATATTTACTGTAAAATCTTTCAATATTGTAAAAGAAGACAGGAAAATCTTCTTCAACAATTATGATAGTTGAACAGCGTACTTTACTTATCAAACAGCAGGAGTAGGAAAAATTGAATACTTAATTTGAAAAACAGTAACAGCATAACTGTACCAGGAAAAATATTCTGGAAGTATAAATCTCTTTAAAACAAATTCTTGAAATTCTAAACTAGAGGATAGTATAAATTAAGCACGAATGGGTATTTTTTATTTCGGAACAATGATAGTCTCTACTTGCGAGGCATAACCGCCAAAATAACCCAATGCTCCATTGCTGATATTACCAAGTACTTTCACGGGTACACCAAAAGGGTTACCGAGGTTGCTTTGATTTTGTTCCCAGGTTCGCCAAAAATCAAATGTTGTTTTATCTATATTTGATAATTTAGCCCTGATAGTATCACCCCGTGCAAAAAATCCATATTCGTCAAAATCAATATCCTGGTTCCTGTCCACGCCGGCATCTACCTGTATTTCATAGGAGGTACCATCAATTATAGCATCATCAAATACAGAGTTAATACCCGGTAAAAAAGCGCTGTCGTTCCTGCTGGTATAATAACGGATGTAATTACCAAGTCCTTTCGGGTCGGTAACTCTTACAAATAAAACTACTTTATTGGTATCCTCATTAGCAGGTGCAGGTTTCCACCACACGGAATCAAGCGTACGGGCTATATTGGGTATCGTAGTATTTGCCGTATATGTTTTGCCGGCACTTTCGATAGTTAAGGAATAGCTCGTATTAAATTTTCCAAATAGCTGGTTATTTCCCAGTGCTGTATCGGTAGAATAATAAACGAGGTCGCCGGCTGCAAAGGGCACGACATACTCTTTAAGTTGTTGGGAAACGGTACCATCACTTACAATTACTTTGGCGCCTTTTACAAACGCATTTGCCAGGTCGGTGATCGAAAGTGTATTAAAGTAATTAAAACTGCGGGTTAAAATAATCCGCGGAGCCTGGCCATTTTCAATTGATCCTTCTACAGCTAAAATATCGCCTCCATCCCTGGGAGAAATAGCCAATTCTTTTTCACAGCCCAACAAAAAGCAACTAACCAATAAAATAAACATCAAACGAATCATGACGGCAAAAATATTGTATTCCGGTGGATGAAGTATTAGGCGCTTTCGCCCGTAATTTATTTCCCTGCTAGTTGCAATTTTCTATTGTTCCTTGCTAATTATCTCTTCATTCAATTGTAACAGCACCGATTTCACCTGGTTGTAATTTGTCCATGGAATAAAATGATTGGCTCCTTCAAGTGTTATTATTTTTAACCTCCCGGGATCCAGGTATTTTTTTGCAAAAAGCACATTGTCGTATGGCACCAGGTTGTCTTTACTGCCATGCATTATCCAGGTAAAAGGTAAGGTAGCTTTTGAAATTTCCGTCTTCAGTTTTTTTAGATCGGCCTTTAAATACCAGAGTTCATAGTTAGAAGGGCGCATAGCACCGGGAGCAAGGTATTGCAAGGGATTATTCATCATCAGCAAGCGCCACCTTTCGGGTTTTTCAAGCGCAGGATCAATGGCGGCTGAGAGTAAAACCAGGCCTGCAGCCATTCCCGGGTTATCAATTGCAAGCCGGATACATAACGGTCCACCAAGTGAATGCCCTATAAAAAAGACCTTCCTGCCATTCGCTTCTTTTTTTAAAATGGTAGAAATTATAACAGACTGCTCGCTGAGATTTAGCGCATGGCCAAAATTGCTGTAGCCGAAACCTGGCCGGTCAACCGAGATCATCCGATATTTTGTTAACAGGCTGCTATCCTGTAAATACTGTTTGAAAGCATCCCAGCTCCCTGGCGAACCATGTATAAAAAAAAGAATTGGCAGTTCGGGCTTCCCCGTCATTACATAATGCATGCTGGTTCCGTTTACATCCAGGTAAACGATTTCACCCTTGACCCCAACAGCTGAAAAGGATTCCGCAGCTTTTTTATCGGTGGTTCTAAAAAACATACAGCTCTGTGCAAATAACACCCAGGTTAATAAGAACAGCAAAAGCGAGTAACTTAATTTTCTAAACAAGTATTAATCGAATTAATGGGCTATAAAGGTCAGGGAATGTTGCCGTAATGAAAGTGCTAAGTAGCTGTAAAGCGGTATTTTGGTAAGAATACCTATAGTTGAAATTTGAAAAATAATTAAAGCAATTTTTATTTACCTTTTTTGCAAAGAAAAAGGCCGGATTCAAATAATGATCCGGCCTCTGTATTTCTTTTTTATTGTGGTATTAAAAAACAAAACCAACACCTAATTGAACAGACTGGCTTTTCCATTGATCTTTATTGTCGATATCATTTATGTTGCTAAGTCCCAATACATACCTCCCGGTAATCCTGAATTTGCTAAGCATAAATTTTACGCCTCCAACCATGGCAAAATCACCGGCGGTAAATGCATCACCCGCATTTTTCAACAAGGTTTTGTTTTTGTCCATGTTTATGGAAAACTGTGGTCCAACCTGCAATGCCAGCACATTGGCAATTTTATAGTTCAGGGTGATGGGAATAGATAATTGCGATAATTTAATTTTACTCGCCGAATCGACGCTTAAGATATTGCGATAGATATCCCGGAAATCGCTCGACTGATCAAATTTAGTTTCATTAAACAATACCTCGGGTTGGATCTCCCATTTTTCTCCCAATTTCAGTTCGGCAAAAATACCGGCGTAATAACCCAGTTGGTAGCCTTCTTTAAAAGATTTGCTTTCAATTTTTTGCAGGTTAGCACCTACTTTGGGTCCGATCTTTATAAACTGAGCACGGGCGTTATTAACGAAAGCAGCTAGGAGGAACAGGCAGATCACTTTACGCATAAAATGGGATTTAAGTTGTAAAACGAAAAACAGACTGCCATAAATCTGTCGAGTTTGTTATGAAAATTCTAATTATGATTTTTTATTTGCTACAAATGTTTTGAAAAAGGACAGGATATTTATAAACCCACAATTGACAGTTGGCTTTCATTAGGTCAGTTCGATGACTGTAATCTCAGGTAATATGCCAACACGACCAGGGTATCCAATAAACCCAAAACCGCGGTTTACATACAACTTCTGGTTACCTTCTTCGTATAAACCAGCCCATTTTTTATATACCCATTTTACCGGGCTCCACTTTAAACCAGGTATTTCCACGCCAAACTGCATGCCATGGGTGTGTCCTGAAAGGGTAAGATCAATATCAGGGTAATGGGGTTTTACTTCACTGTCCCAATGGCTGGGATCGTGGCTCATTAAAATTTTAAAGGGTATTTGAGCGACACCCGCATAAGCTTTGGCCATATCGCCATAACTATGAAAACGAGCCTTACCGCTGATGTTTTGAACTCCCAGTAAGGCTATCTGTGCACCATTTTTCTCGATGGGTACCCATTCATCCATCAACAAACGCCAGCCCATTCTTGCATGTACCTGTTTTAGGGTATCCAGGTTTTTTTCCTGTAGCGGTGTCATCAAATGTTTTCCGGCTGCTGCCATCCGTTCGCGAAATGCATCATCCTTATCTGGCCAGGCAACATAATCTCCGTAATCGTGGTTACCAAAAGTGCTGTAAACTCCAAGTGGCGCTGCCAACTTATTGAATACATTCACATAAGGCTCCATTTCCGATGCCCGGTCATTTACCAGGTCGCCTGTAAATAAAATAAGATCTGCCTTTTGATTATTTATAAGATCAACGCCCCGTTGGACCGCTCCGACATCCATAAAGCTGCCACTGTGAATATCACTTACCTGCACAATTCGCATGCCCTTAAAGGCAGACGGCAGGTTTTTATAAGCTAGTTTCACGTGTTTTACCTGGTAATTATATTGATTTCTAAACCCGTATACGAGGGTTCCAAATAAAGTACCACCAATACCCAAACCCAACCAGCTTAAAAAGGCACTCCTGCTGATACCTTCAGTTGCTTCATTTCCATTACCCGCATCTACAGTTCTGGATACAAACTGGCTGATGATCCATTGTACCATCCTGCGGATATCATCCATTAAAAAAAAGGGGACAGAAATAAGTTTGGCAAGGAATAGCCCGATCAGCGTTGCGAAAATATAAGTACGGACAGGCTTTTGCCATTGATCGTAGTGAATATGCGGAAGTGCTGCGAAAAAGCCAATAGCGAGTAGTGATAAAATCCAGTAAACCGCAAAAATGATGGCCCTTGATCGGGTTCCGGCATTTTGTGAAACGGACTTAACTGCCTGGAAAACATACAAATCTACCAGGATCAGTATAACAATAAATATAATGGAGCCGCTTAAACTTCTCATGTATGTATTTGGATATAACCCGTTTAAAAACCAAAGCGTCAAAAATAATCCGGATAGTTATTCACCAACCCATATTAATTATAAGCGGTTGTTATTTTTGCGCCATTCTAAACAACAAAAAGCTGGTAACGAAACTTATCTACTTCATTTTATTGTAAGCTTCATTGATCTATTTGATCAGTATCACTTAAACCATAGAAATTACAACGTATGAAATTTACATATTACGGTCATTCAAGCTTTTTAGTTGAAACAACAGGGAAAAAGCTTTTGTTCGATCCTTTTATAAGTCCTAATCCACTGGCCAGCAATGTCGAAGTGGAGACTATTGAAGCGGATTTTATTTTACTATCGCATGGACATGCCGATCATGTGGCTGATGTGGTGAGCATTGCAAAACGAACTGGTGCCAAAGTAATTTGCGCTTACGAGATCATGGGTTGGCTAAACAACCAGGGAGTTGAAAATGTGCACCCAATGAATACCGGTGGCCTTTTCAATTTTGATTTTGGGGCAGTAAAATGTACCGTTGCACAGCACAGCAGCAGCATGCCAGACGGCTCCTACGGCGGCAATCCCATGGGTTTTATCGTTTATACGGCTGATGGTAATTTTTATTATAGCGGAGATACGGCGCTCACCATGGACATGCAATTGATTCCAGCCTGGGCGGAGCTGCAATTTGCTGTTCTACCAATCGGCGACAACTTTACCATGGGCATTACCGATGCCGTAATTGCAGGTGGAATGGTGAAAGCAAACAAGGTAATTGGGGTGCATTACGACACATTTGGCTATATCGTTATTGACAAGGAGGCAGCAAAAAAGACTTTTGAAGAGAAAGGAATAGCGTTATTATTGCCGGCTATTGGCGAAACCATAACGACTTCATAATTACAACTAATCTTTTCAGGAAGTTTCAAAGGCTTAAACCATTAAAGTATTGAGTAAATAAACGCTTCAGCCTCTTTAGGGTTTGGGGTAAAATATATGGCCAGAACAATCGGAATTGCAAATCAAAAAGGGGGTGTAGGTAAAACTACAACAGCAATTAACCTCGCAGCAAGTCTTGCTGTTTTAGAGTTTAAAACCTTACTGGTTGATGCCGACCCACAGGCAAATACCACAACTGGAGTTGGCTTCGATCTTCAAAATGTAAACACCAGCCTGTATGATTGTTTTGTAAACAACGTTCCGGCTGCAGATGTAATTCTGAAAACAGAAATTCCAAACCTCGATCTGATTCCATCGCATATTGACCTTGTTGGTGCAGAGATTGAGATGATCAATTATCCCAACCGGGAAAATGTACTGAAGAAAATATTGGAACCAATTGCTGACAATTATGACCTTATCCTCATCGATTGCTCTCCCTCCCTTGGCCTGATCACGGTAAATGCATTGGTAGCTGCCGACAGTGTGATCGTACCGGTACAATGCGAATTTTTTGCCCTGGAAGGCCTGGGTAAATTATTAAATACCATCAAGATTGTACAAAGCAGGTTGAATACCGAATTGCAGATAGAAGGAATCTTAATGACCATGTATGATGGTCGCCTGCGCCTGAGCAACCAGGTAGTAAGCGAAGTAAGAAGACATTTTGACAATATGGTTTTCAGTACCATTATTCATCGCAACACCAGGCTGAGCGAAGCGCCCAGTGTAGGTAAACCGGTGATTTTATATGATGCAGATAGTAAGGGAAGCAATAATTACCTGAACCTGGCAAAAGAGGTTTTGCAGAAAAACAATTTTACGAAGATTTCGGAGGAGGAGAGATATCTGTAGTGAGTGGTGAGTGGTCAGTGGTCAGTGGTCAGTGGTCAGTGGTCAGTGGTCAGTGGTGAGTGGTGAGTTTAGGTTTAATAGGTGGTAAAGCGCCAACTTTTTTATGTAAACAAAATATTAAGTTTTTCACTTCATCACTCAATTATGTTTTTACAACTTGCACACAACAGGCTGGAAATTTATTCGGTAATAAGATCTTTCACGAAGGAATGCTATCTATTATCAAACAAGTTACCAGCAGAAGAAAGGTTTAATATGATTCAGCAGCTAAGACGTGCTGCATTATCCGTTCATCTGAATAATGCAGAAGGCTGCAGCAGGAAATCGGAAGCTGAAAGAAAACGATACTTTGAAATATCAAGGGGATCTATCATTGAAATTGATGCACTACTTGATATAGCCGAAGATTTAAAATACATTTCAAAACCAGATATTACGATACTGGGAGAATTATTGATCCAGGTATTTAAAATGCTATCAGGTTTAATTAAAACAAACAGTAAACTGGTGTAATAGTAGTAAGTGACGGAGTTTTTACTCACCACTCACCACTCACCACTCACCACATGAGCAAAGCAACAAGCAACAAAGACATGATCGGGAAAGGGCTCAGGAGCCTGTTATCCAACATAGACACCGATCTGAAGAATACGGAAGGACACCTGAAGACCGAAGTGGTGCAAAAAGCAACCGCCATTTTACGGGTGCCGTTGTCGGATATCGAAGTAAACCCGAAACAACCCCGCCGCGATTTTGATGAACAGGCGCTGAATGAACTGGCGGCTTCCATCAAAATTCACGATATTATTCAGCCGCTAACGGTTTCAAAACTTCCTTCCGGAAAATATAGGCTGATTGCAGGTGAACGCCGTTTCAGGGCTTCCAAAATAGCTGGCCTGGCGGATTTGCCGGTTTATATCCGCGACGCCAACGACCAGCAACTTCTGGAGCTCGCATTGCTGGAAAACTTGCAGCGGGAAGATCTGAATGCGATCGAGATAGCTCTTAGTTATAAGCGGTTGATGGATGAACTGCATCATACACAGGAAGAAGTTGCCGAAAGAATGGGCAAAGAAAGAAGCACCGTAGCCAACTACGTTCGTCTCTTAAAATTGCCGCCCGATATCCAGGTAGCGGTACGTAATGGCACCATCAGTATGGGCCATGCAAGGGCTATTATCAACGTGGATCTCGTAGACAAACAGCTCTATATTTTTAAAGAAATAACCAACCGCGGTTTATCGGTAAGGCAAACAGAGGAACTGGTTCGTCAATTATATAAATCCGGTGGCGCTGTTAAAGCTGGTGCAAAATCCGGGTTATCACCTGCTTACAAAAAAATCGAGGATAATTTAGCTTCTCATTTCGGAACTAAGGTTACAATGAAGCAGGCAAAGAACGGAACAGGAAGTATAGCTATCGAATATTACTCCGTGCAGGAGCTAAATAAGATACTTGGACTTGTGGGTATTACTGTTCAATAGTCGTTTGTTTATCGTAGCACTTTGGTTCCAATTAAAGCCAGTAAAGCGTGAAGTTGTTATTTGTCCTGTTTTCGGTTTTTTCTTTATTTGCTCAGCACTCGCAGGCACAAATTGTGGAACGGGGTGACACAATTATTAATAACAGGAACGCTGTTGTTACCGGTGATACTTTACTCTCAGAAGCTACGTCCCGCTTTTCTGATTCAGCCCGGCACCGGCGAATAAAAAGAACCATTATTCGTTCGGCCATAATACCCGGATGGGGGCAGGTTACTAACAGGCAGATTTGGAAAGTACCTTTGGTAGCCGGAGTAATTACTGTTCCGGCCGTATTATTTTTCTACAACCTAAAGGAGTATAAAGCTCTTCGGGATGCTTATATTAATCGCCTTGACAAAAACGATTTAAACGATAACCTGATACCTATCGAATACCGGCCCCTGAGTAATAACTCCATCCAGTTTTATCGTAATTCGTACCGGCAAAATGTTGATTACAGTGCTCTTGTTTTTATACTGGCCTGGGGATTGAATGTAGTGGATGCGGCAGTATTTGCCAACCTGAAAGATTTTGATGTGTCAGATAAGCTGTCTTTGAAACTAAAGCCTGGCTTTAATTTTAGCGGTCAAACCAGTGTTGGTTTGGTGCTTACCTTTAAGGGTGCAAGTACAAGCAAACGATATTTTACTAATTAAAACAAACCCGTATTAACGGGTTTCCCGCCATGAAAATAGCATTAATAGGCTACGGAAAAATGGGGCAGGCAATTGAAGCTATTGCTCTTGAAAGAGGTCATAGTGTCGTTTTGAAAATCAACATCGATAACCTGGCTGATTTCACCAAAGAGAATATCAGTAAAGCAGACGTTGCCATTGAATTTACAGGACCCGAAAGTGCGGTCCATAATATTATGGGTTGCTTTGAGGCCCATGTTCCTGTTGTTTGCGGATCAACCGGCTGGCTAAAACATTTACCGGAAATAGAAGCTGCCTGCAAAACGAATAAAGTGGGTTTTTTGTATGCCAGTAATTTTAGCCTGGGTGTAAATATATTTTTTGAAGTAAATACCCTGCTTGCCAAACTAATGGCCGGGCATAAAGAATACAATATCCAGTTAACCGAAATTCATCATACCGCTAAATTGGATGCTCCAAGTGGTACGGCCATTTCACTGGCCGAACAGATATTGGCAAAAAACACGCACAAAAAAAGCTGGTACAGTATAACCGACGAAGCTGAAATTGATACAACCGACCATGCCCTGCCGATCCTAAGTCAGCGCACAGACCCGGCACCCGGCACACACACCATTTTATACAGCTCCGAAATTGATGATATTAAAATTACTCATACTGCCCACAACCGGAAAGGCTTTGCATTGGGTGCCGTAGTTGCTGCGGAATATATGAATGGAAAGAAAGGAATGCATACCATGAAAGATGTTTTAAAGTTGCATTAATCCTCTGTAACGCTTATGTAGCATGCGTTTCAATACATTACAGAAAACAATATACACAACAGAAACAAAAAAAATTTTGTCAATCATTCTCTGCCCCTACATTTGCCGCGGAGAGCTGGCAGAGTGGTCGATTGCGGCAGTCTTGAAAACTGTTGACTGTAACAGGTCCTGGGGTTCGAATCCCTAGCTCTCCGCACTAAAATTTTATAGCTAAATGATAATAAACCGGGTAATACCGGTTTTTTTATTACAGTAGTAAAAAAATTAGAATAACAGGTTTATAAAAAGGCAGCAATCTGTTTTGCTTATTTTTAATGCTCAATCATCAATTGCTTCAATACCAAGTTGACTAAGTCTTTCAAGGTGCTGCTTCATAGCATTAAGCTGTTCCGGCGAGTGCCCCTGCCAACCGGTAACCTCACCGGTGACACGTAGCGGATGCCGGGACCGATATGATTTGGTAGGATTTCCAGGAAACTTTTTGTCTGTCAGGTTGGGATCGTCTTCAATAGGACCGGTCGGCTCTACAATATAAATTCTGCCCGGACCCTCCCCTAGCGAAAGCTCGGCTCCCCAGGTAGCGGCATCTAACGTGCCAGTCAGGTAAACAAAAGATGCTTTCTTCCCCTGTCCAAAATTTGAATTGAAACCTGGCTCTAACAGGTCACCGGCATTCAATTGGGCTTTAGTGCCGTGATAAAATATTGCTGTATTTAGGTCATTGGCAGCGTGCTCCAACCTGTCCTCACTTTTGTTTGCTGTCATTGAATTTATAAACCTGTGTTTCAACTTTTATTCCATTACAAAGATAAAAATCAATTGTAAAATATTTCATGAATGTATATAGTGTAAAAACTAGTTATAGGCAATGAATATCCATCCAGAATTTTAGAACATGCACGCCTTGTTAACTAACCATATGCCGACAATTCAACTTACATAAATTAATAACAATAGAAATAAATCTCTCCTGTTTTGCAGCAGGTAATTGAATCTCTGTTTTTAACTCTCTTTGAGGTTCTTTTAATAAAAAATCCCCGATATAACACGGGGATTTAACATGTGTGGCTTTAAGTAGTTTAAATGCCCGTGTGTTACCTTTTTTGATTTAAGGAAATTGACATTTTAAAAAGCTATAAATAAATTTTATGCCTGAACAATTTCTCGAGATTAAATACTCTTAACGTAAACAGCTGAGGTTTTTTTTCCGCATCCTGTTGAACTTTGATACGTGAATTACCCAATACTTTTTATCAATTTGTATGCTGTTGCATTTTTAAGAAGCGAACAGTCATAATCATGGCTTTCATCTTACCGGCATTTCAACAAAGTCTATTGATTTAATACAGGCTAACTTCACCCGCCTGATAAATTAGAACACAATATTTTAGCGTTTGATTTCTCACTATCAACTAAATAAAAAGTGCCGGGCATATACCCGGATAACGTTTATGCACTTCTATAAAATAGGATCAAGATTAAAGAATTTTCACTTACAATGCTTACAAAGCAAAGCCGGTTTTATCAGATGCTTAAGTTTGGTTATTTTATTTACATTATTGTCATTATTTGTTTTTTCACAAACACCTCCAAAGCCTTATGGTGCTTTGCCTTCTGAACGGCAGCTCCGCTGGCAGGAGACCGAAATGTATTGCATTGTACATTTCAGCGTTGCCACATATACAGATAAAGAATGGGGCTACGGAGATGAAGATCCCGCGCTTTTTAACCCTGGTAATTTCAACGCCATGGATATTGTTGCAGCAGCAAAAGCAGGCGGCTTTAAGGGCATTGTGGTAGTGGCAAAACATCATGATGGATTTTGCCTTTGGCCTACCAAAACAACCCCGCACAATATAACAAAGAGCCCTTATAAAAACGGGAAAGGAGACATTGTAAAAGAATACCAGGTTGCTTGTAATAAACTGGGAATGAAGATGGCGGTTTACTGTTCACCATGGGATAGAAACAGCCCGATCTATGGAAAACCCGAATATGTAAGCGAGGTATACCGGGAGCAGTTAAGAGAATTGTATGCTAATTACGGACCAGTATTTATGTCGTGGCATGATGGTGCTAATGGTGGCGATGGCTACTATGATGGTGCACGGGAGGTTCGTAAAATAGATCAATCCACTTATTATAACTGGCCGGTGAATTGGGCCATTACCCGCAAGATGCAGCCGGGTGCAGCCATCTTTGGAGATATTGGTCCTGATGTTCGTTGGGTAGGAAATGAAGAAGGACATGCAGGTGAAACCAGTTGGGCAACTTTCACGCCCGAAGCCCCCGATGCTGGTAAAGAGCCTTCAAACGGCTATAGTAAATATTGGTTAGCAACTGAGGGAACACGCAATGGTAAATTTTGGATGCCGGCTGAATGTGATGTTCCAATGCGGCCGGGATGGTTTTATCACCAGTCGGAAGACGGGCGTTCAAAATCAGCTTACGCTTTGGTAGATCTTTATTATAAAAGTGTTGGTCGTGGCGCA
This sequence comes from Bacteroidota bacterium, assembly GCA_040385845.1. Classification (GTDB taxonomy): domain Bacteria; phylum Bacteroidota; class Bacteroidia; order Chitinophagales; family Chitinophagaceae; genus Phnomibacter. Next base: position 70,203 of record JAZKGP010000023.1, on the reverse strand, counting down.
TGTCTTGATCTTGGTTTATCCCCCGACAAAAATGGCCGGCTGACGTCGGAAGATGTTGCCATTTTGAAACAATTTGGACAAGTTATCAAACAAACTTTTTCTGTAAACCTCGCAAAACCAGCAACATTTACTAGCAGCAATACCAGGGGAAATGCTATTGCAAAATTCGGCCCTGTTTTTTTGACTGATAGTGATAGATACAGCTATTGGGCTACAGACGACAAAGTGCAAACGCCTCAATTAATTGCCGACCTGCATCAACTTACCACCTTCAATGTTATCAGGCTTCGTGAAAACATCAAATTGGGACAACGCGTCAGTGCATTTGCTGTTGATGCCTGGAAAAATGGTAATTGGAAAGAAATTGCTTCGGGAACCAGCATTGGTGCTAATCGTTTGATCCGTCTTCCGCAAAATGTTGCTACCAATAAAGTTCGTGTTCGTATTACGGCTTCTGCTGCTTCTGTAGCATTAAGCGACTTTGGCTTATTTAAAGAACCAGTACACCTGGAAGCACCATCAATCAGCCGCGACAAAAACGGTTACGTTGTTATAAGTACAAATGCACCCGTGGAAAGCATTCACTACACCCTTGATGGAACAGATCCAACAACCAGTTCCCTTCCATACAGTGAAAAGTTTGAATTGATTGAAGGCGGAAACGTAAAGGCCCGTGCGTTTGAGTCATCCGGCAAAAAAAGTGAAGTCACTACCTTTCAATTTGGACTGTTAAAAAGTGGCTGGAAAATAATGGATACTGTATCGCAGGCCCGCGAGAATAATAAACCGGAAAATGCCATTGATGATAACCCAAATACATTTTGGAGCACTTTGAAAGATACATCAGTAACTGCTACATTTCCACAAGAAATCAGTATTGATATGGGCAAGCCGCAAACTATAAAAGCTTTCCTGTATCTACCAAGGCAAGACAAAAAAACAGCAGGTATAGCAGACAGCTATATTATTTACACCAGCGATAACGGTATCACCTGGCAACAAGTTACATCAGGTGAATTTGCCAATATCAGGGCTAATCCAATCATGCAGGAAATTCCATTAACAGGAGATGTAACTGCCAGGTATTTCAAGTTATCGGTACCGCATGTGTTAACCGGTAATGGAATGACTGTGGCAGAACTGGGTGTTAGAATAAAATAAAACAGGATAGTAGTTGTTGCCAGTTTATTTTATAAAAGGTTTTAGCAAAAGTTAGTATAAATCATTATGGATGATGCAGAAAAATTGATATTTAAAGTGATGACATACTAACCAGCTGTTGATGTATTTTTCTTAGTAAAAAATTCCTAAACTGCCTTATAGAAAGCTGCAATCTTTTAACCATTAGAAAATCTGTAAATGAAAACCAAATATCTATCCGGGGCTTTGATCTTGATAATGATTGCAGCAACTGCATTAAAAATTGAAGCGCAAAACAACATAGGGCGTTATAACCTTATTCCATTTCCCACTTCACTTAAGGCTGGTAATGGAAATCTTGTTTTAACAGCGGAATCGGCTATCATTTTGAAAGGCAGCCAGTTTGAAAATGAGGCAGATCAGCTAAATGAATACTTCTCGAATAGTTTTGGTAAGCCATTGAAGAAATCATCCCTTCCTTTAAAAAATTCTATCGTTCTAAAGTTTGACGAAAACATAAAAGCAACAGAAGGATATCGGCTGGTGATTACACCGCAACAGGCAACCGCATATGCCGGTACTCCCGCAGGTATGTTTATGGCAGTCCAGACTATCAGGCAATTGTTGCCCGAGACTGCAGAACGTAAAGGACTTCAATTAGCAAAAACATTATCACTTCCCGAATTAATTATACAAGACCATCCTGCTTATGGCTACAGGGGAATGATGCTGGATGTTTCACGTCATTTTTTTTCGATAAACTACCTCGAAAAATTCATCGACCGGCTTGCCTTGTATAAAATGAATAAGCTGCATCTACACCTTACGGATGACCAGGGCTGGCGTATAGAAATTAAGAAATATCCTAAACTAACAGAAGAAGGTGCATGGCGCAGTTTCAATAACCAGGACTCAATATGTATGCAACGGGCAACAAACAATCCTGATTTCACGATTGATACTGCACACATTATTACAAAGAATGAAAAAACGCTGTATGGTGGATTTTATACGCAGCAAGAAATGAAAGATCTTGTTGCGTACGCCGCAGCAAGGCATATTGAGATTATCCCTGAAATTGACATGCCCGGGCACATGATGGCGGCTATCAATTCATACCCATATTTAACCTGCGATGGTGAAAACACGTGGGGAGCATTATTTACCAAACCTATTTGTCCCTGCAACGAAACCACCTATGAATTTGCAGAAAATGTTTTTAGTGAAATCATGGAAATTTTTCCTTCGAAATATATTCACATTGGTGGTGACGAAGTTGATAGAACTAATTGGGGAAAGTCGCAGGCATGTAATGTTTTGATGCAACGCGAGGGTATCAAAAATCTTGCTGGCTTACAAAGCTATTTTATTAACCGGATGGAAAAGTTCTTTAACTCCAGGGGAAAAAAATTAATTGGTTGGGATGAAATAATAGAAGGTGGCATTAGTTCAACCGCTAATATTATGTACTGGCGTAAATGGGTGCCGAATGCACCGGTAGAAGCCGCAAAAAATGGCAATAGCGTGATCATGACACCCGGGGAACCACTCTATTTTGATAACGAAGCCGATAAGTTTTCCATCTACAACGTATATCATTTTAACCCCATACCAGAGGTACTAAATGCAGCAGAAAGTAAGGCCATTATTGGTGCTCAAGCCAATACCTGGACAGAATGGATCCCATCGGAACAACGTGCAGATTATATGACCATGCCACGCATGACCGCATTGGCAGAAATGCTTTGGACAAACCAACCGGCACAATACAATTCCTATTTAAAACGCCTGGTAAAGCATTACAACAGGATGAACGTTTTGCAGATCAACTATCGGCTCCCTGATTTACCTGGCTTATTAAATGAATATGTTTTTACCAATGAAGCAAAACTCCGTATAGCTCCACCTTTAAAAAGTGCTAAGATCAGGTATACAACGGATGGCACCTTGCCGCATAAAACATCACCGCTGCTTCCAGCAACATTGATCATTAAAAAAGCGGGCTTAATCAGGGTAGCTGCATTTACACCAACGGGGAAAAATGGCGATGTGTATAACCTTAATTACAAGCAACAACCTATGCAGGATCCGGTGACTGATTCAACGCTTAAACCTGGTTTAAAGGCAACCTATCATAAAGGACAATTTTCGCAAACCGCAGTAATGCAGCAAACAAAAATAGACAGCAGTTTTATTATAAACAGGTTTGAAGTTCCTGCTGCAATCAACGCACCTTCTTTTGGCATTCGTTTTAAAGGGATTATAAATGTTCCCGCTGCAGGAATCTACAGTTTTTTCTTAACTGCAGATGACGGTGCGGTCCTTAGAATAGCAAACACAGTAGTTGTTGATAACGATGGAAATCATTCTTCGCGGGAAAGAAGCGGGCAAGTTGCATTAAAGAAAGGTGCACATCCCCTGGAACTTGATTTTATAGAAGGTGGTGGAGGGTATGCGCTTAAATTAAAATACAGTGTAAATGGGTTACAACAGCGGGAAGTACCTTCTTCGTGGTTAAAACATTAAAAACGGTTTATTTTACCTGGTACTCACGACTTTTATAACCTAAGTACCTGGTGAAAATCCGGTATTACAGTTACTTCAGGTAAAGGATGTAGTTAAATGAAATTGCTTTAGAGGTTAAGTTGTGGGAGTGAAATTGCCAGGATTATAAAAAGCTTTTTGCCCTGCTATATTTCTTTATTTACTGCTATTAAATCCAATGTGCTTTACTTCACTTATTTGAATAACAGGCTGAATATTTGTATAGTTTTTAAAATCACTAATTACCGCATCCCTGTTTTGTCCAATCACTTTATTATAGTCGGCCACATCTTTCACGTAAAAATAACCAATAGCCAGGTAAGGCAGTTTCTCAGTTGGCGTTCTGCCAGCTATACCCTTATCAATTTCATAAAACTTTAAATTTTTACCTAATAATCCCGCTACCATTGGCATGTGTTTCGCTACATAGTACTCCATATCAAAAGTCTTTCCTTCACCGTTAGGATATAGAACAGCGACTTTAAACAATTCATTTCCTACTGAAGAAGAATGTATTAATTGACCGGTCTTGCAACTTGAAAAACCGATTAAAACGAAGATTGCAAAAAGCAATTTGATTTTCATTGTCATCTATTTAGATAAGAATATTGTGATTGTATCAATCTATCGGGCTGAAATTTTTTAAGAGACAAGTTTAATCAACAAATCCATATTACAAATCCATCGTAAGAAATGTTGAAAGTTCATCCATCATGGCACTGTTGCCAATGAACAAAGGTGTGCGTTGGTGTAAGTCGGTAAATGGAATATCCAGTATTCTTTTTTTACCATCAGTAGCTTTACCTCCTGCCACTTCATAAATAAATGCCCATGGATTGCACTCATAAATTAACCGCAGTTTTCCGTTTGGAAAACTGCTTGTTGAAGGATTTAAAAATATTCCGCCCTTTATAAGATTGCGGTGCAAATCTGCCACCATGCTTGCAACATGCCGCTGTGTGTAAGCACTTTCCTTTTCTTTATTTTTCTGGAGAATATGGTCAAGATACTGTTGAATGCCGGTGGAATATTGAAAATAATTGCCCTGATTGATGGAGTAAATATTTCCCTTTTCACCGCATTTTATATTTGGATGACTTAGATAAAATTCACCAATGGAAGGATCCAGCGTAAATCCATTTACACTTCTTGTTGTAGCAAAAACAAACATAGTTGACGAACCATAGATCACATATCCGGCAGATACCATATTTTTTCCTTCAAGCCGAAAATCATCTTCATTGCAAGGCTGGCCTGGTTCACTCTTTCGCTGGTAAATACCAAAGATGGTTCCGATAGAAATGCAGTTGTCGATATTACTGCTTCCATCCAAAGGATCAAATGCAACAATGTATTTGCTTTTACAACTTAATTCATCTTCAAATACTACAATATCTTCCAATTCTTCGCTCACAATTCCTGCACAACTGATACCACGTTTTAGCACCGCCACCATCTGGTTATTGGCAAACTCATCGAGCTTTTTCACTTGTTCACCCTGCACGTTTACCGTGCCAGTATCGCCAAGCATATCCACCAAGCCCGCCTTACTTACTTCGAGGTTTATAAGCTTTGCTGCGAGGCCAATATCACGTAGTAAATTGCTTAGCTGCCCTGTTGCGAGTGGAAAATTACGCACTTCAGAAACCCTGAATTCGTCTAATGTCAGCACATTACGGTAGTTGCTCATCGGTCCGTTTTTTTTAAATTACTATCACTCCTTGTCATTTATGCAGCAACTGTAACCGAACTAATATTTGATACAGTTGAGATAATATGTAAATGATAGTAAGTGCAACAATAAAAACAAAGCCGGTTTCAGCCAAACTATTGTTCGAATTATTACAATCAGGGGAAATATTCTTTCAAAGAGCAATTAAGTTGGACATTCATCATAATAGCCCATTACCGGACTGATTGCAGCTGCAATGTAAAAGGTTTGTTTAAAACATCCCGGGTTTTAGCCACGAGCCGGCAAATCGCCTGTAAAAGGGTATGGTATGCTATGATGATACCATTGTAAAGCCTATAATACCAGTGGTAAAAAGCAGGCAGTGTAAAGGCTATTGTTTTATCAATTTTGGCTATTCAAACGAACACCGGCATTGCCAGGATCAAGGATCCGTAGTTTTGTGTGTTGTAATTTGACCTTATGGAATTATTTGTAAAGGAAAAATCGATCGTTAGAAAGATCTGGGGCAAAAGTGATACAGTGCTGTTCATTTTTGCAGGTGCCGCTGCAGAGTTTGCACTAAATAAGGCGGTAGACTGGCTTTACTTTACCGGCAAACTTCCCTCCGATCCGTTAGGCAGGCTTTTCTCCACAGTTAGTTACGCAAGAAAGATTGTTTTTGCATCGAAAGCCGATGCAGATAAAGCAATCGACACCATGCGGTTAATTCATACCAATGTTGAACGTAACCGTGGCTATTCAATACCAGACTGGGCATACCGGGACGTATTGTTTATGCTTATTTACTATTCCATTGCTTCCTACGAATTACTTGAAGAAAAATTAAACGAAGAAGAAAAAGAAGAAGTATACAATGTTTTTTACCGGGTCGGACTTGGTATGGGTTTAAAATTATTACCTCCAAATTATATCGAGTGGCTGCCTGTAAGAAAAGCTCACTTAAAGGAAGACCTGCAAAAAAGTGAGTACACAGATGATCTTTTCAAACAGTATAAAAAGCATCTTGGCATTATGAGTTATAAGGTATTAATCGAAGGCCAGAAATTAGTAGTGCCCGATGAAGTAAAAGCTTTATTGAAATTTAATCAATTCTCTTTGATTACCCCGGTATTGCCTTTGTATAAATTTAGCAGGCTGGTAAAAATGGATTGGCTGGTTAAAAAAATATTGTTGCCGGCTGATTATACTGATGAAATAAAAAAACTGGATGTGGTGGTTCGCTAAATATTAATTGAAATAATACCGACGGGCAATCCATGTGAAAGATCAACCAGGCATTTTACTCATGTCCATATAAAGTACATTCCATTTATGCCCGTCTAAATCTGTAAAAACACAACCGTACATCCAACCCCGCATTTCAGACGGTTGATGATTACTACTTCCACCTGCATCAATTGCTTTTTGCGCCAGGTCGTCTACCTCTTCCTTGCTTTCTACACCAAGGGAAAACAATACTTCATTTCCATTACCGGCAGTTACAATATTACTATTGATGAACCCTTTAAATGTTGGTTCATCAAAAAGCATTACCACTACATTCTTTTGCCCGATAAGTAAGCAGGCCGAGTTATCTGAATTTCCCTGTTGCAGGTTAAATGTAAATCCAAGCCGTGTAAAAAAAGCTTTTGATAGCGCAAGATTCTTAACCGGCAGGTTTATCCAAAGATCTTTTGTCATTTTTATGGATTAAAGTTTTTACCATACTACAAACCTATTAATTGTAATTTGAAGGAACAGGTGTAAATGCAACTATTTAAAAGGCAAATACGACAAAATTATCATGTTGGCGGATTATTTGTGTTTATTCAAATTAACCAGCATTTAACCCCGGCTTTTTTTAAATACCTGTTCGCACAAGAGTGCAATGCCTGGAAGCAGGATGGCTCCCGCAAATGCCAGCAAACTTGAATTTACAGATACTGCATAATGACCAACAGCCGCATAGGTAAATGCCAGGCCCAAATTTGCGAATGAACTAATGATCATAAATGCATTAAAATTCATTCCACTGATTCCCGCGAAAAATACACTTGCTTCTGCAAGCACCGGAACCGGCCTTGCAATAATGATTGCCCATTTTCCGAAACGTTTAAAAAAATACTCCATCTTGTTTTTTGTTTCAGCATTTAGCCATTTCATACTATTTATTGATTGTTTCCCCAGCGCATATCCAATAACACAACCAATGGCCATGCCAACAAAAGACACGATGGTACCATTGGTTACTCCCAATAAATAACCGGCTCCAATACTTACCATGCTTGATGGTACCGGCAACAAAATATCAGCTGCAAGTAAAAGAGATAATATGAGCGCCGTATACAAAAGATGCTGACCTGATGTAATTAAAAGTTGCCCGGTAAAGCGATCAATTTGCTGGTGAAACAAAAAGAACGGAACAAGGATAATTATCAATACCAGTAAGCCTAAACCCAAAGTATTATTTACTGTTTTTTTTTGCATAACTGGTATAAGCCAATACAAACATTATTATGCTGTATGGGGTGTTTTATCTTCTTTGCAGGTTAGCATCCTGTACAACGCTTTCATGGCCTTCACTTGCAGGTATCGCTGCAGTGGGTGTACGGGTCAGGTATACAGCAAATAAAGAGTTTGAAACAAAAGTTCCGGTATTTGGCCGTAATGGGAGGGGATTTTGGGCTTCTACTCCACCATAGATATAACCAACGAGTTGTTTTGAATTGTTACTAAAATTTGCAAGTTGAATTACACCGTTAGGATAAGCGAGATTGTTATTATACAAACCCCGGTTTATAATAAAGCGAACACTGGAACCTACTAACCTGTTTCCCGGCGTTTGATTGGTATGAATATATTCTTTGTAATTGCCGTCGGCAGTTTGGAGAAAAGTTGTAATGTCTTCTACAAAAGGAAATCCGTCATTTCTTCCTTCAGCTGACACGGTATCATATGCTGCTTTTTGTGAAGGTGTTTGATTGTAATAATAGTGGCCAATCCCACCAAAGAAACTATGATACATGGTAGGTGTATTAGTAGAATCGTAAACAGGGATCACCGGGCATTCGTATTGAGAAAATTTTTGTTCAACACTGCTATCAACGACCGACATTCCGGGGCCGGTGATATAAACGGGCGTAGTATAAGCACCAATAATACCAGGTTTAAATACACCTCCAAATGCAGCAATACGGGTGCGCCCGGTTGCAGGGTCAATATCTTCAATTATATTTCCATCACGACGATGAAAGGGCTGACCTGCATCTTTATTAGTACTGGCTCCATAACTTAAAATCTTGAGTGTATTCGGCATTAAAGTAAACACACGAAATTCCTCTGTGTATTGCTGCTTGAAATCGGTTCCGCCAAATGCACGGTATTGACCTGTAAATTTTTGCCCGAAGACGAGATAAAATTTTCCGCCCATCTTAAATAACTCACCCCCGGTTACTGCAAGCCGATCATCCTGTGCAAACTGCATGGCATCAGCAATTTTTTGTGCCGGTTGTGCCCCTTTGATCAATGCTACCAATACATCCACTTTAAAGCTGATCATGGTATTAAATGTGAGCATATCCGATTGATCGGCATTCCAGCCATACCCACCAACAAGATATAATTGATCGCTGGCAAGATCATGGTAGGATTGCTGGTTAGTACTTTGTAAGGGCGCTGCTAAGTTTGCCGGAAGTTTGTTAACATCAAATGACCATGAATTTCCTGTTTTCGGATCGATTACAAACAGGTAATTGTTTGAGCTATCTGGTATAAAATTCTTTGCCGGTGCTGCCTGGAAAGTATGTAAACCCTGTCTTCTTCCTCCAATAATTAAGAGTTCACCACTGCTTGCAGTAGCAGCTACATATGATTGTAAACGAGGCAAAGGTGTATTGCCGCTATAATTTTGTTCTTCAAACTCCAGGTTATATGGCAGTGCATTAGACACGGCATTTGCTGGTATTGTACCTGCTATTTTTTTAGAACTGGTATCGGAACTATCGCCAGAAGGACTTACAGGGCCACCACAACCACTTACTACAAGAACAGCAAACAGTATCCACAAAAACGTATATTGTTTTTTTATAATTTTCATACAACAGTTTATTTTGCAGTTGGTAATTGTGATTGTAGCTTTTTAACGAAATACATCACCGTAAGAATTTTGGCATCCGACATATCTCTTGTAATTGGCATGAACCTTGGGTCATTAAAATCGAAAGACATATAGTAAGGTATAGCACCGGCAACAATTCCCAATGGTCCTATACGCGGGTCATTATAACCATGACTCCACGGTGGATTATTTGAAAACAAAGTGAAGGAATGCAGATCCGTAAGATCTAACTGGTAGCGCATACTGGCATATAATTTCATATAGGGTGCCATCATAGATTGCACCAGTTCCCAGCCTGGATTTTGGTTAACTGCGTATTGTGAAAAAACAAGGCAACTGATAGTTTTATCCTGCGGGGGAAAATACGTAGTATCAGGCCATATATTTTTCCATTCCGGGTGTGGTAATTTTGGATCATAGATGATGAGAAAATATAATTGCCCATCCAACTCCGGTGTTCTTTGTCCCGGGTCTTTTAAAACCGTAATGGAAACTGTGGCAAAACCGTAAGCATCACTCTCACTTATACTGGCCTGGATAGCTCCATGCGCCTGTGGTGTATTGCCTTTATCGGATGGACCTGCTGTAACGCCACCCATACCGCCGTGAGTACTTTCGAGGTAAATAGCTAATTGCATGAAAGCTAAAGGCACGCCTTTTTTGGATACATACACAGTTGTAGTTGTAGTAGTGCCAGGATCGCCGCTCATTCGTATTGGCCTTACTTCAACAGCAAAATCCACATCCACATCTTCAGCCTCCGTCAATACAGCCTGGTTACCAAGATCGGTCCTGGACATAGATAATACAAGCTTACCCTGTTCAAGCACATTTATTTGTGCTTCATTTAAAGGAATCTCGGTAATGTGTGCATTGTTGTCATAAGCAAATTCAGAATAATCCACTAACCCCAATCCAACAGCAACAGGCTCGATTGTTACTACCGTTGCACGCAGTTCACCGAGATCAACTGGTGGACCACCCGCATTTTGCCGGCAGATGCTATTTGCCATATCTAAAACAAGCACTTTCCTATTTATATCAACTTTAAAGCAGCAATTATTGAATGAAGGTGAATTCCACGGATCCTGTTGTGTAAAAGTTCTTGGCATTAACCATCGTTGGCCAGGATTATACAAAGGCTCATTGGCAAATACAGGTCCAATTGCACCAACTACCCTGCCAGTTAAATAATCAGCATTTTCAGGTGTATTTCTAAACCCGTCTACTGTAAATTTAAATGACAACAGGTATTGATTGTTTTTTACCAAAGTTTTCAAACGCAATTTGTTTAATACATCCGATGCAGTTTCAGGCCAGTCGGAAACATTGATACGAAGTGCAGATTGAAATACTCCGCATGCATTCATATCACCACCAAAACTATCCTGGTCATAATCAGCGTCTTTCCAACTGCGGGTAGGTAAAACAGCATTAAACCAGGCATTATTTAAAGTAGGCGGATCTACAATACCGGTGATGGATTGGTTACCTGCATTGATAGTAATCTGCAAACCATAAATGGTAGATACTCCCTGCTGGTAAACATCGAGATCAACGATTCTTGCCGGGCCTTTACCTGACCGAACAGCTGGCACCTGCGGGTTTTTATCGACTCCTGTACCGATGCTGGTGACACTTGTTACCGGGCTACCAATAATAGGATCGTTTTCAATATAACCTTCAGAACCCATTACTGATTTCACATAACAGTTATAGAATTCAAAACGATGCTGGCCGTTAGGCGTTTGCCATGGCGAGGGATTGGTTACCTCAGGGTTGTAATGGGTAGGGTCATTATTTACTGTAGAAGGATCAGAAAAAAAACGTCCGCCAAAATGTATACGTGGAATATCAAGGTAGCTCATAGTTATGTTAGATTTTTACTTAATAGAAGTGACACTTAAAGAAAATGAAGTTCTTCCTTAAAAACAAATATTATTCAGCCGCGATGCTTTTTATATCTCGGAACTTAAAGTATTCAATCCTATTAAAGATCATATACGATTTAAATCCCCTGCATTTTCCGCCTGTAAGTAAAAATTGAAACTATTTTAAACTTTCAACAAAGTACATCTCGATCATCCCCTTGTTTTTAGCTTCTATCTTTCCCCGGAACAGGCAATTACATTCGTCTTTTATTAATTCGTACGTACTGCCACTTACATTTATTTTCCCTGGCGAACCGCTGCTTTCCATCCTTGAAGCAATGTTTACAGTATCACCCCAAATATCGTAGGCAAATTTTTTGATCCCTACAATGCCCGCCACTACGGGCCCGGTATGAAGACCAATTCTCAACTCAAAGAACGGCTTACCTTCCAGGTCCCGTTTTCTTTTTTCTTGCAGCATAAAATCACGGATCTCGAGGGCTGCCTTAATGGTGTCTAAAGGATTACTGAATTTCTCAACCGGTACTCCACCAGCACACATATAACTATCGCCAATTGTCTTAATTTTTTCTATGCCGTATTTGGTAATGATATTGTCAAATGCGGAATAACAATAATTGATTTCGCTTACCAGCTCCTGGGCATTCAAATTTTCACTCATTAAAGTGAAATTTTTAAAGTCGGTAAACAACACAGTTACTTGTGCAAAATCTTTTGCCCTGGTGGTACCGGTACGTTTTAATTCTTCAGCAGTTTCAGCTGGTAAAATATTTAATAATAATGCCTCTGATTTATCTTTTTCTTCATTTAACTGCCGGGTGCGATCCTTAACTTTTTGCTCTAGATTTTCATATAGCAATGCGTTATTGATTGAGATAGCCATTTGACCACTTAATAATATCAGTAAGTCAATTCGCTCTTTTGTAAATGCTGCATTGGTAAGATTGTTTTCAAGGTAAATGATCGCGGTAAGATTGCCTTGTTGCACTAGCGGCGCACATAAAACTGAACGAGTTTTATTTTTGATAAAATAGCTGTCGTTAATATAGTTACCCTGCACTGCAGCATCATCTAAAATAACCGGCTTCTGCGCATGGGATACATAATTGATTACGGATTTAGCAACATCTTTATACTTGTCGATAGGTATTTCAGGAAGTATGGTAACAACATCCTGTGATGCCAGACATTCGGCCTGTACAACCAATGTATCATTAAGCTGTAATAGCAATAACATCCTTTCTGCCCCTGCATTTTCAAGAATAATTTTTAATAAGGATGAAAGCAGGTCTTTTAATCGTATTTCCCTTGAAATAGCTTCCGAAGATTTTAAGATGGTTGAAAGATCCAGGTTACCTGCTTTACTTTTGAGGTGCAGCAAACTCTTTGATTTATTGCTATCCTGTGTTGCATAATTAACGTCTTCGTCTACTGATAACCCAGGAAATTGTTCTGCTATTTTATCAGCAAAATAAGTAGCACCTAAATTCCTGTACCCGTAAACCGCATCCTGCAAATGAATTTCAGCCAATCGTCTCCTGTTACTATCCGAATAAAATTTTGCAAGCAATAAATTAGCTAAGGCATGAACATTTGTGTAACCATATTTTGTTGCAGCATCTATGGCCGAATAATAATAGTTCTGTGCAGTACTCATCGTCCCCTGTGCACGGGAAAGTTCCGCTTCAAGTATTAAAAACTTGTGTTGAAAGTTATGCGCACATCCAATAGTATATCCCTGGAAGCGATCTCTGGCATTTTGTAAATACGAAAGCCATTTTGTTCTCTGGGTTTTAACGGCTTTTGGAAGAAGGGCTGCTATAATAAGCGCCTTATAAAAAAAATGTTCAGCCGTATGTAACATGCCGGGAGAATCCTTCAAATATTTGTCTGAAATAACTGAAATTTCATAAGCTTCTTCGTAGTGCCCCCACAAGTACAAGGTTTGCATTTTGTTGATAAAATAATAATGCGCAAAATGCCGGGACTGAAACCCGGCAAGTTCCTTCACATATTCTTCCTCGTTAAAACTGGCATTATCCCATGCTATAACAGAGTTTGTTTCGCCCCTCAGGTTATAAATCGATTGCCTGACAGATTGAATGGTGTTTATTCCTTCCTGGTTATTTATTCGCTTCAAAAATTCGAGGTAACGGTCTGATAAACTTAATATGTCATCAAATGCAACGCCCCGCATAAAATGACTTTGAATAGTGGCGCAACAGGCACAACTTGTATGGAAAAAATCACCTACCTCCAACCCTGCTTCATAAGCAGTAAGCCAATGGCGTTCCATTTCAAGAGCCGAACGCCGCCAGGGAATTGCAAAATAACCTACTACGAAATTTGTTTCTGCCCTGTACAACTGGCTGTTGTACTTTTCTACCAACGCCAGGATTAGTTGTCCAAAATCATAACCTGTTTGTTTGCGATTTAGAATTGAGCCAAGAAAAATAGGACCCAGGGCAAGGAAGCCTATAAAGCCGCCATCCGTGTTTCCGTTTTTTAAGCAGATGCTGACCATTTTTGTGCAAACAGAAACACATAATTCTGGTTTAATCTGGTAGGCAGCCCTTGCAAATGTTGCCATTAATTGTATGGCCATTTGTAGCTTTTCATCTGTCATTTCCCTGATGAAAATGATATCATTGATTTTTTTTCTGCCAAGCAAAGCCCGGTAGATCAGCAGATCCTTGATTAGTACCGGGGGAACAAATACAGGAGGCAGGGTAACGCCCAATGGCTTGACGGCTTCGCGACCCGTTTGATAGGCCTCTTTAAACTGGCGAAGGTTGGTATAGAAATGAATTTTCCGCTGGTATACTTTTGCTTTTTCCAGCAACTCCCCGGCATGTACTATGGCTTTGTCGTAAAATGATTCTGCCACTTCGTTGTTGCCATTCAAATGTTCACATTCAGCTTTTTGCAATAATAATTTCCGCGAGAGGATTGTATGTTGTTCCCAGGAATACGGCATTCGTTGCATTGCCTGGTTTATATACCGCAATGCAGGCTCATATGCAGTGGCAGCTTTGGCTCTTTCACTTGCAGCAAGATTTACTTCAACGAACGATGCAATTTCAACCGAATCAACAATATGTTCCTGTGCATAATTTAAGTGATCCGCAATCTCATAAATTTTCTCTTCTGATTCTAATGCTGTTGTTTGTTCTAATAATATTCTCCCGGTTTTTAAACGAATCAATTTCTTTTCTGCATCATCCAATAAATTATAAGCCGCCTGTTGAACCCGGTCGTGTAAGAACATGAATTCTTCCCCGTCGTTTTTGCTCCAGGAATAAACAGGAAGAATCATTCCTTTTTGCATAGCGACAGCTACCTGCTCTGAGGTTGTTTCGAGGTCATCACCATTTACCTGGTTCAACAACTCTAACCTAAACTGACCGCCAATACAGGAGGCTGTTTTAAGCAACTTTTGCATCTTGGCATCAAAACTTTGGATCTGTCCCGACATTAGCTCTAATACATTGGTGCTTATTTCGGCGTTGCGGGCAATTTCCAGCAGGTATTGCCATCCATTTGTTTCAGCATCAAAATAAATTGCCTTTTTCTCGAACAACGTCAGTAAACATTGTCGTGTGAAAAACGGGTTACCATTTGTTTTTTGAAAGATCAGTTCTGAAAGATCAAGGCAATTGCCGGGAGTTGTAAACAGTACTTCAGCAACCATTTGGTTTAAGGTGTTTTTATCCAGCGGCTGCAGGTTTACTTCACCAATCGGAATACCCGATTCCTTCAATCTTTCGAGCATTAACAATAAGGGGTGCGAAGCAGTAATTTCGTTATCGCGGTAAGCCCCAATCAACATAAAATACCCTGGGCGTTCGCCGCCTATTTCTGTTTCAATCCATTGCCGGGTAGATGAATCAATCCATTGCAGGTCGTCCAGGAAAATACATAACGGATGCTCGGGTTTTGCAAAGCTGTTTACGAATTTATAAATGACGCTGTTAAAGCGGTTATTGGCTTCTACCGCAGGAAGTTCGGGAACGGGAGGCTGCAAGCCAATTAATAATTCGACTTCAGGAATTACATCTGTAATAATTTTACCATTTGAACCAAGCACCTGCATCAAATTATTTTTCCATTCTGCTATCTGGTCATCATTTTTCGCAAGAATTTGAAGGATCAATTCACGAAAAGCTGCTAATAACGAGCTAAGCGGGATATCCCGTTTGAACTGGTCAAATTTTCCACTGATAAAAAATCCATTACCCTGGGTAATTGTTTTCTTTACTTCATTAACCAGCTGTGATTTGCCAATTCCTGAATAGCCGGAAATCAACAGCATTTCTGAACTACCGAGGCACGCTGATTTGTAAGCACTTAATAGCTGATTTAATTCTAATGATCTTCCGTAAAGTTTATCGGGAATTCTAAACTGGTCATGGATATCCTTCTCACCCGGTGTAAAACTTTCAATAAAAAAATGCCTCTTAAATAGGTCCTGGCATTTTATAAGATCATTCAATAAACCGGAAGCACTTTGGTAACGTTCTTCTGCAGTTTTTGATAATAATTTTAGAACTATGCTGGAAATTATGTCGGGTATTTCTGGTTTCAATTCAAAAAGTGCCCTTGGTTGCCTTGCTATATGACTATGCATCAACTCCATCGGATCGTTGCTGGTAAAAGGAGTTGAGCCCGTAAGCATTTCATAAAATACTACACCCAGCGAGTACAAGTCAGAACGCTGGTCGATCACGCGGTTCATTCTACCCGTTTGCTCCGGAGAAATGTATGCAAGATTTGTGTCGACGGTTTCCCTGAAATTGGGTTGTTTGGCTTCACGGGAAAGTTCTTCCGCCAGGCTAAAACCGGTAAGCGTTAACTGTCCACGTTGGGGACCAATAAGGATATTCTGCGGGTTAATATTTTTATGAATGATACCCTTGCTATGCAATTGTTTTAGCGCACTGGTTATTTTGATAGCAGGCTCAAAAAAATCATTCAAATCTTTTAGACCGGTACGGTTGGAAGCCTGGAGGGTTTGACCTTCCAAATGTTCCAATATAAGTGCGATGCTATTTTCATAAGGTTCTATACGAAGAATCCTGATGATATTTGGATGTTCTGATTTTCGCAGGATGGCATATTCGAGCTCCAGTTTTTGCCTCACCTGTACAGAGGGATACAAACTTTTTGGAATTTTGAGTAATACTGCGGCACCACCTGTTTCCTGTAAAGCATGATAGGTGACAAATCTTGAATCAGTATCAATTTGAGCCAGGATCTTATACTGAGACTTTTCCATTTAACCAGTTATTTTGAACAGTAAAACTCCCAAGGATAGATTTAACGGGTTTACAAGACAGCATCTGTAATCGCTAAATTCAAATGCTCCATCATTTTTAAACCTAAGGAGCGATTTTGAGATATATTCCTCATTATCGCCGCTTTCTTTGTAAACCATAATATCGTCGACAAGATATCATTTATCAAATGATAATTGTAATGAATGTTGCAACTTTATTTTATGACTTGATTTTGTTTTTTCTGGTATAAGAATGATTTATGCAATGCTCTTAAGGTTATCATTCATATGTCTCTCTATTTAGTGCCCTATACACTGAAAACATCATTTTAATTTATAAAAAAAATAAATTAATACTTCGAATTCATTTGCCCTGCTCATTGAAGACATAACTGCCAAACCAGCCTACTTAAACAAAATCAGCAGTATAATAAATCTCAACTGAATCAGTACTTACACCAGTTTCTTAACCGGAATACCATTCGATCTTCTGCAGCTAACTAAATGGATGCAACAGTATAATAAATACTGGCGGTTCCAGGAACACTAATGGGCCATAGCTCTTGCATTATTTGAAAAGCAGCACTATATTGTTCCAAACTTTTATTCATGAAACAATACTTCATCGGTTTGCTAACACTTGCCTCTCTCCCATCCATTGCACAAAATGTAGGAATTGGAACCCTTACCCCGCAGCATACATTGCATGTGCAGGGAACGCTTTTTGTAAGTTCAAATGCCGGCAGTATTAAGTTCGGCTACCCGGGTTTGTCGGCAAACTTTTGGGAATTAACTACTATAATTGGTGGTGAGAATATAAGATTCAAATCCACAACTTCTTCAGGTGCCACCCGTTATCCCATCTTTTTCAAACAAAATGGAAACGTGGGAATTAACCTCGATACCAACAATAATTATGCAGAACCACAATATGCCTTGCATGTTATTGCAAGGAATAAATACGCAGTATATGGTTATGCTAACAGATTTGAATTAGATACAGTAGCAGGTGTGGTTGGATTTGCTAATTCTCCTACGCCTGTACCTTTTAGTGCCGGTGTAAGAGGCGAAAGCAATTCGACCAACCAAAATGGCATCGGCGTTATTGGCATACAGCGAGGTGGCGGCTGGGGTGTTGCTGGATTCGCCAAAGAATTTGGTGCCGGCGGGTATGGTGCCGGTGTTCATGGTGCAGTAGGACGCGAGGTAAGCGGGGGAACAGGTAGTGGCGGTTATGGTGTACTTGGCCATAATTACAACAACAACGGAATGGCAGGTGCATTCTTCAATTACGGCGGTGTTACCGGTAAAGCATTATTTACGCAGGGAGGTATTCAGTTAAATGGTATTGGAGAAGGTGCCGACAAGGTATTAACAAGCGATGCACAGGGAAATGCTACCTGGAAAAATGCCCAGCTCTTTTTTGTACATAAGGCTAATGCAGGAAACACAAGCGTGTACATTACTACACTAAACTATAGTAACCAGTTACAGACAGACATCATAATGGTAACACCCAATTATAACCCGGTTGGTGGTCCTTCTGCATACAATAACCATCCAATTGGTGTTTACTTTAATGGCTCACAGTGGACTATTTTCAACCAGGATTTCCAGCCTATCGTAAACACTTCTTATAACGTACAAGTAATAAGGCAGTAGCTTTGATATAAAGCAACCGCCAACAAAAAAGGTTCTAATCAACCCTGCGTGAAGCAACTTTCAATTAAAAAGAATATTGCTTCACGCCGGGTTTCAACCATAAAAATTACTCCTGTCGATAGGTTACCAATAATGGTTTAAAATCGCAAGGAAGTTAAACCTTAAGAACACCCCGGAATCCCCTGGCAGCATAATATGATTCGGCACCATTGTGATATACGAACACTTTTCCGTAACGGTAATCTGCAAAGATGGCACCTCCCAATTTTCTAATATCTGCAGGGGTCTTTATCCAGCTTGATGTTTTCATATCGAAATGGCCCAATTGCTGCAACTCCCGGTACTGTTCTTCCGTGAGCATTTCTATTCCCATAGCAGCAGCCATATCTATTGCACTATTAGCTGGTTTATTTTCTTTTCTTGCATCCAGTGCCTCCCTGTCGTAACATATACTTCGGCGGCCTTTTGGACTTTCTGCAGCACAATCATAAAACAGGTATTCGCCTTTTTTTATAACAGTAGTTACCGGAACAATAACATCCGGCTCTCCACCCGTGTGCTCCATTTCATTCAGAGTCCAAAGCTTTTCCGGATTCGCTTCCAACTTTGCCCGAATTTGCTCCCATACAAGCCCTTTATGCCTGTTCATGTTTTTCTCAAAACGTGTTTTCAGCAGGCCCATTATTTCTTCACTTTCAACCGGTGATAGCTTTTTCATTTTACTAAAAGTCATTTTATTTTTTATCAATACTCATTCGTACAAGTAATTCAAGAAAAGAAAAAAAATTCAAAAAAGATATGGATGCTGTTTATTAGGTTATTATCGATTGTCCGATTTTATTAACTCAATAATTTAATCAAGATTAATACCTCATGATGTCTGTATCTACCGGCGTATAACCCAAATGCCTGCTTATGGAAAGAATTTGACCTTTATGATGAAATTCGTGTGTAATTACATGGGTGAATAATTTAAAAGCACCTGCACTTTCTTCTAACCCGTTTAGGTTATACGACACCTGGCTTACCTGGGGATCTTTAAATGTCTCTATAAATGCATACATCATCTTGTCTATTACTATAAACAAACAGTCTATTTCATCCATACTTTTTATAGATGAATAAGGAGTAAAAGAAATAGATCTGTGTAGCGCACATTCGCCAATCCAATATTCGTAGGTGTTAGCAACATGAACCAACAAGTTCCTGATACTACCGCCTCTTCCAAATGAGCTATTTTCTAATATCATGTGAGCAGCATCAATCATCCTGCAATAGTTAAACAGCACTTCCCTTGACTGGCAAACATGTTCATATTGTTCCCTGGTATAATCGAATAAATTTTCCATTCAATCAGGAGTTAGCAAATGTTTTTTTGCTGCCGTATTAATTATCCTTTCCAAAACATCCAGGTCAATATCCTGCAATTTATTGATATAGAGGCACCCGACACCAGTTTTATGTTTTCCTAATTTACCCAATTCATCAGCATACTTTTGAATGCTCAGGCCAAGTTGCAAGGACAAATTTGCTTTACGGGGAGAAAAACCCATTTTGAACCAATCGACTTCCCTTCCGGTAGCTGCACTTTTACATCTAACATTTCCAAATCCTATCAAAGTACTGCCCCACATCACAGGCTTCTCTTTCATTGCTTTTTCCATCAATGCAAGTATCACAATGCTGTCATTTCTCTTAATCTCATCCGCAATACTATTTATAAAACTGTCAACACTTATAGCGGTTGGTTTGGTTTTAATTTCTACTAATTTTCCCATATTATGTTTTTGATAATCCTGATCCTGGAAGAACCATAGGCCTGGCTCCCCTGCTAAGTTGAACGTTGATAAAATTACGATATTCAGCCTCTTTTTATGTACCCGGAAAACTTTCCTGGGACCGGCTAAGAAACAAGTCCAGCAATTTAGGTATTTTATAAAATGACTTCTGAAACATTTGCCTGTCCGTCTATTGCTACATCCAATTTGATTATTTCCGATCCAGTTGCTACCTGAGCAAGAGTTATAGTTCATTAGCGCTAACAACTATTGCCATTACATTTATGCAAAAACCAATTTGGAGATGAATTTTCCGGCGAATGAAACGTCCCTGAAATAAACTTCGCACTATAGTATATTAAATCGTTTTTAATTATATTTATGATCAATCCTGCCTGGCAAAATCATACTCAACTTTAAAACTTAAATACACTTGTATGAAAATGAAAATAGAGGATATTCCTGTTACTATGCAGGCACCCGGAACCATTATGCGGGCATTGCCCGGCTATGGAAACATGACAGTTGGTTTCAACGAACTACCTGCTGGTACTGATATCGGGCCACTACTAAAAGGATTACAAAATAACAGTTGCCATTGCCCGCATTGGGGTTATATTTTAGAAGGGTCCATGCTGGTTAAATATGACGACGGCATGGAGGAAACATTAGAAGCCGGTGATGTATTTTATTTACCACCGGGACATACAGGGATAATATTGAAAAATATTAAAATACTCGATTTTAATCCCTCAAAAGAATTCAATGAAGTAATGGAACATATTGGAAAGAAAATGTCGGAATCGAATACTTGACCGTAACAAAAAGTGCAGTAAAAACATCCCGTATAAGGCTGCTGTTCAAAATATAAATCCGGATAAACGGACCTATAATTACCCGTTTAAAATTTTCATAATTATAATGACCAGTTTGCCAACGGGCATTATTGTTTACTTAAGGTCCTATTCACTATACTTTAAATATTTTTCGCCATTAACCACTTTGTCTTTTGTGGTATAAATAAGTGTTGAACCACCCTTGGGCAATAACACAAATTTTACTACGGGAAAACCGATACCGCCCTCAAAACTATTGTTACCTATATACTTCAGGCTTGTAGTTAGCTGGCCATTTGTTTTCATAAATAATAGATCATCTTTCCGTGCGAATTCAATAATTCTGTCATCTTCCATTTTGTAAAGCCCCGTGATTTTATTATAAACTTCATTATCAAGCGGAAACTCATTGCTCATAACAACATTAAAAATCACCTGGTTTTCACCATCTGCATTTTTCTCCATGGTCAATATTCTGTTCACGGCATGCGGAGCTGATGCCCATCTGTCTTTGTCAACATATTTATCCCCCTTGAAATAAACCTGCGTTACCAAATCCTGCTGGTTTTCGCAGGATACCCTCATATGTATGTGCGCCGGCCTCCATGAAGCTTCATCATTAGGATTGGCTTTGTAGGGCACGGGTACAATGGTCTTAAAATTATACCTGCCGTTACCGGCTGTTTTCAATGCACCGCGAAACAGGTAATCATCAGATATATTATCATAATATTCATTTTCATCGCATTGCCAAATTTCAACGAAGGCGTTACCTAAAGGTGTGCTACCATCCGTTTTAAAAATAGTCCCGGTCAGGTTAAGTGGGATGCCTTTTGAACCGGGAGGTATAATATTGTTTCTCATCGGTGCTCCTGGTCTGTAAAATGGGCCCAGGATGTCGGTTGTAGTCACAGTATCACCTACAAAATTTTTACCATTCCAATGTATCCCTCCAAAAGCACTTACGCTGAGTGCTACCAAAGAGGAGTTTTTGATAAATGTTCTTCTTTTCATGGTTTTGAAATTGACAAAATGAAACTATTAGGCTATACGAGGTCAGTGGTGCGATGTGTTGCGAGGATCTTTTTGAAAAGATCTAATGGCTAAAAGTAATTCCCAGTAATAGCCATTACAATTCAAACTTTGAATGATTATGTAAAACTCCTGCTGACTGAATATGACGAACACCAGGCAAACAAAATCTGGCTTTACTTTACTCTCCTGGTATTAGCAACTGTTCGATGAAGCCTTTAACTGGTTAAATATACTTTAGCAATATAAAAAGTACAGTGGAATTGTGCAAGCGGTCAGGAACCAATTAATTTCTGCAGGTATTCAACGGCCATAATGTAGACTTTGGAAATTGCGGGGAATAGTTTGACCTTTAGTTTATCACTCTATCAGTAAACTACATTTAATAATTACCCAAATAAACTACTTCATTTTATGAAGGCTCTTTACACCATATTGATCCTGTTAACTTTTGTTTGCCAGGTTTCGTCACAAACAGTAGCACCTGCAAGTCCATGCCGTGTTGATCCAACCTACCGCCAGTTTGATTTTTGGCTTGGTAATTGGGACGTTTATAATCTTAAGGGTAAAAAGGCTGGTGACAGCAAAATCAGCCTCATTTTGGATAGTTGTATTATCCTGGAAGAATGGTCCGGCATGCCGGGTCCGGGCGGAACCACTTACAAAGGCAAAAGCTTTAATACCTATGACGCATCTACCAGGCAATGGCAGCAACACTGGGTGGATAATGTTGGCAGCAGTACGCATTATAGCCTGGGAAAATTTGAAGGGGATAAAATAACTTTTAGTACAACGCCTGTTAGTTATACCAAAGACTCAATAGTAGTAATGAAACTTACTTTTTTTAACCTGGGTTCGGATAAAGTGCGCCAGCTGGGAGAAATTTCCAACAATAATGGCAACACCTGGTCGCCGCAATATGATTTAGAATACAGGAGGAGAAAATAAGTCTTTATAAAATTGCTACTGCTTTTTCGAAGATTTTGCTATTTTGTTATAATCCAAAGCCAAATCAATCCAATAGGATAATTGCTTTTTTGTTTGTAAAACTGCAATATCAACAAATGCATATCCTTTCATAATTCTCTTAGTGAAGTCCATAGGAGAACAACCTACTTTCTCCATTACTTCACCCGTTTTTACCGGGTCAAACCGAACCATCAGCCGGCTTGTTTCAACACCAACGCACATTTTTCCATCCACCATAAAGCATAAGCCACCAAACATCTTTTTTTCTTCGATATTCTCGTTTTTAACAAAGATCAGCTCACGCACACGATCCGCTAATTTATCGTTATACGCCATAAGCTTGAATTTATAGATTGCTATTCATCACCGGGAAGCGAATTAAATTCTTTTCGTTTATCATTCATCCATTCCTGCAAAGCATCCGGAGTTCGCATTAACTCCTGCATAGTGGCCATGGCTTTTAGATGCGCCTCTTCGCCCTGTTGATACATTTCCATCCCATGGTTTTTACTTTGAATTGCAATCTCCTCAAATGTTTGCGCTTCAAAAACCAGGTCACAGGCGCCACCTAATTGTTTACAGGTCATTTTTTTCATTTGTTTATTATAAAAGGTGACTGCAGACTTTAAGTTTTTACGTTAAGGAGGAACATCCTTTAAAGAATAACCACTATCCTATTTCGACTGTAAGATCTTGTAAATTAAAAGTTGCTATTCTGTTTTAATTTTGATTAGATGCGGCATTTGGCAATTGTTCTTCAGTAAATTTTCTGCGGCTCTGTTTGAACCTGGCAAAAAGGAAAGCTCCCAGGCAAGTAGCAACGATTGCCATAATCAATACGGGTAAATCTTTTTTTAAGAAGACTTCGACTTGTCCGGCAAATGCAACACTTAACAATAAAAAGAAAATCATCGGTCCCATAATCCATACGCCCCATCGCCATGACGCCTTCGGCCAAAAAAAACCAAATAAACTTCCACCAACAAAATAAACCAGCCCAAGCACAAACGGATAAGGTTCCATCTGAGGCATAAAAGGAACAATGAGTCCAAAAAAAATTGCCAGGATGTATGGAAGTTTCGAATTCATATTAATCAATTTAGAAAAGTCGGAAACAATGGAAAAAATGAAAACAGAAATTACAACCAATTTAGTTCTGGTCAAAGTATTGTAGTGTAAATAGACTATATATTATAAATCTTATCGTTGTAAAATTTACTTGATAAATTATTTGTACGATAGACAAAAATCAAAGAACTGGTAATAGGTTCTAATCTAAAATTGTAGAACTTATAGAAATCATTATTCAGTTCTAAGGCTTCTCTTAATCCCATATTTCATTCATCGCGGTCAATACCATCGGCTTGTCGTCTGTAACAACGATTGTATGTTCGTGCTGAGCCATGAAACCGCCCTTATTTCCTATCATAGTCCAACCATCTTCTATCGTTTCGGCATAGGTGGAAGTTGTTGCAATAAATGTTTCGATTGCAACTACAGAATTTTTCTTAAACCTGGCAAGATTGTATTTATCCCTGTAATTAGCTATTTCTTTTGGTTCTTCATGAAGGCTTCTTCCGACGCCATGACCTGTCAAATTTTTGATGACCTTGTACCCTCTTCTTTTAGCTTCAGTCTCAATTAATAACCCGATGTCGGCAATACGAACGCCGCCTTTTATACTATAGATTGCTTTATGTAAAATTTGTTTGGACGCTTCAATAAGTTTGTTGTGATTGTTTATATCCGATCCCAAAACAAATGACCCTCCATTGTCGGACCAAAAGCCATTTAGTTCAGCTGAAACGTCAATATTTACGATATCACCTTCTCTAAGAATTTTCTTACCAGATGGTATACCATGGCAAAATTCATTATTAACACTGATACAGGTGAAACCAGGAAAATTGTAAGTTAAAAGAGGGGCAGATTTCGCACCTAATTCGTTAAGTACCTTTCCGCCAAAGTCATCCAGTTCTTTTGTTGACATGCCGGGCTTAGCGAATTTCCTCATTTCTTTCAAAGTGAGGGCTACTGCTTCACTTGCATTTTGCATTCCAATTAATTCTGATTCTTTTGTGATCGACATAATTATATTTTTATTACATAACGTATTTGTTGCGTTTATTTTCTTGAACCTTTAACAACAATAAAGGTATTGCAGTAAGAAGACAAAAATGAAATTTGATCCAAACCAACGCTGACAAAATCAGCCTTTACATCAACTTATTGAATTTAGGTGCTACCATTATTTATTCAGCCTTTTGCCGGTTATAACTGAATAACCCCAATAACCATTTGAAATCTCCAGGGTTAGCTTTGGATAATTTGAAATTGTCTTTTCAAATTCACAAGGAAATAAAATCTGCTTTTTAATATTGTGAAATTCAATTATTGCGTAAGGTGTGCGGCAAGAACTTCTCCTATTCGAACGAGTTCCTGCTTCTAATAATGGAAGTGTTACAGAAATTGAGGTACCACTTCTGAAATAATGATTTGTGGAAATAAATCCGAATGGTATCGGCATCCCAAGAAAAATACCAAAAAATAGTGTACCTATCGCTCCAAAATTTCTCCGTCGCCAAATGAGATGAAAGCAAAGAACTCCAATGATAACGCTTGCAAGCAGGATAAGTATTAGTGTTTGGGTAGAAATAAAAGTTTGAAGTAAAAGTATCATCGTCCAAATCAATAAAAACGAGCCTATATAAAAGATGGAGTATCCAATTCTCTTTTGCCTTCTTTCTTCCAGAACTTGAATTCTGGAAGTATCAATACTACCTCTCTTATTACGGCTTTTTCGTCCCAATGTTACAGTTGATTTGCGTCTCCTTTGTCCTACGATGCAATGGTATTCCGTTTTTTCCCAAGTTAAAATTTTTTATAGTGTTGATAATTGTTCACTCGTTCAAGTGCTAGTTTTTCCTTGACGGTTTTGTTAGCAATTATTACTAGACAACTAAATCTCACGTGTTATTCGGTCGTGCCATTTTCTTCCAATCAATTAGAGAATTGTTATTCAGTCTATCCCAAAACTGTGCATTTGAACTCGTTAATGTTCCCCACTCTTGCCCTCCGCCATTATCTAGTTCAAAATAATAGTCTATTTCGTTCAGTAGTCTATATCTCTCTTTACCATGTATATTTTCTAATCGAAAATAAAATGGCGGTACTTTATCCATTTGTATAATGTGAGTACAATTTTTTTCGACGAATGGATAAATTATTTCTAGTCTATTTGTTTCAACAATTACGTCCATCGTTTTTTGTCTGCTCATAAAAGGAATTGTTTCCTGTCCAAATATAGGCCAGTTCAATTCCTGCCATTCCGTTCCAAGAACAGGGAGTTTATGTAACCAGGTATATTTTATGGAGGGATTTATTAGGTGTCTTAAAAAATCTCTGTCAATATAATATAAGTGCATTATTTCTACACCTTCAAAAAGTGGCTTGTTTTTATATAGTTCAGGAAACTTCATAGCATTAAATATAAAAGCGTTTTTCATTTGATAACTGCTAAGGTTGTATTTACGCCATAAAAATACTTTATATTCATACAAATCCTAATATTAGTTATAACCGGCAACAGGTATATATCTAAATGCATATGAAGGAAGAATGCTGAAAGGGGCCAGTTACAAATGGCCGTTTATTGCCTCGTAAGGGCATCAATGGCAGCCCGGTAAGTATCACCAACCGGCAACTCAAGATCGTTGATAAAAACACTGGTTTTTTTGATAGCCGTGATGCTTTCAATGGCCACGATATAAGACTTGTGAATCCTTATAAAATCTGCAGCGGGCAATTCATCTTCCACCGCTTTCATACTCATTCTTACCACGATTGCCTTAGAAGTACTTTTCAAATGTATTTTTATGTAATCCCGCAATCCTTCTATCCAGATTATATCAGCAAACTGGATCTTTAACAAGCTGTAATCTACGTTTACAAAAAAATAGGTGGCGGGTTTGTTGCGTTCCGAAGGACTGCTATTTTTTAATCTGTAAAGATCATTTGCCTTATTGCAGGCGGCAATAAAACGTTCGAGCGGAACCGGCTTTACCAGGTAATCAACCACGCTTAAATTATAGCTTTCCAGGGCATATTGTTTATAAGCTGTAATTAGAATGATCATTGGTTTTTGCACCAGTGTTTGAATCATTTGCAAACCCGAAATACCGGGCATCTGGATATCTATAAACATCAGGTCGACCTGCATATCATGCAACACTTTGGTGGCCTCCATGGCATCGCTGCAGGTAGCCACCAATTGCAGGTAGGGAACCTTGCTGATATTATCCTGCAAAAGCGCTAATGCAAGTGGCTCATCGTCAACGGCAATACATCGCAACATCAGTGAAGTTTTAGGAGTAAATACACTTCGAACCATTGCGCACCCTGTGAGCTGCGCTGGCGATTAATAGTAAGAGTATGCTGGTCTTTGTACAATAAATTTAAACGCCTTTCAACATTGTTCAAGCCAATGCCGGAAGCTTTGTCTTTTGCTTCTTCTGTGTGATTGTTAAACTTATTCTGCACAAAAAAACTAAGCTGGTTGTCTTTGGTTTTCAGGTGAATGTTTATTTCAGGATTTTCAATCAAACCAACGCCATGCTTAAACGCATTTTCAACAAATGGAATTAACAGCATGGGTTCTATTTCATAAAAATCATCGGGCGAATCGATTGTTACATTCACTTTTACTTTACCACCAAAACGCTGTTGCTGCAGATCAATATAACTTTTCAGGTATTCAGTTTCTGTTTTCAGCAAAACCCTTTCTTCGTTGGTTTCATACAACATATATTGCATCAACGAAGACAATTTAATGACTGTTGGTTCGAGCTGATCGCTTTTTAAACGGGCTAATGCTACGATGTTATTGAGTACATTAAAAATAAAATGCGGGCTGATCTGCGAACGTAAAAACGACAACTCGGTTTTTAAATTCTCTTCCTGTTTTTGCCGGGTCAATTTGGCTTGCGCTGTCCTGTCTTTCCACAACTGGTAAATAGTACTTGTAGCTAGCGATAAGAGATATGCCGGTAAATTGAAGATGGCCGAAATTCCCAATCTAAAGGGCATTGACTGAATGAGGTTGCGGAAGAAAAATCCATGAATTCCCATGATCACAATGAATAATACCAACACCACTCCTACGTACGATGCATACTTTTTTGTATGCAATAATTTTGGAAAAAAGAGGTAAGCATTAAGGTAAAAAGTTGCCACCCATAGCAATCCCGTAAAAAGACTAAGGTAAAAGAAACCTTTACTTTCGGGGTTCTTCAACCAACTTTCTTCATATGCAAACCGAAGTAGGTAGGGTAAAGAAAACACGACCAGCCATGCTGCTACATGAATTAAAACCGTTCTTGTTTTTGTTGACTCCAACACAATTGCAAATGGATGTTTTACTGAAATTTGTTTGTACCCCCGAATAGTTTGTATCATAAAATGCAGGACTGAACTGGCACGATCTACAGGCCGAAAGTTGCTTTTCAATCAAACAGTTAAAACTCTTTCCTTTTAGCAAGATAGCGCTTAACCGTTTCAGACAAACGGGAACTTTCCGGCCTGCTACGGCTCTGCCGAACAATCATTTTTAATTGCAACGAATATACCCGGGAGAAAAACAAAAGCCAGGTGCAATGAGGCAAACAGCCATTTATTTGCTGCAAACCAGTTCTTTGTCAAGAGCTTTTTAGTATATAACAGGCCATCCAAAGCTTATAAAACTTTGTTTTCAACCAGCAAAGCCTGCTGCATCGCATTGTAACGTGCGAAGAGTACATTTATAAAATACGCCTCTCCTTCCAGTATCACTAGTGAACCGGAAAGATGAGGCGTCCCGAATTAGAGCAAATAAATTCTATCTTAAACTACAACCTGCGAAAGCAATTCATCAAGATTACCATGTGCTGCAGCAAAGCCTTCCCGGAACCCCATTTCCATTATTTTATCGAGGTCTTCAATGCTTGCAAAACTGATCTCTACTTCCACCCTGGTGCCGGTAGCTGTAGGAATAAATTTGTTATACCATTGCATACCGGGCAAATCATTGGTTGGCTTACCATTTTCATCACAAAAAGCATCCGATGCAGTAAAGCTTTTTTCAACATGAATGGTTTGAAAATCGGCCCTGCAAAACGATTCAGTGCCATCGGGCCCAACCATGCTGTATAGCCAGGTACCGCCTTCACGAAAATCCATAGTTTTGGTTTTCGCCTTCCATGGCTTTGGCGCCCACCATTCATCCAATAAATTTGGATCGGTCCAGGCCTGCCAAACAAGCGCAACCGGCGCATCAAAATCTCTGACGACCATTACTTTTTTATTGGCAAGATCCTTAGTGTAGATTGTTTCATTAATGGTACTCATGATTATTTGGTTTTAATGTTTTTTAATACCGAATCAAGCTGGCTGAACCTGCTTTCCCATGTAACCCTGAAAGGTTGCAACCATTTATCCACTTCCTTCATTTTTTGCGGATTGAAGTGATAGTAAATTTCCCGGCCAGACTGTTTTTGATTAACCAGCTGGCATTCAGTAAGAATTTTTATATGTCTTGAAACTGCTTGCCGGGTACTGTCGAAATGCTCGGCCAGGGCATTTGGCGTCATTGCCTGTATAGCAATCAAACTAAGGATAGCCCTGCGGGTAGGATCGGCAATAGCCTGGAATACATCTCGTCTCATGTTATCTAAATTAAGCAACCAACCAGTTGCAAATATACATGCAACCGTTTGGTTGCTCAAAATATTTTTGCTATTTTTTTAAGCCTGGCAACCTAAGCAAGGGTCACAAAAAATACAATAACTAAAAAGTAAAAAAAGAACGTACTTGTGTTATAAGACGGGCTTAGTTTTTAGCTTTCGCAGGTAAATCATATTAATGATCAGTACAATTATTACGATCAACAAACCAAAAAATTCTCTTGTTTCTTCTATCCACGGTTTAGTAGCTTTCATCGTCTGAACAATACTTTCAGATTGATGCTGCACAGCCCAATTTAAAACACCTGTCTTATCAAAAAAAAGATAGAGATCGTACAGGATAAAAACTACCAGCGCAATTTGAAATAACTGCGGTTTATAATTTTTGCGATAGGAACACCAGCACAAGTATGCGGCAAATAAATAAATTGGTATCCACACATATGGGTCCGGGTCGTTGTATTGCAACACAGCAAACAATACAAACAATATGATAAATATGCTATTAAAGATTTTCATACACAACCATTAAGATTTCAATATTAATATAAAATCTTAATGGCTTCCGCATCAGTTTTGCTGCCGGCTGGAACTTGTAGCTGATGGCAAGAAATTTATCGCATTAATTGTATTTCCACTCTCCTGTTCTGGCTATTTGCGGATGCTGATTTACCCTGGATAGCAGGCTCGTTTGCAGCCAGCGCATCAACCTGTAATTGTGAAGAAGCAACACCTTTCTTTACCAGGTATTGGGCAACATTTTGTGCTCTTTTCTGCGATAAAGCCTGATTAATAGCCAAAGGGCCTGTTGGATCGGTATGCCCCGTTATAGTTGCCTTTAATTGCCGGTGCTGAATTAGTATTCCAGCCAGGTAGTTCAACCTGCTATAATAAATGGGCCGAACAGCTGATTTGCCAAGATCAAACAACAAAACATCTGCGGGAATAGAAGTATAATCAAAATTTGAATTTACAACGGTATCCACTATTACAGGTATGTCAATCTTAGCAACAGGCGATTCAACAACTGGCTTGTCAGCAGCTATTTTATCTTGCAACAATCTATCATCTTTCAATCTTATAGTATCCCTTACATAAACGGTATCAGCAAAGCGTTCACGGCTCGTTGGATCCATTTGTTGAATTTGAGGTGAAGGCTGAATCACAATTGGTACCGTTCTATCATCATTGTTTCGCCTGTAAAGCCTGTTTGATGCCGCCAGGTCCGATTGCAGCCTGTTAATTTCTTTTTGCAGGTTATT
The DNA here is from genome assembly GCA_040385845.1 of Bacteroidota bacterium. Taxonomy (GTDB): domain Bacteria; phylum Bacteroidota; class Bacteroidia; order Chitinophagales; family Chitinophagaceae; genus Phnomibacter. The sequence goes on along the minus strand of JAZKGP010000023.1, from coordinate 39,308 downwards.
TGACTGCCGTAGGTAGGCATTCAACATTTCTTCCTGTTTTTGCTGCGAACGTTGTTGTTGAAGCCTGTTATAGTCTAACTGCTGTTGTAAGGCAGCGGCGTTATTTGTATTGCCATTCGGTGAAGTGGATTGTTTGATGTATACAGTATCCCTGTCTTTAGTGGTTGTTACCTTTTGTTTTTGTTCAGCTGTATTGGTTGTTGTTCTTTTTTTTTTAAGAATAGTATCACCCTGTCTTTCTGTACTGCTTTTATAAACCGTATCTCTTACATTATGCAAACTATCTCGTTCCTGCCTGGCAAATTCACTATCAGTATAAATAGTATCACTTAAGTTAATACCAGTTTGACTGGAAGATACATTTGATTTGCCATCACTTATGTACATTGTATCACGTTGCTGACCCTCCATAATCAAGCGGCGGTTTGTAGCATATGGAACTTGCTTATTACGGATGACAGAATCGTTATTTATATAATCATTATTTCTATTATAAGCGGCATTTAAACTATCTCCCGATCTTGCACTATCCATCTGCATTCTTAATTGCTGCATACTTCTAATAAGGCTGTCCAACTGCCTGCGTTTAACATCCAGCGTATCAGCAATTCTTTTTGTGCTATCTGAGACGGCTCTGCTACGCAACATTAAGATGCTATCTTGTCTGTAACGGATGCTATCATTTCTTTGAACCAGCATTGTTCTTACCATGCCTGTATCTGCTATAACCATATTCGACGGAGCAGTTCCAAAATAATTGTTGTTGATGATTATTATATTCTGTTTTTCACCCCTGCTTTCAAAAATTTGTCCCTTTGAATAATCGACCAATAACCTGTTACCTTCGGCACCAAAACCATAATACCTGTTTATACTATCACTGTATCGTTGCAACCGGGTGGATGATAAGTACATGCTGTCTTTTTCTGCCTGCTGCTTCTTTGAAAATATACGATCCATCAACTGGGTACTTTTATTTGGCTTGCCATATGTGACACCAATTTTTAAACCCAGATGTACATTAGCACCCCGGAGATTTTTATTGAATAACATGTTGCCGAGATTACTGCTACCAATAAATAAAGGACCCAGGCGAAGCGTAGCTCCCAGCATATTTTGTTTGTAATCTGTAAAGTCATTTTTCTGCGGAATGGTGTAAGGGATATAAACACCAACATGCCTGCTTTCCCATCTTGGCGTGATGGCATAAACGCCGTACTTGTTAAATCTTTCATCACCATCATTACCCATACTTACGGGCTGATACAGCATGGCATTCAAATAAAATCCCTTTATAAAACGTAAATCAACCTGCACACTTAATGCAGTTGGTAATTGCACGTTGTAACTACGGGAATCGTTTGGGTTTAGGCTTACCCTGTTTGCTAAAGCAGTATCAAACTCATTGATGCCATTGTAATTAGCATTGGGCAAATTCCAGTTAGTTACATTACCGCTAAAGGAGCCTACGTTAGCTGGTTTATCAAATTTAAATTTCCCTGCATCCAGTAATGAAACACCAACCCTTAAAATATACTTGTTTACATCACGCCTGTTTTCCAGGTAAGATTTTTCATCATCGTTGCGGATGTATTTGAAATTTTTTATATTTCGCCTGTATTCGTATACAAGGCCGGCATCCCAACCAAAGGCATTGGCATCGGGAGTAAAATCATTCCGGTCAAAAAATTTAAAATCCGCATTTTCATTGTGCTGGTATTTAAAATTATCTGTTGTAAAATTTACTGAACTGTCAGGATTGATACTAAAGCGAAAATTGTTACTTGCCATGTTTAACGAAGCAATTCCAGCCAGGTATTTGCCCGTAAAAGCGGCTTTAAAAAAGTGCTTATCAGATTCGTAAAGGACCCGGCCATAAGTCAACCCGATTTCTGCCCAGTTCAATGTATTTAAACTAAAGCCGGAGGCATCAATTTCATTGTTGTTTAAAGGAGGATAATAAAAAGCATTATAGGCCATCTTTGCAAACTGCGTTGAGATATCACGTCCCTGGAGCATTGAGCGTGACTGAATATTTAATGCTATCGCAGATTTTTTTCCAATGCTGGTCATAAAGCTTAGTGGAAGCTGAATGCGATTTCGCACATTGAAATATACCTTTTCATTTTCATCCAATGCGGCTTCAGACAAGTATTTGGATTTAAAAGTTTGGTACTGATCAAAATTTTTCCTGTTGAATTTCAGGATTACATCCCTGCTAACAAGCAAATAATTGTTATCGTAAGTAAGCCCGGTAGAAAAAAGATTGATATCGAATTTGTGCCTGCTATCAACAATACTGGCTGGTTGCAGCATTACGCCGGAAACACCCGCATAATTTCCTGTACTTAACCCCAAAAAATCCTGTGCAGTAATATCAAAACTTATTAAGAAAATAAAACAAAGTGAAAGTAATTTTCTAATCATAGAGCCAGTTTAAATAAATAAAAGGATTGGTAAAAAAAGGCCTTTAAAATAGCCTGCCGAAGGTTCAATTCGATAAATGATAGTAATTCAACACATTCTACTAAACAGAATAATGGCGTCCCTTCATAAAGGGGGAAAATTATGCGCAGAAGTATATTTCCGCAACTTGGTATTACAGAGATATAAAGTAACAGGTGTATAGAACCAGGCATTGGATTATTAAAAAACAACAATAATCCCGGCTCCTCAATTCCGATTGCAAAACAAAAAAGGCAGCGTAGATACGCCACCTTTTGCTTCGATTGCTTGCTTTGATTATGAAAGTCCTGATTCCATTGACGTTACGGATGGATTCGAACCACCGTGTAAGGTTTTGCAGACCCTTGCCTTGCCGCTCGGCCACGTAACTATAAAGGTTCCACTCTTATCCTATAAGATTTTATAAAAGACTTTTAACCATTAACACCAAGGCCTGGTGTGAAAGCTGGGGATATTCAGCTTTGTAACGATGATACAATTTGATCTCTAAAAAAATATCATGCTCTGCGGAATCAGGCCCGCTCAAATTTTCTTGTTTTGCTTTACGCTCAAGCATTAACCAGCGATGTTCTTCTGCTGCCGTCAAAGGATGATAATCGTTTTCAGAAGTCGTTACAATTTCTGTTACTGCGTTTGTAGAATAATTGTCTCCGTTCCAAATTTGCTGTAGTCGTTTAAAACCATCAAATTTTGAAGTTCTGTAACGAAACCAGGCATTTAAATGCGGGAAAAGATCAGCGTTATATTGATATGGTAAGGTTTGCATGATGTTGATTTTAAGTGCTAAAAAAAGATTTAAGAGAAAAGATTAGCGGCAACAACAGAATAAAATTGTCGCCGTTTAATTACCTGCAACATCGCGATGCTTTGCTTTGTACCATCTTCATAATTTGATTCGCTTGAGAGGACAAATTTAATGTACACTAAATTAGTGAACAAATAAATTTTAAAAAAAACCGCACTTTTTTTTGCGCTTTTTTTCTGTTTTTAAAGAAGTGCTTTCACGATCTGTTCCCATTCATCGTGCGACGATATGCCCGGTCTTTTTTTATTTGCTTTTCTATACCAATAGTCGGCATTCCAGTTATCACCTTCCTTTCTATGCAGGTACGCATGCACCCAACAAGAAGTTGCATCTTCGAGATCGTCTACCTGGGTATGCGCCTGTTCCCATTCACCCTTGCCATCATACCACAAGGCCTGTAATTGAATTGAAAAATTAACCGGTGGGATATCCATTAGCAGGGAATCTTTAAACTCTGTAAATCTTTTCATGCCGGAAGAGATTAAGTACAATAATTAAAGTTACTTACCATTGTTTAAATCCATGATGCAATTGCAAACCTGCCAGTTCAAGACTTCTCTTTTTAACGAGGTGCAGTTCAAGATTTTCAACAATCGGGTCAGGCATCAACACCAATGAAATATTGTTTTCTCTCCACCACTGATTGCTTTGCAAATGCTTTACATGTAACACGCCTACCAGGTATTTTCGGTCTTCTCTTGCATGCCATTCTTCAATCCATTCAAAGCGATCTTTCGGAACGTTTGATACATCTTCAAAACTGAGCAGAACCCGCAGGTAATAATCATTGGTTAATACGGCAGCTTCATGATGAAATAATTTTTTGTACTCGTACCGGTAATCATACCTCAGGGCAGAGATATCGCTTAGCACAGCCGAAGCAGTAGGAAAACTTCCGGCCCCTTTTCCATAGAAGAATTGTTTATCAGCAAAACTGCTTTCAATAACCACGCCGTTGTATTCGTTTCTAACAAAAGAAAGATGATCATCCGATTGTACGAATTGAGGCAATACAAATGCTGCAACCTTTCCGTTGGCCAGCTTTTTAGCTTGCGCCACCAATCTAATCACCCATCCTTTTTCTTTAGCAACAGTTGCGTCAAACCCTGTTACGTTCTGTATCCCGTTGAACAACAATTCGAGCGGGTGAACTACTATACCATAAGCATGCGTTAATAAAAAACTCCATTTGTTGGCGGCATCATAACCTTCCACATCCAGTACGGGATTACTTTCTGCAAAGCCAAGTTGTTGTGCCTGTAAAAGAGCACTTTTATAGTCCAATTTTTCTTCAAACATTTTTGTGAGAATATAATTGGTGCTACCGTTTACAATAGCTCTTATGCTGTGCAACAGATCATTATCATAATATTCTTCAAGATTGCGGATTACCGGGATGCTGGCACAAGCTGATGATTCGTACAACAATGATTGCCCGGTTTCCTGCTGCAATTCCAATAAAGCCGGCAAATGCTCGGCGATCATTTTTTTACTGGCACTTACCACGTGTTTACCATTTCGCATCGCAGTGGTCACAATTTCATAAGCTGCATCTGCATCATCTATCACTTCCACAATTACGTTGATACTTTCGTCGAATAAAAGATCGTCTTTACTGCTGGTAAATAATTCGGCAGGTGCTTCCCTTTTTTTATCAGGATGTTTGATGCAAACTTTTTTAATACTTGCTTTTAACGATGGTGTTTGTAATAAAACTTTATATACACCTTCACCCACCACGCCAAATCCAAAAAGGCCAATGGTAAGTTGTTTGTGATGATAATCAGGCTGATTTACTGGCATTGTAATGATTGTTAGAAAGGTTAATGGATAAAGCAGGCGAATCGATAAACTGGTTTATAAGACTGGTGAGCAATGCATACTCCAGTAAAAATCCATCATGCCCGTAATGGGATTGAATTGTAACAATGGATGCGTTTTCGATATGACTGGCCAGAAACTGTTGTTCAGAAGGTGGAAATAACAGATCGCTGTCGATGGCGATTATTAGTGCTTTTGCCCTGATGCGCATTAAAGCTAATTCAACGCTGCCACGACCGCGGCCAACATTGTGGCTGTCCATTGTTTTACTAAGCGTGTAATAACTAAACGCATTAAAACGGTTGGCTAATTTTTGTCCCTGGTACCGCTGGTATGATGCAGCGCCGCCATCGCTTTCGCCCGTTGGGTTTGGCAAAAGTTGCGAAAGATTGTTGGGTTGTGTAAGACTGTATCCTTCATAACTGCGGTAAGAAAGTAAAGCCACACTGCGGGCAGCTTTCATGCCATTTATACCGGCATCGGGATCTTTATTTAGCCAGGTTCCATCGGCTTCGATGGCCATGCGCTGGCTGGTATTAAAGGCTATTCCCCATGGCGAATGAAAGGCATTGGTTGCAATAGGTATGATATGTTCAAACAACCCCGGTTCTTCTATCGACCATTCCAGCAACTGCATGCCACCCATTGAACCGCCGATACCAAGAAATATTTTTTGGATACCGAGGTGCTCCCGCAACGGCTGGTAGGCTCTTATTAAATCGCGGGTTGTAAAAAAAGGAAAGTCATGGTAATAGACCTCGTCCGTTTCTTCATTTACATCTAACGGACCTGTACTGCCGTAGCAACTTCCGGGTGTATTGACGCAGATAATAAAATACCTGGAAGGATCAAACAGTTTACCAATTCCTACCAACCCATCCCACCATTCGTGGGGTTTGCTATTAGCGGTAAGTGCATGAAAGATCCAGATCGTGTTATCTGCTTTTTCATTTAATTGTCCATACGTATTATACGATAAATGATAACTATTGAGCTTTATTCCCGATTCGAGGGTGAGACCTTCTGCTCCCTTATAAAACCATATCTTACTTTCTTCACTCATTTCTTAATAGTTCTTAATGATGGCTGATCATATATACGATCAGCGATTAATTGCCCGGTTCTAAACTACCGGCGATGGGCTGCCGGCCCTGGAGCAGTAGCTGGCCCGTGCGGTGGGGTTTTGCGGCGTGGCGGCCACTACTGCCCGGGGCCGGTACAAATGCTGGTTTATAGCTGCTGCTCCCGGCCCCTTGTAGTTAGTTAGTTGATTAGTTGATTTGTTGGTCAGTTGATTATTTGATTTGCCAAAAGCAACCACTTCCAATTTTATCAACAACTGCTGATACGCACAAATCAGACATCAAAAATCGGAAATCAACAAATTGCCTTTAAAACGCTTGTGCTATATCGGCTTTTATATCTTCGATATGTTCGATTCCTACGCTCAGGCGTACCATGTTTGGCAATACTCCGGCGGCAATTTGTTCGGCTTCATTCAGTTGTTCGTGCGTAGTGCTGGCAGGATGAATAGCCAATGTTTTAGCATCGCCCACATTTGCCAAATGACTGATCAGTTTTAGTTTGTCGATAAACTGTGCCGCTCTTTCTTTACCGCCTTTGATACCAAATTGTAATACGCCACCAAACCCATTGGTCAGGTATTTCTTAGCGAGGTCGTTGTATTTAAAACTTGCCAAACCCGGGTACCATACAAATTCCACTTCTTCATGTGCTTCAAGCCATTTTGCAAGTTCCAGGGCATTTTGTGCATGCCGCTCGCAACGAAGACTTAATGTTTCTAAACCCTGTAACAAAAGAAAAGCGTTGAACGGGCTTTGGGAAGAACCAAAATCACGCAAGCCTTCTACCCTTGCACGAATGGCAAATTGAATATTTGGCAAACCAAGGGGGTTATCGATGCCAAACACGTTGCTGAAAACAAGACCATGATATCCTTCGCTTGGCTCCGAGAACTGCGGAAATTTTCCGTTACCCCAATTGTAATTTCCACCATCTACAATTACCCCACCAATAGTAGTTCCATGTCCGCCGATCCATTTTGTGGCACTTTCCACCACAATATTGGCACCATGCTGAAGCGGTTTAAAATAAAAACCGGCCGCACCAAATGTGTTATCAACGATCAATGGCAAATCATGCTTTTTAGCGAGTGCTGCAAATTTTTCGAAATCAGGAATATTCAATTGTGGATTGCCGATGGTTTCGAGGAATATCGCCTTTGTATTTGCGTCGATCAAAGGTTCAAAACTGGTAACATCATCACCGTTACCAAAGCGAACGTCAATACCTAACCGTTTGAAGGCAACTTTAAACTGGTTATAAGTGCCGCCATATAAAAAGGAAGTAGAAACAAAGTTGTCGCCAGCCTGCAGAATATTATTCAAAGCTAAAAATTGAGCGGCCTGCCCTGATGAAGTGGCCAATGCAGCAACGCCACCTTCCAATGCTGCAATGCGTTGTTCAAATACATCGTTGGTGGGGTTCATAATGCGGGAGTAAATGTTACCAAAAGCCCGCAAGCCAAAAAGATCGGCAGCGTGTGCGGCATTATCAAAACCATACGATGTAGTTTGATAGATAGGTACTGCGCGGCTTTTGGTAGTTGGATCAATTTGCTGTCCGGCGTGTAGTTGAAGCGTTTCGAAATGTAGCGTGCTCATGGTAAGTTGTAGATTTTAAAATGTTTATAATGTGAATGGAAGCATCCTAAAGATTGGACAGGTATTTATTATCCGGTTTGAAAAGATTTTGGAAAACTGTTAGAGGCGCAGGGAAGTACATAAAAATTTAAATTGACCGGTAAATTATTCCATAGCCAACATCTTTTAAAATGTTGATTATCGAATCTGGAAATATTACTCTGAATCTTTTACAACTGTTCGAAAAATGCGAGGGAACAGGACAAAAAAAAGCTCATCCGGATAGTCAGGATGAGCTTGAATATTGTTGCTAAACGATGGGAATCAAACTAAATCTCTGACTTATCTCTATCTCCTGCTATGGACGAAGCTACCTGGGCAAAGCCTGGTAGCATCCTTCACAACAAGAAACTGGAGTTGGCACCTTCTTCCGGATGAGAGATCCGAAAGGGTTGCCAAGGCTTCAAAGGGCCAATCCCTCTGCCTTTCTTGATAAGTTGTTTTAAAGAACTGGGCGCAAATGTAATAGCAGGTTTTTGTTATCTCCAATTTTTTTTTAAAGTTTAGAACCTCTATGATCAGGGAATACATTCATTAACAAACATTTAAAGAAGCAGGAAAGTTCCGGAAGAATAGATGTAATCTACTACTGTTACTTCTTCAGGCTATTTAAAAAACAGGTTCAAGGCCCTACTACAGCTTACCACGTATTCCAAAAAGTATCATACTTCACTCACCATTAGCATGATTTTCGAACATGCATCAAACAAAAGAAAATGCATGACCTACGGGAATTCTTAATAAGTTTCTTTATTGTACTTGCCCTGTTATTAATCAATGGCTGCTCCACGCCAGCTTCGAAACTTTTCACCAAACGAACCCCGCACGAAAGCTATTTGCACCAGTTACAGGAAGCTGGTTTATTGACGACTGAATTAGGAAAACGCTGGACTGATGCGGCAAGACTGTCGTTATTGCAACCCGTTACAATGACAATCCCCTTCCAGGAACGTGGGTATTTTGCCGGCGAAGATCCTGCTGCCTACGCATATTCCTTTAATGCAAAACGAGGGCAAAAAATACGCGTTCAAATAACTGCTACTCCCAAAACAACCATGCTTTTGTTCGCCGACATTTACCAGCAAACAACTGGAGCCAACCCGGCATTTTTAATTTCTCTAACCGATAGCCTGCCGCTGGAATATGAAGCAAAAAGCGATGGTAATTACCTGTTGCGTATACAGCCGGAGTTGCTGCAAAGCGGCGGATATCATCTTATTGTTACATCCGGTCCGTCTATAGATTTTCCTGTGGTACCGGGTGCCGGTGCAAGGGTTGGCAGCTTTTTTGGCAACCGGCGTGATGGGGGCAGCAGGAGCCATGAAGGCATCGACATCTTTGCAAAATACCGGACACCTGTCGTGGCGCCGTCACCTGGTTATATTACCAATGTAAGTGAAAATAATCTCGGTGGAAAGGTGGTTTTCATGAGGGCAACGCGGAAAAACTACACTTTTTATTTTGCTCATCTTGATTCACAAATGGTAAGTGCAGGACAAGAAGTTAAAACCGGGGATACGCTGGGTTTGATGGGTAATACGGGTAATGCCAGAACAACACCGCCGCATTTACATTTCGGAATCTATACTACCGGCGCTGCAGTAGATCCCCTGCCATTTGTTGCACAGGAAGAAGAACAGCCAGCACGGGTAATAGCAGATACAAACCTGTTGCACGCCTTTGCTTACAATGCCCGCCCGCTGAACGTTTATTTCTCACCTTCCATTAAAGCTAAAACGCAGCAAAAACTTCCTCCCAGAACGCCCGTCCTTATTGTTGCGGCTACCGACAACTGGTACAAAATCAAAATGCCGGATCAGCAGGTTGGCTTCACCAGGATTGAAAATCTTACAGCCGGAAAGCCAATTCAGACATTCGTTACAACAAAAATGTTTGTTTTATACGATTCTCCCTCTGAAACGGCAAAGCCAAAAAAGCAGGTATCAAATGGTTCGGAATTGCAGATATTGGGCACTTACCAGCAACATACATTAGTTCGTACAGGTGGGATTACAGGCTGGCAATTAAATGCGGGCGGATTGAAGGTACCTTAAGAAAAAGGATCTAATACGATTGCGTAAATAATAAGGATTAACAGAGCTGTATAGAATTGCCCTTCAAATCCATGTGTAGCAAGCGTTTCAGCAGGGACCCTTCTAAATTTTAAAGGAATGTTCACTAACCTGGTGTAAAATAATTTCGGTTATAAAAGTGGCGGTAACTATTTTTGCACCGCTAAAACGATGGTGTTTCAAATTATCTCTGATGAAAACAATGAAATTTTTTTGTTGTAAACGGCTGAAGGTTTCGACCATCAGGTAGCATTTGCAATTTCAGGTACCTATAAAATCATCAGAATGTCAGTATCAACCTCCATCAATTCATTATCCATTTCCGATCTAATATCTGCAGATCCTGTTCAAACTTTAACCGATTTGGCTGAGGCCTACCCGGGAGAGGTAATCTTCTCTACCAGTTTCAGTTGGGAAGACCAGTTAATTACTCATCTAATTTTTAGCAATAACATTGATATTAAAGTGTTTACGCTTGATACAGGCCGCATGTTTCCCGAAACTTATAGCACCTGGAGTGCAACATTGGAAAAATATGGCAAAACGATAACTGCTTATTATCCAAATGCTAATGCCCTTCAGTTATTTGTGGAGGAAAAAGGCCCGAATAGTTTTTACGAATCAGTGGAGAATCGCAAAGCTTGCTGCTTTATTCGTAAAGTAGAGCCATTGCAAAGAGCGGTGTCGGGTAATAAAGTTTGGGTAACAGGCATTAGGGCCGAACATTCACCTAATCGTACCGACATGACCCAGGTTGAATGGGATGCTACCAATAATATAACTAAGTATCACCCACTTTTAAACTGGAATACAGAAGAAGTAACATCGTTTATAAAGCAAAATCACGTGCCGTATAACCCATTGCACGACAAAGGGTTTGTGAGTATAGGCTGTGCTCCTTGTACCCGCGCAATACGGCCTGGGGAAGACTTCAGAGCTGGCCGCTGGTGGTGGGAAGACGCTGACAAAAAAGAATGTGGATTACATGTTCACCAATAGTTTTTTCAAGCATTCCATCATTTAGTTAGACACTATTCAATTTTACACCGTTATTTTGCAAATGTTCACCTGTTGAATGTACAATCAATCATATGAGTTCTTACAAGCTTGATTATTTAGATAAACTGGAATCGGAAGCCATCCACATCATGCGGGAAGTGGCTGGACAGTTCGAGCGACCTGCCCTGCTTTTCAGTGGTGGTAAAGATTCTATTTGCCTCGTTTACCTGGCATTAAAAGCTTTCCGCCCGGGAAAACTTCCATTTCCGTTGGTTCACATCGACACCGGCCATAATTTCCCGGAAGCACTTGCATACCGCGATAACCTTGTGAAAGAACTGGATGAGCAACTGGTAGTACGATATGTTGGAGATACTATCGCCCGACAGCACCTCACCGAACCCAAAGGAAAATTTGCCAGCCGCAATGCACTGCAAACCTATACCCTGCTGGAAACAATCGAAGAGTTCCAGTTTGATGCCTGTATTGGTGGTGCCCGCCGCGATGAAGAGAAAGCAAGAGCTAAAGAACGCGTATTCTCAGTTAGGGATGAATTTGGCCAGTGGGATCCCAAACGCCAGCGTCCCGAATTATGGAACACTTATAACGGGAAGATAAACAAAGGTGAAAACGTTCGCGTATTCCCCATTAGCAACTGGACCGAACTGGATGTGTGGAATTATATCAAGAGGGAAGGCATTGCACTGCCATCGATCTATTTCGCTCATGAAAGGGAAGTATTGGTGCACCAGGACCAGTTTATTGCTATGTCGGAATTTATTCAGCGGGAACAAAGCGATGTAGTTGCAACCAAACAAGTTCGCTACCGCACTGTTGGTGATATGACCTGCACCGCTGCCGTAGAATCAAGCGCCTCCACCATTGATGATATCATCAGCGAAATTGCCATCACCCGCATCAGTGAACGTGGCGAAACCCGCATTGACGATCGCGTAAGCGAAGCAGCCATGGAGGACAGGAAGAAGAACGGTTATTTTTAAGATGTGTCGATGTCCGATGTCTGATGTCTGATTTGTGACGTTTGAACTTTAATAAGAATATGAGAACTGTTTAAATTAGAACCTGTTAATAACATTGTTCAATTTTATAGCATAAACAAATTTCAAACTACACTTAATGACAAGACAGGAGTTAGTGGAAAGAACAAAACGCTTTCATATCAATGTCATTAAACTTTGTAAAGATCTTCCACGAAATGCGGCCGGATTTGAAACAGGAAAACAAGTAATAAGATCAGCTGGATCTGTAGGAGCCAATTATCGTTCAACTAAAAGAGCAAAATCAAATGCAGATTTTATTCATAAAATAGAAGTTGTTCTTGAAGAAGCAGATGAATCCCATTATTGGTTAACGGTTATTGAAGAATCTGACTTATTATCTGGTGATTTGATTAATGGTTTAATCCAGGAAGCAAACGAATTAACAGCTGTTTTTACAGCAACTGATAAAACAAATAAGCAAAAAAGAGCAATAGCAAACAAATAGTAGTTCGAATGTTAAGTATGACGAGTTTAGTTACAAATCAGACATCAGACATCGGACATCGTCAAATCAACTTACATGGATTTACTTCGTTTCATAACCGCCGGCAGTGTAGATGATGGGAAAAGCACCCTCATTGGAAGACTTTTGTATGATAGCAAAAGCATATTGGCCGATCAGCTGGAAGCAATTGAAAAACAAAGCAAAAACAAGCAGGATGGAGAGATTGATCTTGCCTTGTTAACCGATGGCTTGCGTGCAGAAAGAGAACAGGGAATTACCATTGATATTGCTTACAAATACTTTAGCACGCCTACCCGTAAGTTTATTATTGCCGATGCACCAGGTCATATTCAATACACCCGCAATATGGTTACAGGTGCAAGCAACAGCGACCTCATCGTAGTGCTGGTGGACGCAAGGCTTGGCGTGATCGAACAAACCCGCAGGCATTCTATTATTGCTTCGTTGCTTGCTATTCCTCATGTGGTAGTTGCCATCAACAAAATGGACCTGGTTAATTATTCGCAGGATGTTTACAACAACATTGTGATCGATTATGCATTGATTGCAGAAAAGCTCGGATTAAAGGACATTACTTATATTCCTATCAGTGCTTTGTTAGGTGAAAACATTGTTACCCGTTCTCAAAAAATGGATTGGTATGATGGTCGTTCGCTGTTGGAAATATTAGAGGAAGTACATGTTGAAAATGACATTGATTATGTGCATCCACGTTTCCCGGTACAATATGTTATTCGTCCGCAATCCGCAGAACTACACGATTACAGGGGCTATGCCGGTAAAATAAATAGTGGCATCTATCGCGTTGGTGATGCTGTAACCGTTTTACCGTCGGGACTGCAAAGCAAGATCAGCAAAATAGAAAGATCAAGAGAAGAAGTAACTGAAGCTTATGCTCCGCAAAGTGTGATCCTTCACCTGGAAGATGATGTTGATATAAGTCGCGGTGATATAATTGTTGCTACTGCAGATCAGCCTTCCTTATCTAACGAACTGGAAGTATTGCTATGCTGGATGGGTGAAAAGCCGTTACAGGCTGGTAATAAATATTTACTGCAACATAACAGCACAAGAGTTAGGGCAGTAATAAAAAGTATCGAATACAAACTGGATGTAAATACACTCGAACAAATTGAACTGGAAGGACAGGTAAAATTAAATGATGTGGTAAGGGCAACTATAAAAACGGCAGCGCCAATTCAGTTTGATTCGTATAAAAAACTACGCACCAATGGGGGTGCCATTATTATTGATGAAACCAGCCATGTAACCGTGGGCGCATTGATGATACAATAGAGGATTTGCTGATGTCGGATGTATGATGTCTGATTTAAAATGCAGCGTTACATACATCAGCCAGTCCTACAGAAAAAGATTTGAAAAACGAATACATGTGCTGAACAACTGAGCTAAAGAAATCAGACATCAGACATCAACAAATGAGACTTTAGAGTCTTCATGTCCGATTTATGATTTCGGATTTAAATTCAGCCTTACGGAAGTCAGGCAGTCCGGCAAAATGAGAGTTAAAAGACGAATACAGGTCCTGTATAATTGGACCAAAAGAAATCAGACATCAGACATCAAAAAATCAGACATCGGAATACTATGTTGGCAGAAGCACAAATGAATTTGATAAATGAATTGGTACAAAAGCATACCAAAGAGGAGCTGATTTGGATCAGCGGGTACCTGGCTGGCTTGGCAAATAGTAATGCCGCGTTACCTGCTATAAATGGCAATAATCATGCGATTACAAATACAGCCAATAAAGTTTCCTCACCAGCGGCAGCTAAAACCATTACGCTGTTGTATGGTACCGAAACCGGCAATGCAAAACGTGCAGCCGCTACTGCTGCCAATAAAATCAAACAACACGGCCAACGTGTAAAACTGGTTTCTGCCGATCAATATAAATTTCATGATCTGCCAAAGGAAAACAACCTGCTTGTTATCATCAGTACCCAGGGTGACGGAGACCCTCCTATCGCAGCACAAAAATTTTATGATCACCTGCATGCTACTTCTGATAAATTAAATGATACCAGTTATGCTGTACTTGCATTAGGCAGCAGTTCTTACCCACAGTTTTGCAAAACAGGAATTGAAGTAGATGAACAATTAAACCGGCTTGGAGGTAAACGTATTTTACCTGTTTTAAAATGCGATGAAGACTTTGAAAATGAAGCAGACGAATGGCTTAATAATGTACTGCAAAAACTAACACAGGCACCAACGCCTCCAATTGTTGCGACACCTGTTACCCCTGCAGCAAAACCGGCAGAAAAAGGCAAAAAATATTTTAATGGAATTGTTGTTACAAACATCAATTTAAATGATGAAGGTTCTTCTAAAGAAACCCATCATATCGAATTCACATTAAACGACGAACTCGATTATAAACCGGGTGATGCCGCTGGTGTGATTCCTGAAAACCAGGAAGAAACGGTTCACAAAATACTAAACCTTGCTAGTGTAACCGGGCAGGAAACAGTAGACTACAAAACAGAAAGTTATCTTATTTACAACCTGCTTAAAAAGAAGGTGAACATTAGGAATCTTTCTGAAAGGCTGGTAAAAAAATACGCCGTTTTAGTAGGACAGGAAATTCCTGATACCCGCATGGATTTTTATGACCTGCTGCGTATTTACCCTGTAAAAAATAGTGAGCAATTTATTGCAGCTATCCAGTTGCTGGATCCCATTGCTCCAAGGTTATATTCTATTTCATCCTCCCCTGCAGCGCATAGTGGCGAACTGCATTTAACGGTTGTTACAGATACATTTTTAAAGAACGGAGAAAAAGAATTTGGACTTGGATCATTTTACCTGAATCATCTTCCTGTAGATACGCAATTGCAAATGTTTTTGCATCGCCAGAAACATTTTCACCTTCCACCTGATGATAAAGATCTGATTATGATTGGTCCCGGAACAGGGCTTGCGCCGTTGCGTTCTTTTATCGCAGAAAGAGATGCCCTTGGTACTTCCGGCCGCAATTGGTTGTTTTTTGGTGAACAACATTTCAACACCGACTTCTTATACCAAACCGAAATACAGGGCTGGAAAGAAACCGGTGTTCTGAACAAGGTAAGTCTTGCTTTTTCCAGGGACCAGGCTGAAAAAATATATGTGCAGCATCGCATGCAGGAAGAAGCGGCAGAACTTTGGGACTGGATAAATAATGGCGCATACATAGCGATATGCGGTGCAAAAAACCCAATGAGTAAAGACGTGGAAACAGTATTGATAGATGTTATTTCAAAGCACGGAAATTTATCACACGAAGCCGCAACAGCTTACCTGGCACAGTTGTCGAAAGATGGCAGGTACTCGAAAGATGTCTGGTAGGATCTAAAATTTCTGATTTGTGATTTGAGATTTGTGATTTGTGATTTGTGATTTGAAATACAAATACATTTTTGCATAAGCATTTGAAATTCTATTAAACAAAGAGGCTCTTCGAAGTCTCTGACTTCGAAGTTTTATGTATTGTGTTTAAAACACAATCACACATGCTAATTAATTCACCAGCTTCAAACAAACACGAACGAAAAAACCGGGGCTCTTCGAAGTCTCTGACTTCGAAGTTTTATATATCGTGTTTCAAACACAATATGCACACACATTAACGAACAATTGAAAGCAACAAGATCAACATGAGTATTCCAAATAACAACCTGCAGTCGCCTGTTGAAAAAATAAAAAAAGAAAGCCACGGCTTAAGGGGCAATATTGTTCCGGCAGTTAAAGAACCTATTACCGGGTCGGTGCCTGAAGACGTGGTGCAACTGGTAAAGTTCCATGGCATGTACCTGCAGGATGATCGCGATCGCCGCGAAGTAAGAGCAGAAAAAAAACTGGAACGGCTTTATTCATTCATGATTCGCCTGCGCCTGCCGGGAGGTGTTTTAACTCCCGATCAATGGCTTGCCCTTCATCATATTGCCGGCGAACATTCAACGGGTGTTATAAAAATAACTACCCGCCAAACGGTTCAACTACATGGCGTTTACAAATCGCATGTAAAACCCACTTTGCAAGCCTTTAATGCTGCAAAACTCGATTCGATTGCTACCTGTGGCGACATCAATCGAAACGTTACTGCGGCAGCACATCCAGTTGCCTCACCACTGCACGAAAAAATTCATGGTTATGCCGATAAGATCAGCACCATGCTAATGCCAAAAACAAGAGCCTATTATGAAATATGGCTGGACGAAGAGAAATTAGGTGAACGTATTTCAGAAGAAGATCCTTTGTACCAGGAACGCTACTTACCAAGGAAATTTAAGATCGGAATTGGTATCCCACCGAACAACGACGTGGATGTATTGACGAACGATTTGGGATTGATAGCAATCATCGAAAACAACGAGTTAAAAGGTTTTAATATAGCTGTTGGTGGCGGGCTTTCTGCTACTCATGGCAACGAGCAAACTTATCCCAGGCTGGCTAGTGTGCTGGGCTATGTAAGCGTAGAAAATGGTGATGAGAACTTTATGAAAGCTATTTACGAAGTGCTTACCGTACAACGTGATTTCGGCTATCGTGGCGATCGCAAACTGGCTCGTGTAAAATACACTATCGACCGCCTTGGTGTGGATGGCTATCGCGAAGAACTTGAAAAGCGTACCGGCTTTAAACTTGAGCCTGCGAAACCATTCCAGTTTACAGAAAGAAAAGATTGGTATGGCTGGAACAAAAATCATAAAGGCCTTTGGTATTATACCGCTTTTGTTGAAAACGGAAGGATTACCGATGATGTGCAATCTGCCACCAAAAGCGCACTCTATTTAATTGCACAAACAGGCAAAGCCATGTTTCGCTTTACCGGTAACCAAAACATCACTGTAGGGGATGTTCTTGAAAGCGACAAGGCAGAAATCAACGCAATCCTGGAAAAATTTAATGTAACTAATCTAACCGATAATGCATCTGCCATACGCAGGAACAGCATTGCCTGTGTTGCTTTTAATACTTGTCCTTTGGCATTGGCTGAAGCACAACGTTACCTTCCAACCCTGATCACAAAATTGGAGCCTGTTCTCGCGAAGTACAATCTTGCTGACGATGAAATTATCATCCGTATGACCGGCTGCCCCAATGGTTGTGGGCGTTCCCCGGCGGCAGAGATCGGCCTGGTTGGGACTTCTTATGGCCATTACAATTTACATATTGGTGGCGACCGTATAGGAACCAGGCTTAATACTAAAGTGGCGGATAGTTTAAACGAAGAACAGATTTTAAACCATCTTGATGGTTTGTTTGCCAGTTATAGTACCGGTAAACACGAAGGCGAAACATTAGGTGACTTTGCCAATCGTACTTTGTCAAATGTTCCCGTTTCTTAGCGTATGAGCAGTAATTGGTTATCCAGGCATAAAATACTGTGCTTTTTTATAAGTACTACCCTGCTGCTTTTATTTACGATAACCGGGGTTGAGGCGCAGGAAGAACGTGTTCCGGCCGGCCTTTGGTTTGGATACATTTTACGTAAACCTGTAGGAAAAAAATTTAGATGGAACAGTGATCTCCAGCTTCGTTTTAGCAATAAGAATGCTTTTTACGATTACACTTTAATACGCACCGGACTTCAATACGAAATGAATGAACGGTTTAGTACCAGCGCCGGACTTTTGTATGGAATGGATAATTATGAAGCGAAACCTTTACCCGCGTGGAAAAATGAAAAACGCCTTTGGCAGGAATGCCGGTATATTTTCGGCAAACTCACATCCCTGCAAACCATGTTGCAATTACGACTGGAAGAACGGTGGTTTGTTAATAAAACGATGAATGAAGGCGAAACATCGGTATTTGCTTTTAGGTCAAGATACAGGGTTGATTTCCGAAAATCTTTTAAAGAAAACTGGAGATGGAATATTAGTGACGAAGTAATGTTCCAAAACAGCCAGGGAAGATCAACCTTCAATCAAAACCGGATTTCTGGCGGCATCAGCCGGGTTTTAAGCCATAGAAATGAAGTATCTGCTCAACTCATGCTAATTACCTGGAAAGCACCGGATGCAACAATTTTCAGAATCAATTTTTTACACCAGCTATAGAGTTAAACTATTACTACTTCTTAAATTGTTGTTTGTATAGCTTATTAGTAAAATCATTTAAGATAGTTTATGCTTATTAAAAGACATGTTATAAAGTCACTTCTATTAACTTCATAATTTTAATGAACATAAAAATGGCGTCAATTGAATCATTAAATAATAAGATTGCTATCAATAAGTTGTTTCCCATCTTTTTAAAATTGGAGAGCCTTCAATTGACGATTGTTGGCGGCGGGTATGTTGGATTTGAAAAATTGAACGCGGTATTACAGAATTCCCCGGATACTGCTATCAAATTAGTGGCAAAAGAAATAAGCAGTCAAATAAGAGAACTGGCTGCCGGTTATCCCAATATTATTTTAATAGAAAAACCATACGAATCAAATGACATTGAAGAAACAGCAGATATAGTTATTGCAGCTGTTAACGACCCGGTTTTAAGCGCACAAGTGCACGCTGATGCAAAAGCCAAAAGAAAGCTGGTAAACGTAGCAGATAAACCTGCGCTTTGCGATTTTTATTTAAGCTCGGTGGTACAAAAAGGAAGTGTGAAAATTGCCATCAGTACCAACGGAAAATCACCAACTGTTGCTAAAAGATTGAAGGAAGTTTTGGCGGGTTTATTACCAGATGAAATGGAAAGTATGCTTGATAATATTCACCTGATAAGAGAAACTTTAAAAGGCGATTTTGAAGAAAAAGTAAAACAACTGAATGATCTTACAAAGGGTTTGATCAACAAAAACGCTTAACGATTATCATCTACTGGGAGAGCTATGGAAAGTAATTTGATGGAAATAATGCCCGATGAAGAAGAGGTGATACCAAGTGATGTTGTCGCTTCCAGCAGGAGTAATGTAAATAAATATTTTATAATATTACTTGCTGTAATTGCGGGACTAACTGCGGTTTATTTTCTCTTATCAACCTCCAATGTAAATTTCCTGAAAACTGTAATTACTAAGGATAATCATTTGTTTTTGTGGATGGTACTGGCGGGTTTTTTTGCCGAACTGGTGGCTGGTTCCATGGGTATGGGTTATGGCGTAATCTGTACTTCGATCCTGCTGATACTGAATATTCCTCCTCCAGTTATTAGTGCCAGTATTCATTCTGCTGAATCTTTTACAAGTGCTACCGGCGCCATCAGTCATTATAAACTCGGGAATCTTAATAAGAAGCTTTTTAAAATGCTGGCCATCCCTGCAATCATTGGCGCTGTAATTGGTGCACTTGCCTTATCCTACCTCGGTGAAAAATACGCGAAAGCAACCAAGCCGGTTTTAGCAGCGTATACCATGTACCTGGGCATTAAAATTTTAATGAATGCCTTTAGCGGTAAAAGAGAAAATGGCCAGTTCAGTGTAAAAAAGAAGAAAACCAACATACCAGTCATAGGCCTTGTAGGCGGTTTTATAGATTCCTTTGGCGGTGGTGGTTGGGGCCCGCTGGTTACGGGAACTTTCATAAAAAATGGCAGAACTCCCAGGTATGTTATCGGCAGTTCTACAGCGGCTAAATGCGTACTTACCGTAGCCAGTGCCATAACATTCATTTTTACTATCGGCATTCACCACTGGAATATAGTGGCGGGTTTATTACTGGGTGGCATTGTTACTGCGCCATTTTCTGCTATGCTCACCGCTAAGTTGCCGGTTAAAAAGATGTTTGTAGCCGTTGGTATCGTTGTAATTATTTGTAGCCTGGTAACTTTTTACAGGGCTGTCTTCCTCTGATTTTCATCTTCCAAAGGAAAAAATATTTAAAAAAAGCTGATTATTGACGACTCACCTATATCTTCACCAAATAAATGTACTTAAAACAATCCACTTACCCATTTGCATCGAAATTTTGCTCCTGGTAAGTTTAGTTGTTGAAAGTTCTTTTCACAAGTGCTGGTTCCATTTAATATAATTTCAGAGCAGTACAATAAATTACAATTAGATATTCGTGACATCTGCAGAATCTATCATTACTGAACCAGGCGAAACAAACAGGCTTTTTCCAGTTTTTCTTAAGCTGGAAAATATGCAATTGCTAATCATTGGCGGTGGAAAGGATGCCCTTGAAGCACTTCATGCCGTATTACAAAATGCCCCTGCTACCGAAATAACCCTGGTAGCATTAACGATCAGCAAAGAAATTGAAACCCTTGCTTCCCTTTATCCAAATATTACACTGGAAGAAAGGTCCTACGACCCTGAGGTTTTGGATGAAGGAGAAGTAGTTATTATAGCTATAAACAACCAGCATTTAAGTAAAAAAATTTACCAAGAAGCAAAAGAAAAAGGCAAATGGTTGAATGTTACTGATATGCCAGATCTCTCCGATTTTTACCTGGGTTCAGTGGTTCATAAAGGCAATTTAAAACTAGCCATTTCCACTAATGGAAAATCGGCTTCAATTGCTAAAAGGCTTAATGAAACATTAGATGATGCATTACCAGCTGAATTGGATGATGTACTGAATAATATGCAAATTATACGTAGCAGGTTAAATGGAAATTTCCAGCAAAAAGTTACACGGCTAAACAATATAACAAAGGTGCTGGTTGCTGAAAATGAAAAAGTAAGAAAGTGGAAAAATGTAGCTACCTGGTCATTGGTAATTTTTGCCTCCATGCTTCTCGGGCATTTTATTTTCACCTATTTACCATTGCAAGATATCGGGAAATTTGCAGTGGATAGTTATAACCAGCTGGATGGGAATTTTCCCCTGCTGATATTAGCGGGTTTTGTAGCCCAATTGGTTGATGGTGCATTAGGCATGGGTTACGGACTTACCAGTACTACAATTTTATTATCAGCTGGCGTTAATGCGGCAGCTATTAGTGGCAGTGTTCATACCGCCGAAATGTTTGCCAGCGGCGCCTCCGGTTATAGTCATTATAAATTTGGAAACGTCAACAAAAAGATGTTCAAAAAGCTGGTAATTCCCGGTGTGGTTGGTGCTATTTTAGGTGCTATTCTGCTGGTTTATTTTGGCGACTCACAGGCGAAATACATTCGTCCTATCCTGGCAACCTATACGATGATACTTGGTATTAAATTTATTTACAATGCTTTTAAGCCCAAATTGGTCAATAAAAAATTTAAACAGTACAGCGCTCTTGCTGGTGCGGGCGGCTTTCTCGATTCATTTGGCGGCGGTGGATGGGGACCAATAGTTACAAGTACTCTTATCAATGTGGGTCGCAGTCCAAAATATGTAATAGGCACTGTAAGCCTTACCGAATTTTTTGTGACCCTGGCAAGTGCTTTCTCTTTCTTTTTAATGATTGGTGTTACACACTGGCAAGTAATTCTCGGACTAATCGTGGGTGGCTTACTGGCTGCCCCTCTCGCTGCAAAACTGGCCGGAAAAATGCCCCGCAAAACAGCTTATCTCCTTCTCGGAGTGCTGGTAATTATTTGGAGTCTCCGGATAATTGTAAAGTCCTTCTAAAAATAATTTATCAAAAAGTTGGTCAGTATACGATTAATTATATCTTCACCAATTCAATGTACTTAGTTGTAACCATGCGAGTTTTATTATTCTCTTGCCAAAGTTGTTGTAGCTGACATTTATTCTCATATTAACTCAATGGAGGCAATCTTCCCGTATTGCCTTTAAATCTTACTTTTTATTTTTTATTAAAATATATAAACAAACCACCAAAACGCATGAAATCAATCTTCACCGAATCAGTGAACATGTCGGTCGCCCGAATGTGCATTTGCTAATGAATTCTCCAAAATGGTCAAAAATTGATGAGGAGAAATCGCTCCTCTTTTTTAACCCATCCACATTTTTTTAAACTGAAAATTTCTTAAAGTGATTAGAAAAAAACTTATAACTATTTTCCCGATACTGCTTTTACTGATACCATCGGTATTAATAGCCCAGGACAAGCCAATAATTAATGCTACTGTTTCAGGTAAAGTAATAAATACAGCCACCAGCGATATTTTAGTTGGCGCAAGTGTAACCATAAAAGGTACCACCAATGGTTCTACAACAGATGAAAATGGCGAATTCTATTTAATAACCGGCCAAAAGTTGCCATTCACCCTGGTTGTATCGTACACCGGTTATTTCAAAAAAGAACTGGTTATTAGTGAAAGCAAAGTGGTTATTTCATTAGAACAAAACTCTGACCAGCTCGGGCAAGTGATTGTTACTTCCAGGCGCAGGCGGGAATCGGCACAAAATATTCCCATACCAATTTCTGTAGTAAGTGGTGCAAAAGCAAACGAGGCAGGTGCTTTTAATGTTAACAGGCTAAAAGAACTCATTCCGTCGGTACAACTTTATAGCTCTAATCCCCGTAACACTGGCATCAATATTCGTGGTTTGGGTTCGCCATACGGGCTTACAAATGATGGATTGGATCCGGGAGTAGGTTTTTATATCGATGGAGTTTACTATGCACGGCCTGCAGCTACTACGCTTGATTTTATCGATATTGAACGTATCGAAGTATTAAGAGGACCACAAGGAACCCTATTTGGTAAGAACACTACCGCAGGGGCTTTCAACATTACTACGCGTAAGCCAAGTTTTTCGCCGGGCGCCGACTTCGAACTAAGCTATGGCAACTATAGTTATGTACAAGCTAAGGCTTCAGTTACCGGCGCACTTAATAAGAAGTTTGCGGGCCGGATTTCATTTTCCGGCACAAACCGTAACGGTTTAATTGAAAATATTAACACCAGCAAAGGCGTTAACACAATAAATAATTTCGGCATTCGCGGCCAGTTGCTCTACAAACCATCAGAAAAAACTTCGGTTATTTTAGCGCTGGATAATACGCGGCAACGTCCAGATGGCTATGCGCAGGTAATTGCCGGCGTGGTGGAAACTAAGCGTACACCATACCGCCAGTTTAATGCCATCATCGCCGATCTCAATTATAGTTTGCCAAGCCTAAACCCGTTCGACCGACTTATTGATCACGACACACACTGGAATTCGGACAACGACCTTGGCGGCGGATCATTGAATATCGATACGAAAATTGGTTCAGGTACGCTTACTTCTACCACTGCCTGGCGCTATTGGAAATGGGGTCCGTCCAACGACAGGGACTTTACTGGTTTACAGTCCCTGGCTAAATCAAGCAACTATTCCAAACAAGATCAATTGTCCCAGGAAATCAGGTATGCTGGCGAGATCTCTTCGCGGGTGAGTGGCGTAATTGGCCTGTATGGATTAAAGCAGGAAGTTCAATCAGATCCCGTAACTATTGAAGAAGCGGGAAAAGATACCTGGCGCTTTCAGCAAAGTTCAACAAGCCCTTTGTGGAAAACACCGGGTCTTTTTGAAGGATTCGGCATTACTACAAAGCAATCAATCAAATCTTTGAGTGCTGCGGCATTCGCCAATGTTGATTGGGAAATTACTAAAGGCTTACACATCTTACCTGGAGTGCGTTTTAATTACGATAAAAAGGAGGCGCTGTACGACCGAAGAACATATGGTGGCCTTGATACCTCGAAGTATAATGGCTCACAAGCAGATAAAATAGCGCTGCAGGGTTTTAAAAATGGCGTCTACAGCAATCAATCTTATGTTGCCGAAGCCGAAGAAAACAACCTGACTTATCAACTTACACTTGCATACAGGCCTTCCAAACAGCTTAATGCATTTGCAACTTATTCTACCAGTTTTAAACCTGTAGGAGTTAACGTGGGTGGTTTGCCAACTATAAACGGAAAGGCAGCTACCGACCTCGCAGTAATTAAACCTGAAGATGTAAGACATTATGAAATTGGTATTAAAAGCAATCCAACCAACGACCTTACCTTAAATTTTGTTTGGCATAACTCCGATATAAAAAATTACCAGGCAAATGTGCAATCAGCAGAGTTGGGTGTAAATCGTGGTTACCTGGCCAATGCAGAAAAGGTAAATGTAAAAGGCTTCGAACTGGATGCAAGTATAAAGGCTAACCGGCATTTCTCGTTTACAGGTGCTTTAGCTTATACAGACGGCAAATATGTAAGATTTACGAACGCCCCGCTACCGTTGGAAGAAACGGGTTTAACAGAAAATGGTGTTCAGAAAGCCTTTAAGGACATATCTGGTGGTGTGTTACCTGGTATTTCAAAATGGTCTGGCTCACTTGGAGGCGAATTTGTAACACCTGTTAAAGCCTGGAACAACAATGGCAACTTTTTCGTAGCAATAGATGGCTTTGCACGTTCAGGATTTTCGTCCAGTCCCTCTCCTTCGGCATTTCTAAATATTGATGGATATACCGTTGTAAATGCAAGGCTTGGCTTTAGGGCAAGTAAGGGATTATCCGCATTTATATGGGCACGCAACCTGCTCGATAAAAATTATTTCGAACAGTTGTTGGTTGCTGGTGGTAATGCAGGTCAATACGCGGGTGTATTGGGTGATCAACGCACTTATGGTGTAACACTCCGCTATTCATTATAGGAAATCGTTTTAGCCGGGAAGTTCTTACTATGTAAAAGCTTCCCGGTTTTTTTCTATTAGTAAATAAGTGACCCGCTCAATAGTTATGTAAATTGTTGTTCAATTTCCTTAACGAATAATACAGCAAGACCATTGTCTACATTATCAAAAGACTACAAAGGATATAACTATTATCCCTTGTGAAATTGCAAGAAATTGCAGCAAACCTATCTTGCCTATTTTTACGTCATATCCCTTAATAATGATAAGATCTTTTAACCAACGATAACTAATACAACCTTTTTTTAATAATACATGAAAACAAGATTTCTGACATGGTTAAGCTTCTTATTCTTTGCATTACAATCAGGAGCCCAAACAAAAACCACAACTAATGTTGAACAAACCTGGTTGGGCTATTTTAATCAAACAAGATTGAGTGATCGCTGGGGAATTTGGGCCGACTTTCATTTGCGAACCAAAGAGAATTTTATAAAAAATTTGTCGCAGGGCATTGCACGCATTGGCGCTACTTATTATATAAATGATGCTACAAAAATCACCCAGGGGTATGCGTTTGTAAATCATTTTCCTGCCGATAATCACAAGAACATATCCATGCCCGAACATCGTATGTGGCAACAATTGCAATGGCATACAAAATATAAAAAAGTAAGAACCATGCAGTGGGTTCGTTTGGAAGAAAGATGGCGCAGAAAAATTTTAAACCACGACCAGTTAGCAGCGGGCTATAACTTCAATTGGCGAATACGTTATAACATTTTGTACCAGGTTCCTTTAAGTAAAAACGCCTTCGCAAAAAATACTTTTTCGTTTGTACTAAATGATGAAATTCATGTGAATTTTGGGAAAAATATCGTGTACAATGTGTTCGATCAGAATAGATTTTTTACCGGGTTTGCTTACCACACCACTGCACATGATAATTTGCAATTTGGGTATATGAATGTCTTTCAGCAGCTGGCTGCTGGAAACCAGTACAGGTCAACCCATGCCTTCAGGATTTTTTATTTTCATAACGTAGATCTGAGAAAAAATAAAAAAGTATAATGTAAAAAAAGTTTCAATATCATTAATGCTGATAGTGTTATCGTTGCTGGTTTGTCAAATAAAATTCAAAGTTCCCTTTCAATTTTCCAATACAGGAACAGATTCTGCTTTTTCAATAATTCGTTTGCGGTGTTTCATGCCCCAGGCCTGTAATTCTTCTATCAATTTTCCCAATGTTTTTCCATACTCTGTCATAGAGTATTCTACTACCACGGGTACCGAATCATAAACAGTCCTTTTTACGAGTTGGTTCATTTCAAGTTCCCGCAATTCTTTAGATAACATCTTATCTGTAATACCTGGTATCTGCCTGGCCATTTGGCTGAAACGCTTGTTGCCAAATGAGAGCGATATGATGATGGGTAGTTTCCATTTGCCGCTTAATATATCCAGTGCATCCCTTACCGGTAGAATTGCTTTGGTGCACTCTTCGTGATTCTTATGCTTGTGTTGATCGAACATAGGTGACTTTTTTACTATCTCAAAGTATAGTGCTATACAATTGTATAGTACTTACTATTGTATAGCGAATGTACTAGCTTTGCTCTTTCAAAACAAAAAAAATAATTATGACAACTACTACATGGTCTGTTGACCCGATGCATTCAGAGGTACTTTTTAAAGTGAAACACCTTGTAATTTCTACCGTAACTGGTTCATTCAAAAACTTTACGGGGTCAGCAATTACCGACGGGGATGATTTTGATAATGCAGCCATCCAGTTTTCGCTGGATGTAAACAGCATTGATACACGGCAGGAAAGTCGTGATGCACATCTTAAATCCGCTGACTTTTTTAATGCAGAACTGTTTCCTGATATCCAGTTTACTTCTACATCATTTACAAAAGTGGATGATGGTGCTTATAAAATGAATGGTGATCTTACTATGAAAGGTGTGACAAAACCTGTTGTATTAGATGTTGAATATGGTGGCTCAGAAAATGACTTATATGGTACTAAAAAAGTAGGGTTTGAGATCAAAGGCAAGATCAACCGTAAAGAGTTTGGCCTCACCTACAACGCATTAACCGAAACAGGCGGATTGGCCCTGGGAGAAGACATCAAACTGATTGCAAATATCCAGGTAGCACAGCTTTCCTAAAACCACCAACATGAAATGAATTGCTGAACATTTGTATCAAGAAACCGTTTCTATGATCGGCTTTTACAATTACAAGAATCATTAAAACGATAGAAATGAAAATTGATATTTGGAGTGACATAAGATGCCCATTTTGTTATATTGGAAAAAAGAAGTTTGAAAGAGGCTTAGAAAAATTTCCAGGGAAAGAAAATATTGAGGTTGTGTGGCATAGTTTCGAGCTCGATCCTACCCTAATAACTGACACTACCAGCAGCATTTATGATTACCTGGCTGAGCGTAAAAACATCACCAGGCAGCAGGCTGTTCAAATGAATAACCAGGTAACAAAAATTGCTGCAGAAGTTGATCTTGTTTTTAATATTGACAAGTCAATTCTTGCTAACTCATTTAATGATCACCGCCTGGTACAATCGGCAAAAAAGAATGGTTTAGCAGATGAAGCAGAAGAGGCTTTATTCAAGGCTTATTTTACAGATGGTGCCAATATAGACGATTACGAAACATTAACTGGCATAGGAGTTTCCATTGGATTGAAACAAGCAGTAGTTCGTGATATGCTTAAGAGCAATGCGTTTAGTGAAGATGTCAGATATGACCAGAAATTAGCGGGCGATATAGGAATAAACGGTGTACCCTTTTTCGTAATTGATAATAAGTATGCTATATCCGGCGCACAAGCTCCTGAGAATTTTTTGGAAGTTTTAAATACCGCCTGGCAAGAAATTGGGACTTTGAAACATGCTGGCGTTTCAGAAGGAGAAATTTGTTCTGCTGAAGGTTGTTGATTGGTAACAAAACAAGAGGAAGAACATTTTAAAATTTATAAACTGAAGCAGGATAAATTTCTAAGAAATCTGAAAAGAAAACATACGATCATGACCATATTTTTATATTCGCTTCATTTCTAATTCAAAGAAATAAACTGAATATAAGTTTTGAAGTATAACGTTTAAAAGGAGACATTCATCTATGAATGTCTCCTTTTATCGTGTATATCATATCTAGGCTGCTGCCCGATGAAGCAAAGTATCACCTATTACTTGTTCTATATGTAAAGGAATAGTTTCAGAAGCGCTGTCGATTACTTCTATAGTTTGTGAAACTTCGTTCCATTCAAAAATATGTATCGGGCTTCCGTTATAACTTACCCTGAATCGCATTTTGTCATTGGCTGTTACAAATGGATTTGCAACTACTTCTACGGGTGCGCCATTTACTGTTACTGCAAAATTAATCGCAGGAATTCTTGTTCTTTTCTTCATATCCTTTTGGTTTAATAAAAAAACTAATAGCTATAAAAGGATAGTAAATACCATGCCTTTGCTGAGGATCAAACCAGCATTAACAATCCTGGAGCTCATGGTTTAACATTTAGATACACTTAAAAGAAATAAAAAGACATCCTTACCGGGATGTCTTTTTGGTATACATCAAACTGGCTGTAAATAAACGTTCACATCCCTATCCCCCATTTAATAATGGCTGGTAATTCATTCATTTATTCATTAATGAATTGAAATATAATTATGTTATAAATAAATTTTTATATCTTGATAGGGATTTCAGCAGGTAACGATTGTGTGTTTAAAGGCATTTCTTTTCAGTATATAAATGGGCTATATGCAACTAGCTGGCACTTATCTTTTAAATGCTCCCCCGGAGAAAGTTTGGCCAATGCTGATGGATCCGAATACCCTGGCAGGTATCCTTCCGGGGGTATCAAAACTTGAAAAGTCCGCTGAAAATACTTTCAAATCTATTATCGAAATAAAACTGGGACCTGTTAATGGCTCCTTTACCGGACATCTTTACCTCGAAAACTTGCAGGAACCAACAGCATTTACACTTAAAGTGCAACAGAACAGTAAAATTGGCAATGCAAATGCTGCCATAAAGATTGATTTAATTCCGGTTGAACCCGGCAAAACACAAATTTCATTCGACGGTGACGTAAAGATGACCGGCTTACTGGCGAGTATGGGACAAAGAGTGGTAAGCAGCGTGTCCAATGTGCTCACAAAACAATTTTTTACAAACCTGGAAAAAGAGCTGGAAAAAGATAAAATCCCCGGATAACTGGAAGTATTTGAAAGAGGTATAAAAAGCTCACATTAATTAAAAGACTATCTGCGACAAATAATAAAATTAAAACGCGTTTATAAATTTTTAAACTATCCCCGATGAGCATTAAAATCAATGTAAAAGTAAATGGTGTTGGGTACAGTCATACAGTAGAACCCAGGCTGCTGTTGGTGCATTATCTCCGTGATACTCTACGACTTACCGGAACGCATGTGGGCTGCGATACAAGTGGCTGCGGCGCCTGCACCATACTGCTAATGGGCAAGGCTATTAAGAGTTGCACGCTCCTGGCAGTGCAAGCCGATAATTGCGACATTACAACTATTGAAGGTTTTGTTACCGACGATAAAATGCATGTTTTGCAGGAAGGTTTTACACAATGCCATGGCCTTCAATGCGGTTTTTGCACACCGGGAATGATTTTAACGGCCGCTGATTTGCTCGAACGTAATCCCCATCCAACAGAAAAAGAAATCCGGGAAGCTTTGGAAGGAAATTTCTGCCGGTGTACAGGCTATCACAATATTGTAAAATCAGTTCAATATGCAGCTGATAAAATGGCTGCTGATCTTTCATCAAAAATTGAAAAGGAGGTGACTGTATGAGCACATCAAATGGTTATATCGGAAGATCCGTGAAACGCGTTGAAGATAAAAGGTTCATTACCGGTCATGGAAACTATACCGATGATATTGTACTGCCTCGTCAAACATATGCAGCGTTTACACGAAGCCAGTATGCACATGCAAAAATCTTAAGTGTAGATATTAGCGCCGCTAAAGCTATGCCCGGTGTTGTGGCAATTTTTACAGGTGCCGATCTGGCGAATGTAAATGGTGTACCCTGCGGCTGGCAAGTAAATTTCAAAAACGGCGATGCCATGAAAGAGCCAAAGCATCCATTGTTGGTGGCAGATAAAGCAAGACATGTTGGCGATCCAATAGCAATTGTTATTGCAGAATCAAAAGAGCAAGCAGTTGATGCTGCGCAGGAAATCGTGGTCGACTATGAAGAATTACCCTGCGTGGTAGATGCGTTTAAAGCCGCACAGTCCGGTGTATCGCTGGTGCATGATGATGTGCCAGGCAATATTTGTTTCGACTGGACATTGGGAAATCCCATAGAAGAAGTGAATGAAGCTATGTCGAAATCGTCTCATATAACAACACTGGAATTTGTAAACCAAAGATTGGTACCAAATGCAATAGAGCCGCGATGCTATAATAGTTCATATGATGCTTACAACGATAGTTACACATTGTATACCAGCAACCAGGCACCACATATGATTCGATTATTGATGTGTGCATTTGTTCTTGGTATCCCCGAACATAAGGTTAGGGTTATTAGCCCCGATGTAGGCGGCGGGTTTGGAAGTAAAATGTTTCATTATACCGAAGAAGCTTTGCTTACATGGTGTACAAAGCAAATTGGCCGGCCCATAAAATGGACATCAACAAGGAGTGAGGCATTTTTATTAGATGCGCATGGCCGCGATCATACTACGAGGGCAGAAATGGGCTTTGACAAAGAAGGAAAGATTCTCGCACTCCGCGTTAAAACTTATGCAAACCTCGGTGCCTATCTTTCTACTTTCGGTAGCTGCGTTCCTACTTACCTGCATGGCACCTTACTTCAGGGCTTGTATACTACTCCAAAAATAAATATTGATGTAACAGCGGTATTTACCAATACCACCGCAGTGGATGCATACCGTGGGGCCGGTAGACCTGAAGCAACTTATTTGCTGGAAAGATTAATTGACCTGGCCGCGCATGAAATGAATATTGATCCTGCTGACCTACGCTTCAGGAATTTTATTCCATCGTTTGATGGGGTGAACCAGCCGGGGTATCAAACACAGGTAGCATTACAGTATGATAGTGGAAATTACCATGGCGTATTGGAAAAAGGATTGCAAATGCTCGGGTATGAAGACTTCAGAAAAGCACAAAACGAATCTGCCGGTAATGGAAAATTATTGGGAGTTGGTTTTTCAACGTATATCGAAGCCTGTGGTATTGCACCTTCGGCGGTAGTTGGCTCATTAGGCGCAAGAGCGGGCTTATTTGAGGTTGGCCAGGTTCGGGTACAGCCTACCGGGAAAGTAAGCGTCTATACCGGCTCGCATTCACACGGGCAGGGGCATGATACCACCTTTGCCCAGGTTGTTGCAGATAAACTTGGTATTGGTATGGATGACGTTGAAATTATTCACGGCGATACGGAAAGAATAGGATTTGGAATGGGTACATACGGTTCCCGAAGTATAGCTGTTGGCGGTACCGCAATTATGAAAAGTATTGACAAGATCGTTGAAAAAGGAAAAAAGATTGCCGCACACAAATTGGAAGCTAACGAAGATGATATTGAATTTTCAGGTGGAAAATTCACTGTGAAAGGAACAGATAAATCTGTGGGCTTTGGTGATGTGGCCCTTACTGCTTATGTGCCACATGTATATCCAAAAGACCTGGAGCCCGGACTCGATTTCACCAGTTTTTATGACCCAACCAATTTTACATATCCATTTGGTTGCCATATTGCAGTTGTCGAAGTGGATAAAGAAACAGGCAAGGTTGCATTACAACGTTTTATAGCAGTGGACGATGTAGGAAATGTAATAAATCCTATGATAGTGGAAGGGCAAATACACGGTGGTGTAGTACAGGGTGTTGGCCAGGCATTGTTTGAAGGAGCGGAATACGATGAAAATGGCCAGCTTACCAATGCGTCGTACATGGATTATTGTATGCCGCGTGCCCAGGACTTTCCCATGTTTGAAACCGGAAGCCAGGTAACCCCATGTCCTCATAATCCGTTAGGTGTAAAAGGCGCAGGCGAAGCAGGAACCATTGGTTCCACACCGGCTGTAGTAAATGCAGTAATTGATGCACTATGGAGTGGCGGCCATAAAGTAAAAGATATCCGTATGCCATTAACTTCTGAAAGAGTTTGGAACGCAATGCAGCAATAATTTTCAATAGCAATTATTAACTACTAACTTTTATGATACCAGTAGCATTCGATTACGAAAAAGTAACAACTATCGATGAAGCACTTGCCGCTTTATCGAATGCAGATACTAAACTATTAGCAGGTGGGCACAGCTTAATTCCTGCAATGAAATTGCGATTAAGTCATCCTACGAAACTGGTGGACATTGGCGGTGTTGCGGAGTTAAAAGGAATAAGAGAAGAAGATGGCGAAATTGTGATTGGTGCTATGACAACACATGCTGATGTTGTTTATAACAACATTATAAAAAGGAAACTCCCTTTCTTTACGGAAGGCGGTTTATTAGTCGGCGATCTGCAAGTTCGCAATTATGGCACTATTGGTGGGAGCCTCGCACATGCTGACCCCGCAGCCGATTGGCCTGCCATGGTACTTGCTGCAGATGGCGCTATAGAAGTAAGAAGCAGTAGTGGAAGCAGGCGCATTAAAGCCGTTGACTTTTTTACAGGTCTTTTCACAACGGCATTACAGGATGGAGAAATTATCACTTCGATTCGCATACCTGTTCCACCGGATGATATTAAAACTACGTATCAAAAGTTTGAACAACCAGCATCGGGTTTTGCCATAGTGGGCTGCGCTGTTATGCGCTTCGCTGATGGAAAAACAAATATTGCATTTACCGGTGTATCCGATAATGCATTCAGGGATAGCAATGCAGAAAATGCTGTTTCAGGAAAGCCTTTGAACGAAGCATCCATTGCAGCTGCTGCTGACGCTGCTTTGCAGGATGTATTTGTTTCCGGCGACCAGTTTGCTTCAGAATCATACCGAAGGCATATAGCCAGGGTATATTTGAAAAAAGCATTGATGGCAGTGATATAAATAGTGTTTTTAGTATCATGTTTCCAGCAATACAATGAATGTGTCATTCTTTTGTTTGTTGGAAACTTTTTTGTGTATTGAATTTACATTGAGTCTTTGAAAAGATAGTTTTTATTATGCTTTTAAGGAGTAAGAGAAAAAATTGTACCTGCTATGATTCAATTGGCTGATATAAAGAACATGTTGCTATCACAGGGTTATATTACAGATGATGGTGTTGCGATGTCTGTTTTCCTTTCATTACAATTAAATAAACCATTGCTGATTGAAGGTCCGGCCGGTGTTGGTAAAACAGAGATCGCAAAAGTGATGGCGAATGCATTACAAACAGATTTAATTCGTTTACAATGCTATGAAGGTCTTGACGCAACACAGGCATTGTATGAATGGAACTACCAGCGGCAATTATTACACCTGAAAATGGTGGAGCACAATGAGCAATCGATTGATGAAAAAGAGCGAACCATTTTCAGCGAAAACTTCCTGATGAAGCGGCCACTGCTGCAGGCAATAACACATCATAAAAAACCTGTATTGCTAATTGATGAAATCGACCGGAGTGATGAAGAATTTGAAAGCTTTTTACTCGAAGTTTTAAGCGACTGGCAAATAACAATACCTGAAACAGGCACCATAAAAGCTACTCATATTCCGCAGGTAATTTTAACTTCCAATCGCACCAGGGAATTGAGTGAAGCTTTGCGCAGAAGATGTTTGTATTTGTATATTGATTATCCTGCTTTTGAAAAAGAATGGATGATTGTAAAAAATAAAATACCAGGCCTCGATAATGCGTTGGCAGAACAAATTACCCGTTTCATGCAGCAGTTACGAATTTTAAAACTGGAAAAAACACCAGGTATCGCAGAAACACTTGATTGGGCAATGGCTTTAACTGCACTGCACATTGATCATCTTGATAAATCAATAATTGAACAAACGCTTGGCGTGATTTTAAAAGATTGGGCAGACACAAGACAAGTTCAATTATCGTTAAGCGAGTTGATGGAAAAAACAGGAGTTATTGCCAAGATTCAACTATCATGATGTTAGAAAGACAACTTTCCCTATCAAAAAATATCGTTCAGTTTTGTCGTTACCTGCGGCTCAAAAATTTTATGTTAAGTGCAGAAGAGGAAGCACTGGCATTACAAACTTTTCAATTTATCGATTACACATCCCGTAGCGTTTTTCAATCGGCATTAAAGGCTATATTATGCAGAACCAAAACGCAAACAGATGAATTTGATCATCATTTTACTACTTATTGGAATGAATTAGAAAACGCGGTTGATTCCAAAATAAAGTCGGAACCGAAAAATAAAAACCAGCTAAAACGGGAAGCAGCTTTTAAATCAATTAACACATGGCTTCATGGCAACCGGGAAAAAGAAACAGAAGAAATTGCCACTTACAGTTCCAACGAAAATCTATTGCAAAAAGATTTTTCATCTGTACCGGAAGACGAAGCAAATGAATTAATGCAATGCATAAAATCGCTTTCAAAACGATTGGCAGCAAAAACCAGCAGGCGCTATGAACGCTCGCATAAAATGGATCTTCCGGATCTTAGAAAAACACTTCGAAAAAACATGCGCCGGGGAGGAGAGTTACTGGATATTATTCACAAGCGTCCAAAACGCAACCGTGTAAAGCTTGTTGTACTGTGCGATGTCAGCAAGTCAATGGATCTATATGCTGCATTTTTAATCCAATTCATGCATGCATTTCAACAAGTATTTCGCCACATGGACACATTTGTTTTCAGCACCAATTTATTAAGAATAACGTCTATACTCAAACAAAAAAGCTTTAGAGATGCTATGCAATTGCTAAGCAACGAAGATATTGGTTGGAGCGGGGGTACAAGAATTGGAGAATCATTAAATGCTTTTATAAATGAATTTGGCAAAAAAGTTTTGGATTCAAAAACAATTGTGATCATTTTAAGTGACGGCTGGGATACAGGCAATATTGATTTGCTCGAAAACTCGATGGCTGTGATCAGCAAAAAATCAAAAAAAACTATTTGGTTAAATCCCCTCGCTGGCAATAAATCCTACCGGCATGAAGTAGCTGGCATGAAAGCTGCCATTCCTTATATTGATGTATTTGCCGCTGTGCACAATGCAGAAAGTTTACGACAAATTAGCAAATGGCTCTAATGGCAAATAGATATAATATAATATACCTGGTTATTATTTCTCACTGAAATCAGATCTTGAAATACAAATTTTATCACTGCTTTTTTCGTATATCCGCACTTTCTTATTTCACTTTTTTCTCAATAATTGCAGTAGTTCCTGCATGTATAATGTCCTTCTTTTGACGCAAAGATCCTCCTGCTTTTCCAGAGAGCACCGCTTTAATTTCAGCTATAACACTTATAGCGATTTCCTCCGGTGTTTCTGCGCCAATTTCTAAACCCACTGGTCCATAAATAGAATGTAGCTGATCATCCGTTACATCAATTCCTTCTGCCTTCATGTCATCCAACATCCTGTCAAGTTTCTTTTTAGGCCCCAGCATGCCAATGTATTTTACTTTTCGTTTCAGTAACGCTTTTAACATGGCCAAATCATAATTGTAATTATGTGTCATGGCTACAAAAACAGTTTGATCATCTATGGTTAATTGCTCTAATACCTTTTCTGGTTTGCTTACCAATACCTGGCAGGCACTAGCAAAACGTTCCGGCCTGGCATGTGAACTCCTGCCATCTACTATGCGTACATCCCAACCAAGTATGTCAGCAAATTGCATCACAGGTATGGCATCATTGCCCGCGCCAATCACTATCAGCGAAACAGGTGGCTGCATAAATTCTATAAAAGCAGTTACTGAAAAATGCCTGCTTTCATAATTTTTAAAAGCCGATAACTGCAGGTTCAAAGATTTCTTAACATCCTCTATAATCGATTGCTCTAATTCAGGATATGGAATAGTTCCTGTAACATTTCCATTTTCTTCCATCAGCAGGCAGGTACCCGCTTGCTCATTTCTTTTATCCTCCAGCGAAAACAAGGTTACCAAAACCGACTTTTGCCTTAATGCTGCGGCCTTCCGCAATAACTGTACAGGATTATATTGATCAATGGAATGTATTGGTTCAAATAATACCTGGATAATACCTGCGCAGCCTAGCTGGATGCCTATTGTTGCATCGTCTTCATCACTTGTATCGTAAGTTACCAGCCTTGATTGCTGTTGCAATAACACGGCCATAGCTTTATTCAACGCGTCACCTTCAAGACATCCTCCACTAATGGCACCCGTCAATTCTCCATCTTCAGTAACCAGCATCCGGGCACCTGGTCGGCGATAAGAAGATCCATCTACATGCACTACTTCAGCCAGTGCCGCTTTTTTACCGGCTTTAACTGCATTATCGTAAGCTTTAATTATTTCACGAATTTCTTTCATGGCTATGCATCACCTATTCCTATTGTTATGCTTTCACATTTAAATATTTCCAGGCAACTGTATCAAATTTACGTCTCCATTTGACACAGGAATAAAACTTTCATCATGTACTTCAGAAGCTTAACGCAACGCTTCTCTATTTGAAGACCTATTTAAAATCGCAAGATAAAAAACAAAAAAAAGACATCCATTCCGGGGATGTCTTGGCGCATTTTGTAGTTCCGTAAGCAAGTAACGGGTGATTCGGAGAAATTTAATTAGCAGGCATTTACGGCAAATACCTGGAAAACTTCTTTTTGCATCAGCACAGGGTGAACTGTTACCTTTTGCCCGCAAGCCTGGCTGATGCTTTTTTCATTTTCCTTGTCCTTGGTGTGTGAGTGTTTCTCCTGGCTTGCAAGATTGATCAAAACAGGTGTTACTACTTTGATCGTTACTTTTTTTAATGGCGCAAGGTTGTTTTTACTGCTTGCTTTTAAAACATTGTTTTCTAATACGATGGCCAGTTGTGTGGCAAGGTCTTTATCACCTCAACAAAAACCTCTAACCGGCTGCCGTATTCAAATTCAACTGTGATGCCTTTAGCAACCTCGATAGTGTTAAACCATACAGGATTAACTGACGCTGTTTGGGTGTGATTGGGTTTTGCTGGCCTGCTTTTACCAGTTACAAAAGCAGCAGCGCCTAAAACGATCATTGTACCTGCGAGTACGTGTGTGAGTTTGTTCATAATCTGAGTGTTTGTGTGATGTGTTGTTTTGTTTTGTGTTTGGTAATGCTTGTGTGTAATTGTTCTTTACGTTCTTAATAAGGTGTTGTGTGAATGTGTGTGCTGTGAGAAAGTTGACGTTGTGTTTGTTTAAAAAATCATGTGTGCGTTTTTGTTTTACAAATATGCTTGCTGGTTAACCGGTTTACAACCACACAAACGTGTGAAATACTTTGTGGGTTAGTGAAGATCAAAATCCAGTTTGCATATTCTTGTAACTACTTCTATTAGACGAACAATTTAAAAATAGGTTACAGTTTCTCCTTTATATCTTAAAATCAAGTGGTGAACGGCTATAAAAAGCACCAGGCGGTGAATTTTTAATTTGTATGAAAACAAAGAAGTTCCTGGAAAAAAGCTTTTTTAATGTTTCACCAGCCAGGAAAACTTTACATGAATGGGTGAAGTAGTAAAAGAGAGATGAAGCAGATCAATACAGAAGATACAATGAATACAAAAAATATCCTAACAATTCAATGGAATGAACAGGACAATCATACTTGTTTTCATCTAAAAGCAAATACGAAGCTGGCATCTGATATTGATTAGTAACTAACCTTTCAATGTTTGCCGTTACCAGTTATATCTTAGGTCAGTGGCTAACCAATTTTGTATTTAAACATTACAATTATAGGGTTAAACACAATTATGTGATTGCGTGGTTATTAAAGGCCAAGTATGTTTGCATCAAAGAAAAAAGAATGATAAAGATTTTAATTTATGAAGATAGCAGCCAATTACGCGAAGGGCTTACAATGCTGTTGAATGGTACTGATGGGTTTGAAGTTGTTGGTGGTTATCGAAATTGCAGCCAGGTGGAAGATGAGGTCCAGGCCTGGAAGCCTGATGTAATTTTGATGGATATCGATATGCCTGGTGCTAACGGACTAGAAGGTTTGAAACGAATCAGGGAAATTGACAACGACGTAAAAATTTTAATGCTCACGGTTTTTGATGATAATAAAAACGTGTTTGAAGCCATAAGAAGCGGTGCCAGTGGGTATTTGCTCAAAAAAACACCACCGTCGAAATTGATTGAATACATTATTGATGCATACAATGGTGGTGCTCCGATGACCTCATCTATTGCTGCGCAGGTACTGCAAATGTTTAGTACGGTTCAGCGCACCAGTGGCGAACATTACAACCTAAGTGAAAGAGAAAAACAAGTGTTGCAATTATTGGTTAGCGGTTATAGTTACAAAATGATCGCTGCTGAAATGTTTATTTCTATCGATACTGTCCGGTCACATATCAAAAAGATCTACGAAAAACTTCATGTAAATTCGAAAAGCGAAGCGGTTGCAAAAGCATTTAAGGACCAGATTGTTTGAATGCCGGTTAATTGAACTCACTCATTTATGTGGTTGTAAGACAGGTTAAAATATTGGTTCTTTACAATCACAAAAATTATCACACACACATTCACACTTAAAAACAGGCTAATGAAATCATTTCAATTGTTTTTCACTTTTTTTACCTGGATGACCATTTCACAGGCGGTTACTACATCTGGTTCTACTACCAATTACAACATGATGGACTGTATTCAAAAAACCGGTGTTTGCAAACAAATTCTACCAAAAAATACTGGGAACACAATTCAGCAACGAAAAATTGATTTGTCGCCATTGGCTGCAATTTCGAGGTGGTAGCCATTACATATTTAAAGAGGCGGACGCGATTTCTCAATGGAAGTTGTGGTCCGCTTTTTTGTGCCAAAAATCAAGTAGAAAACAAGTCCGAGCACAGGGGCAATAAAAATTATGAGCATCCAAAAGAAGCGTACCGGCATCACTATATCCTTGCGTTTCCATAGGGTTACCAGGGCGATTATTAGTACCAGAAGCCAAATACCCAGTAAGATCAGCAGCACGGAACTGGCCGGGAAATTAGTTTGCAACAAGTTCATATCGTGGACATATAATATTTCATGCCACAGGAATTTGGCTAAAGTAAATTGTTGGTAACCAGCCAGGGGTTTCTATTTAGCATCGTTGTGACTTGCCCCGCAGTTGCGGGGTCACTCACTGCATCGGCAGTGCCGATCCGGTCTGCTCCTATCTATGAACTATCAACCATGACCCATGAACTTGCGTTATGGGCACAAAAAAACCCCACATTACTGTGA
>JAZKGP010000022.1:171477-176011 GCA_040385845.1 Bacteroidota bacterium | reverse complement strand
TTTTGCAATTTGGGAAAACAAGCACAGGCCGTATCAGGTTTTAATGGATGAACTTTAAGAGGCATGCTTCCGGTGCCGGGTCTTATTCCTCTGCTGATGGGCTGCCGGATAGAGCGGAAGGCCTTTGCGCCGCGCAAAGCCTGGAGAAATAGCCGGAACAAAAGTTGAATTATTTTTATTTGTTGCCGGCCCCACAAAAACGAAGGTTTGAATGTCAGCGCTTTTTGCGATGTTCTATTTCGTTGCGGATGGCTATGGCTTTTATGTAATCTTCCTGGTCAACCACCTCGGATAATAGCTTTTGTAATTCTTCGAGGCTCATCGATTTAAAATCATCGTTGCCAACAGTAACTGGTTCAGGTTCAGCCTTGCCTTTTTTCTTTTTGGAAGGTGAATCTTCCATAAGGATCCCTGCGCTCTCAAGGATGTTCTCATAGGTATAAACCGGGCAACCGAAACGTACCGCTAATGCAAGGGCATCACTGGTGCGGCTATCAATTTCTACAGTATCGGTTTCGGTATAACAAATCAGTTTCGAATAAAAGATACCCTCCTGCAAGTCGTTGATGATGATTTCCTGCAGCTCTACATTAAAAGCAAGCATAAAATTTTTCATCAGGTCGTGGGTAAGCGGCCGGCTTGGTTGCATTCGCTCCAGGGCCACGGCAATGGCCTGCGCCTCAAAACCGCCAATCACAATCGGCAGTCTTCTTACGCCATTTACTTCGCCCAACACCACTGCATAAGAATGTGTTTGCGTAATGCTATGTGATAATGCTATTATTTCCAGTTCTATTTTTTTCATGCACTGTTTCGTAAGGACCCGGCGGTGTTATAAACGGCAAAAATATTAAAACGATCCAATTTTTAGAATGAAGATTTACAATGGGTGAAAAGTTACCGGTTTTGAATGCTTTAAGGGTGTTTATAGTAACGAATTCTCTTTTCCTTCAGAAGTTAGTTTGACTAAATAAATCGGGTAAAAACAGAACATCGTTCAGCCTTTTACTCTATAGACGCCCCGCTAAACCCAAGCGTATTTTCCATTTTTTTTGTAAGTAAAGGCAAATTTCTTCTTTCTATTAAAAAACTTGTCAGCATGGCAAAATCTTTAAAAATATAATGTTTATCAGCAGCTCCCTTTAAATAATGTTGCCCCGTGCTGCCACCGGTTCCGATGCGATGCCCGATCATTCGGTGCACCATGTTCATGTGCCGGTAGCGCCAGCTACTTAACAGTTCATCTGTTTCCAATACGGCATTTATCAATTGGAAAGGCAGTTGAAGTAACGGGTATCCACGGTACAGCATGATAAATAAAGCTGCCTTGCAAGCTGCTGGCGACAAATTACAATCGCGAACATTATCTGCCGCAACTACTCCCATTACTATTTCGTCAAAAGCCTGCAAATTGGATGATTCCACCTCTGATAGGCTTTGTAATAAACGATGCCGGTATTCGGACCAGAATAGTGTGGGAGCATTATTTATATTATCGGCAGATTCAGCTTCCAGATTATTGGGGAAAGTTGTTGTGAAATTTACCCATAGTTGAGGTTCACTGAAAAATGGAATTCTCTCCAGCCATTTATTCAAAAGCTGCAGCAGGCCGGGCTGATGTTCAGCTTTTTCTATTTTTTCCTTGTATTCCGGTCGAAGGCTGCTCGTGTAATAGCGTTGTTCGTGTCGTTGGGTGAAAGGCAGACCCAGCCTGGCTTCCAGCAATTTAAACTGAACACTCTGGAAGCCTGATGCCGGCCGCAACAAATCACGGAAGTCAAGGAAGTCCATGGGGGTCATTGTTTCCATAATATCAACCTGCTGAACCAATACTTTCAAAATAGTATTTACCCTGTTGATGCGGTGAACCACGGTTTGCAATTCCGGCGAGTTATCGTTAATAGCCGGTTTTTGCATAATTCCAATAACGGATTCTGTTTCAAACAAGAGTTGTTTAAACCAAAGTTCGTAGGCCTGGTGAATGATGATAAAGAGCATTTCGTCGTGAGCCGGCTGATGCTGTGGTTGAAAACTGACGGGATGCTGGGCATTTAAAATAGTATCCAGGGCGAGGTAATCAGAATAATATTGTGGCAGATTCATGACAATCGTTATTGCTGCAAAGAAAAGGAAAGCAGGATGGGCCAGCAGTTAATAAAAAAGAAAAACCGGCCCACGGGCCGGTCTTTGAATTTTTTGATTAATGCAGTTTATTTTGGGTCAACGGTACCAATTGGGAAAGTGATGCCGAGGTTAAAGGCAACGCCACGGCTTGCCTGCCAGCTACTATTCGATTTTGACAGATCTAACAAACCATTATTGTATACCAGGTCAGTATTTAACCAGGTGGCTTTACCAATTCTCCAGTTAATACCTGCACCTGCTAAAAGGCCGGCATCAACCTTATTGTAAAGGTCTTTTGATTTTACTTTCGTTGTAATATCAGCGGATTCGTTATTAGTAGAAACGGTAGTTGTTGTGTTACCACCTGCTAAAAAACATACTGAACCACCTACGAATAACTTTGGACGAACCCTGTCACCCAGCTCTCCAAAAAAGTGAATGAGTTTTGGTTGAATGCGAATAAAATTCAGGTTGGCGTCACGGGTATTAACTACAGTATTGCCTTCAGTACGATTCTTAACTCCTTCCATGGTATAGAACAAATCGCCACCAATTCCCCATTGAGGATTGAAGCTGTAAGTAATAGTTGCACCAAGGTTTACACCGGGGTTAAAATGCTTGTTGTCGCCTGCGCCTGTCATCCACGAATGGTTGATACCTGCAACCGGGCCAAGAGAAAGGTTCTGAGATTTTGCCACAAATACCAGGCTAAGAAATAAGCTACTTGCAATGATTTTCTTCATAAATAAACATGTTGTTTCAAAAACACCCTTTATAAAACCATGCCAGTTCAGCTTCGTTTTAACAACCAAATCTATCATTTTGAGTTTTTGAACATGGCTGAAAACCAACAAAAAGCAATTCGATTTAACAAGTATCGGAAAGTGTGATTAACGAAAACGATCTGCACAAAAGCGGATTTTGACTTAGCTACTCTGCTTCTGTAGTATGCTTTTTTACAAAATAAGGTTCAGTGAAAACAGATGTATAATTTCGGTTTAAATTAAAACGATAAAATGCCTGGTATAAAAACTTCGATAGCCACTTTTCTTGCTTTGTCAATTGGGATAGTAAGCTGTAATCCTGTTTCAAATAATAATTCACAAGCTGATTCTACAGTAGCTGCCGACTCCACCAAAACAGTTGACGGACATCCTGGCTGGATCATGCAGGGTAATTTGTATGAAGTAAACGTAAGGCAATACACAAAAGAAGGAACTTTCAAAGCTTTTGAAAAGCACCTCGATCGTTTGAAGGAGATGGGTGTTCAAACGCTGTGGTTTATGCCTATCAATCCAATTAGCAAAGTTGACAGGAAAGGCAAACTCGGCAGTTATTATGCGGTTTCCGATTATAAGGGGATCAACCCCGAATTTGGCAATATGGCCGATTGGAAACACCTGGTAAATGCCGCACATGAAAAAGGTTTTAAAGTTATAATAGACTGGGTAGCCAACCACACAGGTGCGGATCATCCGTGGCTGGCTTCGCAGCCCGATTTTTATGTAAAAGATTCTACTGGTAAAGCCGTATCCCAGTTTGACTGGACGGATACCCGCAAACTTGATTATAACAATCCAGTTGTAGCTGACAGTATGATTGCAGCTATGAAATTCTGGATCGATTCCACGGATATAGATGGTTATCGCTGCGATATGGCATTTTTAGTTGGGAAAGGCCTTTTGTGGCCCAGGTGCATACCTGCATTAAAACAATTGAAAAGTATAATAATGGTAGCCGAAACGGAAGATAGCTGGATGCATGAAGAAGGGTTCGACATCAGTTATCCATGGAAATTTTTTCATGCAATGGTTGATATAGCTGCGGGTAAAAAATCGCCGCTTGCCCTGGATAGTGTAAACGCTTTAATAGATTCAACATTTCCCTCGGATGCCCTGATGATGTATTTTACAAGTAACCATGATGAGAACAGTTGGAACAAGGCAGATTATGGTACCATGCCGGGACCCATTCATGCGCCCTTTGCTGTACTCACACAAACCATGAAACGTAGCGTGCCGATGATCTACAGTGGCCAGGAAGAACCCCATCTTGACAGTATTCGTTTTTTTTATAAAGACCCAATAACATTCGGTAAATTCAAAAGGGCAGCGTTTTATAAAACCCTGCTTGAATTACGTAAAAACAATAAGGCCCTTGCAGCGGATGCAAATTTTAGAAAAGTAACTGCAGGAAATCCTAACCAGTTATACGCTTTTGTGCGGGAGTATGAAGCGAATAAAATCCTGGTGGTATTAAATTTGTCGGCACAGGAAGCGGTTGTAAAAATTGATGATAGTTCGTTAAAAGGTACTCCTTCAAATATTTTCCTGATGAATAAAGAAGATCCAACTGCTATGCCCTGGAAACTGGAACCATGGGGATATGCGGTGTATGTTTATTAGTGAGT
>JAZKGP010000022.1:0-171377 GCA_040385845.1 Bacteroidota bacterium | reverse complement strand
TTCACATTTCACTGTCACGCTTGTCTAATGGGCAGAAAAACATGGAAGATTGCTCCTTCGTTTTCTTTGCCAAATGCTTCTATTGAACCTCCATGGCGTTCTGCGATTCTTCTGCAAAGTGATAAGCCAAGCCCGGTTCCTTCATATTTGTCTTTAGCATTCAGGCGGGTGAATATTTTGAAGATTCTTTCTGAGAAATCCTGGTCAAAGCCAATACCATTGTCGCTGATGGTAATTCTTAGGTAATCATTAGGAG
Organism: Bacteroidota bacterium; assembly: GCA_040385845.1. GTDB lineage: Bacteria > Bacteroidota > Bacteroidia > Chitinophagales > Chitinophagaceae > Phnomibacter. The sequence goes on along the minus strand of JAZKGP010000022.1, from coordinate 171,121 downwards.
GCAAGCCTGATTTTATGATTTCAGCATCAGAAGCCTGCTCCCCTGAAATTTGAATGATAGGACGTTCGTTTTGTTTTGAAAATTTAAGGGAGTTATTAAGCAAATTATAAAACAACTGGTTTAATAAAACTGGAGATCCTGTAATGCGTGGTAAAGGTTTTAATTCAATGATGGCATCTTTCTGATGTATCAATATTTCAAGATCTGTTTGAATGTTTACAAAAATTTCATTAAGGTCCACATTGTCTTCCAATTGCTTCATAGCATCAAAGGAGGAAAATTGTAATACACCATCAATCATGTCATACATCCGGTTAGCAGCCATTTCGATCTTATCAATGTAAGACATCGCCTTTCCAGGTAATACCTCTTCAAATTCGTCTTTAAGCCGGTTGCTGAAAATTTTCACCTTTCGCACTGGCTCTTTAAGGTCATGACTGGCAACATGCGCAAATTGTTGCAGGTCTTCGTTACTTAATGCGAGTTCTTTAGTTCTTTCTGCTACGAGGTTTTCTAATTTTTGCGACAGTGTTTTCTGATCATCTATATCGGTGAAAGCACCTATCCATTTAATTATTTTCCCTTCCTTATCTCTAATAGGAACGCCTTGCACATAATGCCATCGATATTCGCCGTACTTATTTTTTAGCCTCCCTTCGGCCACATATTTTTCACCTGTTATGAGGCTATTATCCCATGCTTTTGAAATATTTATGGCATCATCAGGGTGAATAATTTGTACCCAGTTATTATCATGTTCTATTATTAATCCACTGTAATCTTCCCAACTTCCGGAGGCATACTCGTAATTTCCTTTTTCATTTGTCATCCAAACTAATTGAGGAAGGGTTTCGGTAAGAGTCCGAAATTTTTCTTCGCTTTCCTTTATAACGGCTTCGTATTGGCGTTGCTTTGTAATATCTTTAAACGTCCACGACCATGCATAATAAGTACCGTCGTCTCCAATAACGGGATAACCAAGACGTTCTATAATTTTCCCATTTAAAAAATGAAGATCATCCAGCATGCTTTCATTCGGTTTTAGATAAAGTTCCCTAACCTTATCTATAAATTGTTGCGGATACACCAGCTGCGACATGGCAAATTCAAGGGCGGCATTGTCATCTTTTGCTTTCACAATAGAAAGCGGCATGTTCCAGATTTCAATAAAGCGATGGTTATAAGATATTATTTTTCCTCTTGCATCTACCAGCAAAATGCCATCTAAACTTGCCTGGTTATGTGCTTCCAGTAATGCAGTTCGATATGCAAGTTTTTCTTCAGCTAATTTTTGTTCATGAATGTCGAAACCGATCCCCACAAAACCAACGAATTCGCCATTTGATAAGAAACGTGGGTTGCCTTTAAACATGTGCCAACGAAAATTTCCGTCTTTATTCTTTAAACGAACAGCCGGAATAAAATAGGGACTTTGATTAACATAGGCCTCCTGGTAAATAGTCACTATTATTTGAATGTCGTCGGGATGAATAATTCCATTCCAGGCTATACCCAGGGCCGTTTGCAACGTTTGCCCGGTATAACTGAGCCATTGTTTATTCCAATAACTGACGGATGCATTTTCGGTTGGTTCAATAATAAATACCATCATAGGTACCTGGTCGGCAAGATTGCGAAACCGGTGCTCGCTTTCAATCAGAATTTCCCTGTTCTTTTTCTCGAGAGTAATGTCGCGCTGCACACAAACAAACATGTTCTTTCCTTCAACAGGAACCGCAGTTATATAGCTGTAAGAATAAAATGGTGTTCCATCTTTTTTCCTGTTGTGGAATTCACCACTCCAAAAACCATTCGTTTTCAATTCATCAATCACTTCATTAATGATCCTGGTGTTTTCTTCCGGATCGTAAGCGTTTTGAACAGAAACATGCTGGCCAATTAATTCACCTTTTTCATAGCCAAACATTTTATCCTCAGCAGGGTTGGTGAATAAAATAACCCCGTTTTCATCTGAGACCGAAACACCTTCATCCATTCGCTCTAGTACGAGCGATTGAATTTGTAACGAAGCAATCAATTCTTTTTGTTTCGTAATATCCTGGGTTACACCTGTCAGGCGTACGGGTTTTCCCGCTGCATTAAAACTTATTTTCCCCTTGGATTTTACCCACCTGATCTTGCCATCAAGTTTTCCCACAGTACGGTATTCATTTTCATACCTGCCTTTGTTATCAGGATTTAAAGCCAGCAGAAAGGCCTGCAGGGTACTGTTACTATCTTCGATATGTACCCCCCTTAAGAAATATTCAATGTTTACCTCTGTGTCCGGCGGAAGGCCAAAATGTTCCTTCGTTTTATCTGACCAAATTAATTCACTTGTCTCGGGAAAATAATCATAGGTGCCTAGTTCGCCACCCTCAATAGCAATGCGTAGTTTTTCTTCGTTCTCTTCTATTTGCTTGCGTGCTTTTACCTGTTGTGTTACCTCAATCCCAACAAACATTACACCTTTGATGATCCCGTCTATACCCCTGAAGGGTTCATATACAAAATTTACAAAAAAGGTTTCGGGTATACCATTTCTTGGTAAAAGAACGGGCTGCTCTGTAGCAACAAACCTTTCACCTGTTGTGTATACCTGCTGCATTATTTTTTCGAACCCCTGTTCCCGGGCATCGGTTAGCACCGAAAAAATAGGTTGATTGATGATGTCTTCCCTGCTTTTTCCCCAAAGTTCTAATATGCGGTCATTGGCAACTTCTACCGTAAATTCCGGACCTGTAAAGATGGACATGGCAACTGGCGATTGCATGATCATGCTCCGCAGGTTATATTCGCTTTGCCTGGTTGCTTCTTCGATATTTTTTCGTGCAGTTATATCCTTAAATAAAACAGCTACTTTCCGGCTTTCGGAATTACCAATTTTCACAGCATATACATCGAACCATCTTCCCAATGCATCCGACTTTTCTATAAAGCGGCTGGATTCTCCTGACAAGGCAACTTTTCCATAATTCTCAAACCAATGTGACTCATGACCTGGCACCATTTCAAGCATTGTTTTGCCAGCAGCATCTTTTAAGCCTGTCTGCTCTTCAAATACGCGGTTTATTTCAAGAAACCTGTAATCATAAGGTTTGTTACCGGAATCAAATAAGACTTCGATTATGCAGAAACCCTGGTCCATGGTATCAAACAGGGTACGGTATTTTGCTTCGCTTTCCTGGATCTTTTTTTTGGCAACCACGAGTTCAGTTACGTCGTGCGACATTGCAAAAACGCCGGGTTCCTCAGGGTGTAACTTATCAAACACAGGCTGGCAAACCAAATCAAAATAATGCATTTCAGGAACTCCTGCACGCTGTATTAGTGTTGGAACTTCGCTGCCCAAAAAGGTATCTCCAGTTTGCCGAACTTTATTAATTATATCAACAAAGTTTTCGTTAATTCCCTGTAGCGCTTCAAGCAGTGGTTTTCCAATGATATCGTCCGTCTTATCAAACAGTTTAAACATGGCCTCATTGGCCACTTCAATTATATTTTCCCTGCCTTTAAAAAAACCAATAATGGCAGGTGCCTGCATAAAAAGATGATGCGATTTTTCTAATTCGATGATCCTTTCCTCCTGTTTTGATCTCCTTACTTTATCAGAAATGTTTTCAGAAGAATGGATAATGTATTGTACCTCACCTTTATCGTCCAGAACAGGTTTGTTTTTCACTGACCAGTAATATTCCAGGAATTCACCATCGTCATTTCGCAGATCATACCTGATGGCAGGCAACTGATGCGTTTCCTTGTATTTTATGACATGCTGAAAAGAGTCTAATACAATATTCTGTATCACAGCATTTGTATCGTCCGGATCAGATGGATTGGCAGGAAATGGTTTGAAAAATGGCTGGTTAAGTAATTTGTTCAGTGGAATACCGCTTTGCTGCACCATGCCTTCAGTAACGGCTAGAATTGTGTAAACAGGTGGATCGGTAGCAACCAAAATACTGTTGCCCGGCATAGCATAAAAAACTGCTTTATCAATTGTAAGGATCGGTATCGTTGCGGGTGTGTTTTGAATGATCATAAGATTTATGAAGGTATAAACTTTGAATATTCTAATTCAAAAACAAGGTCAGGTAACATTACTGTTGAGATTATTAACTTACAATGTGAATTCAGTTGTCACAGGAAAGTACTTAAGATTTGCCGCAATGTTCTCTTAATATATCTTAGTTATGCTACTCAAATCAACCTATTCATAAATGACCTGATAAATACAAAACAAAAAGCAGGCGTCTGAACATCGTGCTGAATTTGCGTCGAAAAGATCATCAAAATAACCTTATTTATAGCTTGTTGCTTAACAGGTGTTCAAAGCAATCCATTTTTATTTTAAAATATGGATGTCGCTAAAATATTCAAGATAAAAAAAAGGCGCGGATAGAAATCCATGCCTGTCTAAATCCAATATTCTATGAAAAACCACTTATAAGATGCAATACAACTCTGAAAGGTTGCAAGTATCTAAAAAAATATTTCAGGAAAAAATTACAGGCATTTTTAAATCCTGCTTACTTAATTAAAACTTAGATAAAAAAGAGAAGAACGAGTTGATTTTTAGTTTGGTCGACTCTTTGTTTACTATTCATGGTCTTAGATTTAATATTTAAAAATCCGTCAAACATTTATTTCTTCACATGTTTACAGAAATAGTATGAAACGAAAAAGTGCGGGTATTTTGATTTACCGGTTTGCAGGGAAAGATCTTGAGGTTCTGCTCGTTCATCCCGGGGGGCCATTTTGGGCTAAAAAGGATATTGGTGCATGGTCAATTCCAAAAGGCGAATTTGACGAAGAAGAAGAACCACTTGAAGCGGCTATTCGCGAACTAAAAGAAGAGACCGGGCTTACAGTTTCCGGAGATTTCATACCATTAGAACCAGTAAAACAAAAAAGTGGTAAACTGGTAATTGCATGGGCGATTGAATTTGACTGCGACCCCGAACAAGTTACGAGTAACTTCTTTGAAATGGAATGGCCGCCCAATTCAAAAATCATAAAAATTTTTCCGGAAGTAGATAAAGCCGCCTGGTTTAACCTGGAAGAAGCAAGTCAAAAAATTATACCTGGCCAGTTTCCTATATTAATGGAACTTGCCAGTGTGGTTAAAAAGTAAAGTCAACTTGTCTATTTTGTTTACGTAAAATTTATTTTAAATTATATACCTCACTTCCGGCCAGTAGAAAACATCCCAATCCATAATCTTCGAAATCAGGTGTATTGTCGTAGCTTACTGGTTGACCATCTTTTGGTTCTTTACCTGTTCCTTGTACATAACCAAGTTTTCCGTTTGGATGAATACTTTCTTTTGAAAGGGCGTCCCATGCTTTTAGTACTACAGGCAGGTAAGTTTTCTTATCTAAATCACCATGGTTGATGCCCCACGACATTCCAAATACAAAAAGGGCTGTGCCGGATGTTTCTTTTCCTCCAAAATGATTCGGATCATGCAGGCTCGCATTCCAATATCCATCGGTTCGCTGAATGGGTAAAAGAGCAGCACACATATCTTTAAAATCCTGCAGGTATTCACTATAATGGGGGTCTGTTTCAGGTAATTGCTGAAGTGTTTTTGCGAGCGCCGCCAATACCCATCCGTTACCCCTGCTCCAATAACAATCTTCTCCATTAGGTGCTTTATAAGGCGGTACAAAATCTTTGTCGCGCCACCATAAATGGTCGGCGGCATTATACAAACCTTTACCACCATGGTTGTATTTGGCATAAGCATATAAATCATACATCTTCCTGAAGTAAGCAGTGTCATTATACAAAATACCAAGTTTGGTAAAAACAGGCATTGCCATTTGCAGTGCATCAATCCACCACCAGTCGTCCTTTTTATCACTAATCACCATTGAATCGATAGAAGCCTTAATGTTTTTTATATATAACTCATTTTTGTCGATGGCATACAAATCAAGATAAGTTTGGCCGCAGCAATGATTATCGGCATTTCGGGTTTTAATGCCGCCCGGTAAATCCCAATTATGTTTTTCACCCCATTGTATGGCATAATCGTAATATTTTTTTTGCTGATCGATAGCATATAATGCCATCAATCCTTCATAATAGACTGCCCTTGTCCATATATGGCTTGGCCTCTCTTTATTCGTTATAATTGTTTTTCCTGCATCAGGCCATTTCTCCATAAAATAATGATTGGTCTTTTGCATATTTGACAGTACTTCATTTTTGGCAGGTAATTGTTTCGAACCTGAACAAGACAGAATGGTTACTGAAATAACAAATAACAAAAATAGCTTATGTTTCATTTTATCGTTTTATTGAAGATTAATCGGCAAGCAAATATTTATTTAATTTGAGTCGTTTGAATTGTTTGATACCATCTGTTACTTTTTGCGCATTCAGCAATGCGCCAGCTTTGTTGGTATGTGTATGGTCTGCAGGAAAAAATGCATTCACCCTGACCGTGTCCATTTGTTCGTATTGCGTCGCAATCATGTTCTGAAGGGGAATAAAAAAGGTACCCGTTTCTTCTGCTACTTGTTTGGCCCATGTGGCATATTCCGTTCTTTCGATTTTACCGTTTTTAAAATTGTTTCGGGGAATAGGCGAGCAGACAATTGCCGTTGCGCCCTTTGCTTTTGTACCGGCAACAAACCTGCGTAAATAACAGCCGTAACTATATACTATTTCTTTTTGTTTGCGGATGGGATTGTATATTTCAATGCTGTCGTTTCCTATGCCTTTAATGGTGCCTCTTGCACGGGCAGTATCATCCAAAGGACTGGCATCGTTGTGACCAAACTGCATGATCACATAATCTCCCTTTTTTAGTGTGTTCATGATTTTATCCCAGCGTCCGTCGCTTATAAATGTTCGGGTGCTACGTCCACCAATTGCATGATTTTCTATACTTAAACGCGCTGTATCAAAAAAAGCATCTATCAAACTACCCCAACCCATTTGGCCGTTTTTACCGGAACCGTCACCATTTTTTACGGTTGAATCGCCAATAATATAAAGCGTTGGTTTTTGCCTGTAAAAACCTAAACATAAAAGCGAAAAGAGGAGCAGTCCGATATAAATATGTTTCTTCATTTTAAATTATAAAATTCAACAAAGTTTAACCAGCTTATTGAGATCAGTTTTTCAATCGTTCTTCCTGTTCGATACCGCCCGTTTTTTTTATTGTCTCCGGTTTTTTCAGAGCAGTATATTTCATGTTATTAAATTGCCATCCTGTAGTAAATTCAAGCGTACCCACATTTACAGCCGTGATGGTACAATTGTTAAAAACAAAGTTTTCCAGAAAGGATTGCTCCAATCCCGCCGCAACAAATGTGTTAGTGGCATTGGTTGCCTTGATATTATTTATGTATATATTTTTAGCATAGGGAGTGCCTTTTTCTGCAGGAGTAACTTTTTGCAACATCGATTTCCAATGGGCAGGAATGGTTTCGTAAGAATAGCCTTTTGGTAGTTCTGAATAACTGTATGCAGGATACCAGTTCAGGTTAAATTGAAATACATTTTTTACAGAGTCGAGGGTTGAATTTTCAAAGTAGATATATTCCAAAGTACCACCTCTTGTTGTAGCCGATTTAATGCGAAGACCATTGTCGGTATTATTGGCGGTAAGCCCGGTTGCCAGCACATGCCGAATGCCTCCTGAAGTTTCGCTACCCAATGTTACCAACCCTGCACCACGCCTTGCTATTGAATTTTTGATCACCACGTATTCCGTTGGTTTGTTCACCCGCAATCCATCCCAGTCTCTGCCGGCTTTTAAGCAGAAATTATCATCATTGCAATCAATGTCGCAGTTTTCAATTAATACCCAGCTGGATGAATCTACATCGATACCATCGGTGCTTGGCCCGGTACCATCTTCGTTGTTGCGTATAACAATACCATCTACCGTTATTTTAGTAGAATATAATAGTTGAACAGTCCAAAAGCCTGCATTTGAAAATGTTAGTCCTTTCAGTGTAACATCAGATGAGTTTTGAACAAGTAATGTGCGCACTCTTTTGGCATCATAATCAACTATCCAGCGCAATCCTTTTGTATCATAATCTTTGCGCATGGCCCAGTATTTGTCCCAGCAAAACTTTCCCCTGGCATTCACTTTTCCTTCACCAGTTATGGCTACATTTTTTTGATCAATTACGTTGATCAACGCAGCGGGCCATTTCATTTCAATGCCTGCAATACGCGAATCAATTTCGGGATAATCATCAAAGTTTTGGGAACCAAGAATTACTACGCCCTTATCAATTTTTAATTGTACACCTGATTTTACAAACAGGGCACCTGTGACATAAACACCGGGTTTAAAAACTACGATGCCACCACCTTTTGCTGCACAATCGTCAATAGTTTTTTGAATAATTTTTGTAATCACTTTTGAGGTGTCGGTCTTTGCTTTTACCGTAAAAACAGTGGTATTTACTGGAAAGCTGGTTGCGCCTGTTTTTGAAGCCCATTCATTTACCTGGCTGGTTTGTGCGATTGTTTGTTGCTGGCATTCAAAAAAAAGAAGGTAAAACAGGCACAATATCGCCCTATAATAGGTATTTGTTATCATATGGATCAGCAATTATGGTGCAAAATATGGGTTTAGAAAAACCTGACCATCCTGCCGCATCTGGTACCCTTTTTTCACCTCGTGCGAAAGAATCCAGTTTTGCCAGTTTCGGAATCGATTTTACTAGTTGTTTGCGTTTTCGAACCTGTTAAATAAGAAGTATAATGCAATGATCACGACCGCAATGGAGGAAGTAAGAAATGTAAAAAAAGCTCCGAATTGAAACCAAAGCAAGCCTGCAATAGTACTTGCCAGCATGGTACAAATACTTTGAAAAGCTGAATAGGTTCCTATGGCTGTGGCGGTATCTTCTTTACCCGAAATATTGGTGATCCATGCTTTCGAAATACCTTCAGTAGCAGCGGCGTATATGCCATACAGAAAAAAAAGAGTATAGAAATGAAACGACTGGTTTGCATATGCCATTCCTACATACACAACTGCAAAAAGTAGTAAGCCGAAAATGAAGATCTTTTTCACTCCAAGCCAATCGGCAAGCATTCCCATCGGAAAAGCAGCTATCGCATAAACTAAATTGTAGAAAATATAGATGGTGATAATATTAGTGTCATTAATGCCTGCATCTTTAACTTTTAATAGCAGGAATACATCAGAGCTGTTAAATAATGTAAAGGCTAATAATCCTCCAACCAACCGCCGGTATGTGACCGGGCTTTTTTCCCAGTAATGTAAAAACGAAAAAAAATTTACAGGAAGGTTGTTGGTTTGTACAATCAGTTTTTTATCCCTAAGCAATAGGGTGCCTATTACAGCCAGGATGCCGGGTGCCAGGGCTATTGTAAAAAGTGTTTTGTAATTTCCGGGAAACCATTGCAGGTATAAAAGTGCAAGTAGCGGGCCAATTACTGCACCAAGTGTATCCATCGAACGGTGAAATCCAAATATGGCAGCCTTGTTTGATATTGATGCTTCACCGGATAAAACGGCATCCCTTGCACCAGTTCTTACGCCCTTCCCAACCCGGTCGATGGTTCTAACAAAGAAGATCCAGATTGGAGTTGCAAAAACAGCCATTAACGGTTTTGAAACAGCGCTCAAGGCATAACCCCATTGCACAAATGGCATTCTTCGTCCTGTACTGTCAGACAGTTTTCCGAAATACCCTTTACTTAAACCTGCAACAGCTTCGGCTATTCCTTCCAGTATACCAATAAGAACAATTGAGAAGCCAATGCTTTTCAAATAAAGCGGCATAACCGGGTACAACATTTCACTGGCTGTATCCGTAAACAAACTAACCAGCGATAAGATCCATACTGTACGGGTTATTGCTTTCATTGATAATTTATGATCCTACGCACAAGTGATCTGCTGGTATAGAATAAAAAATTTCCTAGAATTCATTGTTGTAAATAAAGAAGAAAATAATAGCTAATGCCAACACAATTAGGAACAGGTAACTAACTCCGCCTTTCTGTTTAATATATTTTTTAATTTGAGCCTCGTCTGGCAATCCTGTTTTTGCATATGTAATGGTCTTAATTGCTTTTTGCAGGTATAAATTATTCCCAAAAAAACCCGTGATAATAGCAATAGAAAATGTAGTGATAACACTGACAAACAAGTTTGAATTTTCATTTGTGGCGATTGCAATTATTTCTTCGAGGAAGCTTGTTGCCACAACGAAGATTATAAAAGCAAATGCCTCGAGATACATTTTTCGGTATATGAACCAAAAAAGTCCAAACAAAAATGCAAAAACGTTAAATGTATATTTTTTACCCTGTTTATATTTTGCTAGTTTGTCCTGGTAATAGGCAGTATTTTTTTGAAAATATAAGTTGAATAAGTCCGCTTCTTCAGTTGTCACCAGGTTTAATTTTTATGTTTGTTTGCAGGATAAAAGCAAACTTATGATTTCCTGCTATCAGTACCTGAAAATAGAGGTTCAATGACTGCACTGCACCTGTTATTGTTTAGCATTGTGACTAATTCGCCAAAGAAAAACATGTAACGAGAAAAAATACACTGTTAAATGGGATTGTTTAGGTTTACTTAAATTGCCTGCCGCATATGAAAGAGGCAAAAAAAATCCTCCGCAATTCTATTTACCGGAGGATTAATTATGATTAGCGATAAATTTATATTTTGCCCGGGCTTACAACATCCTTCCTGGTTGGCTGTCCTTGCCCGGTATTTACGAGGCTTAATAAACTTTGATGAATGTATTGGCTCCATGCATTTGAACAAGCATCAAAACATTCGGTTGCAGGGACGAGGCCAATATGCATAAATTGTATTTGAGTTTGACCACCTTTGTCTTCAATTTCAAAAATAACTTTTGTGTTTGTCCATTCCTGTTTGTTAGCAACAAAAGACAGTTTGCTTTCAGTAACAAGCCAAACAACTTTTTTACCTGGAATAATTTCCTCTATTTTTTGTTTTGAATAATGAACATCACCAAATTGAACTGTAAACTCATCATTTAAATTATGCGTATTTCCTTCCAGGTTTTCGGTCCACCATTTTTTAACATTATTGATGCTTTCAAATGCTTCAAAAGGTGAAGCGATTACGGTGATCATTGTTTGATAGTCTTGCATATTCATCCTTCTTTGTTATTTGTTTTTTACTTCAACTGCATTCTCTCTTAATAGTTGCTTTTCGTTTTTGGTCTGTGGCTTCTCTTTTCCGTTTGGTTTGCCTTTGCCGTTGGTTATTAAACCATGCAAGCTATTTTGAATATAGTTTGTCCATGCACTGTGGCAAATTTCATAACATTCATGTGCTGGCACCAGGCCCTGGTGCGTAAAACGAATTTCTGTGTTGCCTTCTTTTTCAGTAAGCTCAAAAATTATTTTCGTGCCTTTCCACTCGCTTTGATCTTTTGTGAACTTGAAATAATTGTCAAGCACAAGCCAAACTATTCTTTTGGCAGGTATTACTTCAATCAATTTCATTTCACAGCGATGAACATCTTCGAAATGATATTTAAAAACATCACCTGGTTCGCTGGTGCCACCTTCAATTTCTTCCGACCACCAACCGCGTACATTATTGATCGATTCATATGCTTTTTGAGGTGACTGGTTTACCAAGATGGTTGTGGTAAAATCTGCTGTGGCCATAGTTTGTTTTTTTATTTGTTATGGTATTGCCGCATTCATTAACACATCGGCATTCACAAAGGAGAAGCAAGTTACAACTACAAATGTATTGCCTGGTTTTGAGACGGAAGGGGTGCTAAATGGACTTTCTAGCGGGTTGATTTGGACAAACTAATTATCTAACTTTACAAAAAATGTTAATGAAACACCTCACTATTTTAGTGCCCAATGGAGAAAATAATCTAAGCAGTATTGTTGGGGCTTATAAAATCTTTTCACGGGCCAATACATATTTCAAAGAAAATGGCAAAAGAGAGATGTTTAAAATTGAATTGGCTGGTATTTCAAAAGAGGTTGATTTCTATGGTGGTTTATTTTCGGTTAAGCCTCATACGCATATTTCGGCAATTACTAAAACCCACCTGGTTATAATTCCATCTCTAAATCACAATTATAAAAAAGCCATAATTGAAAACCAGTTATTGGTTGACTGGATAGCTAATCAATATAAAAACGGAGCTGAAATTGCAAGCATTTGTACCGGTGCATTTATGCTTGCATCTTCTGGGCTGCTCGACGGAAAAAGTTGTTCTACCCATTGGGCTGCTGCAGATACATTCAGAGCCATGTTCCCAAAAGTAAATTTGCAGCAAGGCAGGTTAATAACAGATGAAAACGGAATTTATACAAATGGTGGTGCCTATTCATTTCTTAATCTTATTATTTACCTCGTAGAAAAATATTATGACAGGCAAACAGCTATTTTTTGTTCCAAGGTTTTTCAAATTGAAATAGACAGGAATAGCCAGTCTTCATTTTCCATTTTTACAGGGCAGAAATTACATAGTGATGATATGGTGAAGGATGCACAGGCATATATTGAAAGTAAACTAGCAGAGAAGATCTCTGTAGAACATTTGTCTTCCTTGTTTTCTGTTGGCCGGCGAAATTTTGACAGGAGATTTATTAAAGCAACGGGTAATACACCGGTTGAATATGCACAAAGGGTAAAAATAGAATCAGCAAAAAAAGCATTTGAAAACAGTCGTAAAACTATCAACGAAGTGATGTATGAAGTTGGTTATTCTGACGTAAAGGCATTTAGGGAAGTCTTCAAAAAGATAACTGGTCTTTCACCCCTTGATTATAGGGGTAAGTACAACAAGGAAGCGCAAACCTGACAATTTGAAATGATATAAATCATCAGAAAATGCAAATACATAGGAGACTTCATTAAGTTTTATTTTTGATGTAAGCATTTTATGTATCATGAACAAAATACCGGTAAGGAAAATCAAATCAGTAAGAACCGAGAATGATGTTGTTGGAAACTTTAGCATACGAAAAATCGAGTCATTACTGACAGAGGAAGACATGGTACAGGAATTGCACCGGCATGAATTTTTTTACCTACTGGTAATTTCAACTGGTGCGGGCAGTCATGTGATCGATTTTGCACCTTACAACATCAGCAACAATGTTATTTTCTTCCTGCGACCGGGGCAGGTTCATCAATTAAAACTTAAAACAGGCAGCACAGGCTTTTTAATACAAATCAAACCCGCTTTCGATTCTCCAGGTAATAATTCATTTTATCAGTTGTTACGCTCGATACAAATTAACCATTACCAGCTGCAGGCAGATATTTTTCAAAAATTCTTACGGTTGATGGAGAATATTTATGAAGAATATTTGTTGGAAGCAGTAAGTTATAAAACCGTTATCAAAGCATACCTGGAAATAAGTTTTATTGAATTGACCCGGCAGAGCCAGGTATATAAATATACTGATTCCAACTTTTATTTGCAGGAGCAACTTGAATTATTTACCAGGTTATTAGATCAGCATATTTCATCTTATAAGCTAGTGAAAGATTATGCCGGTTTGATGCACCTTTCCAATTACCAGCTTAACGCAATTACGAAGAAATTACTGGGTCAGTCTGCTTCAGCGCTTATTGATGAACAAATAATGCTGGAGGCAAAAAGATGGCTATTGGCAACAAGTATGCAGGTGAATCAAATTGCAGATCATCTGGGGTATGCTGACGTTTCCTATTTTACCAGGTTTTTTAAGAAACAAACTGGCTTTTCCCCGGAGGTATTCAGAAAAAACTGCAAATAAATACCATAGAACTAACAGTTTGTCCTATCGTCTTTGCTGCGGTTGAAATTACTTTTGCATTCAACACAATGAATTTTAATTAAAAATTTTTTTGATATCATGAAAGCGAAAATAAAATTAATGGCAGCGCTGAAAACATGGCTGGCTATTTACCCTTCAATTACAGTGTTTCTATACCTTTTTGGAGCACAGTTGTCAGTTTTGCCAATTTATGTGCGAACCTTTTTCCTTACTATTATATTGGTCCCATGGATGGTATTTGTTGGGGTGCCTTTTATAAACAGGATGCTGTGTTTATTCGCTGGTAAATGTGGTGAACCGAAACTGCAGTAATTGAATGAATGCAAACTTTTTAAAACGAAAATTATGAGCCAGGTTTGGGATGAACAATATAAGAATAGTTGGGATGATCGCTATGAAGGGCAGGGACATGCTTATGGAAAAGCCCCCAACCTTTTCTTTAAAGAATGGATTCAGCAATTTAGACCAGGATCGATACTGATGCCGGCTGAAGGAGAGGGGCGCAATGGTGTATTTGCAGCTGTTTTGGGCTGGCAGGTAACAGCCTTTGATCTTAGTTTAGCGGGTAAGTCAAAGGCACTGGAACTTGCGGAGGAATATAATGTTGCTATCGACTATATGGTTGGTGATTTGCAGGAACTTAGTTTTGAAAGTAATTCCTTTGATGCTATAGGCCTGGTGTATGCTCATTTCGCAGCAGAGAAGAAAGCTGCTTTTCATAAGAAGCTGGATAGTTATCTTAAGCCCGGAGGTGTAATTCTTTTTGAAGCTTTTAGTAGAAAACATATTGAACTAAACAAACTTAATCCAGAAGTTGGTGGTCCGAAAAACATTGAGATGTTGTATTCTGCAGATGAAATAAGGAACGATTTCAATGGATACGACTTTACTGTATTACAAGAAATGGAAATCCTGCTGGACGAGGGAAAATACCATGTAGGAAAAGGTGCAGTAGTAAGATTTGTAGGAAGAAAACCTGTATTTTAAACACGGTTCATGCACATTGTTTTTAGTTTTATTGATCCATTAAGCCCTTTCCTTTCATGATTTTGGGAATACATTTTTCAATTCTCAACTCCCGGGTTTTGGATTGTTTGGGCGCAGAAAAATAAAGATTGTATGCTCTTTGTCTTCCAGGTGTTAGTGCATCAAACGCACTTTTCAACGCCGAAATTTCATTTAGTTTATTTTGAAATTCTGCAGGATACAGCAGTTCTGTATGTTTTTTAAAATTCACTTTCAGACCTGCTTTTTCCACTTCGATGGCTTCAAATAGGTAAGCTTTAATATCTGCTTCCTGTTCAATTATTTTACCAGCATCGGTGAATCTTAACTGGCGGGCAGCCTGTACATTTTCTGATTGTTGAACCAGCATCTTCTTTGGATCTTGCAGCAAGGCTCCTTTAAAAAATAAAAGGGCACAGTATTCTTTAAATACATGAATTAAAACGATGTTAGCCTTTTGATAGGTATAACAGGGAGTACCCCACTTTAATTCTTCCATCAAAGAACATTCAAGCAGGATGCTCCTTAATTTCCTGATCTCCTCCTGCCATTTTTTTGCTTCGTTTACATAGGTATCAACCTTTAAATTCGTTATCATTTTTCAATTTTTACTGTAGTCATTATTTATTTTGATTCAACAGCCACTTCACCAGGTCCGTTGGATCAACGATACTCCAGGAATGTGGATGGCGTTTATGCCCCGGGTTCCTATAGCCCTTGTTGTTTGTTGTGATCAATTCGATTTTAGAACTACCCATTCTTTTTAACTCATTGGTCATAGCTGCAAAGTCAAATGCATTCATTAATGAATAATCAACTCCTTCGCCAAGCCACCATAAAATATCCGGCTCTGTGTATAATCGAATGGGTAAATTAACAAGTGGCTTAATAGCTAGTTGGGTTGAGTCATTATAAGAATAAGGCGATAACTGGTAGTAAGCAGCTAAATTTTCAAACGGACTGCCTCCAAATTCTTTTTTAGCACGGTTTAAGATATAATTACTTTCCGCTAATCCATCTTCTGAACTGTTTGGCAGCCTGGTTTCACGTAACATGTTTTTATATTCTCTCTCAAAGTCGAGAGGCGCATCAATGGCAAAAACAGCAGCAGGCTTTACAGGGTAATTATTTTTTATAGCAAGTTCTGCATATTTTATTGCGCAGGTACCTCCAATAGAAAATCCTCCCAGGTAAAAGGGCAAACCATCCAGTTTGTGATTAGCCCTCACATGCTTAAGATGTTCAAGCAATGAAGACTGGGTGGCTGTATCAAATCCAAAAGAAGCAATGCCTGTTTTAAAAGTTGGAATGATGCTAAGAATTCCCTGTTGTGCCGCATATACAGGTAAATCAGATTGTAACAACACATCACTGGCTTTTTGAAACATACCGGGAATAAAGAATGCATAGCCTTTCCAAGGCAATGCAGGCGGGTAAACAACAATGTACAAATTTAACGTACTGTCGCTGGCGCTTAAATAGATGGTCTCAATCTTCTGTGCGTTAGCAAATTGCGAAAGAAAAATTAATGCTAAAATAAAACTGGATTTCACGATCATAAAAGGCATTGATTGGAAATATTATCTCGCGAAGCTTTGTTTATGCTTGTCCTTTCATTGTTTCCTTAGAAAGCTTTTACTTAATTAAAATTTCAAATGGGGCAACAACTTCTGTTTCATCCCAGGTAAAACGGATAATGCCACCTCCTTTTTGAGATTTGATATCTATTGTTAATTGATCGGTTTGTTTTGGCGGTATCCGAACGTTTAAAGGTATTAACGCAATATCTTTTGACCTGTTTGGCTCCGTAGGCCATTGCTTAAGATCAGCATTAAAAATTAAGGTCCAACTTTTTATACCGGGAATCGTGTATAAGCTGTATTCTCCTTTAGGTATTTTTATTTGCTGAATTTTTATATCGAAGGGCAGGTTTATTTTTGTGGGGTCTCCGGCTCCTGTTCGCCAAATTGAATCATATGGAACAATTCCGCCAAAGATTTTTCTCCCACGCTTCGAAGGTCGTCCGTACGACAAACGAATAGTATCATTTCCAAATGGAAACTTCATTTTTACTTCGGGTGAGGGTATGCCTATTTTTGGTTTTTTCGACATTCGCTTTGCCATCTCATCCACGTCGATAGGCTCATGTTTTGTTACGATGTAGTTCCATGGAGTTGCTGTGCCATCGTAAGCTGTTATTCGTCCCTCCGGAGTTATTTTCAGCTTTGTATATTCCAGGAAGTCGCCTCCAAAAATTGCCGTATCCTTGTTCCCTTTTGAAATGGCAACATGTCTTACTCCGATATAGTCGTTAAGCATTGTTAACGGCAAGCTTTGCCTGCCCGATTTGATAAGCCTCATACAATTCCACTCAATAAGTGATATAGTAGGTGTCCATCCTCCTATAAAATCCATACTCTTTATTGCATACTTATTTCTATACTCCTGATCACCTCCCGGCCAGGAAGCAAACCAGGTACAGGTATCGCTTTCACAGAAAACGCCATGCGTACCGGATGATGTAATATAACTGCTATCTGCATCCATTAACGACATGGAGTAATGCCTGATGCTACCATCAGGATAGAAATGAAAATCGAAAACCCCAACCTGGTCTTCGGGATATCGTAGAAAAGCTTTTCCATAAAGATGATTGGCAAGCATATTATACGTTTCAACAATAACTGTGTCGGTGCCAAGCGTAGCAATAAACGAAGCAGAATAATTTTGTTGTTCAAATGATTTTATTGTAAGACATCCCAGCAAAATCAGTAGTGCGGTTTTTTTCATCGTTACAATTTTAAGAGTATTAAATGCTACCAGCAAGTAGCAGGCAGAATAGCAGGAAGAAGGCACTAAACAGTTTCATTGTACCTATAATTGATATTGATGTAACAGGAATAGAAAGAGTCAAAAACAAGCAGGAGAAATATATTTTCATGCCGGCTGATAAACATGCTGAAATTATGCAAAAAAATGGATGTTGAAAATTATGTTAGCGCCTATTAGAGAAGTCTTGTGAACACATGGAGGAATTGCAAGTACAAAATATGTTCCGGCATGCCTGCAGTTTTATCCCGAAGAGGACATAAACAACTATAAATAACTCAACCACCATTTTTCTTTATGTGCCTGTTTATAGCTGTCGAATTTTTTACATAAAGGGTAAAGTAATAAAACAACCAATATCCATATACCATACACCGTCACCAGGTTAAATCCATAACCTTTTAAGGCCATTACACCAGTTATAAATTTTTCGAGCACCAAAGCCTGCCAGCCAAACCCTGTAAAATAGGCAGCAAAAGCTGCGAGTAGATGTATGAGGTAAATATGCAGGATGTAATAGAAAAAAGGAACCCGGCCAAATACACAAAAAAAGTCGACAACTTTTCCTTTAAGATTTTCCGAGTTTGCTAAAAAGAAAAAGGTGCCACCCAATGTTATCAATAAGTAGCGCAGGGATGGGGGATATTTATTAACATCCAATACCGACATCAATGTTTTAGAGAATTCGCCATAATTCGTCCAAGGAAACGGGTCACCATATTTGTTGATTAGTATTAAAAGGATATATAGAATCAAAGTGCCGGCAGCCAAACTGTTCAGGATGATTTTTCTTTTTGCAGCATCAAATGAAACCTGGTACAGCGATCCAAAACAATATCCTAAAGACATTACCGCGATCCATGGCAACAGGGGGTAAGCGCTGCGGAAATAATGGCCTTCCGTCCATTCAAACTGGCGGCGTTCGTGCAGGATCGCCCATAAATAACTGCCATCAAAATGGATCTTGTCAAGAAGGTTGTGACCGAAAATAATTACACAGCTAAAAACAAGGATGACTGTTTTTGGCAGGTGTATTAAACCTGCTAAAACGATCATGCTGATACCCAGTTGCCAGATGGTTTGCAATCCAATATGCCGGAACTGAAGGTCGAATTTCCAGCCAAAACTTACGAGTATGACTTCAATAATTACCAGCCATATACCGCGTTTAACCAGGAAAATGGATAATTCACCCGGCATTTTTCTTTTACCAATCATAAAAGCAGAAAGTCCTGCCAGGAAGCTGAACGCCGGTGCACAAAAGTGAGTGATAAACCGGGTGAAAAATATTGGCAGGGTAGTCTGCTCCGGGTCGGCAGGGTCGAACATAAAGGCGGAATAATGAAAATAATCTCTTACATGATCCAATGCCATTATCACCATCACCAAACCTTTCAGAAGGTCGATGGATGTTATCCTGTTTTTTGTGATCACTGACATTGAAAGGATTTAGAAACATGAGTAAACCTTCTCCAATATTATAGGGATTTTATGGTATGTGTTGTGAAAGCATGTAAGCGGTCGCTTTCTTGTTGCAGGTTGCAGGTTGCAGGTTCAGGTTGCAGGGTCCCGCAAGGGCTATAATCAAGGGTTAAAAACAGGAGGTTAGTTGTTTTTTATGCAGCGAACATACAACCCGAATTCCTTGTCTAAAAGACATCTCATTGCGTCTTTGTTTTCGAATTGAATGCCTCTGCCCCAAACACACATTTTGTTGTCTTTCGGATCTTCTGGCCTGCCTTCGGAGGAGCTGGTTAGGTAAAGAAATTCTCCGGCGCCTGTAAACCTGCCATCTCGTCCGCGGTAACCACCCGGCATCAAACAAAAACCATTGCTGTTATCGCCATTCCCGTTGTTCTTCCAGCCAGTGTCGCATTTCAAGCGCAGACCTGCTACCGGAACACCCAAATAGTCTTCTAATGCGGTCCATTCGTCATTTGTGGGTACATGCCATCCTACGGGGCACAATCCCTTTGGATCCTTCACAGCAAACCAGTTGTACAACCGGCCATAAGTTTTAGCCGTGGTTGAATCATTGTCATAGTAACACCAGCCGGGTCTTTGTTCTTTACCTGCAATTTCCCATTCTTTGGCTGATCTTATTTGCGGGATGGAATCTCCGTTACTGAAAGTAGCTACACTAAGATTTGTAGCAGCCCAAACCTGTTCTCCCATTTGTATTGTTTTTATTTCGTCAGTATGGGATAGTGGGTTACTGTTGGTGTTACAAGACACGGTAAACAATACAAATGCAAACAACATTACAGGATGAAATATACGTACTGACAGCACGGCATTCTTTATAATGCGCTGATCATCATTTTTAAAACCTGGCATGTATTATTTTCTTTTATTGATGGCATATAGGATGGCAGATGAAATAAGGATCATGATAACAGCAGCGATGATCAATCCACTCATTTTTTGGGAGATGCCAATAACCAGGTCGCCAACAAACATTACCAGGAAAAAAATGTAGGCAATGGTTAGCATTTGGATGGATCGCTTAAATGTGGCAAAAGCAAAGATAAAACCCAGGGCAAATTGCCTGGCCGCCCACATGTAGATTACATAGTCAATGCCTTTTGCGGTGAGGTCCACTTCTTCGAGAACCGATTGTGGCGAAATGACCAGGGAAACACTTACAACCAGTTCAAGTAAGGCGAAAACCGCGGATATTATGAGCAGCCATTTGGGTGCAACTGATTGTGGTGGTGGCATGTTTGATAATTGCGTAAAGTCTTTACCTGCTGGTCGCAAGAAATCTAAATATATTGAATTGCTATGAATTGTAAAATGCCCATCGGAGAGCATCATAAAAAAATTTTATTTTTTTATTGTTATCTATCACATCCAGGTAAGTTCTCGTTAATGTGACTTAACTGTCAGACAGGAAGAAAAAAGGCCCCGCTTTGCAGCGAAGGCCATACTGAAGGGGAAGGGGGCTTTAATGGGTAAATACAATTAATCTTTTATAAAACGAAGCGTGGTTTGTTGCCCGTCATCGGTCCGGATATTTAAAAAGTAAATTCCTTTTGCCATATTCGTTATTGCTATTGGCCACTTGTTTTCGCCGGCCATTAACCGGTACTGGTAACTGCCCAATAGTTTACCCGAGGCATCAGTTATAATAGCTTGCGCCGGTTGTGCTGTTGCTACATAAATCAGCGGCGTTACATAAGCACCTGCAGGGTTTTGCAACAAACCCTTAACTATAGTTCCATTGGTTTCGTTGATTAATACAATTACATGGCTGTAAAAACTTTTACCATTCTTATCTTTTACGAGCAAACGATAATAGTTCTTGCCGGCTATCATGACCTTGTCGGTATATGAGTATCTGGAATTGGTGCTTGCAGCTATCGTTGCCAATTTAGTAAAATGCTGTCCATCATTACCTGCTTCCAGTTCAAAACCTGCGAGATCGGCAACAGCAGCAACTTCCCAGGAAAGCAAGGCATTGTTTTGGTTTTTTACGCCGGTAAACGCCATTAATTTAACCGGCAGTATCACGCCATACGAATATCCGATGCTAAAAGGGCTGAAATCGCTTTGAGGAGTGGTGTAAATATAACCCTGGTCCTGCGCAGAACGGTATTCGATATCTGCAGAACTAAACATACCGGCAGTCGAAGTAAACGCCCATGATTTTGTATCCTGATCGTGGTGTACTACGGCCACGTTGCAGGTAGCGCAGGGATCAACAGCGGCTTCATAATAAGGTGCCAGTGAAGAGCCGTTGTAATGAATCCAGTTGCCACTACCGGGATTGTCGTATTGCAACTTTACACGTGCCGTACTTACCGATGAGGAATTATGAATATCCCAATAACCATCGCCAATTATTGCCGTTAAACCTGTGCCTGACATAATAGATTGCGATTGCAATGGTGCGTCAAAATATTCAGCAGTAAAAATGGTATTGCCACCGGCAACGGCCACCGGCTTGATGCCGCAGGGATGATAGGTGATTTGTGCAGTGGATTTTCCTATGGGAAAACTAAATTCATCGATAGCGCCATCATCCATCAGTTTGGCGGCAGGCCCATTAATATAACTGTTGTTGCCGGGTGTACCGCTTACCGTTGCAAAGGTTCCGAAGCTAAGAAGGTTAGCGGAACTAGTGTTAATAATTCCATTCGAAAAATTGAATTGACCGTTAACGCGAACAGCAGTTGCGAGTGTAAGACTACCAATGGTTTTGTTCAGCACAATATGATTGAAATCTGAAGGGGAAGAAAGCGTTTGTGCATTGGTTCCTTCAAATACAAATGTGCTTGTGCCGCTGTTGATTGTGCCAAGGTTTATTAGGTCACCATTCACATGATAACTATAACCTCCTGCATGAAAAATAGCATCATTGTTTATGGTAAAATGATTGGTATGTATCCAGTTGGATGATGGGCTAATGCCCCTGGCGTTTGTATTCGAAACAACAACGTTATATAAGGAGGCGGGCGTACCGGAAAGATCCAATTGGCCAAAGCCGCCAAATACCAGCGTCCCGGTATTGTAGAAGTTGCTTCCGAAATTTGCTGTTGCTGCAGATGCCGGTAGTAAGTTGATCCTTCCGTCGCCGTCAAGGCGACCATTGTTGGTCATGTTTCCACCAACAGTAAAGTTGAATGTATTAGCATGCAAGGTTGAACCGTTGTTAATCACCAGGTTTCGTGAGATATTCCAGTCGGCCGATGGAGTAAGACCAGCCGTATTGGTATTTGAGACGATTACATCATAAAAGTTTGCGGCACCTCCTGCCATGGTAATTGCCCCCGCACCACCAAAAACAACTGTACCCGTGCTGGTAAAATTACCAAGGTTAAGGGTAGCCGCTGCTGTTGGTAAAAGATTTAATGTACCGGAACTGGTAATGATGCCGTTATTGGCAACATTACCCAAAATGGTATGTGTAAAATTGCCTGCGTTAAAAGAAGACCCGTTGCCAACGGTTAATCCATACGCAATTACCCATCCAACGCTTGGTGTGATGCCGCCTGTATTATTGATATTCAGGTAACCGTATTGTGGGGGCGAGGTTGAATTTAAAACCGGTGACACAGTGCCATTAAAATTTACATTGATAGCCACAGTTTGAATAGCATTAATCAGGCTTAAGGTTTGCAATACATTGCCGGAAAAAGTAGTGGTACCAAGGGTGTATAAAATGCCGCGGTTGATCAAATCACCATGTAGAGTTGTATTGATGGAAGGCCCGCCGGTCAATGCTCCGGAAGCATTAATAATCAAGACCCGGTTGATAGTTACATCATTTAAAAAAGTATAGCTGCCATAAACCGATAAGCGGTAGAAAGCAGGATTGCCGGAAATGTTTTTTGCCGTGCCTGTACAAATTACCGTGCTGGTAGAAGGAATTAAAGTGCCATCGTCAATAAAGTTTCCATCGAGGGTAATGGTTTGTGTACCGGCGTCAAATATGGCGTTTGTTTCGATCGTTAAATCGCCATTAACAGTAATGGGCGAGAGCAATGTTTTTAACCCGTTGTTTCTAAATATTAAATTACCAAATTCAACACCTGCAATGGATTGTGCGATAATACCGTTGGCAACATAATTACTTGTATTTCCAAACGAATGATTTGAAAAATAGAGTGGTGAATTGTTTCCTCCAACTATAAAAGTGGCATTATTCGAAATGGTAAAACTTCCTCCCTGTAAACTGCGGTTACAATCAAACGTTTTTACATCAAAGATGCCGGAAGCAATAGTCAGGTCTCCGTTGATAATGATATTACCGTTTAAAGATGCGGTGCTTGCCCCTGTTTTATTTATAACTAAATTATTGAAAGTTGTAGCAGAGATAATTTGTGCACCACTCCCATTAAATATTACCTGGTTTCCCGTTTCAAGATAATTGCCGGTATTGTTCCAGTTGCCACCTACATAAAGCCTGTAATCGTTATGCAATGTAGCACCAGGTGCAATGGTTACACTACCACTGATATTGATGGTGGATATGTTATCCAGTTGCCCCGATACAACTGATAAATCTCCGGCAATATTTACAATGGCATCAATAGCCGCCAAACCTGCTGTTTTGTTGATCGTTAGGTGGTTGTAATTAAGTTGTGCTATGTGTTGGTTTTCTGTGCCGTTATAAACAACAGTACCTGCTCCTGCAGTAAAGGTTCCTGTAGTTGCGTTATAATCTTTCGTAATAGCTAATGATCCCGCACCCGTAAAACTAACCGCGGCATTTCCTGCCTGCACCAGTGAGCCATTTACATTCACTGTACCGTTCCCGATACCCAGGTTTATTTCATGTCCGGCAATTCCATCACTTAGAGAAAGAGAACCATTTATAGTAATGGTTTGGTTGTTTGCCTGTATGTTATGCGAGGTATTAGCTGTCCAGAAACCAACAATATCACCCGATATAAGCGACCCGCCAGCAAGCATTGATAAAGTGGTTGATTGTGCTGATCCGAAAACAACATTTTTTACAATTACTGCACTACTGATTTGTGGCTGGTGCAAGAATGGAATAGCACCAATAACGGCTACATCCGATGCAGCAGGTGGTGTTGATCCGGGGCCCACATAAGCCGGCCAGTTGCCTGCATTGCTCCAGTCCGAACTAACAGCGCCGGTCCATAATACGACCGTTGGATTGATTGAAATAGTCCACCTTCCATTTAATGCTGAAATAGCCGTTTGTTCCACATAATTAGAACTGGTGTTGTTAGCAGTTTTTCCGCGTGGTATCCATTGCGTTCCATCATAGTTCCAAAAGCCCATATCCGACTCTGTATTTCCATTCAGTTCGGCATCTTCATAATGCATTCGTAGCGCCGCGGTGTACGTGCCTGAAGGAATAGAAATAGCATACAATCTCCTGATACAATTGCCATAAGGAAAATCAGCTATCGATTGTTTTGTTACAGAAACCGTAATGCTGGTTACCGCTGAAAGTGCTGAAAAAATAATGGTATTATCTGGTCCTTCAAACGCATAAGCTAGGCCAGTTGCAAACGCATGTGTGCGGGTAATATTTCCAAAAATAAATCCATTGCCGGTCCTGGTATTCGTAATGGTAATGGTATCGGTACCGGTAGCAATAATACCATTCGTCATGTTCACTATGGAAGCAACAATATTGTCATTTAAAATCAATTCTGTTGTGGCACTCGAGGTATTACTGGTAAGTATATTGAATGTAGTTGCACCCGTTATATTGGCAGTGGCCGACCCTGCAAATTGTATGGTACTTGTGCCTGCGATGAAGCTGCCATTATTGGTCCAGCTACCCCAGATGGAATGTGTAAATGCGCCTGGTGTAAAAGTGGTATTGCTGCCAATAGTAAGATCATATGCAGTGCTGATAGCACCCGCAGCTGTTTTGATATTTCCATTAGATAAAACAAGATTGCTATAGGTAAGAGCATTAATTGTTTGTGCACCCGGCCCATTAAAATTTACAGTATTAGGCCCGGTGGAAGTTGCATTAAACATTCCTGCAGTAACCGTCATGATATTGGCAATTCCCATGGTAGCATCGGCTGCTAATTGTAAAGAAGTTCCGTTGATGGTTACATTAAAAAGATTGGCAATGCCACTTAATGAAGAAATACTGGTGAAAGTAGCAGTGCCGGCAGTGGCAGTAAAAGCACCTGTAACGGAAAGGCTGTTTGAAATAGCAAAACTTGCAGTAGCAATAACTGATCCCCTAACAGATAAAATGTAAAAACCCGTTGAACCGGCACCAGTGATTGTTTTGGAACTGCCACTCATGGTGATGGTACCGGTACTTGCTGCAAAGCTTCCTCCTACTGCAAGGTTACCTGAAACAATTAATGAGGTAGCAGTGCTTACAGATCCGTTGATAGTAAGGTTTTCAATTTCGATACCATTTCCGCTGATCGTAGTTCCGGTACCATTCATGATAATGGTGCTGCCAGTTGGCTGGCTAAAAGAACCGGAGAATACAGTTGCTAAATTTCCGCTTAATGTTATATTTGGATTAGTAAATGTAATTTGAGAAGCAGCAACAGTAACGCTGTTAAAATTATCTGTACCTCCGCCACTTACCATTGATCCCGGTCCCTGGAAAACAGTAGTGCCGCTGTTCCCGTTGAACACGCCATTGTCAACCCAATTTCCTCCAACGTTGATAGTATGAGTTCCGGCATTAAAAATGGTAGATGCCCCTATAAATACATTGCCGCTAATTGTTATATTGGAAGCGGCAGTAAAACTTAATAAAGTACCCGAACCAATGGAGCTGGTAAAATTTCCTACAACTGCAAGTGCCGTAGCAGGAAACGTTTTTACACTTATACCACCAGAATTGCTTAAAGCAAGGTTGCCATAAGTTTGATTAGAAATTGCTTGATTGGTTCCTGCATACATTACCGTGCTTGCTACAACGAGGTTGTTGATGCTGTAATTAGAAGGATAACTATTTGTTCCTCCAATTTTTAAGGTAGCATTATTAGCTACAGTTAGAATGCCACCTAAACTGCTCCTGTTGGCGGTATAAACAGCAAGATCAAATACTCCTGCAGTAACGGAAAGATCACCCGAAATATTAGTATTTATGTTCAGAGAAACAGTATTGCTGGCGTTGGAGATAACGACATTATTAAAGCTTGTTGAAAAACTGCCACCAATTATTTGCGGCGTTGTGCCGTTAAAACTTACGGTTGTTATTCCGGCAGTAAATGCATTCACCGATACATTGTTTACCCAGTTTCCTCTTACTGAAAGATTGTAATTGGCAGCATTGAAAATACCTGCACTTAGCGTCAGGTTATTATTGATAGTTATAGCCGATGGTAGCAGTAGTCCATCAGAATTATTAAGGGTAAGGTTATAGAAAGCAGTAACTCCTGAAAACGTTTGCTGGCCGGTAGTACCGCTAAAAACAGAAGTGCCATTATCCGTATAAATACCATTGTTGGACAAGGTGCCCGCAATGTTTAAAATACCGGTGCTGGTATTAGTAACAGTAGCCCCCGTATTAATGGTAAGATTACTGCAGTTGGCAGTACCAAAAACGGATGGCATCCGGGTAGCGGTAGCAGGTATGGTAACACTGGTTACTGCAGTAGGAACTATATTGTTATTCCAGTTACCAGCGGTGCCCCAGTCGGTACTAATATTTCCTGTCCATTGTACCGGGTCACTAATGCCACTGAAATCACCAAAGGCATTAATAGCCGGAGATGTAAGGAAGTTAGTTACGGCATTAACAGAGGAAGGATAATCGGTCCATGGCAATGAGCCACCATACCGTGCCATTAAGATGCCGGTTTCTGCACCAACAATATCTGCATCAGTATAAGTGGCAGTTACAACAGCACTTGTAATGGTGTAGCCAGTTGTGGCGACCGTCCAGAACCTGTTTAAATAATTGGCGGTACTTAAGTTGGAAGGATGTTTTGCATTTGTCAATTTCACACTGGTAGATCCGCTGGTATAAGTGCCTGCACCAAAGCTGATGGTGATGGGTGAATACTCACTAGTACCCGTATTATCTCCAACGGGAAAAAGATAGGAAGCGGTTGCAGCAGAAGTACCATTTTTATACACTCTTCCGCCTC
Source organism: Bacteroidota bacterium (assembly GCA_040385845.1). Lineage (GTDB taxonomy): Bacteria > Bacteroidota > Bacteroidia > Chitinophagales > Chitinophagaceae > Phnomibacter. The sequence continues at coordinate 143,942 of JAZKGP010000022.1, read as the reverse complement.
CGGATGCAATGATCATATTGCTGGCAGTAAACGGACTACCACCTACAGCGGATGCCGTGCTGCTAAAGGTTAGATCTTTTGAACCGATGTCCCAGGTGCCATTAGTTAATGTTAGCCCAATACTAACGGTCACGTTTTTCGACATTATTACCGATCCATTGCTGTTATCCAATTCTACCTGGTAAAGCGATTGTGCGACATTTGTACCATTAATGTTTTGGAAGTTGGCTTCTCCTGAAAATACCAGCAGCCCATTGTTATGATTAAGCGTTCCGTTTACCGTAAGATCTCCTTCGACGTCGGTTTGAACAGGTGAAAGGGTTAGGGTCTTCGATCCATTTACTATCACAGTAAAAAAGTTGGTGATAGAACTACCGCTGATTGTAGAAGTGCCGTTAAATGTAATGTTGGAATTATTGGCATTAAAATCACCCTCATTTATCCAGTTGCCACCAACAATTATTTTGCCGGTGATGCTGTTGCTTGTCAGCGTGCCGGAAGCAGAAATATTTACAATATTGAAAGATGTTATTCCTGTTCCTGATACCTGCGTAGTGCCATTGAAAATAACCGAACCAGTGGAAACAAACGGCGTGGTATTGGTGCTGTTATTGATCCAGTTACCATATAGTGTGAGTGTATTGGCGCCAATATTTAATTGCGCACCTGCGGATAGCTGTACATCGTTGTTTACGATAACAGCGGCTCCAGGAGTTTTAATACCTGTACCAGAACTGCTGGCGTATAAATTATAATAACCGGAAGCAGGTATTTTAATAGTTTGATTTCCCGAGCCACTGTAATTAACCGTATTCGGAACAGCAGATGCATCCAGGGTACCTGTTGCCAGTATTGCTGATGTAGTGCCGCCCATATTCAGAACCGAATTGGCGGCATTTGTCCATTGCGAAGTGGCATTTCCGCCTGAAATATTGTTCTGCATATTTACAGTGCCGTTGTTCGTAACTGTTACACCGCTTGCTATTACTAGTACAGGCGAAATGGTAAGATTGGCGACTGCAGGAATGGTTTTGTTAACACCTAGTGTAATGGTGCCCGAACCGGTTATAAAGCCTGTACCTGTAAGGATGGTTCCTGCACTGTTTGAACTGGTTAAACCGGAGCTGGCTAAAGCAAGTGTACCATCTATGGCCAGGTTACCGTTTACTGTTAATAAAACACCGCCATTAACCTGCAAAATAGTGCCGCTTCCAACAGTCAAAGCACCTGTAAGGCTAAAGGCAGCGCTGGTGGTAGAAGTGCCGGATCCGGCGGTCAATATATTGTTTACTACCCAATTACTGGTGGCTGCAAAAAGCCCCGTGCCACTGGTAGATAAGGTGTTTGTGACGGTTAAAACCTGGGATGCTGCATTGGTAAGGTTACCATTGTTTTGAACGGTTACATTGTCTACCGAAGATGAAATATCTAGTAGAACAGCATGGTTTACAAATACCAGCCCGTTGCCTGCTACAGGCGCGCACCCACAGGATACACCACCCGAAGTTTTACTCCAGATAGCGGTGTTACTCCAGTTGCCTGCAGCAATCGAATAAAAGATATTCGTACTTATTGTTCTTGTACCTGCAGGATTACCCGAAACAGCATTATAGGTAGTGCCGGATAATACCGTTGAAACCAATTGGGCATCAATCAAATTACCACTGGTTGCAGTGCCTTTAAGATCATATACCAGCCAAAAATAATAAGTGCCTGCACCAAGATTAAGTAATTGGCTACCGGTTATACTGAAAGCTCCGGATGGATTGCTGGCAGTTCCGAAAAGCGTAGTAGTAGAAAACGAATTTGTTGTTCCGGTATAATACAACTTAGCAGAAGCAATATCATTGAATGCCGCAGTTGACCCGGTTGTATTAAAATTAAAAGTAGTGCCGTTTAAAGATGAACAAGTTCCAGTTATCACTTCCTGGATTCCCAAAACCTGGTTATCGGAAGAACCCGAAAAAACGGCAGATGTAATTGCTTGTGTTGCGGTGCTACTGGCATAGGCAATAGGTGTACCCGCAGTTAAATTTCCCCACGAATAACCCGAAAAAGGATTGCTCGTTTTGTTGTCTATTAAAAAACTACCCCCTGTTCTTTGAATAAAACCTGTTGCAGCAGTGGTAGCTCTAATTTGAACATTATTAAAATTGATCGTGTTTAATTCTGTATTGGTTGCAGCGGTAGATAAAGTTACGGTGATAGCAGTGCTGGTGATAGAGTAGGAGACAATCGTTACATCTGTACCCGTAGCAGTAACTGTCCCTACTCCCGGGTTAAATTGAAAAGAGCTGTTGCTAAAACCAAGTATTAATGTTTTGTTTAATTGCGCGCCTTTAAAACCTTTCACTTTGGTGCGGCTGGTCTCAAAAATAGAAAAACTGCCTGTGGTAAAAACAGAGGGGTAGGTAGAGCAAAAATTTGGATTAGGAAAACGTGTTACATTATACCCGGCTGCGTCGGAACGCAATCCTGATAGCAGGTATAAAATTATTAAATAAAAATATTTCATAATACATTATTTCAGCTTTTAGCACATCTGCACTAACCATAAAATAGCTATTCAATGCTTTTAAGTTTGGGCAAAACAATTACTCCCGGGCATGCCGTTAACAGATTTAGCAATAAATCAGCGGTAAAAAATCAATCAGCAATTAGCCTGACTACTAAGCATTTTTTTGTTAGAAAATAGTTTTAAATAGAATTGGAGGCCATTGGCCATTGGCATTTTAGTTATTTATATCTGATATGGTTTTGAACTGTAGTATCACCAGGAAAACAAAACCATTCAGCCCCTCTTATGCTAATACTGTGCCATTTAACAATACATTCTCATAGCAATAAGGCGGATAAATAACTGGTCGGATGATTTAAGTTAACAAGTCTTTTATAAACTGTTGGGATTGATACGCTTACAGGAAAATAACATTTTCAAAAAATGGTGTAACCGATTTTTTAATAAATAAGATAGGAGTCTTTAGGCAACAAAAAATGTGTATTAGTGGAAACAAGCAAAGTCGTTTGAAAAAGTAAAACATTTAAGCAATTATGCAGCAGTTCGGAACTTTCAAACGGGATACGGATTTTTATTAATTGAGGCCGGAAATTTTTAAATGGGCAAAGTCGTATTCGGGCCATTTATTTTTCCGCACATTAATTTTGGCCGGTAAACTCGCTGCCTCTATTTTCGCAGCCGATTTTAAAGCCCGGATGGCGGAATTGGTAGACGCGCCAGACTCAAAATCTGGTATTCGCAAGGATGTGCAGGTTCGATTCCTGTTCCGGGCACAACACCCCCTTTTTTAGGGGGTTTTTTTTTGCCCGGAATTGCCTTACCATTCTATTGCCGCCTGGCGCCAATCGTCAGTTTCGTCATGGCCCGGGCTTCAAAATAACCAGGGTTGCACTAATCAATAATATTTAATACCGGGTGCAACGCTTGTTTTGCGCCGGCTGTCACACAAGGGAATTCTGGTTCATGACGCAGGAAGAATGGCTGGTTAGAGAGTGTTTAAAAAATAACCGGGCGGCGCAAAAGCAACTGTACAACCAGTATGCCGAAGCGATGCTTGGGCTTTGCTATCGGTATACCAAATCGATGGCCGATGCCCAGGATGTGTTGCAGGATGGGTTTATACGCGTGTTTAAAAACCTGCACCAGTTTAAAAACGAAGGACAGCTTGGTGGATGGATACGCAGGGTAATGGTAACCACCGCCCTCAATTACCTCAAAAGCAATGCGAGATACCAGCGGGAACTGGTCTTTGATAAAACGGATTTACATGCGGTATCGGACGAAACCCCTGAAATGAACCTAACGGTAAAGGAGCTGGCTTCGCTCATTCAACAACTGCCCACCGGCTATCAAACCATCTTCAACCTCTGCGCCGTGGAAGGATACAGCCACGTTGAAATTGGCGAGATGCTGGGTATTGCCGACGCTACCTCGAGGTCGCAATACGCAAGGGCAAGGGCGTTGCTGGTGCTTTGGATTAAAAAAAATTATTCTGAAAACAAACTTCATTATGCTAAATAGTGATTTCGAAAAAGAAGTTCAGCATAAAATGGAGGAACTGAAGTTTACTCCGGCCGATGCTGTATGGGACAACATCGAAGCTTCGCTACCACAAACACGCAGGCGCCGGCTGGTATTTTTCTGGCTGCTGCTTGGCCTGCTGGCAGGAAGTGGGGCCTGGTATTTCATCCAAAACTTCAATGGCGAAAACAATGATCAGGCAGATGTACGGGCTTCCGGAAAAGAACCGGATAAGCAGGCAGTAACAACGGCTGCACAAGACCTGGAAAAACAACTCAAAGGAAAATCGACAGGTAGAAAGTCGGCAACTATAAATGCAAACGATTCTGCAAAAGATGTGAGCGGGCCAACAAAAGGAAACAAAGCAAAAACAATTGCTCCGCAGGTTAAAGCGAGGGATGCTTCATCTCAGGCAACAGGTTCCACGCAAACAAAAAACAGTGTTGGTTTACCAGGTCAAGTGCAGGAGAAAAAAGTGATAGCACAAACATCCAATGAAAAAAAGGTTGCTGCTGAAACAATAAGAATTGATAAGGGTTTGGTTATAAGTGATGTGTTGATTTCGGATACCAGGAAAAGTGGTAATAATGCCGGCGCTATTGATAAAACATATTCATCAACTGCTGGTGAAAATACTGGTGAAGCAATCATATCATCAATCCGCACCGGGCATTTGTTTCTTGCAAAAGACGAAGATCATAAGGATCAAACAGCAGTTCTAAATGAAACGTCAGATAACGAGGATGCAGTTGCATTGGCCATTAAAGAAGGCAGCACTATAAATGCCAAGGGCAGCGCTGTAAAGCCTTCCATATCAAAAAAGAAACAGCTTGCCTGGGAGTTTGGCTTGTATGCCGGAAGTGGTATCTCAAACGTAAAGAACGGGCTGTTTGAAAACACCCTGTACGCTTCGGATCCACTAAACAGCGGTGGATCGGTAGGGGGTGGTTCGGCATTTAAAACCATTCCTAACCCAACAAAGGGCTTTACTTATTCCGCAGGTTTGTATGGCGAAAAAGCGTTCGCAAAAAAATGGAGTTTTTATACCGGCCTGCAATATCAGTATGCGTCGAACAATATACTCGTTGGATCAAAAGTTGATTCTGCTATTAGCCTTAATTTTAGCAACACTCGCCTCGAAAGCAGTGCTTTTTACCGGGGAGGTGTTAATACCAACTATACCAACCATTACCATTTGCTGCAACTACCAGTATTAGTTAAATACAAGCCACTGGCTCGCTGGCCTTTGTACCTGGAAGCCGGTGGTTCCATTTCTTACCTGGCAGGCTCAAACGGGCTGCAATACAATGCAACTCGCAATGCCTACATTTCGAGTAACGATGCTTTTAACCGCTGTTTATTATCCGGCAATTTGGGCGCAGGTGTAAAGCTGGCGCAAAAATCAAAACTGCCTCTGCAGCTTGGTTATCGCTTTGGCTATACCGCTACTTCGCTTACCAAAAATGCGTTTGGTCAACAGCATTTATCCAATTCCCTGTTGTACCTCGGGTTCCGTTTAAATAAATAATCCGCCGGATACAACGACTTTCAAATTTGTATTGTCAGCTTAAAAACAAATGAAATGAAAACATTTTCAAAATTACCGGTTGCTGCCCTGGTGCTGATTTTTATGCTTTCCGGTTGCGTAAAAGACACCATTAAAACTACCTACACCTACACCTATTTTGAACCGGTTTACAAGGCTTATTCTGAGGTGGTAGCCAATATAAAAAGTAACGCTTCAACACCTGTTGCTATACCAGGAAAAATATGCCTTATTGGAAAGTACATTCTTTTAAATGAAGTAAACAAAGGCATTCACGTATTAGATAACAGCACTCCATCTGCACCCAAAAACATAGCGTTTATTGATTTGCCGGGTAATGTAGATATAGCGGTAAAAGGAAATATACTTTACGCCGATTTTTATTCAGACCTCGTTGCCATTGACATCAGTGATCCCAAAAACGCGAAGGTGAAGAAGATCGTAAAAAACATTTTCCCCGAACGCTATTACTCCGGCTACGAGGCAGATTCCAGTAAGGTGATTACCAGCTGGATCAAAAAAACCGGGACTATTGATGGCAGTAATCCTCCCATCTATTGTTATTTTGGTGCGTTGCAAAGTTCAGCCGATGCCAGTGCGTCCTTTTCCAACAAAGCCGCAGCCACTCCTGTAGGTATCAACGGTTCTTTATCGCGGTTTGCGCTCGCATCAGATTATTTGTATTCCGTGTCTTACGATTCGTTGCGTATCACCGATGTGGCAGTTGCTGATAACCCTTTGCGAAAAAATGCTATACCAATTGGATGGGGTATTGAAACTATTTATCCTTTTAAAGACAAACTTTTTATGGGTGCCAATGCGGGCATGTTTATCTATGGCATCAGCGATCCTTTACACCCGGTAAAGCTGGGAAATTTCCAGCATGTACGCACCTGCGACCCGGTGATTGCAGACGACAACATGGCTTATGTAACGTTACATGGCGGTACACAATGCGGTGGCTTTACCAACCAGCTGGATGTGTTGGATATCGCTGATATTCTTTCTCCCCGCTTACTTAAAACCTATCCTTTAACCAGCCCGAGGGGTTTGAGTAAGGATGGCAATCTTTTATTTATTTGTGATGGTGCAGACGGGCTGAAAGTGTTTACAGCTGCGGATCCAAATAATATTAAGCTGCTAAAGCATTTTGAGATGGAGGAAGCAAACGATGTAATTGCCTGGAATAACATTGCCCTTGTAATGGCCACTGATGGTATCTACCAATTTGATTACAGCAATGCTGCCGGTATAAAGTTGTTGTCGAAAATATCTATTCAAAAATAAATACATGCCACAACTCCTGTTGATTATCGTTTTGTTTTTGCAGGCAAGCCTGGTGAATGCTCAAAAAAATAAACACATACAATTTACTTCTTATACCACGGCCGGTATACTCGCAGGCGAATCACCCGTGGCCTTTAGCGTGCAAACTGTCAATGGTGTATCGTACAACAAATGGTTTTTAGGAGCGGGTTTTGGCCTCGATGATTATTACATGAAAACCCTCCCATTATTTGCTTCTGTGAGAAAAAATTTTGAATTAAAAAAATGCCGTGTGTTTTTATATGCCGACGCCGGAACGCATTTTTTGGTGAACCCCGATAATCATGAAGAAGGACTTTACTCGTATAACACAAATGGTAAATGGTACCTCGAAGGCGGCGCCGGTTTAAAAGTTGGCAGCGGTAAAAAGGGATTTATTCTCACAGTAGGAAACCAGTATAAAAACATCGCGAAAGTGGAGGAATACCCGGATTCGTATCGCAATGAAACGGTTTATAAATTGGGGAGTATCAGCGTGCGGGCAGGGGTGCAGTTATAGGAAATTCTAAAGGCAGCTTATAATAAAGGCAAGGCTATACTATTTAACGCGGAATAAACCCATAGTGCAATCAACTGCACTTCCTGTCTAATCAAATAGCTGGTTCCCTTTATTTTCGGCACCTTTGACAGCTCAATTTCAAGCATCCCATGAAGTACACCATTGCGCTGGTTTTTTTCCTATCGGTATTCGGCTTGCTGTCGGCTCAAAACGGGATTACCGAAAAGCAATTTTTATCGCATGAAAAATATTTTTCATCCGATAAACTGGAAGGGCGTTTTCCCGGGACAAAAGGCAACAATAAAGCTGCCCGATATATTGCGAAACAATTTAAACGGCTGCATTTAAAGCGATGGAACGATGGGTACCGGCAACCTTTTTCGCTCTTTATTAAACCCCAAACAAATTCTGTTTCGAAAGACACCATACAAACCCAAAATATCGTTGGCTACCTGGAAGGAACGGATCCCATTCTGAAAAATGAATACATCGTTATTGGAGCCCATTACGACCACCTTGGCTGGGGCGGGCAAGGTACCGGTTCAAAGAAAAAAGATACGCTTGCTATTCATAACGGCGCCGACGACAATGCCTCCGGCGTTTCAGCGCTTTTATGCATAGTTGCCGAAGTAGCAAAACAACAGCACAACATCAAGCGCAGTATTATTTTCATTGCTTTCAGCGGCGAAGAAGAAGGGCTGAAAGGATCTGCTTATTTTGTTAATCACCTGCCTGTTTCACAATCGTCTATCAGCCTAATGATCAACATGGATATGGTGGGCCGCCTGAATACCGAAAAACAAATTTATATGGGTGGTGCAGGCACGTTTCCCGGTGGGGAAGTGCTGATGAAAAAACTCGCAGAAGGAACCGAACTCAACCCCGTGGTGCATGCAGGCAGCGTGGGAGGCTCGGACCATGTTACGTTTTATAAAAACAAGATCTCTGTGCTGGGATTACATACCGGCGGCCATCCGCAATACCATACTCCGGAAGATGATCTTGCTTTGATCAACTCAAAAGGTGCCGTTGCAGTAACCCAATACATTTGCAAGGCATTGCTGGCAATAGCTAACTATCCGCAGCCGATTTACTTTATACCGCAGGAATGATTTTAGTGAATAGTGAATCGTGAATTGTGAATGGAGTTCCGATAGGTATTGGTAAGTTAGTGGTGAGAGATCAGTGCAAAGTAGTTGTGATCAGTGATTTACGATTCACAATTCACGACTCACGAATCACGTCTCCCGATTCACAATTCACAGTACACAATTCAATGTCGTTTATTTAGCGATTTACAATCTTTTTTACATTTGAGTTAAAGGCCGATGATTAGCCTTGTTGCGGTACAAATGAGTGACTTCGCCAGGGCGGGGCAAGTCACAACGATGCTGATATGCGTTTAAAATGCTGGTCACAAAAAAAGAAAAGCTCATGTAACGACATTGACTCACGACTCACGACTCACGTCTTTCGACTCACCATTCACCACTCACCACTCACTATCCCGTAACTTAGCCTGTATGAAACGATTATCGCTTGCCCTGTTTTCTTGTCTTCTGTTTTTCAATTTAAATGCACAGCAGGATAATTACCGGAACGAATTACTCAACCTGGCAGATGTTTCCCGGCTGTCGTTATATCGACAGGAAAATATGGAGCAATTATCGAGCTACGACAGAACCGGTGGTAATGATGATGGCTTTTCGGGAAAATATTCAGCGATAAGAAAAGAGCCGGAAGGATTGGTGATGGCGGATCTTGTAGGCCCTGGCGTGGTAAACCGGATCTGGACACCTACGCCTGAAGCTGACACCGTCAAATTTTATTTTGATGGTGAAAAAACACCAAAGATCAGTATACCTTTTATTGATCTTTTTACCGGGAAACAATACCCGTTTGTGGCACCACTTTGTGGCAACCAATTAGGTGGATTTTACTGCTACCTGCCCATTCCATACGAGAAGTCATTGAAGATCATCTATACAGGCAAAAACCTGCGTTTTCATCAAACGCAATTCCGTAGCCTGGGTAAAAACGAAAGTATGGGATCCTTCTCAACCGACCTGTTAAACAAGAATAAGGATGTTCTCGAAAACATTGCAGGCGCCTGGGCAAAACAAACAACCCCACTGCATTTATATGCAAATAAATTGCAATCTAAAAAGATACAGGTAGTATTGAAGAAAGGCATACCGGCAACTATCTTTAACATGAGTACAGGCGGGCGCATTGCAGGTATTGAAATAGCGGCAGGAAGCGACCTGTTGCAAGCCTCTCAAAAAGTATTGCTGAAAGCCCGATGGGATAATGAAAACAAGGACGCAGTTCACTTACCACTCCACCAGTTTTTTGGTTTTGCTTTTGGTAAACCGGCCATGCAATCAATGTTATTGGGTGCAGATAAAAACAAGTTGTATTCCTACTTACCGATGCCGGTAGATAAGTCGGCTGAGATACAATTAACCTACGAAAAAACGCAGGTTACCGATCCCGAAGAGTTGCTAATATCCGGCACAATTTACTTTACAAATGTTAAGCGGGATACAGGTAAAGAAGGCAAATTATATGCACAGGCAAACAGGTATTATAATATACCGCAGGCAGTTCAGCATACGATCGCAGATATTAAGGGACGCGGGCATTATATGGGTACCATCCTGCAAACACAGGGACTGGAAGATGGCAGCACCTATTATTTTGAAGGGGATGACAGGGCCTATATAGATGGAAGATTGAAGCTGCACGGCACTGGTTCTGAGGATTATTTTAATGGTGGCTGGTATGCAGTAACAGATAAATGGGACCGGGGCATGAGTTTACCAATACACGGCGCACTGGCTTACGACCTCATGACGTCGCGAACAGGCGGCTACCGTTTTTATCTTACTGATAAATTGAATTTTAGTGATTCATTTCGCCTTACAATTGAACACCAGCCTGAAGATAAAACCAACGTGAAAACCGATTATAGTTCGGTTGGTTTTTTTTATGCCGATAAGCCACAATTTGAGAACAGGAATATAGCGATGCCATCCCCAGGTTCTATTGATTCGCAACGGCATAAATTGACTCCACAGGGTATGTTGTTTTCGCTATACTGGCTTGCTACAGCCGATTACCAGGAGCCAGCCATTGTGTTTGCTTTAAAACCGTCTGATTCATGGACAACAAAAATTGATATAGCATCCGTTCCCATTGTACAGGTGTCGTTGCATGGTCTTGATAATGGAAGATATAAAGCTTACATTGAATACGAAAAAACAGCGGATGGATTTCCAGTCAGCTTATGGCAACGATCTGCACAAATATCGGGATGGCTGCCAACGAAAATGGAAGCTGGTGAAAAGGCCCCAAGCACGGTATACGCCGGTGAAATTGAAATAACAGATCAACTGAAAACAATTACCATTCGAAAACATCCATCAGACTTTGCTTCGCTGCGGTTATTAAGTTTGCAGTTCGAAAAAATAGAGCAGGTAAAAAAATAATTCACTTTTATGTTTTTTACAATATAACGAAGAAAAAATTATGTAGAGATATATCCGGATTATTTACAGTGCCGTATAAATCACACTGCATGATTAACACTTCCGTTTATTAACTGAAGGATGTTTTCATTCAACAATATCAAACTTATCAATCCACTTTTTCGTCAATAAATCTAACCGGGTTGTAACCGTTTAGCTATGTGATCTTAGTTCACAGAAAATCGTAATACGGCTATGTAGTGCAGATTTTAATTATTAAGTTTATAGGTAGCTTAATAAAATATAATCATTAAACTCAAAGCTTGTTTTATGAAATTCAATAAAGCAGTATCTTCTATTGTCAAAGCGATTAAAAGAGATCCTGGTAAACAGGCATTTTTACAGGATGCAATTGATGCTTTGAGAACGGTTCCGACACTTACTTATCTTAGCATCAGCGGTGTTGAAGTATCGCAGGCGATTCAGTACTGGCATTCTGACGAACATTTAACGGATAGCTCCGACCAAGCTCCGGACAATTCAGTAAAGTTTGTGGTAGACAAGCCTGCATACGTAAGAGTATATGTTAGTAGCGGATTGGTACAAATTGATAATGTACGTGGTAGTATCACAATTCAAAAACGGAGATATGGTGTGTGGGTAGATACGGTACCACTCGGGCAACAATGGCCTTTCTCAATAACAGCACTTCCTGATCCAAACTATACATCACAAAGAGGCTCTCTTTCAAGGTCACTTAATTTTATTATTCCTTCTTCACTGATGCGGGGCAGCATGAGATTGAAAGTGCATGTAGAAGTGCCTGGAGAAAAAAGATATACTGCAGATACAACCGTTGATATTGACGTTTATCTAAAACAAACATTGCATCTGAGAGGTATCCCGGTTCGATATCTCGGTCCGGATGCTGCTGGAAACCAGGTCAATATTTTAGCACCAACACTTGCTGATTTTCAACGTACGCTTGCCACTACCTTACTGATGTTCCCTGTTTCGCAAACACCCGAAATAAGCCTGGCGGGAATCTTCACCTTTAGCGAACCACTTACCGGGGCTATAGCAAATGGAGCATGTCCTACCAGTTGGAATCACTTGCTGTTCTGGCTGGGTATAGCCAAAGCTGTTGATGGAAATAAAAGCAACATGGTTTATTATGGCTTATTGCCCGCTGGCATACGGGTTGGTAATGCGGCAGGTTGCGGTGGTGGCGGAGGCACAGCTGCGGGTTTTGTAGATGATGGTATAACGATGGCGCATGAAATAGGACATTATTTTAATTTCCCCCATGCTCCCGGTTGTTTACCACCTGATGATTTGACTTTTGATGTTAATTATCCTGCTTATGAACCTTATAATACAGGTGCAAACGGAATGGCTTCTATTGGTGAATATGGCATCGATCCTACCACAGGAACCATCTATTCACCTAATTCTTCAAGAAATTTCATGTCTTATTGTGCTTCCCGCTGGATCTCGCTTTATCATTACCAGGCGCTTATGGAACATCAATTGTTGCATCCTGAAATTATTGCAGGGAATAGGGATGAGTTACCGCCGGTTGTGTCTGAAAAGTTTCGCGATCCGAGGCGAATTCCCGATCCGACACCGCCATGGGAAGGCACCCGAATTTTTGACCAGCAAGAAGCGGAACTACAGCGATATTTTGTTGTTACCGGTTTTATAGAACATGAAAGTATTGAAGTAAGAAGTGTACTAAAAATTGAAACCCGCCAAAATAATTCAGGCCGGAGGATGGAAGGATATACAGCAGAATTACTGGACGCTCATGACCAGGTAATCACACGAACAGCGCTTGTGAATCTTGTTTCTCATGCATGCGGTTGTGGTAGTGCAGGGCATGGTTCGCATGAACCATCAGGAGTTATCCAGGCGATAATTCCGGCTTCTGATGCAGCCAAAACGCTTCGGATACGGCGCCATAACGAAGAAGTTTGGACCCGCCGTGCACCGGAACAACCTGTTATGATCGAAAATGTTACAGCATGGGTAGAAGAAAATGAATTATTGATTACCTGGCAGGTCTCTGCATCGGATCAGTATGCAATTGAACGCGTGGTAAGATGTTCATCAAACAATGGAAAGGATTGGCAAACACTCGCTGTTAATTTGCCTGAAGACAGGGCAGTTGTACCGGTAACCAATCTTGCTGCCGGAATTACTTTGATTGAAGTAATTGTTTCTGATGGGTTCAATAGTGCAACCGGAAGTACGGATCTTGATATTACTCATGGTGAGCCGGTTGTAACTATTTTGTGGCCTGCAGAGGGCAGTACGATTAGGACAGATCTTGTTGCAAGATGTTGGGGTACTGCAAGCAATGCCAAAAGGGAGATTATCCCCGGGAATTCCTTGTGTTGGGAATTAGATGGCAGGCCCGTAGGAGAGGGTACTGAGTGTTGGATAGATCTTCCTGAATGGGAGGGAGAGCATCGACTGACTCTTAAATTATGCGGTTGTGATCAGCAGGCTGAAACCTCAGTAATTTTCATGGCAACCTGCAGTGGTCAACGGCCATATATAATTAACAGGCAACAATAATAATATCCAATGCTTTAGTGCCTGTTATTACGATGCTTATTGCTGCGTTTTCAAAGGCATTTATTTCACCGGAAATAATTTATTATAAACTGTCTTTTTTGTTTTTAGGTACAAGCTTGTAATCGTCGTCGTTGATATCTCTTACACCCCGCTGTTTTTTCTTTAACTGGGTGGTATCAGTTGTTGCAGGCGGGTTTTCCCTGTTAATTATGGCAGGTGGATTATTAGCAGTAGTGTCTGTTATCAAAGGCGAAATGAAATTGGTATCCTGCTGAATAGCTGAATCAATAACTTGACTATTTGCCGCCGGAGGAATTATGCTTGCCGGGCTGTTTGGATCCTTTTTCTTCCCGGTATCATTAAGCAGGTTTGGCGGAGCTGATTGCCCGGAATTTGCTGGAACTGGTGTAGTAATTACCGGTTGCTGTTTGGTGTTTTCTACAGGATTTTTTTTGTTTTTTAAGAAGAAAAGTGCACCAACAAATGCCAGGATCAACACTGGTAATCTCCATTTAATTCGTGGGCCGGCAGGAGGAACATCCGGAACATCGCCATCATCATCACTGTCGTCAGCAGGCATGTCGATATCCAGCTGTGCTTTCACCCTTCCCCAGATCATATCCTCCATATCCGGAATGGGCAGGTTTGCCAGCTTTTGGCCGATTACTTGCTCATATTTTAGTGGTTGATCCATGTAAGCTTAATAGTGCTGTAAAAGTTGTTGCAATGTTTTGCGTGCTTCGCTTAGGTGCCATTTGGATGTGCCTTCACTTATTGAAAGCCGTTCGGCAATTTCGCGGTGGTTAAAGCCTTCCACCGCATAAAGAACAAATACCGCATGGGTTGCCGGCGGTAGCTTTTTCACCAGCTCCATAATTTCACTGGCACCCATTTGTTCTAAAACGGTATTTTTTATTTCGGGTTCCGGCACAGTTTCCAGTTCCACATTTTCGCTAAAACGACTACGGCTTTTAATATGATCAAGGCCTTCATTTACGGTAATTTTTTTAATCCATGCGTGTAATGAACCTTTCGTTTTATCGTAGGTATGAAGGCTTTTAAAAATTTTTACAAAGGCATGCGATACAATATCAGCTGCGTCCATTTCGTCACGGGAATAACGCAAGGCAACAGTCATCGCGAAGCCATAAAAATGACGGAACAGCGCTTCCTGTGCCTTGCGTTTATTTGCAACACTTCCTTCAAGCAGATCTTGTATGTTAGTTTCTGCAGTCAGCACTTTAGATATCGTCTTTGTCTTTTTGTACATCCTGCATCCGCTTCAATAAAATGGCCGATGCTACAGAAGATAGAATCAGTTTTTCTGAAGGTTCAAGGTCATTGTACATCCAGATGCTGTTGTCCAGGATATCTATAATAGCCACCACACCGCCATCCCATTGCAATTCGTAGCCAGATAATATTTTGCCACCAAATACTTTGGTCTGCTTACCGGTTTTAGTAGTTACGCTTTCGATGCGTAGCGGGCGTATAGCAACGTTTTCTTTTCCATCAGTAGCATAACCTTCCTCTTCCACGTAAGGGCGGTCAAATAGCTTCCTGGCGGTGTCGGCAGCCCGGTCGTAGCGGTTTGCTAATACCAACGACCATGGATTCTGCTTTCCATCTAATGGCAGGATAGCCGCTGTAAATGCGTACTCGAAGTTTTTAGTACCAGTCACGTCACCCAAAAATGGATTATTGCTTTTGTAAACCAGTTGTTTTTCCGAGAATTTTTCCGTAGCATAGATCTCCGCGGTACGTCCGCCTTCTTCCAGTGTGTATTGAAATTTATTTCGCTGATTCAGATTACGCTTGTCGGTGCTGATATCAAATACCCGCAGCAACATTTCTTCCGGGGAAATGTTGAATTTGGTATACTGAAAAGAGCCTTTAAAATCCCAACCTCTTTTAATGGAAGAAGTTTGGTAAGGGCCAAAACTTAGTTTCTGGTTTACCATCCAGCCGTTTAATCCTTTAACCGGCAACCTGGTGGCTTGTTGCTGAAATTTTGTCGGAACAGAAACCTTCGCGGCAGTACAGGAATATAACAATACGGAGGCTAATATAATTTTGAAGTTCATGATATAAGATGTTTGAAGCAGTTTCCGCAACAGGGCGGAAACTGCTGTTTTTATTTAATAAACAAAGATCGTTTTTGTTGAAAAAAGAAACTTACCAGTCGTGTAAGATTTATAATGACTGATCAATTCCTTCGGGTATCCTTCGCCATCATAAATGTAGCTAAAGTTATAAGGTTCATTTACAGGATAAGCTCCGTAATATTCTTTCCATTGCGTTACTTTATTGTTTACAGAATTATGTGAAAGGTAGAAATCGGGCCAGTTCATATGCCTGTACGGGTTGATGTTAGCGTCGTATTCATAGAGTGCCTTTTCGTAATTGCCATTCGTAGAATTAGCATTGCTTTTCAGGACATTACCAAAATAGAATTCGTTGTAATAATTCAAATCATTATCTCCCGGGTTGTCGTAGTGGATGGTTATTGCGGGACGTTGATAATGAGAGTATGTTACCGTTGCAACTGTTTCAGCTCCCTGTTCGTTTTGAATCATACCAATTACTTTACCCTGGTTGTCGTAGCTGAAAGAAGTAGTCTTGAGCAAAGCCTTTGTTTCTTCGTCGAAGCGGCTGATTTTTAGCACTTTTTGCCCATTGTATTCGAATCGGTCGGTCGCTGAAAGGAAATTGCTGTTGTCTTGTTTTTTAAGCCAATATTCAATCTTCGAAATATTGCCTGAAGCATTGTAATGATAATCTGTTTTGCCAAAGGGAACATCTGTTCCATTCACCTGCCGGAAAACTCTTTCACTTTTCAGTTTTTTCGCTTCCCTGCTGCCTCCCATCGTATAAACAGTTGCTTCATCCGCGTTGGTGCGGTCTAGTGTCATAGTGTCCGTTATTCCCCAGCGTGAAACACGAAAATGATATTTTGCAGCTGATTTTAATAATGTCAGTTCATTTACCCCGGCTTTGAGAGCGGAATAGGTAGTGGTCATTTCTCCGCTGCTGTTAAAGGTGCTGATTATAAGAGATGCAGGAACGCTGTCATAAATAACATCTCCAATTTTCATGATGGCTTTCATTTTTATTTTCAGATAGGGATTGGCATCTGATTGCCCATAATCAAATGCGCCCGAAGAATATCCATATGCCTGCGGCTTTTCACCGGCCTGCACTTTCAGCACTTCAACAGGAATCCGGTTTGCACTGTCTTTTTGTATCTTAAATACCAGCGCCAATGGTTTTTGCACTGAAGCTGCTTTTACGGAACCTGCAACAGGCGTTACAAAATGGGTATTTACGCTGCCATACTCAAGGCGGAAGCTGGTGAGTTTGTAATTGCCTTGTGGCAGTTCGATGCTTTGTGTAGAAACGGGGGCGTTTAGATCAAGAGTCAGGATCTTTTCATTTATCACCACTTCATTGTTTTGATTGGTGATGCTCACTACTGCCCGCAGGTTGCTGGTGTGGTATGGCTGGCCAGTAAGCTCTGCATTCGTAACGAACCTGAAAACAGCTTTTTCGCTGGCCGGCGGTATGCTGTCTTTACCCGGTATGGGACGGGGTTGTACAATAGGATCCTTTTTACATCCGGCTAGCATAAGCAAAAGTGTGAGCATAAAAAGTGCGGAGGTTGTGATGCGTGTTTTCATTTTGTTTTGTTTTTTTGGTGTGTTTAAAACTTGTTACAATAGCAGTACCCCCGGTGAAAGAAAAAGGGTTGGGTAAAAATGTTTCGTTAACATCATTTTAACAAATAGGTAAATTCGGAACCAGCAAATTGTGAACTCGCTCAAGGTGTAATCTCTATGAAAAACCTGCTGTGCCAACCGCAATTCATATCACAATCGGTGCTCTTCAAAAATTATTAAAAGTTAGTAATGCAAATTTTTTTGCCCTGACAAGAAGAGCATCTTTATCTTTCACGCAAAACATTGTAACCATATAGAATAAACTATGAACATCAATCGTAAAAGAGTATTATTGGCGGCATCCTTTATAATTTCTGCAGCATTGGTATTAGAGGGATGTACAGCTACGTCAAAGGGTAACACGAAAGGAGCCGGTAAAACCGATTCAACACGAAGCATCGCACCCTATTTTACCGCGGCTTCATCCTTAAGGAAAACACCGGATGCTGAAGGGTTTATCCGGCGTTGGTTACTCCTGGAACCAATAAACAAACCAAATCGCAGCAATACGGTTTTTACCGATAGTTACTTAAGAAAGGCATTTGATACCTTGTATTTTTCAAACCAGTTTACAATTCTTCCCAAACATGGTGAAAAGGTAAAAGTTGGTGATCAGGAGCTTAACTGGCATGCATTGGAGAGTACCAATTTCAATGTTAAATTGTATCGTTTTGCTTATGGACTAAACAAACCGACATACGGAGTATTGTTTTGGGCTGTAACTGTAATAAACAGCCCTGAAGAAGTGAAAGATGTAAGATTGGCGGCAGGTTCAAATTCAGCATCTATGTGGTGGGTAAATGGTAAAGAAGCAGCGTTGCTTTCAGGGGACAGGCGCATGGTAATGGATGATGTGGTCTCGAGCCGTTTAACCCTAAACAAAGGCAAAAATATTATAAGAGGAGCCGTTATTAATGGCCCTGGTATGAGTGATTTCTGCATTCGCTTATTAGATGAAAGTGGCATGCCAATAAAAAATCTGACAATTACATACGAATAAAATTATTCAGTTATCCTATTAACGATCTCTATTGAATTGAAACTGGAATTATGAAAATGAGAATTAGAATATTGAGCGCTATAACCTTGCTAACATCTGTATGTATTAATGAGACAGTGAAGGCACAAATTGGTAAACCATTTATACATGATCCATCTACCATTATGGAATGTGAAGGAAAATATTACACGTTCGGCACGAGAGGTGGCGGGTTAATATCAGAAGATGGCTGGAGATGGGATAGTGGTGCGGTAAGACCAGGTGGCGGTGCAGCCCCGGATGCATTAAAAATTGGAGACCGGTACCTTATTGCATATGGTGCAACCGGCGGTGGCCTGGGTGGCGGTCATAATGGAAGAATACTTACCATGTGGAATAAAACACTCGATCCGAAGTCTCCTGATTTTAAATATTCGGAAGCTGTAGTAGTAGCTTCATCAGATGGTATAGAAGATAATGATGCTATCGACCCGGGCTTGCTCCTCGATCCGAACGATGGACGTTTATGGTTGTCATACGGCACTTATTTCGGCTTCATTCGCCTGGTAGAACTGGATCCCAAAACAGCAAAGCGTAAAGAAGGTAATAAAGCAATAGATATCGCTATTGATTGTGAAGCCACAGCATTGATGTACCGGGATGGATGGTATTACCTGCTCGGAACACATGGTACCTGTTGTGATGGGGCAAATTCAACCTATAATATCGTTGTTGGCCGCTCAAAAAAAGTAACTGGTCCTTACATTGATAATATGGGCAGAGACATGTTGAAAGGTGGTGGCAAAATGGTTGTTGCAGCCGGGGGAAGAGTAAATGGCCCCGGTCATTTTGGACGTACCATTCTTGCCGAAGGCGTTGAAAAGATGTCCTGCCATTACGAAGCAGATTTAGACCAGGGTGGCCGGAGTGTATTGGGAATTCGCCCATTGCTTTGGAAAAATGGATGGCCCGTTGCAGGCGATAATTTTAAAGAAGGTACCTATGAAATTGAATCGGAAAGAAGGGGATATGCATTGGAGTTAGTCGTCGATTTCACAAGAATGCCGGTTGCCATGAGGGGACCCAATCGTACCTATGTGGAACCTGTTAAACCAGTTCCATCACAGGAATTATCGGATGTAATTAAAACCTGGCCAACGGGAAACATCGATGTAAGAACGGGAGATTATATGTTCCGCCCTCATCAAAAATGGACCATCACCGCAGTTCCGGATGTTAGTGGATTTTTAGGCGCTCCCAGTTATAAAATTGTAATAGCAGGAACTGACCGGGCATTGGCTGCCACACCCGATGCCGAACTGGTAACAGTACCTGCATTTACCGGAGCCCCGGAACAATTATGGCGGATCGACCAATTGACTGACGGAACATACAGGATTATGCCGAAAGTGGTTCCAAATTCAAAAACCAACCTGGCGTTGGTATCTTCCGGTGACAGCACACCTACCCTGGGAGTATTTGATATGAATAGCGACAATTCGAAATGGAATTTCAAAGCACATTAAATAGTTTCTTCATGAATGATGCCTGTTATCAACTGCGTCTTTTCACGTCTCACGACTCACGTCTCACATACTATTAAACTCTAATTCGAATAAATGTCTTTATTGTGAAGCTCCATCCATTTGCCTGGATCAGCAATGTCGGTCCAGCCAAATTGACGGTATAGTCCGTGGGCATCACCGGTAAGTAATATCCAGCGTCTTAAACCCTGTAAATCGGGGTGGTTCATAATAATTTCCATGAGCCATTTTGAAAGTCCATTACCCCTGAATTCTTCTAAAATATACACATCACCCAAATAAGCAATAGTTGAAAAATCTGTAATTATCCTGGCGAATCCAATTTGTTTTTCATTAATGTAAACACCAAAACAGAGGGAGTATTTTATGGCGGTTTGAACTTTGTCTTTTGAAATATTCAAACACCAGTATGCCTTTGTAGATAGAAATTCATGAATGGCGTCAATGTCCAATTTCGATTTGTCGGTGGAAATGCAAAATGCTTCTTTATATATTGTAAGATCAGTCATAAAATATTGTAAGATCAGTTTAGAGCATTGTCTTTTATTCAGTACCAATGTACAAAAAAAGGACTGACAGCTGTTACGCAGATCAGTCCTTTCGAAGTAAAGTTTTTATATGCTATTTATTTACCATGGGATTTCGCCGGTTGCAGGATTAGTTTCTTCACTGAAATACTTTCCTGTTGGTCCGCCATTGTCAATCAAAGCATATTTTACAACACGGGCGGCTGCATCTTCAATCGTTCCTGTGCCCTGGTGATGATTGAAATCGGTTTTCGTATATCCCGGATCAATTGCATTTACTTTAAAGTTTGTATCTCGCAACTCGTATGCTAATGTAACCGTGTACATATTCAAAGCTGATTTGGAAGAAGAATAAACGGCATATTTTGCATGGTGATAAAATCGCCAACCGGGGTTGCTTTGAAGCGAAAGAGATCCTACACTTGAACTTACATTTACAATTCTTGGCTCAGGAGATTTTCGCAACAAGTCAAGAAAAGCTTGTGTAACACGTACAACGCCATACACATTGGTATCAAATACTCGCTTGAAATTTTCAATGTCTGCATCGAATGCACTTTGAGGTGGAACGCCGCTAATTCCTGCGTTATTGATAAGCACATCTAACACGCCTGTTCGTTGTTCTAAGTAATTGCGTGCAGCATCAACTGAATGCTGATTGGTCACATCCAGTTGTATCACTTCAGCATTGGTAAACCCTTCGCTATTTAGATCTTTCAATGCTTCTAAGCCATTCTCTAAATTCCGGCTTCCGAGGTAAACATAATAGCCTTTTTGTAACAACTGTCTTGCCGATTCGAAGCCAATACTTTTATTAGCTCCTGTAATTAAAACTGATTTCATTTTTTATTGTTTTTGTTGAACAGAACAAAAATGCTTTGCTCAAAAATGAAATCAGTTGCCATATGGCAAAAAGCAAAATCACCTGATGTTTTTCCTGATTCTGCTCAATGAAGATTGTGTAATTCCTAAATATGATGCTATGTAAGAAAGAGGAACCCTGTTAACAATATTAGGATAGATCTCGAGGAATTTCAGGTATCGTTCGGTTGCATCTTCTGTCACCAAAGGACTTCTCCGTTCTACTTTTTGTATCAATGCTTTTGAGATCATTCTATGTACAATAGTGTCCCATCCAATGATCGTAGCCAGGAGCTCTTTCCAATCCTTTTTATTGAAAGCAATAAGTTTACAGTCGGTTACAGCCTGGACATAAGCAGACGAGCATATTTCATTATCAAAGCTTTCAATATCTACTACAAGGTTATTTTCCGCTATAAAGTATTTTGTGATCTCTTCGCCCTTGTTATTGTAATAGCAAACCCGGGTAACACCTTCAACAATAAACCCCACTTGTCGCGAGATTTTTCCTGCTTCTGAAAAATAGGATTCTTTCTCAAGTTCCTGTTCTATTGCTTTGTTTGTAATAAGATCTATTTGCTGCTGGTTCAGATTGCCGAATTGCAAAATGTAGTTTATGAATTCATTCATTGTTGCAATTTAGCAGAAGTTCATTTCAAAGGATTTGTCATTTGGCAAAAAGGTTTTTTACAGCAGGGATTTTTATCCGATTTTCCGGAAGCGTGTACACTAACATCTTATAACACCGACACTGAATTGTTGAAGACGGGCAAAAAATTAAAAAAAATCATCTTACCTGGGGCCTTTCAGCATTTTATGAAATGCATCTGCATAGGTGTCACTAATGGGAATGATCTCACCAGCAATTTGGATCCTGTTTTTCTCAACATGATCAATTTTGTTAATGGCCACCAGGAAAGAACGGTGCACGCGGGCAAATTCGGGTGCAGGTAATAATGCTTCCAACTTTGTAAAATTTAGCAGCGTCATGATCTTCTCTTCCCTGGTATGAATGCGCAGGTAGTCTTTCACACCTTCCACGAATAAAATATCACGGGTTGCCACTTTCTGCATCCGGTGGCCCACTTTTACAAAAATAAATTCCTGCCCGCTTTTCGTTTCCGGTTTTGTTTCTTTTTGTTCTGGTTGTAGCCTGGCGCTTTGCTCCTGGTACAGGCGCAACACGCCTTTGTAAAACCGTTCAAACGTAAAGGGCTTTAAAAGATAATCCTTTACTTCCAGGTCAAATGCTTTTAAGGCATACTGATCATACGCTGTTGTTAGGATGATCATAGGCCTGGGGTTCAGCATCGGAATAAAACTTAAACCATCCAGGTCTGGCATGTTAATGTCGAGGAACAGAAGATCAGGTTTGTCTTCCTCCAATGATCCTGCGGCTTCCAGCGGGCTCATAAAGCATCCTTTCAGCTGCAGGAAGGAAACCTTGCTGATATAGGTTTCCAGGATCTCCTGCGCCAGTGGCTCGTCATCAATGATATAGCAGGTGAGCTTTTCTTTCATTCGTGCTTCAATATAGTGCAGGCTAACCACTGCAAGTTTTTTTAATATGGAATCAGCTAACGATCATTCGTATGCAGGTGTACGCCGGTCAATGGCAATTTCATGAGGTCTCAACTGAATACCTTGAATGGTAAGAAGAATGGAAAACGTTTCGGGCAGGCGCTGTATTTCGAGAGTGTGCTGGCCGGGGTACAGCAACGACAACCTTTTGCGGACATTCGGCAATCCGATACCGCCCGGTTCATCAAAAGCACGGGTCGGGTTCTTGCTAACCGGGTTTTGTACACTGAAGGAAAGAATATCTCCTTTCACTTCCACCCTCATCTTCAAATCGCCGGGATTAAGTCGTGCGGGGCTGTGTTTATAGGCATTTTCAAGAAGGTGTATAAACAACAGAGGTGCTATGTGACAGGTTTCTATTGCGCCCTCGATCTTTAGATCCACCACCGGCCCTTGTTTATACCGTAGTTGCTGCAAACTTACATAGTCCTGTAAATACTCCATTTCCCTTGACAGCGGTACCATGGGGGCATTAGATTCATAGATCATATAACGCATTAGCGAAGCCAGCTGCATCACAGCGTCTGGGGCAGCCGGTGCTTGCTTATACACCAGGGTATGAATGTTATTCAAAGTATTGAACAGGAAATGCGGGTTGATCTGTGATTTGAGGTAATATAATTCTGCTTCTACAGCCTGTTTCTCCAGCTGCTCCTTTTTTACCGTATTGATCACGAGGTTTTCGGTTACCCTGGCCAGCCAGCTTAAAAAGATAAAGACGATTACTATGGAGATCAGGGATATAAGATAGTATTCAAAGAAGATATCCAGGGTATCCATTTTTTTGTAATGAAAAAACAGGTAGACAAAGGGTCCTGTGAACATGATCGCCGCCAGCCTGGTAAAATAGGCACCGCGCTTTTTTTTACCGGAAAAGCGGGTAAGGAGAGAAAAGTGACTATAAAAAACAAACAAAGCTGTTCCGATGAATGCTGCTAATAAGTTGGGCCAATATGAATTTTCCTCCTTCAACTGGATAGTAGCCAGCAGGGTGAGCAGGACCCAGCAGGCGATGTGGATCCGTACGAAAAGCTTTTTAATCCGGTACATAAAACAAAGATATTTTTTCCTGCCATCCTCTTCCTGCCTTCTCGACCAGCGCCTTATCACAATCTATGAAAGGTTCAATTGATTATGCCACCCGCTTCGCGGACGCAAAGTACCTATTGGTCGAAAACATCCCGGCATTAGCATATTGCTCTTCCTATTTTGAATTGCGGGTAATTGCTTTGCAGGGAATGGTTGATGGTTGATGGTTAATGGTTCATAGTTCATTGTCCATAGTTCATAGTAAATAGTGAATAATGATTGCCGTGTCCTTTTTCAGTGTTCCTTTTCACCATTCACTACTCACCACTCATTATTCACCGCTCGCTAAAACAAGTAAAATGGAAGATAATCACGTCGGCCTCTCCATCCGCAATGTGTCTAAAAGGTATGCAAATGGCGTACAGGCATTGAGTAATGTATCACTGAATATTCCGCCTGGTATGTTTGGACTGCTGGGTCCCAATGGTGCTGGTAAATCTACCCTAATGCGCACGCTGGCAACGTTGCAGGAACCAGGTGAAGGTCAAATCTTTTTAGGAGACATCGATGTCGTGAACCAGAAGGAAATTCTGCGTCAGACACTGGGCTACCTACCCCAGGAGTTCGGCGTTTATCCTAAAATTAGCGCCGAGGAACTGCTGGATTATTTTGCGGTGTTGAAAGGAATTACCAACCGGGCGGTACGAAGAGAAACTACGGAAGCTTTACTCAAACAAACCAATTTGTGGGACAAGCGCAAGCAAAAATTGGGAGGCTACTCGGGCGGCATGCGGCAACGATTTGGTGTAGCGGTAGCCCTGCTAAGTAATCCCCGGTTGTTGATTGTAGACGAGCCGACGGCCGGTCTTGACCCCGCCGAACGTGTTCGTTTTCTTAATCTTTTAAGTGAACTGGGAGAAAACAGTGTAGTGATCCTTTCAACTCATATTGTGGAAGATGTGTCGGAGTTGTGCACCAACATGGCCATCATTGATGAGGGACAAATTCTGCTGGAAGCCAGGACTCCGGACGCTGTATCGGCCCTCAAAGGCCGTATCTGGCGGAAAATGGCCGATAAAAACATGTTGGCCGGGCTGGAGCAGGAACACAGGGTTATTTCAGCAAAATTGTTGGGGGGCCGAACAGTTGTGCATGTTTACAGCCACGAGATGCCAGGAAATGGTTTCGAAGCTGTTGAGCCCGACCTGGAAGATGTTTATTTCAGTGCCATTACAGGATGCTTTGGCAAAACGAAACAGCAGTATAAAGAGGAGGTGATCGTACCATGAAGTTTCAAACAATTTATGTGCTGGAATTCGGGTACCAGGTCCGCAGGCCTGCAACATGGCTATACTTCGTAGCTCTACTGGTGATTGCTTATCTTATTGTAATTGCCAATTATAGCTATGATGCACGTGACGGGTATTTTCTACTAAATGCTCCTATAGTTATTGCTTCAGTTACAGTGATAACCAGCGTGTTTTGGGTTGTGATTGGAGCATCAGTGGCTGGCGACGCAGCCGCCCGCGATGTACAGACCCGCATGCATGCACTCACGTATACCGCACCTACAAATAAACTTGCCTACCTGGGCGGTCGCTTCGTGGCCGCCTTTGTCCTCAATGTGTTAATTTCGGTTGGTATCCCCATAGGAGTGCTCCTTGCTATGCACTTTTCCGGTGTAGAAGCTGAAATCATGGGTCCGTTTCGGCTGGCATCTTATCTAACTTCATTTTTCTTTATCGCAGTGCCCAATGCCTTGTTTGCAACAGCCATTCAGTTTACTGTTGCGGTATTGAACCGCCGTGCAATGGGAAGTTACCTGGCAGGAGTTGTCCTTTTCGCAGCTTCCTACACTATCTGGCCGATACTGGAGAAAGGAGGGGTATGGGGAAATCTTGCAGATCCAATGAGTTTTGGTCCCGTTCTGAATCACATGTCAAATGACTGGAGCCCGCTGGAGAAGAATAACCGCCTTTTTTTACCGGAAGGTACTTTCCTCGCAAACCGTCTTCTATGGCTCGCCATCTCGATAGGAATTCTACTATTTACTTATTTCCGATTTCGGCTTGTTTTCCCTGAAGCTGGTAGAAAACAAAAGCTGGGAAGTTATCCAAACCAAAACCTGGTGAGCCGTGAAAGGCTGAACTGGACAATAGGGATGGCGCTACCACAAGCCAGGGGAATGTATGGATTCGGAACGCAATTGCACCAGTTACGGCAGGTAACCTGGAATGCATTTTTGCAGTTAGCCAAAAGCAAGACAGGTCTTCCCCTGTCGGCTGTTCTTGCATTATTGGTTGGTGCAACCTTCCAGGGTAACCTTAAAGCGAGAGGCGTGCCCTTAATACCGCGAACGGATTTTGTTTTGGATTACATCACGGGTCCGCTAGCACAACCGCAGACCTTTTGGATTATCATCGTTTTACTTACCATTTTTTACGCCGGTGAACTGGTCTGGCGGGAACG
The DNA here is from genome assembly GCA_040385845.1 of Bacteroidota bacterium. Lineage (GTDB taxonomy): Bacteria > Bacteroidota > Bacteroidia > Chitinophagales > Chitinophagaceae > Phnomibacter. The sequence goes on along the minus strand of JAZKGP010000022.1, from coordinate 117,776 downwards.
GGAAACAGGTATAAGTGAGATTTCCCACACTGCACCGGTGACGGAATGGGTTCTTTTTGGAGGGCGTTTCCTGGCGCTAAGCCTTTTGCTGTTAGTATGGATAGCCTTCCTCATGATAGCTGCAATTGTATTCCAATCTGGCATTGGAGGTGCCAGTTTGGAAATTGGATTATACCTGCAGGTTCTGTTTGGCTTACAACTGGTGGATTGCCTTCTTTTTACCTTACTGGCTCTCCTCGTGCATGTGTTGGTTAATCAGAAATTCATTGGTCACCTGGTGGCACTGCTTGCCTATAGTTTCATCGCCTTTGCTAATACTCTTGGCATAGAGCACAAGCTGCTCATCTTTATGTCCGGACCTCATTGGACCTATACCGAAATGGCTGGATTTGGAAATTCGCTGGCGCCCTGGTTGTGGTTTAAAGGTTATTGGCTTGCCTGGTCGTTGTTGCTCGCTGTGATGGTAGTGCTCTTCTGGGTGCGTGGCCGTGAGGGCAGTTTTGTTTCGCGGCTTCACCTGGCCCGAAAGCGATTAACACATTCAACCGTCCTGGTTGCTGCCGTGGCGATCGGATGCATGCTACTTACTGGCGGTTTCATTTATTATAACACCAACATCCTGCATGACTATACCAGCACACCAACTAAGATAGAACAGCAGGCTGATTATGAGAAGAGATACAAACGATACTTTAAAGCACCACAGCCCATACTATCAGCAGTAAAACTGCAGGTGGAAATTTATCCAAAAAAACAGGCGGTAGATATAGTGGGCACATACCTCTTGTTGAACAATACTTCGATACCCATTGACTCGGTTCATCTTGCTATGGGAACGGGGGTTGAAACACTGGAAACTAAATTCAACTTACCATTTATGGAGATGCTCGCGGACCAGGAACATGGCCACCATATTTACGCACTTGAGAATTCGCTGAAACCCGGTGATTCCCTGCGGTTAAACTTCAGGGTAAAGTATAAATCGCAGGGATTTACCAACAATGGAGCTGATGGGCAGGTGCAGGCAAATGGCACTAGTTTCAGGAATATTGAGTGGCTTCCCTCCATTGGGTACCAGCCTTACCGCGAACTGGACCAGGCAGGCGAGCGAAAAGCGTATGGCCTTGCGCCGCGACCCGCCACTGCTTCACTCTATGACCAGGAAGCCCGCCGGTATGCTCCATTTCCAGAACAGATCAGCTTTGAAGCATTAGTGGGTACGGATCCGGGACAACAGGTGGTAGCGCCGGGAACATTGCGAAAGACCTGGACAAAAAATAACCGCCGCTACTTTTATTACGCCACAGATGCACCTATCAGGAATGAATATGCTTTCTTTTCAGCTAACTACGCAGTAAAGGAAGGGAAATGGCGAAATCCGATGGTAAGCCCGGCGCAGGAAGTTTCCATCCAGGTTTTCTATCCGCCCGGGCTTTCTGAAAATCCGGAGCTGATGGTCCGGAGTGCAAAGGCTTCGCTCGAATATTATGTAAAGCAGTTCGGCCCCTACCCGCACCGTCAACTACGCTTTGTTGCCCATCCTTCATACGCATTCGGAAATCATGCATCACCCATCAATATCACGGCGGAGGAAGGATTTTTCCTCCTGAATACGAGGGAGGATCCGCGGGGTTTTGACCTTGTGACTGCAGTGGTAGCGCATGAGGTAGCACACCAGTGGTGGGGTAACCAGCTAAAACAAGCTTATGTAGAGGGAGCCGGCATTATAACAGAGAGCCTGGCATGGTATTCCGCCATGGGCGTTCTGGAAGATGCATACGGTGCTGTGCAACTTAGGCGATTACTTGATTTTCTGCGGGAAGAGAATAAAACACCCCGTACCCGGGCCGCCTCACCATTGCTTCAGGCTAACGACTTTTACCAGAACTACCGTAAAGGACCTTTTGCAATGTATGCCATGAGCCAATACATTGGAAGAGACCGGGTAAACAGCGCACTCAGGAATTTACTTGCGAACCACCGCCCGGGAACGCTTCCCCTGCCAACTTCGCTGGATCTTTACGGGGAGCTTCGGGCAGTTACGCCTGATTCGGTTCAAACGCTTTTGCACGACCTTTTCAAGGCAAATACGTTCTGGGAACTGGAGATTCAAACAGCAAATGCAAAACCTCGTAAAGATGGAAAATGGCAGGTGGCTGTGAACCTGCAGGCGAAAAAGACGATAGTAGATAGTGCCGGTACTGAGACAATTATTCCAATGAAGGATTGGGTTGAAATCGGGGCCTTTGCAGCTGCCGGGCAAGGTAAGGAAACCGGTAAGCAGCTTTACCTGCAAAAACATCTTATCAAGCCAGGCAAGCAAACCATCTTACTTATACTAAATGAGAAACCAGCAATTATTGGTTTTGATCCGAATCATTTATTAATAGATTGGAATTCAAAAGATAATTACAAAGGGGTGACATCTGAAAAATAGCTCATAACAAGATTGATCATGTGTTGGAAAAAAATGCATTAATTCTTGTATCAATTAACAAATAGCATACTTTGTTTCAAAATATTTTATAAGTTTCTACCTGTGTTTCGAATCAAAACAAATATGGTTCATAGTAGAAGAATAAGTAACGTTGTATGGCAACTCAATACGAAGACTTAATCAGGAAAGCGTATGCGGCTTTCAATGCAAGAGATATAGAAGCTGCTCTCGCAACAATGCACCCGGACGTGCAATGGCCAAAAGCCTTTGAAGGAGGTTATGTAAACGGCCATGGCGAAATAAAGGATTATTGGTTAAGACAATGGACAGAAATAAACCCTAATGTTGAGCCGGTGGAATTTACTACTATACAGGACAGGGTCATAGCAATCACGGTGCACCAGGTAGTAAAAGACTTACAAGGAAATTTAATTTTTGATGGAGTTGTAAAACACGTTTACACTTTGCAGGATGACCTGTTGCGAAGGATGGAGATTGAGCTGTGATAACTGGTTTTTTATTTAAGAATTTATACCTGGCTGAATTTTTTTTATAAAATTTACTTGATCGATTAATTGAGTTTATGGAGATTAAATAACAATTGATTTTTTTATCAATTAAAAAAGATGAGAAAAATTATATTAGACCTGGCGGTAACACTTGACGGATTTATTGAAGGACCAAACGGCGAAATTGATTGGCTTGAAACCAGTGAGGATTTTGGTGATATTTTAACCGACATACTTTCTGATATAGACATCCTTTTTTATGGGAGAGTGAGTTATGAAAAATGGGGCAATTACCGGCCAGTAAATGCGAGTGAAAAGCTTACAGCAGCTTATGACCTGCTTCACAGTAAAACAAAGTATGTTTTTTCACGAACTATGTTGGGTGACGGAAATGCAATTTTCATCGATTCAAATATTGAAGAACGGGTATCGGAAATTGTTCTGCAACCCGGGCAAAACATCTGGCTTTATGGTGGCGGAAATCTTATCACGACCTTTGTCAATTTCGGTTTAGTAGATATTTTCAGACTGGCTGTACACCCGGTTATACTGGGTACTGGCAAGCCGCTTTTTGAGGATATAAAAAGACGAACCGAATTGAATTTGGTCAGCGCTACGCCATGGAAATCAGGAGTGGCTGTACTTACATACGAAGCTGCCAATAAGTGAACATCCGATTATCATAAGCATTTGCAACCAGCAGTTTTATTAAAATTTTTGTGCGCTAACTAAGGTCCATATTTTAATACTTACTGCCTTTTTCTTGCGAGATATTTTCTAATGGGAAGATCATAAAATTTCATTGCCAAATAAGCAATAAGTACCAGCAAAATAATACCCGGCAGGATGATATAGGGTAATGTTTCTATGGATGGTTTTTCGTTGATATAATAATTTCCAAATATCCATATTACTGCATAATGCGTCATGTAAAGCGGGTAGGAGATGTTGCCCGAAAACCGGCAAACTTTTTTCCATAGAGGTGATAAAACCGATCCGGCGCCGAGTGAAACAAGCAGTGGAAAATATAGTAGTACCACGAATGCCTCCGTCAGCCAGTTCCACTTAGATCCGGGCATGATAAACGCTAAGGCCAAAAGAAAGGAGAGTAGTATAAACCCAAGTTTGTTTTTTATAATCCAATTGGAACGATAAAGAAAGAGGCCCGCTAAAAAGGAGTAGGCAACACGGGCTCCACCATCTAAAATGTTGTCTTTCGACCACCCGCCTAAAAGATTTCCGGCACGGTAACTAACAAAGCAAATTCCGGCAGCTGCAAGAATGGTTAGAACTGCCAATGAGCGACGGCCCAATTTGTAAAGAACCAAAGCATAAAAAATATTCGCAACGTACTCCCAAAAAAGTGACCATGACGGAGCATTGAAGGCAAAAAGATTAAAAGCCCGTTCTTCCATTATTGGCATTGGAATAAGAAGAAGAGAGCAAACAAATAGTAAAGCAATTTTGCCTAAGTTAAATGCTGCGGGTAATACAAAAGGATCTAAAAAAAAGCCCAATAAGCCCAGTACAGAACCAAGGATTACTAACGGGTGCAATCTTATCAGCCGCAATTTAAAAAATTCCAAAACTCCCATGTTTCCAATACGGTTATCATAAGCGTAACCTATTACAAACCCTGATAAACAGAAGAAGAAATCGACGGCTAAAAAACCATGGCCAATAAAATTTTTATTGGGATCGGTGAACACCCATTCCATAAAATGGAAAATTACAACAGCAAGTGCTGCCACGCCTCTTAACCCATCCAGGATCTCAAAATGCTGTTTGGAACTTAAGACACTTTGTTCGACTTTTCCTTTGTTCATAATGCTTTGATAAGTTGAAAAAATCATGCATTCTAAACATTAAAATATTTTTAAATGCATAAACTTGTTGCGCCGTTTAGGCGATACCTTTTTTTTATTAAACATTAAAAATATAAGTGAACGATTAAATGCTGAATAGAATATTTTTTAGAAAGGCTGAATACATTTTAATACTGGCGTTGTAGGATTGTACGAGGCTTTTATTGCAACACCTTAAAAGATATGCCTTCCGCCACCGTAACTGATGTTCCGGGTTCGCAAATAAGTTTCCTCACTTGTGTATTGGCTGCTACAACCGGGTATCTTGGCCGTCCGGTAGTAATGACAACTTCGCTGTTGCTTCCGGGCAATGTCATCGGATTCCAATTAGCAGGATCTTCCCAAACAGTACTCACATTTCCTGTCCAGTTGACCAGCGCTGGCGAACTGCTTAAGGGCATTACAAAAATTTCGTTACCAGTTGCCGGGGTATTTCCAATAAATACAAGCTTGTCGCCAAGTACCACTAATTCAGCAGGAGAAGAACCTCCAGTGCCAGGCACCAGTTCCGCAGCAAGAGCCGTGCCTTCCAATGTACCGTTGCTTTTAAATATTTCAGAGTTAATGACACTGCCACCATTGGCCTGGAAAAAAACGGTGTCACCGAAAATGGCAAATGAAGATGGAGAACTGCCACCAGTACCCGTATTGATATCTTTTACCAGTACTGTTCCCGCATTTGTTCCATCAGTTTTCCAGAGTTCAAGACCAGCGCCACCGTTGGATGCTCTGAATAACAATATATTGCCAAAGGAGAAGAAAGTGGAAGGATGGCTACCAGTGCCACCTGAATAAATATTTCTCAGTAAAACAGTGCCTTCTGTTGTACCATCGGTTTTCCATAGTTCATTGCCATTAGTAGGATCAGCTGCAGAAAAATAGACGTTGTCGTTATGTGCAAAAAGATATTGTGGCGTACTGCTGGCAGCATTAGGGTTGATGTCTTTTACCATAACGGTACCAGTTTCCGTTCCGTCAGACTTCCAGAGTTCGACGCCATAGGTTGGGTTTGTAGCCCTGAAATAAACAGCCCCATTCATAACTGCAAAAGCTTGCGGACTACCATTGGCAGTACCCGGGTTAATGTCTTTTATTCTAATGGTTCCTTCTGTAGTGCCATCGCTTTTCCAAAGTTCGAAATTAGTCTGCATACCACTAACCGTACTGCTGGCTGCCGAAAAAATAAGTGTTCCATCAAGGTTTGTCATGTTGTCGATCTGCGATGTAACCGTTCCGGGATTTATATCTTTTAAGAGTACGGTTCCGGCAGCTGTACCATCCGTTTTATGCAATTCGGAGCCGGTTGCAGGGGTAGAGCCGCTAAAGTAAATAACGCCATTAAGTTCAAAAATGGATCCGGCTCCTCCACCGGTCACGCCGGGGATAAGATCAATCACCATATAGGTGCCTGCAAGGGTTCCGTCTGATCGCCAAAGCTCTCTTCCTGTGCTGGCAGTAGAAGCAGCAAAATAGAGCAGGTTACCTATTGCTTTAAACCCAATGGGATTTAACGGCATGATGCCCGTGCCCGGTGCCACCACCATCACGGTGCCTTCGGGTGTTCCATCCGTTTTCCAAAGTGTTGATCCGTTTATATTATTGTTAGCCTCGAAGAAAACAGTATTGCCAATAACAGTTAATTCGCCTGGGTTGGAGCCGCTGGTTCCTGGTCGGATATCTTGGAGTAAAACGGGTACCTGCGCATGTACCAATGAAGAAAAAACAAGAAAAGCTATCAAAAGCAGTTTTGAAAATGAAAACATACTTGAAAATATTTTAATGCTAAAAATAGAATGTTTCTACTGTTGAGAAACAAGCTATGCGGTATTTATGTAAACAACCAAAAGAAAACCAGCATCAGTAAATGTTGTAATGAATTGGTTTCTGTTCAAACCTTGATTCATTTCAGCAAACTTGTTTATTTAAATACTGTGTGCTAATAATGCCTGGTAATATTACTTTTTTAATTATCGGATCAGCTCTAAATGTATACATCAAATCATAAGGAAGCTCTAATGCTTTGGAGCCCTGAAGGATGGCTAATAGTTCCGATATTGGAAAGCCCGTTCCCGTAGTATATATAAAACAAGTATTTTATCTCAGGTGTATTGTAAATCAAAAATCATTTTAAGAGATGAGAATTCATTCACCTTACTTGATGGAAACGCAGTGAAACGAGATATCTTTAACCGCGTTGAAACTTTGCTGTTAACAGAAACCAAAAACATTCATTTACGAAACGTCATAAATAAATGATGCTTGAAACAAAAAGACTAATTATACGGGAACTAACTTTTGCTGACGTTAATGTTGTTCACGAGCTACTTTCTTTAGCTGAAACAGATGAATTCAACACTTTAGGAATTCCAGGAACAATTCAAATTACCGAAGTACAATTGGATGAATGGCTGATTGCTCAAATACAGGAACCACGATGTTCCTATATTTTTAGCATTTGTAAAAATGATGATGATTGTTTTATAGGGTTGATAGCTTTAGTTATTGGGAAGGCGAAATATCGTGCAGCGGAAGTTTGGTTTAAAGTTCATAAAGACTTTTGGCGTAAAGGCTATACCACAGAGGCATTGACAAAAGTTTTGGACTACGGCTTTAATACCTTGAAACTTCACAGGATTGAAGCGGGTTGTGCTGTTGAAAATATTGCATCCTATAAAGTGCTTGAAAAAGTTGGTATGAAAAGGGAGGGAATGAAAAGAAAAAATTTACCAATAAGGGGAGAGTGGAACGACAACTATTTCTACGGAATGCTGGAAGAAGATTTTTACAAAATTCATTAAAATATCACTTATCGAATCCTAAATATTTCATTAAATTTTTTTAAAATATAGTCTCTATTGTTCTTTATCACTAATCAAAGGAACCAGGACAGGCTGATGAAATTTCATTCCGCGTTTTGAAAAAGCTGCTTGTAGCAGCATCGTTTTTCGCGGGGCAACTTTTTCCGATGATTGATGCGCATGAAAAATATAAAACCATTTGCCATCAGCCGCTTTAAAAAAATCACCATGACCAGTGCCGTTCTGCCCTGTTTGTTTGCTGCTTAAAACCGGGTTGCCTTTAAATTTTACCCAGGGTCCCAAAGGATGCTTGCTGGTTGCCATTCCTACTGCGTAATTTGGATTACGGAAATCGTTGGCAGAATAGAACATATAATATTTTTTACCTCTTTTTAAAACGGTTGGTCCTTCGGTTACAGGCCAGCTGCTATCCCCCGTATTTTCCCAATGGTCAGATGCCGCAATGCATTCGACTAACGTGCTGTCAACAACACCACTAAAATCATTTTTTAATTCGGCACCAAAGATCCTGTTGCCATTGGTAAGACGTACATGATACAGATATTTTTTACCGTCATCATCAATAAATATAAAAGGATCAATTTGTTTTACTGATGCAGGAAGGGCAACTTTATTTGGTTGCATAAAAGGTCCGTAAGGGTTTGAACTGGTAGCGATCGCAATATTTTCATTTGCAGTATATGCGAGATAAAACAAGTTGTCCTGGTAAAATACCTGCGGTGCCCAAAATCCTTTTGTGCCAAAACCATCTCCCTTTTTTAATGCAAATCCATCATTGGTGATAATGGGTTTCCAGTGCATAAGGTCACCAGATTCGTAAACCGGGATACCGTTATTTGAATTGCTCCCCGATGTGCCAAAAGCATAATATTTCCCCTGCCAATAAAACACCGTAGGGTCTGCTAATGTTAGCTGCGGCAGTGGTTGTGTATTTACAGGTTGCGCACTGCTTGTGAAAATGCTTGCAGTTGCAAAAAGCGCGGCAAAAAAAATACGTTGAAGAAGCATGGATCGATTGTTATTTCAGAAAAAGTGAAAGCCATGTATAAGGCTCTGTTGCGTTACAGCCAGCGGCGTCTTCGTTCATTACAGCTCCATTGGCGGCTTTTAATTCAGTTAACCTGACATTGATACCGATACGTGAATTTATGGCTGGTTTGCCCCCTATAAGCGTCCAGGGAACAGCAACCTCCTGCAGGTATCCACCATCAACTGGTTTGCTGGTTGCTTTTAATCCTTCAAATGTTTGCGAGGTCTGCCATTTGCTGTTCATCCCCTCTTTGAATGCAATTTTTCCATTCGAGGTAACAGCAAAGCTATATACACCTGTATGTGGTCTTTCATAACTTTTATTATGAGGATCCAAACAGATCGTAATACCATCACTATTCTCGTTACTTGTACCGTTTATTATTTGATCATCTTTTACCCTTGAAATAACATAGAGGTTATTATCATCGTAAATAACTTTTGTTCTTACCTGGCTTTTTGTGGTATGGCCGGTAAAAATGGGGAACGAACTATTCCAGGCATCTTCTGTTGTATTCCCATCAACATTAATTGTTTTTTTGTCTGCATTTATTTCCGGGATCACATACCCGCGAATCATCCAAACTTCGGTACGGTTGCTAGTTGAATAATTGGAGGTACTCGTAACTGCCACTACCGAATTATCATCCAGCACTGAAACACTGCTCCATAAGGCTGATTTGTTGGTAGCAATGGCAAAAGGAATTGATTTTCTACCAAAGGATTTTGCATTTACATCGCCAATAGCAACTTTCATCTCTGCCTGCTCCATGTTATTTGTCCGACCCTCGGTTCCCTGGTAAGATAAAATAGTTTCACCCGTTTTTAATTGGGCGAGATAGGGTGCGCCGGCAGTTAACTCTTCTGCAATTATGTCGGCCAATGCATAGTGTCTTTTATCGCTGGTTGCAGTAACCGTATTTGCCCAGTTTTCTGTTATTGAATTGCGAATGGTATAGGGTTTGAAGTTCCCGAATCCATTGTCTTCTATGGTCAACACAATGGTTGCATTATCCTGCAACAAAATGGGTGCAGGCATGCCATCCCTTTTACCTGCCCTGAAACTCACGATCTCCGGGTTTTTTGTCCAGGTTTTGCCATTATCTGCAGAGCGCAGTAACGATATATTCTGTTCGTCTGAAGTAGTATAAGGTCCTTCGTTGGCAAAGAATAATTGTATTTCGCCATTGGGTAATTGCAGGGCAGCGGGTTCCCAGCAACCATTGGTAAATTCATAACCTGCTTCATACAGCAATTGTTCTTCTTTCCAGGTCAGTCCCTTGTCGTAACTCTTTTTTATCCTGATGCCAAATTTCCTTACGGGGTTAATATTGTAAGGCCTTGGATTGTACATAGCCAGCAAACTACCATCCTTTAATTCCAGCAGGTCGGGCACGGCTATATTGGTGCCATCCTGGCGTTCAGCTACCAAGATCGTATTGCCCCACTTTTTGCCATAGTCCAAACTTTTTCGCACCATTATATTGCCGCTTGATTCGTAAATCGCAAGAAGCGATTTATCATTTAATTGTTTAATTCTGCCATACCCATTATACGCGTTTGGTGTAAATTCATCCGATACCTGTTGCAACGTTGAAAAATCCCAGGCAATACGAATGCCTGGTGTAAATGCTTTTGACTTTACTTCCATCAATAGCTCTTCTTTATCGCCATCCTTTTTATTGCATGCCATCACTGATATGGTTACAATTAAACCTAGGGTGATCAATGGCAGTAATAGAATATTTTGTTTGATAAGGTTTAATTTATTCATTAATGCTTTTTTCTTCGATAACTGGTTTGATAAGTTGCTTATTGAAGGTTTTAATTGAGGTTAGTTTGAAGAAGCAACAACCGTATTTGCAGTGATTGATTTGATAAAATCGGTTTCTTTTTTATTGTATGGCGAGCCGTCGTTTCTAAATATATCATGAAACCAAACTGGCGGTTCAGCAGTATAATTTTTCGTCCAGCTATCCCACGGATAAATGGTTTGTGTTTTGCCACTTACAAAACCCCAGTTGTACATAGCGACTTTATATTTTTTTGCAACAGGCAATACTGTTTCAAACGTACTTCCATTCGGTCGGGCCATATATTCGGTGCATAGTAATGGCTTATTATATCGTTGCAGCAATTGCACTCTTTTTTCAAATTCGGCAGCGCTGTCGTAATTATGAAAGCTTACGATATCTGATTGCTCTAATTGTAGTTTTTGAATAGGCTTCATACTATCTGCTGTCGACCAGTTGCCCAGCCATATACCAGAGGTAATAAATTGCGATGGGTTGCCTGCACGAACCCATGAAAACGTTTTTTCGAGTAAAGGCAAAACGTAAGAAACTTTGTCCGGCATTTCTACTTTTTCATAGGAAGGACCCGTCATGTTATCAGGTTCATTCCACACATCCCATCCCACTATTCTTTTATCTGCAGCAAAATGCGTTACTGTTTCTGTTACATAATTTTCAAGACGTTTGTATTGGGTAGTATCACGTAGTGTGTAGTAGCCCGGGCTTTGTACCCAGCCCGAATTGTGTGTAAAAGGCGTAGGTGCTTTTTGCTTACCCGCTTTGGGGAAAGGGTCCCAGCAGGAGTCAAAGAAAACTATCAGTGGTTTTATGCCGTACTTTTCAGCAATGCGTAAGAATATTTCCATACGGCTATACAAACCCTGCTTATCATTTTCGTATAAAAGGTCGTGTAAAAAGACTCTTACCGTATTCATTCCAAGGGAGGCGGCAAGTGCAAGTTCTTTGTCGATAGTGGCTGTATCAAATGTTTCAGCCTGCCACATTTCTAATTGGTTAATAGCATTGGAAGGCATAAAGTTGGCGCCAACAAGCCAGGGTTGTTTACTATACCAGTCATCAGCTTGTGCAGCTGTCCAAATCTCTCTTTTAACGACTGGTTGAACATTGTTTTCCTGTTTGGTTTTACATGAGAACAGTAGCAACATCGCTATCATCCATACTGCCGCAATTTTAATATGCTTCATGTTGTAATACTTTGCAATAAGTTCTAAAAAAAAGTAATGTGTGATAATAGAAAAAGCTGTCTTTATCTATTGAAATGCCGGGAAGAAAATACCGGAAAAATAGACAAGCGAATGCCTGTTATTTTTAGTGATGTATTGCTCTATAAAAAATGCCTGGCAAACTCAATAACGTTTGATTTTACCAGGCATTATCGATTTACTAATTAGTAGTTAGCATTTTGGGTAAGATTGCTATTATTTAGCACTTCAACCTGTGGTAACGGAAGACGAATGTGTTTTCCCGGTACGAAATTTTTAAAATCAGGATCCCTGAGAGCAACTGCATCTACGCCGGCCTGCGTTTCAAGGTCACCCCATCTTTTTAAATCAGCCCAGCGTACACTTTCACCACACAGTTCCAATAAGCGCTCTGTTTTCAACCTTGCTTTAAATGCTTCTTTACTATTGCCAATAGCAGGGTATGCAGTTGCTAAAGTGGCCAATCCTACTCTTGCTCTAACCTGGTCAACGTACGCATAAGCTGCTGCCGTTTGTCCCAGTTCATTTAATACCTCTGCATACATCAGTAAAATATCTGCATACCGTAACATCCTTAAGTTATTTTGGGCAAAATAATCTTCGTTGGTACGGTAGTAGTCCCGTGAGTATTTTTTGAACCAGGCTTCGTTGTTATTCCATTGCCAGCTTCTTCCATATGTTTTATCACCAAAGTCTGTTTCCAGTTCGGGATAGAAAAGTGTATAACGCAAACGGGGATCGATATTTCCGCCGCTTGTTTTTTCTTTTTTAAATTCAGCAACTGTCCAAAACCTTGCCTGTCCATCACTCCAGCCAATTCCTCTTGGAGCAAAAAATTGCGGGCGGTTGGTACTCATGGTACTGTTTGGTGCATCACCATCACCACCTGTGTTTACTTCCGAAAATTGCACTTCGAAAACAGATTCAGAATTATTTTCAGATGTATGCCTGAAATTATCGCTGTAGTTAGCAGTTAATGCATACTTGCCTTTTCCTTCTCCTGTAATAAAATAATCCAAAGCTGTTTTAGCATCCTGCCATTTCTTTTGCTGCATTAATGTTCTTGCTAAGAAACCTGCTGCGGAACCTTTTGTTGGTCTTCCAACATTGCCATTATCCCATCCTGTTGGTAACGCGGCCATCGATTCCTGGAAATCTTTTTCCACCTGCGCCCACACTTCAGTCAATGTATTTTGTGCTGGTAAGTCATCCACTTTTGATGGCTCTAACACCAATGGAACATTTTCCCAAAGCAATGCAGCATAATAGTACTGAACGCCTCTTAAAAACTTTGCCTGTGCAAGTATTTGTTCTTTTCTAGCTGCATCTGCAAATTCAATATCTGGTACATTGGCCAATACCTGGTTGCAACGGAAGATGGCCTTGTAGGTATCACGCCAGGTATTCACATTGCCTTCCCAAAAATTGTAGTTTATGTATTGAAACCTGGTCCAATCTGCCAACTCTACCCAGGGACTGTTGCTGTATCCTTCGTCAGATGTTAGGTCGAGGCGAAAATAGATCCAGCGGCTCCACAAACCGGGTTTGTAAAACATGGCGTACGCTGCATTTATGCCGGCTTGTGCATCCGCTTCTGTTTTCCAGAACTGATCTTCTGTTAGCGTGTTTGGATTGGTTACATCCAATAGCGATTTTTTACAGGAACTAATAAAGGTTCCACAAAACGCAAAGACAATTAATATTAAAAATGTTTTTTTCATATAGTTAATTTTTAGAATCCAAGTTGAAGGCCAACAGATATTGTTTTCAAATTGGGGAAAGCGTAATTATCAAATCCTCTTTCAAATAAATTTCCATTGGCAAACTCAGGATCTAATCCATTGTATTTTGTAAACGTTAGCAGGTTTTGACCAGATACAGAGATTTGTGCTGATGTAAAGGCAATTGGTTTTAATAACCTGGCAGGCAAGCTGTAGGCAAGACTTACAAATTTTAACCTGGTAAAGCTGCCATCTTCCAGCCAGCGGTCGGTATCGCCACGGCTATTAATGGTAGATCCATAGAAGGCTCTTGGTGTAGTTGTATTGGTGTTATCAGGTGTCCATGGTTGCACGCCTTTGCGATAGTTTGAGTTGTCATCAAAACGATCGACAAGGCTGTAATAGCCATTGAAAACAGTTGCACCATAAGAACCAAACCACGACATACTTAAGGTGAAATTTTGATAAGAAGCTCCAAGGTTTAAACCAACTTCCAGGTCGGCCCATGGGCTTCCAACAATAGCTTTATCGTTGTTATTTATTTGCCCATTGCCATCGTTGTCTTTAAACCTGATATCTCCTGGTTTGGAATTAGGTTGTATTACTTTCCCGTCTTTGTTTTTGTAATTATCTACATCAGCCTGTGTTTGAAAAAGGCCATCTGTTTCCAACACATACCACATGCCAATTGGTTGCCCTAATTGGGTTATAGTATTACCCGAATAAATTTCACTCCTGTTAAATCCAAGTTTTTTTACCTGGTTATTAAGTGTTGTAATATTTAAGTTGCCATAATAATTAAATTTCCGTTTGTCTTCACGATACGTAACAGATGCTTCAAACCCTTTGTTACGCAGGCTTGCGGCATTTACTACAGGGTTGCCACCATCATTGCCTGTTGTAATAGCAATAGGCATCCCGGTTAAAACGTCTTTGGTATCTGCGATATAATATTCTGCGGTAAGGGTAAGTTTGTTATTGAGAAACGAGGCATCCACGCCATAGTTCTGTTGTGTAAGTGTTTCCCATTTAAGATCGTTGTTTACAAGCCTTACCACGGTAGCACCGCTTTGAATATTTTGCGATGTACCCATGGCGATAGTTGAAAATGTATTTACTGTTGCCAGGTAGTCCCAGTTGCCAATATTGCTGCTTCCCAGTGTACCGTAGCTGGCACGTAATTTCAGGTCATTTAACCAGGGAACTTTAAAGAAATCTTCCTGGCTGATGCGCCATCCCGCAGATACAGAAGGGAAATTGCCCCATTGATTCTGGCTGCTTAAGCGCGAAGTTCCATCCCTGCGGATAACGGCATTTAACAGGTATTTTCCATCGAAGCTGTAGTCAAGTCTGCCGAGATAGGAAATCAGGTTAGCTTTCAAACGGTAGCCCCCGGTTACGGACTCATTTCCCTGGTCTAATACGTCGATATAACCCCCGGTTGAAGCGGCAGGTATATTTCTTTTACGGCCAAACATAAAGGCGTAATCATCCCGTTGATAAGTTTGACCAGCCAGAACGTTTACTGAGTGTTTGCCAAACCGTTTATCGAACGTGAGTGTATTTTCAATTAATATCGTTTGTCCCTTGGCCCTGTTTTCATCGGCAATTGCCGGATCGAATGGTTGGTTTAGGGTCCAGTTACCAACTTTTCTTAAATATTTGTAATGGTCGTTGCTGGTTTCATAACCGCCGTTAAAGCGGTATTTTAGCCAGGGTACAAACTTAATTTCAGACCATAAATTACCACGGATACGCAGGTTTTCATTGTCCCTGTCTTCGAGGTTAGCAAGAGCTACGGGGTTGGTGCCAAAGGTGCGTGCTTTCGCTTCATCACCGTATCCATAACCACCGGGATGAGAAGCATCCAGAACAGGGATAGTTGGCAATAAACGGGTTACATCTGCAATTGGATTTCCCGAAATTTCATCAGCCTGTGAATTTGTGATTGCCAGGTTTTCACCAATGCTAAAAATCCCTTTTGAACCGCTGCTGTTTACCCTGAAACTGATACGGTCAAATTTAGTGCTGATCACGGTCCCTTTATTGCCAAAATAGTTAGCCGACATCAGGTAATTTCCATTTGAGCTGCCGCCACTAAAACTTGCATTGTAATCCTGCATTACACCTCTTTGAAATGCCTCGTCCTGCCAGTCTGTATTTACATTCAGGTCTAGGTTCTGGCGAGGTACACCAGCATTATCATAAGCCATAAAATTCAGCCTGCTAAACTCTTCAGTATCAGCGAGTTCAAACCGTGGCATGGTTTGCAAACTGGTTTTGCCCGAAATGTTTACCTGCATAGGGCCTGTTCTGCCTTTTTTGGTGGTAATTATTATTACGCCGTTAGCAGCTCGTGAACCATAAATAGCAGCGGCAGACGCATCTTTCAAAATTTGAATCGATTCAATGTCATTCGGATTGAAATCCCTGTTGGCAGTGGTAACAAGTCCATCAATTACATACAGGGGATTGCTGTTGCTGAAATTTTTAAGACCCCTGATTTGAATTTGCGCTTCCTGGCCGGGACGACCACCGCCTCTTACATTTATGCCGCTCGCAAGGCCTTGCAAAGCCTCTGCTACCGTTGTTGCCTGCCGGTTTTGTACTGCTTTTGCGTCTACAACCGATATGGCTCCTGTAAGGTTTCTTTTTTGCTGTGTACCATAACCTACTACAACCACCTGCTGTAAATCGGGCGACGAATTGGATAGGAGTTGTACGTCAAGGTTTTCCGAGCCTGTTATGGTTATTTCTTTTGTAACATAACCTATGTAACTAATACTGATAATTGCACCTGTAGCGGCCTCAATATTAAACTGGCCCTGGTCATTGGTGATCGTTGTTTTCTGGGTTTCTTTAACTCTTATTGTTGCACCCTGGAGGGGCACTCCTTCGGGTGATTTAACAACACCCGAAACAGCTTGCTGGGCATGTAATGTAAATGCTATCAATGCCAAACATATAGTGGCAGATAGCCTTCTAAGCAGTCGTTTCATACAAAGCATGATTGTTGATTTTTAAATAAAACCTAATTGAAAAATTAATATGCGAAAAAGTTATGGCAGTAACTATAGCCTGACCGGGTTGCAACGATCTACAGATCTTTCCTGCTGATTTATTTTATACAGCTTCAATTGGATGTTTCATAAGCTTTACATTCGTTTTTTATGAGTACAGCCTTAGCTGCTATCATTTGGCAAAGTGAAATAAGTACAAAAAAAAATCTGGCAGTTGTCGGGCAGTCTCAATAAGTTGTCGTTTTATCTCAATCTTCTTTTTTTGAATTTTTTTCAACCTTGTAAACATTATTTTCAAATTGCGATTAGCTTTTTTTGCCTATCCTTCATATGAAAAATTGGATCCATATTGTTATTTTGCTGTTACTTCAACTGTTTTTCTCAACAGGAAAGACGACTGCGCAACCTGTTGATTTCAGGCGGTACCAGGTAGATGATGGATTGAGTAACAATACCGTTTTTTGCACCCTCCAGGATAAAAAAGGATTTATGTGGTTTGGTACCAAGGTTGGCCTGAACCGCTTCGACGGCCATAATTTTAAAACCTTTAATAATTCTAAAATAAGAGATGCCAATATTTATGCGCTGCACGAAGACAGCGACAGCCTTTTATGGGTAGGAACTGATAGGGGACTGTTTAAATACGATGCGCTGAAAGAATTTTTTTTGCTGGTAAAGGGTACAGAAAATATACAGGTTAGAGATATCCAGGAAGATAAGTATGAAAACATTTGGTATATAAAAGGATCAGAGTTACAGCGTATCAATAAAACCGGTAAGGTGACGCTGGTCTACCAAAAAGAAATTCCTGAAATGGTCACATCTGTTTGTCTTACATCAGACAGTGTTTTAGTGATTTCTAATACTAAAGGTGAAGTTGAAAAATTTGCGCCCGAAACAAACAGTTTCAATGCTGTCAATGTATTTGCAAATTCACCTGCATCAGAATCTCACTGGATTGAAAGAATTGCGGATGCGGGTAACGGTTTGATTTTTATCGGGACATCCAACCAGGGAGTAAAGTTGTTTAACACATATACCAACACCTACTCTGATGTGCTTACTTATGATAATGACCATACCGAAATATTTGCAAGGGATTTCGTTAGATATGATAAGGATAATTTTTGGATAGCTACTGAATCGGGCATCTTTCAATATAATATGGTAAGTGGCAAATACATTCAGCTTACAAAAAAATACAACAACCCTTATTCTTTATCAGACAACGCTGTTTACGCTCTTTGTAAAGACAAGGAAGGTGGCATTTGGGCCGGTACTTATTTTGGTGGTGTTAATTATCATCCAAGTCCTTATATGTCCTTTGAAAAGTATTTTCCGCAGGAGGGATCAAATACATTAAGGGGCAATGCTGTACGCGAAATATGCCCGGATGGCAAGGGTAATTTATGGATTGGTACCGAAGATGCGGGATTGCATAAAATGGTTTTAAGCACGGGCAAATTCACCAGCTTTTATGGCGGAACCGATGGTAAAAAGATCTCCCATACAAATATTCATGGATTACTTGTGAATGGCACACAATTGTGGATCGGCACTTTTGAACACGGCCTTGATGTAATGGATATAACTAAGGGTAAACTTATAAAACGATATTTATATGGTGACAAGCCGGGGCAGTTAAAAAGTAATTTTATTTCATCGCTCTATCTTACAAAAAACGACACCATTCTTATTGGCACTTCCAGAGGTTTATATATCTATAATAAGAATGGAGATGATTTCAGTTTTGTAAACCAGGTTCCTCCAACACATATTAAAGACATCCTGGAAGACAATAGTGGTAAAATCTGGCTCTCCACATTGAATGATGGAATTTTTACACTTGATTTTACAACAGGTATCTCAAAACATTTCGTACATAACGAAAAAAAATCAACCAGTCTTCCATCCAATCTTGTAAACAGTGTGTTCGAAGATAGCCGGCACCAGGTATGGATAACTACAGAGGCAGGTTTTTGCAAATATGTAGCATTTGATTCCTTTAAAAATTATACAACCGTCAACGGCCTAAATAGTAATGTAACCTACCGTATGCTGGAAGATGCCAGCCACCAGTTTTGGATTACTACTGCTAACGGTTTGGTTTTATTTGATCCGGATACTGATAAAATAAAAAATTATTTTAAAGCGAATGGACTTTTAAGTGACCAGTTCAATTATAACTCTTCTTATAAGGATAGTACAGGAAAAATGTATTTTGGCTGTATCAGGGGTATGATTAGTTTTAACCCTAACCAGTTTGAAATAAACAATTATATACCCCCTGTTTATATTACCGGTTTTCAGGTTGGTAATAAAGAATTGATCGTAAATGGAAAAGGAGATCTGCAAAACTCTTTATTGTATACCAGTTCGATCGAATTGCCATACGACCGGTCCTCATTCAGTATCGATTTTGCAGCACTAAGTTTTACTTCGCCCGAGTTAGTAGAATATTCCTATAACATGCAGGGGCTCGAAAAGAACTGGACGAATTTAAAAACCAACCGTAAAGTTTATTTTACCGAATTAGCACCGGGAGAATATGTTTTTAAATTAAGGGCAACCAATAGCAGTGGTGTTTGGAATCCAAGCGAGACAAGCCTTGTGATTGTTATACATCCACCTTTTTGGGCGAGCGGATGGGCGTATTTTATTTACATTGTATTGGGAATAGCACTTACAATTTTGATTGTTAGCAATTATCATCAACGGGTAAATGCAAGAAACCAACGTAAGATTGAAAAATTGCAAAACGACAAAGAGAAGGAAATCTATAAAGCTAAAATCGATTTTTTTACCAACGTTGCGCATGAAATAAAAACACCGCTGGCACTCATAAAAGGGCCGATGGAAGAAATAATAAATGCAGGTTCACACAACCCGTTAATGGGACAGCATTTAAAAATAATGGAGCGAAATACAAAGCGGCTTACGGATCTTACCACGCAGCTACTTGATTTCCGCAATGTTGAATCGTCCGAGTTTAGGCTCAGCTTTTTAGAAACCGATATAACAGCTATTGTGCAGGAATATTACCTGAATTTTAAACCGGTGGCGGAAAGAAAAAAAGTGGAGTTTATTTTAAAAACACCCGAAACTCCATTGCTGGCTTTTGTGGATGCAGAGGCATTTTCTAAAATATTAAGTAATCTCTATGATAACGCCATAAAATATGCTGATACATATGTGCATGTTCAATTGATGCCAAACAGGGGGGAAGATTTTTTTGTTCTTCAAATTGAAAATGACGGATACCTGGTACCGAACGATAGTAAGGAAAAAATATTCGAACCCTTGTTCCGGCTAAAGACGGCAGGCAAACAACAGGGTAGTGGGATAGGACTTGCCCTGGCACGGTCACTTACCGAGCTCCATAGGGGCATTTTGAAAATGGATATGGAGGTAAGCGATAAAAATGTATTTTTTTTGCAATTGCCGGTTCAACATATTCTTGACAAAGCAGCCAATTGACAGTAATGATCTGTCTTTATTATTAAAATTGATGCCAGTATGAAACCATTGATACTTTTAGTTGATGATAATGAAGATATGCTTGAATTTCTTTCAAGTGTACTCTCACTGGATTATAATATTATAAGTACTACTGATGCGCGGGAGGGCCTTTCCTTATTAGAGAAAGAAAGTATTCAATTGGTGATTACTGATATTATGATGCCTGATATGAATGGATACGAACTCTGTAACACCATAAAAAAGGAAGGTGCTTATACTCATATCCCTGTAATCATGCTTACCGCTAAAAATACGATGCAATCAAAGATAGAAGGACTCGAATTAGGTGCTGATGCCTATATCGAAAAGCCTTTTTCGATGGATCATTTAAAGGTTCAGATATCAAATCTGCTAAGCAACCGCAATAAAATAAAAGCTTATTTTTCACATTCGCCATTAGCCCATATTACCAGCGCTGGTTATAATAAAGAAGACGAGCAATTCATGGAAAGAATTAATGAAATCATCAATGAGCAAATTGATAATGTTGATTTAAGTGTGGAAGACATTGCCAGTATTATGAATACAAGCCGTCCTACGTTGTATCGTAAAATTCATGCGCTGTCGGATATGACTCCAAATGAGCTCATTAATATGACACGTCATAAAAAGGCCGCCGAGTATCTTGCAACAGGTAATTATAAAATATACGAGATAATCCATTTATTAGGATTTAGTTCACAGGCTAATTTCACCCGTACTTTTCATAAAAGAATGGGTCTGACACCTACCGAATTTATGCAGTCAAAACAAAAAGAGCGTAAAGCAGGCTCCTAAAGTAACTACAATTTACCAGCCATTGAATATATTAATTATTGGTCGGGTAGTATGTTTTACTTACTGCCATTCTGAATTTCGCTTCTGCATCCTTAGTGCTTTTTGGCAGTTATAAGTAGCTGTTCAGGTGATGGAAAATTTTCCTCAAAGCACCTCCTTTTAATGAAAGAATACGAACCGTATCAGCATACATAATATATTCATTTTACCGGGTTTGCTGGCAATAATGAGACCAATTGATAAAAGATTGAGAGGATTGGTAAAAGTTCCTGCGCTGCAATTGATTTTCTTTACACTACGATTGTGACCATTTTAGAACAAGCCCACATTTTGAACCGCTTTATACCAGCTTAGAATCATCTCTTTTATCTAGAAAATACATTCAATAAGTGCAAATCATGCTAGCCAGGCAATTTTTTTCCATATTGTTATTGTTGACAATTTCTATTAATTCCTGTGCTAAACAAGATGATAGAAAAGAGCAGCACCCGGTTACTAAGCGCGGTAATCCTGTATTGGATAGAAATTTTCCTGATCCAACGGTGATTGCTTATAAGGGCACTTACTATGCTTATGCAACCAATGGCAATAATTGTAATATTCAACTCGCTTCTTCAGTTGATCTGATTAATTGGAAGATTGAACCAGACGCATTGCCACAAAAACCAGGCTGGGCATCATCCGATTTTTGGGCTCCGCATGTATTATATGATTCGGCCCTCCATAAATTTATTATGTTCTATTCAGGCGAATCAAATGATAGCATTTCGGGCAAATGTTTAGGCGTGGCTTTTAGTGACAAACCAACTGGTCCTTTTACCGATATGGGAGATCCGTTAATCTGTGGCAGCGGGTTTATAAATATTGATCCAATGGCAATGATAGACCCGGTCAGTGGCAAAAGATTATTGTATTGGGGCTCCGGCTTCGCACCATTGATGGTGCAGGAAATGACTGATGACTGGAGACATTTTTTACCTGGTACTACAGCAAAGCCACTATTGTTTCCCGGCAAAGAGACTATTTATACCAACCTGCTCGAAGGTTCCTGGGTAGACTACCACCAGGGAAAATATTACCTGTATTATTCAGGCGATAATTGTTGCGGCAATAAAGCAAATTATGCAGTGATGGTTGCCCGTGCCGACCATGCCGATGGTCCTTTTACCCGGTTGGCAGAAGCTACTAATACAAACAGCAGCGTGGTTTTAAAAAAGAATGCTACCTGGCTGGCTCCCGGACATAATTCAATAATTCGCGATAGCAGCGGGCAAGCGTATATGGCTTACCATGCCATCGAAATTCTTAATAATACATGGAAATACGCACACGAGACAAGAGCTTTTTGTATAAGCCCGCTTAACTACAAAGAAGGCTGGCCGGTTATAGACGTTAAATAAATTCAGCAAATAAGTTAGCGGTTACATTTTTTATAGTAAATGATAAATGATTTTGAAAATATAACTTATAAGCAATGCAATTATTCAAATTAGCTTTATTTACACTATATTTTGTAAGTGCAGGAATTTATTCTAAAAGTCAGCAACCCAATCCACCCGGGCAGGTTAAGGGAAACGAACAAGTGCAAAATGAAGCATACCTGTTTGCTCACATGACACATAAAGACTACGGCAAATTATATTATTCCGTTAGTTTAGACGGCCTGCATTGGGTTGGTTTGAACAACGGCAAAAGAGTATTTGAAGAGTACAAAGGACACCCGGATATTTGTAAGGGACACGATGGAAGATATTATATAGCGGGCAATAACAGCGATGCTTCGCCTGATATTAAAATATGGGTATCAAATGACCTGATTACATGGGCCCTGCATACGACCTATAACCCGGCTTTGAAAACAACGCCGGATTATGCGAACGCACTGCAACGAATTGGTGCTCCTAAATTGTTTTATGATGCTGCCACTTCGCAATATATAATGACATGGCATACGCCACACAAGGAAGGCACCAAAGAAGACCCGGAACGCTATTGGGCAAGCCAGCGTACACTCTATGTATTGTCAAAAGATCTTAAAACATTTTCTGAACACCCAACACGTTTATTTGATTGGGATTTTGGAACAATCGATGTATTTATCAGGAAGATCGACAATAATTATTATGCCATATTAAAAGATGAGACTTACCCAACCTTGTATTGGGTTACAGGTAAAACAATCAGGATATCAAAAGCACCTTCGCTGCTTGGACCATACTCAGAACCATCAGCCCCAATAAGCCCTAACTTCCGCGAAGCACCGGCGTTAATACCATCACCCAACGGAAAAGCCTGGTATATGTATTACGAGCAATACCCTGGTGTATCTTATGGCCTTTCTGTATCTGACAATTTGAATGGCCCGTGGTTCCAGGCATCAGGGTATACTTTTTTTGCTGATTGGGATAAATACAGTTTGCCTGAAAAAGTGCGGCATGGATGCATGATCACGATCTCGAAAAAGGAATATGATGCACTCGTAACGAAATTTGGAATCTCAATAAAATAGCATTCAGTTTATTTGTTTTGCCAGGCTGTAATGTGAATGTTTTTTAATGTTTTTGAATACATAAATGAATTTAAGAAAATTGAAATGATGAAAAAGATAATTAGTTTTTTAGGATTTGCCCTGGTTACAACGGCTTTGTTTGCGCAGGATGAATGGAGAATTGCTGGCGGAAAAATTGCCAGTCCATGGGCGGATAGTGTTAACCCTGCTAAACCCTTAAACGAATACCCGCGGCCACAAATGGTAAGGCCAAACTGGACCAACCTCAACGGTCTTTGGCAATATACCATTATACCAAAATCTCAGGAAGCGATACCTGCAGCATATAGTGGAAAAATATTGGTGCCGTTTGCGGTTGAATCTGCTTTATCAGGTGTTGGAAAAACGGTTGGTAAGGACAGTGTATTATGGTATCAACAAACTATTTCCATTCCGTCTATTAACAAAAAAAACAATGTGTTATTGCATTTTGGTGCGGTAGACTGGCAGGCAGATATTTATGTGAATGGTGTGCATGCAGGTATGCACCAGGGCGGTTTCGATCCTTTTACAATTGATATTACCAGTGCGCTTAAAAAAGGAACAAAGCAAAATATTGCTATCCGTGTTTGGGACCCTACAGACGAGGGCCCGCAACCACGTGGCAAACAGGTAAAAAAGCCCGAGGGCATCTGGTACACGCCGGTTACAGGCATCTGGCAAACTGTATGGGCAGAACAGGTTCCTAAATCTTTTATTGCAGAAACAAAACAAACGCCGGATGTAGATAAACAATTATTGTCTATATCAGCAACAGTGAAAAATATGCTTCCCGGCGATCAGCTAAAAGCTACCGCATGGGATGGCGATACAAAGATTATTGAAAAGCTTTTCAATGCTGATGCAAAAGAAATGCTGCCAATTGCAAATGCAAAACTATGGTCACCATCAAATCCTTTTTTATACAACCTGACAGTATCACTGTTGCGCAATGGAAAAGTAGTAGATGAAGTGAAAAGTTATTTTGCGATGCGCAAAATTTCGTTAGCGGCCGATGCTCAAGGTATCCAACGGCTGATGCTTAATAACAAGTTCGTTTTTCAATATGGTCCGTTAGACCAGGGTTGGTGGCCTGATGGTTTATATACACCACCAACAGAGGCAGCCATGAAATTCGATGTCGATCAATTAAAGGCAATGGGCTTCAATATGATCCGTAAACATATCAAAGTAGAACCAGCCAGCTACTACTATCATTGTGATAAAGAGGGAATGCTACTTTGGCAAGATATGCCCAGCGGCGATTTAGGGAACCATTGGGAGTCTCGCCCGGCTATAATAGGCAGAGCGACAGATAAGAACAGATCGGCTGAATCTGAGGCTTATTATCGTAAAGAATGGGATGCAATTATTAACAGCCTCTATAATTTTCCTTGCATAGTTGTTTGGACGCCCTTTAACGAAGCATGGGGACAGTTTAAAACAGCTGAAATTACTAAATGGACCAAGGAAAGAGATCCCAGCCGATTGGTGAACAGTGCCAGTGGCGGCAACTTTTACCCGGTTGGTGATATGGTGGATCTTCATAACTATCCTGACCCGGCTATGCCAGACCCGGAACTTTACGGGGCAAAAAGGGCAATCGTGCTGGGCGAATTCGGCGGCCTGGGTTTACCAGTTGAAGGGCATAACTGGCAAAACGATAAAAATTGGGGTTATCAAAGTTTTAAAAATAGCCAGGAATTGCTGGCAAGATATAGCGGCATGATGAGCAGGATGCAAGAGTTGATAAAACTGGGATTGTCTGCAGCAGTGTATACGCAAACAACTGATGTAGAAGGGGAAGTGAATGGCTTTATGACCTACGATAGGAAAGTCATAAAAATGCCTGTTGATAGTTTAAAGGCCTTGCACCTGCCATTATATAAAAATTGACATTGATATTGTGATGGTAAAGCACAAATCCTGCTACGATTTCTGGCTAGCATTGAAAATGTTTTCAGGGATGATGATAAATACTTAGATAAATTTAGTAGTTACGAAAGTAAATTTTAGAAAAGGAAGGAGTATGTTTCTTAAACTGGAAACTTATTTCTTCCTTTATTTTGATCCATGTAAGCAGTATGGTTTTTATAGGTTAATGCTAAGAAAATTTATTAGCTACCTACATTGAAAAAACAACGCAAATTATGAATTAGATTTCTATTTGAAAACAAACAGAAAACTTCCGGATCACTTCCTTATTCCAGGAGAGAAAATTGTTTTTGAAATATATAGTCGATATAGCAGTAACGTTGGTTGACGTCTTTCAACCTGCTTAAATGAGGGAAGATTTTGAGTGCTAATGCCGCACGTTTGATAATGAAAAACTTCAGTCTATGGCTCAGGGCTAACATTCTTTCATGGCAACCATTTGTATTAATAAAAAAAGCCTGTTCATCTCAAATTATTTTATATATGAAAAATAGCTTTCTCATGCTTTTATTTTTATTGGTAGTGGTTGGAGATAGTCGTTCGCAAAACTACCAGCCACGACCTTCGGTTCAGAAGGCGATAACTGCGTTAATCTCCAGTTATTCTGATGCAAGGGAAAAAAGTGATACCGTTTTGCTAAAACAAATTTTAACTGACGATGTAGACCAGTTGGTTTCGAACGGTGAATGGAGAGCCGGCATCCGTGAGGCCATAGCGGGCATGTTGAAAAGCTCTGCCGGTAGCCCCGGCACCCGCTCGCTGGTAATTGACAGAATGCGCATGCTGGGTAATAGTTGTGCTATAGTAGATTGCCGTTATGAAATTGAAAACGCAGATACCGGCACAAGAAAAATGTGGAGCAGTTTTTCTGTTGTTTCAACTAAAGGAAAATGGAAGATCAGTGCTATCAGGAATATGCTGCCTGCAGCAAACCAGTAACTTGTTTGAAAGTACCAGGCGTAACATCTGAGTTTGGCTTTTCAATAAAAAGGAATTCAGGTAGGTAAAAAAATACCTGTTTTTCAGTTTAAACGTTTTCTTTTGATTGCCAGCGTTCCAGTTTTGGAATGCCTTTAGTTAAGAGGTCGGCAACCATTGCTGGTAAGCCAAATTGCTGCAATTTTTTTGAGGCATATGCCTGCATATCTGCAGCAGTCCAACCAGGTTGCACAAATGAGCCATCCTTATAACAATAGTTACAATATTTCGGGCTTTTTGCACCATCCACCTCGGTGCCATGGCCTGCTGCTTTATCCATTGGGATACCGCAACTCTGGCAACTTTTATAGCTTTTTACTGGCTCACTCATAAATACAAAGTAAATGACGATTCAAATTACACAGTTCTGCTCTTTTGAATTTCCTGGTGACCATGCCTGTTTAGATACTGAGCTAAAATTTTTATTATAAAAATTGATTTGGGGTGAATAGATTTTATCGAACAAGTTTTACAAACCTTACCGTTTCCCTCCTGTTACCTGTGAATAGTTGCAGGTAATAAGTGCCCGTCGGATAACTGCTCATATTTAGGGGTATGATGTTGTTGCCTTTAACTGAGAGACCCTTTTTCTGAAGCAGCGGTCTGCCTTCCTGGCTAACCAATTGAATAGTATAAGCTGTGCCATTTTCCTGGCTGGCAAATATTGCTTTTGCATCGGAGACTGCAGGGTTGGGGTAAACGTTAAATGCTGTTTGCCTTGGGAATTCATGCCCGGAAACAGTAGCAATTTTTATATTGTAACTGCCGCTCCCCATTATAACCGGGGTGTGATTCTGAGAACTTGTAGAGGTATGAATTTTACGAATATCGGGCGAACTATTGATGCCATCTGTTAACCTGTCCTGAGCAATCAAACCGCAGGGTAGTATAGCAATAAGAAGTAAAATTTTTTTCATAATTCCCTTTTTCTTTCAGTGTAAAAAACACTTGCCAGTAAAGGGGATTCACTTATAATTAATAATAATTTTAACACGGGTGTTTAACATAAACGTTAGCGTACTATGCCAGCTTCCGGGCTAAAAAAAGTTATGAATGCTGCTACTTGCCTGAACTTATTTTTTGTTGTACCAGGGGGATCACTTTTTGTCCAATCAGTTCAATAGCATTCATGAGCTTGTGATGTGGAAGGTTGGCTGTATCCATTTGAAAGGTTACCCTTACCAGCCCTCCGAGCGCATCGGAATGTCTTATTATTTTTTCCGCGACCTCAGCAGGGCTTCCTACCATATAAGCCCCCAGCGGGCCGGCCTGGGCATCAAAACTGCGCCGCGTTACGGGTGGGAATCCTCTTTCCTGCGCCATTTTACCACTCATCGCAACTTTATAACCCTCAAACATTTCGTCATTGGCCTGTTGGCTGGTGTCTGCCACATATCCAAAAGCATGCATACCCACCCGAAGCTTCTCGGGTGAATGCCCGGCCTGTGAGCCCGCCCGCCGGTAAAGATCTACCAGGGGAGCAAAGCGGTGCGTTTCGCCGCCAATAATGGCAACCATCAAGGGCAAACCCATTAACCCGGCCCTTATAAATGATTCCGGTGTTCCACCAACGCCCAGCCAGACCGGTAACGTTTTTTGAACAGGTCGGGGGTAAACAGGTTGATTGTGCATGGCGGGCCGGAATTTTCCCGACCAGGTAACAAATTCATTGTCCCGTATCTTTAGTAATAAGTCTAATTTTTCTGCGAACAGCGCATCATAATCGGGAAGGTTCAAACCAAAAAGGGGATATGCTTCAATAAAAGAACCGCGTCCTACCACCATTTCTGCCCTGCCTTTTGACAAGAGATCAAGGGTGGCAAAGTTTTGAAAAACCCTTACAGGATCTGCTGCACTTAAAACAGTAACAGCACTGGTTAGTTTAATTCGCTTTGTACGTGAAGCCGCAGCTGCAAGAATCAAAGCAGGAGCTGAGTCCAGAAATTCTTTTCGGTGATGTTCACCAATACCAAATACATCCAGGCCCATTTTATCGGCATGCTCCATCCTTTCCAGTAGCAGTGCCATTGCATCTTCGTTATTTAAACCGTTATTTGAGTTTTCGTCAAATTGTGCCGCAAAGCTATCTACGCCTATTTCCATTGGGTAATAAAAGTTCTATGTTGAATAAAGGGTGAAAATTAAATCTTCCTGCATTAAACAAGCTGATAGCGCACTATCCTTTTTGATAGCGACAGATGGTTGTAGGCAATGCTCGCTCCCCCGGATCAATAAAAATGTGTCAGTAAGACAAAACAAAGGCCTGCAAAATCAGGGACTTTGCAGGCCTTTGTCCTGCTTATATGATTCAATGAAATTAAACTCTCTAAAATCCAATGGAATTTCCACCGTCTACGGGCATAACTA
Organism: Bacteroidota bacterium; assembly: GCA_040385845.1. GTDB lineage: Bacteria > Bacteroidota > Bacteroidia > Chitinophagales > Chitinophagaceae > Phnomibacter. The sequence continues at coordinate 89,257 of JAZKGP010000022.1, read as the reverse complement.
TACCCGTGATATATGAGGAAGCATCAGTTGCCAGGAAGAGCGCGGCATCTGCAACCTGAGAAGGTAAGCCCAAGTAGCCAATAGGAGTTCTTGATAACACCTTATTCTTTCTTTCAGGATCATTGTTAAGCGCTTTTTCCGACATATCGGTAGCAATAAAACCCGGTGCGATACAATTAACCCTGATGCCGGAGGGAGAGAGGTCTACCGCCATGGCTCTTGTCATTCCTTCGATGGCCGATTTGGAAGCGGTATAGGCAATTACTTTCGGTATGCCGTATTGCGAAGCCATGGAGCTAATATTGATTATCGAACCATTGCGTTTTTCAAGCATGCATTTTACCACTTCTCTTGAAATGGCAAAAACAGAACTTACATTGGTAAGCAGGATGTTTTGGAATTCTTCGTCGGTTACTTCAATAAAATCCTTTTTCATATTTATACCTGCGTTGTTTACAAGTATGTCTATTTTTCCATATGTATTTTGAAGTGATTTTATCAATGCCGGAATGCCTGCCAGGTTGGTTATATCAAAAGAAACTGGAATGCATAAATGGCCAAGTATTTTTGCTGCATCCTGCAATTTTTGTGCATTTCTTCCTATAATAATCGTTGTAATGCCGTCTTGTACAAATCTTTTGGCAATCGCAAGTCCAATGCCGGAACCACCTCCTGTAACTATTGCGATTTTATTAGTATTTACCCCTTCCATTTATTATCAAATAATATTTATGATGCATGTGTTTAGCTGACGAAATGTAATAAACCGTATTCTTGATTATTTTCTTGCCAGGCGTACCAAGTTTTTAAACAGCAAATATCCTGTTTTCAAAAATGCCGGCCAGCTTTAATTACCCGGTGCATATGGAAAACTCAATGCCTTGTAATACTCCAGTGTTTTGGCCGGTTGCTCATATTTAGCCGGGATGGCCATTTTTGAAAAAGACTGGAAATAAAGTAAACAGGCATCCCGCCACCATACAGCCTCTTTTTCCTGTATTGACAGCAACATCCTCACTTGTTTAAACCTGTCGCCATCTACATATTGTTTTAAACTGCTCCATTGTTTCTGCATCGCTCGTACACTATCAACGCCTGAATTATATCTTAAACATAATTCTTCCCACAAAGTATTACCGGATTGCATTTTGTGATCCCAGGCAGCATGATGAAACCAAAGTAAATAGGCATCCGGACAAGTATTGATGTCTGCATATTTTTTTTGTATTTCGGGTGGATATTGAGCCAAAGCATTACTACCGGTTGAAGTGCGGTTGTAACCAATTCCTTCGGCATCTGCCTTGTGAAAATAAACAGGGTTCCAATCAGGTCTTGCACCTTTATCGTACCAGGGAGCAGGGCCATAATGATGTCCATAACCCATAATATGGTGTAAGCCAAGCGGAGTCATATAATTCACCAGTGCTTCATGCGAATTCAGCATTATTTGTTTGGCTGTTTTTATGAAACTGTTACTGGAACTAAAAGTTTGCTGCAGCCATTCAGTTGCTATTCTTTCGGATGAAAGAGTATGGTCCCAGGCCAGGCGGCCCATAGCGTACCAATTAGCTTGCCCAAATACATGCCCGGTCCAGTTAATTTCATTGCCGATATTAGCTACACCAGCCATACCAGAGATCGAATGATCATCTAAACTTCCATCTATTACATTTGCAACGGTGCCAGGCTTGCCGTTAGAAAATGTTTTTGCATCCAATACTTCTTTAAACATAGGAGGCATAAAAACGAGGTGAGTGGCAAAACCAAGATATTCCTGCGTAAGCTGAAACTCCATCATCAATGGTGTTTTTGGCATAGCTCCAAACAACGGGTGAAAAGGTTCTCTCGGCTGAAAATCAATTGGGCCATTTTTCACCTGTACCAATACATTCTTTTTAAACTGTCCATCGAGTGGTTTAAACTCGTTGTAAGCCTGTTTAAACCGATCATCCGGAATTTCACTGTACACGAAAGCCCGCCACATTACAATCCCCCCATGCGGGGCTAAAGCATCGGCAAGCATATTGGCACCATCTACGTGATTGCGGTTGTAATTTTGCGGACCAGGTTGTCCTTCAGAATTGGCTTTAACCAGCAGGCCGCCAAAATCGGGTACATAGCTATAAATTTCACTGATCTTATCTTTCCACCAGCGTTGTACCGCCGTATCAAGCGGGTCGGCAGTTTTTAGTTTACCTAATTCAATGGGAGCGCTAAACCTGGCAGTTAGGTATACTTTTATTCCGTAAGGGCGAAAAGTATTGGCAAGTGCTGCTACCTTTTCAAGGTATGTGGGAGATAAAACCATGGCGTTTGCATTTACATTCGTCAACACAGTACCGTTAATACCAATCGAGGCATTGGCCCTCGCATAATCAATATACCGCTGATCGATATAACCCGGCAGCCGGTGCCAGTCCCAAATTGAGATTCCCGCATAACCTCTTTCAACATACCTGTTTAAATTATCCCAATGATTTAGAACCCGGAGCCCTGTTTTTGGCGAACTGTTTATTGCAAGGCGGTTAAGGTTTTGTCCTGCCTGCAAAAGACGTAAGAAATGAAAAACTCCATACAGAATCCCTTTGTCAGAATTGGCTGTAACTAATATTACCAATTTTCCATTTATAAGTGTTGTTTTTATTATAAACCCTTCTGATCGGATTGATTCAATTTCTGTTGAGGAAACCAGTGAAGCAACCAGGGCCGAAGAAGCCGGTGTTCCAACTAAAATGGAATTGGGCTTAATGGATTTATCTTCTGAAATGGTTTTATTTAGAAGGCCCTTAAGTCCAATGATCATTTCCTGCTTTGCAACGTCAATTGTTTCACCGTTACCAGTGAAATGAAATGAAGTAATGGCTTTCTTATAACCGGATAAAAGGGTGGCGTTGCTGATTGGCTCGTAACGCAACCACAAACGATAGCCACTTTCTCCAAACACGCTGGAAAGCAAAAAAAATCCGGTTACTAGCAACAAAATTCTTTTCATAATAGCAACTGCCTGAAATGATTGATGATTATTTGATACGTTTTGACGATTCCCGAAGGATAAGATCGGAACGGAGCACAATGCGGTTGGTAAGTTGTAATGTAACAGCACCATTCAAATTATTGATCAGGTTTTGTGCTGCTACTTCCCCAATCTGGTAACCCGGGTAGTTGATGGTTGTAAGATTAGGTTCAATAACGGTTCCTACCGGATCGTTGTTGAAACCAACAATAGCAATATCTTCCGGAAAACGTATGCCTGAATGTTTTAAGGTTTGCATGCAACCTACCGCACAATAATCATTTGAAACAAAAATTCCGTCGGGTAATGGATCCATGACTTTTATGGTTTCTGCGGCCTGTATGCCAGCTTCCTGGCTAAGATTTCCAATGATCACATCTTCTTCCCTGAAAGGTATAGCGTGGTCAGCTAATGCTTCTTTGTAACCCTTTAAACGATCCACATAAACGTTTCTTTTCGGTATTGCTGTTACATGCACAATTCTTTTGCAGCCCTGTTCAATTAGATGCGTGGTAGCGTCATATGCGGCTTTTCGATTATCAATTAAAATATTAGTGCAATCCTTGTGTTCGGCAACGCGGTCAAAGAAAATGAGCGGAATGTTTTTCTTAAAAAAAGGTTCAAAATGTTCAATGTTTTCAGTGTCGTATGCCAAAGAAACAAGCAGTCCATCTACCCGGTTGTTAAACATGGTTGCAGCGTTGGTTATTTCCTTTTTATACGATTCTAATGATTGGCTGATAATTAAATTGTATCCTTCTTTATTAGCAATGTTCTCAATTCCCGCAAGGGCGGTAGACATAAAATTGCTGTTCAGTCTAGGCACAATTACGCCGATTGTGTTGGTTCTTTGATTTCGCAGGTTGCTCGCAAAATTGTTGCTGCGGTAGCCCATTTCCTTCGCGAGGTCATAAATCTTCTTTTTAGTTATCTTATTGATAGCAGGATGATCTTTCAGACCCCTGCTGACAGTTGCCGGAGAAATATTTAACCGGGTGGCGAGATCGTAGATGGTGATTTCTTTTTCTTTCATTGACATTTTTGAGCCATTACCATATAGCTAAAGTATGGGTATTTCTGGATAGTAATGCAATCGGTTGCAAAATAGAGTTATTTTTTAGAATTGTAAGCGGGTTTATTTCTGAAGATCTAAAAATGTCATAATAAGATTAGAAAACGGTCCAATCGTAATAAATATGAAAAAAACTACCTGGATCGCCTCATTGAAAGTTGTTCTTTATTTATACCATATAGATAAGGTAAAGCAAGTGTAATTTATATTGTAATGGGCGCTTCCAGGCTAATTATAAAGTTTGAACGATGCAGCCATCAAAGGCGATATGTCGTTTTGATTAAAAGATAAATTTTACCTCTTAAAACAACTGAAAAATTAAATGAAAGTTCCTTGGAAAGTAGTGGCAAATGACAGTTCTTTTTGCCGCTTAAAGGTTGACTTTAATTAAACAGGAAGCTACCGGGCCAATGTTCCTGTTTTCTTCGGGCCCGGATCAAGATATTGTAAATACCTGGCAGAGAAATTAGAAAGGTCAAAACCTGGTTATTGCATAACAACAAAAATTTGAACAATTCTTAATAGGGCTAATATTAGTAATAGCCCAATGTGCATGGATCAGGCTTACTAACTCAAGTTTACCTGATAAATTGCAATCCGTTACAATTGGTTGGTCTTTTCGCCGGGAAGCAGTTTTTTAGCCTTTCACCTCTAAAGAATGCGCCCCTTACATCAATACTTCAACCCAGGAGAATGTAGTAAAGTTGATAAATCAAAGTTTTTTCGAAAAAAATTGCAATCGGTTGCATTATTATTCGATTTTGCTATACTTTAGCCAAATCAAACGATGCTTGTTAACAGCTGCTTAGAGATATAAAGGATTGCCCGGAAATATAAAACAGACGATTAAAGCTATTTGGTATAGAGTCAATATGTACCAGTTCAGTTCGATTATAAATGCGATTACCAGTACCTAAATAAACTATTATAAACGCTTTTGTTTGAACAGGCATTTCAAAATCCAGCCTGTTTGTTCATTCCTTTTACCAATCAAAAAAATGCAATTATGAAATGTATGGCTACAAAGTGGCTGCACAAACTAACCTTTTCGGTTTGCTGCTTGTTAATGATGTTTTTGCCCGTACTGGCGCAGGGTCAGAATGTAAATGTCAGTGGTAAAGTATCCGGCGAAAATGGTGCACCGGTTGCGGGAGCATCAGTTACAGCCACCGGTACTACAAATGGCACTACTACACAAAACGATGGTGCCTTTATCCTCCAGGTTCCATTAAATGCCACTTTAAGAATTTCAGCTGTGGGTTATACTGCTTACAGCCAGGTAATTAGTAGTGCTGTAACAAATCTTTCCATTCAACTTAAAGCTACCAGTTCTGAACTTGACCAGGTGGTTGTAGTTGGTTATGGAACGCAAAGAAAAAAGGATGTGACGGGCGCCGTTGCCAGTGTAAACCTGGAAGCAATGCGGGATGCTCCCAATACAAATATTGGCCAGCTTTTGCAAGGCACTGTACCCGGACTTAACGTGGGTATTTCAACCTTTGCAGGTGGAACGCCTCCAATTAATATACGCGGGCAGAATACACTTAATGGTAACCAGAGTGTATTGATAATTGTTGACGGCATTCAATACACTCAATCATTATCATCCATCAACCCCGATGATATTGCGTCCATTGATGTATTAAAAGATGCAAGTTCTACCGCTGTTTACGGGGCCCAGGCTGCTAACGGTGTTATATTAATTCAAACAAGAAAAGGACGGAACAACCAGAAGCCTCGTATCTCTTTTTCAAGTTCTTATTCCACCCAGCGGCCTACAGTTGACCTTAGGCCAATGACCCGCGAAGAATACTTGCTAAATATTACTGAAGCCAACTGGAACAAGGCATACCTCGCTCCTGATTACACGCAACCCGATCCTTCGTTTAATGTAGCGCAATATGTTGATCCAACTATGCGGGATGCCAATAATAATTTGCTGCCAAACAATTTTGACTGGTGGAATGAGAGTACCAATACAGGTAAAATTGCCGAAATAAATCTTGGTATCTCAGGTGGTGGTGATAGGTTTAATTATCTTTTATCGGGTGGTTTGGTCGACCAGTCAGGTTTTATAATCAACGATAAGTTTAAAAGGAAATCAGTTCGTGCGAATCTCGAAATAAAACCTTTATCGTGGTGGAAAGTTGGATTGATTTCATCGGGTTCATTTGTAAACCAGGATGGTTCAGAACCTGCCATGGGAAATGTTATCCAGGCATCCCCTTTACATGTGCCTTTCGATTCTTCCGGAAAATTGATACCAAGTCCTACCAATACACTTGTTCCTAATCCTTTTCAAACTTATTATGTAGATGATTATGACAGGAACAATTATTACTTCGCAAATATTTATACCGATATAGATTTTCCTTTCTTAAAAGGTCTTAATTACCGTTTAAATTTTGGAAACAATTACAGGACTTCGAACCGCTATTTTTCAAGCCCGTTTGCTGCCAGTCTACAAGGCCAGGCTTTTAAAAATACCGATCAATATTATGATTACACTTTCGACAATATCCTGACCTATAAAAAAGTTATCGGTAAGCATGATATTACTGCTACTATTTTATATGGTGCTATTGAAAGAAAGTTTGATAACACCAGTGCACGATCAGAAGTTTTTTCACGTTTAAATCTTAGCTACAACAATCTTGGGCAAGGTACCAATGCATTTGTAACATCCAGTGGATACCAGGAAGCATTGAATTACCAAATGGCAAGAGTGAATTATAAATTTAATGACAGGTACCTGCTTACTGCCACCGTTCGCAGGGATGGTTTTTCAGGCTTTGCCGAAAACAATAAGTACGGCTTATTTCCAACCGTAGCACTTGGTTGGATAGTTACAGAAGAAGGGTTTATGCAGTCGGTGAAATTTGTAAATAATTTGAAAATTCGTGCAGGTTATGGACAAAGCGGTAATCAAACACCAAGGTATTCTTCTATCGCCCGTGTTTCTACCAGGCCATGGCTTCCAAGTCCGGCTGATAACAATTTTGCTTTCCCTTATGTATTTGGTGATGGTGGAACAACATCTGCAGGCCAGCAGGTTACTGCATTGGGAAATCCTGATTTAAAATGGGAGCGTACCAAAGGATTGAATCTGGGTATTGATTTCGCCATGTTTAATAACAGGTTCAGCGGTTCACTGGATTATTATAATAACAATACTTATGATTTGTTATTCGGAGTAAACATACCAACCGTTACAGGTTTCAACAGTATACAAACCAATCTTGGCCAGTTAAGTAACACTGGTTTCGAAGCCAGCCTGACCTATAAAGTTTTAACTACTAAAAACTTAAACTGGAGTGCCACTTTAAATTTATGGAAGAACAATAACAAGATTGTTCATCTTACAGGACAGGATGTAAACCAGGATGGCAAAGAAGATGATCTGATCGGAAGCGGTCTCTTTATCAACAGGTCACGATATACGATCTATGATTACCAGAATGATGGAATTTACGGTTTAAATGATACAAGACTTCCCGGATTCACTGTCGGATCTTACAGGATTGTAGACCAGGATAAAACGAATACCATTACCGATGCCGACCGCGTTTTTCTTGGAAGGAGAGAACCTGCATATCAAATAAGTTTGTACAATATTTTCAGCTATAAAGCATTATCATTCAGCTTTTTTGTGAATGCTATCCAGGGTGGTAAAGATGGATATCTTGGAAACAATAATCCAATGTATTTCCGGGATGACAATGGTACCAGGAATAATTATTTATCGGAAATCAACTATTGGTCACCTGCAAATCCTACCGGTAAATATTTCCGTAATATCTCCGGATCACGTTCGTATGCTGAAACAAACCCGCTGAATTATTGGCAGGACAGAAGCTTTGTAAGGCTGCAGGATGCATCACTTTCCTATAACGTTGCTTCGTTAATAAAAGGTTTAAAATCTCAAACCGTAAACTTATATGTAAGCGGTAAAAATTTGATTACCTGGACCGATTGGGAAGGCTGGGATCCTGAACCCGTATCAACCGATGGTCAGAATAATGCAGCCGGTGGCCTGCTGGGTACAAGACCTGTAATGAGAGCCATTACGTTTGGTTTAAATGCCAATTTTTAAATTATCGGTTAGCAACAATTATATTTTAATATTTATAATAGATTATATATGAGAGTCCGCAAAATTTTTCTTCTCCTGTTATTTTTTACCGGGGTTGTATCCTGTAAAAAGAATTTCCTGGATGAAAAGCCATTAGATTTTTTTAGCACTTCCAATGCCTTTGTTACTGAAGCAGATTTCAACGCATCTGTTAACAACCTGTATGGTTTGGTAAGGCAGCATTTTTATACGGTTAATGACTTTTCACCTTTTTACTATCAATACCGAACCGATGCTTTTTTTGATATTACTGTAACTACGCCAAACATAGCAGCAGATATGGCACCACGAGGTCTTACGAATTTTGCGTGGGCTCCGAATTATAAAATTGTGTCTGAGGCAAACACCATAATAAGCAGGCTGCAGTCTTCATCACTTACTGATGCACAAAAAACGTTGTTCGAAGCAAGGGCAAAATTTTTCCGTGCTTTCGCATATCGTACACTTGCCTATTTGTATGGTGGCGTGCCACTGGTTCTTGAGGAAGTAACAACTCCAAAAACAGATTTCAACAGGTCTACCAGGAAAGAAGTGTATGCTCAAATAATCGAAGACTTGAAATTCTCTATTGCTAATTTACCTTCTTTGGCAGGTTCTATCCGCGATGGCGAAGTATCTATACAGGCAGCACAGCACCTGTTGTCAGAAGTATATCTTGCTGATGGACAGTTTCAGAATGCTGTTGATGCTTCAACCGCAGTAATTGCTGATCCGGCTATGGCTTTGATGACTGCCAGGTTTGGCAGGCGCAGCACCGTAACACCAGGCGATAACTATTGGGATCTATTTCAACGGGGAAATCAAAACAGGAAAAGTGGAAACAAGGAAGCTATCTGGGTAATACAAATTGAAACGGATGTGATAGGCGGAGGTGGTAGTACTTCCGGCGGAAGCCAGAATGGAGTTTATAGTTTGGAACGTGTTCATGCGCCACTTGTGCGGGATGTGAAAATAAATGGCGTAGCTCCGTTTCTTTGGCCGATTGCAAATTACACCGGTGGAAGGGGAGTTGGTTTCTTAGCACCTGACGCACATTATATCAACACAATTTGGCAAAGCGATTTCGATAACGATAAAAGAAATGCCAATCATAATTTGGTAAGAGATTATTATGGTAACAACCCTGCCAGTCCTTTCTTTGGTAAATTGATTTCTACAAAGAGTCCACCAGCCGGATCAACGGGTATTAATGGTGCACTTGTTGCCAATAAGCCCGACAGGTCCTTCTATCCTTACCAGTCAAAAAGCACGCAAGTATACGAGCCACCACAAACATTGGTCACAGCAAGCGCAAGTGTTCCTTCTTCCATTCGTAGCATTGATTCATTAAGCAGGTTTTACCTGACTGCAGGAGCTGGCGGAACTTATATTGACCAGTACATGTTCCGGTTGGCAGAAACCTATCTCATTAGAGCTGAAGCTTACCTGGGACTTGGTAAAACAACTGAAGCTGCAGCGGATATAAATGCGGTGAGAGCAAGGTCAAATGCAGCCGTGGTTGCCCCGGCCGATGTAAATCTTGATTATATCTTAGATGAAAGGTTAAGAGAATTTGGTGTGGAAGAAAAAAGGATGATCACCTTAATGCGTTTAGGTAAATGGGTAGACAGGGTTAAAAGGTTTAATCCCTTTTATGGAACTCAAATGCTGGATTACTACAACCTCTGGCCAATACCTGCCGACGAAATTGAAAGAAACAGGAGCTCGAAACTTGAACAAAATCCTGGTTATCTTTAAAAGTTAATTTATTTCTTACGGGTTGAAACAATTTTAAAAACAGTGTTGAGTACCAACAATCCTTTATATTTTTAGTAGGTGAAACCAGGAGAGACTAATTACTCTCCTGGTTTTTTTCAAATAAAATAAAAATGTAATGCATAGGAATACCTCTGAACATACAAGAGCGATGAAGGGTTTACAAATTGGTGTGTGTTTGCTTTTCCTGTTTGCTAATTGCACAAACGCTTTTTCGCAGGAAATCAAACCTGCCAGTAAAAAATACCGGGAACGTACCAGCATCAATGATGGATGGAAGTTTATGCGTTACACTTCTGAACCTGATAGTTTGATCTATGATGAACGGCCAAAAGTTATAGATCGGAATGATAGCATTATTGCCGATTCCAAACCTACCGAAGGCGTTTCAATAGCCTCATCAAGTAAAGTTTTAAAAGGTTGGATATTACCCGCAGCAAATGATTTTATAAAAGATCCTTCAAAACATCATCAACGTCCTGCCGGTAGCCCGGGAAAGGATTTTCCTTTTGTAAAAAAAGACTTTAATGAGGCCTCATGGGAAACAGTAAACCTGCCACATGACTGGGCCATTAGAAAGCCCTTTTATATAGGAAATAACCCTGTTGTGGGCGGAGGAATGGGACGTCTTCCAAGCCATGGTGTAGCATGGTACCGCAGAAATATACAGGTAACTGCTGCCGATAAAAATAAAACCGTTTACCTGGATATTGATGGCGCTATGTCGTATACAATAGTATGGTTGAATGGCAAGCTTGTTGGTGGCTGGCCCTATGGCTATAATTCATTCCGTCTAGACCTGACACCCTATCTAAACTTCAGCGGCGACAACCAGCTTGCTATCAGGATAGATAACCCAAACAATTCTTCCCGCTGGTATACCGGTGGCGGATTATACCGCAATGTTTGGCTCACCAAAACTAACCCCGTGAATGTAGGGCAATTCGGAACCTTTGTTCGCACCAGGAATGTTACTGTTGCTTCTGCAACAATTGACCTTACTGTTCAATTAGAAAACAAATCAAAAGCTTCAAAAACTATCGAGGTTCGGACAGAAATTTTCACTTTGGATAAAACATATAAAAAGAAGAACAAAGTCAGTGCATTTCCTTCTTCAACTGTGATTATTGCAGCAGGAAAAAAGGCGGCAGTTGAAAATTCCATCGACTTGAAAAATCCACTTTTGTGGGGGCCTGCTCCCGATCAAAAGCCAAATTTATATACAGCTGTTACCAGATTATATTCTAACGGAATATGTATTGACGTGTATGAAACCACTTTTGGGATCCGCGATCTGAAATTTGATCCAGTGAAGGGCTTATTTGTAAATGGAAAACCGGTTCGTTTCCAGGGAGTAAATCAACATCATGATCTCGGCGCATTAGGGGCAGCATTTAATACGAGAGCTGTAGAGCGCCAGTTGGAAATTTTGCGTGAATTGGGATGCAATGCCATTCGTATGTCGCATAATCCGCCTGCACCCGAATTACTCGATCTTACCGACCGTATGGGTTTCCTTGTGATTGATGAAATTTTTGATGGTTGGGAAAGAAAGAAAACCCCGCTTGATTTTCATTTGATCTTTAAAGACTGGCACGAGCCCGATATAAGATCTTTTATCAGGAGAGACCGTAATCATCCCTCTGTTATTGCATGGAGTTTTGGCAACGAAGTGGGCGAGCAATATACAGGGGAAGAAGGTGCAGTTATTGCAAGAAAACTACATGATATCGTGTTGGAAGAAGATAGCACCCGACCTGCCACCGCCTCTCAAAATTATGCTAAACCTGAGATGCCATTTTCAAAAGAGATGGACATTTTAAGTTTAAATTACCAGGGTGAAGGTATACGCGATGCGCCGGCCTATTCACATCTTAAAGGAATAAGAACATCACCGTTATATCCAGCTTTTCAAAAGCAGTTTCCAAATAAATTAATCGTGAGCAGTGAGTCTGCTTCTGCATTAAGCACCCGCGGCACCTACGTGTTTCCCGTTACCAACGGTGTTAGTGCACCGGTTAGTGATAGTACCGGCGGTGATCCTTTAAACCAGCAGGTAAGCGGGTATGAATTGTATACTGCACAATTTGGTGCATCGCCCGATAAGGTCTTTGCAACGCAGGATAAACATCCTTATGTATCCGGTGAATTTGTGTGGTCAGGATGGGATTATCTTGGCGAACCAACTCCGTATTATTCAGCCCGTAGTTCCTATTCGGGCATCATTGATCTGGCTGGGTTTAAAAAAGATCGTTTTTACCTGTATCAATCCCGCTGGAAGCCCGAATTTCCCATGGTGCATATTTTACCACACTGGACCTGGCCCGAAAGAGTAGGAATGATCACCCCGGTTCATGTATTTACATCAGGCGATGAAGCAGAATTATTTTTAAATGGCCAGTCACTTGGCAGAAAGAAAAAGGGAGTTTTTGAATATCGTTTAAGGTGGGATAGCGTTATCTATCAAGCAGGAACTTTAAAAGTAGTCGCTTATAAAAACGGTAAACAATGGGCAGAAGAAATGATTAAAACGGCTGGTGAATCCAGCTTACTGGAAGCTACAGCTGACCGGGAACAGATTTATTTCGATGGCGATGATTTATCGTTTATTACTGTGGCAGTAAAAGATGATGAAGGGAACCCGGTTCCAAAAGCCAAAAACATGATCACATTCAGAGTTGATGGCCCGGGTGAAATAGTGGCAACAGATAACGGAAATCCTGCTGATTTAAATTCTTTTGCTTCCACCAGCAGGGCTGCTTATAGTGGCCTTGCCCTTGCCATTGTTCGCGCAAAAAAAGGTGCAACCGGAACTATTAAAATTTCGGTTGAATCTCCTGGTTTAAAGCCAGCTACAGTTTTTATTAAACAAAAATAAAAACGTAGAAAATGACTGTGAGATCCGACTATTTTTTTACCGATTAAAATGAAGTTTTGATTTAAGTGTTGATCCAGCGATTTGCTGATTTTTGTGGTGATCATTTTTGTGATTTTTAATTCTTACATGATTTCATTTTTTTATAAAATTCAACGCATTGAAGTATTTTCTTTTTATAATCCTGGTTTTGTTTGCAGGTTTTGTTGAAAACGCTAAAGCTACCGTTACATTATCCGGCATTATTACCGATAACATGATCTTGCAAAGAGGCAAGCCTATTAAGATATGGGGTAATGCTCAACCGGGGGAAAAAATCAGCATCCAATTTGTCAATAAAACCAGCAAAATAAAAGCGGCTACAGATGGAAGCTGGATGATACAAATGCCGGCACAGGAGGCCGGTGGACCGTATACGTTGAAGGTTAGCGGAACCAATAAAATTATAATAAAAAATATATTAATCGGTGATGTTTGGTTTTGTTCCGGCCAGTCGAATATGGTGCATCAATTAAACATTCATGATGTTACTTACGCTGATGAAATTACTACTGCTAACTATCCTGAAATAAGGCAATTTCTAATACCCGTACTCACAAGCCTGGAAGGACCCCAAAAGGATGTTCCGAAGGCGGAATGGAAAGCAGCCATAGGTGAGGATGTAAGACCTTTTTCTGCCGTAGCTTATTTTTTTGCAAAAAAATTGTATGAAAAATATCATGTGCCAATTGGTATAGTTAATGCAAGTGTTGGCGGCACACCTATCGAAGCATGGACAAGCGAAGAAGGTTTAAATGCATTTGCCGGTGTTACAAAAATCATTACAAAAAATAAAGACACTGCTTACATCAATAGCATAAACAGAAGATCGCAAACCAGCAAGTCAACTACACCGGGGCAGCAAACAGATAAAGGATTAGCAGGACCAATACCATGGTATGATGTGAATTATATTCCAAAAAATTGGAGAACAATTAATATACCCGGTTATTGGGAAGACCAGGGCATAAAAAACCTGGATGGCGTTGTTTGGTACAGGAAAGAAATTGATATACCTGCTGCAATGACCGGTAAATCAGCAAGGGTTTTCCTTGGAAGAATTGTTGATGCAGATGAATTTTATATCAATGGAAAACAAGTGGGTAGTACAACTTATCAATATCCACAAAGAAGATATAAAGTGCCGGCAGGATTATTAAAACCCGGTAAAAATCTCTTTGTAATAAAGGTGACAAATAGTGCAGGCAAAGGGGGTTTTGTTCCCGACAAACCTTACTGTTTATTTGCAGGAAATGATACCATCGATTTAAAAGGATACTGGCAATACAAAGTAGGTGAAGTGTATGAACGACGCGACCGGAGCGGTTTTGGTGGTGGTATTAGTGCACAAAACCAACCCGCTGCCTTGTATAATGCTATGGTTGCACCGGTGACAAATTTTAATATTAAAGGCTTTGTTTGGTACCAGGGCGAAAGCAATGCGGGTTCACCTGGGCAGTATGAAGCATTACAAAAAGCCTTGATTGCCGATTGGCGCAATAAATGGAGAGATGATAAACTTCCTTTTGTTTATGTTCAGCTTCCCAATTTTATGGACGTGAATTACACACCCGAGGAAAGCAATTGGGCGTTGCTAAGGGAAGCACAATTAAATGCTTTATCCGCTTCAAATACCGCCATGGCTGTTGCAATAGATCTTGGTGAATGGAACGATATACACCCGGATAACAAAAAAGGAGTAGGTGAACGCCTTGCATTGGCAGCAAGGAAAATCGCTTATGGAGAAAGTATCGTTTACTCCGGGCCGGTTTATAAATCTTCAGCAATAGAAGGCAATAAAATTATTCTATCTTTTGAACATACTGGCAGTGGCATGATTACTAATGATGGTGAAGCGCCAGGTGCATTTGCGATAGCCGGAGCCGATAAAAAATTTGTATGGGCAAATGCAAAACTGGAAGGAGATAAAGTAATTATTTGGAGTGATACTATTCCTTCACCCATGTATACAAGGTATGCCTGGGCCGACAATCCAGACGGGGCAAATTTATATAATAAAGAGGGGTTACCTGCCACACCATTCAGAACTGATAATGCAAGCCGGTAACAATGCTATCAACAGTTTTCTTGCTGGTTATAAATGGATCTAAATAGTTTACAAACGATTATCTTATCATGACAAAATGCGCCATCTATCCACTGTTTTTATTTAGCATTCATCTTGCCAATGCTCAGTCAACATCCGTTGACAGTACAAAATATCCCAGGCTGGTGACCTTTACTGCAGAACAGGATAATGCCAATATGATGCAACAACTGGGCATTAAAAAACTAAGACCAGGACCAAGTGGAAATGAAGCGGCACCAAACCATGCCAATTACGATGAAGCACTCGCTAATCCTTGTCCTGTATTGCCTGATGCATTAATAACAAAAGCAGGGAAAAAAGTAACTACAGCGGATGCGTGGTGGAAACAACGCCGCCCGGAAATTGCAGCAGATATTGAAAAGGAAATTTATGGGCGGCTTCCAGCTAAAATACCTGCTGTAAAATGGACGGTAAAAGTAACCGATCGTGAATTTGTTGGCCGTACTCCAGCACTTGTCAGGCAATTAACCGGGCACGTCGATAACAGTGAATACCCGTTGATCAATGTGGATATCAATATGATGCTGGTGCTGCCTTCAAATGTAAAAGGACCAGTGCCTGTGCTGATGATGTTTGGTTTCCCTGCTTTTCCTGCGCCGGCCCAACCTTCGCCAGCCGATTTGGAAAAGTTGAATAATGCATTTAAAGAGATGATGATAAAAAGCGATCCTTCGGTGAAAGCAATTTTCGATCGGTATCCTGCCTATTCGCCTGTTACAAGACTAGCCGGGCCAAATTTTTTTGCACCGCCTCCTGCTGGCGATCTATCACCCACAGAACAGCTGTTAGCGGCAGGATGGGGCTATGTAACCATCGATCCTAACTCGATACAGGCTGACAATGGTGCAGGCCTTACAAGAGGCATTATAGGTCTGGTAAACAAAGGTCAGCCACGCAAGCCGGATGACTGGGGTGCATTACGGGCTTGGGCATGGGGTGCCGCCCGTGCTTTAGATTATCTTGAAACCGATTCACTGGTAGATGCAAAGAAGGTTGGCATTGAAGGTGTTTCCCGTTACGGCAAGGCGGCCCTCGTTACCCTTGCTTTCGAACCGCGTTTTGCTATCGGCCTCATTGGTTCATCAGGAAAAGGGGGTACTACTTTACATCGCCGCGTATTTGGCGAAGCTGTAGAAAGTCTAACTGGTGGTGGCTATTACTGGATGGCAGGAAACTACCTGAAGTATGGTGCTGAGGAAGCAACTTCCGGCAAAAAAACTGGTTGTGATTTACCGGTTGATGCGCATGAACTGATTGCGCTTTGTGCGCCGCGTCCAACATTTATCAGCTACGGAATTCCTGAAAAAGGCGATGCCAAATGGCTTGACCAGCAAGGAAGTTATATGGCAACTATTGCAGCAGGTTCTGTTTTTAAACTACTTGGTGCAAAAGATCTCGGTGTTTCCAATGATTATCTGACAGAGAAAATGCCACCTGTATTAACCGGTTTGATGGATGGCGAACTGGCATGGCTCCAACATGACGGTGGACATAGTGACGCACCCAATTTCAAATATTTTATTCCCTGGGCCAGTGGCAAGTTGAAATATGAAAAAAAGCCAGCACAGTAATAATCTTCTTCATTCGCAAGTATTAATCATGTATAAATTCTCAATTGCTTCCTGTCTTTATTTCGTTTTTGCTGTGAATGCATTGGCGCAAACAGGTGGGCCATGGCTGCATAAAAAAGCGGCAGTAGTAATCACTTACGATGATGCCATAAACCAACATCTTGACAACGCAATACCGGCACTGGATTCGTTGGGCCTGAAAGCAACTTTTTATATTACCGCCTTTTCTCCTTCTATGCAAACGCGTTTGAATGAATGGCGGAAACTCGCTGTAAACGGGCATGAATTGGGTAACCATACTTTGTATCATCCCTGCATTGGTGGCACCGGCAGGGAATGGGTAAAACCAGAACAGGATTTAAGCAAATATTCTGTACAGCGGATGCTTAATGAAGTGCGAATGACAAATGTTTTCCTGGAAGCATTAGATGGTAAAAAGAAAAGGACATTTGCTTATACCTGCGGTGACATGAAAATTGGTGATACAGCTTTTATCGATTTGCTCCGAAACGATTTTATTGCGGCAAGAGCAGTACGAAACGAGATGCACAAGCTATCGGAAATTGACTTGTATAATGTTGATTGCTATGTAGTAAACGGCGAGTCCGCAGATGAAATGATAACCTGGGTAAAAAAGGCAGTGACAAATAATTCGTTATTGGTCATCCTCTTTCATGGTGTAAATGGAGGTAATGCCTTAAATGTTTCCCTGGAGGCACATAGTGCGTTATTGCACTATATAAAACAAAACGAAAAAGAGCTGTGGATAGCCCCGATGATTGAAGTGGCCGGGTTTATCAAAACCCAACAGGCATCCGGCAATAGATAATACCTTCTAAATCTAAAATAATTTTTTATGTTAATGACACAAACCATGCGCTGGTTTGGTCCAGGTGACCCGGTAAGCTTGCAGGATATAAGGCAGGCGGGATGTACGGGTGTAGTAACTGCACTACACCATATACCGGTTGGTGACGTGTGGCCCGTTACTGAAATAAGGACGCGTAAAGCAATCATCGAAGCGGCTGGAATGGAATGGACGGTTATAGAAAGTTTGCCGGTTCATGAAGACATAAAAAAGCATAGTGGTGATTTTCAATTGTACATTGATAATTATAAGACGAGTATCAGGAATGTTGCGGCTTGTGGTCTTAAAGTGATCACTTATAATTTTATGCCTATACTCGATTGGATGCGTACGGATGTGGATTACACCATGCCCGATGGAAGTAAAGCTTTGTTTTTTGAAAGGGCGGCATTCATGGCTTTTGACTTGTTTTTATTGCAAAGACCGGGCGCTGAAAAAGACTATACGCAAGAAGAAATGACGGTTGCAAAAGAGAAGCTGGCATCGATGAGTATTGAGGATAAAGAGAAGTTGTTTAAAAATGCCTTACTTAGTTTACCTGGGAGCGATGTTCCGTTTACACCAGGTGAAATTTTATCGGCTTTAAAGACTTACGATGGCATAGATGCGGCTATGCTTAAACGGCATTTGAAATATTTTTTAGAAGAAGTTGTACCGGTTGCTGAGGCTGCCGGAATTAAGCTGGCTATTCACCCGGATGACCCTCCTTATTCAATACTTGGTTTGCCCCGCATTGTTTGTACCGAGCAGGATGTAGCAGAAATTATTGAAGCTGTGCCTTCGGCATCAAATGGCCTGTGTTTTTGCACGGGTTCATTTGGCGTAAGACCAGGCAATAACCTGCCAGGCATGATTGACCGTTTGGGCGATCATATCCATTTCATACACCTGAGAAATACACGGCGTGATGCTAATGGTAATTTTTACGAAGCCGATCATTTGGATGGAGATACAGATATGTATGCAGTGATCAAACAGCTTCTTGTAATGGGCAAGAAACGCGGTGTGAACATTACGATGCGCCCCGATCACGGGCATCAAATGCTGGATGATTTAAAAAAAACAACTTATCCCGGTTATAGTGCCATTGGAAGGTTGAAAGGACTGGCTGAGTTAAGAGGGCTGGAAATGGGTATAGCGCGAAGTATGTAATTCCTGTTCTCCCTTTTTGCAGTTCTATTTAAACTGCTTTATAATAATTTTTTGAATGAAAACTATTCTCCTGGCAGCTATTGTTTTTGTTGTTAGTTTTTCGGCAACATCACAACCTGTTATTTCCGGTACAAAAACAAAGCAGGCATTTCCAATCGTGGCCAAAGGAACTGCAGCTACTTTGTATATTGATAAACACGACTATACCGTTATTGCTAAAACGGCGAAAATGTTTCAACAGGATATTGCCTCGGTAACTGGAATTAGTCCTGCCCTGGTGTATAAATTACCGGTTGCCAAAAATATTATCGTTGCAGGAACCATTGATCATTCGGAACTAATTACAAAATTGGTTGCTTCAAAAAAATTGAACCTAACCTCTATTAATGGAAAATGGGAAGCCTATAAGATCTGCGTGATCGAGCAGCCTTTTGCCGGTGTGGAAAAAGCATTGGTTATTGCTGGCAGCGATCGTCGTGGAACAGCTTATGGATTGTTGGAACTAAGCAGGCAAATGGGCGTATCTCCCTGGATTTATTGGGCGGATGTTCCGGCAAAAAAATCTGCGGAATTATATTACAACGGTGGAACAATGCAGGATGCGCCAGCAGTAAAATATCGTGGTATTTTTATAAATGATGAAGCACCCGCGTTGTCTGGTTGGAGTAAAAAAACTTTTGGCGGATTTAATCATAAATTTTATGAAAAAGTATTTGAATTGATCCTTCGAATGAAAGGTAATTACCTCTGGCCTGCTATGTGGGGAAGCGCTTTTAATGACGATGATTCGCTGAATCCAAAGTTAGCCGATGATTATGCCATTGTTATGGGTACTTCGCATCATGAACCATTGGTTAGGGCGCACGATGAATGGAGACGATATGGAACTGGTAAATGGAATTTTGATTCAAATGCCACTGCACTTCGGGAGTTTTGGCGAAAGGGCATCCAACGAATGGGTGCCAGGGAAAACATTGTATCAGTTGGGATGCGTGGGGATGGAGATGAACCGATGACAAGGGAAACTGCAACTGGTTTGCTCGAACGGATTGTAAAAGACCAGCGTGAAATTATTGCGGATGTAACTAAAAAAGACGCGGCTTCAATACCACAATTATGGGCACTTTACAAGGAGGTGCAGGATTATTATGACAAAGGCATGCGGGTGCCCGATGATGTAACGTTATTATTGTGCGATGATAATTGGGGTAACATTCGCAAGTTGCCAAAGCTTACTGATAAACCACGTACAGGTGGCTATGGCATTTATTATCATTTTGACTATGTAGGCGGCCCCAGGAATTATAAATGGATCAATACCAACCAGATTGAAAGAACCTGGGAACAAATGCATCTTGCTTATGAATATGGGGTTAATAAAATCTGGATTGTAAATGTAGGCGATATAAAACCCATGGAATTTCCGACGCAATTCTTTCTTGATTATGCATGGAATCCCTCAAAAATTAATGCTGAAGACCTGCCCGGGTATTATACAAGTTGGGCACAGGAACAATTCGGTAAGCAGCACGCATTTATCATCGGAAAAATAGTAGCTGTCCACACTAAATTCAATAGCCGGCGCAAACCCGAATTGTTATCACCTGCTACTTATAGCCTAACAAATTATGAAGAAGCAGAACAGGTAGTGTCGGAATATAATGCGCTTTTGAAAACCACGGATAGTATTTATAACATTCTTGCACCGGAATTAAAAGATGCCTACTACCAACTGGTATTGCACCCGGTTCAGGCATCTGCTAACCTAAACGAATTGTATGTAACTGTTGCAAAAAACAGGCAGTATGCAAAGCAGCAATTAGCACTTGCCAATATTATGGCTGATAAAGCAAAAGCTTTGTATGTAAAAGATTCAATGGTTACTAATTATTACAACGATACACTTGCAAAAGGTAAGTGGAGTCATATGATGGATCAAACACATATAGGGTACACTTACTGGCAACAACCTGCTGTAAATTCGATGCCGGCATTGCAGTATGTGAATGAAAAAGAGCTAGTAGATTCAGTATCGGCTGGAAATAACAGTGACACCAATCAGACAAGAGATCGCACAGTTAATACCTTAGCAGAAAACGGCGTTTTTCAAATGAAGGAAGGCTATATTTCGATGGAAGCAGAACATTATACCAAAGTAGTTAATACCCCGGCTGCTTATTGGCAAACGATCCCTAATGCAGGACGCACTCTTTCTGCTGTAACAATTTTCCCTGTCACAACAAATGCTGTAAAGCCAGGAGCAAGTAGTCCGCATTTGCAGTATGCCATTAATTTAAAAGATACAGGCTTTATTGATGTTCGGGTATACCTTTCACCAACACTTATGTTTCATAATAAGGGATTGCAATATGCTGTGTCTATAGATGATGATAGTCCGCAAATCATTAATATGCATGAAGGTTATAATGACAGGTTATGGAACCAATGGGTGTCGGATAATATTGTTATAAAAAGCAGTAATCATTTCATTAAAAAACCAGGTGAGCATCTTTTGAAATTCTGGATGGTTGATGCAGGTATATTGCTTCAAAAAATAGTCATCAGTACTGGCAATTTGCAGCCCAGTTATCTCGGTCCGCCGGAATCAGCGAAGTGATATAACAACTTGACAAAACTTAATATTTAATAACATAACATTCTTCTGAAACTCCTTGTGACAAAGGGTTTCAATCACAGCCATTGGTAAGTTCTTCAATAACAAATTTGCAGTAATAATTCGCATTAGTCATTCTTTTTTATTTTTTTGTGCTGTAGATTCACTTTAGTATTAGAGGAAGCAGGCGCACCATTTGTTTACATGGATGAGCTCAATATTTTTTGTTTAATTCTACGATCGCAGCTTCCTGTTACTTCATTAAAATTGTTGTATCATGAAGAAAATTATTGCTGCAACAGATTTTTCAGATGCTGCTTTGAATGCAGTAGCGTATGCCGCTGATATGGCCGTATTCCTGCAGGCCGAATTATTGTTATTGTATGTCTATCCACTGCCGGTAGTTCATTCCGATCTTCCAACAACTGCAATTGATAATGAATTGATGGAAGAAAGCATCTCTATGTTAAGGGAAATAAAAAACAAAATTAAGCACCGTGTAAGTAATGCCATTCCAGTTCAATCTGAAGTTAAAATGGGTTTCTTCAATGAAGAGTTAAATGCAATTAGTGAACAGTTGCAACCTTACCTGGTGGTAATTGGAACACAGGGAAAAACAGCGGCTGAAAAACTTTGGTTCGGATCTCATGCTGTTCATGCTATGCAGGAAATTCCGTGGCCCATTATTGCTGTTCCACCTTCTGTTTCCTTTTCGCCCCTTCATAAAATCGCACTTGCTACTGACTACACCAGGCTTCCTGAAAACTACGTTGTCGAGGAATTGGAGCAATTGGTGACAGACTTTCGGGCTGAACTGCATATAATAAATATTGGTAACCATAATAATGATCACCCGGAAACAAAATCCGGAATGGATATCATAAATAAAAGGCTTGCCCATTTAAAACCTTTTTATCATTTTGCTGCTAGTAGTGAAACTGATAAAGCGATGCTTGATTTTGCCGAAATAAATGCCATCGATTTGCTGATAATATTACCTGGTCGTAGGGGGTTTTTTGAAAAAATGATGCATCGGAGTCATACACGGCAAGTTGTATTGCATAGTTCGGTGCCAGTAATGGCATTACATCAATAAGAGGGTCTATTCTAAATTTAATCTTTTAAATAGATAGCTGCTTTAAAAAAATTTAGACTGGTTGCATTCTATTTTTAACAGAGAATCGTTTATAATGCTTCAAAAATATTGTGCAATTTTTTGAAGTTCGGTTTGTATTTCTTTTTGCTTGTTTTCACCAGCCAACAGGTAAGAATTTTTAATAGTATTGAGATTCACTTTTGTCAAATCTATTTCTTGTGAGAGCTGGTTGATCTCTGCTTTCGTTGCATTTATTTTTTGCGTTAGCTCCTGCAGTTCTATTGCTTTATTTTGAAGTTGTTTTTCTTTTAAACCTACTTCCTTTTGGTATTTCTGGGTATGCGCACCCTGGAATGCATTCATATCCCGCCCAATAACATTCAAATATTCCTGCGCCGTAGATAATAATTTCTCTTTGGTAAGCCCTGTGCTTTTCAATACATTAAATGCCGTTCTGTATTTGATGGCTTCGTCCTGTATATCATCAATATCTACTTTGCTATCCATATATTCTTTGAAATCTGTTCCCTGGAAAAACGGATCTGTTGCATTCGCATTGTCAATAAGCTTTTCAAAGTATTCAGCATGCTCCGGTAAAGGCCCGGTAATAGTGCCTGAAGGTGAAAATACTGGCACCTGCCCGGGACTGTTTAAAGTTTTAGCAGCAGTATCAATCAATGGGTGATGCGCGGGAGTATTCGAAGAATCAACTGGTGATGCAACAGTTGTTCCGCTATTTTGCTGTGGCTTTAAAGGAGCCACTTTTGTTGGTGGGGGAGAGGAGGGATTTTCCTGTTCCTTGTCTTTGTCGAATTCTATAAAAGGTGTTAATAACTGCTTTAGAAAACTCATGCAATAACTATTTTTTCAAACTAAGTAAAAATCCAATAGTGAAATTTGCATCCCAGTCAAAAACAAATGTGTCTGTTTTAGTAGCATCTGAAATGCCCTTGTAAATATTTAATCCTGCGCCCATTTTCTTATCTGCCGCTTTATAATCCTGCGGTGCTTTTAAAACAGTATAACGTTCCTGGCCATGACGGTGTTGCTTTGCTAATGTAAAGGGAACACCCCCGATTATAAAGCAAACATTTCTTTTGTCTTCCGGGATCTTTTCAGTTGCTGTTTTCACTTGCTGATAAACTGCTTCATCGGAGCTTTGTTTGTCATAATATTTTGCTCCTGGCAATTCCATTGATTTCAATGTGCCCTTTTCATCCCAGGAAACTTTAGTATTACCTGATCCAATATCAACCATAAATGAGTTGTCGATATATTCAGGTGGAACGGTTGCTCTTAATGCATATTTCGCTTCCTGTTCGGCAGAAACATTATTGACTACATAACCGATTTTTTTAAGTTCGTTACTGATTATGGTGGTCTTTGGTTCTTTTTGTGCACCCGAAGAAATTACAAAATGCATGTTGTTTTTACTAACGCCTTTGTCGAACATTGCCGATAAATACTTTTTTAATCCAGCCCTGATATCTTCGGTAGTTGCAAGTCCTTCATAGGCTAATGATTCCCCGAAATCTTTAGAAATAATTTCCCACCGGTTTTGAGCATCCATATTAATTACGAATGAATTAAACCCGGCAGCACCTACTTCCACCACTCCCTTTAAAATGCCGTTTTCAGGTTTTTTGGGTACATAATTAAATTCACGTGTTTCAGTATCCGAAGATGGTCTCGTAGGTTGTGTATCCTGTTGGTTGGCTTTTCTCCCGCTATTGGGAAAAGGATCATTTATTTCAGTAGTTGTTTCGCTAATTTTTTTGTCGGCTAACCTGGGCTTCACCGCAAAATAGGCCAGGATGGCAATTATCAGAACAACAATTATAATACCTGCTGGTTTTAATCTCATTGTGATTTGTTTTAAATTATTTATCAGGATTTGTTTTAAATTTTCTATTCTAAATCTATTATTTATTTGCCATACTAATTAATACAATTCTGCCCCCATCCTCACTGGAAAGTAGTAATTTTTTGCCATCAGTAATAGTAACCATACTTCCCGGAGCTATCACTTTATCTGCTGCCACGTCTTTTAATGAGTTAAGGGTTTGATTCACCAACACCCATTCATTGTTGTGATAGGTAAAATATCCAACAGGAATTTTTTGTTCAGCTGTTAATCTTTCATTTCTAATTATATGCCGGTTTACATGCCATTGAAAAAGATATTGATTATTGTAAACCATCAGCCTGTGATTTTCTGGTTTCCAAACCCCTGGTTTAAACTCGTAGTACAGATCAAGTACAGGCAAACTACCTTTTATGGGGGTGCCGCAAAACGGGCAGCGGGGAGATGTTGTATTGTCGAAAACAAACCATTGCTGCTCACAATTCTTATTGCTGCAGGGTTGCATCAAATCGGTTGTTTTTAATAAGGCATTTTCCCAGTTATCGGCATTCGGCCTGAGGTTGGGTTGGTGAAGTCCGGTTATAAATGCCTGGTCGAACAGAGCTTTTAAATAGGGACCAGTCAATGTGTAAGGTAATTTAGTTACATCCGCCCAGGGAAGGGCCCATTTTGATACCTGGCCGGTTTTTGGGCGGTTAGATCTGTCTGTTGGATGTTCTATAAACAGCGCTTTTTCGCCCATTGATAAAAGATCATCCTGTTCTGTATCCAATGAATTTATCTTACCGCCTTTCAATGGGTGCCGGTATAAAAGGTACATATAAATCATCACGGCAAGTGCATGCAAATCAGTTGTTCTGTTTGCATGTTTGCGGTTTGGATCCCGTAATGGCAGCTGTTTTGTTGCCAAAACTTCAGGCGCAATAAAATCAGCGGTGCCAATTACATCCGGGGGGTACAAACCAGGTACAACCAGCCCATCGATATCGATAATTGCCGCGGATTTACTTACGGGATCTATCAAAACATTTTTATAAGAGAGATCTGAATGTGCAAGCCCGGCTGCATGTAAACGTTTTACCCCTCTTGCAATTTTCACCCCGATCTGGAAATAACTTAACCAGCTTCCCAGTTCACTTTCATCTAAACGTAACGCAAATTGTTTGTTCCTGAATTTTGCCGATGCAAACCAAAGACCTTGTTTCTCTTTACCTTTTATGCCTTCGCTAAGTGCATATCCTTTTTTAAAAAAGAAATCTTTATTGTAGGCGGGAACTACCAGCCCGGTTTTACCTTCTGCCTCCACCATATCAGTTGGCCAGCAATAAAGTGTTTTGTAGTAATCGCCTCCTTCGCGGTTAAAAAAACTATCATAGTATTGGCTTACCAATTTTTTAAGCCGCTCTTTTGAGTTATAATCCTGTTTATCGCGGTAAAAAGCGATTACATACGATTTGTCCGGTGCAAAATAAACATCCTTCATACCACCACGCATGGGTTCTCCATTATCCACGTACTGGTAGGTTTTACCTGCATGTATAGTAGATGGTGCCAGCTTTGTTTGTGTAACTGGTTTATTTGAATAATTACCCTGGTAGCTCAAGCTTTTTTATTATTAATTATTTATTATTGAATGGAGATAAGATTTCTGTGCGGAGAAGGTGAAAGGTCAAAGACGAAGCACTCACTCACTACTCACCACTCTCGATTCCCATTCACGATTCACGGTTTACCACTCACCATTCACGACTCACGATTCACGCCTCACGAAAACTGGCGGAGCACACACTACTCACCACTCACCACTCACCATTCACTAAAATACGATCGCCAAAGTCCTGTCATCATGGTTTCCCTTGCTCCAAAAATCCATCCAGGCAGAAAATTGTTCCGTTATTTGTTTGTTGCCGGGGTTTAATTCAACAATTACACCATCTTCATTTGCCCCGTTTAAATCAGCCAATAAAGTATGCCAGTATTTGATGTTTTGCAAGTTTGATTCTACTACAAATTTCGGATCATAAATACCGTCCGTCATCAACATCAGGTAAGAGAAATCATCCGTTAACTTAAATCCAAAACGGGTAGAAAATTTTTCGTTTTGAAAGATTTCCGGCATGGTTATAAATCGTGTTCCGCCACCAAATTCTCCTACATCCAGCCAGTTCATCAAGGTTACTTCTGTAATGTCTTTATTTAAAATAGCGATAGGACAATCACCTACACCAAAAGATAAAAATGCATATCCAATATCATATTTTTTAAAAAGTGTGTAGATTAAAGTATTGCCAAGTTCTTTTATACTTACACCTGCTTCTTTTGCAAAATTTTCCAGTTGTTTGTGTACAGAAAATGCTGCTTTGCCAAGATTATTGTAAACAAACCGGTTCAATTTCTTTTGGGTGTCATCGCCGGTATTATTCTTATGTTGTTGTACCAGGTTATCAAACTCAATCATGTTTTCGACTGCCTCATCCGTCATAAAATAATCCACTATGCCATTACAGGCAAGGGCAGATCCTTTTCGGGATATTTTTGCACTACCCGCACCATCCGATACCACTACGATGCTCCACCCGTTTGGCAAATCCTTAAAGGCAAAATCATCTTCCCGAAATGATCCCACATTAGCATGTGATCTGCCACGTTTAGAGGATACAAGAATATGACGATCGCCCAAGGGCGCAAATACCGTTACATTATCTTCTTTCCAGTACGGATCATTCGGATCACTTTCAATATTCTTCCACAAGCTTCTCGGATCCGGGTTAATAACAAGGTTGATTATTTTCTCAGTCATTGGGGCATTATCATCCTGGCCCTTTACTTTGAAACGAAAAATAATTTTAATATCACCACTTATTTTTGGAACCCCGGTTATTTGTTTTGTTCTTTCATCGTAATACAAACCAGCTTCGTCCAGGCCAACGAATTCATAACTGGCGATGTCATCGAAATTCAGCTTTTTAAAGTCAAACAAACTTTCGTAAGGTTTTCCAATAGTGGCATTTAAAAGCCGAACCGGTTGCTGCATGATATCTGCTATCCTGTTTTCAAGTTGCCATTTAGCCATTAGATCCTGTAGCTTTTGAAATATTTCAGTTAAGGCAGATTTATTTTGATTTTCCTGTATAAATTTTTCAAACAACACCTTTCGGCTTGCAGGCACTTTGATATCCTGGCTTTCAAAAAGTACCGTGGCCAGTTGTTTGTCATCCATTATGCCGTTTTTATTTTCGCTGCAAAAATTCCTCCATTTGTGCAGGTAACCCGTTTACTTTCTATCTGCGGAGGATTGATTGTACCATGAAGCCTATTATATGCGTTCACAGTTTTCCGTATTAATCAAAGCAGGGTTTTAATGCAATTTATTTAAAAGCTCAGGTAACAATATTTAGTTCCGACGGTGGTGGTGGCAATTCCCCAAGCCCGGTTACTTCTTTGCCTGCGTCTTCTACCCTGGTTGAAGTAACACCAATGGAAGCGGAAACCCAGGTAAAAAATTTTCCAATACTGTTGCTGTCGGCTGTGTCAAGAGTCACCACGTTGTCGGTGATCTGTTTTAATAAGTTGCTATCGGCTCCATTTCCTGCAGCACATGCAACCGTATAGGCTGTTTTGCGTTTTTTAAATTCTTCCAAACCACTTTGCCAGTCATCTGTTGGAATGCCATCTGTCATAATAAACACCAGTGGCTTCCAGTCGCCTTTTTGATCGGCAGTTGTTTTGGTCACCTCGTTATCGATGCAGGTTGAAACCAGTTTCAATGCTTCTCCCAGGCTGGTTGTACCGGTAGCCTTTATATCTACCGGCTGAAAAGAGGCAAGATCAGTTAACGGCACTACCTGTTTAGCTTCACTGTCGAATGTAATAATGCTGATATAGGCAGTTTCAATGGCCTGCGGATTTTGACGCAAAGAACTGATCATAACCTGTACACCATTTTTTACTGCTTCAATTGGTTCACCTGTCATAGAGCCCGAAGTGTCCAATAAAAGATAGACCGGTAGTCGTCTCATAATAAATTTTTTATAGTTTGCTGTTTTTAATGCATTGTAAAGCGTTCAGCCCAACAGAATTGTTGGCTTTAGTCAACTGCTTGCAGGGTAAAAAGCCATGCCAGAGAATGCTAACCCCTCATTTGCCATAAACTAATAGAGTATAAGTGTAAATAGCAAACAGTGTCATGAAAATGTGGCTAAATGTTGCTAACGCTTTTAGAAGTTCATATTTGGAGTTTTTCAACAATGCTGCGCTTTTTAGAAGGTTATCTTCATGGTGCCTTTTATTTTCCCTATCAGTTGTAGTTTAGTCGCGTATTTTGCCATTACCAACTTTTTTACGCTTCATACCATATTAATTATGAAAAAAAGCACCGGCTTTATGCTCTCGGGAATGATGTTCCTTGAATACTTTATCTGGAGTGCCTGGTATGTAACTATGGGTACTTATATGAAAGCCAACCTGCAGTCATCCGATGTGCAGATTGGTGCCGCCTTTAGTGCATTGGCTATCGCCACCATGATTTCACCCTTTTTTGTCGGCATGATTGCAGACCGTTTTTTTGCCGCGCAAAAAATTGTAGGGGCGCTGCATATTGCTGGTGCAGCAGTGCTTTTTTTGGCTACAAAAATTACTGGCAACGCTGCTTTTTACTGGATCATTCTTTTTTATTCGTTACTATATATGCCAACAATTGCGTTAACCAATAGTGTCGCATTCAATCAAATGACGGACCCCGGTAAACAGTTTCCCTGGATCAGGGTTTTTGGGACTATTGGCTGGATAGTAGCCGGCACATTAGTAGGTGGCTTAGGAATAGAAAAAACAGCAGGCACTTTTCATATTGCAGCAGCAGCTTCGCTATTATTAGGGCTGTTTAGTTTTGTGTTACCGAATACACCGCCGAAAGCACAAACCGGTTCAACGTCGGCAGCCGGTGCTTTGGGTACAGAAGCACTTGTTTTATTTAAAAGCCGGCCATATCTTATCTTTTTTATTACGGCCATTTTAGTTTGTATACCACTCGCTTTTTATTATGGCTTTGCCAACCCTTTTCTTAATGAAATTGGAATGAACAATGCCGCCGGAAAAATGATCCTCGGTCAAGTAAGCGAAGGTGTCTTTATATTAGCCATTCCGTTTTTATTTAACCGCATTGGAGTAAAAAATATGTTGATACTGGGCATGGGAGCCTGGGTGCTGCGTTATATTCTTTTCGGTTATGGTTATCATGATCCAAACAGCTGGATGCTTTATGCCGGCATCATCTTACATGGCGTTTGCTACGATTTCTTCTTTGTAACAGGATATATGTATACTGAAAGAAAAGCAGGTGAAAAAATTAAGAATGCCGCACAGGGACTTTTTACTTTTGCAACTTATGGTTTGGGAATGTTTATAGGTACCTGGTTTTCTGGTTTTGTAGTAAACAATTATCAATTATCGGATAATTTACATAACTGGCAATCAATATGGCTGGTTCCTGCTTTTATTGCAGCTGCGGTGCTGGTATATTTTATTATCTCATTTAAAGAAAAGAAAGTATAAATCCTTTTAAAGGGGATGTTTTTGTATGAACTATTATCTTGGAATCGATATAGGAACAACTTCATCAAAAGCTGTGGCTTTTAGCGAAAAAGGTACCGTGCTTTCAAGTGTATCAATCGGGTACGATATGCAACATCCGTTGCCAAATCAAAGCGAGCAAGATCCCGATGAAATTTTCGATGCAGTAGTCTCAGGAATCACGGAAACGCTGGCAGCTATGTTGCCACACACACCTGTATTCATTTCTTTTAGTGCAGCCATGCATAGCCTTCTTGCAATAGACAAACAAGGTAATTTATTAACCCAATGTATCATCTGGGCTGATAACAGGGCCGATGTGATTGCGGAAAATCTGAAACATTCAGAAGAAGGAAAGTATTGTTACCATGAAACCGGTGTTCCGGTACATAGTATGTCGCCTTTAAGCAAGCTTTTATGGTTAAAAGAAAACGATGCTGAAACATTTAAAGCAGCCTATAAATTCATTGGCATAAAAGAGTATATTTTTTATAAATTGTTTGATGAATTTGTTATTGATACTTCCGTAGCTTCTGCCACCGGCCTGCTGCAAACAAAATCACTTCACTGGGATAAGCAGATTTTAAATATGGTTGGTATAACAGAAGATCAGCTGTCAAAAATTGTTTCCACCAAAGAAGTCTTTCATTACAATAACAAGCATACGTCTTTACAATTTTCTGCCTCTATTCCATTTATTATTGGAGCCAGTGATGGTGCATCTGCAAATCTTGGTACAGCTGCCATGGGCGATGCAATGGCAATTACTATTGGTACGAGTGGAGCCGCAAGGCTGGTTGTAAATACACCGGTAACCGATAGCAGGATGCGCACTTTTTGTTATCATTTAAAAGACGATTTGTATATAGCAGGAGGCGCCAATAACAATGGCGCCATCGTTTTGCAATGGTTAAAAGATTCCATTCTGCAATCCAATGATGCTTACACAACATTGTTTGAACAGGCTGCTTCGGTTGGAGCAGGTAGCAATGGCTTAATTTTACTTCCTTATATCCTCGGTGAAAGAGCCCCTTTATGGAACGCTAACGCAAAAGGGGTTTATTTTGGATTAACTATCAATCACACCAAAGCACATTTGATCAGGGCTACCATTGAAGCTGTTGTCTTTAGCATGTACAGTATAGGAAAAATTTTAATGTCGAGGCAGCCGGTTACTGCCATTCATGCTTCAGGTGGTTTTGCAAAAAGTGATGTTTGGTTACAAATAGTTGCCGATGTTTTCAACGTAAAGGTTATCGTTTCAGGTGCTTATGAAGCAGCTGCATTGGGAGCTGTAATGTTGGGCACAGAAGCAATGCAGCATAAGGATGTATTTGAAAATAAATTGCTGGCTTCTTATATTCCCGACGCAAATAATCATGCAACTTACCAGGCTGCTTTTCAAAAATTTGAAAGGTTATATGAATTGCTTCAATATGAAATGTTGACTGATGCTATGGTTCAGGCGCCCAATTAATTAAAAAATACTAATTGAAAAATGATGGATTCACAATATGATTTTGGCATGATCGGACTTGGTGTAATGGGTAGTAATTTGTTGTTAAATATGGCCGATCATGGATTTGCTACAATAGGCTTTGACTTAGATGACGACAAGTGTGTTTTACTGGAAGCAAATGCACGGCCAGGTACCATTGTAAAGGGTGTTAATAGCCTTTCAACGATG
The DNA here is from genome assembly GCA_040385845.1 of Bacteroidota bacterium. Lineage (GTDB taxonomy): Bacteria > Bacteroidota > Bacteroidia > Chitinophagales > Chitinophagaceae > Phnomibacter. The sequence goes on along the minus strand of JAZKGP010000022.1, from coordinate 57,841 downwards.
GTACAGGCATTAAAAATTCCGAGGAAAATATTGTTACTAGTACCGGCTGGTAAACCGGTAGACGACGTGATAGAAAGTCTTCTTCCACTAATTGAGGAAGGAGATATCGTTATTGATGGCGGCAATTCGTTTTACCTCGATACCATGCGGCGGGTAAGCTACCTGGATTCAAGAGGTATCCACTTTATGGGTATGGGAATTTCAGGTGGAGAACAAGGAGCAAGACTGGGTGCCAGCATGATGCCAGGCGGAAATCAACAAGCTTTCGAAGCTGTTAAACCCATGCTGGAAGCAGTAGCCGCGAAGTCGGATGGTGTACCATGTTTTGCTTATATGGGTTACGGAGCGGCAGGTCATTTTGTAAAAATGGTGCACAACGGAATTGAATATGCCATGATGCAAATAATATGCGAAGCATATGATATTTTGAAACGGGGAGGAGGTTATACAAATGATGAATTACAGTTGCTTTTCAGCAAATGGAACGAAGGACAATTACAATCATTTTTAATTGAAATAACAGCCAGTGTATTCAAAAATAAAGACGCTGAAACTAACGAATACCTGGTTGACCTGATACTTGATAAGGCCGGATCAAAGGGTACCGGTAAATGGACTTCACAGGAGGCGTTGAACCTGCCCGTCGCTATTCCTTCCATTGATGCTGCTGTTGCTGCAAGAATTATTTCTGGTTATAAAAAGGAAAGGCAAAAAGCTGCAGAAATCTATCAAACCCAGGTTGCCAAAATAATAATTTCAAAAGAAAGCCTGGCAGAAGCAGTTGAAGAGGCGCTTACTTTTTCATTTATCATTGCTTATGCACAAGGGCTCAGCATGATTGCAAAAGCTTCCATTGAATTAAACATGAATATTCATCTGCCTGCAGTAATCCAGGTTTGGAAAGCAGGCTGTATAATCCGCTCTGGTTTATTGGTTCATTTTGCCAAAGTTTACGAAGCAAACAATACTTTGGCGAACCTGTTATTAAGTACTGATATAGCAGCGCTTTTAAAACAATATGAAAATAATACGCGACTTGTGTTAACTGCTGCAATTGGCGCTAAAATTCCGGTTGCGGGTTTTATGAGCACTTTGGCTTATTTCGATTCTTATTGCAGTGAGCGGTTGCCAACCAACCTGTTACAAGCCCAAAGGGATTATTTTGGGGCACATACCTACCAGCGAATAGATAAGGACGGAATCTTTCATTCGGAGTGGCAGGAATAAGATCTTTTATTGATCAGTTAATGGTAGTGGTTGGCCGGATTATTTAGTACAATAAAACCGATCAGCCTGCTATCTTATGCCAGGGAAAAAAGCCATATCAACTTTCTTCAAAAAACACTGGCCTTTGCTGTTATCCATTACCATCCTGTTGTTACTGGTAGGAGGTTATTTCATCTTTCCATTTTACAAACAGGGAATCGACCATGCCTTCGATGTAATTACGAGTAAAGATGAAAGAAGAATTAAGGAGTGGGTTAACCAGTTCGGTTTTGGTGGACCCTTAGTGTTGATAGGCCTTATGATCCTGCAAATGTTTTTACTGGTAATTCCAAACATATTGGTGATGATCATCGCTATCATCATGTATGGCCCTTTTTGGGGAGCTGTTATCTCCATTCTTGGCGTATTCGCTTCTTCCACATTTGGTTTTTTCATTGGCAAAAAAGCTGGCCCTTACACCATCAAAAGACTTGTAAGCGAAAAATTGTTGTTTAAATTAACGGTCTTTGTGGAAGAATACGGGGCAGGCGCCATTGCAATTACGCGTCTGGCTTCCATTTCCAACGATTCCCTGAGCATTATTGCAGGCCTGCTCAAAATGAGTTATAAGAAATACATTCTTGCTACTTTAAGCGGGATCACCCCTTTAGTTATTTTACTGGCTATTTATGGTAATAATGGAAAGATAGAGAGAGCATTGATTTGGATTGCAGCAGCATCCATGATCATATTAATCACCTACATTGTTTTGGATAAACGAAGAAAAAAACGCAAACAGCTTGCGGCTGAAACTATAGCTAAAAATATAAAATCGAAACCAGGAAATGTGGCCTAAAAAAAGGGCACTTTAAGTAGTGCCCTTTTGAAAAAGAATGTGAGTATAATTAAAGCAGTAAACTAAAGTTAAAGTCTCCTTCACCTGTTTTCTCTGTACCCACAGTTTTCAATTTGCCACCATAACCCTGTGTTGATGCACCAAAAAAGGGAGGTGGTGTTGATGGCGATAGTTCCAGGATCCATGGGCCTTCATTGCGGAGAAGATCAGCTACATTTCCCAAAACAGAGTGCGACATTGCCAATACCAGGTAAGTTTGACTCTCATCGTTTGCATTTGTGGGATGCCATAAATAGGATTTTGGTAACTCGGTACCTTTATAAAAGTCAATCCTTCCAACAAAAAAAGCAGTTTCATTGGAAAATAAGATTTGAGCCTGTACGCCATCATTTGCCGATGCCAGTAATGAAAGGGAATACTTTGTAATGTTTTTTGTCATGTGTAAAAAGTTTGATTACTAATGTAGTGATCATATTACCGCGAAAAGAATATACACTGACTTCTTTTTAATTGTTTAGAAGATATAACCGATATTTATTTCCAATCATTTAGAGGAGCGAAATACGACAGTACAGGATAGTTATCATCAGGTCTGCAGATAGTTTTGTGTTCTTATTGCTTGTTTCCATATCGAAAATTATTTACATGCAGGTTTTGCTGGGCGTTATTTTTCATTTTATCGGTGGATTTGCTTCGGGCAGTTTTTACATGCCTTACAAAAAGGTAAAAGGCTGGAGCTGGGAAAGTTTTTGGATAGTCGGCGGGCTGTTTTCCTGGCTAATTGTGCCACCACTTGCAGCCTGGTTAACCATTCCCGGTTTTTGGGATATCATTAAAAATGAAAGCGGTACAGTACTGGCATCTACTTATACCATGGGGTTATTATGGGGGATTGGTGGATTGACCTACGGTCTCGGTGTAAGATATCTTGGCGTGGCATTAGGCAGTTCTATTATACTTGGATTATGTTCCGTTTTTGGAGCAATCATTCCTTCCATCTATTATTATTTTACACCTACTAAAGGAAAGGATACCATCGCTGACCTGTTTGGCACACAATGGGGTTTGTTTGTTTTATTGGGATTACTTGTTTGTGTGATTGGAATTATTATCTGCGGTAAGGCTGGCGCTATGAAAGATAAAGACCTGCATGGCGCTACTACCGACGCCTCGGGCAGTGAGTTTAAAGTGGGCATTGGTTTGTTTGTTGCCATTGTTTCGGGTGTATTAAGCGCCTGTTTTAGTTTTGGTATTGAAGCAGGTACCAGCATGGGAATTCTTGCCAATGAAAATTGGAAACTGCTTAACCCGGGCCAGGGCGAATTTCTCTATAGAAACAATGTCATTTTTGTTGTGATCCTTTGGGGTGGTCTTACAACAAACCTTATCTGGTGCCTTATATTAAATGCACGAAATAAAACTTTTGGCGACTATACCAATCAAAAAACGCCTTTATTAAAAAATTACCTCCTTTGCGCTTTGGGTGGCACAATGTGGTTTCTGCAGTTTTTCTTTTATGGTATGGGCGAAAGCAAATTGGGCAATGGTGCAAGTTCCTGGATATTACATATGTCGTTTATAATACTGGTGGCTAATATGTGGGGACTACTATTAAAAGAATGGAAAAATGTAAGTGCGAAAACCAATCGTACAATTATCCTTGGTATTGCTACGATCATTCTTTCTATCCTTATTGTTGGTTATGGTAATTCGTTGAAGTAGTTGATTAGTTAATTGGTTGATTAGTTGATTAGTTAATTAGGAATACAAATACAGTTGATACATGCTGTATTTAAATCAGAGATCAGAAATCAGAAATCAGAAATCAGTTGATTGGTTGATTAGTTGATTAGGAATTGGTTGATTAGTTAACTAGGAATACAAATACAGTTGATGCATGCTGTATTTAAATCAGAGATCAGACATCAGAAATTAGTTGATTGGTTAATTGGTTGATTAGTTAATTAGGAATACAAATACAGTAAGTATAAGTAAATCAGAGATCAAAAAATCAGAGATTAAAAATCAGGGATAAAAAATAATATTATGAATAAGGTTTCAACAAATTTCAAACACGTTAGTTACTTATGGAATGATGCTGATGCAGCCGCACTGGAAGGGGATGAAGTTGCGTTACTAGTTTATCGTTCCAACCTTTTGGGAGCCGACCTGCGCCTAACTAACTATGGTGGTGGTAACACAAGTTGCAAGGCAATGGCCAAAGATCCATTAACAGGTCGCGAAGTGGAAGTAATGTGGGTGAAAGGTTCCGGTGGTGATTTAGGTACCATGAAAAGAAGCGGCCTGGCAGCATTGTATGTGGATCGTTTGCGCAGTTTAAAAAATGTTTACCGCGGTATGGATCACGAAGATGAAATGGTTGAATTATTTAATCATTGCATTTATGACCTTGCATCCAAAGCACCGTCAATAGATACACCGTTGCATGGCTTTCTTCCTTTTAAACATATCGATCATTTACATCCTGATGCCGCTATAGCCATTGCCGCTGCAAAAGAAGGTAAGCAAATAACACAGGATCTTTTTAATGGCACCATTGGTTGGGTGAACTGGCAAAAGCCTGGTTTTGACCTTGGCCTCCAGTTAAAACAATGCCTGGACGAAAATCCCGGAATACGTGGTATTATGCTGGGTTCTCATGGTTTGTTTACCTGGGGCGATACTGCCTACGAAAGTTATATCAATACCCTTGAAGTTATAGAACGTTGTGCACAGTACCTCGAAGATAATTACGGTAAGAAAGGACCCATTTTCGGCGGAGAAAAATTAACGTCATTGCCAAAAGAAGAACGTATGGAAAAGGCTGCAAGTTTAGCGCCAATCCTGCGCGGCTTTTGTTCTTCCCAAACAAAAATGATCGGTCACTTCACCGATGACGATCGTGTGTTACAGTTTATAAACTCAAATGATCTCGATCGCCTGGCGCCACTGGGTACCAGCTGCCCCGACCACTTTTTGCGTACAAAAATTTCACCATTGGTATTAAACCTTGCTACCAATGAAAATGTTGGTGATACGGCAGTAGTTAAAGCTAAAATTGAACCGTTGTTTGCCGCCTATCGTGTAATGTATGCCGAATACTACAATACCTGCAAGCATCCGAACAGCCCTGCTATACGCGATGCAAATCCAGTGGTGATCCTATATCCCGGCGTAGGTATGTTTACGTTTGCAAAAGACAAACAAACTGCCCGTGTTGCCGCAGAATTTTATATCAATGCGATTAATGTAATGAAAGGCGCTGAAGCAGTAAGCGAATACACTTCTTTGCCACGCCAGGAAGCGTTTAATATCGAATACTGGTTATTGGAAGAGGCAAAATTGCAACGTATGCCAAAACCCAAAGCTTTAAGCGGAAGAATCGCATTGGTTACGGGTAGTGCTGGTGGCATAGGTAAAGCAATTGCTAAAAAGTTTGCATCCGAAGGTGCCTGTGTTATCATTAACGATATCAACCAGGAAAGACTGGATGCTGCAGTGGCAGAATTTCAAAAACAATTCGGAAAAGATGTTGTGTCATCAGTGATATTGGATGTTACAAACAACGATACCATTGAGTTTGCCATGAAAGCTGCGGCACTTGCTTTTGGTGGTGTAGACCTGGTAGTTAATAATGCGGGTATCAGTATTTCTAAATCAATTACAGATCATTCCATTGCCGATTGGGACAGGTTGTATGATATCTTGGTAAAAGGTCAGTTCCTGGTGTCTAAAGTTGCAGTGGAAATTATGCGCAAACAAGATACGGGTGGCGATATCATTAACATTGTTTCCAAAAACTCTGTGGTGGCGGGTCCAAATAATGCGGGCTATGGTTCTGCCAAAGCTGCGCAGGCACATTTAACAAGATTATTGGCTGCTGAATTGGGTGGGGATAAAATACGGGTGAATACGGTGAACCCGGATGCAGTAATTGCAGATTCAAATATTTGGGCCGGTGGATGGGCCGAAGGACGTGCTAAAGCGTATGGAATTACAGTTGAAGAATTACCAGCCTACTATGCAAAACGCACCCTGATGAATGAAATGATTCTTCCCGAAGATATAGCCAACGCTTGCTTTGCTTTTGCGGGTGGATTGCTCAATAAATCAACAGGTAATATTTTAAATGTTGATGGTGGTGTTGCTGCAGGTTTTGTTCGGTAATTTTATTGAACTGCGAAGACGCGAGACAGGAAGGAAAACGAATTAAATAGTTGGTGCTTCTTCGGGCTTTTGCGTCTTGGCTGTTCAAACAAAAGAATAGTATAACTTATACTTTTACCATTTCGCCTTAGTGGCTATAAAATGTAATTGCGATGCTTATTGAAAAATTTAATATCGATGACCATAATGAAGCTGGAATATCCAATCACCAGCGCAGGTTCCAGTTTGTTGCAAATGAAGTAACAGGTGTGGATGCAATACTTCAAAAACTTATTGATTTCCAGGTAGCCATTCCGAGTTGGGCATTGGGTACCGGTGGTACAAGGTTTGGCCGCTTCCCCGGTGGTGGTGAACCCCGCAACCTCGAAGAAAAGATCGAAGACATTGGTTTGATGCGTAAGTTAAATGCATCCAGTGGCGCAATTTCCCTGCATATTCCATGGGATATTCCCGAAAATCCATCGCATATTAAAGCACTGGCTGCACAACATGGCCTCGCCTTCGATGCCATGAATTCCAATACGTTCCAGGATCAGCCCACACAGGAGCTGACGTATAAATTCGGTTCGCTGCAAAATGTAAACAAAGCTATTCGCCAGCAGGCAATCGATCACAATATTGAAGTGATACAACAGGGTATTGCCTTAGGTTCGAAATCGTTAACAGTTTGGTTAAGCGATGGCTCCTGTTTTCCCGGGCAATTAAACTTTCGGCAAGCCTTTCAAAATACGCTGGAAGGATTAAAAGAAATCTATGCCGCATTACCTTCTGATTGGAAGATGTTTGTAGAATACAAAGCCTTTGAACCCAATTTTTATTCTACCACTGTTGGCGATTGGGGACAATCGTTGTTATATGCCAGCAAGCTTGGCGACAAGGCATTTACATTGGTAGATCTTGGACATCATTTACCCAATGCCAACATCGAGCAAATTGTTGCCTTGTTATTGATGGAAGGAAAGCTTGGTGGCTTCCATTTCAACGATTCAAAATACGGAGATGATGACCTTACTGTTGGCAGCATCAAACCATACCAGCTGTTTTTGATTTTTAATGAATTGATTGAAGGCATGGATGCAAAAGGTATGGATCATGCTACAGGACTTGGCTGGATGATTGATGCCTCACATAATGTAAAAGATCCCCTCGAAGATCTGTTGCAATCTGTGGAAGCGATCATGATTTCTTATGCACAGGCATTGATGGTGGACAGGGTAGCGCTTGCCGCTGCACAGCAAAACAATGATGTGGTTACTGCACAGGAAATATTGCAAACAGCCTTTCGCACCGATGTTCGGGCAATAGTTGCAGAAGCAAGACTACGCAGCGGTGCCGCATTAAATCCCTTGCAGTTGTACAGGCAATTAAATGTAAGAAAAGAACTGATTAAAACACGTGGAGCAAAGACGGTTGCAACAGGGTTGTAGTCGTGAATCGTGAATCGTGAATCGTGAGTGGTAAATGTTTTATGTTTCCAACTTTTCGTAAGTGGAGAATCGTTAATAGTAACTGCTTCGCAGTTCGATTTTACTTTTGACCATTCAAATTTCAATTTGTCTTTTACTAACTACTAATTACCAACTACTAACTACTAATTACTAACTACCAGAAACTGTAATGCAATCTACCCCCGTTATAGCGATCTTCGATGTTGGAAAAACAAACAAGAAATTATTCCTGTTTGATGAAGATTACAATATTGTTTTCGAAAGATCTGCTAAGTTCATTGAAACAGTGGATGAAGACGGCGATGCTTGTGAAAATATTGATAGCTTACGGCTATCAGTGTTTGATTCTTTACGCGAAGTATTCCGGTTGAGACAGTTTACTATAAAAGCAATAAATTTTTCAACTTATGGTGCCAGTTTCGTTTACCTTGATGAATCAGGCAATACTATTGCACCATTGTATAACTATTTGAAAGCATATCCTGCGAATCTTAAAAAACGGTTTTATGAAACATATGGTGGCGAAGAAGAATTTAGCTACCGCACGGCATCCCCGGTATTAGGAAGTCTGAATTCAGGGATGCAGTTGTATCGTTTAAAGTATGAGAAACCGCAATTGTTTGAAAAGATAAAGTATGCTTTACACCTGCCGCAATATTTAAGTTTTTTATTAAGTGGTGTTGCCTGTTCGGATATTACAAGTATAGGATGTCATACAAACCTTTGGGACTTTACAACCAATAATTATCATGACTGGGTGAAGCAGGAAAATATAGATGAAAAATTGGCACCGCTACATAGCTGTAATGAAGTGTTGCCTGCTGTTTTCCCGGGCAATAACTACGCTATTGGCGTTGGCTTGCATGATAGTTCGGCTGCATTAATTCCTTACCTGGTTAATTTTCATGAGCCTTTTATTTTAATATCTACAGGTACCTGGTGTATTTCGCTGAACCCCTTCAATCAGTCGCCACTTACAAAAGAAGAATTGCAAAATGATTGTCTGTGTTATATAACTTATACCGGCAAAGCAGTAAAGGCGTCACGGATATTTGCAGGTTATGAACACGAGCAGGAAGTAAAACGTATCGGCGATCATTTCCATCAAAATTTGGGATGGTATCGTAGTATAAGTTTTGATGCGTCCCTCGTAAATAAAACGGAAACAAATGCAGATCTGCATACATCCGGTAACAAAGAGGTAATCCTGTTAAAGCAATCCGGTTTTTCGAAACGTGATTTAAATAATTTTGCATCTGTGGAAGCAGCTTATCACCAGTTGATTTATGATATTACTTTGCAGCAGTATCATTCAACACAAATGATTCGCAGAAATACCAGTGTTCGCCGGATTTTTGTAGATGGTGGCTTTAGTAAGAACCCTGTTTACATGAATTTACTAGCAATGTTTTTTCCTGAGATGGAAGTTTTCGCTGCATCGATGGCGCAGGCTACAGCTGTTGGTACGGCATTGTCTGTTCACCAGCATTGGAACAGCAAGACCTTACCAAATGATATCATCGAGTTAAAGTATTATTCTGTTCAACAAGCCGTATCATGAAGGCAGCTTTATTTATTCCCTGTTACGTCGACCAGTTTTATCCGCAGGTAGCAATTGCTACTTTACAATTACTTGAAAAGCATGGGGTGGAAGTGGTGTACCCGATAAAGCAAACCTGTTGCGGTCAGCCCATGGCCAATTCAGGCTATGAACATCTTACCAGGGAATGCAATGCTTTATTTGTAAATAACTTTAAAGATTTTGATTACATCGTTTGTCCATCCGGCAGTTGTGCATTGCATATTAAAGAGCATTTACATGATGAAAAGAATGAAGCGGCAGCAATAAATATCCGTAAGCGGGTTTATGAGCTCACAGAGTTTTTAGTGGATGTTTTAAAGATTGAAAAACTTACTGCTTCTTTTCCGCACAAAGTAGGTGTACATCAAAGTTGTCACGGGCAACGAGGCCTGCATATTTCGCAAATGAGCGAACTGGTAGCAACACCTTTTTCCAAACCGGGTTATTTGTTGAATATGATAAAAGATATTGAATTAATATCTTTAAACAGGGTAGACGAATGTTGTGGTTTTGGGGGTACCTTTTGTGTAACAGAAGAAGCCGTAAGTGTGAAAATGGGAAAAGATAGGGTGGCAGATCATGAAATGAATGGAGCAGAATATATTACTGCTGCAGATATGAGTTGCCTGATGCATATGGAAGGAATTTTGAAAAGGAAGAAGAGCAAGGTGAAAGTGATACATATAGCGGAGATTTTGAATGGAGAGATCGTGAGTAGTGAGTGGTGAGTAGTGAGTGGTGAGTGCTCCGAGAGCTTTCTTGAATCGTGAGTGGTGAATCGTGAGTGGTGAATCGTGAGTAGTGAATCGTGAGTGGTGAGTGGTGAGTGGTGAGTGGTGAGTACAAAAACCTTAAACTGTAGACTTTTTTACATTCGTTTATCATTAGCCGGCCACCAGCCACTACAACTAGCAACTACCAACCTGATGCTATCATCCATCATCCATCAACTATAACCATCAACCATCAACTATCAAACATCAACTTGTAACCAGCAAATAATTATTAATCAATGACCAGCAACCATCACCCGGATCATGCAACATTGGCAACTGTATTTAATGCAGATGAAGCAAGGGTGAATTGGCATGATGAAACACTATGGTGGATCAGGCAAAAGAGAGATAAAGCTGCATTCAATATACCGGAATGGGAACAGCTACGCGAAACTGCTTCCCAAATTAAAAACAACGTCCTCTCAAATCTTTCGGAATACCTGTTGGATTTCGAAAAAAATGCCATCGCCAACGGGATCATTATTCATTGGGCCGAAGATGGTACTGAGCATAATAAAATTGTGCATAGCATCCTGCAAAAACATTCAGTAAATAAAATTGTGAAAAGCAAATCAATGCTTACCGAAGAATGTCACCTGAATGAGTATCTTAAAGAACAGGATGTAGCTGTAATCGATACCGATTTAGGTGAACGTATTGTACAATTGGCCGGTGAACATCCAAGTCATATTGTGTTGCCATGTATCCATTGGAAGAAGGAAGAAATAGGTGAATTGTTTCACCAGCATCTGGGAACTCCAAAAGGAAATGCAGATCCGCAGTTTTTAACCGCCGCTGCAAGAATTCATTTAAGAGAAAAATTTCTCACCAGTAAAATTGCTATCACTGGTGTAAATTTTGCAGTAGCTGAAACAGGCGAAATTGTGGTATGTACCAACGAAGGAAATGCAGATATGGGAGCGCACCTCGCAGATGTGCATATTGCGTGTATGGGTATCGAAAAGATCATTCCCCGCAGGAAGGATCTCTCTGTTTTTTTACGCTTGCTCGCCCGTAGTGCTACTGGTCAGCCGATCACAACTTACAGCAGTCATTTTCAAACCCCGGCACCCGGCCAGGAACTGCATATCGTGATTGTCGACAACGGCCGCAGCAGGCAATTGGGCCGCGAAGATTTTCGCAACTCTTTAAAATGCATTCGTTGCGCCGCCTGCTTCAATACATGCCCTGTTTACCGCCGAAGTGGTGGCCATAGTTATCATACTGCCATTGCAGGACCGATAGGCTCTATACTGGCCCCAAATCTCGAAATGAAGGATCATGCAGATCTGCCGTTCGCATCCACGCTTTGCGGCAGCTGCAGCAATGTGTGCCCCGTTAAAATTGATATTCACCAGCAGTTGTATAAATGGCGGCAGGTTCTCATGCAGGAAGGTTACGGCCCTGCCGCCAAAACAATGGCAATGAAAGGAATGGCATTTACGCTAAGTAATCCCGGTATCTATAAATTCGCCGGCAAAACGGGAAGATGGGTTTTAAAACACTTTCCTTTTTTGGTAAACAATAAATTAAATGCCTGGTACAAACAGCGTAATATGCCGGCGCCTCCAACTGCATCTTTTTCAGAATGGTACAGGAAGAACAGGGGCGGTTAGTAATTGGTTAATTGGGAATTAGTAAAAGGCGGGGAACCAAGGAGTAGGTAATTGGTAATTAGTAGAGGGTGGGGAAGAAAGGAGTTAGTAATTAGTAGAAAGGCATGAAAGAAAGTAGTTGGTAATTAGGATGCTTTACGACAGAGTGAAACGTGAAAAGTCAAAAGTGAAAGTCAAATCGCGGCAGCACTCACCACTCACAATTCACTTTTCACGAAAATCTAATCGCGGCAGCACCCACAATCTATTTTTGATTTGTTGATCTCTGATTTCTGATTTAAATACAAAAACAACTCTCAAAATAAATGATTCACTAAAGTGGAAAACGTCAAAAGTCAAACGTGAAAGTTAAAATACGGCGACACTCACGACTTACGCCACAGCGATACACGTAAAAGTAATCTCAAAATTTCATCATGTAATCTGAGCCGCTACTCACCACGCATCACTGACTACTCACCATGGGGAAAGTCAAACGTCAAACGTGAAAATCAAATCGCGGCAGCACTCACCATTCACGACTCACGATTCACGACTCACCATTCAACCTTCTTCTATGACCAGCAGGGATAAAATATTATCAGCAGTAAAAAGAAATCAGCCGGCATCGGTTCCATTGCCGGAGGCAGAAAACATTTTACAACCTTTTACCAATGCAGCTGAAAAATTTGAAACAGTACTTCAAGTCATCGGTGGACAGGTATTTAATGCTGCAAATGAGACCGAAATTATTATGCAGTTGCAGTCACAATTCGCAGGTGAAAAACGAATAATTAGTGTGCTGCCAGGTATGGCACCATTTGCTGTTTTTTACGATATTGAAGAAGATCCGCACCTGCTGGAAAATGTGGATGTAGCCATTATACCCGCACAATTTGCAGTGGCGGAAAATGGAGCGGTTTGGGTAACAGATCAAGTGTTGCCCGGCCGGGTATTGCCCTTTATTTGCCAGCATCTTGTAGTTTTAGTCAACCGGGAAGACATAGTAGACTCATTGCATGTTGCTTACGATGTAATTGGCAGTTCCCGTTATGGGTTTGGCACTTTTATTGCCGGACCTTCCAAAACCGCTGATATTGAACAATCATTGGTTTTAGGTGCACATGGCCCAAAATCAATGACCGTTTTTTTGATGGCTTGATGTAGCTTCGGCTTTTGCCAGCCAATGAACAGTACTAATATTTATTCCATCATTCGGATTGACATACAATCGGTAACACCCAAATACCTGCAAATCTCGAATGCTATTTTACAAGGAATCGAAAATGGAAGCCTCGGGAAAGATTACCTGTTGCCATCTATTAATGACCTGAGTTATGAACTTGAGATATCACGGGATGCGGCTGAAAGGGCTTACCGTAATCTGAAGCAAATGGGTGTTGTGGGCTCCGTACCCGGTAAGGGCTATTTTATTGCTACCACTGAATTTATACAACCGGTAAAGATCTTCTTATTATTCAATAAATTAAGTACACATAAAAAAATTATTTACGATTCGTTTGTAAAAACATTAGGTGATAATGCTGCCATCGATTTTTATATTTACAATAATAACTTCCTGTTATTTAAAAAATTACTTGGGCAAAACAGGCAAACTTATTCTTATTACGTAATTGTGCCTCACTTTTTGGAAGGAGGTGAAAATGCGGCCGATATCATCAATGCTATTCCAAAAGAAAAGTTGCTTTTAATGAGCAAATTGCTGCCGGATGTAACCGGTAAATATGCTTCTGTATACGAAGATTTTGAAAAGGATATTTCTTCGTCGCTGGAACAATTGATTCCCCGTTTAAGCAAGTACGATACTATTAAAATTATTTTTCCAAACTATACTTATCATCCGGTAGAAATCTTGCAGGGATTTATTTCTTTTTGCCAGCACTATGCTTTTAACTACGCGGTGGTAGATAGCATAGAAGCGGAACAGATACAGGCAGGAACGGCCTATGTTAGCCTGATGGAAGATGACCTGGTGATATTGATTGAAAAGATCTTAAATACAAATTTGACAGTAGGTAAGGACGTCGGAGTTATTTCTTACAACGAGACACCTTTAAAGAGAATTATCCTTAATGGAATTACCACCATATCATCCAATTTTGAAATGATGGGAGTGAAAGCGGCAGAAATGATATTAGAGAAATCAACGGAAAAAGTTGCTATACCATTTATTGTAAACCTGCGCAATTCTTTGTAACAGAGCAACGCTTGTTAGTGCAGGAAATCCGATCATTGATAGCATTTTTGTTTAATAATTAAGTTCAGGAGCAGATATGTTTTGCATCCTATTACTGGCAACCAATATTTCTACCGCATTTTTAAATAATGGAGATTACTATGTTTAGTTATAATTATATGAAGTCTTTTATCACTGTATTGTTGTTTTTACCGTTTACAACTTATGCGCAAAACAACCAAAAGTTGTGGTACAAACAACCCGCTGCAAATTGGACCGAAGCTTTGCCTGTAGGAAATGGCAGGCTTGGTGCCATGATATTTGGTAATGTAAGCAGTGAATTGATTCAGTTGAATGAAAGCAGCCTTTGGTCGGGAGGACCTGTCCCCGCAAGTATTAACCCGGAAGCCGCACAATACTTGCCCCAAATAAGAAAGATCTTACTGGAAGAAGAAGATTATGCAAAAGCAGATCCGTTGGTGAAAAAGCTACAGGGTTTATATACCGAATCATATTTACCACTAGGAGATCTTATGATCAACCAGTCGTTTAACGATACCACAGTTACCAATTACTACCGCGAACTGGATATTTCAAAAGCAGTAAGTACTACAAGTTTTACCATTGATGAAATACGATATACAAGGCAGGTTTTTGCATCTGCACCCGACCAGGTGATCGTTATTAAATTGTCGGCCAGCCAGCCTGGAAAGTTGAATATACAGTTGACTACCAGCAGCAAATTAAAGTATAGTATAGAAGCCTCAGTTGCTAATGAAATTTTCATGAAAGGCAAAGCTCCTGCGCATGTAGATCCCAGCTATTATAACCCAAATAAAACACCGGTTATCTATGATGATTCAACAGGGAAACATTGCAACGGCATGCGATACGAAATGGTACTAAAAGCAGTGAACGCAGGGGGGAACATAGTGGCAACCGCTGACGGTTTGACGGTAGAAAATGCAAGCTCGCTGGTATTGTATCTTTCTGCCGCTACCAGTTTTAATGGGTTTGATAAATGCCCGGATTCTGATGGAAAAGACGAGCATGCCATTGCAAAAAACTACCTCGATAAAGCAGTGCAGAAATCCTTTGCTACCCTTATGCAACGACATATCGCTGATTATAAAAAATTCTATGACAGGGTTGCATTACAAATATCGGACAGTAGTAAGAACAATCGAAACGTAAAGTTGCCGAGTGATGCACGTCTCGAAGCTTATTCAAATGGTTCATATGATCCGGGTATCGAAACATTGTACTTTAATTATGGCCGTTATCTTTTGATTTCCAGTTCAAGACCGGGTGGTTTACCTGCTAACCTGCAAGGTTTGTGGAACAAGGAAATGAGGGCCCCATGGAGCTCGAATTATACCATCAATATCAATACTCAAATGAACTACTGGCCGGCTGAAGTAACCAATCTTTCCGAAATGCATTTGCCCCTGTTTGATTTGATAAAAAATATCGCCAAAACAGGCAAACGAACGGCACGGGAGTTTTATAATATGAATGGGTGGGTGGCACATCACAACAGCGATATTTGGGCTACCAGTAACCCCGTTGGTGACAAAGGGAATGGTGATCCGAAATGGGCCAATTGGCCACAGGGTGGTAACTGGCTTTGCCAGCATTTGTGGGAGCATTATAGTTTTACCAAAGACAAAATTTTTCTGCAGCAAACAGCGTATCCGTTAATGAAATCCGCCGCTGAATTTTGCATGGATTGGCTGGTAACAGATAAGAACGGGTACCTGGTAATGGTGCCATCTACCTCACCTGAAAATGATTTCAAATATGATGATGGTAAAACATCCGGCATAGGTGTCGCCACAACCATGGATATGTCTATTATCTGGGATTTATTTACGAACCTGGTGCAGGCATCGGCAGAACTTAATATTGATAAAACATTTCGCGATTTGCTCATAGCTAAAAAAGCACGCTTGTATCCCTTACATATAGGTGCAAAAGGCAACTTGCAGGAATGGAACAAAGATTATGAAGATGTGGATCCGAAACACCGGCACGTATCGCATTTGTTTGGATTGCACCCGGGTAGGCAAATAGCACCAATGTCGACACCTGTTTATGCAACAGCTGCCAGGAAAACATTGGAGATAAGAGGTGACGAAGGAACTGGTTGGAGCAAAGCATGGAAAATCAACTTTTGGGCCAGGTTGCTGGACGGAAATCATGCACATTCACTGGTAAAACAATTATTGCATTATACCAGTGAATCTAATACAAATTACAGCAGGGGTGGGGGAACCTATCCGAACTTTTTTGATGCCCATCCTCCCTTTCAAATCGATGGCAATTTTGGTGGTACAGCAGGTATGGCTGAAATGCTTTTGCAAAGTCATCTTGGCGAATTGCACCTTTTACCAGCGCTTCCGGATATTTGGAAAGAAGGATCAGTAAAAGGGTTGAAAGCACGCGGTAATTACACAGTAAATATTAACTGGCAAGAAAATAAGATCAGGAACGCGGTGATTATTTCCAACGCAGGTGGTCTGTGTAAAATACGTAGTTCAAACCCGTTGACAATTTCCGCATTAAAGTTATCATCTACCAAAGAATCGAATGGTTATTATGTACTTTCATTACAAACTGTAAAAGGAAAGTCATACCTATTGTCAGGCTTGTGAGTTGGTAGGCTATGGCAAGCTCTATATTAGTAATCAATAATAATTAATTTATAATTATTGATTATTAGCGACGTCGTTGCTTCACACTTATCCTCCTGGTTTCCGGCTACTAACTTCTAACTACTTGCATGTAACAAAACAGAATGCAACGACCTTTTACATTTTCATCAGTACTTTGACAAAGCCTAAAAAAATTTACGTTTTAAATTGTAACAAAACTAATTAACAGGCGACTACTAATATAAAGTACAGGCATTGCAACAAAGTGAGGTAGAAAAACAGTTTAGCCAACAGGTCAGCGAAAACGAGTTGCTGATTTATAAAATATGCAGGATGTATGCTTATACACCAGCCGACCGCCAGGATCTATTCCAGGAGATCGTGTTGCAGTTATGGACTGCATTTCCAAAATTTAAAGGGCAATCAAAGTTCAGCACATGGCTTTATCGCATCGGTATCAATACCGCCATTACACGATTGCGTAAACACAGAAACTTTATTGATAGCTATGAACCTGCAACACTACCACAGCACAGCGATGATAATTCCAGCGCTGAGCAAGAAGAACAATTTAAATTGTTATATAAATCAATTGCGCAATTAAACGAGGTGGAAAAGGCTATAATGATGCTTTACCTGGAAGAAAAAACCTATGAAGAAATGGAAGATATCCTGGGTATTAACCAGGGAAATCTTCGCGTAAAAATGAATAGAATAAAAGAAAAGATTCGTCAAATGACAAAAAATTATTGATATGGAACTGGATGATCTAAAACAGGAATGGAGACAAGCAGGTAAAGTACCTATGCAGAAAAATCAAAATATTATGGAACTCATTCAACACAAAAGCAATAGTCCCCTGGCATCGTTAAGAAAGTCTTTTAGAAAACAAATAATTATTATGACAGTGGTTCCATTAGCTATTATTGCTACAAACCTGCAGCATATAGACAAGACATTTACCAGCGCACTTTTTTGGTTTTATATTATATTTTGTATCTGCGTAATACTATTTGCCAGGCTCAATTACAATGTTGTAAAAAAAATGCAGGGAATGGATGGAAAGGTAAAATCAAATCTTGAGAACCAGGTGAACTTGCTCGAAAGAAGATTGAAGCAAAATCTTATTGGTATTCGCGTGGCCCTGTTGCTTTTTGTGATTTTGACTGAAGTATTGCCGTATTTCCAGGACTTTCGTATGTTGAATACCTGGCATTCGTTGTCACCATTCATCAGGTTTGGAGCTTATAGTGCTTTATTCCTGTTTCAATATTTTGTTAGCCAAAGGGTAAGTTACCAAAAGTTTGGGCGACATATTGATCATCTCAAAAAGCTGGTGGCGCAGATGCAATAAGCCCCAAAAACAGGATATAAGCAGTCATTAAATTAATGAATGCAATGGTAAACTTTGATACCTGTGTTACTCATGATATGAGAAATACAATCTAAAGTAATTTTCAACCTGCAATTGATCAGGGATGGTATATAATTCGGGATATTTTGTAAATGTTTACTATTGCAACATTCTGCAATGAAGCCTTATATAAACTTCAACCTGGTTTACTTTCTGCTGGCTGTGTTGTTGTTTGGTATCGAAGTGTTGATTGCCGAATATGCACACGATCGAATCATCCGGCCTTATGTAGGCGACGTAATTGTAGCTATCCTCGTTTATTGTTTTGCCAGGTCCTTCCTGCAAATTCCTTACCTGGTTACTTCAGTGATCGTGCTGATCTTTTGCTTTGCTATTGAAACGTCGCAATATTTTCACCTGATAGAAAAGCTTGGTTTGGAGAACGCACTTTGGGCAAAACTGGTACTCGGAACATCTTTTGCATGGACCGATCTTTTGGCCTATACTGTTGGAGTTGCCATTGTACTATTTGCTGAAATGACAATCGGGCGAAGACAAATTCAACCAAATTAGAGGCCCGGGTAACCCAAAAATGCAACAGGTCAGTATCCTTTACTGCCCGGGATCATAGACCGGTTTATTTCCTCTATTATTAACTTGACACGCCAAATACATAGTATCCTGGAATACCCGCAGCAGGCGTAAAAATAAAATCTGTTGATTTTTCGAAATTTACTTTGAAATGCAAAGTGCTTTCCCTTAGCTTTGTAATTCAAAGTGCTTTTATTTGATTTGTATCTGATGAAAGCATGCCAATTATTAACTAGTAAAGCAAATAATGATGAACAACAAACTTGAAACAGCAACAAATAGTACCACCCCTGCTCTTTATATTATAAGCTGGATGTTTGGACTTCTGTTTTTAGCCATCGGTATTGTAAATACCTTTTGGGGGAATGATTTTGGTTTTGGAATTTTCATAATACTACTTTCCTTTCTATACTTTCTGCCTGTTCATGCTATCCTTATGAAAATTACAGGCTACTCCATACCTGGTATTGGAATTCTGAAAATTGTTGTAGGTGCTTTTATCATTTGGGCTTCTTTGGGTGTGGGTGAATTGTTCGATAAAATAGCCTTGATGAAGATGGATTTCTAAGATAGCCAGGCCACAAAATTTATAAATTGATAAAAATCATCTATTTATGATCGCCCGAAAAAACAGGCTTACTGGTATTGTTCTTACAGTAGCATTTCTCCTGCTGATACCATTTGTAGCCATGCAATTCTCAGACGAAGTAAACTGGTCGGGGTTCGATTTTGTTGTGATGGGTTTTTTATTGCTGGGAACAGGTTTATTATGTGAACTGGTAATTGTAACTGTTAGAAAAATAGAACACCGGGAGTTGGTTTTTGGAGCTGTTCTCGTCGCGTTATTTCTTCTTTGGATAGAACTGCCTGTCGGAATTTTCAATTCGCCATTCGCCGGAACTTAGAAGGAAAACCAAGGTATGTGCTTAACTTTTTTCAAAAATTAATAATTTAAACAACAGCGTTTTAAACGAACTGTAACATAACCAATATGAAATACCAATTACTCGCTGTCTTACTTCTTTTCGGCTGCAAGAATATCAACCTGAATAACAACGATTACAAAATTTCGAAGGAAGTGGTAGATACCATCAAAGTAATACCAGCAAAAATTGTTGCAATGCCATATCTTTTTGAGCAGGCCTATAACAAAGGGTTTACCCAAACGGTCAACAATTTTAAGGTGAACCTGTATGGTATAACTATTGGAAAAATCAAAATTTCGAGTGGCCGTATTATTACCTGTGATCCTTTGCATATTGATGAATATGGTATAGCCTATACACAAATTTTTCCAACAGGGGAATTCCCGGTTCAACTTTCAATTGCTAAATTAGATGAGGAAGAAAGTATTGCATTTGCCCGTATTAATTTTAGTGAAGATATAGTGGAGCGATGGGAATTGGCTTTGCAACCAGGACAATCTGCCTTGCCCGTAGCGGCTGAAAAAATACACGGCTTTTCTGTTGATGGTGGTGTTGGGATTTTTGTGGATGAAGCAGCTGTTAAAACATTGGATATTGACAAGCTACAGTCGCTGGATGCACCATTATATAAAGAAATGGAGCAACATTATCATTTTGATTGGCGTTATGCTCTGCACAATTTCGGTCAACATAACCTGGCTGCCTTTTCTACCGGGTTTGGAGATGGTTATTTCGCAACTTATATAGGTTTCAATTCCAAAGGAATACCCTGCAGGTTGTTAACTGATTTTGGACTTTTAAAATGGAAAAATAAATAACTCATTTATTGGCAGCAGTTTTATTATTCTCAATATTTTTTTCACCTTGTATAAATGCCGGCAGTGCCACAGGCCTTTGAATTTTCGTACTAACAGCTTTTTAAGTTTCAATGAAAAAAAGATATCTTATATACCTGCTGCCATTATTTTTTTTGGCTTGTAATAATAACAGGGACGTGCTGCGCCAGGCAGTAAAGTTTGACAAAGCAAAATGGGCTATAAAGCAGGATCCCGATTATCCCTACAGAAATAAAATGATAAGCGATTTTATGTTGAATTATAAATTGCATGATGTGAAAAAAGATTCGGTGGTACAATTGCTTGGATTGCCCGACCGTACCGATAATGGCTATCTTTTTTACCGCATAGCCCAGCAGCGGTTAGGTGTTTTTCCACTACATACAAAAACATTGGTTATCAAATTAGGAAAAGACAGTACTGTTGAATGGCGAAAAATACATGAGTAAAGAAAAAGTTTAGCTGGGATAAATTATAAATTTCAAGAAGATCCTTGCCCTTGTGACAATTTTATCAGGCTATCATTCACGGTAGTTAACATTTGCAACCTTTATTGCATTTGATTGTAACAATTGTTAGCATTAGTGTTATTATGGTTAGGTCATTATGATATAGTAACAAAATCTGATGTATTTCGATTAGGTAAAAGGATACTCGAGTAAAGGGGTTGTCTTTTCTGGCACGGTTCGTTCCTGGAAATTTCTTTCTAAAATAAAGCTACCAAGTGAAGGCGCAAATCTCACTACCAAATCCGTAATTACTCCAAGAGTAGAGAAGACTTTTTTGAATTGATGTTTTTTAAGCATAGTAATCATACTTGTTGCCACTTCAAGCTGAGTAGCAACTTTTCCCCGGGCAATTTTCTTCTTTGAAACCATTGTACCATTAGAGTCCAGCATCATTTTTCCGTCATCGTTTTGTGTAAAGCCAACATAAGCTATCCCAACAGATATCCCTGAAGATTTTAATTCAATATTCAGGGCGCCGGCGAGTGCAGTAAGCGCCATTTTAGCGGCAGAATAAGCAGCATAGCCGGGCATGCCTCTAAAACCACTTACACTGCCGGTCATCAATATACTTCCACCCGTTATTTTCAAACCAGGCAAACAGGCTTTAATCAAATAAACAGTTCCGAGATAATTAACTTCCATTATTTTTTTAAACACCAGCGGATCAGATTCTTCCAGGGAACCTTCCGCCGACATACCTGCATTGGCTACAACAATATCAATGCTGTCATATTTTTTCAAAGCCTCTTTGACAATCCTGTTACAGGTGTCCAGCTCAGTCACGCTGCCTGCAACAGCGATTGTATTTATGCCCAGCAATTCCAGTTCCCTGTTTGTTGCGTTAAGCACTTGTTCATTCGTGCCATTTAGCACAATATTTGCACCTAATAAACCAAGCTCACGTGCCAATACCTTTCCAATTCCCTTGCTGGAACCAGAAATAATTACTGTCTTGTCTTTGAACGTGGCAGAAATATTTTTTTTCATTAAATTGTTTTTTAGAAAGTATCGCATTTGCAACCCATTTCGCATTGTGATGCATTAACAGGTAGTCTTTTTTTAACCACTTTAAAATCAGGGTGGAATTTCAATGCTACCATGCTATTTGAAACTGCCAGGATAACATGAATAAAGGCTGCTGCCCAAACAGTTCCGGTCTGCAAAGTAATAATGCAAAGCAATGGACCGAAAAATAGCGCTGCATAAGTTTCACCGGTTCCTTTTGGAAGGTGAGAACCAACATAAAATAAAGTGTTGATAGCAATGGCAGGCCAAACACCCAACGTGTTTACTAATGGAAAAAGCAGCAGACCCCGGAACATAATCTCGTAACCAATCATAAAGAAAGTCCATGCAGTACAATAGCGGACAATAAGCCATGTATCCCATTCCTGAACTCTTATTTGTGGGTAAACTTCAAAACAATTTTTCCGCCTGCACGCAAACCGCATAACAATAACAATAGGGATGCCCAACCCTGCAATCCACATAATGGATTCGTTGAAAGTAGCAGGATTATATGCTATTCCCAGCGAGGCAAGGCTGAAGGATGGAAACAGGAATAAGAAAATGAGAACAGGCAAAATTCCAAGTAGTATAAAGCCTGTATATTTTAGGGTAAGCAGGTGCAGTATGATGCCTGTATCACCGGCGTATTTCGTATATATTTTTTGCCTGAATACAGGAGAAACAAACAGGAACCAAAATGTACAAAAACAGACTGTGACCAATGCTATAGTAGTGATGATAATATAGTCCGATTGGTTGAATAAAAATTGATAGTTCATTTGAAAATTTGGGTTTTATAGGTTATTGCTTATGCAAATCCATTTTGTTTAAACCACGTAAATGCTTCCACTATTCCCTGTTCTATAGGTGTTTGCGGAAGTTTCAGTTCTGCAACAGCTTTATCTGCTTTATAGAAATGCTGATCGCATGACATTCGGGCAATCGTGTTGCTTATCAACGGTCTCTTTTTTGTTATTGCGGCCAGCATATTAGTTGATGCAGCAAACAACTTTATCAGCGAAGCTGAAAACGAAAAAAATGGTGGCTTGCTATGAATGCTATTGGCAGTTAGTTGAAAAAAATCTTTGTAACTCAGGTTCTGATTACCAAGTATATAGCATTCCCCCTTACGGCCCATAGTAAGAGCATTACTAATAGCAACAGCTGCATCTTTAGCGCATATAAAATTTTTTCCACCAGGCGGCGCCGCCACTATCCTGCCGTTGTTTAAAGCCAGGATAATACTGTTGGATCCTTTTGATGAATCATAAGCGCCAATCATAAAAGTGGGATTCACAATTACAGCATCGAGGCCACAATGCACAGCCTTTATTACCACTGTTTGTGCATCGTATTTGCTGTTGATGTAATCAAGTCCATACTTATGCCCGGTGAAACTTCCGAATTCGTCTCCGGGTATCATCTTGTTACCGGCATCAAACACGTTGGCGCTGCTTACATGAACGAGACGTTTAATTTTTGCAGCCGTTGCAGCCCATACAACATTCATGGTGCCTTCGAGATTTATATCATAGACGGCCCTGTTCCTTTCAGGCCAAATTGCTGTGCTGGCAGCTGCATGAATAACATAATCGCATTGCTTGATAGCCAATTCAATATCTTCAATGTTCAAAACATCTCCACTAAACAACTCCACATCAAGGCCTGCTAATGTTCCGGGGATTCTTCCGGGCTGAATAAGTGCACGAACAATATATTCCCTTGTCAGAAGTTCGCGAACCAGGTTGCTGCCAAGCATTCCGTCTGCACCTGTCACCAATATTCTTTTTTTCATATTAATTGTTTTGTTGGGTTTTGTAATTTGATCCTTCCTTTTTTTCAAACATTATTTTTTTCACTTGTGCCTTGTCTTCTTTGTATTTCTCCAGGTCGAACATGGTACCAAATACATGATCCCACAATGTTGATGTTGTTCCAAATCCTTTTTCAACGCTGGTGTAATGATGCAAATGATGATTCCGCCACAGGGCTTTCATCCATTTAAATGGTGGCGCCCACGCATGGATGGCATAGTGCAAACTCGCATGTAGCAGGTGACCAAAAATGAAACCCGGAAAGAAAACGAACGCATACTTTCCCGCAATAAAATACATGAAGTAAAAAACTGCCGAAGCAATCAACAGGCTTGGTAGAGGTGGCATAAACAAACGCTGCCTGTCGCGGGGATATTGGTGGTGATTACCATGAAACAGGTAAGTGAATTTTTCAATACGTGGATTCTCGCTAATCCAATGGAAAACAAAGCGGTGAACCATGTATTCGAAAAATGTCCAAAATAAAAGCCCGCAACTAAACATGATGGCAGCAAAGGGTAATCTGAACCCTAATTGGTTAACAGCATGATAGAGCAGATAACTTATCACGGCCATGAACATGCACCAGGATAACAGTGGATTTGATTTTGTAAGCCTTTCAAGAAAAGGATTTTTAAACAGTGAAGCCTGCCCCTTGTTTTGAATTTTTAAAGCATTCATTTTTAAGTTTTTTAGGTTTGATAAAAAGATAAGTGTGAATACATTTTATTGATTTAACTGGAACAGCACAGTGCCATATGAAGTAGAGGCAGTGATAGAAGTTAGCTTCCCAAGCTTATAAGCATACGTCATGGTTCCCCCATCGGGTAATTCTGAAACATATACAGATGCGCCAATATATTTTAATGGCATAAACTGCAGGTACACTTCAGAAAAAACTTCAGTAACACCAACTGGTTCAAGAAAATAAATGGAGGCTACCGTATGACGGATACTTTTATCTACAACTTGCTTTGCTTCTCCTTTATTTACCCGGTACCTGCCATCAGTTAATTGTATTTGATTGTCAAGTTTCTCCTTTCCGTTTAGTGTGCGGTAAACACCTGCCTGTATAAGTGTATTTCCCTTGAATTTATTTACAGTAGTTGCTTTTGCTTCAAAAGAGATTACAATTGAGATTGTAAGTTTTGAATCGATTGTTAATGACTTCTCCTCGCCGTTTTGCGAAATCATGGTCTTTAGCCATCCCACTATTTTTCCTTTCCGTATAGCAGTAAAGGTTTGGATGGATACATCATTCGTACTTATGAATTGAGCCTGGATTTTTACGACAATAAATGCCATCAATAAAGTGGCAATGATTTTGGAGGCTGATGGTGTATTCATATGTATAACTTTTTATCACCTATTTTGAAATACAATCTTGCTTTTACTTCTTACTTATCTAAAGTAGTAGCGAAAGAATGCTATGGCAATAGTAAGGTGACGAATTACCACGTTGATTTCACAGGTTGATATTTATAGCTAACAGATGAATAATTATTAAATATTATATGAATAGTTGGCGGCAAACGTACCGGGGAGATCATGGCGTACCAGCCAACAAAAATGCCTGCAATAATTTGCAGGCATTTTTGTATTAAGATTATTGTTATTGGTAATTCTGTAAATTCAATACAGGACAACCTTTTATATGATTTTTTTAAGCAAAATACAATTGTAGGTATTATTCTAAGGTTATATTGGGCTGGTATTGTGTTCGCATGTTAAAGACTGATTTTGACTGCGATGTCGGCGAAAGCACCTATATTATTCAAAGTAATTTCTATATCGATATCGTTTTACTTATAGCACAGAAGTGACGATCAGCAAAGTTATTATTTTGACCAGGTGTATCATATACCTGGCATACTTAGAATAGTTAATAGGTTTTCCGTGCCTTTTATTAATGTTCCGGATGATGATAGCAAGCAGCAAAAGCATTGAACAATATATTATGGATGTTAATAATATTAAGGGATCAATTATTATCACGTTACAGAGAAAAAGTAATCTGTTTGTATAATTATTTGATTTAACTATTCACAATGTAATAGGGTATTATAAAGAAAATGTCTTCTGCCATATAGTATATACCTGCAGGTTTATAGATTGGCATTACTGCTTTACAATATTTTTCGGGTAGAATATCAATTCTGCATAAATCATGGACCAGCTTCAAAGTCCAATACAGTTTGATTGTAATAATTGCAGGCGTTTTATATCAATTTAGGGTACAATTGCTTGGATTGCCCGACCGTACCGATAATGGCTATCTTTTTTACCGCATAACCCCAGCAACGGTTAGGTGTTTTTCCACTACATACTAAAAAATTGGTAATCAAATTAGCAAAAGACTGTACTGTTGAACGGTGAAAAATTTATGAGTAGAAAAATCTCTTGTAACAAAGGCGAGCCAGCAACCAAGGCCGATCAATTAGGTTACTTTCACCATGTGAAGTTGGTAGAAAATTTTTATCTTAACATGCAGTTTTCATGGAAACATCAAAAACATATGGACTTACTCATCTTGCCATTGCTGTTAAAAATGTAGAGCGTACCCTTGCGTTTTACCAGGCTGTGTTCAGTATGGAAATCATGTATCACGAAGATGGATTTATTCAATTAACAACACCGGGCTGCAACGATATATTGGTATTTGAGGAAAAACAACATGGATCAATAGGCCAGTCTGGCGGAATTGCTCATTTTGGTTTCAGGTTAAAAAGCCCGCATGACCTGGATGAAATGGTAGAAAAAATAATTGTTTCAGGTGGAATAATTATCGATAAAGGAACTTTTGTTCCGGGCTCACCCTACGTGTTTTTTAAAGACCCGGATGGTTATGAGGTGGAAGTATGGTACGAGTTGCTGCCATAGCCTAAATTCTCTTTTATCTAACTTCTATTCTCAATTTTTATATCAATCTATCAGGCGTTATCGGTAAGCTACGAACCCGCTTACCGGTCGCATTAAATATGGCATTTGCCACGGCACCTGCAACTCCAACAATACCTACTTCTCCAATACCTTTTACGCCAAGTTTATTTGGTTTTGTATCCTTTTCATCAATAAACAAAGTGTCAATGGTTCCTATATCAAGGTTGGATGGCACATGATATTCTGCAAACGATCGTGTAACGAAATTACCCCAACGCGGATCTAAAATACTTTCTTCCGTTAAAGCCATTCCAATGCCCCATACAACACCGCCAATAATTTGTGAACGGGCAGTTTTAGGATTTAGAATTTTACCTGCCCCTGTAACAGCAAGAAACCTTGGAATTTTTACCATCCCTGTATACTTGTTTACCCATGCT
Source organism: Bacteroidota bacterium (assembly GCA_040385845.1). Taxonomy (GTDB): domain Bacteria; phylum Bacteroidota; class Bacteroidia; order Chitinophagales; family Chitinophagaceae; genus Phnomibacter. Next base: position 31,002 of record JAZKGP010000022.1, on the reverse strand, counting down.
TCAGCAAAGTTTGCATTGAAACTGTGAATGGAGTAATTACTTACATCGGCCGGTGGTTTTGCATCGGCCCTTGTTTCATAAGCCGCAATATTATCAATGATCATCACTTCTTTGGCAGTAGGGCGAACCAAAAATTGTTTGCCTGATTTCACTATTAATTCCGTCGTGATTTTTTCGCAGGCATCGTTCACTGCATTGGCAAAGCTGGCGGCACCAACAGAACCTACAGAACCCGCTGCCGGTGGCAAATTTGAATCTCCAATTTTAACTTCAATATTTTTTACCGCTATGCCCAAGGCATCGGCTGCAGTTTGTGCAACAATTGTATGTGTTCCCGTCCCTAAATCAGACGCGGCCAGTTCAACTATCGCTTTTACATCTTTTCCATTCCTCGTTAATTTTATAATGGCAGAAGAATCTCTTTGCCGTGCCGGGTAAGTACCAGCTCCAACACCATAGCCAACTAACCAGTCGCCTTGCTCATTTTGACGCGGATCCAGCTTCCTTTTTTCCCAGCCAAAGGCTTTTGCTCCTTCCTGTAAACATTGCACCGTAGTACGGGAAGAAAAAGGTTTTCCATTCGAAGGATCTTTTGTGGGTTCATTTTTTATTCTAAACTCAATAGGATCCATTTTTAGTTGGTAAGCCAATTCATCCATGGCTGATTCCAGGGCAAAACTACCGGTAGATTTACCTGGCCCGCGGGTGTATGTAGGCAAAATAATATTCATCGGAACTACCCGGTAGGAGATAAGAGAATTTGGAACTTCATACATCACCCGCGAGCAATCACCACAGGGTTCTACAAACTCGTTCTTTATGGCTGCATGCGTAATAGTTTCATGTGACAGTACACTTAGTTTTCCATCTTCAGATGCTGCTAATCTTATCTTTTGATGGTTACGCTGGCGAAGCCCCACGGAATTAAACATTTGCTGCCTTGTAAGCGCTAGTTTAACCGGCCGGTTCACCATTTTTGCTGCTACAGCTGCCAATACGAGATTGGCCCATTGTCCTCCTTTTGAACCGAATCCGCCGCCTATATGAGGTGAAACAATGCGGACTTCTTCCGGCTTTAAATTTAGGGTTGCCGCTGCAGCTCCCTGTGCGCCATTTATGATTTGAGAACCGTTATACAATGTTACTTTTCCACCTTCCCAAAAGGCAATAGTAGCATGTGGTTCCATCGGGTTATGATGTTCAATAGGTGTTTCATAAACCGCTTCAATTTTATGTGAAGCATTCTTGAAAACTGTTTCCACATCACCCCTGGTGGCATCCATATTATCTTTTGGTGGAGCAGCATCTTTTGCATGTTTTTCAAAATCAACTATTGCCGTTGCTTTATCATATGAAACCTTAATAAGCCCTGCTGCATAACGGGCCTGTTCAAATGTTTCGGCCACAACTAAACCAATATGCTGACCAAAAAATTCGATTGTATTGCTTTGCAATAAAGCACCGCCGCGAATGCCTCCTTTTTCATTTAGCTTGGGTGCATTTTTATGGGTGATCACGGCTAAAACACCCGGTGATTTTTCAGCTTCTGCAGAATCGATAGAAGCAATTGCGCCAGCTGCGATGGTGCTCTTAAATAAAACGGCATGCGCTGTATTTTTAAGTTTATAATCAGTAGCATAAGTTGCTGTACCGGTAACTTTCAACAAACCATCAATGCGGTTCATTGCCTGTCCTATATTTTTTGCTTCACTCATCGTAATATGTTTTTAATCTGTCTTTAATCATTCTGGCAACCAACAAACTAATTAACTAATCAACCAATCAAGTCATCATCGCTTTCTTCAATGCAAGCGTGATAGCCCTTGTAGCTAATTCAATTTTAAATGCATTATGGGCAAGAGGTTTTGCAGCTTTCATTTCTATGGTTGCCGCTTGCAGGTAATTTTCTTCGGTGGCTTTTTTCCCAACTAAAAACTTTTCTGCTTCAATTGCTCTCCAGGGCTTGTGTGCAACGCCGCCAAGGGCTATCCTTGCCTCTTTGATATTGCCCTGGTCCATCTCTATCGCCGCAGCCACAGAAACCAATGCAAAGGCATAACTGGCCCTGTCACGCACTTTTAAATAATAAGATGTATTCGCAAAATTGTTTTTCGGAATTTCAATAGCGGTAACCAGTTCGCCCGGTTCGAGATTGTTATCTTTTTGTGGTGTATCGCCGGGAAGGCGATGATAATCTGTAAAAGCAATACTTCGCGCTTTACCATTTGCTCCCTGTACTTTAACGATGGCATCAAGCGCAGCCAGGGCTACGCTCATATCAGATGGATGTACTGCAATGCATTGATCGGACCAGCCAAAAATGGCATGCATGCGGTTGATACCTTCCATTGCGCCACAACCACTGCCCGGTGCACGTTTATTACACGGCATCGATACTTCGTAGAAATAAGGGCAGCGGGTGCGTTGGTTTAAGTTACCGCCGTTGGTTGCCATATTCCTGATTTGTGCTGAAGCGCCTGCTAAAATAGCTTGTGAAAGCAGCGGATAATATTGCCTGATCAAAGGGTGATTGGCTGTCTCGGTATTTCTACCCAATGCACTAATGGAAACACCTCCCGAAGCGGCGCCACTTGTTATTGGTTTTACTATGGGGAGCTTTATTCCCGAGATATCCAGCAATTCGTCAGGCTGCTCTACATCTTCTTTCATCAGGTCGAGAATGTTTGTTCCCCCGGCTAAAAATTTCGCATTTGTATTCGCCGACATTTTTTGTGTAGCAGCAATAATGCTATTGATCCGGGTATATTTAAAAGGTTTCATTTGCAAGTTGTTTTTATGTCTTTTAAATATTGTTTGATGGTGCCTGGTCAATAGTATCCCAAAGCTGCGCTACCTCTTTACCGGAATGTACTTCTTTTATAGCATCCACAATATTTGGATAAGCCCCGCAACGGCAAATATTTCCCGACATTCTTTCTCTTATTTCTTCATCGGAAAGTGTAAAAGGCGCTTTACTTTTTTGAATGTTTGTAGTTACATAACTCACCTCCCCATTTTTTGCTTCCTGCATTAAGGCAACAGCAGAACAAATTTGACCGGAAGTGCAATAGCCGCATTGAAAACCATCGTGTTTTATAAACGCAGTTTGCATGGGATGCAATGCGCCGCCCTTTGCCAAACCTTCAATAGTTGTAACCGATTTTTCTGTGCAGGATGCTGCCAATGTTAGACAGGATAATACCCGTTTGCCATCAACAATCACGGTACATGCGCCGCATTGTCCATGGTCACAACCCTTCTTTGACCCGGTTAATTGCAGCCGCTCACGCAGTGTATCGAGTAACGTCATTCGCGAATCAACAGACAATGATTTTCTTACGCCATTTACTTTGAACGAAACACTTACAGCATTCTCAATACTTAATGCTATAGCTTCATTACCAGGATTTGCAAACAGCGATTGCCCACCTATCATTTGCAGCGCCAGCAAGCCGCCGCCCGCTACTGTAATTTGTTTTAAAAAATTTCTTCTCGCTTCACCAAATTCTGACAAGTCATTTGGATCTGCAGCCAGGCATGCTTCGAGCAGCATTTTTTCGTCTTCTGTTAAATCCTGGTGTTGATTTTCTTCCGTCATAAATAAAGCTTTAAACCATGTAAGAAATTGTAATACCTGATTTTACTATTTTTTTATCACCAATATCAATAAGAAATAAGGGCAGGCGTATGAAACTGTACAGTTGACATTTGACTGATAAAAGTTAAGTAAATAAATGTGCCGGGTCAACAGGAGTGGGGAAAGGTGACGGCAATGCTGTGGAAATGCTTTTTAGTAAGGATAATTTTTTCCAAGACATGTTCTATAAGATTTGCCCGAAATATCAGGTTTTGTTTTAATGCCAGTTATTAAATTTTTAAAAGTTTCCATGCCGGTAAGCTTATTTATATCTTATTGATAAACAGCGATTTTTTATGAAAGAATAGTAAGTTTCCTCGTCCACCTGTGTTTTATTTTACAACTTGTAGTGTAATCTCCCCTCGTAAACAACCAGGATCGCAATTTGTTGTAAGATCCTGCCTTATTTCACAGGTTAATACAAGCGAAAAACTTTCATTGGCGATGAGAGTAGTATACCCGTTGTGAATGCATCCGTTACAGTGGGTTATAGCGAAACCATTACCCTGCATTAATAGTTTTTAACCAGTTGGTATATCTTCAAAAACTCGCGGTTTTACCAGGGTAGGGAAAACAGATTCTTCCGGGGTTCATAGTTTTTAGTAAAAAGCTACAGGTTTCCGAGTATATCGCGGTAACCCCTTCCAACCGGGATCGATATACCATTGACATCTACAATGTCGGCGCTGTATGAATCGATTTTACGGAGGGAAATAATAAACGAACGATGGATACGTCTGAAAAGATGCGTTTGCAGCAGTGCTTCTATTTCATGTGTGCCCATTTTAGAAACATACTCTCTTTTTGTTGTTACTATTTTGATGTATTACCGTTGGCTTTCTCTTTTGCTTCCGTATCTCATTTGTTTGTACGGGTGCCCTTGTTGTTTTTACTTTGTTAACGGCAATTAGAAAACGTTCAAATTCGAAAGGCTTCAATAGATAATCCGTCGCATTTAGATCAAATCCTTGCACTGCATATTGGTGATAAGCTGTTGTGATAATAACAGCAGGAGGATGGGTGAGTGTTTTTAAAATGCCATACCTTTTAACTTAGGCAATAACCTTACTTAAATGTGACTGGGTGTTTATGCTTCTTTATAAATACCACTTTTTAAAAAAAAGCTTCTAACTAAAACTTGTAAAAGATTTTCATTCTATCAATTAGTATCTCTTTTTTCCGCCGCGAAACTTCGACCTCAGTGCCATCAGATAAAATTAATATTCCACCCTCTCCCTTGATGTACCCGGTTACATGTTCCAGGTTTACCAGGTGCGATTTATGAGCACGGATAAAATTGCTATCCGAAAGCAATTCTTCATATAGGTTAAGCGGTTTGGAAGCCAGGATGGGCACACGGTTAGTAAAATGGAACGATGTATAATTACCGCTTGCAATACAACAAATTATATCCTGAATCAATACTACCTGGAAACCCCTTAACGAAGGTATACAGAGTTTCATTTTTTGAACAACGTTACGATTCCTGATATTGTGCAAAAGGGTATCCATTTCCTGCCCATTTGCTTCTCCTGTTTCGCTCTTTTGTATGCGCTTAATTGCCCTTTGCACAGCCTCTGCCAACAGGTCTTCATCAACGGGTTTAAGCAGGTAATCAACCGCGCTAAACCGGAAAGCCTGGTTCATATAGCTGCTGTGTGCCGTAATAAAAATTACTTCAAATGGAATGTCTTCCAGCTCGTTTAACAAGGCAATGCCATTTTTGCCAGGCATCGCAATGTCAAGAAAGACGAGCTCGGGCTTGTATAAATCCAGTTGCACAAAAGCTTCATCCGCACTTTGGCAGGTTGCAACAACTTCTACTTTAGGGCAATGCATTTGAAGTAATGTTTGTAAGGCTGCTATGCCTCTTGGTTCATCATCTATTAGTATTGCCCTGGTACCTTTCATATGTCTCTCGTTTGAAGCTTTAATTTTAATGTCACGATCGTCCCTGTCATATCTTTCGAATTACCTTCAGCTTTATCCCGGATGGTTATGCTACTCTTCATATCGTATTTTTCATTGAGCAATTCAATCCGGTTCCGTATGTTTTCGATGCCTATTGATTTTCGTAGTTCAGGCGACAATTTTTTTTGTTCAAGGGTTTGCCTGATGCCTACTCCGTCATCTTCGATCACACATATTAGCTGATCGTTTTCCTGGCTAAAGCCAACGGTGATATTGATGCCTTTCAGGTTTGCACCATGCCAAATGGCGTTCTCAATAAATGGCTGAATAAGCATGGGAGGCAACAATACTTCATCAGCCTGCAAACCCTTTGCTACCTGTTGGTTAAAGGTGAATTTACTACTACGGATCTTTTCCATTTCGGCATAGCGGTTCAGGTAATCTATGGTGCTGTTTAATGATACAAAATGCACAAGGGAATGTTCAAGTGTAATTCGTATCAGGTGCGCAAATTTGGTAAGATACCTCGAGGCATCCCTGTTGTTATCGTTAAGGATCATTTCCCGTATGCTGTTCAAACTATTGGATATAAAATGCGGATTCATCTGCGCATGCAGGGCTTTCATTTCAGCCTGGGCGAGTTGCTTGTCGATCTCCGCTTTTAGCTGTACCTGTTTTATGCGGAACCGGTAAACCGCGAAAATCACAAGAGCAGTTATGAGCGTTACTATTATCTTATACAATGTCGATTGCCACCAGGGTTTCAAAATCACAAAACTAAAAAGCTGGTTATGCTGTGATCCCGATTTGCCAATGGCTTTCAGATAGATGGAATAATTTCCCGGATTAAGCCAGGACAAGTTGATGTTTCTTACTTCCTTTAAAGGTATCCAATCGGCTTTGTCATCCATTTTATAGAAAAAACGGTAGTTGCTGTTTTCAAAATCAACAATGGAAAAAGACAAAGACAAATTTTGTTCCCCGTGTTGTAATTCCACGTTGTTTAAAGGGTGATAAATGGATCTTTTATTATTGACGCGAAGTTCCTGTATAATGATATCGCTGCGAATTGAAACTACTGATTTTGGCGGTGCAGAAAATGTTGTCAGTAATTGATTTGTAAAGAGGTACAATTGGTTACTTGTGCCATCGTAGATTATTTTATTTCCTTTCGGCGTTTCCTCGGTATAGCCATCACTATAATCAAAAACTACCGCCTGTTTGTTCAGGATATTAAAACAACTGAGATTATTGGCGCTGCCCAGCCACAAGGTATCATGGATGATGGTGCTAAAGCTTTCAAATACGTCAGAAGGCAATCCATCTTTTATTCCGAAAATTTTCCAGGATTTTTCTTTGATACGATATTCCAGCAATCCATTTTCGGTATTGTGTATCCATAACGATCCATGGCTATCCGCATTAAGCATTAAAATGTTTTCATTGTATTTATTTGTTCCGCTGTAAACAGTTATTATCGTATCAAATGCGTTTATACGATTGTTCCATCTTGCCAGCGAATGTCCACCAATCCACACATCACCATATGCATCGTATGTGATGTGTTTTATTTTAGTAAAGGGCAGGACAGGATCGCTGTTGCTGTTGAAAATGGTATAGGTCCTGGTGGGAATATGATACCGCGCTACCACACCATTCAAATGACTAAGCATCCAGGCATAACCATCGGTACGCAAAGGTGCCAGCACATTTAATTTTTTGTTTACGGCGGCCGGCACTTTCACTTTGTCATAATGGTTGGTTTTTGTATCCAGCCAGATTATGCCCTCACTGGTGCCGATGAATAAAGTATCGGGGTGATACATCTGGATACTAAAGATTTCATTCCAGCCCGAATTTTCTTTGAAAAATGTAATTTGTTTTTTTATGTTTTTACTCACCGGATCAACAATGGTCATTCCATTGCTATAGGAATCACGACCAAGGTATAAATTGTTTTTGTACCTGTATGCACAGCTTAATCCACCAGTTACATTCTCTTTTTTTGCAACACCAATTTCAATGGTGTTTAATAACCGGTTTGATTCCCTTTGCTGCAACAATCCCTTTGATGTGCCTACCCATAATTTACCATTCTTGTCATTCTTCATACACAATACCTTGTAACCATCCAGGAAAAGATTCGGATTCATGGTAATTTGTGATGTTTGCCGGTTTAAATAAAAAATGTAAAATCCAACTGTTGCACCATTAACGGCAAATGTTGAATCGGATAGTCTGAAAATTTTACTTTCCCATGAAAATTTTATTTTAGACACAGGCAAATTGGTGGTTACCTGTTTTTTTGAAATCGTATTATAATAAACGATACTGTTTTGAGCAAAGTGAAAAAACAGGAACTCGTTTTTGCTAAGCTGGTAATGATGAATCAAGCCCCTGTTGATATGCGTAGCAACGGGATGAAAATTAAAGGCGGAATTTTCCTGTTCTTTTAGTTCATGAAAATTCCTGCTGCTAATATCGTAATGCGCTAGCCGGTCTTCTTCTACAAATACCAGTAAATCTTTTGATGAGAATGGTAGCAGGAATCGTCCATAAAAGATCCGTTTTTTACCTACATCGCCAAGTTCATAGGCATCATGCCGGAACAACAATTGTTTGTCTTTACCAAAAATATAAAAACCTGTTGCAGTGGTAAGTGCCACAGATTGATCGGCCAGTGGCAAGGCATCCCAGGCGGCATTGCGTAATGATTTGAAAGCAGTGCTATCGGGAATAAAATAGTTTTTAACTGAAAAGTTTCTTGTATTTATTAATTGGAATCCCTGCCTTGTAATGACGCCCAATTCATCTTTTCCAAAATGTTTTAATTGCCTGATGAATCCTGATGCCAGGGAAAACGGCTCCGTATTTGCCGTGTAATTATTAAATGTATGTCCGTCGTAGCGGTTTAAACCAGCATCCGTACCAACCCACATATAACCTTGTTCATCCTGTTCAATAGAAGTTACCCTGTTATGGCTTAAACCTTCTTTTGATGTATGCAGCCTGAATTCGCTCTCATTAAACGACTGGCCGGATACCTTGTTTTTTGCCAGGCAGCAAAAAAGCAACAGGTAAAAGGAAAAGATACGTACGGGCCTTTGCCACATTTTAATAGTAAGAATTGAAGACTTTCTAATACATATAAGTCGATCGGGTAAAAAGCTTATTGTTGTATGAACCGGTCCTGCGGTATCAAATATTTTTTCCCATATTATTATTGGATCTATCTTCTGGTAACCTGTCAAACAAACGATAAGATTGTGGTTGTAGGTTTATCTGAAAGATATTCAATGATACAAAATAATTACAGTTCACAGCTAATACGATTACGTTAAGCAATCTAGTTAAACAATCAACCAACCTATGCCAGTCTTATGTTTATACTTTGCCGGTTATTTTTACATAACAGGTTAACAATATAATTGCATAAAACATTTTGCTTTAAATTTTTTGCAAAATTGAAGTTCTGCAAGTGGAATGCAATGAAAATAAAATCTTCCATCCATGCAGAAGCAGCAACCGGTAATGAACGTAGTTACGCCGTTAAGGAAACCGTAAATTAATAGAACTTGATTCGGGTAAATTTTGATTACCTGATTTTAACCGGAATTGTATGCTACTTCGTTTTGCCCCGGCACTTATCGTCCTGTTTTTTTCGACCAGCAGCTTCTCTCAAAATGTTGGTATCGGCGTTGTAAATCCAACCCTTGGCCGCTTGCAGGTGAATGGGAGCAATGGTAGAACAGCTGCTATTTTTGGCGGTGATGGTGTTGGTATTTCGTTGCAACGCAGCTTTCCCGGCATTGGATATAATCAATACAATCTAATTACCCCGCTGGTGATGGGTGCCGGGCCAAGCTTGTTGCAAAACCTTAATACATCTACCGGGAACATGGTGTTTGCCTATTACAGTACCAGCCAGGGAACCAATACCTCCCCATCCAATCTTTTTGGAACCATGATCATTCAAAATAATGGCAATGTTGCCCTTCAGGCGGCTGAAGCTACTGCCAGTCTTTTTGTAAAGCCATTCGGATCGCCTACGAGAACCACTGCTACTTTTCTTGGTACAAAATACAGGACAAGTTTTATGGAACACACAACAGGATCTACCAATATCAACGGAGGCATTGATTTGGCTGATGTATATATCAATGATGATCCGGCACTCGGTAATGTGTATATGGGAGGTGGAGCAGTCAGAGTGGGAATTAACCGGTCAAGCCCACAAGCGTTACTCGAAATTGGACAGATAGGTTTCAAAGGGATGATACTCGTAAATCCAAACAGTTTTGCTAATTGGGAGTTTGCGGTTTATAAAGATGGTAACCTCGCGGCCGCTAACCTGTACCTCCTTTATAACGGCGTTTACAGGGGAAACTTCTCTCATACAAATGGTTATTATTACCAGCTTTCAGACAAACGTTTCAAAACTGCCGTAAAGCCTCTTTCCTCTGTACTTAAACAGGTGATGCAACTACGTCCGGTAGCATTTGATTTTATTGCAGCACCCGGTAAGCAAAAAAACATGGGCTTTATAGCGCAGGAAGTGGCAGCAATTTTTCCGGAACTGGTTACGATTATAAAAGATCGTAGCAGCGGTCATAAAGACATCCCTGATCTGCACCTGCTTAGTTACGATGAATTTGGCCCGATTGCTATAAAAGCCATCCAGGAACAACAGGAAAAGATTGATGCAATACGGGAACAAAACGAAGCTTTAAAAAAAAGACTGGCAGTTGCAAGAAAAACTTTGCCATCCAATAGCACCAAAAAATAATTAATGAAAAAAAACGGTCTCTTAAGGGTACTTGCAAGGTTGTTGTTCACCACTTTGCTCTTGCCCGAAACAGTCATCGCCCAATACGTGGGCATTGGTACAGATACTCCCCGCGCTCCGCTGGAAGTGCATGGTGTTGCGGGAGCGGGCACTACCACTGCTTTATTTGGTGGAGAACATGGAATTTCCTTTCAACGAAGTTTTCCTTCTATTGGTTTTAATATGTACCGCGATAGTAGTGCTGCGGCCGGCTATTATGGCAGGCGTATGAATGCCGGGTATGCAGCTATGATCTCTCTCAATTCATTTGATCCAAACGGGTTTGCCGGCTTTGTAATATCACAGTACCCTTCGGGTGCTGCAGGTTCGTTGCTTGCGGCAGGCGTACCTGTTTTTTCGATGTTAGGAAATGGATGTATTATAAATAGAATAAATGTGGGCGGCTATACTCCCTCCAGCCTGCTGGTAGGCAGGGGAACTGGCATTGATGGTACAGCCGCATTTTCGGGTACCAGCTATACATCTTTTTTTAATTTTCGAACAACAGAACACACTTATATCAGGGGAGGAAAGCCAGGTAGCAGGGTTTTTATCAATGACTTTGATACCGGGCAAATCATCATGGGATCGGGTGGCACGCGGGTAGGAGTAAATGCGCCGGATCCGCAATATCCTTTGGAAATAAGACAGGTAAATGGAACCGGTATTAAAATGATAAACATCAGGCTTGGTGTACCCTATTCCTGGGAATGGAGAGTAGGCCTTAGTCCTTACAACCTGCTTGCCTATTATAACAATGCTGCACTGGTATCTTTCAGTAGTGTAAATGGAGCCCGCTCTGCTGTTTCTGATATAAGATTGAAAACGAATGTTACCGGTATTCCTGCTTTAATGGATAAAATAGGATTGCTTGAACCGGTTACTTATAAGATGAAGAAGGATGATCCCGGCAACACCAGAACTGCTGGTTTTATTGCACAACAGGTACAAGTGCTTTTCCCGGAATTAATTAGTATAGCAGATTCCGGTATGCTTGGCATTGATTACAGCGGTTTCCAGGTGTTAGCCATAAAGGGTATCCAGGAACAACAGGAAAAGCTATCAGCGATAGAACTGCGGGCACTGGAATTAGAAAGAAAAATGAAGCAACTGGAACGAAGCCGGCCAATAGTTGTCCGCCAATTTCCATAAGCTGCTATTTCCTTACGAACTACAATTAAAACGGATGAAAGTAACCCTCTTGTTTTTTTTCAGCATCGCCTTTTATAACCTTTCAGCTCAAAATTTTGGGATCAACACGCTTACACCTGCAAGAGCCAAACTGGAAGTTATTGGCGTTGCAGGAACTGGTAATACCAGCGGTATTTTTGGGGTAGGATACCCGGGGATATCCATTCAGCAAAACTGGCCTACCATCGGGTTTAATCAATACCGGGATGAAAACAATCCTTTCAGCCAGGGACGGTATATGGCTAATGGATTCGCAGCCATTCAATTTATGGAACCCGTAACTGGTATCATGGGTATCGACATGTTTGCCTCGGGAACAGCTGGTAGTTTTACGCCTGCCGGCAGAAGGGCGATGACCTTTACCCCCGCTGGAAATGTAGGGATTCGCACGGGGATTGCCAATGCGTCTCTGGCCGTGGCAAGAGGTGAGGGTGTGGATGGATCCGTTGCGTTCCAGGGAGAAGTGTATACCAGCTATTTTAATAAGGGTGCTGGCGAGGATACCTATATCCGCTCAGGAAGAAAAGGAACGAAAGTCTTTATTAGCAACCAATCCGGCGGCGATGTAATTATCGGACATGGTGCCACCCGTTTATTCATCAACAGGCCCATCTCTACCAACAGCAGCACGGTAGAATTAGAAAAAAATTCAAACGACTTGTTTTTTCCGCACATTTCGCTGGTAGACAGTTATGGCAAATTTTGGAACCAGCAATTTATGGGACAGACCTTTAGAGGTTCTGACAACGCAGTAGGTTTCAACCTGGGGTTCTATTACCAGGATCTTATCCAAAACAAAGGTTATTTTAACTGGATAACCGGGGGCTATATCTATAATTCGGACCGGCGGTTGAAAAAGGATATTGCGCCCTTAGAACCGGTCTTAAACAGGTTGCGTAAACTGCAGGTGGACTCGTATGAAATGAAAGACGGAAACCCTGGTCACCGGCGGTCTATTGGATTTATCGCGCAGGAGGTAAAACAGTTATTCCCGGACGCAGTAAAAGTCATCACCCACCAAAATGGCAAAGGCCCTGTTATCAACGACCTGCACACTATGAACTATTCCTATTTTGGTGTAATAGCCATAAAAGCGTTAAAAGAACAATGGCAGCAATTGAAAGAACTGGAACAGGAGCAGGCAAATTTGCTTGGTGAAATAGAAGATTTACAGCAAGAGGCAAACAGGCTTTCCGGCAGGTGAAATATACTCTTGCCACGGTACATCTTTTATTGGATTGATGTCATAGCGAATTAGAATTAATTTTTAAAAGGGTTCCTATCTCACTGAAGATATTGCTATCTGCATAGTAAGAATAACACTAAAAGTAATTTGCCAGTTTAGGCACACCAGAACCTAAGTTTGGGAGCGTAGTTTTAAAATGAGTACGGTACTTTGTAATATGTAGGAGAGAGTTTAAGTAAGCTCAAAGTAGAAATTATTCAATCTGCTTTTTATTGAAATACCGGGTAGAACCATCCGTCATTATTCTATAAATAATTAAAAGTAGCAGCAGAGAAAGGATATTGCAAACAAGGCAGATCCAGGTTACTGAAATATATATCCAAACTGCAATATTTGCAATTGCAATTAAGAGCAGGATGCTAAAGAAATAAAAGAGGATCACCTTGGTAATTACATCACCGCCTTTTTGAGATCTGACCATGTTGTTCCGTATTTGTGGCAAAATTTGCGGGAATTCATTTTCTAACAAAACCCCTTCTCTAAACGCTCCATGCAGCAGTTCATGATACACTTTTAGATCAAGCAACCAAAGAACCATGATGCCGATGGATGCGGCTAAACAAATGCCAATAACAAGTGCCCAGGTGTTAACGGGTAACTCATTTTTACTTAGTATAAAACCTATGGCTCCCAAAGATACCAGCAACCATTGTGAAGCGAGTTTTCGATACTCCATTTCCAGCTCGTTGAAATGACGTTCTTCTTCACCAATATGGTTATAAATTTCTATCAGCTGGTCAAATGAAAGATCGCTCTTTTGCATCTTACTGATTGAAGCATATTCATTGGTGCTTTTTACAGGTATCATCGTTTTCAATTGTTTTAATTGCTGGAATTAACTCGAAATTTATCAACCAGGGAAAAACTTACCAGCCCTGTTTGTTATTGATCATCTCCCTTAAAGTTAGCAGTTAGTATGTATCAAAACAAAATCCTTTATTGTTTAGGACCGTATGCTTCAATGCATAATGCTATTTTAATAATAGCGGGCGTTTCATTGTTAGCATCCGGCTGGTGTTTAACGAGGTTAGTACGATTGCGGGATGAGCAAGCAAAAAGCGAATCTTTGTTCTTCAGCTATAAATAAGAAAATGCTAATCATAATACATGGTTCTTTGCAGTTAAATTTCCTGCAGTTATTTACGTGTTAGTTGCCGGCACCTCTAACCAGTTGATCTAATAAAAAATATCATGTGCAAAGCTTGTTATTACGTGGTTACTTATCTTTTTGCTCAACTCTTTTTGATGATGCCTTGCAATGCACAGGTTGCCAAAGACCGGGTAACAAGTTCAAAAGATGCCATCATAAATCAAAGCCTGTCTGATGAAGGCTTTGTTTTAATCCAGGGCATTCAACAATGGGTAACCATTAAAGGGGATCGGTCAAAACCAGTGATCTTGTTTTTGCATGGAGGCCCTGGCAGTCCTATAAGTCCTTATTCGGATAATTTATACAAAGCATGGGAGAAAGATTTTATTATCGTTCAATGGGATCAGCGCGGAACCGGAAGAACATTTGGTGTAACTGCACCAGCGGAATTAACACCTGGATTCCTGCAGGCAAACCCACTTACCCTCGCACAAATGGCAGCCGATGGAATTGAATTATCAGAGTACCTGCTTAAACATCTTGGCAAAAAAAAGATCATTCTTTTTGGAACTTCCTGGGGCTCAGCATTAGGTGTTACGATGGCCATAAACCGGCCCGATCTTTTTGCTGCCTATGTTGGTCATTCACAAATTGTTGATCCTGGTGATGACCTGCCTCTTTATAATAAGGTTCATCAAATGGCGGCCGAAAAAAAGGATAAGTATGCTTTGGAAATGTTGGATTCATTAGGTAAACCACCTTATGCCCGGGCAAGACAAACTGGTAAATTATTGCGGATAGTAAAAAAGTACGAAAGAGCTAATTCAAATCCTGCTCCTGATTCATGGTTTGTTTTAAGAGCAGATTATGATAATGAAAAAGATAATCAAAACAGGAGCGATGCTGATGATTATTCGTTTGTAAATTATGCGGGCGATAAGGTGCTTGGCGTTAAGCCGATGCGTACCGGAATCAATTTTTTAAAAGATAAACTGGATTTCAAAATACCCGTTTACCTGATACAGGGCGAAGAAGATTTGCTTACACCAAAAGAATCAACCCGTAACTATTTTGATAACATTCGGGCACCAAAAAAAGAATATTTTTTATTACCTGGTGCAGCTCATGGTTTTAATGAGGCTGTATTGAAAACGCAATACTGGGTATTTAAAATGATTGCATTATAACAAACAAGAGTGGCCACTACGTATAAATAAAACCTTCTATTTTCGATGGTTATTATTTTATTTTTCAATGACAGGCCAAAAATCAAGCGGCAACATGTCAGCTAATTTTTCACTCCAGGCCCAGTACCCGCTCGTTAGCAGATCCTTTCCATTGTAATAACTTCCGTTTGCTAAAACGGTCAATGGCCTTTTTGCCGGCAGGTGAATTCGTGATGTGATCCAGTCCGGTTTACGGGAGTGGTTGAGACCAGGGAATTCTGTTGACTCCTTCTTTTTGGTATAAGTAATATGCAGGTAATCTTCAAAGAAAAAACCTGCCGAAACACTGTCTTCTGCATATTCCACGCTATCTCCTGGCAGCAGTTCATTTATTAAAAAGTCTTTAGTGCCGGGATTGGCCATTACTGCCGAATAATAGGCCATCGAATCACGATCCGATTGTTCTGGAAAGTTACCAGTTGAATCTTTTTTTATCAGCAGGTCATCGTACAATGGTTTAATCCTTTGTGCTTCGGGGCCTGGTATTTTTTTTAGCTTTCTCATTTCAAATCCTGCCTGCATTACCCTGTTTCGAAAAAGTGCCCGCATAAAATGCATCATAGAACCATCATAAGACTCGTTCCTGTTTTGAAGCCAGCGTTTCACCTGTCGTTCGCTTCGAGGTTTCATATCTTTGAATAGCGGGTATCCTTCGTAAATTAATTGACCTTTGTTGAAATCGTACTCAAAATCTTCCAATTGATAGGTGAGCAGGTATCCAAGTTCCCGGTTTTCAATAACCAGGGCTTCACTGGCATACGCCCGCAACAGTTTAAGTTTTCGGTTGTGTACAAATTTTATTGCAGCTGTATTTTTTAGGTTACATTTTTTTGCTGCTGCAGATGTGCCTATCAATGTTTCGATAAAGAAAACTCCCCATCTTTTCCATCCATCTTTTTCGTAAGAACGAACTATAACTGCTTCCAGTTCCTTTGCTTTTGGTTTCAGGTATACTATAAAACCTGGCTGTATTCCGGATGTTTGCAAGCTTATTACCTGCGTTTCGAAACCAACCGATGAAACCACCAGGTCGAATCTGCCCTCGGGTAACCTGGCAATGGAAAATTCCCCGTTACTAATTGCAACAGTACCAATGGAAGTATTACTTAAAAAAATACTGGCTCCTGCTATCGGGCCACTGCTGTCTGCAGCAAGTACCCTGCCGCGCAGTTCCTGCGAAAACACATTACAGCAAAACAGCACACTGGCAAGTAACAGAAAACAACGCGTCATTTAGAATGCTTAATAAAAATGTAATACAAGAATACGAAGCAAAGCGATCTGCATCTGTATTGGGCCGCAGCCTGGAATATTTGACTTTGTAACAAATGTGAGTTGCTTTCCGAAAAGCTCATCATTATCTTAGCAAAAATTCACCTCTCACTCCAATCAAATTCTTTGATTGAAAACATTATCAATGAAAAAATTCACTATCCTTTTTTGCTGGTCATTACTCGTATTTTCAACAGCCAAATCCCAGAGCGTTGCTATCAGCGGCGATAATTCAGTTGCAGACCCGAGTGCAATACTGGATGTAAAATCAACTTCTAAAGGTTTATTGGTACCTCGTATGGATTTTGGATTAAGAAACCTGATTGGCGCACCCGCAACAGGCCTGCTTATTTACCAAACCAATAATACCCCCGGCTTTTATTATCATACGGGTTTGGCCTGGACACCTTTATTGGATAATATGGGAAATCATATTATGACAAAAAACCTTACGGCCAACAGTTTTTATCTTTCCAAAACCGGCAGCAATTTTGGCATACAATTGCTCGACAAAGGCGGTGTGAGTATCAGAACATCGTACACATTTGCCGTTAATACAACCTAACGGGAATCCTTTCGGTTTGACACAGTTGGTAATATTTTAGCTGTGGGCAACGTATTGGATGTTGGCAATACTACTGGTGCAGCCAACAAAATACCCGCGACCGGTGCTGGTACCCGCTTCATGTGGTTTGCAGCCAGGGGCTCCCTTCGTTTTGGCCGTGTAACCTTAGATAATCCAACAAGTTGGAATGATGCAAATATGGATGACTTTACTTTTGCCGGGGGCAACGATGTAACAGCCAGTGATTATGGTGCTTTTGCCTACGGCGACCAGGTACATGTGAGCAGCACTGTGGGAGTAGGCTTTGGTTCTAATATTAAAGTTACCGGTGTCGCAGGGTTTGCCTGTGGCGCCAGCAATGTGGTTGGCGGTTTTGCCGGGGTAGCCCTGGGTTATACCGATTCTGCCATGGGACAGGGCTCAGTAGCACTGGGTTACCGGGTAAATGCCAGGGAAGATTATTCTGTTGCCCTGGGTTACAGGGCAAGGGCCTATCATGAAGGTTCAATGATTTTGTCTGATGCCTCTGTAATTGGCTCCGATCCTTCCGCTTATACTTTCTCTTCTGCAGACAACCAGTTTACCTCAAGATACGCAGGTGGTTACCGCCTTTATACCAACAGCGCCAAAACAATCGGTGTTTCATTATTTGCCAGCGACAATTCCTGGAACATCATTTCTGATTCTACTAAAAAAGAACGCTACCTGCCGGCAGATGCGGATGAAATGTTGTCCAAAATAAAAAACATGCGGCTTGGATCATGGAATTATAAGGAATACAAAGACCGCAGGCATTATGGGCCAATGGCGCAGGAATTTCATGCCAATTTCGGAACAGATGCCTATGGAAATTTTGGCAACGATACTACCATCTCGCAGGCCGATATGGAAGGTGTAATGATGATCATGCTGCAGGCACTTGAAAAGAGGACAGCCATGCAGCAGGATGAGAACAGCGCATTAAAAACCAAAATGGAGGAAATGGCGGTTACTGTTCAAACAATTTCTAATGAAAATGCTGCTTTAAAAGAGCAGCTCGCCTTTGCTAAAAATTTTGAAAATCAAATTTTAATCATGCAACAACAATTAAATGATTTGAAAGGGGTTTCTGTCTTCAAGAAAGCTAAAAACAATTAGAAGCCAAAAATTAAAGACAACTAGTTTCTAATTTATCAACTGAACATTTTTGATATTGCCCTTCCTGGAAAAAAGGAAGGGCAATATGTTTTTAGCAGACGCAGAATAAGACTAAGTGATATACTTCATGGCCAAAATACTCATTATATATGCTTTTACATACATGCCAACTTTTAACCCCGGTAGTTTCTTTTTAATTGCATTCTTTTTTCTTAATTATTCACACTATTTTGAAGCTGTTGTTTTTTTATTATTCACTATTAATACTGCTGATGGATGACCGGGAATATTGCATTTGATATTGTAATTGGTTTGGTATTTACTTACCTGCTTTATAGTTTGTATGCCACCATTTTGATGGAGCTGATTTCTTCTGCATTGGGCCTGCGTGCTAAAAACTTGCGGTACACGTTAAAACGCATGCTGGCAGATGAAAAACAATACGCCAACAGGCCCAAAAACTGGCTGATGTCGGTAGTTACTACCTTTGTGCGAAGCTTTGGATTTTCACCCAAATCTACCAACCACGATCTGTACGACCGGTTTCAAAATGAACCGGGGATCCGTTACCTTGGCAGTGGCGGTTTCGGCGGAAGGCCGTCCTATATTTCTCCCGAAAACTTTTCTAAAGGGGTTATCGACAGCGTTAAGTTAAAGGATGAAGATTTTAGTTTGATGGTGTCATTTAGCGCCGGGCTGGAAAGTGTTTTACCGGAAAACTCCGACACCAAAGCGCATATTCAATCATTGATGGTAGATGCAAATTACGACCCGGTTAAATTCAGGATCTTACTGGAAGAATGGTATCATAGCACCATGGACCGGTCATCGGGATGGTTTAAACAAACCACGCAGTTCCTGGTATTGTTTATCGGCATTTTCATCGTTGTTTCTTTTAATGTAAATACACTTTCCATTATTAAAAAACTATCTGTTGATAAAGATGCCCGCGAACAAATGGTGAAAATGGCCACCGACTTCACCGAAAGAAATGCATCCTCCATCCAGGCAGCTCAAACCGATAGCGCGGCACCTGCCATAAATAACCGGCTGGATTCTTTAAAGGCGGTTCGTGCCATGCTGGAAAAAGATATCAGTAATGCACAATCTATTCTTTCTTCCAACTGGGCTATCCCTGCAACAGTAAGCATTAGCAACGTCAGCCCGATACCCGTTTACCCGGATTCGGTGGTTATGACAATGGCTGAAAACAGCTATATTTTAGTTCATAATTCGGTAGATACAACAATACTAAGAAAGATATTACCTGCCACTAATGCCGGCAATCTTCTTACTTTAAGTGCAGGCAGTTATAAATGGAGATATGTATTGTCCAGGGATCATTTCCTGGGGTTTTTATTATCGGTACTGGCACTTTCGTTGGGTGCGCCTTTTTGGTTCGACCTGCTTAATAAACTCGTGCGGCTCAGAACCTCCAATACGGCGCCGGAATCAACCAGCAACAGCGTTGCCTCCCGTCAAAGTAATGCAGTTTATAATCGTGAAATCTTAAACCGTGTAGGATGAAAGGATTTATAACTACTGCTATCAATGAACGGGAATATCCAAGCGTTGATGCACCAATACTTGGTTACTATAATGAAGGCGCCATTGTAGATGTTGTGAGAAGGGTGCAAGGCGATGAATACGATGGTGAAAGCCTCTGGTATCAATTGGCAAACGGCACTTATTTATGGAGCGAAGGTGTAAATATCGAAAGAGATTGTTCGGGTCTTCCATTGGCAGAACGGCAGCAATTTTTACTTTGTTACCGTAAAACCGATGGTGTATTGCCAAGGCTGGATACGAGGGACTATGCTGAGACTTTAACCGTTTCCAACCTTCTGCTTCCCAGTTCGATCATGGGTGTGCAGCTACGCGAAATCCCCGCAGGCATTTTTGCCGCTATGATCATTCAGTCTTTAAAAGGAATAGATCCATCGCGGAAACATGTGGTGCTTTATATTCATGGTTACCAGCTTATTTCATCACTTAAGCTCGACCTGTTATCCAATTTTGTGATGAGTTACCTGACACAGGAAAATAATAAAATCGCCAAAGCCGTTTTCTTTTCGTGGCCTTCACAAGGCGGCCCGGCACGTAAAACAGTAGATGACCGTTCTATAAGAGCTGGCCAGGATTTTACCAAAAATAGCTTATTCATTTACCTCGCAACACTTTCAACCGAGCTTAAAAAAGCGGGTTTAATGTTAGATCTTGTGGTGCATTCATTTGGTCACCAATTACTAAATGGCATGCTCAACCCGGGTACACCGGATACCGAGGCATTACTCCCCGGAAATGTTTTTGAAAACGTGTTTTTAATGGCATCCGACGTTACGCATTTAGTGTTTAAAAAAGATGGTGTCAAATTGAAAAATTATTACCAGGACAGCCTTGGTGAAGACTATGATTACAACTTTCAACGATTGAAAAAAGTTGCTAAAAAAGTGCATGTATTTTACGATGAAGAAGATTTTCTATTATACGTAAGTACAAAGAAATTTGTTGAAAAAGGGTTAACCAAAAAAATAACAGAAGAAGCAAAATTACAGGTGCGTGATTACCGCTCGTTGGGAAATTATGGAAGCAACGAAATCCCGGACGAGTTACGGGAAGCCGGTTTTAATTATTACAGCATCCAGGATTTGTGCAGGAACAGCGGTGCAGCGGATATGTATGATTTCCCTTTCCAGGCACAGAAAAATAAAATTGTCAGGATTATGAAAACCATTCGCGGTATGGGAGATTATGGTGGTATAAAAGTGTTGCGGATCCTTTTTAATTCAGGCCGGTTTACCAATCGTCACCGTTACCTGTTTACCTGCAAACCCGTAGTGGATAAGGTGCAGGAATTACTGGGATAACTACGAAATAACAGGTCGGGTTTGGCTAGGCTTCAATCAAATTAACATAAATAGTAAAATAGTAAATGGTGGGTACTTTTGGCAAATGAATGAGGCGTTGGAACTGTTTCAAAAAGTAATGGATGGAACCATTTACTTTAATGCTACTGCATTTCACCAGGGCCAGCTGCGGGCTTATGCTACAGATGCTTCTGTGTATGAAGAAAGGCCGCTGGCAGTTGCCATTCCAAAAACAGAAAATGATCTTGTATTACTGGTTGAATTCGCGAATAAACATAAAATAACACTTATCCCAAGAGCGGCAGGTACTTCTTTAGCCGGCCAGGTGGTGGGTAACGGCATAGTGGTTGACGTTTCACGACACTTCACCAAAATACTGGAGGTGAATGTTGCCGAAAAATGGGTGAGGGTTCAACCCGGTGTTATCAGGGATGACCTGAATCATTTTTTAGCCCCGTTTGGATTGATGTTCGGGCCGGAAACATCTACTGCCAGCAGGGCCATGATAGGGGGTATGGTGGGCAATAATTCCTGTGGTCTTCACAGCATCGTTTGGGGAGCAGTACGAGATTATTTGCTCGAAGCAAAAGTTGTTTTAAGTGATGGCTCCATCGCGCTGGTTAATGAACAAACTTCGTTTGAAAACGAGTTGCTTGCAAACATCCGTAATAGTTTATTCTCGATGTTAAACAGCAGTGCCAACCAGGCGGCGATTCATAACAATTTTCCAAAGAAAACAGTTGTAAGAAGAAATACAGGTTACGCCCTGGATGCATTGCTTGAAATGCAGCCTTTTCGGCCCGATGGCAAGGCATTTAATCTTTGTGCGTTGCTGGCGGGGTCGGAGGGAACACTGGCAATTACCACCGAAATTAAATTGCAACTGATTCCGTTGCCACCTCCATGTATTGCGCTTGTTTGTGTGCACTGCACCAGCATTACCGAATCATTGCTTGCCAACAAGGTTGCATTGCAATTGCACCCGATGGCGTCGGAATTAGTTGATAAAACGATTCTTGATTTTACCAAACGACATCCTGTGTACGAATGGAACCGTTTTTTTATTGAAGGTGATCCGGGTGCAATTTTGATGGTAGAATTTATGGAGTCATCCAATGAAAAGGCAGCAACAAGGGCAGAAGAACTGGTTGCTGTTTTAAAGGAAAAGGGTTATGGATATGCTTATCCTGTATTATTTGATGCGAATGTAAAAGCGGCATGGGATGTTAGAAAAGCAGGGCTTGGGTTATTACGAAATTTAGTGGGTGATGCACAGCCTGTTAATTTAATTGAAGACTGTGCAGTGGCTGCAGAAGATCTTCCGTTTTATATCAGCGACATACAACAACTACTGGAAAAACACAACCTGCCTGCTTCGTTCTACGCACATGCAGGAGCTGGTGAGTTACATGTAGAACCTATCCTGAATCTTAAAACAAAAGAAGGCGTCTTAACCTTCCGCAGTATCTTAAAACATACGGCTGAATTAGTTAGGAAATACAATGGTTCTTTATCGGGAGAACATGGCGATGGCAGGTTAAGAGGCGAATTTATTGCAGCTGTAATGGGAGAAGGAGTAATGCAGTTGTTTAAAGCAACAAAAGCCATATTTGATCCCGGCAATGTTTTCAATGCAGGTAAAATAGTGGATACACCTTCCATGGATGCTAATTTAAGAATGCGGCAGGATGAAATAATGCCGGAAAGAAAAACACATTTCAATTTCCCGGAAACAGGTGGTATTACAAGGCTAGCCGAAAAATGCTCCGGCTCCGGCGATTGCAGGCGAAGTGTAGTTTCTACGGGTTTAATGTGCCCGAGTTATATGGCTACAAGAAATGAATTTGATACTACAAGGGCAAGGGCGAATATCCTGCGTCAATACTTAACAGATCCCGGAGATGCGGAGCCTTTTAATCATAAGGAGATCAAAGAAGTAATGGATCTTTGCCTTAGTTGCAAAGGTTGCAAAGTAGAATGTCCTTCGGGTGTGGATGTTACTAAAATGAAGGCCGAATTTTTACAGCAATACCAGGAGAAAAACGGCATTCCCTTGCGGTCAAAAATAATTGGAAATTTTTCCGGGCAAATGCGTCTTGCTTCCCTGTTAGGGGGCTTGTATAATTTCATCCTTCGAAACGATGTATTGCGAAAAAATGTAAACCGTATCATTGGTTTTCATCCTGCGAGGAGCTTGCCTTTACTGGCAAAAGAATCACTTGGAACCTGGTTTGCTAAAAGGCAATTGCCGTATAAAAACAACACGAGAAAAGTGTATCTTTTTTGTGATGAGTTTACTAATTACCTGGATGTGTCGATCGGTCAAAAAGCAATCCTGTTGCTGGAAAAACTGGGATATGAAATTGTGATACCCCGGCACAAGGAAAGTGGCCGTACTTTTTTATCGAAAGGAATGGTGAAACAGGCGGCCATGATTGCCAACCAGAACATCCGGTCGCTTGCTGCAATTGTGTCGCCCCAAATGCCGTTGATAGGTATTGCGTCTGCTATTCTTACACTGCGGGATGAATACCCCGATCTTGCAGAACAGGCATTGGTTATGGATGCAAAGCATCTTGCTGCCTGTACGTTTACCATCGAAGAATTTTTGTACAAAGAGATGCAGCAGGGTAACATACAAAAAGAACAGTTTACAACAACTAGCCAGGTAATTGCGCTGCATACGCATTGTTATCAAAAAGTACTTTCTTCTGCTAAATACAGTTTATTTATCCTTGGTTTTCCTGCGAATTATACCGTGACTGAAATTCCCACCGGATGTTGCGGTATGGCCGGTTCTTTTGGGTATGAGAAAGAGCATTTCGACGTTTCCCAAAAAATTGGCGAGCTGGTGTTGTTTCCATATGCCAGGAACCTGGGTGACGGAGTTCAACTTGCCGCAGCAGGCACTTCCTGCAGGCACCAGGTAAAGGATGGTACAAACATTACGGCCCTGCATCCCGTGGAAATCTTATACCAGGCGCTTACATAAAATATTTCTTACTGAATGGATAGTATGAATTTAGGTTTCAAAAATGTTGCAGGACGGAATTTGCGCCACTAACAACTACAAAAATCAATTTGAAGAGAGTTCATAATCAGGATATGCTTAATTTGTGTGTGTGCACAATACAAATGTAAGCAGCAACCGTATGACCGACCAAACTCACGATTGTAGGGACGATGATCGAACTAAAAGTAATATCAAAAAATATGGCTTGACAGTTATTATTCTTGAAGCCACAGATTACCTGCCAGCTTTCGCTTATTCAATTGGACTTTGGAAAACTTTTAAACATCCTGAATTAATTTGCTTTGGGCTTACTACAAAAACTTTACATACTTTCATAAATGACGCAGCAGAGCTTGTGAAGAATGGACAAATTATAACCCCTAATAAAAGCTATCACAACTTTTTCAAGAACTCTGATACAAAGTTTATAAATGTTGACGCAAGTTATTTGAGCAATTATTTTGGTGCAGCAATAAACTATTATAATTCTGACCAATTTTCAGCATTGCAGTTTGTTTGGACAGACAGAAACAATCATTTTCCGTGGGACAATGACTTTGAAGAAGAATTTAAATATCGGCAACCATTGCTTGACAGAAATGTAGATTTTAAATTTAGGGAACCGAAAAATTTAGGCATATTTACGACCAGCCAATGGATAGAACTTGATAAACCAATTCTTCGTGTTGTTCATGACGAGGACGGAGATTGGCAATTTTTAACGGGCGACCAAATGCAAGATGACATTAAGCTTGTTGCATTGGAACAAATGACTTTAAAGGACAAATCTCTAAATGAAATTTTTGACCTAGACTATGGTGAAGAAGCAGAAAGAGAATTTGTAGGTGCTGAATGGACACGGACAACAAAGCAAGACCATGACGAATAATGGCTGCTGCTTACAATAGGGTTGGCAAAATGGTGGTGGACAAATATGTGCTGAGCATTTGTAATTATATTTATCTTTTAAATCAAGGGCTGAGCATGGAAGCTATGAATTCCACCACTCTGCCAACCCTTTGACGTTAGCGGCAAGCAACTTAGAACCCCTAAAAAAATGATAGAGAGAAACATTTACAAAGACATATTATTTGGTGTAGCGATTGGGGACGCTTTGGGAGTTCCTGTTGAATTTAAAAGCAGAAATACAATTTCACAAAAGCCTGTGACTGATATGACAGGCTTTGGAACTTATAATCTTCCAGCAGGAACATTTTCTGACGACAGTTCTTTGGCATTTTGTCTTGCTGAAGCTTTGACACAAGAATTTAACCTGAATGTAATTGCGGATAATTTTGTTGCATGGCTTAATCATAACTATTGGACACCAAGAGGAAATGTTTTTGACGTTGGTATTGCAACAAGTCAGGCAGTAAGACGATACCAAAAAGGTTGTAGTCCTGAATTAGCAGGAGGAATAGACGTTTCAGATAATGGCAATGGTTCATTGATGCGAATTTTGCCGTTACTTGTTTTTATAAAAGACAAAGACTTAGCAGTAAGATATCAAATTACAAAACAAGTATCATCAATCACACACGGACACATTCGTTCAGTAATTGCTTGCTTCTATTATCTTGAATTTGCTCGACAAATCATAGTTGGAACAGACAAGTTTCAAATTTATAAAAATCTCCAAACGGAAATATCTGAGTTCTTAGATTCTCTTTCAATAAATACTCAAGAAATGAGAATGTTTGACCGACTTTTAATAGGTAGTATTTACGAGTTGAAAGAAAAGGAAATCTTTAGTAGTGGCTATGTTTTGCATACACTTGAAGCAAGTATTTGGTGCTTGTTGACAACTCACAATTACGAAAATGCAACTTTAAAAGCTGTAAACTTAGGAGAAGACACAGACACAACTGGAGCTGTTACTGGCGGACTTGCTGGACTTCTTTATGGTTTTCACACAATTCCAAATAATTGGTTACAACAAATTGCAAGAAAAAAAGACATAGAGAATTTGGCAGGCAGACTTCAAGACTTTGCCTGCCGCTAACAACTAAGCTTCAACACAGGTGTTTGCCATATGTCGGCATCCGGAACTCATTCATCGGAAGAATAATAATTTTGCTTTTATATCTTTATCCGGGCGACAGTAATTCTATTGCAGCAACATTGCAAACACTTTACCATTGTGCTATGCTAAACGACACATAACCGGTTCAAAAGTTTAAGATAGGAATAGTTATGACCTCTTTACAAGCATTATGATTGGGCGTTTTCATGAACTCTTTCTTTTGCAGATAATCAACTCCTGGTTGTTTTTGTCTGATATTTCTTTGGGGCGCAAACCAGGAGGTGCGACTACAATCTTCAGCGAATCGCCGTCCAACTCATAAGCAACGCTAACAGGCGTCGAATTGGTAAGCATTTCCTCTGGCTGAATAATAATCAACTTGAGCTTGCCAGTAGTGTCCAACTTGAACGAATACTTCATCTCCTTCCCAGTCTCGTCTATGAAAATAATTTTATCTCCTCTGAAGACATACTGGTAAGTCACATTCTTTTTGATGCCGTTTTGGCTTTCTGAATGCGCCAACCAGGCTCCTTGTAAGTTTGCATAGTCGGTAGATTTTGCCGAATCTCCGGCGACGCCACATGACAAAGTGCAAACAAGAACCAGTATAATTTGAGAGGTCGTCATAAATGTCATATCACCCAAACACCTTACTATTTAATGACTGCAAAATGCAGTTTACTACTCTTTAGATTTTTATAAAATTCATTGAATAAATAATATATTCCAAATACAATGTCGTTTAGTTAATATCAGTATGCGTGTCAGGCTGAGCTTGTCGAAGCCCAATCCAAAAATGACAAAGTAGGATAGCTTATCTGAAACCGACTGTTCGAATATCAGGCAATCCGGTAAATTAGAAATCTTAAATCCTGTATTCGAAAACGGTTAACTTTTCAGGTGGCAAGTTGCAAGTGCATATAAAAAAGGGTTTTTGAATTGGAAGGAGCCACATTAGTTTCCAGCCTCTGAAATGTTTTTAAACAACCTATCTTTATCCAGCCTGATTGTTCGCTTGGACCCACGCAAACATAAAGACGTTTTACGTCGATACTCACTTATAATGACTTTTTCATTTAAACACATAGGACTTTTAACCGGGGTTGTTTTTACCTTTCTAAGTTTTCTATTCTTCGGGAGACACCAGGGCACGTATCAAATTTTTCTTATTGGCGGATTGGTAACTGCCATCCTATTTTTCTTTCTCATTTTATTTGGTAAAGGTCATTTAATCGCAAAGGTTTTTTGGATAGTCGTTGTAATTCTTTGTACTGTAGTTCAACAGTTAACAGAACCATTTTTAATTGATACTTCATACCGAATTTATATCAGCCAAAACAAAAATATCCTGGCAGAAATAAACAATATCCTGGTTAACAAACAAGGCGACTTTACAATGTTAAATGACAGTATTTTTAAAGGTGACCAGTTGAATAGTATGGAACGTGGCAAATTACAGGAAGGACGAAAAAAGTTGGGTGTTTATATTATTTCAAAATCCGGTAACAATATTTACTATGGCTTATGGGGTTTTCTTGACGTTAGATTGGGAATCACATACCTGGCTAATGACCTAAAACCGGGAAATAATTATCGACACCTGGCTGGTAATTGGTTTCATTGACTTAAAAAAATGTGGCTGTTGCTGAATGGATTCAATGCTATCATAACTAATTGTTTATAACAGTAAGTTTATACCGTTATGCTCTATAAAAGTTTTCTGCCTGGCCCTTATTTAAGCGAGTTTATAAGAAACTACACCATCATTCATTTTCAATTTGGTGTAAACGAGCCTGCACCTTCTAAACAGCGCTCAGCTAAGCCCGAACAGAAGATCGTTTTTTACCTGAAAGGTGTTCCTGTTTTTTATAATCCGTCAACAGGTTGTACAAAGACACCACCGCCTGTTGCTATTTTCAGTCATCAAAGTGATCAAAGAACCATTAAACTTTCATCCGAATTCTTTGCCTTTATTATTTTTCTTCAGCCTGGGGTATTGCATCGTTTAACAAGGTTGCCAATGATGGAGTTGCCGGATGAATTTTGTGATGCCGAACTATTTTTTGGTACCGAAGTGAGAGAAGTAAGTGAACAGCTGGCAACTGCTAACACCCATTCGGCTATGATCTCGAGGGTAGAAAATTTTTTAATTGACCGGTGCAGGCAAATGCCGGTTAAATCTTCTATCGACACCATCGCGCTTAATTTATTAGCTGATCCAACATCGTTTTCGTTGGATGCAGTTGCCAGGCAGGCGTGTTTAAGTTCGAGGCAATTCTACAGGAAGTTTACAGAACGGGTAGGCATTAGTCCCAAGTTATTTAGCAGGTTATCCCGGTTTAACCACGCATACAGGTACAAGATACAGCACCCCAATGTTTCATGGTCTGCCATTGCACAGGAGTTCTATTACACCGACTATCATCACCTGGAAAAAGAATTTAAAGAATTCACTTTACTAACTCCGCAGGAATGGACAAAAGCGCATCTCGCTGCCCCCGAAAGAATTTTGAAACTGCGGTGAAAAAAGTCCTTTTTCTACCCAATTTGACGAATGGCTCTATAGAAATTTGTGCTGCTAAAATAAAATATAGTTTATATGAATTATTTATCTATGCTGCTGATTTGCACGGTGTGTTTGGCAAGTATTTCCAATGTAGTATATGCCCAGGATCCCAAAGAAGCGGAAATAAGACGCCTGGAAAACCTGGAAAGAGAAGCCGTTTTAAAAAGTGATTCGGCAGCACTTTTTAATAAGATATGGTCACCAAACATGATAATAAACACACCAACAAATATTGTTGGAACAGTAGAGGGAACGAAAGCTCACTTGCGATCAGGTGGCCTTAATTATTTATCCTTTGAAAGAACCATTGAAAAAATAACAATTGATGAAAACGTAGCAGTGGTGATGGGTGGTGAAATTATAAAACCACAGGGACAACAGGTGAATGCCGGTAAAACAGTAAGCCGGCGGTTTACACATGTTTGGTTATTTAAAAATTACCAATGGAGCATTATCGCACGACAAGCAACCATTATAAAAGTGGAATAAAGAACTTGCCCCATATCAATCAGAATACAGCAGTAGAAATTGAATGAAAATTGTTAGACCAGAAGCGGCTATAAAGTGATTAGTTGCATTGCTGTTTCATAGTGATGTAATAACGTTACTTTCCATTGAATGACAAATCCCGTAGATTTTTTCCGTTCGGAAATATTGCTACAGGAAGGCTGACAGGCAATTACTAATTTTGCCTGCTCAATGAAGGAAAAATTAGCACATTCATCCATCGAACCATTGCTCGAATATTTCGACAGATCCCTCCCTTTAGATGATAATGAGAAGGAATTAATACGGGCAAGGTTCCATTCACGCCTTTTTCGGAAACGACAATTTGTATTGCAGGAAGGCGATGTATGTAACCAGTTTAATTTCGTAGTTCGCGGCTGCCTGCGGACTTATAAGATCGATGAAAAAGGGAACACTCATATACTCCAGTTTGCATCTGAAAATAATTGGATAAACGACCTTGGAAGTTTTCATGGTGTGCGACCTTCGGCTTTAAACATTGACGCGCTGGAAGATACCGTTGTATTGCAAATCGGCCATGCTGATCTCATCTCTCTCTACATGCAGGCTCCTAAATTTCACCGCATATTCAGGGTACTGGTTGAAAACGCATTTGTTCGCCTGCAGGAACGGTTGCTGCAAAATATCAGTTCCACCGCAGAAGAGCGTTACCAATCTTTTATGGAGTTGTATCCTCATTTAATTAATCGTCTTTCGCAGGTACAGGTAGCAGCGTATATCGGTGTTACACCAGAATTCTTAAGCAGGCTGCGTAACCAGAGAAGCAAAGCTGCAAAGCCTTCAAAATCTTAAACTACATCAATACTATTTCTTAAACCAGGTCATTGGAGTATCGCCCTTCAATGAGTGAGTTTTGCATTACAAATTAATCATGTAATCAAAAAAGAAATAGTTATGACACAGAAATTAAAAGTAGCAGTTATCGGTCTTGGAAATATTGGAAGGGCAGTTGCTACTAATCTCGTAAAAGGAAATCGCCCGGTAATTATTGCCGACAGAACCTTTGCAAAAGCTAAATCGCTTTCAGAAACTTTAGGAAATTTAGCACAGCCTTCCGAAATCTTAACAGCAGTAAATGAGGCAGATATTATAGTTCTTGCCATTTATTTTGAGCCAATTAAAGCGTTTTTGAAGCAATATGCTTCCGAACTTGAAGGAAAAATTATCGTCGATCCTTCCAATCCAATTGCATTAGCTGAGGGTGGTGGTTTTAAAAAGATCATCGGTGAAGATCAATCAGCTGGTCAAATCCTTTCTACTCAACTTCCACGGGGGACAAAACGGCAAAAGCGCTGGGATCACTTGGTGCTGCCACGCTATCCGTTGCTGCGCATCAAACTCCTGCTAATGTACTATTCTACGCAACAGATGATACCAGCATCAACACAGAGATGGAACAATTAATACATGATAATGGATTCGAGCCCGTACGTATCGGTGGCCTTGATCAATCAATACGCCTCGAAGTATTTGGTGATTTGCACGAGTTTGGAGCATTAGGCAAAACAGTAAAATTGAGTGAAGCAAATGAAAAATTGTAACAGCTAAAAATTCAACTTTAAAAACATTCATAAAATAAGATCATGAAAAGTTTGTTTATCGTTTTTGGAATCGTAACTTTTTTAAGTACGCTTCAAAGTTGCAGGCAATCCGGTTCTTCTGCCAATAGTTCAAATAGCAATACCGATAGCCTGAAAAATATAGTTCAGGAGTTGGTTGCTTCTAACGATTCAATTGCAAGTCGGCTTAAAAAATTCGACACTTTGGATTATGAAGTATTTAGCAACCAGCAATGGCGCCGGTTTAAAGAAAGTCATGCACAAAATGTAAAAGTATACTGGCCCGATGGCCATGTTACCGAAGGTCTTGATATTCATTTAGAGGATATGAAGAAACTATTTATAC
>JAZKGP010000021.1:0-9498 GCA_040385845.1 Bacteroidota bacterium | reverse complement strand
CCGCTGGAGCAGTATACAACCACTTTCCATGGCATGCAGCATGCAATCGAATAGACTAGTCAATTATTCTTCATTTTCCATCCTCTATTCCCCACAAACAACTCAGTGTCCAGGTTCACCACTCACCATTATTATTGATTATTGAATTACTACTTATTTTACTCCGTCTTATTCACTACTCACCATTCACCATTATTATTGATTATTGAATTACTAATTGTTTTACTCCGTTTTATTCACTACTCACCATTTACTACTCACCATTCACCACTCACCATTCACTACTCACTACTCACCACTCACCACTCACCATTCACCACTCACTATTTCAAATAGGTCGCCAACCAATCATGCAGTTGCTGGTAAAAGAAACGACTATTTTCTGCTTTTAAAATCCAATGGTTCTCGTCGGGAAAAACAATCAATTTTGACGGCACTTTCATGCGTTGCAAGGCGCTCCAGTTTTCGAGCGAGTTATTGAGTGGCACGCGAAAATCCTGTTCTCCAACAGTTACCAGCATGGGTGTTTTAAATTTTGCAGCATATCGAATCGGATTTTGTTCGGTAAATGTTTTTGTCATCTGCCAGGGCGTGCCACCGTTCATTACTTCACGTGTGTAAATACCATCGCTGGTTCCCCATTGCACTTCACTGTTTACCAAACCAGCATGAGCAATCAAACATTTGTAATGCGTGGTAGTGGCTTCCAGCCAATTGGCTAAATGACCACCATAACTGGCACCTCCGGCGGCTTGTTTTGTTCCATCAATAAATGCAAAGCGTTTTATAGCATCAGCAGCAGCTTCATTGATTTCATCCGCAGGTCCTTTAAAGGGATCATACTGGATATCCTGCCCGAACTTTTCACCAAAACCAGTAGAACCCGTGTAGTTGGTTAACAATAAAACATAGCCTGGCTTTGCCAGTAAATGATAGTTCCAGCGATAACCCCAGTTATACTTCCAGGCACCGGCCGGGCCACCATGCATCACAACGAATAATGGATATTTTTTGGCAGGGTCGAAATTGGCTGGCTTTACCAGTAAGCTATGAATTTTCTTTCCACGGCTGCTGGTAAACCAAACATCTTCTATAGCACCCAGGTCGAGTGCTTTTACCTTGGCTTCATTAAAACTCGTTAGCGAGGTGGCCATTCCTTTTTTCACCCGAACTATTTCAGCCGGTTTTGCGGCTGTTTCAAACGCCGCAACAATTACATTGCCATCATCCGACACCGACGGACTTGTATAACATCCGTTTATTTCGTCACTAACCAACTGCGCTTTTGTATCACCTGCCGGGATCAAATACAATTTATCTCTCGCCTGGTCTTCTATGCTCATGAGAATGCCAGCCGCGCTGATTTTGAAGCTATTCAGGGTACGGTCAACATTAGAACCGAGGACAACCTTGCCGGTAAGAGACGGCCAATTAAAACGAACCAGGTTTGAAGAATTGAAGACCTTGTAATTACGCTCTGCCGTTTGAAGGCAGTATAAGTATTTACCATCGGCAGAAACCTGCGGGCTGGTAAAACTGTTTAATGAATCCCTCGTTAAAAAACTCACCTTTCCGCTCTGCAAATCAGCTTTAAAAAGACTGGTTGGAACATCCTGCCAGGCACGGGTAGAACCTTCGGTAATGCCACTGAAAATAATGGATTTACCATCCGCTGACCAGCATGCCGAACCGCTGATCAACAGGTTTCTTTCACTGGCAGAATCCATGCCTCTTAATATGTCGTTGGCAGTTCCGCTATTTACATCCTGTATAAAAAAATGTGTTTTCTTTTCGTCGATCCAGTGGTCCCATTCGCGGACCGGGAAACTCGTATAAACCCTTGCTTTATATTTAATGGCTTTGCGTTCTTCGGCCACTTTCTTGTTGGCAGAATCGGTAAAAGCTCCGGGATAAACATTGCCGGGAAACAGAATGCTTTTTCCATCAGGACTCCATGCAGGCATGCCCGCACCGGTAGAAAGATTAGTAAGCCGCTGTGCCTCTCCGCCATCTTTTATATTCAGAAGATAGATCTGCGCAACTTCATCGGCATCCCGTTTTGCTACAAATGCAATTTGCCTGCTATCGGGGCTCCAGGCATAACCACTTTCGCCAGCTTTGTTTGCTGTGATCCTTCTTGCAGGCGACGAGCCATCTGAAGGCACCATCCACAAATCGTTCACCGCTTCCTTTTCATCGTAGGCTGGTTCGGTCACACTAAAAACAACCCATTTGCCATCGGGGCTTACTACCGGTGCACCAACCCGTTTCATCAGCCAAAGGCTTTCGTGCGTTATGGGCAATTTTGGTTGAGCGAACATTAAAACTGGTAACAACAAAAGCAGGAAAGGAACAATGCGTTTCATTCAAAAAAAATTTAAAACTATTACCTGCGCTTTTTAAACGCAGGTGGTTCAACAAAGAAAGTTTAAAAGAGTTAGACGACGACTACGAAGTTCGTCAGCGACTAAAAAGCGATAAGTATCTCATTAATATTGAAAAGGCTCATTTGTGCTCCAGCAGGATTCTTATCCATTATAACAGGTTGGTACAGTGAGTAAAAACAAAGATGCTATTTTCCTTGTAAGGATAGAGTGAGAAAGATAAGCTTCTAACTACCGGGCATTACTATGGAAAGCTTACTGGCAGCAAAATTTATTGTAGTATTGATTCTATTAAATCCAATTATGACCTACCCCTTCAACAAAGTTTTGATTTTGGCTTTCGTTTGCAGTTCACTCACTTGCCAATCACAGCAAATTATTGCCCGCATCTCGCCCAATGACAACGATCCGTTTGATAAAAAATTGTCGGAAAAATTTCTTGTAACAAAGTTTGATCAGAAGGAAGTGCCAACTCTTGATCTCCCAAAGCGGAAACATTCCTCGATGACCTTTGTAAATGAATTTATTCCTTTCGGGGAGGGTTATATTATCAATTCGCTA
The DNA here is from genome assembly GCA_040385845.1 of Bacteroidota bacterium. Taxonomy (GTDB): domain Bacteria; phylum Bacteroidota; class Bacteroidia; order Chitinophagales; family Chitinophagaceae; genus Phnomibacter. The sequence goes on along the minus strand of JAZKGP010000021.1, from coordinate 6,553 downwards.
ACTACCTCTCCCGGTGGCGGAAAAATCGATATTGATTACAGTTTTTACTTTCTAAATCTTACCAACAACCATGTCAGCAAAATAGAAATAAGTGGCATTGATACAATCCATTCTATAATAAATGAGAAAGGTGCAATATTCGTTTCAGGTAAAAAGGGAAACGAACTCAAGGTTTTACATTATACCGAAAATGGCATGAAAGAACTTCCATTCACCGGCGATATACTAAACAAAGTACAACAACCAAAAAATTGGCTTAAGCTAGGGATTTATAAAAGTCAATTATTGGCTCTTTGCAGAGATGGTATCATTCAGTATACCGATGCAAAATGGACCTATTTACCTGGTAATTCTATTGACGACTACTTCTTACAATTGGGTTATAAAAGAAGCAGGGCAATTATACCTACAGAAAATATACGTTTTTATGGAGACAAAATGTATTTTTTACAGGAAATTGTTCAACAAAGAAGTGCAGAACTTTTTAGCCTTGACATGGGTAAGCCGAATTCGATAAAGGAGTTTTTTGTGAAGAATAATTTGACTGACAACACCAAGAAAGAAATTGATGCGTACCTGGGTTCAACTGATGGAAACTTATACATTGCAATAACCAGGCTGATGGAAAACCAGATACTGTTACGTGAGAATTCTGACGGTGTTAATACAGTTATTTTGAACGGGCAGTTAAAGGAAAAAATAAATGAATTCCCAATCAACATCAGCAGCATGACCGAGTTTGATGATAAAAAAATAATGATTGGAAATGGTCTGTTTGAAATGAAGGAGAACGTTCTCACACCCATACTATTTTTTGATAACATGAAACAACAAATAAAAGATGGTGGTTACATTTTTAATGATGAATTCCGGCCAAGAGCCATTGCAATGTTAGGATCATCAAAGTACCTGTTGGGTGGGCTATTTGGCGGTATCTATATTCTTGATGTAGCCGAAATGAAAATCAAATGCCTTGATGATCTGAAAGATCAACCGAAAACAAGAAAGCTATTTTAAGGAACATATACATCAAGACTTTTAATATTGCTTAATGCAAAGTCAATTATGATGAAGCAATACATACTTCAACTTTTAATCGTTCTTTCATTTTATAGTTCCTTAAACGCACAAACGGTTTACAAAACACCATCTGGCGCTAAGTATCATTTAGCAAGCTGCCACACAGTGAAAAACGTATCAGAGGCCCTCACAATAGAGCAAGCCCTGAAAGCAGGATTGGCTGCCTGTAAAATTTGTAAGCCAGGTGTCGGTAAAGAAGCACTAACATCAACAAAAAAGGCGGCAGGGCAAAGCTCAGCAACTGTTCAATGTAAAGGCCTTACCAAAGCCGGAAATCGTTGTAAACACAATACAAGTATTGGTAATGGTTTTTGTTTTCAACATCAGCCTAAAGAATAGTTTCGAACGATACCATTTTAATTGTTCAACCAACAAAAACTCTTATTGTGCCCCAATCACAAGTACTGCAAACCGCACTTCCGTTGAAACCGTAGTTGCGCTATGATTTATAACCCTGAATTTGCAACCGGTAGCAGTAACGGCAAAGGGTATGAATTCAACGCGATCCCAGTCATTATTGTTTGCAGAAATCATATTGCCCACATAAACCTGCGGTGTAGCTCCAAAAGTTTCAAATGCAAAAATGCCGCTGTCGACTGATCCGCCTGGGCTTAAACTGCTGGCTGTAAGTTCCACCGAAGTTCGAACAACTTTAAGTTGGGTACTGTTTTGACTTCTTACAATGCCTTTATTGGTTGCTACTGTTATGTCTCCTTCAACAATGGCATCGTTGCCAATATTAAGAATATTATTCGGGTTCAGTATGCCGTCGATCCTTATGTCGTCCTGTATACGCACCGGGCCTGCAACATCCAAAGAATAAGTAAGGGTTGGGTCTGTTTTAATGCCGACGCTGTTATAAAATTTCGCATAGACTCCAACGTCGAAGCCAAAATTTGGTGGAGCCGATATACCTACATCGCCGCCGAGGTAGGTATCACCATTTACCTGGAATTTATATGAGGGGTCACTCAAACCAATTCCCACATTACCGGTAGAATCGATATGGATACGACGCACAGCATTAGTATAAAAATCCAGGCCCATACGGGTTACACTGGTTCCCTGGCGGCGGCTTGCAATGCCCACCAGGTTTTCGGGACCGAATAGTAACGCACCAGAAGAGAGAGTGCCTATGTTGCCCGCTCCCTGGTCAATCATAATGCTGCTGTCTACAGCAAAGCGGGCTTTAGGTTCAAGCGTTCCAACACCTACCCGTTGTGATAATCCAAAAACTGGTAGCACCAGTAAAAAAAACAGCAATTTTTTCATAGCATGTAATTTTTAGTTTGTGAATTGCAAACTGAAGCTAATTGAAATAAACAGAGATATTCCGACCATCAAAGCAAAGGATGCATTTATTAAATGGCTTGTCAAAATTTTAAACCTGTAAATGTTTACCATAAATGCAAAATTCGGAAGAATCTTGCTCCTGCTCACGATTCAATTTAAAGCCTTTGCCCTTCATTCAATCAAATTCAATTTTTGCTTTCAACAGCCTTTTATACCGTTTAAAATTAACCTGTTGTTCTGCTGCGTTGTTAACCTCCAACAGGCGTTTTTTTAAGATCATTTTCGTGGAATAAGGAAGTAGCCTTCGCAAAAATGCCCTCAGTAACACTGGAATATTAATGGATAAGCTTATATTTAAAGGGTGTTTTAACGACCAAAACCATTTAACATGACCAGGAAATTGTTTGCCCTGCTCTTCCTTCCAGCTACATGTTTTGCACAAAATACAGGAATAGGAATTGCTCCCACGAAGGCGAAGCTTGAAATAAAAGGAGCCGTTGGCAACAATGTTGCCATCTTTGGAGGAGACGGAGCCGGTATTTCACTGCAACAGAATTGGCCGGCAATTGGCTTTAACCAATATTATAATGCAGCCACATATAACATGGTTGCAGGCGGAGGCTGGGTAGAATACCTCGATATGAACAACGGCAGCTTTAATATGGATGTCGTTGGCGCAACTTTCAGCCCAAATTCGCAAAGTACCCAGGTCCGCAGAATGACTATCCGTCAAAATGGCAATGTATCGATCGATGCAGGCGAAGCCAATGCCTCCCTTTTCGTGGGGAATCCCGTTAATGGCCTTCCTGCGGCGATTTTGAGGGGAACCCAATACAATTCACTTTTTTACGAACAGGCAGGTGTTAACCTTCCTTATCGAAACACTTATATTAATGCGGGTAAAGCAGGTGCTGTTGTTTTACTGAACGACAAATTAGGTGGAAACTTACTGCTTGGTTACACAAATGGGAATGTCAAAGTAGGCATCAATACCGACCCTACCGACATCTTTGAAGTAAAACAATACAATGGCAGGGGGCTTGCGCTTATTAATCCAAGTTTCAACTACTGGGAATTATTTGTAGAGAAAAACTTTACCGAAAATGCCAGCGATATGTACGTGTATTATAACGGAGGCAACCTTGGAAATTTTTACCAGGGCGATGGCAAATATTATTACTACAGTGACAAGAGAGTGAAAAACAATGTTCAACCAGTTACTTCAGCACTCACCGGCATCCTGCAACTAAAACCAAGCCAGTACGAAATTAAATTTGATAACCCGGGGCATTTACAAAGCATTGGTTTAATTGCGCAGGAAGCAAGATTGGTCTTTCCCGAGATCACCGGGCATATAGAAGGTGACGACCTGGGATATGGCGGTTTAAAAGATCTGTATACGATTGATTACAATGCACTGGGGCCACTCGCCATTCGTGCCATACAGGAACAACAATTAAAAGTAGACCAGTTAAAAGCGCAGGTAACCAACATTCAGCAAAGGATTGATCAGGCGCAGAGATTGCTGGATAAGAAACAACAAATCAACACCGCCAATTAAAGATTGCTATGAAACATTTGCTTTACATCGCAACACTGTTGTCGCTTTTCATACAAGCCAAAACGCAGAACGTAGGAATCAGTGTTAATAATCCTACCCGTGCTAAACTTGAAGTTTGGGGAGTTGCAGGAACCGGCTATACCAGCGGCTTTTTTGGTTCCGAGCATGGCATTTCACTTCACCGTAATTACCCGGGCATTGGCATGAACCAGTATTTCGATAATTCAACCTACGGCCGGTACATGGATAATGGATTCGCTGCCGTTTGGAAATTCATACACGATGATGCTGGTCTTGCCAATGGTCTCAGCCTTACCCTTCACCCCAGCGGATCGTATAATACAGCACTGCCAGCCGGTATTCGTGCATGGCATTTTACACGAAACAACCGTTTCCAGATTTTAAGCACAGGTGTTGGTGGAAGCGCTGAATTAGACGTCGGACGTGGTACAGGCTATGAAGGCACTGCCATTTTTGTAGGAACAAATTACCATACCTACTTCAACTATGGTCCTACAGAAAATACTCATATCCGTGGAGGCAAACCGGGTAGTCATGTTATTTTGAATGACGTAGCTAATGGTAAAGTAATCTTTGGGGATGGCTCTGCTACACTCGGCCTGAATACAAATGGTTATGTGCCACCCATAACACTGGAAGTTCGGCAAAGCAATGGCGGTATGGAGCTCACCAATACATTTCGTACAGATCTTCCCTGGGAATGGCGGGTAGCAAATGGAGGTCCTGCTAATTTTTATCTTTACTATGGCAACAGCGTACGTACTTATTTTTCATATATCGACGGATCATTGCATCCCGTATCTGATGCAAGGTTGAAAACAAATATTAGTACACTTCCATCACTCCTGGATAAACTGATGCAACTTAAGCCGGTTACTTATAAGATGAAAGATGCCGTTCAGGGCCAGGGAAGAAGCATGGGATTTTTAGCGCAAAATGTACAACTGCTTTTCCCTCAACTGGTTTCGTCGGGTATGAATAACTCTGCCGATCTTTTGGGATTGGATTATTCGGGTTTCCATGTAATTGCAGTAAAGGGTATCCAGGAAGAACAGGTACAGATCAATGAACTTGACAAAGACCTTGCTGAGATCAATAAGCGCCTTTATCTCATAGAACAAAAAATAGCAACACCTAAAAAATAATTGCAACTTATGAAACAGGTATTGTTTTTAATATTAGCAACCGGTTGCCTTAGTGTAAGTGCGCAGAATGTTGGTATCGGTCTTAATGCTGTCACCCGTGGAAAGCTGGAAGTAGATGGAGTGGCATTCCCGGGAAGCGCCACTATGGCACTGTTTGGATCGGAGAATAATGGAGTTTCTTTTCAGCGAAACTGGCCAACGATTGGCTTTAACCAATATCGTGATGACGTAGTTCCCGGCTCACAAGGCAAATACATGGCTAATGGCTATGCTGCCATTCAATATTTTGATTACAATTCAGGCAGCTATGCTTTCGATATGTTCCCCAGTGGAAACGCCAATGCCTCTACCCCGGGTGGTGTAAGAGCCATTACGATTGCCAACAATGGAAATACTGGTATACGAACTGATTATACCAACGCAACATTGGTTGTTGCACGCGGCGACGCTGCTAATGTAGATGGGTCTGTTGTATTTGCTGGTACAACTCACTGGTCGCATTTTAATTATTACACCAATGAGGACACATATATACGTTCAGGCAAAGATGGCGGCACCGTATACATCAACAAAATACCTAATGGAAAAGTATTGGCAGGTACCACTTCTTCCCATATAGGCATCAATAACCATAATCCATTTTATACCATCGAAGTATGGCAGCCAAACGGAGCGAAAGCTTTTACAATGGTAGATGCATACAACTATCGCTGGAGTATGGCTGTAAACTGGATCAACACACTTAATAACGGAATGGGGATGGTATTGGACCTGTATTACAACAACGTGGGAAAAAGCCGTTTTCGCTACTGGGATGGCGCCCTGGTTGTATTGAGTGACGAGCGCTTAAAAAAAGAAATTGAACCCATGGATCCGGTACTTGAAAAATTAAAAAAACTGAAGACTGTTCGTTATGAAATGGCCCGCAATAACCCACGGCATGAACAATCGATAGGCATGATTGCCCAGGATGTAAAACCTCTTTTCCCCCTGATGGTACACCAGGTAACAGATCATAACCGCAATGGCCAACCTATCAATGATGCGCATGTTATGGATTATAGCAGTTTTGGAGTAATTGCTATAAAAGCATTGCAGGAACAGGAAAAAGAAATCATTGCCCTCCAGGCACAAAAACAACAATTAATCAGCCAGCTGGAACAATTGGAAAAACGGCTTTCGGGTAACTAGCTGGTTGGTTGATTAGTTAACTGGTTGATTAGTTATCACTGACTGGTTGATTCGCCGGAGTAAAAAATGAGTACATTCAATAAGAAAAGATTTAATCACAACATCATACAGTAACAATATAAAGTTTGCAAAAACCATATCAAATTTGCAAAAATAAATGTCTGAATTTTTAGATTGTAAGTTGTATCTTCTACACCCACTTTTAATACTCACCACTCACCACTCACCACTCACCACTCACCACTCACCACTCACCACTCAC
>JAZKGP010000020.1:0-55246 GCA_040385845.1 Bacteroidota bacterium | reverse complement strand
ATCCGGCTCAGCATGCTCATATTCTAATATTCTAATGTGATGACGATAATGTGATGATTTGATAATGTGATAATGTGATAAGGGAATACAGATCAACCAATCAACTAATTAACCAATCAACTAATCAACTAATTAACCAAAACTATCCTTCAAAATCCACCACCCAGGTATCCTTACTTCCACCGCCTTGTGAAGAGTTAACTACCAGGCTTCCCTCGCGTAAAGCTACACGGGTTAAACCTCCGGGCACAATCTCTATTACATCGGCGCCACACAAGGCATAAGGCCGCAGATCGACATGCCTTGGCTGCAATTTTCCATCGATCAAACAAGGCACGGTGCTAAGTCTTATAATAGGTTGTGCAATAAAGTTTCTTGGATTTTCAGTTATGGCTTTTTTGATATCGTCCATTTCTTTTTCGGTCGCTTTGTTTCCCATTAACATTCCGTATCCACCACTTTGATTGGTTTCTTTTACCACCATGTTTTCGAGATTAGCAAACACGTGTTCCCTGGCTTCTTCATTCTCCAAACGATAGGTAGGAACATTTGGCAGAATAGGTTCTTCGTTCAGGTAGTATTTTATCATGTCGGGAACATACACATACACGGCTTTGTCATCGGCAACACCATTTCCCACAGCATTAACCAACGATACAGTTCCTTTCCTGTAGGCGCTCATTATTCCCGGCACACCCAACATGCTATCTGGTCTGAAAACCAGCGGATCAATAAATTCATCATCCAGCCTACGGTATACTACATCTACCTGTTGCAAACCGGTAGTGGTTTTCATATATACTTTTTGTTTGTCTACCACCAGGTCTCTTCCTTCTACCAGCGGAACGCCCATTTGCCTCGCTAAAAAAGTATGTTCGTAATAAGCTGAATTATAAACGCCCGGGGTTAATAAAACAACGTTAGGATGATCTACGCCACGGTGCGAAAGAGAGGAAAGAATTTTATGCAGCAGTAAGGGATATTTACTAACGGTTCGTACCTGGTTTGCCACCAGCATTTCCGGGAAAATACGCTTGGTAACTTCCCTGTTTTCGAGCATATAGCTTACGCCACTTGGCGTACGAAGATTATCTTCCAATATATAAAAAACACCATCTGCACCTCGTATCAGGTCGATCCCGGATATATGCACATAAATATCGTGCGGCACTTTTATACCAACAACTTCTTTCAAAAAATGCGGGCAACTGGCTACCAGGCTGGCCGGTATAATGCCATCCTTTATAATCTGCTGCTCATTGTAAATGTCTTTTAAAAACATATTCAATGCCTTCAACCGCTGCTTGATACCCGCCTCAATTTTCTTCCATTCGTTACTGGTTATCATACGAGGAATAATATCAAAGGGGAAGATGCGCTCTATACCTTCATTGTCACTATACACGGTAAATGTGATACCTTGGTTCATGAAAAAATCGGAAGCCTGCCTGTCTTTAATATCTAATGTACTAAGACTCATTTGCTGCAACGAATCCATTACCTGGCGGTATCGTTCCCGAACACCCTCGTTGGTAAACATCTCATCCCAACCGGTGATATTTTGTATTGGAGAAATAGTAGGCATACAATGAAAATAAGATGATTTTCATTCATACCGCAACAATCGTAGAAAAATGAAACCAAAAAACAAATATGTTTTTCTATTCTGCCAAAAATAGGCGGATTATGAGAAATTTATTAAAAAATATCATATTCATTTAAAATATACTATATTTTTGGCGAATTGTAAAATGGAAAAGAATAGCCCAAAAAAAAAGCGGCTGAATAATCAACCGCTTTTAAATATTTTGATAAAATGCTGTTTATTCTTCTGTAAATAAAGCAGCATGTTGTTTCAGGTACCTGAAAGTTGACCCGATATGAAACAACAATAAACTACCCAGTATAATCATGAAATACAATACCCCTTTCATTACCTGCATCAGTTGGTCAGCACCCAAAGGCGGGGAGCCTTCCGGTTGCATGGCAAGCATATTGTCAATTAAGAGCCTGGTTGCTGTGGGGTTAAGTAATACTAATATCCCCTGCATAACACCCATAATTGCAAAAAACAAGGTAACAAATGCATTTACTTTTATCAGGTCTTTCAAAAACTTCTTACTTACGATACCTTTCTCTATTCCCTTTCTAAGGAAAACGAAACTTGAGAAAATATAAATAACCGTTGCCCCTGTTAGAAACAACGAGAGCAACATGGCCATATTTCCCAGCGCAACAAACAAGGCGATCAAAGTAGCCAAACCGAGTAAAGTGCCAATGGGCAATAGCAGGTAGCTTACAAAACGATAAATAGATAGTCGGTTCATTATTTTAAATCAAGCTTAATCTGAAGTTCCTGGAATTGCTTTTCATCTATGGTGGAAGGTGCATCCAGCATTACATCGCGACCTGCATTGTTTTTAGGAAATGCTATAAAGTCACGAATACTTTCACTACCACCGAGGATAGCACAAAGCCGGTCGAAACCAAAAGCAATACCACCATGCGGCGGTGCACCATATTCAAAAGCACCTAGTAAAAAACCAAATTTGTGCTGTTGTTCTTCGGCATCCATACCTAAAGCTGCAAACATCTTTTCCTGCAGTTCGCGCTGGAAGATCCGGATACTTCCACCTCCAATTTCATTGCCATTTAAGACCATATCATAGGCATTTGCCTTAATACCGGCATAGGGGTGATTAAGGTATTCAGCGGCATTTTGAATTACCGGGCTGTTGTTGATCATTACATTAATATGATCGGGTTTAGGGCTGGTAAAAGGATGATGCCTCGCCACCCAGCGGTTGTCTTCTTCCGCATATTCAAACAAAGGAAAATCGAGTACCCAAAGCAATTTGTACTCATTGTCTTTGCGCATACCAAGCCTCGTTCCCATATACATCCGCAGATCGCTGATGGCCTTACGGGTTTTTTCTTCCCTACCTGCTAAAATCAAAACCAGGTCTCCAGGTTTTGCACCGGTTGTCTCAGCGATTGCTTTTAATTTTTCTTCATCAAAAAACTTATCGGCGCTGCTTTTATAAGTCCCGTCTTCATTCACCCTGATAAATACCAAACCCTGCATTCCAATTTGTGGCCTTTTCACCCATTCTACCAGTTCATCGGTTTGCTTACGTGTATAATTGGCACAACCAGGAACAGCTATTGCCACTACTGTTTCAGCATTATCAAAAACGCCAAAGCCTGTGCTGCTATTACCAATTCCGGCAGGAATATTTTCGAGTGCCGAAGCTTTTGATGGAAATGCTGTAAGTGGAAATTTGAAATTGGCCAGCTTCAATCCAAAACGGATATCAGGTTTATCGTTGCCATATTGCCACATGGCTTCTTCCCAGGTCATGCGTTCAACGATTTCGGTATAATCGATTCCCTTAACCGCTTTGAAAATATATTTTATCAGCCCTTCAAACATGGCAAGAATATCTTCCTGTTCTACAAAGCTCATTTCACAATCTATTTGGGTAAATTCCGGTTGACGATCGGCACGCAGATCTTCATCCCTAAAGCATTTTACGATCTGGTAATAACGGTCGTAACCACTTACCATCAGTAATTGCTTAAAGCTTTGCGGGCTTTGCGGCAAAGCATAAAATTGGCCGGCATTCATCCTGGAAGGCACCACAAAATCGCGGGCTCCTTCGGGAGTAGATTTAATCAGGAAAGGCGTTTCGATATCCATAAAACTCTGCTGGTGCAGGTAATCCCGGGTAGCACGGTTTACGGCATAACGCAATTCGAGGTTCTTTTTTACCGGGTTACGGCGAAGATCGAGGAAGCGATATTTCATCCGCAAGTCATCGCCACCATCTGTCTCATCCTGGATAGTAAACGGCGGAACGGCCGACCGGTTCAAAATTTTGAAGGATTTGATCCTGATCTCTATTTCACCTGTAGGTATCTGTAGATTTTTACTACTTCTTTCGGAAACAATACCGGTGGCCTGCAGCACAAATTCGCGGCCCAAAGGCGTTTCATCCAATAAAGCATTCAGTTCTTCGCCAAATAACAACTGGGAAATGCCATAGCGGTCGCGAAGATCCACAAACGTAATGGCGCCAAATTTTCTAATAGTTTGCACCCAGCCAGACAGGGTTACTTCGGAATTTACATCAGCAATGCGGAGTTGTCCGCAGGTATGAGTTCTGTACATGATATTGATTGCAATTAGTTGCTTTCAAGGGAGATACCAGGAAACCTGTTTTAAAAGCGTGCAAATATAAGCGTATGCCCTATTGCATGGTGTAACCCCTTATTGGGAAGTGGCTGAGCGATATAACACTGCTTGGTATAGCGAGAATTTTTTTTGCCCGGGCAGTGGCAACACTATCAACATCGTTGCGTCGCACACTGGAACGGCATCCCAATGCTGAACAAAAATTAGCTGTTTACAGGAAAAGATCTGCCAGCTCCTGCCAGTTGTTTACCCGCTGGTATCCTGTAACTAACTGGTTATGCGGTGCAGTATACAAAATACTGTTTCCCATAAAAAAATCCAGGTTTTTAAGATGATCATCTACCAGGTAATCGGCTCTTACGATAGTTTTACTGCCGCAAAACACAAATTGCTGCCAGCCAAGAAAAGGAAAGTGTACCTGCAGCCATTCGTATTTCTCAGGTAATGAATTCGGAAATTCCATGGCAGCTGAAACAATAAAGACATCGTGCACTTTATTCATTTCAGCCAGCACTTCCTGGCAGTCTTTCATCACTTTGATCCCGAAAAAAAAGCCCGGTTCATACAAGAAACTTCTTGCCAAAGCTCCGTCGGGATAAACAGCGGTCTCTTCCTTGCCGATCATTTCCGCTTCATTTACACGAACACCTGTTCTGTCAAAATACCAGTCGGCCAATTGCGAGGTAACATCAGCCATTACATTATCCATGTCAACTGCAATAATTTTCCTTTTCATTGTGCAATAATATGCAAATAAACATGCAATATTCCTGCTTATTGCAAATTGTTGCATAATATTGCAACATGTTAAAAGAAGAAAGGCTTGATTTTATTCTGCAAAAGCTACATGCCAACCAGGTTGTAAAGCTTGGAGACCTAAGCCTGAGCCTCAATGTTTCGGAAGATACCATCCGGCGGGACATAGAAACCCTTGACCGTAACGGCTTGTGTTCTAAAGTGCGGGGCGGTGCCGTTCCTCATTCTCCTAATAAAAAGCAACATTCATTTAAAGAGCGGGTTAATGCTTCCGAAGAACAAAAAACTATTATCGCACAAAAGGCGCTCGAACTGATCCAGCCGGGCAGCACTATTTTGCTGGATGGTGGTACTACCACTTTCAAATTGGCAAGCTTGTTGCCGTTGAATATGCCGCTTACTGTAATCTCCAATAGCATCCCGGTAGCAAATGCTTTAATGGAGCACCCGTTGGTGGAGGTTATACTGGCTGGCGGAAGGATTTTTAAAAGCTCGCAGGTAACCATGGGTATGGAAACGCTAAGGTTACTGGAGAAAGTTCGGGTAGATATCTGCTTCACGGGCATTTGCAGTTTACACCTTCAACTAGGTGTTACCGCTCCAAATTTTGACGAATCAGAAACCAAACGGGTAATGTTACAATCAGCCAATAAAGTAGTTGCTATTACTACGCACGATAAAATTGGAACGGCAGAATCTTTTAAAGTATGCGACCTGGCAGATGTCGATACCATTATCACTGAAATCAGTAATACTGATGAAAGTTTTGCACCTTACAAAGCACTGGGAATACAGATTTTGTAGGTGAAACGGGAGAAGTGAAAAGTGAAACGAGGAGTCTTGAATTTAACTGCTTAAAATTTACATTAATGAACATCAGCCTTTCAATAACTAACCCCCGCACCTACCGGATCGCGGTGAGTGCCTTCTTTTTCCTGGCGGGCATCACTTTTGCCAGCTGGGCCAGCCGAATCCCGCATATCAAAGAACACCTTCACCTTAGTGATGGCGCATTGGGAACCATTTTGTTGGCGTTACCTATCGGGCTGATGACCGGTTTGCCACTGGCCGGCTGGGCTGTTACCAAATACGGTAGTAAAGCAACCCTCACGCTTTCAACAATCATGTACCCGCTGATACTGGTATCGCTGGGATTAACCAACGAGGTTTGGCAGCTCGCATTGGGTCTTTTCTTTTTTGGGCTGCTAGGAAACCTTATGAATATTTCGGTAAATACCCAGGCTGTTAGCGTGGAGTCGGCTTATGGAAGAACCATTATGGCCTCCTTTCATGGTATGTGGAGCCTGGCAGGTTTTGCAGGGGCCGGCATCGGTACGCTTATGGTCAGTGCAGGCATGTCACCGCTAACACATTTTATCATAATTGCCGCATTAATGATGTTGATTGTATTGGTTGGACATCGCTATGCGGTACCAAAAGATCCACCGCACAATGGCAAACAAACACTGTTTGCAAAGCCCGATAAAACCATTTTAAAATTTGGCATAATAGCGTTTGCATGCATGGCTTGCGAAGGAACCATGTTTGATTGGAGCGGCGTTTACTTTAAAACGGTTGTACTGGCACCAGAAAGTAAAACGACTATTGGCTATGTAGCCTTTATGTGCACAATGGCTGCAGGGCGTTTTACTACCGATCGTTTGATCAATCGTTTTGGGGTAAAACCTATGTTGCGTTTGAGCGGAATATTAATTACCGTTGGTTTACTGGTATCAATAATTTTTCCCTACTTAATACCTGCCACGATTGGGTTTTTGCTGGTAGGTTTTGGTGTATCATCAGTGGTACCTACGGTGTATGGTCTTGCCGGACGATCAAAAACAATGAGTCCCGGCATTGCACTGGCAGCTGTTTCTTCCATCAGTTTCTTCGGATTCTTACTCGGCCCTCCCATTATTGGCTTTATAGCGGAGGCAAGTAGTTTGCGCTGGTCTTTTGCATTGGTTTCCTGCTTAGGTTTGGTAACCGCCTTTATGGCTGGCAAGATTAAAACAGACTAAAACAAGCAATTCACCACTCATCACTCACAACTCACTCCTCTTTATGCCTGGGCAACCAAAACAGGTAGTAAAAAGCAAGTATAAGTAAACCCGAAAGAAATGGAACGATAGCAAGATTTTTATAGGTGATATTACCTAAAGCTGTCTTCTCATCGAAACCAAGAAACTCGCTGATCATCCAGTAACTGTTGGCTGTAATCCAAAGTGAAATGGCAGCATTATGGCAAAGCTCCGAAACTATATGGCGGGTACGCCAGGCAATAACCAATGATATGATCAGCGTAGGAAAAATCATCAGTATTCCCAATGGTTTCCAGATCAGGCACCAGCTGATATCTTTTAAAAGCCAGAAAACAATATGCAGATTTTCCATAACCCGGTATTGCATCGGGATGGTATAATAATGTGTTTGCGTTTGTTTCGGTTCTTCTGTAATTGCCTGCAGTTCTTTCACAATTAAAAGTTATTGTAAGTAAGAAATAAAAGTGAAAATATATTCCATCACTGGCACAAATCAAATCAACGCCCATTTATTCCTGCCATGTGCAAACATGTTTTTACAAACAAAGAGAACGATGTAAGGTGACACCGTTCTCTTTATTATTTCAGCAGGAGTTCATTAGTCTTTTGTAAGAATTACTGCAGGAATATTTTCCTTTTTATCATCCTGGATCATCTTTAATAATTGCATGCCCATTAAACCATTCAGGCCGCCGTCAGTTCCATTTCCACCACCAATCAGGATGTCAGGAATGATCTTGATTTTACCTTTTGAAATTTCTTCTGTCACTTTATAACGGGTAAAGTTATCGCCACCCATGGCTTTTACCTGCAGATCGTAAGCATCAGCCGTACTCTTACCAATTGCCATAATTTTTTCCGCTTCCGCCAAACCAGTTTTACTGATTTTCTCGGCTTCCGCGCTGGCATTTAAACGGGTTGCTTCTGCTTGTGCACCAGCCCTTGCCTTCGTAGCTTCTGCCTCTGCATTTGCACGCATTTTTGTTGCTTCAGCTTCGGCGTTTACATTGAGTTTCAAACTGGTAGCATCACCTTCCGCTTTCTTAACCGTTGCATCTGCAGTACGTTGTGCAATTTCCACACTCTGGCTTGCTTTTACGATTTCTTTTTGCATGTCGGCAATAGCGGTTTCCTTCTCCATACCCTGGCGTTGTTCCTGCGCCATTCTTTGTGTTTGATAGGTTTTTTGTTCTTCTTCCGCAATCTTACGATCGGTCAAAGTTTTCATCAAAGCTTCGGGCGGCACAATATCACCAATCAAGGTATCTACTGCGTTAACGTTGTATTCATCCAGCACTTCTTTAATATGGAATTTTGCAGCTTGTTGTCTCTCTTTACGGGTACTTAAAAAGCTGATTACGTCACTGTCCTGCGCACTGTTTCTAAAATAGTTACCGATAGTAGGCTCCAGCACCTGGCTAACCAGGTTCACCATACTACCAAACCTTGCGATCACTTTTGGCGCTTCACTTGCGGGTATATGAATGATCTGCGCCACGTCGAGATTAAACGGGAACCCGTCTTTCGAACGAACCGTAATTGTACTTAAATTTTTATCAAGATTATGACTTTCACTACGTGCATTCGCCCAGTTTAAAACAAGGTTGGTAGTAGGCACCAGTTCTACTTTTGTAGTATATTTATTCACAGGATACTTACCAGGTCCGAGTGGTTCCATCCATACACCGCGGAAACCTTTGCTTACGATGTTACCATGTTTGAATGAATCTCCGGTCAGGTCCTTTCCATCTTCACCAATATAACTAATCATTACGCCTACATAACCGATTGGAATATCCGTCATCGGGTTTTGTTCTATTTGAACGGCCCACGGGTTGATGTAGTAGCTACCTGCGAGCACTACCTGGGGTTGCAAACCACGGCAACCGCCATTGTTCATAAAAGTGTCTATGTCCTGGAAGTTGTTATGGCCTTCCACATTCTTACCCGCAATCTGGCCCTGCGTAATAGGCTGGCCGTCCATGGTTGTAATAATACCCACCATGTTTTCCTGGATGATAATCTGGTCGGTAACAGCCACTTCAAACAAGAAGGTATTTATACGATAAGAACCGGCCGTGATATAAGCTGTTTGACGGCCACGTTGGCCACCATTGTCAAGAAACTTTTGTGCATCCTGGAAATTGTCGCTTTCCACCCGGCGGGCCAATATGCGGCCTGTTGGAATTTCAGCACCATCCTTTGAAAGTACAAGGCCAATTTTCCCTTCTGTTATCACGGTAAACGGCACCATATCAACGCCGTATTGCCATGGCCACATACCCCAAAACAAACCGGGGGCCAATGTTTTTGCCTGGAAACCCGCTTCGCCAAGGGTTGCAATAATGCGACCATCGGGCAGTTCGCGGTTGGCACCCACCAGCACGAATTTTTTTGTAACAAGGCCTATCCGATTTTCCGGCACGATCACCATTCCAAAGAAAACACGCAGAATAACTTTGTATAATAACAGACAAACAAGGAGGAGCAATATCCACCAGTAACTCATAAATAATTCAGCGAATCCCATAAAATAAATTTGTTGTTTTTAGGAAATGAATAGTCCATTGACCTGGTTGCCAGGAACAACAATATGGATAAGCGGTGCACCTTATGGAAACCTGGCAGTAGTTCGGTTGAAACGGGTTTGTATTTATTGACCGTTGGTGGCCTTAGTTAAAGCATTGGTTTCTTTCTAAAGAAACTTACTTGATTGAAGTTGAACGTTGGGTTTTTCGGACTGGATTGTTTTACATCTTTTGATGCTTTCGTTTACCAAACAAATATATATTAAACGCAGTAATTCAATAGAAAATTCACAAAAGCTGAGAGCCGCTGATATTGGATGGTATTTTATTTGTTACTAGTGGGTAACAAACATTTAAACGTATAGATCGTAGTTAATTTTCCGGCGAAACCTATGCATTGGCAACTGGTTGATTTTCGGCAGCTATCGCCCAAACAAATGCATAATTACCAGGATGGCAGCAACCGGATATATGCCGGGGTGGTGTGATAATGGCCTCGTGATTCCTGATAGGCAGGGTGGTTAATTTAGCCGTTTCACCAATTGCATGTGTGATAGAATTTTCTTCCAGGTTAAAATAAAAATAAACCCTTGTACAATTTTCATGCGAAGTTGTTTCTATACCATTAAGCAGGTTTCCATTTCTAACGATTGTAACACCCATTAATAAATTACAACTGGAAGTCCCGTTTTCATAAATGTATTTGTATTCCAATGGTAATTCATTATGACCGATAATGGCAAGATCTACCGGTGTAACTTCTTCCTGTGTTATTTGCCTGTTTGCAAACGCATGATTGCAGGGGGTAGATACCATGTAAAATAAAGCGGGATCACCCGGATCAACTGATATAAAGCTTACATCTGTAGATCCCCGGCCCAGGTAGATGCAGCTTAGATACGACATGTCATAAACAACACCGTCTGCCGATACTAATCCTGCACCACCAACATTTATAATTCCCAACTCGCGTTTTTCGAGGAAGTATTCCGATTCCAATACCGGATCGTTTTCCAGCTGCAATTTTCCATTCAATGGCTTTGCGCCACCGATAATTACATCATCATAAGCTATTAATACAAACTTGATAGTGTTATCGGCAAACAATTTATCGCATACAAAATGTTGCCGTAAAGCAACTGCATCCATCGAACCAATTTGATCCTTTGATAGAAAGCTCCTGGTATCCATTTTGAAAAGTCATTAGAGTGAAAAAGAAATCAGGCCAACATAGCTAATCAGATTCTTACTCTTATATCGTGCCATTCTCAAATAATATCGGGCTCAATTATTGAGAAAGCAGTGTTTTAAAAAAAGGAGTCAACTGTTTGGCCATAATAGCATGGTCCTCCACATTTGGATGACCACCACAACCATGCGCCTGCATAGGATCAAAAAAAAACAGGTTTAAAGGTTTTTGAGCAGGGTACATTTCATCTACTTTTTGCTTTACAGTATTTAGGCAATTTTGCAAAATAACCCGTGCATTACCAGTTACCATGGGGCTACTTAGTAAAGCAATTTGTGCCCCGGGATATTTTGAACGGACGATTTGTATGAATTGAACATAATTGCCAATGAAAGCTGTTGAATCAAATGGAAGCCTTGGCTTTTTCCCGTCTCCTTTGCTAAAATCATTTGTGCCCAAAGCGATGCTGACGATTTTTGGTTTATATGTATCGAAATTCCAGAACTGAAGGTTGTTTTCCTGGAAGTCTACCTTCTCATATACCTGCGGCATGGTGGGGCCATCACTGTTCCAGTTGCGATAGACACCAATGCCACTTACACTGCTTAATAGATAGTTAGTTTCTAATGCTCTTGCAACCCCCGGGCCATAAGCCATATAAGCATTATGCTGGTCGTGATATTGGCCCGAACCGCAAGGAATTTCTGATGGATCTGATGCAGCACCACAGGTAATGCTGTTACCAATAAATTCAATTATGGGCGCGGGTTTTACGCTTAAAGCAGTGATATTATTCCCAATGATTTTTTCGATTCCGATATTTCCTGTATGTGCTTCCGTTGCTTTGTAAAGCCACACGGTATGCTTGCCTTTTGACGTGGCTTTGATAACAATTGGACTTGTATCTTTCCCGCCTATCCTGATCCGTTTTTGATACACCCCATCCAGTTCGTACTGCAAGTAATTATGTGCGCCCAAATTATTCAATGATGCATAGATGCTGCAGGAATCACCCTTAAAACTAAAACCAACATGCACAGCGGAACTTATAAGTTGTAATTTTTCATTGTTATCAATAAAAGTTCTTCCAAACGGATGCAATTCGGTAGCTGGCAACGAATTAGTAGTAGCAGATTTATTTTTTGAAGCTGCGCAACCAGCAAATAGAAAGGTAAATACGACGGCGACCTGAAACAGTTTGAATTTCATATAATAACTTACTTTAAAAAGTTTGTTTATATCTATTTAATGAGTGTTACTCGTTTGCACGTAGTCGCTTAATACAATTGTTCAAACTCCTGAAGTTGTGATAGGTGCTTTTCCAAATATGAGCTTTAAGACCAGTTTTTCGCTGTGGCTCTTTATCAAGACCTTCTTCATACCAGTCGCCGTTTACGTGATCGATAAGATAAGATTGCGTGTATTGCCACAACTTTTTAAAGTGATCATAATACTGCATACTATCTGACGGGAATAAGTCAGCCATCATCAATAAACTATTTAATCCCTCTGCCTGGGCCCACCAGTTTTTGCTGTCGAACACAATTGTGATACCGGGTTTGTTTTTAAAATAATAGCCTTCGTTATAAAACCCGCCCAGGTCGTTGTCCCACCCGTTTGCCAATGCATGGTCAACCATTCGTTTAGCAATAATTAAAGTAGTGGAATCGTTTTTCAAATGCAAAGCATGTGAGGCTTCAAGCATTAAAAAGGCAGTTTCAACATCATGGCCAAATGATACATGATCGATGCTTTTATACTTCCTAACAAATCCTTCTGAAGAATCACAGATGGATATGGGTTTCCAATCCGGAGTAAAAAATAATTGCAAGTATCCTTTGTTATTCACCATTGTATCCCTGATCAAAACCAGCATTTCATACAGTCGTTCTCTTAATAAATTATCAGGCCACACTTCGTACAGTGATGTAAAAGCTTCTAATAAATGAATGGAAGAATTTTGGTCCTTATACCCGGTTGCATTATTTACGGGTAATCCGGCTGGCCGGTTTACCGGAGTGCCATCGTTTTGCAAATGTTGAAAATATCCTTTGTTTGTTTTATCATGACTATGCGCTTCCAGCCATAGAAATGTTTGCTTTGCAAGATCTAGTGCAGCGGTGTCTTTTGAAGCATTGAAATAAGCAGTTAATCCATAAATGGCAAATGCATTTCCATAAGCTTCTTTTACTACAATATTTCCTGATGTTTTTACCTTTCCGGTTCGATCTGTAAGATTGTAAAAACCGCCATACTGTTTGTCCCACATTTTTTCTTTGAGAAAATTAAAACCGTTGGCGGCACTTGCAAGAAAGTAGGATTTTCCGGGATAGATAATTGATGCAAGAGATGTAGTCCATACATGCCTTGCCTGCGTAACAATAAATTTATCCTGCGGACCGGTTAATTTAAAATCGTGGGTGAAAGCGGTTAGAAATCCACCATACAAGCTATCATAACTCGCCGGGTAATATTTATCGAGCAGTTCTGCATTCATGGAAAATTCCATTGCTGCAGCAATTTCCAGTCGCTCCTTCTGAGTACCTGGTTGCCCTATCACCTTAATGCTTAATAAAACGATTATAAAAACAGCTAAAGATTTTCTCATGTCTGCCGTTTTATCAAAAGTTTAAAGATATCACTTGTATTAAAATTTAAATATATACTTACTTCTCATTTAAAAGATGATCGGCAGCCAATACTAAAAACAGGTAATCGGTAGTGCCACCACCCAGAACATATTCTGTTTGTTGCCACAAAAATGGCCAGTTTAATAACTCCGGAAAATCGGGCCTGATTAAAGCCGTTCCGGAAACTATTCCACCAGGGATATACGACCAGTCGGCCCGGTTAAAACCATAGCCTGTTGTAACTGAACGGGAACCCACTCCAGATGCAAACGAAGCTGTATTTGATCCCGGATGGCAACCTAATATAAAATTCATCGCATGCAACATGTAGTCTTTCGGGAAGATCTCCGGGAACGAAGTATGTAAAAAATATTGACGGTAACCAAAGTTTTGAATACCCCAGCCTGCTCCCCAAATATTTGGTTCATATGGAACACCATAAGGCGTTTTCTTCCCCTGCAATACGATGTTTGCATAATAAGCTTTTGCAGCATCGGTGATGGCTTTTGTAAAAGCAGGATTGTTGACTACCGTTAAAGCCTTTCCGACTACATAACCCGATTGGGCAAACGATTTTGCTATTTCTGCCGAGTTTGCAATTAGGAAATCTGCATACTTTTTCTCTTTTGTTGTAAGCAGTAATTCAACTGCCAGTTCAACTCTTGCCATTGGATTTTTTTCTTTGGTAACATTCCACAATTCCTCTGCAATTGAAAGACTTTGTTGTGCCAAAGTATCATTGTAAGTTTTGATCACTCTTGCTGCAGTTGCCAGGCAGGCAGCCACGTTTAATTCGCGGCCCGGGTTTTCTTCTGTGAATACCCAACGATCATCCGGTGAGCCGGGAAGGCCGACTTCAGGAACAGCATTGTTTCCGTTGTTTTTGAAAGGAATATTATCTGAAAGATTTGCGGGATCACCTAATAAAACATATTGTCGTTTGGTAGGTTCAATTATACCGCGGTATAAACGGCCCATTGCTTTGTATCCTCCAATAATTGATAATAGGCCGTGCTCCATCTGTTGCAGCAAATCGGGCTTGCCATCGGGTGTTTGAATTTCAACAACAGCATTTTTTTGATCTATAGAAGTGTTGTCATACTTAACATCAAATTGTTCATAGGCCTGTGCCAAACCCTGTACTGTTTCAGCCTGTGATTCGACTCTTAAATCAAAGTCACCGGCATCATGCCAGGCACCACGATTTAAACCCGGCACATTATCACCTGGCTTATAATTCGTTAACGTTGAAGAACCCTGTATGTAGCCGTCAAAAAGCGTAGAATCTGTTGGAGCCATCCTGGCATCATCCATATGACACCAGCCATGCCATACACGGTAACGTTCATTCACCCGCATATGACACATTTGAGCAGGCAAAAAATATTCGAGCGTTGGCTGCCAAACATTGCGACTATAAACATCGCTACTTACCTGGAAAGGATTTGTTTGATACTTGCCATATTTTACAATGTACATACCGGGCTTTTCGGTGGAGCTGAAATCAAATTGCAGGTAATTGTATCGCAGAAATTTACCCCATGAGGTTGCAGATTTGTTTAAAACCGTTTCGTAGCCACCATTCTCTTTCACTCTTAACAACGAAACCGGTAAAAAATTTTTATCATTTGCATCCAGTTCAATCACTGCAATTTTTTGTTGTTTCGGGTGATAGCCTACCTGCGAAACCTGTATCACCGGTTCTGATTTCCATCCATCGATGGCATTTGGTGTTACGAGCCATTCAATAGCATTTTTAGTAGCACCTTGTGGCACCAGTGAGCGAACTACATACCAGCCGTTATTGTGTTTACCCCGGCCATCAATTAATTGCAGATCACTTCCCGTAAGGTTTTCAATTTGCATGAGCTGACGGTCTGTTTCGGGAGCAATCGTTAATCTTTTTCCAACGGCCATTGGTGCAATTTGTAACTCGCCATCTTTATCAGTAAACATAGGTCCATTTGCCTGGCGCTGAAAGATGCCCGGTTGTTGATCCATATACCAGGATTTACCAAACAATATTTCAGGAAATAATTCGAAATTAAATCCCACTTTCCCTATCCACTCAGCGGGTAATGCCTCATCAAGATCAACAATAATTTTAAATGCTTTTCCAAAAGGTAATACCCTGATATTATATCCAAACTTTAAATCAGGATAGATGATCGGGTTAAAGCCTTTCCTATCAAGTTCTTCATTAGGATATCCCATATGTACACTCACTGTTTGAGTGTTTCTATTGATAACGCGTTTACCAACTTTTGGTGTAGGTTGCCATTGTCCAGGAGTAGGTTCCAGCCGGAGATCTCCATTTGTAGCAACCCGCAATCCATTTTGTATAATCCCAACACCACCCTGGTGACTTTCGGGATAGAAATCATGCGCTAACATCACATTTACCCCCTTGTATTCGAGATATTCCTGGCTATTCAACTTCATCAATTCAGGTTGAGATATTCCTTTAAACACAAAAGCCATTTGTAATAGCACAAAAAAAATAAAGCCGTTAACAATCGATTTTTTCATTTTCTCTTCCTTTTTAATTATCCTGTCAACTACCAATTCTGTGAAGTTTCAATTATAGTTTTTCATTATAGCAACAAGCATAGAAGCAATGATCGCATTTCCTTTATCGGAGGGATGTAGCCCGTCATAAGTGATATCGATCGCTGCCGGAGGATATGGATATTTGTCTGAATCAGCATTGAACGGAATTTTTGTATAAGCGGGATAGGTAAAATTTTTATATACTCCTGTTTGAGGATCTTTCAGGTACTTGTATTTAACAAGATGTTTTACAGACAATTGCTTTTTATGATAAAGATCGACAACTGCGAAGTTTTCATATGTTGCAATTGAAATGACGGCATTTGCAAATTGCTCCAATGCCTGACCATTTTTTTCCTTGTACGAACCATGTGCATTATTCTTGTAATTATCAAAATAAACAAAATCACCCCGTTGCATTGGTGTGATCAAAATAATCTTCGCAGCGTTATTTAAGCTACGGATTTTATCTACAATAATACGATAAGAACCAAAAACTGTTTTGTACCCCGTTTGATTTTGATAATCCTGCAAGGTTCCCAACGGTTGCCCCGACCACCAGTCGTTGGTGCCTAAGAACACGGAAAAAATATCTGCCTTTACCAAACCTAATTTTTCAATTTCCGCTGCTATTTTAACGGAGGTCCACCCGTTATGTCCCTGGTTGACATAATGAATATTTGGTAATTTATCAACTACTGCCGACAGGTATCCTTTTTGAACGCGATTTCCTGTTTCATTCGGATGATCGTTAAGATAGGTAATGGAATCGCCGATAGCCACCCAGGTTATTTCTTTGGGTGAAAATGATGCGAAGAGGCAAAGAACAACAACTGCTGCTACTATTTTTTTCATGAAAATTTCTTCCTGTTTACAACGCCGGTAAATTGTATGCCTGCCTGAGTTAATAACCGCTGCTTGTTTGTAGAAAAAACTTCGGATTACGCGGCAAATTTTGAAAAACTTTCATGCAAAAATGCCTGCTTTATTCATTTGAAAGCGTAATATAACTTCTTGCTTCCAGCTCGATGCTTGCTTTCCCGTTCGTAACAGCTATTTTCCTGCCCTTTGCCATGCTTTTTTCTTTATTAGTTGTAATGATCTCCAAAAAATTTACAGCTGCCGGAATGCCGCTTAAAATGGCATTTCTAGCCGGCCCGTTGTTTACAATTTGAAAGGAACAAATTGTACCGTCAGTATTTGCCAATGCCGCTACTGAAACCACAGGTTTGTCGGATCTGGCACTTATTACTTTCATTCCACCTGGGATAGAAGCAAGTTGCTTTAAATTAAAAAAGCGTTGAGTGGGGCGAAGCGGTTCACTGTTTCCAAAAATACCACCGCCAACAAGGGGTGAATAATCTGCAGTAAGCTGCCATTGCAAAATAGAAGCGGGCTGGCAAATATTAATCAAACGCACATACAAATTGATTTCTTCGAGTGCATAAGTCGGTTCTTCAAAAATGGCAGGATATCCCCAGGCTTGCGCATCAATACTGCCTTCGCCAACTATTAGCGGCCGTTTTAATTCTGTAGCGGCATCAGCCCATTTTTGCAGTGTTTCTTTTTCCCACCCACGCCAGGAATGAAACGAAATAGCGCCGATATATTTATGTGTTGCTGCATCATACAAAGCTGGATAAATAAACTCGTGAGTGGTAGCATCAGAATTATCGCCAAGAAGCATTTTTGTTTGCAGTCCTCTTGCTTCAAAATAAGCGCCCAGCCCTTTGATAAGACTAGCATGCTCCTGCCCGGTCTGGCGAATATTGATACCCAAATCAGATTCATTAAAAGAGAACATGCTTACTTCCACGCCATACTGCTCTTTTAAAACACTTACATAATCTGCAATGGATTTATAGATCGACTGCATATTATTCGTGTCCAGTGGATTGCCCCAAATACCATCGGGTCCCGGCCCGGATTTTGGCGCACCAACAATGGCCCAATCTGGTGCCGACCAGGCCGAAAGAATAACAGGCATCCCCATTTTACCAAGGCGTTGCGCCATTTGCATGGCATTATGAACAGCAGGATGCAGGCTGCCATTTTTTACAGCATCCAAAGGATTGTCGTTTTTATTTACTTGCCAAAAACGCCAGGGCATTTCAACTCGTCCCCATGCTACCCGCATATTTTGCAAACAATAGTCAATTACCTGCGGATCAGTCTTTGGATTCTGTAATCTAAAGTTACCCCCAAAGCCGTCCCATATCCTGCCTGTTTGCTGCGGGTTAATTTGTAATGTAACCGTGCTTTTATCAATTACTCCTGACGCTTTAATGTTAAAAGAAATTTCTGCTTTTTCATCATTGAAAAGATCGCCTGTTTTTACGGGGATGTAAATGGCATGCCGGATATTTCCCTTTATCTTTTCTTCCTTCATCAACAAGTTTACAGGTGTTTCAAAATTTAATAGCAGGTCGCGTTTTGCCGACATCAGGTGAATATTACTTACAGGTTTCCTGAAATAATTTGATAATACCTGCGTGCTGCTATTAAGCGAAACACCTTCATACTCATTGTACATAATTGTTCCAATGGGATAATAAGTATCGGGCACCAATAGCTTCAAATAAATCCCCTGGATTGGCTGGTTTCCTTTTGCAACAACCTGTATTTGTAGCCTGGCAATGTCTTTGGAAAGATCCGTGACAGTTTCAGTAATATAAAATGAGTCAACCTGTGTAGTTACGAGTTGTTGATCGCCTTTTCGTTCATACTTAGGCCGTTGTCTTTCTTTCCCTGTAGCCGAGACATCCGACCACCCTCTTTTAACTACCGAAATATTGGTTTCAAAATCCATCAATTCGCCTTCGATCCGTATTCCAGCCATATTGCCCCAGGGATGTAATTCGGGCTGGGCGATTAGTGTTTGAGAACCACTAACCAATAAAAAGAAAAGAAAGCAGGCCTTAATTAATGGCCGGGTATTTTTATCCATGCTGATTTTACCTGGATAGGTTTTAATGAATTAATAAAGAACAAACTTCTGAGATATTATTTGTAGATCAATTTATAGTTGATATCGGATTGGAATAAAGTTTTTGGCAAATGATAAAACTTTTTAAAATCTAATTCTGATGAATGTCCTTTGTAAGGTACATAGAACTCAGTTTCCTTTTCTTTTGCTTTATATCCTGCATTTCGCCAGAGTAACACGTATGCAAGTTTATGCGAACCGATGGCTTTATACAACGTATTTGTCCACCATTGATCATAGGGAATTTTGTTAAAGCCCACTTCTGCTAATGCTGCAATTTTGTTTTTCTCTGCAGCTATTCTTTCAATAACAGATAACAACTGGCTTGTTTTTACCTGCCAGCTGCTATCAATTGCAGGGTTACCATTTTGATAGGTGTCAAATGAAACAATATCCACCACATCATCACCCGGGTATCGTTGCAGGTAAGTTGTTGCATCATTAAATTCCGACCCTGTATTATAAGCATAGAGCAGGTTGTGTACATTTTTTGTATCACGTAAATATTGAACTGTGAAACGAAATAGCTTTTTATACAAGTCGTTACCAGTGGTTTTATTTCCCCACCAAAACCATCCACCGGTATGCTCGTGAAACGGGCGAAAAATAACTGGTATCAATGCTTCTTTATTGTCTTTTAAGCCAAGCATAAAATCAGCTACTTTATCCAGTTGCGCTTTGAAAACTTCCTGTTTATCACCGCCAGGCAAAATCGATTCTACGGTACCGTTTTCTGGATCCCAGGCAGTTTTGCCTGTCATCGGGTTGGTACCATGCCAGCTTATTGTTATTACGCCTCCCTTTGAATAAGCAGAGCTGATGTACTCTTTCATTCTATCGAAGGGCACACTATCAAGATTTACCGCAGCATCAATTTCAAGATGTCCTATTTCCCACCCATACACTGCGGGATAATCGCCGGTCACATCTTTTACATCACTTTTGCCGGGCTGGTATTTCCAGTTCACTCCGTAGGCAAGGTCATCCTGGTGACCAAACAAAATACCTTTATCGCTAATCAATTTTAAATTGCGGTAAAGCTGAACAGTTTGTTCAGTTGCATGATGGTCTGAAGGAAAATTTTGTGCCGGTAACAACAAGACCGAGAAAATATTTAATACAAGGAGGATACTAACTTTCATATAAATCGTTCATTTGAGGATGTAGCAGCAGACAATAATAAGACGATTTATGGGTGCCAATTCCAGCCGGGTAAAAAGCAATTATAATCAGGTAAATGATTATCAGCAACAGCCATATTTTCCTTGCAATACTCCCCAAAAAAAAACACCAGCTGTTTATTAAAACAACTGGTGCCATAAAGCCTTTTTAAATTTTTATACCTTCTTGTCCCATCCGAAATAAGTCCGGGCATTATAGAAACAAATTTGCTGTATCACTTCCGCAGTCCACGCCAAATCAGCCGGCAATTCCCCATTCTCAATTTCAGATCCAAACAGGTTGCATAAAATCCGCCTGAAATATTCGTGGCGTGGAAAAGAAAGAAAGCTTCTTGAATCGGTAAGCATGCCCACAAACCGACTGAGTAAGCCCATGTTTGATAAAGCGTTTATTTGCCTGATCATACCATCTTTCTGATCGAGGAACCACCAGCCCGAACCCCATTGCACTTTACCTGCGACGCTGCCATCATTGAAGTTTCCAATCATAGTAGCCATTAACTCATTGTCGGCAGGGTTCAGATTATACAAAATAGTTTTAGCCAGTTTGTTGTTGCTATCGAGTTTATTTAAAAATTTCGACAAGGCCCTGCCCTGTGAAAAATCCCCGATGGAATCCCATCCGGTATCGGGTCCAAGAAGTTGCAACATACGGGTATTGTTATTTCTCAGCGCACCAAGGTGATATTGTTGCACCCAACCTTTTTCATGATCGAGTTCTGCAAAATAAACCAGCATATAAGATTTGAACTGAATTCGTTCTTCCTGGGAAACCGGCAAACTATTTCTCAGTTTATTAAAGATCGCATTTATAACTGCATCCGTATAATCAGCAGCATAAATTTCCTCTAATCCATGATCAGATACAGTACATCCATTCTCCGCAAAATAATCATGACGCTTTCTGATAGCCTCTAAAAATTCGGTTAAAGAAGCAATGGAAACATCAGCCGCTTTTTCCAGCCTGTCAAGGTATGTATTGAAGGTCGCGGTATTATCTGCATTCATAGCGGCATCGGGACGGAAAGCCGGCTGCATTTTTATTTCAAAACCATCCGCAACACATTTTTTGTGATCGGCGAGGTCGTCGCATGGATCATCGGTTGTACACACCAGTTTCACATTCATTTTGCGCAACAGGTTTCGCACGCTAAATTCAGGCGATGAAATTTGTTCATTACAAATTGCATAGATGCCGGATGCAGATAAAGGATTTAAAATATCGCTCACGCCAAAATATCGTTGCAGTTCAAGGTGTGTCCAGTGATACAACGGATTTCTTAAAGTATAAGGTACAGTAGCAGCCCATTGCTGAAATTTTTCTTCGTCAGTACCATTACCTGTAATAAACTTTTCAGGTATGCCATTGGTGCGCATGGCACGCCACTTATAATGATCTCCATATAACCAGGCCTGTGTTATATTTTCAAACTGGTGATCATTTGCAATTTGCGAAGGCGATAGATGACAATGATAATCTATGATGGGTAATGACTTGGCATAACCATGAAACAACTCCCTGGCCGTTTCATTTTGTAATAAAAAATCTTCATCCAAAAATTGCTTTGAAATAGTAAAACCAGCATCAAATTGAGAAGCCATCGTAAATTGAATTTATTTAATTAAACACAGGATAAAAAAGATAATTTATAGCGGGAAAAATATTACAAAACAGCTGCCTCTGATTTGCTTTGAAGCAATTTCATATTATCATAAACAGCTTCAACAAAACCAGGAACGGCAGACAAATCAACACTCCACAATTCCTTATCACAAAGAACCTGTTGTACCAGTTCCAGGTCCGAAAATTTCACATATTTATCATGAAGCACCGGGGCAAACTGGTCACTAATAACATATTGTTTACCATTAAGATATCCTGCATATTCCCCGGCTTCATTTTTGGTGCTTTTCATGAAAACAATATATGCAGCAAAGCCCATTGTCATATTTTGAGGCACTTTGTTGAATTTATCGTAATACCGCTTAATAGATTCAACATTCCGCATGTTCATTTTCATAGAATATTGGAGCGTTATGCTTAGCCATTTGTGCTCAATAAAAGGATTACGATACCTGTCAAGTACCGAAACGGCAAATGCTTTCGCATCTGTTTCAGAAATAGCTTCGGTAATCACAGAAGGCACTATTTCATCAAACATTAACGAGGAAATAAAAGCGTAAAAACCTTCATTTGCCATAGCTTCTTTTACAGTAGTAAAACCCTGTATTAAAGCAAGCCCACAGGTAAAAGTGTGAGAGCCATTAAGCAACCGCAATTTTAATTCTTTGAACTTATTGATATTAGCTGTTATAACAACCCCGGCATCTGCTTTTGCAAATGACAGCTGTTCTCTGACCTTTTGGCTTTGTGTTTCGATGGCCCACAAACTATACACTTCACTCATTATAAGAAGGTCATCGATATATCCCAGCTCTTTCTCTGCCACAACTTTATCGTTGGCAGATAATGCCCCCGGAACAATCCGGTCTACAAGAGTATTGCAAAAATCGTTAGCATTAGTTAACCATAATATGAAGTCAGCATCCAATTTATTTTGCTCACTTAATGCCAGTAAAATTTCTTTGAGTTTAGCTCCATTACTGGTAATCAATTCAGTTGGAAGTATAATCATGCCTGCATCGGCAGCACCATTAAAATGCTGGTAACGCCTGTATAAAAATGAAAGTAATTTCCCCGGAAATGAAACAGGTGGAGAGTCAAAAATATCATCCTCCACTAATACAATGCCGGCCTCAGTTGTATTTGAAATCACTATTCGCATGTCGGCATTTTCTGCACAAGACAATACTTCTTCCCACGAATCATTGGCTGAAATCACCCTACTTATTGATGCATTTAAAATATACTTATCGACTACAGTTCCATTATCAAATCCCTTAACCGACAAAGTATATAAACCATCCTGGTCAGTAAAGGCATCGGAGCTTCCCTGCGAAGTGGATTTAACCACCACTATGCGACCGTTAAAAATTCCTTGTTTGTTGGCTTTATCAATAAAATAATCCGGCAACCCACGTAATAAAACACCAGTGCCAAATTGCAATATTTTTTCCGGCAAATTAAAGATGGCAGCATCTGGAAATTGAAGGTTTGAAACTGCATTTACAGATGCCAGGTTTTCTTTTGAAAGCTTCATAATATCGCTTCTTATTTTTTTTTAAATTTTAAATCGCAACTACAAGTTTTAGAATGCAATTTCAATTAGTTTTTTTTCTGCACTACTTGTAAAAGCTGCTTTAATTATTTTAATAACGAGAAGGCCATCTGCTGCCGTCACAGGCACTTCCGCCTTTTTGACAATAGCCTGGTAAATGCCTTCAAAATAGTCCATATAATTGCCCTTTTCAGAAGGCACTTTCTCTTTTATTATCTTTCCTTCTATTTCGGTATGTAGTAATCCCCAATCTTTTTCCTCTTCTATTCCCCATTTTTCTTGTCCTGGTATCATTCCTTTCATCAGGTCAATTTCCTGCCCGTTTGTTTTTGGCTTTATGAAAGATCCTTTTTCGCCATGTATCACATACCCAATAGAAGGCTCTCTTGCAATATAAGTTGAATGCAGCCGAACCCGTTTATCATTGTAGTAAAGTAATAATTCAAAATAGTCGTCTATAACAGATACTTTTCTTACTGTTCTTATGTCAGCAAAAACGGCATTTGGCTTACCAAATAATTGTATTGCTTCATCAATTAAGTGTGAGCCAAGATCGAGCAAAACACCCGTTCCACCCTCTTTCAATTCCTTGTGTTTTTTCGGACTTAAATCAAGACTGTACCTGTCAAAATGAATTTCGGCTTCAACGATATCTCCAAGTAATTTATTAAGAAGTATTTTCTTTACTGTTTTAAAGTCACTATCGTTTCTGCGGTTGTGATACACTGATAACACCTTTTGTTTTTCAGCAGCCAGTTCAATCAATTCTTCTCCTTCTGTAACATCTATAACAAATGGCTTTTCAACTATTACATGTTTGCCGGCGAGCAATGCTTTTTTTGCGTATTCGTAATGGGTGGCATTAGGTGTATTCACAATTACCAGGTCAACCGCAGGGTCTGCAAGCATGTCAACATATTGGTCGTATGATTTTACATTCGGATATAACTCATTTACAAGTTTTTTACTTCTTTCCCAACATGCATAAAATTGAAAGCCCGGGTGTACCTGTACAAAAGGCGCATGAAATAATTTACCCGACATTCCAAAGGAACATATAGCAACTGCAATGGATGGTTGGTTCATATTGTTATTTTAAAATTGCACGACCAGTATGGCCTGGCAGCATGGTGCAATTTAGAAAACAAAATCAGCCACCTCAAATATTGTTTGCTAGCATTAGAGAAAGCAAACCATGCGTTTAAGCCGGAAATAATAATTAAATGGTCCTGATTTGCTAACAAAGTTTAACCTTAAAAGCCGGAAGCTACAGGGGCTTCAGAAGTTTTTCTATGCAAACGTTACCGGCATCGCTTGCATTTGTCAAACCCCAATCCAGTGATTTTTAGTTTAAGATATTTCACAAATCCAGGGGCCCAGGGGAAGCGAGCATTAAGAATCTGAATTGATAAATAAAAGTCGCAATTTTACAGCCGGCGGGCATAAAGTTACCGGGCAATTCTACTAACTTATCTATAAGCATACGATTATATGGCATATGAAGCAGTAACTATAAAAGATATTGCAAAGGCACTTGGATTTTCTACATCTACCGTTTCCAGGGCACTACGCGATAGTTATGAAATAAGCCAGGAAACGAAAACCCTGGTGCTGGAATGCGCTGAAAAACTAAACTATAAGCCCAACCCTGCAGCACTTAGTTTGAAAGAACGTAAAACAAGATCAATTGGATTGATCGTATGTGAAATTGCCAATACCTTTTTTTCACAGGTAATTGATGGTATGGATGCAATAGCTTACGACCGCGGTTACAATTTAATAATTACCCAATCACATGAATCAATGGAGCGGGAAATTACCAACCTGAATTTTTTGGCTTCAAGATCTGTTGATGGATTGCTGATTTCACTCAGTACAGAAACAAATGACATGAGTCATTTCAAAGCATTACACGATAAAGGCATGCCGATCGTTTTTTTTGACCGCATTGCAACCGATATCAAAACGCATATGGTGGTACTGGATAATTTTAAAGCTTCTTATGATGCTACAGAACACTTATTGCAGAATGGCTATAAGAATATTGCAGCCATTTGCAGTTCTGAATTTTTGTCGAATTCAAAAGAAAGGATTGCCGGTTACGAAGAAGCACTTAGGGCTAATGGTATACCTGTAAATCAATCGATGATAAAACACTGCTTTTACGGTGGAATCGATTCGCAGGAGGTAGATGATGCCGTTAATACTTTGTATACCGCAAAAGACAGGCCGGACGCTATACTTTGTACCAGTGATAAATTGACCGCCTGTTGTCTTGGCACATTAATACGCCGCGGAATGCGAATTCCTGAAGATGTGGCTTTGGTAGGTTTTTCCAATACGCAGTTTGGCGAACTAATTTCACCTCCGTTAACTGTGGTTCGTCAACCCGCTTCAGAGATGGGCAAGGCTGCAACAGAATTGCTGATCCAATTGATTGAAAGCAAACGACCGGTAGTTGATTTTGAAAAAAGGGTTTTATCACCTGAAATGATTATCAGGGCCTCCTCAGCCAAAGTTAAAACCAAACATATACCCTAAGAAAGACAAACACTGCATGCAATGCTTAATTACATTGCAGGCCGCATGTTGCAGGTTAACCACATATCGCTTACCCAATTCAAAAATTACAAGGCACAAGCCTTCGATTTTAGCCATAAGGTAATTGGAATTTGTGGCGCAAACGGAACCGGCAAAACCAACCTGCTGGACGCGATCTATTACCTGTGTTTTACCAAAAGTTATTTTACGGCAACTGATAACAATACGGTTAGTTATGGGGAGCGTGGCTTTAGACTTTCGGGGAAGTTTTTACTGGAGAACACGCCCCTCCGGGTAGTTGCCGTTTTAAGAGAAACAGGAAAAAAAGAATTCAGCTTTAATGAAGAAATCTATAGCCGGGTAAGCAGGCATATTGGAAAGTTACCTGCGGTTATAATAGCACCTGATGATGTTGCCATTATAACAGGAGGCAGCGAAGAAAGAAGAAAGTTATTTGATGCTCTTTTATGCCAGTTGAATCCCGAATACCTGCAGCAGCTGATGCAATACAATAAACTACTGCAACAACGTAATAGCTTATTAAAACAAATGGCAGAACAGCGAAGCAATGATTTAGACGTTTTGGAAATAATAGATCTGCAAATGGCGGCTGCAGGCGCTTTTGTTTATAACGAAAGATGCCACTTTATGGGCGAATTTCTGACCTCTGCCACTTCACATTACCATACTATTGCAAAAACCAGCGAAACGGTACAATTGTCTTATGAAAGCCAATTGCATGGCGGAGCTGAAATTGAAAATATTCAGAAATTCAACGGCCTGTTAAAGGAAAACAGAAACCGGGATCTTCAGATGCAAAGAACAACAGCCGGAATTCATAGAGACGATTTAAAACTGCAACTTAATTATCAGCCTTTTAAACAATCTGCCTCCCAGGGGCAACGTAAAAGTTTGCTTTTTGCATTAAAACTTACTGAGTTTGAAATGCTGCAACAACATAAGGGGTTTGCTCCCATTCTCTTACTGGATGATGTGTTTGAAAAACTGGATAATGGGCGGATGACAAATCTTTTAATGGAAGTTTGCATTGAGAAAAAAGGACAGGTTTTTATTACAGATACGCACAGAGACAGGCTGGAATTGCAATTACAGGGGATCGGATGTGATTATGAAATCATCGAAGTCTCCATCCACGGTTGAAGCTTTAATATTTAAATTATAGTTCTTCTCATCTACTATTCATCTATCAATTTATTTGTAACCTTTGCAAATGAGCGAACTACATTTTGGAGCTGCTGTAAAAGATTTTCTCGAAAAAAGCCGTTTAAGTTCCGGCGTTAAAGCTTTACAACTTACAGATGCATGGGAGAATATTATGGGTAAGACCATTGCACGCTATACCGACAAAATAGAGCTTGTAAACAAGACCTTATTTATCCATACCAACGTAGCACCATTACGCCAGGAATTACTCTATCAGAAAACTAAAATAATTGAAAGAGTAAATGAGACCCTGGGTGCAGGAACTATAACCGAAGTGGTCATTCGCTAATTGATTTACTTAATTTTTTTTACGACCAACATTTGGAATCTAATCAACTTCGTTGTGACTTGCCCCGCCCTATGGACACATCTTTTTAGCGAATATGGAACAAGGATGACGCGGGGATTCTACCGATAAACACGGACTAATTATTGGGAAAGCGAGACATTAGTTTAATCCGAGTTGTGCTTATCAGGTCTTTCACACGGATATTTCTGCTTCGCAGAAAATAGATCACTGTTTGTTACCTGCATTACCTGTTTTATCCGTGTTCCAATGTATTTGTGTCCACACGATGGGCTCTGGCGGGGTCACTCACTTATACAGCAAAATACTATGCATCTTACTTTAGTTCAAATATTAAAACAAATTGTAAGTCACTAATAATTAAAAAATCTTATCTCCCTGGTCTGCAAGTTTATGTGCAAGATCATCAAACACGTCCTCCTTATTCCAAATTGCCTGTCGGAGTACATCGTTCAAAGTAACAACACCTTCCAGCTTTTTTCCATTTAAAACGGGCAGGTAACGGGTTTTGTGGGCATCTAATAACTTCATGCAGGTTTCTACGGTATCAAATAATCCAACAATGGGTAAATCTGTGGTCATTACTTCTTCCACCCTGGCCGTATCGCTTGTTCTGCCTTTTAAAATTACATTACGTGTATAATCTCTTTCACTGAAAATGCCTTTAAACTGGTCATCTTTCATTACAATGAGGTAGCTAAGATTTACGCTGTTCATTAATACCAATGCATCAAATACCTTTGCGTCTGCTGCTATAAAATTTTGTGGATTTGGTTTATTTCTTAGTATTTCTGAGACTGTTTTCATATTTGGTTTGATGTTTGCCGGTTAATAAATGAAACGGGCAGCCGATAAAATTAAGATTGACTGTTTGGCAAATTAAGCAACATTTGAATTCACCCGAATAAATTTGAGGAAAAACAAAACCATTAACAGGCACGAATTTTTAAGCCTGGCGAACGATTGAAAACTGAACCAAAACTTAATAACTGAAGAATCCGTATATCATAAACGAGTACCCGGTTGCTCGTTGTGCCTATGCAAATCCAAAATTCTATGATAGAGCGCAATTTTTCTGTGCCGGCAGGCCATAAAAATAATTTTGATTTTCTTAGATTGATATTTTCCATTTTGGTGGTATATACCCATGGCTATGTAATTTACTACGGTGCGGGAATTTTTTTTAAGAAAGAACCGCTACTTTTCCTAACAGGAAATCAATGTTCTTTTGGAACATTGGCAGTGGATTTCTTTTTTATCATCAGTGGATATCTCGTTCTGCAAAGTCTTTCAAACAGTAAAACTTATTTCAGTTTTATCAAAAAAAGAGTTCTCCGTATTCATCCCGGGTTTATTGCAGCTTACGTGTTTGGAATATTTTTAGTTATTCCGTTTAGTAATGGAATTCCTGCGGGTGGCTGGCGATATGTTATCGAATATTGGAAGGCTGTTGATATTGGTTACTTTACTTATACAGCTGTAACCCTCAACTTCCCGGATTGGATACCTGGCATTTTTATCCCGTCAACCAATCCATCAGATTTAAACACTTCGATGTGGACGATCCCTTATGAATTCTCCTGTTATATTTTCTTAATGGTGTTGGGTCTTTTTCGTGTGTTTAAGTTACACCGGTCTATTCCGTTAATCTTGTTCCTGGTTGTTTTAATAATGAATATTATACAACATGCTGTTACTTTAAAAATGATAGCACCCCTTCCTTTTACAGATGTTATAGCGTCGTATTTCAGGCCGGAAACAGTGAAGAAGTTTTTAACGATGCAAAACTTCGCACTGTTCTTTCTAGCGGGCAGTTGTTTTTATTATTACCGTAACAGCATTCCATCATCCAAAAAGCTTTTCACCTTTTGTATATTGATGTTAACGGTTGGTATGTTTTGGACGGAGTTTTTCGAAATTTTTGTTGCTGTTTTTGGCACTTATCTCCTGTTTTATTTTGCATTCAGCAAACGTATAAAACTAACAAATGCTGCAAAATATGGCGACTTGTCATACGGCATTTATTTATATGGCTGGCCTGTGCAACAATTGGTGATGGTTTACCTCGGTGATAAATTAAATTTTTGGGGCAGCCTGGGAGTTTCATTCCTGTTTATTATACCACTCGCATTTGCCAGTTGGTACCTGGTAGAAAAACCTGTGTTAGTGCTGAAAAATAAATCTTTTGATTTTGGCATTTACAACCGCGTGGCCCAGACTTTCAAAAAATTATCATAACTGAAGCTACTTATAGCCTGGTTCTTAACAGGGGAATTTGCTCCTGCTTCCAGTTATTGAAATCACCCGCTATAATGTGTTTTCTTGCTTCTGTAACAACGTGTAAATAAAAGGCCAGGTTATGGATGCTGGCTAATTGCAAGGCCAAAATTTCACCAGCTTTAAAAAGATGCCGCAAATACGCTTTAGAATAATAATTGCTAACCTCGCAGGCAATTCCGTCATCCAAACAGGAAAAATCTTTTTCCCATTTTTTATTATCAATATTAATAACTCCTTTACTGGTAAACAACATCGCATTCCTGCCATTGCGGGTTGGCATTACACAATCAAACATATCAATCCCATAGCTAATACACTCCAGCAAATCCCAGGGCGTTCCCACGCCCATCAGGTACCTGGGCTTTTCCCATGGCAGATGTTCACAACTTAAGGCACAATATTCATACATCATTTCGGGCGGCTCACCTACACTAAGTCCTCCAATGGCACAACCAGTGGTGTTCACCGAAGAAATATAAGCACAGGATTCTTTTCGGAGATCTGGAAAAGTGCTACCCTGAACGATGGGAAATAAGTTTTGATCATACCCATACTTTGGACTGGTTTCCGCCAGCCGGCTAACACATCTGTCGAGCCAGCGATGGGTAAGCTCCATACTTTTTAATGCATACAGGTAATCACTTGGATAAGGAGGACATTCATCAAAAGCCATGATAATATCAGCACCAATAACCCTTTGAATATCCATTACCCTTTCGGGGGTAAAAAGATGTTTACTGCCGTCGATATGACTTCTGAATACAACTCCTTCTTCCTTGATTTTTCGCTGCGCTGCCAAACTAAATACCTGGTAACCCCCGCTATCTGTCAGTATTGGCTTAGGCCACCCGTTAAACTTGTGCAACCCACCCGCAGCTTCTAAAACGTCAAGTCCGGGCCTTAAATAAAGATGATAGGTATTGCCAAGAATTACCTGCGCTTTAACATCATTGATCAGTTGCTGTTTTGTGACTGCTTTTACAGTACCCACTGTTCCCACAGGCATAAATATGGGAGTTTGTATTTCGCCATGATCAGTAGTAATAAGACCGGCCCGCGCCTTTGATGCCGGATCTGAATGATGTAAGCTGAATGTTAGCGCAGGCATATAGTTTGTTTCCCTTTTAAAGGGTGCAAAACTATCTTAAACTTATCAACGATTTTCTTTCAAAATAACAGCCCAAAGGAATATCAATACACCGCTTCGTTTTCAAGACAGTTTTAAGAAAATAAAATTTTTTATTATAAAAAAAACTAATGATTGAGAAATGTACAGGTTTGTAAACGTCGGTTTCCGGAAAAGGGAATTGGATGATAATGCAGCAATTGCGAAGCGCTGACTGCGTTGCTGGCAATACTAAGATATTGACAAACAAGCATATATAAAAAAAAGGCACCCCTGGTAGACACCAGGGGTGCAAAACCCTAAACCCTTAAACAGATATAAAAGTAAAGGTTCATTTCGAATTACCAAATTTGAATTGGAAAATTTTTTCCACTTTTTTCAATTATTTTTTTTGCCGCCTGTTTTTTCCGGATAATATAGCCGCCATTGTTCCGGACATGGACACATCTTTTGTGATAATATTTAATTTCAGTTATCCACTTTTGATGCACAAGAAAATAGGGGCTTCCTGTTTACCAGGTTGCAACCCCTTATTTTTGCCCGTATGGACGTCCAAACTTTACTCACACACTGGTGGCTATGGGTTTTTGTGTTTTTTTGTTTGGTAACTACCATCCAACTTGCTTATTACCTCTATTTTTTTATTCGCCTTGCTTACTTCAAATCAAAGGATCGTTTTCAATCACAAACCCAGCCGGTTTCTGTAATTGTTTGCGCAAGAGATGAAGCTCATAATCTCGAAAACAATCTACCGGCTATTTTAAGTCAATCCTATACTACTACCCACGAAGTGGTTTTGGTGAATGATAATTCTTTTGATGATACCAAGTTCTTTACAGAAGAACTGGCTAAGATCTTCAAAAAACTAAACGCCATAAATCTTACACAGGAAGCAAAACATATTCCCGGTAAAAAATACCCGCTTAGCATCGGTATCAAATCGAGCAAGTATGAAGTAATGTTACTGACTGATGCAGATTGTATGCCTTCCAGCCAGTTATGGATCCAGAAAATGCAGGACGCTTACCATGACGGTATCGAAATTGTATTGGGGTATGGCGCTTATAAAAAAGAAAAAGGCCTGCTTAATAAACTAATTCGTTTTGAAACTTTTCATACCGCTTTGCAATACCTGAGTTATGCTCTTGCAGGACAACCGTATATGGGTGTAGGCAGGAACCTGAGTTATAGAAAAGCACTTTTTTACAGGGTAAAAGGATTTAGTTCCATTAACCATATTCCGGGTGGAGATGATGATATGTTTATAAACAAGGTTGCAGGTAAACACAATACAGCCATTGTTGTAGATAATGATGCTTTTACCATTAGCGAACCTCCAAAAACTTTTAACCAGTGGTGGCGGCAAAAAACAAGACATTATAGTACTGCAAGGTTTTACAAAAAATCGCACCAGGTTTTGCTTGGCTTATACGCTTTCACGCACTTTATGTTTTATCCTTTGTTTATACTATCCATTATATTCTTCGACTGGCGATATGCGCTGGCTGTATTTGGATTACGCCTTATAATACAAGGCATTGTTTGGTATAAAACCATGAATCGTTTGAATGAGAAAGACCTGTTTCCAATTTTTTGGTTATTGGATTTATGGCAGTTTTTTTATTATATCATTTTCTCTTTTGCCCTGGTTAAAAAACCAAGGAGCACTTGGAAATAACATGTTTAATTATATCCTGCTTTCCATTGAAACAGTTAAACTATTTTATTAATTTGTTTTTACTTCATGGAAGCAATACTTAAATATTTCACTGATTTTACTCCACGACAACTCGAACAATTTTCTTTACTGGAAGGGCTGTACAAAGAATGGAATGAAAAGATAAATGTGATTAGTCGTAAAGACATTGACCATCTTTATGAAAAACATGTATTGCATAGTTTGAGCATCGCAGCGATATTTAGCTTTCAGCCGGGTATGGAAGTTATAGACATAGGTTGTGGCGGAGGATTTCCCTGTGTGCCCTTATCAATCCTGTTTCCTGAAACAACTTTTAATGCGGTTGATAGCATCAATAAGAAATTGACCGTTGTAAAGGAAGTGGCAGCCGGCGCGGGTATTACAAATATTGCCACCAGGCACACCAGGGCCGGTGATATAAAAGATCAGAAATTTGATGTAGCTATCAGCAGGGCCGTTGCTCCTTTAAAAGACCTTCTGTTTTGGAGTAAACCTATCTTAAAAAAGGCGAATCCGGCTAAATGGGGTTCCAAGGATGGTGACCTGCAGGTTCCTTCCGGGTTGATTTGCCTGAAAGGCGGAGACCTTGCTGCTGAGATCCACGATAGTGCAAGCAAACCCAAAATGTGGGAGATTAGTCAACTTTTCAAAGAGCCCTTTTTTAAAGAGAAATATATATTGCAGGTGAACTAGTTTTTAATTTGTAATTATTTAAGAAAGAGCCCCGGTATTCTTTTCGAAGTTTTTTAATTTTCCTTTTGCTTACAACATCAAACACCTGTTTGGTGTGATTGTTTAGTAAGAAAAGGCGGTTAAAAACTGGACCGGCATGAACAGCATTCCTTTCAATTTTGATGAGATGACGAAGGTTCAATGGATGGGTATAACAATCCTTGAACCTGTTACTGTAATAACCAACCTGCTGATTACAACAGTTTGCTTGTTTGCGTTTTTAAAAATTCACAGAATTCCCAAAGCAACTCAAATCCAGCTTCTCTTTAAATACTTTTTCTTATTTATGGCCCTCGCTACGGCAACGGGTGGAATTTTAGGACACGGATTTTTATATATCACAGGTATTTATGGAAAACTTCCCGGATGGTATATCAGCATGTTTGCCATTGCTTTTATTGAACGTGCAGCCATTATACATTCAAGACCACTTATGCCTGCCTACTGGGGAAAATTCTTTTCAATTTTAAATTATGTTGAAGTCGTAACCTTTTTGATTTTAGTTTATAAAACCCTCAATTTTCATTTTGTTGAATTACATGCTACCTATGGATTATTTATCGTCGTTTTCAGCTTTGAACTTTATACTTATATAAAAACAAAGGACCGTGGAGCACGGTATATTTTTGGGGCTACCCTTCTTGCAGCTGTTGCAGCAATCTCAAATCTTCTGAAAATAAGCCCGCACCGGTGGTTTAATTATAACGATGTAAGTCATGTTATCATGGTGGGTTCTATCTACCTGTATTATCTTGGATGCATGCATTTAAAAATGTATGAAGATCAGCCCGAACGAAAAGTTCCGGTTCTACAATAAACAGCACCTTACCATTTAAGCTCCAGCTTATTATTCTTTCTATCAATATCTGCCATCCTTAAACTGGGATCAATTTCTACGGCAACTATTTCATTAATACGTTTCCTGGTTCCAATGATGGTTTGCCTGTCAACCCAGCGTTGCGCTTTATAAACAATCCTCGCAGTGGAATCTTCAGCAGGCTTTTCGCCAAACATCAGGTTTACCGGCACATAATGTATTTCAGCACTTCCATCTTTAAAATCGAGTTGAATATCCAGTGGCATAGGAATTTCACCAGTTCTTTCTATTCGCACAAAGGTTGAATCGCCGTTTGACCAGAGACTATCTATTTTATAATCGATAGTTTTAGTGGTGTTTATCCAATAGTCTTTATACCACTTTAACTCAAGGCCACTTACTCTCTCAGCCACTTTCATAAAATCTGCCGGCGTAGGATGTTTGAAACGCCATTGACGATAATATTCCAGTAAGATTTTATCCCGATTTTCAGCGCCGGTAATGTATCCTAATTGCTCTACAAACACAGCCCCTTTAAAATAAGAATTGCTGTTATATGCCAGGTTGGTTGAGAAAAAATTTGCATGCGTGCTCATGGGCTCTGCAAACTGGCTTTTTGCAAGACGGAAATAACGATCGTATTCATCCTTGTAGTAAAAACCGGTATCTTTTTTTAGTACTGACTGAACCCTGGAATCAGCATAACTGGTAAATCCTTCATCCATCCATGCATACAAATTTTCGTTGGTGCCCAACATCATCTGGTACCAGCTGTGCATCCATTCATGAATTGCTCCATCTAAACCTGCACCACGCAACATGGTTGCCATGGAGTACTCAGTTCCTCCGCCTCCTCCGTGTAAAAAAGAATAAACCGGGTACGGATAAGGCCCGAAAGTTTTAGCCATGTAAGGGTATGCCAGAACGGTACTATCAGCAATATTTTGCCATTTTCTTTGCTGTACCGAATCAGTAAACTTGTAAATAAAATGAAGCAATAAATCTTTATTGACCCTGCGTGTAAAATGGATATAGTCGGGGTCAGCAGTCCAGGCAAAATCATGTACATTTTCAGCCTTAAATTTCCAGGTGCGGGTATTCCCTGCTATAGGTTTCAATGCAGTTCCTTCTTTATCATACCCCCACCCAATTTCTGCGGCGTTTTGCAAAACGCCGCTTGCGCCTATTTTATAATTTTTATCAATATTGATATTTACTTCGAAATCACCCCATGGACCATAGAATTCTCTTGCGATATAATCATCCGGGTGCCATCCTTCTTCGTCATACTCGCCCAATTTTGGAAACCATTGACCGAGACTATACCGTACACCTTCCTGGCTGTCGCGGCCGCTTCTTCTGCTAAGTTTTGGAACTTTGCTTTCAAATTCAGTATTAAAAACAACCGTTTGATTTGGAAGGATAGGTTTTTCGAGCAATACTTCAAGAACGGTTTCATGTTCTTTCATTTGCTGGCTTTTCCCAGCTATTACAAACTTTGTGATATGACAATATCCCATTTCGTTCGGCGTCATATTTGGAATGCGAAATTTAAACCGGCTGTCAAAATCGGTAACATCCTTCCCTTTGGCATCCCGTCCAATGACCAAAAACTCAGTACTTCGGCTATGTACATCCATCATACTATTTGGCTGAAAGGCATTGTAATAAAGAAAAAAATACAATTTATTGATGGAATCGGGAGAATGATTGGTGTAGTTAATGGTTTGTTTGCCCGAGATGATATTGGTAGCCACATCTAAGTGTACATCCATCCGGTATTTTACGTGTTGCTGCCAATAATTACTTTGAGCAAAGCCTGTTGAAACTTTAAAAATGACTAATATGAAAAACGGCAATAGATATTTATAACCCGGACTTTTTTGCATATCGAAGTTTACTGTTTACATTAATAACCGGGCATAAAAGCCCGGCCCAACAATTATTGAGATTTAATTTGACGACAAAAATAGTTGGTAGCAGGCTAGGGAACTGTTAAACGGAACTTTGCTTTTAATCTGTACCGGCAATAATCAACACAATTTCGCCTTTTACTGTTTTAGCCCTGAAGTAATCAGCAACCTCTTTTAAAGATCCTCTTTTATTTTCTTCAAACTTTTTCGACAGCTCGCG
The DNA here is from genome assembly GCA_040385845.1 of Bacteroidota bacterium. Classification (GTDB taxonomy): domain Bacteria; phylum Bacteroidota; class Bacteroidia; order Chitinophagales; family Chitinophagaceae; genus Phnomibacter. The sequence continues at coordinate 19,151 of JAZKGP010000020.1, read as the reverse complement.
GCATACACAGCATTGGCGGTCATCACCAAAATACTTTGCTATTTCGTCCAGGGTTTTTACGATCCGCATAGGACTCTCGTAAAATATGATGGTTCGCTCTTCGGCGGCTAATTTGGTAAACAGGGTATGCCGGCCTTTTTTAATGGGTGGAAAACCTTCAAAAACAAACCGGTTGGTGGGTAAGCCGCTGTTTACAAGAGCAGGAACAAAAGCCGTTGCACCGGGCAAACATTCAACCCGAATATCATTTTTGATGCATTCCCTTACCAACAAAAACGCGGGATCACTAATACCGGGAGTGCCGGCATCTGTAATTAAAGCCATCGACCTGCCAGCCAGCAATTGATCCACAAGATGTTGCAAGACCTTATGCTCGTTGTGCTGGTGATATGGCGTAAGCGGTTTTTTTATTTGATAATGATTAAGCAGGAAGGCAGATGTGCGTGTGTCTTCACATAAAACTACTTCCACTGCTTTCAATACCTCTACAGCCCGAAAAGTAAAATCTGCCAGGTTTCCAACTGGCGTTGGCACCAGGAATAACTGGCCGCTTAATCCCTCCCGGTACAAGGTTGAATCAGCTGTAGAACTACTGGTAGTTGTCTGCAATTAAGTTTGTATTTATTACTGGCGGGATATCAGGCCGATTGGATCTGGATATCAAATTGCTCCATGACCTGGTTGCTTAAAACTTTTTTTGCGGCTTCTTCTGCAATGGCTTTTGCATCTGCCTCATTACCTGCTTCTACCTGCAATACAATGTGTTTGCCAATTCGAACATCCTTTACCTGTGACAAACCCAAATTGCCAAGACCGCCCATAACGGCTTTTCCCTGGGGATCCAATAATTCTTTTAAAGGCATCACATTAATATGAGCAGTATATGTCATTCCAATTGTTTTTTAAAAAGTAAAGATAGGCCTACAAAGCAGCCGAAGATAAGTGGTACACTTAACCATTGCAGCAAAAAGGCTGCAATAATAGCAAATACAAGCAAACTTAACTGGGGTAGTAAACCTTTTAAAGTAAAGCTTTTCGGTTTGTTGCTCATTATCGGGATATCGCTTATCATTAACCAGCTTAAGATTAAAACCACCAGGTATAGAAACCATTTATTGGTTAACAGGTCTAAAACCCATTCGACATTGGAGGTCCAGTAAATAAGTGGAAAGGATGCAACAGCCAATCCCACCGCAGGTACAGGTGTACCCCTGAAAGAATGAGATTGCCTGGTATCGAGATTAAATTTTGCCAGGCGATAAGCTGCTGCAGCAGCTAATACAAATGCGGGTACCAGCCAAATCATAGAAGCCTCCAAACCATCAGTTTCTTTGGCAAGGCTTAATCTCAACAGCTGATAAATAATTAAGGATGGCGCTACTCCAAAACTTACTACATCGGACAGGCTATCGAGCTGTTTTCCCATTTCAGAACAACCGCCGACGGCTCTTGCTATAAATCCGTCGAGAAAGTCGATTACGGCTGCAATAGCAATAAAGAGTGGTGCTAGATAAATTCTTTCGGGTAATAAAGTTAACTGTTGCCCAAGCGGATTGTCGGGTGAAACACCAGTTTCAATAATCGCTATTCCGTTTTGCAGCAGGTACACAATAGCAGTACAACCACAAACTAGGTTTAATAATGTAATAATGTTCGGAAGGTGTTTCATTAATTTTTCAGCCCTGGGTTTTAAAAGAATAATGCCGCAACCTTATTTTTTCATTGCTGCTTCTATTTCTTCAACTGTTATCGCAATGCCGTCAAAAAGATCAATATTTCCATCAGCCGTTATCCAAACGTTGTTTTCAATCCTGACACCCATTTTTTCCTCCTCAATATAAATCCCCGGTTCAATAGTGAACAACATTCCCGCTTCAATGGGCGCCGTTTTAGTGCCAAGATCATGCACATCAATCCCGAGGTGATGACTTATTCCATGATACAGGTATTTTCTAAATGCCCTCGTTTCTAATTCATCGCGGTTATCTTTAGCAACCTCTTCGGGCGTTAGCAGGCCTAATTCAACAAATATCTTCGAAGCTTCATCGCCAACCTTATCAGTATAATCTTTGATTGTAATTCCCGGCTTCAGAATGCTTTTTGCATAATTGTGTAAATGCAGGCATGCATTATAAACTTCTTTTTGCCTGTCGGTGAATTTTCCGTTTACAGGTATGGTGCGGGTCATATCGGCGCAATAATTACCGTAATTCGCTCCAAAATCCATCAGGATCAGTTCACCATACTTACACTCGGCATTGTTATCAATATAATGTAGTGTTCTTGCATTATCGCCACTGGCAATGATACTGCCATAAGCTTCTCCCTTTGCCCGGTTACTTAAAAACGAATGCAGAATTTCAGCTTCAATTTGGTATTCTGTTACACCTGGCTTAATAAACTGCATCAGCCTGTTGAAAGTAGTGTGCGTAATATCAACAGCAGTTTGTACTACAGCTATTTCCTCTTTGGTTTTTATAGAACGAAGCCGTTTTAGAATTTTGGCACTACGTTCAAATTGGTGCACCGGGTATTGTTCCCGTAATTGCACAGCGTAGCGGTAATCTCTTGTTTGTATTTGGGATGCCTTTCGGTCATTTTCGTTTGTATTGAGATAAATACTATCAGCAAGATGAATCCATGGCTGCAACAAGCTGTCCAAACTATCCAGCCATACTATGGTTTTGATGCCGTTAATGGCAGTGGCCTGCTCTTTACGCAACCTTTTTCCAATCCACTTTTCTAACTTATCGTTTGGCCTCACAAGCACCAGCACTTCCCTATACTTTTCATCCGGGTTCCCTGGAAAAAGAACCAGCATAGTATCTTCCTGTTCAATTCCGGTTAGCCAGTATAGATCACTGTTTTGTTTAAAAGGGTACAATGCATCACCATTAGTGGGTACTTCATCGTTGCTGTTAAAAATTGCAATGCTGTTAGGTTTAAGTTCAGCAACAAACCTTTGACGGTTTGTAATAAAAAGCTGCGGATCAATTGGAAGATGCTTCATTAAATGGCTTTTATAAGGCGGTAAAAATAGGGAATGCAATGTGTTTGCAACCAGCAGTTATTTTCAATTATAGTAACCAGTATTTTACCTGGCCATTCAGAAATAATCTTATAAAATATTAAATAACAACCCGTACAACCTCAACTGCAGGTTTTACCGTTTTTTTACAGATTAAAAACATTTTTTAAGAATTTGAATCAAAGGCAGCATTTTAATTTTGTGGTTTGGCATTCGTTTTTTAAGGAATAAAAGCATGCATTTTATTCATTCTTTCCACAATCGTTAATAAGTTATTTTGAAACCGGTAATAGAAAAAATAAATTTGATAAACCTCTTTCTTCACTTAAAAACCACCATTACTGCCATTGACAGAAACCATTATCAACCTCGAATCAGTTAACCCTATTGAATTTTTTGGCGTTAACAATGGCAAACTAGACCTTCTTAAAAAAAGGTTTCCGCTTTTAAAAATATTAGGCCGGGGCACGCAGGTAAAATTGAGCGGAGCTCCCGAACACATTGAAAATGCAAGAGAAAAAATTGAACTGGTAATCCAATACCTTGAAAGAAACGGCCACCTCACCGAAAATTATTTTGAACAAATTTTAGGAGGTGATGATGCAGAAACGGTTGATCATTTTGTTGAGCGTAATCCGAACGACGTTTTAGTATTTGGACCCAACGGAAAAACAGTGCGGGCCCGAACGCTAAACCAGAAAAGAATGGTCACTTCTTCGGATACCTGTGACATTGTTTTTGCTATCGGACCAGCAGGTACCGGAAAAACGTACACTGCCGTAGCTCTTGCTGTTCGCGCTTTGAAAAATAAATCTGTAAAGAAAATTATTCTTACAAGACCTGCGGTAGAAGCGGGAGAAAGCCTCGGCTTTTTGCCCGGTGATTTAAAGGAAAAAATTGATCCATACCTGCGGCCTTTGTATGACGCCCTCGACGATATGATACCGGCCGATAAACTCGGGTATTATATGAGTACGCGAACCATCGAAATTGCACCGCTTGCATATATGCGTGGTCGTACGCTTGACAATGCCTACATTATTTTGGATGAGGCACAAAACGCCACCGATTTGCAACTTAAAATGTTTCTTACCCGTATCGGAGCTAACGCTAAAGCTATTATTACCGGCGATATGACACAGGTAGATCTTCCTAAAAGCCAGAAAAGTGGTTTGATAAAAGCGAGCAAAATTCTGAAAAATATTCATGGTATCGCCCATATAGAGCTGGATGAGGAAGACGTGGTTCGTCACAGGCTTGTTAAGGCAATTATTAAAGCCTACGAGTCAGAAAAAGTTAAGGAAGATGAATACGAAAGCCAGCAGGAGCAAATAAGACGCGAATACAACAGAAACAGAATTGAAAACCGTGGTTCGACTTCTTAAATAATTTAAACTCATCTCTAAGAAACTATGAACAGCGATCCCATTTCGGTCGCTGTTTTTTTTATACCGGAATGGAAAAACAAGTTTGATCTTCCTTCCGTTTAAAAAAAATGTAGTTCAAAAAGAGCTATGCAACTATTTGCCGCCTTTAGCTATTATTTTGCTGCTCTTAATGCAATATTTTTAAACCTTGATACTAATCACTCTTTATGAAAAACAAAATGTTTCAGCAATTAGCCGGTTTGATAGTAATCATTTTACTGGTAAGTTGTAATTCCGAAAATAAAAATGATCCAAAATCGGTCACCAAACAATTCTTTTCAGCGATGCAAACTGCCAACTTTGAAGAAGCACAAAAATTTGCTACCAAAGACAGCAAAATGACTTTGCAACTGGCTCAAATGGCGATGAGCTTTTCCGGTAAAAACAAGGACACGCTATTACAGGAAATAAGCAAGCATAGTTTAGATTATGGTGAACCGGTAATTAATGGTGACGAAGCAACTATTGATGTAACTGTCGATAAAAAACAGAAAATAGATTTTACATTAAAGAAAGAAGAAGGGCTTTGGAAAATGGCCCTTGACCTGAATACACTTATGAAAATGGGTATGGGAAAAATGGAGGAAAAAGGTGTTTCGCAGGATGAAATGGAAAAGATTAAAAAAGAAGTCGACGAGCTGAATGTAGATTCGATGGTAGAAGTAACTAAATAAAAAATTTTAGTTGATGGGATAATTACAGATTAAAAAAGAGTTTAATTTGTTTAATTCAAAAAGGCTGGCCCAGCGACGCACAAAAGCCACAGGCAAACCCTGCAGCTTCTACAATTTTTACACTTTACCTATTTAGTAATAGCTGCTGTTTAAGTTGTTATTTGTTTTTTCGGATAATTCAATTTCGGCAAAACTGCTTAAAATATCTGCCTTACCATTCTGAACGCAAACTGTATGTTCGTAATGTGCAGAAGGCTTGCCATCTTTTGTTCTTACAGTCCAGTCATCTTTATCCGTAAATACATCTTTCTTTCCCAGATTAATCATAGGCTCAATGGCAAACGTCATTCCCGCCTGCAGCTTTACGCCATTACCGCGTTTACCAAAATTTGGAATTTGGGGATCCTCATGTAATTCACGCCCGATGCCGTGGCCAACCAATTCTCTTACCACACCGTAATTATGTTTTCTTTCAGTATGCTCCTGGATAGCCCAGGCTATATCACCAACGCGGTTAAGTGTAATGGCTTTATCTATTCCTTTATATAAAGATTCTTTGGTAATTTTTAGTAATTGTAAAACCTCAGGAGAAGGTTCACCAACCGCAAATGTGTAGGCGCTATCACCATGAAAACCGTTTTTAAACACGCCAATATCTACACTGATCACGTCCTTTTCTTTTAATTCTTTATTATCAGGAAAACCGTGAACAACTGCGTCATTTACACTGATGCAGGCACTGAAAGGGAAACCACGATAATTTAAAAAACTGGGAACGCCTCCGTTATCACGGATAAACTTTTCTGCAATTCCATTCAGGAAAATGGTAGTTACTCCTGGTCTGATAGCTTTCGCCACTTCTGCAATTGCCTTTCCAACCAGCAAGTTGCTGTGACGCATCAATTCTATCTCTTCCTTAGTTTTATAATAAATCACGTTATCTCCAATTTTAAACTTTCTCATTAACTAATCGATTGTACAAACAAATCAGACGCTAATAAAAAACCCGCCAGTGATACTGGCAGGTTAAATTAATTATGTATGATATTGATACTAAAAGTCAAATTTTACTGCGATATAAATTTCCAGTTAGATAGGACTGCTGCTAACAGCTTGTCTTCCCTGGATACGACCACCACTCATAAGGCCATCGTACTGGCGCATCAATAATTGCGTTTCTATCTGCTGCAAGGTATCAAGAACAACCCCTACCATAATTAACAAACTGGTACCTCCAAAAAAGCTGCTGAAAGAACCAGTTACACCGAGGCTTTGAGCAATACCAGGAAGAATACCTACAATTGCCAGAAGTATAGCACCTGGAAGAGTTATCTTATCCATTACAGAACCAATATAATCCGCAGTTGGCTGACCAGGTTTAACGCCGGGAATAAAACCATTATTTCTCTTCAGATCTTCAGCAATTTGTTTTGGATTGAAAATGATAGCAGTATACAGGTAAGTAAATCCAATTACCAATACTGAATAGATGAGCATATACCAACCATTGCTATGATCATTTAAGATCTTCATGAAGCCACCGGTAGTATCAAATTTTGCGAAAATAGTTGGAATGAAAATGATGGCTTGTGCGAAGATGATTGGCATTACACCTGCACTGTTCACCTTAACAGGTAGAAATTGGCGGGCTCCACCAAACTGCCGGTTACCGACTATTTGCTTGGCATAATTGATGGTGATTTTTCTTACACCCTGAACCAATACAATCAATCCCATTATAATAGCTACCAAAACTGCTATTTCAATAATAAACAAAAGAACACCACCACCAGCTTTTGAAGTTTTAGAGCTAAACTCCTGGATAAAGCTTTCTGGTAGACGGGCAAGAATTCCCATCATAATGATCAGTGAAGTACCATTTCCTAAACCTTTATCGGTAATTTTTTCACCCAGCCACATTACGAATAATGTACCTGCGGTTAAAAGGATAACGGTGCTTATCACAAAGTAGGGCTGAAATGCAGGGATCAATGCTTCTTTATAACCCGGGCTTTGCAAATAAGTTATATAAGCACCAGCCTGGAACAAGGTTACAATAACCGTGAGGTAACGTGTCCATTGATTGATCTTTTTACGTCCGCTTTCTCCTTCTTTCTGGATCTTTTGCATTTGTGGTACCAGGATGGTCATCAGCTGCATAAAGATGGAAGCAGAGATATAAGGCATGATACCAAGTGCAAGAATGGAAGCCTGCGAAAAAGCACCGCCTGCAAACTGGTCGAAAAGACCAAGTAAGCCGCTTGCTTTACCTTTAACTGCTTCTAATGCATTTGGATCAATACCCGGCAATACAATATGTGTACCTAACCTATATGTAAGTACGAGCGCAAGCGTTACGATAATTTTCGACCGCAGTTCCTCAATACTCCAAATATTCTTAATGGTCTGTAATGACTTCTTCACAAATAATCAAGTTTTTCCTAAGCCTCAAATGTAAAGCAATTAAATACACGAAACCCTCCACGAGGGAGGGACTAAAAACAAGGGAAATTATTTTATGATTTCCACTGTTCCACCAGCTGCTTCAATAGCTGCTTTGGCTTTTTCGCTTAATGCGTTTACTTTAAAAGTAAGACCAGTTTTTATTTCGCCGTTGGCAAGAATTTTAATAAGATCGGTTTTACCGATAATCCCATTTGCATAAAGGCTATCCTGGCTGATTTCAGTAAAAGAATATTTCTCTACCAATTGATCAACCTGTCCAAGATTTAATACTTTATACTCAACACGGTTAATGTTTTTGAAACCACGCTTAGGTATACGACGCTGGATTGGCATCTGTCCACCTTCATGTGCCATTTTGCTGCTATAACCAGCACGGCTTTGTCCTCCTTTATTACCTTTTGTAGAAGTACCACCCTTACCGGATGCTTCACCACGACCTAAACGTTTTTGCTTGTGCGTTGAGCCAGCTGCTGGCTTTAATTCATGCAGTTTCATCTGTAAAATTTGATTTTGTACTTACGGGGTATCACCCCTCGCTTAAAAAATATGGAAATAAAAAATGTGAAAACGAAGGGCTCAAAGATTTTGACCGCAAATCATTTTCACAGTTTTCCTTAGTTGGCTAACTCTTCAACCTTTACCAGGTGTGTTACTTTTGTAACCATACCACGGATCTGAGGAGTTGCTTCAACTTCTACAGTCGCATTCATTTTTCTTAAACCTAAAGCATACATTGTTTGCTTTTGACGTTCAGGACGATCAATGACGCTTCTTACCTGTGTTATTTTAATCTTGCTCATGATTATAGTCTTTAGTAATTAGTCGTTAGTCGTTGGCTTGTGTCGTTTGTATTTCTAACGACTATCTACCAACTACCAGCTACTAACCTATCCGTTAAATACTTTCTTTAAAGATATACCACGTGTTTTAGCAACACTGATTGGTTCACGAAGGGTAGCCAATGCTTTGAAGGTTGCTTTAACCACGTTGTGCGGGTTAGCAGATCCAAGACTTTTAGCCAAAACGTCCGTAATACCAGCGCTCTCTAAAACTGCACGCATGCTACCACCAGCTATTACACCGGTACCATGAGCCGCAGGTTTCAGCAAAATTTTTGCAGCACCTTCTTTAACCCATTGTTCGTGCGGTATAGTACCATGAAATATTGGAACTTTCACCAGGTTCTTTTTAGCATCTTCGATGCCTTTGGTGATTGCTTCCTGTACTTCTTTAGCTTTTCCCAAACCATGACCTACTACACCAGCTTCGTTACCTACCACAACCAGGGCAGAGAAACTAAATGTGCGACCACCTTTAGTAGTTTTTGTTACGCGGTTAATAGACACAACCTTTTCTTTTAATTCAAGGTCGCCGGCTTTAACACGGTTTACAGTTGCATTTAACATTATAATTATTTACAAATGATGATTTCAATAATTGAATCTATACAAGTAGCTTAGAATACCAGGCCACCTTCACGGGCACCTTCGGCAACCGCTTTTACACGACCATGATACAAATTACCACCCCTGTCGAAAACAACTTTAGTGATGCCCAGTTCTGCTGCTTTTACAGCAATTGCCGCGCCAACTAATTTGCTCTTTTCAGTTTTAGTAACTTTCTGAGCAGCGATGTCTTTGCTTTTTGAAGAAGCAGCAGCAAGGGTATTGCCGTTTACATCATCAATTAACTGAGCATAGATATCAGTATTGCTGCGAAAAACAGATAAACGTGGTTTTGTTGCCTCTCCAGAAATTTTCTTACGGATGCGGTACCGGATTTTCTGCCTTTGTTCAAGTTTCGTATTCATTGTTCTATGTTTTGTGTTGCTCCCACCCATTTGGGAGAATGAGCTACTAAAAATTTAATCAGGATACTTTCAACAACCATATAGGCTGTAGAAAAATTATTTACCAGCTGCTTTACCAGCTTTTTTACGTACCACTTCACCAGAGAAACGCACACCTTTTCCTTTGTATGGTTCAGGCTTACGAAGGCTGCGAAGTTTTGCGCAAACAGCTCCAAGTAACTGGTTATCGATGCTCGTCAAAGTAATTTCGGGATTCTTACCTTTCAATTGCTCTGTAGACACTTTCACTTCATTAGGAATCTCGAAAATGATATTGTGAGAATATCCCAATGCCAGGTCAAGAATATTACCAGTGTTAGCAGCTTTATAACCTACACCCACCAGTTCCATTTTCTTCGTGAAACCTTCCGTTACACCTTTAACCATGTTCGCGATCAATGCACGGTACAAACCATGTAAAGCACGATGACGAATTTGGTCGGTCGGACGTGTTACTTCGATGTTGCCATCTTTTACTTCTACCGCAATATCGCGGTCGAGTACTTGTTTCAATTCACCTTTAGGACCTTTTACAGTCACTGTATTATCTGCTGAAACACTGATAGTAACACCAGTAGCAACAACGATTGGTTTTTTACCTACTCTAGACATAGTCTTTAAATTTTTACTTTTATGATCGATCCGCTGTGTTCAGCCCGACTAATAGGCTTAATTATCTTGCGGCCGTTATATAAAAAGCAATGCTTGTGGCATCACTAATTTTTCTTAATAGATGTGACACAAAACCTCGCCACCAACATTCTGAATTTTGGCTTCTTTATCTGTCATTACCCCTTTAGAGGTACTAACGATAGCGATACCAAGGCCATTCATTACACGTTTAAATTCACCTGGTTTTGCATACTGGCGTAAACCCGGGCGACTTACACGCTCCAAAGATTTAATAGCAGCCAGTTTGGTATTAGGATCGTATTTTAATGCAATCTTAATCAAACCTTGCTTGCCATCTTCTTCAAATTTGTATTTAAGAATATAACCTTTATCGTACAGGATTTCGGTTATACGCTTTTTAAGATTAGAAGCCGGGATTTCCACAATACGGTGATTAGCCATTTGTGCGTTACGTACCCTTGTCAAATAATCTGCTATAGGATCAGTTACCATTGTTATGTTCCTCCTACATCATGCCATGCATGATAATTGGATAATTAAAGATTGATAATTAATGTTTAAATGCTTACCAGCTTGCTTTTGTTACACCTGGTATTTTGCCGTTCAGAGCCATGTCGCGAAACATATTTCTTGACAAACCAAAATGACGCATGTAACCACGAGGCCTGCCTGTTAGCTGGCAACGATTTTTCAAACGTACCGGCGAAGCATTTTTAGGCAGCAGGTCAAGTCCGGCATAATCACCGGCAGCTTTTAGTGCAGCACGCTTTTCAGCGTATTTAGCCACCATCACTTCACGTTTACGCTGGCGGGCTTTTACTGATTCTTTTGCCATTGTTATTTCTGTTTAATTAGAAACCCTTTCCGGGATCTTATTGGTTTGAACCTGGTTTAATATTTTTGAAAGGCATACCCATTTCTTTCAGTAACTCAAACGCTTCTTCGTTGGTACGTGCGGTAGTTACGAAAGTGATATCCATACCAGTAATTTTATTTACTTTATCAATATCGATTTCCGGGAAAATGATTTGCTCTGTAACACCCATAGTATAGTTACCACGGCCATCGAAGCTTTTATCATTGATACCTTTAAAGTCACGAACACGGGGTAATGAAACCGCGATCAGCCTGTCCAAAAATTCGTACATATTCACACCGCGTAAGGTAACTTTAGCACCGATGGGCATGTTTTTACGAAGTTTGAAGTTGGAAATGTCCTTTTTAGACATGGTTGATACCGCTTTCTGACCAGTAACGTTTGTTAGTTCGTCTACAGCAATATCTACCAGTTTCTTATCGGCTACAGCTCCGTTCACACCACGATTCAAACAAATCTTGGTAAGTTTTGGCGCCTGCATGATGCTTTTGTAACCAAACTTTTTCATTAAGGCAGGTATAACTTCTTTCTTATACTTGTCTGCCAGCCTTGGGGTATATGTAGTAGTTGCCATTATTTAATTACCTCCCCTGATTTTTTTGATACACGAATAAGTTTGCCATTGTCGCGGCTACGCTTAATGCGGGTAGCAGCACCAGTTTTGGCATCCCATAACTGCACGTTAGAAATAGCAACGGGTGCTTCTTTTTTAACGATGCCGCCTTTAGTGTTTTGAGCGGTGGGCTTTGTATGCTTTGTTTGCACGTTAACACCTTCCACCAATACTTTGGCTTTCTCGGGATATACGGCCAAAACAATACGTGGCTTCTTTACGTCCTTGTCATCACCAGCAATCACGACTACGTTATCGCCTTTCTTGATGTTGAACTTTGGTTTAAATCTTTTTATCATCTTACTTGTACTTTGTCCTTTTTAAAAGGAGTTGTTTTATGTAACCAGCAGTTATTTAACTATGTTACCCCGGTCGATTTTCCTGGTTTTCACCAGGGCATTACGATTATATTTTCAATCACCGTTCTAACGCACTTTAAAAAATCTTAAAGCACCTCAGGAGCAAGAGATATGATCTTCATATATCCTTTATCACGCAATTCACGGGCAACTGGCCCAAAAATGCGGGTTCCGCGAGGCTCGTCAGAGTTGTTCAATAATACAACCGCGTTATCATCAAAACGGATGTAAGAACCATCTTTACGACGGAGTTTGTTTTTGGTACGAACGATAACTGCTTTAGCTACGGTACCTTTCTTTACACCACCACCAGGGATGGAATCTTTAACCGTAACAACGATTTTGTCACCGATTCTTGCGTAGTCCTGGCCGCTGTTGCCCAGTACACGAATACACAGTACTTCTTTAGCACCGCTGTTGTCCGCTACGTTCAATCTGCTTTCTTGCTGAATCATTTTATGTAAGCTTTGAGCTCTAAGCCAGAAGCTTTGAGCAGTCTAAACAATTATTAATCTATACGCCACAGGTAAGCCTGTACGTAGCAGAATTATTTTACTTTTTCTACAACTTCAACCAGTCTCCAGCGCTTTGTTTTGCTCAGCGGACGTGTTTCCATGATCTTCACCACATCACCAATGCTGCACTCGTTTTTTTCGTCGTGCGCATGGAACCTGGTAGTTTTCTTTACGAACTTACCATAGATAGGGTGTTTCACTTTACGTTCTACAGCTACCGTAACGGTTTTATCCATTTTGTTGCTGCTTACAACGCCTGTCCTGGTTTTACGAAGATTTCTTGCTTCCATTTGTTGTTCTTTTTTGCTGAACTAACGTTCAATATTGTTTGAGGCTTCTTTGTTATGTTACCCGGGGCAACAGCTTAACCGATTGCCTCTCTCTTATTCAATTCAGTTTTCATCCTGGCAACATCCCTGCGGATCGAGCGGATGCTCATTGGATTTTCAAGGGGAGTAATTACGTGGGCGAAACTTAGTTTCTTTAAACGCAATTCATCTTCCTGTATCCTTGCTTTCAGGTCTTCCTTAGAAAGTTCCGGAAGCGTTTTGTTGAATTCGATTTTCTTAGACATCTCTTTTAAATTTGATAATTAGCTAATCTGCTAATCTGCTAATGAACACGGCTAGAGGCTTTTTAGCACATTAGCACATGATCACATTGGCATATTATGCAACGTAATCGCGGCGAATAATGAACTTGGTTTTGATCGGAAGCTTCTGAGCTGCAAGACCCATGGCTTCTTTTGCTACTTCTTCTGTTACACCATCCACTTCAAAAAGAATACGGCCTGGTTCAACAACAGCTGCCCAAAATTCAGGATTACCTTTACCCTTACCCATACGTACTTCGGCTGGTTTGCGGGTTATGATCTTGTCCGGGAATATACGGATCCAAACACTTCCTTCTCTTTTCATTGCACGGGTCATTGCCTGGCGGGCACTTTCAATCTGGCGATTGTTCAACCAGATTGGTTCCATAGCTTTCAGGGCAAAAGATCCAAACGAAATGGAATTACCACGTTTGGCAACTTCGCGGATGCGGCCTTTTTGCTGCTTGCGGAACTTGCTTCTTTTCGGCTGTAACATGATATATTAATTTCTCAATTTGTAATTAAGTCCTGTTTTACCAGGATCAACATTTCTATTCAATGGTCGGGAAAGTAGTAACACTTTCAGAGGGACATTTTTTAACGACGTCCTCCGCCACCACCACCGGTGCGACCTGCACCACGATCGTTTCCGCCGCCGCGACCACCACGGTCACCGCCGCCTCCACGTCCACCGCGATCACCACCACGGTCTCCGCCGCGATCACCACCCGGGCGATCACCTCCACGCTCGTCACCACGACGATCGCTCAGGCCGCTGCCAGTTCCGATGAAATTCGGGTTAAGATCACGTTTGGCAAGTACTTCACCTTTACAGATCCATACTTTGATACCAATTTTACCATAAACGGTTTGTGCAAACACGTTGGCATAATCAATATCCATACGGAATGTATGCAATGGAGTACGTCCCATTTTGATTTCTTCGCTACGGGCAATCTCAGCGCCACCAAGCCTTCCGCTTGCTTTTACTTTGATACCTTCAGCGCCCATACGCATGGCAGATGCAATTGCCATTTTAATAGCACGCTTAAAGTTAATCCTGTTTTCAATCTGGCGGGCGATAGTATCGGCAACAATCATTGCATCTACTTCCGGACGGCGGATTTCAAGGATATTGATCTGAACATCTTCCTTACCGGTCAATTTTTTCAGTTCTTCTTTAATACGGTCTACTTCTCCGCCACCTTTACCAATGATGATACCAGGCTTGGAAGTATGTATTGTAACGATCAGTTTATTGAGGGTACGCTCGATAACAATTTTAGAGATACCACCTTTGTTGATACGTGCATTCAGGTAATTGCGGATCTTATTGTCTTCGATCAGCTTAACGGCATAGTCTTTCTTGTTGCCGTACCAGTTGCTTTCCCAACCACGGATAATACCGAGCCTGTTACCGATTGGATTTGCTTTTTGACCCATTTTGTTATTTTGAATATTTGAAGTTTAGAAACCAGGACTTATATGCTGGTCTCCTCTTGTTCACATTATTTATTTAGCATCAACTATTACTGTAACATGATTACTGCGTTTGCGAACCCTGTAACCACGTCCTTGCGGCGCGGGGCGCATTCTTTTAAGAACACGGGCACCATCCACCATGATTGTTTTTACAAATACAGTGCTTTCGTCAGCGCCTTCGTTCTTTGCCTTCCAGTTATAAACCGCACTTTTTACAAGTTTGGCTAAAGGCACAGCAGGATGTTTTGGATTGAATTCCAATACTGCAAGAGCTTTATCCACCTGCATTCCACGTACCAGGTCTGCCAGCAAACGCATCTTACGCGGCGAAGTGGGATAGTTATTTAATTTGGCTACAGCTTCCATTTTTCTTTATTTGATTGACCTAAGAATCTGCCTTGAAAGACGTCCTCTTAAATGATATACTATTTTTTACCAGTTCCTGCATGACCCCTGAAGTTGCGTGTTGGGGCAAATTCACCGAGTTTATGTCCAACCATAAATTCAGTTACATATACAGGGATAAATTTGTTACCGTTATGTACCGCAAATGTTTGTCCTACGAAATCAGGACTAATTGTGCTACGACGGCTCCAGGTTTTAATAACCCCTTTCTTTGCTTTGCCCTCAGAAATATTGATAACCTTTTTTTCAAGTTTGGCATCAATGTAAGGACCTTTTTTAATCGAACGACCCATAATCTATTTCGGATTTAACGATGTATGATTTAGTTATTAGTTAGTTAGTAATGATTACTTAGCTAACTTTTTACCATCACGGCGTTGAATAATCATTTTATCAGAACCTTTACCACGTGTACGGGTTTTTTCGCCTTTAGCGTATTTACCAGTACGGCTACGTGGATGTCCACCGGAAGCGCGGCCTTCACCACCACCCATCGGGTGATCGACCGGGTTCATCGCAACACCACGAACACGTGGGCGAATACCTAACCAACGGTTACGACCAGCTTTACCCTTGCTCTGAAGATTATGGTCGCTGTTGCTAACAACACCTACAGTAGCGTAACAATTGATCAATATTTTGCGGAGTTCACCGGAAGGCATTTTCAGGATGCCATATTTTTCTTCTTTGTTGGTAAGCTGTGCACTGCTACCAGCGCTGCGAACCAATTTACCACCCTGGCCGGGTTGCATTTCAATGTTGTGAACATTGGTACCTAATGGCATGTTCTTCAACTGTAGTGCATTTCCAACTTCCGGAGCTACAGCGTCGCCACTAATAACGGTTGCACCAACCTGGATTCCTTGCGGAGCAAGTATGTATCGTTTTTCATTATCGCTGTATTGAACTAAAGCGATAAATGCAGAACGGTTTGGATCGTATTCGATAGAAAGAACGGTAGCAGGAGAATCCTGTTTGTTTCTTTTGAAGTCGATAATACGATACTTATGCTTGTGTCCACCACCAATATAACGCATGGAACGACGACCCTGTGAGTTACGTCCGCCAGTTTTGCTTTGTGCTTCAACCAGGCTCTTTTCAGGAACATTGGTTGTAATTTCGGCGTAGGCGTTACCAATTCTCCAGCGTGTGCCGGCGGTCATTGGTTTGTATTTTCTTAATGCCATTGTTTATTAAAACTTTATTCAGTTGTAGTTAATCCAACACTTTGCGGCGGTTGATTGCCATTCTTTCGAAAGATTAAATTTCGCCGTACAGGTTAATTTCTTCTCCTTCAGCTACTTTCACCATTGCCTTCTTTTTGGCAGGCTTGCGTCCGGTGATAACACCAGATTTAGTATTGCGGCTTTTGGTTTTGGCCGGAACCACTGAAGTGTTTACTTCAGTAACTGTTACACCGTAGAACTCCTGGATAGCTTTCTTAATCTCCAGTTTGTTTGATTTACGGTCAACTATAAAAGTGTAGCTGCGATTCTTCTCAATCTGCTTGTTCACTTTTTCGGTAAGTACCGGCTTTATTAAAACGTCTGATAATTTCATGTCGATTCGATTAATCGGTTCTTATAATTAGGCTTCAGTATCTGCGTCAGTGAAAATTTTCACTGCACCTTCTGTAAACACCATTACATCGGCATTCATGATGTCGTAAGTATTGATATCACTTAAAAGGCTACCAGCTGCATTTGGAATATTTCTTAAGCTCAGGTACAATGTTTCGTTTGTTTCAGGATAAACGAACAATGCTTTCTTTTCAGCAATGCCAAGGCTTTTCATAACACCGGCAAACTGCTTTGTGTTAGGAGTTTCCATGTTGATGTCTTCTACAACAACAATCGCATTGTCTTTAGCTTTGAAAGTAAGCGCCGACATTTTAGCCAGGTCTTTTACTTTACGGTTCAGTTTGATATCCCAGCTATGTGGTTTTGGGCCGAAAATGGTACCACCACCTTTATATATAGGGCTGCGCAGGTTACCTTTACGGCTTCCACCAGTACCTTTTTGCTTGTGTAATTTTTTGCTTGAACCTTGAACCTCTGCACGGGTTTTAACCTTATGCGTTCCCTGGCGCTGTGCAGCCAAATACTGCTTTACAGCCAGGTACATTACGTGTTCGTTTGGTTCGATACCGAAAATATCTTCTGGTAAATCAACAGTTCTGCCTGTTTTTCCACCGGTTGTATTTAAAACGTCAATTGTCATAACACTTGTTTTAGAAGCCCGCTACATTACTGCAAACCGGCTGTTGAATTACTTTTGGATTAAAACGATAGAACCGTTGTGGCCTGGAACAGATCCACTGATAAGAATATAGTTTTTCTCTGCGAATATTTTTACCACTTTCAATCCTTTCATCTTAACACGATCCTGGCCCATACGACCTGCCATACGCATACCTTTAAATACGCGGGAGGCATCGGATGAGTTACCGATAGATCCCGGGGCACGCTGACGGTCATGCTGACCATGGCTTTGCTGACCAACACCATGGAAGCCATGACGTTTTACAACACCCTGGAAACCTTTACCCTTGGTTGTTCCAACAACGTCTACTTTTTCGCCTTCAACGAAAAGTTCAACGCCAACGGTTTCACCCAGGGCTTTTTCAACAGTATAATTGCGGAATTCTTTTACAAAGCTCTTTGGAGCGGTCTGAGCTTTTGCGAAGTGATTTTTTTCGGCTTTGGTTGTGTTCTTTTCTTTTTTGTCGCCGAATGCTAATTGAGTAGCAGAGTAACCGTCGGTTTCAACGGTTTTAAGTTGGGTAACTACACTAGGGGTAGCTTCTACGATTGTGCAGGCAATTTGTTTACCGCTGGGATCGAAGATGCTGGTCATCCCGATTTTCTTTCCAATAATACCTATCATTTGTATCGGTTTGCGCCCGGCAAGGTGTTGAGGACATTACGCTGGATTTTATAAACCCAGGTTTCGATCCCAGTTTAGCTACCGACCTTTTCGTTTGTATCCGACTTTAGTCGGAGAGGAAGTACCGGTAGTAAACAAACCCTGAAAGGCTTGTTCATATGTTTTGTTTCAATTTCCCGAAGGAGCTCAAAACGTTTATGATTTTTAATCAGCGCTCTTTTTTCGGTTAAGATTGAGAGATGATTTTCAGAACTTATTCTCTTTCGAGATGAAGGCTGTTATGCCTTGATTTCTACTTCAACACCACTTGGCAGGTCTAATTTACTTAGTGCATCTACTGTGCGGCTGCTGCTGGTGTAGATATCCAACAAACGCTTATGCGTATTCAGCTGGAATTGTTCACGAGCTTTCTTGTTAACGTGCGGTGAGCGAAGTACGGTGAATACCTTCTTCTGCGTTGGCAGAGGAATTGGACCAGTAACTACGGCTCCAGTGCTGCGCACTGTTTTCACGATTTTCTCAGCTGACTTGTCAACGAGGTTGTGATCGTAAGATTGCAATTTTATACGTATCCGTTGCGACATAATTCAAAGACCCTTTCTGAATTGGGAGTGCAAAAGTAAGGGTATGCCTAATACCACACAACTATTTTGAAAGAAAAAATGCGGTATTATTGAAAATAGTTACCAAAACTTGATTAGATTACCATGCTATTGCATTCCCGGCTTGTTTGGTAACTTATAAAAATCTCCTGATGAGGTTGACCAATAGGGTGAGTATTACACTAATAATGATCATGGTAGTGATTGGAAAGTAAAATCGGAAATGTTCCCTTTCGATACTAATATCACCTGGAAGATGACCGAGCCACTTCAGTTTGTCGTGGAATAAATACAAAAGCAAATCCATAACAAAAAGACAGCCTCCTATTATCATGATCCATTTTCCTTGTCCTCCGTTCATTATAATGTTTCCTCGATTTTCATGCCATTGTAAGGTGGTTATTAGTGTGGCGCCCGCCGCCAAATTGCCCTGGCGGCGCCCGGCTGTTGCCAGTACTCCGCAGCGCCGGTTTGTAGCTGTCTAGCTTTGCTGTTCGAATGTATTGCGGCGCTTTGCGTGGTACTGGTGCCCATCCGTGGCGCGGCGGTTCGGTTAGCGTTAGCTATTGCAATTAGCATTTTCAAAGATCATGGTTCATAGTTCATGTTTAATGGTTCAGTGAGCCTTGCTATGACCCATGAACTTGCGTTCCGAGCACAAAAAAAACCCAACCAGAATAAACTGGTTGGGTTTTAATAATTAAGGCAGCTACCTACTCTCCCGCATTGTTGTGCAGTACCAT
>JAZKGP010000019.1:94655-114583 GCA_040385845.1 Bacteroidota bacterium | reverse complement strand
TATTGAACATCTGTTGTTCTGTTCCTGTATTTTGCATTTAATTTGTTTCCTGCAAATCAAAGGCACTAATTAAAGAAGAACAAGACGGGGTTGGTCGGTGGGTTACGACGGCCCTGCTACTTGTAGGTAGCAGGGTGCGCCTCTCACACCACTGTACGTACGGGCAGATAAAAATTACAGGAGATAAAAGGGATTGGAAAAATTTTTACTAACAACACAAACAATGACCAAATTATATCTTGTATTGAGCTGCTTAAAGCGACTTAAAAACACTCGAATTTGACAGCAACGAAGGATTAACAATCTATAAAAACTTACTACAATTCACGTTGAAGCCGGATAGGCGACTTCTACCAGAAACCGAACTTTGTAAAAAAATAAAGTATTTAATCGAACTAAGTTTTCCGGACAAAATTTACGAAACTGACTATGATGACTTTGACTCGTCCTGAAAAATGTTTACACTATTATAACTATAGCAGTTTTTGCTGCAACCTAAAATAAATTTGCTTTAAAATTGCACCCGGCATCTCATCGGGTAATAATTCAAGATCAACAGCCCCGGTTTTTATAGAGCTCTCAGGCATCGAAGGATACTCACAGGATTGGGGTTTTTGAACAAGGATCAAACCTCCTTTTTCTTTTATAAGCCCCACCCCTTTTGCACCATCCGATCCCCTTCCTGACAAGATGATAACGATGCTTTCGCTGGTAGTTGTTTCGGCTAAAGATTTTAAAAATATATCTATTGATTTGTTGGGATACATAGAATATTTCGTACTGGGATGAAGGTACAAATAACCATTCCTGATAGTTATATAGCTTCCTGGTGGCTGCGTATAGATTTTGTTCTCTTCGATCAACATGCCATTTTCGACTTCTACAATTGAAAGTTTAGAGTGTCGCTTTAAAATATAACCCAACAGGCTCCTGGCGTTTACCTGCAAATGCCGGAGAATAATATAAGTTGCATGGTCATTGGGAGTATTGTCGAAAAAAGTCAGCATCGGTTTTAAACCTCCAGCCGAAGAACCAAGAGCAACGATATACTTCTTCTCCATTGAGTATTAATAGTTATAAATATATTTAAATGGTATAGTGCATTAAACCATCATTGGTAAATGGATCCACGTAACATTAAGAGTTACATCCTTAATGATAATAATATGTTAGAGACCAGGATCTACCGGAGAAGGATACAATGCAGGCAGCAGTACTGTTTTAAAGACTCACCAGTTACATAACGATATGTTTTGTAATGTTCCGGTAATATTAAAGGCATTAAGAAGATAACACATACAATAAATAGTAAAGCAGCGGTTATGTTTAATTTTTCAGCTGCAATATTACCAGGTAAATTAATCAAGCCGCAAGACTATCATTAACATCATTTGCCCCTAATATCAAATGAACAGTATTAACGAGGTCGTTATAAGAGACAGGCTTTTGGAGGACGGTAACATGGTACTTTTTCACAAGATTTTCCGTGAGATAGGTTTGGGTTGACCATACTATTATTGGTATACCCGACAAACGGGGGTCGATCGCAATCTTTTCTAAAAATTGTTCCCCGCCTAGTATTGGCATATTCAAGTCCAGTAGAATAAGGTTAGGAAGGTTATCCAATCCCAAACGAAGTTTCTCGATGGCGACTAAACCATTTTCCGCCACGATGCAGTTTGTGCCGGGATAGAGTTCTAATGCTATTTCATTAAACATTTCAATGTCCTCTAAATCGTCATCCACCAAAAGGATAGTATAAGAACCAGGCATGTTTCCAAAGTTTTAAAGCCAATTATTAAAAAATAAATGTTGAAATTAACCGCCATATAAAGGCGCGGCTTTAACTGCCATGTTGGACAATACAAACCGTTTAAAAATTATAATGCAATATTAAAAAATGAGACCATTTAAAAAAATTACCCGCCTGCTATCTTCCGTTATTTTTCAAATTACTAAAACACTGCCGCCGGGTAAACAGTTCATTTTAAGAACATTAAAGTTATCATAAATGCATTTGCCTGAAAGCAATATGTTTGGTGAATAATTGTCACCGTTGGAGCTCATACAGTGTATACATTATTTCTTCTATTCACCAACTTTAGCTCCATAGTGTAATCAGAACAATTGCATTTTCGTATAGTACTTAAATCAACATGGCCTTAAAATGATGCTGCACCGGTTGAATGTTTTTACAAACATTGGTAACCAACCTGTCACCAACATCGTTGTCACCAATCAATCCCGTGAAAGAGTTAGTGGTGACAACTTATATGTAAAACATAACCAATTGTACAGATTTGAATT
Source organism: Bacteroidota bacterium (assembly GCA_040385845.1). GTDB lineage: Bacteria > Bacteroidota > Bacteroidia > Chitinophagales > Chitinophagaceae > Phnomibacter. The sequence continues at coordinate 112,276 of JAZKGP010000019.1, read as the reverse complement.
TAATAACACCGGGCAAGTGAGTAGCAAACAGATATTGGATCGGCCGGGATCGCTGGTACATTCCCGGAGATTTTGTGAGTTGCCAGAGAAATAAAGCGTGTACCTTGTTTTAATTTGCAGCAGCAAACGTTTTTTTTTGAATTCGACGGCTTAACATAAATCCAGTTATGAATAATAATGATCCGCTTCCGGGTTCAACAATCACTTACCCGTTTCCGCATAAGTCACTTTCCACGCCTTCAAAGAAAGCTTGCCGGAAAAAAATCACACAACCAGCGGTCTGCCATAATCTCCATACGCTATCATGACAATCACAAAGGAACAGTCTACCAAACTTTCCGTCAATTTATTCCCGGTAGTGGGGATTGGCGCCTCTGCAGGAGGGCTTGATGCTTTTAAAAGGCTGATAAAAGTTATCGCACCATCTTCGGGAATGGCTTATGTGCTGGTGCAGCATCTAGATCCAACGCATGAAAGTTTGTTACCCGAACTGCTGCAAAAAGTTACAAAAATACCGGTGCTTGAAATTACCGATGAGGTTAAGGTTTTACCTGACCATATTTATATTATTCCCAGTAATAAAATGCTGGAAGCAAAAGACGGAATTTTATTACTTAGTCAGCGACCGGCAAAGATCAAATACGAGCTGAATATGCCTATCGATCTTTTCTTTGCTTCGTTAGCAGAAGTACATCAACAACATGCTATCGGAATTGTGTTATCAGGCACCGGGAAAGATGGAACAATCGGGCTTCAATCGATCAAAGCTAATGGTGGCATTACCATTGTGCAGGATGAAGCTTCGGCCTCCTATTTTGGTATGCCTGATAATGCCGTTAAAGCCGGCGTTGCAGACTATGTTTTATCGCCGGAAGCCATCCCTCAAAAATTACTGGATCTACAGGCACAAAACATCGCCGGTACTAAAAAGGTGATTGACGCCCGTTCATCCGACGAAGCTGTGTATTCGAAAATATTGTTGTCCTTATATAAAGGAAACGGTTATGATTTTACGTTCTACAAACAACCAACTATCAGGAGGCGCATCGCCCGCAGGATGACTTTGAACCATATCGGTAAATTGTCAGCTTATGAAACCTATCTGCAGGAAAATAAAAAAGAGCAGGAGGCGCTTTATCTTGATCTGCTGATACCGGTTACCTCGTTTTTCCGCGACCAGGAGATTTATCAAACGGTTTGTAAAACCATATTTCCGGAAATTTTAAAAATTAAAACGCCCGGAGCATCCCTGAGGGTATGGGTTGCCGGTTGCAGTACCGGGCAGGAAGCCTATTCCCTGGCAATGTGCTTTAAGGAAATTTTGGGTGACCTGGACGAAAAGGTACAAATTTTTGCTACAGATATCAGTGCCCCGGCTATAAAACGGGCCAGGGCTGGTGTTTATAGTAAAAGTGATATTGCAGGTATCAGCCGCGGCAGGTTGAAGAAATTTTTTACCGAAAAGGATGGAAACTACCATGTAAAAAAAGCGGTTCGGGATATGTGTGTATTTGCAATGCATAGTTTTATTAAGGATCCGCCTTTTAGTAAAATGGATTTTATTAGCTGCAGGAACGTACTCATTTATATGGAACCTTTCCTCCAGAAAAAAGCGCTTACAACCTTTCATTATGCATTAAACCCAAACGGGTTTTTGTTGCTGGGGAAATCGGAAACAAATAGCAGCATGCCCGAACTTTTTAACTTGTCGGAAAAAAAGGCCAAATTATATAACCGTAGACAGGTTCCGGCCAGTTTTATACATGTGGTCTCTCCCCGCAGTGTACAAACGCTGCCTGACTATAATGAGAAAAGCAAGATAATGAATACCAATTTTGAAAAGGCGGCAGACGATGTGATGCTCAGGAATTATGTACCAGCGGGTGTTGTTGTAAATGAGCTGATGGATATTGTACAGTTTAGAGGAAATACTTCCATTTTCCTTGAGCAGGCACCTGGCAAGCCTACTCATAATTTACTTAAGCTGGCAAAAAATGGGTTGGGCTTTGAACTGCGCAGCATGCTGTTGAAAGTGAAAAAAGAAAATCATATCGTCAAAAAAGACCGTATTGCTTTAACGATAAATGGCCGGCCGCAATACATAAGCATAGAAATTATTCCATTGCCCAACATAGTTGAACCTCATAACCTGGTTCTTTTCTATCATAATATACCAGAGATAGCTATTGGTGCCTTAAACGATGGCTTAGCGAAAAACACATCCGGAAATGAGGATGTAAAAGATTTGCAAATTGCGCAGTTGGAGAAGGAAATGGCGCAAAGCAGGGAAGACATGCGGCATATTACAGAAGACCAGGAGGCCACCAACCAGGAACTGCAAAGCGCAAACGAGGAATACCTGAGTGGCAGCGAAGAATTACAAAGTCTGAATGAAGAACTGGAGACCAGTAAAGAAGAATTACAAAGCTCCAACGAAGAATTGACCAGCCTTATTGAACAGGTAACAACGGCCTGGCATTATGCCGAAGCCATTATTACCACGATACATGAACCCCTGCTGGTGCTTGATAAAAATCTCATCATTAAAAAGGCAAACGATGCGTTTTATAAAAATTTCAATTTGCAGCCCGCCGATACCGAAAATTGTTTGATTTATGACCTCAGTCAAAAACTATGGAATATTCCGCTCCTGCATACTGCATTGGACGAAATGTTACCCAACAAAGCAACGATCACCGACTTTGAAATCACTATCAATTTCCCGGGTTCGGGAGAGCGGGTCATGCATTTAAATGCAACTGAAATTTTGAGGGAAAAAGGAGACGAAAAGCTGATCCTGTTATCGATAGATGATGTAACCGAACAAAACCTGCTCGACACCAGGCAACAGGAATTTAGAAGGGAACTGGAATTATTGGTGCAACAACGTACAAAAGAACTAAGCAATGCAAACCAAACGCTGCTTGAGAATAACGACACGCTTGTAAGAATTAACCAGGAACTGGAGATCTTCAATTATATCGCCAGCCATGACCTGCAGGAACCAGTACGAAAAATCAGGACTTTTGCCAATTTACTGTTCGAAAGGGAAATTGAAAATCTATCAGACAAAGGGAAACACTTTATGACCCGGATGGTAACCGCATCCATTCGACTGCAAAAACTTATCCAGGATCTCACTTTGTATGCACAGGCAGGCAACAAGGCGCTAAGCTTCGAAAAGACAAATCTCAATACCATCCTGGAAGATGTAATCACTGAGTTACATGAAAATATCAGGGAAAAAAATGCTGTTATCGATATCGGTGTATTGTGTGAAATTGCTGTTATTCCATTTCAAATGCGTCAGCTCTTTAATAACCTGGTCTGCAATTCGCTCAAGTTTGCAAGACCCGGTATACAGCCGGTTATTACGATTAGAAGTGCTACTATCGAAGGTTCAGAGCTTCATGATCATCTGCCTAAAGAACAAAAGTATTGTCATATTATTTTTACTGATAATGGTATTGGTTTTGACCAGCAATTCGAAAATAAAATCTTTCAGATCTTTCAGCAATTGAATAGCAAGAATGAATACCCGGGTACAGGCATTGGTCTTGCAATTGTAAAGAAGGTAGTTGACAATCATCGGGGTATTATTTCAGTTACCAGCGAATTAGATAAGGGAACAACTTTCAATATTTATCTTCCAACGCAATCCATTTTTTCCGTCCTGGATAAACTGCCTTTTTCAAACTAGTTGCAATTCAAATTAGTGTCACACTAATATGGAGCTTTTCTTAGGCACTATCTCGGGGTGACGTTTGATTTTAGCCTCAAATTGAACTCTTGTAAAATCCCGTTGAATAGGTTACTGCTTGTTTGAATTCTTAAATTGAACCCTGGTTATTTAGTATTATCCGGTTACCCTAAATCATTTAGTTAATCAAGAATCTATTTGTTTTAAAATAGTACCAGGCATCTGTAAAGTAAATTACTCAAAATCTACTAGCCCGGTCTTAATGGAGCTCTCAGGCATCGAAGGGTATTCACATCAAGCCTCTTTTTTTTTCAAGCCCACCCCTATTGCGCCATCAGATCCGCTTTATGACACTAATACTAATTGATAGGCCTCACGATCGGAAAAATTAGAATGCAAGCGTTCGAAGAATGCTCTATCTCATACTCTGAATGATCTTTCACGGCTAAAAGGTTGAAAACAAACAAATTCTACGGATAAGAAATTCCTTTTACGTTTTTTACCTCTCATTCAACCTTTTGCAAGTCAACAAATCTTTAAACAGAACCGGCTATTCCGTTACATTTACCGCTCTACAATGATTTTAAATCTTTCATTTATCAGTTATGGCATTTGACTACATCGGTATTCTTCAAAGAAAGAAAAAGCAAATTTTAGACCTATGGATCGAAAATCAACTTAAAGATGAAAATCTTCGGGATGATTTAATGAGCAACCAGGAAATGCAGAAGGAGTCGAATGAACTCCTGAATACTTTATTGCGTACCATAAACGAGGAAAACATTTCAGATACTCAATCGCCTGATTTTGATTCGTTGAACGAGGTTATTTCAGGCATATCCATTACCCGGGCCAAACAGGGATTTTCACCCAAAGAAACAGGGTATTATATCTTCAGCTTAAGAGAAGCTTTGATCCAGGCATTGCACCAGGATTTCGCAGGCGATGCAAAAGAACTGCTTGATGCCACGCTTCAAATCGTAAAACTAATAGACAGCCTTGCCGGTGTAACGTTTGATACGTTTATAAAAGGCAGGGAAGAAGTGATCTTAAGGCAAACAGACGAAATAGCAGAAATATCTACCCCGGTTATCAGGGTATGGGACGGTATACTTGCCCTGCCAATTATAGGCACTTTAGATAGTGCCCGCACGCAGGTAGTAATGGAAAACCTGCTGGTTGAAATAGTTGAAAGCGGCAGTAGCCTGGCTATCCTCGATATTTCAGGTGTTCCTGCAGTTGATAGCTTGGTTGCCCAACACCTGATAAAAACAGTAAGTGCCACCCGCTTGATGGGTGCGGAATGTATTATCAGTGGCATCAGGCCCGAGATTGCTCAAACCATTGTGCATTTGGGCATCGATCTTTCCAATATCGTTACAAAAGCAACTTTGGCCAGCGCACTTAAACATGCCTTTAACCTGTTAAGACTGGAAGTAAGAAAAACAACTAAACCTGAAAACTCGTAGATGGACAGAATTCCTATTCTCCGCATGGGGAACTTTTTATTAGTAACCATCCAGGTTGATTTGTATGACCGGCTTGCGCAAAACCTGGAAAGCGATCTCGTGCAAATGGTTAGCAAAACCGGCGCGAGAGGCGTATTGATTGATATTTCAGCCTTGTCAATTGTGGATTCTTTTATGGGTCGCATCATTGGCAATATTGGCAATGTTTCTAAAATACTCGATGCAGAAACAGTGGTAGTTGGTATGCAACCCGCGGTAGCCATCACGCTTATTGAACTTGGCCTGGAACTTAAAGGCGTGCATACCGCTCTTAATGTAGAAAGGGGCATGCTATTGCTGAAAGAAAAAATATTGATGGAAGAGGATGAACCAGAAGAATAATGTACACAGTTCTAAACAAAGACCGGATGGTTATCGAGAAAGAACAGGATGTTGTACCTTATCGTAACCGGGTAAAAGAATATGCAATCAAAATTGGCATGAGCCTGGTTAACCAGACAAAACTGATAACCGCTGCCAGTGAGCTAGTGCGCAATATGCTGAAGTATGCCAATGGCGGGTTAGCAATCATTGAAGTAATAAATAAGGGACGCGATAATGGCATCCGGCTGGTTTTTGATGACAAAGGGCCGGGAATAGCTGATATTAACCTGGCTATGAAAGATGGCTATTCCACCGGGAAAAGTTTAGGTATTGGTTTACCTGGTACAAAAAGACTGGTAAGCGAATTTGATCTGAAAAGTGAAGTGGGTAAGGGAACAACGGTCACCATAATCAAATGGAAAAATGGCTAATAATACCCAATTATTATTCAAGGTTTCCGACAGAAGCTATTTTGCACTGGTAAAAAAAGAGATCAGGGCTTTAGGTATTAACCAGGGATTTTCGGAAGAACGTACCGGACAGTTAGACATTATTGTTGCTGAACTTTGCTCTAATCTTATAAAGCACGCAAAGCAGGGTTCCCTGATCGTAAAATACCTGGAAGAAAAGTCGAATAAAGGATTAGAAATATTGTGTATAGATAATGGCCCAGGGATAACCGATCTTAAAAGAATGATGCAGGATGGTGTATCCACCAAAAACACATTAGGCCATGGCTTGGGAGCCATCCAAAGACTGTCTGACAAGTTTGACGTTTTCACGCAAAAAGAGAAAGGTACTACCATCCTTTCCCGTTTATACCAGCAACCACTTCCCTTTTACACGCCAAAACCTACAGTAGAAGTAAAAGGCCTGAATATTGCAAAAACAGGTGAAACATTAAGTGGCGACGGCTATAGTTATAAAATCACAAAGAACCATTTTAAGTTATTTGTTGGCGACGGCCTGGGGCATGGACCTGAAGCGCATAAGGCAGTGCAGGAAGCAATAGAAACTTTTAAAGCCTGCCCTGAAAATGAATGTGTAGAGATTATAAAATTTATACATAACAATGTAAGGAAAACACGTGGTTTGGTTGGTACGGTCGTCATTTTCGATTTTGAACAACGGGAATGGCGCATCTGTGGTATTGGAAATATCCTTTGCAGGCTTTCCAATTTTTCTTTTTCGAAAAATCATATGTCGTACAATGGTATCTTAGGCCACAACATCCCCAATACAATAAAAGAACAGGTGATACCATTTGAACAGGGGCAATACCTGATACTTTGCAGTGATGGTATAAAAACAAAATGGGAACTGAGTGATTACGTAGGAATTTATAAACAGGATATTTCAGTGTTGGGTGCTGCCATATATAAAGATCATACAAGGAACACAGATGATGCATCGGTAATAATTGCAAAAATCAATTTATAGGAATGTTGGAAATTGCCAGGGTAACCCTTCAAAACGAAATGGACCTTATATTAGCCAATAAGCGGGCCATGGTATTGGCGGAATTAGCTGGTTTCAGTATCGGCTCGCAAACCACCTTTGCCACAGCAGTTTCGGAAGTCTCAAGAAGCGCTATTGAGCGTTGCAATGATGGTTGTTTGACCTTAGGCGTTAATGATGAAAGGAAAAGAGACAAATACCTCTTTGCAGCAATCAAAGAATCGGGTCCACGTTTTATTGAAAACGAAAATATAGCTAACGCCCAAAGATTAGCCGATAAATTTACCATTGTAAATACAGCTGATGGAAATACGCTTTCCCTTGATTTTTTTATCCCGGGCTCCGCAAAACTTACAGCCCCTGTTATTGAGTCATGGAAGACACATTTTATAAACGAGCCGCCCTTTTCTCCTTATGAAGAAATTAAGCGAAAGAATGAACAGTTGCAATTGGTGGCGAGTAAGTTGCTCGAAAGCGAAAGCCAGTACAAGACGCTCACCAATTCGTTGCCTATAAATATCTTTTCACTAAACCTTCAGCAAGAAATTGTTTATGCAAATGAATGGCTAACCAGCTATTCAGGCTGCACCATTGAAAGCATCAATAGAAGCAAATGGCAAAATGTAATTCACCCGGATGATTACAAGAATTTTTCAAATTTATTGAAGCGGGCAACTGTTTCCGAATCAACACCTATCAAAATACAAAGCAGGTTAAAGCAATTTGCTTCCGATAAATACTTGTGGCACCTGGTATCACTTTCACCTATAAAAGATGATAAACAAAATATCGTTTACTGGATCGGTTTCCTGGTAGATATCAACGCTGAAAAAATAGTTGAAGAAACATTGCAGGAAAACAGGATCTTATCAGAAAAACAAAGCCAGTTCAGGCAAAAAGAGAAAGACCTGCAGGAAGATATTACCGAGTTAAACAGGAGCAATACCGAACTTTCCCAGTTTGCTTATATAGCTTCCCATGATTTGCAGGAGCCTTTAAGAAAAATGATTTTGTACAGCGATTACCTGGTAAATAAAAACGCAGATAAGCTGGATGCAAGAAGCGTGGACTACCTGAAAAATATGAACCATGCATCTTACAGGATGCGAACACTGATAGAAGATATCTTGTCTTTTTCACAGGTAAACAACAAAGAACTTTTATTACAGCCTCTTGATTTAAATGTAGTTATTCAACAATCGATAGCAGATTATGAAATGGTTATTACTGAAAGTAAAGCCATCATTTCTACAGAAGTATTACCAATTATACAAGCCGACCCTTCGCTGATCCAGCAACTATTCAATAATATTATTTCGAACGCTTTGAAATACTCCCGTGAAGCTGTTCCTCCTATTATTTCGATAAATGCAAAAAACGAAAATGATGAAGTAACGATAACAATAAGCGATAACGGGATTGGGTTTGAAGAGAAATACCTCGATAAAATTTTTACATTGTTCCAAAGATTGCATGGCAAACAAGCTTACTCAGGTAACGGTCTCGGCCTGGCAATTTGCAGGAAAATTGTACAATTGCACAACGGATCCATTTATGCAAAAAGTGCTGTAAATGAAGGATCAACATTTTTCATTAAACTTCCCATAAAAAACGGATAAATTGTCTAACCCCGATCATTATAAAATACTTATAGCCGACGACGACAAGGAGGATCTTTTTCTAATTGAAGAAGCTTTAACTGATCTTGGTCATGGCGCTAAATACGTATTCAACGGGATCGAGGTTTTAGAATATTTGGAGCAATGCGCTACACTGCCCTGTGTGATTATACTGGATCTTAATATGCCAAAACTAAACGGCACTGAGACTTTACAAACTTTGAAGAAAGATGCACGATTTGAACACATCCCGGTTTTGATCTATTCCACTTCCATTAATCCGTTTGAGAAAGAGAAATGTGCCCGCCTTGGCGCAAAAGATTATGTTGCCAAACCTATAACACATCATGCCATTTTAACTACGATGGAATACTTTATAAGTTTTATTAAAGATTGACGTGTTGAACAGTTAATAGGTAACTTAAATTGATTGTTTTACATTCCTTCGTTACTGTTCCCCCACTTTTTAGTAAGACGTTTTGTGCAGAATTATATTCGGTAATATTTTCCAGGCCATAGGTAAGTAATCAATGGCAATTAACGAACATAGTACCAGGTATTCTTTAATAAACCAGCTCAAATGACGAGAAAGATAATTGCATTAACACTTGGATTAATAGCAACCATATCGCAGTTTGCTCAAACGCAATGGCCTGTTATAAACAATACTGCCCGACCCTGGACAAGATGGTGGTGGATGGGTAGTGCGGTTGACAGTAGGAACATCCACAGTTTATTACAACAATATAGTAAAGCAGGCTTTGGTGGTGTTGAAGTAGTACCAATTTACGGTGCAAAAGGATTTGAATCGAAGTATATTCCATACCTCTCTCCAAAATGGATGCAGATGCTCGATACAGCCGTATCTGCGGCAAAAAAGCACCACATGGGAGTTGATATATCAGTGGGTACCGGCTGGCCCATTGGCGGGCCTGGTGTAAGAAGGCAAGACGCGGCAACCAAACTGGTTACACAACGCTATACTATTGCTGCCGGAAAAAGCTTCAATGAAAAAATTTTAATCAGCGATAAAAACAAAGATGTCAGTGATGATCTGACACTAAGCACATTAATGGCATATAGTGATAAAGGCGGGATAAGAGATCTTACTAAAGAAGTTTTACCAGGTGGTACTTTACAATGGGCCCCTGATGAAAATAATTGGGAATTGATTGCAGCATTTACAGCTAAAACTTTACAGAAAGTAAAACGTGCGGCACCGGGTGGAGAAGGTTATACACTCGATCATTTTTCACCCCATGCTTTACCAAATTATTTGCAGGCAACCACTCAAGCGTTTGGCAATAATTCGCATGGGGTAAGATCATTTTACAACGATAGTTACGAAGTGTATGGCGCAGACTGGACTCCGGGCTTCTTCCCCTCATTTGAAAAAATTAACGGCTATGATTTAAAACGATTCCTGCGCGAATTAATTAGTAAAGACAGCAGCGATATGGTGTCCAGGATAAAATCTGACTACAGAAATACTATAGCTACTTTGATGCTGGAGAACTTTGCGGACAAATTTTCAACATGGGCGCATACTATAAAAGCAACAACCATCAACCAGGCTCATGGTTCGCCCGGCAACCTGCTCGATTTGTATGCTGCTGCAGACATTGCCGAAACAGAAACTTTTGGCTCAAGTTATTTCCCTATTCCCGGACTTCGAAGAGATAGTGCTGATATACGCAATGTTGATCCTGATCCTAATATGCTGAAGTTTGCCTCTTCTGCTGCGCATGTAACCGGCCACCCGCTTGCTTCCAGCGAAACCTTTACCTGGCTTACTGAGCATTTCAAAACGTCGTGGTCGCAGTGCAAGCCTGAATTGGAACAGGTTTTTCTGTCCGGGATCAATCATGTTTTTTTTCATGGCACCACTTATTCTCCAAAGGATGTTCCATGGCCGGGCTGGTTGTTTTATGCGTCTGTAAATTTTGTGCCCGCAAATAGCTTGTGGCCGCATTTAAAAGGCATGAATGATTACATTGCCCGTTGTCAAAGTGTATTACAAGCCGGCAAACCAGATAATGAAATTGCGTTATACTGGCCGGTGTTCGATGCATGGCAACACCCGAAAGGATTAGACATGCCGCTGAAGGTGCACGACGTAGATGAATGGTTGCATCAAACCGATTTTTATAAAAACGTAGTTGCCTTGCAAAAAGAAGGTTATTCACTTGATTTTGTTTCAGACAATATGATTGCCAAAGCTGGAATTAATAAACGGTTATTCCAGGTAACACCATCTGGCGCTGCATACAAAGTTTTGGTGATACCTGCCTGCAAAAAAATGCCGCTTGAAACACTGGAAAAAATTTTCCAGCTCGCCAACGATGGCGCTTTTGTAATCTTTGAAAAATTTCCTGCCGATGTACCAGGGTTATCTAACCTTGAAACAAGAAGAAACAGGTTGCAGGAACTGAAAAATGAAATTTCATTTTCAGAAGAAAATAATATAAAAACAGCAAAAAAAGGTGCAGGCAAAATAATATTAAGCCAGGACATCCCTGCTGCATTACAAAAACTTGGATTGAACGGTGAGGCCCTCAGTAAAACAGGTTTAAAATTTATACGCAGAGCCGTAAGTGGTGGAAAGTTTTATTACATAGTAAATCATACAGCCTCAGATATCGATACAGCTATCGATCTTAATACACAGGCAAAAAGCATTTCAATTTTAAATCCACAAACCGGTAACCAGGGACTTGCAAATACCATTATCAATAAAGAAAAGACTTTTGTGCGGCTACAGTTAAAAGCTGGTGAAGCATGGATACTTAAAACGAATGATAAGTTTATAAATACAAAGCGCTGGAGCTATATTGAAAAAGAAAAAGAACAAATAGCACTGGATAAAAACTGGCAGGTAAGTTTTGTAACCGGTGGACCTGCATTACCAAAAGCCAGGTCTGTTTCAAAGCTAACATCCTGGACAACCTGGGGCGATACATCACTTGAAAATTTTAGCGGCACTGCCGTTTATACTACAAACTTCCATTTGAAACAAACAACGGAAACTGAATATCTTCTGCAATTAGGTGCAGTTTGTGAATCGGCAAAGGTTTGGGTCAATGGAAAAGAAGCAGGTCTTTTATGGAGCATCCCATTTGAAACACGAATTGGTCATTTACTAAAAGAAGGGAGCAATCAAATCAAAATTGAAGTATCTAACCTGATGGCGAACCGTATCAGGTTCATGGATAAAAACAATATTCCATGGCGCAATTACCACGAGATAAATTTTGTAAACATCAATTACAAAAACTTCGATGCTTCCGGCTGGCCGCTACAACCTTCTGGTTTGATCGGGCCGGTTACGATAACAGCATTTTCCAGGCAATAAAAATAATTGCTGAAAATATTAATACCAAAATGCATTTATAAGTCATCATTCAACATAGCATTTCCTGGAAACTGCTGTCTATCCTAATTCACGATAGCTTTTCTATCCTCTTGCAAGTGTACATGCATTATAAAACTATCTAATAGTTTGCTTCCTGTTTCGCTGCATAAGTTCACTACTGCTTTATGGCTAAACGATAGAGTTTCCGCGAAAGATATTTCCGATATTACTGTTACTGAACAGTTGATTACCGCCCGGTATTGTAAAAATTAAATCGGTTCAATTACTTCTTTTTTATACAAGCAGGAATTATATTTATGGACTTCGGTTAACAAACTCAACCATGCAACTTGTCTGTATTTTTTATTTGACTTTATTTATTTCCTGCAAAAAATTCCTTTCAGTAACATCTCAACATAAAGGCCGTAGTCCACCTTACTTAATTCAAATTCTCATCTCTTAGCAATAAGAGAATTCTTAGAAGGTAATTAACATTTACTACATATATAAATATAAAACAATGAATAATAGTAGTAAGCATTTAATAATCATAGCACTGGTATTAACCTTCCTAAATGTTTCCTGCAATAAAATGATTGATCCGGAAAATGAAAGAAGTGTGACTACAGAGGAACAAAAAAAACGCCTGGTAAATGATGTCTTATCTAACCAGGTTTTGATTGACTGGAATCTTGTGGCTTTTGAAGTTGCAGGAAATGGAGCGCCTGATGCACATGCTTTACTGGCATCCCGCAGTAACGCTATGATGCACATTGCTATGCACGATGCATTGAACGCCATACATCCCATATTTGAGCAGTATGCTTATCATAATCTGAGTCCCGGCGCCGACCCCTTTGCCGCCGCCGCATCTGCAGCTGCGACCGTGTTAAACTCGTTGTGGCCAAACTTTAGTACGCTAATAGAAGCGAAACTTGCCACTTCATTAGCCGGAATTCCAGACGGCAATGCAAAAACGAAAGGAATTGCCCTGGGTATAGCATCTGCCAATGCAATACTTGCTATACGGGCAAACGATGGTGCCTACCAGAACCCCATTACGCTGGTACCAGTTTCAACAGTGGCAGGTGTATATAACAGCGTACCACCACTCGACTTCCTTTTTGCTCCTTTTTGGAAAGACATGCAACCATTTGCAATTGAAAGCCCCGACCAGTTTCGGTTAGCTCCTCCCCCATCTTTAACTAGTCCCATTTACACCAGGAGCTTTAATGAGATCAAAGAAGCCGGAGAACTTAACAGCACCGTTCGATCCGCGGATCAAACCGCATATGCTAACTGGTGGTATGAGTTTGCAGATATTGGATGGAACAGGATAGCAAGGATACAGGCAGCACAGACTGACCTTGGCTTATACATGGCAGCCCGTATGTTTGCAATGCTTAATATGGCTATAGCAGACGCTTATATTGCAGGCTGGGATATGAAGAATTTCTATAATGCCTGGCGGCCATATACTGCTATTCGTGCTGCAGCTACAGATGGAAATGACGCAACAAGTGCCGACCCTGGTTGGGAACCTTTAATGCCAACACCGCCAGTTCAGGATTATCCTTCCACGCACGCTGCAGTTGCTAATGCGGCGGCAGCTGTTCTAAGCTATTTCTTTGGTAATCATAGTCCTTTTTCAATGACATCCACATCGGCCGTGCCAGCAGGTGCCATCAGGTCTTTTAAGTCTTTTAAAGAAGCTGCAGATGAAAATGCAGATTCAAGAGTAATGGCAGGTATTCATTTTCGTTTTTCAACAGAAGCCGGGCAACAACAAGGTGATAAATTAGGTAAGTGGGTTACCAGAAATACACTCGAACCTTTGCACTAATCCCTTTAAGCAATAATCGAGACTGGCCGATTGCCCAATGTAAATGCTTTATTGATAAATAGCAGGTAACAAATTGTACGCTTTTACATGTTCTGCTACATTGCTGAAGCAAGCTGTCATGCATCTTATGCAAAAATTAATTTGTTTCCTAATGTATTAAAATTGAATCAACAGCAAAAAAAGACCAGGATTGTTGAAGCATCAAAATGTTATAAGGTAAAAAATAAATCACGGGTTTAATAAAGGCTTCATTACTTGCTCATTATTGACAGAATGACTAAGAGCGCCACCCGCAGGAAACTTCTCTCAACCTTACCGCGCCGGGAGAAGAACCTGCGGGAATTTAATTGATAGTTTTATCAATTTGAAAAAAATTATCTGGTAAGCGTCCCGGACTAAATTTTAAAAAATATTGAATCCTTATAAAACTACCTATACAAAATACTAACTATTAAGATTACATTCTTGAAGGATAAAATCAGCAAGGATTATTATACTCCTTTCTTTATTATCAGTACCGGTATTTATAATCAGATCCGGGTTTAATGGAATTTCATACGGATCATTTACGCCGGTGAGATTGTGTATTTTATCAGGGTGATTATCGGGCAACATTGCTTTCCTGTAAAGTTGTTTGGTATCCCTGTCTATAAGCAGTTTAAGATCGCAATCTATCCATACCTTTTTTACATGCGGGCCGTAAAGGCTAAGCTTTTTTCGCATTGCTTCAAATGGATTTATCGCGGCAAGAATGGCGATAATACCGTTCCGGGCAAATTCATTGCAAACTGATCCGAGCCTTCGTATATTCTCAAGCCTGTCTTCTTTTGAAAAACCCAGGTCGGAACAAAGTTGTTTGCGATAAATATCTCCGTCAACCACTTCAATATATAGGCCCTTGCTTTCCAGTAACCTCTTGACTCCTATAGCAATCGTTGATTTGCCAGATCCCGACAAACCTGTTAGTTGAATAAATAGCATGGCGTGGTTACAAATTCTTTTTTATACCTGGTTGATATTTAAAGTTAAGTAGGGGATTTAAATCTGCAATTAAATTGTTTACCAGGGAAATTATCTATTAATCTTTTATTGTACGTTATAATTTGAGATCAAACCTTGATAAATAATGAAGTATCAAAATGCAAATAGGTTGTTTCATAAAGACTGAAACAACCTATTTATATATTTAAACCCAGGAGGTCTATGATCTAATCACGGTCATCATCGTAGCGACCCTGTTTGTGATTGCCGTTGTTCTTTTTACCATTTTTGTTTTTGTAATGTCCATACTTATGTCCTTTGCCTTTTCCTTCGCTCTTTCCATATCTGCCATTGGTATTATCTGAATTATCATAGTCGCGATTCCTATCACGTTTTTTATTTGAATTGTCACCGTTTTGAGATATGCGTACCTGGCCGTTCTGACTTACATTGATGTATACGTCATTATTGCCAAGGTTAAACTGCTCGGATGTAACAAGGCTCTTTTTTTTACCAATACCAAATATTCCCCTTGATACAACCTGGTATACAGCCACGGTATGATTGCCAAAAGGCAGATCGGTTATGGTAGATTGACCAGTGGCATCATATGACCGGCCATCGATTTGCACTTCATAATTTGTGTTTGATTGCAAGATTACCCGTTGTGCCGAAGCAGAGGTAACTATCAGCAAAAAGGCAGCAATAAATAGGCTCGTAAATTTTTTCATATTAATTATTTTTTACTGGTTATAATTAGTCCAATCCGTATAGCTCTTATGTTTACAAGCTATTTTGTACTTGTTTGGAGATAAGATAAATGTTGGGCAATAAAGCTTAAGCAAGGTTTTGTTAAAGTGATCTGTTGGCAGATTGTTGTGAATAAGTGGTAAGTTGTCCGAGTGCTTAATAGCCCCGCTCAAACTCATTCAGTTTTAAACTTCTATAAATTGGAATGCTATTTTACATAAAAGTGGACGGATTTTTAAGAGAAACAAACACCAGTTTTTTAATAGTTGTGCCAGGTGATTATGGCATATCTTTTTTAAGCAGTTATTAAAAACTATTTTTATGGCAGACAACTTAAAATCCAAAACGGGTGCCGATAGAAAAAGAGTAGCCGGAAAGCAGGAATGGGAAATGGGTTACATGCGGGATAAATTCAATGTTTCGAGCCAGCAAGTAGCTGGAGCCATACGTGCAGTAGGTAATAACAGGAAAAAAGTGGAAGCATACCTAAACAGCAAAACAGCTAAATAAAATGACCGGCAAGCCAAACATTTAGGTCTTCCCGGTTAATGTGATTTGTAATTTGTGATTTGTAATTTGTGATTTGGAATTTGCTATTTGTTATTTGTTACTTGCTATTTGGAATTTGGAATCCCCGTTACATTTGCCGGATTATTGAGTAGCTATTCTCCCGGGCTACCAGGAATAGTATCCTACAAAAACATGCATGAATAAAACGGCAAAAATTGAGACATCCTTTTGGATCATTGGTCTTGTATTTTCAGCTTTGTGGGCATCTGCTTCCGTTGCATCAAAAATAGCTTTACAATCTGCACAGCCGTTTGTTATTTCATTAGTCCGCTTTTGTATGGCGTCGCTGGTGATGCTTGTATTGGCACATGGTATACTTAAAAGGCCTTTGCCAACGAGAAGCCAATGGAAACAGCTGGTCATTTTTGGTTTGCTGAATGTGGCACTTTACCTGGGATTCTTTATCCTGGCTATAGGCCAGGTTTCCGCTGGCCTGGGGACAATAGCACTTGCATTAAACCCCGTATTGATCACCGTACTTTATTCTTTGCTGAACAGGAAATCACCCTCTTTTGCAGGTATCTTTTCACTTGCCCTGGGCTTTTGCGGCGTTATGATTTGCGCCTACCCGCTATTAGTTGGCAGCCATGCAACCATCACCGGAATTTTTTTATTGTTTCTTAGCATGTTGGTGTATTCGCTTGGTACTATCTATTTCCAAAAGAGCAACTGGCAAAACCTGGATATGATCACTATCAATGGATGGCAAACTTTCTTTGGAGCTTTTTTCACTTTACCTGCTATGCTGCTGTTTTGGAAAGGCGAAACAAACCATTTTGACGCAGGCTTCTGGTCGGCAACCGGCTGGCTGGCAATCGTTGTTTCAATAGTAGCCGTTCAAAGCTGGATCTACCTGCTGCGCCACTATCACCGAACGGCTGTTTACTGGCTGTTCTTAAGCCCCATTTTTGGTTTCTTTTATTCCAACTGGCTTACCGGTGAAACTATTGGAATATTAACCATTATTGGAACCATATTGGTATTAACGGCATTGGCAATAAACGTTCGGAATAAACAGGAATAATTCAGGATAAATGCTACGAATGCACTAATAATACACACGAATAGAAATCCTGCTTCATCTCTTATTTTGAATTTATTCGTGATCATTAGTGCATTCGTGGCCATTATCTTTTTTGCCAAGAATGAATGTATAATACATACGAATAGAAATCCTGCTCCATTCCCTTATTTTCATATTTATTCGTGATCATTAGTGCATTCGTGGCTATTATCTTTTTTGCCAAGAATACACGAATCCTGCTCCATTCCTTTATTTTCAAATTATTCGTGATAATTAGTGCATTAGTGGCTATTATCTATTTTGCCATGAATCCTGCTCCATTCCCTTATTTTCGAATTTATTCGTGATCATTAATGCATTCGTGGCTATTATCGTTTTTGCCAAGAATGAATGTATAATACTCACGAATGAAATCCTGCTTCATCCCTTTATTTTCGAATTATTCGTGATAATTAGTGCATTAGTGGCTATTATCTATTTTGCCATGAATCC
>JAZKGP010000019.1:0-94555 GCA_040385845.1 Bacteroidota bacterium | reverse complement strand
AATTATTCGTGATAATTAGTGCATTAGTGGCTATTATCTATTTTGCCATGAATCCTGCTCCATTCCCTTATTTTCGAATTTATTCGTGATCATTAATGCATTCGTGGCTATTATCGTTTTTGCCACGATACATGAATAATACACACGAATAAAATCCTACTCCATTGCTTTATTTTGAATTTATTCGTGATCATTAGTGCATTCGTGGCCATTATCTTTTTTGCCAAGAATGAATGTATAATACTCACGAATGAAATCCTGCTTCATCCCTTTATTTTCGAATTATTCGTGATAATTAGTGCATTAGTGGCTATTATCTATTTTGCCATGAATTCTGCTCCATCCCCTTATTTTCGAATTTATTCGTGATCATTAGTGTATTTGTGGCTATTGGTTTTTTATTCTGAAATCTAAAGTGATCAGTTCACTTGTTAATTACAAAAGTTGTAACAGATCGTCCAGGTAAAAACATTTCATCTTTAAGCGCATCGTTTGCAGAATAAGCTTTTAAGTTGTTCAACACATTCGCATCTGTCACAAACTTTGTTGCAGTTTTAACCTGGCCAAAATTTATTAACTGCAACTTTATATTTTGTGTTGTAGTAGTATAATTGATAGCTACTACCACTACCTGTTTGCAACTAACAGTATAAGCTGATAACATAATGTTTTGTGATGCCGCAACTTCATCCATCTTATCGCTGCGGCTAATATTGATTCGTTGCATTCCGGGCCTGATAAAGCGGCTAAAATTACCCATTGCCCACAAGGCTTTTGTTTGATAAAAATCCCCGTCGGTATGCGTCTCATTTGGTTTTAAGGCCACCAGGTAATAACGGGTATCATATTCATGACCTCCGGGTTCGTAACTATTCCACAAATGCCAGGCAGCTGCATTGGCAACGGTTAGATCGGTGTGAATCATCTTGGCCAAAAACAAGGCGCAATCCATGGCGGTTCGCTTTTCTTTAACTCCTTCCTTATAGCCATCTCCCAGCATACAATATTCAGTTTGCCAGAAATTGACATTGTATTTTTTTGCCGTGTCACGCAACATCCTGCGAACTTTTACCCGGTTAGTATCGCCTGCATCAGTAAAATAACTATGACCACCAATAAAGTTGGGAAGGTGTTTTAAACCTGCTAAGCGCAACCTGCTATCCTGCCCATAAAAATGTTGTACCTGGGTGGCGGCATGCCCGTTATTTCTAAACAAATGATCGAGAGTACCAGCTTCAGTAATCATGATCTGCTGGTTAAGATTATTAGCAGTTAATGCACTGTCTAACGAAGTAACAGCACTATAGATTTCGCTATTGCTCCATGGGCTTCCCTCCTGGCTGGCTTGCCCGGGTTTATTGCTCCAATCCCATTGCGGCTCGTTAACCGGGCTTATATATTTAAAGTGTAGTCCTTCTTTATCAAAATGTTTTAAAACATCTGCCAGGAAACCGGCATAGGCACTCGTTTTTGCTGGTTGAAGGTTGGAGACAAAATCTTTTTCCGTTTTAAAGCCAAGACCATTCTTAGTAAAGTGTACGGGTGGTGTATTAGAGAAGGCGATCAAATTTTCTACACCATACGCTTTGGCTTTTTTTACAAACCAGATATAACCAGCTTGCTTGTTCCAATCATAACTTCCATCCGCCTTCTGAAAACATTCAACACGTTTTCTAAAATCTTTAATCCCGCTGCTGTCTCCCTGTTCTGCAGTGCCCCCTCCAATATTAAATCGCCAGGCCGATAACCCGATGCCTTTTGGATTTCCATGTTCGTCAAAACCTTTACTAAACAACCATTCTGCAATCTGTTCTTTCTTTTGTGCAGGCCAAAACTTGCCGATGCCTTCAGAAAACCAACAGCCTGATGCACCGATATTATCAATGGTTTGCGCCTTATTGTTTACATCGATTGTGAAACTTACAGCCTTTGGCTTTTGTGCCATTATTGCTGTAGCTATAACTAAAAATAATCCGCTGCAAATAATTTTTTTTAACTCTTGTAACATGGTTCACTTTTTTACTTCGCCGCCATGCTTATTAAACAAGTGTTACTTGCCATCCTGAAATTTCTCCTGGCATATTTGATAACCTGCACATGGGTTGATGCGAAAATAATATAGACTTTTAAATGGCAGGCATAAATCAGAAACTTGTGGGCTTTAATGTTCAGTCTTTTAATTGCATTATAACTGCTTTATTCCTGCATCATTTTCTGCCGGAGCGCATTACTAGTTTCTTGTCCAATGCTTCAAGGCGTTGTAGTAGAACAGACTCCTCTTTATACAATTCCAGTATTTCATCGTATTGTTCCTGTAAGGCTTTTATGGCAATTATATTAAGACCGTTTAAGTTAAGACCATGCAGATCTGGTATTTGATTAATTGAATCAACTGCCATTTTATGTATGCTTACCAACGCCGGAAAAATTGCTTTCACATCCTGTGCAATAAACCCAAATGTTTTTTCATGGTTGGTGTTATGATTTTTCATTTCGTAAACAGTTGGCTGCAGCTGGCTGATCTTTTCTAACACAGAAGGCAGCGTCTTGATGGCTGTTTTCAGCCGCCCATCCGACCAGTTGCTATATTGACCATTAGGCCGGAAAAATCCTCGTGGTTGACCATTGTAGTATAAACCCATTGTTGATTGACCAGGGTAACCATCGTTGGCGAAATAGCTAACCTTATACTCCCAGTTTACAAAGTTAAAATCCGGATCAACCAATATCAGACCCTTGTTGTTGAATTGACTTATTTCGAGAGTATAGGTGGGATTGTTACTGTTAATACCCACCATGCTGTTGCCCGATCCTATTATAACCTGGCTACCTGCATCATTTAAAAAAACTTTGCTACTGTTCGTGCCACCCCGGATATAAACATGTTCCTCGTTACCATAATAAAAATGTGAGTTGTAAGCTGATCCTCCAAATACAGCAGTCCCGTCGAAGTTGCCGGATCGAATTGCATAAAGAGAGGCATTTACGGGATCAGTCCTGATAGCAATATTTCCCGCATTACTAATGGACAGGGCTCGAAACACACCCGGACTTAATGAATTTGCTGTGCCATAAGGAAGCATATCAATGACCATAGTTCCTGTACCCGGTATAAGGATTTGCATTGCGCCATAACCATTAGCCATTAACCTGTTGCCACCATTCCAATAAGCATTAAATCCAATACCTGGCCAGTTTCGTTGCAGGGATATGCCTGTCGTTTCTCCTCCAAAAATAGCATTGGTTGCGTCAACCGCGCCATGTACTTCCAACTTTGAACGGGTTGGAGAAGAAATGCCTATTCCCACATTTTGAGAATACAAATTCACAGTCATGCATGTTAAAAAAACTGAAAATGCATAGCTGTTTATTGATAGCATCTTTTTCATATTAAAAACTTTATCTATTTAACTTTGATTGATAATTTTTTTTCGATGGCTTCAAGTTTTCGAGAGATCTCTTGCTGCCGTTTTTGTAAATCAACAATTAAAAATTGTTCTTCCTGTACCAATTTTATTGAAAGCGTTTTAAATGCATCATAATTTATGGTATGAAAATCAGTAAATGTTTTGCCTGTTATTTCGGCATTTCCCGTGGTAGCAACCAGCCCGGGAAAGATTGGCTGAACTTCCTGTGCTATAAAGCCAATTGCATTTTCACGACTGGCGCTGTTATGGTTTATTTCGTATTCTACAGGACGCAATTGTAACATTTTGTTTAACACTGGCGATAAAGGTAAAATACCTGTTTTCAGGCGTTCATCAGAAACAGTAACAAATGCACCATCGGTGGGTCTGAAAAAGCATTTCAAAATTCCATTGTAAATTAATTTAAGCGAAGACTGCGGACCTTCATTATAAAGACCAACTACCTGCTCCCAGTTATTAAATGCGTTATTAGGCTCTACCAATATTATACCTGTTGCACCTGTTTGCCTGATCTCTAAAGGATAAACCGGTGAGCTTGTATTGATGCCAACATAGCTACTACCTGATCCTATTATTACTTTACCATTAGGAACATCGCTGATGTAAATATTACCACCTGCTTTACCAGCCCTGATATAATTATCCTCTGTTGCGGCATAATGAAAGTGTGAGTTGTAATGTGTTCCGCCAAAAACTGCTGAGCCATCCCCGCTTCCTGCTTTAGCTACATAAAGTGATGCATTGATCGAATTGGTTTTAATGCCAACATTGCCATTACTTCCTATTACGAGTGCCCTGTTTAGTGATGGAGCACTTGCATCTTTTGCCCCGGATGGAAACAAATCAATTACCATATTCCCATTAGTATGGTCAAAAAATTGTACTGCGGCAAATCCATTGGCTATATATTTATTGGAACCGTTAAAGTATTGGTTGAAACCAATAGCCGGAAGATTTCGTTGCAATGAAACTCCACTGCTTTCGCCCCCAAAAATACCTGTTGTGGCGCCTACTGCCCCATGCACCACTAAAGTTGCACGTGTTGGATTAGCAATGCCAATGCCAATAGTTTTTACAGGTGTTGGTTGGGCATAAATCCAACCCGGGATAAATATTAAAGTCAAAATAACAAATATCATTTTCATACAATATGTTTTGTGGTGATGAACTATTCTATTCGCCGGAAACAACACTTGCTTCTGCCACAGCAATTCGATGGGCAAGCGCTTTATTTTTCAGCCGTAATTCTTTTATAAATGTTTGTTGTTCCTGCAAGGCTTTAATGGTTAGAACGATGAAGCCGTTATAATTTATGGCATGCAAGTCAGGAATTCCCTGGAAACCTCTGCCTGGATCTTTCGTTATTGAAACCAATTCAGGAAATAACCTGCTTACATCCTGTGCGATAAAACCAACAGTTTTTCCAGTACCAGTTTTCTCGCCTTTCATCTGATACGAAACTGTTTGCAGTTGCATTACTTTTTGAAGTACATCCGGCATATTTGAAATAGCTGTTTTTAAGCGCCGGTCGGAAAAATTTTCATAAATACCAGTACCCCAGGTAAAATAACCCTTGTTAAGGCCGTTATAAATCAAATAAAGATTTGATTCTGTCCATCCTGATGGCCTTGCAATTCTAAGCTCCCAATTATTAAAACTGTTGGCTGGTTCAACAAGTAAAAGACCTCTTCCATTTACCTGCCTGATTTCTAAGGGATATGCCGGCGAAGCACCATTATTGATACCTACATAACTTGAACCATTTCCCATAACTATTTTTCCGCCACCTATATCGTTTAGAAATAATTTACTTCCGGTTTTACCCCCACGGATATAAGTATCTTCCCCGGAACCATAATGAAAGTGCGTGTTATAGGTTGTGCCGCCAAATACAGCAGAACCATCAGGATTGTTAGCCTTAGTTACAAAAAGAGTAGCGTTTATTGGCGTGGCTCTAATACCAACATTTCCGGTATTGCTAATTACAATTGCTGGTATTAACGTAGTCGCAACAGCATCTTTACCACCCGTGGGCAACATGGCAAAAGCCAGGTATCCATTTGCAGGATCAAGGTATTGAATAGCCCCAAACCCGTTTGAAAGATATCTTGCTCCATTGCCTGCATATTCGTTGAAGCCTATCGCCGGCCCGTTGCTTTGAAGTGATATTCCGGAACTTTCACCACCGAAAATGGCACTGGTAGAAAGAATGGATCCATGCAGTTCCAAAACAGCACGGGTAGGTGCGGTGGTACCTATACCTACATTTTGTGAGTAACTAACACAAGTTATCAGTGCCAGTAAAACAGTGGCAGCAACCGGGATCTTTAAATTAAACATAACAGGAGTTTAGCTCTTGTGAATGTAAGCTTATAAAACCTTAAAACGATTCTACGGCATTAAGTAGCTAATAATTGAAAACCCGGCTAATTCAATCATAAAAAAATACCACAGTTATACGTTGCTGTTTTAAGCTGGTTCAACCCTGTTCTATCCATGCAGGCTGCTGTTTATTATACCCCATTGAGGTATTGTTTATCATTATCGGATCAAGCACTTTTATTACGTCAACCAATTCCGCTACTTTAACTCTTTACGATGTCTTACAAATTATTGTTGATTTTTTGTTTTATAAGCCTGCTTAAATGCCCTTTGTTGTTTGGCGCTGATAACGAAATTATTGAAGGCGGTGGTGGTGGCGGTGGTGGAACATCTTTTACCTGTGATGAAATAAAAACTACACTATTTGTTGATGCTACAAATGGGAATAACCTGAATGACGGTTACTCCTGGGACAAGGCCAAAAAAACACTTCACGCCGCATTGTATATTGCAAACCGATGTTCAAAAATTAACCAGGTACTTGTAGCTAAAGGAGTTTACAAAGCATCAACCACGGCGAGCCTTGCAAATCGCAATAATGCTTTTTTTATAGGCGATGGTTATACCCTTCTTGGCGGGTTTCCTACTGGTGGTGGATCCAGGGATTTTGTAAACAATCCGACAATATTAGATGGACAGATTGCGGATGGTTTTGAAGCTTACCATGTGATCGTACTATTTAGTACTACCGGTGATGTGATAATCGATGGATTTCAAATAAAAAACGGGTTTGGTGATGGCGCTGGATCGGTTAATCTCGCAGAAGGCATTGCTATGGATCAAAATAATGGGGGTGCCATTTATGCTAAAGATGTGCCCAATGTAACAATCCGTAATTGTGCTATTTATAACAATGTAGTAACTGGTAATGGCGGAGCCATTTACAGTGCAAACAGTTCGATCTCTTTGGTAAATGTGGTAGTTGCAAATAACACTGCGTCAAATGGTGGTGCTATGCAGGTGATTGGTGGTTCCGAAATACGAATAGGTTACAGTACCTTTTGCGGGAACCAGGCTTTGAATGCCGGTGGAGTTGCTAATAGTAGTGCGGGCACTTTTCTTAAGCTAACAAACTCTATTGTTTGGGGAAACAACCTGGTTTGGAATGGTGCCGGGACAAAAGAAATAAGTTACAGCCTGGTGCAGGGTGGAAATAAGGAAAATAATTGCGTTGCAATTGATCCCGGATTTAATGACCCGAACGATCTTAACGGACCGGATGCAAAGTGGTTTACAAATGATGACGGTCTCGCGGTAGCATCCTGCAGCCCTACCGTAAACCGGGGAAATAACAATGCTTCCCCTGCTTTTTCAGAGGATATAGCCAGCAGATCCAGGCCATTTAATGTGCAAACGGATATGGGCGCTTATGAATTGCAGGTAATACCAACTGTAACGGGTGTAACGCAGCGTTCTATTGGAGGAGATGCCATTGAAAATTACGTCTATAGCGGAATTACATCGCTTGCTGCTACAGGTTGCCGAACCATTGCGCTGATTACTCCAAATGGGAACAGCCCTGTTAACGGGAGTGTTTTTGCTGTAACTTCTATTGAAGCAACCGACCTGTCCTACAAAAATCAGCCACTGGTAAACCGGCATTATGATATAGAACCAAAAGCTAATGCGACGGAAGCCACTGCCAGCATCTCTTTATTTTTCAGCAATGGTGAATTCTCCAATTACAACCAGCGGGCAGACGCAATTGCAAAACTTCCCACAACAGATGGTTTAAATAAGCAGGATCTTCGAATCGTGCAATATCATGGCCTGGCTTCACGAACTAACTATCCGGATGATTATGAAGGAACCTTTACCATTATTGATCCGGACGATGCTAATATTTCCTGGAGCCAGGCTTCACTCACCTGGAAAATAACTTTCGATGTAACTGGCTTCAGCGGTTTTTTTGTTACGGCTGTTTCTAAATACCGCTTTTCCGGAACTGGCAACTGGAATGATGCAAGCAAATGGGATAACGGAAAAGTACCGCCTGCTGTGCTTCCTGCTTTCTGTGAAATTATTATAGCAAATGGCAGCAATTGCGAATTGAATGTGCAGCAATCTATCTCAAAAACAGCCAGGTTCATAATAGAACCAAATGCACAATTAAATGTTCCCGGCAAACTTTATATCGGTCCTCCTCTTCCGCTTTAATTGTATTTTTAGCAATGCTTCACTTACAAGGACATTTATGAAAACGATACTTATCACTTTTGTTGTAATTACTTTTGATGACAAGTGCACAAAGCGTCGGCATCGTAACAGCTTACCAGATGCTAGTGCTTTACCTGAATTAAACAGTTAGAAAAACAATAAGAAATATAAGCGAACTGAAACAAATAAATGCAACCATCTTAACGTAAAATAAACTGCTTTTCAAAAGGCTAACATCATTTGAAAAAAAATAAATTATATATGAAAAACGTAGTTGCAATCGTTTCATTTTTGGTTTTTCCACTATATGTTTTTACTCAAAATATTGGTATTGGTACCACCAAACCATTTAACAAATTACAGGTAATGGGAAGCCTCGTTGTCGGATCAACTTCTATAAGTACAAAAACACCACCTACCAACGCTCAAACAACAACCATGAGCAACGGTGCAAGTGTAATGGTTGGTCTTCCGGATTCTACCGGGAGAATTTACGACCCTGGTGGACCTGCTGCCGGGTATATCAATAATTTAAGTTCAAGTGTCTCCATACTCAATAATTCATCAGCTGCCGGTATTGAACTTATTTTTGAAGACTTTGACCTGGGTACGGGTGATTCATTACAAGTAATAGGGCCGGAGATCTATCATAATTTTAGCAGCAACAACCCGGCGTCAGGTGCTTATGTAGTTGACGCTTTTTCATTGGTGCAGATTCGTTTTGAAAGCAACGGTGATTCGAAAAACGGGCGTGGGTTCGCAATTTTATGGCGTTATCAATACAGCGATAGTGCAGGTAAAACTCCAAGAATGACGGGGGGGCCAGGCTTGTCTTTTGATGTAAACACAGGCGCATTCAGGGCAGGCATCCCTTCCAGTATTGAAGCCGGAAACGCTTCTATTGCTGTCGGCAACAGGGTTGCTGCCACTGGTACAAATGCTTTCGCAGCAGGACATAATTCTGTAGCAAGTGGTTCCGGTTCTGTTGCTATAGGTTTTGAAAGCAGGGCAAAGGGGGGTGGGTCAATTGCTATTGGAAATTACGCCCTTGCAACCGGTTCGGGGTCAATCGCTATTTCAGGAAGCCAAAGTGAGGCAAGCGGCCAGCAATCAATCGCCTTTGGCATTTCAACAAAGGCATCAGGTCTCGGAGCAACGGCTATGGGAAAATTTTCGGATGCAACCGGTATCTATGCAACTGCTATGGGATTAGCAACAGAAGCGAGCGGAGCAAATTCGACGGCAATTGGATATGTCACAAAATCGCAGGGCTTTGCTGGTACTGCCATCGGCATGTACAATGATCCTATTGTTGGTGTGCAAACTGCAGTTAGCACAAATACACCTCTTTTTATAATTGGTAACGGTGAAGAGAGTTTAAGAAGCAATGCCATAGTTGTTCTTAAAAGTGGAAACGTAGGTATCGGCACCAATACACCCCGTGCAAAATTTCATGTAAACAATGGTACTGATGCTACTTATACTGATGAAAGCGGTTATGCCATTTTTGGGAGCGTTTCTTCCAGTAACCTGGTAATCGATAACAATGAAATTTTGGCAAGGAATAACGGTGCGGCTTCAAATCTAAATTTGCAGGGAGCAGGTGGCAGGGTCGTGATTGGCAGTGCCGGGGGAATGATAAATACATCAAACATTTTGGATGTAAACGGATCGGCTGGAAAGCCCAGTGGTGCAAGCTGGTCTACTTTCTCCGATGAAAGATTAAAACAGGGCATAACGCCTTATGCAGGTGGCATGAAAGAAATAATGAAGATCAATCCTGTTTGGTTCCACTATAATAACCTTTCAGGTTTCGATCCCGGGCCGAGGTATGTAGGCATACTGGCGCAGGAATTGCAGCTGGCTGCTCCGTACATGGTAACACCTTCTCCTTCCATAATGAGTGATGGTAGTAGCGGCTACCTGCAGGTAAATAATTCGGCGATGGTTTATATGCTTGTAAATGCAGTAAAAGAACAGCAAAAGCAATTGGAAGATATGAAGAATACTTACGAATCAGAACATAAAATCCTAAAAGCAAGAATCCAGGTACTTGAAAAAAAATAGAATACAATTTCATTCTTATTAGTACGTCAATCTTTTCTTTTTATAGAGAAAATTCGACATACAAAACCAGGAATATTAAATTAAAAATCTTACTGCTATTATAATAATTATGAAGACAAAATAGCGATTTCGCAATCGTAACTTTATACTATTCCAAAGCTTATAATTAAATCTGCTGTCTCAAAAAGGCCCGATAATATTAGACTTCTTTTTACGTCACGTTTAGCTTACATGAGGGTATTCGGCATCCTAAATATTTCCGGTTAAATATTGTGATTTACCTAATCTTATTGTTTTTCCAAACGGGCAGCTCTCTCTTCCAGTAATACTAATTGCGCCTCCTGTTCCTGCAACGCTTTAATGACTAACGGTGCCAGCCCGCTATAATTTAACGTATGCACGTCTTTAATATTTTCATAACCCGTATTAGTATTTTTAGTTACGTGTACCAGTTCGGGAAAAATCTTTATAACATCCTGCGCAATTAAGCCGAAGGTTTCATCGTGGCCGGGATTACTGTATTTCATTTGATAACTATAAGGTTCCAACAACATTATTTTTGCAAGCATCCCTTGTAGCGGTTTAATGTTTTTTTTCATCCGCCGGTCGGAGCTGGCAGAATACTGGCCGGTTGTGTAATCGAATACACCTAGTTGGGTAATGGCATTATTGGCGGTAGTTGACCGAAAAAAGAGCTTCAGGTAACGTTGATTCACTGAAATTATCCAATGATTGAGACTACCGAGACGCATAAGCCCGATACAAAAATCTGGAGCCTGCATCTCAAGTGGGTACACGGGTGCTCCTGAATTGATTCCAACCCTGCTTCCGCTTACGCCAATAGCAATTCTTGAATAGTCTGCCAGCTGGTTCAGGTATAACTTAGACTGATCAGCACCTCCCGTTATAACAGTATACTCGGAGCTGCCATAATTAAATGCACTCGCCCTTGGTGCGGCAAAATAAGCAGAGGCGTCCTTATCTACATCCCTTCCTACACTAAGTTGTGCACCAAAACCCGGATTAGTGCCTATACTCACCCGCCCATTCGCAGCAATGGCAAGAGATTTTCTTGTACCAGTTACAAGGGCCCCTTTCGACCCGCTTGCATTAGGCTCAAACCCCCATTCACCAACGTTGGCAGTGAAATATTGCGCAAGCGAATATCCATTGCCCATATACCGGTGACCCTCGTTGTAATAAGCGTTAAAGTCGATTTGCGGCCAGCTGGCAATAAGACCGATCCCATTGGCATCAGCACCAAAGATGGCCGTGGTATTGCCTACTACTCCAATTTGCTCCAGTGTAGCTCTCTTTGGCTGGGTAGTTCCAATACCAGCATTTTGTGCCTGAAGGTTCGGGAAAAAACCATAAAAGCTAAAGACAACTGTAAATAATTTGGTTATCATAATCCTGTTATTACTGGTTTGTTTGCTCAAGTTTAATGATCTCTTTTGTTAGTGTGGCAATCTGCGCCTGTTGCTCTTGTATGGCTTTAATAGCAATCACAAAAAATTGGCTGTAGTTCAGCATATGCAGGTCGGGCAATGCTTTGTCACCGGCATTATTATCATTTAAAATGGCAACCAGTTCCGGGAACAATTTTCTAACCTCCTGTGCAATAAATCCCCTGTTGATTTTCGAATCATCGTCTGCATTTTTCATTTTATATTGCACGGGTTGTAATTGCATCACTTTATCTAATAGAGGAGGCAATGGCCTGATATTGGTCTTTAAACGGCGATCGCTTAAATAGCCGTGCTGACCAGTGGTAGGATTATAATCCCCTATAAGATTTCCATTGTATTTCTGGCCAATCCAAACAGGATTATCGGCACTTACATACCATTCCCAATTGTTATAGCTGTTTTCTTCTATTAGCAGCAATCCCCTTCCATCAGTAGGATGCCTGATGCTTAAAGTGGTCAGATAAAATGGGGCCGTATTTATACCCACCTTGGTGCCACCGCCACCAATCACCACATTTTGGCCCGGAAGGTCGTTTATATAGAGATAGCCATAATCTTTGCCAGGACCTATCTGCGTAGGTATGCCCGGAATGTTGGTAGCATTTATAAAGCTGGGGTATTGTGTGCCATAAAAATAAATGGAGCCATTGGCAACATTTGTGTTATTATAATTTAAATAGTCAACATTAAAATTTGTATTGTAATTCCCTTTTCCGAAACTTACAGCTCCAGTAGGAAAAATGGTAAAAGCCCTGTATAGTTCGCTGGCGATATTGTTGTCTTTAAAGCCCGACACATTCGACATATCCAATGCGAAAACACCAGTCGAAGGATCCAAATATTCCACTGCTGCATATCCTGTACCCATATAAGTACCATTTCCTCCCGCAGCATTCCGATATTGGTTGAATCCTACGGAAGGCCAGTTTTGCTGAAATGAAATTCCCGAACCATTACTTCCAAAGACGGCATTTGTTTTTCCCGCACCCGCTATCCCATAAACTTCCAGCTTTGCCCTGGTAGCTGGTCCGCCGATCCCTACATTTCCCTGGGCCAGGGATAGCAAGGGCAGTTGCATCAAAACAACCAGCCAACAAACGTAATTTTTCATCAGAATTATTTTAGGATTCATGGTTTAAGGTTTGTTTGTTTTGGTTGTTTTAGCTTGTCGAGCCGTTTTTTCAACTCCTCTATTTTGAATTGCTGCTCCTGGATAAACTTGATGGCATACACTGCTATTCCGTCGTAATTAAGCAGGTGCATATCCGGGATATCAGCGCCCGGAACGGCTTCTTTATGGTGGGTTACAAGATCCGGGAATAACTGCAGCATATCCTGGGCAATAAAACCGGACTGCATTTCAGTACCTGCCTGGGGAACATCCACCTGGTATTGCACCGGCGCCATCTTTTGTAATTGCCCGTTAAGATCAGCCATGGGCATAATGCCTGTTTTTACTCTTTCATCCGAAAGTGCTGCATAAGCACCCGTTTGCGGATGAAAAGCCCCTATAGCATTTGGTTTAGTTTCATCGTAATAAAGCAGTTGATAAGCGCCGGGGGCAAGTGTCGGCCCCACCTTGAAATGCCAGTTCGCAAAATTGGAAGTCGCAACCATTATGAGCCCTTTCCCATTTACCTGTCGCATTTCAAGCGCATAGGACGGATTGGAATTGTTTATACCAACACGAACAAGGGTTGGGATGGATGCGATGGTGCTGCCCATCAGCACTTCGCCACCTGCAACATTGTTGAGGTAAACATAGCTTCCCGGTTTTCCGCCACGGATATATGTATTTTCCGCTGTGCTGTAGTTAAAATGTGAAGCCCAGTTTGTTCCCAGGAAAACAGCTGTGCCGTAATCGCCAGTACCCCGCGCAACGGCTACCCTGGCATAGCTGAGCGGGGCCGTTCCGATTCCAACATTTCCCGTTTTGGAAACGGTAATACTCCTTGTGATTGTTGAATAAGGGTCATTGGGCAAGCCGGGGCCAAACAGGTCGAAATACATTTCACCAATAGCCGGGTTTAACCATTGCACCGCCGCATAACCAGTGCCAATATACCGGCTGGTAGTTCCATCGAAATATTGATTAAACCCAATGGCAGGATTGTTTTGCTGGATGGATACACCCTGCGCTTCGCCGCCAAAGATGGCCATGGTGTTTCCGATACCCTGGACTTCGAGCTTTCCGCGGGTAGGATTTAAAATACCGACGCCTACATTTTGAGCAGTAAGCTGAACTGTCGCAAACATGAATGGTAGTAGAAATAATCTTTTCATAAGCAATATTTTTTACAAAAACTCACTGGTGGTTCCGGGAAAGTGAATGGTAGCCGGAATCCGGGTAATCGTGCAGGCCAGGGAAATTTCTATTGATTATTAAGGGGAAATCGTTCTAAAGATAAAAAATTAAGTGGCATTCCAAAACTCCGATATATACAAAAATTTATATTGGTAAGGAATGCAATACCTCGCAGGCAATAGATTGAAAACTTTAGAGAAATCTATGTTACCGCGCATTTTATTCCGTTATTCTTGCATCAGTTTTTTTACTAAGCCGGGTACGCGGAGTTTACCAGGTTCGCTTAGGAGCTAATTGCCCCACTCAGCACCCTTGCTGAAGACCGCTTGTTTTACTTTGGAGCCGCCAGGCTGTAACTCAAATGTTACTGCTTTGTGAGAAAACATGATACCTCCGGCGATCGGCTCTTTTTCATAATAGTACAGGTAATTGATATCGTTTTCAATATCATCAGGTTCGCCCAGCAAGCTTACAAGCGAATCCTTGCTTACTCCTGTCCAACTATGATTGTTTACAAGATCATTTACCATCTGCCGGCGGTAATTGCTTTTGCCATCTATTTTTTGCTGCCACTTTGATTTGTCAAAAGAAATATCTGGTTGCTGTGGCGCTTTTTTACTTCCACAAGCCAAACAAAACAGGATCAATATTCCAGGAAGTTTTGGAAATGGCATATACGAAATATTTGCATGAAAATAAGCATTCGTATGATTGCTATGTGCGGTATTCGCAGGCAATTATAATGTTTTTAGAATGTATTATGGCTTGTTGAAACATGCTGGTATCAATTTTATAAACAGGTAACCAGTCAACCAATCCCCGTATTTTTATAATAGAAAACAGTCCCTTTTCATGAAACAATTACTGCTCATTTATATTTTCTTTACAGGTTTGCACCAGCAACTGCTAACTGCTCAGAACAGTAAAACAACCACTTTAACCAGAGCGACTTATAGCAATCCGTTAAAAGTGCAATTTGGTGACCCTTATGTGTTGTATAGCCGTGGAACCTATTACATGTACGGCACCGGTGGGGCAGACCATGGCTTTGCTGCTTATTCGTCGAAAAACCTGGTAAACTGGAAGCAGGAAGGCCAGGTATATTTTCATGATAACAAAAATGGCTGGAGCGATCCGAAAGCTAGTTGGGATGGTGCTTACTGGGCGCCTGAAGTGTACGGGGTAAATGGAAAGTTTTACCTTTTCTACAGTGCGCAATGGAAGGAAAATCCTTCGAAAGAAGTGGAAAATTTTCGCATCGGGATAGCAGTTGCAGAAGATCCCCTGGGTCCGTTTATTGATATGGAAAACCGACCAGTATTTGATCCTGGATATCCTATTATTGATGCCAATGTATTTTTTGATAACAATGGCAAGGCTTACCTGTATTATTCCCGGGCTGCTTACAAACACCCGGTAGAAAGCGAGATTGCCGAATGGGCCAGGAAAAAAGGCTGGTATAAAGAAATTGAAGAAAGCTGGGTTTATGGTGTTGAACTTAAAACAGATTTTTCGGGGGTTATTGGCGAGCCTGTGTTATTACTCCGGCCACCGGTTGAAATGAGCGATAAGCAAGCCGAGTGGGAAAGCAGGTCAGTTACAGAACAGGAAGTAGGCCGGCGCTGGACTGAAGGCTCCGTCACATTTAAAAAGGACAGTGTGTATTACATCATGTACTCTGCCAATCATTTTGGCGGCGCTTATTACGCAATCGGGTATGCCACGGGCAGTTCACCACTTGGGCCTTTCAAAAAGGCTGCAAACAATCCTGTGCTCCAAAAAAATACCGGTAAAGGCGGCCTGGTATCGGGCACAGGACATAACAGCATTACCTACTCACCCGATGGCAAAGAAATGTTTTGTGTTTACCATGGACGAACAGCGAAGACGGGTGATGAGCGTGTTGTATTTATTGACCGCATGCAGGTAAAAAATGGAAGGATAACCATTTCCGGACCGACCACCTCGCCTCAGAAACTACCTTCAGGCGCAGTCATCGATAATCAAAAAAACTAATATAGGGAAGTAGCCTTTCAACACTTAGTTGTTGTTCATGAAAAGTACTTCGTAGCATTGCAACAAAGTTTTAATGATTGCAAAGTAAAAAGGTGCTTTAAATAGATTTTAGTGACATTTCCAGCCCTTTATTTCATCCACCCCACAAAACATACAGTTCTTAATCGGACTGTCTCAATTTGCCTTCTTTCAGCTTACATAATTCGCCGGAAATTACCAGCAGTACAAAAAAACCGCTGCAAGGCAAGTGCCTTACAGCGGTTAATCAAAATAATTTACAACGAAAGAATCTTCTTAATTTCTAAATAATAATGGCGCTAATTCACGCAGGCTACGACGCCAGGTAAGAAACTCATGTGCTGTTTTTTCAGAAACATACGAAACAGCATTAAAGCCAGCCGTTTTGAGATCCTTTACAGCAGTTTTTACACGATCGGGATTTTCTTTGCTGCCAGCACTGAGAAAAATAAGTTTCACTTTCGATTTGTCTTTGATTTCGGCAGGGGTGTAAACGCCACCGCTCAGCAAAGCATAATACGAAAACACATCGGGTTTGTTTAAGGTGATAGTATGTGTTTCCATTCCACCCATTGAAAGACCTGCCATTGCACGGCTGGTTTGTTTTGCTATGGTGCGGAAGTTGGCGTCAACATATGGTATCAGTTCCTCTGTTAATACTGTTTGAAAGGTATCCATTTTAAACTCCCTTATTTTTCCAAATACAGCACTATTCGTCATGCCATAGGTCATTACGATAATGAACGGTTCGGTCTTACCTTCTGCAATCAGGTTGTCCATAATTAAATTTGCATGACCCTGGTTGCTCCAGGCTGTTTCGTCTTCGCCCCAACCATGCTGCAGGTATAATACCGGATAACGTTTTTTGGTATCGTTGTTATAAGCAGGTGGTGTATACACAAATGCCCTTCGTGATGTATTAGTAGCTGCTGAAGGAAACAACACCTGTGAAACATGGCCATGCGGAACATCTTTCAAAGCATAAAAATCCTGGTCGTGTGCAGGTATTTCTATACCACTTTCCCAACGAATAGAACCATAATAATTCAGTGCACCAGGATCATTAAACTTACCTCCGTCTACTTTGATGTTATAGTAATGAAACCCTTCATCCATCGGGCCTTCTGTGGTGCCCATCCACGAGCCATCCGGTGCTTTTGAAAGTACCGTTCCTCCCCTGCCTCCCAGCCCCAGGCTTACCCGTACACTATCGGCACCAGGCGCCACTATTTTAAATCTTGCATAACCCTGCGAGTTCACCTGCGGGTATTCCTGCCCGGGTTGGTTTTTTGTAGAAGGTTTAAAGTCTTCAATCACCGGGGCGGGTGTGGTTTGTGCTACACAAATGGCAGATACAAAACTGGCTGTGAATACAATTGCTAAGAATTTTCTCTTCATTTTATTTTATTTAAACTAATTAATTATTTGAATATTTCCTGTAAAGTGGTGGCGAGATATTGCTTACAATTCATCCAGGTATGTCCGCCTGGTACGATGTAACTTTTTACTTTTATATTTTTTTCATTGAACATGGCCAGGTTTTTCTTTACACTTTCATATAAAAAATCTTCTGTACCGACACTAATAGTAAACAGTTTTAGTTGCTGATTGATTTTTGCAGCATCGGGCGACCAGTTTGCAAAGTTCTTTTGAAATTCTTCCGTTGCAGTATAAGGAGCATAAGAACAGATATAAGCAAACTTATCTGTGTTGGTTAAGCCGATATTTAATGTTTGACCGCCACCAACAGAAAATCCTGCGACTGCCCGGTTCTTGCTATCGGCTGAAGCAGAAAAATTTGCTTCAACGTAAGGAATAATATCTTTAACAACATCAATGGTAAAATCAGCCATTGGTGCGGGCCTTACATTGCCATAAGGCATCACGATGATCATCGGTTTGGCAAGGCCTTTTGCAATTAAATTATCTGCAATTAGATGTGCATTTCCCACTTTGCTCCAGGTCTCTTCTGTATCTGAACCTCCATGGATCAAATAAAGCACCGGGTACTTAATTGTTGATAATGGATTGTAACCGGGAGGCGTGTAAACGAGCAAACGCCTGGTGTTACCAAGTGTGGCTGACTTATACCAGTGATAACTTATTTTACCATGTGGGACATTTTGTAATGAGTGTATTAGTGGCTGATCACCGGGAATATCAACTATGCTTCGTTTAAACCGTTCATTCGCAAAAATATAGGTGTTGTTGGGATCGGCAGTTTCAACCGTATCAACCATAAAGCTATAAGGATAAATATCAGGCTGCACAGGTGGTACGGTGATGCTCCATATACCGGAGGTATCTTTTAACATTGGCAGGGGTGCCGATAAAAATTCTCCTCTCAATGTAACCTTTTGTGCAGTACGGGAATAATAACGGAAAGTGATACTATGATCTTCATTTACATCAGGCGAACTGATAGATGGCGGCCGCTGTGCGGAGACCGTAATTCCAAAGGCAATTAAAAAACTAATGGTATAAATTATCGTTTTCATTTTATTTACATTTTTATTTAGGTTTAATGCTTTCCTGTAACAGTGAATGTTGCTTCACTATATAAACTTGTTGAATCTTTAGTGGGAAAATTAGCTGGCAATTCATACGATACTTTTCCGGTTGCCAACCATTCTGTTGCCCTGATCATAGTAGTTTGAAAACCAACGCAACGATAAGACTGCGGGTATATTTCGCCTTTCCAAAGATGCCCCATACTGGAATTGTACACACGGCCCTTTCCATAAGAAACAACCCATTCAACAGGCCACATTTTATGGGTAGTACTGCTATCGTAGGCATAAGAAATCACAGTAAGATTTTCTGCCGGGCCGCGGGGAAAATAGTACACTTCTGTATATGCAGTCTTCCATTGCGCAGGATAATCGCTGTTGATAGCATGCCTGTTCAAGACCTGCACAACTGCGTCAAACCGATTTCCGTGGCCTGTACCTTTTCCTTCTCCCGGGTGATAACGAATAATGTTCCTGTTTGAATCTATTTCGAGAGCATAACCGGTTGAAACAGGCCGCCAGCCAAGGCCAATCATTCTATTGTATTCGTCCCAATGGGCAAAAGCATTATTACCTGAATGAAGAATATATAAACCTCCCCCATTTCTTACATAATCCTGCAGTTGCTGTTCTGCCTTTACAGGCCAGCGTAAACTGGTATCATGTATATTATTGGTGTTTTGTATCACAACCCCGTAATTTTTAAAAGCAGGTTGCCATAACAACCGCTGAATACTATCCACTGGTACGGTAGTAACGTCCACAGTAAACAAGCCACTTTTTTCCAGGATCCATTTTGTTACCCTGGTAGTTTGTTTCCAGTCGTGGTTACTAAAACCATCAACTATTAAAACCGGGATAAGCTTTTGCGATTGTGCGTTTGTATGTATGATAACAACAACAAATGCTATCATCAAGAAACTGTTCCGGCCCGCTGCTAAAGCTTTCATATTGCTACTGGCTTTATTTATTTAAAAAGTAGTTGCGCTGTTTCTGCCAGGTATACTTTTGTATTCATCCAGGTATGACCGCCTAATGTTACCATGCTTTTGTAATTCACTTTTTTGTCCCGCAAATAGTTCATGTATTCTGCAGTAGACGAATAAAGAAAATCATCTACACCTACACTGATCCAGAATAGCTTTAATTGTTTATTGGTGTTTGCAGGGTTATCAATCACCGGTTTAAAACTTGTTTCCATTTCCTTTGGGCTTAAATATGCACTGTAGCAACAGATCCATGAAAATTTATCCATATTACCAAAAGCAGTACGCAAGGTTTGACCACCGCCTCTTGAAAAACCACCTATGGCACGACTGTCTTTAGTAGCAATGGTCCTGTAGTTTTTTTCTACATATGGAATAAGGTTTTTCACCAGGTCATCTTCAAAAGATTTTGCCCTGGCAATAGCATCAGCGCTTTCCCTGTTAGTTGGATCGGCAGGTTTTGCACCTCCTTTTTGTTCACGTATTCTTGCTTCAGGATTTCCATAAGGCATCACAATAATCATGGGAACTGCCTTACCTGCTGCAATAAGATTATCGAGAATAAAGTTGGTGCGGCCTACTTTAAACCAGGCTTCTTCGGTATCCGTTGTACCGCTTATTAAATAAAAAACAGGATACTTTTTTGCAGGCTCTTTGTCGTAGCCGGGAGGCGTATAAATTACTACTGATCCGGTTATTCCAGCTACCGATGGATAATACTCGTAATTAACAGCGCCATGCGGCACATCTTGTATTGCATGAATCAACGGTGTAAAACCGGGTACATCTACAAGGCTTGCTTTAAACCTTTCATTTGGGAAAAAAGCTTCGTTGGCAGGGTCCATTACCGTGATGCCATCCACCTGGAAGCTATACGGATACATATCAGGTTTTACAGGGCCAACTGTTACGCTCCATATACCAATGCTGTCTTTTACCATGGGCACCGGTACTTTTTCAAATTGGGCGCTTAGCTTCACTTCTTTGGCCAATGGAGCCAGGTAGCTAAATGTAACTTTCTTATCCGGAAGTACTTGAGGAGAGATAACAAAGGGGCCACGCGGTGGTTGCCCAACGGCAATGCCATACCAAAATATTGTAGTGCAAATAGCCAATAACAGGTTCATTTTTCTTTTATACATTTTAATTATTGAGGTTTGAAATTTGTTTGCTTAAAAAAATTGGTTTCACAGTTCCTCTATTCATAAATAATGTTGATTAAACGTCAACTCTACACTTTAAAATCCGTCAACAAAAAAATTATTAGCTTAATTGCCCCGGAGCTTTTATGCTAATAATCGGTTGCTGTTTTTATTCAAAAAAAGGCACGCCTTTAATGCCATATTTTTTCATCGCTTCCTCGTTTATATCCACTCCAATGCCTGGTTTCTCTGATAATGTGATAAAGCTATCTTTTACCCATTCGCCATCGTAATGCACAATTTCTTTGAACATCGGATCTGTATGGAAATAAGACTGCCATTCGAGGATCAAAAAGTTTGGCACTGATGCACATACATGGCAGGAAGCCATTGCGCCTAGAAAAGATGCTACCATATGTGGTGCGAATGGCGTGTAGTATAGATTGGCAAGATTCGCAATCCGCTGGCCTTCGCCAAGACCGCCTGCTTTTTGTAAATCCGGCATCACAATATCTACTGCGCCTATTTCCAGCATACGGCGAAACCCATATGCGAGATATTGGTTTTCACCAGCCGCAATTGGAGTACTAGTTGAATCAGTTATTAATTTATACGCTTCAACATTTTCTGCCGGAACTGGTTCTTCCAGCCATAACAAGTTTAATGGTTCTAATCGCTTGGCTACGGCATGACCGGTAACAGCATCATAGCGTCCATGCATATCAACCAAAATGTCAATATTCGGACCGACCGCTTCACGGGCCGCAGCAATCTGGTCGTACATTCGCTGCAACTCCGCCGGGCTTGCCGTCCAGTTATAACGATCATACTTATTAGGATCATTTGCCTGGTCGAGATCAAATTTCATCGCATTAAAACCCATCGACTTTGACTTGGAAGCTGCGTCGGCAAAGTCTTTTGGGGTTGGTAGTCTTGACTGGTATAAAGCGGTGTCGCAATATACCCGGATCTTATCGCGGAACTTGCCGCCCAGCAGTTGGTAAACCGGCACGTTAAGGGCTTTACCTGCAAGATCCCACAGCGCAGTTTCGATAGCCGATAAAACAGCCACGTACATGCCGGCTTGTGCGCCCTGGAAAAATCCACCCCTGCGAATATCTTCGAATAAACGGTGAACGTTGAGCGGGCTTTTACCTATCAACCGCTTTTCAAAATCCTTGACCAGGTAATAGGTACCGGGGATAGCATCAACGCCTTCACCGCAGCCATAAATATCCTGGTTGGTAAATACTTTTACAAAGAGACTTCCTTTTATGTAACCACATTTAATTGAAGTGATCTTCAATTCGGAAGGAGGTGAAAATTTTTCTTTTTTATTGATTGCATCTTCGTAACCCCTTCCAAAAATGGAGAGGGATGCAAAGGGAGTAAGAGCGGCAGCTACAGTGGCTTTACCTAAAAATTTGCGTCGTGAATTTTCCTGGCTCATAAATGTTATTTTTTTAGAATACGTTTTACCAGGTCCTGGCTTTTAATAGTTCCTGGATCTGTTCTTTTGGTACGGGCAATTCGTTAATATGATCGTTTAACCATTTCGAGAAATCTTTCTCTATATCATCGGACCATCTCGTATCTATCTGGCCTGCAGTATAAGTGCCTTCACGTAACCGCTGGTGACCAAACATATCCCGAAGCCGTACTACTTCCGAGGTAGTAACAACCTTTTCGGCCAGGTGAGGCGGTATAAACATCACAACACCAAGCTTACCCAATACTATATCGCCGGGCATTACTGTTACCATGCGTATGCGTGTTGGCTGGTTTATTCCTGTGATCATCGTATTAAGATCGCCAGGGGGATTATGATAAGACGGATCATAACTGGTGTAGAAAGAAGTAAAACCACCGATATCTTTTAAGCCTTCCACATCGCGTAATGCTCCGTCGTAAACAATACCGTTACCACTCTTAGCATAAATTGCGTTGCCAACATTGTCGCCAATAGTCGGTCCGTTTTTATGTGCTCCAAACTGGTCGGCAACATAAACGTCACCTTTCACAAGAACATCTACCGGCCAGGAATTCTGACCTTTTTTACCCTGCTTTTTACCCAGGGAATCGATGGCCTTCCACACATCAGGTCGTGCAGGCATAAATGTGGCAGTTACTGCTCTTCCCACTAACACGCTATCCGGGTTGATCACCTGCCAGCCTTCTGCAAGCTGGTAGCCGTAACCTGCATTTTTCATCACAGCCCAGGCCTCTTCTACACTCACAGATTTCATCCGCTTTAGAAGGGCATCAGGAACCTTCGGTCTTCCATCGGCGAAACGTTCGCCTTTCCACTCTGGCGTAAGTGCCAGTAATTGTTCTTTGCTTATTTGCACTTGCTGGCTATTTGCAGTTTCACAACAGGCAAACAGAGCCAGCGAAATCATAATATTTTTTGCATTTATCATATGAAGTAAAATTTTTATTTAAAATCTTTCAACGGGCGCTTGTTTTTCAGCTGCCTCTTCCTCTGATCCTTCGGGAACCCGTCCATGCCACCAGCTTGCTAAAATGGAACCTGTGATATTCATGACAGGCCCAAATACTGCCGGTGCCAGGCCTACGGTAGCAATTTTGCCCATGCCTTTAGCAAGGCCTGAAGCAAGACCAGCATTCTGCATCCCAACTTCAATAGCTACCGTACGGCAATCTTTTTCGGGCAAACGAAAAATACGCGCTGACCAGTAACCTAGTGTATAACCGAATGTGTTGTGCACCAATACCACACCTATTAATGCAGGTCCGATACTTAACAAATTTTCTCTTCCTGCAGCTGTTATCACCACCAGGATAGCTCCAATGCCTGCCATGGAAACTATAGGCATCGCATCATCGAGCCATTTCGATCTTCCTTTAAGTATGCGGTTAAATAACAGTCCCGCACCTATCGGGATAATGATCATTTTCGTAATGTCCCACATCATTGACATCACATTGATTTCAATGAGTTCACCGGCCAGTAATTTCATCAACAAGGGTGTTAACAAAGGAGCCAGCAGCGTGGTGATAGAAGTAATGGTAATAGAGAGTGCAAGATTAGCTTTGGCCAGGTAAGACATTACATTGGATGCTATGCCGCTTGGAGAGCAACCCACGAGCACAATACCAGCCGCAATTTCAGGGGGAAAATTTGTAAGCGAAGCAATTGTAAAGCCCAGCAATGGCATGATCGCGAACTGGCTTACAACACCAATCACAACCGCTTTGGGTGACTTAATGACAGCTCCGAAATCTGACAGGCTCATGGAAGT
This sequence comes from Bacteroidota bacterium, assembly GCA_040385845.1. Lineage (GTDB taxonomy): Bacteria > Bacteroidota > Bacteroidia > Chitinophagales > Chitinophagaceae > Phnomibacter. The sequence goes on along the minus strand of JAZKGP010000019.1, from coordinate 70,812 downwards.
GCCCATGCCAAACATAATAATTTGTATCAACGGAATAATTAACCCGCTAAGCTTGAAATCACCGCAGCTTAAAAAATATTGCGGGTAATACATAGCCATGGATACCGCCGCAAATATGACCACGGTAAAAGACAATGATTTCAGTAACGGATGGTACCGAAATGCAAAAGCAATTAAAAGAAAACATACCATGAGTGTAATACCCGCCCATTGGTGCATTGCCTGCATGGTCAGTACAATAAAGATGACACAGCAAACAGCAGCCAATCCATATAATAACCTTGCAGTTTTATTCATAATTAACTATCCGCTTTAATAATCTGTCAATAAAATGGAACACTGGTGAATAGAGAGTAATGATTGGTGAGTATCCTTGATAAGTGATAAGTGGTGAGTAATTGGTAATACATTATTCATTACTCACTATTCACTACCCACCACTCACCACTTATCACTCACCACTACCGACTCACCACTCACCACTCACGATCCTAGCTAAATACCCGATCATGTGAGCGCCGCTGATCCCACTGCGTTGTTGGTTCGAAGTATGTTTTGTCTGATGGATGCAAATGCTGTTTGATAACGTCTTCGTTCAATTCAATTCCAAGGCCGGGTGCAGTTAATGGTAAATTTGCAAAACCTTTTGTTATCAACTTTCTGCCATCGGTAGTTTTCACAAGGTCTTCCCACCAGGGCAGATCTACGGAGTGATGTTCGAGTGCAAGAAAGTTTTGTGTTGCTGCTGCACAATGCACACTCGCCATAAACGACACAGGCGTGCCTGCCTGGTGCATGGCCATGGCGATGCCATATTCTTCCGCATAGTCACCTATGCGTTTTGTTTCAAGTAAGCCACCTGAAGTAGCCAGGTCTGGATGAACAATATCCACAGCGCGGGCATCGATCAATGGTTTAAAATCTTTCAGCAAATAAATATCCTCACCGGTAAGTACCGGCGTTTCCAATGCGTCAGACATTTTCTTATATTGATCTGTGTACTCCCATGAAACAATATCTTCCAGCCATGCGAGTCGATATTTTTCCAACGCTCTGCCAAGCCGTATACCGTTGTTGTAGTCAAAATGACCGTAATGATCTGTTGATAAAGGAATTTCATAACCTACCATGGCACGTACGTTTTCTACTACCTGTTGCAGGTGTTCCAACCCTTTATCGGTAATCTGGATTTGAGTAAACGGGTGCAGGGTGTTACCATAACTCATATAGTTTGCCCGGTCACCCCATTGTGCGAGGTTACCTTGTTCGTTCTGCCAAAATTTACCGTTTACAATCGTGTCGGGTATGCCTTTCAATTCTCCAATTGAAACATCCATTTTCAACCAGGTATAACCCTGGTCTTCGGTGCGAAATTTGATTAATTTTTTTTGTTCTTCCGGCGAACTCGATTCAGGTGTATCTGCATACAATCTTACATTGTCGCGGTAGCGGCCACCAAGTAATTGCCATGCGGGCACATTATAAGCTTTACCGCATAAATCCCATAAAGCCATTTCAACCGCACAAACACCTCCACCCTGCCGGGCCGGACCACCAAACTGTTTTATCGATTTAAAGATCTGCTCAACGTTGCACGGGTTGACGCCAAGAATACGGCTCTTTAACATAAGTGCATATCGTACGTCTGCCGCATCCCTCACCTCTCCAAGCCCATAAATACCCTGGTTGGTATCAATACGTATGATGGCGGTGCCGCCCATTACATTGGTAAGACAATACCGCATGTCGGTAATCTTCAAACCAGATGGTGATGATAGCCTTTTAACTCCCTGCGTACTTTGAGCCACCAGTTCTTCTACGGGTGAAAATAAAAAGGCACCACCCAGGGATATACCCCCCAGTGCAGACTTTTTTAAAAAAGAACGACGCTCGTTGCGTTCAGGCTCTTTTGTTATAACTGTTTCAGGCAAGGAGTCTTTTAATCCAAGTTTTTTTAGATATTTTTCAGAAGGTGTCATAGTTATAAAATTTTATAGAAAAAATTTGTGAGCTGATTTTATAAGTTGGTAATTACCAGGTACGGTCTTTCATAAATTTATCCAGTTCAGCACGGCTCATCGGAAGTTTGCCGGGGTTTTCATCCAGCCATTTTAAAAAATCTTTTTTAATGGCATCGGACCATTGCATATCAATTTCTCCAGGAGTGTAACGGCCTTCGCGAAGACGCTGGTGGCCGAACATATCACGTAGTGAAATAAACTCGGCATTCAAAACAACTTCTTCAACGAGGTAAGCAGGTATAAATACAACACCGTCTTTTTTTGCCAATGCGATATCACCAGGCAATACAGTAGCCCGTCCAATTCGTATTGGAATATTAATACCTGCAAGCATCATTTGTTGGATATAAGACGGATCGTAACCTTTGATCCAGCCATTAAAGCCAGCTATTTCTTCAAGACCTTCTATATCTCTTACAGCCCCATTAAATATTACACCGTTTTTGGATTTCGCATAAATAGCATTACCTAAATTATCACCTATTAAAGTGCCATCTACTACCTTACCATAACTATCTGCCACGTAGATATCTCCTTCCTTTAATACATCGATCGGCCACGAATTGGTACCACCAATCCTGCCCTCCGATTTTCCTTTTTCTTTGATGACTTTATCGACATCAGGACGTGCAGGCATGTATTGTGCTGTTACTACCCTTCCCACCATTACAGAGTCGGGATGTATCACCATCCATTCGCCTTCATACTGGTTTTGAAAGCCTTTATTACGAAGTACTCCCCATGCTTCTTCAAGGTGAATCTTCTTTAATCTTTCGAAATATTTATCGGGCACTTTAGGTCTTCCATCTGCAAATCTTTCACCAGTCCAATCGGGTGTAAGTGCCTTAATCTGGTCGGCCGTTAACGTAACTTGCTGCGCATGAACGACCAGGGAAACAAAACATAAAGCCAGGCTAATCAATCGTAGTTTCATATAGCATTTATTTAAAAATTGATGACAGAGATTAAGAAATGTTTGCAATTATTTCAAATTCAGGAGCAAGTTTGGTACTGAGCTGTTCAAAGATTTTAAAATATTGCATGTAGGTTTCGTGGTTTGTTTTATCGGGGAGGTATTCATCAGGAAGTTTTACAGTTTTTGCTGCTTCATCCAGGTTCTTATAAACGCCCATTTCGGTAGCCGCAACCAGGTACGTACCATAACTTACACTATGCGAATTTGAACGGAGTGCCACAGGCTTATTAAAAATATCTGCAATCATTTTTGAGCAGAGCGAAAGCGTTCCATAGCTACCGTTTACCGATAAACTTGTGATGTTTCTATGCTCCTCCAATGTTTTTCCAATATTGTACACCCCATACAATACTCCTTCAATAGTAGCACGTGTAAAATGCTTTTTTTCATGTTTGATGTTTAATCCAAAATAACTTCCTCGCGCATTGGCATTCCAGATAGGTGCTCTTTCTCCCAAGAGGTACGGAAGAAATAAAAGTCCTTCTGAACCGGCACTTACCTTACTGGCTTCTTCCATAAGATCGTGTATGCTGTAGTCAATTTCAAAAGCATTTTTACAATCACCAAATTGCCTCGCAAACCATTCGAATACACTGCCAGCGTTATTGGTTGGACCGCCTGATACATAACAATCTTCGGTAAGTAAATAATTGAAAAACCGTTGCTTATCATCTTCCAGCATTCTTGCTCCCATAACTCTTACAGCGCCACTATCTTCCAGTGTGATTGTTGCCCGGCCCTCGCCCATTACACCATCACCCAAAGTTGCCATACAGCCATCGCTTGAACCAATGATTATCCGGGTATCGGCAGTAAGGCCAAGTGAATTTTGATAGGCTTTTTTGAGCTTGCCAGCTTCAGTAAGGATAGGTACCAGTTCGGGTAAGGATGATTTTTTTATGCCCGCAAAATTCAATGCATCCTGGTCCCATTTTATGTCGTGAATGTTCAATAAACCTGTTGCAGAAGCAATGCTGTAGTCTATTAAATATTTATCGGTTAACTGGTGAATGATATAACTTTTTATAGAAAGAAATTTACTGGTTTGTTTAAACCGTTCTTTATCAAACTCTTTCATCCACGAAATTTTTGCCAGCGGCGACATGGGATGCAAGGGTGTTCCCGTCCTGGTATACAGCGCTTTCCCGAGTTCTGAATCCTTTAGTTCCTGTGCTATTTTCTTCGCCCTGTTATCCGACCAGGTAATAGCATTTCCAAGCGGGGTACCGGTTTTATCTACTGCCAGCACACTATGCATGCTCGAACTAAAACATATGGTAGAAACTTTGTATTTACCTGGATGAACATATTCTGTGAGCAAGTTTTTCAAACTATACAACATGGTAATAAACATATGATCTGGATCCTGCTCGCTATAATCGGGGCCCGTGTGTAAAGTGGGACAGTATCCGCGTTGTGAACCGATTTCATTTCCGTCAAGATCAAATGCAAACACCCTTACTGCATTGGTGCCCAACTCGATCGTAATAATGCAATTCATGATTTGTTAGTCTTTATCAGCCGTTAAATAATTTGTCCTGAATTCTCTTGGTGTGTAGCCTGTTAGTTTTTTGAAAGTGGTTGAAAAATGTTGTGAGGAATAAAACCCTGTATCAAGTGCGATATCCGTTATATTGATATTATTCTTTTTCAACAATTTCATAGCTTCAGAAATGCGGATGTTGATCAAATAATTTAGTGGGGTAAACCCGGTAAACGTTTTTACCCTTTCATTAAACATGGTGCTTCCCATTCCAACAATAGCGGCCATTTCTTCTACTGTCCATTGATGAGAGAGGTCTTTACGTAGTTCCTGTTCTAACTGCATAAAAACTTGCGGGAAATTTCTTACGGGGTCTTTCTGGTGACTCAGGTATCGCGTAAGTGTTATAAACATTTCATCAGTTAGTTGGCTAACCCTGGTGAGATAGCCAATTTCCTGGTGTTGTAATTCATAACTGATAGCATGCAGTATGCGGGCCGTTTCAGTTAATTTAGAAATAACTGGCATGCTGTTCATCAGCAATACTTTTAGTATAGTTTGTTGTTCACCAGTATTGAGGCCACTGTTGCTTCCTGCCGCAAACAACCTGTCCCTGGAATCTCCCAATTTTATATTCAACCAGGCAATTGATCCTATTTCAAGTATGTTCTTTGAATTGCCAAACAATGTTCCCGTTGATATAATAGCAGTGTCTCCAGGAAATAACATATATATTTTTCCATTAATGCACCATTCGAATTTTCCTTCTATTATATGAAATATACGAAAACAATCTGCGCGGCTTTCCGGGAACGAATTGAGTTGTATTGACTGGATTTTTTTTACACCAATCTCGAGAATATGAGGGAACGGCCTCAATGCTCCTGAAAGTCCCTGTTGGAAGACAAATTGATGCATGCAATCGTTAGATTTCTTAGAAATTCAGGTATAAAGAAATGAATAAAATGCTGCCGATTTGTACAAAAATCAACGTTGTTATTTGTTGGAAGTTTTTGCTGGCAGCTACCAATACTTTAGCGGTCCTGATTGGTGCCAGATTGCTGCCAATTCAGCATTGAATCACTTCTACTTCAAAAACAAATTGCTATTATGAAAACGTCTACCAGGGCAGGTAAATACCTGCACCTTATGAAACTAATACTTATTGTATTAGTACTCTCATTCCAAACTTTACATGCTCAAAACGTAACGGGTACCGTACGAGATGATGCGGGAAAAGCTTTACCCGGAGTTTCAGTACAGTTAAAAGGAACCACCACGGGCACTACCACTAATGAAAGTGGAAAATACAGCCTGAAAGTTCCATCGGATGGTGTACTATCTTTTAGCTATGTTGGATTTGAAAATAAGGAAGTTTCTATCAACGGCCAAACAGAAATCAACGTCGCTTTGTTATTGGATGTAAGCGCTAACACCGAAGTGGTAGTTACTGCGCTTGGCATCAGCAAAGAATCCAGGCGAATTGGTTACGCAGCCAGCAATGTAAAGCCCGAAGATCTGACTATTAACAGAACGCCTAACGTGATGAATGCTTTGCAGGGTAAAGTAGCTGGTGTAAATATTTCCAGTTTAGGTACAGGACCGGGCGGCACTTCAAAAATCAGGATCCGCGGACAATCTTCCATCTCGGGACAGAATAACCCGCTGATTGTAATTAACGGTGTACCTGTTGATAATACAAACTTCAATGATAATGCCATTTCAACCCGGGGTGGAGGCGTTACTTCAGATGGTGGTGATGGTCTTTCAAGTATTAACCCGGATGATATTGAGACCATGACCATCCTTAAAGGCGCACCGGCTTCGGCACTATACGGTTCCAGGGCAAAAGATGGTGTTATCATGATTACAACCAAAACCAAGGGCAAAAGCAAAGGGCTAGGTGTATCGTACAATACCAACTATACCAACGAGACACCCCTTGACTTTACGGATTATCAAAACGAATATGGACAAGGAGAAGGCGGGGCACGGCCAACAACCATAAATCCTACGTCGGGCCAGTGGTCGTTTGGAGAAAAATTTGCGCCCGGGATGACGCAAACACTTTTCAACAATCTTACAGTTCCTTATGCACCGCAAGGCAGTCGTATAAAAGAGTTTTACAGGAACGGCACCAATTTCACCAACACCATATCACTCTCGGCTGCCGGCGAAAATGGTGGCCTGCATTTATCGCTAACAAATGCAGATTACAAAGGCATTATGCCTAATAACAGCTTTAATCGTAAAGGGATGAACCTGGGATTTAGTTATGATCTCTCAAGCAAGTTTACCTTCTCAGGAAATGTAAACTATACCAGGGAAAACAATAAGAATCCACCGAATATTGTGAACCAGGATAACAGTATTCCGACCACGCTGATGGCAATGTCTACATCAATGCCATTAAAGGTGCTCGATGAAAATAAATACAATGCGGCAGGCAATGAATATGTGTGGTCGAGATTTATGAACCGTACCAATCCTTATTGGGTTTTGGCAGAGCAATTTCATCATATTACCCGTGACCGCATCTTCGGAAATGCAGCCATTAAATACAAGGTATTCCCATGGCTTTCCATGCAGGGAAGATTTGGCCAGGATTACTGGTCGAGAGATGAAGCAGTAAATAATTTTCCAACGGGGCATGCGTCAAGGGCAGCGGCTTTGCCCGGTTTCGTAAATGGAATTTTCACCCAGGAATCGCGCCGTACACGTGAAAGCAACCTCGACTTTTTGGCAATAGCCAATAAAACATTCGGCGATTTTGATGTCACACTTACAGGCGGCGGCAACCAGATGCGCAGAAGATCAGATATCAATAACGTGCAGGTTACCGACTTTGTTATCAGGGGTTTGTACACGGTTCAAAACGGCCGTGCAAAAGACCCGGTCTATACACTTTTGGAGCAGGGCGTAAACTCGGCTTATGGCTCTGCTGAATTTGGTTGGAAGCGCATGTTATACATCAACGGAACTTTGAGAAATGACTGGTTTTCCACGCTAAGTCCAGCTAACCGCAGCATACTTTACTCCTCTGTTTCAGGATCCTTCGTATTTACCGAAGCTTTAAAAAAGAGCAGCTGGCTGAATTATGGTAAGGTAAGATTAGGATACGCCGAAGTAGGCAGCGATGGTGACGTTGCTCCTTACTCCGACCAACTTTTTTATGCCGTAAATTCAAACCTGATTGCAAACCCCAATGGCACCCTGGTAGCTGTGGGCACCAGTGGCAATGTAGTTCCAAATCCTAACTTAAAGCCAAGCCGCGTGGCTGAAACGGAAGTGGGTATAGAACTAAAGATGTTTGGTAACAGGGTTAACGTAGATCTTGCTGCTTACCGCAAATTTACCCGCGACCAGATCGTTCCGGTACAGATTTCAGATGGCTCCGGTTTTATAACTACCCGTATCAATAGTGGTGAGAGCCGCAACGATGGTTTTGAAGGATTGCTAACACTGGTTCCCATAGAGAACAAGAACTTTCGCTGGGAATTAACTGCAAATACCTCCTACAATATCACAAAAGTTATCAGCATTCTTACTGAAAAACCAGGTGAAAGAATTACCATCGGTACCCATGTATTCAATGGTGAAGTACGCCACGTGGTTGGTGAGGAAATGGGACAGATTGCAGGTTACGGTTATGCCCGCGATGCTAAAGGCAGCCGGATTTTCCAAAGCAATGGTTTACCACTTCGTACCACCGACCTCGTATTGTTTGGCAGTGCTTTGCCGAAATGGACTGGCGGCTTTTTAAATAGCTTCAAAATTTATGGTTTAACACTGGGTGTTTTTATTGATTACAAACTTGGCAACAAGGTTCTTTCAGGAACCAACTTTAATGCTACCCGTCATGGTTTGCACAAAAGAACTTTGGAAGGCAGAGCTGGTGGTGTAACTGGCGATGGAGTTGATGCCAGTGGCAACAAAAACACTGCCGTGGCACCTGTTCAAACCTATTGGGAGCATCTGCGTACCCAACAAATTGTTGAATCAGTAGTGTACAACGGCGGTTACTGGAAACTCAGGCAGATTAGCCTTGGTTATGATTTCAGCAAGTACATTCCTAAATCCTGGCCGGTAAAAAATGTAAAACTCGATTTCGTTGCAAACAATGTTTTAATAATCAAAAAATGGGTTGACAATATTGATCCCGAAAGCTTTGGATTTGCATCCGACAACCAGGTGGGTCTTGAGTCTCCGGGTCTGCCAACTACAAGAGGAATGGGCTTTAACTTAAACATCAAATTCTAACAACTTCGTTATGAAAATATTATTCCGAAATACCATATTATGCTGCCTTGCATTGTTTGCAGTATCCTGCGAAAAAGGCCTTGAAGATCTCAATAAAAACAAGACTAGCCCTACTACTCTTGATCCTGCATTGTTGTTGAACAACGCCATCATCAATACTTCCTATTCAGCCAGAACACTCATTTTCGATATGGGTATTGTACAACAGATGGTTAGTCCTAACGGTGGTGTATTGGCGGGGGCCAATTTTAACCAGGACAGCCGCGATATAACCATTGCGCCAGTGTGGACGGGCTATTATCAAAACGTGATCAAATACACCAACGACGTCATCACAAAAACAAAAGATGATCCGGCAAGGGCAAACCTTTACCAGATGGCGAGAATTTGGCAGGCTTTCGCGTTTATGATCCTGACAGACGAATACGGTGATATTCCCTATACGGAAGGCGGTGCCGGTTACACGCAACAAATCTTTTTACCAAAGTATGATGCACAACAGGAGATCTATCCTAAGCTGATACAGGAGTTTACAGAGGCTGGTGCGGCACTGAATGTTGCTGGCACGGTTGAAGCTTCAGATGTATTGTATGCAGGCAATATTGTAAAATGGAAAAAATTTGCTGCATCATTGCTTTTAAGAGCCGGTATGCGTCTCTCCAAAATTGATCCTGCCAAAGCCCAGGCGGTAGTACAAACCGCAGTAACTGCAGGTGTTATCACAGATAATGCAGACAACGCTTATATGCGCCACGATGCAAATTACCTGGCACCCATTGGCAACACATTGAATGCTACGGAAGCTGCGAATTTCTATCTTGCGAAGCCTTTTGTTGATCAATTAAAAAACACGAACGATCCACGACTTTCTGCCATAGCTATCCGATATGTAGGTGCCACTTCGGGCCCTACACAAACAGTAGATAAAGGCAATACCAGTGCCGCTGTGCAGGTTGGTATGCCAATGGGTAAAGACAATGGAACTGTTGGTGCTGCAGCTACTGCAGATGGACTTGCTAGTTTTTATGACTATAGCCAGGCCGATCGTCGCAGGGTTGCCAAAACATCTGCACCCGTGTTTTTTGTAACTGCTTCACAAAATTTGTTATTGCTGGCAGAAGCCCGCTTCAGGGGATGGATCAGCACTGGCAGTGCTGACCAATATTTCTCTGATGGCATCAAGGCACATATGGATCAAATGGCAACTTTTGATGCAGCAGCTGCAGTTAGTGCAAGTGCCCGTGATGCTTATGTTGCAGCCAACCCGTTGTTAGCAGGTAGTGAGTTGCAGCAGATCAATACCCAATACTGGATTTCTTCGTTTATGAATGGCCCTGAAGCATTCGCAAATTTCAGGCGCAGCGGATTTCCTGTATTAACAGCAAATCCTTATGGCCAGCCTTCAAACCCCGATGTACCCAATGGAACATTCATTCGCAGGCTTACTTATCCAACCTCCGAATTATCGGTTAATACAGCTAATGTAAATGAAGCCATTGCCCGGCAGGGAGCAGATAAATTAAGCACCCGTGTTTGGTGGGATAAATTATAATTAATTCCTCTTCTGTTTACCCACACCAGCAAAATGGTGTGGGTAAACAGGTTATTGCTTCAGGGTGAAGCATCTCCTATATCAATTAGTTTTGAAGCGGTGCAATTTCAGCACCACTATCGAATAAACTTACAACAGAACTTAGTTTAAGCTGAATGATCATGCAAAGAAAAATGAGAAGCCAGGATTGGTTTGGAAAAAAAAATAAAGACGGGATTATTTACAGAAGCTGGATGAAAAACCAGGGCATGCCAAACGACATGTTTGATGGTAGGCCAGTGATTGGCATTTGTAATACGTTCAGTGAATTAACACCCTGTAATGCCCACTTTCGTTCGCATGCAGAAGCGGTTAAAAAAGGTGTACTTGAAGCAGGCGGATTTCCTGTTGAATTTCCTATTATGAGTTTGGGCGAAACCTTGCTTAAACCTACCGCCATGCTCTTTCGTAATCTTGCCAGCATGGATGCCGAAGAAAGTATAAGGGGCAACCCGATTGATGGCGTTGTGTTGCTGACAGGTTGCGATAAAACAACTCCTTCAACAGTAATGGGTGCTGCAAGCGTGGGCTTGCCAACCATCGTTGTTCCGGGCGGACCAATGCTTAATGGCCGATATAAGGGTCAAACGATTGGGTCAGGCACACATGTCTGGAAGTTTGATGAGGATATGAAGATGGGCAAAATGAACCAGGATGAATGCGGCGTAGCCGAGAGTTGCATGAGCAGGAGTATCGGTCACTGCATGACAATGGGTACAGCATCTACTATGGCCTGTATGGTAGAAGCCCTGGGCCTTACCTTACCCGGCGCTGCGGCTATTCCGGCTGCAGATTCAAGGAAAAAAGTAATGGCGCAATTAAGTGGCCGCAGGATTGTGGAAATGGTAAAAGAAAATCTGACCATTGATAAAATACTTACCCGTGAAGCTTTCGAAAATTCTATCAGGGTAAATGCAGCAGTAGGTGGTTCATCCAATTTTATAATCCACCTGCTTGCCATTGCAGGAAGAATCGGTGTTGATCTGTCGTTAGACGACTTTGATACGATTGGGAGCGAAATTCCTTTGTTACTTAACCTGATGCCTTCTGGTAAATACCTGATGGAAGATTTTTATTATGCAGGCGGATTACCGGTGATATTACACGAACTTAAAGAACATTTACACAAAAATGTAATTACGGTAACAGGTAAAAATCTGCATGATAACGTTAGTGGTGAATGCAATTGTTATAATCGGGATGTAATCTACAGCTATGATGAACCCCTGATACCCGAAGCGGGTTGTGTGATTGTAAAAGGCAACCTTGCAGAAAATGGAGCCGTTATAAAACCATCTGCTGCAACCCCTGCATTGTTAACACATACAGGACCGGCAGTAGTTTTTGAAAGCATCGAAGATTACCATGCCCGCATAGATGATATTGACCTGGATATCGATGAAAACTCGGTGATGGTTTTAAAGTACGTTGGCCCGGTTGGCTACCCCGGTATGCCTGAAGTAGGCAATATGGCTTTACCGAAAAAAATATTACAGAAAGGTATCACCGACATGGTTCGCATAAGTGATGGCAGAATGAGCGGCACAGCCTATGGAACCGTGGTCTTGCATGTATCGCCTGAAAGTGCTATTGGTGGCAACCTGGCCCTCGTTCAAAATGGCGACCAGATTGAACTTAACGTACCCCAACGAAAACTTGTATTGCATGTAAGTGATGAAGAATTACAACAGAGAAGAGCCAGTTGGTCGGCGCCCAAACCGGCTGCTGAAAGAGGTTATGTAAGTTTGTATGTGCAGCATGTAATGGGTGCCGACAAAGGTGCAGACCTTGATTTTTTAACGGGTAATTCGGGCAGCGAAGTAACGCGGGATTCTCACTGATTGAAAACCTTCTATAAGGCATTTGATATTCAGAATTTTTGAGGAGAGCATCTCTCCTATTTTGAATTTTTTATATTACCTGCAACTGGTAGAAAGTTTTTTCCAGATTTCACCTCTTCGTATTATAAAACGCTGTCATTAAAATAACAAGCCTAACCCGGTCAAAGATTTACATTAGGGAACCAGGAGCAACTCCTAAATTGCCGGGGATGATTTTATAAATCAAATAACAAAAAAGTTCATGAAATTATACAAGAGCGCTGAGGCAATAATTATTGAGAACGATAACAAATTTTATACGCTTGCTGGCCAGGATTGGCAAAGCTTTATTAATGATGATAACCTGCTTCAAAAAATCGAGAGCATGTTAGATGGCCTGCCCCTTGTACAATCGATGGACCCTGGAAATATATTGGCGCCCATAGGCGAACAGCAGGAATTATGGGCCTGCGGAGTAACTTACCTGAGAAGTAAAATTGGCAGGCAGGAAGAAAGCCAGGTAGCAGGCGGCGCTGATTTTTACAGCAAAGTATACGATGCCGAAAGGCCAGAATTATTTTTTAAAGCAACACCGCACCGGGTTGTGGGGCATCTTGGTAAAGTTCGCATTCGCAAAGACTCTACCTGGGATGTGCCGGAGCCGGAATTAACACTGGTTGTAAGTTCATCAGGCAAAATAGTAGGCTACACTATTGGCAACGATATGAGCAGCCGCAGCATCGAAGGTGAAAACCCGCTTTATCTTCCACAAGCAAAAACCTACGATGGATGTGCTGCTGTAGGTCCTTGTATACTACTTGCTGACAAGCCGCTGGATGCCGCTACAATTATATCGCTTTCCATTAAGCGCAACGATGAAGTAGTGTTTGAAGGAACGGTTGCTATCGGGCAAATGAAGCGGCAGCAACAGGAACTGGTTTCGTTTGTATTTCGCGAATCCAGCTTTCCGTACGGTTGCCTGGTGATGACCGGAACAGGTATTGTACCGGGGCATGATTTTACTTTAAAAAGTGGTGATATAATTTCTATCACAATCGATCAAATAGGCACGCTGATAAACACAGTAGCATAGCCGTTTTCCAAATTTCACATTGCATTTGCCCTTTGCAAAATGGCAAATGCTTTTTTTTTAACGATTGTAAACGCGGGCACGCCGACAAAACACGTACTACTGGTAATGACCTTTATCATCATTGCATTTGCCATTGCTTTACAAGTTTTTCTTTCATTAAAAAAAGTCAATCCTTTTTTATCGCTATTGCTGGTAGCTATCATTGCAGGATTGCTTTTAGGAATGCAACCCGCAGCGGTATTACAATCTGTTCAAACCGGGGTGGGCAGTACGCTGGGCGGTTTGGCGCTTATTATCTGCCTCGGTGCCGTACTTGGGAAAATACTCGAGGTAAGTGGTGCAGCCGAACAAATAGCCGCTACACTTATCAGCGGTTTTGGGCTGAAGCGAATTCAATGGGCTATCATGCTCACCGGTTTTTTTATCGGCATTCCGCTTTACTACAACGCTGGCTTTGTAATTCTTGTTCCACTCGTTTTTACCATTGCCAGAAAATCAAATTTTCCGTTGCTGTACATCGCCATACCTATGGCAGCATCGCTTAGCACCACCCACTGCTTTTTACCGCCGCATCCTGGGCCTGTAGTGCTTGTAAATGCCTTTCATGCCAATATGGGAATGGTGCTGATTTATGGCCTGTGTATGACCATTCCCGCAGTTATAATCGCCGGACCGGTACTTGGCAGTTTCTTAAAGCAAATAAAACCAGCATTGACGGGGTTGTTTGGCGTTGACGTTACCAAAGCAGAAAAGCAGCTACCACCAGTGTTGCCTTGTTTTTTAATTGCGCTATTGCCGGTGATGCTAATTACCATAGCAGTACTGGCCAATCACTTTATGGCAGAAGGCAGCATATGGCGAAGCATTGCCAGCTTTACCGGTGATTCTACCATTGCGTTGCTGATTGCTGTAATTCTTGCTATTTATTATTTCGGAATCAGGACAGGCAGTGATATGCAAACCGTGATGACATGGGTTAGCAACGGTATCTCCGGCATTGCAATGATCCTGCTGATAATTACCGCCGGTGGCGTATTAAAACAAGTGCTGCAGGATAGCGGCGCCGGTGATGAAATAGCCAACCTAAGCAAATTGTGGCACCTGCCGCCACTCTTATTTGGCTGGCTGGTAACAGCCCTGCTAAGGGTAACAATCGGCTCTGCCAGCGTGGCTGCAATAACTGCTGCGGGGGTGATGTCACCATTGGTAAGTACAGGTGTAGTTTCACCCGAACTAATGGTGCTGGCAGTAGGTTCAGGAAGTGTTTTTGGTTCGCATATCAACGATTCGGGTTTTTGGATGTTTAAGGAGTTTTTCAACCTCAGTCTTAAGCAAACTTTTTTATCATGGACTGTGATGGAAACAGTTATCTCCATGGTAGGTTTGATAATGGTGCTTTTATTGAACCATTTCATTTAAAACTACTTGATATGGCTACTTCAACATGGTAAATTCATAAGTTTTTACTGGTAATGTTGTATGAATATTTGAAGCAAACAGGTCTTACTCTCACGCTATTTTATTCCGCTGCTGATTTCATTATTATTGTAAGGTTTTTTCCATTTGATTCCGGTAAAAAAGATCCGCCACCACTTACAGGGTCATACAGCATTTTTTCTATAAATAGATTGCTTTATAAATGCTAAAAAAAAGGACATAAACTTGCGTTCATGTCCAACCAATTTACCAGCTATCTTAAAAAATCAATTTATCCAGGTACTATAAATGGATGAAATTGATTCCTGATCATTCATTAGGTCTACGAATATCTTTTAAATGCTGCTACATTTTCTTCGCATCTTCCAGGAAAGTAGCAAGCCCAATATCTGTTAGCGGGTGTTTTAATAAAGCCATAATGGAGCTTAGCGGGCAGGTGCAAACATGCGCTCCCAATTCAGCTGCCTTTATAATATGGTTCGCATTCCGGATGGATGCTGCCAGTATTTCTGTTTTGTACTGCTGTACTTTAAAAATTTTTGCTATCTGTTCTATCAATATCATTCCATCCCAGCCACTATCATCAATACGACCCAGGAAAGGAGAGATATAAGTAGCGCCTGCTTTGGCAGCCAGGATTGCCTGCCCGGCAGAAAATATCAGTGTACAATTGGTTCTGATTCCATTATCCGTGAACCACTTAATTGCTTTTACACCTTCTTTAATCATGGGAACCTTTACCACGATATTGGGATGAAGTGCAGCAAGTATTTTTCCCTCTTCAACTATGGTGTTAAAATCAGTGCCCAAAACTTCTGCGCTGATATCACCATTCACCATCTCACAGATAGCTTTATAATGCTGGATGATAGCTTCCTGTCCCTTAATACCTTCTTTTGCCATCAGGGAAGGATTTGTAGTAACACCATCTAAAATACCTAAATCATTTGCTTCTTTTATTTGCGAAAGATTTGCCGTGTCAATAAAAAATTTCATACTGTACTTGTTTATTAAAATGTAATTCGATTATTGTTAATTATTTTTTAGCAGCAGGAGCGCATCTGCTTTATGGTGTTCTATGCTATTTAAAACTGATCCAGTCAATATCAACGGAACCTCCATTAGTTAACGTAATAAAAAGATGTTGAATACCTGCAAGGAAACCGCTTGTTTCAAAGGATCTAATTTGCCATTGCTTGTTTAAACTTAAAATAATATTTGCTACAACTGGCCCTGTAATGCTTCCGGTTCTTACCTGCAATGTTGAACCTTTTTCAGAAGCTGCTTTTATAGTCAGCGTCTTCGCTTTTTGATTATCAAAATCAACGGTATTGTACTGAACCCATGCACCGGGTTGTTCCAGTGTTGTTTTCCAGCTATTGAACCTGTTTGATGTATCAATAAAATGAATACTTGCCCCGGTTTGGCTGATAGCACTGTATCGGTCAATTTGTATTTGCTCTGATGCTGCAGTAATGCCAATACCGCGATATGTAGGGATTACTTTTTTGATGGTACCATCTTCATTAAACGACAAACTATCAGCCCTAACGGACCTCGCCTTGTCGAAGGAGGGAGAATAATCATTATGATGATAAAAAAGATACCATTGATTTTTAAACTGGATAATAGATTGATGATTGGTCCAGCAGCCCGTTTCCGATTCATCCATAATTACTCCTGTAAACTTAAAGGGCCCAAGTGGGTTATCTCCCATGGCATATTCCAGTCTTTCAATCTTATTTTCAACATGCGGGTAAGTAAGGTAATACCTGCCATTTCTTGCGAACAGGAAGGGACCTTCTTTCAACCCTTTTGTTGGAAGTTCGCCTAAAGTTTTTACTTCCGAATCCAGTTCCAGCATGTTTTCCTTCAGCTTCGCTGCATAAATATTTCCAGCCGACCAGTACAGGTATGCTTGCCCGTCTTTATCAATAAAAACATTCGGATCAATTCCACGAATTCCTTTAACAGGTGATGCTTCCGGCACAAAAGGTCCTTCGGGTTTAGTAGCTACCGCAACACCGATCGTAAAACCGCGACCGTAGGTAACCGTATCCTGTGGAACTGATGGGAAATAAAAATAATATTTTCCATTTCGCTCAATGCAATCGGGTGCCCACATGCTGTAACTATCCGGCCTTACCCACGGAACTTTGTTTTGCGTTACTATAACACCATGATCGGTCCAGTCGGTAAGATTTGCTGAAGAATACGCATGATAATCTTCCATAGCAAACCAACCCGGTCTTCCTTTGCCTTCAACGGCAAGTATGTCGTGTGATGGATAGAGATAAACCCTGTCACCAAAGACCCTGGCCGATGGATCGGCTGAAAACATGTTGCGGATAATAGGGTTTTGAGCGGTTGCATTTTCCCGTAACATCATTACAGAACACAAAACACTTAGTGCAAGGCAAGCATATTTTGTAGACATATAAAAATTAAAATTTAAAACTCCAAAATGTAATGGTGCGGTATTACGGACCAAATATTAGCAGGCCTCACATAACGCCATTTATTTTGCAGCACCTTTTGAAATATTTTCTGTAATATGGAAATAATCAAATGCAGCATTGCCGCCTGTAGTTTTGGTTGAATAATTGAACAGTGCAAACCGGTAGCCCATAAAGTGCGGAAGGGTGTACGACATTTTAAGTTCTGTGCCTATTGCTTTCCATGTTTTTCCATCAAGGCTATAAAAAAAATTGGCCAGATCTTTTTTATCGGTGAAATCACATTCCGCTTTAAATAAGATGATGTTTTGCGATAAGGGTACTGATTGTACTTCTTCGGGTTTGCCGGTGCCGGCATTGATCATCACAATCGATTTGCTATCGCCATCAAGTCTTACACCAACCTGTCCGTAGTTCTTTTGCAATAGCCCGAGGCCTGCAAAATCGCCGTCTTTCATACCGGTAATATCCAGCAATACGGAGCCAGTACAAACCGGGCCAATGGTGCGTTGTGTCAATGTATTACGAGCCAGTAAAAAACTGGTATCAATACGATCTGTTTTTAAAGTTAGGAAGCCTTTGCGTTGCTTTACAGACCATAAGCTGTTTTCGGGATTATGATTCCATTGCCAAACCAGTGGTAGGGCAGCATCGCCTTTATTTCGCGTAAATTCATCGGAATGTACAATACCTGGAATAAGACTTTTGTTAGCAGGCAGATCAAGCGTTTCGGGCACTTTTCCATTTACGCCCAACACGGGCCAGCCATCCTGCCAGCTCACGGGCACCAGGTAAGGAATACGGCCTACAGCACCAAAATCGCGGAACAGGTAAGCGTACAACTTTCCGTTGGGCATATCAATCAGCCCTCCCTGCGCAACACCCAAATCCTGCAAGCCAACTTTTCCTTCCCAGGGGCCAGTAATTTTATCGGCCCTGTGTATCACCACTGTTCGCATGCCTCCCGGTGGCCAGGTAATGTTGAACAAGTAATACTTGCCATTAACTTTATACAGTTGCGAACCTTCAGCGCCAAGGCCACCTTTTTTACCTTCAACCTGGCTGGGTGCACTCGCGTTTTCAATTGCTACAACATTAATACCTCCTTCTTTTACACCATCCAGGTTTTCATTCAATTCAGCGAGGTGTAGCTTTCCGCCACCATAGATCATATACACTTTTCCATCATCATCGAAAAACAAAGAATGGTCGTGAAAAGAAGGTGTAAAAGAGCTAGATTTCCAGGGACCTTTTTCAATGTTCTTAGTTGTATAAATATGGGTGCGGCCAGTGGTTTGCGCAAACGTGGTTACATAATATGTATTTTTATGATAACGGATGCTACTGGCCCAGGATCCGCGTCCGTAAGTGCTTTTTCCATTGATAAGATTTAATTCATCGAGATTGGCGAGCGTATCATAAGCATAACTTACCAGCTGCCAGTTAACGAGGTCTTTCGATTTCATAATGGGTACTCCGGGACTCATATGCATGGTGGTACTGCTCATGTAATAAGTTTCTCCAACACGTATCATCGACATATCAGGTACATCAGCAAAAATGATTGGATTGGTGGCTTTTTGAGCTAAACCTGCATCTGAAAACAGCATGCATCCTACTATACCGATAAAAAATAAAAATTTATACTTCATGATCTTATTTAAACAAAAGCTGTGAGAATTTATACAAATTATTTCTCCATACCGGCCAGGTATGTCCGCCGCGATATTCGCTGTAAGCATACTTAATCTTCATATCATCAAAACGCGATAGCATGATCTTACAATTTTTATAAGCAATGTCCTCTTCCCCGCCCATGGCAATCCAAAACTGCCTCAGGTTCTTGTTAATGATTGTTGCGTTTGCTTTCATAAAATCATACTGCGGTTCAGAAAGAGCAGGCTGATTAGCCCACCAGCCTGAACTGAATACACCCAGGTAAGCAAACTGATCCGTGTTTTTCAAACCTGCGTACAAGGTTTGCAAACCGCCCATGGATAACCCGGCCAATGCCCTGCTGCTACTACCCGTTGCAACCCTGAAATTCTCTTCTACATAAGGGATCAATGCGTTCTTCAATTCGTTCTCAAACAGTTTCAATGCCGGTTCACCAAAGCCACTAAAACCGCCTGTACCAACGTTTCCATCCATCATTACCACCAGCATGGGTACCGCTTTCTTTTCCGCCATTAAATTATCCAAAATAAACCCTGTGCGGCCCTGCATAGCCCAGCCACGTTCATCTTCTCCACCTCCATGAAGCAGGTAAAGTACTGGATATTTATTGCCCTGGTTTTTGTCGTAACCAGGTGGCGTGTACACATAGCACTGGCGCCAGGTATTAGTTACAGCAGAAAAATATCGCTTAATTCTTATATCTCCATGCGGTACTTGCTTTTCTGCATAGTAATCACCACCGGCAAAAGGAATTTCAATACCTGAAGCCATCCTGCTCATACCATAAAATGTTTCGCTTGCAGGGTCCGCCACCGCTACGCCATCAACAATAAGTGAGTAGTAATGAAAGCCTTCACTGATGGAATCTGTGGTAACAGTCCATACGCCTGCAGTATCTTTTACCATATTGTATTTTTTCCCAAGGTCGGCCTGCACCTGGCTTGCATTTGGCGCCTTGACGCTAAACATGACCCTGCTATCAGGCAATACCTGCGGAAAACCGGCCGATCTTACTTTCGTTGATACAGGTTGTGCCGCGTTTTTTGCAGCGCCGATTACTTGTGCCTTGCTGTGATTGGAATGCATCAGTGTGGCAACAACCAGAAAGCAAACTAATACTCTGAACATATGTATATTTTTTGTCTTATTAAAATAAATGCTTAAAGACAACCCGCAAATGTGAGAGGACTATCAAACATGAAGTTGCGGTAAAAAAAGTGAAGGCTGCCTCAATTGAGACAGCCTCACTTACTTGCTGCTTATGAAAAAAAACCAATCTTATAATGTTTCCAAAACGAATAATTCATATTAAACCTTTTAATTACTTCGCATTGATCTCCAGGGCTTTTGCAACTGCCTCATAAGCCAGTTTCCTAACATAACCTTCCGTCCAAATACCTATTGGTTCACCGGCCCTCCAGCTTGAATTAGCAGGGCTGTCCAGCGGGCTCCATAGCGTAATACCATAACGTTGTGCAGCAGGTATCAATTCAAAATATTTATCGATCACATATTTATACATTTCAGCCTGTGCCTGGTACATCTCTTTCGTTGCATTAGCTGTTTTTACACCACCTAATCCAAGATCAAGCTCAGATATTTTAACCAGCTTACCGGTAGCTGCCAAAAGCTTGAACATTTCTGCTATGTTCTCTTTATTGCTGTTGATGTCGATATGCATTTGTGTGCCGATACCATCCACTTTAGCGCCTTTGCTTTCGATATACTGTACATAAGCAATCAGACCGCGACATTTATCAAGGTTGTACTCGAGGTTGTAATCGTTTATAAAATGAATATCGGTAGTATTACCATATTGCCTGGCATATTTAAACGCTTTCACAGCATAATCTTTGCCAAGGTAATCCTGCCAAAAGAATTCATCTGCTGCAATAGTAGTTCTGCCAACAGCCGTTTTTAATTCAGCAGGCTTGCCGTCATCCATCGGTTCATTTACTACATCCCAGGCTTTAACGCGGTTTTTCGTTACCGACGACATAGCAGCTATCCATCTTTCCAATTCGGCGGTGAGAATTGAATCTTTTTGTGCCATCGTTTTTTCTATCACCTGGTCTCCGGCACCGCCATAACCTTCACCACTTACCGTGCGTCCACGGGTAGAACTATTACCCCATCCTGCCCAACCGGCATCACTCGCTTCAAAATCGCCGTTCGCCAAAATACTTGTGGTACTGCCAGCAGGTAAAATCCTGATATTGTCTATAGAAACTTTTCCTGCAAAATCGCCGAAGCTGATTACAAAGCGGTTGCGATCTGCTTTGCTGGTGGTAGTTTTCAGCTCGTACTCTTTCCATCCTGCAGTAAGGGCAAATGTTCCGAAGCTATTAGAAGAATAATCTGAGCTTGATTGCAATTCAGCACGAATACTACCCTCTTTGTTTGCTTTGGCAACAAACTTTAAAATATACTCTTTGCTGTTATCCAGTGGTGGTGCTAAATCATAAGCTACCTGTGCTACCCAAAAATTGGTGGCAGTTGGATTTTCAAAACTGTATGCGTAACCGGCGCTACCGCTGCCCTTAGCATTGTACTTTTTTAAAGTGATATTATCGAAATAATAACTGGTAGCAGTTTTACCGAGGTTAAAGGCAATAGTGTTACAGCCTTCTGTAGAAGAAGTAATGGTAATGCGGGTAGTGTATTTCGTCCAGCTGGTAGTTGCACTAATGGTACCAAAGAAATCCCAATGTTTGTATGCGCCAGGTGCGGTATGGGCTTGCGTTGGAAAAGAAGCGGCATTATCCGCTTTTACATCCATCGTTAGTTCATACTGCTCACCCACCACCGCAGCTTTGGAAAATTTATAAAAAAGTTGCGCTTCCCAATCATTAGCACGTACACTGGAGTTGGTAACTTTTAATGCCCTGCCGGTATTGGCAGCGCCCTCTCCATTAGCAGTAAAGGATAGTACAGCGTTGGCGTTTGATTCATAGTTAGAAGCATCCCCTGTTTCAAAATCAGCACCGGTAACGAGATCCCAACTCGGCATACTTACACCCGGTATCACCAGGGGCTGAATTTTAGTTTTTAAATATTTGGCATTTTGATTGGCATGCCAAAGCAATGTATGACCATATACTGTGGTACCTGCCTGTTGGGCTGTATTAAGCAATTCGGAAACTTTTTCCAGTGCAATGGTTCCATCATCTTTTACTACAGCGCCATGTTTCATTTCATAACCAAGTACAATCTCATCAAAGTTTTTATTGGCAAGCCGGTACATAACACCCCGGTCGGTGTACGCAGGTAACGAAAGTGCTGCACCCAGTTTGAAGTTCGGATGGGCCGCCCGGTTGATATACGTTTTTAATGCAGGATAAGAATCAAGGTCTTCCTGCAGTACAATGCTTTCGGGCTTGTCTACCTCAAAATCAAGAGCCTTGTATTTTTTACATGCCGGCAATGTTGCCAGGAATACCAGGCCCAAAAATATTTTAAAGCTATTTTTCATGCTGTTTTTAATTAATTTTATTTTAATACGTTATTTATTAACAGGTGTAAACAACTCCATTGTTACCCCACGGTCACGTGCGACCAGTGTATCGGTTGATACCACTTTCATAGTTGGCAGCGTAACTTCGTAATTAAGGTATAACGCATTCCTGTCTTTACTGCCCCAGCTGTTTTTATCACCTTTCAAAACAAAAGAACCAGTACCGGAAGCACTAATATTTGGTGTTGCAGATGATACCGTACAATTCCCCGCATTATCAAATGTTAGCAGTAATGTGCAATTGATATTGTTTGCTGCATCATCTTTAAATATTACAGGAAATTCAACCTGGCTTAACGATCGGGTAGTTAATTTATTAACTTCATCGTTCTCTACAAACGGCCTGTGACGCGTATTGGTTTGGTTTACACTGCCGGTAATAACATCTTTACCCCTGCGCAAATAATTACCATGCCATTTGTTTACATATTTTATCGCATACAACATAAAATTCTTACCTGAAAGAATGGTATCTGCATTGGATAAACTGGACATTTTAAGAGGGAGTACATAAGTGTTTCTGATAGCATCAGGATCCTGGAAAAAAGATTCTGTAAGTTGCACTTCCGTTCCCCCGATAAGCTCTCCTTCCGGGATAACTATATTATTGGAAGCAAGAGAATAGTACTTGAGCGGCATCGATTTTATTTCACTGCCACCAGGACCAAACAACATCCCGTTTCCCAATAAGGAATTATCCACGGTGATACCGACGTTTACATCGCGTTTACTGTAATACACCCCACCGGTGGTGGCGAATATTTTACATTTATACTGGTTATCCAGGTCGGTATTAAAGATATCCTCCCCCAGTGTGATTGTGCGAACCGGGTATTGATAGGCGAAGTATACAGACTGGTATTCAAAATCCGGAAACTCCTTTTTTTTGTTACAGGAGATCAATATTGCCAACAGCATTATTGATGCAAAAATTTTCTTCATATATGATCTGTCTTTTATATTAAAATACGATTATTAAGATCGAAGGAATTACCATCCCTGGTTTTGCTGAAGGGCATTAAATTTCAGTATTTCGCCATACGGTACAGGCCCATAATTCATATAGGGTTGATAGACTCTATCCTGTACTTTGAACTTTGTGAATTGTCCGTTATTAATGCTCACACCATTTGCAGGTTCAACCAGGTTTTCCTTCCAGCGTCTCAGGTCCCAAAAACGAAAACCTTCAAAGCAAAGCTCAAGACGCCGCTCATTTTTTATCAAACTCCGCATAGCTTCTTTACTTCCCTTTGCATCTTCCAGATAAGGATCGCCGTTTATACCAATACCTGCTCTCAACCGGATAGCTTTTATCACATCATATGCAGAATAAGCATTTGCACCAGTGCCAGTTGGCCCCCATGCTTCGTTAGCAGATTCAGCATAGGCCAGGAATATTTCTGTGTACCTGATATGCGGTTTGTAATGACGCTGATTGGTAGCAGAACTCGGGTTCAGGTTTACATCCTGCCTGAGTAATTTCCGCATATAATAACCCGTACGGGTAGATGTTTCTACTTTGCTTAATCCATCATTTGTTGGGCTGTTGGCCGCTGTGTTTATAACAGTATTTCCTACACCTGCTGTACCACCGTTTACCAATATAAATGCTTTCAAACGCGGGTCGCGTCCGGCATAAGGATCTG
Organism: Bacteroidota bacterium; assembly: GCA_040385845.1. Classification (GTDB taxonomy): domain Bacteria; phylum Bacteroidota; class Bacteroidia; order Chitinophagales; family Chitinophagaceae; genus Phnomibacter. The sequence continues at coordinate 46,838 of JAZKGP010000019.1, read as the reverse complement.
CTGCGTTAAAGCCGCTTGCCGCGTCGGTAATCGGGTAGCCATTTGCCATTGGAAATGCATCCACCAGGTTCTGCGTAGGATTCACCCGACCATTGCCAAACAATGTGGGAGGAAAATTTGCCTGCTCAAGATCCCTGTTATCACTTGCGTTGTTCCGCCATAAAATTTCGGAAGGATTTGCACCATCTCTCAAACCAGTAATTTGAGTGGCATTGGCATACCAATTAAGTCCATCGTTTGCAAAGCCACCTAAACCGCCTTTCAGGTTCAGTACAGCTGCCGCATTATTAGCCGCATCTGCCCAGGTGGTAGTATTTCCGGCACTATAGGCCGGGCTTGCAGCCAGTAGCGAAGCTTGTGCCCTGATGCCCATAGCAATACGGGCAGTTAATAAGCCACGGAAAGCGTCTCCAAATACATCGTTATACACTTCAACCGGAATGGTGCCAAATTTTGCTGGTATCTGGGATGCCGCTGAAACACGTTCATAATCCAATGGCAACAATTCGATGGCCCTGTTTAAATCGCTGTATACCTGGTTCAAACATTCATCGAATGTGGCCCTGGGTTTATTAAAATCGCTGGAAGGATTTTGGGGATCAAGCAAAAGAGGAACACCCAGCATTTTGCCATCACTACCAACACCGGCATGGGTTAACAACAAGTGGTATAAGTACAATGCACGCAGGCCATGAGCCTCACCCTTGATGCGGCTACCAAACAATACACTTTTTTGCTCGTTGGAGGACCATTTAACCTTATCTACTTCTGCGAGGGTAATATTCAAATACTGGATGGCTGCGAAACTATTTGTCCATTGACTGAGCGGGTTGTTGATAGCTGTCCACTGGCCTGTAGCCATTTTAAGAAAAGCATTGTTTTGGTCGTTGCTTACAGCATTATCGGTGGCAACATCACTAAAGTTATAAGAGCCGGTTGGTATCCGGGTATAACCGTTAAGCAAAACACCAAATGGGAACCTCGCATCACTGGGTAAATAGGCATCCGGGTCAAGCTGCCGGTTATTGACCTGTGCTGGTTCTATCAGGTCTTTACAACCCGTCATAATAAAAGCGGCACATAAGGCTATTATTAAATTCTTATTCATATTGATACTTTTTTTAATCTGGTACTACCTTTTTTAAAACAAGGTTTTTACACCGATATTAAATAATCGGGTCTGTGGTGCGTTGCCAACATTCATCTCCAAAATTTCCCGCTCGGGAGAGATGGTCAGAAGGTTAAAGCCACTTACGTAGATGCCCAGTTCTTTTATTACTTTTTTAGTTTTCATCATGCCGGTGAGGTCATAGGAAACCTGCACTTTACCCAGGTCAAAACGGTTGGATTTATAAAGCCAGAAATCAGACGAACGAAAGTTGTTATCGCTGTTGAACGTGGTAAGCCTCGGGTACTTTGCTGTATTCTGGGTAGCTTCAGTCCAGCGGTCACGCACCACTACCGAATATTTATCTTCTCCATCTACCCAGAAATAAGAATTGTTCTTCATTGACCATGCGCCAAACCGTGCGGTACCCAGGGCGAATACGGTAAGGTTTTTCCATTTGGCGGTAAGGTGAATACCAGAAGTAAATGGAGCTCCAAACCAGCCACCTTTGCCCAGTAATACTTCATCTCTGCCGTCAATAACACCATCGTTGTTTTGGTCTTTGTATTTGATATCACCGGGCTTTAACTGACCAAAAGTTTGTGATGCGGAGGCGGTAATATCTGCCTGGTCTTTGAAAAAGCCAAGGTGCTGTAATCCCCACATTCCGTCAATAGGTTTTCCTACACGTTCCTGGTAACTATTTTCCAATACTTCGGCCCGCTTGGTTGCAGTGGTGTTGTAATAATTGCCAGTGACACCGACGATCAATTGAACAGGTCCCAGGTTTTTATTTATACTGGCGCCAAAATCAAATCCTATACGCTTGTCGTTATTGTAATTTACAAATGGAATAAAGGAAGATTCAGGGAAGCCAGTTGTGAAATAAGAAGGGAACAAGACTGCAGCCTGTACAATGTTGCCGGTTATGCGATTCATAAAAAAGGACCCGTTAACCCTCAACATATTATTGAAAAACACACCATCCAGTCCAATCGAGATCTCCTCTCTTTTTGGCATTACCATAAAAGGATTATCGCCCCTGCGTGATTCGGTGGATTGTACCCCCGTACCATCTTTCCAACCATACCAGGCACCTGCCCCGGTGAAATAGCCCTGGTACAAATAATAGTTTTGTATATCCAGGTCGGTATTGATAATGCCAGCAGAAGCTGTCAGTTTCAGTTCATCCACTTTCTCTGATTTTGCCAGGAACCGCTCTTCACTCAGGCGCCAGGCCAATGAAACCGTTGGTGAAATGGCACGGCGGTTTGCTTCAGGCATCCTCGCTGAATGCACAAGCGCTCCACTGAAATCAACATAATATTTTTGCCTGAAATTATAGCCAGCCTGTAAACCAAGATTGGCATTGCTTATAGCATGGTAAACGGCTGATTCCGATTGCTGATAGCCATTTACAACAAACATTGCCGACACATTATGGTCTTTTCCAAATGTGTTTATGTAATTGAACTGCCCGTTAACGGCTATTGTTTGGCGGTAGAAATTTCCACTGGCATTTTGGGTTCCGTTAGTAGCGTCCTGCCCATATTTTGTAATGCTTCCTACCAGGTCTCCCCCATTATAATTATTCCATGTTGGGGCGTAGGTAGCATAGGTGTTATTATAGGCGAGGTTGTAGGAAATGGAATAATCCACAGCCATATTGGTTCTGAAAGTCAAGCCTTTCAAAAGGTTACGCAGATCGGCCTGGATACCGGTATTAAACTGGAACTGCCTGCTGTTGAACCTGTTATTACCACCGGCATAAATAGTAGCAAAAGGGTTGGTTTGATCCAGCTGTGTACCACCTAGTAAATATTGGCCATCAATTATGTTCCTGCTATTTTTTATCAATACCTGCGATACCGAATCTTCCTGCTCAAACATTCCAATTGGTATCAGCGGTGAAAATCTATTTGGACGTAAGGTGGCTGCACTGCCCCAGAAATCAGCATTAACGCCCCGGCCGGTGTAAAATATGGCGGTGGCATCTACCGTGGCAGTTATATACCGGCTAAGATTTATATCAATATTTCCCCTGATATTGAAGCGATCGGATCTGCCATTAGCTACGGCTTCTCCAAAGTTTAGCAACGAACCATTGGTTTGGTACCCGATATTGGTGTAATACCGTGCTTTTTCATTTCCTCCCGAAATTTCAGCCGTAGCATCGGTTCGGTTGTACATAGTTTTCAAATACTTCGACGAATAAAAATCGACGTTCGGATACCTGTAAGGATTATTTCCTGAAGCGTGATTATAGATCGTCTCATCTGAATATAAGTTAGTCAAACCATCATTACGGCGGGCTTCGTTATATAGTGTCATGTATTCAGCAGAACCCAAATATTGTCCAAAGGTTTTCGGCACCTGCATTCCACTATTTACCCGTATATCAAATTTTTGGTCACCTGCAGCACCCCTTTTTGTTATAACATTTACTACACCTTTAGCAGCCCTGCTCCCGTATAATACAACCGCAGCTGCACCCTTTAAAAAGCTAACCTGGTCAATTTCTGTGGGTGCAACATTCCCAACCTCGCGGGGTACGCCATCCACCATAAATAAATAACCGCCCATGCCCCACAAGCTATTGCCATTATAGCCAGGCGCAAAGGCTTCCATGCCATCCAGGGTAGAAGTAAAATAATTTTTTTTAAGAAGGCTTTGCACATCAACTGCATTGACCCCACCCATTAAATCTTTCTTATTTACTTTCCTGAAAGCAACCTGCACTTCCTGTACTTCGTCCTCTGTTATAAGATTAATTTCTTTAATATTAAATGCGGCTGATACATGCAGTGTTTTGTATCCTTTTGCCGTTATTGCAAGTGTTGCATTTAACGGCGCCGTTATTGAGAACGACCCGGTCTGATCCGTGAAGGTTTCATTTTCCAAAACATCCAGGTTGGTTATAGCGGCTCCAATTACGGGTGTTTTATTAATACCCAAAACTTTACCACTTATAGTTGTTTGCGGTCCGTTTTGTGCCTGTATCACCGCCGGGTGTAGGGCAAGTATGGCACAAAAAAGCATTACTGTTTTTATGTATTTCATTATTTATCTCGTTTGAGGTTACAATCATTTGTTTCTGCTACACTGCTATCGTTACCATCCCGGGTTTTGAGAGAACTCGAGATACATATTCACCTCGTTGTTTTTTAAAGGCAGCCAGTAATGTTTTTCAGTGAACTTGCGCTCAAGGATAATTTCTTCCCTGAAATTGAGCACCTTGTTTTCCTTAGGATCCTTGTTTGGATCAAGCGGTGCGGCGCGGTCGAAGAATACTGCTTTTTTTAAAGTATAAGGAGATTCGATCAGGAGCATCCAACGACGCAGATCATTAAAACGGTGGCTTTCAAAAGCGAGTTCTACAGCCCGCTCACGCCTTAGTTCAGGAAGGAATGCATTTAATGAGGTTAAGAATTGAGCGGCTACATGCCCTACACCTGCCCGGTCTCTTAAAACATTGATAGCGTCCGCAGCAGTCTTACTGAAACCGGGATCTTTACCCAGCGGTGAGGCATAAGCAACAGCGGCTGCTTCGGCGTACATCAGGTATACATCCGCCAACCGCAGGTAAGGAAGGTGAATATTCAGGCTTTTATCATAGCTATGCCCGTTATCGAATTTGTTGGCAGACTTGGGTGTAAACTTATAAAGTAAGTAACCGGTCCGGCTGCCTGTACTAAGCTCGCGGTAACTACCTACTCCACCCTGGCCAGGCGTGCTTCCAATATTGTCGTGAAACAAGTTGGCATACCTGTTTGGTTGTTCCGCAACATTAGGAATTGATCCCTGCACCATTTTCACCCCATCATAAACGATATCGTTGTAAAACCTTGGATCCCTGCCTTTCCATGGATATTGAGGATCGTACCCTGATTCTGCATCAGCTTTTGTGGCATCTTTTATTGGTAAGCCATTAGCCATTCCATAGTAATCAACATAGTTGGAAGTTGGCACAAATTTCACATCACCATCCTGGATAATAGCGGGTACATATTGTTTGCTGGTGCCCCAGTTAGAATTATTAGCGCCATAATACGGACCGCGGAAGATGGCTTCCGTGCCACCTGGCATAGCCCAGTTTTGCCCTGTTGTATAAAAATTAGTACTGTACTGCGCAAAAGGCATCAGGCTATATTGCGTTTCGCCGGCCTCGGTCATTTTTAATAACTCGGCAAAGGCAGCGGCTGCTTTTTTGCAGTATTCTGTATTATAAGTTTTACTGTCTGTTGATTCATAGTTCATCAAAGGACTGCCTGCCCATAAGTAGTTTTTACCCAGGTAGGCCAGGGCCATGATCTTATTGATCCGTAACTGGTTTTTTCCTAGCGTTCTTTTACCGGTAATGGTATTATCCCAATTGATAGGCAACAAATTTGCCGCTGCTCTAAAATCGGCTGCAGCTTTATCCGCGCATTCGTGGTAGCTGAGGCGGGGTATCGTTAATTTCTGGTCAGAGGGAAGCACATTATCGATATAAGGCAGTCCACCGAAATACTGGATAAACATAAAGTGAAACCAGCCCCTGAAAAATAGTAGTTGTCCTTTGATAAGATCTTTTTCTTCCTGGGAACTTTCGGTCATTTTATCAATAGCCTCAAGTCCCATATTGGCTTTTCGGATACCATACCAGCCCAATCCCCAGAGAGATTTTGAAAAACGGTCATCATTGGTAGAATTGTTGTTCCGGTCCATCCAACCTGCCTGCCAGCCATCAAAACTGCGCTGCCAACCCCAAAAATTTCCGTTGTCAATCTTCACTACAAAGTGAAAATCGCGGCCGGTAGATTGTATCTCATCTTCGCCCCAATTAAATGAGTTGGTCCAGTAACCGTTTGAAAAATCCGGGATACAGTGATAGAGCTCTTCAGTAAATCCCTGGAAATTCGTGAAGTTTTTGAAAGCTTCTGCCTCAGACACGATGGATTGAGGATCCCTGTCGAGGAATTTTTTACAGGATACCAGGCTTACCAAACCCGTGATAAAAATGGGCGCAAGCAAGGTTTTAAAAGAAATTTTCATTTATAATATTTTATTGCGTGAAACTTGAAATGCTTTTGATTGCGGTGTCGCGGAATTCGTTTCCGCCACGATGCTTTGCTTTATTAAAAATTAAACATGGCACCAAGGTTATAGCGCTTAAATGTTGGATACGCACCCTGGGAAGCCCAACCGGTTCCGGCAAAGTTTGATTCCCTGTCATCAGGCATTTTGCTCCAGGCCGCGAGGTTATTTCCGTTGATATATACCCTTAAGTTGGTAAGTCCTAAACGCCTTATCAGCTTGTTATTAAATGAATAGGAGATCTCTGCATTTTTCAGACGCACATATGAACCATCATACATGTACTCGGCACCCCTGCTATAACCTGCCGGTGTAGATAACCAGCGTGGCATCGGCACATCGCCATCAATATTGTCTTTACTCCAGTAACTTCCCTCATCATATACCGTATGGCTTTGTGAGCCAAGGCTGTTAAATACCACTTGCCGGGTAACATTGTTGGCGGCATAAAACTGTACAAAAACGCTCAATCCTTTCCAGTCGAAACCAAGAGTGGCGTTATAAGTATTTTCGGGCCATCCAGAGAAGCCATAGGGTATTTGATCTTGTGCATCAATGATACCGTCAGCATTATAGTCCACCAGGTGGTAGTTTCCCGGAAGCTTATGCGCATCATTTTCGTTATGCATGGTACTGGCATATAACTCATCCCAGGTATTGTAATATCCCTGGTCTACATAAGTAAATGCCTGGTCGATGGGTTTCCCTTCAGATTTTTGATAATCGGGAAGTAATGCAGCATTATCTGCATCCAAAATTTCGTTTTGGGTATGGGTCATATTTAAATCAGCCCACACACGAAAGTTTTTCGACAGCATTTTATTAACATGCAATTCGATCTCGTAGCCCTGCGAGTTTACCCTTCCAAGATTTACGGTAGGCAGTGCTCCGCCGAAATAAGATGGAGTTGCTCTCCTGTTTCCTTCTAATAAAATCTTAGAACGCTTGTCACTGAATACGTCCACTTTAGCTTTTATAAGGCCTTTGAACAATTCGATGTCGGTTCCGATATTTATTTTTTCTGCTACTTCCCACTGGGCGCTGGGGTTGGCTATTGACGACTGGTTATACCAGGTATAAGCACTCTGCTCAGCAGCTTCGCCATTTAAACCCAATCTTGATGTTCCGCCATAATTCCATTGCGACAAATAAAGCCACCTTGGTCCGGCACCGTCAAACCCTGTTTGCCCATAAGAAGCCCGCAGTTTGAACATGTCGACAAAACGCATCGAACTCATGAACTTTTCATTAGAAACGATCCAGTTGACGCCACCTGATTGAAAAAAGGCGTACCGGTTTTCGGGACTAAATTTCTCAGAACCGTTATATGCACCATTGTATTCGATAGAGTATTTGCTATCATAGTTATAAGTAGCGCGGAAAACCCAGTCTTCGCGGAAAGAAGGAACCTGGCTACCGGACGCCCTGATGTTCCTGTTCAAAAGTCCCATGGCGCTCACATTGTGCTTAGAAGCGAATGTGCGGGCATAGTTAAGTTGCAACTGGTAAAACAACCGGCGGTCGTTACCACCTACTGTTCCCCCGGCAGGAGCCCATTTGATACCTTCCTGGAAATCGAAATTGGTATTGCCATCGAAAGCCAGCTTGTATTGCGCAATCCCGGTTTGAGGGTCGATCCATTTACGCTGGGCATCATTGAACAGGTCGTTTACTCCCCTATTTGATTCATTAAAGAAATTATCGGCAGACACGGTTCCGTTAAACCGCAGCCCTTTCGCGATCATATTCAGGTTTTGCTCAAGGGTAAAATCTGTTGTAACACGGGTATTGGTAGTAAATTGAACACCACCCAAAGCAAGGCTTCTTGCTGAGTTTTCAGCCCTTCCTTCATTGGGAGCATACCAACCCCAGGTGCCATCGCTGTAAACCGGCATAAACACATCCGGTGCAGTTGTATAGGCGTCGATCCAGCTTCCGTAGCTACCAGCTGTAAAACCCCAGGGAGTTTTTTGTACCCCGTATGAGCCGGTAAGATTTACTTTGAGTAAAGTAGTGGGTGTAAGCTGAAAATCGAGGTTACTGCGTACATTCAGCCGGTTATAACCAAAACCTGGTTTATAGCCACGCTTGTTATCATATATTTTGAAAAGGTCTCCTTCATGTAAGTAATCTACACTGGTAAAATACTTCACCAGCGGAGTTCCGCCACTAACACTAACATTTGCGTTGTTGGCAGTTGCATAATCGTTGAATAAAGTATTAGCCCAATTTACGTTGGGGTAACGTTCCGCTTCTTCCTGGTTCGCAGGATTGCGGTATTTATTTAATGTTGCCTGGGGCAAATAGTCGTTCCAGCTTTGCGGTCTGAATGCCAGTTCATTTTCGATTGCTTCATTGCGAATACGAAGAGCGTCATATGAGTCATATTTGCCTGGCAATTTTGAAGGCACTTTTACAATCGTATTAATTACGCCCCTGATGGTTGCCTTACCTGATTGTCCCCTTTTTGTAGTGATCAGGATGACACCATTGGCACCCCTTGAGCCAAAAACTGCTGTTGCAGATGCATCTTTTAAAACAGAGATGGTTTCAACAGAGCTGATATCTACACTATTCATGGGGCGCTCCACTCCGTCTACCAATATAAGGGGATCTGCATTGTTCCAGGAACTACGCCCACGAATAATAATTTGCGGATCTTCGCCACCCGGGATACCTGTACTGGAATTTGTAATCAAACCAGGTACATTGCCTGTAAGAGCAGCCCCGATATTTGAAACGCCGCCGGCACGTTCCAATACTTTACCGGTGGTTTGAGATACGGCAGCCACCACACTAACCCTTTTTTGCCTGCCGTAACCAACAATTACAATATCATCAAGCTGCGCTGTGCTATCCGATAGCGTAATAGAAATAGTGTTCTGGTTTTGGATTTTAACTTCCTGCGAAGCCATACCAACGTAGGTAACTACTAAGATATTCTTGCCGTTGGGTATCGACAGCGAAAACCTGCCGTCAGCACCGGTATTGGTAGATATTCTCGTTGTTTTTACCTGGATGGTGGCGCCGGCAACAGCTACATTCTGTGCATTCAGCACAATGCCCTGCACAACCCGCGTATCCTGTGCATGCAGCGTGAAACAGCACAAAGTGGCCAGTAAAAAGGCTACATTGGCAAAAAGCGTTTTCCACGATTGTAAACTAAAAATCATTTGAGCTTTTTTGTTTTGGTGAATATTAATATCGGGACAATAGAATTACAGGAGGGTCTTTTTACGAAAGACCGCATCAACTATGGAAGCCTGGAATAAATGGAAGTAAATGTGGAAGTGAATACCATTACAGGCTGCCTGGTGGGCAAAAGCCAGTTACTCTTTTCTTATAAATGTGATGATGACACTAATCGGAACATGGCAAAAACTTGCAGATGGAAAGCTTCGTTCTAATTTCATAAGCAATGGTTTATTTCAATGGGCAGTTCTGACTATTTAGGGCTACGAATCGTTTGTTTCAATAGCAGCAATCCCGATCTTTTGGCAATAACAAAACTATTTCTGATGATCGACAGTTAATTAGCACAAATCACTAAAATGCGTGTAATAATGTAAACTCACCGGTATTACTAAGTTATAAAACCCGGGTTTGCCTTACCGATTCCAGCTTGATGAAGTATATCGAATGAAAAAGACTTTTTGGAACCGATCATTGTCGCTATCCTGGTAAATGTAGTTTTGACAACTACCAGGAATGATAAATGACTTGTAGCAGGTATAAGATGTGCAGGTTTCATATGATCGTTTTTCCTGGTATTGGATTTCGTTTTCGAAAAGGGCAACTCGCAAAACAGTTTTGGCACGGACGACATAGCTATTTTCGCTTTGTCAAAAGTATTTCCAGAACCCGAAACCGGACTAGCACGTATGACTAATTAGCTGGAAAAAATGTCAAATCAATTCATTGCTTTCACAGTTTTTTCCTTTAAAAGATCCAATTCATGTTATTTTAAATTTTTCCGAAACAGGTCAGGCGCCAATGATTGCAGAAAGACAATTTGCTAGTATGAAAAATCACCTAAATAAAATATATCTCCTCTTACTGGTGGCTTTGTTATTCAACTTCCAGCAAACGAATTCTCAAAACCTGCAACTAAATTTTCGAAACTATTCTTTGAAAGACGGCCTTTCGTCGGGCACTGTTTACAGTATTTTAAAAGACCGGTTTGGATTTATTTGGCTGGCAACGGATGATGGTTTAAATCGCTTTGATGGAAGCAGTTTCAGAGTTTTCCGGCATGATCCTACAAACCCTGCTGGTTTAAAAGTTAACCATATAACTTCTTTGTATGAAGATAAAAACGGCCGTTTGTGGATAGGAACGAATGGCGGCGGATTATGTTATTATGATGGAAACAAAGACGCGATCGTAAACTTTACTACGAAAGAAGAAAACCAGGTGGGAGTTGCTGTAACTGATATTTGCGGCGACAAGGCTGGGAATATCATGGTGTCGTGTTTTGGAGGCTTATTCCAAATTGATATAAACACCAATGAATTAATAATTGGTAGTAAAGCCACAAAGTTGATCAAAGCGGTTAATGGCATGGTGGTGCTTTCATTTTTTGAAGACAGTCGCCGAAGAAAATGGACCACAACAAATACCGGGCTTTTTCTGCTGTCTCCTTCCAACAATAAAATAACGGTTTTCAGGCACCAGGAAAACGATGCAGCGAGTGTTACCAGGGATGTAAACAAAATAGTGGAAGACAGCCTGGGAAATATTTGGGTAGCCGGGGAAAATGGAATAAGCATGCTTCTTCCTAATGAAAAAGGCTTTAAAAACTATACAGTCAATTCGGCACCTGCCCAATTAAGCAGCAATACGGTGCATGCTTTTAAGGCTGACAGTAAAAACAGGTTGTGGATTGGCACTGACGAAGGGCTGGACATCCTCGATATTGGTTCCAATACAATTAGTACTCATGTTCCCGACGACAGGAATCCAGCCAGCCTGAACAGCAGGTCAATTCGTTCTATTTTTGTTGATCCTACGGGTATTTATTGGATTGGCTCCTTTAGAGGCGGCCTGCATAAATTTGATGAGAACTACAATCATTTCAGTTTAAAGGAGTATAGGCCTTTTGATCCTTTCGGTTTACGCTCACCTATTGTCACGTCTTTTGAATTCTATAAAAACAATTTATTTGTCGGAACAGATGGGGGTGGTCTTCAATTGTATCATCCCGGTACGGGTTTGCTGGATCATATAAGTTTGCCGGTAGCTTCAAAAAACAACAAGCACGACCTTAGTATTTTATCCATGGAAATGGGTGACAACGACCGGTTGTGGATAGGAACATTTAACCAGGGATTGTTTAATTATAATCCCGAAAATAAATCACTCGTAACCTATTCAAAAGGCACAACCCCATCGGATCTAAATAGTAACGACGTTTTTTGCATCAAGGAAGACAGGAAGGGAAATACCTGGGTTGGAACAAATGGCGGAGGCATCAATGTAATCAGGAGCGAAAGCAAAATAATAGACAAATATGTTTTAGATCCACTTAGTCCTAACGATCCGTCAAGGCCGTTGAGTAATTATATCCGGTGTTTTGAAGAGGACAGCCTGGGTCATATTTGGGTGGGTACTTTTGGGTCAGGCATCTCCGTTTACGATCCTGCCACACAGTTATTCTCGTTTTTTACAAAGGCTAACAGTGACTTGCCAAGTGATTACATCATGGCAATAAAGCAAGACAGCAAAGGGAATATATGGATTGGCACCAGCGGAAACGGGCTGGGTCTTTTGAAAAGAGGTACCAGTAATTTTATAGCTATAACCGAAAAAGACGGGCTTATCAATGGCAACATTCAAACGATAATTGAAGATGACTCGGGAAAATTGTGGATCAGCACCAATAATGGAATTAGTTGCTATGATCCGGCAACGAAAAAATTTAAAAATTATACCTCCCACAATGGTTTGCAGGCGGGCGCCTTCATGCCAAGGGCAGGAATAAAATTACCTGGTGGCGAGCTATATTTTGGAGGCCAAAATGGTTTCAATCATTTTAACCCCGCCAGTTTCAAAACCAACAAAAATATCCCGCAAGTAGTTTTCACAGGATTAATGGTAGATAACAAGGCAGCTGAGCCATCAGAAAAAGGCGCTATACACCAATCCATATTGCTGGCCGACGAGGTGAAGCTAAGATATGGTCAAACCTTTTCCATATCCTTTGAGGCACTTGACTTTACTGTTCCCGAAGCCAACCAATACCAGTACATGCTAAAAGGCTTTGATAAAAGCTGGGTAAGTGCCGGAAAAGAACACCGTGCCTACTATGCCAAAATACCTCCCGGAAATTATGTATTTACAGTTAGAGCCAGCAATAACGACGGTTTATGGAATACAGCCGGTCAGTCAGTAAACCTGGTAGTGGCACCTCCCCTCTGGCGCTCCAACTGGGCTTATTTTGCCTATTTGCTCTTACTGGTTGGTTTGGTCTTATATACCAGGCATCGTGGCATACAAAAAATACAGATGCGATATGCGCTAGAACACGAACGTAAAGAAGCAAAACAATTAATAGAACGCGAACGGCAGGAAGCAGAATACCTGCATAAACTTGACCAGACGAAAATCAAATTTCTCACCAATTTAAGTCACGAATTCAGGACACCTATTTCGCTGATCATCGGACCCGTTGACAGCCTGATAGGCAGAATAAAAGAAGAGAGCCTGTTGAACCAGCTTAACCTGATAAAGCGAAATTCTAAACGTTTACTGAACCTGGTAAACCAGTTACTTGATTTCAGAAAAATGGAAGAACGCGAATTAAAACTTCAATGTGTTGAAGATGACATCATTCCATTTATCCAGGATATTTGTAACTCCTTTAATGATATTGCAAAACTCAAGAAAATTGAATTTGGTTTTTATTCTGAAATCAAAACTTTGCAGGTGCTGTTCGACCAGGACAAAATCGAACGTGTACTTTTTAACCTGTTATCCAATGCGTTTAAGTTTACCCCTGAAAATGGCAATATCGCTGTCACTCTCAAAGAATCTTCCAAACAACCAGTACAGGATTTTGCTTTAGTGACTATTTCAGTTAAAGACTCCGGCATCGGTATACCAAAAGAGGCGCTGGAGAAAGTTTTTGAAAGTTTTTTCCAGCACGATAAGGGTCCCGAGATAATGAATCATGGCACCGGTATAGGTCTCGCCATAACCAGGGAATTTGTTCAGATACACAACGGAACGATTTGGGTGGATAGTGAGGTTGGCAAAGGAAGCACCTTTACATTTCAACTTAAACTAATGCGGGCATCCATCAATGTTCAAGACCCGACGCCTGAAATAATTACACCGGATCAACTACCTGTAGCAGCTAATACCGGATCACATGATATGGCCGGTACTTCTCAGCCTTCCATTTTGATAATAGAAGATGATGATGATTTCAGGTTTTACATAAAAGATAATTTAAAACATAGCTATCGCATATTTGAAGCAGCCAACGGTAAAGACGGATGGCAACGGGCGCTGTTCCATCATCCCGATATCATTGTGTGTGATGTACAAATGCCGGTAATGAATGGACTTGAACTGGCACAAAAGCTGAAAGCCGATAAACGAACAAAGCATATCCCCATCATTATGCTTACAGCAGGAAATACACCAAACGGCACCCTTGACGGACTTGAATCAGGAGCTATTGATTATATGACCAAGCCTTTTAATTTCGCAGTGCTCCAGGCAAAAATTCATAATATATTATTGCTCAATCAATCGTTTAAAGACACCTATTCAAAACAGGTTTCAGTAACGCTGCCAGAAACGGAAGTGATTTCTGAAGAAGAAAAATTTCTTCAAAAGACACTCTCCTATATTTACCAAAATCTTAAAAATCCACAGCTTTCTGTAGAAATATTAAGTGAGCATATGAAGATCAGCAGGGCGTCACTTTATAACCGATTATTGGAATATACCGGTATGAGCCCGGTGGAGTTTATCCGGTCGGTGAAACTGGAAAAAGCAAAAGACTTACTGGAGAAAACAGACAGTTCGGTTACCGATATTGCCAATGAAACCGGGTTTGCTAACCCGAATTATTTTACAAAGGTTTTTAAAACAAAATACCATATAACTCCTTCTGAATTTGTTGCAGAAAAGAAAAGGAAAGAACAATTATTCGCAGGCAATTCCTAGTAAATAAGGTTGAATAATATACACACTTAATCCCAATAAAAAGCAGAGCGGTATTATAAAAAATATGGACTAGTTAAAAAAAAAAGGAGCTAATGTTCATGTTAATCTTCACAATAATACATTAGGTATTTTGTATATTTTTTCTTGAAAATGCTTGCCATGTTCAACAATTATTGTTTTGGTACACTTAACACAGCTTTCAATGCAGGCTTTGGCATTCGTTGCCTGTCCCACAACAAAGGATAATTTGTTCTTCCGGGAACGGGGTAATCGTTTTTCCAGTTCATACCATCGTGCACGCCCCATAAGGTCACACGATCTATTTTTTCTTTCCTGTTGTAAAAAATAGTAAACAGCTCTTCATATCTTTTTGTAAGCAACATTTGTATGCTGTCAGGCAGCCCGTTTTGATACGGATCAAGAAAGCTTTTGAATTCTTCCAACTGGAATTGTTTGTCTGCCAGTACCTGGCCAATTGCCTGTCCTTCTTTTGTCAACGGAAGTACATCAACGTCCAACTCTGTTATCATCACTTTAACCCCACATGCCGCATAGGCATCAATTGCATCTTCTATGTATTTTGTTTTAGGATAATTTAAACCCCAATGGCCTTGCATTCCAACACCATCAATGCGGATGCCTTCTTTTTGCAGCATTTTTACCAGCCTTACAATACCATCTCTTTTTGCAGGCCGCCATGCATTAAAATCATTATAGTATAACTCGGTATTTGGTGCAAACTCCGCTGCAAATTTGAAAGCATATTTTACCAGCGTATCACCATGGCCAAAAGCTTTAACCCAGGTAGTTTGCCTGTAGCTTCCATCATCATCAATTACTTCGTTCACAACATCCCATGCATTTACACGACCCGCATATCTTCCTGCTACATTTTTGATATGGCTTCGCAGTCTTTCAATTTGTTCCGCTTTTGAGTTTGGCTTTCCATCAGCATTGGTAAAGAACCACGCAGGACATTGATTGTGCCAAACCAGTGTATGGCCAATAATAAACATCTTGTGTTTTTCACCAAAAGCTACATAATCATCAGCAGGCCCATAGTTAAATACTCCTGGTTGTGGATTAACCAACGCGGCTTTCATCACATTTTCAACCGTTATTGAATTAAAATGTTTCACAACGATATCCAGCGAAGCCTTATCCCCTCCAGATGTTATTCCTGGCGTAACGGCTGCACCAATTTTGAAAGCATTTTTATATACTGTTTTCAAAACCGGTTCGGTTGAAGACTGGCAGAATGCCAATCCTCCAATTAAAATGGCAAACAATAAACTACTAATCTTTGAATACATAGCAACATTCGTTTATGATCCTTTAAAACAACAACTAATACTATCAACTTTTCATTTTACACATACTAAGAAATTAAACCTTGCAACTGGTGATAGCTGCTAACCTGCATTGAATTGTATGCGAATAATTATTATTTAAAGTTGTTCTGTTTTTTTATTTTTTAGCATCCACCGGCATTACACCTTTAGTTGTTTGTATGATTTTTTGAATTGTACCATCAGGGTTGTAATACATGTAGTCGACACAAACAGATCTTCTATAACTGCCGCCCGTTGGCAGAGAGCCATTGTGATAAAAAAAGTAAGATTTTCCCTTATAATCTATAATGCCGGGATGCGTTGTAAAACTGTTGGGAACATTCTCCTGTATGATACCCTGGTAAGTCCAGGGGCCGGCAGGGTTTGTAGCAGTACAGTATTCGATCATCTCGGGTTTTGTACCGGCACTTGCATAAACAAGATAATACAAATCATTGCGTTTATATACCCATGGCCCTTCGATATAATTCTTCGGTTTAAATGTAGTAACGGGTCCATCCAGTTCAATCATATTTTCTTTCAGTTTTACCCATTTGCAACTACCATTTCCCCAATATAAGTAAGCTTGTTTATCATCATCAATAAAAACAGTTGGATCTATATCATCCCAACTATATTTCATGTCTGTTGTCATTTCATTTATGGTAAGTGCTTTTCCAATGGCATCTTTGAACGGGCCGGTTGGGCGGTCCGAAACAGCAACGCCAATTGCTGCACCGCCGCTGCTAATGCTGTCTTTTTTGTGAAAGGTGGAAACAAACCAATAGAATTTTCCATTTCTTTCAATGCATTGTGCAGCATAAGCATCACCGGTAGCCCAGGAAAAAGTAGAGGGTGAAAGTAAAACACCATAATCTTTCCAGTTAACCATGTCGGTGGTGGAAAATACATGCCAGTCGGGCATTTTATAATTGGTAGCTGTTTCACTTGCTGTATCATGACCGGTATATAAAAACAGCGTATCATTAAAAACTATCGGGGCAGGATCCGCTGTAAAAATATGTTTGATGATGGGGTTCTGTGCGGTTACCATGGCGGCAGCAAATACTCCTATGGCTAACAAACAAAATTGACTTCTGATTTTCATATAATGTATTTTCTATTTTTGTTTTTAACTGCTGCTTATGTTTGCATAATTCAACAACTCAGGGTGCTTTTTTAAGTAACCTGATGTAATAAATGCCTCCTGTAGCAGTTTTCGGTAATGCCTGGAATTTTACTTTTATCTTTTCTTTCCCTTGTAACATCTCCGCAGGTATACTGTAAGAAACATTATGAAATTTCTGATCCTTCCATTTGCCACCCAGGCTTTCAGTGGCTAATTTCTGATCATCAATATAAATATCGAATTTGCGAATCCCGGTTTCATCGCCATAATAACGAACGCTTAATGAAATATCTGTTTGGCCTTTGGTTGCAAGGTTGTAGCTGAAGTAACCGCTATCGAAAGCGTTGCGGTAAAACTCTTCATGAAAAACGCCGCCTGCAGATTTTTTCCACTCCATTCCATGATCTGCTTCCGGTTGTTGTTCGCCCGCTGCAACAAAGTCAATGGTAATGGCATCTAATGCGAGTCTTTCGTTTTCTACAGCCGTAATAGAATCGAGGTATGATTTATACTGGTTGTCGGTAAGTGTCTTCCAATACATCATATATCTTGAATCATGGATCTTGAAAAAAGGCTCAAAGACAGCATCAACCGGATTCGCCATTTTGACACCCGGGGTTATAAATTTCAGGGGTTGATTATTTACAGGCTGCAATGCTTTTACAATAGCTGAAACATTTTGCTGCAGCAGAATCGGCGCTTTACTTACAGGCAATTTCTTCCCACCTGCAATATGTCCCCAACGACTATCGTTGGCTACCAAACCCTGCATATTTTCTTTACCTGTTTTTGCACCCAGTAAGATGGGACCATGCATTAATGCGATATAGGAAGGCAGGTTGGGCAGCTGCTCTATAGTATGATGCATAGGTAGTTTTATTTCCACTACATCACCTTTTTTCCATAGCCGTTTAATGGTAAGAAAAGAAGCAGGCTTTGCCTGTATTTTGATTGGCTTACCGTTTACCAATACCTGCAGTTTTCCATCTGATACCCAGGAGGGATAACGTACCATCAAATTAAACAGTGCATTGCCACCTGTTATGGTAAGTTTTGTTTGCGCTTCAAAAGGAAAATTCGTTTCCTGTTTGATGCTGATCTTTTTTTCTTTCCAGTTTAACTCAGAAGCAATAAAAAGTTGAAGAAACAAGGAATCGTGTTGGTGCGTATAAATAAATTCGTTGTACTTACCATGATTTTCCATGCCGCTGCCTACGCAGCACCACATTGCTTCATTGGGAGCCGAATAAACCCTGTAATGACGTGGACGGGCAGGCGTAAAATACACATAGCCGCCATGTACCGGGTGTTGTGTGGAAAGAATATGATTGTATACCGTTTTTTCGTAATAGTCGATGTATTTAACAGACGGATTTATCCTGAAAAGGCTTTCCGTCAGCTTGAGCATGTTGTAAGAATTGCAGGATTCCGGACCTTCTACATCATCTATAAAATCAGCAGCGGCTGACATAGCCGGGAAGAATTCGCGCCTGCTGTTGCCCCCAAATGCGAGGGTGCGGTTGTTAGTAACTGTTTCCCAAAAAAATCTGCCCGCGTTTTGATACCCTGCATCCCCGCTCAGTTCTCCTATTCTTTGGAAGCCTATTGCTTTTGGCACCTGTGTATTGGCATGTTTATTATCAAGGTTGTCAATGTTTTTCGAAAGCGGTTCCAGCAGCATACGATGCGAAAAACGTTTTGCAGCGACGAGGTATTTGTTATCACCCGTTACCTGGTAAGCATCAGCAAAGACTTCGTTCATTCCACCCTGCTCTGTATCCAGCATTTCCTGCATTTGCTCATCGCTCAATGCGGCGGTAATGTTAATACCCCAATCGCAAAATTTTAAAAAAAGTTCTTTAGCAATTGAATTGCCTGTATAGGCCCAGGCATCGCGAAGACCAGCGTACATTTTATGCAGGTTATACCAGGGTACCCATGCAGCACGGTATGCATTGAAATCACCTGCTTTCAATTTGGTCCAGATTAATGCACTGTTAGGAACTCCACCAACATATCCTTCTCCCCAGCCAGCATGATTAACAATGTTGGCTTCCTGGCATTTTTTCAATTCCGCCAGCATATATTCCATTCGCTTTTTACATTCAGCATTTTGTGTTGCGGCTACGTTCATGGCCATAGCAGAAAGATAATGTCCTCCCACGTGCCCATCTAGTCCATCCCAGTTTTTATAACCCGAATCTTTGGGTATTAAACCCGCTTCTTTTAAATAGGGACTAAGCAAACGATCTGTATTGTACTTCAGCAGGGTTTCAATATTCAGGTCACGGGCATGCTTAAAAGGTCCGTCACCCAATTGCACATCTGCCAATGAAAACTGGTTGCTGTATAACCGCTCTTGTGCTGATATATTGTCACTGAAGAAACAGGCAATACAAAGCAGTAGTAATCCAAATGACTTTCGCATCTTTTCTTTACTACTGGTTTCGCTTATTGGTAGTTTTTTAAACATAGTTAATCAGTTAACGTTTCTGTAAGCCCGGGACATTCTGATTCTCCTCCCTCATACCGCTTTCAAGTTATTATGTGCCTGCTGACATCTTATCAAAAACAGTTCCCAAAATCCCAATAGACTATTGCAGGTTGGCTGCATCATTTACCTGGTTTTTATCCTGATTACAGTTAACGACATAGCCGGAACCTTGTAATCAAATCGTTTGGATGCTTTAAAGTCAGATGTTGATGGGATAATTTGACTTGCATTCTCAAAAGTATTTTCATCATCGGGCTTTCCTTTTAATACTGTTTGACTAGCTTGTGGAATAACATTTTTGAAAGTTGACAAATCCACTTTCATGCTATTGGCAATTGAACTAAAATTTACCAGCTTTAATATCACATCACCCGTTCTTGAATCCTGCACACAAGATGCTGCTAAAGACGAATCATTTTTGTTATAAGTAACTATGTTCTCAAACCAGGTGTTTCCTTGGTTCGAGGAAAACATTTTTTGAACATAATAATTCGGTGTTAGAACTGTTTTCACGTTGTCAAAAAATATCATATCTGTTTTCCACTGCGTAAAATTCTTTTTTGCAAGCAGCGGGGCATAAGATGCCATCTTTACTACGTCGCCATTTCGTTCCATGGCAATCATGTAAACAGCTTCTGCAATGGCATTACGTAGTTTATTACCCCATGATGCATATTCGCCGAGATATACCTGGCTTTTATTACGGTTGTATCCATCATACCGGAATTGATTACTGATAAACCACTCGGGGGTGGTATAATAATGTTCATCTATTACCGGCACCTTTAGTTTATTCGCGATTGTCCAACCCTTTTCATAATCCTCACCACTGTGGAAAGGTCCGGAGGTTCCTATCAGAATAATTTCAGGATGTTTTGCCCGAACGGCATTGTAAATAAGATTAAAACGTTCTTCGAATTCAGGTGTTATTTTATCCTCGTTGCCAATTCCGATGTATTTAAGATGGAATGATTCGGGATGCCCTGCAGCTGCTCGTTTGGAACCCCATACAGAAGTTACAGGACCATTCGCCCACTCCACCAAGTCCAGTACTTCCTGGATATAATCCTGCATTTCGCTCATTGGCAGCGCTTTTTGCCCGGTGCCTCCAACCCGCCAGGTACCGCCGCTATTCTGGCAACTTACCGCTGCGGGTAATACCGGTAATGGTTTTGCATTGATATCCTCGCAAAACTGGAAATATTCATAATAGCCAAGACCCGCTGTTTGATGATAGCCCCAGATATTGCGTTGCTCCACACGTTGCTCGATAGGACCAATGGTATTTTTCCAGCGGTACATGTTGCCTAACCCATCGCCATGCACAAGGCAACCTCCGGGAAAGCGAATAAAGCGTGGCTGAATATCGGCGAGTAGTTGCGCAACGTCAGGCCGCAGGCCGTTGGTACGGTTCTTAAATGTTTTTGCAGGAAACAAGGAAATAACATCAAGGGCTACTTTCCCGCTGCTCGTGGCTAATAAAAGTAAATGAGCCGTATCGTGACTTGCCGATGCTACAAGGCTGGTTGAATAGTTATTCCATCCTTGTTTTGTTACAGGCAGTTGTGCCTCCGCAAGCACTTTACCCTGTGGCGTTTGCAGGCTTACCGTAAACAATATATTATTCTTACTTAACAGGTTTGCAAACAAGGAAAAATTATACTGTTCGTTTTCCCTCACCACTATGCCATCGAAACCCTTGTTTTTTAATCCAACGCCCGGAGAAGGCCCTTCGTACTTTGCTTCATTGCCCACATGCTCAATATCGAGCACTACATAATGAGGGTTGTTATCATGTAAAGGCGAACTTGTTTCCACGCTGATTTTACCGTAGGAAAAGCCTGGTGCCTGGTACTCCCAGAAGGAAAGCGGGTTCCATTCTTTTTGCTCTGCCGGATTGTATTCAAAAGAGCGGTTTTGAACCTGTTCGGCATACAATCCACCATCTGCTGCATAATTAATATCCTCGAAAAACAAACCGAATAGATCGGAGCTTATTTCCTTGTTTTTCATTGCACGACTGACAGGCTTTACCTGCGCCATGGTAACCGTTTGAAAAAGCAATACAGCAACTAAAAAAGTCATTGCAGATAAAGCGTTTTTGTAATTTTTCATCCGGCTTTTTTTCATATATTTCGTTTCAATTATTTTGATATTAAATTTTACCTACATAACAAAACACTTATCTTTTGGCCTTAATGAAAAAATATTTTCTGCAAGTTATACTACGAGCAAAAAAGAAAACTATTGCCTATTTCGAATAAACAGCTTTGGTAGTACTATCTCCCCGTGGTGATGTGGAATTAGTTGTAACCTGCAACAGGCCCTCTTTGGTGATCGTCCAGTTTTCTGTTGATTTAAACTCAAAAGACTGGCCATCTCTTTCAAAATTCATAGTGGTGTTTATAATAAGTGTTTTGCCATCATCAGACCATTTTGCTGTTGATTTTCTTTTAGAGCCGCCAAAACCTTCAGACTCTGCTACTTTGCCGTCGTAGGTGAGTGTAACAGTAGTTGTAATGGGGTCACCTCCATTAAAACCTGGCATTACTTTCACAACTGTTATAGCCTCCTCTTTCTGGTCAGCCTTAACAGAGCGTGCAACCCTGCCACCAAATTCGCCCAGCTCACTTTTGGCTTCATCCAGTTTCCAATCACCGGAGAAGCCGGCACGCTGTGCATTCACATTAAAAGAACTAAGGGTAATGAAAATGAGGGATAACAATGCCAAAAAAGTTTTGCAAAAAATAGCTTTTTTCATAATGTGTTTTTAGAAGGTTTACTAAAGATTTGGTTTAAAATTTTCCATATACTAAAAAAGTAATACTCCAATTGTACTTACAGTCCAACCAGTGTTACCAGTTGCCCGGGTTTCGATGCTACATCATACACATAGGTAGTTTTAAGTAGTGGTAGTGTTATCACTGTACTACCTGATATTAAAGGTTTAGCTGTTTTTTCTGTTTTGTAAAATGGATTACTATTATCACCAATGGCTTTTTTCAGAACCGGTCCTGCTATTGATTTCACTTCATTAGGAACTCTTAAACGCAGGTTGCCGCCGAGCGTAGACCTGATAACCGCTTTTACTAACTTTCCATTTTTCCATTGCATGCTTACCAGTTCGAAACCTCCTCTGGCACGAAGGCCGGAAATACTCCCTACCTCGGACCATACACCCGGCAATGCGGGCAACAGGTTTAGCAAACCATCATCACTTTGCAAAAGCATTTCAGCAATACCCGATGTACAGCCAAAATTGCCATCGATCTGGAAAGGTGGGTGCGCATCAAACAAATTATTATAAGTACCACCTTCTCCTGTGCCTACTGGTGTTAGCTGGTTTTGTATGAGCTTAAAAGCGTGATCTCCATCCAGCATCTTAGCCCACCAGTTTACTTTCCAGCCCATACTCCAACCGGTTGAAATATCACCTCTTTGTATAAGAGTATTTTTAGCCGCGCTGTACAATTCGGGTGTACGGTAGGGTGATATCTGGTTGGAAGGAAACAATCCATACAGGTGAGAGATATGGCGGTGTTTGTCATTAGGATCATCCACATCATCCAGCCATTCCTGTAATTGACCATGACGTCCAACCTGCATTGGCGCTAACTGGCTGCGAAGTTGCTTTAGCGTATCTGCGAAAGTTGCATCGGTTTGCAATAGTGATGCTGCACTTATAACGGTGCTGAAGGCATCAAATATAATTTGATTAGTCATGGTTACACCGGCATCCAGGGAAGAACCCTGGTGGGCTGCGGGCGCATTTTCGGGCGATTCATCGGGATTGATTACCAGCCAATCATGTTTAGGATGTTTAATAAGAAAATCGGTATAAAAAGTTGCAGCACCTTTCAAAACCGGGTAAATCCTGGCGAGGTATTTTTTGTCGCCATTGTACATAAAATGTTCCCAGAGATGCTGGCTGGTCCAGCCACCACCGTTGCTCCAGGCTCCCCAGAAGGCGCCGTCTACGGCACCGGTTGCACGCCAGATATCTGTATTGTGATGTGCTACCCAACCTCTTGCCCCATACATGTCTTTTGCCGTCTGCTTCCCGGTTTCAGCCATCTCTTCTACCATTTTCAGGAAGGGCTCGTGCAATTCTGCGAGGTTGGTTTTTTCAGCCGGCCAGTAGTTCATTTCGGCGTTGATGTTAATGGTGTACTTGCTATCCCATGGAGGGCGGATCTTATTGTTCCAGATGCCCTGCAGGTTGGCAGGTTGGCCACCCGGTTGCGAGGAAGAGATCAACAGGTAGCGACCATATTGGAAGTACAATGCGGCGAAACCCGGGTCGCGGGAAGTATTAAATTGCTTAAGCCGCTGGTCGGTCGGCAGCTGTGAGAATTCAGCTTCATTTCCAAAATTGAGTTTTACCCGGTTGAAATAAGATTTGTAGGCAGCAACATGTTCTTTTAACAGGATAGCCCATGGCTTCAAAATTGCTTTTACCAGGCAGGCCGTTGCCCGTTCGTTCTCGTTACCGGAAACATCATTGTAGTTATTAAAGTTGGTAGCTACAGAAATGTAAATGGTTACCGCATCTGCATTTTTTATCACCAGCGAAGAGTCTGTAAAAGTTGTACTGCCACCCTGAGCTTTAATTTGCGCAATACCCTGGTATTTCACTGATCCTTTTACCGTTTCATGATCTACGGTAGTGCCTGAAATCCTTAATTGGTTTTTTGCATTTGCGGTAACCGCAGCATTAGGAAGAGCCGCAGCAAAAAATGCTTCAAATGAAAGGCTGGCCGGTTTACTGGCACTCAGCTGCACTACGATTACCCGGTTGGGAAAAGATGCCAATACCTGCCGGTTGAAAGAAACTCCTCCAACGGAATAGGTTGTTTTAGCTACAGCCTTTTCAATATCCAGCTCGCGGTAATAATTTTCATAGTTATCATGACCTTCAAATTTCAGTCGCAGGTCACCCACCGGCAAAAACATTTGGCCATGAGATTTTTTGCTCACAATTACTTTGTTTGCTAATTGCTCTGCGTCTTTTTGCTTACCCTCAAAAATAAGGCGGCGAATCTCAGTTAAAGAATCCAGGGCCAGCGGATTATCGTTTCGGTTAGGACCACCGCTCCAAAGGGTATGTTCATTCAATTGGATGGTCTCTAAAGGCACATTACCATAAACCATAGCTCCGATCCTGCCATTACCTATCGGCAAGGCATTTTCCCAGGTTTTGCCGGAGGGCTGGTTATACCAAAGTTTAAGAGTTGGACTACCCTTTTGTTGGGAAAAGGCAGGCAGGCAGGGTATCAACAATAATAAAACAAACAGTTGCATCCATCCAGGCCTGTAATTTTTAAACATCATTTCAGCAAAATTTATTTTTACTTTTTCCAGGCTATTTTATCACGAAACCACCTCCGGGTTGTATCTCAATTTCCAATTCACCCTTCTTGTTTATTTCAATCTCTTTAAGACCGGTTATTTTTTCGGCATTGTCGTTGTACAACCGCAACTTTTTACCGGCAAACATGGGCAATGCCAGCATTATTTTTTGGGATTGTTTCAGTGCATTCACACCTGCCACATACCATTCGCTGCCGTGCCGCCGGGCAATGACACTATACTTTCCAGGATAGCCATCTATATACAAAGTCTCATCCCATGTAGTAGGTACCTGCTTCATAAAGTCAATCTCGAAAGCCGGAACATCAGTAAGATTATTTGGCGTGAGGCCAAACATTTGAACGGGGTTTTGGTATAAGATAGCGGTCGCCAGTTGGAAACCATCAGTGGTCAATCGCTTATTTCGTCCCTCGTTCGTTTTTACGAGAAACTTGTTTAGCAATACGCCGCCAAACTCCATACTGCCTACAGCATTACGGATAAATGGGTGCAGGGTTGCATTGAATGCTTCTGCATCCCGTACCCCCTGCGAAAAGATCAGCATTTCAGAAGCGAGTACCGCCTCGGAACCTACAAAATTCGGGTACATCCGCTCCCAACCGCGGGGCAGTGTGGCACCATGGAAAATGATCATCAGGCCATAGTCATTTGCATCTGATAAAATATCCTCATAAAGCCGCATGGTCTCCTGTTTATCACCCCCAAAAAAATCCACTTTCAATCCTTTTACCCCTGCCGCCTGTAACCAAGCCATCTCCTTTTTTCGTTCAATAGCCGTGCTCATTTTATTTCGGGGTCCTTGCGGCGCATCATTAAAAGATCCATTGGAATTATACCATAAGAAAACATCAACTTTTTTAGACTTGGCATACCGGATCAGCTCCGTCATTCTTTGCTTGCCAATGTTCTTATCCCAGAGCGCATCCATCAATATGTATTCGTAATTCAATGAAGCAGCCAGGTCAATATATTTCACCTGGTCGTCGTAGTTCATGCTGTTATCCTGCCAAACGATCCAGCTCCAGGTGGAGCGGCCAAATTTGTATGGTATTGAAGCAGTATATAAAGGTTCCACCACATCGTAGGGAATAGTGGTTTCTACAATTGGTTTAAGGGTATTACCAATTGTAATAGTTCTCCAGGGCGTTACACCCGGCAAGCTGATAGCAGCACCAGTACTGCCAAAACCATTGTTTTGTTTTGCGTTGGGATACGCTACCGTATACAGCCCATCCTTGTTGATCTCGCTTAAATGCGAGGCGCAGTAAAGACTACTTACTCCGGTTTCCGACACCAGTACCCAGCCATCACTGCCAACCCTGAACAGGCCGGGAAAAACATAACCTTCGCCCTGCCTGGTTGTTTTACCTAAAGGCGCATCTGCTTCGTATCCGCTTTCATAACTGGGAGTGGTTCGGGCAAAGCCGGTCATAGGGCTCATCATACCGGAAAGAAAGGTGGTTGTTTGTGGCGGAAACCTGAAACCTGTAACTTCTTTTTCTACCACACAACTCATACGTTCTTTCCAAACGGGCAATTCGTACCTGAAAGCTATATCGTTATTGCTTACCTGGAAGACGATGCTTATTTGCTTCTGCTGTGCATTTTCAAAAGTGCAGGTTAACGAATTCGCTAAGTAATGAATTTCAGATCTTTTTATTTTATCCTGCTTATAGGCTTTATCAATTAAGCTGTCTTTACTACCAATGAATTTCATGCCTTTGGTAAAATCGCTTTCGTTCGTAGTAAGGCCCAGCGGCGATGTTTCCAGCATGGTTTTACCGTTGTAGCTAACCGCGTAAACAGGCACACTATCGACAATATCAACAGTAACTTTTAAAAGCTTGCCCGGACCTGAAACAGTTACCAGTTGTGAGTAGCCGAAAGTGTAAATCAAAAGGCATATCGCTATAAAAATCGGGTGCTTCATTTTTCTTAGTTTTCTTTCCGGATAAGAGTAACTTTTTCACCTGGCCGGGGTAGGCTAAGGTAAAATATCATTGCCCGAAGTGGCATACAACCCAATCAACGAACCGGTAAAACCACCTGCCACATTGGTTGACAGTATGTCGCCCGAAACCGGGCCGCCAAGGTTTACGAAGTTGATTCCGTCGATGGAATAATTGAATGAATATTCATCCTGCTGCGAAGCTGATACCTGCAACCGGACGGGCTTTTTAAGATCGAGTTTGACACTGGCCAAAACGGTGGTTGCCGCCGGTGTTCCGGGGCGCGGGGGGCCAGCTTGTCTTTCCCGGGCGGTTTTAGCCAAAACAAGATAGTAGTCGTTTTCTTTTTTAGTGATGCCAAAAACATAATTGAAAGCTTCACCCTGGTAGCAGGTTATCCCTGCGAGATCTTTTCCCGATTTCGGTTTATACTGCAGGGTCACTTCTGCATCAAAAGCGGAATGCTGTTGCCGGTGGAACAAAGCAGATACAGGAGCTAAAGCTTTAATGTTTGCCTCAAATGGTTTTATCCTTACGCCGCCTCCGGCTATTTTTGTAATAAAAGAATCACGCGGACCTCTCATAGCAATCCACCTGTGATCGAGGATGCCGTCCGTAAAGTTGTCGGTAAAAGTAAAGTTGCCGTTGGGGAAGAAACCGTTCTGCCCTGTTTGGTTGGTAATGCCTGCAGGCATTTTTAGTTTTGACTTCATCGGTACCAATCCATTTTCAAAAACGGGGTAGGTACCCGTCCAGTCTACCGGCAGGATAAATGTTTCGCGACCGGCGTTTACCCGGTCTTTAACGTTGGGACGAATGCCTAAAAACACCGCATAGTATTTACCATCTTTGCCTTCCACCATATCAGCATGGCCGGTCCAGTCAATCTTGTTTTTCCTGTCTGCAGGAAAATGCCGCTGGGTGAGTATCGGGTTGGAAGGTGCAGGAACAAACGGGCCTTTTGGACTGTCGCTCATAAAAATTACTTCGCTGTGCCAACCACCGGTTCCGCCTTCAGCACACATCAGGTAATACTTGCCATTCTTTTTGTAGATATGAGGGCCTTCGATCCAAATTGGTTTCTGTGTAATATCAACGCCGCCATCTACGATTATTTTATCACTGCCCGCTACTACCTGGTCGTTTTGCAAATCATAATCCCAGATCTTGATAACACGGTGACCGTTGTACAATTCCTTCCCTTTATCCGGGGCATCATTGTGAACCACGTAGGCTTTACCATCTTCATCAAAAAACATGGATGGGTCAATTCCGTCAAATTTCAATTTGATCACTTCGCTCCAACCTTTAAACGGATCCTTGGTTTTTACAACCATATTGCCCACGCCGCCAGCAATCTGGGTAGTGATCATATAAAAAGTTTCGTTGCTTTTATTGTACTTGATGCATGGCGCATAAATACCTGCCGACACTCCCGACTTTTCCACTTTTAACTGCGAAGGCCTGTCCAGCACATGTCCAATTTGCTTCCAGTTTACCAGGTCAGTCGAATGGAAGATGGGAACACCGGGGAACATAGAAAATGACGAGTTAACGAGGAAATAGTCATCACCCCTGCGAACCATACTTGGATCTGGGTAACAGCCCTGGAGAATGGGATTATAAAATTCACCAGCCTGCAGCGGGCTTTCGTTGTAAACCTTATCATTACCCTTATAACTAAATTGCGAAAAAACGGGCACCCCATCCATAGCCCCGCCTATTTTGTTTTTGGCTTTCTTCTGTGCAAGCCCTATGGTAACTGATCCTGTTAAAACAATGATTATCAGTGATAATATCCTAATTGAATTGAACTTGTTTCTCACGACTTTTTTATTAGTAATTACAATATAATATTTAGAACCCTTGCAACGCAAGCATTTTTGCTGCATATCGCCTTCCCAGTTCCCGGTAGCCGGCTGCACTGAAATGCAGCCTGTCTGCTACTCCCTCGCAACCTGCTGAGGGAATAATATAGGCTTTGGAAATAATTTTTGGTAGTGTACCTATGATCTTGTTCATGCTGGCGCAGGCCCCATTCTGATCCGCCGGCACTAATTCGCCCGCAAGCAGCGGAAGCGAACCTGGTTCAAGTCCAAGGTCTTGAAGTAAATTATCGTACACTCCTTTAACCTTCGCCGGCCATAGCGTATCACCTGTATTCGACTCTCCCTGGTGCAGCAGTATTCCTTTGATTACTCCTGTTTGCTGCGCCAGCTTTGCCATTTCTACGAGCCGTTGATAGGGATCGCCGTCGTACTCTTTTACCATATTTTTCAGCCAGCCGGGCGCTGTAGCCACATAAGATTGTACACTGTCTTTAGCAAACAATTCAATCTTACAACCACCTACGGAAACATTTATCACTCCCAATTTTATGTTTCCAGGCAGGTTTTGCAGCATAGTGCGGCCAAAATAATCAGCCGGCCCAAGCCCGGTTCTACAACGGCAAAGTGGTGGCAAAGCTGTGTACCATTGCCCTTTTACCCTGCCAAGATTTGGGCAATCCACTGCTTCCAATACCTGGAAACGCTTATCTACGCCAACAGAATCCTGTGATTGAAATCTGGCAGCACCTTCCATATTAGACTGGCCCAAACACAGGTAAATATGGAAATTAGGATCTTGTGTAAAACCGCTTAACTGGCTCATTACCAGCAGAAAAAAAACTACTATCTTAAGTTTCATGTCAGTCAATGTTATTTGATTTTACTGTGCCAGTTATTATTTAAACAACAAAGGCGCAAACTCGTACAGGCTACGTCGCCAGCTTTGCCACTCATGAGCCGTTCCGGGGGAAACATAGGATACACCGTTTATACCTGCCTTATTCCATTCCTCTGCGGCGGCAGGAATTCGGGATGCCCCACCCTCTTTTTCTCCAAAACTCATAAATACCAGCTTGCCCAATTTTTTAAAACTGTCCAGGTCGCTAATTTCAGAAGGTACAAATGTGCCACTGCTAAACATTCCTACGTATGCAAACTTGCCGGGGTTTGCCATTACAAGTGAGCGGGTTTGCATGCCTCCCATCGACAAACCAGCCATTGCCCGGTGCAATGGATCAGCCATAACCCTGTAATTGGATTCTATAAAAGGAACGAGGTCGTTAAAAAGAATCTTTTCAAACTCAGCGGCGAAATTCATTCCGGCTGGCGGACCAGTTGCAGTACGCGGAGCATTATTGCCAGTTGTTGATGGTGGAGTGGTGTTAGATTGAACAGGTGCAACCGGTGGATTTGCAGCTCTCAATGCAGCCAAATCAATACTGCTGTTTTCCATAACGATTATGAACGGAACCGCCTTTCCATCTGCTACCAGGTTGTCCATAATCAGGTTGGCATAACCCTGGTTTCCCCAGCCTGTTTCATTTTCACCCATGCCATGTTGAAGGTATAAAACGGGGTATTTTTTAGCGTTTTCCTTTTCATAACCCGGCGGAGTATAAATAAAAACCGGCCGCACTTTATTGGTTGTCTTTGAATAGTAGTGTTGTTTCACCAATTGGCCATGCGGAACATCTCTCAGCGAATATTTTTCCTGGTCTTTTGCCGGCACTTCCACCCCGCTTCCCCAACGGCTGGCTCCATAGAAATAAAGACTCGCAGGATCTGGCACAGAAGCGCCATCAACATTCAACTGGTAATAATGAAACCCTTCATCCTGTGGGGCAGACTGACCCGTCCAGGTACCAGCGGTATCCCTTATCAAATCATATTTTACTGCGCCGATATCCAGTTGAACCATGCGGGCCCCCGGTGCAGCTATGCTTACCTTAACCCTTCCTTCGCTGTTTACCTGCGGGTATTTTTTACCTTGCTGCGTGGTAGCAGTTGGCTTATAATCATTGGCACCTTCAGGTTGGATGGTGGATGGCCCACGACCACCCGGTCCACCAAAACCATTAGGATTTACAGCAGGTTCTACCGACATTTTCAAGTATTCCGGAAATGTTGACTGGTCTACAGGTTTAAAAATGAGTTGGGAAAACATATACAAACCATTTTTCCAAACCTTAAAATCGTGAACGCCGGGCTCGATATAATAAATATGCGGAACATTTTTCCCGGCCAGGTAATCGTGGGTACGTTTACTAAAACTGATAAGGCCATCACTGGCACCACACGAAATAAACAGGAGTTTCAGTTGTTTTTTGGCCAGTTCCGGGTCTGGTACCAATTGCTCGGGTGATTTGGTGTTAGGTGCTGATGAAAAGCCACCTACCCAGGCAAACTTATCGAGGTTGCCCAGGCCAAAATTGAGCGACTGCCCTCCCCCCATTGAAAGTCCGGCAATTGCCCTGCTTTCACGGTCGGTTTTTGCCGGGTAGTTTTGTTCGATAAAAGGAACCAGGTCATTTAATAGATCCTGTTCAAACGTGGCAAAGGCCTGCACCTTGTCCGGAGCCATAATATTTCCTGTTGCGCGGTCATCTTTCATGGCACGGCCGTTTGGCATTACCACGATCATAGGTTCAATTTTATTGGCCGCATAAAGGTTATCAAGCAACACCTGGGGACTACCTCCTTTTAACCACTCTTTTTCATCCCCACCAATCCCATGCAGGAGATAAAAAACCGGGTATTTCTTAGTTTTTGAAAACCCTGGAGGCGTGTAAATTAATGCCCGGCGGCTGGTTCCAACCGTTTTAGACTCATAGGTAACAGTATCAATCTTACCATGCTTTATGCCGGCCACTTCATTGTCGAAACCGGCGGGGGCCTGCCTCACCACCTTTTGGGAGCTGGTATCTAACGAGAAAACCGAAAGCCATACTAGGCAAAAAACAATCCTTTTCATATTATTTGTTTAGACACATTAGCAATCGTTAGGTGTGAAGGTTACAAGGGTGTGAAGATGTATTATCGCCGCATTATAAAACAATTGGCAAAACCCGGCAAAATGGTAACGATCGTTGAAAAATGCCATGGTTGATTTTTCAGATGGCTAAAGTAGCTTCCATAAAACATCAACCATCGGCTGCTTGAGTATATAAACATTTTTACTGTACTAACAAGACAAATGTTTCACCGGGTTACTTTATGAGAAAAAGCCAGCAATATTTTATCACAGGTTCTATATACCATTCATCACCCCTGTCGTGCAGCCTGCGGGTATAGCAAAGTCATCTACCATATGGATAAATGGGAACAATCGAACCATTTTCATTATAGGTAAGCTCCGTCATTTTAACCGACCGAAGATGCGTTACTCCTTCCGACAAACTGGAATCGTGGTAGAACAAGTACCATTTTCCCTCAAACTCCACAATAGAATGGTGATTGGTCCATCCTACTACCGGGTGCAATACAATTCCCTGGTAAGTGAATGGGCCATAAGGATTATCGCCGGTAGCATAACAGATCAGGTGGGTATCGCCGGTAGAATAAGAAAAATAATATTTGCCTTGATACTTGTGCATCCAGGATGCTTCAAAAAATCTTCGGTTGTTATCCCCGGATAGTATAGGATTTCCGAGTTCGTCTGTAATTACAATTTCCCGTACTTCTTCGGCAAACAGGGTCATATCATTGCTAAGCCTTGCGATCTTTGGCCCCAGTGCGGGTTCGGTAGCCGATGGTTCTTTAAAGTCAGCATTGTGTTGATTCTCCCTGTAAGATTGCAACTGACCGCCCCAAATCCCCCCAAAGTACAGGTAAGCGGCGCCATCATCATCCACAAAAACGGCAGGGTCAATAGAGTAACTTCCTTTTATAGCTTCCGCTTCTGCAATAAAAGGTCCTTCGGGTTTATCACTTATTGCAACACCAATCTGGAAGATGCCATCTGGTCGTTTGGCAGGAAAGTATAAAAAGTATTTACCATTTTTATAAGCCGCATCCGGCGCCCAAAGCTGCTTTTCAGCCCAGGGAACATCTTTAACATGCAACGCCACTCCATGATCTGTTACTTCATCTGAAGGATTGCTCATGGAAAATACATGGTAATCTTCCATAGCGAAATGGCTGCCGAGGTCATCAAAGGGAATACCAGCCTCAATATCGTGCGAGGGATAAAAATAAATGCGCCCGTTGAATACATGAGCAGAGGGATCGGCGGTATACAGCTGGCGAACCAACGGTTGCGAAACAGCTTTTTTATTCAAACTCTCAAAATCTACATGGTCTATAGGATCTTCCGGCATTTTTACAGGATTTTAAACTTTAAGAATAAGTCGGCTAAAGTGCTGTAGTAGCAGTTACAGGTGGCGCAGCCCTTCTTTGCTTTAAGTCGCTTTCAATTTGGACCTCCATTTTCTTGCTGATCTCGTAACGGAATAACAATAAAGCTCCCAGCAGGAATGGGATCGCCGGGAAAACACTCACCAGCATTTTAGTGGCATGTACCGCCGTAGCAGTTTGAACGGCATCGCTGTTCGGGATATAATTATACAAACCCAGGATCCAGGTAAGCAAGGCACTTCCAATGCTTAGGCCGGCTTTTAAACCAACCATCATGGCAGAAAAAATGATGGCCGTAGCCCGCCGGTTGTTTTTCCATTCGCTGTAGTCGGCTACATCAGCAATCATTGCCCAAAGCAATGGAATGGTGATACCATAAAAAAAGCCGTGTAAGATTTGTGACGTAAACATTAGCCCAACCGAAGTAGGCGGAAACAGGTAGAAAAAGAGGATGAACAGGGTTGAAATAACCAGCGCGGTGCCGAACACATTTCTTTTACCATACCTGTCGGCAAACCCTTTAGATAAGGTTATGCCCACTATCATGAAAATAATTCCACCCCCGTTAAATAGTCCAAAACCTGCCGAAACCGGGTCCTCTCCAAAGAAATTCATTCCCATACCAGAGAGTACCGAGGTAATTGGTTGTACAAAACTCGCCAGGCTTTCCTTATCAACATAGTTTTTGAAATAGTACACATAGGAACCGCCTTTCATAGCGAGCGTAATAAATACCAGGGTGGTAAGTACCAGCATAATTACCCATGGTTTATTTTTAAACAGGTCACTTAGATCCTGCCCAAGGCCCGACTGTTGTTCCTTAGTAGGTACAATGCGCTCTTTGGTGCTTAAAAACGTAATTAACAACATAGCAGTTCCAATTATCGCCAGCCAGGTCATCACTTTCTCAATACCAGCAGCTTTATCGCCGCCACCCACAGTTTCAATAATTGGCAACATAAATACCTGTACAAAAAATTGGGCAAACATAACGGCAACAAAGCGGTAGGAGGACATACTGTTCCGCTCTTTCATATCACCGGTAATAACCCCGCTTAAGGCAGAGTAAGGCAAATTATTAGCTGAGTAAAGTAACAAGAGCAAGCTGTAAGTGATGGTGGCATAAATAAGCTTGCCTTTATAAGAAAAATCAGGAGTGCTAAAAGCAAGAAGTGCAGTTACACCAAGTGGAATAGCTGTAAACAAAATCCACGGCCTGAACTTCCCCCATTTAGAAACAGTTCTGTCGGCAAGTGCTCCAACAATGGGATTGAAAACAAATGCGGCAAACACACCCACCACCAACATCACTACGGACGCATGGCTGGTATCCAGCCCGTAGATATCGGTATAGAAATAGGCGAGATAGGTCATCAAAGTTTGAAAAACCAGGTTGGCAGCGAGATCACCAAGACTATAACCTACTTTTTCAACAACCGTTAATTTCTGGGAAGCATTAATCATTAGAATTGCCTTTTATATCATTTTGAATTTGTAGCTATGACCTTATAAAACGCGGGTTTGGGCTTAAACTCGCGGTCGAAAAGCAAGGGGTAATTTTTTCGGCCCCGCACCGGCCAATCGTTCAGCCAGGAATGGGCGTCCGTAGCACCCCATAAGGTTACTCTTTCTATCTTATCCTTATGTTTTAAAAACAGGTTGAACAATGCTTCGTAATCTTTGGCTAGCTGTTGTTGTACGCTGTCGGGCAAACCATTTACATATTGATTGGAACTAGTTGTTGCCTGCATCCGCTCGGCTACATCTGCACCCTGGAAATTGCGGGGCAGCACTTCTATATCAAGCTCCGTAAAGGCAACTTTTACACCCAGCCTGCTAAATTCCAGGATACTTTCCTCGATGTCTTTTAACGGAATTTTTCCCAGGTGCCAGTGCCCCTGTATGCCAACTCCATCTACTCTAACGCCGGCAGCCTGTATGTTTTTTACTATAGTAATAGCTCCCGCCCTCTTTTTAGGCTGCTCAATATTGTAATCGTTGTAGTACAGCTTCGTATTTGGAGCGGCCTTTTCTGCCAGGCGAAATGCATCAGTCACAAAATTTTCACCCAGGTTTTGTAGAAAAACCGACTTACGCATCGTACCATCTTCATTCAATGCTTCATTTACTACGTCCCACGAATACACTTTACCATCGTATCTACCCGCAACAGTGTTGATATGATTTGTGAAAAACATCCGGACTGAGTCGGCATTTTTCATGCGGCGAACAAAAGATGGTAGCTGGCTATGCCAGATAAGCGTATGTGCATTTACCTGCATATTGTATTTCTGCGCATAAGCTACCAGTTTGTCGGCCATTTCAAAATTATACTGCCCCCATGCCGGTTGCATCAATTCGGCTTTCATAATATTCTCCGGCGTTAAAGCGTTGAATTGCTGCGGGATAAGGATGGCGGAGCCGGGGTCGCTTTCTGCAATCTGCCGGTTATTGATAGCCGTCCCTATCACAAACTCGTTTTTAAACACTTCTTTTAGTGAACCTGCCGAAGCAGTGTCGTTTGTTTTTTTTGAGCCCGAACATCCGGCAAATAGAATTCCGGCAACCATCAACTGGGTCAAAGCGCTTTTCAACATGTTGCTTTTGTATTTATTAGTATTAAATTTCGAATCATCGTGGGCATTGATGCAATGGATTTCTCTGCGAAAGAACACAGATCGTTCACTATTTTAAACAGGGGATATTTCATTGGCAAAACCGACTGTTGGTGCAAGCAAAGTCCGGCATCGGGGCTAAAGTACCGCCAATTGAATTCTCTACTCCTGACTGGTGTCATCTTAAACATTGTTACCCTATTTTAAGACATTAGTTAGCAAATGAACCTTGTTTATAAACAGTTCCGAATGTGCTGCAGTTTGCTTAGTTACCCGTTTGCGGTTGAATAAGCTGGTATTTCCCGCCGAGGTGCATCAGGCTAAAGAGGTACAATAAACCGTCGTAATAAGGATCAAAATAACCATCCTCGTAAGGCGCCAGTTTTGCATTCCATAACTCATTTACAAAATCAAACTTGCTGTTTTGATTATGGATCATTTCGGTGGTGGCAGCCGTAGCTACAAAACCCAGTGAATGCCGTAATTTCTGGAAGCCCCCGGCCTGCAAAATAAAATCGGGTTTGGTGCCGTCGGGATTGAACTGGTCATCGAAAGTGGAGATGCCTTTTGAACGCAGGAATTGTTGAAGGCGTTTTGCATAATCCTGCTGCCAGGTTTTATCCTTTCCAAACCAGGCGTAATCCATGGCAATATTCATGGGCACCCGCCACGAATCGTAGCGAAATGCAGGCGGCATCCAGCGGGTGGCATGGGCTGCGCCGCTAAATTCAGTGTAATCATAATTTAGTCCGGTAACGGGGTGACAGGCCCTGTGCAGGAAGGCCCGTGATGTATCTGCACAGTCTTTATAAAATTGTTCGTGCCCGTCTTTGGCATACATCGCCCATACTTCGTAAAAAGCGGGAACATGATACGATGGGTCGGTCCAGTTATAACCATCCCCTTCCGGTACAAAACTTATTTGTTTGTGCGTAGTATTTATGATATTGAAGATTTTACCGGTACCATCTTTTTTCCACATGGCATCGAGAATTCTTCTCGCTTCGGCATAATAGTTAATACCCGAATTATTACCCCAGCGATTGGAGGCAAATAACAAGGTAGTGATATAATACAGTTCCCCGTCCGAGGCAGAACCATCCGAGTTTTTCTTCATGGTTTCCGGGTTGATACTCCAGGCAAAATAAGCTTCCCGAGGACCTTCCTGGTGTTGCAGGTATTTTTTCGCCCAGCGCCAGATCCGATCGAATACTTCTTTCTTATCAAGTTGAACGGCTACCATCATGCCATAAGAAAGTCCTTCGGTTCTTGCATCATGATTTTTAAGATCTGATACATATGCCATGGTATCGCCTACTTCAAAATACACTTTATTGGGGCCTTCAAAAAGATCGGTATACGCTTTATTAATCTTGCTTTCGATATCGGACTGGCTAAAACCAGCTTCCTTTAGCACATTGCGATAATTGCCGGAAAAAGCTGCGGGCTGAACTGCGGCTTTTGTTTGTTTTTGACCATTGCCATGTAATGGCGCAATACAAACAATTGCACTGGCAAAAGCAATAGTTTTAAACCATTTTGTTTTTAAATTTTCCATATAAGTTGCACTCTTATTTTTCATCTTTTTTGCTGCAATTCAAACGCCGATTTCCCGTGTTCTATTTGACATTTTATTCTATTTAGACCGGGTAGAAAAATCGATCTCTTTTGATTTATTAGTAAAGTCCTTATCGTTTTGTATTGCTGAATACCTGCAATGCTGCATCATTGATGGCTGCAATCATCAGAGTTTTCTTATCATCAACTGGCATAGCAATCATATCTTTTACATGACCATCGAGTATAAAACCAGTTTGCCGGTTAGGCATTGCTTTATAGGTTTTATTAACCGAGCCTTTCAGCAGGCAGCCATAAGACGCATCGTACCGTCCTGTAACAACTTCTGAATGATATTCATTTCCAGCCAGCAAAATATCTTTAATGCCGTCGCCATCTGTATCGTAGCAAAGAATGGCATTTACCGGTGCTACCTGTGCTTCCGGTGGCAATACCTGTTTTGCAAATTTTCCATTGCCAAGATTTTCAAAAAGGCAGGTGTTGGTTTCCTCACAGGTTAGGCTCTGCACTTTATCTTTGGCAACACCGGAAAAGATCTTATCATAATCTGCATCGGCGTAATCTTTTGCCAGCAGGAATTTCTTTTTTATCATTGGCACCTGGTCGCTGAATTGTGCCCGGCTAATGGCTGGATATTTCTTTCTTTCACCTGATTTATCGATGATATAGTAAAACATTACCGGGTCGATAATGCCATTGCCATCAAGATCAGCAGCATGCAAAGTCATCGGAGTTTCAGCACCGGTTTTGTAAAGGCAATTACGTCCAAGATTACCTGCGATAAAATCCATATCACCATCGCCATCCACATCAGCTGCTTTAAGCGATCGCCACATGCCACTCGTTGCTGTTAAACCTGTGGATGCTGTTA
This sequence comes from Bacteroidota bacterium, assembly GCA_040385845.1. Taxonomy (GTDB): domain Bacteria; phylum Bacteroidota; class Bacteroidia; order Chitinophagales; family Chitinophagaceae; genus Phnomibacter. Next base: position 8,960 of record JAZKGP010000019.1, on the reverse strand, counting down.
CCTCCTGCAACTTGCCGGAAGTGTTTTTAAAGAATCGTACAGGCATCCAATCTCCCGCTATAACCAGGTCAGTTTTTCCATCACCGTCGAAGTCGGTCCAGGCGGATGCTGTAATCATACCAGCCCGTTCAAGTGGTGGGCAAACAGCTTTAGTAACATCCGTAAAATTGGCGCCATCGTTACGAAGAAGAAAACTTTGCGGAATCACAGGGTAAGTGTCAGCAACTCTTGCACCAAGAAATAAATCCAGGTCACCATCACCATCATAATCGGCTGCACTGACTGTACCGGCAATACAGGCAACCGCAGCCGGAAAAGCGTTTTGTTTTTCAGTAAAACTTGCCTGGCCATCATTTAGAAAAAGGCGTGGTAAATGTACCGGCGAACCGGTCGGTGCCTGCAGATCGCCATAGGTAATTACAAGGTCTTTGTCTCCATCTTTATCTGCATCAAAAAACAAGCAATTTAATTGATCGGACCTGCTTTTAGTAGGCAGTGTAGTTGCAGTAAAATGACCCGTTTTATCCTGTAAAAATAAACCTCCATCCTGGTCGGTTGCTCCACTTACAAATACATCAGCAAGGCCATCATTATTCACATCATCGCTGGTTAGAAATGGTCCAAGTTGTGAAAACATCTGGGGCAACATGCGTTGCCGGGCAAAGTCATTCACTTCATATTCGGTGTGTACAAAACTTGTAAAATCATTCCCTTCAAAAGTTTCAAACAATAACGGTGCTTGCCTTGCTGAAACAACTTTGTTCGAACTGGCATTGCGATAATCAACTACAAGGGTTGTATCTGTAGCAGGCTGCAAAATAGATTGCTTTTTACCATCGGGCCAGGTTACAATTAATGAATCGACTCTGTCCATTTTTCCAAGTCCAAAAATCGGTTCAGCATCTACAGATGAATAGTAGCCCTTTACAAGTTGTTGTTCGATCAGTTGGAACGAGCTTTTGTTATAAAGTTCCAGCTTTGCACCAATGCCATGCTTATTTGCAGTGGGACCGTTCAACCGAATCTTAAGATAATGCGTGCTGTCTGCAGAGCGACTGTTTCTTGATTGATTGATCCAAACAAAAGCTTTGTCATCAATATTATTTACAACCAGGTCAGGATCGCCGTCATTATCCAGATCAGCCCAGGCTGCCCCGTTTGACATGGAAGCATCCGCCATTCCAGCAGTTTTCGTTACATCTTCAAACCCAAGCTGGTGGTTGTTTAAATAGAAATAATTGGGTAGACGTACATGATCAAGGGCAGCGAGTTTTCTACGAATAGCATCCTGCCTTTTGGCTTTGTCGGTTTCGCTGCTGGCTACCTCGTTACTAAAATCGAGAAAATCTGCGTTGATAAAATCACGCCCTACCCCGTTGGTGATGTGCATGTCTTTCCAGCCATCCAAATCAAAATCGGCGAGTAGCACACTCCAACTCCAGTCAGTAGCAGCAATACCAGCCATCTGACCAATGTCACTAAACAAGGGTAAGCTATCAGCACCCGGCCTATTGCCATTATTCAGTTGCAGCATATTGCGCATAAACTGCGGCGCATATCCCCTCGATCTCTCAGCCTTGTAGCGATCGTAATTCATGAAACCTAGGGTGGTTTTACGGCGCTCATTCCACTCGGGCAACATATCCAGGCTTACAATGTCCTGCCAGCCATCATTGTTCAGATCTGCAGCATCGACTCCCATGCTGGAATAGCTTTGGTGTTTCAGTGATTGGTTGATGACATTTTTAAAAGATCCGTTCTTTGAGTTCAACCATAAGCGGTCGTTGGAGATAAAGTCGTTCGCCACATACACATCGGGCCAGCCGTCGTTGTTTACATCGGCTATAGAAACACCAAGACCATAGCCATCTTCTTTTATCCCTGCAGCCAGGGTAACATCCTTAAATACGGGATGCCCTGTTGAGGAATCCATACCGTTATTCGCATACAGTTTATCGTTAGCCGGCGAATTGCCGGAAGTATCAACCGGTACAATGTTGTTGGCGCTGGATCCATTGGGGTTGAAATTGTAATTAGCCAGGTACATGTCGAGATCCCCGTCCTTGTCGTAGTCGAAAAATGCGGCCTGCGAAGAGAAACCGGAATCTGCCAAACCATAGGCAGCGGCTTCCTCTTTGAAGGTGAGATTTCGCTGGTTTATAAAAAGGAGATTCGAATTGCGTTGCAACAGATTTTTGCCGTAAGTGCAGATATAAATATCATCAAAACCATCTTCATTTATATCCACAATGCTTACACCTGTTGCCCATACGCTGGTAGTAAGACCAGCTTTAAGAGTGATGTCTTCAAATGTCAAATTGCCCTTATTGATAAAGATGCCAGAGCTGCTTTGGTTGGCTGAAAAAACAAGATCCTTCAATCCATCATTGTTGAAATCACCAATACCAACACCGCCACCCATATACCCAAATTCGTTAATAAAGGAATGGGAAGAGTCGTTATCGTCAATGTCATTGCTGAATGAAACACCGGATGTTTCAGCATTCAGTTTTGTGAACATGCCACCCTGCCCCTCTTGCGAACAAGAAGCCAGGAAAACCAGGCCAAGGAAGAGGGAGATATAAGTGACGAACAACGTTTTCTTCATAGTAACCGTAAACTTCATTTTCCGGAACAGGTTGCATATAAGCTGCAACTTATAAAAGTAAAAGGGCCGTCAAAAAAAGACGACCCTTCTACTTTCAAATGCTATTAAAGCGCTAAGGAATAGCCGTAACTCTCATTACGCTGTAAAAACTACTTCAACAAAGGGTTGGTAGAAGTTTCACTAGCAGGAATTGGGAAGAAATCGACCTGTCCTGGTTTTGGATCAGCTTTAATTGATGGGAAATATCCTTTTTTCCTCCATCTCAAAATATCAATGCTGGCCAGTTCTTCCGCACCAAGTTCTACTGCTCTTTCATGCATTACTGCCCTTAAAGCATCGTTTTTGGTAGCTAATGTAACCGGTGGCATGTTCACACCCGGGCGACTGCGAACTTCGTTTATATAAGCAGCAGCCTGTGCAGGTGTTCCAATTTCAGCTTCGCATTCTGCTAACATCAACAGCACTTCTGCATAGCGCATTACGCGTTGGTTAATTCCACCAGGGTGAAATCCAGAACGCACATATTCATAAATATTATACTTACGGAAGAAACGCTTTAGGGTTACACCATTCTTCGTGCTGGCGGCCATGTTTATCATAGCAGCAGTTAGCTTTAATGGTACTACAGCAGCAGATGCAGGAGTTACGACATTATCTTTTGCGCCTGGCGCTGTAAGGATATTATCGCCTTCTTCGTAAACGCTGAGTTTATATCTCGGATCGTTTGGCTCAAATTCATTCAGCCAGCGATCGGAAGGGATCACGTTACCCCAGGTAATACCGTATTCCTGGTTACGTACCGTGCTGAGCGGGCTGGTAGAACCTTCACCATTATATCCCCAGTTAAAGTTATTATCGCCTTTATCCAGAAATACTACTTCGAAAATTGACTCTGCATTGAACTCATGACCAGTAGTGATCATGGTACCACCATCGTCTTTGATATCGCCATCAAAATTCCAGAGGTAATTAGGAACCAGGGAGTATTTACCGTAAACCTGGAGTAAAGCAGCTTTGGCGGCAGCATAGTCGCCTTTCTGCATTTGTACTCTTCCAAGCAAGGTATTTGCAGCGCCTTTGGTGGCACGTCCATTATCCGAAGAGCCATAAGCAACAGGTAATTTTGCTACCGCGTCGCCCAGGTCGGTAATGATAAAAGCATAGATGTCTGCTGCAGGTGATTTTGGCTGGTAACCGGTTGCTGAAGTAACTGTTTCTGTATACAAAGGAACGTCGCCCCATTGTGATACCAGTTCATAATAAGCCCAGGCTCTCAGAAATTTTGCTTCACCTACCAGCCTGTCTCTTAAATCAACATTATCGGTTACTTCAGGAGCTTTACCAATAACCTGATTCGCCCTGTTGATCATCCGGTAGCACCCGCTCCATACATCCGACATAACGCCGTTTGAAGGTGCCGGGGAAGGCTGCGCTAATAATTCAGCTCTCGGAGCTTCTAATTGTGCGCCACCTGTTGCAGCTTCTCCGCCCCGCATTTCGTGGGTAAAAAACCATTCGCGGCCAACTAACTGCGCCGAGCGAAGGGAGGAATAAATGGCGTTTACACCATTTTGCAGTTCAGCCGCTGTTTTGAAATAGCTTTCGCTGGTGGGATTGTTTTCATCCAGCACATTCAGCTTTTTGGTACAGGCAACAATACCTGTGATGGCCAGCAAAGCCACAATGATGATCTTATTTGTACTATGTTTCATTATGCTATCTTTTATTTTATTAAAGTTGACTTTACATTAAAAACCTGCTTGTATTCCCACCTGGAAAGCTTTAGGCTGTGGGTAAACCGCAAAGTCGATACCGCTGGTTAAGGATGAATTTGGTGTTCTGTTTCCAACTTCAGGATCGAAGCCAGTGTACTTGGTAAATGTCAGGAGGTTCTGCGCAGAAACATAAAAACGGATGTTTTTTACTGCTCCTTTGGTGATGGATTGTAGTGAAGACATTGGAACATTATAGCCAATCATCACATTCTTCAGGCGAAGGAAGGATCCATCCTCCAAAAAGCGGGTTGATGTACGGGCATTTCCGTTTGGATCAGACGAAATAGCACGTGGAACATTGGTGTTCGTATTGTTTGGCGTCCACGCATTTAGCACTTCAGTACCTGCATTAAAGAAACGAATCATACCCTCAGTTATTACCCTGGTAGCATTATAAATTTTGTTGCCCTGTACTCCCTGGAAGAACACATTAGCGTCGAAATTTTTGTAGTTGGCTCCTAAAGAAAAGGCATAGGTCATTTTAGGAATAAAGCTCCCCATAAAAATACGGTCAGCTCCGTTAATCACACCATCGCCATTCTGGTCTTTAAACATCAGGTCACCAGCGGCAGTACCAGCTGTTTGTGTAGCATGTTTGGTAACATCAGAAGCATTCTGGAAAATTCCTTCCACTTCCCAGCCAAAGAAAGACTGAACCGGGTTTCCAACTGCTGTATTGGTAATCGAATTTCCACCGTAATCGGCATCAGAACCTGCTTCAATATTACTAACACCTTCAGCTAACCTGGTTACTTCGTTGGTTACGAAACTCGCATTAGCGGTAGCATTCCATTTAAAAGCGCCTTCACGATCGTTAAAGCCTAGTTGAAGTTCAACACCACCATTTTTCATTGAACCAACGTTTTGTGGAACCGTGGTATTGATGAATCCCATGGAAGGAGGCAGTGGCACATTCAGGATCAGGTTATCTGTTTTACGCTGGTAATATTCAGCAGAAAGCGTGATCTTATTTTTTAAGATACCGAGGTCAACTCCAACGTTAGCCTGCTTGGTTGTTTCCCACTCAAGATCCTGGTTTCCCAAACCTGGAATAGAAGAAGCAGGACCACCGCCAATAGCATTATTAAAAGGATAAACAGCGCTGTTTGAAGCGACGTTTACTAACCATGGCGTGTTGCCAAGTACGGTTCCGTTAAGACCAGTAATACCATAACCACCACGTATTTTCAGCTCGGAAATAGTAGATTGGTTTTGCATGAAACTTTCCTGGTCAATTCTCCAGCCAACAGATCCTGAAGGGAAAGTTGCCCATTTTTTACCGGGTGCCCAAACGGAAAGACCGTCACGGCGTACTGCAAGACTTACCAGGTATTTGTTTTTAAAATCGTAGTTCACGCGACCGAGATAAGAAAGTAAACTATTCTCTCCTCTTAAGGTTTGAACCGAAACGTTTGTAGCATTATTCAGCGTTTTCAGGGCGTTAGTGGCCTGGTTCCCGCTGGCATTCTCAGTTCTTGTTGTTTGATTTTGTTGTTCGTAAACCGCAATAGCATTTACATGATGATTGCCGAAGGTTTTATCAAATGTAAGTTGCTCCGTAAAGAGTAAAACGGTTGAATTGAAACGATTGTTGGTAATGGTTGCCAGTGTAGCACTTGAACCGGCAATGGCACCGTTATCGTTAAAGATGGGCGAAAAGCGGTAATCTAAGCTGCTGGCATAATCAATACCAAAGGTTGATCTGAACTTGAGCCATTTAGTTAAGGTAACATCGAGGTAAGTTGTTCCCAACAATTTCAACCTGTTCCTGGTACCCGGATTTTTTAATTCAGCATCTTCAATTGGGTTGGTAGGGTCACCACCATCTTTAGTGGCATCTACACCGCGGTATCCACCGTTAGAAGTGGGGTCATAAACCGGTATATGCGGCATCATCCTGATCACATTTACCAGGTTGGTTCTTGCACCCGTTTCATTGTTATCATAGTTCTGGGTGGTATTGGCTATGAAAAGGTTCTCGCCAAATGTGAACACTTTGTTGATGATATGATCTGAGTTCAGGCGGAAATTATACCTGCGGTAGGCAACTGACGGAGCAGTACCCTGCTGGTCGGTATAGCCACCGGAAGCATAGAAGCGTGACTTTTCATTACCGCCGCTCAGGCCAATGTTGTGCTGAGTCATTACGCCAGTTTTGAAATATTCGTCCTGCCAATCGGTATCCGTTTGCCCGTAAGTTTGGCTTGCACCTGCATATATAGGAGTATTAATTTCATCCACGAGCCTTGGAATTTGACTGCCGCGGTAAGCCAGTGCATACTGTTTAAATTGTTCGCGGTTTAGCAAGTCGAGGCGCTGTGTTATTTTTTGTACTCCAACATAGGAATCGAGATTAACGCTGAGTTTGCCATCTCTTCTTCCTTTTTTAGTAGTAATCATTACAACACCGCTGGTTGCCCTTGAACCATAAATAGCGGCTGCTGATGCATCTTTCAGCACATCAATGGTTTCAATATCACGGGCATCTAGTGTACCCATGTCACCTGTTGGAAATCCATCGACTACATACAAGGGGTCGGATGCAAAACTGATAGAGCTGATACCCCTGATCCTTACAATTGGGTTTGATCCCGGGCTACCGTTGCTGGTTACCTGTAAGCCCGCAACACGGCCCTGTAAAGCCTGTGTTAGATTTACAGCTGGTACTTCATTTAAGACTTTGCTGTTTACACTGGAAACAGCACCTGTAACCGATGTTCGCTTTTGAGTACCATATCCAACTACAACAACCTCATCGAGGTTTCCAACAACCGATTGCATGGTTACGTCAATAACAGACTGGTTTCCAACTAAAATTTCGCGGGAACCGAATCCTACGGCTGAGACTACCAGGGTGGCGTCGCTTTTCAGAGTTATAGAAAAAGATCCGTCGGTATCCGTGCGGGTTCCATTGGTGGTCCCTTTTTCCAGCACGGTGGCACCGGGGATGGGTTGATTGTCGGTTTGGTTGGTCACTTTCCCCGTAACGCGGGATTGTGCGTACAACACACTGTTGAGACAGAGGAGAAAGACAAGCACGAAGGCTTTAAGCATGACAGTTTTTCGCATCGTAGTTTTGATTTTTATGGTTGGGTAAACAAGTGACATGGAAACAATCGGTACGCATTAAAAACTGCTTGCAGTAGAAAATCAGGATATATTATGATCAGTTTTGGTTACATACCAGAAGTATGTATTTGGCAAAGCATATCCATCATGAAGGTCGACAAGCAATTCGGTGGCTAAAATAGGAATTTAAAATAACTTCGCAACCGATTGCGTAAAAATTTATTTTTATCAAAAATCCGGGAGGTTACGTGTGTTTTTTTGCAAAGCCAGCATTTATGATTAAAAAGAATTAATTTTTGCACCGCTGCCAAAACCTGCCAACAATTTCCAGTTCTATTAAAACTTATACTATGCCCGGTCAGAAGGAAGTGACCATTTACGATCTAGCCAAGGAATTAAACCTTTCCGCTGCCACTATCAGCAGAGGTTTAAAGGACTCTCCTTCCATCAGCAAAGCAACCTGTAAAAGAATACAGGCACTTGCGGCTAAGCGGGGTTTCCAAATCAACAGTTTTGCAAGAAATCTCCGGCAGAATAAGACGCATATCATCGGCGTAATGATGCATGAACTAAATACTTCTTTTATGGTATCGGTTTTATCCGGTATCGAAAAAGTGCTGGGCAAAACCGAATACGACATTTTAATTGCGCACTCCGCCGAACAGGGCGAAACAGAAATAACCAATGCACGCAACCTTTTTCAAAAACGGGTTGATGGCGTTATTGCGTCGCTGGCACTGGATACACCCAATTTGGATCATTTCAATTGTTTTACGGAAAAAAACATCCCGGTCGTTTATTTCGACCGTGTGGAAGAACAGGGCGGCGGCGCCAAAATTGTGGTAGATAACTATAATAGCGGCTACCAGGTTACGGAACACCTGATCAAACAGGGCTGTAAATCGATTGTTCATTTAACCAGTAACCTTGCCCGAAACGTGTACAAAAGGCGTTATGATGGCTATCGTGCTGCCTTGAGTGATTACAACATTCCGTTCCGGCCGGAGCAACTGATCGTATGCCACCTGGATGAAGCAAACAGCAGGGCTGCAACAACAGCTATGCTAAAGATGAATCCAAAGCCCGACGGCCTGTTTGCAGCGGGTGATTTCGCTGCGAGTATTTGCATCCTCGCGTTAAAAGAAAAAGGAATCAAAGTGCCTGAAGACATTGCAGTAGCAGGCTTTAACAATGATGCCGTGAGCACCATTATCGAACCGCATCTTACTACGGTAAATTATTCGGGTTTCACCATGGGCGAAATAGCGGCCCGCCTGATACTCGACCACTTAAATGGAAAGCAGGATATAAGTATTACCAATACCATTATCATGAATGCAGAATTGATTGTGCGGCCATCTTCCCAAAGAATAAAATCGGCCAAATAGTATAACATTAAATGCCCAACGTCGATAGAATAGCACGGAGAAGCTCCCAAGTTCAAAAAGCGCACAGCGGCTGCGTAGTAAGCCCGGCAAGGATACAAACCATTAAACTAATCGTGATCG
>JAZKGP010000018.1:291523-315289 GCA_040385845.1 Bacteroidota bacterium | reverse complement strand
CTGGTGGTCAACCCCAGTCGGTCCTGCTGCAGCAGGATCGGCGTTATGCAGTGTTTATCCCGTGATCCTCACCCTCGAGACAAGAGGGCATGTCTGCCAAAATTTCATCACCCCACAAAAAAAGATCTCAATTTCAAAATTTCCTGAAAAGCAAAATGCCAAAGAAAGTCTTCGGCATTTAATAAGCTGTAGGAGAAGGAGTCGAACCTTCACGGAGCAGTTAGCAAAACACAAAGATTAGTGGTCAACCCTGGTCGGGTCGTTCCGTTACCGGAACGGCACGGCTCTATGTTTTGTTTATCCTGGATTCTCCACCCCCGAGACAAGAGGGCATGTCTGCCAGATTTCATCACCCCACAGTATATAAAAACAATTCTAAAAACACCCCAAACAAAATCACCATTTCAATCCAGTCACCGGTTTATAGTCTCACGCCAGAATAACCAATTATGAAAAAATGACAAAATTTCCGTCGTTTTTAAATACAATCTTGTTCTTCAACAATTTGTATTAAAAAAAACGCAATAAATGAAATCAAAGAGCTGAATTTACCCAACGGAACCTTACATTTACCAGCAACCTCACGACGCCGGTTTTAAAAGGGAGTGCAATATTAAAAGAAACGGTTGTTTTATTCCAATATTTTCAATCACTTTTATTAATATTTCGACGTTTTCTAACGAATTCCATATTTTAGCGAATAAATTTCAAACAACTCTTTCCAATGGCAGCAAAACTTAACCTGGATAAACTCGACTATCAAATCATTCAGCATATGATGGAGGATGCTGAAATATCGTATGCTGATCTTGGAAAAAAGCTTTTCGTAAGCGGAGGTACCATTCATGTACGTATAAAAAAGCTCCAGGAACTCAATATCGTTAAGGGAAACAGGCTGGCTGTAGACATTAAATTGATTGGATATGATGTGATCGCTTTTATAGGTATTTACCTGGAAAAAAGTTCGTTATATGATACCGTTGCACAGGAGTTAAGAAAAATCCCCGAGATTGTTCGGCTGAATTATACCACGGGCAACTACTCCATGTTTGCTGAAATCTGTTGCAAGGATATCGCCCAGTTGCGCATGGTACTGCACGATGAGTTACAAAAAATAAAAGGCATCGAAAGAACCGAAACCTTCATCTCACTTGATGAAAGTTTTTCAAGAAATGTACAGGTAATAAACCTTGAAGATTAAAACCTGGAAGGCCATTACCTTAAATTAAATGCCTATTCTTCCCACACTGCTTTACTGTACGCAGAACTTTATTCTAATTGCTGCCAGTTAGTTTGAAAATACATATTAGAAAATGCCTGTTTTTAGAAAAACCCTCGCCGTAATTACGGGATTTTACTGGGTTTTATTACTGTATATTATTGCAGCGCTTGTTTGGTGGTTTATCTCTTTAGAAGAACAAAACAAAGAGATGACAGGTTTGCGCCTGCAACTGGAATCTCCATCTAATCCTCATTATGCTACTCTAAAAGCAGAAGCATTGGAGCTTCAGAGGCGTAATCATGCACAATATATTGGAGAAGGAACCATCTTCCTGTTGCTTATTGTTGTTGGTGCTGTATTTGTTTATAGGGCTACCCGCAGACAATGGCAGTTGAGCCAGCAGCAGCAAAACTTTATGATGGCCGTTACACATGAATTAAAGACCCCTATCTCTATCACAAAACTTAACCTGGAAACGTTAAGCAAACACCGGCTCGATTCTGCATTGCAGGAGAAAATAATTCAGAAAACACTTCATGAAACAGACCGGTTGAACGATCTCTGTAACAATATCCTGCTGGCCTCGCGGCTCGAAGGTGGCAAATACCATCTGCATAAAGAGGCGTTGTTACTCAATGAGATTGCCATGCAAAGTGTTCACCAGTTTAGCGGTCGACTACCAGATAGAAAAATTATGTTAGAGGCAGACCAGATTGTTCCACTAACCGGGGATCCGCTGTTGATAAAAATGCTGATTAATAACCTGCTGGATAATGCACTGAAATATGCACCCAAAGACAAACCTGTTGAAGTAAAAGTTTTTTCAGGTAAAGATGGGGCGCAACTCTGGGTATCTGATTTAGGACCAGGTATTCCAACTGAAGAGAAACAATTGATATTTGAAAAATTTTATAGGATGGGCGACGAGCAAACCCGAAGTTCAAAGGGCACCGGGCTGGGTTTATATCTTTGCAGCAAAATAGCAAAAGATCATCACGGCAACTTAACGGTAGCTGATAATTTGCCACATGGCAGTGTATTTAAAGTAGTTTTTAAAAAATGAATTGATTGGAATTTCAAAGATGCAAAAAGCAAATTTATTACTGGTTGAAGACGAGGAAAATTTACATGATACGCTCAAACTAAATTTAGAATTGGAGGGTTATGAAGTTACCTCAGCCTTTACTGGTCCGGAAGCGCTTTATAAAATTCAATCAGAATATTTTGACCTGGTGATCTTAGATATTATGCTGCCCGAAATTGATGGAATAAGTGTGCTGGAAACAATGCGCTTAAGTAAGATAGATTCACCTGTATTAATTCTCAGTGCCCGTAATTCATCAGCAGACAGGATCAATGGATTAAGAAAAGGGGCCGATGATTATCTTACCAAGCCTTTTGAACTCGAGGAATTGCTTTTACGGGTGCAAAAACTGATTGCCAGCCGTAAAAAAAACAGTACAGAAACCGTAGATAATATTTACAAATTCGGAGGACATACGGTTGATTTTAAAGCACAGGTTGCCAGGTTAAAAAACGGGGATGACATATCATTAAGTAAGAAGGAAGCAATGCTGCTTCAATTATTGCTCGATCATGCCAATGAAGTAATTACCAGGGAGAAAATTTTACAAACAGTATGGGGTTATAATGTATATCCCAATACCCGCACCATCGATAACTTTATCCTGAATTTCCGGAAATATTTTGAAGAAGATAGCCGCAATCCACGTTATTTTCATTCCGTAAGAGGGATGGGCTATAAGTATACTCCTTAGCAGTTTACCTTTTTATTATACAGTTCCATTCTTCAATAATCAAGTAACATTAACAGTGGAGTACAAAGGTGACATTTAACTGCTTCCTGGCAAGCTTACTGTTTTTTATTTTTGATGATACCGGTTAATTCAGTAACCATTTCATTGCATTTTACCTGGTCAAAATTATCATCGAACGGGCTATAGATATGTTGCTCACATAAGGCAAGCATTTCCAGTATTTTTTTTGTTTCCTGTTCATTAAAATCATGATCTAAAAGGTTTTGTCTTGTAACCGTCAAGACCTTACCGTTAGAGAACTGGAAATGCTGTTCGAGCATTTGCTGGATCTCTTTTTTGACTATAGCAAAATATTTTTTTGAAGTTGTTATTGGAACGCCTGCATGTTCGTTAACAAGCAACGTTTTTTCCATCAGTATTTCTTTTTTTTCATTATTGGTTCCTGCAGATTCCGCCGCTATACCGCTGTATTTATTATAGTCGGATGGATTAGGATACGCAACAAATACTGGTTCCGCCCGCTCTTTTTGTACAGTTGTTTTGTGTTGTTGATTGTAATATTTTTTATATAAAGCTTCCTGTTTATTCTCTTCTTTTTTTCGCCTGTTTTTTATGACCAGCCAAAGCAGCAACAAAATGGCGGCAACTGGAAAAGCTATTTTAACAATATCGGTAAAGATCTGGGTGTTATCTACCCCGCTCAAACCTCCATATTCATTACCCGGCAATTCATTTACCGGTTTAGACTGATTAAGTATAGTAATGGTGATTGGTAAGGAACTGTTTGTTTGATATTGTTTTTTTACCGGGTCAAAAAAGCTGATTGAAATGGAAGGAATCACCAAATTTCCTGGCTTATTGCTTGAATAGGGAAATTCATAAATCCTTTTACCATTAAGTGGCACTGCCTGGGAATCGATGTTTTCGCTCATGATAGGTTCAAAAACATCAACTCCTTCAGGCCAATTAATTACCGGTTGTTGTACCATAGCCCAATTGCCTTTTCCCTGCACTTCAAGTTTCAGAACACCCGCTTCTCCCAGCGCCAGTATGTTTTGTTCTGTTTTTGCCTGAACCTGAAATTCGCCTGTAATGCCATTGAAATCTGCTGGTTTTGCTGCTTCAGGAAAAGGCAAGACAGTTACAGGTACAGGTTCTGACTTTACAGTAAATGGAAAATTGATAATATTGTTGGGATCGTATGGATTGTAGGGGAGGATGGAATTGGGTGAGGGAATTTTCTGGTATTGTACGGTAGTTTCTATTTCAACCGGCTGTAAAGTTTGCACGCCAACCTGCAAAGGATATAACTGAACACTTCTTATTGGGTACACTTTATAATCTTTTCCATTCCGGTTAACAATATGGTATTCGCTATGTGAAAAATCGGGCAGATCTATCGATGAAAAACCACTGAAAGATGGTCGTTTTGTAATATGAGCATCAAGATTAACCCGGGAATATAACTCATACACAGCCTTGACTGCCTCTCCTGGATAACATGTTTTTTTACTTACATTAACGAGTACAAACAGGTTCTTTCTCGTTTTTGCTTCGATATCTTCTCCTTCTTTTACAAGATAGCCATCGTTACTTTCATAGATCGATTCAGGTGAAGGCTGAACTTCAGGTAAAGAAAAAAATGGATCTGGAATTTGCTGTCCGGCGTTATTGCTTCCGGGTTCAGTGTTTTTATTTGTAACGGTAATGCTAACCGGTTTACTGTTCACCGTTTTGCCATCAATAATGGCTGTGGCACCAGGCACATTTACCTCTCCAGGTTGCAAAGGCTTTAGTGTAAACTGGTAAGCCATACTGGTGCTTTTTTGCCCGTTTGTAATAAATGTACTGCTGGAAACAGAAGGGCCACTCATGACTTGCCAGGACCGGAAATTCGGATCATTGAATTGTTCAATATTTCCGTTGCTTACTTCATAGCTTACTTCCAGTAAGTCGTTTTTCCCGATTTTAGTAGCTGATGTTTTCGTTGTAAAGGTTACCTGGCCAAACAAGTTGCCAGTAAGAACAAGGCTACATATAAATATAAAATAGTAACGGAATACACGCATGTGAACAACGGGAAAGCTTTTTAAACCACCGGCAAAATACCTAAAACCTTGTAACTGGCACACAGCCATTTATTATTAAACTTTCACGCTCCAATAATTTAACGGGTGATTCAGAATTTAGCTGGTCATTTGGCGCTGAACAATCTTAAAATAACAAATGCCCCCGTTGCCGGAGGCATTTTGTTGATTTATATGGAGGGGGAAATTTCTTAATTTACCAGCGCAGTTGGTGTATGACCTGTGAAGGTTTTAAAGTCTTTTACAAAATGAGCCTGGTCGGTATAACCCGAATTATAAGCCACATCAGTCCACCCCGGCGATTTGCCTGATATTGCCTGTTCATAAGCGCTTCTAAACCTGATTATCCTGCTATATAGCTTAGGACTGATTCCAACAGTGTTTTTAAACAGGCGTTGCAATTGTCTTTCGCCCAGGTATACCGATTTGCTTAATGATGCTGTACTGATATTTCCTTCTTCTTTCCAGATGGTTCTAAGTGCCCTGGTTAATTGACTTTCGCCAGCTTTTCCAATTGCCAGTTTTTTACAAAGAAATGATTCAACCATTTGAATTCTTGCCTGTGTGTCGGGTGCTTCCCGTAACATATTTATAAACCAGTTCAGCCGGTTGCCAACCAGCGACTCTATTCCCACATATTTCTGGTATAAGTCTGCCACAGGTAGACCAAAAAGTAACAGGAAAGTTTCAGGTTTTAAGCGGATACCAAATTTTTGAGTGCCACCATAAATACGCCAGGTTACTGCACTTGACTGAATGCCAACAACGATAACGCTTTCAAGCTCTGTCCATCCTTCATCAGACAATACCTCAGTTTTGCCGTTGTTTAATGTAACGATCAATTCAACTGTTCCTTTTGGGATGCAGATATTGGCTGGCGAAACATCTGATGGGGAACCGTGTAAACCGATATGCCAATAACTTTCAACATAATCGGTGAGACCACGGGAAGGCTTGATTTCGGTGTATTTGATGTTCATGAAGTGAATGTATCATCTTGAAAATCACTTTACAATCACATAAACATGTTATCCCTGTTTTGGCGGTACAGGCGGTGGAACTACATTATAAACGGGTTTGGTTGATTTCAGGTAGGCGAAAATTGCTTTCAAATCGTCTTCGGAAGCTTGTGCATACGATGGCCAGGGCATAGGATGTAACAACATACGGCCCCCATCAAGTCCCTTGTATTTACCCTGGCGAATAGCTTTCATAAACTGGCTTTCGGTCCAATTGCCGATACCTGAAGCATCGGAAGTAAGATTGGCAGAAAATGATACGCCCCAGGGACCAGCAGCTGCCGTTTGAATAGGATTAAACAGCACCCATGACCTTAAAGAAATAGTATCGATTGGTGCAACGGGCATTGAAGAAGGATGACCTGATAATAATAAGTTTGAATCCGGAACAGGTCCTTGTGCGGTCATTATTTTTGGTGAATGACAATCGTTGCAACCCATGATAGTAACCAGGTATTTCCCCCTTTTTACGAGGTCTTCGCTGGTGGTTACTGAGATTGTTTCTTTGGGTTGCTTGTTATTGCATGCAAATGCAAAAAATACGGTGGTAAGCAGCAACACCATTTTACTTTTTTTCATTGTAGTAGTTTGTTGTGTGTTTAAATATTAGGAAACAAAACTACCTGCAACAATATTAGGTACATAGTAAAAAACCGACTTTATGTAGTTCAATAAAAATTTTGTAGCACCTACTAACGGACACCTGTTTGTGTCTATGAAAAAATAAAATTGGTGGGCTGAGTAATAAGTGAAAGCCGGTATTCTGCCAACCTGTTATTTTAATATCAATTCCATAAATACAACGCCTTTCAATGGGTTGGAATAGTAAGGAGAAATTTTTTTGAAGCCTATCGATTGATACAACCTGAGTGCTGGTGATAATCTTTCAAGTGTATCCAGGATCATTTTTTTATATCCTTCTTTTTTAGCTACCGCAATTATCTTTTCAACAAGTAATCGCCCTAAACCCGCTTGTTTAAAATCATCTCTTACATACAATCTTTTCATTTCACAAATGCCGGTTGCTTTAAACCTGAATGCAACGCAGCCGACAAAGTCTGTTCCTTTTTTCGCTAATAATAAATAACCATTTGGTGGAGCATACATCGAGGGGATTTGTTGAAGTTCCTCGTTGAATCCCTGGAAGCATAGATCTTCACCAAGAAATTGCTGGTATGCAATAAACAATCTTTTTGCACCTTCAAAATCAGCTGTTTCAGTTGCTGCGTTAATTACAATTCCTTCTGTGTTCGACATAAAATGAAATCAAAATTATCAAGTCTTTTTTCACTTGTACTGCTAAAAACAAGGCTGATGTTTAAACATAATGCTTACAGTCTTATAAAATTAAAGTGGTTACCTCGTTATTGAGATAACCACTTTATAGCATTGATATTTTACCGGCTATTTTATTGAACTGTTAGCTTACCCAGGATTACAAAAGCCTTGTCTTGTTGCACTGTAAGCTTTCCTCCTGGTTGTACGGTTTGAGGAATGTTTAGAATACAACTGCCATCTACAGCTGGTGAAATTATTATTTCAGATAATGGCGGAAGAGGATTTGGTGGAATCATATTGTTGCTCCAGTTTGAATTGATATTCCAGTTGCCATTACCCGTAAATGTGTATACGACAGGGGCTGCTTTTTTAAGCTGTAATTCTGTTGTGCCTCCAAGCGCACCGCAATACGAAAAGTTTTGGACCCCAATCTTTCCAGTTGTGAATGTGTTTGCAAATTTCACATAAATAGTATCTGTATTTTGACCAGATAGAATAGTCATGCCGGCGGAAACGGTCCAGAAAGGATTTAGAACGCCAAAAATACCTTGTGCCTTCATATAATATTTTCCACTATCACCTGACAGAATAAAATTGTATGGATTAGTAGTACCTGCGATAACATCAATAGGAGGTGTTGCGGGTACTGTTAAACAGTTTATTAGTATGTTCCTTGTTCCATTTGAATCTATATCGTAGAACGCACTATCGTTCCAGTTATATTTCACCAATGCTGCTGAACCTGGGGCGGGCCTGTAGTCTCCTGAAAATACATTGGTTCCCGTAGTAGCATAGGGGTTTATCAAGATACCATTGGTACCGGGAAGGGAGTCATTTCTATTGGTTGCAAACCATTGTGCCATATCCAGCCCTGTATTTGTGTACAATACCTGGTTTGATTTATTTCCCGCTAATAAGTTGTTTTTAAATACAAGATTACCCGGAGATGTAGATCCGTTTGATGATAAATAAGATCCGGTGGCATTTGCGCTGCTCGCCTGTCCTTCCACGGAAACGCCAGTAGGATAATCTAAGAAGATACTGTTTAAGATCCTGGCATGCGAGTTATTGCTAAAACGTAAAGAAGTATTGTACCCGGAGGTAATAGTTGTTTCGGTATTTCCCCTTAGCGGACCAATTTCTGTTATATTTAAAAAGAGGGCACTTGTAAAAGGAGCTGCATCTGTACCCGTTTCATCATTTTCTGTATGTATCCCATCAGATGAATTAATGCCTTCATTACCTGGTATCATTGGATCCCTCAAGCCTAAACAAAATTGAACAACGCCTTTGTAACCATTCCTGGCATGCCAGTTGTCTCCGGCATTTTTATACGAAACCAGGTAACGGCAATTCACTGATCCACCATTCCACCTAAAAGCATCTTCATTAGAATAAGAAACTTGTATGCGGTCGATGATTGTTCCGCGACCAACCGCCCCAAATGTTATTGGACTAATTTTATTGCCACCCGCTGTTTCGAATCCTCCAAATTCTATCCTGGCATATTGTAAAAAGCCAGAGCTATCGTTGTCATTAAAGTTTGCACCGCCGCCAAATTCGTTATCCGGGTTTTCCGGCAATCCAAAAAGATATGCGGTACCTGCATCGCTGTTAAGCCTCCCTTTTCCTAATATAACCAATCCTCCCCAATCACCCGCTGCCCTTGCCCCTGCGGGTTGATTTGAAGTAAATATGATTGGTTTGCTTTGTGTGCCTGCTGCCCTGATCTTAGAACCTTTAGTAATGATCAACGAACTGTTTGGAACAGTTTTATCGCCTCGTATAATACAACCTGGCTGGATAGTTAAAGTTGCTCCGTTTTTTACATGCACGATTCCTTTCAACAAGTATTGTTTAAATGACTGTAAAGTGATGCTGGTAGTAATGTCGGTTTGAATCACTGAATCTGTTTCGCCATAAACAGCGTTTTGCGGATCGTAGTTTGTCCATGTAGTTGTCCACATGGTAGCTGGTTCCGGTGCAAAAGCGCCCCTGTAAGTAACGGGGGATACAAATGGATATTCCTGTTTTACAGAACAGGAAAAAGTATCGTTATAAACCGCAGCGGTTGATGGAATAGGATAGGTAACATAATTTATATAAGAGCCCGGCGGGTCGATGCAAAATTTATTATCATGCACGTCAATATCAGACATGAAGTTATTTAGAAAAGTAATTGCATACCCAGGTTTGTTCATATTAATTTGATTGCCATACACCTGTGTTGTGGTTAGAATATTGAACCTGTTAAATCCCCAAAATGTAAAAGCACCATAAACAGAATAATTTCTTCCATCATTTGTTGAGGTGTTATACCTGATTGTGTCGTATGCAAATGTATTAACGGAAGGGGCCTGGTACAAACCATATCCTGCACCTGTGTTTTCATAACTATTACAATATTGAACCACGCAACCATAGGAGCCTTGATCAATATCAAATCCTCCACCATCTCTTTTTCCCAACCCACCCATGTTATGATGGCTAATGCAATACTGGATAGTCACATATTTGCAATCACTTATAAAGATTCCTACCGGTCCTGCATAGCTTGAACCATTTTCTTTGCCATTATTGTAAGCTTCACAGTATTCAATAGTGCCATTTGTTGTGCCGTTAACTAATATTCCGCTGCCACTCCAGTTATCTAAATAATCAACACGACCATAATTATTATATGCCTTAATGTAACCTATATAAACATTTTCATTTATAAAACCTATACTTTCTGTAACCTCATCCCAATAACCCGATACATAACAACCGCCTATGCCGTTATCATGCAAAAGACTATTTGTAACACGCAGGTTTTTAAATCCAAAGTTTCGGGAATCTGCCGCAAGTTTTACTCCCCATCCGCCATAGCTAAAGCATTCAACGCTATCAATAACAATATTCTCCGACAAAGCAGTGGTTAGCGTATCTACATTAATATCGATACCTGAAATATAGATAGTCATGCCAGCTATCTTATAACCACTTCCTTTAAATATTAAGTTTTGTATGCTTATGTTAGCTGGATTTTTAAACGTCAAACCGTTACTTAATAAACTGCTGATGATTGCTTTGCCTGAATCATAGGAAGCGATGGTGATGCGGCCCGCAATAGTACCCTGCCCTAATGAAAAATTATTAACTGAACCCGTAAAATTATCGCCTCCCTTAAATAATAGCGAGTCGCCGGGAGCAAATAAGAAGCTGTTTACTTTGGCAATACTTGCCCAGGGATCAGCGGTAGTAAGACCTGTGTTGTTATCGTCTCCTGCACTGCTTACATAATAGGTATTAGAAAAGGCAACGATTGAAGCTGAAAAAAAGCATAGGGTAAAAAACAGTTTTCTCATAGAAGCATTGGATTATATTAACCAGCAAAAAGCCGGATAACACTGTAATATTTGAGTATAAGGGCTAACTATTTATACGAAAAAAATGGGCAGCCTGGATTTAATTTAAAGTATGTTCAAGGTACAAACTATAAAATAACGGGCCAATTGTATCATTTAAAAGAAAGCTCATATTGAAATGATACATATACAAATACTATGCAAATGTTTCGAAACCTGTTGCTGGCCTGCAGTTTAACCAATTTAAAGAACTGCTTCTTTATTACAAGATATTTGAAAAGTTTTAATTAAGATTTAAACTTATTCAAAAATCTCGTTGGTTTTATTCAATTCATCTTCTATCCCACGCAGTTTATCTTCACAAAAGCGAATCAACGTTTTGGCTTCTTTTACTTTCTCGGCTAATTCATCAAGTGGAATATTCTCACTTTCAATTAGCCTGATAATTCTTTCCAATTCTGTATAGGCGGTATCAAATGTCAGGTTGATCATCGATGTTAATTTGAGTGATAATGCTTTCGAATGAGCTGTTCCTTAAAACGGTTTTAATTTGCTGATCTTTTTCCAACAGCGTAGCATCGGTTATAACCTTGCTGCTAAATGTAACCATTGCAAAACCCCTGTTTAATATTGTTTGCGGGCTTAATTGGTGCAACAAGCGAACGCTGGCAGCAAAACGGTCTCTTTTTTTTACAAGAAATTGGTTGGCGCATTTTTGTAACGATTCGTTGGATTGCCAAAGTTTTTCTTTTTGCTGTGAGACCATTCGAATAACACCGCTATCCAGTTTGACTTTCCACTCAGAAAGCTTGTTTTTAGTAATTTCTATTTTTTGTGGAACTACCGTGTCCAATTTTTCCTGCCAGCGCGAAAGCTGGTATTGATGATCCAGCAATAAAGAAGCTACTGTGTCTTCCAGTCGTTCTGCCAATTGCTGTATCTCATTTTCGAACCTGAAATTAATATCTGTAATGGCAGCGGCTACCTTAGTTGGGGTTTTAAATTGTCTCGCCATCAGGTCCGTAATGCTGGTATTTCGATCATGCCCGATGCCTGTAAAAACGGGCAATGAAAAAAGTGCCACCTGCCTGCAGAGTTCGTAATTGTCAAACGATTTGAAATCAGTTTGTGATCCGCCTCCCCGAACAATTACCACCACATCAAAATCCGACGAACGGTAATAAATATCCCTGAGTTGCTGCAACACCAGGCTAGCAGCATTATCACCTTGTAATTGGGTTAGAAATTCAGTTATCTTGAAATCATACCCATATGCGTTACCAGTTAATTCTGTTTTGAAATCTCTTTGGCCGTCGCTGTTGGGAGCCGTAATTAGTGCAACCCGTTGAATAACCGCCGGTAATTTTAATTGCTTATTGAAGGTTATATATTCATCATCAATCAATTGAATAGCGGCAGCATTTTCTTTAAGCAGGCGATCAATGGTTTGTTGTCGCTCCATTTCAATTTTGCCCAGGGCAAAACTTGTATCAATTTCAAGCACTTCCAGTTTCAAACCATAGCGGGGATGAAATTTTACCTGCACCCGGCATGAGATCTCCATGCCATCTTTAAATTGTTGGCGGGTAATTTTTTCAAACAATAAAATCTGCTGAAAACCATTTGACCAAAAAACGCCCTGCATTTCAGTGGCAATCTGTTTGCCCTGTTTTTCGATAAATTTCAAAAAGCACCAACGTTTGCTATCGTACTTTTTTACATCGGTTATTTCCGCGGTAATCCAGAAAGAGTCGTTGTAAAAACGATCTTCTATTGATTCCTGTACCATGGCAACCAGTTCAGATAATTGCAGTCGGCGGGTCATAATTCAAATTGTAAATGTGTGATGTTTGATCGCTTATATGCGAATGTCCGTTTTCTTATGCGAATCAAACCCGTCATGCAACAGATGATTGTAGAATAAAAAAAGGGGATTGACCGGGTAAGCATGACCAGCTGCGGTTAGTGATTGTGTATTGAGGCAGCCAACCTGAACTGGTAACAAAAAATAAGTGGCGGGATGTTAAACGGGGAGCTTGAAAATTCACCGCCAAACACCTCACCACTCATCATACAGCACTCATTATCAAAGCTGTCTTAGCCAAATATTGCGATAACTGATTGGTTCACTGGGATCGCCATGCGACTGTAATTTTATGGGAGAGGCACCATGAACCCTGTAGGATGGCTGACCGATATAAGGCGTGTCACCTAACAGCGTAGTATTGTTTTGCACAACAACGCCGTTATGAATGGCAGTAACCCTGGCCGGTGACATTAAGATGCCATGATCATTGAATTTCGGTGCGGTCCAGATCACATCATAGGTCTGCCACTCACCAGGTTTGCGGCAGGCATTTGCTAATGGAACAGCTTGTTTGTACATGCTTCCAACCTGGCCGTTTACGTAGGTAGTGTTTTTGTAATTATCTAATACCTGTAATTCATAGCCGCCTGGCCCCCAGGGCAGTGCGGCCAAAAAAATGCCGCTGTTTCCACGGGCCTGGCCTTTACCGGTAATATTTGCAGGGATCTTGTATTCGATATGAAATTGAAAATCGGTGAAACTTGACCTGGTTTGAATATCGCCTGATTTCTTATTTACAGTCATGGCGCTATCGGCAAGCAACCATTGAGCTGATTTTGACGGATCATCAGCGGACACCCATTGATCGAGATCTTTTCCATCGAATAAAACAATTGCATCGGAAGGTGCAGTACTGTAAGTATAATTACCAGGGGTAATTACCGGTGGCACAGGTGAATAAAATTCTGTTGCCTGGGCCCTAATATTATTTAAACTGTCCCGTGTACGTCTTTCCTGGTCGCTGGCAGGTTTTTGAGCTAATACGAAACTACTTACCAACATACTTGCTGTAACTAATAAAGCTGTTCTCATTTTACAATTTACCCGGTTTTTTGTATTTATATTTTAGGCATTTTGTACCCGTTGTGATAATCTTTTGAGAGGTATTTTTTATTGATGTCATTGTCAGTAAACCGATTAGTACTGGTATCCCAGAACAGTTTTTGACCACTCCGATAAGCAATATTCCCCATTTGTGAAACAGTAGCCACGTGCGCCCCCGCCTGGATGGAACAATGGAGATCTTCCATTTTCCGTGATTTTACTACGTCTACAAAATTCACCCAATGTTTTTCTAAACCATTGTCTGAACTGGCTGCAAATGGTTTTACAACCTTGTTCTTGCTTTGCTTTTCTTCTATTACTTCCCAGCCACCCCTGTTTACAATAAGTGTTCCATTGTTACCGATAAAAGCGATGCCATGATCACGGTTATAAGAACCATTATCAATTCCCATTGCAGAATCCCAAACCAAATTAAAACCATCGAATTCGTAAAGCGTGGTTAGTGTATCCGGTGTTTCTTCGTACAGGTCGGGGTAAGCAAATCGACCTCCTAAAGCTGCGATCGATTTTGGAGTACTTGCCTTCATTCCAAGCAAACCATAATCTAATAAATGTACTCCCCAGTCGGTCATTAAACCGCCGGCATAATCCCAAAACCACCTGAAATTAAAATGAAAACGACTAGCATTAAAAGGCCGTGTTGGTGCCGGTCCTAACCATTGCTTGTAATCTACTCCGGCCGGAGGTGCACTATCCGGTACAACCGGTCCGGGTTTCATCCACCCCTGGTAACACCAAACTTTTACAGTGCGAATATTGCCTAACTGGCCACTGTGCACAAAGGCCACTGCATCTCTAAAATGCTGCTGGCTGCGTTGCCACTGCCCCGCCTGCACCACCCGGTTTGTTTTTTCCTGGGCCTGCACCATCACATTACATTCTTCGATAGAGTTGCCTACCGGTTTTTCTACATATACGTCTTTGCCGGCTTTTACTGCATCGGTCATAATTAATGCATGCCAATGATCGGGAGTTCCAATAATTACGGCATCCACGTCTTTTTGATCGAGCATGGCTTTGTAATTGTCATACACTTTGATGCCGCTGGTATTGATATTCATTTTTACCAGGTCGGCCAGCCGGTCGGCGATGACGTTTTTATCGACATCGCAAATAGCAACCAGGTTAACACCGGGTACTTTGAGTGCTGCTCTTACATTGGACCAACCCATCCCCTTTATACCAATTGCACCAATATTTAACTGGTCGGATGGGGCAATACCATTGTTGAAAATAGCAAATGCTTTGTTGTCGATGGCTGAAAAAACAGTAGAGCCTGCCAATATACTGGCAGTGTTGTGCAAGAATCGTCTGCGTTCCATTTTGTGGCGTTTTAAAATGTCAGAGGGACAATATTACGCCTAAATTAAACGCTCAAACCACTGGAATTTTATTTTCCATGGTCTTTTTAACATGCTGCGCCACGAGGCGTAATTCTGAGAAACTATACTTGTCGCCGAGAGCCTCTTTAACCGGTGTAAGACTGGTGTAACCCAGCTTTTCGATGATTGGTAAAATGGCGGCGATCTTTTCACCTGCCATCACTGCTTCTAACTCCAGTTCACCTTTGCCGATACATTCGGCTAAATGACCTTCAACGGTGCTTTTTGCCAAATGCCGTACCAGTGAAATTTCCTCGATACTTACCCCTTCTAAAAACTGTTTCAGCGTTTCGAGACGAGTTGCGCCAGGTTGAGCTTTTGGAGGTCGTTGATAGACAATGGCCTTACGTGTATATTCCGGAAGTCCTACGCAAAACCGGGTATCGTTATAAGCAGCCTGCCAAATATCTTCCAGTTTATTCCAAATCAATGCATGAACATCTGTTAGCAGTGCCATATACTGCGCAACTTTTTTCTGTTTGGCCACTTCTTTCATATGTATTGCCAGTGGTTCCGCCAGTTCATCGTGTAAACTTTTTGTAAAATGACCAATGGCTTTATTCATTCTTTCTGCCAGTAATTGCTGGTTTTCAGGAAGCTCAATGGCTGCAATAATCCCATCCAGCTGGCGTTGAAATTTCAATGATGTTTCCTGTTGTTTGCATGCTTTTTCCAACAATTCACTGGCTACTAAAAAGGCTTCTTTCGCAAGTGTTGTTTTTTTATCAGAAATATCCTGCTGCCAATTTTCTATGGTAGTTACAATTCGGTTCCAGTCGAATAATCTTTTAAGGCGGGAAGCTTCAAAAACTTTTCTTTCAGCCTGTAGTAATACTTCCAGGTGATCATATTTTGATTCGCGTTGTGCGAATTCAATAATGCGGTAATCGGTATTGATACTATGGGGATGAATAATACTGTATAACACGATACCATCAAGTGAAGTGCATCGGCTTAATGCAACGTATACTTGTCCTGCAGTAAATGATTGACCGGCATCTATAATAGCTTTTTTGAATGTGAGTCCCTGGCTTTTATGAATAGTTATAGCCCATGCAAGCCGAATGGGATATTGTACAAAAGTTCCTAATTCCTCTTCTTCAATTTCTGTTTGTGTGTCGTTTAGTTTGTACCTGATATTGCGCCAGGTTTCCTTTTCCAGAACAACCAGTTCTTCACTTCCATCAAGTTGTACTGTTATTTTATCCTCTTTAATTTCATGAACCGTTCCAAGCTTTCCGTTATAAAACCGCCTTGCTTCTCCTTTGTCATTTTTGATGAACATTACCTGTGCGCCTGATTTTAATTGCAGCATCATTTCTGCAGGTAATGCTTTATCACTAAACTCGCCTGTTAGTTCTCCTTTAAACGTAAAGGGTTTGGTAGTTAACCTTTGAAGTTCGCTGTTATTGATCTGGTCGGCTTTATAATTATGTGTACACAGCGTGATGTATTTTTCACCTTCAGCAGGTGAAAAATTGGGGCGATATTTTTTATTTAATATCTCAAGGTCACCATTACCTGCATTGTTGTTTCGAACCCTGTTTAACAGGTCGATAAACAGTTGTTCGCTTTGCCGGTAGATCTTTTTTAATTCAATATATAAAGGCGGCGCCTGTTGAATTACCTGTGCATCAAAAAAGAAGGGGCTTGCATAATACTGGCTTAGCAACTGCCATTCATGTTCCACGGTCACAGGTGGTAATTGGTACATGTCACCAATAAATAATACCTGCACTCCACCAAAGGGAAGTCCAGGCTGCCTGCGGAAATGACGTAGAATTGTATCTATTGCATCTACCATGTCACCTCGAACCATACTTACTTCATCGATAATCAGCAGCTCAAGTTCCTGCATTAGTTTGCGCTTATTACGATTGATGCGCATATTGCGAAAAAGACTGTGCTTGTCTGTTGCCTGTTGGTCTTCAACGCTTTTGTGCTGTACAGGGATAAAGGGTCCGAGCGGTAGTTGGAAAAAAGAATGCATGGTAACGCCACCAGCGTTAATAGCCGCAACGCCGGTTGGGGCAACCACAACGCAATTCTTGCGGGTAGTAGCCTGTATGTGTTTGAGAAAAGTGGTTTTACCGGTACCTGCTTTCCCGGTTAGAAACAGGTGCCTGCCGGTATTATTTACAAAGTCAGCTGCCAGTTGAAAAACAATATTTTCTGAATCAGGGTTCATGCTGTAAACATAACAAACCATGTACTAAAAAAGAAGCAATAGCTGGTAACTGGAATGAATGGCTGCTTTTAGTGTACCATTAATATAAAATCGCAGCAATTGAAGAAAAATTAGAAGGCTGTATTATGGCCGGAAACTGCCATTTCAAAAGTATTATTACGTTTTGAAATCACTACCCAGGTCGTTTTCAAAATGAAGTGGCTGGCTTAACTGTAATAAACATTTGCGGCAAAGACAATCTATGTATCGTTTTTGGATATAACTTTTTACATGTAATGGGAGATCTACCCCGAAACACTGACAACGCTCAATTTCCGAAGGTTTACATTCAAACAAATGCCTGCACCTCGGGCAGGACTTTATCTCATATTTTGGTGATTGCTCCATGTAAAAAGGCTGTTTCAATATTCTCAATTTACAACATTGAAACAGCCCGCTGTATTAAATATTTTAAAAGCTACAAGTTACACCCGCATTTATCATAAACGGAATGGAATTATAGCCCGATAAATCGAAAAATTTTCTATTTGTAATATTTTGAAGATCTGCAAAAAATCTTGTATGAGTATTTAACTGGTATTCCACGTAGGTTCCCAGTATAAAATAAGCATCCAGTTTTATATCTTTTGCCATATAGCCAACAACATCTTTACGATCGCTAACATACTTACCTGTTACACTTGCAAACAACGCTTTTGTAAATTGATAACCCAGGTTAGCATTCACATTATGCTTCGGTCTGCGCAGCACATAATTATAAGACGTGTCTTTAAAGGTTTCCCTGCTCTGGGTTTGCTCTTTAGCATCTAAAAAAGTGTAGTTGGCGGTTATCCTGAATTTTTCAGTTGCCTGTAAAGCAGTTTCAAATTCAAGACCCTGAACACGTTGTTTGATGTAATTGAAATAAGTAAAACTGTTATAATCAAAGTCGATGCCATTATCAATATTCCGGTTAAAATAAACCAGGCGGCTGGTAATTTTTTTATTGATGTTTTGAATTCCAAACTCGAAATTCTCTGAAGATTCTGCTTCCAGGTCAGGATTACCACTGCTGGAATATAATTGGTATACGCTTGGGGCTTTAAACCCGGTTGCAATGCTCCCAAAAACCCTGAAATGATTATTAATGGTATAAGACGGGTTGAAAGTATAAGTACCATTGCTACCATATCTCGAATGCACATTCAACCTGCCCCCTAATTCAATGTTCAATTTGTTATTCAAAGTATGCACAAATAAAGAACCATATAATGATGCCTGGCTCATAGTTGAATCCAGGTGACTACCAAAACTGCCTGCCGGTCCCCAGGGAGAAGCGGGGTAAGTGCCAAAGTTTTCCTGGTTCATACCATTAAAACGGTAATCTGCACCTTGCAGAAAACTAACATATTTGCCCATTTTAATGTTAGCAAACACTTCAACAAATTGTGATTTGCCAAAGTAATCATCGCGTCCCAGTGTACCCGGGTTATCGGTACTGTCGTTAAAATAATTGCGGTTTACATCGCTATAGCGATAATTGCCCGTGAGCGATAACAAATCGGTTCTATATTCGATTCCGGCACCTGTGGTCAAATTTTTATTGGTAACTACAAAGTCTTTATCATCCCTGAAAATACTGGCATCCACATCTGTTTTATACCTGCTGTATTGCAGGTAAGTTTTTACAGCAAGTTGTTTGTTTATATCGTAACGGGCTGTTGCATTTGTTACATCCCCATTGTAACCGTCTTTGTCGAAATTGCTTTTTCCGCTGCTATCATAAGCTGATGAAAAGCCTTTGGTATAAAGTTTTGCATAACGCGTGGTATAACTAAACTTTTTCAGTTTACCATACAGTTGCAGATTGCCTTTGAAAGTATTAAAATTTCCTGCGCTAATAGTTGCTTTTACATTTACTGGTTTATTAATATCTTTTTTCACAGTAATGATATTGATAACACCGGCTACCGCGTCAGAGCCGTACAATGTAGATTGTGCACCCCGGCAAACTTCGATTCTTTCTACATCATTTAAAGAAAACAAATTGAGGTCGAATTCATTGTTGATCATCGACGGATCGTTCATAGGAATACCGTCCAGTAATAACAAAGTACGGCCAGAGGAGGCCCCCCGCATAAACGTTGTTTGCACACTACCTGCATTGTTTAATGCACCGTTGATTGTTATGCCGGCTTGTTCATTCAGCAATTGACTTACTGATTTGCCGGCACTTTTTTCAATCTGTTCTTTGGTGATTACACTAACTACTTTGCCGGTACTGCTTTGTTTTTGTTCGACTTTATTTGCAGTAATAATTACATCGTTCAATACAGCAGTTTGTACCGAATCTTTTTGTCCAAGGACAAGGGAAGCCAGCATTAAAGCGGTTCCCAGCATCATCCATTGCTTGTTTTTAAGCATTTTAGTGAGGTTTACCGCCTTCGATTAAAAAATTTGAGAAAATGTAAGTATGGTTGTTGGTTACATGTTGCAGCATGTTCAATAACTTTTACATCCCCAAGCCTTTCCTCCGAAAGCATTGATGAAAAAAAATATAGCGGCAGGTCTTCTGGCTTCAGCATACCAGGTGAACACCTTCCCATTAAGCATGAATAATCATGAAAACAGTGGTATAATTTTCACCTTGCATAATTGGCATGTAAATCAGTTTTTAGTCTTATTTACAACCAGTTACAATGCTGTTACAGCTACGGGGATAGCGCCGGTATTGCACCGAACTTCCCTTTTAATCCCGGAAATGAAACCAGGAACCGTTACACCGGCAAATGTGGCGCAACAAACGCGGTTGGCCAAAAGAAATTAAATCCAATGATGACTGGCAAACTGCGGTAAATCCTTCAAACCAATACCATTTTAATGTAAAGGAGAAGTTGCTGAAGGTGGATTATTTTGATGCGCCAAATGAACAGGAAATACCGGCCGCAAAATTTATCCGGGCAGCAGCATTGTAGTACCTCCCTGCAGCTGCATTTATATCATTCCCCAGGCTATAAATTTTATCTAACAGATTATCACCTGCAACAAACAGGTCAAAGCGGTGTGTTTGTTTTATTTTTATTTTATATCCCAGCCGCGCACTTAATAAATGATATGCGTCAGCAGAAGCTGTATTTGCATCGTTCAATGCAACGTCGTCCACAAATTGATAAGTCAGGTTTAAATACAAACCTGGCGTTGCTGTTGCATCCAATGCTGCAATAAAAGTGTGTTCCGGGATTCCGGGTAATTGTTTGCCGGAATAATCTGCTTCTATTACTTTATAATTTAAATAGCTGTAATAGTTACCGGTATAACTGCCAGTAATATTTACTGAATTAATAAAGCTATTGTTGTTTTTTACGAGAGTAAACTTGCTAAATAATTCAACACCGTTTTGTTTTGTTTTGCCTGCATTAACATAGTAATCACCACCCGTAAGATCTCTGCGCAGAGAGATAGCATTTGTGACATTAAAGTGATAAACTGCAATGTTTAATTCAAGTTTTTCATTGAATAAATTCGCTTTAATGCCAGCTTCATAATTAACTCCCTGTTCCGCAGTTAATGTCGCATTAATAATACCTGTTCCAGGCAGTAATTCCGCTGATGTAGGTGGCGAAAATCCCTTACTCACTGTGCTATAAATATTAATATGTTTGAAGCTTTTCATAACAGCAATGCGGGGAGCTATTTCGCTGTTGAAATCTCTTTGCTGGTTTGTTACCGGATATACCAGTGATCTTTCTATACCTATATGAGATTTGTTGTAACTAACCCCTGCCGTTATATTCCAGCTGCTGTTAATCAGCCATTCTGCCTGTGTAAATAAACTATATCGCCAATTGTTTATTTCGTCATTTGTTTGAATTGTGTCCGGTGTTCCATTCTTGTTTCTAAATGTTTGACTACTGAAAATTCCACTTTGAACTTCAGCACCATACACAATATGCAATAAATGTTTTCCTGCAATAATATCGTTTGTAAAAACGGTTCTGCCTCCTGCGTGCGGTTCTGTTCTTTTTTCGTATAACCGAAATGTGGGATTTTTAAACCAGCTTGCTGCACCGTATACCGCCGTACTATTTTTCCAGTTCTTTCTAATGGCATAGGTGTTGGTAAACCCAGCTAAAAAATATTGTTGACTGATGGCAGCTTTTGCGGTAGTAGCTGACGGAAATACACCGGCTGCAGGCCTTGCACCACGTGGGTTTGCGGTGTATTGGGCAAGTGTTAATGCACCGGGAGTTTGATAATAAAGGTCTCCATATAATAATAGTGTTTGAAGATTTTGTTTATTGCTGATGCGAAGATTGTTTTCAAACATTGCGATATCCCTGCGCATATTGGTATGATCCCGCCACCCGTCGCTTTGCTGGTGCGTAAATTGTATTTTGTTACGCGAATTTTCTGTACCAAAATTTACTGCAGCATGTATAGTACCTAATCCATAACTGCCTCCCAATAATTCTATCGTTGCTTCTTTTCTAAAAATAGAAGGCGAAGTATGAATCAAAACGGCACCGCCTGATCCGGCGCCATACAAACTGCTGGCAGGCCCTTTAATTATTTCGAGGTTATTGATATTCCGTGCATCAAGCTGATTGAGGTAAGTGTTACCACCCGGGTCGGTGAACGGGATATCGTTTAAATACACTTTTACATTCCTGATACCAAAGGGTGATCGTAAACTGCTGCCACGCATGCTAAGCCGGTAACTTCCGGGGCTTCGTTCTTCCATGCGTACGCCGGGCTGCATATTTAAAGCAGGCAATAAACTGGTATTGGAAAAGCGCTGTAAATCGACCTGGTCGATTATACTGATTGCGGCTGGAATGCTATTGGCCGAACGGTTTATTTCATATGCTTTTATTGTAGCAGTAAGGGTATCACCGGAAGTCCAGAGCGAATCTGTTTGTTGCGCAAAACAAAGGCTGCACTGCAATAACAGCCAAACCATTACTTTTAACTGCCTGAAGTGATCAGTGTTTTTTATAAGCATTATCTTTCTCCGGCAGGTTAAAAATTATGCCGGCCCTTTAATTAATTTATTGTAGTTGTATGAAGCAAAGAACGCAATTAAACCTATTTGATCTTACCATTATTGTAGTAAGTCTTGTAATAGGTATGGGTATTTTTAAAACGCCCGCCAGTATTGCTGCAAAAAGTGGCACAGAAAGTATTTTTTACAGTGCCTGGATTATTGGTGGCTTAATTGCTTTGATGGGTGCTTTTATTTTTGCGGAAATAGGAACAAGGCTTCCTGTAGTGGGTGCCTATTATAAAGTATTTTCCTACGCGTATCATCCGTCGGTAGGTTTTACCATCAACATTCTCATTCTCATTAGCAATGCCGCTTCCCTGGCTGTAGTGGCATTAATTGGTGCTGAATATTGTAGCGACTTGTTATTTGGAAAACAAATAGGCCAGGTTTTCAATGTAAGTCTATCGCTCCTGGCCGTCTCTATATTTTTCGTGGTAAACCTCATGGGGCTGCGAACCAGCAGCCGTACGCTGAATATCTTAATGGTTATAAAAGTTGCCCTGGTACTCATACTTATTTCAGCCGTTTTCAGTGGGCAGGTAGTAGAGCCACATGCGCATAATAGTGATCCTGTTCGTACATATGATGGAAGCAATGGCTGGCTGTTGCTAATCATCAGTATGGTGGCTGTGTCGTTTACCTATGGCGGTTACCAGCAAACGATCAATTTTGGCGGTGAAGTAAAAGATACCGGTACTATGCAAAAAGGCATCCTTATCGGGATAATTGTTGTTATCATCTTATACCTCGCTGTCAATTATTCTTATGTAAATGTGATTGGTTTTTCATCAATGAAAAACGCTACTTCCATAGGCGCACTTTTGTTTGAAGCATGGTTTGGAAAGATTGGCGGAAAGCTGTTTGACTTTGCCATGTTTATTAGTGTTCTGGCCTATGTAAACATTTTGCTTATGAGCAATCCAAGGGTGATGTTTGCAATGAGTGAAGATAATGTGTTGCCAAAACTTTTTTCTTACCAGCATCCAAAAACGGGTGCACTGGTTCCCTCTCTAATTGCTTTTAGTTCTATAACTATCATCGTAGTTTTTTTTGGCAAGGGTGTTGATAATATACTTGGCTTTTCTATCTTTCTTGATTCACTCGGATTTGTAACTGCCGCTGCTGCCTTACTGATTTTGCGCAGGAAAAAAGTTAATCAACAACTGGTAAAAGGCTCCATCGCAAAACTTATTCCTGTTATTACCATTTTATTTATGCTGGCTTATACGGTAGTTGCAACAGCAGTAGTTATCGACAACTGGAAAGCAGCCCTGATCGGGGTGTTATTATTGCTCTTGTTCTTAGGGATTTTTTTCCTTTTCAGGAAGAAAGTACCGGTGTTTGATGCATAAACGATGGCTGCCCTTTTTGTTATGATACATCGCCCTTACAGGGCTCATACTTTTATAGCCGGTTGATGGTTGAGGATGGGCTACTCCCATCGTTATGATACGTCGCCCTTACAGGGCTCATACTCTTATAGCCGGTTGATGGTTGAGGATGGGCTACT
>JAZKGP010000018.1:0-291423 GCA_040385845.1 Bacteroidota bacterium | reverse complement strand
GGGCTACTCCCATCGTTATGATACGTCGCCCTTACAGGGCTCATACTTTTATAGCCGGTTGATGGTTGAGGATGGGCTACTCCCATCGTTATGTTACTTCGCCCTTACAGGGCTCATACTCTTATAGCCGGTTGATTGTTGAGGATGGGCTACTCCCATCGTTAAGATACAACGTATATAAAGGGCACGTAGAAGATGGAGCTGGATTTTGTTGAGCGACAGACTGGAACCATCGATTTGATACGCGGCCACTACAGAGCCCGTTGCATGAAAATCATGGAAATCCTTAACGGCATAGTTCACCATCAAATGGTATAGTCCTTTTGTTGATCATGGCGCAACTACTGCCAGTCCTTGAAGGCGATGTAAACTTTAGCAAAGTGACCATGATTGCAGGCAGGCGGTTCTACCTACCTATAAGTGCACTCCAGATAAGTATTCCTTTAGTTTGAGTTGATTTGTAACAGAACTATACTGCGCAACTATTAAAACTTAGATTTATTGCCGCTCAATAACCAGCAGCAGATCACTCACTTACAGGCACTGTTTTTTCTACTTCGATAAAAATGATTGTATGAAAAGAGACGGTGCCTGTGAAAGTTTATGGCAGAATAATATCCCCGATTATCAGCCAAAAGAATTTGCGTTTGTAGACAATGCCTTATTTGATGTTGTAATTGTTGGCGGAGGCATCACTGGCATCACTACAGCCTTGCTGTTACAACAGGCTGGCAAAAAATGCTTGCTGGCTGAAGCACATAACATTGGCTTTGGAACAACCGGTGGCACAACAGCACATATCAATACCTTACTGGATACACCTTACAGCGATATCATCAAGAAATTCGGGGAAAAAGATGCACAGCTGGTAGCAGACGGTTGCAGGCAAGCCCTGGCGTTGATAAAGGCTAATGTAAATGACTTTGATATTAATTGCGAATTTGCCGATCAGAGGGCTTTTATTTATGCACAGGACGACAAGCAAAGCAAGTTGCTGCAAGAGATGGTAGATGCTGCGAACAGCGTGGGTATAAATATGAAATTTACCGGCTATACACCGGTAAGATTTCCATTTACAAAAGCCGCTGTTGCCGGTGAACAGGGAAGCATGCACCCTACAAAATATATTTATGGTTTAGCAGCTGCATTTGAAGCTGCGGGGGGTATAATTGCGCAGCATTGCCGGGTAGAAAAAGTAGATGATGAATCGCCGCTTATTATTACAACATCGCTCGGCAATTTGCGTGCAACGGATATTGTTTATGCCACGCATATTCCACCCGGTGTTAACCTGTTGCATTTTCGTTGTGCACCTTACAGAAGCTATGCAATGGCCGTTACGTTAAACGATGATAATTACCCTGAAGACCTGGCCTATGACATGTATGATCCTTATCATTATTTCAGAACACAAGTGATAGATGATAAAAAGTATTTGGTATATGGTGGTGAGGATCACAAAACAGCCCATGAAGAAAATACCCGGCATTGTTTTGAAAGATTGGAAGCTTATTTGCGGAAATCTTACGATGTTGAACAGGTGGTATTCAGGTGGTCGTCGCAATACTTCGAACCTACTGATGGCCTGCCTTATATTGGACATTTACCCGGTCATGCGGAACATCAATTTGTAGCAACTGGTTTTAGCGGCAATGGCATCACGTTAGGAACCTTGTCCGGCGTCTTACTCCGGGATCTAATTACAGACATTCCACATCCTTTGCACAAAACATTTAATCCAAACCGAATAAAACCGGTAGCGGGGTTTGTAGAATTTGTAAAAGAATCGGCAGATGTAGTAGGCATCCTGGCAAAGTCTGTATTCCCTGGTAAAAAATTAACTGAACTAGCCGACCTCGCTAATGAAGAAGCAAGAATTGTAAAGTATGAAGGCGAACGGGTTGCCATTTACAAAGACGAACATGGAAATATTCATGCAGTGAACCCGGCCTGTACGCATGTAAAATGTACCGTAAATTGGAACAATGCCGAAAAGAGCTGGGACTGTCCCTGTCATGGATCAAGATTTACCTGTGACGGTGAAGTATTAACGGCACCGGCAAGGAAGAATTTATCGCTTGTTGATCTTAGCAGTAACGACTAAAATTATCAGAAATAAACTGGCGTTAAACAAGGTGTCATCCCAATAAATGGTGAATGGCATGACTAATTGTTCAAATATTTTTCCCTGGCCTTTTAATTATTTACCCTGTGTAAGTCTAATGATGTTTGCAAGATTTCTTTGATCGTTTTTACCGGTAAATCTTTGTTGGGGTTAACCCTTAATATTTTCATCTTCGAACGCTTGCCTGTTTCCAGTGCAGGATGAAAAAGATGCTTGCCTTCCACCATTAGGATATATGGTTCGCCTGTTTTTTTATCTGTCCATAAATAACAGAATATTTTTTTCTTGAAACAAAAACACGGCATTCCATACTTCTGTGTTTCGGTAATTGCTGCGTCTTGTTCAAGAATAATGTTTCGCAAAGCAAGTAAACAACTTTTATTTGGTTCTTCTAAATTTAAATAATAGGTATCAAGTCGTCGGATTTGATCTGTTTCATTCATGTATCAAAAAGATGATCAGGTATATAAGC
Source organism: Bacteroidota bacterium (assembly GCA_040385845.1). Taxonomy (GTDB): domain Bacteria; phylum Bacteroidota; class Bacteroidia; order Chitinophagales; family Chitinophagaceae; genus Phnomibacter. The sequence continues at coordinate 288,826 of JAZKGP010000018.1, read as the reverse complement.
AGGAATTTTATGTTGTGGATTGTGATTCCGTGGTTATTTCAATCTTGTCAAATTAAATTACTGTAAACACTTCGCCAAATTGAGTAATATCAAATAGGTAAGGTAAATGAAAATTAAATCTATTGGATGTCGTTTCAGTAAACTTCATATGTAAAAATTTCGTACAAACTACTCCATAAAGTTATCTAAGTTTTAAAATGAAATTGATGAAGTTGAATTAAATATTGCCTCTGCTTAATTGGTCAACAAGTTTGGAAATTGCTTTTATCTTCTGTTCTTCGGATTTTAGTAATAAAATTTTTTTAATGTTTTTATTTCTTTCATCTTCCGCAAGTTTATTGAATGTTTTGAAAACTCCGGAGTCCTGGAAGGTTTCTAAAATCTCTTTTTCAGTAACCTGTTCTTTTAAAATTAGTATTTGAAGCGTGACTGTTACTATATCGCCACCGCTTTTGTTTATTGCTTTTCTTATTTTGTTGTTTATTGAAATCAGTTTGTCTTGTCCTGTAATGGTAAATAAATTAATGCCTTCAATTTTATAATCGTCAATTGTGCCGTAAACTTTTAACGATCCCCATTTTCCAGAAATGTGTTTTGTATTGGGAATTTGAAGATGATATGTCCAGGCGCCCTTGCCATGCTCGTATTTCAATTTAAGTTTTCGATCTTTTACTAAGTATTCCATTTTTTCCAGCGTGTATTTTGCACTTTCTGCAAGTGAGTTCGTTTTTTTGTTATTTAAAAAGATAAAATTTGAAAGCCGATCTTAAAAGACTTCTTCCTGTTTTAAATCTCAGTTCGTCATTGCTTCAGAATGAGCAGCTTTAGATTCCAATTGTGCCTTTGTAAAAAAATGTCATTCTACTACCCTCAATATACTTCTCAAGTCTCATTTTTTTGGTCCCCCGATTATTATATAATTCAAAATAGCACTCATTCGTATTTGCTATGCCTTCTCTATACAGCCAAAAAACGAATCGTTTTGTTTTACAATTAGGATTAGTTTTTTCTAGTTCTTGAACATCTCCAATGCTTATAGTGTCATTACGAGATAAGTTGTAAAATAACTGGCTTTTTGTTGACATTGTATCCAGCTGAGGTTTTGTCAATGTCTTGATTGTATGTTTTCCGCTAATAACGTCCGGGTGAAAAATTCCCAGAGAGAAAATCGTCATAAGACAAGTATCTTTAGTATCTACTTTCATCAGTTTGTCCCCGTACCGAAATGTGCTCTTATCAATCTTCTCTATTCTTATATTAAATGTCTCAAATTCCTGTTTTATGTATTCTTTTCTGAATACTTTTTTTGCAAATTGATACTTTGAGGTTTGTCCATACGTCTGAACTAAAAAGATACTAAGAAATAAAATTAATATAAACGTCTTTTTCATGCTTAAGGTTGTAAGCCGCCTTGCCTGCAATAGCATTGTTGCATGCACAAATTATAGCTTAATTGATTATAATTTTAATTGATGGTGGCTTTTGGAAATTGTTCCCTTCTTTATTTCTATAGCCCTGATTTTTAAGGCTGTTGAGATATTGTTATTCAAACCCCTGTAAATTTCATGTTTGAATGTTGTCGTTAAGTCAATTTATTCATAGAAACCAACCGAAGCCAGTTTTGCTGCTGCATCCGTGCGCAAGGGATGGGCAGTAGTAGCTGGCCTTGCGCTAAGGTTTAGAGCGTTGGGGCCACTACTACCGACAGCCCGGCGCCGCCCATGCCCTTCGACAAGCTCAGGGTGACAATTGGCGGCGTGCGCCCTCCCTGTATTTGTATTACCGACCCTTGCATTCCTTTGCATGCTTTATTTTTACCCCATGGATCTTTCATACATTTTAAATGAATTGGGCGAAGAACACAGCGAGTACTTTAATGCCGTAGCACCACCCATTATTCAAACCAGTAATTTCCTGTTTAATACAGTGGATGATCTGCGCAAAGCATTTGCAGATGAATACGATGCTATTTTATACAGCCGGGGAAACAATCCTACAATTGATATCCTTCGGAAGAAATTAGCAGCACTCGATGGCGCGGAAGATTGCCTGGTATTTAACAGCGGGGCATCAGCCATTTTTTGTTCGGTATTGCCTTTTGTAAAAGCGGGTGATCATATTGTTAGTGTTAAAGCGCCGTATACCTGGGCAAAGAAACTATTTGATGTAATTCTCAAAAGATTTGATGTAACTACCACCTATATCGATGGAACGGATATAGCTAACTGGCAAGCCGCCGTGCAACCTAATACTACGATATTTTACCTCGAATCGCCAAACAGCTGGACCTACGAACTGCAGGATCTTTCGGCTGTAGCGGCATTGGCGAAAGCTAACCATATTACCACCATCATCGACAATAGTTATTGCTCGCCACTTTATCAAAAGCCTATTGCATTCGGCATTGATTTGGTACTGCAATCGGCCACCAAATATATCGGGGGCCATAGCGATGTAGTTGCGGGTGTGCTCACGGGTTCGCATGAGAAAATGGCGAAAATTTTTAACAGCGAATACCTTACAACGGGCAGCGGATGTACGCCGTTTCATGCGTGGTTATTGTTACGTGGTTTGCGAACGTTACCTATGCGGCTGGCTCATATAACTAATACTACGGGTACAATGATAGCCTGGTTAAAACAACATTCTAAAGTTGAAACTGTTATTTTTCCTTTTGATGAAGATTTCAAACAGTACGAGCTGGCAAAACAGCAAATGAAAGGTGCTTGCGGGCTGGTGACCATTGTTTTAAAATCTACTACTTTCACTGATATAGAAAATTGCTGTAACCACCTCAAACATATAAAAATGGCAGTAAGCTGGGGCGGCCATGAGAGCCTGCTAATTCCAAGATTGGCAGGTATAAAGAAAGAACATTTCAACCCTGGTAACCGCGAACATCGCATGTTGCGGTTGTACATCGGGCTGGAAGAGGCCGCTTACCTGCAAGCCGATCTCGACCAGGCATTTACATATCTGCATTAACTTCGTTTTACATTGATTTGAAACCTTGTAAAAATAGCAGGCAGCAAGTCTTTTAATAACGCGTTGATTGCAAAATTATAGCATAGTACTGCAAACCAATTGCTTAATCAGCAATCCAGGTAGTAAAATGCTTTTTTATCACCACTCATCCAATTTTTTTTAACTAGGGTTCGGTTACTGTAATTTCGTGGCAACATGAGGAAAGTTTTGTTAGCCATCACCATTGGTTGGCTTTTTACGGTACCTGCCTTTGCGCAGGAAAAATGGGATTTGAGGCGTTGCGTTGATTATGCAGTTGCTAATAATATCAGTGTTCAGCAAAGCAAAGTGCAGGAGCGCCTGAGCGAGTTGATTTACCTGCAAAGTAAAGATAGCCGCTGGCCTACCGCTAACCTACAGGGAAATGGCGGTGAGCAGTTTGGCCGCAGCGTGGATCCTACCACCAACCAGTTTACCACCCAGGCGATCTCTTTTTTAAATATGGGTTTGCAGAGTGGTGTTACGCTATTCAATTTTTTCAGTATAAAAAATACAATTGAAGCAAATAAGCTTACAGTTGCCGCAAATAAAGCTCAAACAGATAAAGTAAGAGGAGATATTTCATTAAATGTTTCAGCTGGTTATTTACAAGCCCTTTTATCGTTTGAGCAGGCAAAAATTGCCGAAGTACAGGTAGCTCAAACTAAAGAACAGCTCTTCGCCACCAGGAAAAGAGTTGACGCGGGAAGCCTCCCCGAATTAAACGCTGCCGAATTGGAAGCACAACTTTCAACAGATACTGCTACACTGATTACAGCGCAAAGCCAGTACCAGTTAAACTTGCTTTCGTTAAAAGCACTGCTTAATCTGGATGCTGCCGCTCCCTTCGATATTGTTACGCCACCGGCTGAACTCATACCGGTTATGCCGTTAACAGACCTGGATCCGGCAATTGTTTTTTCTGAAGCAGTAAAAACACAACCTCTTCAGCTCGCCAATGAACTTAGGGTAAAAGCTGCGCAGAAGAATACAGCTGTTGCAAGAGGCCAGATGTATCCCACGTTAGGCGCATTTGGCAACCTGAATTCGAGTTATTCCAGTGCTCAAAAAACCATCAACGTAGGAACTCCTGAAATTTCTTATTTGCCTTCATCGCTTTATGTACCATTTAATGGCACAAATTTCCCCGTTTACACTCCCAGTCAAAAATACCCGGGTGTGCAGGACGCCAATGTGTTCCGCCAGTTTGACCGTAACTTCAGGCAAAGCTTTGGCGTTAGCCTGAACGTGCCAATCTTCAATGGTCATCAGGCACGTACGCAATGGCAAAGAGCCAAATTGAATGAAGTGAACCTTGGTTTACAATCATTAGCAGATAGCCAAACATTGAAGCAGGATGTTTACCAGGCCTATCAAAATGCAACGAGTGCATTGCAAACTTTTAACAGCCGCACAAAAGCTGTAGAGACGGCTGAAAAGTCTTATAACTTAGGTAAAAAACGATACGATATCGGGTTATTGCCAACCCTCGACCTGATAACCCTGCAGTCTAATCTTCAAAGGGCAAAACTGAATGTAGTCTCCTCTCAATACGATTATATTTTCCGGTTAAAAGTGTTGGAATTTTATAAGTACAACAGTATCAAATTGTAATCGGGAAAAAGTTGGCCAGCGGAAATTCGATGGTTTTAATATAGTGCTGGAAGGCAGCATAAAAAATAGAATATGAGTAAGAAATTGAAATGGATTATTGGTATACTGGTGGTGTTAGCGATAATATTTTTGGCCCTGAAAAAAGCGGGCAAAATTGGTACAAAGGAAGGTACCGAGGTTGCTATTGAAAAAGCAACAACCCGTACCATTATTGAAACGGTTAATGCAAGCGGTAAAATCTATCCTGAGATAGAAGTTAAAGTTAGCCCGGATATTAGTGGTGAAATTACCGAGCTGAACGTACAGGAAGGCGATAGTGTAAAAAAAGGCCAGGTACTTGCGAGGATCTTTGCAGATATCTATGCTATTCAGCAACAACAAGCTTCTGCTGTTGTAAACCAGCAACAATTCCAGGTGGGTAATACAGAAGCACAATTGGAAGGATTAAAAAGTGCTATGAACCAGGCGGAACTTACCTACAATCGCCAAAAGCAATTGCTTAATGACAAAGTAATCAGCAGGGCTGAATTTGAAACCGCAGAAAATGCATTCAACAATGCAAAATCTCAATACAATGCAACCCTGCGTTCAATTGACGCTGGTCGTGCATCGGTGCAAAGTGCAAGGGCAAGTTTGGCAAGAGCAAGTAAAGATGTAAGCCGCACCACCCTGGTTGCGCCAATGGATGGTGTAGTAAGTTTATTGAATGTAAAAAAAGGTGAGCGGGTTGTAGGAACAGCACAAATGGCGGGTACAGAAATGATGCGGGTGGCCGATTTAAGCAGTATCGAAATCAGGGTAGATGTAACAGAAAATGACATACCCAAAGTACATATTGGAGATAGTGCTGTAGTAACTGTAGATGCTTATATCAACAGGAAATTCAAGGGGCTGGTTTACCAGATTGCGAGTAGCCAGAATGGTGCTGTAAGTGCTGCCACCACCAACTCCACCGACGTCACCAACTATAAAGTGTTTATCAGGCTTTTGCTTTCAACCTACGAAGACTTGATTGATCCAGCGAAGCCAAGGAGTTTTCCATTCAGGCCGGGTATGACAGCAAGCGCTGACATCCAAACTAAAACTAAAATCAATGTTTTAAGTGTTCCGATAAATGCCGTGACCACCAGGGATAAATTTGAAAAAGAAGAGGGTAATGATCAAAAAGACGAATCAAAAGGTGTTGGGCAGGATGATGCCGCGCCAGTGTCTGCTGATGATGATGAAAAACAAATAGTTGTTTTTGTATTAGATAGCGCAAGCACGGTTAAAAAGAGGGTGGTGACTACTGGTATACAGGACACCCGTTATATCGAAATCACAGATGGTTTAAAGGCAGGGGACCAGGTAGTTTCTGAGCCGTATAATACGATCTATAAAGTTTTGAAAGATGGTATGAAAGTAAAAGTGGTGGATAAGAATAAATTGTTTGAAGTAAAAAAATAACCTGGCATAAATAGCTGCAGACAACCCGTTTTGGTTTCAATACCAAAACGGGTTTTTCTTTGAATGTCCATGTCCTATTTAAATAAATAATCAGTTCATTTATTCCAATTAAACCGTGACGCTATAAAATTTTTGCGCCCGAAATATACTTCGCCATTATTTTCATCAAATGAAATTTGGAATAATAGGCGGCGGAAGTTGGGCCACAGCCCTGGCAAAAATGCTAACCGACAATGATCACCAGATCAATTGGTGGATCAGGAACCGGAAAATGATAGAGCAATTTCAATCAAGGAAGCATAACCCACATTATTTAAGTTCTGTGTATTTTAATACCAGTTTACTGGTTATGGACGATAACCTGCAAACGGTTATCACCAATAGTGATGCATTGGTGGTTTGTATTCCTTCGTCGTATTTATCTAATCATTTTGATGCCTTGCCCGCAACTATTTTCAATGGAAAGAAAATCATCTCCGCAGTTAAAGGCGTGCTACCGGGAAGTAATTTATTATTGAATGAATATCTTGCCGGACGATTTAATGTAGCAGTTGGAGATTTTTATAATATCATGGGTCCCTGCCATGCAGAAGAGGTGGCCGCTGAAAAATTATCTTATCTTACTTTTAGCGGTGAAGATGTTTCTACTGCCGAAAATATTGCTGAATATTTTAAAACCTATTATCTAAATACAGTAGTAAGCCACGACATCTGGGGAACGCAATATGCAGCTGTATTGAAAAATATTTATGCCGTTGGTGCTGGTATCGCACACGGGCTTGAATATGGAGATAATTTCTTAAGTGTTTACATCGCTAATGCAGCTGATGAAATGGTACATTTTCTTCGCAAAGTGATGGAGCACAAAGCGGCACCTGATACCGATAAAATTAATTATGCCAGTAGTGTTTACCTGGGTGATTTATTGGTGACCTGTTACTCCTTATTCAGCCGCAACAGAACCTTTGGCAACATGATAGGAAAAGGCTATAGTGTAAAAGTGGCACAGCTTGAAATGAATATGGTAGCAGAAGGTTTTCCAGCCAGCAAAGGCCTTTTTGAGATCAATAAAATTATACAGGCGGAGATGCCGATTGCCAAAACGATCTACGAAATATTATGGGAAGAAATGCCGGCCGATGAGGGCTTTGTAAATATTGAGCAAGCATTGAAATAGTCGAGGGGGAAGTGAATTGCGAATTGCCACGAATGCACGAATAAAACACGAATGAAAATCAAGAATTAGAGGTACTTCTTATTGCAATAATTCTATAATGTGAAAAACGAAATGTTTTACATTATTTGCTGCGAACGCACGATTATACAAAAGGGAAAATCATTGAACGCAACACGACTAATGGCTAGAGTGAAATCAAATCGCGGAGCACTCACCACTGACCACTGACATCTCACGATTCACGTTTAAAGAAACAAACCTGACGCAATTCCATCTGCGAAAAATTTGCCTTTTTTGGTTAAGATTGCGCGGTCGTCTTCAAATGTCAATAAATTTTCTGCAGCGTTCTTTTCTAATTGCTGGTAAAAATTTACCCGTGACATGCCAGTATTTGAAAGCTGACCGATTTGCTTATCAATTACAGTAAGATCTAACCCTTGCATTGTTCTTAAACTGGTCATGATAATTTCATTAAGCCGCTGAACGGGAGTTAATATTTCGCTTTCAAAGACCGTTTTACCTGCCATTATTTTTTCACTGTAAATAGCATTATTTGCAATATTCCACCAGCGTGTTTTATTGCCATCAAACGAATGCGCTGCTGGCCCAAATCCATAATAAGCTTTTCCTGACCAATAATTGCTGTTATGCCTGCTTTGATGACCGGGCCGCGAAAAATTACTGATCTCGTATTGTTCAAAACCAGCTTCTTCCATCCACTGAACCAACAATTCAAAATGTTTTCCCTGTTTTTCTTCATCAACAGGCGGCAACTTGCCTTTTTGGATAAAATGATTGAGCGCCGTATTAGCTTCCACTGTAAGCGCATAACAACTTAAATGATTGATGCCAAGCGATAATGCAGTGGCTACATTATCCTGCCATTGTTGATCAGTAAGGGTGGGTGTACCATAAATCAGGTCGATGGTCAGGTCGTTGAAACCATACTGCCTTGACAAAGCAATACAAGCTTTTGCTTGTGCCGCATTATGTGCCCTGTTCATCCATTTCAAATCATCTTCAAAAAAAGATTGTATGCCAATGCTTAAACGATTAATACCAGCGTTTTTCCAGCCGGATAACTTTTCTTCCGTAATATCATCAGGATTTGATTCGAGCGTTATTTCAGCATTTTCATTAACCTGGTAATTTTGCTTCATTGCATCCAGTATAGCAACAAGTTCTTCTGTTTCCAGGAGGCTTGGGGTACCGCCGCCAAAATAAACCGTTTCAATGTTCCGTTCAGGTACCACACCAGCAGGAAAAACCGTTGTATATATTTCTTGCTTTATTGCTTCGAGCAAGGCTGGTTTTCGGTGCAGGGAGGTTGAGAAATGAAAATTGCAATAATGGCAAGCCTTTCGGCAAAAGGGAATATGAATGTAGATACCTGCCATTGACGATATTTAGAGCTCGTTTAAAACGCAAGCAAAAATGCAGCATCCTGCCAGCGCGGCCAACTTTAAAGATTGCCAACTCTGCTCAAGCCATTAGTTTTGAATTCTGACATGAAATGGATTTTTGTTTTTATAGCAGGTTTATATTGCTCCATCGCCGATGGACAAAAAAGCTATTTAATACAATATTCACCGGAACAGCTGTCGCTGAAATCACTGAAACTTAAAACAAGCTTTCCGAACCGCGAAGCTGCCATTCAATACGTGGGCCAATTGCCGCGCCTGTTACTCGCAAAAGGTTATTTAGCCGCAAGTGTCGACTCAGCCAGGTACGACTCAGCCCAGGCATTTGTAAAAATCTTTACAGGCCCGGTTTATCGGTGGGGTAACGTATCTGTTCCTCTTGCGTACCAGGGTATTATTAATAAAATTCAAAACGGTGCGCCATTAAAAGGTAGCGTTATTCCGGGCGATCAATTAGCTGTTTGGCAACAGGCAATCCTGGATTATTTTTCAGCTTCCGGTTACCCGTTTGCAAGTATTGGACTGGACAGTGTAACGCTTTCAGGTGATTCACTCTTTGGTAAACTTTCAATAAACCCAGGTTCAAAATATAAAATAGACAGTATTCATGTAATCGGGATTAAACTAAAACCTTCCTTTATTTACCCGTATCTCCACCTTAAGAAAGGCATGCTTTACCAGCAGGCATTATTAGATAAAATTGATCAGAGAATTGGTGAATTGCCTTTTGCCGATGCCAGCCAGCCATGGCAGTTAGATATGCTGGGAAGCGGAAGTGTAGTGAACATTTATCTAAAACAAAGACGTAGCAATATTATAAATGCATTGATTGGATTGGCACCTGCCAGCACCCAAACACCTGGTAATAAACTATTGCTCAGCGGAGAAGCAAACATTCTACTGCGCAACGCTTTTAATTCGGGCGAAACCATGGGAATTAACTGGCAGCAAATACAGTATCGATCGCCGCGATTAAACCTTTTATACCAACAGCCCTATTTATTTAACAGCCAGGCCGGGGTTGATTTTGCTTTCGAACTGTTTAAAAAAGACACGCAATTTGTAAATATCAACTTCAGGCTAGGAGTGCCCTACGATTTTACCGGGTCAAAAACAGCTAAAGTTTTTTTTCAGCAATTGAGTACTAATGTTACCTATGTTGATACCCATAGTATCAAAGCAAACAGGCGTTTACCCGACCTTTCAAATGTATCATCCAGTAATCTTGGTATTGAATACGAATGGAATACTACTGATTACCGGTTAAACCCACGCCGCGGCCTTGAACTATTTTTCAGCGGTATTGCAGGTCTTAAAAAAATAAAAAAGAACAGCAGCATTACGGCATTAAAAGATCCGCTTGAACCAAGCTATACCTATGAAAGTTTGTACGATACCGTAAAACTAAAAACCTACCAGTTACGGGTTAAATTAAAAACTGCTACTTATATAAAGACCGGCAGGCTTACTGTTTTGAAACTCGCGGTAAATGCCGGTTGGTATCAAAGCCAGAATTATTACCGCAACGAATTATTCCAGGTAGGAGGTTCCAGGTTACTGCGTGGGTTTGATGAAGAATCAATTTTTGCGAGAAGCTATACCGTTGCAACTGCCGAGTACCGGTTTTTGACCGGCCGCAATTCTTATTTCTTTGCTTTTTCTGACGGCGGATATGCAGGATATAAGGACCAGGATCTGCAATACAGCCATGGCTATATTGGTGGGGGGCTTGGACTGGCAATAGAAACGAAAAACAGTATGATAAATCTTAGTTGGGCAGTTGGCAAAAGAGATGATCTTCCTTTTCAGATCAGGCAATCCAAAATCCATATCGGCTTTGTAAATTATTTTTAAAGCAAGATGTTCTTACATAAAAGCTAAAATCTATTTCCCTTTTTAAATGCACTTGATACATTTGCAGCACTTACATGAACCAAATATTTCCCCGGATAGTTTTCTTAATTTTTACAATCTTTCTTGTAATGCTTTGCCCCGGGGTTTTTGGCCAGGCAGAGAGTATTAAGCCAGCCCCCGCTATTATTACAACTGATACAATAAATATTACCGTTAAAGACTCGCTTAGAATAGATACGGCACGGCAAAAAAGAGATTCGGTTATCATTCCTGCAATTATTAAACCCGATACCAGCCTCCAGGCTTTTTATCGCTTTAATCCATATCTCGATGTTAACGGCCCGGCGGTATTTAGAAATGAGCAGGCCTTTGCTGCAAAAGAAAAGGACCTGATTTTTTATGTTTTATTAAGCTTGCTCTTTGTTTTAGGATTTATAAGGCTGGTTTTTGCTAAATATTTTACTGATCTGTTCCGAATCTTTTTTCAAACAACATTCAGGCAAAAATCTATAAGAGAGCAATTATTGCAAAATAAAATGCCGTCGTTGCTTCTCAATTTCTTCTTTTGTATTTCAGGTGGTCTGTTTCTCTATTTTGTGGCCAATTACAAAGGATGGCTGGAGCCTAACGGCTTTATTCAAAAATCTGCATTATGTATTGCTTTGGTAACCATAGTGTATTCAACGAAATACATTGGCCTGCGACTAAGTGGATGGTTGTTTGGAATGGAAGATGTAACTGAAACTTATCTCTTTATTGTGTTTCTTATAAACAAAGTAGTTGGTGTTTTATTGCTGCCAGCCATCATGATCCTGGCTTTGGGAACCAATACCCTTCAGCCTGTATTGCTGGTGCTTACCTTACTAATATTAGTAATCTTATACTTATATAGATATTTAATTGCTTTGCCGTTAGTACGCAATCATGCAGGTTTAACAGGCTTCCATTTTTTTATCTACCTTTGCGCTTTCGAAGTAGTACCCGTGCTACTTATATATAAACTCTTATTATTAATCCTGAGCAGGTAACTGTAAATTCTGTAAAAAAAACTCCTGGAAACGCATGAACGTGAACAGAGATTTGGACACTGTTGCCTCGGCCAATCGGAACATGAAAATACTAATAACGCAGCCCCGGCCTGATTCAGAGAAATCACCTTATTATGAACTTGCAAGAAAGCATAATGTGGAACTTGAGTTTAGACCTTTTATTTCATTAGAGCCAATCCAGGCAAAAGAATTCCGCAGGCAGAAAATTGACCTTGCCCGGTATACAGCAGTAGTATTTACCAGCCGCAATGCTATCGATCATTTTTTTCGCATGTGCGAAGAAATGAAGATGAATGTAAGCCAGGATACTAAATATTTCTGTATAACAGAGTCAGTTGCCTTGTACCTGCAGAAGTTTATACTTTATCGGAAACGCAAGGTGTTCTATGGTGCAGATGGGACTAACAAGTCGATGTTTGACGTTATAAACAAGCACAAAGAAAATGAACGCTTTTTATATCCCTGCAGTGAAAACCAACAGGATAATGAAATTGTAAACTGGTTAAAAAATAACCATTGCGAGTATGCTACTCCTTTTATGTACCGCTCGGTAAGTGCTAACGTAAAAGAATTATTATCTACCACAGAATTTGATGTGATATGTTTCTTTACACCAAGCGGTGTAAAAAGCCTTTATGACAATGTCCCGGATTTTCAACAAAACGGTACCTATATTGGCGCTTTCGGAAGCAATACCACAAAAGCAGTGGAAGAAGCCGGTCTTACGTTAACCATCAAGGCACCATCACCGCAGACACCGAGTATGATTGCTGCACTGGATAAGTTTTTGCAAGAAACAATTACTGTAAAATCTCAATAGAAAATAATACCTATTTAAAGGCCGCGGTTTTTTTCCGCGGCTTTTTTTATGTCAGGTTGTAACCGGGAATGATGAATTTGGTCAATAATGAGCTACCAATTTTTTTCAGGTATAGATTCAAGAATAGACAGGTAAGAAATATACCGGTTCTCGTTTATGTTAGCCTTTGATTCAGCGTCGGTTGTATTACCACTTGTTGCTACCGAAGCTTTTACTGCACAACCTGGTTCATTTATATGGATGCAGTTATTAAACTGGCAGTGGTTAATCAACGATCTCATTTCGGGAAAATAATGACTGAGTTCCTGCCTCGAAATATGTACAATTCCAAATTCCCGAACACCAGGCGTATCAATTACTTTTCCATCTCCGGGCAGTTCAAACATTTCAGCAAAAGTGGTGGTATGCATTCCTTTGCCACTCCAACCGCTTACTGCTTTTGTATCCAATACAAGGCCTGGTAGAACTGCATTTAAAAAAGATGATTTGCCTACACCGCTATGTCCGCTTAACAATGTTGTTTTACCAGATAATAATGATTTTACTTCTTCCAATCCATTCTTTGTTTGAAGACTCATATTTACCACTTTGTATCCTATGGCTTCGTACATTTCTTTCCACTGATTAAAATGCAGTAATTCTTTTTTCCGCCAGGTATCAGCTTTATTAAAAACAATAATGGCAGGAACATGATATGCTTCTGAAGCAATTAAAAACCGATCTATAAAACCCTGGGAAGTACGGGGATCTTTGATGGTAGCAATCAGCAAACTTTGATCGAGGTTACTGGCTACTATATGATGCAGGTTTTTATTGTGGGGGCTTTGCCGGCTAATATAATTGCGGCGATCTTCTATGCCACTAATATTGGCTACATCCTCTTTACCTTCTTCCGGTTCCATTTCAACCCAGTCACCAACGGCAATCGGGTTGGTGCTGGTAATATTATCAATGCGCAACAATCCTTTAAGGCGGGCTTTCCACTTTTTGCCCGACTGATCTTTTACGTCATACCAGCTACCGGTGCTTTTAAATACAAGTGCTTTCATTTCTTTGAAAAAGCGAAGTTGCAGAAACTTTCAGGGAAACTTTCTGAAAACAGTATACCTCAATAATGCTTCTAACAATAACAACAAAATCGCTGCTATAATCAGCGGGAAAAATTCGTCGGTTCTTTTTTCGAAAATGGTTGTTTCCACTTTCGATTTCTCCAGCATGTCGATAGATGCATATACCGAATCGAGCGATTTGGTATTGGTTGCCCGGTAGTAATGCCCCCCGGTTTCATTGGCAATTTCGGTAAGCAGGGGTTCATCGATGCTTACTTTTTCTTGTTGCATAACAGTGGTGCCACCCGCAGTTTTATAGGGCATCGGCGCATAACCGACCGTTCCAACTCCAATGGTATAAACTTTAATACCATATGTTTTTGCCAGCTCTTTTGCAGTTGGCGGATCAATTAGTCCACCGGTATTTTCACCATCGGTCAATAAGATCACCACCTGGCTTTTTGCATCCCCATTCCTAAGCCTGTCTACCGCACTGGCAAGCCCGCTTCCGATAGCAGTGCCATCAGCAAGGTTGCCGTATTCGATGGTATTTAGTTGTTGTACCACTACTTTGCGATCAGTTGTGAGCGGGCAAAGTGTAAGGCTTTGACCTGCAAATATTACCAGCCCGATGCGGTCTCCTTTCCTGTTATTGATAAAGTTTCGGGCAACGTTAACAGAGGCCTGCAACCGGTCCGGGGTAAAGTCCCGGGCAAGCATACTTCCGCTCACATCCAGGCAAAGCACAATATCAATTCCTTCCCCTTCGGTTAACTCTATATTGCGGTAAGTTGCCGGCTTTGCCAGAGCTGTAATAAGCAGGGCAAGTGCTAATAATCTAAAGATCACAGGACTGTTACGCAACATGGTTTTCCAGTTACCGGTACTGCCAATCCGCTGTACAGAAGGTACCAGGAAAGTGGGTGTTTTTCGCTTTTCTGACCTGAAATAATAGATGGCAAGAAAAGGTAATGCCGCCAGTAAAGCAAACATCCATGGCCAGTCGAATGTAATATTTGAAAAATAATCTTTAATCATTTCTTTAAAGGGTAAAGCAGGAGGAATTAAAAAAGGCTTTGCTATTTGAATTCCACTTCTTACTTCATCCGTTTACCTGTTAATTGTTATTATAGCTTGTCTGAAAGCATCTATACCTGCATTTCCTTCCACCTGGCCGGCCTGGTATTTTCCAAAACGCATGGCATTACAAAGCCGGATTGTCTGCACTATTTCCTGCCATTTTCCTGCATCATACATTGACTTGGTAGCTATCACCAGTTCCTCTCCTGTTTTTGAAGTAGAATTGACTCCCTTGCCCGCCAGGAATTTTTTGAACAACTGCATTAACTGGTTGCCTAGTTGAACAGAATCAACTTCCTGCTGCTGCCACCTGCTTTTTAACTGATCCAACTGAGATACAAGATTCTCGGGTGAAACTGTTTCAGGCTGAATAGAAGCTTTGCTGACAAGAGCGTGTTTTTTATTTAGTCGTATTATAAAGTAGGCTGATAATAAAACGATGACTGCAAGAATTAGGATATAAGGCCATTGATTGGGTGGCTGCAAATCAATAATTTGCTTTAGGTCGCCATAAGCTGTTTTTGCACTCGCGGGCAAACTGTTTACAATGATATCGAACCCGGGAGAAGAAACAGCAGGATTGCCCTGTACTGTTACCGGTGGAAGTCGTTGCACCCCACTATCAAAACTGGTTACGATAATTTGCTCGGTGCTGGTAACAGTGCCATCATTTTTTTCCGTTTTAACGGGCATCCGTTCCAAAATTTCAAAACGCCCTAGCGAGTCTGCAAGGGCGGCCTGGTAAGGCTGACCACCGGTTATCGTTATTGTAATGGTTAAAGGTTCTCCTAATAAAATGCTGGTTTTTCCAGGGGTTGCAACAATACTTTCCTGCGCAAAAAGCGCAGTTGAAAACAACAGCGACACTAATAAAATTGCATGAAAGGGAAACTGTTTTTTCAAAATTATACCTGGATAATGCTTTGTGTTCATTAAGTGATCTGCTTATCTCGCCTTTATGCGTTTTATAAAAAAGCCCTGTAAGGTTTGAACATAATCCTCGCCTGTTTCAAAACGAATATAATCCCACCCGCTTTTTGTAATGGTTTGTTCTACTGCAGCATTATTGGCCTTATGCGTTCTGCGCCACATATCTGTGAATAATTTATCATTACTATCCACCCAAATCACTTCTCCTGTCTCAGCATCCTGCACAGGTACAAGGCCGAGGTTGGGAAACTCGTATTCAAACCGGTCATGTATGTGAATGGCAATACAATCATGTCGCCTGTTCACCGTTTTCAAAGCCTTTTCAAATCCCGAAGTTTCAAAATCACTTATCAGGAAAACGATGCCTTTATGTCGCAGGGTTTGATTGAAAAAACGTAGTGCTTCGCTGATATTTGTTTCCTTGTTGGAAGGTTCAAGTGTAAGTAATTGCCGGACTATGTACAACACATGTTCCTTTCCTTTTTTTGGTGGTACAAACAATTCGGTTTTCCCGGTAAAAAACAGGGCTCCCACTTTATCATTATTACTGATAGCCGAAAATGCGAGAACTGCCGCCATCTCGGTGATCAATTCTTTTTTTTGTTGTGTGCTGGTACCGGCAAGATTGCTGGCACTGCAATCGATCAGCAGCATTACAGTAAGTTCCCTTTCTTCTTCAAATATTTTACTGAAAGGATGACCAAACCGGGCACTTGTGTTCCAGTCAATAAAACGTATATCATCCCCTGCAGCATACTCCCGTACTTCTTTGAAACTCATTCCCCTGCCTTTAAACGCCGAATGATATTCGCCCGTAAAAATATTGGACGTAAGTTTTTTAGACCTGATCTCCAGTTCTTTTACTTTTTTTAATATGTCGGGAATTGTTAGCGCCATAATTATTGAAACATGCGTGCTGCCTGTTTTAAAATTGATCCACTTTATAAATTTTTATGATCTATGAATTTTTTTACAGGTTACGATACACATGGGTATTGAATGCAAACAAATCAAATATCAAAAATCAGAAGTCAAAATTTCTTTTCTTTTATGGTGTTGGGATTTTTTTCAGTATTTCTGCAATAACCTTTTCAGCATTAATAGATTCGGCTTCAGCTTCGTAAGTAAGTCCAATACGGTGGCGAAGAATATCAGGTGCTATTTCCTTTACATCATCAGGAATTACGTAAGCTCTTTTATTCAGCATGGCAATTGCCCTTGCAGCATGTGCCATATTTATGCTGGCCCTGGGTGAACCACCGTAACTAATAAGCGGTTTCAAATTTATAAGCCCCACTTTTTCGGGAGTTCGCGTAGCAAAAACAATATCAAGAATGTACTGTTCTACTTTTTCATCCATATAAATTTGGCGGCACAATCTTCTTGCACGAATAATGTCAGCAGCATTTGCTACCGGTTGAATATCTATACGGTCAATTCCGGCAATGTTTTCACGTATGATTTGAAGTTCTTCCTCCCGGGTGGGATAATCTACCAGCACTTTCAGCATAAACCTGTCCTGTTGCGCTTCCGGCAAAGGATAGGTTCCTTCTTGTTCCAGCGGGTTTTGTGTGGCCAGCACCAGGAATGGATCCTCCAGCATGTAAGTGGTATCACCCAGCGTAATTTGTTTCTCCTGCATGGCTTCCAGCAAAGCGCTCTGTACTTTGGCAGGTGCACGATTAATTTCATCGGCTAAAATAAAGTTGGCAAAAATGGGTCCTTTTCGAACCATAAATTCACCGCGTTGCTGGTTATAGATCATGGTACCAACTACGTCGGCTGGCAACAGGTCGGGCGTAAACTGTATACGGCTAAAACCGAGGTTGAGGGTACGGGCAAGTGATTTAATGGCAAGGGTTTTTGCGAGGCCGGGAACACCTTCCAAAAGGATATGGCCGTTACAATACAAACCAACCAGCAGCCGGTCGATCATATGATGCTGGCCTATAATAATTTTTTTAAGCTGCTCTCTTATTTGTTCTGTAAATGTGTGATGAACCGCAATCTGGTCCTGTAACATCCTTAAATCTTCAGCTGTTTGCATGCGTATATGTGGTTATTGCGAACGAAAGTACAATGTTCAGGCTTTTACAGTTATCGATGATAGATAAGCTGTTGTGATTTTGCTAAACACGGGTTAACAGTTCTTTTTCAATATCTTTAAATTGAATTAAAATAATGCTTTTGTAGTTAATAAAAACCTGGCCTTATGAAAACAATATTAGTTCCCGTAGATTTTTCAGACACTGCCCGGAATTGTGCCTTGTATGCTGCTGGTCTTGCCAATTGGGTGGGAGCAAATAAATTAATTTTATTTAATGCCTATTCCATACCATTAGCCACAGAAATGAGTTGGGCCGTGTTGCAAACCGAAGAGTTAAGGAAGTATAGTGAGGATGGATTGGCAGAATTTAAAAGTTTTTTGCAAAAGGAGATACCCGGCGGGATGGAAATTATATGCTTCAGCGAGTTTGGATTTCTAAGTGAACGAATTGAAGCGGTAAGTACAGAAACTAAAAGTGACCTGATTATTATGGGGATTACAGGTGGCGGAAAGTTGGAAGAAGCATTAATCGGAAGTAATACGACCCATATTCTTAAACATACCCATGTTCCCGTGTTAATAGTGCCGGCAAAGGCAAAATGGAAACCTGTTGAAACTATTGGATGGGCATGCGATTACCGGGAAATAATAAATACGACTCCGGCTGAGGCCATTAAGAATATTGTAAAAGAGTTTAAAGCCAATTTGGTGGTTGTTCATAACGATCCGGATAAAACTGCCTTTAATCCCGATAAATACCGGAACAATGTGATGGTTTCAGAAATGTTTCATGAATTACAACCAGAATTTGTGCAGGTTGCAGAAGCGCATTTTGCCGAAGCAATCAACCATTTTGTTGACAATCATAGTATCGACATGTTGCTGGCTGTTCCCAAAAAACAAAACTGGCTGGATTCTATTTTTCATCCCAGTCATACTAAACAACTGGCATTTCACAGCCACGTTCCATTACTATGTATACAGCCTTTACCAGCTTAAGTGTGCTTCTAAAACTCATAGATAAAACAATGAGCCACTTAATTAAGCGGCTCATTGTTTTTAAAAAACGGTTCCTTCTTAAATTATCAACTAAAGCGTTTTTAAATCAATAACAAAGCGGTATTTCACATCACTTTTTACAACTCTTTCATAGGCTTCATTGATATAGCTTATGTCGATAACTTCCACATCACTTACAATATTATGTTCGGCACAATAATCCAGCATCTCCTGGGTTTCAGGGATGCCGCCAATGGAAGATCCTGTAATTGAACGGTTATTTCCCAGTAACATAAAACCAGTAATCTTAATAGGCTCCGGCGGAACACCTACACAAATCTGTACACCGTTGGTGGCAAGCATACCAAGATACATATCATAGTTGTGCGGAGCTGAAACGGTATCAATTATAAAATCGAAATAGTTGCGGTATTTTCTCACCTGCTCTGTATCTTTTGTGTAGCAAAAATGATGAGCACCAAGTCGCCGGGCATCCGGTTCTTTCTCAGGAGAAGTACTAAGCATGGTTACTTCGGCTCCAAAGGATGCTGCGAATTTTACTGCCATATGTCCAAGGCCTCCAAGTCCCAATACACCTACTTTATGACCCTTACCAACATTCCATTTGCGCAGTGGAGAATAGGTAGTAATTCCTGCACATAACAATGGCGCCACATTTTGTAGAGGTAGTTTATCACTGATCTTTAAAACGAAATTCTCTGTTACCACAACCTGGTTGGAGTACCCGCCGAAAGTGAGTGTTTTACCATCTTTTTCCAACGAGTTATACGTTTGAACACATAAGCCTTGCTGGCAATGTTGCTCCCATCCGTGTTTACAATTATCGCATTCATTACAACTATCAACCATGCACCCAACTCCTGCAAGATCACCCGCCGAAAACTTGGTTACACCTGGTCCTACTCTAACAACCCTGCCTACAATTTCGTGGCCAGGTACCATCGGGTACTTTGAATTTCCCCATTCGCCACGCACCTGGTGAATATCAGAATGACAAACACCGCAATATAAAATTTCGATCATTACATCAAGGGCACCAACTTCCCTTCTTTCAAAGTCCCATGGAGCCAATAAATCTTTTGAGCTATGAACAGCATATCCTTTTGTTGCAATCATGTAAATATTTATTATTTATAAAGATAATTAGTATGCCACCTTATATTAACAGAACCATTTTAAAGGGGTTGGATTTTTATTTCCTTGTCTCACTACAATGTACAATACGAAATGAATTAGCTCTGACTTTTGTTTAATGTAACAAGCATTACGACAGGTATAATTTTTAAGAATATAGGTATGAAAAAACGTAAGGAAACCGATGTAGTACTTATCGGCGCAGGTATTATGAGTGCTACATTAGGAGTTATATTAAAAGAATTAGATCCTTCGCTTACGATAAGAATCTTTGAAAGGCTCGATATTGCGGCGGCTGAAAGTTCTGATGCATGGAACAATGCCGGAACAGGACACTCAGCATTTTGTGAATTAAATTACACGCCCCAGTTACCTGATGGGTCTATCGACATTTCAAAAGCCATAAAAATTGCAGCTTCTTTTGAGGAGTCAAAACAATTTTGGGCTTACCTCGTCGGGCAGAAATACATGGAATCTGCCAATTTTATCAGGAGCATTCCTCATATCAGTTTTGTTTGGGGCAATGAAAATGTTGAATTCCTTAAAAAGAGGTTTGATTTACTAACAGCCTGTAACCTTTTTAAAGGAATGCAGTATTCTGAAGATTTTAATGAATTGATCAATTGGATGCCGCTGGTGATGGAAGGGCGTAACAGGAATGAAAACCTGGCTGCTACAAGAATGGATCTTGGCACGGATGTAAATTTCGGATCACTTACAAGAGCCATGTTTTTAAAACTCCAGGAAATGCCGGGTGTATTTATGCATTTCAACCAGGATGTCAGGGATATTGAGAGGGACGATGATCAAAGCTGGTTGATAAAATTGAAGGACAGAACAACAAAAACGAGACGAAAGGTAAAAGCCAGGTTCGTTTTTATTGGTGCCGGCGGTGGCTCACTTCCGTTGTTGTTAAAATCCGGTATACCAGAGGCAAAAGGGTACGGCGGCTTCCCGGTAAGTGGACAATGGTTGAAATGCATCAACGAAGCCATAATAAACAGGCACGAATCAAAAGTGTATGGAAAGGCGTCTGTAGGAGCGCCACCAATGTCTGTTCCACACCTCGATACAAGAATGATAGATAATAAAAGGGCCCTTTTATTCGGCCCTTATGCTGGTTTTTCTACCAAGTTTTTAAAGAACGGTTCCTTTATGGACCTTCCTTTTTCAGTTAAGCCATCTAATATTTTTCCCATGGTTTCTGCAGGCTTTCACAATATACCATTAACCCGTTACCTGATTGAGCAAGTAAGGCAATCACCGGAAGACAGGTTAAATGCTTTGAGAGAATATTATCCCAATGCGAGGATGGAAGACTGGGAAATGGAAATTGCAGGCCAAAGGGTGCAGGTGATAAAAAAAGATGAAGAAGAAGGCGGCATACTTGAATTTGGAACCGAAGTGGTAAGTTCAGAAGATGGAACAATTGCTGCTTTATTGGGTGCTTCTCCCGGGGCATCAACTGCCGTTTCAATAATGCTGGGATTAATTAAGCGGTGTTTCCCGGAAAAAATTAATTCGCCGGAATGGCAACAAAAATTAAAGCTAATGATTCCATCGTACGGCATTGACCTTGCAAAAGATCCTGAAAAATTGGCTCATTTGAGAGAGATGACAACGGAGGTGTTAGAACTGAAAAATTTAATTTCAGCCTGAAGACAAAGAGGGTAGATTATTATTGGCAGGCTAAAATGATGGGTGTTTTTCCAGCGGGAATATTAATTCGGCAATTGGATATATAAAAAAAGCTGATCACCATTTCTGGCAACCAGCTTTCTAAAAATATAAACAAAGGTACTATGCTGTACCTACACGTTTTTCTTTGATACGGGCACTTTTTCCACTTAAAGCACGCAGGTAGTACAATTTAGAGCGACGTACTTTACCCACTTTGTGCAACAAAATGCTTTCGATATTTGGGCTATTCAAAGGGAAAAGACGTTCAACACCAACACCATCACTGATCTTGCGAACAGTAAAAGATGCAGTAGCTCCATTGCCCTGGCGTTTGATTACATCACCCTTAAAGCTTTGGATACGCTCTTTGTTACCTTCAATAATTTTATAATTCACCGTTACATTATCACCTGCTTTAAAAGTGGGATATTGTTTGGTTTGTGTAAGTTGTTCGTGAACGAAGTTTACAGCCTGCTGATTCATGGCTAAAAAATTTTGGATTGCAAAAGTAAGGCTGTGGATTATTCCGGCAAAATATATTCTTGAAAAAGAAACTGGTTAACCCTTGGATTTTGAAGATGAGGGAGTTTTAGTGGCTGGCTTTGTTGCTGCACCGGGTTTTAATGCATCAAGATTTTGCTTGGCTATTACAAAATCGGGGGCTACAGCTAATGCTTTGTTGTAATAAACAGCAGCTTCTTCTTTTTTCTTATCATTAAATTGTAAAACACCTAACATATTGTAAGCTGCAGCAAGGGTAGGTACCTGTTCAAAATAACCATTACTCACTTCCATAGATACCGGCTGTTTCATAGCTTCAGCTGAATCAGCTACTACTTTTTGCAATGTCTGGCGGCATTCCAGTTTACGTTCCAGTATAAATTGTTTGCTAGCCAATTGATAATGATTGTAAGGTGTAGGACTTAATGCACAAAGCTTTTCATACCATTCCAAACTCACTTTCGATTCACCTCCACGGCCGCTGATATCCGCCAATAAGGTTAAAGCTGTTGTGTTTTTATTGTTGGCAGTGTACAATTCGTTGGCTAATTTATAAGCACCATTGAAGTTGTTAAGGTTGTAATAAACGATAGCCAGCGAGTCCTGGTACACCTGGTTACCGCCAGAGTTCAGGTAAGTTACCAGAGAGGAGGCAGCGGTGCTCATATCATTATAACTGATCGCTTTACGGTATACCTGGAGATTTTCTGCCTGTTTTTGAATAACTGCGGTACTGTCGGTACCTGCAGCCTTGCCATTAGCAGCAGCAATACTAAGTACTGTTGAGAAGAAAAGAGGGGCTAAAAAGTTTTTCATAAGGTGGAAGTTTTTTAAGAAATACCAGTTGTTTTTTTCGGCTAAGTTTTGGCATTTGCCGAACAATAATATCAAATATCCGGTAATCATCATTTCTTCGGGTCTTAAATTGTAATTCCTTTTATTAAACGGTGAACCAATTTCCCGGATCATCCCCTCATTTCAAATTTCTACCAATAATGAAAAATAGTGTACTTCTATTGTTAGTATTGATAACCAGTTCTCATTTAGTCGGATACAGCCAGGTTGCTGATCTGTCTAAACATTTCAAGCAACTGAAACCAAGAAGTATTGGCCCCGCCGGAATGAGCGGCAGGGTAACGGCCATTGATGCAGTTCATACAAACCCGGGAATCATTTATATTGGTTCGGCGAGTGGTGGTGTTTGGAAAACAGAGAATGGAGGTGCCAGTTGGCAACCTGTTTTTGATGATCAGTCAACGCAGAATATAGGAGCAATTGCCATTCAGCAAAGTAACCCATCTATCATATGGGCAGGAACTGGTGAAGGCAATCCGCGCAATTCGATAAACATTGGCGAAGGCATTTATAAAAGCCTGGATGCAGGCAAAACCTGGAAAAAAATGGGGCTTGAAAAAACCCGGAACATTCACAGAATCCTCATCGATCCAACCAATCCATCCACCATTTACGTAGCTGCAATTGGAAACCCATATGCAACACATCCCGAACGCGGCGTATTTAAAACAACGGATGGCGGTGAAAATTGGACCAGGATTTTATATGCAAATGATACAACGGGATGTGCCGAATTGGTAATGGATCCATCAAATCCAAACAAGCTTATTGCAAATCTTTGGCAACATAACCGTACTCCCTGGGGATTTACAAGTGGCGGCCCCGGAGGAGGAATTTATACTACCTGGGATGGCGGTAAAAACTGGAAAAAAATGGGAAAAGAAGAAGGAATACCAGATTCGATCGGAAGAGTAGGAATAACTATTTCAAACAGTGATCCAAAAGTGATATATGCCCTGATCGAATCAAAAAAGAATGGATTATACCGCTCGGAAGATGGCGGATTTAAGTGGAAGACCGTAAATGAATCTGCCGAATGGGTGACCAACAGGCCATTTTATTTCCAGGATATAAGGGTTGATCCTAACAACGAAAACCGCCTCTACAATATCAATCAAATGATTTCGGTAAGTGAAGATGGAGGGCGAACTTTTCGTATCCTGTTACCCTATAGCGGCGTTCATCCCGATCATCACGCCTGGTGGATCAATCCGCTGGATGCGTCTTTTATCATCGATGGAAACGATGGTGGTATTTCTGTTAGCCGCGATCGTGGCCGTACCTGGCAATTTGATGAAAAGCTACCTCTCGGTCAGTTTTATCATATAAATGTTGACAACGAAATGCCCTATCATGTAATGGGTGGTATGCAGGATAACGGCAGCTGGCGGGGACCGGCCTACACATGGGCAATTGGTGGTATCCGCAATTACTATTGGCAGGGAATAGGCGGAGGTGATGGCTTTGATGCAAGTCCCGACCCTGATGATGCAGATTGGGTTTACAGTATGAGCCAGGGTGGTTACCTGCGAAGAATAAATGCCACAACCGGCGAAGAATGGAGTATTGAACCGCCCATGCCCGATACAACAGTGAGAATCAGGTTCAACTGGAATTCAGCTTTTGCACAGGATCCATTTGATCACAATACCATTTATTTCGGAAGCCAGTTTGTGCACAAAAGCGCTAACAAAGGTGCAGCATGGTCGATCATTTCACCCGACCTTACAACAAACGACAAGATAAAACAACGGCAGGACGAAAATGGCGGATTAACCATTGACATTACAAATGCTGAGAACCACTGCACCATATTAACGATTGAACCTTCACCCATTGAAAAAAATGTTTTATGGGTTGGAACGGATGATGGAAATATACAATTGACCAGGGATGGCGGTGCTACCTGGACAAATCTTACAAATAATATTAAGGGCTTTCCTAAAGCATGCTGGATCCAGCAGGTTCGTGCCAGCAGGTTTAAAGCAGGTGAGGCTTTTTTAGTTGCTAATAATTACAGGCAAGGTGACTTTGGTGCTTATATTTTTCGCACAACTGATTACGGAAAAACCTGGACACGAATGGTGGATGACAATAAAGTTAAAGGATATGCACTTTGTATGATCCAGGATCCGGTGCAACCAAACCTTGTTTTTGTGGGAACAGAAAACGGGCTTTGGATAAGTTTAGATAATGGCGGCACCTTTCAGCAATTTAAAAATGAATATCCTTCCGTTTCAACTTATGACCTGGCTATCCAGGAAAGGGAATCCGATTTAGCTATTGCAACCTTCGGCAGGGCTATTTATGTGTTGGATGATATACGACCGTTGAGAGACCTTGCAGCCCGAAAAGGTATGTTGCCAAATAAAAAAATTACGATGCTGAATAGCCAGGTTGCTTACCAGCATTTTACCAACGCACCAGCTGGAATAGACTGGAGCAATTATGGTTTATATGCAGCAGAAAACAAGCGGGACGGCGCAATGGTAAACGTTTTTTTCAATAATATTAAAGCTTCCTCAGATTCCATAAAAACTGTGAAAAAGGTAAAATCATCTGACAGTATTACTATAAAAATCCTGAATCAGCAGGGTGATACCATTCGTAGTTATAAGGAAAAACTTGATAGCGGATTTAACAGGCTTTACTGGGATTACAGTACAAAAGGAATTCGGCAGCCAGGTAGTTTAAAACCTAAAAAAGATGCCCCGGAACCTGCTAATGGATTACCCGCTCCCCCGGGAGATTACAAAATGGTTGTTCAATTAAACGGGGTTGATTCTGCTCAAAAGGATAGTGTTACCATAGTGGTGAAATATGATCCCCGGTCCACTTTTCCGGCAGCCATATACGAAGCACAAAAGAAAATGATCAGCAGGCTAAATGCATCTTCAGA
This sequence comes from Bacteroidota bacterium, assembly GCA_040385845.1. Classification (GTDB taxonomy): domain Bacteria; phylum Bacteroidota; class Bacteroidia; order Chitinophagales; family Chitinophagaceae; genus Phnomibacter. Next base: position 263,247 of record JAZKGP010000018.1, on the reverse strand, counting down.
AAAGTTGACTGCTGCACTTGATCAGTTGGCAGAAGAAGAATCCATCATTAAAAAAGTGGATTCCCAGCTTAAAGAAGATGAAACGCCCGCCGCAGATAGCATAAGGAAAGCTGGTAAGACAATGCAGGATTCTATAAACCAGGTACGTGATTATATAATGGGTAAAAAACAAGAAAAGCAGGGTTACGGTCGTGCATACCAGCTTACCCCGGTGAGCTGTTTATCTGATGCCAGTAATTTAATTATTGGTAAAACTGCTTCGCCCGGAATGCAGGAAGAAACAGCTGTAAAAATTGCAGAAGACATGGTTCAGAAATCAATAGAAAAAGTAAATAGATTGAGTAAAAACATATGGACTATTTATCGGAAAAAAGTAGAAGCAATGCCGATAGTACTATTTAAAGATTTGCAACCTTTGTAAACTCTTTATGGAGAACATTATTTCCAGTATTTGTAAACATGCAGGAGTAAATTACCAGCATCACAAAGCAGTACAGGGAGGTGATATAAGCAAGTCATTTAAAATCGAAACTGGAGAGGGTTTATTCTTTCTTAAAATAAACGATGCATCAGCCTTTCGCGGAATGTTTCAAAAGGAAGCTGATGGTTTGAAAGCTATCTCCGAAACAGGAGCTATTACTACGCCGTTAGTAAAAGGAACCGGTGAGTTTAACGGGTATCAATGGCTGATGCTGGAATGGTTGGAAGAAGGTGATTCAAAGCCAGCGTTGTGGGAAGTATTTGCGAACAATTTGGCAGCATTACATGCGAATACACATAAGCATTACGGATGGCATTATGACAACTATATTGGGTTGTTGATACAGCAAAACCCCTGGTATGAAAACTGGGATGAGTTCTATATGAACAATCGCGTTATGCCGCTTGTCAAAAAGTTATTTAATGCATCAGCATTCTCGGTTAAAGAACTGGAGGCCACAGAAAGTTTATTTAAACGTATAGCCAATGTTTACCCCCATGAATCTCCTGCTTTATTACATGGCGATTTATGGTGCGGGAACTTTATGATTACAAAAAATGAAAAGCCGGTTCTATATGATCCGGCAGTTTATTATGGCCATCGTGAAATGGACATTGCAATGACCAAATTATTTGGTGGCTTTGATAACCTGTTTTATAACCATTATAATCATAAATTTCCGCTGGAAAAAGATTGGGAAAAACGACTTTCATTATCACAATTATACCCGTTACTGGTGCACGCAGTTTTATTTGGCGGAAACTATATCAGCCAGTGCAGTCGTATTATAAAAAGTTGGCAATAATGCTGCAGCGTTAAAGCTTTAATTGCATTGTCCAAGCAGGTAATAGATCACAATAAAAATTACCACTGTACTTAAGCAGCCACCACCAAGTTTTTTGGCTCCATATCCTGCTATCAAAGCTTTCATCCAACCTCTCATAATAGAAAATTTACAGATGAGATTTAAAAATCATGCCATCGAATTTGTTGATGGCAGGTATATTCAAGTTCCCAACTCCAGGGTAGTTAATTAAATATAATTACAATTTCACAGCAGTGCCGGTAGCAATAACCATCAGCATATTTCCACTGCCCACTGTTTCAAAATCCAGGTCGATGCCAATAACAGCTGTTGCTCCCATAGAAGCAGCTTTGTCTGTAAGCTCACGCATCGCTGTTTCTTTTGCTTCCTGTATTACTCTTTCATAAGTGCCGCTACGGCCGCCAACAATATCGCGTATGCCAGCAAACAAATCTTTAAAAATATTAGCGCCAATAATAGTTTCAGCACTAATAACGCCAAGGTATTCTCTAACCGGGTGTCCCTCTATTGTATTTGTTGTGGTAGTAAGCATAATTGAGTTTTATTTTTTAAAGATAATAGTTGTACAAACAAGCCCACCGGAAAGAAACTGCAGCAGCATATTGCCACAAGAGATAAACTGCCATATTGCTAAGCCTTACATTTACACCGGAAAATAATTGATACATGTTGCAACCAAAACTTAGCCAGTTGGCTGAAACCTTAATTGGAAGTGAAATAGTGCGTCTTGGTAACCAGGTACGTGAGCGCATACGTATGGGTGAAACTATTTATAATTTCACGATTGGTGATTTTGATCCTGCTATATTTCCCATTCCCGCTGCGCTTGAGTCGGAAATCATTGATGCATATCAAAAAAAATATACGAGTTACCCTGCTGCAGAAGGAGAACTTGAGCTCAGGAAATCGGTGAGTAATTTTATTAAGCAATGGGAAAGACTGGATTACGATGTAAATGAAATCCAGGTTGCTTCAGGTGGAAGACCATTAATGTATAGTCTTTTTCAAACGATTGTTGATAGGGGCGATAAAGTTATATATGCTGTTCCAAGTTGGAACAACAATCATTACACGCATTTAACCGGGGGCGAACATTGTGTAATTGAAGTAACGCCTGAAGAAAACTTTATGCCGGCGGCTGCAGCTATTGAACCGCATATAAAAGATGCTGTATTGATTTGTCTTTGTTCGCCACAAAACCCGACTGGCACAACATTGCAAAAATCAGAACTGGAAAAAATTTGCCACCTTATTATAGCCGAAAACGAACGCCGCGGGGAACAGGATAAGAAATTATACCTGATGTATGATCAAATGTACTGGACACTTACTTATGGTGAAACGGTGCATTCAAATCCTGTAAGTCTTGTTCCTGCCATGAAGGAATACACAGTGTTCATTGATGGTATTAGCAAATCGTTTTGTGCAACAGGCGTTAGAGTAGGCTGGAGTTTAGGTCCTGCCGTTATCATCGCTAAAATGAAAGCCATACTAAGTCACCTTGGCGCCTGGGCACCCATGGCAGAGCAAAAAGCAACTGCGATCTTCTTAAATAAAACGGACGAAATAATGCAGTTTATCACTGGTTATAAAAGTGAGCTGGAATACAGGCTGGTGCAAATTTTCCAGGGAATTAAACAATTGCAGGCCGATGGTTTTAATGTAGATTGTATTTCGCCGCAGGCAGCCATGTATTTAACTGTAAAAATTGACCTTGCAGGTAAAACCAGCGCCATTGGAACTTTACTCACTGACCAGGCTGCAGTAACACAATATTTACTGGAAGAAGCAAAGTTAGCGCTGGTCCCTTTTAATTGTTTCGGCGATTCACATGCTTCACCGTGGTACAGGTTAAGCGTAGGTACTTGTAAAAAGGAAGATATTCAACCAATGTTGCAGCAGCTTCGGGCTGCTCTTAAGCAGCTTCGATGAGTATTTACTTTGTGCGAATTGCTGTTAACATAAATTGAGGCGGATTCACCTGTTAATGCAATATTTTTTACGCTGCAATATTTTTTTTCATTTTCGGAAGTTCAAATGCAGCTTTTTGTTGGGTAAAATAATCAAATAAATAGCCATTGGTATACCCGGTTATGCCATTAGTTCATTCACAATTACCATTTAATAAACAGAGTTTTTAAGCAACGGCCTTCTTAATATTTTTAAACAATCAATCACACCAACATGCACCTTCAAGTATTTAAACAAATTCAAAAAGCATATCGCCTCCTCACCAAACCGACCCGCACCCGCACTTATTTCCCACACAAAAAAAGCTGGCAGAAAGTTATCAGCCAGCTATAAATTTATATGCCTGCACCCTTTGAGCTGCGCCAATTATTTGGTGCAGCTTTTTTTATTACAATTTTTCATAGAGAGCTCTGAGTTTCTCCCTCGTCATAATTTTTTCCCAGTCTTTTCCCAACGCATTTTCCCATAAAGGCTTCATCCCGATACTCACATTAATCATAGCTTCAAATTGTTCATCGGTAAGCCCGCTGCAAATTCCTTCAGGAATATGTATATTGTTTTTTTCCACCATTTTAATAAACTCGGCATGACCCGCCGGGTAATAATCCTGCAGATGTTTCATAACAATGCAGTTTCCAATACCATGTTTTGTGCCAAGTAAATAACTTAGACCATAACTTACTGCATGTGCTACACCTACCTGGCTATAAGCAATACTCATTCCGCCGGCATAAGAAGCCATCATTAACTTATCGTCACTCTCTTCGTCCCAAATATCCTTTTCAAGAAAGATGTGCTGGCAAAGTTCCAGCGCTTTTTCGCCATAGCTTTTGCTAAACTCATTCAGGTAAGTTCCTTCAAGACTTTCGATGCAATGGATATAGCAGTCCATACCAGTATAAAAGCGCTGGTTCACGGGAGCATTAGCTGTTAGCTGCGGATCAAGCACTATCTGGTCGAAGGGAGTAAAATCACTATTCATTCCCAATTTCCTGGTGGGGCCCGTTAATACTGTTGTGCGGGATACTTCAGCACCCGTTCCACTAAGGGTAGGAATGCCCGCTTTGTAAACTCCAGGCTTTTTCACCAGGTCCCAACCCTGGTAATCAGCACTGCTGCCGGGGTTAGTCATCATTAAACTCACCGCTTTGGCAAGGTCCAGCACACTGCCGCCACCTATACCTATAATGCCGCTTACAGTTCCAAATTCGGCTTTAAGATCTTCAGCCAGTTTATCTACCTGTGTTGTTTTTGGTTCATAAGTTGTATCGGCAAATATCAGTTTGTCACTACCTCTCAGGGGAATACGGGTGGCCAGGGGTTTGTTTTCAAAAAAATGATCCAGCAAAAAAATCATCGGGGCATTGCTTTTTCGTTTTGATGCTAATATTTCATCCAGCTGGTTAAATGCTCCACGCCCATACACCACATAATCAACCATCTTAAAATTTCGGAATTGCATAGTAGATAATTATGCTGCAAATATTGTTAATTCAGGCAGCAATAAACGTTTTTGATAATTGGTAAAGCCAACAAACGAAATGGTTAGCATCTTCTACAACTTACAGCTTATCGCAATTGACATAAAAAAAAGCTACCAGGAAATACTGGTAGCCCTCTGACCCCTTGTCAGCAGATTATTTGATGGAACCCGGCTAATTTTTGTTAACCGAAGGTTTCCATGACATATCTGTAGATTGCATGAATACCTCCTTTCGTTTGGTGAAGACATAAAATTAGGCAAATAAATTAATGCCAGATTATTCCTAAAAACATTTTTGAAAATTTTTACAACCCTCTGTGCTTGCTTTGAATGAATTTATCATGAATTATAACGCTCATCGGCTTGTCGTGCACCTTGCTTTCAACCCAGCTTATAACGTCAAGATAAGCGAAGGCCCTGGTCTCAAACCTGTTTTTTTCGAACTGTTTAATCTTTTCTAAAAGCTTCTTCAATTCGGGTTTTAATTTCCGCGGCGAAACGTTAAAGGAACTTCTTAAAAACCGAAACATTTCCTCTTCAACTACTGTCAGGTTTTCCATTTTAGACATGAACCTGTATACTGATTTTATCAGGTGTTCAATAATGTCGTAGTTGCCTAATTCGTAGTGTGCCATAAGGTGCACCAGGCGTGCATAGCATTGCAAATCATAACGAAGATCTACATGATCATTTATAATTTTTTGCAGGTAGTCGATGGAAGTGTTGTAATCTCCATTTCCAAAATACAAGGTTGCTATTTTGTAGTTAAAGACCAATACCCGGTGTTTGTCGATATGCAACGCATATTCTTCAATTTTTTCTTCAATGTATGGAACCAGTTTCAATGCTTCTTTAAAGGTGCCGGTTATAAGATGGTAATTTAATTTTGCACTGTTTATATAAACAAACGTATGGATCCTGAAGTTGTCGTGTTGAGTGCCGGTTGGAGATGCTGCAAATGCTTCGAATTGTTTTAGTGTTTCTTCGAACTTCTTATAGTTGCGCAAATCAAAATGTGCATTTAACAGGTTATGAATTCCTTTAATGTAGTGACCCGTTTCCACTTTCACCATTGTTGGTTCTACAGCAAACAGATCAATCCATTTCTGGCTATAACGATAATACATTAAGAAATCCTGCCGGATAAAAGCATACCATACATAGCTTTGATACAAGTAAAGCCGCTGGTAAAAACCGGTAAGTTTATCTGCATCTGCAGGAAGATTTTCTTTAAAAAAAGCTTTCACCCGCAATTCATCTTTCTCATTACGTGCATGTCCATTCTTAATGTACCAGGTATATAATTGTAAAGCAAGGTTGCTTAGTTTGGAAACAATAAATATGTGCCCGCTAACTTCCAAAGCTTCAATCGCTAACTGCTCCACTTTACCCTCCATACTGCGGGTAATATGTAATGTTTCTATTTTCTTTTCCAGCGAAGTAACCTGGCTTAAAAAATTAAACTTTTGATTTGCTGTTGCCAGTTCCCTGGCTTTTTCAAGCATTTTTAAACTTTGCTGAAACAATCCTTTATTATAAAGAATACGAGCGTAATCAAGCTGTTCGTTCATTTGCAGCTCAACACTCTCAGTGCTTTTTAGTAAACGTAAACTGGCTAGTAGTTGCTTGTAGAGATGCGTTTTTAAGTTAGCCAGCTGTGGTTTTTCTATAGGAAGCTTCTTGAGTAGCAATTTTTCATCATACTCCTGCAACTTGTCAAGTGCATCAAAAAGCTGGATGATTTTCAGATCTTCTTTTGCTGAACTGCGTTTAATGTATAGTTTGAAGTTCCGTTTTTCGGCCTTCTCAAGGGAATGAACGAGTTGAAATAATGTATCTGTAAACCTGTTGGGCATTATATATAAATTAACCTGTAACTCAACGTCAGCAAGGAATACAATATTTTAATTCCTTTTTGCCATCATGAAAAATCCTGCAAATTGATAAAAACAACCCTGTTGTCATTTTTACATTTGTATTTCAAACGCGAAAAAACATTTAGAAGGCAATCTAAAGAGTAACAAATCGCTCATTGGAAGTTGCCAAACCAACTTTCAAACTTTAATAAGAAAGTGTAAGATTTTTCATATGGCAAGCAATCGTTAAGGTCGGCTGTTTCTACAGTTGACCCTTTTTTTTGTCAAAAGAAGTGCAAATTTAAGGCTATAGCCAATATAATCAGCACTGCTCACCAATCCGTTCAACATTCAGGGAATTTGAAACATTAAGCCAGGCTTGCAACAATAATAAACTTTGATTTTGCTAAATAATCACGCTGGAAGTAATAGATTTTTACACATTAACAGGTTGATATACAGCTGGTAAGCTCTTACGGATAGTTGTTTGCCATCATAAAAACCATAAATAATTGATGTTGCAACCTTGAAATGCCTGTTTACATTTGTACAAGAAAGGAGCGGAGAAATAAAGCATCGCAAATTAGCTCCTTTATCAAATTGATTTTTCGAACTTTTTCATATGGCAAGCAATCGTTAAGGTCGACTGTTTCTACAGTTGGCCCTTTTTTTTTCCTGTCAGTACTTTATACTGAGCAATTGCTGAATCTCAGATACTATAATTCTCTTATTGGTGTAGCGTTTCGCGTTCTATCATTTGTGAGAGGAAATTAAATGCCAACATATGGATCATCACACCAGCTTTTACTTCTAAACTTTCAGATGATAGCATATATAAATTGCCCGATTTTATAATTTTTACTGCAGTAAAAGAGGTTGGCCATCATCTGGTTGATTTGCCAGGATGCAATGGCAGTAAGGCTTTGAGTTCAACGGCAATTGGTTTGAAATCATAAAATGAAATAAATATTGATCTTGAAAACTTTTTAGCGATCTTATTTTTGTGAAACAAACAGGAAATGGATACTTTATTCAATACTCCTGTTTTACCAAACTCGATTTTCGAACTTTTTCATATGGCAAGCAATCGTTAAGGTCGGCTGTTTCTACAGTTGACCCTTTTTTTTGTCCTGTCGCCATTTTCTTATTCTTACTCCTGATTTTCACTTACATAACTCTAATCTTCCTGGATCTTTTGCAAAATTGATTGTCCATCTTACAATTATAAACTTGTTGGACATCATGTAAAAAATACGCTAAGATGCAGTGGCAGCAAGGGTTCCGGTTTTTTTACACCTGTTTGAAATCATGAAGATCGCCTAAAAATAAAAAGGATGACCTTGTTGGTCATCCTACATTCGTGTTACGAAAGAAGTTATTCATACAGCGAGCAATCGTTAAAAGCAATCGAAAAGGTCCTAAACTATAACAGATCGTTACGCTGTTATTATTGGTAAGCAAGAATTATCTAAGATTTTCATATGGCAAGCAATCGTTAAGGTCGACTGTTTCTACAGTTGGCCCTTTTTTTGCCTTAAAGGGACGCAAATCTAATATTATTAAATTAATGCGCAAGTTTTAACCAAACTTTTTTTTGCATTTTTTTATCATATTGAAGAGCTCATTCGAAAAGCCAGGTACATTAAATATAAAAAGGATGGTCGAGCCATCCTTCTATTCTAATAAAATTTATTTGATGTCATATAGCCAGCAATCGAAATCAGGCAATCGAAAAGGTCTAAAAACAAAATTCAGATAGAAGCAAAAGCCAGAGTACTTAAACAGAAAACCTGTTTATAATTTAATTCAGAATTGTTTACAAGGGATAAGCAAATATACAGGTCCATTGTAATTTGACAACTTTATTTTCGCGGCGCAGATACCAACTATCCAATCAACTTTTATGGCTGAATATGTGCCTCAGGCCAATGCTAATCATTTTATACAACTGGTAACAATGAAGATGCCCTACGGAAAATATAAGGATTGTATATTGGCTGATTTACCTGTTTCGTACCTCGAATGGTTTGCCAGAAAAGGGTTTCCAAAAGGAACCTTAGGAGTATTGCTTCAAACCATATTTGAAATAAAGATAAACGGGTTGGAATACTTGTTACAGCCACTCAGAAAGAGGTAAAACTACTTATCCGGCACGGGTGCTGTTATCCGCTTAATTTTACTGCCCAAATGAAAAGCTACTATTAGAATGAATGGCAAATTGGAATTACTGGCAGAGACACTGGAAGGGGATTTGTTTTTTGATGACACGATGCGTATCCTTTATGCAACTGATGCTTCAGCTTACCGTGAACTGCCACTTGCTGTTGCGGTGCCAAAATCGGTGGAGGATCTCAAAAAGTTAATAATATTCGCCCGGGAAAATCAAACTTCCGTTATTCCGCGAACCGCAGGAACATCCCTGGCAGGGCAAGTGGTAGGTAATGGAATAGTAACTGATGTTTCAAAAAATTTCACCAGTATAATTGAGCTAAATGCTGAAGAACATTGGGTTCGTGTTCAACCGGGAGTTATTCGGGATGAACTCAATATGTTTTTAAAGCCACATGGCTTATTTTTTGGCCCCGAAACTTCTACGGCCAACCGTGCCATGATTGGTGGAATGGTGGGTAATAATAGTTGCGGTAGCAATAGTGTAGTTTACCGAAGTACAAGAGAACATTTATTGGAAGTGACCGCACTTTTAAGTGATGGAAGTGAAGCAATTTTTAAAGCTTTAAATAACGAAGAGTTCAATTCAAAATGTTCAGGTGATACACTCGAAGCAGCCCTTTATGAAAATGTAAGAGCTATACTTGAAAACTCACAAAACCAGGAGGAAATTAGAAAAGAGTTTCCAAAAAAATCAGTTGAACGCAGGAACACAGGTTATGCAATTGACCTGATGCTGGAAACGGCGCCATTTACACCCGGAGCTGAAAATTTCAACTTTTGCAAATTACTTGCTGGTTCTGAAGGAACACTTGCATTTATTACTGAAATCAAGCTGAATGTTGTTCCGCTGCCACCCCGCGAGATCGGCTTGCTGTGTGTACATTTTAATACTATTGACGAATCGTTAAGGGCAAATCTAATTGCCTTGAAATATCAGCCCTCAGCCAGTGAATTAATTGATCATTATATTTTAGAATGCACGAAGGATAATATCGAACAACGTAAGAATCGTTTTTTCGTACAAGGTGATCCCGGTGCTATCCTGGTGATTGAATTTGCGGCATTAACTAAAGAAGTAATACTGGAGAAAACGGCAATGGTAGAAGCCGAAATGCGGGCAGCAGGGCTTGGTTATCATTTCCCTTTGTTATTTGGAGACGATACCAAAAAAATATGGACACTAAGGAAAGCAGGGCTGGGTTTATTGGGAAATATTCCCGGCAATGCAAAAGCAGTTCCCGTAATAGAAGATACTGCCGTAGATGTAAATGATTTGCCTGCTTACATCCGTGATTTTAATGAAATTTTAAAGCGATATAACCTGTCATCGGTGCATTATGCGCATGCCGGAAGTGGAGAAATACATTTGCGGCCAATACTCGATCTAAAAACGGAAGAGGGCAATCAATTATTCAGAACCATTGCACAGGAGATTGCGACACTGGTAAAAAAATACAACGGTTCATTAAGTGGTGAGCATGGAGACGGAAGACTAAGAGGGGAGTTTATTGAACAAATGATTGGTTCCAAAAACTACAGCCTTTTAAAAGATATAAAGAAGGCCTGGGATCCTGGTTATATTTTCAATCCAAACAAAATTGTAGATACTCCCCCAATGAACACCATGCTCCGGTATACGCCGGGGCAAAAAACACCAGCTTTTAAAACAGAATTCAGGTATTATAACCAGGACGTTTTGCAACATGCAGAACAATGCAACGGAAGCGGGGATTGCAGAAAAACAGAATTAAGTGGCGGTACCATGTGCCCGTCATTCATGGCTACCAGGAACGAGAAAGATACTACAAGAGCCAGGGCAAACATCCTTCGTGAATTTCTAACGAATTCAGATAAAATGAATCGTTTCGATCACAAAGAAATTTATGAGGTAATGGACCTTTGTCTCAGTTGCAAGGGATGTAAAAGCGAATGTCCGTCTAATGTCGACGTAGCAAAATTAAAAGCCGAATTTTTACAACAATACTATGATGCTAACGGGGTACCTTTCAGAAGCAGGCTAATTGCCAATTTTAGCGCATCCGCCAAATTAGGAGCAATAGCGCCAGCATTATACAACTTTGCGGTTTCAAATAAATTCACCGGCAACATTATCAAAAAGGTAAGTGGTTTTGCTGTAGATCGTTCGATGCCAAGTTTGTATAAAACAACTTTAAGAAGTTGGTATAAAAAGCACCGGGCGAATAGAAGTGCTGCATTGCAAAACAAAAAGGTATATATGTTTTGCGATGAGTTTACAAATTACAACGATACAGAGATAGGAATTAAAGCCATCCTTTTGTTGGAGGCTCTGGGCTATGAGGTTATTATCCCGGTTCATGAAGAAAGCGGGCGAACCTGGCTATCAAAAGGATTGATTCGCGACGCTAAAAAGATTATTAATAAAAACATTTCGCTTCTTCAAAACTTAATAACAGCTGAAACTCCGATGATAGGCATTGAGCCTTCTGCTATTCTAACATTTAGAGATGAGTATATTGACCTTGCCTCGGATGAACGTTTCGAAGCAGCCAAATTGCTCTCCAAAAATGTATTTATGATTGATGAATTTATCGTAGCAGAAATGGAAAAAGGCAGAATTTCTTCTAACCAGTTTACAGCAGAAAAAAAGAGTATTGTATTACATGGTCATTGCCAGCAAAAAGCCTTGTCATCCGTAACACATTCTATAAAAATGCTTTCAATTCCTGCCAATTATAATGTCACTACCATACCATCAGGTTGTTGTGGAATGGCAGGTTCATTCGGTTTTGAAAAAGAACATTATGCTATTTCGCAACAAATCGGGGAACTGGTACTTTTCCCTGCGGTACGCAGGCAAAAAGAAACAACCATAATAGCTGCGCCAGGAACCAGTTGCCGGCACCAGGTTAAAGATGGCACCGGAAAAAAAGCTTTACATCCCGTAGAGATTTTATTTGACGCCCTGATACAATAACGGACGGTTATTTCTACGGCCGTTTATTGACTTTAGTTGCAGGTAATGCACAACTTATGTGTCTGCCATATTTAATTGCAGTTGTATTCTGCGGAATAATAATTTTATTTTCGAAAATCTTTAATTAAAAAAGTTTATCGATTCCCGGAGAATTACTAATCTATTGTTCATGAAGGTCTTAGTTTTTGTCGCCATTTTTAGTGTCGTGTTGCCTCCAGGCATCTCTGCACAATTATGGACCGGTAGTCTCGGAGATCCTGTTTTAAATATGACTTTTGGCTACGGTTCTAATCCTGGCGATCAACTTCCACAAAGCCAAACATCTCTTTTATTCGCTTCAGGTGGTTGTCCCAAGCCTGGAGAATACAATCTCTTGAATTTAACCTTTAGTTGTTTTGATAATACCTGGCATACGGTTTCAGGAGATCATACACCAACTGATGCAGGCGGTTATTACATGCTTGTAAATTCCGAATCGTCCAAAGCAGATTATTTTGTACAGACTGTAAGTGGTTTGTGCCCAAACACCAAATATCAATTTGGCGCCTGGATAAAAAATGTCTTGCGTCCTTCGGCATGTAATCAGGAGGGCATTGCGCCCAACCTGACATTTACCGTAGAAACAATTTCAGGCAATATATTGAACACTTACAACACTTCTAATATCGCTGCCAGCGAAGACCCGCAGTGGAAACAATATGGCCTCGTTTTTGAAAGTGGAAGCATGGTGAATGAGCTGGTGCTTCGCATCAAAAATTCCGCCGTTTCTGGTTGCGGAAATGCATTCGCGCTAGACGACATTACGCTACGTGCCTGTGGGCCGATAGTAAGCGCAAAAGTCGCTTCAAACGGTTTAAATACCATTGAAGTTTGCGAAGGCAATACTTCATTTGTTCTTACATCTTCGTATAGTGCAGATTATATAAATCCTGTTTTTACATGGCAGTCCCTTGAAGATGGCTTAGTGTGGACAGATATCAGCGGGGCTACTTCTAAAAGTTATCAAAGGCCCGCCACAGCCTCAGGTTCGTATACTTATCGTATGTTAATTTCCGAAGCTGGTGCCCGGTGCAGAATAGCCTCCAACGAAATTTATTTAAACGTGCGGCATGCACCTTTTGTACAAGCAACCAATTATGTGTATGGATGCCTGGGAGCAGATGTAACTTTGTTGGCATCGGGGGCAAGTCAATACATATGGACGGGGCCAAATGGATTTACTTCAACTGAGTCAAGCCCGGTTTTGTCTAAAATACAATATAGCAATGCCGGACTTTATAAGGTTACAGGAACTACACATATTGGCTGTGTAAACTCTGATTCAACCTTTTTACGCGTTTATCCTAATGCAACGGCCACCAGCAGCCAGGGTTTGTTTGTATGCGAGGGTGCCTCTACCAGGCTGGTGGCTGGAGGCGGAATACGATACCAGTGGGAGCCGGTAACAGGTTTATCAAGCGATACCGTAGCATCACCGCTTGCAAGCCCTTTAGAAAACACTTTATATACTGTGAAGGTCACCAACCAGTACGGATGTAGCGATGAGACTTCTATAAAAATAAACGTTTGGAAGAAGCCGCAGGCAGATGCTGGTAGCGATCAGAAGACAATTATTGGTTTACCTGTCACATTAAACGGGGCTGCAGAGGGCTCTGAAGTTTCCTGGTATTGGACGCCTGCAATGGGCGGCAATCAATCGCGTTTGCTAAACCCAATAATCAATCCCCCTCAATCGACTACCTATACCTTGCATGTTATTTCTTCACACGGTTGCGGAAGCCATACAGATAATGTTTTAGTAAAAGTTTACGATAAGGTGGTGATTCCAAATGCGTTCTCTCCAAATGGTGATGGCATAAATGATACCTGGTATATCGATCCGCTTGAGTTTTTCAAAGAATCAACAACCGAGGTTTATGACAGGTTCGGGCAATTGGCATACCGCTCAAAAGGTTCTGCTATTTTCTGGGATGGTAGCAGCAACGGAAGGCCGTTGCCCATTGGTACTTATTATTATATAGTAAACCTTGGCATACAAAACCAGCCAAAACTTACAGGTTCTGTCACGTTAATCCGATAATTGCGGTAACCACGAAATTCACAGCTATTTATTCGTTTCATTTCTATCGCTGAACTTAATGTCTTGTATTTATCTAATTTGGCGGCTATTACTTGACCAGATATGAAGAATTATGTCCTGCTGTTATCAATGCTTTTTGCATTGATAAGCTCCTGTGGTAAAAAAAACTTGTTTCAAAAGTTAGATGGAAAAGCCAGCGGTATAAATTTCACCAACCAAATTACCGAAAACGACTCTATTAACATTATTGATCTTGAGTACATTTATAACGGTGGGGGAGTTGCTATTGCTGATTTTAATAATGACGGTTTGCAGGATGTTTTTTTTACAGGCAATATGGTGCCCAACCAATTATATATTAATGAAGGTAATTTACATTTCAGGGATGTTTCGGCCACGGCAGGGGTAAACCAACAAGGAAAATGGTGCACAGGTGTGGCTGCGGTCGATATCAATAATGATGGCCTGATGGATATTTATGTTTGTGCCTCAATAAAAAACAAGGCTGCAGAACGGGCTAATATGATGCTTATTAATAAGGGTTTTGGTAAAGACGGGAACCCGGTGTTTGAAGAACAGGGCGCTGCTTACAATGTTGCCGACACAGGTCACACCACCAATGCTGCATTTTTTGATTTTGATAATGATGGTGACCTTGACTTGTACGTTCTTACTAATCAAATGCTGGACGACCGGTATCCAAATAAATACAGGCCAAAATTAAACGACGGTAGTTCGCCAAATACCGATAGACTCTACCGAAATGATTGGGATAGTATTTTGAATCATCCCGTTTTTAAAAATGTTTCACAACAAGCAGGAATTGTAATTGAAGGTTTTGGTTTGGGTTTGAATATTACCGACATAAATAAAGATGGCTGGAAAGACATATATGTAACAAACGATTACCTTACAAATGACCTTCTATGGATCAATAACCATGATGGAACCTTTACCAACAGGTCAGGTGAATATTTTAAACATACCTCCTATTCAGCAATGGGAAATGATGTACAGGACATAAATAATGATGGCCTGGTAGATGTTTTAGCTGTGGACATGTTGCCGCAAACAAATGAGAGAAAGAAAATGATGATGTCGGCAAACAACTATCAAACAAATTTGAATAACGACCAGTTTCAATATGAATACCAATATGGCCGGAACACCTTACAGTTAAACCAGGGAACAGGAACTACTGAGTCTATCAGGCATCCCTTATTTAGTGAAATTGGTTTTTTTTCAGGCATAGCAGAAACTGACTGGAGCTGGACGCCAATGGTTACAGATTTTGACAACGACGGTTTCCGGGATATAATTATTACCAACGGCTTCCCCAAAGACATAACCGATCACGACTTTATGATCTTCAGGGCAAATGCCAGCAAAATTGCTTCAAAAGCTGAAATTCTTGAACAAATACCGCAGGTAAAACTGACTAATTATGCCTTTAAAAACAATGGAGATCTCACTTTTTCAAACACCACCTCTCTTTGGGGTTTGGATGATCCGTTCTTTTCAAGTGGAGCGGCTTATGCTGACCTTGATAACGACGGAGATATGGATTTCGTAGTTAGCAATATAAATGATCCATCAACGATTTATGAAAATCTGGCCGGTCATGCAACTGATGATGAGAACCATTACCTGCAAATCAAATTTATTGGTAATAAACAAAACGTAAATGGCATAGGCGCATGGGCCGAACTCTATTATGAGAACGGCAAAAAACAGGTTTATGAAAATACGCCCTACCGCGGTTATATTTCTACCATAGAAAATATGGCGCATTTTGGTGTTGGAAATATAAAGGTGATTGATTCAGTGGTGATCAGGTGGCCAAATGGATTCGGTCAATTGTTAAGTAATGTTCCAGTTGATCAACGATTAACAGTGGATATAAAAAATGCTTTGGCGTTGTATACAATTGAAGCCGCACAAAAGCCTTTTAACACGTTGTTTCAAGACGTTACAGATTCGCTGAATGTTAAGTACATACAGGAGGAACTTGACTTTTCTGATTTTAACGTGCAGAAATTATTGCCGCATAAACTCTCCGAATACGGCCCCGGTTTGGCAATAGGCGATGTTGATGGAAATGGCCTTGAGGATATCATTAGTGGTGGATCGTATGGGTTTAGTGCAAAGCTTTTTTTACAACAGAACGACGGAAAATTTAATATCGATGACCTTATAAAAAACGCCGATAAAACCAACAAGCGCTGGGAAGATATGGGCATCCTGGTTTTTGATGCGGAGAGTGATGGTGACCAGGATATTTATATTGCCAGTGGTAGTTATGAAAATTCACCGAATACTATTGCATACCAGGATAAAATGTACATCAACAATGGCATGGGGCAGTTTGCTATTGATACAACTGTTTTCCCTAAAAATTACACCAGCAAATCATGCGTAAGAGCTGCAGATTACGATAATGATGGAGACCTTGATCTTTTTATTGCCGGCCGGGTTGAACCATGGAGTTATCCAAAAGCAGTTTCAAGTTTTATTTATAGAAATGAATCTAAAAATGGGCAGATAAAATTTACAGATGTAACGAAAACTATTGCAAAAGGGTTAGTTAATGTGGGTCTCACCTGTGATGCGATATGGACAGATTATAATAATGATGGCTGGCAAGACCTTGTGCTGGTTGGCGAGTGGATGCCGGTAAAATTTTTTAAAAATTCAAATGGTATATTAACAGATGTAACACCATCTGCTAACTATAACCAAACTGGTTTTTGGACCAGTATTGCTGCTGGCGATATTGACAACGATGGTGATATCGATTATATAGTCGGTAATATGGGTCAAAATTCATTTTATAAGGCAAGCAATGAATTCCCAATGGGTATTTATGCAAAAGATTTTGATAACAACGGAAGTTATGATGCCATCCCTACCTTGTATGTTACAGATAGGGAGGGAAGAAAGAAAGAATATCCTGCACAAACAAGAGATGACATTGTAAAACAAATGATTGGCATGCGGATTAAGTTTCAAAACTACCGGTCATTTGCGGCAGCAGGCATTAAAGAAGTATTAACGGAAACGGAATTGAAAGATGCACTGATTTTAAAAGTTAGTAATTGTGCATCTAGTGTATATAAAAACAATGGCGATGGCAGTTATATGGTAACACCACTTCCGGCCCAGGCGCAATTTTCGAACATAAATGGAATGGTTGTAGATGATTTTGATGGAGATGGTAACGTTGATATTGTAATGAATGGAAATGATTATGGTACCGAAGTAACTATAGGAAGATACGATGCATTAAACGGCTTGTTTTTAAAAGGTAACGGTAATGGAAGTTTTACACCGGAAGCTATCAATGAAAGTGGAATTTATCTTCCTGGTAATGGTAAGGCATTAGTAAAAGTAAAGGGATTAAAAAACAATTATTTACTGGCGGCAAGTGAAAACAGGGGCTCAATGAAAGTCTTTGAACTGAAGAAAAAAAATCAACTGGTTTCTTTGATGCCGGGGGATGTTAGTGCGATTGTTACATTCAAAAATGGCAGGAAGCAAAAGCAGGAGTTTTATTACGGATCTTCTTTCCTTTCACAATCGGGCCGTTTTATTAAGATTGATGATAATATGATTTCTGTTGAAATAACAGGTTCCAACGGCAAGACAAGACAACTATATGGAAGATTGTAAGATGATGTTTAATGTAGTATAGAGAAATTAAATTTTCTACGCTCTCTATATATATGGGTTGCTGAAACATTAAAAAAGGGAGTTAGTATTTTAAACTTTGCAAATTGGAACTAATATTAAGGCATTTATGAAGCAGATTTTTGTGACAATGATTTTATGTGGGCTGATCTTTTCATGTAAGCAGGGAAGCAATAAAGTTCCATTTGAGGTAAATAGTTCTACGCTGCTTCATCAAAACCAGGAGCAATTAAACCAGGTGATTATCTATGATGTTTTTACGCCGCCGGTTGCAAGCCGTATTTATGCCTACACTTCACTGGCATTTTACGAAGCCGTTCGCTTTCAGAATCCGGCTTATCCTTCGCTAACCAAACAATTGAACGACTTTCCTGAAATGCCTTTGCCCGATACTTCTTTAAAGTATAACTACAATCTGGCAGCAACAAGAGCTTTTTTTGATGTTACTCATAAAGTGGTGTTTTCTATTGATAGTTTAAAAGCTTACGAGAATAGTGTTTTTGAAACCTTCAGGGCGTCAATGGATGAAGACGAGTACAAACTATCAATGGCCTTTGGCCAATCTGTGGCGATAAAAATTCTTGAAAGAGCTGGCACTGATAATTATAAACAAACAAGGGGGATGCCTAAATATCTCGGAAACAACGATGATGGAAAATGGCAACCAACTTCACCAGATTATATGGATGGAGTAGAGCCTTATTGGGGTAAAATCAAGCCTTTTTTTCTTGATTCATCCAGCCAGTGTATGCCCCCGGCTCCGCCAAAATTCAGTACTGACAAAAACAGCGAATTTTATAAAGATGCCATGGAGGTGTACACCATTGGCAATAATCTTACCGATTCACAAAAAAGCATTATCAGATACTGGGATGATAACCCGTTTGTAATGGAACACAGTGGTCATATGATGTTTGCAAATAAAAAGATCACCCCCGGAGGACATTGGATGGGAATAGCTGGCATCGCAGCAAAGAAGGTTAATGCTGATATTGTGAAAACTTCGGAAGTATATGCTTTAACCTCAATTGCACTTATCGAATCCTTTATTTCGTGCTGGGAAGCAAAGTATAATACCGAAGTTATTCGCCCGATCACCTTTATTAATAAGTTCATTGATAACCGTTGGGAGCCTTTTTTACAAACACCGCCTTTCCCTGAATATCCAAGCGGACACAGCGCAATTTCGGCTGCTGCATCAACAGTGCTCACCAATATTTTTGGTGATAATTTCTCCTTTCATGACGACAGTGATAAAAAATACATAGGCATGGAAAAGGATTTTCCTTCATTTTACAGTGCTGCAACAGAAGCAGCTATAAGTCGCGTTTATGGGGGAATCCATTATACCTCTGGTATGGAAGCTGGTATTGTACAGGGTAAGCAAGTGGGTAAGCAAATTGTAAATAATCTGATTGAAAGGGATACTGCCGTTCAGTAGAAATATTTACTTCTGTTTTAAATGACCTTTAGCAAACATGACTTTCAATGGAAGCAATCTTTATTATTCAGTTTCTAAGAGTTATAATTACTGGTTAATTTTTAAAAAGCTTATTGCAAATCTTTTGATCGCCCTTGCGATAATGTTAGATCATCACATGAAAAAGTATATTGTTCTGTTTAGTATAGTGGCATTTATATCTTCAGTGCTGTTCTTTTCATGTAACAATACTCCCAGCTTCCCCAACGATAATGTCGAAAAAGGTTATTACCTGGCCCGGAAGTATTGTAAATCCTGTCATTTATTTCCGGAACCAGCGTTGCTGGATAAAAAAACGTGGACACAATATGTTCTTCCTAAAATGGGTGAATTACTGGGCTTCCGGTACATGGGCCAAAATGCCTATTTTGAAGATGGGCAGCAGTCAATATCCAGGGAAGACTGGAATAAGATTCTGTTATATTATTACACAAGCTCTCCTTCAGAAGTAATTGAAAGGAAAGAAGACATCAGTATACAAAAGGGTTTAAATCTTTTCACTGTTACAATACCCAATTATGCGGTAAAAAGTCCTGCTACTACCATGGTATACATTGATACTGCCGAAAGTGTTGTTTATTTTGGAGATGGTGCTGGTCGGCAGTTATATGTATGGTCAGATGGACAAATTAAGGACTCTTTATCTATAGGCACAGGCATTTCAAATTTGCGAAAAGACGGGAATGAATATTGGGCACTTACAATGGGTGTTCTTTATCCCTCGGATCAAAAAGTCGGAACACTTGTATCAATTGATCGTATCAGTAAAAAGCAAACTACTATTTTGGATTCACTTCGACGACCCGTATACGCGTCGTATACCGATTTAAATAATGATAGTCTTGAGGACATTATTATTTCTGAGTTTGGCGATAAAACCGGTGCATTAAGCTGGTTCGAAAACACTGGAAATAATAGCTACCATCAACACATATTAAAAGCTTTACCCGGCGCCATCGAAACTGCCGTTCACGACTTTAACAAGGACGGTCAAATGGATATAGTCGCTCTAATGGCCCAGGGCGATGAAGGACTATTTCTCTTTTACAATTTAGGCAATGGCAAGTTCCGCGAAGAAAGATTAGTACAATTACCACCTTCCTATGGATCAAATTCGTTCCAGTTAGCCGATTTTAATAGCGATGGCTTTTTAGATATAATCGCCACCAACGGGGATAATGGCGATTACCCGCTTGTTTTAAAGGCGTATCATGGAATAAGGATCTATTTGAACGACGGGAAGAATAAATTCAAAGAAGTATTATTTCTGCCAGTTAATGGCATTGGCAAGGTCGTCGCTAAAGATTTTGACCAGGACGGAGACCTTGACCTTGCTTCAATCGCGTATTTTCCGGATTACACACAGAAGCCGGAGGAAGGATTCATCTATTGGGAAAACAAAGGAAAACTGTTGTTTGAACCATCATCAATTAAAGAAGTTTCTGATGGTCGTTGGATTACTTTGGATGCAAATGATGTCGATAATGACGGAGATATAGACTTGGTATTGGGCAATGCCAATTTTTCGGTCGGCAATATACCTTCACAGCTGAAAAATAAATGGGATATCAAATCACCTTCTATCCTTTTATTAAAAAATTCATATCATAAATAGTTTTTAATAGTAGGTTTTTGATCAGCTTTGTTCATCATTTTTAACAATCAATGATAGTTTCTTAACTATTTATAATATTTATTGTTGAATTATTCAGGCAGGTTTAAATATCCCGAACAGCCTTGTAGAAGTTTATTTAAAACTATTTACATGTATATTCAGTTAGTAACCACAGACTTATAGCCAATTGTTTTTTCCTTCATGTTGTTATCAACTCCAAATAAGTTCAAACGCCAGCCTAAAAAATCATCCCTGAAAACATATTGGTAATGTTTTCATAAATTTTGGATTAATTATTTAGTTAAGTTTGAGTTCCAGACGATTGATTAAAAACTAAAACGCTTGCTATGCCATTTAAAGTTCACCCTTTGATAAGGGTTAGTTCTGTTCTATTTCTTTTATTCTTTTCATCGCAAATTTTCGCACAGAAAACTATCACAGGCAAAGTTGCTTCAGCTGCAAACAAACCGGTGGCAGGAGCTTCCGTCCAGGTTATTGGAACGTCGGTGGGTACGATAACCACCGAAGATGGGTCATTTAGTTTAAATGTTCCTGCGGGAAAAAATGTAATTACTATTTCCGCTTTGGGGTTTAAAAAACGGGAAGTAAACATTGAAAATCAAACAACATTTGCAGTTGCGCTGGAAGAAGATGTTTCTGATCTAAGTGAAGTAGTTGTAACGGGATATAGCAGCCAGCAGCGAAGAAACATAGCCGGTGCTGTTTCTACTGTCAAAGGTGAGCAATTAGCTTCCGTACAAACAGGTAATCCTGAGCAGCAATTACAGGGCAGAGCGCCGGGTGTTACAGTTATTACTTCAGGACAACCAGGTACCACCAGCCAGGTAAGAATAAGGGGTTTTGGTTCTTTTACCAATAATGAGCCTTTATACGTGGTGGATGGAATACCTACCACTAACATTGATTTTCTTAATGGAAATGACATTGAATCAACAACCATTCTTAAAGATGCCGCTTCCGCTTCTATTTATGGAGCAAGAGCCGCTGCAGGTGTAATTATCGTTACTACTAAAAAGGCTAAATACAACTCTAAATTTAAAGTAACGTACGACGGAACTTTTGGTGTAACAACACCTGGAAATGGACTTTCCCTATTGAGCCCACAACAACAGGCCGACCTTACCTGGGAAGCCTTAAAAGCCGCAGGTCAAACATTAACGCACCCACAATATGGTACCGGGGCAACGCCTGTTATTCCTGATTATCTTAAAGTGGGCGATGAGTCAGGTCTGTCGGGTTTAGCTTCCTCCGATCCAAGATTGGATCCGGCTAAATTCAATACTGATTTTGAAAAAGGTCCTATTTACCAGGTTATAAAAGCTAATAAACAAGGTACCGATTGGTACGATGCATTAACAAATACAGGGAACATTCAAAACCACACTTTAGGTTTTACGGGTGGTTCCGACAATTCCAGGTATTATGCCGGCCTGAGTTATTATGATGAACAGGGTACAGTAATAAATACTTCTCTTAAGAAGATCACTTTGCGTTTAAACAGTGAATTCAAGGTTAAAGAATTTATCAGGTTTGGTAATAATTTCCAATACACCTATAGGCAAAATCCGAATATCGGCGGACCTGCCGGTGAAAACGACATCATGTTTGCCTTAACTATAAACCCCTTACTGCCCGTTCGCGATGAAGGTGGCGGTTATGGAGGTACAACGGCAAAAGGATTTAATAACTCAACTAATCCTGTGGCCAGAAGGGAAAGATCATTGGATAACAGGGGTTATGCTGGAACGCTTTTTGGCAACATCTATGCTGAGGTAGACTTTTTGAAACATTTTACTTTAAGAAGCAGTTTTGGAGGTACGATGTCTCAATTTCAAAACAGGTTTATCAATTACCGTACCTATGAAAACTCAGAAAACGTAGGTAGTAATACTTTTGGAGAAGGCGCAGGTACTGTTGCCGCTTATACTGCTACAAATACTGTTGCTTATAAAAACCAATTCGGCAGACATAACATTAACGCTATCGCCGGCATCGAGGCTGTATCTGATGGTTATTTCAGGGGGCTAAATGGTAGCGGGTTAAATCCGTTTACCACCAGTTTCAACTTCACTACCTTAACTAACACCGATCCAAACGGCCGTAACCTCAGCAGCGCTGGTAACCCATTCAGGAAATTGTATTCTCAGTTTGCCAAGGTCGATTATGTATTTGACGACCGCTTTATCGTTTCAGGTACCATCCGCCGGGACGGCTCATCCGTTTTTGGAGAAGATAACAGGTACGGTGTATTTCCTGCAGGATCCGTTGCCTGGAGGATTTCGTCAGAAAGTTTCATGAAGAATATCAAATGGATTAATGAATTAAAGGTTAGGGGTGGTTATGGTATAATGGGTAATGAACGCCCGATAGGTTCGGCAAACCGGTTTAACTCCATCGGTGGTAGTTCAAGCACAACTGCATATGATATCGGTGGATCTAACACAAGTACCTCACCTGGATTGGCAACTACTGGCTTAGGTGACCCTAACGTGAAGTGGGAAGAAAATGCAACAGCAAATATTGGATTCGACGGAACATTTTTTAATAACAAACTCGACGTAATCCTTGATGTTTATCAAAGGAAAACCACTGACCTTCTTTTCAGGCAGGCACTTCCCGGAACACTCGGAAATGCTTCGGCGCCAACCGTAAATGTTGGCTCTATGGAGAATAAGGGAATTGATATCATGGTTACTTACAAAGGAGGAAGGGCTAAAGCACTTCGCTACGAAGCTGACGTGATCTTCACATCATATGCAAATGAAATTACGCAGGTATCTGATGTGACTAATTATTTTGATGTTGGTTTTACAAACAGGATTGGTGGTGGAATTGTTCGTAATGTGGTTGGTCAGCCTGTTTCAACTTTCTACGGTTACAAAGTGATTGGCTTATTTAAAGATGCCAGTGACGTTTCCAGTTCGCCAACTCAAACTGGTTCTGGCCCCGGTCGTTTTAAATACGCTGATGTAAATAATGATAAAATAATCAACGATCAGGACAGAACGTACATTGGAAATCCTAACCCGGATTTCACCTATGGTTTCAACACAAGATTATTTTTCAAGAATTTTGATATGGAGGCTTTATTCTATGGAGTACAAGGCGCTGACGTATTGAATTTCACCAAATGGTTCACAGATTTCTATCCGTCTTTCGCAGGTATTGGTAAATCCACGAGAGTACTCGACGCATGGACACCAAACAATACCGATGCTTCGGTACCACGTTTTGAAAATATCTCTAACCCAAGTACAAACGGGGAGTTGAACTCGTATTATGTAGAAAACTCCAGTTATTTTAGATTAAGAAGTTTAAAGATTGGATATAATTTCTCTCCAAAAATGCTAAGCAAAGTTGGTATGGATAAGATCCATTTTTACATCCAGGGAACAAACCTTTTCACATCAACCAAGTATACCGGAACTGATCCAGCAGTAAGTGGAGCCGATACAAACTTTGGTGTTGATATTGGAAACTATCCTGTGAATAAGCAGTTCCTGGTTGGTGTCAATATTGGTCTTTAATAACCAACATTCTTTAACGCAGATATATAAAATTGTAAGTATGAAAAATAGAATCTTTCGAAACTTTTCCATTTTTGCAGTTGCAATAACAATAACGATTGCAGCATGTAAAAAAACTTTTCTAAACCAGGAAACAGTTGGATTACTCACTGAAATAGAAGCCCAAAGTTTAAAGGGTGCAAACCAGTTTTTAATTGGATCATATGCCGCCCTTAAAGGAATTGGATGGGAAGGAGGCGGTAGTAATTGGTTGTATGGTAGCATCGTAGGCGGTGAAGCCAATAAAGGATCTGATGCTGGTGACCAGGCTGCAGCTGTTCCAATTCAAAGCTATGTTCCATCCCCTACAAATGGCTACTTCAATCTTAAGTGGCTTGCGTTATATGAAGGAATTGCCCGTTGTAATGGAACGATTCGTATCGCTACAAAGCTTACTGATGCGGATATTACTGCCGAAGCTAAAACCCAAATATTAGCTGAAGCTCGTTTTTTAAGGGGCTATTATCACTTTGAGGCCAAAAAAATGTGGAACAAAGTGCCTTATGTAGATGAAACTGTAGGAGTAGCAGAAGCAAAAGTTCCTAATACGGAAGACATCTGGCCAAAGATTATGGAAGATCTCGATTTTGCTGCCGGCAACCTGGTAGAAATACCTTCAAATGTTGGCAGAGTTAATAGTTGGGCTGCAAAAGCAATGAAGGCGAAGGCGCTTTTATTCCAGGGCAAATACGCAGATGCAAAGCCAATTTTTACTGAAGTGATTACCAGCGGCAAAAATTCGGCGGGAACTCCTTATAGTCTAGCGCCCGCTTACCACGACAATTTTAATGCAGATGTAGAAAATGCTGCAGCAACAAGGGCCGAAACGGTTTTTGCGTACGAGGCTTCGGTGAACGATGGTTCAGGTGGGCTTAATGCAAATTATGACCAGGTGCTAAATTTTCCTTACAACGGGGGCCCCGGTGCATGTTGCGGGTTTTTCCAGCCTTCCTTTGAATTTGTAAATTCGTTCCGTACAGATGCTAATGGGTTACCATTATTGGATGGTTCTTATAATTTAGGTGCTAACCAGGTAAAAAACGACCAGGGACTTGCATCAACCGCTGCATTTACGCCTGATGCCGGAAACCTTGATCCACGTCTGGACTGGACAATAGGCCGTCGTGGTCTTCCCTATTTAGATTGGGGAAACCACCCGGGAGCTGTTTGGATTCGTGATCAAAACTTTGGGGGACCATTTGCACCTAAAAAGAACGCTTATTACAAAAGCCAGGAGAAAAAACTGTCTGATGGAACAAACTGGGCAAGCGGTCTTACAGCAATCAATTATAAAATCATGCGTTTTGCTGATGTTTTACTAATGGCAGCTGAAGCAGAAATAGAGAGTGGAAGTCTTGAGAAGGCCAGAGAGTATATAAATCTCGTTCGGGCTCGTGCTGCCAAGCCTGCTACATGGGTCACAACTCCTGATGCAAAATATGTAATTGGAGTATACGGAACACCTTTTGCAAGTAAAGACATTGCAATTAGAGCTGTGCGTCACGAAAGGAAACTTGAGTTGGGAATGGAAGGCCATCGCTTTTTCGACCTCGTAAGATGGGGTGTCGCAGACCAGGTATTGAACGCTTATCTGGCCTATGAGAAAACGAAACTTTCCTCAACTTTTGGGACTGTATCATTTGTTAAAGGGAAAAATGAATACTTTCCTATACCCCAGAACCAGATCGATCTTCAAACATCCGGTGGTTCATCTAATCTTATCCAAAATCCAGGTTATTAGTTTTGGTTGTTAATAATAAGCAAGAGACTGTCCTCAAAAGGACGGTCTCTTTTTTTGCCTGCTATAAAAAAGAAATAAAGAAGTATTCAATTGAAATAGTATCCGGTTGATCTTAGATCGGGAGAGTTCTTGTGATTACTCATTTAAAAAGTTCTCCTTTTAGAGCTCGTATCCCTAACAGCATTCTTACAATTATTACTGGATCATCTGGCTGCTGTCTGCAGCAAAAAATACGATAATAAGTACCTATGAAAAATTGCAGGCACCAATTACAAGTTGGAGCTGTAAATAGGAATTTAAATAAGAAAAAATTTCATTTAATTGCCCGGTCTTTTACCAAGTTGTTCAACAACCAGTACAATGAAAATTTTTTTTGGAATTTTTGCTAGTTAAAATAGTATCAAGACTCAGCCGTAAATAAGAATACCAATTTCTGCTCCTGATTATATGTATTTTGAAAAAATATGATCATAAAGCTTAACTGATGAAGTTATTTGTAGGTATTGTCCTGATTGCTGGGAAATTTCTAGTTTAACTGCCGGCTTCAATAATGTTTAAAGGAAGAGGTGAGATAAAATAATATTATACTTAGTAGAATTTCAATCAATGTTTGAATAAGAAGATTTTTACTTTTAGTACATCTTATTTCAAACTAAAACTGATTGCATGCCTAAGAAATTCAACCTCTTGCCAGGGGGATTTTTAATCCTGCTATTTTCCTGCTTTTTCAGCTTTTCATCTCATGCGCAAAAAACAGTTTCTGGCACCGTAACCGGTACCGACGCGAAACCTCTTGCGGGGGCGAGCATTACTGTGAAAGGAACGACTGTAGGTACTTCCACCAATAACGCAGGAGCTTATTCAATATCTGTTCCTGCCGGAAAAAATTCCATTGTCGTGTCGAGTGTAGGTTATGAAACCAGGGAATTTGATGTTACTGATTCTACAAACCTGGATATTTCTTTAAATCCTACCACTTCAAACCTGAATGAAATTGTTGTTGTTGGCTATACAAGCCAGCGCAAAAAGGACATTACGGGTGCTGTTTCTGTGGTTAACGTTGCGGAGCTTAAATCCCAGCCCACTATTGATGCCGCGTCCCAGTTACAAGGAAGGGCATCGGGAGTAGACATCGTTCAAAGTGGGGTTCCGGGTGCCGGGGCGGCAGTAAGAATAAGAGGGTTGGGATCTTTTAATAATAACAACCCGCTTTATGTAATTGATGGTGTGCAAACGGGCAGCATTATGGGACTTAACCCGAACGATATTGAAAGTATGCAGGTATTGAAAGATGCCGCTTCTGCATCAATATACGGGGTTAGAGGCTCTAACGGAGTTATAGTTGTAACCACGAAAAAGGGAAGGCGCAGAGGTATAACCGTAAGTTATGATGGATACTATGGCGTCCAGGATCCCGGTAAGGGTTTGGATCTTCTGAATGCCCAGGAAACTGCGGAGCTTTACTTTCTGTCACGCCGAAATAGCGGGTTGGAAACAACCGGCTCTATTTTCGGAAACGGAAGCAGCCCGGTATTGCCTGATTACCTTTTTTATACAGGTGCAGCCAACAATGGAGTTCCCATAATGAGCGGTAATCCTGGGGTGGCGGACTCATTGTATCAATTGGATTATAGCCGTTTGGGTGATCCGGGTTATAGTCCATACATCATTGTGCCCACTGCAAAAAATGGTACTAACTGGTACGAAGAAATCACCAGGACAGCTCCCATTCAAAGCCACAACCTGTCGATGAGCGGTTCAAACGAAGCTAGCAGGTTCATGTTCAGTGTAAACTATTTCGACCAGGATGCCATCACCAGGTGGCAATTTTATAAACGGTATACCGCCCGTTTAAACAGCGAGTTCAATATTCTAAAGAACCTCAGGGTAGGAGAAAATCTCCAGGTTTACTCATCTGAAAGTAATAGCCCGGGTAATGCACCAAACGACGATAATGCCAATAACAGGGAAAATAGCGTTATTACACAAACCTACAGGCCATCATCCCTGATACCGGTTTATACTATCAACGGGCAGGACTTTGCCGGAACGGCCGGTGGAACTGGCTTTGGAACGCTCGGAAATGCCAAAAACCCGGTAGCGCAATTGTATCGTAACAGAAATAACCGGAACAACGGTGTCAACATTTTTGGAAACTTTTATGCTGAGCTGGACCTGCTGCGACACTTTACATTACGTAGCAGCTTTGGTGGTATGATTAATACCAACAACAGTTTCAGTTATCCATTTATAGAATACGAGCATGTTGAAAATACTGCAAATACTACTTATGGGGAGAATTTCATCAGGACTAACCAGTGGATATGGACAAATACCATTAATTATAAAAACAAGTTTGGTGACCATGATCTGTCGGTATTAGTGGGTGAAGAGGCACAAAAAGGTGGTGGAAGGCAAATAATCGGTTCTGCTCAAAATTTCTTCAGTTATAACTACCAGCCTTTCATTAATCTCAGCAATGGTTCAGTTCAAAACCTGGGGGGTAGTTCTTTTTATACGCCCACTTCCACATTGTCTTATTTCGGAAAAGCTGATTATACTTATGCTGGAAAATACTTGTTGTCGGCAACGGTGAGAAGAGACGGTTCTTCCAAATTCTTAGGCGACAACAGGTGGGGTACATTTCCTGCATTCTCTGTTGGCTGGAGGATCTCGGGAGAAGAATTTATGAAAAATGTGGGATGGATTACGGATCTGAAGATCAGGGGAAGTTGGGGAAAGATGGGTAACGAAGCGGCTGTAAGTGCAGCAAATGCTTTTACAACTTTTGCCAGTAATCGTCAAAGCTCCTGGTACGATCTTACCGGCGCACAAAATGCGCCGCTGGAAGGTTTTTACTTGTCATTTACTGGAAATCCGCTTGGAACCTGGGAAACCAGCATTAACACCAATATTGGTTTTGATGCCACTTTATTCAACGGTACTACAGATATCGTTTTAGATTGGTACGAGAAGAAAACGGAAGACTTGCTATATAATCCTGCAGGCCAGGCTATTGGTGGTGCTGTTGCAGCAAACAACCCTGCATTTCGCAATGTCGGCAGTATGAAAAATAATGGGATCGACCTGATGATTACCAATAGGGCTAAACTCTCAAGAGACCTGACTCTTAATACAACCCTCACTTTCACAAGTTATAATAACAAGATCCTGTCGATCAATGGTGAACAGCAATTCTTTGATTTTAATAGCCCTGCAAACGAGGCAAACAGGATCGGCCAAAACGCCACCCGGAACTTCGTAGGCAGTTCATTCAATACATTTTATGGATACAAAGTGATCGGTTTATTCCAGGACACGGTTGAAGCAAAAGCCTGGAACCAGGAAAATGCTGCTCCGGGCCGTTTAAAATTTGCGGATATAAATAATGATAAGAAAATTGACGCTAACGACAGAACTATTATAGGTAATCCAAATCCTGATTTTAGTTACGGACTGAACCTAGGTGTTATTTATAAAAGCTTTGACCTGACGGCATTCTTTTACGGGGTGCAGGGAAAAGATGCTTTCAATTTCACTAAATGGTGGACCGATTTTTCTGCCGGTTTTCCAGGGGGACGTAGTAAGAGAGCTTTATACGAAAGTTGGTTGCCCGATGGAAGCAGGGCAAATGCGACAGTTCCAATTGCAGAAGCCGTTTTCAATAGCGGTAATGTGTCTAGTTCTTATTATGTTGAAAACGCATCTTATTTCCGCTTGCGAAATCTTCAGATCGGGTATACACTCCCCGGCTCATTTACAAATAGGGCAAAAATTTCGAGGGTTCGCTTTTATGTTCAGGCAGCAAACCTGTTTACCATAACAAAATATACAGGCCTGAATCCTGAAATCATAAGCACTGATGACCGGGCATCAAGCGTGGATGTTGGTGCATATCCGACCGTTCGGCAATTTCTCATAGGTGCAAATATCAGCTTCTGATTGGCTGTGCTATTTCTTTAGACATACTGTAAAAAACAAAATATGAAGCATAAACTAATAATATTAATGATGGCATTAATAGGTGTTGGAATATTTTATGCCTGTAAAAAGAGCTTTCTCGAAGTGAACCCTCAGGGAGTGCTCGATGAGGCCACTTTGTCGAGTGAGAAAGGATTGAATAAACTTTTGCTGGCAGCATATGCAATGCTCGACGGTCATGATGGTGCATTGAACCTTGGTGGTGAATGGGGATCAGGTGCGAGCAATTTTGTATTTGGCGGAATGGGGGGTGGAGAAGCCAATAAAGGAAGTGACCCGGGTGACCAGGAGAACAATATGAAGAATGTGTTGCGACACGAATATACCCCCACAAATGGCGCATTGAACGATAGATGGAAGGCACTGTATGAAGGAGTTAAACGTTCTAATACCGTTTTAGAGGTATTGGCAAAAGTCGAAAATTTAAATCCCGAATCACAAAATAATATAGCAGGGCAGGCAAGATTTCTGCGGGCCTGGTATCATTTCCAGGCAAGGATCACTTACGGAAAACCGGTGTTCATGGATGAGCAGAAAGATATAGACCTCGCCCTTGGTTTGATCCAGGGAGTTGCTAATGACACCAATATTTATCCAGCTATCCTGGAAGATGCGAAGTATGCCTGGGAAAATTTGCCCCGGATACAGGATGCAGTGGGAAGGGTTAACAAATGGACTGCAGGCGCCTTATATGGAAAAATTTTGTTGTTTACCAAGGATTTTGCTACCGCGAAAACCGTTCTTACCAATGTAGTGGATAGTGGCACCAATTCAGTAGGTGTAAAGTTCGATTTGAACACTAATTATGATGATAACTTCAATGTTGATTTTGACAACAACAAAGAGTCCGTGTTTGCATTCCAGGCATCATCGCTGGACAATGCCAGTGCCAGGAATGCCAATTGGGGCGACCAGTTAAATACGCCTTCAGCAACAGGTGGAGGAGGAGCAGGTTTTTATACGCCTACTTATTTTTTCGCTAATAAATTTAAGACGGGAGCTAATGGTTTACCGGTTGCAAACCCTTACAATAACGAGGTTTATGATCCTTTTGGCCAAGCTGGGTTTACCAGGTATTCCGGTTCTGTTGATCCGCGGTTAGACTGGACAATCGGAAGAGATGGAATTCCTTATTACGATTGGGGAACTTACCTCACCACCTGGCCAAGGGATAAATCTTCAGGTCCGTATGCGGGTAAAAAAACGATGATCCGTGCTTACCAGGTGGCTGGTACACATGATGCCAGTATTTGGTTTGTTGCCGGAGGAACGGCGCTAAACCTAAACCTGATACGGTTTTCGGATGTGATTTTGATGGCTGCTGAAGCTGAAATAGAAGCAGGAACTCTTGCAAATGCAACTGCACTCATAAATCGGGTTCGTGCACGAGCTGCAGGAACCCGCCGGGTTAAAACGTATAAAAATTCGGCTAATCCTACTGAAGGATTCACAGATACCGATGCCGCGAATTACAATGTTCAACCATATCCGGGTGTTTTTGCTTCGCAGGATGAAGCAAGGGCCGCGGTTCGGCTGGAGCGCTCACTTGAATTAGGTATGGAAGGCTGGCGATTTTTCGACCTCGTAAGATGGGGAATATCAGGCGAAGAACTTAACCAGTTCTATGATTACGAAAGCCCGATGCCCTACCAGGTGTTACTTAAACCCAAACCAGTTTATAACGAACCCGAAGATGATTATTATGCCATTCCACAACAGCAAATTGACCTAAGCAATGGATTTATTAAGCCTTAGAATTTTTAGTATGGATCGATTTATTAAGGTGGGACTACAACGTCCTGCCTTTTTAAATTATAACGTCTTCAGTGTGTTTTTATTAAATTAATTGAAATCTAAAATACATTACCAGGTTATGTTTTTGTTTCAGAAAAATAAAAACAGGAGTACCAGCCTTTTCGTAAAACTTTTTATTCAATGGTGTATTGCCGCATGTATAACAGTTGTTTTCTTATCGTGCAAAAAGAATGGCCGGTTTATAAAACTTGATGCCTCTAAAACAAATATAGAATTTTCAAATACGATTTTTGAAAGCGATTCGATAAACATTTTTGATTTTGCCAATGTGTATAACGGTGGTGGGGTTGGTGTAGGAGATTTTGATAACAATGGTTTGCAGGATTTATATTTTACAGGTAATATGGTTGCGAACAAATTGTACCTGAATAGAGGTGATTTTTCTTTCCGGGATGTTACCGATATATCACAAACATCAGGTAGTGGCGCTTGGAGCAGGGGGGTGGCAGTAGTGGATATAAACAATGATGGAATGCTTGATATGTATGTATGCGCCACTGCAAAACACAAACCGCAGGACAGGGTAAACCTGCTGTATGTGAACCAGGGCTTGAATGAAAACCAGGTGCCTGTTTTTAAAAACTTAGCAGTTGAATATGGCCTTGCTGATACCACTCAAAGTACTATGGCTTATTTCTTTGATTATGATAACGACAGCGACCTGGATGTTTATATAGGTGTAAATCATATTATACCAGATGAATATGCCAATACTTTTCGAAAGAAAAACCTGAACGGCGAACATCCGAGTACCGGAAAACTTTATCGCAATGATTGGAATGATAGCCTGAAGCATCCTTATTACACCGATGTTTCACATCAGGCAGGTATTTTGATTGAGGGATATACCCATGCAGTAAATGTTTTTGACATAAACAATGATGGCTGGCAGGACTTACTTGTTACCAACGATTATATCTCTGATAACGTGTTATATATCAATAATCGTGACGGCACATTTACTGATAAAATAAAAGACTATTTCAAACATGCCGCTGCTAATTCTATGGGCAGTGATGCGGTTGATATTAATAATGATGGATTGGATGATGTGATCGAAGTGGACATGGCGCCGCAGGATAACCTGCGGAAGAAAATGTTTCAAAATGCCATAAGTTATCAAACTTATCAAAACACCGAACGCTATGGATACCAGTACCAGTATATGCGTAATATGTTGCAGGTAAACCAGGGTAGTTTTGTGGGTGAAAATGATAGCATCCGGCATCCTGTTTTTGCTGATATGGGTTTCTATGCCGGTATTGCAGAAACTGATTGGAGCTGGACCCCATTAGTGGCCGACTACGATAATGATGGCTATAAAGACATCTTATTTACAAATGGATTTCCAAAAGATATAACAGATCACGATTTTATAGTTTTCAGGCAGGAAGCATTTCAATTGACACCAAAAAAAGACATGCTTTCTGAAATTCCGCAGGTTAAAATTCATAATTACATTTATAAAAATAATGGCTCGCTGCAGTTCACTGATAAAACATATGATTGGGGATTGGATATACCTTCTTTTTCAAATGGTGCCGTATATGCCGACTTTGATAACGATGGTGACCTTGACGTAGTGATTAATAACATAAATGATATTGCAGGTGTATATGAAAACAGGATTTTAAAAGAGGGAACAAGTAATTTCATTAGCCTGGTTTTCAAGGGAAGTTCGTCTAATATAAATGGTATTGGAGCCAAAGTAGTTGTTCACGAAAAAGATAAAAAGCAAACATTTGTAAACAACCCCTATCGCGGTTATATTTCATCTGTTTCGCCTGTAATGCATTTTGGTGTGGGATCGGTTATCGATTCAGTAACAATAGTATGGCCGGGAAATTTAACGCAGACTATTAAGAATGTCAAAACTGGAAGGACCATAGTTGCTGATATAAAAAATTCAAGGATTTTTATACCCCCGGACAAACAGGTTGCTACTGATAATTGGTTCACCAAGGTTACCACTAAAGCGCGGGTAAACTTTTTCCACGAGCAGCGTGATTTCATAGACTTTAATATTCAAAAATTAATACCTCACAAGTTTACAGAATATGCGCCTGCTATAGCAACGGGGGATGTTAACGGTGACGGACTCGACGACTTTATAGTTGGTTCATCGCCAGGTAAAATGGAGATGATTTTCATTCAAAACGGCAATGGTAGTTACGATCAACATCCATTACAAGATGAAAATAATTCTTCAAAAAAAGAAACCGATGACAGGGGACTTTTATTATTTGATGCTGACAGTGATGGTGATGAGGATCTTTACATTGCCTCGGGCGGGTATAGTTATAATGCTGGTGATTCTTTGTATGCTGATCGCTTTTTTGTCAATAATGGTAGAGGTGAATTTACACTTACTGAGAATAGTTTACCAGCAAATACCACCAGTAAATTTTGTGTCCGTGCCTCTGATTATGATAAAGATGGCGATCTTGATTTGTTTGTAGCAGGTCGGGTAGATCCGCAGTTTTATCCTCGGCCGGTAAGTAGTTTTATTTACCGGAATGAATCAAAAGAAGGCAAAGCTATTTTTACTGATGTAACATCAACAGTTGCACCATCATTAATAAATATTGGCCTTACCTGCGATGCTGTTTTTTCGGATTACGACAATGATGGTTGGCCGGATTTGGTGTTGGCAGGAGAATGGATGCCATTTACTATTTTGCACAATGAAAAAGGGAGATTTGTAAATCAAACATCAGGCACATCATTGTCCAATGTTACTGGCTGGTGGAACAGTATTGCTCCCGGAGATTATGATAATGATGGAGACATCGATTATATCGTTGGCAACTTAGGTCTTAATACATTCTATAAAGCATCAGCCGGGAAGCCTGTTGGAATATATGCAAAAGATTTTGACGACAATGGTAGCTTTGATGCCATACCAACGCTTTTTTTGCCAACTGGTTTGGAACATAATGCGCCCTGGCTGGAATTTCCTGCCAATGGCCGCGACGATATGGTAAAACAAATGATCGGTATTCGTAGAACACACCAGGATTATAAAAGTTATGCAAAGTCAACCATTGATAAGGTTCTTACACCCGAACAGATTGAATCTTCACTGAAGCTGAAAGCCACTTCATTTTCTTCTGCTTTCATACAGAATAACGGTAATGGGAAATTTGCCATTAAAGCATTGCCACAACAGGCACAGGCATCAGCATTAAACGGCATGGTTACAGGTGATTTTGATGGAGATGGAAATCTTGATGTTGTAATCAACACAAATGACCATTCTGCTGATCCAAACGTGGGAAGATATGATGCTCTAAATGGTCTTGTGTTAAAAGGAAACGGAAAGGGAGACTTCATACCTCTTAGCTTATTACAAAGCGGCATTTTTATTCCGGGTAACGGACGATCGCTTGCTGCAGTAAAATCTGGTACTACTTACCTGCTTGTAGCTTCACAAAACAAAGGTCCGCTGCAAGTTTTTCAACCTCGTCATAAAACAAGGCTTGTGCCGTTTTCTGCAGATGATGCTTTTACTATTATTACAAGTAAAACAGGCAGGAGACAGAAAATAGAAAATTATTTTGGAAGTTCTTTTCTTTCACAAAGCAGCAGGTTTTTCAATGTTCCGTTAAACGCAACATCAGTAGTTATAACCAACAATAAATTTCAGGAACGGTCTGTGATATTATAGGAAGAATTTTATAAGTCAACTTCCTGATATCCTACTAAAGCACAGTATCGATAAACCCGGAATGTTTTTACTTGAGGCATTTTCAATAGCTAGGCTTTTATATAAGGAAGCTATTAAACTGGTTTTGTGATGCATTATTCCTGAGAATTATGCGGTTTATAAATTTAAGTAACTCTTATTATTATGAGAATTTGCATCTTCGCTGGTAATAACTATTTCCGCGATGACAGTGCATGTGAGCTATGAAAAGAATAAAGTACTGCAGGCACTGCGGTATCATTTTTTGTCGAGGCCTGAGATTAAAGTATTGCTGATCCTGGTGAATGTTTTTGCGATATTGGCAGCTGTACTAATGGCTTTCAGGTTAATAAGGCCCTTCCCTTTCCTGTTAAGTTCGTTTATGTGGTTCGTTTTAATGATTACTTTTTGGTACCTGTTGCCTGGACTGGTTTACCGGCGCAATTCAACTTTCAGGGAAAAAGTAGATGTAAGTTTCAGGGAAGGAGATATCTTATTGGAAACTGCTAAAGGGTACACGAACTGGGCTTATAAGAAATTCCAGTTTTATCTTGAAACTCCGCATTTTTTTCACCTCTATATCAATGACAAATCATTCTTCCTGCTGCCAAAAGCTAATTGCACGGGAGATGCCGACACAGTTTCGGTAAGAGAAGTGCTTGATAATAAAGTGGGTAAGAGATAAAATAAGAGAAAGCTTATACCAGTATTTTTTCCATTACATGATGAGGGATACTAACCTCCGTAAATTGTTCGCCACGGGTTTTGTAACCCTGTTTTTCATAAAAACCGATAGCGGTGTCCCGGGCATGCATCATTAGCTTTTTGTATCCTTTGTCCCGGGCTAATGTTTCAGCAAATTGCATCATCGAATGACCGATGCCCTTACCCTGCTGATTCTTTCTAACAGCCATTTGACGAAGCCGTACCGTGTCAGGGTCAGTTTCTGTAAGCAGGCAGCAGGCTAATATCTTGTCTTCTTCGAAAGCGCCGACCAGGATGTCATTCTTTTCTTTTTCCAATTCTTCCCGTGAAAAAGCAAGGCCAAGTGGTTTACGTAAAATTTCATCCCGAAGCTTTACCATTTTATCATATTCAGGACTACCGTGATCGATTTGCATTAGTGCCATACTGGAAAATTAATTTTTCGAAGGATAAAATCCAAATGCAGTTTTTTGAAAATTTACCCTTAGTGTTTAATTAAGCTGAAATAAATTTATTTTATTTCGGTTCTACTGACGATTTAAACTATAGGTAGCTGTTAAATACAAGAAATTGCATTAATCGGAAAGTTTACCTGCAATTTTAAACTAATTTAAAATACAAGCTGCCAAGGATTCTTCCGGCAATTAGTTATTACATCCGATTGGCAGGTTGCTACTCAAATGATGCCCTTTATATTTGCGCAAAATTTCGTTTTAATGTACAAAGACCAGGTTGTTTTTGACCTTTTAAACAAAGAGTTACAGCGCCAGCGCCATGGCATCGAATTAATTGCCAGTGAAAATTTCACCAGCCTGCAGGTAATTCAGGCTATGGGAAGTGTTGCTACAAACAAGTATGCCGAAGGCTACCCGGGCAAACGTTATTATGGTGGTTGCGAAGTGGTGGATGAAATTGAAACATTAGCTATTGACAGGCTTAAGCAGGTTTTTAAAGCAAGTTGGGCAAATGTGCAACCTCATAGCGGAGCGCAGGCAAATGCTGCTGTTTTGTTGGCTTGTCTTAAACCAGGTGATAAAATATTGGGGCTTGACCTCAGCATGGGTGGTCACCTTACCCATGGCAGCCCGGCCAATTTTAGCGGTAAACTTTACCAGCCGCTTTTTTATGGTGTTAAGAAAGACACTGGATTAGTAGATTATGAGCAGCTGGAGCAAATTGCTTTAACCGAAAAGCCTAAAATGATTATTGTAGGTGCATCGGCCTACAGCCGCGACTGGGATTATGCACGGGTTAGAAAGGTTGCCGATCAAATTGGAGCATTGGTAATGGCCGATATTGCTCACCCGGCCGGCCTTATTGCAAAAGGCGTTCTAAGTGATCCGCTCGATCATTGTCATATAATAACTTCTACCACGCATAAAACTTTACGGGGACCAAGAGGCGGT
Source organism: Bacteroidota bacterium (assembly GCA_040385845.1). GTDB lineage: Bacteria > Bacteroidota > Bacteroidia > Chitinophagales > Chitinophagaceae > Phnomibacter. The sequence continues at coordinate 225,720 of JAZKGP010000018.1, read as the reverse complement.
GTGATATTCCTGCGTCATGATTTCGAAAATCCTATGGGAATAAAAGATCCAAAAGGAAATATCAGGCTGATGAGCCAACTGCTGGATTTAGCCGTATTTCCTGGAACGCAGGGAGGGCCACTGGAACATGTGATTGCAGCTAAAGCCATTGCGTTTGGCGAAATTTTGGATGAGAGTTTTACTTCATACCAGCAACAGGTTCAAAAGAATGCACAGGCTCTCGCGAAATGTTTTGTTGAAAAAGATTATAACCTTATAAGTGGCGGTACCGATAATCACCTGATGCTGATCGATCTTCGTAATAAGAATATTACAGGGAAGAAAGCACAGGAAACACTTGACAAAGCCGATTTAACGCTGAATAAAAATTCCGTTCCTTTTGATGATAAAAGCCCATTTGTAACCAGCGGTATTCGTGTGGGAGTTCCCGCTATCACTACCCGTGGTTTCAAAGAAAACGATATGCAGTTTATTGCCAATACCATCGATAATGTTCTTTCAAATGCCGATGATGCAAATGTTATCAGCGCTGTTCGTAAAGAAGTAAATGCCTATATGGAACAGTATCCTCTTTATCCCGAATTAGGATAAAATATAACTTTACAATTCAGAAAGCTGCTCTACAAGGGCAGCTTTTTTGTTTTGTTGTTCAAACGCTCAACTAAGCCAGAAAATACGCTTAAGGCAACGTTTATAATTTAAAACATCAGAAATGAGTTGTGCTTTTGATTTTTAACGTTGGTTGAAGTAGAAAACTGGAACTGCCACATTTCCCGCATGGATCTGAGTAAATGACACAATACGATATGCGACTCTTCCGGTTGCCTTGGCTATCATTTATCTCTGCTTAACTCGGTTATGTTCAATAATTCGTTTACAAACAGGTTGTATTTTAAATAATGGAACAACAGGTTTGTTATTTTGCAGTATAAAATCGATTTCATGATACAACGAATACAATCCCTATGGCTCTTACTGGCGGCAGCTTCTTTCTTTTTTGTTTTTAAATTTCCTGTAGCAGGGGGGCAAACGCAGGCAGGTGCTGTTTCAGAACTGTTTGCTGCAAGTAACCTCCTGATGTTTATTGTTGCAATATTATTAGGCATTATTGCATTGGCAGCTATCTTTCTTTTTAAGAACAGGTCAACTCAAAAAAGTTTGGTATGGCTTGGCATTTTACTCGACATTGTCTTCATCGTGATAATGTATTTTCAAATGGAAAATCTTAAAACAGATCCAACACTTGTAAAGCAAACATTTAAAATAGGCGCTATTTTCCCAATCTTATATATCATTCTAATGTTTATGGCCTACAGTGGAATACGTAAAGATGAAAAGCTGATTAAAAGCGTTGACAGGCTGCGTTAATTTAACTGAATACCTGGAAATTAAAAGGCGATCAAACAGCGTTATGCCGGGTGATCGCCTTTTATAATAGACATATTAACTTAACTGATCCTGGTTTTCCCCTCAGATCATCCTTTCAAAAATTTCCAGAACTAATTACATATTTTCATCAGGGCATTACCTCTTTAAGTTTGTTTTCAAGATCTTCTCCCCTCAGGTTCTTGCCAATAATGCGGCCTTCCTTATCCAACAGGAAATTTGTTGGAATGGCCTGTACACCATACAATTTTGCCACTTCGTTATCCCAATATTTAAGATCACTTACATGAGTCCAGGTTAGATTGTCGGCAGCAATGGCTTTTGTCCAGGCTGCTTTCTCTTTATCCAGGGAAACCCCCAGCACATCAAACCCTTTTGCTTTATAGGTGTTGTAGGCTTTTACAACATTCGGGTTTTCTGTACGGCAGGGCCCGCACCAGCTTGCCCAAAAGTCTACCAACACATATTTACCTTTAAAAGAACTCAGCGCAACCTGCTTGCCGTTTACATCAGGTAATGTAAATTCCGCAGCCTGCGCACCAATTGCGGTTCCCTCTGATGACTTTAGTATGTCGCCCATCTTCTTGCCAAAATAACTTCCTTTAACGGCAACTGATAAGGTGTCGTAAACACCCTTTAACCGGGCCTGCTTTCCGTCTTCACTTAAATACATCATTCCCAAAAATGGAGCTATAACAGAGTTGTTGTTTTTCTTGCTAAAATTCACAGCAAAGTTTTCGGCTTGTTGCTGTATGCCCATAAACTCCTGTTGAACGCGTTGCATTTCGGCGCCATCCTGGTTTGTTTGCGCTTTTACATAAGTTTCATACAGGCTTTTACCTTTTTCCATGATCAGTTTGATACTGTCTTCTGCCTGCTTATACAATTTTTGAGTAGTACCGGCTTCAACTTTTCCTGCCCATAGCGAATCGGTATGCGCCTTTATGTTTACTTCCCCGGGATCGGCAAAAAACACCAGCTCTTCACCCTTTGCGCCAGCTTTGCGAATAGCAAATTGAACAGGCTCAGTTAGTGTTGTGGTATAAGTAAACTTACCATTGGCAATTTTAACGGTGTCTGCTTTCTGATCAGTTCTGGTAGAAGAAAGCAGTTCCAGCAAACCAGTATCGGCACCAGCAACTTCACCCGAAATTGTTACTGAACCAGCTGGCAATTTATCTTTGCTAACTGTATCATTTTCGTTTTTACAAGCAACAACAATTGACAGTATTGCCGCTACTACCCATAATTTTTTCATTATACTTTTAAATTTCAGCTGGCAAAGAACGTTATTTTCACGTGAGCACTTTCTTAAATCTCCTTAACAAAGACATTTCACTGTCGCCATGGTAAAATCCTGCCAGCTATGCAGTAAAAGTCTGTTGAACCCGGTTCTTATCGTTTCTGTTTTCTAATAAGTGAATTAATATTAAAGCCAATTTGGATCTCATTTCAATTGATTTAAACAAAAATACCATCGACCCTTGATGGCATTGTATGAAAGAGGTCAGCAATAACTATTTGCCGGTAAATACGTCCGGGTGAACGGGTCTTCATTTCTTACAATTATTCACATGGTAAATAAATATGAAAACTGGCGCCTTTTCCCGGTTGACTTACAGCTTCAATAATGCCATTATGATTTTCTACAATTTTCTTACACAATGCGAGCCCAATGCCAGTGCCAGTGAATTGACGGTTGTTTAAGCGCTGGAAAATTGCAAATATTTTTTCTGCAAATTGCTGTTCGAATCCAATGCCATTATCAGAGAAAATAATATAATGATATGCTTTGCCGGCTTGTAAACTGCTTGCTTTATTAGCGTCGTTGACAGGAATTATTCGGTAGCTGATGGAAATTATAGGAGCATCTTCATTTGAAAATTTGAGCGAGTTACTGATAAGATTGGTAAACAACTGGTGTAACTGTAAAGGACTGCCTTTTATGACCGGTAAGTTGTTGTAAATAAAGCGTGCTTTTTTTTCCGTTATCAGCAACTCGAAATCAGTTTTCACATTTTCCAATATGCTGTTAAGATGCACATGCACAAATGTCTCACCTTGCTTAGCAAGCCTGGAGTAATTTAAAACATCGCGGATCAACGCGGCCATACGCTGGGCAGAAGATGTTATTTTCTCAAAATACTTTTCTGATGCATTCTCATCGTGCAGGTTGCGATGCAGCAATTCAATAAATGTTTGAATTTTTCTCAATGGTTCCTGCAAGTCATGACTGGCAACGTAACTAAAAGATTCCAGCTCCTGGTTACTTCTTTCAAGTGCTTTATTTTGTTCTTCCAGGATGCTGTAAGCCTGTTTCAATTTTTCAGTTGATTGTACAATGTCTGTGATATCATGGGCCGTCATCAACACCGCGTATACATTGTTGTTCCTGTCGCGTAGTGGTGCGAAATAACTTTCATAATAATGATTGTCGATAACTGATTTATAACTGCTAACATGAAAGGTTTCGCCTTCAATAGCTCTTTGCAAATTCTTATAGGTTTGCGATAATTCGATGCCCGGAAAAACTTCGTGAAATGCTTTTCCTATAACATTTTCTTTTCTCAGACCGAATACCGTTTCACATTTTTTATTGAAGGAAATGATGTTTTTATAAATATCGAAAACAGTGACCAGGATAAGCGAAGAGTCCAGTACAATTTCAACAAATTCTTTCTGCTGGATAACTTCTTCATTTACTTTTTGAAGTTCAGCTGTTCTAAGCCGCACTTTATTTTCAAGCTCCTCTGAAATGAGTTTTTGATCATGTATATCGGTACTGGTGCCAATCCACATCTGGATAGTACCGTCGGCAGATTTTTGAGGAACTGCCCTGCTCAATTGCCACCTGAACGCACCATCATTTCTCCGGAAGCGATGTTCCAGGAAAAAATCCTCCCCGGTTTCGATTGCGTGCAACCAACGATTGATATTTTCTTCCCTGTCTTCAGGATGTACAATAGAAAGCCAGCCATTAGGCTCTTCCAAAACTTTTGGATCAATACCCGTGTACTCGTATACAGATTGGTTAAAATAGTTTAGTATTCCATTTATGTCACTGGTCCAGATAAATTGCGGCATTGAATTAGCCAGTAATCTAAAACGCTCTTCACTTTTCTTTAAAGCATCAATTCCCTTCAGTTGGTCGGTAATATCAGTAACAGAACCTGCATAACCTGCTAAACTTCCATCGGGTTTAAAAAAAGGAAAACCTTCAGACAGGCACCAGCATACTTCATTCTTCTTATTCAGAAACCTGAATTCGGCACTAAATTTTTCCCTTTTTTGAAGGGCTGTCCAAAACAATTCCCCGGTTCTTTTTTTGTCTTCATCCAGAACAACTTTTGTCCAGCCGGCATTCATCTGCTCTTCGAAAGGCATACCTGTCCACTCAATCCAGGTGTTATTGATAAAGGTGTTTATGCCAAGTTCGTTGGTTAGCCAAAGGCCAACGGGTGACGTGTTTGCGATTGTTTTAAAAAGAAGTTCGCTTTCCCGCAAGGCTTCTATTGCCACTTTCTTTTCCGTGATGTCGATAGCCGTTCCTGCAAACCGGTAAGGCTTTCCATTTTTAAAAAACGCTTTTCCTTTGGCACTGATCCATTTTATTTGTTGAGTGGAAGGTTCTATAATGCGAAATTCATGATCGAAATTTGCGGCAATGACGGGATCAAGTGATTGTCTTTCTTTTTCCTTTATTTCTTTGTGATCATCCGGGTGCACTACTGACCAAAACTTATCTGCTGTACTTGCGGGCTGATAAGGTACTCCAACCATTTCGGCACTTGCGTCATCCCAATAAAATTCATCGGTTTCGGGGTTGTAATCCCAGGTTCCTAATTCTCCGCTTATTGCTGCAATTCTTAACCTGGCCTCACTAATGGTTAATTGTTCATTTTGGCGTTTGCGTTCGTCAATGTCCATACAGCCACCAATATAGCCCAGGAAAATACCTTCGGAGGTAAATCGCGGAACGCCATTGTCCGAAATCCAATGGTATTGCCCATTGTTCATCCGGAGCCTGTATTCCATGTAAAACTCCTCTCTCTTTTCGAAGGCATTAGTATAAACAGAAAAGCATCTTTCAACATCATCCGGGTGAACACCGCTTACCCAACCGTTTCCTACTTCTTCCTCGATAGTGCGGCCAGTAAAATTTAGCCATCCTTTATTAAAGAAAAAACAGAGCATATCTGTTCCCGACATCCAGATCATCACAGGGGCAGTATCGGCTACAGCCTTAAATCGTTGTTCGCTTTCTTTTAGCTGGTTGAAATAAAACTTCTGTTCTGTAATATCCATCACCGTTCCTAAAATGCGGTATGCTTTCCTGTTTTCATCAAACAAAATTCTTGCATTAACACGAATCCAGTGAATACTTTGGTCACGCCATACAATCCGCGATTCATATTCAACTTTACCCGTATTCATGGCATTTTCATGTGCCTTATTGCGTGTTTCTAAATCTTCAGGGTAAATTATTTTGAGAATATCTTCTCTCCTGATTCTGGAACCTTCAGGAAAATCGAAGATTTCGTAAATCCGCGGCGAACAAAGTACCGAGGCACTTTCAATATCTACATCGTATGTACCTAATGATGCTGCACTAATGGCAATATTCAAACGGCTTTCGCTTTCTTCAAGAGCCAGCCAGGTGGTTTTTTCCAGTGTTATATCGGTAACCGTGCCATGCATGCGCATTGGTTTGCGCAGCTCATTGTACACTATTTTACCATATACTTTGACCCAGCAAATGTTTTTGTCGGGTTTTATTATGCGGGCTTCATACACCAAAGAGCCGGTTAGAAAAGAGCCTTGTAAAGCAGCATCTCTCGTGCTTTTATCTGCCGGGTGAAATGAATCAATCAACATGGCATGTGTAACTGTTTCTTCTGCAGCAAAGCCGAAAATTTCAAGGAGACGTTTGGATGGAACAAATTGCTGGGCAACCAGGTCCCAGTCAAATGTGCCCATATTAGACGCTTCAATAGCTAACCGGGATCTTTGTTCAGCATCTTCAATGAGTTGCCTGCTTTTTACTTTTTCAGTTACGTCATTAATCGTTAAAATAATGCCGGTAACTGTATTGTCGATACCGTACAAGGGAGCAAAATCAAGATCAAGGAAAGATTGTTTAATATCCTTTCCCGTTTCAAGCATCAGGATGATTTCGTTTTGCCTGAACGCGTTACCAGTGGAGAATACTTTTTCAATGGCAGCCATAAATGGCTTAGCTTCTAAACCAGTAAATATTTCGAGTAATGTTTTGTCACCAGGTTGTCCGGCTTTTTCACCAATAATGGTGTAAAAAGCATCGTTGGCTAAAGCAATCTCAAGGTTTTTTCCCTTTAACGTTGCTGTTGCAATGCCCGATTGCATCACAAGATTCCTGTATTGCTGTTCGCTTTGTTGCAGTACATTTTTCTCATTAACCAGGCTGGTTACATCTTGCGCAGTTAGTAAGAAATGTTTACTGGTGCCAGTTGTTTGCCCGTTAATTGGCGGTGAAATAAGATCAAAATGCAAAACGGCTAATAAAACTCCTCCGGGCATTCCATCTTCCTTATAAACAGGACTAAGTCGAAATGAAAATGAAAATGTTTGTGATTCATAAATATTCTCACTATTAACAGCCGGTTGGTTGAAAGCATTTTCATTTCCGTTCCAAAATTCTTCAAAAGCAGGAGTAAGATTTTTCCAGGTTTCAAATACTAATACTTCAATTGCTGTTTCGTTAAGTGGAATTTCAATGCTGGAATTTATAAGGGCAATAAAGGAAGAGTTATAAAACGGATGATATTCTTTGCCCCAGCTTAACAGCAGAGGGAAAGGAGTGGCATGCATGATATCTAAAGCATTTCGAAGGCTGAAAGGCCATTCCGAACCTTTGCCCAGGCTACTTTGCCGCTCTTCGCGTAACGCTAACTTGCGAACCATGTCATCTGGAGAAATAATATTTTTATCCTGCAAATGAAAAGCTTCAGAAGTAGTAATTTCCAAAACAGGTAAGCTTTAATACTGGGTGAAAAATTCTGTTAGTTTTTGGGCTAACTCCGGGATACTCGATGGTTTTGTAATATAAGCTGTCGCTCCAATTTTTTTTACTTCCGTTATAGATTTGTTTTCTGATGAAGTAGAATAAATGATAACAGGAATATTTGAGAGCCTTTTTATTTTCTTTATTTCAGAAAGGCATTGTTTGCCATTCATCCGGGGCATGTTCAAGTCAAGAAAAATATAATCCGGTTCAAACATTGGATCGGTCTCCAACTTTTGAATTGCTTCCATCCCATCGTTTGCAAATACGCAATCTACTTTATGTTCAATTTCATTTAAAGCGATGGAAAAAATTTCCTGGTCATCAATATCGTCATCAACCATAAAGCAAAGTTTCCTGGCCCGCGTTTGGATGTTGGTGGTTTGAATTTTGATTGATTTGTTGTAAATATAGGAGATGCACCTTCAAATTCGGTGATAAGCCTTACAACAAATCAGCGCCGTAGTATTGGTCTAATATTTATGGTTGATTATCCTATTAAAGTTGAAACAGATTTCTGCACTTTCAGTATGTTCAAGGCTGTTGCGGTTATAGCATTTGAATCATAACCGCATTCGGCGTGTAATTCTTTTAAAGTACCGTGTTCTACTATGCGATCGGGAATGCCCAGCATTTTTACTTCGGCGGCATACCCGTTCATTGCCATAAATTCCAGCACAGCAGTTCCAAACCCTCCAACTATGGTACCATCTTCAATGGTAATGATTTTACTATAGGTACTAAATACTTCGTGTAACAATGCTTCATCTATGGGTTTCACAAAGCGCATATCGTAATGCCCGGGAGTAATACCATATTGTTTCAAATCAACCATGGCACTTTTTACAAAATTGCCCGGGTGTCCGAAGGATAAAATGGCAAGATCTTTTCCTTCCCGAAGCTTGCGGCCCTTACCGATTTCCAGCTTCTCAAACGGGGTGCGCCACTCGGGCATTACACCTTCTCCGCGTGGATACCTGATTACAAACGGTTGGGTGGTTGATTCCAGTTGCGCTGTATACATCAGGTTTCGTAATTCCTGTTCGTTCATAGGTGCACTTACAATCATATTGGGTATACACCGGAAATAAGGAATATCATAAGCGCCGTGGTGCGTAGGTCCATCTTCTCCAACAAGCCCTGCCCGGTCAAGACAAAGTACTACCGGTAATTTTTGTATGGCAATATCATGCACTACCTGGTCGTATGCACGCTGCATAAAGCTGGAGTATATATTACAATAAACCCGCATGCCCTGGGTAGCCAAACCCGCACTTAAAGTTGCCGCATGTTGCTCACAAATCCCGACATCAAAAGCCCGGTTGGGCATAGTGTCCATCATAAACTTCAAAGAAGAACCACTGGGCATAGCAGGGGTTACACCCATAATGTTAGCATTGGTTTTAGCCAGTTCTACAAGGGTATGACCAAAAACATCCTGGTATTTGGGGGGTTGCGGCGTATTGAAGGTTTTCCTTTTTATTTCGCCGGTTACTTTATCAAACAAACCTGGTGCATGCCATTTGGTTTGGTCTTTTTCGGCAAGAGAATAGCCTTTTCCTTTTACGGTAACTATATGAAGGATCTTTGGCCCGGGTATATTTTTCAGGTCTTGTAAAGTATCTACCAGTTTGGCAATATTATGGCCATCAATAGGCCCGAAATAGCGCAGTTTCAACGATTCAAAAAGATTTGCCTGGCTATTGATAGCTCCTTTAAGTCCTTCAGTAAATTTGTGAGCTACACCACGGCTGATGCGTTTGCCGGGTAGTTTTCCCAGCAATTTCCATACATCATCTTTTAATTTATTATAGGTTGGACTAATAGTTATATCAGTTAGATATTCTTTGAGTGCACCAACATTAGGATCGATGCTCATGCAATTGTCGTTCAATATAACCAGCATATCCGCATCGGCAACACCTGCGTGATTCATGGCTTCAAAAGCCATTCCTGCTGTCATGCTGCCATCGCCAATTACGGCTACACTTTTCCGGTCTTCTCCTTTATATTTTGCTGCCATTGCCATACCAAGCGCCGCAGAAATAGAAGTGCTGCTATGACCTACACCAAATGTATCATATTCACTTTCAGATCTTTTTGGAAACCCACTCAATCCTTTGTACTTACGGTTGGTAGCAAATGTGTCTCTTCTGCCGGTCAATATTTTATGTCCGTAAGCCTGGTGACCAACATCCCAAACCAGCTGGTCATAGGGAGTATTATAAACATAATGCAAGGCAACGCTTAATTCCACTACCCCCAAACTGGCTGCAAAATGCCCCCCGTGTACGCTAACGATATCAATAATATATTGCCTTAATTCAGTACAAACCTGGTGTAATTGTTCAGGAGTAACTTTCTTAAGGTCGGCCGGGGAATTGATATTTTTTAACAGCTGGCCGGGTAAAATTTCCATGCGGATATTGTTATTAAACGTGCAAAAATACAACTTGGCGATGAGGTGAAAAGATCAAACATTTTTAAACACCGAAAGTTCATTTTTTACGGCCGGTAAACGAAATAGTGGCCCATTCACAGGAGCCACTATTACTATTTATTATAATACAAGCTTGATGCCAAATACTACCCGGGCACGTTTCCTGATTGGCGTATGCGTTTTTCAAAGGCTTCTTTTTCCTCCTGGCTTAGCTGCTGAGGAAAATGATTGTGCTCTTTCAGATTCTCATGCTGGTGTTCTGTTCCGGCGCCATATACTTTTTCGGAACTCCTGGATTGGTCTTCCGGTGCGGCATTTTCGGTCGGATTGTCGGACGAAGCCTGCTTACTATATGGCTCTGTTTGTTTTCTTTCACTGTATCCCTTGCCAGCATCTTCCGAAAGTCTGTCTACCTGGTTTCCTGCATCATCTGTAATGGCTGGTTTCTCCGTTTGCTGATTGTTTGGCTTTGGTTTTTCAGCGGGGGTTGTTTTTTCGTTCCTGTTGTCTGGCATGCCCTGCTGTTGATTATGGCTGCCAATGCTTTGTTGTTGGTTCATGTTTAATTTATTATATGGTGCAATCGATAAAAATTATGCAATCAGCGGGCCTTCCTCTCCATTTGCTACCCGTGTTCCTGTAACTGCAGCAACTACCTGCTTGAAGAATGACACCATTTTATTGGTGCCGCTGTCCCAATAATAGGCACTGTCTACTTCTACTTTCAGAAGACTTATTTCGGGGTCGTCAACACCGCCGGGAAACCAGGCTTTTGCAATTGGCGACCATAATTCTTTTATTTTTTCCCGGTCTGTTTCAATATAGGCCTTGCCAATTACGTCAACATAACTGTCTTTGCCGGGGTGGCTGTAAAGCAGTTCCACGTCGTTATCATTTTTTAATTCATCTGTTTTACCGGAATGCAGCTTTGTAAAAAACCATATAGTGCCATTTTCCTCCACTTTTATAGTTGCCATTGGCCTTACATGATTTTCGTTTTTGTTTTTGGTAATAAACATGCAGGTGCCGATGCTTTCAATCATATCCTTCAATTTCTTAGATCCTTCTTCACGGTCAAATGACTTTATCATATAAGCTGTTTTTTCATACAGGTAAAAAACTGTACCATTTAAAGTCTGAAAACTCCCGGAAACCTATCAATAACTTAACTTTTCGATACAGAACAGCCAGCAAGTTTGAGTCAATTGAAAATTGTTTTATTAAGTCCGACAGGCTGAAAACCACCTTATAATACACTTTATCATCAAAAAATTGAAAACGTAGTTCCCATTCCCCAAAATTTATTGCATTTTTGCCATATACCACACCGCATGAAGCACAGGCTCTACGACATATTTACGGAACGGAAAAAAGCTCAAAAGAAAGGTTTTGCGGTATTGATTGATCCTGATAAGGTGGATGAGGCCAAGTTGGATGAATTGATACAATTAAGCCTTGCTGCCCATGTAGACTATTTTTTAGTTGGGGGAAGCCTGGTCATCAGTAGCCATTTGGATGAGGTAGTACAATATATAAAATCGAATTGTTCCATCCCTGTTATTCTTTTCCCGGGAAGCCCTTCACAGGTTAGCAAATATGCTGATGCTTTGCTTTATCTAAGCCTTATTAGCGGTAGAAATCCTGAATTACTCATTGGTCAGCATGTAATAAGTGCTCCTGTTGTTAAGAAAAGTGGTTTGGAAATTATGCCTACTGGCTATATGGTAATCGACGGTGGTGCTCCCACAACGGTTTCTTATATTAGCAACGCAGCACCCATCCCCCGCGACAAAAATGAAATAGCCATGTGCACGGCAATGGCAGGTGAAATGCTGGGCATGAAGCTGATCTATATGGATGCAGGAAGCGGGGCCAGGTACCCAATAACCGAAAGTATGATTGAAAAGGTAAGCCAGGTAATCGAAGCGCCGCTTATTATTGGTGGTGGAATTACCGATCCCGAAAAGGCTTACCGTAATTGTAAAGCAGGTGCCGATGTTGTAGTTGTAGGTAATGCCATCGAGAAAGATCCCGGGCTAATAAAAGAGATAGCAGCGGCTATTCACGGTGTAGCTCTTAAAGTTTAAAGTGGTCACAAATAAAATATTGATAGTTAAAGCCGGTATAAGCCGGCTTTTTCATTTATGGTATTTAAAGTGGCTTGAAGCTATAATATGTTTTCATAAATTTTCAATGCAAAAGGTTATTCTTTAGATTTTTTAAGAGTAGTTCGTGAATAAATGTTTTTATTTGCACCCGCAAAACAGTTCAATTAAGATTTAGTAATTTAAAAGATGACAAAAAACTTTCTTATATCACTCTGCTCTCCTGAAGTGATACACGCTTCAAATAAGCGTGGGTTTTTTACTGTGCCGTGCAGGCCAGGTTTTTTTGTACGCCCCTTTCCCGTTGTGGTGCGACGTTGATACGATTACACTATTCGTGTACCCTTTGCATTTTAACGGCTGCGTTCATACGCTGCCATGACATTTTCATCTCTTTTAATAATGTTTGTTTATCATATCAATTATGAAAAACGAAGACTTCATCATAACGGTTGCAAACACCACACACCTCGATTTCGCTAAAATTATTTGCGATGAGTACGAATCAAGTGCAAAAGCAAGAGGCACTGGTATTGCAAAACGCTCTCCTGAATACGTAAAACAGAAAATGCTGGAAGGCAAAGCTGTAATTGCTTTTAGCGCCGATGGCATTTGGGCCGGGTTTTGTTATATCGAAACCTGGCAGGGCGAATATGTAGCAAACAGCGGTTTGATTGTTGCACCAGAATTTAGAAAAGCTGGCCTGGCAAAACTAATTAAGAAAAAAATATTTGCCTTAAGCAGAACCAAATATCCTGATGCGAAAATTTTTGGCCTGACAACCGGTCTTGCTGTTATGAAAATAAACAGCGAGTTGGGATATGAACCTGTAACTTATAGTGAATTAACGCAGGATGAAACCTTTTGGGCTGGTTGTAAAAGTTGTGTGAACTACGAAATTCTTATGAGTAAAGAACGTAAGAACTGCATGTGTACTGCTATGTTGTATGATCCCAAAGATCATTATGAACCTGCGGAAACAAAAGAGTTTTTCGAAAAACACAGTAAGGTATATGAAAGACTTATGCGGTTGAAACAAACAGCCATGCTAAAATTGTTTGGACGAAAACCAGATCAAAACAACGATCAGCCAAATGTTTCTAAAACAAAACTTTTTTCACTGCTTCAATTTTTCCTGGGATAACATTTCGCTGCAAACTGCCACTTTACTAAACTGATTTTTGATATTAATAAACATGGATAATTCTAATCAATCGATAGGTGAAAATGCAATAGTACTTGGTTTTAGCGGCGGGCTGGATACAACGTTTTGTGTAAAACATTTTGAAGATCTGGGTCGCGAGGTACACAGTATAATTGTGAACACAGGGGGTTTTACGGGTGAAGAATTGCAAAAAATAGAAACACATGCTTATAAGCTTGGTGTAAAATCGCATACGACGGTTGATGCGGTTAACGGCTATTACGATCGCATTATTAAATATCTTATTTACGGCAATGTTTTAAAAAACAATACCTATCCTTTAAGTGTAAGTGCCGAACGTTTGGTGCAGGCGCTACACATTGCGGAGCATGCGAAAAAGTTAGGAGTTAAGGCTGTTGCACATGGTAGTACTGGGGCGGGAAACGACCAGGTTCGTTTCGATATGGTTTTTCACATTATGATACCCGGCGTTGAAATTATAACGCCAATACGTGACTTAAAATTGAGCCGCGAGCAAGAAATAACCTACCTGAAGTTGAAAGGCGTTGACATGAATTTTGAGAAGGCTGCTTATTCAATAAATAAAGGATTATGGGGAACCAGTGTTGGTGGTAAAGAAACCCTGAACAGCAAAGGCATGTTGCCGGAAGAAGCATGGCCAACACAGGTTACGACAACTGAATTAAAACAAGTTGAATTAAACTTTGTAAAAGGTGAGTTGACTGGTATAGGCGATCAAACATTTGAGCACCCGGTTCAGGCTATTCAGTATTTACAAAAGATTGCGGGCACTTATGGAATTGGTCGCGATATACATGTAGGTGATACCATCATCGGCATAAAAGGCCGTGTGGGATTTGAAGCGGCAGCTCCCATGATCATCATAAAAGCACATCATGCGCTGGAAAAACATGTACTTACAAAATGGCAGTTAAACTGGAAAGATCAGCTGGCGCTATTTTATGGCAACTGGTTGCACGAAGGGCAGATTCTTGACCCGGTGATGCGTGATATAGAAGCTATGTTTGAAAGCACACAACAAAATGTAACTGGTAAGGTATCTGTTGACCTGATGCCTTATCGTTTCCAGGTTACAGGGATCGAAAGTAACTATGATCTTATGAGCAGCCGCTTTGGGAAATATGGTGAAATGAATACAGGTTTTACAGGCGAAGATGTAAGAGGCTTCAGTAAAATTTTTGGCAACCAGGTTAGTATATGGACAAAGGTGAATGAAGAAAACCATCAATAGTAATTATAATGGATAAGCAGCAGGTAAGAGTAGGTATTATAGGTGGAGCAGGATATACCGGTGGTGAATTAATTCGCTTGCTTATTCATCATCCTAATGCTGAAATTGCTTTCGTTCAAAGTGCCAGCAATGCCAATAATCCCATCCACAAAGTGCATGGTGACCTGTTTGAAGAAACCAGCCTTAAATTCTCTGCAAATTATCATTTTGATATAGATGTATTATTTTTTTGTGCGGGTCACGGAGAGGCAAAAAAGTTTGTGCAAGCCAATACTATTCCAGGTTCTGTAAAACTGGTAGACCTGGGTAACGATTTTAGGCTTGCTGCTGATGCTGACATTAATAATCGTTCATTTATTTATGGATTGCCTGAACTTAATTTAGAGCAAATAAAAAAAGCTACTGCCATAGCCAACCCAGGTTGTTTTGCCACTGCTATTCAATTAGGTTTATTGCCACTTGCAAAAGCAGGCTTACTGGATGAAGTTTATACTACCGGTATAACAGGCAGTACCGGTGCCGGGCAAAGCCTGAGTGCTACTTCTCATTTTAGCTGGCGGGCCAATAATATCCAGGCTTATAAAACTTTAACGCACCAGCATAATGCAGAAATTATTCAGTCGTTAAATCAACTGCAATTGTCATTGGATGCAGGTGCAACAGTTCAGGACGATATCTTGAATTTTGTTCCCTGGCGGGGCGATTTCACAAGAGGTATTTTTGTGAGTTCAATAGTCCGATGTGATACATCTTTGAATGAATTGAATGAATTGTTTAGAGATTTTTATAACGATGCTTTGTTTACACATGTTACTACAGATGCAGTGTTTTTGAAACAGGTAGTTAATACAAACAAATGCATTATTCAATTGGAGAAACAAGGAACTAAGCTGGTAGTGCATTCTGTAATTGATAATTTACTAAAAGGTGCATCGGGGCAAGCTATCCAAAATATGAACCTCATGTTTGGTTTAGAACAGGCAACAGGATTACAATTAAAAGCAAATTATTTTTAAAATATTCTTTTCAACTGAAAAGGAAGGAGGCAATTATGAATCATTTATTTGATGTTTACCCCTTAAACGATATCACCATATCAAAGGCACTCGGCAGCTATGTGTGGGATAATAATGGGGTACAGTATCTCGATATGTATGGTGGTCATGCGGTTATTAGTATTGGTCACACACATCCGCATTGGGTTCGCCGGATCGAAGAACAACTGGAACAAATTGCCTTCTACAGCAACTCAGTTGTGATTCCATTGCAACGTCAATTGGCAGCGAAACTTTGTGCACTTTCAGGTAAAACAGATTACAATCTTTTCCTGGTAAACAGTGGCGCAGAAGCAAATGAAAATGCATTAAAACTTGCATCATTTCATAATGGTAAAAAGAAGGTCGTTGCTTTTAGCAAAAGTTTTCATGGACGTACCTCACTGGCTGTAGCAGTTACGGATAATCCAAAAATTGTAGCTCCAATAAATGAAACCGATAATGTCATCTTTTTGCCATTTAATGATGAAGTGGCTTTAAAAGAATGTTTCAAAAAACAAGGCAAAGAAATTTCTTCTGTAATTGTTGAAGGCATCCAGGGTGTTGGTGGAATTAATGAAGCCAGCGATACATTTTTGCAATTGATTCGTACATTATGTGATGAACACAACACAATATATATCGCCGATAGCGTACAATGCGGGTACGGGCGCAGTGGTGCGTTCTTTGCACATGATCATGCTGGAGTGAACGCCGATATCTATAGTATGGCAAAGGGCATGGGTAACGGTTTTCCTATTGGCGGGATCTTGATTGCTCCTCATATAGAAGCGAAACATGGAATGCTTGGTACTACATTTGGTGGTAATCATTTGGCTTGTGCAGCTGCATTGGCAGTACTCGAAATAATTGAAAAAGAAAACCTCGTTGTGCAGGCAAAAACAAGGGGTACTTATTTGAAAAACAGGCTGGCAACTATTAAAGGAATTAAAAATATACGTGGGCGTGGTTTGATGATTGGCTTTGATGTAACCGGCGAATTGAAAGATCTGCGGAAAGTATTGTTGAATGATTTCAATGTTTTTACAGGGGAGGCAAAACCAAATGTTGTAAGACTTTTGCCTGCCTTAACGATTTCAAGAAAGCAGCTGGATGAATTTATAGAAGCATTGCAGGAAGCAGTAGCTGAATTAAAAAAACCAGAAGAGGCAATTGTAGTGGAAGAAATACAAAATGTTGCCGCAAACGAGTGAACAAGATTCTACGTAGAATAGAAATTGACATTCTCAGAATTTACCCGGAAGGGGTTGAGAAATATCAATGCTAATAACATAAAAACAAATCCAGCCCAGTGAAAAAATTTGTTTCCGTTAAAGATGTAAGTGATATCAATGCTTTGGTTGATCTCGCACTTGCCTTCAAGACCGCTCCTTTTAAAGACCAGGAACTTGGGTCTGGTAAGCGAATCGGGTTGTTGTTTCTAAACCCTAGTATGCGTACGCGGCTAAGTACCCAAATTGCAGCCCAGAACCTTGGCATGGAAGCAATTGTTTTTAACGTGGATAAAGAAGGATGGAAACTTGAATTTGAAGAAGAAGCTATTATGAGTGGTGATACCGTGGAGCATGTAAAAGACGCTGCACCTATCATGGGAAAATACTTTGATATTTTGGCAATAAGGACTTTTCCATCTTTAAAAAATAAGGAAGAAGATTACAGTGAATTATACATCAACCAGTTTATAAAGTATGCGGGTATACCTGTTATCAGTTTAGAAAGTGCAACGTTGCATCCGCTGCAATCACTTACAGATATAATTACCATTAAAGAACAACTTCAAAACCGCCCTCAAGCCAATGGCCGTTTGCCTAAAATTGTTTTAACCTGGGCGCCACATGTAAAGGCATTACCGCAATGTGTAGCCAATAGTTTTTCGCAATGGGTTAATGCGTGGGGCGAAGCAGAATTTGTGATAGCGCATCCTGAGGACTATGAACTGGATGAAAAATTTACCATTGGCGCTTCAATCACACATAATCAGGAAGAGGCTTTAAAAGATGCTGATTTTGTTTATGTAAAAAATTGGAGTACTTACAAAGATTATGGGAAGGTTTATTGCAACGATCCGGAATGGATGCTTACCAGGGAGAAGTTGCAACTAACTAATAATGCTAAAGTGATGCATTGTTTGCCTGTCAGAAGAAATGTGGAATTGAGTGATGAAGTATTAGATTCAGAAAATGCTATTGTAACGGAAGAAGCTGGTAACAGGGTTTGGGCGGCGCAGGCAGTGTTGGCGGAAATTTTGGGTTCTGCGAAATAACCACGATCTTATTGGGCCATTACCCAACACCATGCAAATAATCCAGTCTGTTCAAAACAAAATCTATGAAATACGCGGTGAGCGAGTAATGCTCGATTTTGATCTCGCATCATTGTATGAAGTAGAAACCAAAGCATTAAAACCAGGCAGTAAGAAGAAATTTATTGCGATTCCCGTCTGATTTTATGTTCAGGCTTACACTTGAAGAATGGGATTAAATGCAGTCACAATTTGTGACCGCATCGCAATCATTCACAAATCCAGGGTTTATAAAAATTAATCCTGACCAGAACAAACGAAATTCACTGGTTCTTCCTTATGCCTTTTCCGAACAGGGAATAGCCATGCTTAGCGGCGTATTGAGGTCTGAAAAAGCTATTAGCATGAACATTGCCATTATGCGTGCTTTTGTGGCTGTTAGAAAAATAGTGCTTCAGCAAAGTGATTTGAAAATGCAATTGCAGGAAATTAAAGACCGGCTTGGCGAACATGATACGCAACTAAACCAGATTTATGATGCCATGGAAAACTTGCTGGGTGAAAAAGCAGTACAACGAAAATGGGATGATCGGGAACGAATAGGATTTAAAAGATGATCATAAAATGCGAGCACTAAGATGGCAGAAAAGGATAAGTTATTTGTAATAAAAATTGGTGGAAACGTGATTGATAACGAGGCATCTCTTATGTCTTTCTTGCAATCATTTGCTCAGGTAAAAAAAGCTGCCATTTTAATTCATGGTGGCGGAAAAATTGCTACTAAAATTGGCGACCAGCTTGGCATCGAATCTAAATACCTCGATGGTCGCAGAATCACTGACGATGTTACCATTGACGTTGTTACAATGGTGTATGGAGGGCTTGTAAACAAAAAAATTGTAGCTGGCCTGCAGGCATTAAAATGTAATGCTATAGGACTTACAGGTGCCGACGCCGATATAATACCTGCTTTGAAACGGCAGGTTAAAACTGTTGATTACGGATGGGTGGGAGATGTTACTCCAAATGATATTAACATTGGTAATTTGCAATTATTTCTTAAGAATGGATTAACGCCGGTGTTTGCCCCATTAACACACGATAACAATGGGCATATACTCAATACAAATGCCGATACTATTGCATCTTCATTGGCTATCGCTTTATCCGGTAGCTATAATGTTCGCCTTGTTTATTGTTTTGAAAAGAAAGGCGTGCTGGAAAATATTGATGATCCGGCTTCTGTAATTCGCTTAATCACCAAAGACAATTACAAAGCTTTACTGGAAGAAAATAAATTGTTTGCGGGAATAATTCCAAAGTTGGATAATGCATTTGCAGCAATAGATGCGGGAGTAAAAGAAGTGTTGATTGGAGATGCCAGTGATCTCTTGCAAAATACAACCGATGAAACCATCGGAACACTTATCACAAATTAGCTTAACAACCTTGTTTTAACCAGAATGATTTATGACTATTGAACACCTGGTAACAGATGCAACGGAGCTACTAAAGCAGTTGATAGCTACACCATCTTTTTCGAAAGAAGAAGCAGGTACTGCTTTGTTGATCAGCCAGTTTTTTGAAACACATACTATACCGTATAAAACGGTGGGTCATAATATTTATGTGCAGAATAAATACTATGATATCAAAAAGCCAACTATCCTGTTAAACTCTCATCACGACACAGTTAAACCCAATAAAGGATATACTCTTGACCCCTTTGAACCATTGGTGAAAGATGGAAAATTATATGGATTGGGAAGCAATGATGCAGGAGGTTGTCTTGTTTCGCTCATAGCTGTGTTTCTTCATTATTATAACGAGGAACATCTTAGTTATAACCTTGTTCTTGCAGCAACAGCGGAGGAAGAAATTAGCGGGGTAAACGGAATTGAACTGGCGCTACCGCAATTGGGAGCTATTGCATTTGGTATTGTAGGTGAACCGACTCAAATGCAAATGGCGGTAGCAGAGCGGGGCTTAATGGTAATTGACTGCACAAGTACTGGCCGGGCCGGACATGCAGCCCGCAACGAGGGTGAAAATGCTTTATACAAGGCTTTAGATGATGTTAACTGGGTTCGTAATTACAAATTCGATAAAGTAAGTGGCTTATTAGGTGAATCAAGGTTAACGGTTACCATAATTGAAACAGAAAACAAACAGCATAACGTAGTGCCGGCTACCTGCAAATTTGTGATCGATGCAAGGGTTAATGAACTATATGCATTCGATGAAATACTTGAAATATTAAAAGCAAATTTGACAAGTGATTTTAAACCACGTTCAACCAGGATGAAATCTTCGTCTATTAAATTGGATCATCCTTTGGTGAAAGCAGGTATTGCACTTGGACGAACTTATTATGGATCACCAACAACTTCCGACAAAGCGTTGATGCCTTTTCCTGCTTTGAAAATTGGGCCAGGTGATTCTGCCAGGAGCCATACGGCAGACGAATTCATTTTCCTGGATGAAATTGAGAAAGGAATTAAGTTATACATTCAACTGCTGGACAAAGTGCTGATTGAGTAGGTGCCAAGGCAGTTGCAGAAACAGCAAATAGTAAACAGGAACGAGCAACAGCAACCAGCAACTGCTGATTCACAAATAACAGCCCCGGCAACTGGCAAACGCAACCGGAAATAAAAATGAAACTATGGTCGAAAGAAGCAACATCTACTTCTGTTTTAGTGGAACAATTTACGGTTGGCAGAGATAAAGAATTTGATGTTTTACTGGCGCCATTTGATGTGCAGGGTAATAAGGCGCATGCAGCCATGCTGGCATCGGTTAATTTAATTTCAGCTGATGAAAATGCGCAACTGCAAAAGGCCCTTGATCAAATCTTTACTGAAGTAAGTGCTGCCGGTTTTGTATTGCCACCCGACGTGGAAGATATTCATAGTTACGTTGAATTATTGTTGACGGATCGGATTGGGGAAGCCGGTAAAAAGATTCATACAGGCCGCAGCCGCAACGACCAGGTGGCAGTTGATCTGAAGCTTTTTTTAAGATCAGAAATTTTGCTGCTTAAAGCAGAAACAAAGCAATTGTTTGACCTGCTAATTCAATTAAGTGAGCTTCATAAAGATAAATTATTACCGGGTTATACGCACCTGCAAATTGCCATGCCGTCCTCTTTCGGTTTGTGGTTAAGCGCTTATGCCGAAAGCCTGGTGGATGATATGGAAATGCTCGCAGCATCCTATACGGTAACTAATAAAAATCCTTTAGGCAGTGGTGCCGGTTACGGCTCATCTTTTCCATTAGATCGTACTTTAACTACAGAATTATTGCATTTCAAAACATTGAATTATAACAGCGTTTATGCCCAAATGAGCCGTGGCAAAACAGAAAAGGTTGTTGCAACAGGCATCAGTTATATTGCGGCAACGCTTAGTAAACTTGCTTACGATTGCTGTCTTTATATCAATCAAAATTTTGGCTTTATTTCTTTTCCACCAGCGCTTACAACAGGCAGCAGTATTATGCCGCATAAAAAGAACCCGGATGTATTTGAATTAATAAGGGCAAAATGCAATAGAATTCAAAGTACGCCTAACGAACTGACGTTAATGATTAACAATTTACCATCTGGTTATCACCGCGATATGCAGCTCACAAAAGAAATATTATTTCCTGCTATCGAAGAATTAAAAGCTTGCTTGCAGATGACAAGATTGATGCTGGAAAATATGGTAGTAAAAGATGATATATTAAAAGATGAAAAGTACAAATACCTGTTCACCGTTGAAGCTATGAATGAGCTGGTTAATAAGGGAATTTCATATCGTGATGCCTACCGCCAGGTAGGTAATGATGTTGATGCGGGCACTTTTCACTTTGATTACAAACAATTACATCACACGCATGAAGGCAGCATCAGCAACCTTTGTTTATCGCAGATAAATGCAGAAATGGAGAAAGTGCTGACGAAATTTTAGTCTAAACTAATCGACACATTTACGAAAACAAATTTGATTTAACGGTTTCTAATTATCACTTACCTGCCATAGCCGTTTAATAAATTATCTGAGACCAGTTGTATCAACCCGGGTAGGTGTATCTTTTCCGTTCACAATTGTTTTGGCACTTATTGCAATAGATTTTATTACTTCTGTCATGTTCCTCATATCCAACGTTTTTATTTCATCACTTGCTTTGTGATAATGGGGTTCGTTGTCCATTTTAGAAGTAGAAATAGTATGTGCAGGAACGCCTTTTCTGGCAAGAGTTGCGTTGTCACTGCGATAAAACAAATTCTGTGTTGGATAAGGATCGGGATAAAATTTAAACTTACTTCCTGCCAGGTTTTTCTCGAGAATCTTTCCCATATCTGTTTTCTCGTACCCGGTAATATAAGCGGAGTTCAAGCCCCACTTACTATCAGTTCCAATCATTTCAATATTAAACATCGCAACTACACTGCCGGCATTTAAGTTGTCCGAAAAATACCTTGAGCCGAAGCCGCCCATTTCTTCTGCAGTAAAAGCCACAAACAAAATAGAGCGTTCGTTATTGTTCAATGCTTTGTAATATTTTGCCAGCATGAGCATGGCGGTAATTCCTGATGCATCATCGTTCGCTCCATTGTATAAAGAATCTCCCGTTGAATCGGGCCTGCTAAAACCAAGATGATCGTAATGACCTGCGAAAATTACATATTCATTTGTTCTTGTTTTGCCAGGCAGCAAACCAACCACGTTAGACAGTTTAAGCTTGTTTGCTTTTTGAGTAATCTTCACAGAGTAATTGGTAACATCCATATTACCCGTTAACACAAAAACCTGGTTGATGTCACTTTCAAATGCCGGTCCTTTGATTTGATTCAGGCTTTTAAAATTTCTACTAAAACTGGTATCAATTAAAACCAGCGTATTTTGTTTTTTATTCAGAATGGTCCTGATCTTATTTCTAAAAGTATCGGCTTTATTAATTGTTACTATTGTATACTTATCGGCTTCCGAAAAAGTGATGTTTTCATTTGATGATACACAAATTACATTGGAAGCAGGAATAGCCGTCCCATTGATACTTACATCTGTTGTGGCCACAGTGCCATTAATCATTTCAAATGATTGAAGATAGCCAGCTGCATTGCCATAAACCTTCAAACCCGAGAGCTTCATTTCACTCGCTATAAAAGCGGCCGCTTTATCAATACCTCTTGTAAAAGTTTTACGGCCTTCCATAGAGTCGTGGCTCAGTACAGTTTCAATGCGGGTTACATCGGTTTCGTTGATTGCAAGATTTGCTTTTTTGGAACTGCTGCATCCAAGCAAAAAAATGGCCAATGAAAAGACAGGTAGTTTTATCATTTGATAGGTGTAAGTAAAAAAAAAACCGGATCAAATATCCGGTAGTTATCAGTTAACGTGAAGGTATTTTTATAAACGGTTGCAATTTCTTTTTTCCAACATATTGCCATATCCAGGTAATGGTAAATGTTGGGATGAAATCGAGACCCGGTAACATCTCTTCCACAAAATTAAAAACACCGCCGAAAGCACCTTTCCATCCGCCAAAAGTGCGGAAGAAAATCATGGCAGAAACAGGCGCCCAAACAACATCGGCAAACTCACCCAAAAAAGGAACAGCATAAGTAGCAGCGCCTATAATATCCATCAGGATACAAAAGGCGAGCGAAGGAGGTTGTTTCTTATCCATTTATTTAAAGTATTGAAAACAAATTTTAATAAACAGAAATGAAATATTGTGTTAATCCCTCCGTGGTGAATACAATTATTTTTAGAGCAATTGATATTCACAACTCTATTAAGTGCGATGATGCTTTGGTTTTCACAAATACTCTTCGGCAAAAATTGCTTCAATAAGACATCGGACATCAAAAAATCAGACATCGATTTAAAGGCTCATCATCTCTTTGAACTTTACCGTTTGTCTTCTGCTTACTTCAATTTTGTCACCGCCTTTCAATTCCAGCATCAGTCCGCCATTGAAATAGGATTCTACCTTATCAACCATACGCAGGTTTACAATGTGTTTGCGGTTTGCACGGAAAAATATTTTTTCATCCAGTCTTTCTTCCAACGCATTTAGCGACTTCAGGATAAGTGGTTTGTTATTGCCAAAAAATACCTTAGCGTAGTTGCCAACACTTTCAAACAACCTGATATCACCCAATTTTACAAACCAGCAACGCTCGCCGTCTTTCACAAAAACCTGGTCGCTTTCGCCCAACAAACCCTTGTTAGCAGACTCCTGTATTGCCTGGTGTTCTTTTTGATATAACTCATTTACTTTATGTATGGCATCTGCAAGCCGTTTTGGTTCAACTGGTTTTAACAGGTAATCCAGCGCATTCACTTCAAATGCTTTTACAGCATATTCATCGTAAGCCGTGGTAAAAATCACATAAGGTGTACGATCCAGTTCCTGCAATAAATCAAACCCGCTTTTACCTGGCATATTTATGTCGAGGAAAATAATATCAGGGCTAAACTGGTCAATTTTATCAAGGCCTTCCTCCACGTTTGCGGCTTCTTCCACCACTTCTATTTCCGGGAAGTCAAGTAATAATTTTCGTAATTCGGTTCTTGCAAGACGTTCGTCGTCAATAATAATGGCACGTTTGGTCATGATGTATATATGTGAATGTGAAAGTAAGAAAATGTAAAAATGAAATGCAGGCTAAGTTCGGCCGAAGAGTTGTAAACGCATTAGGCTTATGCTGCATTTGGATCAATGGTTATACTCGTACCGGCATTTTTACTTTGGCCTCTACCTCGTGCGTTCCGGTATCTTTTATTTCGAAACTCGCCGAATCTCCAAATAGCAGGTGCAGCCTGTTGCGGGTACTGCTCAGGCCAAATCCTTCACTGTCGCTACTGCCATTAAGTTTACCTGTATTGCGGATAACAAGTTCGTGGTGATCGTTTACAAAGTCGGAAACAATATTGATATGACCTCCCAGCATCTCCTTACTAATACCATGTTTAATAGCATTCTCAACCAATGTCTGTAACATCATAGGTGGTACCTGCTGGCTTAAAGTATCCCTGTCGATACTAAACGACACCTTTAAACGGTCTTCAAATCGAATTTGTTCCAGTGCCAGGTAATTTTTCACAATCGAAAGTTCTTTGTCCAATGGAACCAATTCGTCTTTATCAGCGTTCATGCTGCTTCTAAGCAGATGGCTTAACTCGGTAATAGCTGTTCGGGCACGTTCGGGGTTTTCATCTACAAGCGCCCTGATGCTATTAAGTGCATTAAAAATAAAATGCGGGTTAATATGTGCTTTGATGGTTTTTAACTCCAGCTCTTTTACCAGGGTTTCGAGCCTGATTTGGTTGATGCGTTGAAGTTGCGTGCTGGCAACATAATGGTAGGTAAAATACAGCAGGCTCCAGATAGTAAAATAGGAAACACTGCCCAGCAATAACCTAAACCATTTTTGAGTAAAAGAAACATTTACATAATAACCTGGTTCCCAGCCACGGGCTTGTTCTACCACCACTACAAGGCTGTTGTAAATAAGGGCGAAAGAAAGCGTGATAATAAATAACCAGGTAGTTTGTTTTTGAATTGGTAACGAAAGCAGTTTGGCTTCGCTGATCAGGTATCGCATAAAATGCGTTACAAGAAAACCGGTTCCGGCTTCGAAAAACATGATATGGAAATAGTACGGGTAGTCGTTCGGGTCGGTTCTTAAAGTAAAATAGAAAAAGGTGTAAATGAGAATAAACAATCCCCAACCTCCAATCTGGCAATACCAATAATATGCGCTCTTGTGCTTCATTGTAATGGGCTCCCGTGTTTTTCCCTGCTTGTAACTCCTCAATTCATACCGATCAGATAGCTGCAATAAAACTAAACCTCTTTATAAATTCAAATTAATATTTTGAAAATAGTTGTTTTACCAACCTGGCAATTCATTCAATTCTTTTGTTTGACGAATAAGTCCTCTTGTAGTTAAATCCAATTTCATGACAAAATTACCGCCCCGTATAAAGCAGCCGGCTGTTTTTACATTAATGGCTGCATGTGGTGCTAACTGGTTGTTTTAGGGTTTATGTTCAATTAGTTAACGAATCATGGTGTAAAGACTTGCTATTTGCGGGTTTGTAAACCGGAAGTTTAATCCTTTTTGCACCCAACTTTCTTTCTAATTCTGCACATCGTTGTTGAAAAATGCTGGGACTGAATACCCGTGCTGCTTTCAAAAGAAATCCACTTATTTTTTCCACAAGTGTGCGCAGTATTCACTGGTTTTTTTTGCCTGTAAAGAATATTTTCGTCAACCGGTTTCTAGCCCAGATAGCTTTTTTTAATCCTTATTTTATTATTCTCCCCTTATGGCCGCCAAAAAAAATTCACCCAAAGGTCTCAGCTTCAATCGCTGTTTTACCAAAGAAGGAACTTCACCTTACGACATGTTTGAGTACGATTACCGTACATCTATGATTAAAGATCCGTCCGGTAAAATCATTTTTCAGATGGACAATGTAGAGGTACCGAATCACTGGAGCCAAATCGCTACTGATATACTTGCTCAAAAATATTTTCGTAAAGCAGGAGTTCCTCAACCGGATGGAACTTCAGGCCGCGAAACCTCGGGTAAGCAGGTAGCACATCGAATGGCAGACTGCTGGCGGCAATGGGGCGATCGATATGGGTATTTTGCCAGCAAAGCAGATGCCGATATTTTTTATGAAGAATTGGTTTATAGCATTTTAAACCAGGCATGTGTGCCTAATAGTCCTCAATGGTTCAATACTGGCCTGCACAGTTCATATGGTATAACCGGTAAACCCCAGGGGCATTATTTTGTTGATCAAAACGATGACATATTAAAAAGGTCTACATCGGCCTACGAAAGACCGCAACCACATGCCTGTTTTATTTTAAGTGTGGATGATGATCTTGTAAACGATGGTGGCATCATGGATTTATGGCTTCGTGAAGCCCGTATATTCAAATATGGGAGTGGGGTAGGAACAAATTTTAGTACCATAAGAGGAGAGGGCGAACGCCTGAGCGGAGGCGGAACGAGCAGTGGGTTGATGAGTTTTTTAAAGATCGGTGATCGTTCTGCTGGCGCTATTAAAAGTGGCGGCACCACCCGCCGTGCAGCCAAAATGGTTTGCCTTGATATAGACCACCCGGAAATTGTAAACTTCGTAAACTGGAAAGTTGAGGAAGAAAATAAGGTAGCGGCATTGGTTGCAGCTGGTTATAGCAACGATTATGAAGGCGAAGCTTACCGCACTGTAAGTGGCCAGAACAGCAACAACTCCGTTCGTATTTCCAATGACTTCTTTAGAGTGTTGGATGAAGATGGAGACTGGGCACTAAAAGCCCGTACGGATGGCCGTGTTTTTAAAAATGTAAAAGCCCGTGAATTGTGGGATAAGATCTGCTATGCAGCCTGGCGTTGTGCAGATCCGGGTACACAGTACGACACTACAATCAATGAATGGCATACCTGTCCCGAGGGCGGCCGGATCAATGCTTCCAATCCATGCAGTGAATACATGTTTTTGGATAACACTGCCTGTAACCTGGCCAGTGCAAACCTCCGCCGTTTCTTTAATGATGAGACTTCAGAATTCGACGTAAAAGGATTTGAATATAGCTGCCGCCTGTGGACGGTCGTACTCGAAATTTCAGTACTCATGGCCCAATTTCCAAGTAAGGAAGTGGCGCAGTTAAGTTACGATTACCGCACACTGGGCCTGGGATTTGCCAATCTAGGAAGCATGCTTATGGTTAGCGGCATACCTTACGACAGCGAAGAAGCCCGTGCTATTGGAGGTGCTATCAGTGCAATAATGACTGGGGTGGCTTATAAAACTTCGGCAGAAATGGCGGGTGTATTGGGCACTTTCCCCCGCTATAAAGAGAATGCTGCTCACATGCTTCGGGTAATGCGTAATCATCGTGCAGCGGCTTATGATGCTGTTGACGCTACAGAAGGTCTGAGTATAAAACCAGTCGGCATCAATAGCAAATTTTGCCCCGATTACCTGTTGAAAGCAGCCTGTAAGGCCTGGGATGATGCTGTAATGCTGGGAGAACAACATGGCTACCGCAATGCGCAAACCACTGTGATTGCTCCAACCGGAACAATTGGGCTGGTAATGGATTGTGATACCACCGGTGTGGAACCCGATTTCGCTTTGGTTAAATTCAAAAAGCTGAGCGGTGGTGGTTATTTCAAGATCATCAACCAAAGTGTGCCACAGGCCTTAATAAAACTGGGATACAATAGCAAGGAGATTGAAACCATTGTAAACTATGCTAAAGGATCTGCTACTTTAAGTGGGGCACCTTTTATAAATCCTCAAACTTTAAGTGCAAAGGGATTTATAGCAGAAGAGATTCAGAAGCTGGAAGCCGGCATGGCAAGTGCCTTCCATATAAAATTTGCTTTTAACAAGTTTAACCTCGGTGATGCCTGTATGGAACGCCTTGGCTTTACACCTGAAGAGTATAACGATTTCAGCTGGAACATGCTGGAGGCACTTGGTTTTACGGAAGATCAAATTGAAGCGGCAAATGTTTATATCTGTGGAACCATGACGATTGAAGGGGCACCGCATTTGAAGCTGGAACATTACCCGGTTTTCGATTGTGCTAATAAATGCGGCGATACCGGCCAGCGTTACATACATGCATATGGCCATATACGGATGATGGCAGCCTGCCAGCCTTTTTTGAGTGGTGCTATCAGTAAAACCATCAACCTTCCAAATGAAGCAACGGTTGAAGAAATTGCTGAATGTTATCGCATGAGTTGGGAACTGGGTTTAAAAGCCAATGCACTTTATCGCGATGGTTCTAAACTTTCGCAGCCATTGAGCAATAAAAGTGATGAGAAAAAGAAAAAAACAGGCGAGAAGCAAGAACCAGATGCTGTTAATCTAACGGAGCCTCATGAAAGCCAAATTGTAGACCTTGGCCAGCTTTCTGTGGAAGAGTTGTTGGATGAGGTGCAAAAACGCATGCAGGCAAGTCACGACACAACTTTAAAAAGCCAGCTTGCAAAAATTGTAGAGCGGAAAAAGCTACCAGCCAAACGTCGTGGTTTTACTCAGAAAGCAAAGATCAATGGAAATGCGCTTTTCCTTCGGACCGGTGAGTATGGTGATGGTACCTTGGGTGAGATTTTTATTGACCTGGCTAAAGAAGGCAGCACTTTACGAAGCCTGATGAACTGTTTCGCTATCGCGGTTTCGGTTGGTCTTCAGTACGGTGTTCCGTTGGAAGAGTTTGTTGAAAAATTTGTGTTTACTAAATTTGAACCAGCGGGTATGGTGGATCACCCAAATATCAAAAGTACCACTTCACTGGTCGATTTTGTTTTCCGATCTCTCGCCTATGAATACCTGAATCGTACCGACCTCGTGCATGTGCTTGATAAGCCAGAAATTGGTAATCTTGGAAATGACAGTGATATTGAATTTCTTGGATCTGCACAGGCTGTAACTACCGAAAACAAATCAGAACAAAATCTCAGTAGTGTAAGAGTAACCAAAAACGATGGTAAATACTCTGAAACATTTAAACCTAAAGTTTACCCGCAAACAGCTGCATCCTTTAAGGCAGTGTCCGTTTCCGATAATGGAGCACAGGCAATGAACCAACATTTAAAACAAAACCAAAGTGATGCGCCGGCTTGCAATGTATGTGGTCATATTACAGTTCGCAGCGGTACATGTTACAAATGCTTGAACTGCGGAAACAGCCTGGGATGTAGTTAAATACAAGAATACTTTATACAGTTAATATAAGGCAGGCAATTAAGCCTGCCTTATTTATTTCATTGATTTTTCAAACAATCTTTTTTCGGGAAATTAATTGAGCTGCTCTCAAATAAACTGAATTGGAAAATGGCTTTTACAGGCAGTCATTTTATATACATGTCCTGCATTAACTCTACAATTTACATGTTATTGCTGGCATGATATTATTACCCCTTTCGTTAAAAAAACGATATGAGAGCAACAATGGATAGCCCGGTAAATCAGGATACCAAATCATACATGAAGTCTGAGTTTCCTGATAGTGAACATGACAGGGAATTACTGAAAAGTGAAACAACGATCATGGATTTGCCGGAAGTGAAAGATATTCCCGGCCAGGAAAACATTACTGTAATGCCACTTGGAGAATTAGCTGATACTACTATTTCTTCAGCTGATGAAGAAGGTGCCGGTCTATTGGATTTCGGTGATGATGATGAAGATGATATTGAGGATGATGACGACTTTGACGATGAAGTGTTAACCGGTGTGGATGAAGATAATAGTGTTGTTATAGATACTGGTGACGACGAAGACTTTGATACCGATGATGATGATATACTGGCTGATGATGAAGATTTGGATGAAGATGATGACCTTGATGAAGAAGATGATGACGAAGATGATTTTCCATCTGCTTCTGCCAGCAATGTTGCTGATGATGATAACATAAAAGATGATATGTTCTCGGGAGATGATACACTCGATGATGAAAGTATTGATGCCGATATTACATCCGAAGAAATAGAATTACTCGACCAGGGAGGACCAGTTGAAAGGGATAGTGACTCCGACAATCTTATGCGTTCCAAATTGGATGACACTGATATGGAAGGTGAACCTTTAAATGAAATAAGTACCGGCACAAGCCTCGATGGATCGGACCTTGATAGTGCAGACCTGGATAATGCAGACCCAACCAAAGAAGCACTTGGGCAAAATGATGAAGAGAATAGCGTATACAGTGTTGCAGATACTGATTAAAGTTTAATTCGGGAGTATTTTCTTGTTATAATGTTCAGGTGGCTTGATATTTTACGGTAGCTGTTGGCATCAATATTTGATGTTTTTTCAATCATTAAAAACACACAATTATGAAACGGTTTGCTCAATTAACAGTACTAAAGGCCGGATTGCTTTTCTTTTTGTTGCAGTCTATTGCTGTTGTAGCCATGGCGCAGGAATCAGGTTCAGGTTCCGGCAGTTCAAGTACTACTACAACGACCTCCACCACTGAAACGACATGGTATACAGCACCCTGGGTTTGGGTTGTCGGCGGCATCATTGTACTCTTAATTATTATATCTCTGTTCCGTGGAAACAACACTACCACTACTAATAGGGAAACTATAATTACTACCAAGGACGATTAACCCCTACATCAATTAATCAGCTATGGAAAAGGATAAACAATTCAATGTAAAACATCAAAAATTTGAAGAGGAACCTGAGTACAGGGATGTAAAACCCGCCGATCAAAGTGGTGATAATGATATCGATCGAATTGCCACGCATCCAAACGATAAAGCAAAGGAAGAAACAGACGAAGCGTACAGGAAAAATCAATCAGGTTCCGAAACAAGTCGTTCTTCAGTTAAAAAGTAATTTTTTATTTTAATAAATATAGAAAAGCCGGCTAACAGCAAATAAGTTAGCCGGCTTTTCTATAAGTTACATCAATGCTTTAATTCGATTTTGTATCAATATCTTCTTCCATTAGTTTACGCATAGAAGCTGCATTTGCCGAGTCCGGCATTACATTACTTATTGCCGACATCACTTTGTTTTTTGCACCTGAAACCACTTTAATTTCCTTATTCATTAAAGCATCATATCCATCTCTGGCAACTTCAGCCGGGTCTGAAAGTTTATCGTGTTTAACCTGGTTAGTATTTTCTGCATCTGCTTTATTAAAGAAGTCGGTATCAGTTGCTCCTGGCATCAATGCTGTGATACTAACGTTTGTGCCTTTCAATTCGTTGGCAATAGCCTCTGAGAACGATAAAACAAATGCCTTTGTAGCTCCATATACCGCCAGCAATGGAGCAGGATATTTACTGGCAATCGATGCGAGTTGTAAAATTTTACCATCATCATTTGCAAGCATATCACGCAGGAACATTTTTGTTAATACAACCAACGAAATTATATTAAGCTGAATAATTTCAAGGTCACGGTCGATATCGGTATCAGCAAAAAAACCATGTTGTCCCTGCCCGGCATCATTAACAAGAATGTTCACGTTTAAACCCCGGTTTTTAACTTCATCATACAGTTCCATTGCGGCATCCGGTTCAAACAGGTCTTTGGCAATGGTTACCACATCTATATTGTTTTGCTGCTTTAATTCCCTGGCTACGTTATCGAGATCTTCTGCTGTTCTTGATACCAGTATCAGGTGATGATTATTTGCGGCAAAAATTTTTGCTAATTCATATCCAATGCCACTTGAGGCACCTGTAATGAGAACATAATTAATTCCATTGTTGCTTGCCATAAATTGAAGTTTAATTTGAAATAATTCGCACAGTTCTTACACAATCCTTTTGGCTGGTAGAAAACCATGCCGTTTACAGCAATACAAGAGGAGCATAAGGACGCCACTAAAAATCATTGCATTAAAAATTCAATTGATTAAGGCTGAGCCTTTTTTCAAAGGCCAAATGGGAAATATATTCGTCAGCTGTTTTATAAATAACCGTTAGGTATTGACGCTACAATAATAATTAGAGGGTGCAGGTAATTAAGTAATGGTGAAGGGCGATAAATAGATAATGTTGCTGGCTTAACCTGTAGCTTTTTCCAGCAACATAGCAGCTTTTTCAAGATCAGCGGGAGTGTCTATTTCAACTCCCATATAATCTACTATTATCATTTTCAAAGGAATACCATGTTCCAGGTAACGTAGGCATTCTATTTTTTCTGCAGCTTCAAGCGGGGTTTGTGACCAGCTGGTAAAATGTAGCAGTGCCTGCTTTCTGAAAGCATATACGCCAATATGTTCGTAATAAACAGGAGATAGAGTTTTATCGCGGTGATAAGGAATAACACTTCGGCTAAACATCAGTGAATTCATATGTAAATCAACTGCTACTTTCACATAGTTGGAATCCGAAATGCTGGCAGCATCAGTCATTATTTGCATGAGGCTTGCCACCTGAATAGCCTCGCCATTATCGTCGTTAAAAACAGCCAGTAACTTCTCTAACGGCTCCCTTTTTACAAATGGTTCATCACCCTGCACATTCACTACTACATCAACATCCATATCAACAATCGCCTCGGCAATTCTGTCACTGCCGCTTTCATGTTCTTTGATGCTCATCCTGGCTTTTCCGCCATGCGCTGTTATCTCCTGGTAAATTATGTCACTGTCAGTTACTACAATCACTTCATCAAACAAGCCGGTTGCAATAGTGTTGTCATAGGTATGTCTTATAACCGTTTTGTTTCCCAGCATTTGCATCAGTTTGGCTGGAAAACGGGTTGCTGCATACCGGGCAGGAATCATCGCGATGGTCTTCATTAAAACAGGATGTATGTATTAGAAAAGAATAAGCAATAAAGCATTTTTATTTCAAATTATGACTTTAAAGAGTAAGCAGTTTTAGCCGCTTTTCTTGAAGGTAACCAGCCTGAAAAAAAAGCAATCACAAGTATGATAATTCCAACGAAAATAAAATCTGAAAGCTGCATTGACACGGGGTAATAATCAATAATAAAACTTTGACCTCCTAATTTTATCCAATGGAATTGTTGCTGTCCAACACAAATTAATACCCCCATTATAAAACCAATAGTTCCACCAAGTCCCGCTAGTATAGCGCCCAGTTTTAAAAAAATAGTTGATACTGTTTTACCGGTAGTTCCCATTGCCTGGAGTACGGCGATGTCCTGCTGTTTTTCTAAAACGGTCATCGTTAAACTACTAATGATATTAAAAGCAGCAATAATTAAAATAAGAATTGCTACAGCATAAATTATCAGCCTTTCTGCCTGCATTGCTGCATATAAATTTTGATTTTGCTCGTACCTGTTTTTAATGTCATAATCTTCGCCTAATAATGTTTCAATACTCTTTTGAATGCGGTCAATATTGGCATTCTTTTTCACATATACTTCAATAGCAGTTGCTTCATTTGATGTAAGATCAAGCATGTATTGCATGAACTGGCGGTTTGTAAAGGCATACTGGTTATCAAAATCCTGCTGGATAGCAAATGCCCCGGAAGGGATTGCGTTGGCTGATCGCATTGCTTCCAGGGGATCAGAAAGGGATACAGCCTTCCTGTTCGGCAGGTAAATCGTTAACGGAAATATACTTTGCCCGGCTGTAACCTGCAAGGCATTCTCTACCCCGGAGCCCAATACTACGGCAGGATTATCTACTGAGCCTGTTTCGAATTTACCGTGTAATAAATGTGCCGGCACACCTGAAGCGTTTATATATTCCGGGGAAACTCCCTTTAGCCAAACTATACTTTTATCTTCCTGGTCTAACAAAATGGCACGTTCTTCCACTATTGATTCTGCCTGTTTTATTCCATTTATTGCTGCAATTTTTTGCGCAAGATTGCCTCCTTCCCTGATCCATTTTCCTTTGTTCGTTGTAATTTTTATATCAGCGTAGAAATCACCATAAAGACTTTTTACCAAATCTTCAAAGCCATTGAATACACTTAGTATAATTATAAGGGCAGCTGTTACTAATGCAATAGCTACCATACTAATCCAGGCAATGATGTTTATGGCATTGGTTGTTTTTTTAGACCGGAAATATCGCCAGGCAAAAAGGGTAGTCAAATCTGGTAAAAAATTTAAATAGCAAATATGCTTCATCGCCTGATTACACAGAAGATATAAATTTTTCTAATTGGTATTTACCAAAGTCTTAAATGTAAAAAAACACATTTCAACAGCGTTTGATTTCACCTGAATAAGGTGGCAAATGAAAAAGGCTATCTCAATTTTTATGAGACAGACCTTTTTATATACGTGGTTGGTTGCAAGTACTTAGTTGAGAGACGGATCAATTGGCTGACCGGAAATTGTAAACAAGGCAGCAGTATCTTCTACCCTGTCATCATTCCATTCTATTATAAAATTGTTACGTCCATCTCCGGTAACAATACTCATATATTGTTGCTGGGCAAGTTCAAGCAGGCTTAAAAAAAGAAACAAAGCATGTATACGGTTCTCACATACTTCAAAAATCTTTTCAAAACTTACCGAGCGTTCTGTTTTTGTATATTCAAGTACGTATTCGCGGGTTTGCTCCATCGAATAATTGTAACGGAAAACCACGTGTTGTGGTTTGTTGTTCCGCTCCATCAGCTTTTTCATCACCTTTTCATAAGTCTTCATCAACTTAAAAAGGGTCAGGCTCTGTATTTCAGTTCCTTCTCCTGCATCTTCGCCAATCTCATTCATTTCACGCTGAATGTTACCTCTCTTGATCATCATCATGCGGGTTGCTTCCATTTCAGCCATGCGAAGCGATGATTCTTTGAATCTTTTGTATTCAAGAATTTTATCTACTAACTCCTGTCTTGGATCAACCTCATTTCCTGCAGCATCTATTTCTTTGCGGGGCAAAAGCATTTTAGCTTTTATGCGCATCAAAGTGCTAATGAATAAAATAAATTCACTGCTTAATTCAATATTTAGTTTTTCCTGGTTATGGATATAGTTTAAAAATTCTTTTGTAATGATGGTGATAGGGATATTATAAATATCCAGTTCATCGCGTTCAATAAAGAACAGCAACAGGTCAAATGGCCCTTCAAACTGTGGTAATTTAATCTGGTAAGTTGCCGTCATATTTTAATAACAGTGAATGCTTTCATTTATTATGCTGCTTTGAAAACACCCTGTGTATTCAAAAATACAGGAATGAAAAAGCCCCGGCAATTAGATTTGCCGGGGCTTTTTTTATTGTGGAAAAGATGGTTAGAACTTTCCATTTACGCCTATTCCAAGGTTGCCAAGGAACTGGGTACGGGGTCCATTTTTTCCATTAGGGGAATAATTGTCATCGTAAGCTACATTCCATTGGTAAGTTATACCAAGCCATTTGTTTACTTTAAAAAGCAGGTTATTGGTCCAGAACACATCGATGTTTTGAGGTTTGTTGAGGTAATTCGAGTAGAGATCCAGCCTGGAGGTATACATCACGTTTTTAAGGATTTCTTTGGTAAAATTGGCCGAAAGAAACGCTCCTACCTGGAAATCTACCTTTCTTTCCGGGTCAACTCCATATAATTCAGCCAGTGCTTTTTCCCTGGTATTATCGGGTTTTATACCGCCGGGGTAATAATAGCTATAGGGATCATTGGTAACAATCACCCATTTTGCAGCAATTGGTGACACAAAAAGGCTAAAGTTTTTTGTTGGACGCCAATCAAGACCCGGGGTTATTAAGATGTTGGCTGGCGCAAAAAAGCCGGAGATGCGACGACGACCGCCATTCGGATAACTATAATCATATCCATCACTAAACTGCGTTCTTCCATTTAAAATTGTTGCAAAAGCCAGTGTTCCGCTGTCATTTAATAAATGACCGTATTTTGAATACAAATCTATAAAATCACCGGTTTTCCTGGTTCCACCCGATTGATTATTAAGGAAAGCATAGTTTGCTTTCAGGGTATTATCAAGGGTATTTTTTCCTTTGGCATAATTTGAGTACAAATCAGCAGAAAGGCCAAGGCTTAAAGAGTAATCTTCAGTGGTCCCCACCCAATAAGAGCTGGTTTGCTGGCTAATATTGAGAGCAAGTGTCCCTCCAGTTTTCCAGTCCTTTTTTTTACTGGTATCAGCTTCAATTTTTTTGGAAGTTAAAACCTGGTCCACTGATTTTTTGTCGGGTTGTGCAAAGCCCGACAGGTAGCACAAGCCCGCTAATACCGGCAGGAATAATTTCTTTCCCATTCTTATTAGTTTAATTGATAGGATAAAATGAGCGTAAAGGGAAAGCAAATACGGTTACTTTCCCTTTGAAAAATGAAAGAATATAGAACTTATCTCTTTAGTGAATCCCTGATTTCCATTAGTAATACTTCTGTTGTAGTTAATGGTGCAGCGGCTGCAATTTCTTTTTTCTTCATAGAATTAATAGCCTTTATAATCAGGAACATAGCAAAGGCTACAATTATAAAATCGATGGTTGCCGTAACAAATTGCCCCCATTTTAAAACCACTCCCGGATCGCCGGATATTACTGCGCCCGAAGCATCTTTTACAAGCGTGCTTTCTTTTAAAACAGTTTGTTTATCGTTGAAATTAACCCCACCTGTTATAAAACCAATAAGTGGCGAAACGATGCCGTCGGTAAAAGCACTTACGATTTTGCCAAATGCCGCTCCCATAACAAAAGCCACAGCAATTTCAACAAGGCTACCTTTGGATGCGAACTCTTTAAACTCTTTGAAGAAACCCATAAATTTTTATTTTGTATTAATAATGTAGTTCAGTTCAAATATGGCGTTTTTTTAAATAAAAAAATATGTATTTAATCAACTTATTAAGGTATAGGTTGCATTTTAGCCGGCGTAATAAAAATAAAAAACCAGCATTTGAGTAATTATTTAAAGCAATGGATAATATTTATTTTGTTATGTTCTATCTGGGGTAGTTCATTCATCCTCATGAAATTGGGCATGTATGATGTTGCAGGGCAACCTCTTTTAAATCCCTACCAGGTAGCCGCTTTACGTATCTTTTCAGCGGGAATTGCATTGATACCTTTCTTTTTAAAGGCGCATCGCAGGATACCGGCGGCTAGCAGGGGGTATATTGTTTTATCAGGTTTACTTGGCAATTTTTTGCCCGCATTTTTGTTTTGTATTGCCGAAACAAAAATAGATAGCGCATTAACTGCAATGCTCAATACCCTTACACCCATTTGTGCATTGCTTGTTACGGCGATTGTTTACCACAAAGCAGTTGGATTTAACCAGTGGCTGGGGGTGCTTACTGGCTTTGCAGGATGCCTTTTATTGTTTATTAGTAAAATATCAGCACCGGCAGAAGAATTAGTATATGCAGTTTACGTAATTGTAGCAACTATTTGTTACGGGCTCAACGTAAATATGGTAAGGCAGAAATTATCCCATATAGCTTCGTTGGATATTGCTGCAGGTGCTTTTGCGGCTTTCATTATTCCATCTGCTTTGGTTTTATTCGCTACCGGTTTTCATGAATTGCCGTTAACAACACCAGCTTTTGCCAAAGCCGTTGCGGCCACCATTGTACTTGGTGTAATTGGTACAGCCATCGCTTCTATAATCTTTTACATGCTGGTAAAAATTGCTGGTCCCGTGTTTTCATCGATGGTAACTTATGGAATTCCTTTTATAGCCATCTTTTGGGGATTGCTTTATGGTGAACAGGTAACGATCTTACAGGTGGTTGGTTTGGTCATTATTTTAAGTGGCGTTTATCTCGCAAGTTCCCGAATCACCTTGCAGTCTTTTCGTTACAAAAAGAATCCTGTTTCTTCAGAAAATTCTTCCACCGAAACTAAATGAAAAAAGACCAGCTATATGTGCTGGCCTTTTTTCGATATTGTTAGAAATGATTAAACAACCATAATTTCTTTTTCTTTTGATACCAGGTGTTTTTCTACCAATGATATAAAACGGTCGGTTAGAGCCTGAACTTCCGCTTCGCTGTCTTTTGCAGCATCTTCACTTAATCCATCCTTCTGCATTTTTTTAATTTTCTCAATTGCATCCCTTCTTATATTCCTGATAGTTACTTTGCCATGTTCACCTTCGCCATTAGCCCTTTTTACAAGTTCACGGCGTCTTTCTTCGGTTAAGGGAGGAAGGAAAATGCGAATAGTAATACCATCATTTTGGGGGGTTACGCCAATATTAGCCTGCATAATGGCTCTTTCGATCGGCTGGATCATGTTTTTTTCCCATGGCTGAATAGTGATTGTACGTGCATCCATAGCACTGATATTACCGGCCTGGTTTATGGGTGTTGGTGTTCCATAATAATCAACAGTAATACCATCCAGCATCTGGGGTGAAGCTTTTCCCGCCCTAATTTTCACAAGTTCACTCTCCAGGTGGTTGATAGCTTTCTTCATGGCCGATTCTGTATCCTGAATCAGCGATCCTGTATCTGAGGTCATACATTAATAATTTTTGTGGGGGCAAACCTAAAAGAAATCAACCGGTTTTCAAGCGCCAGGCTTCCGTCAAAAATGAATAGGCAACATATAAAAGATTGATTTATACAACGGCCGTACTTCGGCAACCCGTTTTGAAAGCGATAAATCTTTAACTGGTACTAACTTAACGGGTCTTGAAACGATCAGTTTTGGTTAGCGGCTTCTTTGGTAATGTAAGAGATAAAGCGAATTTTACCTTTTGAGAATGTAGGAGTTCCATTAGCACCTGCTACTAAAATTATCCTTCGACGACTATAGAAGTTTGCCAGTAACGACACTACTCCAAGTCCCATTAAAATTAATAAAACCAACAACCAGTTGCTGCCAATTGATTGTGCCGAAAAGGCAAGTGCTGGCACTAACAGGTTGGTCAGAACCAATAGAAAAGTAACCTGTTTGTGATTAAGACCGATGCGAAGTAAAATATGATGTATATGATTGCGGTCGGGGGTAAATGGCGATTCTCCATGAAGAATTCTTAAGGAAAAAACCCTTAAAGTGTCAAAAAGTGGCACGAACAAAATCGCAAAACCGATTGCCGGAGCGGCTTTCAACTGTAGTATATGCGGTTGTGGTGCTGTTGAAAAGTTGATAAACTGGATTACCAGCACTGCATTAATCAGACCAATAACGAGTGAACCTGTGTCACCCATAAAAATTCGGGCAGGGTTGAAATTGAATATCAGGAAAGCACAAAGTGCACCGGCAAGTGAAGTAGCAATACATGCATAAGCCAGCTGATCGATAATAGCAAAATAAACTGCAAATAACATGGAAGAGAAAAGTGAGAGCCCGGCTGCGAGCCCGTCAACGCCATCAATTAAGTTATAAGCATTGATAATCAGGACAATAATAATCATCGAGATACTATAAGATGCCACAAGGGGCAACTCATGTATTCCCATTATACCGTCCATATTCTTAATTAGGAAACCGCCTTTAAAAGTTAATATAGCAGCGGCTAGTATTTGCCCTAGAAATTTTTTGAATGGCGGCAGATCTGTAAGATCATCTTTCATTCCAACGAAGAAAATTATTAAAATGGCTGCGACC
Source organism: Bacteroidota bacterium (assembly GCA_040385845.1). Lineage (GTDB taxonomy): Bacteria > Bacteroidota > Bacteroidia > Chitinophagales > Chitinophagaceae > Phnomibacter. The sequence goes on along the minus strand of JAZKGP010000018.1, from coordinate 186,024 downwards.
AGGTATTGAAAATGATGTACCTGTTGAAAGCTAACTGTAAGTAGTAAAGCTGTTATAAAACCTGCAAATATGCCAATGCCTCCTATCGAAGGAATAGGATTGCAATGCAATTTTCGGGCATCTGGTAAATCAAATAACCTTTTTTTATTTGAAACATTAATGATTACAGGTATAGCGTAGAAACTTATACCAAAAGCCAGCGCAAGGCTCATGAGCATTTCAACCATAAAGCAGTTTTTTGTGAGTGTGGAAATTAGCTAAAGTGTAAAAATAGAATCATGAATTTTGCTGATTAAGGGTATTGAATATGGCAGATTGAAAGTGTAGTAACAATGTTAATATATTTTTTTAACAATTCAAAAATAGTATATCAGGTTCAAAGAGGGAAATAATGGGTTGAATTTATTTGATGTTTTTAAAATTAGTTGGTCTGTAATTATGAGGTTCGTGCACAATTAATAAGTGTCAAACTGTTACTTTTGCGCATCAAAAAATTTTAAAACATGGCTACACTTCAGGAAACAGCAACTCAAATTAGGAGAGATATTGTTAGAATGGTTCATGGTGTTCAAAGCGGGCATCCTGGTGGTTCTTTGGGTTGCACGGAGTTTTTTACAGCCTTGTATTTTAAAATCATGAAGCACAATCCTGCTTCCTTTAGCATGGATGGCAAGAATGAAGATTTGTTTTTTCTTTCCAATGGTCATATTTCACCAGTATTTTATGCAGCTCTTGGAAGAAGCGGTTATTTCGACATAAAAGAACTGGGTACGTTTCGTAAAATAAATAGTCGCCTGCAAGGTCATCCAACCACTCACGAACATTTACCCGGTATCAGGATAGCCAGTGGTTCATTAGGACAGGGTATGAGTGTTGCTATAGGCGCTGCACTTGCAAAAAAGATGAATGGCGATGATCGTATTGTTTATAGCTTACACGGCGATGGGGAACTAGATGAGGGCCAATGCTGGGAGGCCATTTTAAGTGCTCCCCATCTTAAAGCGGATAACTTGATTGCTACAATAGACTGGAACGGGCAACAGATTGACGGACCGACCAACAAAGTTTTGTTTCTTGGCGACCTGGAAGAAAAATTCAAAACTTTCGGATGGGAAGTATTGGTGCTTGAACAGGGCAATGACATGGATGAAGTTGTTGCTGCTCTTGAAAATGCTAAATCACTGACTGGAAAAGGCAAACCGGTATGTGTGCTGATGAAAACGTCTATGGGTAAAGGAATCGACTTTATGGAAGGAAGCCACGAATGGCATGGCATTTCACCAAGTGACGCACAGCTTGAAAAAGCCTTATCTCAATTACCTGAAACTTTAGGGGATTACTAGTTTTTATTTAATTTTCGTATAGGAGGGTTGTCCATTCGGGCAACCCTTTTTTGTTTAACCAATTCGTGATTATTTTACAGGACTGTGTTTAACAGGAATTTCCTGCCATGCTTTGCACAAATGTGACTAAACCATAACCTTTATTTTGATCATACTTGATTATTCAGCTTTATCTTTAGAAAAACCATTTTTGTATGAGATGGAGAAAATTCAATGGCGATACCATCAACCTGCCTATCAAGAGTGCGGTTGAGGACGCCATAAAAAGAGAGATAGAAGCTGGATTCAGGTTAAAGGTTTGTATTGGAACCGACAGCCAGGTAAAGGGAAACGAAACAGAGTTTGCTACCGTGATCGTTTTTCTCCGGGAAAGATCAGGCGGGTTTATGTACATACACAATGAAAAAACTACCCAACGTTTTAGCATTAAAGAGCGTATGCTGGTAGAAGTGGCAAAAAGCATAGAAATTGCCTACGAACTGTGTGATTTATTTACGTTGTATGATGTGGATATGGAAGTACATGCTGATATAAATACCAACCCCCATTTCAAAAGCAACGATGCACTAAAAGAAGCCATGGGTTATATTATGGGAATGGGTTTTGCATTCAAAGCCAAACCGGAAGCATTTGCCAGCAGCAGCTGTGCAAACAAAGTGGTGAATTAGTACTATCAATATCACTTTCTTTAACTAGCTTCTTCCTCTTCGGGCTTCAGGCATTTTTCAATAAAGTCAAGTAAAGATTCTCTTCCTGCTTTTTTTGTGCTGCTGGTAACAAAGTAAGCAGGTAAAAATTGCCAGCTTTCTTTCAATGCATCTGAAAAGGCCTCAATATTTCTTTTTACAACGCCCGGCTTTTCTTTGTCGGTTTTAGTAAATACCACTGCAAAAGGAATCTGCCATTCGCCTAATTGATTAATAAATTCGAGGTCAATTTTTTGCGGAGGATGCCTGCCATCTACCAATACAAAAACATTGGTTAACGTTTCTCTTTTCCTGAGATAGTTTTCAATCATTTGCTCCCATCTGCGGCGGCTGGTTTGACTAACTTTTGCATAGCCATAACCGGGCAAATCTACCAGGAACCATTTATCGGGCTGGTGCTGTCCCCTTGATTTAGATACTATTTCAAAGTGATTAATTAATTGCGTTTTACCTGGCGTGGCCGATGTTTTGGCGAGCGACTGCATATTGCAAAGCATGTTTATTAATGAAGATTTACCAACATTGCTTCGTCCGATAAACGCAAATTCAGCCATATCAGCCTTGGGGCAATTTTCTACCGACGGACTGCTGATGATATAGGAAGCTTTCTGGATTTCCATGCGCTGCAAGGTAAGATGCATCGGTTATCTCGCAGCAAAAATCAAGCGGTACAATATTTTAAGTGCTTTCCAATTATTTTGTGTGAACAGGTAATATGGCTTCATAGCGGGTAACTTAGCAACCATATCATTCAAAGAATTTTATTATGACGGTTTGGAATTATATAAAGGGACTCAGCAAAGTAATATGGCAAAGTATTCTCGACTTTATGGAAGATAAAGTTCTGCGAATGAGTGCCGCCCTTGCTTATTATACCATTTTTTCCCTGGGCCCCATACTCATCCTTGTAATTGCTTTATTAGATACTTTTTATAAAAGAGAAGCTATAGAAGGAAAGATCTACGGGCAGATCTCTGGATTTGTAGGACATGATGCAGCCCTCGAAATACAACAAATTATTGCTAAAACGGCCGTTACAGGCAAAGGTGCTTTGGCCACCGTTGTAAGCATCGTAATATTAGTTTTCAGTGCTACAGGTGTTTTCGGAGAAATCCAGGATTCCATCAACAATATCTGGAGATTAAAAGCAAAGCCAAAAAAAGGCTGGGTAAAAATGTTAGTGAACCGCTTGTTAAGTTTTTCCATGGTGGTATCACTGGGCTTTCTTTTATTAGTAAGCCTGTTAATAAACGCAGTTGTAAATGCATTGAGCGACAGGCTTGCCATGCTTATGCCAGAGCTAAGTATTATAGTACTTTATATTGTAAACCTGGTATTGGTATTTGTAGTTACAACCCTTCTTTTTGGCATTATTTTCAAAGTACTTCCTGATGCAAAAATCAAATGGAAGCATGTAATGGCGGGTGCCGTTACAACAGCATTATTATTCATGCTGGGTAAATGGGCTATCAGCTACTACCTGGGACGAAGTAATATAAGCAGTACCTATGGTGCTGCCGGAAGTATAATAGTTGTTTTGCTTTGGGTGTATTATTCAGCCGCAATCTTATATTTTGGCGCAGAGTTTACCCGCAATTTTTCGCAATGGCGGGGAAGTCGTATTTACCCTAATGATTATGCCGTTTGGGTAGAGAAAGTAGAAGTCGAATCGAAATCCAAACTTCAGCCAATTGCAGCCGATATACCTGAAGAAGAAAAGCCAGAACCTGAAAAGAAAGAAGCAGGTTGATTATGGCATGCTGATTAGAAAAATGCATTGTAGTATTCAGTTCGAGTTACCCAATCATAAAATTTGTTTTCTTAAAAAATACTTCTCTTACGAATTGTTGTATAAAATATTTAAATAATATTTAATTAAAATCCAAACCTGACATCAGCGTTTGTAAAATTGATCTATCAGAAATAAGCTGGCATTGTTTACTTTGTAGGTTTCACAGTAATAACAGTTGTAAAATGAGAGCCGTAATACAAAGAGTATTGGAAGCCGGTGTTTCAATCGATGGAGAAGTTAAAGCCAGCATCGGAAATGGGTTATTGGTTTTGGTAGGTATTGAAAATGCCGATACAAAGCAGGATGTAGATTGGTTAAGTGCGAAGATTGTCAACCTCCGGATCTTTAATGATAATGACGGCGTACCAAATATTTGTATAAAAGAAACGGGTGGTGGAATATTAATTATCAGCCAGTTTACATTGCATGCCGTTACAAAAAAAGGGAATCGGCCCTCTTATATAAAGGCCAGTAAACCTGCTGTTGCCATCCCTTTATACGAGGCGTTTATACAACAGGTTGAAACGGACCTTGGAAGAAAAGTAGGAACGGGCGAGTTTGGTGCAGATATGAAAGTGAACCTAATAAATGATGGACCTGTTACTATAATTATTGACACAAAAAATAAAGATTTTTGATAATGGAATCACTTACTATAAAGCAGGCCCAGCAGGATGTAGATGCTTGGATAAACACTGTGGGAATACGTTACTTTAATGAGTTAACTAACCTGGGTATTTTAATGGAAGAAGTTGGTGAATTAAGCAGGTTAATGGTTCGAAAATATGGAGAACAATCATTTAAAGAAAGTGACAAAGGAAAAGAATTAAGTGATGAAATGGCAGATGTATTATGGGTGCTGATCTGTTTGGCAAATCAAACGGGAGTGGATCTTACAAAAGCACTTCAGAAAAATTTTGAGAAGAAGAATATTCGGGATTCAGACAGGCATAGAGAAAACACGAAGTTGCGATAAGATATATTTTTAACTATATAAATGGTTGCAAAATTGTTACGGGTTGTTTGGAATTATACAAAGGAATTGTCAAACGTACTATGGCTATCCGTACGTGACAGCATGCACGATAAGATCTTTCGGATGAGTGCAGCGCTGGCATTTTATACTATATTTTCCATTGCTCCTATTTTAATACTAATTATAAATATTGCAGATTCTGTATTTGGTCGCGCTGCCGTTGAAGGAGAAGTTTATGGACAAATAAGTGAGTTTGTTGGGCATGATGCGGCCCTTCAAATCCAGGAGATAATTGCTAACTCCATGACAAGTGATAAATACAGCATAACGACTATTATAAGTATCATAGTGCTTGTGTTTACAGCTACCGGTGTTTTCACCGAAATCCAGGATTCTATAAATGTGATTTGGAGGCTGAAGCCCAAGCCAAAAAAAGGATGGCTTAAAATAATTATAAACAGGCTGATAAGTTTTTCTATGCTTTTATCTCTTGGTATTGTATTGGTAATAACATTAATGATCAGTACACTTCTAAATACAATTGGTAGCAAGCTTACTTTATACTACCCGGTAGTTTCAATTTATTACGCCTACATTATCAACCTTATCATTACATTTTGTACGACAATGTTTTTTTTTGGGGCAATATTCAAAGTTTTACCGGATGCTCACATTAAATGGAAGCACGTAATCATTGGTGCTATTTTTACCACAATATTGTTTTTACTTGGAAAATATGGTATAGGAATTTACCTGGGAAGAAGCAAGGTAAATACCACTTTTGGAGCCGCGGGCAGTACCATGATTATTTTATTATGGATCTATTATTCAGCAATCATTTTATACATTGGGGCGGAATTTACAAAGCATTATGCGCAGTGGAGGGGTAGTGGTATTTATCCAAATGATTATGCAGTTTGGGTGGAAAATATCGAAATAGAAAGAAAAGACAGGCTTGCTCCTCTAACCGAACCTGGTAAATAATCTTAGAGGGAAAACTGTTTTATGAGCCTGCTTTAATTAACTCCTTGTACATTCATTTGCAACGAATAAATAGCAGTGGATGCAGTAATAAAAAGGATGTTTTTCTTGCTTCCACCAAAACATACATTAGCTGTCCAGGGTTGTGATATGGCAATATGGCGGATTTTCTTTCCTTCTTTATTGTAAACATTTACGCCATTGCCAGTCAGGTAAATATTACCCAAATTATCAATGGTCATTCCATCTGATCCTTCATTAGCAAACAGGGTTTTATTCGAAAGCGAGCCATCCGGTTCTATAGTAAACCGGTAGGTTTTATTGCCACCTATATCTGCTACGTATAATATTTTTCCGTCAGGTGTTCCAATAAGGCCATTTGGCTTTACATAATCGTTTATTACGACTTGAGGTTTGCTGTTTCCCTTAGCAATTACATAAACATACTCGCCTTTTACCCGGGCAGGTTTTGTTTTCCAGTAAGGTCTTTCATATAAAGGATCTGTAAAATAAATATGACCGTCAACACTTTTCCAAACATCATTTGGGCCATTTAATTTTTCGTTATCCAAATCATTAACCAATACAGTTTTTTCACCCCCGGGCTTTATTAATATCAATTGATTGAATTCATCTGCACAGGAAAGCAAGTTCCCATTTTCATCAAAAAACATCCCGTTGGACCGGTTACTTTGGTCTGTAAAAATTGATAATTTACCCCCTGTATTGTATTTCCAAATGGTATTATTTGGCTGATCCGTAAAATAAACATTTCCTTCCTTATCTGCCGCAGGACCTTCAGTAAAAGCAAATTGATTCGAAATTAAAACAGGAACAGCTCCATCTGCCACGATACTGTCTGCATTGTTGTAATAGTTTTGTTGATTGCTTTTCTGATTCATTTCATGGCTGCTTTTACATGCGAACAAAAAGAAGAAAATTGAACTATAAATAAAAGATTTAAAAGCTGAATCGAATTTTAATATCATAGTAGTAGTAAATCGTTGCGTGTGAATTTACACATATTAAACGACTTGTTAAGTCACTGTTAGTATGGTCATTTTGTTGAAAAATAAAAACAGCTTTTTGCAATTTGAAATTTATAATTAACTAGCAAAACAGGTTTTGATTGAAATTTCAAGGTTCGTTTTATGCTAACTAATCAAAATCATATAAAATATTGATAGAACATGCTGAACAACAATCGGTGCGGCACTTACCTTTGCCACGAAAATTTTTTCATCAAAATAAAATTGTTTCTGTTATGAAAGTAACCGTAGTAGGTGCCGGAGCAGTTGGTGCAACCTGTGCCGATAATATTGCCCGTAAAGAACTTGCTGAAGAACTAGTATTATTGGATATCAAAGAAGGTGTAGCTGAAGGTAAAGCACAGGATATGATGCAAACTGCAGCGTTACTTGGCTTCGATACCAAAATTTCCGGAAGCACTAACGATTATAGCAAAACTGCCAATAGTGATGTAGTTGTAATAACCAGTGGTCTACCCCGTAAACCAGGTATGACCCGGGAAGAACTGATTGGTGTGAATGCAGGTATCGTAAAAGGAGTAGCAGAAAATATCTTAAAATTTTCGCCCAATGCCATTATAATAGTTATAAGTAATCCAATGGATACTATGACTTACCTGGCACTTCAAAGTACCGGCCTACCAAAAAACCGCATAATTGGTATGGGTGGAACTCTTGATAGTGCAAGATTTAAATTCCAGCTTAGCCAGCATCTTGATTGCAGCCCCGCAGATTTAAATGCAGTGGTTGTAGGCGGGCATGGCGATACCACTATGATCCCACTAATAAGACTGGCAACCTGGAACAGTATCCCGGTAACTAATTTTTTAAGCGCAGAACAGCAGGAGAAAATCGTTGCAGATACAATGGTAGGCGGTGCAACTCTTACCAAATTAATTGGTACCAGCGCCTGGTATGCTCCTGGAGCAGCTGGAGCAGCTTTGGTTGAAAGCATTCTTAGGGATGAGAAAAAATTATTTACCTGTTGCGTAGCCCTGGAAGGTGAATATGGTCAATCTGATATTTGCCTCGGTGTACCAGTAGTTATAGGTAAAAATGGTTGGGAAAAAATACTTGATTTCAGTCTCAATGAAACTGAACAGGCGGCATTCAATAAAAGTGCAGAGGCAGTTCGCAGCATGAATGATGTGCTGAAAACTTTATAAATTGCACAATAATAGAAAACGCTGCAGCCATAAAGTTGCGGCGTTTTTTTTATTGTAAATGCAAAACGGATGAGGTGTCTCATCCGTTTAAATCATGCAGTTATTGATTTTCACTCACTTATTTTCCGCCTACCAAAATAGTATTAAGATTAATAAGTGTGGCATTCATCATGCGGGCATACTCAAGCTGGCTTTTTGTATTTTCCTTCTGCTCATTTGATACCTCGTCCTGCAAATGGCTGATGGTTACATGCATCATATTTGAATAATCAAGCATGCTGTTCATGTTGTCTGCTGCAACTTCCATTTCTTCTACTCTCAATCTTAGTTCCGCATTTTCTTCAATTATTTGCGAAACGTTTTTTGATGTAATTAAACTGGATGCTGAAGTAGAAGCAATTGCGCTTTGGGTCGCTTTTTTACTCTTGTTTTCTGTTGTTTCAGCTGCATTTGAAATGCCTGCAAATAAAACCAGTGCTGCGATGGATGTGATTAACTTTTTCATTTTGTGTGTGTTTGTTTGTGTTTGATGAAGTAAAAATAAGGAGCAGGTTTTTGCCGGGAAAGAGATGTTGTATAAATGCGTTTTTAGAGTGATGATTGGTATAAAATCAAGGTTGATCAATTGAAACATGCCCGATGTGATAAATTCAATGCCAGTTTTTATTGTAATCTTTGAAAGTTATTAGTGATATTTTGAGGTATATACACGACAAAGGCTCCCTTTCACGGAGCCTTTCCACATGGTGTATAGCAAAAGTTATTACTTGCTACCGGCGTTAACTGAAACAAGGTTTACTAAAACAGCATTCATCATTTGGGCATAATCCATTTGACTTTTTGCGTTTTCAACAACGGTAATAGTTGATACATTTAGAAGGTTGCTGATAGTTGTATGCATCATTTGCGTGTAATCCAACATACTTACCAGGTTTTCCACTTTTGAATTTAATTCAGCAGTTTGCATCCTTAATCTTGTATTCTCTTCTAATACCGCTGCATAGTTTGCTACAGCTACCGAACTTGTTGCACTGGTGAAAGCATTTTTGTTTTCAACAGTATTATTTAAAGCAGTTTGTTTTGTATCCGCTGCATTTGTGATACTTACCAACGATAGAAGGAAAGTGACGGATAATAGCATCTTTTTCATGTGATGTGTGGTTTGTTTAATAATGCAAAGCTAAGGTGTGTTTTTTACACTTTAAAATTTATTTAAAAAGTAGCCCATATTATGAACTGGAATTAAGTTTTCAATTCTTTCTTGCCTTTATTATTAGATTTTATTCAAAAAAGTGCAAAATGGCTGTAGTCTTGGTTGATTATCCTTTCAGAATTTTCAATGCTTGTAATATAATTGCAGAAATGTCCTGTTGATTCATGCATTTAAAATGGCCCCGGGGACATTTTTTGTAACCGATTTTTGAGCAAGGCCGGCAATTGAGGCCGCTTACTCCAAACTCCCGGTGAAATACAGGATAATTTCCATAATAGGGTGTCATGCCAAAAGCCGGTACAGTATTCCCCCAAATACTTATAATTGGTTTCTTAAACGCCGCTGCAATGTGCATCAGCCCGGTATCGTGAGAAATAATCAGTTTCGCTTTTTTAACCAGTCCTGCACTCTCGTTTAAATTAAACTTTCCACAGGAGTTGTAAATCTTTTCAGGATCTACTGCGGCTATTTTGTCACCGTGTTGTTTGTCTTCCGGACCGCCCATTAATACAATGGGAAAATCCAGTTTTTGGCAGAGTTCCTGTAATTTATGAAGGGGTAATTTCTTAGTAGCCAGGGCTGCGCCTATAACTACACCAACATAAGCAAGCTGGTGTGGCAATGGTAAATCACCCTCTTTTATCATATCCTTTTCGGGTATGAAATAGTCGAGTCCTTCACCATCATTTTTTACTCCAAAGCTTTTTACCGTATCCAGGCTTCTGTCGACAATATGAACAGGTGGCAGAATATTTACTTTGAAGCTGGTGTAAATAAATTTTTCAATATTCAGCTTGTTAAATGAGAAACTTTTTACTCCTAGCGCCCTTTTTACTTTTAAGGTCCTTATATTATGGTGAAGATCAATTACATAGTCGAAATTTTCCTTTTTTAACTCATTGATTGTCTCATCTAAGCTGGATCCTAGTAAATGTAATTTGTCGATGTAGGGATTAAATGCAAGTATACCGGCAAAACTATTCCTGGTCACCATATGAATTTCTGCATCCGTTACCTGCTTTTTTAAACACCTGATAACAGGTGTAGTTAAAATGATATCGCCAATGGATGAAAAACGAATGATTAAAAATTTCATGTTACGTTGGAAGCTTGCCGGGCAATAACATCATTTGTTTCAAGATAATTCAAATCTTTTCCGAATGTTTCCCGTGTATAGTAAACGGCGATGATGCCGATCGTCATAACTAAAACCCCGGTAATTAAACCAGATGTGGTATAGCTTGTAAAACCTTGAAGTGAGGTAAACAAAAGGGTAATCAGTGTTAAAGAACCCCGTACCATATTAGGAATGGTGGTGGCCGCAGTTGCCCTGAGGTTTGTGCCAAATTGCTCGGCACCCATCGTTACAAAAATGGCCCAAAACCCAGTGCCAAATCCAAGTAACCCGCAAACAAGATAAAGACGTTCTGCACTGCTGTTGTATAAATGAAAGAAGTAGAAGTAAATACCAATTGCAGTAATAGCGTAAAAAATGTACAAAGCTTTTTTGCGGCTTTTTAAAAACTGGCTGAGCAATCCGATCAAAATGTCTCCGATTGAAATAGCAACATAAGCATACATAATGCTTTTACCTGTGTCGATCTTATCAGTGATGCCAAATTCTTTTGCAAACTTGTTGCTGAAGGATACCAGTATTCCGATTACAAACCAGGTAGGTAAGCCAATAAGAATACTTTTTAAGTAACGGTAAAACCGGTCTTTGCTTGAAAAAAGCATCAGGAAATTACCCCGTTGAACATCTTTTGATTTCAGGGCATGAAACATACCGGATTCAAATACTCCTATACGTGTAACCAGTAAAAGCAAACCCATGCCCCCTCCTATAAAATAACAGGTTCGCCAGTCGAAAATTTCTTTTAAAACAAAGGCAAGCACAGCACCGCTAAGCCCAATTCCAGCTACCATTGAGGTCGCAATTCCTCTTTTTTCCTTTGGTAAAATTTCGCTTACAAGCGTAATACCAACGCCCAATTCTCCTGCTAAACCCAATCCTGCAATAAAACGGCAAAGCGCATATTGTTCTACCGTTTGAACAAAGCCATTGGCAATATTAGCCAGTGAATACAATAAAATGGAACCGAAAAGAACACTTAAGCGGCCTCTTTTATCGCCCAATATCCCGCTTACAATGCCGCCAATCAAAAGGCCGATCATTTGGATATTTATGATAAGCAAACCTTTACTGTCCACCTGGTCGGGGGTTAATCCCAGGCTGCTAAGGCTGGGTTGGCGTATAATGCCAAATAGTAGCAGGTCGTAGATATCAACAAAATATCCAAGGGCGGCTACAATTACGGGGATAGAAAACAGACCCAGTTCTTTCTTGGCAGGCAGGTTCATTAGTATGGTTTATTCAATATTGGCTTTCTTCTTTGTTCTACCTTTTATTAATTGAACAATAACGGGTGCGGTAGTTACCAGCACTATCCCAAGAACTATTAGTTCGAGGTGTTGTTTAAGATCAAAATCAAATGCCGAAAGTGTCCATTTCTGCAAAAAGTGCCCCGCGAAAATCATGGTAACTACCCAGGCAATACAACCAACCACATTATAAAAACCAAACTTCTTCCTGTCCATTTGCACAATACCAGCCACAATAGGTGCGAAAGTTCTGATAAGCGGCATAAACCGGGCAACGATAATTGCACCACCTCCATGTTTTTCAAAAAAGTCGTGAGCCTGCATCAGGAATCGCTTCTTAAAGAAAATTCCATCTTTCCATTCATACATAGCGGGCCCAATCTTTCTTCCGGTCCAGTATCCAACAATATTACCAAGAATGCCCGCAACAGATATTAATCCTACAAGTACAAATAGATCAATCCATTCATTTTGAATGCCTCCCATTCCCACCAGCTTCAAGGCCTGGTGCGAAAGCCCCGGCATCGCAACACCATTTACATCCATCTCATGCGCATAAATTCCCGCAACAAACAAAAGGCTGTCGCCGGGGAAAAAGAAGCCGGCGAATAATCCCGTTTCGGCAAACACAACAAATAATAGTAGCCATAATCCACCATTCTCAATATAAAATTGCGGTTGCAGTAATTGGCTCCAATGAAAAGATTCAAGTAAAATTTGTAAAAGATTCATATTATTTCTGTTCGGGCACCGGCCTTGTAAAGCTATTTCATGCAAACATACCTGTTAACCCATTTGAAGATCGATTGCAGTCAAATTTTTAAGTTTTGAAAACGTAATAAGATCAATCAGGAACAAACGCCAATGCTTTTTCATCGCTAAACTCACCTTCCCACCTGGCAATTACACAGCTAGCCAGGGTATTCCCAATTACATTAACCGAAGTTCTGGCCATATCCATCAGTTCATCTATTCCATAAATTGCCATAATAGGCCACAATGGAAATCCAAATGTGGAAGCTGTTGCAATTAGTATTACAAGTGAAGCGCGTGGTACAGCCGCAACACCTTTACTTGTTAGCATCAAAGAAAGCCCGATAAGGAATTGATGCCCGAATGTTAAGTTCAAACCCGCCGCCTGTGCTACGAAAATAGATGCCAGGGAAAGATATAAGGTTGTGCCATCAAGGTTGAAAGTGTACCCGGTTGGAATTACAAACGAAACGATTTTTCTCGGTACACCAAATCGTTCCATGTTCTCCAGCGCTTTCGGCAATGCCGAATCCGAACTGGTGGTAGCAAAAGCAATAGACACTGGTTCGTTTATAGCTTTTATAAATTGCTTTAATGGGATTTTTGCTACAAATATGGCAATAGGTACAAGCACTACCAGGATAAAAATTAATAAGGCAACATATAGCGTAAGCAATAGAAGTAACAGGTTTTTCAAAATATCTATACCCAGGTGACCTACTGTTACCGCAATAGCCGCACCAACTCCGAATGGTGCAAAATACATGATGATATTGGTGAACTTGAACATGGTTTCCGATAAGCTTTCGCAGAATTCGAGCATTGGCTTTTTACGGTGTTCCGACAATAGGGCAAGAGCAATTCCAAAAACCACGCTGAAAACTACGATGGGTAATACATTGCCTTCATAAACAGATTTGATAATATTTTCCGGGAAGATGTCAATGATATGATCCTGCCAGGTTCTTAATTTGGCCTCGGGTAATTCTTTCAACAGGCTTGGAGGAACTGTAATACCAATGCCCGCTTTTGTTATGTTAATCATTATCAAACCAATTACAAGCGCTAAAGTGGTAACCACTTCAAAATAGAGCAGCGATTTCCAACCCATCCTGCCCACTTGTTTCAGGTTCGAATGACTGGCAATCCCTACTACCAGGGTAGCAAATAACAAGGGCGCTACAATTGTTTTTACAAGCCTCAAAAATATTTTACTCAGAAATTGCAGGTTTTGAGAAAATGCTGGAAAGTCAAGACCGATTTCTATGCCGATTACCATGCTGGTAAGGATCCAGGTGGTTAAAGATCTTTTAGCTAAAGCATACAAAATCATAACTGCAATAAAGATCCAGCGAAGTGAGACCAACAAAAGGTGTGGTAAATTGATCCATTGTTCAAAGTGCACAAAATGAATAATTGCTACCAGGGAGAATACAATAATAGCGGACAAACCGGTATTGCGTTTGGTCATAGATTAGTTAGTTTCAATGCGGCAGTGAATACAAACCGGCTTTGCACTGCAAAATAAGGGTTTTGAGTAACCCCTTTGAAATCATCAACTTTTCGTAAGCATGCAGGCATACAAGCCTGGGCAGGCTGAACCAACTCGGGCGTTGATTTTACTCTCATAGTGTAGCTTAATTTATGTCAAGAGCTTTTTCAATGAAAACCACCGGCATAAATACCAGCCCAGACATTTACATTTGCGACCATGGAAATAACAGCCGCCACCGCAGCCAAACTTCGCATTACAGAAGAAGAATTTGAACTTATAAAAGAAAAACTGGGTCGGGTTCCCAATTTCAATGAGCTCTGCTCCTTTAGTGCTATGTGGAGTGAACATTGCAGTTACAAAAACTCTATCAAATGGTTGAAAACACTTCCAAGAGAAGGCGGAAAAATGCTGGTAAAGGCCGGTGAGGAAAATGCGGGCCTTATGGACATTGGTGATAATTATGGCGTGGTGTTTAAAATTGAAAGTCACAATCACCCGAGTGCAATTGAACCTTTCCAGGGTGCTGCTACGGGTGTAGGCGGAATACACCGCGACATTTTTACAATGGGCGCCCGGCCTATTGCAGCGTTAAATTCCCTTCGTTTTGGTAATCTTAAAGAAGGTAAAACACAACATTTATTAACTGGTATTGTGCATGGTATTGGCCATTATGGCAACTGCTTTGGTGTGCCAACTGTTGGTGGCGAAATATATTTTGAAGAAAAATACCACACAAATCCGCTGGTTAATGCCATGAGTGTGGGAATAGTAAAAGCGGGGGAAACTGTTAGTGCTACGGCTGAAGGTGTTGGCAATCCTGTGTTTTTTGTGGGCAGTGCCACCGGAAAAGATGGTATTGGGGGCGCATCTTTTGCTTCCGCAGATATAACTGCGGATAGTGCAGAAGATTTGCCTGCAGTGCAGGTTGGCGATCCTTTCCAGGAAAAGAAATTATTGGAAGCCTGCCTTGAAGTAATAAAAACTGGCGCAGTAGTTGGAATGCAGGATATGGGGGCGGCTGGTATAATTTGTTCCACTGCCGAAATGAGCGCTAAGGGACAGTCTGGTATGCGCATCGATCTCGATAAAGTGCCTACCCGCCAGCAAAATATGAAAACCTGGGAACTGCTATTAAGCGAAAGCCAGGAAAGAATGTTGATGGTGGTAGAAAAAGGCAAAGAGCAGTTAGTGCTCGATGTATTTGAAAAATGGGACCTGCCCTGTTCAAATATTGGTGAAGTTACAGGCGACGGTTTGTTGAAATTTTATATGCACGGAGTATTGGAGGCAGAATTGCCGGCAGAGCTTTTAGTGCTTGGTGGCGGAGCCCCGGTTTATTCAAGAGAGTACACCGAGCCTAAATACCTTGCACAGGTAAATGCTTTTGATCAAAACACAATTGAAGAACCAGCAGACCTGAAAGCCATAGCCGAACAAATAATCAATATCCCCAATATTGCCAGCAAAAGAGCGGTTTATGTACAATACGATAGTATGGTTGGAACGGTAAATACCAGCACCAACGAACCCAGTGATGCAGCAGTGGTAATTGCAAAACCTACCAATAAGGCACTGGCTTTAACTACCGATTGTAATAGCCGCTATGTATTTGCTGATCCTTATAAAGGCGGCATGATTGCGGTAGCAGAGGCGGCAAGAAATATTGTATGCAGCGGCGGTAAACCGTTAGGTATTACAAATTGCCTGAATTTCGGCAATCCATACGACCCGGAAGTTTATTACCAGTTTGTAAAAGCGGTTTCCGGGATGGGAGATGCCTGCAGAAAATTCAATACACCTGTTACCGGTGGCAATGTTAGTTTTTATAACCAAAATCCTGATGGTCCAGTTTATCCAACACCAACTATTGGTATGGTAGGTTTATTGGATGATATCAGCCAGAAAATGACCATGCACTTCAAGCAGGCAGGTGATATTATTGTTTTGTTGGGAGAAAATCGCAATGATATAAATTCATCTGAATACCTGCATAAAATTCATGGGGTAGAATTTAGCCCGGCTCCCTATTTCGACCTGGATGAAGAATTTGCTCTTCAACAAGCGCTTTCTGCAATAATTGAGGAAAAAATAATTCAATCAGCTCACGATGTCAGTGAAGGCGGTTTGTTTGTTACACTTTGCGAAAGTGGCTTTTGGAATAAGCTGGGTTTTGATATTCAAACGGTGGCCGATATTAGAAAAGACAGCTTACTGTTTGGCGAGGCACAAAGCAGGGTGGTGGTATCGGTTGAACCTTCAAAATTAACAGTGCTGGAATCGAAATTAGCATCAGGCAAAACGCCTTACACCGTACTCGGAACTGTAAGTTCCGGCAAAATTCACGTTGATGCAGCCGACTGGGGAAGCGTAGATCAATGGCAAAACCAATACGATACTGCTATCGAAAATTTGTTGAAGGGCCATGAAAGCGAACATGCATTAAGCGCTTTATAGAAATCTTATAATCCAGGGTTAAAAAAACTAGCTGCAATGAACACAAAAGGATACATAATTCTTACTGGTGCAGCAGGCTTTATTGGCAGTTGCATGACTGCTCAATTAAATGAATTGGGTTATACCAATTTAATTCTGGTAGATGATTTTGGTATCGAAAAAAAACGTAAGAATTGGGAATCCAAACAGTATAGCCATATAGTTGAACGATATAATCTATTTGATTGGTTGGCGGATCATAATCCTGCTATTGACTTTGTTATTCATTTCGGAGCACGTACTGATACAACAGAATTTAATTATGCCATACACCAGGAATTGAATGTAGACTACAGTAAGGCTGTTTGGAATTACTGTATTACAAAACAAGTACCTGTTATCTACGCATCTTCAGCTGCAACATATGGGGCAGGTGAACTTGGTTACGATGATAATCACGAATTGCCATTCAAATTACAGCCGCTAAATCCTTACGGTATCAGTAAAAACGAATTCGACAAATGGGCTTTGCTGGAATCAACAGCACCACCTTTTTGGGCAGGCCTTAAGTTTTTTAATGTGTACGGACCAAATGAGTATCATAAGGGCCGCATGGCAAGTGTAATATGGCATGCCTTCAACCAGTTAAAAAAAGATGGCTTTGTGAAGCTTTTCAAGAGTCATCGAGCTGATTTTAGTGATGGCGAACAATTGCGTGATTTTATTTATGTAAAAGATTTGGTAAGCGTTGTTGCCTGGATGGTAAGTGAGAAATATCCTTTTGATAAAAATGCAAAGCTTGCAAATGGTCTTTATAATCTGGGAACTGGCAAGGCCAGGAGCTTTTATGACCTTGCTGCAAACACATTTACAGCGCAAGGCCTTGAGCCCGATATTCGGTTTATAGATATGCCCGAAGACATTCGCGATAAATACCAATATTTTACCGAGGCCAACATGCACAAAATTTTCAATGCAGGATATAACAAGTCGTTTTATTCACTTGAAAGTGGTATCAGGGATTATGTACAAAATTATTTGGTGCTGGATACTTACCTGTAGAATTTTAAAACTCGTGACGGTAATATTTAATAAATCATCATATAAATGGCAGAACACGCGGGCAAATTGTTTAAATGATTTAAATTTTTTTGGTTTGATCCTCCATCATAAATTTGAAGTTAGACTGATTATTTAGTTTTATAATACTGAAGCCGGGAGTTTTTTTAGCGTTTTTTTTGATTTATACCCGTAGCATACTACCTTTCTTTTTCAAAACCGTTATCATGCACAAATTTACCCAACTGGCAGCAGTAGCCATTTCCTGTGTTTTTCTTTTTTCTTGTCAAAAAGATAAAGCACTGAGTACTGAAAAACCTATTTCAGAAGAAGTGAAAGCAAAAGTGAAAGCACTTGGTTTTGGAGTAAGTACGTTGGAACGTCACGAGGATGGATATATGGTAGAAGGTGATATTATTTTGACTGAAAAAACACTTAATAGTGTTCCAGCAAGCATTCGCCTCCAGGTAGCAAACGTTGAGCAATATAGCACATTTAACGTGGTTTCGCCTGCGTCTTACCCAACCATTAAAGTTGCCATGGATGCAAGGCTTGCAGCTTATGCAGGTTATCCCCAGGCTCTTACAGAAGTTGTTAATCGTTACAATGCTGAAAATCTAAGTATTCAATTCCAGCTGAGTTCAATCGCAGCTGCTGATATACTATTTATAAATGGTAATGGAAACTTCCTTGCCTCAGCAGGTTTTCCTGGTTCAGACGGTTCACCTTATGGCGAGGTTAAAGTTAATGCCCGGGCAATTGGCAGTGGAACCAGTGCGACTTTTACTAATTATCTGGCAACTATTTTGGCACATGAAGCAGGTCATTGCATTGGCTTCAGGCATACAGACTGGTTTAACCGTGCCTATAGTTGCGGTGGAGCTCCGACTAATGAAGGTCAGTCGAACTCTGGAGTTGGTGCGGTCTTAATTACAGGAACTCCTTCAACAGCTGACGCAGGTAGTTTTATGCTTTCTTGTATTGGCAATAACGTAAACCGTCCTTTTAATGCAAATGACAAAAAAGCTTTGGATGTACTTTTTTGAAGAAAATAAATGATTTTACAAAAAGCCGGTTCCGAAAGAGCCGGCTTTTTGTTTTTTGAAATAGCCGCTATTGCCGTAACATTGACCAGTTTAAAGAAATATCAAATGAAAATAGCAATTATTGGAGGCGGTAACCTGGGAACGGCCATTGCGGAAGGATTAATAAATAGCAATTTTTGTAAACCGTCTGATATAACTGTTACAAGGAGAAACGTTGCTGCTTTAAGTAAGCTTGCTGAAAAAGGTTGCAAAACCCATAGTGATAATTTAAAAGCTGTTGAGGACAGCGATATTGTTCTTTTAGCAGTTAAACCCTATAATTATGCTGAAATTATAGGTGAATTGAAAGGGCAACTCGATCCTGCCCGGCATGTTGTTGTGTCGGTAATCACCGGAATTTGGATCGAGCAACTACAAAAAGCCATTGGAAAGCCTGTACCAGTTATCCGGGCTATGCCAAATACAGCCATCGCCATCCAGCAAAGCATGACTTGTTTAGCGCTTGCGGATGTTTCAAAAACACAACAGGATTTTGTTCAGCAGCTATTTGACCAGTTGGGTCGCACCGTAATAATTGACGAGAAGTTAATGGATGCTGCTACGGTATTAGGTGCTTGCGGCACAGCTTTCGCCATGAGATACATCCGGGCAAATATCCAGGGAGGAATTGAAATAGGGTTTGACGCCCAAACTGCGGCCTTAATTGCAGCTCAAACAGTAATGGGCGCTGCGGATCTGTTACTTAAAACAGGCAGTCATCCCGAAAAAGAAATTGATAAAGTAACAACTCCCAAAGGGTGCACTATCGCTGGTTTAAATGAAATGGAACACCAGGGTTTTAGCTCATCTTTAATTCGTGGAATTACGGTGAGCTATAACAAAATTGGGAAATAAAAATATCTGTTGGCTTCCGGCTAATGCGAATACAACAAGAGCGGGGAAATCCACCGCTCTTGTTGTATAAAATCAATTATTTATAGCACGCACTTTGTCATCCTCATCAGTGTCATCTTCATCTACATCAAACCAGTTATCGGAATCATCATCTCCTGTTTCCCAGGGCAAATCATCGTTGTCTTCTTCTTCATCTTCAAACAAACTCTCGTAAATAACAGCCTGTTCTTCTGTTAATTGTTCAACCAATTCAAATACCTGGTCTGTCTTTTTAAACCATTTCATAGTTTGATCATCATCCTGGTACTCTACCAAAACACATTTACCAGTCACCATTGGTATGTAAACCAGTTCGATACCAGCATTTTCATTTTCCTTTATTAAATAATAGTTTGCAGGGTACAGGTCGTTATAAGTTGCCATAAGGATTAATTTTCTATTTATATTTTGTAGTTGTATTTAGGTCGCAAAACATAAAGTTTGTGCACATATTCTTCAGTCGGTAAATATACAATTTTGAGCCGGCGGTTGAATATTGTATGTTTGCATGACCTCCAAAAAAAATCTCCCCAGGTCAAGTTTGTAATTCATACCTACCCACGGTATATGGCATTTTAAAAGGTTGATTTAGCGCTCCTTTAAAATCCTGTATACTATGAGGTTAAATTTTTTTTATGGCAAAATACATTTTCGTTACCGGTGGCGTAACATCTTCATTGGGTAAAGGAATTATAGCAGCAAGTCTTGCCAAATTACTCCAGGCTCGTGGTTTCAGTGTAACTATTCAAAAGTTTGATCCTTACATAAATGTGGATCCCGGTACTTTAAATCCATACGAACATGGAGAATGTTATGTTACTGAAGATGGTGCCGAAACCGATCTTGATCTTGGTCATTACGAAAGATTTCTGAACTCTTATACCACCCAGGCTAATAATGTTACAACAGGTCGTATCTATCAAACAGTAATCAACAAAGAGCGTGCTGGCGATTACCTTGGAAAAACAGTTCAGGTAGTACCGCATATCACCGACGAAATCAAACGCCGGATGTTGCATTTAGGCACCGATGGTAAATATGATATTGTAATAACGGAGATTGGCGGAACAGTCGGAGACATAGAAAGTCTTCCGTTTATTGAAGCGGTTCGCCAATTGCAATGGGATTTACCAGAAGAGGATTGCCTGGTGGTTCACCTCACATTGATACCTTATTTAAGGGCTGCAAAAGAATTAAAAACAAAACCTACGCAACACAGCGTAAAAATGCTGAGCCAGGAAGGTGTTCACCCGGATATTATAGTATGTCGTACCGAAAAACCACTTACCTACGAAATACGCCGGAAGATCGCCCAGTTTTGCAATGTTAAAACTGAAGCAGTAATCGAGGCTGCTGATGCACCCACTATTTACGAAGTTCCTTTATTAATGGTAAGAGAGAAACTTGATCTTATTTGTTTGAAGAAAATGAATATTTCCGAGTTTAAAGAACCTGATCTTACCTACTGGAAAGGATTTCTTGACAAGTTGAAGTATCCGCGCAGTAGCGTTACTATCGGTTTAATTGGTAAGTATGTTGAATTACAGGATGCCTATAAATCCATTCTGGAAGCTTTTGTACAATCGGGCGCAGTCAATGAGTGCAAAGTGAATATCATCAATGTTCATAGCGAACATCTTACTCATGAAAATGCCAATGAAAAGCTGGGTCATTTAGACGGTCTACTGGTTGCACCGGGCTTTGGACAGCGAGGAATTGAAGGGAAAATTGTTGCTATTCAATATGCCCGCGAATCAGGACTTCCTTTTTTTGGAATATGCCTCGGAATGCAGATGGCTGTGATTGAATACGCCCGGAATGTGATGGGTCTATCTATGGCACATAGTACCGAAATGGACAAGAAAACACCTGATCCCGTAATTGATATGATGGAAGAGCAAAAGAAAATAACCAAAATGGGTGGCACCATGAGGCTTGGCGCTTATCCTTGTAAAATATCCGAATCAACGCTGGCTCATCGTATTTATGGTAGCACACTCATTAGCGAACGGCACAGGCATCGCTGGGAATTCAATAGTTCTTATATCGATGCATTCAGAGAGGCGGGAATGGTAATAAGCGGCATTAATCCGGAAACAGGCCTGGTTGAGATTGTCGAGCTGGCAGCTCATCCATTCTTTATTGGAGTACAATATCATCCTGAATTAAAAAGCACGGTCGAATCGCCTGCCCCGTTGTTCGTGCATTTTGTGGCAGCAGCCCGGTCATACAACGAGGGACGTGCTTTCCAAAAAACCAGTAACCACATTCATAGTGAGGTAGTTATTTAGAAGAGTCAACATTATTTTTCTGGTCCGGCAATTCAGTAATGATTGCCGGACTTTCTATTTCAACATTGCCGGGAAAGAAAAAAATCTGTCTCTTTAAATTCAAAAGCCACCGTTTAAAAAAGCAAAAGCGCTTTTTCCCCGTTGCTATCGTCTGACCTTTACCTTTGCCGCTCATTTTAAAAATGTATTATGGGTTTTGACAGGAATACCGTTACAGGTTTTGTACTTCTGGCGGTTTTATTCATGGGTTATTTCTGGTATGTTTCTTCCAACCAGAAGGTTGCCACAGAAATGAAGAAAAGGCAGGAAGACAGTATTGCAGCACTTAAACCAAGGGTCGACACCGCTCAGTATAAACTTGATTCAACCAGGATCGCACAAACAAGAGATTCGATTTCAGCAGGTGAATTTGTAGCAATTGGAACCGAAACCTTAACCTATGTCGAAAACAACCTGATGAGGTTAACCTTTTCTAATAAAGGTGGCTGGCTAAAGGAAGTTGAACTTAAGAAATATAAAGGCCCCGATAGCAATATGGTGAAAATGGGGGGTACAAGTAAGGATGAATTTAGTTACGGAATAAATACTTCAGGTAACCAAAGCACAAGTTCTAATAAATTGGTATTCAACCCGGCTGTAGTTACAAAAACTCCGGGCGGCAGCCAAACGATTACTTATCAGTCAGTAGCCAACGGTAAATCCATTACGCATTCATTCGTGGTTAAACCAGATGATTATATGGTTGATGCTTCCATTCAATTACTGGGCGCAGATCAATTGTTAAGCCAGCAAACGATGAATGTGCATTGGCGTACTGCGGCTTTGCGTCAACAGGCCGACGTGGAATATGAAAAGACTCAAACGAGACTGGTTTATCTTACTGGTAATGAGTTTGATTACAATTCAGCAATTAGCGGAGTTAGTGAACAACTCGATAAACCAACCCAATGGATCGGGCTAAAACAACAGTTTTTCAATAGCACTATCCTTGTAAAAAATGGGCTGAATTCAGTACAGGCAGATGTGATTGCCTCACCCGATACAGTACTTTCAGAAGTTGCAGATCTAACTGTGAATGCCCGTATTCAAATTCCCCCTGGAAATACGGCGGTAATTCCCATGCAGTTGTATTATGGCCCCAATGACTATTATATTTTAAAGAAGTATGATAATCAAATGCATAATATCGTGGATTTGGGAAGTGGGATGTTTGCATTCGTAAAATACATCAATCGTTGGCTGATACTACCCGTTTTTAACTTTCTATCCAATATGATGAGCGGTCCTGGTTCATTAGGTTGGGCTATCCTGGTGCTAACCATTTTTATCAGGTTATTAATTGCGCCACTTACCTATACAAGCTATCTCAGTGGTGCTAAAATGAAAGCATTGCGTCCTGAAATTGATGCCATGAAAGCCAGGCTCGGTAATGACCAGCAAGCTGTTAGTATGGAGCAAATGAAGCTTTTTAGAGAGGCTGGTGTTAACCCATTAGGGGGCTGTATCCCTGCATTATTCCAAATTCCAATCTTCTTTGCACTCTATAGTTTTTTTAACAGCAACATCGATTTACGAGGTGTACCCTTTCTCTGGGCTACCGATCTTAGTAGCTATGATTCAGTTTTAAATTTAGGGTTCACAATACCGTTTTATGGCAATCATGTTAGCTTGTTTACGATAACAGCTTGTATCACAAGCTTCTTTATCAGTCTGTACAGCATGAGCTCCACACCTGATACCGGTAACCCCATGTTGAAATACATGCCATACATTTTTCCTTTTATGATGCTGTTTATTTTTAATAAACTGCCGTCAGCGCTTACCTGGTATTATACTGTTTCAAACGTAATTACTCTTGTGCTTCAATTTATTATTCAGAATTACATTATTGACCACAATAAAATCTTATCGCAAATTTCCGTTAACCGAACAAAGCCAAAAAAGAAATCCAAATGGCAGGAACGGCTGGAATCAATGCAACAAACACAGGCGAAGGTGGAAGAACTTAAAAAGAAGTCGGCCAAACGCTAGTGGTAAGGAAATCAGAAATTTTTGATAGCCTGCAACTTTTACTAGTGCAGGCTATCTTATTTTAAATAGTTCCTGGCTGATCGGTTCAATATTTGAATACATTAGCTTAATATCACTACAAGATGAATAATAAATTGGCTTTTCTAGTAGTATCCGTACTACTTTCTATAACTGGTATTTCACAAAAGATAATCTCGGATGGTACTGTGATCTATAACGTATCGGTTGTTAATGGTAAAGATCAGCCTGGTATTTCCGAAGCTTTTGACGGTGCAACCTTAACTGTAGCCATAAAAGGAGCCCGGGTTAGGTCTGATTTAAACAGTAAGGTGAGGTTACAAAGCATTTTCTATAATGCACAATCAGGCACTGCCGTCATACTAAAAGAATCTGGTACTGAAAAGTACATGATAAATTTATCTGCTCCACAATGGGAACAATACAATCGTAAGTATGCAGGTGTGAAGTTTAATTACGTAAATGATAGTAAGGTAATAGCTGGATATAATTGTAAAAAAGCGACTGGAACATTAAAGGACGGAAGTGCAGTTACGGTTTATTATGCTGTTGACCTCAAACCAGTTTACCAGGAATATGAATATGTTTTCAAAGACCTTCCTGGTTTACCATTGGAGTACGAGATTACTACCGGTACTATTACGGTAAAATATCTTGCTACTTCCCTGCTTACTACTCCTGTTAGCGCTTCACGCTTTGACTTGCCAAAATCAGGTTACAAATTGCTTGATTATAAACAATAAAAAAACCTTCCGTTTGGAAGGTCTTCAATTATCTTTTGCTATCAGGCTAGAACTTTGGTGCTTCCGGCGTTTTAAACCTGGGTAGTAAAACTTTATGCTTGTAGGGAAGTATGAAAGTAGTATTTCCTTGCTGAAATGTTATGATTGACTGTAGCGTAGTTTGTTGAGGCGCTTTTTCAACATTATTGAAACTTCCTTTATAAACCACACCAGGCTTCAAGCTAAAAAAGGAATTGGTAGTAGTTTTTAGATCAAAACCTTTGAACTTTAAAACAACGCCCTTTTTCAGTTTAATATCACCTTTGGCAGCAAACAATTCTACCTGAGCAAAAAGCATTAATCCAACTCCTGTAAGGAGAAGTGATTTTTTACAAGCTTTAATGATTAGGTTACTTGACATGATTGTAAAATTAATTTTTTTTTGGCGAAATCACAAAAAAATTAACGCTTGCTAAATATATTAATTGTTGAGAAGTGGATAAAAATTGAAAAGTCCATTAAAACAGGTGCTTTTATTCCGTTAATTTTAAAAAACCTGATTTTTACATGAGTAATTCAAACCGAAGGGAAAGAGAAGAGTTACAGGAACTACTTAGAGTGTATCAAAACCTCAAAGCAGGAAGGCATATGACTTTTCTTGAAGAAGAAGATTTTGAAAGGATCATTGATTATTTTGATGATAAAGATGATCTCAAGTCGGCAATTGAAGCTTCAGAAATCAGTTTATTGCATTTTCCGTCTTCTGCACAATTAATGCTTAAAAAAGCAGATCTCCTTATTGCAGAACGTAAATATGAAGAAGCATTACAGTTATTGGAAGAGGCTTCCTTATATGACAACAATGATATAAACCTGTACATTTTAAAAACCGATGCTTACCTCGCATTGGAAGAACCTGAAAAAGCAGCCGTTTTATTGGAAGAAGCGCTGAGCCTTTTTGAAGGAGATGAAAGACTCGAATTGTTATTTGAGTTAACAGACGTTTACGATGATTATGAAGATTTTGAAAAAGTTTTCGACTGTTTACAATTGATTTTAAGGGAAGATCCGAATAATGAGGAAGCGTTACTTAAAATTTGCTTTTGGGCGGATTTTACAGGTCGTTGTGAGGAAAGTATCAAATTGCATCAATGGATAATTGATGAGTCTCCTTTCAACGAACTTGCCTGGTTTAACCTGGCTACGGCTTTCCAGGGGTTAAAACTATATGAGAAGGCGATAGATGCATACCTGTACGCATTGGCTATAGATGAAAAACTGGATATTGCTTATCGCAACATGGGGGATGCGAATATCAGGTTGCGCCGCTACCAGGAAGCCATAGAAAACCTGGAGAAAGTGCTGGAACTCAGCAGGCCTGAAGATGTAATTTATGAAGCCATAGGCCATTGTTATAGTAAGCTTCACAACTATGCCCAAGCGAGGTTTAATTATAGAAAAGCAAGCCATTTAAATCCTGCAGATAGTCGCATTTTTTATAAAATAGCCAATACATATTGTAGCGAAAAACGTTGGGAAAGTGCTATCAAACAGCTGGAAACAGCAATGAAAATGCATCCAAACCAGCCCGATTATAATTTGCTGATGGGTGAGTGCAAAATGGAACAGGGAAAATTAAAAGAGGCTATACAGTATTATACCAATGTAGTAAGGGTAAGGCCAAGAAATACGAGTGGAAGAGAATCGCTCATCCGCTGCCTGCTTAAAGCCGGTTATGCAGAGGAAGCACTTGAACAATGCAATCATGCTATTGTAGCTACCGATCACAAACCTTTATTTGAATACTACTTAAGTGCTGTTTATTTCCAGCTTGGAAAAAATAAGGAAGCTTTGATCCATCTTGAAAAGGGATTAGCAGGAAATCAACGTGGTTTTCGTAAAATGCTGGACCTTGTTCCGGCTCTTATGCAAAGACCAGCGGTAGTAGACCTTGTCAACAAATACCTGAAGAAAAGAAAGAGCCATAAATAAGGTTTAATTTATACTTCAATTATGCTGATGATTGTTTATCAGTAAAATGTGATATTCACTTACAAGCTGGCAGTTACTCTACAACTTTTATATCTGTCATAAGGCTGGTAGAAGATTCCGGTTATATTTGCGGCCATATATAACATTACGGAATGAATTTTTATTTGTCCCAGATACCAGACCGCAATCCTAAGCCCCGCCTTAGTGGCATAACCATGGTAATGGATAAAGGTCTTAGTTTAGATGAAGCCAGGAATTTTATAAGTGCTAGCCTGCCCCATGTAGATGTGGTTAAACTCGGATTCGGCACTTCCTATGTTACACCTAATTTGCGGGAGAAAATTGAGTTATACCAGTCTTTTGGATTGCCAGTTTATTTCGGCGGCACATTGTTCGAAGCTTTTTTAATTCGTAACCAGTTTAACGATTACCTCGAAGTTTGTAAAGATTATGGAATTACCTGGATGGAAGTTTCTGACGGTTCGATAACCATTCCGCATGCCGAGAAATGCGGTTATATTGAAAAAATGACCAGGTATGGCATTGTTCTTAGTGAAGTAGGAAGTAAAGACGCTGCTCATATTATCCCTCCTTATAAATGGATTGAATTAATGAGGGCTGAACTAAATGCTGGAAGTACTTATGTGATTGCCGAAGCCCGGGAAGCCGGGAATGTGGGTATCTATCGCGGTAGCGGTGAAGTAAGAGAAGGTTTGGTCCAGGAAATATTAACACAAATACCAGGCGAGAAAATTATCTGGGAAGCACCTCAGAAAGCACAGCAACTCTATTTCTTAGAATTATTGGGTTGCAATGCCAACCTTGGAAATATTGCTCCTACCGAAGTAATACCCCTGGAAGCCATGCGCATTGGTCTTCGCGGCGATACTTTCGAATTGTATCTTAATAAGGATTTACTCTAATGCGATTATTCGGATTAATAGGGTTTCCATTAGGCCACTCGTTTTCTAAAAACTATTTTACAAATAAGTTTTTGAGTGAAAACATTCCTGGCTGTCAATACGAATTATTTCCCATCAAATCCATTAATGAGCTTCCTGCCTTACTCCAGGCTCATCCGTTACTTGAAGGATTAAACGTTACTATCCCTTATAAAAAAGATGTATTGGAATATCTCTCCGAAAACAAATTACCAGCCGGTTTGAATGCATGTAATTGCATCCAGATAAGGAATGGACTTCTATCGGGACATAATACAGATGTTGCAGGTTTTGAAAAGAGCTTGTTACAAGTTATAGAGCCTGCTCAGCGAAATGCATTGATACTTGGAAACGGAGGAGCGGCCGATGCCGTAGCTTACGTGTTGGGCAAACTTGGAATCCAATATAAAATAATAGGCCGGAGTTTAAAAACCGGGATCGATTTCACCTACAGCCAGGTTACACCAGGATTAATAGAGAGCAATTCAATCATTATAAATACAACTCCATTGGGAACATTCCCTAAGTTTGATGAATGTCCGATGATTCCTTACGAAGCCATAACAAATAGTCATTTATTATTCGATCTCGTTTATAATCCAGCGGAAACCCTATTTCTTAAAAAAGGTGCAGCACAGGGAGCGAAAATCCAAAATGGATATGATATGCTTGTTTACCAGGCTGAGGAAGCCTGGCGTATTTGGAATGAATCTTAATCCAGTGATTTATTAGTGGAAACGGTTAAAGCAGAGCTCAGTTTTTCCTTTGCCAAAGCGGGTATGGCTACTACTTTTTTTTCAGCATAATTAAAACAAACAATTCCGGTTTTTGCCTTTGCTGCTCTTATACGTTTTTCATTTCTAAGAACTGTGAGCAAGTAAAATATGTTAAAAGAAGAATTTGCGATATCTGAAATGCCTACTGCAATTTCTATGTTGTCTCCATATAATACTTCCGAATGGAATTCTATAGCAGCATCCGCCATAATCAGCCCAACACCTTCGAAGTTTAGCTCTCCGTAATCGAATTGCTGCAAAAAACGTACACGGGCTTCTTGAATTAATTCAAAAAAAACCTGGTTACCTACATGGTTACCATAATTTATATCAGTAATGCGGATAGGAACAGTTGTAATAAAAGTGAGATGTTCCGGCAATTGAATTTTAATCCTGTTCATTTGGATAATTGTAGGTCAAATAAAAGCATTGACACGCGAATTATCCAATGAGCATTTATTAAGCTGCAATCCCAACGCGGCTAAGTGATTTTTGTAAAATAATTTTAGCCCTGGAAAGCTGCGACTTGCTGGTGCTTTCAGTGATATTAAGCATCCTGGCAATTTCCCGATGACTAAATCCTTCTACAACGTACATAGTGAAAATGGTCCTGTATCCATCAGATAAGTTCTCAATCACTCGTTGAAGATCGGCATGTGCCAGGGTATCATATCCCGTACTGCCATTCACTTTGATTTCAAGCCCGTCTGAATCTCCCAACCTCTCTACGTAGGTTCTTTTCCGGATAAATTCGATAGCAGTATTTACAAAGATTCGGCGCATCCAACCCTCAAAATTGCCTTGACCGCTATATTGGTGAAGAAATTTAAATACTTTAATAAAGCCTTCCTGAACGATATCTTCCGCTTCTTCTTTATTCGAAGTATACCTCAAACAAAGGGAGAACATTTTAGGCGCATAACTTTCGTATAATTTATGCTGGGCTTTAGGATTACCGCTTTTTAAGCTATCGATTTGTATAGAATTTGCTACCTCAACAGTTTCCCGGCTTTTCATTGGATTTAAAAAGATTTTTAAACGAGTAAATACGATCTGCGTATTTTACTGTTTTAAAAATTCTGCCAATTTTTTCACCGCTTTCGCCCGATGGCTAAAAATCGATTTTTCTTCAATGGTCATTTCAGCAAAAGTCAGTTCACTTCCTTCCGGTATAAAAACTGGATCGTAACCAAATCCATTGATTCCCTTATAGTTGTCGATTATTTTACCGCGGCAAATACCTTCAAAAAAGGTTTCTTTTCCATTTAATCTTAATGAAATAACTGTCCGAAATTTAGCATTTTTATTTGTTTTGCCTTTTAGTTTAAAAAGTAGCTTTTCAATATTGCTGGAAAACTGCTCATTCTTTTCTACATAACGGGCACTTTTTACCCCAGGCTCACCGTATAAAGCGGCTACTTCCAACCCCGTATCTTCACTAAAACAGTCTTTGCCCGTTAATTCCAAAATAGTTTTTGATTTTTCAGATGCATTTTCCTCGATGGTATTATGAGGCTCAGGAATATCGATTAATATCCCGGCATCTTTAAGGGTGATTATCTCGAACTGATCTCCCAACTGTTGCCTTATTTCAATTACTTTATGAGAATTGTTAGTAGCAAAAATTAGAGATGGTATATTCTTCATAGTCTATTTAAGTAATTATAATTAGATAGAAAATAGTTCCTGCAGTGATTTCCATAACTCCTTTTTTAAAGTAGTTTGATCAGGAGAAATTGTATTAATTGTTTCCAGGGAGGGGCTATACAATAACCGGCTCTCGTTCCAGTTATGCACCCTGAAATTGGGCAACCGAATTGGTAGTTGGATACTCGCAGGATCTACACCAAAAAAAAGTATATGCCTCGCAAATAATTCACTTGTAAGCGCCGGCCAAAGTATTGGTTGTTTACCACAATTAACAAGTGCTATATCGGCGAGTGATAATTTTAAAGCCTGTAACATTTTACTTAATAAATCCAATTCTTTTTCACCAAGATGCACATTCTTTTCATCGTGCACTAATACCAGGATATTTTTATTGAACTCACCAAGCCGGGATATTCTTTGTTGAATGGTAGGTTCCAACAAATTGGTGGAAGAAGGCTCTTCAACAGTGCCGGTGGAACTTAATTTGATCAGGTCATCTTCTCTAACCTGGGATAATACTTTGGGTTGTAACTTTTTTTGAATGATACCTGATTCACCAATTACAACTAAACTGTGGCTATATAAACCCGCTAATAAAACCGGAGGTAATAAAATTTCTTCGAATTGTGATGTTTGGTGATCCATTGGGGGAAATAGGGCCGGTTTTTTTGTTTCTTTGCCAAAAATAGATTGAAATGATGATTGAAGCAATAGAGATACCTGTAACACATGCTAACGGAAGCAAGTTGAAAAGCCTGGATCTTAACAATCTTCCTTTTGGAAAGTATTTTACAGACCATATGCTGGAAGCGGATTATGAAAATGGTGTATGGAAAAATGTAGTAATCAAACCCTATCAGCCCCTGGTAATTTCTCCTGCAAATGCAGCATTGCATTATGGTCAATCAATATTTGAAGGAATAAAAGCGTACCGGCTTCAAAATGGAGAAGTTGCCATATTCCGGCCTTATGATAATTTTCGTCGTTTTAATATTTCAGCAGACAGGATCTCAATGCCGGAAGTACCTGAGGAGATATTTATTGAAGGCATGAAACAATTGGTGGCACTTGATAGTAGTTGGGTTCCGGATAAAGCCGACTTTTCATTATATATCAGGCCATTTATGTTTGCCAGCGACGAAGTAATTGGTGTAAAACCTTCCGACAATTACAAATTCATGATCCTGCTAAGTCCAACAGGACCTTATTATGCTGCTCCTATGCGTATTTAT
Organism: Bacteroidota bacterium; assembly: GCA_040385845.1. GTDB lineage: Bacteria > Bacteroidota > Bacteroidia > Chitinophagales > Chitinophagaceae > Phnomibacter. Next base: position 155,064 of record JAZKGP010000018.1, on the reverse strand, counting down.
GTGGAAGAGGAATTTGTAAGAGCGGTGCCGGGTGGAGTAGGTTATGCAAAAGTTGCAGGTAATTATGCTTCTTCTTTGTACCCCACAGCCCAGGCAAAAAAGAAAGGTTATGACCAGGTACTATGGATGGATGCAATCGAACACAAGTACGTGCAGGAAATTGGAACCATGAATGTGTTTTTTATCATTTCTGGTAAAGCAATCACTCCAAACCTCCAGGATGGAACTATTCTTGCGGGTGTAACAAGAGACAGTGTAATCCAGGTTTTGAGGGATATGAACGTAACAGTTGAAGAGCGCCCATTAAGTATCGACGAAATATTAAATGCATATAAGGCCGGAACCTTACAGGAAGTTTTTGGAACAGGCACCGCTGCTACCATCAGCATGATAAAAGAATTAAAATATAAGGAATTTGAAATGCATTTTAGTCCTGAAAACGGGAAGGTAGCTTCCGAAGTAAAGCAAAGGATGAATGACATCAGGTATGGTAATTTGCCTGATAGTCATGAATGGTTACTTGCAGTTTAATATCTTTTAAAACAAATAAATGGTTCCCGGCGATAATATGATCCCCGGGAATTTTTTATTAAGACATAAATTAATTTTTTAAAGAGTAACCTCAATCACCGGCCAAGCTTTGATCTCGCATCTTTCATACTTAGAAATAATTGCAGCCTTACTAATAACAACAACCTTTTGCTGGTTTTCCTTTTACAAAAACTGGCTAACAGCAGGAGGTGGTGTATTGGCAGGCATCATAGGTTTAATTATATTATTAGCTGGTGGTTTAAAGCTTAGCCTGCCCATATTGCTTTTTTTTATAAGTGGGAGTCTGTTTGGCAAACTAAAAACGAGTGCTGAAGTAAAGGGTGTAAAAGACAAAAAGCCAAGAGACTATTTACAAGTTTTCTGTAATGGAGGCATCCCTGCCATTTGTATAATATTATTCCTGTTTACTACTAACGAGATTTTCATTACCGGCTATTTTATAAGTATCTCCATTTGCACTTCCGATACCTGGAGCAGTGAACTGGGTACTTTCTACAAAGGAGTAGTACTGGATATTATCACCTTAAAAAAGGTAAGTAAAGGGAAGTCCGGGGGGATATCTTTCATGGGAACGCTCGCTGGCCTGGCAGGAGCATTTATTACCGGCATTTTATATTACTTTTTATATCAAGCCGATATTTTGATATCACTTCTTATTACTGCCGGTGGTTTTGCCGGCATGTTGCTGGATAGTATTTTGGGAAGCACTTTACAAGTTTCCTATATACTACCTAATGGAGAAAGAACTGAATCACCCGGGACCGGTGCAGTTTCGGAAAAAGGATTGTCTTTTATAACCAATGATCTTGTAAACCTGGTAAGTAATGTTGTAATAACATTTTCGACTTTGTGCCTGCTATACTACTACGGGTGACAAAAATCAAAAAACCCCGGCGTTGCCGGGGTTGAGTGCACTTTTTTTCTTTACGGAAAAACCAGATAACGGGAACGATATATGGGGAGCCGAAAGGATGCTTTTTTAATACCTGTTGCGACCGCCGCCACCGCCGCTTCCGCCGCCGTAACCGCCACTTCCGCCGCCGTAACCGCCACCGCTTCCGCCGCGATTGCCGCCACCGCCGCTTCCGCCGCGATAACCGCCACCACCGCCAGAACCGCCTTGTGGACGTTCTTCACGTGGACGAGCTTCGTTTACACTGATGTTGCGGCCTTTTACATCCTTACCGTTTAAGGCAGAGATTGCTGCATTCGCTTCATCATCGTTTGGCATTTCTACAAACGCAAAGCCTTTGCTGCGGTTAGTCATTTTGTCTTTTACAATTTTGCAAGACGATACTTCACCGAAGGCTTCGAATGTTTGCTGGAGTTCAGGTTCAGAGATTGACCAGCTCAGGTTTCCAATGTACAAGTTCATAAATAAATACAATTAACAATGAGTAACGAAGATGTGAATATTAATTGGTACTCAAAAAAAAATTATTTAATAAAATCAGGTCAAACATTCAATTGGAATTTTGAGCGTAACACCATCTAAATCAATAGCTGAACATTAATTATGTCCTGACTGACCTATTTGTAAATCGTTGTTTATAAAACCTTCTAAAATGAAATATCAAATTCGCAGGTGCTTCGAGGATGAATCTCCTTGTTAGATTTGATTTTTTTAAATAGAATTGAATGCAAGTGATTACTGGTTGATTCAAATTTTCAATTTTAAAAAACGAAAGGGTAATTGGTTTACGAAATTCAGGAGGTTACCGTTTAATATATAGTTCACCGTTCAGATAAAACCTTCCTTAAAAAAGGTTATCAACAGTAGAAAGGATGAAGCCTTTAGTCGGATTCAAATTAGAAGTTTATCAATAAACCACATTAATATATTTTATACTGCAGATTTTAGTTGTCGATAATTTCCATCAAAGGTTTTTTTTCTACAGCATAGGCATGTACTTTTTGTAAGAACTCCAGAAGTTCAGACATGGTTTTGATTTTTTCAACAATCAAAATGCCATTTTTACCTACCTGTTTCAGCCTGGCCTTATTGGTGTGCGTTTGCAGGTAAACCAACAGTTTACTAAATATCTCACTTTGGAAATAAGGAGAATCCGGGTTGGCAACAAAAAAACAACGCAGTGTCCAATCTTTGATATGCATCTTTTCAAAACCCAGATCAACAGCCAGTTTTCGAGCCCGCACTGTACGGAATAAGTCTTCCACAGGTTCCGGTATAGCGCCAAAACGGTCCTGGATCTCATTGTAAAAGGTTTGTAATTCCTCCTCATTTTCGCAGTTATCAAGCCTCGTGTATAAAGAAAGTCGTTCTGCTATATTTTCAACATAATCATCCGGTATTAAGATTTCCAGGTCAGTGTCGATAGAACAGTCTTTTACAAAATCATCCTGTTGCTGAATTTCTTCTGCGAATAATTCTTTGAATTGTTTGCGTTTCAAATCGCGTACTGCTTCATCGAGAATTTTGTGGTACATCTCAAATCCAATTTCTGCAATAAAACCGCTTTGCTCGCCTCCCAATAAATTGCCTGCACCGCGAATATCCAAATCACGCATAGCAATTTGAAAACCACTTCCTAAATCGCTGAATTGCTCCAGTGTTTGAAGGCGTTTTTTACTATCCGTTGGAAGTGTGCTTAAAGGAGGTGACAGCAAATAGCAGAATGCTTTTTTATTGCTTCGACCCACACGACCACGTAACTGGTGTAAGTCACTCAGTCCAAACTGGTGCGCATTATTAATTATAATGGTATTTACATTGGCAATATCTACACCGCTTTCAACAATGTTTGTGCAAACCAGCACATCATACCGCCGGTCCATAAAATCAAGAATGGTATCTTCTAATTTATCGCCTTCCATTTGTCCGTGAGCATAAGCAATACTCAGGTCGGGGCACAAACCATGGATCAATGCAGCCATTTCGGGTAGGCCCTGAACACGATTATGAATAAAGAATACCTGGCCTCCGCGTTCCGTTTCAAAATAAATGGCTTCACGAATTGCATCTTCATTAAAAACAGCGAGCTCGGTTTGTACAGGTTGCCGGTTTGGAGGAGGCGTATTAATGATACTCAGATCACGGGCTCCCATGAGGCTAAATTGAAGCGTTCGGGGAATAGGAGTTGCAGTAAGCGTTAATGAATCAACCGTTGTTCGAAGCGTTTTTAATTTTTCTTTAGCGGCTACTCCAAATTTTTGCTCTTCATCAACAATCATAATTCCCAGGTCTTTGAACTTCATTTCTTTTCCCAATAACGAATGGGTTCCAATAATGATATCCACCTTTCCTTCCTGTACTCTCTGCAGTGTTTCTTTTTTCTCCTTTGCACTTTTGAAACGATTGATGTAATCTACCGTAACTGGAAAATCTTTCAGTCGCTCGCTGAAAGTTTTATAATGCTGGTAGGCTAATATCGTTGTTGGAACTAATATAGCAGCTTGTTTGCTATCGCAAACTGATTTGAAAGCTGCTCGGATTGCAATTTCTGTTTTACCAAAACCCACGTCACCGCAAACAAGCCTGTCCATGGGGCTTGGTTTTTCCATATCACGTTTAACGTCATTGCTGGCTTTTGCCTGGTCGGGCGTGTCTTCATAAATAAAACTTGCTTCCAGTTCGGTAATCATATAATTATCCGGGCTATGTTCAAATCCTTTTTGAGCCTTACGCTGGGCGTAAAGTTTTATGAGGTCTTCGGCTATATCTTTTATTTGCCGGGTAGTTTTCTCTTTCAGCCGGTTCCACGCATCGCTACCCAATTTATTCATCCTGGGAACGCTACCTTCTTTTCCGGTGTATTTGCTGATTTTATGTAAAGAAGAAAGGTTAACATAAAGCAGATCATTATCCTTATATCTCAGTCGTACAGCTTCCTGCATGCGACCGTTTACGTTCATCTTTTGAAGACCGCTGAAAATGCCAACCCCATGATCAATATGGGTGACATAATCGCCAGGCTGCAATTCCCGAAGCGTTTTCATGGTAATGGCTTTGTTCTTACTAAAAGCCTGTTTTACCTTGTATTTATGGTATCGTTGAAATATCTGGTGATCGGTATAGCAAACAACCTTCAGATCTTCATCAATAAATCCTTCATGAACTGAAACAGGAACAGGAACAAATTCAATTTCTGACCCGAGGTCTTTAAAAATAATATAAAGGCGCTCCAGCTGTTTGGCCTGTTCTGCGAATAAATGAATTGAAAAGCCTTTTGCCTCCCAGCCTTTCAGATCTGAAATAAGCAGGTTGAAGTTGCGATTGAAAGAGGGTTGAGGTTTGGTAACAAAATTTATTGACGATTGCCTGGATATTTTGCCAGTTGGAGCTGCAAAGTTGTTTTCAAAACTCAGTTGATGTCTTTGAGCTATTTGAGACTCAAGTGTGCCTGCTTTTATGAAATCGTTCCAACTAACGGATTTTTTTTCTAATTGCTCTTCCTCGTCTTCATGTTCATCAGTCCTTTTCTTTTTACCAGCGAAAACATCTTCTTTGATTGCTGCTTCATAATCCAAAAACACATCCAGGTTTTCCTCTTCCTGCTCCAGTTTTTCTTTAATAAACTGCCAGTTATTAAACCAAACAACCGTGTTTTCAGGAATAAAATCCATCAGCGACACCTTTTCGCCGCTTTCAAACTGGGTTTCTACATTGGGAATGATATTTACCTGGAGTAATTTTCTTTCACTCAGCTGCGTTTGAGGATCAAATATGCGAATCGAGTCAACGTCGTTTCCAAACAATTCGATCCGGTAAGGCTTTTCATTTCCAAAAGAATAAATATCAAGGATACCTCCGCGAATTGCAAATTGACCGGGCTCGTATACAAAGTCTGTTCGGCTAAATCCCAGCATTACCAATAGTTCCATAATGCCTTCCACATTGATGGTTTCGGCCTGCTTAATAGAAATAATATTGGCAGCGAGCTTTTTTGCCAGCACCACTTTTTCAAATAACGCTTCAGGATAAGTAACGATAATTTTTTTGTTGCCACCACCCGCGATCTTTGTAAGTGCTTCGGTGCGAAGCATTACATGGCTGCTATTCAGCAACGAAAAATTTTTCCTGTTTTTAAACGAGGAAGGAAAATAAAAAAGATCCAGGGCATCGGTAATATTTTCCAGGCTGTTGTGAAAATAAGCTGCCTGTTCAGAATCGTCCATTATAACCAGGTGGTTGATATGGGTTGCGGTATTGTTGTTGAAAATGGATGAAACTATAAATGCAGGAGCACTGCCATTCAAGCCCTTTAACGCAATTTGATTTGGAAACTGTCCATTTTGCTCGTCTACCGGCATAGCAACCTTGTCCGCGAGTTGTAAAATGCGGGGGTCGTTGTTATATTTTTCCTTCAGTACCTCAATGTTCATAAACGGGGGGCAAAGGTAAGGTGGCAATGGCTACAGTAACATTCAGAACTTTGAGAAGGCAATAATTGGCTTATCATTTTAAATGAAGACTAAACATCGTGATAATTTTAGAAGTAGGTGTTGATAATCAATGTCTTTATTAAATTATAATTTTTTTTATAGTGAAAAAAGAGTTTGGCGCTCTTCTTGCATATAATCAATATAGATCGGGTTGAAATTTGTCGCCGGTCATACGACGATTGTTACGCAGGTACGGTTGATAAATTAAATCCCGTTTTTTAAAGTTGAGTTTTATATTTAATCTATAATTTAATACAGCTTAAATTAAATTTGTTATGACGTTTTCTTTGATTGTGTCATTATACTTGAAATTAGCAGCAATTGCTACAGTTTTATTGGTTATAGCGCTGGTTAATACTCAAAAACGGGGCAGAAACAAAGTGGCTGGAAAGCATTTAAACAAAGGAAAACATGCCCGGAAATATGCCATGTTTGCTGAACCGGCTGAATCCTGATAAGTGCAATATTTTCCAATTCTATGATTACTACTTCTAAAGTCTCCGGCCGATTGGCCTGTAAAGTAGTTTCTTCTCTTAATTTGATGTAGTTATAATAAGCCTGGTATGGCAGTCACTTCTATGTACTTCACCTACGAGATAGTACATTTTTGCATGCCTGAATTTTTCTATCCAGGTTTGTCTCCTTGTTTGAAAGGTTATGTGGTTGTATCCCGTAACTATTCTTTTACCACTTTATTGTACCACCAGCTTTTACCATCTGTAATTGCGATGGTATATACACCCTTACTAAAGCCAAGATTACCAAACGGTATCTCCTGCCTGGTTATGCCAGATAGCGTTGACCAGCTTTTCTTAAATAATTGCTGACCAGCCATATTAAACACAGCCAATTGTAATTGCTTGTTATCGGTGGATTCGATATTAACAACAAGGATGTCTTTTACCGGGTTAGGAAACATCTTAACAATGAAATCGTTAGCAGGAAATTGCACCAAAATTACCGGCGAATAATAGAAACTGCCATTACTGTCTATTTGTTTTATCCTGTAATAATTACTACCGGTTTTGCCAGTTTTTTCATCGGGGTAGGAATATTCAGCTGCTGACGAATTTTTTGCCGGAACACTGCCAAAGGTTACAAACTGATTGTTGATCATTTCCTCCCTGCTGCGTGCCACCTGTATTTCGTATTTGCTTACACCTGATTCATTGCCGGTCGACCAGGTAAGCTTCACAATACCAGAATTGAGTTTCTCAGCTTCAAATGACAGCCATCTTGCTGGCAGCGGAAGATTAATTCCTTTCCCATCATTCAACCAAAATTCTGAGAAGCCAGCAACGCTAAATTCCGCATAATAACCAATGTCATAAGGCACCAGCTGCAAATTGTTTCCGCTATAAAAATGACTGATGCCGTTCGTATTGTTACCCAGGTCGCCATCTTCTTTCAACTTATCAGCATCCGTATATTGGGTTACTCCCAGGAAAGTAAAATCTTTAGGATTAGTACAAACTGCACAAGTTTTTGCAAGTCGCATGCTGTCCACCTCTTTATCAGTAAAATAAAACCTGACAGTTGCGTTTCCACTTATAGTGTTTTGTGGTTTAATGGTAATGTTTCGGTTACCATAATACTGTTCTCCATTATTTCGAACTGGTCCGCTAAATAGATAGGCTTTTACCTCTGTATTTCCAAGGTCATTATTATTTGGTACAATTGAGGCAATCAATTTTCCACTAGCTGAAAAATGAACGGGTTCATTTCCGGAAACTTGCTGGTTGATGGCACTACTGGTTCCGTTTGTAGTATACAACGGATTAATAAGATCATAAATGTGAACATCGTCGATTGCAATACCTTCATAATTGGTAGCCTCATCAGAGTTAAATACAAACCGCAATTGCAGGGTTTCAATTCCTTTTGGCAAAGAAAAAGTGGCTACATGCCAATGCGTTTGCTGGCGTTTTAACCAAACATTCCTCGAAGGGTCGTCGTACCAGTTTGTACCCTGAGATGCAATTCCAAGTTTAGTCCAGTTAACACCATCCGAACTGTATTCTACCCATGCTGCATCACAAAGCACGCCAAATGATGTACAATCTTCGATATCATAGGCCATGCTAAAGCTCAGAGTTGGATTTGCCAGTTTGCTAATATCAAAACATGGTGTGTTAAGCTGGCTTTTTTCCCTGTCGTTGTGATTGCCGGCAAGTCTTGTTTTCCATGCATTGGATCCACTTGCAGCAGCATCAATCTTGATGGAAGCCGGTTTGCCAAACTCCCATGAACTGTTAAGACCTGTTGTAAAGAAAAGTCCACCTGAGGATTCGAAATTTTCGAGGTATGGAAAATTGGTTATTACCGGTTGATTATAGATAATCACCGAAGTGATATTATTTTCCGGCTGATTATCGCCCGGGTAATCAACCATTGCCTCAATCGTATTAGCTCCGAACCCGCCGAGGTTTATAGGTGTTAGAAATTGGTAAACAAAGGTTGAATTAGCTGGAATGATGGTAGTTATAATTTCGGCAACAGCATTATCGTTTTCTACGCTGGAATTTACAGAATATCTTACAGGAATGTTAGTTACTGCAGTACCCGTGGAATTCCTGATTTTAATTCTAACAGGTACTAAATTGTTTAGACCACAACTATAAATAGCAGGAGTATCAATAGACAAAATCTGAATATCGTTATTGGCGATATACAACCGGATATCATCAAAACTTAGACCGGCAAGATTGGTGTTATCAGACATGCCATATTCCGCAAACTGGCCAAATCGAACCTGGGTGGATGTACTGAATTGCTGTTGCGGATTTGCTGTTGAAAGAAAATCGTTAAGTTCTAAACTCTGGGATCTTTTCCAGGTGCCCGGTTCTTCCGGTTGATTAGCGCTTAAATCGTAAACAGCAATCCAAGTATCTTTGTCTGAGCCACGAATCCATACTTTGTTTTGAGTATTAGGTACCTGGCCCGGACCATGCTGTTTAAATTGAAAATCCAGTCTCACATCACTACTGGTATTATAATTGGAAAGATTAAAATTTCCAAGCAAATTATTTGCAGGATTTTTCACGTATGGTGTGGTCTTGCTAACATCCAGCGTTATAGCCCTGTTTCCCGACAATGCTATCCCGGTATTTACAAAGCTCCTGGCGCGGGCAAATTGGTCACTGTTTAAATAATCCCAGCGATCAATACCAGGTAAACCATAAGTTGTCTTGCTGAGGGTAAATACGGGTGCGGTTTCAAAGGTTTCAGTGAAAGTAGAGGCCAGCGAAACGGGGGGATTTGCAATGTTTTTAATTACAACAGTAAATGTATCGTTGATGGTTATTTTATCAGGAATTCCAACATTTTCAACTACTGTTTTTATAACATGGGAGCCAAGGCCGGAAAGATCAATGCCTGTAAAACTATGTACGTGACTTCCTTGTGCTGCTATATTGGAAGTTCCTGTTTCAGATACAAATGCCGAACCATCGATACTATATTTTACATTATAAGAGTTAGCGGCAACGGCAGCGTTATCAAGATTTTTAATTCTAACCTTTATTGTCTCGTTAGAGCCAAATGAATTACTGGTGAATTGCCGCCCAAATAATGGACTCAAGATGGAATCGAGCTTTAAATCCCCATCGCTAATGTTTCCGGCACAGGAACCTGAATTGGGTATTTTACCGTTGGCCTTATTCCACCGTCCCGCGATCCCTGCCTTACGTGCTCTTACGGCTACATAGTATGTTGAATCGCGGTTTAGACCACCAATCGTATAGGTTAAGGTAGGTGGAACAACTATAGCAACTGGTACCATTTCAGGACCTTTTTTCATGATCACTTCATAATCATCTGCTCCCGGAACTTCCGACCAGTTAATGGTAATATATCCTTCACAAGGATTGGAAGCAAGCGTATAAACAGGTCGGTCAATTATGGTGAAAACCTCACTCATAGTTGAAAAAGCGGTATTATTTTTACTGATACGAACCCTGGCCAAATTAGTAGCAGTACCAGCAGGTGGTCGCCAGCCAAAAATCCGGCAGCTATCTTTTAAATTTTCAATAATGTTATTCCAGCTTCCTCCATTGTTTAGCGAGTATTCAAGTTTATAGTTTCCGGCAATTGTGCCTTCGTCATCCCAGCTTATGATAATACCGAAGATGCCAAATTCATCCGGTACACTAACAGACCAATTATCATTTTTAACCGGTGTTCGAATAATGAGGCCTTGCGGTAAATTATCAAACGCAACAAAGTATTCTTGCGAAGGGTTGTTGCCAAGCACTTCATATCCCTTAACCCGGATGGTATAATTGCCAGGCAGAGGGGTTTTAATTACAACCTGTTCAGAATTATTAATATGATCTGTGCCTTCTGTAGCTGTGGTGAACGGGCTACTGGGATTTAATTTTTTTGGATAAATTATTACGGAACCGTCGGGCCCGATAACTTCCAGGTCAAGATCGTTTACAATTGTTTTGGCTGCTAATGGTAATGCAGCCGGATCGTGCCAATACAAAAGAACCTTCAGTTCTGCAGTTCCCGCAGGAACATTTATAACGGAGTCTTTCGACATTCCATGCAACATCGTGCCACCCAGGTATTGATGATTCTTTAGAATTCGGAGACTGTTTTCAAGGTGCATGAAGCCGTAGCCATGTCGAAAATCAGGTCCGGGATTGCCAATGTCCCGGGCGCCATTCAGCAATATCGCCTTCATTAAAGCGCCTTGCGGGTCGCTACCGAAGTTGAGCTGGCGATATTTTTCGTATAGCAAACCTAATCCCCCGGTAATTGCCGGTGCAGATTGACTTGTTCCATAGGTTACAAAATATCCTGAACCTCCATCTAAAGATTCTACAATGCCTAATGATGTAATTTCTGGTTTAAGACGTCCATCGGAAACCGGTCCGCTGCTACTCGAACCACTGGCCAATTGATTGTAATCCGTGCGACCAACAGTAATTACATTTTTTGCTGATTGGTAGCTTCCAAGTACAGTACCATAATGTTGAGGAAGTGGGCTGCAGATATCATCACCCGAATTCCCGGCTGCAAAAACATGCAGCAAATTCGGAAAAGCGATAGCCTGCTGGTCTAACAGTTCAGAATACAGATCGTATACACCATAATAGTCACAATCACCTGCCTGTGCACCATAACTATTATTGGTAAGTACCATGCCAAAATCCTGGATATAAGTTGCAGCATTTAACCATACTCCGGAAAAATACTGGCTTAAAATAATCGCCTGCGGTGCAACACCCTGCTTGTCGGGTTGCAATAATCCTCCACCGGCAACTGTGCCGGTTGTATGTGCGCCATGGGTGTTAACTATGCCCGGTGTCCTGTTAATGATGCGGTCGGTTACATCCGGGTGAAAACTTGGATCCGTATCGTCGCCTACTCCAATTACAACATCAGCACCTTTCAGGTTTTCGCCCCCATTGGCAATAGCGGTGTTTAAACGATAAGCGCCTGTCATTACACGTACTTTTTCATTCAGACCCCGGTCTCTACTTACTGGCTGGATGTAGACTACAAAAGGGTAAGCCGCAAGTTGATTAACTTGTTGCGGAGTTAATAAAAAGGTTAGAACTCCGTTAGATTCGAGGGGTGAATATTGAATTGTGAACCCATCCGCGGTTAGAGTTTTCTTGATCTCCGGTAGCGGTAATCCCTTGAAAATTGCCGCCAAAACAGCGAGCCTGCCGCCGGGTTCTGTGGCAAGGCGGCTACTTTTTCCTAAAGAAAGTGCCTTGCTAATCTTTAAACCGGGTTCAACAATTGCAACCTGGTGAATTTTATGTTCTTTAAAGAATTCCGGGGAAGGAACAGTAACACTGCTAACAATATAGGTTTTATCTGCAACGCCACTTAGAAATTCGAAACCCGATTTTTGCCATTGATTTTTTTCAGATGCTGAAGGCAGTTCAGAGAATTTTGCAAAATAAAAATAGCGGCCCTTGTAAGCCGCTTTCTCTTTTATCATTTCAACAGCCGTTGCTGCATTAACGGAAATCATTTTGATTTGACCGGTTGCCAGTTTAAGATTACTATCCTGTGCTTGTATAAAATGAGTACAGCAAATGCTGAGTAAAAAAATGCAAGTGAAAAATACGCGGTTTCTCATAGAAAGAAGAAGGGAGGCTAAACCAGCCAAAATAGCCTGTTAAGAATTGTGCCATAAGGTTGTATGATCAGGAATTGAGTTGATTTATCCGTTTGAACGAACATCAATTCATTCCCTTTACCTTAAACTTCGAAGATTTTTGTGGCTTTTCTCCCGCAAGAACCCGTTCAGCACCCATGCTGGCACTATTGGTAGGGCAACCTCTTTTGGGTTGTCTTGATGATCCGCAGGCAACAATTAGACTGGTTACCATTGCCGCAGCAACAAGGCGTAATGCGAACGTTTTCATGTAATTTCTTTAAATTTATTTTTAGAAAAGATGTATAAAGTTAAGTATAAAGAACCTGGCCTTACTGCGTACCCGCTTATCCAGTAATATTTACGTAAATATTGGCTTTGGGTTTTATAATCAATTATTGAACCATATTATTTTTCAAAATTTGCCAACTGGATGTGAGTCTTCTTATTGAGAAATATTCATACGGCTCTATTTATCGTACCAGCTTGCATACATAACGTAGTTATTTGCAATACGGTTGATTTCCCCTTCAATTAATTCCTGGGAAATATCTTTTACTTTTTTTGCCGGAACGCCTGCAAAAATGGTTCCCGCCGGAACATGGGTTCCTTCAAGCACAACAGCTCCTGCAGCTATGATGCTGTTGCTTTCAATTACACAACCGTCCATTACTATGGCGCCCATACCAACAAGTACATTATCGTGAATAGTGCAGCCATGAACCAAAGCATTATGGCCAATGCTTACCTGGTTTCCAATGTTGGTTGCATGTTTCTGATAAGTACAATGTATGCATGCTCCGTCCTGAACATTTACTTTGTTTCCCATTATGATATAATTCACATCACCGCGAATAACGGCGTTAAACCAAATACTACACTGGTCACCCATTTGTACGTCACCGGTAATGGTGGCATTAGGCGCAATAAAACAGTTGCTGCCAAAAGAAGGAGAAATGTTATTTACCGGAAGAATGAAAGGCATAAATGAAGCTTTAACGATGCTCGATTGTGTTAATGTGGATTTACCCCCGCAAGATGCAACCACTTTTAGCATCAATAGTATTTAAGGATAATATTTTATATATAAAAAGGCAACTGCCAACTTTGCACCCATGACCAACCGCCAGCTTTTCCTGCAACATGTAGCCCAAACATCGCAGTCTCCAATCGGTTTGGAGATTGTAAACGCCGCAGGTTGCAGAATGTGGGACAAGGACGGCAAAGAATATTTTGATTTGATCAGCGGGTTCAGCGTTATGAATATTGGTCATAGTAACCCGACGGTTATTGAGGCTATCACACAACAGGTAAGCCAGTACATGCACCTGATGGTGTATGGTGAAATTATAGAATCACCCCAGGTTGCCTATGCAAAAACCTTAACTGAGTACCTGCCAGCTTCCCTCGACTGCGTGTATTTTACAAACAGCGGTTCGGAAGCTACAGAAGGCGCAATGAAATTGGCGAAGCGATTTACGAATCGCTCGCAAATCATTGCTTTTAAAAATAGTTATCATGGTAGTACACAAGGTGCCTTAAGCATAATGGGCGACGAAAATTGGCGAAATGCTTACAGGCCACTTTTACCGGATATACTGCACCTGCATTATAACAATTTCGATTCGCTTGATGCAATTACGGAAAGAACGGCATGTATTGTAATGGAAACAGTGCAGGCAGAAGCCGGAGTAATATGTCCCGACCCGGCATGGATTAGAGCTCTCCGCGAAAAATGCACTACTACAGGAACCCTGCTGGTATTAGATGAAATACAAACTGGCTTTGGGAGAACCGGATCGCTTTGGGCTTTTGAGCAATACGGTATTGTACCCGATATTTTATTGATCGGTAAAGCATTGGGCGGAGGACTACCATTGGGTGCCTTTATTTCATCAAATGCCATCATGCAAACACTTACATTCAAACCGGTGCTTGGTCATATCAGCACTTTTGCAGGTCACCCTGTAAGCTGTGCAGCGGGATTGGCTGCTTTTGAAGTGCTGGTTAAATCTTTTTTTTTAGAAGAAATTACCGAATCCAATCCGGGTGAAAACGAAACATCTGCTTTAACCATAAATCAAAAAAGTGAATTGATTTTGAAGCGACTACAGCATCCAGCCATCAAAGCTGTACGAAGCAGTGGATTACTGATGGCTGTAGAATTTAAGGATGAGATTCTTTGTCAAAAAATATCTCATGCTTGTGTGCAAAACGGTCTCGTTACCGATTGGTTCTTATTTGCTCCCAACTGCCTGCGGGTTGCACCACCATTAGTTATTTCAAGGGAAGAAATAGAAGCTGTTTGTCGTTTACTGATTGCAACAATTGAACAGGTAATAAATGGCAGGTGAATTTTTCGGGTGAGGCTTTTTTGAGAAAATGTTTAACAAAGTTGCTGTTCAGCTTACTTTTATAACAGGTATACAAATCGTTTGCAAACGTTTACGTTCTTTATACCATCTACAAGTTGCCAACCCTTAATTTCGCATTCCATTTTTCAATTGCAATATGAATAATACTTCTCCCATCGTAGTACAGGACGTGGTAATTAAGTTCGCCGGAGACAGTGGCGACGGTATGCAGCTTACAGGTAGCCAGTTTACCAATAATACTGCGATGCTGGGAATAGATCTCGCAACCTTTCCAGATTTTCCTGCTGAAATCAGGGCGCCGATAGGAACACTACCCGGAGTTTCAGGTTTTCAGCTTCGGTTTAGCAGCGACCGTGTATTTACTCCCGGTGATCTTTGCGACGTGCTGGTAGCAATGAATGCTGCTGCATTGAAAGTGAACTTAAAAGCACTTAAGCCTGGTGGTAAAATCATCGCCAACCAGGATGGTTTTGATGCCAAAAACCTGCGGCTAGCCAATTATCCTGAAGGAATAAATCCATTACAGGATGGCAGCCTGGATAGTTTTGAGGTTACAATTATTGATGTAACCAAACTTACCCGTGAAGCGTTGAAAGAATTTACAACGCTTGGAATGAAAGAGAAAGACAGGGCTAAGAACATGTTCGTGCTGGGCTACCTGTACTGGATGTATGATCGTAGTTTGGATACTACCATTAGCTTTCTAAAAGATAAGTTTGGCAAAAAAGAAGATATTTTTTCTTCCAATGTCAAAGTGCTGCAGGCTGGTTACAATTATGGCGATACCACCGAAACTTTTACAACCCGTTACCGGGTCGAGAAAGCTAAAATGCAGCCCGGTGTCTACAGAAGTGTGATGGGCAACCAGGCTTTAAGCCTCGGATTGATTGCAGCATCTCAACAAAGCGGGCTTCCAATTTTCCTCGGTACTTATCCTATTACACCGGCATCTGACATTTTGCATGATTTAAGCAAGTATAAAAATTTTGGTATCCGCACTTTCCAGGCGGAAGATGAGATTGCTGGTATTACTTCGGCAATTGGCGCCGCATATGGCGGAAGTCTTGGTATAACGAGTACCAGCGGTCCTGGAATGGCCCTCAAAGGAGAGGCCATGGGATTGGCAGTAATGCTTGAAATACCATTGATCATTATCAATATTCAGCGTGGCGGACCTTCTACTGGTCTTCCAACAAAAACCGAACAGAGTGATTTAATGCAAGCCTATTATGGCAGAAATGGAGAATGCCCGATGCCAATTGTTGCCAGCCGTACTCCAAGTGATTGTTTTGAAGCTGCATTTGAAGCGGTTCGTATCGCTGTTCAGCATATGACACCTGTAATTTTACTAAGTGATGGTTATATAGCGAATGGAGCCGAACCCTGGAAGTTTCCACAACAAGCGGATTTGCCTAAAATTCCCGTGACTTTTAAAACAGAATTGGGTCATGGCGAGGACAAATACCTTCCTTATTTAAGAGATGAGAAATTGGTTCGTCCATGGGCTGTTCCCGGAACTGCAGGGCTTGAACACCGAATCGGTGGACTTGAAAAGCAAAACATAACTGGAAATGTAAACTACGAACCCGAAAATCACCAGTTGATGGTGAAAATCAGGCAGGAAAAAGTTGATAAAATAGCCGAGTTTATTCCTGAACAGGATATTGATAACGGACCCGAAAAAGGCAAAGTGCTGGTATTAGGCTGGGGAAGTACATATGGCACCATTAAATCGGCAGTGGCAGAATTGATTGCACAGGGCCATGAAGTTAGCCATGCACATATCCGTTATATCAGGCCTTTCCCGAAAAACCTGGGAACAATTCTAAAGAATTTTGAAAAGGTGTTGATACCTGAAATCAATAACGGCCAGTTGATAAAGATTATTCGTGACCTGTACCTGATAGATGCTAAAGCCTATAATAAAATCATGGGTACACCAATCATGAAAGCCGAATTGGTGGAAGAGATAAAGAAATATTTATAAAAAATGTTAGTTGACAAAGGCCGTTTCATGACAATTGAAGCGGCTTTTTCGTATAGGGTTTAAAGAGGCGTTTAATTAATGGTTAATCTAAATTCCATTAACCCATGGCTCCTACCTTTGCCCGACTTTAAAACAGGTTTATCAGGTGGCATTCAATTTACTGGAAAGAAAGAACGAGAACAGCGAAGGGGAAGAGATGAGTTTTGTGGACCATCTCGAAGCACTAAGATGGCATATTGTTCGGGCGGTAATAGCAGTTTTGGTTTGTGCTATTGTCGTATTTGTATATATCGATGAGGTAATGGATATCGTAATATTCGGGCCGCTCGAAAAAGGGTTTGTTACCTATGAATGGCTTTGCGGGCTTGGTCGTAAAATAGCAAATAGTGACGCACTTTGCCTGCCGGTGCCAAATGTGCAAATGCAAACAACCACATTCGGGGGACAATTCTTAAGTAGTATAACTATTGCAATAATGAGCGGGCTGATTATAGCCTTTCCTTACATCTTATGGGAAATTTGGCGATTTATAAAACCTGCACTCAAGCCCGAAGAGCTTAAAAATACCCGTGGTGCTATTTTCTTTGTCACCTTTTTCTTTTTATTGGGAGTTGCATTTGGTTATTTTATGCTGGCACCTTTTACGTTCAGTTTTCTTAGCAATTACAAAATCGGCACTCAAAATATTATCGAAACCAAGCCAGTTTTGAATGATTACATTGATAACCTGGTTGACATTACCGTGGGAGCAGGATTGGCTTTTGAGTTGCCCGTAATCAGTTTTGTACTTACCCGGATTGGCATTATCACTCCCTCATTTTTAAGAGAATATCGCAAGTACGCCTATGTAGCTTTGTTGATGGTAGCGGCAATAATTACCCCCAGCCCCGATTGGATGAGCCAAATGATTGTTGTGTTGCCCCTGATAATATTGTATGAATTCAGCGTAATAGTTTCAGGCCGGGTATTTAAACAAGAATTGAAGAAAGAAGCGGAATGGAGCTAGAACTGGCCGGGTATTAGCTTTTAAAATTTACAACCTAAAAATATATGTCTTTCGATTTTTCTAAACCAATTGCAATTGGTGCCGATCATGCAGGATTTGAATATAAAAAACACATTAGCGAATGGTTGATTTCCATGGGCTATACTGTAAAAGATTTTGGAACTAACTCCCTTGCATCTGTGGATTATCCCGATTTTGCGCATCCCACGGCATCTTTTGTAGAAACTGGAGCTGCGGCTTTTGGTATTTTGATCTGTGGCAGTGCAAATGGAGTTGCAATCACTGCCAATAAACACCAGGGGATTCGTGCCGGTTTGTGCTGGGATAATGAGGTTGCAAAGCTTGTTCGGATGCATAACAACGCCAACATGATTTGTATACCAGCAAGATTTATTGCTCTCGCATATGCCCAACAAATGGTAGAGACATTTATTAATACGGCTTTCGAAGGTGGTCGCCATGCAAACAGGGCAGCAAAAATTGCCTGCTGATCAGTTTTTTATTAACTGTTTGAAAATTATCAAAGGTATTAAGCATTAAATTCATCCAATCGCCCTACATTTGCAGCCCTTTCACAAACAGCAGGCATGGTGGTTTGCTGGTGATTTGAATTCCGCCGGTTATTAACTGGTAATTGATACAGCATTTAAAGGTTCGTAAAAAGAAGCAATCATGAAACGTACATTCCAACCACATAATCGTCGTCGTAAATCAGTGCATGGTTTTCGCAAGCGTATGCAAACAGCCAATGGCCGTAAAGTATTAGCTAGCCGCCGTGCAAAAGGCCGCCATAAGCTTACAGTTAGCGACGAGGCAAAGTTTAAAAGAGCTTAATATTCTTTACACCGCAATAGCGTGTAAATTGAAAATATTTATATCAAGCCCCGCATATTGCCGGGGCTTTTTCTATTTTCTATATACGATGAGCTTGATCGAGGACCAGTCATTTCCGAAAGTTGAACACTTAAAAAGCCGAAAACAGATCGATGAACTGTTTAAGGGAGGGAAATCTTTTTTTGTACATCCTGTGAAAGTATTTTGGAATATTTCAAAATTAAATAATGCCACAAACATCCCGGTGACAATTGGCGTAAGCGCATCTAAACGAAATTTTAAAAAGGCAGTTGATCGTAACAGGGTGAAACGCTTGCTCCGGGAGAGTTATCGGTTGAATAAGCAAGATCTATTTCAAGCTTGTGAAGCAAAACAAAATCAATTGCAGGCTTTTTTTATTTATGTTGACAAATCACAGCCGAGC
Organism: Bacteroidota bacterium; assembly: GCA_040385845.1. Taxonomy (GTDB): domain Bacteria; phylum Bacteroidota; class Bacteroidia; order Chitinophagales; family Chitinophagaceae; genus Phnomibacter. The sequence goes on along the minus strand of JAZKGP010000018.1, from coordinate 136,365 downwards.
TTTGAAAATATTCAAAGCAAAGTAAAACTTTGCCTTAAGAGACTTCAAAAAATTGTGGAGGACGCCGCGTGAAAAGTTGCTGTAATGATGCCCTTCAAGCCACTAAACCTAAAAGTTCACCTACGACTGGCTTAACGATTAATAAAATACTTGCATTTCCTTTTATAGCTATAATTAAAGTTTACCAATGGATCATCAGCCCATTACTTGGGCCGAAATGTCGGTTTACTCCCACCTGCAGCCATTACGCACTGGAAGCGTTTAAAAAATACGGTCCATTTAAAGGATTTTGGCTTGCTATAAAACGAATTTTGCGTTGTCATCCCTGGGGTGGTCATGGTTACGACCCTGTTCCCTAAGTAATTACCTCATATTTATCCTGTTTTGATTGCGCAATCTTGTGTATGTTGCCAGTACTTAATGGCATCATCCTTATTTCATAATTTATTGCCGCAGGTTCAGGCCGGCTCATTTAAGGCGCTGGCCAGGTGTATTTCATTGGTGGAAAACCAGGTTGCTGGTTATGAGCTTTTTATGCAGCAATTGCCATCATCGCGGGTTCCAATAATTGGCATTACCGGGCCTCCCGGAGCTGGGAAAAGTACATTGGTTGATGGTCTTGTGAACGAATGGGTAAGTAAGGGAAAAAAGGTTGGAATAATTTGCGTAGATCCATCATCTCCTTTTAACCTTGGCGCTTTATTGGGCGACAGGATAAGAATGAGTACCTGGTATAATCATCCGGGAGTTTTTATCCGGTCACTGGCAACACGGGGATCTGTTGGCGGACTAAACCCAGGCATTCTTGAAATAACAGATGTAATGCGGCTGGCAGCTTTCGATTATGTGTTAGTTGAAACTGTTGGGGTTGGACAAAGTGAAATAGAAATTGCCGGCCTTTCCGACGTGACTGTTGTTGTGTTGGTTCCGGAAGCGGGGGATGAAATACAGGCAATGAAGGCAGGTTTGATGGAAATAGCAAATGTATTTGTGGTGAATAAGGCAGACAGGCCTAATGCGGATGAGTTTATACGCAATCTTCGGCTTGTATTATCAGCTGGTACAAGCCAGGCTGCTCCCTCAATACCTATTCTTAAAACGACAGCATTGCAAAAAGAAGGACTTAGCTCATTAGTACAAATTATCGAAGAGCAACTTTCAAAAACTCTTTCCTCTGATAAAAAATATTGGCTTTTAGCAGAGCGGGCATATCACTTAATTCAAAAAGAACGCATGTCTGGAGTTAGTAAGCTGCTAATGAAAGAAAAGATAATCAGCCAGTTGGAAAACGGAACATTCAATATGTACCGTTTGGTTCAGGAGTTTGGTTAAACACCTTGTCCAGAAAAGTTTGCATTAAGAAAAGTATCAATCGTTTTCTCCAGCAAATTGCCTTGCCCTGCTTCAATAAATTGAAAGTCGAAATTAGCAGCCTTTGCTAAGGCGAACTGGAAATTGAAGTCACGTTGTTGACAAATAACTGCCATTTTCTTTTTCTCTAACTCTTTACCAAGATATTCCTGTTCTGTTTGTCCGGGTGTAGGGATCAAAATGCATTTTTTTTGCAAACTAAATGCATCCATTAAAGTACTGTAACCGGTTCTGCTGATCACAAACTCAGCGTTTTGAAATTCCGGCAGCATTTCAAAGCTGGGAAGATGATCAAAAACTTCAATATTCATTGGCAAATCCAATTTTTCTTTATTACCCGGTAAACCACGTACAATAACAATTTCTCGTTTTTCTTCTTTTAACTGTAATAGTAAAATGTTTTCAAGTAAAGTTCTTTGCGGTTCAGGACCTGATAATATAACAAGGCATTTACCTGGCCGGTATTTAACTGTGTTGCTTGCTGAGAAACGGGATAACCAACCGATATATCTGGTTGGAATAAAAGGCATTTTTAGGGGATGCCCTAATACACCACTCAAACCACTTGCTGCGCTGTCGGGAACCCAACACATATCAAATTTATTAATGAGCCTGTAAAGCAAACTTTGAACAAACTGCCGGGACCATGAAAAATCTCCTGGAATTTTCAATTGTAGCTGGTGAGTTATTAAGGTGCAGGGAGCTAGTTTTGAATAAAGGCCATACCTGTTATCTGATATTACCCAATCTATCTTATGTGTTCCAATTATATCCTGCAGCCATAAATTTTCAACCTTTATTGCAGTTTTAATTTTTCCCAGCTGCTGAACCAAACGCCACATTAATCTTTTTTTCGAATAACCTACTTCATAGCCCTTAAGCTTTATAAAAGTTACCGAAGGAAACTCATCAACCAACAATAACTCCTGTAATCCATCTGTCGCAATGATTACTTCACATCCTTTTGCCAGCAGCATTTTGATTATCGGAATGCACCTGGAAGCATGTCCAAGTCCCCAATCCAAAGGAGCAACTAATACTCTAACAGGCGTTTTTCGTTTATATATAGATCCTGGCGTGTTTTTTGACAAGGTTAAATTTTACGGTAATTTTTTAAATTCAAAGTTTATAACGCTTATTTTTTAATTAAATACCTATTTTTAAAACTGTAATAATTTAATAGCAATTTACTGTTGCATTTCTTTTTCCTGATGAAAATAAAAATCACCTTTTTCGCATTAATTTTAGCCTCCCTGATGCTTACAGCCTGTACTGGCGGTAATAAGATTGGGGGAACAAGCAAGAACTGTGGATGCAATGCCAAAAAAGGTATGGTTGGCTATTAATTTGTTACTTATAACGATTGTGCTAAATTGAAAAACCTGGATTGATATGTTGAAAACGACAGACCGCGATTTGTTGGTCATTTCAAAAAATGCACTGGAAAGCGATGATGCTTTACAGGAAGAGATAAGTGTTTTAAATCAAATGTTGCCTGTTGTGGAAATACTTCAAAATATTGCACATTCAACAGAAATTCTTGATATTAACCGTTGCAGGATTATTAAAAAGCCCGGTGTTATTTTAAAACAACTCCAGGAAAAATCCTTAGGCTATTTTGTTTTTGTTTGTAACAAGAACTAAGCGCATCCTCTTACATCAATTCTTTAACTACATTCCAAATTACTTTCGGTTTACCCAGAGTATAATAGTGCAGTACAGGAACACCAAATGCTTTAAGTTCCCTGGATTGCTGCAAAAGCCATTGTGTTCCTACCAGTTCTACCTCTGCATCTGTTTTGCATTTCATTACCTCAAGGCTTAGTTCCGTTGGCAGATCCACATGAAAAATGCGGGGAAGCACCGTTAATTGCTTTTTTGTAGTTAATGGTTTTAATCCCGGAATAATTGGCACCTGTATACCTGCAGCACGACAGTCTTTTACAAATTGAAAGTATTTGCTATTATCAAAAAACATTTGGGTCATTATGTAATCAGCACCAGCGTCAACTTTCTTTTTTAGGTTCTGGAGATCAATTTCGAGGTTGGGTGCTTCAAAATGCTTTTCAGGATAACCAGCCACACCAATACAAAAACGCGTTTTATCTCCGTTTTGAATATCATCTTCCAGGTAAACACCATTGTTAAGATTTGAAACCTGTTTCAAAAGATCAATAGCATAAAGATGACCGCCGGGATGCGGTTCAAAACTTGCTTCATTTTTGGCAGCATCTCCTCTTAAAACAAGCACGTTATCAATACCTAAAAAATTCAGGTCGATAAGTGCGTTTTCAGTCTCCTGTTTATTAAAACCGCCGCAAATAAGATGCGGCACTGTATCGATATTATAGTGGTTGCGAATGGCGGCACAAATACCAACCGTTCCAGGGCGTTTGCGAACTTCTACCTGGTCAAAACTTCCATCAGACCGTTTTTTAAACATTGTTTCAGCACGATGATAGGTCACGTTGATAAAGGACGGTTTGAATTCCATCAAAGGGTCAAGGTGATTGTACAGGGTTTGGATTGTTTTACCTTTTAATGGAGGTAAAACTTCAAATGAAACTAAAGTGTTGCCTTGTGCGTGCTGAATGTGTTCTGTTACTTTCATTGTTGTAGTTGCTGTATCTTAAGTCGGCCACATTAAGGCCATAACTATACGGTCTAAAAATTGCTGCAAGATAGGGCATGCACTTAATAGCTAAACAGCCACTGAAGAACGAATTAGCTAATCAGCCAATTATTTAAGTTGCTGAGAAATACCAACATTGATCCTTTTAAATTGTGCAACCAGTTCTTTAGGTGTAAGGATACCAGGAGTTGAATCAAAAATTTGAATGATCCCGTTTCTGCAAGCTCCATTATTTCGTAAATGTTTTATGGAGGATGCTCCTGCAGATTTGGAGAGTTTAATACCCTCAGCATTCCTGATTAATGCATGATGGAAAAATATCGTGTTCGAAAATGATTCATTTTTAAGGCAGTGAGAAAGGTACAATTGTGCCGCAGTTGATGCAAGCAAATCCTCACCTCTCACTACCAGGTTGATTCCGTAATACAAGTCATCAGATAAAGAAGCTACCTGGTAAGCTGGAACGCCATCCCGTCGTTTAACTACAAAATCTCCTAAGACCAAATCCAGTAGTATCAACTTTTTGCCCATCAATTTATCATTAATTATTATTGATGTATTTGGTGGTACATAAATTCTCCAGCATGCATAGGGAGTATCTAAACTTTTATTGTCGGTTCTGCAATGACAGGAAGGATGAGATGACTGCTGGAAACCAGTTCTTTTTCTTGAACAGGTACAGGCGTAAACCAAACCTGTATTTACCAGGCTTGATAGAATGTCGTTATAATTATCTAAACGAAATTGTTGGGAATATTTGCTATAAAACTCCTGGCTATTTAAAGGCCCTGAATCATAGCTAAATCCCATAAATCGCAGGCTGTCAAAAATGTCTTCTATAAATTCCTGCCTGGCTCTTTCTTTGTCTAGATCATCTATCCTGAGATGTAATTTTCCCTTCACTTCTCGGGTTAATAACACGGTGATATAGAAAGAATATAGGTTGCCAATATGTAGGTAGCCGCTTGGTGTGGGGGCTATCCGCGAAAAAATGCTCATTCTAAAGCTTTGTAAATGGCATTTAATCTTCCATTGGAAAAAGTATCATTCATCAGTTCCCAGAACATGATGCCACCTAATTGGTATTTTCTAGCATAATCCACTTTTTCAGCCAATGATTTATCATCATCGTAAGTAGCAAATTGTTTAAGGGTCTTATTATATGAATAAGGAGCTTTTGCAATATCATCCCAATACCTTATCCAACCAGCTTCAGTAGAAAGGAATTTACCGAAAGCCTTGTAATCTACACCTCTTAAGAAATCGCCTGCCTGGTAAAGACCATTTGCCGTATCGGGAACATTTTGCCATACCCTGGCATAAAAAGCTGCTCCAATAACTAATTTCCTGGAAGGCAATCCTTGTTTTAATAAATATTGCACACAATTATCTGTTGATTCAACTTGTTCTGGCCTGCTAAACAGTGCCGTATGATGACCTGTGGTTTTGCTATAGCCATTTACAAGGTCATACGTCATTAAGTTGACACGGTTTATAAGTGGCATAATAGCCTTCCAATCAACAGAAGTGGTCAAAAAGGTTTGAAAGCCACCAGCTGCAAAACTGAGTTCATATTTTGAACCCATTTGACTACGAAGCTCTTTAACCAGTTCTGTAAAATTTTGTTTGTCTTCGGGTGTATAGGGATGCCCCGGAAACCCTTCAATGGTTGGATATTCCCAGTCAAGGTCAATACCATCCACATTGTATCTTTTAAAGATTTTAACTGTAGAGGCTGCGAAATTTTTGCGGCTTTGTGCCTCTGCAAATACAGGTGAACATTTTTCGCAACCACCCCATCCACCCAACGAAACCATTACCTTGAGATTGGGATATTTCTTTTTAAGCCCGGCAATCTGCAAAAGTGTTTTTTCCTGTTTAGGACTGGAAAAAGCAAGTGTGTCACCACTTAGATGCAGGAAGCTGTAAATTATATGTGTGAGTTTGGCAATAGGGTATTTCTCCAGAGTTTCAGCATCACCGGTATAATAAGCAATCACTTCCATTTCGCTTTTTTGCGAATAGCAGGTGCAGAAAGCAGAAAGGGAAATGACAGCCGTAAATACAATCAACTTCAATCTCATAAACTGGTAATTATTTATCCAATAAAATTGGTAAGTAAATAACTACCAGCCAAACAATTATTGTTTGCTCTTATTGAAGAATTTAAGAAGCCGGACTTCTTTATCGTTTAAAAAACGCCACTTGCCGCGTTCAACGTTTTTCTTAGTTAGATTGGCAAATAACACTCGATCCAGACCTTTTACGTCGTATCCAAGGTGTTCGAACATGCGTCTCACAACCCTGTTACGACCACTGTGAATTTCAATTCCTATGATCGATTTATCCTTGCTATCGGCGTAGGCCACAGAGTCAGCATGTACTTTGCCATCTTCGAGCTCTATGCCATCCAGCAATTTTTCAAAGTCAGATTTGGTTAGCGGTTTATCCAGTTTGGCCTCATAGATCTTACGAACTTCAAAGCTGGGGTGTGTAAGGTGTTGGGCTAGTTCCCCGTCGTTAGTAAGTAACAATACACCGCTGGTATTTCGGTCGAGACGTCCAACTGGATAAATGCGCTCGTTTGTGGCTGTTTTAACGATATCTAAAACTGTTTTACGTCCCTGGGGATCTTCTACAGTAGTAATAAAATCTTTCGGTTTGTTAAGCAGTATGTATACCAGGTTATGTTGTGTGGTAACTTTTTTGCCGTTTGCCACCACTTCATCACCTTCCTGAATTTTTACTCCCGGATCAGTTACAATTTTGCCATTTACTTTTACTTTTCCGGCCTTTACAAGTTCTCCTGCATCCCGGCGACTACAGATTCCTCCATGCGCAATAAATTTATTTAATGGCATTGCAGGTATGTCCTGGCTTGCTTTTTCGGCTTTAAAACTCGAAGCTTTTCCGTCTGACTTTTGAGATTGTTCAACAGGTGTAAGTGGCTTATCCACCTTTGGTTTAACCAATACTTTCTTTTTCGAAGGATCAGGAATTACAACCGCTTTTGTAATGGGTTTACGTTCGTAGGGTAATCCACCTTCAAAGGATTTTTTTGCTGGCTTACTGGCATTTACATATGCCGGCCGTTGAATTGGTCTCGGTGGCTCGGCAGTTTCGGAGTTTTTCGGATTAAATGATTTGGAAACTCGTTCCTGCTTAACAGGAAAGGGTTTTTTCGGATTGCTTTCAGGAGTTTTATCTAAAGGCAACTTGTCTATTTTATTATCGATCCGGTTGAGAGATTTTGAAGGCCCGAGCTGCTTCTCAGGTTTAAATTCGCCGGTTTTATTAGAAGAATTGGCAGGTTTGCCAGCATACTTGGTAGAGTTTTTACCTCTTTTGCCGGGAGTTTCAGCATTTTTATTTTTACTGGTTCCGGCATGTTGGGGAGAAGCCTGTGCTTCAGTCTGCAACTTTTTAGCTGCTCTCATTTCACGCTTTTTCTCAATAAAGTAGGCCTCACGTTCTTTTTTAACTGATTTTTTCTCCTGCTTTATTTTTTCTTTTTTCTTAGCGCCTTTGATTTTTACATTAATGAATTTGTCGAAATTCTGTTTAGACATCTTATTTTGATTAGCCACTTTGCAGCGGGATGATTAATAGCCGGTTTGGCGGAAAACAGGATTATGAGTTAAAACCTGTGACTGCAAAGATGCTAAATAAAAAACAAAGAGGCCCCTGGTATACAGGAGCCTCAAATACTGGAATTAAACAGACCATCATTTTACAGCATCGTTGTGCATCCGATGTCCTTTAAAAGATTTTGTTTTATCCCTTCTTTCCGTTTTCAAAGCTTCCAATTTTGCTTTTTGCTCGGGGGTTAAAACTTCATACAATTCATTTTTCATTTCTTTTCTCAAGGAAACAATTTGTTGTTTTTTTTGAGCCTGGTCCATTTTCTCATCTTTCATAATCGCTTCCATTTTTGCCTGGTTACTTTGTTGCTTGCTTTTAATAGTAGCAACTTGTGCATCGGAAAGCGCCAGTTTACTTTTCAGGGTTTCAAGGCGTTTATCCTGCATTGCCAGCCTGTTTTTCTGCATCTCTGCCTTTTTTTCTACCATTTTTTGTTTTTGATCAGGCGTCAATACAGCCTGTAACTGCTCTTTGTGAGCTTTTAACAGGTTTGCTTTTTGGGTGCGTTGCTCCTTCACAGTAATATTTTCTTTACTGTTAAGCGTTTGCATTTGCTGGTGAAAATTTTCGTTGATGGCTTTTACCTGTTGTTTTTGCGTCTCAGTCAGGTCCAGATCTTTAAATCCCAATGCTCCCCTCTGTTCCATACCGGGGTGTTTTCCCTTGCGGTGATTGGTAGAAGGTTGCGCAAATGTGCATGTTACCATTACTAAAGCGGCTAATCCGAGAATCATTTTTTTCATTGTATAATTTTTAATTTTTTGCTGTTAATAAAGAAGAGACGCATTATTAAAACCAGCGTTTAATTGCATTAACCTTTATTAACTACAATTAGTGGCTAATAACAATGCCGTTAATAGCCCGCCAGGGAGGTAGCTTGTCAATACTAACCTGGCATTATAGGGTATAAAACCAAAACGCCGGTAACAGTTATGTTACCGGCGTTTTGACAAGCTATCATATCTTAATTTGTTACAAAGCAGCTAATTGAACTTTTTGCTGCAATTCCATTACATTTTCTTTGAAGACACTATCTGTATCCATCAGGTCTTTTACAGTTTGGCAACTATGTATAACCGTGGTATGATCGCGACCGCCAAAATGTTCTCCAATCGTTTTGAGAGAGTTCTTGGTAAAAGCCTTTGCGAGATACATGGTGATTTGTCTTGCCTGGACAATTTCTCGTTTTCGTGTTTTTTGCTGCAGTTTATCGAAGGTTACATCAAAATACTCGCAAACCATTTTCTGGATGTTCTCGATAGTGATTTCTTTGCTGCTGGTTTTAATATGATTACGAAGAACTTTTTTCGCTAATTCCAGGTCAATTTCTCTTTTATTCAAAGATGATTGTGCCAGCAGCGAAATCAATGCGCCTTCCAGTTCCCGAATATTTGTATTGATATTATAAGCAAGATATTTTACAACTTCTTTTGGCATATCCAGCCCATCATTTTTCATTTTACGTTCAAGGATTTCAATTCTTGTATCGTAGTCCGGCATTTGAAGATCGGCACTCAAACCCCAGCGGAAGCGGCTTAACAATCTTTCCTGGAGTCCATCTAAATCCTTTGGTGGCTTATCAGAAGTTAATACAAGTTGTTTTCCGCTTTGGTGTAGATGATTGAAAATGGCGAAGAAGGCATCCTGGCTTTTTTCGGCCCTCGCAAAAAACTGAACATCATCTATAATTAATACATCAATTAACTGGTAAAAATGGATGAAGTCGTTTATGGCATTGTTACGGCTATGATCCTGGAACTGGTTAATAAATTTCTCGCTGCTTACATACAGCACTACTTTACCAGGGTTCTGTTTTTTAACATCATTGCCTATTGACTGGGCCAGGTGGGTTTTACCCATTCCCACACCGCCATAAACAACTAAGGGGTTGAAGGAGTTTGCGCCGGGTTTATCAGCCACCGTTTTACCTGCACGCCTGGCCACACGATTACAATCACCTTCAATAAACGAATCGAAAGTGTACACGGGGTTTAGTTGCGGATCAATTTGTATTTTCTTTAGCCCCGGAATTACAAATGGATTTTTTACAGGATTATTCACTACTAGTGGAAAGTCCATTACATTGTTATTGTATAGCCTGATATTGTTGGCAGGCAGATCCATTGTTTGTGGCTGATGATGGTTGTTGCCACTATCCACCATGATACGGTATTCCAGCCTCGCTTCTTTGCCAATTTCCCGCTTTAATGTTTTTGCTATAAGGTTGATATAATGTTCCTCAATATACTCATAAAAAAACTGGCTTGGTACCTGGATGGTAAGTACTTTATTTTTTAGCAATACCGGCGTAATAGGCTCAAACCAGGTTTTATAATGCTGCCACTCTACAATATCTTTTATGATATTCAGACAGTTCAGCCAAACTGTTTCACAAGTTTTAATCATTCTACCGGTAGCAATTTATATAGAGTTACTAATTTTTCTTACTGAAAAGCCGCAAAATTTTGTAAAAAAAATATTGAATTTTCTTTACGGGGGAAGGCGAATATCAACCCTTTCTGTTGAAAAAAAAATTTTTTAAGTCGGTGATTTTTACCTTACAAAGCCTCTTTTAATAACAATGATTTATTTTAAAATCAATAAATAAAAAGAATAAATGAAACATAAACAATATGCCGACAGTAGTTTGTTTTTTCAACATCGAAAGCGCTTTTTAGTTCGCCATTGATTATAAACATCGTACCTGCTTTGTTTACAAATAAGGTTGATATTAATAAATGTTTTGAAAGCGGGAAAATAGGTTTTCATAATTAATTGGGGGCGGCTAAAGTAAGTACATTCATTAAGTGCAGAGCAAAAAAAATGTGGATAATTAAAAATTTAAAGTTCAAAAAAATAAGTAGCCGTTTATTTGACGGGTTTCTAAATTATCAGCTTAAGAAGCTCATTTTTCCGAAATATAAATTTATTGATTGAATACTCAGGTTCTAACGCAAATTTGCTCCAATATATAAATAATAAACTTTGAATTATGGCATATGAAGTAAATGGTAAAATAGCTGCTATCTATGATACAGTTCAGCGTACAGAATCTTTTCGTACACGTGAATTTGTAATAGAGAAATCGGATGATATTGGTGGACGTGTTATTACTAACTATATAAAGTTCCAGTCTGTACAAGATAAAACTGCCATTCTTGATAAAGTTAAAATTGGAGATGAAGTTAAAGTTCATTTTAACCTTAAAGGAACCCGTTGGATGAAAGATGGCCGTGAGAATTACATAACTAACCTGGATGCCTGGCGAATTGAACCTGTACTTGCTGCAGCTGCTGCAAACCCCGCCAATACTGGATTTGATCCTAACGAAATGCAAGTTTCAAATGACATTACAGGAGATGATCTGCCTTTTTAATATTAGAATAGCTAAACGACTTTTTCCGCATTAATTAAATGGTTATGTAGTGCAGACCTATATTCATTTAACAGTGTAACTTAGTATTGTTGCCAGTTAAAAACTATTGTTATCATAAACAGGTTCTATCGCATTGATTATTGATTAGTGTCCGCGTTTTTCAATTGAAGACATGCAAAAGCAATTTACATTCAGGCTGCTGCCTTCTGAAGCCGCTGACAGCAACATCATAACCCAATACATTGCTAATTCAATTGGTAAACCTGTAAGCGCAATAAGTGGTTTTTATATTACTAAACGTTCTATTGATGGCCGAAGTAAGATCGTATGGATAAATATTACCATACAAGCCTTTATTGATGAACCCTTTTATAACAGACCTGGGCCGCAGTTCGATTTTAAGGATGTTACAAATGTTAATTTCACTGTAGTTATAATTGGAGCCGGACCGGCAGGCTTGTTTGCAGCATTGAAATGTATTGAAGCTGGTGTTAAGCCGATAATACTGGAAAGAGGGAAGGATGTTCGTGCCCGCCGCAGAGATCTTGCCATATTGAATAAGCAAGGTGAGGTAAACCCCGAAAGTAATTATTGTTTTGGTGAAGGTGGTGCCGGCACTTATAGTGATGGTAAATTGTATACCCGGAGTACCAAACGTGGAAACGTTGATAGAGTGCTGCAAATGTTGGTTCATTTTGGTGCTGATGAAAAAATATTATACGATGCACATCCTCATATTGGTACAAACAAGCTTCCACAAATTATTACTGCTATCAGGCAACACATTATTGATTGCGGTGGTGAAGTTCGTTTTGAGCAAAAAGTTATTAACCTGAAAATTGTTGATTACGAATTAAAGGCGGTAATTACTTCAGATAACAACGTTGTTGAAGCGGACGCTTTCATTTTAGCTACCGGCCACTCGGCCCGTGATATTTTTAAGTTACTTCATGATAATAAAATATTAATAGAAGCTAAACCTTTTGCTCTTGGAGTCAGAGTGGAACATCCACAACAACTTATTGACAGTTGCCAGTATCATTTTGACAGGCAGGGTAATGAGCGCCCATCTTTTTTACCGCCTGCTTCTTATAGCCTGGTGCAACAGGTAAGTGGTCGCGGTGTATTTTCTTTTTGCATGTGCCCCGGTGGTATAATTGCACCAGCCGCAACTAACCCGTCAGAACTTGTTGTGAATGGCTGGAGCCCGAGCAAGAGAAATAATCCATATGCTAACAGTGGCATGGTGGTCCAGGTAGAAATGCCGGATGCAATTGCAGTGATGAAACATAAACGATGGCAAATTCCCGGATTACCTTTGCCAGGCGCTGAAGATGAATTAGGGTTGATGCATTTTCAAAAAATGGTGGAACAAAAAGCTTTTGTAGCAGGGGGCGGAAAGTTTGTTGCACCTGCACAACGTCTTGTGGATTTCGCTGAGAAAAAATTTTCCACATCGCTTCCCGACAATTCCTATTTACCCGGATTGAGATCGGCAGATCTTGCAAATGTGTTACCACCATTTATATATGATGCTTTAAGAGAAGGTTTTAAAGCTTTCGGGAAAAAAATGCAGGGTCGAAAGGGAACGGCTGGTTATTATTCAAACGAAGCTGTTGTTGTTGCAACCGAAAGCCGCACATCTTCACCTGTAAGAATTCCGCGTGATGAACAAACTTTGCAACATCCACAAATTAAAAAGCTATTTCCATGTGGTGAAGGTGGTGGTTATGCAGGTGGAATTGTAAGCGCAGCAATGGATGGTGAGAGAGTTGCAGCTATGGTTGTTGAACAACTTAAAAGTTAACTGATTTAATTTTGTTGAGATTGCCATTCATCAAAAACTTAATATCGAACCGGTTAGTAATCTAACTTCACCGCAATTACATATGAATATTCTTGAAGTTCAAAATCTGAAGAAATACTTTGCTTCGCAGAAAGCAGTGGATGATATTTCGTTCAATATTCCTGAAGGAAATATTTTCGGGTTGCTGGGCCCGAATGGTGCCGGTAAAACAACTCTTATCCGAATGATTACCGGGATTTTTTATCCTGATAGTGGTAACATAAACTTCAATGGCCGACCCTTTGATGCTGCTAACGATGGATTAGGGATTGGTTATATGCCAGAGGAGAGGGGCTTGTATAAAAAAATGAAAATCGGGGAACAGGCATTGTACCTCGCACAGCTTAAGGGTATGAGCAAGTCGCAGGCAATGGAAGCCATTAAATATTGGTTTGTAAAGCTCGATATGCAAAGCTGGTGGAACAAAAAAGTAGAAGATCTGAGTAAGGGCATGAGTCAAAAACTTCAGTTTGTTACAACAGTTCTTCACCAACCCAAACTAATTATTCTCGACGAACCTTTTAGTGGTCTTGACCCATTAAATGCCAATCTTATTAAAGACGAAATATTCCAGTTGTCAAAAAATGGCAGCACTATTATATTTAGTACCCACCGAATGGAACAGGTGGAAGAGATATGCAATCATATCATACTTGTAAATAAGGGTAAGAAAATATTGGACGGTACTGTTAAACAGGTAAAGCAAGACTACAAAGAACAACTATACCGCATCAATGCAAATACACTTGCTGAAAATTTAATTACTCCCATATTTAAAGTTATCAGCCACAACCCCGAGGAGTTGATTGTAAAACTCACAGATGATACCCGTAACAATGATGTTTTACAACATTTCATCAGGCAGGGAGTTGAGATAACTGCCTTCAATGAAGTATTGCCATCACTGAACGATATTTTTATTAAAGTTGTCGAAGGCACACCATCAGCCAGGCAGTTTAGTAAGGAAGTGGTATAGACCTTTTAAAGTCCGGCGCAGTTTCGCCTCAATTCCAAATTATTTCGAAAAGCATATTATGAATAAAACCTGGCTGATCATCAAAAGGGAATACCTCTCGAGGGTAACCAAGAAAACTTTTATACTTACAACCTTTCTTACGCCTATACTTTTTATTGGCCTGATAGCTGCAGTTGTTTTTATAACCGTAAAAAGTGTAAAAGAAGAAAAAATAGCAGTAGATGAAGCCAACGGTGTTTTAAAAGAATTTATTACTGATGAAGGAAATATTAAATATGAATTTGTAGCGAATGCAGACACTTCGCTTTTATCAAAAGGCTATACAGGTGTATTACTGGCGCCCGGCACAGGCATAAACAAAACTCCTGTTTACCAGGTTTATTCAAGAAAAAGTAAGAGTGATGATGTAACCCGGAAAATAAAAAGGCAGGTAAATGAAGCTACCCGTGCCGATCTTATCATGAGAGAAGCAAAACTGACGAGAGTTCAATATGATTCCATGATGGTTAGTTCGCAGCAGGCAGAAGTGAACAACCAGGTTTTAAACGAAAGCAACGAAACTACCCAGGGCAATTTCGAAGTGGCATCAGGAATCGGTTATGCTGCAGGGTTTTTAATTTACATCACTTTGTTTCTTTATGGAGCAATGGTGATGCGCGGTGTAATGGAAGAAAAAACGAACCGAATAGCTGAAGTGATTATCAGTAGTGTTAAGCCACGACAATTAATGATGGGTAAAATAATTGGGATTGGTGCTGTTGGCCTTACCCAATTTATTTTGTGGATTGTATTAATGACTGTATTAAGTACCGTTCTTGGTTCATTTATACCACAGGAAGCTTTAATTCAGGCACAGCAGGCACAAAATGGCATGCCGGGTGCTATGAACCAGGGGGGGAGTGAGGCTATTCGAAACCTGGCCGCCATGAAAACAACTATGAGTACAGTTAACTGGCCACTGATTATCGGTTGTTTTATCTTTTACTTTCTTGGTGGATACCTATTTTATGCTGCTTTGTTTGCTGCTGTTGGTAGTGCTGTTAATGAAGATCCGCAGGATGCACAAAGTCTCATGTTCCCGATTACTCTTCCAATTGTATTGGCAATTATTATCATGATCAATGCTATTCGCCAACCCGATAGCAGTCTTGCAACCTGGAGCAGTATGATACCTTTCTTTTCACCCATAGTAATGATGGCCCGTTTACCTTTTGGCCCATCGGTAGTTCCCTGGTGGCAACTCCTTGCTTCTATGGCCTTACTGGTTGCCGGATTTTTATTTACCATTTGGCTTAGTGCAAAAATTTACCGGACCGGTATTTTGATGTATGGCAAAAAAGTTACTCTAAAAGAATTAGGGAAGTGGGCATTCAGGAAATAGCGTCATTATCCTGTTTAAAATAACATTAAAAAATTTGGCAGGCAGTAGACGCCTTGGGTTAAGCTAAAAGCGGATACTGCCTAATTGTTTTACAGCGCTTTCGAATTCGCCCCAAATATTGTTAACGATAGTGGCGGCTGGTAATATCTCCCGCAATAAAGCACTTACCTGTCCTATCTCCAGTTCGCCATCTTCCAGGTTTCCTTCGAACATGCCCGTTTTAGACCGGCCACGGCCAAGCAAAGCAGTTAATATATCTTTTGATGCTCCCTGTGCTTCTGCTTTTGTAATTAAGTCGAAAAAATGATTTTTTAATAATCGCACCGGGGTTAGTTGCTTAAGGGAAAGTTGTGTATCGCCCTCTGAACTATGTATGACCGCTTTTTTGAAATTTGGATGACAGGATGCCTCTTCGCTCGCTACAAATCTTGAACCTATTTGAACGCCTTCCGCACCAAGCGCAAAAGCTGCGGCCATTTGTTGGCCTGTAGCAATACCACCTGCAGCTATTACCGGTATAGTAACTGATTTTGCAACAGCAGGAATTAACACCATTGTAGTAGTTTCCTCCCTGCCATTGTGCCCCCCGGCTTCAAATCCTTCGGCCACTATAGCATCGCAGCCTGCATCTTCAGACTTTACTGCAAATTTGCTGCTGCTTACTACATGCACAACTTTGATTCCAGCTGCTTTTAAAATGGGCGTCCAGGTTTTTGGATTTCCCGCTGATGTAAATACTACAGGTACTTGTTCCCGTATGAGCATTTCTATATGCTTATCGATATTGGGATACAATAATGGAACGTTAACTCCAAAAGGGTGGTTGGTAGCAGTCCTGCATTTTAAAATATGTTCCTGCAAAACTTCGGGATGCATTGATCCGCTGCCAATTAAACCTAATCCACCGGCATTGCTAACCGCACTTGCAAGCCGCCAGCCGCTGGTCCAGATCATGCCTGCTTGTATGATTGGGTATTTTATTGCAAACAGTTTTGTAACAGCGTTTTCAAATGCCATTTACGTGGTTTAAATCAACTTTAAAATAGAGAAAAAATACCGCGACGGTCGTAGATAATTAGAGTCGCCTGAAATAGCTTGATTTAGTTTTCACTACTTTTTTATCGAACACTTTGATCAAAAGCAGACCAGCGATAAATCCCCCGATATGTGCTGCGTAGGCAACGCCATCACTCTCGCCATCTAATACACCAAGCCCGCTAACCACCTGGAAAAAAATCCAAAAGCCCAAAGCAATAAGTGCGGGTACCCTGAGTACGGTGAAAACAACAAACACATTTACCTTTTGCAAAGGGAACAAGATAATGTATCCACCCATAATGCCTGAAATAGCGCCCGAAGCCCCAAGGCTTGGAATAAGCGAATTTTGACCGCTTGCCAAAGTCAGAAATACATGACTTAGGGATGCGATGACGCCAGTTGTAAGATAAAAAAGGAGGTATTTTTTGTGCCCGAGCCTATTCTCGATGTTATCGCCAAAAATCCACAGGTACAACATATTTCCGCCAAGATGCGCTATCCCGCCATGCATAAACATACTCGTGATGAGGGTTAACCACACAGGTATCAATGTCGGCATTAACCCGGGGATAAAATAATCTTGTCCTGTATATGGATCTATGATATGCTGACCATCGGTAATGATATCAGTGGCAGTTAATATTTCTGCAGGAACAGTGCTGTAACCATTTGTAAACTCACTATTAGTTCCAAAACCCTGGAAGTAGACGAAAACAAAAATGTTCAGGGCAATAAGTACGTAATTAACATAGGGCTTAATGGTGTGACCACTATTGTCATCGGAAAGAGGTATCAATGGTTAGTGTTTTAGAAATTGATCAGAACAAAATTCCAGGACTAATGTCGCCTATAATTTTGTACCAGCCAATTAGCCAAAATCAATTTCAGTATTGTCTCCAATATTTAAACTCCGGCTTAATCCTTTTACCGAAGCATCGCTGCCAATCAGCGAATTATCGAGTACTACTTCGTGAAGACTGGTATAAGAACCAATAATACTATCCCGTACTATTGAATATTGAACCGAGGTATTACTGCCAATGGCTACATGTGGACCGATAATGCAATTACGGATACTACAGCCCGCTGCAATACTTACGGGTTCTATTATTATGGTGTTTTCGTAGGGATGATCGGTTGCACTGGTGGAACCGCCAAATTTTTTAAGCAGTGTTGCGTTGCTTTCGAGTAAAGTTTCTTTTTTGCCGCAATCAAACCAGTTTTTTACCCTGAAAGCATTGAATTTAGCACCTTTCATGATCATGCATTGAAGCGCATCAGTCAGGTTGTATTCGCCGTTGGTTTTTATTTCATCGGAAAACAATTGACCCAGGCATTCGAAGAGGAGGGGGGTTTCCTTTATTTTATATAAACCAACAAGGGCCATATTGCTCTTTGGAATAGCAGGCTTTTCAACTACCCTTTCCACAATATCTTTTTCACTTACTTCGGCTACCCCAAAATTTCTTGGATCATCCACTTTTTTAATGCCCAGCATGCTGGTTGAACTATTTACCACTTCTCTCACGTCATATTCGCAAATGGTATCTCCCAAAACAACCATTACCTCATCCTGTTGAACGAGATGTTGGGTCAGCCTTAAAGCATGACCGGTCCCATGTCTTTCATTTTGGTAAACAAAGTGAGTAGTTAAATGAGGATATGCATTTTTTACATAATCGTGGATTTTCTCACCAAGGTATCCTACAATAAAAATGTATTCAGTAATGCCGGCTTCTTCCAATTGGTCAACAATAAAGCTTAAAATGGTCTTACCAGCTATTGGAATAAGTGCTTTTGGCTGCGTGTATGTGTGAGGCCGTAGTTTGGTACCAGCTCCCGCCACAGGTATAATTGCTTTCAAAATTTTCTTTTTTTGGTTTCCTGTAACTGTTTTTTTGCAGTTACTGCCATCAGGTTAATAACATTAAAGTATTAGGTATGGCTTATGGGAAAAAGTCATTTTTATGAACTGGAAGTGATTGATTTATATGCCTGAAAAGCAAAATTGTGCGGATGTGTGAAGCAAAATGTGGGCCAGATGACTTAAAAACGAAGGACGAATTTAGTAGATTTCAGTAAAGTTGACCGCTAATAATTTGATTTAAAGGCTTAAATGCCATTTTTGATCAGTTATTTGTACCCATATGGCCCCCCGATTTTGTTTGTTTATCAAAAAGTATATTTTTGCCCCGTAAAAAACTATATACCATGAGCGACATTGCAACAAGAGTAAAGAAAATAATTGTTGACAAATTAGGTGTGGACGAAGGAGAAGTAACCACTGAAGCTTCATTTACCAATGATCTGGGAGCCGATTCGCTCGACACCGTAGAACTGATCATGGAATTTGAAAAAGAATTCAATATTTCCATTCCCGACGAACAGGCCGAAACTATTACTACTGTTGGACAGGCTGTAACATACCTGGAAGAACACGCAAAGTAATTTTGGATGACCTTTATCTGGTAGCACGCTCTGGCATTTTAGTCAGGGCGTGCTACCGTTTTTTTAAACTCATCTGCAGCCAAACCATATGGAATTAAAGCGAGTAGTTGTAACGGGTATCGGAGCACTTACCCCTTTAGGAAATACAGTCGAGGACTTTTGGAGTGGTTTGTTGAACGGAGTAAGCGGTGCTGCACCAATTACTTTGTTTGATGCATCTAAATTCAAAACAAGGTTCGCCTGCGAGCTCAAGAATTTTGACCCGGTTGCCTACCTGGACAGAAAAGAAGCAAGGAAAATTGACCGCTATTGCCAGCTTGCACTAATAGCAAGTGACGAAGCCGTTAAACAAGCTGGAATTACACAGGAAAATATTGATGTTGACAGGGCAGCGGTAATTTCCGCCAGTGGTATCGGAGGCCTGATTACTTTCCAGGAAGAAGTGATCAATTTTGCAAAAGGCGATGGTACCCCCCGTTTCAATCCATTTTTTATACCCAAAATGATTCTGGATATTGCTGCAGGGCAAATCTCTATGCGTCATGGTTTACGAGGGCCAAACTATGCAGTTACCAGTGCCTGTGCTTCTTCTACCAATGCCATCGGTGTAGCTTTTGATCTTATCAGGTTAGATAAAGCAGATGTGGTAGTAACCGGTGGGTCGGAAGCCGTTATTAGTGAAGCCGGGGTAGGTGGTTTTAATGCTATGAAAGCATTAAGCGAACGAAACGATGATCCTGCAACGGCCAGCCGCCCGTACGATAAAGACCGTGACGGCTTTGTGATGGGAGAAGGTGCTGGTATATTGGTTCTTGAAGACCTTGAACATGCCAAACGGCGCGGCGCTCATATCATCTGTGAAATTGCAGGTACAGGTGCCAGTGCTGATGCTTACCATATTACAGCTCCCCACCCTGAAGGACTCGGTGCGAAAAATGTAATGATAGCAGCATTGAAGGATGCAGGTATGAAACCGGAAGACATCGATTACATCAATACACATGGAACCAGCACGCCTTTAGGCGATGGAGCAGAACTTAAAGCTATACAACATGTTTTTGGCGACCACGCTTATAAGTTAAATATTAGCAGCACAAAAAGTATGACTGGCCATTGCCTGGGAGCAGCCGGTGTAATAGAGGCAATTGCGTGTATCAAGGCTGTACTAAATGATATTGTTCCCCCAACGATAAATCATGTTACCGATGATCCAACGTTGGATCCCCGTTTGAACTTTACATTTAATAAGCCTCAAAAACGTGTGGTGAATGCAGCTCTAAGTAACACCTTTGGGTTTGGCGGACATAACGCCTGCGTTATCGTTAAAAAGTATATTCCCTAGTATCAATCATGCATCATCTTCTTTTTATATAAGAAAATAACAGCTGCCACTACAGGCAGCTGTTATTTTTTACTGCAAGTATTCATTCAAAATATTTTCAATTGAAACTGGTAATGTAGTTTTACTGCCGTGAGTTTAATTTCTATCTTCTTTCGCACCAATCCACAACTCGAGGCTTATAAAAAGCAATTAAAAAATGTGCTGGGCTTTACACCTGGTAATCTTGAGTTGTACACCACTGCCCTCAGCCATCGTTCGGTAAAAGACACACCCGAAGAAAATAATGAGCGGCTCGAATACCTGGGAGATGCAGTGCTAAGCGCTGTAGTGGCTGATTATCTCTTTAAAAAATATCCCCGTAAAGGCGAAGGTTTTTTAACTGAAATGCGAAGCAAAATGGTTAATCGTGCACAGTTGAATGATATAGCTGTGAAAATGGGATTGAAAAAAATTACCCGGTTTAATAAAATAGATGGATCCCTAAAAAACAGCCAGATTTTTGGAAATACGCTTGAAGCTGTGGTTGGCGCAATTTATCTTGATAAAGGATATCGAAAAACCAATCAATGGATAGCACGGCGCATCATTGCACCTTACCTGTTTATGGATGACCTGGAGCTGCAGGACATCAATGTAAAAAACAAACTAATTGGATGGGCTAACAAGCAAAGCAAGCTTATTGATTTTATTACCATGGAGGAACGCCAGGAAAAAGGTAGAAGGTTATTTATTGTTGGAGTAACGGTAGATGGCGAAACAATTGCAGCTGGCCGTGGCTTTAATAAAAAAGACGCAAGCCAGATGGCGGCCCAATTGGCTGCAGAAAAATTGGGTTTGTAAAAGGACAGCTATCAAACTCAGGCAGGCCTTTCCTGGCAAAGCTCAATAAGCACGCTGTTGGTATCCTTTGGATGTAAAAAACAAACTAATTTATTATCAGCACCTGGTTTTGGAGTTTCATTCAATAAAGTAAATCCTGCCAGTTGTAGCCTTTTCATTTCAGCAATAATGTCTGCTACCTCGAAGGCTATATGGTGAATACCTTCCCCTTTTTTGGCAACATACCGGGCTATTATGCCTTCGTCGGTTTCGCTTTGCAATAGCTCAATTTTATTTTCACCGGCCTTAAAAAAAGCAGTTAATACTTGTTCAGAAGCAACCTTTTCTGTTTTATAGCATTGGCTATTCAGTAAGCTTTCAAATAACGGAATAGATTTTTCTAATGAACCAACCGCAATTCCAATATGTTCAATACGAAGCATATAATTTCATTTTAAAAATTGTTGAAAAATTAAGCAAAACGTTGATTGCGAATTGGGGAAAAACGAATGGTTCACAATACTGCAACAAAAGCAGACTGTTAAAGGTGCTAAATTTGTATTCTTTTTTAGGAAGGCGATTAAAATTTGTTAGGCTTGAAGTTTAGGTTTTAAGAAAAGGTAATTATGAGTTTGACGTTTCCAATATATCTTGACAACAATGCTACAACGCCTTGCGATCCGAGGGTTTTAGAAGCCATGTTGCCTTACTTTACCCAGCACTTTGGAAATGCTGCCAGTCGCAACCACCCCTTTGGATGGCAGGCCGAAGAAGCAGTAGATTATGCCCGGGAACAGGTTGCCAAACTCATTGGTGCAGAACCTAAAGAAATTATTTTTACCAGCGGGGCTACAGAAGGAGATAACCTTGGAATTAAGGGAGTATTTGAAACCTATGCCGGCAAAGGAAACCACATTATTATAGCCAATACGGAGCACAAGGCTGTTTTGGATACCTGTAAACATATCGAAAAGCTCGGCGGAGAAATAACCTGCCTTGAAGTAAAGCAAAATGGGCTTATCGATCCATCGGAATTGGAAGAAGCTATCAAACCTGCTACCATCCTGGTAGCTATTATGTATGCTAATAATGAGATTGGTGTGATCCAATCCATGAAAGAGGTTAGCGCCATTGCCAAAAAACACGGCGTACTTTTTTTTAGTGATGCGGTACAGGCAGTTGGTAAAATACCAGTGAATGTTAATGACGACGGAATTGATATCATGGCGTTTACAGCCCATAAGATGTATGGCCCGAAAGGTGTTGGTGCCTTGTACGTGAGACGAAAAAATCCACGTGTAAAATTAACAGCCCAAATCGACGGGGGCGGGCATGAACGCGGCATACGAAGTGGAACCTTGAATGTACCAGGCATCGTTGGCTTTGGTAAAGCTTGTGAGTTAGCAAGGCTCGAAATGGAGAAAGACGCCGCTAATACCCGGCGGCTTCGCGATAAATTGGAATCTGCATTGTTGCAGCTGGAGGAAGTATATGTAAATGGCGGCCAGGCTGAGCGGTTACCACATGTAAGTAATGTTGGTTTCAAATATGTTGAAGGAGAAGCGTTAATGATGGGTTTCAATAAAACTATAGCCGTGAGTTCGGGTTCAGCTTGTACCTCTGCCAGTTTGGAACCGAGTCATGTTTTAAAAGCAATTGGTTTAGGAGATGATTTGGCACACTCTTCGCTGCGTTTTGGGTTGAGTCGCTTTACAACAGAGGAACAAATAGATTTCACTATAGAACATGTTTCCAAATCGGTTACCCGGTTAAGAGAGATAAGCCCTTTGTGGAGTATGTTCAAGGATGGTGTCGATATGGAATCAACAGAATGGGCGCACCGATGATTTAAGATAGAAACCGGTTATTGATTTGGAATTTTTAAATTGTAAATGGCAGGTAGCCAGTGGTACTAAACCGCTGTCATTTATAAATTTTCCACTGGCAAAATGATTATGATAGAAACAGAAAGCGCAATAACAATAAGCGAAAAAGCAAAAGAGAAAGTCATTTCATTGATGGAAGAGGCTAATCAAAGCGTTGACAATGGCTATTTTTTAAGAGTAGGTGTTGCGGGTGGCGGTTGCAGCGGGCTAACTTACAAAATGGATTTTGATAACCAGCAGAAACCCTCTGACCAGGTTTTTGAAGATCGGGGCTTGAAAATAGTTTGTGATATGAAAAGCTTTTTATACCTGGTGAACACTGAGTTGGATTTTTCTGATGGATTAAACGGCAAAGGCTTCACTTTTAACAACCCGAATGCCAGCAGAAGCTGTGGATGCGGGGAAAGTTTTGCAGTATAATTTCCAAATAATTATGGGTATAGTTAAAAAAAGGCGGTTTATTAAATGAACCGCTTTTTGTTTATATCATGTACTGCTGAACTTTATCTTTACCACAAATGATTTGCAATGGCTGACACTGAAATGTTTCTTGAAGCAGTTAATAAAGGGTACACTT
This sequence comes from Bacteroidota bacterium, assembly GCA_040385845.1. GTDB lineage: Bacteria > Bacteroidota > Bacteroidia > Chitinophagales > Chitinophagaceae > Phnomibacter. The sequence continues at coordinate 113,031 of JAZKGP010000018.1, read as the reverse complement.
TTAAAGGGGAAAGTGTAAAACTTGGTGTAGGCATTTTAGAAGGATCGGTAGTAAGTGGGGCAGATGTAAATCTCCCGTTACGAATGATGAACCGACACGGGTTAATTGCTGGTGCAACAGGTACCGGAAAAACAAAAACACTGCAGGTGATCAGTGAATTATTGAGCGACAACAGTGTGCCCGTTGTTGTGATGGATATTAAAGGTGACCTTAGTGGAATTGCGGAACCAGGGGTTGTAAATGATAAAATCAGCGACCGATGTCAAAAGCTCAACATTACCTATAAACCAAATGGTTTCCCGGTAGAATTAATGACGCTTAGCACCAAATTAAAAGGAGTGCAGCTTCGTGCCACTGTAACTGAATTTGGACCGATCCTTTTTAGTAAAATACTTGGTCTGAATGATACCCAGCAAGGCATGGTAGCCATGCTGTTTAAATATGCCGATGAGCAACAATTACCCCTGCTTGATCTGAAAGATTTTAAAAAACTACTGCAGTGGAGTAATGAAGGCGGTAAAATAGAACTTGAAAGGGATTATGGGAAATTATCCACTACTTCAACCGGCACCATACTCAGGAAAGTAATTGAATTGGAACAACAGGGCGCTGATACTTTTTTTGGCGAAAAAAGTTTTGAAGTAGAAGACCTGATGCGCATCAATGATGAAGGTTTGGGTGTAATCAGTGTTTTACGATTGATGGATTTACAGGACAGACCCAAACTATTCAGCACTTTTATGTTGCAGATGCTGGCTGAATTATATGCCGTTTGTCCGGAAGAAGGCGACCTGGACAAACCAAAACTGGTAATGTTTATTGATGAAGCTCACCTGATTTTCAACGAAGCTTCACCAGCATTGATAGACCAGATTGAAACCATCGTAAAATTGATTCGTTCAAAAGGAATTGGTATTTTCTTCTGTACTCAGAATCCAATGGATGTTCCCGCATCTGTACTTGGACAACTAGGTATGAAAGTTCAGCATGCACTTAGAGCATTTACAGCAGCAGACAGAAAAATTATAAAACAAACAGCTGAAAATTATCCTGAAACCGAGTTTTATAAAACCGAAGATTTATTGACCCAGGTAGGCATTGGCGAAGCACTTGTTACTATGTTGAATGAAAAAGGAGTTCCTACACCCTTGATACATGTAATGTTAGCTCCCCCGAGGAGCAGGATGGATGTATTAACAGATTCAGAAGTGGATGAACTTATTGCTACCAGTAAGTTAGCTAAGAAATATAACCAGCAAATTGATAGTGAAAGTGCCTATGAAATTTTGAAAGCTAAAATGGAAGAAGCTGCGGAAAAAGCGGAGGTAACAACCTCTAAGAAAGCTGCTGAAAAAGAGGCCCCATCAATGGTTGAACAGGTGCTGGATAATTCAATTGTTAAATCAGCGTTACGTACAGCTGCCACCACCTTAACCAGGAGTTTATTAGGAGCACTTGGCCTTGGCGGAAGAAGTCGTAAAAAAACAAGCTGGTTATAAGAAAACTTTTCGTTTACCGTTGGTGTAAAAGCATTTTGTAAGAATTGTGTTACAGGATATATTGTTCCTGGTTTCGACGTCATGAGCTGTACATGTTGGCTAAATAAAATTTTACCACATGAAAACACTATTGATATATTCATTATTCCTTGTTTACAATAGCGCGATCGCACAAACATTTGACGGTCTTTGGAAAGGAACCATTACCAGGGATTATGGGAACGAAGTAGTTACAGACACTATCGAATTGGATCTACAACAACAAGGCACAAAAATTACTGGTTATAGCTTGTGGTATAAAGCAAATGGAATCTACATCAGGTCGGTACTGGAAGGCTTTTATAATGATCAAAACAAAACGCTTCGGCTTACAGAAACAAGCATAGATTTTCAAAATATACCCGACCGGGGTGAACTGGTTTTTCTCGACCAATACTTGCTAACCTTTGACGTAAAGGATAAACTTGTTTTAACTGGTAAAAGTGTTTCACGGGAGCGCAAGCCCATTTATTCCCGCTCTAAAATGAGGGTGCGAAAGATCTAATTTTGGTTATATCATTACAAATTGACCGCTCGCATTCCATTTAATTTTTTCTTCTCTTTCAAGGTAATTTACAGCCTGCTCTAATTGTTTTATAGGTAGTTTCAATTGGCTTTGTAATAGTTCCATCGTGTTAAAAGCAGGTAATTGCGCCAATATCTTATCCCCTAACAGCATTATTGCATTATCCGACAAATCCGTTCTCATTTTACTGCGGCAGTTATCACATATGCCACAAGACTTTATTTTTTCATCTCCAAAATACTGTCGGATGAAAGTACTACGGCAATCATTATTCCGGGTGTAAGTAATAATTGCTTTAACCCGGCGGGAATACTGTTGTTTTCTTGCGGCATACATTTTTTCGTCGATGGTTACTTCTTTCGTACTAACACGATCATATAGAAAAAATAGTTGTGGAGAGTCTTTTTTCGGTTGGTACTGAATTACCTGCAAACCGGCGAGCTGGATTAATTTTTCTGCTACTTCTGCTTCCTCTAACTGCAGCAGTTTTGCAATAGTTTTTTCCTGGATAGTTACCACGTTGTCGAAGATGCCTTCATAGCTTCTCAGTAAACATTTTATGAATGATTCCAGTGCTGGTTTATCTTTTTCAAATTCATACAGCCCTTGTTTGTTGATAATAAACCCTGCTTTCGAAGGAATAAAAACGTTTTCCGAAAAAGACACATACCCTGATTGTTCTAAGGTATGTAACACATTAACCAGCAGGTTGCTGTCCAGTTTAAACCGATCGCAGCATTCAGCTAAATTGAAATCAAAATACTGTCCCTGGCCACTTCCTACCGGGATCTGCATGTAATTGCAAATTGCTTCATAAGCCTGGCGAATTTGTTCAACCGGTGGAAATTTCTTAGCTGGCAATTCTTTTAAGTCGCTGATATCATCTTCATTAAACAATAAAACTGCGTATGACTTTTTGCCATCTCTTCCAGCTCTTCCGGCTTCCTGGTAATAACTTTCTACACAATCAGGAACGTCCATATGTATCACAGTACGTACATCAGCCTTATCAATCCCCATCCCAAATGCGTTTGTACAAGCCATTACCCTCACTTTATTTGTAATCCAATCTTCCTGCCTGTTACTTCTTTCATCATTTGAAAGACCCGCATTATACCATGTGGCATTTATACCCTGCATCTTAAGCAGGCTGGCGATCTCTTTGGTTTTACGCCTGTTTCTTACATAAACCAGCGCGGTACCAGGTACGTTTTTTAGTATTTCGTACAACTTGTTTATTTTATGGGGCGTGTTAAAACAGCTGAAAGAAAGATTTGGCTTTTCAAAGGATTGCCTGAAAACCTGCTGGTTAGAAAACTGTAATTTTTTACAGATATCTTCCTGCACATCCGCAGTGGCTGAGGCGGTTAGCGCGAGTATTGGAACACCTGGAACTTCTTCGCGAATAGCAGCTATCTGCAGGTAAGATGGCCGAAAATCGTAACCCCATTGTGAAATGCAGTGAGCTTCATCAACTGCAATTAGGTTAATAGGCATTGCCGGTAAGTACTTAAGAAACAATTTTGTTTGTAAACGTTCCGGAGAAACAAACAGGAACTTAAAATTACCCGAAGTGGCATTTTGCAGGGCTTTCCTGATTTCATAGAAGGCCATGCCACTATAAAGGCTGATGGCAGAAATATTCCTTTTTTTTAATTGGCTCACCTGGTCTTTCATTAAGGCGATAAGCGGGGTAATTACAAGACAAATACCTTCCTGCGACAAAGCTGGTATCTGATAACAAACCGACTTTCCACCGCCTGTCGGTAACAGCGCCAGTACATCTTTTCCCGCTAGAACAGCATTAATGATCTCTTCCTGTAACGGCCGAAACTGGTTGTAACCAAAATGTTCCTGTAGTAATTGTTGATTGGTTGGCATGTTTGACCTTGTTCAAAATGCTAAATAAAAAGCAATATAGGAGGTGGTAAGAAAATTTGGCAAAATGATAATTATCAAAATAGGGTTTTTATAATCCCTGGTCGTTTTAAAAAATGAGCGGCCTGAAAGCCTTTGTTAACAGTAGCTTAGAGTCAGATAGCTCATCAATAAAAACCGTCAAGAGCAAAATTTTTGAACAATATAGGTATAGGTTTGTTCATTTTCATGAGCAGTTTAGTGAACCAAAGTTCATAACTGCGATCTGGCTAAAACTTTGGTTTGTATATTTGCGCTCCTTTTTAAAAGTCGGTTTTATTTCGTTTTAATTTTTCTATTCATGGTTCCTGTTCTCATTTTTTTCTTTGCACATTGGTTTTTGTCTCTTTTTGTACATACGTTTTTCCTTCACAGGTACGCATCCCATCAAATGTACACTACCAGTAAAACCTGGGAAAAAGTCTTTTATTTTTCTACCTGGTTTTTACAGGGTTCCTCTTACCTGGTTCCAAAAGCATATGCAGTAATGCATCGTATGCATCATGTTTACAGTGACACAGAAAAAGATCCGCATTCTCCCCATTTTTTCAAAGATGTGGTTCAGATGATGAAACATACTTACCTGATTTATGATAATTTCAATGCAGGAAAGTCGAAACCTGATCCACAGTTTACAAAAGATTACCTGCCTTCCTGGGATCGCCTTGATAAATTGGGAAACAATGTAATAACACGTGTAAGTTTTGCACTCGCTTATGTTGCGTTTTACGTTGCCTTTGCACCATCATGGCAGTGGTTTTTGTTATTACCGATCCATTTTTTTATGGGCCCCATACAAGGTGCTATAGTAAACTGGTGCGGACATAAGTATGGTTATCGTAATTACAAAGTTGGCGATCATTCAAAAAATTCTACGCCATGGGGTGTTTTCCTGATGGGCGAATTGTTTCAAAACAATCACCATAATGATGGCACTAATCCAAACTTCGCCCGTAAATGGTTTGAATTCGATTTAACTTTCCAGGTAATGAAAGTGATGCATGTATTGCACATTATCCGTCTTAAGCCAATAGCAGTTAATGACCATCATCATTAGAATAACTTTTTAAATTATTAAGAAGGACTACCCCAAAAGGTGGTCCTTTTTTTATTTTTTATAAGAGTGGAGCAAGCTTTTTCCGTGCTGAATAGAGGGTGGTTAAATGATTAATCTCTACGTTTTAATCTATTCACTTTTGATAGCATTATAGTTGAAATTCCGGCAGTTAGCTCAAATTGTGGCCTTAGTTACTGGCATACTTTTATTAAGAAGGAGGTACAGTTAATCCATTCATCATTTTTATTAAATGTTCTTTTTATGAATAATTCCGGCAATGGTTCCAATAACCAATTTTATTTTGAAGTAGCCCGCGATGTTTGGGGAATGAGAGATGTGTTTGTAAATATTTACATGATCAGGAATTCAAACGACAACACCTGGGTTTTAATTGACGCCGGATTAAAATCTTCCGGTCATAAAATAAGGAAGATGGCAAGGCAATTATTCGGGGAATTGCCGCCAGCTGCCATTGTATTGACTCATGGGCATTTCGATCATGTGGGGTCCATTGGAAAACTTAGCAATGAATGGAAAGTACCCGTCTATGCTCATTATATGGAATTGCCTTATCTTATGGGGAAATCTTCTTACCCGCCTCCCGATCCAACAGTTGGTGGTGGAATGATGGCCTGGGTTGCAAAAGTTTATCCAAATAGTCCTATCAATATTGAAAGTATAGTGTCAGTGCTTCCGGAAGATGGAGTTGTACCATTTTTAAACGAATGGAAATACCTGCATACACCTGGTCATGCACCCGGGCACATCAGTTTGTTCCGTGAATCGGATCGTTTGTTGATAGCAGGGGATGCTTTTGTAACTACTAAACAGGAATCGGCGATTGCAATTTTGTTACAAACTGAAAAAGTTTCAAGGCCTCCGGCATACTTTACCTATGATTGGGATGCTGCTTACCAGTCGGTAGAAAAATTGGCTATGTTAAACCCGCAAACAGTGGCTACAGGCCATGGAAAACCAATGAGTGGTGAAGAGATGCGGCATGAATTGCATCAACTGTATGTAAATTTTTACGAAGAAGCAGTTCCCGAAACAGGTAGATATATTGATGATCCGGCTGTAGTGAATGCAAGCGGCGTAATTTATCTTCCTAGCAGGCAGCAGCAGGCAAGCAAGTTAAATTGGTGGGCAATTGGAAGCGCCATTGTTTTATCGGCCGCTGTAATCGCCCTCCTGACAGTTAAAAAACAAAAGCGACGGTTTTCACTCAGGTAAAAAATATAAAAAACTGAAGTAGCTACTTCAGTTTTTTTATGCCTAAATAAAGGCTGTTGCCGGCTAAAACTACATCACTGCCGCCCATGATGAGCGCACCAAATGTGGGGTGAAGCAATCCAACTGCAGCTATTGGAATAGCGATGATATTATAAATAAAGGCCCAGAATAAATTGCTTTTTACCGTGTTGTAAGTTTGTTTACCCAGCATAATAGCGACAGGCAAATTCTTTAATCCGTTATTGGTTAATACAACAGAAGAGCTTTGAATGGCCAGGTTAGACGCTTCGGATAAAGAAATACTAATGGTAGCTTTTGCAAGGGCAGGAGCATCGTTAATTCCATCACCGACCATAACGGTTGTACTTTCTTTACTCAGCTCTTCAATTTTTTCGAGCTTTTGCAAAGGGCTTTGTTCCGCTAAAAAAGTGCTGATTCCCAGTTCATCGGCAACTGCTTTGCATTTTTGATATTTATCACCACTTAGTAAAATGGTCTTAATGCCTTTACCATTGCAAAAACGAATAATGTCTTTTGCTTCAGGCCTTATTTCGTCCTGCATATCAAGCCATCCAATTAATTCTCCATTTCGTGTTACATACAAATTGTGTTCAGCATCAGGCTTGACATCTACAATTTTATCGGAACCAATCATGAAAATATTACCTTCTTTATCGACCGCCTTCATTCCAATGCCTTTAATCTCTTCAATTTTTTTCCATTTTAAAATATCTGCTGTTTTCCAGTTTTGAGTGATGCTTTTAGCAATCGGGTGGTTAGAAAACTTCTCAAGAGAGTAAACGATCTTTCTAAACTCTGCATCATTTTCAGCTAACGAATAGTGGCCTGAGATTACAAATCGACCTGTTGTGAGTGTGCCAGTTTTATCAAATACGATCTGTTTTACATTCCGGAACAATTCCATGCGGCTTACATCGGTGTAAAGGATGCCTTTTTTTGCTGCACGGCTTAAACCAACAGCAATAGCAGCAGGTGTGGCAAGCCCCATAGCACAGGGACAGGCAATTACTAGAACAGCCACACTTCTTAGTAAGCTTTCTTTGAAATCGTGCCCTCCTGCAAACATGTTTAGAAGTAGGGTTAGAAGGGCAATCACTAATACAGCAGGTACAAAAATGGCACTGATCTTATCCGCCAGTTTTTGCACTGGAGGTTTTTCTGTCTGCGCTTTTTTCATCAGTTCTACAATGCTGCTCATAACTGTATCCTTTCCCACAGCACTTACATAACATTTAACCGTACCATTCACCAGAACGCTGCCACCGATCAGTATATCATTTTTTGTTTTGTAAACAGGAATACTCTCGCCGGTTATTATTGCTTCATTTACTTCTGCATCTCCCCACAAAATTTTACAATCCATCGGCACCTGTTCGCCCGTTTTTATTAAAATGAGGTCACCAGTTTTAAGAGCTGTATTATCAACTGTAAAAATATTTTCATTGTGCTGGTCATCGTAAGCAATCATATTGGCTGTAATCACTTGTTGCCTGCTCAATTTTTTAATTTCACGCTGCGTACGCTGAACCGAGATATTTTCAAGCCAATTACCAAATAACACTATAGTTATAATAGAAGCTGCAGTCTCAAAAAAGAGGAAGTCTTGTGGCTTACTGGTAAACAAACCATAACAGCTATAAAAGAAAGCAGCTGTTGAACCAAGTGCGATTAACACATCCATATTTGGAATACCACTTCGAATGCTGTGAAAAGCGCTTTTGCCAAAGTATTCCATGCCAATTAAATAAACAGGCAAAGCAAGCCCAAACTGCACCCATGGAAGCATAAGCCAATGAATATGCAGGCCCGGGATCATGTGAAGCATCAGGATAGCCGTAAAAGGAAGGCTGATCCAGAAGCGCAGCATGTAAGGTGATGTCTTCGTAGATTGCTGATCGTGATGATTGTGGCCATGATGATTGTGGCCATCATGTTCCTCATGAACTTTATATCCCAGTCCTTCAATTTTATTTTTGGCTAAATCAATCGTATCAGGTGCTTTTTCTGTTTCGAAACTCACATCACCAGTTACGGCATTCACTTTAACTTTTTGCATGCCCTGCTTGTCAAGTGTTCTATTTATACTTAATGCGCAATTAGCGCAGGTCATCCCGTCTACTTTCCATGCAACTTTTTGCATAATGCTGTTTATCCTAAAAACAAACGCGTTGTTTTTTTAATTTTGTTGTTGCAAAAATACCCCCATTTGTTGCAAAAATTATGTTTCAAATATTTTATGATTGCAACCAGCTTTCAGTATCGTTAAATATTTTAATTCAGCAATTTGCAGATCAAATAATATGGAACAACTTTTCGCCATTGAGGAATTGGATTTGATAGCGTCGCAGTTAGCGGCGTTAACGATTAATTACAAAGTGTTGGCTTTTCATGGTGAAATGGGAGCAGGGAAAACTACCCTGATCAGTGCCCTTTGCAAGGCTCTCGAATCTTCAGATATAATTGGAAGCCCAACTTTTTCTATTATCAATCAATACGAGACCGCAAACGGAAGTAAAATATACCATATGGATTGGTATCGGTTGAGAGATGAGGAAGAGGCGATTGAAGCTGGAGTGGAAGATGCGCTTTACAGTGGCAATGTTTGCCTGGTTGAATGGCCTGAAAAGGCCCCGGGTCTTCTACCTAACAAAGTTTTACATGTACATCTTGAAACTGTTGAGCCATCGGTTAGGAGTATACGTCTTCAAAAAAGTACATAGTGAAAATCTTATTAATGACTTGACGGTTTAAAGCTCACAATTTACTGGCTGGTCTACAAATCCTATTCCAAGTAAAAGAGATAGAATAACTTTATCTCACCAAATCGTAATTTATAACCTCTTTTTTCATCTAATATAACCATTCATTTAACTTGTTTTTACAGGTAAACCGGGAATTTTTGATTCCCGGCAGTTAAGTGGTAAAAATTTAATTGTTCCTCTTCATGGCTTCAGTAAAACCTATCATCAGCGGCTCCTTTAGTTACGAAACACTGGAAGAAACTTTAGATATTAAAGCCAGGGATGCTGACCTTTTTATTGGTATTCCAAAAGAAACGGCTTTCCAGGAAAACAGGATTGGGCTGATACCTGAAGCGGTTGGTGTGTTGGTTGCAAATGGACACGATGTGTGGGTAGAAAGTAAAGCAGGTGAGGGAAGCGGTTATAGCGACCGTGAATATTCTGAAGCAGGTGCTAAAATAAAATTCACCAAAAAAGAAGTTTTTGATTGTGATATTTTGATCAAAAGCGCACCTGTTGTTGATGATGATCTGCCTTTGCTTAAGCACAACCATATCATTATTTCCCCCATCCATTTAAGTGTGATGAAGTCATCAATACTTGAACATATGATGGAAAAAAAAATTACAGCCATCAGTTTTGAGAATTTAAAAGATGACAGCGGCACTTACCCGATCGTTCGCAGTATGAGTGAAATTGCAGGTAGTGCCTGTATGCTGATTGCCGGTCATTATCTAGGAAATGATTCTGGAGGTAAAGGGATTTTGCTTGGTGGAATTAGTGGGATACCGCCTACCAAGGTTATAATTTTAGGCGCAGGGGTGGTAGGCGAATTTGCTGCCAGGGCTGCATTGGCAATGGGATCGTCGGTTAAAGTTTTTGATAACAGTGTTTACCGGCTTAAACGCTTACAGGATACCATGGGTCATCGTGTTTGGACATCGGTAATGGAGCCAAAAATATTAGCCAAGCAGTTAAAAACCTGTGAAGTTGCCATCGGAGCATTGGGCTCTCAAAGCGGGCGAACGCCTCTCCTCGTTTCAGAACAAATGGTTTCCAATATGCGGGCTGGCAGTGTAATTATAGATGTTAGCATTGACCGCGGGGGATGTTTTGAAACTTCGGAGATCACCACACATGAACAACCCACTTTCATAAAACACGGTGTTATTCACTATTGTGTTCCCAATATTCCATCAGGATATTCAAGAACGGCCAGCCATGCTGTAAGTAACGTGTTAATGCCATTGTTGCTTGATGTTGCTGATGCCGGTGGTTTCGATGATTATGCCTGGAACAACTTCAACATTCGAACGGGCATTTACCTGTTCAAAGGCGCCCTAACCAATTTCCATCTTAGCGAAAGGTTTGAATTAAAATTTACTGATCTAAATTTGTTGATGGCTAGTATGGGCTAAGAAGATCAGAATTTTTTCTGCAGAATATTATTGAATTGATGCGGGAGATGTTTCCACCTTTTTTTTAAAAGCTATTCATTTGTATCAAATGTGATGTTATTCTTATCAGATTATACAAATAACCAATTAAAATTTCTTTATATATAATTACATTAATTAGTAATTCAGCTGTCAATTTTTTAGGCTGAAAATGTATTGACATGCTAAAAATGAAAAGGGTTAAAAAATTATAGCTTCTTAATTTCTCTTCCGTGACTTATGTTAAAAGCAGGCACTTTATTTGGTAAGGTTTTATGAAGAAAGCAGATACGCATGTAATGAAAAGAATTAGAAGCCTGGATGGAATAAGAGCCATTGCAATTCTTTTAGTATTAGTTAAACATAGTTATTCCTACCTGCCCTACATTATAACCGAGCATCCATTATTCCTGTTCATTTCCAACAGCGAATTAGGTGTAAAGATCTTCTTTGTTCTTAGTGGTTATTTAATTACGAGGTTGCTTATAGCAGAAAAGGATAAGACAGGATCTGTTAATATCAAAAGGTTTTATATAAGCCGGGCATTAAGAATTTTCCCCATTTTTTATCTTTTTATAATAATTGTTATTGGCTTAAAATTCTTTTTTTACGACACTGCTGGTGTTAATTATTGGGCAGTATTCTTTGCAGCATTCTTTCTATGGAACTATAAACATTTGTTTGAGTTTACATCTTCTGTATATGATGTTCAATACCTGGCTCACTATCATACCCTGGCAATGGAAGAACAGTTCTATCTGTTGTGGCCATTCTTCTTTTCAAGAACAAGTAAAGCGAGGTTAATTAAAATATTGATAGGCCTGACAGTATTAATTCCACTGATAAGAGTTCTTACTTATTTCTTCATTCCTTCTAACAGGGGACAAATTGGTATGATGCTGCAAACGGGAGGTGATGCAATATTGGCAGGCTGTCTGGGTGCATTATTAGAAGATAATACCAATTTTAAAAATAAATACTTCAGGTATATCAATAATAAATTACTGATCTATTTTACGATCCTCTTTATTTTTTTTATCAGCCCTATATTTCGTTTTTATTTTAAAGGTGCTTATGATCTAACCATAGGAATGACTTTAAATAATTTAGCAATAGTTGTGTTTTTATTTTGGTCCGTTAATGTTCCCAGTTTGTTTTCAAGAATACTTAACTCTTATATTTTTGTGGGCATTGGTTTAATTTCTTATCCACTTTATTTATGGACTCCGTTTTTCATTGTGGAACTTGAAGACAAATCCTGGGTACAGGAATCACCGCAAAATTTTATCATAGCCTTATTGGTTGCAATTGCTTCCTATAAATTGATAGAGAAGCCGATCCTTCGGCTTAAAAGAAAATATGCCATAAACAAATTACAGGATTAAGAAGTCGTTCTGCCAAAAAGTTCCCTATAGTATTCAGCAGTTTTTCAACTAAGATATTTTCCAACAATTGGCATTCTTCTGCCTACACCAAATGCCTTTGGTGAAATACGGATTATGGGACAGAATTGATTTCTTTTGTATTCATTCATATTTACCATTCTTAATACCCGATCAACGAGGGCGGCATCAAAGCCCATGGCTTTTATATCATTTGGCCCCTGCCGGCATTCGATGTATTGGTACAATACAGGGTCAAGTACATCATATTCCGGAAGACTGTCGCTATCCTTTTGACCTGGCCTTAATTCTGCACTTGGCGGTTTGGTAATTATATTAGATGGAATGATTTCTTTATCCCTGTTAATATATTTTGATAATTCGTATACCTGTAATTTATAACAATCGCCCAAAACACCTAGACCACCAGCCATATCACCATATAAAGTACCATACCCCGTAGCGAGTTCACTTTTGTTGCTGGTGTTTAGCAATATATAATTGAACTTATTGGCAATGGCCATCACAAGATTGCCCCTTATGCGGCTTTGAATATTTTCTTCAGCCAGGCTAAAAGGCAAATCATTGAATACAGGTTTTAAACCAGCTAAAAATGCCTCGTAAATATTCTTAATAGGAATATTGTCGTATGGGTTTTCAAGGTTTTGACTTAGTGCTTCTGCATCTGTTACAGAATGGCCGGTTGAATATTGCGAAGGCATTAGAACCGCCCGGACGTTTTCTTTACCCAATGCCTTTACCGCCAGCGCAAGGGTAAGCGCACTGTCGATGCCGCCACTACTGGCAATAATGGCTTGTTTAAAATTCATTTTAAAAAAATAATCGCGAATGCCCGTTACCAGGGCATCGTGCACCTGTTTAATATTTAACGCAGGCTCCAGTGTACCAGGCATTACTTCACTTGGAGTAGTTGCAACGGCCCTTTTTACAACACCACCTGAGACCCGGCCATCTTCATGCCATTCGAAATATTCAACTGATTCTTCAAACATTGGAAGCTGTCCACAAAGGTTTGCATTGGCATCGTACACCAGGCTTGCACCGTCGAACACTATTTCAGTTTGGCTTCCAACGCAATTGCAATAAAACATCGGTAGTTTGTATTTCGACACGTTTGCTTTCACTGTTGCCTTTCGTCCCTCATCATGTGTATAATCAAATGGAGAAGCACTCAGGTTTATCATTATATCGGGCTGTTGCTCCATCAGCTTATCCATCGGGCATATGCGATAAAGAGGATTGTCTCCAAGATTCCAGATGTCTTCACAAACGGTCACTGCCATCCGCTTTCCTTTATATGAAATAATATTCCACTCATAGGCTGGTTCAAAATACCGGTTTTCATCAAATACATCATAAGTGGGAAGCAGGGTTTTATGGGCAATACCCTGAATTTTCTTTTCGAATAAGAAATAGGCGGCATTAAACAGGTCTTTACCCTCTTTGATGGTGTTGCGTTCGGGCCCGCCAACAAGTACGGCAATGTTCTGTGTATGCGCTGCAATGCTGTCAATGGCTGCCTTGCTTTTTACAATGAAATCATCGAACTCTAAAAAATCGCGGGGAGGATAACCACATACTGCTAATTCACTAAAAATAATCAAGTCCATCCCTTTTTCCCGGGCGGTAATAACCGCGTCAATAATTTTTTTTGTATTGCTTTCGAAGTTGCCAATATGATAATTCTGTTGTGCTATTGCTATTTTCATACGTAAATTTTAAATGCGTCGTGGTCAATTGAAAAACACGGCGAAGAATATTTTTATGAGTCCTGTAAAATGATGCCTTCCGGTAGGTAAAATTCATCAATAAGCTTGAATTAACAGCAGGTATTGGATTTAGTATTGCTGCCTTTCGTTTTTTTGTGCAATGAAGCGTTTTACAATTGTTCTGCTAGCCGCATTTCTGTGGCAGGCTTGTAGTGATACTAATACTCCTGATATTTCAAATGTAACCGCAACGATAAAAATAGAAAGGTTTGATAAGGCCTTCTTTTCAATGGATACTACAAAACTCGATATAAGCCTGAACACATTGCGGCAGCAATTTCCTGGCTTTTTGCCCGAATACCTTGTAAAAGTGCTCGGGATAAATCCTGCTGATCCGCAGGCTGAAATGGCTATAAAAAGTTTTATTGGTTCCTACTATCCCGTATTTCAAACAGCTGAAAAGCTGGCTGATGAGCAACTGCCAGCTGTTGAAAAAGAACTTGGCCAGGCGCTGCGGTACCTCCAATATTATGTTCCCTCCTTTAAGCCGGACTCGCCTTTTGTAATAACAACATTTATTGGTCCCATGGACGCATTTGAACCGTTTCCATTGGGAGATTATGGGGATGTACGAACAAAGGATGGAGTTGGCATAGCCTTGCAATTACATTTGGGAAAAGACGATCCTGTATATGAAAGTGGCAGGCAGGCTGGATTATTTTATGATTACCAGTCGAGGCGTTTCACCCCTGAAATGATGGTTGTAAATAGCGTAAAGAACGTTATTTCGGATGTGTTTGCCTATAATGCCAACGGCAATACATTAATCGATGAAATGATTGAAAAGGGAAAACGGCTCCACCTGCTGGAGAAAGTATTGCCAAATACCCCTGACAGTTTGCAACTTGGCTACACGGCAGAACAGCTTAAAGGCTGCTACGCTAATGAAGCGCTTATCTGGAATTTTTTTGTAAAGAATGATCTGTTGTACAGCAAGGATGCAATTATCAACCAGAACTACATTAAAGACGGCCCGAAAACACAGGAATTGGGGGAAGGGGCACCCGGTTATATTGGATTATTTGTTGGAAGGCAAATTGTAAGAACATTTATCAAAAACAACCCTGGAGTTACAATGGAGGCATTGATGAAAATGGATGCAAAATCAATTTTAGATGCAGCGAAATACAAACCCTGACCTGGTTGATATTGTTAAAAGTAAGGGTAAAAACTTAAATTAAATAATTGGCTAATTGTTCTTTAATGGCGCAATCATTTGAAATGCCGGGATATCAACCATGAATTTTTGCTGGCTATGTGTATCCAACATTTCATAGATCCCCCACATTTTACCCATTTCTGTTTTAAGATTGCATCCGCTTACGTACTGAAAATTTTCACCTGATGAAAGGACCGGTTGTTGGCCAACAACACCGTCGCCCTCTACCTGGCGATGTTCACCTGTACTATCAAATATCGACCATTCACGTCGCAATAATTGAACGGTAAAGGAATTGTGATTGATGATATTGATACGGTAAGCAAACATGAACTCATGCATTACAGGCTGGCTGTATTCCGGCTGGTAAAAAACCTCTACTGAAATTTCAACACCTTTTGATATGAGAGTATTCATAGGAATTAAGAAATTGAAGATACAAATGAACCTGTTTACAGGTAAAAACTATTCTTTCATAAAATATTTAAAGGAAAAAAGAGATGGCAACAGTTCTTCATGATTACAACTGAATTTATAAACAAGTTTTATTCCACAAAATCCGCGGGCTTCTTTCTATCTACGTTGAAAGGCATCAAATTGTTTTAAGACATGCTGGTTAAGTCGCCTATTTTAAGCCAATACTTACCAGCTTAGCCGTTCTTTCTGCGATAGCCACCTTATTTTTGTGACATGCCTGCAAGTTTTAAAGCTGCTTTACAAAGGCAAGAATCTAAAAAAACACACGAATGAAAATAGCTGTAGCAAAAGGCGATGGGATCGGACCGGAAATAATGGACGCTGTAATTTCTATTTTCAACGCGGCAAAAGTTCCGCTTGAATACGAATATGTAGAAATGGGGAAATGGGTGTTTGATAAAGGGTTTAGCAACGGCATGACGATCGAAGCGCAGCAATCAATTGAAAATTTGGGGATTCTATTTAAAGGACCTATGGAAACTCCAAAAGGAAAAGGAGTAAAAAGCATCAATGTTACGGCGCGTAAAACCTGGAATACTTATGCAAACAAAAGAGTGTTTCAAACTTTACATGGCGTGGACACCGTATTTAGCAAAGCCGGAATTCCCATTGATATAACCATTGTTCGGGAAAATATTGAAGATACCTATGGTGGAATTGAACATATGCTTACTCATGATGTGGCTCTTAGCCGGCGCTTTATAACCCGCCCCGGAAGTATGCAGGTTATTCGGTACGCATTTGAAATGGCACGCAAGAAAAGTGCCCGGCGCATTACTTGCGGACACAAGGCTAACATCATGAAAATTACCGACGGGTTGTTTCTTGAGTGTTTTTATGAAGTGGCAAAAGAATACCCCGACCTGAAAGCAGATGATGTAATTGTTGACGATCTCTGTATGAAACTGGTGACAAGGCCTGATACTTTTGATACAGTTGTATTAACCAACTTGCAGGGGGATATTGTAAGCGATCTTTGTGCTGGCTTGGTGGGTGGTTTAGGTTTCGCCCCAAGCGCAAATATCGGTGATCATATATGCATATTCGAAGCTGTGCATGGAACAGCCCCTGATATAGCTGGTAAAAACATTGCTAATCCAACGGCTTTATTGTTAAGTGGATTTTCCTTGCTCCAGCATGTAGGACTGTTTGATACCGCTGCAATGATTGAAAATGCATTATTGTTTACTCTCGAAAGCGGTGTTCATACCGGCGATTTTGGCAACAAGCAAATTCCATCACTCAATACAACTGATTTTGCAGCAGCTATTATTGGCAATTTCGGCAAAAAACCTTTGCATAGTCCAAAGCCGGAGCAAATTGATTTACCTGCAACCTGTACTGTTTTTAACCTCGATAAAAATCCTATGCTGGAAAGCGTGGAAGATGCGAATGAAAAAATAGTAGGGGTGGATATGTTTATTGAAAGCAATGTTCAGCCTGATGCCATTGCTGAGAAGTGCTTGCGCCATGCTGGCGTAAAGTTCAAATTACTGAGTATCAGTAACCGTGGTACCCAGGTTTGGCCTACTGGGTCAAAGTTTACCAACCTGGTAAATCAATATAATGCCCGTTTTGAGACAATTGACAATTATCCGCTCAATCAACAGGATGTAATTGGTTTGTATGTCAGTTTGAGTGGCGATTTTAAAATTTGCTCACTCGAATTATTGAATCAATGGGGTGATAAAAAAGCTTATAGTCTGGCCCAGGGGCAATAAAGTTATACCAGCGAAGGACAGCTTTTGTATAGTACATGGGCGTCGTTTTTTACAACTTTTAATAATAATGTATTTTTGCGTCAAATAAGGATTGGATGAGTAACATGAATGTGGATACGCCTATTCCCGTAGTGGATGGGAGTACGATGAGTCGGAAAGAGTTTGAAAAAAACTTTCTCAAACCGCAAAAACCAGTGGTTTTAAGGGGTTTATGGAAGGAATATCCAGCTTATGATAAATGGAATATGGACTATTTCAGGCAAAAAATGGGCGATATAGAAGTAAGCCTGTTTAGCAGTCTTAAAGCCAATCCAAGTGAGACTTTGGCTGTTGCGCATGCCAAAATGAAATTCAATGAATATCTTGATCTTATAGAAAAAGAGCCAACCGATTTAAGACTTTTCCTTTTTCCTGTTTTCAAACACAAGCCCGAATTACTGAAAGATTTCGGTTATCCAAAAATTACCGGCAGGTATCTGAAAATACCTTTTATGTTTTTTGGACCAAAGAAATCAATCACCCGCATGCACCAGGATATTGACATGAGCAATGTTTTCCTGACTCAATTTGCTGGTAGGAAAAGGGTAGTTTTATTTGCTCCCGATCAAAGTGAATTATTATATCGTCTTCCATTTAATGTTCACAGTACTGTCGATATCGATCATCCGGATTTTGAGACCTATCCAGGCCTTCGTTATGCAAAGGGCATGAGCACGGTTTTAGAACACGGCGACACGTTGTTTATGCCAAGCGGGTACTGGCATCATATTGAATACCTCGAAGGTGGTTTTGGTTTGTCAGTAAGAACTTTAGGCGCTTCCGTGGGAACCATCTTAAAAGGTGGATTTAACGTGACTATCCGGCGCAAATTTGATGATATCATGCGTAAAATGTATGATCAGAAATGGTTTGAATACAAAAAGCGGCTCGCTAATAAAAGAGCAAATGCTGCTATCGATAAAATAAATTCTGGCCAGGGAAATAATTTTCCTAACAAACATTCACCTGCTTTCAATTAACTTCGTTTTCTTTTTTACCTCCTGCTGCTCATTGAGTTCAGGAGGTTTTTTTATGCCTTTTACTAATTGTATGTTCCTTCAAATGTTTAAGTTTCGGGGCTAATAAAGTTGCAGGCGAGTTTTTAAAACTGTTCTGTTGCATGGTGGCGTATTGCCAGCAATTCACGGTTAAAAAGCTGCCAACTGTTCCTTTGCAGTCACCTATTCTATTATATCTTGAAAATTTGGCAGAACATTCGGGCATGGCACTTTGTTTGCCGTCGGGCCTTTGTAATTCATTTTCAAAAAGCTAAACTTCAACAATATGGCTACCGGAAGCATCAGGGTGCATACAGAAAACATTTTTCCGATCATTAAGAAATTTCTTTACAGCGATCATGAAATATTTGTTCGTGAGTTGATCAGCAATGCGGTAGACGCAACCAAAAAGCTGAAAACACTTTCAAGTGTTGGTGAATTCAAAGGTGAAATTGGTGAGCCTAAGATTGAGGTAGTACTGGATTCAAAAAAGAAAACGATCAGTATTATCGACCAGGGTATTGGCATGACTGCTGAAGAGGTTGACAAATACCTGAACCAGGTAGCTTTCAGTAGTGCCGAAGAGTTCCTGGAAAAATATAAAGGCCAGGCCGAAGCAAGTGTTATCGGTCATTTCGGACTAGGTTTTTATTCTGCCTTTATGATTAGCAGCCAGGTAGAAGTTTTTACCAAAAGCTGGAAAGATACACCTGCCGTTCGTTGGGAATGCGACGGAAGTCCAGAATATACACTTGAAGAAACTACAGAGCGTACTGAACGCGGAACCGAAATAAGGCTGCATGTTGATGCAGATAGTGAAGAGTTTTTGGATGAGTGGAAGTTGAAAGGTATCCTGGAAAAATTTTGTAAATTTCTACCTGTTCCTATTTATTTCCGTGATGCTAACGCAAAAGTGGAAGAACCAAAAGAAGGGGAAGAACCAGTTGAGGCAAAACCAATCAATAATACATCACCAGCCTGGACCAAGAAGCCTTCTGAATTAAGCAAGGAAGATTACGAAAAGTTTTATAAGGAGTTATACCCGATGAGCGAAACCCCGCTTTTCTGGATTCACCTTAACGTTGATTATCCTTTTAACCTAACTGGTATTCTTTATTTTCCTAAAATCAAGCATAGCTACGAGATTCAAAAAGACAAGATCAATTTATACAGCAACCAGGTATTTGTTACCGATGAAGTAAAGGACATTGTTCCTGAATTTTTGATGTTGCTGCATGGTGTAATTGATAGTCCCGATATCCCGTTAAATGTTAGCAGAAGTTACTTGCAGGGAGATCCTAACGTGAAGAAAATAAATTCACATATCACCAAAAAAGTGGCTGATAAACTGGATGAAATTTTCCGTAACGATAGAACGGATTTTGAAAGTAAATGGGAAAGTCTTGGCTTGTTTGTCAAGTACGGTATGATGACCGATGACAAATTTTATGAAAAAGCTAAATCATTCCTGTTAATGCAGGATGTAAACAGCGGCAGTTTTCTTACAATCGATGAATATAAAACAGCAGTAGAAAACCTGCAGGTTAATAAGGATAAGAAAACGGTTGTTATCTATACCACCGATGAAATTCAGCAGGATGCATACGTACAAGCTGCTAAAAGCAAAGGGTACTACGTTGTTAAATTAAATGACCTGATTGATTCAAGCTGGATTGGTCAAATGGAATCAAAGTTTAGCGATGTTCAGTTTGTAAGGGTAGACGCTGATATTGCTGAAAACCTAGTCGACAAGGCAGACACAATCGACAGTGTATTGGCAGAAGAAGAAAAGGTAAAGATCACAGATTTATTTAAATCATTACTCACCTCTGATCATACACAGGTAGAAGTGAAAGGATTGAGTACAGAAGCACCACCCGTTGTAGCAACCCGCCCCGAATGGAGTCGCAGGATGAAAGACATGGCACAGGTTAGTGGCGGAAGTGGTATGATGGGTTTTTATGCAAGTATGCCTGATGAAATCAATTTTACTGTAAATGGTAATCATCCCATTCACCAGCAAATATTACAGGAAGCAGATACCACCAAACAATCAAAAATGGCGAAAAATTTAGTGGACCTGGCATTGTTAAGCCAGGGAATGCTTAAAGGCAATAATCTTACGGAATTCATCAAACGCAGTGTGGAATTGATGAATGAAACAGAAAACCAGCCAAATGCTGAAGCTGCCTTGTAAGTGTAAGACTTTTTAAAAAAGCCCCGTCGAAGAACTGATCGACGGGGCTTTTTTGTTTTAAGTTGATTGTAGACTTGCATTTATAAGTACACTTCCCTCGAGAAATTTCATCTTTTTAAAAGAATGAATCTCTGTAAATCCGGCATTCAGCCACTGTTTTTTACATTGGGGGTTAGCATATAAAACTTTTAACCTGCGGGGGAATTCTGAAAGGGATTTAGCTACTTGTTTTAAAAAGTCACCCATAATCAAATCATCAAAAGGGTTGAAAAGAAATATGACTGAAATTGTTTTTGGAATAACATACTCCCGTGCATCTTCACATTCAATTGTAATACTGGAAGAAGGATATTTTTCCTTTA
Source organism: Bacteroidota bacterium (assembly GCA_040385845.1). Classification (GTDB taxonomy): domain Bacteria; phylum Bacteroidota; class Bacteroidia; order Chitinophagales; family Chitinophagaceae; genus Phnomibacter. Next base: position 92,437 of record JAZKGP010000018.1, on the reverse strand, counting down.
ATAATTTGGCGTTATTATTTGCTACATAGCATAATTGTGCTGAAAAATCAACTCCGGTAATTTCTTTGAATCCAAAAGCTGCAGCCACAGAAAGTACTCTTCCTTTGCCGCAACCCATATCAAGAAAGCCACCCTGCAAGTCAATTGCATCAACATGTGAAAACAGTTTTTCAGCAGTATAAAAATTTACTGGCTGGTAAATACTTGCATGTTCGCGTTCTTCAATATTCATTGATTTTGTAAGATCATCAATGCCGGTAGTATGCAAACCGTATTTTTTTTCACCTTCTATTTCCTTTTTTATAATAAAAAAGGCGAGTCTGAAATTCCAGTTAAGAGCCAGGTAAAAAAAGTATTTAATATATTCCGAAGTATATTTCAATAAAACATTGCTTTAATGTAAGCTGCAGATGGTATTCAAACTATTTTTTTCCGGCTCAGTCAAAGTCATCTACAAAGCTTTTCTTGAAATCAATAACCCTGAGTTGTAATTTTTTTTCCCCGTTCCATTCATTTTCATCAATCGTAAATACGACGTCAATGGGGATGTTGGGCTGAAGCAATGAGAACTTACCTGCAAGTCCAAAACCAATTCCTTCCATAGTAAAATTCTCTTGCTTTAAGGTGAATTTTATATGTGATTCTTTTACTATTCTGCTGTAACCTGTTTCATATACCTGTCGTGCGATAAATACAGGTCGCATATTATCGGGTCCAAATGGTTCCATCTGGCAAATGATCTTATAAAAGGTTTCATTAATATCCTTAAAGGCTACTTCCCCATCAATTACAATTTCAGGAATTAATAATTCTTCCGTAATTGTATCGTTTACTACTTTTTCAAACAGTGTCATAAAAGGCTCCACGTTTTCTGTTTTCATGGTCAAACCGGCGGCATAAAAGTGACCTCCATAATTTTCCAGCAGATCTTTGCATTGATGTATGGCTTCGTAAACATTATAACCTATTACGCTGCGGGCCGAACCTGATACTTTATCACCACTGCTTGTCAGAACAATTGTAGGCCTGTAGTATTTTTCAATTAAGCGGGATGCCACAATACCTACTACTCCTTTATGCCAGTCTTTATGATACAAAACGGTAGTTTTTTTAGATTGTAGCAACAGGTCATTATCCAATAAAAACAAGGCTTGTTCAGTTGTAGTGGTATCGGCTTCCTTACGTTCAGTATTATCGGTATGCAGTAGCCTGGCAAGGTCGATCGCTTTGGTATAATCTTCTTCAATAAAAAGTAAAACTGCCTTTCTAGCATCATCCATACGACCAGCAGCGTTAATGCGGGGAGCAACTACAAACACAAGATCTGTAACGCAAACTTTGCGGGTAAGAGAAGAAAGATCCATTAATGCCTTTATTCCGGTACAAGGTTCACGGTTCACCTTTTCAAGTCCGAAATAAGTTAGAACGCGGTTTTCGCCGGTTATAGGAACAATATCGGCAGCAATTGCTGTGGCTACCAGGTCAAGGTATTTCATCCAGGTACTATCCGGCAAGGATAAGTTTATACACAATGCCTGTATCAATTTAAATCCTACTCCACATCCACACAGTTCTTTAAAAGGATATTCACAGCCGGGTTGTTTTGTATCAAGGATGGCTACAGCCGGTGGTAAGATATCATCTGGCATATGGTGATCACAAACCACAAAATCAATTCCGAGCGAATTTGCATAAGTTATAACCTGGGTAGCCTTAATGCCACAATCAAGAGATATTATTAGGGTATACTTGTTTTCAGAAGCAAAATCAATTCCGGCTTTACTGATCCCATAACCTTCTTTATAACGGTGAGGCAGGTAGAATTCAACGTCAGAGTGGATGGAATTTAAAAAATGATACATACAGGCTACAGCGGTGGTGCCATCCACATCGTAATCACCATAAACCAGGATTTTCTCTTTTGTATTGAGTGCTTTACGAATTCGCTGAACTGCTTTGTCCATATCCTTCATAAGCCAGGGGTCATGCAGATCGGTTATAGCAGGTCTGAAATAGGATTTTGCAGATTCAAACGTGAATAGCCCTCTTTGTACAAGGATGGAGCAAAGCGCTGAATGAATACCCAGGCTTTTTTTTAGTAATTGGATTTTTTCGTAGTCGTACCCGAGAACCTTCCACCTTTTTTCCATTATATAAAAATAGGTTTTAGTAAATGCCGAAACAAGGGCTATTAATATTTGAAAACATGTGGTTTATTTTTTATTTGTCATTAGTATTTCCTGTCTGTTGTAAACCTTACTAATTCCTCCAGTGCCTTATTAGCTTCGTTTTTCGGCAGGGATTGCAGGATTGTAAGTGCTTCGTCCCTATAAAAGTTCATTTTTTCAACTGCATAGGTAATGCCGCCTGCATTTACAACCTGTTCAATAAGCCATGCTACCTTGTCTTTAATCCTGTTTTCATTTTTAATAATGTAAATCATCTTTTTCCGGTTGGCCGGCGACACTTTATCGAGCGCATAAATGAGAGGTAGTGTCAGTTTTTTTTCTTTGATATCATTGCCTGTGGGTTTGCCTACATCGTCGGTCCCATAATCAAACAAGTCATCTTTTATTTGAAAAGCAATTCCCACATGTTCGCCAAAAAGCCGCATACTTTCTGTTTTTATGGGATCATTTGTGGTGCTCCATGCACCTGCTGCACAGGCAGAAGCCAGTAAAGAAGCTGTTTTGTTTCTTATAATGTCAAAATAAATGCTCTCTTTTAAATTCAATTTCCGGGCTTTTTCAATTTGCAGCAGTTCACCCTCACTCATTTTCTTTACTGCATCACTTAGAATATGAAGCACCTGGTACTCTCCGCTTTCCAGTGAAAGAATCAGCCCTTTCGATAAAAGATAGTCGCCAACAAGAACGGCAACTTTGTTTTTCCATAGGGCGTTTATCGAAAAAAAACCGCGCCTTTCCATTGATTCATCTACAACATCATCATGTACCAATGTAGCAGTATGTAGTAATTCTACAAGTGATGCTGCTTTGTAAGTGCTTTCAGTAACAGGCCCAAATACCTTGGCAGAAAGCAATACGAATCTTGGCCGAAGCTGCTTTCCTTTACGGTTAATGATATAATGTGTGATTCTATCAAGTAATGGTGCCTGGCTCTTAACAGCATCCTTAAACTTCCTTTCAAAATACTCTAATTCATTCTCTATAATGGTATTGTAAATTAATTTTGACATGATAGGCGGCAAAATAATATAAATAAAACACTGAATAATGCTTTATTTAACGCATTTTTGCTTATTAATAAGTTTAAAATTATTAAGGGAAACAAATGATAAAATTTTGTTTATTAAAACGGCAGTTATATTTTTGCTGCGAATACCCTTGAAAAATCAAAACATCAACTAATCTTATGGCAAGTAAAAAGTACACACTTATCACCGCCTTATTGCTGGCTGCAACTACGGGTGGTTTTTCACAACTAGCAGGCGTTGTAGATTACAAAGATTCCTCTAAAGTTCCTGCAAGTCGTATGGCTCAGCAGAATGAATGGCGTAATAACTCCCTAACGCAGTCTTTCCCTGCAAAACCCCGCGACATGTGGCAATTGGGTGTTTATGGTGGTTTGTTTATTGTTGATGGCGACTGTCCTCCATTACCAGGTTGGAACGTAGGTGTTCAGGTTAGAAAAGCTTTAGGCTATGTATTTTCAGTTCGTGGACAAGTTGGATATGGAGTAACAAAAGGTCTTGACTACAGACAAAACACTGCATTTTCGAATTTGCCGCTATCTACTCTTCCAGCGGCTGCACAAACAGCTTACCGTACTTCAGGTTTCTATGTAGCAAACTTTAAAAATACTACCATCAGTCCTTCTGTGGATGTATTGGCTTCCCTTAATAACATCATGTTCCATAAAAAATCCAATAAACTAAACATTTATGTTTTGGGTGGATTTACAGAAGTTATTTATAAAACTGAGATCGATCTGTTGAATGATAACGGTGGTGCATATTCGTTCCCAACTACTGCAGATTTCTACAGCCGTCCACGTAAAGATATCAGGTCTGACCTTAAAGATCTTCTTGACGGAGAATATGAAACAAATGCAAAAGTTAATGACCGTCGTCAAAATTTTGATAACAGTGATGCTGGTGCCTGGCAGATTCGTCATAGCTGGAATGTAGGTGGTGGTGTTGAATACCGCTTAAGCAGCAGGGCTTCCTTAGGTCTTGAACTGAAATATGTATTAACTCCAGATGACTATCTTGATGCATGGCAATACCAGGTAGGCGGCGGCGGTCTTACTCCGGATAAAGACAATATGATTTATGGTAACATGAGCGTAAACTTCAATATTGGAAGTGCTGCAAAAAGAGTTGCTCCATTGTGGTGGCTTAATCCTTTGGGATATGTTTACAGCGAACTTAGCAACCCAACTATCATGAAGTTTCCAAAACCAGTTTTGGATGATACTGACAATGATGGTGTAACTGACCAATTCGATATAGAGCCAAATACTCCTGCAGGTTGCCCTGTTGATACAAAAGGTAAAAGCCGTGATACTGATGGTGATGGTGTTCCTGATTGTCGTGATAAAGAACTGATCACCCCATCAACTTGCTTACCTGTTGACGCAGATGGTATTGGTAAATGCCCTCCAACATGTTGCGATAGCCTTGGCGGACGCTACGGAATGGGTGTTTGTAATATCGGAAGTTTGCCAAGTGTTCAGTTTACTTCTGGTGTTGCTGTTAATACAGCTGGCCAGTCAATTCTTGACGCTGCCGCAGCTCAAATTAAAGCTAACCCTGCTTGCAAAATCTGTGTTGTAGGACATGGTGGTGCCAGCAAACGTGAACAACAGCTTAGCTGGGATCGCGTTGAATCAGTGATCAATTACCTGGTAGAAAAACAAGGAATTAGCCGCGATCGTTTCGTCTTCAAATATGGCGAAGAAGGTGATAATAACACTGTAGATCTGCAGGATTGTTCTGGTGAAGAAGGACCAAACATGGTTCCTGCTCCACATCCTCAATACCGTAAAGGCAAATAAATTATAGGCTTTAGAAAAGTAAATAGCTCCCCAAAAGGGGAGCTATTTTTTTTTAATTTAAGCAGTTAGAGCGCTTATTAACTTTTCCTAATGGCAGTAAAGAATTCTTTTTAATTATTTTGCCGCTTTCCGATTACTTTTGCACCCCTAGCGTACAATGAAGCAGTTAATAATTATTTTAGTTTCCGGGTTTTTGATATCAGGTTGCTCGAACATTAATAAGATTTTAAAGAGTAGTGACTACGATTTCAAATTGAAAAAAGCCGACGAGCTTTATGCTAAACAGAAATATAGCCAGGCTCAAATCATCTATGAAGATGTTTTTCCGGTGATGAAAGGAACGGCTAAATTTGAAGATCTTTACTATAAATGGGCATTTTGCCATTATTACCAAAAGGATTATTTAAACGCCGAAAATATTTTTAAAGGATTTGTAGAGACTTTTCCTAACAGTACAAAAGCGGAAGAGTGCAGGTATTTAAGAGCTTATTGTTTTTACAAACAATCGCCAAAAGCCGATTTGGATCAAACAAATACCATGAAGGCGATTACTTACCTTCAGAGTTTTGCGGCTGCATATCCAAATTCTTCAAGGAATAAGGATGTGGCGGATATTATAGATAAACTAAGGGTGAAACTGGAATTAAAAGAGTATAAGAGTGCAGAGCTTTATTATAATTTGGGCTATTTCAAGGCGGCGTCAACTGCTTTCACCCAATTAATAAACGACTTTCCTGACTCTGATAAATCTGATACCTACAAGTTAATGGTAATCAAATCGGCTTTTGCATATGCAAAAAACAGTGTGGAACTGAAACAGGAAGAACGATATGAAAAGGTGCTAAATGAATGTGCCGATTTCAATGACCGTTTTCCGGAAAGCAAGTTGGTTAGAGATGTTGAAAAATTAAAAGAACAAACAAAAAATAAGATAAATTCTATAAAAAATGAGCAAACTAAGGCGGCAGCATAGCTACAACACCAATAATTCTGTTGAAACCAGGAGTATTCTTGATATTAAGCAAAAAACCGGCAATTTGTATGAGTCTGTTGCTATCATTTCAAGAAGAGCAGCTCAGATCAATATCTCTTTAAAAGAGGAATTGCATAATAAACTGGAAGAATTTGCAAGCCATACCGATAGCCTGGAAGAAGTTCACGAGAACAAAGAGCAAATAGAAATTAGTAAAGCTTATGAGCGTATGCCAAATCCAGCTTTATTAGCCACCCAGGAATTTTTCGACGATAAGATCTATTATCGTATGAATGACCAGGATCTTTTCAGTTAGGATTTTGAAAAATAAATATTTACAAAGCGATAGTCTACTGGCTATCGTTTTTTATTTTCAGTGTTCTTATGCTTAAGGGTAAAAAGATTTTATTGGCAATTACCGGTAGTATAGCTGCTTACAAAGCAATTATATTGCTGCGGTTATTGGTAAAAGAGAATGCAGAAGTTAAAGTGGTGCTTACACCAGCTGCTTCGGACTTTGTTTCTCCACTTGTTTTAGAAACCCTGAGCAAAAATGAAGTAATTAGGGGGCTTGCTAGTGGCAGTAAATGGTCAAATCATGTTATGCTGGGCAGATGGGCAGATCTCATGATCGTTGCTCCTGCCAGTTGTAATACGCTTTCTAAAATGGCAAATGGTAGCTGTGACAATTTGTTACTTGCCGTTTATTTAAGTGCCACCTGCCCCGTATGGATTGCCCCTGCAATGGATGAAGACATGTGGAAACATCCTTCAACAAAACGTAACATAAAGGAATTGCTGACATTTAATAATAAAATATTACAAGTTGGAACTGGTGAATTAGCAAGCGGCCTTACCGGGGAAGGGCGAATGTGCGAACCTGAAGAAATATTAGACGAATTGCATCAATTCTTCAAGCCAGGCAAACTAAATGGCTTAAAAGCATTTGTAACGGCAGGGCCCACACATGAAAAAATCGATCCCGTTCGTTTTATCGGCAATAATTCCAGTGGCAAAATGGGTATCGAACTTGCACTGGCCCTCGAAAAGGCAGGAGCAGAAACAACACTCGTAATAGGTCCGGTTTCAACACCAATTCCTGCAACCACTATAAAAGTAATACCAGTTCAAACAGCCCTGGAAATGCAGGATGTTTGCGCTAAAATTTTCCCGTTAACAGATATTGCAATAATGGCTGCAGCTGTAGCAGATTACCGCCCTAAAGCCACAGCATCCGAGAAAATAAAGAAAAGTGACAGCTCAATGGTTATTGAACTGGTGCCTAACCCTGACATTCTAAAACACTGCGGTTCGGTTAAAAATACGAGGCAAATACTGGTTGGATTCGCCCTTGAAACTAATAACGAAGAAGTAAATGCGAGATCGAAACTTGCCAATAAAAACGCCAGTATGATCGTTTTAAATTCGTTGAATGATGCTGGTTCCGGTTTTGGTACCGATACAAATAAAGTAACGGTATTTGAGGACGATGGTAAGGTGCACAGTTTACCATTACAAACAAAAAAAGAAGTGGCAACAGAAATTGTGTCAATTATTACAGAAAGATGGTATGAAAATAAAGATGGTAAGTAAACATTTTCTTGTTGTTAGTTTCGTGTTGCTGGCTTGTTTGCCTGCAACGGCGCAGGAAATAAATGCCAAGGTAAACATTATAAGTAATCGTATTAGCACCAAGGTGGATAAGCGAATCTTTATTACACTTCAGAACCAGCTTACCAACCTTTTAAGTAATCGAAAATGGACAGAGGATAACTTCAAGAACAACGAAAAACTGGAAGTTAATTTTGTGCTGAACCTTGATCGCGAAGTGGAAGCAAACATTTATGGGGCTTCATTAACTATCCAGGCAGCAAGACCTGTATTCAATACCAATTACAATTCCCCTTTAGTAAACTGGCAGGATAATGACGTAGTATTTCGCTACGTTGAATTTCAACCTGTGGAATACAATGAAAATCGAATCAGCGGATCCGATGCGATCAATTCAAACTTAACTGCTGTTTTTGCCTATTACATTAACATAATTCTTGGATTGGATTATGATAGTTTCAGCCCATCTGGCGGAGAGAAATTTTTCAAAAAAGCATTGTTCATTGTGAATAATGCCCCTCAGGGGCGTAACATTTCGGGCTGGTCACAATTTGATGGATTAAGAAATCGCTGGTGGCTTGCAGAAAATTTTACTAATAACCGGTATACTTTGTTTCATGATGCGATCTACCAGTTTTATCGCAACAGCCTCGACCAGTTTTACGAAAATGAAAAGGAAGCAAGAGAACAAATGTTAACTGTTATTAATACGATAAATACATTTAACAGCAACAATCAGAATACGATGATGCAGCAGTTTTTCATGCAGAGTAAATCAGAAGAATTGGTGCATGTATTTAAAAAAGGAACACCAGATCAGAAAAGCAGGGCGCTTGAGATTCTAAAGAAAATTGATATCACCAATGCAAACAAATACACAGAACAATTAAAGTAACAATGGTCGGTTGTAAAAAAATTCTTTGTTATTTATTGCTGCTTATCTGCCTTTTCGGTTGCCGCCGTGAAAGACCCGGAAAAGAAGGGATTCTTTCAGTAAACGACATGAAGAAAGTTATGTGGGATATGGTGCAGGCAGATGAATTTGCAGGGAGCTTCGTTAAAAAAGATTCAGTTTTGGATTTGACAAAAGAAACAAACCTGCTTTATCAAAAAGTATTTGCATTACATAAAATTGACTCTGCAAGGTTTTTCAAAAGCTTTTATTATTACAAGCAGAACCCGGGCCATTATAAAGTATTGATGGACTCCCTTTTTGCCCTCTCAAACAGGGAAAGAGAAAACAGGTTTTATATTAACAAAGGTGTTCAAACGATGAAGCCGCAATAGTGAAATAATGAGTAAAGTATATGCCGATGCTGCTTCTGCCATTACTGATGTTCCCGATGGGGCAATTATCATGTTTGGAGGATTTGGTTTGTGCGGAATACCTGAAAATTTGATTGCAGCAATTGTAAGTAAAGGATCAAAACAACTTACTTGTATTTCGAATAATGCCGGCGTTGATGATTTTGGCATTGGATTGATGCTACACCGCAAACAGGTTAAAAAAATGATCTCCAGTTATGTGGGAGAAAATGTTGAATTTGAAAGGCAATTGTTAAGTGGTGAACTCGAGGTAGAATTGATTCCACAAGGCACACTTGCTACCCGCTGTATGGCTGCAGGTTATGGTATGCCTGCAATTTTTACACCGGCAGGCGTTGGAACTGAAGTTGCAGATGGTAAAGAAATCCGCATTTTCAACGACAAAGAATATTTAATGGAATATGCTTTTGAGGCTGATTTTGCATTTGTAAAAGCCTGGAAAGGGGATATCATGGGAAATCTTATTTTTAAAGATACTGCCCGGAACTTCAACCCGTTAATGGCTATGGCAGGTAAAATTACCATTGCTGAAGTGGAAGAGTTGGTTAAGCCCGGCGAGTTAGATCCTAACTTTATTCATACTCCCGGCATTTATGTTAATCGTATTTTCCAGGGCAAGAATTATGAAAAGCGGATCGAGAATAGAACCGTTCTCAAAAACGAAACAATAGCCTAACTGAAACTAACCGCATACCTGATCCTATTTACTTTCTTGCAACTCAATAAATGCTGAACAAAAACCAGATTGCGCAAAGAATAGCCCGCGAATTACGCGACGGATATTATGTTAACCTGGGTATTGGAATCCCAACACTAGTAGCAAATTATATTCCGGTTGGGGTCAGCGTGGTGCTTCAAAGTGAAAATGGATTGTTGGGTATGGGGCCATTTCCACTAGAAGGCGAAGAAGATGCGGACTTAATAAATGCAGGCAAACAAACCATTACCAAACTTCCCGGTTCTGCTGTTTTCGACAGCGCCATGAGCTTTGGAATGATCCGTGCCGGAAAGGTTGACCTTACTGTTTTGGGTGCCATGGAGGTAAGTGATAAAGGAGATATTGCCAATTGGAAAATACCCGGTAAAATGGTAAAAGGAATGGGTGGTGCCATGGACCTTGTTGCGAGTGCAAAAAACATCATCGTTGCTATGCAACATGTAAATAAAGCCGGTGAAAGTAAATTGCTGACTGAGTGTACATTGCCTATAACCGGTTTGCGGTGTGTAAAAAAAGTGGTGACAGAATTAGGCTTTTTTAATATTACCGAACGTGGTTTTGAATTAATTGAACTGGCACCGGGTGTTTCTGCCGATTATGTGAAAGACAAAACAGCAGGCAGGCTGGTAGTGGAAGGGTATATCCCGGAAATGACGTTTTGATTTTTTTGGGGCTGTGAGCTTTACCGCTATTTTCAACTGTTGATCGTGCTGCGCAGTGGTTCCGCCCTTTGGGCCAGCCCTTGTTCCTCAGGCTGCACTGCACATCACGCAGCCCTTTATCAGTATATCTTTTTTCAGCAATTTAAATCAATCAATGTTCTGTAACCTTAATGGTAAAATAATCAACGAGTCTAATGCTACTGTATCTGCAAATAACCGAAGTTTTCGCTACGGAGATGGTTGCTTTGAAACCATGAAAATGGTAAAGGGTAAATTGTTACTCGAAAATTATCATTTTGAAAGATTGTTTGATTCGCTCCAGCTTCTAAAATTTGATTGCCCTAACTTTTTTACTGCTGATTATCTTTCCCGGCAGGTTCAGCAACTTATAGTGAAAAATCAACACGAAAAACTTGCCCGTATTCGTTTGATGGTTTTTCGGGGTAATGGTGGTTTATATGATCCTGAAAACATGTCCCCAAACTGGCTGATTCAATCCTGGCCGTTAAACGAAATATCAAATAGTTTTAATAACAACGGTATTGTAGCAGGTATTTATAATGGTGGCTTCAAAGCAGCAGATGCATTTTCTAATCTAAAAAGTAACAATTATTTGCTTTATAGCCAGGCGGCCATCTATGCCAAACAAAAGCATTGGAACGATGCATTAATTCTTAATCATCGCGGAACAATTGCAGACGCAACTATTGCAAATTTGTTTTTAATTAAAGAAGGAAACATAATTACACCACCGCTGGCTGATGGACCTGTAAACGGTGTTATGCGTCGTTTTTTAATAGAGCGATTACCGGCCATAGGGTTTGCCGTGTCCGAACATAGCATTTATCCTTCCGATATTGAAAACGCATCGGAGGCATTTTTAACCAACGCAGTTTATGGTATCAAATGGATTCAAAGCATAGGTGATAAAACATTTTCAATGCAACACGCTTCTACCATCCACAAACAAATTGTTGTGCCGATGTTTGTTTAACAATTTATGGTTTTTACAAGTTCGAACCTTATCGCATTAATGCTGTTTACTTGTAAAATAATGTTGAAATGGATCTGAACATAATGTGGTTTCGCCGGGATCTTCGATTGCATGATAATGCTGCTTTATATCATGCGCTAAAAGACGGTCTGCCACTTTTGCCTGTTTTCATTTTTGATAAATACATTCTCGATGACCTGGAAGAGAAACATGACAGGAGAGTGGAATTTATTCATGCCGCCTTGCAGGAAATGCAGCAACAGCTTTCGGAAATGGGTTCGTCACTCCAGGTTTATTATGGCTATCCCGGGGAAATTTTCCAGCAGTTACTAGAAACGCATTCCATTCAAAAGGTTTTTACCAATCATGATTACGAAGCTTATGCAGATAAGAGAGACAGTGCGATAAAAAAGATATTAAGTGATGCTGGTATAGCATTTCACACCTATAAAGACCATGTGATATTTGAAAAAGATGAAGTGGTTAAAGATGATGGAAAACCCTACACCGTGTTTACTCCTTATAGCCGTAAGTGGAAAGCAACACTTACTCCTTTTCATTTAAAAAGTTATCCTGCAGAAAAATACTTTTCAAATTTTTTTAAGCAGCAGCCGCAAACTATTCCTTCATTGGAAAATATCGGTTTCCAACCCACAAAAGTTACCAGGGAAAACCAACAATTAATAGCCTTTCCATCAAAACAGTTGCAGGAAGAAATTGTAAGAAAGTACCATCAGCAACGCAATATTCCATCGATGGCCGGCACATCAAAAATGGGAGTTCATTTACGCTTTGGCACAGTTAGTATCCGGGAGTTGGCCCGTAAGGCCATGGCATTAAACGAAACTTTTTTAAATGAACTTATCTGGCGGGATTTCTACCAGGTGATTTTGTTTCAGTTTCCGCATATTGGCAGGGGTCTTGCATTTAAACCAGCGTATGATCACATCAAGTGGCGTAATAACGAAACAGAGTTTATAGCATGGTGCGAAGGCAAGACCGGTTACCCAATTGTTGATGCGGGAATGCGGGAATTAAACGCAACCGGCTTTATGCACAACCGGGTGCGAATGATTGTAGCTTCTTTTCTCACCAAACATTTATTGATTGACTGGCGTTGGGGAGAGGCTTATTTTGCTAAGAAACTATTGGATTTTGATTTTGCATCTAACAATGGCGGGTGGCAATGGGCAGCCGGCAGTGGTTGTGATGCAGCACCTTATTTCCGTGTCTTCAATCCATACCTGCAAACAAAAAAGTTTGACCCGGAATTGAAATATGTGCGCAAATGGGTGCCCGAATTTGAGGAGTTTACCTATCCGCAGCCAATAGTAAATCATGAGTTCGCCCGTAAGCGGGTGCTCGAAACTTATGCAAAAGCACTGAACCAGGATTGATTCCGACCTTGATTTTTACCTGCCTAACTCAGCAACATCAGCAAACAAATTTTTCAGCGGCAATTGAAATGATGGATTTACCTGTTCAATCACTTCCATCAATTTTAAGACTGCAGCCTTCCCTTTATCACCAAGATCTAACGAGTAATCATTAACATACAAATCAATGTGTTGCCGCATCACTTTTTCACTCATTTCCTGTGAATGCTGCCTGGTATAAGCTGGAAGTACAGGATAGTTTTCAAAAGCGAATTCGATGCTTTTACGAATAAGCTTATCAACATCCATGCTCAGGCCTAAATTAGATTTAATCACAATGCCGCCTAGTGGGATCGGACCGCCTGTTGTTTGTTCCCAATAATCTCCCAGGTCAACTATTTTTTGAAGTCCTTTTTCCTGGTAGGTAAAGCGATTTTCATGAATAATTACGCCAAAAATATCGGTGCCTGTTTCTGCGAAAGCAGCGGGGGGATTCAGCACAAAGTTTTCGATATCATCAAAGCGCATAAATACTTTATGTGCTGCATGCGGGTATGCCAGTGAAAATAAGAAATGAGCGGTTGTATTTTCACCGGGAATAGCAATCATAGCAGCTTCTACTTTTTGCCGGCCCAATTCAGCACCCGAAATACCGGGGTTATTATTACAAATCAATAAAGGGCCAACACCTTTTCCCAATGCACCACCACTATTTAGCAGCATATAATTGTTCAATAGTAAAGGCAATACACCGTAACTAACTTTTGTTACATCCAGTCTGCCTTCAATCGCCATTTCATTCAGCGTTTGAACATCTTCCAAATGCACATCAAACTCAAAATCCCCGGTATCTATTTTCTTATTTACGAGTGCGTCAAAAATAAAAGTATCATTTGGGCAAGGTGAAAATCCAAGAGATAATTTCATGTTAGGTTCCTGTCTTTAAAATTTCAAAACTGGAATGTGAAATTTCAATACTAGCGTTTAGGAAAGTATTTGTATTAAAGCATATGTATTTAACTGGTAACATAAAAAGTAATGCCGAAAAGAACCAGCAGCCAGCTTCAACACCCCCAATTGGTTATTAAAAATGGACAAGGTTTTGATGATGTAAATTGCCGAGATAACCAGCATAAACCCTTTTTATCAAAAGATATATGCCATCGCCTTTTTCAAATCTCACTACAAATCACACAACCTATTTTATACCGGCAGCTGCGATGGTTTTTGAGATTGCGATATTTAAATTGGTTATAGCTTCTTCTAACTGCCATTTACTTTTATCACGTTCGCCAACTTCATTGCATACTGCACGTAACTGTATAAAAGGAATTTCTTTTTCGGAACATACATAATGCAATACAGCACCTTCCATTGATTCGATGGCTGCATCCCATTTTTGTTGCAGGGCGCCTATAATTCCTTTGTCATCGGTAACTGTGTTTACCGTAAGTGCCGTTACTTTTTTATAAGGCAATTTATCCAGCAGCGGTTGCTTGTTGTGTAACCATTCCAACTCGTTGGATAATTGTAAATCGTTGACACTTTTGAAGGATTGTTGTTCATACGCTCCAAGGTCACCAAAAACATCTTTAGAAACAGTAACCACTTCGCCCATTGCTGGTTGTCCATTTCCATTGCCATTATGTTTAAAACTTCCGGCAACACCTGCCTGGATCACCAGGTCGTAATGATGATGTAACAACTGTTTAGTAAGACTGTAAGTGGAGGCTGCAATGCCTACCCCGCTAATCAATACATCCATATGGCGTTTTTCTTTTAAAAACGGCTCAATTTCCTGCTGCGTTGATGATACCAGTAAAATTTTCATAGGTCAAAAATAAAATCGTTGATGTGTATTTATGTTGATTGAATTCATGCATAAATACATTTGAATTACTTATAACAATCGTGAGAATTATAAAGATATACTGTAATGATCATCAACACTGCAGTATAATTAACGGCTATAATTAGGCGCTTCCTTTGTTATTTCAATATCATGTGCATGGCTTTCTTTCATGCCTGCATTGGTGATGCGAACAAATTGAGCGTAATCCTGTAAATGGCGGATGGTACTGGCACCACAATAACCCATACCTGCACGAAGGCCCCCGGTATACTGGTGAATAGTTTCGCTTAAGGTTCCTTTATATGCTACCCGGCCTTCGATACCTTCCGGTACTAGTTTCTTAATACCTTCTTCCACATCCTGGAAATAACGGTCGCTGCTTCCTGTTTGCATAGCACCTATGCTGCCCATACCCCTGTATTGCTTAAACTTACGTCCTTCATAAATAATTGTTTCACCGGGGCTTTCTTCAGTTCCGGCAAACACACTTCCCATCATTACCGTACTGGCACCAGCTGCTAATGCTTTTACCATATCACCGGTATAGCGAATGCCACCATCGGCAATCACAGGTATGCCAAGAGGCCTTAAAGCTTTTACTGCCTCCATTACGGCTGTTATTTGCGGAACCCCCGCACCTGCTACAATTCTTGTGGTACAAATACTGCCTGGTCCTATACCTACTTTTACGCAATCGGCACCGGCTTCTGCCAGGGCCAGTGCGCCGGCACCAGTCCCAACATTTCCGGCAATCACCTGCAGGGCCGGAAATGATTTCTTTAATAGTTTTAGCGCACGAATAACGCCTTCACTATGGCCGTGTGCGCTGTCAAGGGTAACAACATCAACCCCGATCTTTACAAGCGCTTCAGCACGCTCCAGCATATCACCAGTAATACCTAAAGCAGCACCCACTAGTAGCCGGCCAAACTTATCCTTATTGGCATTCGGAAAGTTTTGTACTTTTTGTATATCACGATAAGTGATAAGCCCGATTAAAGTGCCGTCTTTTTTAACAACAGGTAACTTTTCAACTTTATACTGGCTTAATATTTCCCTGGCTCCGGAAAGGCTGGTACCTTCGGGTGCTGTAATCAGGTTCGTGGTGGTCATCACCTCGCTTACTTTCTTTCTTTTATTATCTTCAAACCGAAGGTCACGATTAGTAAGTATGCCTACCAGTTTATTGCGTTTATCAACAATAGGAATACCCCCGATCTTATTTTCACGCATCAGGTCCAAAGCATCGCCAATGGTTGCATTATCGTGAAGGGTAACAGGATCAATAATAAGGCCGCTTTCACTTCTTTTTACTTTTCTCACTTGTTCCACCTGCTGTTCGATAGTCATGTTTTTATGCAGGATGCCAATACCACCTTCCCGGGCAAGCGCAATTGCAAGTTGCCATTCGGTTACGGTGTCCATTGCGGCGCTTAGTAACGGTATATTTAGATTTATTGACTTGGTTAACTGCGTACGAATATCAACTTCCCGGGGAAGAACCTCGCTGTAAGCCGGGATTAAGAGCACATCATCAAATGTGAGTCCTTCGCCAAAAAATTTATCGGGGATGCTGGTAAGAGGAGATTTTTTACTTGCCATGGGCAAAAGTAATGGCATGGAAGCAAACGGGCAAATTCGCTCAACCAGGGTCCATTAAAGCAAGATTGTTTCTAAAATTACCTTGACATCAGAATAAACCAACAGATCAGAGAATTCTATAAATCTTGCCGGGCAAACTTTGAACTACGTTTTGTAATTCAAGACTAAGCAGTGCACCGGCCGCAGAGCTGCTGCTTAATCCACTTTTAAAATATAATTCATCCACTGGAAGCTGGGTCGCGGCATTTAAAAGTTCGTAGATTATTTTCTCTTCTACCGTCATTTCTATAAAAAGCTGTCGCTGAATCTTTTTCTTTTTACCTGTTGCCGGTAGCCAGTTCATCAACTCTAAAAATTCGTGGGCACCGGTTAAAATGGCCGCTTTATTCTGACTAATCAACCGGTGACAACCCCGGCTTTTTGTGTCTGTAATTTTTCCGGGAAAGGCAAACACATCTCTGTTATAATTATTGGCAAGTTCAGCAGTTATCATACTTCCGCCTTTTACATCTGTTTCAATTACTATGGTTGCGTCGGCAAGCGCTGCAACAATCCGGTTCCTGGTAGGAAAATTATGTTTGTCGGGTTTGGTGCCTGTCCTGAATTCGGATAATAATCCTCCTCCTTCTTTTGTCATTTGCCTGGCCATAGATTTATTTTCCGGCGGATAAATAATATCAAGCCCATGTGCTAAAACTCCAATAGTTGGCAGGTTGTGTTTCAGGGCAGTTTTATGAGCAATGGTGTCAATCCCAAATGCCAAACCACTCGTGATTACTACATTTTCAACGGCCAGGTCTTTGACCAGTTTTTCGGTTACAAACTTCCCATACTCTGTATACAACCTGGTGCCGATAATACTTACAATCTTTGTGGCATTCAAATCGGCATTGCCCTTGTAAAAAAGAAGGGTAGGAGAATCGTAACACTGCAATAACCTTTTTGGATATTTAGGATCATTTAGAAAAAGCATTTGAACCTGGTATTTTTCTACAAAATCCAGTTCACTTTGAAGCGAATCGAACTGATTATATGATTTGATACTTTTTGCCCGGACGGTTCCTATTCCATCCATTTTTGCAAGCGTACTTTCTTTAGCAGAAAATATCGCCGATGCAGATCCAAATTGTTCCACAAGGTTTTTGGCAATTACACATCCAATTAATGGTACTTGTGTGAGCGCTAATTGGTAAAGGCGTTCAGAGTGCATGAAGCAGATTTAGGGAAGGGCTAAAAGTAGAGCTAAATGTTTAGATTGCTACCTCGCAATGGACCGGTGGCAAAAACTAGCTTCCAAATCATTCCAATAACACGGATAGTAAAAGTTGCCTTTTTAAAGGTATGGATAGCATAGCAGGAAATTTCAAGCTTGTGAAAAGACAAGAACTTTTCTTCAGCCTGTTTCAACCCGGATCTTATGATCAGGTTTTTGCAGGCAGATAATTGTTTTGTAATGACGATTACATGCCCGTTACTACTAATTCTGTTCTCCGGTTTCTTGCTTTCCCCTGCTCTGTTTTATTGTCTGCTACAGGTTGCGCCGAACCGAAACCTTTATAAGAAAGCCTGGCAGCTACAATACCTTTTGAAACCAGGTAGGCAACAACAGATTTCGCCCGGTTGTTACTAAGTAATACATTAGATGCAGGTGTACCTACATTGTCAGTATGCCCTTTGATTTGAATTCTTAGAGAGGGATTGTCTTTTAATAATTGTACAACTTTATCAAGTTCCGTATATGAGCCGGGTTGTAGTGTAAAAGAGTTGGTTTCAAAGAGGATGTTCTTTAACTCTAAAGAAGTATTTATCGCTATAGGCTGCAATGGGATGTCCTTCCTGTAAGTACTGTCTGATGGTTGCGTTGCCAGCAGGTAGTTATCACTATAAAACAAATAACCCTTACGGTTAACTGTAAACGTATAATCGTGGCCGACCGGTAAAGTAACCAGGTAGTTGCCGGTTTCATCGGTGGTAACTTTTTCAATTACCTGGCCAGTAGCTATCTCTTTTAATTCTATGGCTGAAGGCAATCCTTTTTTGTTTATGGCATCCAATACCTGGCCTTTGATCCATAGCGTACGCTTAGGACGGGCAAACGCTGGTAATTCAAATGAATAAAGGTCGAGGCCGCCGCGGGTATCAGCACTGTTGGCAGCATAGTAAGCCGTAGTTCCGTTTGCGGTTACAATCATGCTCCCTTCATCTTCAATAGTATTTACCGGGTAACCGATATTTTCCGGAACGGTCCATTGTCCGTTCGGCCCCTTGCGGCTTACATAAATATCGCTACCGCCATACCCTGGATGACCACCACTGGTAAAATAAAGCGTTTGGTTATCGGCATGAATAAAAGGAGCCAGGTCATCAGCCGCGGTATTGAAGTTTGGTCCCATATTTTCTGCAGGGCCCCAATTGCCATTTTGCAGGCGATGGCTAACATACAAATCTTTGCCACCACTACCGCCTGACCTGTTGCTGCTAAAGTATAATGTTTGTTTATCCGGACTAATTGACGGGCTGCTTTCCCAAAATTCCGTATTTACATTTTCACCAAGATTATAAGGATCACTCCACCCTGTTGGGGTAGCATAACTTAAATAAATATCGAAATTACCAAAACCGCTTCTGCTGAAATTACCCGCAAAAAGCAGCCATTCTCCATCCTGTGAAATACTGATGCCGCCTTTTGAAGGTTCTTCGTTCAATTGACCTTCAACTGGTTTTGCTAACTTGTAATTATTACCTCTTTTTACTGTTTTTATAAAGTCTTCCCGGGCTCCGCGACCACGGCGTGTGAAAACCATTATACTGTCGTCTATAGTAAAAGAGGGATAATACTCACTGGAACTGCTATTGATACTATCTCCCAAATTATGCGGGCTAAAATGTTCTTGCCGCCCATGTTTTTGTTCGAAAGCCAGCGCAAATTCGTAAGTTTTTTGCCTGTAGCGCGCTGCTTCAACAGTTCTGCGATCGCTATTGGGATTATTGATCAATTTGTCGATCAGGTTTTTTGCCCCGGTAAAATCCCCCAGGCCAGCCAGGTTGATAGACCATGGCAATAACAGGTCGTTGCTGAATACACTATCCAGCTGGTAACCCTGCCGGTAACTGTACACAGCGCTGTCGTATTGTTTCAACTGTCCATACATGCCTCCCATACTTAACCATGCTTCTACGAACTTAGGATGTACTTTAAGCGCATTATTTAAAAGCGTACGAGCATCGTTCCATTCCCCATCCTGTAAGGCTTGTATGGCCCCCGAATACATCATCTGTACTTTGGAAGGCACTTTTTCGGGATCATACCATTGCGCTTTTGAAACCAATCCAAAGCTTATCATTATTAAAATCAACAGGTAACGCTTCATATAAGATAAAATGAAGGTAAAATATTTACAGGCTAGCGTGGTGAAGAATAGGTTAAAGCCTGATGGGTTCAAACTATTCAATCTCCATGAAAGTCTTTATTGTGTTTATGATAATTGTTTATCCTCAAAGGCAACTATCTGGCCAACTAAGCATCCAGGTCGAAAATTGACTATAGTTTATAGTATTTCTTGAATTTAATAGAAAATCGTTGGAAAATGATAATTGTAACTTCGGGTATATTAATGGAGTTCAATCCATTCATCGTCTAATTTTCTACATTCGCAAGCATTATTATTAACCAGCCTCCTTTTGCAAAATGTCTAAGGGTCAGCCCCCAGCGGTATTTAGTAGCTGTTTAAAAAAAAATCGTAAAAAATTTATGAGGAAACTGTCGCTTTCAATCCTGCTTTTTTTTATGTGTGCAACCATTTGGGCACAGGAAAACCTTCCAACCGATTATTTACCCGCTTCTTTTCATGCAGGCAGACGTGAAGCACTGCGGCAATTAATGCCTTTTAATAGTGTAGCTGTCATCTTTTCTTTCCCTGAAAGATTATTTGCCAATGATGTAAATTATAGATTTCATCAGAACCCCGATATGTTTTACTTATCTGGTTATAAAGAGACAGAAGGTGTGTTGATTATTTTTAAAGAGCCTCAGCAAAGAGGCGACACAACTTATAACGAACTGATGTTTGTCAGAAAAAGAAATCCATTGCACGAACAATGGACGGGCAGGCGGCTTGGCGTGGAGGGTGTAAAAAGCAAGCTTGGTTTTGCGCAGGTTTACAATGCAGAAGAATTTAAAAATTTCCCGGTTGATTTTACCGCTTTCAGCCAGGTTTTATACGATAATGTTTCGGATAACGAGTCTGGCAACATGGCCGAACTGATAAAGATCTTCAGGGAAAAAGCAGGTGTAAAAGCAGTTTACGACAAAGAGGTGGAAGGTGATCTCTGGAGGCTTGCAAACAATACCACTGCTGCAAACCTGGCAAACCGGGTTAAAGCAATCAAAACAAAAATGGCCGAAACCAGCAATGCAAATTATAAAGCAAATCCGCTATTGCTGCAACTGGTTGCAAACCCCGATACTATCACTCTTGCGTCCGTTGCTTCTAATGTTAAATCAAATCCGTCGGGTCCCAGCTTGTATAACAAGTTGGCTGGTACTTTAAGGGAAATAAAAACACCGGAAGAATTGGTGATCTTAAAAAAATCTGTGCGTTTATCTGCCATGGCACATACCGAGGTTATGCGTGCCGTACAACCCGGGATGTCGGAAACAGAATTAGAAGGCATTCACCTTTATATGCACAAGAAATATGGAGCTGAAGAAGAAGGATATCCACCAATTGTAGGGTCGGGTGCCAATGGCTGTATTTTGCATTATATCGAAAACAACAGCACAAATATTAGTAACCAGCTATTGCTGATGGATGTAGGTTCTGAATACCATAATTATTCTGCGGATATTACCAGGACCATTCCTTCAAATGGAAAGTTTACACCCGAGCAAAAAGCCATTTACCAAATTGTATACGACGCCCAGGATTCGGTTTTCCAGTTGTGCAAATCCGGTGTTCCTTTTGGTGCTTTGAATCAAAAAGCAATAGAAGTAATTGCGGCCGGCTTGATTAAACTTGGTATTATAAAAGATAAAAAAGAGGTAGGTAGTTATTATCCGCATGGCTGCTCTCATCATATTGGGCTTGATGTGCACGATAAAAATTCAAGCCGGGTACTGCAACAAAATATGGTAATTACAGTAGAGCCCGGCATTTACATTCCTAAAGGCAGTAAATGTGATCCTAAATGGTGGGATATAGCAGTACGAATTGAGGATGATGTTGTTATTGGAAAAGATAGCTGCGAAAATTTATCCTGGGAAGCACCTAGAAAAATAGAAGACGTTGAGAAGACAATCGCCGAAAAAAGTGTACTTAGTAACTTTATAGTTCCGGTATTGAAATAAAAAAAGGCGGCAGAAATTTTTGCCGCCTTTTTTAACCTGGATTAAAGCATTCTTCTAATTGGGCTTCTCTTCAAAGGGTATAAAATATCATGAGCAGTTTCGTAACCTTCGTCCGCAATTTGTTCTAGTATTCGCTTCTGTTTTTTTACATGCTTTTTCCAGCTTATAAAAAAAACGACCCCTACTGTAGTAAGAGTTGCAATAGATACCAATCCAATCAATTTTTTATTCTTCCCGCTCATGCATTAAAAATTTTGAATTACGAAAATAGGTATTTGCATGGCACCTATTAGTGTGCCAATCGTCGTTATTTTATTTTTAACCGATCTTTTTATCATCGAATGGGTGAACCTGAAATCAAAAGTTTCATCTTCAAGGCAAGAATTATAGTAAATCAAAAAATCAGGAAATTATGAATTATAGATTACTGAAAGATACCAGCATTTCAGAAGTAGGATTAGGGACCTGGCAACTCGGCAGTGCCGATTGGGGTAATATAGATGAGTCATTGGCAATGGAAATTTTGCAGGCTTTTGTTGATGCGGGGGGAAATTTTATAGATACTGCTGATGTTTACGGCATGGGTATTAGTGAGCGAATTATAGGAAAATTTTTAAGGACTGCTAATACGCCATTATACATAGCAACAAAGCTCGGCAGAAGAATGGATGAGACCAAAGTTTGGCCGCCCAACTACAGCTACGAATACATGCGCAGCCAGGTGGAAGATTCATTGCAGAACCTTGGGTTAGATCAGTTGTTCCTTGAGCAGCTTCACTGTATTCCCACTGATGTTATGAAGGCAGGAAAAGTATTTGATCATTACCGCCGTCTTCAGCAGGAAAAACTGGTTAAATATTGGGGAGCCAGTGTAGAAACAAGTGAGGAAGCCCTGGTTTGTTTAGAGCAGGATGGTCTTGCTTCTTTGCAAATAATTTTTAATTTATTCAGGCAGCATGTGGCAGAAGAAATATTTGAAAAAGCGGCCGAAAAAAAGGTCGCAATCATTGTGCGTGTTCCTTTAGCAAGCGGCTTACTGACCGGGAAATTTACCCCACAAACATCTTTTGATAAAAATGATCACAGGCATTTCAATGCCGATGGCAAATCTTTCAATGCAGGTGAAACCTTTTCCGGTATTGAATTTAATAACGGGCTTGCATTGGCCGGGGAGATTAAAGCGATATTACCTGATGATCGTTTAGCACAATGGTCTGTCCGCTGGATCCTCGATCATCCACAGGTTACTACAGTTATCCCGGGCGCTTCGAAAGTAGCACAAGTAAAAAGCAATATGGAAGCTTCAAACCTGCCGCCTCTTTCAACAGATATTCATAGCAGGTTAAGAAAGTTATACGATCAAAAAATTAAGGCTGGAATACGGGGGCATTACTAGGGCTTGCTTATTTGAATTGACCAGTCATTCAAAAATATTTTTCAGCACTTATTCCAAATG
Organism: Bacteroidota bacterium; assembly: GCA_040385845.1. GTDB lineage: Bacteria > Bacteroidota > Bacteroidia > Chitinophagales > Chitinophagaceae > Phnomibacter. The sequence goes on along the minus strand of JAZKGP010000018.1, from coordinate 69,501 downwards.
TTACCAACAGGTTTTCCCGGTGCGTTCGTTGTACTTTATTATAAGTGGCTGCAGTTGTAAAGCTTAGCCACTTATTTAATTTTATCGATAAGTTATTTGCCAGTTGTATTACGTAATCATTGCCATCATTTAAAGATGGTTGATAAAAATTGGTTCCGTTTATAACAATGATTTCTTTGATAGTAAATTTATAACGAAGTCTGAATGAGTTCCTGAAAGTTTCATAAACATCACGAGTAATATCGGTTAACTTAAGGTTAGCTTTTTCATATAGAATGCCATCGCTGATATTAATAAAAGATGCGGGTTTATCGATAATACTATAAGCTACGCCAACACCTGTTTGCAGGCGGTTATTAACTTTTAAAGAGTAACTTTTGTCGTAGTTAATCAAACCCCAATAATAGAAGCGCTGCTTACCCGGTTGATAATTGAAATCAAGGCTACTTGTAAGATCACGGTTTGTGATGCGCTTTTGTTGCTCGCCATAAACAAAGCTGTTATTGTTATTAAGAGATACCCGTTTCTTTTTTACCTGGAACCGAAATCCATTTGAAAGCAGGAAAGAATTACTGGTATTGGTTTTATTAATTACGCCCGTTGCAGCGTAATGTAGGTAATGGTATATTGAATCATTGAATTGTGCAAAGGCATTTTCAATAATTGCAACATTGAAAAGTAAAATTAAAAATCTGCGTAAAAAATGCATGGACTCTACTTTTATGCGCAGGCAATGATAGAATAATGTTGGTTAAGTTTTCAGGAAGAACGTAGTATAGTGATAGCTACAATATTAAATTATTGAGTGACCTTATTTTTACTAAGGTTGTTTATTTTACTTGAGCATTTAAAAGTGTATAAGACGATAAGTTAAATACTTGCTATGATATTTTTTACGTCACTAACCTTTACAATTATGCCATTTACTTATCACAAAACAATAAACTGCTGTCTCCATAACTCAAAAATCGAAAATCGTTTTGAAGTGCATAGTCATATACTCTTTTCCAATTTTCACCAATCATAGCACTAACCAATAATAGCAAGGTAGATTGTGGTTGATGAAAATTAGTAATAAGTGCATCAGCAATTTTAAAGGAGTATCCCGGAGCAATCAGGATCTGTGTTTTTATGATTAACCGGGTAAGGTTAATGCGTTCAAGCCAATTGATTAAAGCTTGTAAAGCACTTTTTTTGCCGATAATATTTTCGCTGATCTCTATGCCAATGTTTTCGTAAACATCCCATTGTTGAATAGCTAATTCATTTAAAGTAATTGCGGGATTCTGTAATACCTTGATCCCCATCCAATATAAGCTTTCAATAGTACGCAGGCTGGTAGTACCCACAGGAATAATGGTATGTTGGCCTGCCAGCTTTTTAATAAAATCGATACTTACATCAATAAATTCTGCATGCATCGAATGATCCTGCATGGTGGCCGATTTTACCGGCATAAAAGTGCCGGCACCAACATGAAGCGTAACATATTCCAGCATGATATTTTTTTCGGCAAGTGTTTGCATAACAGCAGGAGTAAAGTGCAACCCTGCAGTTGGGGCAGCTACACTGCCGTCAGCTTTTGCATAAATGGTTTGGTACCTTTCAGTATCAGATGTATTTGCATCCCGGTGCAGGTAGGGTGGAATAGGAATTTGACCTGCAGCATGTAATATTCCAGCAAATGAAAGATGGGCAGGTGTCCATCTTAGTTCGATCACAAAACAATCGCTCCTGCGTTCTTTTATAGATGCTTCAATAGCGATTTCTGAATTATTGTGAGAGACTGTTTTAGTAAGTATCATTCCAATTTTCCATTTGCCGGCACCACCTACCAGGCATTTGTATAAAATACTGCCGGTTGTATTCATCGCAGCAGTTATATCGGAATATTGTTCGTGTGGTTCAAGGGTGAATATTTCGATTGTTCCACCGCTTTCTTTTTTAAAAAGCAACCTTGCTTCTACTACTTTACTGTTGTTAAAAACCAGCAAAGACCCTTCCGGAATATGTTCGGCAATATGGCAGAAATAAGTATCGCTTATCGTTCCTTTTTTATATAGTAAAAGCCTGGATGCATCCCGGTTTTCCAGCGGGTATTTAGCCACTCTTTCGTCTGGCAGTTCGTAAGTAAAATCGAGTATGGATAAATCTTTTGGATGCATTGATATAGAAACTGCAGAATAGTTGGCCGCTGATTAGTTTTAATACTTAAGACTGCCAGGTAGTTGGGTTTTACTCCTTGATTAAAAGAGCATTGATAGAATTTCAAGGTTGACTTTTATTTCAATAAAAATCAGATCATAGGCTTATTGTTCAGTGCTCATTAGTTCTTTTATTTTTTTCTTCAAAGTATTAAATTCTTTTTTATCATACAATCGGGTGAGATAGGCAATTTTGCCCTCTTTGTCAATCAGAATATTTCTTGTAACACCTGCACTTTCAGCTGCAAAACTGTAAAATTTTGTACCTGCTGTATCTAATGTTAGCGGGTAACTGATCTTCATGGTTTTGGCAAATTTGGTTACCGTTTCAACTGGTTCCTTCAAATCAATTCCTGCAAATACAAGGCCCTTGTTTTTATATACCTGCCAGATCTCTTTTTCAAGATGCGGCATTTCGACCCGGCAAACACTACACCAACTGGCCGTAAACTGCAAAAGCACAATTTTGCCTTTAAATGAGGATAAAGGCGTACTGGATCCATCAGTATATTCCAGGGTAATTCCAGGTGCCATATCACCTACTTTTACAATATAACCCCTGTCGCCACCAGCAACGGAATCTGTTGCATTTTGTGCGAAAGTTGTTATTGAAAAAAGTACCAGGAAGCAGGTGTAAATATTTTTCATGTAGCAAAGAAACAATAGCTTTTTAAAAAGCCTTGATAATTGTATCAGTTATCCATCTTTTTTATTACTTAAACATACTTTTAAAACTAAGAAATAACAGGCATGTAAGCATAAGCAGGTCAGTTCTTGCATCATGTGCTGCCGGCCAAAAACCTTCTCTTCGAAACTGCGGGTACTTCGTATAAAAAAGAGCGCCTATAATAATTGCCAACAAAGGAATGACCACCAGTTTTATGCGAATGCGGGCTACAAGTAATAATCCAAAAACGATTTCACAAATGGCTACAACAATTACTGCGATTTGCGAATATGGAATGCCTATCCGGGCAAAACGGCCTGCACCAAGTGATTCGGGAAAAAGGAATTTCTGAATGCCTTCGGATAAAAATATAAGACCAACAATACCACTGATCAATACGTCAGGATTAAATCTTTTCATACGGCAATTTTAGGGGAAATTTTATTCAGGTAAACGCTTATTCGAATGCATTAGTTATTAAAATTCTTTTAGCACATAAAAAAAGCAGTGCAAAAGCACTGCTCCTTAAAATCTATTCAGAGATCTTATTTTACTTTTTCATCATCCTTCGATTCGTTATTTATTACCTGTATTTCATCTCCAAAATATTTTTTGTATTTGTCAGAAACCTCTTTTGATTGCGCTTTACCATTTAGAAATAAAATGCCGTTCTTATATTCAATATTTACCTTTTCATCTTTTTTCTTCAGCCCGTCTTTTTCCAGTTCGTCCAATCCCTCTTTCACCAACATCAATTGGATATTGGCTTTTTTCATTTGCTCCTTGACTTCTTCCATCTGGATTTTTACATCAATTTTAGTTCGGGCCATTTCTTCCTTCACTTTGGCCATTTGCAGTTTGAGTTCTTCTGTATTAATGTTTTTAACAGCCGCGAGTTCTTTTTCCATAGCTTTCATATCAATAGCTTTCACAGCCTTTGCTACTTCAGCATTGATTTTTTCAGCATCAAAATTTTTCATCGACTTCTGCATTTCAGCTTGCGCCCTTTTAAGATCGGCCTGCATTTTGGTCATATCAATTTCTTTAATGGAGGCATTTATTTGTTGCTGCATTTTTTCGATATCAATTTCCTTCATGGCATTTTCTATTTCAACCTGGATCTTTGGCCATTCAATTTCCTTTAATTCCTTCATGGCGTTTTCAACTTCTTTCATGGCCTGATCAATATCTTTTTGATCTACATCAGCATTTTTGATGCCTGACCCATGGTTAACGGATTTACTGCCGGAAGATTTGTTTGATTTGCTTTGGGTAGTTGCCGGCTTATCTTTTTTTTGTGCGGCGGTGCGAAAGGCGGGCCATAATAAAAAGGTTACTATAAGTGCCAGGGACAGAGCCGCGGTGATCCATGCTCCAATTTGTTTGTTTTTCATACAGGGAATTTTTTAATTAATGTTGATACGAATTGTTTCGTAAAAGTAATACGATAAAATTCGTAGACAAATAAATTTTTGACCTTACACAAATTTTAACAGCTTCATTTAGCAGCTAAGCCGTTTGTTGCGTTTTAGCGTCTGTAAGTTGCACCGGTATTTAAAAAACAAACTGCCTGAGCCAGTTAGTTTGTTTAAATGCCGATTTTTGTAGCACTCAATTCTTTTACTTCTTTCAAATAACACAACTGATGAAAGCCCCTTTAGTATGTTCGTTTTTATTGATTTGTATCCTTGCAAATGCTCAATACACTCCTGTTACACCACTCACCAATAAGAGACTACAGCAACAGGAAGAGCAGGATTCGAGTGAACAAAAAAAAGGATTTGATAGAGAGCGCCTGATTTTTGGCGGAAATATAGGCGCCAGTTTTGGTGATTACACTTTTGTAAATCTAACCCCACAGGTGGGTTACATGTTTAATAGGTTCGTTACGGCTGGCGTTGGTGTTAATTACCTGTATCAAAGTGTGAAATATTATGATAACGCAGGAAATGATTTCGCCCGAAACAATTTGTCGTATGCAGGTATGAATGTTTTTACCAGGCTCTTTCCCGTTCGCTTTTTGTTTGTTAGCGCGCAGCCTGAATTAAATTATAGCTGGGGAAAATTAAAATACAAGGGTATGTACGGCGACAGAATGGATGAGAAATTAACAGGAAAATTTGTGCCGGCATTTCTTGTGGGTGCAGGTGCAGTATTATCTCCAAGTGGAAAAGGTGGCATGTTTATCAGCCTGCAATATGATGTAATACAAAACGAGCGATCTCCTTACGGCACCAGGCCATACCTGAACATTGGCTTTGGTTTCTAAGAAGTGGATTTATTTTCCAGGAAAGAGGGTACCGGTGTTTTTAATGAATCGTACTCTTTTAGTAGTTGCTCCATAAGCACATCGGGATTGTCGTAAATCCGGATACGCTTGTTTAGTTCCTCGTGCAAAAAACCATTGATGTGCATCACCTGCATCATCTGGAAAAGATCGGTATAATAGCCAGCCGTATTTAAAATCACCAATGGCTTATCATGGATAGCCAGCTGGTTCCAGGTAAGCATTTCAAACATTTCATCCATAGTGCCAAAGCCTCCTGGAAGTATGACAGCAACATCACAGAGTTCGTACATTTTTCTTTTTCGGGTATGCATATCTGTTACAACAATCAACTCTGTAAGATTTTTATGATGGTGATCCCATTCAGCTAATCTTTCAGGAATCACTCCAATGACCATGCCCCCGTTATCCATTACACCATTTGCTACAGCACCCATAAGGCCTTTGTTGCCGCCGCCGTAAACGAGTTGAATGCTGTGATCGGCCATCAATTTACCCAACTGCTTTGCGTGCAGCTCGTATAACTCGTTGTTACCGCATTTAGAACCACAGAATACTGCCAGGCTTTTCATAATTGTAAATAATTTATCTGTGCTGCAAATTATGGGTTAGTTATTCCGGCAATAACATTTAGGCTATTATTTTTAGATGACGCATTTTTGAGCCGCCGGAAAGAGAAAGTTCGTATGCTTAAAAAAGTTTCTTTTTATTTCGATATTAAACACACGCTTTCTGACTGCTTTTACATCTCACAACACAGATCAAAAATATTGAACTTATGTCACCATGGTTATTGTTGGTTTTTGTAGTTGCTTATTTTATGGTATTGCTGGTAGTTGCATGGCGTACCAGCCGTAACAGTAATAATGAATCTTTTTTTATTGGAAACAAAAGCAGCAACTGGATGCTGGTGGCTTTTGGAATGATAGGTACTTCGCTAAGTGGGGTAACTTTTGTAAGTGTTCCCGGTGGAGTAGGTGTTCCGGCAGGTATCGATAAAGGAGCTTTCGCTTATTTTCAAATCACGCTGGGTTATTTAATTGGTTATATAGCGATCGCTTTTATATTGTTGCCGCTGTACTACCGGTTAAACCTTACATCTATTTACAATTATCTCTCGGTAAGGCTTGGTTTCACTTCTTATAAAACGGGCGCATCTTTTTTTCTATTAAGCCGTACTCTTGGCGCTACTGCCAGGTTGTACTTAGTTGTAAATATTTTACAGGGGGCAATTCTTAATAAGTTGGGTGTTCCTTTCTGGTTAACAACCCTCATCATTCTCGTAATGATTTTATTGTACACTTTTGAAGGTGGTGTAAAAACAATTGTTTGGACAGATACATTGCAAACCGTTTGTATGTTGCTGGGATTAATTATTTGTGCTGCCTATATATTGAAAAGTATGGACATGGGTTTTGGAACTGCAGTTTCAACAATGCGGCAACAGGGCCTTTCGAAAATATTTTTTACCGATCCAAATAGCAAATTGTTTTTCGTAAAACAAATTATTGCCGGTGCTTTTATTACACTAACCATGACTGGTATGGACCAGGAAATGATGCAGAAAAATATCAGCGTTCGTACGTTGAGAGATTCGCAAAAAAACATGGTTACGCTAAGTATTATTTTACTGGCGGTAATATTGATGTTCTTGTTTTTGGGAGGTTTGCTATACATGTACGCAGACCGGTTTGGCGTTACAGCAGTGGGCGATAATTTGTTCCCTGTAGTAGCATTGGAGCATATGCCTCCCTTTATCGGGATCATTTTTATAATCGCACTTATATCTGCATTATTCCCCAGTGCAGATGGAGCCATTACAGCATTAACATCTTCTTTTTGTATTGATATTATCGGTATGCAACGCCGGACGGATATGACCGATGCCGCAAAACAACGGCTTCGCAGGCAGGTACATTTAACGGTGGCTTTTATCTTTCTTGTATTTGTAATGGTATTTAAATGGGTTGACAGTCCCAGCATGATTGGGGTGATTTTAAAGGTTGCTGCCTATACCTACGGGCCATTACTGGGCTTATTTAGTTTTGGCATACTTACCAAAAAAAATGTAAACGGAAAATTGGTGCCTCTGGTTTGTATTGCATCCCCTGTGATTTGTTTCTTTATAGATAAATTCCAAAAACAATTATTTGCTGGCTTTGAAATTGGACTGGAATTATTGGTAATAAATGGATTACTGACCTTTTTAGGGTTGATGTTGATATCAAAGCCAACACTTGTAAAAGCGTAGAAAACTAGTTTAACTTAAGTTCAATCCCGGGAAATGAAAAACAGCCGTCCCTAACAATTGCCACCCGCCAAACTTTCATTTCGGTATTTTTGCCGCCAATTTTTAATCTTAAATCGGTAGAACTGGTTTCTGATCTGTGAAATGTTTACAGGAAGATGGATGAACTAAATTCATTCTTATCCTGGAGGATATATTCATGGCTGACGAATTACACTTCCTGACCGGGGTTTTTACAATAAGGACTATTCTCATGGAAAAATCATATAACCGCATTCTTGTAACAGCTGCATTACCTTATGCCAATGGGCCCGTTCACGTTGGGCACCTTGCCGGCTGCTATTTACCGGCAGATATTTATGTACGTTTTCAGCGGTCAAAAAAAAGGGACATAAAATTTGTTGGCGGTAGCGATGAACACGGTGTTCCCATCACTATCCGCGCCATGAAAGAAGGTGTTAGCCCGCAGGATGTGGTAGATAAGTATCATGAAATGATCAAAGATTCTTTCGAAAAACTCGGTATTTCTTTCGATATCTATAGTCGTACTTCAAACAAAGTGCACCACCAAACAGCTTCCGATTTCTTTACAGTTTTGTATGATAAGGGCTTGTTTGAAGAAAAAGAAACAGAACAGTATTACGATGAAGAGAAGCAGACTTTTTTAGCCGACCGGTACATAATTGGCACCTGCCCTGTATGTGCCAATCCGAATGCCTACGGTGATCAATGTGAAAAATGTGGTAGCTCGCTGAGTCCTGAACAGCTAATAAATCCCCGGAGTGCACTAAGCAACAATGCACCTGTTAAACGAACCACCAAACATTGGTATTTTCCATTGAATAATTATGAACCATGGCTGAAAGAATGGATCCTGGAAGAACACAAAGAGTGGAAAAATAATGTTTATGGCCAATGTAAAAGTTGGTTGGATAGTGGCTTATACCCAAGGGCGATGACCCGCGACAGCAATTGGGGCATCAAAGTTCCATTACCGGATGCAGAAGGAAAAGTATTGTATGTATGGTTTGATGCACCTATTGGATATATCAGTGCAACCAAGGAATTAACGCCCAATTGGGCCGATTACTGGTGTAATGATGATACCAAACTGGTACATTTTATTGGAAAGGATAATATCGTTTTTCATTGTATCATTTTCCCTGCCATGCTGAAGGCTCATGGCAACTTCGTATTACCCGATAATGTGCCAGCTAATGAATTTTTGAACCTCGAAGGAGAGAAAGTAAGCACCAGTCGTAACTGGGCAGTTTGGGCACACGAATACCTGGTTGACTTTCCCGGTTGTGAAGATGTATTGCGTTATTACCTTACCACGATAGCGCCGGAAACCAAAGACAGTGATTTCACATGGAAGGGTTTCCAGGATGCAAACAATAGTGAGCTGGTAAGCATCTTCGGCAATTTTGTAAACAGAACTTTTGTATTGATGCACAAATTGTGCAACAGCAAGGTGCCACCGCTACATGCGGCTATTATGGATGATGAAGACCGGCAGGTTTTTGCTGCTATCAAAAATACAAAGCAGCTGGTGGAAGATTGTATTGAGCAGTATAAATTCCGGGATGCTTTATTTGCCATCATTGATCTATCAAGAAAAGGGAACCAGTACCTGCAAAAAAAACAGCCATGGATAGTTGCAAAACAGGCAGGTGAAAATGGACAGCCAACACCCGAAGCGCAGCAGGTGATTGATAACACGTTGCATGTTTGTTTGCAGTTATCCGCGAACCTCACTATCTACATTCATCCCTTCTTACCCAATACCGCGAGAAAATTAATACACATGATGAAGGTGGTTGATAAGATGCTGGAATGGGACAATGGCGGCAAAGAAAAACTATTAAGTGTTGGTTATACCTTACGTGCACCCGAATTGTTATTCAGAAAAATTGAAGATGAAGAAATTCAAACCCAAATAGTAAAGTTGAAAAATAATGCACCTGCAAACAGTACTCTTGCAAAGGAAGAAGTGGTTGTGCAGCCAGCTGAACCAATTGAAAATAAGCCTGAAATTCAGTACGATGATTTTGGCAAACTAGATCTGAAAATAGGGACGATAATTGCTGCAGAAAAAGTGCAGAAGGCCGATAAACTTCTAAAACTTTCAGTGGACCTGGGTACAGAAATAAGAACCATCGTAAGTGGTATTGCTTTACATTTTACACCGGGGGAAATTACTGGAAAGCAGGTAGTAGTTGTTGCTAATCTTGCTCCCCGTAAAATGCGTGGGATAGAAAGCCAGGGAATGATCCTGATGGCGGAAGACGCCGGTGGCAAACTGTATTTCATAAATCCGGAAGCAGCAATAAACAACGGAGCTCCCGTTTCTTAATGTTTTGAAGGGATTACAGTGGCTATTGAAATAAGCTTTAGTGTTTATGCAACATACCAGCGAATTTTTCGGTCGTACTTTAGATGAAATTTTGGAAAAGTATGCGGGTGAACAAGATGGTAAAACGAACAGGCCTGTTATTGCTTGTTATTGCCGTTGTGTTAACCAGCCTGCATTTACTAATTGTATATCGTTCCCGCCAAATTCTGAATCTCATTGTGGTGGAAGCATCCGATGGCAGGTACCGGGTTAAAACAAATAAGGTTCGTTTCAGGTATAACCCTCTCACCATCAGCGCTACAGGTTTTCAGCTGTTGCCGGTAGACAGTACACATGCTGATACCTATTATTCTGCAACGGCTGATTCTCTATTTGTAGAGGTAATTAAACTTTGGCCGCTGATTACCAATAAGAATTTTGCCCTTGGCAAAGTTCATCTCATTCACCCGATGGTTAGGGTTTATGATACAGATACAACCTCGGTAACGCGTAAACCGCTAAACCTTGCCCTGGCAGATATTCAGCATGCTTTAGTATCTACCTTATCCGCTTTCAACGTTGAAAAGTGCAAAATAGATAACGCAGGATTAACTTACCTGCAAAGTAAACAGGGAAGCCATCCTTTTTCAGTAAATCATATTTACCTGGACATAAACAACCTGCATGCTGTTACACTAAAAAACAAAAGTGACAGTGCAGTAAATTTTGAAGCAGATATCAGGTTGTTTATTGATAAACCTTTTATTCAGTTGCCTGATACTTCCGCCAATCTTTACCTGGAGAATTTGTTACTCGATACAAAACAAAATGTGTTTACAGTAAACAGGTTTAATCTCTTTCAAAACAACAATAATGGCACCGTAGACAGCATCAACTTATCAAATATAAAATTGAGAAATTTTAACTGGCCACGCTGGTTAAAAGAAGGCGTTGTAGAAGTAGATACATTGACCGCGTATGATGGCGCTACTTTCTTTGATTTTTCTGATAAAGAAATTTTTAGTTTAAAAGATAAACGCAAGCCAGTTAATAAAAGAATTCTAACGGTTCCTATGATTCTTCATGCAGTGGAGGTAAGCAAGATCAGTTATAGTTTGCGAACCGGTTCTCCATCGGGGCCACTTAACATACAGTTAAACGGGGACAGCCTGGGTATCAGCGAGGTCTTGTTTCGCAATGATGATGTGAAACCATTGCAGGTTGGTAACCTGGCTTTCAAGGTAACGGGATATACCAACAATTACGATAATGCCATTAATGAATCAACCTTTGAGAAATTAATAATCGATCACAATGATCTTGTTTTGATTAATTATTACAGGTCATTAAATGGTAAGCGCAGAAATTCTGAAAGTAGTATTACTATTCCTTCTTTAAGAGTGATAAATTTTTCTTTTGATGATTTATTAAAATCGAAGCTGAAGGCGGATAACCTGATTTTGGATAATCCGAAGCTTGTTATTGATATACAACAATCTGAGAAAAAAAGAGATGCGGATGCCACGGTCGCGGCCATTGCCAATTCATTACAACCAAGTCTCGATATCCGGCATTTGAGTATACATAATTCCACAATAATTTTATTGCCCAAAAGAAAAACAGCAGGTAAAGTAACCATCGAAAATCTCAACACTGAAATAGATGCCAGGCATTTGCTGGCTTCGAAATCTGTGATGGATATTATAGGTTCTGCTACCGCATTGTCAACTTCTTTTTTTAATGTTACAGGTGATAATGTGAACTTAAAAGTTGAGCGATCTAAATTAAACAATACGCAAAATGGTGTTTACCTGCAACAAGTTTCTGGTAATATAGGACGTGAATTGCAAATTGATTTACAGGGGATAAGTATCGAAGATAAAAACAACAAGTTTGACATAACAAAGTTGCAACAAATACAACTTGATAATGTAAGTATTGAAAAAGGCAGGATCACTATCAATAGTAATCCCATGCGTAACAAAAATGTCGGGGTAAATAAAACACCTGCTTTTGACATTTCTAATATCCAAACCGGGCCATTGGAATTTGATTGGATACAGGGAAATAAAAATCTGCATGTCGCTGATATTAAAATAAGTGGCAGCAATCTCTTGTTTGATAAAGGAAAAGCTTCCTGGAAAAATGTGAATATCGCTACTGGAATAACCAATTTTAATACGCCCAGTCTATCTATTAAAGCATCAGGAATAGTAGTTAATCAACCCGGGAGTTTTATTGCAAACGATGTCGTATACAAACCCACAAAAGCTTCTGGTATCAATAGTATTTCGGTGCCAATACTCAGTGTAAAAACATCACTGGTGAATTCACTCTCAAAAGATTTGGTGGCAGAAGAAGTTACATTGTATAAACCCGAATTTATAGGTAGCAAACAGGTGAATGAATTTAAAAGTTCTGGGTTGCAGTTGCCAGATTTTTATATTAGATCACTTTTAATTGATCAGCCTGTAATCAACTTTCAATTTGCAAATAAAAATGCGTTGCACTCAATAGCCAGCAATGACTCGAAAATTATTATGCAAGATGTTGAAAGTAAAAAAAGCCAGAATACTATTACTGCTAATAGCTTGCAGGTTCAATTAATACAACCGGTTTTCAATTCCGGTAAAACAATGTACCAGCCTGCATCCGTTTCTATGAAAACACATGCATTGAGCTACAATACAATAAATGGAAAACTACTGGCCTTTGTTGACAGTGCAGAAGTAAAGGATCTTTCATTAGAAACTGGCAATGAACATCCCTTTTTTATAGGGTCAGCTTCTGCAGGGTTACATAATTATACTTATTCCAGCAGCGATTCTATGTCTCTGCCTTACCTGTTAAAACATGCCGATTGGTGGAGCAATGCAGAAACGGTAAAACAACAGTCAGGGCATTTCGCATTATCTGTTTATAATCCCTATGTTTCCGCAGCAAATCCTTTCTTTTCAATGGATAGTTTAACATTGATTCCTTTATTGGATAAAGATTCGTTTTGGCGAAGTACACCTATTGAAAAAGATTACAACACCTTGCGACTTGGTTATACCCAGGTTCGCAATTGGCAATTATCAGGTAACGCAGGTAACAGGAAATTTAATGCGGGATTCCTGGTTGCTGACCGCCTTAATTTTTTAACGGAAAAAGATAAAACGCATGGTCCCGACACAGTTACTTACCGGCCACTGCTTGCCAGTTCTTTCAAAAATATTCCTTTGCAATTTTCGCTTGATACAATACAGGTAACAAACGGTTATGTAAAACATACTTTATTACCGGAAAAATCGAAGCGGCAAGCGAATATCTTCTTTAGTGATATAAATGGGTTTATGTACAATGTAAAAAATTATAACTACCACCAGAACGATAGTTTACGGGTAAGAATGCGTGCACAAATCATGGGCCAGGGGGACTTATTACTTGGATTTAAACAATCATATGTTGATACTATCCAGGGTTTTGTTATGCGTGCCCGTATGGGAAGAATGCCGCTTGCAGCACTCAATCCTTTGTTGGTGCCAATTGTCTCGGTTAAAATAGACAGGGGTATTATCGACAGTATGCTGTTGATAGTAGGAGCCAATGATTTTGTAGCGTATGGTTCGATGGATATGCGTTATCACAACCTTCGCTTGTCAATACTGAAGAAGGGAGAAAAAAAATATTTTCTCTCTAGCTTTTTTAACTGGGTAATTAATATTCCGGTTCGGTCGAATGATGATTCGAGAAAAAATACTTTATACCAGGAAAGATTGCGCAACAAAGGCATTTACAATTACTGGAGTAAAATTGCTATCAGTGGTTTACTAACCAACCTCGGTGTAAAAAGAGATAAGAAACAAGAGCGTAAGTACAATAAAGCCATCAGGAGGGATATACCTGCGGTATCGGGCGATTTTTGATAATACTATGTTACGGTAAGTAAATTGATGGGAATGTTTTTAGGAGTAATGTCAATTAGCTTACACCGGGGAATTAAATAATCCTAAGAGAAAAATCAGGGCATAAAGTCCTACGATTATAAGTGAAACTATCCCCCAGAATTTAAAACATCCTTTTAGGTTTTTGAGTGATTCGTTTACGAGTAGCTGATCTCCTATTTTTAAAGCAGCAGGCATTTTAGTTGCAAATTTTAAAAGTAACCAGCTCGGATAAAAATAAACGGTACCAAAAAGCATTGAAAAAATACCGACAAATGGACCAAGTCCACGAAAACCTGCAAGGCTGTTTAAAGAAGAATTGAATAGGGCAGTAACGATGCCTGCTAAAATAATCAGTATGCCAGCAATTAGTCCGAGTATGCTAAACAACTTTGCCCACCTGGCAATATCAATTAAATAATTGCCTGCTTCATGATCTATCCGGAGATCAAAAATGGATGGTTCTATTTGGTTTTCCATGTTTTTGCAATGAAGATAAAAGGTTATTCGAGTTTGTAATAAAAGATGATTTCGAAGACCGGGTTTTACATGTAAAATAAAAAAACCTGCATTTTACTGCAGGCTTTCCTTCTTTACTGAAGAAAGCTTTTTAATCAAAAGCTTTCTTTATCCCCTCTCCAATATCTTCAGCTTTATCTTTAATTTTTTCCCAGAGATTTTTATCTTCATTTGTATGTTCGCCGGCAGGATCTGTTATCGTGCCAGAACGATTGGTTAAAGCATCATTGTCATCTGTAAGATCATCTGTTATGGTGGCTCGTGTAACATCTGTAGGATATAAGTTTCTTTCTACCGAACCCAACTCTTCACCAAACCTCGCGCTTGCTCTTGAAGCTTCATCTTCAACCCATGCATCACTTTTTTTACCAGCTAAAATGTCATTGTCTCTTTCGGTAAATTCATCACCAAAACGAGTGCTTGCAGCCGTTAAGCCACTACCAGGTTGCGCATTCATTTCCTGTCTTGAATCTGTATCATAAGAGTTGGACGGATGGCTGCTCATGGTAGGAGTATCCTTGTCGATATCTCTAAGAGTACCTGCATCTTCAGCTCCTGTTGCTTCTTTTTGAAAAATATCGTTATGCGTAGCACTTATACTTCCGCTACTATTTCTTCCTCCTGCACGCAAATCGTCCCTCATATCGCGGTCAGGAAATTCAGTATTTTCTCTTGATACATTTTCTTCTCCAAATCCCCCGGAAGACATTTTAGTATCATCATTAAAATTTGAAATGTCACGTTCATTTCGCTTGTCTTTACCTGCTGAAAAATCTTCACTTTCTACCATGGTAATTATTTTATTGTAGTGATTTAAATACTTGCTGTTAGTAGTCCACCGCTTCAAAGCATAAAATTATCATGCCACTGGAAGTGAAATATTTCTGAAAAATGGAGGGAATATCGGTTGCGAATACTCTTTGAAAAGTAAAGAAAAGAGGTGCTTGTCTTTTATTGTTTTCGATTGCTAATAAAGTCCTTTTCTTAAAAAGAACAATTATAAATTTTAAAACTCAGGCACATTTGAACTACAGGTAATCCTTTATCGGTTGAAGGAAATATACTGTTGATCAATTATAGCAATACTCATTAAAATGGATTATCGGTTCCCTTTACTTCTAATTCTTCTTTGGGGTCAATAAATCCTTTTAATTCTGTGAGTTGGGGATCGGACTGCTGAAGTTTTTTTTCAGCAGGAGTTTTAGGAACTTCACCTTCATCGGTTTTGATCTTTGGCTCACCAGGTACCATTTTTTTATTGTCTTCCATGGTTTTAGTTTTGATGATCAGGTTAAAAAACCCTGCCATAAGCCCACTTCCAAGCAATAAATAAGGTTAAACTTATATGCCTTAAATGAAAGTAAAATTGCGTTTATTAAGCGATTGCTTAACGTTACCGGTAGCCTGCAGCCTGTAGATGAAAGAGTTCGGCATACCTGCCATTTTGAGCAATCAGGGCTTCATGGTTTCCTGATTCTATCAATTTCCCTTTATCAAGAACAAGTATACGGTCGGCCATGCGAACAGTGGAAAAACGATGGGAAATAAGAACAGCCGAACGGCCTTTTGTAAGTTCGGCAAAACGCTGAAATACATTGTATTCTGCACGGGCATCGAGGGCAGCTGTTGGTTCATCCAGTATAATTACCTGGGCATCTTTCATATAGGCTCTTGCAAGCGCAATTTTTTGCCATTCGCCTCCCGACAATTCTACACCGTTATTAAAGCGACGGCCAAGTACCTGGTCGTATTGTGCAGGTAGTTTTTCTATCATGGGATGAGCCAGGCTTTGTTCAGCGGCAGAAACAATTAATGGCCGGTTTTCAGTTTCGGTAATATTTCCCGCTGCAATATTTTGTGATACGCTCATTTGGTAACGCAGAAAATCCTGGAATATCACACCGATATTCATTCTCAGTTGAAAAAGATCATATTCGCGAAGGTCAATCCCATCCAGTAAAATTCTTCCTTCCGTTGGATCATACAATCGGGCCAGCAATTTCACCAGCGTGGTTTTACCAGCGCCATTTTCGCCCACCAGTGCCAGTTTCTCACCAGGATGAAGTGTAAAAGTTAAATGCCTGTTAGCCCACTTTTCTGAATTGGCATATTTAAAACCTACATTTTCAAATTCAAATCCTGTGCTGATGGGATTTGGAAACGGGTGTGGATTGTACGCCTGTATGATGTTGGGTTTTATTTTGAAAAAATCAAAAAAATCTCCCAGGTATACAGCTCCCTGAGAAACACTGGTAAAACGAATAAGAATGCCTTCGAGCAAGCTGCGCATTTGCCTGAATGAGCCGGCCAGCAAAGTTAAATCTCCGATACTAATGGCACCGGTAACAGCCTTTAATAAAATGAATACATAAGCACCATAATAACCGGCACTGCCAAGCACCGCGAAAAGCGTTCCAAAGGCAGAACGCCTAATCGCAAGCTTTTTGTTATCGGTATAAAACTTACCTGATAAGGTTTTAAAACGCTTGATAAGGAACGAACTCAGGTCGAACATTTTTACTTCTTTCGCCGTTTCATCACTCGCTCCGAGAAAACGCATATAATCCAGCTCACGTCGCTCGGGCGTTTGTCTCCGGCTTAATGCATAGGTTTTATCGTTGAAATAGATTTCACCTAAAAAAGCAGGTATTATTGCCACCAGCAACAGGGCCATCAACCAGGGATTAAATACCAGTAATCCTGCAGCAAGAAATCCCATCGTGATAATATCCTGCACCTGGCTTAATACCTGGGAAAGTAAAATGGTACGACCAATGGTTTGTTGCCTTGCTCTTTCAAGCTTATCATAGAAAGCAGAGTTCTCAAATTGATCAAGATCCAAAGTGGCAGCATGTGCCATTATTTTAACCGATGTATTGTTACTGAAAAGATCACCCAGTAAACTATCAAGTAAGGTGGTTGCACGACTTAATGCGTCTGATAAAATTGCAAGTCCAAATTCAATTGCCAATAACAACCATAGATGGTCCAGGGAAACATCTCCGGGTTGTTTACTCAGCAAAATCACATGATCGATAATTAGCTTTCCTACATACAACATTGCAAGGGGCAGCGAAGACCGCATTAACCTGACAAAGCAGTTAAGGATTGTCATTGTTTTGCTGGTTTCCCAAACGAGGGAAAAAAAGGCAGGTAAGTTTTTTAAGGCCGTCATCCTGTCCTTCAGCGATAACTGACCCTTGCTGTCTCCTGCATTTCTTAACCGGCTAATTAATCGTTTCCAAAAATTCATTGAAAATAAATTGCTACAAATACCAACACGGCAACCTGGTTAGGTATTAAAAGGTAAATATGTTTGAAAGAAAATTCTAACAACTGAAACAAAAAAAAGATCACCCAAAACAGGAACTTAGAATTTGTTCCGCTCTTTTTACTGTTGTATTATTTTCTATCCAGTAATAGGATTGTTTAAGATATTGTTCGTAAGCATTTGAATCAATGGAATTGATCTTTTGCATAAGATCTTCGTAATTGTTGTAATCAATACAATTGGAACTATTCAGACCATGAGGCGCACAAGTGGCAGGCTTATCCTTTAACGTTTTGAAACATATCACGCTTCCATTGGCAGCTAATTCATAATGTCGCATACAATCCCATCCAGCTCGTTTACCCGTGATGCCATATTTGGATAGTTGCAGATCTTTAAAATATTTTTGTTCTATCTCAAAATATCTTTGATCAGATCCCAGCGGATTAAATACTGTTTCAATTTTTTCCGCGATTTCGGCGTCAATTATTTGCGTGGGGAACAATTTTGTTTTGTCTGCAGAGGTAACCTTCGTGATCTTTTCAGCAGGAATTGAAAAAGCAACCGGGTGTATTTCCGGAAAAATCTTCAAACCATCCAACAAGCTACCGGGTATGTATTTTCTCAGGGTGCCAAATGATTCCTGTGGAAAATGCTCTCTCTTGAAATAGATAAATTGATGATAACTTTTACGAAAAGCGCCGGCATTCTTCTTTAAATTTCTTGCCAACGATTCAAAAGGAAATAAGGCAGTACTGTCACTACCATCCAGCAATGCAATTTTCTTATTTGGAAAAGTATGGGCAATCCTAAATGCAGTTTGCCAGAGCAGTACGATATCAGTGATGAGTATTAAATCATATTGATCTATCTCGTTTTCCCAATTAGCACGTTTGGCAGTTAACGATGGAATATCTGGCAATAAACCATATACTGTAAAACCTCCTCCCTTGTATTTCGATTTATCCGGCAAGGTAGAGTAAGCTTCGTCAAAACGTGGTACGTCAACACAGTTTTCACCTAACAAGCTTCGCATGCCGTGGAAGGTGCACAAGTTTAAGAAATCATCTTTGCCGGTATGTAGGTAAAGCACTTTATACATATGCCTTGTGATAAATAGGTTTGATTTTATTATCTATCACCCTTCAATAAATGTGCTATTGCTTTTGTATTGGTAACAGGTGTAGCAAAATAGTTGCTGTACCTGAAATACTCCCCGTATTTTTTATAATTTAATTTATATAAACCATGTTGGTTTATTAAGAACGTTTCGTAGCCATGCTGCTTTAAAAAATTAATCGCGTCAATCAAAGTGCTGCCAGCTTCTGCCCAGGGTGCGTTATATTCAAATTGCAGAAATTTAATTTTTTGCTGCGCTAAAGTTTTGGTTGCTCCTTTTAAAACATGCAGGTCATAACCTTCAGCATCAATTTTCAAAAAATCGATTTTAGATAAGTTATGACGTTCCAAAGCTTTATCGATGGTGGTTATTTTTACCAGCGTTTTTTTTGCACTGGTGTTACTGAATGAAGAAACAAGAGATGATGTTTCTCCCATATCATCTTCCTCGAAAAAATAAGTTTCTCCTTCTGAATCAGATAATGCTTCGTTATCGATGGTAATGTTTGGATTTGAATCAAATGCTTTCAACAAATAATTATATGCATTTGAAGATGGCTCAAATAAAAGAACCTTAGCTGATTGATTTTTTTCAATAAAATAATTTGTCCAGTCTCCTTTATTAGCGCCCACGTCAATCACGTTGAAGCATTCGGGTGATACCGAATCAACAACGAGATTTTCCCCGTTTATGCTGGAATCTGCATAATTGGAAAGATGACATTGGATAACCATATTGCATTGATTTCTTATGAGTATAATGAAATTTACAATAGCCGGTGATTTGGATAACATCCGTTGAACAAACGCAGTTACCTTTTTTACCATAAGGTGTTTATTTAAGGTATTAGAATTTACTAACTTTAAAACAGGTGAGCGCCAAAGTTCAAGCTTGAATTATGAAGGACATTTTTCATTGCTGAATTAAAGATCAATAAGCCCTCGCAAAAAGCACTCTCTGTTTACTTGCTTTTCCGCTCAAAATACAAGTGCCATTTTCTTCACTGGCTTCCAACGGAATGCACCTGATAGTTGCTTTGGTTTGATCCTTAATTTTTTCTTCAGTTTCAGCTGAACCATCCCAATGGGCGGAGGCGAATCCACCTTTATTATCCAGTACATCCAGGAATTCTTCCCAGGTATTTACAGGTGTAATATGGGCATCGCGGTAACTCCTGGCTTTTTCAAACAGGTTGATTTGAATTTCTTCCAGTAGGTTTTTAATGTGACCGGAGATACCATCCAAACTAACAGTACTCTTTTCTTTCGTATCACGCCGGGCTACTTCAACCGTATTATTTGTAAGGTCGCGGTTGCCAAGTGCCAGCCTTACAGGAACGCCTTTCATTTCGTATTCAGCAAATTTCCATCCTGGTCTTGCATTATCATTATCATCGTATTTTACAGAAATACCCAGGGCTTTTAGCTGTTTCGTTATTTCGGAAACTTTATCTGAGATCAGGGCAAGTTGAGCTTCATCCTTGTAAATCGGAACAATTACAACCTGGATGGGTGCAATGGAAGGAGGCAAAACTAAGCCCTGGTCATCGCTGTGTGCCATCACAAGGGCACCAATCAAACGCGTACTAACGCCCCAACTGGTCGCCCAAACATAATCCAGCTTGTTTGTTTTATCGCTGAATTTAACATCGAAAGCTTTCGCGAAATTTTGACCCAGAAAATGCGACGTACCTGCTTGTAAAGCTTTGCCATCCTGCATCAGGGCTTCAATACAATAAGTATCAACCGCTCCGGCAAAGCGTTCACTTTCCGATTTTATACCTTTTACTACTGGTAAAGCCATGTAAGTTTCCGCGAACTCGGCGTATACGTCCAGCATCAACCTGGCTTCGGCCACAGCTTCAGTTTGAGTAGCATGTGCAGTATGCCCTTCCTGCCATAAAAATTCTGCCGTACGAAGAAAAAGGCGTGTGCGCATCTCCCATCTAACTACGTTTGCCCATTGGTTAATCAGCAGGGGAAGGTCACGATAACTTTGAATCCAGCCTTTATAAGTATTCCAGATAATTGCCTCACTGGTGGGCCTTACTATTAGTTCTTCTTCCAGCTTTGCATCAGGGTCTACCATCAATTTTCCCTTATTATTGGGATCATTTATCAAACGATAGTGTGTAACTACTGCACACTCTTTCGCAAAACCTTCCGCATTTTTTTCTTCCGCCTCAAATAGGCTTTTGGGAACAAATAGCGGGAAATAAGCATTTACATGCCCCGTGTCTTTAAACATTTTATCAAGCTGGTCACGCATTTTTTCCCAAAGTGCATATCCATAGGGTTTTATAACCATGCAACCCCGAACGGCACTATAATCGGCTAATCCTCCCTTAATGATCAGGTCATTGTACCATTGACTATAATCCTGTGCTCTCGATGTAATTTCTTTACTCATAATTTTTTGATGTCGTAAATCAGAATGAATCAGAAGCGGTTTAAGTACTTTTGCGTAAGCGCTTTTATGCAAGTCAGCAATTGCAATGTTCTAAAATTGAACCATTCTGTTTGCGGCGAAAATAGCATTTGATATTTAGATAAGTCTTAACACTCTTCTAAACAGTTTTGCTGTCATACAAGTAGAATTTAGCAATTGGCACCCTTTATTATTAGTTACCTTAGCTTAAATAAATTGTTTATGAAAAGTTACTTCCTTCCAATAGTTATGGCAAGCCTGCTGCTGGCGGGTTGTTCGGCAGCTTATAAGACAGGTCAAACACCAGATGATGTGTATTATTCCACTAATCAGAATGGAGTTTCCAGTGAAACTGAAACTGCAAGAGAAACACCACGAAGAACCCAGCAAATTACCAATGATGGTGGTTACCAGAGTTATTTCCAGGATGAAGACGACGCTTACCTGAGAATGAAGGTTAGAAATGGCGGAAGGTGGAGCAGTATTGATGATCTCGATTACTGGTATGGTTATAACGGCGGATGCCAATGCAATAGTAGCTGGGGGTTTTATAATAATTTCAACTCCTTCAACCGCCCGTTTGGCTTTAATACTTTTGCTTACACTAATTATTACAACCCATGGAGCGTTAACAACTGGTACAACCCGGGTTATTATTACCCGGTTATTATTGTAAACAAACGACCTGTATACACCAATAGTTCCCGCCCGGGTTTAACTGGTTATTCCAACAGAACGTATGATCGTGGTTTAGGAAATACAAGGAACAGCCGTAACACGCAATCCTATTCCAACAGCCAGTTCCGCACTATTTTTAGTGGTTCCAATAAAAATAGCAACAATAGTAACAGCAGTAGTAGCTATGAAAGGCCGACACGAACTTTTACACCCTCCAGTAATTCCAATTCCAACTCGTCTTCCGGCAGTAGCAACAGCGGAAGCAGCCGTACTTCTTCCGGCAGCAGCAGTAGCAGCAGCAGTGGACGCGGCGGTCGTGGTGGTAATTAGACTAATCCATCAGAGATATTAATTTAGTAGAATATAGGTGCAGGTTTGTTTTAAGCTTTTTGAAACAGGTAGCTGCACCTTCATTTTTATACCATTATGCGTAAATTGTTTCTTGCGATTTTTTTGATTTCTTCTGCTTTTAGTATGGCACAATTGCCTGAGGATGCGCTGAGATATAGTTTTCCATTACCCGGCGGAACGGCCCGCAACC
The DNA here is from genome assembly GCA_040385845.1 of Bacteroidota bacterium. Taxonomy (GTDB): domain Bacteria; phylum Bacteroidota; class Bacteroidia; order Chitinophagales; family Chitinophagaceae; genus Phnomibacter. The sequence goes on along the minus strand of JAZKGP010000018.1, from coordinate 47,278 downwards.
AGGCAATTGGTGGTGCGGGAGCTTCCCTTGGAGGCGATCTTACTTCAGCCCATATTAACCCGGCGGGTATTGGTTTATATAAAAACAAGGAATTTGTGATTTCACCCGGTTTCAATTTTTTAAACAATAAATACAGCTACCGTGGCACGTCAAATAATGGGAAAGACAATGCTTTCAGCTATGGTACCTCCGGCGTTGTTTTTGGAGGTATAAAACAAAACAATCCAACAAGGAGTTCCGCTTTTTCTATTTCCATCAATCAACTGGCTAATTATAACAATCGTGTTCAATATAGTGGTTTAAATAAAATCAGCAGTTGGAGCGAGCAGTATGTTGAGCAGCTCGCAAATGATCAGGCAACTGTTGGTGATGCAGAACAGAACTATATTTTTGGATCATCGCTTGCCTATTGGACTTTTTTGGTAGATACTTTAAGTGATCCGCAGGGGAATGTAAGGGGATACCAAAGCAATGTGCCGGTTCCGGGCAATGAATCCGGCACGGGTGGTGTTAACCAGTTTAATACTGTTGATACAAAAGGTGGTGCGCATGAAATAGCCTTAGCCTATGGTAACAGTTTCAATGATCAATTGCATTTGGGCGTAAGTATCAATGTTCCATTTTATTCGTATACGAAAGATCAAACCTTTCGCGAAGAAGATGCAACTCAAAATGCACTAAATGGATTTAGTTTTTTCGAGTACAAAGAAAAATATACCACAACTGGTATTGGATTCAATGCGAAACTTGGTATGATTATCCGGCCAATAGAAAGACTTAGGTTAGGACTGGCCTTGCATACTCCCACGTTTGCTTCCATGACGGATCAAATAAGGTCATCCATTGTTACCAATACTGAAAATTATACAACTTACCCACAGCCAATGTCTAAAACCAGCGAAGAACTGAAAGACAATCCAGATGTTGGCACTTACGAATACCAGGTAAGAACTCCATTAAAGTTCATTGCGAGTGGTTCGTGGGTACTTAATGAAGTGAGTGATATTAAAAAACAAAAAGGTTTTTTAACGGCTGATGTTGAGGTAGTAAATTATGGCGGAACCCGGTATAGTGCTTCGGGTACCACTGGATCCAGCGATGATTTTGAGTATTACGACGAATTGAATAGCGTTATAAAAAGCCGGTATAAAACTGCATTGAATGTAAGGCTTGGTGGCGAATTGAAATTTAATACCATTATGGCCAGGGCTGGTTTTGCATATCTCAGTAGCCCGTATAGCGACAAACAATTACTAGGTAAGAGAATGTTGGTAAGCGGTGGTGCCGGATACCGTAACAAAGGATTTTTCGTTGATCTTACCTATGTGCATGGATTTATAAAGCAAAGTGATGTGCCTTATTATTTAAGTGACAAACCTAACCCTATTGCGGATGGAAAAAATAGCAGGGGTAGTGTGGCATTAACTTTTGGCGTAAAAATATAATTACAGCTTTTACAGTGTAAAAATATTCCTGTTTCATTCCACTACAATATCATATTTATCTAAAAGGCCGGGTATTCCATGCAAGGAAAACCTGGCTTTTTTGATGTCATTAATTTCAGGATCTATGGAATAATTATAAGCTGTTCTTAGATCAGCCTTTGCAAGTTTTGTTTTATTAAAAAGAGTAGCTGCTAAATCACAATTATTGAAAGTAGCACCTGTTAAATCCGCACTGGTGAAATCTACTTCCTGCAAACCGCAATCATCAAATTTTATCTTCTTTATTTTCATCGCATAAAATGAAGAAAGATGTAGCTGGCAGTTTTTGAAGCTAGCTGAAAACAGAAAAGGGTTACAATTTTCAAAATGAATGCCTACTAATTTACAATCTTCAAACTGTACATCCCGCAAGGCAGTACCCTGCAAATTGGCCATGCTCATATTGCAATTATTAAATATGCAATCCATGAAGGTTATTGAACCAGGACTAAAAGTTGAAAAATTACAATGGGAAAAAGTACATTGTTCAAACTCAGTTGCTGTTAAACCATCAACACTAAAATCAACCTGCTCAAACTGCTGCTCGCAGATATAATGTTCTGGCATAAATAAATTTGTAGGTAAGTACGAATTGATTAATAGCTCGTATTTTTTGATAATATTTCTTGTTCTGCAAAGGTTACTACAGCTGCATTATCACCCGGATTAAACCAGCTAAAAGCAGTGTCTTTTTTAAACCAGGTCATCTGTCTTTTAGCATATTGCCTGGTATTACGTTTTATAAATTCAATGGCGGCATCCAGCGAGCTCAACCCATTAAAATGATCAAATATTTCGCGGTAGCCAACGGTTTGTAAAGCTGGTAAATGCTGGCAGGCAATTAAAGACCTGGCTTCTGCAACGAGACCATCTCTTACCATGGCATCAACCCTTAAATTTATTCTTTCATTTAAAATTTCGCGTGGCAGTTGCAGGCCAATTTTTACGATGTTAAAAGGCCTGTGTTCGGGTTTGCCTTTCTGGTAAGTTTTAATGGATTCACCGGTGGCTTTTACAAATTCAAGCGCCCGCATCAACCTATGCGGATTTTGTATTTCGCCTGAATGAAAATATACCGGGTCAAGAAGTTCAACCTGTTGTTGTAGCCACTCCATGCCAAAAGAATAAAAGCCGTCCCTTACCTCCTGCCTGGTAGCTGGCGGGATGGCTGGCATCTGGTCAAGCCCTTCGCAAAGTGCCTTAATATAAAGACCAGTTCCACCGGTTAAAATTGCAATATTGTTACTGGAGAAAATAGTATGCAGTTTTTCCAATGCATACTGTTCATAAACAGCTGCATCTACTGGTTCCAGGATACTATGAGAATCGATAAAATAATGAGGTACAAGGTCAAGTTCATCCGGGGATGGCTTGGCTACACCAATGTTTAATTCGCGAAAACATTGACGGCTGTCAGCACTGATAATACTGGTTTGAAAATGTTGCGCTAATTGAATTGCCACTGCTGTTTTACCTACAGCCGTTGGACCAGCAATTACAATGACTGTTTTATTCAAAAAACGATGGTTATTATTCGAAAGAGATAAGCAAATAAACGGGGTTTAAAAATCATCATTACCCGCTTCTTCGGTTATAGTGTCATCTTCTGTTTCTGCACCTCCTTCTCCTTCTTCACCAAAACCTTCTCTTGATTCATGCAGATCGTATTTTTCTTCCATCTCGGCGAACTTAGGTCCCAATAATCCCCGGGTGCCATATTGCTGTGGGCCAATCCCTTCTTTACGGCTTATAGTAGGGTAGGTTATTTTGTTGCTTTCTTCTTTGGTTACCAAAATTAATTCCAGTAAAAAAGTCCAGTTTTTTGCAAAATCATACACATAAACAAATCGTTGGTTGGTATCGCGAATTTCGGTGCCGATCACAGTATCTTTCATTAAAAGCGGGGGAGCCTTATAATCTTTTTCGTATTTGGCCAGTGATATTTCGCGACCTCTTAACCATTGGTCATTGCTGCGGTAAAAAGTTGCCTGGTGTTTGTTATCAAATTCATATCCTTTAAGAATAGATTCATGCAATTCAAAAAAGGTTTGGTTATGCTTTATACTTACATCTCTGTAAATGCTTTCATCTTCTTCGAAGTATACTCTAAATTTTAAAACAGCCATAATCTTAAATCTACATTGTGAATAACAACCTGGTTAATGAATCATGCCACCTACAGGTAGTTGGTACAATCTATAGTAACATCCTCAAATAACTTTTTTCGGCGGTGGTACTATATATGCTTACAATTAAATATTTGTAAGCCTAACTGCAATTGTTGTTTTGCAAAGAAAATACTTTTAAAGCAACTGGTTTACTGCTGATTGGGTTTAATACTTGCAGGTTGCAGGTTTAATTTGGCTGCTTCGGTCAGCATAAACTGGTAAGCAGCCTCATAACTATTGTCGACAATGCCCTCCAACATGGCTTCTTTAAGCGCATTTTTAATAATGCCAACTTCCCGCCCGGGTGCAAGGTTAAATGTTTCCATTATTACCTGCCCGTCGATTGGTGGCTGCCAATTACGCACCCGGTCTTTATCTTCCACTTCGGCACAGCGCTGTTTAACAATTTCAAAATTGGCCATATAACGCCGCACTTTTATTTTGTTCTTGCTGGTTATATCGGCATTACACAACGTCATTAGGTCTTCGAAATCGTCGCCGGCGTCAAATAATAAACGACGGATGGCGCTGTCGGTAATATTTTCTTTTGTAAGTGAAATAGGGCGAAGATGTAATTCTACCAACTTTCTTACATACCGCATTTTTTCATTCATCGGTAGCTTTAGCTGAGTGAAGATTTTTGGAACCATACGGCCTCCCACTACTTCGTGCCCATGAAATGTCCAGCCGGTTCCTTCTTCAAAACGTTTTGTTGCCGGTTTGCCAATATCATGTAGAATAGCTGCCCAGCGCAGCCACAAATTATCTGTATGTTCACTTATGTTGTCTAAAACCTGCAGGGTATGGAAAAAGTTATCTTTATGTCCATGCCCATCGATGTTTTGTGCACCTGCCAGCGCTACCATTTGTGGAAATATCAACTCAAGTAATCCACTTTTATAAAGATGGATAAACCCAATGGAGGGTTTTGGGCTCAGGACAATTTTATTCAATTCGTCAGCAATGCGTTCCCGGGAAACAATCCTGATGCGGTCTTTGTCGGTTTCGATGGCTTTAAAAGTGGTATCGTCAATCGAGAAATTAAGTTGTGCAGCAAAGCGAACCGCCCGCATCATCCGCAATGGATCGTCACTAAAAGTAAGTACCGGGTCTAGCGGTGTTTTGATCAGTTTTTGCTCCAGGTGGGCCATGCCACCAAATGGATCTACCAGTTTTCCAAAAGCATCTTTTGCCAAATCAATCGCAAGTGCATTTATAGTAAAATCCCTGCGTTCCTGGTCATCTTTCAATGTGCCGGGCACAACTTCCGGTTTACGGCTGTCTGTCCGGTAGCTTTCTTTTCGTGCGCCTACAAACTCAATTTCAAAAGCTTCGCCTGTTACTTTTTCATCCTGTTCGTTTATAGTTGTTGCAGGAGCACTAAATATTTTTATTTGAGCCGTTCCAAAATTTTTAAAGAAGCTAACATTAGGTTTGGGAGAAAAAAGGTTTGCTACTTCCTGCGCAAGGGCAATCCCATCGCCAATACAAACCACATCCAGATCTTTGGTTTGCCTGCCCAATATTTTATCCCGCACAAATCCACCTATCAGCCAGCAAGGCATGTTCAGCTTATTTGCCGCCGCGCTTATTTTATGAATGATAGCTGCTTCCGCAGGGCGCAAATCGATATCCATGCGGCAAAGTAAAGTGCTAAAGCGGATTGATCTGGCAGGCTACAGCAACTTTTAAATGGTGCAGGTCAGAAATAGATGGCATGTACTTTCAATTTTCCATTGCTAAGCATAAGTGCCGGGGCGGGAAATTTTAGTGCATTTAAGACAAAAAAAGTTGCTTTTAAAAATTTGCTTCGGGTGGGTATGCGGGTAAAATCGATATCAGGAGCAAGATACCATTGACGCAGGCGTGGAATATCGGACCGGTCGAAGTTTACGTTGCCTGATTTCCAGGAATTTTCGTAACCACCAAACATGCCACCTGCACCATAACCAACAGCCACATTCAGCCATGCAGGTACTTTGCTTTTAGGGAAAAACGATTTAATATTTGCACTCAGCCAATAGGTTTGACCGTTATAATCTTTTAATGCTCTTTCAGGTAAACTAGCACCAAAAAGGCTATCACTTCGCCCATTTAGCATCGGGTCATCATAATTCTGTTTGTGGAAAGAAAATTTCAGGCTGATCCGCTGTTCATTCCAGCCCAGTTGTTGCCCAATCAGCAAGGCGCTACCCAAACAATTGGCGGTAAAGTCGCCCCAGCTCCAGCCCCACTCTTCACTAAAACCATCCTGCACTTCAACTACGGTTTGAAAAACAGCACCTGCCAGGCCACCGTACCAAATTTGTTGTTTACGGTTTAAACCTGCCCATTTCCAGCTGGCCATACTCATACGGCTTATCTGGTAAGCAGTCCAGGCATGGCCTACTTTATCTACCTGTAACCATTCTTTGCTGTCGTTATAGGTGTGGAAATTACTGCGGGGGTAATCGGCATACCAGGCCTGGTTTAAAACAACCATGCTTGCTGCATACAACCCTGCATGTAACGCAGTGTTGAGTATGATTCTTTTTCGCCCGGTTGCCGCATCCATGGGGTAATTACCTGCAGCAGGCGATATCGAAGCGGAATCCCAGGTTAGATTTTGTCGAACATTGATTGTGTCAATCCTGGCTATTCTAACCACTGTAGTTTTATCAATGGCAGGCTGCACTTTAATAGTGTCAATGGAAGCCAGTCTTATGATGTCTTCTTTTTCTGCAGGCTTTACACCACGGATGGTATCAATTTTGGCCAAATGGGCAACCGGTACTTTCACAGTATCAATTTGGGTGAAAGCCTGGATACTAAACAGCAAAATGAAACAGCAGCAAAAAGCTGAAGAACGAAATAAAGTACAAGGGAGTGACACAACGATGCTCAATAGAAATTTTATGCTGGTGACCAAATAAAATGAGTACAAACCTACGGGCAGAAAATTAAAAGAGATTGGTTTATACATTATGGCTGCATCATTTCTTCCAATATCTTAGCTGGCTCAAACAAGTATCGCTTGTTATTGCTATTGGAAATTTCACCTTCACAAACATTATAACCTGAATTTGTTATGGATGCTGCAATTCAAACTAAGATCGACACATGGCTAAGTGGAAATTATGACCAGGATACAAAAGATATCATTCTAAAAACGCAGGCAGAAAACCCGGATGATTTGATGGAAGGGTTTTATCGCAACCTGGAGTTTGGCACGGGAGGACTTCGTGGAATAATGGGAGTAGGCACCAACCGGATGAACAAATACACCATTGGAATGGCTACGCAGGGTTACGCCAATTACCTGAAACAATCGTTTGGTGACAATGTAAGTATTGCTGTAGCGCACGATAGCCGTAATAACAGCCGCTTTTTTGCTGAAACCGTTGCCAATGTGATGGGTGCAAACGGCATTAAAGTGTACTTGTTTGAAAGTTTGCGGCCGACACCCGAACTCAGTTTTGCCATTAGACATTTTAAATGCAAGGGTGGTGTGGTTTGTACGGCCAGCCATAATCCAAAAGAATACAATGGCTACAAGGCTTATTGGGAAGATGGTGCGCAGCTGGTGCCACCTCACGATAAAAATGTAATCAAGGAAGTCGATAAAATAGCTTCGGTTAATGATGTGAAATGGAGTGGCGGAGAAGCAAACATCATTATAATTGGTGAAGAAGCAGATGCTGCTTATATCAGCATGGTTAAGGGATTGAGCGTCTATCCCGAAGTTTGCCAGCGCCAGCATGATCTTAAGATTGTATATACTTCCATTCATGGCAGTGGCATAATGCTGGTACCAAAAGTTCTGGAAGCGTTTGGCTTCGACAATGTACATGTGGTAGAAGAACAAGCCATTCCCGATGGTAATTTTCCTACGGTTGTTTCGCCAAACCCTGAGGAAAAAGATGCCATGAGCCTTGGCCTGGAGCTGGCAAAACAATTGGATGCCGATATTTTATTAGGTACCGATCCGGATGCTGATCGCGTAGGTATTGCAGTAAAAGACAATGATGGTAATTGGTTGCTGATGAATGGTAATCAAACAGCAGTGCTTGCGTTCAATTATGTAATTGAAGCACGTAAAGCAAAGGGAATTGCCCAGCCGAATGATATGGTGATAAAAACTATTGTTACCACCGATATGATCAATCGTTTTGCAGCGGCTAATAATATTGCCTGTTATGATGTTTTAACAGGGTTTAAATACATCAGCGAACTGATTCGCGAAAAGGAAGGAAAGGAAAATTATGTTGTAGGAGGCGAAGAAAGTTTTGGCCTGATGATTGGTGACCAGGTTCGGGACAAAGATGCGGTGAGTGCTGTGGCTTTGCTTTGCGAAATGGCTGCTTATGAAAAAGACAAAGGACGTAGCCTTTACCAAAAATTAATTGACCTGTATGTTGAATATGGTTGTTTCCAGGAACACCTGATTTCTATTACCAAAAAAGGCATGAACGGACAGAAAGAAATTGCGGAGATGATGGAATCTTATCGCAACAACCCGCCGAAAGTTCTTGCAGGCGTTGCAGTAGAAAAATTATTGGATATAGACAAGGGTGTAGGCCGTAACCTGAAAACAGGGGAGAGTTTCAAACTTGATTTACCACAAAGCAACGTGCTGCAATTTTTACTGGAAGATGGTAGTAAGGTTAGTGCCAGGCCAAGCGGAACAGAACCAAAAATCAAGTTTTATTTCAGTGTAAATGCACCGTTGGCAACAGCTGAAGATTATCCCGCAGTTCAGGCCGGCCTGATGGAACGCATTAACCACATGATAAAAGATATGAACCTTTAGTTGAAAATGAATTAATAGCATATCATACAACTATTTATTTAGAAAACCACGTATCTCAAGCGTGGTTTTTTTATGCAGGTAAGTTTAACTTGCAGTTTAATTAAGTGGTGTAAGCCGTTCTGTTACTTATGAAAATATTAAATGATACTTATCGCCACAAGGGCTTACGCAAACAGTTGATAGATACCCTGCGCAATAAAAATATTACTGACGAAAGGGTATTGGAAGCAATGATGCATATTCCGCGACATTTTTTTCTTGATAGCGCACTCGACTCAATTGCATACCAGGACCGGGCATTTCCTATTGGTGAAGGACAAACCATTAGCCAGCCTTATACCGTTGCATTTCAAACGCAATTATTACAGGTAAGAAGTTATGAAAAGATACTGGAGATTGGAACTGGCAGCGCTTACCAGGCAACAATTTTAGCCGAATTAGGAGCCAGGGTTTTTACCATCGAAAGACAGAAGAAATTATACGATGAACAGAAGGAAGATTATGTTTTTAAGGGCAAATATCCCAACCTTAAATTTTTTTACGGGGATGGCTTTGCGGGCCTGCCTTCGTATGCACCGTTCGATAAAATTTTGGTAACAGCAGCAGCTCCTTTTGTGCCACCTGCCCTGGTTGAACAATTGCGGCCGGGCGGTAAATTAGTAATTCCGGTAAATGAAGGCGATTCGCAAAGGATGAAACGTATTACCAAAAATGAGGACGGCTCATTTAGCGAAGAATTGTTTGAACTGTTTGTTTTTGTTCCTATGCTGGAAGGAAAAAACAATAAATAAAATACCGATTTACGAGGTGAATGGCTTGCTTACATATTTTACTTTATTTATATTTACCTCGTCAGGGTTTGCAAATTGTTTTGCCATTTATTCATAATTAAAATCACCATCAATGCCAAAGTATGTAATTGAAAGAGAAATACCTGGTGCTGGTAAATTGAGCGCCGAGCAATTGCACGGGGTTGCAGAAACCTCCTGTAATGTTCTAAGAAAAATGGGCTCAGAAATTCAATGGGTTCAGAGTTACGTAACAGGTGACAAAATTTATTGCGTGTATATTGCACCGAATGAAGATATGGTGCGGGAGCATGCGCAGCTAGGGGGCTTTCCTGCAAATTCAGTAAGTGCAGTAACAGCAATTATTGATCCTACAACTTCGGAATAACGTAATATAATTTTAAAAGAAAGGGGCGAAATGTTTCAAACATTTCGCCCCTTTTTTGATGTAGTTTATTTAGCTATTACACTTGGATTGTGCTATTTTTTACTGACCACCACTCATACCTTCACTCACGCCTTCCATTTCTCCCTTTAAATTTTTTCTCTTAAAAATACTGGTATCAATTTTACCAAAACGCCAGTTAAATTGTAATCTTAAAATTTGCGGGTCACGCCTGCGGGTTAATGCCTGTTCAAAAAAGTCGCTGCTCGTTACCACATCATAGATCCTCGTGCGGAAAATATCGTTCATGCTTAGGGTGATATTACCCTGGTAGCCCTGGCCGTTCTTGTTTTTAATGATCTCTCTTCTAACTGAAAGATCTACACCATAGTTTGGATTAACATAACCATTGCTGCCAGCTGATTGTGATCCACCGAAAAAGCCACCCATACGGCCGCCACCAGAGTTCACCGGTACCACTGTTTTGCTTTGATAATCGCCATTTGCCTGGATAGTCCATTGATTTGTTTTACCGATCTTTTGTGTTAGTGTCATCTTACCGAAAAAACTGAACTGGCTGTTATTAAGATCTGATTTTATGTTTTCGCTGTTAATACTGGCATTGTAAAAATTGAGGTTAGTAGTTACATCAAACTTTTTAGTGAAAGCATCCCTGCTGGTTAATTCAAGGCCATAACGGGTACTACTATTAGCGTTTATATACGTATTATAGATAGCACTGTCCTTTGAGATCTGGTTAACATCTTTATACTGGTAACCGGTAATAAGATCATTAGTGTGTTTATAGTAAGATGATACAAGCAGGTTATGATTATTGTTAATTTGATAACTATAATTCACTTCGAAACTGTTTGTAAATTCTGGCACCAGCCCGGGGTTCCCCACTCTTAAATTCAGCGGATCGGTATAATCAACAAAAGGAATCAGCTGAAAAAAGTTAGGCCTGTTAATACGACGGGAGTAATTCAACTGAAGGTCGCTTTTATCATTTAGTTTATAACTTAAAAAAGCACTTGGAAAAGCTGATATAGGATAACTTACTTCGAAAGAAGAATCAACATTTGTCAGGCTTTTACGGGTGCCGTTATAATTGGAACTCTCAAGCCTTAGGCCCACGTTGTAACCTAATTTTCCAGCTTTTCCCGTTACAGTTGTATAAGCAGCATACACCTGGTCGGTAAACTTATACTGCGAACTTGCAAATGAGTTTATTACAAATTTGCTGGTAGTATAATCATACACATAGTTCATGTTTTTGCTGCTGAACTCTCTCACTTGCCCACGTAGTCCTGCATCTATTTTGATTTTGTCAGTCAGAGGGTTGGAATAATCTGTTTGAACTACTACAAAACTGCTGGTGCCTCCACCATTTGTTAGTTGCTTTACTTCCTTTCCTTTCGGGCTGTTATCGGCATTATATAGTTGGTTTAAGAAGTTCGCATCATTTTGATTTTTCATTGCATTTACGTTCACATCTGCGGTAAATTCATGACCAGGTTTTGCGAACAGGTGTTTGAAACTCAGGCTTCCACCCAAATTGCGAAAAAAGCCTTCCCCCATTGTTTTGCGATAACCAGTTTCCACCTTTATTGGGTTGTAGAAACTATCGTATTCCATTTGATTCAGCTCTTCATTCTTAAATACACCGCGGGTAAAGTTACCTGCCAGTGTAATCGTATTACGGTTATCAATAAAGTAATCTGTACCACCTCTTATAAAAGCAAAGTAGCCTTTACTGGTATTTTCAATATCCTGAATAATGGAAGCAGATGGCTGGTTGCCCTTCGCAAAATAATTGGTATTGATATCTGTATTGCTGATACTTTTTCTTGTTGCCAGCATGCCGGAAACAAACGTGTTGAATTTCCCTTGCCTGAAGTTGAAATCTCCTCCCAAATTTGGTCTTAACCGGCTGTCAATACCAGCCCGCAGTGATCCGTTATAGCCTGATTTGCGGTTCTTTTTCATTACTATATTCAGAATGGCTGCAGTACCGCCACTCGCGTCAAATTTTGCAGATGGGTTAGTAATTAATTCCACACTTTGAATGGCATCTGATGGAATTTGTTCGAGGGTCATGGTAGTTGGCCTTCCATCAATAAAAATAGTGGGTGAGGTATTTCGAACGGTTACATTTCCATCTATATCTACATTTACCGAAGGAATTTGGCGCATGATTTCTGTTGCAGTACCACCGCTTGCAGCGAGTGTTTTATCTACATTAAAAATCTTCCTGTCTACTGCAAGTGTCATGCTGCGTGTTCCGGTTACGGTAACATTATCGAGCATTTTAGGATCCAGCGTTATTTTAATATTGCCAAGGTCTTTATCTGCCAGGCTCATCAGCTTACTCATATCATTTCCCATTGCCTTACGCAGTATTTCCATAACATTCGGTGGAGCTGCCGGTTTGGGCGCGGCACCTGTTGAATCTGGTGGTGCAGCTTTTTGTGCAGCGGCTGAAGCAGCAAAAGCTTCCATTATTTTTTTCTGCAATTCAGGAGTGAGAAAAGAAATTTTCTGTTCAACTTCTTTATAACCTATGGCAGAAATTTTGAGTTTATAATCGCCCATAAAAGGCACGCCTTCCAAAGAAAAGTCACCGTTTGGTTGCGTCAGCATGCCATTTATAACGGTATCCTTCCGCGTTTTGGTAATGGGATCAAATTTGGTAGAAATCAGTTGCACAGAGGTAGCATCCAATCCCTTGCCACTGGCGGCATCCACTATTTTTCCATAAAAATGGCCTGTTTGGCCCATTCCAACACCGGGCCGGCCGCCCATTGGTTGTGCTACCAGTACATAGCTAAAAAATAAAAAGGCGATAAGTGTAAAAATGTAAGATCTCATAAAAGTTATTGTGAGGCGAGAGGTATAGTTTGTTTTGGTAATAGGTTGGCTTTAAAACAGATTACAGGCATTGGACGCTCGCAAACAATAAAGCATGCGAGAACTAAACCTTAACAGGAAGGAATTGTTTAAAGGGGCAGAATATTGTTTAAGCGGCAAGAAAAGTAAGACCAATTTGAAATAAGCCAATAAGGAAACCAAGAATTGCACCTATAATTTCTACAAAGCGAAATTCTTTTGTCAGGATTTTATTAAGCATATCCTCAAGCCTGTCGGAAGAAAATGCCGCAACTTTTTCGTAAACAATTTTTTCAAGATCTAGTTGACTTTTCAGGTTGCCAACATAGGTTTTTAGTAATTCTGGAAGCAATTCCTTTAATTCGTCCATAAAAACTGCCTTGAACTGCTCTATCGTTTTTTCACCAATAAACATAGCAATCATCGGCATCGATTCTTTTAGCTTGTGGTTTAAAAAGTGATCGATATGGTTTTCAACCATCGGGTAAATGCTGCTAATGTTTCCGGTGTCGGTGATTTTTGCCTCTATATCATCAAAAGATAAGAGCTCTTTACCTACGATCCTGCCCAGGTTTTCTGCAATCTGCTGCTGTTTTTTCGGGAAAACACCGTGAAATGTGATGCCAAGAATTTTTTTAGGAGTGCGGGGATGAAACAACATCTTAAGTGCCATCCAAATGGTTACCCAATGAATAAAAGCCGAAATAAAGGGCAACGAAATCAACCAGGTACTCATCATAAATATTGAATAAAAAAAAGGCTGTCTTTTATGGGACAGCCTTTTAAAATTAAACGGGGTAACTGATGGGGCTCGAACCCACGACCCTCAGAACCACAATCTGATGCTCTAACCAGCTGAGCTACAGCTACCGTTTTTTGGGAGCGCAAATATAGGGATCGTGTTTGAAATCCGGTTAAACAATGCCAAATGCTATAAAAAAATTAAAATGATTTTAAATAAAAACAAATGAATGTTTTTCAGGTTATCTGTTGTAGAAGTAAATAATTCTTAAAAAAATACGACTCTTTGTTAATTTCAATAAGTGGTCATGTGAAATTGTCAATTTGCAGTAGGTTTGAATCTTCATGTCGAAAATATTAAAAAATATGCTGAATAAGAGAGTGATGCCATTTGTGCTGCCTGTAATTGCGGTACTGGTTTTACTGGTTGCAAAATCTTGGGGCAATGAGAAAAGTGAACCCGCAACCAGGTACGAAAAAATTCTAACAACCGTCGGAGAATGGCTCGAACAAGGGCATTTTAGTCCAAAAAAGTTTGATGATACCTTCTCAAAACAGGTGTTCAATAAATTTATCAGCGACGTTGATCCCGATAGAGCCACTTTTTTACAGGCTGACATCGATAAATTGAAAGCCTTAGAAAACCAGGTTGATAACGAGGTTAGGACCGGTAAAATGGAAATAGTACCGGCGGTGGAAGCCATTTTTAAAGGCCGGATGGCTGAAACTGAAAAAATCTGTATGAGCCTGCTTGAAAAACCATTCGATTTTTCGGCTAACGAAGTGGTAAAACTGGACAGGGAAAAAGCAAACTGGCCAAAAAATGAAGCGGAACAAAAAGACATATGGCGCAAGAAATTAAAATATATGGTTTTGGAGCGCTATGCCGAAGCCCTGAATATCCGTGAAAAGAATAAAGATTCTGCCAACTTCGTTAAGAAAGCTGATACTACGCTTGAACGCGAAAGCCGCGACAGGGTGCGGAAAATCTATGAACGCAGTTTCAACAGGCTTCGCAATAAATTTACCATGGATGACAAGTTTAACCTGTACATCAATACGATCGCAGAAACGATGGATCCACATACTGAATTTTTTCCCCCGGTAGAAAAAAGATCTTTCGATGAAATGATGAGCGGTCACTTTTTTGGTATTGGCGCACAATTACAGGAAAATGACGGTAACATAAAGATCACAGCGCTTATTACAGGCAGCCCGGCATGGAAAAGTGGCGAAGTGCAGGTAAACGATATTATTATGAAAGTAGCACAGGGTAATGCGGAACCGGTAGATATCACCGGCATGGATTTACCAGATGCAGTAAAATTGATTAAAGGAAAAAAAGGGACAGAAGTAAGAATTACCCTTAAAAAAACAGACGGAACCATAAAAACCTTATCGCTTATCAGGGACGAAATTGTTCAGGAAGAAGCTTTTGCACGCAGCGCTATCGTAAACAGGGATAACCGTAAAATCGGCTATATCTATCTCCCGGATTTTTATGCCGATTTCGAAAATCCAAATGGTGCCAACTGTGCCCGCGATGTAGCCAACGAGATCAATAAATTAAAAGCCGAAAACGTAGAAGGTATAATAATGGACCTGCGTTATAACGGTGGCGGATCTTTACCTGACGTTATTAAAATGGTTGGTTTGTTTATCGAAGATGGACCGGTTGTACAGGTAAAAGACCGTTATGGAGAGGCCAGTGTATACCGTGATAAGGATAAATCAGTATTGTATACTGGCCCTTTGGCGGTGATGATTAACGAGTTTAGTGCTTCGGCTTCAGAAATATTTGCTGCAGCCATCCAGGATTACGGTCGTGGAGTTATTATTGGAACACAGAGTTATGGTAAAGGAACAGTTCAGCGTAATGTAAGTCTTGATGGCGGAAATGGATTAACTGCGTCTGCAGGTCCTGAACTAGGTTCATTAAAATTAACCATTCAAAAATTTTATCGTATCAATGGTGGCTCTAACCAGCTAAAAGGAATCACTCCAAATATTATTTTACCGGATAATTACGAATTTAGTGATGCAAAAGAGCAAAATGATCCAAATGCATTGCCATGGGATGAAATAGCTACATCACCATTTAAACCCTGGCCGAATGCAGAACAGTATGCTACCATTGAAAAACAATACAAAGGAAAAATTGCCCAGGATACTGCCTTCCAAACGATTCGCAAGAATGCTGAATGGCTCAGCAATGTTTCGAAAAAAGAGCTGAGTCTTAATCTTACTGCTTACCAGAATATGCAGAAAGAAATTAAAGCTGCGGTAAAGCAAAATGAGACGCTTCAAACTTTGAAAGATCCAATGAAAATTAATTTCATGAGAGCTGATGAAGACAGAATTGTAAAAATGGATAAAGAAAAAGGAGAGCGTTTCCGTGCCTGGTTGAAAAATCTGCAGAACGACTTGTACCTGGATGAGACTACTAAAATTGTTAATGACCTTATCGTAAATGATAAAACCGTAAAAAATTAGAGGAAGTGTGGTGTAGATAGTGCGTAGGTAAAAAAAAGTCCCGGATAATTCCGGGGCTTTTTTGTTTGTGTATGGCACGTTCAGATAGATCAGGATGTTACACATATAAGTTCTCCCATAGCAGGTAGTTGTTTTTGGGTAAGCTGGTTTATCTTACTGAAAACCACTTTCTCTTTATGACAGAAAAGCTGTTGCAGTTCATCTGGCAATTTCAATATTTTAATAAACAATCACTTTGCACTGTTGCGGGCGAAACATTGCAGGTGCTTCAGGCTGGCTACCTGAACAAGAACCAGGGACCCGATTTTGAACAGGCCCGCATAACTGTAAACCAAACTTCATGGGCAGGCAAAGTAGAACTTCATATATATGCATCGGACTGGCTGAAACACGGCCACCAGGAGGATGAGCGTTATAACAAAGTAATTCTACACGTGGTATGGCATAACGATGTAGCAATTAGCGACAACAATGGAAACGTTTTTCCAACACTTGAGTTGCAAACCCGGGTTTCGAATATTTTATTAAGCCATTACGATAGCTGGATGCAAGCTGACCAGCAAATTCCTTGCGGGAAAAACATAACCACTGTGCCGGCTTTAACCTGGCAAACCTGGAAAAATCGTTTGTTGATTGAAAGATTGCAGGCTAAGAACAGTGTTATTCAACACCATCTTGAGCAAACAAATTATCATTGGGAAGAAGTATTCTGGCGAATGCTGTGCCGGTATTTTGGTGGAAGCATAAACGGGGTAAGTTTTGAACAGGTAGCGGTCTCTTTACCCATTCAAATAGTGTCCAAACATAAAAACCAGATCCACCAGTTGGAAGCATTGCTTTTGGGGCAGGCCGGTTTGTTACATAAAAATCTGAAAGAAACTTATCCAAAATTACTTTACCGCGAATACCAGTTTTTTCAAAAGAAATATCTTTTACGGGTAATTAATTTACCTCCCTCTTTTTTACGTATGCGGCCCGTTAACTTTCCAACTGTCCGCCTTGCTCAACTTGCCATGCTGATACAAAAAAGTCAGTATCTATTTTCCAAAATAAGAGATGCAGAAAATACAAAGGACATAAAACACCTTTTTGATGTAACTGCCAATGATTATTGGAACTATCATTACCGTTTTGATGAGGAAGCAGAAATGATTCCTAAAAGGATTGGTAGTCAAATGTTCGATACACTGGTTATTAATGCGATTGTACCTGTATTGTTTTCCTATGGCATTTACAGTAACAGCGACGCAATCAAAGAAAAGGCGATCAGTTGGTTGGAGCAGGTTAAACTGGAAAAGAACGGTTTGGTGGCACCATTTATCAGCCTGGGTGTGCCTAATCTTACTGCGTTTGATTCGCAGGCGTTGCTGCAACTTAAAAAGGAATATTGTGATGCTAAACGATGCCTCGAATGTGCAGTTGGCAACGCTATTTTAAAAAGAGATTAATCTGATCCAAATTCAACATGTTCGTTGTTTTTAAGGATGTTTATGATTTGTTGTAAGTGGCGATTTGAATGAAGGATAACAAAGTACACCCATTCATAACGGGTTAAAGCCCCCAGGTACGGGTGTTTAAAAGATAAAAGTGTTTCAGAAAGATCTAAAGTGGCTGCTAGTAATGATAACTGCTTTCGCTCCGTTTGTAGATTATACAAGCATTCTATTTTATTTTTTAATGTGTCAGCTGGTACGAAAAAACCTGGTGATTCGTACTTTTTATTGGCTTCTTCAAATGCCATTTTTATGATGGCTACTTTCTTATCAACTTCCCGCAAGGTGACGTTGGAGGTGCCGTCCAACTGTTTGTTCAAACTGCTTTCGATTAACCATAGATGTTCCATTATTTCACCAATTGTCCAACCGCCTTCAGCAGGTCGCTTATTAAATGTATCGTCAGTGCAGGAAGCCAGGGCCAGCTCTAACAATTTAGTGGAATACAGAAGGTCTTCATGAATTTTGTCAATCGAATTCATAAGTATTGGTGTTATAAAAAAGTAGCCATCGTTATTAAAACTTACCAGGCATAAGAGATCTGCTGCTCAAGTTCAGGATGCAAACTCCTGGCAACAGGGCATGCCCTACCAGTAGCTTCCAAAACTTCTTTCTCCTTTTCTGAAATGTTTAGAACTGGAAATTTTACCTGTACATCAATGCGAATAATACGGCGAGGGGGTTCTTTACTCATGTATTTTTGAACACTTGCAGAAGCGCCAGCCAGCTCTATACCCATATCGGTGGCTTTGATTGCCATGGTAGTTAATATGCAGGTTCCCAGTGATGTACAGGTTAAATCAGTAGGAGAAAACCTTTCTCCTTTTCCCCTGTTATCAGTTGGTGCATCTGTTTCAATACTTGTGCTGCTTTGTTCGTGTACTGCGTTGCACCTTAACGCCCCATTGTATTCTAATAATGCCGTCATACCTTATTTTTGGGCTAAATTTACCTTTCTCAATCATATTTTCATGATAAACAATGCTGGTATTCGTATTTGCTTTTTGAGTATCGGATTTTTTTGCCTTTTAGCCACTTCAGTTTCAGCTCAGAAAACGGATGATCCGTCCAAAAAAAACAAAAAAGAAAAACAAGCTGAGAGAAAAGAGCGGGTCGACAAGCTTATTCGCCAGGAAGAAGAGGGAGCGCTTATTTACCAGAAGCAAAGCATTTTTGGAGCCAAACTTTACAGTGATGGATGGGGTGCTTTTTTCGAAAAAGGTTATATGAAAACCGTAAATAAAACCAATTTATTCAGCATCGAAATTGGTGAAAGAAAACATCGGAAAGAGGAGAAAGTATCGAAATTTATTTCCGGGACGCCTTTTCTTGGAAATTCGCTGGTATATGGAAAGCAGAATAATTTTTACTTTTTAAAGCTCGGTGTTGGTCAAAGCTATCTGTTAGGAGGAAAGGGTAACCGTAACGGAGTAGCAGTTTCCGCAATTTATGTCGGAGGGCTTTCTATGGGATTTCTTAAGCCGTATTACCTTGATGTAATTGATCCCTTAAGCAACAGTGAACTAACAATTCGCTACGAGGGAAATGGCAGTCGTAATGATACCTTGTTTTTAGATCCGCAATCCATATCAGGTGGTGCAGGTGTTTTTAAAGGCTTTAATCAAATGAAAGTAAAACCAGGGCTTTTCCTTAAAGGTGCTATCCGGTTTGATTACGGGCGATATAACGAGTTAGTAAGCGCCCTTGAAGCTGGTTTTAATACTGAATTTTATTCGGCTGATATGCCGATTATGGTCAATAACAAAGCCCGGAAACTTTTTACAAATGTTTTTATTGCCATTGAATTCGGTCGAAGAAAATAAGCAAAACGAATGTTTGATTGGTGAAAACCGGCAGCAATAAATTAAACGCAAGGGGTAATTACCGCAATTAATAACTGGTATGAGTTGTAATACAGAAGCGCCTGATCTTAAAATAAAAAAGCCAAACTGGTTAAGGGTTAAATTGCCAATTGGAGATGATTACAGGCATGTAAGGGGATTAGTGGATACTTATAAACTGCATACTATCTGCGAAAGTGGTAATTGTCCAAATATGGGAGAATGCTGGGGGGCGGGTACAGCAACTTTTATGATTCTGGGAAACACCTGCACCCGCAGTTGTGGCTTTTGTGCAGTAGCTACAGGTAAGCCCGACCCGGTTGACTGGGATGAGCCGCAAAGGGTTGCAGAAGCTATTCATTTGATGAAGGTGAAACATGCTGTGATTACCTCTGTAGACCGGGATGAAATTGCGGATGGTGGTAGTATTATCTGGCACAACACTATTAAGGCTGTTAAAGCACTTAACCCATCTACAACACTTGAAACATTGATTCCTGACTTTAAAGCTGAAAAGGAGAATATTTTAAGAGTAGCAGAAACAAAACCTGAAATCATCAGCCATAACATAGAAACAGTTGAAAGATTAACACGCCAGGTTCGAATACAGGCAAAATACTGGCGGAGTATGGAAACACTTCGCATTCTTAAAGAAGCAGGTATTCGAACAAAAAGTGGCATTATGCTTGGCCTTGGCGAAACCCTGGATGAAGTTTTGCAAACCATGGAAGATCTTCGTAACGTGAATGTGGATGTAATAACCATTGGACAATATTTACAACCATCTAAAAAACATATACCTGTTGATCGATTTGTTCATCCTGATGAATTTGCACATCTAAGAAATGCAGGTTACGAAATGGGCTTCGATTACGTGGAAAGTGGCCCTTTGGTGCGTTCTTCCTATAGAAGCGAAAAACATGTATTCGAAGGATATGGTAGAAAAATGTGGGAACAGGAGAAAAGAGTAGGAGAGCTGATTTAAACAGTTTGATCCTTTGTATTTGTAAGGAAGTGTATTCTAAGATTAAAATTTAGAATACACTTTTTTTTATTCTATCCCTTTGAAGTTTAGTTCAATAATACCAATTAAAAGAGGCAGAACCCGGGTGGTTTTAAGAATTGGTTAGAAGGGTAAAAGTTTATTTTATAGCAGTATGCGTCATTGCCGGTATACTTTTTTACCTATCCTCCATATTTACATCCTCATAGTATCGGTTTTATACTTTGGAAAAACAGTTTTACGATGGATAAAGAAGAATTACTCGATGATAAGCTTCACTGGTATAAAGATGCCATTATTTATGAACTTCATATAAAGGCATTTAAAGACGGGGACGGAGATGGAATTGGTGATTTTAAAGGATTGCTTGAGAAGCTGGATTATTTAAAAGATCTTGGTGTTACTGCTATTTGGTTATTGCCTTTTTATCCCTCTCCTTTAAGAGATGATGGCTATGATATTGCTGATTATTATTCTATCAACCCTTCATTTGGTGATATTGAACAATTTAAGGCTGTTTTAAGAGAAGCACATCAACGCGATCTGAAGGTTATCACAGAACTTGTTATCAATCATACTTCCGACCAGCACCCCTGGTTTCAACGGGCACGCAGGGCACCAAAAAATTCAACGGAAAGAAACTATTATGTATGGACAGATGATCCCGGTCAATATAAAGATGTGCGGATTATCTTCCAGGATTATGAAACATCTAACTGGACCTGGGATGCAGTGGCAAAACAATATTACTGGCACCGCTTTTTTCATCATCAGCCTGATCTTAATTATGACAATGAAGCAGTACAACAAGAGGTATTTCGCATCATAGATTTTTGGTGCTCTATGGGTGTTGACGGATTTCGGCTTGACGCGGTACCATACCTTTTTGAACGTGAAAATACCAATGGAGAAAACCTGCCTGAAACACATACATTTCTAAAACGGTTAAGATCACATATTGATCTTCATTTCCCGGAAACTGTTTTGCTGGCAGAGGCCAATATGTGGCCAGAGGATGCAGCTTCCTATTTTGGAACAGGCGATGAATGCCATATGAATTATCACTTCCCGGTTATGCCACGAATGTTTATGGCCTTGCAAATGGAAGACCGTTATCCAATCACAGATATTTTCGATCAAACACCTGCCATTCCTGCTAATTGCCAATGGGCGATCTTTTTAAGAAATCATGATGAACTAACCCTTGAAATGGTAACCGATGAAGAAAGGGATTACATGTATAAAGTGTATGCCAAAAATCCAAAAGCAAGAATAAATCTTGGTATCAGGCATAGACTTGCTCCATTGATGGAAAACAACAGGCGCAAAATAGAATTAATGAATGTGTTATTGTTTTCTTTAAAAGGAACGCCAGTTATCTATTATGGTGATGAAATAGGGATGGGTGATAATTTTTACTTAGGAGACAGGGATGGCGTTCGAACACCGATGCAATGGTCGCCTGATAGAAATGCGGGTTTCTCAAATGCAAATCCACAACAATTATACCTGCCATTAATTCTAGACCCCGAATACCAGTTCGAATCAGTTAATGTGGAAACGCAGCGACGTAATCCCTCTTCGCTGTTATGGTTTATGAAGCATCTTATAAACATGCGGAAAAACTTTAAAGCATTCGGGAGAGGCGAAATGATTTTTATAAATAGTAACAATCCAAAAGTGCTGGCATTTGTAAGAAAATACCAGTCAGAAATAATACTGGTGATCGTAAATCTTTCACGATATACGCAATCGGCCGAACTCGAATTAGCAGCTTATAAATCTTATTATCCGGTGGAAGTTTTTAGCAGGAATAAATTTCCTGCCATTAAAGATCCCGGCGATTATTTTTTCACCTTAGGCCCTCATGATCATCATTGGTTGCAACTTGAAATTGCATTTGAACAAAGCCTTGCAAAGTCAATTTTACCTATATTAAGACTAAGTTCATACGATGACTTTTATAATAAAAATATGGGGCAGCAATTTGCTGCAGAAATACTTCCCGGTTTCCTGCAAAATGTAAAATGGTTCAATATAAAAAAGAGAAAATTTCGTAGTATAACAATTGTCAATAACATACAGCTTCCTTCGGCAGCACATCAAAGTGCTTTATTGCTTTTTGAAATTTATTATGAAGGAGGATTGCCCGAAATGTACCAGCTACCTTTGATTTTTTTACCGGGAGAATTAGCTGATAGTTACCGGGAAAATTTTGGCACTGGTGTTATTTGTAGGGTACAGATTAACGATAAGGAGATGTTGCTGTGTGATGCTTTTTATACCAGCGGCTTTCGCAAAACAGTATTGAAAAATTTGCAGGATAACCAGTCGCTGGAAGTTGGTAATAACCAGATATTTTTCAATACGGTTAATCAATTACCTGGCTCCGAAAATAACAAGGAAGAAGAAATGTCAAAGCTGCTTTCTATTGATGAAATGAATGTGTCTGTTGCTTACGGCAACCAATTTTTTTTAAAAATGTACCGCCAGGTAGAGCGTTCGGTACATCCTGAAGTTGAAGTAGTAAGATTCTTATCAGAAGTAATGCCTTTTGAGCAGGTACCTGCATATCTTGGTAGCATAACGCTCCATTCCGGAAACGATATTTTTATATTGGGAATGTTACAGGAGTTAGCACCTTATCATGGTAATGGGAAAACATTTATGCTGCAACGGCTTGACAATTATTATGATAGAATTGCGGCAAGAGAATCACATCCTTCTCCCGGTTTAAAGGGTACACTTGCAGAGCCTTTGTGCTATGAAGATTTTGCAGATGATTTAAAAGAATTTATAGGTGGTACCGTAGCAGAAGGAATGCAGTTAATAGGTGTTAGAGTAGGAGAACTTCATAAAGCCCTTGCTTCATCAAATGATACCAGGGACTTTTCCCCTGAACCGTTTTCACTTCATTATCAACGTTCGTTGTTTTCCGGTTTTCAATCACTTGTTCGTTCGACATTAAATAACGGGTTGACGGATTATGAAAACTTGCCCACCGGAGTAAAAGAAAAGGTAGTTGAATTAATAAGCCATAAGGATAAAGTGCTAAACACATTGAAAAGAATTTATACTAATAAAATTGATGTTGTTAAAACCAGAATTCACGGAAATTTAGCTTTGGAAAAATTGATATTTACCGGGAGGGATATAGCTATCATTGATTTTTTAGGTGATAGAAACCGAACATTTAGTGAAAGAAGAATTAAGCGTTCCCCACTGCGGGATGTGGCGGGTTTGATAAGATCCATTTATTATACTGCATATGAAGGTTTAATATTGAAGTTTGCTCATTCTTTGGAAGAGCAAAAGAAATTAGAGCCATTTGCAGCACTATGGATCCATTATGTTGCCGGGTTATTTATGCGGGCATATCTTGACACTGTAACTGGTGAAAAATTTATTCCTGCTAATAAAAAGGAACTTTCTATAATGTTGAACAGCTACCTTTTAGAGAAAGGTTTGCATAGTTTTTCCGATGAAATAAATCAAAGGCCAGCCTATGTGAATGTGCCGCTTCAAATTATAGAAGATTGCATAGGTGCTGATTAAAATACCTAAAAAAAAACATGATCACTGTTTGCCAGGTTTAATTCCTGTTATCAACTTCAATGCCCTGGAAAGCAGGTTATCACTTTTCCTGGTATCGATTAAATTATTAAGAAAATTTCTTACTTCTCTTGTATTGTTTACATAATATTTTGCTGCTGATTTATTATCACCAACCTTAATCGTATTTCCAACCTCATTAATTACTTTGAACATATCTTCATCGGTTTTGTCGTCACCAATAGCCAGGATAAATTGGTAATTTTCGGATTGTATATATGACAAGGCTGCTTTACCTTTATTGATGTCACGACTTTTAATTTCAATCACTTTGTTTCCTGATAAAATTTGTAGCGCCAGGTCGGATATCAGGTAATGTAAATCGCTTATTAATTCATTGGCTCTGTAGTTTGCAAGTTCTTCATCAGCTTTACGGTAATGCCATACAAGTGAGTGAGATTTTTCTTCTATAAATGAACCCGGTGTTCGATCGCAATAAATTTTTAAAATAGGTAAAATCCCGCTTTTCCACTCACTGTCAAGTTTAATTATTTCCTGCCACTCAGTTCCATGTTTTCTTTGCCACACGCCATGCTCACCAACCAGGTCAAGCTTCATGTTACCAAACCAATCCTGCAATGTTGTATAATTTCTACCGCTTATAAGTACTACTTTGTTATTGTTATCATCCGTTAAACTCTTAATAATTCTTAGGAGCTTTCTGTCTGGTGAAACAGCATTGATGTCAACTGAAAAATCAATAAGGGTACCATCATAATCTAATAGAATTAATCTTTTTTTTACCTTTGCATATTTGCTGGCAATATGCTCCATTATGTCAATGCTGATATATTGTGAAAATTGAATTTCATGTTGTGATTGTTTTATTTCTTTTAACCGTTTCATAAATAATTCAACCCAGAAATGCACATTATATTTCATCACCAGGTCACGCATCCTGGTCATTCTGAATGCCTGTTCTTCTTTACTCATATTTAAACCAAGAACCATAGCACCGCAGATTTCCTCTATGTTATTCGGATTTACAATTACTGCATCAATCAACTCTTTAGCTGCACCAGCCATTTCACTTAAAATCAGCACGCCGTCATTATTTACCCTACTCGCAACAAACTCTTTACAAACCAGGTTCATGCCATCTCTCATAGGCGTTACAAGGCAGATCTTTGCTACCTGGTACAAAGCTGAAAGCATTTCGATGGGAACGGACCGGTAGAAATAGTTTATAGGAGTCCAGGTATTTGTGCGGAACCTGGCATTGATATTTCCAACAAGTTTATCTATCTCATCCCGCAACTCTTTGTAAAGCGGAACGGTGTCTCTCGAGGGAACTATAATCATATACATGGAAACATATTCGCGATAATGATGATTTTCTTTCAGCAGCCTGTCAAATGCCTGCAATCTTTGGAGAATGCCTTTGCTATAATCAAGCCTGTCAATACTTAATATTAATGTAAGATTTTGAAAGGTTTGTTTTAATGCTTCAACCTCTTCTTTCACTTTAATATCTTCGGTTAGCAAGGCGTATTTGGTGTCATCAATACCCATTGGTATGGTTTCAACCATTACTTTTCTATCTTCAAATTTGATAAGATTTAAATTCGATTTTACCGACAAAATCCTTCTTGATGCTGAAAGAAAATGCCTTGCATCATCATAGGTGTGAAATCCTACCAGGTCGGCACCCAACAATCCTTCGAGTAATTCTGTTCGCCATGGTAATAGCCTGAAAATTTCAAAGGAAGGAAAAGGAATATGCTGAAAAAATCCAATCGTTGCCCCGGGTTTTTCTTTCCTGATCAAACCCGGTAATAACAGCAGTTGATAGTCATGGATCCAAATAGTGTCGCCCGGTTCAATCAAGGAAAGCGCCTGGTCACAAAACTTTCTGTTCACCAATTCATAGAACTCCCAAAATGAGTTCTCGTATCGGGCATAGGTGGTCATGTAATGAAATACCGGCCAAAGTATTTCATTTGAAAAACCTTCGTAATACTGGTTTATCTCTTCCTGTGTAAGATAGACAGGGTGCAGGTTCAGTTCCAGTAGTTTACTATCGATTGCTGTTTTTTGATCTTCATTTTCGAGGTACATTCCTGGCCAGCCAATCCAAATATTCCCGTTTTTTTTGTAGATCGAACCAAGCCCGGTTGCAAGCCCGCCTTCACTGGCAACCAGGTCAAATTTGCCATCTTCGGCATTAATTTTTACAGGCAGCCTGTTAGAAATAATAATTGTTTTCCCCATACTTCTTACCTGTTTAAATGGTTATGCCAACTTGTAAAGATGTATAATTTCCAACTGCTTGATGAAGCCGTTTAAACCTTTAAAACCGCATATAAACTCTACTTTAACAGCTATTTACAACTGTAGTATACTTTGTATCGATAGTCTGGCATCATCTTTTCAATTAAATAAAAAAACTACCATGAAAACTTTACCAATTAGCTTTTTGGTGCTGGTTGTAAGCCTTTTATTTATTTCGTGTTCAAAAAATGACACACACAATAGCCATACGGTAAATGTTCGTTTAACTGATAATCCCTATGATGCGGAAGAGGTAAATGTGGACATTAGAAGTGTACAGCTTAAGCATTCTGATGATGAAGGTGACGAAGATGGCTGGACTTCCATTGATACAGATGACCGGATTTATAACCTGCTTGAATTGCAAAATGATGTAAATGTGTTGTTGGCATCAGGACAATATCCTCATGATGATATAAAGGAAATACGTTTATTGCTGGGTGATGACAACAGTATTAAAATTAATGGTATTTCTTACCCTATGAAAGTGCCAAGTGGCAGTTCGAGTGGGTTGAAGATTAAAGTAGATAAAGATCTTTCAGGACCTGTTACCGATATACTTATTGATTTTGATGCTGCATTATCTGTTCATAAAAGTGATGACGGTCAGTATATGCTCAGGCCGGTAATACGCTTGAAGTAAATTGTTATATTGAAGTAAATTGTTATGAAAAAAAGAGGCAGTGTGACTTTCACGCTGCCTCTTTTTTATTGAAATGATATCTTTAAATATGTTTTGTTTCCCATACCAAAGCGCTGGCGCCGAGGATAGCTGCATCACTTTCTTTTAAAAGGCTAAATAACAATTTTACTTTGTTGCGGAATATTGGCAACAAATTCTCTTCCATATGCTTGCGAACAGGTACTAAAAGAAGATCACCGGCTTTAGTAGGTCCGCCGAAGAGTATAATAGCTTCGGGAGAAGAAAACATCACAAAATTTGCTAATGCTAAACCCAGTATTTCGCCTGTATATTCAAATACCTCTTTTGCTATATCGTCACCTTCCATAGCACATTCGTAAACATTGCTGCTCTCCAGTTCTTCAGGGGTATGATTTCGCAAAAGGGATTTTTTCGTAGCATGTTTATCCAGCAACTCAAGGGCAGTGCGCCTGATACCCGTTGCCGAAGCATAGGCTTCGAGCGAACCGTGTGCACCTGTACCCTGGTGATACCTGCCGCCGGGTATCACGATATTGTGACCCAGTTCACCGGCAAATCCGTCATGACCATAAATAAGCTGCCCATTGGCTACTATACCACTGCCAACCCCAGTACCCAGGGTAATCATTATAAAATCACGCATGCCTCTTGCTGCACCATACATCATTTCTCCCACTGCTGCAGCATTGGCATCATTGGTTAACGATGCTTCAACGCCAAATTTGGTTGTAATTAATTCTGCCAGTGGAATAATTCCTTTCCATGGAAGATTAGGGGCATATTCAACCGTGCCTTTGTAGTAATTTCCATTAGGTGCTCCAACACCGATACCCTTTATTTCACTAATACCGCCAACACTTTCAACGGCAGGCATTACTGCTTCATATAAATCGTCTATAAATTTCTTAACGGTGTTTTGTTTCCTGGTTGAAATAGCACCGCGGTAATAAATATCCCCGCGTGTATCAACTATTCCAAACTTTGTATTGGTTCCACCTATATCTATTCCTATTGCATACTGAGGTTGCGTTACATTAACATTAACTGGCATTTACTATTGGAATTATTTATGGATTAGAAATAATTAATGTGAACCGCTGCTACTCAATTTATCAAAATCAATGCCCTGTTTACGTAAAATTGATTTCGCCTGGATAGCATAAAATGCTAAATAAAGAAAACAAGCTACTCCTGCGAAATAACTTAACTGGATACCCACCATATCTGCCATGGCGCCCTGTAGCCAGCTAATAAATCCTCCACCCATAATCATCATTATAAGCAGGCTGCTTCCCTGGTTGGTATGTTTTCCTAAACCAGCAACTGCAATGGTGAAAATGCAGGGCCAAAGCGTACTGCAAAATAAACCCACACTAATAAATGCATAGGCACTTACAATTCCGGAAGAAAATATTCCTACCAATAAGGCGGCGATTCCTGCCACTGAAAAGATCAACAGCATTCTTGCAGGGTTTCCTTTACTTGCTATGTCGCATATTATCATAACTGCAATCACTACTGCATAAATATAAAACTGCGAAACATCATGTTGGGCTATAGTATTTACAAGAAGAAATACTCCAAAAGCAACATATGGCATTAAAAAGCTCAAGATCTTTTTTGTGCCTTGTGTTACATCAAAGGCACCTACTGCACCGGTCCACCGGCCAATCATTAAACTAGCCCAATACAAAGAGATATACAGGGAAACATTTTGAGTTGGAACATTCAGGTATTTTTCAAGATAAGCCGGCAGGTTGCTGGCAGTAGCAACTTCAACACCCACATACACAAAAATGCCTATCATTCCCATTACCAGTTGGGGGTATTGAAAAGCCGAAGATTTATGCATTAATTTATCACCTTCTGCAGCTTCATTTTCAGCTACACCTTCAAGGTCGATCTGGTTAGGTATAGACGAAAGCTTTATGAATACAGCAACCAGGGCAAATGCAATTCCAAGTATTAAGTAAGGGATTTTTACACTCTCTATACTTGCATTGGGATTTGCAGAGGCTACACTTCCAAAAATGGCGAAACTCACAATCAATGGACCAATGGTAGTACCAAAGTTATTGATACCCCCGGCCATGGTTAACCTTTGTGAACCTGTTTTGGGATCTCCCATAATAATGGCCAATGGGTTGGCTGCTATTTGTTGCAAAGAAAATCCAAGACCTACTATAAAAAGACCCGATAACATCAGGGCATAAGACCCGGTATTTGCTGCGGGATAAAATAGCAATGTACCAAGAGCTGAGATAAGCAAGCCAAGGGAAATACCATTTTTATAACCAATCTTATTAAGTAAATCGCTGCCTATTGCTTTTGAAATACCAAAATAAATAAGCGATCCAACAGTATAAGCAACATAGAAAGCTACCGAAACCAACTGGCTTTGGCTTTGAGTTAGATTAAATGCTTTTTGAAATACAGGGATCAGGATGTCGTTACTGGCGGCAACAAAGCCCCAGAAGAAAAAAACAGTAATTAATACTCCAAACTGATTCCATTTAGTCTTCACAGGTGCTGGTGCAATTTGTACCGTTTTTTTTGCAATGCTTTCGTTTTGACTCATCGGAAATTATTTTAGCTTTTAAAGAGTAGCGGTAAAAGTAGCCGCTTTTCTAAAACGGAAAAATATATTATCATATTAATGCTGGGAATACAAAACTCTCCATAAATTGTCACCCGAAGAGGGAATATGTTTAGACGGGTTAGCCTGGTTTATTAATTTTTTTTAAATTAGAAGTTGCCCATTCATCAATTCTGTCATTTGAATAAATCTATACGATTGCATGGAAATTCTTCACGTTAGCGCTGAGTGTTATCCAGTAGCAAAAGCTGGTGGTTTGGGCGATGTAGTTGGGGCTTTGCCAAAATATCAGAATAAAATTGGTCATACGGCTAAAGTGGTCATGCCTATGTACCGTACAAAATTCTTATATGAAAACGAATGGGATCTCGTTCATGAAAGTGGTTCCAATCTTGGTAATACCTGGTTTCGTTATTCCATCATCAAAGAAAAAACCAATAAACTTGGTTTCGACCTTTACCTCGTAGACATTAACGGCTTTCTTGACCGGGAAAAAGTATATGGTTATGATGACGATATACAACGCTTTACCGCCTTCCAGATAGCTGTGGTACATTGGTTAAGTAAATGGAAACACCAGCCTGATGTTGTGCATTGCCACGATCATCATACAGGTCTTGTTCCTTTTATGATGAAATATTGTTATGGGCTCTACGAGTTAAGAAACATACGCACCGTTATTACCATTCATAACGCTCAATACCAGGGCTGGATGGGATGGGATAAAAAGCATTATATACCGGATTATGATGATTGGAAAAGTGGTTTGCTGGATTGGCAGGGCACTATCAACCCGCTTGCATCTGGCATAAAATGCGCCGATGTCGTAACTACTGTAAGTCAAAGTTACCTGGGCGAATTACGGGAGGCGGCCAATGGCCTCGAAAACTTGTTTGAGTTTGAAAAAGGCAAATGTTTTGGTATCCTGAATGGCATAGATAACGAAGTATGGGATCCTGGAACCGATCCTATGTTGCCGGTTAATTATGGTCTGAAAGATGCCGATAAAGGTAAAGCCGCCAATAAAAAAATTATTTGCGAAACCTTCGGCCTCGATCCCGCTTTGCCATTATTTATATTTATTGGAAGATTAGTTGGCGAAAAAGCTGCTGAAATATTGCCTGCTGTCATCTCCGATTGTATCAACAGGTTCAATAAAGAAATATCTTTTCTTGTACTTGGAAGTGGCGAACCGGAAGTTGAATCACAACTAGATGCGTTGAAAGGATTGTACGAGGGAAATTTTAACTGCTATATTGGTTATAATGAAAAGCTTGCTCACCAGTTGTATGCCGGGGCAGATTTTCTATTGATGCCAAGCAGGGTAGAACCTTGTGGTTTAAACCAGATGTATGCCTTACGTTACGGTACGGTACCGGTGGTAAGAAATACAGGTGGGTTAAAAGATACTGTGATAGATATTGGAGAGCCTGGCTTTACGGGGTATGGATTGGTATTCGTTCATCCATCGGTATGGGATCTCAATCATGCCATAGAGCGGGCAATGGGATGGTACACAGAGCAGCCGGGCATTTTGACCGCAGCCCGGCAAAAAATGATGCAAATCGATAATAGCTGGGAAACAAGTGCAACCCGGTACATTGAAGTATATCAGAAGTAATCACCTAAAAATTTTAAACAAGTGAAATTCCTATCAACACCAAACGCGGGCCGCACCAACAGTTTTCAAACCGCTAAGTCCACATTGGCAGTAATTCTTGGGGGTGGTGCCGGAACCCGTTTATTCCCGCTTACATCTACCAGGAGTAAACCAGCTGTTCCAATTGCAGGTAAATACCGGTTAGTGGATATACCAATTAGCAACTGTATAAACAGCAATATCAACCGGATGTGGGTGCTGACACAATTCAACAGCGCATCACTGAACAAACATATCAAGAACACTTACCAGTTCAGCCAGTTCAGTTCTGGTTTTGTAGATATCCTGGCAGCCGAACAAACACCCGATAACCCGGGATGGTTCCAGGGAACTGCTGATGCAGTGAGACAAAGTTTAAGGCATATCAACCAGCACGAATCAGATTATATCCTGATTTTAAGTGGCGACCAGTTATACCAGATGGATTTCCAGTTGATGATCGACCAGCATATTGCTTGTGGCGCCGATATATCCATTGCAACCATACCTGTGACTGAACGGGAGGCTTCTGATTTTGGAATATTGAAATCCAATGAAGAAGGTATCATTACAGAGTTCATAGAAAAGCCCAAAAAAGAGATATTGCCGGAATGGGCTAGTGATACCGGCGATTTAATGCGGTCACAAGGCCGTAACCACCTGGCATCAATGGGCATTTATATTTTCAACCGCCAGTTCCTTTACGACCTGTTGATGACAGAGCATGCCAGTGCCACTGATTTTGGGAAAGAGATCCTGCCGCAATGTATCGAAAAGTACAAAGTAGCCAGTGCCCAATACGACGGCTACTGGACAGATATCGGGAATATTTATTCTTTTTTTGAAGCAAATCTTGCTTTAACTGCGGATCTGCCCGCCTTTAATTTGTTTGATAAAGCTCAAACAATTTATACCCGCGCCCGCATGCTGCCGCCTGCTAAAATAAGTGGAACTACCATGGAGAAAACCCTTATTGCAGAAGGTAGTATTATTCTTGCCAGCCGCATCGAAAATTGTGTAATTGGAATAAGAAGCCGGGTAGGCAATGGCACCAACCTGGTAAGTTGCTATATGATGGGTTGTGACTATTATGAAACGATCGATCAATTGGCCCAGGCCCGCGAAAAAGATCTTCCTTTAATGGGTATAGGTGAAAGATGCTACCTGAAAAATTGCATCATCGATAAAAATGTGCGCATAGGTAACGATGTACGCATTATTGGCGGTGAACACCTGGAAGCTGGTGATCATCCTTTATACACTGTAAAAGATGGCATTGTTGTTATTAAAAAGAATGCAGTTATTCCAAATGGATTTGTATTGTAGATCGCTTCAATATATAATTCAGGAAGGCCGGGTTATTCCGGCTTTTTCTTATTAATAAATAATTGTGTATAATATACACATTAATGTAGTTTTTGATTTACATTGCATTCCTGGTTGTATTTTTTTGCTCATATAAATAACGATTGCTATGGCCACAGGTGCCCCCACAACAAGTAGTCAGGCTACAGGCTTGCTGCCAAAACCAAAATTGTCTTTTGCCCAGATAATCAACATGAGTTTTGGTTTTTTCGGAATTCAGTTTGGTTTTGCTTTGCAGAACGGAAATGCCAGTGGCATTCTTCGCAACTACGGTGCCGATGTAGAACATCTTAGCTGGTTTTGGCTGGCAGCCCCGGTTATCGGCATGATTATTCAACCTATAGTGGGGCATTACAGCGATAAAACCTGGAACCGGCTGGGTCGCAGAAGACCTTACTTTCTTGCGGGTGCCCTGTTAAGTGCCAGTGCTCTTGCGCTAATGCCTAATGCCAACATTTTAGGAAATATTGCACCGCTGGTAATAATCGGGGCCGGTTTTTTAATGATCATGGATGCCTGCTTTAACCTGGCTATGGAGCCGTTCAGGGCATTGGTTGCCGATAATTTGCCGGATAGCCAGCGCACCACCGGGTTTGCGGTTCAAACTTGTCTGATTGGACTTGGTGCTGTTTTGGGTTCATGGTTACCCGCTATTTTATCCCATTTTTTTGGCGTTGAAAATAATGCTGCCGAAGGGGTTGTTGCCGATAATGTGAAGTATGCATTTTACATTGGTGCAGGCTTTTTTGTTGGCAGTGTTTTGTGGACTGTCTTAAAAACAAAAGAATATCCTCCCGAGGAATACAAAAAATATCATGGAGCCAGTGAAGATGAACATGCGGGTCTTTCTTCGATTTTTAAGGATTTTGGCAAGATGCCAAAAACGATGAAACAATTAGGGCTTGTTCAATTTTTCAGTTGGTTTGCTTTGTTTGGCATGTGGGTTTTTACAACCGATACCATCGCCACCCATATTTTTCATTTGCCGATAGAAGATAAAAGCTCATTGAGATATAGGGAAGCACAGGAATGGACGGGAGTTATTTTCGGCGTCTACAATGCTGTATCTGCTGTATATGCACTGATGTTACCAAAACTTGCTGCAAAGATGGGCCGTAAACGTACACATACAGTATCTCTTATCATCGGCGGCCTCGGCTTAGTATCCATCTTTTTTGCACCAAACAAAGAATTCTTAATTGCTTCAATGGCCTGCGTTGGTATAGCCTGGGCAAGCATATTAGCAATGCCATATGTAATTCTTTCAAGCTCGATACCGGCTGGTAAAATGGGCATTTACATGGGCATCTTCAATTTCTTTATAACTATTCCACAAATTCTAAATGGAATAATCGGTGGACCCATGGTAAAACATTTTTACGGTAACCAACCTGTTTACGCATTATTAATGGCGGGCATTTTTATGTTGTTAGCAGCGGTAAGTGTGATCTATGTTTATGATCCGGGTGCTATCAATTTATCAACAAAAAAAGTTAAGTCATGAAGGTGAAAAATACAGTGTCGTTTTTATTAGTGCTGATAACCTGCGTTCATCTAACGTCTTCTGCTCAAAATATAAATTTATATCCAACCCATTGGTGGGCTGGAATGAAGTGGAACAAAGTTCAATTAATGGTTAACAGGCCAATGATTGGAAAAGAGACTTTAACCATGAAACCATATGCAGGAGTCCAGGTAAAAAAAATTACGAAGGCAGAAAGTGATAATTACGTTTTTATAGATCTTGAAATTAATGCCGCTGCAAAACCTGGTAACATTCATTTTGTAATCAGTAACAAACAAGGCACTGCAAGTGCCGACGATTCTCATTTTGATTTCGAACTCAAACAACGTCGTTCAGGCAGGGGCAGCTCTTTTGCCAAAGGCGTTAATTCCTCTGACTTTGTTTACCTGGTAATGCCGGATCGCTTTGCAAATGGCGATCCCTCCAATGACCGCATACCGGGGTATCTTGATACGATCAGTGACCGCAGTAATCCTTCTTCCCATCATGGTGGAGATATCCAGGGAGTAATTAACCGCCTGGATTACTTAAAGGATTTGGGTATTACATCAGTTTGGATGTGTCCTGTTACAGAAAATAACATGCCGTGGAAAGAGGAGCCGGGTGGTGCAATCAGCGGTTATCATGGTTACTGGATTACCAATCATTACAAAATAGACAAACGTTTTGGTGGTGCTGAAGCCTATAAAAAATTAACGGATGAAGCCCACAGAAAAGGCATGAAAATCATCCAGGATGCGGTGTATAATCATATGGGTGACGAACATTTTTTATTTAAGGATAAACCTTTTAAAGACATGTTCAACCTTTGGCCTTCTTATACCGGCAGCAATCATCGCGAAGAAGTTTTTTATGATCCTTACCAAACTGTTGCCGACAAAAAAGTGATGATAGATGGATGGTTTACACCGCACCTGCCCGATGTAAATGTGCGCAATCCTTATATGGCCAACTTTCTTATTCAAAATGATATTTGGAGTACCGAAGAGTTTGGGATAGATGGCTGGAGAGTTGATACTTACAAGTATTGTGATGAAGCATTTCTTAATCGCATTAATGATGCCTTGCTAAAAGAATACCCGGCTATTACGGTATTTGGTGAGGCCTGGTGCAACACAGTAACCGGTAGTGCCTATTTCGCCCGTAACAATATGAATGTTGCATTTAAACACAACTTACAAGGTGTAACTGATTTTCCTATGCAGGGAGCCATGGTTGCTGCGGTTAATCAACCATTTGGTTGGAATGACGGAGTGAACCGCCTGTACAGCACGTTATCCCAGGATATTTTGTACCAGCAGCCCTTCAATAATTGTATCTTTTTGGATAACCACGATATGGATCGTTTTTTAACGATGATAGGTGGTGATATGAATAAATACAAAATGGGTATTAGCCTTTTACTTACACAGCGCGGAATTCCACAGATGTATTACGGCACCGAAGTATTTATGAAGAATGATGATGTGAACGGCGACGGCAAAAAACGCAATGATTTTCCCGGTGGATTTGCAGGAGATAAAAATGATAAATATACCGAAGCAGGGAGGTCAAAAGAAGAAAATGAAGCTTTCAATTACGTACGGGCATTAGCAAATTTCCGACGTTCTTCTTCTGCGCTGGCAACAGGTAAGACCATGCAGTATCAGCCAAAAGAGGGAGTGTATGTTTATTCGAGGTACGATCAAAAGCAAACGGTAATGGTGATGATGAATACAAACGAGAAACCAATTTCAGTTGATGCGGCCCGTTTTGAAACAACCATCAAGGGATTTTCTGAGGGTAAAGACGTTACATCCGGTAAAACATTCAGTCTTTCAGGAAGCATTGAAATTCCTGCTAAGACATCTTACGTATTGCAGTTACAATAGCGGTTAATAGTTAACAACACACAAAAAGGCAGCCAATCGAATAAACGATCGCTGCCTTTTTTGATGGAACGTCAATTAAGTTTTCAGGCAGTCACTGCTGATAGTTTTTCTAATTCGCGAACTACCCGGCTTACCGGCAGACCCATCACATTATAGAAATCACCTGTTACGCTTTTGATTCCAATCACTCCAATCCATTCCTGTATGGCATAAGCCCCGGCTTTGTCATATGGTTGGTAGGTATCAACATAAAATGCGATTTGGTCGTATGTGAGTTCATGAAATAATACATCCGTTGTGTCTGAAAAACCCACTTCTATATCGCCATGCAGAATAACTACGCCGGTGATTACCTGGTGGTGCTGGCCCGATAGTTTCGTTAATATCTCGATGGCATGTTTCCTGTTTTCGGGCTTGCCAATAATTTCATTACCAAGTACCACAATGGTATCTGCTGCAAGAACAGGCAATTTTGCGTTTTCAATTGGTCTTCCTTCCACATGCTCCGTTATTTTGTTTTTCACAAACAAGGCTTTTTCCCGGGCAATATGTATCGGCACTTCGTTCACAGGTGTTTTTTCGGGGATCAATTCATCTGTATTTGCAGGAATAACCACAAACGGAACTTCTGCCCATTGCAGCAATTGTTTCCTGCGTGGTGATTGCGAGGCTAATATAATTTTTTGCATCAGTGAGAGTATGTTTTTAAATAACGGAATTAGATTATTAAAGATTGTTTACCTGCCCTTACATCTTGAGAGCCCTGCCTTTGCTTTTTGGTCTAATGAATCTTTAAAGTCATGATCGTCCATATCAAGACATTGCTGGTAGAAAAGAATCGCCTTGCTGGTGTTTCCCAACTTTTCATAAATCAGTCCTGTTTGCAATGCCGCTCTTGCAGCAAAATATTCGGTACGGTTTTTTCCAAAATTAATGGTGGCCTTATACGCATTTAGCGCTTCTTCTTCTTTTCCCAGGTCATCATAAATGCGGCCTACCCGGTACATAAATTCAAGTTTGTCTTCATCCCGGTCAAAATCATTGGATGTTTTTCCAGCAACCACATTAAGTGCTTCCCGATGATAGCCACCATCATTTAACAAACGGGATTTCAGCAAGAAAAGATTTGGTAACCTGCCACTTTTCGCTTCCTTCAATGCTCTTTTATCGGCGTCGTTAAGTGTACTTCCTTTTGAAATGGCATTAGCGATACACTTGTTGTACTGATCCCGGTTATCCTGCACCAGGTAATGCATTGCCAGTTTTAGCCATGCATCTTTTACATAAAAATTGCCTTTAAAACTGGCTAAAAAACGTTCAAAATAAATATTGGCATCTGGCTCCAGGTGATAAAGTTTGGCGAAGGCCATTTCGAAGTCCCAGACTCCTGTTTGCAGGTATTCATTACTTCTGTTACGTCCTGAAACAATAGCCTTACATTGGTTGCTTTGCTTGTTGTTTAAATAGAGGTTGGCCGCCATATAAGTAAACAGGTGATTATTGACAACATCCAGTTTTCGGCTGGTAATGGATTGCAATGCTTCATCTGGCTGATTAAGTAAATAGAATTGCAAATAACATTGGTAGAAGATCCCTTCTTCTGCAAATAATAAAGCCCATGGATCCTGGGAGGAAGTGAAGTTTTTCATGTGTTTTCGCCCCTGTTCCATGGTTCCTTTTATACCCAGCAGGTTACTGAGCCAGCGGTAATTCTTTGGTATGGTTGCGGCTGCCATTTGCATGGGTCCCGTTATCATAAGATTAGGAGTAAATGCAGGAAATTTCTCCTGGTTCTCCTTTGCAAGTTTAAAAGCATCCCTGAATGCCCATCCGGCAGCCCATCGGTTTCCAAACTTAATTTCAACCACA
This sequence comes from Bacteroidota bacterium, assembly GCA_040385845.1. GTDB lineage: Bacteria > Bacteroidota > Bacteroidia > Chitinophagales > Chitinophagaceae > Phnomibacter. Next base: position 9,792 of record JAZKGP010000018.1, on the reverse strand, counting down.
GCCCATTGCATGTTAATGATAGCTTTGCTGAACAATTTGAAAGGGGAGCTGGATGGCGCCTGGTCTATTCTGTCGAGGCGCTTTTGCCATTGGCCAATTCTCGCTTTGCGCTCTTTCGGATCTTCATTTAAAAACAAAACGAAGAAATCGATATAATTTTCTATTAGATCGGGAACCAGGTTTTGCGGGTTGGTTTGCCTTTCTATTGTTAAAGCAGACTGAGCTTTTGCGATTTTAAGACTGATAGCGTCGTGGTATGCCCGCGTACAATTAGCGTTCCAGTTGAACACCTGCGGGTAAATCGCCGTTGCATATGCCAGTAAACAAAAAATGAAAACTATTTTCTTCATGCAGGATCAAAATAAAAACGGAGTGAACAAAAATCCACTCCGTTTTTTATAAAAGATATGTAGCTGTTATTTATTTCGTTTCCACGCTTTCATTTAAATCTGCATCCACTAATATTCTGCCGCAGTTTTCGCATACAATCAATTTTTTAAATTGCTTGATCTCGCTTTGACGTTGTGGTGGAACGGCATTGAAACATCCGCCACAAGCATCGCGAAGTACAGGTACAACTGCCAGTCCGTTGTGATAATTCTGACGGATACGTTCGTAAGATGTCAGCAACCTGCCTTCAACTTTGCTGCGTGCCTGGTTGGAAATGTCGAGATAATGATTTTCTTCTTTTTCGGTTTCAGCGATAATTTTTTCAAGTTCTCCCTTTTTGGTATTAAGAACTGATTCTTTGCTGCTAATGGCTTTATTTGCTGATTCCAGCTTACGGGCTTTTTCCTGGATCTCTTCTGTCGCGTCCTTTATGTGTTTTTCAGCCAGCTTTACTTCAAGCTGTTGCATTTCAATTTCTTTGTTTATTGCCTCAAATTCCCGGCTGTTTTTTACATTGGTGCTTTGCTTTTCGTATTTGGCAATTAGCTCCTCCGCATCCTTAATAGCCTGCTTTTTCGATTCAATAAATTCATTTATGCCATTAATTTCTTCTTCAACCCTGGTTCTGCGACTAAACAGGCCTGTAATTTCATCTTCCAGGTCAGCTACTTCCATTGGAAGCTCACCTTTTAAGATCCTGATCTCATCTAATTTAGAATCAATCTTTTGCAATGTAATCAGGGATACAAGTTTTTCTTCTACCGAGAAATCTTTTACACTAGCCATTATAGAAATATTTTAGGTTTAAACGTACTGTATTAAAGGCACTTATTTCTTTGATACATCTGCCTAAACAAAATGGTGAACGGGATTTGTATTTATTTCCGTTTTAAGGACGGCAAATGTAGGGATTTTATCCTGCAAAAAATTTGAGACCAGTTCAATGGTAAACTGTTCACTTTCCCAGTGCCCGATATCCAGCAATAAAATTTTACCGTCTGCTTCAAAAAAATCATGGTATTTAATATCAGACGTGATAAAAACATCTGCCTTTTCAGCAATTGCTTTCTGGATCAAAAAACTCCCTGATCCACCGCAAAGGGCAACTTTTTTTACAGGTTTCTCCAACAAAGGAGTGTGTTTTATTGAAGTAAGTTGAAACTTATGCTTAACAAAATTTAAAAAATCCCGTTCATTTATCGCTTCAGGAAGCTCGCCAATTAATCCAGAGCCTGTTGTTTGATCGGTATTTTCCAGTTTAATGATTTCGTAAGCAACTGTTTCATAAGGGTGAGCCGCAAACAGACTTTGTAATATTTTCTGCTGCTGACCAACGGAGAACAGGAACTCCATCTTTATTTCGGGAATTTCCTCCCGGTTTCCTCCGGCTGAACCTATGAAGGGGTTTGCGCCCTCCATCGGTTTAAATGTTCCTGTACCTGTTACACTAAAACTGCACTCCCTATAATTTCCAATAGCTCCGGCCCCTGCCTCAAACAAAGCTGTCTTAACTTTTTCAGATTCAGCAAGGGGTACATAGGTATATAATTTGGCCAGCTGTTCATTTTTGGGCGATAAAATACGCCTGCTTTCTCCCAACAGGCCCAGTCTGTTGGACATAGCAGTATTTACACCTCCCGTTATATTATCAAGATTGGTGTGAATAGCATAAATCGCAATATCATTTTTTATCGCTTTTATTATTGTTCTTTCAACAAAGGATCGCTGTGTAAATTTTTTTAATGCCCGAAATATAATTGGATGATGGGCGATAACCAGGTTGCATTTTTTCTGAATAGCTTCCGTTATTACTGCTTCTGTAGCATCAAGACAACATATAATACCAGTACAATTCCACGAATCGTCGCCAGAGATCAGACCGGCGTTATCATATTGTTCCTGTAAATAAAGCGGTGCCCAACTTTCCAGGCATTCGGTAACTTGTTTAATGGTCATGATTATTTACTTTTCGGAGGACACATTTAAATTAAATACAATAAAAATTTTAAAATAATGTTTAAAAAGCAGATTATTACGGTCGGAAAGGGTCACACATCTTAACATGTGTAAAAATTAATTGCTGATGAGTTTAAAAGGAATTAAATATTTGCTTTACTCATCGTACAAAGGTGAATTTCCCCGCACACACTTTTGCCATTCGGTATACACCCCCTAATTGCTACTTTAATAAATCAGCAACCGAAAAGAGTTATACTCATTTCCCAAACATTTTTGTTTTGTACATAAAAACATTTTTTACAGGATGTTTGCTGTTGTTGATTCTGCAGCAAACAAAAGGGCAATTGAATGCCAATTTTTCGGCTGATATGCTTTCGGGATGTGCTCCAATAAGAGTGGTTTTTACCGATATGTCGGCTGGTAATCCTACTGGTTGGAGATGGGATCTTGGCAACGGAACCATTGCGGAAAATACCAATAACCCCAGTACTACTTACCTGGTTCCAGGTACGTTTTCCGTTAAACTTACCATATATAATGGTTCCGATTCTTCAACAATTATTAAGACAAACTATATCACTGTCTTTCCAAATCCATCTATATATTTTAATTCAAGCCCCACGTCTGGATGTGTTCCTGTAAATGTTCAATTTAATGATAGCTCAAAATTAGGAACATCCGGTACTGGCACTTACCAGTGGGATTTCGGCGACGGTAACATAGGAACAGGTAAGAATCCCCAACACACCTACAATAGCCCGGGTAGTTTTAAAGTTACTCTTACTGCCAAAAACAGTTTTGGTTGTGTGTCGTCTGATTCGAAATTAAATTATATAACGGCTTATGATTCTATCAGGGCGGGTTTTAGTATTAAGGCACCGGGCGCTTGCGCAATACCGGCAACCTACCTGTTTTCAGATAGCAGTATCGGGAGCGGCATCACAAAACGTACCTGGGATTTTGGCGATGGTACTACAAGTAATGCAACCAATCCTGCACATGCTTATATTTCGCAGGGTTCTTATACCGTAAAACTAATTATCGAAAACAACAATGGTTGTGTTGATACACTTGTAAAGAAGGATGCCATAATGCCAGGGAATTATAAAGCAAATTTTACCCTGCCTGCTACGGCCTGCGTGGGTAAAATTGTAAGTTTTATTAATGCATCTGTTCCTTCCAGTTTAATTGATTCCAGCAGGTGGAGTTTTGGAAATGGCAAAACGGCGACTACACTTAATCCTACCACCAGTTACTCTTCCACCGGCGTATATAAGATCAAGCTTGTTACCTGGTTTGGATCCTGTGCCGATTCAACTGAAAATTCAATTACGGTACTTCCCCAACCTGAAGCCGCATTTAGTGCAACTCCAACCGGCGCCTGTAAACCTCCGCTTAAAGTACAGTTTAATAATTTGACTAGTGGCGGAACCGTGTTTAAATGGAATTTTGGGAACAATAATTCTTCTACCGTTGCAAACCCGGTAATGACTTATACTGAATTTGGTAGTTACGATGTTTCGCTGATCGTTCAAAACGCCAATGGATGTATTGATACAATAGTGAAAAAAGATTTTATCAATATTCTGCCACCGACAATAAGTGCGATAGCCGGCCTTCCATACGAGGGATGTATGCCCTGGACAGGTAATCTTTCTTTAAATGTGAATTCGCCGGATCCGGTTGTAAAATATGAATGGAACTTTGGTGACGGCACTACTTCAACAGCAGCTAGTCCTACTCATACGTTTACGGACACGACCCAATATACAATTACTGCTATTATCACAACTAGCTCCGGCTGTATGGACACAATTACAAGTTATGTTCATGGTGGTCTGAGGCCAAAATCCGATTTTAAAGGCGGACCACGAATTATTTGCCCCTTAACCCCGGTTACCTTTACAAGTTTAAGCTCTGTAACTGCCAACTCCTGGTTTTGGGAATTCGGCGATGGCGGAACTTCAACCGAAGAAAATCCGAGTTACCTGTACAAGGATACCGGTGACATGGACGTATCACTGGTAGCCTTTAACAACGGTTGCCCGGATACCATCTTATTTAAAAACTACATTTATGTTTATCCGCCAATTGCTCATTTTATTGATTCGGTAACCTGCATAGATCCTTATACTTTTTACTTCTCCGATGATTCTAAAGGAGGAACATACTGGAAATGGTATTTTGATGGAACTGATTCTGTTGAAGCAAAAAATACGATTTACACTTTTAAAGATACCGGCACCTACACCGTTCTATTATATATAAAAGATAGTTTGTGCGATAATAATGCTACGCATTACATTAAGGTGATTGATGAAAAAGCAGCGTTCCTGGTTACAGACTCAGGGGTGTGCGGGGTTAGTTATAAAAGATTTACCGCACAGGGACCGCGAACCAACCCTACTAACATAAAAGAATATAACTGGGATTTTGGCGATGGAACTGCATTGATAACCGACACGGCAAGTGTTATACATCAATATCAAAAATCGGGTGTTATGAATGTAAGGTTGATCATTACCGATATCCATGGTTGTATGGACACTACCAGCATGCCCGTTGACGTACGCCTTTACGGTCCTTTGGCCGATTTTTCGCCCCCGGTCAGTAAAGTTTGTGCAGGCTCTGTTGTAACTTTTTATGATTCTTCTTCCTACAATCCTTCCATTCCAATTGTAAAATGGCAATTTAATTTTGGAAATGGTATTGATACTACGTTTAATTCGCAGCCATTTACTACTATTTATAATGACGCCGGAGTTTATGATGTAAAAATAACTGTAGAAGATACAGCAGGTTGCCGCCATACCCTACTTAAGAGAAGGGCTGTTTACGTTTATAAACCTGTTGCAAACTTCAATTCGCCCGATACCATAATTTGTATCAATACGCCAGCCCAATTTGTAAATATGTCCTCAGGCGCTTTGCTTAAGTCTGTTTGGAATTTTGGAGATGGAAATTCAAGTACAAGCAGTGATCCTTCCAACTCTTATGCTGCTTTGGGAAAATATGATGTAAAACTGCTGATCACTGATAGCCTCGGTTGCCAGGATAGCATGGTAAAACCAAAATACATCTCAGTGGAACAAGCTTATGCCGAATTTTCTGTTAGTGATTCATTTACAACCTGCCCTCCGTTGGTTGTGCTCTTTAAAAATAGCTCTGTTAATAACATTTTAAACAAGTGGGATTTTGGCAATGGCAACTCTTCTTCATTAACCGACCCATCTCATACTTATACCACGCCTGGAACATTTATAGCTAAGCTTATAGTTACCGGTAATGGAGGTTGTAATGATTCAGCTACGAAAATTATTGCGATCAGGGGACCTTCGGGGAAATTTACTTATGGACCATTAGGGGGATGCCCTCCGCTCCAGGTATTTTTCGAGAGTAATGCAATCAATACAAAAGCTATCACCTGGGATTTCTCCGATGGAGAGTCCAATTTAAGTGTTGATTCGGTGGTAAATCATATTTACAAAATACCAGGTACTTATGTGCCAAAAGTAATTTTTGCAGATGATCTGGGTTGTAAGTTGCCAGTTCAGGGAAAAGATACCATCCGTGTTATTGGCGCAAAAGCGTTTATAAGGTCTATTCCTTCGCCTTACTTCTGCGATTCAACTAATATTCAATTCTTTGATTCCACTATTACAACTGATGTTATCAAAAGTTATTCCTGGAATTTTGGAGATGGTACGCAAAGTAGCGAGCGTAATCCTGTACACACCTATTCGAAAATTGGCCAGTACCGGGTAACATTCGAGGTACAAACCATGACAGGTTGTGTTTCAAAAGATACTTTACCCGAACCTGTTATTATTTCTAAGACACCAAAAATTGTTATTGGCCCGGACCAGGAAGTTTGCGTTCCTGCGTCTTTACAATATAATGCGGTTTGGACAAATAAAGATACTACGACGGTTCAATGGCACTGGTCATTTGGAAATGGCATGTCATCCTCGTTGTTACAGCCGCCGGTAATAAGATATGATCAACCCGGCAATTACAACATTAGTTTAGTTGGAGCCAACAGGTATGGTTGTGCGGATACCAGTTTAAAAGTGCTGGTCGTAAACGATACGCCGAATGTGGTAGCGGGCCCGTCATCCGTTATTTGTCTTGGTAAGAATGTGGCATTAACTGCTGCAGGCGGTGTAAGTTATCGCTGGGATAATAATGCCTCACTAAGCTGTATAAATTGCAAGGACCCTGTTGCTTCACCAACCAGCCAGCAGGTATATAGAGTAGTGGCTACCGACTCCAATGGGTGTAAGTCTTCCGATACCGTTTTGGTAAGAGTTCAGTTACCGGGGAACCTTCTCACCGGACCCGGTGATACGTTGTGTCTTGGCGAATCTTTTAACCTGAAAGCCTCCGGTACCCAGCGTTATTTATGGAGTCCGCCGGACGGATTATCCTCTACTACCATTGGAAATCCTGTTTCAAAGCCTTTACAAACTACAAATTACCAGGTTTTAGGCTCCGATTCGCTGGGTTGTTTTACCGACACCGGTTATGTAGAATTAAAAGTATACCCCGTACCGAAGTTTGATATCACAGAGGAAACTATTAGTGCATTAACGGGGACAGTATTAAAGCTGGAAACCACTTCCTCTGCTGACATAACAAGATGGCATTGGACGCCTCCGTTCGGGCTTAGTTGTACCAATTGTGCCCAACCGGATGTAACGGTGGCAACTGCCATAACTTACACGGCCACTGCCACTAATCCAGGTTTTTGCAGGGTATCAGACAAGGTTACAATAGTGCCTGTATGTAACGGCGATAATGTATATATCCCAAATACTTTTTCTCCAAATGGTGATGGCCAGAATGACCGGTTTTATCCAAGGGGAAAAGGTGTTTCTCTGGTAAAAAGTATGCGCATCTTTAATCGTTGGGGCGAATTAGTTTTTGAACACAAAGATTTTGCTTTCAACGACCCTGGTGCTGGCTGGAATGGTACTTACAAAAGCACCCTGTTAACGCCTGATGTATATGTTTATATAGTGGAAGTGCTTTGCGACAATAATGTAATCTATAATGTAAAAGGAAATGTGACCTTATTGAAATAAGCGGAAATCTGAGTAAGAATGGATAAGAAAAACATTAGATCTGTAGCGTTTCATTTTAAGTATGCCAGGTATTTATTTGTTACCTTATGTACTGTATTCTTCGGTGTGACGGATGGTAATTTAAATGCCCAGGATATTCATTTATCGCAGTTTTTTGAAGCACCACTGTGGCGAAATCCTTCCCTTGCAGGAATTTTTAGTGGGGATGTAAGATTCCAGGGAGTTTACAGATCGCAATGGGCAAGCGTTACTGTTCCCTATAAAACAGGTTCCTTTAACGGTGAATTTAAAATGCCCTTAGGGCAAACAAATGACTTTCTTACAATCGGTGGCCAGCTAATGTATGACAGGGCTGGATCCACCAATTTTACTACTACGCATTTACTGCCTGCCATTAATTTTCATAAGTCATTAAGTGATCAGAATAATGCTTTTTTATCATTGGGTTTTATGGGAGGATTGGTGCAACGCAGTATTGATCCTTCAAAAATTACTACCAATAGCCAGTGGGATGGTTCCGGTTATAATTCATCTTTAAACATAAACGAGTCTCTCGCAAACTACAACCTGAAGTATGGCGATGCAAGTGTTGGAATGAGCTTCAATTCAGGAATCGGCGGCAGTGAGTATGATAATTTTTTTGTGGGTGTTGCATACCATCATTTCAACAGGCCAATGAATTCTTTTTACCGTGATCCCGAAATAGAACTAAAGGCTAAATGGGTTTATTCTTTAGGGGTTCGCTTCGGAATCACCCCGTCTACTTATTTAACTATTCAAGCCGATCAAACTTCGCAGGGTACTTATAAAGAACTTTTGGGTGGCGCTATGGTGGGGGTGGCATTGCAGGGGTATGATTTTAATGAATCGAAATACAACCTGCATGCCGGGGGGTATTTGAGGTGGAAGGACGCATTTATCCCGGTTATTAAAATGGATTACAAACCTTTTTCTATTGCTTTAAGCTATGATGTGAATATCTCGCAATTAAAATCGGCCAGCCAGGGCAGGGGTGGTTTTGAACTATCTGTTAGCTACCAGGGTTTCCTGGATCGGGATAATTCAACCAAGAACGCTGTTATATGTCCCAGGTTTTAACAGCTAATAACAGCCTTCCATTTGTAAATTTTCAGACTACCAGGAATTCAGTTTGAGAGAATTTTCAATTTTTTCAAATTTGATTTTGCAGGGAAACTTATTTACCTATTTTTGCAGCCCCTTTAAAAATAAGGGTTCGGCCGGTGAGGTGGATGAGTGGCTGAAATCAGTAGTTTGCTAAACTGCCGTACGGGTTAAACTGTACCGCGGGTTCGAATCCCGCCCTCACCGCAAATCTAAAAATCGCAGGATTGTCCATCTCTGAAAAACTCAGTTCACACTGTTATTTTAGGGGAACAAATCTGAATATTAAAATTTAGTAATTTATATTTGTCATAACACATACCGGTTACACACACAATGTTTGATTTTGAAAAATTGGAAGTTTATCAGGTAACGAAGACCCAGAATATTGAGGTCATGCGTTTCATTTTTCAGCACGAAGAGCTGAATGCTGATTTTTCAAAAAATTGGAAGGAGTCAAGCATGGGTACGGTATTAAATCTTGCTGAAAGCACAGCAAGAATGACACATGCCGAAAAAAAGCATTACCTGACTATTGCGCGGGGAAACATTAATACCTGTGTGGCTTTAATGGAACTTGCGAAAGAAATGGGATGGTTGCAGGCAGATAAATACGATCATTTTTATGCGCGGTATGAGCAGATGAGCAAGATGATGCTTGGTATGATCAGGAGCTTTAGTGGCGATCAGAAGATGTAAGATTTTTAAATTATTCGGGGAGTAGCGCAGGCCGGTAGCGCACCTGGTTTGGGACCAGGGGGTCGCAGGTTCGAATCCTGTCTCCCCGACAAAAAGAGTAGCTTAGCTGCTCTTTTTTTGTTACGGCAAATATTTATCTGAATTTGTCGCGATTAACTTAAAGCCCTAAAGCGATGTTGTATTTTGTTTACATTCTTCAGAGCCTGAAAGACAACAAGTATTATATTGGTTCTTCATCAAACGTGGATGCCCGCCTACAATTTCATAACGCCGGACTCCAGCGTTCTACCAGGCACCGAACGCCATTTACATTGGTTTACCAGGAAGCATTAGCGGACAAAACAGAAGCACTGGTTCGGGAGAAACAAATTAAAAGTTATAAGGGTGGAGAAGCCTTCCGCAAGCTCTTAACGGGGAAGTAGCCCCCGCCGCGGCGGGGCACCTGGTTTGGGACCAGGGGGTCGCAGGTTCGAATCCTGTCTTCCCGACAAAAAGAGTAGCTTAGCTGCTCTTTTTTTGTTACGGCAAATATTTATCT
>JAZKGP010000017.1:121168-142307 GCA_040385845.1 Bacteroidota bacterium | reverse complement strand
TGAGCATTTTGAAACTACTGACCGCTAAGATTGGGCTGATAATTATAATATGTTTAAGCCATGCCCTGGTAAACGGCCAGCTCTGTACCGGTACATTGGGCGATCCGGTTGTAAATCAGGATTTTGGTCGGGGAATCCCAGAAACTGGTCCGTCATTAAAAGCAGAATTACCAAATTTAAAATATGGTACCGCTAATTGTAATCCGGATGCTCAATATACCATCAGGAAATCTTTACCGACCAGCTGCTTTAATACCTGGCATATATTAACTGAAGACCATACTACCACTGATAATAATGGTTATATGATGATCCTGAATGCTACCAACAAACCCGGCGATTTTTTTATCGATACCCTGGCAGGCCTCTGTGGCAATACGGTGTACGAATTTGCTGCCTGGGTAGTGAACCTGCAAAAGATCGGCTCCTTCCCAAACTCATCCAAACCCGACCTCGAATTTAGAATTGAAACATTAAATGGTACTGTGCTAACGAGTGCCAAAACAGGTTCCATCCCCGAAACCTCTTCACCCGAATGGAAACAATATGGTCTTTCATTTAGAACCCCGGTAAACGTGCAAAGCCTTGTCTTAAGAATTTACAATGGCGCCCCCGCTGGATTTGGTAACGACTTTGCCCTGGACGATATTACCTTCCGGCCATGTGGCCCCACCCTTAGTGTTTCATTGCCCGGCTATCCCAGCGGTATGATCGATGAATGTTTTGGCAAGCTTAACAGCGTTACCGTTCAGGCAAATTTGGGTACCGGCTATACCAATCCATCCATTATCTGGCAACAATCCATCGATACTGGCAAAACATGGAACGATATTCCCGGCTCCAGCGGCCTTACCTATAGTTTTCAAATCACCCAACCCTCCAATTACAAGATCAGGGCAACGGTGGCAGAAGCAAGTAATATTGGTGTTACAACCTGCCGGATCGTCTCTAACCTGGTAACGGTAAATATCCGGGAAGGTGCTGGTAATGGTGCCACCGTAAACACCCCGGTTTGTACAGGCCAGGCTATTCAATTTAATGGGGGTGATGGTACCAGCTTTAGCTGGAAAGGGCCCAACGGGTTTACCAGCAACCTTAAAAATCCATCCATTCCTGCTACCCTAACTGCAACCGGCACTTATTATTTGGATGCCACCAGCTCTTTTGGTTGTGCAGGTAAGGATACGCTTTTTGTGCAGGTAGACCAGGCACCGCTTGCCGTTGTTTCAAACGCCATTGCTGTTTGTGAAAACGACACCATCACCTTGCAGGCATCCGGCGGCACCACCTATAAATGGTCACCCGTAAACGAACTATCGGATCCGGATATCGCCAACCCGGTATTGATACCACTCACCTCAAATACCTATAGCGTTATTGTAAGTAATGGCAGTTGCGCTGATACGGCATCAGTTAGCGTTACTGTTTCAGGCGTACCAAAAGCAAATGCCGGTCCCGACCTGGCCATTATCGCCGGTCAGTCAGTCAATTTACAGGGAGACGCCACGGGCTCAAATATTAAGATCACCTGGACCCCCGCCTTCAGCCTCAATAATCCCTCCATCGAATCGCCCCGCGCCTCCCCGCTTTTAATTACTAACTACACCATGTTGGTCGAGTCCAACGAAGGCTGTGGCGAGGCATCGGATGATGTGCTGGTAAAAGTCTTTGATGCCTTAAAGATCCCGAACGCCTTTTCACCCAATGGCGATGGCACCAATGATACCTGGCGTATGGATGCACTCGCGGTTTTTCCCAATAGTCTTGTTGGCGTGTATGATCGGTATGGTCAAATTGTCTTCAAATCTACCGGGTACACCGTTCCCTGGGATGGCACCCGCAACGGCAAACCCGTACCCATCGGTTTGTATTATTACCTTATCGACACCCGCAACGGCAACGATATGCTGAAGGGATCGGTGATGGTGATTCGGTAGATACAACCCCCTGACCCCCTAAAGGGGAGACTTAGGTTGGATATCCCTTGGATAATTCCGGCTTGGCTTGAAGTTGAAGAGTTCAAGCTTTCGATTGGTTCATGCCAATTTTCAGTTTCTTTCCCATAGCAGGAGATTAACAAGAGGTTCCGCTGTAGCCGGTAATCTCATACTTATTTATTTCCTACAAACAGGTGGCTTCGCCGAAGCCTATACAGGCAACAATTGAATGGATCAATGGCAATTTGCAAAAGAAACCTGCAATTATTGGGAGCTGAAGTAAATGCACAAACGTCGAGCAGGACCACTGTTCAAAATTGTTCCACTGTCCTTCAATACAGTAGTACAACAGCTCAATACAGCTGAATGGAAGGAACGGGCCGATAGCTATCGGCATTTTTTGGTACTTTTTTTTGCCAAAGCCTGTCCCGATGAGTCGGGAAAAAAAAGTACGAATGCTGTTGCGTAACGGAAGATTTATCAACAGTACGGGGCGCATCTACATTCACAACGCAACAGCTATTTTATGACAATACATTATATTATCTGAAATCCGGATACTCCATAGATACTTCATAGATACTCCATAGATACTCCATGGATAGTTCATGGATATTAGACCTTAGATCAGGCTTAGATGAGACTTGGTTTTGGTTTGGTTCATAATAGATTCCGGCTCTGTTGTACCTCCCTTGCCGACAATTAAAAAGTAAACAAAGCAACAAAATAACTTATTGCCCGTTTGGCGGATAGCGGCGCCCGCCAGCAGGTAAACCAATCAGTAAAAAGAACGAACTTGCCGGCGATACGTTTCAAACTGCAATCAATGAACATGCTCTCCTCCAGCTTCACCCGCATCAGCGCAATTATGTTGCTGCTACTGGTGTTTGCCTGCAGGAAAAACGATACAGTTGCGCCTCCCACCCCCACGCAAGTTGAATTTAAGGTTCCTGCCGGCTGGCCAAAACCTGCCTACAATTTCACCGTGAATCCATTAACGGCACAGGGAATTGAGTTAGGCCGTAAATTGTTTTATGACGGCGTCCTCAGTAAGGATGGTAATTTCCCTTGCGCCAGTTGCCACCAGCAGGTGGGCGCTTTCGGAACTTTTGATCATAATCTTAGTCACGGATTCAACAACAGCCATACCCTGCGTAATGCCCCGCCGCTACAAAACCTGGCCTGGCATACTGCTTTTCATGCCGACGGAGGCATTAATAACCTCGATGTACAACCGCTGGCGCCCCTAACTGCCATAAATGAAATGGCGGAGACTATCGATCATGTGCTTTTTAAATTACGCAGTAGCACAACGTACCCGGTTCTTTTTAAAGCGGCTTTTGGCGATACGGGCATCAATACCCAACGCATGACATTTGCCCTAAGCCAGTTTATGCTGACGATGGTAACCGCCAACAGCAAATACGACCAGGTGAAAAATGGCAAAGCCAGTTTCCTGCTTTCTGAAAGCCTTGGATACGAGATCTTTAAACAGAAATGTGCTGCTTGTCACCAGGAACCTTTGTTTACCGATTTCAGTTTTAGAAATACGGGTTTTTCGCTGGAGTCCACCCTTCTCGACCAGGGAAGGATGCGGATCACGCGGAATCCAGCAGACTCCCTTAAGTTTAAAGTGCCTTCCCTGCGGAATGTAATGGCAACTTACCCGTATGGGCACGACGGACGGGTTTATGATATTTATACCATGCTGGAGCATTATAACACCGGTGTTATAAAAGGCCCCACCATCGATCCTCTGCTCGCAAATAAAATACCCCTTTCCAATTTTGAAAAGGGGCAAATAGTTGCTTTTTTGATGACGTTAACAGATAGCAGTTTTTTGAATAATAAGGCATTGGCAGCTCCTGATCCGTAGGTTTTCGTCTTTTCAATTTCGTTGTACTCTGAATCCCTAATAATAGATTCCATTCACCCAATCGAATTCGAATGGTTCAACCCCTTCAGGGTTGGGTTCAACTGCTCCAACAAACCTTTTTGCTATAAACATTTTACCCCTTCAGGGTAATTGGAGCATTAATCAAATAGCAATCACGATTTACAATTCAAGACTCTCACTGCTAATTACATTGACTAAATACCGGTTTCCAACATCATTCATTTCATTCAAATGCGATTTGTTCAACCCCTTCAGGGTTGGTTCAACTGCTCCAACAAACCTTTTGCTATAAACATTTTACCCCTTCAGGGTAATTTTAGTTTATCAAACGACAATCACGATTTACAATTGACTCACCGGTAATTACATTGATTGAATCCCGCTTTCCAACATCGTCCTTTTACATTCGAATGCGATTTGTTCAACCCCTTTAGGGTTGGTTCAACTACTCCAACAAACCTTTTGCTATAAACATTTTACCCCTTCAGGGTAATTTAATCGTTTATCAGGGAATCCACAATCACATCCACTCCAATAGAAATGACAATCACGATTTACAATTACGGCTCACCGCTAATTACATTGACTGAAAACCGGTTTCCAACATCATTCTTTTACATCCGAATGCGATTTGTTCAACCCTTCAGGGTTGGTTCAACTGCTCCAACAAACCTTTTGCTATAAACATTTTACCCCTTCAGGGTAATTGATCGTTAATCCAATGACAATCACGATTTACAATTCAAGACTCTCACCGCTACTTACATTGACTGAATCCCGCTTTCCAACATCGTTCATTTCAATCAAATTCGAATTGTTCAACCCCTTCATGGTTGGGATCAACTGCTCCAACAAACCTTTTTGCTATAAACATTTTACGTAATTTGATCGTAAATCCAATGACAATAACGATTTATAATTCACAACTCACCGCTAATGCGATTTGTTCAACCCCTTCAGGGTTGGTTCAACTGCTCCAACAAACCTTTTGCTATAAACATTTTACCCCTCCAGGGTAATTGGAGCGTTAATCAAATGACAATCACGTTTTATCATTCACGATTCACCGCTAATTACATTGACTGAATACCGGTTTCCAACATTATTCTTTTAATTTCCAATTCGAATGGTTCAACCCCTTCAGGGTTGGTTCAACTGCCCCAACAAACCTTTTGCTATAAACATTTTACCCCTTCAGGGTAACTTGATCGTTAATCCAATGATAATCACAATTTACAATTGACTCACCGCAAATTACATTAACTGGATCCCGCTTTCCAACATCGTTCTTTTACATTCAAATGGGAATTGTTCAACCCCTTCCGGGTTGGTTCAACTATGCCATCAAACCTTTTGCTATAGACATGTTACCCCTTCAGGGTAATTTTAGTTTATCAAACGACAATCACGATTTACAATTGACTCACCGGTAATTACATTGACTGAATCCCGCTTTCCAACATCGTTCTTTTACATTCGAATGCGATTTGTTCAATCCCTTCAGGGTTGGATCACTGCTCCAACAAACCTTTTGCTATAAACATTTTACCCCTCCAGGGTAATTATCGGAGCCAAACGAACTCAGAAATTCACGATTGATGATTGAAGTATTTCGAAATCTAAATAGTTCAACCCCTTCAGGATTGTATTCACTGAAATTTGGCAAAGTCTATAAATCTTTACCCCTTCAGGATAAAAGGCTTATAGAAATTACATTTGATTATTTACTAATGATTATTAATAAACTCGAATGGCTTTCCCTAATCCCCAATTAACAAATTCCCAATTCCCTCCTCAATCAACTAATTCCTAATTAACTAACTCCTCAACTAATCCCCCAATCAACTAATTCTTCCCTTCCAGCCCACCACCTAACGGCTTTTGCGCCAGCAGGTCACTCAGGGCTTTCCTTTTTTTCTCCAGGTCGGCGGTTTGGGCTTCCTGGTCTTTGCGATTGCTTTCCAGTTCTTCCTGCAGGTTGCGGATCTTTTTTTCCTTACTTGCCTGTTCTTCCTGCAGTTCTTTTAGTTTCTTTTCCGATTTTTTCACCTGTTCCTGCTGGTCGGCTACACTTTTTTCATACACTTTAAGATCAATATCGGGCAGCAGATCGGTGAAAAGCGTGCCTGTAAGTGCAGCAGATGTTACGGTGGCTGTTGCAACTCCCGACTTTAGCTTGTCGTCACTGATCTGGTTTACCGGGCTGGTGATATAGCTGATGGTTGAAATTTCTTTTTCTTTCCGGCTTTTCCTTTCCACTTTCACAAACGCATCGAGTGGATTTACAGCATCAATCTTTGATAGCCTAACATTTCGGAATACCAGGAAACCTTTGATCTCTTTGGCCTTTACACCCTGTGCTTTAAACTTGTCTTTCAAAGCAGCTTCCACCAGGTCTACCGGGGCTTCTACATCAACCGAATTTCCATTGTACATACCTCCGTTAAATTCGATGAGAGCAGGCCTGATATCAACCGGTTTGGTTACCGTGTCCTGGGCCGATAAATGAATGCAGTAAGTCAACAGGATAGGTATAATTAAATGTTTCATAAACGTTAGCTGGTTTTTTATATAGATACAAATTTAACCGGAATAACCGGCTGTTTTCAAATTGCTTATGCGGAAGGTTTAGCTGGTTAAAAAATAGGATGCATTTTATACTTGTTGCTGGTAACATTGTCATTGGCAGTACAGTTTTTGACCTATAACTGCTTGCAATTCGTCGTCGCCTGTCCGGGTGCTCCCGGCTTTAGCCAAACAACAAGTCTTCCACCAATTATCTCCTGTATTCGGGTTTCAGATCGCCTGCTAATTGTCTCCTGTATTCTGGCTTCCCTTTAATTACACCGGCATTTATGCCGGTGGTCGCCTGCCCCCCCGGCTTTAGCCAAACAAAGGGTCTTCCACCAACTATCTCCTGTATTCGCGCTCCCGTCAATTACATCGGCATTTATGCCGGTGATCGCCTGCCCGGGGTGCTTCCGGCTTTAGCCAAACAACAGGTCTTCCACCAACTATCTCCTGTATTCGCGCTCCCGTTAATTACTCCGGCATTTATGCCGGTGATCGCCTGCCCGGAGTGCCCCCCGGCTTTAGCCAAACAAAAGGTCTTCCACCAATTATCTCCTGTATTCGGGCTCCCCGATAATTACACCGGCATTTATGCCGGTGGTTGCCTGCCCGGATTGCTTCCGGCTTTAGCCAAACTAAGGGTCTTCCACTAATTATCTCCTGTATTCGGGCTCCCCGTTAATTACGCCGGCATTTATGCTGGTGATCGCCTGCTCCGAGTGCTCCCGGCTTTAGCCAAACTATAGGGTCTTCCATCAATTATCTCCTGTATTCGGACTTCCCGTTAATTACTCCGGCATTTATGCCGGTGATCGCCTGCCCGGATTGCTTCCGGCTTTAGCCACACCAACAAATCTTCCGCCCATCACCGCAACATAAACCTGGTATATTCCAGCAAGCTGGGGTAGATCTGTTCCAGTAATTTTTCCTGCAACCAGCGCTCATCCACCTGGATACCGGCACGGTTGTTCACCAATTTCCAGTCATCGGAACTAAGGGCATTCTTATCACCCGTGTAATTGGCAGATCTTTCACGAAGGGTATAAGACTCAGTAAAACTACGCCGGCCAATGCGGTCACCATTTTGCAGATCGCTGATCCGCGCTTCCAGTTCAGTACTGGCGCAAACACTGGCTTCAGTAATGGTTAATACCGCACTAATGGTTTTATACACCGGGTTTTTTAGGGAGTCTTTTCCCGATTCAATGGTTTTGGTAACCGTGCGGGTGTTGCGGCTATATACTACCGGGTCCAGCTGCAACCTGGTGATCACCGGTTCCAGCACCCAGTCGGCAGCCACCTGGTTGTACCTTGCTTCACGGCTATCGTATACCCGGTATAAACCTCCATTGCTCCAACGATTATCCAGGTCGTTAAGAAGTTGACGGGTGAACCTGCTGCCTGCCTGGCTAAAACCACTGCTGTAATAAAATCCCTCGCTGCGCAAAGGTTCTATTACCAGGTCAATAGTACCCAATTCCATTGCTTCCTGTTGAATGCGTTTGCTGTCTTCATAATTGGGAATCCAATTGTTTACCTTTCTCAGGATCACAATAGCGTCCCGACCAGCCTTCCAATGATTGGCTGCAAGTAAACGATTAGCTTCCTCGTACCAGGCAGCTGCAGCATTTTGAATGGCTTGTTCTCGTTGGTTGGTAACATCCTTCGGGTATACGATTTCCTGCACAGCAGGGTGTTGTTTGGCCTCGTTATAAAAAGCCTGCAGTGAGGTGAATTCCCTCACCAGTTGTTCGAGGTTTTGCAGGCTGTTGTTTTGTTGCATGCGGGTAATCTTCTCTAATTGTTCCGCCTCCAGCAAGTTATAGGCGTAAATAACCCGGTTGGCAGCAGCTGTATCCCTGGTATTTTTCAAATAAGTTTTAACCAGCTTCTCCAGCTGTCTTTCATTTACATCATTGCTGCTATAAATATTCTTTACGGAGTTGCAGGAGGCCATAATAACGGCCAATACGATCAATGCAAATAGTTTTTTCATGGTGTGTGTGTTTGTAAATTAGGACTGATTTAATGCTAAAGTAGTTACAAAGCTATTCGTTAAGACAAGGTTAAGTGATCACTTTAAATAAGGGTTTTAGGGTGTTGTAAACCCTTGGCCGAAAGAAAGGACCTGCTAAACGCAACAATGTGATTCACTAGCTGCACCTATCTTTATGTTTGAAACGATTGTATGCCGGGAATAACAAACATATTAAATACGACAGTGAAATATTCTGCCCTCGAGATAGAAACTATTTACCTGGCCCAGCAACAATTTTTCAAAAGCGGGGTTACACGCTCCTATGCGTTTCGCAAAGCGCAATTAGCTGTTTTAAAAGCAGCTATTCATCGTAACGAAAGCAAATTGCTGGATGCCCTCCAAAAAGACCTGGGCAAATCGGCTTTCGAGTCGTATGCTACAGAGATTGGTCTCGTATATAGCGAGATCACTTACGTTATAAAACACCTGCGGCAATGGATGCAGCCCAAACGCGTACCTACACCATTGATCCTGTTTCCTTCAAGCAGTAAAGTTTATTACGAACCATTAGGAACTGTGCTTATTATCAGCCCATGGAATTATCCGTTTAACCTGCTCATTATGCCGTTGGTGGCCGCAATAGCAGGAGGCAATACCATTATCCTGAAACCATCTGAACTGGCCACCGAAACAGAAATAATTATTAATACCATCATTGGCGAAACGTTTGAACAGGAATACATAGCCACTGTAAACGGCACCGGGAAATTGGTTTCTAACATGATAGAAACGCACCATTTCGATCATATTTTCTTTACGGGTAGTACCATGGTTGGTAAGAAAATTATGGAAGCCGCCGCTAAGCAACTTTCCCCGGTAACGCTGGAATTGGGGGGTAAAAGCCCTTGTATAGTAGATAAGGATGCCAACCTCGATTTTGCTGCACGGCGAATTGCCTGGGGCAAATGGATAAATGCCGGCCAAACCTGTGTGGCTCCCGACTACCTGCTGGTGCATGCATCTGTAAAAGATAAGCTGGTTCAAAAGATAAGTGCGGCCACAAACAAAATGTTTGGATCCAACCCACAGCAGAGCCCGGATTTTCCCCGGATCATCAATGACAAACGCTGGGAAACAGTAGCAGGTTATTTGGAAGAAGGCAATATTGTTTTCGGCGGAGAATCGGATAGGAACGACCGGTACATTGCACCTACCATTATAGAGAATTTTACAGCCGATAGTAAACTGATGCAGGAAGAAATTTTTGGCCCTGTACTGCCAGTCATCACCTTCCAGGAGAAAGAAGAAGTGCTGGATTGGGTGAACAAAAACCCCTACCCGCTTGCCTGCTATGTATACACTTCCAGTAAAAACACAGCCGCCTTTTACAGGGATCAAATCAGATTTGGCGGTGGTGCAATAAACAATAGTTTGCAGCACCTGGGTGTACCCGGGTTGCCGTTTGGCGGAGTCGGGTATAGCGGTATGAACAGCTACCATGGCAAAACAGGTTTCTTAACATTTAGCCACCAAAAAAGCATGTTACATACTCCTACCTGGTTCGATACCCCGCTTTTGTATGCACCATTTAAGGATCATGTTAAATGGCTGAGGAAAATGCTGCGATAGTGAGAAGGATGGTGAATCGTGAATCGTGAATGTTCCTACTGCGAAATCGAGAGTTTTAAACAGGCATCCTCGGATCCGGAAAACTCTAAAGTTCTACTGGTCAGGCTTGTTAACAGGTAGATTTTCCTTATATTTTAAAGCTCACCCTAAGACTATCCCTCTCCGGAGAGCCTGTCCTGATAAATCGGGAGGGCAGGGGGAGGCAGTTCTAATTGCCATGTAACTAACCAACTAATCAAATAACTAACTATCTCCCCAACGAACTAACCAACTATCTTCGGCATCAATGACCATACTACAGAAAATATTACAATTCAGTTACCCAATCAGAATGCAGTTGAGCAAAATTACTGGCCTGGGTAAAAAACAACTTATGAATCACACCAATCACAAATCAAAGACTTCTATCTATGAAATAGAAACCGTTTCGAATACTGGCAAATCAATTTCGCTTGAACAATTCCGGGGTAAATACCTCCTAATCGTAAACCTGGCTT
This sequence comes from Bacteroidota bacterium, assembly GCA_040385845.1. Classification (GTDB taxonomy): domain Bacteria; phylum Bacteroidota; class Bacteroidia; order Chitinophagales; family Chitinophagaceae; genus Phnomibacter. The sequence goes on along the minus strand of JAZKGP010000017.1, from coordinate 131,798 downwards.
CGAATTGTGGTTTTACCGGCCAATATGCCGAACTTGAAGAACTTTACCAGCAAAACAGGGAAAAACTTGTTGTGCTGGGTTTTCCGGCAAACGATTTTGGCGGTCAGGAGCCCGGATCGGATGAAGCCATCGCCTCATTTTGCCAGGTTAATTTCGGTGTCAGTTTCCCCCTGTTTAAAAAAGATAGCGTGAAGGGAGCAGGTATGCAAACGGTCTATCAATTGTTGACTGACCCATCAAAAAACGGCTGGAACACGGAAGCACCTTCCTGGAATTTCTGCAAATACCTGGTAAGTCCAACCGGCGAATTGCTAAGCTTTCATACGGCGGCCGTAAGCCCGGTATCTCCAAAAATTACTAACCAGTTGGTTTAATCAACCTGCGACAACCACTTATATGTTTACAAAAGCCGGGGCCGAAGCCTACTTTAATGCCGAGAAATCCGAAAGTGGCTTTTTTGTCATTATTGGTGTACTCGCAATAATGTTAGCCTTAAGTTTGTTTCTCATTTATAAAACGCCATTTTATAAAGGTCTCGCAATTCCATTATTGCTCATTGGTTTAGTTCAGGGTATTGTGGGGTATAATGTTTGGAGCAGGAGTGATAAGCAACGGGTAGACATTGTTTACAAAATGGATATGAACCCTTCAGCCATTACAACCACAGAGGTTCCGCGAATGGAAAAGGTGATGCAGTCATTTAAGCTTTACAGGTATGTGGAATTAGCCCTGCTCCTAATTGGACTGGCGTTATATTTTTATACCCGCAATAAGGATAATGCGTTTTGGACGGGAGTTGCTGTTGCCCTTTCGATACAAGCCGGGATAATGCTATTTGCCGACGGAATTGCTGAAGCCAGAGGCAAAAAATACCTCGATGGATTAAAGGCATATAGCGGCAAGGCAGCAAATGTTTAGTTTTAACCCGGAAAAAAGGTTCGCGAAGTACAACGCAAACTCAGAAGCTGGGTTGCTTTTTCCAGCTTTCCGAACATATTGTGAAAATAGCGCTTAATTTAGCGGCCTGCCTTACATTTGATTTTGGTGTTTACTTACCGCTTTAAATTTATTACCCCGGGCAGTTTACATTTTACACCAGTTACAACCCACAAAAAGATGGAATATAATACAGGCCGTGGCCTTCTGCAAATGCGGGAATATGGTCGCCATGTGCAAAAGATGGTTGATTTTCTGCTTACCATCGAAGATCCTGCAACACGCCAGCGTAATGCAGAAGCAGTGATCGAACTTATGTCGTTTTTAAATCCCCAGTTAAAGATCATGGAAGATTACCGCCACAAATTGTGGGATCATCTTTATTACATGAGCGACTTTCAACTGGAGGTTGAAAACAGTCCTTACCCGAAACCAGACCGGGAAACTTATAAAAGCAAACCCAAACCGCTGGAATATCCCAAGCGGCATCCCAAATACAATCACCTGGGTAAAAACCTGGAATTAGTAATCAATAAAGCGCTGGAAGAGCAAAACCCCGAAAAGAAAAGCGGTTTTGCACATGTGATTGCACATTACATGAAACTGGCTTACAGCACCTGGCACAAAGAACTGGTTCATGACGACACCATTCGCCAGGAGTTGAATGCGATCACAAAGGGTGAACTGGAATTTACTAACACGCCATATGTTCGTCACCGGGCCAGCAGCTTCAGAGATGAGGATGCCTATCCGCCAAAGCGTCCTAAATTCAAACAACAAAACCGGAACAACAATAACCGGAATGGCAGCGGTGGCGGTGGAAATGCAGGCAATGGCAATAGCAGCCGCGACAACCGCGGAGGGAATGTAGGTGGTCGTGATAACCGGGGCGGCGGTGGAAATAACAGCAACAGCAACCAAAATCGCAGTGGTGGAAAATTTGGCAAGAAAAGATTTTAGTGTGTAACAGTTTACCAGTTTGAACAACATCCAGTTCTAAATATTTTCAATACTAAGTCCGGCTTTTTGCCGGATTTTTTATTTTCCAAAAAAGCGGTACAGTTTACCATATTTGCAGTTGTGTGGTTGGGGAATAAGGAAGAGAGAGGATAAGGAATTAGGAATTAGGGATTCGGTGAAAGGAAGAGAACGAACTACCCTGAAGGGTAAAATGTTTATTGCCAATCATTCAATTACCCCGAGGGGGTAAAATATTTATAGCCAGGCAAGCAATTATCCTGAAGGGGTTATATGTTTATTGCTAATCATTCAATTACCCGGAGGGTAAAATGCCAATATCAAAGAGTTCAATTACCCTGAAGGGGTAAAATGTTTATAGCAAACGCTGAAACGGGTGGAAAATAAATAATAACCGGCAGGATTAACAACCCTGAAGGGGTTGAATTACCTCAACAAACAATTAGAGAAATGGGGGGAAGGAGGAGAAGGAATTAGGATTAACTTCTTATTTTATTTAGCATTAAATAAAGCATTCAATTACCCTGAAGGGGTAAAATGTTTAGCAAACGGCGAAACCTGTGGAAAAGAATAATCGGACGAAATAACAGCCCTGAAGGGGTTGAATTACATCAACAAACAATTAGAGAAATGGGGAGGAGAAGGAATTAGGATTAACTTCTTATTTATTTAGCATTAAATAAAGCATTCAATTACCCTGAAGGGGTAAAATGTTTATAGCAAACGGCGAAACCTGTGGAAAAGAATAATCGGACGAAATAACAGCCCTGAAGGGGTTGAACTATATTTTTGAACATTGCCTGCAAACAAACACAATCACCGTAATGGCGCTGGCCTAACGGACATTTCACAATAGCATATCTGTTTTTCTATGGCCAGTTTTCTTGTAAATGGAGGTAAAAAGTTATCAGGTACCGTAATACCGCAGGGAGCCAAAAACGAGGCATTGCAGGTGATTGCCGCTGTATTACTTACGGCTGAGCCCGTTACTATCAGCAATATTCCCGACATTTTAGATGTAAACCTGCTGATAGAATTGTTGCAGGATATGGGGGTAAAAGTTGATCGTCCGCAACGGGACACCTGCATCTTCCGGGCTGATGATGTAAATGTAGATTACCTGCATTCTGAAGCATTTCACAAAAAAAGTGGCAAACTGCGGGGTTCGGTGATGCTGGCAGGTCCTATGCTCGGTCGTTTTCAAAAAGCGTTTGTTCCCAAACCCGGTGGCGATAAGATTGGCCGCCGCAGGTTAGATACCCATATAATAGGATTTGAAAAACAAGGCGCCACTTTTACCTACCACGATGATGGATTTTACCATCTCGACGGAAAAAACCTGCATGGTACCAACCTATTGCTGGACGAACCATCGGTTACAGGCACCGCTAATATCGTAATGGCGGCTGCCCTGGCAAAAGGCACTACCACCATCTACAATGCGGCCTGCGAACCCTACCTGCAGCAATTGTGCAAAATGATCAACCGCATGGGCGGCGGCATTAGCGGCATTGGCAGTAACTTGTTGGTGATAGAAGGAAAAGAAGCATTGGGTGGCACTGACCACCGGATGTTGCCCGATATGATTGAAGTTGGTTCCTTTCTTGGTATGGCTGCCATGACCCAAAGCAATATCAAAATCCAGGGTTGTGGTATTGAACACCTGGGCATTATCCCAGACAAATTCAGGCAACTGGGTATTCATTTTGATATTGTCGACGATGATATCCATGTTCACGGACAGGAATTGTACGAGATCCAAACCTATATGGATGGTGGCGTGTTAACCATGTACGATCATCCCTGGCCGGGTTTTACACCCGACCTGCTGAGTATTGTGCTGGTAGTTGCTACGCAGGCAAAAGGTACCGTGCTTATACACCAGAAAATGTTTGAAAGTCGGTTGTTCTTTACCGATAAACTGCTCGATATGGGAGCCCAGATCATTCTTTGTGATCCGCATCGGGCAGCGGTGGTAGGCCTGGCCCGCGAACAAAAACTTCGTGGCATTGTGATGAGCAGCCCCGACATCCGTGCCGGCGTGGCATTGCTGATAGCCGCATTGAGTGCAGAAGGGAAAAGCACGATCCAAAATATTGAACAGATCGACCGCGGCTACCAATATATTGATGAAAGATTGCTGGCCTTGGGAGCGGATATTAAACGGGTGTGAAAGGGGTGAATCGTGAGCCGTGAATCGTGAGTCGTGAGTCTTGAATGGTGAGCAGTGAGTCCGAAGTATTTGTGGAGCGTGATGAGCTAAGAACTTCTTATAATGAGTAATTAATAATAATAATGATCAGCGGGTGTGAAGTACGAAACTCATTTCTTTTTGCCCGCTTGATTTTGAAACCGCAATTCCCCTATTTTTGCGACCCGTTTCGAAAAATACCCAGGTAATTATAGAAACAGCCGGGCGTGGCGAAATTGGTAGACGTACCAGACTTAGGATCTGGCGCCGTGAGGCATGGGGGTTCGAGTCCCTCCGCCCGGACAAAAGCTGCTTCATTTGAAGCGGCTTTTTTTATTGCCCTGGCTCATGGCAAACGGCAAAGTAACTGTTGAATTACGTGGATAATGTTGACTAACCCCGGCATTCATGTCAGGGAGGATAAGCGACCGGGCTTTAGCCCTCAATTATGCGGTATATGGCTGGGATAGATAAAGTCATGCCTCTGCCCCAGCCTTGCACCTCAGCCCTACTAGTAATAGGTGCGAGCAAGACCGTCAACTAACCCCCGGTATTTATGCCGGGCATTATAACGCCTAAGCGACCGGGCTTAAGCCCCTGATTATGCGGCGAGAGCTCGGAAGATTATGTTATGGCGCTGCAACAGCCTTGCACCTCAGCCCTGCTAGTAATAAGTGCTAACAAGACCCTCCGCTAACCCCGGCATTCATGCCGGGGAGGATAAGCGACTGGGCTTTAGCCCCTAATTATGCGGTATATGGCTGGGATGATAAATGCTATTCCGCTGCACCAGCCTTACACCTCAGCCCGGCAAATATCAAAGTGCCAACGAGACCATCAACTAACCCCGGCATTCATGCTGTTGCAATTACCGCTTAAATATCAATTCCTTAATAGATATTACCCTGTTTAACCTTCCCCCTTTACTAAAGAAATACAAACGAAACTTATTTGGTTTGTTTGGATTACCATTTGCTTTAACAGTGGAAGTTTGCCCCAGGTAATTAAACGTAATAATACCATCCGCACACTTTATCGAAAATGTATTGAAGTCCCGTACCGCCCTGGTAAATGAAGCTATGTCATCAACCATAACCAACTGCCCGTTCAGGTAAGTGTTTACTTTATCCCGGTTTTTACTTTGCTGGCTGAAAACGCGGAATATAGCAGTGCCATTTTGGTCGAGCACTTCCCAAAAACATCCGGTAGCCAAACTATCATAGGCATTATTGCTGTTTATGGAATTATAGGAGCCACCTACAGAAATTTTGCCTGAAAGTTGCCAGGTGCTGGTATTATTTCTGCCCAAATCTTTTGCTACAAAGGAACTGTCGGGAGTTTTCTTGCTGGCATAAGTTACAGCAATTTCGGGCACCTCCCTTTCTGAACTGCGGGTATAGGTCATTACTTTCCAGGTATTCACCCCTGCATCCGTATAATTTTCTGTTTTTGGAAAGCGGCTAAAGCCTGCTACATTATCGTCTAATATGGCATCATACGGGATGTCTTTTAGAAGATCAATGGCATTTGTATCAACAGGATTATCAACGAGAACCGGTTTAATGTTTTGAATAACAATGCTTTTTGCGCCCGTTATTTTCCAGCGATGTATGCCGCTAAGATGCCCTTCATCATTATGGTATAAGTAATAGTTGTCGCCATTTTTTACCAGGCTGCCGGTAAAAACATTACCCGCCATGCCAGGGTAGCCCTCATAGGTAGCTTCCGGTCCCGTTACACCAAACTGCCCGAGCATCAGGCCGCTTTCATGGAATACGTTCCATTTGTTGACCTGGCTGTTACGCCAAAACTCGCCTTTGTACCCGGCCACGACCAGGTTATCCAATGCAACAGCTACGTTTCCTGCATTCACTACCCCGTTACCAATATCAAAGCTTCCGTTTGCCGGGAATACACCTGCGTAGTTCTTGGTGGTGCTGGGTTGTGTACGGAAAGAATAAGCTGTATCCCCTATTTTGATACCAGCTAAATGAAAGGCATTTGGGGTTTTATTATGATCGTATTTAATAATAGTCCCGTTGCTGGTTATTTGCCCCGCATTTGCCGGGTAATTATTAGGATCATCAACTCGTGAGTGTGTTACCGTAGCTATGGTTTGCATTGGCCCCCAGGCAGGATTATCTCCATTGAAGCCAAGTAACGAATACCTTCTAAATAAAGTAGGTTTTCCGTGCAGGTGCTGGGGCGCAACGTGCACGCTTCCGTCAGCAGTTAGAGCACAAGGTGTTACCAGTGGAAAAGTTATGCCAGTATTGCGGAGTTTGCCATCCCGGGTTAATTCAAATACTTTGTAATGCGCTTTTTCTTTAGCTCCTTTAGCTGTTACCAAAGGATATTCCAGCAAAGTATACCTTTTCCCATTTCGAAGGGTGACGGGCCGGAGTCCGGCAGTATACCATTTGCGTACGATGCTGTCAACCTGGGGTTTCCAGTTATTAATGAAAGTCCAGCTTTTACGAAGCGGCTTTGCATAGTCCACATGAAATTCTGAGAAATCACTAAACACGGAACTGGTGTTATTTGGGTCAACATGACTGGTATACTTGTGAGGCGTGTATAATAGCTGTTCGATGAATTTGCGTTGTTCAGACAGGTGCAAGAGCCTGTTATTACCAATATCTGCCAGCCAAAAAGAGCCATCATCCTGGATGGCAACGGAGGCGTAATTGGGAAGCATATAGAATTTATCATACGCTATACCGGCGCTTAATGCCTGGCCGCCTTTTTGTCCATAAACCCAAAGAGAATTGCCCTTATAATCAAATGCTTTTACCTGTTGTGAACCGGCATCAGCTACAAGTATCAGGTTGCTTTTTGTAGATACAGACAAAGGCTTGGCAAATCCACTCAATGGCATTACCAGTTTAATCGTACCATCTGCATTTACCTTGTACTTGTTGACATTAGCCCCTGTACAAACAAATAAATTGCCGTCTTCGTCGCACGACAAACCATAGGGTTTTTCGACAGGTACAGATGTTACAAATGAACCATCTGATTTATTAAAAACCTTTATAATATTCAGACCAGCTCTGGATGAAAATAAATACGGGCCGTTCTTCTGCACTGCCACGCCATTCATGTCGGAAGTATTGGAATCAATATCTATTACGCTTTTGTAAGTGCGCCCGGCATAACCTTTATATGGTAAGCCGCTGGCGAAGATTACTTCACTGTTATGGCTAACATTTGTTGCGAATATGTACGACTTTTTTTTGTACCCGTCGCCACCTGCCCAGTACATGTATTTGCCGTCTGTGGCCATGCAGGTTGTATTTTGATGATAGGCCTTTTGTTCCCCATTGAATAACCGGTCACTCAATTGAATGTTACTAAGATTTAGAACCGATTGTGTAGCGTATCCTTCGCTGTAAAATTTGGATACATATAATTTCTTACCATATGGTAGTGCCGCATATATCTGTGCATAACCATGATGTACGGAAGGACCACTCATGGAATCGGATGTGTTTGCCAGAACACCCTCCCATTCGTATTTAATATTATTGGAAAGCACTTTTACTGTTAATCCTGCCGGTGTTTCAAAAGGTAGGACAACAACATGCCTTCCCGCTGCATACTGTCGGTTGCTAAAAATTGTATTTACAAGTTTTTCACCCTTGTATGTGCCGGCGCTAACTGTGGCAGCCTTATCAAGACTAAATTCAAATGACCACACTTTGCCAGTTGATCCGGTTGAAGTTGGTGGTGAAAAACCTCGTGATGGCCTTGTCCGGGTCCAATTGGTATTGGGTGGCTTTGCTGAAGTCTTTGCCATATTCCTTTTAGCATAATAGGTGGTAGCTCCAACCATCACGCTATCTCCCAATTTGTAAGCACCTGGTTTAAATGGTGACTGGGCATTGCAAAAAACAACACAAAAAACCGGTATAAAAAATAAGATGACTTTCATGATAATTTTTCTGTAGTGAATGCCTTCAATTCCACCGAATGAATTTGTACTGTTTGTTCGCGTACATATCCATCTTATTTTTTACAGGTGCGGCTTATTAATTTTTAAACGCATTCTATAATATTTTCAGGCTTACGTAAACAGCTGTCGGGGACTGGCTCAAATATACTTTCCTGGTTTCCAAATGAAACCCATATTTAAGCCTGCCATACTGTTAGAAGCAATGGCTTGTTGGATTACAAAAAACGGTTACGCTTAAAATGTATTTCCAGGTTTACATCTTTATTAGCAAAATCTGTGCGACCGGGATAATTAAGTAATTTCCGCACAGATGAGAGGCACCCGCAGCAGGCCTTTGAACTACCCGAACTTACAATCCGACAAAATGTTCACTGGATTCCAGTGCGAGCTACTCATACCAGGCTCTGAGTAAATTCATAATGTTTAAGTTATTAGTCTCAACCAGGTCTAAAAAGACGTTGCAATCCCGTTAAAACGCTTTAACATATTTCGCCGTTCATCACTTCATCCTCCCGAACTGGCCTTTTATAAGGCAGTTACCACCAATTAAACCGTTTGAGCTTGACTTCTCTTTTTAGATACTGCATTTTTACATCGTAATCATTTTTAAACAAAACACACAAACACAAACACCATGAAAACAATTCTTTTCGCAGCAGCTTTGTCATTGACAACTTTCTCTTCTGCCATTGCAAACAAAACTTCAAAACAGAAAACATTTACCGTTGCAGCAACGCATTCTTTTGAAAAAGAGTTCGGAACAGTAGCGGAAGTAAACTGGTCGACAACTGCCACCAACATGCTCAGGGCATCTTTCAAACAAGACGACGAATCCGTAAGTGCTTTTTTCGATCAATCCGGAAACTATGTAGCTACTACTGTAAACCGCACTGCCGAATCATTGCCTGCTAAACTTCGTGCTGCTATCAACAAAAAAGAAAAGGATGGCATCATTACCGAAGCAGTGGAATTTACCAGTGACGACGAACAGTCTTACTATGTTAAAGTATATGTAAATGGGAAAGAAAAATTGTACAAAGGATCATCCATCGGACAAATTACGCAGGTTAATTATTAATTAATTACCCCTTCCTCATACAGCCGTATCTCACCAGGATACGGCTTTTTTGTTGATGCCATTAAGAGCCGCCTGGGAACCGTTATTATCGTTTGCCGAATTTGCTTAAGTTGCAGTATAGCTGACTTAAATTAAAACGATTGCCATGAAAAGAAGCCGGTTTGCAGGTATGGGTATGTATGTTCCCGAACAGGTAATTACCAACGATGATCTGCAACAATATATGGAAACCAGCGATGCCTGGATCCAGGAAAGAACTGGGATCAAAGAAAGACATTGGGCAGGACGAACCGGCGAAACCACTACTACGATGGGCGTAAAAGCTGCCACTATAGCCATCGAAAGGGCAGGTATTACAACAGCTGATATAGATTTCATCATTTTCGCTACCCTGAGTCCTGATTATTATTTTCCTGGTTGCGGTGTGCTCTTGCAGCGGGCGATGAAAATGAAAGAAATCGGTGCCCTGGATATCCGCAACCAATGCAGTGGTTTTATTTATGCATTGAGTGTAGCGGACCAGTTTATAAAAACAGGTATGTATAAAAACATCCTGGTAGTAGCCTCAGAAAAACATTCATTTGGCCTTGATCTTAGTACACGGGGAAGGAATGTGAGCGTGATATTTGGAGATGGTGCAGCAGCTGTAGTACTTCAACCAGCCAGTCGCGAAGGTTCAGGAATATTAAGCACCCACCTGCATAGCAATGGTGACAATGCTGAATCACTGGCGATGTATAACCCAGGCACCCATGCAAATTATTGGAAACCCGGCCTGGCAGATTTTAATGTGGGCGAACAAGCAGATATGTTTATGAGCCATGCTATGATCGACAAAGCGCAAAACTTTCCAAATATGGATGGCCCCTCCGTTTTTAAAATGGCCGTAGTAAAGATGCCGGAAGCAATTATGGAAGCACTGGAGCTCCACCAGCTAAAACCATCTCAAATAAACCTGCTGATCACACACCAGGCAAACCTGCGGATCAGCCAGGTAGTGCAGCAAAAACTAGGACTTACAGATAACCAGGTCTTCAATAATATTCAGCGATATGGAAATACAACCGCCGCCAGCATTCCAATTGCGCTTTGTGAAGCCTGGCAAAATGGCCTGGTGAAAGAGGGAGACCTGGTTGCCCTGGCAGCTTTTGGCAGCGGATTCACCTGGGGAAGCGCTTTAATAAACTGGTAGTTTGTTTGGTTAATTAGTTACTTGGTTAATTGGTTATTAGGAATTTGGGTCAGGAATAGGTTAGGATTGGAGATCAGGATTGATATTAGGGAATCAATGACCTTCCGTTTACCATTACCCTGAAGGGGTAAAATGTTTATAGAAAATTTCATCAAATCCTAGTACCACAACCCTGAAGGGGTTGAATCTTTACATCCATCAAATTACCCTGAAGGGGTAAAATGTTTATAGCAAATTCCATCTTATTCTTAGTACCACAACCCTGAAGGGGTTGAACATGTCAAAGCACGCAAAATCCGC
>JAZKGP010000017.1:0-121068 GCA_040385845.1 Bacteroidota bacterium | reverse complement strand
AAGGGGTAAAATGTTTATAGAAAATTCCATCAAATCCTAGTACCACAACCCTGAAGGGGTTGAACGTGTCACAGACGCTTCGCAATTAAAAAAGTCGCTCCAAATAATTGGAACGACCTTTTCTAATAATCTGTAATCATCAGTTTAGTTATAACCCGGATTTTGCGTAAGACTGCTATTGGCATTTAGTTCACGAAATGGAATCGGTAAGACCAGTTCATCACTGTTCCAGGCCAAGCCATCAATCGTACGTTTAAAACGTTTGGCGTCATGAATGCCAAAACCTTCAAATGCCAGTTCCCTGCGGCGCTCAAGGTAGATATCATCTAATGTTATAGCAGCAAGCTCCGCTAAACCTGTGCGGGCTCCACTGTGTACCCTGTTCACATCACTAAGCGGGGTAGCACCAACCGCTGTACCCATTCTAAAATTGGCTTCAGCTCTTGTAAGATACAATTCCGCCAGCCTGGCAACCTTCGGATTTTTATAGATTTCTTTCCATTTTGTTGTGCGGAAAGCACCATACTTGGTATAGAACGGGGTATTAAAAGATGTATTTACACCTGGGTTTGTCGTGAAAGCTTTACGCAGATCACCGGTTTGGTACAAGTCCAGGTGGGTGTCATTCACTTCTATATCACCGTCTCTTCCGCCGAATATATCAACCGAATAATAAGTGTGCAGGCCGTTTACGCCATCCTGGTCACTTACCTGGATCGTAAATAAATCCTCACCCGTATTCGCTGACTGGTTAAAATTTGCCATAAAGGTGGGTAGCAAAGCTTTACCCGTTGCGGCGGTAATAGCATCGCTGGCTGTAGCTGCAGCCATGGCATAATCGGCTTTTTGCAGGTATACACGGGAAAGAATGGTTCCGGCAACCGCTTTTGTTGCATAGACGGTATTGGTGGCGGGCAACAAACTAATAGCTTTCGTGAGGTCTGCAATTACCGCAGCGTATACTTCAGCCACCGAATTACGGGTTGGACGGGTGATATCGTTTGTAGAGTTGGTTGGCGTAGTAATTACCGGCACGCCGGGATTGGTAGCAGGGCTGCCATCTGTATAGTCTTTTGCAAAGAACCTTACCAACTCAAAATGCATGGCGGCCCTGATAAACAAAGCTTCACCTTCTACACGTGCTTTATCGGCATCAGCCACCTTATCAATATTTGCCAACACATTGTTTGCTATATTAATGGCACTATATGCAGATATCCACATACCAGAAACCAGTGAATTGGTTGTAATGATGTTTTTACCCCAAATTTCACGGTAGTTATTAAAGGTTCCTACCCAGGTTAGTTCGCCATCAGACCCCAGCAGATCTCCAAGCAACTGGATGTCGCCACCATACAAACTTCCCGCGCTCAAATCATTGTAGCCACCCTGTAGCACCTTTTTGATATTAGCATCATTCGACAAGGCAGTTTCCGGATCTAATCCCTGCGGGTCTTTTAATTCCAATTCCTTTTTACATGATGCCATCATTGCCACAGGCATAAGGGCGATCATGATGATATTTTTTAGTTTCATAATTGCTATTTTTTTAATTAAAACCCGATGTTTAATCCTACCACTACTGATTTAATCTGCGGAGCGGCATAAAAATCTCCGCCCTGGTTAATGTTCGTCGCCCGGTAATCGGTATTCACTTCCGGGTCCCATCCACTATAATTCGTGATGGTAGCCAGGTTGATAGCAGTGGCATAAAATTTAGCCGAGCTTAACTTGAATTTATTAAGCATGGTCGGTGAAAGGTTATAGGAAAGCGTTACGTTTTTAACACGTACATAAGTTCCGTCTTCCATGTATTGGGTAGAAACGGCGGGAGAAGAAAAATCGCCATAATAATTGAGTCTTGCTTCCGGTATATTGGTGATATCTCCCGGCTTTTGCCACCTACCGAGCTGGTCGCGGGTTTGGTTATCGAACCAATCGGCCCGGGCGCTCATATATCCTGCAGCACCATTTACAATATCATAATCAAAAACACCTTGTAACAACACCGATAATTCGATTCCTTTAAAACTGAAAGTATTGGTTAAGCCGGCAAAGTATTTTGCATTAGGATCACCCACTACAAACTGGCCTGCTTCGTTGTAATCGCTGGTGGTGGATTTACCATCCTGGCGGTAAAACAGGGCATCGCCGTTTTGCGGATCAACACCTGCAAATTTTTGGCCGTAATGGATTCCTATTGACTGGCCTACAATAAGTGCATTCATGTAACGGCCATCATTAAACGACAACGTATCCTGGTCACCGTCTATTTTCAGCACTTTGTTTTTATTGAAAGAAATATTGAAGTTGGTAGACCACTGGAATTTTGGGGTACTGAAATTCACCGTATTCAAAGAAATTTCAAGGCCTTTATTTTCAATTTCACCTACGTTGGCTATATAACTGGTATACCCGGATGTTGCCGGAACCGGCAGGTTAAAAATGAATCCTTTACCGTCTCCTGCAGATCTTTTCTGGTAAACATCTATTTCACCCGAAATCCTGTTTTTAAAGAATCCGAATTCGAGACCAATATCAGCCTGGTTCGAAGTTTCCCAGGTAAAGCTGGTATTTCCAAGACGTCCCGGGGTTAAAACTGAAACACCTGCATACCTGCCTACCACGTAAGCAGCCTGCGGGGAGTAATTGCCAAATCCCAATGAATTACCCAGTTGGCCATAACTGGCACGTAACTTCAGGAAACTAAGTTTCGCTGCATTTTTTAGAAACCCTTCATCCGATATGATCCATCCTGCAGAAACTGCCGGGAAGAAACCATAGCGTTTGTCTATTCCAAAAACCGAAGAACCATCCTGGCGGGCACTAACTCCCAATAAATAGCGGTCTTTAAATTTGTAATTGACACGACCAAAAAAAGAACTAAGAGCGTATTCGTTCAGGGTAGAAGTACCACCAGTTATTTTACCTGCATTTGCCAGGGTTGTTAAGGCATCAGAAGCAAACTGCTCTCCTGTTACCTGGGTTGATCTGGCAGTACCTTTCTCGAAAGCATAACCAGCGGTTGCATCAATTTTATGATTGTCACCCAGTTCTAACCGGTAGTTCAGGTAGGTATTGGAGTTCTGGCGAAGATTTCTAAGCCAGGTACTACGGCCAAAACCATTGGTACCCTGCCCGTTGATGGTGGTAGTTCCGTAGTATTCTTCGTCATTCTGGTTCTGAACATCTATACCGTATTCGGAACGTAAGAACAAGTTGCTGGTAAAATTATATTGTGCATACGTATTTCCGATAGTGCGGAAAGTGTAAGATTTGAACTGCGCATTTTCTACATCTATCAGCGGATTATAATAAGTGGCTGTAGGCCGGTCGTATAATTTGCCGGTTGTATCTCTAACCGGTGTTAACGGGGAGAGGGCTACAATTTGCATGGGTGTACTAAATTCATTGTCTTCCGGAACCCTCCTGGCCTTGGTACTGGATAGTACCATATTAATTCCCATCTTTAATTTAGAACTAAGTTCCTGGTCGAGATTTACCCTGCCTGATAGCCTGTCGAAATTGTTTCCAACCAATATACCATCCTGGTTATCGTAAGAACCGGATACATAATACTTAGTTCGTTCGGAGCCGCCGGATGCTGATGCGTTTATTGAACCAACCCGTGCATCCTGGAAGGCCTGGTCCTGCCAGTCGGTATTTGTCTCGAGAGTTGTCCAATCGCTGTGGCCGCTGTAACGGGTAAACCGGCCTTCAACAAACCCAACCACTTCATCAATAGCTTCCTGTTCATCAAAATAACCATAAGGATTACCTGCCCGGTTAAAATTGTATTTGGCGGAATTTTCTGCCGCTTCCGTAAATAGTTCAACGTATTCGGTGGCATTTAAAAATTCCCTTTTATTAGTAGGCTTATTGGAACCATACTGAACCCCTACATTAAATTTTGGTTTACCCAACTTACCTTTTTTAGTAGTGATGATGATAACCCCGTTTGCAGCACGGCTACCATAGATAGCTGTAGCTGCAGCATCTTTCAACACTTCAAATGATTCCACATCATTAAAGTTGATATCGGCAAGCGCATTACCCGAAAGGCTACCGGTATTTACGGGCAATCCATCTACCACATATAGCGGAGCATTTGAGGCATTCACCGAACCCTGCCCACGAATCCGGACTTTTACGCCTTCGCCCACTTTACCATTGTTGGCTTCTACAAAAACCCCCGCTGCACGACCCTGTAAGGCCTGGTTAAAGTTTGGAACCGGTGTATTAGCCACATCAGAACCTTTTACTTTAACTACGCTGGAGGCAAGGTCTCTTTTAACCGTTGTACCATAACCCACCACTACAACTTCATTAAGGTTATTAGTGCGTTCACCAAGTGCAATAGATGCGTAATTACCTTTTACCTCAAGTTCTTCATCCTGGAAACCAATAAAGGAAAAAATAAGGGAACTCAAGCCCTTCGGTATGGTAATGGTATAGGTACCATCAGCTGCAGTAGCCGTTCCGGTGCTGCTGCCTTTTACTTTTACAGAAACTCCCGAAAGTGGCGATCCATTTTTACCATCAGTAACCTTACCGGTTACCTGCTTTTGGGCGTTTGCTGTATGCATACATAGCAACAACAAGCCCGTCCAGAGGACAGCTAGTTTTCTCATAATGATCAAATTTTGGTTAGTTCCTTGCGGAATGAATAATGATGTCTGTAACAAAAAAACGTCTTTTTTGTTGCAAATACATTTTGTAAATGAAAAAACTGTAAAAAAAGTTACTCTAAAATGAATTTACGGTAGATATTGTATGTATGTCGGGAAAACACAATGTGTCACAAGAAAGATAATCAGGTGATTGAAACATCGATTTTCAGCTTTTGTTTAGGGTAACTTATACCTACCCATGGTAAGCCAGAGACATTAATGAGCAGCTAATGCTTTTTGGAAAATTCTTAGCCAATTGCCATGCATTATATTTTTGATATCCTGTGCTTTGTAGCCCCTTGCTTCCAAAATATCAGCCAGCTTTTGCAGATCTGAGATTGTTTCGAGATCAAATGGCGATTGTTCTTTGCCAAATGCCCCATCCAGGTCGGAACCGATGCCGGCATGCAGCGTATTACCAGCCAACTGGCATATATAATCCAAATGATCGGCTACCTGTTGCAGTCCGCAGTTTATGGCTGCTGGTGTGGAAACTCCCCGTTGCCACCCCGGAACAAGCATCCAGGCATCCAGCGCGGTTCCTATGACTGCATTTTTTTCTATTAAAATTTTTAGCATTTGGTCACTAGCCTGCCGGTTATGCGGTACCAGTGAGCGGCTATTGTGGTGGCTTGACCAAATGGTTCCGTTAAAAAGATCCATTGCATCCCAAAATGCATCATCACAAAGGTGAGTAACATCTAGAACAAGGTGCAGAGCTTCCATTTCTTTCAATAATTCTTTGCCGTTGGAAGACAAATTGCCGGTCGAATCCGTTCCGTTTGCGTACCTGCCCGGACCATAATGTGCCGGTCCAACTGCTCGCAAGCCATACTCACAGGCAATTTCAAGGTATGCTGGCGTTATTATGGAATCGGCACCTTCGAGACTTAAGATACAGCCTATAGGTTTGGTTCCATTGGATTCACCATCGTTCCAAAGTGCATAATGATTTTCAAGATCGACCGCATTTTTGATCATCGTTAACTGGCCATCTGCTTCCATCGCTTTATACCAGGACAGTTGTCCTTGTGTTTGTGCCCATGCCTGCTCCGGAGATTGCCATCCCGGTAATGGATTATTTCGATCTGCATAACGGGCAATTTGAGTAGCCACTACTATACCAACATTTCCTTTTCGCAGTTCGGGAAAAGCAACTGTTCCTTTTCCACGGTCGGGCTTGTCATTTAAACCAGCTTCTCTCAGCCTAATATCGGTTACGGGCAGCCGGAGATCCCTGTTCCATTCCATGGCGTTCATGGCGAGGTCGAGATGGGCATCGATGATTAGCATGGTAAAAGTGAATTGGGAATAAGGAATTGGAAATTAGCGACGACTAAATGTTGATCTTTCGGTTACGGGCAATTATTTTCCAGGAGCTGGTAACCTGGTTTTCTTCTACCACATGAGCTTCTTCATACAACGCCACTGTGGGGCAGATATGAACGGGAACGCCGTACAATACATCACCAGGCTGGTAGTGATGGCCTGACGTATGTAAAACCAGGTGTTCTTCACTTTGAGATACCGGCACGAGTTCGGGTGCATTTAGAAAATATACTCTTGGAAGCGGATTTTCGGCAGCCACTGCTTTGTGACCGAGATCGGTGCAGATGGTATTGCTATCAATTACAGAGATTACCCTTGTAATTACCAGGGCAGCATAGTCAAAAGGTTCATCGGGGAACTGGTTTTTGTATCCCCAATCCCAAAACACAAAAGTGCCGGGACTGCATTCGATGTCTTTCCGTTTTGCATGTGTAGGAAAGCTGGGAGATCCTCCGGTTACGATTTGGCAACTGCGTTGAAAAGCGTCGCTTATTTTTTTGGATAAAATATCTAACTGTTGAAATGCATCATCGCTGGTTTGTTGTCGAATTACCGGGTCGGTATCCCGAATATGGCCATCATAACCATGCAGCCCAACAGGATTAAGGCCGGGCAACAAAGTGCAGGTTTCAAACAATTTAAATGCAGCTTCTGCTTTTATGCCAGTCCTGTTCATACCGTTGTTGATATCGAGATAGACCAAAGCAGTTTTATTGTTAGCTAAAAATTTTCCTGCAATTTGTGCGGCAGTAGTTTCATTATCTGTAAGGCAACTGAATGTAGTGGCAGGATAAGTTTGCACCAGCTGCAAAAACCTGTTGATTTTAGGTCCTACCGGCTGATAGGCAATTAAAACATCGGGCGCCTGTATCATTCCAAGCATTTCTGCTTCCGCTATAGTGGCACATTTGAATTTTTGAATTCCCGCTTTCATCATAAGCTGGCATACTTCTGCCATCTTATTAGTTTTAATATGCGGCCTTAGTACTGATACATTTGGAACCATGTCCAGCAAGTGCCGGATATTTTCCTGCACTCTTGATTTGTAAACTACGAGAGCAGGCGAATCAACTGATTCGAGATTGTTGATGGTGAACCAGTGCAAAGCATTTCGCTGATCATTCATACTTTGATTTAATTTACAAATGAGATCCTTACATTTTGATTAAACAATTTCGATGCTCATACCAGTTCGAAGATGGCCTCAATTTCCACAGGTATGTTATCGGGAAGTGAACCCATTCCAACAGCACTTCTTACCCCAATACCATGATCTTGTCCCCATACGGAGGCGAATAATTCGCTGCAACCATTTATGATGTAGGGATGTTTTTCGAAGCTGGAAACACAATTTACCATCCCCAAAACTTTTATCACCCGTTTAATTTTGTCGAGGCTGCCAACTGTGTTTCGGATGGTAGCCAGCATTGCCAACCCTACTTGCCGGGCCGCTAGTTTTCCTTCTTCCATATCCATATTTTCTCCAATACGGCCTACGATCAAAGATTTATCTTCTTTTACGGTTCCGTGGCCCGATAGATACAGGAATTGCCCTACCACCATCGCAGGTTTATAAACACCAATGGGCGAAGGTGGAGGAGGTAAAGTAAGCCCGAGTGCAATAAAATTTTCTTCCGCAGTATTGGTCATAATAATTTGCTTTACGATGATTCAGGAAAGGATGCTGTTTAAAATAAATACGCCAGCCAGGCCCACTACAGATACAATGGTTTCCATCACCGACCAGGTGCGAAAGGTATCTTTTATACTTAGGTTGAAATATTCTTTGAACAGCCAAAAACCGGAATCGTTTACATGTGATAACGCCAGGCTTCCGGCACCAATCGATAAAACCATTAAATTAGGATCAACCTGTGAGTGCAGCAACAGTGGTGCAATAATTCCACCCGTAGTTAAACCAGCTATCGTTGCAGAACCCACACTAACCCTGATAATAGCAGCCATCAGCCAACCAAGAAATAACGGGTGTAAGGGCAAAGTTTGCAAGCCTGCAGCTATTTGTGCACTTACGCCACTATCCGACAGCACTTGTTTTAACGCACCTGCGCCTGCAATGATCAACAGGATCATACCAATATCTTTCACCGCATCTGCATAGATATCTCCTATTTGTTTCATGGATTTGCCCATCGCAATTCCAAGCGTATAGGTAGCCGTAAGAACGGAAATGATCATAACCACGGAGGGGTTTGCGAAAAATGTTATAAGGGGTGAGATCCAGGCAGGGGGATTTGGAAAAACATAAGGTATTGCCGTAGTAATGATCAACAGGAAAACAGGTAGAAGTGATGTCAAAAAACTATTGGTGGAACCGGGTAAAACCCTTCCAACGCTTTCTTTAGGACGAAAAATTTCCAATGGTTCGCACCGGATATTTTTTAGCGTGGAACCGAATACCGGCCCGGCAATAATGATCGCTGGGATAGCTACTATTAATCCATACCAAAGTGTGAGCCCCATATTTCCGTGTAATTGCTGCAGCAATGCAGTAGGTGATGGATGCGGGGGCAAAAATCCGTGTGTTACCGAGAGAGCAGCTAACATAGGAAGCCCGATAAAAACTGCCGGCATTTTGTATTGGTAAACAATTGAAAAGATCAGCGGAACCATCAGTACAAAACCAACACCATAAAACAAGGGAATGCCGATTATAAACCCGGTTACCATGAGTGCCCAATGGAGGTATTTTTCACCAAAGATTTTCATGAGCACCGATGCTATTTTTTGAGCAGCCCCGCTTTCTGCCACCATTTTTCCCAGCATCGCTCCTAAACAAATAATAATAACCAGGGATCCGAGTGTATCTCCCACTCCCTTTTCGATAGAGCCCATGATTTTATTGGCAGGAAGTCCAAAGGAAAATCCTGCCAATATAGATACAAGCAGGAAAGCAAGAAAAGTATTGAATTTAAAACCGGCTATTAAAATAATCAGAACAGCGATACATAACAATACAATCACAAATGTCATTATAGCAAGAATTATTATGGCCAGGTTAAAAACTACCCATAATTACAATAATGTTTTTATTATGGCAAAACGAAAATGAATTGATTACCTGGCAACGGCAAATAACAGCCGTCAGTTTAGAGGTCTGGTTGATTTTAGTACTCGATTTTTATGCAAATTGTGTTAGCGGAATTTCGATATTAAATTTAATATCTTCCACCGCTCAATAAATTAAAGATAAAAACATTTGTTCTGATCCAATCATTGCATTTCCTGGCTTAAAATAACAAGCAATAACCTTATCTACAAACAGGTTGCCCGCCGGTGCATATCAATAATGGTGTACTAACCCGGGACCGTTAGAATTCAATACATACATTCTATGTTCGTAAAAGACATGATTTTACAAAGAGCACTTAGATATTCTGTTATAAAAAATGGGTTATGGCGAACCATAACCCAATGTATTTTTCATCTTCAATTGAAATACTACACTTTATTCTTTATCGAGGGTGGAAAGAAAACTTACCATATCCCGGATCTCTTTTTTACTAAGTAATAAATGCATTTGCGGCATACTGGAAGGATAATTAACCCGGTTGGTAACATCTGTTTTATTGATCGTAGTATCTGGTTTGCTACCAACTTTTACTATAAATGCTCCTGGTTTTTCCTGTTGCAATATCCCGTTGATCTTTTCCCTGTTTTTTAATTCCAGCGATACCATACCAAAGCCGGGAGCAATGCGGGCACTCGGCTCAATCAACGCTTCCAGTAACTGGTCTTTTGATAACCTGCCTGCCACACCATTCAACCTTGGACCGGCAGTACCACCCTGGTCATCAAAGGCATGACACCTGATACACTGCACCGTTGGATGCGTCCAGAAAATACGTCCGCCTTTTTCCGGGTCACCGCCCATCAATGCACCGGCATAAACCGATTTTAGTGAATCAGGTGAAGAATTCCTGCTTAATTGCAGGTATCGTTCTTTCAGCATTTTTGAACCGGACGAATCGATGGCATCTGACAATTCAAACTGAATTTCAACTGGCAAAGTTCGTTGCTGCACCTGGTCTAATAATTGGCTGAATAGCTTTTCAGTTTTTTGAAGTGGTAGCGAAGCCAGTGTTGTAATTGCAGCCTGTTTTTCTTCAGGCGTTCTTGTTTTGATCACGTTATCCAGTAATGCCACCTGCAAATCCTGCGATACTTTCGATGTACCTAATAGATCAAGGCCAAGTACTCTTACGGTTTTATCTTTATCGGCCAGCGCCACTTTTACGGCCTCATCCATATTTGCAGCAGGCATTTTGGAAAGTGTTTTCAAGATCGCGATTTTAACCTGTGGTGATCCATCCTTTTTCAATTGTGACAGCAGCGTTTCACTGGCGGCACTGATCTGTAATTTACCAAGTGCAGTTGCAACGTGTTCCCTGATTGCTGCATCTTTATGCGTGAGTAGTTTTAACAACGATTCCTGGCTATTTTTTTGAACCGGTTCGAGGCTGCGGGAAACTTCTCCGCGGAACCTGCCATCAACACGGTCAAGCACCGAAGGTTTCGCCCAGGTGCTTAAGGCATCAATTGCTTCGTTGCGCATGGCCACCGGAGCGGGTTCGTAGTTGATATAATTTACCAGGTTTTGCATAGCTGCGTCGGTTCCCACCCTGAGGCTTGCATTGATGGCCCTCCTGATCAAAGCTTCACTGCTGAATTTATGATCATTTAATACGTTGGATAAAGCAGGCAGAGCGGCTGGTATAGACAAGTCATCATTAATGGCTCTTGCTGTTTCTGTAACTACAAATTCATCGCTATCTGCCAGGAACGCACTGATGCCCGGGTCTTTCATTCTTCTCAGGGCTACCACAGCAGCAATGCGGATAGCACGGGATGCATTGTTGGACAAAGCAATAAGCGGTGCAGCTTTCCCGATACGTGCCAAAGCGAGGCTACCGGCATGACGTAAGTAGTTGTCTTCGTCTTTATTAGCAGCCAGCATATCTATAATTGGATTGATAGCAGCGGCATATTCTACCCGGCCCAATGCTTCTGCAGCAAAAAAACGTGCCCTTGGATAAGCATCTTTGAGCAGGGGAATTAAGGCTGCTCCGGCATCTTTGTACCGCACATCGCCGATCCATCTTGCTGCCTGCGCTCTTATTTCAGGATCCGTGTCCTGCAGGTAAGGAACCAGCAAAGCGCCATTTTTGAGATCTTTCCTTGCAAACTGGCTGATGCCCCAGATAGCATGCACCCTGGCCAGCTGGTGTTCTTTATTTGCGAGGGTGTTTTTTAGAATTTCCAACCCCTTATCTCCCCGGTTTGCTAATTCGAACTGGGCTTTTTGACGTACCCGCATATCATCATGCTTCAACAGCTGTTGCAGTGCATCTTCCTTATAAGTTTTAAAGTCGGCCTTTATATGTTGTTCGGTATTCTTCCGGGCATTCATGTCGGGGTTTGCCACATCCAGTTTCCAGATCCTTCCGAAATTCTTGGTACCCCATCCCTGGATCCAGTCGCCCATGTACATGGCACCATCGGGTCCAAAATCGATACCCGTAGCAAGCACACCACCAACCAGCAATTTAGAAGTATCGAAAGCAAAAGAGGCACCTTTAGGTTTCAGTTTAAATGAATGCAAACCTGATCTCGCCGGGTTGCCTACGAATTCTACAATAAAAAACGAATTCTGGTATTCTTTACCGAGAGCTGTACCGGGGTTATAGAGCATACCTGTAGGTCCGTTTACAAAGTTTTTGATAGTAGGTAGTATGTAGGCTGCTTGTCCTTCCCAGCGGGGCGTATACATTTTTTCATCCATCCAAACCTTGTAAGTATTGTTATTAGGATCACGGTATTTTCCAAATTGCCAGTTAGTTCTCCAGCCAATATCGGCCCCATCAACAACATAAACTATACGTTCGCTTTCGCCGGGATGATCGCCGTCGTTGTCTTCGCTGATCATATTTCCATATTCGTCAAAAACAAACTCGTGGGTGTTTCGGTTGCCATATGCAAATACTTCGAAATCGCTGCCATCGGGGTTCGAGCGAACAATTACGCCACTATTTGGATGTTCCCATTTTTTTCCATCAGGGCTGGTGCCGTTGAAACCTATATCGCCAATCTGCCAGTAAATTTTACCTTCAGGACCAACCTCAATGCCCGACATACCATGTCCACTAAACCCAATATGAATGCCATAACCATGAGAGATAGATGTTTTTGATTCGGCAATACCCAGTTTATTTTCTTTGATGCGCCAGAGATCGGGGCCAATTGCGACAAAAAGATCATCTCCGTGTTTCAAAACGCCACCGGCTGCATCAGTTACTTCGTCATTAAAATCTTCCACAACCAGCTGCGATTTATCAGCAATGCCATCACCGTTTGTATCCTGCAGCCGGTACACATGTTCTTTCTGAATTTTCATGTCTCTCCAGTCGCGGGAGCTGTCGCCGTTTAAATCAGAAAGCCAACCATTTTGTTTGCTGAACTCCGGCGCCAGCGTTTTGTGCAGGAAGGCTCTTTTTTCTTCAACAGAAGACAGACTGATAGAGGGTATTTCCCAGTCCTGGTGGCCGCGAATATCGAATTCGGAATATTTTTGCCGGTTTGTGCGGGTATAATACACGCCTCCCTGGTCATCAATATCAATCGATACCGGGTCGGCAACAAGAGAATCCATTGCCCACAATTTAAGCGTTAAGCCTTCAGCCAATTGCGGCGTAACTGTAGCTTCAATGGTTTTTGTAAGCGATGCAGCTTTTGCCGGATCTACCTGGTAAATACGGGCATCTGCCTTTTCCTCTTTACAGCTTACACTCAAAAAAATAATCGATAAAAAAGCAACTGAAAATCTTAATTGGTTCATACAATCGCAGGTATAAAATAAAGATAAGGCGGAGACCTATATGATGATCTGAAACTGTCGAATACTTCAGTAGATCGTATTATACAACCTATTTAGAAGTGACCGTCATACACCCAAACAATGGTAAAAACCTGTACGAACAGTTTGAAATTTTAATAAGGAAGAGTTGGTTTATTTACGTTAACTACGAATAAATACTACATAAAAAAGGACGCTATCAGACGCCCTTTTTTCTTAAATCGCTACCATCGGTCACAATAGAGTGACACATTCCTCCAAAAAAATAAGCTGTATAAAAGTTGTTAGGTAGTAGCCTGGGGCCGAAATTAACCACAGTGACCTATAAATGAAACTGATAATTTTGATACGTTTATTGACACTGACTATAATATTGAACTTAGAATTCTGTTGCAGGATGCTGGATGCATGCAATTGTTTCTGATAAGAACTGCATTTTTAACGACTAATTCTCAATGACTTTCTCCATGAATTTGCAACAACTTACATATATCGTTGCCGTAGATACGCACCGTCATTTTGTGAAAGCAGCCGAAGATTGTTTTATAACACAGGCAACGCTTAGCATGATGATAAAAAAGCTGGAAGATGAATTAGGTGTAAAGATTTTTGACCGCAGCAAAGTGCCGGTGATGCCAACTGATATTGGCTATGCAATTATAGAACAGGCAAGAATTACATTAAAAGAATCGAAAAAAATAGAGGAAATAGTAAGCCTCCAGAAGGATACGCTGAAAGGCCATCTCAGATTGGGAATAATTCCAACCCTGGCACCTTACCTGTTACCACTGTTCCTGCAGGATTTCTTACTGGAATATCCGCATATAAAACTGCATATCAGCGAACTGAATACCGAAACGATCATCAAGCAACTCGAAGCACAGCATCTTGACGCCGGTATACTCGCTACACCTTTAAACAGGGCTGCTCTAACGGAGACGCCTTTGTTCTACGAGCAATTTGTTGTTTATGTAGCGCCCGGCAATAAACTGATTAAGAAAAAGTACATGCTGCCCAGCGATTTGGATGTTAACCAACTCTGGTTACTGGAAGAAGGTCATTGCCTGCGCAACCAGGCATTGAATCTTTGCGAATTAAAAAAGAAAGAAGCTGAATTACATCACCTTGATTATGAGGCTGGAAGTATTGAAACACTTCGCAAACTGGTGAAGATCAACCAGGGAATTACTATTATTCCCGAGCTGGCGATTGCCGATTTACCTGAAGGTGAACTGGATTGTATCCGGTATTTCAAAGCACCTGCCCCGGTAAGAGAAATTAGCGTAGTTACCTACCGCCATTATGTTAAACAAAGATTGATTGAAGCCTTGCAAAAAATGATTGTACAACAATTACCAAAAGCAATGTTGCAATCGGAAGAGAAGTCGATTACGGCGATGTAGAAAGCAGTTTCTAATTTCTGATTTTGTGATTTTGTGATTTGAATACAAATACATTTTAATCATAATCGAATCAAGGGCTAAATGAATCTCCTGAATGTTTGTTGGTTATAAACATTTAATCCCTTCAGGATTAGATAATCGATTTGCTTTCTATTTTTCAATAAATCTAAATCTCTACGTGTCTTACAGGCTTCTAAATCCTATTGTTCTTTCAAACAACAATCGCTTTTTAATTTTTGATGGTTAACAAATTATTCTTTCTAATATATTTTCCGTTTTCAAATTGTACCCTATAGGTGGATTGGAAGTAAGTGGATGGCAGGTAGTAATCGGTGGTGATAATTTGAGCTCCGGAGTTTTTTGCTGCTTCGAAGCTGCTGTAATTATTAGACCTTGCTTCGGTGGTATTGGCGTCGGCCCTCGTTCTGATGATATATCCTTTTTTTACCAATTGTTTTATAAGCATACTGTCCTTTTTTGCATTATTTATAATCATAAAAGCAGCTTCTTCGCTACCCTCTTTTTCATTTACAAACATCACCCTTTTTTGCAGCGAAGAATGACCAGATTTATAGGCTTCCATCTTTTCTCCTGTTTCATCGAGCACAAAAAGAAAACGGCCTTTTACGTTATCCAGCAATGGCCAGCCTTTAGTAAGAATCGCTTTCTTTAAACTGCTACTTTCACCACGCACATCATCAGGGGTAATCAAATTATTTGGTGTCATCACCGCTCGTATTTCAAGATCGATACTATCGAGAGCCGCTTTTGTAAAAGGAAGCAAAGCAGGCATTCCTTTTGCGGCCTCATCCTTTGTATTCATGGTTATAAAAACAGGCAGGTGACCGGGATGCATGGCTGACCATTGCTTCAGCGCCTGTAAACAATCTGCAAATAAGAGATGATGGCTTCTGAAATCGATACCGGGCACATGCATTACTTTTAAACCAGGCTTCGAAAGTTCACCCGCAGTGTCGTAAGGCAATGCTGTATGCCCCGATTCTTTGATCCATTGTAAACCAACAGGGTTTGTGTACCTGCCGCCCTGCGGATCGTACACCACATCGATTTCCAAATTACGCAGACCAAGATTTAATTGTTCTATAATTGAAATATGTCCGTATTGCAGTGATAGAGCTGCCGCAGAATCTTTATAATAAATGATGTTCCATAAAGCAGGATCAATCCCTGGCTTATAACTGTTATGACTGCCAATTAGCTGTAATTGGTTCATGCGCATGCCTGCAAATGCACCTGTTTCTGTTACCTGTGAAAACACATCGTTGCCTAAAAATAATGCAGTCAACAATATCCATCTCCTTCGCACATTATTCTTCATACAACTTTATTTAAAGTTTACCGGCGATTAAGGCATACTGTTTAAGCGATAGTCCTATGTGTTTGTATTTACTCCAATATCAACTTCTTAATATCAGCCACTGTTATCAGCTACCAAAAAGCAGTATACAATGCAATCAATATTCCACAGATAATTACTGAACCAATTACAAAATCGTTTCTTACTCTAAACATGCTTTTATCAATTACAATTTCATGTGTATCGGTTGCAGCTCTTGGCTTTATTAGGCTCATAGCAACCATTATAATTACAATGGTTACAAAGGTGATGGTCATACGATCCAGAAATGGAAAATCGGGGAAAGCACCACTACTCCAGTAAGGTAAAAACTTTAATACGGTAGAAATAGGAATAGTTAGTAAAGCTCCAGCCATTGCCGCTGCAGCAGTAGTACGTTTCCAAAATAATCCCAATACAAATATGGCGAGTACCCCGGGTGAAATAAAACCTACATATTCCTGTATAAACTGGTAAGCCTGGTCTAATGATTTTAAAGCAGGAGTTACTATAGCTGCAATAAGCATGGAGATAATTACCGCCCATCTTCCTACCCGAACCAACTTTTTCTCGCTGGCATTTTTATCAAAATACTTCCGGTAAATATCAAGAGAGAAAATGGTAGATATGCTATTTGCCTTGCCCGCAAGCGATGCAACAATAGCGGCTGTTAAGGCAGCAAATGCCACTCCTTTCAGACCTGCCGGCAACAGGTTCATTAAGGTAGGATATGCATGATCTGGTTTTATGATACCACCCTCGCTCATCTCCTGTTGAAATAAACCTTTCTGGTGTAAAACATACATCGCTATACCAGGTAAAACCGCAATAACAGGAACCAACAATTTTAGAAACGCTGCAAATAAAATTCCCCTGCGGGCTGTTTGCAGATCGGCACCCAACGCACGCTGCACTATGTATTGGTTGCATCCCCAATAAGCGAGGTTATTCACCAGCATACCACCAATCAAAACCGACATACCGGGTAGCTCTTTATAATGAGGATTTGTTTTATCGAAGATCATGTGAAAATGTGTGGGCGCTTCCCTGCGCAACACGCTTAATCCTTTTAAAACATTACCTCCGTAACCAAAATTTTCTGATAATAAGGAGAGTGCTAGATAAGTGGTTACAAGACCTCCTAAGATCAATACCAATACCTGCACCACATCGGTGTATCCAATCACCTTCATGCCACCGAGTGTAACAATAACCGAAAAAAAACTGAGGCCCGCAATACACCATTCGAAACTAATACCGGAAATAGAAGCAATAGCCAATGCTCCGAGGTAAATAATGGAAGTAAGATTTACAAATACATATACCAATAACCAGAAGACTGCCATGATGGTACTTACCTTATCGCTATACCGTTTCGCCAAAAATTGCGGCATGGTATAGATCTTATTTTTCAGGTAAATTGGTATAAAGAAAACAGCAACAATAATGAGTGTTGCAGCAGCCATCCATTCGTAAGTGGAAATAGCAAGACCTAATGCAAACCCCGAACCCGACATACCGATAAAATGTTCGGCAGAAATATTGGATGCAATTAGAGAGGCGCCAATGGCCCACCAGGTTAAAGATCCTTCTGCCAGGAAGAAATCTTTCGAATCGGTAACCGCTGCTTTCTTTTTATTATAAACATAATACCCGTATGCAGAGATGAGTATGAAGTAAACAAAGAAGACAATGTAGTCGGCAGTTTGTAAGGTATGCATTGGCAAATGGTGGTGAATCGTGAGTTGTGAGTCGTGAATCGTGAGTGGTGGTAAGAGGGGATTAGTTAATTGGGATCTGGGAATTGTGATTTGTGGTTTTTGTGATTTTGGGACTTGGGAGTGTTTGATTAGTAACCTATTTCTTTATAGTGGTGGCATAGATAATTTTACCTGTTTCGTCAATGGTTTGAACCAACAATTCGCTGGCTGTTGCAGATAATGCCATAAAGCCATATTCCGAAGCTGCCATCCTGCTTTCCGGTACCAGTCTAACAGGTGTTTTTTCAGACGCCGCACCGGAAATCAAGTGATGCAAATTTCCGGTAACAAGGTGCTGCAAATTATGCTCATGGCCACTGAGAAAAACATCGACGTTGTATTTGTCTAACAAAGATTTTAAAGTATTCCTGGTAGCTTTTGTGTCATAGCTTTCTGTTCTGCTGCCACCAGTATACATGGGATGATGCCCTACTACAATCTTCCATTTTACATTGGTTCCCGCATTTGCCAGCTGGTTCTCTATCCATTGTTTTTGCGATGTTGAATCCTGCGTTTTCACATTTGGTCCATATTCATAGTTGCTATAAAATTCAGGAATAAGTGGATTGGTATCTATAAACAATATGAGCACCTGTTGTGAAACATCATTGTTAATGGCAAATCTTTTGGCATAATACCTGGAGGGCATTTTCCAGCGCCGGCTTATTTTGCTGTAGGCAACCTGTGCCTCCGGGTTGCTTTTATAATCGTGGTTTCCAAGCACGAGGTACCAATCCCATTGCAACGAAAAATCGGTATAAATATCTTCGAAGGAATACCGGAATAATGGATCGTATTCGCTAATAACTCCACTTGGATAAAAGTTATCGCCTGTAGCTATAATAAACTGCGCCTGGATAGCTGAAGCTACTTTGCCCATTTGGCTGGCCACCTGCTTTTGATGATCGGCACCATTGCGACCCCAATCACCCATAGCAATAAAATTTAGAGCGCCTTCTTTTTTTATCAGTGTATCTGTTTTTTGCAAACCGATATTTTCTTTAATCAGAACCTGCGCCTGCAAAGCAATGCATGAATTATAAAACAATAAAAAAGTAACGGCTTTTAATTTCATAAAACATCGGTTTTTAGTTCACGGGTACTACGCCAATACGTTAACCGTTAGAAAACCTTTAGTGGTCTATTCTGCAAACTGAACAGCGCTGTCATTTATTTCAAACTTATGTTTTTTCAACAGCAAGATCATTTCAGCCCCTGCTAATAATACAGGTCCGTAACTATGGGCTGCAAAAACATTTATCGGACGGAAATAATAAAAAGCCGGATCAAAACCCATACCTGTACCAACACAGGTTCCTTCAACCTGCCCTGCATTATTCACTTTTGTTGCAACGGCATTCCAGGCGAGTAATACCATCGGGCCATAAGCTTTCTTATCGATCCACCCCCTGTTGATGGCCCGTGCAATTGAATAGGTATAAATAGCAGTGGCGGATGTTTCAAGATAAGAATCATTTTTGTCGAGCAACTGGTGCCAGAAACCCGTACCTGACTGGTAGCTCGCAAGACCTTTGATATGAGCCTGTAACTGGGCCAGTACTTTTGCTCTTCCAGGGTGGCTGTTGGGTAATACATCCAGCAATTCCACCATCGTCATAACGGCCCATCCATTGGCGCGGGCCCAATGAAAAGCCGGATGGGGGTTCATTTGCTGCGACCAGCCATGCATAAACAACCCTTTTTCCTTTACAAACATTCTTTCTGAAAATTGCAGCACCTGTTTCACTGCATCATCATAATACTTTGATTCGCCGGTAAGCTTACCCATTTGAGCCAGCGCCGGAACACTCATAAACAAATCATCCAGCCACAACGTATTTGGCAAAGGCCGGTTGCGTGCCAGGGTTCCATCCGCAAACCTGAACTGGCCCTTACTGATAAAAGCAATAAAGTTGTCGATGATTGGCCGCACATTGGCAGTTAGCCCCGCACGGCTAGCTTTAATGATAGCTGCACACATGGCGCCGGCATCATCTAATGCATGTGGTTTCAATACTGAATTAACAGGAGTAACCAGCGATGCATTTTTTGCTAGTGCCGTTTTATAATACGGTGTTATACCGGCAAGAAAACTGAGCCTGTTATTGGTATAATCAGCATACTTTTTATCGCCCGTGGCTTCTGCAGCAAGCAACATACCTGCATAGGTAACGCCCCATTCATAACTGGTTAAACGGTAATCTCCGGGTTTAAAAATGGCTTCTTCGTCTGCCGATGCAGGGTCTTGTATTTCCTTGCCGGTTTGTTTGCCAACAAGTTTGGCAGGCGTAGTGGCATCCAGGTAATGATGCACCCGGTCGAGTACCTTAGAAATATCATCGATGGTGGTTTTGCCGTAGGGCACGGTGTATTCGGGTTGCAATAAGTGCAGTGGCGTAGTTACATCATTACCTGTTTTCGCAATACTGTTTTGAGCTGCCGCAGCAAGGCAAATCAGCCCCGGTAATACCACGAAAAATATCTTTTTATAACCTGTCATACTAAATAGTTTCATATTGATATAAGTTTAAACAATCAAGCAATTACGTGCTCAATTTACTTGTATGGAAACTTCTGCCGATAATTGTTTTACAAGCTCTGTTATGTAGGCTTTAAAAAAGGCCAACTCTTTGAATTGCGGATCACTTAGTTCCCAGCATGCAACTGCATACCATGCGAGAGGCTTTTTTTCTTCCGGTTTCAATTTAGCAAGCCAGGAAGTAGCTACACTGCCCGTAATGGGAGCTTTTATATACCCGAGGTAATTTTCTTTGGGAACAACCAAGGCCATTCCTAAAAACCATTCTTTATTCACAGATTGCTTGTCGTGCGTATACAGTACTACCCATTTATCATTCACAACGAGTTCTGAAAGTTGCTGCTCTGACCTGGAGTTTACAAGACCCGCCAATAGTACTTCATCACCTTTCAAACGGTCAATTTCAAATTCATTTCTAAAAGAATATGTTCCCGGGATGATACTGGTTTTTTGGATAACCGAATAGTCGCGGTTTGCAGGTTTCCATCCCCGGTAATCGATTTGCATCATGGAACGTACCGGCCCTTCCGTAACGATGTTGAAAATAGTGCTGTCAACGTTATTTAATCTGTCCTGTTCGGTAATGCCGAGGCGCAACAAACTGTCTCCAATTAATAAGGCGGCGCCGCCCACACCAACAGAGTTTCCCACATGTAAAATATCGGTACCCCAATCCTGCATGTTGCTATAATTGGGTTCAGTAATACCGGCATTGTTGATACCTACGTTTTCAGGTGTTATTGCGGGAGTTTTCTTGCCAAAAACATCAATGGAATTTCTTCCATCCAAATACTGCCTGAAACCGACTTTATCGTTTTCCCAGGTAGGTCCATCAGTTTGGTAGCGCTGATAACCCATAACGCCGGGCAATTGATTAGGATAAAAGGTATCGGAAACAGCTGGTTGAACAGTTGCATTCAAACTTCTGCGAACACCAAACCGAACACTTGTTTTTTTAGTATAAGATGGGGGAGTTTTGGTCCATTGAATAAAAAAGATCGCTTGCTTTTTTGCAGGAAGATCTGCAACAAAAAATAATTCGTCCCAGGAATTATCGCCATTTAAATCATCCAATTGAGATGGGATGATCTCTTTGCGTTCATTTGTAATTACCGGGTAATAACCTGTTCCCGGTAATTGTATTAATTCTGTCCTTTTAAGGATAACAGGTTTGTTTGCCAGATCTATGCTGGCAGAATTGGAAACCCGGATAGTATCACCAGGCACCTGTTTGATTGATCCGCAGCGAATAGTAAATGGAGCTACAAAGCAAAGCAGGAAATATGTTTTCAAGATGTGCCGTTTCATGTAAGCAATTCGTTTTTGTTGTAAACCCGGGAAACGGCTTGTTGTAGGCAATGCTTTTAAGTGATGGTAATTGTATGCTTAAAAGGAGTTATCCCAGTAAGATACACATGCATCCCTTCGGTTCTTAAAGTGCCAAAATGCGTGCTGTATCTTTCACCTTCAAGACCTTTGATATTCTTATGCGCCAATACTCCTGGTCCAAAGTTAATTGTGTCGCCTTCAAATTCGTATGTGCCCGTGCCATTTTCTAAAAAACTGTTACCTTCTTCGGGTGATGACACACCTGAAAGTTTGCCATTTTCTAAAAAACAAAGTTCGATAGTTATTGCCACGCCTGCCTGCCCGCCAATATCGAAAGAAAGTTTGTTCACTCCGTTATTTTCTTCCAATGTAACTTTTGTGAGCAAGGTTTTTACATTGCTTACAGGCCTGTTTGCAAAAGCCATTTTATTCCAGAAACGATCATCGATACTTGGTGATAATGTGTAATCACCAGCTTTATTTCTTAGGTTTTTTGGTAGCGGCTGGTAGTAGGGAACATCAAGTTTTCTATGCAACACATAAGCATTGCCTTCTTTTTTTATGCCATCACTATAAAAATAGCCGGTTGAAAAAAAGCTGGTTGAAAGCCGCAGGTATTTTAGAATGGCTTTGCCTTTTCTAAAAGCAAAAAAATTAGGACTGTTGGAGCGACCTGATGCGATCGTAATAGGAAGATCTGCACCACCAAACAGAGTAGTGGTTGTATCGCCACGTCGTATTCTTAATAAATGAGATTTCGGAAACAATTTCTCATAAGTAACCGGGAGCGCTTGTGCCTCCGGCATAGCTTGTAATAAAACGGGTTCCTCCATGAAATCGATCAAATGCCTCGAAATAATTTCTTCTTCAAACCCTTTTAGCTGTTCGATAGTGTCAGCTACTCCTGCAAAAAATGCATTATTTTCTTTGATAGCCATGTGCCTGTAAAGCAGGTAATAAGATACTATTGTTTTGTTCATGTACTGATCCTGCCTGCGTGAATCGGTTGTTACCAAATCACCATTCGGATCCATGTAGTAATAAGTTGTTTCCAGGTTCTTTTTTACCGGTTCATACAGTGCGGGTTTATTTAGCAAGCGCCCCATTGTAAGCAAGGCATTGTCTTCTACGTACGAGTAAATCCTGCTTCTTTCGGGATACTGTCCGTCGCTGTCGTTGTACACGCCTTCATCTAACCATTCTTCAATTCTATCGGTGTACTTCTTGTTGGGATATAAGTTATTGATGCGGGCCAGCGCAGCACAAATCACCCACCGATGGTTGGGTGTATGCACGCCACCTTCGGTGAGCGCACCGGCACTGTTTACAATAAAGTTTTTGATGCGGCTTTTTACGCCTGTTAGTGAAGGAGCATTTTGCTTTTTGAGCAGGAAAGCGGCCGCTGTAAGATATTCCAGCAGGAATGCCGTATCGGGTGGCGATTCAAGATTGCCAATGTTTACAGTACCATCCGGCGACTGTGCTTTTTCGAGTACTACCAGGTATTGTTCGAGTTGTGAAACTACTAACGGGCTTTGAAAATACTTTGAATTAGCAGCCGCATAAGCAGCGGTAAAAGCAGCAAATTCGTAGCCAATTCTCCTGCTAAAATTTACCGCCTTGAAATTGGTTGTTTGTATTAAGTGCGCTACCTGTGTATCATTTGCTGATACTAATTTTTGTAATAGATCATTAATAAAACGGAAGTCTTTTTTACGATGTTGTGGAGTGGCCTGCAGTAAAAAACCGTTTGTAAAGGGAACTAGCATTGCCAATGTTCCCATCTTTAAAAAAGCCTTCCGTTTTATCTTATTCATCTACAAGCAATTTAATTGTTATCGATCAACCACATCTCACTAACATTCTCCCTTGTTATATAATTCCGTCTGTACTTTTCAGTTTCGTGAATTTTATGATACGCTTACGCCGTGAAACTTGCCTTTCTATAAGTCTGCTGATATAACAATATCTTATTCCAGGATTTTTAATTTTCAGACTTTGAAACATAACTGATGGTTGCACAAGTATATCATTACTTAAGCAACCTGTTTGAGAAATATAAACAGTTTCTTTCCATCATTTTTTCCAAATACTGCTGAATTTTACCTAAACCCGATATACAACTCCGGGTTTTTAGGTAATTGCTGTTTTATAATAGTTAGAAATTAATAACCTGGATTCTGTACCAGTCTTGGGTTGGTTTGAAAAGCATAGGTTGGAATGGGGAAAATGCGCTTATAGATACTTTTGTCAGTTTTAAGTCCCCATGCGTCTTCAAATTTTCCAAAACGGATCATATCATTTCTGCGCCAGGTTTCCCAGGCTAATTCACGTGCACGTTCTGCATAGATGTTATCTAAATTAACTGAGGCCAATGGAGCAGAAGTAGTGCGGTTTGCCCTTAGAGAGTTTACTAAGCTTAATGCAGTATGTCCAAGTGTAGGCGTAGCTCCACGCAGAATAGCTTCTGCTTTTATCAGGATTATATCGGAATAGCGAAGGAAAGGAACATCATTATTTTGATTCCTGTTTGATTTGTTACCAGCATCAGCTATAAACTTGATATTTCTTGTTCCCATGTTCCAGGCAATTTCATCATTACCAACATCAAAAGTTAGTGGATTTTGGCGAAGTGAAAAAGAAGGAGAGAGCTCCAGTTCATAGATATATTCAGTACCACCATCAGCACCGGTATAAAACTGGTCATAACCCTTTTTTGTGGTTGCTACCTTTATCGGGCTTCCGTCGGGCCAATATTGCTTACCTCTCAGCCACTGCCCGTTTCGTACATCGTTTGGATCATCAAAATTGGCCAGGTATTCAGGCAAAGTCATTCTTGGGCCGCTCGGTCTAACATTTGAAAGACCACTACCAGTTGTTTTGTTCATGATAGGATTTACATTTGTACCTGCTGTTGAGCCTGAATATTGATACTTGATACCAAGGTTCCTGTTAAGGTCGTAACGGGCATAGAACATGTAACCGTTCGAGGTAGCTGCATCATATGGGATAGCCATGATGAATTCTTTATTTGCAGGCCCGTTGCTTGGATAAAACATCTGCAAATAGCTGGCCCTTTGCTCAAAGGCATATAGAGTGCCACCCCCTGCATTTATTACACTATCGCAGGCTGCAACAGCCTCGTTCCATTTTGGATTGCCTGTATAAACCTCCGCATTTATATACAGCTTAGCCAGTAAAGCATAAGCTACATACCTGTTTGGCTTTCCGTACATGGCCGCTCCCCCAGAGGGGCTCAGGTTTGGTATTGCATTAATTAGTTCAGTTTCTATAAAGCTGAATACCTGTGCCCTGGGGGTATTGGTTTGCAATTCCCTTGATCCAAATACTGTATCCAAAGGAACATTTCCAAACATATCCATCATCATAAAATAGGATATGGCACGCATGGTTCTCATTTCAGCAACAGCCTGATTCTTAGCCGCCCCATCGGGTGCTGTTCCCAGGATAAACAGGATTTGGTTGGAAATACCCACCATATCCGAAAGGTATGCCCAGTTACCTCCAAGCAGGGCATTGTCCTTATCCCAGGTGTGGTAGTGCATTTGCATAAACCTTCCGCCATCAAACCAGTTGCCGCCGTAAGCAGGCTGAACCGATTCATCGGATGAATGGCTCTGGGTCTGCCAGTAACCGGTGGAAAAATCGGAGCGGAATCTTGTGTAAATAGGGCCCATCACGGAATTGAACTGTGCCAGTGTAGTTGGATATACCGCAGGTGTTAATTGTGACTCTACAGGAACATCTAATTTATGACAACCTGTAAGAAAAAGCATTGCAAAGCTCAACCCCATGGTCAATTGATATATTTTTTTCATCACTATATTTTTTTAGAATTATTCAAAAGCTCTTATCTGAATACTATATTCAGCCCCACCATCATAACTGTGGTCTTGGGATAAAAGTTGTTGTTGTCAACTCCCGGCGCTGTACCACCTTGATTAATCTCAGGATCAATACCTGAATAATTGGTTATAGTAAACAAGTTTTCACCGGTAATATATGCCCTGATGCGACTGAAATTGCTACTCTTTAAATTGAAATTGTAACCCAGAGTAGCATTGTCTAACCTTACGTAGTCGCCAGATTCAATGTATCGTGTAGAATAATAACCGTTGCGGGCATCACCGGCTTTATCTTCTGCTGTTACAAGCGAGGAGAGGTTGTTGGTAGTAGCATTTGGTGTATAGGAAAGGTTGGCACGCGTTACGTTAAAAACTTTAGTACCAAATACACCCCGGAAAAATACATTCAGGTCCCAGTTCTTATAGGTAAATGAGTTGCTCCAGCCTGTCATTAAAGAGGGTTGTGCATCTCCCACATAATAATAATCCGTTCCGGCAAGTGGCTGTGTGGTCAGTGTGCCATCTTTTTTCCTGAATTGAGATAAGCCGTCTTTGTCTTTACCTTCATAAATAAAAGAGAAATACTGACCAATTGGCCTACCCACTTTCAGGATTTGAATGCTGGCACCTGTTTGTCCGGCACCCCTTGGTGTTGTATAAAGTATGGAGTCTCCTGTAGAATATGGATTTGTCAGGCTCGTAATTTTATTTTTGTTGTGTGCAAAATTGATGGTGCTGTTCCAGGTGAAATTAGATTTGTTGATAATTTTTGCTGTCAACATAAATTCGATCCCCTTGTTGTTAACTGATCCGCCGTTGGCCCAGATGGAACCACCAGGTACCAATGCGGGGCTAACCCTGTATTGAAAGAGCATATCTTCTGTATTCTTATCATACACATCAATAGCACCAGTCAATACACCTTTTAAAAGAGTGAAGTCAAGACCAAAGTTGAGAGTAGATGTGCGCTCCCAGCGAAGGTCGGGGTTAGCGCCCTGCAGCGGACCAAAGGAGTTATCCTGAGTTCCATTATTGTAGTAAGTACCTGTAACGCCATAAACCAATTTTGAATTGAAAGGTCCAATCCCTTCTGAATTACCGGTTACACCATAGCTTGCACGGAATTTAAGGTCATCAAACACGTTGGAATTTTCCATAAAGCTTTCATTGCTTATTCTCCAGGCAGCACCTACAGAAGGGAAGTAGCCCCACTGGTAATTTTCACCAAACACGGAACTTCCATCGCGTCTGATAGACCCTTGCAACAGGTATTTCTCCTTGTAGCTATAATTTAAACGGGCAAAATCAGAGATTAGTCGTTTTTCAGAAGCTCCCCCGGCCACGGCTATCCTGTAGCTTGGTACTGCATAGGGGTTACCCAGCGACAAATTATTGTATGAGATAAAGTCAGATGGAAAATTGGTGCTCGAAGACTGAATGCCATCTCCCGCAATTGTGTTCAGCCAGTTGAAACCGAGTACTGCGTTGAAGCTATGGTCATCAAACTTTTTGCTCCACGTAAGAAATGTCTCCAGGTTGTTTTGTTTGGTTTGATAATAGTTACGGTAAGCTGCACCACTCTGACCGAACAGGGTTCCTACTAATGAAGTGCCTACTCCATACCCGGGGTCAGGATTGGTATAGAAATTGGATGAGCCATACTGGTTATAATAACTGCTGTAGAATTGCTGGTTTAATGAAGATAGTTTTTGATGCGACAGGAACAAAGTATAGGTAAACCCTGCGGGTAATTTAACCTCGGTACTCAGGCTCGCTACCAGTGTATTAGATTCATAATCATCTTTCGCATTTTCCATCATACCTACCGGGTTATAATAACCAGTAGTGTTAAAGTTTTCAAACCAGGTACCATCCGGATTAAATACCGGTGAAACGGGAAGGTGATTGGTTACCTGCTCGAGTACAGTATTTAAAATGGGCACCAGGTATCCCCTGGTGTTGGAGTTGGTAACGTTCAGGTTAAACTTCAGTTTATCATTTAACGCCCTTTGTTCGATATTTAACCTGGCAATAAAACGCTCCATGCTGCTGCCCTTCATAATACCCTCTTTATCGACATAGTTGATGCTTGCATTGTAGTTGCCGTTTTCACCGCCACCACCAATGGAGAGGTTGTGGTTATGTGAGAAAGCATAATCTCTCATAACAGCATCCTGCCAGTTTGTATTGGCACCCTTATCATCATTAGGGTTATATGAAAGCCCCTGCGTAGTGAGATAAGCACGGTGTTGTGATTCATCCATCATACTCAACCTGCTGCTTACCCATTCACCCCCTGCAAATCCATTATAACTAACTTGTGCTTTGCCTTTAGCCCCTTTTTTTGTAGTAATCATAATTACCCCGGCAGATGCACGATTACCATAAATGGCAGTGGCGGCAGCATCTTTTAAAACATCAATAGTAGCAATGTCGTCGGGAGCAACGAGCGAAATATCAGCGCCGGGAACACCATCAATCACATAAAAAGGACCACCCGGACTGTTGATGGTTGAAGCGCCGCGCAATACCACTGCTGCTCTTCTGTTGGGGTCGCCACCTGAGGTGATATTAAGACCGGCAACCTTGCCTTGCAGCAGGCGACCAACATCGGTAATGGTACCACGGTTCATTTCCTCTGGTTTAATAGAAGTAATAGCGCTTGAAAGTGATTTACGACTTGCACGCCCGTAACCTACTACCACCACTTCACCCAGGACTTCCTTCTTTTCCAACAGTGAAATGTTCAAAAAAGTTTCGGTACCAACTGCAACTTCCTGGTCATCGAAACCAACATAAGAAAATACAAGCACGTTGGAGGGTTCGGCTGAAATTGTGAACGTTCCATTACCATCTGTTATGGTAGATACATTTTTCCCTTTTACAACGACGGTAACACCTGACAAGGCCGCATTGGAGGAGTCGGTCACTTTTCCTTTTATCTCTGCTGCAAATGCGTAGCAGAGCGGCAGGAACAATGCCATCAGCACCAGGGCCAAATGACGGTTAACATGGAACCATTTTGATTTTTTTTTCATAACGCGAGTGTTTGTTTGGTTTTTATAATACGCAGAGAACAATTCTTATATAGAAACAATAAGAAAATCTATTGATACGCCGATACAAAAGTTTCGGCAATAAGCTGCTCATTAAATGGCTACACCATTAAATTTCAAAGTAGAGTCAAGCAATCTTTATTCAACTGAATTCATTAAAATCTTAATTGACCAGGCAGGTATTTTGCTACCAGTTTCTGGTAATAAGGCTTTAATTCTGTCCAGTTTGGTGGTACCGGGTTTTTTGAATACAAATCATATGGGTTAAAAAGTTTTACCCATTTGAACATCTCCACATCATGGTCGTTTAACAAATGATCGTAAGCGTGTTCGCGGTGCTGCGCATAAAATGAATGATAGCGCAACATATACAAGGCAGGCTCTGGCAGATGATCTTTCATCATATGATATACATACTCATCATGACCCCAGCTCATAG
This sequence comes from Bacteroidota bacterium, assembly GCA_040385845.1. Lineage (GTDB taxonomy): Bacteria > Bacteroidota > Bacteroidia > Chitinophagales > Chitinophagaceae > Phnomibacter. Next base: position 92,449 of record JAZKGP010000017.1, on the reverse strand, counting down.
TTACATTATCGAGTCCACAATTAGGTTGGTATATACCGTATTTGGTGTTGTAACGTTCGTCGTTATAATCGGGGTTGGCTTTAAAAAATTCTGGGTAAACAATTTTGTCCGAATAAGCACAACCCACAGGGAATGTATCTCCAACTACTGCCCATTGCGGTTCGTGAAACAGGCATAAAACTTTACCCATATCGTGCATTAAACCAACCAATACCATCCAGTCGGGATGCCCGTCGCGGCGTATTGCTTCGGAGGTTTGCAGCAGGTGTTGCCATTGGTCCAGGTCGGTATCGGGATCAGAATCATCCACCAGTTCGTTCAGGAAATCGAATGCATTCCAAACCGGCATTTCCTTTTTGTTGAATTGCAGAAAATTGGCCCTTTTCTCCTGTACAAAATCGTAAGTCTGGTAAGTATGATTCAGGCGATAAAACTCTTTTACGGTATCTCTTTGCGGCTCCTCGTAATTCCGGTAAGCATCCGTTGATTTTTCACCCGCAATTGCATCGGGATCAGGATATCTTCTTAATAGATCCTCTTCCCATTCATCCAAACTTTTAAGTGGTACTGCTTCAAATGTGTTTTCCAGGCTCATGTTTAATATGATTAATGTAATAAATAGTGGTAATACCTGTTTCCAAAGCCGGCAAGCCGATTTTAAAATCAAAACATATTTTGTGTAAGGGAATCTTCGTGTGGCAAGCAACTTCTTTAACAGCTTTCTGCAATTCGTACTGCTAAAATAGAGCGTATTAAAAATGACATTAGTCATAAACCGAAAGTATATTTACGAAACCGGTTTCGTAAAAAGGTGGCATTTTGCATAAAAACCCGCCTTACTAAGTTCCAATAACATGAGTGAAGTAAATATCAGGTGGATGGCGCGGGAGATGAAACTTTCAATATCCACGATATCGAAAGCGCTTAATGATAGCCATGAAATAAGCATAGAAACCAAGCGTAAAGTTTTAGAGCTTGCCAACCAGCTGCATTATACTCCTAACCCTTATGCAAGTAGTTTGCGCCGAAAGAAAAGCAATACCATCGCTATCGTAATACCCGAAGTGGCCGATAGCTATTTCTCATTGGCAATCAACGGAATAGAAACGGTTGCCATGGAAAAGGAATACCATGTAATTGTTTACCTCACGCACGAAAATGCCGAACGCGAAGCATCTATTTTAAAAGACCTGAGCAGTGGCCGCGTAGATGGCGTTTTGATGTCGGTGTCGAGCGAAACAGAAAATTTCGGCCCGCTAAAAGAATTGCACGCCCGAAAAATTCCCATTGTTTTTTTTGATCGTATTTGCGAAGAAATTCCCACAGCTACCGTTACTACCAACGATTTCGAAAGCGGTTACAGCGCAGCGAAACATTTAATGGATTGCGGGTGTAAGAAAATCACGTATCTCTCTATCTCCAACCAGCTTTCGATAATAAATACCCGGATGGAAGGCTATAAAAAAGCCATTGCGGACGAAGGAAACGACATGTTGCTGGCAGAGGTAGTTCAATGTTCCAATGAGGCACCCAACACAAAATCAATGATCAGGGAACTTTTATTACAGGAAGACCGGCCTGATGGAATTATTGCTTCCGTAGAAAAACTGGCAACCCCGGTTTACGAGAATTGCCATGAAATTGGTATACATATTCCCAACCAGTTAAAAATGATTTGTTTCAGCAATCTTACTACTGCAACGATCCTGAATCCTCCCTTAACCACCATTACGCAACCCGCTTTTGATATGGGTAAAACAGCAGCAGAAATATTGTTTAAAGCACTCACCAAACGCAATTATATTCTTAAAGATCAGCATATCGTTATTCCATCGGAACTTATCATCAGAACTTCAGCTTTCATAAAAGTGTCGGCATAAAAAAAGCCACCCGATTTTAAACAGATGGCTTTTTTATAATATGCGTTATTATTTACATTTTCTTAGCGTCTTCCAAAAATTGTGCAAGACCCAAATCGGTCAAAGGATGTTTCAATAAACCAAGTATTGAAGTAAGCGGGCAGGTACAAACATGAGCACCTGCTTCTGCACATGCAATAATATGGTTTGGATTACGGATAGAAGCTGCAAGTATTTCAGTTTTAAATCCCTGTATTTTGAAGATGTTTGAGATCTGGCGAATCAGTTGAACGCCATCCCAGCCGCTATCATCTATACGACCTAAAAATGGAGATAAATAAGTAGCACCGGCTTTTGCAGCCAGTATTGCCTGTCCTGCAGAAAATACGAGGGTACAGTTGGTTTTAATTCCGTTGTCGGTAAACCATTTGATGGCTTTAACACCTTCTTTTATCATCGGCACTTTCACCACGATATTTGGGTGTAAAGCTGCCAGTGCTTTTCCTTCAGCAACAATTTCGTCAAAAGTAACACTCAACACTTCGGCACTGATATCGCCGTCAACCAGGTCGCAAATCGTTTTGTAATGCTGGTGTATGGCCGCTTCTCCTTTAATGCCTTCTTTGGCCATCAGGGAAGGGTTGGTAGTTACACCATCAAGAATACCAAGGTCGTTTGCTTCTTTAATTTGCGCCAGGTTGGCTGTGTCGATAAAAAATTTCATGTTTGATTGTTTATTACTGGAAAAAGTTATTTAAAAGTCATTACAAATCCACCATTTGGAGAAAGGTTCACCGGCAGCTGCCCATCTTCCTTTATCGTAACCTTGCCCATATCGATGCTTAAAGGTGTTTCCCCGTCCTGGTAAATGCTACCGTTCCTATTTTTTAGCCATGCAAGATTAAGCAATAATTTTTTCCCTGCATTTTCACCGTTTATACCCGCTATATACCAGGTATCTCCTTTGCGCCTGGCAATAACCGCAAGCTTACCCGGGAAGCCGTCTACAAACTTCACGTCATCCCAATAATCAGGCAGGGTTTGAAGGAAAGTTTTTACATAAGCGGGCATATGGCTCATCCCTTCTGCGTTTTCAGCAAAATGCTGGATACCCGATAAAAATAAAACGGATGTTGCCAGTTCGAAAGCACTGGTTGTTTTACGCTGAACCTGTGAAGCGATTTTGTACAAATTCATGGGAGTAAAATCCATGGGATCAAAGGCATTGCGGGTAAATGGAAGCATGGCACAATGGTTTGCTTCCTTATCGGCATTTACCTGTTCAAAAGTGATCATCTCAAAACCTTTTACTGCTTCTGTTGTAACCAGGTTGGGATAGGTGCGTGCCCAGCCGCGTGGAAGCGTGGCGCCATGGAAATTTACCAGCAGGTTGTATTTGGCGGCATCTTCTAAAATATCAATATAATATTGGATAACCGATTGTCCGTCTCCGGCAAAAAAATCAATTTTAACTCCTTTTATTCCCATCGATTGTAAGCGGGCAAATTCCGCCTGGCGTAGTTCACTCGTAAGCAGTTTGTCTTTTGGTGTATACTTTACGGTATTCCAATCACCGGCCGAATTATACCAAAGTAATAAACCAACTTTTTTGGTGGCAGCATATGCTACCAGTTCTGCTATTTTTTCGAAGCCGATCTTCTGATCCCAATTCACATCAACCAGGCAATATTGCCAATGCATATCGCTGGCAAAATCGATGTATTTTTTTTGTTCTTCAAAGATGATGAAATCGTCTTTGCTCATGATCCAGCTCCAGGCCGATTTACCCGGTTTTACATAAGCAGCATCCAATTTTATAGCTGGTTTCGCCAGATCTGTACCCAAGGTAGATTCTGTAATGGTGGCGAGGTCACCAACCGTGATAATTCGCCATGGACTATAAGCCGATAAAGTTATTTGCGGTAAAAGAGCTTTACCAGTAATTACTTCCCTCGGATCAGGGAAAGCAACCTTGTAAGTGCTGCTACCTGAGTCGCAATTGAGCCGGGTGGCGCAATAGCTTCCATCCATAGCAGCTTCGGTAAACAGCAACCAGTTATTACCTGTTTTGAAAAGAGAAGGATATACCCAACCGGCGCCAATAGGAGAAGGAGTTCCAACAGGTACGTCTTGCAGGTAGTTTTCTTCATAGGAAGGATTGGTTGCTTCCCATCCCGATTTTGAACTGGCCATTGGTTGCAACCAGCCTCGTGTTCCCGGCATTAACTGGTAAGCTGTAGCTTCGTTTGTAACGGCTGTAATTAATTTGCTTTTGCCTGGTAATAAATATCGAAACGCAACGCCGTCATTGGATACCTGGAAAATAATATCCAATAAGTTTCCTTTTTTATTTTTTAAATGAAAAATGCCTTTCCTGGCTTTATAAACGATGTTGCTTTTTTTGGCATTCATCGTTTTATAACTATCAGTAACCATTGTAATGGGCGACGCGGAGACCAGGGTAAGACCGGAAGCAAAATCTGAGAAATCGGTTATCAACCCCAATGAAGATGGCGCTAAAACCTTCTCCTTGTTTTTTGTTACAGTAAAAAAAGCCTGGCGTTTTTCACCCATAAAAAACGTAGCGATTATCGACTTATCCGGGCTGCTTACTGCATATGATTTTGCCTGCGACATAGTCTTCAAACAGAGCAGGCAGGACAATATAATTAGTACGCTATTATTTATTTTTTTCATGGTCGGCAAAATTATTGTTTGGCATCGAACTCAAACAGAGTAATACTGAATGGCTGTACGAATAAATTTCCGCCTGTTCGTTTGGAAGGAGCCAAGGTGCGTATACTTACAACGGGTTCTTTACCTGGCTGATTGAAATCATTGGGTGTTTTACCTGCAATTACCCTTCTATTTACGAGTTGAAAGAAAGCATTTGTGAATTTGAATTCGATGGGTTGTGATTCTGCGGTTGGATTAACCACAGACACAGTAAGACCGTTTTTACCCGTTTTAAGCGCTGCCGCTATATCAAGTGGATAAGTTGCACTTCCAGAGGAAACAACCGGCCTATCGACGCCAATGGTGCCTTTAACAGCGGGTTGCGGATTGCTGCCAGTTACGGCAACTGGTATCGTACCAAAAAAGTTACTGAGTAAACTAATTACAAGGCCGCCCGGTTGCAAAGCCGCGCTGGTATCGTTGTACAATAAACCACCGGGTGCATCGGTTGAAGTATAGGTACTCATTTTTACAATGTCGGTATGCCGGAAAATCTCGTGATAACCTTCGGCAGTTGCAAGTGCATCTTTCATTCCATAACCGGCATCTTTCATCCTCCATTCATCCAATGCCAGCGTAATATTTTTTTCTTTCAAAACAGGATACTTTTTTTGGTATTGCCTGAAAGCCTCCATCGATCCCTTTAACCTGTTTGGCATCCGTCTTACCTTATCTGCCAAAGCATCATCCTTAACGCTTATAAAACGCTGTAATTTTTCATCAAAGGCCGAATCTCCTAACGGGTAAGCGTGTTCGGCGAGATAGTTAAAATGATGACCACTGTTTGCAATCAAATATCCTGACCAATCGTATTTACCGCCGATAGCAAAAGGTAAGGTATCATGCTTATAATCGCTGGAATAAATACTGGTGCATCCCATTTCAAACGGGGTAGCACCTGATGCGACGAGAATGATTGATGAATCAACTTTTTTCATCGCAGCAGCAAACAGGTTATGTTTTATGGCATAATGATAGGCACTCATGGTACCCAGCTGCCACTTGCCATACATTTCGTTTCCAATGCCCCACCATTTTACCTTGTATGGCCCGGGGTGCCCGTTTGCAGCACGCCATTTTCCCATGGGTGTAGCAGCATTGCCATTTACATATTCGAGCCATGCTGCTGCAGATGTTGCATCGCCAAAACCCGCGTTTACACCAATATGTGGTTCGGTATTCAGCAAGCTGCATAATTGCAAATATTCATCGGTGCCGACATCGTTTGATTCCATGGCATTCCACGCATAATCATAAACCGGCGGCCGCTGATCACGATCACCAATGCCATTACGCCAATCATAACCCGAAGACGCATTACCACCCCAACGAAAATTACCTAGATTCATTAGTTTGTACTGGGCCAATATATCCTGCCGGAAACCATTTATATTATTAGCAGGCATTAATGAGGCAGCACCTATCCAAATAGATCCATTACCTTTTGCAGTAACAGTAAAAACAGCATCTGAAGTACTTTGAGGCGATGTAAATTGAAAAGGAATGGTGGAAAAATTTTTTGAAAGGTTTTGTTTGTTTTCGAACAAAATCTTTTCACCACCGGGCCAGTGAATGCTAACAGTAATCATGGGATCCTGGTCGGCAGCCAAAATAATTCTTCCTGTATAACTGCTGTCTTTTTGTAAACTTAAACCTGTTTGCGAAATGCCACGCAACTCGTTATTTGATAAAATAATTTTTGGAGAGTGATCGCCAACAAAAACTTTCTGGCTATCGAAAATGATTTTTCTCTCATCGCCGATTGGTTTCCATGTTCCTAAATAATTCCTGGTATTTACCGGCGATTGGGAACTGGTTTTTGATATAGGGTAAAAGAATTTTCTATCGCCTAACATTTCAGCCCATAAGCCACCTTCAAAATAATTAAACAATAATTCTATAAACTGGCCATAGATCAACCGCTCTATCTTGTCTCCCTGTTTAGATGGATCAATGGTGACTATGATAGGTTTATGAACAGGCTTTTGTGCCGAAAGTTTTGTTGCAGAAATTATACATAGGCAGCAAATCAATACAACTTTACTAGTTCTATAAATTTTGTACATGATTTTGATGACGCCCGGGGCGTACGGTTAAAAAATTTATTAATAGAAAGAGGATGAACACTTAATAGGTGTTCATGATGTTGCATCAATTAAAACGCTGGCCGTCCAACTACCGGCCAATCATTCCACCAGGTGATTTTTTCGATCTGCAATTTTGAGCGGCCCTTATCTTTTGCATCGTAGGCATGATAAATAAGAAAATCATCGCCATTGAAATTGGCAACTGCATTATGTCCCACCCCATTCCAATTTTTATCTCCTTCTTTTACATTTGAGCCGCCACCAATATTCATCGGTACCCCATCCCGATCCACGTAAGGACCATATACATCAGGGCTACGGCCGACCACCATTTTATAGGTGCTTTTTTCTCCCCGGCAACAATAGTCGAAGGATACAAACAGGTAATAATATTTTCCATGTTTGTAAATAAACGGCGCTTCAATTGCGGCATCACCCGCTACAGAATCAGGCAATACTTTGTTGCGTTCTCTTGCAGCAATCGTGTACCAGGTTTCGGGCTCTGCCACCTGCAATAAATTACTATCGAGTTTTACGATCTTCATTCCATTCCAAAAAGAACCGAATGCCATCCAGGGTGTATTGTTTTCATCTACAATTAAATTGGGATCAATGGCATTCCACATATCACGGCCAGGCACTGATTGCACTACTTTTCCGTGGTCTGTCCATTTAAAATCCTTTGAGGCGGGATCCAATGTTTTGTTGGTAGCTACCCCAATTGCAGAAGTATTTTTTCCGAATGCAGATACGGCATAGTATAAAAAATATTGGCCATTGTGATAACTGATATCGGGTGCCCAGATATGACCACGAAAACCAGGGATCGCTTTTACAGCCCATGCAGGAGCCTTATCGAAAACTGCTTTGAGTTGTGTCCAGTGTTTCCTGTCTTTAGAAGTAAAAACGCTAATGCCAAAACCGGTTGTAAAAATATAATAGGTGCTGTCCTGCCTGATAATCACGGGATCATGAACAGGTGGCATTGTATCGTTGACAATAGGTAGTGGCGGCGATGGCTGGCCGATAACTGATAAAGCACACACTATTAATGATACAAGCGATATTTGCTGTTTGAAAAGAATTTCGTATTTCATATAAAGCACTAATTTTTACAGCATAATAAAGGTGTCATTGTAGCGCCAGCGATCTTAATTTTCAGCAATCATCATTAATTATCAACTCTTGAACAGCCTGATAACAATACAACGAACGAATGCTTAATAATCAACTTCAATACTTAATGCTCTAACTTGAATACAGCGTATCTCAAAATTGGTTCTGAAGTTGCAATTCCAAAATGCATTTGTTATCTGCCTCCAGGTATTTAATTAATAGAAGTCTAATATTCTCTTTTAAATTTTAACCCTGATAACAGAGAATGAATATGGAGCCGCAGTTAAGACTATCACTTTATTTTTAACCGCGATCGTACCTTCTTTCGGAGCTACTTTTTTTGGTTCATCAAAAGAGTTTACAGTAAACAGGTGATCACTTTTTAAAACAGTCAGTGCTGCCTGCGAAGCCGACTTTCTTAATCCTTCAAGAGAGATGTTTTTTACAGTCTCTTTATCGGACGCATTCACCAGTTTAATAATTAATTCGTTGGTTAATTCGTCTATTGCGGCAGTAGCATACAAACTATCCTGGCCGGAGATAAAACTGTTGTTCATTGTTATAGGAACCACTTTTGTTCCTTTGTTGGTAGCAAATAATTTCTGTACATAATAATCGGGAGTGCCAACTGATTGCAGGTTATTTACCCAAATAAGATCAGGTGTCCATTGCCAGCCATCTACATGCGCAAACAATGGTGCATAAGATGCCATGGTAACAACTTCAGCGTTGCGTTCCATACCTGTCATAAAAGCAGCTTCCGATAGGGCGGTGAGCCAGGTATTTTTATTATTGATGCTTACTGTTTTATCACTTTGTGCAGCATACTCGCCTCCAAATACTTTTGAACCATTTCTTGGGTAACTATCATATCGGCCGGCGTTTGCTAAAAACCATTCGGGACGACGATAATAATGTTCGTCAATAATATCTGCATTCATTTTACGCAGTTCTTTATCCAGGTAATCAAAGCGTTCACCATCGGGGTCTGTACCGCTGCTGTTTACCAGTTTTATATCGGGGTATCTATCTTTGATCGCTTTGGTAAATACTTTTAAACGTTCGAGGTATTGAGGTCCCCAGTTTTCATTTCCAATACCCATCATTTTTAAATTAAATGGTTGTGGATGACCCATACCTGCACGCACTTTTCCCCATTTAGAATTAACATCACCGTTAGCAAATTCCACCAGGTCTAAGGCGTCCTGTACATAGGGTTCCAAATCATCCATTGGTACTACTTCTGCTGTGTTAAACTGGCAAGCCATGCCACAACTTAATATAGGTAATGCAGTGGCACCAATGTCTTCTGCTAATTGAAAATATTCGAAAAAGCCAAGGCCGAATGTTTGAAAATAATCAGGGGCCGGACGATGGGCAAATTCAAAATTCCAGCGGTTGATCAGCAATTGCCTGTTCTCAACCGGGCCAATGGTTTTCTTCCATTGATACCGTTGCGATAAATCAAAACCTTCCACAATGCATCCCCCCGGAAACCGAATAAAACCTGGTTTCATATCGGCTAACATTTGCACCATATCTGCTCTTAATCCACCAGGTCTGTTCTTCCAGGTATCAGACGGAAATAATGAGATCATATCAAGATCGATCACGCCATCGCCTTCAAACCAAACAAACATCTTAGCTTTTAATTCGGTAGCATTGGCTGTAAAACTGGCTGTTGCTTTATGCCATCCGCCGGTAGTTTCTTTTGGTTCAAGCAGCGTGCTTCCCAATTCTTTCCCGGTGCTATCCATCAAACCAACATGCATTTTAATATTGCCTCTATGCAGCTGGTACATAACAGAAAAGTCGTAACGAAGATCTTTCCTTATCCCCATGCCTCGAAAGCCTTCGTTAATCAAACCGAGATCACCTTTTGACAAATGGTTAGCAGTAACTCTTAAGAACCGGGGATTAGTTTCATTGCTTTCTTTCCGGTTAATAACAAGTAACGAGCCTTCTGCAGGTTTCTCAGGCTTTGAAGCCCAGCCCATCATCGGCTTTGCAAATTCAAAGGACCGGTTCTTAACCAGTTCCGCATAAATACCACCGTCAGCGCCCATATTTATGTCTTCGAAAAACACACCCCACATTGAAGGAGAAATGGCCGCCCCTGGTTGATTAACCTTTACAGTGATGTTGTTATTTTTTTGCGCCAACATACTAACCGGGGCATAAACTGCCGCACTTACCATTGCTGCAGTAAGCAATTGCTTCATATTCATAAAAAACGTATTTTCAAAATGTATCAATGTCCAAAAAGGAATTCCTTTTTTGCTTTCTGTTTTGCCTGCCTGGCAGCTGAAATCCCTTCCGTTGTCATAACTATTCTTTTAATGGAGCCATCGGAATTATAATACAAATTATCGATGCAAACCGACCGCCGGAAACTGCCACCTTCCGTTGGGAGAGATCCGTTATGATAAATAAAATAAGATGCTCCTTTAAAGTCGATTATAGATTGATGATTTGTATTTGAGTTCCCTGCTATTTCATTAAGGATGCCTTTGTATTCCCATGGGCCGTTTATACTACGGCTCATAGCATAGGCAATCTTTTCGGGAAACTGGTAAGCATAAGAAAGATAATACCATCCATTGCGTTTGTGAATCCAGGGTGCTTCAGTAAACGATGGTAACTTAATGTTTTGAACAGGTCCGTCCAACTCTGTCATATTAGCTTTAAGCTTTGCATAATAGCAGTTGGTATTACCCCAAAATAAATAAGCCTGTCCATCATCATCAATAATCACAGAAGGATCTATATCATCCCAGGAAATAGCACTTGCTGTAATATCATTTGTAATGATAGCAGAACCTCTTGCATCTTTAAAGGGACCTTCCGGTTTATCAGACACACCAATGCCAATTGCTTTACCGGGAATGGTAGCATGTTCCATAGCTGCAAACCAGTAATACTTTCCGTTTCGTTCAATTACCTGAGACGCCCATGCATCTCCTTTTGCCCAGGAAAAGTCAGTTACTTTCATGGGTACGTTGTGTTCATGCCAGTTTACCATATCCGCCGACGAAAAACACAACCACTCGTTCATCACATAACCATCCTTGCGGGCAGGCGCTTCATCGTGACCCGCATATAAAAAAACAGAATCACCCACCACTAAAGCAGCAGGATCTGCTGTGTATTTGTGTTTGATAACAGGATTACCAGCGGTGGTTTCCTGTGCATGTAAATGCAGCGTAAGTAACAAGAAAGCAATACCAATTTTTAACCTGTTCATGATCACTTTTCAATACCAATTTTTTTACCAGTTATTGGTGAACTGTTTGAAAATAATACTGCTTTTTTTTTCTTAACGAAGTTCCTAACGGCGACCATTTGCTGTTACCTGTATCAATTATATGCGAACTACAAAACCCTTATTTCAATTCCAATACAACAACACTAAATGGTGGAAGTTTTACATTCAATTTACCTGCCTTAACCGTAGCACCATTAAATGTTGCGGGTGTAATTACATTGGGATTTTCAAAACTGTTGTAGTTCTGTAATTTTGAAGAAGCAAGCATTTTGCCGGTGATAGAATTTGATGCAATGCCAGCAAGATCAACCGAAATATCCTGTGACTTTGAAGCATCAATATTTACCAATGAAATATGAGTAGCACCATTCTTATCTTTTGACGCAGATGCACTTACCGCTTTCAATTTCTCTTTTCCAAAAACATAATCGCTGCTTTTAAGAGTTAATGGAATTAAGGTAGCTCCCTGGTGCACATTATACATTTCCATAACATGATAAGTAGGTGTAAGGATCATTTTTTCATTATCGGTAAGAATAACAGACTGTAAAACGTTTATAGCCTGTGCAAGATTGGCCATTCTAACGCGATCAGCGTTATTATGAAAGATGTTCAAGGTAATACCAGCAATCATGGCATCACGCATAGTATTTTGCTGGTATAGAAAACCGGGGTTGGTACCTGGTTCCACTTCATACCATCCACCCCACTCATCTACTACCAGTGCAATTTTCTTTGCAGGATCGTATTTATCCATAATAGCGGAATGCTTTCTAACCAGTGTATCCATGAACAATGCCCGCTTCATGATCGTAAAATATTGTCCTTCGTCGAAATTGGTAGATGGTCCTTTCTTATTCCAGTCGATTACGGAATAATGATGCAGTGCAACACCTTCCACCATATTCGAAGGGATATTTTTCATCAGGGTTTCTGTCCAGTTGTAATCAGCTGAATTAGCACCTGACGCTATACGGAAAATCTTTCTTGAATTATCCCAGTCGCTCAGGAAAGTGGAAAACTTGCGGTACTCATTGGAATAGTAATCTGGTTTCATATTTCCACCGCAACCCCAGGCTTCGTTTCCTATGCCCCAGAAACTAACTTTCCATGGTGCGTTACGTCCATTTTTACGACGCAGATCCGACATCGGGTTTTTACTGTCTGAACTTACATACTGTTGCCAGTCGGATAATTCCTGCACCGTACCACTACCGATATTGCCGGCGAGGTAAGGCTCCGTACCAAGCAATTCGCACATGTTCAAAAAGTCGTGTGTTCCAAAACTGTTGTCTTCTGTAACACCACCCCACCAACGATTTACAATGGCAGGCCGCTGATCTTTAGGACCAATGCCGTCTTTCCAATGATAGGTATCTGCAAAACATCCGCCAGGCCAGCGCAGGTTAGGTATTTTTAATTTCCGCAAAGCATCCACTACGTCATTCCGTATACCGTTGGTATTTGGAATTTTAGAGGTGTCCCCTACATAAAAACCACCGTAAATACAACGTCCAAGATGTTCGGCAAAATGACCGTAAATGTTTGGATTAATTACCGGTGCGGTTGCCGACGGTTTTAAAACAATACTATTTTGGGTAGCACCATTTAAGGAAGCTAAAGAAAGCAGGAAGGCAGTGACAATCGACTTTGTACTCATCTTAAAATTTTTAGAGCGTAAATGTAAAATTTTAATTGTCGATTTAACCTTTATTCAGCCGCCAAACCTGGCAAAACAAAAATCGGGTTATTAAATGCTTGATTCTCTGTTGTATGGCAACATTCATTTTCATACAAAATGATTTAATTAAGGAACTTTTTTTGCCCATACCGGAAGCCCGGCACCCGTATACCCGGAAAATGTAATTGTTGTTCTTCTTGGTGATGCTTCCCAATCCCAGGCGTCTGCCACATTGAACTGGTTGCCGTTAATGGTAAGCACCGATTTGGTTTTATCGAAAGACCAGGTTCCGGTTGTTGCACCAGCAACTGTTTTGTCTGTTTTCAAAGTAATGTATGCAGGTTTTTGCTGCGTTTGGTACTGGTATTTCATGCTGATTTGTTCCCAACTGCCGTATAACGATTGCTCGGTAATACTAGTTGAGGGTACGCCTGCATAGCGCTCGGGATCAACAACGGGCCACCCATCTTCCGTCCAGCGCATACTTCTTACATGACCCATCATCACTGCATTGGAAGCATTGATACCGGGAACATCTTTTGGTAGACGGGCCTGGGAGGCATAAAACCAATTTTTAGATACAGGATCCTGGAATATGGAGCAATGCGAAATTCCCACCCAGCCGGTATGCGCATTGAATGCGTATGGATGTGTTACCATGGGCCAGCACTCAGCACCATTGGTCACATTTCCACCATCTATACCGATATAGGGACCTGTGATGGATTTAGACCTTGCAACACGGGTATTGTAAGCGACTGATAGTTCGTCGTAAGCCAGGAACAGGTAATAGTAACCGGTAACTTCATTATAAATTATTTCAGGTCCTTCCAGCCCCTGCCAGCGGTAAATATTTACATCGCCGCGGGCAGCAATACGAATGTGATTATTAGCATTTTCTGGTTGATCTGGTTTACCTGTTGCTGCGTTGAGTTTTATGGTTGCAATACCCGAATGCCAGGAGCCATAAACCAGCCAATGTTCGCCACCAGGCGTTATCACAAAGCTTGGATCGATGGCGTTGTATTTGAAATAAGCATCCCAATCGTTTCCACCATTTCTAACATAGGTTTTTACACCATCCGGTTCAGAACAAACCACCATGCCTTTATCTGTCCAAACATTGGAAGCAAGGTCATCTGATTCAGCAAGCCCGATGAACGCTCTCTCGGTCCAGGAAGTATTAAAATCAGAACCAACAATGGGATTGATAACAACAATGCTGTAGTACATGCGGTACTTATTACCTACTTTTTTTACATATGGTGCCCAATAGCCATAAACAGGATTAGTTATCGGTGGTAATGCAGGGCTCATTCTTGCCCTTTTGTTGTTCAATGAATCTTTTACCCAGGCAGGCGGACCGGAAAAAGTCATACCCATAAACTCCCAGTTTATAAGATCTTTTGACCGGCGGTAAGGATAATGACCATACCCCTCATGTGCATTGCCATAAGAAGCATCTGTTTGGTACATGTAATAATATTCACCGCTTTTTTCAACTGTTGGATCGTGTACATTAGCTAAATTCCACTGCGACCTGTTGCTCCAGGAAGAAATGGACGTATAGTTATCAGCATAAGATGGTCCGGGAAATGCAGGTACTACCGGTGGAGGTTCTACTACAACCGGCGGAGTAATAACACCATCGCTTTTTTTACAACTCCCCAATAAGAATAAAGAAAAAAGCAGCGGGTAGTATAAAAATGTATTTACAAATTTCATAGCGTGATGTGTAATCATTTGCCGGAATAGTTCGGCTCTTATAAAGCCTTGAAGAAATTTAAATAAGTGCCGGACTTCTCCTGTGAGACATTCAAAGACCGACACTTTCCTTGCTCAAATTATTAAACCAAAATCAACAATTTTAATAAGTAGCATTCTGTATAAAACCAGGATTGTTATCGATCTCATTTTGTGGAATAGGATAATATTCCCTTCCTGCAACAAAGCTGTTAAATTCCGGGTCTCTTGATTTCAGTAAAGCAATCTTGGTTGGGTTTGTTAACCATCCCCAGCGGCGGATGTCATCAAAACGATGTCCTTCCAGGCAAAATTCGAGTAGTCTTTCGTGTGCTAACACTTCCCGGAAAGCTTCCTGGCTAAGCAAGGCAAATTCAGCTTCCCGGTTGGGCAATTTAGCCCTTGTACGAACCATCTGAACATATTTCGCTGCTTCTGCGCGGTTGTTTGCTTCATTCAAACATTCGGCATACATCAGCAACACATCGGCATAGCGCATAATTCTTTCGTTAATACCCGAGCGCCAATCGAATTCGTCGGGCCGGTCGCCGTTGCCATTCTCATATTTTGCCACAAACAAATCGTTCAGGTCGGCCTGGTTAGCACCGTACCTTGTTTTGAAAGTGGTTTTATACATTGGCATATCACCAGGTTTGTTATAAAACATAGTAGCGTCCATTCTTGGATCAATTTCACCACCAACTGTTTTTTCTAACAAAAATTCATCGTAAACCGAACGGGTTGGTTGTACATCGGTCCAACCGAAACTACGTGCTGCATACGTAATAGCGCGGGATGATGTTTTGCCCCAGCCTGAAACAGGTGCACCACCCCATCCAAGATCAACACCACCTGCATCTCTTGAAAACTGCACTTCGAAAAGCGATTCTTTGTTGTTTTCGTTTGCTGCACCATCCATAAAGTTGGTTTTATATTCCGGAACCAATGAATAAATACCGAGATCGATTACTGCTTTGAAGTTTTTAGCAGCTTCAGCGAAATTTTTATTGAACAAGTAAGCTTTTCCAAGGAAAGCCAATGCAGCACCTTTAGTAGCCCGTCCAACATCATTAGCGCTGTAAGTAGTTGGTAATATTTCAGATGCCGCTTTAAAGTCACTGATCACCTGGTCCCAGCCTTCTGCTTCTGTTGATTGTGGAACATATAACGTGCCGGCGGTAGCTTCTGTAGCAATTGAAACTTTTCCATAAAAATTTACAAGATGGAAATAATACAAACCACGAAGGAACCGTGCTTCACCAAGGATACGGGCTTTCAGGTTAGCATCCATATCGATAGCAGGTACAAATTGCAATACCTGGTTGGCGCGGCTGATGCCCTGGTAATATGCTTCATATGCCCAGCCATAACCGGCTCCATCTGCTGTTCCCAAAGAAAATTTACCAATGTTTGAAAACGCTGTCCATGGACTGTTGCTCTTAAGATCATCACCTCTTAAATCGAGAAGCGCCGGTGTAAAACGCATATACGTTCCATCGATCAAAAGGCTTCCGTAAGTTGCATTAACACCTTTTAAAGCATCGCCGGTATTTTGCCAGAAAGTGGCAGAAGTTTGCTGGTTTGGATTGGCCTGTTCCAATTTTTTATCGCAGCCTGTGCTCATAGCAAATGCTACCAGTGCAAGCGGAATATATTTCAAATTATATTTCATAAAGAAGTTATTGATTTTTTTCTAATAAGGATTATTACAGGCCAATTTGAAGACCAACCATAATGGTTCTTGGGTTAGGAAAAGAACCGTAATCGTAACCACGGCTAAATAAACCATCGCTGATAAAGTCAGGATCGTAGCCCCAATATTTCGAGAAGGTCAGGATATTTTGCCCGGAAACATAGGCACGCAAAGTTTTGAAAACATGGGTTTTGTTTGCAATAGCTTCTGGCAGGTTGTACCCAATTTGTGCATTCTGTAATTTCAGGTAAGAACCATCTTCTACAAACCTGTCGGAGAAACGGCCATTGCCATTTGGATCACCAATTATTGGTCGTGGAATATTTGTATTGGTATTGGTTGGTGTCCAGAAATTCAGCATTTCAGTTGAATGATTAATGTATTGCCCAACCATCAAGTCGTGCCTTACACCATTAAATACTTTGTTTCCTGCACTACCCTGGAAAAACACGGAAATATCAAAAGCTTTGTAAGAAGCTCCCATGTTAAATCCATAGAAAAACTTTGGAATAGTTGTACCAAGATAAACACGGTCAACATCGGTTATTATGCCGTCGGGCAGACCTGTTAATTTACCATCCGGTCCAAAGCCATTAACATCTTTAAACATAATATCACCGGGAGCCGCATTTGTTTGAGTAGCATGTTTTGCTACATCAGCAGTAGTCTGGAAAATCCCTTCTGTAATAAAACCAAATAATTCGCCTACTGAACGGCTTACTTCTGTTTTGCTTCCTGCACCATAAATAGGATTTCCTGTTCCACCTAATTGCAATACTTTGTTTTTTAAACTAGAGAAGTTACCATTGAAATTGTATTTCACTTTTCCAAAAGAATTGTTGTAGCTAAGTGTAAACTCCATGCCACGGTTTTGGGTAGAAGCCGCATTGGTAACAAGACTTAAAGGAATAGATCCTGAAGACGGAGGCAAGGGAACACCCACTAACAGACCCGTTGATTCCCTGTTATAAAATTCAGCAGAAAAAAGTAACCTGTTTTTCAAAAAGCCAATGTCTGTACCAACGTTGAAGGTTGCAGTAGATTCCCATTTAATGTTTGGATCTACTTTGGCTACGGTGGTTCCACCAGTGGCAAGCACATCTCCAAATACATAGCTTGCATTAGGATTTATAAACGACTGGAACAAGTAATCGCCGATATTTTGGTTACCCAATTCACCGTAACCACCTCTTAATTTTATGCTGCTAATAAATTCGGGTAGCTCAACAAATTTTTCATTACTGATATTCCAGGCAGCAGCCACAGAAGCAAAATTACCATACTTGTTTGCCGGGCCAAATCTTGAAGAACCATCTCTTCTGAAGTTGGCAGACACCAGGTAACGGTCATCGTAATTATAATTTAAACGACCAAGGTAGCCCATCAGTGTATTGGCAGAAAAATAACTGCTCGCACCTATTGCTGAAGGAGCTGCATTGGCGAAAGAACGGAAAGCTAAATCACCCGTGTCTTTTGCACTTGCAAACAAGTCTTCGTAATTCCTTTCAAGATAGCTGGTACCTGCAAGAAGATCTACTTTGTGTTTACCTGCTGTAAAACCATAAGTCAACTGGTTCTCCCATTGAGCAGTGTTGTCTTTGCCGTTGCGTTGACGTAAATTATATTGCGTATTCAGGTAATAAAATCCAAGATCGAACATGGGTTCAAAATGAAAGTCTTTGTACTCCAGCCTGTCATAAGATGCACTGGTACGGAACTTCAGGTTTTTGATAATTTCCAGTTCGCCCCAAACATTACCGAGGAAGCGGTTACGTTTGGAATAATCTGTTGTAAGCGCATTCATACCAACTACGTTTAAGGTAATGGCACGCATGGTTACGTTATCAGATCCGCCATACCCGCCAAGTCTTTTTGGATCATATACCGGCATGGTAGGAATTGCTGCCAGCATACTGGTAACATTACCTCCAAAAACCGCGTGATCGGTTGTAACTCCATAGTTATTTTTATCTGATTGAGTGTATGCCATTTTAGCGCCATAAGTAAACCTGCCTTTTTTTCCCTGCATGTTACTGTTGATGGTGTAACGGTCATAACTCTGTGGTCCTGTGATGGTTCCGGTTTGATTAAAATAACCCAATGAAAGATTGTAGGAAACAGATTCAGAACCGCCTGACATACTTAGGTTATGATCTTGTATACGACCTGTTTTTAAAGCTTCATCCTGCCAGTCTGTATTTATGTTGCTAATAAAAGCAGCATTTGCCGGATCGTTGCCCGGGGCAACGGTTAAACCTGCATTTAATTCAGCAGCACTGGTAATTTTTTGATAACCCACACGATCAGTTACATCTATTTTACCAGGCACTTGTTGTGTGCCATAATAGCCGTTGTAATTTAATTTTAAGGGACCTGATTTGCCTTTTTTAGTAGTAATGATAACAACACCCTGGGCTGCACGGGCGCCATACAATGCAGCAGAAGATGCATCTTTTAATACCTGCATGGTTTCGATATCGCCGGGAGAAAAGTCGAAAGGACCATCCAATGCAATACCATCCACTACAAACAGCGGACTGTTATTACCGAAAGTGCTGATACCGCGAATTTTAATCTGAACATATCCGCCCGGTTCGCCTGAACCCTGTACCTGTACACCTGCAGCCTGTCCCTGGAGCATTTTAGCTACATCGTAGGAGGCAGTTTTCTTAGCATCTTCTACTTTTACTATTGATACAGAACCTGTAAGATCTTTTTTACGAACTGTTCCATATGCAACAACTACCACATCTTCCAACGGATCAGTTGATGCTACTAAAGAAATATTAAGAACTGATTGATTGCCTACTGTAATCTCTTTCGACTGTAGACCTACATAAGATATTACAAGCACTGCATTGGCTGGAGCGGCCAGCAAAAATTTGCCGGCAGCATCAGTAGAAGTTGCTATTCTACCGTTTTTTAATGCAACAGTTGCCCCTGCAATTGGCTCGCCGGCAGCATTCACAACTGTACCGGAAACTGATCCTGCATTCTGGCCGTTTGACAGGCTACAGAGAAACATCATACACATAGCCAGGAACACTGACAGTGATTGCGGTGCACGCAATCGTAGCACATACTTTTTCATAAAGCAAGTATTGGTTTTTTTTATAAATCAGAAATAATAAGATCTATGGTTTATGCAATGTGAGGCTATAAAAATGGCAGGTTTATGCAAACAATCTTTTCGGAGGCATCCAGCAAAACATTCGTACAGCACTTTAGATATCAATCGCTATTAACAATGTGAAATTGTATTAATTGATGCGCAGGAGCTATACAGATTGTCTCAGAATTTCTGCAAAAAATCTCAATAGCATGTTATTTCCGTACTTTACCGATAATGATTGAAAATTTTTGTCCTGAAAAAAGTATCATGCAATAAAAACAACATAAGAATGCGTTTTTTTTCGATGAAATACTGGATGGCGGTAGCAGCGCTTATTGTATGTTGTATAAATGACTCCTTTACACAACCATATTATTTCAGGCATTACCAGGTAGAGAATGGCTTATCTAATAATGCGGCTATATGTTGCCTGCAGGATAAAAGAGGGTTTATTTGGTTTGGAACCAAAGATGGATTGAACAGGTTCGATGGTTACACGTTTAAAATATTCAGGCATAATCCTGATGTTAAAGGCAGCATAGGAAATAATTTCATTCATTGTTTATGGGAAGACCGCAACGGAACATTGTGGGTTGGCACTGAAAATGGCTTGTATTCGTACAATGAAAAATCCGAAACTTTTAGCCTTTTACCAGCCACTGTAAACTTTCCCGTTTCTGATGTAAAAATGGATGGCAAAGGAAACATTTGGTTTATCCAGGCATTCACATTGAGCAAGTATTTACCGGAGACAAAACAAGCCTTTTCATTTCCAGTCAATACTTTTTTTGAAGCAAGTTCAATATGTATTGATGAGAAAGGTAATCCCTGGATTTCTTCTTCTTCCGGTTTTCTAAACAGGTACCAGGAAGAAAGCAATTCTTTTCAATCTTTTGATGTCTTTAATCATTCCGAAAATGTAAAGTCCAGGTGGATTGAAAAAATTTATGCTACTAAAAATAAGTTGATCCTGGTTGGTACATCCAATGGAGCCAAAATTTTCGATCTGCAAAATTTGGATTACAAAGACATACTTAATAAACATAATATTAATACAGAAATATTCGTGAGGAATTTCCTGGAAAGTACTAAAAACGAAATATGGATTGCATCGGAAACGGGCATTTACATACACAACATGCAAACCGGCGATAATAATCTCCTGCAAAAGAATTATAACGATCCTTATTCCATTTCTGACAATGCAGTTTATACTTTTTGTAAGGACAGGGAGGGAGGTATTTGGGCAGGAACTTATTTTGGCGGGATTAATTATTTTCCACAGCAGCATACAGCTTTCAAAAAATATTTTCCCCGTACAGGACAAAATTCTTTGAGCGGGAATGTGGTGCGTGAAGTACATGGTGACAAGAATGGAAATCTATGGATTGGTACAGAAGATGCAGGGCTGAATAAGTACCACCAGGCTACCGGAAATTTTACGGTTTTTCAACCAACAGGAAAATCCAGCAGTATCGCCTATGCAAACATTCATGGTTTACTGGTTGATAATGACCGGATGTGGATCGGAACATTTGAACATGGCCTCGATGTAATGGATTTAAATACAGAAAAAATAATAAGACATTATGAAATGGGACCCGGCCCGGGTGATTTAAAAAGCAACTTTATTTTTTGCATTACGAAAAATGAAGCCGATGAAATACTTATTGGTACCACAAGAGGTGCGTATCTCTATGATAAAATTAAAGACCAGTTTAAACCATTACCCGGCATGCCACAGGCAAACTGGTATTCTTATTTACTGGAAGATGATAGTAAAACTTTGTTTGCTGCAACTTATGGCAACGGTGTTTTATCCTATAATAAATCTTCAGGTAAAACGATGAATTATCGCTACCAGGCAAACGACACTAACAGCATCGCCAGCGATAGGGTGAATAGTATTTTCAAGGACAGTGATAATACTTTATGGTTTGCCACTGAAGGTGGATTATCAAAATTTATTAGAAACAAAAACGTTTTTAAAACTTATACAACCAGCAATGGTTTTCCAAGCAATTTCATTTTAAGTATACTCGAAGACAGTCAAAAAAACTTGTGGTTATCCACTTCTAAGGGACTGGTTTGTTTCAACCTGCAAACAGAAAGAACAAAAACCTATACAAGGGTTAATGGCACTTTAAATGATCAATTTAATTTTAACTCGGCTTATAAAGATGAAAATGGCATCATGTATTTTGGAAGTGTAAAAGGCATGATTAGCTTTAAGCCAGAGTTATTTTCCAATAACTATTTTATACCTCCTGTACTTATTACAGGTTTCCAGGTATTTAACAAAGAGCTCACGTTAAACGAAGATGATTCACCATTAAAACAATCGATTTCATTTACAAACGAGATTACACTTCCTTATGATCGTTCGACTATAAGCATCGATTTTGCAGCATTAGGATATACGGCTCCCGAAATGGCAGAATACGCTTACAAATTAGAAGGCGCGGATAAAAACTGGACTTACTTAAAAAGAAACCGCAAGGCTTATTTTACAGACCTGTTACCCGGCAATTATGTGTTTAAAGTTAAAGCAAGTAACAGCAGTGGCATCTGGAATGAAAAAGAAAGCAGTTTAGCCATTCAAATTTTGCCTCCATGGTGGGCAAGTTTTTGGGCTTATAGTTTTTATGTACTAACAATACTATTGGCAGCTTACCTGTGTGTTCAATGGTATCTTAGAAGCATTGAACAAAAAAACAGGCGCCGGTTTGAATTGCTGGAGATTGCAAAAGAGAAAGAAATTTTTGCAGCTAAAATTGAATTCTTTACCAATGTTGCACATGAAATAAAAACACCACTTACTTTAATTAAAGCACCTCTTGAAAAAGTGATAAAAAAGGCTGAAGCGATTCCAGATATTATGAACAATCTAAAAATCATGGATCGTAATACAAACAGGTTGATTGAATTGACAAATCAATTACTCGATTTCCGGCAAACAGAATTACAGGGTTTTAGCCTGAGTTTTGTGAAAGCCAACATCAGCGAATTACTGGAAGAAATTTTTTATGGATTTAAATCCCTCGCCGAACAAAAAAATATTCAGTTTCAATTAAGTCTGCCAGCAAAAGCGCTATATGCCTATGTAGACCTGGATGCATTTTCAAAAATTATTTATAACCTTTTTAGCAATGCTGTTAAATATGCAAATACACGGGTATTGGTTGAACTGTTAACTAACGAGAGCAATCAGTCTTGTTTCAACATAATAATTAAAAACGATGGGTATATTATTCCTGTCCCTATGAAAGAAAAGATTTTTGAGCCTTTTTACCGTTTAAAAGAAACAGATAAACAAAAGGGAACCGGTATAGGATTAGCCTTATCACGATCACTGGCACAATTACACAATGGAACAATCATTTTGCAGGATCCCGAGGTGGACATGAATGTGTTTTGTCTTACGTTGCCTATTCAACAACAAAATGGATTTAATCTTTCCATCCAAAAAGATTATATTACATCCAACAGTAATTCTACAAAATGAAACCAGCCATACTGTTAGTTGAAGACAATGAAGAAATGCTTGATTTCATTGCAGAAGATCTAAGCGAAAAATATCATGTTATAAAAGCAACCAATGGCGAACAGGCAATCCAAATTTTAAAAGAAGAAGCAATTCAGTTGATCTTATCCGATGTAATGATGCCGGTAATGGATGGTTTTGAATTATGTAAAATAATTAAAACGAGTTTTGAATACAGCCATATCCCTGTGATTTTACTGACAGCCAAAAACACTTTACAATCTAAAATCGAAGGACTGGAATTGGGAGCAGATGCTTATATTGAAAAACCTTTCTCTCCTGAATACCTGCACGTACAAATTGCAAATCTTATTGCTAACCGGGATAAAATAAAAGACTTCTTTGCCAAATCTCCATTGGTACATATTAAAAGTATTGCACATTCGAAATCAGATGAACTGTTTCTTGAAAAATTAAATGAAGAGATCTACAATAATCTCGAAGAAGAAGAATTGGATGTTGACAAACTGGCAAAAATGATGAATATGAGCCGGCCAACGCTGTACCGGAAAATCAAAGCCATTTCGAATCTTTCGATTAACGATTTAATAAACCTTACCCGTTTAAAAAGAGCCGCTGAATTGCTTGCAGAAGGAAATTATAAAATTTATGAAGTGTCAGCAATCGTAGGATTTAAATCACAAACTAATTTTGGAAGAAGTTTTCTAAAGCAATTTGGCATGTCGCCATCTGCCTATTACCAGCATATGCGGGGGGATGGTTAATTGGTTGATTAGTTAACTGGTTGATTGGTTAATGAGTTAATTGGTTGGCTAGTATGGTTACTAGTTTGAAGAATTGTGTTGAAATAAAAAAAGGCCGATGCTTGTTAAGCATCAGCCTTTTTAGTTTACATAGAGATTATTTTACAGAGAATTTGTACGTTGTACTGGTTGTATAAGTTTCACCGGGCTTCAAAATAGTTGATGGAAAATTAGGCTGGTTTGGCGCATCCGGGAAATGTTGTGTTTCAAGACATAAGGCCGAACGGTATCCATAGGAATGGCCATGTTTACCATCATTTTCTTTGCCCGTTAAAAAATTTCCACCATAAAACTGGATACCTGGTTCACTGGTAAACACTTCCATGAAAATACCTGTTGCCGGTCCGAAAACGGTAGCTGCCAGCTTTTGAGATTTACTGCTATCTGTCAACACAAAATTGTGATCGTATCCTTTGCCATTTTTCAACTGCTGGTCTATTGAATCAACTCTTGCACCGATCGCAGTTGGATTACGGAAATCAAATGGCGTATTTTCTACCGGCTGAATAACACCTGTAGGAATCAGCGTGCTATCAACTGGAGTAAAAGCTGCGGCATTTATCATTAATTCATGATCGTTGATGGTAGCTGCACCTTCGCCGTTCAAATTGAAATAAGCGTGGTTAGTTAAATTTACTGGTGTTGCTTTGGTAGTATTGGCAGTATAATCAATCTTTAGAGCATTATCATCGGATAGCGTGTAAGTAACCGTAGTTTTTAATTCACCAGGATATCCTTCTTCCATATCGGCTGAGGTATAACTAAGTTGAAGGGTGCTGTCGTTTAACTGTTTGGCATCCCAAACACGGGCATGAAAACCGGTAGCACCGCCATGCAAAGAATTTGGACCATTATTCTGATCCAGCTTGTATTCTTTGTTATCCAGGGTAAATTTTGCATTTGCAATACGATTGCCATAACGGCCAATGATAGCACCAAAATATGGCTCTCCTTTTTTCATGTAAGTCTGAACGCTATCGTAGCCCAGAACTACATCTACAAGTCTGCCATCTTTGGCCGGTACGGCAAGTCCAACCAGGCGGGCGCCAAGGTTAGTAATCGCCGCCATCGAACCTTTACTGTTTTTTAAAATGTACAGCGCAGTTTCTTTTCCATTAATCGTTGACTTATAGGCTGCCGGCGAAGGAAAAAGAGAATCTGAAACAGGGGCAGTAGTTTCTGCAGAAGTACCTGCGGGTGTATTGTTACAACCTACTAAAGAGGCAAAAAGGGCTACTGTAGCCAGCGAGCAAAAATATTTATTCATAAAGCTTGTCATAGTTCACTAATCGTTTCCCGCCGAGTTCAGTTAGGTCGGATTACATCAACGGGCTGCTAAAGTAAGTACTATTTTATTTAAATGTCAATTACACAATTATTTTTTCTTTAACCCGGATAAATAGGCCAGCATATCGGCTAGTTCCTGTTTAGTCATTGTTTCGTGCAAATTAGCAGGCATCATCGATTCCGGCAACTCTTTTACAGATTGAACATCGCTCGTTTTTAATTTTTGAAAAGCGCCACCGGGGAATTTAAGGTCAATATCTGTCTCTGTTTTACTGGAAATAATCCCGGTCAGGGTTGATCCATCCTTCATTTTAAGCTGTTTTGTTTCAAATCCGAAACTGATTCCTTTCGATGGGTGAACCAGTGCCTCCAATAATGATTCCACAGGCAATTTGGAGCCGATTTCAGACAACTTAGGACCAAAGTCGTAACCTTCAGCATTTACCTGGTGACAAACCGCACAGCTGCGCCCAAATACCTTTTTTCCATTGCTGCCATTTGTAATGTATGCTGCCAGGTCTGCCATAACCGGTTCAGTGCTGGTTTTAGCTATCACCGTTCCGCCAGGCAAAAAGCTGGTGGCCCTGGTATAAATTGCTTTTCTCCATGCTCCTTTAAGACCATCTATGATCGGTGCTTTTAGCGTTTCCGGTACCTTTTTCGCTGTCAATAATTCTAATACCCTGTCTTCACCCGACATACTGCCGCCTAAACTCCTTGCCGCCTGTTGTTTAATAGCATTGTTGTGATTCCCCGACAACACTACTTTTTCGAGTATGTTGATTGATGCAGCGCTTCCAACCCTGCCTAAAGCCTGTAAAAGGGCTAATGCGCGGGAACTATCCTTTGCAGCGATCACCTTGTTAATAAGACTGATACCTTGTTGTTGCAACAACAGTGTTGCGGCTTTCCTGCCAAGTTGCTCGTCTTTTTTACTGATAGCCAGCTCAAGGAGGTTGTTGTTTTCTGCTTTTAATTCGTACCTCCTTACGAGATCGATATAAGCTTCGCTTCCAGCTACTGATTTTAATACTGCAGCTACCGACTCCCTCGCAACAGCCGACTGTTTTACTGTTTTAGCATCCAGATGATTTAATACCAGCTGGCTGAAGGAAAGATCTTTTCCCTTGTTTGATTCCAGCATGGCCAATAATAAAGGTGATTTTGCTGGCCCTTCATTAAAATCAAATGCCCTGAAATACCTTAGTTTCTGTGATAAAACAGTGTTGGTATCTGCTGCAAGCTTCGCTAAATAAGGAACAGCGATGTCAGTGCGTGCACGCCAAACAATATCTCTTCCCCCGGCAGTTTGCAAAGGATCTTTTACAATAGCCAGGTAGGCAGGAAAAAAGCTGTTCCATTGACGGTCGGCTGCAATTCCAAGTGCTTCCAGGTACCAACGATCTTGGCCATCATGTTTGTTTGCCAGGTTTGCCCATAAAGCCGGCGCTTCCGGAGATTTGCTGTGGCGAATTGCAATTGCCAGTTCGCGTCGTACCTGCGCATCTGTATCATTTACCACCGAACTGATTACTTTAATCAAATTGTTTTTTAACTGGCGGGCAGCACGAATGCCGGTGATCCGTATATCCGGATTTTTGTCTGCCAGGGCTATCGGGATGTATTTTTCACCATTGGGCATTTTCACCAGCACCCAAAATGCCCGGGCACGCATTCGCTGGTTGGTTGATGATTGCCAAACCTGTTCTAACGCAGGTATCGCCTTTTCACCCATTTGCTGCAATACGGTAAACGCATGGTGCCGTACCGAAAGGTTCGGACTTTGCAAGGCGGCAACGGCACCTTCGGCGGTAGTATAATCTTGTTTTGGAACAGCGTAAACAGATCCTTTTGGGGCAATGCGATACAGCCGACCCTTTTGCTGGTCTCCCGCCTGGTGTCCGCCAACGCCCGGATCGTACCAGTCAGCAACAATTAGGGACCCGTCTGGTGCAACACAAATATCTGCAGGACGAAACCATTGGTCATTTTCACCTTTCAGTATGTTGACAATTTCGGCAGTATAACCGGCTCCTTCTTTTGTAACCGGGTAAGAACGGATGACATTTGGGCCCGGATCGGCATGGATCATTTGGTTTTGAAAGGTAGCAGGCAAAAGGTTTCCTTCGTAGATAACCATCCCCGTTGGTGAGCCTGCCCCCGTTTGTAATAAATTGGGAACTACCCCGGGATCATTTAAATGCCAGTGCCTGAATGGAACAGAATCCTCCATATTTGTCCTGGTAGCCTGCCAGCCTGCTTTGGTCATTTCATCGGTGTAGCCATAATTGCCATAGTCCATCATATAATTTATGCGAACACCTTTATTGCCATCATCATCATTATCACTTTGCCACATTCCACCATAACTGTCTACCGCTAATTCGTAGTTGTTCCGAAAATTTTGACCAAGGCATTCCACTTCCGTTCCATCCGGGTTGCAACGAAATACCATACCCATCGTATATTTTCCCGGACCTATTTCCTCTCCATCCTGGTCAAGTACCACTTTTCCATTTTTATCTTTCAGCGTTTTCCCTTCATTGCCAAAATTGAAATACAGTTTTCCATCGGGACCGAAGGTAAAAGTGTGCATACCATGGTCATGCTGTTCCCCGCCAATTCCCTGGAAAAGCACTTCTTTCCTGTCGGCTTTATCATCGTTATTGTCATCGTAAAAAGCCCATACATAGGGACTCTGAGAAACAAGTACCCGGTTACCCAATACACAAATGCCAAGCGGTGCATTCATTTCCGCACCCTGGTAAAAGACCTTTCCAGTGTCGGATCTTCCATCACCATTGGTATCTTCTAAAATCATAATGCGATCTCCCTTTTCGTTAACGGGATTGCCATTTATTTCAGGGCGATAATTGTATGCTTCTGTAATCCAGATTCTTCCACGTTCATCTACATCCATGTTGGTAGGATTTTTCAGCATCGGCTCTGTAGCCATAATGGTAACTTCAAGACCATCGTACATTGCAAGACCCTTCAAAGCATTTTCAGGCAAATGTTTTTGCACCTCTGTAAGTGTATCACTTTGTTGTGGTTTTGGCTTTGTATCCGTTGAACTTTTACAACTTTGAAATGCCAGCAAGAAAAGACCAGGAATGATAACAGCGAGTTTCTTTAACATTTGCAATTTTTTTTTTGACAGCATTAAAAAAAGAACCAGAAAGCAATTTTTCCTGCCCTGTTTCTAATGTTATTCTATAAAATGAATCTCCAAAAAGCAAACAGGAAAAAGGTGTTCCGAGTTGCACAAAAAATAACAGGCAAAGATTTGCCTGTTATTTCTTTGAAGCAGTAGCGGGTTGGTTTGCATTAAAAGATTGCATTACCCATTCGCCAACTTTTATTCCCTGTTTCCTGCCTTCGTCAATAGCATCCATAAAATGAATGCCCCCATAATAGCGGGAAATTCCAGCTTCAATTGCTGCCTCATTGAAAGACTTAAAACTTCTCGATGGCAGACCATAGCTAACTTCTACACTATCGGTATAATGAAAGTTTTCGCCAAAATATTGAGTTAAGATAGTAGCAGAAGTTGATGAAATAACAGAGTGACCACTCAGGTATTCTGGAAATGGAGGTGTTTGCAACAATGGTGTCCAGGAAGGATCAATGTATTTGCGGATGGCTGTTTCAGGGCGGATACGGTTGCTTCGATACTTCTCATCCCAGCAACTTATAAAACCATCCATAAGTCCAACCGATACCAGTGTAAAAATTTGCATAGAGGCGTCAAAACTTTTCTTTCCCTGCATACAGGCAATTCCTGTGATACCCAGCCAGTGTGCACCTGGTGATATCTTCTTTAAACTGGTAAGCAGGTGGCCGTTGTCCTGTACAGCGAAAGGATTACAGTCCCAAAATGCAGCAACAGCTTTTTGTTCCGGTGATAATTTTAATTCGTAGTTAGACAACATCAGCTTAAAAAAAGGAGAACTTTTTTCTTTAGAAAATTTCACCGGTGCTACCGGTTGAAACTGGGCACAAGTATCTAAAGTAAAAGGACGTACCGTTCTGAATTCGGGTTCCACTGCTGCTATAAATGCAGGTGGCGTAGGGAACCAACCACCCTCAACATTCAAAGGCGAATAACGTTGGAGGTTACTGATCTTGTTATACTTGTCTTTTTTTGCATAAGCAAGTATGTTTTTACATACATATTCTGCATACTTTTTTGATTGCAAAATTGTGTTTTCATCATACCCTTCTCTCGCTAAGGAGTCGGTATAATCGTCTTCATACTTTTTTAAATTCTTACCTGAAGGCTGCATTGACCGGGCTGTCATATTCATGGACAGAATTGCGGCCAGCTGGTAATCATAACCAGTAATTGAATCAGGCCGTGGAATTTGCGGATACTCGTTGAGAACACCATACATGCTTTTAAATGAAGCATTGTTTTGGGATACTATTTCATAACCTGCCAGGCAGGCATAGGAATAAAAACGGGCGGCAAGCGGTGGATTTGTAATATCATGCACCATCAGATCCGTCATTCTTGTAACAACATCACTGATAGCCCCGGCTTCGAAATCATTAAGCTTTTTAGGATTTGAACTGCAACCTGCTAAACCAATCCCCACTAGAATCAAAACAACAAAAATTCGCATCTTATTTTAATTTATAAGCTTTCAATTGTTTTTGATTTATTCCGAACAATAAAGTGTTGTTTATTGCTAATACACTACGCACATCTCCTTTCAACTGAAGACCAGAGTGCTGTTGGTTTATATAGGTAAAACCACCTTTACCGTTGCCCTGCAATACCACACCATAATTTGCATCGCTTTTTCCAAAACGAAGCCTGGCCTGGTTAATATTTCCACACAATAAAAGGTCCTGGAAACCATCCCGGTTTATGTCGAACGGTGTAATTGTAAACACCGGTGAAAATTGTGCCTGCAGAGGCAGTGCTGTTTCCACAAACTTACCGTTAGCGCCACCTAAGAAAAATGCCGTTTTAAGATAATTCACTTCGAGGTGACCAGCATCTTTTAATTCTTCTTCTGTAAAAACATTTTTAATAGAAGCATCTGCATAACTTTTATAATCTGTAAACCGGTTTCGTTGATTACTCATCTGGTCTAATAATTCATCTCTGGATACATAAGGGTAACTGCTATCCTTAATATAAAAACACAATATGGGATCTACAGAACCATTATCATCAAAGTCTTTATAAAACATTTCCGCAGGTTGTTTATCGCTTGCTTTACATTGGGTATTAAGACCGGTATTTCCAATTACAAGATCTTTTTTTCCATCCTTGTTATAGTCATCAACGCTCAACTTATTCCACCAACCCTTATAATCCTTATCAAAATAATTACGAGTTTTATTTTCCAACTTTCCATTTTCAACCATAAATACACTCACAGGCATCCAATCTCCAACAATAATCAATTCGGCTTTTGAATCACCGTTAAGATCTGTCCATGCAGCATCTGTAACCATTCCAATTTTTTGAAGCAACGGAGCTAAAGCCGCGGTTTGATCCTTGAAAACTCCTTTACCATCGTTGATCAATAAAAAGCTTTGCGGTGTTTCGGGATATCGTCCCGGAACAACCCTGCCTCCAACAAACAAATCGGGAAATCCATCTGCATTCACATCGTTTACACGCACACAACTTTTACTTACCAGCATTTCCGGAACTGCGCCCACTGTTTTAGTAAACGAACCTTTTCCATCGTTTATATATAGCCGATCCTGTAACAAAATATCTGTAGGCGCATTATTATGATAACCACCACTGGTAACATATAAGTCTAGTTTGCCATCGATGTTGCAATCAATGAAAACCGCATCTGCGTCTTCGCACATATTATCTTTTTCAAAAGCAGGTTGACTGGTTGCCACAAATTGGCCGGCTTTTGTTTGCAGGAATAATGATCCGGCTTTTCCACTTCCGCCACCTACAAAAATATCTTCCAGCTGATCTCCGTTTACATCACCTTTAACCATACACGGACCGGAAAAAGAAAAAGGATTTACCAGTAGTGGTTGTCTTTTAAAATCATTGATTGGAGTTGCAGCATGGAGGTATTTAACAGGGCTTTCCACTTCCTTTAAAAAAGGATTGATAGTGGTATTTATGCCTTTAAAATCAACAGCATCTTCTTCCCTAATTGCCAGTACCTGGTCAGATTTTACATTCGGTATTATTTGTCTTTTACCATTCAACCAGGTTACAACCAATGAATCAATTTGAGTGGCGTTACCAATTCCAAAATGAAGCAGCGAACTAACCGTTGACTGAAAACCCCGGGCGGGCATTTGTTCGAGCAACTGCAATTTGCCATTGGTATAAAGAGTAACTTTTGTTCCAATACCATCGGTGTTTTTTCCTGATCCAATCAACCTGATATCGAGATAGTGATTTTTCAATTGGCGACTCGCTTCGTTCCTGTAAATAAATGCGGGGATATTGGTATTATTAACTACTAAGTCAAGGTCACCATCGTTATCGAGGTCAGCATATGCCGCACCATTACTGTTAGATGGTATACTGAATCCCCATTGTTTACTAACGTCAGAAAAGGTTAGATCTCCATTGTTTTTAAAAAGATAATTCTCTACATCTGATGCAGGCATTTGTTGTAAAATACCCAATACATCTTCCCTGTTTAGCCTGCCTTTACTTTGGATATGATCATTCATGTATTTCAGAAAATCGAGATTGGTATAATCTCTCGTATAACCGTTTGTAACATACAGGTCTTTCCACCCATCGTTATCAAAATCGGCAAACAAGGGTGCCCAACTCCAATCGGTATTTGAAATGCCGGCTAGTTGCCCAATTTCACTGAAAGTTCCATCACCATTATTTACCTGCAGCATGTTGCGCATGTATTGGTAATAAAATCCTGACCTGAGATTTACATCAAATTTTTCGTAGTTATCAGGAGCAAAAAGTGTTTTCTGCCGATGGTTGTCTTCGGGCAACATATCTAAAACAAAAATATCCTGCAAACCATCATTATTTATATCAGCAACATTGTTTCCCATGGATGATTTAGCAGTATGACCAACAGCTGTTTGTAGTTTATCTGTAAAGGTTCCATTCCCGTTGTTTATGTATAAAAAGTCAGGAACACTGTAATCGTTTGCGATATAAATATCCTGCCACCCATCACCGTTTATATCCGCAATTCCTGCACCCAATCCATAGGTCAAAAGCGAACTGCTGATACCTGTTTTTGATGTCACATCCGTAAAAAAATTATTGTCATTTTTAAACATTCTTACACCAATGGTTGCATCATCCTTTTTAAGCAGATCGGCTGTGCTGGCTTCATCCAGTACAGGTAAATTATTTGGATTATGATTCAGGGAAAACATGTCCAGGTCTCCATCTTTATCATAGTCAAAAAAGTAACCCTGGGTACAATAGGATGAATCAGCTAAACCAAATTGTTTTGCCTGCTCTAAAAACTGCGGGGTACCGCCTTCGTTATTTCCCTGGTTTATGAACAGCTGGTTGATCCTGTTCTCTCCCCGAACTTTTCCGGAATAGGCAACGAAAATATCTGGTTTGCTGTCGCCATTTACATCAGCAATTGTTACACCGGTACGCCATGGTATTTTCCTGGTTGCAACATTGGCAACATCTGTAATGTCTTCAAATTGCATATTGCCTTTATTCAGGTATAGTTTGCTGTCGGACATGTTGCCGGTAAAATAAATATCCTGCAAACCGTCGTTGTTCAAATCTGCAATAGCAACACCGGCACCGTTATAAAAATATTCATACATCAACACATTGGTATTCAAACCTTCTGTTAATACGTTGCTGAATTGAATACGGGAACTATCCGGAGATAAGAGGGTGAATAAAGGAGAGCCGGCCGGTTCGGAAGCTGTTTTGGTACCAGCATTATTGTTACAACTGCAAAACCATATCACCACTAAAACCAGGAAGCAAACATTGAATCGTTTCAAATCCAAAAAAATTAAGTTCTTAAAAAAAATGCCGGTATAAATATACCGGCATACCTAAAACATTTTGTAAAAAGAACCGGAACGAACAGGTTATTGGTAACCCGGGTTTTGAACCAGTTTATTGTTTTTATTTACTTCATCACGGCTGATAGGACGGAAATACATCTTATCAATCCAGGTTCGGTTTTCATGCGCTATTTCAATTACCGGACTATAATTGTAATCGTATATCGTAGGATCATAATGATATTTACCCGATAACGTTTTACCCGGCTTAAACTTGCCTGTTACGTTTATAAAGTCAAGTTTGCGGCCCAATGTTGTCGGTGCAATCATCCATCGCCTCGCATCATGATAACGTTGTTCTTCAAACATCATTTCAATTCTTCGCTCGTTTATATAACGTGCTTTCAGGGCTGCACCAGACTCGGTAAGTGCCGGCATACCCGACCGGAACCGAATTTTATTTAACCAGGTTCTTGCTTCCAGGTCTTCACCCAATTCAATACATGCTTCGGCATAATTGAACACAGCTTCGGTTACCCTGAAAAACGGCCATGGAATGTACTGCCTTGTGTTGTTTTCAACAATGGCCGGGTTTGGATCGATGAACTTACGCATGTAATATCCTGAGCGGCTACCGTTCCAGTCTTCGATGCTACTACTGCGGGTATCAATTCCTTTGAAAGAAATGAGTGCACCATTCTGCATTAAATCGTACTGGCCGGTTTGAATTTCATTAAATGGATCGGCATCACCGGAAATCAGGTTACGTGGCTTCCATGGCGAGCCGTCATACATGATACTGGCATAAAAACGCGGATCACGGCCAGTGTAAGGCGCTTTTTTATGATCGGGATTGCTCCAACTGAATTTTGTACCATCCATCATTTCATAATCGTCCACCATTAAACCGATTGGAGTGTTTCCTGCCCAGTTATGGTAACCGTTTGGTCCGTTGAACAGGCCAACATAAGGTCCGCCCCAATCATCCTGGTCAGGTGTATTATACCTGCCCAGTAAAATTTCGCTTGCGGCAGCTTTGTCAACGCCTGCAGCAGAACTTCCGCCACCCATGGAAATAGAGATATAATTCAGCCTGCCATCTTCTAAAGAAGCAGGTGCTGCCAGGTTTAATTTATAACCTGCAGAAAGATCCAAAACTGCTTTAGCAGCAGCTTTGGCGGCCTGCCATCTTGCAGTTCTGTCACCACTAGTATAACCTAGTAGTTCGGGATTTGCAAAACCTGAAATAGTTGCTGATTTGGCCTTAGCAGTCGGGATATCGTGCAGATCGCTTGCTGCATATAACAGGATCCTTGATTTCAAAGCCATTGCGGCAAGACTGGTTGCCCTTCCTTTACCTAATGATTTACCTGTTAGGTATAAAGCGGCTGTATCACAATCTCCAACGATTTGCTTTACACAAGCATCAAAAGAATTGCGCTCAACCAGGTAATCTTCATTTAGTCCATAAACTTTAGTAATTAATGGTACACCGCCATAATAACGAACAAGCTGCTGATAAAAATAGGCTCTTAAAAAGCGGGCTTCTCCTTTTAAACGCTCTTTCAACGTTGCGTCCTCAAAGGTGGCTGTTTCCAAATTTGCAATAGCAATGTTGCAACCACGGATGCGGCCATACATCGAACCCCATTCGTAAGTACCATGGGTCCACCCCTGGTTACTTGGACTCAGGCTTCCATCATTAACGGTAGTAATTCCTCTGCCCGTATGTGTAAAAACTGCTTCATCACTTAAAGAAGCCAGCATTTGTTCATCGAAACCACCGGGCCCGAGACCATTATAAAGGTTAGTAATGAAGGCGGTAGAAAGCGGTCCATCTTTCCAGGTCGATTCCGAAGAAATTTCTCCTAACGGCGATACATTAAGGAAATCCTTATCACAACCTGCTAGGGTAACAAGCATAAAGCTTGTTATTCCTAATAGTAGTTTGAATTTATTTGTCATTGTTGAAAATTATTTAGAATGATACATTAACACCAAAACTGAGAATTCTTGACTGTGGGTAATATTGACCACCACCGCTGGTAGCTTCAGGGTCAAATATTTTCATTTTATCCCATGTAATTACGTTGATGCCATTTACATAAGCTCTCAGGTTACTCATTCCTACTTTCTTAAGTAAAGTAGCCGGGAAATTGTATCCCAACTCAATATTTTTCAAACGCAGGTAATTGCTGCTTCTTAGCCAATAATCATTGTTTGATGCTGCACCACCTGTATAGTAAGTATTATTACGGCTTGCAATACGTGGACTTACGGTACTTGGATTATCTAAGGTCCAGCGGTTATCATAGCTGTATTCAAGATAGTTCCCAATATCACCTGACTCTGTTTGAATAAACAATAAACCGCCGGTAGCACCCTGGAATAAAACAGAAATATCGAAATTTTTATATTGTGCATTGATCGTGGCACCGCCTGTGAAACGCGGATCACGGTTTTTATCCATACGCACCTGGTCATCTCCATTGATCTTGTTATTTCCATCTATGTCTTTCAGTTTCATGTCGCCCGGACGAAGACTGGCTGCACCTATACCACTGTAATCAACCGTGTTGGCATCAATATCTTTCTGGGTTGCAAATACGCCGTCATATTGGTATACCAAAAATGCCGGACCGTTGCTACCAAAAGTGCTTCCGGTTGATTTCTGCCAGGCCGGAACACCCGGGGCCTCATCCCACAAAACGATGTTGTTTTTAGCATAACCGCCATTTAAACCAACATTGAATTTCACGTCCCCAATCTGGCCGTTGTAGCCAACTTTAAATTCCCAGCCCTTGTTTTCGAGTTTACCATAGTTTACAGGGGGTAAGATGTTTGAAATTCCCGCACTGGCTGGTATAGAACCCGTTTGACGTAACAATAATTTGTCTCTTTTGTTTACAAAATAGTCAAATTCAAAAGTCACTTTATTTTTAAGTAAAGCTCCGTCCACACCCACGTTCAAACTGTTCTGAACTTCCCAGGTAAAATCAGGATTTGGAAGCCTTGTTTCAAATAATCCCCTGGCGATTGAGTTGTCAATAATGTAGTTGCTGAATCCATAGGTACTTAAATATTGGTATTCAGCCAGGTTGCCATTTATGTATGGTTCCGCACCCATTTGACCCCATGATCCTCTGAATTTCAAATTGTCCAAAAAAGTGATATTATTTTTAAAGAATTTTTCTTCAGAAATACGCCAGCCTACCATGATACCAGGGAAGAAGCCAAATCTTTTATCTTCAGGAAAAGTATAAGATCCGTCATAGCGCCATAAGAATTCAGCGATATATTTCTCCTGGAAGTTATAGCCAACACGTCCAAAATAGCTTAAGCGGGCACGATTATACTCACCGCCGCCGTTGTTTTTCTCGTCGTCGCCGCCGGCAAAAATCTGGTCAATAGCTGTTGAAATATAATACCTGCGGTAAGCATTAAAGTATTGGTCATTCAAAGTTTCCTTCTGCACACCTGCGAGGAAGGTTAAACTGTGATCGCCAAATTTGCGGTCGTAGTTCAATAGCCCGGAGAGGTTGATATTTAAATTGTTCTCAGAGTTTTGAGATAACCTTGGATCGGTATAGGTTGAACGAAGTTCTTTTGATAACTTGGGAGTAGTACCATCGGCTTCATAGGATATTTTATCCCATGAATACAGGTACCATGGGGTAGACCAACGTTTGCCATTATAGATATATTTATCAATGGCCGCAAAGCCTGTGATTTTCAAACCTTCAACTCCCGGAATTAAAACTTCCACCTTTCCGTTTGTTTGGAAGAAATCTCTTTTGTCCTTATCATAGCCAGTTTGGTTGGTGGTAATAACCACCGGGTTCTGACCATTTTCTATATCACGACCTGGTAAGCCATTAGGCCAGATTGCTGGTTCATTGGGTTTACCTCTCATTAACATCCTGAAAACGGAGCCGGCACTTTCTGTAGGGAAAAATCTAAATTCCTCGCGGGCTGTAACACCCAGTTGTACGTTGATGTACTTATTAACTTTTGCATCGAGGTTAAAGCGCATGTCATATTGCTTGTAACCGGTTGCTGAATTTTTATAGATACCATCCTGGTTTTGATATCCTACAGATGCAAGGTATTTTACGTTTTCACTACCACCATTTATCTGCAGGTTATGCCGTTGTTGCGGCGACCATGTTTTAATTACATCTCCAAACCAGTCGGTATTAGGATGTCCCCATGGATCTGTACCATCGGAATATTTTGCCACATCTGCCGGAGAGAAACCGGTAGGTGAAGAAATGGTTATACCACCCACAGTTTTGTATGTTCCGGTAGTTTTTAGTGCTGTTAAAGCCTGTGACCATTCACCTGAGGGAGCCTCATAAGCGGCCAATTCATTTCTCACTTCGCTATATTGCAATACATCCATCATTTTAGGAATCCTGGTAGGCTGTGCATATCCCTGGTTGAAGTTGTAGGAAAGTCTTGGTTTGCCAGTTTTACCATGGCGGGTTGTAATAAGTATAACACCATTGGCAGCCCTTGCTCCATAAATAGCTGCAGAAGCATCTTTCAATACTGACACGCTTTCGATATCAGCCGGATTTAAGCGGTCAAGACCACCGGAGCGGTTTGGAACGCCATCAATTACTATAAGGGCATTGGTATTTCCCAAACTGTTAGTACCCCTGATACGTATGTTGGAACCATCATAGCCTGGTTCACCACTTCCATTTACAGCTGTAATACCTGGTAAACGTCCTACCAAAGTGTTTGAAAGGTTTAGTGCAGGCACTTTTTCGAGGTCACTGCCTTTTACCTGCGCCACGGCACCGGTTACAGTAACTTTCTTTTGTGATCCATAACCAACCACTACAACTTCATCCAGTTTTCCGGTCCCCTGGATAAGCGAAACTGCCAATACCTTGTTGTCTCCAACAGTAATTTCCTGGTTATCAAACCCAATGGAAGAAATGACAAGTACGCTGTTTTTGGGAGCATTAATCGAAAACTTTCCGTCTGCATCAGTTGAAACGGCTGTTTTTGAATTTTTTACAGAAACCGTGGCCCCTACTACGGCTTCACCGGTGCTACTGGTAACTGTTCCGGTAACTTTTTCAGTTTCCTGGCCTATCGCCAGACCTGAAAACAGCAGTAAAAATAACGCCAGCAAAATGGGAATTTGCTGCGTTGCCCTGATTCTTTGTACATACCTGTTCATAAGCAATGTTTGGTTTAAAAATGAAAAATGAAAGAGAAGCGACTACAGTTGCGTTCGCCAACAACAACTGTCTTTTACAAAAAAGTTGTATTACAAATGATCTAAAAACACTTTGGATGTGTGAGATGTTGTCGGAATTGGTTGCCTTGAAACAAGTTGTTTTTGATAGATGCAACAAATAATGCAATCGTTTGCATTTTGTGCAAAATAAGAAATCCAATAATTACCCATACAGGATTCAATCATATATCAGTTTTAAACAATTCAAGGTGATAAACAAAAGTTATCTCAACCTTATATATTGATAAACAGGATTCTAGCAAG
This sequence comes from Bacteroidota bacterium, assembly GCA_040385845.1. Lineage (GTDB taxonomy): Bacteria > Bacteroidota > Bacteroidia > Chitinophagales > Chitinophagaceae > Phnomibacter. The sequence continues at coordinate 54,082 of JAZKGP010000017.1, read as the reverse complement.
CAAGATGACAGTTGTTAGGTTTAATTAGAAAGTCGATAAGCAATCGTTCAGCTATCCGTTAAACTATTTACAATTCTAGAACAATTTTCTAATAATTGTCATATTCGCAATTATTTTCTTTGAAAAATATTTTTTTCCGCACTTTTGATTTTGCTTGCTTTATAATATTCCATGAAAAATAGTCAGTTATCAACCAGTAGATATATTTATAATGACCCGTTATAATAAACAAACCCGATTATTAGCCGCCGTTGATTGCATCATTTTCGGTTTTGATGGAACAGCATTAAAATTATTGGTTATAAAAAGAGCATTTGAACCTGAAAAGGGAAAATGGAGCCTGATGGGCGGCTTTGTACAACAAGATGAGAATTGCCTTGAAGCTGCTAATCGTGTACTGACCCAATTGACAGGTCTTAACGGCGTATATATGGAACAATTACGCAGTTTTAGTAAACCGAACCGTGATCCAAAAGAAAGAACTATTTCCATTGCTTATTATGCTTTAATTGATATCCACCAATACGAAAAACAAATCAGCGACCAATATCATCCCGAATGGTTTGAGCTGAATCATTTACCAGAATTAATTTTTGACCATAATGAAATGGTTGAAATGGCTATTAAAAGATTGCGTTATAAAGCAGCCATTCATCCTATTTTGTTTGAATTGTTACCGCAAAAATTTACTATTCCGCAGCTTCAAATTTTGTATGAAGCGGTATATGGAACCGAGTTCGATAAGCGAAATTTTAGCCGTAAACTTCTATCAACAGGGCTCCTGGTAAAGCAAAAAGACAAAGACAAGGAATCGTCTAAAAAAGGTGCGTTTTATTATAAACTGGATAAAAAACAATATGAATCAAATTTCCAGGCCTTCTTAAATTTTATACCTAATCCCCACAATTTTATCTAGTTCACTCGTTCATTTTATTTCATCAAAAAAAAAATGAAAAAAGAACTACAACTTTTTTTGCCGTATTCCATTATATAAGTGTTACTTTGACACTAATTGAAGAAAGAACAGTTCCTGCTTGATGATTGCTACTGCCACCTGTTGCCATCAATGCTGTGTACTGCAGCCCGGTACATTTTAAATGAAGCATAAATATTCACCATTTCATGGAAACGTCTTATGTTATTGGAGTTGATTACGGATCAGATTCAGTCCGTTCAATTGTTGTAGATACAAGTAATGGAAAAGAGATTGCAACCGCAGTTTTTTACTATCCCCGCTGGAAACTGGGCCAGTTTTGTAAACCCGCTGAACAGCAATTCAGGCAACATCCGTTAGATTATATTGAAGGCCTTGAGGCTACCATAAAGGAGTGCCTGCAAAAAGCGGGGCCAGCAATTGCGTCCCGGGTAAAAGCATTATCCGTGGACACAACTGGTTCTACACCGGTTGCAGTTGACAAATATGGCACACCATTGGCGTTATTACCGGAATTTTCAAATAACCCGCATGCTATGTTTGTGCTTTGGAAAGACCATACCGGTACCGCCGAAGCAGCTGAGATAAACGCTCACGCCAAAAAATATGATGTAAACTACCTGCAGTACGAAGGTGGTATTTACTCATCGGAATGGTTTTGGGCCAAATTATTGCGCACTTTACGAACCGATGAAGCGGTAAGAAATGCCTGCTATTCGTGGGTTGAGCATTGCGACTGGATACCTTTCCTGCTTACAGGTGGCAGCGATGTGCACCAAATGAAAAGAGGCACCTGTTCGGCAGGTCACAAGGCTTTGTGGGCTAAAGAATTTGGCGGTCTTCCTCCAGAATCATTTTTCACAGAGCTCGATCCTTTATTATCCGGGTTTACCAGCCGCCTGTTTAGTGAGACTTATACAGCAGATAAAGCAGCTGGACTCATTAGTAAAGAATGGGCGGGGCGGCTCGGTTTACCCGAAGATGTATTAATTGGTATTGGCGCATTTGACGCTCATATGGGTGCAGTTGGCGGACAAATTGAGCCATACCACCTTAGTAAGGTTATGGGCACAAGTACCTGTGATATGCTGGTTGCTCCCCTCGAAGACTGCGAGAAAATATTAGTGAAAGGAATCTGCGGACAAGTACCTGGATCTGTTATACCAGGAATGATGGGTCTTGAAGCAGGCCAATCGGCTTTTGGAGATGCGTACGCATGGTTTAAAAACCTGGTAAGCTGGCCTTTACAGTTTCTAGAATCAGCCGATCTAAGTGCAGAACAAACCGCAGCGCTGCAGGAAAAAGTAGCAAACAAAATAATAGCTGAATTAAGTAAACAGGCGGCTTTGCTGGAACCGGATGAAAAATCGGAAATAGCAGTGGATTGGTTTAATGGTCGTCGCACACCCGACGCTAACCAATTATTAAAAGGTGCGATCAGTGGTTTGCATTTGGGTAGTGATGCGCCAAGAGTGTTTAGAGCAATTGTGGAGGCAACCTGTTTTGGCGCAAAAAGTATTGTTGACCGGTTCGAAAAAGAAGGCATCCCGGTTAAAGGTTTAATTGGTTTAGGAGGGGTTGCAAGAAAATCGCCTTTTATCATGCAAATGATGGCGGATGTAATTAACATGCCCATTCGAATCCATAAAAGTGAACAAACCTGTGCTGCCGGTGCTGCCATGTTTGCTGCTACGGTGGCTGGTATTTACCCTGATGTTACCACCGCGATGAATGCAATGGGCCAGGGTTTTGACCAGGAATATTTTCCTGATAGTAACAGGGCTGCTATATACAACAAAAGATACCACCAGTATTTGCAATTAGGCTCTTTTATAGAGAGCACAACCAATAATTGATAACGGCAAAGCTATACTAAAGCAGTTGCCCATGTGTGCTGCATTTCCATTATCAAATTATCACATTATCAAATTATCATCAGTTCATGTACGATCAAATTAAACAGGCGGCTTACGAAGCCAACATGCAATTACCCGAATTGGGTTTGGTTCTTTTTACGTTTGGAAATGTTAGCGCTGCTGATCACTCTTTGGGGGTTTTTGCTATAAAACCGAGTGGCGTTCCCTATAAAGATTTAACACCCGAAAAAATGGTAATTGTTGATTTTGACGGAAACACTGTAGAAGGCAACTTAAGGCCATCTTCTGATACGAAAACACATGCACTGTTGTATAAAACCTGGCCGAAGATCTCGGGCATTGTTCATACACACAGCACCTATGCCACTGCATGGGCACAATCGCAAAGAGACATCCCCATTTTTGGCACAACACATGCCGATCATACCACGGTTGATATACCCTGCGCACCACCTATGAGCGACGAAATGATAGCAGGAAATTATGAACACGAAACTGGTTATCAAATTATAAACTGCCTGAAAGAAAAAGGCATGAACTATGAAGAAGTCGAAATGATTTTGGTAGGCAACCATGCACCGTTTACCTGGGGAAAAACCCCGGAGAAAGCGGTGTACAACAGCGCTGTATTAGAAACAGTTGCGAAGATGGCTTTGTTAACAGAACAGATAAACGGGCAGGCACCAAGGCTAAAAGACGCCCTGATTAAAAAACATTACGAAAGAAAACACGGACCTGATAGTTATTATGGACAATAAGCAGGTTTGACGGGGCTGAATGTATAAAACCGGTTTGTTGATGTATCACAAATCACGAACTTTTTAAAGAATTCGTTTGCTTCTGTACCATGTATAGAATATCGATTGTATTAAAATTGAATCATACCTTAAAATGTTTTGCTTTATGAAAAAGCTTTTTGGGTTTCTATGGTTGCTGCTACCGGCTGCTTTATTAGGGCAGACAAAAAATTATACTATTAAAGCAGTTCCTTTTACACAGGTTAAACTTACAGACAAGTTCTGGTTACCACGAATTGAAACAAACCGGGTGGTTACCATTCCGGCCTCCTTTGAAAGATGTGAAAGCACCGGCCGGGTAAAAAACTTTACGATGGCGGCCGAAAAAAGTGGGAAGTTCTGTACTACTTTTCCTTTTGATGATACCGATATATACAAAACAATCGAAGGCGCTTCTTTTTCACTTGCGGTACATCCCGACGCGAAGTTGTCTTCTTATGTTGATTCACTTGTAACGCTTATTGCCAAGGCACAGGAGCCAGATGGCTACCTGTATACAGCCAGAACCATTGATCCTGCGCATCCGCATGCATGGGCAGGACTTGAACGCTGGAGCAAAGAGCGTGAATTAAGCCACGAATTATACAACTCAGGTCATTTATATGAAGCTGCGGCCGCCCACTATATGGCTACAAAAAAAACAAACCTGTTAAACATAGCTTTAAAAAATGCTGATCTTGTTTGCAGTGTATTTGGTCCGGGAAAAAGATCGGTAGCACCTGGTCACCAAATTGTAGAAATGGGGCTTGTAAAGTTGTATCATATCACCAATAAGCCAGAATATTTACAAACTGCTAAATTTTTCGTTCTTGCAAGGGGATCATATGCAGGTTATAAAAAAGGAAGTAAAGACCCATGGGAAAATGGAAGTTACTGGCAGGATGACAAACCTGTGTACCAGCAGGACGAAGCCCTTGGACATGCTGTGCGTGCAGGATACCTGTATAGCGGGGCTGCAGATGTAGCTGCTTTAACAGGCGACGACAGTTTAATAGCTGCAGTGGACAGGGTTTGGAATAACATGGTAGATAAAAAATTTTATGTGCAGGGTGGCATTGGTGCCATGCATGATGGTGAGCGCTTTGGTGAAAATTATGATCTGCCAAATACAACTGCATATAACGAAACCTGTGCGGCGATCTCAAACGTTTACTGGAATCAACGCATGTTTCAATTGCATGGCCATGCTAAATACATCGACGTGCTTGAACGCTCTTTATACAATGGTTTGATTTCGGGTGTTGGTTTAGATGGAAAATCATTCTTCTACACAAATGCCATGCAGGTAACCAATTACAACAAACCTAAGGGACTGGAAGCAACCCGTTCGGGCTGGTTCGAATGCAGTTGTTGTCCTACCAATATTTGCAGGATGCTGCCATCGGTGCCCGGGTACATGTACGCGTTGCAACAGGATAAATTGTTTGTAAACCTGTTTATAAATTCAGATGCAACATTAGATATCAACAACAAACCGGTGCAGGTTATCCAGGAAAATAATTATCCATGGAACGGTGATCTTTTATTCACTGTGAAACCCAAAACCCCAATGGAATTTACAATGATGATTCGTATTCCCGGATGGGCGCAAAACGAAGCCATACCATCTACATTGTATACTTTTCAAAAACCTGCTGCAGATAAAGTAGTGATCACTATCAATGGAGCCAGCGTAGATTATGAAATGCAAAACGGGTATGCTGTTATCAACCGCAAATGGAATAAAAATGATAAACTGCAAATGAAATTGCCAATGGAAATAAAGCGTGTGCTTGCCAATGAAAAAGTAAAAGATGATATTGGAAAAACAGCCTTGCAACGCGGCCCGCTGATGTATTGTGCAGAATGGAAAGACAATAATGGATTTGTCAGCAATTACATCTTACCCGATGATGCACAGTTTACTACTGAATTCCAGCCTGGTTTATTAAATGGAGTAATGACACTGAAAACCCAATTACCCAAGGTAAATATTGCAGGCGAAAAGCAGGTTTCTACCAGTGTAGAACCATTTACTGCAATCCCGTATTATGCCTGGGCAAACCGCGGTGAAGGAGAAATGATGTTGTGGTTTCCACGTAAAGTAACAGCCGTAGCGTTGGTTGCAAAAGATTAAAAAAATTAAAGCAAAAACATAAGAAAAATGATCAATTTAAAAGCATTGGAAGTTTGGTTTGTAACCGGTAGCCAGGACCTGTACGGCGCGGAAACTTTAAAGCAAGTAGCAGAACATTCACAGATTATAGCCAGGAGTTTACACGAATCTTCATTGATCCCCGTTAGCGTTGTATTCAAACCAACGGTAAAATCACCTGAAGAAATTCTGAACATCTGTGTTGAAGCAAATACATCTGCAAACTGCATAGGTATAATTGCCTGGATGCATACCTTTTCTCCTGCTAAAATGTGGATCGGTGGCTTAAAGATTTTGAATAAACCGCTTTGTCATTTGCATACCCAGTTTAACCGTGATATTCCATGGAATGAAATAGACATGGATTTTATGAACTTAAACCAAAGTGCGCATGGTGATCGTGAATTTGGATTTATCGTTAGCCGTCTTCGTCGTAACCGCAAAGTGGTGGTAGGTCACTGGCAGGATGAAGAAGCGCTGAAGCAAATTGATGTATGGGCAAGAGCTGCCGCGGGATGGCATGACTGGCAGGGTGCCAAATTTGTTCGCTTTGGTGATAACATGCGTTATGTGGCAGTTACAGATGGCGACAAGGTAGAAGCCGAATACAAATTTGGATATTCTGTAAACACCCATGGTATTGGCGACCTGGTAAAAGTGATCGATGAAATAAGTGATGCTGCAGTTGTTACATTAATAAAAGAATATGCTGATAAATACAAAATGGCCGGCGGTTTAGAAGCGGGGGGAGCAAGACACCAGTCGCTAAAAGACGCTGCTAAAATTGAATTAGGATTACAGGCTTTTCTTGAAGCAGGCAACTATAAAGGCTATACCGATACGTTTGAAGATTTGCATGGCATGAAACAATTACCCGGCATCGGATCACAGCGCATGATGGGTAAAGGATACGGCTTCGGCGGCGAAGGTGACTGGAAAACAGCAGCATTGGTTCGGGCTATGAAAGTGATGGGCAGTGGGTTACCGGGCGGCAATTCATTTATGGAAGATTATACATATCATTTTGATCCTTCGAACCCGATGGTTCTTGGTTCTCACATGCTGGAAATCTGCGAATCAATAGCCGATGGACAAGTATCCTGCGAAGTTCACCCTCTTGGTATTGGTGGTAAAGAAGACCCGGTTAGGCTGGTTTTTAATTCTGCTGCAGGTCCGGCATTAAATGCTTCGATTGTAGATATGGGCAATCGTTTCCGTTTATTGTTAAACGAAGTGGAAGCTGTGACACCGCAACATGAACTTCCAAAATTGCCAGTTGCAAGGGTACTATGGAAACCAATGCCGGATATGAAAACAGGTTGCGCCGCCTGGATATATGCAGGTGGAGCGCACCACACAGGTTATAGCCAAAATCTTACTGCGGAACACCTGCAGGATTTTGCGGAGATGGCCAATATTGAATGTGTATTAATTGGAAAGGATACAAAACTTAGCCAGTTTAGAAACGAATTAAAATGGAACGAAGTATATTATCAAATCAACCGATAATTAGAAGCAGTACCAATATATTCGCTAAAATTTTTCCTTAAAAGAATCAATTTCAATTTGCCCCATCATGAATAAGAACATGGTATTTGCTGATTACATGGTTTTTGTATTATACTTCATCATAGTAACAGCCTATGGTTATAACATTTATCGAAAAAGGAAAAAAGGAGAACATGATGCAAAGGCCTTTTTCTTAGCAGAAGGTACGCTTACATGGTGGGCAATTGGCGCATCTCTCATCGCATCCAACATTTCTGCAGAGCAGTTTATTGGTATGAGTGGTGAAGGCTTTTTCCTGGGTGTTGCTGTTGCAGCCTATGAATGGATCGCAGCTATTGCATTAATTATTGTAGCGGTATGGTTTATCCCGGTTTATCTTAAGAACCATATTTATACCATGCCACAGTTTTTAAAAACAAGGTATAATGAAACGGTGGCTTTGATCATGGCTATCTTCTGGTTGTTCCTGTATGTTTTTGTAAACCTTACATCTATCCTTTATTTGGGTGCTGTTGCTATCAATGGATTGGCCGGAGGCGAATATCTGCATGTAATTATGTTAGGTCTTGCCATATTTGCCTTGCTTATTTCGCTGGGTGGAATGAAGGTGGTAGCCTATACCGACGTAATACAAGTGGCGGTGTTGATTATTGGTGGATTGGTAACTACCTACATTGCTTTAGATGTTGTGGCTGATAAAATGGTTGGTGACGGCAGCGGGCCTATTGCCGGTTTTAAAGCTTTGATGAACAATGCTCCCGAGCATTTCAAGATGATCATACCAAAGCCTACTGCGGCATCAGAACAGAATGAAATCAACAAGTATCTTACATTTCCAGGCCTTGCATCGTATGCAGCTGGTATCTGGATCATAAACCTGAACTATTGGGGTTGCAACCAGTATATCACCCAACGTGCATTGGGTGCCGATCTGCAAACGGCCAGAACCGGTATTTTATTTGCCGGTTTACTTAAGTTGATGATGCCAATAATTGTGATGCTTCCAGGAATTGCAGCATTTGTGTTGTATAAAAACGGACACCTGCCACAACTGGTTGGCGGAAAAGATGGTGCTTACTCAGCGGTACTTACTTTCTTACCAACTGGTCTTAAAGGTTTATCTGTTGCTGCGCTCACTGCAGCCATCGTAGCTTCGCTGGCAGGTAAAGTAAACAGCATTTCAACCATCTTCACCTTAGATGTTTACAAGAAATATTTTAAGAAAGATGCCAGTGAAAAGAATATGGTTATCACGGGCCGTGCAACTGTTTTTGTATCAATGATACTGGCCGTTATGTTTACCTGGAGTGATTTACTTGGAATTGGAGGTGTTGGTGGTTTTACATACATTCAAAAATATACCGGCTTTATTAGCCCGGGTGTGTTTGCCATGTTCTTCCTGGGTATGTTCTGGAAAAGAACTACCGGGCTTGCAGCCATTGTTGGTGTAATAATGGGTTTTATTTTATCCGTTTTCTTCAACGAGTTTGCGCCGCAGGTTTTAGGAACCGAAACTTTCCTTTATACTGCTTACCCGAATGGCAAAGGTGGCTTTGAAATTCCTTTTCATATCTGCATGGGCTTGTCGTTCCTGTTTACCATGATCACGATGATTGCAATTAGTATGGGTGGTCCGAAACACAATCCAAAAGCATTTGAACTGGATAAATCAATGTTTAAGGTGCAGCCAAGCACATTGGCGCTAATTGTAATAACACTTTTAATTATCACAGCCCTATACGTTAAGTTTTGGTAATAATAATTTTGATGATTAATTAAAAAATTGGAGGCCCGATGGTCTCCATTTTTTATGGTATAAGTTGCGGGCGTAAACTAAATAATAACCAAATTATACAGCTCGCCTACCCTTTTTTAGATATGTAAACAAGTTGTAAACAGGTGTAAAACGTTTGCAAAACCCTTTGTTTGCCATTTTTTTTTCTAATTTTAGCTATGAACTGGAAGTTGCTAACAATATTTATTGCAGGTTGTTTATTTATCCTGCTAGCTGCTTTTGTTTCAAAGAAAGCAACTGACAACGATTTTGAAGCGGCGAAAGAAATAATTATCATGCGAAAGATTGCGCATGATATTTTGCTGTACACGGGCGATAGTACTTCGCAAGTTTTACCAGTTAACCAGGTGTCTGCAAACGAATTCCAAATTCCATTCGCAAGCAGTTTCTCTTTTAAACCCGATTCACTGATAAATATTATCAACAAGCTGATCGTTAAAAACAACCTTACATCCAATTATATTGTAAATGTGCTGGATTGTAGTTCTCAAAAAGTAATTTTTGGCTATGCCATCCTTGGCTCTGAACAAAATAACATTGTACCATGTTCGGGAAGAGCTCAACCCTCGATGCGTTATTGTATTAATATAAAATTTCAGGAACGTATTGCTAAAGGCGGCACATCAAATACTTTGTACTTATCCGGAATTGCCATCATTTTTGCGGGGCTTTTTATCGCTGGAAGGCAGCAATATAAAAACAAGAAAAATATTGCAACAAGCATTGTAAGCGAAACTGTACTTATAAAAGAGTATATGTCAATCGGTAACTACCGTTTTTACCCGGAAGAGCAATCGCTGGCTTTTAACAACGAAAAAATAATTTTAACCAGTAAAGAATCAAAACTGCTGAGCGTTTTTGCAAGCCAGCCGAATCAAATATTAGACAGGAACGAGCTGCAAAAAATTTGGGAAGATGATGGCGTGATAGTTGGCAGAAGCCTGGATATGTTTGTATCTAAACTTCGTAAAAAGTTAGAGCATGACCCCAATGTAAAACTTACTAATATTCATGGCAAGGGTTATAGATTAGAAATTCAGGATGACAATTTGCCCGCCTGATCTTTTCCGGGCATTACGAAATGTTTTTTCTTTTCAGGAACACAGCAAAGGCCAGGCATCTTCCATTTTCCCGTTCAATACCTGATATTTTACTGGTTTCAGCAATCGCTAAGAAGATTTGTTTCTTCAGTATTAATTTGTTTGAATAAAAAATAATTATGGCCAACGAACTGGTAAACGAATTCAACGACTACCGTACACGGATGAATGAAGTGATTTTAGAAAACAACAACCTTGTAATGAAAAGGCTTTGGAACCTCGATACCAATACGTACGAGGATGGCGCATTGGAAAAGAAAACCAAGGAGATGCTTGGCCTGGTTGCAAGTATGGTTTTACGTTGTGATGATTGCATTAAATACCATCTTGGCAAATGCCACAAACTGGGCGTTAATACTACAGAGCTCTACGAGATCTTCGCCGTTGCCAATATCGTAGGGGGAACCATTGTAGTACCTCATACCCGCCGGGCTGCTGAATACTGGGAAGCTTTACAGGCATAAAAGTGATTTAATAAAATTTTGGCGCAACATTGTAGCAACCTTTTTTAATTTTTAAAAAGATCAGCCAGGTTTGAAGCTGAACCATTAGTTTTAGTTTTAAACCCATATTTATGTACAAACCTTTATGCCTGATCGTTGTTTTACTTTCTTTCTTTTGTTCTTACGCTGCCTTTGTTCCGGCAGCTGAAAAGCAAACTTCCAATCATCAGGCAAGACTGATGACGGTGAGTGAATTTGAAGCTCAGACTGGAAAAAAATTGAGCTGGTTGGAGCGTTTGCAGTATAAGCAACTACAAAGAAACATCAAAAACGGGAAGCTGAATGCCGTGTGGAATGCAGAAGAATTAACGGAAGGGTTTCAGTTTCTGCCATTTATCGGTTCAATATTGACTCTTGGAATTCTGTACCTCGTGATGTTATTTACAGCCAAAGATGTCAATGCTATCCGATGGGCACGCTGGGGCGCTGTTATTGTTTTAACCGCGGCAACTGTCATTTCCCTTGTTGGGTTTAGCCAGGGATACTAAAACATACTCTGAAATCAATATTCGGGAACCTTTGCATAGCTTTTTGTAAAACATTTTGTAAGGCATGGCAGCGTGTATGTAAGAGGTTTAACTTTGTTTCCTTATTTAAAGATTGCTAATGATTGATACTTTAACAGCAGCCCCGAAACTTACCGCCAAAGATTTTGCAACGGACCAGGAGGTAAGATGGTGCCCGGGATGCGGCGACTATTCTATTTTAGCCCAGGTACAACGGGTTATGCCCGACCTCGGTATTGCAAAAGAAAATATTGTAATCATCAGCGGAATTGGCTGCAGCAGCCGGTTTCCCTACTACATGAATACATATGGAATGCACTCCATTCATGGACGTGCAACCGCAGTAGCCAGTGGTTTAAAAGCTACAAGGCCAGAGCTAAGTGTTTGGATAGTAACCGGTGACGGCGATAGCCTGAGCATTGGTGGCAACCATACCATTCACCTGCTACGCCGCAATTTCGATGTAAACATTATGTTGTTCAATAACCAGATCTATGGTTTAACCAAGGGCCAATATTCTCCCACATCGGAACAAAATAAAGTAACCAAGAGCACTCCGTTGGGTAGCATCGATCACCCGTTCAACCCGTTGGCTTTGGCCATGGGAGCCGATGGTACATTTATCGCCCGCAGCATGGACCGTGATCCGAAACACATGCAGGAAATGCTGAAACGCAGCCATGCACACCGCGGTGCTTCGCTGTTGGAAATCTACCAGAACTGCAACATTTTTAACGATGGCGCTTTCGAAGTATTTACCGAAAAATCTACCAAGCCACAGGAAACCTTGTTTATGGAGCAGGGTAAACCACTGGTTTATGGTGCTGAGAAAAACAAAGGCATCAGGCTGGATGGAATGAAACCTGTGGTGGTTGAACTTGGCGGCGACTTTAGCGCTGATGATCTTTGGATACACGATGAAAGAGATTTTTATAAAGCACAAACCCTTGTTCGCATGTTTGATGATGTGCGGGTGGAGGGACATTTTCCAAGGCCTTTTGGTGTTTTCTATGAAGTTGACCGTGCCTGTTACGAAGATGTAATGGCCATGCAACTGGAAGAAGCCATTGCAAAAAAAGGAAGCGGCAATCTCGACAAATTGCTTAGAGGCAACGAAGTTTGGGAAATTATGGCGTAGTACTTTTTTTCTTAAAATTGTTTTAAGCTGTCCCATAGCCCGGGACAGCTTTCTTTTTTTGTTTGGTACAGTTTATGCTTTAAGTTGTGCGAATAAAGGTTGGGCTATGTTGATCTGTTCAAATTTTTATTACACAAATAATCAATAGGTTGTCCCGGCTCATAGCTTATAATTATTCAGATTAATATTTTCATTATCTATTTAAAACCCTGCTACAAGCAATTGCATTTCTTATGATCTGAACCCTTTCGAACACTGAACCAATTTCTCTATCCCATCAACCAGATATAACAAAGACAACTGCTGTTTAGAAGTTATTTCAAAATGACTTCAAGGCTCTTCTTCCATGTACCCGAAAACCCTGTTCTGTTTCATCTTTATTTTAGTTCAAAGCCTGGCTTTATGCCAAACCAATGCGTATAAACCGTTACAAGTTGATAGTGGCATTTTAAACAAAATGTTGCAACAGGCAAATAAGCAATACCAGCAAGACCTGGCAACTGTATCAGGCGAATGGACCAAAGAGAAAAAAGCATTATTAGTACAAAGATTTGCTGCAGTAAAACATCTTTTTGATGACAAGCAACCCCTTACAGATACGCTGGTTACGGCCTATTTCTACAGGCTTTTGTCTGTGGTAAAAAAGAGCAACAAAACGTACGATTTTTCAAAGATCCGCCTGGTTGTTTCTTCTTCCTATATACCCAATGCGGCCAGTTATGGAGAAGGTACGATTGTATTTAATGCGGGGCTGTTTTGCCGGCTTCAAAACGAAGCCCAGGCAGCCTTTGTATTGTGCCATGAGCTTGCACATTATTTTCTTAATCATAGCAACAAACAAATTGATAGTTATCTATCAAGCCTTTATTCGAAAGAAACACAAGCTCAATTAAAGCACTTAAACCATGAGGAATATAATAAGAATGCCCGCCTCGAAAAACTGGCCACAACAATTGTTTTCGGAAGTAAACGGCACAACCGCCTGCACGAAAGCCAGTCAGATAGTATGGCAATTGTATTAATGCAAAAAACAGGATTTGACCTTAACGAAAGCATCCATTGTCTTGAAGTGCTTGATAGCGTTGATAGTTATAAATACAACAACACCCTGGAACTAAAGCAACGCTTTTCTTCAGACACATTTGCTTTCCGGGATGCATGGATCAAGAAACAAACAGGGCTTGGAGTAATGGCGTCAACCCTTGAAAAATCTGACAGCATCAGAGAGGATTCGCTAAGAACACATCCTGATATTCCACAAAGGATACATGCTATAAAAACAATGCTTTCATCAATTCAGAGTAACAAGGGAAAAGCCTTTCTTATAGATGCTGCACTTTTCAAAAAATTACAGGCTGATTTTGATTTTGAAATGATAGAATACTGTTATCAAAGTAACCAGGTATCAAGAGCTTTGCTTTATTCACTTCAAATGTTAACAGCGTTTCCCGAAAATTCATACCTGTATTCAATGACGGGTAAATGCCTTGTAAAATGCTATTACAAACAGAAAGAACATCATCTTGATGATATTACTGAAAGACCTTCACCAACTTTCGATGAAGCTTATAGTAGTCTTCTCAGGATGCTCAATACAATAAGGCTGGATGATCTCGCCCAGGTGAGCGATGTGTGGGCACAGAAATACCGCAGCAGGTTTGAAAATGATGAAGGATATCTTTTTTTACTAATAGAAAATGCAGGTATAAACAATCGTGCTGAGAAACAAGAGTTGATTAATCGTTACCAAAACCTTTTCGCCAGGCGACCTAAACCTTAAAAATTTCATTAAGACTTTAAATACAATAAACCAATCAAATCCAGGAACATGAAAGTCAGTTTTCTATTATTTGTGTCATTGTTTGCCTTAAGTTTTGGGTCGAAGGCAACTCCCAATTTAACCTTTGATAAGGTTAACAGCATTTATATCAGGTCGAGTGGTCCCATCTTGCAGGGCAATGAAGTAAAAGGATATTTTTTCTTTTATCAAACAGACAAGATCGACAAAAAAACCCGCCAATACAGCCTCAATATCACCGATGAATTTCTGAATGTGGTAAAAGAAGTTAAGATGGTCGACAATGCGAAAGTATCGTTGCTGGAATCTTCATTTGATGGACAGTCGCTGGTTTTTCTTTTTTATAATCCTGAAGAAGACGAGCTGACTTATAAAGTATACGGCCTTGATGGAAATGAAAGAATGAATTATTCAAGACCTGTAGATAAGAAGGACAAACAAATGCTTGGACAAGCTTTGCAACTCAGCCAGGAAGGTACAGAATCCCAATTTATTAAGCCATTACAGAACAAGGGCTTTGTAAGTATCATTCCTCTAAAGGATGGCAAGGATTATAGTTGGGAAATGAATTTTTACGGTTCGGGCGCTAAGAAGCAGTGGTCGTATGCACCGGAAGAAGGTGCCAAATTTTCGACAGTTGCTTATCTTGGAAATTCTGATAGTATTGCCTTTCTTGAAGTGTTACAGCGTGAAAAATTATTGTCGAAAAATAATGAAAGCCATTTACTTGGTATAAATCTTTTCAATGGTAGAAAATTGTTTGATGTATTGCTTGAACAGGATGGCTATAAATTTTTACCGATGAATGCCATACCAATAGAGGGTAAAAGTGAATTCCTGGTTTTTGGTCAATATTATGATGGTGAGGATCGTGTGTTGGCAGATCAAAGCCAGGGACTATTTATTATGACTGTCGACCAAAAAGGCAAGGCAATCAATAAAAAATATCTTTCATGGACAAAAGAACTGAGCAAGTTTGTTAATATAGGTTCAAACGGAAAAGTGGAAGATATTGGCTTCCTTTATTGTCATAAAATTATCCCGGTTGACGACGGCGGTTATGTAATTATAGCAGAAGGTTACAAAAAAGCTGCAAGTGCGCTTGGTATTGCATCGGCCGTGTTAGCGCAGCGCTACCAGTCTGTTACAAAAATGGTTATTACCGACCTGGTATGGCTACAGGTAAAACCAAACTTTACATTGGAAAAAATAAAAATATACAGCAAAAATAAAAATAGTATTGAGTTTGGTGGTACGGATGTAAACAGTGCTGCAAGTGTTGCCGCTTTTATCAAAGCCTATGGTGGTTTCGACTACTCTTTTACGCAGAAAGATGATGTGAATAAAGGATTTGTAGTCGGCTATGTAGATTATGAAAAGTCAGATGGAAATAAAGGCCTTGTTTTCAATGCCATATCATATTTTAATAAAAAAGTTACCACCGATAAGATAAATCTTACAACAAAAGGAAGCAGAACTTATGTTTACCCTGCAAAACCTGGCAACATCATGATTATGGAATATTCAAAAAAACAAAAGACGATGGATCTGCGTTTTGAAAAACTGAACTAATCCCGGTAAACCAATCATATGGCTGCGTCAAATTATGGTTTTTCACTATCGTTAAGCCCGGATTTGATGCATCTTTTTTATGAGTTTTTCTTTATTCAGGAAAAGCTGCTTTAAAATTAAAAATCTAACCAGCGATAGATAATGAAATAATGAAGTTTTACGGTTGAAACGTTATTGGGAACTACCGGCTACATGCTTCAAACACTGTTTTAAATGGAGTATTGATAGTGCAGATATTTATTACAGCTGCTTTCTCGTTTTTACTTTTAGCAAAAGGCTGATAACGGAAAACAACGATTTTACCTATCTTTCAGCCGTTATAGCATTGCCCGGGAATAGAGCCCGCTTAAAAAAACCTATACATAAATACAACTTGAGATTTAAAGATTTTGACCTTGATGAAGGTTTATTGGAAGGCATTGAAGCCATGGGTTACGAACTGGCCACCCCGGTACAGGAAAAAGTAATACCGACCATTTTAGCAGGGAAAGACCTGATAGCATCTGCCCAAACGGGTACCGGCAAAACGGCCGCTTTCCTTCTCCCGATTATTCATAAACTGGTTTCCATACCGCACGATACGCATTCTGTAAACGCCCTGATCATTGTTCCAACCCGCGAACTCGCCGTGCAGATTTCGCAACACATGGAAGCTATATCTTATTTTACCAACATAAGCGCTATTGCCGTTTATGGCGGGGGCGACGGCGAATTGTTTGGCGCAGAGAAAAAGGCACTCAGTAAAGGAGTAGATATGGTGATCTGTACCCCGGGCCGAATGATTGCTCATCTAAACATGGGATATGTAAAGTTAAACGGGCTAAAATTTTTGGTACTGGATGAGGCAGACCGCATGCTTGACATGGGTTTTCACGGAGATATTATGAAGATCCTGAGTTACCTTCCAAAAGAAAGACAAAGCCTGATGTTTAGTGCAACCATGCCACCAAAAATCAGGGAGCTGGCTAATAAATTATTGCACGAACCCGAACAGATAAATATCAGTATCAGCAAGCCGCCTGAAAAAATAAACCAACAGGCCTATGTGGTGTTTGAAGAACAGAAAATTCCACTGATCAAACACCTTTTGAAAAACAGCCAGTACAGGTTAGCGGTTGTATTTTGCAGTAAGAAAGACCAGGTGAAAAAACTTACTTACGAATTAAAAAAAGCCCGGTTATTAGCCGACGAAATACACAGCGACCTGGAGCAATTGCAGCGCGAAAAAGTATTACTGGACTATCGCAATGGTAAAATTAATATCCTGGTTGCCACAGACATCCTGAGCCGTGGCATCGACATTGATACCATCGACCTTGTAATAAACTATGATGTGCCGCATGATGGCGAGGATTATGTACATCGAATTGGCCGAACAGCAAGGGCTGAAGCCATAGGTACAGCATATACTTTTATCAGCCCCAAAGAACAACGGAAATTTGGCGGAATTGAACGCCTGATAGGAATTACAGTTAATAAGGATGCTGTTCCCGAACAATTTGGGCCAGCTCCTGATTATAATCCCGGTTCTTCGTCTTCTGGTGGTGGCGGCGGCTCGCATCGCGGGAGCAGTGGAAGACCCCATAGTGGTGGCTTTAAAAAACAAAAACAAGGTGGTGGAAACCCGGCACCGCACAATAATGGTCAGCCAAGGCAAAAAATGGCGGCTCCCATAAAAAAAGGCGCTATTGAAGGTTAATCTTCTTTCCTATTTTAAGCAAAAGAAAGCGGCGAGCTCCGGGAGCTCGCCGCTTTCTTTTGCGCCGGCAATTGTATTAATTCATTTTTACTTTCCAAATTGATCGGCCAGTATATCCAGCTCTTCTTTTGAAAGGCTTTTTTTCCCGTTCTGAATAACCATCCTGAATCGGAACGTAACATAATCACCTTTCTTAAGTGCCAAATTCTTTTGTGATTTGCCATTGGTAAAAATGGCTTCTCCCAAAGGATTTGCGGCAAAAAGTCCGTAGCCGCGGGCATGCCAGAACGTAGGATAATTTGGATTTTGCGGATGATCAATAATGGCAACTGTTACCGAATCCTGGCCCATTTTGCCATAAACTTTACACCATCTTGCACGGGTACTCCAGGCACTATCACCCTTTTTTCCTTCACTGGTTTCATAATTTCCATTTGAGATATTATCGGCGGATGCTTTTACAGTTGTAACGATTCCCTTATCATCTGTAAATTTTTTCTCCTGCATGGTGGGAATTTGCAATTCCTGCGCCAGCCGGATGGCCAGCATGCCGTCTTTTGCATCTTTGAAAACCACTGTTGTATCCGCTACCAGGGTGGTCATCCGATCAATGATCCGTGAGTTTTCAGTGCCACTAAATTCAAACGTGGTTACCTCGTGTAACAGGGTACTTTGGTTTTGATTGTTCCAATTAGCCTGGTAAACAAGCACACCCTTTTTACCATCGTTTGTTTGTATTTCCGGGTGGGTTTTTATCCAGCCATACATTGGTTTTTTTTCTTTTGAAATGGCAAAAGAATTATTCCAGAAATCAAGTCCGTTCACATTTTCAAAATTGAACCATGCTCCCAGGTGATGCGGATGATCGGTTGGTTCACCCGGCTTTGGATTAATGGGGTATCCCCGTGTAACTACGGTACCACCCGATGCCAGGATAGGAAATAAAACTGGCTTTTCAAGCGAATCGGGGTATAGGAACGATGTAAATGGCTGACCATTTACCAACACATCAATTTTATGATCACCTTTTAAAAAACTTACTGGTTGTTGTTGTGCGAAAACACTTGCCTGCAGCAAAATTCCTGCAGTGATTAAACCGATTTTTTGTAAGCTATTCATAATGCTTTTTCAAGGTTACCTGAACTGCCGGCAAAGTAGCTCCAGGTTCGTTAAGTAATCAGAACAAGGCAGCCGGGAAAAGCTCCGGCAATACTCTTTTCGTTTTATTATACAATACTAATGGACTATTGCTGAAACAAAAAAGATGTGTTGTTCAATGTACCTGAAAAAGTTCCGATCTATTTATTTTCCATTTAAAATACTTCCTTCTTTATCATCATGAATTCTTTCATAAACAAGGATGCTTAGTTTCCAAATCGTCATATCTCCCTCCAGCAATATTTCCATCCTTAACCGGCTTAACACAGGATCGCTGGTAGCCGGGGTAAAAATTGTGCTGTAAAAGTTTTTTGTATTATCGGTAGATTCGAATTCACCTTCCATTTTAAAGTTTCCGTGGCCCGATCGTATGGTGGTGTTTTTAAGTTGCTGATAGCAGGTTGAATATTTTTTTACCGCCACATCAAAGTCATCTGTTTCAAACATAATAGCCTTCCAGCTATAATCTGGCCGGGTATTCGTCCAAAATTTAGTAAGCGTGCATTCTATTGCACCTTCCGGCTTCACCGTAGAATTAAATACCGTAGAATTGGCGGTTACACTCAAAGTATCTCCTTCTATACTTCTGAAATTTTCTGAATAGGAACCCAGTACTTTTTCAACAGCAGGCCGTATTCCGTTGGACAATCGAAGACTTACCTGCGCTTTTCCCGGTAAAACGAAAAACAGTAACAAGAAAAAAGTAAGACAAGGCCGGGTTATTCTCATACAATATTGGTTTAGAGCTCTAAAATAACTCAACAATAAATTGAGTAATCCGTTCATTTAATAACACCTGTGGATATGGCCGTTTGCAAACATATTTGATACATAAAAAAACAACGATGTGTTAACCAAACTGAATTTGCAGCAGGAGCAATATTGCAATTGCACCAATATCTTTGACCAAACTTTTCAATTGAGGGATAAAAGAAAAAAGGTAAAGGATCGGGTAAGGAATTTCAAACCATTCTATAATATTGGTATCATTGCTGGCTTTTTTTTATCTATTGGATTTTCGATATTACTAGCTGGTTGCGCCAATACAAAAGCTTCGTATTACCCTGAAAAAAAGTATGCTCCCGAACAGTTGCAGGAAGATGCCCGCATATTATGGAAAACTTTGCAGCAATGTCATCCAAGTCTTTATTGGTACACGCCCCAGCAAAGTCTCGACAGCACATTTAATTTGATGATAGCGTCTTTACAAGATTCATTAACAGAACTGCAATTCAGAACCCGGCTTTCTTATACCGTCGCAAAAATTCATTGTGGCCATACGAGTATTCGGAATTCAAAAGCAGCAAACAACTATCGCGATAAAAGCCTCAAACCTTTTTTTCCATTACAGGTAAAAACATGGAATGGCGATAGTATGATTGTACTGGCTAATGCCTACCGGAGAGATAGCCTCCTGGTTAGAGGCAGCTCCATTCAAACCATTAACGGCCTTCCTGTAAAGAAAGTTATTGATTCAATATGCCAGTTTATAAGTGCCGACGGGTGGCATAATAACTTTAAATACCAACTAATCAGTAATAATTTTCCTGGTTGGTATAAGGCCATATTTGGATTAAGTGAGCAGTATGAATTAGAGTTTACAACAGCAGACGGTAAACCACAAAAAGTTGCTATCAAGAACTTCGACCTGGTTTATGAAGATTCTGTTCGTAAAGCGCTTGCAAAAACGCCGGGGCTACATCCATCTCCACCACCTATAAGAAGCGGAGCCCCCCGGAGGCGCCTGGAAGATGATCGTAAACTTACGATTGATACGGGCAGGAGCCTTGCCATTATGGAGTTAAATACATTTTCAAAAGCACATTTACCAGCGTTTTTCAGAAAATCTTTTAGGAAATTAAGACAACAAAACATCCGGCATTTAGCCATCGAATTAAGGGAAAATGGTGGAGGAAATATAATTAACAGTACCCGGCTGGCGAGATATATCAGCGATCATCCATTTAAAGTGGCCGATACAGTGGCAGCAAAAAGCCTGGAATATCCGTACCGGGGATTAATAAAAAATGGATGGGTTTATAAAATGCAAAGTTGGTTTGTAACCAGCCGGAAAAACGACGACCGGCTACATTATCGTATGTACGAAAAGAAGATGTTTAAACCCTATGCAAACCGGCATTATAACGGCCAGGTTTATATTATGACCGGTGGGTTTACATTTTCTGCTTCAACCTTGTTTATTAATCCATTAAAAGGCCAGAAAAATGTGACTGTTATTGGAGAAGAGACTGGTGGAGGCGCTTATGGAAATTCAGCTGTTAATGTTCCGGATTTAAGGTTGCCCAATACTAATGTAAGGGTAAGGTTGCCGTTATACCGCCTTGTTGTAAACAAGGAATTACCTCATAATGGAAGGGGAATTTTACCGGATATCTATGTAGCACCCTCTTCCTGGCATCTTGCACGCAGGGTGGATCCAAAAATGATGAAAGTGTACGAGTTGGTGAAACAAGCAAATTGAGGTTGATGTGAATTGTTAAACGTAAAAATGTAAAACGTAAAGTATTCGCCAATTACCACTCACTACTTACCAATTCCAGTTGGTTGGTCACTAAAAGCATGGCAGAGGATTTCCCTTCTTCAATTGTTCCAAATTCCCTATCAATCGCCATAACCTGTGCCGGGTATAAAGAAGCCATCCTGATACTTTCCTCCAGTGATATACCCGCTTTTTCCACGCCATTTTTAACACCTTGCAACAAGGTGATAGCGGAGCCGCTTAACGTACCATCTTTTGTGCAATAATGATCGTTATTCAATTGGTGCTGGTATGGACCTATATTGGTTTCTGTTACTGAATCGGTAATATAAAATAATCTCTCACCCATTTGTTTTTTAGCAATTGCCAGGGCAGAAAAAGATACATGAATGCCATCAGGAATAATGGAGGCTCTTAAATGGTTATCTTGAAAAACAGCTCCCGGTAGACCCGTATCACGGTGATGTAAGGGACTCATAGCATTAAAAAGATGGGTTACAAGTTTTATACCTAACCCGGAAAACCGCATTGCTGTTTCATACCCTGCATTACAATGTCCTGCAGAAAGACGTATCCCCGCATCGGTGAATTGCCTGAGAATTGAAGGTGGACATAATTCAGGTGCTACCGTTACAACTTTTATTATATCCCTTCCTGCTTCCAGCAGGTCTGCAACTTCTTTTTCGCCGGGTGAATGGATCCATTCTGATTTATGTGCCCCTCTTTTCACAGGGTTTAGAAATGGTCCTTCCAGGTGCATTCCCAAAATTCCTGTTCCGCCCTCTTCCCAATAGTCTTTTATAGCTTTTATGCTTTTATAAATAACATCAAGGGGTTGAGTAGCAATAGTTGCGAGACAACTAACAACACCTGCTTTTTTATTTTCGGCCGCTAACACGCGGAGAGAATCAGCTTCAGGATAAGCAGATAGTAATTTTCCTCCAAGTCCATAAATCTGCAGGTCCAGCAGGGCTGGAATCAACCATTTTCCTTTGCAATCAAGTAACTCGCTGTTTGGGGGAATGACTCCCGTTCCTACTGAAACAATTCGGCCGGCTGCGCATACAACTGTTCCGTTTTCGATCCATTCTTTTCCTGTAAAAATTCGGGCATTTGTATAAGCGGTCATAAACAGTATTTCTGGCTCAAAACTAACAGGAACTTTACAAACGATTGTAAGGTACCCTGCCAAATAGTTGCACACATTTCTATTTAGTCCTTTATAAAACGGTTAGTTTCCAGTAGCCCATCTTCTGTTTCTACCTTTAAAAAATACACCCCTTTTGCAAGTGATAATACAGCTATTTGCCAGTGGTTTTTACCAGCATTCAGAACATATTTTTCAGTCTTGATTTTTCGGCCTGCGATGTCGAAAATGCTCGCATAAATTATTTGCTTACGGGCAGAAAAAATGCTACAAACCAGTTCACTTTTCTTTTCAACAAAAATGAAATCAACATCAGCTTTATTCTTTTCAAAGCTGAACAACATCACGACCGGTGAATAGAATTTTTTGCCTTTTTGATCTTTTACCAACAACTTGTAATAATGTTTTCCACCTGGTAGATTTTCATGCTGGAATTCATAATTACTTGTTCCATTTGAGGAAATGTTTTTAATCGCTCTATACGTCTTTCCATCATTACTGTATTCTAATACAAAACCTAGCACCTCATTGGGCTCCGTAATGTTCCACTCCAATCTTGAAGCATCGTTTTTTATGGTACCCTTAAAGGAAATAAGTTTTAGCGGCAGAATAATATTATACCCGAACCCAAAAGTTACCGGACCAAAATTTTCCAGTTCTCCCGTGTAAATTCTATTAGACAATTGGTAATAAACTGCTTCGTACCGTGGCCCCTGGTCATTAAAATTACCTGCCGTCTTTGTAAAATTCCAGCTTGAGCCATTGTTCTGGACAAGCGCAATATTAGAATTTACGGGTATCCCCGGTGGCGGATCCAGGCTGTTTTCCAATACCCATTCTGAGGAAACTGCACCTGGAAAATAGTCGAAGCCAATCCGGGCAGAACCTGTTCCTGATCTGTTGATGTTCCAATAGAAACTATTTGAAATAGCCACCAAACTCGAAAGGAATGGTTCAGGAAAAAGTAAACTTGTGCTGGATGAAGTTGTCACCTGTATTAATTCTGCTTTATACGTCGTTTGGCCACTAGCGGTTAATGGTACCAGGTAAGCAGGTTTAAATTGAACCGGGTTAGACTTTCCAATTGGAAAAGTAAATTCAAAGTCGCCTAAAGGCGTGTTAGACGCATCCGTTTTTTTCGCCATAGGACCATTCACAAAACTATTGCTGCTCCCTGAATTTGTGGAATGTATAGTTGCCGGAATTGCGAGGGTAAGCAGGTTAACAGAACTGGTATTTAATGTGCCGCCAAACAATTCTAATTCTGTTTCTACAAAAACTGGTGATAAACAGGAAACTTCGAAGGCAGCGGAAGTTTTATAAAGTTGTAATGAAGCAAATATTTCACTACTCGTGGAAGTTGTAATAATTGAATTTATGGCTCCCTGAAATCTAACTGCCCTATTGTTGTGCATGTAAATTCCACCTGCAATACGTGTCCAGTTACCAGTAATATAAATATCACCACCTACCGTTTCTGAACCCGTTAATGTTCCTGAAATTTCCAAATTTCCTCCCACCTGCAGCGGAACCAGCATGTTGTAACCCGACCCATTCATTTGCAGTGCCGATCCCGTCTCAATGGTCAAATTTTTCCTGTTACTAAAAATCCTGCTTACGAATTCACCGGAACTGCCAGCCAGGTTACCCCCTGCAACAAGCGTTGTATTCCCTTTTATAATCACATCATTTGGAAAACCTGCTGTGCCTTCATTTCCGCACCATTCTACGCTTCTAAAATAATTTGCTTCTGTATTGTATACCAAGGCGCCATTAGGTCCGTAAAAAGGCGGATAACTATGTGCATATCCATTTTTATTTATTTGCAGACTTCCATTAATGATAACTACCCCGGAACCAAAATTTACACCACCAGCTATTGAAACATTAAATGGTTGACAGGAACCGGCAAAATTTCCAGTTCCGTGAAAGTTTAGGGAACCTCCATCCGCACCAGCTGCGAAATCGCCGGACACAGCATTAACGCTTCCTGAAGCCGAAATATTCAGCTGTTTTGTTATTCCCATTTTTAGAATACCCGCAGAAAGATAAAGTGCATTTACAGTTGTATTGCTGTTTGAAAGAGATACTACATTATTATTGACAAGGCCATTGTTTGCAATGCTTAAAGATCCGCTGATCAACAGCGGCAATACGTTGCCCGTTACCTGGTTATTTATGCCGTTGAAAACATAATTAGCGGCCGTACTAAAGTTGCGTATGGTTGTTTGAATATTGCCGCCGGTAATACCTGAAATAGTCGTGATCCCGTAGCTGGAACCTATTCCCAACGTACCACCATTTTGAAGATTAAAAGTCCTGCTTCCCGTTAAGCCACTGGTAATTGCATTTTCTGAAATTACATTCAACCTGCCGCTAGCAAGTACATTAATGACTCCATTACATAGGATCGTTTTTTCTAAAGAAACCACTGCGTTTGCAACTATAGTTAAAACACAATTACTTCCAATTTCAAGTGTACCTGTTCCCGAAATGGTTTTAGCAGAGATGTTATTCATTTGAACACTGCTACCTGTGGCCGGCGAAAAATACAAACCCGAACCAGCTGCTACAAAGAGGTTTCCTTTGAGACTTATATTGACAGCATCCAGGTTTACATTTAATATGCCTTTTGAGATCGTAAAATCATCCACGGAAAAAGCAGTTCCTCCATTTACCGTTTTGTTCTGAGTACTGTTATATTCAAAATCGCCAAAACTTCTTCCGGAGAAAGAAGGCAGTGCGAAAGTGGTAGGATTGTTATCAGAATACTTGTAGAGACTTCCCGTAGCAAAAATCACTTTGCTGGCTGGTTGCACCAATCCAAAAGGATTTGCACCATCAAATTGCTCAAATATTGAACCTGTTTGAAAAACTACCGTACCGGCACTCCCGGTATTTCCAAAAGGGCTGCCATTGTAATTGGTAGTGCCTGTTACTCCTGCTATAAATGAACTTCCATTTAAAAATTGCAAAGAGGCGGGATCAACGGCTTCTAAAGTATGTGCAGCCGAATTTCCAACGTCCCCCTCAACCCTTATATTTCCACTTACCAAACCTGTTCTGCTACCTGCTATTAGAATGTTGATTGTGTTATCTCCATCCAACACCAAAGAAGTTCCTGCAGTAACTGTCAATACCGGGTTAGATCCACCATCCAAAATGACAGCACCTCCCAACAGGGTTTTTAATTGTGTTATGCCACTGGTAGTTTTTAAACTTGTAAGGGTAATCCCTGTGGGCACATTGCTGATTACCCTCGTTCCTATATGATTAAATATGACAGCGTCACCTGATGTTGGAGTTCCCGCCGGATTCCAGTTTCCTGGTGTGGTCCATAAGCCATTTGCTCCTGCAATCCAGGTATATGTTGTAGGAACGATTACCGATCTTCCGGCCCATTGCGAAGCATTCAGATTACCAGAACTTTCGGTAAGCATTGTACTGGTAATAGAAGTACTTGATGAATTACTAATCAACGTATTCATCCAAACCCCTGCAGCGGTATTCCACCTGCTTAATCTTATATCATTGATATTGCCTGCCACGTCTGTTGGTGTAGAGATAAAACTGAAAACCGGTGTGTAAGTGTAGGTACCACTTGCATCATTTACACTGGTACTCCAATAACGGTTATTAATGTAAGAAGCAGGCATAGGAGCGTCCAGCAAATTAGCATGCGCTGTTCCAACTACACGAGTACCCAATAGCCTTCCGTTTACACTGTTAGAGGTAAAAACAAAGGTTGCTGGGGTATAATTACTTGCATTTCCAATTGGGAAAATATACGATCCGTTTGTACCAATAGCTCTTATGAAATTACCTGAACCAGTGCAATCAATATAACCTGCCGCGATGTTAACTGAAGTCGAAGCAGTATTGGAAATAGTGAGAGAATTGTTTCCCAAAGCAATTCTTCCTGATGATAAGGTAAGCGCTTTTGTACCATCTAACGTTCTGCCGGCGTGCAAGATTACCGCACTCGAACTGCTGCTGTTTATAGTTACCTGGGAAGGTCCGCCGATAAGTGGCCATTCGCCGTTGGACGTAGTTAAAGTAGTTGAACCGGTTGGATTGTAGGTTAAAGTAGAAGAAGGCTGATATGCTATATAACCCGTTCCTGTTGTCGATATACTTCCAAGCGCACGGTATAAAGT
Source organism: Bacteroidota bacterium (assembly GCA_040385845.1). GTDB lineage: Bacteria > Bacteroidota > Bacteroidia > Chitinophagales > Chitinophagaceae > Phnomibacter. The sequence continues at coordinate 27,758 of JAZKGP010000017.1, read as the reverse complement.
AGCATTAGCATTAACAGGCAAAACAGAACCATTCGGTATTAGAACACCAACTGGATTATTTATACTGAAATCAACGACATTTACTACTTGTGAAACAGAATTGATTGAAATTGTTTGAAGACTGGTACCTATGAAATTTATTATTCCTGTACCGCTATTCAACCTAAGCGATGCAGTGCTGGTGACCTGTGAAACAGACAAATTACCATAGAGGTTTATGATCGTATTACCGCCGTTGGAAAGATCGAGCTTTGCATCAGTTGTGGTACCTGATATATTTAAATCTTTACCAATATTAAGAGCTGTATTACCGCTTGCTGTTAATCGTAAACCATTATTAGATCCACCTGTTCCGGTAGATAAAATACTTAGATTACCATTGACGGTGGTAAGAGAACCTGCTATACTAATGGTTGCTGTTTGACCTGTATTGTTCCAGGTAAAATGATAAAAGGACTGGGTAAGTCCCGACGGAGCATTGGTTATTGTTCCCATAACAACACAGGTCGCACCCGGACTTCCGCTTAACCAGGTAGCTGTTGGAATGGCACCTCCATTTAGATTATGTTCATAAACGCCGGATGCTGAAAATGTTAGCGTGCCGCCAGACTGTATAATGGTTCCGGCACTTCTCAGGGTGCCATTTATTATGCTGGTACTATTCGATAAGTTTAATGCATAAACTCCTGTATTCAGCTTTGAACCATTATTCACAATAAGTGAATTCTTAATAATAGTGTTACCGTTTAACTGTACATAACCGGCATTAGTGTTTGCAATTATTACATCTTCATATTCATGTATGTTAGCTACACTTTGAATACTGCTTCCATTAAAGATTAACTTGCTTCCTGTGATGGTAGTTGTACTTGCTGAAGGAGTGTAGTTGCCACAAATTCCAATTGAACCTAATGATGATAAAATTCTCGCTCCACCAGATAAATCAAGATTGCCATAAAGCAGCGCAGGAATAATTTGAGCTGCCGAACTTTTGAATTTTATGGTACTACTGCAATCGGCATATAATCCAAACAGGTCGATGCTTGTATTTGTAAACGCACCATAAATCGAAAGTATAGCCGCGGACATCAACTGCATTTTACCACTACCCAACAGGCTTATATTATTGATGTTTTCATTAGTATTAACCAACAGTGTATTTATTCCGGGACTATTTATAATAATGTTATCGTTTATACCTGGTGTTCCATTGGGTGACCAGTTTGTAGTAGTATTCCAAAATGCATCTGTAGCACCGGTCCAGGTGTAGTTAATTCCGGGTGAAGGCACAAGCTCACCCGTTGCTAATAACATGGCGAACCCAGGATAACCAACGAACGAAATTTTTGAAAGTTGTAATGACGTCAAACCGGCGACTGTTGCACCAACAAATATTTTAGCAGTTGTTCCCGAACTACCCGCGAGACCGGTCCATCCACTTACAACCAGCGCATTCCCATTCCAGTTAACCAAACTGCTATTTGAAAAATGTATCGCATGTGCATTCAGTCCAAGACTGATAACTGAGTTAGATTCTAAGGTAATGGTTGTAGTACCTGCAGGAGAAATGGTAGTGTTTGATCCAATGCCGTTAGTACTTAATGTGCCGCCATTCAAAACAAAATTGGAACTCGAAAAAGATGCAGAAGTTATAGAAGGATTTAAACACAAACTACCGCCGGATATGGTTGTTGCACCTGAATAAGACAGTGTTCCTGCAGTTAATGTAAGCATCCCGCTACCTTTTTTTACCAGGGCGCCGCCGCCTGAAATATTACCTGAATAAACGGCATTAATAATACCATCAATGGTCAAAATTGCTGGAGACATCATGCTTGTATTTCCACCTGAAGTTCCACCACCGGAGAGGGAACGAATGGTTTGACTGTTATTGCCCAATACAAGCGTTGCACCTGCATTGTTACTTAACGTGACATTGGTTGTAGCCGGCAAACTATTTACGCCCGCACAGGATAAAGTTCCGCCAACAATATTAGTAGCACCCGGGTAAATGTTGTTACCACCGAGTGATAATGTTCCGGCGGAAGTTGCAGAAAGGGTTATACCGGCGGCACCCGTACCGCTGATGACACCAGAAAAAAGGTAACTGCCTGTACCGCCGAGCGTAATATTTCTTGAACTATTTCCTAATGAAATATTGCTGGAAAATATGAGGTTCGCATTTGTTACTGCGGGGCTGTTGGAAGATCCGATCATAAAGTCACCACCGATGTTAATGGCATTTATTTTTCCAGAAAAATCCTTGGAACTGTTTGCAGCAATAGTGCCCCCATTCAGGTTCAAAATACCACCGGAACCAAATGCATTTACACTACCAGCTATCATTAAGCCTTCGTTTATAGTGAAACCTCCGGGATAAAGATTAAGGTTGGCCGAACTAAGTGTTCCCGGACCATTTTTAATAAGTCCGGAACCTGCAGCAGTAGATATCGCCTGGCCGGCTAAATCAACCATTTTTCCTGCGGCTACATACACTGGCAAATTTGTTCCACCTGTACCTAAAGTGCCTGCAGGTGTAACTGTTACGTTTTCGTTTGCTGTTATTCTTGAAACTGTTGTACTGGCAAAATTGACAGTACTATTTGCAACGTTGAAAATAGCATGTCCCGGAGAATAGCTACTGGTATAAGGCCCTCCATCTTTTAAACCCCACGTATTGCTGGCAGTCCAGGAACCTGCACCATTCCAATAATACCCAACAGTGCCGGATGGTACAATCTCACCAGTGGATAGTTGTACACTACTATAATAAATGCCACCTATATTGAATTTAATTTTTGATAACTGCAATGCCGTTAGGCCAGTTGCAGCATTACCAATAAACAACCTGCCGCTGGTCCCGGGTGAATTGCCATTATTAGTTCCGGTCCAACCAGAAACAATAAAAGTGGAAGCCGTCCATGATATCGAGCTACTATTTGCAAAAACAATCGAATGACTGCCTGTTCCCAGCATCAAATTTGAGTTGCCGGTAAGCTGCAGGCTTCCTAATGTTTCTGAAAAACCAACCCCTGAACCAGTACTTAATGATCCTCCATTTAAAATCAAACCGCTTGCATCGGGTATAACATTGGCAGCACCTAACCTGAGCGCACCGGAAATATTTGTAGAACCCATATAAGTATTGCTGGTTGCTCCAGAAAAACTAACCACTCCTGCACCACCAATTATTACACTAGCATCACCTGTAATGACGCCCGAACAATTCACAAGTCCACCATTATTAGTTGCATTAATATTTAAGCCGCCAGTAATATTATTATTAAAGATATTTCCTGAAAATGTATGAGTTCCCGAAGTATTTAATCCTCCTATAACTCTTGAATTATTGTTCCCATCATTAACCGTAATGTTGTTGGTAAAAACAGTTCCCCCAGCAGAACCCGACAACCATAAAGCAGCAGCATTAGTTAACTGCAAAGAATTACCAACATAAACGTTAGCAGAAGCCGTAATACTGCCATTGCTTTCAATTCTTAGTTCACCATTTTCAATTTCTGTTACACCAGAAAAAGTGTTTACTGCATTTGATATTGCTACACCACAACGCGAAATAGTTAAATTTCCCGAACCTGATAAAACACCATTAAGATGAACAGACCTGTTTGCATGGTCTGTTAGTAAATTATTTCCATAAACTAAAATAGATCGGCCATTGTTGTTGATCGAATTGGTAAAATTTAAAGATCCCGCATTTGCTACCAGTTCCAAATTGAAGCTGTTATTGGTACTTGCATTAATTGGAAATCCAATGGTATGTTGAATATTCAATGCATCATTTTGAATGGCAGGAAAGCTGGTACCAACTTCGAAAAAAGTATTAACACTAACACCATTTATAATACGAGCCGCAGGTGTGTTTGTATTACCAAAAATAATCTTGTGCCGGTTAGTATTTATAAGATCATTGGTCATGTTTACACCTGTATTGCCATCAAAAAACAAGATGTCGTTACCATTTGGAATTGCTCCAATACTGCCATTCCAAAAATAATAAGGAGTTGAAGTTAACCAGGAGACATTGTCAGCTGGTGATTGGTCATTTCTCCATGAAAAAGTTGTTTGGCAAACAACTTTATGCCAAGTAACTAACATCATACCTATTATAAGTATTACCGGTATTTGGTACTTGCTTAAATAATATGTGTATAAATGTTTCAACTAAGTTGACCAGGTTTTTGCGCTAATAGCGCTCGTTATAATTTGAGTTTATATATACTAATTACCAGCCTGATTTTTTAACCGGGAATTAGAAAATAAGAAGTTTTCAACCTATAATCCATTCTAAAAAACTACACGTCTTATGACATAGTATTAGCAGCTCAAGCAAAATGAAATTTGCCCGGGCGAGTTAAAAAAAATTATAATAATGCTGCCAGGCTGACCTTTTTTTGTCCATTTTTTATAGAAGCAAGCAAGCAACTATAAAATAAAAACCGGCCCAGGGAAATACATGTAGAATGTTCAGAAACTGTTAGTAAGGTAATTCACTAAAGAACAAATCCAAATAAATTAACATGTTTTATTTGGATAAATTCATAACTGTAACAGGCGGTAAATAGGCGGGAAATTGACAAAACACACTTGTATAATTCTTTGTTACCAGTCAAGTAGCGTAACACACAGTTATTGAGGATACTGGTATTTTGCAACGAGCGTATCATTTGCAAAAAGAGGAACTATATAGCCGCCAGTGTCAATGGAAGTTTTAGGAAAACCAGCTTGTAGCCTTCCATAATCGCTTGGAACAAGTGTCGTGTTAAAAAGGAAAATTTTATCAAGGGTTTTAATTTCTTTAAGCTGAAGCAAACTTTTAAAAGAAATATTGTTGCCAGAAAGATTTAAGAACTGTAGATTGGTTAAATTTTTCAAAACCGGTAATCCTTTATCTGAAATGATGTTGTTTGAAATATCGAGCTTTTGTAAACTTGTCAACTGTGCAATAAAAGGTAACGCAGAATCGTCAAGATTTGTATTACCAATATATAAGCGGAGAATTTGTTTGCTTAATGGCATCAACATTTTTAGATCATCGGCGGTTACCTTTTTCACCATTACAAAATTTACAAATAAATAATTACTGGTGCTGGTGATTGGTTCTATTACGATATTTTTTTGCCTGATTGCAGTCAACAGTTTTTCTTCGGCTTTTTGAACAGGTTTTAAAGAAAGCATTTTATATACTTCCGTTTCAACACTCGTTTGTTGAAGCGCAGCCAGTATATTCTGAATCTTTCCGGACGGCTGAAAATCCTTCACTTGTTTTGTAACATCGGCTCCATTACTGATCCACCAATGCAATAAAGCGACCTGGTTCTCGGTAAGCTGCGATTTTTCTTTTGGAGGCATGTGCTTTTCATTATCAACCGGCAGATGTAACCGCTGTAATAATTCACTTGCAGCAACATCTTTTAAATCTATCACAGCTCCATTTTTACCTCCTTTCATCAACAGGCTGATATCGTCCATTCTTAATGATCCCTTCTGCTTGTTTGGACCATGACAGCTATAACATTTAGTTTGTAAAATTGGCTTTACCACATCATTATATACCAATGCTTCAGGCACATTTTTAATAGGTGGAATGATATTCGATGCAAGTGAATCTTTAGAAAAAATATTGGCAAATGGTTGCGACAAATAGGTTGATCCATGGGTTAAAGAACCGCCCAAATGACCTGTTATCATCAAACAAATTACCAGCACAATTGCTGTGATCTTTATAGAAAATGGAAGGATGGATTTTACCTGCTGCAGGTATAATAAAAAAGAAAGAATAGTGACTGCTATGCCCATCCACATATGTGTGCTCACCAGGCTTTCATCATAATCGTCGCTGATCGATAAAAGGTACCCGGTAATGCAGGAAAATAATGCAGTAACAGCACCTGATAAAAACAATACCGGTAATGCCGGTTTTAATACATGGTATCTCTCCCTGCCGGTTAATACGAACAACAATAATGCTACCAACAAAATGCCTACGGGAAGATGAACCAGTAACGGGTGGAAGCGACCGATAAATTCTGTTACAGACAATAAAACCACTATAAATTATTTAGGTAGATTGATAGCGTTTACGAAGGGTTTGTAACATATAAACATTGATTTCCCATTGGTTGGCCAGTGCCTGTCGTGTATAAGGAAGCGTTGGCATATAATCAGGCGGACCAAACTCCGTTAGTATCGTCATAATGCCGCCCTGCTGTATTTTCAGGGAGATGATTTTATCCCACCAGGCAAAATGAGCAGCTACTGTTTCAGCCCATTCAGGCGCTCTCGGATCATTAACCTGCGGCCCTTCGGGATGCCCGATCCGGGCGTGAATATGATCGGTTCTTTCGAGTGCCAATGCAACGGTTCCAGGTTGATCCTGTAACAGGCTTTCACTTACATTGCACCAATGTGAAATATCAAGCGTTATTCGCAAACCGGGGATTTCTTGTAAAAACTTCCTGGCGACCGGAGCAGCAAACAGCATTCTTGAGCGGTGAGTTTCATGACTGATCCGAATACCTGTTTTTTCCGCCATCTCCATCGTGAATGCGATCAATGCCGCATTCTCTTCGAAACTAAAAAAATCTTTGCCCGAATGACAATTTATATACAAGGGTTTTTGTTTGGTATTGCTGGCGGCGGCAGTTACCATCTTTTTAAAACTGGCAAAATGCTGCTGGTAATCCGATTCATGACCAGCCGCTAAAAAGCCGATCTCAAGCTGGTGCTTTTTTAAGGCTGCAAATAATTCTGCCTGCAATGCTGGAGTAGCAGGCCACCACATTTCGATGCCATCATATCCTTCCTTTTTTACCTTCTCACACAAGGAATCCAGCGTGCCGGCATAACCCCAGCTGGTTCCCATTATTTTTAATTGAAAATCGTTGCTCATAGGAATGGTATCGGCAGCTAAGCCGGTTAATGGAGCGAGTGTCATACCTGCCCCGGTTGCTGTTTTTAAGAATTGTCTGCGTTGCAAGTTTTGGTTTTTTACCAGTAAGTGAGAATGGCACTAAGCTTCACTACTGTTTATATTTTCAATCGTAGTTTTTCATCCGCTCCCTGATGTCTGCTTAGTAGCTATATTATGCAAGTATATCTGTTATCACCTTACCTCTTGTATCTGTAAGACGAAACGGCCTTCCCTGGAATTCATACGTGAATTTTTCATGATCAAAACCGAGTTGTTGTAAAATGGTAGCCTGTATATCGAAAGGTTCCACTTTGCCACTGACAGCGCTGTACCCAATTTCATCGGTTTCTCCGTAGGTAAACCCTTTTTTAATACCTGCACCTGCCATCCAGATACTAAAGGCTTCTGTGTGATGGTCTCGTCCGTTAAATGCCATCTTTTTACCTTCCCTGTTTTCCAGCATTGGCGTACGTCCAAATTCGCCTCCCCACACCACCAACGTTTCTTCTAAAAGTCCGCGTTGTTTCAGATCCAGAATCAAGGCCGTTACCGCCTTATCAGTTTGGCGGCATTTATTCACCAAACCATAATTAATCGACAGATCGGCACTGGTGCCATGCGTATCCCAACCCCAATCAAATAATTGTACAAAACGAACACCTTTTTCAACCAGCTTTCTTGCCAGTAAAGCATTGTTGGCAAAGGAGGATTTGCCGGGTTTTGTGCCATACATGTCGTGAATATATTGCGGCTCATTACCAATGTTCATAACCTCCGGTGCCGCAATCTGCATTTTATAAGCGAGTTCGTATTGTGCAATCCTTGATAAAGTTTCAGGGTCGTTATAATCATTGAAAGTTTCTTCGTTAACCTGGTTGATGGCTTCAATAGTTGCTTTTCGCAGCTCCCGGTCCATACCATCGGGATCATTTAAAAAGAGCACCGGATCGCCCTCGCTACGGCATTGTACGCCCTGGTAAACACTTGGAAGAAAACCGCTTCCCCAAACACTTTTACCTGCGTCAGGGTTGTTGCCTCCACTAGTCAGTACCACGAAACCCGGCAGGTTTTGGTTTTCAGTTCCAAGCCCATAAGTAACCCACGAACCCATACTTGGCCTGCCCAGCCTGGCCGAACCGGTTTGCATCATTAGCTGCGCCGGGGCGTGGTTAAACTGGTCGGTTGTAACAGCTTTCAATAGACAAATTTCATCGGCCACAGAGCCGAGATGCGGCAAGTTGTCGCTTAACCATAAACCACTTTTTCCATGCTGTGAAAAAGTAGATTGCGGACCCAACATTTTCGGAACTCCGCGTATAAAAGCAAACTGTTTTCCGGCAAGCAGGGAAGGCGGGCAATCCTGGCCATCCATTTTCGCAAGCTCTGATTTATAATCAAACAATTCAAGTTGCGAGGGGGCGCCTGCCATATGCAGGTAAATAACGCTTTTTGCCCTGCCCAAAAAAGGTGGCGCTTTTGGCAGCATAGGATGAGCCGCATCAAACACCGGGGCATTGGAAACCGGTGTGGTTTTGCAACCGCCCAATAAAGCGCCAAAAGCCAGCGAACCAAGGCCCATAGCGCTTTCCATTAAGAAATGACGCCGGGTTTGCAAGCGGGTTCGTTCCTGCATTGCTTCCTGCACCATCCGTTGAATATTTTCGTCTCTTTTGGCCATAATGATTTTCGTGAATCGTGAGGCGTGAATCGTGAGTGGTCAGTGGTGAGTGATGAGTGGTGAGTAGTGAGTGGTTTCCTGTAAATCGAATAGTGCTTGAAATACTGAAATATTACTTACTTCTCGTATTCTTTTTCTTAATCCAGTACAATTTTTTCTAATATAAATTCTCTCAATTTTTTGTAACCACTTCATCCAAATTCAACATGGCGTTGGCTACAACGGTCAGCGCAGCCAGGTCTTTGTTTTTACTACCGCTGCTATCCGCTAGCATACTGCTTGTTTTCAGATCATCTTTTCCAAAGGTTTCTTTAGCTGAATGGTACAATCGCGTTAAAGCTGCTAAACTTTTTTGATCGATCTGCCTGTTGGTTGCCAGTTGAAATCCAGCACTGATTTGTTTGCCAATATCAGCAGGTTGTTGCTGTTGCATTCTTTTAGCAAAATGCCTGGCTATATCAATATAAACTGAATCATTTAAAGTAGTAAGTGCCTGCAATGGTGTATTTGTTCTGATGCGCCGAACGGTACATACCTCTCTTGATACCGCATCAAAAGCTGTCATTGAAGGATAGGCTGCTGATCTTTTCCAAAAAGTATATACCGCCCGCCGGTATTGGTCTTCATTGTCGTTTTTCTTCCATTGTTCGCCATTCCAGGGCGAGAGCCAAATGCCTTCGGGCTGGTAAGGAAAAACACTGGGACCATACATCTTTTTACTCATCAATCCTCCAAGACAAAGTGCCTGGTCGCGTAACTGCTCTGCCGATAAACGAACCCTCGGAAAACGGGTATACAAATGATTGGAAGGATCTTTCGCAAGCAGTTCGGCTGACACTACCGATGACTGTTGATAGGTGGCACTTAAAACCATTTTCCTGATTAGTTTTTTGGTACTCCACTGATCTTTATTCATGTACGTATAACTGAGCCAATCCAGCAATTCGGGATGTGTTGGAAGTATACCTTGTGATCCAAGATCTTCCAATGTTTCGGCCAGTCCCACACCAAAAATTTGTTCCCACACATGGTTCACCATATTACGTGCGGTAAGCGGGTTTTCTTTGGCTGTTAACCACATAGCCAGGCCCAGCCTGTTGTTGGGTGCATTTGCGGGCATGCTATTCAGAGAAGCCGGTAAACCCGGTGTTACCAGTTTTGTTTTTGCCATCCAGTTTCCCCGTTCAAAAACGTAAGAGGCCCGGTGCATATAGGAAGGATTTTCCATCATTATAGGCGTGGTGGGAGGAGTAGCAGTTAACAAGTTCCAGTAACGCGATTTCATACCGGCATAACCCGCCTTACCTTCACCTGGAAAGGGCTGCGTAAAATAAAACCAGTCAAACGTAATCCCGGTTTCCTCTGGTGTTTTCAGTTTGTTATTGGTGTAAGAAAAGTAGAGGTCGCGAATGCCGGAAGAAGGCATAATGGTTACTGCTTTTATTTCCCAACCCCTTGTGGTTGGTTGAATTGGAATAGTAGCAATAAGGGGTCCGTTAGAACTATCGGTATGAATTTTCCAGCTACCGCCAGCCATTCCGCTTTGATATCGGAACAGCAGTTGATTTTTATCCTGTAAGAACACGTTTTTAAGACGGCATTGTGCATTATTTCTTAACGCCAGCCATTTGGTATCACTCAATTCCGATTGCGTAAAACTATCTGCCTGTAATGAGTTGTAAGCAGGTTGCCAGGTGCGTAAAAAAGTATTGATCTCTTTGGCTTTTTCAGCACCTGCAGTTGTTTTAACCCAGCTGATTACTTCCTGTAATGGCTTTTTCAAACTATCGGGATACTGCCGCAGCACCGGGTAATCAGCTTCGGTATCCTCATCGCGGCTATCGTTAAAGAATGCCATGAACTTGTAATAATCTTCATGCTTGAAGGGATCATAAGGATGACTATGACATTGTACGCAGGCAAAGGTGGTACCCAGCAAACCCTGCCAGGTGGTATTTATGCGATCCATTACGGCAGCCGTTCTAAATTCTTCATTGTTAGTACCGCCTTCATCGTTGGTCATGGTATTGCGGTGAAACCCAGATGCGATGTAATTATCTTCAGAGGGATTCGGCAACAAATCACCGGCTATTTGTTCGGTTAAAAACTGGTCGTAAGGCTTATCATTGTTGAATGCCTTTATCAACCAATCGCGGTAGGCCCAAATATTCCGGTGAGCATCTCTTTCATATCCTTTTGTATCGGCATAACGGGCGATATCCAGCCAAAAAGAACTCCATTTTTCTCCGTATTGCGGCAAGGCTAATAAGGAATCTACCAAATTTGTAAATGCTTTCGGTGAATTATCGGAAAGAAATGACATTGCCAAATTCCGTGGCGCAGGCATGCCAATAATATCGAGGCTTGCCCTACGTAAAAGGGTTTGTTTATTAGCTGCAGGAGAGGGTTGCAGCTTTTCAACCCTCAGCTTTTCTTCAATAAATTCGTCTATTTCGTTTTGAGCCCAGTCGCTCTCTTTTGAAATCAATCCAAAAAAAGTGGTTGGTTTTGGTACCGGAACGGCTTTCACAGAAGCGTAGGCCCAATGCTGGCCCCATTCAGCTCCCTGTTTTATCCAGTCCCTGAAAATGGCTATCTCCTGTTTTGATAAAGGATCATGTTTGTAAGGCATGCGTTCTTCGGGATCTTTGTTTGTGATCCGGCGCATTAATTCGCTTTGGGCAGGGTTGCCCGGAATAATAGCTGGTCTGCCCGATTCTGTTTTTGCCAGGGCTTCTTCGCGAAACAGCAAACTAAAGCCCGCCTGTTGCTTTACACCACCATGACAACTAATGCATTGTTTGTTAATGATCGGTTTCACTTCGCTTACAAAATCGATCTTTCGTTTATTAGAAAACAAAAGATAGGTTATGCAAACCAGCAACAAAATCATCGCCAGCACAGCAATTTTCGACCGGAACAATTTCATCAATACCGCTTTTTATATTTAAGCTGACTTTTAGTGAAAGGCAGGAATAATCAGTTTATGGCTGAGGTTATTCAAGGCAAAAAATCCGCACCCGTTGTACAAGTTTACGGTATTTTAAATGTAGTCTATTCTTGTTCCCTACAATTGCCCTAAAGCTTTGTTACTTGCAGCCATTTTATTGTAATTTTTTTGCATTCACTATTGGTTGATTTTGATTTGTGCTTGGCAACTGCATATTGAAAACAGTTCGGAGTTCTATTGCGACCATTAATCAACCACATCCTTCTATCTTTATTGCAAATAGCCTTATGAAAAATTTGTTGCCGTTTGCTGCCATTTTAATAAGCATGTATACCTGTAAAAACAAAACTCCAGTTTCTGAACCAATTCCACCCCCAACGAAGGTCGAACCACAAAAAGGAAGCTATGGATACGATAGAACGTTTTTAGAAAAACATACGAAAGGCCTGATTGAATTGTACAATGAAGACAGTTCGGCAAAGGTGTTGCTGTCTGCCGAATGGCAGGGAAGAGTAATGACAAGCACCGCAGCAGGTGACAACGGTAATAGCTTCGGCTGGTTGAATTACAACTTATTATCATCCGGTCAAAAAGCAAAACAATTCAACCCGGTTGGTGGCGAAGAAAGGTTTTGGATTGGGCCCGAAGGAGGCCAATATGCTTTTTATTTTAAACCAGGTGATACCTTTGATTTTGCAAACTGGCAGGTACCAGCCATTATAGATACGATTCCCTACCAGGTCGTTTTAGAAAATAACAACCAGGCAATCTTTACAGCCAAAGCATCACTTATAAATTATAGCGGAACCTCTTTTGATTTGGCTATTACAAGAAGCGTGACTATGCTTAGCAAAGCCGACCTGTCGACCCGGTTGGGCCAGGCCATTGATGCCGGCATAAAATGTGTGGCATACCAAAGCGAAAACAGTATTACCAACCTGGGAACAGAAGCCTGGACACCCGAAAACGGAATGCCATCAATATGGTTGCTTGGTATGTTTACACCTTCACCAAAAACGGTTGTAATCATTCCTTTTAAGCAACAGCCGGATGCCCGATCGTATATAACAGGTAACTATTTTGGAACCATACCGCCAGAACGTTTAGTTGTAAATGACAGCCTGCTTTTTTTTACCTGCGATGGCAGTTTCCGAAGTAAAATTGGTATTTCACCAGCCATAGCGAAATCTATTGCCGCCAGTTATGATTTTGGAAACAATACGCTTACTATTATTCTGCCGGAAGTACATAAAGGTGCAGCTTATGTAAATTCAAAATGGGAAATGCAGGATGAACCATATAAGGGTGATGTAATAAATTCTTACAATGATGGCCCATTGGAAGATGGCACCCAAATGGGTCCGTTTTATGAAATTGAATCTTCCTCTCCTGCCTTACAATTGAAAGTGAAGGAAGCAGGAAGTTACAAACAGGTAACCTGTCATTTGCAGGGCAACTATGAAGCTTTAAAAACATTGGCGCTACAACTGCTTGGTGTAGATCTTGAAACGATAAGAAGATAAAAATTGATTTATTGTTATGTAGAATATCTCTAGTTAAACTCGCTTATACCAATTTCATTTTTACCGGGTCCCAATTGATTACTTTATCCTGGAAATAACTCTCATTGCAGGCAAGACAAGGTGCGGCTGCCCTGAAACCGAATGTTGCATCTTCCACAACAGGCTTACCATTGCGCACTCCATCCAGGAAATTAGCAAGGTGTGCCACATGATGATTAACACCTTCCGGAGATACAAAACTCAGATCAGGTAATATTTGTGACTTCGTGTCTTCAATTGCGTATTTGGCACTGTGTTTTGCCAGTAATTCCGCCTGCATTTCTTTTGTAAAAGTTCCTAATGAATCCCATCCTCCAATACCCGGTGCTTTGGGCATTTTCCTGCGTTTTACGGTAACCTTGTTTTCACTAACGATCATCACACCATCTGTGCCGGTAATTTTTGTATACCCCGTTTCACCCTCGCCGCTTACAAAATTTACACTCAATGTAACCTGGAAAGCAGCATGCTCTTTAGATGAGGGATATTGCAAAACGGCATTCATTATATCGGGCATATCACGACCATCTTTCCAAAAGGTAAGATCGCCTAAACTGTAGATTTTGGTGGGTCCTTTTGAACCTGTAATAAAATGTAAACCACTTAGCAAATGCACAAACAAATCACCGGCAACACCTGTTCCATATTCACGATAATTGCGCCACCAAAAAAACCGTTTGTCTTCGTAAGGATGTTTGGTTTTGATGTTGGATTGAAAACGATTCCAGTCGACCGTTCTTTCAGATGCATCTGTTGGAATAGTATACTGCCAGGCACCTAAAAAACTTTGCCGGTTGTTTACTGCTTCTACTGCATTGATAGTTCCTATTTCACCTGCCTCGTATAATTCTTTTGCTTTTGCATAACCAAAACTACTTACCCGCTGGCTGCCCACCTGCATGGTTTTACCCGATTGCTTTTGAGCATTAATCACATCGAGACCTTCACTTATTTTATGCACCATTGGCTTTTCGCAATACACCGCTTTTCCTTTCTTCATTGCCTCGATGGCAATCTTGCTATGCCAACTGTCGCCAGTCGCCAAAATGATGGCATCAATATCAGTACGGTCAATTATTTCTTCATACCGTTTTGTGGTAAACAGATGATCGCCGTAAACTTCTTTTGCATGTTCTAACCTACCGGTATACAAATCGCAACAGGCAATAAGTTCTGTGCCCGGTACTTTCAGCGCAGCATTCACATCCTGGTAGCCCTGGATGCCCATCCCTATTCCTGCGAGCCGAATTTTATCGTTGGCTGAATAGTTTTTATTAAAGGTTATTTCTCTTTCTTCCTCCTGCTGTTCGCTTGCAAAACTTTGCAGGGATGTTGTAAGTAATGCGGCTGTTCCGCTGATTTGCCGGATAAAATTTCTTCTGTTGTATGACATGGCGATCGTATTTTAAAAAAGCCTAACTCTTTGCCGGATTCAATAACACCCGGTACTATATATTGTAGTTAAGCTATATCTTAACCTGGTAACTTTAGTTCGCAACCGATTTGATTTTCTTTATAAAAAATGGAATGCTTTTTTCATCATCGGCATACAATATCAATGCTTTTTTTAAAGAGTACAAATACATCGCAGGATATTTCTTTGGTTTGAACTGATAAATAAATTCATTGCGTGCGTCGTGTAAAAGGGTAACATTTTTTTTAGTGGTCAATTGAGAAGCATACCTGTTTAAAAAATTGGAAACGCCTTGCTTGTTGTCAAGTGAAACCAGGTATATCGCAGTGTTGCCGAACTTGCTGTATTCTTTATTAATTGTGATAATAGCATGGCGGCAATGATCACAGGTAATATCAAAAAAACAAAAAAATACCAGCTGATTTTTGGGTAGATTCTTCTGCGAAAAACTTGCTCCATCAAAAGTTGCCAGTTGAAACGCTGGAATTCTATTAGCTGGTTGCGACTGTATTGCAAATGGATTCACTGCCGTTACAAACAACAACAAACCAATCATTAATTTTGATAAAATCATAACAAGTAAATACGTTATTCATTGCTTCACTCAATTATTTTCTTATGTTGAAGTCAAAGAAAAGGATTGAAATTAAAGCATTAAATTATTCCAAAGTGCTGCAATTAATAAACGCCGGTTACAAATCATACTGCTTTATTAACCTTATGCCGTCGGGTCCTGCCAATACAGCTTTATCTGCCAGGTGATAAAAGAAAGAGGTTTCTACTACACCAGCTATTGACTTTAAAATGCTGTTGATAGTATGCAGTGGTGGCATATTTTTAAACCAAATGTCGACCAGGTAATTGCCATGTTCCGTTAGTGTTGTAATTTCGTTTTTGGTTCTCAATTCAAGCGTACTTTCTTCAAATATTCTTTGAATTCCGCCGGTTACAAAATGTAGCGCTTCGGGAAGCACTTCAATAACTATTGGAAATTTATTATTCAGCACTTCAACATATTTCGATTCATCTCCAACTATTACGAATTCCTTTGCCATCGATGCGAACAATTTTTCAATCGTATGAATGCCGCCACCACTTTTAATAGCATTTAGTTCCCTGTCTACCTGGTCACAACCATCAAAATATTGATCAATAACTGCTTTACCCGATATCTCGTTTACACTAATTTTTTCGGCGTTTAAAACTTCCAAAATTTCTTTTGAAGGAGTATAAAGGTCGACTACAAATCCCGCCTGGATTTTTGCCGCAACCAGTTTCGCTATATGAATCATGGTTGTACCGGCACCAATACCGACACTGGTATTTTCTTTTATTAATTCAACCGCTTTTTTTGCTGCTTCTTTTTTTAACTCCATTGCTTTAGAAATTTTTTATTCATTTAATGAGAGAAAGAGATTGTTCTTTTTTCTTCCTGGCTTTGCATAGCCAGTTCAATTATCCTGATAACATTCCTGGCTTCTGCGGCTTTCACCAGCAAGGGTTCACCGGCAGTAAGTGCGTTAGAAACATTCTGGTAAAAACGGGTGTAATCGCCCACTTCACTTTCTATTTGCCCTATAAAATGAAGCCCGTTGAAAGTAGTATTTAATTTTCCCCAAATGGCAGCTGGCTCAACTCCCCACTGTTTATTTAAATGCGGTCTGTCGCCGGCTTTAAGTGCTTCTTCCTGTACATCCAAGCCATATTTAATAAAAGTGCCTTCGGTTCCAAGCACAATAAAACGTGGCAGCGGATCCCGCACCAGCATACCAGCCTTAAGGGTTACTTTAACTGTGTTATAATGCAGGATAAGTTCAAAATTGTCATCTACTTTTCCGCCGCTTCTTTGGATCCTGGTATCGGCGGTAATGGCTTCCGGCTGCCCGAATAAAGTAAGTGCCTGGTCAATCAAATGCGAACCGAGATCGTACAAAATACCTGCACCGGGAGTGGCTTCTTCACGCCAGGCGCCCGGTTTTAAATAATTGCGAAAACGATCATACCGGCTTTCGAGTTCTACCACTTCGCCCAATATCCCACCGGCGATTAACTTTTGTACTGTAGTAAAATCGCTGTCCAACCTGCGGCTATGGAAAACCGTTAGTAACAAACCTTTTTCTGCAGCCAGCGCAATCAATTGGTCTGCTTCAATAGTATTGATGGTGATCGGTTTATCCAGCACCACATTTTTACCTGCTTGCAAAGCTTCTTTTGCAAGTGAAAAATGGGAGGTATTGGGAGTTGTAATTACTACGAGTGCAATGGCGGCATCGTTAAAAATGGCGGATGCCTCTGCTACAATTTCCGCACTGGGATATTGAGCTTTTGCAAGGGCAACGTGGGCCGGGTTGGTACAGCGAATTTTTGTAAGATTCAAAGTATTTACTGCAGTAATAAACGGTGCGTGAAAAATTTGCCCGCCATTTCCAAAACCTATTAATCCAACCTTAATTGTTTTATCCATCGGTGCCATTTTAGAAGTAAGCAAATCTACCGGGTAAATGGAAAGCAATCTTTTATGATTGTTGTTTTTTATGTTTTTAAGTACCTTATCATTCGCAGTGATAGTTTGATTTTTGTAGTTTCGCCAGATGGAAAAGATGGTAACCATCGAAGCTTTTTACGAAAACAAATTGGCCTGGATGCCGGACAATATTCGCAAAGAAATGGGGCATTTCAATGTGTTCCGGCTGGATGATTTCTCAGGGCCAAGTGCCAAACCCATCCCATATAGCCGGAAGGAATATTATAAAGTGAGTTTTATCATTGGCAGGAACCGGGTGCATTATGCCGATAAAACCATCGAAGCCGATAAACAGGTTTTGTTATTCGCCAACCCCCAAATACCTTATAACTGGGAGCCTTTGGATGAGCAACAATCTGGTTTCTTTTGCATTTTCACAGAAGCGTTTTTCAACCAGTTTGGAAATATTAAGGACTACCCGGTCTTCAAGCCAGGCGGTAATCCTATCTTCTTTATACCCGATGAGCAGGTGGAAGCTGTCAGGAACATTTACCTGGCCATGTTTACCGACCTGGCATCAGATTACGTTTATAAATATGATGTTTTAAAAACGCGGGTATTTGAATTGATCCACATGGCATTGCGCATGCAACCGGCTACTACTTTATACACGAATCAAAATGCGGCCACCCGAATTTCATCTTTGTTTATGGAATTGCTGGAGCGCCAGTTCCCGATAGAATCGCCCGTGCAACGCATCCGTTTTCGTTCAGCAACCGATTTTGCCAACCAGTTGTCGGTGCATGTAAATCATTTAAACCGGGCATTAAAAGAAACAACAGGAAAAACAACCTCACAGGTAACAGGTGAAAGAATTATCCAGGAAGCAAAGGTGTTGATCAAGCATACCAACTGGAATATTTCAGAAATAGCCTATTGTCTTGGCTTTGAAGAATTGCCGCATTTTATTAATTTTTTTAAGAAGAGCACCCGTGTCACTCCAACATGTTTCAGAACAATGGCTGTTTGATTTTTGCAGCTATTCGTTTGTTTCTTGTAACATGCGGGGCCTGAAGGCGATCTAATTTTGTTTCATCAAAAAACATACAGATGAACACAAATAAAATCGCATTGATTACCGGTGGAAGCCGCGGGCTGGGAAAAGAAACAGCGATTAAATTAGCTGCAAAGGGCACCGATATTATTCTTACTTATCAAACTAAACAAGTAGCAGCCGAAGCAGTGGTGGAAGCAATAACCGAGATGGGTCGTAAAGCAGTGGCAGTACCGCTTGACATGGCAGACAGCAGCAGCTTCGATCCTTTTATAAAAACTTTATCGGCAGTATTACAATCAAACTGGCAGACCAGCCAATTTAATTTCCTCGTAAACAATGCCGGAATAGATCGCTTCGCATTATTTACCGATACAACGGAAGAGTCGTTCGATAGCCTCTTTAATGTACACCTGAAAGGGGTTTATTTTCTTACACAAAAAGCCTTGCCTTTGATAGCAGATGGCGGAGGTATTATCAATATTTCTACAGGGTTAACCCGGTTTGCAACACCGGGATATTCAGCCTATGCCGCTATGAAAGCTGCCATCGAAGTATTGACAAAATACCTTGCAAAGGAAGCAGGTAAAAGAGGCATCCGCGCTAACGTTGTAGCACCCGGTATTACGCGAACAGATTTTACAAAGGCCGCTTTATCGCATGAGGGATTGGAAGAATATTTATCTGCACAAACTGCATTGGGCCGCATTGGCGAGCCCGAAGACATTGCAGGGTTAATTAGTTTTCTTTGTTCAGAAGAAGCAGGCTGGGTAAATGCACAACGTATAGAAGCCTCGGGCGGAATGTTTTTATAATACGGCATGGCCCGTACGCAAACAGAATTTGAAATTCAAAATGGGCACGAATGCACGATTGAACAAGAAGCATTATTCGTGAAATATTCGTGCTTTCCTGGCAAAAAATCACTTAAAATTTTGGGCAGTAAACTGGTTATTAAGCTGCAGATTTTTTGGACGAGTCAACAATTGATTATGCAAAATATGAAATAAAAAATGGCCACGAATGCACGAATGAATACGAAGAGTTATTCGGTGAATTATTCGTGCATTCGTGGCAAAAATCACTTAAAATTTTGGGCAGTAAACTGGTTATTAAGCTGCAAATTTTTTGGACGAGTCAACAATTGATTATGAAAAATATGAAATAAATGATGGCCACGAATGCACGAATGAACACGAAGCGTTATTCGTGAAATATTGGTGGATTCGTGGCATTTACTGAAGGGCTACACGAGCATTGGTGGCTTAGCGTGTCTTCGCTATTTTTCCCTGCTCCAAATTTCATAGATAGGGTTGCCGGTAGAGCTTTTCCCACTATGATGCCATTGGCCATCTTTAACGGCTCCATCAAAGCTGAGGACCGCACCTACCCTTGTACTATCGCGGGAAAAGAATTGGATGGTCTCCGTGTATTTGCCGTTTTCAAAGGTGTAGGTACCACCTCCTGTTCCAAAAAATTCTTTGGTTTGCGGGTTGATAGCGGCCCACTGGAAACGGGTGCCCGACAGCAGCTTTAGGGTTTTGCGGGCACCTCTTTGCATTTGACGTATGGAGTCACCTTCTTTACGCCCGGTAATTCGCCAGTTGCCTGCGAGAGGGGAATTACCATTATCTGCTTTTGTCCATTTTTGTTTGCCGGTATTAGAACCAGATAAGGTAATTTCCTGCAGATTAGCTTCCAATTTATAAGCTCGTCTTTCACCCACCATTTGTGGTGATTTGGTAGAGAATTCAACCAGCTGTATCAAAGAATCGCCAGCGAGCTTAAAACTGCCGCCTTCGCTATATTTAAATAGTTTACCCGCAACATTGTACACTGTATGCATAAAATAATTATCCTGAAGGATGATGGCGTGTTCGTCACCATTTTCGTGGCTGGTAAATGCCCCTTGCAAATTTTGCATCATTTGAGCCAAACCGGCTGATGACATAATAAATAAAAGGGATAACAAAAACGTAAACTTTCTCATATAAAAAATCTTTTTGAGCAACCTTGATATAAATGCCAATTTACGGAGAACAATTAATACCCTGTAATGGTCTTCGACAACAGGTTGTATCCAAATTCTTTACTATTCACCCAATCTTTAAAACCATAAATTTCAAAAGCAACCGAAACACTTTCTGTAAGCGGACCACCACCTGCCGATCCACTTACCTGGAAAGATTCTATCATGATGTTTCTTAACTTATATGAAATATAAGGCACTAATGCCCCGGTTGCAAACACTTTTATTTCCATGGACTCAAACTTCTTACCTATCATAGGAGCCATATTAAAAGCCATTGTATTAATATCCGTTTCTTTCATAAAATTTATAGCGGAAAGACTGGCCTGGCCTGCAGAAATACCACCTGTAATTATTGTTGGGTTTGACACACCATGAGAAAAGGAATATACAACCTCATCCGTCATACTAAATCCTTCACCAGTTACCTGGTAAGTAATTTTATCAGTACTGGACGAGAGCGTACCAGGTAGCCTGCCACCCAACGACAGCCACTGTTTACCATCGTAGTAGTAGGGCGCTTTTGTATTCTTATTGTAAATAATTAAACCTTCCAAAGGATTTACCACGTTCGAAGTATCGGGGATGCGGGGTATCAATACGCCTTTAGTGTTGCTTACTATATCGAGAACGGCATTGTTGTTGGGGGTAGGCGTACCAATACCCACCACCTGGCTTTGTGTGACGTTGATACATGCGAAGGTGGTCAAAAAGAAAAATAGCTTTTTCATTTCTTTCAATTTTATTGTGGTTAGGAATTAGAAGAGAAGCAAATAAGGGTGATAAAATAGATAAAGAAAATGGTATTAAGAAAGTTGTTCTATACCCCGGATTTTTTATGTACAGGTGCTTCAAAAACAAACACAGCCATACCAATTTAAGATGGCTGTATTTAACTGGCATTTTTAAGGCGTTAATCAATCAATTCAAAAGTAATTTTTTGGTTGTTAATGGTTAAATGAAAATCGCAACTCTGCAGGTGTTTTATGCCATTAGCATCGGGGAAACACAAATCCCGGATAGGGTCTAATACAAATTTTAAAGTTGTTTTCTCCCCTGCTTTCAATGGCTTCTTTTCAAAATATTTCAGCTCTTTCACAAGTCGCGAAATAGAAGCAGCAGGATCGGCTATAAACCACATTGCTGTTTCTTTTCCATCAACATTACTGGTGTTTGTTACTTCGATTTCAGCAACGAGTGATTGAATGATGCTTTTCAAAACATTCTTGTTTACCTGGGCCTTTTTATTTTGCCCGCCAGGATGGATATTATTCGTTCGCTATTTTATTAATCGCTTAAACCTTATTTTCGGTAACGCTTAATTATAAAACAATGGATCTTACTCAATTGCACAAATGCCGTGATTTAGCGGTGGCCGGGAAATGGAAAGAAATTGAAAATGTTTTTAACCGTTCGATACAATTGCAGCACCTGGGTGCAAGTATCGACATGAGCGAACCTCAAACGCCAAAAGCATACATAAATGAGTTGAAAGATGTACATGCAGGTGGAATTGGTTCAGAAGCAGTAAACGGCGGTGTAATTGCCTCCCTGGCCGATTTAGCACTAGGGCTGCTGGGTTTGCTTCATTACAAAGAAGGTATGACCGCAACGGCACAACTTACAGTTCACTATCTTAAACCATTTAGAAGCAAAAGCATTTCGGCTGAAGCACATACACAACAAGTGGTAGGTAACCGCATATTTGGAACGGTGGAACTAAAAAATGATAAAGGCGATGTTTGCGCAATTGCTTATGGCGCCCTTGCTAAAGGCATAAGTCTATAGAATAAATAAATTGAAAAAATAACCTTGTCAATTTTGTCTATCAGGCTGGTCCGCTTGACTGATTGCTATTTATTATAAAAAGTTCAATCCAAATAACACAAGTTATGAGCATCACCGACGAAAGACTCTGGAAAGTTGCCCGTAAAAGAGCCGCATTTAAAAGACATCTATCCATTTACTTTTTGGTAAACTTGTTTTTATGGGCAATATGGTGGTTTACTACCGAATCGAGGGCCATTTTCACAGGTTCTATTCCGTGGCCATTGTGGACAACCTTAGGTTGGGGACTTGGCCTTGCATTCAATTATCTGGATGCTTACGGTGCTGCCGATAAAGAATCCGCCATTGAAAAAGAATATGAAAAACTGAAAGCGGAAGAAAGAAATAAAAACTGACATTTAGGTTACCGCATCGTTTTGAATTTGTTGTCTCAAATGTCATTTTAGCTAATCCTTATATCTTTTTTTTTTTTCAAACCATAGATTGTTTGAAAATACGTTTTGTGATCCTTCGATTTTGTAAAACAGGGGATACACTTATCTTTCAACCGTTAATATTGAACCAATATGAAATACCCAACGCGATTGTTTGACTTGTTGAGTTACCAGGTTGAAAAATTTAATTTGCCGGATATGTTATCGGCGAAGGAAAATGGTAGCTGGCGACATTATAGCAGCCGGGAAGTGGCAGAAATCTGCAATCAGTTTAGTGCAGGTTTGCTTGCATTGGGCTTAACCGGCGCTGATCATACTGCAGAAAATGCAGATAAAGTAGCTATTCTTAGTAACAACCGCCCTGAGTGGATTTTTACAGATATGGCTTGTATGCAGGCGGGAATTATTCTTTGCCCGATCTATCCTACCACCAACCCGTCTGAACTGGAATTTATTTTTAAGGATGCCGGCATTAAATACGCTTTTGTTAGCAGCCCCGATCTGCTGGACAAGGTTAATAGTATTTCAGGACGTGTAGAAGGTTTTAAAGGCGTTTACACTTTTGACGTGATACCCGGTGCCGCACATTGGTCTAGTATATCAACACTGGCAACCCCGGCTTTACTAAAACAGGTAGAAACATGTAAAGCGACTATTTTACCGGAACACATTGCTACAATAATTTACACAAGTGGAACAACTGGTTATCCAAAGGGGGTAATGCTTTCACATCACAATTTGCTAAGCAATGTAACCAGCAGCAAAGCCAGTTTTCCGTTTGAAGATGCCCCGGGAAAAAGAGTATTGAGTTTTCTTCCGTTAAACCATGTATTCGAGCGGATGGTAACTTTTATTTACCTGGCAAGCGGCATCAGTATATGGTATGGTGAAAGCCTTGAAACGATTGGAGAAGATTTGAAAGATGTAAAACCGCATGGATTTACCACCGTTCCAAGGTTATTGGAAAAAGTGTATGAGAAAATAATTTCCAAAGGGCATGAACAAACCGGTATTAAAAAGAAATTATTCTTTTGGGCAGTGGAGCTTGGTTTAAAATACGATAACATCGAAAATGGTGGCATGTTTTACAATATGCAACTGGCTTTGGCCAACAAACTGATTTTTAGCAAATGGCGCGAAGGTCTTGGCGGCAATATTGAATTTATTGTATCGGGAGGAGCAGCTTGCCAGGAAAGACTCCTACGAATTTTCAATGCAGGGAACATACCTGTTTATGAAGGATACGGTCCAACCGAAAACAGCCCGGTAATTTCAGTTAATTGCAAAAAACCGGGAGGAACAAAATTCGGAACAGTAGGACTGCCACTTATCGGGCAGGAAGTTAAATTGGCTGAAGATGGTGAAATCCTCGTAAAAGGTCCCAGTGTAATGATGGGTTATTATAACCGCCCCGACCTAACAGCTGAAACAGTTAAAGATGGCTGGTTATATACAGGAGATATAGGTGTTTGGGATGGAAAATATTTAAAAATAACCGATCGCAAGAAAGAGCTTTTTAAAACCAGCGGCGGAAAATATGTTGCTCCACAACCCATAGAAAACAAATTAAAGGAATCACCTTTTATTGAGCAGGTAATGGTAATTGGCGCAGAACAAAAATTTGTCGCCGCACTAATTATCCCTGGTTTTCCGATGCTCAGGGAATGGATGCGCCAACAAAGTATTCCATTTACCAGTAACGAAGCTGCGATAAGGGAACCAAAAGTCCAGGAGCATTTTAAAGCTTTGGTGGAAGCATTTAATACATATTTCAATAAGGTTGAACAGGTTAAAAAATTTGAATTATTACCTGCCGAATGGACCATTGACAGCGGTGAACTAACGCCAACTTTAAAATTGAAACGGAAAGTTGTAATGGAAAAATTTCGTGCTTCTATCAACAGGATCTATAACGATTAGGTAACTATTTTTTTACTGTAAATACAAAAACCCATAAGAAATAAGTCTTATGGGTTTATTATTTTTTCCTTGTTTGCGGCAATTGCTAATTTAAAAATTCTCCCTGCGCTGAACTTGTTTTTTAATTTGACAATCAGGCGAAATGGCAACCCGGGATACAGAATTTTATTCCTGTTTTTTCACATCTTCCAATGGCAAAATGAAAGCGAGCGCTTTATAAAAGCAGGATGACAAATAAAGGCAATTGAGTTTTATTACTGGCAATCGGCTCGGTGGCACAATTATTAGCAAACTTTTTCTTCCTGGCAATTACTGAACCGGCCCCCGAAATGCATAATAAATTATTCGCATGCATTTTTTGCTTTTTTCTTAGGCAATTAGTTGAATTTGGCTTTCTACGTACCTGCTACCTTATTGATGATAACATGTAATTGAAGTAGCCGGGTGTGTGTTGATCGTTAAACATTGACTGGAATAATTTCTTGAGTTATTCTTTCATAAAACGCAATGAAGCTTTTGTACCATTGGCAGTTTGAACATACATGTTGTAAATACCGGGAGTAACCATCATAGTATTTACACTAATAGCATTATCGCCCACTTGTAAACTGGCTTGTAATTTATTAACCAGGTGACCAGCCATATCATACAGGTTTATGCCAACTTTCTGGTCGATGGATGATTCAATTTTTACTACCGCGTCATTTCTTACCAGGGTTGCTTTCAAACCTTTTATACGGGTAATATAATCAGGAACAATCACTAATACAGTTTTGCTGTACGAAAGGTTATTTGCTTTGTCTTTCATCAGCAGGCGATAATAATGTGGACCCGCTGCCAGGTTATTATGATCGAAGTTTAGCTGTTTTCCTTTTTCGGCCTGGAAAGATGCAAGTTTGGAAAAATGTTCCTGGTCTGGACCATGTTGCAATTCGGTTGTTATAACGTCATCGCCTTGTTCTACGCTCCATGCCAATGCAATATCATTTGCCTGCAGGTTTCCAGAAAAAGAAAGCAGCTTAATAGGAAGTATGCTGGAATAGCCATATCCAAAGGTGAAATAACTATTATTTGTTGAAAGCCTGCTTCCAAGTGTACCATCGTATGCGGCAGGTGTAGAAGACTCTATTGACTGCAGACCCATTGCTGCAGCTTCAGACTTATAAGACCAGGAGCCATTGGTGTTCTGAATGATAGCAACACTGGTTTCTTCGGAAGGATTTACCCTGTTAGACCAGCTTTTAGCTTCTCCGCTGTTAATGTATTCCATTTGAACCATTGCATCGGCTGCATTTTCGCTGCGGCTAACAGACCAATATTCTTCCTGTTGATTAGCCAAAAGGTTGGTGCAATCAAATTTGCCATTGTCAGGAGTAGTATTCCGGTGGTAATAAACAGTGTAAGATCCTTCATTTGAATTATCAGGTGCTATAACTACGCTTCTAACTTTCCCTTGCGCACCAACCGGGAAGGAATAGCTATAAGGTGCATTGGTTAATCTTTTTAAAGGTCCATCTACATATGCATTGCCATAACCCGCAGTGATCATACATCTGTAACCAAGAGTAAGCAATTTGTCGCTTTTAGTTACAATCACACCTCTTGTTAAGACCAGTACGCCATTTACAGTTGCATTGCCAGCAAGTGTTTTTAAACCCCCTCCACTTACTGTAAGGCTATGATATTTAAATCCCGGCACTATTTGATTTTGCCCACTAAAATTTACACGGCCTGCAATTAGGTAGTTGTTTTCATTGGTATTAATGAAATTGCCGTAGATGTTGAGTGTCTTATTGGTAGGGATAGTTAAGGTAGCACCTGCCCGAACATCGATATTACCAGTGAAAGCGTTGAATGAAAAATTACAAGCCACAACCGGGTTATTTGGTGTGCCGGCAGGAATAACTGTATTAGAAGTTTCATTAGGAATTTTGCCATCAGCCCAGTTAGCGGAATTACACCAGTCTGCGCTTACGGCACCTGTCCAGGTAGCTGTTGCTATTGTAGTGTTACTGCTTTGAACTTCCTGTGCAGAAACTGATTGTGAGAAAATAACGAGGCCAAATATAATTAGTGCCTTATTCAACTTTGGCATAGTTGTTGAAATAAAGCCTATAGTTGAGGTTAAAAAAAGTGTGTTAGTTGTCATGATCCTGGTGCGTTTAAAAAATATTCTTAAATCTAATTTCTGGCACAGTTATTGAAACTAATTCGGGAGACTCATCTATAAGATGCTGTTTCCAAATCTCACAAATACTTATAGTTAATCTCTTAACTATTCAGCTCAATAATTTTTTTCTAACGGAAATTAGACGAACGCAAAGACAGGTGACTTTATAAGGATTCTTATAAAAGGATCACTGGTTCATCGCAGCCATTACCCGGCAATTTGGGTAACATTTAGCTAAACTACGCTGTCATCTATTTCTTTCCAATTTTTTTGGCAAAATTTTTCTTTCAAGAATGCTTTCTGGCAATTCTTTTATTGTCTTTACCCGGATCTCTTCGATTCGGTTGGTCTTATCCTGGTTATAGTTCCCTGTAAATGGAAGGTCCCGGGCGTTTTGAAGGATAAACATTAACCGGGGGTACAAATGATGGCACCATTACATATGATGACCTGGAAGTAATGTAATTTCCCTGTTGAAAAAATCGGCGGATGGTTGATAAGAAAAAAGTGATAGTGTTCATTAATTCCATTTTTAAAATTATTTAAAAGCTTGTTTTCCTTTTGGCATGCAATCATGCTTGTTAAGGCTATTCGCTTTTTTTACTAATGGGCAATTAAAATGAACAACAGAAGCAATCCGTAAACCAAGGTGAAAAATTGAATATTGACAGTTTCTTCTTATTTCACCCCGATCAGAACACAAAACTAACTTCGGCCGTAAAAGATTTATCTCAAGTCCGGCTGTTTTTCTTCGTTTTCCCATTTTGAAAAGCAAATTTTCTCACTATTGTATCAAACAGGGAATTTTCGCTAAATAAATTAGCTTCTGAAACAAAGATTCTGCCCGATTGCAGTTTGAAATGGCCACGCAGGTATTAGCCAGGACCTTATTTATCGCTAGAATCATACATAAAGTAAAAGCGCAACATTTTGGGATTGCTCCCTGGTGTTGCGCTTAAACAATTCTAACGGATGGAATTTCTATTCCTTCATAAACCGAATATTCGACATTACGCCATCATCGGTTTTTATTTGTAGGTTATAATGACCCTGTGCCAGCATGATGATACTAAGCGGCACACTATTATCACCCGCAGCTATTATCCGCTTGTATTGAGCCACCGTACGACCCGCCATATCGAGCAGGGTAATATTTACTGCCTGCGTTTTTACCGAATAAATATCAACAAAAGCCTGGGTTCTTACCATGGTTGGTCTCATACCTTTTATAAGGGTGATGTTGGTATTGATTGTCAAAATAACCGTTCTGCTATAAAACTTGCTGCCGTTTTTATCCCTAACCAATAAACGGTAGTAGTTAGATCCGGCTGGTAATTGTTTGTGCTGGTAGCTATAGTTGCTGG
>JAZKGP010000016.1:44372-119841 GCA_040385845.1 Bacteroidota bacterium | reverse complement strand
TTCTCCGTGTGTATTCCTCCGTGTCCTCCGTGGTTACTGTATTTGTATTTAAATCACAGATCAAAAATCAAAAATTTCTGTATTCTCCGTGTGTATTCCTCCGTGTCCTCCGTGGTTACTGTATTTGTATTTAAATCACAGATCATAAATCACAAATCACAAATTTTCTGTGTTCTCCGTGTGTATTCCTCCGTGTCCTCTGTGGTTACTGTATTTTGTATTTAGATTCAGATCAAAAATCCTCCCCTATCTTGCTCATCCAAAAACATATAGTCGGGAAAGTCTATTGCTTTTCGCTGGCTTGATTGTAACTGCATTTATAAATACCAGGTTGTAAGAAATTAAAAAATATGAAAATCAAAATTGCATTTGTAATACTGACTACGTGTTTATTCTCGTGTAAAGGAGAGACGGATGGTGATGCGGCAAAACAGTCACCGACTTCTTTAGTTGGAACCTGGAAACTAATTACAGGCACCGTTATTGAAAAAGGAGATACAACAGTGACCGATTACACGAAAAACATTTCCTTCCATAAGATTATCAATGACACTCATTTTGCTTTTTTACAGCATGATCTGAACAAAGGAAAAGACTCCACCGCGAGTTTCACTTCAGGTGGTGGTAGTTATTCACTTAACGATAGCTCTTATACTGAACATCTGGAATATTGCAGCGCAAGAAATTGGGAGGGCAATGATTTTAAATTTACAGTAGTTGTAAAAAATGATACGCTTATTCAAAGCGGTATTGAGAAGGTTGAAGGTGAAGGAATAAACAGGGTTAATATTGAAAAGTATATGAGGGTGAAGTGATAACTACTTACAACTTCTCTCCACTTCCGGGAGTAGTTTTTGTTTAATGCGCTAATCAAAATGCCGCCAGGTATTCCTCCAGCTTTGTTTCGCCAGGTAAATTGAGACGTTGCTTAAGTCGCTGGCGGGTTTTATGTACGCTTTCAACGGAAATGCCCAGCATGGTTGCTGTTTCTTTTGTTGATAACCGCAATTTTGAAAATGCGGCCATGCGTTGTTCGGAAATAGTGATGCCGGGGTAGCTTTCCTTGAGGCGCAAAAAGAAACCGGGATAAATTTTTTCCAGCAGGTTTTTAAAAGTCAGCCACTGATCTTCAGTAATGATAGTGGATTGAAGTAACTGGGTAATGGCATCGTGCTGTGACGTTGTAAGCGAAGTATCTGTAAGCTGTTGCTGCAACTGGCTAATGATCTCCGATTTTTCCACCAGCCTTTGTGTAAAGGTTTCCAGTTGTTTTTTAGCCGCAGCTATTTCGATTTCTACATGCCGGTTTCGTTCAACGATAATTTGCTCGCGATGGATTGTTTTTACCCGCAGGCTGTTGATGTATAAAATGCCAATAATTGCCATTAACAGGATACCGGTAATGACCAGGTTTCTCCTGGCAATCTCTTCGTTTCGCAATTGGCCGAAGTTGCGGATACTGTAATAATTCTTTTCATTCTCCAGCCGGATGCGGGCTATTTCCATACGGCTGCTGGCCACTTCTGCCTCTATTGAATCGTGCAGGCTAAGGTATTTGCTACCAAAGTAAAATGCGCTGTCGGGCATTCCCGCAGCCCTGTAAATATCGGCTGCAGTGTTGTACAAATTCTGGTAATAACTTCTTACAGGTGCCTGGGCCAGCAGGCTAAAGGCTTCCCGGATTTGCGGCAGAGCAGCAGCGGAATTTCCCAGCACAAGGTTCGTTTTAGCAGCCCATTGCAACGAATTAGCTGCATTATCAGTTAATTGATGTTTGGTGCTAAGCTGGTAATCTAATTCAAACAAAGGCATCGCCTGGCTGTATTTGCCTTGTAGAAAATACACCTGACCTTTATTACCGGAGATAATACCTTTCCATAGTTCGGCGATCTTACGATCGTTGCCAAAATTTCTTATAAATAAAAATGCTGAATCATAATACAAAATGGCTGAATCGTACTTGCCCAACTTTTGATAACTGAGTGCTATTGTATTTACACAATTTGCCAGCCAGTAATGTTGGCGCATCAACTGCATGGCAATCTTACAGTAATAAATAGTTTTCTCGTATTCTCTAACCGAATACAACACATCCCCCAGCACCCAATAACGTTCAAAATCTAATTTGATGCCCGTTTTTTCGGCGATATCTGCTGCGTTCAGGCAATACATCACGGCCAGTTCGTTGTGGTGATGAACATGCATCAGGTTTCCAAAATACCAGCTTACAAAACCAATCAGCTCTTCATCACCCAACTCGTAAGCTGTTTTTAGAGCTTCCAAACACAGTGGTTTTACCGTATCACTCTCAGCCGGCAATGCGTTTTGGTAGGATATTGTAGCGGCATACAGGTAATATCTCGCATTAAAATAAGGATTTGAAAAATCGCCTTGATCCTTCATAGCTTCCAGTAACGAATTTCTTTCGGCTACTTTGGAAGTATCGTTTCTTTTAAATAACAGGTCAAACTGACTGTTACCTGAACTGGACTTTTTGGAGAGATTCTTTACCCAAACTTTAAGTGAATCGGATGGATATTGAGCCGTAGCGCAGTTTGCCGGCCAGCAACTG
This sequence comes from Bacteroidota bacterium, assembly GCA_040385845.1. Taxonomy (GTDB): domain Bacteria; phylum Bacteroidota; class Bacteroidia; order Chitinophagales; family Chitinophagaceae; genus Phnomibacter. Next base: position 117,269 of record JAZKGP010000016.1, on the reverse strand, counting down.
ATCAAAAGAATTACTACAAGGAATTTGGTTAATAAATACAAGTTCGACATGCTGATCGCGAAAGAATTCCCGAATGTAACTCAAGTTTTTACACAAGCCCTCTTTTGTAGAATTGTCAATGTTGTTGTGTTTTGGAATCTCTGTTAAAAGCTGATTCACTCCTCGCCCGGGTTGTTTAGGTAGAACGACTTAAAACATTGTAATTCCTGTTAATCAACAATTTACATAAAATGTCCATTTTTTGTCCGGTCGATGTCCATAATATGTCTGGTGAATTTTGAAGCTTTCGGTGTTCCGAAAGACTATTATTGGAGCGAGAACAAACAGGCACTAAATCGTATGCTACCAAAACGGCGCTTCCAACTTTTTATACTGCTGGCGGCCCTTGTTTTAGCTGGCCTTGTTTGGTTGTATTTCGATTGGCGTATTGCCAGGATTAAACGGTAGGTAAACCCGAAGCAATTCGAAAATACTGCATTCACCAGCCCGGGTTTTATTACTACATCCATTCACAGCTGCCGGTTTTATAGTTAATGCCGATCAGCTTCTTTTTAAAAAACACCTTATGCAAATAAAATTTACTTCACAAAAAGGCATTCACAACATTGCGGCAGACCAGATTATCAGGATCGAAGCGTTGAATAATTACAGTAAGATCTTTCTGGCCAATCATTCGACCCTGGTGGTAAGTAAAGTGCTGATGTGGTGCCAAAACCGGCTTCCCGAACAAATGTTTACAAGGGTTCACCGCAGCCACTTGGTTAATAAAACCTATATCTCTGAAATTAATTTTGGAGATCATAAAATGGTAAGGCTCACCAACGGTGATAAAGTGACAATCAGCCGCCGCAAATCGGCCACAACTTTCAAAAACCTGGCGGAAGTAAAGGCAAAACACCGGTTTTAATGGTAGCGGCAGTATGCACTTTTAAATGCAACTGCCGCAACATAAACGATAAATTTTTTCTTTAAAAGTGGATAACAGGACAAGTTATTGATGCATTGCAAACAACCGCCACCGGTGTTTTGTCCATAATTTATTTATAACAAAAACACACCAGAACACAATAATTCCACTGATGATTTTTTGATAGGTTTCGGGAGAAATATCGGGCAACCTCAGCATTTTTATAAAATCAATTTCGGGCGATACTATTGATATGGCTGCTAATAAAACCAGCATCAATACAGTGCCAAAACAAGTAATAAATATTCGTTTCATTAAAGGCGGAACCAATGGCTCGTAAACGATGGGTTTCGTTGCAAAAGCTTCCACAGCCAACATGGTATTGGCGGTAAAATCTGCCGGAGCTTTTGAGCTGCCGCTCTCAAGTATTTTTTTTAGAACATCCTCTTTTTCCATAGCCTTATATTAAATCATTTACTTCTTTTTTCAAACGCTGCTGCAGCGAGGCAAACAAGCTTTTTCTACCCCTGTACAACAATACTTTTATGTTACTGTTGGTGATGCCAGTAACGTTGTGTATTTCGTCAACCGACAATTCACTTAGATAATACAGGCTGATACATATGCGTTCATTGTAACTTATGGATTCTAATGCTTCCCGGATATGTTCTTTTCCTGTCTTGCTTATGATAGTGGAATAAGTATCGCCTGAATCGATATCCAATGTTTCCTGCAAAGCAGTATCAATACTTATTGTAGGATATTTTTTGAGCTTCCTTTTATTTAATGCGCAGTTTACTATGATGCGATAAAGCCAGGTAGAAAATTTAGCAGTGGCCCTGTAGGAAAAAAGCGAACCATAAGCTTTTATAAAAGCATCCTGCGCCGTTTCTTCTGCATCTTCCCTGTTCAATAAAATGTTATAGGCAAGACCAACGGCCATGTCTTTGTACCTGTCGACTAACATCGCATAAGCATGCCTGTTGCCCGCCAGTACTTTCTGAATAATTAAAAGGTCGCTATTTTCCGTCACTTCAATATAAGACAGCTATTATGTTTCGCCGGTTACAAAAATATATTTCAAAATATTTGTAACCGCATGCTATCTCCAGCCTGTCATACTTTCAAATCATTTATCATGGAAAAAGGTATTTTTTTATTGTTTGTACTTGTGGCCATCCTAGTAATCCTAACTATTGGTGGTATCGCTTACCTGTATATTACAGCAAAAAACAAAGAACGTATGGCCCTGATCGAAAGGGGAATGAATCCCAACCTCGCAAGAAGCGATTTCTGGATCCAGGTGGGTATTATTGGAGCTGGTATTGCGGCAGGTCTGATGTTTGGAGATTTGATCGGTACAACTTTCGGTCCGTTGTTTGCCTTTCTTTTTGCAGGTGCCGGGCTGGTAATTTACAATATTACCCGCAAGCCAAAAGTAGGTGGTTAAGGCTTTAAATTGCTATGTACTTGGCTAAGTGCAAAGACTATAAGCTTTTGCATTTACGTTAATCTATGCAGCCGGGCTTTATCTTGCACCCAATCATCCCGGTTTTTTTTATGCTTACAATCAGCCAGCTTTATACCTACCCGGTTAAATCGATGGGCGGCATTGATCTTACTACGGCGCGTCTTACAGACCGCGGCTTTGAATATGACCGCCGCTGGATGCTGGTAGATCAAAACAACCGCTTTATCTCTCAACGTGAATCACCCCGCTTGGCCTTACTTCAACCAGGTATACTGGCCGATGGTTTAAGTATTACTCATAAAATAAATGGCGATCAGTTAATAATTCCATTTACTCCAAAAGGAGAAAATATAACGGCAGTAATATGGGATGATATTTGCGAACTGCAGTTAGTTGACCCGGCTGCTGATGCATGGCTTTCCAACATTTTGGAAAGATCCTGCAGGCTGGTGTATATGCCGGATAACTGTAGCAGAAGGGTTGATGATAGTTACTCTTTCAATGGAGAACTCACAAGTTTGTCGGACGCTTATCCCCTGCTGATGATTGGGCAATCATCACTGGATGATTTGAACAGTCGCCTTGATATTCCGGTGCCAATGAATCGTTTTCGGCCAAATATTGTTTTTACGGGTGGTGAGCCTTACCATGAAGACGATATGAGTCATTTTGCAATTAACGGGATCAACCTGTATGGTGTGAAACCTTGTGCCCGCTGCCCGATTCCAACAATCGATCAAAATACCGCCATCGCATCAAAAGAGCCTATTAAAACACTGGCAACCTACCGGGCGCGCAACAACAAAGTATATTTCGGCCAGAATCTATTGTTTGATGGAGGCGGTGTGATACGAGTGGGTGATTTAATTATTGACTAACCGGCGACTTTATACTGCCTCCAGCATATTCCGTATATATCCCGGCAACTCATCTGCTGCAATAATATGGGAAGCGGCCTCTTGCCGTATAGCTTGCTGCGGCATATACGCTACTTCTGCTGTTGACGGATCCTGCACAAGGGTAATGCCACCAGCTTGTTTAATGGAGAGCATGCCCTCAGCGCCATCGGCATTCGCACCGCTCAATAAAACAGCGATGGTGGCTGCGCCAAAAGTATGGGCCACAGATTCGAAGGTGACATCTATGCTGGGGCGGCTGTAATGAATTTTTTCTGAACGGTCGAGAGAAAAACACAAGCGATCTTCTACCAGCAGGTGATAATCCGGGGGAGCCAAATACACTGTATTTGGCTGTATGGTTTCCTTATCTTCTACCTCCCGTACAGGCAGCAAGGTGCGGGAAGCAAGAAGGCTGGCAAGTATAGAGTCAGCATCGCTTTTACGATGTACCACAGCTATAAAAATGGCACCACTATTAAGCGGGAAGGCTTGAGTAATTTTTAGCACCAGTTCTAAACTGCCAGCCGACCCGCCAATTACTACCACTTTATAGCTTAGCCCATCTTCCGCCATATTTTTTGGTTGTTTGTTAGCTGGGTATATGTTTTTGAAAAATCGGTGAACCGGGGATTCTCTTTAGAACCAAGTACAAGGAAACCAAGTTTTTCCAGGCTCTGATCGAACAAGTTCAATACTTTTTCCTGCAGGTCCCTATCGAAATAAATAAGCACATTGCGGCAAAGTATGAGTTGAAATTCATTGAACGAACGGTCGGCAACCAGGTTGTGCGTTGCTACGATCATTTTACTTTTCAGGCTTTCATCAAACTTCACCAAATCATATTTAACGGTATAGTATTTCGAAAATTCTTCCCTGCCGCCAGAAGCATGATAATTCTCTGAATATTGCTGCATTTGGCTTACAGGAAATATGCCTCTGCGTATATTTTCGATTACAAGCGGATTAATATCGGTGGCGTATAATAAGGATTTGTGCAGCAGGTTGGCCTCCTGGAGTAAAATGGCCATGGAATACACTTCTTCCCCCGTGGAGCAACCTGCATGCCAAATGCGGATAACCGGGTGTGTGGCCAAAATTGGTAAAACTTGTTCGCGAATGGCTTTAAAAAGCAGCGGATCACGAAACATCTCAGTTACATTAACCGTAAGTTGCTGAACCACGTGAGAGAGGTAATCAGGATCGTTTTTTACCTGGTAAAACAGCTCCGCAAAGCTGGGGAAACGGTCGATCACCAGCAGCCGGTTTACCCTTCTTTTTAGAGAAGCTTTGGCATAATTGGTAAAGTCGTATCCATAAAGCTGGTATAACGTCTGCAGTAACAATTCCAGTTCATCCTCCTTCACCATATTCAGGAAGTCTCATTTTGTAAATAATTATCCAACATTTTGAAAAGCTTGTCGGTATTCACCGGTTTCGCCAGGTAGTCATCGGCACCGGCTTCCAGGCATTTTTGCCGGTCTCCCGGCATTGCTTGTGCCGTTACCGCAATCAACGGCAACTTCGCCTGTTGCAAACCCTCCCGGATCAACGGAATCGCTTCATAACCATCCATTCCCGGCATCATCATATCAATCAGAACCAGGTCGATGTTTTTCTTTGCGTTTAAATGCACAAATGCTTCTGCCATGCTCAATGCACCAAGACAGGTATACCCCCGTGAACGCAGCACAGCTGACATAGCGAATACATTTCTAGTATCATCATCAATTACCAGGATTGTTTTGTTCTGCTCCATCATTGTCCTTTTGCAAGGATAATTAAATTACTGTACCATACCAGTGCGGTCTTATTTGGCATATAGCCAAACCCGCAACAGCGAGATCAGCTGGTCTACATCCACCGGTTTTGTAATGTAATCGCTGGCGCCGGCATTAATGCATTTCTCCCGGTCACCTGTCATAGCCTTTGCAGTTACGGCAATTACCGGCAGTTTTTTAAAGTTGTTATTTTTCCTTATCTGTGCGATCGATTCATATCCATCCATTTCCGGCATCATCATATCCATCAGCACAAGGTCAATTTTTCCATTTCCCTCCAGCTTTTGTATGGCTTCTTTGCCATCCATTGCAGACAAAACCTGCACGCCATGCTTTTCCAGCGAGCGGGTCAGGGAGAAAATATTTCGCACATCATCATCAGCAATTAATACAGTCTTATTTTTCAGCACTTCGTCGAGGTTGCCCAATTTGCGGTAACGGTTTGCTTTTACCGTTGTTTTGTTTTCTTCCACCAGGTGTAAAAACAACGATACTTCATCGAGTATGCGATTGTAGGAATTCGCCGTTTTAACTACAATCGAATCAGCATACTTCCTGATCTTCATTTCCTCTGCCTGCGAGAGGTTTTTGCCGGTAAAAATGATGATCGGCAGGTTTTCCATACCAGGCGTTTGTTTTACTTCTTCCAGGGTATCATACGCCTGTTTACCTGGCATACCCATATCCAGCACCACGCAATCAACTTCATCGCGGCTCAGGGCTTTTATGCCAGCACTTACACTGCTTTGAATCTCCGCGTTTATATTATAGCCTTCCAGGTAGTAGCAAAGCGCTTCAGCATGCCTGGTATTTTCTTCCACGATCAGCACTTTTTTTGGATGTCGCGTAAGTGCAGCTTCAATTTTCTCGAAAATGGTGGCTAGCTTTTCAAAAGCAACCGGTTTGCTGATAAAGTCTACCGCACCGGAATTAAGGCTTTTCATTTTCACCTCGTGCGACGACATCATATGTACAGGAATGGGCCGCGTTTCAGGATCGCCTTTTAGTTCGTCCATAACATCCCAGCCGCTTTTTACAGGCAGTTGCACATCCAGCAAAATACCAGCCGGCTTGTAGCGTCTTGCAAGGGAAATGCCCTCATCGCCCCTTACAGCCACAAGACATTTATAACCTTTGCTACGGGTGAAATTCAATAAGGAAGCGGCAAACGCCGCATCATCTTCAATTACCAGGATCACTTTATCATCTTTCGAAATTTGATCGCGATCATCCGGCACCGCATCCGGAATACGGGTCGAGAGATACTGGTTTGAATCATGTTCGGGGGTTGAATAGTTATTAAGGGACGGCCCGGCTGTTAGCTGCTTTGCCGGTGCATCCGGGCTGGCAGGTTGCGTTTCCTTTGGTTGCAGGGGCAATAACAAGGTAAATGTGCTGCCTTTTCCAGGTTCACTGGTCAGCAATATTTCGCCTCCCAGCAGTTTAGCCAGTTCACGGCTGATGGATAAACCAAGGCCTGTTCCGCCATACTGCCTGCGGGTAGATCCGTCGGCCTGTTGGAAAGCTTCGAAAATGGTTTGTTGTTTGTCTTTTGGAATACCGATGCCGGTGTCAGTTACGGCAAAACTGTAGGCGCCCCCTTTCTTGCTGATGTCGAGGGTAATAGTTCCTTGTTTAGTGAATTTCAGCGCATTTGAAACCAGGTTTCGCAGGATCTGTTCTACCCGCAGCCTATCCGTTTCTATATTAGACGGAAAGCGCTCTGCCACCTCTATTTCAAAGCCGATGCCTTTTTCTTTTGCCATGGGAAAAAACATGCCGTGCAGTTCGTCTTTCAGCGCCGCAATGTTTACCTGCTCGTACTGCAATTCCATTTTACCCGATTCAATTTTCGACAGATCTAGTATTTCGTCGATAAGGGTGAGTAACCCGGTGCCGGAACTCTGGATCACTCTCGCAAATTCCACCTGGTCGGTGGAGAGATTTTGCTCGTGGTTTTCAGATAATAATCTCGACAACAATAGGATAGAATTCAAAGGTGTACGTAGTTCATGCGACATATTCGCAAGAAACTCCGATTTATAGCGGGTGCTAAGTTCCAGCTCCTCTGCTTTGCGCTGTATATCCAGGTTACGTTCGAGTATCAATTCGTTCTTTTCTTCCAACAGCCGGCTGCGCTCTTCCAGCTCCTGGTTCGACTGCTGCAATTCCTCTTGTTGCATCCTCAGTTCTTCTTCTGAAACCTGTAGTTTTTCAGCCTGTGCTTCCAGCTCCGCGTTTATATTTTCCAGCTCGGTATGCTGCACCTGCAGTTCTTCTGACTGCGCCTGTGTTTCTGCCAGTAATTCCTGCAAACGCTGGTGATCTTTGGCACCATGAATAGCCATGCCGATGTTAAAGGATGCTGTTTTAAGAAACTCGTATGTCACCTCGTTGTAAGTTCCGGTAGATGCCAGTTCAATAACACCTTTTAAAAGGCGCTCATAATATACAGGGATGGCAACAACATTTTTGGGCTTAATGCTTCCTGCCGAGAAATCGATGGTGTAAGCAGCTTCTTCCACTTCGTTCAATACCATCTGCCTGCCTGCCAGGGCGCATTGCCCGGCTAAGCCTTCGCCCATCCTGATCTCTCTTCTATTTTCAGCATCGGTAAGCCCGAGACTGGCACTGAGTACCAGCGATTCCTGGTTTTTAACCAGGTAAAATGCGCCCACCTGCGAGTTGGTGTAACTGGCCATATAACCAATGATGTTGTAGGTAAGCTTTCCAAGTTCCTTTTCATCGATCATTTTTTCGTTAAGTACTGCAATTCCTGTTTGCAACCACTCCTTATCGGTCAAATTAGTAAACGAAAAATCGAGTGACTCCGCCATTTTATTCAGAGAAAAAGCCAGGTTGCCCAATACATCTTTTCCTTCATCGCTGACACGAGCTTTGTAATCTCCTGCTGACACTTTTTCAGCAATAGCCTGGATGAACGAAAGACGTTTCGAGGTTTCCTCATCTTTTTGCAACAATTCGTTTTGAAGTCTTGACCGCTGGTTAAAATCGTTCGAAACGCGATAAAATGAAACCCCGGTAACGATAATTGATAACAGGGAGGCAAGCAGAATAAGGACCGGTGTAGCAGCCGCAAAACTGTTCATAGTATTGGTGCGTGCAATCAATAATAATCTTTCACGACCAGTCATTTCTCCTATCAACTGTCTTATTTGATCCATTTTCAGTTTTCCAAACATCAGGACATCCACGGTAGGCTCTAACCCTTTTTTCTTTTCCTCTATCCGGGCTGCGAGCGATTCAATACGGGTGTGGGTCAACTTAGCCAAATTTTCCGTTGCCCGGGCCTGCACTTTGTCGTTCTGTGTAAGAACCCGGATCTCTTTTAAGGCAATATTTAGCTTGTCTTCTGCACCGTTGTAAGGTTCCAGGAATCGGGTTTCCCGGGTAAGCAAATACCCACGCTGACCTGTTTCTGCATCCCGTAATACGCCCAGGACATTTTCCAGCTTCAGAATGGTATTATTGGTTTCATCCACTTTACGCAGGTTGGTAAGAAGGTTTCGGATACTGATAAAAGATGCGGCGGAACTTACTATAAGCAAGAAAAGAGAAACAGAATAACCTACTACAAGATTTCTTTTAAAATTTGATTTCATGCGGTTTATTTAGGCCGGGATGGAATTGGCAGAGTGATAGGTAGTAAACTGGCGAAGAGGCAGCTCAATAATGAAAGTGGCCCCATTTCCTTCTTTGCTAATGGCTGTTAATGTGCCATGGTGCTTATCAATGATTTTTTTTACAATGGCAAGCCCGATGCCGTTACCCTCGTATTCGGATTGATGCAGGCGCTGGAAAATATTAAATATTTTGTGCAGGTACATTTCATTAAAACCAATACCATTGTCGCGGATAAAAATGCGAATACCTTCTTCTGGCATGCCATTCATGCCGGTACTTATTACATTTGTTTTTTCACAGGAAATATTTATTACCGGGTGCTGATCGTGCCCGGAAAATTTCAAAGCATTGCTAAGCAGGTTCTGAAATACCTGCCGCATTTGACCTGGAATCACTTCCAGCACCGGCATAGATTCAACAAATATTTTTGCTTTTTTTTCATCGATCAACAGTTCAAGATCGGATAGTGTTTCAGCCAGGATGGGGTTTAAATCGGTAAGTACAAACTGCGGAGTATCTGATAATTTAGAATACTCAAGCAGGTCGTTTATAAGATTGCGCATGCGGTTTGACGCACTGAAAATTTTTTCAATGTATTGGTGCCCCCCGCTTTGGCTGTTTAAAAATTTCTCCTGCAGCATACGGCTGAATATCATGATCTTTCGCAAAGGCTCCTGCAGATCATGAGAAGCAATGGAAGCGAATTGCTGCAGGTCAGTATTGCTTTCTTCGAGCGACTTATTGATGCGCAACAAATCCCTTGTGCGATCATTTATTTTTTCTTCGAGTTGCAGGTTGGCTTCCAGTAAAGCCTTTTCGGCCAGTATGCGGGTGTGTACTTCTGCTTTCAAAGATTCCTGTGCCATTTTAAGTTCCTGCGTTTGCGCATGTAACCGGCAAAAGGTTTTCACTTTCAGCAGCAGTAAGTCGGGGTCAAAGGGTTTGGTCAGGTAGTCGGCGCCGCCAGCAGCATAGCCCTTCGTAATAAATTTTTTATCGATATTTACAGCAGATAAAAATATGATGGGCGTGTTCTTTGTTTTGCTATACCCAGTTAAGGTTTCGGCTACTTCGTAACCATCTATGCCGGGCATTTGCACATCCAGTATTATAATTTCATATTGCCGGTTTAATACCTTTTTCAAAGCTTCCTCGCCACTTAAAGCAGTATCAACATCGTAAGAATGCAGTTGCAACAAAGACTGCAGCGAATAGATGTTTTCCTTTTTATCATCAACTATTAAAATCATTAAAAATAAAGGTAGTTGGGGGCTAAAGTAATATAATCGTATTAATGAGCAGCAGGTACTAACTACAGGAAAGTATAAATAGGCTCCTATTAAGAAAACACAATTAGTAATCAGCAACCTCGGGTGCCGGTGGTTGCATCAAACTTTTCAATCTGCTTCGTTTGGTATCTGCAATAGCAGCCTGAACTATGCTAAGGGATACCAGCATAAGCCCGATAAAATAAGCAGCCCTGTTTAATTGGGCTAGAAAAGCGATAATCAATACGGCCACGCCACAACACAGTCTTATAAATGCACTAAGGCGATTGGCTTCTGCTTGCATTACCTGTTCCCGGATGTTGGCATACATCTCTTTCAACAAGTAGTTTACCTGTTCCACAGGTATATTTTCATAAGCGAGCCTGCCAGCAATTACCGCATCATCCTGCCCCTCTTTTTTCCATTGCATTAGTTGTTCCTGCAAAAAAGCATTTTCTACAAAGGAGCTGCTTCCCTTAATTGTAGAGAAATCCTCCGTTTCCTGCACCAGTCCGCGATGTTGTAACACTTGCTGCAAGGCCTCGTTAGCTTTTTGTGTAAGGCTATAGTTTTCCTGGTGCAATGCCAGTAGTGCGGCATCGGGCATGCTATCATAATCTTTTTTAATGGTTTCGATATCGACCATAAAAGCGCTGCTTTTCTTTAGTTAAAAATTGCCAGGGAGATTAAAATAAAAAACCCGCCGAAGCGGGTTCCTTGCAATTATTTAAAGTGCTAGGCTTTTACCCTTACTGCAGTTTGCCTTGATTGTGCTACCAGTTGAAACAATCCAAACAATACTATACTCCAAACAGCTGTGCCCAATAAATGTAATTTATAAAATGGAAGTCCGTCGGCATAACATTGGATCAAACCTGCAAAAGTTTTTGAACGCTGCCAGCCACCACTACCTGCCCAAACTATAAAATTAGAAAGCAGGAAATAAACGGTAGGTGCGGCTAAAATACCAGCTCCAATCTCAACCAGTTTGCGACGATTGATAAAAAATCCAATAACAGTTAATGAAGCAATTAGAAGGTAGTTTAACAACTGTCCGCTATAAAAACCAGGCATTAACCCCGGGTTATAATAATGCAGCACCTGCATCACGATATCGCTGATCAGCATCGAAAAAACAGGGAGCGCAAAAGCCCATTTCCTGCTTTTAATAACAGAACCTGCGAACAAAGCCATTGCAAATTGCGGGGCACCCAGCCATCCTGCACGCATGTCGTAAGGAACCACGCGATAAAGGGCAGTTGCCATGATTAGCAGCGCAAATGCAAGCAACGTATTACGGTTGAAATTCATAGTAAACTTTTAAAGAAGGGTGTAAAAATAAAGGATAATGAATAAAGGAAACATAATTGTGCGGATAGAACCCTTTGTATTTGGACAAATTAAATCCACCTATTCGTTTTTGCAAAAGCTTCTCAATGCCTGTATTCCAGGAAATACGTTAGGGCATGCCCGACCCCGGCAGCCATTTTTGTATTTACATTTTACCCGCAATACACAGATATAAACAACTGGCTGGAATCGCCGGGCTAACGATCTATTTTGCAGGGAGCACTCATGTTCTTTTTAGGACCCTCCACCTTAAAACGGAACCTTGTTAATCCTGTCCGGTATTTTTTTCCCGCATAATAACTATTATCAAAATGGCCGATCATATTACTACCGGAAAAACCGGCGAAGAGCTTGCAGGCATTTACCTTGAAAACAAGGGGTTCACTATTATTGAAAGAAATTTTAGGAGCCGGCGCAACGAGGTTGACCTAATCGTTTCCCGAAAAAAAGTGTTGCATTTTGTTGAAGTAAAAACCCGCAGCAACCTCGACTTCGCCCTCCCGGAAACAAAAGTTAAGGGACCTAAATTGAAACACCTAAAAGAGGCGGCTGAAAACTATCTGTATCTACACCCTGAATGGAAAGACATTCAATTTGATATTTTATCGATCATAAACAAAGCCGATGGCAATACCAGCTATTACATGATTGAAGATGTTTTTTAAAACTGGTAACTATTAATATAAACAGATGAATTGCTTGGATATTTTAAGTGCATAAAGGTCTTTTATGCATGATGATACTTTTCATTTCTCAAAATGGTGCAGGCCCTGTAAACCTGTTCGCAAAGTATTAGCCTTACCAGTTGATGCGGAAAAACCAATTGAGATAATTGCCATACCAGGTCGGCACGTTTACGTAGCTGATCGTTTACTCCGAAAGCGCCTCCAATCACAAAATGAATTTTCTTAGCACCATTCAGCGCCCGTTCTCCAATTAGGTCGGCAAGTTTGGTAGAACTTAGCATTTTACCTCTTTCGTCCAGTAGTACTACATAATCAATTGGATCTATAGCTTCGAGCAATGATTTGCTTTCAAAATCTTTTTGCTCGTTTTGCGAAATGCTGGCGGCATTTTTTGGAGGAGCAATCAATTTCCATTCACAGGGAAAATAATGACAGATCCTTGCTGTAAAATCTGTAACCCCTTCCTGTATATAACTATTATGCTTACCTCCTACAGACCAAAGAAAAATCTTCATTCGGTGAAGTTAAAGCGATGAATAGTTAAAAATCCTGCTGAAACTTAGTAGCAACTGCTATGTTTTGAATGGAGGAGACATTAGAATAATAACCAATTGGTTTTTAACAAGGATTGTGGTGTTCAAACTTTACATTCGCAGGCAAAATTGGTTTTAATGAAAAACGTGAACACTTTACTGAATGTGATTTGCCTTGTGGCAATTGCCGTGTTATTTTTCCTGTTCTTTAAATCTCCTTCTCCAGCAAAAACAAACAGCGTTAAAAAAAGCGAATCAACCACAAGCCCGGTTGCAGCCAGTATCGCTTATTTTGAAATGGATACCGTTGAACGTCATTACAATTATATAAAAGATGTGCAGGATCAACTGAAAGGCCGCCAGGCTGCTATCAGCAACGATTTGAACGCAACTAAAAAGAGCTATATGAACCGCATCCAGCAATTGCAGGGAAAAGCGGCAACCATGAGTCAGCAGGAAGGCGAAGCAGCCCAGGCTGAAATAAACCAGATGCAAAACGAATTACAACAGAAGGAAGCACGCCTGAGCCAGGAATTACAGGAACAGCAATTCAAACTGATGCAGGATATCAATAAAAAAATTGAAGATTACCTGCGGAATTATAATAAGGACAAAAAGTTCGCTTATATCTTATCGCACTCACCAGGTGATTTTATCTATTTCAAAGACTCCTCCAATAACATTACCGATGAACTGGTTAAAGGTTTGAATGAGGGGTATAAGAAGACGCCTTAGTTGACTCCCCGGCATAAATGCCGGGGGTAACGTATAGTAACGGCCCAGGCAAACAACACGCAAAAAATTGATGCTCGTATTCCGCTCTTGCATTTAGTGTTCACTTCAGCACAATTTATAATACCCGGACATAGATGCCGGGTCATTTGAAAGTGAAAAGCTATATGGACTTTAGCTCAAAGCAGGGTATCTAAACAGGTAAGCTTACAGGAGAAATCTGTTAGTCTTTATCCTCCCTGCCGATGATAAACAATACATCCTCTTCTTCTCTCCCAATAAGTTTTTCGAAATCTTTGCGGTAACTGAGGCTGGCACCGGCCCGGTTTCGCCGGCCGCTGATATCAAGGTCATCTCTTTTAAACAAAATAGCCCGGAGCCGCCGGTTGGAAGTCAGGATAAATTCCACACTTATGTCCGGTAAAAACTGGAATCCTGTGGTGGCGGTATTTCTTACGCTCAGGTCAAAATCACTGCCCACGTTTACTACAACCCTGTTGTTGAAATAGGCTTTATTTAATTTAACGCCCACGTTTACACGATCGTATTGCACATTTGAGCCTGTTCCATTTATCAGGTCTGCACTGTTGTAAAAATTGGTACTAAAATCGATATTCAGACTCTGGTCACCGGTGATCTGTTGAACAACACTTGTCAGGATTTTTCCCATTTCGCGGCTTACAATATCACTGATAGTATTTACAGCAAGATCGGTACCCGGGTTTCGGATACTGGTACCTTCCTTATAGGGTGCAAATGATTTAAAAACGATGAGGTAGGTCACCTGTCTTAGCTTTTCACTCGCATCGTTGTTGATCCTGGTGATCAGGTCTTTGGCACTCAGGTTACTGTTAAGGGTACTATTATTCGCCAGTTCAATATCAAAATCGATCACAGGTGCGCTCAATGGACCTTTAATTCTTGCCAGCACGTATACATCGCCCTGTGCATTCCTGGCACTATTATCCAAAACGCTATTGTTGCCACTACTTCCCACCAATGTGCTCATGCTTACTTTACGGGCAAGATAACGGGCATTGATATTCAGGTTGGCATTTACCGGGTCGCCGGTCCACTCGATGTAGTTATCGTCTTCTGCCGATAATGTAAATGGTTTGCGGATCAGGGTTTGAAAACTGTAGTTATAACTTCCTGTTTGAATAACATAACGGCCCCGCATGGTGGTCTCATCCAGGGTTCCTGTGTGTATTTTCAGGTTGCCATTACCTACTGCTTTAATAATATCGCCTGTTACCTCATCCAGTATCACATCCACTTTACAAAGCGGGTTGGCATTCAGGTCGATATCCATGTGAAAATTGGTTTTCTCAGGATCAACCTGCGCCTGCATTTCGGTACCATAGGTTTTAAAGACTACGAAATCGGCATTGCCGGTTTCGCGGGTAGTTTTATTACTGATATAAATATGGGAAGAATCGGTAGGTGTAGCCGACATCCGGATATTCATATTATTAAGTGGTCCTGTAAGATCAAAGGTTGCCCTGGCTATTGCTTTTCCGAAAAACAATTCATTGTCTTTTCCCGAGGTATTTAATACCTGCATGCCATCCGTCCGCATTTTTAAATTGAAAGAAAGGCTGTCGAAAAAACGGTGATAAAACCTGCCTTCCACTTCACCTTTCCTGTTAGCTTCATCTTTTAACTGCATGGTACCAAAATCGATATAATTATCTCCCAATTGCAGAACAGCCGAATCAACTTTATAAACGCATTTTGTGTACGCTACTTTAAACAATCCGTCCCGCATTTTCACCGTCCCAACCAGGGATGGGCTTTTCAGTTTGCCAACAATATGAATATCACCCGTGGCATATCCATCGAGCTGGTCAAATACCGCTGTAAGATATTTTTCCAGCACATTAATCCGCATGTTACGAATAGGTAATACTGTATTTATAGTTCCACCCGAAGTATCAGACAGGTCAACATTTACTTTCCCTGAGAAATCGTACTCCTTATTTGGTGATTCAATTTGTGCGGTCAATTTCTTTGTACTGTTTAGATATTCTGCATTGATCTTAACCGTACCTACTGAATCGTCGTTAAACCGGAACTGTTCAAGTGATACATCAGCATTTACCTGAAGTGCTCCCGTAGGATCGGTAATAATCACAGCGCCTGATGCTAATCCTTCCATCCTCGGCTCCTTCAGCAGGTAGGGTAAAAAGTCACCCGTTATCAAATTTTTAATATCAAGATGAATATCATTCCAGTTTCCTTCTCCACTTGGGCGGGTATACATGTGGATTGACTGATCATTTTGTTGTAATGTCAGACCGGTAGATGTCAGGTATCCATTATCAAGAGCAATATTGCCATTGCTGTTGATCGTCCATTTTTTATTGTTGATGATAAAGGATGATTCATTAAAAAAGGCCTGGAAACCTTTTGGTTTTGAATAGACCACAGCATCGATCTGGGCCTCACCGAGCGGCCCGGTAGTGCTGGTGTTCACAACAAAATGCGTTGTGTCCTGGTTAGTGTTCAACCTGATTACTGCATTGGGGAAATTTATGCTGTCATTTACAGCAAGATTGAAAATACTGCCCATCACGTTCAGTGAATTAGCATCACCGCTACCATTTACGGTAGCATTTGTAAACCGCAGTTTATCATATGCGAAAAAAGGAATATCAGCATTGATCAGTAATTCCCGTTTATTGGTATTCAGGCTTCCCGAAAGTTTTGCATCATTTAAACCATGCAGTTTTTTGTCGATAAACCCTAAAAATGGTTCGATTTGACGGGTGGATATATTAAAAAACAGGTCCTGGTTTGCAACCAAAGTTTTTGGTGGTTTTATAAAGGCAGGATAATAACGGCTGAAAAAATACTGGAAACCATTTCCAAGATTACTGATGTTGAATTTGCCTTCGATGCTTACATCTGCTTCATTGGTATGCAGCGATAAACGTTTGACGCCAGCGCTGTCGATCTCCGACTGCAACAATAATGAATCGAAACTTAGAGGATTTGCACCAGCCACTATTTTGCCATTGTAAAAACGGGCGTATCCAAGAAAATCATCAATAGTTTTTCCTTTGAAGTCCACATCAAATTCGCCGGAAAAACGAAGCGAGTCTTTCATAAAACCAAGTGCCCTGAGATCGGCGGTTCTAACAATTCCCCGGCCATTATAACGCCGGCTGTTGGCATTAAAATCAAGAACGGTTTCAAAATTCCCTGCTATATTTTCATCATCCAGCGATAATGCAGCGGTAAGTTTATTTTGGTTGTAAATGCCTTCAGCAACGATATTCCGGTAGTTGTATCCTGCATATTGGCCCTGCAAAATGGTGCCTTTGATCTTTAATGGATTGGTAACTCCAAAGCCGTTACTCGAAATGGTGCCGTTAAAATGCACATCACCGAGGTCTTTCACATTCAACAATTTGCCTGCATTAAACCTGGCATTGGAGATAATTCCGGAATAACCCTTTGCTGCACCTTCCATATTCATTTTGAAATCGGCTTCCATACTTCCCACATCGGTTTGAATAGAGCCTTTGGCCATGAAATTGTAAATAGTTCCCGCATAACTTCCACGGTACGTGACGGTTCCCAGGTTTCCAACGGGTGTATTTTTCAGATCCAACAGTTGCGGTGACCAAACTGCTACATCATTCAATGCCAGTTGAGAACCATCTGTTTCAAAATTGATGATCGTTTTTTCGATGTCGGTTAAACCTACCATGCTGTAATCACCGGTAAGCCTGCTTTGTCCTGCCCTAAGATCAAGATTTTTTATAAAGAAATTACTGACGGTACCTGTGGCGTTTCCTGTTAACTGAACCACTTGTTTCTTTGTTTTTAACAGTGGGGCAAAAAAACCGATATCCTGCATATCCACAGTGCTGTTCTTAATTCTAGCCACTATTCTCACACTGTCAATAAAGCGATCCATGGCTTCGAGATTCTCAAAATGCATGGCATAATAATCTCCTAAGCGGCTATTATTTATCTGCAGATCCAGGTCGGCCAGTTCAATAATATGCGGATCGACACGAAGGGATGTTTTTAATCGCTTCAATTCAACGCCGCTTCGCTCGTTGGCTTTGAGGTCAACTTTTGCCATCATCGTATCTTCAACAAGAGATACGTCCTTGAATGTGCCGGTTATACCATTTACCAGGATATCTCTACTGTCGAACAGGCCTTTTTCGGAGGGCACTTTTTGCCGGTTGTAAAACTCCAGCGTGCCATCTTTTAATGTAAGGGACCGGATTAGAAATAAGGTGCCCTTAGGGTTTATTTCTTTGGGAGTTGTATCTGCCAATGCAGCCAGCGTTTTAGGATTCCAGAAAGCAATTGAATCCGCTGCTGACCATAAACCTGATTTTTTAAGTTCCCGGTATTCGGGTTTAGTTAGTTCAAGACTGGCAATATCGAAAATGCTTTTTTTGAAACTGATCTGGTTGGCTTCGAGGTGTAATTTTTCCACGCCTGCTACCAGGAATCTCCCACGCCACCTGTCTGACCTTCGGAGATGAACGTTTTCCAGGTCCACAACTTTCAGGTGCAGTGCTATACCGGTTGCTGCTGTGTCTTTCTTTTTGGAACCGCTACCAAAATAATCTATCAGAAACTGGTAGTTCCAGATGCTATCGTTGCGGTAAAGATTCGCATTTACATTTACCAGCTTAATGTATTTCAGATCGGCGCTATCTTTTGCAAAAAACCAGTCAGTAATATTAACCTGCATCAGGCCAGCAGTAAGGAGGGTATCGTTGTGACGGTCGGCAACATACAGCCCTTCCAGGTTAACGGTATTGAAAAGTCGGAAACTGACATTATCAACACGAACCGTTGTTTTCAAGCCTTTACTCAGGCGTTTTGCCGCATTTTTTGCCAGCCAGTTTTGAAAGAATGGTGCCTGTATCAACAACCATAATGCCAGCAGGAGCATCAGCAAAACCAATACAAACCTTGCCGATATCCTGAAGAATCTTTTCAAGTGTGATGCTCTTTGTTTTTTATTTCTTTTGTTCCGGTAACCATCAGGCTAATCGGATTTACGCAGTTAAGGCTGTAAAAATAAAGTGAGATCTATTGCCAGCATCAAATGCCTTCAATTTACCTGTACATTCACAGTTAACAGTTGTTTTTATGTCTATTTACCTGTTTACCCGTGGTTTTCTCCTGCTTGTGCTTTTTTTATCCTGCTGCCAAACCAACGGCCAAATCAATGAACGGTATGTTTTGGTAATTCATGGTGGTGCAGGAACGATTTTACAAAAAAATATGACACCGGAAAAAGAGACAGCCTACAAAGAAGGATTGAAAGCAGCTTTAGAGAAAGGTTATGCAATTTTAAAAAACAATGGCAGTTCACTGGATGCAGTAACCGAAGCCGTAAAAGTTTTGGAAGATAACCCTCTTTTCAATGCAGGTAAAGGGGCTGTATTTACCAATGCAGGTACCAACGAAATGGACGCAGCCATCATGGACGGCCGAACAAAAGCAGCAGGAAGTGTTGCCGGTGTAGCCACCATAAAAAACCCTGTTACAGCGGCGAGGGCGGTTATGGAAAAAAGTGAACATGTGATGCTTACCGGAAAAGGAGCCGAACAATTTGCGGCTGCTAACAATTGTACTATGGTGGATCCTGCTTATTTTTTTACCCAGGCCCGCTGGGATGCATTACAGAAGGTGAAAGCTGAGGATAGCAGTAAAATGGAAATGGATCATAACCCTCGGCACGCAGCAGATACTTCCAAAAACTTTCCAATTGCTTACAAAGAATCTTATGAATATCACATTAGTAAGTTTGGAACAGTTGGGGCTGTGGCTTTGGATAAAATGGGAAACCTTGCAGCCGCAACCAGTACCGGTGGCATGACCAATAAAAAATGGGGACGGGTTGGTGATGCACCTATTATTGGTGCAGGAACCTATGCTGATAACAGTACCTGCGCAGTAAGCTGTACCGGTTGGGGCGAATATTTTATTAGGGCCGTCGTGGCAAAAAGTATCAGTGATCAAATAAAATATGCAAAACTTTCAATAGCTACTGCCGCCAAAAACAGCCTCGATGAAGTGGCAGCGATGGGTGGTGATGGCGGACTGGTTGCCCTTGACAAAAATGGCAATTTCACTCAGTCCTTTAATACCGATGGTATGTATCGCGGCTCAGTTAAGGCTGATGGCATTATAGAAGTTGCTATATATAAATAGTTTGGTTAATAGATACACAGGCATGATTTATTATCACAACCTTAACCCATGTCACGTCAAACAACTTAGTAATCACGCGGATGAAAACATCCATTTATTTTCTTTTTTTACTTTTTCACTTATTTACTGCAGGCATTGTATCAGGCCAGCCCGATTCTATTTTGAACCAGGGTATTTACAGGAGTTTTATCCTTCATTTGCCAGCTAATTACGAATCTACTAACAAATACCCTCTTGTAATTAACCTGCATGGACTTAATTCCAATGCAGCAGAACAACAGTTTTATTCGCGGTTTGATGCTATTGCGGATACTGCAGGTTGTATTGTGGTTTACCCTAATGCCGTTAAGGGATCCTGGGATTTGGCGGGCAGTAAAGATGTAAATTTCATTACCAGCCTTGTCGACACGCTTCAAAGCAGGTATTCAACTAACTCCTGCTTATTTGCAACCGGCATGTCGATGGGCGGTTTTATGAGTTATAAACTGGGATGTTCGTTGTATTCACGTTTAACAGCCATCGCTGTAGTAGCGGGCAATATGCCTCAATTGCAACAATTTAATTGCCCCGTATCAAACGGATTACCAATTATGCATTTTCACGGTACTGCTGACGAAACCGTTTTGTACAATGG
Organism: Bacteroidota bacterium; assembly: GCA_040385845.1. Lineage (GTDB taxonomy): Bacteria > Bacteroidota > Bacteroidia > Chitinophagales > Chitinophagaceae > Phnomibacter. The sequence continues at coordinate 97,171 of JAZKGP010000016.1, read as the reverse complement.
ATCTGCCGGCATACCCTCCGTACCATCGACTATTGCCTGGTGGGTAAATACCAATGCATGTAATTCCACACCGGTAATAACCCAGGTTCCGGATATAAATCTCGCCGACAACAGTAATGTGGAATCCTCCACTTATACTAACGGGAAAAACAACAGCGAAGTGGTGCTTTATAAAATTATAAATGGCGGACATTCCTGGCCGGGAGCGATTGCTATCCCGGGTTTTGGCAATACCAACCAGGATATAAATGCCAGCAAACTGACCTGGGATTTTTTTAAACGTTTTTGTGAAAATCTTCCGGAAGTCTTTTATTGGACAGGTAGCATTAGTAATGTTTGGGAAAATCCACTTAATTGGGCTGCTGGAAGAATTCCCGGTCCGGGGAGTGCTGTTGTAATTCCAACAATAGCTACATTTTTCCCGTCTGTTTCCAGGTCAACCCTTATCAGTTCGCTGGAAATGAAACCTGGCAGCACCATCACTTTGAAGCCAGCCGTGGATTTAAAGTTAAAAAGCCACTGATTTTAATTGTTATTGAAGTTAAAAGGGCACATTTGCTGCATCAAATCACATTTTAGGCCGGCGGACTACGTAGAACGGCAGTTTTTTGGAAAAACTTTGAGATATTTTTCAACATTTCAAGATTTTCATTTTTCTGTTAATCAATTTGCTCCTACTTTTGCCGTCCAATTTTAAAAAAATAGTAATGCCTACTATTAACCAATTAGTAAGAAACGGAAGAGAGATTATTAAGGCCAAAAGCAAAAGCCGTGCGCTTGATGCTTGTCCTCAGCGCCGCGGGGTGTGTACCCGTGTATATACTACTACACCTAAAAAACCAAACTCTGCGCTTCGCAAAGTAGCCAAAGTACGTTTGACCAATAAAGTGGAGGTTATTGCTTACATACCGGGAGAAGGACACAACCTGCAGGAGCACTCAATCGTGCTTATCCGCGGTGGTCGTGTGAAAGATTTACCAGGTGTACGTTACCATATTGTTCGTGGCAGCCTTGATACTGCGGGTGTAAAAGACCGTAAGCAAAGCCGCTCTAAATACGGAACTAAAAGAGCAAAAGCAGGCGCTCCGGCACCAGCACCTAAAAAGAAATAAGCTAAAGTGGAAAGTCAAACGTGAAAGGTCAATACCGTTTCACATTTCACCTTTCACGTTTCACAAACAAAATTCGACAAAGTTCAATACTTGATACCATGAGGAAAGCGCAAGCCAAAAAATTACCACTCGCTCCCGATCCACGTTTCAACGATAAGTTGGTTACCCGGTTCGTGAACAACATTATGTGGGAAGGCAAAAAGAGCACTGCTCTTACAATTTTTTACGATGCCATCGACAAAGTGAGCAAAATCACCAGCGAAGATGGATACGAAATCTGGCGTAAGGCGTTACAGAATGTAACACCTGCCGTTGAAGTTCGCAGCCGTCGTATTGGTGGCGCTACCTTCCAGATTCCTTCTGAAGTTCGTCCTGATCGTAAGGTTAGCCTGAGCATCAAATGGATGGTTCGTTACAGCCGCGACCGAAATGGCCGCAGCATGGCCGACAAACTGGCCAATGAAATTGTAGCTGCTGCAAAAGGTGAAGGTGCTGCTTTCAAAAAGAAAGAAGATACCCACCGTATGGCAGAAGCTAACAAAGCATTCAGTCACTTCCGCATCTAACCCCGTCTCCTAAAGGAGCGCCCAGGGTTAAGTTTCGTTCAATATTATATCGGTCCTGCTCCACCAAGAGCAGGACTTTTTTTGTACGTGCAACTTTCAGCACTTCATAATATCAGCGAGTTTTTCATCTCCGCCTTTCAATTTTCTTAGAATGATTGCAGCTGGCTATGCTATGACCGTGGTTGCAATCACTTCAGCTATTGTATAAATAAGAAACGACGGGCTTACTTTCGAATCCGAAATATTGTTTTACCCGCCTCACTTAATTGCTACCTATGGCAACTCTCAATAGTTTTTTAGTTACAGGCAACCTTGTAGATATTTCCAATCGAACTATTTACCTCGCAGAAATAATCGTAGAAAATGGAAGAATCAAATCAATAAGAGATCTCGGAGAAGCTACTCACCACTCACCACTCACTACTCCCGATTCACGACTCACGACTCACGGCTTTATCCTTCCCGGTTTCGTCGACAGCCATGTACACATCGAAAGCAGCATGCTTATCCCATCCGAATTTGCGAAACTGGCTGTGGTGCATGGAACAGTGGCCACCGTAAGCGACCCGCACGAAATAGCCAATGTGTGTGGCATAGAGGGCGTCAATTACATGATTGAAAACGGCAATACCGTTCCCTTCAAATTCAATTTTGGTGCTCCCAGCTGTGTACCTGCAACCATTTTTGAAACAGCAGGCGCCGCATTGGATAGTATTGCTGTAAAAAAATTACTGGAGAGACCAGAAATAAAATACCTCAGCGAAATGATGAATTTCCCGGGTGTTTTAAGCCAGGATGAGGAAGTACTGAAAAAAATAGAAGCCGCTCATCTTTTGGACAAGCCGGTAGATGGTCATGCCCCGGGTTTAAGAGGAGAATTGGCGAAACAATACATTGAAGCGGGAATAAGTACCGATCATGAATGTTTTACAGAACAAGAGGCATTGGACAAGCTGCAACATGGAATGAAAATTTTGATTCGTGAGGGAAGTGCCGCAAAGAACTTTGAAGCTTTAGCAGACCTGCTGCATGAACACAGTTCTCAAATGATGCTTTGCAGCGATGATAAGCATCCCGACAGTTTGGTAGCAGGTCATATTAACCAGCTTTGTGCCCGGGCGGTTGCAAAAGGAATTGACGTTTTTAATGTGCTGCAAGCAGCTTGTGTAAACCCGGTTCAACACTATAAATTAGATGTTGGTATATTACGGGTAGCAGATCCTGCAGATTTTATCGTAGTAGAAGATTTGACCAATTTTAGAGTTGTACAAACTTATATCGGCGGACAATTAGTGGCAGAAGATGGTGTATCGTTAATGGAGAAAGTGAAACGTCAACCGCCAATCTTGAAAGAATCGGATGTTTTTGTAACCAGGTTTGATTGCGATTTGATCGCTGTTTCACAACTAAAAATTGGGGTTGGCGACTATCCTTCTGTTGATGGAAAAATTCCAGTTATCGAAGCCCTGGATGGCCAGCTGATCACAAACAAATTAATGCTGGAAGGAAAAATTACCGGCGATGAATATGTAAGCGACAAAGACAATGACATCCTGAAAATGGTAGTAGTAAACCGCTATTTTAATGCGCCTGTTGCGAAATGTTTTATTAAGAATTTTGGATTTAAATATGGCGCTATTGCAAGCAGTGTTGCCCATGATAGTCACAATATTGTTGCTGTTGGAGTTGACGATCAAAGCCTGGAAAAGGCAATCAACTTAATTATCAAAGAACGTGGCGGGATAAGTGCTGTAGATGATAGTCATCGACAAGTGCTGGCTTTACCGGTTGCTGGTTTAATGAGTGCAGATGATGGTTACCAGGTAGCGAAAGCATATACTGAAATGGATGCGATGGCCAAATCATTCGGCTCGAAATTATCGGCGCCATTTATGACTTTATCCTTTATGGCATTGCTGGTAATACCGCATCTTAAATTAAGCGATAAAGGATTGTTTGATGGTGACCGGTTTGAGTTTATTTAATTAATTACTAAAAGCTAACTTTAGTTAATGGAAACGGTATTAATACAAATAAACGACCATAAAGCGTATAAGCTTTTGGAAGACCTTGAAGATCTTAATATTTTGAAGGTGCTTGAAAAAAGCGTACAGCCAGATCAAAAGCTCTCTGCAAAGTATAGAGGTGTATTTACTAAAGATGATGCGAAAAGTTTTGACGAACACACTCAAATAATGCGTAAGGAATGGGGAAATACCTAATAGACAACAATGTAATTTCTCATTATTTTTCAATGAACTTTTCCGAAGAGGGAATGGCCTTTGTAGCAGAAATAATAGATCAGACTCCTACTATTTCCGTTATTACTCAAATTGAAGCGCTCTCGTGGGTTAATCCTGACAGGAGCAGGGAAACCCAGCACTCTTTAATTCAGCTATAAAATATTGCAATAAGCGATATGTCATTTTAATGATACACTAATGAAACTAGTTGTTCTGTACGTTCTTTTTTTTGGATTGCTTTCTAAAATTGAAGCGCAATTAGTTTCTCCATTACCCTCCAAATCACAATTGGTTTGGCACAATATGGAATTTTACCTGTTTGCGCATTTTGGTCCGAACACATTTACAGGTGCTGAATGGGGACATGGAGATGAAAAAGAAGAAATTTTTAATCCATCACAACTGGATTGCAAACAATGGGTAAGAACTGCAAAAGCAGCCGGTGCAAAAGGAATTATCATTACCGCCAAACATCATGATGGCTTTTGTTTGTGGCCTTCAAAATACTCCACCCATACCGTTCGCGAAAGCAAATGGAAAGATGGAAAAGGTGATGTACTCAGAGAATTATCTGCAGCCTGTAAAGCGGGCGGAATAAAGTTTGGCGTGTATTTATCGCCATGGGACCGCAACCACCCACAATACGGTACACCGGAATACAACACTGTTTTTGTGAATATGATGACTGAGATATTCCGCAGCTACGGACCTATATACGAATTATGGTGGGACGGAGCCAATGGCGAGGGCCCGAACGGCAAAAAACAGGTGTACGACTGGGAGCTGTTTAAAAAAACAGCCAGGAAATTATCTCCCACTACAGTTGTTTTTAGTGATGTTGGTCCCGACATCCGCTGGGTTGGTAACGAACGTGGCATTGCTGGCAAAACGAATTGGAATACCCTGGATATTGAAGGTTACGAACCGGGTGCAAAAGCCCCGTCTACAGATACTTTGAATGTGGGAAATAGGTTTGGTAAATGCTGGATCCCTGCCGAATGTGATGTAAGTATCCGGCCAGGCTGGTTTTATCATAAAGAAGAAGATGACATGGTGAAAACACCTGAAGTACTTTTCAATCTTTACTTACAATCTGTTGGACGGGGTGCAAATCTTTTGTTGAATGTTCCGCCGGATGGAAGGGGATTGTTTCATGCAAATGATTCGCTGGCTTTGGCTGGTTTTCACCAGTTAATAAAAGAAAATTTTTCAAGTGACCTGGTTAGTGCTGCAACGGTAAGAAAGATCATCTCAAAAGCCGGTAAAAATATTGTGCTAAATAACAAATCTACGGCACCTGCAAAACTCGGCATTAGTGATGTTTTACAAATGAGTTTCCCAAAGATAATAAAAGCTAATTGTGTTGTTATAAACGAGCAAATCAACGACGGGCAAACCATTGCAAAGGGCAAGTTGCTGCTGATGCGATACAATGAAATCCTGGATGAAATTCCATTCACAACAATCGGCAGAAACCGTATTCTAACATTTAGATCTAAGTCTTTTAACAGGATCAAAATTGTGGTGGAAGATGCTAATGCATTGTCTGCAATATCAAAGGTTTCGGTATTTAAAATTGCCGACAATCTGGTGGAGCAATAAATTGAAAATTATTACTTATGCTTCCTGGCCCATCCACACTGCTCCGCCAATACTACTCCGTTGGGCACCGGTTACAGAATGCATTACCGTATTTTCTTCGCGCCAGCGCAACACACCAAGTAGCGCCATAATTAAAGCCTCCTTATAATCGATAACAGCTTTCGAAGGAAGTTCAAGTTTTATACCCATCACGCTTAATGCAGACTGCAAGCGTTGCATTAGGAACTCGTTATGCGCTCCGCCACCGGTTACAAGCATCTTTGTTGGTCTTGTTTCTTTAAAAGTATTCAATAAGCGCCCGGTACTTCTTGTAAGCTGTATGCAAATATGTTCTACCATAGTTCGCAAAGCATCAGATGTAGAAAGATTGGCCTGTTTTAAAAGCGGGTAAATAGTTTCCACCCCAAAATCGTTAGCCAATGATTTTGGAAATGGCCTGGTATAATAAGGCTGCTGGTTCATTTTAAACAGCACTTCATCTCTTACAAATCCTTTTGATGCCAATAGTCCATCTTTATCGTAAGTTTTACCTGCTTCTTCGGCAAGCATATTCAGAACCCGGTTGGCAGGGCAAACATCAAAAGCTATATAATCGGTATCGTTAGCGGCTGAAATATTCGCGATCCCACCAAGATTCAGTAATAATTTATAGTCACCAAAGAACAGTTTTTCTCCCAATGGTACGATTGGAGCTCCTTGTCCGCCAAGTGCAAGATCCATAGCTCTCAAATCGCTTACCACGTTTATACCGGTAACAGCTGCAATAGCTGCACCATCTCCCAATTGAGCTGTCATTCGATTATTTGGCTCATGAAAAACCGTATGCCCATGACTGCTGATAACCTGCACCTGGTGTTGCAAATTATTTGCTTCAATAAAAAGTTTGACCTGGTGTCCGATATAGTGACCGAAAGAACTATGCAGGCGAAGGTATTCCAGGGCAGAAAGTTGACCGGCTGACTGCAATTTTGCTTTCAATTCGCCGGGGAATTCTTTTGTTTCGGCCTGCCTGATCTCGTATTCCCATTTACCAGCAGATTCTGATAATTCAGCAAATACTATATCCAATCCATCCAAACTACTGCCGCTCATAATACCAATGGCCCTGTAAATCATAGTGGCAAAAATATTGGTTCTTCAAAAAGTTGCCCCTACTATTTGAAGCTGACTGGTGTCATATTTATTTGGTTTTAATGTCTGAAATTTCGAAGCATTTAAACCTGCATCTTTGCAAATACTCCAGTTTAAGTGATCAATTTTTACATTTATGGTTAAGAACCTCAGCGATAAACATAGCTTGGTAAGTAATTGGGTAAGCGAATTAAGGGATGTAAATATCCAGGCCGACCGGTTGCGCTTCAGGAGAAATCTTGAAAAGATCGCAGAGGTTATTGCCTATGAGCTGAGCAAAACATTGCCTTTTGTTGAACGGGAAGTGGAAACCCCGCTGGGATTTCATAATTCAAAAGTGCTGAAACAACAACCAGTGCTTGCTACTATTTTGCGGGCGGGTCTTGCAATGCACAATGGTTTGCTGAACTATTTCGACAGGGCAGATAATGCATTTATTTCTGCCTACCGCAAGCATCACCGCGATGGCACGTTCGAGATTCATATGGAGTATGTTAGTTGTCCCGACCTGGAAGACCGCATCCTGATCATCAGCGACCCGATGCTGGCAACAGGCGCTTCTCTTGTAAAAACCATCCAATATCTAAGGGAAGAAGGAAAGCCCAGCCAAATACATTTTGTGTGTGCCATTGCCTGCACTGTTGGAATAGAATATGTTCGCCGCGAAGCACCGGATGTAACGATCTGGTGTGGGGACATTGATGACGAACTTACCGCTAAAGGTTACATTGTGCCGGGCCTGGGCGATGCAGGTGATCTCGCATTCGGCAACAAGATGCAGCAGTAAAAACATTCTGCTTGTCCTGTTTTTCTGGAATTGCCTGGTGCCACAACATAACAGTACTTGTTTGTCGTTATTTAAATAATAAAATTCTTTCACCTGCTATATCCACACCACTTAATTTCGGTAATCTATTAAACCAACATGAAGTTTAAATTCATCATCTTAAACCTGCTGCTGCTTACCAATATTTCCCTGTTTGCACAGGATCCACACTTCTCGCAGTTTTTTGCTTCCCCGCTAACTTTAAACCCGGCATATACAGGTCGTTTTGATGGTACAGTAAGAATTGCAGGTAACTACCGCAACCAATGGCCAACCATTAATAAAGCATTTACTACTTCCACTATTAGCGCCGATTTTGGCATAATGGGCAATAAACTTCCTTTGAATGATCGTTGGGGTGTTGGTGCAATGGCTTATACCGATCAACAAGCTGACGGCGTTCTGAAAAATACTTTTTATTCCATTTCAACAGCCTATCATAAGGGTCTTGACGAGGAAGGTAATAACGCTATTTCACTGGGTTTCCAGGGAACCTATGCACAAAAAAGACTGAATACCGCAAATCTTAAATTTGAAGACCAACTAAGAAGCGATGGATTTACGGGTATTACAAATGAAATTTTTGATCCAAAAAATCTGAACATCAATTATTTTGATCTGAATGCAGGTTTTTTGTTTACAGGGTCAGTTGGTGCTAGCACAAATTATTATGCAGGTGCCTCAATGTACCATATTAACCGTCCACGCGAAAGCTTTACCGGCGCTCAGTTTTATTTAAATCCCAGGTATACCCTTCATGGTGGGGTTTATCTGCCTGTTGGCAATATTTCTACCCTGCATACCAGCGCCATGTACCAGGCACAAGGTGGCGCCAGCGAAACAGTTTTAGGAGCGGCAGTTGGCTTTAACCTGAATGGTGATTTTGATTACAAACCCACCACTTTTTATGCGGGCAGCTGGTTCCGTGTGAATGATGCCCTCATTCCTTATGTTGGTTTGGAATATGGAAACTGGCGCTTTGGAGCGAGCTACGATGTGAACGTGTCCAGCCTCCGGACGGTTAGCAATAGCCAGGGTGGATTCGAGATCTCCTTAATTTACATCAGTAAAAAAGATACCGAAGTTGGTATTAAATGCCCGAAATTTTAGGAGGTTAGTTGGTGAGTGGTGAATGGTCAGTGGTGAGTAGTGAGTAGTGAATGGTGAGTCTTTGGAGGTGAGTCGTGAATCGTGAGTGGTGAGTGGTGAGTCGTGAATCGTGAATCGTGAGTCGTAATTAATCAAACATGAGCTTCTATACTTCCTAATTCCCATCTCCCTTTTCCCTCAATCCTAATTCCCTAATACCAATTCCTAATAACCCAATCCCTCATTCTGTCCCTTATTCCCGCTTACATATTTGTTTCCTTTGATAAAAAAACGGTACGGCAACAATGCATCTTCTGCGGCATAATCTACTCCAATCCTTTTTGATACGATAATGTTTTCGGGTGAAATGACAGTTCCATTTTCCGCAATTTGAAGTGGCGGAGCAGTTACCAACATACCTGTGTGACCCGTATTTATTCCCAAAGCTCTTGATACATTACCGGGCCCACGGGTAAGGGACGCATCGGCCACCCGTTTACCGGTCCGCTCAAGCATAATATCAATTCCATCCAATGGCTCAACCCCACGAATTAAAACCGCATGGGGTGTTCCCTCGTTATTGGTTACCACGTTAAACAGGTGATGAATACCGTAACATAGGTAAACATAAGCCCTTCCGCCTTCACCAAACATAACAGCAGTACGGTTGGTATTTCTACCTCCAAAGGCATGAGATGCTTTGTCAATGGTACCGTTGTAAGCTTCTGTTTCAACAATTATCGCACTCGTATACCTGCCATTAAAATTTGTGACTACCAGTTTCCCCAGTAGCTCCCGTGCAATCGAAACAACATCTGATCTTTGATAAAAAGACCTATCTAAAGTTTTAATCATTTTTTATTGGCTGTTTTATAAGCATCTTCAGGATCAATCGTTGTTATCCTGATTACCAGATTGTAAATGCTGCTGGTAAAATCCCCTATTTTTAACGATACCGTTTATTGTTCGCTATTATTGCCATAATAGCAAAATGATGCAAGTCTCCGAACAGTATTTTAAATTATGCTAAAAGAAATCATAATAGCTATCCAGGCTTATGGAAAAGCACATCGTTTTATCAGCAGCCACAAGCTTTGGCGATGGATTGTAATTCCCGGCATTTTGTATATGCTGCTTTTCATTTTTAGCATGTTCCTGTTTTGGAATACTGCTACCAATGCCGTTGCCTATTTAAACCAGGTTATCGGTTTAAGATCCTGGCTCGAACGGATGAATTCGGGATTGATTAGCTTTGTTGTTTCTTTTGGTGAGCTCATATTAACGCTCCTGCTATTGCTTTTTTATTTTTCTCTTTTTAAATATCTCTGGCTGATTATTGGTTCGCCATTATTTGCATGGCTCAGCGAAAAAACAGAGGCTTTAATTGAAGAAAAAGATTACCCTTTTAATCTCAGGCAGTTGTTGATTGATATGTGGCGGGGTATAAGGCTGGCTATACGCAACACTTTATGGCAAACTGTTTATACAATCGCAATCATTTTGCTGGGACTAATACCCGTTTTCGGATGGGCCGCCCCGGTTTTTGCTCTTTTTATTGAGTGCTATTATTATGGTTTCAGTATGCTCGATTACAGCTGCGAACGTCACAAACTTACCACTGCAGAAAGCATTAATTATATCGGCGCACATAAAGGTCTGGCTACTGGCAACGGAATCGTTTTTTACCTTATGCACCTGGTTCCAGTGTTAGGCTGGGTAATGGCACCAGCCTATGCTGTGGTTGCGGCCACCATTAGTTTGTATGGAGTAAATAACGATTCAGAAAAAATAGCGCTTCAACTTTAATCAAGAGTAAAAACAGAATTTCAATTTACAAGCCACTGTTTCAATTATGACTGATCACAATAAAACGCTTCCAGTAAAACCGACCGGGCAATCAAAGCCAGCCGTGTATCTCATCCCCTGTTCTTTGTATGATGGAATAACAGAAACTATACCATCTTATGTAACTGAAGCAATCAAACAATGCAGTGTATTTTTTGTAGAAAATGAACGAACTACCCGCCGCTTTTTTAAAAGTATCTGGCGCGAAATGGTGATTGATAATTACGGCTGGCATACCATTCACAAAGCTGAAAAAGAAGTACTCCGCCATTTCGAAGCAGCTATCAGGGCGGGAAAAAGTATAGGTATTGTAAGCGAGGCAGGATGCCCCGGCATTGCTGATCCCGGGCAACTCCTGGTAAAAAGAGGCCAGGAAATGGGGGCGATTCTTAAACCGCTGGTAGGGCCTTCTTCTATCTTGCTGGCTTTAATGGCGAGTGGTATGAATGGACAACAATTTAAATTCAATGGTTACCTGCCAATAGATAGTTCGGATCGTAAGAAGTTGTTACAACAGATGGAAGAAGATGCTATCAACCAAAATTGTACCCAGATTTTCATTGAAACACCTTTCAGGAATGAATCTTTATTACGGGATATCCTGGCGGCCTGCAAATCTTTTACACGCCTTTGCATTGCCGTTGATTTAACCGCCCCCGAAGAAATGATCGTCACAAAAAAAATACAGGAATGGAAAGAATCCACTCCTGCATTGCATAAAAGGCCCTGTATATTTTTATTAGGTGTTTAAAATCCCGGGCGAACTTCTCCTGCATTTACTTCCCGCATTGATAATATGCTATCAACTATGTACTTGCTATGGCCGCGCCATGGCAATGTTCCAAAATATTCTTTGTAGCGAAGATTGAAATATTTGCCGCTGTTCGCCTGCAATTGCGCAGCCAATTTTTCATTGGTAACGCTAAACTCGAAGGTGGGACTTTGCATGGATCCCGGACTGGCACTTTTTATTCCCACCTGCATTAAAGTGCCTTCCCAGGTTTTGAATATATAACCCTTGTGTTCTATCTTATTGAGGTAGCCATCTTTTGAGCCGTTGTCGGTAAATGGATAATAAAATCGCCACCAGAAAAAGATAGCGAGACCAATAAAGATTACGAGCGTTGCAATGATGGTAAATTTACGCATATCTCAAAATTAATGGTAGCATCTCATACTGCCATAACCAGTTGTGAAACTGTTTGCCTGTTTTTGATAGCATCACAATCATTTATCCATATTTAGCAAACCATCCTTTAAAATATTCGTTATTTCGAATTATAATAATATTCAAGTCATCATATGCGAATAGGAATTGTTTTATATCCCACTTTTGGTGGCAGCGGTGTGCTGGCAACAGAACTGGGAATGGCTTTGGCTAACAAAGGCCACCAGGTTCATTTTATTACTTATAGTCAACCGGTTCGACTCAGTGCTTTTAACGCCAATATTTTCTATCACGAGGTTAGGGTTCCCACTTATCCATTGTTTGATTTTCCACCTTATGAAACTGCCCTGGCAAGTACCATGGTAGATGTGGCGATTAATCAAAAACTTGATTTACTGCATGTTCACTATGCCATACCACATGCAAGTGCCGCTTATACAGCAAAGAAAATATTACAGAAAACGGCCGGGATCAATATCCCGGTTATTACAACCCTTCATGGTACCGATATTACACTTGTAGGCAAAGACAGTACTTACAAACCAGTGGTAGCTTTCAGTATAAATGAAAGTGACATAATTACGGCTGTATCGAACAACCTGCGGGAAGAAACCTATAAGATTTTTGATATTGAGAAGGAAATTGAAGTGATTCACAACTTCGTAGATGTACAACGCTTTTCCAAAAAGCCAATTGATGCGTTTAAGAAAGCCTTAGCACCAAATGGTGAAAGAGTATTAATGCATGCTTCTAATTTCCGGGCGATAAAGCGGGTGCAGGATGTGATTCACATTTTCGCCAAAGTGCATAAAAAAATTCCCAGCAAATTAATGATGGTGGGTGATGGCCCTGAACGTCATATGGCTGAGGACTTGTGTCGCCAGCTTAATGTTTGTAATGATGTTCGCTTTGTAGGCAAACAGGAACAAATGGAAGAAATTATGGTAATCAGCGACCTGTTTTTACTTACCTCCGATTATGAGAGTTTTGGCCTTAGTGCATTGGAAGCGATGGCTGCTCATGTGCCGGTAGTAAGCAGTAATGCCGGCGGATTGCCTGAAATAAACATTCATGGTGAAACGGGTTTTCTTGCACCTGTTGGGCATATAAAAGAAATGGCTGATTATGCAATCACTATTCTCCAGGACGATGATACGCTGGCGGAATTCAAACAAAGGGCTTATGAGCAGGCTTGCCGGTTTGATATCGAGCATATCGTGCCCCGTTATGAAGAGATGTACGAGCGGGTTTTGATGCCTGCCGTATAGTTTTTTGTTGCGCTTTTAACATACCTTACGTTTCTAAAACGTTTAGCTATGTCATTTAATCTCTTCGAATCTGCGAAAGAAATGTTCAGCGGCAGCTTGATGCAATCAGCCAGTTCTATGCTAGGTGAAAGCCAGCACACTACTCAAAAAGCAATGGACGGAATTATTCCGACGATGATTGGCAGCCTGATAGGTAAGTCAGAGAGTCATGAAGGTGCTAACCAGTTGTTTAGCCTTATACAAGACACCAGGAATGAAGATGTAGGACCTGGTAACATAAGCAGTCTTTTGGGAGACAGCAGCGGACTGCTTTCCAAAGGCACAGGACTTTTAAGCAGCCTTTTTGGGAATAAGACAGATGGTGTTGCGAACGCAATCAGCCAGTTTTCCGGCGTAAAGCAAAACTCAGCACTTACCCTCTTAAGTTTAGCTGCCCCTGCAATACTTGGTTTTTTGGGCAAAAAAATTAAATCTGAAGGACTTGGTACAGGTGGACTTGCCACTTTACTTTCCAGCCAATCGGGTTTGTTGTCGAAATATATGCCGGCAGGTTTGGGTTCTATCCTTGGTACTCTTGGTATAGGAAACGTATTTAACAGCTTTGCTGCCTCATCGCCAAAACCGCAAGTAGTAAAACCTTCCTACGACCCGCCTCCTACTGTTCAATCAAAATATGATGAGCCATCAGGTGGTGGAAGAAAATGGTTATGGCCATTATTGCTGTTAGCAGGTGCTGCCCTGGTTTGGTATCTCTTTGGTATGAAAGGCTGTAACCAGGAAAGTGCAACTGCTGTAACGACTGATACTTTATCTCCCGTAGAAACTACGGTGGTAGAAATACCTTCCGAAGCTAAAGGAACAGTTGACTCAGTTTCGGGCGATTATGTTTACAATCTTGGCAAGATGGTATCATTTGATCTGCCAAATGGTGTTGGAAAACTTGAAGTAGGAGAAAACAGTACAGAAGCTCGCCTCATTAATTTTTTAAACGATAATAACGCGACAATTGATACTGCTAAAGGCAACTGGTTTGAATTTACTAATGTGAAATTTAAGACAGGCAGTTCGTCTATTACGGATGAATCGATGACCCAGTTAAAAAACCTGGTGCTAATTTCCAAAGCCTATCCTGCTGCCCAGTTTAGAATTGGCGGCTATACAGACAACACAGGCAATGCTGCCAGTAATATTTCTCTTTCTCAAAAAAGAGCTGAAATAGTTTTGGCTACTTTATCAAAACTGGGAATTGCCAAAGCGTCGCTGGCGGGAGCTAAAGGTTACGGACCGGAATTTCCTGTTGGTGATAATAACACAGCGGAAGGCCGTGCAATGAACCGTCGTGTTGCGGTGAATGTAAAAGCTAAGTAATAACCCTATTTCGCAGCCTGCTTATCAACTGAAAACTTGATCTGCAGACTGCATTCATTTTTTAAATTAAAATAAACTAAAATGCCTATCGTAAAAGTTATTGAAGTGATTGCGTCTTCAACTATCGGTATTGATGATGCAGTAAGAAATGCCGTTGCTGAAGCCAGTAAAACCGTTCGGAATATTGACAGCGTGTATGTAAAAGACATAAAAGCGCATGTAACAGATGGACAGGTTACTACTTTCGGATGCGTTTGCAAAATTTCGTTCCGGCTGGATTGAAATGCTGCCTGCAACTTATAAGTCACTTTCCCCGGGGGAGTGGCTTTTTTTATGTACGGGCGCAAAGTCTTTACTTTTCCAGGCAATTGTCGTGGATATTGTGATTAACGGAAAGCAGCTTAATTACATAAATTCCATTTGCTTACTCCAGCCAACGCCCTTACTTTTGCCGCCGGAAAAGAAGGGTAAGTTGTGCTTGCTTTTCTGATCTCCACAATATTCAAAATCTCAATTCATAATTATGGTGGACATTAAGCCCGATGAAATATCGGCGATTCTACGTCAGCAACTTAGCAATTTTGATGCCGGTGACAGTCTTTCAGAAGTAGGAACTGTTCTGCAGGTAGGTGATGGTATAGCCCGTATTTACGGCCTCAACAATGTACAAAGTGGTGAGCTAGTAGAATTTGAAAATGGAGTAAAAGCCATTGCGCTTAACCTGGAAGAGGATAATGTAGGTGCAGTATTGATGGGCGAAAGCTCGGAAATCAAAGAAGGAGATAAAGCAAAACGTACTGGTAAGATCGCTTCCATAAATGTTGGAAATGGTTTACTTGGACGTGTTATCAATACCCTTGGAAACCCTATTGATGGGAAGGGTCCAATTGCCGGCGAATTATTTGAAATGCCGCTGGAGCGTAAAGCACCGGGTGTAATCTTTCGTGAGCCTGTAAAAGAACCACTTCAAACGGGTATCAAAGCTATCGATGCAATGATTCCAATTGGTCGCGGACAACGTGAATTGATTATTGGTGACCGCCAGACGGGTAAAACAGCTATCGCGGTAGATACTATCATCAACCAGAAAGAATTTTTCGAAGCCGGCAAACCAGTTTATTGCATTTATGTAGCCATTGGCCAGAAAGCCAGTACGGTTGCGGGTGTAATGAAAACCCTGGAAGATAACGGGGCCATGGATTACTCGGTTATTGTATCTGCAACTGCCAGCGATCCTGCACCATTACAGTTTTACGCTCCGTTCGCAGGCGCAGCCATTGGCGAATTCTTACGTGATACAGGAAATTCAGCACTTATCATTTTTGATGATCTAAGTAAACAAGCTGTAGCTTACCGCGAAGTTTCCCTGCTTTTACGCCGCCCTCCGGGACGTGAAGCTTATCCTGGTGATGTATTTTACCTGCACAGCCGCCTACTCGAACGTGCCGCTAAAATCATTGCCAACGATGACATCGCGAAAAACATGAACGATCTTCCTGAAAGTATCAGGCACCTGGTAAAAGGTGGTGGCTCTTTAACTGCCCTTCCAATTATTGAAACACAGGCAAGTGACGTATCGGCCTATATTCCAACAAACGTTATTTCCATTACCGACGGACAGATCTTCCTGGAAGGTAACCTGTTCAACTCTGGTATCCGCCCGGCTATTAACGTGGGTATCTCTGTAAGTCGTGTGGGTGGTAATGCCCAAATTAAATCGATGAAAAAAGTGGCTGGTACACTTAAACTTGACCAGGCACTTTACCGGGAAATGGAAGCCTTCTCAAAGTTTGGTGGTGACCTTGATGCGGCAACAAAGAACGTATTGGATAAAGGTGCCCGTAACGTGGAAATTTTAAAGCAATTACAATATTCACCAATGCCGGTTGAAAAACAGGTTGCAATCATTTACCTGGGAACACAAGGTTTGGTTCGCGAGGTTCCGGTGAACAGGATGAAAGAATTTGAAGAACATTTCCTGCTGGAAATGGAAAACAAATTACCTGAAGTACTGGCTGCTTTTAAAAAAGGTGCTCTTCCTGATGACGGCGTAAAAAGCATGGTTCAATTAGCAAAGGGGATTTCAGCGCATTACGCTAAATAACCTTTTCTCATATTTAATTTTCCAACAGCCCTGTTTTGCAGGGCTGTTTTGGTTTTTAGAAAGCTGTTTAAGCCGGAATTAGTTAAAGCCCCGACACAATGCCCTTGCTATAAGATTTCCTTTTTATCGGACTCTGTTTTTTGAAATTTTCGAAACGTGTCTTCGAAATAGGCAATTCGCTCTTCTACTTTCTGAGCGGCAGTATCAAGTGTGAATCCTTCTTCCAGGAACAACTTTATCATGAGCATTTTACGAATGTTCACATAATTATACCTGCGGTTTTTCCCTTCTTCTTCGGTCAGGCTTTTTATAATCCCTTTATCCTCCCAATACCTGATTTGGCGTATCGGAATGCCGGTGATTTGAGAAACTTCACCAATCCCAACGATCAGTTTACACAAAAACCCAGCATCCAAAAATGACTCTTCACCTTCTTTCATTTTGTAGATTATTTACAATCGATGTTGCAAATGTAAAACAATTGATGTTAATTTGCAACTTCTTTCCTTATAATAAATCAACTATACCAATGCCTTTGAGAAAACAAATAGGTAAACTGGCTTTTTTATATACCATTTTCTTAGCAATTTTTAATACCGGTGCATCTGCTCAGGCAAATGGTTCCGATAGTATTTTAACGGAGGCTACATTAGAAAAAGTGGTTCAATATGCGCTGAAAAATCAACCGCTTATTCAACAGTCTCTCATTGATGAATCTATTACCGATCAACTGATAAAAAGCAGGCTGGCAGACTGGTATCCGCAGGTAAATTTCAATTATAGCCTGCAGCGTAATTTCCAGGTAGCCACTGCTGTAATTGGTGGTAACGTAGTGCGGCTTGGCGTAGGCAATGTTTCAAGCGCCCAGTTTACTCTCAGGCAAAATGTTTTTAACCCGGATGTTTTACTTGCCAACAGAACCAAGGGTGATGTTCGCCTTCAATCAAAACAAACTACTACAAGTAATAAAATTGATGTTGCTGCAGAAGTGGCAAAAGCATTTTATAATGTGCTTGCTACCATGCAACAAATAAAGGTGGCAGAAGTTGATATAACAAGGCTTGAAAGAAGTTTGAAGGATGCTTATAATCAATACAAAGCTGGAATAGCCGATAAGATTGATTTCAAACGAACAACCATTGCACTGAATAATACAAAAGCCGGCAAGGCGGGAAATGAAGCGTTATTAAAAGCAAGAATCATCAACCTTAAATCGCTTATGGGTTACCCTGAAAATGGCGATTTAAATATTATATACGACAGCCTGCAAATGGAGCGGGAAGTGATGCTGGACACCCTGCAAACGACCAATTATAGTGGCCGTATTGAATACCAGTTGTTAGAAACGCAGCGAAAGTTATTACGTTCCAATGTTGATTATAAACGCTGGTCCTATTTGCCGACTGTATCGTTAAACGGGGCTTATAATTTAAATTACCAGAACAATGCGTTTAGTAAGATCTACGGTGATAATTACCCAAATTCATTTGCAGCACTAACACTTGCTGTTCCAATTTTCCAGGGGTTTAAAAGAACTGCCAATATCAGGCAGGCCGAACTGGAACTTAAACGAACAGACTGGGACATTATAAATTTAAAAAATGCTGTTAGTGCTGAATATGCGCAGGCTTTAGCGTCGTATAAAAGCAACTTTGCAGATTACACTGCATTAAAAGAAAATGTGGCTTTAGCCCAGGAAGTGTACGATGTTATCCAGCTACAATATAAATCTGGAATCAAAACATATCTGGAAGTAATTACATCCGAAACTGACCTGCAAAATGCCCGTATCAATTATATCAATTCCTTATATCAATTATTATCCAGTAAAATTGATGTACAAAAAAGCCTGGGTCAGCTCACGTTTTAATCAAAAACTTTCCCAGGAAAAACTTTTCACATAGCACCTCTTTTTTATAAAATCAGAAACAGCAACCGCATATATGTTTTTAAAAAATCACCAACAATTATTTTTAATTATCAGCCTTTCGATTTTGATAAGCTGTGGCAATAAATCGCAACAAACAATACAGGGACCACCACCTGCAATACCGGTTGTACTGGATACAGCAAAAACCACTAATGCCTTTTATTATGATGAATACCCCGGCAGCGTGGTTGCTCTTAACCAGGTTGAACTTCGACCACAGGTAAGTGGTTTTATAACAGGTGTACATTTCACGGATGGTTCGCATGTTAGAAAAGGACAGTTACTCTACTCCATCGACCAACAATTGTATTCGGCCAATTACCAGCAGGCTGTTGCCAATTTAAATGTACAGGAAGCCAATTTAGCCAAAGCACAAAAGGACGCAGACCGGTACCATGAACTGGATAAGAATGACGCTGTTGCAAAACAGTTGGTCGACAATGCTGATGCGGCACTCGAAGTTGCAAAAAGACAGGTGCAGGCTTCCAAAGCAAATATCCGGGGAGTGCAAACCAATGTACGTTATACCCGTGTAACAGCACCTTTTGATGGTACTATTGGCATTTCCAATGTAAAGGTTGGAGCAGCTGTTACTGCGGGTCAAACCATACTAAATACAGTATCAACAGATAATCCTTTGGCTGTAGATTTCAATATTGACCAGGCTGAGATATTCCGTTTCACCTCCATGTTGCAACAACCCGCCAAAGCAAGTGATTCAACTTTTACTCTTGCATTTAACGGGCAGCCTTATGCGTACCCGGGAAAAATCGTGTTGCTTGACCGGGCAGTAAACCCGCAAACAGGAACCATCAAAATGCGTTTGTCATTTCCCAATACCCAAAACATGTTAAGATCAGGTATGAATACTACTGTACGAGTGAAGAATAATACTTCGACACAGTCAGTGGTTATTCCAAATAAAGCTGTTGTGGAGCAGTTGGGTGAGTTCTTTGTTTACACCCTTGCCGACAGCAGTAAAGTAACACAACGCAAACTTGTTTTAGGCAAAACATTAGGGCCTGATATTATCGTAAAAGACGGATTAAAAGAAGGGGATGTTTTCGTGGTTCAGGGCGTACAGAATTTGAGAGAAGGTGTGGTTGTTACAACTGCTCCTCCGGCAACACCAACTACTCAGAAATAGAATACGAAAAACATTTTGGGGATTTTGAGATTTGGGGATTTTGAGAATTTGGGATTTAGGCGATCGTCTATCTTATTTCAATCTATTTATACCTCTTCTCTCTTTCTTCTTCTATTTTCTAATTACCAATTAAAATTATGATAGCAGAAACTTTTATAAAGAAACCGGTAACCGCCATTGTCATTTCAATAGTGATTGTGTTGGTTGGTATCATTTCACTGCTCACCTTACCGGTAGCGCAATATCCCGATATCACACCTCCTACCGTTACCGTGTCGGGTATTTTTACCGGTGCTGATGCACAAACGGTTGAACAAACAACTACAACTGCCATCGAAACGCAGGTGAACGGCACGCCGGGCATGACCTACATGAGCAGTAACAGTACGAGCAGCGGCCAGAGCAGTGTTAATGTAAACTTTGAAATTGGCACCGATGTAAACATTGCGGCACTCGATGTACAGAACCGGGTTAGCGTTGCCCAACCCAGTTTACCAGATGCGGTAAAACGTCTTGGGCTCACAGTGCGTAAACGAAACCCGAGCATCATGGTGGCATTGGCCATTTATTCTCCGAATGGTACCCACGACGCAACGTTCCTTGGCAACTATACCAACATTTACCTGAAAGATGCCCTGCAAAGGGTACCGGGTGTTGGCGACATTGTTTCAAGAGCAGATGAATTTGGTATGCGGGTTTGGCTGAATCCTGAAAAGCTGGCCAGCCTGAGGATGACACCTGCTGACATTATCGCCTCTTTAACTGAGCAGAATTTGCAGGTAGCAGCAGGTACAGTGGGGGGTAATCCCCAACCAGGCTTTCAAAGTTTTGAATATAGCGTGCTTACCAACAGCCGCATTAATACGCAAGCACAATTCGAAGACATCATCGTTCGCACAAGACCAGCAGAGGGCAGTGTTGTGTATTTAAAAGATGTAGCGAGGGTTGAACTGGGAAAATTTGATTATGGCAGCAATGCGCTTGTAAATGGTAAACCCTGCGCTTTTTTATTGATATACCAGGCACCGGGAGCGAATGCTCTTGATACTTACGAAGGATTGAACAAAGCGCTGGCTGAAATAAAAAAAACATTCCCGAAGGACGTCGATTACCTGATGCCGCTTGAAACAGTATCGGTGGTAAAAGTGTCGATCAATGAAGTATTGCATACGCTTGGCGAAGCGTTATTATTAGTGATACTCGTAGTGTTCCTGTTCCTTCAAAACTGGAGGGCCACGCTTATACCTGTACTTGCCATCCCCGTGTCTTTAATCGGAACGTTTATTTTCTTCATTCCTTTTGGCTTTACTATTAATACGCTTACCTTATTTGCCTTTGTACTGGCAATTGGTATTGTTGTCGATGATGCCATTGTTGTAGTAGAAGCCGTACAACACAATATTGATCATGAAGGGTTATCGCCAAAGGCGGCAACACAAAAGGCCATGCACGATATTTCGGGGCCGGTAATTGCAATCGCTTTAATTCTGGCGGCAGTATTTGTACCGGTAGGCTTTATTCCCGGCATTGTGGGCCGCTTGTACCAGCAGTTTGCCATTACGATCGCTGTTTCTGTTATTATCTCAGCTTTCGTAGCGCTTTCGCTTACACCTGCTTTATGTAGTATTATGCTTAAGCCTTCAAAAGGTGAAAGTGATAAAAAGAACTGGCTTGAAAAATTCTTTGCTGGCTTCAACCGGCGCTTTGGCAACCTGACACATAGCTACACAAAAGGTGTCGGTAAATGGATCAGGGCTACCCCGCTTGTTTTGATCATGATGGTTTGTTTGTTTGTTGGTTTGTTCTTCCTGTTCAAGACAAAACCATCTGGCTTTATTCCCTCTGAAGATGAAGGAAGGCTGTTTGTTACTTATGAAATGGCGGAAGGCTCATCGACGAGCAGAAGTGTGGACATGCTTAAAAAAGTGATGCAACGCGTACAGGATATTCCTGGTGTAAGAGTAGTAGGCGGTCTTGCTGGTTTGAACATTATTAGTTTCTCCAACAAATCGAACGTGGGAACCATGTTTGTAAACCTAAAGCCGTGGGATGAGCGCAAAGACAAATCCATGCAGTTAAAGGCGATCATAGGTGAAATACAAAAACGTACTTCAGATATAAAAGAAGCCAGGATTTTAGCTATAGCACCTCCTGCCATTCCCGGGCTTGGGCAAACATCAGGCTTCACTTTTGAATTGCAGCAAACCACCAGCAGCGATAATATACAGCAGTTTGAAGCAGTGGCCAGGAAGTTCCTTGCCGAGGTAAATCAGCGCCCGGAGATTGGCGGTGCATTTACGTTCTTTACCACCAAAACACCGAGTTACCAGATAAATGTGGACCGTGAAAAAGCGAAACAGCTGGGCGTATCCGTAGCGGAAGTTTATACGACGATGTCAACTTTGTTAGGCAGCAGCTATGTGAATGATTTTAATTTATACGGAAGAAATTTCAGGGTGATGGCCCAGGCCGATAGCAGCTTTCGTTCTTCGCTGAGCGAAATAGAAAAGTATTATGTACGCAACAGTGAAGGGAACATGATCCCATTGCAATCGCTTGTAACCAGTAAAGTCATCGAAAGCCCTTCGCTTATTTCACATTATAACATTTACCGTTCTATCGAAATAAATGGTTCCTCCAAACAAGGATATAGTAGCGGCCAGGCTATTGAAGCATTAAAAGAAGTAGCAGCCAAGTCGTTACCTGTAGGCTATGGTTATGAATTCTCCGGCATGAGTGCCGAAGAGATTAAAGCGGGATCAAGTACTTTGTTGATCTTCTCAATTTCCATTGTATTTGTATTCCTCTTCCTGGCAGCGTTGTACGAAAGCTGGTCGATCCCCTTCTCAGTATTGTTTGCTGTGCCAATCGGCGCTTTCGGATCCATTCTTACCCTTACTTTCCTGCCCAACTTAACCAACAATGTTTACGCACAAATCGGCCTCATAACACTGATAGGCCTTGCAGCGAAAAATGCGATTCTGATTGTTGAGTTTGCTAAAGAAAGGGTTGATTCGGGGATAGATATTATTGCTGCGACCTTACAGGCTGTGAAACTGAGGCTAAGGCCAATTGTGATGACCTCACTGGCATTTATACTAGGTGTTTTGCCGCTGGCTTTTGCAAGTGGCGCCGCGGCAGAAAGCCGCAAAACAATAGGCTGGACGGTGTTTGGCGGTATGTTGTCGGCTACAACGCTGGCCATATTTGTTGTTCCGGTCTTATTTGTGCTGGTAACGAAAATATCGTACGGTAAAAAACTTAAAACCATCCAGGACAAACACAACCAGGAAAGTGAGGTGGACAAAATGTTATTCGACCACTCTAGTTAATAATTTAAATTAATAATTAACGGCTGCCCTGCAATTTGTATGGCAGCCATTTTATTTTGAGAATCGATTCACCATTACATTAACTATTTATTTGTAAGCTCTTATCAACCAGTATCGTCAAATTAAAAAGCTTACATAATGAAAAAAACACTGTTGTTTCTTATACCCATTTTAGTATTCTTCACATCCTGCAGAAAAGATTTTGTTGAAGGACCGGCACCAATAATAGATGAATCACAATGGCTAAACCAGGAACGTGCCTTAGTTGTTGCCAGCGATATCAGTTGCCAGTATTATGTAGTAGAAACTTATAACGGGTATGCTGTTTTAAAAACATGGGATGGCTATATTCCATTTGAAGGTTCTGTTATGTACGGCGACTTTAGCAGCTGGGGTGTAAAAACTTTTTATAACAGGTCCGAAAGACAGTTGGTACGGTCTGATGTGCGGGAGTATTGGTTGGGTTATTATGATGCCCTTGATGAAATGGAATATCAATGTAATTTTTAAAATAGCAAAGCAAAAAGCAGCGGACTTCGCTGCTTTTTTTATTACACTTTTACCTGTTTCCACCGGCCTCTTTTAAAAACGATATAAGCAATGATCGTTATCAATGTTTCTGCAACGGGTATGGCAATAAAAACACCTTTTGGCCCCATGCCCCATTGTTTTGCCAGCAAATAAGCAAATGGCACCTGGAAGATCCAGAAGCAAAAAAAATTGATAATGGTTGGTGTCATGGTATCTCCTGCCCCGTTAAACGCATTGGCCATTACCATACCTATGCCATAGAAAATATATCCTAAACTAATTATTTGCAAGGCCTGCACTGCATATAATTTTGCGCCTTCATCTTTCGTAAAAAATCCAATTATAAAAGAGGCAAAAAACAGGAAGAATACAGTAACTGCCGCCATAAAAAGTGCACTGTAACCTGCGGTCTTTAAAACAGCTTCTTCTGCCTTTTGCGGTTGTTTGGCACCCAGGTGCTGGCCTACCAACGTGGTAGCTGCATTACTTAATCCCCAGGCAGGTAAGATAAAAAACATCAGCACCCTGATTGCAGTTTGATAACCGGCAGAAGCATCGTTATGACCGGTTTCAGATACCAGTCTTGCAAGCATGATCCAACTACCAGACCCGATCAAAAATTGCAGTATACCAGGAAATGCGATCCCGACCAGTGATTTTGTAATCCCAAAATCAAACCGCAAATGCTTTCTTTTAATTGCAACCACACTTTTGCCGGAAAATAAATGATACAGCTGGTAGGCCACTCCAATACCACGGCCGGCTGTTGTTGCCCAGGCGGCTCCGTCTAATCCAAACAGCTTTATAAAAATGGGGCATAAAATAATGTTGCAAATGTTGGCGATCCACAAACTTTTCATTGCCATAAAGGCATCTCCTGCTCCGCGAAAAATACCATTGATCAGGAACAACAACATGATCACAATACTTCCACCAAGCATAATGCGGGTATAACCGACTCCGAGCTGTATCGTTTTTTCTTCGGCAGCCATCAGGCGTAATATTTCTTCGGCATACAGGAATCCAACGACACTAATTAGCAGTGTTACAATAAAAGATAACCAGATAGATTGAACAGCAGCAATCGCCGCTCCATCTTTACTTTTTTCACCGGTACGCCTGGCTACCATAGCGGTTGCAGCCATGCTAATACCAATAGCAAGAGAGTAAACAATAGTAACAATTGACTCCGTTAAGCCGACGGCCGTTGCCGCATAATTGCCAAGCCACCTGTTAACGAAAAATATGTCTACCAGGGCAAAGACACTCTCCAGGCTTAATTCTAAAATCATTGGAATAGCCAGCAGTATAACTGCCCGCTTTATATTCATTGCAGTAAGATCCTGGTGCTCGCCCGATAACGATGAAAGAATTATCTTATATACAGAGCTATCCTGTATACGCTCTTTTAATTGTGGCATGTTGCTATAAATGAGTAAGGTTCTGCTAAAGATTAAAAAAATGTTGGGCCTTTAATTTCCTTGTAAAAAAATGAGGCTCATTTAAAGACAGTTCATATGCCAGGTTGATAGCAGCAAATTAAAAAGAAAAATTGTTATGCGCATTCAGAAAGAAAAAACCCGATTCTATTTGACTTTTTTGCAAGCTTTTATATATTGTGGTTCACTTTATTTATTTAATCTTTCTTTCATGAAAAAACTTTTTAAAATCTTATTAATTGTTGTATGCTTTATTGTAGTCGCAATTAGCGGCTTACTCGTATATGTAAAATCCGCTCTACCTAATGTAGGTCCGCCAACTGCGTTAAAAGTTGAACTTACACCAGAACGAATTAAACATGGTTCATATTTAGCTAATCATGTTACGGTTTGTATAGATTGTCATAGCCAGCGCGACTTCAGTGTTTGGAGCGGCCCCGTTGTTCCCGGCACCTTTGGCATGGGAGGAGAAGCTTTTACACAGGATTTTGGATTCCCTGGAAAATTTTATGCAAAAAATCTTACGCCGGAACATTTAGCCAGTTGGACAGATGGTGAAATATACCGGGCTATAACGACTGGTGTAAATAAAGATGGCAAAGCCTTATTTCCCATTATGCCCTGGCAACACTATGGCAAAATGGATCCTGAGGACATAAAAGATATTATTGCTTACATCCGCACGCTGGCGCCTATAAAAAATGAACCACCGGCATCTGAAGCTGATTTTCCCATGAACTTTATTTTAAACACCATGCCGGTGAAAGCAGAACCCACGACCCGCCCCGCAAAAGCTGATTTGCTTGCGTATGGGGGTTACCTGGTAAATGCCAGCGGTTGTGGTGAGTGTCATACCAAATCAGAAAAAGGAAAAGTAGTTGGCGAACCTTTCGCTGGTGGATTCGAATTTAAATTACCCGGTGGCAGTGTATTAAAATCACCCAATATAACACCAGATAAAACAAACGGTATCGGATCATGGACAGAAGCAGCATTCATAAGCAAATTTAAAGCATACACAGACAGCAGTTACAGGGCACCTAAACTAGCAGCAGGTGAGATGCAGACTTTAATGCCGTGGATGATGTATGCAGGAATGGATACGATAGATCTAAAAGCAATTTACACCTACCTGAGAACTGTAAAACCTAACAGCAATGCCATTACCAAATGGAACCCAAAAACACTTGCAGTTAATTAGTTTAAATTGCTGCATCATTGGGTTCTTAAAAAAATGCAGGCAGGTTAGATCATTATTCGCTTATTAAGATTACAGGCACTTGTAGACTTGCCGGGTTGCAGGAAAATACAAGTGCCTGTTTTTTTTCTTATGGCTAAGACTAATTACGTATTTCCTGCTTGCTTGCAGCTATATACTTTTACACTATTATGAGCAATACAAGTGAACGGATTATATGTATTGTAGAAGACAGGCCAGACTTGAGAGATGGAATGAGTATGATGGTTGCCTTAACGGGTGGCTATTTACTTGGGGGAAGTTTTGCCAATGCAGAAGAAGCCATGCAAAAAATTCCGGCGATACAACCGGATGCTGTTTTAATGGATATAAACCTGCCGGGTGCAAGCGGCATACAATGTGTTAATACGTTGAAAACACAGTTTCCAAAAATGCTTTTTTTAATGTGCACCGCATATGAAGACAATTCAAAAATATTCGACAGTCTGAAAGCAGGTGCAAGCGGGTATATACTTAAGACCGAAGGCCCTGCAAAAATCATGCAGTCGCTTGGTGAAATGCTTAGCGGCGGAAGCCCAATGAGTAGCACGATAGCGAGAAAAGTTGTGGCAAGTTTTGCAGACATGGAAAAAGAACATAGTCTTGTTCAAACGCTTACAGACCGCGAAAGAGCCGTACTCGAACACTTGTCAAAAGGGTTGATGAATAAAGAGGTTTCAGAAGCCCTTAATATAAGTACTGCTACTGTACGTACCCATATTCAGAATATTTACATGAAATTGCATGTAAACACCAGGGTTGAAGCAGTTAATCTGTATTTAAAACGATAATTTGCTTCGACGCAAGCCGGGTGTTCACCCGTTGACTGCGGGTTGTATATATGACGTGCTTTTTTAACTGCTTTTTCATTTCAAATTTTATTAAAAGGATATTGGTTACTGCCACTATCCTGCTCATTATTTTATATTCCAATCATGGTCTTGCACAACCCTCCGTTCGATTAAAACACTATTCAACAGGTGATGGTCTTTCACAAGGAACTGTTTACAGTATGTTGCAGGATAGCAGGGGTTTTATGTGGATTGGAACCTGGGATGGCCTTAACCGTTTTGATGGTTATGATTTTAAAACCTACAAACCTCACATTTCTGACACAGGTTCAATTGCCGGTAACTATGTTAATTCCATTGTTGAAGACAAGACAGGAAATATTTGGGTAGGTACCAATGAAGCTTTGAACAGGTTCGACCCTTTAAAACAACAGTTTACCAGTTTTTATTTGCCTGGCAATTCTGAAGAGAAAAAAGCCGAATACAAAATCATCTACATAGATGACCAGGAGCAATTATGGATTACTTTTCGAAAGCAACTGATATATGTTTTTGATACAAAAGATAAACGCTTTGCCAGTCTTGATTATACAGAAGGTTTTGTGGGTTACAACGAAATAACCAATAACAATAAAGAGTATTTTAGACCGGTTAGCTCTTTGTATACCATTGGCAAAAATGGCATTATACAGTTCGATACAAAATCTGGAACCGTTCTACACAAGTCCCCTGTTCCTTATGTTACCGTTAACATCCAGGAAGATGAATTAAGAACTGCTTACATCGATACCGGTAATATTGTTTGGGTAGCTAGCAGAGGTGGATTACTAAAGCAAAATATGGCTAGCGGTCAATGGAAATTGTTTAATAAAAAAGCTGGAATCGGCGAAACAAATGGGCTGGTGGCCATCACACCATACGACAGTAATTCCTTCTGGCTTGGAAGTTTTGGTTTTGGTGCGCATCTGTTTAACAAAAACCAGGAAGCTTTTACCCGTCATTTACAAAAAGATGCGGAAGCAACCGATGGATTATCAGAAAATATTATTGAAGAAATCTACAGGGACAAAGATGGCAATCATTGGTTTGGCGTTCAACCTTCGGGATTAAATATGTTCAATCCCGCCCTGCAACAATTCCAAACTATCACCATTAATGCGAGTGCCCAGGTTGGCGCCAAAAACAATTCCGCACAGGGCATAACGTCGGCAGGTACAAACACCATATTAATGGGCTTTTTTCAATCAGGTCTTTTGAAATATAACCTGCAAACAGGTGCACAAAAAATAGTTCGGCTTGCCGGGAATGAAAAAGAAATTACTGCACAAAGCTGTTTTACTGATGATCATAAAACGGTTTGGGCCGGCTCGGATTATGGGCTGTTCTTTTCGACGGATAATGCTGAAACATTCAAACCCTTTTTGGCTTTGAAACACTATGAATTTTATGACATGTTTGTATTCTGCCCGATCCTATCCGGCGGCTTTTTTTATGGTAATTCAGAAGGCTTGTATACTATAAGTTACCCGGGTAAAATGCCGGTTAGATCTGCTATGCCAGTGATAAGAGATACCATCATTCATATCGCTTCACTTACACCAAATAAATTCGTTTATGTAAATGCAAGAAATGAACTGGTGGTATTCAACTGGCAAGCAAATAAAATTACTATTTTAAACAAAATTCAACTTCCTGTATTTGCCAGGCATATAGCGATAGAAAATGAAAATACTATTTGGCTAAGTACATCGTCGGGAATAATCATTAAAAAATTAGACAGTGGCAAGCAGGAAATTTTAAATGAATCAAATGGATTATCTAATAATTATGTATATGCTATTCTTTCAGGAGATGATGGCAATATGTGGGCAAGCACCAATGACGGTATCAATAAAATTACGATAACCAATCACTCAATCCATCATTTTAACCTGTCAGCGGGTTTGCAGGGAAAAGAATTTAATACAGGATCTTATTATAAAAATGAAGATGGACTCCTGTTTTTTGGAGGCACGAACGGAGCAAATTATTTTGACCCTAAAAGTATCTCAATCCCTGGCTTTAATGTTCAATTGCACCTGATGGTTGCTGCAGTTAATGACCAGGAAAAAGAGCCGGAGACATTTCTTAATTCCAGGCCATTTGAGTTAGGATTTAAAGAGAACAATGTATCCTTTTCGTTTACTGCCATTGATTTTAACAGGTCGGCTAATATCATTTACAGCTACAAAATAAATAACAGGCAGTGGATCAACATTGGAAATGAAAGAACATTACGCCTTTTAAATTTGGCCCCGGGCAATTATGTGCTGCAGGTTAAAGCTGGCCTTAAATCCGGTATGGAAAGCAACCGGCAACTAACTCTTCGTTTCGACATTCTTCCGCCATGGTACCGAACCAATATTGCCTATCTTTTTTTTGTTTTAATAGCATTGGCAGTTATCTATGGGATCGTGAAATTTATTATCGGCAATAAAATAAAACAACAAAAAATATTGTACGAAAAGCAACAGGCTGTTATTCATGAACGTGAGCGTATAATTAGTGACCTGCATGATGATGTGGGCGGCGGTTTAAGTACTATAAGGATGATGAGTGATCTCATGATTACCCAATATAAAAAACAGACTGGTGCTGCTGAATTTGAAGAAGATGTTAAGCAGGGATTTGCACAGAAAATTTCTGCTACAGCAAAGGACATTGCACAACGAATGCATACGATTATCTGGAGTTTAAATGCCGACAATGACACATTGGGAAATTTCTCTGAATATGTGCGGCAATTTGGGGTATCGTTTTTTGAAGACACAGGTATTTTATTTGCATTTGAAGCTACCAATATACCCGAAGCCTATCAACTAAATGGCATTCAGCGAAAGAACTTGTTTATGATTACCAAAGAATCATTTCACAATGTACTAAAGCATTCTAATGCGACGAAGGTGGAGGTGAAAATGTACATGCAACAACAAGCTTTACACCTGGAAATTAGAGATAATGGCTGTGGATTTAAGATGGTAAACCAATTTGGGAATGGTTTAAAAAATATGCATAAACGCATGGAGGAAATCAATGGAGAGATTAATCTTCAAAATTCCGGGGGAACTTCCATCCAGCTAACCCTGCCCTTCTAAACTTTATCTGCAAACTCTACGACTAATTACGTATTTTTTATTAATAAAGCTGAGCACATATTTGTTAGTCAGAAATACCATTCAAAACTAGCAACTATGAAAAAGTTTTACACTCTTGTAATCGCCTGTCTTTATTTAAACCTTAACGCAAGCGCCAAAATATGGCGGGTAAACAACAACACCGGTGTAATTGCTGATTTTTCCACGATCCAGGCGGCAAATGACGGAGCTTCCAGCGGTGACACTATTCACATAGAACCGTCTATAAACAGTTATGGTGAACTCACCATAAACAAACGGCTCACAATAATAAGCACGGGGCAATTTTTAAGTGACAACCCGGGTTTTCAATTTGATACAAAAGCACCTTTTGTAAATAGCATCAATATCAGTAACGCAGCGGCAAACAATACTATATTGATGGTTAGGTATGCTGGCAATATCAATATCAATTCCGGTGTGTCTGGCATATTAATCTCCAATTGTGCGAGTACAACCGCCAATGGAAATTCCGGGTGCACAGCCGGACAGATCATTATTAATAATGCTGATAATATTACTATTAAGAACAGCTGGGCATCGAATATTCAATGCCAAAACAATTCCAACAATATCGTAATTGCCAATAATATCATTGGCAACCTGGTAGCAGTAGACATATCCAGCGATGGAATTATTGCAAACAACGTAATCCACGCCATTGCCGGCGGAGCCTGTGGTGCAAACGATCAAAGCATCAACAATTGCGTGGTTGGAAACAATATCTTCAATTCACAACAAAACGCCACTTTTTCCAATTGCACCATCAGTAATAATCTTGCGCCTGCAGGAAATTTGCCAGCTGGTAACGGCAATCTTACTAATGTTGATATGACCACAGTATTCGTAAACAATGCAGGCGGTTTTGTGGATAATGTTTACCAGCTAAAACCAGGCAGCCCTGCTATCGGTGCAGGTGGAGGTGGCATTGATTGTGGCGCCTTTGGTGGTGGTAGCCCTTTCAAACTTGCGGTTACGCCACCTATTCCATCCATTTACAAAATGTCGATACCTGCTACACCAGCCGGCAGTAGTATGACTCTCACCTTTAGCACCCGGAGCAACAACTAATTACAAGCAATAAAATAGTTCTTATAGCTATTCGAAATCATTCCATGCAATTCTATTGCAAGGGCCACTATTGCTGCAGTATTACTACAATCCTCTTAAACTTTTTCCCAACCACCAGGTAAATAATTTATATGAACAAAACTATTATCCGAAACATTTTAGCCGCCTTTACGGCCTTTGTTTTATGCATAGTAGTTTTTACTAGTGTTATTGCACAAACAAATATCACTTCTGCAGAATATTTTATTGATACCGACCCGGGTTTTGGACAAGCAATTGTTATTAATGTTTCTCCAAACGTCAATATTAGTAACAAGGAAGTTCCTGTTTCTTTAACGGGAATTGCTGATGGATTTCACAACCTTTTTCTTCGCAGTAAAGATGCAAACGGACGCTGGAGTGTTACAAATAAATTATCTTTTTACAAAACAAACGTAAGCACTGTTTTGCTACCTGCTGTTTCAAAAGCAGAATATTTCATTGATATTGATCCGGGATTTGGAAATGCTACAGATATTCCAATATCATCAGCAACAAATATTACAGATAAAAATGTCACTGTTCCACTTGGTGGAATTCCGGCTGGCTTTCACAATTTGTATATCAGAACGAAAGATGCCAATGGCAACTGGAGCATCAGTAATAAACAAGCTTTTTTTAAAACAAACGCCTCACTTAATGCTTTACCAAATATTGTAAAAACCGAATACTTTATTGACATCGACCCAGGTTTTGGATCAGCAACAAATATCCCTATAACATCATCTACCAATATCGCCGATAAATCGACCATAATTTCGTTAAATAATATCGCAGATGGTTTTCACAATTTGTATATAAGAAGTAAAGACGCTAATGGTAACTGGAGTGTCAGTAATAAAATGGCATTTTATAAAACAAATGCAAATACGACCACACTTACAAATATCACGAAGGCAGAATATTTTATTGATACAGACCCTGGCTTTGGAAACGCGACAGACATCCCGGTTTCGATTTTAACTAATATAGTTGATAAGTCAATTTCGATAAATTTAACGGGTATAACCGAAGGCTTTCATAACCTGTTTATCAGGAGCAGGGATGAAAACAAACAATGGAGCATTAGTAATAAACAAGCTTTCTTTAAAACAGGGGATGCTTTAGCCAGTTTATCCAATCTTGCTAAAGCAGAATACTTTATTGACAATGATCCGGGATTTGGAAAAGGGATAAACATACCTGTAAATGCCGCTGCAAATATTGCCGATCAATTGGTAGCTATTGATCTTACGAATGTTTCACTTGGCAATCACCAGTTTTACCTGCGTTCGATTGATGCAAGCGGAAAATGGAGTATTACCAATGTGCAATTTTTTAATAAGCCTACACCTACCGATCTTATAATAACCCTCACTACCATCGCCGAAAGTGCCTGTGCAGGTTCGCCTGTGCAGGTACCTTTCACTATTAATGCGCCTTATGGAAGCAATAACATATATACTGCCCAACTAAGCAATGCAGCAGGCAACTTTGCAAATGCTGTTAGTATTGGAACTTTGGCCGGTGCTGCCGCGGGCTCTATTGCAACCATTATTCCAGCATCAACAGCGGCTGGCGATAATTATCGCATTAGGATCGTCAGCAGCAGCCCGTCTGATACAAGTAATACAAGTACAGCCCTCGTCATAAAAAGAGTGCCTGATGTAGCTTATAATATCAGCGGCGATGCATTTACCTGCACAGGCTCTAAATCCTATTCGATTAATAATCCACAAGCGGCAGTAACGTATTCCTGGCAGATCAGCAGCGGAGGAAATATAGATCCTGTTACCGGCACTTCAACTACCATTAACTGGTTAACTGAAGGCAAACATACCATTACAACAACTGCAAGTAATGGATGCGGCAATGCCCAGCCCAAAGCCCTGGATATACAGGTCTTTAAACAAGTTCCTGCATTACTTCCATCTATCACAATAAACGGGCGCTTATTAACAGCTGCGACTGCAGGAGTGAACGATGGTGTAACCGGTTTTCAATGGTATAAAGACGGAATAATTATAATTGGTCAAACCAACCAGCAATACACAGTTCCCAACTCAGAGAATGGCTTATTTACAGCCGCATATTCCAACAACTGCGGCACCGGAAATAAGTCTGCTGGCATTGTAGTTGGCATTGCCAAAACCAATCAAAGTATTGTGTTTGATGCAATCCCTGCAAAAACGTTTGGAGACGGCCCTTTCATTGTAAAAGCAATTGCAAGTTCCGGACTTCCCGTTTTGTACCAGCTTGTTAGTGGTCCTGCAAATTTGTTTAACGACCAAATAACGGTTATCGGTGCAGGAACCATTATCGTTAAGGCGATACAGGAAGGCAACAATGTCTTCAACGCTGCAGAAGCTTTCAAAGAAATTATTATAAATAAAGCGGCTGCATCTATTGCTCTTTCAGCTCTAAATTATGTATATGATGGCAACGCAAAAAAAGCAACAGCCACCACAAATCCCCTTGGATTAAACAATAGTATCAACTATAACGGATCAGACAATTTACCGGTAAATGCTGGCAACTACGCAGTTGTGGCTACAATAACTTCCGGCAATTACCAGGGAAGCTCAAATGGCAATTTGATTATCAGTAAAGCGGCACAATCGGTCACCATCCAGAACATTTCCGATAAAAGCTTTAATGATGCTCCGTTCAATGTTACTGCTGTAGCATCATCCGCATTACCAGTCACATTTTCTTTGGTTACTGCTCCCGCAACAGGTGTAGCCAGTATCAATGGATCTACCATCAGCCTGCTGGGAAATGGGGGCACTGTCACGGTAACAGCCAACCAGGCAGGCAACATTAATTACAATGCCGCAGCTGCTGTTCAAATTACATTTACCGTAAACCCACCCCTTGCAAAAGACCTGCAGGTAGTAACCTTGTTAAGTCCTGTAAGTGGATGCGGACTTGGCAATACAGCAGATGTAACTGCCAGGATAAAAAATGCGGGCACTACTGCCGTAAATGGAGTTAATATAAGCTACCAGGTAGATGGCAGTACTGCTGTTACAGAACCCGTTGCTGCAACCATCAGTGCAGGTGCAGAACTGAATTTTACTTTTGCAGCAAAAGCAAGTTTTGCAACTGCAGGGAAAATATATTCCGTAAAAGTATTTACGACATTACCTGGCGATGAAAGAAGCGACAACGATACATTAAGCACGCTCATTACAAAACCTGCTGTTTCACCCACTGGTGTTTCTAAAGATACTACCATTTGTGCAGGTACAGAAGCTTCACTTATTGCTTATGGAGGCAGTGCTTACCAATGGACTAACGGACCATCTGTTGCTGCTTTCAAAGTAAGCCCAACCACTACAACCACTTACGAGGTTACAGTTACCGATATAACAGGTTGCAATATTTTAAAATACAATGTAAAAGTTAACGTAAATCCATCTCCCCTTGCTAATGCAGGAACCGACCAGGTTATGCTGAAAGGAAGCAGTATAAACCTCGCCGCAACGGGTGGAGGAACCTATACGTGGAGTAACGGTGACACTACCTCAACTACTGTTGTTTCACCTTCAGTTACTACTAATTATTCAGTTACAGTTGCCAATGCCTTAGGCTGTAAAAACAGTGATGAAGTAAAAGTAACTGTAAATTTTAGTGCCTTAAACGTTTCCCCGGGGCTATACAATTTTGGCAGTGTTGTTTTTGATTCATCCACGTTTACGAATATCATTATCACCAATACCGGCACACTTACAGAAACCATCAACAGCATTACAGGATTGACAGCTCCGTTTACTACCAACTTCGTTCTGCCGGTGCAATTGTCTGCAGGATCAAGTATTCAAATTCCTATTCGTTTTAAACCCGATGCTACGCTGTTTTATCAGAATAAATTCGCACTGGCTACCAGCGCAGGCACTTTCAATATTACTCTCCAGGGAAAAGGCGTTGTACCGGCCCCGGCATGGACCATAACACCTGCCAATTATAACTTTGGCAATGTACCTGTTGGCAGTACCGCCATGCGTTCTTTCACAATTATCAATAAAGGAAATATACCTGTAACTTTTACAACAGTTACATCAACCAGTGTTCGGTTTAGTGGTATCATAAATGGAGAGAAGAAAATACCGGTTGGCGGTAGTGCTACTTTACAGGCAAGCTTTAATCCTGTTGCTATTTCAACTTCCACTGCTACTATAACAATTCGAACTACCACAACAGGCTTATCGCCTTTAAAAACATTAGTGGCAGGTAATGGTTACGTGGATGGTGCTGCACCACAATTAACTTTCCTTTCCAAAGATCCTTACAGCAACACAAGCGGCGTTAGTCCTGCAGTGGGCCAACCAGGCCTGTTTACTTATAGCATTATTTACAAAAGCATAGATGGAATAGCACCTATGAGTGGTTTTCCACAAGTGGGAATTGATAAAAATGGTGATAAAGATTTTATTGATGAAGGCGAAGGCATATTTACTTTAACAAAAGAAGGAGATGGTACTAACTGGATAAATGGAGAAGTATTTTCTTACAACACTGAACTACCGGTAAGTGTATTCTATGGCTATCAATTTTTTGCTACAGATTCATTAGGTAATCCTATTGAAACTAATACCTATGTAAAAGGCCCTGTAGTAACAAGAGAAATACTTGACCTGCACATTTTTGCTGATGATATCACATTCAGCAAACCTAATCCTGCCGTAAATGAAGACTTTAGTGTGAATGCAACCATACATAATAACTCTCCATATGCAGCCACTGAAATACCAATACGTTTTTACTATAAAGACAGCATTTATCTTTTCAGTGATACCATTCCATTTATCGATGGTAACAGCAGTGTGAGTATTACACGTACATTGAATTTTTCGCCCGATGGTTTTTATCCCATAAAAGTTTGGATAGACAGTTCTAATACTTTAGGAGAAGGCAACTTGCTGAATAACTATGCCAGCAGACCGGTAATAGTCGGCAACTTTACCGTTCCGGGTACAATAGACATTGTATCAACTGCCACACCTGATGGATGCACCAAAGGCAAGATAATCTTTAGTGGAAAAGCCAGTTACCGAGGGCTCAATCTTGCAGGCACACCGCCAGTTGAAGGTGCTACTGTTACTATCACAATACCAGGATATGAACAGGGGAGAATTATTACCACGCATACCAATATAAATGGCGAATGGTATGTATACGATAACCCATGTGCACAGGATATCAATCCGCAGGATTGCAGTGGTTATTTATGCGGTGTGAAATACGATTACACTGTAACAGTAACAGATTACACGCTTACCAGTCCCCAGTTTAAATCGAGTGTAACAAGGCCATGCACTCCCTGTGTAAGAATTGCACAGATTCAGCATGGTGCCGGCGTTAATAATTGCGTATTGGATCGGCAGGCATTTACATACGACATAGGTATTGCCAATTTCGAGATCGATCAAACAACTGGCCAGCCAATTTGTGCGCCCACTGTTTATAACGATACAATTAACGTGTACCTTGATGGTGTTTTCAAATACCAGCATACACTCGATTCCATTGTAGCCTGTGGATCTGCATCATACAATAATGCAATAGAGGGATTAACCGTTGGAGAACATGTTTTATCTTATACACACAGTTATTACAACAAACTGCAGCAACGTTTCGAAGCAGATATTGTAACACCATTCACAGTTAAGCCATTGCTGGCTGATTTGTACATCGAAAACATTCAAAAAAATGGCCCAAGATCTTTTAGATTCATTGATAAAAACGAAAGCTGCTACCCTGCAGGGCCGCATAAAATCTATTTGTATGATTCACTTAGCGGCTATACTGAAAAGGTATTGATCGATTCGTTCTTTGTCAATAGTATTCCCGCAAATTCTGCTGTTGGTTTGGTATATACTAACCCTGACTGGCAGGTAGGTTGCCACTTTGTAACCCTTTTTACCGATGCCGGTAAAATAGTGGCAGAAACGAACGAAAATAACAATCAATCCAGCGAACAGGTCTGTATCGAAGCCTTGCTTCCCGATATCGAAATAAGCAATATTGTTGTTTCAAATTCAGGACCTGTTGCCGGTGGAAAAGTAAACTTTACCGCAACCATTAAAAACATCGGGGAATCATCCATTGTAACACCTTTCAAGATCAGTTTCAAAGTAGATGGCATTGCGCTGGGAGTGAAAATTAACGTTGCGGCACTTGCGCTTAATGAAACATCCATAATTCTATCAGATGTTTATACGATACCTGCCAATCCGTGCCCGGTACTGGTAACAGTTTTAGCTGATGCAGATGAAAATATTATTGAAAAAGAAGAGATTAAAAACAACCGCGATACCCTGAATTTTGGTGTGAACTTAAAAGCTGGCAGAAGTTGCGATGAAGACGACAATCTTGGATCGGGCTTCTATAATCCCGACGATCCATCGTCCCTATGTATCCCTTATACCGCACCAAAAAATGTAACTGTTTACCTTGCTACAACGGTAAGAAATGCAGGTTCAAGAGATGCAAAGAATATTAAAGTTTCCTTCCGCTGGAAAGGAGAGATAATCGGCACAGATAATATTGCAAGTCTCAAAGCAGGTGAAAAAACCGAGAGTGGATTCCTGTATGCCTTTGATACAGTAGGCAGGTTTATTGTAACTGCAACGGCTGATTATCCAAAAGAAATTTGTGAAACAGATGAAAAAGATAATATTGGATATATACATATTGATGTAACCAGGGTTGCCGCTGATCTGCAGATTTTGTCGCAGCATATTGCGCCCAGCAACCTTAATCCAAATCCCGGCCAGGTAATTACCATTGCATCCTCAATACTGAATGTAGGTGATGGTCCTTCTACCCCTTGTAAAATCCGGTTCTATGTAAACGATGTACAGCTTGGCGACGACATTACTATTGACAGTATTTATGCAGGACAGGACACAACTGTTCAAGCTACTCTTCCCTATTCATCCGATATCGTTGGACCAAAGATTTTAAAAGTAAGAGCTGATATTGAAAATAGTGTACTTGAAAGGATCAAAGGAAATAACGAAGCCACCAGAGCTATCATTGTTGGAGATGCCCCGGACTTTTCACGAAGCATCATTGAAGCAATTACTGTTAAACCTTCAGGCTTTATGATCAATGATAGTATTACCATTAGCAATTACCTGCGCAACTTTGGTGGTGCCGCGGGTAATGCATGGCTGAAGTTTTCTGTGCGAAATGAATCAGGCGAATTAAAGGTGCTTGACAGTGTGTTATTTCATCTTGAATCAAACGATAGTGCAAGAGTGTCCCTCAAATGGAAAGTCACTGAATTTGCCAGTGTCATCATCACAGAAATAGCGCATGCTTTTCCTCCGGAGTTTAATGTAGAAAACAACATCGACAGCCTGTTTATTAAACCTATTCTACCGCTTACATTAGTATCGTTTAATGGCAAATGGCAGGGAAATAATGTAGTAATTAACTGGAAAACAACCAGCGAAATAAACGTAAGTCACTTCGAACTGGAACGCAGTTACGACGGTACTCTATATAATATGATTTGCCGAACCAACGCGAATAATACTGGCGGCATAAACAATTACAGCTTTACAGATTTTGCACCTGCTACAAGCAAGAACAACCATCTTTATTACCGCCTTAAAATGACAGACAAAGACGGTCAAAGTTCATATAGTAAAATTGTTTCACTTTCGGTTATTGCCAATGCTCTTATCAACATCTATCCCAACCCTGTGAAAGATGATTTAATTGTAGCGATATCAAACTTGCAAAAAGCTGCGTATGTATTTAAACTGGTAGATGCGACAGGCCGGGAATGCAGGGAAATAAAGAAAGATTTTGCAGAAGGAAAAAGCAGTCTGAGTATCGATATGAATAATCTTGCTCCCGGGGTTTACTTGTTGAAAGTAATAAAAGCAAACGGTGAAACCCTGGAGATTAAAAAGGTAGTAAAAGAATAACGTATTGACTGCAAGAACAAACCAGGTGTCACAGTTTTTAGTTTTGCCTAATTACACAAGTTCTATAAGCGCTTCTACATGAAATATATTATTTTTATTATACTTGTAATTTCTAGTGCCACTAAAAGTTTAGGGCAATGTTCCTCGTTTCTTGGAGGCGAAAAAACTGTCATTCCTTGCTCTAATCCCATTAGTATTGATTACGATGACTTGTTTAGCCTGCAGGGACAAAATGCTACTTATCAAAGCACTAGTTTACCGCCTTCAGATACCATCCCTGGAAATCCTGCTGTGATTATAAATTATAAGGCGAAATACGAAGTAACCGCTACGTTGCCAAATGGCTGTTCAGAAACTACCATTGTAAGAGTCACACTCATCCTGGATCCTTTACCCAATCTTGGTCCGGATCAAACGATTAAAATTTGCCAGGGCGAAACAAAAGACATTTCAAATCTTTATTCCACATTTGGTTATCAAAGCGCATCCTGGAATACTCCTGATCCCACAAAAGTTAAAGAAGGAGTTTATACCCTAACTGTTACTACCTGGTTTGGCTGCAGCGACCAGGCAGTAGTTACAGTTTCAACATTGAATAAACCAAATGTTGGTGCAGATAAAACCTTTACTCCACCGGCAGGACAAACTATCAATTTAACCAGCCAATTTATAACTACAGGTTTAACGGTCAACTGGGGCACCAGTACACCTACCGTTGCCGGCCCGGGCCTTTACGATATTGTAGCAACAAACAGCGATGGATGTACCGATACAGTTATTGCTACCATCTGTAAAACACCTGCGTTAGGTGCAGATAAAACAGTGGGGGTTTGTGCAGGGCAAACATATGATTTGATCCCTGTTTTCAATCTTTCCGGTTTAAAAGCCACCTGGAATATAGCAACACCTTGCTGTGCAAGTCCCGGCACTTACCAGGTTACTGTAACCGATGCACTTATAGGTTGCATTGCTACGGATATTGCAAATGTGACAGTGAACATATTAGCAAAACCAAATATTGGTATCGACCTGGAAGAATCTATTTGTGAAAACGAAACCCTGAGTATCATTCCTTATTTTAACACCAGTGGACTAACCACCAATTGGAGTATTGCAAACCCTCAAAACGCAGCACCCGGTATACACCGTTTGATTGTTACCAACAACAGTGGTTGTAAAGACACTGCTTATATAACGCTAACGGCTTTTCCACATAGTAGTTTTTTAAATGATACAACGGTAAAAATTTGTGGTGGTACAACCAAAGATCTCACCAAAATATTTCCTGCGGGTGACGACTATATTTATAACTGGAGTGCCCCAAGCCCTTCACTCGCACCAGCCGGCAACTACACGCTTACAGCAGAAGATAATATTGGATGCCAATACAATGTTGCCGTAAAAGTACTTGCTCCTGCAGCAACTACCACCTTACTTAATCTTTGCATTTACCAGCAATCATCCAACAGTGCTTTTACCACAAATCTATTCAGATCGGTAGTTGTTGACAGGGCGGGAACTGTTTGGGCAGGTGCTGATGCAGGTGGCTTGTACCGGTTTACCAGCGCTGGTGCGGGATGTACAGGCACCTGGACAAAATCTCCAAATTTTCCCACCAATACTTATAAGGATCTTGCTGCATCTGTAATAACCGGTGACAATTCTATCTGGGCCGCATCAACAGGTAATTCTGGCGCTAATGCCATTTCAGGAGGCGTGTATCATATTTTGAACAATGCATTTGCAACGGTTCGTTATGGATCTACTGATGACGTAGGCGGTGGTACACTTAGCTCGAGGTTTGCGAATTCTCTTACGATGAGCAATAATGGAATGCTCTATGTTGCATTAGGCCAATCACTAACTGATAATAACATCAATGAAGGAGGCGTATTTGAATACAACCTGGTTACCCAGCCTGCATCATTTACACAAACAGAGTTAAATGTACCGATTACCAACACCAATGTAAGTGCGGCTGGTATGCGGGGCAGTAATGCCTGGTTTGGCGTACAACGCTCCTGCGAAAATGGAAACTGTTCCAACCCTTATATCGTTAAGTGGAATGCTGAAACAAATTCGGCCGGGGGTTTTGTAAATGAGAACAATTCACCACTTCCTTTTGATGCCCCGTCACAACCAATAGTTAGGGCCATTTTTACCGATTCGCAGGAAAGAACTTTTGTGGGTTTTAGTGCCGGCATGGGAATTGGGGTTTTAGAAAAAGAACTGGAAGATCAAACGCCTGTTTGGATATATCTTACGAGTGATAATTCGCCTCTGCCACCTGGTGCTTCGGTAAATTTCAATGCAATCACAGAAGTGAACGGCGAAATTTGGATTGGCACTACAGCGGGCTTGCTTATCTATAATGGTGCAGGGGATTTAACTGATTGTGCTTCCTACCAACTTTATACAACGGCCAACGGCTTGCCGTCGAACAATGTTACCGATATTGCTTATGATACTGCACGCCTGGAAGTTTGGTTTACAACCAATGCCGGCATCTGTAAATTCAAACCATCTTATAGCATTTCGGGCGTGGTGTATAACAGCTATTGCGGACAGGCTGAATTATTATTATTGTCTAACCTGCAAAAGAAACCGCTTGCGAATGTAACTGTAGTTTTAAAAGATATTAACAACCTCAAAATTGATTCTATTAAAACAGATGCAACAGGCGCATTTAATTTGACCAAAGCACTACCAAATAAAAAATACAAGCTTGAAATAAAATATCTCAATAAATTTTCTTACTCCTATGCCGATGTAACTAACAATACGTTAATTGGTGATGTTTTGATACCCGACAGTTTGATAAAAAATATTATCACTTATAAGTCATCTATAAAATCAAAAGAGTTCTCATTTAAAATACCATTTGAAGAACAATTTTCAATGGTGTGGAAGGTACCCTCAATAAAAAAACAAGGGTTTGATACAACAGATTATGAGAAGGCATATAGTAGTTACAATGGTATAATAAGTAACAACCATGTTAAGCGTGTTCAAAACCTAGCCATGTACTTAAACACGCTGGCAACAGTAAACAAACTGGGCGATTATGCCAGCAACCTGGCCGACCAGGCCAGCGCATTAGCGGCAGATTTTATCGTTCTTTTAATTGAATTGAAGTCGGTATTAAAAGAGCTGGAAGATTTAAACAAATTATATCAAAACCTTGGAAACGATGCCTCAAATGAACTTATCGATGAATTAAATAAACTTTTCCTGAAAGGACAAGTGGGTGTTTACAAAATTCTAAAAACAAAGGCCGATGAAATGTTCAATGCAAGCATTAGGACAGGGTTAACGAATGATGGTAAGTTAACCTATGATTTAATTAAAGGAGTTGTAGACCAGGTATCGGACCAGATGATTTTGATGGTTAGCAATGAAGAAGGAATTGCAAACCTTACCGCAGATGATCTTAAAAAGACGCTGATAAAATATGGTGTAAATGCAGTAACAAAATTATTATCGGCACAATATTATACTTACTACTGCCAAACACGACATAAGAACTTTGTGCCACAACTGGCGGCAAGCACTAAAGACTTTCTATCAGCTGATAATTATGCCAATGTATATCTTAAAAATTACAATCCGCTTGAACCTGCAGAGGGCCAGGAACCATCATTGTTAAAACAGGGTTCGGACTTGCTGGATGCAGCTAATTCGAATATCGAAACTGCCAAGGGAGTATCGGGTTTAGCGGAAGTATTTTCCAGCATTACAGGTGCGGCAAGCCAACTGGCGTTAGGGTTCGTGGTAACAGCTCCGTTAGCACCCATATTGAAATCCATTAGTGTTGGTCTGCAGGTCTTGAATGTGGGATCTATCGGACTGGCAACTGTGGCTTCTTTAAACACCACCGACAATATTGCCAACTTATCCGACAACGCGGTAATAAGAAGTGGCTTCCCTCCCATTCTGCAATCTGTTCAATTTCAAAACAGTTTATTTGAGCAACAATCCGTCTCGTCATTGAATTTGGCAAAACAGCAATACATCCAAAGCCTCCGGGATTTTAAAACGTCGTTGGCTGGCAACTTCGATACCCTTAAATATATACGCACATTAAATAACCTGTTATTGCAGGATTCCATTTATGGCCAGGAAGTGTCAAAAACATTAAATGGTTTGTGGCCGGCTTATGAAAATTCATCAAACAATATTGCAGGGTTTCCAGCTTATTTCAACCATGTAAACAATTCGTTTTTAACAAAGCAATCTGCACATCGCTCGGCATTGTTGCTGCAAAATAATTTCTACCTGTTCGATTCAAACAAAGTGTCACAACGGCCTTACCTTGATTCGATAATTAACAAGTTAATTACATTAACGGATAGCAGTGTTGCAGGACTTGAAAACATTCAGGGCTTGTTGAACAATTATAAAATAGAATCACCTGCCTACCTTATCCAGGAAAAATTTGATTTACAATTTAACAGCCAGCCAGGCAGCTCCGGAAAAGCAATATATACTTTTAAGAACATTGGTAATGTACCGCAGCAAAATGTAATTTTTAAGATTAGTAATATCAGTGGCGGCTTTCAGCTTACCAGCTCAAACCAAATTAATGCTGGTACGTTACAACCACAACAGAGTATACAGGTTAGTTTTAACTTCCAGTCGCCGTTAACAGATACTATCGGTAATTATGATGTTACGATTACGGCAGGTAATGGATTTGTTCCAAAAGTGAGTGGCGCACTGATTACAAAAATAAATGAGGCTAAAGCAGTATCAGTAGCAAAAGGTTTGTGGAGTAATGCTGCCACCTGGAGCAACGGCCGTGTGCCAAAAGCAATTACCGATGTAACTGTTTACCATAATGTAACGGTAGATATAAATGCCGAATGCAAAAGCATTCGTTCGTATATGCCAGGCCTGATAAAAGTAAATACTGGCAAAACCCTTACTATTAAAAAGTAAACTGCTTGTTATCATTCTTCTGCCAATTGTTTCCAGGCATCGGGTAAGCAGCTAACAATATTCATAGCTGTCATACCTTGCTGAGAATATTTTTTCGCTGCAATATCACCAGCTAATCCATGCGCATAAACCCCCAGTATACAAGCCAGCGTAGCCGGGTAACGTTG
Organism: Bacteroidota bacterium; assembly: GCA_040385845.1. GTDB lineage: Bacteria > Bacteroidota > Bacteroidia > Chitinophagales > Chitinophagaceae > Phnomibacter. The sequence goes on along the minus strand of JAZKGP010000016.1, from coordinate 53,132 downwards.
TGCGAGTAAACTGGTAATAATACCAGTAAGTACATCACCACTTCCACCCTTTGCCATCCCGGGATTACCGGTTGAATTGAAATAACTCATACCGCCGGGAGTAACCACTTGCGTATTGGCACCTTTCAATACAATAAAAACATTGTATTCCCGGGCGTATGCAATGGCTTTTTCCATTCGTTGAAAGCTATTGGCAGATGGCTGAAACAAGCGGGCAAATTCGCCTGCATGCGGGGTTAATATAGTTTCACTTCCTTTTGGCCTCAGGGACAAAATAGAAGGATTTTTAGAGAGATAAAATAAGGCAGTTGCATCAATTACCAGCGGGCATTTTACTTTAACAATCATTTCTTCCAATAATGCCATTTGAGCTTCATACTCCTGCCACCCGGGCCCAATTCCGACTGCATTTATTTTGGCATTCTGCAGAAAATATTCATTGGAACCATCCTCTTGTGGCCGGCACATTGCTTCGGGTGTAACAGTTTGAATAATGTGAAAACATTCATCGGGAACCGCCATGGTAAGCAGGCCTGATCCGCTGGTTAAGCAAGCTTTGGCAGCCATTACGGCTGCTCCCATTTTTTCCTTACTGCCTGCCGAAATCATCGCATGACCAAGCAAGCCTTTATGGGCATGTTTACGGAATTTGTTTAGTCGCAGCCAGGGAGAATCGGGCAAAACCCATTGCAGGTTCGAGGCAATTTGAAAGCCCGGGTGTAAGCCAATATCCAGCAATTGCCAGGCACCGGTATATATTTCATTTTCAGGAAAAAGAAGCGCCAGCCGGGGCGATTGAAAGCAAAGCGTATAATCAGCTCTTATAATATGTGTTCCGGCCGTGGGTTCGTCGGCCAGTAAACCGGCAGGCATATCAATACTTAAAACTTCATTTTCCAGGCCGTTTATAAAATCTACTGTTGCACCTGGCAAACCTTCCAGCGGCCTGTTAAGACCGGTACCAAACAATGCTTCAATAACAAAGCCATCGACAGGCACAACTGGAAAATCGGCGGGTGATGAAATAACATTTACAGGTAGCAATGACTCCAACCGTTCAAGATTGGTTACAAAGTCCGGAGTTTGTTTGGCACCCTGCAATACAAATAACACCACATTTTCTTCTGCCTGCTTTAGTAACCTGGCAATCGCCAGGCCGTCTCCCCCATTATTTCCTCTTCCACAAAAAACATAATAAAACGGGAAGGTAGATTTGTTTTTTAGCACCCATTCAACCACTTTGGCAGCCGCACGCTCCATTAAATCCACAGAACTGATTGGCTCTTGAGCAATTGTAAATGCATCCCATTCTTTTACTTCCTGTACCCTGAGAATGTTCATCTTTTTTTCCTTCGCGGGATGGCAGCTTTCGGGCTTACCTTCTTTCGCTTACCTGAAGATACGGTTGCTTTGCGTTTAGCCGGTGCAAGCGGTACTGAAAGTTCCTCAGGGCCTTCAGTTTCCACATCGTCTTTTGTATAATAAGGCCGAAAAATATTGGCTGCTTTTGCCGCCTGGTAAATACGGGTTGTAAATTGATTGCCGGTAACAATTATAACCGCTGTATCGGCAAGTACATGCTGAAAAACCGAATTGTTTCCATGCCACCATCCATTGTGGTAAGGAATTTTTAAGTTGCCCGGGAAAATCTTAAGCCGCCAGCCCAGGCCATAATGTTCAATTGAATCGCGGTAATGACCATCGCTGAAATAAGGCGTCCAGACTTGTTCGTACGACGAAGATTGCATCAAAACATTTTCGCTGATACAACTATCGTATTTAAGCATATCCCGACAGGTAGTAAATACGTTTTTATCCCCGTAAATGCCATCGAGGTAATCAAAAGTGTAGATACGGTTGCTATTGGTCCAGGAAGGCAAAAACTTTTCCGGTATTTTAGGACTGACCACATAACTACTGTTCATGCCGCATTTGGCAAAAATGGAATCCTGTATATAATCGGGGAAAAATCGACCGGTTACTTTTTCAACTATCAACGCAAGTAAAACGAAATTGGTGTTGCAATACCGGAACCTGGCGCCCGTGGTAAATTCCAGCGGGGGGCGGTTTACATACAACATGTACAATACGTCCGCATTAGTAGCATTTTTCTTCCTGTCCCATTTGTATTTCTCAAAAAAGTTAGCATAATACGGTATACCGCTACTGTGGTTCAGCAGGTTTCGTACCGTAATACCCTCGTATGGAAATTCGGGAAAATAGTTTCCTAAAGAATCATCCAGCTTTATTTTCCCTGCCTCTACCAGCTGCATAATTGCGGTACTGGTAAACGTTTTTGATGTACTGGCTACATGAAAAGGGGTAAAAGCATTGATGGAATCGGACTTATAAGCATCGGAAAAGCCCTGGTAATGCTCGTATAATACCTGGCCGTTTTTAGCAACAAGTATTCCTCCCGAAAAACCAGGTCTCAATAAAATAGAGTCAAAAAACACTGAAAATTGTGCCTTGTAACCCGACAATTCAGCAGTATCCAAAACACGGTAAGTTTCATGTTTCGCCGGTACTTTGCCGGCCATTGTGTTGCTGTTGCATGAAAAAAACAAAGGGGTAAATATTAAAACCTGGAATAAAGTATTGATTATAGATCGCATTTGTCACTTTTCGGTAATTCGCAAAATAAAGGTTTTAGCTGCTTGCGGCAGGTATCAAAAAACTTAAATAAGTAAATTGGATGTATTGTAATTTCTCTCCGGCAACACCTGCCAAATTTCATAAGAAATGGCTGAAAATGTTGTCCAGGTAAAAAAAAAACCGGCAACGACCCATTCTTTTAACCTGATAATTAAGTGATTAGTTATTAAACGCTTTTTTAATGGCAAACTAACAAGATCATATTTGCAGTAATTTGCATTCTTTAAATTTAAGCTTTGCGTATACGGTATTAAAGGAAGCCATTGTTTTCTACCAATCAACGACTAAAATAAATGAACCGCTTTCTTCTATCACTTGCATTTGTACTATTTACAGGCATCATATACGCCCAAACGCAAGACCGTGGATGGTCGTCGGGATGTTATTATATAGAAGGAAACCAGGGCGATTCATTATGTGAAAATGAAAGAAGTTATTTGATTGATCCAAATGTGGAGGCCAGCAAAGTATTACTTGATATTTTGTCGGTAGTTGGCCTGCGTCCCAGCTTTAAATTACAAGAATGCAATGGCATCAATAACTGTGTTGCTACTATTGGAACAGATCATATAAGATATATTATTTATGATAAAAACTTCATTCAGAAGTTAGGCGACACCTCTAAAAGAAAATGGATTTACATCAGCATTTTTGCACATGAAGTATTGCATCATTTAAATTCGCATACTTTTTCCAACAGAAGTAACAACGATGTAACGAGGAGAGAACAGGAACTGGAAGCTGATAAATGGTCGGGAACAGTTTGTGCTGCCTTAGGTGCTACCTTACAGGAAGCGCAATATACCATGCAGGCAATACCACATCCTGCTGATTCAAATGCAAACCATCCGGCTAAAGCAGCAAGACTTGCAGCCATCGAAGAAGGTTATAACAACGGTATTTACCGAAAGCCAATTCCAAAAGCCATATTCACTACTGTTGATGATATCAGCATGCGCAGAAATGGCTTCAGGGTAGTTGGAAATATTGATAGTTTAAATAGCTTTCACAACAAAAATGAAATCATACAAAGAATTGTATTTTTAAATAATAGCTGGTACGTATTCTTCACCATTGATTCTTCAAGGCCATACAGGAATTTTTCCTATAGTAGTACTGATCCGTTTCAAATGATTTACGAAATGAAACAGGAGAATAAACGTATAAAATCGATTGATTATCTCGGCGACAAATGGATCATAACGTTTGAAGAAAATCTTTCCGGAAAAAACCAGTTTGTAAAATCATTTAACCGTTTTGATGACAGGGTCGCGGACTCACTATTAAAGCAGGGCTTGTTGATAGACGAGTTAACATTTGGGCAGGGCAAGTGGTTATTGGTACTTGATTCTGCAAAACCACGTAATGCCATTGATCAATTGGTTACAATTGAACCTGGTTACCCCTTGGAGGATACCAAAAATCTTTTGAACAAACCACATTTCTATGAAATTTCGATGGTAAAATATGTTCAGAACAAATGGATAACTATATTACACAAATATGAAAAACCTGAACGCAATACCAGTTTTTATCAAAGCCGCTACAGCAGGTTCAGGATTGAAAAGATGATTGAAGGCGATATAAAAAATTATCATATCACTCAGGCAGGATTTGATGGGCGCAACTGGGTTTTTGTAATGAAAAAAACACAAATCACACATACGCCCGATCCAACTTTAAAAAATTATGAAAACGATGAAATATCTGAATCGCAGTAGCCTTGTCATTTTGCTGGTGATCTTGTTTACTTTTCAAAGTGTTGCACAAAAGCAAGTTTTAAATAATCACTTTGATGTGGTGGAGAAGCTATCGGCTATCAAGTCGAAAACAAAGCAGGTTGTGATAATGATGAAAAAGAAATTTGCCGCCGGTACTGACCTTGATTCTACCAGGCTGCTTTATATAGATCTGAAAGCTTCTTCGGATGGTGTTATCAGCAGGTACAAAGCCGTTATCGACAATCCTAAACTTGCCAAAAAAGAAGGAGAAAATATTTCTGCGAAACTCGATGAAGTGGAAAAAAACTTAAACCTTTTACGCAAATACAATATTGATCATGGTAATAACAGCATGGGCCTGGCAGGGGTGGTACTTGTAGCCACTGTAACTGAAATTGGTAAAGGTTTGTACACCGAAATCAAGAGTTTACAGAAAGAAAAAAGAGATGCCATTAAGCTGGAACTGGATCAATATATTTTGCCCGAATTTGATGAAATAGAGTGACAAATTTATGTTGTCCTGTTTTTTTACCGATTGTTGCTCCAGGGTTCCCCGCGAAAAATGTCATTTTTTAAGAACAGGTTGTTGCCCGGTTTTACTGTTGTATAATTAAACATTTGAAAACAGCAGTTTGACAACCAGCATAAATACGGGCCTCGCATAACCATTTTAATCAAGGTTTAGATGCTTTTTTTAGAAAATTTCTTTCATCGCAGTACTTTCGCGCCATGAGCGATACAAAAACAAGCTATCCAAAAGAAAAAATAAACATACTGCTGCTGGAAAATATCAGTGAAACGGCCATCCAGCAAATAAAAGCGGCTGGTTACGCCAACGTAAAAAAATATACCGGAGCCCTGGGCGAAGAAGACCTGATTAAGGAAATAAAAGACGTGCATATGCTGGGCATTCGCAGCAAAACCACCATCACGCCAAAAGTTTTAGAGCATGCCCCGAAGTTGCAGGCTATAGGTTGTTTTTGCATTGGCACCAACCAGGTAGACCTGGAAACTGCTGCTAAACAAGGTGTTACGGTTTTTAATGCGCCATATAGCAATACCCGTTCGGTGGCGGAACTGGTTATAGGAAGTGCCATAATGCTGATACGGCGCATACCCGATAAAAACATGGCTGCACACCAGGGCACCTGGTTAAAAGATGCAAAAGGCAGTTTTGAATTACGTGGAAAAACGCTGGGGATTATTGGTTATGGCAATATCGGCAGCCAGCTTAGCGTGTTGGCGGAAGCACTCGGCATGAAGGTGATTTTTTATGACACGCTCACCAAATTACCCCTGGGAAATGCTATTGCCTGCAAAAGCCTGAAGGAAGTAGTAGGCAAGGCCGATGTGGTTAGCCTGCACGTTCCCGACCTGGAAAGCACAAAAAATTTGATCAATAAGCAGTTGATAAAGCAGTTTAAAAAAGGCAGCATTTTGATCAACTATGCCCGGGGTGAAGTGGTGGATATCGAAGCACTGGCCGCAGCCATCAAAAGTGGAGATATGGGCGGTGCTGCAATTGATGTATTCCCAGTTGAGCCGGAAAAAAACGGCGATATTTTCAAAACGCCATTACAAGGTTTGCCAAATGTTATTCTTACTCCTCATATTGGTGGCAGTACACAGGAGGCCCAGGAAAATATTGGGCTTGATGTAAGTAGCAAGCTCGTGGCCTATCTCGAAAAAGGCATTACTTACGGCTCTCATACCGTGCCCCCGATCAACCTGCCGCTGTTGGAAGGAGCACACCGTATTTTACATATTCATCGCAATGTGCCGGGTGTACTGAGTGAAATAAATACTACACTTAGCCAGGCACATATAAATATTCTCGGTCAATACCTGGCTACCAACGAACATATAGGTTACGTGGTACTCGATATTGACAAAAAACTAAGTAAAAATGCATTGGCATTGCTTAAAGAAGTAAAGGAAACCATTAAAGTGAGAATGCTGTACTAAGATTTTTGATCTGATTTCTGATTTGATGATTTGGGATTTGGGTTTTATGATCCTGGTTCCAGGGCCGCCCGTGAGTTATGTTATTGATAACTCTAATACTTACTTATAGTAAAGCCTGTCGGGGAACTGACAGGCTTTACTATAAGTACAATCATCTAGTCGTGATCGTTAGCTCATCGAACGACTGCTCTTTGGAATTTGTTATTTGGGATCAGTAGTGTCCTGTTAAGTTTTTGTGTTGGTTTGTATAACCGTGCATTAGCAATGCTTTTCAAGGGTTTTTTCTTCCGTGACGATTTGAAATTGATTTTTTAAAAAACGACAAATAAAATCTCTGCATACGTCTGAAATGGCATTGCTAACTTAATCTTTTTCTCTTCTACGAATTTAACAGGACACTACTGATTTGGGATTTGTTATTTGTTATTTGTTATTTGTTATTTGTTATTTGCTCACTGCCTTAGCCATGAACCATCATCCATGAACTATGAACTATCATCCATGAACCATCAATGAACTATTTACCATGATAAGCTTCCACCAGTTTAACAACTTCAATTGCTTCTTTCACATCATGTACCCTTAAGATATTGGCTCCATTCAGCAAACCAATCGTATGTAAAACGGAAGTGCCGTTAAGCGCTTCTTCGGCGGTTATGCCTAATGTTTTATAGATGGTTGATTTTCGGGAGATTCCCAGTAAGATAGGTTTATCCAGCATTTTGAGTAAACTTATTTCGCGGAGTAATTCAAAATTGTGCGCTATTGTTTTTGCAAATCCAAAACCCGGATCTACAATTACATCTTTTATACCTGCCTCCTTACATACATGTATTCGTTCAATAAAAAAATCAAGCACCTCCCGCAGCAGGTTATCATAGTGTGGCGTCTTATGCATGGTAGCGGCATTGCCTTTGTTGTGCATACAGATATAGGGAACACCCATCTCTCCCACCACCGATAACATATCGCTATCAAACAATCCACCGCTGATATCATTTACTACACTTGCGCCTGCTTTTACGGCCGCTTTTGCTACTGTTGCATGATAGGTGTCAATGGAAATTATTGCGCCCGGAAATTGAGCTGCAATCGCCTGTATGGCCGGCACTACCCTATCGCCTTCTTCTTCCGCGCCGATCATCGATGCGCCAGGCCGGGTACTTTGCCCGCCAATATCAATAATGGCTGCACCGGCTTCCAGCATCGCAGTTGCTTGTGCTACTGCTTCAGAAGCAGCTGGTTTGCGGCTCTTTTTAAAAAAACTATCTGGCGTTGTGTTGATTATTCCCATCACAATGGGTTTATCGGTTACCAATAGTTTACCGCCGCAATTGATGGTGTACATAGCCTCCTTATTTTTGACCGGTTTTTTGAAAGGGCTAAATTAAATGGATTGCGACTCAGGTGCCGAATTGATTAAAAATACCCGGGATCAAAACACTACCTGTTAAAATAACAAGTTATGCAAAACACAAGCGATCAATACGATATTGTTATAAGTGCCGCCAAGGATATTTTTCTGAAAAAAGCAAAAGATTACGGTACTTCCTGGCGGGTATTGCGTCCTATTTCAGTAGCCGATCAAATTTATATTAAGGCCCGGCGCATCCGCCAGTTACAGGATGCTACCGTCAACCAAAAAATTGCTGACGATATCCCCTCTGAATTTAAAGGCATTATTAATTATTCAATTATCGGTTTGATACAATTGAAAATTAAGGATGACGAACTCGAAGACTTACCTGTTTCCGAATGCAGCAGGCTTTATGATGAAAACCTGAAAGAAGTAAAGGATCTGATGGAGTTAAAAAATCACGATTATGGTGAAGCCTGGCGCGAAATGAGCCAGGAAAGTTTTACTGACCTGATTTTGATGAAGATCCATCGCATGAAACAGATCATCCGAAACGAAGGCAAAACTATTATCAGTGAAGGACTGGATGCCAATTATATGGATATCTTAAATTATGCTGTTTTTGCGCTGATACTGCAGGGGGAGAAGAGGTAGTTGCGGTTGCGGGAATTTAGATCATGGTTGATGGTTCATCGTTCATGGCAAATACAGCACCGCGTTATTTGAGAAGATCTATGAACCATGAGCAATATACTATGAACTACTGGTTGCTGGTTGCTGGATTTTAGATCATGGTTGATGGTTCATGGTTCATGGCAAATACAGCACCGTGTTATTTGAGAAGATTCATGAACTATGAATAATTTACTATGAACTACTGGTTGCTGGTTGCTGTTGGGGTTCATGGTTCATGGTTCATGGTTCAGGGCTAATACAGCCCGCGTTCTTTATTGAGAAGATCTATGAACCATGAACAATTTACTATAAACTACTGATTGCCGGTTGCTGTTGCGGATTCATGGTTCATGGTTCATGTTCATGGCTAATACAGCCCGCGTTCTT
>JAZKGP010000016.1:0-44272 GCA_040385845.1 Bacteroidota bacterium | reverse complement strand
GTTGCGGATTCATGGTTCATGGTTCATGTTCATGGCTAATACAGCCCGCGTTCTTTATTGAGAGGATCTATGAACTATGAACAATTTACTATGAACTACTGGTTGCTGTTGCGGGTTCATGGTTCATGGTTCATGGCTACTACAGCCCGCGTCTTTATTGAGAAGATCTATTAACTATGAACAATTTACTATGAGCTACAGATTGCTGGTTGCTGGATTTTAGATCATGGTTGATGGTTCATGGCAAATACAGCAACGTGTTATTTGAGAAGATTCAAACTATGAACAATTTACTATGAACTACTGGTTGCTGTTGCGGGTTCATGGTTCATGGTTCATGGTTCATGGCTAATACAGCCCGCGTTCTTTATTGAGAAGATCTATGAACCATGAACAATTTACTATAAACTACTGATTGCCGGTTGCTGTTGCGGATTCATGGTTCATGGTTCATGGTTCATGGCTAATACAGCCCGCGTTCTTTATTGAGAAGATCTATGAACCATGAACAATTTACTATAAACTACTGATTGCCGGTTGCTGTTGCGGATTCATGGTTCATGGTTCATGTTCATGGCTAATACAGCCCGCGTTCTTGATTGAGAAGTTCTATGAACCATGAACTTTTTACTATGAACTATGAACCATCAACCATGAACTTTTTTTGTATGAACTATGAACCATCAACCACGAACTTTTTACTATGAACTATCAACTATGAACCAAACTACACTTCCACCAGGCCGCGTTTTACCGCATACATGGCCAGCCCAACCCTTGTTTTGATTCCCAGTTTCTCGAAAAGACCGTCGCGGTAGCCATCAACGGTCCTCGGGCTGACGTGCAGTTTATCAGCAATTTCTTTATACGTTAGTTCCGTACAGGCGAACTTAAGAAAATCGAGTTCTCTCACCGATAAGTGCTCGTTGGTTGATATTGCCGTATTATCATCCAATCCCTGTTTGTTCATATTAAAAATCAACTTACCGGTAACCAGTTCAGAATAATGGTACCCTTTGGTAAGGATGTTCTGTAGGGCCATGCGCAATTCAGCAGGTTCCGAATCTTTTAAAACATACCCTCTTGCGCCATTTTTTATCATGCGGATAATAGCATTTTCATTGTCCATCATGCTTAGTGCCAGCACTTTTACGGAAGGAAAATGTTGTTGCAGGTAAGCCGCCGTTTCATAGCCATCCATTTCCGGCATACTGATATCCAGCAAGGCAATATCGGGCAGGGTTTGAGCGGTTAGTGAACCAATTAATTCTTTTCCGTTGCCCGCCTGTAAAACAACCTTGTAATCACCAAAGCTTTCAATCATTCCGGCAAGTCCCTGTCTTAACATGGCATGGTCGTCGGCCATTGCAATTGTAATCATCCTTTTAACTTTTAATCTTTTGAAATACTATAATGGCACGGTTAAAATGGTTTGAGTGCCATTGTTTTTTGCTGTATCAATTTGCAGGACTCCATTTATCATAGCAGCCCTGCTTTTTATACTATTCAGGCCAATACCAGTTTTACTTTCTCGGTCAAACCCAATTCCGTTATCAGCAATGGAAAGTACGAGGGCATTGGACTGGTAATCGATGCAGGTCTTTAACACGGTTGCTTTTGAATGTTTGATGCTATTGTTCATCAGCTCCTGGAAAATGCGGAATACAATGATCTCCTTTTCAGCCGGCAACCGTTGCATAGAACCTGTCACTTCAAACATCGTTTCCATGGCATTTGTTTTTTGCAGCAACTGTAATTCGTGGCGGATACTTTCCATCAGTCCGATGTCGGCAATCCGATCGGGGTTGAGGCTTTTACTCAGGTTACGCAGATCGTTGATGGCCTGGCCAATTAACTCGGTAGTCGGATGGATATCTGCTTCGCCGCAATTGCTTTTCAAACTATATAACTGCAATTTGGCAAGGGATAAAACCTGTCCGATATTATCATGAATTTCCTGGCTGATGGTGCGCAGGGTTTGCTCCTGAATCTCCAGTTGTGATTTGAGGAGTTCCGCCTCGTATTTGTTTTTCATATCGGATATTTCGAGGGTGTGCTGGTGGCGGCGGCGCTGGTAGGTAAGCAAGATTGCAACAATTAAGAAAGCTAATAACAGGAATACAATGGTTGCAGTAACAATAGCAACAATTATGTCACGCTGATAATTTGTTGTTTGAATTTGTAAAAGCATAAAAAAGAGATAGCCATTAGGAGGTATCGGACATAGACCTGGCTTTTGATCATCCACCTGAAATAGTACCCGGAAGTATCATAACCAAGGTTAAACAAAGTCCAATACAACAAAGTACCTGTAAATGACGTCAATAAACTAACTACCAGCCAAAATTCCGGTATTTTCCAAAGTATAATAACTTCGTCACCACTACTAATTAATTGAAAAAGCAAAGCACCCGACAGGCAGATCACTATTACAGAACCCAGCATCATAGTATAGGTATTGAAGAATGGAATACCCTGGATATAAAAAAGGTTTCCGATTGCAAAAGCAAAAAAAACAGTGCTGATAACAAATAGAATAGGCTGCCAGGCCCTTCCCTTTAATAGATTATGAAATACCAGGAGATATACACCAAAACTTAATGGAACAGTCACATTAAATAAACTATGATTAGGCTTGTGAAGTACTGCAGTTATATAATATCCTGTGCACTCCACCATTATTACAAATAAAAGAAACCAGGTAAGTATTTTAAATGGAACACTTAATCTTTTATATAAAACAATACCGGTTAACAAGGCAAAAATTTCTGATAGAATATGAATGGGCATAGGATTACAACAAATCAATTATGGAAGTAATGTAGCTCCTAATATTTTACAACTATCCCTTGGAGGAGGGCACAAAGTTCCTTCATTAAAATTAAGAAGGCTTGTGACAGCAAAAAGTCCTTTTTCCTGTACTACAATGTCGGCATTAATCGAAGATCTTCCTGGAATACTGGTATTTTTTCTCTCAGTTCCAACAAAAAATAAGGTCAGGCGTCCACCTACGTCTTTTTGGCCAGTTTCGGTATTACCCATTGTACCCTTTGGATAGACTCCAAAATAAATCCTGACTCCTGTAGCTTTATAATCTTTTTTCAACTTTGTAATGCTGTCTATAAAATTATCGATAGGATACCACATACACTGGGTTAATGAATCTTTTTTAAAGTTTCCCGGAGTTTTACGATGTGTATCATATTCTTTCGCGTAGTTTTCATACCTGGATTTAATTTCATCGAAAGCTACTGCATCCATTGACGTTTTATTTATTGTTTCAGAAGCATTCTCAACTTCCCCGGGTGTTTCTGCAGTTGGCTGTTTCTTTTCCATACAGAAAAAACTTCCGGTTACGAGTACTCCTAAAAAGAATGCAATAACTGGTCTTATACCTTTCATGCTGAATAATTTATTTCCTGCAAGATATACTCCGCCTTCCACCCTCACAAGGTGTTCACAACATTTATTTACCGTGAAATAACGGGGTTGATCTAGGTGTAATCAACTGTTATAACATAAAAGCTAAAGACAATATTTGTGAAGTGTATTTATAATAGAACCGCATCAAACACTTTTTTTATATCTCTAATAAAACACACATTAAGTAAAACCCCTCACCCTTCCGGAAGGCGCCGGCTGCATTTGCTGCCTGCCGCCTGAAGGAATATATACTGATGCCAGGCTTCGATCTGCATATAGCAAGATCATAATTCAAATAAAGAAATCATTGTAGCAACGGCTGCAGACTTATATTATAAAAAAGTTAACTAAAAACAATGGAAATATATTCAATGGTACACAAAAGAGTACTTGTCTTATATTATCTTAACCCACAACTTTACCATAACCTAAATGCAATGCAACAACCCAAAGAAAACCTGACCCGAAAAGAACTGGATACCTGGGAATTACTCGCGAAAGGATTGATGTATAAAGAAATTGCGGCGAGCCAGGGCGTTACCATCGATACCATAAAGAAACACAGTAAAAACATCTATCGAAAATTACAAGTTCGAAACCGAACAGAAGCAGTGAGCATACTAATACTACAGAACAACGTAGTAAGACATATTTAAAAGAAATTAAATCTCACAGCTATACGAATTAAACGAGACCCTGACATTAAGATTTAAATCATACAAACCAGCAATAAGTTCTATCAAAAGCCCGCTACTTTAAGACCCAGGTAGTTTTCCTCATTTTTTAATCCAGTTTTTTTAACGCAAAAAAGCGAATGGATAATCTTTTGCCAATGCTTTTTTAATAACAAGTCTCTTTCTACCAAATCAAACAATAAACACCACTTCAATTCTTCTCTCATGAAAAAAATTTTACTTCTTAGTGTAGCCGCCACGCTTATCTGCAGCTTGTCTTTCGCCACCATCCGCAGAGTAGGCTATCCTGGTACGTTTAGGGCCAATGTGGATTATACCACCTTCCAGGAAGCACATGATGCCGCAAGCAATAATGATACTATTCAGATATACGGAAATGTAGGTAGTGGCAATGTTACAAAACCCTTAGTTATCCTTGGATTTGGTTACAATTTTGATGTGAATACAGGATTACAGGTGATAGGAATAGATATGCCAAGTAATATTAGCCTAAGTTTTCATGAAGGAAGTAACGGAAGTATAGTTACGGGATTAGCAGGTAACTTTTCTATTAATCCATGGGACCCAACAAGCAATATTGGTGGGGCTGGCGTTTCTAATATAACTTTCAATCGTTGCATCTTAAATATTTATCTGAATAATTACTCCGTAGGTTCTATAGGACTAGATGGCGGACCGATTAGTAATATTAAAATCTATAGTTCTGTCATTCATTCTCTTGGAATGTATGCATCCGATCCCACAGCAAAACCAATAACCAATCTCCAAGTTTATAATTGTATAATCAGAACCGCAACCTTACACAAAGCGGGCACAAGTGCGGCATTTATAAATTGCTCTGGCCCAACGCAAGTGGGTGGATACACTTACCCTTATTTAACCCTAAACGATGCAGGATGTCTTATAAAAAATTGTATCTTATTTGTTTCTAATGCGGCCGCAAATGTAAATACGATTTACGAAAACAACTTTTTTGCTGAAGAACAGCCTTTAATTATCGTACCAGGCGGCAACAACCGTTGGAGTCAGGACTGGGGATTAATTTTTAACCGGCTAGGTGGTACAAGTGACAATCCTAGCGTTTTTGAACTTGCCGAATTCGATGAAGACTACTTTGTATTAAAAGCCGGATCACCCGCCATAAATGGAGGTTTCAACGCTGCCAGCCAACCCACCAATTGCGGCATTTATGGTGGCGAGGCTGCTTATATTTATAAATTAAGCGGCGTACCAGCTGTACCAGCTATTTACCAGCTCAACGCACCCAGCCTAAATACCGGCCCTAACCCTTACAATGTAACTATTAGTGTGAGAAGTAATAATTAGAACATTCCCTTCTTCTCCCTCATCCCCGATTCTTCGCCTGAATGGAGAAGGGTGCCTTGCTACAAGTTTGATTACCTAGTCAGACGAGGGAAGGTTTCACTGGAATATCATCTTTTTCAAAGAATTACTTCAATTACTAAGTATCATGCTATCATATTATTCACAAAGTTATAAACCTGCATCGATTTCGTCCCGGCACAGCCGCTTGCTCCTGCCGGCAATGTTACTGCTTGCTATCATGTTCTCGCTGCACGCCAGCGCACAACCCAATATTACCAGGGTCGAATATTATATCGATTCCGATCCTGGTTACGGCAATGCAACACCACTCACTATTCCAGGCAACACCAATGTGATTGCAAATGCTACCATCCCCATTAACCCGGCCACAATCAGCGAAGGCGTTCACCGCCTTTACGTTCGGGCAAAAAGCAGTAATGGCTGGAGCATGACGAACAAATGGCTATTTTATAAGCCTTATGGCGGCGGCGTTTCTATACCACCGCTCCCGCCTGCACCAAACATCACACGGATCGAATATTATTTCGACACCGACCCGGGCTTTGGCAACGCAACGCCATTACCGGCAGCAGCAGCTACCAACCTCGCCGATCTTATTATACCGGTTGATACCACCAATATGAGTGAAGGCGTTCACCGTTTGTATGTAAGGGCGAAAAGCGCTAATGGCTGGAGCCTTACCAATAAATGGCTGTTTTATAAACCATATGGCAATGGGGTGTCTGAACCTGCAACGCCTGCGCCGAACCTTTCAGCGTTAGAATATTATATTGATACAGATCCGGGCATCGGTAATGGTGTACCGGTGGCTATAGAACCTGTAAAACAAATTGCCGATGCCCAATTATTTATAAATATCACCGGCCTGCCCACAGGTGAACATCATTTGTACCTGAGAGGAAAAGACAGCACTGGAAGCTGGAGCCTGGTAAACGACAAACTGTTTAATATCACTGCGGCGCAGGCATCACCATCGTTGATTGTAAATAGTATTAGTCGCAATACCCTTTGCGCAAGAGATAGCTTTTCGATCGGTTATCATGTTGCAGGCACTTATAACGCAGGCAACACCTTTAAAGCTTTCTTAAGTGATGCTACAGGAAGCTTTACAAACGAAACGGAGATAGGAACAATTATATCGACCAAAAGCGGTTTGATCACCTGTCGCCTCCCATCACATCTTCCAGGTGGTACAGGTTATAAATTGCGCATCAAAAGCAGCAATAGCGTTCTCATTGGTGCAACCAGTAATGGAACACTCACTATCCGCGAGCGGCCCAATGCCCAAACTATTTCAGGCCACACATTAGTGAACGGAACCTATACCTGGCCATATGCAGTTTCCAATGTTATAACCAGCATTTATAACTGGCAGATCAGCGGCGGCATAAAAGCTGGCGGTGCCAATACCAATTCCATTACAACCACCTGGAACCAACCTGCAACAGATTCAATAAATGGGTTTGTCCGCAATATTGAAACCAACCAATATGGTTGCGTGGGTGATACCAGTAAGCTTTCTCCCATTACCATCTACAAACTGGATATTGGTGATACGGTGGTAGCAGCTGTTTGCAAAGGAAATACGCTGGTTGTAAAAACAGGAACCACTGGCTGGTTTGATGCCGGCAATAACCTGGTGGCAGAATTAAGCAATGCCTCGGGTAGTTTTACAACACCTACTGCAACTGTTACAAAAGCTTATACCGGCAACGGTGTCAACAAGCTAAACAGCTTTGATCTGCCCATACCTGCGGGTCTGCCAAATGGCACGGGTTACAGGGTGCGTATCCGAAGTACCAATCCTGCTTTTACCGGTGATACAACAAGTGCTATCAGCATTATAAAACCTGGTATCGGTATCGATCGCAACGTAACTTACTGCGATGGTTATGGTTATAATTTAAAACAGCATTATACCGATAATACGCTGGTGTATGGATACTTCTCAAATACTTTCGTTTTACTTGCCCGGCCCGATAGCATACAAGCTGGTTCTTACCGGGTAATTGGCACCAACAGCATTGGTTGCAGCGATACGGCAATTGTGACTGTTACCAGCAATCCAAGCCCGGCATTGGGCGCCGATACCAGCATATACCATACTTGCCCGGGCGAGTTTACCAATCTTACTTTGTTGTATATCACCACGGGTTTAACTGTAAACTGGAATACAGGAAACACTGCTTCTGCTCCCCCGGGAAACTACCGGTTAGTAGTTACCAATAATGTGGGCTGCACCGATACCGCTTTTGCAAAAGTTGTTTTAGAAACAGCCACCTGGACCGGTGCCACCAGTAACAACTGGCATACCGCCAGCAACTGGAGTACCGGGAAAGTACCATCGCTTAAAACACATGTTATTATAGCGGCAGGTACACCTAACCCCTGTGTATTGAAAGATACCAATGGAGTAGCAGCCAGCATACAGGTAAACGCTGGTGGAAACATCCAGTTAACGAATAACAGGACGCTGGATATAAAACAAAAATGCAGCAGCCTGCCGTTAAATTAAAATGAGTTATGTGGTGAGTGGTGAGTGATAAATGGTGAGTAAAAATCATCGTTTCATTCACTACTCACTATTCAGTGTTGTTTACTTAAGCTCTTTTTATTTTGCCGGGTATTTGAAACATCGATCAACATCGTTATGTCACTACCAAGTACAGCAACAAGGCTAATCTTCTTCCCTTAACTCAAATGCCAAAACCAATTTTAAGTTGCTAATACGACACTCACTAGTCACTTCTCCATTAACAGCAAAACTTGTTATGTATGGATCCTATCATCATCCCTTCAGAAAATGGCAATTGGTGTGTATCCCCTGAAAAGATCATCCGGGTACAAAGCATGGACAACTATAGTAAAATAATTTTTAAAGATGCTAAACCACTGGTAGTTTCAAAAGTATTATTATGGTTTGAAATCAGGTTGCCTCATGATATGTTTACCCGGGTACACAGAAGCCACCTGGTTAATAAAAATTATGTAGCTGCAATAAATGGATCTGTTTTTAAATACGTACAATTAATGAATGGCGATATAATTAGTATCAGCAGGCGAAAGAAACATTTTGCTATTAATAATTTGGGAATAGTAACTAACAATTGAACGTCATAATAAATAATCAAATATTTTTAAAATAGAAGCCTTAAAAGGGGCTTTTTTTGTTTAAAGCCATTTTGCGACTTTCTGGATAACCCGTTGAAAAATACCAGCATGCATTATAGCACCCAGGCTAATAACTGCTTGCGCCGTTCAATAAATAAATCTGCTTTCTTAAGCACTCCACCCACAGGAATTACGGGCAAGCATTATCTTAACAATCTCAACCAATTCTTACCGATAATTCATTTGTCATGAAACAAAAAATTGCCTCTATCGCAGTATTGCTTTTACTTACTGCTCTTACATCTAATGCCACCATTCGCCGCGTTGGTTTTTTTGCCAACCAAATACCAAACCAGGATTATTTCACTTTCCTGGCTGCTTATACCGCCGCAACCAATAATGATACCATTCTTGTTTTCCCGGGCAGATCCCTTGGTTCAATAACCATCAATAAAAAACTAATCATTATTGGTACCGGTAACTGGCTTGATCCAAACACATCACCAAAAGGCAATGCAGGACTGCAGGCTTTTGCCAGCACACCGGGTGGAGGGCAGCTAATGTTCCAGTCTGCCAGTGCAGGCTCGGTAGTTATGGGATTTGACTTTAATGGCAGTACCATTTTTGTATCTGCAGATAATATTACCATAAAAAGAAACAGGGATGTAATTGTAAATCTTGCCTATAATACTAATGGAGCTGCAAATGCGCCTTTCCCGGTGAATAACCTGCAACTGGTAGAAAATTACCGGCTTACTGTTAGCGATACTTACACTGGTTTTTCAAACACCAATATTAATATCAGCAATAACCTGATGACTTATTTGTCACTAAGTACAAACAGCTCTTTTAGCGGTAATATTGCCAATAATGTCTGGGCATACGACGGCACAGCAGGCGCATCCAATGGAGGTGCAGGATCCTATTCAAGTGCTACAAATATTGCACTTGCGGGCGGTGCCTGGTTATTTCAAAACAATATCTTAGCTAGCTATGCCAGTGCCTCTGCTCCCGGCAACCCTAATTATTTTGCTTTTACCGGTGAAACCAATACGGTTTTCAATTACAATGTTGCCTTGCAGACAAACACTTTTGCAAGCTGGGGAACTGGCACCGGAAATATCATTACACCTATAGCAAATGCAGCTTCCATCTTTGCTGCTTTCCCGGTTATTGGAAGTGCCAGTGCCGATGCACGTTATCAACTAGCTGCAAACAGCCCCGCCAAAGTTGCCAACCGCCCCGGCAGCAGTATCGATGCCGGTATATTTAGCGGTGTTTCTCCGTACAAACTTAGTACCATACCATCGATACCAACCGTGTATTTACTTACGAGCCCGCAAGGAAATAATCCTGCAGGAAATTCAATCCAGTTCAATGTAAGTACAAGAGGAAATAATTAAAACATCCCTTCTTTATAACCTTTTTCCGCACATGTTATTTGATCGGGAAAAGTAATGTACCTAGATTGAAATCTAAGTTGTCAATAGATTTCGGCTCACTTTCATCAGCATTGCTGTAGTGAGCTAAATACTTCCATAATAATCTTTTATCATGGCCAGGAACATATATACAAAATTTTTACACTATTCTATACACCAACAGGCCGTGTTTTATAAAAATGTACTTTTTATATTTTTATTGAATTTGATTGTGGTTACACTTATCGCACAACCAAATATTACCAGGGTAGAATGGTATGTTGATATTGACCCCGGATATGGAAAAGCAACTGCTATTGCTATCAGCCCCGGCCAAAATTTAACCAATCTAAGTTTCAATATCGACCTGGTTCCTTTATCCGAAGGCGTTCATATTGCGGGTGTTCGCAGCCGGGATGCTAATGGTGCCTGGAGTGTAGATAACAAACACCTTTTTGTAAAGCCTTATAACTTCAATGCATTATCCATCCCAAACATCAATAAAGTTGAATGGTTTCTTGATAACGATCCGGGTTATGGAAATGCAACACCAATTGCTATTACACCAGGGCAAAATTTAAATGGTCTGTCGTTTGATATAAACACCACACCACTTTTAGAAGGTGTACATATTGTTGGAGTGCGTAGCCGCGATGTTAATGGCGCATGGAGTTTGGACAACAAATGGCTCTTTGTAAAACCTTATAATTTCAATGCAATTACAAATCCAAATATTACCAATGTTGAATGGTACCTGGATACCGATCCCGGCTATGGCAATGCGACGCCTATAGCTATAACACCCGGTCAAAACATCAACGGCATTTCTTTTAATATTAATATTTTGCCCCTGTTTGAAGGTGTACATATTGTTGGTGTTAGAAGTAAAGATGCCAGGGGTGCATGGAGCCTCGATAACAAATGGCTGTTTGTAAAACCATATAGCTTTAATGCGATTTCCATTCCAAATATTACAAAAGTGGAATGGTATATTGATACAGATCCGGGGTATGGAAAAGCCACTGCTATTGCCATTACACCAGGACAGGATTTAGCTAACTTAAGTTTCAGCCAAAGCTTAACAAACCTTAGTGCCGGCGTACATACAATTGGTGTGCGTAGTAAAGATGTAAACAACAACTGGAGCATTGATAACAAATGGCTGTTTATTAAACCATTTACCGGAACCTCCGGTCGCATTATCAGCCAAATGGAATATTTTATTGATACTGATCCCGGTTACGGCAAGGCGGTGCAAGTTGCATTAACGCCACAAAATAATTTACCGGCTAAAGAAGTAATTGCAAACATTTCCGGAATAGCTGCAGGCAAACATTATATTTTCTTTCGGAGCAGGGATTCGCTGCAAGCATGGAGTTTCGATTACCGGGATAGTTTTGATCTTGCCGCGCCTTTAGCAGCGCCCCAGATTGTAACCAATTCTGTAGCTAAGAATTTTATGTGCGTTCGTGATAGTTTTAAAGTAGGATATGATGTAACAGGTACTTATAATGCGGGCAATACTTTCAAGGCTTATTTAAGTAATGCTTCCGGCGATTTTACCAACGAAATTGAAATAGGTACGCTTACTGCTGTAAAAGATAGTATGATCCGTTGTTTGCTGCCTAACAGTTTGCCGGATGGTATTGGATATAAAATAAGGGTTAAGAGCAGCAACCCGGTAGTTGTTGGAAGCAACAGCAATTATACACTCAAGTTATTCGACCGGCCATTCCTGGGTAATGATACAACCGTTTTTGTGGTTTGTGGAACGGACCTTTTTAATCTGAATTCCATTTATCCAAATACCAGCTTCAAACTTAATTGGAACAGTTTAAATCCTTCGGCCGCGGATACAGGCAGTTACCGGGTAATCGGAATTAATGGCAATGGATGTTCCGATACAGTAAACGTGAGTGTGACGCAGGATATCGCCAGATGGCAGGGAACCATTAGCAATAGCTGGCATGTAGCTGCAAACTGGAATAATAACCGGGTTCCGTCTGCTGTTACGCATGTAATTATACCCACGGGCACTCCAAATAACTGCGTAATAAGTACGGGTGATGCACAAGCAGCAAGTGTGCAGGTTAAGCCTGGTGCTATTTTAAATGTTGTAAATAGCAGGAAGGTAAATATTGCTGCAAAGTGCAATGTTCTGCCAAATTAAAATCAAATAACAAACCGGCAGTATCAAAAAGCAACCTGCCGGTTTGTTATTCGCATTAATGCCCGGCAGGAAGCAATCTTTCTGTTCAGTAATTGTTTCCTAATTTTCGCCAGTTATCTTAACTGAATGAAGCTATTTCAACTCGGCGCTATATTATTTTTATTGCTTATTGCCAATGTTGCCAACAGTCAAACTGCTACAATAAGCGGCCGGGTGGAAAACGAAAAAGGTGTTCCCCTCGCCGGTGTATCGGTTACTATTTTGGGCAGGCAAAATGGCACGCCAACCAACGATAGTGGCCGTTTTAGCTTGCAGGTACGGGCAAACCGGGCCGTTGCTTTAATTTTTACTTCAGCAGGTTACAATCAAAAACAACATAATCTTTACTTAAACCCTGGAGAAACTGAAACAATCACAATTGTGCTGGAACAGGGTACCAGCAGTCTCCAAAATGTAACGATCACCAGCCGCAAAGCCAGGCAGGAAACAGGTTTGGTACAAATTAATCCAAAACTCGCTTTGGAAAACCCCGCTCCTATTGGTGGAATTGAAAACCTGCTAAAGGTTTTTGTAAACAGCCGGAGCGAATTGAGTAGTCAGTACGAGGTACGCGGGGGCAATTACGATGAAAACCTGGTATACGTCAATGATTTTGAAGTATTCCGGCCTTACCTGGTGCGAAGTGGCCAGCAAGAAGGTTTAAGTTTTATAAACCCGGAACTGGCCCGGAATGTAAATTTTTATAACGGTGGTTTCCAGGCGAAATATGGGGACAAAATGAGCAGCGTGTTAGAAGTGGCTTACAAACAACCAAAAGCATTTCACGGGAGTGCTTATGTTGGCTTGCTGGAGCAAGGTTTTCATTTAGAAGGCACCGCTGCAAAACAAAAAGTATCTTACTTATTGGGTGTAAGAAATCGCAGTTTGCGTAACCTGCTTGGCAGCCAGGAAACAAAAGGGAATTACGTACCAAACAGCGCCGACCTGCAAGGTTATATTACCTGGCGACCAACAGATAAATGGCTGCTTGAATTATTGGCAAATGGAAGCAAATCCAGTTTTACGCTGGAACCGGCTGCAAGTAAACAAACAACTTCCGTTTTTACCGCTCAATTCAGTAGTAATCTCGGGCTTGATATAAACTTTACCGGCAGGGAAGTGGATGCTTATCACACCCGGATGCTTGGTCTTTCTGCTACCCGATTTATTACCAAAACCTTTAGCCTTAAAGGGATGCTAAGCTATTTCCAAAACCGGGAAGAAGAAAACATCAATATAGCCGGATCGTATCTTTTTGGAGACCGCGATTTTGATAGAAGCAGCACCAATTTCGGTCTTATCACCAACCCGCTGGGAGCCGGTGTTTTTTTGAACTATGCCCGTAATGATCTCGATATCCGGGTATTAAGTGCACATCTAAAGGGAACGCTTGAAAAAGATAACCATTTCCTGCAATTTGGAAACAGCATAGAACAAAATAAGATCAGCGACAACCTAAACGAATTTGAATACCAGGACAGTGCCGGTTATAGCCTTCCTGACCAGGCAGGCCCCTTAAATGTATTCAGAACACTCAAAGGTGGATCCAACCTTGATATTACCAGGATCAACGGGTATTTGCAAGATAATATGCTGTTTGATAAACTACCGGGTTTTACGTTACAGGCGGGGCTTCGCTATAACTACAATTCACTGAATAAGGAATTTCTTTTTTCTCCACGTGCTGGCGTCAGCTTTACACCAAAACATTGGAAGCAGGATGTTATTTTCAAGTTAAGCACCGGTATTTACAATCAGCCACCTTTTTACCGCGAAATGCGCAGGTTTGATGGCTCGGTAAACAAAATGCTTAAAGCTCAACGCAGTTACCAGGTAAGCGGCGGATTCGATTATGCATTTAAAGGCCTCAACAGGCCTATGCGGCTTAGTATGGAAGGCTATTATAAGAACATGAGCAATGTGGTGCCCTACGATATCGACAATGTGCGCCTGCGCTATTTTGGTGAAAACATGGCTAAAGCCTATGCATACGGAGTTGAAGGACGGTTGTTTGGCGAGTTGGTAAAGGATGCAGAAAGCTGGCTGAGTATCGGCTTTATGAAAACGATGGAAAACCTGGATAACGATTTCTATCAAACTTATTACAACAAAGACAACGAATTGATTTCCGCCACTACGTTAGACCAGGTAGCTGCCGACAGTCAACAGGTTGCCGTTGGATGGTTACGCAGGCCCACCGACAGAAGGATCAATTTTGGTTTGTATTTCAGCGATTACCTCACCACCAACAAAAATTTTAAGGTCTTCCTGCAAACTTTATATGGAACAAACCTGCCATATAACATTCCTGGCAGCATTCGTTACAGAAATGCCCTGGAAATACCCGCTTATATAAGAGTAGATCTTGGCTTTAGTTATCAAATGCTGCCCGCTATTAAAAGTGAACGACGCAGTCACAGCCCGTTTCGAACCCTTGAAAATATGTGGCTTAGCCTGGAAGTATTTAACCTTCTTGATAGAAGTAATACTATTAGCTATGCATTAATAAAAGACTTCGATAACAACACCTTTGCTGTGCCAAACAGGTTAACACCCAGGCTTATTAATTTGAAATTGATTACCCGGTGGTAATTGATTTTACTATCCTGGTACCAGTAACAATACCATAACAGATTATATTGTTTACTATTGTTATACTAATTCTTTGAACCCAGGTAAAGTTTTCCTTTAACTGTAACAGTTGCACTTTTAAAGCGAGATATTTTTATTCCGTTCGTTTACAAGGTAAATTCCAAACCCAATGAAGAACCAACAAGAGCGGCTAAGTGAACTCGAAACCAAACTCCAGCTATTATTAAGCAGTCAAATTGCTTTAACTGGTTCTCTTACCAGGCTGCAGGAGGAAATAAACCAGTTAAAAGCTGCTCTTAATACTGAAGATTCTTTGCTGCCACCACCTGTAGATATCGGGACATGTCATGCTGTTATAGTACCAGTAATTAATACCACCCAACCAGAATCCTATTTTGAGCCCCCGATTCAATCCACCCCAGGGAGAACTTCGCCATCCAAAAAGCCAACGCAACCAACTGGCAATTCCCAGTCAGCAATAGAAAAATTTATCGGAGAAAACCTTATAAACAAAATAGGTATTGCCATAACTGTAATTGGCGTAGCGATAGGTGCAAAGTATTCGATAGAACACGAATTAGTAAGCCCCGCTACAAGAATAATATTGGGTTATTTAATGGCCGCAGCGTTATTGGCATTTGGCATAAAGCTTAAGAAAAGTTATGAAAACTATAGTGCAGTACTTGTAAGCGGAGCTATTGCTATTATGTACTTTATAACTTACGCTGCGTTTAGTTATTATGCAATGATGCCACGTATGATTGCCTTCTCCCTGATGCTACTCTTTACCGGGTTTGGCGTATCAACAGCTATCAATTATAACAAACAGGTTATTGCCCATACAGGTCTTGTAGGTGCTTATGCGGTGCCTTTTCTATTAGGTGAAAAATCAGGGAAAGTTGGAATACTTTTTACATACATAGCAATTATAAATGTTGGTATCCTTATAATAGCTTTAAAAAAATACTGGAAATCACTTTATTATTCAGCCTTTATCATAACGTGGTTAATCTTCGTCAGCTGGTATATAATGCAATATTCCAGTTCACTTCATTTTAATTTATCTCTCATTTTTGCAGTTTGTTTTTTCGCCATTTTCCACCTGGTATTTCTTGCCTATAAAATACATAAAAAAGAGGTTTTCAATGGTAGCGACATTTGGTTGGTGTTGATTAATGCTTTTATTTTTTACGGACTGGGATATAGTATATTACAGAGCAATGCAAACACGCTAAATCTCACTGGTTCTTTTACTCTCGTCAATGCTTTGTTACATGCTATTATAAGCTTAGTATTAAGCCGCCAGAACAAATCCGATAAAAATCTTGTACAACTTATCACCGGGCTGGCGATTGTATTTCTAACTATAACGATACCAGTACAATTTGAAGGAAACTGGGTTACCTTATTATGGATTGGTGAAGCAGTAATTTTATTTTGGATAGGTAAATCGAACCAAAATTTCTTGTATGAAAAAATTGCAAGGCCATTGATAGCGCTCGCTCTATGTAGTCTTTTAATGGATTGGTTTTCAGTTTTCGATACCTTTTACTATGATGCACCTATTGCTGGTTTTACTCCCATAGCAAATGTAAATTTTATAAGCTCTTTATTGTTTGCAATGGCATTGGGATATATTAATTATCTCCAAATAAAACACCCGACCCAATCGCCTGCACACAGAAGGAGTTATCCTGATCTTTTAATTATCGGCCTACCGGCAAGCCTTTTATTAATCCTGTATTTTATGTTTAGGTTAGAACTGGAATTTTACTTCCGGCAGCTATACCTAAATAGCTTTATACCAGGCGGGAAAATAGCTTCGGGCGAAAGTGTAAAAGGTATCTACAACGAAAATATCGTAAGAATGAAAACCATTTGGGTAATTAATTATTCCATGATGTTCTTTAGTTTACTGTCTATTGTAAATATCAAACGAATTCAAAACCACTTATTAGCAGTTACAAACCTCTTTCTTACTGTCGTTACCATTATAGTATTTCTTACACAAGGCTTGTACGTACTACAGCAACTTACAGACAATTACCTGCAACAACCATCTACACAGAATTATCAACGTGGCCAATCACCTATTTTGATAAGGTATGTTTCCTACTGTTTCGTAGCTACGCTGCTTGTATTAACCAACTGGATTATCAAACAAAAATTTATATCTTTAAATAAACATAGACTAAGGGTAGCCTTCGATCTTTTGTTACATTCCACCATTGTTTGGATTGCCAGTGCAGACATAATCTATATTATGAAAATGCTGCAAGCCTCCCAACCAGGTAAACTGGGAATAAGTATTTTTTGGGGGTTATATGCTTTATTTTTAATAGTGCTTGGTATTTCAAAAAACAAAGTACATATACGAATTGGCGCTATTACTTTATTTGCAGTGACAATTCTCAAACTTTTTTTCTATGACCTTGAAGACCTGGATACTATTGCTAAAACTATTATTTTTATTCTCCTGGGTATTTTATTATTGATCGTTTCATTCCTGTATAATAAATACAAAGGATTAATGAATGAGGATCCTATAGATTAAATATGATATTTAGTTGCTACAGGATTTAAACAACGCAATTATGACCTTTTTAAAAGCAGTCCACCATATAGCTATTATCTGTTCTGATTATAAAATATCCAAACATTTTTATACAGCCATACTGGGTTGTGAAATCATCAGCGAGACATACCGGGATAGCAGGAATTCCTATAAGCTGGATCTATCATTGCATGGTCAATATATTATTGAATTATTCTCATTTCCTAATCCTGCTAAAAGACCATCCGGGCCTGAAGCAACGGGTCTGCGACATCTTGCCTTCGAAGTAGACGATATAAAAGAAGCAGTAGCTTATTTTGAGCATCATGGTATTATCGTAGAACCCACCAGGGTAGATCTCCTCACCCATAAGAAATTCACTTTCTTCCGTGATCCCGATGATTTGCCCATTGAGTTGTATGAATTATAACATATCGCCACGTATGATTTTTCTCAAATTATAAACAACAGAAATTAATTTCATTACTAAATGACTTTTATTCTTGTTTAAAAAAAATGCATGCTGAAAAAAAGCATGCATTTTTAACCCGGTTAAACCTGGAATAAGTTGAAGTATTACCAACCAACTTTTGTTTCGCTATCGCGGTCTTCACGCAAACGGGAGGATGCCTCGCCACGCCATTCGACCACACGGCTTTTAGATCGCATACCCCCGGTAGGGTTAGATCCTACGCCTGGTCCCTGGTGTTCTTCCTGGCGCTGTCGCTGGCTAAAATCTTCATCGGTTTGCCTGTCGAGATTGTCTATTTCTTCCCCGGTTGTTCTTCCTCCTGTATTAGAATAAACCTGGTCGCTGTTCATAGCAGGCGAAGTGGAAGCATCTCTTCTTAGGTTAGAAGCTGTAGTTGTAGCCGTGCCCGACTGATATCCATACTTAGCAGCCCGGTCATCCACATCCACTGCTCCCTTATCGTCTAAGATATCAGCCGCCCTTGCGGCCTGCTCTACCGAATTAGCATATACTGTAATTACAGCGCCGCCTTCAACGGCGAGTCTTGTATGCTTATCAGCATCTTCGCTTTTATCACCAAAAATGGTTGAGAAAAAACGTGTAATGGCACTTTCGTGTTTTTCCGGATCTGAATGATGCCGTGAATCACTATCTGTTCGATCTTGAATAGATGGCCCGTTTACATCCAACCGATTTTTAACGTCGATATCTTTACGGTCAAACCCGTGACTAATTAATTCATCTACAGCATCCTGCGCATCAAAATCGCTGTCAAAAATTCCAATAACTGTATGTGAGTACGACATATGGCCTCCTTTTTAAAGCTGTTAAGAGATAAGAATGAGCTTAAAAAAGCATGCCATTTAAAGGTATTTGTCCCCCTTTAACATACACTAAATATGCCGGCCACGATAGTTTATCGCATTAAGATAAAACTCCCATGTTTGCTAATCATTTCACCAAGATCACAAACTGCGTCCAGTACATATAGATAAGTTGAAGATGGTTGATCGCGTCCGTTAAACTTTCCATTCCAGCCAAAAGCCTTGTTATTAGAAGGGAAGTTTTTTACTTCAAAAATCATTTGGCCAAACCGGTTAAAAACGGCAAATCTTTTAATCGATTTTACGCCTTTCAAAAGCGGGTAATAATAATCATTCAAATTATCATTATTGGGCGAAAAAGCAGTGGCCATAAACATGCTCGCATTACTGCATCTTAAACCAACATGAACACTGTCAAAAGCAATACAACCACTATCCGAAACAACTTTTACCCGGTAAGTTTTTGTTTCAAGTGCAACTCCTTTTGGAACAGCGCAATTATTACAATCAATATTTTCGAAAGGCGTCCATTGGTAAGAACTTATGTTACTGCTATAAGTTGGTGCAAATGCGTATGAGTCATTATAAGCTAATAAAAGGTCCGGCCCTGCATCAACAGCGGGTTGTCTTTTTACTATTACATTTATGCTGGTTGTACTACTAAAACAATTGGCCGAATCTGATACAGTTGCTGTGTAAATGGTTGGTTGCGATGGTGATGCTGCAGGTAAATAAATATTCGGGGCAGACAATCCTGTTGCGGGTGCCCAGGCAATTTTTTTATTGGCAGGAAGTACATTCAGTTGAATGGTTTCTTTTTCACAAATCACATACTGATCGATCGGTGCCTGTGCAGTAAAAGGCTCGAAAACCCTGATTTGAATACTATCATTTGAAACGCAATTAAAAGCAGAAGTTGCAGTAGCATATATCTGCATTGTTTTAACTGGATTAATGGTTACAGTATCACAATTACTACAAGCAAAAATGTTCGTTGGCGACCACCTGAGACTGTCGCTGTGAAATGCAATATAGGTTGTGGGATTACCCAAACAAACCGTATCTGTTTGTTTCTGAATGTGCAAAAATGGAATACGTGTAACAGCATATTTTTTTACAAGACTATCAGAACAACCTTTATTGTCATCGGCAAAAAGTGTAAGTGAATAATTGCCATTCTTTGTATGACGGTATGCTTGTGGATGATAGGTTGTATCAACCAAATTTGTATTAAAGTCAAACTTCCACCGCCAACTATTTATGCTATCTGACGGTATAAAAGATTTCGAAAGATTGACTACTTCCAACATATTTCCAAAACAAATATTTGCAGGAATTTTAAAATCCAGTTGCGGACCACTTACCGTAATTGAATGATCTAATAAAACGGTGTCGGGGCAACTAAACTGATCGTATTTAATGATAACTGCATTTGAAAATTGTCCCAGCGTATCTCCCTTAGGTGCCAGAATAGCTGAATCATTCAAAAACTTTCTACCTAAAACTTGCCACTGATACGTAATATTTTTTGCCGTATAATTATTCTCTACAAAAAAATTACTTGTAGTGTTTCTACATACAAAACTATCGGGATTAACAATCTTCGGGTTAGCTGTATAAATTATTTTAGTAATATCTGATTTGCAACCTGTAATACTGTCGGTTTCTTTTAAAGTTACCCTGAAAGCACCAGTTCCAGGAAAACTAACAACAGCATTTGTTGTAGTAAGATCGGGCGCAACATTATTAAAACTCCAAACAATGCCAGTAATATTACCAATACTTGTATTTGTAAACGCATATGTTTTTTTATCTAAACAAGTATTGGCATAATTAAACTTTGCAACAACACCTTCTACTTTTAAATTATTTGTGGAAGATAGCCCTGCACAGCCATTATAATACGGTGTTACTTTTACTACCTGGTTTCCCAATACGTTGTACTTATGTGCTACAAGTGTATCGGGAAGATTTTGAGAAGAGCCATCGCCGAATTCCCACCTGTACAAATTTGCAATAGAAGCGTTTGTAATGAACATTGCATTCTCGGATGCGCAAATAACCGGCTTAGCTACCTGGAGCGGCAACTTTGGTGGGGGCGTTCCATAACTATGCGGTGCAAAAACAAAATTGGCAATACATCCATCACTAGTGGTAACAGTTAAAGATGGCTGATAAATACCGGCGGTACTATATGTCTTATTAACTATTCTGCCACTTGTATTTACAATACTGGATCCATCATTAAAATCCCACGCATAATTGCTTACAGGGCTTTTTTCAGGAGCAGAAACTACTGCTGTAAAACGAACATTTGCGGGTATACAGCCGGTTAATCTTGAACTGCTTGCCGTTAGCCCGACCGGCTGTATAGTGACAGTAGTTTTGGCATTTGCAATACAGCCATTAATGGTTTTTACTGAAAGTAAAACATTGAATTTACCATAGCCGGTAAAGTTGTGAGCAACATTAAAATTTGGTGTTGTTATTACAGGTGTACTATCGCCAAAATCCCAGGTATAAGCAGTGATATTGCTGTTTGATATTCCTTCAAAATTTACAATACCGGGCTTGCATAAACTATTTCTGTCATAACCGATTTGGGCATTTGCTTCAGGAAAAATGGTAATGATTTTTGAAATGGAAGCAGTAGTTTTTTCATAGACAGCCGTAAGAGTAATTTTATAAGTTCCGGGCGATGAAAAAATTTCAACAGGATTTGGATCAACTTGCTTTTTAGCACCAATGTTCCAAATATATCCAACAGGATTACCAGTACATTTTTGTGTAAACTGTACAACGGTCGAAGAACAGGATGCATTAGTTCCCGAAAAAGTAAAATCAGCAGTTTGAGCATTCCCAATTTGGGAATGTATGTAAAATAAAAATAACAGCAGTAACCTGTACATGCAGTAATAATGGATTTAGCAATAAGTGTGATTCAACTATTAATTGTACAGGTAAACAAAAATGCAGCCAGAAACTAAAGTGATTTTTTATGTTGTATTATTTTCGATGAAAGTGTGCGACAAAAATCACAAGGCCTGGTGTATTTTACCAATTGCTTTCAAAATCATATTGACCTTGAAAACAACTATGGAAGAATGTTCTTAAAAAGCCGTGATAGCCAATCAATATTATTCAACAGCTATTTCTATTATTTTTGTTGCTATGGATGTAAAGATGGAAGAAAGTTGGAAAGCCTGCTTAAAGGATGAATTTTCTAAACCCTATTTCCAGCAGATTGCTTTGCATTTACGAACCGAAAAATCGGCAGGCAAAACAATTTACCCACCCGGTCCGCTCTTGTTCAATGCCTTTGATAAATGCCCTTTAGATACTATTAAAGTGGTGATCATCGGGCAGGATCCCTACCATGGTGCAGGTCAGGCAATGGGACTTTCCTTTTCAGTTCCACCCGGTATTAAAGCTCCTCCGTCGCTGGTTAATATTTTTAAAGAATTAAAACAGGATATTGGAATGGAAATTCCAGCTCATGGTGATTTATCGCATTGGGCAACCCAGGGAGTACTGTTATTGAATGCAAGTCTTTCAGTTAGGGCTAATGAACCAAACAGCCATGCATTAATAGGTTGGCAGGAATTTACCAACCGGGTAATTACGAAAATCTCGGAAGGAAAAAAAGGCATTGTGTTTTTGCTGTGGGGTAAGTTTGCTCAAGAAAAAGAGATATTGATTGATACCCAAAAACATCACGTATTGAAAGCTGCACACCCTTCTCCATTTAGCGCATACAATGGCTTCTTTGGCTGCCAGCATTTTAGCAAAACCAACAATTTGCTTATGAAACAGGGATTACAACCCATCGACTGGAGCCTCTAACCTTTTATAAAAACGCATCTCTATTTAATGAGAAGCATAAAATAAACAACTTGTAACTGCCATGCAAGAAACTTCCGTCCAGGCGAAAATGCCACCACCAAAATATCCTTTAGGAACACTCATATTTGGACACCTATGGGCAATTTGGGGGCTGGTTATTTTTGTTATTACGCTGCTCATAGTGGTCATTCCAATTACACTTACCTTTTTGTTTCCCGAACCTGCAGGGGTAAAAACATTTAAAGCAATCAGTAAAGGATGGATGACCGTTTTTCTTTACAGCATCGGCTGTTCTATAAAGATTATCAATAAACACTATTATGATTCATCCAAAAATTATGTAGTAACCTGTAACCATAGTTCATTGATGGATGTTCCCCTGCTTACCCCTTTTTTTCCGGGGCCAAATAAAACCATTGCAAAAAAATCATTTACCCGCGTGCCTTTATTTGGATGGGTATATGCAAGAGGTTCGGTTTTGGTAGACCGCAGCAGCGATAAAAGCCGCAAGAAAAGTTACGAAGCCATGAAAAGAGTTTTACAGCAGGAAAACTTGAACATGGTGTTATATCCCGAAGGAACCCGAAACCGCACAGGACAACCTTTAAAATCGTTTTATGATGGTGCTTTCAGGCTAGCAGCAGATTGCGGAAAAGAGATCATTCCCGTAGTAATGTTTAACACCGCCAAAGTACTGCCACCGGGCATGCCATTTTTCTTATTACCAAACCGGCTCGAAATGCATTTATTACCCCCAGTAATTGCAACAGGCAAAACGGCTGGCGAGCTAAAAGAAATTGTTTATAAACAAATGTGGGATTACGTGGTAGCCAATAAACGGTAAACAAATCACTATTCATAGAAGCTTCTTGTTCTATTAATTTTCAAATCACGCAGGATACCCGATTTTGGGCTAATGGAGATATTAAAAGAGCGGTAATATCCTACCGGCGTAATATTGATAGCCATTTGCCAGCAATGCATTTCACGACTTATAAACATCGACACGTTCTGCAATTTCCAGGTGTTGAAGTCATAATAAATATTTCCACCCATCTTCCATTTTGGTGAAAAATTAAAATCACCACTCAGGTTCAAACTGGAATAAATCAAAGTTCTGTAGCCGCTGTAATCGGGTTTTAATTGCCTTGAAAAACTGAGGGAATAGGACAGGTTTAAAGTCCAGGGCACATTAAAGTCGGCAAACTCTGCTGGGTTGCTGCGTATATAATCCAATTCACGTTGTTGCTCTTCGGGTGTTGTAAAATCGGCTTCCTCTTCTAACTTTGCATCTTTATCTTCTTCTTTTTTCTTGCTTTGAAAACTTGTTCCAAATGACAGGCTTCCATTTGTAATTCGTCCTAAAGAAAATTTATCCCCACCTTGCCAGGTATACCGGTCAATGCGGTCACCTCTTTCATTTAACTGGTAAGGATCAATTACGGTAGAAGCGGTAACATTCATTTTTTCAAAAAGTGTAGTGCTCAATAATACACTTATGGGCGATAACTTAAAGCTATCTGCAATCAGGTTATAAGCCGAGTTTAATGAAAAGTTATCAATCAACTTAATTTTTTTGGTAGCGCCTGCCGTGGTATCGTTTTTATCCCGCACTTTCATTTCGAGGTTATTCTGTAACCCGAAATTCAATCCCCCAAAGCGACCTTCAGAAAACGGGCCAAGTAAACTTCCATCAAACTTGCTAAACCGGTAAGTACGGCCTGTTGAATCTACCTGTGCATTATAGAAATATTTACTAGCCATATCAGGCTTATAACTTAAACCCATTGTTGGCCTGATTACATGCCGGATAGCCTGAATATTCTTTGCCTTCTTAAAATTGAGCGTCCCGAAGATGGCGGTAGAAGTACTAAGGCTAAACGACATTTCGCGTGCTGTATAAAAACCTTTTTGCGTTATGGTATCGACTTTTTTATTTTTTTCGTTCCACTCTCTTAATACCTGCTGACCGTACCAGCGTTCCTGGTAGCTAATGCCGGGCGAAATTTGAAATGGCCCTAATGTTGGCAAGCTAAGGGTGATGGGAATACTGTGTTGAGCAGCCCATTGCATGGTATCTATTATCTCACCTATATTGTATTTAATGCGGCGCAGTTCAGCGGTAGCGGAATCTCTGTCGAAAAACGAAAATTGATTTTGTGCCTGTCCATTATAGCCAATACCTAACTTTTCATACCATTTTGGCGTGCCCACCGTTTCCTTTTTTTGCAAAGGGTATATAGTGTTTACTGTATAAGTTACTACCGGTAAACTAATGTTGTACTGCCCGGTTTGGTTGTTTTGAGAGTGATTGGCTGTAACGCTTAAATTGGTTTTTCCATCCAGCGATGATTTGGAATACTGAATAGACGAATTCACCTGGTTGGTAAAATTCAACATAGGATTGTTAGCTACAAACTGGTTATACCTGGTGCTGCCAAAATTTACATTGGCAGAAAACGTAGTACCCGGTCTTGCCTTGCTATCCATGGAATGGCTCCATCCCACATTAAATGTTTTTGTGTTTACAAAATCCGGATCTCCTTTGAAATTAATCCGGGTATTTTGAAAATTTAACCGCATCGCGCCGTTGTACTTGTAGCGTTTTCGGTAAGTGGGTGCAAGGCTAAGGTTAAAACCTCCGTAGCTGTAAAGATCGGCCCGGAAGACAGCATCAAAATGTTCATTTAAGACTTTATAGTAACCAAGGCCGGTAAGACCAATGCCGAAATTTTCTGTGGTGCTAAATGTTGGAGCTATCAAACCAGAGTGACGGCCCTGGCTTAACGGGAAAATACCGAAAGGCAGGCCAATTGGAATCGGCACATTTTCAAACTCTGGATAAACAAGGCCGCTGTAAGCCCATTTATTATTTACCAATTTTATTTTTTGCGCCCTGAATGCAAAATGCGGTGTATCGAGGTTACAGGTTGTAAACCTGCCTGCAGATGCATAATACTCATTGGATGTAAATTTTTTAATTCGTTCAGCATGAACAAACATTTCCCCCTGCTTGGTATAGGTACTTTTCGACAAACCCTTTTGGGTCTTCATATTATAGAACAACGAATCGAATTCAGATTCCATATCGCCATCTACCAGCTTTGGCCTGCTGATAACTTTTCCGGTACTATCTTTTGTAAAATAAGCTTTGGCAGTATTATTGCCATTATCCAGTTCAATCACGCCCGCACTCAGGTCAAGCGTTTGATACTTGGTATTTGCTGCTCCATATAACAGAAATTTTTTTTCTGTGATCATCAACACACCACTATCAGATGCCTCGTACCGAACAGGGGCGTCAAGGCTGTCGGCAGAAACCGGAATATCCAATGTATCAACAACATTAAAAACGGAATCTTTAATTTGCAGGCTGTCAGATAACCGTTCGCGGCGCAAATTGTTGCGCATAGTATCACCCTGAACCGTCCTGGTGGTATCAGATCGGTAAGTGTTTGTTAAAGCCGGTTTATTTGGGGGGTTCTTATTAACCTGTGCACCCAAATTTGGCGTTATAAACAAAAGTGGAAAAAAGCACAATTGAAGCAGGAAGTCAATTGCTTTATTTTCACGCCGGTTAGTTTTCATAAGTGAGAAGCAACGAAAGTAGTGTTTATGAAAAAGCAGCCTGTGAAGATTTGTATAAAGTGTAATACCGTATTCATGACAAAACAATTATTGATCGTTTTTATCTTTTTTATAGCTGTTTTTGATGTTGCTGCAGAAGATAAAAAGACACCCCAGAAACCCCCGCTCAAAACTGTCATCGTAGATCCGGGTCATGGTGGCCCAGACGGTGGT
Source organism: Bacteroidota bacterium (assembly GCA_040385845.1). GTDB lineage: Bacteria > Bacteroidota > Bacteroidia > Chitinophagales > Chitinophagaceae > Phnomibacter. Next base: position 17,980 of record JAZKGP010000016.1, on the reverse strand, counting down.
GCCCGCGGTGCAATAAGCCGGGAAGCCGTAATCGCATTAAAAATAGGATTAAAGCTTCGCGATTTGATGAAAACCGAATTGCCGGACGTTAATGTGTTAATGACCCGGGAGAGAGACGAGTTACCCGGCGGCTTACAAAATAAAAACGCTGCTTTAAGATGGCGTGCCGAATTAGCCAATCAAAACAATGGCGATCTTTTTGTTTCTATTCACCTTAACGCCTCTCCTGCTAACCAGCGTTATGGTAAAAAAGCTGTAGGCACCCGGCAGGAAACATATTATGTGTATACCGGGAAAGGAAGAAAAAGAAAAAAAATTGCGAAAACCCGCACGGTAACTGTCTACGAAAGGTATAAAATGCCAGCCACCGTTAGAGGTACTCAAACTTATATACTTGCCCGTGACTGGTATGAACAAAAGGTTAGAAAGGCCAGCGAGAAAAAAGAAGTGTATGAAACAAGTGTAGAAACTGATTCGCTGGGGCAGGATCTTTTTACAACAGATCCGATCCAGGCCAGGATCATGGCGCAGCAATATGCCAAATATTTTTTCCAGAAAAGCCTTACGCTCGCTTCTTATTGTGAAGATGAATTCGCCCAGATAGGGCGTTATAGCTGGGGAGTTCAGCAACGTGACTGGGATGGAATTTGGGTTTTACAAGCTACACAGATGCCTAGCATTTTAGTTGAAACAGGTTTTGTAGACAATGCAGAAGAGGAACAATATCTGAATAGTGAAGAAGGAACAGAAGAAATGGCACGCGGTATATTAAATGCTATTAAACGTTACAAGGAAATGCTTGAAAACAATGTAAAAACAACTTTTATTACTCCAGAACCAGGAAACAAAATTGCTGGTCAGTAGTTTGGGTCAATATAAAAATAAGTGCAGGCAGACTTTCGGGTCTGCCTTTTTTTTAAGGTAACTTTTGGCAGCAATTTCGAATTCCTGAACAAAAATGTGATCCAATGCGCTTGTTTTAGAACCTGGCAAGATTTACATTAACTCATCCAAACAGGGGATATATTACCTCAATATTCAAAAATTATTAATGTTCAAACCCTGTTTTTAGCAAATGAACTGCTTATTTGTGTTTGGCTTAATGGTTTATACTTATTTTGCCTTATGGCATTCAAGTTATCGAACGAAACAAAAGTTGGTGCACTCACCGCAATATCCATTACCCTACTTATCCTGGGCTTTAATTTTTTGAAGGGTAAAAATCTTACAAAAAAAAGCCGGTATCTTTTTGCACGTTTTCAAAAAATTGACGGATTGGTAGCAGCAAACCCGGTTGTTATGAACGGGCTTTCCATTGGAAGTGTATATACTGCCGAACCCGGAGATGCCGACCTTAACTGGATACTGGTTACTATTCGGCTGGATGAAGAAATTAATATCCCAACAAATTCAGCCGCTACTATTAAAACCAGTTTATTAGGATCGAGTTCACTTGAAATAATCAAAGGCACTGCAACTACTCATTTACAACCGGGCGATACTTTACAAACTTTAAATAGCCCCGGCATCTTCGGTGGAGTAATGTCGAAACTGGAGCCTACCCAAAAAAACCTGGATAATATCCTGCTTTCAGCAGATACTCTGATTGGTAATTTTAATGACGTACTCGATGAAAGAGCCAAGGCTGATTTGCGCCAGTCGTTAACCAACCTTAATATGGTGACCAAAAATCTCACCGAGACTACCGCATCGTTAAACGCGATGATTAATGCGCAGACCGGCGTTGTAACAAAAACTTTCACTAACCTGGAACAATTCAGCCAGTCATTAGCGGGCTTGAAAGCACAATTACCGGTAATTGTAACCAATCTCGAAACTACCTCCAAAAACCTGAGCCAGCTGGAACTGGATAAAACACTGGCTTCTGTTGACAAAGCAATTGCTTCTCTCAATAGCACTTTGGATAAAGCAACCAGCACGAATGGCACGCTTGGTTCTCTTATAAACGATAAAAAACTCTACAACAATCTTACGAGTACAGTAAATAGTTTAAACCTGCTGATGCAAGACCTTCGGTTGAATCCAAAACGTTATGTAAACATTAGCGTGTTCGGCAAAAAAGACAAAGGCGGGCCTTTAATGCGCCCATTGGCTGAAGATTCTATTACCCAGGAACAAATCCTCCAGGCTCCTGCTCCAAAGTAAATTCTATAACTCCGGTCTCTCAAATCAACTGTAATGGCGGTGAATTACCGCTTTTATTATAATGCTTAAAGTAGGAATTACAGGCGGTATAGGTTCCGGCAAAAGCATCGTAGCAGCTATGTTTAAGCTGTTGGGAGTTCCTGTTTACAATGCAGATGAAGCGGCCAAAAACCTGATGAATAGTAATATTCAAATTAAGTCAGCTTTAATACAGCATTTTGGAACAGAGGTTTATAAAGATGGGGCGTTGAACCGGTCCTGGCTATCTTCCAAAGTTTTTAACGAACCTTCTCAACTAGCCATATTAAACAGTATTGTACACCCGGTGGTAATACAGGATGCAGTAGACTGGATGAAAAACCAGCAAGCAATCCTGGTTATTAAAGAAGCTGCCATTTTTTTCGAGAGCGGTTCTAATAAAGAAATGGACTTTATGGTTGGCGTATTTGCCCCGCAACATCTTCGTCTTAAAAGAGTTTTAAAAAGAGATAATACAAACGAAGAAGCTATTATTGACCGGATGAGCAGGCAAATGAATGAAGAAGAAAAAATGAAACTTTGCGATTATGTGTTGTATAACGATGAACAGCAATTATTGATTCCGCAGGTTATTCAATTGCACACGCATCTACTCACATTAGCTTTGAAAAAGTAGTTCCTACTTTTTAACTATTCCCGAAACCATTCCGGGAGTAATTCTGTTCCCGTTAAAAACTACATTATCACCGTTTTTGATAGCACCATTAACAATCAATAATTGTGCAATGCCATAGGTAATCATTATGGCTGCATCTGCATACAAAAATGGCTCATGAAATTTGGCAATTGCCAATATGCTATCCGACAAAATGAAAGCGATAGCACCACTTACAAAAAGAATTCCTATGGGTATGGAAACAAATTTTCGGGCTGCCACTGCATGTAATACCATTACTGTAATTACAATCGTATAAACAATCACAGGAATCAATAGCCCTCCTAACCCATTCCATAGAAAAGCCAATAGGCTTGCCGCAAATAACACTACTATAGCTGTAACAACAGGCTGTTGTTTTAAAAATTCCAGGAAGCCATTGTGATACCGGTTGAAGTACACTATATAGGTAAGATGTGTACATAAAAAACAAACCAGTCCAAGAATAAAGAACAATTCTTTGTTGGCACTAAATAGTAACAACACATCACCTGCCCAGGCGGTAATCAAACCTGCCAAAATTACCCGCCAGTTTTTTTCATCGAGCTGCTTTTTATTTTGCAGCAAGCCGGTCATTAAAACAGGCATCAACATAAACTTAAAAAGTATATGGAGTGTTGCAGAATGGGCTAGCAATGAAAGGGTATCCGCTAATAAGAGAAATAAAAAACAAGGCAACCAGTACTTTTTAAAAAGCATGTTTTGTTTTTATTCCGCTAGTTTATTTACGGATTTTGTTTTTCGATGGTTACTGGTCTTAAGAAATGCCTGGTCAATGAATCTATCATCATGGCTGTGTCAGAAACTGGTGCTACAAATTCTACGTACATCCTGTAATTAATAGAATCTGCCGTTTCTAACTTAACAGAATCCGGGAAAGATTTATAAAGGCCCATCATGGCAGGTATGCGTTGAGAACCATTGAAATTACGGAAATAAGCTTTCCAGCGGGCAATACTATCCGGCACTGATTGTACCAGGGAATCTTGTAGCGGAACTAAATTTTGAATAGTAGTATCTGTAGTTTCTGCAGCTGTGCCGGTAGAATTTGCCGCTTTATCGTTCACAATCTTCGACCAGATAAACCAACCTGCAACTAACAAAGCCAACAGGATACCGGCAACCATTAAAGCCTTCCGGGCACCAGCACTTATCGCACTGCCAGATGCTTCGGCTTCTGTTTTCTCCTGTTGTTCGGTACGTTCTTTTAGTTTTGCCGGCTGCCCGAAATTGTCGGCAAACGGCACTGCATAGTTGCCGGCATGTAATACAACACTACCATCTTTATGCATGGCAAAAATGCCCAAACCCTCTACTTCATAGGGTTTGCCAATATTCATCAACTGTTTGGCTAGTTGTAAATGGCTTTCAATATCAGATTCCGCCAGCGGTTTAATTTTTCCGCGTTGCTGAGAAAAGAACAGAACAAAATTTTCATCGGTCTGCGCCTTCATATTGTAAACAAATTGGGCGCCTTCGATCGGAATCTGCCTGTTCTTGTTAATCAACTCAATATCCGGGATATTACTGTTGAGCGAAACTGTTCCAAATCCTTGTAATGATACCTGTTTATGCTGGTAGAGATACTTAACTAATAGCTGTTCAAAAGTCACAATTCTATCTTTTAGTGGCGGTGCAAAATAGTGCATAATCAGTTTACGGGTTAAAACGTTTTATTTAACGAGCCATACCAGCCCTGCCTGCTTACATTTGCCAAAACTGTAAAATCAGATGCTTACCCCAAGTGAAGAGGAGTTTTTGGTATGGTGGCCGGCTAACCGAAACAGGCAAAAAAAGCTGATGTACCAGTTAATGGTAGGCCTGCCGTTTGGATTAATTTTAGGGGTGATTATAATTGCAAATTTTTTTAGCGGTTGGTACAAGAGGGCCGACATGATAGCCAATAGCAGTTTTAATCCTATGGTATTGTATTTGGCAGCTTTAATCATTGCCGTTTTCTTTGCGGTGTTTTCAAAAAAATTTCAGTGGGATCAACAGGAACAACGTTATAAAGAACTGCTTTTCAAAAAACAAAAGTTAAGTTCCGAAAAGGATGCAGCAAAAGATAATGAAGTTAAGTCAAGTGAAAAACCAGAAAATTAATATGCGAATTGTGTTACTAGCCGTGGCATTGGGCCTTTTATTGAATGCCTGTTCGAAAGATAAAAGTTGCAAAAATGTGGCTCCTTCCGAAGAGGCAACTACGCTGGAAGCTTATAACAGTTCTCATACAATTACTGCCACAAAACATTATACCGGCCTGTATTACGAAATTCTTAACCCCGGTAATGCTGCAAAACCCACTTCAAGAAGTATAATTTATGTAAAGTATAAAGGCACAAAACTCGATGGCACCGAATTTGATTCACAAACCAATCCCGGCGCAACCGGGTTTAGTTTATCGTCATTGATAGAAGGCTGGAAAGTTGGTTTGCCAATGATTGGAAAGGGTGGACGAATCCGGCTGATTGTGCCCTCGGGAATGGCCTATGGTTGTCTTGGGCAGCCCAGCACTACACCAGCTAAAAATATCCCACCAAACACGCCGCTTTTTTTCGAAATAGACCTGGTTGATTTTTACTAGCCAGGCAAATGACTCGCAGTAAGGCAGATTTTTTGCTTTAACGACAATTTTATCAATACTCCTTCTCTTCTCCGTTAGATTCGCAGGGCATTGCTTTAACGATCATACTTTTCGTTTTAAACTTGCTAAAAAATGCCGCACGAAGCTATTTCTGTATTCGACATGTTCAAAATTGGCGTCGGGCCAAGTAGCAGTCATACACTTGGCCCCTGGCGGGCGGCACAAAAATTTGCCGGGAAGCTGGCCCAAAACGGGCAAGTCCAAAAACTGGTAAAAACAGAAGTGATCCTGTACGGTTCGCTGGCAAAAACAGGAAAAGGGCATGGAACTGATATAGCTATCATGCTGGGACTTTGTAATGAAGATCCTGAAACAATTGATGTAAACAGCATTTCTGAAAAGATTTCCGCTATTCAAAAAAACAAACAACTGCCATTCGCGGGTACAACGAACATATCCTTCGATCCGGCAACAGGTATCCATTTCCTTTTTACTGAAACGCTACCCTTCCACCCCAACGCCATGACATTAATGGCAGAAATGGAAGACGGGCAAACTTTAGCAGAAACGTATTACTCCATCGGTGGTGGCTTTGTAACGCAGGAACACGAATCGCCTTCCGCAAAACAAGGAGTAATTCTTCCTTTCCCTATTAACACTGCAGATGATTTGTTACACTGGTGCATGAAAGGTTTGGCTATTCACGAAGTGGTTTTAGAAAATGAAACCGCCTGGCGGGTAGAAGCCGAAACAAAAGCAGGTTTGCAACGAATATGGCAAACGATGCGCGATTGCATGTATCGGGGATGTCATACGCCGGGGCATTTACCCGGCGGGTTAAATGTAAAACGCCGTGCATTTGATCTAAACAGGAAATTGCTGAAAGGCCAGTCTTATTCCGGCTTCGAATCCTGGATGACAAGTATTCGAAACGGAGGACAGTCGTTTCAATATATTTTGGATTGGGTAAGTTGTTTTGCACTTGCTGTAAACGAAGAAAACGCCTCTTTTGGAAGAGTTGTTACAGCGCCAACCAATGGTGCAGCAGGAGTAATTCCCGCAGTACTAATGTATTTTATTACGTTTTGCGACGGCTACGACGAAGAGAAAATCAATCGCTTTTTACTAACGGCTTCCGAAATTGGCAGCATATTTAAAAAAGGTGCTACTATTTCTGCCGCCATGGGTGGATGCCAGGCTGAAATTGGCGTAAGCAGCGCAATGGCTGCTGCAGGACTTACAGAAGTGATGGGTGGTTCCCAAAAACAGGCAATGATGGCAGCAGAAATTGCGATGGAACACCATCTTGGCCTTACTTGCGATCCAATTGCCGGTTTGGTCCAGGTGCCTTGTATCGAAAGAAATACGATGGGAGCCATAAAAGCCATCACAGCCAGCCAGCTTGCGTTGCAAAGCACGCCTGATTTTGGAATTGTGTCGCTGGACAAAGTAATTAAAACGATGTGGAATACTGCGCTCGATATGAGCAGCAAATACAAGGAAACCTCGGATGGAGGTCTCGCCCTCCAAATTCCCATCAGCCTTGCCGATTGCTGATTTGCCATTTATAATCACATCCTGTTAAATGGCAATTAAGAATGCCTAAAATCAAAACGATCACGATGTCTTAGAACATCAGAAGTAATCTCCGGTGATAGTTAAAAACTATTCATTTCAAACCGGCGTCCTGCCCGCTTTTCTTGTTTAAAGGAATTACTTCACCACGCATTGCAGCGGGTTTTATATTTGCCGCCCATTGATGGGATAAATACTGAGGATCCATCTCCGGGGAAAAATTCGTTGACTAATTTATTTATATTTTAATGAGCATGCACCAGCAAACAAAAGCCATCCGCATACAAACACCGTTAACAAACGAAATGGAACACAGCACTCCGCTGTTTCTTACATCCAGTTTCCAGTTTGATACTGCTGCAGATATGCGAGATGCTTTTGCCGAAGAGAATGACCATAATATTTATAGTCGTTTTGTGAACCCTACCGTACAGGAATTTATCGATAAAATGTGTGCGCTGGAAAATGCTGAAGATGGTTTTGCAACTGCCAGTGGTATGGCTTCCATTTTTGGAACTTTCATGACTTTTCTAAGCAAAGGTGATCATATTCTGAGCAGCCCTTCCGTGTTTGGCAGCACTCATACTATACTTACTAAATACATGCATCGCTGGGGCATTGAATATTCCTATGCCGACATTAATAAACCGGAAGAATGGGAAGCTCAGATTAAGCCCAATACAAAAATGATCTACCTGGAAACACCAACAAACCCGGGTTTAGATCTTATTGACCTGGAGTGGATTGGCAAAGTGGCAAAAAAACACAACGTGATTTTGATTGTCGACAATTGTTTTGCCACCCCGGTAATCCAAAGACCAATAGATTATGGCGCTGACCTGGTAATTCATTCTGCCACAAAATGGATTGATGGCCAGGGCCGGGTATTAGGCGGAATTGTATTGGGAAAAAAAGCATTGATCCGGGAGATCTATTTGTTTTGCCGCCAAACCGGGCCTTCCATGTCGCCGTTTAATGCGTGGGTTTTAAGCAAAAGCCTTGAAACGCTGGATGTGCGGATGGAGCGTCATAGTAAAAACGCAGAAGAGCTGGCGCATGCGTTGGAAGGTCATGAAAAAATAAATGTCGTTAAATACCCATTTTTGCCTTCACACCCTGCATATGATATTGCCAAAAAGCAGATGAGCAGCGGTGGAGGGTTATTAACCTTCGACTTGAAAGGTGGGCTGGAAGCAGGAGTAAAATTTATGGATAGCCTGAAAATGTTGTCACTTACGAGTAACCTTGGAGATACAAGAAGTATTGCAAGCCACCCTGCCAGCACCACTCATAGCAAATTAACCGACGAAGAACGTTCATCTGTGGGCATAACCAAAGGCCTGATCAGGGTAAGTGTTGGCCTGGAACATATCGATGATATAAAGGCAGATATTCTGCAAGCTTTAGACAAGTGTTAATTGGTACGGTTCACATCATAACACCTGGGGCCATCTATAACAATCTTGCAACAAATGACTTATTAGTTTTACCGTCATTATGAAGCATTTACTTCTTTTAAGCTTATTAGCAGGTTTGTTTCTAACAACCCAGGCGCAAAAAAAAGTCGCAGCAGTTGTTAATTTAACGATTAACAAAGTTGATTCGGTGGTAATAGAAAAAGGAAAATCTTTTGTGGTTCAGCTTCCTGTTCACAACCGAACAGGCGATGACTGGAAATTATCGCAGCCATCGGTAAAATGCAACTTTACGCAATCAATGCTTGGGCAGGCCGGTATGTTACCCAATCAACCTGAACCAAAATTATTTTTTTTTAAAGCGGTAGAAAAAGGAACTGAATCAATTCGATTTATTTATAAAAATCCCAGGACGGCAGAAGGCATTGAACCGGAAGAAAAATTATTGATAGTTACTATACAATAAAAACATTTTCCTTACCTAAAAAGACTGTACATAAACAGTCTTTTTTAGTTTATGCATGTATGAAATTTTTGAAAATCATTGTTTGTGTTTCATAAACAGGATAAAACTATTGCTAACAATTGCCTTGTTTAAATAAGGTTAATGGATAGTATGGTCTATACTGTCACAAACTGGCTTTAATTTTTTATACCCCCAACATTCACCTGCGGTGCTTGTTAGTACATTCGCTCTCCGCAGGAGTAGAAATATGGCAAAAGCAAAAAAGACGGCAACAAAAGCAGCACCGGGAACAAAAGTAATAACAGCTCCAATTTCTATATTACCAACCAATGGTATTGAGATGATTGAGGTAATTGGTGCCAGGGAACACAACCTGAAAAACATTGATATCAGCATACCAAAGAATAAACTGGTAGTATTTACGGGCGTAAGTGGCAGTGGCAAAAGCTCGCTGGCATTTGATACCATCTATAATGAGGGACAGCGCCGGTACATGGAAAGTTTTAGTGCCTACGCCCGACAGTTTATTGGGGATATGGAAAGACCCGATGTAGATAAAATTACCGGTTTGTCGCCGGTAATTAGTATCGAGCAAAAAACTACTAACAAAAACCCACGCAGCACCGTTGGCACTATCACCGAAATTTACGATTTCATGCGCTTGTTGTATGCCCGCGCCAGTGACGCTTATAGCTACAACACTGGAAGAAAAATGGTGAAATTCAGCGAGGAAGAAATTGTAGATAACCTTTTTGAAAAATACCGCAATAAAAAGATCTCGCTGCTTGCTCCCATTATTCGGGGACGTAAGGGACATTATCGCGAGTTATTTGAAGAACTACGTAAAAAAGGATACCTGAAAGTGCGCATCGATGGTGAAGTGAAAGACCTCGTTGCCAAAATGCAGGTGGATCGTTATAAGATCCACGATATAGAACTGGTAACTGACCGCCTGGCAGTTACTGAGGATATGAAGGTGAGGCTTAGTCAAAGCGTGCAAAAGACTTTACAGCAGGGTAAGGGTCTTATGCAGGTTTTGAACAACGATTCCAATACTGTTTCGCAATACAGCAAAAGCCTGATGTGCGACGATACTGGTATTAGTTACGACGAACCATCGCCCAACACTTTTTCGTTTAATAGCCCCTATGGCGCCTGTCCAACCTGTAAGGGACTGGGTACAGTTTACCAGATTAATATGGAAGCGGTAATTCCTGACCCCGCTTACAGTATTGTGGAAGGAGGCATTGTTCCCCTTGGCGAGAAACGCGATGCCTGGATTTTTAAACAGGTAGAATCTATTGCCCGGAGAAATAAAATCAACCTGAATAAACCCATCAGCGAAATTCCCGAAAACTTGCTAAACCTGTTACTATACGGTAAAGAGGAGCCAGGTGCAGAAGACCTTGGAGTTGAAATATCGGAGGGTGAAACCAGCACAGTAAGTGATAACGAAGAAGGAAATGCAGCTGCCGCGGGAGATTATGAAGGAATTATAACCATGGTAAAACGTTGGTTTAATACCAGCAGCAGCGAGTCGATCCGAAGTTGGGCTGAAAGTTTTATGCAAATGGATACCTGTCCGTCATGCAACGGCAGCCGTTTAAAAAAAGAAAGCTTGTGGTTTAAAGTAGCCGAGAAAAACATTGCTGATCTAAGTAATATGGACCTCGACAAGCTTATGGACTGGTTTGTTGATATTGAAAAACGCCTAAGCAAAAAGCAAAATGCCATTGGAAAGGATGTTCTGAAAGAGATTCGCGAACGATTACAATTTCTATTGGATGTAGGTCTGAATTATTTGAGCATCAATCGTCCTTCCCGAACTTTAAGCGGCGGTGAAAGCCAGCGTATCCGGCTGGCTACGCAAATTGGATCACAGTTGCAGGGCATCACTTACATATTAGATGAACCGTCAATTGGCCTGCACCAACGCGATAACCAGCGGTTGATCGAAGCCTTAAAAAATTTGCGGGATATCGGGAACAGTGTACTTGTGGTAGAACATGATAAAGACATCATGCTTGCCAGCGACCACCTGGTAGATATTGGCCCAAAAGCCGGCCGGCATGGTGGCAACATCGTAGCGGCCGGTACCCCTGCCGAAGTATTGGCAACACATACCGACACCGCTCAATATTTAAATGGAGAAAAATCTATCGCAATTCCTGTTGAACGCAGAAAGGGTAATGGAAAAACCCTGGTGCTGAAAGGTGTTACTGGTCATACCTTAAAAAATGTGAGTACGCACTTTCCACTTGGTAAACTTATAGTGGTGAGTGGCGTAAGTGGTAGTGGAAAAAGCACCCTGATCAACGAAACGCTTTATCCCATTTTAAGCCGTCATTCTTTTTTGGCCAGTAAAATGACCGGCATGCCTTATAAAAGCATAGAAGGGCTGGAACATATTGACAAAGTAATTGAAATTGATCAAAGCCCTATTGGGCGAACACCCCGCAGTAACCCTGCTACCTATTGCGGTTTTTTTACAGAGATCAGGCAATTGTTTGCAGCAGTGCCGGAAGCAAAAATCCGGGGGTACCAGCCAGGCCGTTTTTCATTCAACGTAAAAAGCGGCCGCTGTGAAGTGTGCGAAGGCGGTGGCATGCGGGTAATTGAAATGAATTTTTTGCCAGATGTGTATGTGCATTGCGAAAAATGCCAGGGGAAACGTTATAACAGGGAGACGCTGGAAATACGCTATAAAGGAAAAAGCATTGCCGACATTTTGGATATGACGGTAGATGATGCTGTTGAATTTTTCCAGGCCGTGCCCTGGATGTACCGGAAAATTAAAGTGCTGCAGGATGTAGGGCTTGGATATATAACCCTCGGACAAAGTGCTGTAACACTGAGTGGTGGCGAGGCTCAACGTGTAAAGCTGGCTACTGAATTAGGAAAAAAAGATACCGGCAAAACATTTTATATCCTGGATGAACCCACTACAGGCTTGCATTTCCAGGACATTCAACATTTGCTGGATGTTTTAAATAAATTAGTCGACCGGGGCAATACGGTGTTGGTAATCGAACATAATATGGACATTATTAAAAGCGCTGACCATATTATTGATCTTGGCCCGGAAGGCGGGGCCGGCGGTGGGCAAATCTTGTTTGAAGGAACGCCGGAAGATTTAATAAAGGTGAAAAAAAGTCATACAGCAAGATTTCTAAAGATGGAATTGAATTAACGTAGATCGTAGTATTGACTTCGTAAATAAACAAAACTGCAAATGTTTCGTGGTATTGTTTTTGAGTGATAGTTTGTACCTGTTCTTCTATTCCTGTTTAAGTTTGTTTTGGTTGTTGGTTACCTATAATGGTAGTCGGAAAAAAATAAGATATTCGGAAAAACATTTACATGGATCTAAATACACTCACACCTTTTCCTGAATGGGAAGATGAAAAATATGATGACGACGAAGGGGATGAATGGAAAAGCGCACTTAAAAATGAACGGGCAAAGAAATTATACAACCAGTGGTTGCAGGTATACATGTTAGTGGAGGGATTGTGTGATAATTTAAAAACAAGTCCACTGAAGGAAACAGACGATGCTTTGCCAGTTACTGCAGATTACCTGGAACATTTAAAGGAAATGATGTTAAGCGATGCTACTATCATTCCTGCCAAGATAAGCGGAGCTGAAGCGGGCGACTTGTATGTTTTGAGAATGGAAAATGCAGCAATCATCCGAAAAGCTGCTACCGACGTATATCTCCAATGTTATAGTTTCAGCATGATGGGAATCGCCAAAAAAGAAGAACTGGATGCTGTCAAAAATGAGATCGACATTTTTAGAGAATACTTTAAGGAATGGGTAAATAGCTTTGAAACAGATGAGTACGAAGATGAATGGGGATTATTTTTGGGCTAAACTTTCCAATTAACTGTTAAATTCTGTAATTTACACCCATATACACCTGGCAACTTATCCTTTCGAAAACATATATGCTTTAATAGGCATTTGACATTACTAATAATTGGCGTTCCCAATGAGCATAAAAATTATTAAGAATTCGGCTACAGAGTTGATTATCACACAACAACAAAAACTTACCGTAACCGGTAGCATGTTTTGTATTCCTGCACTTGGAGTATTATTTTATTTTCCAAATATTCCAGCATTAATTATAGTTAGTATTTACCTCCTAATTACTTTTTTATTGTTGAGCTTTTATCGTGGAGTAACTTATGTCTTTAAAGCAGATAAATTAAGTCAAACACTGCAAGTAGCGGTTAAAACTACTTTAAGAAGAAAAACAAAAAATTTAAGCTACGAGCAGGTTTATCACGTGATTATGGCCGAGTCGGATCGTTTTTTTCAGAGTGCTGCCAATTGTCACTATCATATTATTATCGAAACCAGCAAGAACAAAAGATTAAAACTATTTGGTTTCAGTGATCGCGCAGCCTGCAAAAGCACAGCAGCCTTAATCGAAAGTTATCTCTGAAACTAGCTCACTCTCTTACTTATTACAGGTTATCAGTGGCTATTGTTTTCAACATTTTTATATGGGGAATATTATCTTCCAGGTAGCTATCGCTTACCTGCAAAAAACCAAGAGACAAATAAAAATCCCGCAAGTATAATTGTGCACCAATCTTTATAGGCACTTCGCCATACAATTGGTAAAGTGCTTTAATCGATTCTAACATTAAACTCCTTCCCAATCCTTCTCCCCTCGCTTTTGCTGATGTAACTACCCTGCCAATTGAGGCTTCCTCGAAGGCTAACCCGGCTGGAAGAATCCTGGTATAAGCAGCCAATAATCCATCTTTCCAACACATAAAATGATAGCACTCCTGGTCTTTATCATCTTCATCCAGGTAAGGGCAATTTTGTTCTACTACAAATACTTCACAGCGTAACTGCAATATTTTATAAAGCGCAGTATTACTTAGTTCTTCAAACGTTTTTAGCTCCCAATTCATATTATTTATTAATAGCATCCATTTTTATTTTCATAATACCGGCGATACCCCTGGCTCTTGTTTTTGCAAGTGTTGCTACCGGTCCTTCGAAATAGTTATCTATTGTACCTACAAACAATTCAACCCATCGTTCGAAGTGTTCTTGTTTTAAAGGAAAGATCTTATTGATATCGAAATGTGGTGTCATTGCATTGCTATGGTAATTATCTGCATCCAATAACATTGTATCCCAAAAATCAACGATCACAGGTATATGATGCTCCCAATCCATCTTTACAATTTCATTAAAAATAATTCCAATGGTATCATCTTCTTTCACTTTATCGTAAAAAGACCGGATAAGCAAATCAATATCGCTTCGTTGTTTTATATCAGGTTTCATTTAATTTAATCTTTATATACCAGTTGAAAGCATTGGCGTTTTTAATACCCATATTTATCTTTCCATCTCTCTTTTAAAAATCGCCTGAGTTCGTCTTCCCTTGCATTTTTACCGGGATCATAAAACTTTGTTCCTGCTATTTTCTCGGGCAGGTATTCCTGTTCTATGAAATTGCCTTCTCCCAAATGAGAATACTGGTACCCTTTTCCATAATCAAGTTTTTTCATCAGGCCGGTTGGCGCATTGCGGATGTGCAATGGTACAGGCAGATCACCATACTTGGTTACAGCAGCAAGTGCTGAGCCGATAGCCTCGTAGCTTGCATTGCTCTTTGTTGATGATGCGAGATAAGTAGCGCATTGACTTAAAATAATTCTTCCTTCGGGGTAGCCAATTTTGTTAACCGCATCAAAACAGGCATTAGCGAGTAACAAAGCATTTGGGTTTGCATTTCCAACATCTTCACTGGCAAAAATCAACATTCGCCTTGCTATAAATTTGATGTCTTCTCCACCTTCAATCATTCTTGCTAACCAATACACAGCTCCATTGGGATCACTGCCACGCATACTTTTTATAAAAGCAGAAATAATATCATAATGTTGTTCTCCCTGCTTATCGTATAGCGCAATTTTATTTTGTGCTGTTTCTATTACCAGTTCATCCGTTATGATAAGATCTTTAGCCGGGTGCTGCGCAGCTATAACAAGTTCCAATAAGTTTAGTAATTTCCTCGCATCACCTCCGCTAATTCTTATCAATGCTTCTGTTTCCTGCAACGTAATTTTTTGTTGTTGCAAAGCCACGTCTTTGGTTAATGCCTGCTGAAGTAATTTTTCCAGTTCAGGCTTACCCAACGACTTTAAAACATATACCTGGCAACGGCTCAATAAAGCGCTGTTAACTTCAAAGGATGGGTTTTCAGTTGTTGCACCTATTAAGGTAATAATGCCTTTTTCAACAGCACCTAATAAGGCGTCCTGCTGACCTTTATTAAAGCGGTGTATTTCGTCAATAAACAAAACGGACCCAGATTGCTGCTTCGCCTTTTCAATAATTTCACGCACATCTTTTACGCCGGCACTTATGGCAGACAGCTGGTAAAAAGGAGCTTGTAATGTTTGGGAAATGATATGTGCGATAGTGGTTTTTCCTACGCCCGGTGGCCCCCACAAAATCATAGATGGAATTTTTCCTGCATCTAATGAACGGCGCAGGATACTGCCTTTGCCGGTTAGATGTTCCTGCCCTATCAGCTCATCTAATGAAACTGGCCTCAGTCGTTCAGCTAATGGTGTGGATGAATTCATTTCTTTAAAAAAGCAAAGTAAAATCAATTAGCTGATGATTGATATCAACCCATCGATTCACCACTTGCGTTCCGATGAAAATACTGATACGTTTTTTTTTTTGAGAATTTTAGAACTATTAAAGAAAGTTTCGACTGAACACTATAATGCAAAAGGTTTCAGGAGATGCGAGCGTTTCAATAGAGTACTTACTCATAAGAAGGATTGAATCGCGAAATAAAAGTGCTTAACCCTTGCTGATCTATGGTATAGCAACGACAAAAAAATTATTAAGGTAATCAGCCGGAACAAGGGCAAATCTCAATATCACTAAATCACGATATCGCCTACTGCTGCTGTTGTTGTTGCATCATCTTAATGTATTCCGACTGCCATTCTTCTGTTCCTTCACCGATCTGCAATTCCATTTTTACATTATTCTTGTCTTCGAAAACATGGCCATCTTCGTATCCAACAGAAACATATACCGAGAGTGTTTGCCTTGCAATGCCTTTGAACATCCCTTTTACCGGGGTGCAATCGCCAAAATCACGACCAGTGGCAAGCTTTATATGATGGTTATTAACCAGGATGTTATTAGTGGGATCAAGCCCTACCCAACCATAGCCCGGTAAATAATATTCAATCCAGGCATGTGTAGCTCCTTCGCCTCTAAGACCACTTTTATTTGGACAGATATACCCGCTTACATACCGCGCCGGGATACCCGCAGTTCGTAATAATTGCAAAAGTACATGCGCAAAATCCTGGCAAACGCCTTGCCGGTGTTCAAGAATTTCATCCACCGTAGTTTCGATATTTGTGATCCCTTTCTGGTATTGAAATTCTGAAAACACATAGTTGCAACAGGCCCGTGCAATTTCACTAACAGGTAGTTGTTTGTATTGTAGTTCCGCCAGTATAGCATCAATTTTGGCCTTGCTGTTAATACGTTCCGGGTCTGACAAACGAAAAAGAAATATTTGCTTTTCGGTTTCTGCGTATAAAGTTTTTAGATCTGTTTGCGGAAGTTGTTCATGCAGCAAAATTTTGTCATCCGTTGCCACGGTCATCCTGCAATCAATGGATAATTCCGTATGTGGCTGGTGAACATTGAAGTCTCCAACTTTATTGCCAAAAAAATCTTCAAACTGGTGGACAACCGGGTCACCTGAAACCGTTAGTTCAAAGTCTTTGACCTGTTGCTTTTCGTTTTCAACCGGGTAAATTTTTACCTGGTTTATATTTTCTTTTACAGGCCTGTCGTAGTTGTAATTAGTAATGTGGTGAATCTTAAATAACGGCATTTTTATATTGGCAGTTTTTATACACTTTCGGTTATCAAATTAAATCTATCGATGTTAGGGTAGTTTATCACAAAGACTTTAATTCATACACCGCTGCGACCGAAGGCAGGAAGAAATTATAGCAAAATACACCTCCTGAAACCCGGTTCCCTTTACGATACGTGTGTCA
The DNA here is from genome assembly GCA_040385845.1 of Bacteroidota bacterium. Taxonomy (GTDB): domain Bacteria; phylum Bacteroidota; class Bacteroidia; order Chitinophagales; family Chitinophagaceae; genus Phnomibacter. The sequence continues at coordinate 999 of JAZKGP010000016.1, read as the reverse complement.
ATTGTTTGTTGCTCAATTATGCGTAAGAGAAAAAAAGTTTTGATAAGGCCGCTGAAAAATCCCAGAGTTGTTTCCTGATTTCGATGACCAATTCCTGTATTTCTTTATCGGTAAGATTCGGCACATCTGTAAACTCCACCATGCTTTTCAAACGCCCCAATTGCTTTTGTAATGCAATGGCATTTCTATGCTGGTTAGCGCCCGTCATGTCTCGCAGATACTTGGTAATTCTTTCTAATGCATATAAAACAGACCTTGTAAAATCGCTGTTGAAAACAACCTGGTCAATTACCTGCCGTGTGTGCATATTACCGCGGTTATTCTTCAAATACAATTCATATCCCGACAATGAAAGCAACAGGTGGCGCCAGTAAGAAATATCACCGCCATCATCCATCCGATAGTCAATTTGCATAAGATACCATTCGGTCATATCAAGCGTTTGAAGACAACGTTCGATGTATTTGCCGGTATTCATAAAGTTCCAGCCGAGCCCCCTGGGCATTGTACTATCTACCACACCGTTATACAATAGTGTTTGTGTATGCAGATGTTCAATCACCGATAATGCATCAGTACCATTTAACAAGCCAACCAATTCAGGATTGTTGATATAATGATACATGGAATTGATTTGCTCCCACAATTCCTTAGTGATCTTGTCCTGTGATCCTCTTGCATTTTCTCTTGCCTTACCAAGTAAAACCCTGACAGAGTTTGTATTGGCGGTATCAGTAATAAGATAGTTGAGCAATGCCGGCAAATTTGTTTTCATGGAAGCAATGGTTGCATCGGGCAAAGCAGTAAAGCAATTCAGCAGGGGTTGGTAGCCGGTATCATCATTCAGATCTCTTTCAAAAGAAAGAATATAAAAATTTCGAAGGGTGCGTACCAATCCGTCCGTACGTTCCATGTATCGGTTCAACCAAAAAAGATTATCCGCTATCCGGCTCAGCATGCTCATATTCTAATATTCTAATGTGATGACGATAATGTGAT
>JAZKGP010000015.1:0-62873 GCA_040385845.1 Bacteroidota bacterium | reverse complement strand
AAGCGTAATGTGGTGTGTTTCCTGGATACTATCATGAATTGGACTTGTAGCAATTTTTGTATTATTTGAAACGGGTTATACCCAGGCAGGTCCTGGCGTGAACCCGTTTGTCGTTTGTATGTATAGGTCATCGGTACTGTAGTGGGACTGAGGTGGCGAAGCCATGGAGGGATTTGTGATTTTTGATTTATGATTTTTGATTTGCTGATCTCTGATTTTGTGAGGAATTCTGGAATAGGGGGAGGAAGGAGGAATTGGGTGCGGAGAAGGTAATTGGTTAGTTTGGAATTGGGATTAGGGGGAAGGAGAAATTGGTTGTTAGGAATTGGGGGATTAGGAAGAAAGGAAACGGGTATCACAAATAGTTGAAAATTGGCGTCGTAAGGCCAAGCCTGAAGGGCTTGAACAAAAATAGCCACCGGTGCAACCGGTGGACAAGATGCAACGAGTGCCAACAACCCTGAAGGGGTTGAATTTTGTTTGGATTTTTATGCAAAGCGAATTAGATTAAGACGAAGCAATAAAGGAAGATGGAATTTGGTGGTGTCAAATTGGTGAGGTAGGAATCGCTCTTTCACTATTCACTACTCACCATTCACTATTCACCATTCACGATGGAAAAACAATGGCTGGCCATATATACACAACCGCGGTGGGAGAAAAAGGTCCACAAGCTACTGGAAGATAAAGGACTGGAAAGCTATTGCCCGCTGAACATGGTTTACCGGCAATGGAGCGACCGGGTAAAGAAGGTAGAAGAGCCACTTTTTAAGAGTTACGTGTTTGTACATGTTACCGAAGCAGAAAGAACCGAAGTACGGATGACCCATGGCGTGATCAACTACGTTTACTGGCTGGGTAAACCGGCTGTGATCAAAGAAAGCGATATCGAGAATATCCGCCGGTTTTTAAATGAATATACTGATGTGGAAGTGCAACCCATCCAGGATATCCAACCCGGCAGCCGCCTTGTGATCACAAGCGGCATCCTGCTGGGACAGGAAGCAACCACCATCAATGCTGGAAAAAAATTCGTTGAAGTGCTGATTGAAACCCTTGGTTGCAAACTGGTAGCGAAGATTGAGCGGGAGAAATTGAAGATCAAGGGGTGAGAGGGATTATTGATTATTAATTATTGATTATTGTGTTGTTTCAACTAAGTTATAAGGTAGAATAAAGCAACCCAGTCTCCAATAGATACGCTTCAAGGTTCACGGTTTCCACAAAAGGTCAACCTAAGATTATCCCCCTCGTGAGGGAGAAGGGGGGAAGAGAAGTCACATTTTTTCATCATTAGTTCCATCACATTTGACTAACCTACACCTGGAGGATACGAGTTCCGAAGCTTGGGATATCGAAATAACCCCCAACGCTTCAGCCTTTCACCTGAACCTGGGCGAATTATGGCGATACCGAGACCTGATTTTTTTGATGGTAAAGCGGGATTTTACTGCCCGTTACAAGCAAACAGTTTTAGGGCCACTCTGGAATTTTATCCAGCCCATTCTTACAACCATCGTTAGTTTCCTGGTGTTTAACGTGATTGCTAAAATTGCGACGCCTGGCAAAAATCCAGTCCTTTTTCAAATGAGCGGCATAATTATCTGGACTTATTTTGCCGCATGCCTAACTAGTACGGCCAATACTTTTATTGCTAATGCAGGCATCTTCGGCAAAGTCTATTTTCCCAGGCTGGTTGCACCCATATCGGTAATCATCAGCAACCTGGTGCAACTGGGGATTCAGTTATTATTGCTGGCGGGAACTTTGCTTTTCTTTTTTTTCAAGAATGGGGAAACGATTGCGGTAAATGCTAACTGGCTTTTGCTTCCGTTTATAATTATAATGATAGCAGGTACGGGGCTGGGTATGGGTATCATGATCAGCTCGGTTACGACGAAGTACCGGGATTTTGTTGTACTTATCGGTTTTGGCGTGCAATTATTAATGTATGGGAGTGCTGTCAATTATCCACTTTCTGAGCTGGAAAAAAACACGCACACTGGTTCACTACTTGTATCTCTTGTAAAATGGAACCCGATTAGTACCCTGGTGGAAGCTTTTAGAAACAGCCTGCTGGGTGGTGAAATCCGTTATTGGATGCTGGGTTACTGCGCAATATTTATGATGCTGGTGCTCTTGCTGGGGATTATGATGTTTAACAGGGTTGAAAAAACTTTTATGGATACGGTGTAAAACCTCCTGTCCCCCTAAAGGGGAGACCTGGATCGAATCGCTCTTATCTATTGCGCTGTCAATTAAGTAGAGAGATAAAAATCGCCGGAGTCTTTCAACGTGAAAACCGGAATGTGTAGCAGTTGTAATGAACAGCTCATCACAATACTCCTAAAACGATTTCGCTTTTGTTCGCTACATTTCACTACTGAACAATATATACCATCTTTTTAAAAAGCCTTATCATCAAAAACGTTTTAAATTTTATAACAGTCCGCCAAAGAAAAAACCTCTCCGACCTAAGTCTCCCCTTTAGGGGGACAGGGGGTATCGGGGCTTGCCTTTTCCTCCTCCTACTTGCCCTTATCTCCTGCCGCGCCCCAAAAGAGGCAGTAGACCAATATCGCTATTTTGATAAAAATCTTGATACCCTGAATACACTTGTCAACCAAATGAAGGAACCCATCATCTTACAAGGTGATGCGCTGGATATACAAGTGTACAGTGGTACGCTGAACCAGGAACAGGTTCAAGTATTTGTGTTGGGTAATGCAGGTAGAACCGGATATACCGTAGATGCGGAAGGAAATATTAATATGCCGGTGTTGGGAAAAATTAATGTCGAAGGCCTGGAAAAACCAGCAATGGAAAAAATACTGCTTCAAAAACTGGAACCGTATGTAAAAAACCCTGTCGTAAATATTAGTTTTATGAACTTCCGGGTGCTGACGCTTGGTGATGTGGGATCCCAGGGTTTTAAAATCATGAATGAAAAATCAACTGTATTGGATGCTATCGGCATGGCAGGTGGCTTAACTGATGCGGGAAGGAGAACAGACATTTTGTTGATCCGGCAGTTACCTGGCGGCAAAAAATCATATACCAGGCTTAACCTGAATGATGCAAGTATTTTTGCCTCACCTTATTTTCAGCTGCAACAAAATGATGTGATCTATGTGTTGCCGAATGATAGTAAAATGACGCTCTATGCACGCCAGAATAATCCCTTTTTTCGCGACTTGCCAGTGTATCTTGGACTGATCACGTCCATTTTTGCCTTTGCCACGTTAATCATCTCATTAACGAACTAACCGAATGTCTTCTCACCCCTCCGAATACACCCCAACCGGCAACGACCAGGGCAAATTCTCACCGGCAGATATTCTTTTTAAATATCTAGCGTACCTGCCATTATTTGTTATCTGCCTGGTAATTAGCGTAGGTGTAGGTATCATGTATTTAAGGTATACGACGCCTAAATATATTTCTGCTGTCCCCATTCTTTTAAAAAGTGGCATCAATGAACAATCATTAACAGGAAAGCAAAGCGGATTGGTAGAGATTGCATTGTACGGCCCGTCTGAAATCAACCTGGCAAATGAGATGGAAAAACTCCGCTCGGTAAAAGTACTGCGGCGGCTGGTAGAGAAAAAACAACTTAACATCAGTTATTTTAATGAAGGCAATATCAAAGTCAGTAATGTGCATAACATGGTGCCCTTTCGGTTGATACCGGTGGAGATCAAAGACAGCAGCCGCATTTGCAGGATTCGTTTTACCAACGCCAGCATGGCAGGCTACCAGGTAATGGTTGGCACTGATGGCCTCGAAAAACATTCGTGGAGTGATGTATTGCATATAGATGGTAACCAATATAGAATTCAGCTCGTTCATGCTATTGCTCCAGGTGATGATATTTATATTACGACCTGGGTTCACCCGTTGATACGGGTTAATGAAATATTGAGCCAAATGTCAGTTTATCCACAGGGAGGAAATAGTTCTATTTTAATGATCAGTTTAAAAAATGACAACGCTGCGCTTGGTCGGGACATACTCGACGGATTGGTGCAGGAATTTAATATCGCCAGCATTGAACAGAAGAATTACGCTGCTGAAAAAACGATCCGATTTATTGAAGACCGGCTCGATTCACTGAACCGTGAATTAAAGAGCCTTGAGTTTAACAATTTAGGAGATGGTGATAAAACGGAAGTATTAAGTGTGGATCAACAATCCTCGTTATACTCTCAAAGGTTGTCTGACACCGAACAAAAAATGGCAGATTTTGATTTGCAGCTTAGCTTGGTTGCAATTGTTGAAGAATATGTACAGAAACCTTCAACAAAGGACAAACTAGTTCCTTCCACCCTGGGGATTACCGACAACACTGTTGGCTCAATGATTGGTGCTTACAATAGTATGCAACAACAACGGGATTTGCAGTCAGTGAACTTGCCTCCGGGTGGCATGATGCTAAAGCAATTAGATGAACAAATGGCGGAGATGAGAAGAAATATTCTTTTAACTCTGTCAAATTACAGGAACAGTATTAAGAAACAGCAAACAAACTTGGAAGACAAAAATCTGCTGTACCGTAGTAAGCTGTCTGTACTTCCTGATAAACAGAGAAGAGCGCTTGAAATGCAACGACAGCGTAGTGTTAAGGAAAATCTTTATCTCTACTTGTTGCAGAAAAAAGAAGAAACAGCCATCGCAACTGCTTCCACTTCAGAAAGCTATGAGCAGTTAAATGCTGCGGGAGGTTCACCGCTTCCTGTGGAGCCAGATGCCGGGAAAATAAGGATGTTTAGCATTCTATTGGGGTTGCTGTTGCCAATAGGTATTATTTATGGCAGGGACCAATTAAATGACCGGGTTTATACCAGGGATGATATTCAGAAAAAAACAAAGGTTGCCATTATTGGTGAAATCGGCCATGTTGATGATAATAAGAGCCTGGTAGTGGCACACCAAAGCCGGAATATTATTAGTGAACAATTTAGAATTATCCGAAGTAATCTGGGTTTCTTTTTGAAGGACATACCATTTCAAACGCTCCTAGTTACTTCCACAGTGTCTGGTGAAGGGAAATCTTTTATCAGTATTAATGTAGCAGCAGTTTTAGCACTTTCCGGGAAGAAGGTCGCCCTACTAGAATTTGATCTGCGAAAACCCCGGATTCTGAAAAATCTGGCTATTGAAAAAACCGGGCTCGGCATTTCCAACTACTTGCTTGGTATGGCACATGCGGAGGAAATTTACACCCCCCTGGACAATTTTCCAAACCTGCATATTTATCCTTCTGGTATAGTACCCCCCAACCCGGCGGAACTGGTAATGAGTGAGACTAACGCCATGTTTTTTGACTACTTAAAGGCAAATTATGATTATATAATAATCGACAGTGCGCCGGTGGGTCTTGTAAGTGATACATTCAGTTTGGCACCCTTTATCGACGTTTCCCTTTATATTGTCCGACACCGCTTCACATTTAAAAGACAAGTAGCTTTCGTGGAGGAAGTGCACCAGCAACGAAAATTACCTAACCTGTTTATTGTAGTGAATGACCTGAAAATGGGAGCACGTTTTGGCTATTATGGTTATGGCTACGGCTATGGTAAGGGTTACGGTTATGGATATGGGTATTATTATGGTTATGGAGGTGGTTACCATGCTGCAGGTGCTGAAGAGTATTATGACGTAAAAGTGACAGGCTGGCGACGGAGTCTTGGAAAATTAAAAAGAAGTTTTTCCAAAAACAGAAATGACAACTCTAATAAGAAATTTGATACTTAATTGAAAGCAGTAATACTAGCTGGTGGACTTGGCACACGTATAAGTGAGGAATCGCACCTGAAGCCGAAACCCATGATTGAAATTGGGGGTAAGCCCATTCTCTGGCATATACTCAAGATTTTTTCACATTACGACATAAATGATTTTATTATATGCCTTGGTTATAAAGGCTATGTGATAAAGGAATATTTTGCCAACTATTTTCTGCACATGTCGGACGTAACATTCGATATGAGTTCCGATAATAAAATGATCATTCACCAACGACATGTGGAACCATGGAAGGTAACGCTGGTTGATACTGGAGAAAATTCAATGACCGGCGGAAGATTAAAGCGGGTTCGCGATCATATCGGTAATGAACCGTTTTGCTTTACTTACGGTGATGGCCTTGCTGATATTGATATAAGCGCTCTAATAGCTTTTCATAAAAGCCATGGAAAAAAAGCAACTGTTTCGGCCATTCAACCTCCCGGCAGATACGGCGCCCTGGATATTAAGAATGGCAGTGTAAAAAAGTTCCAGGAAAAGCCCGCAGGGGATGGAGCCTGGATCAACGGCGGCTATTTTGTATTAGAACCCTCGGTGATCGAATTTATTGAGAATGACCATACCAGTTTCGAAGGATTGGTATTGGCTGAAATAGCCAGTAAAAAACAATTGATGGCTTACCAGCATTACGGTTTCTGGCAGGCAATGGATACACAACGCGATAAATTTCAACTGGAAGAACTTTGGGCCAATAATAAGGCTCCATGGAAAATTTGGGAATAGCAGTCACTGCAACATCTGTTGTTTAACGGCATCTACCATAACAAAACTGTTTTCCTTACAGGCCATACAGGCTTTAAGGGAAGTTGGATGGCGCTTTGGTTAGAGGAATTGGGAGCCAATGTAACGGGTTACGCCCTGCGTGCAAATACGAAACCTAATCACTGGGAACTTTTGGCTCCTGCTATGGCAGACATAGAGGGAGATACCAGGGATTATGACAAGCTTCTTGCATCACTCTTAGAAGCATCTCCCGAAATAGTTTTTCATTTCGCGGCACAATCTCTTGTCCGGGAATCATATCATGATCCGCTGGAAACATGGACCACCAATGTAATTGGAACTGCTAACCTCCTGGAGGCATGCAGGCAGGTAAAAACCATTAAAGCTATTGTTGTTGTAACTACCGACAAGGTATATGAGAACAAGGAATGGAGCCGCGGTTATCATGAAACGGACAGGCTTGGTGGTCATGATCCCTATAGTGCCTCCAAAGCGGCAACCGAACTGGTGGTGAATAGTTTTAGAAAATCATTTTTCAATAGCCCGGATTCCGCCTCCCTTGCTTCGGCAAGAGCGGGAAATGTGATCGGTGGTGGCGATTGGTCGGCAGACCGGCTAATTCCTGACCTGGCGAGAGCTTTTTCTTCCGGCACCAATCTAATCATCAGGTCACCGGAATCATCAAGACCATGGCAACATGTTTTAGATTGCCTGAGGGGATATTTGATATTGGGAGAGCGGTTATTGAATAGTGACAAAGCAGCCGAAACATCCTGGAATTTTGGACCACCGCAAAAGGATAATTTGAAAGTTAGTGAGGTGTTGAATTTGATGCAGCCACACTGGCCTGGAATGGAATGGACTATTGAGGAATCGGTAAATTATGAACAGCATGAAGCTGGCCTGCTTTACCTTGATTCGGGCCGGGCAAACAGTTTACTTGGCTGGCAACCTGTATGGGATCTGAAAACAGCGTTACGAAACACTTCAGACTGGTATCGTCATTTTTATGAGTCCAAAAGCATTGATTCGTTAGCGCAACTGAATCAATATATAGCAGATGCAAGCGCTATAAAAGAACCAGGATAGTTTGGAAATAAGGAATACAAATTTTAGTGGACTTCATATTGTTGTCAGTGATTACAAGCATGACGACCGGGGCTCATTCGCAAGATTGTTTTGCGATGAAACCCTTAGCTTCTTGCTACAAAAAAGAGCAATCAAACAAATCAATCATTCGATCAATTTAAAAGCAGGTTTGGTAAGAGGTATGCACTATCAAAACCCTCCGTTTTCTGAAATGAAGCTTGTAAGATGTATTAAAGGATGTGTGTTTGATGTGGCAGTTGATCTCCGAAAAAGTTCGGACGGATTTTTACAGATTCATACAGAAATACTGAAGGCAGGCGACGGTAAAATGATGGTGATCCCTGAAGGGTTTGCACATGGTTTCCAGGCGCTGGAAGATGAGAGTGAATTATTGTACCTACATACTGAAGCTTATCATCCCGAGGCTGAAAAAGGCTTGAACCCGGAAGATCCGATGTTATCTATTAAGTGGCCAATGCCTGTTGATGGGCTCTCGGAACGGGATGCCGCACACCCATGGCTTACGAATAATTTTGAGGGCGTTGGACTATGAATTGCCGTCATTGCAAGCGGCCATTAGAACATGTTTTCCTGGACCTTGGTTTTGCACCTCCCTCTAACGCTTACCTGGATAAAGCTGATCTTAACAAGCCTGAAGTGTATTATCCACTCCGATTAAAAGTTTGCACTTATTGCTGGCTGGTACAAACCGAAGACTTTGCAAAGGCAGAAGAATTATTTAGCCCTGAATATGCTTATTTTTCTTCCACCTCTACCAGTTGGCTGGCGCATGCCCGCTCATACACAGAAAAGATCATCCCATTGTTGCAATTGAACCGATCTTCTTTTGTGGTGGAACTCGCATCTAACGATGGTTACTTGCTGAAGAACTTTGTGAGTGCCGGCATCCCTTGTATGGGGATCGAACCCACCGATAGTACTGCCAACGCTTCCGAGGCAGCAGGCATCCCTACCCTGCGCCGGTTTTTTGGAAATGAGCTAGCATTTCAGCTGAGAAAGGAAGAGAAACAAGCCGATCTTATTATTGGCAATAATGTGTACGCACATGTGCCCGATGTGAATGATTTTACACTTGGCTTAAAAACTTTATTAAAAACCGGCGGCACTATCACGCTTGAATTTCCTCACCTGCTGCAATTGCTGGAGCAACAGCAGTTTGATACCGTTTACCACGAGCATTACTCGTATTTCTCATTGTATACGGTAAGCAAAATATTTACGGAAGCAGGTTTAAGAATTTATGATGTGGAGCAGTTAGATACCCATGGCGGAAGCCTGCGGATCTATGGTTGCCATGATGATGATTTCCGGCCAACCTGTGATTCTGTAATAGAATTACTAAGCCTTGAAACGGCAAAAGGACTACAAGTGCCGGTGACATATGAAGCCTTCCAGGAAAAGGCTGACACCATCAAAAATGGATTGCTGGAATTTCTGATTGCTCAAAAAAAGAAGGGCAAAAAAGTAGCAGCATACGGTGCAGCCGCCAAGGGTAATACGCTTTTAAACTATGCTGGAGTGAAAACGGATTTAATAGCATTTGTTTGTGATGCAGCACCATCCAAACAAAACAAATATTTACCGGGCAGTCATATACCAGTTTTACATGCTAAAGCTTTAAAAGAATTTAAACCGGATTGGCTGTTGATTTTACCATGGAATATTAGTAAAGAAGTGGAGTCAATAACTTCTTTTATCAACGAGTGGGGTGGCCATCACATTACTGCTGTACCAGCCATCAATATTTTATGAAACCTCGTATTCTTTATACAAAACCATCCATAACAGCTAAGGAAGTGGCGTATGCCACTGATGCCGCACAAAATGGCTGGGGCGAAAAATGCTATGAATACATTGCTAGGTTCGAAGAACTGTTTAAACAGCATTTGGGAGTAAAATATGCTATTGCAACTTCCAGTTGTACTGGCGCCATACATATGGGTTTGGCAGCATTGGGCATTGGATTCGGCGATGAAGTGATTTTGGCCGATATCAACTGGATCGCGTCAGCTGCTCCCATTACTTACCTTGGTGCAAAGCCGATTTTGGTAGATATTTTAGAAGATACCTGGTGCATTGATCCATTGAAAGCAGAGGAGGCAATTACATCAAAAACGAAAGCAATTATTGCGGTTCACTTGTATGGAAACCTTTGTGATATGAATGCATTGTTGGCAATAGGTGAAAAGTATGGAATTCCTGTTATAGAAGATGCCGCTGAAGCCATTGGTTCGGTATGGCATGGAAAACGTGCAGGCTCCATGGGAACGTTTGGCACATTTTCCTTTCACGGCACAAAGACGATTACTACGGGCGAAGGCGGCATGTTTGTTACCAATGATGAAGCACTTTACAATCACGTGCTAACACTTTCAAATCACGGCAGGGCGAAAACGCAAACGAAGCAATTTTGGCCGGACATGATTGGGTTTAAATATAAAATGTCCAACATACAGGCAGCGATCGGCTGCGCGCAATTAGAAAGGATTGATGAATTGATCGAAAAGAAAAGATCAATCTTTCATGCTTATAAGAAATCGCTGGAAGGGTTAGCATTATCAATGAATCCCGAACATAATGATACTATAAATGGCTACTGGATGCCCAACATAGTAATTAGTAAAAACATCTCTTTTGACAGGGAAGCATTTTTTGTCTACACTAAACAAAGCAACATTGACAGCAGACCATTTTTTTACCCATTAAGTGGTTTGGATTTATTTGGAGAGGCCCGGGAAAGTAATATAGTAGCTTATGATATCTACAAACGTTCAATAAATCTTCCAAGCCATTTTGAACTAACTCAGGAAGAGATAGAAAGAGTTGTTGATTGTATCAATACTTTTATTAATACGCATGCGGCAGAATAAGATTGGAATTTTTGCCGACAAAGAGGTTGGACGAAAAGCACTTTCTTTTCTTTTGGAAAAACACTCTGAAGATGTTGCGCTAATCGTTTGCACAAATAATGAATCAAAAGTTTTCTCAGAGATCATTCAGCCAACCAATCTTTGCGACAAAACGTTTTTTTATGATGATTTGAAAACGCCGGGAGTAGTGGATTATATAAAGAGTCTTGAGTTGGAGTACATCATTTTAGCCTGGTGGCCGTATATACTTAAGGAACCTATTCTTTCGATACCGTTAAAAGGCGTAATTAATTTTCATCCCAGTTTCCTGCCATATAACAGGGGAAAGCATTATAACTTTTGGAATCTAATAGAAGAAGTACCCTTTGGAGTAACGCTTCATTTTGTTGACAATACCATTGATGGAGGAGACATTATTTTTCAAAAAAGAATTGACACCACCTGGGAGGATACAGGTGAAACTCTGTATTTTAAGGCTCAAGAGGCTATGACTAAGTTATTCGAAGAAGCCTATCCCGAAATTAAAGCCGGGAATTATACCCGTATTAAACAAAACTTAAATGAGGGATCATTCCATTTTGGAAAGGAATTAGAAGGTGCATCTTGTATAAAGCTCGATGAAAAATATACAGCCAGGGAATTACTAAATATTTTAAGAGCAAGAACTTTTGCTCCTCACCCAGGCTCAAGGTTTGAGGATAGCGATGGCAAATACGAAGTCAGAATATCAATTGAAAAAATCAGCAGTTAATCCATCCACATGAACCCAATTGAATTGTTCAAAAAGGAAACGACAGAGAATATTACTAAGCAGGCAAACGACAGTGGCGCTGTGGCAGCGGCTTTGGATTTTATGCGGATTGTAAATCAACATAAATATTCATATAATTTTTCCTGGATGGGAAGACCTATTATTCAATACCCACAAGACATTATTGCCTTACAGGAAATTATCTGGCAGGTAAAGCCTGATCTCATTATTGAAACTGGTATTGCGCATGGCGGTTCAATCATATTTAGTGCCTCTATGCTTGAACTAATAGGTAACGATGGAATTGTTATTGGAATTGACATTGACATTAGAGCGCACAATCGGATTGAAATTGAACAACATTCGATGTATAAAAGAATAAAGATGATTGAGGGCTCATCCATTGACCCCAATGTTATAGACCAGGTGTGTAATCTATCAAAAGACAGAAAGAGAATCTTGGTAATATTAGATTCTAACCATACCCATGAGCATGTAGCCAAAGAATTGGAAGCCTATTCGCATTTGGTAACAAATAAAAGTTATTTGATTGTTTACGATACTATTATTGAAGACTTTAAGGAAGACTATGAGTGGAAGGATAGGAATTGGGGTGTTGGCAACAATCCAAAAACAGCTGTTTGGAAGTTTCTAAAATCTCATCCAGAATTCGAGATTGACAAAAAAATACAAGATAAATTATTGATTACGGTTGCACCTGACGGTTACCTCAAAAGAATTGGTTAGTTAAATGAATTCGCCACTCGTTTCAATAGGAGTTCCCTCTTACAATCGAAAACAAACTTTAGAACGAACTATTGATTGTTTAATAAATCAGACCTATACTAACCTGGAAATCATTATCTCTGATAATTGTTCCAGTAATTACAATGTGGATGAGATTTTTACTAAATATGCATTTGACAATAGAATTAAATTTTATAAGCAAGATTTCAACCAGGGAGCCATTTTCAATTTCAATTTCGTACTTGAAAAAGCTACCGGCGATTTTTTTATGCGATTAGCTGATGACGATTGGATAGACGCTAACTATATTGAAAGCTGTGTGACATTTTTAATTCGAAATCCCGAATATGCTTCAGCGTACGGTAAGGCGAAGATCTATTCACTGCAGGGTAAATATGTATCAGATGATGCTACCATTGAGCTGGAACAACATCGCCAGGCTGAAAGAGTAATGCATTATTATAAAAACGTTAGCTACAATAGTATTTATTACGGTATCATTAATAAGTCTTTGCTCAAATATTCCCGGGTAGAAAAGAAAATTGCCGATGACTGGCTTACCGTTGCAAGAATTGCTTGTGCCGGGAAAATAAAACTGATAGAGGATACCAATTCTTACATTAGCGAGGGAGGAATTTCCCAATCATTGGAGAGTATTAGCGCTAACCTGAATTTTTCAACCTTTACCCGGAATTTCCCTTTCTTAAAAGTTGGATTAAACATCGTGGAGGATATCGTTATCAATTCACCTGTGTACAGGCAGATGAATTTGAGGCAACGCTTAGTTTTAGGGTACAGGTGTTTCCGAATAATTAATCAAAGATTCGGCATTAAAAAAGAAGTAACTACAAGGTTAAAAAGAAGCATCAGACATCTGTTGCATTTCCCATGGAAAAAAGTGCCAGGTACCGCGTAATTTATTTGTGTGATAAAGAATTTTATCAAATCAATTTTAAAATATAAGTCTCTGCCGGCTGCCCAATATGAATTAAGGGTTTGGAAAAAGGGCTTTGTGCCACCCGGTCACTATTATAGCGCTATTCCAGATGAGGCATGCATAAATAAGGGAACGATCGATTACAAGACGATAATACCGGGAGTAGACCTAAACGAACCTTTTCAATTGCAGTTATTAGAAAAATTAAAACTGTTTTACACTCCGGGATTATTTCCTGAAACAAAACAGGAAAACTGCAGGTATTACTTCGATAATGACTACTTCGGCTATTCAGATGGTATTTGTCTGCATAGTTTGATGATGGAATACAAACCAAAGAGGATAGTTGAAATTGGCTCAGGTTTTAGTTCTGCACTGATGCTTGAAACGAACGATAAATATTTCAATGGACAAATTGAACTTACGTTTATTGAGCCCTATCCCGAGGAAAGATTGTTGCAACTTATCAGGGAAAGTGAGACAAACCTGGTAGTTAAAGATTTTGTACAAAACACATCAGATGATATTTGGGATTCGTTAGAGGAAAATGACATTTTATTTATCGATTCTTCTCACGTTTCTAAATACGGCAGCGATGTAAATCATTTATTCTTTTATGTTTTACCGCGTTTAAAACCTGGCGTAATTATTCATATTCACGATGTATTCTTTCCTTTCGAATACCCGTTTGAATGGTTGAAACAAGGCAGGTCATGGACCGAAGCTTATTTACTGCGATCATTTTTGCAATACAACGATCATTTCGAAATTATTTTATTCCCTTCATTACTTGAAGGGAAATATAGGCCATGGTATGAATTGAATATGCCTTTGTGTTTAAAAACACATAAGACCATTGAAGTAAATGGTGTAATGAATACCATTGAAACGACTGGCCAAAGTATTTATATTAGAAAACGAAAGCATTGATGTTTGTTAAGACCTATTCAGCAGCATGTCCAATAAGATAAAGCTTCTTATAATCACTCATTGTATTCCTTATCCTTTGGACAGTGGAGGAAACGTATCGCAGTTTGCGATGCTGGAAGGGTTGCAAAAGGTTATGAATGTTACTCTTTGCCTGGTTGCAAATAATGATAAAGACAACTTGAATATAGGTCAATTACAACAATTATTACCAGAGGTTAATATAAAGGTCATCATCCTATATCAAAAAAACGTACCAACTAACCGCTTTACTATCAAGAATGTAAAAAGCATTGCCAAAAGATTTATTCAGAGGTTTTCATCTTATAAGCCTTTATTGTATGACGAGTTTTTAGATGGATATAGAATAAATCCTTTACAACTAAAGAAAGAAAATTTTATTAATCAGCTTAGCGAAATTTTTTGCAATAACAAATATGACATAGCACAGGTTGAATTCCATGAATGCCTTGAACTAATCCATGTCATTCCTAAAAGTTTAAAGACTACTTATGTGTTACATGAATCACGGCTTCTGCGACTAGAGTCTGCTTCATTAATTACGAATACATCAAAGAAATTCTCTCAATACATTATTGACATTAATAAAGCTGTAGAACTGTCATTAATAAACAGATATGATACAGTGATTACTTTCAGTGAAAAAGACCAGGAACGGTTAAAAGATCTAAATGTGAGGAATGTTGTTACAATTCCTTTTCCAATCCTAGATTGTGAATTTGACAATAAAAATGTATTTAAAGCCGCTAATCAACTTGTATTTATTGGTGGAGAATCTCATATGCCAAACAAAGAAGGGATTGATTGGTTTTTGAAAGAGTGCTTTGACCAAATCTATAAGGAATTCGAACTTCCTCTTGTTATAATTGGCAAATGGTATAATACAAAAGGATACATTGATCAATTCGGTGAAAAAATTAGGTTTGTAGGTTACATTGAAGATCTTAATATAATTCTAAAGGAATCAATTATGATTGTTCCAATTAGAATTGGTAATGGCATTCGAGCAAAAATATTATATGGAATGGCCAAAAAGATTCCAATTATTTCGACTGGAATTGGCTATGAAGGAATTGATATTTTTGACAAGACCCATCTTTTAAAAGCAGATGATGTTGAATCTTTTATTTCATGTTTGCGTTTCATTTTATCTAACAACAGTGAGGTCAATAAAATCTTGGAAAGCGCCTGTTCGTTTGTAACCCATACTTATAGTCAAAAAGTGTTAACAGAGCAGCGAGTAAGCATTTACAGTAGGCTTTTAAATACTCAGTTGTACTCATGAGTATCCGTACTATAGCCCTTTATCTTCCTCAATTTCATCCTACCCCTGAGAATGATCTATGGTGGGGAAAAGGTTTTACAGAATGGACTAATGTTACAAAAGCAAAACCTGGCTTCAAAGATCATTACCAACCCCATCTGCCGGCTGATTTCGGATTTTATGATTTACGGCTTAATGAGATACTTGAGGCACAAGCGCAACTCGCTGCCCGATATGGCGTTGAGGGCTTTTGTTTTTACCATTATTGGTTCAATGGAAAGCGGTTATTATCAAGGCCACTCGATGATATGTTGCGTTTGAAACGGCCTGATTTCCCGTTTATGTATTGTTGGGCTAATGAAAACTGGAGTCGCAAGTGGGACGGGCGGGATGATGATATACTGATAAGACAGGATTATTCTTTCGAAGATCATACAGCTCATATTCGGTTTCTGCTAAACAATGTTTTTTCAGATAAACGATACATAAAAATTGATGGCAAGCCGTTTTTCCTGGTATATAGACCTGGCAATATTCCTGACCTGGAGCTGGTTATTCGCATATGGCGTGAGGAAGCGACAAAACATGGTTTCCCCGGTCTTTACCTTGGCTTTATGGAGACATTTGGTTTTAAAGCCAATTCGGAATCTCCTTATTTTGACTGTGCTATTGGCTTTCAGCCCGACTTTTCTGTTAGCCTTCCAACAATAAAACCTGACCTGGTGCAAAAATGTTTACATCATCTTGGGATCTCTTCATCCGTACATTACTCAAATTATCTTTTTCGCTATAAGGATTATGTAGATAAGGTGATTGGCCGGCAAAAGGAAAGAATACCTAATCAATTTCCGATGGTTTTTCCCGGTTGGGATAATGCCGCCCGACGGTCAAAAATGGCATTTATTTTTCACGAAGCAACTCCTCAAAACTATGCTAAGTGGTTGCAACATGAAATTGACGAATTAGATAGCATGGAGGGTTCAGACAAATTTCTCTTTATAAATGCCTGGAACGAGTGGGCTGAAGGCTGTCATTTGGAACCTTGCCAAAAATGGGGTCATGCCTTTCTGGAAGCGACCAGACAGGTGTTACAAAAAAAATCATTCTAATTGTTGCTGGTATAAGTCTTCACAAAATGGCCATCGTATCGGTAATTATTCCAAACTACAATCATGAGAAATTCCTTGAAAGGCGATTTGAATGTATCCTTCAACAAACTTTCCAGGATTTCGAAATTATTATCCTGGATGATGCCAGTACAGATAATAGCCGGGATATTTTAGAGCGATACCGAAGAAATCCAAAGGTTAGCGAAATTGTATATAATGAGCAAAATAGCGGATCCACTTTCAGGCAGTGGCAGAAAGGTATTGAGGCAGCAAAGTCAGAATGGATTTGGATAGCCGAAAGTGATGATTATTGTGATCTTAACTTCCTGGAGTTGCTTGCCCCGGCATGCAACAAAAAGCAATGTGTATTGGCTTATAATGAACTTTCTATGGTGGATAGTCATGGCGCTGTACTTCATCTCACCGATTCAAAACAATCGGGATTTATAAGCGGGAAGCGCTTTTTACAAAACCACTTACTGGACAAATTTATACTTTGGAACGCCGGAATGCTGCTATTCAGAAAAGATATTGCACTCAATTACCTATCACTGCTGAATAATTACGTTTACTCTGGCGACCAAATGCTTTGGTCTGCTGTTGCCTCAAATGGATCGGTTTACGCTAGTGGAAAATATGCGGCCTATTTCCTGTACCATGAAAACTCTCTATCATCAAGGTTACTCTTTTCGAAACTGATGTACCGCGAACAGTTGAACACCTATACATTTTTACAAAATAATCACCTAATAAGGCCGGCCTATATTTCGAAATGGGTAAAGCAAAAAATGGCAGAAGTATTTTGCGCCAGGAAAGGACTGCCATCGTCAGAATTTAAATCGAAGATTAGATTTTGGAGAGCCGTTGCCAATCAAAACCACATTGCGATTTCTTACCAGGAAGTTTGGCTAATTAGTAAGATGATCAACCTGCGTTTTGCATTTAAAAAATATAGACAGGAATTGATTAAGCTTTTATCCAGGAAGTAAAGAACACAACCGACTGTTACCTCCCAGTATTACGGCACAGCATGCTGCTTTTGCCGGCACTGTTCCTCCATCAAATTTCCGCCGGCCCCATATTTGTGAGCACCGTTTAATTGTAAAAGTGACAGAGATGAATCCAAAATCGAATGGCAAGTTAAGTTTGGCTGGGCTGAAGAATATTTGGCTGGGTTGGTTATATATTTTTGCCTTATGGTTGTATAGGACAGGAAAACGAAAGATTTATTTAATTCAACTCGGTGCACACGATGGAATCAGTCTTGATCCAATGAAAAGCATTACGAGAAACGGGAAAACGCAGGCGATTTTGATAGAAGCAGTACCATACCTTTTTGAAAAGTTGAACGCAAACTATGCTCAATCTGTAAATATTACACCCAGGAATATCGCTGTAACAGACGAACCGGAAACTAGCAAAATACCGTTTTATTATTTATTGGGAAATGCTGAAAACCCTATGCCGGAATATTACTCCTGGTGGGGTTCTGCTGACAAGAATCATGCGGAGAAATTTCGATATGTCGCAAGCGATTTTGAACTTTTTTTAAAGGAAGAAATGATAGAGGCCGAAACGGTGAATACGATTTTCAGAAAATCAGGATTCCCCCGGCTTGACATTTTGCAAATTGATGTAGAAGGACTAGATGGAAAAATTATTGATTCTGTTGACTTCAATTTGATAACTCCATCCATCATCGTGTTCGAACGAATTCATTGCGAAACATGCTTGTTGGCCCGTATAAATCAGAAACTTAGAAATCAAGGCTACACCCTGGTTGAAAACAATGTAGATACAATTGCCTTTGATCAAAAAAGCAGGCACTCTTTCTATATTTTTTGGCTTTTTCAAAAATGGATTCCCGAAACTCGTAGAAGGTTATTTTCCAGTAACGGCCAATCATCATCAAAAAAGGGATCATGATGTTGATTAATGAAAAGCTTATCAGTTTACAAAGAGATGCACCAATTTTTCATGATCCGGCTGATGCACTAGTTTTTGAACCAGATTTAAAAAAAGCCTTTTTAACCGGGCCTGTTTTGAAGTTTGACGACGCTTACACCTACCATAGAACAATCATAGACCTTTCACATTTTAAAATTTACAATTCTTATACCCATTATCATTGGAATTACAGATTTTTCTTTTTGCAGATTTACAGGAGAATGTTTTCCCAGAAAATTAGAAAGGAAGTACTTAAAATAGATAAGGCAATTTGGATTACTGATAGTTTACTGGGGAATTATTATCATTGGTTGATAGATTGTTTGGGCCGTTATATACAGGCTGAAGCATTCGTTTCGGGACATATAGTATTAATACCGGAAGCTTTTCGTTATTGGAAGCCAATTCCTGAAATACTAAACTGGCTAAATATCCCTTTTATTTACTATGATAGTTATAAAGTTTACAAAATAAGGGAGCTATTGCTTCCTGGTTTTTGTTGCAAAAATGGAGATCAGGACCCGGGTATTATTAGCAAACTTTCAAAAAAGTTTCTTCGGGGTGCCAGGCATCCTGCATTCAGAAAAATATATGCAAGTAGAAAAAAAGCGAATTACAGGTTTGTATTAAATGAGGCGGAGGTAATTGCGTGTTTAGAAAAATGGGATATCGAAATTCATTGTTTTGAGGATTATGACTTTGAAAAACAGAACAAGCTCATGAACGAGTGTAAATTATTGATTGGCCTGCATGGCGCAGGGCTGGCGAATATGGTTATGATGCCTCCCGGTGGCGGAGTGATCGAGTTGAAAAATACAAGGGAAGCAGGGTTAAATCATTACTTTAATTTGGCAAATACATTGGAATTCAGGTATTCCTATGTGCCTGCTTTTTCCAATGATGGAAAAACACTAAACAGTAATTTTATCGTTGATATTCCAATACTAAAGGATGTGTTATGGCAGACTAACAACCTTTTAGATAAGGCGGTCCAATAATTTTTCCTTCTTACATAGCCTGGAAAATAAGTGATCCTGTGAACAAACCCATTCTTGTAATTATATACAACCACAAATTCGAACAGAATATTGAAAAATTGGAACGCTACTATGCTGATAAATTTTCTAATATTTTTCACCTGGTTCCTTTTTACGAAGGGCACTTGAACAATGTAATTGCTGTGTATGAAAATTCCCATTATTTTCAGGGTTATATAGCGCAGGGCTTTTCAAGATTCTTTACCAGCATGGCTGAACACTACCTTTTTGTAGCGGACGATCTGATATTAAATCCCCTGGTGAACGAACATAATTATAAAGACCATCTCCATCTTGGGCCGGCTTCTGGTTTTATACCCGGAGTAGAATTATTCCACGAAAAAATGTCGCCTAATTTTTGGAGACGTACACATGATGCCTATTATTATTCAAGGTACCTTGAGGGGTTGGAAGTTGCCAAAGAACTGCCTGAAAGGTCTGCGATGGAAGATCGGCTCTTGCAACATAAAATTTCATTGAAGCCACTCACACATGAACAAATACATGCCGCTGTTCCTAAAACAGATGGACCCAGAAACTTTATGCAAAAAGTTGAAAGCCTTTATGGTTCATGGTTGGCAACAAAAAATAAACTAACCCGAAAGCAATTTAGTTTGCCCTATCCACTTGTTGGCAGTTATGCTGATATTGTGGTGGTTCCGGCAATTTCCGTAAAGAAATTTGCTCACTATTGCGGATGTTTTGCTGCAACTCGTTTACATGTGGAAGTAGCACTTCCTACCTCCTTGTTGCTTACCACAGATGAGATTGTACAGGAGATGGATATTGAATTAAAGGGCCTGGCAATGTGGTCGGAACAAGACACAGAATGGATGAAACCATTTCAAAATGATTTCAGTGTGTTGATAAGCAACTTCCCGGAACAAGCACTGTATCTGCACCCAATAAAGCTATCGAAATGGGCCAACAGCTAAAACAGGCGATTGTGATCACATCCATCTTCGAACCTACTATAGCAGTAAAAAAATTTGCGGCGATGAAAGATTACCGGCTCTTTGTGGCCGGTGATAAAAAAACAAACGCCGATTGGTCTTGCGAAGGCGTGGAATTTATTTCCTGGGAGAAGCAGCAGGATGATAACTGGCGGTTAAGTGCTTTGCTACCTTCGAATCATTATTGCAGGAAATTGTTTGGCTACCTGACTGCAATAGCGTGGGGCGCTGATATCATTATCGATACCGATGACGACAATATTCCTTACGATGACTGGCAATTTCCATCCGGGAGCGCAGTCTACAATCGGTTACCAGCCAACCTTGGCTTTATTAATACCTATCAATGGTTTACAAAGCAGCAAATTTGGCCGCGTGGCCTGCCGCTAGACACTATTCGCCGGCGATTTGAGGGGGAATTTGCACTGGCGGAGGAGCATTCGCAAGTGGGAATTTGGCAGGGCCTGGCCGACAGTGACCCGGATGTTGATGCCTTGTACCGCCTTACTTCAGATGCTCCCTGCATTTTTGAAAAGCGAACACCCATTGTTTTAAGTGAAGGTACCATTTGCCCTTTCAACAGTCAGAATACCCTTTTCATTAAGGCGTTATTCCCGCTGCTTTATTTACCGGCGGAAGTTACTTTCCGGTTTACGGATATTTTGCGCGGGCTGGTTGCCCAACCCATTATGTGGCTGTATGGTTACCAACTTGGCTTTACGCAGGCAACCGTGGAGCAATTACGCAACCCACATAATTACCTCCACGATTTTGAGAGCGAGCTGCCTATGTACCTGCATGGCTATAAAGTACCGCAAATTGTGCAGAATAGTATCAGTGCCAATAATTCGGTTGGTGAAAACCTGGTGGCAGCGTACACCGCATTGGAGGCGCAGGGTATTGTGCCAGCTAAAGAACTGGTTATCTTAAAGGCCTGGCTTTCCGACCTTGAACAATTACAAACTTTTGACTGAAGCTGTTAAAAAACTTGCCCGGCCGGTAGCCAGGAAAATTCTCGGGAAACGTTACGATGAG
The DNA here is from genome assembly GCA_040385845.1 of Bacteroidota bacterium. Taxonomy (GTDB): domain Bacteria; phylum Bacteroidota; class Bacteroidia; order Chitinophagales; family Chitinophagaceae; genus Phnomibacter. Next base: position 41,637 of record JAZKGP010000015.1, on the reverse strand, counting down.
TTTTTTGGTTATCATAGATGCAATGTTTGCGGCAAGCGCTGTTTAATGAAACCCCTGCCATCCTGGTTTCTTTATAACCTGCAGGTGCATGGGTTTCGCCACAACATTTTCCGGTTCGAAACGCAGAACCTTGGCTATTATAGCTGTAGTAAGTGTGGGGCTAACGACCGGGAAAGATTGTATGTATTGTACCTGGAAAAATGGCTGCAGCATTGTGGGGAAGGCAAGCTGCTGGATATTGCACCGGCTGATTCTCTGCGAAAATGGCTGAAAATGCAGCCCAAAATCAATTATAGGAGCGTTGACCTCGTAAGGACAGATGTGGACGATCGCGTGGATATTACTGATATGGCCGGGTATGGCGACAATCAATTTGACTTTATTATTTGCTCGCATGTGCTGGAACATATTCCCGACGATCGAAAGGCACTCGGAGAATTGTACCGTGTATTAAAACCCGGCGGTGAGGCTATTATTATGGTTCCGCTTATGCAAGGGCTTGAAAAAACTGCGGAAGGCGGCAATACAGCTGATGAGGCATTTTGCTGGCGGGAATATGGCCAGGCTGACCATGTAAGGCTGTATGCCAAAACCGATTTTCTGAAACGTATTGAAGACGCAGGTTTTACAATAAACCAGCTTGGCGGATCTTATTTCGATCAAGCGGCTTTAAAACGGTTTGAAATTTTACCGTCGTCGGTATTATATATAGGATCAAAACTACGGTAGCTACCAAACCATTGAGGCGGGCCGCCGCTTTAGAAATTTAGATCGATGATTTCCAGCGCTTCCCGGAGTTATATGGCTATCCGTAAAACGCGATTTACCGCAATATTAAGCATGTGCTGATTCACTGGTTTGAGTTCATCTTAAGTTGAAATTTTTTACGTTAATGATTAGGTTTCTAAAATGACTCAAAACCTGCAGGCACAAATGAATTGGAACCATCATTTATCTGTTGTAATCCCAGTTTATTATGGGCAAGAAAGCTTGGCCGAATTGGTGGCAAGGCTCAAAGATTCCCTTAGTAAGATTACAGAAAATTATGAAATAATACTTGTGGATGATGATAGCCCCGACCACTCCTGGAAAATAATGGAGTCTATAGCAAATGCCGATCAAAGAGTCCGGGTGTTTCGACTTAGCCGGAACTTTGGGCAGCATTATGCCATTTCCTGTGGGTTGGCAAATGCCAGCGGAGAGTGGACTGTAGTTATGGATTGCGACTTACAAGATCGGCCGGAAGAAATCATCAAACTTTATCAGGCAGCAAATAAACAAGAGTTGGATATAGTCTTGGCAAGGCGGTTTGATCGGAAAGACAAAAGCAGCAAGAAATTTTTTTCAATAATTTTTTACCGGGTGCTCTATTATCTCACCGGGTTAAAACAAGACGAATCTGTTGCCAACTTTGGTATTTATCACCATAAAGTGATCACAGCTGTTTTGTCCATGCCCGAAACTATTTGCTATTTCCCTTCTATGGTGCAATGGGTTGGGTTTCGATCAGGAAAAATAGATGTTCAGCACAGTCCACGAATAAACGGAACCAGCAGCTACAACTTCAAGCGACTTTTACGTTTGGCAACCGACATTATGCTGGCTTATTCTGACAAACCGTTGCGCATTGTAGTAAAGACCGGTATTATGATATCTTCTGTTTCCATTTTAGTTTGTTTCTGGTACTACTGTAAGTGGCTAAGTGGGGAGGTAATTGTGTTAGGATATGCAAGCCTGATTATCTCGATCTGGCTGCTATCGGGCATTATCATAGCTACTTTAGGTGTGATAGGCCTTTATGTAGGCAAAATCTTTGAGGGGGTAAAGAACCGACCATCATTTATTGTTGCAGAAAGCATTAATGATTAAAAAAAGACATTGGGACAGCGAGTTCTTTGACCTGTGTATTGGTGAGCTGTACACGACCAATAAAACAGTATTTGAAGAACTTTTGACAATAGGAGACGCTTATGACCTGGTTTATATTCATTCACAGGAAGAACTTGCGTTCAACACAAATTCTTTTCCGGCATATGTTAAACTGCTTTTTGAAAAAGAGTTAATTGAATCAGATTACTCAATCAATAAAATCATTTCCCTGGATCATTCAGTACATAGCAGTCAATACGAAGCACTTCTGGCATTGGCCTTTAGCAGCGGGCAACATAGCAGGTTTAAGGTAGATGACAGATTTGGTGGGCCTCGCTTTAAATTACTATACAAACTATGGCTTGACAACAGCCTTTCCCGATCTTTTGCGTTGGACCTTTTAGCTCACAGTGACGATAATCTAATTGACGGATTTGTAACATTGGCTCATGTTGATTTGAATACTGCTGCCATTGGATTAATTGCTGTTCATGAAAACGCAAGGGGAAAAGGCATAGGCGGTGCATTGCTTAAAGCGGCGTCAAACCTTGCTATAACCAAAGGATATAAGTATTTGCAGGTGGCGACACAAGAAGATAATTTGGCAGCTGTTGTGTTTTATGAACATAATGGGTTTAATGCAAAATCCAAAACTTATACCTATCACTATTGGCGATGACGATTCCCTTCAATAAACCATACCTAACTGGCAATGAGATCGAATTCATCCAGGACGCCGTTAGCGAAGGACATCTTTCGGGAAATGGCAAGTACACTAAACTGTGTCATCAATGGTTTGAGGCGCAATACGGGTTTGGCAAATGCCTGCTCACATCATCCTGTACCGATGCCCTGGAAATGGCAGCAATCTTGTTAAATATTGGTGAAGGTGATGAGGTAATTATGCCCTCCTACACATTTGTTAGTACAGCCAATGCTTTTGTTTTGAGGGGCGCAAAAATTGTATTTGCAGATAGCTCGGCTCATAATCCAAATATTGATGCAGCTGCAATTGAACCACTTATTTCACAGCGAACAAAGGCTATTGTTGTAGTGCACTATGCCGGCGTTGCCTGTGATATGGACGCTATAATGCAACTGGCAAATGAACACAACCTTTTTGTGGTCGAGGATGCCGCACAGGCAATTGACAGTTACTATTTGAGACCATGTGGGGAAAGGAAAGCATTGGGATCAATTGGCCATTTGGCGGCATTCAGCTTTCATGAAACAAAAAACATCACATGCGGAGAAGGCGGCATGTTGGTGGTCAATGAGATGGCTTTTGCAGAGAGGGCAGAAATAATTTGGGAGAAAGGCACCAACCGCTCTGCCTTTTTTCGAGGAGAGGTTGGTAAGTATGGTTGGGTAGATATTGGATCTTCTTTTCTTCCGTCAGAATTGGCGGCTGCGTTTCTATACGGTCAGCTGACCAACCTGGAACATATTCAGGAGAAACGCAGGTTATGCTGGCAGGCCTATTCTGATGCATTGCAACCTTTGCAGGTTGCAGGACTTTTTAGTTTGGCAGAGCTGCCCGAATATGCTACCAACAATGCACATATGTTTTATATCATTTGCAGGGATATTCATGTGCGGTCAACACTCATTGAGTACCTGAAAGCAAAAGGGATCCTTGTTGTTTTTCATTATTTGAGCCTGCATAAAAGTCCTTACTACTGTAATAAACATGATGGAAGGGAGCTCCCACATGCTGACTTCTATTGTGAAAGGGTATTGCGACTGCCGATGTTTGTAAACCTTAATCCGCAATCGGTCATCGCCGAACTAGTGCATTGTCTCGAAAGCCAATAGAAGGCTAAGGCTGATTTTTAGGTGCAATGAGCTTACCAATAGTATGAAAATGAAGCGATCAAAATATTTTGCCATTCATACATATAAACCGAACAACGAGCTCTCTTGACTGTTTATAGCACAAATAGGTTACAGCTACTTTTGGCCGCATGCCTTTTGGCTATCGCGTTGACACCGTTGCTGCTGACCTGCATGCATGCCCACCCTTTTGCCGACGACTACGACATGTCGACCTACTCCAATTTTTGGAAGCGACAAGCCGAGGTTTACATGAGTTGGACGGGCAATGTTGCCGGAACACTTTTGTCTTCTCTTAATCCCTGGCATTGGCAATCACTGTTGGGATATCGGCTGGCACTAGGATCAGGAATTATAATATTTTTTCTTTCAGTGCTGCATTTTATAAATGCCTTCCTTAAAAAATATACAAATTCCCATTATAGCTTTCGTTTGTTGTTTGGGGCTGTACTTCTGCTTTCTATAACCAATGTAATGCCCACAATTTCGGAAGGCTTCTATTGGTACACTGGTGTTGCTGTGTATTTGCTGCCATTTTCCCTGACATTATACGTGCTATGTGCTCTGGGTTTAGAAGGGAGGTCTTCAATATGGTGGTTTATTCTTTTGGCAATTGGTTCTTCAGGAAGTCCACTTCAAATGGTCATAAACGGGGGGGTGCTTTTTTTTATCACTACATCTAAACTGCTGACCAAGAAAAAGCCTGGTAGAATTATTCTGCTAGCCTGGATTGCTGTATTAATTCCCGCTGTTATCATAATTGCTTCACCAGGCAATGCAATTCGCAATGCATATATGCCAACTGTAAAAAGTTGGTCTGTTGCTGCTAGCCTTGTAGGGGAGACATACCGGCAAACGGCAATGGAATGGATGCGAAATGGAAGCGTTTTGCTCTATTTATTTGTTATACTGTTAGGGTTGCCGTTGCTCCGGATTTCCAGGCGTAGCTTTATACCCATAGCTGCGTGGGTTGCCGTTCAAGTAGTCTGTCTGGTATGTTTGTTCATGAACACGTACATTACGCAGTTGCCGCCCACTCCTCGTGTAGTTAATATTATTGTCTTTATCGAGTTGTTGAGTTTGCCTATTTTGTTGGCTGGTCTTTTTTTGTTGTTTATAAGTGAAAATAGCAGGATCAATTTTGCAATCCGACCCTTTCGAATTCTTATGTTGATTGCCTCGGTATTGCTTTTTGTTTACTTAGCAAAATATGCTCTTTATAGACCAAATAATCTTGAGGAGGTGATAAAAGACTTAGCCAATCATACCACCCAGTCCTTTGATGATGAAATGCAGAACCGCTATCAATTTGTCAGATCCTCTAAGGCGAAAAAATTAGTTCTAATGCCTTTGGGTAACCATCCAAAGGCCTTGTATTCTAGTGATTTGGGAAAATCGCCGAAACTGTGGTTAAACTCAACATTTTCCACCTATTGGGGAATAGACGCGGTTTCAGTTGATTCCTTTGTTTTGGATAAAGGATTCAAATTGCAGTCTTCTTTAGAGGCTAAATAGTATTTTCAAATTAAACAATTGGAGCAAGATCATTTTAACCCGGATGTTTTTAATCTGTTCGGTATCATGTCTTCCCCGGTCTTATATGTAGTGTCGAAATCTAACCACGGAATATATGATTAAGTCATTTATAAGGAGGGTACGGTTATCTTTTGAAGTTTTTTTTAATGGGGTTTTGCCCAAACAAAATATTTTCCGGCCTTACATCATTACCCCTACATTAGGCGCTACCAGTTTTAAGTTCTTTGTGCCTGATGTAGAATCAGTTGCCTGGTATGATATCAATTATCAAACAGTACCACCTGAACTCCGCCTTTTGCAAGCAATTACCCAATCACATTATCATGTTTTGGAAATAGGCGTACATAATGGTTTTCATGCGGCCATGTTCACAAGTTTGCTGGACCCAGATCTCGGTATTTACCATGGTATTGAACTAATGCCCAATTGCTATCTTTCTGCCTTGGCACAACTAAAACTAAATAATGCTGGTAATAACTTTCACCTCATGCAGGCAGCTGCGGGAGATAAAACAGGAATTGTAAGCTACGCAGATATTGATTCAGGTAATGGTTCAGTAGTTAACAGTGGAGGAATACCCGTTTCGCAAATTACCGGAGATTCCCTCCTTCCCTATTTTAATGGGAGGATTGAATTGTTGAAAATAGATGTGGAAGGTTATGAAGCTTTTGTGTTGGAAGGTTGTTCTGAAATATTAGCGCAAAAGCCCAATGTAGCGATTGAACTCCATTTCTCTGCGTGGCCTGGTTTTAAAACAACGCTCGAACAAGTATTCAAAAAAATCAACCTAGAGGATTATCATGGTGTGTTTTTTTGCAATCCCAACAGTGGGGAGCTCTACGGCCTTGAAGATCCTGAAAGAATCCGTCCTTTTAATTTGACAGATTTGAAAAAGTCGGACAATATGAATGTGTTTTTGTTTTCTAAAAAATATTTTAGAAGACTACCTGATGAATTTTAAAATAAATTCAGGAGATCTGGCCGGAATACTTTTGAAGTTATTAAAGAAATTCAAATTTTTAGATCCATAATTTTTACGACCACCAAATGTTACCAACTATAAGAGTAGAAAATTTATCAAAACAATACCGCCTGGGCCAGGTAGGTACTTCCTCTATCAAAGACGATTGGAAGCGATTTTGGTACGGGGTTCGCGGTAAAGAAAATCCATTTCTAATGGTCGGCGAGGTTAATGACCGGACCAGTAAAGGAAACAGCGAATATATTTGGGCACTACAGGATATTAGTTTTAACGTTATGCCAGGGGACGTGCTCGGAATCATTGGCCGCAACGGAGCTGGTAAAAGTACCCTGCTTAAAATTTTAAGTAGGGTTACCCAACCTACAACGGGACGACTGGCACTTAAAGGGCGGGTGGCAAGTTTATTGGAAGTGGGAACAGGCATGCATCCCGACCTTACGGGCAGGGAGAATGTTTACCTGAACGGAGCCATACTCGGCATGAAACGTAAAGAGATTGACCGGCAGTTCGACGAGATCGTTGCGTTTTCGGGCGTAGAAAGATATATCGATACGCCCGTAAAACGCTATTCCTCCGGCATGCATGTGAGGCTCGGTTTTGCGGTTGCGGCGCATTTGGAACCGGATATCCTGATAGTAGATGAAGTGTTAGCAGTTGGCGACGCAGAATTTCAAAAAAAATGTCTTGGCAAAATGAAAGAGGCAAGTGAAAGCCAGGGAAGAACGGTCCTTTTTGTTAGCCACAATCTCAATGCTATTCAACGACTTTGCAATTCATGCATTTTAATGCATCATGGACAAATAAAAGATACGGGCACCACGGAATATGTATTGAACAAATATTTGGAGGAAGGAATTTCATTGTTGCAATATGAAGGGGAAAATAAAACACATAAGAAAGCGTATGTCTCAAAAGCCTGGTGCGAAGGCACAAATGCAATACCCACAAATGAGTTAAAGTTGAATGAAAAATGGAAAATTTTAGTTGAGGTCATTCTAATGAAACCTATACCAAATTTCGTCTGTGCTTGTGGTTTAAGTGACTTGAATGGAACGCCAATCAACACCACATGGACAAATCCGGTTTCATTAGGTTCTGGTAAATACCTTTTCGAATTTTTGAATCATCAAATTGTTTTTGCCAGTGGTAAATATCTTGTTACGATTGGTTTATCAAATAATGCTGAAGTTCTCGAGTATGTTGAACATGAATTTGGGTTTGATATCACCGAGGTTGGGAATGAAATTGATGTTAGCATTAAAAACCTAAGTTATCATTCTGGCCTAATTTTGAATAGAATGATGACATCTTTTGAGAAAATTCATGACTTCCAAAATTAATAAAATGGTTCTGAACCAAGCGGCTCAAAGGAACATCTTCAGGAAAATTGCCCGGGTTCTAAAAGGTAGGATTAACAACCTATTGTTTGCTTTTGAATATTTACGAAAAGGTGATCAATTGATTTCTTGGCCTTCTTTTAAACAATGGGCCACAACAAGTTTCCAAACCCCACTACAACACGCATACAAACAGGAAATAATAAGGAATTTACAAATACAAACTAAGCATTCTGTGTTTGTAGAAACCGGTACATACCTGGGGCAAATGGTAAATGCGCAATTGTCAAATTTTGTCAAAATCTATTCAATAGAATTAGGCCAGGATCTGTATCAAAAAGCAAAAGAAAAATTTCGTAACAGTAAACAAGTAGAAATATTTCATGGCGATAGCGGGAAGGTATTGCCGCAAATAATTAAAGACCTTGATGTGCCAGCTATTTTTTGGCTGGACGGGCATTTCTCAGATGGTATTACTGCAAAAGGTGATCTTATCTGTCCTATTTACGAGGAGCTGGGTGCTATTTTTAAAAGAAAAATAAACCATGTTCTTGTGATAGATGATGAAAGATTATTTGTGGGAAAAGATGATTATCCTCAAAAAGCTGACTTATTTAAATTTATCAGGGAGACTGTACCGCAAACTAAAATACGTTCCCGGTATGATATGATATTTGTTTATTTAAACTGGTAATAGTTGATTGTTGTTAAACTGCAGGGTGGACTTGGCAACCAAATGTTTCAATATGCGGCGGGGAAAGCGCTGGCGTTGGAAAGAAAAACCGGGCTGACCCTTGATCATGGGTTCCTGGAAGATCGTACAAGCAATCTTACGCACGTGTTCCGCAATTTCGACTTGTCGATTTTTGTTATGTCAACACGACGGGCTAAACAACGAGATCTCGAACTTTTTTTTAAAAAATGGCCGGCCTGGAAAGCGCGTGGAGTTCAGCTTGGAATATTGCGGCCCCATGTAACGGTAGTTGAACCGTACTTTCATTTTTTTAACGAACTACAGGGGATCAAAGGGCATTTATACCTTGATGGGTATTGGCAATCACCCAAATATTTTAAAGCTATCGAAAACGAACTCCGAAGCGATTTTTGTTTTCGTGAGCCAATATTGCCCGTATCACATGAGCTGCTAAGCCAGATTAAATCAAGTGAAGCTGTTTGCCTGAATGTGCGCCGTGGCGATTTCTTGAAAAATGAATTTCACCCGGTATGTAGCCTTGCTTATTATAAAAGCGCTATAGCAATTGCAAGCCAAAATTTGGTAAATCCACATTTTTTTGTTTTCTCAGATGATAAGGAATGGTGCCGGCATTATCTTGGACACCTGCCCGCTACTACAGTAGTTGGTGAAATACATAATGGAGAGCGGTATTCAAATTATCTCCAACTCATGGCCGCCTGCCGGCATTTTATTATTCCCAACAGCAGCTATGCCTGGTGGGCGGTTTGGCTGGCAAATCAAAAAGATAACCTGGTGATTGCGCCATCGGTTTGGTTTAGCGATCCTACGTGGGACACCCGGGACCTTGTACTCCCATACTGGCTGAGGCTGCCGAATTGAAGATGCAGGACTTAGTAAGCATCATCATGCCTGCCTGTAATGCCGCTCCTTATATTGGCGAAGCCATTGAATCTGTTATTGCTCAAAGCTGGCAAAACTGGGAATTAATTATAACCGACGATGGCAGCGTGGATGGAACAGCGGCGGTGGTAGAACAATTCATGGCTACTGAACCAAGGATACAAATGATCCGGCAACAAAACGGAAGGCAGGGAAAAGCCCGCAACGCTGCCATGCCCCTTGCAAGGGGCGAATTTGTCGCCTTTCTGGATGCCGATGACTGGTGGTTGACAAGAAAGCTAGAGCTTCAGCTAAATCAAATGAATGCGACAGGGGCTGACTTGATTTTTACTGAAGCCGAAGTTTGGGAAAACGGTGTTTCCAAAGGCTTACTCGGCTCATATCACGGATGGCTGGAAGGAGAAAGCGGGCTCGAACAAATGCTTCCATACAACAGGATACCGACACTCACGGTTCTAGCAAGGAAAGAAGCCATCAATGCGGTGGGAAATTTTACAGAATTGGTCAATGTACAGAATGCAGAAGATTACCACCTCTGGTTAAAGCTGCTTTTAAATGGAAAGTGTTTGCTTGGGCTCAACAATACTTTAGCTTGTTACCGACGCCACCCTGCGAATGCAACCGCGGGTGACGACAATGCTTTTTGGCCATCCTGCGAAGCTCTGCTCGAATTAATAAAGTCGTACCCGCGACAGGCTATATTACTGACACCAACCTTGCAGAACAGACTGAACCGGCGGCTGTGTACCCGCCCATTTCCCGACAAGGAAGGCGAGCAGGAAGTTTACCGTATGCATTTTGAATGCAAAAAGCAACCGATACCGTTGCTGATCAGGCTCGCCCTTCAGAACTCATTTTCCCCGACGCTGGCCAAAAAAATCTTTTTTAAACTGTATGCCTGACCTGGCCTTTATTGTACCCTGCTATAACCAGGTGCATTGGCTACCCGATGCCCTGGCTTCTGTTGAGGCGCAAACCTGTGAAGACTGGGAATGTATCATCGTCAACGATGGTTCGGCGGATGATACCGCAGTAGTGGCAGGGGAATGGGTAGCAAAAGATAAACGCTTCCGGCTTTTAAACCAAGCCAATTCCGGTTTGGCAGCCGCCCGCAATGCCGGCATAAGGGAGACAAACAGCCCGTTTTTGCTACCACTAGATGCTGATGATAAAATAGCGCCCGGGTATGCTGCTGAAGCACTTGAAATATTTAAGAATGATCCTGAACTTTCCCTGGTATACGGCAGGGCGGAATTTTTTGGTGATATGGTTGGTGAGTGGGATTTACCTGCTTTCTCATGGCCGCAGTTCCTGCTGCAAAACAGTATCTACTGCAGCGCGGTTTTTCGTACATCCGATTGGGAGCGGGCTGGTGGATATCGCGAAGAATTGCTGGACGGCCTTGAAGACTGGGATCTGTGGTTAGCAATATTGAATAAGGAAAGCAGGGTACACCAGATCAAAAAGATCATGTTCTATTACAGACAACGGAGCGGCTCCATGTTGCAGCAACTTTGGCAGCAGGGTGCCTATAAAATGGGTGACGCCGCGGCTAATATTTATTGCAGGCATCTTTCCAAGTACCTGGAAACTTATGGACACCCGTTAAATCTTATCAGGGAGAAACAACAACTTTTAAACGAAAAGGCAGCCTGGCAGCGTTCATGGCGCTACAACTTCGGGGCAGCCATTACAACATGGAGAAAAACGCGAAAATCATAGGGCTTCCAAAGGCAAGGGCTATTGCCTTCTATCTGCCACAGTTTCATCCAATTCCCGAAAATGATGTCTGGTGGGAACCGGGCTTTACGGAATGGACAAACGTAAGCCGGGCTAAACCCTTGTATGCTGGCCATGCCCAACCAAAGCACCCGGCCGACCTGGGGTATTACGACCTGCGGGTGCCGGAGGTAAGGCAGGCGCAGGCAGCACTTGCAAAGGAAGCTGGAATAGAAGGATTTTGCTATTGGCACTATTGGTTTGGCAACAACCGCAAGGTGCTGGAGCGGCCATTAAAGGAAGTGTTGGAATCGGGAGATCCTAATTTTCCGTTTTGTATCTGCTGGGCCAATGAATCCTGGACCGGCGTCTGGCATGGTGCATCCGACCGGATTTTAATAGAGCAGACCTATCCCGGTGAGGAAGATTATAAAAGTTACTTTCAAGACCTGTTGACTTATTTCAGGGATAAAAGATATATCAGAGTGGATGGCAAGCCGCTCTTTGTGGTGTACAGCCCACAAAACCTGCCAAATGCAAATGAGTTTACAAAGCTTTTTCAACAATGGGCTATCGAAGCCGGCTTACCCGGTTTATACCTGGTAAGCCTGGCCAAAAATCCTGCCCATCTTGCATGGGGATTCCAGGCTTTTGGGTCAAAGCCGCCGGGAGCGTATATTGGCCAGTTGGTAAAGGGAAGTTGGTGGCGCCGCCGGGTACTTTACCGGCAGCGCGGTTTGCGTCAATGGAAATGGAAGGGGCTAAAAGTATTTAACTACCAGCATTTCGTAGATGCAGAACTGGAAAAGCCGTTGCACTCGGGCGAACTGCCGGTAGTTGTACCCAACTGGGATAATACCCCGCGCAGCGGCCGGAACGGTCTCGTGTTGGAACATGCCACGCCAGAGGCGTTTGGAAGATATCTGCGTAAGATGATTGAGCTGGTGCAGAACAGGCCGGAACAGGAACGTATTGTCTTCATTAAGGCCTGGAACGAATGGGCTGAAGGAAATTATCTTGAGCCAGATAAGCAATATGGTCGTGAGAGGCTAAAAGTTTGCCGGGAGAGCATTCTGTCTGAGTAACCATGAATAATTTGTTAAATTTTAATTTTCTGACGCCGGTTCCGCCGGGAACGAAACGTCCACGCTGGAGTGTGATGATACCAACTTATAACTGTGCAGATTATGCAGTGGAAACCATTACCAGCGTATTGAAACAGGATCCGGGTGAGGATCTTATGCAAATTGAGGTAATCGATGATGGTAGCCATGATAATATAGCAGAGGTGGTGCAACGGGTTGGCAAAGGCAGGGTGGCCTTTTTTCAGCAACCGGCCAATGTTGGGCATATCCGGAACTTTGAAACTGCTTTATCGAGGAGCCGTGGCGAATATGTACATCTATTGCATGGTGATGACCGGGTATTGTGGGGATTTTATGCAGAAATGGGCAGCCTGCTAGAACAACACCCCGGTGCAGGGGCCGCTTTTTGTAGGCATTACTTTATGGACGCCACCGGTGATCAGCACTATATTTCGCCATTAGTTGCAAATACTTCGGGAGTACTGGCAAACTTCTTGGAGCATGAGGCACGACAAAATATTATACAAACACCAGCGATGGTCGTCCGGCGCAAAGTGTATGAGGTAACCGGTATGTTCGATAAGCGGCTCCAGCATAGCGAGGACTGGGAAATGTGGGTGAGGATTGGGGCCGCCTACCCTGTTATTTATTGTAAAACGCCATTGGCTGAGTACCGCAATTATGACCAGTCACATACGGTGTTTACTACAGCGCAGGAATCGGCTATTGAAATTGAACAATTGGCTCAATCGATCATTCGTGAACACGCAGGCAGCCGGGTTAATAGTTTGAAAAAAAGTCATATGGAATACTTTGTTTCAAATGGTTGGTATAATCTGCTGAAATTATACAAGACCGGTCAGCGCTCGGCGGCTATCCGGATCCTTAAACAATACTTGGGTTTTCCATTGCCGGCAAAAGGCAAATTAAGACTCTTGAAGCAAATGGCAGTATTAGAATGGCAATTCCAACAACACAAGAAAGCCAGAAAACGGAAATGAAACTGTATAGTGAGGCTGTTAGTCATCCATCCTTTTTGTACCTGACAGCAAAAAACGAAGGGTTGCTCACAGATTCAATAGATGAAAGCGATTACCTGCTTTTGCCATTTCCGTATGAATATATTTTTGATTATCAAATGCATGAACTTGAAAGCAGGAAAATCAGTTTACAGGATGTGTGTTTGTTGAAAGAGATTGCTTTACGGTTTGATAACGCTTCGGTTGCGCTGGGCAAACCATTGGTGGTTACTTATTATCGGGATCCTGCCACGCACCTACACCTGGGAAATGCGCTCGTTTTCAGAACTTCGGCTTTTCGGTCAGCAGTGGGTACAAATGAATTTGGGTTGCCTGCATTTTTAGAGGAGCTTACTGCTGACCCGGGTTTTCATCCAGCCTTAAAACCAATAAAACCATCAGTTAGTTTCCGCGGACAGATGGCACCTTTAAGCCTTCCTTTCGGAATTGCATTGCGGCAGGTGCTAAACAAATTCTTTTCTTTTTTTAGCAATAAGTTCAGGGTTGCCAATTGGTACAATGAGGGATATCTTCTTCGTAGGATGGCAGTTTCATCGGTCCTAAAAGCCGGAAATGCCATAACAGCTGATCTAGCTATAAACCCGGAAAAAAATGCTTCAGCTTACAATGAAGATTATATCCGGAGCTTTCGAGAAAACGATTATTTCATATGCGCGTCCGGTCACGGTAATTACTCTTTCCGACTTTATGAAGTAATGCGTGCGGGTCGCATACCTGTTTTTATCGATACGGACTGCCTGCTGCCATGTGATGACGTAATTGATTGGAAATCTTTGTTCATCTGGATTAATAAAAATGAAGCGAATAATGCCGGCTCCCGTATCATTGAGTTTCACCAAACAATTTCACCGGAAGATTTTTTAGTTCGGCAGCAGTTGATCAGGAAGACGTGGGAAAACTATCTTTCCGCGGAAGGATTTGCCAAGTACCTGTTTTACTCTTTTTTACCAAAATATGTTGCGAAAAACGAGGTTAGCTGAGTACCCGCAGGGGATATCCGTAATTGTTTGCTGTTTTAACAGTAAAACGCGAATCGGAGCTACTTTAAAGCATCTTGCGTTGCAACAACTGCCACCTTTAATTGGCTACGAGGTAATATTGGTAGACAATAACTCCCAGGATGATACTGCTGGGCATGCCGAAACTGTATGGACGGAAACCAACACTATTCTTCCTCTAAGAATCTTAAATGAAGCTAGGCAGGGGCTGGCATATGCCCGCATGAAAGGGGTACAAAGTGCCCATTACCGGTACCTGGTATTTTGTGATGATGATAATTGGTTACCACCGGATTATGTAATACGGGTTGCCGATTTTTTCGAAGATCACCCTACTTATGGCCTGATAGGTGGCTCGTCTGAAGCAGTATCAGACGTGGCCCTACCTCCCTGGTTTGAAAGCCAGCGTAGTGCTTATGCCTGCGGTCAGCAATGCATGCAAAGCATGGACGTAACCGGTAAGGAATTTTTATGGGGTGCGGGAATTAGTGGACGTAAAGTCCTTTTTGAAAAAATTTATGACGCGGCATTCCCTGTACAGTTCACAGGGCGAAACGGTAAAGCATTGGTTTCGGGGGATGATGATGAAATAAATGGTCGTACTTGGTTATCGGGGTACCGGGTTTGGTATAATGATGAACTCCGGCTCCGGCATTATATTGAGCCGGCAAGATTGAACATGCAATATGCTGAGAAAATATTTCAAAATTTTCAACAGCAGGGAACATTACGGGGGGCGTATTTCCGGATGTACCGTTTATCTGAAATGAACACACTTCAAAAGGCAGGTTGTCTACTTTTTGCACTCTATAATTGGGGAGCTGGCAGCATGTCACATAACGAATCAAGACAGCGGGTAGCGCGTAGTTATTTATACCTGCTGATAGGCTGGAAAGCTTTGGAAGTCAAAGAAAACCAAATCATGTATCGATTTTATCAATGGACTAAACATCATCGAGTAAAAAGAGTACATCTCACCTCTTTTAAAACGTCTGACCAATGAATATCAAAGAAAAAATAGCTTGGAGAATAAAAAAATGGAAAAGGCATAATCAGGAAAAACAAATACCTCCATACGAAGAAAAAAGAAACATAATTCTCAGTTATAAAAAAAAGTACCAGACAAACATTCTTGTTGAAACAGGAACTTTTTTAGGTGATACCATTGACACATTAAGACATGACTTCAAACTCATCATTTCTTTTGAACTGAGCGAAGATCTCGCAGGCAGGGCAGCTAAAAGATTCGAAGGAGATGAACATATTCAAATCGTGCACGGAGATAGTGGTAAGGCAATTGGCAGTTATTTGGGAGCAATCATGGAGCCGTGCCTTTTTTGGCTGGATGGTCACTATTCATCTGAATTCTTCATTGACTCAGAATATTATATTACGGCCAAGGGGGAAAAGAACACACCAATCATTGAGGAATTGGAGGCCATATTGAAGCATCCGGTGAAAACGCATGTCATACTTATTGACGATGCGAGGTGCTTTAACGGCGAAAGTGACTATCCTTCAAAAAAGGAATTGAAACAACTGATTTCAAAACTGAGCCCGGAACATTCTTTGAAGGTAAGCAGAGATATCATCCGGATCGTAAGAAAATGATTGTTAGTTACCTGTTCGGATTGCCTTTAAGCTGGAGTTAACACATTTGTGTTAACTCCAGCAGTAATTAAATTGACTTAATCGAGAGCGCTCCTAATTTAAAGCAGTGTTGAAGCCAATTATCAAAGTAAGTCTCATAATACCCTGGCATCACACGTTTTTATACGACAGAACGCCGGGAGGTTCGGGTTGTTTCGAAACTGAGAACTTCACAGTGAAGTACCGGGTAAATGAAGTACAATTACCAGGTGATGTTACTGTTGTTTGGGGCGGCATACCAGATAACATTGTAAGTTTAAAAGTGTGTGCCAAACCAGGTTGTTTTTTATATTTAACTGAAGAGGCGCACCCATATCGCCGTTACAACCAGGATTTTCTAATGCAGTTTGACGAAATATTCACTTGCCGGGACGAGACCCTCCACCCCAAACAAACACGTATTCATGAGCTGAATACCTGGCATATGGGCATTTCGCTGGATGAAGCTTGTTCAGAACGTGTAATTCCAAAAACAAAACTGCTTTCGATCGTTTGTTCTGATCTCACCCAACTGCCGGGTCAAAAAAAACGCTACGCCTTCGCAAACAAATTGTTTGGTCATTTTAAAGACAGGATTGATTTTTACGGCACAGGTTTTAAACCAGTAAAAGATAAATGGGAAGCATTGGCCGATTATAAATACAGTATTGCTATTGAGAACAGCCGTATACCGGGCTATTTTACCGAAAAGCTATCGGAATGTTACCTGGCACATTGCCTGCCGGTATATTGGGGCGCTCCGGATATCCTGGAATATTTTGATGAGCAAGCGCTGATCGTTATTGACATTGACGATTTTGAAGCGGCGGTAAACAGGATTGAAAAATTGTTAACAGAGGATCCTTATGAAAAGCTTTTACCGGAAATAATCGCAGCAAAAAAGAAATTCCTCGACCAGTACCATATTTTTCCGGTGCTCAACAGGTTGATTGTAGAATGCTATTCTGAAAGCGCTCAAAGCCGTACCAGCACAAGAAAAATCAGGAGCGAAAAAACCTTTGTTCCCGGTTACCAACTAAAGCAATTTAAAACCTGGGTCGGTAAGAAACTGTAGTGCTTTAGTAGCTAAACATTCCAATGCAACTGGTTAACCTGCCTGTAAATAATGCTTTATCAATGCCGTTGGCTGCAGATCAATTGGAGGGCATATCGGTTATTATTTGCTGTTATAATAGTGCCAACCGTATACGGCCAACGATGGAACACCTTTCAAAGCAAATGGTTTCAAAAGGCATCGCCTGGGAAATAATAGTAGTTGATAATAACAGTAACGATGAAACCGCTGGCGTCGCAAGGGCCGCCTGGGATTATTACGGAGGAAAGCCGGATTTGAAGGTACTGACAGAAACAAAGCAGGGGTTATCGTTTGCCCGGCAAAGCGGCGTATTCTGCAGCCGTTATGAATACATTGTATTTTGTGACGATGATAACTGGCTGGCGCCCGACTATCTTCAAAACGCCTTTGAGCTGTTGAACTCAAAACCAGATGTTGGCATTGCCGGAGGTTGGAGTAAGGCAGTTACGGATGGAGAGTTGCCAGCGTCATTCAAACGGTGGCAATATACTTTTGCAGTAGGCAAACCACACCAACAGTCAAAAGACATAACTGACGGGTGGCAGGTATGGGGTGCTGGCATGGTGGCACGCCGCTCGATACTGATAAAAATATTTTCTGAAAATTACCCGCTGCTTTGCGCTGACCGCACATCAAACCAGCTCGGTTCGGGGGGTGATGATGAAATATGCAGCCGAACTATCCTGCTCGGATACAGGCTTTTCTACAGCACCCGTTTAAACTTTAGTCATTTTATCAGCCGTCACCGGCTTACTTCCAAAGCTATTGCAGAACTACAAGCGGGCTTCAAAGAATCCAACCATCATCTTAAACGCTACCAGTTTTGTATAGAGGGGCTGTGGTTGCATCAACAAAAAAATTGGCAAAGTGGCCTGGTGAGCCTGGCCAAGGCTGTTTTAAACTATACAAGAGGGCAATTGCTCCATGGCCGTTGTCACCTTGATTCATTTGCGTTTTGTTTTCGAATGCGAGCCTTATGCGACAAAACCTCCCGTTTAATATTTGACTTCACGAATGATCACTGCCAATTTAATCGTTAGCTTCTGATAAGCTATATAACGCCACAACTCCTGTTGTTCCCCATGATAAAAATACTCCTGTTCCTAAAGCGGATCGCAGTTTGGTTAAAAGGTGTTCCTTTCAAAACAGCCTGGTATTTTGGGCATTGGAAGGGATCTGGTAATTTTGTGCTTTTAAAGCAATTTAGCCTCGAAGGGCAAGCAATCAGGTACATCCCGGGTGGGTATATTTTACCTTTATCATTACTTGATTATTTCGCGAACGATGTCAACCTGCTCTCAGAAACCTGCCGGGATTTTGCTCCGCTTGATGCCGGCTGTGGTATGCTGCAACTGCATACCCGGGTACAGGGACAGGTTGTCAAAATTAAACTAGCTTCATCACAGAGCCTGTTTGTATACAACGAGGTATTTGGACAGCAGGTCTATGGTTTTTCCCTTCCCGGCAATTGCATACTGGTGGATGTGGGCATGAACATTGGCATGGCCTCGCTTTATTTTGCTGCTCATCCTTTTATTAAAAAAATATTTTCATACGAGCTGGTACCGCAGACTTATAGGCTGGCCAAGGCCAACCTGTCGTTAAACCCTTCAATTTCAGATAAAATCAGTATCCACGAATACGGCTGGGGAGTTACAGCAGGCACTTATGATTTAGGTACAGTTGATTCAGGCGCAACTGATGCCTCCATACTGGGCGCCCAACTGACAACTATTGAAAATAGTATAGCTAACAGCGTTGTAGCAGTTAGTAGTGCCACAGAAGTATTACATAAAATTTTAGCGCACCATCCGGGTTTGCCGGCAGTATTGAAACTCGATGTAGAAGGTGTAGAATACCAGGTGCTTCCGGCGCTGGCTGAAGCAGGCTTGCTGGCACAATTGCAAGGTTTGATGATTGAATGGCATAACGGTGAATTCAGAAGTTTGCTGGAAACTTTATCGGCCGCAGGATTTAAAAGCACCTACAGAATAGACCCGGTTTTTGCAGGAAGGCTCGGAATGATTTATGCCTGGCGCTGAGTGTGTTAACTCTACAGTAATCCCTATTTTGAATCTCAAAGGAAGCGATACCAAAATTATTCTGCTAACGGATAGCTTTCCGTCGGCCAATGGAGGAGGTATCAGCCAAACCCTTTTTAATTTGTTGCATCCGTTACGGCGGCAGGTGATGGTAATGACTGACAAAAGAGAAAACAATCTTGTGGAAGAAAATTCGATGCCCACCATTTTTTATGAGCTCAAAACCTGGGGGCCTGCTAATGGAAGGGTGGAAGCAATGTTAAACCGGCTATGGCCTTCCCGGCAGTTTGAATGGGTGCAAAGTCACGCGGAAATTTTTACCAAAAAGTTACCGTCAAAGGAAAAATTACTAATTCTTGTAAGTACGACCGTTACACTAAAGCTACAAATAGCGTGGTGTCTTATGAAACTGGGGTATAAAGTAGTCCCATATTTTATGGACGATTGGCTGGCGGGGGTAAAATTGCAGTGGAAAAATGGAAATATACAAAGGGTAGCATGTGAATTACTTTCAGAAGCCCCTGGCTGGCTGGTGATCAGCGAAAACCTGAAAAAAACTTTTAAAGTAAGATATCATTTGAAAGAAAAACCTTGCCTGGTGATTCATAACCCTTCACCCGCTGTAAATACTACTGAATTAAACTGTGTGGGAATGGAACCGGGTTATTGCATTATTTACGCAGGATCTATATGGCCTATGCATTACGATGCGCTTTTGGCAACAGCACGTGCCATCAGCAAACTTCACTCAGAAGTAAACATTAATTATCGCCTTCTCATTTATACGCCGGCTTGGATGTGGAACAAGCACAAGAAAACCATGTGTCTTCCGGGCATTGAATATGGTGGATATATTGCCTATAATGATTTACAACCAAGACTTCGACGCGGATGGTTATTATTATGTACAGCAAGTTTTATAGAGGAACAAGCCGCCTTTAGTCATAGTAGCACCCAAACAAAACTTACTGATTATATGGCATCCGGGAGACCTGTTTTATACGTGGGCCCACCAGGAGGCGCCAGCGGCATTTTTGTTGAAGAAGCAGATTGTGGTTTTACAGTTGGAACAGATAACTTAAATTCAATAGCCGACCATATTGAGACCATCACAATGATGCAGGATCTTTGGACACGCAAATCAGCGAACGCATTAAAATTGGCCGAAAGCGTTTACAGCCAGCAGGCAGTTCAAAGAAAGCTATACCAATTTCTTGGTAAGATGCTGAACCAGGAAACGGAAAAAAGCCAATAATCTTCATCTAATTAGCCAATACAACTGGAAGGAAATAAGAAAATAATATTGGTTTGTACAGGCCTTGGTAATGTCAAGCGGGGTTTTGAAATGTATATTGGAAGTCTTGCCCGAAAGCTTACTGGGGTGTATTCATTCACCAGCGCCCTCGAGGTATGGTGTGGTGGAGCGTTTTCATCACAGGGTGTCAATACCAGGAAGATTTTTAACATGCGTCGAGATGGGCGTTTAGCGAAATGGTTATCACTTGACACAAAGGCTTTTTTGTGGGAGCAACGTACTTTCTTCCTTGGAATGGTTCCCTCCATTTTACGAAACCGCACAGCGGTATATTATTTGGGTGAATACCAGCTTTATTGTTATCTGTATAAGCTGCGTCAGTTTTTTGGTCTTCGGTATTCGCTTGTATTGTATACAGGAGGCCAGGCCATTCCTGGGTTATTTGATCCCACCCTCGATTATATTCATCATGTGACGGATGTTTACCTAAAGGAGTGCGCTCATCTTTCGAAAAAAAGACAAACTATCCTGCCTCATTTTATTGAGGAAGATTTCGTTTATGATGACATCATTCAACAAACGATCAGGCAAATGGCAGGCGGCAAAAAAATAGTATTGAGCGTCGGTTTGCTGGACAAAACCATAAAGCGTATGGACTTGCTGCTTGAAGCACTTGCCCCGTTGTCCAAAGATGTTTTCCCGGTATTGCTGGGACAAGTATCCTCAGATACAGCGGAGCTACGCCAAATAATGGAGGATCGTTTTGGGGAAAATGGATATGTGATTCATACCGTCCTGCATACAGAATTAGGAAACTGGTATTTCGCAGCAGACCTCTTCGTGCTTTGCTCTCCAAAAGAAAGTTTTGGTCTTGCGGCACTAGAAGCCCTTTATCACGGTCTACCCGTGATTTGCGACGACTTTGCAGAAGCAAGATTTGTCCTGGGCACCCACGGTAATTTCATAGCAATGGAAAATGTAACGGTATTAACTGAGGCGATAAGAGACCAGTTATTAAAAACAATAAATGATAAAACAGATCGGAAAAGTTTCGTAGCCAGTCGTTATACCTGGACTGCATTACAAGATGAATATCTCGCTATGTTCAGGCAGGCCACTAATTTGTTATGCTTATAATCTTCTTTTACTCTGCTGCCCTTGTCCAATATTCATTCCCGCCTATCACTAAAGGCACAATTTTTTCCTGCAAAAGCAGGGTTACATTATTGAAATCCAAGTAGCGTTAGTTGATTAAGCGTGTTTTAAATAGTCCAATTCCATTGTCAGACGTCTGATAAGTTCCCGATTCATTGTTAAATAATCAACATACAGGCATTAGCGTAATTATTTGTTGCTACAACAGTGCTAACCGCTTACCGAAAACGCTTAGGCACCTGGCAGCACAAAAAGGCCTAATGTCATATCAATGGGAAGTAATAGTCGTGGACAATAATTCCACCGATAATACTGTGGCGCTTGCATGCGACACATGGGCCTTGTTAGGGAATAGGGCGCCGTTGAGAATAATTAGCGAAGAACAACAGGGCCAAATGTTTGCCCGTATCAGCGGCTTTAAAAATGCGTTGTATGATTTTGTTTGCTATTGTGACGATGATAATTGGTTAAATCCCGATTATTTAAATCAGGTTGCAAAAATATTTTCCAGCAATCAGGACATTGGGATTGTTGGGGGTTGTCCATCTCCAGTTTTTAATTCAGCAGCGCCTGATTGGTTTGATCAATACAAGCATGCTTATGCCTGTTCAAAGCCTTTTTCAAAATCAGGTGTTTTATCGTTGGGTCAAACTGTTTATGGGGCAGGTATGGCTATAAGAAAGCATTTATTAACCAAAATATTTGACGAAAGCTTCCCAATGCTTGTATCCGGAAGAACTGGCCTTGCACTTTCTAGTGGGGACGATAATGAAATTTGCTTAAGAGCCGCAATGCTCGGCTGGAAGATTTGGTTTGATGAATCTTTAATCTTTCAACATTTTGTTCCTGCTCACCGATTAAGATTAGAATTTGCAGAAGGCTTGTTGAAAAATTTACCGAGTCAAATGATGTTACTTAATTTATACCTGGTCGCCATTAAGACTGACTATTTAAACCGTTTCCAGAGGCTTTATTCCCTGGTTTATAATTTTATAAAATGGAGCTATGGAACTATTGCAAGTAAGAAAAAAATGAAGACCTGGGGTGGAGATCACTGCTTTTTTTTGTGTAAGGGGTTGCTTTGGCAATCTAATGAAAGACTGATTGTCTATCGCTTTTTCAAAGCATATCAGGGTTCAGGAAATATAGCAGCTATCTACGAAAATGTTTTAGTGTGATGATTCCTGAACGACTGATAACCAATCCCAGTGTCCTTAAAGCAAGGGAAGCTGTCAAGAAGGGGGTGCATTGGATTAACTACCACCTGTTTCGGAGGCTGGGGTTACATTATTATGGTTTCGGTATGCCCCGGAATGCCATTACTTCCTGGAAAAATTTAGAACAGTACATTCAAAAGAAGGGTGAAAATAATAGGAGCTACAAGCTGCTGGGAGCGGTAAATGAAAATTATGAGATAGGATATCCAGATAAAGTTATAGGGCATTCCTCCCCGGCTGCTTCAGTGGAACCCTCGCAGATTAATGCATTTGTGGCCCTTATTCAAATTCCGGATGCGTCTATTTATTACCGCGATTTTATGCTGGTATCAAATGATGGAATTTTACTCGGCCCTTTCTCACACTGGCCTGCCATGCCCATTCAACTGCATTCCTGTCGATCTAAAATAAATTACCGGATCACTCAACATTATTCGGGGAAATCACTGCTGATTCGCGGTAGTTTATACTACCATTTCCTGTTTGAAGGTATTGCTACATTGTTATTGGCCTTAAAGAGTGGTTATAAGCTGGATGATTTTGACCAGGTTATTCTTTGGCAATACAAACCTGGTTTTCACGATAGCATTCTGCAGTATTTTGGCGTGCCCGCTTCCAAAATAGTTGCATTAAATCATATAAACGATCATGTACGCTGCGAGACCTTGGTTTCGGCCAATTTTTTTGACAATAAGGGGCCATGGTTGAGAGAGAATTTGCTTAATTTCTTAAAAGTACCCATTCCTCCTCTGCCAACCGGGATTGGCAAACGGATTTTTATCTCCCGGAATAATGCTGGTGTGCGCAATTTATTGAATGAGGAAGGTGTGATGGCTGTACTGCGATCCTATGGCTTTGTTTGCATTTGTAATGAAGATTATTCCTGGTTGGAACAGGTTGCTATTATGACCCAGGTAGATTGGGTTATGGGAGTACATGGTTCGAACCTGTCCAATATTGTATTTATGAAACCCGGCACTTCGCTTATTGAACTCAGGTACTATAAACATGATAACTACAATAAGGATTTGTATTACCAGATTGCGAAAGCACAACAGGTAATATATTATTTAATGTATGCCCAAAAAGGGGAGGAACATATGAACCTCAATGGACGATATATTGACCATGCTAATGCTGATATAGAAATAGATACTATTATACTGGAACATTTACTTGCTGAATTATTTGTTAACAAATCATCTAATTAAAGTCCAATGAACATATGAATTCGTTTTACTGACTTATATAAAAACAGGTGAAAGTTCTTTTTCTACATGCGAATAACCCTGACTATCTCTCTGCTAGTCTGTTCCATGGTTTGCGGCTAGTGCTCGGTGACAATTGTATTGATCTGCCCCGGTTCGATTGGATGTATCGACCTTTCCCTGATTTGTTAAAACATCAAATAAGAGGATATGGTTTTACTTTATTTGGGCTAATACCAGACGACCCTGTTTCAAACAATGATCGCTTTAAAGTATGTCAAGATCATATTCATGAATTTGACTATTATATTATTGCCGATATCTGGCGGCAATGGGATGACTATAGTAGACTTTGCCGACTTGTAGCACGGGACCGAATAGTAGTTATCGACCCGGCCGACAAGCCGAGGGTATTTCCCTGGAATAACCTCGTTAAAGAACACCGTTACTTTCGTCGAAGCCTTGCTTTCCTGTTTAAACCTGTTAAATACTATTACAAAAGGGAAATGGTAGGTACAAGGGAGGCACTAGCCGCTTTACCCGCGCTATTCGACTCATTTGCCAAATCTCTTTTACCAACTAAGATATCTCCCATATCCTTTAGTATTCCTGAGGAAAAAATATTAAGGACAGATGCGTGTGAGAGATCGCAATTATTCGCCAGCAATATAGTAGATGAAGAAGTGAGTGAAAAAACAGCTGGCAGCTTTTACACACCTCTAGGTGAGCAACAATATGCTTTTGATTCTGAGCAGGCTTATTATGCCGATATCCAGCAGAGCAGGTTTGGTATCACCACCAAAAGAAGTGGTTGGGACTGTTTGCGCCATTACGAGATTGCCGCCAACGGTGCCGTTATTTGTTTTAAACACCTGGATAAAAAACCTGTTGGTTGTGCGCCCCATGGCCTTGATCGTACAAACTGCATTATTTACGACGACTATTCGGACTTAATGCAACAGATTAACTGCCTAAGCAACGATGCTTATTTACAGTTGAAAACCAATACCAGGATATGGATTAACAATTATACTACCACTGCAGTCGCACAGCGATTTCTTGACAGCCTTGCAACTTCTTAGTACAACATTATGTTTAAACCCTCTAACTAAGTAAAGTAATACATCTCTTGTTGTTTTCCGTAATCATACCGACCTGTGACCGCCCGGATTTATTATCGCTATGCCTGAATAATTTGGCACCTGGCGGTCAATCTGTAAACCCTGATAGTTATGAAGTGATTGTAACAGATGATGGGATTAACGATACAACGAAATCGTTGATTGAAAAAGAATATTCGTGGGTACGTTGGGTAAACGGACCCAAAAAAGGGCCTGCCGCAAACCGTAACAACGGAGCCCGATATGCAGAAAGTAAATGGCTTGTATTTACTGACGATGACTGCTTACCGGCAAGAGATTGGCTAAAAGCTTATAAGGAGGCCACAGTGCAACATCCAAATTCAAAAGCTTTCGAAGGCGCTATTTTACCGGACAATTTCGAAGCATTAAAAGAAGATATGGCCGAATGTCCTGTCAATAACAAAGGAGGACTTTTTTGGAGCGCTAATATCATGGTCGAAAAAAAGCTATTTGAAGCGGTAGGAGGCTTTGACGAAGAATTTATTATGGCTGCAAATGAAGACCAGGAAATCTATAAGAAAATTATGGAACAAGGTATTGTCCCATTTTATGATAATGCAATCGTGATACACCCGGTTAAGATCATCAGCCTTTCTAAGAAAATTGCCCTGTTACCTAAATCAGAAACTTCGCAAATTCTGTTAAGATACAAACAACACTATAGCGTTTATTCAAATTATTTCGATGGCGTTCGAATTCATTTGTTTTCAGGATTTGATAATTTGAGAAAAAAGAAGTTTAAGCGATTACTTTATAATACTGCAGGCCTTTTCTATAGATTGCTATTCTGCCCATTAATAATATATAAAGTGTATAGAAGAAAAGTTTAAAATGGGAGTGCTGATCTAATGAAAATTTGACTGATTATTCAAATATTTTCGATGCACCTCCTGCCTGACTCTATTTATGTTGCTAAGTGTTGTTATTCCTGCCTATAACGAAAAGGCCCACCTGCCCGAAACTATCAGCAGTTATTATGCCTGTCTTAAGAATGAGAAAATACCCCATGAGCTATTAGTAATTAATGATAATTCAAGTGATGATAGCCAGGAAGTGCTGGAAGAATTGCAACTGACGATCCCAACTCTGAACCATATCACCAATAGTCCACCCCACAATGGCTTTGGTTTTGCAGTTCGTAAGGGGTTAGAGAATTTCAAAGGAGATTGCGTAGCTATAGTAATGGCAGATTTAAGTGATGATCCGGCCGATCTTGTCACTTTTTATAATACGATGCTCGCAGAAAATCTCGATTGCGTCTTTGGCAGCCGGTTTATAAAAGGGGCAACCATCAACAATTATCCATGGTTAAAAATGCGGATCAACCGGATAGCGAATAACCTGGTAAGAGTAGTATTTGGTATCAGGTATAACGACTGCACGAACGCTTTCAAGCTTTATAAACGCCATACTATTGAGGGTCTAAAACCTTTTTTGTCACCCCATTTTAATCTTACGCTTGAATTGCCGTTAAAAGCGATAGTACGCGGTTACCAATACAAAGTATTGCCGAACAGTTGGAATAATCGCAAACACGGTACCAGCAACTTAAAAATCCGCGAAATGGGTAGTCGCTATTTTTTTATCCTGCTCTATTGCCTAATCGAGAAGTTTTTTGCTAAAGGCGATTTTAAGAAGAAGTGGTAGGCATGGGTGAAAAACGGGTGAATGATATTTTCCAGGCAATTATATTATTCTTTTTAATACCCAATAAGCTATTTATCCCGCCAAGACATGCCATCGACTCCGCCTGGCAAATAGCTGTCAATAATGCCTTTACCAGCGGGTACCATTTTGGTACAGAACTGGTGTTTACCTATGGCCCCCTTGGGTTTTTATCCTATGGTTTGCCATTGGGGTTGGGTATTTGGGCAACGGGCATTGTGCTCTATAAATTAGCGATCATAACCGGCCTGTTTGTTATTGGCAGAAAAGCACTCTTAGGTCAGCATCAAATTTTTGGAAAAGTGATAGTGCTGCTTGCATTTGTTTTCTGTGGTCGTTTTTTTATTTTTGATCCCACGATATTCGTTCTGCTTTTTATAACACTTGGTTGTATTAATTCGCTGGAGCAGCCAAATATCCCCTGGCTTTTTTTATTGGGCCTCGTAGCTGTGCTTGGCTTCTTTATAAAAATGAACAGCGGTTTTACGGGTTTCCTGTTTGTTGGTATTACTATGTTGTTCCTGTTTTTTCGAAAGAAGATTTCTGCGAAGCAGTTTTTCGGAGTCGTTGGAATCAACTTGTTGTTGTTAGTGCTCCTGTGTTTTGTTTTGAGGGTAGACTTGCTTTCGTATATCCGACATGGACTCACCATTGTAAATTATTACAATGATGCTATGGCGGTGCCACTGCCGGCCTGGCCGGTTACGCCGCTGGCTGTTGTAGGCCTCGGTTTGCTGCTGGTGGTTTTGTTCCTGGCGGCTTTCAAACAAACGCGTGATAAATTGCAATGGTCGGTGGCTTTTTGCATGGCAGCAACTTTTTTCTTTATCGCTTTTAAACAGGGTTTTGTAGTGGCAGTAGGCAATCACCAGCTGATCTTTTTTAGCGTGATGCCATTTTTATTTCTCGGGTTAGATGGCACTGCCACTATCCCGGTAACACAGGAAACGAGGGATACTATTAGCTGGCTGGCAGTGTTCTTTACGATCTGTGCCATTTTTAATATCGGGCATATGACCTTTCATTCGCGGTGGCTGCGGGACCTGTATATGAAAGAACCTGTAATCCAAATGGAAATACCCGCTGCCATTAACAAGCGCATTGGGAATAAAACGGTTGATATATTCCCTTCTGATATAGACAGGTTGTACTTTGAAAAACTACACTTTACCACTCGACCGGTTCCTCAGGGCTATTCGGTTTATCATTCCAGTTTAGATGCCGCTAACGCCTCGTTTTATCGATCCGGGAAGTCGCCACAGTTTGTGGTAATGGGGATTGGTTCAATACCGGGCAGGCATCCGTTTTGGGATGAAACAAATACGAGGATTGCAGTTAGAAATAATTACCACCTGGTAGACAGTTTTCGTTTTACCAATGAAGTATTAGCTCCAGCACTATCACATTTTTACTTGCTTGAGAAGAATGCTTCTACAACGCAAAGCCAATTGAAAATGCTGTCCAATCACAAGGCTTTTCTTAATAAAAAGATCGCAATTCCAGATTCAGAATTCCCGGTTTTACTGAAAGTAAAAGCACAATATTCCGGCTGGAATAAAATAAAGCGATTCCTTTTTCAACCGACCTTGCTTAAGTGCCGGATCAATTATGAAGATGGAAGCTATTCTGAGCATAATGCCATTTTACCGACGATTGAAAATGGAGTTATTATCAACAAGAAATTTCTATCGAACGAGGAGGCTTCCTGGTTTTTTGGAGTAAAGAGAGAGATGGTAAAAGCAAAGGAGATAATTTTCCGGGGAGATGCATTTTGGTTTGAAGAGGAGATTGATATTAGTTTTTTCGAAGTAAACTGAGTATGAACACTAATGACACGAATGAACACGAAAGATTCGTGGCAATTAGTGTTTTCGAGGCGACGTTATAAAAAGGGCTTTGCCACTAATGGTGCGAATGAACACGAATGACACAAATGAATACGAACGAACGCGAAAGATCCGTGACAACTAGTGTATTCGTGGCGATGTTTTAGAAATGGACTTTGCCACTAATTTGACTAATGAACACGAATGACACGAATGAATACGAATGATTCGTGATTATTAGCGTATCCGTGGCAATATTTAAAGGTGAGTTTGCCACTAATTGAGCGAATGAACACGAATGACACGAATGGAGGAATGAACACGAATGTTTATGACATACAAATAATTTTACCACGTGTGAATTAGCAACAATGATTAGTGACAATTCGTGCATTCGTGGCATGTTTTGTTGCCTTTATATGCTTCTATGAAAGTTTCTGTTATTATCCCCACTTATAACTACGGCCATTTTATCATGGAGGCCATTCATAGTGTGCTGGCGCAGGATTATCAGAAAGAACTGATCGAAATAATAGTGATCGATGATGGCAGTACTGATGATACCAAACAATTGCTAGAGGGTATCATCACTGATAATGCAGGTATACAGTATCATTACCAGGAGAATGCGGGAAAAGCGGCGGCTACTCAAATTGGGATTGCACTGGCAAACGGTGAGATCATTTTTAACCTGGATGCGGATGACTGGTTTTTGCCGGGTAAAATCAGCAAAACGGTTCAGATTTTCCGGCATGATCCGACACTCGTACATGTAGGCAGTCCTGCGTTGATCCATTGGCAGGAGGGTAACCGGAACCCGGAACCAGAACCGATCCCTTTCAATGTAACCGGGAAAAACAATGGAATTGACACCCTAAAGTACTTTATGCGAAAGAAGCTGCTGTTTGGCGGCGGATCGACTTTTGCAGCCAGGAGCGCGGTTTTGAAACAAATCAAGTGGCAGGCCGCCATCGATATGTATACGGATGAATGGTTATTGATCAATACGCTGCTGCAAAGCAATTGCTATTTTTTCCATGAGCCGTTAAGCGCCTGGCGGGTACATGGTGGCAATTATTCCGGCGGTCAACTGGTGAACCAGGAGAAAAGACAAGAGCGATTGCGCCGGGCTTCCACAGCTATCCTGCATTTGCTGGAAGCCGGCAAATACCCCGCCTGGCTTAAAAATAATTACCGTTTAAAACATGCTACCCGCGAAATCGTTTGGCGGGAAGAAAGGAATAAAAAAGGACTGGTGGATGTATCGAGGTATTTATACCGCGGCATTTTGAGCGGCAATAGTGTTTCGACCTTGCGGGCGTATCATGCTTTTAATAGGTTGCTGCCGATGTGGGTGAGGAGGTTAGTTCATGGTTCATAGTTGATGGTTCATTGATAGTTCATGGTTCATCGATAATAGTTCATAGAGACAGCCGAACTTAAGTTGATTTGTTCATTGCTTCGTAGAGGATGTTTTTTCAAGCTTATTGCCTTGCCGTCTTCTTGAAAATGGAGTAAATGGATTCACCACTCACCACTGATCACTCACCACTGACCATGACCGTTCTTATCATAACGCCTAATTATACCCCGGCAATTTGCGGCGTGGGGGATCATACGGCTCATTTGCAAAGGGAATTGACTGCAACGGGAAATAAAGTGCTGTTGTTGACAGGCACACCCGGGCAGGATAATATAAATAGCTTTTCAGTAGCTGCTTTTGATGGAACCATGTTACCCACGCTGCGGAAATTAATTACGAAACACCAGGTTGATCGTATTCTCTGGCAGTATGTGCCCTATAGTTACCAAACAAAGGGACTGCCTTTTTGGTGGCCATTACTAATGTTGCGGTTGCGGCAAAAGGGTTTGAAACAGGTAATATTTTTTCATGAGGTATCTATTCGCCTGTGGGGATATGGAGTTAAACGTTTGGTGTTGGCTTTCCTGCAGCGGGTGATTGCCAATAGTGCCGCCATTGCTGCGAACAGGACAATCACAAGCATCCAATTATTCCGATCTTATTTTGTTTTTAATAAACCGGAGATAGTGCCGATTAGCGCCAATGTGGTGAGTAGTAACTGGTCAGTGGTGAGTGGTGTGAGGGTGAGCAAGAAGGTGAGTGATGCCCCTATAGCTATCGGGAGGTCAGTAGTAAATCATGAAGGCGCGAGCGGGGTGGTTAGTAAGACGATGAGGGGTGACGGGGTAGGTGGTGAGTCTACTATTTTTTGTTTTGCTAATAGGGCGGATAGTGCGCTGCTGGAGGCTTTAAAAAATATCAACAGACAGGTTCCTGTCAAGCTGGTTTTGGGCGGAATGATTCAGCAGGCGAAGAAAAAAGAATTAATTGCCTGGATCAGCGAATTTGATTTGGAAACTGTCATTTATTTTACGGGAACGGTAGATGCTGAAAGGTTAGCTAATTATGTTGCTTCTGCCTCGGTCTTTATTCAGCCGCAAATTGTGGAGCGGGGTAATGAGGGAGGTGTATCGGCGAAAAATGGAACGATTATGGCTGCCATGTCCATAGGAAAAGCGATCGTCACCTGTCCGGGTGATATGACGGATCCGCGCCTGTTTAGAGATGGGGAGAACATGCTTTTGATGCCATATGGTGATGCGGTGGGTTATGAACAAGCGCTTTTGGCTTTATTGACAGATAAGCCATTGGCTAACGAATTGGGAGAGGCAGCCGCTACAACCTACCAGGAATATTGTAGCTGGGAAGTGACGAGCAAGTTGATTGAAACGAATCTTAAATAAATTCCTCCTTTTTCAAAAGAAAATGATAAGCATCAGTTCAGTAAAACTTATATCAACAATAATATAAGTTGAAATTACTTTTTTACAGTCCGAGATTTTACCCGTTGCTCGGTGGATTAGAGCGGGTGGTGGAGGCATGGGCGACGGAACTGGCTAAAAAAGGAATTGACGTTTGTGTTGTTACAAATACCACTAATACTGCTCCAGATGCATTTGTTTTCTCCGTTTACCGGGGTTTGTCGTTTTGGAAACTGGTGGCATTAATGCGGGGTATGGATGTGATCATCCAGTTTAACGTGTCGCTGAAAGGATTGCCTGCTTGGTGGCTTAGCAGGAAACCACTGGCAATTAGTCATCATACTTTTTTGGTAGAGAAAAACAAACCGGCGAGCTGGCGACAGCGTTTGAAGCTGATGGTTTCAAACAGGTTTCCAAGGCAAAATATTTGTTGCAGCCATTTTATAGCAGGGCAGTTTTCAAAAGCTACGGTAGTGCATAGTCCTTTTCAATCCCAAATATTTTATGCCGGATCAAGTGAGCGTAAACCGGGCAGCTTGGTATTTGCCGGCAGGCTGGTAACTGATAAAGGTGTGGATCTCCTTTTGAAGGCGCTGGCGCAGCTTGATTCGAATTTGTTTACAAGTTTAACTATTATAGGCGACGGTCCTGAAAAAGGGCCGTTGGAGGAGTTAAGCAGTGGCTTACTAATTAGCAACAGAGTTCAGTTTATTGGAGCCTTGTCGGCCGTTGAAGTGGCGGCAATATTGGGTTCCTCCGAAATAATGATCGTGCCCAGTGTAGTGGAACCCTTTGGTATTACGGTGCTGGAAGGATTGGCAAGTGGCTGCAGGATGGTGGTAAGTGATACCGGCGGGCTGCCTGAAGCTGCGGGCGGGTTTGCGAGGATATTTGAAAGCGGAGATGTGAAGGCGTTGGCTGCTTCGATCATGGAGGAACTGACAGAGCCGGTTTTTGTTAACCGGGAAGCAGTGGTAAGGCATTTAGAGAAAATGACGGTAGAGTATACTGCGGGGCAGTTTTTGGAGGAAGTGATGGCTAGTGTTTCAACGGGCTTGCGAGCCCGCATCACTGTTGGCTCTTCGACAAGCTAAGAGTGACATTACGGTTTCAGCTTCACGGTAGGCTCTTCGACAAGCTCAGAGTGACAGTACGGTAGGCCTTTCGACAAGTTCAGAGTGATATTACGTTCAGGACAGTACGGGTCAAGCATTACGGTTGGTCCTTCGACAAGCTCAGGGTGACATCGCGTTCCTCGGCATCACGGTAGGTCCTTCGACGGTTTAAAGTGCGGACAGTAAACTGCTCTGGAGGAAAGTACGGGTAAGGCTTTACGTTCATGAAACAACATCATTATTACATGTATATCCTGGAGTGTAGTGATGGGAGTTATTATACAGGGATGACGAGAGTCCTTGATATGCGGTTGCTGCAGCATGACGCTGGATATTTTCCGACTTGTTACACCTTTACAAGACTGCCGGTTGTTCTAAAATACTTTGAGCAGTTTAACAAGGTTGAACAAGCCATAACCCGCGAGAAACAGGGTGGTCACGTCGTAAAAAAGAAGCATTGTTTGCAAATGACTGGGATGCATTGGTACGATTGTCAAAATCCAGGGGTGGAAGTGACGGTACGGTGGGCTCTTCGACGGGTTCGACAAGCTCACCTTAGACAGCTCAGAGTGACAGTACGGGTAGGGCTTCACGGTTTGCTCTTCGACAAGCTCAGAGTGACAGTACGGATAGACATCACGGTCGTCCTTCGACATTTCGACAAGCTCTCACTTCGGCAGGCTCAGTGTAAACTGCTCAGGATGACAGTATGGGTCTATCGACAGGCTCA
This sequence comes from Bacteroidota bacterium, assembly GCA_040385845.1. Classification (GTDB taxonomy): domain Bacteria; phylum Bacteroidota; class Bacteroidia; order Chitinophagales; family Chitinophagaceae; genus Phnomibacter. The sequence continues at coordinate 8,777 of JAZKGP010000015.1, read as the reverse complement.
ATTGGAGATGTCAGGCTGACCTTGTCGAAGCCTTGATCAGGGTAGAACGTTAGGCTCTTCGGGAGCACGGTTAGCTCTTCGACAGTCGCAGGTTGGCAGTACGGTAAGGCCTAAGGGTAGGCTCTTCGACGGTTCGGCAAACTAACCGTAAACTGCTCAGAGTGACAGTACGTCCCGGCATCACGGTAGGGCATTACGGAAGATCCTTCGACAAGATCAGGATGACAGGACTTTAAATAACAGTACGGGTAGGTAATGCGGTTAGTGGTTTAATATAACAAAATGGCAGGAGGTTTTTTTAGCAGGGGGGCAGGCAAGGGGCCAAATACCAATGAAATGAAGTGGATGCTGGCGCTGTTCCTGGTGACGGCGCTGGGCGGTGCCGTGCGGAAATGGGTGGTCAGCAGCGGTGCGGTGGGTAATGCTATTCTTGGTATACAAATGATCATCCCGTTTTTGATGGCGATTCGGAGTAGTAGTAATAGCATCAGCCCCTTTCAGAAATTCGGGATCCTGTATATCTACTTCTTTTACATGGCCCTGCATGTCATCCATCCCATGCAATTGACTCTTTTTCATGGCATACTCGGCATGCTGATACATGGCGGTTTTTGGCTGGGGATCTTTTTTTATCTCACCAACCGGCATTTATTTGACACCGGCAGATTAATGCGAATCATGATGATTATAGCAGCTGTGGAAATTGTGCTCGCCTTTTTGCAGTACCAGCTTCCACCTGGTAATTTTTTAAATAAATACGCCCGGGAAGAACAGTCCATGGCCCTTGTGGGTGGCCACGTAAGAGTAACCGGGACTTTTAGCTATTTAAGTGGCTATACCGCCTATTTAATCTTTTATCCACTTATGGTTTGGGCGATGATCCGCTTAAAGTACCCGCAATGGTTTGTAGTAATCGCTTTGGTGCTAGGCGTGTCTGTAGGTTTCATGACTGGCAGCAGAAGTGCTGCCGTCATAATGATCTTATTGGGCGGGGCCATGTTGATACAGGAATACCCCATCAGTAGCTTGTTTAAAGTCGCTGGGCGTTTGATCATTCCGGTAGGTATTGGCATAGCAGTTTTACTAGTGGTGAACCAGCAGAAAATTTTTAATACAGTTGGCCTGGCCTATAACAATTTTATGGACCGCGTAGAGACCAACCGCAAATCAGGCGAACAATCTTCACGATTTACATCAGATTGGGGGTATATTCAGAACGCCAATTTTGAAAGTCCCTTATTTGGTATCGGTTTGGGGAGCACTTACCAGGGTGCGCAGGCCTTATTTGGCACCAGCCCACATGTATATGCATTTGGTTATGTGGAGACTGAATTTACCCGGATCTTGCTGGAAGGAGGGTGGATACTCATTGTGTTGCGTTATTTAATGACCTTTATACTTGCATTTCAATTGGCCTTTAAAGGTATTATGCGATGGGCGGTTATGTTCGTGGTGGCGGTAGGGCAACCAATCGTGTTTAACCCCCATAATGCAGCTTTCCTGCTATTAGGCATTATGCTCGTGGATAATATTATCTGGAGGGAAGGGTTGAGGAAGTGGGAGGAGGGGAAGAGGAGGTTTGAGGAAGCGGGTGCTGAGGAGGAATTGGTTAATTAGGAATTGGGTTGGATAATTGATCTGTTGATTTGTTGATCAGGTAATTCGTGGTTCAAAAGGGGGACTTGGTTAATTGGGAATTGATGGGTTGGTTGATTTGTTGATCAGTTGATTCGTGGTTCAAAAGGAGGGATTGGTTATTGGGAATACAATGTTGGTGTGTCACAGACACTTGACATAAAGCTGCGAAGTCAGGAGACTCCGCAGAGCCGGTTGGTAAGTTAATTGATCAGTTAAAGGCAGAGGAATTGGTTAATTGAGAATAAGGTGTCAGCAACAATAAAGAAACGGTGGAAAATTTCACAATCGTGGAGTCTACTCACGATTCACGATTTGAACGTCAAGGAGGAATTTGTTAATTGGGGATTGGGTAATTGGGAATACAGGGTTGAGGGTATGATTGGTTAGGTAGTTGATCAGTTAAAAGGTAGAGTAATTGGTAATTGGAATACATTATCGTTGTGTTACAGACACTTAGCATAACACTGCGAGCCAAGAGACTTCGCAGAGCCGTGATCTACTCACGATTCACGATTCACGACTCACGATTTGAACGAAAATAATAAAAAACAACACCGGATTTTGCTGGCGCACCCGGGTACACAATACAGTTTCCATTTGGCGGCACAGCTGGAGCGTTTGGGGATGCTTTCCTGTTTTGTAACTGGTTTTGCGGTGGGAAATGATAACTGGTACCAGCGAATTTTACCAAAACGGCTGCGAAAACAATTGTTGCGACGCACGGTTAATATTCCGCAGCGGAAAATATTTGCTTTGGCTTTACTTGAGTTTGTCGCGTTAAGGAAAGTGCAAAAAGGCATGTCTCCTGCGAAGGCGTTTTATACGCGAAACCGGCTTTTCCAGGAACAAATACCACAACGACTTATTGAAGCGGCAACGATTATTATTGGATTTGATACTTCCTCCTGGATGCTTATTGGTAGGTGCAAGAAAGCCGGCAAACCATTTGTTCTGGATGCAAGTATTGCTCATCCGCTTAGCCAACAAACTATTTTTGAAGGGTTACGCCAGCGGTATCCCGGCTGGTCTGAACAGCTGCCATCAAAGGATTCTGTTATGATTGCGCTGGAAAACCTAGAGATGCAGTCGGCCAATAGCATCGTAGTTGCTTCCCAGTTTACCAAAATCACCTATATCAATAATGGAATTTCACCGGAGAAAATTGCGGTAAACGGGTATGGAACTGATCTCAAGTATTTTACCAGTAAATGGAGAAAAATCGATTCTATAATATCGACGTCTACGCCCACCCGCTTTCTTTTCTTTAGTAAGATCTCTGCACGGAAAGGCTTTCCCTGGCTATGTGCTGTATGGGAGAAGTTTCACCGGCAATACCCAAATACGGTATTGATAGCTGCAGGTTATGATCAGCCGCCAGCTGATTTTGTTTTGCCTGCTGGCATCGAACTGACCGGTTTTGTGCACCCGAACGACCGTTTGAGCCTTTTTCATTCTGCGGATGTATTTGTGTTTCCGAGTTTTTTTGAAGGGTTTGCCCAAGTGATTATAGAAGCCATGGCTTGCGGATTACCGGTTATTACTACTACCCATACGGTTGGACCGGAAGTAATTGAAAATGGAATTAATGGCTATTGCATAGAGCCGGGAGATGATGCGGCCCTGTACAATAGTCTTAACTATTTTATGGAACAGCCTACTGCAATTGCAAACATGGGAAGGAATGCGAGACAAGCGGTGGAGGGGTTGAGCTGGGATGCGTATGGGGAGAGGTGGAAAGAGATTTTGGAGGGTGTGAGGAGTGATGCGTGAATCGTGAGCCGTGAGTCGTGAGTAGGTTCAAGCGGGGGTGATATGCTTAGATAGTACTGTGCAAGCATTACGGTAAGGTCCTCTCGGTAGGTCCTTCGACAAGCTCAGGATGACAGTACGGTGTTGGCATTACGTAACATGCTTACGTTGGGTCCTTCGACACATTCTCACCTAAACTGCTCAGGATAACAGTACGTTCCAGCATCACCGTAAGGGCTTCACGTTGGGTACTTCGACAGGCTCAATCGGAGATGTCAGGCTGAGTGGTTTACACTGAGCTTGCCGAAGTGTCGAAGCCTTGATCAGGTAGGCACGATAAGATTTTTCGAAGTAGTAAGCTTCACGTTAGGTCCTTCGACAAGCTCAGGATGACATCACGTTCCGACATTACGGTAGGGCAGTGCCGTTGGCTCTACGACAAGCTCAGGATGACAGTACTGTTGGGCAGTACGTTATTACTTCGATTATGGATTAACCTTGTACCGAAATGAGCGTTGCGAAAAAAACCAGCATATCAGATCCAAGTCTCCCCTTTAGGGGGACAGGGGGTTCAGGAGGTCGTAGTCTCATCATTTTCAATTCTCACCCGATCCAATATTTCGCGCCACTTTACCGCTACCTCGCGAGTGAAGGGGTGAAGCTGGAAGTACTGTACTATCATGGAAAGGAACAGGCGGGTAAGTATGATAAGGAATTTGGGCAGTCGGTGCAATGGGACCTGCCTTTGCTGGATGGCTATCCGCACAAATTTTTAAAGAATTGTGGCTTTACAAAGATTGAATCGAAGGGATTCTTTAGCCTAATCAATCCGGGTTTGATCAGGTATCTATTCAAACAACCCAAATCGCTCGTCGTGATCCATAGCTGGCAATATGCTACCGACTGGCTGGCGATCATTTTTGCGAAGCTGGCAGGTCACCGACTCGCGTTGTGGACAGAAGTAAATGCGGCGCAGGAAGCTTTGCAACCAAAATGGAAGCAACGGCTTAAAGCCCTTTTTTTAAAAAGTTTGTTTCTTTTTGTACGAGAGTTCTGGTGTATTGGCAGTGAGAACAGGTGCTTTTATAACCAGCTGGGTGTTGATCCGGGCAAGTTGAAATCTACGCCCTATTCAGTTGACAATGCCCGGTTTCAAGAGGTGGCAGCCAGCTTGTCAAAATTGGAGGCTCGTGGGCAACTTGGGCTCAATGCAGAAGCCTTTATTGTTTTGTTTGCCGGTAAGTACATTGCGAAAAAAAGACCAATGGACCTGTTACAGGCTTTTGCGGGTATCACACAAGCAAATGCTAAGCTGGTTATGGTGGGAGAAGGGATGTTGCGGGGGGAAATGACAGATTTTATTGCTTGCCACAGTTTGCAAGACCGGGTTAGCCTGACAGGATTTGTTAACCAGACAGAAATTCCTTTGTATTATAGGGCAGCAGATTTGTTCGTAATGTGTTCTGGCAATGGAGAAACCTGGGGATTAAGTGTAAATGAAGCCATGAACTTCTCTTTGCCTGTATTGGTTAGCTCTTTGTCGGGCTGCAGCGCCGACCTGGTGAAACAGGGGGTTAATGGGTTTGTGTTTAATACCGGGGATACAGCTGCATTGCGGCAATATTTAGAGGAATTTATATTGATGCCGACAGCTGAGCTGGAGGCGATGGGGGCAGCCTCATTGAAGATAGTGTCGGGGCATAGCTTTGAAACCATTAGAAGATCTGTGGTGTGAGATGTCTAAAGACAAAACCACAGAGAGCACAGACAAAATACATCACAGAGAGCACAGAGAAAATACAAATGATCAAGCTAATAGAAGGCCTCCGTGTTCTCAGTGTGTATTCCTCCGTGGCCTCCGTGGTTAAAATATAACATTGACTGTCAGACGCTGAGCTACTCCACCAACCAACCAATCAACCAAATTGCATCTTCTCTTCCTAACCCTAAAAACCTTCTCAGCTACTGGTGGGATTGAAAAATTCAACCGTTGTTTTAGCAAAGCACTGTGGGAAAATGGAGTGGAGAAAGGATGGGATATTAGAGTACTGTCGGCCTATGATGGGTTACCGGATGAGAGATATTTACCAGCTGCCCGTTTTAAAGGTTTTGGAGGTAGCAAGTGGCGGTTTTTTTTAGCGGCGATTGCTGCCATGCGGGAAGCGGATCTCGTGTTTTTCGGCCATATTAACCTGGCACCACTGATGCGGCTTTGCCAGGTGTTTTTTCCCCGGACCCGCACCATTTGTATGGCACATGGCAGGGAAGTTTGGGAGCCGCTTTCGCAACAGCAGGGAAAAGCCCTAAAAAATTGTAGCCGCGTTTGGTCGGTAAGCCAATTTACTGCTGACATTTTAACCGGTACAAAAGGTGTGGCTGCTGCGCGGGTGGACCTATTTTACAATACCCTGGATCCGGCTTTTTCTGAAAAGAATTTATCTTCCGTTTCACGGGAGCACCTGCTGGAGCGATACCAGGTTGCTGAAAACGAAAAAGTAATCATTACCGTAGCCAGGTTATCGGATACCGAAGCTTTTAAAGGATATGACCTGGTGCTGGAAGCTTTGCCCGGGCTTTTGCTTCAATTCCCTAACTTAAGATACCTGCTTTGTGGCAAATGGCAGGAGACGGAAAAAAAACGGATCACAAAAATCATAAATGAACTAAAACTGCATAATGTTGTAAAGCTTACAGGTTTTGTACCAGACTTTGAACTTATTTCGCATTACCAGCTGGCAGACGTTTTTGTTTTGCCCAGCCGAAAAGAGGGGTTTGGCATTGTATTTCTTGAAGCAGCATGGTGTGGTTTGCGGGTTATTGGTGGTAACCAGGATGGTTCTGTTGAAGCGCTTTTGGATGGCAGGCTGGGCATGCTGGTAAATCCAACGGACCCGGTACAAATAACAGCAGCTATCCGGCAATCGTTATCAAGTCCTCTTAACCAGGAACAAAAAGACCAGCAACAGCAATTAGTGGAAGCACATTTTGGATTTACAACTTTTAAAAACAGGCAGTCAGCTCTTATTGCAGAAGTGGTAGGGGCCAGCCATTAGGCCGGTATTTACCAGGTTAATCAACACACACATGCAGCTTCGAATTCTTCATATAGCCCCTTATTATCTTCCGGATGTTGGTTTCGGGGGGCCGGTATTTTCGGTTTCGGCATTGTGCGAATCGCTGGCGACCAGCGGCGCAGAAGTGACGGTATTTACTATTGGCTATAAAAAAGACCTGGTAAACACTTATCCAATTTCCGAGGAGCGGAAGGGGGTTCATGTCCGCTATTTTAAGTGCGATTATGGTAGCCCTTGCCAGGTATCCTGGCAATTATGGGAAGCGCTGGAAAAAGAAGCACAACATTTTGATGTGATCCATTTGCATACCTGGTGGAACATACTCGTGTTTAAAGCGCTTCGGATCATCAAACAAAAAAAAGTACCGGTGCTTTTATCGCCAAGGGGCATGATGAGCGATTATAGTTTTAGTCATCGTAAAACCTTTTTAAAACGATGGTTCCAGTCGCTTGCAGGTACACAACTTTTGGAGGGAGTGCATTTGCATGCTACTGCGGCAGCCGAAGCAAGGGATATGGAGGTAAGGTGTAATCGTAAACCCGGTAGTATAGCCGTGTTGCCCAACCTGCTGGCTTTAAAAGAAGCTCCTGTTTACAAACCTGTAAACAAAGGTGGTTATACCCTGGGCTTTTTGTCGCGTTTGCATCATAAAAAAGGCATTGAAGTGCTGCTGGATGCGGTGGCGGCTTGTCCGCAGGTAGAGAAACTGGTCATCGGTGGTTCAGGTGAACCCCTCTATGAAACACAACTACAGCAGCAAATACAGAAACTGGGCATTACGCACAAAGTGCAATTTGCCGGGTGGATAGGGCAGGATAAAAAAGCGGCATTTTTCGACCAGTTTGACATTTTTATACTTCCATCCTTTAATGAGAATTTTGCTAATGTGGTGGCGGAAGCCTGGGCAGCAGGTAAGCCCACGATCGTTAGCAATGAAGTGGGTTTAAGTGATTTTGTAGAACAATATAAAGTAGGCTGGGTTTGTGAAGCTACAGTTAGCAGCACGGCCAACGCTATCCGGGAAGCGCTGGTTCAAAAAGACCGGTGGCCGGAAATGGGCAGGGCAGCTATTGAACTGGTAGCTACTCAATTTACCGACTCGCAGATCATCAACCATTACCTGCAATTCTACGAATCTATTCGAACCAGCCTGCCGGTATTTGCCGGAGTAGCTGAAGGCAAGACAGCCGAAAGCATTGCTAAAAAGAAACAATATACCCTCGGGATCAATTCTTATCATGCTGACGCCTCAGCGGCCATCTTTTGCAATGGCCAATTGGTGGCAGCTATTGAAGAAGAACGATTTCGTCGCATCAAGCATTGGGCAGGCTTTCCTTCGAAAGCTATCCAGTTTTGCCTCGATGAAGCCGGGATTGATGCCGGCGACCTGCAATGGGTGGCTATTGGAAGAGATCCGAAGGCGAAATGGGCACAGAAAGCCCGGTTTGCGTTACAACACCCATCGGCAGTTGCTTTCGCGGTACGGGGAAGATTATCGAACGCTGCGGCAACGGTTTCTGTGGAAACGGAACTGGAAGCCTTACCGGGCTTTGACCCTTCCAATGGTTTGAAAGACCGGATCGTATATGTGGAACATCATCGCAGTCATCTTGCTTCTGCTTTTTTTGCTTCGCCTTTTAAAACAGCGGCGTTGTTATCGATCGACGGATCGGGTGATTTTAGTACTACAATGATGGCCATTGGACGTGGTAACCATATTGAAGTGCTGGATTCTATTGATTTCCCACATTCCATCGGGATTTTTTATACCGCCTTTACCCAGTTGCTTGGCTTTCCCTATTATGGGGATGAATACAAAGTGATGGGACTGGCGCCATATGGGAAACCTGTGTATGCTGCTGGCCTGGAAGAAGTGATCCTGTTGCAGGAAGATGGTGGTTTTCGTTTGGATCCGGATTGTTTCCGCTCGCCTGAGAAGGGTTATGTGTCGTACGACGACAGTCACCAGCCACAGGTTCCTGTTTTGTTTTCCAAATTATTGGAAGATCGTTTCGGGCCGGTTCGCCTGCCGGGTGAGCCTATTACCCAACATCATAAAGACCTGGCAGCCTCGGTGCAGAAAGTCACTGAAAAAACCATTTTTCACCTGCTCACCCACTTGCATGCGGCTACAGGGATAGATGAGCTTTGCCTGGCGGGTGGCGTTGCTCAGAACTCGGTTACGAATGGTAAGATCACTCAAAATACTCCTTTTAAAAAAGTTTACCTGCCTCCGGCCAGTCATGATGCAGGCCTGTCGATGGGAGCTGCCCTGTATGTAGAGCACCAGTTGCTTGGACGTGCCCGTACCATGCA
>JAZKGP010000014.1:0-149028 GCA_040385845.1 Bacteroidota bacterium | reverse complement strand
TATCATGGCAGATCTATCAGCAAATTTTCTCGGCATAAAGTCACCCAATCCATTCTGGCTGGCAAGTGCTCCGCCTACCGATAAAAAGGTAAATGTGCTGCGTGCTTTTGAAGCGGGCTGGGGTGGTGTAGTTTGGAAAACTTTAGGTACCCAGGTAAAAAATGTTTCCAGCAGGTATTCGGCCGTAAATTTTAACGGCGGCAGGGTGATGGGCTTCAACAATATTGAGCTGATCAGCGATCGGCCACTCGACGTAAATCTCAAAGAAATAGTAGAATGTCTTCGGCTGTTTCCCGACCGGGCAATGGTGGTTTCTTTAATGGCAGATAACGATAAACAAAGTTGGCACGAGCTGATAAAAAAAGTAGAAGACACCGGCGCACACGGCCTGGAGTTAAACTTCGGATGCCCGCACGGCATGACAGAAAGAGGAATGGGCGCTGCGGTAGGACAAGATCCAGAAATCGCCCGCATGGTGGTTGAATGGGTAATGGAAGCTGCTACTATACCCGTCATAACTAAACTTACACCCAATGTTCATTCAGTTGTGCCAACGGGAAAGGCTGTAGTGGAAGCCGGAACTAACGGGTTGTCGCTCATCAATACAATCCAATCTGTTACTGGTATTGACCTTGACACTTTTGTTCCAAATCCCTACGTAGCAGGTAAGTCGGTTTTTGGTGGATACTGCGGACCAGCTGTAAAACCAATTGCGCTAAAATTTTTAACCACCATTGCCCAGGATGCTACTACCCGCAAAGTACCCGTAAGTGGAATTGGCGGTATAAGTACCTGGAAGGATGCTGTGGAGTTTATGTTACTGGGAAGTACCACCGTACAGGTTTGTACTGCTGCCATGAAACATGGTTTTCGCATTGTTGAAGATCTGTGCGAAGGCATGAATAACTGGATGGATGAGAAAGGCTTTAAAACTATTGATGACTTTATTGGCCGTTCGGTAGATAACATTACCCATTGGGAAGATCTTGATATCAACTACCACCATATTGCCAAAATAAACCAGGATAAATGTATCCACTGCGGGCTCTGTTATATTGCCTGTGAAGATGGATCACATCAATCTATTAACCTTGATTACGGAAACCCTTACAATAAATACACTATCAAAGAAGAAGAATGTGTGGGTTGTAATTTATGCCAGTTGGTTTGCCCGGTTACCGGTTGCATCACCATGGAAGAACATCGGGTTGCACCGGAATATGTAAACTGGAAAGATTACCAGCGGTTGGGTTTGCCGTTGAATGATCATTAAGAAATAAATCACAGGCAGTTTTCAAATGTGCTATTTTGTTTCCAAATGATTACCGTATTCGATCTTGAGTTTTCGGAAAAACTCGCTTTCTTCCAATTCCCTTACACAGCCCGGCTGTAAATCACCCAGTTCCAAATCTTCTATTGAAATTCTTATAAGCCGCTTGCAGCGATGCCGCACTGCTGCAACCATTTTACGTACCTGGTGAAATTTGCCTTCCGTTAAAGTGATCAGCAACCAGCTATGCTCTTTAAACAAAATAGTTTCGTGACCAGATAAAAATAAGTCTGCAGGTTTGGTAGTAAGCGTCACCTCGCATGGTGTGCTGGTGTAATATTCTCCGCCTCTAACACGAATCGAAACACCTGTTCTTAGCGTTTGCAATGTGTCTTCACTCACTACATTTTTAACTTGTACGAGGTAAGTGCGTTTGTGTGGCATTTCACCCTGGAATAATAATCGTGTAACTTTTTTATTGGTAGTTAATATCAGCAAACCTTCTGAATGATTGTCAAGCCGGCCAATGGCATGCGTGCCTTCTGGAAACTCGAAATCGATTTCTCCCAATAATGCAACATCATGTGAACTGACGAATTGTGATACCATATCACAAGGCTTGTTTACAATAAAGTACCGGTGCCCGGATGCGTTCATTCGTAGAAATTAAAGTGGTATTGTTTTTTTAATTTTATACCGCCTGGGTATAGCTTTTTATTAAGTGCTCCTGGTAGCTGTAAACAGTTGAAGGGAGTGACCCTGCCGGGGCGGGGCAGATCACTACAATGCTCAATAGCATTCCTGCTACCCGTGACCACATTGTATTAAACAAAAAATTAAGCTTGTTTAAAGCCGTGAAGATACTCTTACCCAGTTGAAAACATTTGTTATGAATAAACAACAGTCAAGAAGGGATTTTTTGCACCAGGTATCTATGATTACAGGTGGATCGATGCTTTTATCGCCGCTGGCTATGTGCCAAACTGCCCCGGAGAAGCAAGTCTCCACCAACCTCAATGATGATAAAAAACTCGGAATTGCCCTGGTTGGTTTGGGTGGATATAGTTCAGGTCAATTAGCACCTGCCCTGCAGGAAACAAAAAATTGTTATCTCGCAGGTATTGTTACCGGAACGCCGGCCAAGGAGAAAACCTGGAGCAATGAGTATAATATTCCTGCAGGCAATATTTACAATTATGACAATTTCGACCGCATTGCCGATAACAAAGACATAGATATAGTTTACGTGGTGCTTCCAATTGCGATGCACAAAGAATTTACGATCAGGGGAGCAAAGGCAGGCAAACATGTGATTTGCGAAAAACCGATGGCATTGAATGTAGCAGAATGCCAGGAAATGATAGATGCCTGCAAAAAGGCAAACCGCATGCTTTCGATTGGCTACCGACTACATTTTGAGCCTTATAACATGGAAATGATGCGGCTTGGACAGCAAAAAGTTTATGGTAAAGTACAATCGATTGACTGCGCAAATGGTTATACCTGGGGTGGCAACAACCGTACCTGGCGACTGGATAAAAAAATGGCCGGTGGTGGCGGCTTAATGGATATGGGCGTTTACGCCATTCAAGGCGCCCGTTATACAACCGGGGAGGAACCAATCTTTGTGACTGCAAGGGAAGAAAAATTGCGCCCTGAACTTTTTAATGAAGTAGATGAAACCATTTTTTTTGAACTGGAATTTCCCGGTGGAACCATAGCCAGGGGTATCTCCAGTTATAATAAAAATCTTAATTATTTGAAAGCAAAGGCAGAGAACGGGTGGTTTGAACTAACAAGTGCCTACCGGTATGGCGGCCTGAAAGGTGCTACACACAAAGGCCCTATGACATTTGATCCAAATGTTAACCAGCAGGCATTACAAATGGACGATTTTGCGAACTGTATTCTTCAAAACAAACCAACCCGGGTGCCAGGCGAAGAAGGATTGAAAGATATGAAGGTGATCGAAGCTATTTACAGGAGCATTGCTTCCGGGAAAAAGGAAGCGATCTGAGTAGTTTCTGTTGTTGTGAAGCAGTAATTTTAGAATCTACCTGGCCCAAATTTGTTTGATTTAATAGAGGGTAACTATTGCTATTTTACTGCTTAATACTCCAGGCGGGTTTGGCTTTCATCACTTTTTTAAATATCGGGCAATTTTCTGTGTGTGCTCCTGGCAGGTAGCCGGTACTCATTAAGAATTCATTGACAATTTCACCACCTGTGAACCTGAAATGTTGCTTGAATAACTTTACCCATTCCATTTTTGTTTTTGGGTGATTTGCATCCAGCCAATTACGAAAACTTCCATGGGATTTTTTGAGGTCCAAAACAACCTGCGCATTATGAATGGCTGCAGCTACTTTTAACCGGTTGCGAATAATACCGGCATCCTGCAGTAATCGCTGCACGTCTTTCCCCCCATACCCGGCAATTTTTTTTATGTTGAATCCATCGTAAGCTTTTATAAAATTTTCCTGTTTGTTCAGGATGGTAGTCCAGCTTAGCCCGGCCTGGTTAATCTCGAGGATCAGCCTGCCAAAGAGGTCGTTATCGTTATTGATAGGAAAGCCATATTCCGTATCATGATAATGACGGTGTACATTTTGTTCGTTTTTATCGAGGCTGCTGATATAATCACAATAAGTAGTTGCCATAGGTTGAAATTAGGAGAGATCAATTTCATAAAAAAGCTGCCCTCCAAATGGAAGGCAGCTTTTGATAAATGGTTTTATGAATTTTATTTTATCGCAAGCGCTTTATCGATAATAAAATTAAGGTTAGTACGATGCGCTTTACTTTGTTCGTTTGTACTAACAGCAGTTGCCAGCAAAGTTTTTACTTTTTTAAGTGTACTTAATGCAGCTGCTTTGGAAGCATTATCATATCCACCGGGAGCATTCGTAATTGCTGATGCACCTTTCACAAATTCTGTTTGAAGATTTTGGCGGTACAGGTTTACATTCCCTTTAAGATCAGCACTAAAAATAGCCGAAACCATGTCGCTCATTACATTGGCAACGCTGTAGGTATTTCCATACAAGCTACTATTGTTAATGCGTGACAGGGTGGTTGGATGCAGCAAATGTGATAATACACTCATTTGCATTGCCATTGCAGAATTTTGCGGCTTCACATCTTCCGGGCTACCGTAGAAATTAAATCCACGACGCTGCAACTGTAAATAAGGAAGCAGTTCTGTATCTGCATCTAAAGCATCCGGCGCAAAAATGTTTTTACTCAAAGTGGCCATTGCTTTTTTCTGGTAAGCAACCGGTACTACGGTAAAAGGTTTTGATTTAGTTTCCTGGCCTACAAAACTGCGATCAACATACACACCACCAATATACCTGCTAACGCCTGCGGCCATTGAATTACGTTGTCCCTGGAGCTGGCTATAACGGGTACGCAATAACTGGTAACTGCTTCCGTCTTTGCTAAAACGTGTTTTCAACTTAGGGATCATGGTATTTACCAGCTTGAAACGATCTTCGGCATAAGCCACCATATCATTGCTATGGTCGTTAACCATTACCCTTGGATCGATACCACCGCCTGGTGAACGCATATCATCGGCATCATTTCCAAATACAAGTTTCGGATCGGTGCTACGGCTTAAAATTTTCACAAGCCCGGCTTCCTCTTCAGAAGCGGAGAATGGAGTATAGCCATATTCGATTGCCCATAGGTCGTAAGGGCCTGCTTTAGTGGTATAATAATCGCCCTGTTTGCTACGATCAAGACTAACGTTTATAGCAGGATAATCCATAACAGATCCCTGGAGACCTATTTTATGGGTGATATCCGTGTTATTCATTTCTGAAGGACTCAACATCTGAGATGCTTTCATATTATGCATTAATCCAAGTGTATGACCCATTTCATGCATAATAAGATAATAAAGGAATTGCTGGTGCATATTGGCAACAGCCTGTGCTTTTTTATCTTCGGGTAACTCGTTATCCAAAGTTTCAATAGCAGTTAAACCCGATTGAAATTGAATGGAGAGCTCGTTGGCAAGGGCACAGGTGGCAAGATGGCTTTTATTAAAACCAAACATTGCTGGCTGCGCAGGTTTAGCGGCATTGATAGGATCAAACCATGGTAAACTTGCTGTTGAATTTCCGCCATTGTACAGATCATCCTGTACAGGCGTTCCTGCACCACTTTTCCATTCTACAGTAATGTCAGCACCTAGTATTTGGCCAGTTAACGGGTTCACGAAACTTGGCCCGATAGCACCGTACGAAGGAGACGAAGAACTGACCCAGCGAATAACGTTATAATTAATGTCGGCCGGATCCCAGCTAGCAGAATCTGGCATTTCTTTCATAACTACGGCATTTTTAAAACCTGCTTTCTCAAAAGCTTCGTTCCATTTTTCACCGGCTTGTTTTATGAAAGGACGCAATTCAACAGGAGTAGTATTTTCAATCCAATAAACAATTGGCTGAACCGGCTCGCTGATTGCTGCTGTGGCATCTTTTTTCTCCAGGTACCAACGGTTGATAATGTCTTTATAGGGAGTAGCGCTTACCGAAGTCAGATCGTCCACTTCCTGTCCAAAAAATCCAACACGAGGGTCATCCCGGCGGGCACGGAAATTGTTTTTTGGCATTGCAATAAATGAATGCTGCATTTTTACCCGAACATAGCGGGCATCAGTAATGTCTTTGCCGCCACCATTAAAAGGCATTGGATTATCGTAGGCCAGGTCAACCAGCACATCTGTATTACCATCAAATGATTTTACCTGGGTATACTTTGATTTGGTTGGGTTTAAACCACCAAGGTTAAAAACGGAACCGGGGGGAAGGGTGGGAGGAAAAATAGGCTTAACGGGATCTAATTTATCTCCCAATAACAATCCATCCACAGAAACCAGGTAGCCAAGGCTGTCTTCGGCTGCAAACTTGTCGGCGTAGAAAACGGCATCTGCTACATCCACGTTTTCAGCTTTACTTACTGCATTGTTTTTATCGTAGTAAAAGCTGGTATTACGTTGTAAGAATTCAAGTTTATCAAAGGCTTTTTCAATTTTGAAAATCCAGGTAGCCCTGATCATATTCTGGTTTAGAAAAAGAGAAACAGGACCGCCCATTGAGAAACTCTGGTAAATAAAATCTTTTCCCAGCTGGTCTTTCTTTACATACAATTGCAGGCTACCAGTTGCTGTATCCTGGTACATCGTAAACAATCCATCAATTTTTTTGCTGGATTTTGTTTTTTCTTTTATTGTTGTTTTTGGAGGAGTGGCTGGGGCCGCTTTTTTTGCTGAATCCGCCGCGGGGCTGGCTGATTTACCCTTATCCTGCGAATAGGCACTTACAACAAGTGTAAGCCCTGCACATAGAAAGACAATTTTTCTCATAAGTTTATTTTATGACGTCAATTATCACAAATACTAATGAGAAAACGAAAATTTTTATTTGAGCGGTGCCAATTAAAACAAATGGGTTTAAAAAGAAGGACGAAAGGTTTCGTTTATTTCAGCAACTTCATTTTTAACAGCTCAATTCGGGTATCGCTCATTTCCATTACATCAAACTGGTAGTCGCCGGCAATAATCCGGTCGCCTTGTTTTGGAAAACTTTCATGTTGCTGTATCACATACCCGCTTAACGTATCAGATTCATCATCTTCAAAGTAGAGGCCGTATTTTTCGGTGAGGTAATCTAGTTCCAGCCTTCCACTGAACAGGTATTCGCTTTCCGCCAGTTGTTTTTCAATGAATTCCTCGGTATCATATTCATCCTGGATTTCGCCAAAAATCTCTTCCAGCAAATCTTCCATGGTTACGATGCCGGCGGTTCCGCCAAATTCGTCCACTACCCAGGCAATACTTTTTCTTTCCTTCGAGAATTTACCAATAAGATCAGTAACACTCATGCTTTCCGGAACAGCTGGTATTGGCAGCAATATATTGTGAAGGGTTTCTGCATACCGAAACATGTCGAGCTGGTGTACATAGCCAACAATATTATCGATATTGCCTTCATATACTACAAGTTTACTCAGCATAGTCTCCACCATTTTTTCAACAACCTTTTCAATGGGGGTATTTAGTTCAACGGCCACAATTTCTTTTCGTGGAACAAGACAGCTCCGTACTTTGACACCAGGCAAACTCAGGGCATTTTCAAATAATTCCTGGTTAAGTTCGGGGTTATCATCATCTACATCAATTGTTTGCTGAAAGTAATGTTCGAGGTCAACGCGGTTAAAGGGCCGTTTCCGATCGTCCAGTTCCACATTGAAAATGTATTTCAACAACCAGGAAGAAATGGATACGAAAAATGAAGAGATAGGATTGAAAAGCGAATAGAAGAATTCCATCAACCGGGCAAAACCAGCTAAAATCGAATCGTTTTTAGCCCGGAAAACTGCTTTGAAAAAAAAGACCACCAATAAAACAACGAGGGTTGAAAGTATTACTTCGATGATCAGTTTTAAGGACCCCGTTTTATCGAGTTCG
Organism: Bacteroidota bacterium; assembly: GCA_040385845.1. GTDB lineage: Bacteria > Bacteroidota > Bacteroidia > Chitinophagales > Chitinophagaceae > Phnomibacter. The sequence goes on along the minus strand of JAZKGP010000014.1, from coordinate 141,280 downwards.
CTGATGCCGGTCAGGTTCCAGAATGGTTGCAGGAAATCGGTAATGGTTAAACCGTATGCAACAAAAAAAATATTGAACCCGATGAGAGTGGTTCCTATAAAACGGGAAGGATTATCTAAAAAATAGCTTAAGATCATCCCGCTGCGCTTACCCTGCTTTTTCTTAAGTTCAATGCCAAGTTTATTGGCGCTTATAAAAGCAATCTCGATACCGGTAAAGAAACCAGTAAAGAGCAGGGTGATTATCAAAACAGACAAAATCATGCAGTAACAGTATTTATTGGTCGGGGATAAACCAGTTGTCAATCCCTGATTAATAAGCAATTTTACACGATAATATCTGAAAAAGACTAAAGTAACCGGCTAGTCATAAGGATAAGAAGTTCTAATTGTTTAAAAACATTGCGAAGTAAGGGTTAGTGCCCGCCACTTAGAATGTTGTTGAGAAGCTTTCCCTGATTCTACAATGATGCGATGTATTCCATTACTTCGGAGAGCGAATTTTTAAACAACACTTGCGATGGAGTCTTCTTTTTATAGTTCTGTGTAATTCGTCCCGACACAATCAACGGTTTGTTAGGAACCCGGGCCTGGTAATTGTTGAGGTATTTTTCAAGATTGAAATTGGATGCTACCGAAGTAAGATGAGTATAGATAATGTCGGGCGATTTTATTTTAGCAACATATTCCACATCCTTAATTGGAACATTGGTACCAAGATACCAGACTTGCGCACCACGGCTTTTCAGCAGGTAATAAACAAATAGTAGTCCCAGTTCATGGTGCTCACCTTCAGGAAGAAACAGCAATAGCACTTTTTTCAAATCGACATGTGATACGGCACTTTCAATTCCAACAATCAATTTTTGCCGGATGATATTGGTAACAAGATGTTCCTGCGCAGGGTTTATATGATTTGTTGACCAAAGGATACCAATTTTTTCAAGAAAGGGGAATAGAATATGGCTGATGGTTTTTTCAATGCCCCGGCTACTTATATATTGATCTATCGCCTCTTCAAACTTATCAATTTCCATTTCGACCATATATTGTATGAGGTCGTTTATAGTTCGTTCCTGCTGCGCCTGGGTTTGCGACAATGACAAAATTTTATCTTCCAGTTCAGACTGGTCCATTTTGTCGATATGGGATATTTTAAACCCATATTTATTTAGTAATGCAACATTTAGAATAATTCTTAATTCATCATTGTTGTAATAACGAATATTTGTTTCGGTTCGTTGAGGACGTAAAAAATTATAGCGCTGTTCCCAGATCCTAATAGTATGCGCTCTTATACCGGATAGATTCTCAAGATCTTTTATAGTAAATGCATTCATGAATCAGCAATACGAAAAAAGGAATACAATGCTATATAAAACATTTGTATTTTCTTCTTTGCTTGTTTATTGATTTACGCCAACATAGGCTAGCAAATTCTAACAACCTTATTTACAAATTGTTCAATACCAGAAGAAGAAGGTCATTGCCAATTCTCATTGGTAAAATTACATGATGGGTACAATACCTGTTTTATGGCTGTACCGATTCAGGGATATCAACAATGCCGGTGGTGTTTTTAATAATATACCTGCTAAAGTTAGCTAAAGCCCATAGCCCACTGCCGTTAAGTTGTTGCGTTTTAGTATGAATAACTACTTTTTTATCGGTATAAAAAACATTGGCATTCTGATCCCACCATAAATCATCACAATACAAAGTATCACCCGTTGTATTGTATACGATCACACTATCTTTAAGATAAACTTTGCCCAGGTTATCGAAGTATTTGCCATACCTGGCTTTTACCACACTTTCAATACTATGGTCTGGTTTGTAGAAATCTACATGGATGCTTTTTGGAAATTCTGTGTAGGGTGAATCTGCTTTGACACGGTACATTAATGGCGCCACCAGTTTAGCCTTTTGAACTGCAGCCTGGCTAAACGAACCTACAATATCTCTTCCTTCTTCAACTTCAACTGTTTTGCGATTAAATGAAGTTACTTCACCCGCATCATTTTCACAAGCCATGGCTAAGGCTATAAAAGCCGATGTGAAAAAAGTTAAGATGATGCGGTTACATATCATGGTGCAAAGATCAACCCGGATTAGAGGAGTTTATAACAGTTGCTGACCTTTTTAATTAAAACTTAGTACTAAAAAACTTAATCAAATTTCCGCTTGTTAAACCAAAGATCACTCAGGCAAAGTCCAATATTAAGACGAAAGAAATTTTCTGTAACAGGTTGCGTCCCGTTTCCTCTTTTACCGTATTCCATGGAGGTATTTATAACGGTGTATTGATTGCTGTAGTTATTCCAGCGGCGGATGGGAAAAGCAAATCCAAGTGTACCTGCCCAAATAGGTAATAGATCTCCACTCACTTTTACGTAATCGGTACCAGTGTAAAAACCTGCACGATAGGTAATCCGGTTTAAATATTTCCTGGTATTAACTGAGGGTGTCCACTGAGCACCTACTCTTACCATTCCGGTTGTTCCAAGATTATCTACTTTATCATAATAACGATAATCATCCCAGTTTACTTTTTCATATTCAGCACCGAGCATAAATACATTGGTTTTATCAAACATAATCCCAACGGTATACCCTGAAGGCATTTCAATAGTACCTTTTACATTGTTTTGGCGGTAAACCACATCCAGCGAATCAAAACCGCCGGTTGAATTATACACGATAGTTTCTCTTAAAACATCGGTTGAAGCATTGATTTTACTACCTGCAAAACCGGTGAAGCCTAAACGTATCACCGATTTTTTACCAAGTTTAATATCGTATTGAGCACCTGCATCTACATATAATTTGCTGTAGGATAACTGGCTTTCGTGATTGGTAGTATAGTACTGAACCGAGTCGTTTAGAAAACTTCTTTGTGTGCTGATATTTTGCTGTCCGAATAAAAATCCAACGTTGGCGCCAACAGCCAAACCTTTTATTTTAAAGCCGGTTCCAATAAATGCTTTGGATGCACCCCCTGAACCTTTGTACTGAGTACTTACGCTGTCGATATTTGGCAAATTTTCGGCGGTAATAATATTGTAATTCATTTTGGTCACCGGCCTTAATCCAAACGCCATACCCCAGTGATTAATACCAGCTTTATTTTTCAAAAGCGGAACGCCAATCGCTAAATAGTTAAAATATAGATTGTTTGATTTGTAGCTGTTTGTCCGATCAATGTTACGCATAGACCGGTTTTCACTTTCAAGGCCTACATCAAAACTTACAGCCTGTAACCGGCTATAAGAAGCCGGGTTGATAAAATTGACCGATTGATAATCAATCACCGGTGCTGCTAAGTTGCCCATAGCTTTACTAACAACGTTACGGCTGTTATATAAATCACCTAATCCGTAGCGGGAATAGGGTGAGTTGATTTGGCTATATCCTTCTTTGAAAGAGAATAAAATCAGCAGAATAACATAATACTTAACCTTGGTCATTAATTTCAGAGATAGCATATAGTCCTTTAAACAGTAAATCAGGGTCGGCAAATATCAAGTTTTTAAGGTGGGGGGCCAAATGCACTAAATCACCCCCGGTTAAAAGCACGTTAAAAGCCCGGTATTTGTTTTTATAATCTTCAATAAATCCGTCGATCTCGTGTGCAAGTCCAAGAACCACACCACTTTGAATATTTGTTTTTGTGTCATATCCGACAAGGGGAACATTCCAATCAGGTTCAACCACCGGAAGTTTGGCAGTAAAACTATTTAGCGCTTTCATTCTCATCGTCATTCCGGGGCTGATTCCACCTCCTAAAAATTCGTTTTTGGTATTTAGAAAATTGTAGGTAACTGCTGATCCCAGGCCGACAATCAAATTGTTACAGCCAGGGAAAATTAATGTGGCTGCAGCACATAAAGCAAGCCTGTCGGCGCCTATAGTTTCGGGTTTTCCAACCGGTGTTGAAAAAGGAAGTTTGCTTGCCGGTTTTAATAAATGAAACAAACTATGTTGCTGCAGGTAGGTCTCAATTATCCCGGGATGATGTATAACAGAAGACAGGATAGTCCTTTCCGGGCTATATTTCTCAATTAATGCAACTACTGAATCTTCCAATGATCCATTGAGCTGGAATACCTCCTTTTGCCCGTTGTTTATAAAAAGTGCTGCTTTTTGGCGGGTATTGCCAAAATCAAAACAAATGGTTTTCGCACCCTTACCTGTCATATTATAGTCGGTTAAAACGCCAAACGTATTGTAAAACGGTAGCAATGCAAAACAGGTGCAAAAAAATGGGCCCCTGTAGAAACAGGGGCCGCAACCAAAACTAACTGCTTATGAGAAAAAATTAAAAATCGTATTCTTTAAAACTTACTTATTTGACGCTGATCTGAAATTTTAGTTACTGCCACTTTTGTTAAATAATCTCTAAGGAAATTGATTCTTTAAGAGATGTTTTATTTTCTTTCAATTCAGTTGCACAAAGTTTACGAAAATGTATGACAACAAAAAAAAATTATTTTTACTTAACCGGGATTTAACAGAGAACAAAAAATCGTCGGATTTGATCAAAATAATGGGCCTCTATTTTCTAAAAAAACCGTTTATAAGGCTGCTTAAACCACCCGATTGCTGCTGTTGATTAGCACCTCCGGAAATTTGAGCTATAATATTACTCAGGTCTAATCCGCCCGCTCCTCCATTGTTATTTCCTGTTACCTGGTTAATCAATCCGCTAAAATCATGCCCGTTTCCACCTCCGGTTAAACTCCCTATTAAGCTGTTCAGGTTGAATCCGCTATCAGCTGGAGCGGCACTATTAGTACGGTTAACTAATTTACTAATAATCATTGGGATAAGAGTGGCTGCCAGGCCGGCTGCAATGTTCTTGTTAATACCCAATTTGTTACTAATATTTTCCATAAAACCGGCCTGCATATTTTGTGCCACCGGGTTACTCATAATTTCTGAGGAATCGTTGCTGCGAAACATGTCCATCACACCGGCAAGATTACCCTGGGCTAATTGCGATTGAAGTGTACCGGCTACAGCCTGCGACGCTTCTGCCATCACAGCTTCATTTTGTTCATTTGGGATTTCCGGATTTTCAACCACTTGTTGTTGTCCGAATTCTTTCACAAGATTAAATAGATTTTCAAGCATAACGTTGTTTTTAGAAAGTACAACTTACAACAGTTTGAGTAAGCGGTAGCATAATGCGGTCATTTTTATAGAAAAAGCTGAGTCAAAATATTTCTTAATTCATGTTCGACATCTTTTCAGCATTTTCAGCCAGTTGTAATTGTTCGATAAACTCATCTATTTCGCCATTTATAACACTATCAAGATTGTATACTGTTAAGTTGATCCTGTGATCCGATACCCTGCCCTGGGGCCAGTTATAGGTACGGATCTTGGCACTTCTGTCGCCGGTACTTACCAGGGTTTTTCTCTGCCGCGCAATTTCTTCTTCATGTTTGCGAACCTGTTCTTCAAATAACCTGGTGCGCATCATGGTCATAGCTTTTTCCCGGTTTCCAAGCTGGCTACGTTCGGTTTGGCAAATTACAACTGTTCCGGTTGGAATATGTGTCAGCATCACCTTGGTTTCCACCTTGTTTACATTCTGGCCTCCCGCGCCACCACTTCGGCTGGTCTCCATTTTCACGTCGGCGGGGTTTAATTCAAAATCTACTTCCTCGGGTTCGGGCATTACAGCTACCGTTGCAGCTGATGTATGAACGCGACCCTGCGTTTCGGTATTTGGAACTCTTTGTACCCGGTGTACACCACTTTCAAATTTCAAAGTGCCATATACATCTTCTCCCTCCACTTCAACTACCACTTCTTTATAACCACCAACAGTGCCTTCGCTTTCGCTTACAATATTTGTTTTAAAACCTTTTTTAGCGCAATAACGCAGGTACATATTCAGCAAGTCGCCGGCAAAAAGACTTGCTTCATCACCACCTGTTCCAGCACGTATTTCCAATATCGCATTTTTATCGTCCTGGGGATCTTTTGGGATCAGTTGTTTTTTTAAAGTAGCTTCCAGCTGTTCTAATTCTTCCTGGTAAGCAGGTAATTCAGCTTTTGCCAGTTCGCGCATTTCGTCGTCGTTGCCATTCAGTAATTCTTTACTGAATTCAACATCTTCCATTACCTTTTTGTACCGTTCAAAAGGGATTACTATTTTTTCGAGTTGCTTGTATTCTTTGCTCAAACGGCTGTATTCTTTTGCATTGCCAACAATTTCAGGATTAGTCAATGCAACACCTACTTGCTGAAAACGGCCTTTAATAGCTTCTAATTTATCTATCATAATATAATTCGGGTGGCAAATTTAATGATGCCCACCTGTTTAAAAATAAATCTTACCTGTAACGGCAAAATTACCCGGCGGCTATATCTTAAAAGTGGGAGAAATAAATTCTGTTTGGTGGGTTACATACCAGCATGCTTTATACCGGTTTGATTGGGAAATTCTGTTTCAATAAGATTAGCCTGACCGACCCAGGAGCAAATTACAATTAAACAGGTTATGCGTGCTTTTCACATATATGATCAATTAAGCAACAAGGTAGTATGTCAAAAATGTTTACCTGAAATAAACCGGAACTCTGCGGTGAAATGGATGGCAACAACCCGTTATATTTAATTATAAATTTCATATAATGAAACCATCTTCACTTTTATTATCCGGTGTTTCTGTTGTTTTATTTGCCTGCCTTGTTGCTTGTAATAAAGAAGTACAGCCTGCTTCTCAAAGAGCTGTTGAAATTAAAAGCAGTGAAATGGTTTGGCGGCCTTATAAAGATACTTTTGATACTTACTATATTGTAAAACCTGATTTTGAAAACGGAGCTGCGCCCGAAACGAATTTTTTGCCGGCATGGTTTCCTGGAGGTGGTGAGGGAAATGCCACACATATGGGTAAGGCATATTGTTATTTTAATCAGTATACTAGTTTTGGTCCAGGTGGATTGGGGTCAGTACCTGCACCTGTTTCCATGTTTTTCGAAACTGAATTAGCCTCTGCTGGTATAACTGATGTACCTTTTTACGTGAATAATATTACCTATGACAAAAAAGGAAATTCAATTTGGTTCCAGGGTGGACAAGCTACTACTGTTATTGTAAGCGAAACGCGGATAAATTTTAATGGCAAAGGCACGATTGTTGGCGGTACCGGTAAATTTAAAAATGCAACGGGCTCTGTTGTCTTATATGGTTATTTTAACCCGCAGGATCCCAGTGATGCCGGGTTTGGAACAGATGGTACCATTCGTTATTAATAAAGAATTCGTTTTTTGCAATGAACTGAAGCCGGGAGATCTGCCCGGCTTTTGCTTATAATGCGACTTGTCGGCCACATGCTCTTTTTTGTATCAGGCCTGTTATCTTAGTTTGATCTAACACAGTTATTATGTTGTTCCGAAGCAATATTCATGGCGAAAGCGACTTGTTTTATGACGAGGCGTTAAGGGTTTCAACTGCATTTCACAAATTAAATGACGCGATTCCAAGCCGCAGGCTATTTCCTAAAGTGGATATTGCTGCACTGCAAACCTGGTTACCAGCCCTGTTCGAAAATCATTTCCAGGCGCCGGTCGAATTCCAATTATTTAAACCGGGTAAGGGTGAATTCCAGGGTAAGGCCGCCCTTCTCTTCCTCGAAAAAAATATTTGGCTTGGATACGACAATGCTTTTCATCCCCGTAGTGGTGTTTATGTTTTTTATGATAATGCGGCTCATGGTAATAATCTTTTTCCCTTATTTGAAAAATTGAAACAGCTAAGTGAAGAGGAAAAAGAGGAACAATTTAATGGAAAGTTTCACCTGATTACTACGGATGAATATGGTGGATGGTCGCTGAAAGAATTCGAAGGAGTAGGAGACGATGTAGAAATTACAAATCATTATAACCCGGAGTTTGAAGATTTCAAAAGACATATTACAGACAAACTTTCGGCAGTTAAAGTTAGTGGGCTGGTGCTGATGCATGGAGAGCCCGGAACTGGAAAAACTACTTTTATCCGGTATCTCGCAGGGGTAATTAATAAGCGCATGATCTATTTTCCTCCATACATGGCACAGCATGTATCTGATCCCAAGCTGGTTGCGTTTTTATTGGACTATCCAGATAGTATCCTGGTGCTGGAAGATGCCGATAGTGTTATTGCGAGGCGTCGGGGACCCGATGAAACCAGCGCTATCAGTAACCTGCTTAACCTTAGTGACGGTATTCTCAGTCAATGTCTTAACGTGGCCCTGATCTGTACTTTTAATATGAAATATACCCAGATAGATGATGCCCTTCTTCGAAAAGGCCGTTTGTTGGGGATGTATGAATTTAAACCTCTTCAACCGGCGACAGCAAACGCCCTGGCTGTACAATTGGGTCACAGTGAACTTCATTTTGACAAACCAGTTACACTTGCCGAGGTTTATAATTTCACGGAAAATAATTTTACAGGTCCCCAAATGGAACAAATTGGGTTCAGAAGGCAGGCTTAGTTGGTTTTTTCTGCTGCCAGGGAATAAAAACATCAAAATATTATGCTGTAGTTTTGAAAATTATTAAAGTGTAAAATATTAGCAAACAGTCGAACAACAAGCTCCTGATGATAAACAGAACTATTGCACCTCCAATTAAAAACGCCGTCGATTTTAGCCTTGATTTGAAGCCCTACGAAAAATTTGTACTGGATAATGGAATAGAAGTTTACAGCATCAATGCAGGTGAAGAGGAAGTAGTTCAGCTTGAATGGATATTTTTTGCCGGCAATAGCTGGGAAGATAAAAACCTGGTAGCTGCAGCCACCAATCACCTGTTAAAAAATGGTAGTTCAAAACGTAGTGCATTTGATATAAATGAACATTTCGAATTTTATGGCAGTTATTTAAACCGTCATTGTTACAACGAAACTGCCAACATTACGCTGCATGCACTTAGCAAACACCTGCCTGTGCTTTTACCTGTTGTACAGGAATTAATTACTGATGCCTCCTTTCCTGAAACGGAATTGGAAATTTTTAAACAGAATAGTAAACAACGCCTTGCTGTAAGTTTATTGAAATGTGATTTTGTTGCTAACAGGCAGATTGACGTTTTATTATATGGTAAGGATCACCCTTATGGCAAGTACAGTAGTGTGCCAGATTATGACGCTCTTACAACCGGGCAACTAAAGCAATTTTACGATAAACACTATCGCAATGGCAAGTGTATCATTTTTGTAGCAGGCAAATTACCCGCCGACATTTTCCAATTACTGAACCAAAATTTCGGCCATCTTTCATTATCAAAACCCGATATAATAAAGCCGGCTGCAAATGTTGAAACAACTCTGCACGCAGAACGCACTTCCACCATTATAAACGACGTAAACGGCGTACAGGGAGCTATTCGTATGGCGAGCAATTTCCCGAACAGGCACAACCCCGAGTTTATGGAAGTACAGGTTTTAAATACTTTGTTTGGTGGTTATTTTGGCAGTCGTTTAATGAGTAATATCAGGGAAGAAAAAGGATATACTTACGGAATTCATAGCTATCTCGCGAGTCATTTTGAACAGAGCGCGTGGATGATTACTACTGAGGCGGGCCGTGAAGTATGTGATGCCACTATAAAAGAAGTATATCATGAAATGCAAATACTTCGGGATGAACTGGTGGATGAAGATGAATTAATGTTGGTTCGGAATTACTTATTAGGTTCTTTACTGGGAGATTTAGACGGACCTTTTCATATTATCAACCGTTGGAAAAGTTATATTCTGAATGGCCTGGACGATAAGTATTTTTACTCCGCTACTGATACTATACGTCATATTACACCAGCGCGGTTAAAGGAGCTTGCCAATAAATATTTACAGCCAGATTATTTTTTCGAATTGGTGGTGATATGATTGATGGTAAGACGAAATAGTTTCCCTCAAAGTTGAAAGAGAACTGACAACTATCCTTTGGAATAATTGATTGTTAAACCAAAGGATTTTATTCTTTACCCCGTCATAAATTCAATTCTCATAAGCGATCTTTTCTCTAATTTTTTCCTTTGCCTGGTTACCCGCCCATTTTTCACACAAATACAAACCAAGATCAATAGAAGCGCTAACTGCTCCTGCAGTAATGGTATTATTATCATCAACAATTCTTTCCTGAACTACTTGCTTGCAATACGGTCTTAATGCCTCGTATTCCTGGAAGTTCGTTGTTGCACGTTTTGATTTTAGAAAACCTGCAGCCCCAAGAAGCAGGCTCCCGGTACATATGGATATTTTGTAAGGAACATTTTCCGCGGTTTGTAACCAACTAATAAATTTTTCATCAAATTGAAGTTTTCGCGTACCCATTCCGCCGGGAACAATAATGGCATCGTAATTTACCAATGAATTTTTAACAAGATCCGCTTTCACTTCCAGGCCAAATAAGTCTTTAGCAGTTTCGGTAAAACCACATAAGTTCCAGGATAGTGCAGGTAAAAAATTATTTGATTTTAGTTTGGTGATCGGTTCATAGCATCCAATCAAATCCAGCCAGGTGATACCGTCGAAAATGATAAAAGCAATCTTCATCTTTTTTTATTTTGGTAATTGTTTTTTCAAGTTATAATGCCGAAGATATTCGTTTGCGTATGTTTACAAACTGAGGTTATATTAGAATCCTGTTGAAATTAATTGTCTGGCTATCCATATTTTCTTTCGCAGGTCTTTCGCATAATTTATTTTTTATGAAAACGATTCAGCTTGCTTTAGGGATAATGAGCCTGTTAGTAGTTTCCTGCAAAGAAAAAAAAGAACAAAGTGCGTTTACTTTTACCAAACCTGCAGAAAATCCTATTTTACGGGCCGACAGCTTGCCAGTGTTTTTTGATCCCATAAAGAGAGACAGTGTGCATTGGCAAAAGGCAGATGTATTTAATCCTGCCGCTATTATCAGAAACGATAAAGTGATGATGCTGTATCGGGCAGAAGATAACCCTGCAGCATCGTTGGGTGGCCGTACTTCACGTATTGGCCTCGCCGAAAGTGAGGATGGAATACATTTTACCTTACACCCGGTTCCTGTACTCTATCCCGATAGTTCAGCCTTTTTAATATACGAATATCCCGGCGGATGTGAAGACCCGCGGATCGTACAAACAGAAAGTGGCAATTATGTATTAACTTATACCGCCTGGAATGGCAAGACTGCAAGGCTTAGTGTAGCTACTTCAACCGACTTACTAAGCTGGAAAAAGCATGGGCCGGTATTTTTAAATGCAGGGCAAAAATGGTTGGATACCTGGAGTAAATCAGGTGCAATTGTTTGCGAACTTAAAAATGGCAATCCACAAGCCATTAAAATCAATAATAAATACTGGATGTTTTGGGGAGATACCGATGTCTTTCTCGCCTGGAGTAATGATCTGGTAAACTGGATACCGGTTACGGATGCAGTAGAAACACTTGTAAAAATAGCATCGCCAAGAAAAGGTTTTTTCGACAGTGGCATTGCAGAACCTGGTCCGCCCGCTCTTTTAACCAAAGAGGGTGTTCGTTTGATTTACAATGGTAAAAATCACGATAAGAGCGAGATGTCGGATACTGCATTTGGTACTGGTATGTATGGTGCAGGATATATTTTGGTAGATCCAAACAATCTTACAAGAGTTATTGAAAGATCCGGTAAACCTTTTCTATATCCAACGTTGCCGCATGAAAAAACGGGCCAGTATCAATCTGGTACAACCTTTGCCGAAGCTTATGTTGAATACAAGGGTAAGAAGTTTTTATACTATGGCACGGCCGACAGTTTTGTAGGCGTAGCTGTTTCAAATTAATGATTGCTTCTTTGGTATAGTTAGCTAAAGAAATCGTCCATGGTGATGATTGATTGTACTCTTTGTACGAAGTATTCATTTTTAATTACACCATATGGGGAAATTATGGTGTTGAAAATTGCTTTGCGACTTTTGCTTTTTAAACGAAAAGCCTGTTCTTTTTGAAGCAATTCGTCTGCGTATTTTTTAGAGATCATAAAGGGTGCAGCTGAAAACTTTATTTCACAGAGATTAATACAATTGTCTGCCCGGTCTATCAGCAGGTCAATCTGCGCTCCCTTAACTTCGGCAGTTCCCTTTATCCTCCATGCACTCTGTTCAGTATAAACTGCCGCTATTCCCAAAGCTTTTTTAACCAGTTCAATATGTTTCAGGCAAAGATTCTCAAACGCATAACCACTCCATTGCGTAAATGCATTTGTTGGCAACATGCTGTTCCATTCCTTTGCTTCCCCGCTTGCTTTTGCCATAAATCGGAAATAGAACAAGGTAAATTCATCAGCCAGCCGGTATACCGCTTCTTTCACTTTATTGCCATAAGGATTAATGCGGTACACAAAACCACTCTCCGTTAGTTCGTCCAGGGCTTTGGTTAACCCTCCACCGGAGGTAAGTTTTTTTATTGCTGTTACAATTTCATTCCTGGTGAGCCCGCTTTGTTTTGCCGCCAAAAGTTTAACCAGTTGAATATGTTTTTCCGGGTGCGAGAATAAAGCCGCATATAAATTGTCAAATTCGCCATACAACCGGCCGTTTTTATCAAAGCAGGTTGAATTAATAACCTGTTCCACGCTCATGCCAGGTAGTATGGCATCGAGGTAGTGTGGTATGCCACCCATTGCCATGTACAATTGAACAATTTGGAAATTGGTAAGTTTCACCCTGTTTGACTGCAGGTATGCTGCTGTTTCTGCAAGGGTAAAGGGAAGCAGGTGAATGCGCTGGGTGATCCGGTTATGCAAACCTCCCTTATTATTTACAACCCGGTTTATCATCCAGGAAGCAGCGCTGCCGCAGATAATTACAATGGTATTAGTACGTTGGCTTCCATGCATATTCCACCAGTAGCTGAATGCTGATAGAAATCCTGAACGGTGATTATCCAGCCAGGGAAATTCGTCGAAAAACAACAGTTTTTTTTCACCAGGTAAGGTATTTGCCAATCCTTGTTCCAGCATAATAAATGCCTGTTGCCAGTTTACAGGAGCGGCAGGCAAATTCATTTTGAAATAAATATTGAGCTGTTCGGAAAAGTTGGCAAGCTGAGAAATGGTATTGCCATCAATTGTGCCACTGCATTCAAAAGTAATTTGTCCGCTAAAATGGGTACGTACCAGGAATGTTTTGCCAACACGCCTTCGTCCAAGTATGGCCACCAATTGTGGAGCTGAGCCGGCCACGAGCATGTCGAGAATTGTTTTTTCGGCATGCCTGCCTATTAAAGCTTTTGACATTTAAAAGAATTATTGCTCGCCAAAAGTATAAATAATTAAGTGGTTTTGGCGAGTAATATTTTTTATTGTTCGCCAAAAGTGGTTAAAAATGTATTGATTTGGCGATCAACTTATTCTAAGTACGTTTTACATTTTAATCCTGGAAAGCTTGCCATAAAAAAAGAAAGCAACGATTCATTAACAATTAAGGATGTTACCCATTACTGAAAGGATAGTCATTGTATGAAATGCATTTAAATTATTTCTTTAAACAAATTACAATTCCTAATCTGAAAAAATTTATACCCATGAAAAAGATTTTATTCGCTGCTGTTGTTTTAGTAACAGGGTTATCTCTTAAAGCACAAGTAACGTATCATGTAAAAGTCGGTGCTCAAAATAGCAACTGGAATGGCAATGGCATGCAGGCACTCGATAAATTAGTTGATCTTGGCGGAGATTATCTTAAGCAGGGATCATTTACCAGTTTTTATGCCGGTGCAAGTGCCACCATTCCTATTGCGCCACGTTTTAGTATCGAACCTGGTTTGCAATACAGTAAAGTAGGAGCCTCCCTTTCGGGTAATTTGGTTTTTAAAGCACTATCGTTACTGGGCGTAAATGCAAGTGCCAGGGCTATCTCGCACAGGGTTGAAATGCCGGTATTGCTTAAAGCCGAAGTGGCAAATGGCTTATTTTTAGTTGCCGGTCCACAGGTAAACTTCTCCTATAATAATCAACTTCAATTAAGGGCAGGCATATTAGGAATTAATGCGCTGAACAAAAAAGTCGACATCAATAACATGTATGAGCCATTTAGTGCCGCTGCATTAGGTGGGCTTCAATACGAGTTCCCCGGTGGCATGCAAGTGCAGGCTTTGTATGAATATGGAATCAGTAAAATTGTAAACAATGGTTCAATGGATATCAGGCAAAATAATATGAAAATAGGTATAGGTATTCCCTTAAATTTTCTAAATAGAACAAGAGAAAGTTACTAGCCAACGAAGCAGGTAACTTTTTTCGAGAAGCAATAAGATGATGACAAAAAACATCAGCTTGTTGCTTTTTTTTGTTTGCAGCTTAAAAATCACCCAATTCAGGGAGAAAAAAGGCCTTGCTGGTTCTTATTATTGTATTAAGTTGAGGTAGATGAAAATTGCTTTGGTATTTTTAGATGCATTTCATGAATATGGTAAAAGTTTTTATTGTGGATGACCATTATATGGTAATTGAAGGTATCAGGGTGTTGTTACAACATGAACCTGGAATTACTTTTTGCGGTGCTGCTTCTTCTGCAGAATCGTGTATGGCGTTCCTGTTAACTGAATTACCCGATGTAATTCTGATGGATATTAACCTGCCTGGTGTAAATGGTATTGAACTGTGCCAATTAGTGCGGTTGAAATACCCCTCTGTATTTGTAATTGGCCTAAGCACCTTCAACCAGCTTAGTTATATCCGGAAGATGATGGAAAATGGTGCGAGCGGATACCTTTTAAAGAATGCCGGACGCGAAGAGTTAACTGGTGCCATTATCAAAGTGGCCCGTGGACAGGAGTTTATGAGTTCCGAAGTAGCACTGATTTTGAAGCATGGCAATACAAGCCTCTTACCCTTACTTACCCGGCGTGAAAAGGAAGTACTTGAATTAATAGTAGAAGGCTGTACAAACAACGAAATTGCCAGGAAATTATTTATTGGTATAAGTACGGTAGATACACACCGCAAAAACTTGTTGGTGAAATTAAATGCCCGCAATACAGCTGCTCTCGTAAGAATATCCCTTGATCAAAAATTGCTATAAACTTCTACTTAAATGAGTTGAAGCATTCCAGGCAATTGGCACTTTCCGTATTTTTAATGATGCCCAGGCGAACCATTCTTTTATTGGCTATTGTATTCATAGGGAACGCAAAGGCGCAGCAACTCTATTTTAATCATCTTTCTGTCGATAACGGTTTATCACAGGGAGTAAACAATAGTATTTACCGGGATTCCAGGGGTTTCGTTTGGATAAGTTCTTTTGATGGATTAAACCGTTTTGATGGGATGGATTGTGAAGTATTCCGCACCGGCCAGGTCAACGCCAAAGGCTTGAAGGGAACGCTTTTTCTAAATATCCTTGAAGATGCAAAAGGCAATGTTTGGATAGGAGGCAATGAAGGCTTAAATAAATTTGACCGGCTTCATAATTCCTTCCATAATTATACAATGCAGCAACCGCTAAATCGCGATAAATTTTATTCTCCTTTCTACATTGATGATAAGCAAAATATTTGGGTGCAGTCAGGTTCCCAAATCCTGCTTTTTGATACAGAACTTAACAAATTTATTCCTGTGAATGTTCCATTCACAAATGGTAATATCCTCGTAAAAAGTGCAGACTCGGAGTTGTATAAACCAGTTTCTAAAATTTATGCCATAAATAAAAATGAACCTGTATTTTTTACTGCAGATGTTCACAAAACACGGGCAAGCTGGGTTGAACATAAGCCTCATTTAGCAGTAAAAAAGGTAAATCAATTTGTGATTGATAACGTGAATAGTAGGATGGTGGCAGGAACTGAAAAAGGATTGTACCTGGTTGATTTAACTGATTCAGTTATCAAACCTTTACTAGTTAAAAAAACGGGTGAATATTATATATCAACGTTGCACCTTGATAACAATAAAAATATATGGGCAGGTACATTAAATGACGGTTTACTGAAAATAAATTCGGTTGACTGGCAAATCTCAATGCATTATAAGTCATCAAATTTTGATCAAAATTCCTTATCAGGCAAACAGGTACAATACGTAACTACAGACAACCGCCAGGATCTTTGGGTGGCTATTTGGGGAAAGGGAATTGATTATACGAGTTTATCAAAATTCCAGTTCAACCACTACCTCACACGGGAAGATATTATACCTTATAAAGGCGACAATTTTACGAAGAGCATTGTGCAGGTTAACAATGAAATTTGGTGTGGTACGCAATCTTCAGGTATTATCATTCTTGATAGTGCAAATAAAATAAAAAAGGTTTTAAAAGAAGGACTTCCACCTTCGGTTGAACATTTGTTTTACTTCAATCATAATGTTTATGTTTCTACCTTGAATGGGCTATATGTGGTAAACAGCCGTTCGAAGTTAATTAGTAAGATAAATTTTGTAGGTAATTTTAATAAAGCGATCCAATTTAATTATGCCTCGTTGCTTGATAGCAGCACCTTACTTTTATCTACTAATAATGGGCTGCTTATTTCTGAAGTAAACGCTTTAGCATCTTCCGCAAAAAACATTGGTAAAGCCGGTGAAGTTTATCTCACTACTTATAAGGATGAAAGCGGAACACTTTATCTCTCGAAGCCATTTAAGGGTTTTGATATCTGCCGGTATACAAATGATTCTTTGATGGTAATCAAAACTATTTCGCTTGACGCTACCGTGAAATGTTTTTATGAAACCAGTAATGATTTGTGGATCGGAACTACTTCGGGCCTCGTACTTTTTAATAAAAAGAGAAAGTTTGTAACCCGTATTTTTTCTATAGCGGATGGACTAAATAACCAGTATGTCTACGGCATTGTTCCCGATAAAAATTTTTTATGGCTAAGTACGAATGCAGGTTTAAACCGTTTTGATACGAAGAATTTTAGCGTAAAAACGTTTACTACCAAACACGGTCTTCAAAGCAATGAATTTAATACCTATGCATTTTGTAAAACTACGGATAACGAAATACTGTTTGGCGGTGTTAATGGCCTGAATGCTTTTTATCCCGATTCATTGTCATATAATACGGCGCCTCCTCAAGTTTCGCTTAGTATTCTACAGGTGAACGACTCCTTATATAAACAGAGAGATGCGGTTGCAGAACTTGATTCTTTATCATTAAATTATCAACAAAATACTATCAGTTTCCAGTTTACTGTTATTGATTATTCCAATCCTTCAGAAAACTATATCAGTTATATACTCGAAGGTTACGATAAACGATGGATAACTGCATCAAACAAGGCTCTTATCCGATACGCAAACTTACCAGCTGGAATATATTCACTGAAAGTAAAAGCCTATAATTCTGATGGAGTAGTTGCGAACAATGTATATACGCTGGTGCTTTCTATTGATACTCCCTGGTGGCAATCATGGTGGTTTGGCTTGATAACTATTTTTCTTGCTATTGCTGCAATTGTGATGGTGGTTAGATTTTATTTTAAGCGTAAGTTGTTAGGCCAAAAGCTGATGTTGGAAAAGGATCTTGCTATAGAGCAGGAAAGGAACCGGATGGCACGTGATCTGCATGATGGTTTAGGAGGAATGCTAAGCGGTATTAAACATAGCTTGTCGGCGATAGGTAGTGGCATAACTACCCGAAATGATAGTGATGCCATAGTAGGCAATACTATTGGAATGCTTGATGCGAGCATTAAAGAACTTAGGCGTGTTGCATACAATATGATGCCGGAAAGCATGCTCCGCTTTGGACTGGACGCTTCCATTCGTGACTATTGTTATGATCTTTCTGCTAATGGAAATGTGCAGGTAGTATTCCAGTCTTATGGTGTCGATAACTGGACGCCTAAACAGGAAGTAGCAATTAGCATTTACCGGATAGTTCAGGAGCTTGTAACAAACTCTCTCAGGCATGCTAATGCGAGCCAGGTAATAGTTCAATTTATAAAGGATAATAACAAGTTGAATATTACAGTCGAAGATAACGGACAAGGTTTTGATAAATCACTCCTATACCATTCAAAAGGTATTGGTTGGCTAAGTATGAAGCATCGTGTGGCGCAACTCAAAGGCGTTATTGAAATCAATTCTGAAAAGGGGAAAGGTGTTTCAGTAAATATAACTTGCCTGGTTTGAGGAACTCATTTTATACCCTTTTGAATATTTAGTACTACACACATGTAGTATCTTTTTCTTGCAACATTTTTGCTTTGTTAGTCTTCTGAAATTCCCCTTTTTAAGGGAGGAATAAGAAATATCAATTTATAATTTTGAGACTTCCAGAAACAACCTGGTTCATTATGAATAATTTGATGATTTTTTGCCTGGTTTTATTTTTACCATCTTATTTAACAGGGCAAAATATTGGTATAGGTAATAATAAACCAACTGGCCCATTATCCTTTCCAAATACTATTGGATCTAAAATTTTGCTTTGGGGGGCTAATACCATCGACAATAACTATGGCATCGGCTATCAAAGTGGTCAGCTACAGTTTTATGGCGATGCAGACTTTACCCAGGTAAGTCTCGGTGTAGGTCAGAGTTCCACTTTTTCTGAATTGCTGCGCATTAAGGGTGATGGCCGGGTGGGAATTTACACTAATAACCCGGAATATACCCTTGATGTTGCGGGCCGGGTTCGGTTAAACGGGTACGATTCGATGTACCAGGACAACGGTTACTATTATACAGATTATATACAACCCACTCTTCATTTTAATAATAATGCAAACACCGCAGTTCCCTTTCGTGTTAGTACATATGGTATAAGAAACTTCTTTGGTGATTACGTCGCCAGTCTCTATGGCATTTCTAATAGTGTGGGCACTATGCGGCTTGGAACAAATAATACCAATGCATTGATAGTAAACGGTAGTGCCGGCACCGCGGGCCAGATACTTCGATCCAGGGATTATTATGGTGAAGCAGGCTGGCAAAATAGCCTTGCGGCTGATATTTACAAACAGGCTGCCAACGCTAAAACTTATTCAGCCTATTCCATAAATGTTAAACCTGTAGACATAAGTTTTCAGCGGGATTTCTATAACGACCCCTCCAATAATACCTATGTCTTAGGCGGTCCTTCAAGGGTTCTTGTAAAATTCGATTTGAACACATATCCTTTCGAATGTGCTGCCTGTGGCCCCAGTACTTTTGATGTTCAAATAACCTATAACGGAACACCCGGAAGAACCTTTAGATATACGCTCGCAAATGATACAAATGCTTCCGTTACAGGCAGTGGTATTTTAACCCTTCCGGCAGGTAATTACCAAATAGGGCTGAAAGTGTATCTCGTAAGCGGGCCAGCCGTACAGGTGGTTGGTAATGATATATATTCCGCAGGGCAAATGACCGTGCACGTAATACCAAAACAATGACTCATGACTATTTAATACCATACATGAAAATCGCTTATATCTTAATAGCTATGCTTGCAATAACTACACTTTGTAGTGATGGTGTATATGCACAAAATGTTGGCATTGGAACAACTTCACCAACGGCACCCCTAAGTTTCGGCTCTGTCAACAACGCGTATTTCCAAAAAATGGTTTTTTACAAAAATGAACAATATCCATGGCCGGCAGCTGGCTTAGGTACTAATGGAACTTCCATGGCATTTTCAATGCTTGGCGGAGTTACCAATAGTATAGCTTTTGGTTATGGCCGTAGCGATGCTTTTAATGAAACGATGCGGGTTAATTACCTGGGTAATGTGGGAATCGGCGTTAAAGATCCACAGAACCGGCTTGACGTTGGTAATCGTATGCGAATCCGTTGGCAGAATGGCGTTATTGCACCAGGTTTTCAATTTAGATGTTATTTTCCCGACTTAGGGGGAAATGTGTACCAGAACTATTATTTAGGCATGATGGACGATAACTCTGTTGCTATGCTTTCAGGGGGAACAACCATTTTTAGGTATTGGGCTAATAATGGAGCTTTAAGTTTGAATGGAACCGATGGTTTTGCAGGGCAGGTTTTGGTATCAAACGGACCAAATGCTACACCCAGCTGGAAATACATGACACACCAGGATATTTATAATTATACCACTGACTTCTTTGAACCAAATGCATATTCCTTAACCGATAAAGCACCTGTAGCCGAATTAGTTTCATTTAACCGTGCTATTGACTTACCACGAACCTCGAAGGTAAGTCTTGATTATAGTATACCTGTGTCAACAAGCAGTTGCGCATTTTGCGGTCCAACTGATTTTGATGTAGAAGTAAAGTTGGCTGGCACAACAGTGTTCCGGAAAAAATTCACCCTGCTTAATGGCCGGATGAGTACCGTTACGGGCAGTGTTATTTTAAACTTGAACCATAGCGATGTGATTTCAATTGTAGTAATTAAAAAGTCTGGTCCTACCCTTGCAATACCAGCGGCTGCAGGTCGCCTGGCCAATTTGGTTTTATGGGTAATTCCACAACTGTGATAGTATGAAATACCTTATAAAAAATATTCTAAAAACTATTGAGTTTACCTGCGTACTCTTTTCCTGTATGCCCGTTTTGCATGCGCAGTTGTCAATAGGTCCTGCTACCGCTCCGGTGCTTCATTTTCCGCAAACCGTTGGAAATAAAATATTGTTAGCAGGCAATGGTAATACGTTCCATACAGGTATAGGAATTCAATCTACTGTGCTACAAATGTATGTTCCGCCCGATGGCGCTTCGGCTTTCGTGTTTTATAACATTTCCAGCGGCTATATATACCCCGATTTTTATATGAGCGAAATAATGCGGGTTAGCAATGCGGGTAATGTTGGTATTTCCAAGGCAGATCCTACTTTTCGTCTCGATATTAATGGCAGCATGCGCCTGCGTAGTGGGCCAGGGTTTTCTGCCGGTGCCTGGTTAGGTAATAGCAATCTTACTGGTAACGCTTTTTTCCTTGGTCTGCAAAGCGATGAATCGTTTGGGTTTTATCATGTTAATTCTAATAGCTGGAAGTTTACAGTGAGCGCTCCATTTGGCCACCTTGCCATTAATGGCAGCACTGGCGCCGATGGTGCCCTGTTAACTTCAAATGGCGGTTTACAGCCTGCAGCCTGGCAAGTTCGCAGCAACCAAAATTTTTACAACCTAAGTACCGAAGCAGCTGAATTGGTAAGTTCTTCAATTACCGATGGGTCACCTGTTGCTAACCCGCCTGGTTTGTCAGTTACACAATTTTATCCTGGAGCTACCAAAGTGGAAGCCATATTTAATATCCAGGCCCAGGGAATAGCCTGCGGTTTTTGTGGCATTACCGATTTTGTTATAAGAATAATGTTGGATGGTTCTCCCGTAAGATCATTTAGGTATACAGCTGAAAATGGTTTTATAAATACCTATAGTGGTTCAACGTTGATGTCGCTTACACCTGGCAACCACACCATCAACCTTCAAATTCAGAAAATTTCGGGTCCGGACCTCCAATTAAATAATGAGGGCGGACGTTGGTCAAATCTCAATTTAGTTTGTTCGCCGGGCAATTAGAACCCTTAGTTTAATCAAACATAATTACATGATATTCGAATGCCTGGATTTATCTTCAACCTGACCAGCAATATTTAAAACAGGATTATCGTCATTTACCGGTTAATCCTTTTTCTACAACACTTTAAGCTCGGTAGTGCGCACGTCGTTCACCAATATTTTTGTGACCTTTACATGCATGCTAGCGTAGTATTCTCATAATAGAATACAATAAAAAAATCAACTCTTTGATAGCGTCGAACAATCAAGGCTACTTTCTGATAAAACAGTAGTTGTTATCCCGGCCCCGCACCAGTCGGATAAGTTGTGGGCACAAATTTCGCAGAAGCAACCAGTTAGATATAGATCTTGAACCGCTTGATAAGTTGGGTAGAGGTAAGATCTGATTTCCCGGGTTATTATTGTTACATCTTTAGTAATAATCCCCGTACGAAATTCTTTTGGCGACTAGTGTTGCCATTGTAACAATTACTATTTACCATCTATAAGCTTTTGGAAAAAATCAGCTCCTCTATTGCAATAATTTTAAATACTAAGCGCTTCAATGTGCTAATTATCCGTTTCATAAAATGTGTTGCTTTATAGCTTGTAGCCTTCGCTGCGACTGGGTAATTTCCGATTATTAAAACTAACAGATGATAAAAAATATTCTTTCGATAATAGTTTTTCTAATGTTGTTTTTAGAATCGTCCAACGCACAGAATGTAGGCATTGGTACCACAACGCCACTTGTTAAATTGGATGTTGCTGGTCGTATGCGCCTGCAGCATAACGCCGGACAAACCGCAGGTATTTTCTTCGATGGCACCAGTGCGCCCCAGCGATCATTTACAGGAACCATTAACAACGATCATGTCGGTATTTTTGGTATCGGGTCTGGTTGGAAATTCGCCTTCAATGTAAACAATGGCTTTGTCGGAATTGGTGTCGCAGATCCTACTACCACGTTGGATGTAACCGGTGGATTTAGACTGCGGGATGCTAATTCTATTTTAAAAGGAAGTACGCTTACATATTTGAAGTTTTTTTGGGGCAATAATCATCCTATTCTTCTTTCCCAATAGTTTTAGAAGTATTACCCTGGTGAATGGCTTCAAATGTTTTAAACCAATATAAATCTGTTTGAATGATATCAAATCACCTTTTTGCAGGAGGAATTGTTGGGCCAGGTTCATTAAATTGCAGGTTGCATTTATAAAGTTGCCCCATGCTAAAATTATATTTTGTCTCCCTGCAATTACTAACAACAATTAGTTTGTATGCTCAAAATGTAGGCATTGGCACTACTGCACCCACTGGCCCATTGTCTTTTTCCAATACGATTGGAAAGAAAATCGTTTTTTGGGGTGATGGCAATGCAGCCCATTACGGTATTGGCATACAAGGCGGGTTAATGCAGGTTTACTCCGATGCGCCATTGGCCGACATCGCCTTTGGTTTCGGCCAAAGTGCGGCTTTCAATCAAAGGATGCGCATCATAAATTATGGCGCAGATGGTTTACAGTTGAAAGGTCGCATCACCTTAAAAAATGGGACCGATCCGCTTGATGTAAATAATGGAGCGGGTGTATGGTTATTCAAAGCAGATAATAGTGCACTGCTTAGTTTTATGGGCACGCAAAACAATAAGAACGTTGGATTTTACGGCGGACCTGCCGGCTGGGGATTCACCTATGATGCTATAAATAGCAGGGTGGGTATCGGCAACAATAATCCTGCAACGTTGCTTGATATAGCCAGCGGTAATAACTGGGATCTTGCGAATACCGAAGGCGATGTAAGAATTGGTAATAGCACTTATCGTCTGAAAATCGGGCTTGCCATTGGCGGCGGAGGTGCCGGTGCTACCACCATCATGCAATATGGCGCAAACGGCGGCTTTAATAACCTTGCATTGGGGTCGCAGGGCAAAAATTTTATCAATATCAACGGAACCGGAAATTATATTGATCTGACAAATTTATCAGGCGGTCTGCGTTTAACTGGTAATGCCGGCACTACCGGGCAGGTACTACAAAGCAATGGCCTCGCGGCTCCAACATGGGTTAGCCAGCCTGGCATTCTTACACAGGAATCTACGGGTAGCAGCCTGGTTCTTACAGGTAGCGGCTTTCATAATCTCACCAATTCAACACTGGTTTTAAATCTTTCCCGTGCTGCAAAAGTGCTGTTGTTTATGCGGGTTGCTATTAACAAAAATCCTTGTTTTTTGGCCTCATGTGCCTCCAAGGCAAGGGTTGTAATGTACCTGAATGGTAATGCCGTAAATTCTGAAACTATCAACGCGATGAATTTTTCAAGTGAAACAATACAATCTTTTTCTACAGAAAGTTATGGCCCGGAAATCTTAGAACTGGCGGCCGGTATTCATAATATTACTTTTACAGCGATCAACGTTTTCAACGAACCACAGCTTTCATTTTCAGCGAAAGCAATCATTTTTGAAAAGTAACAAGCAATCGCCCTGCATTCAGTTTTAAGTGAATCAAAATGCTTTTGCCTGCACCTTTATCATTTCCGCTCATTAACGGGCCGTTTTTTTATTTGGTAAACAGCGATAACATTTCTGTCAACATCGTTGTGACTTGCGCGGCAGTGAGGGGTCACCTCGACGCGGCGGCATTTCAAACGTTATTCAACGCTTTCTATATTTTATTCGAAAGCTTCTTTATTCTCTTCAACACCTATCTTATCCGTTTCATTAAAGATGATGCTTTATAATTTGTAGCCTTGACTGCGCCGGAGTAATTTTCGATTAATAAAAATAACATATGAAAACATATTTGATAGTATTGATCGCCATTACAATGCTTTGTACCAAAACTACCAGCGCCCAAAATGTAGGCATCGGTACCACTTCTCCCCTTGTAAAGTTGGATGTGGCTGGCCGTCTTCGCTTGCAGCATAATGCCGGACAAACCGCAGGTATTTTTTTCGATGGCACCAGTGAACCCCAACGATCATTTATTGGAACCATTAACAACGATCATGTCGGTATTTTTGGTGCCGGAACTGGTTGGAAATTCGCTTTCAATGTAAACAATGGAAATGTAGGAATTGGTGCTACAGATCCAACTACCACATTGGACGTAAATGGTGGTTTTCGACTACGGGGAACCTTCCCCGCAAAAGGGCATGTATTAACCAGTGTTGATGCCAGCGGTAATGCAGATTGGCAAGCACCGGTAGCTTTTAAAGTATCAGGGTTGTTGAATGGAGCCAGCCAAAACATAGGTAACTATTCCTGGACGAAAGTAATGTTCAATTCCTCCCTTAATTATAATCTAGGCTTAAACTTCCAACCACTTTTATCACAATTTTTAATAGCCGAAAAAGGAGTATACAGCTTTACATTCCAGCTTACTTATGATCTGAATTATTATCTCAACGAAAATACTGCCAGGTTAAGATTAAATAGAAATGGAAACATAAGTACGGTAAATGATTTTAATCACCTTTATAAAGGTGTTGATGATAATGGAGAATTTTCTTATACCAATAGTAGTATTCAAAGCAGCTATGAGGGCAATTTCGAAGCTGGCGATATAGTATGGCTGGAAGCCCATATTAATGGTCCAATAGATCATAACCAGGTCGCCAAAACATCGGTCAACCTTTGGAGTAATTACTGCTGGTTTGCAGGCCACCTGGTGGCACGTTTCTAAGTTTCCAGGCAACACTTATCATTACCAACTTTCAGGTCCAACCAACCTTTTATAAAATGTGGTAAGAGCATCTTATATGTTGCCAGGCGTCGTCCGCCAGATATTCAGGAGCTATTTTTCAATGTTTAAATTTGGTAAGTTGCCGGCGAATGCACCAATCAAAACTGAAAAAAGAAGAGTTGATTTAACCATACGGCATACTTTAAGTGTCATCCCTTTGATATTTTTTCCGCCCTTTGATGGGCGTTTTTTTTAATTGGTAACCAGCGATAGAATTAATACTCATCATCGTTGTGACTTGCCCCGCCGTTGCGGTGGTCACTCACTGTAGCGGCAACGCAGAACCTGGCGATCAATAATCAAATAGCAATATTGGCTTTCAACAACAAAAAAAAGTTAGGCTGTACTTATACTGATCCGCAGCAACTATCGATTGTTGTAATTGGTTGGTTGCGCATTTTTCGCGGCAATCATTTACATTTCCTTCCTTCAGGTATATAGCTGAAAGCAGTTCCCGATAGATATTCCCGAGGTTTTTTTAACCGTACAATAAGTCGGCTAGCCGAAGGATAAATCAATGCCTAACTCTTCTATAATAAATTCTACATTGTCATAATTCTTTTGCATGCCATTGCACAATAACGGCTGATGCGTGCACGCTGTTTGAGTTGAATAACATTTTACAAAACACTCCGTTATGAAAAAAAGCTTTATCGCATTAGTTCTGGTTCTTGCTTTGAGCAACTTAGTAGTTGCTCAAAATGTTGGTATAGGAACTACTAACCCCGATTTTCCATTAGATATACAGATGGAACCAAGTGGTACTGTGCTTGGCATCCGTTCCCTGAAGGATTCCATAGGTGCCGTTACACTTTTGCGCTTTACAACCGGTTCTGGTGTAACTGCTCCAACTTACCGTTCTGCCTTTGTTGGAAATTACCGCTCTTCAACCGGTACGAATCTCATATTTGGCACTGGCAATGCTATCAGCGGGGCCGCCGAAAAAATGCGCCTGAGTGTACTGGGTAATTTAGGCTTGAACGTCGAACTACCACTTGGCAGAATTCATATGGACCTGGGAAATACTTCATCGCCAGAAGCTATGGTTATCGATAATGACCAGCAGGAATCTACAATTCAATTTCAGCAAGGCGCCACGGATAAAGCCTATATTCAAAACATTGGAGATGATATACGCATGGGTACAAACCCGGGCAACGCAACCGGTTTGCTTATGTTTAGAACAAACGGCCTTACCAGGGGTGTTTTTACAGGAACAGGTCAATTTGGAATAGGCACTCTTGTCCCTGAAGCCAAATTGCACATAATTGGCGGTGTAGATGCAAGTCTTGTTACTAATGGTTTTGTTGAATTGGGCACTTCCACTGCTGCCAATCTTGTTTTAGATAATAACGAAATACAAGCCCGCACTAATGGTGCTGCATCCGACTTGTTCCTCAATTATGGTGGCGGTGGAGTCCGCATTGGTAATGGACCTTTTACCTCGGCTCACCAATTAGGAGTGGAAGGCAATGCGGTTATTACTGGTAACTTAAGGGTGGGTGCAACATCGCTCCCCAGTGGTTTCAGTTTAGGTGTTGACGGAAAAATAATTTGTACGGAAGTAATGGTGCGCCTTGTGTCTAATTGGCCTGATTATGTGTTTAGTGACAGGTACAAGCTAAGGAGCATTTCAAACCTGGAGCAATATATCCAGGAAAATAAACACCTTCCCGGCATCCCTTCCGCTACCGATCTGCAAACAAATGGCCTAACACTCGGAGAGATGCAAAAACTACAAATGGAAAAAATTGAAGAACTGACTCTATACCTTATACAATTGAAAAAAGACATTGGTGCAATGGAGCAAAAACTTGATCGATTGAAAAAATAACATTTTTCTGCTGGTCAATAAATTTTTGCATTAACAACTCACCAACCATGACAACCATATTCAAAACCTTATTTGCAGTGGTCCTATCCTTAACTTGCTTTGGGGCTGGAGGACAATCGCTGAATAATTTACTAAAGGGGAAACGCAACCTGGCAGATATTATGCAAACAGTAAAAGCGTATTATTCGTCCCCGCAAAGCCATCTTACCATTAATGAAGAACAACGTCTTCGCGATCTGAAGCACTGGAACCGTTGGGCCTGGTTTATGAGCAGCAGGTTGGACGAGAAGGGCAACCTGGTAAATGTTTCTCAAAAATTAACTGAAGCTACAGGACTGGAACGCAAGGCTATTCCCATGTCAGCAAGCGGAGGCATGACGCAATATAGCGCCGGAGGTGACTGGACTGCAGTAGGGCCGTCAATTACAACCAGCGGTATTGGCAGGGTAGATCGCCTGGCTTTCCATCCCACTGATGCTAATACGTTATGGGCGGGTGCTGCCGGGGGCGGTTTGTGGCGTACTACAGATGGCGGCAGCAACTGGACGAATCTTACTCCTAACATTTCGGTCTTAGCTATTAGCGGAATCGTTATAAACCCAAACAATACAAACAATATTTTCATTCTTACCGGCGATGGAGACAGTGATATTGGTGGTTTAGTTGATGATTTTGGCTACATGCGCTATTCCATTGGTGTGCTTCGAACAACCAATGGAGGCAGCAGCTGGACAAAAATGGGTGATTTTCCTGGTGCCGACTACAGTACGCTGGTTGGATACAGGCTGGTCATGCATCCCAATAATCCCGACATTCTATATGCCTGCACCAACCAGGGCATTTTCGGTACTACAAACGGGGGCAATTCATGGGGTCTTTACTTGGGAGGCGCCCGCTTTTACAACATGAAATTTAAGCCCGGCAGCGACAACATTTGTTATGCTGTTGGTCGCAGGCTCGACAATAATAGAGCATCGTTCTGGAGAAGTACTTCCAGTGGCCTGTTTGCACAATGGGATAGCACAGTAGCAATAAATAATCTACTTAATACTCCAACCGCACGCCTGGAACTTGCAGTAGCGGCTTCAGCTCCGGGGGTTGTTTATTTATTGTGCGGTGGTGTTGTTGGAAATGGTCAGTTCAAGGGCCTGTATCGCAGCACAAATGATGGTCTGAATTTTAGCCTGCAAACCAACACTCCTAACATTCTTGGAAGGGCCAGTGATGGTAGCGACAATGCTCAGCAAAGTAATTACGACCTGGCCATAACCGTCAGCAACACATCCAGTACAACTGTAATGACTGGTGGTGTTCGTTGTTGGCGCGGCGCCAGTTCAGGGGCAACGGGAAATTGGGCATACCGTGGAGGCCACCACGAAGATGTACATGACCTTGGATATCACCCGGCCGATAACAAATTATGGATGGCTAACGACGGAGGCGTATACAGCAGTACTGACAATGGTGCCACCTGGACCACGCATTTTGATGATATGAACATTAGCCAGTTTTATCGTATGGCAGTTAGTCCCGGGGACTACCTTAACATGATAGCCGGCGCCCAGGATAATGGAATAAAAAGGCGAACAGGCAACACTTCAACGTTTGATCATGTAAGAGGCAGGGACGGTTTTACGGTGGCTTATGATGCTATTGATAATAATAGAATGTATGCTACAAACAACCAGGATGTCGAGCGATCTAACGATGGTGGAGATAATTGGTTTTCTATTACACCCAATAACGCTGTCGATAACCCATTTTCTTTAAGCATGGCAGCTTCCACATCTATTGGCAATACGCTTTTCATTGCTTCGGACAGCTTCTGGCGCACCAGCAACAGTGGTCTTAACTGGAATCTTTCACTGGTAAATGGTGGCTGGTTTTTACGTACCTGCCCAAGTAATGGTAGCAGAATTTACATGGCAGGTGGCACAGCTTATAATACTAACACCGGCATCCTGCGAAGGAGCGATGACGCTGGAGTAACATGGCCCTTTGCCAATATTCTGAGTAATAATCCGGGTTTTCCGGCCACTTATCCTAAAATCACCAGCATTAATGTTGATCCTACTAATTCGTCAAGGGTCTGGATAACATTTGGAGGTTTTAGAGAGGCTTTAAAAGTGTACTATTCGCCTGATGCCGGCGCCAATTGGGTAAACCGAAGCGGAACGCTTCCCAATGTTCCTGTGAATAGTATAGCCATCGACAATAGTAACAATGCCTATCTCGGTACGGATAATGGTATTTATTACCGGGTTGCCAGTATGAGCGATTGGGTACCCTTTTACAACGGACTTCCTTATGTTCCGGTAACAGACATTGTTATATCCCAAACTGACAATCGCGTACGGGCATCAACATTTGGAAGAGGCATTTGGAGTAGTGACTTGTATAGTACCTGTGTGGCCGACCTTACCTTAAACGGAACATATGGCGGTCACGATTTTCATGAAGCATCCAATAGCATCACCTCTGCGGGAATAATTCAATTGTCGGAAGGCAGCAAGGTGCAAATGAAGGGTGGGTTCGAAGTGCGGCTTATGCCAGGCTTTACAGCCCAGGAAGCAACACAGTATCGTGCAGCCATTGGACCCTGCGGCTCAAACGGGGGTGTCGCCCTTTTTGATGCCAGCGGGAATTCAGTCGGAATGCTGGAAAATGCGCCGGTAGGATTGCGAAATATGGCGCTGGTACATGTATTGAAGGCAGGCAAGCAGCCGGTCCTGTATGTCACAAATAAACTGGCCGGAAGTATTGGTTTCAGTGTGCGGGATGAAGATGGTGTAGAACTGCAATCCTGGCCCGCCCAAACCCGTTCCGCCGGGGAATTCCAGGAAACGCTTACCCTGTCCCCAGACGTTGCAGCACTAAAAGGATTGTATTTTATCCACGTAGTTTACAACGGCATCAGTCAGCATGTGCAGGAACTCCAAATAAACTAATTCTCTCCTGGCCATATGATTAATAGGATAAGAAAAATTCCTCCTGTTGTATACCAGTTCCAATTGAAAAATGATAAAAATCGAAAAAGCTAAAATCACCAGGCTGTAGACGAATCGCAGTTTAGAAACATGCAAATTATTGCCACTTAGTAAGCTAGGTGCTAAGGCATCATTTTTCCAAAATTGCCGGTTTCTTCATTCTACTATCTTTGCCGCCCTTCAATGAAGTTTTTTATTTGGTAACCAGCGATAGAATATCTATCAGCATCGTTGTGTCACTCACTGCGGCTGCAGTGCAGAACCCGGCGATCAATAATCAGCAGTACTCATGGCTTTCAGCAACAGAACAAAAATTAAGGCAGTTCTCGATACCGACCCGCAGCAACAATCAGTAACTGTAATGGGTTGGGTCCGCACTTTTCGCAGCAACCGGTTTATAGCTTTAAACGATGGCAGCACCATCAACAACATACAGGTGGTGGTCGACTTTGAAAATGCCGATCCGGAACTGCTAAAACGTATTACTACCGGAGCCTGTCTAAAGGTCGTGGGTGAATTGGTGCCGAGTGTCGGTAGTGGCCAAAAAGTAGAACTCAAAGCAGCAACCATCGAAGTATTAGGCGATAGCGACCCGAACGAATATCCTTTGCAACCTAAAAAACACAGCCTCGAATTTCTTCGTGAAAAAGCGCACCTGCGTTTCCGCACAAGTACTTTCAGTGCTGTTTTCAGGGTACGTAACTCACTTGCTTTTGCCGTACACAAGTTTTTCCAGGAGAAAGGATTTGTGTACCTGCATACACCCATTATAACCGCAAGTGATGCGGAAGGTGCCGGCGAAATGTTCCGGGTAACTACTTTGCCCATGGATGGCACAGCACCGCGAAATGATGATGGCAGCATCAATTACAAGGAAGATTTCTTTGGAAAAAGCACCAATCTTACGGTTAGCGGCCAGTTGGAAGGCGAGCTCGGAGCCATGGCTTTTAGTGATATCTACACTTTCGGACCAACCTTTAGGGCAGAGAACAGCAACACCGCCCGGCACCTCGCCGAATTCTGGATGATTGAGCCAGAGATGGCTTTTCATGACATAGAAGACAACCAAAATTTGGCGGAAGAATTCATCCAATACATTATCCGTTATGCCATGGAGCATAACGCCGATGATCTCAAATTTTTAAACGACCGCCTGGCCGAAGAAGAAAAGAGCCTGCCACAGGATAAGCGGCAGGAATTTAGTTTGCTTGATAAATTGAACTTTGTAATCAACAATAGTTTCGAACGTATCACTTATACCCAGGCCATCGAAATTCTTTTAAGCAGCCCTGCTTATAAGAAAAAGAAATTTCAATACGACGTAAAATGGGGCATTGACCTGCAAAGTGAACACGAACGTTACCTTGTAGAAAAACATTTCAAAAAGCCGGTGATCGTTACTGGTTATCCTGCAGCCATAAAGGCATTTTATATGCGTTTAAACGACGGTTGCGAACCTGGTAAAGAAACCGTTGCAGCTATGGATATACTGGCCCCTGGCATTGGTGAAATTGTAGGTGGCAGTCAACGCGAAGAACGTTATGAGAAACTGGTTGCCCGTATGGAAGCTATGCACATCCCCGTAGCAGAAATGAGCTGGTATTTGGATACCCGGCGGTTTGGCGCCTGCCCGCATGCAGGTTTTGGACTAGGCTTTGAACGCATGGTACAATTTGTTACCGGCATGACCAATATCCGGGATGTAATTGCTTTTGCAAGAACACCAAAGAATTGTGAATTTTAGATTTGTTTCCAAAAGATCAGTATCAAATACTAAGGTTTGAGATCATTGAGATAACAAATCTTTCTTGAAAAATACCTGTTGAAACCTATATGCCCATTTGAATACCTTTTACTTATTTCAACAAAAAAAATACTCGCACAAGATTTGCATAATGGAATTTGCGTTGATTGATTTCCTTTGTTCAATAAATTGTACACCAAAACCGTTTAATCTTAAAACATACAACCTCTTATGAAGAAATTACTTCCAGCCTTATTGCTTTCTTTGCCTTTGTTTTTTACCGCTTGCGATAAAGACGACAACCCGGTAACACCACCGGCAACCGAAAACTATCAGCCTGTTTCCGCCGGAAGTACGTGGACCTACGAGTTTAGAAATAATGCGCCTGTTTCCAAATCAACATTTGTTGTAACGGCAAAAGGTACCGACAGCACCATTAACGGTAAAACATATAAAGTATTTGGCAGTACCGCGGGTAGCAACGAATATTATAACACCAATGGTAGCGACTATTACCAGTTTACGGGAATTGCCGGCATTACCAACAACACAGAATTATTATACCTGAAGACTAACGTAGCTGCAAGCGCAAGCTGGAGTGAAACAAAAGATGTAACCATTCCCGGCCTGGGAGCGGCATCAGTAAAATTGACTTATACGCTGGTGGAAAAAATGCCCAGCATGACAGTAGAAGGAACTGCTTATACAAATGTATTACATGTAAAAGTGGCTTTATCTGATGTCAAAATTGGGGTTATACCAGTTGCAGTAAGTTCCCAGGATGTTAACTTCTATTATGCGCCAAATGTGGGTCGTATTAGAAGCGTGGTTAAATTAACGCTTGCTCCACCTATTGGCGGACCCATTGTTACTGATACCGAAACAGTATTAAAGGTTGCCGTAATTAAATAAATAGCGATTTCCGAATTTGTTTTTTGTTATTTGGCTTAGGCGGCTATATTTGCAGCCCGGTTTGAAAAAACAGCGGATGGTGCGGTAGCTCAGTCGGTAGAGCAAAGGACTGAAAATCCTTGTGTCGCCGGTTCGATTCCGGCCCACACCACAAGTTAAAAGCGTCTAATTAATTGATCTACAATTTCTTAGGCGCTTTTTTCATGTTTAATAATTTACGTTCGGGGCCAGACTGGGGCTTTTCCTCTAAAACATCTGAATAATACTGTTATGCTTTTGGATTTTGTATCAACCAGTATCATATTATAATAGTGTAGCAATTTGTAGCCATCTACAAAGGCACTCTAAACGTTTCCAGACGTTTGATAAGAAGCGTAACGATTTGTAACTTTTTTCTCTGCGTTTATAGCCCTGTTTGTGACTACAATTTCTACAAGCTAAAAATGTCCGGATAAACCCGGGTAAGTATGATTAATTGTCCGGACATATTGCAAAAAGTAAACTTAGAAAATGCTAAGATTACTTTTACCCCATTAAAGTAAACTTAGCTAAAATTAAGTGTACTTTAGTCCCTTATGAAAAATGATAATCATTTAATTGATCAATTTAAGTCCGGACACTTTGAAAAAGGAGTTGGCTTCAAATACTTTGTGCCGAATGAAATTAATAAAGAATGGGTTACTGCCGACCCGATTTTACTTACTCTGTTAGAAAAGGCTTCAATAAAATTGGGTGGTCTAAACTCTTTTTCTAAACTCGTGCCCAACTTAAACTTATTCATACAACTACATGTGCTTAAGGAGGCGGTGATATCCAGTAGGATTGAAGGCACTCAAACCAATATAGATGAAGCTTTGTTGCCCGTTGAAGAAGTGGATCCGAAGAGAAAAAACGATTGGCTCGAAGTCCATAACTATACAATGGCACTGAACGAATCAATAGAACTTCTAAAAACACTCCCCTTATCATCTAGGTTGTTACGTGAAGCGCATCGAACATTATTATCAGGCGTAAGGGGTGAACATAAAATGCCTGGCGAATTTCGTACAAGTCAAAATTGGATTGGTGGAGCATCCTTAAATGATGCCGTGTTTATTCCCCCGGCAAAGCACTTTGTGGATCCATTGATGGGCGATTTGGAAAACTTTCTGCATAACACGGATATACATGTGCCATCATTAATAAGAATAGGAATAGCTCACTACCAATTCGAAACAATTCACCCTTTTCTCGATGGCAATGGTCGTATCGGAAGACTGATGATAACTCTTTTTTTGGTATCGGAAGGTATATTAGACGTGCCGTTGCTATACCTAAGTACTTTTTTTGAAAAAAACAAATCCTTGTATTATGACAACCTAACAAACGTTCGGGAAAAAGACGATATGCTTCAGTGGTTAAAATACTTCCTAATTGGCATTGAAGAAACCTCGACAATAGCGTTAAACACTCTTTCTACGGTGCTACAACTAAAAACAAAGCTTGAAATTGAAGCACATTCCGAGTTAGGCAGGAGAGCCCCTAATGGCCTAAAACTATTGCATGAACTATTTAAAACGCCGATTGTGTCGGTTAAAGAGGTAGAAACCATTTGTGATCTAAGTACGAAAGCTGCTAATGATCTTGTTAAATTACTTCAGGAAAAAGGTTGGCTGACTCAACTGGGTGGCTCCGTACGCTATAGGTTTTTCACCTTCAGCCCGTACTTAAATTTATTTAAATAGTTACGGAGTTTTGCGCCTCTTTCTCCTTGTTAAATTTGGTTCAATAAACAGGTGATTAATGCTCTAGTCTTGTTATGTTAATTATACCGCTGTGTGATCGAAAATATAAATTCGGATTGCACCTGCCGCTCTAAATCATCAATTTCAGCGTTTAAGGAACTAAGCCTGACAATTGAAGCCCTAGATTTCTCCGAAAAGTAATTAAGGTCGTTAACTTTAATAGCAGTACCGGCCATGCAAACCATTAGCATATTAGAGCTACCAGACCCAATTTCATTAAAATCTATATCGGTTGAAATTATTGCGTTCCCACCTTCTTTGATACATTGAAGCCGCAGATCTGCTTTACATGTTTCAGTTGCCAGGGAAACCTTTTTATTAGAGGCAGTTGAGGTTGTACCAAGCAAATCAGCAATTGATCTCGACAATTCAGTTGCAAACCCTGTACCTGCAGTTATTTGGGTGGTGATAATTCCGATAATTTCATAATCCCATTTATAAGGTGCTGGCCCGGTAATAATCGGCACACATGGAATAGAATCCATCAGTTCTTCAATTAGCGTCTTTTTCTTTTCATCCATTTGAATGTAGACCGTATCTATTTGATCTGCATAGCAATTAGTACAATATCCTTCCTTATCCTGTTTAAGAAATTTATTAACGAATTCAGTTTGTTCATTATTTGTCAACTTCGTTAAGTTCATCATCCCGGTTAGCGATTTATTACAGTTCGGACAATTAGTAAGTTTCATACGCTGAAGTTAAGATAGGCTTTGGTTATTTATAGCGCCGGTAACGACTTGTTCTTTTAATTAAACCATTCCTGCTGCCATAACCCTCCTCCGCTATCTTTGGCGCCTTAAATAAAGCCAGTGAAATTAGTAACACACCTGTACGACGGACATGAGCAGTTAGCCATTTATTACAATGGTTTTTTGTACAATATGGACAAGCTGCATCCTGAATTGCCCAATACCATGACCATGTTTTTAAATTATTGGGATGATACTATCGAAGGGGCTTTAAAAATTAACCAGGCTATCGTGGATGGCCGTATCAGCGAAGCGAAAGGAATACCTGTTGATGAAGCCAGTTTGCTGGCGCCAATACCTTTTCCAACCAGTTGCAGGGATGGTTATGCGTTCAGGCAACATGTGGAAACTGCCAGGCGTAACCGAGGCGTTCCAATGATCCCTGAGTTTGATAGTTTTCCCACGTTTTACTTTACCAATCACAATGCGATACAAGGTCCCGGCGAAGTAAACGTGATGCCCGATCATTTGCAGAAACTGGATTTTGAACTGGAGTTTGCCATTGTTATTAACCGTTCAGGGAAAAATATTCCGGCCGAAGAAGCTGACCAGTATATCGGTGGCCTCATGATTATGAACGACCTCAGCGCCCGAAAGCTGCAAATGGAGGAAATGGCGCTGAATCTTGGGCCCGCCAAGGGAAAAGATTTTAGTACAGTAATTGGCCCCTGGCTGGTAACCATTGATGAATTAATGGATTTTGAAATACCTGCGAAAGAAGGGCATACAGGACTTGCATGGAATTTAGCAATGAAATGCCGGGTGAATGGGGTGGAAGTGAGTAACGGCAATGCGGGTGACATGGACTGGACCTTTGCTGAAATAATAGAAAGATGCAGCTATGGTGTTACCCTGCATCCGGGGGACGTAATCGGTAGCGGCACCGTCGGTACCGGCTGTTTTCTTGAATTGAATGGAACCGGTAAACTAAATGACCCGACTTACCAGGAACAATGGTTACAGGCAGGTGACATAGTGGAACTGGAGATTGATGGTTTGGGTATTTTGACCAATACGATTGTGGCAGAAGAAACGGGCTGGAGTATTTTGGCGCTGAAGAAAGAGGGGTAGTTGGGTGGTTGGTTGATTGGTTGATTGGTTGATTTGTTGATTGGTTGATGTGTTTGTTTCACAGGGCTGCTTTGCTGAATTATGTTCCCCTAGTGATGGGCTGCCGGATGCAGCTGGTGCCACGCCTCGTGGCAGCCCGCCGCGGGCCTGGCCAGCAGCAGCCGGAACAAATGCTGATACATTTTCCTCCGCCGACGGCCCCATGTATTCATACAAAATCCAAATTCCAAAATCCCAAAATCCCAATATCCCTGTATACCTAATCCCTCTTTCCTAATTCCTCCCCAATCCGCCATCCCCCATTCCAATTCCCAATTCCTTCCTCCCCAATTCCCAATTCCTTCATTCCTAATTTCTCTTAGCCCAAAACCTCCTCCAGCACTTTTACCGTTTTCAGGTAGCCAAAATCGCTGATATGGTACATGAAAAATTGTTCGTAGGCCTGTAATAATTGGCGACGGGTTTGTTGTTGCAATTTGATGCGGTATAGGGTTACGGGATTGTCGGTCTGCAACAGTTCGAAGGTTATCTCGCTTAACTTGCCCTCAAGGTATAGCTGGTGAACAGGGAATTGGTTCACAAACCGGCCTTCCTGCAGATCGAGGATAGAACACTCATTGCTGTAATTGTCTTCGGGCCTGAAACCCAACTCCCCCGCCAGCTGTAGCGCAAAATGCAAGGGCAGGTTAGCCGTTACGGTTAATGGTGTTTGGTCGAGGATCATTAGTGTGTTTTCTATGAAAGCGAATAATTCGGTGTTGACTTCGGTTTGTTTGGTGCATTTACTAAACAGTTCGATCATGAACAAAGCCACCGAGTACTTGGTGACATTTGACAAAACTTCGTTGTACAGGTAACTCCATTTAATCTCTTTGATCAGCTGCAGGTGTTTCAATTCGTTGTGGTATACCACCAGGTCAAGGATAGCGGCGGGTTGAAAATACATGGCCTGGCTACCGTTTTTTTTTCCCTGCTTACGGGCACCCTTAACCATATATGACTGCAAGCCAAAAGCTTCTGTATAAGCAGATACCACCAGGCTGGTGTCGCCATAGGGAGTTGCTTTTAAAATGATGGCTTTCGTTTTGTGTAACATGTATTTGCGTATGAATGCTGATCAATCAAAAATACGCAGGTGCCGGTCAACAGGCTTCTTATTAACTGTTTAGAAATTTGGCTAATATGTTAACAGCCATGTTTACTACCCTTTATTTGTTTTTCTTTGCACCGCTTAAGCAAAACCTTGCGGTTGAAAGCTATTTAATGGAATGGCATCCATTGCCTGTGGAAAGATTTACAGTTGTCGGATTTTAGTTTGACTCTTCCTGTATGATTGCCTTTCAGGTATAATTTTTTTATTCGTTCAAATACATGTGGTATAAACTAGGACAATTCATTCTCAGGTTCCGGGTAATTTTATTGTTGTTGTTGTTTGCTGCCACTTGTTTTATGGGTTGGCAGGCTAGTAAAGTTCAAATGGGCTACGAATTTGCCAAATCCATACCTATTGATAATTCAAAATACAAAGACTATCTCTCCTTTAAAAGCCAGTTTGGTGAAGATGGAAACATGCTGGTAATAGGCGTGAAGGATCCTGAGTTTTACAAGCAGCAACATTTTGATGCTTACCGGCAAATGCTGGCGACCATCAAAAATGTACAGGGAGTTGAAGGCATCCTATCGGTAGCAAGTGCGGTAAACCTAACAAAAAGTGATACAAGCGAAACTTTGCGGGCAACACCCTTGTTCCCGGCTTCCATCAATACACAGCCTTTAATAGATTCAGCAAAAACCATATTTGAGAACCTGGTTTTTTACAGGCGCTTGTTGTATAATCCAGATTCGAATGCTTACCTCGCGGGCATCAGTATAAACAGCAGGTTGCTCGCCAGCAAAGAACGAACTGAGGTGGTAAAAACTATTACAGACGCGGTGGACGATTATGAAAAAGCAACCGGCGTACAGGCGCATGAAAGCGGCCTGCCATTGATTCGTACACAGGTTGCAGATCGTATAAAAAAGGAAATGAATTATTTTCTTTTTGGCTCCCTCGGCCTGGCAATGATTACGCTTATCTTATTTTTTCGTTCTTTTAGTGCAACGGTGCTATCGATGATGGTGGTTATTATCGGTGTTTTGTTTGCAGTAGGCACCATGGTTTTGTTAGGGTATAAAATTTCATTGCTAACAGCCCTGATACCACCGTTGATAATTGTTATAGGCATACCAAACTGTATCTACTTCCTCAACAAATTTCATATGAGTTGGGAAGAAGGACTTAAAGACAAAACATTACCTGCAAACGAACTCAAAACTGCCGCATTGCTTACGATGGTAAGTCGTATGGGAATTGTTACCCTGTTTTGTAATATAGCTGCGGCTGTTGGCTTTTTTGTATTCGCGTTTACAAAGAGCCCTTTGCTAAAAGAGTTTGGAATTGTAGCAGGTATCAACATCATGGCCCTGTTTGTTATTTCGCTGATATTTATCCCAGCAGTGCTAAGTTATATGGCACCGCCAAAAGCACATCATACAAAATATTTGCGCAATAGAGTGCTGGAAAGATTGCTGGTAAAAATTGAGTATTGGGTGCTTGATCGCAAAGGGCTAGTGTATGGTTTTACAGCGGTTGTATTGGTGTTTTCTGCCATTGGAATATTGAAATTAAAATCGGTTGGTTTTATAGTAGATGACCTGCCGAAAGAAGATAAAATTTATGTGGACCTGAAATGGTTTGAGAAAAATTTTGGTGGGGTAATGCCGCTTGAAATTGTGATTGATACCAAAAGGAAAAATGGAGTAACGCGTAATTTAAAAACGATCCAGAAGATAGATGAACTATCAAGCTATATAGCTGGAATGCCGCAGTTTGCCAGGCCCCTTAACCTGGTAGAAGGATTGAAGTTTGCCAAGCAGGCGTATTATGATGGCGACAGTTTAAGTTATGCGGTACCCAACGAATTTGACCTGGTTTTTTTATCGCCTTACCTGAAAGGAAACACTGGTGATACCAGTTCGCAGTTATCTAAAATTGTAAAAACGTTTACCGATAGTTCCAAGCAACGGGCTCGTATTAGTATCAACATGGCTGATATTGGAACAGTGGCATTACCTAAGATGCTGGAAAACCTGCGGATGAAATCGGATTCTATCTTTAACCTGAGTGTAGTGGATGGACCGGTTGATAATCCCAATGCACCTGTAACCTATAAAAATGATTCGGCTTACAACATACAATTTACAGGTAGCAGTGTTACTTTTTTAGAAGGCAGCCGCTTTATTATAAATGGCCTGAAAGAAAGTGTGATGTGGGCTTTTTTACTGATAGCCTTGTGCATGTTATACCTGTTCCGGTCGTTTCGTATTTTGATCTGTTCGCTGATACCTAACGTGATACCCCTTGTTGTAACAGCTGGATTAATGGGATGGATAGGGGTGCCTTTAAAACCAAGCACCGTATTGGTATTTAGTGTGGCCCTTGGTATAGCCATTGACGTTACCATCCGTTTTTTAGTAAATTACAAACAGGAATTACCCGAGCACCATAATAATATCCTTGCTACTACCACGGCCACTATCCGGCATACAGGTATTAGCATTATTTATACTTCGTTGGTACTGGTAGCTGGATTTGTGATCTTTGTATTCAGCAGTTTTGGCGGCACCAAGGCATTAGGCTGGCTTACTTCTTTTACCTTGCTGATAGCCACTTTTACCAACTTGATTTTCCTGCCGGTAATTATGCTGGCTTTGCTAAGGAAGAAGAAAACAGCGCCTAAGGTTAACGCAGTATAATTGTTGAAAAATACACATGTAAGATTTTATAAGTATGATTTTTATGAGCAATGCCCTGCCGCATTGCTCATTTTTTTAGTTTTTTGCTCTCAGCTTGGGAAAAGCTCAACAATTATCGCAAAGCTGTTGCATATATAATAATTTTTATTGCTATTAATTGATGAGTATATTATCTTTCTTCCCTCAATTTTTTTAACAAAAACACCCCCGTACAATGAAAAGAATTTCTTTGCTGCTCGTAGCGGCTACAATGATCAGTGCAATAACTTTTGTTGGTTGTCAAAAAGAGGTTGCAAGTACTTCTGCAAAAAAAACCAATGCTGGCCCATTAGCAGCAATGACTTATCCTGCCTCCTGTAGTGCTGTGTGTATTGAGCATGGTTCAGGTGACTATTACACAAAAACCGGATCATTCACTGGTGCAATCGGATCAAACAGTAAGGCAATTGCTTATACTGTTTATAATACTGAAACCGATTTTGTTGTAGTATTAAATTATACGAGGACACCAGCTGCTTCAGGATCTGGTTCAACTGTTAAGGTTACAGTAAACGGAAATGATCAAACGAAAGTTTTGACGAATAGTGTTAATCAGACATATACTTTTCCTTTAGCAAGTGGATGGAAAGCATGTGATGTTACAACATGGTCACTTACAGAAGTTCCGTTATTCGATGGTGCATTGCCAATCACAGGAGGCGATACCTATGGTCTTATTGGAGTTTGCAACCCATGTGTAAATGCGTTAACTGCTGATTATGGTTGTGATGGTTCAGTGACCTTTACATTCACTGCTACAGAAGCTGGTCCAATTGTAATCCAGGGTGGGTTAACCGATGATGCAATTATTTCAACTGCATCAAGTAACGTGTTGACGCGCAATCTTACCCATCCAGCAGTTATAAACAGTTCATCAAGTGTTACAAGGTGGGAAGGCACAGTTGAAGCTTGTCAGGTTGTAACTGTTACCATTACTTTTGAAGGTGGAAATGGTATTGGTGCCTGGAGCGCAAAACGAAATGATGTTGTGTTAGGTTCAACTGAAGCGGTTGCTTGCCAATAATTTAGTATTCTGAAAATTTACCAATAATAAAATGGGCTATCTCAATTTTGAGGTAGCCTTTTTTTTATTGCATCAATCGACTTGTGAGCGTTTCTTTATTTCAAAGAAAGATTCGCCACCATTTGCTGCAACGTTCTTATCGTAACCTCGTAATCTTCCTCTGAAATATGCTGCATGGTTTTTATCCTGAATTCCTGTTGCTGCTTAAAGCAGCGGTCATGCAATTCACGTCCTTCATCTGTCAATGAAAAGGAATGATTTATAGTTTTAAAAGCAAGTTTTTTGAAGCAAGTTGTTCAGAATTTCATGTATAGAACCCGCATCACCAAAGGGTTCAATTATCTCAATAATTGTGACAATATCAGACGTTGTTTGTTTCGATAACAAATGCAGTAATTGCCATGCGCTTCGGTTTAGGCCATTGACTTCGTGTATGCGGTTTATACCTTCGGTTAGAAGGTTGTCCGCTTGCTTTATCCAGTAACCAACGGGTAAATTTTTTGGTTCCATATGGCAAAGAATTTACTACGATAATCCCGCTTCTCTTTTAGCTTTCGGCGTAAGTTTCGCCTTTACTAATTCGTAAGACTGCGTTACATAATGCTTCCATTCTTTTTTATTCATTCTTGAAAGATCATCCATCCAAACCCATTTGTATTTGGCAACATAAGGTGCCGGTTTAAAACCTTCGCGGCTGCACATGTCGTCGAATTCTTCGTCGGTAACTTTGAAAGAAGCGGTAGTTGGAGATTGATCAAGACCAGCCACGCAAAACATCTTGCCTCCAACCGAATATACCAGGTCGTTACCCCATTTGATGGTTTCTGTAGCAGCAGGTAAGGATTTGCATAATGCCTGGAGATCTTCAATATTCATAGAGTGGGATTTTTGATTTTGAGATTTTGTGATATTGGGATTTAAATACAAATTAACTAATCAACAGATCAACTACTTAACCGATCAACCAATTAAGCAACCCCCTACTTCACTAATAACTCTTTCAGCTTCTGCTGCAAAGCAGGCCCTTTTAGGTTCACTGCAATCACGGTTCCGGCAGTATCCACCAGAATATTAAACGGGAGGGCGTTAAAGCCATACGTTGCAACAGCTTTGCTGTCCCACTCTTTCATATCACTCATTTGCGGCCAGGTTAAACTGTCTTTGGCAATGGCATTTACCCAGGCGGCTCTATCCTTATCCAATGATACGCCCAGGATGGTAAAGTTCTTATTGCGGTATTGTTTATACGCAGCTACAAGGTTGGGATTTTCGGTGCGGCAGGGTGCACACCAACTGGCCCAAAAGTCGATCAACAACCATCTGCCCCTGAACTGGCTAACGGATATCGCCTTGCCGCTTGTATCCGGCAAGCTTAGATCCGGTACTTTTTTATTTAATAAAGCCTGGCCACTTGTTGCCTGTTGTTGTGCTGATGCCACACTCACTTTCATCATATTAATACCAGGATGACGCGGGTATTTTGCAACGGCTTTTTCTACTGCCAGCGCCCATTGTTCCTTCGTGAAAAAATGGGAAGCCACTCCTAACCCATACCAAAGCGCGGTGGCATTTTTTTCCATCCCCAGGTAAGCACTTAAGAAATCGGTCACCATTTTATTACTATGATCACGGGCACGTAAATAAGGTGCCTGCAGGCTATCCGGTGTCCTGGTTTTAGCTATGCTGTCTGCCATCTCATTGGCTTTGCCGGCAGTTTGCTCCAGTCCGCCTAAACGGTCATACAAACTCTTTATCGACCTGCTGGCTTCTGAATGCTTTACCT
This sequence comes from Bacteroidota bacterium, assembly GCA_040385845.1. Lineage (GTDB taxonomy): Bacteria > Bacteroidota > Bacteroidia > Chitinophagales > Chitinophagaceae > Phnomibacter. The sequence continues at coordinate 98,381 of JAZKGP010000014.1, read as the reverse complement.
TGTATTTTCCCAGGCTATCAATATTTGCATACACTTCAATATCGGTGGTGTCATTTATAAGTAAAAGGCCGGGGCCATCCTGTATAAACAACTGGTACATTCCTTCCTGTTGCTGGATGGTGTTCAGGCTAAAATTGCCGGAACTATCCAGGGTAGCTGAATCCAGCACCAATCGCTGCGGGCTGTTAAAAGGCAATTCTGCCAGCAATATTTTTTTGCCGGCCACACCAGTGAAGGTTCCTTTCACGGTTAGTAATTGCGGGCCATTGTTATTACAAGATGCCAGTGTGAAAAGTCCCAGGATAAAAAAAATGTATTTCATTGATCGCATTAAAAGAGCGCAAATTTACCCGAATAACAACTCATTGTACAGGCCTGGCCTGCTTTCAATGAATATTCCAATAGTCAGCCAGCAAATTAGTGGTCAGAATGTGCTTTTATGAACAATGTATAAAGTATTTCACCTGGTTTTATGAGATGAAATTGTATCCGGAAAACGTCTGAATGGCTGTTATATCCGTTTTATAGTATGAACTATCCTTCTTGCCAGCTTTGATTTTAGTTTAAGAAACAAGCTGTTCATTTTTGTATTCACAAAATCAACTCCAGTGAAAACTGCAACACTATTTCTAGCTGTGATGACATTTTCCAGCTTACTTCATTCACAAAATGTAGGCTTTAACACCAATACACCCGCATACCCGTTAACGTTAGTGGCACCACCATCAGGCAAAGGGATCACACAGGTAAATGGCTCAGTGGCGATAGGTTTTTATACCTCGGTCGCCAGCGCCATTCTCCAAACTTATGGCAATTATAACCTGCATTTTGGCACTAACAGTCCCGGGCCATCTCAAATGACATTGACCACGGCCGGTTACCTTGGCATTGGAACAGCACCAACCAACCACCTTGATATTGAAGGAACCATACGCCTGCAAGGCGGCAATCCTGCTGCAGGAAGGATCCTAAATGCAACTGATATAAACGGTAATTCAGCATGGAAAGCCGTTCCAGTAACAGGTGGCACCAAAACAATGTTTGTTCCCTTTTCTGCATTTACAGGCAGCATTAGCTACATGGGGTATGAAAATATTAATAACGTTTCCCGCAGGGCCACAGGTTATCTCGCGGCTGACTATAGATACCAGGCACCCTTGTTATTGCCGGTAGGAACGGTTATAAAGGAAATCAGCTGGAAATATTTCGATAATAATGTTGAATTGAATTTGGATTTTGCCCTGGTAAGAGACTTCTTCGGAGATCCAAACACAGTTTCAACAATAAGTAGCGGTGGTGCTTTAAATGTCGATTTTTCTAAAAATGTAACCGTAAACCATACCCTGGGAAATTATTTCTATTGGTTAGATATTAGCACTTTTAGTTGGTCGAGCGATGCATCGCTTCGCTTTAAAGGGGCTATGATAACCTATGAATAGAAATTCATTCTGCCTGACAAAAAATACATCCTTTTCTTAAGACGATTCCCTTTCCATTCCATTCAAAAGATCATTTAAAATTAAGCTATGCATAAATTTATTAGTCTTACTATAGCCTGCACAATCAGTCTTTGCAGTTTAGCCCAAAACGTTGGTATTTTCACAACTACACCATTGTACCCCCTTACGGTAGTTGCACAAAACAACAAGGGAATAACCCAAAAGAACGGCACGGTGGAAATGGGGTTTTACACTTCTCTGACTTCTGCCTATTTACAAACCTGGAGCAACCACAACCTCCAGTTTGCCACCAACAATTCGCCAGCGCAAATGACCCTAACAACCGCAGGAAATTTAGGCATTGGTGTAAGTGCGCCAACCGCCAGGTTAGATGTGAACGGCACTGTTCGTATCAGAGGCGGCAACCCCTCTGTTGGGGATGTGCTTACGGCCACCGATGCCAATGGCAATGCTGAATGGAAACCTTCACCTGCCGCAGCCACTAAAATTTTATATATCTCACACCCGGCTTTTTTGCCTGACCGGTCTTCTAACGGATGGTCTACTGTTTACCCTGGTACAGGCAGGCGCCCAACTAATCCCGGAGCTGGATTGTATAAATTCCAGGCGCCCCTATTGCTTCCGGTTGGTGCTGTGATAAAAGAAATTACCTGGTATTTTGAAGACTGGAATGAAGCACAGAACATGACTTTTACATTGGTTCGGGAAGTTAACGGAAGCCCGGAGAATGTTTCACAAGTAGCCAGTACCGGAAGTGTTTCAGGAGCGGGAACCAGGACCCTTGCAGTACCATTAAATTATGTGGTCAATAGCGAGTTTCATTGGCTTGAAGTAAGTATACAGGACTGGCCACTCAACTATACCCTACTCATACATGGCGCAAGAATTACCTATGAATTGTAAGATGAGGAAGTAAAATACAAAACCACCACGAAGCAGAAGTAAAATATAGACTAAAACAGCCTGATCAAAAGCGTTAAAACAACATGACTCGCTCAAAGAAAAGATTACATGTCGGTTACAAACTCCGATGGATTATATTCCGGTGATCTTTCTGGTTTTAAAGCCTTGTATACCTCGAATTCGTAATACCTATTTCCCTAATTCCCAATACTCTAATTCCTAATCCCCCGTATAATTCCTAATTCCCCCCTTTCAACCTCTCTTCCAGCAAAGCTGTGGTCTTTTTCGGATCTGCCTTGCCTTTGCTGCGTTTTTTTACCTCGCCAACAAACAATCCAATCAATCCTTTTTTACCTTTCTGGAATTCTTTTACTTTCTCGGGCATGCTGGCCAGTACTTCATTAACCCAGCCTTCCAGCTCGTCATCTTTGCTGTCCATTACCAGGTTTAACGATGCTGCTAGTTCGAGTACGTCTGCCCCAGGCTGCTCCAACATAGCAGGCAATAAAGTGGCAGAAGCAGCGCTGAAATTTACCGTACCACTTTGCACAATTTCGATGATACCGGCCAATTGCGCGGGTTGCAACGGAAAGTGACTAATATCTGAGTTCTGAGTGTTCATCCAGCTTTTAACCGGTCCCAAAAGCCAGTTGGCGGCGGCTTTTATATGAGGTGTTTCTTTTAAAAGTGCATTAAAGTAATCGCTTAATGATTTCTCTTCTGTCAACACATCGGCATCTTTTGCCGGCAGACCAAGCGTAGTAGTATATTTTTCAAAAAGCGTTTCAGGCAATTCGGGTAAAAGGTTTTTTACTTCTTCCAACCAGCTATCGCTGATCTCAAAAGGTGGCAGATCGGGGCAGGGCAGGTAACGGTAATCATTTGCCTCTTCCTTATCTCTTTGCCCGCTGGTGGTATTGGTATCTGCATCATAACCACGGGTTTGCTGGATAATGGTTGCACCATTTCGCAAAAGGTTGGTTTGTCTTTCGACTTCCGCATCAATGGCCCGACGAACATTGCGAATGCTGTTCAGATTTTTCACTTCCACTTTGGTGCCCAGTTTGCTTTCACCCACCGGCCGAATGGAAATATTGGCATCACAACGAAGGCTGCCTTCTTCCATATTACCATCGCAAATACCCGTCCATCGCACCAGTTTACGCAGGTTGGTTAAGAAAGCGGAAGCTTCTTCGCTGCTTCCAATTACGGGTTCGGTTACCAACTCCAAAAGTGGCACACCTGCACGGTTCAAATCAATGCAACTATACTCAGGATCGGCATCATGAATGCTTTTTCCAGCATCTTCTTCCAGGTGAATATGATGGATCTGTACATATTTTTCTCCGCCAGCCAGGGAGACTTTTAAGCGGCCTCCCATGCAAACCGGCGTTCTGCTTTGGCTGGTTTGGTAACCCTTTGGCAAGTCGGGGTAGAAATAATGTTTGCGGTCGAAAAAACTATAACGGGTGATATCGCATTCGAGTGCAAGACCCAGTTTGATGGCATATTCAACCGCTTTTTTATTAAGCACAGGCAACACGCCGGGGTGGGCCAGGGTGACAGGAGAAATATGGGTATTTGGTGCACCACCGTAAGCGGCACTGTCGCCACAAAAAAGCTTGGTTTTAGTGGAGAGCTGGATATGTACCTCCAGGCCTATTACCGTTTCAAATTGTTGCTCCATGCGGCAAATGTAAGGCGGCAGGTTTTGATGACCATTACCCGGTTTGCCTTCTAACTACATTTTTCGGGAAACGGCAAGCTTATAACCAAAGCCGATATTTTGTAATAAAATTAGAACGACAGTTTCCACACCGAAACGTTATCATTTGAGCTGCCAACCGGCCCTGCGACATACAAATTATTTTGTGCTTCGGTAAAAGTGGGGGCCCCTCCTAAATCTATGGCACAAACATTCCATGTATCGGAATTAAAGTTATATACATGTAATTCGTTCTGCGAACTATGAAACAATGCCGACTTACCAATAATTACTGCTTCAGGTGTTAAAGCATATGATGTAAAAGAGTGGTGAGCATGTTGCCTGGAGTTTATATCATAGATCTCAATATTGTAAATACTTCTCATGTGATCTCCATTAACGTTTGACGAGATTGAATCTGTTCCACCAGCCCACAAGATCTTGCTCCCTGCACCAACAGTTGACATTTCAGCCCTTGGTTGAGACATATTGGTTGTAGTCCAATTATTTGTCACTACATCATAAATATGTACAACTTTAGATACCACATAATCAGCATTGTTATTTACAAGGGAGTAACCCCCGGCTAGGTACAATTTACCAGATAACGCAGTAACAGACATTCCAAATTGTGCATTCATAAAAGACACGGTAGACCAGCTGTTTAATGAAGCATCATAAATATCAACAGCGTTTGTACCAACCCCAAAAACTGCCTTATTACCAAGTGCCGCTGCAAAATCAGTGGAAGGCTGGCTTAATTTAGCCGACGACCAGGCACCAGATATTAAATCATATAAATCAACCCTTGAAGATGACTGCCCGGAAGCATTGATACCTCCCGCAAACAAAACTTTGTTTCCAGCTTTAGCAACTCTCAATCCGTTTCGTGCCTCGCTCAGCGCAGCTTTGGTCCAGGTATTGGTTGATGTATTATAAATATCCACTTTTGATGTTGCATTTGTATTTTGATTAGAGACCGGGCTTCCCCCTGCAAAAAACATTCTATCTCCTGCTGAAATCACTGCAACATGACCAGCATGATCGTCCAGGTCTGCGATGGACCATTTTTGTGTTACCATATCATAAATATCGACCCGGGAAGAAGGTATGGATCCCACTGTTGAACTCAATTCCCAACCTGCAGCGAAAACTATTTTATTTCCTGAAACAGCAGTAGTGAACCCATAACGATAAACGGAAAGCTTGCCAATTAATGTTTTTTGAAATCCGCAACTTATTTCAATACTATTTTTTACAGTTACACTTACAGTATCTTTTGAAAACAATCCGCCAGCATCTGTTACTTTCAACTCAAACTGGTACACACCTTCTGAAAGATTTATAACCTGGGCTTGTACACTATTATTACTTGTGATGTTGAAGGCAGATGGACCCGCAATTTTTGTCCACGCATAGCTGGAAATATTATTATCAGGATCACTTGAATTACTGCCATCCAGCATCATTGAATTAACTGGAAGAATGATCGTGGTGTCGCTACCAGCTTTTGCAACAGGCGGCCTGTTGGTAGTCCCCGGTGAATAAACAGCGACCTGAACAGTATCTTTTGAACTAAGCCCACTTTTGTCTGTTACAGTTAATTCAAAATGATAAATGGCTTTTACCAACTGGTTTACGGAACTGGTCACATGTGAATCATTTATTATATAAAAAGTATCAGGACCAGCTATTTTTATCCATTTATAACTTGCAATTCCATCATCAGCATCAAAGGATAAAGTGCCATCAAGCAATATACTATCTACGGGCAGTACGATGGATGTATCGCTGCCTGCGTTTGCAATGGGAGGCTGGTTGCGCACAAGGCAGTTTTCGCAGGAGTATTCTTTCTTACAGGAAACATAAGCAAGGGCTACTGCAAGTAAAATAAGCAACAAGTATTTCAGGTAAGAATGCATGAGTATATTAGCTTATGTAAGATAGTTGTTTTGTAACGTTAATTATACTTGTTCCGGAAAGTTCGGTACCAATACGACTTTAATTAGATGCGAACTTTCTTTCCACCTTCATATAAAAAAAATTTCATTAATAAACTCGCTGATTTCTTTTCATTCAATTTAAATTCATTGTTTATACGACAGTCCGAAAATCATTACTGGTATAGGAGCAAACGATAGGCTGGGTTTGAAATTAGCCAGCAGTTACTTACCTAAATTAAAAGAGCAAACTTGCTGGAAGTTTGCTCTTTAATTGAGTCGAAAAAGGGTGTAGAAAGGGTAACAAGTTTTCAGTCCTTGAGGAACTTTATTTTACTTAAAATGTTTTGGCCCACTTTTTCTCCCAGCCATATCCCCTTATCGCAGGATGCCTGGTAGTGAATACCACCAAATACCCTGCTATTCGACATCTCATTACTCATTGCTTTAAATGAAGTATAGCTACGTTCAGGAAAGCCGAGGTAATCATAGGTGTTAATGGAGAATTCGAAATTTGCTCCTAGAACATCTGTTAACATCATTGCAATGGCAGCACTGTTCACAGCATGCGCCGATGGAAATTCAGGGTGATTAGGAGTAGGGATCTTTGTTGTCCATGCAATTCCCATAACATCATTGATATAGGTAACCGGCCGCACCGTTTTAACAACATACTTGAGTGTCAAACAAATCTTGATAGCATCATACGTTGCGATACCCATTTTTGCATAAGCAAGCACTGCTTTATCCAGCGTGGTTTGCGCTTTTGTGAGCACTTGTGATAAGATGGGAACAAAATGTCCGCCGCCGGGATAACCTGGTGCATCGCGGTGATAAAGCGCCATTGCAAGCTGGTCAGGTGTTAAGGCCAGCGATTTGTCGTACACATCTTTTGCCATTTCCCAGAAAGCGGAACCGGGATCAGTAGAGTAAGGTGGCGGTGGTTCAATAACAGCTCCCTGCGAAACACCCGGTACCAGTTCACGGCGTTGAGCAGCATAGGGGATAGCGGGTTGTGTAGGCGCGGTAGGTACCCAAATGCCAAAGCCTGGAGTGGGGATATAAGGCGGATTATACGCCGAGCCGTCTGATGCTGCCCACGCAAAAACACGGGAAGCTACTTCTTTTCCAAAGGCTACCGAACGTTGCAGGGTTGCGGCATCAGTTTCAGTTGCATAAACGGTGTGCAAGGCAATTTCGAGGGCGTTAATATTTGCTTTGTTTGCATCGGAGGCGCCGGGAAAAAGTTGCCGGTTCATTTCGGCCAACGCCGCATTAGCACTAGCTGCCCAATGATAGGCTTTACCAGGCTCAGTAGTGGGCATAGACGGAAAACTGGTCAATTGTCCACCAAGCGATTGATATGCCGGCATACCGGGCATAACAGATTCATAGGCAGCTATGCCGCAATAAGCCATGGCTCGTTCCGCTCCCTGTGTGGTGGCACCTGGTGCCAATGGCACTTTCAACATTTCAGCCTGCACATTCAGCCATTTAATAACTACTTCAGAAGAATGGGTGTTGGTTTGTTTTAAATGACCCTGGTCTTTTTTGGTAACAGTTACATTCCTGGCAAGTTGATCATATTGTTTTTGGCAGGAAGTTGCAAAGAGCAGGATGAGGCTAATTTGTATTAGCGCCAATCCAGGTAGATGTTTGGTTTGATGTTTCATGTTAAAATGTGATTATGATGAAGAATGATACCCTTGTTAACTCATTTTTTATTACTTAAACTGTGTAAATGCCAAATCAGTAAGTGGATTTTTTTACTTATTTAAGCGGCTTTTTTGCTGATAAACGGCAGCTTTAAAAATTCGATTTTTGGTAGACATACAGATTGATCATTTACACATTAGAAGTTGCGGGTTATTATTTGAATAACAAGCCGGTTTTACAAACTATGATCGTATTTTCTACAACGTAAATACGCCACTATTCATTCCAGAAAAATGCCCGGTATTCCCATTTTTAGTTGCTTCTTAAAACTAATATGAATAGTTGCCACATACCAGCTCCAAAGAGTAGTTAGCGGAATAAGAAAGTGATGTGGGAAAACTAGCCTGTAGTTGGTGAGTCTTCAAAATAAATAACCTGGTGGTTGACGGGACTGATTGAAGTTTTATATAACACAACCTTTTAAAAAAATTTCATCAACGCTTCTTTGCGGCTGCGGGAAACACTTACAGTGGAACCATCACTCATTACAAGATAGCCACCTTCACCACGTATATATTTTGTTACCTCGTTAAGATTAACAACGTATGAATGATGCACTCTAACAAAAAACGGGAAGTCTTTTAATTGTTCTTCCATCTCTTTTAAAGTTCGGCAGGCAATTATTTTCGTTTTTGTTTTATTTACCAGGTGGGTATAATTATCATTTGCCTCGCAAAAAATTACCTGGTCTGCTGGTATCAATTCAAAGCCTTCAGAAGTTGGAACGGCTACTTTATAAAATCCGCTGTTCTTTCCATTTACTTTTTTTAAAAGCATCTGAAATTGTTCAGCCATGGGAAGATGTCGCTGCTCCTGAACTTTAATTACGGCAGTTATTAGTTCGTTTGCATCGATTGGTTTTAATAAATAATCGAGTGCACTAAACCGGATAGCTTTAATAGCATATTGGTCATAGCTGGTAGTGAAAATAATGGCAAAAGAAATTTCTTTTAATTGCTCCAGCATTTCAAAACCATTCATAACCGGCATTTCTATATCAAGGAATACCAGGTCTGGTTTGTATTTTGCAATAGCTTCAAGTCCTTCCTTTGCCGAACGGCACTGTGCCATCAACAGCAATTCTTTACAATAGTCCTTTAACTGTATTGCCAATGTTTCCTGGCAATGAATTTCATCTTCTATAATGATTGCTTTAATCATATATCACAGGAATTTTTAATAATACTTCTGTTCCGCCTGGTCTGCCATCTGGTAGCCTTAAATCGTTAATGGTTATAAAGTCATCCAGTTGTTTTTTGTATCCGAGCATAGCAATCCTGTTCGCAGTGATCTTCATGCCCATTGATTTGTAGGTACTTGCTGAGTTGCTTTTATATTCGCCGGCTTTCGGTCTTCCCACACCATCATCTCTAATGCGGCAACACAACAATTCATCCATTTGAAATAATTCAATATTCAAATGACCCTGTTCCTCCTTAGGCATTAAGCCATGCCAAATGGCATTTTCAACAAAGGGTTGAATGATCAGTGGTGGTACTTTCAAGGCGCTAACATCCAAGTCTTTTTCTATATCTATGGTGTATAAAAAATGATCATCAAAACGAAGCGTTTCAAGCTCTAGGTATAAAAGCAACGATTGAAGCTCACTTTCCAAAGCTATTAATGATGCCTGCGAGTTTTGCAGGATGAGCCTTACTAACTTTGAAAATTTGGTAAGATATTCTGATGCCTGTGCTTTGTTATTTTGAAGTATGAAGCGGTTTATTGAGTTTAGTGAATTAAAGATAAAATGGGGATTCATTTGTGCACGTAAGGCCTGCATTTCTAATTCTGTTGCCTTCCGCTTTAGTTCGGCTAATTGTCTTTCTTTTTCTGATTGCTGCAATTTTATTCGGAATTTTTCTTTCAGACGCCAGCGCAGTAACAGAAAGAAAATGGTGCCGGTAACTATTATTGCAACTACTCTAAACAACCAGGTATTCCAAAACGCAGGGAGAATTATTATTGATAAACTTTTTTCAGGGCCATTGAAGTTGTTACCTGAATTTGAAGCCTGGATAATTAATTTATGTTTTCCAGGTGGTAATTTTTCAAAACGTATGGTATAGTTAGCTTGAGCATATTGCCAGGCATCATTTATTCCTTCCAGTTTATAACGAATGCTGCTTTTGCCTTTTGCATAATAATCAATTACGCCTGTTTCAAACAAAATGGTATTTTCAAAATGTTTCAACGACAGTTCTCTAAGTTCATTAATGCCCGTATTCAGCAGAGGCGACTTCTGATTTATTTGCAGGGATTCCAGGTAAACAAGCGAAGGAGGAAATAGATCTAACTTGTTCGGATTTATATGGTCTATACCATCTTTTCCGACAAAATACAAATCACCATTTCTGTCTTTTAATTGTTGCGACAGCCAGGGAAATTCCTGTATTTTTTGACCATCTTTTTCAGACAATGTGGTCAGAATTCCTGATTTTGCATGAACCCGCGATATATTCCCCAGTGAATTATTGAACCAAATATTGCCCGTATTATCTTTTAATATTCTTATCACATCAAAGCCCGGTAATCCGTCTTTATTAGTGTATCGGCGAATAAGCTTAAAATTTTTATCGAAATGATATAGTTGTTTTATACCACCCACCCAATAACTTAAATCAGCAGAATCATAAAAAACATGTGACCATTCGATACTATCAATAGCGGTTGCTGTTTGTATCCACTTCCCGTTTGTTTCATAATAACTGAGATTTGTTTTTGCAAAGCGTAATCTCAGGAAAATCCTTTTGTCAGCTGCAACAACCATACTGCTAACATGATATGGCATATCCAAAACCTGCTGCACTACTTCATTATCCCCGGTAACTTTAAAAATCCCTATTTCATCAATGAGAAATATAAAACCATTTTCATACGGACTTATAGAATTGCAATCGGGATATATATCAAAAATTTCTTTTTGATATATATCCCTAACAGGAATTTTTTTGCATACCATGCTATGCATATCCATTTCATAAATTTTATTAGGATTCCATGTAAGCAGCCATGCTTTTTGTCCATGTATGCCTATGGGAATTATATGTTCAGCCTTTACTCCCGAAATTTTTTTTGGATTTATACGTCGTAAAGAATTGTTTACCGGGTCAAGTATAGTAAGCGAATCCATGGTGCTAACCCATATTTGGGTATCCGCCTGTACTATGCGTATTACCGGGCTAGTGCTTTTATTTAATGGACGGTTGGTACTTACAGGTATGCGGTGAACGGCTGATGAAAAAGGAATCAATTGATAAAAGCCTTTGGTAGGAAGATAACCACACCAGATCATACCATCCCGGTCGCAATAGATACTCATGTTTTCATCTGAAACTTTATGTTGCAGATCCGGATCAGAAAGCAGCGTTTCAACTGTGCTAGTAAGGGGATCATAAACAATAATGCCTTTTGAGTAACGGTACAACAAAACTTTTCCCTGTTGGTTAAGTTCAATACCCGCAATCATTTCATAATTATCAAGATTCATCAGTTCATTACATGCCGGTATCTCATGAAATTGTTTATCCCTGAGGTTAAACTCAAGCAGGCCTTCAACATTATTTAACCAGATGGAGTTTCTTCCCGGATCATAATGCATGCCGTAAGAATAATGGGCATGGCCAGGAATTTTTTTAAAGCAAGGCCATTCATGACGGATGATTTTTTTTTCAGATAAATTAACTTGCAACAAACCACCACCTGCGACTCCGAACTCGCCGTAGAGTATCCATACTGAATTTGAAGCAGCATGGTAAATAGATTGAGGAATGGTGATTGGATTCATTACGGGACGATTTTCATCCAGTGTCACAAGAACTTTTTTTTCGAAGGAATGCACATCATAAGTTGTTACCTGGTTGCCTCCTTCGATGCAGTACAATTCATTACGGGTAGTCCAGAAAGGAATGATTGAAGCAACAGAAGAGACCGATAAACTTTTTACAGGAAAATTTTTGAAAGTATCGTTTTTGATGTCGTACCGGGATAAAGCTTTGTTGGTTCCAATCCAAAGATTGTGCAAGCTGTCTTCAACCATCGAGAAGCAATAAGATCCATTAATTGTTCCGGGAGTAGTGTTATCTGTGTGATAGACTTTAAAATTGTTTCCATCAAAACGATTTAAACCAACAGGGCTGGTAATCCAGAGAAAACCATTTTTATCTTTTAGCATGATATTTTTCCTGCCAAGTGATAAACCATTAGTGCTATTCCATAATACCGCTCTGTAATTATTTTGATTATTGAATTTGGACAACTGCCCCCATGAAACCTGAACAATTAAAATAATAATTGGAAGCAATAGATAGCGGATTCTTTGTTTCATCAAAATAATTTTAATACCCAGGAAACAGCCTGCTTTTATATATTTTAATCATAAGAAGAAGCGTATTTATTTGTCCTAATCTCTTTTAAAGAAATACGCAACACTTACCTGGTTGATGCAATCTATCCTGGCCTAATCTTCAGTGGAGGTAACATTTTCAAAAGGCTGTGGAGTTTTTTTGACCTCAGTGTTATATAACTGGCAAACACAAGCACAACTTTGTAAAAGTAATGTACTGCATTACCGGTGGAAGTTCGAATGATTAGGTAGAAAAAAATATCCTGTTTTGAACGATTCCGGAAGGTAGTTGGCGAAAGAGTTAACAAGTAATGGCTTTAGAAATATAAGAATACCGCACGGATAAACGGCAAACGGGAGCAATTCCAATTGCTGTTAAAGGCGAGTCTACTCTCCCAAAAAGGATTCTAAAAAAAGCGACTCCTGACACACGGTTCACAATTCAATGATGGGTTACGTTATTTGTGATCAGCATCGTTGTGACTTGCGTCGCCCTGGCGGAAATCACTCACTTGTATAGCAACTAGGTTCTTGTAAGTCTCTGATTATCGACTTACGGTTCACGTCTCACGCTATGTGGCATTATTTTTATTTTGAAAATGCGATGAAAACCATTGCATTAGACAAAGCCTTAAAAATACTGCTACTTCTCTTTTTGATTTTTGCCGCGCTTTATTTTGCAAAGCCGTTTTTAGCGCCTTTTACCATTGCCTTATTGCTCGCTATGCTGTTTCATCCGTTAACGGCACGCATGGAGCGCAAAGGATTGGCAAGGGGATGGGCTGTCTTTCTTTCCGTGCTTATCCTGGTTGCTGCCATCACCGGCGTTTTCTTTTTAATTTATACTCAGGTCTCTGGTATGGCAGAAGATATTCCTAAAATGAAACAAAATGCCAGCCAATACCTCACCAAAGTGAAAGCATTTATAAGTTCAACCGCCGGCATTTCCACCGAAAAGCAACAGCAAATGCTGGAAGAACAGCAAAGCGGCGGTGGAAGTAAAGCGGCCAGCCAGGTTGCTGGCTTCCTGGGTGCATTATCGGGTGTTCTGGTAGATACGATTTTGGTTTTAGTTTACCTGTTTCTCCTCTTGTTTTTTCGTACGCAACTACAGAAAGCCATACTTGCCATGGTGCCTGCTGGTGGCCAACAAAAAGCCATGCATATCATCCGTCAATCGGTGAAAGTGGCAGGTAAATATTTAAGCGGTCTCGCCATCATGATTGGCATGCTATGGGTGATGTATGGCATCGGCTTTTCAATAGTTGGTGTAAAGAATGCCCTCTTTTTCGCCGTGCTTTGTGGCCTGCTGGAGATCGTACCTTTTGTTGGAAATATTACGGGTACGGCTGCCACCATGCTCATGGCTTTATCACAGGGTGGGGGCGGCGGCATAGTGCTTGGGGTGCTGGTAGTGTACCTGGTTGTGCAGTTTATCCAAACCTATTTAATCGAACCACTGGTAGTAGGTTCAGAAGTTTCCATCAACCCGTTGTTCACCATAATTGTGCTGGTAGTGGGCGAACTTATTTGGGGTATCCCCGGCATGGTGGTAGCCATTCCTATGCTTGGTATTGTAAAAGTAATTTGTGATAACGTGGATGATTTAAAACCAATTGGAATGCTCATTGGCAAAGAAGAAAAAAAGGGTAAAAGCAAAGGCATTGTTACAAAAATCAAAAGCTGGTTTAAAAAGAAATGAGCACAGCGTTATGCCGTGTAAGACTTGATGGCCGGAACCAAAAACCGGAACACACTTTGTTCGATCCTGATATTTACCGCGGTGTTTTCTTCCAGTTTTAGCAGCTCATCGTCTATATGCACATGGGTTCCTTCCCAAATTATGGTAATGTTTTGGCCGCTATGTTCTATAAATTCAAACGTTGCCTTATTACCGTCTAACGTGCGGCTTATATAATCTGCAAATTGTTGCTTTTTTTCAGTCGGCACCAACACTACTTCAAATCGGTCGTCGGATGGATCGGCATTTGGCGAGATGAAAAGATTGGGACCAATGGATTTGATATTCATGATTTCTGCCATGATATAATCACCCGAAAACGGTACTTCATCCACAATCAATTCGCAATGTCTTGGGGGGTAGGTGAGTACTAGTTCATGTAGTAATTCAAGGGCGGCTGTAACTTCTTCTTTTGGTGTATTTGCTGATATTTTCCTGTTTTTCATTTCTTTCATCAGGAAAGGGAAAATGCCATAACCAAAGCTTTCCATAAAAAAATTTTTGTCGGGCAAGTTTGTAAGGCCAATACCAAATGATGTTACTGAAGCGCTGCCTATAGACTCAAGCAGTGCAGTAATATCGGGGAAAGGCAGCAGGGTTTTGCTAAGGTTGTTGGCAGTTCCCATAGGTAGCACCGCTATGGGTACCGGGCGTTCGCGGTAGTTTTTCTCAAGCAACACTTTGCAAGTTTTACGAACTGTTCCGTCGCCACCTGCAATTAAAATAACGTCGGATTTTTCGAGGTTAAACGCTTTCCAGGTAAGAAGGCTTTTGGTAGAATGATAAACGCAGGTATATCCTGCTTTTTCAAGAGGTGAAATTATCGCCTCTTTTGAAAGTTCACCGTCGCCGGCACCGGGATTATGTATTACCTGTATCAGGGGCATAGCGTTGCATTTTTTTACACCAGGCATTAAAATCATACCCGCTTTTGTAACGCAGCCGGCACGAAAATTTCACTTCTTTTTTATGCAAATACTTATAACCAACGATGATGGGATCTACAGCCCTGGTATTGCAGCGCTGGCACGTATTGCGACTGCTTTCGGGCAAGTAACGGTAGTTGCCCCCGATGTTGAACAATCTTCCATGGGCCATGCGGTGACACATTCCCGGCCGCTCTCGTATAAAAAATCACCTGTTGCATTCGAAAACATCGATGCCTTTCGGGTGAATGGAACGCCAGCCGATTGTGTGGCATTGGGAACGCACCTGCATTCTACTACCAATGTTGTTTTGTCTGGTATCAATATGGGGCCGAATCTCGGAAATTCAATGTGGCACTCGGGTACGTTGGCGGGCGCTAAGCAAGCTGTGTTGTTTGGTATCAAGGGCATCGCCTTTAGTACACCGGTTGGAAAAACCGAACCCGATTGGAACTTGCTGCAGCCTTATGTTCATCAATGCCTGGAACTTTTGCTACCCATCTCCGAACTCGGTTTGTACAATGTAAACCTGCCACCTAATCCGAAAGGTATCAGGTGGACGCGGCAATCGGTGCGTTTGTACGATGGTACGATCGTGCCGGGACTGGATCCCTTGGGTCGAAAACATTACTGGTTTACCGTAACGCCATTGGATGCCGCGGAAAAAGGAACCGATCGCTGGGCAGTGGAACACGATTATGTTTCAATTACACCGCTCCGGCTCGACCTGACAGATGAAGTAAGCCTGGCAAAACTTAGCAGGCAGCACGTGATCTAGCAAATTGAAGAAGATTTCAGGCAATTACGAGCCACATTCAAATGACTGGTTTTTTCGCCGGCACACAGAGCATAAAGTTCTAATACAGTAATTCAAAAAATAGTCGCGACTGAGTATAAAATGTTGCTGCTAATCAGCAAAACGCCGTAACAGCAAATCGAATATTTGAAAATTGTTTACTCCCTGGTGACCGGCCCGGTTAACCTCTTAAACAAAGCTTTTATATCCTCTCAAGGAACAGTTTTTTAATACAATTAGAAAAAACCATATGGATAGCATCAACAAGCAACAAGTTGAGGATAATTACGAAGACCTGCATAGCACAAAGGCGGTAGAAAAGATCAAAGAACTTACCGGTAAGGCTTCTACCTGTTTTTTTTGCACTAATGTAAAAACTGGTATGCCTTTCGCCACCCGTCCAATGGCAATCCAGGAAGTGGATGACCAGGGAAATATCTGGTTTTTGAGTGCAAATGATAGTCATAAAAACCAGGAGATAATGATCGATTCATTTGTGCAGTTGCTTTTCCAGGGTTCTGACTATACCGATTTTTTAAGCCTGCATGGCATAGCGACTATCAGCGAAGACAAAGCAAAAATTAAGGAGCTGTGGAAGCCGATCTTAAAAACATGGTTTACCGAGGGTGAAGACGATCCCCGTATTTCCGTTATAAAATTTGACCCCGATGGTGGTTATTATTGGGATACCAAACACAATATGGCCGTTGGGCTGGTAAAAAGAATTGCCGGCGCAATAATGGGCAAAACGATGGATGATTCGATAGAAGGTAGATTAGGTGTGTAGTGTGAATTGAGGTGAAAGGTGTAGAATAAAAGGCTGTCCGAGAAGGCGGCCTTTTATGTGTAGCTATGCGAAACAAAACGGTGGTATTTTTTAAAATGCTTTTCGTGTGGACTGCGCTTATTTAATACAAAAAGCGGCAACAAATTAAAAGCTGTCGTGTTACAGTTTTTACATGAACGGATGTAAAAAATCGCCCGGCTAATATTTGCAAAATCAACTTTGACAACTACCTAACTTATTTTCGAATGTTTCTTCTGTTGCTTTAGGATTAATATTTGTCACATTATTTTATCATTTCTGATTAATTAATTGCAGAATTCATACCGTCGCTTCAATGATCGCTACATTTAGTTTTATAAATTTTAGCGATGCTTAGAATGTTCTTTCTTTCAGTACTTACATTTCTCCAATTTATTGCATCTTCTCAAAACCCCATCGCCACCCACGGCCCCCTCCACGTCTCCGGCATTCAACTAACCGATGCCCAGAACAATCCAGTTGTTCTTCGTGGTATGAGCTTTGGCTGGCATAACTGGTGGCCGCGGTTTTATAATGAAACAGCAGTGGATTGGCTGGCAAAAGACTGGCATTGCAATGTAGTAAGAGCAGCGATGGGTGTAGAACCACAGAAAGGATTTAAAAGCGATCCTGAAGTTTCAAAGGCAAAGATCAAAGCGGTGGTGGATGGTGCCATTAAATCGGGTATTTATGTGATCATTGACTGGCATAGCCATAGTATTAATTTGGAAGAAGCGAAGGCTTTTTTTTCGGAGATAGCAACTACTTATGGCAAACATCCCAACATCATCTACGAGATCTTTAATGAGCCCGATTATGAAAACTGGGAGGATGTAAAAGCTTATTCCGAAGCAGTTATTAAATGCATACGGGCAATAGATCCGGATAATATTATTTTGGTAGGTTCACCACACTGGGACCAGGATATTCATGTAGTAGCTGATGCGCCATTGACCGGTTTCAATAACTTGATGTACACCGTACATTTTTATGCAGCTACACATAAGCAATCTCTTCGCGATCGTTGTGATTACGCACTTAAAAAAGGCATCCCCATCTTTATTTCTGAAAGCGCCGGTATGGAAGCAAGTGGCGATGGTAATTTAAATGAAACAGAATGGCAGCACTGGATCGACTGGTGCGAAAAAAATAAAGTCAGTTGGATCACCTGGTCGGTTTCCGATAAAAATGAAAGCTGCTCCGTGTTGTTTCCAACAGCAAATTCAAAAGGGGGTTGGAAACAAGAAGACTTGAAAACATCTGGAATAAAAAGCAGGGAGCTGATTAGGAAATATAATGGTGAGTGATGAATGATGAATGGTGAGTGGTGAGGTCGTGAGGCGTGAGTCGTGAGTCGTGAGTGGTCAGTGGTGAATGGTGAGTGGTGAGTGCTCCGCGTTTTGACTTTCCTGGACTAATAGTTAGAGGCTAATATGCGTGGATATTTTCTCTGTATGCCACATAAATAATTTTAATTTTATTATTTACAACAATAAAAAAACCGGAAATATTTTCCGGGTTTTTTTGCGCTATCGATTATTTATTTTTTCTATTTTAATTGTACGGTATCTGCCATTTACTAATTAACCAATTCAACTGATTAACTAATCAACTAACTAACCAATCAACCAATGAACTAATGAACCAATCCCGCTGTATTCCCCGCCGGGTACCAGTTCCTGATTCTTACATCTATGGTTTTATCAATCTCGTTTACCATGCTTTTAAAGTTGCTGATATCCTGTCCCAGGTAATCATAGGGATAAACGATAGTGGGTTTGAAAGCAAGAACTGTTTCAGCAGCTTGTTGTGCATTCATGGTATGTGGTAAGTTCATACAAACAAACGCTATGTCAATATTTTTTAGTTCTTTCATTTCAGGTATGGCATCTGTTTCACCGGAGATATAAATGTTTTTTCCACCTATACCTACTACGTATCCATTTCCTCTTCCCCTGGTATGAAAAGCCGTTTTCGTTTCGGGTAAATTATACATAGGAATAGCAGCTACACCAATGCCATCCAACATCTTCATATCACCATTCTGAAAAACAACTAATTTCTTTTTTATCAGCAATTCAGGTAGCTGGTAGGCTACTTCCTGTGGAACTACCATAATAGCATTTGCTGTATGAATATTTTCCAATGTTTTAAGATCGAGATGATCTTTACCGATATCAGTAATCAAGATCATATCCGGATCCGGTAATCCTTCAAACAATTCTGCACCACCCGTTGGATCTACATAGATGGTTTTATTGTTATAAGTTAATACGATGGTGGTGTGTCTTACAGGTTGAATAGTTAGTTCTTCTTTCTTTTTGATAGGTATCTTATCTGCAACAGGTAGTTGTGCACTAGAAAACAAGACAGCAAATAAACCAGGGATGATCAGTGTGGCCGGAATTTTCATTTGATTGGATTTAAGAAGGACTTATAATGATTCCATTACTCGCAAGTATATAGCCCTGCTATTGTCCAAAAAAGGTGCCAGAGATTAGCAAAAACTATATCCCGGTTGAACGAAATTCGTATCAAAATGGGAAACCTGGGAATGAATTGATTCGTTAAAGCCTGTTATTGATCAATCACTGATGAGAGCTATTAGAAAAGCTTATTTTAAGCCGAGTCTTAGTGGGAAAAATATTTAGATTCATAAAGATTATTTTATAAAATTTCTTTTTGAAATATTGAAATGGACTGCGGTCAACGTCTTTGGAATGGCATGAGAAGCTTTTAATAGTGCTCATTCGTAATGAGCCTTTCGCATCTTTGTTTTATGAAAGCCATTTCGCTTCTGCAACCATGGGCATCACTGGTAGTAATGGGTTTAAAAACCATTGAAACCAGAAGCTGGGCAACCCGGCACAGGGGAATTATTTTAATACATGCCAGCCAGGGAAAATCGGGTAGCATTTTTGCCGAAGAAAAACCTTTCAAAAACTATATTCCTGATTTCAATGCCTTGCCTTTTGGTGCCATCATTGGTTCTGTTATCATTACAGGTGTAGTTCCCGTAACGCACACTGGTTTGCCGGAAGATACTTTAGCACAATTAACCAAGGAAGAGAAAGCTTTTGGTGATTATAGCGGCGGCCGGTTTGCCTGGTTGCTGGTGGATGCGGTTGCATTTAAGGAGCCTTTGCCTGCCCGCGGCATGCTGAATGTTTGGGATTACGAAGGCGCTTTGCCCCGGATGTGGTAAAAAAAAGAGCCCTTCTCCATGACGAAAAGGGCTTGTACAAGTATTCAGCATGGTGTTATTTGGCCGATGGATACCACTCCCGCAGCCGCACCTCAATATTTCTATCTGCGTCGTTCACCAGTTTCTTAAAAGTATTTACATCCTGCCCACGATAATGATTGGGATAAACAATCAAAGGTTTAAAAGCCAGTACACCCCCGGCAGCTTGTGTTGGATCCATGGTATACGGAAGATTCATGCAAACAAAAGCGATATCGATGTTTTTTAATGACCGCATTTCAGGAATATCTTCGGTATCTCCTGAAATATAAATGCGCTTGCCACCAATCGTCAGCACATATCCGTTACCCCTGCCTTTGGTATGAAAAGCCGCAGGATCTTCGGGCAGGTTATACATCGGAATCGCCATTACTTCCAAGCCTTCCAGCTGTGCATTTTCTCCATTTTTGAGGATAACAACTTTTTGTTTGTCGAAACTTGCGGGCAATTTATCGGCTACTGCCTGCGGAACTACCAGTGTTGCTTTTTTTGTATTGATTGCCATAATGGTGGCAGTATCCATATGATCACCATGTATGTCGGTGATCAAAATAATATCCGGGGCTGCCAGGCCGGGGAACGCCGCAAGGCCTCCCGTTGGATCGACGTAAACCTGTTTGTTGTGGTAATTCAAAACCATTGTTGCATGGGTAACAGGCTGAATGGTCAGCTCGCCTCCGGTAACTGCAATTTTATCTGAAGCGGGGAGCTGGGCTTTCAATCCCAAAATGGCCAGGCTACAAAATAAGGATAGGATTGCTTTGTGGGTAATCATATGTGTCAAAGTTTATTGTGTTGACCGGAATAACACTTAAGGTATAAATATTGTTCCAGTGGTGGTTATTTGTGATGGATGAGTTAGGTGGTCGGTTAAAGTTTGTTCTGTGAGAAATGGCGTAATGTTTCCTTATATGGCCTATAAAAAATGTTGTTTTTAGGATTTGATATCTTGATAATTGACCTGTTCACTCCATCTTTTGAGTAGTGTACCAGTGATTTGCGGCTAATGAAGGGCGTATTAGCCGCAAATTATGCGGAGAATATACCTAAGCAGCAAGAAACCTGGTTTGACTTTACATGTGCGAAGATGGCTCCAGCGGAGCCGCCTTTGTGAAAAATTATGCCGGCTACGTACCCTTATATTAGTATTGACTGCTGCACTCTTGCGCCATGGGATGGGCAGTTGTAGCCTTACCTGTGCGGCGGCTTTGTGCGGCAGCGGTAAGCTACAACAGACAGCCCGGCGGTGCCCGGGCAATTTGGCACCGGGCGCCCAACTGTTTGCATCTTTTAAAACCTGGTAAGACAGTAAGTCAAAAAAACCAGCTTTTAAGCGAGGCAATCCGCTCTAATAAGGTGTTAACTTATCTAAACTTCAACTTCTATATCTGCCAACCCGGTTAACTTGTTACCTTTTCCGGCTTAAAACACGCAGTCGCCAGCCCAACAGTTGGAATGATATTTTAAGGATGACTTTTATAACCACAACAATGAAATTAAGACCTTCCATTAATTGGATCTTTTTTGCTGCTTTTTTCATTGTATCCTGTAAAAACATAAGCGTAACCCATGAAGGAGAGGAGTTTTATTACTATCCTTCTAAAAATGTTTATTACGATGTAGGCAGGTCGAATTTCCTGTTTTCGCTGGATAGTGGTAAAACCTGGGACAGCCTCTACAGCGAAAAAGCCGCACCGGCCATTGAAGGTAGCAGGGAGATCGTTTATAGTACTGAAGCGCCTGTTTGGAAAAACAATGAAGCCCACCGAAACAGTTTTAATGGAACTTTACTCAACATAATTAACGAAGAAAGCCTTAAGGTGCCCGAACCGGTTGCAGAAAAGAAATCTGTTCGTAAAACAAGTAATGACGAGGCAGACACCGATTCAGAAAAGAGCAAAAAGAAACGGCCTGTCAAAAGATTTTTTCAAAAACTATTCGGGAAAAAAAAGTAAGGCTATTACAAGTTAACAGGCATTATGCCGTTATTAATCAACTACTGAAACAAGCACAACTACATAAATATGAATTCAAAGGCTTCCCTTTGGCAGCGCATCGGTTTGCACGACTGGTTCTTAAAGAAAGAAGCTTCTGTCACAACCAGGAAAATACCGGTTCTTACTCCCGATAATGTGTACGATTATATCGTTGAAAAATTCCAGGAATCGATAGGAGAACTTTCATTCGCTAACAGGGTGGTGTTTTACCATGAATACATCATTTGCTTCAACCCGGAAGATTACAATGAGTTCATGCATTATAAAAAAGGGATTTTTGGTTTGATCATACAGGAATCAGTAAAAAAGTTTTATAGCCTGCTAAAAACATACGCACAACAAGGCAAGACAGTGGAACCTGCGAGTAACAAATGGGTATTCCGTTTTGTATCTCATCCCGATTACCCGCGAGGTGATAAAAGTTTTATCGGAAAGTTGTTACCTGAAGGTGTAAGCACACCAAAAAAACAGGAAAATCTTCGGGTTACCTACATACCCAGGCAAACAGGCATCGCAGAAACATTTGATATTAACCCCGATATTTTGCAGGGTTTTACTTTTTACAGTGAAGGCTATTATGAAGTGCCTTACAGGGAAGACTTTGTATTGGAAGAAGGCAAGATAAATGCAGGAGGAAAAGCCTTGCTGGCAAGGTTGGAAGCCATTATACCCGACAAAGGATACAGTGGTAAGAAAATCGAATTTTCAATGAATGAAAACGAGATCACGGTATCGGGTAAAGATGAAACGAAAGAGGCGCCTGATATGTTCCGCATTCCATCTGAATGGGTGGATTCGCCGCATCTGAAAATTCAGTTTAATAAAAGCGAAAACAAATTTTACCTGGCATCTTTTGGAGAGAAAACCATGCTTAATGAAAAGCAAATAGAAGCAAGTACTGCTGCCAATCCAATCTGGACTGAATTGCCGGTTAATTCCCGTATCGTATTAAATGGCATTGCTGGCATAAACATTTTTAAAGCCTGATCACCTCATGAAAGAAATATTATCTGTTAGTTTATTAGTGATAGCAGGATTAATACTTATTGCCAATTTTATTGATATAAAGCAATCAAATAAACACAATGGCTAAAAACTATGTTGGCATTACAGATACAGGTAAACAACGAACAAACAATGAAGACACATTCATTGCTGAGACTTTACCCAAGCGCTTTATAACTGCCTGTGTTATTGATGGATTGGGTGGATATGAAGGCGGTGAAGTAGCCGCTGCTTTAGCCAGGGAAGCCATTGTAAATACCTTATCAAAAGGAGCTGATGACATTATATCTCTTTTAAAGCAGTCGATTATTTATGCAAGTCAAAGCATCCAGGATGCAAAGAAAAATACCGCTAATGAGAATTATAACCACATGGCTTGCGTGGTCACTTTAGCACTTGCAGATATCAACGGCAATAAATTTTATTATGCACATGTTGGTGATACAAGATTGTATTTATTGCGTGATAAATCATTAATAAAAATTACGAAAGACCAATCTTTTGTTGGCTTTCTTGAAGACAATGGCAGGCTTACCGAAGAAGAAGCTATGCAACATCCAAAACGCAACGAAATAAATAAGGCGCTGGGTTTTGATATGGCTGTTGATGCAGCAGATTATATCGAAACCGGAGAGTCTCCTTTTTTGCCGGGCGATATGTTGTTATTGTGTAGTGATGGTTTGACTGACATGATTAACAGCCAAACGATGGCAGCTATTTTAAATAGCAGTCAAACCTTGCAGCAAAAAGCAGAAGCATTGGTGCAGTCAGCCAATGATGCCGGTGGAAGTGATAACATTACCGTGGTGCTGGTACTGAATGATAAAAAACAATTGAAGCAGGAAGCGATTAAGCCTGCTTCGCAAAAAATTTACCCGGTATATTCAAATGAATCTATAAACGACACCGGCAGGAAAGAGGTTTATCCCCCCGAAAAAAAAGATAGAAAATTTTCAATAGCAGTTCCCGTTTTATCTGCTTTATTAATACTGTCTATTGCTGCATTGATATGGATGTTTCTTCAATCGAAAGAACCGGTAACGCAGGAAAGACCTGCGGGTTATGTAATTCCTGAAGTGAATAACCGAAATGCCGGAGAACGGGCTTTGATGGACAGTATCAATAAACCATTGATGCAAACCGTTGTATTAAGGCCAGACAGCGTTTCAAAACTGGTTACTATATCCGATACTATTTTTATCAGTAAAGACTCGCTGGTTATTTATGGAAATGGTGCGGTGTTACAACCGGCGTCTTCCTTTAAAGGTCCCGCATTTGTACTGTCGGATAATTGCAACTATATCGTTTTCGACAGCCTGTCGTTTCAAAATTTTGAGGCGGCCGTTTGGGCGAAGCAAACTGGAATTCATTTAAGAAAAGTTCGGTTTGTTAATTGCGAAGTGCCGGTAATACAACAATTTGAATTTCCTTCCGGTATTGCCGTTTCCGGCCATATTAATGATTCCCTTTTCAGAACGGATTCCACCAGTAAATAATTATTTCACCAACATGGTTTCAAGCTCCACTCGGTTTAGTACAAGAAATATTGAGCGCATTTTTCTATTGCTGGTTTCGCTGGTAATGGGTCTTTTGTTTTATAGTTTATTTACCGTTTTGCAAAAAGATTTTGCTGAAGTTCCGGTGCGGTTGAAAAACGGAACGATGATAAATTTAAATGCTGGAGATGCAGGTGGACAGATGAATAAAATGCTTGCCAAAGCCTTTTATTTTAAAGATCCTAAAGACATTGCATTAGTATCAGGAGTTGTTCAAGCTGGCACTGCAAATCAAACAGTTCCAATTGATAATATTGGCGAATTAAACAAACGAAAATTTGATTTATCGGCTACAGATGCTTATAATAAAGGTGGTGAAAGATACCATGCAAGGGCGCTCGCATCCAGAACTTTACTTGGCTTTGATGAAGAAGATGCAACCTTGTTTGAGCAGGAACAAAGAACTCCGTTGAAAGTGAGTGCGGTAACACCCGTGAATATGGGTAATCAACGTATTTCCGGCAGTATAAATAGCGATGAAGGGCAGGCAGTTCCAAATGTACTGGTGCGCTTAAAACTAATTGTGCCGGCAGATAGTTTGGCAACAGGAATGTCGAGTGAAGAAGTTGAAAACAGGACTGTTGTATTTAGGGACGGTGTTCGTAAAATTTTTACAAAAGATAGTGCTGGTAAACTGCAATTGGAAACTTTTAGTGCTTTTGCAAGAACAGATGCCGCGGGTACCTTTTCATTTGCAGGATTGCCAAACAATAAGGCATATGAAGTGCTGCCATTACAGCCAGGTTTCCAGTTTGGAAAATCACAAGGCATTACTGATTTAGATAAAGAAGTAAATTTTATTTTCAAGCAATCACCACACAACATCCATCTTTTTTCTACGAGGGATTTCAGTATCCTTAAAAAAGAAAAAGCACTGATTGTTAGAACACCCGAAGAAGTAGAACACTGGTTTAAAATTATCCTCGCCGTTTTCTTTGGCTCGTTTTTGTTATTACATATAGTATTGTCCATAGGTTTTCCAAGAGCAGATCAATTTATACTGCCTGTTTTGATGTTGCTAACAGGCTTGTCGTTGATAACGCTATTTAGTTTGCAGGATCCATTGCGGGATCGCTTCCTTGCTAAGAGTACCCTTATTTACTTCGGTGCCGGCATGGGCGGTATCTTATTATTGCTACTCTTCGATTTGAAATTGTTTACACCCGATTCTATCTTGTATCGTTTGTTTGTTTTTAAGTGGAACCGACGTGCTGCAAATGGGTGGCCATGGGCCATTGTTGCTTCAGGATTATTAGTACTTACTATTTTGTTTGGTACTGGCCCTGAAGGAAGTGGTGTTAAAGTAAACCTGTTTGGTTTTCAACCCAGTGAGATCGTAAAATTTGTAGTTATCTTATTTCTCGCCGGCTATTTTGCTGCCAATGAAAAATTTATATCTGAGTATACATCCTGGCAAAAGCGTTCTTCTTTTTTTGCATTTGCATTGATTGCAATTGTTGCTACTATTCTATTGTTTTTATTATTGGGTGATCTCGGCCCGGCTATGGTTTGCTGTTTTACATTCATCATTTTGTTTTCTTTTTCAAGGGGTGATTTTATCTACATGGCGGGAACAATTGTGTTGTATGTGCTGGCTACCTGGCTTACAAAAAATGCATGGATAGCTACCGCTGTTACCGCAGGAGTGATGTTGTTCTTTATGCTTGTTAAGAAAAGAAAACTCAGCGAATCATCGGTAATGGCACTTGTTATTATGGCGGGTTTTATGTTGCTTGACCAGGTGCCTTATTTGTCGCAGTTATTTCCTGGTCCGGTCCAAAGATTAATCGATAGAAAAGCTATTTGGCAAAACCCATGGAATAACGAGGTCTTTGGTGGCGACCAGGTAGCAAACGGGATCTGGGCTATGTCGGGTGGCGGTATTACAGGGCAGGGTGCCGGGCTTGGTTATGCCAAAACAATTCCGGAAGCGCATACCGATATGATCTTACCATCTATGGGTGAGGAGTTTGGTTGGGCAGGTATCATTTGCATCTTTATTTTGTTCCTGGTATTCCTGCATCGTTCTATCAACATAGGGCGCCAAACAGGACGACCGTTCCTGTTTTATTTATGTGCAGGTATTGGTATTGGCACTTTTATTCAGTTCTTATTAATTGCCGGTGGATCAACCGGCGCATTACCCTTGTCGGGTGTTGCTTTGCCATTTATGAGTTATGGTGGCTCATCTCTTTTAACCAATATGATAGCCGCAGGTTTCTTGCTGTCTGCTTCTCATTTGCAGGGAACGCCGGCACAAATGAAATTTATTACAAAGCAGCAGGATAGCAACTTAGTGCCCGCGTTATTAGCTGCATTAATTGGAATTGTTTTTCTCTCTGTTACTGTTTCGCGTTACCTTTTTGATAATAAAAAATGGGTAGTGGAACCTGCATTGGTGGCCGATAGAAACGGCGTAAGAATGTTTAGTTATAATCCGCGTATCAGCATTTTAATGAACCGCTTACAGGCAGGTAATTTGTTGGATCGCAATGGAAAAATATTAGCTACCAGTCGTCCGGAACAAATAGAAGGCCAAAGAGATTCATTGCTTTCATTGGGTATGAATAATGAAGACCTCGAGTCTTTAGTGCATAAACGCATGGACCGTTATTACCCGTTTGCCGAACAGATGTTTTTCTGGACCGGTGACGCCAACACAGGAGTATTCGGTGGATCTTCTAATGGTTACTTCGCAGAGTACGAACACGATGCCGCACTGCGTGGATTTCCAACACCTTTATCGAAGTTCACAGTAAGCGCATCGCGTTTTAAACAGGATAAATTTCTTCCACAATCTGTTACTGAAATGACGGTTAAAAAAAGAGATTATAGTGCCCTTGCGCCGTTGTTACTGGCAGGTATCAACAGTACTGCAGTTGATAGTTTTAAACAGCGCAACCGGGATGTGAAGATGTCTGTGGATGCAGCTTTGCAAACTAATTTACAAACTGATCTTTCGAATGATGATTCTTTAAAAACAAAACGTGTTTCTATCGTGGTTATGCTCGATAGCACGGGTGATGTGCTGGCTTCTGCGGCCTATCCATTACCCCCTGTAAATGATTGGGATCTGTTAACACAAAGTGATGTTGCCTTAAATAAATTACCGGGCTGGCATGTAAACAGTGATATTGGTTTTACCCTGGCTACACAACCAGGATCCACCGCTAAAGTGGCAACATCTATCGCGGCTTTTAACAAACTGGGGGATTCGGCAGAAAAACTGGTGATCAGGGTATATCCCGGAGACCTGATCCGTACAAGAGGTTTGGAGCCGGATGAAGCAGGTTTTATCAATATTGAAAGAGGGCTTGTAAGGTCAAATAATTCATTTTTCATAAGACTTGCCAATGAATACAAACTGCAGGAAGAAATGGCAACCGTATACCTGCAAACGGGTATGTTTTTAAATGGCGTTGGTGGCTACTATTACGATTACCCACGCAACAATGCCGAACAACAGGAAACCTGGCGGGAGCTCTGGCGAAAAACTGAATTTAGAACATTAAATAGCTATAATCCCAATAACATCAAACGTACAAGGGCAAAAGGAGTTTCTGGTATGTCGTGGGGGCAGGGTAACCTTGTTGCAACACCCGCTTCAGTAGCGAGGATGGCAGCCGGCGTTGCAAATAAAGGAACCATGATGCCAAATCGTTTTGTGATAAATGTTAGCGGCAAGCCGGCGCCGTTACAAGAAGGTGTTAAGATTACAAAAGATCCGCATCATGCCGAACTTATAAAAAGTTATATGATCAAACAAAGTGCGAATAAATCAATTCGTTTTGGTGTGGTAGTAGCTGGTAAAACCGGTACACCGGAGAGAATATTAAAGAGCGAGAGAATCAATGATGGCTGGTATGTGTTTTTCGCACCCAATGCAAAAGGCGGCGGAAATATTGTTACCTGCATCAGGATAGAAAATGCAAAGGGATCAAGCCAGGCAGTTAAACTTGCAGGCGATTATGTAATTCCATTATTAGTAAAACGCGGTTATCTTACCATGAGTGAAGCAGGGAAAAGGAAAGCTGCTATAAAAAACGAGATCAACTTAAATGCTGTTGATTCCGCTCAATAAATGATCATACTAAAATGATTTTATACCTATTCACAAACGAGTTCTATGCTAAATATTTTTAATAACAGGCCAACAGATGTAAAGGGAATTCGCAGTGCCCTTTTACAGTTTATAAAAGAACAATTACAAAAAAACGAAGGCGGTGAAGGTGGCATCATCAAAACCATTCAACTATACATGACCTGTTCTGATGAAGAAAGACATGTGTATGAATCGGCTGTTTATGAAGGTATCACTGATCGTTTTAAAAATGAAGATGTACAGCGGATTGCCGATGATTTTGCTATTGCGTTGCCCCCTGACTGGAAGCTGGAGATTCAATATGCAGAGCCACCGGCTAATGCTATTAAGGCATCGAATATTAATGCGGCGATGTTAATTGTTACCAATCGCACACAGGTAAAACAAAAAACATCTGTTGCATTTATAAAAGTACTGAATGGGGATACACCCCAACCGGTTTACAGCATTCGTTCCGATAGCGGGAAAATCAATATAGGCCGGGAAGAAAAAGTGCAGGCAGCCGATGGATTTTTCCGAAAAAACTACATTGCATTTAAAACGGATTCTACTAACAATAGTAATAAGTCTATCAGCCGGCAGCATGCACATATAGAATGGGATAATGAAAGCGGTTCGTTTTTTTTATATGCAGATGAAGGTGGAATTCCACCGCACAATAAAATGAAAGTTCGGAGTGAAGGTGGTGAACCTTGGAAATTACAGACAACTGAAATTGGGTACAAATTGCAGGAAGGTGACCAGGTAATTTTGGGAGAATCAGCAGTCATTGAATTTACGTACCTCGAATAAGCGAGTCGATCGTTTTTTGGTTTTTAAAAACATTTGAAATACTGGTCGGGTTTGATTGCTGAATTCACGATCTGCCACGATCAGTAGGAAAAAAGCATCTTTGCAATCGTTTACCCTCAAACGGGAACACACATTAAATTATGGCCAGGGTTTTTACCATAACAGAAGGTTTAGAAAATATGGGTGCGCTTAAAACAGGCGGCCAGGGGTCTGTGTACAAGGGGAAACGCATCGGTGAAATCATTACGGCTATCAAAATCCTTCCTACTCCCATTCACAGCGAAACAGTAGCAGATAAAAATTATACTTCTTTTCAGAACGAGGTTTTGAAACTGAAGAAGGTAAATGAAACACCTAATCCGAACGTAGTCACCATTCTTCATTCCGGAATTACAGAATCGGGCAATTTCCCATTTATCGAAATGGAATACATCGAGGGACCTGATTTAGGCGAATTGCTGACACCGCCCCATGACCCGGTATTCCCGGTAAAAGATGTAATTAAGGTAGCCGAGCAATTATCGAACGCATTGGCACATTGCCACAGGGCTGATGTAAAGCATGGTGATATTAAAAGCAACAACGTAAAATTCAATTCAAAAACCGGCAATTATATATTGCTTGATTTTGGTTTGTCGGTTATGTCAGATGAACAAAGGCGTACGAGTTTTCGCCGTGCAGGGGCTATTGAATTTATGGCTCCCGAGCAGAACGAAGGACATATGTACTTCCAAACGGATGTGTACAGTTTTGGTGTTGTGATCTTTGAACTGATAGCTGGTGTTGTTCCATTTCAGTTATCTGAAAAAGGAGAAAGCGCCCGGAACAATGTGATGCTGGCTCATATGGAGCAACCAGTACCCGATGCCCTGGAATTACGCAGGCAACATATGCCTTCCCACTGGACAGAAGAAAAGAAACAACAGGAAATGCAGGTACCGGAATGGTTGCTGACCATGGCTTATATCTGCATGCAAAAAAAACCGGAACACCGTTTCGCCAACGGCATTGATCTTCATAATTATGTGTTACGAAACACCATGGGGCAGGTGGTTAGCAATGAAGATGCGGGCGATGAACAATTGAGCCGGCTTCAAAAGGAAAATGACAAGTTGCGCCGCGATAAAGCCGATCTCGAACAATTGGTAGCAAGATTACAGGAAGGCTATAACCGGAACCTGCAAAAAGCGGATGCGGTAAATGCAGAACCTGTTGCCGAAAAGGTTGTACCAGTTAAAAAAAGGAAAACGAATTATATCAATGTAGTTGCGATCCTTATTCCACTCATAGCTTTTGCGGTGTTGGTTTATGTGTATATAAAATACGACAAACCGGTTTCCTCAAATGAAGCAGAAACTACTACAAACTCCGGTGAAGAAGATGCCGTAGTACGTCCGCCAAGAATCATCACGTCGCACAAAAATGAAGAAACAGAAACTCAACTAAAATATGCCGCCGCTTATGCCAGGGAAGGTAATTACGAGCCGGCGTTGGTTATTTACAAAAACCTCGTAGCCAGGGATGTGCCGGAAGCCATGTACCAGTATGGCAACCTGGCCCTTCAGAATATCAATAAAAATACAACTTGTAAACAGGCAATCGACCTGCTTGAAAGTGCAGCCAAACAAAATTATTTACCTGCCAAAACCACACTGGGTTTTTTATATTCATTCGCCGACGAGCCGGAAATATTGCAACAAAATGGCTACGAACCCTGCGTTTTTACCAAGGATATCACCCGTGGTTCAAGATTCCTGATGGAGGCGATGCTGATGGGTGATACGACCGCGAGGGTTTTATTGGATGAATTAAATGCAGTGCCTGATAGTTTGCAACCATTATAGTTGCTAAAAAGCGAGATTCATTTCAACGTACAGCCGCCTTTTTTCACGCATGTTTTCTCTGAAGCCAGGCACGACATAACATCTCTGTTGCAGGCTGATGCCAGGCAATTAACGTTAAAAATGGTTTACTAATTACCTCATGTCTCGTTTTCAACCAGGACTTTTGGGAACCGCAATTCCAAATTTCAGCGAGTTTGAAGAGGGGACGGAATACGTTATTACGCAGGATAATCAATTAAAAAAAGCAGGTTTATTTCTTCACAGACACTTTGTTAATAAAAGCCTGATAAGTAATTTATTTGGGGATAAGCCTGTGTTTTTAAGTGGAAAAGCCCAGTTTTGCTGTTAGTAGTAGCATTGTTGTTGTGAATTATTGATGGAACAAATTAAGATTGCTGTACGCTTTTTAAAAGCATGGCTTTCCCATTACCTTCGATGTCCGCTGGGAAAATTGGGTGAAAATTGGGTTGGGTTGCCTGCTGAAAATGGAAGTATTGTAACGAAGATCTTAATTGCCTTTTTAAAAAATCGACACATTTTGTTTAAGTCATTCCGGTTAAATAATAAAGCGGTGATAGGTCACCAATTGTTATTTGGCTTACAATTTGACTGCTGAAAGTGTTGATCGACCAGGTTCGTCCGCCCGCAAGAAACTTTGAAAAACACTTATTGAATTCATCTGATGGAAATACCCGGTATTGGTAAAGACCGAAAAAAACGCGTTAAAGGAAGTCCGGACCTAAGTACAATGGTCTATGGCAAAGTTCCTCCGCAGGCACGTGACCTGGAGGAGGCTGTTTTAGGAGCAATCATGCTGGAAAAAAATGCATTTGATGCCGCCAGTGAAATTTTAAAACCCGAATGCTTTTATGTTGATTCTCACCAGCGCATTTTTGCCGCGATGATGGGTTTACAACAAAAGAATATGCCCATCGATATCTTGACTGTTGTTGAAGAACTGCGGAAAAGGGATGAACTGGATATTGTGGGCGGTCCCTATTTTGTTACCAAGCTTACCAACTCGGTAGTGAGCAGCGCTCACATTGATACGCACTGTAAAATCCTGATTCAAAAATTTATACAAAGGGAACTGATTCGCTTAAGTGGCGAAATCATCAGCGATGCCTACGAAGACAGTACTGATGCTTTTGGCTTGCTCGATGATGCGGAGTCGAAGTTGTTTGATCTTACCAATAGTTATGTAAAGGGCAACTTTGATGAGATCAGCAATGTATTGGTTACCGCGGTAAACAGGATCGAAGAACTGCGGAACAGAAAAGACGATATCTCTGGTGTGCCAAGTGGATTTGCAAAACTTGACCAGGTAACCAATGGATTCCAGTCAACCGATCTGATCATCATCGCTGCCCGTCCATCGGTTGGTAAAACGGCTTTCGCTTTAAATCTTGCCCGTAACGCGGCCATGCATCCTGTTCGCCCGACCGGCGTTGGTGTGTTCAGCCTTGAGATGGGTAATGCCCAGCTCGTTCAGCGTTTTTTAAGTATGCAAAGTGAAGTGGCCATGGAAAAAATTTCCCGCGGCCGTATGGAAGATCACGAAATGCAGCAGCTCTATAATAAAGGAGTGAAGGTTTTAAGTGATGCACCAATTTACCTCGATGATACAGCAGCCCTGAACGTTTTTGAACTTCGGGCAAAAGCAAGAAGAATGGTGAGCCGTCACAATGTGGGTATGATCATTATCGATTACCTGCAGTTGATGAGTGGCGGAGGCGAAAACAAAAACAGCAACCGCGAGCAGGAAATTAGTACCATCAGCCGCTCACTGAAAGGGTTGGCGAAAGAATTGAGTGTTCCAATTATTGCCCTCAGCCAGTTAAACCGTGCAGTTGAAGGACGTAAAGAGGGAAATAAAATTCCGCAGTTGAGTGATCTCCGTGAATCGGGAGCCATCGAACAGGATGCTGATATGGTAATGTTTTTATACCGGCCGGAGTATTATGAAATCAACCAGAACGAAATGGGAGAGAGCCGCAAGGGCGAAACCATTGTAAAAATTGCCAAACACCGTAACGGTGCGTTGGAAACCATCCAGTTAAAAGGCTTGTTGCATATCCAAAAATTTGTAGACTGGGATGATAACGATACCAATTATGGTAACGGCCTTCCAACCAATTTCAAACCAGTTGCCCCATCAGGTAATGCCCCATCGGGTGATGCTGCCTTATATATTGAAAAGCCGAGTAAAATGAACCAGTCGGAATTCGATGATGGTTACGAAGATGAAATGTTGTTTTAAATAAAAACGATTTCAATAGAATATAAAGCCACTTGTGAATAGCAGGTGGTTTTTTGTTTTAAGATTGCTTCGAGCTGGAAAACTACATATAAAATATATTTTTAGGTTATTTAAGATGCATAAGGAATTTTTTGTGTCAAATTGTTTATTGAAAATCAATAGATTGCAGAGGTGTCTTTGAAAATACTTGTCAAAAAGCTTGTATGTGAAGTATAAGGCGCTTACTTTCGCCGTCCAAATTTTAAAACAGGGTTTTATCCCGGGATGGCGGGGTTTAGTCCAAAAAACAAACAAATGAGCAAATTACATTTCACAACCAAACATGCGAACGAGGCTACCGTGCAGCGTAACTGGTACGTTGTTGACGGCACCAATCAAACCGTTGGTCGCATGTGTGCAAGAATTGCTGCGGTTTTACGCGGTAAGCACAAAGCCAGCTATACCCCACATGTGGATACTGGTGATTACGTTATCGTTATTAACGCAGAAAAAGTGGTTTTTACCGGTAACAAATTAGAAGACAAATTGTACCAGAACTTTAGTGGTTTTCCTGGGGGTTTAAGGGAAGAAACAGCAAAAGACCTGCAGAAACGCCGTCCGGATGCTATTATCGAACGTGCAGTAAAAGGTATGTTACCTAAAAATCGTTTGGGTCGTAAAATGTACAAGAAATTGTTCGTTTACGCTGGTGGCAATCATGAGCATGTTGCACAACAACCAAAAGAATTAAAATTCTAACCCCAATCACCTGAAGGGGTGAAAATTTCAAATCTCAAATCTCAAATTTCCCATAAATGGAAAAACAAAAAAACGCAGTAGGCCGTCGTAAAGAAGCGGTTACCCGTGTGTTCCTGAGCAAAGGAAGCGGCGTTATCACTGTAAACGATAAAGACTACAAAACTTACTTCCCACTTGTTTACCTGCAAAACCAGGTAGAGCAGCCCTTAAAAGCAGTTGAAAGTGCTGATAAGTTTGATGTAAAAGTAAATGCTACCGGCGGTGGTGTTAAAGGACAAGCGGAAGCGGTAAAGCTGGGTATCGCCCGTGCTTTGCTTGAAGTAAGCCCCGATTATCGCCCTGCTTTAAAGGCAGCTGGTTTATTAACCCGCGATCCACGTGGTGTTGAACGTAAAAAACCAGGTAAGAAAAAAGCACGTAAGAGCTTCCAGTTCTCTAAACGCTAATTGTCCATTATTGAATATTGATTACTCCGGTTGGCCGGGGCGGTCCTTAGTCAATCTGGTAATACTCAATAATTGATAATCATTAATCTAATTTAAAATGGAACAAAATACATCTCTTCAGCAGCAATTGCTTGATGCAGGCGTTCACTTCGGTCACCTGAAAAAGAAGTGGAATCCAAAAATGCTGCCTTACATCTTCGCCGAAAAGAAAGGCATTCATATCATTGATCTGAACAAAACCGTAGAAGGTTTGCAGGAATCTGCTGCTGCACTAAAGCAAATTGCTAAAAGTGGTAAAAAGATCATGTTTGTTGCTACCAAGAAACAAGCAAAAGAAATCGTTACAGAATGTGCGCAGCGTGTAAACATGCCATTCGTAACCGAACGTTGGTTAGGTGGTATGCTTACCAATTTCAATACCGTTCGTAAGAGCGTTAAGAAAATGCAGAGCATCGAAAAAATGCTGACCGATGGTACATTGGACAGTATCACTAAAAAAGAACGTTTAACGCTTACCCGCGATAAAGACAAAATGGAAAAAGTATTAGGCGGTATTTCCCAGATGGGACGTGCCCCGGCTGCTTTGTTCATGGTGGATATCGGGCACGAGCATATTGCTTTGTCTGAAGCAAAACGTTTGGGGATCAGCACTTTTGGTATGGTTGATACCAATTGCGATCCTAACAAAGTAGATTTCGCTATTCCTTCGAATGACGATGCTACCAAATCAATTGCCATCATTCTTGAATACCTGACCGCTGCTATTGCTGAAGGGCTGGCTGAGCGTTTGGCTAATAAAGATGAGGAAGTTGAAGAAGAAGTAACCGACAACCGTCCAAACTTTGATGTTGATGCCAATGATGGTAAAGACAGGGAAAGAGGCGGTCGTGGTGCCGGACGTGGTGCTGGTGGACGTGGACCCGGCGGACCTGGTGGCGCAGCTGGCGGACCTGGTGGTCGTGGACCCGGCGGACCTGGCGGAGCTCCAAAACGTCGTGTTCCAAATGCTGGTGGCGGCGGACGTCGTCCCGGCGGACCTGGTGTTGGACCCGGCGGTGGAAGATAACTAATGATTTAGTAAGCAATACAGATGCTCCAAACTATCTGAAGCGGAATAAAAGCTTGCTGATTGGTTTGGAGCATTTCTATATACCCCATTTAAAAACTGCCTGTTAACAGAACAGGTATTAAAACATATAAGTATGAGTACAGTAGCGATCTCAGCAGCTGATATAAACAAACTTCGCCAGGCAACAGGCGCTGGTATGATGGATTGTCGCAAAGCTTTAACCGAAGCAAATGGCGATTTTGAAGCAGCTATTGACTGGTTACGCAAGCAAGGCCAGAAAATTGCAGCAAAACGTAGCGACCGCGAAGCAAAAGAAGGCGTAGTTATAGCACAAACAACTGCTGATAACAAAACCGGCATTGCACTTTGCATTAGCTGCGAAACTGACTTTGTAAGCAAAAACGCCGATTTCGTTGCATTTGCCCAAAGCATTGCCGATGCAGCTGTTGCCAACAATGTAAAAAGTGCAGAAGAATTAAACGAAGTAACCGTAAACGGTGCTAAAGTTTCTGAACTGATAAATGATAAACTGGCATCTATTGGAGAGAAAATCGGGATCAGCAAATTCGAAAGAATTGATGCTGATTTTGTAGCTTCTTATATCCACGGTGCTTACCGCATGGGTGTTTTGGTAGGATTGAACCAGGAGGCTGCTGAAGTGGGTAAAGACGTTGCTATGCAAATTGCAGCTATGAATCCATTAGCTATCGACCCGGCCAGCATTTCTGCTGATACCGTTGAAAGAGAAAGAGCCATCGTTGTTGACCAGATCAAAAACGATCCGAAAATGGCTGGAAAACCCGACGAAATGATCTCTAAGATTGCTGAAGGCAAATTGAACGCTTTCTTCAAAGAGAACACTTTATTGGCCCAGGCTTTTGTAAAAGACAACAGCAAAACCATCGCAGAATACCTGAAAAGTGTAAACGGTGGCCTGAAAGTGACCGAATTCAAAAGAGTAGC
The DNA here is from genome assembly GCA_040385845.1 of Bacteroidota bacterium. Lineage (GTDB taxonomy): Bacteria > Bacteroidota > Bacteroidia > Chitinophagales > Chitinophagaceae > Phnomibacter. Next base: position 62,028 of record JAZKGP010000014.1, on the reverse strand, counting down.
CTTAGGTTAATTTAAAAGAATCATTTTCATATGAGTGGCCCGCAATCGCGGGCCTTTTGTAATTTTAAAATGGTCATCAATATTTTTGAAAATAAAGTCCTACTTCATTGATTATCATTTATATATATAGTTATAACTGGCGAGTTTTAGCTGTTTTAAATTTTGTTTTCAGGTGGTATTTTGAAGTTTAAAAAGGCTAAAAGTTTTTCACAAACCCAAAATTTTATTTTGCCATCTGCACCTAATTTGTATTTTAGCGGAAGAATTTAATGGGTTAGTAAGTAAACAGTCCGTCCCGTATCTACGGGATGGACTTTTTTAATGCCCTACCAAAACCAGCACTAATTAATATTCATTTTTAAGCCCAAAATGGCGTGTTCTTTTCGTTGAAAAGGCATTTTTAATGCATAATTATTAAAGCTTAAAATTATTCATAACCTGGAGGCATTTTGGTTAGATTTAGATTACCGCCCCACTCACCTTGATCTGCCACAACTACAGAATTTCGCTTCCTTACATTTGCATGTTTCCTGTACAATTGCAGGCAACGGTTACATGAGTAAAATAAAAACAGCTTTTTTCTGTGCACAATGTGGTTACGAAAGTGCTAAATGGTTGGGAAAATGTCCAGCTTGTAGTCAATGGAACACCTTTTCACAGGAAGTCATTCACAAAGAGGAAAAACCAGCAAACAATCGAAACTGGACAAATGAACCGGGCTCTAAGCGTTCTCCGAAAACCATTCTCCTGCAGGATCTGAATGCCGAAGATCTGCCAAGAATTGCTTCACCCGATGCTGAATTAAACCGTGTGTTGGGGGGCGGTATTGTTCCGGGAAGCGTGATATTAGTGGCCGGTGAACCTGGTATTGGAAAAAGTACCTTATTCCTGCAAATTGGTCTTCAGTTAAAAGGTTATCCCATCTTATATATCAGTGGTGAAGAAAGTGATCAGCAAATCAAATTAAGGGCAGAAAGGCTGGAAATTTCTAATGACCAGTTTTACCTGCTAACAGAAACCAATACCCAAAACATTTTTGTTGAAATAAAAAAGCTGCAGCCAGCGATTGTCATCGTTGACTCTATTCAAACGTTAGAATCTCCGTACATCGAAAGCCCGGCAGGAAGTATCAGCCAAATAAAAGAATGTGCAGGTGAACTGCAAAAGTTTGCCAAAGAAACCAATACTCCCGTTTTCCTGATCGGACATATTACCAAGGATGGTAGCATTGCAGGTCCTAAAATACTGGAGCATATGGTGGATACTGTCCTCCAGTTTGAAGGTGACCGTCATTATAATTATCGGTTGCTGCGAACCCAGAAAAATCGTTTTGGAAGTACTTCTGAACTGGGTATATATGAAATGACGGAAAAAGGTATGCGCCAGGTTAGCAATCCTTCCGAAATTTTGATTACCCAAAAAGAAGAGCCGTTGAGTGGTAGCGCTATTGCAGCCACCCTTGAAGGTTTACGGCCCCTGCTGATAGAAGTGCAGGCCCTGGTTACCCAAAGCGTTTATGGCACACCGCAACGAACTGTAACCGGCTTTGATCTCAGGAGATTGCAATTGCTATTGGCTGTTTTGGAGAAAAGAGGCGGTTTTCATTTTGGGGTAAAAGATGTATTCGTAAATATTGCAGGAGGTCTTCGCATTGAAGATCCTTCTATTGACCTCTCCGTGGTGGTTTCATTGCTGAGCAGCTATGAAGATATTCCGGTATCACACCAATATTGTTTTGCTGGTGAGGTTGGTTTAAATGGCGAGATAAGAGCCGTAAACCGCATTGAACAAAGAATAGCAGAAGCCGCAAAACTGGGATTTGAAAAGATCTTCGTGAGCAAATACAACATAAAAGGTCTTGGCAAACAACAGCAAATTGAATTAATTCCGGTGGGTAAAGTAGAGGAGGTGTATAAATTTCTCTTCTAAGAGTTTTTATTTTTTTATGGTTGGGTGATTACGTACTTTAATGGTCCCAAAAACCCCACCCATGCCTTTAAAGCAATACCTCGAGGACTTTTCCAGGCTATTTTTTCCAAACATTTGCAAAGGATGCGGCAGAGACCTGTTTAATAGTAAAAACATGCTTTGCTGGCAATGCCTGAAAGAACTACCAAAAACGGGTTTTGAGCGGCATGATGACAATCCAACTGCCCGTATCTTTTACGGCAGGCTTCCTGTGCAACATGCTTTTAGCTACCTGTATTTCAACAAGGGTTCGCTCACACAACACCTCGTTCACCAGGTTAAGTATCGTAAAAACCTGCCGCTCGGCCGTTACCTGGGAGAGTTAATGGCTAATGGCATGCTGGAAAATGGCCTTTATGATGACGTGGATGTTTTGGTTCCCTTGCCCTTAAATAAAAAGAAACTTGCGAAACGTGGCTTTAATCAATCGATGCTGTTATGTGAAGGCATGTCGGCGGTATTAAACAAACCAATTGAAAATATAGCCGTTTTAAGAAAAAAGTTTACCGAAACGCAAACGCATAAATCTCGTCTTGAACGCCTGATGAATGTGGAAGAAGTTTTTGGAATAAATGATGCACACCTGCTTGAAAACAAACATGCATTATTGGTGGATGATGTTATAACTACCGGCGCAACCATGGAAGCCTGTGGAAAGATCTTATGTTCTGTTCCGGGCTTGCGGTTATCTATGGCAAGTTTGGCTGCCGCTTCAAAAACTTAGTGCTTCTTGCTTCAGCGGGTTTCAGTTCGGCATAATCGCTATGTTTGAACTCGTTTATGAATAGATTAGTCTACTTAATAGTTGTTGTTTCGTTCCTTTTCACAAGTTGCAAAAAAGACAGCTATATCACGAGCCCTGGTGCCAATTTACAGGCAGGTGTTGATACACTTCGGTTTGATACTGTTTTTACAAGTGTTGGTTCAATAACCCAATCTTTAATTCTCTCAAATCCAAATTCCGGCAAATTGCTGCTTGGTAAATTAAAACTTGGTGGTGGCGCCAATTCGCCTTTTAAAATTAATGTAAACGGAACGCCGGGGATTGAATTCAGTAATATTGAAATGAATGCCAATGATAGCATTTATGTATTTGTAAGGGTTACAGTTGATCCTAACCAGGCAACAAACCCTTTTGTTTTGCTGGATAGCATCGAGATAAATTTCAATGGAAAAACATCGAAAGTTTACCTGCAGGCCTATGGACAAAATGCGAGATTTATCAATCATCAAAAAATAACTACCAATACTACATGGAACAATAGTTTGCCTTACGTTATTCAAAATGATTTTGAAGTTTCCACAGGTGCTACGTTAACCATTGAAAAGGGCACCAAAGTGTATGTAAATGCCCGGGCAGCTTTTGTAATAAATGGAAGCTTGCAGGTAAATGGCGGCAAAGATGCAATAGACCATGTAGTTTTTAAAAGTGACAGGCTGGATGCAGCTTATAAAGATTTACCCGGTAGTTGGCCAGGTATTGTGTTTACCGAAAAAAGCAGGAATAATGAATTGACTTTTGCCGATATATTCAATGCCTACCAGGCTTTAGTAGTTTTGGGCGGCTTCAATCAAATTCCTGCCCGTTTACAATTGCGCCAATGCCAAATCAGCAATGCTTATGACATCGGGGTATATGGATTGAATGCAAGTATCAGCGCTGTTAATTGCCTTATTAGCCAGTGCGGAAATGATGGAGAGGCCGGTATTGGAGGAAGTAATGTGTTACTGTCCGGCGGCGGCAAATACGATTTTGAAAACTGTACGATTGCGACGTATGCCAACCTTTATCAAAACCACAAACAACCCGTTTGTTTTATAAGTAACAGTGCGGGTGGCATCTCAAGCGGGCTCAGCGCCAACTTCTCCAACTGCATTATATATGGACAGGGTGGAAATGCGGAAAATGAATTGCAGGTTCAAAAAGCTTCCAACGATTTAGTTGTATTTTCTAATTGTTTATACATGTTAAAAAATGATCCCGCGGGCGTAGTTTTTACCGACTGCCTGAAAAATTCCGATCCTTTATTCGATAGCATTAGTACGGGAAGGCAACAATTTAATTTCAGGTTAAAGGAAGGATCGCCCGCAATTGATGCCGGAAGAAACACAGCAGTTTTGATTGACCTCGACGGTAATTCAAGAATATCAGGTACGAAGACAGATATGGGTTGTTATGAAAAACAGTAAGTAAATTCTTCAAATTATACCCACTATCAGCTCCAGGCCTGAACGATCAAAACTTGGTTAAGCATTCTTCAGGAGTTATTTTCGTGCCAATGGTACATGTTCCAAAACTGATTATAGACCTTGCTTTAATACTCGGTGCAGCCGGCATTATTACGCTTTTGTTCAGGCGATTAAAACAACCGGTTGTGTTGGGATACATACTGGCTGGTTTGCTCGTTAGTCCGAATTTTGCGCTGTTCCCTACCATTGGCGACATTGCAGGAGTTCAAACCTGGGCAGATATCGGTGTTATTTTCCTGCTATTCTCATTAGGTTTAGAGTTTAGTTTTAAGAAGTTGGCTACCGTTGGTGCTTCGGCAGCAGTAACGGGCATCTTTGAGCTTTTGGTAATGATGGGAATGGGCTATGGGGTTGGTAAACTGATGGGTTGGCCAAACATGGACTGCCTGTTCCTCGGTGGTATTATTGCCATTTCTTCTACCACCATCATCTTCAGGGCTTTTGACGAACTGGGATTGAAAACAAGGCAGTTTACAAGCCTCGTAATGGGTGTGCTTATCATCGAAGACCTGGTAGCAGTTTTGCTGATGGTTTTATTAAGTACGCTTGCAGTAAGCCAGGTTTCTGCAGGAACAGAAATGATGATCGCCATTCTCAAACTTGCTTTTTTCCTCTGCCTTTGGTTCCTTACCGGTATTTATATTTTACCTAGTGTATTAAAAGCTATATCCAAGTTTTTAAGCAACGAAACATTGCTGATCGTGGCGATTGGGCTATGTCTTGGAATGGTAGTATTGGCGAGTGGAGCAGGATTTTCTGCAGCCCTGGGTGCCTTTATCATGGGCTCAATCTTAGCGGAAACCGTATATGGTGAACGCATCGAACACCTGGTAACACCGGTAAAAAATTTGTTTGGTGCCATCTTTTTTGTGTCAGTAGGAATACTGATTAATATAAAACTTTTGTGGCAATATGCTGGACCCGTAATCCTGTTAACACTGATAGTATTAGTGGGTAAAACAATTTTTGTAAGTGGTGGTGCACTCATTGCTGGTAAACCGCTCAGGCAATCGGTACAGGCAGGAACCAGTATGTCGCAAATCGGCGAGTTTTCTTTTATTATTGCCAACCTTGGGTTGTCGCTAAAAGTAACCAGCGTTTACCTGTATCCTATTGCGGTAGGAGTGTCCGTTATAACTACGTTTACCACTCCCTACATGATTCGCCTGGCAGATCCCCTGTTTATTTTCCTGCAACGAAAGTTACCGGCTAAATGGTTGTCTTCACTTAATAGGTACAGTGTTGGATCACAAACAATTAAAGGAGAAAGCGACTGGCGAACTGTGTTCAATGCTTACCTGCAAATGATCTTGTTGAACTCAGTAATAATTGCTGCAGTTATCCTGTTAAGCAAATACTATTTAAAACCTTTTATCACCGGTTATCTGGAAGATAACATATGGGCAAGGTTGATTTCGCTTTTGCTTACGCTTGGAATAATGGCACCATTTATTTGGGCGCTGATGGCAAAAAAAATTCAGGGTATAGCATATAAATCCCTGTGGCTGGATAGTAAGTATAACCATGGTCCGCTGGTTACACTCGAAGTGTTGCGAAATATCACCGCTGTTATTTTAGTTGGTATTTTATTCCGTCAATTCTTTCCTTTCTGGCTCGCATTTGCGGGAACAGCGGTTGTTATGATTATTGTACTGGTCATCTTTAAGCAAAGGCTTCAACACTTTTACCAAAGAATTGAACACCGGTTTTTGTCAAATCTTAATGAGAAAGAAATAGCAAATGCCACGTCTGCTCAAACACTTACCCCGTGGGATGCACACCTTTCAAAAGTTACCATTAGTCCCACCTCGATGTTTATTGATAAACAACTGGATCAATTACAGCTTCGTGAAAAATTCGGAATCAACATAGCTTTGATTGAGAGGGGAAACCGCATTATTTATGCACCTTCTGCTACTGATAAATTATATCCATACGATGAGATTGGAGTAATAGGTACTGATAAGCAATTACAGGATTTTGCCAGTCTTGTTGAAACGATGAATGAAGAAGAAACAGCGGTTGTAAATACGGATGGTGAAAATATCGAGCTCGTAAAAATTGTAGTAGATGAACACAACGGATTGAAAGGTCAAACTATAAAATCATCGGGTATTCGTGAAAAAACCAACGGCCTGGTTGTGGGTATCGAACGGGGAGGAGAGCGCTTGCTAAATCCTGTTTCCACTACAGCATTTGAATGGGAAGATGTGATCTGGCTGGTTGGTGATAAAACAAAAATCAAGACAATTTTTCAACTCGATTAAACAACAAAAGCACAGCTTTAAAAAGACGAAAGATTAGAAATATTTATGTTTTTAGCTGCTCATTAATGGTAGTCTTTTTACATCGTTTATTTTATAAACAGGAACAGAAAATACATGAATTTTAAACAAATTGGTTTTACACCGGGGTTTTTACAAGCTGCTTTTTAATATATTATGTTACCTGTATTTTTATGCAAATAAACCCTGCGATATTGAATGAACTTCTTTTTTATCAGGATACGTATCAACCAGGTATGAGAGCGTTTCAGTAACATTATTAGCTTCCTGCTTTACGCCTGTTTTAACTTCGTTAAGCCATTGAGTTATATCATCGGCAAAATGTGCGGTATCCGCATCCCTGATAACTGTAATACCCAACTTTTTTAAGGCAGCGCCATTGCATTGTTGTTCATATTGTGCCCTGATAGGAATGCTTAGTAATTTTTTACCAAGGTATAAAGCTTCGGCAGGTGTTTCAAAACCGCCTCCTGTTATAATACCTTCGCAATGCATTAGACTATTATTAAATAAATGGTTATCTACAGGGTAAAAACTGATATTACCAATACGTTGCAGTTCTTTTATTCCATCAAGAAACCAATGAAAATGTATGTGAGGAATAGAGCGGAAATGCTGTTCAATACAGCTTTGCAGGTATGCCGGAAGGTATACGGTTATATGCCCTTTATTTGTGGGTTCGCTATTGCGGAAACAAGTTTTAATTACTGGTGGAAAAATAAATTCAGCATATGGCTGAAAATGTAAACCGATATATTGGGTGGCAGGAGCGTAATGTTTTAAAACCATTTCACCGAACAAATTTCGTTGTTGTGGCCGCGGCGTATTGGCACTCATAAAACTTGCCTGGTGGCCAAACTGAACTGATGGAATATTTTTGATACTGCAGGCTTGAGCCGTGATGTATTCGAAGTCGTTTATTATAAGATCGTATTGTTCAACGGGTAGTTGCAAGGCTTCTTTTTTGGCACGGATAACGCTGTTATTTATCCAGGTTTTCTTATAATCAAGGCCTCCACATTTGCTGTAAAATAAACTCAATCCCCTGCTTCGGAACTTCACAGGTAATGAGCATTCAAGCGTTGCATTTGAGCCACTTAAAAACACATCTGTTTCGCCGTATTTTTTTAAATAGGGCATTAATTCAATTGCCCTGCTTATATGACCGTTACCGGTTGCCTGAACTGCGTATAATATTTTCACGAATGTTATTTTATTTATGTTACCAATTTAATCGCATCACTTTATCGGTAATCACATCCAGCACTGGTTTGTTTTCTTTCCGGTTGTTTTTTTCAAAATCCTTTTCATTATAGATGAAGAGATTCCACTCACGGTTGCTATATTCTAAGGCGCTTAAATTTTCTACCCAGTCGCCGCTGTTTAAATAGGTTACTTTTCCCTTACTTGTAGTGATATTTCTTTTCTGGGGTTGATGAATATGCCCGCAGATAACAAAGTCATATTTTTTCTCGATGGCCAGGTCAGCAGCCGTTTGTTCGAAATCACCAATCCACGATACTGCTTTTTTTACACCGTATTTTACTTTTTTGGAGAAGCTCATTTTTTCTCTTCCCACTAAACTTAAATTCCAGTTTATAAAACGATTGATCAGTATAAGAAGATCGTAGCCCTTGCCGCCTAGTTTTGCCAGCATTCTTGCAGTGCCCCTGGTAGTTGCATCAAATACATCACCATGAAATATCCAGCACAAACTGCCATTTATTTCAATAACCAGTTTATCGGCTACCTCGAAGTTTCCAAGTTGCAGATCACTGTATTTACGCATCATTTCATCGTGGTTGCCGGTTATATAAATAACCCTTGTTCCATCCGTCATCATTTTCATCACCTGCCTTATAACCTGCATATGCGCCGCAGGAAAATAGTGCTTACTAAAATTCCAGATATCAATAAAGTCACCATTTATAATAAGCAGGTTTGTTTCAACACTTTGCAGGTATAATAGTAATTCAGCAGCATGGCTGCCATATGTTCCGAGGTGAACATCGCTGATGATAACCACTTCAACCTTTCGTTTTTGCATGATAATCGTTTTCCAAAATTCCAATCCGGGTATTACCTGCCTGTAAACAAACGGTTAACAAATCATAAAGCAATAATGAAGAAATTGTAAAGGGTTAGATAGTGATTTTTAGTTCTTTCGATCGCTTCCAACTTCAAATAAGGGTGCATTTGTTTTGAAACCTACCTTTGCGCCTCTTTTAAGCAAGCAGTTATATAATTTATGATACAGCATTTGAGTGAGCAGGAAATTATCAGGCGCCAGAAACTGGATGAATTGAAACAAGCAGGAATTGATCCTTACCCGGCGGCATTGTACCCGGTAAGTCATTATTCGGTGGATATCAAAGCAGCATTTTCAGAAGAAACTAAAGATGCATTTGCATCAGTTTGTGTGGCGGGCAGGGTGATGAGTATTAATGATAAAGGCAAAGTTTTCTTTATTAAAATACAGGACAGTAAAGGCATTATTCAATTATATGTAAAACGGGATGAAATTTGCCCGGGCGAAGACAAATCCTTTTTTGATAATGTTGTAAAACGAGGGCTTGACCTTGGTGATTTTATTGGAAGCACAGGCTATGTATTTGTTACTAAAACTGGTGAAACAAGTATACATGCTCAAACCATTACGCTGCTGGCAAAAAGCCTTAAGCCCTTACCGGTTGTTAAACGGGATGAAGAAGGACATGTGTTTGACGCTGTTACAGATCCCGAATTTAAATACCGCCAACGCTATGTAGATCTTGTGGTGAACCCGGATGTTAGGGAAACGTTCATCAAGCGTACAAAACTGGTAAATACCATCCGGCAATTTTTGAATGACCAGGGTGCCATTGAAGTTGATACCCCGGTATTGCAGGCTATTCCCGGCGGAGCAGCGGCCCGTCCTTTTGCCACGCATCACAATGCACTTGATGTGCCTTTTTACCTGCGTATTGCAAATGAATTGTATTTAAAAAGGCTGATAGTTGGTGGCTTTGACTGGGTATATGAATTCAGCAGAAATTTTCGGAATGAAGGTATGGACCGTACCCACAACCCGGAATTCACCGTATTGGAATGGTATACCGCTTACAAAGATTATTTCTGGATGATGGAAGTAACCGAGCAATTGTTTGAACAGATTGCCATGAACCTGCATGGTTCAACTGATGTACCTGTTGGTGATAAAACAATCAGCTTCAAGGCACCATTTAAACGGATCTCAATTATGGATGCCATTAAGGAAAATACAGGTATTGATATTAGTGATAAAGATGAAACAGGATTGCGGCAGGTATGCAACCAGTTGAATATTCATGTATCTCCAAACTTTGGAAAAGGTAAACTGATAGACGAGATTTTTGGAGCTACCAGCGAGCATACCTACACCCAACCAACTTTCATTATTGACTACCCGGTTGAAATGAGTCCGCTTACAAAAAAGCACCGTAGTATAGAAGGTCTGGTAGAACGTTTTGAACTGATGATTAATGGTAAAGAAATTGCGAATGCTTATAGCGAATTGAACGATCCCATAGATCAGCGGGAACGTTTTGAAGAGCAGCTCACCTTGATGGAACGTGGCGATGATGAAGCGATGTTTATTGATCATGATTTTTTGAGAGCGCTTGAATATGGTATGCCACCTACCAGTGGTATTGGTATTGGTATCGACAGGCTTGTGATGCTAATGACGAATCAACCCAGCATCCAGGATGTTTTGTTGTTTCCGCAAATGCGACCAGAAAAACAACCGGAATAATTTGTAATCTTTTTAATTAAGTATTGCCACGCCAAGTGGCAATACCTGTTTTATGCCAATCCTGTTTGTTACTTTCAACTTATAATACCAGCCTGGCAAAGCTGTAATTGTATGAAGCAACGCATTGTTTTCTGTATTTTATTTTTATTACCGGTAGCTGTTTTTTATAACGCCGGTTTGCTGGAGCTAAGGCTCGAGGAACCCCGCCGTGCATTGGTTGCACTCGAAATGATGCTGCGTAAAAGTTACATCGTTCCGGAGATAAACGGGCAGTTGTACTTTACCAAACCTCCGCTATTTAACTGGATGATCGCAATGTCGTTTTGGATAGCGGGAAATACCTCTGAATGGGCCGCAAGGTTGCCTGGATTACTTTCCTACTTTGCAACAGGTATGCTCTTGTACTGGTTTACGAAAAAGCATTTTTCGAGAGAGAAAGCTTTATTATCCGCATTATTCTTTTTAACTGCGTCAGACCTGCTTTTTTTTGGAACTATTATTAGTGCCGAGATCGATTTGTTTTTTGCACTGATCATTACCCTGCAGCTGACAGGTATGTTTCATTTTTTTTTCCGCAAACAGTGGCTTCCGATGTTTGTAGTGTCTTATATTTTTACAGCTTTAGGATTGTTAACCAAGGGAGTTCCCGCCCTGTTATACCAGGCAGTGTCGTTATTGGTGGTATGTATTTATTACCGGCAGTATAAATTGCTTTTCAGCTGGCAACATGTAATAGGAGTAGCATGTTTTGTGTTACTCGCCGGCAGTTATTTTTATACTTACCAGCAGGCTACAGGGCAGTTGTATACGTATGCAGCGAAATTGTTTTCCGATGCAGCTGAAAAAAGTGTCCTTGAAAATTCTTTTTTAAAAAGCATGCTCAACTTCCTGGTGAGCCCGGTATACCTGCTGCGATTTTTTGCACCCTGGTTTTTATACGTTCTTTTTCTTTTTAAAAGTCCATCTAACGGGACTGGTTATTTGCATGACCGCAGGATTGGATGTATCACCTTGTGTGTGATCATTAATCTTATACCGATGCTGTTTACTGCCGAAACAAAGGCTAATTATATCTATCCGCTGTTTCCATTTATAGCGCTGATACTGGCACATATTTACATTGCTTATAAAAATGCTAACGGCAGGCTGGAAAAGGTATTTAATTGGATGTTCTTTGGGTTAATGGTGCTGGCGATAACCGCGGTGCTGATTGCTCCCTTCTTCAGTATCATCCGGTTTTCCATTAGTTGGTTGTGGCTTAAAACGATAGTTATGGTTTGCTTGTTTGGTAGCATAGCCTGGTACTTTTATAAAACACCCGCTGTTGGAATATACCTGATTATTTTATTTATGGCAGCTGTTCGTTTCGGTATAAGTGTTTATTATTTGCCGGTGTATAAGTTAAACAGCAAGCAGCAACAGTTTTCAAATTTTACTAAGACGATAACCAGGCAAGCCGGGGGAGAAATATTCCTGGGTGGCAAACCGGATCTGCAAAAAGCCTATGTTGCTATTGGCCCGGTAAGATTTGATACCGTTGTTATTACTATGCCGCCATTCATTCCCTTCCAGGCACCGTTTTATTACACGGTAAACAATAACAGGATCATGAAGTATGATCCCGTTATGAAAAGCGGGCAATTTTATTTGTTGTTTACGGATGTAATGCCTGATACTATAACGCTGAAAGTAATTAACCGTTTTCAGCCTGCGGTAAGAAAGAAAGAAGTGTTTTACCTGGTAACTCCTAAGTTATAATGCACCCGGAAATTGCATGTTCACTCAGGTAATAATACTCCACTTATAAATATCTTCTTCTGCAAGCTTCCTTCTTTTCAGGTCGGAGTTTAACTGGTAATTATTAGTTTCCTCGTTAAGTTTCATTTCAACTATTTCGCAGTTTTTAGGATTTCGAAGTGTTTCAAATTCTTCCACCGTCCAGTGAAACCAACGCATTAAAAACATACGAAGAGTCATGCCATGAGTTACAATTACAACATTTTCCTCGTACTGCTGTTTTTCAAAACTTCTGTATAAGCTGTGCATAAAATCGCTCATGCGATCATAAACATCTGCGCAACTTTCCCCATCTTTAATCCGGTAATAAAAAGTGCCAAATTTATTTCGTTCGTCGTCTATCTGGATGTTTGCTTTCAGGTCGCGAAAATGTCCCCATTCCTGTTCTCTTAATCTTGGGTCTTCTCTCCATCTTAGCTTATCACGATCTATGTGTTTTGCTATGTGCTCAAAGGTCATTCGTGTACGCCATAGTGGCGATACATAAAATATTACATCTTCATCGCCTATCATTTTTTTTAACAGGACCCCTGCATGATCTGCCTGTTTAATGCCGTGTGGTGTAAGCAATAATTTATAATCTTGTTTGTTCGCATATGTGTTGCGGTCGAGGTTCCCTTCCGACTCTCCGTGTCTAATTAATATGATTCTTTTCGGCTTCATTTAAAACAGTTTAATCTTTTGTTCTGCCTTTAGTTCAATTTATAAATAAAACTTTTTATCTGGCAGGGGGCAGAGTGGTTTCAGCACAGTGGCTCCAATCGTTGTAAACCTATCTAGAAAATAAATATACAATTCAATAAACAGTCTGCTACGAAATTAACGGAAGTGTTGGTTTTCACTATTGACATAAGATGTTACAGTGTTTGTTTTCGAACAGCAGGTATACAATAATTCGTTTTAAAAAAAACTGATCCGGGATGCAATCTGGCGAGTTTAAAACGATCACTTCAGTAAAACAAAAATCCCCTGAATGATCAGGGGACATTGCAATAAATGGGTTAGTAAGTACTGGGATATAAAAAATCCCTCCACAATATTAAAAAAGTTTTTGTCGGTAATAAAAAATTTTTTTTCCTTTTTTATGCACAATTTTTTTTTCGATGTGAATTCAGCTTTTATTCATGTCTTTTTAACTTCAAAAAACGGTGCCACGATACATTGATTTATCACTACATGGAAATATTAAAAGGTTTTTTCCAGTTGCGAACTGTTTATAATTCATTGTATTGCCTGAAAATGAAAAACGGCTCTTACAATGCAAACCATTACTAATGCGGCAATCTATATTACCTTCGAAGCCACGCCGGCATAAAAAAGGCAAACATAATCTGCATAAAAAGTAAGCGCAATTTTTTAAACCTAGGTATGCAGCTGTTGTTCTTAAAAACGATTAGAGATTAAAAAAATGAATGATTACAACTTATGAAATTTCCTTCCCCTGTAAAAGTTGAATGGATGGCATCCTTAATTGGTGCACAGGTTTTTGGCGATAATGAAGCAATGATTTCAGGTATCAATGAAATTCATCGTGTAGAGCCGGGAGACCTTGTGTTTGTAGATCATCCCAAGTATTACGGAACCTGTTTAAAAAGTGATGCATCTTTTATTATTATAAACGAAAAAGTACCGGATGCAAATGGTAAAACATTATTGGTTTGTGCACAACCCTTTGAAGCATACCTTACTATCGTAAATTACTTCAGGCCATTTGCTGCATCTCATCAAGCTATAAGTAATACTGCTTTTGTTGGAGAAGGAACAATTATTATGCCCGGCGCATTTATTGGGAATCATGTTCGCATTGGCTCTAATTGCATCATACATCCTAATGTAACTATTTACGATCATACAACTATAGGAAGCAATGTGGTAATTCATGGTGGTGCAACCATTGGCGGAGATGCGTTTTATTTTAATGGTAAAAAGAACAGGCCTGTATGGTATAAAAAAATGCAGAGCTGTGGAACGGTCATTATTGAAGATGATGTTGAGGTTGGTGCGAACACTTGCATAGATCGTGGTGTAACGCATAATACCATTATTGGTGCCGGCACAAAGATTGATAACCTCGTTCAGATTGCTCATGATGTGGCCATTGGTAAAAATTGCATACTCGCTGCTCATGTTGCAATAGCAGGTGCCACCACCGTTGGTAATGGTGTTTTACTTTGGGGCCAGGTTGGGGTAAGTAAAACACTTTCGATAGCCGACAATGTGCAGGTGCTGGCGCAAAGTGGTATAGGACATAATCTTGAAGAAGGAAAATCGTACTGGGGTTCTCCGGCTTCGGAAGCAAGTATAAAAAAACGGGAGCTGGTATGGTTAAAAAGATTGCCTGAAATATGGGACCGGTTAAAAAAACTGGAAGAAAAATAGAGTAATTCTTTAAGTACGTTTATACTGGTGGCAACCTGCACATTCTTTATGACTCCAGGCGATAGAACGTACGCAGATTACGGCAAATTCGTTCGATGGATTTTTGTAAAGGCTGGTAATTAAAACCAGGCACAGTTGCCAAAAATTTTTGATTATCGATTGTTACAACCGAAAGGCTGGTATGGGCTGTTTCTTTTGTAATCATCGGGTCTTTTCCGCTGAATACACTGCGTATTTTTTCCAGGCGCCACACAATTGCGGCTATCAGTGGCGATACTTTTTTATAGGGTCTTTTTATACCAAAAGCATCCGCAATCATAAAAAAAATATCACTGAAACTCCTGTTTTCTCCATTTAATAAAAAACGTTCGCCGCTAACATCACTTTGCATTAAACAGATCATCGCTTTTGCGACATCATCGGCATCTACAAAGCCGCTTGCTCCACCACTATACCAGGGAAATCCATTGTAGATATTCCGGAATATATTCATGGATCCTTTTGTCCAGTCACCATGCTCGCCAAAAATGATGGTCGGATTAACTATAGCCGCATTTAAGCCTTCCCCGATACCACGCCATACTTCCATCTCGCCTAAAAATTTTGAGCGGCTATAAGCACTGTTACTGGTTTCCGCTGTCCAGGGAATGTGTTCACTTACGACATTGTTTTTTTTGCGGCCAACTGCGGCAACACTGCTTACATGCACCATTTTTCTTACCGATGCATTCAGGCAGGCATTAACAACGTTGGCAGTGCCTTCAATATTTATTTCAGATAATTTTTGCAGGTGTTTTTTGTGGAACGAAACAAAGCCAGCTACATGATACACTTCAGTAATCTGCTCCATGGCCGTTTCCAGCGATATTACATCCAGTATATCGCCCTTAATCCATTCGGCCTTATCTTTTATAACCGCGGGTATCTCTGACCGGTATATGGCACGCACAGGCAAGCCCAATGCATGTAATGCCAAAATTAAATGTGTGCCAAGAAGCCCGGTACCGCCGGTTACTAAAATCATGCGGCGAATCTACGTTTTAACTGAAACTCCCAAACAGCCATAGTTCATCATTTTTGGTTGTATAACGAATAGAGTCAGCTGAATTTTAAGTCGATAACGTTCTAAACAAGGTATGAAAGAGTCAGGGGTATTTGTAAAAACCCTCACCTGTTTTGCGGCCTAGTTTTCCGGTTACTAATTTTTCTTTCTGTATAACGGATGGTTGCAGCCGCGATGGTTTTCCCAATGCTTCATAAACTATTTCACTCACATGATAGTTGATATCTATACCAATCAGATCCATCAGTTTAAATGGCCCCATTTTAAAACCGGTTGCTTCCATTATCCGGTCGATGGCTTCCATACCCGCAACGTTTTCATTTAACAAATGCATTGCTTCCAAATAATAAGGGCGGGCAACCCTATTCACTATAAAGCCGGGTGAATCGCTGCAATGAACAGGAGTTTTTCCCAATTGCAAACACAGCTGATTTAGTTCCCGGATAACATGTTCCGTTGTCCATTTTCCTTTTATAATCTCCACGAGTTTCATCACCGGGGCCGGATTGAAAAAATGCAAACCTGCAAAACGGCCGGGATCAGGAAGATTTTCCTGTAGGGCGGTGATGGATAAGGAGGAAGTATTGCTGGCAAATATGGTGTCGGTAGTATTGATGCCGGCCAATTGATTAAATAGGGCTGTTTTGGCTGCAGGTTCTTCAATGATGGCTTCTATCACCAGGTCTGCTATGCAGTCGCTGTAATCACTTGTAAAGTGTATTCTTTCTAAAGTGCCTGCTTTTTCTTCGCTACTAATTTTCTGCTTTTCGCAGAGGTACTGAAGACTTTCCTGGATGGCCTGCCTGCTTTTTTGCAATATTGTACTGTTCACATCAAATTGGATGGTTGTAAAGCCAGCCCTGGCAGCCACCTGTGCAATACCACTTCCCATAGTGCCGGCACCGCATACGCAAATCGTCTTGATCATAACAGCAAGTTATGGTCTTTCATCTATTTCACTGGAAACAAGTGCCCGGCATTTTGTGTCAAAATTGAGCTGGCCGGCACCTGGCAAGCTGTTCCGGTTGCCGTGGCGGGTTCACTCACCTGGGCTTTTACCCTCTGTGCAATGATGACATAAAAAAATGCTGGTTTCCGTAAAGAAAACCAGCATCATCCAATCAATAAAAAAAACCGCAGTGCGCTCAACTCACCACTCACCATTCACCACTCACCATCAGATTGCCGCAGTAAATTGTTTTAAAAAGCGCACATCATTTTCACTAAAAAGGCGCAAATCTTTTACCTGGTATTTGAGCATTGTAATTCGTTCGATACCCATTCCAAAAGCAAAACCAGTGTATTTGTTCGGGTCGATACCGCAATTCTGCAACACGTTTGGATGTACCATGCCACAACCTAGTATTTCAACCCAACCTGTCTGTTTACACACATTACAGCCTGTGCCACCGCAAATCAGGCAGCTGATATCCATTTCGGCACTTGGCTCGGTAAACGGAAAGTAAGACGGGCGGAAACGAACTTTTACATCCTGGCCAAACATCTCTTTCACAAAGAAATAAAGAGTTTGTTTCAGATCAGCAAAACTTACATTTTCTGCCACGTACAAGCCTTCCACCTGGTGAAAAAAGCAATGCGCACGGGCACTGATTGTTTCGTTACGGTATACTCGTCCCGGCATGATGAGGCGTATAGGTAATTTGCCTTTTTCCATTTCGCGGATCTGAACATTACTGGTATGGGTGCGTAACATCCAGTCGGGGTTCTGGCTTACATAAAAAGTATCCTGCATATCCCTGGCCGGGTGATCTTCGGGCAGGTTTAAGGCACCGAAATTGTGCCAGTCATCTTCAATTTCAGGCCCTTCGGAAACCGCAAAACCAAGTCGTTTGAAAATGGATACGATCTGGTTGCGTATCAGGCTGATAGGGTGCCTGCTACCTAATGGCAACGGATCTCCGGGGAGACTCCAGTCGATATTTTGATCGGCCTGTTCCGGTGCATCGCTGGTAGCTGCTTTACCTGTTTCGTATTTATCCTCAGCTAAAATTTTAAAGGCATTCATTGCCTGGCCGAAAGCTTTCTTCTGGTCATTGGGCACCTGCTTCATTTCGCCCATCATTTCCTTTATAACTCCTTTGGTACCCAGCCATTTTATCCTGAAAGCTTCCAGTGCATCCTGGTTGGGTAATTCGGTTCCAATAATTTCTTTTGTATATGCTTCTATTTGGTTCAACAGTTGCTCCATGGCGGCAAAGATAACAGCTAACCTTTTAGCATGAAATGAACGGTGCATTTTATAGCAATAAAGCTGCGAACCAATGTCTTTGGCAATTGTTTCGGATCAAAAGTTGAAAGGCGCAGGATTACTTAACAGGTGATTGCCAGGAGCTTTGGATAGTTGCTGATTATTTAACTGTATGATGCCTGCCACTTTTATATTATTGCAGCCCGAAAACAACCAGTATCATGAACAAGGAAACAACAACGGGCAGTAAAGCAACAATCGCCAAAGATGCGCTGGTTATTGGCAAAACAGGAAGGCAAACACTTACACCCAACCAGCTAGCTTTCAATAAGCTTAGCGAAAAAATAGAAAAACTGCATCTTGAAATAAAGAATAAACATCGCTTGTACGAAACAGCTTTAATGCTGTATGCCCAGAAAGTACATCCTTCCCAAATAGTGGTAGTAACGCAAAAAAGATTATTGCTGGATGTGCTATGGGAAAATTATCAAAGCAAAAAATTGGGTGTTTCCGATCAACGTAACCTGAAAAATATTTTGCAGGAACACATGCAGCAATATTTGCATCTATCAAATGAAAGACCGGATGAAAAAGTTAGGGAAATATTCCGGGAATTACACGGAGAAACCTACGAAGCTTTTGAAAAGCGCGAACAGGAAATGCAAAAGTTTGCCATGCAGGAAATGTTTGATGAAATGGATCTCGATATTGATCTTGATGAAGTAGATTTTTCTAATAAAAATGAACTGGATGAAAAGCTGCAGGCTGCCAGGGATAAGATACAAGAGGAAAAAGATAAAAGGGCCGAATACCGGGAGAAGCGTAAAAGAAATAAAAAGAAAACCAAAAAGCAATCAGACCAGGCCGCTTTAAAAGAAGCGGCAGCTGCTTTACGACAAAAAAACATCAGCACCATTTACAAGCAACTCGCCAAACTATTTCATCCCGATTTGGAACAGGATGAAGGCAAAAAAGCAGAGAAGCAAATTATGATGCAGGAATTAATCGCTGCATATGAAGAAAAAAACCTGCATGCACTGTTAACACTTGAACTAAAATGGATCCATAAAGAAAATGATCATCTTGAAACATTAACAGAGGAAAAACTTGCTGTTTATCTTTATATTTTAAGAGAGCAGGCTGAAGGATTGGAACGCGAAAAAAACGAGATTTACCAGCAGCCGCGATACGCCGTTTTGTACAACGAATTTGGTCCGGCAATTATTAAACAACCGATGGCAGCGGTGGAAGCGGTATATACCCATTTAAAGGAAATGATCGATGGTTTATCGAAAGATATTTCGGATTATGGATCGGGGTTTGGCTTGCCGTACATAAAAGAAATGATCAAACAATGGAAGCAAAACCGCCGACGCGAATCCAGGTACGATGCGGATTACCTGCGTGATTTATTCAGATAGAAAAATATTTCCGGCCGCTGGTTGATTGATCGTTTCTCAAGATATTTTAAACGAAGCACTCACCACTTATTACTCACGATTCACGATTTGGTTTAATAAAAATTGGCTTTATAAGGATACCGAATGGCATACAATGCCTTCACCTTATCAAGTATCACTTTACGTAATTCTTCAATATTTATTTTTTCTGTAGCAGAAACAAAAATGGTATTGTAATTGGTTTCCCTGTTCCAGCGATCTTTCAATTCCTGCATCAACTGTGCTTTAACCGATGGTTCGAGCCAATCATCAAATGTGTTGCGATCGTACTGGTCTACCTTATTAAAAATAGTTACCACCGGTTTGTCATGTGCTTCCATATCCTGCAGGATTTTATTTACAACTGCAATCTGGTCTTCGTATTGGGGGTGGCTCAGGTCTACCACATGCAATAAAACATCGGCTTCTCTTACTTCATCAAGTGTGCTTTTAAAACTTTCTACCAGGTGGTGCGGAAGCTTACGAATAAATCCCACTGTGTCGCTTAAAAGAAATGGCGTTGTTTCAAAAACTACTTTACGGGTGGTGGTATCCAGTGTGGCAAATAATTTGTTTTCGGCAAATACATCGCTTTTGCTAAGCAGGTTCATTAGAGTGCTTTTGCCCACGTTGGTATAACCCACCAATGCAACTCTAATAAATTCTCCCCTTTCCTTTCTTTGAGTAAACGATTGTTTGTCGATTTCGGCAAGCCGGTGTTTTAAGAGGCTTATTTTTTCACGAACAATACGGCGGTCGGTTTCAATTTCCGTTTCACCTGGTCCCCTGCTGCCAATGCCACCACCCTGGCGTTCAAGGTGTTTCCACATACCTCGCAGGCGGGGTAAAATGTATTGGTATTGGGCCAATTCTACCTGGGCTTTTGCCTGTGCTGTTTTGGCACGGCGTGCAAAAATGTCAAGTATCAGATCGCTTCTGTCGATCGTTTTTATATCCGTAGCTTTTTCGATATTACCAATCTGCGAACCGGTCAATTCATCATCAAAAATCAGGATGGTAGCGCCTTTTAATTTGGCATACGTAGCTATTTCTTCCAGTTTGCCCTTGCCTACAAATGTTTTGCTATCGGGATGCGCCAGTTTTTGCCAAAATCTTTTTAGTGTTTTTGCACCTGCAGTTTCGGCAAGAAAAGAAAGTTCATCGAGGTATTCATAGGTTTGACTTTCTGTCTGATCTTTTTGAACCAGTCCTATTAAGATGGCTTTTTCTTCTGTATTTATTTTATTGTTTTGATCTATCATATTGCAGGAGCAAAGTTTATTGATTATTAATTAGGCCTGGCATAAAAATGCATGATTCAGTAACAACAATGTAAAGAATTGTTCTTATAAAAAATCCTGCTACGGAGAGCAGGATTTTTTGTAGAAAAGAATGTTTGCATACCTGTGCTATAATCCCGAAAGGCAAAGGCCAATGCTGTAGGGATGCGCGGTGGGCCCGGCAGCTTCCTTAAACAAGTTGGTAACCTGGTAAGCACCGTAAATCGTTACAGGGCCATAACCTGCACGCATGGTTGCTGCGAGCCTGGTGCTGTTAAAATATTTTTTACTTTTTTCTTTTTCAACATATTTGGTTCCATACAAGCTGTTGTCACTGGCGCCAACCAGGTTTTTCCCTTTAGTATGTGATTCAATCATAGTGCCAATTTTAGCTCCGATAGCCATTTTCCAGCTTTTTCCGCTATGTAACGGATCGGATACAAATCTTAACTCAATTGGTACTTCTACCCAGGTAGTATTAAGCTTGTACTTTTTAAAATAATTACTGGTAGCGTTGATAAACCTGATTTGACTTGCACCTGTTTTGCCTGCTATATCGATATTGGTTTTTTCGAAAAAGATGCTGCTGGTACCCAGGCCTACGCCTGCGGCTACACTTAACCTGGGGGCTGTTTTAAATGGTTTGTCATACATCAAATAAAAATTGAAATGCCTTGAAAAACCACTGATATTTATTGAATCAGGTGCCCCTGCCCATCCATCAAGACCAAACTGGATCATGAAATGATCGTTAGCCCTGTTGCCAAGGTTCACTTTTGTCCAGTCTTTTTTTGGAGTAGTTGTTGGAACGGCAGGAGTAATGGTGGTAATGGTTACTGAATCTTTTGCAATTGTTGTTGAATCTTGGGCGATCGAACTGATACTGATACCGGTGCCGGCTATTGCCAGCCACAAAAATTTCCTCATAATATGTATTGAAATGCGGGCTAAGGTAAAAGGCTAATGACTAAGGTTTAGTTAAAACAGAAGAACAATCTTTAACTGCAACCGTTGTTCTGGTGACAGTTGCAATTCTTCCTGCTATTCCAGCTTCGCCAATTTCTAACCGATTATTTTGTGCAAATGTATCAGCTAAAGAATTGATATTTAAAATTGCCTTCTATTAATATTTGCTGCCTGTCAAAAGCCTTTTAACCAGTAAACTCCGCAAATCACGTTATGAAGTTTCTTCGGGTGCTACAGCATTTTTCTTCGTTATATTTTCCACCGCTTTTATAAATTCATTTACCTCGGTATCGCTGAAAGCGCCATAACCATCTACTAATGTTCCTTTCAACCCACTGGTGGTTTCAATGGCGTATAAAATAGAATTATCATCCGGATCACTCATGCCTTCAAAGCGGAAAAAATTAGAAATTTTAACCTGTTCGGGCTGAAATACTTCGCCGGTTTCATTGCAAACAAGGCCTTCTTCTGTAGCCATAAAATTATTTGTATAGCCGTCATGGTGCATTTTTTCAACACACTCGGTCATACTTTTTAATTCGGGCAATGTTTTATTTAGTGATTCCATAATTTTTTTTAATGAAAACTAAAAAAACATGCCTCCTGTATTCGTTGCTATTTTTTGCCTGGCAGGGTTACAATCTACCTCAAAGTAGTTACGGGTGCGGGATCCATATCGGAATACACCAGGTTTTCGCCTGCCATTCCCCAAATAAATGAATAACTGGCGGTTGCGCAGCCTGAGTGGATAGACCAGGGGGGAGAAATGACAGCTTCATTATTAGCCATAAAAAGATGGCGGGTTTCGGTTGGTTCACCCATAAAATGAACTACCCGGTGATCGGCCGGAACATCAAAATAAAAATATGCTTCCATACGCCTGGTATGGGTGTGCGCCGGCATAGTATTCCATACACTGCCATTTGCCATTACGGTGAGACCCATAACCAACTGGCAGCTCTTTAATCCTTCAAGATGAATGTATTTGTAAATAGTACGGTTGTTTGCTGTTGATTGATCGCCAAGTGTGACCGGGCTGGTTTCGGCTTTGGTGAGTAAGCTGTTTGGATAAGTTTGATGGGCCGGTGCAGATAGAAGGTAAAAAGAGGCTGGTGCATCCTTGTCGATCGATTTAAACTGTACTGTTTGCGTACCTTTTCCCAGGTATAAACAATCCATTTTCTTTACGGTGAAACTTATTCCATCAGCCAGCACAATGCCATCACCTGCAATATTAATAATACCGAGTTCTCTTCTTTCTAAAAAATATTCAGCACGCAACTCAGGTTCATTCGGAAGATCAATAGTGGCTGTAACAGGCTGTACGCCTCCAATAATTACCCGGTCGTAATGCGAATAAGTTAATTGAATTGTATCAGCTACAAATAAGCCCGGTACAAGAAAATTACTGCGCAAGGCAGCTGTATTCATTTCACTTGTTTCTTTTGGGCTATTCTGAAATCTAATATCCATTTTTTAATAATTAGGAGTGAAAAATTAGCGGGCCATCCAGCCACCATCAACGGTTAAAATGGTACCATTTACATAATTGGAAGCAGCCGATGCCAGGAAAACTACGGGTCCTTTAAAATCATCGGGAACGCCCCATCGGTTGGCAGGAATTCTATCTAAAATTGACTTATTACGTATTGGATCTTCGCGTAATGCCTGCGTGTTATTGGTAGCAACATAACCCGGTGCAATGCCATTAACACATACGCCTTTACTTGCCCATTCGTTTCCAAAGGCTTTTACCAAACCAGCTACAGCTGATTTGCTGGCAGTATATCCAGGCACGTTTATACCACCCTGGAAACTTAATAACGAACAGGTGAAGATAATTTTACCTGTACCCTGTTCAATCATTCGTTTACCAAACTCACGGCCAAGAATAAATTGAGCATCCAGGTTAATGGCCATTACTTTATCCCAAAATTCATCGGGGTGTTCAGCTGCCGGTTTACGCATTATGGTTCCTGCATTATTTACAAGTATGTCTATTTTGTCGTTAGCAGCGGTCACATCATTTATAAAAGCATAGATCGATTGCCGGTCAGAAATATCAACTTTAAAATAAGTGAATTTCCTGCCTGCATTTTCCACTGCCCGTTTAACTTCCGCATATTCGCCTCCCGACGAAACCCCGATAATATCAGCGCCTGCTTCCGCCAAACCTGCTGCCATGGATAATCCGATGCCCGAACTGCATCCTGTAACAACGGCTATCTTGCCCGAGAGATCAAATAATTCTAATGTTTGCATGTGATAATTATAAACTGCTTGAATTAACAGGAAGGAAATCAGGCTTTTTTTACAGCCTGTCTTGCTGCAAGCACCCACTTGCCTTTTTGTTTTACCCACACCGTCATTACAGCAATGTTAACGTTGCCGGGTTTGCCATTGTCGTTGGTGGTTGCTTTTAACTGGTGCCTGACAATTGCTGCTTTTTTATGAACGCTTATGGTTTGATCAGTTAAATCGATGGTTACAAAATCGGAACTACCGCTTGCAAAAGCCCTGATAAATTGTGCTTTGTAGTCTATTTTTCCAGCAGAGTGGCCGTAAGAAAGATCGGAAGTTGTAAGCGCCGATAACGCAGCCGAATCACCTGAAATCATCGCGAGTTTAAAAGCTTCAATAGCTTCAGCAACTTTTTTTGAAGCACCGGATTGAGCAGAAACAAACAAGCTTGTAAATAACAGGCTTGCTATAAAAAACATCTTCTTTATCATAGATAATAAATATTAAACAACGAGCTTAAAGCAGACAAAATAGTTACTCTTTAAAACATAAAGCCGTGTTATAGCAATTATTTTTTCTTTTGATAGGACGACTTTTTAATCATCCATTCAATGAGCTCATTTGCGGCTGAAAAATTTTGGTATTCGGCTGGTATCTTGCGACCATCCGTATATTCATTATATAGCCATGGATCGCCTGCAGCAAACACTGCGCCCTTCCCAACTTTAGAAATGGCAATAATAGTGTCGCCGCTTTTTGCCGCCACCACTACTGCCGGTGTTTTTACTGCTAGTGTACTTACTTCTTTTAAATACACTTTTTTTGTTGCAGAAAATACTTCGTTGGATGCTGGTATCAACACTGCACCTGTTTCATATTCCTGCCCTTTCACCATATTTACACTTTTATTGGTAAAGTGGAGGCCAAACTTATCTGCAAGAAGATTGAAATGTTCCAAATCGCAGTTGGTACTATCATTTGCAAGTAATACAAGTATGCCGCCGTTATTAACCCAATTATATACAGCAGTGGCTGTTTCATTGGTTATATAATTAGGCGATGGGTTGTCTTTTTTATTATCCGGATCAACAATTATATAAAATTGTTTGTCAGCAAGATTAACAGCATTAGGTGCTTCGTCCAGCAAGGAAGTTTGAACACCATATTTATTAAATGTATGACCCAATAATGAAAAGCCATTATTGTCCATTTCATCCCATATATAATGGTATGGCATTTCCTTGCCGGTGATGTCTTTTCTTTTTTCCTGGTTGAAATAATAATCTACTGCCACCTTTTTGCCCGCTCCTTTTTTAAGCGTTGGCAGCATCTCAATTTCAGAAGCGCATTTCAAAAATGCACCTACACCTTTAGGATCATTCTGAATCACCTTCTCACTCATATAATACTCAAAACTGCCATCGCGGTACGAGTCTGGATTACCTCCAAGGCCACTTACACTTACAGTTCCTTCAAGGTTAATATTGCCAGCAGCATCTGTTGAAATAAATTTTTTGATAATACCATCATATCCCTTTGTTGCAGCAGGTAAAAAGGTAGCAGGCAACCAGCTATTTCTTACGCCTTTTGCAAGGGTATAAACCAGCATACAGCTGGCTGATGCTTCGGGGTAATTGTTTTTGTAATGTGGTTTATCCATTATATCCCACCAAAGCCCTGTTTCTTTATCCTGCACATTTACAACGGCTGTTGCAAATCGTTGCAGTATGGCGACAAGTTCTTTTTTACGCGGATGCGATTCTGGAAAATACTGCAGTGCATCAACTAAAGCCATTCCGTACCAACCCATTGCTCTTCCCCAAAAATGCGGTGATAAACCAGTTGTTTTATCAGCCCAACGCTGTTCTTTGCTTTCATCCCATCCATGATATAATAAACCGGTCTTATTGTCTCTTGCATGGTTTTCCATCCACACAAACTGGTTGGCAATGTCGTTAAAAGCAGTGTCTTCATGAAACGTGGCGGCATATTCTGCATAAAAGGGTTGCCCCATATATAAACCATCCAGCCACATTTGCCAGTCGTATCTTTTTTTATGCCAGAAGCCACCTTCTTTAGTACGTGGATGTGTTAGTAATTGTTTTCTTAACAGGGTTGCAGCCTTGTAATATTTTATTTCGCCGGTTACTTTATACAACGTAAGTAATGAACGTCCGCATAATACATGGTCTATGTTGTACTCATCCAGCGAATAGCCTTTTATAGTTCCTTCGTTGTCAACAAAAGCATCCATGCTTTTCTTAATCGTATTATAATAGAAAGGGTTGCCGGAATTATACCATAAATACTCAAATCCTTTTAATATGACGCCGCGGTCATAGGTCCAGTGCATGGCATTGCCCGGCCGAAGGTTGATGGAATCGGTCCAGGTTCGTACACAGGAGGCGGCCATTTTTTCGCCGTAAGACTGGGCATACAGTGATTTTGAATTAATCAGTAAAAAAACCAGCAGGATCTTTGTTTTCATCTTTAAAGTATTAATGAAGCTATAGCTATTTACAAACAATCAATAAAAACAAAAGCTTTACATCCTGTTTTATAGTTTGCATCATTTGTGAGGCTTTATCTTTCAATGCTAAACTCATCCTTAAGCTTATCGTTAAATAAATTATCGGCAAAGTAATTTCAAAAGGAAAGGCAATCACAGTTATTAATGAAAACAATATTAATTCGCTTTCATTTTTATTTAAGGAGTGTTTATGCAATCGTTCCCAAATGAGCACTTCAATTTCGAAGGTACTGAACCAAACTGCTGCCTGATCTAATTAAATGGTTTCAAATAATCTGATTTTAACAGCATTTCGGAAATCTCAGGCAGTTTTGCTACCTAAATAATCCATCATTACAGTCATAAATGGCATTTTTTCCGGGAAGGGCTTGCTTTAGTTTTACCTTTTCCCAACCACTATTGCTGATAGGTTGGGTGATTAACGATTTTGTGATGCCGATATCATACCTGCTTTTTGCCATGTTATTTTCGGATTTGAAATCGTAGATGATTTTTTTCAACAGTAATTTTCACCAGGTAATTATAAATAGCATTTTTAAACCAGGTAAAGTCCAAAAAAAGATGAAGCTTTTAAAAATTGTAGCCCTGGTATTTTTAGTCTGTACCGGTACGATTAAAGTATTTTCTCAAAGCGTTGTACCAGTAAGCAAAACTGTGACTTTAATAAGTGCAAAGGATAGTCATGCAAGAATTTCATTTGGGATTAAAAACTTGTCAAAACAACTAGCTGCAGCTGGCTACCAGGTTCGTCATTTGCCAGCAAGTAATAAAGCAACATCAGCCAGGCCAATTATTATTATTGGTAGCAACGGTGATGCGTTTTTAAAACAGGCATCAGAACGTTACCATATAGTTGCGGATAAACCTACAAAGAAGGAAGGCTTTACTTTAAAAAGCTCTGATGGTGTAATCATTATTAATGGCACCGATAATTCAGGAACGTTATATGGTTGTCTCGAATTGGCAGAGCAAGTGAAAACGAATAAAAAATTACCGGGTAAACTGTCAATGGCCGATGCTCCGGAAATGGTTTTGAGAGGCGCTTGTATTGGTGTACAAAAGCCGGTATACCTGCCTGGTCGTAATGTGTATGAATATCCATATACACCTGAATCGTTTCCCTGGTTTTATGATAAAGCATTATGGATACAATATCTTGATTCCATGGTTGATAACCGCATGAATTCATTGTACCTGTGGAATGGTCACCCCTTTGCATCACTGGTTAAATTAAAAGACTATCCGTATGCTGTAGAAGTGGATGATTCAACTTTCAAGGCAAACGAAGCTATATTTTCTTTTCTTACACAGGAAGCAGACAAGCGTGGAATTTGGGTGATTCAAATGTTTTATAACATTATCGTTTCAAAGCCTTTTGCTGAAAAACATAAAATTGAAACACAGAACCGAAACCGGCCTATCATTCCTCTTATTGCAGATTATACGCGGAAATCTATTGCTGCATTTGTTACAAAATATCCAAACGTGGGTTTGATGGTAGCTTTGGGAGAGGCGATGGAAGGAGTAGGTAACGATGATGTGGAATGGTTTACAAAAACCATTATTCCCGGTGTGCAGGATGGGTTGAAAATGCTTGGTAAAACACAGGAGCCTCCCATTGTATTAAGAGCACATGATACTGATGCGGAAATGGTAATGAAGGCCGCATTGCCCCTGTATAAAAATTTGTATACAGAAGCTAAATACAACGGGGAGGCATTGACGACCTATACGCCGCGTGGTCCATGGGCAGAACTACACCGGAAATTAAGTAGCATCGGCACTGTGCAAATTGAAAATGTACATATACTGGCAAACCTCGAACCTTTCAGGTATGCTTCTGCCGATTTTATACAGAAATCGGTAAAGGCGATGCATAAAGTACACCATGGCAACGGCCTCCATTTATATCCTGAATCATCTTATTGGGACTGGCCCTATTCGGCTGATAAAACCAGCCCTCGATTACTGCAGGTGGAACGTGATTGGATCTGGTATAAAGCCTGGTCGAGATATGCATGGAATGCGAACCGGAACCGCAAAGATGAAATACAATATTGGAGTGACATAATCGGTAAAAAATATGGTACAAATGCCGGCAGTGGAAAACATATTTTAGAAGCTTATGAGCAAACCGGTGAAATTGCTCCTAAACTGTTAAGACGATTTGGTATTACAGATGGCAACCGGCAAACACTTACATTGGGGATGTTGATGAAGCAGTTGATTAATCCTTTTCGCTATGGATTATTTACGCTTTTATATAATTCTGAAGGTCCTGAAGGTGAAATGCTCACAGACTATGCTGAAAAAGAATGGAACAACGAAAAACATATTGGCGAAACTCCTGTAACAGTAATAAATGAAATCAGGGAACATGGCAGAAAAGCTGTAGAAGCTATCGAAAAAGTGAATGGTGTTTCTATGGATAAAAATGAGTTCGCAAGGATTAAAAACGACGTATATATCTATGATGCCCTGGCAAATCATTTTGCGTCAAAGGCCGAAGCAGCTTTGCTTGTATTAAGATACAAATACTCTAATAAGATTACTGATCTTGAAAAAGCAAAACCAATCCTGGAGGCAAGTGTGGAATATTATAAAAGATTGGTTGAACTCACAAAAGATACTTACTTGTATGCTAACAGCATGCAAACACAACAGCGTAAAATACCTGTTGGTGGAAACGATGGCAAGATGAAAACATGGGAAGAATTATTACCTGTATATGAAGCAGAGTTATCAACTTTTAAGCTTAGAATAGATTCTTTAAAAGCACCAAAAGTAAGTATAGCGTTGGTTGAAAAACCGACACTTACCAATGCGGTTGTTACTTTGAAAGACTCATACGAATTTTTTGAAGTAAGAACAGGCAGTGCACCTTTTGCGGATACCGGCACCTATATAAAAGATTATGCAGCGATGCTAAAGCCGATGCATGCATTTAAATTAAACAAAACGCATCAAATTAAAAATGGTACCGTTATCAGTTTTGATAATGCGAAACCGGTGAAAGTTTTGATTGGGTATTTCAATACAAACGGGCCCGGATTTTTGAAAGCACCTGAACTCGAAACGGATGCAAGTGCTAATGATTACGGTCAGTCTGAGGTGAAAATCGCCAATGCATTATTGATCTCGGGTATGCCTCCTGTAAATGTGCATTCTTACACTTTTAAAGCAGGAAGCAATACATTAACGCTGGCAAAAGGAGCCTGCCTGGTATTGGGATTTATCGACGATGTTGCGCCTTTTCAGCCTTTTGATGCCGGGCTTATTCCCGGCGGTGTAAAGAAGGAATTGGATTGGTTATTTGAGTAAGTTTAAAATGATATGGATGAAAGAAGTTCTGCTTTATTATAAAAAAATATTTTCAGTGTTGGTGTTGGTAAGTGCGATAAGCGGCATTTATGCACAGAAAAACACGCGACCAATTATCGGTATCAAAAAGCTTGCATCCTATGTATCTTTTTTTAATTCAACAGATGATGAAACAGTAAAGAATTACATCCCTAATGATAAAGCTCAAGACTGGCTCGCAAAAAACATTCCGCTTTTTGAATGCCCCGATACTACACTTGAAAAAATTTATTATTACCGGTGGTGGACCTTTCGCAAGCACCTGAAGCAAACACCAGATGGATTTGTATTTACCGAATTTATTACGCCAATGAATCATGGTGGCAAATACAATACTATCAGCAGCGGATTGGGTCATCATATTTACGAAGGCAGGTGGTTGCGGGATACAATCTACCTAAACCAGTATATAAACTTTTGGTTGTATACCGATAAACAAACTGCAAAACCACATTTTCATGCCTTCAGTAGTTGGATAGACGATGCGGTTTACAATTATTACCTGGTTACAAAAGATAAAAAGTTTATCGCAAACAACTTGTTGGAACTGCATGCGGATTATGTTTTGTGGGAACAGGAAAAACAATTACCCGATGGAAAATTCTGGCAATTTGATGTAAGGGATGCGATGGAAGAATCAATCAGCGGCGGTAGAAAAGAAAAAAATGTAAGGCCTACCATAAACAGTTATATGTACGGCAACGCGAAAGCATTGTCAAAGATGGCAGCGATGACGGGCAATGATACTTTGCGGAAAAAGTACGATCAAAAAGCTGCTGCATTGAAGCTGGTTGTGCAGGATTATTTATGGAATGATTCTTCTTCTTTTTTTGAAGTACGCCATCCGAATGGAGCATTTGCAAATGCAAGAGAGGCTATAGGATTTATACCATGGTATTTTAATATTCCACCTGATGAAAACAAGTATGCAAAACAGTGGTTACAACTAACCGATACCACAGGTTTCAACGCTCCCTGGGGAATAACTACTGCAGAAAGAAGACATCCTCTTTTTAGAACGCATGGCTCCGGTCATGGCTGCGAATGGGATGGGCCGGTATGGCCATTTGCCACAACACAAACTTTAAAAGGTCTGTCTAATTTATTAACACGCTACAAGAATAATGCAGGAATGAGTTCTGCCGTTTTCTACAAACAATTGCAGACTTACGCCTGGTCGCACCAGAAAAATGGCAAGCCTTATATTGGTGAATACCAGGATGAAAAAACCGGGGAATGGCTTAAAGGAGATAACCCAAGAAGTAGTTATTACAACCATTCTTCTTTCGCTGATCTTATCATTAATGATCTTATCGGTTTGAAACCTTCCCCAAATAATACAATCGAAATAATTCCTTTGATCCCTGAAAGTTCATGGGATTGGTTTTGCCTGCAGGATGTTTTGTATCATGGAAAAAACATTACTATTTTCTATGATAAATCGGGCAGAAAATACAAGAAAGGCAAAGGTTTTTTCATATATGCCAATGGCAGGCAATTATATCACGGACACAACCTGGGAAATGTAACGGTAAATCTATAAGCCGTGTTATAAAACTATAAACAATAATCATTGGAATGAGAGTAATTGGTCGCTATGCTTTTTTTATTTTAATAGTACTTCATTGCAATCTTGTAACTGCACAACAGTTTTATAATGTATTAAGTTATGGTGCAAAAAATGATAGTACAACACTTGCCACCGGTGCTATTGCAGAAGCCATTTCTGCAGCATCAGCAAAAGGCGGGGGAACCATATACTTTCCTGCCGGCAAATACCTGACAGGTGCTATTCATTTAAAAAGCAATATCACCATCTTTATCGATGCCGGTGCGGAGCTGCATTTCAGTGATAATTTTGATGATTATTTGCCAATGGTTCAAAGCCGTTATGAAGGTGTGGATGTAACAAGTTTCTCGCCTTTGTTTTACGCTTACGAAGTGGAGAACATCGCTATTATTGGCCGGGGTTTGATTAATGGTCACGGAAAAAAATGGTGGGATTTTGTTGAAGGATATAAAGCAGAACAGCCACGTACCAAATGGCAATACATGTTCGATACATTGAACAGGGACATCCTATTACCGGATGATCCGCGGCAAATGAAACGTGGCTTTTTAAGACCACCTTTTATTCAGCCCATGTATTGCAAAAATATTTTGATTGAAGGTATCACGGTTGTCAATTCGCCATTTTGGACGATCAACCCTGAGTTTTGTGAAAACTTAACCATACATGCAGTTACCATCAACAATCCGCACTCTCCAAATACTGATGGCATAAATGCAGAAAGCTGCAAATATGTACATATCTCCAATTGCCATATTAGCGTTGGCGATGACTGCATTACCATTAAATCGGGCAAGGATAAACCGGGAAGAGCGAAAGCAATGCCTGCAGAAAATTATACCATTACCAATTGTACTATGTTATCCGGGCATGGAGGGGTAGTGATTGGTAGCGAAATGAGTGGCGATGTAAAAAAGATCGCTATTTCAAATTGTATTTTTGATGGAACAGATCGCGGCATTCGAATCAAAACTGCCCGTGGACGCGGAGGCGTAGTAGAAGATATTCGCGTAGATAATATTGTGATGAAAAATATCAGGCAACAGGCAATCGTTTTGGATATGCAATATGCTAAAACAACAGAAGAACCTGTTTCAGAAAGAACCCCGTCTTTTCGCAATATTCATTTTAGCAATATTACTGCGCAAACAAAAGAGGCCATTTTTATAAATGGCATTGCAGAAATGCCAATTGAAGATATTACATTCAATGACATCCAGTTTACAGCAGAAACCGGGGCTAATATCAACCTTGCAAAAAATATTGAATTGCATAATGTATCTATAACTACAAAATCAGGTGCATCGTTAATGGCGGAAAATGTTTCTGGTTTAACCATTAATGGATTTAAAACAAAACAGCCTGTAACCGGCAAACCTGCGATATCACTTTCCAATGTACAGGATCTGTATCTGTACAATTGTAACCCGGTAAAAGGAACCGCAGTTTTTCTGCAGCTGGCAGGCAACAAAACAGCTGGTATTACTTTGAAAGCAAATAATTTCAGGTATGCGTTGCAGCCATTGGTTAAAGAGAACCAGGTAACAGAAAAAATAATAATAGAATAAGAAATTAACCTCTGTTTTGATGTGTGTTGCTTATTGAAAACTTACTTAAACGGGCATTACAAATATCGCCAGTTCCGCATTTAACATTTCGCTTATAAAATCCAAAAAAAAACGGCATAAAAAATCAGCCATGAAAAAAAGATTGCTATCCTTTTTCTTTTCTATTATAACGGTTTGCACTTTTTCTCAAAAAGAACAAGATTTAAAACTATGGTACAATAAACCTGCTTCAAAATGGACAGATGCATTGCCTATCGGTAACGGAAGATTGGGAGCGATGGTTTTTGGCGGTGTATTATCTGACCGAATTCAGTTTAACGAGGAAACTTTATGGACCGGCTCACCTCGTAATTATAACCGGGAGGGTGCTTATAAATACCTGCCGAAAATCAGGCAATTGTTATTTGATGGTAAGCAGAAAGAAGCGCAGGATTTAGCTGAAGCTGAATTCATGGGACTTAAAAGCAATGAAGGAGAAAAAGCCGAATGGGTGAAAAATGTTTTGGCTTTACAGGGTTGTAACGGTAATCCCGCCGAAGTCGCCTATAATGATGATAGCTGGCAAACTATTAAAGTGCCGTCTTTTGAAGGTTGGGAAGTAACAGGACATGAAGGTTTAGATGGAGCTGTATGGTTTAGAACAAGTTTTGATCTTCCTGCCGATTGGCAAAACAAAGACCTTATACTGGATCTAAACAGGATACGGGATCACGATTTGACCTATGTAAACGGGAAATTGGTTGGCAGCATGGTAAGCAATGAGCCAAGAAACTATACAGTTCTTAAAGAGACATTGTTGCCAGGGAAAAATACCATTGCAATACAGGTATTAAACTATTTTGATAAAGGAGGACTTGCAGGTTATAAGGATACTTCCAAACATATTGGCCTGTATGTAAAAGGAGATCCGGCAGAGAAAAAAATTTCGCTGAATAAAAATTGGAAGTATTTCATACAGAATGATTCGCCGCCTGCAGTACCGCATTACCAGGCCGATTACCAGCCTTTCGGCGATTTGTATTTGTATTTTGATCATGGCGGTACAGCCACCGGTTACAAACGTGAATTAGATCTTGATAATGCTATCATCCGCACATTTTACACAACGAATGACATTCAATATACCCGCGAATATTTTGCCAGCGAACCTAACCAGGTAGTGGTGATCCACTTAAAAGCCAGCACACCTGGAAGCATAAATTTTAGTGCTGTAGTAAATAGTCCGCATAAAGGTTTTATCGTAAAGAAAATTGATGAAGAAACACTTGGACTTGCTGTAAAAGTTAGAAGCGGTGCATTGAAAGGCAATAGTTATTTGCAGGTGAGAACTATAAACGGCAGTTCTATTATCACAGGTGATTCCATTGTTGTGAAAAATTCTGACGAAGTAACATTATATCTTGCTGCAGGTACCAATTATAGAAACTACAAAGATATTTCTGCTGATCCAGTTGCAGTTTGCACGAAAGCCCTTGAGTCTGTAAAAAACAAAACGTATCAACAGGTAAAAGGGGCACATACCAGGGAATATAAATCCTGGTTTAATACCCTCGCCATTAACTTAGGAAGTACCCCACAAGTATCGCTTCCAACCAATGAACGCATTGAAAATTTTGCTTCTGGTTCCGATCCATCGTTTGTGGCACTTTACCTTCAGTATGGCAGGTATTTACTTATTTCAAGTTCAAGGCCAGGCACCAGGCCTGCCAATTTGCAGGGTATCTGGAATGATTTGTTGTCACCTCCATGGGGCAGCAAATACACTACCAATATCAATGCTGAAATGAACTATTGGCCTGCAGAATTATTGAACCTTCCGGCAATGCATGCCCCGTTATTTGATATGATAGCCGAGTTGTCAGAAGCAGGCAAACAGACCGCCAGACAATATTACGATGCGCCAGGCTTCGTGGTACATCACAATACCGATTTATGGCGTGGAACCGCTGCCATCAATGCAGCCAATCATGGCATATGGGTTACAGGCGGCGCCTGGCTTGCAACACATTTGTGGGAGCATTATCTATTCACGCAAGACAAAGTTTTCCTGAGGCAAAAAGCTTACCCCATCATGAAGGAAGCTGCCGGGTTTTTTAATAACTTTTTAATAAAAGATCCTGTTACAGGATTTTACATTAGTACGCCATCAAATTCCCCGGAACAAAATGGATTGGTAGCCGGTCCTACCATGGATCATCAAATTATCCGAACCTTATTTAACCAGGTAATTTCCGCAGCTGCATTGCTGAAAATTGATAATGGTTTTGCAGATATCTTACAGCAGAAAATGAAACTGGTTGCACCAAATAAAATTGGCAGGTTTGGCCAGTTACAGGAATGGATGCAGGATATTGATGATACTACCAATAAGCATCGTCATGTTTCGCATTTGTGGAGTGTGTACCCGGGAAATGAAATAAATTGGGATGAAACCCCGGAACTGGTTAAAGCTGCACGGCAATCGTTGTTATACAGGGGCGATGCAGCAACAGGTTGGAGCCTTGGTTGGAAGATTAATTTATGGGCCCGGTTTAAAGATGGCGACCATGCCTTTAAGCTGATACAGATGTTGTTGAGTCCTGCAGAAAAAAATGGAGCAGGATCTTACGTGAATCTCTTTGACGCTCACCCGCCTTTTCAAATTGATGGAAATTTTGGAGGAGCAGCAGGGATAGGTGAGTTACTTATCCAAAGTCATACAAAATACATCGACATTTTACCTGCATTGCCAGCTGCTTTACCCAATGGTGAAGTAAAAGGTATTTGTGCAAGAGGTGGATTCGTAATGGATATAAAATGGAGAACCGGCAAATTGCAGCAATTGTCTTTCACATCCCTGGCAGGAAAGAAAGCAGTAATCAGGTGCGAAGGGAAAGTGGTAACAATTGAAACCGTAAAGGGTAAATCATACCGGTTGAATCAAAAACTTGAATTGTTATAATGAGCGGAAACAGCCATTCAGATTTTATTACAAAAACACGTGTTGAAAAAAGAATCAATAGGTTGCAGAACGATTATTTCAGTGGGATTGTAACAGAAATACAAAGCCGCAATCATCTTTATTCACTACTGTCTCGTTTAGTAATGTTCCTCATACTAGTCTTGTTTTCGATTAGTGTGTTTTCTCAAACCAACCGGGTTGATATTTCACTCGATAAAGGTTGGCGTACTATAGCAGCTGATAGTATTTTGAAAGCATTTGCAGGATTTGAAAATGCATGTTTCAACGATGGAGACTGGGAAAAGGTTGATGTGCCGCATAATTGGGATGCGTACGAGGGATATCGCCGGAAGCTGCATGGCAACAGGCATGGTTCAGCCTGGTATCGCAAAATATTTATAGTAAAAAAACAGCCTGCTTTAAAGCGGTATTTTTTGTTTTTTGAAGGCGTAGGCTCGTATGCAACCGTATGGTTAAATGGCAAAAAAGTTGGCTACCATGCTGGAGGCAGAACGACTTTTACATTAGATGTAACCGACGTGATCTATCTAAATAAAGCAAACACTTTAGCAGTACGGGCCGATCATCCGGCGGGTATACAAGATCTGCCCTGGGTATGTGGTGGCTGTTCCGATGAACGTGGTTTTTCGGAGGGCTCACAACCGATGGGAATCTTCCGGCCCGTTCACTTAATTGTCACTGATCCTGTTCGTATAGAACCCTTCGGCGTACATATCTGGAATGATACCAGCATCTCAGCATCAGCAGCACAATTGTATCTTGAAACAGAAATTAAAAATTATTCCGGTAACGTCGAAGAGGTTACGTTAGTTAGTATTTTATTAGATAATAAGGGAACAATGGTGTGGAAATCAGAAGTCTCTAAAACGATTGCGGCCGGAGGCGTTGAGAATCTTAAGCAACAGCCCGACATTATCCGTTTACCAAAACTATGGTCGCCCGGAGATCCTTATTTGTATACACTGGTTTCTGAGATAAAACAGCAGGGCAAACTGCTTGATAGAATTACAACATCCTATGGTATTCGTAAGATCAACTGGCAACATGGAAAGAAATCTTCCAACCAGTTGTTAGTAAACGGCCAACCATTTTTTATTAACGGAACTGCCGATTATGAAAACCTGCTTGGTAAGGGACATGCCTTTACAGGTGCTCAAATAAAAGCAAGGTTTTCACAAATGAAAGCTGCGGGTTTTAATGCATTTCGTGATGCACATCACCCGCATAACCTGCTTTACCAGCAATACTGGGATGAGGACGGATGGCTTTGGTGGACACAGATGGGTGCTCATATCTGGTATGATACACCGGAGTTTAAAAAGAATTTTAAAACACTGCTTATAGAATGGGTAAAAGAGCGCCGCAACAACCCGTCGAACGTTATGTGGGGTTTGCAAAACGAAAGTAAAATACCCACCGATTTTGCTATAGAATGCACTGAACTTATTCGCCGGCTTGATCCAACGGCTTCCTCTCAAAGACTGGTTACAACTTGTAATGGAGGCACCGGAACCGATTGGGATGTTCCGCAAAACTGGACCGGTACCTACGGTGGAAATCCAGCCACCTATAGTGACGATATTAAGCGCCAAATACTCATTGGGGAATATGGTGCTTGGCGCACACTTGACCTGCACACTGAAGGAGAATTTGATCAGAATGGAGTTTATAGTGAAGAACGGATGACGGCCCTGATGGAAATCAAAATAAGGCTGGCTGAAGCTGCTAAAGACAGCGCCGCCGGCCAGTTTCACTGGATCTTTACTTCACACGATAATCCCGGACGAGTGCAGGGCGGAGAAGGATTTCGGGAACTGGATAGAATCGGTCCGGTTAATTACAAAGGTCTGCAAACACCGTGGGAAGAGCCACTGGATGTCTACTACATGTTTCGTTCAAATTATGCTCCAAAAGAAAGCCAGCCAATGGTGTACATTGCTTCGCATACCTGGCCATCACGGTGGGTAACAACAGGTATAAAAAACGGCATAAATGTCTATTCAAATTGTGACGAAGTAGAACTATTTAATGATGTGCGGGCTTTTTCTTTAGGTAAACGAAAAAGAGCGGGTATTGGCACTCATTTTACCTGGAATGATGTTCCGGTTAATTACAACATATTGTATGCAGTTGGTTATGTTAATGGTAAGGAAGTTGCTACTGATTGCATCGTATTAAATCACTTGCCAAAAGCACCGGGTTTTAATGTACTTCTACAAGATGCAAAAGCAGTAACAAAAGCAAAAGAAAATTATCATTATATCTATCGTGTTAATTGCGGTGGACCGTTGTATAAAGATGAAAATGGAAACGAATGGATGGGTGACCAGGCTTCCGTTTCGGACAAAACCTGGGGCTCAGTTTCCTGGGCAACAGATTTCAAAGGATTTCCGGCTTTTTTTGCCAGCCAGCGAAATACAAATGACCCTGTAAAAGGCAGTGCAGATTGGAAACTTTTTCAGTCATTTAGATATGGTCGTGAAAAGCTGCAGTACCAGTTTCCATTACCTGACGGAGAATACCTGGTTGAGTTGTATTTTAATGAGCCATGGTTTGGAAGAGGAGGTGGAATGGATTGTACAGGATGGCGTTTATTTGATGTAGCCATCAATCAGAAAATTGTATTGAAAGAAGTCGATATCTGGAAAGAAGCAGGTCTGAATACCGCACTAAAAAAAGCGGTGTTTGCAATTGTAAAAGGTGGTAAATTAATTATCACTTTTCCCAATGTGGCTGCCGGCCAGGCAGTAATTTCTGCAATAGCAATTGCATCGTTAAAACCAGCTATTAAACCTGCTCCATCACCAGCTAGTTTGCTGCAAACAGTTGATAATGATCATTCATCAGAAACAAATACTTGGCTGAATATTGGCGACAGTATTACATTGGAAAAAAAAGTAGGTATTAAGTCATTACCATCTGAATTATATGGTGCAGAATGGACAACAGTTTCACCGGGTGAACAAAATTTATCTTACATAAAACTTTCGCAGGAGGCAGATGTATACCTGGCTTTTGATACAACTGTAAACAAACAGGTTGTCACCCTAAATGATTTTACCCGCATTAAAAATACTATTGAAACAGATGATGGTAATACCTTAGCTGTTTATAAAAAGCGCATGGAAAAAGGTACATTAACAATACCAGGAAATAAACTCCCAACCTGCTCCTTGCTGGTGATGGCCAATCCGGTATCCGCTATCGAACCTGCCTACGACCTTAAGCCGGTAACCAGTTATAAAGCGTTCAATGCAAGTAGTAGTGGGCCAGGTGTTCATAAAATAAAAGTAGATGGAAAAGAACGGGTGATCTTTGAAACGGCATCAGCAGAAAACAAGCTTGAATGGCATATTGCCACCGGTGTAGGCGATACCTATTCACTGGTAATTTCGTACAATAATCCTTCCGGTGAAATCGTAAAAGGCTTATTGCATTTTTATGCGTCGGATGGTACTTTGATGCGGGAGGAAAAGGTAGCATTTACACCAACAAAGCCAACAAAGAATAATTACATCAATTGGTCTACCGGAACAATGATTAATGCAGGCAATTATACCTTGCGATTAACTTCAGGAACCGCCGCAGGGTTGTTGATCAATGCCCTGGATGTTCAATAAATAGGTTGTAATAAATAGTATTAAGGAATAAAAAATTTGAAATGAAAACACTCGTTTGTACCCGGCCCGGCCAATTTGATTATGGTGAGAATGCAATGCCTGAACTGGGTGCCGGGCAAGCTGTAATAAAGATCAAACGCATTGGTATTTGTGGCACCGATCTGCATGCTTTTGAAGGCACGCAGCCATTCTTTGAGTACCCTAGAATCTTGGGTCATGAACTGGCGGGAGAACTGGTTTCCTTTGATGATGCGCCTGGTTTCGCTATAGGTGAAAAAGTTTCATTTATCCCCTATTTCAATTGTGGTAAATGTATTGCCTGCCGTTCGGGACTTCCTAATTGCTGCGCAAGTATTAAAGTTTGTGGTGTGCATATGGACGGCGGATTTGCAGAATATTTATCGGTTCCATCTTATTCATTATTACATGGTGAAGGATTGTCTTTTGATGAGCTGGCACTTGTAGAACCATTGGCTATCGGGGCACATGGCGTAAGGAGAGCTGGCGTAAAACCTGGTGAATTTGTTTTGGTAGTTGGTGCCGGACCTATTGGCTTGGGAATAGCAGAATTTGCCCGTATTGCCGGTGCTAAGGTAGTGGTGATGGATATCAATGATAATCGC
This sequence comes from Bacteroidota bacterium, assembly GCA_040385845.1. Lineage (GTDB taxonomy): Bacteria > Bacteroidota > Bacteroidia > Chitinophagales > Chitinophagaceae > Phnomibacter. The sequence continues at coordinate 22,146 of JAZKGP010000014.1, read as the reverse complement.
CTCACATTTTGTAAAGAACGTTTGAACGTACATGAAACGATAAATCCACTACATCAAAATGCATTGCAAGAACTAAAGAAAATTACCAATGGCGATATGCCAACTGTTGTTATTGATGCTACCGGCAATTTAAAAGCCATCAACAATTCTTTTCAATATATGGCGCATGGTTCACGGTATGTGTTGGTCGGTTTGCAGAAAGCAGATATTGCTTTTAGCCACCCGGAATTTCACAAGCGCGAAGCAACATTAATGAGCAGCCGCAATGCCACCCGTGAAGATTTTGAACACGTAATTGATAGCATGAAAAAAGGACTGGTATCACCTACCAATTATATTACACACCGCGTTGCATTTAGCCAGGTAAAAAACGATTTTTCCAGTTGGCTCGATCCTGCAACAGGTGTAATAAAAGCAATGGTTGAATTATAACAAAACTTACTACTAAAGATCCATGAGATGTAGCCGCGTTATTTGCATCCTCCTCTTGCTTTTGTGTACTGTAAAAGTAATTGCTCAAAGTAATAAGATGGGTATGACACTCTTTGACGACAACTGGCGATTCTATCGTGGAGACGATTCAATGTCAGCTCTTACGTCCTATAATGATGCCGGTTGGAGACTTATAGATTTACCACATGATTATAGTATAGAAGATTTTCCTGGCACCAAATCGCCTTTTGATTCAGCTGCTATCGGGCAGGTGCATACCGGATTTACCATAGGAGGCACAGCCTGGTACAGAAAAACTTTTACTATTCCTGCAAACAGCAATAACAAGCGCATTATGCTGCAATTTGACGGCGTGTACATGAATGCAGATTTCTATATCAACGGTGTTCACCTTGGCGCTCATCCCTATGGGTATACTTCATTTATAGTTGATCTTACCAAATACATCAATTGGAATAAAAAAAATACTATTGCCATTCGTGTTAAGAACCAGGGACGTAATAGCCGCTGGTATTCGGGCTCGGGCATTTACAGGCATGTATGGTTACAAATCATCAACAATGTACATGTGGCACAATGGGGCAGTTCTATTACTACACCAGTTATCGAACGTAATTCCGCAAATGTCTATGTAAAAACTACCATTCAAAACGAATCAAATAAACCTGCCACATTGCGGGTAATCACCCGAATTGCAGATGCAAAGGGCATAATTAAAGCGACCAATCATGCAACTCAAAGTATTGGGCCTAATGAATCGGTAAACCTTGCTCAAAACATAAATATTCCGATGCCCTTGTTATGGTCGGTAGATGCCCCCAACCAGTATACGGCTGTTACAGAAATTTATACGAATAAAACGCTTGCTGATAAAGTCTCTAATAGTTTTGGAATCAGGTCCATTTCTTTTGATGCAGAGTATGGTTTTCGGTTAAATGGTAAAACGCTAAAGTTAAAAGGAGGTTGTATTCACCACGATAACGGACCGCTTGGCGCAAAAGCCTACGACAGGGCAGAAGATCGTAAAGTAGCGTTGCTAAAAGCCAGTGGATACAATGCGGTCAGAACATCTCATAACCCGCCGTCACCAGCTTTTTTAGATGCCTGCGACAAATTGGGTATGCTGGTAATTGATGAAGCGTTTGATACCTGGAACGAGAAAAAAAATAAAGAAGATTACAATTTATATTTTGGGGATTGGTGGAAAAAAGATTTGCAAAACATGATACTTCGTGATCGAAATCATCCGTCTGTTATTATGTGGAGCACAGGAAACGAAATACCAAACAGGGGAAAATCTGAAGTTGCAAAAGTGGCGGAAATGCTTACACAATACGTAAAAACATTGGATACTACACGCCCTGTTACGGCAGGTGTAAATGGTATTGACCAAAAGCCGGACGCATTTACAAACGCGGTAGATATTCCAGGTTATAATTATGCTGAAAAGAGTTATGTGTCAGATCATGAAAGATTTCCAAAAAGGGTAATGTATGGGTCTGAATCTTTTCCATTAGATGCCTTTGATTACTGGATGAAAGTATTGGATCACCCTTATGTAATTGGTGATTTTGTTTGGACCGCCTTTGATTATATTGGTGAAGCAAGTATTGGCTGGCTGGGATACCCGCAAAGCAAAAATTTTTATCCATGGAACCTTGCTTTTTGTGGTGATTTAGATATCTGCGGATGGAAAAGACCACAATCATTTTACCGGGATGCCTTATGGAAAAAAGATCAGTTATCGCTGTTTGTAAAGCCGCCTGTTCCCACTTTTAAAGAGTGGAATAAAAAATTGGAAAGCTGGAGCCGCTGGAACTGGGATGATGTGGTTCCTTCATGGAATTGGAATGGCTATGAAGATTCTTTAATGCAGGTGGAAGTGTATAGCAGTTGTGATTCGGTTGAACTTTTTTTAAATGGGAAAAGTTTTGGCAGGAAAGCCACTGGAAGAAACGAAAGATTCAGAAGTAGTTTTACTGTCCCATATAATGAAGGAACCCTAAATGTAGTTGGTTACTCTTTAAACAAAACCGTTGCCAGCACGGCATTACAAACTACCGGTGAGGCGGTACGCATAAAACTTACCCCCGACAGGCACCAGTTAAAAGCAGGTAAACAAGATCTGTCGTATATAACCATCGAGCTGGTAGATGAAGCCGGCCGAAAAGTTTTTGACGAAACATCTGTTGTAACTTTTACTTTAAGCGGGCCTGCTACTATTGCTGGAATTGCTAACGCAAATCCAAAAAACACTGCAAGTTTTCAAGCGAATTCAATTAGTACCTGGCAGGGCAGATGCATGCTTATTGTCAAGTCAGGCAATCAGCCAGGTGATATCCATGTAAGGGCAGCTTCACCAGGTTTTCCGGTAAGCATTTTGAAACTTTCTGTAAATAAATAATGGCAGTAGTTAAATTATCCATCATTCCAGTTAAACATGATATTGTTTACCGCTGGTGTAGCTGGTAATTTCATTTTTCTTATTGTTTATTTTATTCACAGGTAAATAAGCAATAGGTAAGAACGATGTAAGCTGTTGCGTATGAATCCAATTATTTCCTGCAAGGCTAATCTGCAGCTGATTTGCTGCCGGATAGAAATATGGCCTGCTATAAATTGTTCTGCTGCATCATCTTTATCTGTAAAAGGTGGAAAACAATCATCCACTAAAGCTTTCAATGTAAAATAATGACGATCCTAAATTGCAACGCAGTATCCAGGCAATACAAACAGCTACAATATGTTATGTTGTTACTGTTTGTTTGTTTACTTCCTGCCTGCAGTTTTGGACAAGCGCTTTCCAGAACGGTCGACAGTTTGGTTATGCAACAGGTGTATAACGAAGTTAAAACACCCTTTAAGTATGGATTGGTGATAGTTCCACCAGGTGATTCAAAGAAGGTCGATTGTCCTACCGTTTTTAAAAATGGTCAGAAATGGTATATGAGCTATATCGTTTTTGATGGCCGCGGTTATGAAACATGGCTGGCAAATAGTAATGACCTGCTGAATTGGAAAACACTTGGAAAGTTGTTGTCATTTTCCAGTGATACAACCTCGTGGGATGCACATCAAAAAGCAGGTTACCCATCATTGCTGGATCCGACATGGGGAGGCAGTTATGCATGGCAGCAATACCAGGGAAAATATTGGATGTCTTATTTTGGAGGCAATACAAAAGGATATGAAGCCGGCCTTTTATCGATTGGAATTGCACATACAAAAAAGCCGCTTCTTACACCACACGAGTTTGAAAGGTTGAATGCACCTGTGCTTAGTGCCACTGATAAAGATACCCGCTGGTGGGAAAACAAAAAGCAATTTAAAAGTACCATAATACAAGATAAAGATTTAGTAACGGGGCACCCTTTTGTAATGTATTACAATGCGAATGGCGATTCTGCGATTAACAATATTAAAACCAGGTGGTTCGAAAGAATTGGAATGGCTGTATCGGATGATATGATAAACTGGAAACGTTTTGAAAAAGAACCAGTAATGCATCATCCTGCTGGTATTACCGGGGATGCCGTTCTGCAAAAGATAAATAATGTTTGGGTAATGTTTTATTTCGGCGCTTTTTGGGAAGGCCGTAAAGATGCTTTTAATCGTTTTGCCTGCTCCTATGATTTGGTACATTGGACCGATTGGACAGGCGCAGACCTGGTTAATTCTACAGAGATGTATGACGAAAAATTCGCCCATAAATCTTTCGTTGTAAAACACAATGGTATAGTATATCATTTTTATAATGCCGTAAATAAAAAAGATCAGCGGGGAATAGCAGTTGCTACCTCTGTTGATGCAGGAAAAAGTAACCTCTATTTCAATTAGAACTAATTTGAAGATTTTAGTCTACATAAAACTGCTGTTTGTATTGTTGCTGCATTGCAACTTAATGGCGCAGCCTATGTTGCAACACGACCTTCATTTTAAAACACTTGCCAATGTTTGGGACGAAGCAATACCTCTTGGAAATGGCATGGTAGGCGCCCTCGTTTGGCAAAAAGATGGTCGCCTTCGCTTTGCACTGGATCGTGCTGATTTATGGGATGAACGCCCGATGAAGGGATTACACAGAAATGAATTTAAGTACGAATGGGTAGTGAACCAGGTAAAGAAAAATGATTACGGAATTGTGCAGCAATATTTTGATGCACCGTACGACAGGGAAGCTGGCCCCACTAAAATTTCTGGTGGCGCTTTAGAATTTGAAACAAAAGATTGGGGTGATGTAACATCTGTACACCTTTCATTAAAAAATGCATTATGCCAGGTACAATGGAACAACGGCGTAGTGTTAAAAACATTTGTTCATGCTAGCAAACCATTGGGATGGTTTCGCTTCGAAAATATTGGCAGCGATTTTTCTCCATTATTAAAAGCACCGGCTTATCAAAATAGTGCAAACGTTCCTCTTGATTCTTTAAAAAGTAATGACCCTGCAAAACTGGGTTATGAAAAAGGAAACATCACAACTACCGGCAACAGCATCCTGTATCATCAACCGGGTTATAACGGGTTTTATTATGACATTGCTGTTTATTGGAATCGTGTAAATGCTACTACTGTTGAAGGGGTATGGAGTATCTCTTCCAATTACGAAAAAGAGGCTGAAGTGGCAAATGCGCTTGCAATCAATACTCTTGCGAGTGGTTACACAACTGGTGCGCAAACACATGTTCGCTGGTGGAACGATTTCTGGAAGAAATCATCACTGCAAATACCGGATAGTGTCCTCGAAAAACAATGGTACCGCGATCAGTATAAGTTTGGTTGTACCGCAAGAAAAGGTGCACCACCGATTTTACTACAGGGTGTTTGGACGGCAGATAATGGCAGGCTGCCACCATGGAAAGGCGACTATCATCACGACCTAAATACCGAGATGAGTTACTGGCCTGCGTATAGTGCAAATCACCTCGCTGAAGCAGAAGGTTTTATTGATCACCTGGAAAAAAATAAAGCAAATTATAAGCGTTATACAAAGCAATATTTTAATACTAACGGTATCAATGTTCCGGGGGTAACTACACTTAGCGGAACGGAAATGGGCGGCTGGATCCAGTATGCCTTATCGCCTACTATTTCGGCCTGGCTCGCACACCACTATTACCTGCAATGGAAGTATAGTATGGATGATACCTTTCTTAAAACAAAAGCTTATCCATGGTTTAAAGAAGTAGCTACCTACCTGCAAAATATTACGATAAAAAGCAGCGATGGCTATCGGGAATTACCAGCCAGTTCAAGCCCTGAGATAAATAACAATTCAATAAGTGCCTGGTTTTTAAAAACAACCAATTACGACCTGTCTTTAATGCGTTTTGTTTTTATCACAGCAGCTGAAATGGCGGCGAAACAACAATTCTACCAGGAAGAAAAAAAGTATAAAAAATTACTTTCGGAATGCCGTCCACTAGCCCTGGGAGCAAGCAATGCGTTGATGTATTCGCCGGATTCTGCCTACACACAATCACACCGGCATTTTTCTCATGCCATGGCAATTCATCCTTTAGCACTTATAAAATATGAAGATGGGCCGGGTGAAAGGGATGTTATAAAAAACACGATTGATCAGCTCGATCAGAATGGACCGGCAAACTGGAATGGGTATTCTTACGCTTGGTTGGCCAACCTGAAAGCAAGGGCAAAAGATGGTGAAGGTGCAGCAAAGGCCCTTCAGATATTTTCCAATGCTTTTTGTTCTGTCAACAGCTTTCATGTAAATGGCGATCAAACAAAATCAGGGCTCTCAGGGCGTAATTACCGCCCATTTACTTTGGAAGGTAATTATGGAGCAGCAGCTGGTTTGCAGGAAATGTTACTTCAGAGTTATGCCGGATTTATTGAAGTTTTTCCGGCTATTCCTGCTGCCTGGAAAGATGTTTCTTTCAAAACATTAAGAGCAGAAGGTGCATTTCTTGTAAGTGCAAAAAAAGTGGATGGCAAAGTGTCGCAACTGCAAATCAGATCGGAAAAAACGGGTTCGGTAAAACTCAAACTACCCTTTAAAAATTATCGTGTTGTTACAGCAAAAGGAGTAACAATCACAAGATTGAAAAACGATTTTTTATTACTGAATTGTAAGCAAAATGGACGGTTGACTTTAATAAGTAAATAAGGAACGAGGGATCTCCTTTTGTTTACGCTGGTTGTTTCCATTGAAAAGAGTTTATAAAAATATTAAATACGAGGAAAGAGTTAGGAAGGCAACTTGTCAACTGTCATTCACTACTCATCACTCACCACTCACTACATGATCGAAAAAAAATATTTTGAAGATTTTGTTATTGGTAGCCATAGATGTACGATGGGCCGCACCATAACTGAAACAGATATTGTTGTTCATGCAGGGCAAACAGGTGATTTTTTTCCGCATCATATGGATGCTGAATGGTGTAAGACACAGCCTTTCAAAAAACGCATTGCACATGGAACGCTGGTGTTTAGTGTGGCTGTGGGTATGACAGCTAACCTGGTAAATGAGGTGGCAATGACCTATGGTTATGATAGACTTCGGTTTATTAAACCTGTATTTATTGGTGATACCATTACCGTAAAAGTAACGGTGCATAGCAAGAAAGATCATCGCAAACCAGAATATGGCCTGGTGACAGAACTGGTGGAAACATTCAATCAAAACCAGGAACTGGTGATGTTGTGCGAACACTTGTTACTGGCAAACAAAAACGAAAATGATAAACCCTGAATAGTAATGCCGAAGACAGTTTTGAAAGGTATAACATGGGGCCATAGTCGTGGTATCACACCACTGCTTGCGGCATCTCAAAGGTTTAACGAATTGCATCCCGGTATCGAGGTTCAATGGAGTAAAAGAACCCTGCAGCAGTTTGCTGATCTGCCTATTGAAGACCTGACGAAAGAATATGATCTGTTGATTATTGATCATCCCTGGGTAGGTTGTGCAGCAGCAACCAATTGTGTATTACCGTTAGAACAATACTTGTCACAAAATTATCTCCAGGATCAGTTGGACAATAGCATTGGAGGTTCTCATGAAAGTTATAATTACAAAAATCATCAATGGGCACTGGCAATAGATGCAGCCACACCTGCTGCGAGTTACCGGGCCGATTTATTTCATCAATCGGGTAAGTCTTTACCAGGAAGCTGGAATGATTTACTTGATTTGGCAAGAGAAGGTTTGGTAGCGGTGCCAGCGATTCCAATCGACCTCTTAATGAACTTTTATATGTTCTGCATAGCTCATGGTAAAACACCTTTTGCATCCGAATACGAAGTGATCGATATGGCGACAGGTTTGCAGGCTTTAAGTACCATGCAGCAATTTTATTCTCTTGTTGATAAAAGTATGTTTAGCCGTAATCCTATTGCTGTAGCAGAATTAATGACCGCTACAAACGATTTTTATTATTGCCCTTTTGCCTATTGTTATTCTAATTACTCCAGGGAAGGTTATGCAGATAATATTTTACATTATACCGATCTGTTAGCTTTTGAAAATGGTGAAAAATTATCCAGCACGATCGGTGGTACAGGTTTAGCTGTTTCGGCTTTTAGTGAGAACCGGGATATAGCCATAGCTTTTACTGAAATGGTGGTTTCTTCCAAACACCAGTCTGCTTTTTATGTGCAGCATGGGGGGCAACCCGGGCACGGAGCTGCATGGAAAAACAAGGCAGCGAATGAGCTTACAAATAATTTTTTTAGTAATGTTCTTCCTGCAATGCAACGTGGTTATCTCAGACCCCGTTACAACGGCTATTTGTACTTCCAGGATCATGCAGGTGATCCGATACATGATTTTTTATTAAATGGTGGTGATGCAACAAAGTTATTACAACAAATGAATGCGATCTACCGGCAAAGTTTACAAATTAAAAAAAGCAACCTGGTGTATGAATAACCTTCCTTTAGATGGTTTAGTTGTACTGGAATTTAGCCAGTATTTATCAGGGCCTTGTGCAGGTTTGCGATTGGCTGATCTTGGAGCAAGGGTAATAAAAATCGAACGTCCGCTTCATGGTGATGCAGGAAGGAAATTAGCCATTAAAAATTTATGGGCTGATGACAGCAGCATGCTGTTTCATACGATCAACAGGAATAAAGAAAGTTTTGCCGCGGATTTAAAAAATGAAGAAGACCGGAATATTGTAAAATTATTAATTGAGAAAGCGGATGTGATCACGCATAATTTTCGTCCGGGCGTAATGGATAAAGTTGGTCTCGATTATGAGAAAGTAAAACAAATTAATTCCAGGATTATTTATGCAGAAATAAGTGGTTATGGAAAGGATGGTCCCTGGAAAAACAGGCCGGGGCAAGACCTTCTGTTGCAATCAATGACAGGGTTAACTTACACAAGTGGGAATTATAAAGACGATCCTATCCCTTTTGGGATAGCCATTGCAGATACGCTTTGTGGCGCACAATTGGTACAGGGGATTTTGGCTTGTTTGATACGCAGGCAAAAAACAGGGAAAGGTGCCCTGATTGAATTAAGCCTGATGGAAAGTTTACTTGATTTTCAATTTGAATTACTTACAACTTATCACGCAAGTGGCATCTTGCCTAATCGTAGTGGTGTAAACAATGGTCATCCTTTGTTAAGTGCACCCTATGGTATTTACAAAACCGCGGATAGTTATATAGCGATAGCAATGGCTAATATTCGGGATCTGTCTATAGCCATTCATTGTGATCAACTGGAACACTATACACCCGAAGATGCGTTTGGAAAAAGAGATGAAATAAAAACCATCATTGCCAGCCATTTATTAACCAATACAGCGCAATACTGGATGGCGAATTTGCATGATTGTGATTTGTGGGCGATGGAGGTTTTTGACTGGAAAAAATTAACGGAACATGAAGCTTATAAGTGCCTGGAAATGGAACAGAAATTAGCCGCTGTAAATGGTAAGGAAATAATTACTACCCGGTGTCCTATTAGAGTAAATGGTCAAAAGTTAACATCGAATAAACCCGCACCAAAGCTGGGCGCCGATAACAGGATTATAATGCAGGAACTCTTAAACATTCAATTGTGATGAAGCCACTGGAAGATATTGTCGTAATTGATTTTAGCCAGTTCCTGTCGGGGCCTTCTGCGGGTTTGCGGCTGTCTGATATGGGTGCGCAGGTTATAAAAATTGAGAAAACAGGTACAGGAGATATCTGCAGGCAATTGTATGTTTCTGATATAAGAATCGAAGGAGAGTCTACTATTTTTCACGCCATTAACCGTAATAAGCAAAGCTATGCGGCCGATCTGAAAAACGAGGCGGACCTGGCCCGGGTAAAACAACTCATTGCCAAGGCTGATGTGATGATGCATAATTTTCGCCCGGGTGTGATGAAAAGACTGGGACTTGATTATGACGTCGTGAAATCAATCAATCCTACAATTGTTTATGCAGAAGTTAGTGGTTATGGAGAAACAGGTCCCTGGCGTGATTTGCCCGGGCAGGATTTGTTGCTACAAGCAGTTTCAGGACTCACCTGGTTAAGCAAAAACAACAATGATGATCCAACTCCCATGGGGGTGGCAGTGGTAGATATTCTTGCCGGAACACATGTTGCGCAGGGCATCCTGGCAGCTTTGTATCAACGTGCTATAAAAGGTACAGGATCGCTGATCCAGGTTAGTATGCTGGAAAGCATTATTGATTTCCAGTTTGAAGTACTTACCTGTTTTTACAATGACGGCAAGGAATTACCCGTGCGCAGTTCTATTAATAACGGGCATGCTTATATTTCTGCACCCTATGGAATTTATAAAACTCAAAACGGGTTTCTTGCACTTGCAATGGGTAATATTCCGGCCCTGTCACTTTTGCTTCAATGTCCCATGCTGGCCGATTTTACCAATAGCGCCCATTGGTTTAAGCAACGCGATGAAATCAAAGAAATCCTGGCCAATCATTTAGAAACCCAAAGCACTGAATATTGGCTGTCGATTTTGGAACCGGCAGACATTTGGTGTGCCCGCGTAATGGACTACGATGCGCTGATGCAGGAAAAAGGCTATAAAAGCCTGAACATGGAACTGCAGGTAAAAACTTCAAACGGTCTTTCGATAAAAACAACCCGTTGCCCTATACGCATTGATGGAAACTTGTTAATTTCTGAAATGGGTGCGCCATTTTTAGGAGAACATAATGGCCAGATTGAGAAGCAATTCGGTTTAATTTCCTAACATTGAATTTCCTGGTGCTGCTATCTGCGCCAAAGTATCATTGCTTGCCTGTATGAATCTACCAATAATCGATACTCATATCCATACCTGGGATTTTACGAAGGCCGAATATGATTGGCTGAAAGGCGATGTGTCCATCTTAAACAGGGCGTATCATGTAAGTGAAATTAATGAAGCCCGTAAAATGGCAGGGGTCACGGAAGGAGTATTGGTGCAGGCCGCTAATAATAAAGAAGATACCAGCTGGATGTTGGACGTAGCTGCAAACACCGATTGGATTACAGGTGTAGTGGGATGGTTGCCACTGATGGATCCGCAAGCAACGGAGGCCGGGTTGCTGCTATACAAAAACAACCCCTGGTTTAAAGGTGTTCGTCATTTAATACACAACGAACCAGAAGTCACCTGGTTATTACAGGATGAAGTACTTGAAAGCTTATCCCTGCTTGCGCAAAACAACCTGTCATACGACGTAGTTGGTGTTAGTGCAGATCATCTTAAATCCGCCATCCTTGTAGCTGAAAAAATACCAGGTCTTCGTATGGTTTTCAATCATCTTAATCAACCACCTATCGCCTCCAAACAACAATTTGGCGAGTGGGGTGCATTAATGCAGGAAGCTGCTGCACATAAAAATTGCTATGCAAAAATTTCCGGGCTGGGTACCACTGCAAATAATTCCGCCTGGCAGGAAGAAGACATTAAACCATATATCCTGTTCGCCCTGGAAAACTTTGGAACTAGCCGCTGTTTTGTAGGTGGCGATTGGCCGGTTTCATTGCTGGCGGGTAGCTACACACACACCTGGAACGCATACAGGAATATTTTGGAATCATTACTGCAGGATAACCAGTTGCAGGATGTGTACAGCAATAATGCAAAAGAATTTTACCGTTTATAAAAAGGGAGTTGCTTTTAATGGATGTATTTACGGGTGTTATGTTTCATGCAATAGGAGCTTCATCGGCAGCCCTCTGTTATACCCCGCAACGCCAGGTAAAACGCTGGTCATGGCAAACCTATTGGCTGGCCCAGGCTTTTGTATGCTGGTTGCTTTTACCCATTGTAATTGCGTGGTTAACTATACCTCAATTAATGCAGGTGCTTAAAGAAGCCCCGGCACCCGTTATGCTAAAAACCTTTTTAATGGGTGCTGCCTATGGCATTGGCGGCACTGCATTTGGAATTGCGATCCGTTATGTTGGATTCTCACTTACCTATGCCATTTCTGTAGGTATTTCATGTGTGCTTGGTACCCTGCTACCACCTTTTGTACAGGGACAATTAGAAACGGTAATGCAGCAGCATGGTGCACAATGGTTAGCATATGGTATTACGTTGGGTGCATTGGGAATTATACTTTGTGGAGTAGCAGGAAGATGGAAAGAAAAGCAATTATTAAAAAATAATAACAGCGCATCTTTCTCCCTCGCAAAAGGACTACCTATCTGTATTTTAAGCGGTATATTATCTGCCGTATATGGCTTTTCAATAAGCGAAGGGCAACCCATTGCAGATATTGCTGCCCGCTATGGTGCGGGAAACTTCCAGGGAAATGTGATCTATATTTTTTCCAATTCTGGTGCGTTTTTATCAACCATGATTTATTGCTTCTACCTGCATGTGAAAGGAAAAACATTTAAAGAATATGCAAGCACAGGTTTTGATAATACAAAGCCAAAGCTTTCGAACAATTACTTGCTGGCAGCACTAACTGGTATATTATGGTACGGCCAGTTTTTCTTCTACGGGCTGGGACATGTACGTATGGGAACTTACAAATTCAGCAGTTGGGCTATTCACATGATTATGCTGGTATTGTTTAGCGCGTTGGCTGGTATTTTATTGAAAGAATGGATAAGAATAAATGCAGCTACCACCCGGTTGCTGGCAATTGCGCTGGTTGTTTTAATAGGTGCAGTAGTGTTGCTTACTTATGGCAATTATCTCGGGGCAAGCAATTTATAAATGCTGCTATTCATAAGTATTTCATCTTATTATAAGATAGTTCCAGGTGTTTTTAAAATTGATTATTCTTGCAACAGCTTATAAGTGAATATGATGCTGCCGAATTTAACTTTACCCGTTCAAAAATTTCCTGTTTACATAATAGGTGCAGGTGGTATTGTAAATGATGCTCATTTGCCAGCTTACAGCAAAGCTGGTTTTAACGTAGCTGGTATTTATGATATTGATATAACCAAAGCAAAAGCTACTGCCAAAAAAATTTGTATTGCAGATGTTTTCGACAGCTTACAACAATTGATAGAACATGCAGACAGCGATGCTGTTTTTGATATTGCTTTACCTGCGTCTGCCTATAAACAAGTGCTACCATTATTGCCCCGGAATGCATCGGTACTTATACAAAAACCAATGGGTGAAACCATGGCTGATGCAATTGATATTCTTGCTATTTGCAGGGAGAAAAATCTGAATGCCGGTGTAAATTTTCAATTAAGATATGCGCCTTTCATAATGGCGGCAAGAAACATCATTGACCAGGGTTTAATTGGTACTGTTTGTGACATAGAAGTGAATGTAAATGTGTATATGCCCTGGCATTTATGGACGTTTTTATACCAGGCGCCAAGAGTAGAGATCTTGTATCACAGCATTCATTATATCGATGTGATCAGAACTTTTTTAGGAAACCCGAAATCGGTATTTGCCAAAACTGTAAAACATCCTTTAATGCAGGAGCTGGCTTCCGTTCGCAGCAATATTATTTTAGATTATGGCGACTACGTGCGGGCCAATATTATCACCAATCATTGTCACAGGTTTGGTTTACAAAACCAGCATGCATACCTGAAAATTGAAGGAACAAAAGGTGCCATTAAACTACAAATGGGAGCCGTAATGAATTATCCCGGTGCCATGCCCGATACTTTTGAATACATTGTTGTGGATGAAAATAACCAGGGTGTTTGGCAAACAATTTCCATTGAAGGTTCGTGGTTTCCGGATGCATTTATAGGAAGCATGACACAGGTAATGCTGGCAAAAGAAGGCACTATTAGTAATCCAGATAACACAGTGGAAGATGCACTTGTTACCATGGCTTGTGTTGAGGCAGCTTACCAGGCTAACAGCACTGGTGGAGTAGATCCCATGCACTTTTTATTACCCTAATCTTTTTTAATTGACCTGTATTTGGTGGGTGACATGCCTATTACTTTCGAGAATCTCCTTGAAAAATAATAAGGATTGTCAAAGCCAAGGCATAGCGCAATTTCTTTGATTGACTTATCGGTAAAATCCAGTTGCTGACTTGCCTTTTGCATTTTCATCTGGATAAAGTATTCAATGGGCGCATAACCTGTTTTGTTTTTAAACAAACTTGAAAACCTCGAAGGCGAATAATTATAATTTTTGCTTAATTCATTTAGCGAAATATTATCATCAATTTTTTCCTGCATGTAAAGAACAGCGTTGTCAACACAATCCAACTTGTCGGTTTGACTTACCACGTGATGTTTGTCGTTGTAAATAAACAAACTGATAAAATGTTGAAGGCACATATTGGCAAACATCAGGTTATCGGTACTATAACCCAATTCAAGTGTCTTATACATCTTCGAAAAACTGGTTGGTATTTCATTGCTGCTTTTTATATGGTGCGGTTTAAAGTGATTTTGAACTGCCTGCATGCTGTTTAAATCAGGCAACATGTCACCACCAAAGTGTACCCAGTAAATGCTCCACGGATCATTTTCTGAGCTGCCATAGGCATGTGCTACATTTTGTGGTAATATGAAAAATTCGTTCGGTCCCACTTCGTAATGTTTATCATCTAATTTGTACCAGCCCCTTCCATCAACACAATAAAAAATAAAGTTTTCAGGAAGCCCTTTTTTTCTTTGGGAAACATGACCCGCCGCTTTTGGATAATATCCAAGGCTGCAGATGTACAATTGCTTTAAACTCGTGTTATTTAAAACCCTTGATTTAAGTACCGGCTTTGGTAACTCTATGCGTTGGCGTCCGAGGCCATACCAGATGTTTTTTAATGATCCTGCTTTATTATCCATATAGCATTAACCGTTTAATCTTCCTTAATTTTTAGAAGGATAATGTATCCTGCTGACCGACAAGCTGTTGACATGACGCACACGATTGCGTGGGATCGTACTGAGTTACAACATCAATTTAACCCTTTGCAACCAGGAGCTTTTTTCTCGTTTGTAAAGATTAAAAATAGTAAAATCATCCATCATCTCAGTCAAAGAAGTCATTGTTAACCGAAATGGATGATAGTAGTTTTATTTAATAATTGGAAGCTATTAATAGTTGCTGTTTTTGCCGGATGATTTAAAAGCGATTGTAACAAGTTAAGGTTAAAGATTATGTTGGATGGTTGCCTGATTTTTGAAAACAACGAATGCTTTAGTTAAGACCTGGTTATAATACTGCAAGTCGTCAATAAACTACTTTTTCCATCCTTTGATAAACAATTAGTTAGATATAAAAATAACTCAACATGGTGCAAAAAGTTTGCGTGTTACTGGCAGGTATTTGCTTCTTGTTAAGCACTGCTTTCAGCCAGGTGAAAATGACTGCTGCCGAAAAGGAGGCTTATAATAAAAGCATTTTTCAAAGGGCAGAAAAAATTGTAAATACGCTTGATATAACTAATAGAAATAAAGCGCATAAGGTAAAAAAAATTATTGTGGATCAATATAGTAACCTGAATATAATCCACACAAAACAGGAAGTCGAAGCAAAAGAGTTGAAAACAAATTCCGAATTGACAAAGAACGAGCTGCAGGAAGCACTTAGAAATAATGATTCAGCTTCGGTAAAATCGCTAAATAAACTGCATGGCAGATACTTGAAAAAATTATCTAAAAAACTTACCAGCGAACAGGTGGAAAAAGTTAAGGATGGTATGACGTATGGTGTTTTACCCATTACTTACAAAGGATACCAGGACATGATTCCAACATTAACCGATCCGCAAAAAGCACAAATTCTTGCCTGGCTTACCGAAGCAAGAGAACATGCCATGGATGCTGGTTCATCAGAAAAAAAGCACGCCTGGTTTGGAAAATACAAAGGAAAAATCAATAACTACTTATCAGCCCAGGGGTATGATTCACAAAAAGAAAGAGCCAAATGGGAATTACGCATGAAAGCTGCAGGAAAAAGTTTCTGAAATTCTTAAGTTAAACGCCTCTATAAAAAGCAAACAGGTGCAATTGCTATCACTTATTTGCAAACTGCCCGGAACTATTAGCAATCCATCCAATATTCTATAAGCCATTTTTTTAACGTAACCGCCCGTCAATGTAATTATTGATAACGGTTAAAAAATTAAATGCCATTATGAATGAACAAAGGCCTGCCGATAACCATTGGCAAAAAAACTGCCTTGGCGTATTACTGCTATTATTGTTTGGCTGTTTCCAGGTATTTGCGCAGTCAAAAACCATTTCAGGAGTGGTTACCAACAGCGAAAACCGCCAACCAATTGAAGGCGTTACAATTGCTGTAAAAGGCTCTACACAAAATGCCATTACCAACAGCAAGGGCGAATACACTATCAGTGTTCCTTCACCTGCATCTGTACTGGTTTTTAGTTATGTTGGTAAAACCCGCCAGGAAAGAAAAGTGGGTACTGAAACCATTATTTCCCTCGAACTTGTTAACGATGACAAATCATTGGACGACGTAGTAGTCGTGGGTTATGGCACCCAGAAAAGAACGCACTTAACCGGGGCTGTATCAACCGTAAGTGTTAAGGATATCGAAGATCTTCCCGTGGGAAGTCTTTCTGCTACCCTGCAGGGCAGGATGGCGGGCGTTGCTGTTGGTGGTGGCACTTCAAGACCCGGTAGCCCTGCCAGCATTGTTATTCGTAATCCCATTATCTTATCGAAAGATGGTGGAACTACAGGTCCATTGTATGTGATTGATGATGTTCTAAGAGAAGAATCGGATTTTAATATGCTCGATGCCACCGAAGTGGAGAATATTTCGGTATTAAAAGATGCTGCCGCTGCTATTTATGGCATTCGCGGAGCACAGGGTGTAGTGGTTGTTAAAACAAGAAGAGGCCAGGCAGGAAAACCAAGATTTACTTTAAATTCTTCGGTTGCATTTAACGATGCTACTTCCCAGGCAAAAATGCTGGATGGCTATCAATTGGCTACATACCTTAATTCAAGGCTGATGGCCGAAAAAGCTTATGTTCCAACCGGCCCGAATAATAGCGGATACGAGCAGGATCCGAAATATTATACACCCGATGAACTGGCATATTTCAGAAATAATAATTACAACTGGCTCGATAATGCGTGGAAATCTTCCATGGTTACAAGGCATGCTTTTAATGTGAGCGGCGGTACCGACCGGGCTACGTTTTTTGCAGGCGCTTCTTATTTTTACCAGAACGGTAATCTCGATAAAATCAGTAACGACAAATGGACCTTTCGTGCCAGCGCTGATATAAAAGTTTCAAAAGGATTGAAAGTTGGTATAACCGTAAATGGTGACCTTTCAAACTCCGAGCAATACCTGTTGAAACAAGGTGGCGAAAACCCCGAAAACGATATTAAAGGTTTATTGTACACACCAGGATTTACACCGCCTTACGTAAACGGGTTGCCCGTTCGTATGTCAACTGCTAATCAAAACACGATTGAAAACTTTCATTTTTTTGAAGCACAAAGGCTGAATAATTACAACAACAGTAAAGGAAGCGGTATGAACGTAATGGCAAACATCGACTACCAGGTTCCCTTTATAAAAGGCTTGTCCATTAAAGGACAATATTCCAAAACAATAGATAACAATTACCCAAAGCAATTTGGCACCAGTTACAAAGTATATAACTTCTCGATGCTGGGAGAAAACAGGCATATTGTAGGTGGCGAAGTGCTTTCCCCGGTTGTAAACTCAAATGGTAACAGAATTTACCTGAAACCCTCTTATTACGATCAATACCAGTTGAATGGTTACCTGAATTACAACAGGAAGTTTGGCAAACATGAGATTGGCCTTGTTGCAGTTGCAGAACAATCGGAATCTATGTACAGTGATGTTCAAACGGTAACAGAGAATCCTACTGAGGGAGCTCCTGACAATGCCCGTTTTGCATTTGGAGCTGAAGACGTTTTTGAGACAGAAAATGAAATTGGCCGCATCGCGTATTTCGGTCGTGTGAATTACAATTTTGATAATAAATACCTGGTTGAAGTAGCATTAAGAAACGACTACTCGGCCAAATTTGCGCCAGAATACCGGTCTGGTTATTTTCCATCCGCTTCTGTTGGCTGGGTAATATCAGAGGAAAACTTTTTTCAGAAAGCTGCCAACACCGTCAATTACTTAAAGGTCCGGGCATCTGCAGGTTTGCTGGGTAGTGATAATACGAAGGCCTGGCCTTACCTGCAACGGTATACACCCGGGGCAACTGCCGGTGCTGTTTTTGGCGGCAATCTTGGCCGCTCCGTTGGTACCAGGAATGAATCGATGCCAAACAGGGCTACGCAGTGGGACGACAATGCCAAGTTTAATGTTGGTGTTGATTCCCGCTTTCTTCAAAATCGCTTATCGGCAACCGTGGAAGTTTATTATGATTACCGGTACAACATGTTAACCACACTCGCAGCGTCTGTTCCACTTACTGTGGGTTCTACTATCTCTTCTGAAAACTTTTCAACCATAGCAGCCTACGGAACAGAAATCAGCCTTGGCTGGAAAGACAAAGTTGGCCGCAATTTCAATTACAACATAAATGGATTTCTTACCTGGAACGAAGCAAAAAACATAAAAACGGATGTGGCTCCGGGAGAGAAAGGAACTTACCTGGATCCTACCGGAAAATCTACTGACATGGGTTTCCTTGGTTACGAATACCTGGGCATGTTCCGAAGCCAGTCCCAAATTGATGATTGGATGTCGAAGAATCCTGGTTATACAGTTTTTAACCAGGCGCCAAGAGTTGGCATGCTTTACTACAGGGATATCCGTGGTGCTTTTGATGCAACAACCAATAAGTATGGTGCACCAGATGGTAAAATAGATAACAACGACCAGGATTTTATTGCCCGCAAGGCCACCAACCATTATGGCTTTGGCTTAACACTCGGTGCCGGCTATAAAAGTTTGCGGATAGATATGGTTATTTCCGGTGCTTTTGGCGGACAAGGTTCTGTGGAAGGTGCTGCCAGAAAATTGGGTACGCCTACATCTTCAAGACCTGCATTTTGGAGCGACCACTGGACACCTGCCAATGTGAACGCACAATACCCTAATCCCTACGAAAGCAGTTCTTATGATGTGTCGTCTGCCTTTTGGTTCCGCAGTGCGTTTACCTGCAGAATGAGAAATCTTAATATTTCATACGCATTACCGGCACAAATGCTTACCAAAGCAGGCATCAGCAACTTAAAGATTTATATGGCAGCCATTAATCCCATCAATTTTTATAATCCGTATGATTATAAAGACAATGCACTGGGATCCTTTGACTCCTATCCAAATCTTCGCACTATTTCATTTGGCATCAATGCCACTTTGTAAAAACGTAAAATAATTTATAATGAGAACTAGCACTAATATATTGGTTTTTGCAGCCTTGCTGTTATCACTGGCAAGTTGTAAAAAGGTACTGGAAAAACGAGACCTTGGTTCATTACAGGGTGATCTTGTATTCAGTGATTCTGTATTGGCCCGCACATACGTGGATTATATCTACGATCAAAACTTACCATCCTGGGGAGGCAATGCTAACCTTACCGATGAAACATTTGGCGAAAGCAAGTACTTTGAAGGTACGCTTACAAACAGGGATGTAACTGATTTTGGTACGGCACTCGCTAATAATAACAACTATGCAAAAATCAGGACGATGAATATGTTCTTCGACGAAATTGATAAAGGAACACTTACAGAAACCTGGAAAAACAAGTTAAAGGGACAGGTATATTTCTTTAGAGCATACCGTTATTTTGAACTGGTAAAATTGTATGGAGGTGTTCCCCTGGTGCTTACCCCTCAGGATGCGGTAGGTGTTGAGGCGAAGGAAGCAGCTTACATTCCACGTAATAAAACTTCGGAAACTATCGCTCAGATTGTAAAAGATCTTGATATGGCCATTGCATTGTTACCTGGCAGATGGATGGATGAAAACAATGACTGGGGCAGGGTTACGAGTGGAACAGCTGCTGCCATGAAAGGAAGGGCATTGCAACTTTGGGCCAGCCCGATATTCAATCCAACCGGGCTTACAGAAAGGTGGCAGGCAGCTTATGATGCGGCGCTGCAGGCTAAAACTATTTTATCGGAAAACGGGTATGGTTTAAATACATCTTTTGAAAACATGTGGTTCCAGGAAAAGGGCAACCCCGAAGCTGTATTCATAACCGGTTATAATAATTCAACGGCCGACCAGGCTAGAAAAAACAATGGCTACGACAATGCAACAAGGCCGGCGTTATACGGCACCGCTGGTGGATCTAACCAGCCAACCCGCGAACTGGTAGATGCATTCCCGATGAAGGATGGCAAAATGGTAGGTAGCAGTACGAAGTATGTTTACGACCCGCAATTATTTTACAAGAACAGGGATCCGCGTTTTGATAAAACCATCGGATTTAACGGCGCCACCTGGCCGTTAAATGGCATCGCAACAAATAAAGTGTGGACTTATTATGTTGGCAACAAATCAGAAGAAGCTAAACCTACCAGTACTGGTTTTTATACAAGAAAAGCCATTGATCCCGCTGTTGCAGCCGGTAATGTGCAGTATTCCGGCACCGACTGGATGGAAATTCGCTATGCAGAAGTGCTGTTGAATTTGGCGGAAGCAGCAGCTGCAATTAATAAACCGGAAGAAGCATATGCAGAACTGATAGCCATCAGAACAAGGGCAGGTATTGAAGCAGGCGATGACAACATGTATGGTCTGCAGCCAAATATGACCAGTGAACAATTAATACAAGCTATCTTGTATGAAAGGCAGATCGAATTTGCTTTTGAAGGAAAAAGGTATTGGGATTTGAGAAGGTATAAAATGTTTGAAACACTCTTAAATGGCAAAACAAGAACCGGTTCTGTAATCACATTTAAACCATCCGCCGATGTTCCGGACGCAGCAACATTCAAAGCACAAAGGGATGGTGTTATTCCACTCGATAAAGCCTATTCCGAAAATTTTACTATCACTTCCAAAATCCTCGACACACGTTATACCGTTAACTGGAAGCCGGAGTATTATTTCCTTCCCCTTCCCGAACAAGCCTTAATTAACAATCCTAAGTTGCAACAAAACAATACCTGGGGTGGAACATTTGATCCGCTACTATAGATCTATTGCAATTGAATTATAAAAAAGGGGAAAGCTGCATGCTTTCTCCTTTTTAGTTGGGGCATTAATGCTAAAGCTTTTTTATGGGATTAGAAAAGGAATTCTAAGCCATATTTACGATCAGGATTTTTAAACTTTTCCCAAATGGCATTAAGCCATTCTTCCCCGTTTTCAATACTTGTACGGAGCGGTTAGCAGCGAAGAATAAAGCTATAATTGCTAAGGTGATTTGCTTCCCATGTCTTTCTCCTGTTTTAGTCGGTTTAGCTTATTTTTTATAATCAGAATAGTTAAATCATGCATCATGTTAGTATAACATGACATTGTTGCAAGGTTGCATACCGGGTACTTTTACGTCGAGATAAAGAAGTCTAAAAACTCCTTTCTTAAAACCAAACGATTGTAAATGAAATGCTGACTTATGATTCTGATTGCCTTGTAAATAGATTGCTGGTTACTCCAAAAAATTAAATGAATAATATGACTGGCCTTTTCTACGGTAATATTATTTTTTGATCCAATATTCTGACACCAATATTCAAGTAAATCAATTATTACGGGGTGGATTTTTCGCATAATAGTCCATGCCTTTTAGCCTTTTTTTAAGTGTGAATTCCGGTTAAAGCTGTTAATACAATAGCCGTGTGGGGATGGTTTTATAATGATTGAACCGGGAGAAAGTATTAGCACACCAGTTACAGATGCATTAAGAGAAACGAAGAAGTATTTATATATCCAAAGCAGATTTTTTTAGTTGGAAGATTAGAGATTGAGTTTACACCTGCTATGGGTAAAGGTTTTTTAATTCGATGACTTGTCAATTGTTCACATTTTAAATATCGCAAATCAGGTAGTCTATGAAGCTAAATTTACTTTTTAGAAATTCCCGCTCATCGGGCACAGCTTTTAAAACCGGTTCGGTCTCCAATGATTCAACTGGTACGAATGCACTCCCATTACTTAAAGCAATGTCAAAGATTGGCAGGGCTATACCTGGTTTGTACCTGGTTGGTTTTTTACTATTTTCAGTTTTGGGGTTCCAGGTTAACGCCCAAACCCAGGTAATACAATGGAACGGTATTATTGATGGCTCATTCAGTGCTGCAACCAGTCGTGTAATTGGTAATGTAGCAGCTTCTGATTTTGTTTTGTCAACCAGCTGGCAAGGTGGAAATGCAACATCTACGATTAA
>JAZKGP010000013.1:0-48416 GCA_040385845.1 Bacteroidota bacterium | reverse complement strand
GCCATCTGTTTGTAGCGAAAAAAATAAATTATTGCATTAACCGGCTCCAGCGGAGGCCTTCATAAGGCTGAAGATTAAACCAGCCATAAACTAGTTGTGATCACTAACCCAAAACTTGTATTTGGCTCCAGCGGAGCCATCTGTTTGTAGCGAAAAAAATAAATTATTGCATTAACCGGCTCCAGCGGAGCCGCCTCTAAAAAACCAGCCTTGCACGCACGCATTTGTCTGTAGCAATTACCCCCGGGAACCTGCATGATCGGAATGCCATTCGACTATCCTGGTTTGCATCAGCAGCATAACGATGGGTTTAATCCCCCGAATTCCAAGGTGATATCCCCTTTTCAAATATGTATGCCTTTGAGTATTATTGCATTCAGGATTTAGAACATTAAACTTCATCCGGTATCTTAAAAATAAACTATGAAAACACCATTGCTATTCCTCTTACTTTTAGTGGGCAACCATCTTTTTGCTGCTGAAGAAACCGACAGAATCGGGCTTTATTTTTGGAAGCATGCCAGGACGATGAAGTCGTGCCATATTAATGGTGACCTGGATGATGGTTCGCAAGCCAGCGAACCCGGACAAAAATTCCAGGTGATAGAGATAATAAAAGATTCTGCCATCATCAAAATCCTGGATTATACTAAAAAGAAAGATGACAAGACCCTGGAGCTCTCTCCCAAGTTTTTTGTGTATAATTACAAAGCCGACAGAACAGTTTATACCAATAGCGCGACTGAGAACAGGATGGCAAGAGCTTATGGTGCAAACCAGCTTTACTTCAAAATTCCGGTAATTGATTTGGATAAGTATGCTGTGCGGGAAGAGATTATTAAGGCTTCGCTGGCAGCAGGCATCATCAATTTTCCTTTTAAATACCGGCCCCAAAAAGACAACAAAGATTTTACCGGGTCTTTCAATTTCGGAGCAGGGGTGGGCTATACGTTTTCACACAAAAGCTGGAGAACTTTTACCCATTCCGTTTTATCAGGATACAGTATCTCGAATATCGTTTTAGATGCCGCCAGCGTTACAAAAAATGCAGAAAAGTTAGAGAGCACCAACAACTTTACTGCCTTCTCCTTTTCACTGGGTTATATGGTTCAATACGACAAGGTACAAGCAGGAATTTTCTTAGGGTGGGATAACATCAGCAAAATAACCCATAACGAATTTAATTGGGTATACCAGGGCAAACCATGGATTAGTGTTGGATTTGGGCTTGCTATTTTTTCCGGTGAAAAAGTAAAAGCCGGTACAGATATCGAGCAACCAGAAAACCTTCAGTAATAAACAACACCAAATGAAATATCCATTATAAAAAGGCGGAGCGCACGGCTTCGCCTTTAGCTTAGGAATCTATCATCCATCAGGCTATAATATTTTTATTGGAAACTGTATCTACCACCGAAACTCCCTGAATTACATGGAAGTTGGTTTTGAAACCAACCTTTAACTTCCCAACTGGTATCTACATCATTCTATATTGCCAAAGCCGATAAAATAGCGATGCGAAACTGCCAGTTTCCAAGAGCAACATTTGTTGAATTGGTATAATGCCTGTAATAAATACGGCTGGCAAATCGCGTAAAAATGTCTTAGACAGTTCTCATTTCATATTAACACATACCAGCTGATTTTGCTTAGGCAGTAACGTATAAGTGTAAATAAATATATTTTTTCAGCTTTCAGCGCTGAAGCTGGTGTATTTTTATTCCATCTCACCGGCTTGCATTTAAAAAGCTGGTGTGGTTTCAAATTCTACCCTTACTGCCTGCTACCACATTGCTAAACAAAATATATGAGAAAGTTTCCTGCGCACAAGATTGCATTGCCGTTATTTATAATACTTGCTGGTTTTGCTTACAATGGCCTGCAGGCACAGCTTACTCATCTTGTAATAAGCCAGGTATATGGTGGTGCAGGATGCGCAACGGCGGGGTGTTCAACTTTCCAAAATGATTATATAGAAATTTTAAATCCTACGGGGGTTGCAGTTTCTCTTAATGGCAAATCGGTACAATATGCATCTGCAGAAGGAACGACCTGGGCCGTAACAATGTTACCAAATGTAATTCTACAACCCGGCCAGTATTATCTAATTGCCGGATCTTTCAACGCAAATGGTACCAGTCCGCTACCAACCCCCGATGTTACAGGTGTTTTTTCGATGAATGCTACGACGGGGAAAGTGGCATTGGTAGACGCAACTACAGCTTTAACCGGAACCTGCCCTTCCGACGCAACCATCATTGACCTTGTAGGCTATGGAACAGCCAATTGCTTTGAAGCGGCAAATGCACCTGCACCCTCCACTACTACTGCCATTTTCAGGCTTAGCGGAGGTTGCACGGATGCTCAAAATAATTACGTTGATTTTGAAGTGCTGAATGCATCCCCAAGAAATACAGCATCGGCTTTCCAGGACTGTTCCATTAATTATCTTTCAATTACTAATGTTTCCCAAAATGAAGGAAACGCCGGAACAACGAGTTTCACTTTTATAGTTCGTCTTTCGTTACCGGCACCTATAGGCGGTGTAACTTTCGATATTGCCACTGCCAATGGAACGGCAACTATTGCAAATGCAGACTATGTGCAGAGGAGTCTTACGGGCCGCACGATACCACCCGGTAATACCTCATATATTTTCACCGTGATGGTAAATGGCAATATAACAGCAGAGCCCGATGAAACATTTTTTGTAAATGTTTCTAATGTTGTGAGGGCTACCGTATCCGACGCACAGGGAAAGGGCACCATCCTGAATGATGACCTGGTCATCAGTCCCATTCATACTATCCAGGGCAATGCCAATAGTTCTCCATTGGTTTCACAAAATGTAATTACCCGCGGCATTGTGACGGGATTAAAATCTACTGGTTTTTTTATACAGGATCCCAATCCTGATGCTGATGCAAATACGTCAGAAGGAATTTTTGTATTTACCGGCTTTACACCCGGTGCAACTTATGCAATTGGGAACGATTTACAGGTATCAGGAACCGTTTCAGAGTATGTTCCGGGGCAAGATGTTTATAGCCCTTCTATGACACAACTTTCCATCTCTCTTGCAAATGTCCTGAGTACAGGGAATGCTTTGCCGGAACCGGTTATCCTAAACGCTGACGAACTGCTTGTAAACAACCTCAATAATTTGGAAAAGTATGAGGGTATGCTGGTCCAGGTAAATTCATTGACTGTAACTGGCCCTACAGAAGGATTGGTTGTTGAAGCCAATGCCGCCGTAACCTCAAGCGGGTATTTTTATGGCGTAATTACAGGTACGGCAAGACCGTTTCGGGAACCGGGAGTTCAACTTCCTGACCCTTTACCACCCGGAGCACCTGTAGATGTGCCGCGCTGGGATGCTAACCCTGAAATAGTAGGGATAGATTCTAAAGCTCAACCCGGATCTTCTGTTTTGAATGTTGCCACTGGTGCCGTGCTAACAAATGTTGTGGGGCCGCTTGATTATGTGAAACGCTGTTATACTATTGATGTAGATGCAGCTGCAACTCCCGGCATTTCGAATAACAATCTCACATTTACAGCGATACCTGCTGCTGCGACATCAGAAGTAAGTATAGCATCACTAAACATGCACCGTTTTTTCGACGCAACCGATGACCCGGTTTTATTTGAACCTGTGCTTAGTTCTACCGCTTACAATAACCGCCTGAACAAAGCTTCTTTAACCATTCGCCAGGTACTAAATTATCCTGATGTGATAGGTGTACAGGAAGTAGAGAATCTTTTAACCCTGCAGGCAATTGCAACAAAAGTGAATAATGACGCTGTTGCACTTGCACTTCCTAATCCTAATTACCAGCCATACCTGCTAGAAGGAAACGATATCAGCGGGATTGATGTTGGATTCCTGGTGAAATCCCCAAAAATAACGGTGAGCAGCGTTACTCAATTTGGAAAAGCAGCCACTTATATAAATCCCGTCACAGCTTCGCCGGAAACACTGTACGACAGGCCGCCTTTACTACTGATGGCTACGTTTTTAAATCCCGGTTGTGGCACATCCTTTCCTTTTACAATTATTACCAACCATCTTCAATCGCTACTTGATATAGCAAATGAAACGGATGGAGCCCGGGTACGGGCAAAGCGAAAAGCCCAGGCCGAATATCTTGCCAACCTTATACAAACAAGACAGACATCCAATTCGCTGGAGAAAATAGCTGTTATGGGTGATTTTAATGCCTACCAGTTTAACGATGGCTATACGGATGTAATTGGCACTATTAAGGGAACACCGGCAATTGCCAGCCAGGTGGTTGCATCATCTCCTGATCTTGTAAATCCTGATTTAAAAAATCTTAATGACACCTATGATGTATCTAAAAGATATTCCTCCAGTTTTACTGGAAGCGCACAGGCATTGGATCATGTTTTAATAACACAGAATTTATCCGCGCAGGTTGCCAACTACGGCATTGCGAAACTGGGTGCCGACTTTCCCGAAATATTTTATGGAAACAGTTTGCGTCCCGAACGTTTAACCGATCATGACGTTCCGGTAGTGTATTTTAATTTCACCTGCTCCTCTCCTTCTTTAGCCACCGACTACTTCCGCACAAAAGCGTCAGGAAATTGGAACAATATTTCAACATGGGAAAGTTCTTCAGATAATACAAACTGGCATGCTGCAACACTTACACCCGATTTTAATGCAAATACAATTACTATTTTAAACGGGCATGCTGTTGCTGTTAGTACCAACGTTACAGTTGACCAACTTATTATAAACCCCGGAAGTGCTGTCTCCGTAAACACAGGGATTGTGTTTACTGTAAAATAGCGGCCAAGTTTTAATTATCCCCTGAATCGATAATGGCCAAAAAAAGCATGATGAAGTTGCAACATTCGAATAGCTGCGGGCGACACCTCTTGCTGTGCAGTAACGTTAGTGGAAGCTACCAACCCTTCCTAACCGGGTGTTTTTTCGAGGCCAAAAACACGCCGGTTATCACATTCAACTTTATTAATGGGATAAAAGTTTGAAATTCGTAAGCAATGGTTTGAATTTTAGATCTCCGGCACAGTTGCAGCAGTTAACTTTGGAAAGGCCGGGGATTATCGAACCGGCGATCAAAAACAACACAAATCACTTCTAAGTACTATTAACGCATGATATCATTAACGGTTAACCAGAAAGCTTACCAGGTTGATGCAAATCCCGATATGCCTCTGTTATGGGTAATCAGGGATATTATTGGACTTACAGGAACCAAATACGGTTGCGGGGTAGCCCAATGCGGTGCCTGCGTGGTGCACCTGAACGGGGAGGCTGTTCGTTCCTGCGTAACAAAAGTTAAACGTGCCGAAGGGCAGCAGGTAACTACCATCGAAGGGTTATCAGCGAATAATGACCATCCGCTGCAACTTGCCTGGAACGAGATCAGTGTGCCGCAATGCGGCTATTGTCACTCTGGCCAGTTAATGTCGGCGGCAGTATTGCTCCGGGAAAAGCCAGATCCTACAGACCAGGATATCGATGATGCCATGGCCGGTAATCTTTGTCGCTGCGGAACCTACGGTCGCATTCGCAAAGCCATCCATGCAGCAGCTGAAATGCAACAGAAAGCGAAATAAATTTCTGGGCAACAGTAGTAATTAAATAAGCAGGTACTTACTGAAACCTGGCAGTTTTCAAACTCATTATACTATTATGCAAGCACGTTATTTTTTGCCTGTAAAAACAGTGGCTGTTTTGTTTGTTATTACTTCCGTCATAGGGATGATTACCTCCGGGTTCCGGGATAGTAAAGAGGCAGGTGTGGATGACGACAAGTTTGAAGCAGCAGCCCGCGACAGCGTGGAGTCGGTGCAGGCATTTGCAAGCGTTTATAAAGTGCTGATGAGCCCGCGCTGTATGAATTGCCACCCGGCAGGAGATGTCCCCTTGCAGGGCGATGACAGCCATATCCATACCATGTTACCCAAGCGGGGTAAAGATGGCAAAGGATTGTATGCACTGAAATGTACCAACTGCCACCAGCCTGCCAATGCCCCGGGAATACATACGCCTCCCGGCAACCCAAAATGGGCCTTGCCACCCGCAGATATGAAAATGGTTTTCCAGGGTAGAACTGCCCGCCAGCTGGCCATGCAGATCATGGATTATAATCGTAACGGGCATAAAAACAAGGCACAATTACTGGAACATGCCTCTGACACTTTGGTAAAAGCCGGTTGGCAAATGGGTGAAGGAAGAAAGCCACCACCCTTAAGCTACCCGGAGTTTGTTGCTGCCTGGAATAAGTGGATCGAAAAAGGCGGTTATGCCCCAAACAAGTAAGCTGCAGCACAGTTAGTGTAACATCAAATCAAAATTCTTTCAAGCGGTTAAATACTTTGCTATTATGAGCACGCCATCTGTATCAAGAAGAAAATTTCTGAAAAATTCCGGCTTAACCGGCGCAGCACTTTTCTTAGGTTATTATTTTCCTGCCAGTGCCAGGCAGGCAACTATTTTATCAGGTGATGAAGTAGACCAGGCTGATATTGAATTGTCTGCCTGGATCCGGATCAATACGGATGGCAAAGTAACCATCGTTAGTCACCGGGCCGAAATGGGCCAGGGTGTTTTTCAATCCATTCCGCAAATAGTTGCTGAAGAACTGGAGGTGAATTTAGCCGATGTAAATATCATTTTTGCTAAGGGCGAACCCAAGAAATATGGCAGCCAGATCACAGGCGGTAGTTCCACCATCAGGGGCTCGTATAAAAACTTGCTGAACCTGGGTGCAACAGCCCGCGTAATGCTGGTGGCAGCAGCTGGTAAAAAATGGAATGTTCCGGTGTCTGAATGTTATGCCGAAGCCGGCCAGGTGATTCATCGCACCTCCGGAAAGAAACTGCATTACGGGGAACTGGTGCTGGATGCTTCGAAGATGGAAGCGCCAAAAGATATTAAACTAAAACCCCGTTCGGAATACAAATTGATTGGCAAGCCACTCACCCGCCAGGATACCCCTTTAAAAACAAATGGCACTGCCATCTTTGGCCTGGATAAAAAGATCCCGGGGATGGTGTATGCAGCAGTAGAACGCAACCCGCGTTTACGTGGCAAGGTTAAAAGCTTTGACGATTCGGCTACGCGAAAAGTACCCGGTGTGAAGAACGTTTTTAAAATGCAGATGCTGGTTTTTAGCACCATTCGGGAAGGAGTTGCAGTGATTGCAGATTCCACCTGGGCTGCCATACAGGGAAAAAAAGCATTGAAAGTGGAATGGGACGACACCGGCTTTGAACATATCAGCTCGGAAGAAATATACAAACAGCAGCATGCTGTTTTAAAAACGAAAGAAGGCATGTCTTTCAAAAAAATTGGCGATCCCGATGCAGTACTAAAACAGGCTGCAAAAAAGCTGGACGTGGTTTATGAAACGCCCTATCAAACCCATAGCTGTATGGAACCGCTGAATTGCGTGGCCCATTGGCAGGGTGACAAACTGGAGATCTGGGGCCCGATACAGGCGCCGGACTGGGTGCAGGGCGATCTGAGCGAGAAAATGAAATTGCCTATTGAAAAGGTAATCGTTAATATGACCTTTTTGGGCGGCGGCTTTGGAAGAAAAGCCTTTACCGATTATACCCATGAAGCAGCTGTGATCTCAAAAGAAATCAACGGACCTGTGCAGGTTGTGTGGACCCGTGAAGACGATATGACCCAGGGACCGTTTCGGCCTGGTGTCTCCTACCGCTGCGAAGGCGCAGTGGCAAACGGTGCCGTTAGTGCTTTTAAAGTAAGAATGGCCGGCCAGAATATGGATGTTTGGGGTGGTGGTAAAAAAGATGTTCCCAACGGAAGCGCCACCGAAGGTTTTTTGCCTGCTTACATGGAAGGCATCAAAAACATCAGTTTTGCAGATGTCCCCTTTGAAACACCCATACCCGTGATGTGGTGGCGTTCGGTATATGCATCTACCAATGGCTTTGCCTTCGAAAGTTTTATGGATGAATTAGCCGTAGCTGCCGGAAAAGATCCGCTTGAGTTCAGGAGGCAATACCTGAAAGAAGAACGTTTACAACATCTGATAGATAAAATGGAAGCCGTTTCGGGCTGGAAAAGCAGGAAGAAAAACGAAGGCTACGGAACTGCCATTACCGAATGTTTTTCGAGCACGGTGGGCCAAATAGTGAAAGTGTCGAAGAATGCCGCTGGAAAGGTTCAGATAGATCATGTTTGGGCAGTAATGGATTGTGGCTGGTATGTAAATCCCGACACCATTCAAGCACAGGTGGAGGGCAGTATTGTGATGGCTTTGGGTGCGGCAACCCAGCATGAAACTACGTTTAAAGATGGCCTGGCAGTGCAACAAAATTTCTATGCGTATAACATGCCGCGTATAAATGAAATACCGCCAATAGATGTGTATGTTATGGATAACAATTTTGATGCAGGCGGTGTTGGTGAACCCGGTTTGCCACCCTTCTCTCCTGCCCTTACCAATGCAATTTTCGACCTGACAGGAAAGCGGATAAGAAGACTCCCATTTAGTTTGGATTCGGTTTAGGTGTTACACTTACCGGCTCCAGCGGAGCCGCCTGTACAACCCCGGATTTAGTGCAAAAGTTGAAAGCTTTAAGGTGCAAAATCAGTGTTGATTAACGGCGTTTTTCCTGCAAACTATAGTCTCTACTGCCGAAAAACTTTGCGCAAAACCTAAACAAAACAGCCGGCGAATTACCACCGGCTGCTTTGTTTATTTATAAGGGTTCATTTTTATTTGCTCAGCAGCATCTTGCCATTCAGCATGGTCGCTTTTCCATTTATATCCAGCGTGTGAAGCTGGTACAGGTAAATGCCTGCACCCATAGATGACGCATTATATTTTACATTATAGGTTCCTGCCTTTTGCGGGCTGTTAGTTAGTGTTGCCACTTTTTGACCCAGCGGTGTATACACGCTTAAGTTAACATGCGCATCTACGGGTAGCGTATAGCGAATGATGGTAGCCGAGCTAAAGGGATTCGGGAAATTCTGCGCCGTTGGTTCTGATGAAGGAAGCTGCAGTTTCACAGCCATCGTAATGGCCGGTGCCACATAGCAACCATTCAGAAAACCCTTGTTATACTGTTCCAACAAAGTAGCCAAATTCGTCATGGTTTTGCCTAAAGCTGTATTGGTTTTCACCTTCGTTGGGATAGCGTTGCCTCCTATTGCCGCATCAGCTGCTGCAATGGCATTCAGCACATCCGACGATGCGGCGGAACCGTTTGCCACATTTAGTTTGGCGGCAATTAACTGGTACACCAGTATGATGCTGGCATCTGCTTTAGTTCCCGCGCCTACCGCCGTTTTCAGGATGGTAATTAACTGTGCCTGTGTATAGCTGGTAGTTCCCAGCAGCATCGGTAGGGC
Organism: Bacteroidota bacterium; assembly: GCA_040385845.1. Classification (GTDB taxonomy): domain Bacteria; phylum Bacteroidota; class Bacteroidia; order Chitinophagales; family Chitinophagaceae; genus Phnomibacter. Next base: position 39,028 of record JAZKGP010000013.1, on the reverse strand, counting down.
GCTAGCCGGCCATATGGCAGGATTGCTTTTCCAGGTGCCCTGTGGAAGCGGAACTTCGTCTACTTTGCCGTCACAATTGTCATCAATGCCGTTGCCGCAAATTTCCATGGCTCCCGGGTTGATGGCTGCGTTGGTGATGGCGATGGCTATGATGCAGGACAAGAGACTATATGTTATGGTGCAACCATACCCGCAGGTTACAAAATAGCCACAATAGGCAGCGATCTTGCGCAATATCAAAAAGAGGCGATGAGCTCTATAAAAACAGGATCAGGGAACCTCTTCACCAGCAAAGATTTACTGTGGCATCGTAACTCGTGAATCGTGAGAAATACCCGTAGGAACGCAATCGAATAAACACGTTAGCTATCTAACATATATATTTTAAACACCTCGTGACTCAAGAGTTGAGACCAGGTGTCCTGTTTTAGCCAGGGAGGAAAAGCTCTAAAAAAGGCTGTTTACCTGCTCTAAATCAACTTGTATCTGGCTCCGCGTACCTCATTAATTTTTATCATATGATTATTTAATATAAAGTAAATCTCGGTAGAAATTTGTTGCACAGGAGACTCATACGGAATCTATTGCCCTCTATTTTGTATGCCATGGAAAAGCTAACCTAACATCGGCTGCCAACCACCCTGGTGCAATACACTTATTAATAGAATTGTTTTTACCTGTCCATAGAAGAAAAAATTTGCCAGTTGCCCGTGGCATGTGTTTTACGCTTTTGAAAAATATGGGGGAAAGCACAGCAAGTAAAAAATTGATTTTAAAGGGCATTAAGGCCCCCATGCCCGATAAGGTATCACCAATGTTATGCACACTCACAAAAGCGCCTGTAAGCGATGCTGCGTACTTACACGAGGTGAAATGGGATGGCTACCGCATTGTCAGTTATTCAAATAAAGGTGCCGTGAGAATGGATTCGCGGAGTTCGCTGGACTATACCAAAAAATACCCGCTGCTGGTACAGGCAATAAAATCGTTGAAACATGATCTTTTACTTGATGGTGAAGTAGTGGTTATAAATGCTGAGGGACGGCCGGACTTTGATGCGCTTCAAAAATATAATGGCCACCATACGCCCATTTTCTATTATGTTTTTGACCTGCTGTGGCTGGATGGTTATAGCCTGGTGCAATTGCCTCTTACCGACCGGAAAGCGATCCTTAAGGAAATTGTAGCGGGAAATGATTGCCTCAAATTCAGCGAAAGCTTTGAAGATGCAAACGCCTTATTCAACGAGCTCGCTGAAAGGGAGATGGAAGGCATCGTTTCCAAAATTAAAAATAGCACTTACCAGCCCGGTGCACGCAACACAAACTGGCTTAAGACACCTTCCAGGAAGCGGCAGGAATTTGTTATTGGCGGATGGGTAGAATCTGATCGCGGCCGCCCTTTCGCATCACTATTATTTGGCGCTTACAACAATAATAAACTGGAATGGATCGGACATGGAGGTGGCGGGTTTAAAGAAAAAGAAATGCCGGGGATATTGAAACAACTGCAGGCATTGGAAATAAAAAGATCACCGTTTGTTAATGAACCAGATACCGGCGGAAGAATGCACTGGGCAAAACCAGAACTGGTTGCCAATTTCGAATTTGCCACCTGGACAAAAAGCGGCCGCATTCGCAAGCCTGCCATCTTTCTTGGTTTTAGAAAAGACAAGAAAGCAAAAGACGTAGTACGCGAAGTTCCGGCAGAAGAAACCGAAGTTCCGGAAGAGCAGCCAAAGAAACCTGTAATGGTGAAGGCCACCGCTAATAAAAAGAGGGCCGCATCAGAAGCCAGCAATTGGCCTGAAATAGAACGGCAAGCCATTACCAGTGAACAGGATTTTCAAATTGATGATTGCACTATCAGGATCAGTAATATTGAAAAGGAAATATGGGAGGGTGTGACCAAAGCAGGGCTGGTTACCTATTACCACGAAGTGGCTCATTATATGCTGCCTTATATACAGAACAGGCCACAATCGTTGCATGTTAAATTGCATGGTGTGCATGCGCCGGGGCTTTACATAAAAGACATGGAAGGAAGGCAACCCGAATGCGCAGACATTTTTACAACGCCCCGAAAGCACCCGAAACCAGGCATGCGTAATATGATTGATTACCTGGTTTGCAATAATGAAGCAACGCTTTTATGGATGATAAATTTGGGCTGTATCGATGTGAATCCGTGGACCTCACAAACGGCTAACCCGGAGCAACCAAATTACCTGATTATTGACCTGGACCCATCAGATAGTGACTTTAAAAAAGCGATTGAAACTGCGTTGGCAGCAAAACAATATTTTGATGATTTCAAACTAAAAACTTTTGTAAAAACGTCGGGCAAAACGGGAATGCACATTTATATTCCCTGCATAGGATTCAATTTTAAACAAGCAAGAAGTTTGGCAGAAAAGATATGTATTGAAATAAGCAGCTTTCTTCCCGACATTACAACCACAATCGTAAACATTGAAAAACGTGGCAGTAAGTTGTTTGTAGATTTTAGCCAGAATGATTTTGCTGATACGGTTGCAGCACCCTATTCTGTAAGGCCAAACAAGGCAGGACCCATTGTATCCACACCGCTTCAGTGGAAAGAAGTAAAACCAGGGCTTGATCCGGGTGATTTTACCATACATACCATTCTAAAACGGCTGATGCGTAAAGGAGATCTTTTTGCAGGTGTAATGGATAAGAAAATTGCGGTGGCAAACAGTAAAGTATTGAGCAAAATGTTTTATCGAGATTTACAGGTTAAAGACAAAATCACAAGAGCAGAAAGAAACTATACATAAACGAGAACAGAGAAATTCCTCCGTGCACTTGTCGTTATAGGTATACTGTATTTCAAATCAGAGATCACAGATCAGAAATCAGAAACCAGACATCAAAGATTCCTCCGTGTCCTCTGTGTGTATTCCTCCGTGTCCTCCGTGGTTACTGTATTTGTATTCAGATCAGAGATCAGAGCATAAGCAACAGGAAGACCATGTTAAGACTGCTGCATAGCAGGAAATGCGATATTTGCCGTGCTCATTCATAAAGATTTGCCGGTGCCGTTTTGACCAGGAAATAATCTGCGCTCTGTGAATGGAATACCCGCGCTCTGCGGATCGTGTAGCCATCGGATCTCCAGATCCAATAGGTATCGGACTCGCAATTATATGCCATATGTCTCTGACATATGTTAAAACGGCACCCACAACATGAATGTGGCTTCGCTTTTTATAGGAATGATGCCCAATAACAAGCAAACGCCTGCTTACTTTTTCGTGCTATTGCCCTGCCCAAATTGAACCGGGTAACCGCGCTGTGTCCATACAAGAATTCCTTCATCAAGGATAGCAGTATGTTTATAGCCGAAGCGCTTCAGGGTGTTTACCACCTGCATAGATGCCGCATGAGGGCAGGCGCAATAAACAACGATCCAGGTACTGTCGTTAGGAATATCTTTTATAAATTTTTCCGGCTCTTTGTAGTAAGGCACAGATATAGCGCCCGGGATATGGGTTTGGTGCCAGGCGGCTTCCGATCTTGCATCAAACATGATGATCCGCGAACTGTCTTTTAATGCTTTCAGTAATTGTTCGGCAGGTACATATTTACCTTCACGTAATGTAAATGTTGGTGCTTTGTGTTGCGGGTTCAAAATATAATTTGCAGGAAGCGGCTTTATTACAGTAACGGCTTCGGGTGCATTCCAGCCGGCGGCCCTGCTCCTGATATATGCAGTCAATGCATTTATATCCGTTTTGCTAAGGCTGTCTTTAAAGGATGGCATGGGGGTACTATCCCTTCCTTCTGTAATGGTATAGTGCAAAAATGCATCGCTCGCCGTAGCCAGCAACATCGCATTTCCAAGGGCAGGTGCACGAATGCCTTCTCCTTTTGTACCATGGCAGGTCGCACAATGTTTGGCATACAATTTTTTCCCAAGCGCTACATTTCCATCGATTGTTTTCATCGGCATTTCGATCGGTTTCTTTACCCCGCTTAATTCATACAGCCACTGTATCAGTAAATCGATGTCATCTCCATCTAATGGACCGCCCTGTTCTTTTGAATATGGCGCCATGGCTGTTCCTGTGCGTCCGTATGCAATGGTATGATGAAGAAAGTTGTAACTCGCTCTTGGCATTTGAGTGGTGGCCAGTAAAGCATGCGAGCGCAAAGAGGGAGCAAAATCTGCTGCATAGCCTTCGCGGTCTTTGCCATGGCACAAGCCACAATATTTCGTATACAAGCCGGATGCATAGCGTATTGAAGCCGTATCGAGTTTGGTACCTTCTTTAAAACTGTAGATTTTAGCTAAGGCCGCCTGTTCTTTTGATTCTTCCGTAAACTCTAATTGCACGCCATATGCATATTCTTTGCGTACTATTAATCGTTTGGATACTGAATCGGCTACCAAAGCTTTTGCCGGCAATGTTTTTGCCAGGAATGCACGGGTGTCTTTGAAACTTTTTACTTCGAAGCATACAGCATATACCCCAGGCCCGCGTGCTTTTAAAAACTTACCAGCTTCATCACTGGCAGTTTTGGAAGCCATTAGCTGCAATTTGTGCTCATGTGCTATTCTAAAAGTGGCCATCGTGTCATTCGCTGTGAGCTCTTTTAATCCCATTTGTTTGAATTCGCTGCGTGCAACTGCAAGGTCGCCGACAACAACCCGTAAAGAATTTATTCCCACTACCCCATTTGGATGTTCTTCATAGTATTTGCGCCAGGAGTAAGGTTTCCATAACTTTTGAATTTCATCGTAAGGCAGACCAACATATTCTACAAAGCCGGGAAGATCTGCCGGCGGGTTGCTGTTGTTAAAAGCAATACTGCGCCACTGTGGTCCGCCATCATCCCAATCCCATCCCTTTGCCATTTTAGTGGAAATACGGCCCGAGAGGGGGCTGTCTATTTTAAATCCTTTTGCATGCAGCCATTTCACCGTTGTATCAACGGAAGATGTGAACAGCGAATACACCCGCACCCCTTCGTACTGATTTAAGTAGTCCGTTATAAAATCAGGCCTTCTTTTCACCCCGCCGCTATCCTTGATGGCAAGCAATTCAAAAGCTGACATGTCGGCAAATGAAATGGAAGCACTGAGAGTGCTATCATAGATCCCTTTTACAAATTTCTCCTTAGCTGGCATATTAAACCCGAGCACTTTAGTGTAATAATTCCGGGCGCTATCCAGGTCTTTTACCATCAGTGTTGCATTGCTGATGCCAAAGCCTGCACCAAGCAGCAGCCTGGTGTTATCCGGTGCTTCTTCCTTCGTTGAAGTGCAGGATACCATGGCTCCAAAAAGGATCAATATCGCAATGAGAGATTTTGTGCTCAATGGTGTTAAGTTTTGTATGAAGAAAAGCTGGCTGCTGTTTGTTGCAAGGTTGAACTTTCTCATCGTGGGCCAACTTCTCAGCAATGTATTCCATAATTTGAAAATATGAGTAAATAGAAATCACACGCTCTCGAATTTGATAAGTATCGGATCTCCAGGCTTTGCAGTTGTATGCCTTATTGTACCAGGTATATTATAAAACATGTATAATCAACTCCTTTCGAACGGTGTCATCACTTCCGCGTTCTACGAAGTCTCCAGACTTCGCAGTTGTATGCCAATCTCTCTCTGACATATTTTTAAAACTTGCACAAGCAATGCCCTTATAATGAGGAGTCTTCACCAGCCGAAATACTGGCTGCATAGAAAGGTTGGTGAGGACACCAACCTTTAATCAACTTTTCGTTTATAGACTTACCGTGTATCGGCGCAGCTGAGCCACCTGTGGAATCTCATGTACGGTCGGTAAGCGGCTTCCCATGAGCTCTGTGCGAACAATAATCCTTTCGTTTACGGATTAGCATATGTACTTTTTTTTCCTGGCAATTCTTCGACAGGCTCAGAAGTACCAAAAAAACCCAGGGAAGGAACGATACCTATATCTATCGGTACAGCCCCGTACCTTCCGTACAGCTATATTGAGCTGTTGTGCTACTGTGATGAACGGCAGTGGAACTATTTTGAACAGTGGAATTCCTGAATTTACGAATCGATTTTAACCACACTCTGCGAAGTCTCCAGATCCTTTAGTTATCCGCGCTCTGTGAAGTCTCCAGATCCGATAGCTATCGGATTCGCAGTTTTATGCCGAATGTCTCTGACATTCTTTTTAAATTTTCACAAGTAACGAGCTTTCCTCACTGCCTGACCTCGCAACAAAAACACATAAAAAATCTTCGAGGATTTGTATCCAATCGTTTTTACTTCCTGAATTCAACACTGTATTCCGATACATAAGGACTTTTATCGCCATACATATCTTTAAAGAATAATCTTGCGTTTTGCCCCACGTTAAGTGAAGTGTATTTGTTGTTTTTATCGGCTTCCGTATCTGCCGGTTGAAGAGAAGGATACCAAAGGGTATGACCGGGTTTGTCGAGTAATAATTTTGGTGTTGACCATTGCTGCGAATGATCACTTTCACCCAAATCAGCATTGTTATTGTAGCTGATATAAATACTGCTTCCCTTCCAGGATGGTCCCTCGGCTTTTGCCATCAGCATCACCCAGCATTGCAGGTAATTGTTCCAGCTTACGGAAGGTCCCCAGTAATATTTTGCAGTAGGCGAAGAGGCCGGCCCACCGCCAGCTTCCAGTGGTATGCGAATGCTTTTTACAGGAATGCCGGCGCTATCCCAGGCAGCACTAAAACCCTGTCCATCCCAGCGCTTTAATTTACCGGTGGGGTTATCAAGATCCGTTAATTTGATTCTTGCCATACTAATGCATTGCCCGCTCCACTCTACTGTCGTATCATAGGTTGCCGGGTCGTAGGGCTTCGGGTAACCGTACTCGCCATAAAATACATACAGATAGTCGCCGTTTGCAATAGCCGAAGGATCGCCTACCCCGCCGGCAAAGTTGATACCTGTATTGTGCGGCCGCAGAATGAGCCGTGGTTGACGATCTTCCATGATAATACCGCGGTTCGACCAGCTATAACCACCATCAATTGATTTCATTATGCCGATGCGGCAAACAGCGGTTTTTGTTTCAGGACCTTTCAATCCCTGTGGCCAGTTTTTGTCGATATAGCCCTGCCCCGTCGAAGCATTATAAGGCAAAGTGGAAGGATAATTTTCATTGTGGTAAAGGGCATACAAGGTTCTGCCCGTTTTATCAGTGGTGTCCTTGTACAAGGTTTCAAACCATACAGCCCCATGCAGCCCCTCCGTGCCCGGTTTGGCATTGGGAGGCATGGCAGGTTCGCTAAAGGCAGCTGCGGGCCTGCTAAACACCTCTGTGACCGAATTACCACTGGCAAACTTCAGTTCATGTGCTTCGCCCCAAAGCGGGTCTTCGCCGTATTTACCAGGAAAAATGCGGAAGGTGTCTCCGACCCATACAGATGCCATGTTACAATCCACCCAGGAATTGAACAAAAAAGGTTCGGTGGCAACGAGAACTGCTTCGGGGTTTATTTTTTGTGTTCCAGGCGCAGGCGCTTCCGTGCAGGCTGGTAAGTAAGAGCTGGCGGCAAGACATAGGAGCACGAAATGGATGCTGTTTTTTTTCATGGAGTTCCGTTTAAAACTTTTGATGAAAGATCGATCCTGGTTAAATGTAAGCAGGGAAATTTTATTGGCTGGTTAAAGCACCCGTCTTAATAAACCTGTGGAAACCCGGGCAAAGCCTTGGTTATATTTAAAGATTGAAATTTGCAAAAGATGATGAAATCAAGAACTAATTCCTTTTTCAACCTGCCAGGGAATACTGGTGTGGAAAAAACCAGCCTGTCTATCGATTAAACAGTGACCTGGATACCTCTTGTGACTGGCAAATTCATTCACCTTCTACTGCCTGTGCTTCTATCATTGCTTTAATACTGGCATAAACAATTTCTTCCGGCAATTTATTAAAAGGTTTTCTGTCATTTTTTGAACATAGAAATTAAATCACTGCTAAATGCCTAAGTTTTATCGTTGCCGCTTCGCACCCGAAAAAGTTTAGTTGTTGGTGACGCAGCTATATCTTCGTTTTCTCTCTCGTTTGTTCTTTATTTTAACTTATATAAAAGCAAAATCGTCAGCTGTATATTTATCATCGGGCTATATTTTTATTCGTAAGTCATTTTTATTCCAAAATAAAAAACCGCGTTTAGCTTCGGTTTCTTTTCGTCTTGATATGGGTATTTCAAGTCCATTTTTTAAAACAAAATGACCCGCATGTAATGTTTTAATATGGTATGTATTTAAGAGATAGGAACGATGGCTTCTGAAAAAATATTTATCATTCAAAATATCTTCAAAGTAGGCCAGGTTTTTAGATGATAACTCCTGTGAGCCGTTTGATAAATGAATGTGGCTATAATTTCGCTCTCCTTCAATGTGTGTAATTTGTTTTAATGGCAATCTTAAAGTGCCATTTTGCTGAGGTAATACCAATGTTTGATTTTCCGCAGATTGCACTTCAAGATTAGATAAGGCTGTCTTAACTTCAATACTATTATTTACAGATCTGAGCAGGCGCTTGATCGTTTCATCCAATTCACTTTCTTTAATTGGTTTAACCAAATAGTCTAAAGCATTAAATCTAAAAGCTCTGATTGCATAGTGGCTATGGGAGGTGGTAAATACAGTCTGGAAGTTGATGTTCTCTATTTCCTGCAGAAGTTCAAACCCGGTCATGTCGGGTAATTCAATATCGAGAAAAACAACATTTGGCTCTAAGGATCTGATCAGCGATATGGCCTCCTTACCTGTTTTTGCAATGCCAGTAACAGTTATGCCAGTTGCATTTTGCTTCAGCATATCATGTAAAACTGTTGCCATAAAGGCATTGTCTTCCACAATTAAAGCTTTTAATGATTTCATTCCTGTTATTGTTACTGGTAAAGTTAAAAGGAATATAATACCATCCTAACCGGTTTTTGAGGTATAAAACAACCTGCTTTGCAGTATGTTCCGTTGAAAGAGAATTATAAGTATACTGTTCCTGCAACATTATGTACCTTTTGATAATTACATTACCTTTTGATAAACTATATAGGTTCCCTTTTAGCCCCATACCGTAGTTTTCATTTGGATTAGGCAATGGTATTTAAACCAGTTAAAACAATAATGAAACCAGCCAATAAGCAACTTCATTTAAAATACTTTCTGATTGTTTTCGGAATATTTCTTTCTACCATCCTTTACGGGCAAACCAGGACGGACAATGAGCTGTATACCGCCTGGAAAGACGAATCGAAACCTGCAAAGGCGAGATTAGAATCAATCTTTGAGAGAATGAATTTAGACTCCTTAGTTTATCGGGATCCTGAATGGTGGAAGAAATGGGGAAAAGAACTGGATGAAGCTATTGAGCTGGCTTTAAAAAATAAAGAATACGGGTATTTGCCACTATTATATATGGCTTCGGTACAAACTTGTGCCGGAAACATGGAATGTATGTGTACTGCAGCCAGCAAGGTAATAGAAAGTGAAAAGGTTGCCAACGCTTCCAAAATGCCGTTCTTTTTTGCATACTTTCTATCAATGGATCAATGTAACGGAAAAGTTACAGAGGAAGATATGCTTAAGGAATTTAATAAATTTAAAAGCAGTTTGACAGATGATCCTAAAGATATTGGAATGTTAGGGCAGGCAAATTCTCAATTGGGATTTTGGTATTTTTATAAAGACCAGTATCCTAAAGCCCTGGCATACCTAAGGGAAAGTCAACTTGTATCTGAAAAACTACAATTATATGACGCCAATTATGCAACGACTATCGCAACCCTGTCTTCTATTCATACCAATATAGGAAATTATAAAGAAGCGGAAAAATACGTTGATAAAAGCCTGCAGGTTTCTCATTCGCGAAAAGATACTTTGCTACTTGGCAGTGGTTATCTCAGCAAAGCTGAATTAATGCTGAAGTTGAAAGATGAAGCAAAAGCCCAACGCTATACAGATTCAGCTATGTACGTCATGAGACACGTTAAACACTGTGAGCCTTGTTTTAATGTGGCAAAAATTCTAAATGCCGGTATTAAGAATTTAGCCGGAAACTATTCCGCGGCATTAACTGAACTGAGCGAAGTAGAAGTATTTCTAAAAAAAGAAAACGCACCCCTAAAACAGGTGCCTGGTTTTCACACAGAAAAAGCAAGGGCCTATTTTGGACTGAAAAAATATAACGATGTTATTCTTACACTCGACACGTTAAATGCATCCGGACAGACCTTCAATAAATCCGCTTCAGATAACTATGATATACTCTCGAAAGCATCTGAAGCAATTGGGGATTATAATAAAGCCCTGAAAAATTACAAACTATATGTGCAGGTAGAAGATTCATTAGCTATATGGAGAAACAGCAGCGAAGTTACCCGCCTGGAACTGGAGAACCAGTTTACGCAGCAACAACTAAAATCGCAACTCGATTTTCAAACCCAATTAACCAATCAAAAGTCCACCAGGAACTGGATCCTCTTTTTAGGCATTTCAGCATTGTTGCTTGCATTGGGATTATATACCAGGCTTAGGTTTATCAGTAAAACACAAAAATTACTTCAACACAAAAATGACATTATAAAAGTTGAAAAAGAAAAAGCCGAAGCCAGCGAAAAAGCCAAACACCAGTTTCTTGCCAATATGAGCCATGAAATACGGACACCTATGAATGCCATCAAAGGCATGACGGATATTTTAATAAGACGCAACCCTAAAGAAAATCAAAAAGAATATTTGGAAGGTATAAAACAGTCATCTGATTCTTTACTGATAATTATTAATGACATCCTGGATATTTCAAAAATTGAAGCCGGCAAAGTTGAACTGGTGCAGGAACCATTTTCTGTAAATGAGTTAGTAGATAATGTATACACCATCATGCAGTTTAAGGCTGAAGAAAAAGGCCTTGAACTTAAAAAGGAAATTCCAGCAGAAGAATTAAATGTAAGAGGAGATGCGACCAGGTTGCGCCAGGTTCTCATCAACCTGATCGGCAATGCTATTAAGTTTACGGAAAAAGGATTGGTGTCTACCACCATTCAATCGGAAAAAACGGAAGGGAAACTGAATTTGCACTTCACCGTTTCAGATACTGGTATTGGTATTGATGAAGACAGAATGAGTAAAATATTCGAATCATTTGAACAGGCTTACAGCGACACTTCACGTAAGTTCGGAGGTACTGGTTTGGGTTTAAGCATTTCTAAAAAACTCATAGATCTGCATCATGGAAGCATTTGGGTAGAAAGTGAAAAAGACAAAGGAAGCCAGTTTCATTTTATCATTCCTTATACCATAGCAGAAACTACAACTGAAGTAATCCCAACTGAAGATTTAAATTCCAAGATAGCTGTTGCACTAAAAGGTATACGAATTCTGCTTGTAGAAGATAATGCTTTTAATATTGTGGTAGCCCAGGAAGAACTGGAAGATGCCGTTGAAGGTGTTTATGTAGAAGTAGCAGAAAATGGATTGATTGCAGTAGAGAAATTGAAAGCTTTTTCTTTTGACGTTATTCTTATGGACGTACAAATGCCGGTGATGAATGGTTTTGAAGCCACAAAAGCCATTCGAAACCTCGCCAGTGAAAAATCACATACACCAATCATTGCTATGACAGCCAATGTGCTTAAAGAAGAAGTTGATTTGTGTTACCAGGCAGGTGTGAATAATTTTATCGGGAAACCCTTTGATACAACGGAATTGTTGAATAAGATCTTTAACCTTATAAAAAAAGTATCATGAATAAAAAAAAACCAACCGTTTTTATTGTTGATGATGAGCCATTATTGTCTGAAATGTTAACCGATTATTTAAAGGGAAAATATGCAGGTTTTAGCATAGCAACTTTTCCAACAGGAGAAGCCTGTTTACAAAGCATGTATGAAGAACCGGATATAGTAGTATTGGATTATTACTTAAACTCAAGAGAAAAAGATGCAGCAAATGGTATTGATATCCTGAAAGAAATAAAAAAGCAAAACAAAGCTATACCTGTCATCATGCTATCCAGCCAGGAAAGCTATGGAACTGCAGCTCAAACCATCAGGTATGGTGCTGTACATTATATAATAAAAGGACAAGATGCTTTCGAAGAGATTTTTCAAATAATTAAAGCCAATGTATAAATGGTAGATCTGACTTTTTTAAAAAAGTTTACAAAAGAAGACGCTCAAAAAATGAAACGGTACATTTCGTTATACCTTGATGTAGCTCCAAAAACTTTTGAGGAAATGAAACGTAACCTAAACAATGAAGATTGGGAGCAGCTCCGTATTAATGCACATTCCTTAAAACCACAAGTTGATTTTATGGGCATAGATAGTTTAAAAGAGGAACTCATTAAAATGGAAGAAGCTGTGAAAACAAAAAATTTTGATACGCTTGAAACCCTGTTCACTACCTCGCTTAAGATCGCCACAAATTCTGAAATAATCCTCAAAAAGATGATGGACAAACTATAAAAATCGCATTACAACATTTTAAAGTAATATGGATTAAGACGATCTAAAATAATTGACACCATTTGCGCTCTGCGAATCCGACAGCAATCGGATTCGCGATTATATGCCCTATGTCTGTGACATATATCAAAACTTCTATATTATTTAATACCTTTTCTTCATCTTCTTGTAGAAAAGCTGGTATAAAATTGCATCCTGGTATTCCCGGTAAAATACAGTACCCCAACTTATTCGCTGCGCAAGTTGTTTACAGGATTTGCGAGTGCGGCCTTTACAGCCTGCAGGCTTACGGTAACTAATGCCAGCCCAACAGCTATCATTCCCGCAACAGCATACACCCACCATTTGATGTCTATGCGGTAAGAAAAAGTGGTGAGCCACTGCGTCATAAAATACCAGGCGATGGGAGAAGCAATAACAAGGCCTATAAGCACCAGTTTCACAAAGTCTTTGGATAATAAAATCACCACGCCGTTTACCGAAGCACCCAGTACTTTCCTGATGCCTATTTCTTTGCGTCTCCTTTCTGCAGAATAAGCTGCCAGCCCTAACAATCCAAGGCAGGCTACAAAAATGGTTATCACAGTAAACAACAAAATCAGAGTCTTTAGCTTGTCTTCTGCTTTGTACATTTTTGTAAAACTTTCGTCAAGAAAGCTAAATTCGATCGGGTAGTCAGGGCTGAATTTTGTCCATAAAGTTTTTATACCTGTAATCGTTTTTTCCAGGTTTGCTCCTTTTATTTTCACAGCTATTTTGGAATAAGCCTGCGGGTAAATTTGGAGAACCGCCGGCTCCACTTTTTGATGTAAGCTTTTGAAATGAAAATCTTTCACAACACCAATTACGGGTCCTGTTTTTAGGGAGTCTGATTTTCTCCATGTTGGCCAGGATAATGTTTTTCCAATGGCTTGTTCCGGACTGCTGCCCAGTCCCAGTTCCCTCACTGCAGTTTCATTAATGATCCAGGTACTTTCATCCGTTTTCTTGTCTTTGGAGAAATCCCTGCCTGCCATTAGCGTTAAACCCAGGGTTTTTATATAGTCCTCGTCTACCATTAGCTGCGTAGCCCTGATAGGTCCCAGTTCCGGTTTTTCTTTTACGGTCATCATGCCGTCGCCGAACATATCACCGGGGAAACCATATCCGACCGACACACTAACTACATGCTGGTAGGTTAATAATTCATTTTTAAAACTTTCGTAATTCTCAGCCAATGCTTCCCCCTTTATTGGAAAGAACATGATCTGCTCTTTTCTAAAACCAAGGTCTTTGTTGTGCAAATAATTCACCTGCCCTATTACCACGATGGCACTAATGATTAATAGCACTGAAAGTGAAAATTGAATCACTACAAGGCCGTGCCTCAACCAGGGAGTTTTACCCGATGCAGTATCTGCTACTACATTGCCCTTCAATACATTGATTGGCTTAAAAGAAGAGAGTACAAGAGCAGGATAAAACCCAGCTAAGATGCCCACCACCACAACTACTGCTAAAATTAAAAAAGCAATAGCGGGATCAATCAAAAATGAGAACTGAATGTGTTTCTCAGTAAAGTGGTTGAGAGAAGGAAGGAGCATATAAGTAGCAGCAACAGCCATTACCATACTAATTAAAGCGAGGAACACTGTTTCACCTATAAACTGAAGCAGCAATTGTTTTCTGCCTGCACCTATTGTTTTTCTTACACCCACCTCTTTAGCCCGTTGCACTGATTGGGAAGTGGCCAGGTTTACAAAATTGAAACAGGCAATTAATAAAATGAAAATAGAAATGAGGGTAAGCGCCTTCACATAACTAATATTTCCCCGGTCAGAAATATCGTATTTGAAATGGGAAGAGTGTAGATGAATATTAAGCAACGGTTGAAAGTAGGGCACATTTGAAGGACCTTCCCCTTTTAAAAATGGCTTCGAATAAGCCTGAAACTTTTTTTCCAGCTGCTGCACGTTTGCCCCTTTTTGCAGCAGAACATAAGTATGAAAAGGATACCATTGCCAGCTTTGCATAAAGTCGCCTTTGTATCCAGCCTGCGACATAGAAATAATATAATTGACCGGCAGGTGAAATTGCTGATTTTCGGCTATTACTCCTTTTACAGTTATCACAGACTTATCCATAATAATCTCTTTCCCAACAGGATCCTGGTTACCGAAAAATTGCCTGGCCATGCCAGCAGATATTACAATAGAATTGGGATCTTCCAGGGCCTGAATTGGTGAACCATAGCGAAAGCGTAGCGGGAACAGATCAAAAAAATTAGAGTCGGCGATCAACCCACCCTGTTGATATAATTTTTTGTTGCCTGCCTCAAATAATTCACTTGTATTGATACCAACTACCCTTACTGTTTTCTCAACCTCTGGATAGTTTTGTTTTAAGGTCGTAGCAAAAGTCGGAGGTGCCGAGGCAATAATATTGGTTACATCCGCTTCTGATTGTTGATAAACCCTGTAGATCCTTTCTGAACCAGGAATAAATTTATCGTACTGCTTTTCATCCCTCACAAAAAGCCCGATTATAAGGCAGGCGGTCAGCCCAAGTGTAAGTCCGGCAATATTGATAAACGAAAACCCTTTGTGCCGTTTTATATTTCTAAAGCAGCTGGTTATAAATGTGGCAAACATGAAATGAGTATTAAATGAACTAGATGCATAGGATCTAAAAAATATGCCATTTTATAACAAACTGAATTTCAAGTATTAACAACAGCGGGGATTTACGAAACTGTTCGGATTCGGTCAATGAGCTGTACGTTCCTGATACAAGTATCAAGCTCAGTTGATGCGAAATAAAATAAATGGAATGTGTTATGCATGTTGCTTTGATAAGCAATCTTCGTTACTGCGTAAGTCACCGGGCAAGTACCTATCAATTGGTATTGTCAATGCCATTTAACGATTGCCTCGCTCTGCGAAGTCTCAGGATCCGATAGCTATCGGATTCGCAGTTGTATGCCTAATGTCTCTGACATTTTTATAAACCTTGTACAACCCGCTCTGCGAAGTCTCCAGACTTCGCAGTTGTATGCCTTATGTCTCTGACATATTTCCCGTTCATCACTCTGACTCTGTTATTTGATTAAATTTTTTTAACCGCGATCTCCAGCCGTTGCCTGACCCGATAATTCAATGCATTTCATTAGCTTTGGTTGAACACCTTATTTACCAGAAATCCAAATTTCCTTACTATGAAAGACCAGGTACACAACCTAATTATCCTCGACGAAAGCGGCTCGATGGAGCCCATCAAAGAAAGCATTATTGCCGGTTTTAACGAGATCGTTCAGACTGTAAAAGGCATACAGCTACGATTCCCGGAGCAGGAACATTATATCTCCTTTGTAACTTTCAACGGCATGGGCATAAAAGTGCACCACCTGGCTGCACCCGTTGCCAGTTTAGCCGTGATCGATCATACAAAGTACCACCCCAATGAATCTACCCCTTTATATGATACCATGGGGTTTAGTTGCCTGAAACTTAAGGAGCATTTACAATTTCAAACCGGCTATAATGTGTTGGTAACCATTTTAACGGATGGCGAAGAAAATGCCTCCAAAGAATTTAATATGCTCACCATCAAAAAACTGGTGGAAGAACTGCAAACAGCGGGCTGGGGCTTTACCTATATAGGCACCGATCATGATGTGGAAAAAGCAGCCAGCAAGCTTTCGATTTCCAATACCATGAAATTTAATAAGAACGCTGCCGGCATCCAGCAAATGTTTGCAGTGGAACAGGAATCAAGATCCATCTACAGCCAAAAGATCAGGGATAAGCAAGACCCCAATAAAGATTTCTATTCGAAGCCGCAATAGTAGTTTAATGCTTTAACCGAACCCATGAAGCCCCGCTCCCTTACCCTGCAACAAGCCATTTATGAACTGGAGCCGCCAATAGCCGCAGATGATCTTATTGTTACTTACGCCGACTTCTTACAGCACCGGGATCTGCTTCATTATTACCAGTTCAACCCAAACACATTCGAAGCACTTATAAGGTTAACCCACAGTTTGTGGCAGGGCAACAAAAGAATATGCAGGCTATCGCTGGTACAAACGGCGAGGAGGTATTTTATTCGTTATAAAAAACCTATCCAGTATTCTCCCGAAAGCCGGGAAAGGTTATTTGATTTGTTTCGGTGGATAGTTATTGACCAAACAACAAAAGGGAACAAAAAGGCCATCGAAGCCATGGAATATGCCATTAACTCGATGCTAAGAAAACAACTACTTAATGATGACCAGGTTTTGTGTTTGTGTGCCAATATAAATAAGTCACCGCACGTGGTGAACAGGATGCTTCGGTACCCTGGAAAAAGCAGGATAATAACTAGCTGGGTAAAGGATAATTTTTCAAATGACAGCTTTAGAAACAGGCGGGCGGAAATGACCAGCTGGCTATTAAATGAAGACCCAAATTATATCATTCCAAAACAGGTTTTGATCGATGATTTTGAATACCTCAACCAGCTGGATAGAAAGTTGTTAGCAGACTATGCGGATGAACGGGACGCGGAATTTATTGTAAGAAGAGACCTCGGTGGAAAAGTTGATGGTATCGATCCGCTGATCTATACAAACACTTTTAAACTGAAAGTCGTGGATTCACAAGTGCCCGACCCCGTTTTTAACCGAAGATTTTACCCCGCATTTTTAAGTTATGGTGCTGATCATCCCTTTAGCATACCTGATTTTACGAGAACCATCGATGACTTTTATCGCAACCTCGATAAAGCAGTTAGTGTAACCATGATGTGGGCCACCTATTATGGGCACTATACTGTAAAGCAGAAGGAAGCGATGCTGATTAAACATTTTGAACCTACAGCATATGGTACTTTTTTCAGGTTGGCGAAGCAGTTGAAAAGTGTGAAATTGCTAAGATGGCTGGAGCGGAATACGTTTGAACAACTTTAGAGGAGGTAACCAAATCATGATCGATATAAAGTATGTCCAGGAGCAGTATGCACGCATGACCGATGCCGAACTTCAGCACCTCGCCTACCATAACAGTAAGGATCTGAATGGGGAAGCGGTCACTGCCCTGTACCAGGAATTTAAAAAAAGAAAATTTGATACCAGCCAAATTGCAACTATAAAAATAGATAAGATCAATGATCATTTAGAAGATCGGCGACAAGAGCACAAAGTAAACGTAAGCGAGTTTAAACAGCATGTTTGGAGTCATTGTTTTGAAGCACGAACAGCAGGTAAGACCGACTTAGAAATTTTTGAGAAGCTGGTTGAATTAGGGCTATCTCCCGAACTAAGCGATCAATTTGTGAGTGCCATCGACTCTAAAGCTTCGAAAGCGATTGAAGCATTAAAAACTGAAAAGTTAATCGGTGGAAGTATCGCAGTTTTTGGCTTGATAGCTACCCTTTTCATCGTGGTAAATAACCTGCCTGCAAAGCCATTGATCTTTTCAGTAGTTGCCACTATTATAGGAGCTATACGCTATAGTACTAGTAGCGGAAATATCAAGCAGATGCAGGACGTGTTGGAGGGAACAGCAGTTGAGATTGGTGCTGGTGATTAGCATGCAGGACGCAAACTATGCTCTTGTGCCTATCGTTTACAAACCGAACTGATTGCTGGAAATGTAGCTCTCTATTACCTTGTTGCAATCATCAATTGAATCGTCTATAGCATCGAAGTTTTTACACGGCCTGCTTTGATAATGATAGTATACGTTTCTTCGAAAAAAATATTTATGAAAAACCTATTAACCATCATTGATGAAACCGACCTTACTTGTTTTGCCTCTTACAAAAGAATTGCCGAAACATTAATGAATGATTATAAGCTCGCAGTTAGAGACAAATGGTTTAGGATAGTAGAATGTGAATTCTACTACAACAGCAAGAACCACAATGATCCATTTGCACACGGGCACCCTCGACAAAAAGAGACTATTGGCGAATGGTATTTCCATGGTTCGGGTCTCGACATTACCCTGGCAAATGGAACTTCTTATGGTGGCATCTTAATCAGGGGAATAGCGGAAGTAACAAAAGAGCATCCAATGCCGGAAAGAAAAAATGCTATTATAGGGCCGCTGAATATTTGTAGTGAAATATTTAAAAGCATAGGCAACGTATTATCAAATGAACCATTGCGATTCGGTTTAGTAGATATTTCAAGAGATTGGATGGGCGCTTAGTTATGAGTCTTAATCCTTGTTGTAATGGATGCTCTATTCATTGTTTTCCAAGCAAGTGAAACAGAAAATGGAAGATCGTCTTAATCCTTGTTGTAATGGATGCTCTATTCATTGTTAGTATTTGCTTTACTTTAGTTGCTGGTCTTATGTTGTTTTAATCCTTGTTGTAATGGATGCTCTATTCATTGAGCACATTTAGTGTTTATGCCAATAAGTTTAAGTCTTAATCCTTGTTGTAATGGATGCTCTATTTATTGTGGTAAACTTAACTTCAGCCGTCAGTTCAACGAGGAGTCTTAATCCTTGTTGTAATGGATGCTCTATTCATTGTCGGAAACGTTGGTGATAGTGCCAACATCAAGAAGTCTTAATCCTTGTTGTAATGGATGCTCTATTCATTGATTCATTAAAAATCCCACAATCATGAATCAATTAGTCTTAATCCTTGTTGTAATGGATGCTCTATTCATTGTTGATTGTGCTCAATCTAAAGGTATAGAATAATATTGTCTTAATCCTTGTTGTAATGGTGCCCTATTCATTGGCTGGAAGGCGGTCAGTTCCGTCTTACCAACAAGCGGTCTTAATCCTTGTTTTAATGGATGCGCTATTCATTGCATAAGCAAGTCTCAACATGCAGTAAGAACATTCAGTGTCTTAATCCTTATTGTAATGGATGCTCTATTCATTGAAACTCACCGTCACCGTATAGTGACTGGTGTATTGTCTTAATCCTTGTTGTAATGGATGCTCTATTCATTGACAAACAAACTAGATTAAGAGCCATGAAGGTATTGTCTTAATCCTTGTTGTAATGGATGCTCTATTCATTGGCATTTGCAAAAAGGGTACAGAAAAGAATGGAGATGTCTTAATCCTTGTTGTAATGGATGCTCTATTCATTATGCTAAATTCCATTTTAAGAAGTTTAATGGTAATGTCTTAATCCTGTTGTAATGGATGCTCTATTCATTAGATTTAACCGAAGATGAACAATATATCTACGGTGTCTTAATCCTTGTTGTAATGGATGCTCTATTCATTGTGCCTAGGGGAGCTGCAGTTTTTGCAACAATGTCTGTCTTAATCCTTGTTGTAATGGATGCTCTATTCATTGTTCGATTGAAACTTATTTTTGTACCTCAAATGAATGTCTTAATCCTTGTTGTAATGGATGCTCTATTATTTAATTGCCAAGAGTGATGGTGAAGTTTGGCTGACATCGTCTTAATCCTTGTTGTAATGGATACTCTATTCATTGCATTTTTGTTGCATTATATCGTAAAAGATAACTTAGTCTTAATCCTTGTTGCAATGGATGCTCTATTCATTGTTCAGGCAACTGAAGATGAAGGAAGAGAGTATTAATGGTCTTAATCCTTGTTGTAATGGATGCTCTATTCATTGCATGCAAAAGAATGCCAAAGGCGAATTGGTTGCACCGTCTTAATCCTTGTTATAATGGATGTTCTATTCATCGCATCAATACACGATGAGCTGCATCCTATTCAACAAGGGTGTTAATCCTTGTAATGGATGTTCTATTCATTGAATAATTATTCCCTTGATTCGATTAATGGGGGAAAGTCTTAATCCTTGTTGTAATGGATGCTCTATTCATTTGACAATGGGTAAAGGACGTTATAAAAAGTATTTACAGCCAGAATCCTTGTTGTAATGGATGCACTATTCATTGATTATTAGAACAATTATTTAATCTTTATTTAAAGACAGTCTTAATCCTTGTTGTCATGGATGCTCTATTCATTGAGGCATTGAAATCAATCTATGCTATTATCAAGACTGAGTCTTAATCCTTGTAATGGATGCTCTATTCATTGGAACTAATATCTATAGGAAAGGTATTAGGTGCTATGGTCTTAATCCTTGTTGTAATGGATGCTCTATTCTTTGATATTGTCCATCATAATTATGGAGCCATTCAATCAATGTCTTAATCCTTTTTGTAATGGATGTTCTATTCATTGCTTAATTAAATCAAACTAAAATTAAATAAAATGAAAGACTTAATCCTTGTTGTAATGGCTGCTCTATTCATTGAAGGTAAAGAAAGATATAAGAAGTATTTACAAACAGTCTTAATCCTTGTTGTAATGGCTGCTCTATTCATTGAAGGTAAAGGAAGATATAAGTAGTATTTACAAACAGTCTTAATCCTTGTTGTAATGGATATTTTATTCATTGCCTGCATGGAATAACTACATGACAAATGTAAACCCGTCTTAATCCTTGTTCTAATGGATATTCTATACATTGAATAATACACAATCCAGACAATATAGGTACAAATAGTCTTAATCCTTGTTGTAATGGATGTTCTATTCATTGACCTAAAAACGAACTATTCAAATTGAATGGTGAGTCTTAATCCTTGTTGTAATGGATGCTCTATTCATTGAACCTTCATTGGTTGTCGTGGCATCTGTCCGGCATGTCTTAATCCTTGTTGTAATGGATGCTCTATTCATTGATACATAATTCAAGTAACAGCAATAGCTATTGTGTCTTAATCCTTGTTGTAATGGATGCTCTATTCATTGTACAAATACAATGATTGATTCACAAATACTTAAGAGGTCTTAATCCTTGTTGTAATGGATGCTCTATTTATTGACTCCAGAGAAAGCAAAGAACTTTATAGCACAGTCTTAATCCTTGTTGTAATGGATGCTCTATTCATTGCTAAATATAAGCTTGAAAAGACCTCTAAAGTAATGTCTTAACCCTTGTTGTAATGCATGCTCTATTCATTGAAATTACTACAGCTATAGGTTGTGGTGGTTTGAGTCTTAATCCTTGTTGTAATAAATGCTCTATTCATTGGGTTGATGTTCTGGTCTGATGAGAAACAAGTTATGGTCTTAATCCTTGTTGTAATGGATGCTCTATTCATTGCAAAGAGACTGGCGCAGCAAGCGAGGTCGTGTTGTCTTAATCCTTGTTGTAATGGAGGCTCTATTCATTGCCGTATAACCTGTCTTAATTGTATCTACATTATTGTCTTAATCCTTGTAGCAATGGAGGCTCTATTCATTGTAGCCGGTGTATTACTATCCAAATGTTTTGTAGAGTCTTAATCCTTGTTGTAATGGATGCTCTATTCATTGATTAATCACTTCAATTAAAAAGATTTTATGATTGTCTTAGTCCTTGTTGTAATAGATGCTCTATTCATTGCTTGGCATGAGTTCTTTGAAAGACAATTCCTTTAGTCTTAATCCTTGTTGTAATGGATGCTCTATTCATTGCGTATCTCTATTAGCCTCTTGTTCTTCTTGTGCTTCGTCTTAATCCTTGTTGTAATGGATGCTCTATTCATTGCGGAGGAATTGAGGCTGTCAAGAACCTTGCTGCCGTCTTAATCCTTGATGTAATGGATGCTCTATCCATTGTCTTTAAACAAATGGCTATTTGGTACGGTGAAAATAGTCCTAATCCTTGTTTTAATGGATGCTCTATACATTGCAATCTTATTTAGTATTTCAGCTAAAGCGCAGAAGTCTTAATCCTTGTTGTAATGGATGCTCTATCGTTGCCTACGTGCATTTGCAGGATTGCTCATCATTTGTGCGTCTTAATCCTTGTTGTAATGGATGTTCTATTCATTGAACCAATGCAACTACCGAAATTTATCCCAATTCTATCTTAATCCTTGTTCTAGTGGACGTTCTATTCATTGAATAATTATTCCCTTGATTCGATTAATGGGGAAAAGTCTTAATCCTTGTTGTAATGGATGCTCTATTCATTGTGCGAAGGATAGGACTACAGGCAGGCTGTTGATGGTCTTAATCCTTGTTGTAATGGATGCTCTATTCATTGCTAGTATCAATTTCCTAGAGTTAGTGGAGTCAATGTCTTAATCCTTGTTTTAATGGATGCTCTATTTATTGGGTTCACACCAGGCTGAAACCACATTTCTCCGGATTGTCTTAATCCTTGTTGTAATGGATGCTCTCTTCATTGCAGCCATCATCGCCTCTTTGGAGAAGATGGATTGTCTTAATCCTTGTTGTAATGGATGCTCTATTCATTGAAAGATTATCAACTGGACATACAGTATAACGGTGATATGTCTTAATCCTTGTTGTAATGGATTCTCTATTCATTGAAGGTTCAGGCAGTTCTTACTGCAAGGCTAGATGAGTCTTAATCCTTGTTGTAATGGATGTTCTGTTCATTGATTCACAAATTAAAACAAAAACACATGAAAACGTTATTCTTAATCCTTGTTGTAATGGATGTTCTATTCATTGACTATCAGTTCGTGATTAAAATATCATTATTTACAGTCTTAATCATTGTTGTAATGGATACTCTATTCATTGCATTCTTGATAAGAATGGTAAAGTACAATATCGTAGGTCTTAATCCTTGTTGTAATGGATGTCCTATTCATTTTACCTGAAGAAATATCATTAGCTGATAGCACAAAGTCTTAATCCTTGTTGTAATGGATGTTCTATTCATTGCTTCACAGGTGCAGGAGCAACAACACAGTTTACTCCGTCTTAATCCTTGTTGTAATGGATGCTCTATTCATTGGTTACCTTATTCAACTGGTATTGAATTTGAGTGCAGGTCTTAATCCTTGTTGTAATGGATTCGCTATTCATTGGACTAACTGAAGGGACATATGACCATTACTGCTGGTCTTAATCCTTGTTGTAATGGATGCGCTATTCATTGCGTTTCACGTGCCTGTTAAGCCTTATGATGAAGAGTCTTAATCCTTGTTGTAATGGATGCGCTATTCATTGTAAATCAGGTAAATTAGAAGTAAATAACAGAGTTGTGTCTTAATCCTTGTTGTAATGGATGCGCTATTCATTGGATATGGAAGCTGAACGTGAGTTCATGAGGTATAAAGTCTTAATCCTTGTTGTAATGGATGCGCTATTCATTGCATTGGAAGCTAAAGTTAATGGCTCTAAAGCTGCTCCGTCTTAATCCTTGTTGTAATAGATGCGCTATTCATTGCATTACAATCATGTTCATCATCAGCTACTATTAAGTCTTAATCCTTGTTATAATGGATGCTCTATTCATTGAGGTACAAAATCAACCAAGAGAATATGCTGGCTTGTCTTAATCCTTGTTGTAATGGATGCTCTATTTATTGCGGTAATAAACTTTTCGATAGCTCACACAGAGAAGTGTCTTAATCCTTGTTGTAATGGATGCTCTATTCATTGAGTTACGTCAAAAAGTAACAACTAATTCATTCTAGTCTTAATCCTTGTTGTAATGGATGCTCTATTCTTTGTTGTAAAAGAATGGAGCTACTAACTCCTTGGGTAAATGTCTTAATCCTTGTTGTAATGGATACTCTATTCATTGTCAGCTGTATCTTGGTGATAGCATGGGTTATAAAGGGTCTTAATCCTTGTTGTAATTGATGCTCTATTCATTGAGTGAAATAGGGTTCTATAACAAGCATTTACATAGTCTTAATCCTTGTTATAATGGATGCTCTATTCAATGCACGTCTTGGTTATCACACCGGAGATGGAAGCGGAGTCTCAATCCTTGTTGTAATGGACGCCTTATTCATTTTATTTAGAAAAAGACCATGAAACAAATTCCTAAACTTGTCTTAATCCTTGTTGTAATGGATGCTCAATTCATAGATAAATGATGCAATAGGAAGGAATTTCAGGAATTCGTCTTAATCCTTGTTGTAATGGAGGCTCTATTCATTGGCTATTTAATGTGTGATTAAGATGTAAAAGACAAGGTCTTAATCCTTGTTGTAATGGATGCTCATTCATTGTTGAATGAGAAAGGTGAACAGACTGAACCTGCCAGGTCTTAATCATTGCTGTAATGGATGTTCTATTCATTGCAGGCAGGTACCATTGCAGTGGCCGCTGAACGTACGTCTTAATCCTTGTTGTAATGGAAGTTCTATTCAATGTATTCCTATTGGTAACTAGTATTTCTTATTCTCAAATGTCTTAATCCTTGTTGTAATGGATGTTCTATTCATTGAAAAGCTCGGACTAACTACGCTGTTGACACGATTCTGTCTTAATCCTTGTTGTAATGGATGCTCTATTCATTTGATAATGGGCAAAGGACGTTATAAAAAATATTTACAGCCTTAATCCTTGTTGTAATGGATGCACTCTTCATTGAAGCGTACTGGGAAATATACAAAAACTACTACGCAAAGTCTTAATCCTTGTTGTAATGGATGTTCTATTCATTGCACTCCTATATGGTAGTGGATGGGTATAGAGTTAGATAGTCTTAATCCTTCTTGTAATGGATGTTCTATTCATTGCATTGATACAAAGCCGAACACAGCTCTATTCTTTGGAAACTTAAAAGTTGGCAAGTAAAAAAGTAAAAGTCTTAATCCTTGTTGTATTGGATGTTCTATTAATTGAATTTAAAAGATTATCTAATAGAATCTTCAATGCGCTTTAATCCTTGTTTTATTGGATACTCTGCGCTGCCATAATTTTACAATATCAAAATAACAACATTCTTAATCCTTATTCTAGTGGACATTCTCATTCTCTATTTCGTTTATATTCTAATCAAATTGTTCTACTTCACGTGAATACTTTTGGTACATGTTAGGTCTGAAAAATATTTTTTAGTCCCTTACTTGGAGGTTCATAAACACTGATAAACCAATCGTCCGCCATATGCAGTTCTTGCTGGCTACGGGTAACAGCTGTGTACCACCACTGGTAAATCTGGGGTTTGCCCATTCCCTGAATTTTTGTCTCCATATGTAAATACACTTTCTTCCATTCGCCACCCTGGCTCTTATTACAGGTAACGGCATAACCATACGCAGCCCGAAGGCTGTTCAGGTAAGGGTCGGTAAGCATTACATCATTGAAAGCAGTTGTTTTTTGTTTAATTTTTTTCGCGGTCATGCGTTTATAGAAATCTATATACATCTCCCGGTGTTCATCTACAGTAAGGTTTGGCAGCGTTCTGCCCAATGGCGGAAGTGCCAGCAAACTTTGGTGGTGCATACCATCATGCAATGCCTTTACGGTAATTTCAAGATATGAAATATTGGCTTGCACTTTTATTTGCCCGATAGCCGTGACAACAACAAAATCGCCATTCACCAGTGGCACCAGGTAATTGTTCTGGGTAACCTGCAGCAGATCACCAACCATAGGTAATTCCGCTTCAAAACCCAACTGTTTCCTTATGTAATTACTGATATGATAATTAAAGGCATTGGTTCGGGTAATAAAAATGGCAACTTCATAACCATGCGCCTTAATTGTATCTATATAAGCATCTATCAATTCATCAGCATCGCGGTGTATATGTATGTCCGATAAACCCTTTGCGGGAAGATGAGCAAATTTACCCTGCTGCGGATATTTTACATACTGCCTTAAGGGCATACTTAACTTTAAAACACTATGTTCTTTTTGTTGCCTTACAATATCTGTAAGCTCAAATGTAGCCACTGTACGTCCGAAAACAGATGCCATGTAGTCCGGGTCCAACGCCGGTGAGTTAGCCTGTTCAATAGGCGGCAGCTGGCAATTATCCCCTACGAAAATTAATTTGCAATGCATGGCATACTGCATCAAATCGGTCAATAGTTTTCCACTGCCAAATTCTGCTATATGATCGCCTCCGCTTTGTTCGTCACTCAGCATAGAAGATTCATCCACAATAATAACCTGTTGTTTTTTATCGCTAGAAACCTCGGCAGACGGTTTAAGATCAAATAAAAGGGATAGTTGGTTGTTCTTAGGTTTTGCTTGCGGCGTGCGAATTTCTTTTTCCAGCGTTTCCAGGTCCTGGCTTAAATCGGTAAAAGAATAAATAAAAGAGTGTACAGTACTGGTTTCAAATCCTGTTTTGTCGCGTAGCACCTTTGCCGCCCTGCCGGTAGTAGCGCATAAATAGGGTTGATACTTATCGTTTACTTTTTTTTCTTCCAGCATCCAATTCATTAAGTGCTGCATCAGGGTGGTTTTACCAGTACCCGCATATCCTTTCAGCACAAAAACCTGTTCGGTGGGATTCAAAACAAAAAGCTGCAACCGTTGCAAGGCGAGCCGTTGCTGGGGGGTTAAGGAGAAGGTGGATACAGGAATGCGATTATCCATAAAACGTTAATTAAAGGCACCCGCCATGAATTGAAACTTGTAAAATGTTTATATGGTCAGGCGCTTTCCCCATAATGACCCAAAATTTTCCTTTGCAATTGTCCATAAACTCCAAAGCCACTTGTTTGGACAATAGCATCCAATAGCTGAAAAAAAAATTCCATGGATATTTTCCGTTTACTAAAAATGCTATTAATCTCTTCGTATGTTATTGATCCGAGGTGATGATTGATTTCATTTCTTTTAGCTCGAAGATCTGTAATTACAGTGTTTAACAGTTTAATTTCCCGATCGTCAATCTGTATTTTAATTTTTCCCACGCTAACCAACCATCGGAACAAATAACTATATGCCATTGCGTTTGGGTTACTTAGATCTATTTTCTTGTCCTTTAAGTCATTTACATATGTATTGCCCAATTTAGTTTGAATAAAATTGGTCCAGCGAAGATTGACATCCACCTTCATTTTAAGTGTATTATCATAGTAGGATGCGATATTTTCATTTGAGTATTCATCAATTTTCTGCTTGAACATATTTTCTGAAACTGTGAATAATTTTGTAAGTGCATCACTAAACTTTCTTTGCTTCATCTGAATTTTAAATGCATAAGTCAAGTCCTCAAGCTTTACCCGTCGCTGTTTTATTTCATTTAATGAAAACCAATGCAGCTCGTATTCTTCAGGAAATTTTTTTTCGTCAATAAGATGGTGAAGAAGGTTTAACCTTAAGGAGGCATAACTTGCCAAATAACTAATCTCCTTATCACCTAGTATTAGGTCTTGTGCCTTTTCAAAATCAAAATCCCTGATATGCTTGATCACATTATGCTTCGTAAGGTCATTTAAAAATAAGTTAGGAAATTGTAATTGCACAGGCTCTGAAAGTTCTGCATTTTGGTAAACCGACACCTTACTTTTAAACATTTGAATGAGTTGCAAAGTCAGCGCATGATTTATTTGGTCAATACCCCCTTGGGGCAAAAGAAATATTCGATCAATGTCTGCTCTTCTATTGGAAATAAAGAGCGTTTTACGGTAAAAATCTTTGTATTGCTCATCTATATCTTTTACATTCTCGGTTATCGCATAGTCGTAGTAATGTATGTTTGAATATCTGGCTTCAAAATACTTTTGAAGAATAGATTTAAAGTATAGGGTATCAGTATTTTTGAAATGCTCCCTTTCCGTTTGCTGGTCAGTGTAAACCCACCACACTTCCTGGAACAATTCCTCATTTCTTCTAAATAAGTTAAGCAACGGAGTAATTAATGGAAATAAAAGCACCTTTTCAAATTCAGGATAATTATCAAAAATTAATTGGCCGTCATTCCGTGGGCTTTCTAAAAGATAAGTGTCGCGGTAACTTCTATTTGTTTTTAAGTGTACATCAGGTAATCCTTTTTTTTTCAGAGTAGAATTATCAACGATGAATTCGTCTTCGAGGTTACTTGATATTTGGACATCACTGGTGCCAAGGGTAATTACCAATATATTCATGTCCTTATTAATTTTGGCTAATTAGGCTTTCAGTTCACCCAATTAATGCTGCAGAATTCCAGTCTTGATCTTTATAAAAAGTTTTAGGCTTGGAGTATTATCTTAATGAAGCCAAGCGGGGTTGCACTCTGGGTAAGTTTCCTGGTTTTAGGAAACATTTTCATATGTAAGTATTTATCTGTTTTTTGAGCTTTAGCCCTTAATCGGTCATACATACTGTCTGGCAGCACTTCTTCATTATAAATCATCCAGCGATTAGTAATAAAATTCCAGCCGGAGTGCCCACCAACACGAACAACCGCTTCTCCATCTCTACATTGTTCTGCCGTAGTTAATATATAATCCAGTTTTTCAAGATATGTCTCATTCATCATCATTCCATCCAGCTTATTGTAATCGTAAGTTAGGGAGGAAATGGTGGCCTCATTTATATTTTTCAAGAAATCGATTTCACCTTTTCCATATACAGTCAAATCTCTCAATGGCTCCATTCTTACATTTCTTTCAGCTTGTATAGCTCTATTTCTAAAAGCAGTATATGTTGCAGCTAGTTCAAGGTCTATTTTAAATTGAAAACTGGTAGATGAATCCGCAGGTATACATTCAACAAGTTGTGCTTTACGCTGCTCGAACTCCCAATCTTTAGTCACATCATTTCTCAAATTCTCATAACTTAATTCCTGCACTTCCGTTTTAAGATTTTCAAACTGAATATCACCAATAGTTAGAAATCTTGTTGTTTTTGAATTGGCATCGTTACCAAAAAGTTCCTTTTCCAGGGTTTTAAAAACCTGGTCAGGCCTTGCACCCCATTCTATTTTATTTATTAGTTGATGTTGTTGGTCTGTTGTATTTCTATTTTCAGATGTAAGGTATTTAAGAATGCCTGTACGCAGTGCACCTTTTAGTGAAGAACCTGGAATACATGGCCCTTTTACTGCTGTATAATATTGCTCTTTCAGTTCACTGGTATTTATTTCGGAATAACCTTCCAATTTTAAAATTTTAAAACAAATTTGCTCTAAGGTGACGTTTTTAATTCCTCTGCCCTTCGTTAAAAATTCAAGTATTGGTTGTTTTTTCTCGATTGCATTGGTAAGTTGCAAAATGCTTTGAGGATCATTACCTATTAACGAGGCAACTCTTTCAATATCTACAAATCCAACCCTGTTTTCTTCAACTATAAAATCAAAATTGCGAAATAATTTTTGCCCATTTCCTACATGAACCGGTGTCAGTGCTGTCAAAGTTGCGTTGGCCATTATGTTTTTTTTACAAGTCAATAAATAGAGGCATACCGCAGCGCCAAACAGGATGCATACCAGGGTCATTCCATTTGGGTTGGAGGTCTATATATCTACCTTTTAATGGCTGTCTAACTTTGAATGCACTTCCCTCTCCAAAAAAGTAAATGCTGTTTTTGCGTAGGCTTCGATAGCTATCATTATCAGAGGCTGCCATGTAGCCGCCACGTCGTATAAGGGTCCAATTGCTTTCATTCATTTCGGTTGCAGCTAGCTCTTCTTTTGTTGGCAAATAGAGCCCAAGTGCCATTTGCCGGCCTTTTGAATTTCCCACTGGCAAATTAAATGCTGAGGGCTCGTCTGCTTTAAATTGACCATTGCCTACAGTTCTATCTGTTCCAATTCCAGCGTCACCAAGTATACGCAATGCATGCAGTACTTGAAGACGTAGTTCTTCGTTGGTAAATTGCATTAGAAAATAGAGTCCGCTTCCTTCTTCAAAAAACAATCTTTCAAAATAATATGGCCGGGTTTCAACATCTTCTACACCTACTGATACGCGTTGTTGAATGGAAGTATGTAAAAATTTTCTAGCATCATTGCTTTGAAATAGAAAAGCATTATCACCCACCTGCCTTCCACTTACAATGATTTTGTAATCTGGCTTTTTTGCCCATTGAGCTAACAAGCTATGAGATACATACACTATCTTCTTCGCCATTTTTGCCTCTGTAAGATCATTCCCCTTTTCAAATTGGAAATTCATTCCACCGGGTTTCGGCAAAAAATAATCTTTATCACAAAATGGAAAAGCACTGCTAATTCGAAAACCTTCAAAAAAGATTTTTTCATTCCTCCATTCCGGATAATATGACAAGCCAATGGCATACAATGCACTCTTTAATGCGTCACTACCATAGGTAGTCGCAGTTTTATCCAGGTCGTCTGCGCCACGGCCTATATGTAATCCACTGGTAAAATGCAATCGTATGACTTCAGTCTTCATGCTGTTGCTGTTGATTTTAAACTGAGTTTGTCTATTTGATTTATCCAGGCTGTTTTTATCGAATTACCTAGCGTAGCATCTCCATTGTAATAAGTATCACTTGTTTTTTCCACGATATCTGATATCACAATACTTACTTGTCCATATCCTCGGCTACCATGGCCTCCCAGGTAGTCATCTGAAAGTAATTGCATACAAGTAAATAATGTTTCCAATAATTGCTTTTCGTTGTTATCCTGCTCCCATATGTTTAAAATAACACTAAGCCGGAACTGAGCGCCAGCCGGTACACGTTCGTTTTGGCGCGGCATAGCAGCAGATGTTATACGATCTATTACAACTTCTGTTTTGCCTTCTGTGTAAGGTATCTCTGTTTTTGAAAGCAGTTCTTCATGATTTAATAGGGATAGATCACGCACAATAACACGGCTAGGTTTCTGTCCTTCGTTAATCGCATTACCAAAAAGATCAGAAGAAGTGGGTTTCTCAATAGTACCTGGCTTACTTGATGGTCCGTTTTTTACTACACCTCCACTTGATCCGCCAATGTTCCCGGTGCTAATTTCCAATAAACTCCGCATTTTACCTTTTAAGGACGACCCAGGGATAAAAGGCTGGTTGTTAAGTGGATTGCGTATTACAGCTTTGTCAATTCCGCCGATAGACATACTGCTATTAGTACCGCCTATATGAAGACCGGTCTCCAATGTAAGTATGCCTGTGATTTCAATTTTTTTGAGAAGTTTATTTGCCATGATGATTGGTGAGATTTGATGCTGTAATTAATTATTGACCGCCGTAAAATTTATGATAGGCTAACACAGCCTCCATTAGATGTAATAGTTTATCAAATTGAACGTTTCCCTTGCTGGATTTCGTATCAACAGCATCATAGGCTTCGCAGAATAACTCGTAGAATTTATCCATGCCTCTTGCTTGTTGTCGTTTGGTAGCGTAAGCCAGTTTAGCCCGAAGTAAAAGGAATTTGGATTTCTCTTTTTCGAAACCGTTCATTTGAATTTTACGCATTTCACCAAATACATTTCGAATTTGGGAAGTCGTCAGGCCATCATCTTTCAATGCTTTCCCCATAGCTTCTGCAAAAACGATAGTGTCTTTGTCAATTTCAATTTCCACCCATTGCTTAATAAAAGGTTTCCATCCCGAAAAAGTTTTACCTGCAATGGTTGCATCTGCTCTGTCAATATATCCACCGCGGTTTCCTCCGCCACGAAAGTCCTGACTGTGTTGTGATCCTGCCATAAGATTCTGCTGTTTAAAGTTGTTGAAATTTTGATTTTATCAAGCTCCTTTCTTCTAATGCTGCCCATCTTGCAGCAATTGCCAGAAATTGTAATGAATGATAAATAGTATTGTCAAGTGATGGTTGGTTTTGTACTTTTCCCGTCATTATGTTATTATCCCAATTTCGAAAAAAATCTTTAACACTTTCATGTTTGCCATCGCTGCTTCGTTTAAATTGGTAAGCTACCAGCCAAATTATTCGATGATTTTTTGGGTAATACCTGCCATTACTATTTATATCCATGTTAGATTGCTGCAATAAATTATACATCGCACTTGAAAAGCCCTCTGATAAACCATTCGTAATTTTCATTAACGCAATCAGTTCTTCTTTTAACCTTTTGAGATAAGGATATTCATTATCCCAATTTAAAGCAATAATCAAATCATCTGTACTTTGTTGGGGCTTATAGCTTATAAATGCAAAAGCATTCTTTTCAATCTCACCAAAGTTGTGTTGTTTTCCTGCTTTTTCAAATATCTCACTGTAGGAAGCGCTCTTTAGTATCGGGAAGCGAGCACCAACTGTTGCCATGCCACCACTCAACGTCAATTCACTATTATTACAAACCCATTCTTTAAAGCTTTTTTGAATATCCGAAGCCATTTGAATTAGAACATCCCACTTACCAACTACAAAGAGGTCATCACCTCCACTGTATATAATTTGGGAAAATTGGGAGTAGGATGTATGACTTTTCCAAATTGTATTTATATAACCTTTAAAAAACCAGTCAAGGCTTCTGCTTAAGCTACTGTAACGGCTAAGGCTTCTGTGCTCAGGTGCAAAACCTCTACGAAATATTGCTCCTAAATTATCAACATCCATTCTCAGTACGCCAAGCCGGGTAAGTTCAGGGCCTGCCATTTTTTTAGAACTCTCTTTATAATTGGGACCATCAAGAGATACCCCCGCCAGCTCTTCAAAAGACTTTGGTTCACCATAGTCGTTTTCAGCAAAATCATTACCGCCATACCAGGTAAAACCATGCACATTATTACTCACTTTTTGCAATGGTTCCAAAAAGTTTTCTTTATTGAAATGAATAACCCGGACATTGTCGGCACTTAGCTTTAACTGATTTTCATAATTATCCAAGACTTTCTTCGTTACCAGGTAATTGTACTGGCCTAGTCCTATAGGTTCAAACCAAAAAACTTCAGTAGGAAAATACGTGACTTTTTCCTTTGCCAAAATCCAATAATCTGTCTTTTTTAAAGCCTTACCCAACTCAATTTGCATCCAGGTATATTCATTAACTGGTTGTTCAAAATTGTCATCCAGGTATTTAATTGTTTTACCAAGCTCTTCCCCTGTAATTACATCCTTCTTTTTCTCGGTACTTACTTCTATAGGCTCAAAAAAATCCGCGAATCGTTCTTGTAAGATTGTTTCAAAGCGCTTAGACTTTTTTCTGGACAGATTCTCACCGAGTATTTTCCATACACTGGCTATACTTTCTTCACCTTCAGTTTTACAAAAAATTTCTGCCTCTCCAAATGGTGCGAAATCAAGTGCCAGGTACAATTCTGTTCCATGATATTTGAAAAGCTGCCTGGCTAATTTTTCTTCCATTGCCTTAAGTTTTTCAGGCAAATCTTTTGTATTAGGAGCAATAAGGTAAAATCCACCGCCGCTCGCATAGATTAGATTACCACTCTGCAAGCCTAACTCGCTTAATAAAAGTTGTACTACATTATCTGTTAGTAATTGAAGATAAAAGCTTCGTCCTTTTAAATTTTTGGCAGCGCCTTTTGCTACGATATTGTAAATAAATTTTTGAATACCACTAAGTGACCCTCCCACCAAAGCAAAAGGTTTTTCGTCAGATGAGGGTATATCTTCATAGCCTTTTTCACTTATGTAGTCATACAATGAAATGGCAAAAGCTGCTGTTGTTTTAAGATGATCATAGAGACTAACATCGGGCAAATATTTTGTACTTGAAGGTATACGACACGTATATTTTTCCAACAGAAACAACAAACTATCATTAAAACTGTTGATGGTTTTATTTTCGATACATTTTATCTCAGATACAAACTGTTCCCAAAGTCTTTTATAATCCACATCATCCGTTTGGCTTTCTGCCTCAATTGGAAAAAAACCTGGGTCAACACTAATAGGCTTCAATGGCAATTTCTTTGCGTAATCTGCCAACTTTTTATTTCCTTTAAGCGAGATGCCTTCAAAAACGCTACGCATACGGGTCTCTTTAAGTGAAACCCAATTTTGGTCAGTTTCTTCCTCTGCATCTTTCCATCCTGGTCCACCCTGAACATCCCGATCAACACCACTGCTGTAGTGATCTGCTTTTTGAATAATTCTCTCCAATAAATTGTCTGCTGCAGGCGCATGATGCGCAGCACTTAGACGCAATAGTTTATCGTAGGTCCAATTACCTTCATGTTTTAAATATTTAGTAAAATGCTGTTCAAGATTTTCAAAAAACTGAGCGGTCCAAAGGACATGTTTATGGGCATGTTGCTTTGACTGCCAATGCAATGGAGATATACTTGCCTCCAGCTGTTTTACTTTTTCACTAAGTAATCCGGATTTAGAAGCGTTATTGGGATCAGTTCTCTGGTAAAACTTACCTATATCGTGAAGCAATGCAGCCAGGTATATAATTTCTCTTGAATTCGCCATCTTAATATTGGTTTCTTAATTTTCTAACAGTTCCAAACCCCTTGCTAACTCCTTTACCCAGTCCCATAAAATCAGGCAGAAAAACATTACTGCGGAAATCCACTTCGAAAGTCCTTACCTTGATATCCTTCATCCGACTATCGCGCTCCAGCTTTACGTCTTTGATAATTACTTTTACTGGTTTATCGATATGCCAATCAATCCCCTTTGCGAAAGAGAGAATATTGGCTGTGAGGATCTTTTCGAGCATGGCAATCTTTTCCACCATGCTTTCCAGTTGTAAGTACCTGGGCCAGTTCTCTTCATTCAGGGCCTGCCAGTTCCAAAGATTATACTCGAAGTTTTTTTCCCAAATATTAAGGTTGGTTGTTTTCATATCCAGGCGATCTACTTTAAGCGCAAGTTTTTCTCCCTGCAAGTCTATCGTCCAATTACGCTGCTCAAACAACTTATGAATTTCCTCAACACCTGCATCGAGGCAAAAGATTGCAGGTTGCCTTCCAAGTTTTTTGTATTGAATGAGCGGGTACTTGTATATGAATCCCTCGTTGCCCAGGTGGTTGTGAAATAGCGGGTTTTCCCGCCCCACTTTTTCAATTACGGCGCCCCGAAAAGCACTGATTGGGGCTGCACCAAGATCATTACTAAATGTTACAAGCAGCGTACGGAGGTTTTTCAAGGGTATAGGCTTTTTTAAAAATCTAATGTAGCAGCAATTGTTGAGAATGCTTGAAATAAATAGCAACCAAATAAGAAATAAATGATGTTTTTAAAAAGACTTTAATGTTGCCCCTTTCACATTTTCCGAAAATATTAGTGTGTACAGTTAAATGAAAAGTTACTGTTCCCGCTAAAAAACATTTGTAGACGTAAATGAATGGATTTTCACATATTTCCCTTTGCGTTCTTTTATCAATTTTGCCTCCCTTACCTCACCCCCACCACCTTCCCCGCGCCCGCATATCTCACTTGCTCAATACTGCCATCTGCGGCCGGTAGTCCAAAGCGAATGCCAATTCCTAATAACAGGCTGTGATCGGCAGGTAATATAAAATCATCCACGGAACCGAGACTGCAGGCTAAAGTAAGCGGTTCGGTTTTGGCGGCCACAGGGTACCAATCGGAATAAATAGTATTGGTTGCAAGAACTGGTAGCGGGCTGCTGATCTGGTAACCGGTTGCAGCATAGTGCAGGTCGGGTACTATGCCCATCACAACAACGATACCATAGTAAGCAAACCGGCCGGGGGGTGTAAAGAAATTGATACCGGGCAGAAGGGCTGGCAGGGTGATCGTTGCTACCGGGCTGTATCGGGAGAGCGTATAATTTACCGGGTTACGGATAATGGCATCAAAACTATTCTGCCTGTTGAAAGAAAGCCCTTGCAGCAACGCGGGCGATTTACTCAGGCAAACCGATCGCTGACCTGCCAGGGAGGTGCTATCCATCAATTGCAACGGCCTGAGTAGCTTATTCAGCTCGCTGGCTATATTATAACCCGCGAGCGGTTTGAGGTTGCGGATAACGCTTAAAATGAATTTGGCAGCGGTGGCCCTGCCACCAAATTCGGCATTTACCCGGCGGGTGCCTGCCATGCTTTGGGCAGTATTGATCTTTTCTTTGGTGGCCCCACCCTTTCGGCGAATCAGCACCTGGTCCGAATCTTTTCTTTTATAAAAACTTAGCTGACCGAGCAGGCCGGTAAATTCGATGGGCGACGTGAGTTTTGCCATGACGGGTGTGTTTGTTAATGGTTAGGTTCTAAAAAGGTTAAAGCAAGATCGTATAAAGAAATAATATATCATCAAGCAATATTCAAGCCATATATAACCTGTATCTTATAAGAGCAGGTTATAGGCAGGTTATATGCAGGTTATATACAGGTTATAGGCAGCTTATACCTGTCATTATTATTGCCATTACGTAACTAAAATATTACAGAATAAATGTTGATTTGTAATACAGCTGGTATCGTTTAAACTGAAATAGCAATGCAACCAGCCAGGTTTAAAAAAGTTGGTTTTCAGTGGTTCTTTAGAGTTGGTGGAAGTGCTTTGATATTGATTTGTCTTGTCGCTAAAATAGCGATACCTGTTTAAGAAGATCTGCCGGGTATTTATGCATTCCACCAATGATTATTTTGATTAGTTTATCATTTTTACGGTATTGTATTATACACCTATTTATACATTGGCACATTAATAAAAATAATAACACACCTATTTAAATTTTCGGTACCCCACACTTACAAAGTCCTGGTTTTTTACTTATAACCTGGCGAAGTATTAAAGCCTGTTTTGCAGGCTGCAGCAATATTTGAAAACTACAAGCTAAATAGGGTGCTTACTGATCTCCTGGAATGGAACCAGTCTGTAAATCGCATTCAGCCTTGTAGATAGATTGATATACAATAAAACACAAAGACCAGCCCCTGGTGGCACACCAAGCCTGGAAGATCTTGCATTAAAATGTTTGTAGAAAATTGTTTTTCCTTTGCATGGGGCGAACACGCCTCCATTTTATACTGGCGTCAAAGCCAACTTATTTGCACGGCTACAAAATGATCTAACAATTGAGTAAAACATCTTACCCATAGAAAACATCCATCAATTTATTTACCTGGCTTAATCGTAATAAATCACCCTTTCCAATTGGATCAACTCTAAAATCCCGTTCCTTTTCGTTATGCCAATGTACTTACCGTCTATTAGATCTGTTTCAAATTCCGACACTGAGCCATTTACCAACAGGGTAATAAACATGTTACCAGCAAATTCTTTTAAAGGCTTGCTCTCTTTCTTATATATCATTCTCAACTTACCAGGACTGCTCTTCTTTATCCTGAGCGAAAAGCCAGTATATTCGGTGATACTATTACTTGTAACTATCAAATTATGAATGAAGCGGGTATTATTAATCGATATTGAAATGGTATCCTTATCGAAACCACCCTGTAAATCAATAGTTGCTACTATATCATTACTGGTTTTATAGTTAATCTGCTGACAGAATGTGTAACCAAAACAGCCATTAATAAAGGCGAAAATTAATAAGCATCTAAGTCTATTTATATAACTGCCTCCTCTTATTCGCATATTAGCTTTTACTTTTATTGTATACCAGACTTTAAAAATATTCAAGGATATTATTCCGTAATTAAAAACCAAACCAACAGTCGTAATTACATTACAATTTTATTAATTTGATGAATACCTTGTTGGCACCCTGCGCTACTTCTGCAAAATAAATGCCGGGTGCAAGGTGCGAGCCCATAAGGATCTTTTGGCCGATGAAAAATCCGCTCTTTTGTTCAACCTTTCGCCCGAGGGTATTATATAGGGTCACAGTTATTTTTTCATTCTTGTTAATGCCCTGGATTATGACGGCAAAGTCTGCCGTAGAAGCATTAGGAGATGCAACAACCATTAACTGTTTTGCAGATCCTGTATTAGTCACTACAACTTCTGTACTAACAGGCACAGATTGATTGCCCGCTGCATCAATGCAGTTGACAGACAAGGTATAACTACGGTTGTTACCGCCACCTCTTTCAGCACGCAAATTAACCTGGTGATCGTTTATTACTTCCCAATCCGCTAGCGTGTTCCCACTGCCAGTGTTGCCGACAGGCTCGTTACTAGTAACAGTGATATTACATGCACCGATGACACAATTGTCGGTGCTGTTATAATTTACCATAATGGGCTGCAATTTGTGGTTTGGTGGCCACAGGGTTGAAGGCGATACAATAAGGTTCGTAACAACAGGTGGTTCCGTATCCTTTACCGTAACATTGAATGAGCTGCTTCTGTATTCATTATCACATCATCACATCATCAAATCATCACATTATGCCCCGGTTTGCTCCTGTATTCATTAGCACATCACCAAATTATCACCTTGTA
Organism: Bacteroidota bacterium; assembly: GCA_040385845.1. Classification (GTDB taxonomy): domain Bacteria; phylum Bacteroidota; class Bacteroidia; order Chitinophagales; family Chitinophagaceae; genus Phnomibacter. The sequence goes on along the minus strand of JAZKGP010000013.1, from coordinate 665 downwards.
TCCCGTTTTGCTCCTGTATTAACTAGCACATTAGCACATTATCATTTTGTATCCCGTTTTGCTCCTGTATTAATTAGCACATTAGCAGATTAGCACATTATCACATTATTCCCCCGTTTGCTCCTGTATTCATTAGCACATTAGCAAATTATCACATTGCTCCCCGCTTTTAATAAATTTTAAACACCGTCTTTCCATTCCCTTGCTTATTTTCGCCGACTGAATCAATATGAAAGATTTGATCTTGTATTTATTAGCACATTATTACATCATCAAATTATCACATTGTGTTTCCGGGGCTGACCGGTTTTGACAGCAAAGTTCTTTGTACGTATAAGCATGCAGTGCGTTGGATAATTAGCACTTTAATCTGAATATTCAAAACTCAAATGGCAATACTCAGTATGCCATGGCCGCTTAATCAGTGATTAAGTAGTCATTAGGGCCGCCGGGCAGGTTGGTCTGTCGCCAAGCCCCGCCGCCGACTCAAAACAAGTACAGGCTGCTGCTTTGCAAGGCTGTGCGCAAAGCTTAAGAACATACAGCTAAGTACTATGTTGGTAGGTTGAGGTCCTGCATAGTGCCGACAATTAATCATCAAATAAGCATGTAGAAGGCGTATGGCGTATTTGTTTGGACCAGGGTTCGACTCCCTGCAGCTCCAC
>JAZKGP010000012.1:0-185971 GCA_040385845.1 Bacteroidota bacterium | reverse complement strand
TTATCGCGTTTCTTGCAGGCAGCAGCAGCATTGCTGCAAACTTTTCCTGGATAGAACCAGCGAGACCGTATTTATTAGGATTGTCCGTTACGGTACTTGCATTTGCCTGGTATGTAAAACTGAAGCCTGCTAAAACAAGTGATATGGAATGCAATTGCGAAACAACAAAAAAGGCAACATTCCTTCAATCAAAAACCTTCCTTGGCATAGTAACAGTGTTTGCTATACTGATGATGACCTTCCCGCTCTATGCAAAATTGTTCTATCAAAAACCAAAGGTTCAGGCAGCAATCACGGTGGCAGTTGACAGCAAACAACAGGTAAAGTTTACCATCGAAGGCATGACTTGCGAAGCTTGCGAAGACCACGTAAACAATGAAGTATCAAAAGTTCCCGGAGTTTTATCTTGTATAACTTCTTATGCCACTAGAATCAGCTTGATTACATTCGACAATTTGAAGGTTGATGTAAAGACAATTGAGGCGGCTATTAATAAAACAGGTTACACAGTGAAGGTTTACGAGCTAACCAACGAAAAACAATAAGGATGGAAAAAACTATAATATTAGAATCCACAGTCACCTGTCCAAACTGTGGGCTTCAGAAAGAAGAAACAATGCCTACCGATGCTTGTCAATATTTCTACAAATGCACCAATTGCGAAACTGTCCTAAAACCAAAACAAGGTGATTGTTGCGTGTTTTGTAGCTATGGGACAGTAAAGTGTCCGCCAATACAAGAAGGGGTTTCTTGTTGCTCTTAACAATAAATAATGTTAATAGATAAGTATCTTCCAGCTTACCAGTTCAACGAGTTTCACTCTGTTGAATTAACCGGTTATCTGGATGGTATTTACCAGAAGATGTTACAATGTGATTTTAGCAACAGTTCCTTGATTAAATTTCTTTTCAGGATCAGAGGAATGTCAAAGGAAGTTTATTCAATTGAGCACCTTACTAAGATGGGTTTTATAAAACTCGATGAAGATCCAGGCAGTGAAATACTTTTCGGTATGGTAACCGATAATCCCATGTTCAATAATTGCCAATTAATTGTGTCTTCGAAAGAGTTTATTCAACAAACAGATGATACTATAATTAAAGCAGTCATCAATTTCAAGCTACAGAATAAAAGCAGCTCGCAGCATATTATCTCTACGGAAACAAGAGTGTGGTGTGGCAGCAAGACAATAAAATCAAAGTTTAAGTTCTATTGGTTTTTCATAAAGCCATTCAGCCAACTAATTCGCAAATCAATGCTTAAACAAATAAAGACCCAAATACAACAAGCAGCAAAACTTAACTGATAGTAACATGAGGATGCAAAAGTCAATACCAGCTTTACCTGTCCAAAGTATCAAGCAGTCATGCCAATACTATACAAACAAACTTGGTTTTAGAATAAGGCATCAGGAGGAAACATTTGCTATTGCAGTTCGTGACAATGTTGAAATACATTTGTGGCAATCATGCGATAAATCGTGGAAGTGGAGAAGTGTGTTTCTAGCACTAAGGCCAATTTGGACCGGAGCAGAAAGTTTTATTGCAGGCACTGCAAGTTGCAGAATAGAAGTGCAAGGCGTAGAAGAACTATGCGAAGAATATAAAAAGCAGGGCGTACTACATAGCCCAGACACAAAAATTGAAGAGCAGCATTGGGGTCACAAAGAATTTCCTGTTGTTGATCTTAATAGAAACCTGCTTACGTTTTATGAGGTGATTTAATCTTCCTTTTTGCCGGGTAAAAGCTTTATTACTATCTCACATCCGATTAAGACTCATATATATGCATCTCTACATTAAAAACATGGTTTGTAACCGTTGCATTCTGGTTGTGCAGCAGGAACTTGCCAAGCTGGATATCGAAAGCCGAAAAATAACCCTTGGCGAAGTGGAAACAGCGGAAGCGATCCCTAAAGAAAAAATAGCTCAGCTTGAAAAAAGATTATCTGTCCTGGGCTTTGAATTGTTAGACAACTCACGGCAAATGATAATTGAAAAAATTAAAAATATCATCGTCCTGCAGGTTCATCACAGTAACGAAGAAAACCACCTAAACTTTTCAGAGATTCTTTCAAAGGCACTTCACAAAGACTATTCCTATTTAAGCAGTCTTTTTTCGGAAGTGGAAGGCATTACTATCGAAAAGTACATCATAAATCAAAAGATCGAGAAAGTAAAAGAACTGATCATTTACAATGAGCTAAATCTGAGTCAAATTGCATTTGAGTTAGGTTACAGCAGTGTTGCACATCTTTCCAATCAGTTCAAAAAAGTAACCGGCTTAACACCTGGCCACTTCAAGCTGGTAGGTCAAAATAAACGCAAATCGTTAGACGAAATATAAGTATGAAGAAGATAATAATACTTGCGCCTCTCCTGTACCTGTATGCATCTTGCACACAAAAAAAGCAACAGCTAAAAACCGATTTTATAATAGCCAACGGTCAAATGCCAAGCATGGCAAAGGATAAAAACAATTCCATTCATTTGGTGTTCGGAAGTGGTGATAGCATCATGTATGTTTCGTTGCATAATGGAACGACTTTTACAAAGCCCTCGTTAATTGCGGTATTGCCAAAACTATTCTCATTCGCCATGCGCGGCCCTCAAATTGCAGCCACTGAAAACGGATTAGTAGTAACTGTATGCACTGAAGCAGGTGATATATTTTCGTATTATAAAGAAGGCAATATCTGGACTAAAGGCAACAAAGTAAATGACACCGATACAACCTCAAAAGAAGGCCTTACTGCTTTAAGCGCTGATGAAAAAAACACCTTTGCAGTATGGCTTGATGTAAGAGGCAACAGGAAAAATAAAATCTACGGTGCAAAATCAATAGATGGTGGCAAAATTTGGTCGAAGAACATCTTGGTTTATACTTCGCCAGATACCAGCGTCTGTGAGTGTTGCAAGCCTTCAGTGTTGGTCAAAGGCAACAAAGTATATGTGATGTTTCGCAACTGGCTTCATGGAAACCGTGACTTGTATATAATTCAGTCTGATGACGGCGGTAATACTTTCGGACAAGCACAAAAATTAGGCAATGGAAACTGGCAATTAGATGGCTGTCCAATGGATGGTGGCGGCATAGCTATAAATGATAACGGGGAAATTCAAACTGTTTGGCGCAGGAAAGCAAAGGTTTATGCCGCTAGCCCCGGCATGTCTGAAATAGAGTTAGGTGAAGGTAAAGGATGCATTATAGAAACGGTGAATAACAAAAATATCTACGCCTGGACAAATTCAGGGCAGGTAATCATAAGGATGCCTACTGGCGAAAAGAAGATACTTGGCAAGGGTTCTCAACCCGTTGTAAAGGCAATACAGAATGAAAATATCATTTGCGTATGGGAAAGCGCCAGGCAAATACATGCTTCCATCTTTGCACTATAGCGGCCCCAAAATCTTGCAAATCTTATCCATAATTGTGTAACAGCCACGCTGTAACACCATAGTAGCTTTGTTATAACAAAAACGAATGTTATGGCAACTAATAATAACAGCACAATAAGTCTTCCTTTAGAAGGAATGGACAGCGAACATTGCGCTTTAATAATAGATAAGGGATTAAGCAAAGTCCAGGGTATTAAAACCCATACTGTAGAGCTCAACAACAACAGGGCTGTCATCAATACAGGTGATGATGCAGAAATTCTGAAAAACGCAGTCGAGGCCATCAGAGATTTAGGCTACGATGTTTCGACCGTTAAGAAAAACTTTCCTGTGCTTAATATGACCTGCGCATCTTGTGCAATAAGTTCAGAAAGCATTTTAAAAAGTCAGCCCGGAGTAATTAACGTAGCCGTTAATTATGCCAATGCAACCACACAGGTGGAGTATGTTCCTACCGTCACCGACCCACAGAAGCTAAAGGCAGCTTTGCAGGCTATCGGTTATGATTTGATGATTGATGAAAGCGAAGAAGGAAAGGACCAGTTAGCAGAGATACAAAAGCAAAAAGCTGATACCCTAAAAAAGAAAACCATAGGCGCAATCCTGCTTTCTATACCTACTGTAATTATAGGAATGTTTTTTATGAACATGCCTTATGCTAATTACATTATGTGGGTATTATCAACACCAGTGGTTTTGATTTTTGGAAGACAGTTTTTTGTAAATGCATGGAAGCAAACAAGGCACCGCTCTGCAAACATGGATACCCTTGTTGCATTAAGTACCGGAGTAGCTTATATCTTCAGCGCGTTTAATACTTTATACCCTCAATATTGGCACAGCAAAGGATTACATGCCCATGTTTACTTTGAAGCTGCAGCCGTAGTAATAGCTTTCATTCTTTTAGGAAAGATGTTAGAAGAAAGAGCCAAAGGCAATACATCTTCAGCTATTAAAAAGCTAATGGGCTTACAACCTAATACCGTTACTGTAGTACATCACGGGGGGCATCAAATGGAAATGCCAATAGCAAAAGTGAACGTCGGAGATACATTATTAGTAAAGCCAGGAGAAAAGATCGCAGTTGATGGAACAGTAAGTGAAGGCAGTTCGTTTGTGGATGAAAGCATGATCAGTGGTGAGCCCATACCGGTTGAGAAGAAGCAGGGAGAAAAAGTATTTGCAGGAACCATAAACCAGAAAGGCAGCTTCCAGTTTACAGCCGACAAAATAGGTGGAGATACAATCTTAGCACAGATTATAAAGATGGTGCAACAGGCGCAAGGAAGCAAAGCACCTGTACAAAGATTAGTAGACAAGATTGCAGGCATCTTTGTTCCCATCGTGATAGTCATCGCAATTCTAAGCTTGGTTGCCTGGATACTATTAGGGGGCGAGAACGGCCTGACACAGGGCTTATTAGCATTAGTAACCGTCTTAGTTATCGCTTGTCCTTGTGCGCTTGGTTTAGCTACGCCAACGGCCATTATGGCTGGTGTAGGAAAAGGTGCAGAAAATGGAATATTAATTAAAGATGCAGAGAGCCTTGAATTAGCAAAGAAGGTAAATGCAATTATCCTTGACAAGACAGGAACAATAACAGAAGGTAAACCGGTTGTGACAGATATACTTTGGTTGAACAATGATGAAAGCAGTTTGCCTGTTTTATCATCATTAGAAAATGCTTCTGAACATCCGTTAGCAGAAGCAATAGTAAAGCACATTGGTAAAGTTCAGAACCTGCCTGTTCATCACTTTCAAAGCATTACAGGGTCTGGTGCAAAGGCTCACGTAAATAACAGTATGTACTATGTAGGCAATGCTGCTTTGCTAAAGGAAAACAACATTTCAATTGCATCGCAATTAGAAACCGCTGTTACAAAATGGTTAAGCGAAGCAAAGACAGTTATCTACTTTGCAGATGAAAAGCAGGCTTTAGCAGTTGTTGCAATTGCGGATAAAATAAAAGAGACTTCCATTCAGGCTGTGAAGGAGTTGCAGGCAGCAGGCATAGATGTATATATGCTAACCGGCGATAACCAATCAACAGCCAAATCAATAGCAGCCCAGGTAGGAATAAGCCATTACAAGGCAGAGGTATTACCTGCCCAAAAAGCAGATTTTGTAAAAGAGTTACAGAGCCAGGGCAAAGTAGTAGCAATGGTAGGTGATGGCATCAACGACAGTAATGCCTTAGCACAGGCAGATGTAAGTATTGCAATGGGCAAAGGCAGCGACATAGCAATGGACGTTGCAAAAATGACCATCATTTCATCAGACCTTTCCAAAATACCACAGGCAATAAAACTGTCGAAATACACTGTTGCAGCCATCAGGCAAAACCTGTTCTGGGCATTCATCTACAACCTGATAGGCATCCCAATTGCAGCTGGTTTACTTTATCCTATCAATGGTTTCCTTTTAAACCCGATGATTGCAGGTGCTGCAATGGCGCTTAGTTCCATATCGGTTGTAAGCAATAGCCTTCGGCTAAGGTCAAAGAAACTGTAGCCAAAGATTATGTAAATCAAATCCATAATTCTGTAATAACCATCCCAGCATCTAAAGTAATTTTACATCACAGAAATAAAAACAGACAATCATGAACACAATAGAATTGAAAACCAACATTATGTGCGGCTCCTGCATTGCAAAGGTAACCCCGACATTAAATGAGGAAATCGGTCAAGGAAACTGGAAGGTTGATACCTTAAATCCCAAGAAAGTATTGACCGTAACAGCAGAAAACCTTAACAAGGCACAGGTAATAGAAGCAGTGGAGAAGGCTGGATATAAAGCCGAAGAGTTAACTTAAAAAACTATGGGGAAGATTAACAGTCTTCCCCTTTTTGAAGCCTGTATTCAACAGCCAACACTAAACACATACATTTGTAAAGTGAAGAAAATTGTTATCATACTTGTCTTGCTCGTTTACAGCAGTACCACCATTGGCGCTACTGTACACCTGCATTATTGTATGAACGAGTTTGCCGGCTGGGATTTGTTTCACGACGAGAAAGATAATGCTTGCGGCAAATGTGGGATGAAGGAAAAGAAAGGAGGCTGTTGCAAGGATGAACACCAACAAATAAAAATTGATGACGACCATCAGAAAAGCACCGTTACAAAACACATACAACTTATTGTATCACCGGCCTTGTTAACACTCTTCGCTGCTTATATTTTTAAACCAACGGCATTACCATACTACACTCCGTTTTCAAATGCACCGCCTCTTATTCCCAAACGGTTGCATCTTCTCCATTGCGTTTTTTTGATATGATTTGTTTATAGCGTTATAAAATCCGACACTACTACAGTGCTTCGGCTATTTGTGCTTATACAAACATTTCAAATTAAAAAATACATTCGAATGAAAACAATTCTATTTGGCATCGCTATAGCTGCCTCAACCTTTACAGCTTGTACTGAAAACGCCACTCAATCCCAGGAAGCTACTAACACTGATACTGCAAAAGCAAATACTCCTGCAACAAATGGAGCTATAACTACAGCATCTACAAACGAAGTAGTGGCCCATTACCTGCATTTGAAAAACGCTTTAGCATCTGACGATTCAAAGGAAGCAGCAACGGCAGGCAGGGCCGTTGTAAATGCTATTGACAAAATCGATGCAGCTTCATTAACTGCCGATCAAAAGAAAGTGTATGATGAAGTAAAAGATGATATTAAAGAACATTCTGAGCACATCAGCACCAATGCAGACAAGATAGCACATCAACGGGAACACTTCGATATGCTAAGCCTTGATATGTATGATTTGGTTAAGTCAGTAAAGCCAGGCCAAACATTGTACAAGGACCACTGCCCAATGTTTAATGATAACAAAGGTGCCATTTGGCTTAGTGAAGTTAAGGACATTAAGAACCCATACTATGGCAAGAAAATGCTTACCTGTGGCGAAGAACAGGAAGAAATAAAATAATGAGTAAGGCCAAAAAAATTGTCCTGGCATTACTGCTTGTAATTATTGCTATTCAACTGGTACAGCCTGCACGTAACAACAGTAATGTAGTTCAAAAGGCAGACATGGTAACACACTTTAATGCTCCTGCAAATGTTGCAGGAGTATTAAAGACCTCGTGTTACGATTGCCATAGTAATAACACCCGTTATCCGTGGTATGCAACCGTTCAACCTATTGGGTGGTTACTGGCGAATCATGTAAAAGATGGCAAAGAAGAATTAAACTTCAGCGAGTTCGCTAATTATTCTAAAAGAAGACAACTAAGCAAGTTGAAGTCTTTACAAAACAGTATCAAAGATGGATCTATGCCCTTGCCTTCTTATACACTGTTGCATAATGACGCAAAACTTTCTGGCGAAAGCAAAGCATTGCTGATGCAATGGACAACAAAAACAATAGACAGTTTATCAAAATAGAGCGATTGACAATTGTGAAGCAATTTCAAATAGTAAAAACATGAAGACAATATTTTTAATACTAATGCAGGTTCTGTTGTTTTCAGCAATAGCACCGGCCCAGACAACTAAAGTTGTCTATACCTGTCCTATGCATCCTGAAGTACAGCAGGCAAAGACTGGTCAATGTCCTAAGTGCGGGATGAACTTAGAAAAAAAGACTATAAAGGTTGCTGCACCAAAGACAGGGACGAAGACACCGGCAAAAAAACCCATGGCAACAAAAACAACCACTACTTCAAAAGGTAGCAGTGGCAATGATGCGCTGCAACAAACGGTGGAGGAAATGCGGGAGATTTCTAAGGAAATGAAAAGCACTGCTACAGAAATGAAAGGCCTGGTGCAGCAATTGAAAGGCACACGGGAAGAACAACAAGAGAATACAATGGAAGAGCATAACCATGAGGAAATGAATATGGGCAATGCTAATACTTCTAATTCTATAACGAAGCAGGTTTATACTTGTCCAATGCATCCTGAAATCCGTTCAGATAAACCCGGCAATTGTCCTAAATGTGGGATGAAATTAGTAGCTGTAAAAGGTAAGCCAACGTTAACTGAAACTGCAGTTTATACCTGCCCGATGCACCCTGAAGTTCAATCAGACAAGCCAGGCAACTGTCCAAAATGTGGGATGAAGCTGGTTGTAGATAAAGCAAAATCTTCAACATCCACAACCCAATCGGCTGCTACAACTTACACCTGCCCGATGCACCCTGAGGTTCAGTCGAATAAGCCAGGTAATTGCCCAAAATGTGGAATGAAGCTGGTTGTGAATAAAACAAAATCTTCAACAACAACAACTCAATCAGCTGCTACAACTTACACCTGCCCCATGCACCCGGAGGTTCAGTCGAATAAGCCAGATAATTGCCCAAAATGTGGGATGAAGCTGGTTGTAGATAAAACAAAATCTTCTACAACTCAACCTGATGATGCCGCAAACTATACCTGTCCGATGCACCCCGAAGTGCAATCAGATAAACCGGGCAATTGTCCGAAATGCGGGATGAAGCTGGTAAAAGGAAAGTCCACAGAGGCTACCGGTATGGATGGTATGAACGGTATGCAAATGGAGGATGGTGAGAATGCAACAATGGAAAATATCAGGATTGCGAAAAACAACCTGGGACCAATCAAAACCATCACCAGCCAGGTGCCGCCACGAACAGTTGTATACCATCTTTACATAAGAGATACTATTGTAACTTTTGGGAAAAAACCAAAACGAGCCATAGCAGTTAACGGGCAAATCCCTATGCCCACACTTACTTTCACCGAAGGCGACACTGCGGAAATATGGGTGCATAACGAATTAAAGGAACTGACATCACTGCATTGGCATGGACTGTTTTTGCCCAATAAAATGGACGGTGTCCCCTATCTTACCCAAATGCCTATTAAGCCTGGTGCAACCTACCTGTATAAATTTCCTATCATACAGCACGGCACACACTGGTATCACAGCCACAGCGGCTTGCAGGAACAAATAGGTATGTATGGCGCCTTCATCATGAACAAACGAGAGGAGTGGGATATACCAACCATACCAGTGGTTTTAAGTGAATGGCTCGATATGAAACCGGAAGAAGCTCACCGCAGTTTACATGCTGCTACCGATTGGTTTGCCGTGCAAAAACGTGCTGAGCAAACCTATTTAGAAGCAATCAAGTTGGGCTGGTTTAAAACAAAAGTGAAGAACGAATGGAAGCGAATGAATGCGATGGATCTAACGGATATCTATTATGATAATTTTCTCATCAATGGCAAAAATCAATACATAGCCTCGTCCTTTAGGGCGGGGGATAAAGTTCGTTTACGCATAGCCAATGGTGGCGCATCTGACTATTTCTGGCTAAGCTACTCCGGTGGTAAAATAACGGTGGTTGCTACTGATGGAAATGATGTAGAACCAGTAGAAGTTGACAGGTTGATCATTGCCGTATCAGAAACGTATGATGTTGTGGTAACCATTCCTGATAATAAGAGCTACGAATTTTTAGTAACCCCCGAAGACCGCACAAAATATGCTTCAATGTGGCTGGGCAGCGGCGAGAAAGTGCCTGCTGTAAGATGGAAACGACCTAAATATTTTGCAGGCATGCAAATGATGAACGACATGATGGATATGAATGGAAACCTGGTTAATGCGGGAGGAATGGAAATGAAGAACCAGATCATTGATATGAACACGGTCATGTATCCGGAAGTTGCAGGTGAAGAACTTCGCACTAAAAAGAAGGTGCAAAGCATGGAGAAAAGAAGAGCAGGCAGGAAACAAACGACCCCTATTCCAACACCCTATGGGGCTGAAATAAATAAACCGATGCCTGCCCGCTCCGAAGGCGGGGACCATAGCGGTCATAATATGGCAGGCATGCCTGCCCCTCCATCAGGCGGGGATATGGGGGCAACCAACCCTGACATTGTCTCACTTAATTATGAAATGTTGCGGGCTCCTGAGAAAACCACTTTACCCGCCGGTCCGTGGAGAGAATTAAAATTTGACCTGACGGGTAATATGAACCGCTACGTTTGGAGCATCGACAACAGGGTAGTTTCAGAAAGCGATAAAATACTCATCAGAAAGGGAGAAAACGTACGGATTATCATGTACAACAACAGTATGATGCGGCACCCGATGCACTTGCATGGCCATGACTTCAGGTTATTGAACGGGCAGGGTCAAAATGCTATAATGAAGAACATCATCGACATCATGCCCCTGGAAAGAGATACCATAGAATTTAATGCAAACGAACGGGGCGGCGATTGGTTTTTTCATTGTCACATTCTTTACCATATGATGAGTGGAATGGGCAAAGTTTTCGCTTACAATAATACCCTGGTTGATAAAACTGATATTACCAATCCAAAAGTAGCAAAGCGTGGGCTAAACTCCGAGGATAGAAAATTGCATTTGATGGGCAGCGTAGGCCTTGAAAGTAACGGAAGCGACGGTGAGATCATGTTGGCCAATACACGTTATAAACTTTCCACCGAATGGCGGCTTGGATTAAAAGCACATCATGGCACCGAAAGCGAAACTTATTTTGGCAGGTACCTCGGCAGAATGCAGTGGTGGTATCCGTTTATTGGTTTCGACTATCATTACAACAGTACCATGAACGAAAGCGAAAAAAACATGTTCGGGCAGCAAAGCAATCAAACCAACAGGAAGGCTTTTGTAGCGGGTGTTCAATACACACTACCTATGCTGGTTACCGCTGAAGCTCGAATTGACAGCAAAGGCAAATTCCGCTTTCAACTAATGCGGGAGGACATTCCACTAGCGCCAAGATTAAGGTTAAACCTTATGGGCAACTCCGACAAAGAATACATGGCAGGCTTGCGATACATCGTTACAAAATACTTCGGTATCTCAACTCACTATGATAGCGACATGGGATACGGGGCAGGAATAACTATAACCTACTAATTCATCATTTACTATTCAATTATTAATTTATGAGATCGTCGAAAATATTTCTGACGCTTGCAACTATATGTTGCTTTGTTATTATTTCAAATGCACAGCAAGAAAAAAAAACAGAGGAAGTTTGCTATAACCCAAATGCTAAAGGTGATACCACAAAACGCAGTATTAAATCAGCAGCCATTGGCAAAATTGGAGCAGCCAATATCATTATAAACTATTATTCTCCTGGTGTACGCAAAAGAGTTATATGGGGCGGGCTCGTGCCTTATGATGAGGTATGGGTAACAGGTGCACACTATGCAACTAATATAGAAACTGATAAAACAATAATTGTTGGCGGCACAAGTATCCCTCCTGGTAAGTATGCCTTCTTCACCATCCCCGGTAAACACATATGGACCGTTATTTTAAATAAAAATTGGGATCAGCACTTAACAGACGACTATGATCCAAAAGACGATATAGTAAGAATTGAGGTGCAACCGACAATACCAGGCCAACCCATTGAGCGATTACAGTATTTTATAAACAGTCTAACGGCTAACAAAGGCGCAATTGCAGTTGGTTGGGATCAGCAGCTAATACAGTTTGAAGTACAAGCAAATTGATCCTACATACAAAAGGGTTTACCTGCCAAGGCAGCATTTTCGACCGCTAAATACTCAGGTGATCACGCTGTAATGATAAATATTGTTGACATCATGGAGACTGTTATAGTTGGAGTAAGAATTGCTATCAGGGATAAATTCCGGCTTTCAGGTAGAGCCGCAGAATATTCCGTTAACACCGAAGCTAAGCTTTAACATAGTGGGCAGTACAGATCAAGAATAAGGTGCATGCTTTTGATATACAGCAACGAAATATTTCTTATTGTCGACCCATTACGATAATGATATTGGGCTTGGTGCAGATATAACAAACACTTCTTGATCATGTTTCAAGTTTAATTAAATGAAGCTTGTCATAAAAAATATGGTTTGCCCCCGGTGTATAACGGCTGTTACAGATTTGCTTGAAGCAGTAGAACTGAAGCCGAAATCTGTTTTGCTGGGTGAAGTTGAGCTATATACAAAACCAAATGATGAAGCTATACAGCTATTTAGCCAAGCATTATTAAAAAAAGGTTTTCAATTGTTGACCACACCGGAACAAGAACTTATAAATAAAGTAAAAACGCTTATCATAAAAAAGGTTCAGAAATGTTCTATCGAAGCTCACTTTTCGATAGGCACTTACCTTAAATCAAATACGCTCAGAGATTATTCTACCCTGACAAAGTTGTTCTCTGCGGTTGAAGGTTGTACAATCGAAAAGTATTTCATTCTTCAAAAGGTTGAAAAGGTTAAGGAACTGTTGCTGTATCGGCAGTTAACTATAAAAGAGATAGCAACCAGGTTAGGATATAGCAGTTGTCAGCATCTTTCCGCACAGTTTAAGAAATTTACTAAATTGACACCGACAGAATTTAAAGATGTAGGCGCTAAAGCCAGAAAGCCTATAGACAATGTTTTATACAATGCTGGCAGTTAGTTTATACAAGTTTTCCATAATTATATAACACAATATGGGTGACGGGCTTGGTTATTGTGCGAAAGAAAATATCGTTTAAACATTTAAAATTTTCAACCATGGCTCACAATCAAATGTATCAGAATTGTATCGATGCATGTCTGCGTTGTGCATCTGTTTGTAACCATTGCGCTTCGGCCTGTTTAAAGGAAGATGAAGTAAAAATGATGGCTCGTTGTATCCTGCTGGATATGGAATGTGCTGCTATTTGCTATACAGCAGCACAAGTGATGAGTATGAACGGCCAAACAGCACAAGAACTTTGCCGCATATGCGCAGATATCTGCCAGGCATGTGGCGATGAATGTAGTGAACATGAACACATGCAGCATTGTAAAGAATGTGCAGAAGCATGTTATCAATGTGCTGAAGAATGCCGGAGTATGGCTGGTGCTACAGCTTGATAAAAAGAGCTGCTTCGGCAGCTCTTTTTATATTTTCTTCCATTAATAATTATGCTTTTCACTACCCCTATAGTTCATCGTTGGCAAATTAACATCGGTATAAATCATGGCATAACTGTTGGAATTATGCATTTAGGAAAGCAATGATCCGCACCATTCATCAGCAATTTCAGTCAGTAACGAAGCCACATCCAAGGCCCCGAAGTAAAAGTTTACTGAAAATTATTCAATCTTAACAGAAAGAAATTACAGAAACGAAAGCGCTGCTTAAACAACAACTTAGGTTTAAAAAACATTAGAAATTTTTTTATGGCAATGACCAACAGCAAATTTTCTGAAATCATATGCTACATAGACAAAGTCAGTTCTCACTGCGTAACAGGCTATTTGTTATTACGACAGTAGCCGTGGTAATTATATACATATTTTTATACAAAGTTTACCGTGTAAGCTACAGGAAAGCCAGGTTATTGTCGTAGGCATAAAAAGTACAAAGAAGTTTTTACCCTGATAAGAATAAGCAAATGGTCCATCAATCTCTGCCCCAAGAGCATAATAATGAAACTTATACCTGTCCTTTGCACCCGCAAATGCTAAAACCTGCCCCGGGTAAGTGTCCCGAATGTGGGATGCAACTCGTGGCAGTTGTTCAAGAAGCAATGAAAAGTACCTCTGATCATGATAATCATTCAGTACATCCTGCGTCGCATACTAAGCATAAGCATATGCATGGGCTGCATAAAGATAAAAGTGCGCCAACAAAGAGTGAACATAAAACACATGGCGAGATGCAGCATACAGTGCATGATAAACATGCCGGCCACCATACTGGTAACTTCCTGAAAAGGTTTTGGATATGTTTAATACTCACGATACCGCTGCTTGCTTTAAGCCACATGATACAGCAATGGATTGGTTTAGATATAAAATTCAGAGGCGATAATTACATATTGCTTTTGTTAGGTTCATTTATTTATTTCTATGGCGGTATGCCATTTTTCAAAGGAATGGTAAGCGAGATAAAAGGCGGCGCTATAGGTATGATGACGTTAGTCGCCATAGCAATTTCAGTTGCATACTTTTATAGCGTAGCAGTAGTGTTTGGCTTGGAAGGGATGGATTTCTTTTGGGAACTCGCCACATTGATTGACATAATGCTGTTAGGCCATTGGCTGGAAATGCGATCTGCAATGGCAGCATCCAATGCATTACAATCTCTGGTAGCCTTATTGCCTTCTGTCGTACACGTGGAAAGAAACGGAACCGTGGTTGACGTTGACGTAAAAGAATTGCAGAAAGATAATATTGCCATAATAAAGCCAGGTGAAAAGATACCTGCTGATGGCATCGTTGTAGAGGGCAGTTCTTATGTAAATGAAAGTGTGTTAACAGGAGAAAGTCTTCCTGTAAAAAAAGAAGCCGAAGCCAAAGTGATTGCCGGTGCTATTAATGGTGATGGTTCTTTAAAGGTAAAAGTTACAGGTACCGGTGCAGATAGCTATCTGAGCAAGGTAATAAAAATGGTGCAGTCTGCACAAAGTGCAAAATCAAATACGCAAAACCTTGCAGACCGGGTTGCCAAATGGTTAACAATAGTTTCATTGGTTGTGGGTGTTACTACCTTCGTTATATGGTACTTAAACCATGATATAGCTTTTGCATTGGAGCGCATGGTTACTGTAATGGTAACATCTTGCCCGCATGCACTTGGTGTGGCCATTCCTTTGGTGGTAGCTATTTCCACTACAGCATCTGCAACACATGGCTTACTCATAAGAAACCGGACAGCTTTTGAAAATGCAAGAAAACTCACTACTATCATATTTGATAAAACAGGCACGCTAACCAAAGGCTCACATGAGGTGCAAAAGGTAATCAGTGCAGGTGCTTACAGCAGTGATGAAATATTGGAGATTGTTGCAGGAGTTCAGCAACAATCAGAACATTACATTGCAAGAGGCATTATCAAAAAGCTTAAAGAAAAAAACTTACAGTTACGTCAGTCAACTGATTTCACATACATGCAGGGTATTGGCGTCTCAGGTATTGTAAATGGTAAGAAAGTAGTTGCCGGCGGTCCAAATTACTTTACACAGCAAAACAAACCGGTTCCTGAAATACCTGGAGAGATAGATCAAAACACAGAGACCATCACTTATGTTTTAATCGATGATGCCCTTGCAGGTTTCATAACATTAGCAGACACGATCCGGGATACAGCAGCAGAAGCGATAGCCCAGCTAAAAGCCATGAACATTAAATCGTATTTGCTTACTGGTGATAATGATAAAATTGCTTCTTCAGTAGCCGCTAAATTAAAAATGGATGGTTATTTTGCCAATGTGCTTCCGCACGAAAAACTTGACAAGATTAAAGAGTTCCAAACAAAAGGCGAAGTAGTCGCAATGACTGGTGATGGCGTAAACGATGCACCTGCTTTAGCGCAGGCAGATGTGGGAATTGCAGTAGGAAGCGGAACAGACGTTGCAGCGGAAACAGCAGATATTATACTAGTAAACAGCGACCCGAAAGATGTAGTGCAGATGATTGATTTCGGAAGAAAAACGTACCGTAAAATGATACAGAACCTTGCCTGGGCAGTAGGCTATAATGTCATCGCCATCCCATTAGCGGCCGGCATTCTTTATCCTTCTTTCATGCTAAGTCCCGCAATGGGGGCAGTGCTTATGAGTTTAAGTACTGTAGTAGTTGCAATAAATGCAAGGCTGCTGAAATTGAAATAAAGCCCAATCATTAAGTTGCACCTCAACTCTGGTAAAATATACACTTAACAGGCGATAATGATCCAAAAGACAATATCGTACGGTTACAGGTGCAGCCGACAAGTCCGAACAAACCTATTGAGCGGCTGCAGTATTTCATTAAAAATAAAAGTGGTAACAAAGGAACAATTGCAGTTGGTTGGGATCGGCAGGTGATTGAGTTTGATTTACAAGCAAATTGATCTATCAAAAAAAGGGATTACATGTCTCGGCACGATTTTCGACCGCTAAATGATTAAGGCGAAAACGTGCCGCAGCTTGGCTGTAGCATATGTTTTTCTTGGTATACCTAAGATCTTTAAGAATGGTAATACAAATGGCTTCATTGCCAAAGCCAACATTTAATAAGGCATGTAATCACCAAATAAGAGCTTTGCCGTTTTTAAATTAGTAACAAATTATAGCAACAAGAAAATGAAAACAATGATTACAAAAATTAAACTTCTGTTGATAGCAACAGTTTGCTTGTATGCTTTTAATGCATGCAATAGCAGTACGTCCACATCCACTGATTCAGATACAACTACCACTGTAATAGAACAACAGGATACGAACGATACCATGTCTTCGAATAACCATACAATGCACGATACTGCATCTTCCGGAAACCCATTGATGAAATCTATGCAAGATCACATGACTCAAATGCAGAAAATGCAAATGACTGGCGACTTTGATATAGACTTTGCGAACATGATGATACATCACCATCAGGGTGCTATCGATATGGCACAGGTGGAACAATTACAAGGAAGCGATGAAAAGATGAAGTCAATGGCAAAGCAGATCATAGCAAACCAAAAAGAAGACCAGGAGAAGCTCCGGACTTTTGTTAACGATTATAAACCTTCCGGAATGAAGCATGGGGAGGGCGCCCTGCAGAAATCAGTGAACGACATGATGGGTAAAATGCCTGCTATGCAAATGAGTGGAAGTATCGATAAAGACTTTGCAAACATGATGGCCGCACACCATAAACATGGCATTGATATGGGCAAAATGGAATTGGAACATGGTATGAGTAAAGCCCTCAAACAGATGACACAAAAAGAAATGGACAAACAACAAAAAGAATTATCTGAATTAAATGAGTGGCTTTCAGCACACAAATAGCAATAATTTTTCCGAATAGATAAACTTATAGGCGTTAGGGTGAGCGTTTTTTGTGCTGGAGTGTTTTTGAAAATGAAATAAATACTAGGTGATGACGGTTAATAAATTCATGTTTGCCACCGGCATTGAAAACAGCTACCCTACCATCCAAATACCAGGCGGGAAAATCATCAGGATGGATGAGATGGAAAAAGCTGGGCATTATAATTGTTGGCAACAAGATTTCGAGTTAGTTGACGAGTTAGGAGTAGAATTTTTACGGTATGGTCCTCCATATTTTTCTACTCATGTGGCTCCTGGTAAATACGATTGGAGTTTTACGGATAAAACGTTTGCCCAACTTAATAAGCTTAATATTATTCCAATAGTTGACCTATGCCACTTTGGTTTACCTGATTGGATGGGTAATTTTCAAAACCCTGATTTTCCGGAATATTTTGCAGAATACGCTTTCGCCTTTGCAAAGCGCTTTCCAAACCTGCAATTTTATACTCCTGTCAATGAAATTTTTATAGCAGCAACTTTTTCCGCTCTATTAGGTTGGTGGAATGAGCGCCTAACAAGTAACACTTCATTTGTAACGGCACTTAAAAACCTGTGTAAAGCAAACATGCTTGCCATGCAGGCAATACTACAGGTACAGCCGCATGCTATTTTTATTCAAAGTGAAGCAACTGAATATTTTCATACAGAGGGCCCTGAAGAATGTTGTATCGAGAGAGCAGAGTTTCTTAATGAAAAACGCTTCCTCTCTTTTGATTTAACCTACGGCCATCCTGTGTCTTCAGACATCTACAATTACTTGCTGGATAACGGCATGACCCGGCAGGAGTATGAATGGTTTATGCAGTGTGCCAGGCAAATAAAAAAGCATTGCATTATGGGCAATGATTACTACGATACCAATGAACATATGGTTCACCCGGACGGTTCTACTACCAGCTCTGGCGAAATATTCGGTTACTATCCACTCACCCATCAGTACTTTGAACGCTACCACTTACCAGTGATGCATACCGAAACAAACATTGCTGAACCGGCTGCGGTGTCATGGTTGCAAAAAGAATGGGCGAATGTCCATCGGCTAAAGCAAGATGGCGTTCCCCTAATCGGATTTACCTGGTATAGCTTAATTGACCAGGTTGACTGGGATACCGCTTTAAGAGAAAATAATAATAATATAAACGCCTTTGGTTTATTCGATGTCAATCGGAAAATAAGGCCGGTAGGTGAAGCTTATAAAATACTTATCAATAAATGGAAGCAGGAACTTACAACAAAATGCTATGGTCTGCACATTTATAACTTCTAAATGAATTTCGTATTTAACTGCAATGCTGCGAAGCCGCGAGGCATTGCCAGCGTTTCATTGAAACCTACCTGAATGCAAAAAACAAAGCACAGTTGGGCAAGAAATAAGTATTCCAGGTTGTTGTACCTGGGAAAGAATTCAGGTGCTTTCGAAAGGATTATCGCGGTCATGGATAATAATGCATGGCCTTATTTTTTAGTAAAACACAATACCTATATATTAAGATTATTGCTGACTTGTATATGAGCGACGGAATTTGTTTCAACCTTAAATAGTTTATTGTCGGAACATGCCAACATGAGTAAAATTGATAACCTGAATGAAACTTCGCTACGGCGCCTAATTTACAAAACGCTGGAATTAATAAACTTAGGATCGGCTGATGAAATTGCTATGCAGATGGCAGAACAGCAAGGAATTAGTTCTGAGCAGGGCCTGGCAGATATCACCATAGATGTAACAGAGCAATTGAATAAAATGGCGCAGGAGAACCAGGTACAGATCGTAAAGGATGCCCGCACGAAAAATCGTTATAGTCTTGCATATAAATAATATTTTATATAAATATGTTTTTTTAGTAAGATCAATAATGCCACTCTTTTAACCATGCCACAATAAATTATATTCTTAAAATTAAAACTAAAAACATGAAACAATTACGTTTAACCCTAACTCTTTTTGTTACATTATCTGGTTTGTGTATTTTCTTTGCCAGCTGTCAGAAAGATATCAATGGACTATCAGGAAAGCAACAAGAAATATCGATGATGACTGCAAAATCAGATTCAAAGAACCTGGATGCTGACAAAGCTTACGACAAAACAGTTAAGGAGATAATGCGGGACATGATGCACGACATGAACAAAATGGAAATGACCTGTGACCCTGATATAGACTTTGCTATGATGATGATCATGCACCATGACGCCGGAATAGAAATGGCAGATGCCGAATTACAATATGGGCACGATGCTGAGGCAAAAGCACTGGCTGAAAAAACAAAAATCGGAAACCAGGAAAGTAAAGAAAGGCTGATGGCCTTTTTAGCTGCTCATCCCACTCCTGAGCCGCTTTCTGATGCGGAGTGCAAAGTATTTATGAAGGAAATGGATGAAACAATGCATATGATGATGCAGTGCATGCAAAAGGCTCCGGATACATATGACGTCGATGTAGACTTTGCCAATCAAATGATATGTCATCACCAGGGAGCAATTGATATGTCAAAAGTTGAACTAAAATGGGGCAATGACGAGCCTGCATTAAACGAGGCGAAAATGATAATTGATGAACAGTCTGCAGAAATTATCGAGTTTTCGCAATTTTTAAACGAACACGGTATTATTTTAAAATAAGCACCTATTCCCCAATTCCTACCATTATCGGCATGGTTTAAACAAGTACTTTTCATTCTTTTATAAATAATTCCCCGAACCATTTCGGGGAATTATTTTGTTATCCTTTTCTTCACTTTGGAAACTAAGTCGGGCAACCCGTAAAAACTAATTCAATTGCAACTATGATTTTGAGAATTCTTAATCTAAATCAAATGAAGAAATTATTAGCTTACAGGCCGTTTTACGATGGAAATAAACTGACCATTGTCATGTAAACAGGATAAATAAATTACTTTATTTACATTTAGTAATTAAAATGAAAAGGCTCATCACAATCATATTAGCTATCTTATACATGGGCACTTCCATAGGTGCTACCATGCACATGCACTATTGCATGGGTAAATTAGCTGCCTGGAGCTTTTCATTTAATAAGTCTGATGCCTGCCCAAAATGTGGTATGGAAAAAGCAGTTACAAAAGCTAAAGGCTGTTGCAGCGATGAACAAAAGACCTTTAAGGCCAGTACTGATCAAAAAGTAGCAAACTTATCATTTCAGGCAATTTATTCAATAGCAGCTGCAATTCCTTCTGATTTTGTTGATGCCCCTGCCAATCGGGTTATTTCTATTACAGAAGCAAACCCGCTGAGTAAAGGCCCTCCCCTGGCCAATAGCATAGCTATTTACATCCGCAACCGCGTTTTCCTTATTTAATATTTTTTCCGTGTATTTCGCCAGGCAAAGTCTTTGCCGGGCTTTCGGCATTTCCATATATGCCATAATCAATTTTAATGCATAAAAACAAACAAAATGAAAACAATTACAATGTTGTTGATGGCAGTTTTCTCCATCGTTTCTATTAGCGCCTTTTCACAGGAAAAAGCTGGCAAAAAAGACACAACGAAACATACCACTTATTACACCTGCCCTATGCACGATTCTGTTCTGGCTACAAAGGCTGGCTACTGCCCCATTTGCGGTATGAAACTGCAACTTTCAAAAAAGGAGCAGATGAAAAGCGAAACAGTAAAGAATTATACCTGTCCAATGCATGCGGATGTTACCCGTTCCAATCCCGGCAAGTGCCCCAAATGTGCATCGACACTTGTATCTAATCTTTCTCCCAAAGAAAAAATGAAAATGGAAACAATGAAAATGTACACCTGTCCCATGCATGCTGATGAATTTAGCGACAAGTCAGGTTACTGCCCCAAATGTGGTATGGCACTTACAAAAAGTAAACACAAGCAATAACTGGTAAAAAGTAAAACCTGGCAATGAATCGGGATGCTTTAGCCCAGGTTAAGTATAATCACTTTCATGTTCAGATCAGGACGGTCAAAAAAAGTCAACATTAAATCACATGGTTCAAAAATTAATTGAACTCGCCCTTCGCAACAGGCTTGTTGTTCTGCTGGTAGCAGCAGGTCTGTTTGCCTATGGCATTTATTCTGTCAGGGAAAATCCCATTGATGCTATTCCGGATTTGAGCGAGAACCAGGTAATCGTATTTACAGAATGGATGGGCCGCAGCCCGCAGGTAATGGAAGACCAGGTTACCTACCCTTTGGTAAGCAACTTGCAGGGCATCCCAAAAATCAGGAACATACGTGGAACATCCATGTTCGGGATGAGTTTTGTATATGTCATCTTTGAAGATAATGTCGATATCTATTGGGCTCGCACAAGAGTACTCGAGCGGCTCAACTATGCACAGCGCTTATTGCCACAGGGAGTAACCCCATCGCTGGGGCCAGATGGTACGGGCGTTGGGCATATTTACTGGTACCATCTTAATGCACCTAAAATGGATTTAGGCGAGCAAAGAGCCTTACAGGACTGGTATATCAAGTTTGCCTTACAAACAGTACCGGGTGTGGCAGAAGTGGCCTCATTTGGCGGCTTTGAAAAGCAATACCAATTGGTCGTCGATCCTGTGAAACTCCAATTTTACAACATATCCATGATGGATGTAATGAATAAAGTAAAAGCCAATAACAACGACGTGGGTGGCAGAAAGTTTGAAATGGCTGATATGGCTTATATTATTCGTGGCTTAGGCTACCTTAAGAATAAAGATGATGTTGAAAATATTGCACTGGCAAATTACAATGGCATACCTGTGCGGGTAAAAGATATTGGCAGTGTTCAAATGGGAGGCGATTTACGCCTTGGCATTTTTGATATGGATGGTCAGGGCGAAGTAGTGGGTGGCATAATAGTAATGCGCTATGGCGAAAATGCAGATAAAGTAATTGAAGCTGTAAAAGTAAAAATGAAAGAAGTGGAAAAAGGATTACCCGAAGGGGTAACGTTTAAAGCCTCCTATGATAGAAGTACCCTGATACAGGAAGCTATCGAATCTGTAAAAGGTACGCTGATAGAAGAAATGATAGCTGTATCTATTGTCGTACTCATTTTCTTATTTCACTGGCGCAGTGCGCTCATAATCCTCATTCAACTGCCCATTTCTGTGGCGGCCGGTTTCATTTTTCTCGAGCTCTTTGGAATCTCATCAAACATCATGTCACTAACCGGTATTGCACTGGCAATCGGTGTAGTGGTAGATGATGGCATTGTAATGGTAGAAAATGCCTATCGGCATTTGTCAGAAGAACAGTCTAAAAAAAGCATTACATGAAAAATATTTTACTAAAAATGGTTATTGTTCCTGCAACTGTTTCCCTGTGTGCAAATGCACAAAAAGACAGTAGCGGAATTTATCTCAATGCAAATGATTTTAATCAAAAAAAATTGAGTTATGCCATTAACTGTAAAATAGAAAAACACAAAATAAAGCGCTACGCTTTTTTTGCTAAAGACTATATAACCGTAATTCACCAGGGTATTAAATATCAGTTAAGTAAAGACAGTGTTTTTGGTTTTAGAACCTGCGATGAAAAGTCATTCCGAATTATTGATAAAACAGATTACAGTATTCTGAATCCCGATGACGATTTATTGCTCTACAAGTTTCAGGTAATGTCAACTGCAAAAGACCCACGCTCTCCAATTTTTAAATTTAGTGTAAGAGCAAATGGCGCTTTATTCGATTTAAACACCACGAATCTTAAAAATATTTTTCCTGACAATCATGCTTTCCACGATGAATTGGATAGTCAGTTCAGGAACAAAAATTCCCTGCTGGAATTCGACAACTACCATAAACAGTATAAACTAGTACGGCTGTTTAACAAATACAAATAGGTAAAAATTTATTTATTAAAATGAAATTCTTCAAACAGAATAAAGATCCATTGACCGCTGAAGAAAGAATGGAGATCATTTTAAGATCATCCAAACAGGTTGGTCCGGGTGTATTCTATTCCACCATTATCGTAGTTACTTCCTTCCTCCCCGTGTTTTTATTAACCGGCATGGAAGGCAAACTATTTCATCCGCTGGCATGGACTAAAACCTATATCCTGCTGATTGATGCGGTATTAGCAATCACTTTAACGCCTGTTCTTATTTCCTTTTTATTAAAAGGGAAATTGAAACCGGAATCTGACAACCCTGTTACAAGGTCATTGGAAAAAGTATATACACCTGTTTTAAAAGCCTGTATAAAATGGCGTAAAACAACCATCGCTATTAATTTGGTCGCACTTGCCGTTGGTGTCGTTATGATGACAAGGCTTGGCTCTGAATTTATGCCGCCACTCGATGAAGGCTCTTTATTATTCATGCCCGTTACACTACCGGACGTATCTAATTCCGAAGCCAAACGTCTGTTGCAGGTACAGGATAAGATAATAAGCACTATTCCTGAAGTTGCGCATGTTTTGGGAAAGGCAGGTCGTGCAAATACCGCTACCGACAACTCACCGGTTAGCATGATTGAAACCATCATTATGCTTAAACCGAAAAATGAATGGCGCGATAAAATGACCAAGGACGGTATCATCAATGAATTGAATGCAAAATTGCAGATACCGGGTATTACGAATGGTTGGACACAACCTATTATCAATCGAATTAACATGCTTTCGACAGGTATTCGTACCGATGTTGGGTTAAAAGTATATGGTCAAAACCTGGATACCATCTTCGCATTTGCGCAAACTATTAAAAAACAACTGGAAGGCATTGATGGCGTAAAAGATCTGTATGTCGAACCCATTACTGGTGGTAAATACATCGACATAGATATTAAAAGGGACGAAATTGGCAGATATGGATTAAGTATCGATGATGTAAATACTACAATAGAAAGTGCTTTGGGAGGAATGAAACTTACCACAACAATCGAAGGGCGACAACGCTTCTCCGTTAATGCCCGTTATGGACAAGATTTTCGGAACAATCTTTCGGCCTTAAAAAGACTGCAGGTGCAAACCATGGACTTCGGCCCGGTTCCTTTGGAAGCAGTAGCAGATATAAAATTGAGCGATGGTCCACCCATGATCAACTCTGAAAACGCTATGTTACGTGGTACAGTCTTATTCAATGTGCGGGAAAGAGATTTAGGCAGTACGGTAAAAGAAGCACAGCAAAGGCTAAACCAGATGATAGCAAAATCGCCCAAGGGATATTTTATTGAGTGGAGTGGCCAATGGGAAAACCAGATCCGTGCAAACAGGACATTAAAAACAATTATGCCCGTTGTTTTAGTGATCATTTTCATGGTGCTTTACTTTACCTATCATTCTTTCAAAGAAGCCCTCGTTACTATGATTACTGTGCCTTTCGCACTAATAGGCGGCGTGTTCATGGTGTACTTCTATGGCATTAATTTATCCGTTGCGGTAGCTGTGGGCTTTATTGCATTGTTTGGGATGGCTATAGAAACAGCCATGCTTATGACCATTTACCTGAACGAATCCATGCAAAAAATGGTGGCAAAATATGGTAATTCCAAAGCTGCTTTAACCCCGGCTATACTCAGGCAATATGTGCTTGATGGTTCCATAAAAAGATTGAGGCCAAAATTAATGACCGTATCAGTTGGCTTGTTTGGTTTGATCCCCATTTTATGGTCAACTGGTGTGGGTAGTGATATCATGCGCCCGATAACCATTCCCTTAATTGGAGGTACCATCACATCAACCATCTATGTGCTGCTGATCACTCCAGTGATTTTCGAAATGATAAAGGAAAGAGAATTAAAACGTAACGGTAAAATTGAATTAATAGATGTCAAAGAATAAATACATTACGCTTCTACTGACTGTGCTCGCAGTAAAGGCACACTCGCAGGTTTTACCACTTAGTGATATTATCGACAGCATTAGAGTTTCGCATCCTGTTGTACAGATGTATAAGAACGAAATCCGCTCTATGGATGAAGCGGCTAAAGGTGCAAGAAGTTGGATGCCACCTGAGTTCAATACCGGATTGTGGATGGTTCCGTATAATCCGTCAATGTGGAAGAACGGCGATATGGGTGAAACGGGCATGGGTCAGTATATGATTGGAGGACAGCAAATGTTACCCAATAAAAAAAAGCAGAATGCAGATGCCGCTTATATGGAAGCCATGTCATCGGTGGAAAAAGAAAAATTAAATGCCTCACTAAACGACCTGGTGAACGATGCAAAACAGTTATACTACCAATGGCTAATTCTTAAAATGAAGCTCTCTATTTTACTGCAAAATGAGAAGCTGCTTGACTTCATGATTAAAAACGCAGAGATCCGGTACAAGAATAATATGGAAAAAATAAGCGCCTATTATAAAGCAAAGGCGGCAATTGGCAATGTGCAGAATATGCGGCTGATGTATGAAAACGATATCAAAGAAAAACGTATTCGCATCAATGCTCTCATGGCAAAAAATGCATTCAATGTATTTGATATTGACACCGCTTACCAATTAAATGATTATACAAATATCATATTCGACAGTACCCTTTTTTACAGCAGCCGCAGCGATTTGAAAGCGATTGATAAAGATATCAATTTACAAGCCTTAAAGCAGGAAACCGAACGCCAAAGCCTCAAACCTCAATTCGGTGTTCGCTACGATCACATGTTTGGTTTTGGTGGCCTGCCCATGCAATATTCTTTGATGGGGATGGTAAAAGTACCATTGGCAAAATGGTCATCAAAAATGAATAAAGCCAATATCGAAAGTCTTAAATGGAAAGGTTATGCACTGCAATCACAAAAGCAAATGATGGTGAACGAATACAGTGGCATGGCTTACGGTATGCGAAATGAATTAATACTAAAGAAAAATCAATTGAAGCTCTATGATGAAAATATTATTCCTGCCTTAAGAAACAATTATAAAACCATGCAATTAGGATATGAGCAAAACACCGAAGAACTATTTATGCTTTATGATGCATGGGAAACTTTATACATGACACAACTGGAATATACAGAATTGCTCAACCAGGCCTTAAAAACTCAGGTGACCTTAGACCGTTTAATTGAAGCAAAATGAAGCAACTTATAATTATAACAGTATTATTTGCAGTGCTGGCCACATATGCTTGTAACAACAAGAATGATACTCATGCCGCACATAAAATAGAAACCCCAAAAGATGTGTATACCTGTTCTATGCATCCGCAGGTTAGCAAGGATAAGCCCGGTAATTGTCCCATTTGCGGAATGACATTGGTAAAGAAAGTAGTTGATGGGGAAATCTCAAAGGATGTTGAACTGGAAGCTTTGTTGAGGCCTACCAATGAATTTGTAATATCAAAAATTCCGGTGACGACCATTCAAATGAAAGAAGAACAGATCGAGATACATGCTTTGGGTAATATAGCTTACGATACCCGGCAGGTGGCCAGTATTTCATCAAGAGTTGCAGGCAGGATAGAGAAACTTTATGTAAGGTTTAGGTATCAAAAAATTACACAGGGCCAACACATACTTGATATCTACAGTCCCGAACTAATGACGGCCCAGCAAAACCTTTTATTTCTTTTAAAAAATGATCCAGCTAATACAACATTCATCCAGGCGGCTAAAGATAAATTGGTTTTACTTGGGATGAGCAGTCCGCAACTACAGCAAGTAATTCAATCAGGCAAGCCATCTCTCAGCATAGCAGTGTTCAGCAATTATGCAGGTCATATTCACGAAGCTGCAAATGGCGGCAACATGAATAACAACCCTAACAACATGAAAGACATATCACTTATTACAGAAGAACTTTCATTAAAAGAGGGAATGTATTTACAAAAAGGACAAACAATATTTTCTGTTTACAATCCTGCACGTGCATGGGCTATATTAAATATTTATGCTGAAAACCAGGGTTTGGTAAAAAAAGGAAATCCCGTAAAAATTATCCCTGAAACAGCACCAGGTAAAGACTTTCGGGGGGTAATTGATTTCATAGAACCTTTCTACAGGAAAAATAGCAAAACAGTTACTGCAAGGGTTTATTTCAAGAACAGTGAGTTGCAAATCCCAATAGGCAGCCAGGTAACGGCTACAATATTTGGCAATACAAAAGATGCATATTGGCTGCCGCAGCAATCTGTATTGTCTTTAGGACGTGACAAAGTTGTTTTTGAAAGAATTTCCGGTGGTTTCAAAGCACGTAAAATAAACACCGGCATCGCCCATAAAAATCACGTCCAGGTATTGAATGGAATAAACGAAACAGATTCCGTGGCACTAAATGCCCAGTACCTTATGGATAGCGAGAGCTTCATTAAAATAAAAGAATAATTATGCGCTACGTTGCACTTACAATAATAGCTTTTCTATTGCTAGTTGCATGCAAGAGTAAAAAAGAGGGGACCATAGAATCGGATAGCTACTACACCTGCTCTATGGATCCACAGGTTATGGAAAGCAAGCCTGGTAAATGTCCCATTTGTCATATGGAACTAACAAAAGTGATGAAGTCCAATGGACAAAAAGCAAACGAAATAAAACTAAGCGCACAGCAAATTCAGCTAGGAAATATTGCGGTAGATACAGTCGGAAATACTGCCATCCATGACGAGCTGTTATTAACAGCTACATTAAATTTTGATCAGATGAAAGCCTCATCTGTGAGTTCAAGAGTAATGGGCAGAATAGAAAAATTGTATTTCAAAAACATCGGCGATTTTGTTAGCAAGGGGGCTCCCTTGTATGATATATACAGTGAAGATCTCAACAATGCAAAACAGGAGTACATGCTGGCGCTGGATAAAAAGAAAACTTTTGCGGGTGAAACACTTATTGACTTTGATCAACTATTACAAAGTGCTAAAAACAAGCTGCTGTTATGGGGTATGAGCGATGCTCAAATTAGTAAACTGACAAACAGCGGTGTTGCTGCTCCTGTTACTACCCTTTATAGTACATCATCAGGTTACATAACTGCATTAGAATCCGCCGAAGGTGCTTATGTTATGGAAGGAGGTACAATCGTAAAACTGGCTGACCTGTCCACACTTTGGGCGGAAGCACAGGTCTATACGTCACAACTGGCAGATATTGATAACAATAGTATTGCAACAGTTCAACTGCCCGATTTTGATGGGAAAGAAATCAAAGGCAGAATCGAATTTGTAAATCCCGAAATCAACCCCGAAACAAGAATCAATTTGATCAGGGTTTCAATTCCAAATACTGGTAACCAGCTCAAACCAGGCATGCCGGCCTATGTAATATTAAAAACACCGCAGCGTCAAACACTTTCCTTGCCTGTGGATGCGGTTATCCGGGATGGAAAAGGAGCCACAGTTTGGATACAAATGGCGGATAAAACATTCAAACCGGTAATGGTACAAACAGGTTTGGAAAGCGATGACAGGATTGAAATTAAATCAGGCATAAATAAAGGCGACGTGGTGGTTATTAGAGGTGCCTATTTGTTGAACAGTGAATATGTATTCAAAAAAGGAACTAATCCCATGGCCGGGCATGATATGAAAAATATGTAAGGTCATTTTATAAGAAGTTCACTTTACAAACATACCGTTACAAAAAAAGCCCCCATGTAAACACATGGTGGGCAAACCCTAAAACCCTAATTAATTATTGCTCGATGTTTCTCGTCTGTTTATAAAGAATGATATAGCTGCTGGTTACAAGATCAATCATGGAGTTTTTAGTTGTGAGTGCTTTAATGGCGGGCGCCATTTGAAATAGTTATTCAGCTATAGCGTCTTGGCCACTTCACTTAAAAATTCTTCTTCCGGCACGCAGGCAATGTATCCCTTTTGAAATCCATCAATCGATGGTGGGAATGGTGGGCCCGCTTGCGGTTCATCTAACTTCATTGAGGTCCTGAGCGCTGTTAATCTTTCTACTACAACTGGACGCAATAAAGGATAAATATTGTCTCCGAAATAGCAAACTGCAAATATCACCACCGTAAGTTCCCCGTTTTCATTGATTGCGGGAACTATCTTTATTCCACAACAGCTATAATCAGCCATTACTTCTGTAATTGCATTCTTTTTAAACATAACGCCAATTGGCAATTCTGGGATTTCAAAAGGCAATGATGATTTTACTTCAATTAATTGTTGCCGAAAGTCGTCGTACCTTTTTATCATTGGAGCAACGGACGCTCTATTAATGGAATGGCTGGTAGTGTCTAGATCAGACACTTGTTTTGGGATACTGATTTCGTTGTTTTCTTTCATTGTGGTGATTTTAGATTTTGAAAATAACACAAGAGTTAACGCCACGCTTTTTCTCAATACACCTTCATCTACTTTAATACAAGATAGCAATGCCGGCCAGGCCTCAAAGTGTAGTTTTAAGAAATTTCTCATATACCCTAAAAGTCGATAAACCATTCCTGCCAGGTCTCGGTGGCTTTTCGTTGTATCAATTTGTTCGATCAAACACGTCTTCGATTACCGCGGCCTCTCGCCAATGCTGGCAAATGCCAGACAGTTCCTGGTGGCATCCCTGCCCTTCCATCCATTCTATCAACTCTTCAATGTCGCAGAAAATTCAGCACCAGTTTTCGTTCCCGCTTCGTCCATTGATGAACCTCCTTGCCCTTTGCAGGTAACGCGGCCGATAAGCGGAAACCTTAGTTGAATATGCCCAATAGATAAATAGTTGTGGAAAATTACTGTTAAGCTTAAATCGATTTTCCCCTAAGTTTATCAAGAATGGATCTTCAAATATGCTGGTCGGTAATATTCACCCCATCCGAATACGGTGACTCACCCTGGTAACGACATTTCTTATCGGGAGCTTTTCCGAAATTAAAAACCAAAATTGAAACCCATCTTCAAGAACCCCTAAAAATAATTACCCTTTTTGGGTAATACTTTATATGTTTGCATGCAGATTGAATATAAAACGAAAAAGCTAAAAAAAGTACTAACCGACCCTGTACTGATACAGAAAAATTTTGGTGATAACGCAAAAAAGGTTGCTCAAAGAATGCAGGAAATGAGAGATGCCCCCAATCTTGCAGTGCTTATTTCAATCCCTGCTGCTCGTTGCCATTCCTTATCTGGAAACCGTCAAAACGAATATGCTGTTTCAATATCACCTAATCACCGGTTAATATTTGAGATTGCCAACGATCCTGTACCCGGTAACAATGATGGTTCCGTAAACACGCTCTTGGTTACTATAATCCGTATCCTGGAATCGACCGATTACCATTAATGCTCTATTAATATACTTTTTATGAATAAGCGCCTAAAAGCCGAAATAGCATTATTGTCTAAACCAGGCGACACCATACAGGAAACCATTGATATTATTGACATGTCACAGGCCCAGCTTGCCGAACGAATGGGCAAAACTGCTTCCAAAATACATGATCTCATTACAGGTAAAGAACCAATTACAGTTACTACAGCCTTACAGCTGGAAAAGGTGCTGGGTATTGATGCCCCATTCTGGCTGAATAGCGAAAATAATTACCGCGAAAAACTCGCCCGCCTCGATGCGGAAGAACAAATGGAAGCAAATTTGGACTGGGTAAAACAATTTCCTGTGAAAGCGTTAATTGGTTGTGGCTATTTATCCGAACCAAAAGCAAATGCAAAGCAATCGGATGAATTACTGAAGTTTTTCGGGGTAGCCAGTGCAGCCATTTGGCAAAAAATGTATGAGCAGGAAATAGCATCAATAGTAGATTTTCGTAAATCTGAAACCACTCCCCAAACCTTAGCAGCTATAACTGCCTGGATGCGGGTTGGAGAATTGGAGGTAAGAAAAATGGACTTGCCCGAATATGATAAGGAAGCTTTTAAACGGGCACTTTCAGGCTCTATTAAAGATTTGGTGGCCACTCATCCGGACGATTTTTCGGAACAACTACAAAATATATGCAAAGCTGCAGGAGTAGCCCTGGTATATACCCAATGCTTCCCAAAAGCACCCATTTGTGGTGCCAGCCGGTGGATTGGCAATCACCCTTTAATTCAACTAACAGACAGGTATAAAACAAACGACCAGTTTTGGTTTACTTTTTACCATGAGGCGGCACACCTGTTGCTGCATGGCAAAAAAGAAATTTTTGTAGAACCTGTAACGCAAAGACAAGGTAGTACCTCCGAAAAGGAAGCCCAGGCAAATGATTTTGCAGCTAAAATGTTACTGCCCGACAGAGCGGTTAAAGAATTAGGCAGCAACCCATCCGAAAACGACATCGTCAAACTGGCAAAACAATATAATACACACCCGGGTATTGTGTTGGGCAGATTGCAACACCTTAAGCTGGTGCATTTTTCATTTGGTGTTGGCTTGAAGAAAAAAGTGAATTTGTTTGGGATCACCGAATGAGTCTCAATCACCGCCTTAGTTTTCTTGCAATATAGCTTCGATGCACAAACTTTATTCAGGTCATTAAGCGTAAAAAATGATGGCCTCTTTGCCGCGCTAATCATTTAAAACCAAATTCGAATGCCTTAAGTTTACAAGGTCATCTATAACCCATTATTCCACCCATTATTCCAAACAATCTTCTCTCGCTATATTAGTGCTCCATCAAAAGGCCTGTTTGGGCTTTAATGGCAAATACCATCTAATTTTTTGTAAACATGAATACCGCTGTACACAATAAACTGGTTTCCTTTATTTGGTCCATTGCTGACGACTGCCTGCGGGACATTTACGTTCGGGGCAAATACCGCGATGTTATTTTACCCATGGTGGTTTTGCGCCGCCTCGATGCTTTGCTGGAACCTACCAAGGAAGCCGTACTCGAAGAACTAGCTTTTCAGAAAGATGAAGCAGGCCTGGTGGAATGGGATGAAAGCGGCCTGCGACAGGCTTCGGGTTTTGTGTTTTACAATACCAGCCCATGGACCCTTCAAAGGTTGTTTAATACTGCCACCAACAGCCAGCAAATACTGCAGGCCAATGTGGAAGATTACCTGAATGGCTTCAGCAAAAACGTAAAAGAGATCATCGATAAGTTTAACCTGAAAAGCCAGGTGCGCCACATGGCAAACAAAGATGTACTGCTGAATGTGCTTGAAAAATTCACCTCACCTTATATCAACCTTACGCCTTTTGAAAAAGCCGATCTGGAGGGTCGCAAACTGCCACCGCTGTCCAACCTTGGTATGGGCTATGTGTTTGAAGAATTGATCAGGAAGTTTAACGAAGAAAACAACGAAGAAGCGGGCGAACACTTTACACCACGTGAAGTGATCGACCTGATGACGCATATTGTCTTTGAACCCGTAAAAGATAATTTACCGCCGGTTGTTACCATTTACGATCCAGCCAGTGGATCGGGCGGCATGCTCACCGAATCACAGAATTTTATAAAGGATGAAGATGGCCTCATACGTGCCAGCGCCGATGTGCATTTGTATGGCAAGGAGATAAACGATGAGACCTACGCCATCTGCAAATCGGATATGATGATTAAGGGCAATAACCCCGAAAACATCCGGGTGGGTTCTACCCTTAGCTCCGATGAATTTGCGGGCATGCATTTCAATTTCATGCTGTCGAATCCTCCCTATGGCAAATCATGGGCAAGCGAATTAAAATACATCAAAGATGGCAAGGAGATCATTGATCCGCGTTTCCAGGTAAAGCTGAAAGATTATTGGGGCAATGAGGAAGATGCCGATGCTACACCACGTTCATCCGATGGGCAATTGTTGTTCCTAATGGAGATGGTGAATAAAATGAAATCGCTGCAGCAAAGTCCCACAGGATCAAGGATCGCTTCGGTACACAATGGGTCGAGTTTGTTTACCGGTGATGCGGGTGGCGGTGAAAGCAATATTCGCAGGTACATTATAGAAAACGATTGGCTGGAAGCCATTGTACAATTGCCAAACAATTTGTTTTACAATACCGGTATCACCACCTATATCTGGTTATTATCCAACAACAAAGCAGCGGAACGTAAAGGCAAAGTGCAACTGATAGATGCCAGCCTGTTGTATAGAAAACTGCGTAAAAATTTAGGCAATAAAAACTGCGAGTTTGCTCCTGCACATATACGCAGCATGGTAGATGTGTACATGGGTATGCAGCAGGCCGAAAAACAAGTAAATGCGGTAACCAAAGAGGAAGAAGGCATTGCTTCCAAAATATTCGACAACAAAGATTTTGGTTATTATAAAGTAAGTATTGAGCGGCCAAAGCGCTTGATGGCGCAGTTCAGGGATGACCTCATAGAAACATTGCGTTTTGATAAACCGTTAAGGGAACCCATGCAATGGGCCTATGAACAATTTGGGGAGGAAGTTTACACCAACCTGGAAGAACACGAAAAAGAAATTATTAGCTGGTGTGAAAAACAAGAATTAAACCTGAATGCCAAACAAATAAAAGCACTAACCAACAAAGACAGCTGGCAGAAAGGATTAAACTTAATTGAAAAAGCAACAGCCATCAGGAACGTCCTGGGTGATGATGTCTTCAACGATTTCAATGTGTTTACTGCGTCAGTCGATACAGTAATAAAGAAGCTCGATATTAGTATTAGTGGCGCTGAAAAGACATGGATATTAAATGCCATTAGCTGGTACGATGCCAGTGCAGAAAAAGTAATAAAGAAAACAAGCAAACTAACCGCTGATAAACTGGAAGCTTTACTCGAACACCTTGGTTGCACGGAAAGCCAGTTGCCTGATTTTGGCTATTACCCTACTAAAAAGAAGGGCGAGTATATTGAGTACGAAACCGAAAGCGATTTGCGCGATACCGAAAATGTACCCCTGAAGGATAACATAAATGCATATTTCTTACGGGAAGTAAAACCCCATGTGCATGAAGCCTGGATAAACCTCGATGCTACTAAAATTGGTTACGAAATTAGCTTTAATAAATACTTCTACCGGCACAAACCATTGCGCAGTATGGAGGAAGTAACAGCAGATATTTTGCAGCTGGAAAGTGAGAGTGATGGCCTGATTCGTGAAATATTAAACCTGGTGTAATGGAAGCAATTTTGGAAGAAACAGCAATAGGAAAATATGCTGGGTATAAAGAATCGGGTGCTGAGTGGCTTGGAGAAATTCCGGAGCATTGGGAATGCGTACGAATGAAGCACATGTTTAGAGATAGTTCGATTAAAAATAAACCAAATGAAGAACTGCTTTCAGTAACGCAAAACAAAGGTGTAGTTCCACGTTCATGGGTAGAGAATCGAATGGTAATGCCTTCGGGAGCATTGGAATCTTTTAAATTTATAAGAAAAGGAGACTTTGCTATAAGTCTTAGATCATTTGAAGGTGGACTTGAATTTTGCCATCACGATGGAATAATTAGCCCTGCCTACACGGTATTAAAATCTAAGGGAAAGTTTGATTCTCAGTTTTATAAATATCTTTTTAAAAGCACTTCATTTATTTCTGAATTGCAAACAAGTGTGGTAGGTATTAGGGAGGGAAAAAATATAAGTTTTACTGAACTCTCTTATTCTTTTTTGCCTATTCCATCTATAAAAGAACAAACTGAAATCGCCAATTTTCTCGATCGCAAAACCGCTTTAATCGATCAGGCCATTGCCATTAAAGAAAAGCAAATTAAGCTACTGAACGAACGTCACCAAATACTCATTCACAATTCCGTTACCCGTGGCCTAAAACCCAACGCCCCCATGAAGGACAGCGGTGTGGAATGGATTGGCGAGATACCGGCACATTGGAACGTTGTAAATAATCGTTCTTTATTCAACGAAAGAAATGAGTCAGGGAATGATACTTTGCCAATCTTATCTGTATCAATACATACAGCTGTCTCTTCTGAGGAGATGAGTGATGAAGAAAATATAAGAGGGAAAATAAGAATAGAAGATAAGTCTTGCTATAAACTAGTTAAGCCAAGTGATATTGTATTCAATATGATGAGAGCATGGCAAGGTGCTATCGGTGCTGTACGAACATTGGGAATGGTAAGCCCGGCATATATTGTTGCTGCACCAATAACTGGAATAAATGCCGATTATTTTGAATTTCAGTATAGAACTAAAATATTCATACAGCAAATGGATAGGCATTCAAAAGGGATTACAGATTTTCGAAAACGCCTTTATTGGAATGAATTTAAAAGCTTAAAAACTGTTCTTCCTCCTATGAAAGATCAAATCGAAATTTCCAAATATATCAGCCGATCTTCTCACCAAATCAGCAATGCTATTTCGTTAAAAGAAAAGGAAATTGAAAAGCTGAAAGAATACAAAGCCACTTTGATAAACAGTGTGGTAACAGGTAAAATAAAAGTGGTTTAAACAATGGCATACATAATGTCACAGGTAAATACACTTCAAAAACAAATGGAAAAGCAGCCATGAACACACCTACCAACGAGCAAGCCCTCGAAGCCTCCATTGAAAAACGCCTGACCGGCAATAGCCTGGAAGCGCTT
The DNA here is from genome assembly GCA_040385845.1 of Bacteroidota bacterium. Taxonomy (GTDB): domain Bacteria; phylum Bacteroidota; class Bacteroidia; order Chitinophagales; family Chitinophagaceae; genus Phnomibacter. Next base: position 150,456 of record JAZKGP010000012.1, on the reverse strand, counting down.
AAGCAAGCGCCGCACCTGCCAAATGAGGTACAGGAGCGGCAGGAGATCTTTAGGGGCGGCAATGGCTACTATATGGGCCTTGCCAGCGATTTTAATACCCGCTATGCTGTTGATGAAAAACGGTTATTCCATTTTTTAAGCGAAACACAAAAAGAGGAACTCTCAAAACTCCAAAAACAGCCTGATTGGCGGCTGAAAATCCTTGAAAGAATTGACCGGCTGATAAAGAAGTATGGCATCCTTCGCATATTACGCAAAGGGCTTGATGTAGATGATGCCCATTTTACCATGCTGTATGTTTTGCCACTTAGTAGCAGCAGCCAGGCAGTGCAGGATAACTTCGAAAAAAACGCATTCAGTGTCACAAGGCAGGTGCGCTATTCGCTTACTAATCCGGGCGAAGAAATCGACATGGTAGTTTTTATTAACGGTCTGCCCATTGCCACCATGGAATTAAAAAACCAGTGGACCGGGCAAAATGCAAAAGTGCATGGCCAGAACCAATATAAATTTAAGAGAGATATCAGCCAACCGCTGCTGCAGTTTGGTCGCTGCGTGGTGCATTTTGCAGTAGATACCGATGAAGTGTTTATGACTACCCGGTTAAATGGTGCCGATACTTTTTTCCTGCCCTTCAACATTGGGTTCAATCATGGCAAGGGCAACCCGCCTAATCCATTTGGCCATCGCACTGCTTATTTGTGGGATGAAATTTTAACCAGGGAAAGCCTCGCCAATATCATCCAGCAATTTGTGCGCTTCGATGGTAAAGACGGCGACCCAATGGCAAAAAAGACATTGTTTTTTCCACGCTACCACCAGCTAAAAGTGGTGCGGAGTTTAATAAAAGATGCCGTCACAAAAGGTGTTGGTCAAACCTATCTTATCCAGCATTCGGCAGGTTCCGGCAAATCAAACTCCATTACCTGGGCTGCCTACCAGTTAATAGAAACCTATCCTGAATTAGATACTACACCCGGTGGCAAAGGCAAAACAAATCCACTCTTTGATTCGGTGATCGTAGTTACCGATCGCAGATTACTCGATAAACAGCTTCGGGAAAACATCAAAGAATTTTCAGAAGTAAAAAATATTGTGGCTCCCGCTTATTCATCCAAAGAATTAAAAGAAAGCCTCGAAAGCGGTAAACGCATCATTATTACAACCATTCAAAAATTCCCCTTCATCATAGATGGCATCACCGATTTAAGCGATAAACGTTTTGCAGTAATTATCGACGAAGCGCATAGTTCGCAAAGTGGTACCGCCTCCGATAACATGAACCGGGCAATGGGCAACAATGGCGAAGTAGAAAGCGGGGAAGATGATGTACAAGATAAAATATTGGAAGCCATGCGAACCCGTAAAATGCGGGGCAACGCTTCTTATTTTGCTTTTACCGCAACGCCCAAAAATAACACCCTGGAAAAGTTTGGAGTAAAACAGGCAGACGGAAAATTTGTGCCCTTTCATTTATACTCCATGAAGCAAGCCATTGAAGAAGGCTTTATAAAGGATGTACTGGCCAACTACACTACTTACAAAAGTTACTACGAAATTGAAAAGTCGATAGAGGAGAATCCTTTGTTTGATACTGTGAAAGCCCAGAAAAAATTGCGGACCTTTGTAGAACGCAATCCGGGCACCATTGCCACCAAGGCCGAAATAATGCTCGATCACTTTATTACGCAGGTGGTCAATACAAAAAAGCTCAAAGGCAAGGCAAAGGGGATGATCGTTACACAGAGCATTGAATCAGCCATCCGCTATTTCTTTGCCTTGCGAAAATTGCTTTTAAGCAAAGGCAATCTCTTTCGCATTGCCATAGCATTCTCCGGTTCAAAAACCATTGATGGCATAGAATATACCGAAGACACTATCAATAATTTTCCGCCCGACCTCGATACGGCAAAGCCATCTGATCCAGGGTTTATTTCTGATAAGATTGCCAGGTATTTCAACATGGATGAATACCGCTTGCTGGTAGTAGCCAATAAATATCTAACCGGCTTCGATCAACCCAAGTTAACAGCCATGTATGTCGATAAAAAGTTACTCGGTGTAATGGCAGTGCAAGCTTTATCCAGGTTAAACCGCTCCTCCGATAAGCTGGGTAAGAAAACGGAAGATTTGTTTGTGTTGGATTTCTTTAATAATACCGAAGACATCAAAAAATCATTTGATCCATTTTATACCGCAACATCCTTAAGCAAAGCCACTGATGTAAACGTGCTGCATGAATTAAAAGCACACCTCGATGATACCGGTGTATATGAATGGTACGAAGTGGAAGACTTTGTAGAAAAGTACTTTAAGGGCCTCGAGGCGAATGAGTTCTTAAGCCCGGTATTACAAATAGCAGAAGACAGGTTCAACCATGGACTGGAATTAACAGAAGAACAGAAGATAGATTGTAAGGTAAAAGCGAAGCAGTTTGTAAAAATCTATGGCCAAATGGCATCGATACTTCCCTACGAAGTAGTGGTATGGGAGAAGTTATTCTGGTTTTTAAAATTCCTTATTCCAAGGCTGGTCATTCATGATCCTGCAGTAGATGCTTTCGATGAATTATTGAATTCGGTAGACCTATCCACTTATGGACTTGAGCGGGCGAAATTAAATGTAAGTATAGGCCTTGATCCAACCGAGTCTGAACTTGATCCGCAGAATCCAAATCCCCGTAGCGCTCATGGTTCCGACGAACAAACAGATCCGCTAGATCTAATAGTAAAAAGTTTCAACGAACGTTGGTTTGAAGGTTGGGCAGCCACCCCCGATGAACAGCGGGTTAAGTTTGTTCAGTGGGCCGATAAAATTCGTTCCCATCCGGATTTTGAAAAACGTTTCGAAAACAATCCCGACGAACAAAACCGGGAAATAGCCTTTAGAAAAATCTTTGATGAAGTAATGGGCGCCCAGCGCAAAAGCGAACTCGATCTCTATCGCCTGATGACGAATGACGAAGCATTTAAACATGCCCTACAGGAGACGCTGAAGAGAATATTGAGGGCTTAGGCAAAAAGAGAGGAAGAAAAACAGCTACCTGTGCTCATTATTGGTTTTAATGAACTGGTGAAAGATAACTAACGCAGGCTGCTGGTTGCGGTTCTTCCCATTCCGCATACTTATTTTCTACCTTACTCCCAAAACAAATGCCTTTCATTTAGCGTAATGTCCAGGCTATAAAAGATTATCAAATGAACGGTAGATATAGGTATGAAACCTATATCAACTGGCTGAATATTATTACTAAAACAAGTGAGTCAGTGGTAAAATAAGACAATAAAAATCCGAGTTTTAAATGTAATTAGCCAACGTACATCATTCATTATCATCCTGTCAAAATGACCAGAGACAAGATATGAGGCCATTTGGGGATACTTGGTAGCACTGTTCCCACAATTTCCAATTTTCATTATTTTGAAGTTTGTAGTCATCTGGAAACCACTCGATTGCTTCGATTTTAACTGGTATTTTTTCTAAAGATTTTCCATTGAAAAAGTCTCCTGCAACTGTCCATGAAGGCACCTTTGAACCATATGCTAAATATTGAAATGGAAAATCTTTTGAAGGCATTTTCCACCTAATAACACCATCTTCAATATACACTATCATCATTGGAAAATCACCTAGTCTTGAATACCTTATGAATGTAGCGGTGAGAGAAGCTGAGAAAAATGCTGCTACCTGCTCTATCAATGCAAGATTCAATCGTTTACCTTTAACCATACTTATAAATAATGCTTGAGGAATTAGCAATTCCTCTGCAAATTGATTCGCTTGTTGTTCATGAATTCCTTTTACATGCCACTCTGAGAGTGTTTTAAAATTATCAACAAATAGCTTTAAATCCTTATGGAGTAGAAAATGTCCTATTTCGTGAGCAAGGACAAAATTTCGTTTGCCAACATTGCTTATCGAAGAATTTAGATTTATCACGGCTGAGTTGCCTTTTATAAGTATTCTACCTTCGCTACCTCCCAAGGGCTCTTCCTTTATAATAGCGCCGATAGATCCAGCAATTTCTTCTAGAGTTAAGTCACCAGGCTTATCCCAACCGACATCTGACAGCAAATCACGTGCTGCTTGGGCAGCATTAATTATTTGATTCATCCGCACGTTCTTTCAATAATTCAATTAATGAAAGTAACTCAGTGTCCTCAAGAATAGAAACTTTATCATCTTCTGTTATATTCTCAAATTTTCGAAATAAAGGAATTAGTTCTTGCTGCTCGCCAGGTTTCAAAAGTTTTTTTAACTCTTCGATTCCTTTACTCTTTAGTGCCTGAATTTGTTCGATAGCTTTGTTGAAATATTGTTTGTTGGCCTCCGCTTTATATTTCGTTGTCAAAAGCCTTAATTGTTTATAATGTTTGTCTATTCTTGTTTTTTCTGCATCACTCAGTTCTGCCATCAGTTCAGAACCTTCACTATGGAAGTTCATTTCCATCAATAAGCTATACAAGTTGCTTAATATCTGTTTAGTATTGTTTCCCATATTTAGCCTGCCAATTGTTGCTTTTGAACCATTCGAATTAACTTTTCTCTTAATTTATCAAATTGTCGCGGTGTTTTATCCAGTAATTCCGCAATCTCATACCTTGTTTTCCCTTCTTTAATAGCCTCCCATATAATTTCCAATTCTATATCGTCCTTAATGGTGTCTTCAATACTCTTAATCATACTGGCGTATCTATCTTCGAGTAAATCGTCCGCACCCGAATCTATTTCCTTTTCATAGAACTCTTCTTCTATTGGCGTATATTTTATATTTAAAACAGTTGCCTTTACCGTTTTTGTGTGCTCAATGGCTTTCGATATATAACTGGTTATAACCCGCATCATTTGCTCCGCTATATCCATATCATCCTGAAACTCCCAATAACCAGATATTATTCTTTCATAGGCCACGCTAATATAATGATCTACAGCCTCAGCCCCCAATAATGAGCCGGCGTGAGCACCATATAACGTTTTCTTTTTCAACTTTAATTCTATAAAACGTATGCATTTTGCAATAGTCTCTTTCCACTTTGCCTCGCTTATTGAAGCAAGCTTGCGTTGATTTCTCTGATAATAGGGACCGAATTCCATAATAATTAACCCAAAAAAAGTTTTTTTACACCAAAAGGTGTAAATGAATAAAAAGCCGGTTAATAATAATAGAAGGGAAATCCTTCTTTATTATAAACTAAATTCAAAATACATATGTCAAACTGTGACAAGCTCTTTAATAGCTTTTGCAAGGTAATTACTCCTTCGCTGTTAGAAATGCAACAAATGAAAATTTCCAGAAAAGCCTTGGAAAAAAAAATTATTGATAAAATCAAGGAAAAGTTGGATGAGACGCCTCTTTTCTACACTCAAGGATCTGGCGCGAAACACATGAAAACCATCATCATTAAAGAAGATGGTACTTACGATGCTGACAGAGGTATCTATCTTACAAATAAGCCCGCAGTATCTGCTCAAACAGTGCAGGGGTACATCTATGATGCAGTAAAAGACCATACAAATGGAGGAGCAGAGCACCGGAGAAAATGCATTCGTGTTTTTTATAAAAGTGCATATAACATTGACTTCCCGGTTTATTATCAGGTCAACGGTGAAACCTACAGCTATTTAGCAATAAAAGGTGATGGATGGGTTAAAGATGATCCGGAACTAATGATTAAATGGCTTGAACGTTATAAAGATGAGGATGGCCAGCTGGTTAGAATAATAAAATACCTAAAGGCATGGGCTTCAAAATGTTCATTTAAGACACCCAGTGGCATAGCACTTGCTGTTTGGGCAGCTAAGAATTTTACAGCAGTGAAAAATAGGGACGATAAGTGCCTTCTTAACGTGTTAAAGGGCATTCGAAATAACTGCTGGTGGTCAGTTACATGCACATCACCGGTTGAGCCATTTGATGATTTTACGGCTAAGCTTACTGATGACCAAAAAACTAACTTTAAAACGGCTTTGACGAAGTTTATCGAAGATGCAGAATTGGGAATTACCGAGGAGAATCAACTGAAAGCCTCAAAATACTGGCGCAAACATTTAGGTGAAAGATTTCCAGAAGGTCTAAATGAAAACGTAGACGCCCGCATGAATTCATTGCTTTCATCAGCGGCTGCGGTATTATCAGGTTCCGCCAAGCTTGGTTTTTCTGGAGCAATAAATACAAATTCTGGAGTTCAGCATCAACTTCATCGCAATTATGGTGAATAAAAAATATATACCTCCAACAACTCTAAATATGGGCAAAAGAGTTGCTGTGGAAAAGCACCTGCTTGAAAAGCATTATTCTTTTCTAAAAGTAACGCTATATGGAGAGAGCCTAGGCTGTACCGGAAGGTGCCAACCCAGCGAACACTCCCCAATTTACACGTATAATCTCACTTATACGCCAAACAAGCCACCAAAGGTTATTGTTATCAGTCCGGAGCTACCTTACAATAGTAAGGTACATATGTACAGTGACAAAAGCCTTTGCTTGTATTATCCTAAAGATTACAACTGGATTCCTGCTTCTTCACATCTGTACGACACAATAGTACCCTGGACTCATGAATGGTTTGTGTTTTATGAATTATATCAACTAACAGGTGAATGGAAACATCCATTCGTCAACCATCATAAAATTTAATTAATGGAATTTTTACCTAGCATTTTTATCGGCTCATCAAAAGAAGGCCTCAAAGTAGCAAAGCAACTAGAGAAAGAATTTGAAGGCTTCGCTCATTGTAATCTCTGGACAAATGCTTTTGATTTTGGCATTAGCAACTATGACAACCTCATTAAGCAAATTGCCTTATATGACTACGCCATTTTAGTTGCAACTGCAGATGATCTACTTGAGTCAAGAAAGAAAAAATTTGACAGCGCTAGAGATAACGTCCTGTTTGAATTTGGAATGTTTGCTGGTGGACTAGGGAAAAACCGGGTATTCTATGTTGTTGAGTCTGAAACAAAAATACCAAGCGATTTAAGCGGCATTACGTTGCCTTTCTTACCTAAAAGATCATCGGTAAAATTTTCCCAGGCGTTAATAGATGTTGTAGGGAAAATAAAGGAGCATGTAATTGGAAAGGAAAATACTTTCGACCTGGGCTTCCTGCCTTCTACAGCATTGGCGTATGGTTATTTTACAAACTTTGTTGAAAGAACGGTGGAGCGTCTATTGGAAGACAAAGCAGACGGTAAAGTTTTTACGTTAGTTGACAACACTGAATTTCAAATTAAGAGCTTAAAATTTCTCATACTAATTCCAAGTGATCTTAGTGATGACATGTATAAAAAAGTTTCAGCGAAAAGACTAAAAGATGGTTGGCAAAAAATGAAGGTAGATCCTAAGCATGTTAGAGATTACGACTTCTCTATAGATGTGACAAAAGTTTCAGAAGGAGAATTGCACCTTGTAGATATTCCATTTACTTTGAATGCCTTAAATCTCGCTATAGAACTTTACTCCAACAAAGAGCATCTTGGAAAAAATACCCGGGAAACATTATTGGAATCCAGAGAAATACGAAACTTTAAGCGCACGTTGGAGTACTTAGTACAAAGAAGTGCAATGGCGCGAGGTATCGTTTCAATTGAAATCGTTGAAATTTAGTGTTCTTGTAAAAGATCATATTATTAACCGTCCTGGAAAGGTGAATTAATAACTAAGCTATTAAAAGAAATCTGTTTCATATCAGTCATTGTAATTGAACAATGCAAGCTATCCTGGGAGGATGACCTCAATCTTTTTATTGCGAGCGTCAATCAGCTCTATAACTTCGAGTTTTTCCTCTTCACGTCACTTAGAAGGACGCTTAGATCTGTTTTTCTAAAAATTTCAAATAATATCGATTTATTTTTTTTATAAAGAAACCCTTCTCAGATTACCGCTAACGTGAACATGGTTACGATGTGGCAGCAATAGAATTCCTGTCGTCGGGTTAATGATATAAAGCCAAATTAATAATATGCTGTTGAATACGAAAAAGGGGATGCTTTTAAAATTTTATTGGCGTGTATATATCTACAATATTTAGTAACACATACTAAATATTGTAGCTTTTAATCTGATTAGGTCTTAATTTTGAAATAAAAAGCCATGTCAAAAATTTTAATATTAGTCTTTTCAATCTTACTTTCTCAATTGTTGGTATTTTCTCAGTTAGTAAAAGAGGATCTAACCCTTGTAACGAGTAGTATTGGTCGCTTGTCAAATCAAAAATTCACTTCTCTTCAAAACATCGGTATTGCAAGTATGAAGAAAGAAACAAAATATGGAAGCTGTATTTTCGTAAGTGATACTTCCTGCTTTTCATATTACCTGGTAACAGCTGATCATGTTGCTAAGGACATGACAGAAAGCGCAATGATTGAGCTCAATGGTGAAGGAAATAAAACCCTCAAAATACTCTTGAATTCTATTACTCTTAGAAAAGACAAAATAGAGTGGGTAACTCATCCCACTGCTGATGTTTCTTGTGTACTTTTAGATCCAAAGTTTTTTTTAAATTCAACTTGCAAGGTTAAACCTTTTCCATTTCAATGGATTGAAAATGGGAGAACCCCAATTCCGGAAAGAAGTATTCATATGGTAGGTTTCGTACCTACCTCCCCACTTAAAGATACTTTCAAGGCCGAGATAGTTTTAACAAAAGTAATTGGACGAATTGATAGTTTGCCAAGGTTTGATACAGAAGTTAATGAAACATCCTTTGTTCTACAAGATAACAGTATTGGAGGATTAAGTGGTGGCCCGATATTGGAATTACCAACTATCTTAAGAATAAATGGACAATTTAAATCAGTAAATGTTTATCGATTAATCGGAATTGTTCATGGCACTACAGATGGAAGCTCGCAAAAAGGCCATGCAATTGTAGCATCGTCGTATTATGTCCGGGAACTTATTTTAAGATCACCAAAATATTCGGGATTGGTGGAATATTTCCATAAAAATGGCAGACTCTGGAGCCAAGTAGAAGTCCGAGATGGGTTAGTTTATACTGTTCTAAATAATCTTGATAGCTCAGGAAAAAGAATGCAACCTGGAACTTTGAGGAATGGACACGGTTCTAAATTACTCTACGATGAGAATAGAATTTTAAGGGAAATATGGTTTTACAATGAAGGAAAACTCGTCAACGTTGAGAAAAAAAATAGTAGGTAAATCACTAATATTCGTATTTGTCGTAGCATTAAGAATTTAAACCTAACTCTCGAAAAATTACCCGGATTGTATTTTAATTTCAACATTGATTGTATTGGTTTAAACGGGCTTTTATCGGGGCAAAGTCCATTCCTCCGCTCTTGCGCAAGTCTCCCGACTTGTGCCCACCAGTTACTTAAATCTGAAAATAAACAACTGAAATTCTGTCCCTTGTTCCAGTAAATGACAATGCTGTATCCATCCCATTTCACCTCCTGCAAGTACAAAGGATCGCTTACAGACGCTTTCACAAGCGTGCATAACACCAATGGCTCACTTTACAGATATAGACGCTTTAATGCCTTGTAAAATCAGTTTCTTAATTGCTGCGCTTAGGGCCATATCTACTAAAAGTGTAAAAAACATGGCACCTGCAAGTGGTAGTTATTCGTTTGCCCGATATGAAGCCAAATTGAAAAACTGGAGTTGAAGATAAAAACAATTGCTAAATGCTTAAAGTCATGCTAGCAACAAAGGATAGTAGTAATCACTGCTGCACAAGTTCGCATAAACAGCCATGCTTTTTTCAAATGCCTATGTTGTAGGCACTGATGCATTTGTAATTTTTAAACTCATTTTATCAATAAAACTGTTTGTGAAAGTTGAAAAAAACATTAGCAGGCCAATTGCCAACATTGTAAAGCCATTAATCAGAAAATACCATGCTGAATGATAGTCAAAATATTGTCCCGGTGCTAAGAAAATAATCTTTAAGTAATCCCAACCATCATATTCAAATCTTCTGAGTAAATAGCTTAAAATAAAAACAAGTAAAGAATTTATCCAAAACCGCTTCTTTTTAATTGAAATAGTTAGAGAAATTATAAACGCAACTAAAATTCCTACATGAGGTGAGTAAAACATCCAGTGAATACGAGACATAAGCCTTGATTCATCAAATTTTTGAGCAAATTGTCCAAGGCTCAAGTCCTGCAAAAAGGACAATATAAAAAATGATTGCATAAAAAACCAAGTGGCCAAAAAATGAACAAGAATTTGTCTCCAATTTAATCTTGATATGAAATTAAGGTGTGTCATGTTAAAATTGCCTACGCAATATCTTTGCGTATTCTAGGATTGTGAAAGCACCAAATTAATGTTTAATTACGCTGCTTTTGGACACTTTTCAACATATTTTTCCCCACGTTTTACTACTGAAAACATTCGTAGAATTAGTTTAAATTTTACATTGTTTAGTACTAAGCCGTAATTCTTGGTAAGCAACTTTCTCGTTGCATATTGCTTAAGTTCTATATCCCACTGAATTGCGGCCTTTGCCGCTTGATTAAGTTCCTGTTTAAGTTCCTTATTTGAAATTTTACTTACACGACTTTTCCCTCGAATACTTGTACCACTGGTATGTTCACATGGTATTACTCCAACATACACCGCGTAACTTCGGGCATTTTCAAAACTTGTAAAATTTTCAGTGTAAGCGATTGTCATCCAGGCATTGATTTTACCTATTCCTTTTATACTTTTCAACAAAGTATAGCTTCTCTGCAAAGCCTCACTTGACATTACTTCTTCCTCAATTAACGCCTCCGTACTTTGGATATCTTTTTCATTCGCTCTAATTTTCCTTTCCAGTGTTTTGATGATAAAGTCCCGATTCGAGACATCGTACATATGCTTCCGCTCCTTAACAGTTGCTTTATACCCTGCATTTTCCCTAACAAGCCTTTTTCTAAAATTAAGCAGTTCCTTAAGCCGTATAATGTTCTTATTCAGCGCCTTCTCTGGTGTAATTGTCTTATACTTTTCATCAGCAAACTGTGCAATTCGCCGGGCATCTACTTTATCATTTTTGCCTCTGGTAATGCCTAAAGATCGTTTAATTGCCAGGCCAGGAATTCGAACAAATGGAATTCCGCATGATTCGCAAAATTGAAGCAACTTATATTCATATCCTCCTGTATATTCAAGTACAATGATTGCCTGGCTAAGGTTTATTTGAAATTGCCTGCAAAACTTCTTCAGATCGATGAAACCGGACGAATTATTTTCTATCCTAATGCATTGATTAACTTCAGTACAATGTACATCAAGCGTATTTCTTGAAACATCCACTCCGAGTGTAAACAAGGGCTTATTCATTTCCTTTCAATTTATATGTTGAAAAAAATTGCTCCTGTCTAATTCCTTTGCTGCCTTTAAGCAATAATTCTAGATGGACCTGGAGCAACATAAAAGCAGCAGGGACTATTACGCAAATAAGTGCGGCAATAAACTACTGGATATGGCGAAAGTTCACCCTGCTGCTATTATAAAGTTATTCACAAGTTTAATGAAATTAACACCCCTTAGAAACCCCAACAATAATAATAATAATGTTTATAGAAAATCCCATCACAAGTACAAAGGATATGGCGGAAATAGAATTAATGTCGCCACGGTAAAGATAAAAGCCAAATTATAATCTCAGCTGAATGAGTTTTGTCTGCCGACATTTTTACAAACACCCTTGTCAACGGCTAATGCTATTGGATTCAGGATCTTTTATATACCTACTTGAGTAGTATTTCAAAGTACACCGTATCATTCTTACTTACAAACTGTGTTTTGGAGTAAACCTGATTCAATGAACCCGAACTGTCTAAACTGGCGTCAACGATATTTTTAATGTTACCGTAAGTTGTATAAATAATTGTTGTATCAAGGTTGTTTGCAGTATGTACAAAAGATTGGCCGGGAGAATAATCAGTCGGGAAACTATCAATAATCGCATCAAAGTGCATATTAATATTCACGACGGCATTATGAAAAACTTCATTTTTAATATGTATTTTCAGCCAGGAATATGGAAATAACCTTACCACTCCACTGTCCTGTGTTGGGGTACTTATATATGAATCAATATGACCTTTTGACCAGTAATTTTCTTTGCTGAAACTGTTCATGTTTACACTGCCCTTGATTTCTGTAGCCTTTATAAAAATTTCTCCGTTTATGTCGGAGTGCCATGTACCAACGGTGCGAATGCTTGAACACCCAATGTTAAAAGTTGAAGGCGTGCAGTAACTAAATTCCAACATTGCATTGTAAATTGGGTCGTTGGTTTTATACTCTACAACTTTATATTTAAAATTCTTTCCAGGTGGTTCTGGTTCTGGGGTACTGTTAGATTTTGAGCAGCCGATTAAAAGAGTTTCAACAACCAGGAGTAGAGCAAAATAAAATATCTTATTTTCATAATTAGTTATTTGAAAAGTCTTCAATTTTAGTTACTCTTTTTTTGGACCATATAATTATCACTAAAGGGACTGCTTGGCCGAGTGTAGAAATTCGTCGCTCTTCTGCTCAACGTTTAATAAGAAGTTCAATAAGCTTAAATAGTTCAGCACTTATTCTTTCTCATACAATTTTGCCAGATCAATTGCTAACTGCCGCTTAACTTCTTTAGAGTTTTAAACTAGGCTCTTATCGCTGGAAACCCCAACTAATCTTGTGCGTTTAATCAAAAGAACATGTTGTGAAATAGGTATATCATTTTGAGATGTTCTTATTTATCAGTCGTAATGAGTCGTTGACTAAACTCCAATTGCCGTTTCCTTTGAAGAAGACTAGTACAGCTTGATGTTTGCAATCATAACGTTTGTCTGAGTAAAGCTGTAAATAAGTAACATTCTCAAAACTTCTTAATCACCGATAGTGTCCAGTAATATTCCCTCCCGATAATTTGCAAGACATGAATGGATATATGAATAACATCAATATTTAATACTTCAATTCCGTAAAAGAATTTATTGCCATTTTTGATTCTTGAATTGTCATGCGAGTTCAAATTAATTAATACCATCAATAAATGCAAGTAGGTTCAAACAATTTTTACTGATCCGGTTAATAGATAAAGCCAATCACTTTCGCTATTTTTCTCTCAAATGGCATATTGTCGTAATACTTCCTGGTCTAAAATGCCATCTTAGTCTCTACCCCACATGCTGCCAGCAAAAACCATAGTTTCTTGCCTCCCTGCTGCACCTCGTGCCCTTTTTGGTAATTGGCTTGATTGTTTCGCCACACTACGACTTTGCGCACTTGATTTATTCTGGGAACTGGACTTTCTACCAGCCCGTGCGCTGCAAAAACCACAACTACCGCCATTACTACAATGCTGGCAGGCACTGCAATTTTCACAGGCAGTGCAGTTGGCAGAACCAATGCATTTGCCGGCATTTATTATATCTAAGGGACTAATGCTGAATAAGTCCATAAAGCTCATATTTGCCATTATCCAGGGAAACAAGATATTCTTTGGCCGAATTAAAGACACTTTTTGCAATGCCCATTTTAATCATTCTAATAGAATTTGTATAAGAGCTGAGCCCAATAATTAGGATGTTTCCGGTTGCCTGATGGTTGCCACTAATGTTACTGCGAATTCTTTTAAAATTTATTCCGTTGTACTTCCTTAACTCGCCGTTATAAAAACAATCAATTCTGGCGGTGTAGGTAGCTGGTTTAAACAACGGTATCCACAAAAAACTAGTATGCAAATTTCTAATAGTTAAGACTAGCGACGAACCAGTACCGTTTTTATACAGCAAAGTATCACCATCACACAATACCAAAATAGGCAATTCATTAAACCCTCCGGTCTTCAAATGGGTATGAATATTAGTAATTGAGTCTGTTTCTGTAATGGAACTGGAACTCCAGCCTGATGTAAACTTGTGGTTCGACCATGAGTGAAAATAATTGATATCAAATAGGCCTGCTTCTGTGGTTACGATTACCGCTATGAATATTAATAGGAAGATCTTGGCAGACTTTGGAAGCTTCAACGTTGCAAGTTTTATTTTTCCTGCTTACAGGTTTCTAATAGCAAGCTACAATTTCAGGAGAGAAAGCCCTGGCTACTTACTTTTCATACTACCAGGTTTAATTGTCTGTAATTTCCAATTCCAATCAATAATTATATTCCGAGAAATTCTCGAATATATACGCCGAAACTTAACGGATCAGGAACCTTCTTTTTTGTAGTTCGAATTGGCTCTTTGAAATAATCCTTTTTACGTTCTTTGTAATATTTGCTTCCGGGAATAAAAGAACTTAATACAATAACGACGCTAAATCTGAACTCGTTGTACTCCCGCACACTTTCCGGATCATTCGTTTTTTCTCCTATCCAATGCGTCGTCACCAGGTCTTGTATCGCATAATTATAACGCGGATCATGTAATCCGTCTAGAGGAAATCCAATTTTCCACAACCATTGCAATACGAAAGTCTCTAAATCAGGTGAATCCCAAGCGGGCAGATCTCTTTGTTTTAGTGAATGTAGTTCGATGTTAATCATAATTGCTTATATGACTATTTAAAATGCTCTGAACTTATTGTGATAATAACGCGAATTGGAAAATTTGGATTGGTTAAAAAGTAAATTAGTGATGAGTCCTCATCATATACTCACTACTTCATAACTGTGTTTATCCTATAATAACTGTGATCATTAAACCGTTGACCCCTTACTTTAGAATAGTATTTCTCTGCTGACTGGCTAATGCCGCTGGAAATCCCGCTCTGGCGTAAGTCTCCCGACTTGTGCCCACCATTACTTGATTTATAAAATAATCAACCCAGCAAATTCAAGTCAACATTTGTTTACAGTTTATTCATCTGCAGCAAATCCAAATCCATTTCGTTTTCTGCCAGGGAATAATATAAATTCTGGAGGTTGTGCAATTCAAAAGGCTTGTTTAAAAGTTCCAGCCCGTTTAGAAAAACTTTATCTCCGCTAAGCTTCAACGTTAGCTGGCAATTACGCTTTTCAATGGTTGTTATCCAGTCGCCGTTTACACGTGTAAAATTTTTGCATGCCTCCAACACAGGTGGCAATAAGTGGACTGGGTCACAAGTCAATGAAACATGCGGTATTTCGGCTGCGGTAATTTGCCTGTACTTGTCGCCCTGCATCACATAATTCCCCGATCTTAACTGTTCTTCTGGTATCATAAAGTTTGATTTAATCAGTTGAAAAATGTTTGCTTAATATCTTACTGTTTGCAATCATAATTTTCTTCTCCATAACACCTTTAAAAAGATCTCCTTTACGCTCCAACCGATTCAGAATGGTCTGCATGGTAAAATCTCCCGGATCAAGGCCTGGTCTAACCTCTTTCCATTGCAGTGGTGTGGATACTATCGGTCCTGCCTTGTTTGGCCTTACAGCGTATGGAGCGGCAACCGTATCGGCATAATCATTCTGGCTAAAATCTACAAACAACTTCTTGCCCCGTCTTTCAATGTCTACTACAATTGTTGTTATCTCCGGAAGTATTTTGCTTATTTCGCCACAAATTTTTTCCGCCATACTTCTTGCCTGTTTGAAATTGAATCCAGTACAAGGAAGATAAATGTGTATGCCGGTTTTACCCGATGTTTTTACAAAGGTTTGTAGTTTTAAATCGTCAAAATATTCCTTTGCCGCCAATGCCGTTTCAATAGCTTTCTTAAAGTCACCATCAGATGGGTCCAGGTCAATAATTAAGTAATCTGGTTGCTCCGGATTGCTGGTTTGCGAGGTCCACGGATTGACATCGATGCACCCTACATTGATCATCCATAAAAGGCTTGCTTCATTATTGCAAACCAGGTAATCAATTACGTTACGCTTGCCAGCTTTCGGGTGCTTTCGGGGTGTAGTAAAAATGTCTGCACATTCGGGCTGCTTGCCTTCCATGTCTTTTATGTAAAGCCCGGGCGCATGTACACCATGCAATTTTACATGCAACGATTGTGGCCTGTTCTGTATATAAGGTAAAATATAATGAGCCACCTCGTGGTAATACATAACCAGGTCTGCTTTGGTTACACCCTCCCAAATTTCCTTTTCAATATTATTAACCCTGATCGTGCAATCATCAATTTGAAAATCCTGTTCACTGGTAACAGGTTGCCGTTCTATTTCAGGCCAGTTGCTTCCTTCTGCTGCAGACCTCTTTTTATTAGCCGTAGCCCGGGCTAATACCGGTTTCTTTGGTTGCACCTCTGAAAGTTCTGCTTCTTGTGCCGGCACTTCACGTACTACTTCTTTTGCCTTTTTATCCTTCCTGAAACCAAGAAAGATGGCAGGTTTGCGAATGCGTCCACTCTTTGTCCATGTCGCAAATTCAAAATTGGCAACCAGGTCAGGCTTTACCCAGTGCATTCTACCACCGGTATCTACTTCATTAACAAACGGTGATTTTTTTATTTCCAGTGCTTGCATTTGTTTTAATATCCCCGGCATTTCTTTTTCTTTAAACCCTCCTCCCCCATGACCAATCCATTCCAGTTGCTTGTTGTTGTAAGCGCCAAACAACAGGGATGCAAAAGGGCGCCCGCGGTCAGATTCCACCCATCCGCCAATAACAAATTCCTGCCGCTTCCTCGTAGGTGTCTTAAGCCAATTTGTATTACGTGCACCTGGCTGATAGGTGCTATCTCTAACTTTGGAAACGACGCCTTCCATCTCCCTTTCCGCAACCTCGTCGAACAATGCATTAGCGTCATCAAAGCTTTCGCTGTATTTAAGGCAATCATTGCCTTCTACAATTTCCTTCAGTATCGCTTTCCTGTCGGTCAGCGGTAATTTCACCAGGCTATAACCATCCAGCCAAAGCAAGTCAAACACATAATAGAAGATCGGTGTCTCGTGAGCGTTATACTTTTGAAGCGCGTCAAAGTCCGGCCGACCTTCTTTATTTAAAACCACTACTTCGCCGTCCAGTAAAAGATCATGTTTCAACAATTTTATTGCCTGTGCTACCAGCGGATACTTTTTGGTATAGTCCAGCGAGCTTCGCGAATCCATTCGCACCACTCCGTTATTTGAAAAACTAATAATGCGGTAGCCATCCCATTTCACCTCGTGCAAGTACTCACGACCGCTAACAGGCGCTTTTGTCAGCATACATAACATTGGTGCCACCTTATCGGGCATAGACGCTTTAATGCCCGTTAAAATCAATTTCTTAATTGCCGCGCTTACTGCCATATCTATAAACCGCGTAAAAGACATGCCACCAGCAACTGGCACATCTTTTTTAAATTCATAGCAAAACTTAATTATGCCAGACAATACAAAATCAAAAGGCGGCCGTGATCGCCAGCGCGTGGCCGGTGGCCAGGATTGGGAAGTCAATTACATGAAAGAAAAGTTCAACGTCTCGGGTCAGCAGGTAGCTGGTGCAATTAAAGCAGTTGGCAACGATCGGAAGAAAGTGGAAGAATATTTAAAGGAAAAAAGTTCCAGATAATTCCTTAGAATGTAGGATAAGATTGTCACCAATTAGCAACATTGGTTAAGTTAAGTATGCAGTGCTGACGCAGTCGACTTCGGAAATTTTTAGTTAGCAGGCCCCGGAGTGAAATTTTCATCTTCCCCGAGTAGAATTATCGCGTTAATGCCACGTAGGCTCCCTGAAGATGCTTGAACTTTTACATTGTGCATTGTGCCTCATCTAATTTCAAATGAAATTCTGTTATTAGGTAAAACTACCAACAGCACGATTCCTCGGAGGCACTTCGCCCACCGAAGCTAAGTTATTAGCAAACAATTTTTTAAATGTTGGGGTAAACTTCTTTTGCCTTGCTTCGTATCAAGTCAGACATTCTTTTGTCAATAATTAGTTCCACATATTTTCTGTCTTCGTAAGTAACTTTCATGTTATTGCTTTCCATAAAAAGTGATGGGGCGAAAATTTTATTATCTTTCGTTATCAACGCATAACCCATAGCTAATCGATGTGTCAAAAATGAAAAGTTTGGAGGTGATTGGATGGCACAACCAACTGGTAAATCAAGTCTTGATACTGGGAAAATATCTACTCGGCAATCGTTTGAAGTTAAAACTATTTCCGTTTCATTTTCAAACCGTTCCCATTTTTTTACTTCGATAGCGACAATAAATAAAGTATCCTTATAATACTTGTAATATTGAATAAGTTGTGGAAATGGCAAGTCTAAATTTCCATCTTCATCAAATTGTGCATAATTAATTACATAAGCAATCTCATCTATTTTTATAAATGACTTACCATCAAAGCAAATTGTCTCAAAGCCACCTCCCCAATTTTTTTTAATAGTATGCAATGAAAACCTTTCGACAGCAAGTAGTTTTGCGATGAAGCCTAAGTTAGCTGCAATTGCTCGTAAAATGTCGCCCTTATCTGAACTGGCATCAAATTGTTGTTGCTCCGTCGTATTATGTAAGAAATCATCTTTGCCTGTTCCACATGCATATACTTCCTCGAATATCTCAGACTTTGTCATTTTCCAAGGTTCCTCTGGATACCAAAATTGTTTAACTGAGATCAAGTTTCCCTCTGGTTTCATTAGTAAGATGAAAAACGAAGATTTGTTAAACTTATTTAAGTAATCATATTCTTCTATAAATTTTCTGATACCTGCTTCATCAATAGGTTCGTAGTACGAACAGCGAATTGTAAATTCTTTCAGGAATTCCGTCATCTCCGTAACTACTCCTGCCAAAGCAATTGCCACGTTTTCATTAATAATATAGACTTTCTGATTTAGGTCAACCGCTAACAAGGTGTTAGTGTCCAAATATTGTGTAACGTCAATTGTGTTTGTTGGAAGTTGAATACTTTTTGTAGTACCACGAGATGAAATGAGTAAGTCGCCTAAAAGAAAAGGTCTATTGTAGTTTAATGTACTTGCGATTAATGTCATTTTAAATAAATAGGGTGTCTCTGAAAAAATCTCCACCAACGCAAAGGCTCCTCTTCGTGTGGGTAATAGCCTGTTATACTATCAATCCAAATTGTTGCTGATGTTTTATAACTTCTCGTTGATGTGTCACCTAAAAGAGGTAAAACGCCGCCTTAACCTTTTGTAGTATCCGTTACTATCTTATTAAATAATTACCCGGATTGCGACAAGCTAGATTGCGAGACTAATAAAAGTGTTGTAAGAAACGTATTGAGCAATGGTAAATACATAAACCAAAGCTAACACAAACAGGTTTGCGTTCGTGATGGTAATATTGTTTTTAGGTGTAATGCTTCATTGAACTACAAATACTGGTAACATATTTTTCACACCGCATGACACAAATCCATATGTTGGTAGAAGTTTTGTCAAAAGCTGTTAAGTTATCGAATATCGTTAATTGTCTTCCCACTAATAAAAGATTCGTCATACTTATAAAGGCTTTTACCATCTTTACTTTTACCACTCCTAAAAATAATTCCAGTTGTATTATGTGATAGTTTTTCAAACAATTTTGTTGAATCAATACTTGAAAGTTGCAATTTTTCAGATAGTTTTATTATAATCACTTCTGATTCTAATATGTTGTCAGAATTCAAAAACACCTCAGACATAGTTTTTCTGTAGTCTAACAAATTCTTTCTTAATTCTAAATATCTGGTCGCCTTTTCAATGTCTCCTTTTTCAACATAATCTTTATGTTCCTTGAATATGACTTCCATCTCTGCTCTTGATTTAGAATTTAACCTTAGGTGCTGGTAAAGTGCGCTTGCCTTTGTCCTAAAATCATTTAGCTCCGAATCGCTTGAAAAATAAAGCACTCTATTAAATACTTTTACCCATCCTTTTACTAATTGCTCATTGCCATCTTCGTCCGTTTCATATACAGGCTTAACATGAGGCTGAAAGAGTTCTCTCATGTCTCTATAAGAGGAACTCAAAATTCCGATCTTTTGCTCAGTATCCTTTTTTTCTTCTTCTTTTTTTGAAATGTACGGGACATATATAAATTTATAGACAACATAGATTATTGCACCTAGTCCTAAAACTTGTAATGATTCCATATAATATTAATTTTTCTGCCAACGGCAGAGGATTCCTCTTGCGCCGGTCTCTCGACCGGGTGCATATCAGTTAATTTTTTCAAAGAAATCAAAGCTTGATAATACCGCCTTCCTTGCCTTTCACTCTCTTAGCGATCTAGCATCTATTTCATTTCAATTTGTATTCCGTCCTCCTGGTACCGATGCTGATTAAAATTGCTTCGTGGAAGTTAAGATTAGCTGATCAAAGTGCATGTCTAGCCGAAACTGAAGTTTGGCTTTGCAAAACCGCCGATTGCACTTCAGGCAGCCCTAATTGCTGCAATACTTTTGTTGCACTAAACCTTCGGTAGCCTGGTTCTTGCAAAAACGGAGAAGCGTTTGTAGCTTTTTGATTTCACCAAAAATCAAAGGTTATGAACACTACAAAACGTTCTCCGGAGTCTGCCACACTGGTAGCGCAGGCATGTGCTAATGTACAAGGTTTTAATGACATGTACCGGCGGTTAAAACGGCGTATGAAAACCTCCGGACGCAGTGAAAGCACATTGAAGAATTATGCCCGTCACCTGGCGCAAATGGCCCTGCATTTCAGCTGCCTTCCTACTGATCTGGAAGTTGACCAGGTGGAAGATTACCTGTACCTGTTGCAGCAGCAGCACAACACGCCTTCCGAATCTTATTTTAAACACACTGTGTATGGACTTCGCTTCTTATTCCGGCTGGAAGGACTTGATGATAAGCGTATATCATTACCAACCATTCAGAAGCAGGAAAAACTTCCTGTGGTTCTTAGCCGCGAAGACATGAAAGTCTTACTAAAAACACCTGCATTATTAAAACATCGCATACTGCTTGGACTATTGTACGATTGTGGTTTGCGATGCCTGGAAGTACGCAGCCTGCAGATTAATGATGTTGATCTTAACCGTCGCATGATACATGTGCGTCAAAGCAAGGGCAAGAAAGACCGCTATGTACCTATGGGAAAAATTCTTGCCGATGGTATCAAAAAATACCTGGAAGCAGAACACCCTGTTCACTGGTTATTTAATGGCAAAGGTGATGCTGTAATCGAAGGTAGCAAAGGTGGCGATTTTGATAGCCGCTACTCGCAGCGTGGTGTGCAATGGGCAGTGAAGGAAGCCGTTAAGCAGGCCGGTGTTAACAAAGATGTTTCGGTACATACCCTTCGTCATACCTATGCTACACACTTGCTGGAAGATGGCACCGATATCATGACCATTCAAAAGTTGCTTGGGCATGAGACCATTGATACTACCATGATTTACCTGCATGTTGCCAAACCCTCTGAGCGACCTCCATTAAGTCCGCTTGACCGGCTTTACGGCAGGTAGTAATGCAGCCGGTCTATGAAATAGCCACCATACTGAACCGGCATTGGGACAATGCTAATGTGCAACTAAAACTAAATAGCTGGCAATGGCGCACACTGCATGCTATCCGTCGCTGCCGCACAGCAGCATTAGGTGGTCATGTAGATCAATGTGACCATTGCAGCCATTTGCATATCAGCTACAATAGTTGCCGTAACCGGCATTGTCCCAAATGCCAGGGACAGCAGCGGGAAGCCTGGATGGAAGCCCGTAAGGAGGATATTTTGCCTGTTCCATACTTCCATGTGGTATTTACGGTTCCTGATGCCATAAACAAGATCTGCCTGTACCAGCCTGCCACCATTTACAATATTTTATTTAACACCGCATGGAGCACCATGCAAACATTTGCCGCCGATGAAAAATACCTCGGTGCGCAAACAGGTATGATCAGCATATTGCATACCTGGGGAAAAACTTTATCACTGCATCCGCACCTGCATTGCGTGATACCTGGTGGCGGTATTACCAAAGCAGGGCATTGGAAAAACACCCGCAACGATGGCCATTTTTTATTTCCCGTAAAAGCGCTCAGCCTGGTATTCCGGGCACGTTTTGTATCGGCGCTTCGAAAAGCATTTCCTGACCTATCAAAAGAGTTTTATAACAATTTATTTAAAACAAATTGGGTCGTATATGCCAAGCGTCCATTTGGCGGCCCGCTACAAGTCATTGAATATCTAAGCCGCTATACCCATAAAATTGCTATCAGCAACCACAGGATTACAAACATCGGGATTGATACTGTAAGCTTTGGTTACAAGGATTACAGGCAGGCTGGTAATAAAAAAGAAATGACGCTTGATGCACTGGAATTTATCAGGCGTTTTGCAATGCACGTATTACCAAAGGGCTTTGTACGCATAAGGCATTATGGCATACTCAGTAGCAAGCTGAAGCAAACAGCACTCGCCACAATAAGAACACAATTGCAACCTGGTCTAAACCAGGTTAATGATGGTGGTCCAACTCCAACACAAACCGTTACTACACACACTTGTCCTTGCTGTAAAAAAGGATTGATGCAAACAATCCTGCATTTTGATTATCGTGGACCACCACTGTTTATATTAAAACAATTAGAAAGAATGGAAAACACGAAAACTTTAAAAAGTGCTGTGTAATGCGGCCTGGGAATGCTTGGCCCGTTAGCATAAAAAAGCAGCATAACTTGCCTCTGCAAACCAGGTAAAATGACAATTAATAACTCGTTTGCAAAACTGCCAGGTTACTAAGACTTCAATTGGTGAAACCAAATAACCCTGGCCCCTCATTACAACCTGAAAACCTAGCATTCCTTTCCATCCAATCCCCATAATAAATCACCCGCCGAAGGTTCCGTGCAACAGCACGCTTCATCGTTGGCGCTTCGCACCCGACGAAGCTTAGTTGTTGCCTGCAGTAATCTATCCTAACGCTCTTTCAACTTTTCGGGATTTTTCTTGAAATATTCATCACATTCTTTTCCTGTCCAATCTTTTTTTGCTAAATATTTATAAATTAGATCTTCATCGAACGTTAGGTCAATGGATGCTCTTGATGCGTTGCCAATATAGCTTGTATAGAAACTGAATGATTTACTTTCTCCAGCTTCAATTACATCATAAGTAATGTAGCCGTCGTCAGATGTTATTTCATCGCCTTGGCTATTTTTATATGTCACTTTGTATTTGAGTTTCGGAACTGAAAATGTCGAACCATTTTTTACAATCCCTTTGCCAGAACCTGAACCACCATAGCCTGATTCCCAAATCCAATTTACCACTTTGATTTGGCTCTTTAATTCTAAATAAACGTCTACTGCTTTGTCAAGCATTACAATTTTGGCTTTTTTAATAGCTTTTAAGATTTGCTGGTCGGATGTGTCAGAGCTATTATTTATGCAACCTGTACTAACACCAAAGATGTAATCATCTTTTTCAGCAAACTGTGAAAGTCCTTTTGAATCAATTAGTTTTAGTAGTCCAGTTGAATCTTTTTTATAAAATAAAGAAATATCTTTTTCTGTCAATTTACCGTAACCATTTGTAAATCTGTTATGAACAGAAACTGTTATGATGCCTTTTTTTTCAGTCGAAGAATTTATTCTCGCTGAATCAGATTTGAAATAAGTATCGAACTTTTCAAAGTCGGGGTAAAGTGCAAACAATTTCTTTTCGTCGCCATTTTTAAGAACTGCAAAAAAATCTTTTGATTTTGTCTCAGCTTCCCTTTTCAGTTTTGATGATTCACAAGAAATGAGAAGCGTACCTATAATGAAAGTAAAAATTGTCAGTTTAAGTTTCATATTTCTGTTAGTTCGTTTGAGTATTAGGGTGTGCTATATAATTGCAAGCACAATATATAGTGCACAATACACAAAACTTGCATATGCTGTTTATCTATACAAATCAAGTTGTAAATCCCCATTGCTCGCTGGGATGATTCCGAAAACTCTTTTTCTATAATTTTTTAATGCCACAAGTTATTCTCCTTTATCATTCGTTTGCCATTAACGCGACAATTTATTTAAGTTTTCTTTCATGGGAGATATAAACCTCTCCTCTCCGCTGGCCAATAAGCTTCGCAAATCCGCCTGCTAACTGTCGTACAATTGCCATCGCCATCTTCTCCCCTTCGTAAAAACGCTAGTTTACTTCAAACGTTATTACTTGCATCCTTTCACCTGACAGCAACTGCCATTTACCAACAATAGCCCATGGTACTGATAAGGCATTCACGCCCGTACCGCCTGAAGATAGCAGCTGGTAGCAGCTGCCGCCAGTCATACCACCTGCCCAAGCTGCAGCAATTTGCAATATGCAGCCTCGGGCCTGCTTTGCATATAAAAATTATCAGCCAAAGTAACGGCAGCGGCCCTGCCACACAGCCCCCAACGCAAAAAGCCAAACCTGTTCAGCATAAACACAGCCCATCGCACAAGGCCCGATTTATTCCGCATCCAGTTTGGCTTTTTGGGCCACCCCCATTATTGGCTGCTTATAAACTTTTAAATTATGCAAAAGCAGTCCCGTTTAGACACCACACAGTATCGCAAGCAGTTGCCGCATTCACCAGGCATTAAGCACGTCAATCGCTGACACAGGCGCTATGGTTTATCACTGGCATCACCGTTGCAGCATGTTACCAGCTTGTATTGCGGCTTGTATGTGCAGTGCACCACGTCAGGTTTTCGGTTCATTTACTTCCTACCCTTTTAAGGCTAGGTTTTTAAATACCAAGAACGAATCATTGAAGTATAACATCGGATTATTCTCGTAAAGCATACAATTCAGCAACCTCTTTATCTGTTATAGCGCGATTGTATATCCGTACATCATCGATATCTCCTTTAAAATGCTCATAGTTAGTCCTCATATCAAAATTTCGAGTCATGCAGCCGATAACACCACCTTTTATAAAGGAAGTTCGATTCTGTACAATGTAGTATTCTGTTTCGTGAAATCCCACCTTCTGACCATTGAAGTATTGAAAATAAGCCATCCTGGTGCTTGATGTAGGCATCCGGAATTTTTGAATCAAAACAATATGGCACCATTTTCCAAGCGGGTTTTCTATACTGTCTACGAGACTTATGCTAGTGCAGTTATTGGGTACAACAATGGTAGTCATATTGCTACTCAGTCTATCATCGGCATTATTAAAATTTTGAAATCCAATTCTACTTGCACAATAATTACTATTTATTGAAGGCAATGAAATAATTGTGTTTGTTATTGTACTTGCTCTCTTTACCCAAAGAGATATGGTACATTCCGGCACACTATCGGCATTAATGGAAGGGATAACCAGGTTTTGTTTAATTCCATCAAAACTAAAAGCTTTACCTGTTTCGTTAAATCGGTTAGTGCTTGGCGTTGCTCCATATCCCGACAGGTTATATTTATTCCCGCTTTCATCATTTATATTGCCATTAAATGGATAATAAGCAAGTAACCCATCCTTCAATGTTCCATTTTTAACTTCATTATTGTTGTCAACTTCACTATCCTTTGAGCAGGAGCAAAAGGATGCAATAACTAGTATGCCAGCTACAACCAGGTAGTTTTTCATCTTTTGTGATTTATGTGTTTGAGTGAAAATTCATTAGAATACGATGTTCAATTTGCTACTGTCAATTTTGATATTTGTAGCAAAAGGGTATAATGTCTCAACTTCAGAAGGAAGGAATCAACTTTAAATGCTGCTTCCTGGCAGCCTTACTACTCCTTGAATTCAACTACCAATCTAAGTAGTAACATAACCAGGCAATCTAATTACGGGCCTCCCAAAATGCTATGTCTGATGGCATAGATAATATTATCCAGGTTCTTGGTTTTCGGCTCTATGAAAACTATTCCAGTTTCCTTTTCTTGCGAACGATCTTTATAATATTTCGAACCCGGTATAAAAGACAGTAGCACGACACACACACTAAACTTGAATTCATTAAACAATCGCGTGCTGTTTACAGCCTTTGATTTTTCCCCGATATTTTTTAAAATAATTAATTCCTGTAGCGCATAATTGTATCTGGTATCCTCGAGCCCTTCCAGCGGAAACCCCATTTGTGTCAACCAATCAAGTACAAAATCTTCAAGCTTAGGATCGTTCCATGCTGGAAGCTCTTTTAAACGTAATTTCTTTAACCTTATAAAATATACGTTGAACATAATGGGGTTTTCTGGATGGATATGCCGGGGAGACTCTTCACTAAATAATGTCAATGCAAATTTTCCATTCCCGAATACTTTACAACTGTGCATAAATCAGCACATGTGTGCTTTAATAGGTAGCAGTCCGAAAATACTTGTTGACTCTTTTTACCTTTTCTACTCTTATATTAATTTGTCGTTTCACCTTGTGCTCTAAAAATCTGGAAACCAAAACCCAAGCCTATCCAAGGTCTATTTCTATAAATCCAATTTCTCCCAATTTCGCCTGACATCATGTCTAGTCCGGTAAAAACGCTTACTTGAAACTTATTATATTCAAATACATATCCCGCGGAAAATGTTACGCAGGCTTGGGTTGATTCTGATTCAATAAAATTCTTTGTAGTATATGGTGTCACTTTTATTGATGAAAAACTTAAGCCTCCGACCAAGCTATGTGACACCTCTAATCTCCTATATGGCTTAAACTTAAAACCTGCTGAAATTCCAATGTTAAAGTCATTTCCAAATTCAGAGTATATGTTATATCCGTCCTTCGGTTCCTTCTGGCCAGGTCTAATTTTAATTAAAGTAGTTGATGCACCAACTGTAAATATGCCTTTCTTTTGGAATTTCTCTGCATTCAATGCGTAACTATCTTTTGAATCTATTTGCGGAAGCCTAAAAAAAATGTCTTCGCCTGCAGCATTAACAACGAATTTTGCGTTGAGCGCATTAGCTGCCGCATTGCCGCTTGTAAATTTTGATATTTGAATGATATAGTCTGCTCCAATAATATTTTTTATAATAAAAATTTTATTTGCTTCAATTCTTTCTGAACCAGCGCCTACTATTGTACTTCCGTCAAAGTTGCACCTGTTTAAAGTGACATCATAATTGAAAATGTGGCGACCATCTCGAATGTCATCTTGCGCACTAAGAGAATAGCAAACTGTTATCATTGTCAATAAAAGAATAACCTGTTTCATATTGAAAATTTCTGATTAAAAGTGAAAAAATTTGTCACAAATGAAACATCTAATAAGAAATTGCTTATGGGTTTTTACACGGTTATTGTAAGGTGTTTTTACGTTGGCTAACCAGACTATTACTACAATTTAAAATTGCCTAGTTATTTGTGTGAGTTTGAGGAAACAAACCTATACCCCCACAGGCCAATAAGCCTGCAGCTTATTCGCCTGCTCTCTGGCGGATAATGGCAGGCGCCAATCCCAACTCACAATAACAAGGCATAAAAGGCTCGTTGACGTTTCACGCCAACATCACCACCGTTATGCCTTGTTATCGCACACACACCTGGCGGCACTGCCATCAACCGCCCGTAGCCAGCGCACAACAAAGGCATTAGCTGCAACAGCCAAAATACAGCAGCCAATGCCTGGCCATACGGTTTGGTTTGTGGGTGGAAGTTTGGGTTTGGGTGGTGTGGTTAGTGCGTGTGTTGTTTGGGCTTCCGGTTAGGGAAGTGTGGGCATGGGTGTGACACCGGTAAATAGGTAGGCTGTCTTCCATCAGCGGCCCTTTAAAAACACGCCAGGCTGTTGCAGTCGCCCTGCCAGTGCTTTATCTAACATTCGTTTCGGCAGGGCCACTGCAACACCCGGATGCGGCCACTCCTTCGTCGGGCACGGCACCGGGCTTTGGGCCTGTCATGTTTTGGTCCGCCTCCGGTCGCAGCCCTCCGGCCCCTTTACCATTCACTGCCTAGCACTCGTTCCGCTTCGCTGCTCTTCATGCCATGCAGTGCCTGCGGGGCCTCCTCGTAGTTCTTTTGCGCCGCCGGCAGGCCGCCCCCGGCTGCGGACTGCGGTTTTTATTTTTTGCCAATTCATGCCGCTTTTGCCCTCCAGGTATTCAGTTAAAGCGGCAGCAAAAAATAAAAACCTTGCCTTGCGTATACGGACTGGTGCCTCCACCCCGCTTTAAGGCGGGGTTCCCAGCCCCAGCCCGGGGGCGGCACGGCGCGGGCGGCGCAACCTCGAATTGACACTCCTAATCTGCCATCATGCTTTCGTTCCCTGGTTTGGGTGTGATCTTCCGGTTTCCACCTTTTCCGTTCATTTAGTATACATTTGCTAAATATTTTAGCATTCATGGCTTATTACCGCGTCACGATCTGGTTGAAGAACGGCAAAATGAAAGGCGGTATCCGTGAATACACCTCAACTGACCTCGAACTGGCCACCGAATATTTTGCAGCTGTAGCCGTCCATCAGTTGGGTGATATTTCCGACATTGAAGTGGCGCACCTTAGTGCTAATTCCAGGGCAGTAAGGGAATTCAAATTGCAGAAATGTAGGCACGGTCATACCATACCTGTCATGTTTAATTTTCAGGGAAATAAGATTGCCGGTGTACTATCTGAGATCTTCGGTTCGGGGCAGGAATCATCCTCAGTCTTCCATTTAATGGTACAATCCTTTTACTACGGCCGTCTCAGAAAAACGAATGCCTCCTGGGTCTTCGATCCTTCGCCAGGCTATAATTCTCTCATTAGCTATACCGACTATTTTGGCAAGGCTGTTGAAGCCTTTTCAGGTGACAATAAATGATTTTCGTGTGTTACAGTAAATCGATAGCAAATTCTAAAACAGACTAAAATTTAACCCCGGACTAGCCGGGGCTAACAAATCAATACTCTGATGGAAGCATCAAAACGTCATCAGTGTAAAACAACGTTAGTACATCCGCGTTAAAATCGCTAAATGGGATTTGCTGCGATGCAATGATGTTCTCATTTCCATCAGTAGCAACTACGATAAAGCTGTTTCCGGTAATTCTTTTTAAAGTCCATGTTTGAAATGCTTCGTTCTTCACTTTAGATAAAAGCTGGTGACTAAATACCACGTCAATTAACCAATAAGCTCCAAATGTTTCCGCCATGTGCTTAACACCTTCAGTATAAAGTTTACCAAATAAAGGGTGTTTAAACCATTTGGTCGTACCTGTGAATGCTGCTAGCTGATCATTTGCATTTTTCATAATAGATGCTTTTGAGATTAAGAAAAAGAAAGCTTGCAATGGCGCAGCGGCTGTTGGGCCAAAAGGAAACGGAATAAATAATTTCTGAAACGAAGCCTAACCTGTAAAGAAATGTAGAGCCTTTGGCTACCGTTTAGGGGTGCGAGTTTGTTTTATGCCGTAGTCTTTTGGTTCAACTGGCAAGTCGCCGATGCGGCCAGCTTTGCTGCACTTTTTTAATCTCTAAAAAGCATCTGGAATGAAAATTTACACCGATGCATAACAGAAGATATCAATCGAAAAGCCATTAAACCTGATTGGTTAGAATTTGCCATGGGGTGATTTAGTTATTGATTGATTATGCAGCAGAGAAATGACTTGTTTGAAAAGTATAGAAATGAAAATCATGGAAAAGCTACTGACCTATTTAAATTCCATTTATTCCCTATCACCGGAGTTACAGGAACACTTATTCGGCATACTTAAACAACAAACATTATCCAGGAAACAATATCTGCTTAAGGCTGAACAAGTTTGCAACAATATTTATTTCATAAGCAAAGGACTAGTCCGTTGTTTTTATAATAAAGAAGATCAGGAAGTAAACACCTGGTTTATGAAAGAGGATGATGTAATTGTTTCTGTAGAAAGTTTTTTTTATCAGAAGAAAAGCAAGGAATTTATCCAGGCAATTGAAGACACCGAATTGCATTCCATCTCTTATGAGGAATTAGAATACATCTATCACACGTTTCCAGAATTCAATTTTGTGGCAAGGATACTGCTGCAAAAATATTATACCTTAAGCGAACAGCGACTATACTCGCTGCGTATGCAACGCTCGCAGGAACGCTACCGTTATTTAATGGACTACTACCCTGAATTAATATTACGGGTACCGGCCAAATTCCTCGCGTCTTATCTTGGCATAACTGAAGAGACATTAAGCCGGATAAGAAGCAAAAAATAGATTTTCTTGATATTTATCAACTTATAATTTATACAGGAATCTATAATTTTAATAAGAAAACAAACCTTATGAAAACGCTAATCACCCTATTAGTTAGCTCTGTGATTTTATTGTCTTGCAAAAAGGAAATCACAAGTAGCTCCAGCAATATGAAACAAATTGAAACTATAAAAATGGCTCTGAAAGCTAACCTTACAGACAATGTTTTTAGAGATGTTAATTTCACCAAAGCACAGCTAATGAAGATAGATAGTATTAATTTTCAAGCCATAAAAATCCCTTTTGAAACTAAAAGTGGAATGAATTTTATTCTTTTAAAAACTAACAATGAAGGAAAAATTTTAAATGGCAAGATAGTTACGTTAACACGCGAAGAAAGTGTACACGAAAAAAAGCAATTTATTTTCAATGGATCATTAATAATTCGCTCCTTGAATAATGAGATATTGGTAAATGAGAAAATCAGAAATGGTCGGCGTCTAAAGTTGAAAAAAGATAGAGAAGTTCAAATGCTATCCTTTTCACAACCAGAGCCTTCACCTTCAACATTACCTGATGTAATTGTAGTTGGAGACCTTAATCAAAATGGTGGCATGACTTTAAGTGAATGGATGAATTTGCAAAGCATCCTGGGAGAGTTAAACAGCTTCAATTATTATTTCCCAGCTGGCACTAGCGGCTCTTCATATTATACCGATGAAACTACTTCCGGCGGTGCTAATTCCGCTCCAGTTATCGAAATAGGATTTGAAACATCTGTAGTAAACCAGCCTATATCGATTGAATCGTATTTAAAATGCTTTAGTCAGATACCTGATGCAGGTGCTGTATATTCAGTGGAGCTATTTACTGATTTACCTGTTGATGGCGATCCCTCAATGATGTTTAACTGGGAAACAGAATCACCAGGTCATACGTTTTTGCAAATTAAGAAAAGCAATGGCAGTAATTCGGTAATACAAAATATAGGTTTTTATCCGCAAACCAACTGGAAAACAATGTTAACCCCTGCACCAGTTGAAGGAAAGTTTGTAGACAACAGCGGACATGAATTTAATGCATCTATTAAAATGCAACTCACCCAAACTAAATTCCAGGAGATGCTTACCCAAATAAGATACCTGTCTAATTCAATTAAATATGATATAGACGAATACAATTGCACTGATTTTGCATTGGAAGTATTTAATTCAATACGCCACACTGATAACAAAGTCTTAATTCCAAGATATGATATTCCGGGTGGAATGGCACCAAACGGAAGTTATACACCTCAAGGTCTTTTCAAAGAATTATCTAATTTAAAATTAGCAGGCAGTTCAGAGGCCACTAATATCCTTATACCTGGCTTCAAAGGCTGGGTGGCAGAAAGCCATGGACCATGCAATTAAAATATTAATAAATGAAAGCTCTAAAAACAATCGGCCACCCAATCATTTTAATATGCATCTTCCCTATGTTGTTAATTGAAGGTGACAATTTTGGGGGCTTGTATTTTCTTTACCTGCTAATGGCGTTACCACATGGGGCTCCTTATGCAATCTTCGCACTATTAGGTATAGTACTAATACTTATCGGGAGCTATGTTAAAATGCTTTCTGTGAGATTAAGATCTAAACTTAACTTAACTGGAGTTTCCCTTATGATGGTCTCACTAATTATTTTCTTTTATCCAGGAAATAAGAATCAAACTTTTGAACTTGTAATTCCTTTGATCTCCTTTGCAGTTTTTGGGTTAATTGCCACATGCTTTATAATTAATAACACTTACTCAATTTTTCACACTGAAAATCAAGAGCCTGATCTCGAATTTCTGTAAATACCTGCAAAAATACCAGAGCATTGAAAAGGTAATCTTTCCCTGACCTGCAATTCGACGGAAAGACGCGAATCGCGTGATCTGGCAAAATTTCGGCAAATTATAGCTTGAATAATAAGTACTCAAAAGTAACTTATAAGGACACCTATGTTCAAAATTGCTACTAGAGACTGGACAAGAATGAACCGAAAAATGAATTTTTATCGACTGGATTTGAAACTATCGAAAATTTGAAGAAATGCAATATGAATTAGCAAACCTAGAAAAACTACTTACTTCGCCAGAACCAGGACAAGGTGATTTTGAGAGCTTCAATTTAGAACAAATCGTATTACTTGAAGTTAAGAATATCAAGATTGCCTGGCGTAAAACGGCATGCACTAGTCTACAGCCATCTGTACTTCAAAATTATGTAAGACAACATCAGCTGGCTTTGATAACAATAGGCAGTCATCTATATAAAGAAAATTATGGAATAACAAATTGGCAAGTATTCCTTGAAGATCTTTTCCTTTTTATACTTGAAGCATTTCCAGATATAATGGATAAACATTTGCTGGTGCCCAATTTTTGCCTGGCAATTACCAGGAATAATTTAAAAAAACAATTAGCGGATGTTGAATCTCACTTCAAATTAAGGAATGTACCGGAGTACCTGGCAGAAGCTATCATAGATGGCATAGATGATTGGATTTACGAGGATAAAGAACAACATATTACTTATTACAGATTGAGTTTTTATGAATGGTTGAGAATTTCACTTAAAAGCATATCTACTAACAATAGTAGTACAAAGAAATTCACAACAAACCTGGTAAATACCATTTGTTACGTAAACTACAATAGTGAAAAAGTATTTAATTCTATCAAGGAATACATACTATCACAAATAAAAGAAAACGAAGATCCAGCTTTACAACTAAAGTACTTATGGAATTGCCATCTGCATTTCAAACATCTTCCTGTACGCCACGAACTTTTCTTTAGGCCAGATGATCGAATTCTTGCAAGATCTCTGAGTGACTGGATTCGCAGACTAATTTCTTCGAAGGAGAAAGAACTCTATTCAATATCTGATGAGTCAATTCTTGAGACAAGTGTTGAGAGTACAACAAAACTTATGACCAGTTTATCTATTGAAGAACTCGCATTACTCCTAAGGGGTTTTATTGAAATTGGCGTAATTAGAATTAAGAAAAACGGGCTAAGTAGCCTGGTAAGGTTTATGTCTCAAAATGTTCGAACGTTAACAAAAGGAGTATATGATGAATTTAAACCAGAAACCCTATATAAATATTATTATAGCATAAGCCTGACTAACCTTAAATCAGTCCAAAATATTTTAAGAAGGATACTAAGAAAAATTGATGACATAGAAAATATCATGAAAAATGAAAAACTTAATGCAGATACAAATCGGTCTGCGAAACAATGAAGAAAATCGTAACAAAATAATTTCCACAACGTAAAATTCAAACAAACACTTAATTGTCAGCAAGTTAAGGCGGATTTAATAGATCAATGAAAGGGGTAACCATATTTGAAACAGGCTAGGTTTTATATCATATTTGTTATACAAAACAGCACTATTCCAGATTCAAAAAAATGCTTCAAATGTTTAATCCTATTATCTCCTGGCCAACGTTCTTTCTTATATGTGTAGCAGCCACAATTATCTATTACTTATTTCTAAGTTATGTTTTACATCATAGCAAACTCAGTTTTAATAGAAAATATAACGAGCCGGTCTCACAGCAACCTTCAAAAGGCGATGATTCAAACCTGAAAGAATATGAAAACGAATTGTCCATAGTAATTAACAACCTTGTAAATGAAATACGTGTCTATCTGCAACAATCAGCTGCAGAAAATTGCCGAAAAGAAGATTTATTACAAATGCTTCCTCTCCTGCTTAAAAAGTATCCGGTTAAGAACAGCGGGTACCAGTTAGGAATTTCAAACTTAATATCCGCTGAATGTGAAATGACTTGCAATATTCATATGACCCCGGATGAACTCACTCAAATCTGGAACTATTAATTAAATAGAAAAAATATCCAATTGACCACTGCAATTAAAAATGAGGTAATGTGTGAGTGATTAAGCAGTGTGTCTTTTGGTTAAGTATGTTGAACCGCCTGCCCGCTCCCAACCTGTCCCAACAAGTGGGCATGGCGGCAACATACACAAAGAGTTAACCAACCAGAATTAAAAATCAGAGTACAATAAAAACATCACAAGTATGGAAATCAAATTTAAAAATGGGTGTAATAAATCCAGCAAACGTTTGAAAAAGATTTGTTTAGGCACACTCTCCACTTTAACAAGCATTCATACTATCGCGCAGGATGGAATAGCGGGTATTAATGAAGCCAACACAAAAGTTAGAAGCTACTTCGATGTAGGTTGTAACCTAATGTATGCAGTGGGTGCTATTCTTGGATTAATTGGTGCCGTTAGGGTATATCAAAAATGGAGTGCTGGTCACCCGGACACCGGATCAACGGCCGCAGCATGGTTTGGATCCTGCGTATTTCTTGTTGTTGTAGCAACAGTCTTGCGATCCTTCTTTGGACTTTGAAAAATGAAAATAATGGCAGGCAGCAAATACAAAATCAATAAGGGAATAAACAAAAGCATGGAATTTAAAGGTTTGAAATCGCAATATATCTGGTACCTGGGAATCGGACTAGTAGTCTTATTGGTGCTGTTTGCCATTATTTACATTATCGGAGTAAATACCTATGTCTGTTTGGCCATTATACTTCTATTAGGTGGAACGCTGTTTTCATGCATTTACACTCTAAGTAATAAATATGGAGAATATGGCATGATGAAAAAAGCAGCGCAAAAAATGTTGCCAACAGTTGTAAAAAATAACACCAGGAAAATTTTTATTAAAAAATAATGGAAAAGCGGTTAGCGGACATATTGCCAATACTGGATATAGAGCATGATTGCATTCTTTCTACACAAGGGGATATAACAATCGCGTTTGAAGTTGACTTGCCAGAAATATTTACTTTATCAAATGAGAACTTAGAGAGTTTGCACATGGCCTTTGTTAAAGCGCTTAAAGTACTTCCAAATGGTAGCATATTCCATAAGCAAGATTGGTTCATTCAAACTTCTTATACCAGTAATTATCAAAATCCTGATATAAGTTTTCTATCCCGAAGCAGTGAAAGGCATTTTAATGAACGCCCGTTCCTAAAACATCATACCTATATCATGATCTCCAGGAAAGCTGCACCAGGCAAATCATCAACCTCTTTACTTTCCAGTCTCATACATAACAAAATTGTTCCCTACCAAACCATCAGTAGTGAAAAAGTTGAAGAACTGGAAGATTGTGCAGGTCAGTTTAAAAGGATTTTGCAAGATGCTGGCATTCGTTCAAAACGTGTAAAGGAAGAAGAACTCTTAAGCAAGAAAACCGAATCAGGGTTAATTGAACGCTATTGCAGCCTTTGTTCAACCAAAAAAGATTTACAAGTGGCAGATTTGACGTTTAAAGATAATTTCATGGTAGGTGAAAAATATTGCCAACTATACACTTTAGCGGATACCACCCATTTACCTTCGGTTTGTAGTGCACAAGACCGGTATGAAAAATACAGTACTGACAGAACAAGATTCTCAACGGGCTTCACAACCAACATAGGATTGCTTTTACCTTGTAACCATATTTACAACCAATACATTTTTATTGGCAATACCACTGAAATCTTAAAAAAATTTGAAAGTAAAAGGCTCAAACTTCAATCACTCTCCAGTTATAGCCGGGAAAACGCAATTACCAGAGATGCCGTTAACGATTACCTGAATGAATGCATTAGCGAACAAAGGCTGCCTGTAAAAGCTCATTTCAATATACTGGCATGGGCTGATAAGAAGGATCAACTTAAAGAGGTCAATAACCTGGTTACCTCGGCTTTGGCTCAAATGGAAGCTACGGTTAAAATCGAAACAGTCGGAGCAGCACAAATATACTGGGCTGGAATTCCTGGAAATGCGGGTGATTTTCCGATAAATGACACTTTTGACACATTTGCCGAACAAGCTGCTTGTTTTATAAACTATGAAACAAATTATGAAAATTCAATAAGTCCATTTGGCATAAGACTGGGCGACCGTTTAACAGGCAAACCAGTACATGTCGACATTTCAGATGAACCTATCAGGAAGGGAATATGTACCAATAGAAATAAATTCATTCTTGGGCCAAGCGGAAGCGGTAAATCTTTTTTTACCAACCATATGGTAAGAAGCTATTATGAACAGGGAACTCATATTGTTTTAGTGGATGTAGGACATAGCTATAAGGGGTTGTGTGAATTAGTTAATGGTTACTACTTTACCTATAGTGAAACAAGGCCCATTAGATTTAATCCTTTTTATATTTTACCAGGAGACCTACTAGACACAGAAAAAAAAGAAAGCATTAAAACGCTGTTACTTGCGTTATGGAAAAAAGACAATGAAGGGTTTAATCGTAGTGAATACGTGGCGCTCTCTAATGCTTTGCAGTTGTATTATGCATACATAATGGATAAACAACTTTTTGCATCCTTTAATTCATTTTATGAGTATTTAAGAGATCACTTTGTGCAAACTTTGAAAGAAGACAAAGTAAAAGAAAAGGATTTTGATGTTGCCAATTTCCTTTATGTACTAAGACCATACTACAAAGGTGGCGAATTTGATTATTTACTAAACGCGGATCAAAACTTAGATCTATTGAACGAGCGATTTATAGTGTTTGAATTAGACAATATAAAGGATCATCCAATACTGTTCCCTGTTGTTACTATCATTATTATGGAAGTTTTCATTAGTAAAATGCGCAAGTTAAAAGGGATTCGAAAAATGATACTAATTGAAGAAGCGTGGAAAGCAATTGCAAGGGAAGGGATGGCAGAATATATCAGGTATCTATTTAAGACAGTAAGAAAATATTACGGGGAAGCTGTGGTAGTTACACAGGAAATAGAGGATATAATTTCGTCCCCAGTCGTAAAGCAGGCAATTATAAACAACAGCGACTGCAAGATATTATTAGACCAATCAAAATATCAAAACAAGTTTGATCAAATTCAGGAGCTATTAGGGTTAACCGAAAATGAAAAATCATTGGTTTTATCAGTCAATAAAGCAAATGATTATAATCACAATTATAAAGAGGTCTTCATTTCACTTGGAGGAATTTTATCTAAGGTTTACCGCACTGAAGTTTCCAGGGAAGAATATCTGGCCTACACTACAGAAGAGACAGAAAAAATGAAAGTAAATGCTTACACAGAAAAATATGGTAGCATGCAAAAAGGTATAGCTGTCCTGGCGAAAGAAGAAATTAAAAAATAAGATTTCAGTTATTCACATTGTGAATAAAATCTCCTAATACTTGCAAAACCAACCTTTTGAATTAAGGTAACTTAATGAACAAAAAATTAAGTATCATGAAAAAGCAATTATTAGTTCAGCTAGTCACTGCAATTTTTGTTTCAAGCTGCTCAACATTACAAAGTGATAACATTAAAACTTTCATTCCCGGAGTATACGTAAAAGAAATTAACCAGGAGTTTGCAAAAGGAATGGATACCATTCTAATAAGTGTGCTTGATGCCTCGAATAACAAATTCAAAGTTATAAACAATAGCAGTTACCAACAATCAATTGATGGAAAACTCCAACCGCTTAAAAATGAAAACCATGTATACATGGCTGCTTACGATGATAAATCAAAAGAGCTTCATATTCTAAACAAGGAAAGAACATTTACTTTTTATCCCGATCAGAATAAAATGCAAATGGGAAAAAGTGAGTATAATAAAATAACAAAAAACTGATGGAAAAACATTTTTTAAAGAGAAGAACAATCCTTACGATAGTATATTTTGTTATAACTATAACACGGCCCTTAGTAACAAACGCCCAAATTGGCGAGATAGTTCAACAAGCTTTTATTAAAGCAATAAAAGCTATGGATCTAAAGGTACAGCGGCTGCAAAACAAAACGATATGGCTACAAAATGCCCAGAAATCAATGGAGAATATGATGAGTAAACTTAAGCTGGATGAAATATCGGAATGGACTACAAAGCATAAAGCTCAATACGAAAAATACTTCGAAGAATTCCAGCAAATTAAACAAACAGTAAGCGACTATTCAAACGTGAAAGAGATAATAAATAAGCAGGTGCGCATAGTTTCGGAATATAAAGCTGCCATTAACCTTTTCAAGAAAGATGCTCATTTTTCGCCAAAGGAACTTGAATATATGATGGTTGTTTATACGGGAATTATAAACGAAAGCCTTTCTATCATCGATCACCTTCTGTTGGTAATAACACCGTATGACCTCGAAATGAACGACGCAGATAGGTTGACAGTTTTAGAAGATGTGTCTTCCAGATTAGATAATACACTAGATGACTTACTGTTATTTAATAATCAAAATGCGAGATTGAGCCTTAGTCGTTCAAAAGACATGCTCGATTTCAAATTGGTCAAATCACTATACGGTTTAAACTGATTCTAATAAAATAACCTATTGAAAAATGAAAAGCGCTTTTTTGATCAGTGTAATATTATACTTAACAGGCTCAAATTGCTGGTGCCAAACCCTCGAAGAATGGATCAAGCAATCCGCTACACAAAAGAAATATCTGTTACAACAAATTACCGGATTGCAGCTCTACCTGGATTATTTAAACAAAGGTTATACCATTGCCAAATCTGGACTAAATACGATTAGCGAGTATAAATCAGGACATAACTTTTTGGATAAAAGATATTTTTCAAGCTTAGAACAGGTTAATCCAACTATTCTAAAATCTAAAAAAGCAGAACAAATCAAAGCTCTTTATCCCGTGGTAATCGAGAAATGCAATTCTATAAACAGGTTGTTACTTAATGAAAAATTATTAACCCTAAATGAAAAGAGATACATCAAACGCGTACTACAATCATTCGTTCAAAATTGCAGGGAACATAATAATCAATTTATATCAATATTGACTCCCCATTTATTTACCATGAGCGATAAGGACAGAGTGTGCTATATAAATGAAATCTATGGCAACATGGTGGGCAGCCTCGAATTTGCATATAAGTTAAATGATGACTTAAAGTTGCTAGTTATTCAAAGAAAGAAAGAGCAAAAAGAAACAGGTCTTATGCAATTATCCTATAAATAGCTCTGGTTATAATCAAGAATTTACTAAGATAGAAACAATGAAGAAAATAAAACTTATCCTGTTGGTATCAATTACAACCATATTCACTACAGAATCCTTTGCTCAAAGAACGGAATTGCAACAACTGGCTTTGAACGTAGAAAAATTGGCGCAATTCAAGCAGATACTTGCCGATCTTAAAAAAGGCTACGAAATAGTATCAGGGGGATATGGCACCATAAAAGATCTATCCAAAGGAAACTTCGATTTGCATAACATATTCCTGGAAAATTTATTGGCAGTTAATCCAGCCTTAAAAAATTATAGCAGGTGCGCTGAAATAGTTAAATATCAAATACAAATATTGAAGGAATACAAAAATGCTTATAAAAAAGCAAAAGCAGGCGGATGGTTTAATCCTGGAGAGATAAATTATATGGCGAAAGTATATAACAACCTTTTCAAATTATCTCTCAAAAACCTTGATGATCTGTTTAAAATAATAACAGCAAGTGAACTTAGGATGAGTGACATTGAAAGACTAACAATTATCAACACTATCCACGAAGACATGCAGGATAAGCTATTATTTCTGCGTTCCTTCAATAACAAAAATATTTTGTTGGCATTACAACGTGCAAAAGAAAACCGTGACGTAGAAAATTTGAACCGTACTCTGATAGTAAGGTGATAGAAAATGCTTTTAAGCATCGAATGAAATGAGGTTATTGATTTAGTGAGCTTGTAAAGTATTGCAACTATGCAAAATATGAAGAGAATGGCAGTTACGACTGTCATCGGAATAACTATGCCATTTATAAGCCGCGCACAGGAAACGGGCGCAACAACTGGTATAACAGGACTACACCTTGTTTTAGACCAACTATATAACGAAATGCTCCCATTATGTGGCAAGCTGATTGGCGTTGGTAGAGGTATTGCCGGTTTCGCTGCAATGTGGTTTATTGCCGCCCGAATATGGCGACACCTGGCAAATGCTGAGCCGATAGATTTTTACCCATTGTTCAGGCCCTTTGTTATTGGTTTTGCCATTTTAATATTCCCATCTGTTATAGGGCTTATAAACGGCGTTATGAAACCGACCGTTTCCGGTACTGCAAGCATGGTCACTAATTCTGATGCGGCTATAGCAGCTTTATTAAAACAAAAGGAACATGCAATAAAACAAACAGATATATGGCAGATGTATGTCGGCGCTACAGGTGACGGTGACAGGGAAAAATGGTATAAATATACTCACCCAACTTCCGAACCAGATAATGAAGGGATGCTGGAAGGCATCGGCAATGATGTACGTTTCGCTATGGCAAAAGCATCTTACAATTTCCGCAACTCCATTAAACAATGGATGAGTGAAGTATTGCAAGTGCTATTTGCAGCAGCATCCCTCTGTATAAATACTCTTCGCACTTTTAATTTAATTATACTTTCTATCCTGGGTCCACTGGTATTTGGATTAAGTGTTTTCGATGGTTTTCATCACACCTTACGTCATTGGCTCGCCCGTTATATTAACGTTTTCCTTTGGTTGCCAGTTGCCAACATCTTCGGTTCAGTGATCGCAAAAATCCAGGAGAACATGCTGAAAATAGACATTGGACAAATAAGCCAAACAGGCGACACATTTTTCAGTCCCACCGATATGGGATACCTGGTTTTCATGATCATAGGCATTATCGGTTATTTTACTGTCCCTTCTATAGCTAATCACATCTTATGGGTGAGTGGAGGTGATGCACTTACCTCTAAGGCCACAGGCATGGCAACATCTGCAACCACCACAACCATCACAGCCACCACATCCACTGCAAATAAGACCTTCCAGGGCGGTCGGGAGATGATGGGCTTATAGTAAATCAAATTTCAAAGCATGTTTACAAAAACAAAAAACATTGATACCGCATTCAGGTATATACGACTATTCACCTTAGTAATTGTTACAGGCTCATTGGCGCTTTGCGGCCTGGTGCTATACAAAAGCTATCAACTAGCAGCCCTAACACAATCTAAAGTGTATGTGATTGCTAATGGAAAAGCATTGGAAGCATTTGCGTCTGAGAGAAAAGACAACATTTCTGTAGAAGCAAAAGATCATGTTGCCATGTTCCACTATTACCTGTTTACACTAGACCCTGATGAGAAAGTGATACAAGCGAATATTAATAAGGCATTGTACCTGGCAGATGTTTCAGCTAAGAGACAGTATGAGAATCTGAAAGAAAATGGTTATTACGCGAATATCATTGCGGGTAATATTAGTCAAAAGGTTAGCATTGACAGTGTCAATGTGAATACCATCTCCTATCCATACTATTTCGTGTGCTATGCCAAGCAACAAATTATTCGCACAACGAGCATTGCAACACGCAGTCTTATTACTGAAGGTTATCTCCGGAATGTAAGCCGCAGTGATAACAACTCACATGGCTTCCTGATTGAAAAATGGAATACACTGGAAAACAAAGATCTCAAATCACAAATACGATAATAGTGGAAGGCAATAAGTTAGAGATAACCTCAAAAAGAAAATATTTCGTTTATCCAACTAAAAAATTAGCTCGTAAGATAAATAGCAGACTGATAAAGACTGCTGAATACCTTACAACTGTAACAGAAAAAATCAGCAAACGAGGAAAGATTTTTACGCTTTTTATTTTCTGCGGTATGAGTTCCACGCTATCCATTTTCATTATAATCAATGCCCTAAGAAATGAAAATCATGGATTTAGCATAGAGAAAATAATTATACCTGCTCACGTACCTGGAACTAATCAGAACGATTCATTTCGAAAATTCCAACAACTACCCGGACCTGAATATAATAATATCATTGATTTCAAAAACTACCTGGATAGTCTCGAACAAACACCAGTAGGCAAAAACATTTATGACAGTTTTGTCAAAGCCAGACCAGGTTTGATAGATAGTATAAGAATTCTGCACCGCGTTTACCAATAATTAAATACCAAATGAAATGATACAACAAAAAACATCCATCCACGCCTTAGTTAGAAAGCACAAATTTCTTTTAGCAATGCCACTAATAATCCTTCCGTTCCTTGCACTTCTCCTTTGGTCGGTAGGGTTAATTGGTACAACCAGGAATGAAAAACCAAAACTTAGCAAAGGACTAAATTTCAATTTACCTGGTGCTATAACAAATAATGATAGCAGTTGGAGCAAACTTCGCTATTATGAAGAGGCTGATAAGGATTCCGCTAAATTCAGGTCATGGTTGAATAATGATCCGTATTATTCATTGTATAATGAAGACAATGAAAATATCAGGAATGATAGCCTTTACGATTTGAGGTCTAATGGTTATGATCATACTCGCATGCGATTTCAGTACGACCCCTCCCCGACCCAACTACAAATGGACAAGGATCTAAATGAACAGAAAGTTTATCATCAGATTGCAAAACTAAATGTTGCTATGAATTCATCAAAAACCAATAAGGGAAATGAGAAAAACAAAACAAGCGGCATCGATGGACGAAACCATACTTCGCTAACGAGTAATAATGAATTAGACCAGTTACAAAATATGATGCATAACATGCAAACTTCGGATAGCTCAGATCCTGAATTACAACAAATAAATGGTCTATTAGAGAAAATTTTAGATGTGCAACATCCTGAGAGAATTAGGCAGAAAACTTCAGTATCTGAAGCAAGTGATAGCGTTCCAAATTTCCTGGTAAGCAATAATGAAAATGGCAACATTTCACTTCTAATCAGTGAAAAAAACACATCAACTTTAAATAACAGTTTAGGTGAAAAAATCAAAATGAATTCGTTTTATTCATTGGA
This sequence comes from Bacteroidota bacterium, assembly GCA_040385845.1. GTDB lineage: Bacteria > Bacteroidota > Bacteroidia > Chitinophagales > Chitinophagaceae > Phnomibacter. The sequence continues at coordinate 107,686 of JAZKGP010000012.1, read as the reverse complement.
AGAAAACCCCACTTCGGCACCTGTTCAAAATACAATAACAGCTATTATCGATGAAACTCAAACATTCTCTAGTGGGTCCATTGTAAAAATTAGAATACCTGATGATTTAATAATCAACGGTTATACTATTCCGAAAAATAAATATGTTTTTGGATCAGTGAATCTCGAAGGTGAAAGATTAAATATCAATATAAAATCTATCAGGCATCAATCTACCATACTTCCGGTCAACCTTTCTGCCTATGACCTTGACGGACTTGAAGGGATATTCATACCAGGAGTAATTACCAAAGATATTACCAGTGAATCAACTGATAGATTAGCACAAAGTATGAGAGTGTCACTCGATCCTTCGCTTAGCGCTCAAGCTGCAAGCGCAGGCTTACAAGCTGCGAAATCATTGATTAGCAAAAAAGCCAAATTGATTAGAGTAACCATTAGATCAGGATACCGGCTGCTACTAAACAACAAAAACATTAAATAACTAAGACGTCAAGACTATAAATATAGCGTTATGAAAGTAGTCACAATAAATGCCATAATTTTTATAAGCTTACTCAAGTCGACATACGACGGTATTGCAAGACAAAATGATACACTATTTACCAGGAATATTGGTTCAATTTCGTTTGAAATCACAGACACTAAAACAAGCAACCTTATTTTCGCCTACCCTATTGTTAGTGTAGATAGAGGCAGCCATGCAATACTGGTGCAAAAAGCAAAGGGTACAGATAATATCCTGCAGCTTAAAGCAGAAACCAATGACTTTCAACAAACCAATCTTTCTGTAATTACAAAGGATGGCAGATTGTACTCATTTATCATTGATTATAACCAGGATCCGAAGATCCTGAATCTAGCTTTAACACCCGATACGACAAATCTTGTGCAGCCGGTGCAAATTTCAGGAGCAAACTTAAATGATGAAGCTTATAAGAGCATAGCTAAACGGATAAAGAAGGAAAGACCTTTTATGCGTACCGTGATTAGAGAGCAGAAGATACAGTTGCATTTAACTGGAATTTACATTGCTGACAGATCGATGTGGTTCACTATACAACTAACCAACAAATCGCAGATTGACTATAAAATCGACCAGGTTCGCTTCCTGGTTAGGGATCGCAGAAGAACAAAAAGAACTGCTATCCAGGAACAAGAATTGGTGCCACAATACACTGAAGGAAGTGAAACGATTAATGGTCTTTCTAAAGGCTTTAAATTGTTCGCCTTTATTCCCTTTACTATCCCAAAAACAAAAGAGATTATAATGGTAATTAATGAAACAAATGGAGGACGGAACCTACAATTCAAAATAAGCCACTATACATTAATAAAGGCAAAATCAATAATCAGGAAGCAAGATTCTCTTACGACATACTAACCTTAAAGTACAATATTCAAAAAAATTAAATCGAATTATCATGGACGACAAAACGCTGGCTTTCAATGAAGGGCAATTGAAAAAAGTCGGATTCGCAGAAGCATTTACACCAGAATTGGTTTACCAGATGCAACAAGGAGTACCAATCATTCAACACAACTTCAAAAAGGAGTATGAAGGAGATAAAGTTTCCGCCACGTTGCATTTGAAGAAATCATCAACCTCAGATCACTACTTTTTAAACAAATTTGATTTACAATTAAAGAAAGAGGGGCATGCATCAAGTGAGAAACAAACCTTTTATATCACAAAAAAGCCTTCTACCGGAGACGATCAAACGAATGATCAAAAGGTTTCAACCGAAAACAAATACACGCTTAAAGAAGCATACAATTTATTATCTGGTCGCCCGGTTCATAAAACTCTTGTGAGTAACGAAGGACAAGAGTATCAAGCCTGGGTCAAAATGAATTTTAAGAATGTGCTTGACAATGGCAACAAGGAACTGAAGCAATACACAAAGAATTATGGATTTGACTTGAACGAAGTCTTAAACAAGTATCCGATAAAAGAACTAACCAACGAACTTTATAAACAATCTCTGATCGACTCTTTACACAGGGGTAATCTTCAAAAAGCAACTTTTGTTGGACCTGACGGCAAAGAGGAGAAATTATTTGTATCCCCGAGTATCACCACTGGGTCTCTTAATGTTTACGATGAGAATAAGCAGCGTATCCCAACCGATAAATTGTTAGAAAAACAATACATAGGTAATGACCTTGCCAGTCGGTTAAATCAGTTTGTTCTGAACCAGGATACACAAAAACAACAAACCACCAACGATCAAAAAATAAGCTTAACAACTAAGCAAAACAATGATGCACCTGGAAAAAAGCAAAGCAAAAAACAGAAAGTGCCTTAACCATGGATATAACACCTCAGGTTTGTCAGTTTTTCAAATTGATATGGGATGATCCGCATATTGGACCTTCTCATATCAGTTTGTACCTGGGTATATTAATGTTAAGAAGAAATCAGGAAATGGATTTACCTATAATTCTCTGCCGTTCAGAGTTGATGCGAATAGCAAAGATTACTTCTCCTGGTACTTATTATAGATGTTTGCAAGAGTTGCAAAGGTTGGGATACATCCAATATTGGCCTTCATTCAATGGCAAGAAAAGAAGCTTGGTCTATTTAATAAGTTAACTACTTCCCTCCGACGAACAATTTTATTCATTTTAATGAGCCATCGTTTGTCATTACCTCATTTAATTATGAAATAGGCTAGACAAAATTTAAAAAAATCCTTGAAATGCAATACGTACCTATTCCCATAGCCGAGTGGCAAAAAATTACAGCTATGTTAAACCGAATTGATCAAAAATTGTCTAAAGTCACCCCAACTCGAGGAAATTGGATTACGGAACAAGAGGCAATTGCACTTACAGGAAAATCAAAAGAAACACTACGCAAAATGCGCAACGGCCGTCGTATAAAAGGTGAACTTGTGACAGCTCCAGTAATACATCAGGTCCGCTCTCTTAATGGTCGGGATTTTCAATATTGGAAACCTGAACTCGAATCACTTTTTCTTTCATAATGGCAAATGCAGATACCGCCACAATATAATTGATAGACTTCCATCTTAGGTTAAAGAAAAATAATGATGCGCCCGTTATCTCAATAACTGGCCATTTCTAGAAAATTGAGATAAGGTAGTTTAGTTACTTTCCGCAAAAGCAAATTACTCCGCTTTTTTTTCGACTTCGTACTACAATACACGTGTTCCTGCGGTAAAATCGAACCTAGCCTTAAAGCTAAGCAATTGAGGCATTATTAGCCTTTCATTTAATTTACCGACAAATAATTCAACAAAAATCCAAAAAATTCGGGGTTACAATGGACATAATTTAAGTTCAGGGTCGTTGGTGACCGACACAAATAAAATCTCAAAAAAAGCGCATAATTGTCGGTAAACATGTCGGTAAATAATTCAAGGAAAGCTAAAACCCGCGCCAACATTGCGTTTGCGCGGGTTTTAAGTTACCCGACCTGGATTCGAACCAAGACAAGCAGAACCAGAATCTGCGGTACTACCGTTATACTATCGGGCAATTTTAATGCAAAACTAAAAAAATCAAACTCGAAAAAAAAACCGAAACTTTCGCTTCGGTTTTTGTTGCCCGACCTGGATTCGAACCAAGACAAACAGTACCAAAAACTGTCGTACTACCATTATACTATCGGGCATCCTGCCATTCCATTCCTGGTTTGGGAGCGCAAAAATATGGGCAGAGGCACTACCACCCAAATTTTTAAAGCATCTATTTCAAAGAAGACGCAAAACAGTAACCAACAATACAGAACTACAGGGTTAAAAATTTAATAGCAATCGATACTTCGCTTTAATTAATATTATTCCAGCCCCAACACTTTAGTACCCTGTAAAAATGTTATATCAACCGGAATTCCTTTCTGTTGTAGTTTATTAAGATCTTCCTGTAAAGCTGGTTTGACTACTCCCTTTTCTTTGAGTAACGCTGCAACTGCAACTTTATCACCATTACCTTGTAGCGTTAGTATTATGTTACTTAATTCATTCATAGCAGCGCGAAACTTATCAAAGTTAATTTTATAATGTCCCGCAGTTGTTTTTTCAAACGCTCCTTGTTCATTGAAAAAATTAAAAGCCAGCATGTTTGCTTTACCATGCGACTCCCCAGCACCAAAACGAACCGATCTTAATATACCCGCCATAAAAGTGGTATAATAATTTTCGATAGGACCATCGAGTTCGCCCTGTTCAACCAGCTTTGAAATCATATACAAACCGAGTATGTCAGCTTTTGCCTCTTCCAGCCAGCTGCTTTGTTCCTGTAATGCGTTTCGTACGGTGCCTTTACCATTTATAGTAGTTTTTATTCCCAACCCATGCGCTACTTCGTGAAACATCACATTAGAAAAAAAAGCATCAAACTGAACCATATTCAATTGAGATGGATCGATAAACTCGTTTGCGATCGGGATCATTATCTTATCGAATTTAGCCTTCATCGCATTCTTTAATTGCGAACGCCTGGTGCCTTTTGTTTTTTGTATCTCTTCATCGTTTGGAAGATTTACTGCAATGGTTTTACTTCCACTGTTACAATCCCCTGCATAATAAATAACATTATAGGCATTTAGTTCTGAAGAAGTTCCAGGTGATTCCTGCTTGTACTTTTCATCAACAGGTAAACCTTTTTGCAATCCCGGTAACATAGCGACATATTTTGCCAGTCGTTTACTCCATTCTTTGTCCTTTACCAACACGTAGGCTTCATAAGCATTCCGGCTTTCGTATAATTTGTCTTCATAACTTTCGATAGGACCAATTATAATATCAATTCCATTGTTTTTCATATCCATCCATGCCAGGTCACTAGCGGTATATTCATCGCTTACCAGGGCATCTGCTCTTAATTGCAAATATTTCTTCAGGCCGTCATCTTCCGCATAACCCGATGCTTCTTTTAATAAGGCAGCTGCTTGTTCCAATGGTTCCTTAAAGGCTACATGGTAAGGCACAGAATACAATTTTCCACTGCTATCTTTTTTGATGATGGAATAATGGCCATGCTTGTCTTTTACATCCGACGTTTCCAATGCTTCTTTGCTAATATCAATAGGGTAAAAACCAGCTCCCTTTGGTTTTGGTCCAAAGCCTTTTACAAAAGGAGAATCGGCATTAAGTATATCCCATGGTCCGTAATTAATAAGAACAAATTGCTTTGTTGCTGAATCTTTAATGCTATTAAGTAAGCTATCTTTATTTCCGGGGAAAGTTTGCTTCCAATACAATTCATCCATGATCTGTGCTGCTTTTATCAGCAAGGGTAGCATTTGCTTTTCTTGAGCTGAAAGCGCCGAAAGATCCGCAGTTAATTCAACAGAGGCAAAGCCAGCCAACCTTTTTTCTGCATAAGATTGAGTAGTGTCTTTCGTAACAGCAGCATTTTCCTGGTCATTTGATTCTGTTCCACAGGAATAAAAAAATAAGGAGCTATAGCAAAAAACCGATAGAGGAAACCATTTCATAAAAGACAAAATTTATAATTAGGATAAAGGTAGATTATAACGCAAACCGCTCTTGTTCCTTAAGTTAAAAATTGCTTTTCAAGCCTGCCAGATCACTAAAAGTTGATTCAATTGAGAATATTGAATGGGATATAAATTCGCCAAGGCTTTTGAAATATCCGGGGTTAAAAAGATCTGTTGATTTCAAGCTTTTTCGACCTAAATTAATATCATCGTTCTATTTAGGTTAAAACACCTAGTAATTTATAAAGAAGAATGTATCATATTACTTCATCCAATACCCGAAAGAACAAATAAAGGCTTAGCAATCCGAAAACTAATGCTATGATATTCAATGGCATTACCATCGCCCTGTTTTTAGACCGTTTGCTATCAGACATTTTTTTGGAATAGTATAGCAATAACATACTTAAAGCGAATGAAATAACGGCTGCAATAAACATAATTGGCGTTGAGAAAATTAGTTGCGCTTGAACTGTAGAAATTCAAGGGCAAATTAACGATTATAGATGAGTATAGCCGGGATTATAAAAGTCCTTTTACAAATTGAAATAACATCACAAACATTAGCAACGGTGCATTTTTGACTTGATTTGATCCCAGGGGTAAAACTAAAGGAACCTATCGTTTCAAACTGCAGCATTTAAAATTAGGCATATCATTAATTGTAAATCTAACCGGCTTATTGAAAATACTTGCACGGGATACCAATATACTTAATTTGCAAGCGTAAAATAACAGCATGCAAACCATACTTGGTGCCAACGGCACAATAGGTTCCATCTTAGCAAAGGAACTTTCATTTTATACCGATAAAATACGATTGGTGAGCCGCAATCCTAAAAAGGTAAATAATTTTGATGAATTATACCCTGCAGACTTATCTGATGTTAACCAGGTGGAAAAAGCGATCGAAGGTTCCCGGGTAGTTTACCTATTGGTTGGTTTTGAATACTCATATAAAGTATGGGCAGAAAATTGGCCTAAACTTATGCGGGCTACAATTGATGCTTGTAGCAAACATAATGCTAAGCTGGTGTTTTTCGATAATGTATACCTGTATGATGTTAAGGCTATTTCTAATATGACGGAAAATTCTCCAGTAAATGCTCCGAGCAAGAAAGGCAAAATCAGAAGCGAAATTGCCATTATGCTAATGGATGCAGTGAAAGCTGGAAAACTTAACGCTTTAATTGCCCGCTCTGCTGATTTTTATGGCCCGGAAAACGAGCGAAGCTTCCTGATTGAAGTGGTTTATAAAAATATAAAAAAAGGGAAAAAGCCGAATTGGTTTATAGATGCAGATAAGAAACATTCGTTTACCTATACACCAGATGCTGCAAAAGCAACTGCTCTGCTAGGCAACACACCTGATGCATACAACCAGGTTTGGCACTTGCCAACAGTCAACATGCCAATTACAGGCAAAGAAATGATTGCTTTATTTGCAAAGGAAATGAATGCAAAAAATGATCTATTTGTTTTACCGATGTGGCTAATAAAAATATTGGGCTTGTTTATTCCTTTTATGCGTGAGATGCCAGAAATGATGTATCAATATGACCGGGATTATTTTTTTGATTCATCGAAGTTTAATACATGTTTTAATTTTGTACCAACCAGTTATATTGAAGGTGTGAAGCAAACAGTTGCATTAACTAATTAGGATTGCCGATTCTTCTATTTTATTCTTATTTGCTGATTTTTTTAATATGCAGAATATAAAAATTGCCACAGCACAATTCGAACACAAAAGTTCAGATAAAGCTTACAACTTACAAAAAATTGATACCCTTAGTGCACAGGCTGCTAAAGACGGTGCGCATGTAATAGCTTTTCATGAGTGTTCTGTAACAGGATACACTTTTGCACGTAATCTTTCTAAAACGGAATTGCTGGATATTGCAGAATATATTCCTGACGGAGAAAGTATCAAACACCTACAACTTATTGCTGAAAAAAACAACATCATATTATTGGCAGGCTTGTTCGAAAAAGATGATGCCGGCAAAATATACAAAGCTTATGTATGTGTGGGTAGCCAGGGATTGATAGCTAAGTATAGAAAACTGCACCCGTTTATAAATCCTCATATAACTCCTGGTGAAAGTTATTGTGTATTTGAGATAATGGGCTGGAAATGCGGAATTTTAATATGCTATGACAACAATATCATAGAAAATGTAAGAGCTACCAACCTCCTTGGGGCGGACATTATTTTTATGCCGCATGTAACAATGTGCACTCCTTCAACCAGGCCCGGAGCTGGTTTTGTAAATGCTGCACTTTGGACTAACAGGGAAATAGATCCTACTTCCCTACGGCTGGAGTTTGATGGAATGAAAGGCAGAGATTGGCTGATGAAATGGTTGCCTGCAAGAGCGTATGATAATGCACTATACCTGGTTTTTTCGAATGCCATTGGAATGGATGACAACCAACTAAAAAACGGTTGTTCGATGATAATTGATCCTTTTGGAGATATTTTAGCCGAATGCAGAAAATTGGGAGATGAAATGGTGATAGCAACCATGTCTTCAGATAAACTAGTTAATGCTGGCGGATACCGATATAAAAAGGCAAGACGACCAATATTATACCGGGATATTATAGGCATGCCGCATGTGCCGGATCAAAAAGTAATTTGGTTAAAACCCGAATAAAAATAGTCGCTCTATTTATAAAAGATGCCTGCCAATCATACATTTAAACAGACCTGATCTCCGTCAATTCGCGCTCCGTTGCAAATGGCCAAAACTCCAGGAAGTCGTTTTCATTAATTGTTTCAACTACTGGCTTTAACTCCTTTACTTGTTTTGTTGCATCCAATAAAACGGAATATGGGCGATGACCCGAAATCATTACCGCTTTATTATTTTCTCCCCTGATCACTAGTGTGGGGAACCGGTTTATTTGCAGGTTTCTTACTTCCTGCAGATCTTTCCTGAATGCTTCAAGCCCGTTATCGTTTTTTAGATCAAGTTGAAATTTTGTAGTGTCGAATGCTGGCAATATTGATTTTACCTTAATCGCCACACTCATTAAAATTTCCTCTTTCGAGATGTTTTTGCCATGGATCATAATAGCTTCCCGCAATAAACGTAAGTAGATCTCTTCCGCCTGTGTTGATTGCATTGACGCACTTTTTACTGCGATACAAGCCGGGTAGGATGACAACGGTGCATCCCTCATCCAGGTGGTAGCATCCATTGGCATACCAGATAATTGCTGGGCATGCATCCACACAGGTCCCATTTGAATAGGTCGGCTAACAGCGGTGATTGTATCATGATAGTTTTGCCACCCTGGCAATAAACCACTCATGCAATAACGGTAACTTAATTGATTCTGGAACTGGTATAAGAATTTTCGCCATTGAGGTTCAAAGCCCCAGCTCCAGCAACAAAGCGGATCTGTATAGAAAACAATTTCTAACAGGTCCGCTTGCTGGTTTACAGGTGTTATGGAAGAAAACTTTTGGTTATGTTTTTTGATATATTTAGCTGCCATTTGATCTTGAAGAAGTAGTAGTCCGTTTTGTCTTAATTGATTTTGTACCATCCCCATTTCCGGACGTGGTTGTAACAGGTTTATTCCATTCCATATTCTTCATGGGACTGGCGCTATTTACTTCCTCACTACGCAGTTCACTCAACTCTTCGTTCAATTGCTGAACAGATGCTTCCGTACGATCAGTTCCCTGTATTTTTTGATCAAGTAAGCCATTTGTGGCAAGGCTGTGTTTTATAGGATCATCAATAAATTGAAAAGTTTCACCTAACTGAGTACTTGATCCTTCATTCCATGAGCCACGGAAATCATTACCACTCGACATATTAAAATAAAGATTACTGTAACGTGGATCGCTTTGTAAAATACCCGGAGGAAAATTGGGTTGAATAGATTCTAATGCTGCTTCAAACATTTGGAAATGGGCTACTTCCCTGGTCATCAAGAAACGCAGGGTTTCTTTTACATAGGGGTCATCAGTGAATTGCAAAAGGTATTCATAAACCATTTTAGCACGGGTTTCGGCGCCGATGTTCGAACGTAGATCGCTGGTTAAATCGCCCTGCACATCACCATTGATATAGGCTGCTGACCAAGGCACTCCCTGGCTATTTGTATAGGCCGGGCCCCCGGCTGTTCCGACAAATAACTGAGGGGCAACCATCCCCTGATGTATCATATCTTCTTTTGCGGCTTTACCATTAAGTAACTGCATGATCTCGGAGTTCTCAGCTGCATTCTTAAGATCCCCATTGATGCCGGTAAGTAACATTTGAATAGTTGCACCAACTATTTCCAGGTGACTAAATTCTTCGGTAGCAATATCCATCAACAAATCGTATTTATCGGGGTATGGATTTTTTGCCCCAAAAGCCTGGCCAAAATATCGGAGTGCCGCTGCTAATTCTCCGTTTGCGCCACCAAATTGTTCCAATAGAAGTGTGGCAAATGCCGGATCGGGTTTCGAAACCCTTGCATTGAACTGTAGTTCTTTTACATGATAGAACATAAAAAATAAGTTTTTGGGTTTAACAGGAAGGTTCATTTAAGATTGTAAAATCATGCCAGTACAATCAAACCCAAGCGAACTTATCTATATCATGTAACCTTAAGAATCGAGGAAATGGATGAATAATTGTAAAGTAAAAAAATCAAATTGAAACTTTAGTTGACGGGTAAGTGAATAATAAATTTTGCTCCTTCATCAACAGCACTCTCAGCAGTGATAAAGCCATTGTGGTTGTCAACTATTTTTTTGCAAATTGCAAGGCCTATACCTGTTCCCTGGAAATTAGCCCCATTTAATCTCTGAAAAATTCCAAAGATTTTTTCTTTATATTGTTCGGCAAATCCAATACCATTATCCTCAACTACAAGACAAACATAATTACCATTAATGCCAAAAGATTCTTTATAAAATGGTGTCACTTCAGTTTGATATACCGAAACCTCAGGAACATCGTTCTCATTAAATTTCAATGCATTGGTAATCAGGTTTTGAAATAACTGGTGCATCTGTGCAGGAACTGCATTTATAACTGGCAAAGCATTCAATTTCAAAACCGCATTTTTTTCTTTAACTGTTATTTCAAGATCTTCGGATATTCTGCCTACGATCTTATTGAGATCAGTAGGCTCAAGAACAATCTCGTTATTTGCTAATTTTGATAATGTAAGAATGTCATCTATCAAAGACTGCATTCTTCTTGCCGCACCAATTACTTTATCCAAATAATTGGTTTCATGTTCATCCAGTTTAAGTCGTACTTTATCTCTAAACAAATTGCCATATGCCTGTATCTTACGCAATGGTTCTTTTAGGTCATGTGACGCTACAGATGCAAATTGCAGCAATTCATAATTTGATTTTTCCAATTGCTGATTGGTTAACTCCAGTTGGTTGGTTGTACTCTGCAAATCATCAAATCCTTGTTTCAACATTACCTCTGCATTCCGTTTATCTGTTACATCAGTAAACGTGGTCAGCAAGCCATCCATCATCTTAACACAAACCGACTCAAACCATTTATTACTGTGTTCGTGGTGTACTTCAAAAGTGGCGGGTTTACCTGTTTCAATTATTTTGATGTAAGCATCAATATACTCTTTTCGCATTTCAGGAAAAGTTTCTGTTAATCTTTTTCCTAAAATACTTCCGGGACGCATTCCAAGTAAATGTTCTGCAGCCTTATTTACTGCCATGTATTCAAAATCAATTATTTCGTCCTGCTCGTTTCTTACTGCTTTTTTTGCAAGTATGCCATTGGTAGAACCATTAAAAACGGCATCTAATACATTATTTAGTTTTTTAATCTCAGTTATATCAATGAAGTTTATCACGACACCATCCATCGTTTTATCCTGGCGAATAAACGGAGCAATGCGCATTACAAAAATACGGTCTTCATCTACCTGGATTTCTTTTTCAATTCTTGCTCCGTTGCGCATTACCCCCTTGATTTCATTTATAAAATCAAGGCTTTTGAAATTAGTTGAAATATCAGCAATGGAACGGCCAATATCAGATTCAATAAGATTAACCTGTTTCTTAACAATAGGAGTAAACTTGCGGATTACCATCTTCCTGTCCACCAGGATTTGACCAATTTCTGTGTTATTAAAATAATTATTTAAATCATCATTTAAATCAATCAGGTCTTTGATCTTTTGCTGATGTTCCGAATTTACTGTATGCAATTCTTCATTTAATGACTGCAATTCCTCATTGGTGCTTTGCAATTCCTCGTTAGCAGAAATAATCTCCTCATTGCTGGTTTGCAATTCTTCATTAGCCGATTCAACTTCTTCCAATAAAGCCTGAAGGTTCTCTTTGGTATCCGCTAATTCCTGCATCAATTCTGTTGATCTCTGAGAATTTTCTTCTCCCTCCGGAGGAAGCATTCCATCCTTTAAAATGACAGGTTCAACTTTTACTTCATTAAGAATTATAAAAAGAAAAGGCTGCAAGTAATTTTTCTGTTGCAGGTAAGGTTTAACAATAATGTCAACGAGGCGTTCATTTGTACCATCCAAAACTTTAATACGTCGTTGAACTACCCTTTGATTATCTTTTATAGCCCGCCTGATCAAACTATTCAATGCTACTGAAAGATCAATAGGAACTAGTTTAAGCAGGTTGAAGTTGAATTTATCTTCAGGAAAAGAAATAAAGTTTTTAAAATTGCCTATTGCCTGTTTTACGTCAAAATCTTTATCAATATAAATACCCGCATACGAATGATCTTCGAGCAATGTTTCGTTAAAAATCTCGGGTAAATTATTAAGCGCATTTTTTGTTTTACGCGTTAGGGTTCCAACGAGGTAATTGTTCTTCTCTGAGGGATTTACAAAGGTTTCGTAGTCGGTAACTCTATCCTTACTTATACAGCGATAGATCTTCCATTTTTTGTCGACATCTTCCAGCACATCTTTTAAAGAACCAACATTTTCACTGGGTCCTAAAAACAAAAAACCACTTTCGTTAAGAGCAAAATGAAACTTTTGAAAAATCCTCCTCTGCAAAGGAGGATCCATATAAATTAGCATGTTGCGGCAGCTTAACAAATCAATTTGCCCGAATGGAGGATCTTTTACTATATCGTGTTTTGCTACTACTATTAACTTTCGTAAAGAAGGACTTACCCTACAAGCTTTACCTTCCCGTATGAAAAATTTATTTATCCGCTCCTGGGAAACATTTCGCAAAACATCATCCGAATAAATTCCCTTCGAAGCAGCATCGATCATGCTCTGATCGATATCAGTAGCAAATATTTTTACGGTTATGTTTTCTTTTTTATTTTCCTCCATGTATTCTTCAAACAACATAGCATAGGAATAAGCTTCTTCTCCACTACTACAGGCCACCACCCAAAGTTTAATTATATCACCAGGGCTTTTAGTAGCAAACAGCATTGGAATAACCTTAGTTCTGATTATTTCGAAAGCTTCTTCGTCCCTGAAAAACCGGGTAACATTTATTAAGAATTCCTGGCTTAAAGCTTTTACTTCATCATTACTTTCTGTAAGTAGCTTGTAATATTCCGCCAGTGAACGAATATTTAATTCGGACATTTTTTTGGCCAGGCGCCTGTCTATTGTTGGTCTTTTGTAATTCGTAAAATCGTGCCCGGTAACGGAATTTGCAAGTTCCAGGATATTGTATAAAATGGCTTCGTCTTTTTGGTTGGAAATATTGAACGACCGGATTAATGGTGCTTCGTTTATAAAATCGGTCAATTCACCGGGCATCATATCGGGACTTAAAATCAGATCAGCGCAACCAGTTGAAACAGCACTGTTCGGCATTCCATCGAATTCAGCAGAGACCGGATCTTGCACAATTACAATACCACCATTTGATTTTATAGCTTCAATTCCTTTTGTACCATCGGTTCCGGTGCCTGACAAAATTATTCCAACTGCTTTTTCTTTTTTATCAAGAGCCAGGGATTCGAAAAATGTATCTATTACCCCCGACGGCTGCTGATCCCTTATTTTTTCCTTAAGTTTCAGGCTGCCATTTTTTACTGACATTATCTTTCTTTCGGGTATCAGGTAAATATTTCCCGGCTTTATCATCATTCCATCTTCCGCTACAAATACCTGCATCGGCGTGTGTTTTGAAACCAGTTCTGCCATCAAACTTTTATGGTCAGGCGACAGGTGCTGAATCACAACAAAAGCCAGGTTGGTATCCTCTGACATATTATCGAAAAAATCGTTAATTGCATTTAATCCGCCTGCGGAAGCACCAATTGCAACCACATAATCTTCCCTGTTACCGATAACGTTAAGCACGTTTTTTGTCTGCATCCTTTAAAAAATGGTGGTAAAATTTCTATATTTACAAAATAACCTAATCATTTAAAAAATACGTGCCAGCAACTATAAAAATTTTACTGATTGAAGACGACGGTGACGATGTGGAATTATTGCAGGAAGCATTAAATACCAACGATGTACGTTTCACTATGGAAGTGTTAAACGATGGAAGTGAAGCAATTGAATATATCAAAACCTGTGTTGAATGTCCACACGTTATTGTTATGGATTATAACCTTCCAAAAGTTCATGGCAAGGAAGTTTTAAAAGAAATTAAGGCTACTTCATTATTAAAAGATATTCCCCTGATTGTACTTACTACATCTTCTTCAAAAACCGACATGGAATATGCCTATCATATGGGGGCAGATAAATTTTTGATAAAACCAATTACTATGTCGGAAATGAAATATACAACATCTACGATATTTGAAATTGCCCTACTTCAAAAGCAAAAAAACTAGGTGTTTTCTACCCGTTTTTTTAACAAATCGTGGTTATATTGCCTGGGTTTTACGCTGCTCCCCTAAAGATTTTCAATTAAATAGTTGCTCACTTGCACAGGGCAGATGTGATAATTTATTTCAATTCTGAAGCGGGTTCAATGACAGTTCCCGATGATATATTAAAATTTTCTCGTATTTAATAGACAACCTATTGAAAAGAATTGATTTATTTGAAAATTTTTCCTACTTGATCAAAAGACAGGAAATCAATCGGTGTGGGCAAGTTGAAGGGTAAAAATGAAATTACTTCCCTGCCCAACCTCACTTTCAACAGTTATATCTCCACCATGGATGGTTACTATTTTTACGCATAATGACAAGCCGATACCTGAGCCTTCGTATTCGGCACTGCTATTCAGCCGTTGAAATGGCAGGAATATTTTTTCAAAATATTCTTTATCAATACCAATGCCATTGTCTTTAACGCTTAGAACGGCTTTATCATTTTCGATGTGGCCAGTTATGTTGATTACGGGTTTTTCAGTCGAAAACTTTATAGCATTACCAATGAGATTGTAGAACAATTGTTGCAGGTAACCGCTATTTCCCTTCACCGTTGGTAACTCCCCTACTGTAACTATAGCCTGGCTATCGGTTATTTTAACTTCGAGATCTTCAAGTGCAAGATCTACGGTATCATTAAGATTTACATTGATAAGCGCAACATCCTGTGTTAATTTGGATAAGCTTAATACATCTGTTATTAACCGCTGCATCCTGTTGGAAGACCGGATGGTTTTGCTAATTAATTCCTTGCTACGGATATCGAAAATGTCCTGGTTACGCTGATCCAGCATTTCAGAAAAAACAATAATTTTCCTTAACGGCTCCTGTAAATCGTGCGAGGCCACGTAAGCGAATTTCTCCAGGTCGGCGTTTGCAATTGCTAATTTTCTCTCAGCTTCTTTTCGCCGATCGATTTCGTTTAATAACTCGGTATAGGTTCTTTGCCTGAAAATTTCCGGAAGAAATTTAACCAGGTAATATACGGTAGCAATACTAACGCCGGCCGTTATAAGCCTGATAAGTGCGTTAAGCCGGTACATAGGTACCCAAAACATTACTGCGTCAAGAAAATGAGTGGTACCGCACAATAAAATAAAGGCGGCAAAAAGCAAATAGATCTTTGAAAATTGAAGTTCCTCCCGCTTTCTACGCAAATAATTAATAATGAAAACAGGTATAAGAAAATAAGCCAGCCATATAAACAGATCACTGATAATATAAATCCATCCATGAAAATCTGACCACTGGCCGCAGTTCCAGCGGGCAGGCCATAAGGATGTTTCAAATAACCCGGAAAAAAAATCAGTAATGTCATTCATAAGTCACACTATTTCACAAACTATATAGAGCGTTTTGGGTTTAGTTTAAGTAGATTAAATTAAATAATGTGATTTGGCCTTAGCACAATAAGCATTTTGCAGGACAGTTTCTAATTCTAAAAAGTCCATCTTAAAAGCAATACCGGGGGCAGCAGTTTTTTTGAAAATATTTCCGAAAAATACTTAAAAGAAACTTTATGATTAAATTTTTTATTTATAAGGTGTACTTCGTTGAATGGCGTTCTTACCCGGCTTTAATAAAAATACGGAACAGATCATTTCAACTACTGCAACTCTGAATTTAAAAAAACAGTTGAGGAATCTACTACAGCCAGGATTCCACTTAATTTGTAATCAGTAGGATACAAATCGCAGGATTAATTATATTTAGCTGTTAATTGACCGTACACACCACCCCTGCATTTTTATATTTTCGGTTTTTAACATTGCCATTGCTATAACTTTCGCCAAACTCTTAGACATTTTACGTTTTACACCTGCGCTTTAAATATTAATCATGTTTTTACTTCTGCTACATTTTCGTAAAAATCATTTGCAGTTAGGCATATTGCAGGGAATGCTCTTATTTGCTATTGTATTGTTTTCATGTAATTCGTCGCCGGTACAAAAAACTGCCAAGCCTTCCAAAAAAAAGTTAGAGGCTGTAGACTTGATCCCAGATTCAGTTACTTCTCCGGAACAAGCTTTAGATTTTGTAAAAGAAGGCTATAACCGGTATTTAAGCGGCAGGTTTGAACACATACATATAAAACGGGTAACCGGTGAATCTGACGAGCAACAAGATCCATTTGTTGCCATTATTACCTGTAAAGATTTTTCAATTCCACCAGAGATATTATTTGATTTAGATAAGAAAAATTTGCTAGTGCTCGAAACCCCGGCAAATACGGAAACTGCAGCAATCATTAATATCGTTCAAACCTCCGTTTCAGAAAGAGCATTAAAACTTATATTGATTTTAGGACATTCAAATTGTGAAACAATAAGGGAAAGTATTTTCAATTCGTCAAATGATCTGCCAGTGGATTTAAAAACAAAAATAACCAGGTCCATCCCTGCCGGCGTTGCTGATACATCGAAATTACTTGCAAATACTACCATCAAAAACATTAGTCAAACCATTAGCCGGATTACCGCGCAACATGCACAGTTAGATTTGCTTGTTAAAAAAGGAACTTTAAAAATAGCAGGTGCCTATTATGATGCTGAGGCAGGTGAATTAACTTTTAATGATGATTTTGAATAAATGTTAATTCAGAACATTTATTTCTGTTTCTTTTTTTAATGCAGTACAATGCATTTATTTTACGCATTCTAAACCTGTTCCTTTTTCACCCTGCATTCTAAATGTTGATCAATAATGAGTCAATCAGCATCGTTTTACAGTATCGCGGATAAAGATTTTAAAATTATACAGCAATCTGAAGACAGTGAACTTGACATTGCTCCTTATGTGACGTCGTATTGTACGCTGGATGATTCCTATATGGCCCTGGAATTTACACTGGTAACCAATCAAACGGAAGATGCCATAATTATTTTAGAAGAAATTTTCAATCCTGCTGCCAGCTTTGGTGGAAGCGACTTTAGCGGTATAGATATCGACAGTATCGACCCAATTGCATTTGAAACCATGATCATGAACGATGCTTCCGTGTATTATTTGTCACCGGAAACAATCGATTCTATAGTAGTTCTGCTGGATCAAATAAGTACAGATGACATTCTTAGTAATTATAATGCAACTGCTTTAAACGAAAATGATATTTACCCTGGCAAATGGCATAATGATGAAAGCGCAGGCCTGCTTTATAACGGTAGCCATTTACAAAAAAGCTATAACGAATTGAAATCATTTTTTCAAATAGCCGCCGATAAAAAAGATTATATACTTACCTTTTTACAGGGATAATAATAAAAGTGTTAGTTAAAACAAGAAAGCAAATAAACCAAGTTTAAAACATGGTTCATTTGCTTTCTTGTTTTAAGAATTATATAACTGCCTAATAATTTGGCTTTTTAAATTTTCTTAGATCAAGTGTACAAGGATAAGCTTCGTTTACAGCCACTGATGGTGGGTCTGGAATTACATTGCCACCACTGGTTTCTTTTATAAAATGCGAGATTCCGGTTACTTCGGGCATTGGCAGCATTACATCCTGTGTATGGTTGTTGTCCCAAAAACGACTGATACGCCTGCTCTCAGCCTCATTACTATTAATTGGGAAGGTATCATAGCTTCTGCCCCCGGGATGGGCAACATGGTAGGTGCAACCGCCTACAGAACGACCATTCCACCTATCTATGATATCGAAAGTTAGCGGCGTATCTACCCCAATGGTTGGATGCAAAGCACTTGGTGGTTGCCAGGCCCGGTATCTTACGCCGCAAACATATTGTCCCTTAACACTTGTTTCCCGCAGCGGAACACGACTGCCATTGCATAATAACACATAGCGGTCGCCATTCATGCCGCTTAATTTTACTTCCACCCGTTCTAAAGAGGAATCAACAAAACGGGCTGTACCTGTACTACTCATCTCCTCTCCCAATACGTGCCACGGCTCAATACCCATTCTTATCTCCATATCAATTCCCTGTACTCTCACCGATCCATAATGTGGAAAACGGAATTCGAAAAACGGATCGAACCAGCTTAACTGGAAAGGATAACCAGCATTGTTCAGATCAGCAACAATTTCCCGGATGTCGTCCTGCACATAATGCGGCAACATGAATTTATCATTCAATTCAGTTCCCCAACGCACCAGGTTGTGCTTATAAGGTGTTTTCCAAAACCAGGCAATCAGGCTGCGGATCAGCAACATCTGAACAAGGCTCATATGTTTGTGCGGGGGCATATCGAACGCCCTGAATTCGAGGATGCCCAGCCTGCCAGTAGATGAATCGGGCGAATACATTTTATCGATGCACAATTCCGACCGGTGTGTATTACCAGTTATGTCGGTTAACAAATGACGAAAAATACGGTCTACTACCCAAAATGGAACATCGCCATGATCAGGAACCTGGCTAAATGCAATTTCCATTTCATACAATTTCTCATCTCGACCTTCATCGATGCGTGGCGCCTGGCTGGTAGGCCCGATAAATGAGCCAGAGAATAAATACGACAAACCCGGGTGATGTTGCCAATAAGTAATAAGGCTGCGCAACAAATCGGGCCGGCGAAGCAAGGGACTATCTTTTGGAGAAGATCCGCCTACTGTAATGTGATTACCACCACCCGTACCGGTATGCTTTCCATCAAGCATGAATTTTTCAGTACCCAGCCTGCTAAAATGTGCTTGTTCGTACAGGATATCAATATTATGCAACAATTCATCCCACGTTTTTGATGGATGAATGTTTACTTCAATTACACCGGGGTCGGGAGAAACAACAAGCCTTTCCATCCTGTTGTCTCTTGGTGGTTCATATCCTTCAATTCGAACAGGCATATTTAATTTAGAAGCAGTTGCTTCAATGGAGGCCACCATATCAAGGTAATGCTCCAGGTAGTCCATTGGCGGAAGAAAAACATATAAAATCCCTTCCCTGATTTCAACACATAAGGATGTTTTGATAACCTCCACATCATATTCCGGCTGCGCACCCAAAGCTTCGGGAGGTTTAGGTTTGGAAGGCTGTATATGTTTATCTGTAATTACATTATCAGCTGTTTCGGGTTTTGCAAAAAAAGTTGGTATCTCAGGATGCTCAGTTACCTGGCCATATCGACTGGCGATGGTTATGTCATATGGCTCTAATTGAGGCAGTTCTTCAAATGTGCTTCGCTCAACACGTTGTGGCTCGTTTTCTTTTTTAACCGCAGGCAGGTCCTCCAAAGGAAGCCTTAGGCCAATAGGAGAATTACCGGGAACTAAAAATACATGTTCGCGGTTCATCTGCCACCGGCCACTTTTCCATTTGTTATTCCAATAATTCCATTGCAACGGAAGCACATATCCTGCCGGTGTATCGAGGCCTTTATGTAATAATTCTGATAAGGTTCTCCGTTCCAGCGAATCTTTTAAATTGAATTTAAAAGGATCTATATTGATCGGGGCTTTTCTCTCCGTCCATAAAAAATAAAAAATATCCTCGTAGGCATCCATCACGTTCGCTTCACTCACGGCCAGGTGTTTTGCCAGTTCTTTTGCAAAATCTTCAGCATCTTTAACGGTGTAGGTACGTTCTGTTTTTTCGTGAGCAATCAGGGAAAGTTTTCGCCAGATAGGATAACCATCTTTGCGCCAGAACAACCCATATTGCCAACGCGGTAATGGTTCCCCGGGATACCATTTCCCCTGGCCATAATGTATCATTCCGCTCGGACCGAACTTTTCTCTTAAGCGAAAAATAAGTTCATGAGAAAGTATGCGTTTTTCCTTTCCGTCGGCATCCGTATTCCACTGCGCTGATTCCATATCATCAATGGAAACAAAAGTGGGTTCCCCACCCATTGTTAACCTTACATCCCCGGCTTTTAAATCATCATCCACTTTATAACCAAGTGCTTTAATGGAATTCCATTGTGCTTCGGTATAAGGCTTTGTAACCCGTGGATCTTCATGAATACGGGTAACAGAATTATTGAATTCGAAAACAGTTTCACAAACATCGGTAGCTCCTACTACCGGCGCGGCGCTAACAAAATCAGGGGTACAGGCTAATGGGATATGACCTTCACCGGCAAATAACCCGCTGGTAGGATCAAGACCGATCCAGCCGGCCCCGGGAATATAAACTTCTGTCCAGGCGTGCAAATCGGTAAAATCTGCTTCAGGGCCGCTCGGGCCATCCAAAGATTTCACATCAGCAGTTAATTGTACCAGGTAGCCGGATACAAAACGGGCTGCCAGCCCAAGGTGTCGTAATACCTGTACAAACAACCAGGCACTATCCCTGCAACTACCAAGTGCCCTGCCCAGTGTTTCTTCACAGGACTGGACTCCTGCTTCCATCCGAATGGTATAATTAATATCCCTGTTTAGCTTTTGATTCAGGTAAACTAGCGTATCAACAATGTGCAGGCTGCTGTCAATGCGCAGGGTTTTTAGCCATTCCATCAATAAAGGGCCGTTTTCTCTCGCTTCCAGGTACGGTACCAATTCCCGTGATAATTGTGCAGGGTATTTTACCGGGTAATGTTCCGCGTATTCTTCAACAAAAAAATCGAAAGGATTTATTACTACCATATTGGCAATAACTTCTATCTCCACTTTCAACTCGGTTGTTTTTTCGGGAAAAACTACCCTCGCCTGGTAATTTCCAAATGGATCCTGCTGCCAATTAATAAAGTGATCCTTGGGCGATATCTTCAAAGAATAAGCTTCGATTGGCGTGCGGGAATGCACAGCTGGCCTAAGCCTGAAAATATGGGGAGATAAACTTACCGGACGATCGTATTTGTAAGTTGTGCTGTGATTGATGGCTACCCGGATTGACATATATCTGCAATATAATTGTTAGTATAAAGCAAGCAACCGTTCGGGTGAAGTAAAGGCAAATTACAGAACTGGCAAAACATTTAGTAATGAGTTCCCAGTTGATAATTGAAAATAATATTAGGAGGGACAGGATTTTCAAATTACTGAATCGAAATAATGAAGAATTAGTAATGCCTGGCGATATAAAACGCGAGTGAAAAAGTTTAATCATTTCAAAGTATCTAACGTATAATGCTATTTAATCTTAGCCATATTGCTATATCCAAAAGAATAACGAAGCTGGCAATTGCCATTATGGGTATGCTTAATGGCAATTAGACATAAAAAAAACCCGGCTGTGAAAAGCCGGGTTTTAAAGAATTTTCCATTTTTACTGCTTTATTAACTGGCCACGAATTTCTCCACCAGGAAATGCAGCTGTATGCAGGTTTACATAATACAAGTTATTCATAAGGTCAGTCTCCTGTTCGGCAGTTAAAGGAGCCGAAGTATAAACTATTGGAGAAGTTAAAGGAGCAACGAAAGGAAATATTACACCACCCGATACACCAGCCGCACCTTTATGGATGTGGCCGGCAGAAGGAGTAATACCCGTATACGTAGTTGTGACTGTTAATATTTTAGTATCGCTGTTATAAACACCGGTTGCAGAACCTGTAGCCGTTGAAGCATTAGCAGGCACTTCGCTGGCGCCATTAACCGTTGCAGAAAAATTTACATTGGGATCAGGAACCGGATCGTCATCTTTATCGCATGCGGCAAAAAATAGAGACATTCCCAATCCAAGCAGAAGGCTGATCTTTTTCATAGTGAGCTTTTTTGATTAATAACTCTCTTAACGTAATCACATGCCAAAAGGTTGCCTTCTAAAAAATATTCCGGTTACCACTTTTCTTTCAAAAACTTTTTTTTGAAGTTTACTGTTTTATTAATTGCCCGCGTATTTCACCAGTAATATTTGCAGCCGATTTTAGATTGATGTAGTAAAGATTATTCAAAAGATCTGCCTCTTTAGCTGGTGGAAGCCCGGTGGAACGATAAGTGATAGGAGAAGTAGTAACTGAAAAAGGAAAAATGATGGTTCCAGTTTCCCCAGGCTTCCCGCGATGAATATTTCCGGAAGTGGCTACCATTCCCGAATAAATTACGGTCACAGTCAATATTTTCGTTTGAGTGTCGAACTCGGCCGTAGCCGTACCAGTTGCAGAGGTCGTAACTGGTCTTGGCTCGTTGGCTCCATTTAACACCGAAGTAAAATTTATTTTGGTTGGGGCAATTATTACTTCATCTTTCTTACATGCGCCTGCTACCATCATTATATACAAGAAAATAACCAGTTGAATTCTAATCATAAAAAGGCTTGAATGAACAAAATGGATGTGTTTTGATAATTTAAAGATAGTAGTAACCCTACTACAGAAAGGTATGTTATTAACGACACATACATGAATTGAGGCCATACAACTACTTTTGCGCACATTTTACCAGGGCATCATTAGCTCTCTCAAGGTAATATTCTGTTCTTTAAATTTTATTATGCATTACGTTTCTGTTGAAAATCTCACTAAGGCTTACGGTATTACACCACTTTTTAATAACATCACCTTTCACATCAATGAAGGGGATAAAATAGCACTTGTTGCCCGAAATGGTGTTGGTAAAAGCACCTTGCTACGCATATTATCAGGAAATGAAACGGCGGATAGCGGCAAAGTTTGGATCCATAAAGATGTTAACGTGGTTCTGTTTGAACAGGATCCGCAGTTTGAAGAAAGTAAAACCATCGCCGAAAATATTTTTAAACACGATAATCCCATTTTGAATGCGATAAGGGACTTCGAAATAGCTATTGAACATGGTGAGGACCTTGCCGAAAAAGGTTTGCATGACGATGGCATGATGCTGCAGGATGCCCTCGAGAAAATGGAGGCGATGAATGCCTGGGATTTTGAGAATAAAGTGAAACAGATCCTCGGTAAGCTAAATATCCATCATATGGACCAACGCGTTGCGTCGTTGAGTGGTGGTCAGCGCAAACGGGTAGCTCTTGCCCGAACACTGATCGATGTGGGGTTTGATCCGCAGCATTCCCTGTTATTAATGGATGAACCAACCAACCATCTTGATGTTGAAATGATCGAATGGCTCGAAAACTTCCTGGGCAGTGAAGGAATAACCTTGCTGATGGTTAGCCATGACCGCTACTTTCTTGACGCAGTATCGGATGAAATTTGGGAAATGGACAGCAGTAACATTTACAATTACACTGGTGATTATGCCAACTTTTTAGAGAAAAAAGCTGCGAGAATTGAAAGCAGCCTGGCAAGTATTGATAAAGCTAAAAACACCTATCGCAAAGAACTGGAATGGATGCGTAAGCAACCAAAAGCCCGTACTACAAAAAGTAAAAGTCGCCAGGATAATTTTTACGAGGTAGAAGGCAGGGCCAAACAGAAAATTGTTGATGAGCAATTACAATTAAATGTAAAAATGAGCCGCCTTGGTGGTAAAGTGGCTGAAATGAAAAAGGTTTACAAATCCTATGGCGAAAAGAAAATACTAAAAGGTTTCGACTACACTTTTAATAAAGGAGACCGCATAGGAATTATCGGTAAGAATGGCGTGGGCAAATCGACATTCCTGAACATATTGCAAGGCTACGAACAACCCGATAGCGGAAAAGTAAACGTTGGTGAAACCGTGATTTTTGGGAATTATGACCAGGGCGGGCTTCAATGGAAAGAAGACATGCGGGTAATAGAATACGTAAAAACCTTCGCCGAAACTTTTCCACTGGCGGGTGGAGGTGTATTAACTGCAGCCAAATTCCTGGAGTTATTCCTGTTTCCCGCAGAAAAACAATACACCTATTTATCTGCCTTAAGCGGTGGAGAAAAAAGACGGTTGCAATTATTGACCATACTATTCCGCAATCCAAATTTCCTGATCCTGGATGAACCTACGAATGATCTCGACCTGCCTACATTGGCTGTGCTGGAAAACTTTCTAAGCGATTACCAGGGATGTGTAATGATCGTGAGCCATGACCGTTACTTTATGGACAGGCTGGTGGATCATTTATTTGTATTCGAGGGAGATGGTGCCATAAAAGATTACCCTGGCAATTATAGTCAGTATCGTATTGAACAAATAAATGAGCAGAAAAAACCTGAAGAGAAAAAAACAGCCATCGTACCCGAGCCCGTTAAGCCAACACCGTCGCCGGTGATTAAACAAACCGGGGTGGCAGCTAGGAAGCGCTCTTTTAAAGAACAACGGGAGTTGGAGCAATTGGAAAAAGAACTCGCTAATTTAGAAGTAGAAAAGCAAAAGATCACCAATGAAATGGAATCGGGAAGCTTGGATTACAGCGCCTTACAAACAAAAGCCGACAGAATTCAACAAATAGAAAAAGAGGCAGCATTAAAAGAAATGCGCTGGCTCGAACTCGACGAACTTAGTGCATAGTAAAAGGCCAATTATAATTTTCAGACCGTTTCCTTTTCAACAGGAACGGTCTTTTTTGTGATCGACATCAACAATACTGCGAAGATCATATGACACATAGCTGCTAACAGCATAAGGTAAATTCCGAATCTTCTTTCAGGAACAAAACCATCGTAACTGCTGCTGTAACGCAAAAAAGAGGTAATGGCGTAAGCCACACAAAGTGCTGAAAAAATAAGATTGAGCCTATCTGACCAGGCTTTTTTAAGCAAATAGAACAAGATGCCTGTTCCTCCAAAAAATGCTAAAAGCTTTCCAGGTTTTCCGTAATAATTGTTTTTTGAATAGAACCCCGTAAAGTTTTCCTGGATATCCGGGTACCAGGCCCAGGCAATGAAACAAGATACAATCAATAGAATGCAGGTGATAACTCCAGCTAAACGATGCCATTTCATAATTATCCTTCTTAAACAGAATCAAAATAGTAAAAAAGCCTATAAGGTAATTAACCTTATAGGCCTGAATAATGAGGTACCGAGCGGATTCAAACCGCTGTACGAGCTTTTGCAGAGCTCTGCCTGATCACTCGGCCACGGTACCATGTTGATGCAATCACGAGTATCAAATTACAATCTACTTCTTTCAATTATGTCAAAACCTCGTAATAAAATTTTTGACATTGCCAATAGACTGATATTTTCTCTTTCGGGTCGCAAAAATAGGAGGTTCAACCTAAAAGGGTAATGTAATCTTTTAAAAAAAACACTTTTTAAACTTAAAGATTCAAATACCCTGATCTAAAAGTCTGTTTTTTTAATCCATCACACAACATCAGGCGATCTTTACCAACAATTTAAATGATCACATTATCTTCTTGTTTCATCTGTAAAATCACACGATTTGCAGATATTGCAGCCTGATTATAATAGCAAACTCCTAACATGAAAAGCATAGCCGACAGCGAATTGATTTTGAATGCAAGAGGTGCATTATACCATGTTGATTTATTACCGGAAGAACTGGCAGATACTATCATCACCGTTGGAGACCCCGACCGGGTAGCTGTGGTTTCAAAATACTTCGACCAGGTTGAAGTTCAACGGCAACATCGGGAATTTGTAACGCATACCGGAACAATAGGAAATAAAAGAATAAGCGTTATTAGTACCGGTATAGGTCCTGATAATATCGATATCGTACTGAATGAACTCGATGCCCTGGTGAATATTGACCTGGAAACAAGAACCATCAAGGAAGCTCATACCTCCCTTCAGTTTATACGTTTGGGAACCTGTGGAGCTTTACAAGCCGATATTGCCGTTGATGATTGTGTGGCAGGTACGCATGCAATTGGCCTGGATAACCTTTTATGCTATTACCGGCTCGATCAAACTGAAGAAGAACTACAAATTCTGCAGCAATTCATCACCCAAACACAACTAAGTACCGAAGTGGTAAAACCCTATATGAGTGCTGCCAGTATGGGCCTGTTGAAAAACTTCGTAGATGGTTTCCAGGCAGGTATTACTATTACATGCCCGGGCTTTTATGGCCCGCAGGGAAGAGTTTTAAGGTTAGGCTTGCGTCAACCCAACTTAATCGACTCGTTAACCAAATTCAATTTTGGACCCTACCGCATCGTTAATTTTGAAATGGAAACCAGTGCGATATATGGGCTTAGCCGTTTGCTGGGACATCAGTGCCTAAGTTTAAATACTGTGGTGGCAAACAGGGTAACCAAAACATTTTCAAAAGATGGCCATTCAGCGGTTAATAAAATGATTTCCAAATCTTTAGAGATTATATCAAACTTTTAGTACAAATATTTTTAGAACGAATATGGAGTTTTCTTTTTCAAAATACCAGGGTACCGGAAATGATTTTATTCTGATTGACAACCGGCAGGGAACGGTTGATTTAACCCAAAAACAGATTGAAAGGTTATGTGACAGGCGATTTGGAATAGGAGCCGACGGCCTGATGAAACTTCAGGAAGCCGATGGTTATGATTTTGGTATGCTCTATTATAACGCAGATGGCCGGGAAGGAAGCATGTGCGGAAATGGCGGTAGATGCATTACCCGTTTCGCTTATGATTCTGGTATTGTTAAAGGCAAATACCATTTTATTGCTTTCGATGGTGCCCATTCAAGTTATATTGATGAACAGGATATCATTCACTTGAAAATGATCCCGGTAGAAAAGATAGACCATTATTCCTCTTACAGTTTTATAAATACCGGGTCACCGCATGTTGTAAAAACAGTCAATCAAATTATGAACTACGAAGTTGTGACAGAAGGCCGTCGGATTCGTAACAATGAGTATTATAAGAAAGATGGTGTAAATGTAAATTTTGTTGAGCTTATAGATGACGATCACATTTACGTTCGAACGTATGAACGGGGTGTTGAGGATGAAACTTTTAGTTGTGGTACTGGTGTTACCGCCGCTGCCCTCGTAAATTTTCACAATGACAACGGCTTTAATCATGTAGACGTTAAAACTCTGGGAGGAAATTTATATGTGGAGTATGATAAAACAGGTGACCAGTCATTTGATAATATCTGGCTCTGCGGTCCTGCGAAAAAGGTTTTTTCAGGAAAAACAAATCTCGTTTGACATTGATTAAGAATGGTTTAAAACGACTAATCAAATTAAATTCATTATTATCAAATGACCGTTTTTCCTGCTACAATTGCCGATGTTCCGGTTATCCAACACATAGCAAGCATTACCTGGCCTGTTGCATATGCTGAAATATTATCTCCCGGCCAGTTGAGCTATATGCTTGAAAAAATGTATAACCAGGCTACACTTCAACAACAAATAACAGAAGAAGGGCATCAATATTTCCTGGTCTCCACGGAAGGAAAAACCGTTGGTTTTGCAGGAATAAGCCCGGTATCTTACCTTAATATTCCCGGCAATTACAAACAGGTTTTTAAACTACATAAATTGTATGTTTTGCCAACTGTTCACAAAACCGGCGCGGGAAAAAAATTAATGGAATCCATTTTTAAATTTATTCGCTCACAGAAAGGCGACTACCTGGTATTAAATGTCAACCGGAAGAATGCTGCCGTTGATTATTATGTAAGAAAAGGCTTTGAAATAATTGAAGAAGGTGATTTTGATATTGGTAGCGGGTTTTTTATGAATGACTATATCATGGGTAAACCGGTTGAGAGTGAAAGGTAAATCATGCAATTTTGTTTCTTCACCATGTAACTAAAGTGGCATTCAATCACAAAATCCCGCAATCCCAAAACCTTTAAAACATTCACCATACCAACTGGTGGGTTTGCTTGATAACTCCCATTACAAACACGCTTTGTACATTTCCCATATTCTCAATTTCGCCCAACTTATTAACATGGAAATCGTAATAAGTATTCATGTTTTCTGCAACGATCTTTAACATGAAGTCGAACTCACCGGAGATATTGTAACATTCTATTACCTCGTTCATCTGCATAATTGATTGTATAAACTTGGTTCCGGCTTCCTTACTGTGTTGTTTTAGCGAGAGGTAACAAATTACCATTAATCCCTTTTGAACTTTTTCTGCATCCACCAGTGTTACATATTGTTTAATAACACCAGACTCTTCCAATCGCTTTATCCGTTCATGGACGGGCGTAGTGCTGAGATGGATCTTATCAGAAATTTCTTTAACGGTAATACGGGCATTTTCCTGCAAAAGTTTCAAAATCGCCAGGTCTTTTATATCCAGTGAAATACTGTTAGTGCTTTTTTCTGTTTTAATGGAATTTGCCATAGCTAATCAGGAGATTGTGCTACAAAGATGGTATTTTAATGATAACTATTCTTTATTTAGCTTGTTCATAGGAATATTATTCTACAAACGTATTTTTGCCCTTCAAAATAAAAAGATATGTCTAATAGTATCGCTTCTCAAATCGACTTCAGCCTTGCATACAAGGTGAAAGATATTACGCTGGCCGAATGGGGCCGCAAAGAAATCCGTCTTGCCGAAGCAGAAATGCCGGGCCTGATGGCTATCCGTGCTGAATACGGTCCTTCACTACCTTTGGCAGGTTCGCGTATTGCTGGTTGTTTGCACATGACGATTCAGACTGCCGTTTTAATCGAAACCCTTACCGCTCTTGGTGCTGAAGTAAAATGGAGCAGCTGTAATATATTTTCTACCCAGGATCATGCTGCTGCTGCTATTGCCGCAACTGGAGTTGGAGTGTATGCCTGGAAAGGACAAACAGTAGAAGAGTCTGACTGGTGCATCGAACAAACATTATTCTTTGGCGGTGCTGATCGTCCCCTGAATATGATTTTAGATGATGGTGGTGATCTTACCAATATGGTTTTTGATAAATACACCGAACTAATCCAGCATATCAAAGGATTAAGCGAAGAAACTACAACCGGTGTACATCGCTTGTATGAGCGTATGACTAAAGGCACTTTGCCTATCCCGGCGATCAACGTAAACGACAGTGTTACTAAAAGTAAATTCGATAACAAATATGGTTGCCAGGAAAGCCTGGTAGATGCCATTCGCCGCGCTACCGATGTTATGATGGCTGGCAAAGTAGCCGTTGTAGGTGGTTATGGTGATGTAGGCAAAGGTTCCGCCAATTCTTTACGCGGTGCCGGTGCCCGTGTTATTGTTACAGAGATCGATCCTATTTGCGCATTGCAGGCTGCTATGGACGGTTTTGAAGTTAAACGTATGATCGATGCAGTTAAAGAAGCCGACATCGTTGTTACTGCTTCTGGTTGCCGCGACCTGATCACAGAAAAACATTTCCGTTTGCTGAAAGACAAAGCGATCGTTTGTAACATCGGACACTTTGATATCGAAATCGATATGGCATGGTTGAATGGCGCATATGGTCATACTAAAGACACCATTAAACCGCAGGTTGATCTTTACAATATTGACGGTAAAGATGTAATCATTCTTGCTGAAGGACGCCTGGTAAACCTTGGTTGTGCAACAGGTCATCCATCATTTGTAATGAGCAACAGCTTTAGCAATCAAACTTTAGCTCAAATTGAACTTTGGACCAACTACTCGAACTACGAAAACAAAGTGTACGTTCTTCCAAAGCATTTGGATGAAAAGGTAGCCCGTTTACACCTTGAGAAAGTAGGCGCTCAACTGGACGAATTAAGCGACGAACAATCAGAATACTTAGGAATTCCTAAGGCTGGTCCTTTCAAACCAGAGTTGTACAGATACTAATACAATGTCTGATTTTTGGATGTCTGATGTCTGATTTATTCAGATCGAACAACCAAATAAAATACCAGAGAAGTAATACTAAGATCCCGGTCAACTGGCCGGGATCTTTTTTTGTGCGGTGTCTTTTCATTTTTTTGGGCGCCCGGGCGGGCTGTCAACAGTACTCCCCGCCGCCGTGGCACCGGCGTAGCTTCGCAAAGATATTCTCTAACGGCGGCAGGGCTGTACTCGCCTCCATCCCTGGCGCAAGCTTCATCTTTTAATAATTTACAGTACAATTTTGAGTGTTACATTCATGGGCTAAAGATTTGAAATGGCAACATCACGCAGGCAGTTTATCAAGCTAACTCTAAATGGTGCAGTACTGCTGGGTGCCGGCGGAATTTTACAAGCATTTGATAATGGAAATAAACTTCCGCCGAAGAGAAAAATATCCCTTCGTTTTGTTGTTGCCTCTGATGGGCATTTTGGCCAACCCAAAACCGAATATGCCAATATGCATACGCAAATGATAGAATGGATCAATGCGGAAGAAAAGAGTCGCGGACTTGATTTTGCCTTTATCAACGGCGATATGTATCATGATGATATTAGCTTCTCTCCTATTGTAAAAAGTTATTGGGACCGGCTTCATATGCCTTATTATGTTTCGCATGGAAATCACGATAATAGTAACGAAGCGGATTGGGAAAAAGCCTGGGGCAAACCCTGGCATTATGGTTTTGAAAAAGGCAATTATGCGTTTGCCGTATTAAATACTGCAAATGAAACCGGAAAATACATCTGTCCGGACCTGGAAAAAACACGCCAATTGCTTACCCAATACAACCAGCACAAAATGTTATTTGTTGTGATGCATATTACACCTGTAAAATGGACAGTGAATGGCGTCGATTGCCCGGAAGTGGTGACACTCTTTAACCAGCAAGCTAACTTAAAAGCGATTTTTAATGGGCACGATCATGACCAGGATAATGTAAAAGAAAAAGACGGCAAACATTACTTTTTCGACTCACATATTGGCGGCAGCTGGGGTACTAATTATCGCGGTTATCGTATAGTTGAAGTTTTAAAAAATGGCGATGTGCTTACTTACCAAATGAATCCATCTGAAAAATTAAAAGTGAATTCAACAACGCTTGTTTAAAAAAGCTAACAACACAACATTCATTGAATAAAAAAGGCTGTTTATAAAAACAGCCCTTTTAAATTCAAGTAATTTGTCTTTTATACCAAAGCAAGATCCAATACTTCTTTCATAGTTTTTACATAATGAAATTGCATGCCTTTTATATAACGGGGATCTATTTCGTTTACATCTTTTTGATTTTGCCAGCACATGATGATCTCTTTTAAACCAGAGCGTTTTGCAGCAAGAACTTTTTCTTTGATACCACCAACGGGTAACACCTGTCCGCGAAGTGTTATCTCCCCGGTCATTGCCAGGTAGGGTTTCACTTTTCTTCCGGTAAATGCCGAAGTAAGTGCTGTAAGCATGGTAATCCCCGCACTTGGACCATCTTTTGGAACAGCCCCTTCCGGCACATGCACATGCACATTCTTTTTATTGAAAAGATCAGGATTTACGCCATACTTTTTAGCATTTGCCTGCAAATAACTTAATGCGGTACTCGCACTTTCTTTCATCACATTTCCAAGATTGCCGGTGAGTTTCAATTCTCCTTTACCATCACCTAAAATGGTTTCAATAAACAGGATATCTCCACCAACATAGGTCCAGGCTAAACCAACTGCAACTCCCGGCATGTTTGCCGTTTTATAAATTTCATTGCTATACCTGGCACTACCTAAAATCTTATGAAGATCTGGTGCGGTAAGCGTTGGTTTTATTTTGTCCTTGGTAGCATATTCTCTTGCTTCGTACCGCATGATGCTGGCTAATTGCCGGTCCAATTCACGCACACCACTTTCACGGGTGTAGCTTTCTATTGTTTTTTCAAGCACAGGGTCCGGGATATTAAATTTTACTTTTTCCAAACCATGGGCTTCTTTTTGCTTGGGAACAAGATGTCTTTTTGCTATTTCAATTTTTTCTTCAATTGCATAGCCGCTTAAATCTATAATCTCCAAACGGTCACGCAAGGCTGGTTGAATACTATCCAGTTTATTAGCCGTAGCTATAAACAATACTTTGCTTAAATCATATTCCAGTTCAAGGTAGTTATCATAAAAGGTATGATTCTGCTCCGGATCAAGCACCTCTAACAAAGCACTGCTTGGATCTCCCCGAAAATCATTTCCTATCTTATCAATTTCATCGAGGATCATCACAGGGTTACCTGATTTGATCTTTCTTATGTTTTGTAAAATACGTCCGGGCATTGCACCGATATAGGTTTTACGATGTCCACGTATTTCGCTTTCATCGTGTAAACCACCCAGGCTCAGTCTTACATACTTTCTGCCAATAGCATGGGCGATACTTCTTCCCAGGGAAGTTTTTCCAATACCAGGAGGGCCAACAAAACAAAGGATCGGGCTTTTCATATCACCCTTCAATTTTAAAACAGCAAGGTATTCCAGGATGCGTTCCTTTATTTTCTGCATGCCATAATGATCATGATCCAATACCTGTTTTGCTTTTTTAAGATCGTATTTGTCTTCTGTTACTTCATCCCATGGCAAATCGAGCAACAAGTCCAGGTGGTTGTACACTACGCTATAATCGGGCGTACTTGGATGCATACGTTCCAATTTTTCGATACCGGTGTTAAAAGCATTTTTAGCTGCCTGTGGCCATTTCTTTAATTCAGCTTTTTTGCGCATTTCATGAATTTCGGCAACATTGTCGCTGCCTAATTCTTCTTTAATGCTTTTTAATTGCTGCTGTAAAAAATAGTCACGTTGTTGTTTGTCTATTTCGGTTCGGGTTTTATTGGTAACCTGGTCCTTTAACTGGGCAAACTGTAAATCGCGGTTTAGCAAACGGGTTAATTCTTCGGCCCGCATGCGTATATCATTCATTTCAAGAATTGCCTGTTTTTCCTTTAATTCGGTGTTCATATTTCCCGACACAAAATGGATCAAAAAGGCAGCGTTCTCAATGTTCTTTAAAATAATGGCTGCTTCACTTGGAATGTTGGGAGACAATTGAATGATCTGGGAAGCCATTTCCTTGATGCTTCCAACGTAAGCTTCAAAATCCTGGTCACCGGGAACCTCTTCTTCCTGTAAATAAGATACACGAGCTTTAAAGTACGGATCATCTGTAAGCATTTCGAGCAGGCTAAACCTACGCTTGCCTTGTAAAATAACCGTAGTGCCTCCATCAGGCATTTTAATTAACTTAATAATTCTTGCTACTGTTCCAATACTAACCAGGTCTGTTGCGGCAGGATCTTCTACACTGCTATCGCGCTGGGCGAGTACCGCTATTAATTTATTAGTTTTATATGCATCGCCAACAGCTTTAATGCTTTTATCGCGGCCAACAGTAATTGGAATTACAACTCCCGGAAATAAAACGGTATTGCGTAAAGGCAATACAGGAATTATATCCGGGTAAACCATGTCTTTATCAGCATCACTTTCCTCTTCATTCATTGGTATAATGGGCATAAAGTCCATCTCATCTTCGCCCTGTAACATAAATTGTGTAATCATGAATCTTCTTTAGTCAATTTGGCACCTGGCCGGTGCTTATTTAAAAAAATACCAGAACGGATTAATATTCAATATTAATGCCAAGCAAAGATGAGTTGCCGGAATGGCGTATTCCATTGAAATACGAAGTTTGGTACATGCCAGACCCAGCGGTTTAAATTCATTTTAAACTTGTAACCCGGAATTTTCAAAACTAAGCTTGAATACCGTGAAAAAAACAAAAACATTGTTGCAGGAAAATGAAAACCAAACGACTCATAAGCTTGCAAAGTGTTGCAATGCAGGAACGTGCCGGAAGGATTTAGGTAATAAAAAAAGGAGTACCATTCCGGCACTCCTTTTAATCAGCATTACTGCTGAAAGAGTTGGATTATATTACCAACGGTTGCCGCCACCACCAGAATTACTTCCAGAGAAAGAACGACGTGGGCCGTTTGAACCGCCACCGCCACTTGGCCTTTCTTCACGTGGTTTAGCAATGGTAACACGCATTGTGCGACCATCCGCAGAAGCACCATCCAATCCATCAATAGCTTTCTGGCCATCGGCATCGTTTGGCATTTCAACAAAACCAAAACCACGGCTGCGGTTAGTAGTTTTGTCCATAATAACTTTAGCAGAAGTTACTTCTCCGTACTCTGCAAAAAAATCTCTTAAATCTTCGTCTTGAACGGCGAAGCTTAAGTTTGAAACGTAAATGTTCATTTACCTGTTGGTTTAAATAAAAAAAATGATCTGAGAAAAACACAGATGGAAAGAAGACTAACTATTGGCAGAAAAATGCGTAGCAGAATGATCGTTTTTCCTTTACTGATGCTGAAACTCAAATTGACTTAGCAAAAGTAAGGGATAATGATCAATAGGCAATCCATAAATTCATTTCAATTTGTTAATCAACAAAATAAAGTTACCAATGGGGTAGGTTTCATTTTAAAGATGGTTTTGTGATATGAAAACTGACTGCCTGATCATTTTTGCCAATAGTAATAAAACGACATAATGGTTCAGTAATGGAGAATTTAAACTATTTGAACCTGTTATAAGGATGATTGATCACATTGATTTAAAAGAACACTTATAGGGGTAACAGGTTTGTTTCATAAATTATCAATGCTTTTAAACAATAGTGGCTAGTTACGCAGCGGGCATAAATGAATTTTTAATTGAAATCTCAATAACTGTGCTTCAAAACGTTCGAATGAATAGCATATTATCAATACGGCCGTGCGCATACTTAGCACGTAGACAGTAGGAATATCGGTTTAAACTAATATCATTATGTACCTTAAAATTTACTTTATTCAAGATGTTAATTGGAAGCGCATATTAAGAATTACCTCATTTCATAATTTTAAAAAATGAATGAAAATTTTGCAGCATTACAAAAGATAATAGCCACGCGGCGTACAATTAAGCCGCAACAAATGAATGGTCAGAAAATTCCGGATGAACAAATAAGCAATGTTATTGATTTAGCAAATTTTGCACCAAGCCACGGGTTAACCGAGCCCTGGCGTTTCGTAGTTTATAGCGAAAAAAATGTGGCTGACTTTTGCCATTCTCACGCTTTGATGTACAAAATGAATGTTAGTTCTGAAAAATTTGACCAGGGTAAATATGATAAATTGCTCCACATGGGCGACCTCGCTTCCCATATAATTGTTTGTGTTATGCAAAGAGGCTGGTTGCCAAAAATTGCTGTATGGGAAGAAGAAGCAGCTGTGGCTTGTGCCATTCAAAATATATTACTAGGTGCAACTACCCTTGGTATTGCTACCTATTGGGGAAGTGGTGGCATGACAAGACATAAAGCGTTAAAAGATTTTCTAAAAATCAATGAACCGGATGAAGTTATGGGTATTTTATATCTGGGTTATTCTGATAAGAAACTTTCATATAACAGGGCAACCACGGCCAGTGAAAAAACTCATTGGAACCCCTAAATAAATTGCACATAAAAAAAACCGCAATTACATCGGAATATAATTGCGGTTTGATAAATATTACAGTGATTATTTAACTACATCTTCTAATTCAGGTTCGGTTTCAGCATCGCTCGCTTCCAAAGCAGCATCCTGGATGGCAATTGCTTCAACATGCCTTCTGTCCATGTTTTTATCACGATTCTTTTTTATCATTTGAGTTAAAACATCCACACATTCACTTACAGAAGTTTCAAAATACTGGCTTTGTTTTTTCACAAAATGGTCGTTTCCCGGAACTTCTAAACGGATCTCACAATAATTATTTTCCGGCGTAGTTGGCGGGCCTAAGAATAACGTAACATTAGCTCTCACAATAGCATCAGATTTAAGACCTGACACTTTTTCCCTGATAAAACGCTCTAAAGATTCGCCCGCATTGAAACCCAAAGACTGAATGATAATATCCATATGTAAAAGTTTATTTCAACAGTAAATATAATTATGCCAACGGCTATAAAGCCAGTCAAAAAATTTATTAATGAATGATTATGATTGCTGTATTAAGCAAGCTTTGCCTGCCGAACAACGTAAATGGCAAATAGTTCTGTTTATATAATATTGAGGAAGCAAAATATAAAATCGAATGTTTGATCTATTGGTTGTTTTACGGGATGTTATTGAACAATATCAGTTCCCTGGACTTTTCAAAACATCAAAATGTAGCATCTGTGCAATAATCCCTTTAGTTTTAAGCAACAATTCCCGCGATATCCCAAAAACCCGTATTGTATTATGTTAGTAAAAACCTTTGGAAGTGCCGTTTTTGGCGTGGAGGCTATCACCATAACCATTGAAGTTGATGTAAATAACCAGGGACTTCCAGGTTCAGTGATCGTTGGATTGCCGGATAGTGCAGTAAAAGAAAGCATGCAGCGGGTAGAAAGTGCCCTAAAAAGTAATGGTTATAGAATGCCAAGAACAAGGGCTGTAGTAAATTTAGCACCAGCAGATATCAGGAAAAGTGGAACTGCCTTTGACCTTCCTATTGCCATTGGAGTATTGGGAGCGAGTGAGCAGATTACCAATGCCGATACATTAAAGGAATATGTAATTATGGGGGAACTTAGCCTTGACGGAGAGGTAAGACCCATTAAAGGAGCTTTGCCAATTGCGATCCAGGCCAGGAAAGAAGGTTATAAGGGCTTGATTATTCCCAAACAAAATGCGAGAGAGGCCGCCATAGTAAACAACCTTGAAGTTTATGGTGTACAACATATTAGCGAGGTGGTAGATTTTATTGAAGGCATAAATACCATTCCTGCCACTATTGTAAATACCCGGGAAGAATTTTACAATGCGCAATATGAATATGAAATAGACTTTTGTGATGTAAAAGGCCAGGAAAATATTAAAAGAGCTTTGGAAATTGCGGCAGCAGGTGGGCACAACGCCATCCTGATTGGTCCGCCCGGTGCGGGAAAAACCATGCTGGCTAAAAGGCTACCAACGATTCTTCCTCCACTTTCTTTGCTTGAAGCACTTGAAACAACTAAAATTCACAGTGTTGCCGGAAAACTTGCTGAAAATGCAACCCTTATCTGCAAAAGACCTTTCCGAAGCCCGCACCATACAATTTCGGATGTGGCACTTGTAGGCGGTGGGGGCAATCCGCAACCCGGAGAAATATCCTTAGCACATAATGGCGTTTTGTTCCTGGACGAATTACCTGAATTTAAAAGAACCGTTTTAGAAGTAATGCGCCAACCAATGGAAGAAAGGAAGGTAACTATTAGCAGGGCTAAAGTTG
Source organism: Bacteroidota bacterium (assembly GCA_040385845.1). GTDB lineage: Bacteria > Bacteroidota > Bacteroidia > Chitinophagales > Chitinophagaceae > Phnomibacter. The sequence continues at coordinate 70,550 of JAZKGP010000012.1, read as the reverse complement.
CACTCGATTTTCCCGCCTCTTTTATGTTGATGGCTAGTATGAATCCCTGCCCCTGCGGCTATTATAACCATCCCGAAAAAGAATGTACCTGTCCACCCGGAGGTGTTCAAAAATACCTGAATCGTATATCAGGCCCCCTACTAGACCGAATAGACCTGCATGTGGAAGTAACTCCCGTACCCTTCAGCGAACTTTCTTCTGCAGTTGTTTCCGAAAAAAGCGATGTTATTAGGCAACGGGTTATTAAAGCAAGAGAAATCCAGGCTACGAGGTATGACTCTACTCCCGGAATTTATTGCAATGCACAAATGAGTACTAATCAAATGAAAACCATTTGCTTGCTGTCGCCGGCCGGTGCAAACTTATTAAAGGTTGCAATGGAAAAATTGAACCTAAGTGCCCGAGCTTATGACCGAATCTTGAAAGTTAGCCGAACTATTGCAGACCTGGGTGACTGTGATGATATCAAGCCTGAACATGTTGCCGAGGCTATACAATACAGAAGCCTTGACAGGGAAGGATGGGCAGGGTAAATAAACGAATAATACAAATAAGGATTACATTTGGTATAAAATTAGACTTAAGATGGGTAAAATATTCAAAGCAAGTGGAAGGGTAAGAGTAGCTCGCCCTAAACTATTTCAAATGAATAACGCCGTCCCAATGATTGCTGCCGAAAACGCCCTGGAAAATGAACAGGTTGTAACTGGCAGCACCATCTTCTCCTCTAGCCTGAGTGCCACAAAAAATAAATTAACTGCATTTGAGAAAATAAGCCTGGTGGATAAAGGAATTTTGAAAAAGGATCTTACTCTTTTTAAAGAAAGAACGGGTTGGGATTATAACCAATTATCAGATATTTTGGGTGTTGCACGTGCCAAACTGATTGCAAAAAAAGGAGAAGAACGATTTGACAAACAGGTTAGCGAACGTATCTTAAGCCTTGCAGATTTATACTCTTATGGTTATGAGGTTTTTGAAGATGAAGACCGTTTTAATTCCTGGATCTTTAGTCCAAATCATTCGCTTAACGGTCTTGCTCCCTTCGACTATCTCGATACGCAGTTTGGCCGTGAAGAAATTAAAGATTTAATTGGCCGCATTGATTATGGCGTTTACTCATAAATAAATTATGCTTGTATACAGGCTTTGCCGAACTAAATACGCCAATGATCTATCAGGTGAAGGAAGCCGACTCAGGGGAGGCCGTTGGAACAATAAAAAAACATCCTGCGTTTACACTTCTTCAAGCCGATCACTTGCATTACTGGAATATACTGTAAACGTTAATATTGATGATATACCAAGATCACTAAGTTTAATTACTATCGATATAAAAGAACATCCCATATTTTGTCCGAAAATTTTACAATTACCAGGTGACTGGAAGGACCATCCTACTCCATCTTCTACGAAAGAATATGGAACCGCATTGCTTATAAAAAATGAATATGCTATTCTTCGATTTCCCTCTGTGATCATTCCGCAAGAATATAATTACATTCTTAATTCCGGGCATACTTTAAGTAACTCTTTTGAAGTTGTTGAAGTGAGTGATTTTTCTTATGACACCCGAATTAAATTAGCTTGATTATTAATCACCCGCCATTAATTTCTCAACGATTTTTTCAAATTGCGGTTGAAAACAAAACTCCCACCCATTGTTACCACTTACCGCAACATTCGGACTTTGAAAATATACTTCTAAAATTCTTTTTACTTTAATAGCTTCTGCAATTGCAAACGGGAAGGATTGATTACCGATAAATAATTTGCTACCGGCAATAATCATTGCCATTTCATAGAAGTTTTTAACAGGTTGAAACAATAATTCCGGTATTTGTTTTTTCATTAATTCATATTCTTCTTCAACACCTATAAAAACTACCCTTTCATATTTTACTAGAAAAGAATATTGTATTCCCGGCGCATTGTATCTCTTGCTTCTTGCTAAAACAATTGCATTATTATATAGATGATCAGGCTTTATGTTAAGCCAGGGTTTAGATTCATCTGCCCTTACCCCAAAAGCCCAGTAATACCAATGAATAATATTTCCTTTATTTAATTGAAATGGATATTTCCTCACATAATCCAGATCATAATCTATGTGCTGCTCCAAATATTCATCACAGGTACTAATATCAGGCTGTGCCAATAAAAGCGGCGATAACATTTCAATCATTCGTTTATTCATCATCACATTACCTAACGGATGACCAGCATTGCCATATTTGCCTGGCTGATTTGTTTGCAAGTGCAGGTGAATCGGCTGGTTTTTGGATAATTGAAAAATAGCGGGTAATGCATAAATTATATCGCCTGCATTGCCACTATGTTTAAAATGATATTCAGATTTTTCACCAACATCTATTTGTGGGTGAACAGGCATATTCTCCCGAAAAAGTTTGTTCTTATAAGCTTCAGGGTCTTTTAGTTTTAGGTGTATTTTGGAAAGCAATTTCATGTGACAGGTTTTAAAAATTTTTATGACAAAACCTGTTTGTAAACCTGACAATATTCTTCAGCAGCTCTCATCCAATTATACTTCGCAGCAAATGTTATTATACTTTCTTTTGCGTTTGATCTTTCATAATCATGCATTCCGGTTTCGAATACCTCTTTCATGTAAACCGGATCAAACTCACTGAAATAATAGGCATTTTTTCCTCCTATTTCCGGAAGGCAGGTTTCGGTACTAAGAAAAACAGGTTTACCAAAATGCATCGCTTCAATTACAGGCAGGCCAAAGCCTTCCGCATAAGAAGGAAAACAGAAAGCCAGGCAGTTCTTATAATACCAAAACTTATCTTTTTCTGAAACTGCTCCCACTAATTTCAACCGGCTTGAAACACCCATCTTGTTTGCAACCGAAATTACTTTTAATGCGTAATCATCTTCAGTTGATCCCGCAATTATCAATTCATAATTATTTCCAACAAGTAAAGCAGGCAATACATGGAAATTCTTTCTCTTTTCTACCACACCAATTGAAAACAAAAAGGGTTTTAATGGCCGGTATACCGGCTGATTAAAACCCGGAAATTCTGTTACAGAACAACCGTTGTAAATAACAGAAAAAGGCTTATCCCCTGTGTCTAGATAATTTAATACCTGCTGCCTCGCAAACTTTGAAATAGCAGTAAGATGATGGCACCTATCTATTCTTTCCTGTATTGTTTTTAAGAGCCTTTTATTGCGGCTTATATTTTTCTTGTCGTCGATCAAAAAATTGAGATCATGAATGGTAAAAACTACCCTTGTATGATTGTTAAAGGGCCGGTACCAGGAAACCTGGTTAGTTACATGCCAAACATCAAACTTATTGGTATTAGGCATATATACTTTATGTACACTTTTATGCAAAATGTACTTTACGTCGCTTCCAAACATTCCAAATTTGTTTTTGGGCAAATAAAAATTCCATTGAAATTCTTCCTGGGGAAGCATAGCAATATTGTGTCCAAGATATTTGGAGAATTGGTATAAGCCATTATACTCTGTCTTTTTCAACCTGTTCAAATCAATTAATACCTGCTTCATTTTGTTTAAGGGTGTGAATTACGCGTAAGAGCGAAATTTTTGTTCCAAATCCTGCCAATCAGTCCATTTCCAACTTTTCGCATATTTTTTGATGACGCAACATTGAAATGGGCTATTTATCTTCAATTAAATTATAGTACACTAACATTTTTCAATCCCAGCTTCTATGCGCATACTGCTACATTATCTTAAACCATATAAATGGCTGGTAGCCCTGTCATTATTACTGGCGGCTATTAATCAAACCTTTTCCTTATTCGACCCGCTCATTTTTGGAAAGGTCATTGACAAATTTGCCAACCATGCCGGTAAATACAGTGAACAAGAATTTATATGGGGCGTAATAACCTACCTGGGATTACTTATTGGTACTGCAATGGTTAGCAGGATTGCTAAAGCATTCCAGGATTATTTCAGCAGTGTTGTTATTCAAAAATTTGGTGCCAGCATATTTACAGAAGGCCTCCGGCACTCTATGAAACTTCCGTACGCCGATTTTGAAGACCAGCGAAGTGGCGAAACATTATCGATTTTAACTAAAGTTCGTTCGGATACAGAAAAGTTTATTACCTCTTTTATTAACGTGGTTTTCGGCATTATTGTAGGGATTGTTTTTGTAACCATTTATTCATTTACAAAACATTGGGCTATCATCCCTGTGTACATTATTGGTGTTGTTTTACTCGCATGGCTAACTAGCGCACTGAGCAAAAAGATAAAATCAATTCAAAAAAATATAGTTAAGGAAACTACGTCTCTCGCCGGCTCAACAACTGAAAGTTTACGGAATATAGAACTGGTAAAAAGTCTTGGTTTAACCAACCAGGAAGTGAACAGGCTTAATCAAAATACCTATAAAATCCTTGGCCTTGAATTAAGGAAAGTGAAGAGCATCCGTATGCTGAGTTTTGTGCAGGGCACTTTTGTAAATTTCCTGCGGCAAATCATCATGTTTACTTTACTGTACCTTATTTTTCATGGTGAACTAACTACCGGTGAGCTGATAACACTACAGTTCTATTCCTTCTTTATTTTTGGTCCACTCCAGGAAATAGGAAATATCATAATAACTTACCGGGAAGCAGAAGCTTCGCTGGTAAATTTCGATAACCTGATGAAGCGGGCGCCAGAGCCAAAACCTGTTCATCCCAAGCACCTGGGGCCAATAGCAGAACTGGAATACCGTGATGTTTCATTCAGGCACCAAACCGCCAGCCAATACGCGTTACAGCACATCAATTTTGATATTAAAACGGGCGAAACAGTTGCTTTTGTCGGACCGAGCGGCTCGGGAAAATCTACCCTGGTGAAATTGTTGGTTGGATTGTACAGACCAGAAAGCGGCACGATTGCTTTTAATGGTGTTGATGGTCACGATATTGATTTTGATGAATTACGTTCTCAAATAGGATTTGTAACCCAGGATACCCAACTGTTTGCAGGTAGTATAAAAGAAAACATGCTTTTTGTAAACCCGACTGCTTCTGACGACGATATTCTTCATGCCCTACAACAATCGGCCAGCAATACCATTTTATCAAGAGCTGAAAATGGCATCAATTCAATCATAGGTGAAGGTGGTATTAAAATAAGCGGCGGTGAAAAACAAAGATTATCTATTGCAAGAGCATTATTGCGCAAACCAAGATTATTAATTTTTGATGAAGCTACTTCCTCTCTTGATTCCATTACAGAAGAAGAAATTACCAATACCATTAAGCAGGTTGGAAATTTGGGGCAGCAGATCACGATTTTAATTGCTCACAGGCTAAGCACCATTATGCATGCCGACCGAATTTATGTTTTGGAAAGAGGAGAAATCGTTGAAACCGGAACTCATGAAGAATTGTTGAGCCAGGTTGGTTTGTATTATGCCATGTGGCGCCAGCAAATTGGCGAAAGAAAAAAAGTTACAGCAGTACCCTCTGAAGCTTTAAATTAACAACCAAGTTAATGGCAGGATTTTTTTGATAACAATCTAATTAAGAATGGCAAATGAAGCACCTGGTAAGTAGAAACTGGTTATTAATAGTGGGCGCTTTCTTAGGCGCAGTTGCTGGTTTTATGTATTGGAAAATGATTGGTTGCAGCTCAGGCACATGTGCCATTACTTCTAAACCATTAAACAGTTCGCTTTATTTTGGAATGATTGGTGCCCTTGTGGCCGGCCTTTTTAAGAAAGAACAAAAAAGTAAATCGACTACTGATAAACTCTAGAAAATTTCAACCTGTTATAAATTTGATGTTATGGCAAACAGTTTTAATGAAGTAATACAAAGTAATAAACCGGTACTGGTAGATTTCTTTGCAGAATGGTGTGGCCCCTGCAAAACGATGACTCCAATTTTGAAACAGCTAAAAGATGATTTGAAAGATGCGGTAACCATCATAAAAGTAGATGTTGATAAAAATCAGCAGGCAGCAATGGCATACCAGGTACAGGGTGTGCCAACATTAATACTATTTAAAAATGGAAAAGTATTGTGGCGGCAATCAGGAGTTGTGCCAGCACAAAATTTAAAACAAGTTATCAGGCAAAATATTACACTGTAAATAACATCCCATTTGATTGAAAAGCTTTTAATTTTCTTTATTGAATTTGCTCCTGATATAATCCAGCATAGCGCTATCTTTTGACAATTCTTCCATATCACTTAATTCGAGTTCAACAGCTTTTGTACTAATCTGAATTTCCCACATTAATATAGCTAGCGAAACTAGTAAGGCGATCAAACTTCCGCCGAATATATAATTGGCCGCAATAGCATATCCACGGAAGATGCAAAACATGCAGATAACACAAAGGAAAAAACTAAATGCGCCCATAAACTGCATATAACGAATCATGTGAAGTCGTATGCGTACGTTTAAAATCTGTTCTAATATATTGCCTGTATTTTCTTTCAGATACTTATCGTGTAAACTTCTCACCCTGCTTGCAAGGCCAAGAAACCGGTTAGTATAAGCAAGCATCAATAGCGTGATGGCAGGAAACAATAAAGCAGGTGTATTAAGATTTAATTCCATGGCATATACTTATGTTGAAAACGAAAATATTATAAAGTAAATTGAGTCGACTATTAGTTTACTTGTTTTGTTTAAATGAATTTACTACAGAATGATTAAATATTATTTGTCTATCAGCATCTTTGCAATATGCACAAATTACCGTTTGATATTCTATTTGAAAATGACGAACTGGTTGCTGTAAATAAACCTTCGGGAATGCTAACGTTACCTGACCGTCATGATGGGGAATTGCTATCGTTAAGAGGAATTTTGCAAGCCAAATATGGACATATTTTTGTTATTCACAGGCTTGATAAAGATACCAGCGGAATTATTGTATTCGCTAAGGATGAAGCTTCCCATAAATACATGTCGCAATTGTTTGAAGGCCGTAGTATCGAAAAAATTTACCTTGGTCTTGTTCAAGGTACCCCTGTTCCAAATTCCGGTAGCGTAATGGAACCCATTTCAGAACATCCCGCAAAAAACGGCAGCATGGTTATCCATCACAAAGGAAAAGTATCGCACACCGATTACGAGGTTGTAGAGCAGTTAGGTAAGTTCAGTCTTGTTTCATTTAATATTCATACAGGCCGCACCCATCAAATTAGAGTTCACAGTAAATTTCTTGGGCATCCAATAGTGTGTGATCCTATCTATGGAGATGGCAAACCTGTATTGCTTTCTTCTTTTAAAAAGAAATTCAAACTTAGTAAAAATGAGGAGGAAGAAAAACCAATTTTAGCAAGACTTGCCCTGCATGCGCATCGTATTTCTTTTGTTGATATACATGGTAAACATTTGGCGATAGAAGCTCCTTTACCAAAAGACATGCGTGTATTAATAACTCAACTAAAAAAATAAAAGGAGGGAGATATTTTAAGCTTAATAAACAATTTACTTTTTATAAAAAGTAGGTTCTAAAATGCGTTATGCGAACCTAGAACATAAGTTTTTCAAGTAAATTTATTATTAATTAACCTCTGAGATCTTCGAACTTATATCCCACTTCCATTAAAAATAATCCATGTGCAGGAGCTGAAAAATCTGCTTTTCCACAATTTTTTATTTCAATTACAGCAGCAAAATCTTCGAGTGACATTTTTCCTCTACCTACCTGGAGTTGTGTAGCTACCAAAGCCCTAACCATGCCTCTCAAAAAGCGATTGGACTGCACTTTATACACCAATTTATTTTCAATATTCTCCCAACGACTAATGCTAAGCGTACAAAGTTTTGTATGTGTTTGCGTATTGCGCTTACTGAAGGAAGTAAAATCATGATACTGCATTAATAAAGCTGCTGCAGCATTTAATTTTTCAAGGTCTAACAAATAGGGATAATGCCAGCAAATCTCTTGTGCAAAAACATCTTTATGCTGGCAGATATAATAATGATACATGCGATGAGTGGCATGAAAACGGCTATGTGAATTATCATTTACCAGGAAGATCTGCCTTATATAAATATCATTTGGTAATATGGCATTGAGATTATAAACGTGTTTATCAACAATGCTTACTTCAGTATCAAAATGAAAAAAATTTTGTTTCGCATGCACTCCACTATCGGTTCTGGAAGAGCCTGTTAATTTAATTGCCTGTTTATAAAAGATGCTTAAGGCCTTCTCAACTTCCAATTGAACAGTTGGCGCATTATCCTGCACCTGGAAACCCGCATAATGGCTGCCTTTGTAACTTAACTCCAGGAAATAGCGCATGTTTTGATGAAATTATTTACGATGGGTTAAGGCCCGATGTTGCCTGGGATAATGCGATATTTAGTTTAAGATGGTTGCCTTATTTCAGCATCGCATTAAAACGCCTTATGTAATATTCATCTTTAAGCAGGTCCGATAGCTGTTTGTAATTCTCTCTGTCGTAAGTATAATCATATACCTGGTCAAGAAAGTTATAACGGGCAGGATCATCTAAAAACAAAACACATAAATTACGAACCTGTGCAGAAGTAAAACATTTTTCTTTAAAAGCCTTTTTCGCTATTAAAACCATTTCAGGTGCATCTGTAGTTGAAACCATTTTCTTTCGAAGATTAAAGAAATCTTTTTCCGATGCTACCTGCCTGCAATTAGTATTAGATGAATTTATTACGGGCGTTACGGTTCCAGCATTATTATTTGAAACCGGCACTGTAACTATTACTGTATTGCTGTTATTTGATGTTATACCGGCCGAGGGCTTTTTAGTACCATTTGCAACATGCGGAGTATCCACTTCTGTTTTCACTATTGAACCTGTTTTTCTTGTTGATGAGGGTAAAGTATCCGCCTTGGCTGGTTTTCTAACAGGTATCAAAGTATTTGTGTCGGAGCTTAATTCCATATCTAAAAACTTCGGACCGCCGGAAGTTGTTGTTGGTATAACTTCTGTTTTCTTACTCTCAGCTGCTACTGTGGTGTCAGCAGTTGAAGGTATTTTCTCCGGGATGACAGCATCAACTTTTTCTACCTTTTTCTCTATGAACACAGAATCTACCAGTGCCTGGCGTTCAATTGCAGTTGCTGTATCCATATTATTACCCTTCAAACTATTAGCTTGCATTACCCTTTCTTTTGAAACAACTTGTTCTGATATACCGGTATCTGCAATTTTTATAGTATCCGCTTTTGCATTTTTTCCAGTTTCCGATAATTCTCTATTGCTTTCCAATGCAAGTGAAATACTGTCGGCTTTAAGTTTTTCTTCGGCGGCAGAGATGGCGGCTAAAGAATCGGCTTTTTGAGATTCTGCCAGCTGAGTTGCCACTGCAGTTAGTGAATCAGATGCTCGTTTTTCGGATTCAATTTTTTGCCGTGCTTTATCGGCTTTGATTTTATTAGATTCATTCTGGCTCATTTCAACTGCCAGCGATTGCAAATTGAATAATCCCCACCCTTTTTCTCCAAAATCTTTGATCATGTAACCCTGGTCATTTCCATTTATATCAATGTTGAATTCGTGTACCACATTGGTACCGGGAAATCCAATTTTTACAGTATAGGTGCTATCAAAGAGTTTCGGGAGTATCAAATAACCTATGGAAGCGGAGGAAATGTTTTTACCATTGAGTGTTACATAAAAAGGCTGCTGGTTATCAGTTTGCAGGTAAACGAAATAGGTTTTTTGCGCGGCGATACTGCCATTAAAAATCAGTAGTGCAAAAAGCAGCGATATAAAAAACCGGTTCATTTTGGCTAGGTTCATAGCTTGCAAACCTACAATATTTGTTAGCACAGGTAAGTTTGGCTTTGTTAAAACCCCTAACATTTCATAAGTCCGGAACAAAAAGCAAATTCAAACATAATTTTGACCCGACCTTTAAGCTTAAAAAATGAAATCAGGTAATTAAAATTTATTGATTCAAATCTTATTCGCTGTAAGGCCCGGGGTAATTTCCGATATTTGAGCAAATACCGCATGCCTTCAAAAGGTATTTTCACACGTTTATTTTTAATAGCAATTTTAATACTACACCCGATTTTTTACCGCTTTATTCCCGGGCACCCTTTCAAGATCAACTTATGAAGCAGTTCGACCATGTGCACTGTGAACAATGCCAGCAACGCCACAGCTCTATTTTTTGCAATACTGATCATGAAGTATTAGCAGACCTGAGTGATTCTAAAAGTTGCACGGTTTACAAAAAAGGAGATACTCTTTTTCATGAAGGTGGCCATCCTTTTGGTGTTTATTGCATCAATGCAGGAAAAATTAAACTTTCAGTGACCGGGGAAGAAGGAAAAGAACAGATCGTAAGACTTGCAAAACCAGGTGACGTGCTTGGTTACAGGGCCGTTTTATCTGGTGAAAGATACGCTGCCAGTGCGGTGGCTTTGGAAGATTCGAAAGTTTGCTTTATTCCCAAAGAACAGTTTATTAAAGCGTTGAAAGGAGATGGAAATTTAAGTCTTGAAACAATGAAACTGCTCAGTCACCAACTTAGAGAAGCCGATATAAAAATTACACATCTCGCACAGAAACCAGTACGGGAGCGCCTGGCCGAATGCCTGCTTTTTCTTAAAGAAACATATGGTTTTGAACAGGATGGCGCCTGTATTGCCGTTCAGCTAAGTCGTGAAGACATTGCCAACCTGGTAGGAACAGCTACCGAAACCGCGATCAGGTTACTAAGCGAATTGAACAGGGACGGCACCATCGAACTTCACGGAAAAAAAATAAAAATCCTGGACCTTAAAGCTTTGACTCACATCGCTAATATTACGGGTTAAGAAAATAATAATTGTCAGAAAATAGAGATGTGCACCGGTCTAAGGTGCACATCTTTTTTATGCTTCCTACGGCGTTATCCGTATGACAAAAATCATACTACTGCTTGATGGCTGTCAGTCACGCCAGGAAGGTTCAGAATTAGTTTTGCTTCAAATTACCATACATGTCAGTTATCAGCTTTACCAGCGTGCATGAGTTATCGCCAGCTGAACTTTGTAATTATATTGAACATGAATATTACCAGGAAATCAAGGATCTGCTGCATCATATAAAAACATACACTGAAAGCCTCGCAGAACAGAATGACAGGAATGAACGCGCTGCTTTTCTTAGCCTGCTCTTCTTAAAACTCGAAGCGGAAACACTTCAAATAATGCGTAATGATGAACAGGTTATTTTCCCCATTATTCGAAAAAATGAATTGAAAAAAACCTGTGGCGGCACCAAAATGCCTGTTCAAATGATACAACAGATGGATTTAAAAATCCTGGCATTGCTGGAAAAAATGCGGCATTTGTTAAACAACTATTTGCCGGAAAACGGGTGTAGTGAAGCATTTGATGATAACAACAACAATCTCTTCAAGCTGGAGCAAAAACTTCAGCAGGCAATTCATATCAAAGAAAACCTGTTGCTCTATAAAGTAAAAGACAAGTTTAACCAGGAATGTTCGGGCAATTGCAACGTTTAGCACAACAACTCTTCAATAACATTACCTTATACCGATTGCCCGGATTTAAAACGAATTAAATGGAATTTCAACATTCTGCCGGTCGCGAAATACCTGGCACTAGCAATTTGCAGGCCGACTGTCAATGTTTTCATTGTGGCGAAGCTGTTTCAACATCTGGCATTACCAGGTTTGATGGAAAAGTTTTTTGCTGCGTTGGCTGTAAAACCGTTTACCAGGTTATTAACCAGCACGGACTTTGTGAATATTATGATTATGCTGAAAACCCCGGCATCAATCAAAAACAATTGATCCGGGAAAACAAATTTGCTTATCTCGGGGACCGGCAAATAAGAGATCAACTGATCCATTTTTCTGATGGCGACAGCACACAGGTAGTCTTTTATCTACCCCAAATACATTGCAGCAGTTGCCTTTGGTTGCTGGAGCACTTGCACAGCCTTAATGAACACATTATTAGCAGCAGGGTAGATTTTAGCAAGAAAGAGGTCACCATCCGGTTCAACGAAAAACAGGCAAGCTTAAAACTGATTGCAGAAATACTAACCAGTGTTGGGTACGAACCACATATAAGCCTAAACAGCCTTGATAGAAAACCTGGTAAATATTATAACAGGCAACGTTTATACCGGCTTGGAGTAGCCGGTTTTTGCTTCTCAAACATCATGATGATGAGTTTTCCGGAATACTTCGGAATGGCCGGGATAAGCGATGTTTTTGATATCGGCCCTATGTTACAATACTTAATTGTATTTCTAAGCCTGCCGGTTTTTTTCTATTGTGCACAAGAGTTTTTTAAGAGCGGGTGGAATGGATTAAAGCATGGTTTTCTAAATATTGACGCCCCTATTGCTTTAGCTATTTTGATCACTTTTGGCCGAAGTCTTTATGAAATTATCTCTGGTACCGGGCCAGGTTATTTCGATAGCATGAGCGGTATTGTTTTCTTTATGCTAACAGGAAGGGTGTTACAGGATCGAACCCAGCAATCTTTAGCTTTTGAGAGAGATTATACCAGTTATTTTCCTGTTGCTGTTAATAAGTTAGAAGATGGTGTTGAATGCCCGGTTGCCTTACCAACTTTAAAAAATGGGGATACCATACTTATTCATAACCACGAAATTGTGCCTGCAGATGGGATTCTGATTCGCGGGCAGGCAGTTATAGATTACAGTTTCGTTACTGGTGAAAGTATTCCTGTTGAAAAAGGCATCAGCGAAATCATTTATGCCGGAGGAAAACAAGTTGGAGGCAATATTGAATTGTTGCTGGTAAAAGATGTTAGCCAAAGTTATTTAACCAATTTATGGAACAAGGAATCGATGCGGCGTGAAGAGAACAACGAAGATTCATTTGTTCATAAGCTAAGCCGGTATTTTACCATAATACTTTTCGGCATTGTAGGTGGAGCTGCCATTTATTGGTATTTCAACGATCCTTCTAAAATCTGGTCAGCCGTAACAGCAGCGCTAATTGTTGCCTGCCCATGCGCTTTGTTGTTAAGTAACACTTTTACTAATGGTCATATTATCCGGCTTTTCGACAGGGCTAGATTCTATGTTCGAAATGCGTTGGTAGTGGAAAGAATGTGCCGCATCAATCACATTATTTTCGATAAAACGGGAACCATAACCAGCAACCATAATTTTAGAATTATTCATAAGGGTAAACATTTAACCAGGGAAGAAAAAAACATGCTGGGAGCTGTGGCGGCACAAAGTTCACATCCTTTGAGCCTTTCCATCGCCAGGTATTTAAAACCGGTTTTGCCTTACGTGGAAAATTTCAAAGAAATTCCGGGAAAAGGCTGTGAAGCATGGATTAATGACAAACATGTTGTGTTGGGCAGCCCTGCTTTTGTATCCGGCAACATTGAGATACCTGAAACTGGCAGCATCGTTGCATACCGCATTGATTATGAGATTGAAGGGTTTTTTAATGTCAAAAATGAATACCGATATGGTATAAAGAGAATGCTCCGGCTATTGGGTAAAAAATTTCAATTATCTGTTATCAGTGGAGATAATGATTCTGAAAAAACAAGGCTGGAACAATTGGCTCCAAATGCAAAACTATTGTTCAATCAAACGCCCGAAGACAAATTGAATTATTCTGCAAAGTTGCAGCAAAAAGGTACCGCAGTGATGATGGTTGGAGACGGCTTAAACGATGCAGGCGCCCTGAAAACCAGCCTGGTTGGCATTGCAGTTACTGATAATATAAATAATTTTTCACCAGCCTGTGATGCGATCCTCGAAGCTGATCGATTACCCTATTTGCACCGCTACATCAAAATGGCCAGGAGGGGTAAACAAATTGTGATTGCCTCTTTTATAATCTCCATCGGCTATAATATTATCGGGTTAAGTTTTGCTGTGCAGGGTACTTTATCACCTCTTATAGCCGCAATACTGATGCCTGCAAGCAGCATCAGTATCATCCTGTTTACCTGGTTAGCAATCCAGGTTGCCGGAAGAAAATTGAAAAACATGAAGTAACTGATCAACAACCCGAAACTTTTCTAATTGTCAGCCCGAAAGCCGGTGCATACTGCATCCCCAAAAATACTTAAAGCGTAATAATACTCCACCAACTGTACGCTAACAGGTGCTTGTTATTAAAAGCAAAAAAATGCTATAGATTCAGAAGCACTGGTAATTCCTTTATGCTATTGTGAGAAAAATATGATTGCAATCATCTTTTTCTATGAGTGGTGTCAGCCCTATACCCTCTGCAGCCGGATAGTTTTGCTATCATCGAAATGGTCATGAATTTTTTCTCACACTTATTCTAAAATTCAAAACACTTTATTATGTCAGTACTTATCATACTGCTGATTGTTAGCATTATTGTAGCCGGCGGCTTTCTCCTGGCTTTTTTATGGAGCCTGAAAGATGGCCAGATGGATGATGATTTCTCTCCATCTATACGAATACTTTTCGACGAAAAAAAACAAGATAAATCAACCATTTAATTAAAGCAATCTAATCGTTTATGCAACTAAAGGATACAAGCGGAAATATTTCCGTACAAAGCCCATCCATACCATTCCAGCAAATACCGGCCCTGGAGCAATACTATTACGATAATAAGATTGTAAAAGCATTTGCTTATGCCACCATGTTATGGGCCCTTGTAGGTATGCTGGTAGGTGTGCTCGCCGCCTTTCAACTGGCATTTCCCGTTTTAAATTTCAATTACCCTTACACCACATTTGGCCGCATCAGACCTGTACATACCAATGCAGTCATCTTTGCATTTGTAGGAAACGGCATTTTTATGGGGGTTTATTACAGCCTTCAACGTTTGCTTAAAACCCGCATGTTCAGTGATCGCCTGGGATGGATCCACTTTTGGGGATGGCAGGGTATCATTGTAACGGCCGCCGTAACCCTGTTAGCAGGTTATACCACCGGTAAAGAATACGCTGAACTGGAATGGCCCGTAGACATTGCCATTACATTGGTATGGGTAATTTTTGGTGTAAACATGTTTGGCACTATTTTAAAAAGAAGGGAGCGGCACCTGTATGTGGCTATCTGGTTTTATATAGGAACCTGGGTAACTGTTGCCATGCTGCACATAGTTAACTCGTTTGAGATGCCGGTTTCATTTATGAAAAGTTATAGCTGGTATGCCGGTGTACAGGATGCATTGGTACAATGGTGGTACGGTCATAATGCAGTTGCATTTTTTCTTACAACACCTTACCTCGGCCTGATGTATTATTTTATACCGAAGGCTGCGAACCGCCCGGTATACAGTTATCGCTGGAGCATTATACACTTCTGGGCCTTGATTTTTATTTATATCTGGGCTGGTCCGCACCACTTGCTTTATACCGCATTACCCGATTGGGCACAGTCGTTAGGTGTGGCCTTTAGTTTGATGCTGATACTGCCATCATGGGGTGGTATGCTGAATGGCCTGATGACATTAAGAGGCGCCTGGGATAAAGTTCGTGAAGAACCTGTTTTAAAATTCTTTGTGGTAGCACTTACCTGTTACGGCATGGCCACATTTGAAGGACCTATGCTAAGTTTAAAAAGTGTGAACGCCATCACGCATTTTACCGACTGGACTGTAGCGCATGTGCACGTAGGCGCATTGGGATGGAATGGCTTTCTCACTTTCGGTATTTTATATTGGTTGATACCGCGCATTTTTCAAACACCGCTTTATAGCAAGAAAATGGCTACCAATCATTTCTGGATTGGAACATTGGGCATCGTTCTGTATGCAGTTCCCATGTATTGGGCTGGATTTTCACAAGCTTTGATGTGGAAGGAATTTACACCGGAAGGAACTTTGAAATACCAGTTTCTTGAAACGGTGACCAGCCTTGTTCCCATGTATGCCTTGCGTGGCATCGGCGGCCTGATTTACCTGGTTGGTGCTATTATGATGGTTGTAAACCTTGTAAAAACAATCAAAGGCGGCAAGCTGTTAGCAAACGAAGCAGCACAAGCCCCTGCCCTTCCAAAAGCCTATGTAAAAACGGGAAAGGAAAGCTGGCATAGCTGGATAGAAAGAAGGCCGGTGCAAATGTTGGTAGGAAGTTTAATTGTAGTTGCAATTGGCGGTATTATCGAACTGGTTCCAACGTTTCTTATAAAAAGTAATATTCCAACTATTGCCTCTGTAAAACCTTATACGCCACTCGAACTGGAAGGCCGTGATCTGTATATACGGGAGGGTTGCTATACCTGCCACTCTCAAATGATCCGTCCATTTCGGGATGAAGTTGCCCGTTATGGCGAATACAGCAAAGCCGGAGAATTTGTGTACGATCACCCTTTCCAGTGGGGAAGTAAACGTACAGGCCCCGATCTTGCCCGCATAGGAGGCAAATACCCCGATAGCTGGCACTATAACCACATGTTGAAACCCACACTAGTTAGCCCGGGCAGCATCATGCCACAGTATAGCTGGTTATTGGATAATGATCTTGATACCACTTTAACAGCAGGTAAAATAAGGGCTATGCAAACAATGGGAGTTCCTTATGAACCGGGTTATCATAAGATTGCAGTAAAAGAACTTTTAACGCAGGCAGAAAAAATTAAAGAGGGTTTGGCAAAAGAAAAAATTAAAACCCCTGCCCGTAAAGAAATAATAGCAATGATAGCTTACCTGCAAAGAATGGGTAAAGATATTAAAGGTGAAAAAGCAGCCAGTACCGCCGCCAATACTCCATAAAGAAAACAATGTTTAAATAAAACACATTGTACAAATTAATAATACACTTTCAACAAAATAAAACGGCTTTCATCAAAAGCATTCTGTTATGAAATTTATCAATTACCTGCAGGACATCACAGGAGTTAGCATTTTTCCCCTGGCCTCCCTATTATTATTTTTCACCTTTTTTGTGGGCGCAACCTGGTTCGTTTTCCGTACACCAAAGAAGGTAATGGAGCAGATAGGAAATATTCCATTGGAACAATAATCATTGATCAACCAGATAACACATACTGTCAATTTTAGCAATATGAATATTGTAAACAAAACAAGCAACTTTAAATGGCTGTTACTGGCAGCTACATTTTTCAGTACACCCGTTTTTGCAGCCGGTCCACCTCAACCCACGGCGCTCGAAAACCCATTGGCACAGGTACTATTAATTATTATGGCTTTGCTGGCGCTGGTGATTGCTATACTGGCCAGCGTAGTAAATGGGGCGGCATCTTTATTCCGCGATAAAATACGTTCAGAAAAGGAAGCAGCAGCAAAAACGGCACAACCAGTTATCACCACGATATTAATTGCCGGCAGCATGCTATTATCATTCACCGGCATGGCCCAGGTTAAAGCAGCAGGCACTGCCATTGCTACAGCAACCAGCAGTTCTATAAATGGTCTTAGCCCGCTTACTTTTTATTCCCTGGTTACAGTTCTTGCTGTAGAAATATTGATCATTATCGCACTTGTTTATATTTTGAAATGGTTAATGGGTGTTGAACATAAAGCAAGTGTTGCTGCTACCGAACAAGTTAAGGTTGAAGCTATTCCTGTTGGAGTTAGAATAAACGCCTGGTGGAACAAACTAAACAGGTCAATAGCCATCGAAAAAGAGAAGGACATCGATCTGAACCATGAATACGACGGCATTCGCGAATTAGATAATTCGGTTCCGCCCTGGTGGATGTTTGGATTTATATTTTTTATCCTTTTCGGCTTTGGCTATTTATACCGTTATCATGTAGCAAAGTCAGCGCCTCTTCAATTGGAAGAATTGCAAATAGCGATGGAAAAAGCCGAAGTAGAAAAGCAAGCCTATCTAAAATTATCGGCTAATAACGTAGATGAAACCAATGTCGAAAAATTAGATGAAAATGGCATTGCATCAGGGAAAGCATTGTTTACCCAGAATTGTGTGGCCTGTCATGGAGCAGAAGGCCAGGGAAATGCAGTAGGCCCTAATTTAACCGATACCTATTGGCTGCATGGCGGCGATATTAAAGACGTATTTAAAACTATAAAATATGGCTGGCCGGAAAAGGGCATGCGCAGTTGGAAAGAAGATTTCTCACCTGTGCAAATGGCAGAACTATCAAGCTATATAAAATCTTTATCAGGCACTAATCCGCCTGATGCAAAAGAACCGCAAGGTGAATTATTTAATGATACTGGTGATGATGCCACGACAGCTATTTCTACAACTGACAAACAGGCAAACAACAAGTAGGCACAATAAGAAGATAAGAAAATTGAATGAGTAATTTATCACAGGATACAGCGAATACTACGTTTAGAGACCGGGTTCCAACGGTAACCGATAGCGGTAAACGCAACTGGATATATGCGCTTAAGCCAAAAGGCAAAATTTACCGATGGAGATCGTTGTTAAGCTGGCTTTATATAGTAGTATTTTTTTCTATGCCTTTTATCAGCATCAATGGCAATCCTATGTTGCAGTTAAATGTGGTAGAAGGAAAATTTTCGATTCTCGGGATGATTTTCTGGCCGCAGGATTTTTTCATCTTCGGAATTGCCATGGTTACATTCATTGTTTTCATTGTGTTGTTCACTATGATCTTTGGTCGTATCTTTTGCGGTTGGGCATGCCCGCAAACCATATTTATGGAAATGCTTTTCCGCAAAATAGAATGGTGGATCGAGGGCAATCCAAATCAACAACGCACCCTGGATAAAGCACCCTGGAATGCCAGTAAAATCACCCGCAAATTGGCAAAGCATGTTTTGTTTTTCCTTTTGTCCTTTATCATAGCCAATACTTTCCTGGCATATATCATTGGTAAAGATGCATTGCTTAAAATTGTAACAGAGCCTATAAACATGCACCCCGGAGGGTTAATAGCCATCCTGTTTTTTACAGGTGCTTTCTACGGGGTATATGCTTTTGTCAGGGAACTGGTTTGTACGGTAATTTGCCCCTACGGAAGGTTACAAAGTGTTTTACTCGACAAAGATTCGATAATTGTTGCCTATGACTATAAACGAGGCGAACAAAGAGGAAAAGGAAAAAGACCTGCAGACGGATTGGGAGATTGCATTGATTGTAATCAATGTGTGGTAGTATGTCCAACCGGTATAGATATCCGTAACGGCACCCAAATGGAATGTATTAATTGTACTGCCTGCATTGATGCCTGTAACAATATAATGATCAGGCTTAATTTACCAGAAGGCTTAATCCGCTATGCATCTGAAAATCAGTTGGCAGAAAATAAGAAATTCCGGTTTACAGGTAAAATGAAAGTGTATACTGGCATATTACTATTACTAATAACGGTGATGGGATTTACGCTGGCTACCCGCAGCGATGTGGAAGCAAAGATATTGCGGGCTAAAGGACAGCTTTACCAGGAAGTTGGTACAGACAGCCTTTCAAATTTGTACAATATTATAATGGTAAATAAAACACACGAACCGGTTCCTATTCACCTGCAGGCAGAGAATATGCATGGTGTAATAAAATTTGTGGGTAAAAAACATATGATCGTTCCAAAAGAAGGCCACGGTGAGGCTATGTTTTTTCTAATTATCAATAAAAAAGAGCTTAAAACCAGGGAGACTGAGGTACGAATCGGCGTATATCAAAATGGTGTAAAAATCAAAACAATTAAAACGAGCTTCCTGGGTTATGTAGAATAACACACAGGCGATCATCTTTTAAAATCTATTTATTATGCGAATGAACTGGGGTGTTAGAATCACCATTTTATATTCTTCCTTCGTGCTATTTATGAGCACCATGGTTTACATGTGCACGAGGCAGCATTTCGACCTGGTGGCACCCGATTATTATGCCCAGGAATTACAATACCAAAAAGTTATTGACGGCACAAACAATACAAAAAGTTTGAGTCAACCCGTACAGGTAAATCAGTCTTTACAAGCTATTAGTATTGTTTTACCAACACCAGTGATGAAGCTCGAAAAAGGTACTATTTTATTTTACAGGCCCAGTAATTCAGCGGCTGATTTTGTGATTAATATCATAAGTAACAAAACCGATATTTCTAAAGAGAAAATGGTGACCGGTTTGTATAAAGTAAAAATAAACTGGACGGCTGATGGAAAAGATTACTATGACGAACAAAGCCTGGTTATAAAATAGCGAAGCGCAATAGTTCAATGATACTGACGATACTTATACCAGCATTTTTGTTAGGCTTAACCGGGAGCTTTCATTGTGTGGGTATGTGCGGACCAATTGGATTATCCATTCCTGTGCAAAAAAAACAGTCCAAATTTACCGGCACCCTATTATACCTTATTGGCAAAACGATCACCTACACCTTACTTGGATTAGTTTTCGGATTATTTGGCAGGCAGTTTATGATAGCGGGTTTACAACAATGGCTATCTGTTTCCGCAGGTATCGTTTTATTATTTGTAGTAGTGGTGATGCTGGTGAATGCCAAACAATATCACGAGAATAAACTAACTGCCTGGATAAGCGATAAACTTTTACCACTGTTTAGAATAGTTTTAAAAAACCCGGGAAAAGGAACACCGTTGTATATGGGAATGCTTAACGGATTATTACCCTGTGGCCTGGTATACATTGGAATTATTGGCTCACTTGCAACAGGATCGGCGGTCTTCGGTTCTCTTTTTATGCTGGCGTTTGGCATTGGTACGGCTCCGGTCATGCTTTCATTTTTATTGATGGCAAAACAATTCAATATTAATTACCGCCAGCGACTTCAAAAATTAACTCCGGTTTTTATTTCATTTGTAGCAATCGTTCTTATTCTTAGGGGACTGAACCTTGGAATACCCTATCTCTCCCCTGTTATCCAATCATTACCCGCTATTAACAACGCAGATGCCATCATTTGCCATTAACCTTCTTTAAAAAATGCAATGTCAATCGATCAATCTATTTAGAAAGGCCTGTTTTGCTTTACCCAAGCTTTAATATAATCTGCTATATCCGTTGTGGTGGTTCCGGGTGGAAATAATTTGCCCACACCCATTTCATTAAGTGTTTTCATATCATCTTCAGGAATTATTCCCCCACCTGTAAGCAACACATCATCCATTCCTTTTTCTTTCATCAGGGATATTATTTTCGGAAAAACAGTCATATGCGCCCCGCTCAGGATGCTTACACCAATGGCATCGGCATCTTCCTGCAATGCAGCATTTACTACCATTTCCGGCGTTTGACGCAAGCCCGTATAAATTACTTCCATTCCTGCATCACGTAATGCAGTTGCAATCACTTTCGCTCCCCTGTCGTGACCATCAAGGCCTACTTTGGCAACAACAACCCGCAATGGTCTGCCGGGCGCCGAATCCAATGCAGATTTTTTTGTTTCGTTCATAAATTTCACGGCGTTTTCTCAAAAGTAAGTTTCCTTTTCTTACTAATAAATGATTAATACTTCAATTGGTTAGACTAACTGCATGTAGATTACTTTCTTGTAAAAACCGCTTTCATCTCTGCAATCCCAGTCCCGATCATATTATTGAGCGAATCATTCCCATTTTCAAATAAAATAAACTTCATTCCATGTTCCCTGAACAAAGGCATGTTTACTGAATCCTTTAGCGTCACTCTTTCAAATTGCTGGAACACTGCATCATCTTTTTCAGGCATGTTATGGCCAACAAACAAAAGATGCTTGATATTGTATTTTTCTGGCATCCAAAATAAAAAACTTGCATTATCGCTGTGCACAACAGGCAAATTAAGCGACGGTCCATAATAATTTAAAGCACCGGCACTGTAGTAACCACGGGCATAGATCAGGGTTTTCTTTTGTTCTGCCGGCGGTAATGCATTAAAAATAGTAGCGACTTGCTGTGTCATTTCACGCCATCCAATCATGTCGGCAAAATCCTGTGGCAACGGGTGAAATTGCTGGTCTTCCCAACGAAAACTTCCAGTTTTATCTACTCCTATTTTCTTATAATAATTAGCTAACGACCCTGGCTCAGACGTTGGCAATATCAATGGCATCACTAAAATGCTCAATGCAACAGGAATTAGAATCATCACATATCTCGTCCATGCAAACCTGGATACAGTTGCTTTCTCCAGGTAAAAGGCACCCAGTGCAAACAAAACAGGATAAGCGCCGAGAGCGTAGTAATCTTTGCCCTGGAAATAAACCAATAACGATATCACGAGGAGATATGCCCATCCAAAAACCCGGTATTGTTTTGCTGCAGCAGCAACAAAAACCAAACCTGCAATCCAAACAAAGATAAAAGGCAGGTTCATCACAATTTGAGCAACTATAAAGTTAACCGGATCATTAAATTGCAGTTGTTCTTCTTTCAATTCCGCCATATGATTTACTATAGGAAAATTGTGTGCATACTGCCAATAAAGATTTGGCAGAAATATTATGAATGCCAGTAAACCTGCCAGGTAAAAATGCTTGTTTAAAAAGACAGTTCTATGCCTGGTTATAATAAGTCCGGCTAATAAACTAAGCACATAAAATGCCGACGAATATTTACTTAGCATCCCAAAACCAATAGCTATTCCAAAAACATACAACCAACTATTTTTTGATGTTTGTATAAATTTAAATAAACCGTAAGCCATCAATGTCCAGAAAAAAACATCGAGAAAATTAGGATGCAATAAAAAGAACAGTCGCATGATGCCGCCGATAATTATGGGCATAGTGCCAATTACCAAAGCAAAATGTTTTCCACCCAGTGAAATAATTATTCTTCCGATTAATAGTAGGGTAAAAACTCCAAATAAATTTGGCCATAGTTTCACCCAAAAAAAACCGCCGCCAAACATATTAGTTATCCAGGCAAACACCGATAATAACGGCGGTACTTCCAGGTATCCCCAGGCAAGATGATGTCCTTCCGACAGGTACAAATATTCGTCGCGATGCAACTGGTAATAACTATCGTACAATAAATAGGGAAGAATGAATTTTACCAGGGCAAGTAAGTACAAAGTCTTGTTCGGCGACAATAATTTCATGTTTCCTGTTGGTTAATAAGTTGGGAAGATAACAAGGGAACAAGAAAAACGCAGCTTTGGCCTGAAAAGAATGGATGACCAGGTTAAAAACAACCAGAACATTGAATAGCCGCTATTACCGGCATTGACTGTTTAAAAACTTGATAGTTGTTTTATTCAGATCACTAAAAAAGTGATGATCGGTTACCGTACAATTTAACTGCTCGCTTACAAATATTTTTTGTGCAACGGAGAGGCTGTTCAGCACAGGGAAAACAGCAGGGTTTGTAATAAAATCGGCATTCAAAAAACTACTGAAGTCCTTAAAATAATTTTTATCATCGAGGTAGCCCTTCGATTTTATTTCATCGAAAAGTTTTGTAGACAATGTGATTGAAATACCTGGGTTTCTTGCAAATCTTTCCGGGTATAATGGGGCCCGTTCATTGAAAAAGATCTTGCTACATATACTCCTTGCTTGTATGGTACCTGAATTATTTATAGCCGCAGTATTTCCTGCCTGGCCAACATTGTCATTATTATCATTCCGTGCCATGCAATACTGAAAGGGAGTGGATGTGAATTGTGCTATCACATCTCCTGATTGAGCACAATAACTTACACCAGCTTTAAACTTATAGATCATTGAGAGTGCAGCAGAAAATGCACCTCCATTACTCATTCCAACACTATAACGCGGTGTTGCTTTAGTCGTCAAACCCCTGTTGATTAAGGAATCTGTGATGATCCTGATATTTGCATAATCAACATTGTTTATTGTGTCTGCCGGTGAAAGCGACCAGCGAATACTTCCATCGCCATTCGTATCTGTATTCAAAGTTCTTTCTTCTGCTTCGGTTATTACTACGCCAAAACCATCAGTAACCAGGTCTTTAATAAAGTTTTGATACTCGTAAAAGTTGATCCAGTTGCCTGCACTACCACCAGAACCATGCAACAAATACACAATGCCTTTATGATCAACCGGGAAATAATAATACACTTGTTTCATATTATTTTTCCCACGAATAGTTGTATTAAAGGGGGAAAAAAATGCAGCCTGTTTTATCACTGCATTTAAGATTATATTTCTTTCGGGCATTATAAACCATTCATGCCATTCATTACCAAAATGCAATGAGTTTACATCTCCGCGCCAGGCGTCAAATGTTTGGTTAGCGCCCCACTCTTTACTAAAAACATGTACAGTATCTCCAGCTTTATAAACACCAGATCCATAGCCATTGTTAATTGTTACCGTATATGTTGCATTTTGCGGGTTACCGCTAGTTTTTTTGGTACAGGAAGTTAAAGTTGTTAGATGAACCGCTGCCAGCAACAGTGTAAATCTCATAGCTATGTTTAGCTGAAAGACAAGGTTGAATTTGAATGGTTTAACTGTCAGGAGTTTATTTTTCCCAATGCATATTTAATGCGGGCAATAGTGGCAGCTTTGCCAATATGTTGAGCAATGTCAAATACACCGGGCCCAAACTTTCCACCTACGAGCATTATACGAAATGGCAACATCAGTTCACCGGGTTTTAATTCATTTACAGCAGCAATTTCTTTAAAGTCTTTTTCAAGGTCTGCTCCTTCCCAGGTATTTGAAACTTCAAATATGCGAACAAGCTCAGTAAAAAACAGGTTCTTTTGCTCGTTCCATTTAGGTTTTACAGCTTCAAGATCCAAACTTTCAGGTGCTTTATAAAAAAACGAACCCTGATCGTGAAAGTCGTTAAGTAAAGTGCAACGATCCTTGATCATGGCAATCACCTTTACCAGCTTTTTATCATCATCTGTAACCAATCCTTTTGTTTCAAAAGTTTCTTTCACACGCGGCAACAATTCTTCAGCAGATAATTTTTTTATCCATTCATGATTATACCATTTAGCTTTTTCAAAATCGAACTGCGCACCGGCGCTATGCACCCTTTCAATACTAAAAGCAGCTATCAGTTCTTCCTTGCTAAAAATCTCCTGCTCTGTACCCGGGTTCCATCCCATTAATGCCAACAAATTAATAAATGCTTCGGGCAAAAAACCGCGTTCGCGAAAGCCTTCCGTAAGTTCGTTCTTTACAGCATCATTCCAATTCATCGCAAAAATGGGAAAGCCATATTTGTTGCCATGGCGTTTACTTAACTTGGCACCATCGGGTCCTAAAATCAAAGGCAAATGAGCCCATTCAGGCATTTGTTCCTCCCATCCCAAATATTTCCAAAGCAATAAATGCACGGGTGCACTGCTCAACCATTCTTCACCCCTGAATGCATGCGTAATATTCATCGAATAATCGTCCACCACAACCGCCAGGTGATAGGTTGGCATACCATCAGCTTTCAATAAAACCTTATCGTCAACCTGTGAAGTATTAAAATTTACAACACCCCGAACCATATCGGTAAAGCCAATTACTTCATCAGCCGGCATTTTTATTCTTATAACGTAGGGTATATTGTCGCGCAGCAATTGGCTTACGGCTTCTTCAGAAAGCGTAAGCGAATTTTTCATTTTTTGCCTCAACTCAATGTTGTAGGTAGGCGAAGGGTTTTCATGTGTCTTGTATTCGATCCGCATTTGTTCCAATTCGAGCGGAGTATCGAAAGCGTAATAGGCATTACCCTGTTCTACAAGTTGTTTTGCGTATTTTTCATACATCTCCTTACGTTCACTTTGCCTGTACGGCGCAAATGCACCCCCATGTATTGGGCTTTCGTCAGGTATTAACCCGCACCATTCAAGGCAATTAAAAATATATTGTTCAGCACCAGGCACAAAGCGCGACTGATCGGTATCTTCTATCCGCAAAATGAAATCGCCCTTATGCTGTTTAGCAAACAGGTAATTATACAAAACGGTACGAACCCCGCCTAAATGCAGGCCGCCGGTTGGCGATGGAGCAAAACGAACCCGAACTTTCTTTTCCATAGTTGCCAAAGATAAGCCCCGGTGTTTAAAGGGTTTTCAATGAAGCTATTTTTAAAGCCTGGTATACTTAAAGATTAAGAACAATTCGTTTTTTGTGGCGCACGCCGGCTACAATCAATACGTTGATGAATTATCCATTCGTTAGCCGCCGCCAGGCTGTCTGTAGTACTCCGCAGCCCCGCCGGGCTGGGCTTTGCGGGGTACTACTGCCCATCCTTTGCGCAGGATTTGGCTGCATGTAACAAACCGTTTTTCTCATCAACTTATCGGTAATATGTCTACTGTTCTCACATTCAATATAATGTTACCGGAACAGCATCTTTTAAATTCCGCAAGTTACCTTTACATCATGTTCTATTTGCCTAACACGCCAGCCTGGCTTCGCATGATTTTTCCTTACGGCGTGGTATGGAAGGGTGATCCGGCAAACAATGCTGTTTACCTCACATTTGACGATGGCCCCGATCCCGGAGCTACACAATTTGTATTGGATCAACTTGAAAAATACAATATACAGGCTACCTTCTTTTGCATTGGGGATAACGTGGTGAAGTATCCATTGCTATTTGAAAAAGTAAAAGCTGCAGGACACCGGGTTGGAAATCATACCATGCATCATCCCAACGGATGGACTACCGAAAATACCCGGTACGTAAATGAAATAATGGAAGCGCACCAATTAATACAATCCGATCTATTCCGGCCTCCTTATGGCAAAATAACCAGTGGACAGGCAAGGGAGTTGAGGAAAAAGGAATTAGGAATTGCGAAGAAGGAATTAGGGATTGGGAGGGAGGAATTAAGAATTAAGGGGAAAAGCGGCATTCAAATAGATCAGAGATCAGACATCCGGGATCGTCAAATGAAAATTATTATGTGGAGCGTTATAGCCGGAGATTTTGATAAAACCATTGATGGAAATGTTTGCTACAATCATATTGTAAAATATACCAGGCCGGGCAGCATTATTGTTTTTCACGACAGCCAAAAGGCATTTCCAAGATTGAAAGTAGCCTTGCCAAAAACGCTTGAATGGATAAGGGAAAAAGGATACATTCCTACCCTGTTATAATGAGGATACAAATGATAGAATTTTCAATACTCAATTTTAATAATTAATTCCCCTTCTTTATATCAGTATTGAAATAAAATTTAGAAATTGCTACATCTCAAAATCATTGTGAATGTTTCAGCAATTTCATTGCAGCTTCAAGAGCTATCTTAATTTCAAATCCCAAGTAAAAAAGCAACCCACGGGTTTTGCCGTGGGTTAATTGCTTCGGTACTTAGCAGGAGAGTAATATTCTGACTGTAAGTTATTGCAGTTACAAGTGTTCCATTAAATCAATTATAAACAGAATGCCATGCTTTTGTGAATAACCGTCGCCGCATGTCGTTACTCCGACGCGTTGTAACGTCTGCTTAGTAAAAATACAAGCACAGTACCTGCCCCAATATCCAATTTCGCATACTCTCCATGATAACACCCCGCTTTTTGTAGATGTCAGCGGCATTCAGGCAGTACATCACAGCCTGTTCATTTCACCGTTTAGGTACATGGAGTTACCGAAGTGCCAGCTAATAAGGACGATCATTAAATCGTTGCCAATGTCCTGTTTTTGACCCGGGGTCTGTCACGATTTTGTCGCCCTTTCGTTGGCTTTAATCGGCCTGGCTTAAAACTTTCAAAAGATATCTAAAGCATAAAGATTTATTCTAGTACTAATATCCTGTCTATATGGCCTTGCAGATAAAATTCCCCGGTATCGTTGTTGATTAACAGATTGCTTTATCATTTTCAACCTGTATAAGATTGTAAAAAACAAGAGCCGGAGTTTACACGCTCCGAATTATTACTCCCCTATTACTATTGAAACCCACTTTGAACATTTTTGGAAAAAATGAACCACCGAAAGTTAGTGGCGTAAGAACAAGTAAAAAGATGCCGAAATAAATGAACGAGACTCCCCACAGACCATAATAGTCCAGCACAAAAGCATTTTCAGGATTTATGGCGCTATGCAAAACAGTAACCTTTTGATTCATTGTCATAAAATCACGCAGATATTGCGGCGCTAAAAACCTGACCGGTTTTTTTCCAGTTTCAAATTCTATGAGCGGGTAATTAACTTTACTATTTCTGCCATAACGTTCTTGCAGGCTGCCGATATATTTCCCTTCTGAAATACTCCAAAAAAAGCGGTGAAAACCTTTTGGTAAAAAAATGATGGTTGCCGCAATCATTAACAAAAGGAAATAAATTTTGATACGGGTAAAAATCATTTTTTATGTATTATAAACCGCTCATAGTTTGTATTCCAAAAAACCTTTATTGATGCTATTGATCTTTCTCACTCTTCTAAAAACCCCAATTCCTTCACGGCTGCCATTATCATTTGTATTGCCTTCAATCACATTTATAAAACCGCCGTTTACCGATTCTACCAAACCAGTATGCCCCAGCCCGCCACCAAAACTTATTACAAAAATGTGACCTGGTTTTATGAGAGCCGGGTTCGAAATCGCATCTTTTGCAAGGATTTTTTTACCCTCACTTTTATTCCAGTGCATCATCACTCCACAAGTTTTACAAAGCGGATTTTTCTTGCCTGATCGTTTGGCCGACTGGTCGAAACACCAATATACAAAACCCGCACACCAGGCTGCTGGAAATCCAATACCGCCGCAGGCTAAATACTCTTTTACTTTCGGGCCCCAGTTACTACCCGGAGGTGCTTCCATCACTCCAATTTGCGAGTTAGCTATTTCTAACACTGCATTCAATCCCTGCGACCGCACTGTTTCTACTGTAGGAACAGACTTTTCTCCGAAAAGAATCTCCCAGGTAATTAAACCAACCTTCCCGTCCATTACCAGCGAACTCCCCTTGGAATCAGTATTTCTCGCCTGGAATGTTTTGATGGCCTGTTCGGTTTTAGGTCCAAATACACCTGCGCCTTCAAATTTTGCAATGCCTAACGTTTCCAATTGTTTTTGAATGGCACTAACTATTTTTTTATCTGTTTCACCTTTTTTTATTTCTCTGCCCGGGTATTTCATAAATAACGGTTTTTAAGTAAAAAGTTTTATGACCCTAAGATAAGGCACAGTTTTTCTTATGCAAATACACGCTCTAAATAAATGCATACGGTTACCTTTGCACCGAAAAAATTAAGCAGTCACTTATTACCAAAAATCTTTCAAACCAGGATTGGGTTATAGAAATTTTCATTATCAAATTATCAATTATAACAACATGAGCTTCCGTATTGAGAAAGACACCATGGGCGAAGTATCCGTTCCTTCAGATGCAATGTATGGTGCACAAACACAACGCAGTGTTGAGAATTTTAAGATTGCACAGGATATCAATAAAATGCCAAAAGAAATTATCCGCGCATTTGCTTACCTGAAAAAAGCAGCTGCAATAACCAACTTCGAAGCTGGTGTTTTATCAAATGAAAAAAGCGATCTTATTGGAACAGTTTGTGATGAGATTTTAGAAGGAAAACTCGATCAATATTTTCCACTGGTAGTATGGCAAACAGGTAGCGGCACACAAAGCAACATGAATGTAAATGAAGTGGTTGCTTATCGCGGACATGTACTAAACGGTGGCAAACTCGAAGACAAAGAGAAATTTTTGCATCCCAATGACGATGTAAACAAAAGCCAGAGCAGCAATGATACTTTTCCTACTGCCATGCATATTGCAGCTTATAAAATCTTAACGGAAGTAACCATTCCCGGCATTGAAAAACTTCGAAACACTCTTGCTGAAAAGAGCAATGAGTATATGCATGTTGTGAAAATTGGCCGTACCCATTTTATGGATGCTACTCCTCTTACTGTTGGACAAGAACTGAGTGGTTATGTGTCGCAATTAAATCATGGATTGAAGGCAATTAAAAATACACTGGCGCATTTAAGTGAATTAGCGCTTGGTGGTACTGCAGTGGGAACCGGCATCAACACACCAAAAGATTATGATGTAAATGTTGCCAAACATATTGCCGCATTAACCGGGCTTCCTTTTGTAACAGCAGAAAATAAATTTGAGGCCCTGGCCGCACATGATGCCATCGTGGAAGCACATGGTGCATTAAAAACAGTTGCTGTTAGTTTAATGAAAATTGCCAACGACATCCGTATGTTAAGCAGCGGCCCACGTAGTGGTATCGGTGAATTATACATACCCGATAACGAACCTGGTTCGAGCATTATGCCGGGCAAAGTAAACCCCACGCAATGTGAAGCACTCACCATGATTGCAGCACAGGTAATGGGCAACGATGTGGCTGTGGGTATTGGTGGTTCAATGGGTCATTTTGAATTGAATGTTTTTAAACCAATGATGATCTATAATTTCTTACATAGTGCCAGGTTAATTGGTGATGGTTGTGTTAGCTTTAATGATAAATGTGCAACAGGCCTTGCACCGCTGGAAGAAAATATCAGGAAGCATGTAAACAATAGTTTGATGTTGGTTACCTCTCTTAATACAAAAATTGGTTATTATAAATCAGCAGAAATTGCACAGAAAGCGCATAAAGAAGGAACTACCTTAAAAGAAATGGCGGTTAAATTGGGTTATGTAACGCCGGAAGAATTTGATGCCTGGGTGAAACCGGAAGACATGGTAGGTAACCTTTCATGAGTGAATGGGGTGAAATGTGAATAGTGAAATGGCAAACGTCAAAGGTGAAAAGTGAAAAGAGAAACGTGAAACGAAAGACAAATATCATTCTGATCCTATCAATGGATAACCACTTTTGACTACATAAACAAAGAAGCCGCAGACTTAAGATCTTGCGGCTTCTTTGTTGTAAAAAAACTTATCGATATTATCAGAAAAAACAGGTACGTATTTCAAGTGGGATTTGTATCCAAATCTCAATATCACAAAATCTTAAAATAAAAAATCAGACATCAAAAATCGGACATTTACAAATCGCCTCTACACCATTTCCTTATGAATCTCGCTTGTAAAATGAAATTCAATTTCGGGATTGTTATTTCTTTCAGTTTGTAAGAACCATTCACTTTGTGCCAGGTAAACGAGGTGGCCATCTTTGTCTTCGGCAATATTGCTCATTTTAAAACGGGTAAAATCATGCAACTTGTTCTTGTCCTCACTCGTTATCCAACATGCTTTGTAAAACGGCAAGGTGTTAAATTGAACGGATGCACCATATTCGTGTAATAAGCGATATTGTATTACTTCAAACTGCAGTTCCCCTACGCAACCAACGATCTTTTTGTTGCCTCCAAACTGCGTGAACAATTGCGCAACGCCTTCATCAGTAAGCTGCATCAAACCTTTTTCAAGTTGCTTGGTTTTCATGGGATCTTTGTTCACAACCTCCTTAAATATTTCGGGGCTGAAAGAAGGGATCCCTGTAAAATAAAAATTTTCACCTTCAGTAAGTGTATCACCAATTTTGAAATTCCCGGTATCAAATAAACCAACAATATCACCCGGGTATGCATCATCAACAACATCTTTACTGCGGGCTAAAAAAGTATAAGGATTACTAAAGCGAATGTCTTTATCGAGTCTAACGTGGTGATAATATTTGTTACGCTCAAAACGCCCCGAACAAATACGCATAAAAGCAATTCTATCACGGTGTTTTGGATCGAGGTTGGCATGGATCTTAAAAACAAATCCACTCAGTTTATCTTCAAAAGGAGTTACCGGTCTTTCGGTAGTACCACGTGGTTGCGGATCGGGGGCAATTCTTATAAACTGGTCCAGCATTTCACGTACACCAAAATTGTTCACAGCACTTCCAAAAAATACCGGGGCGACGATCCCGGTACGATAATGCTCCATATCTAATTCGCCATAGACACCATCTACCAGTTCAATATCTTCTCTTAAAGTATTCGCATCATTTGCACCCACTTTTGCGTCCAGTGTATCGGCCGACAGGTCAGAAATATTTACTACATCCTCATCATTCGCTTTGGTACCAGCGGCGAACAAAACGAGGCTTTTATTACTTAAATCATACACACCTTTAAACTCTTTACCGCTGTTTATTGGCCAGGTCATTGGGTGTAAACTAATTTTCAATTCCTTTTCAATTTCTTCCAGCAGGTCGAAACGGTTTTTACCATCCCTATCCATTTTGTTGATAAAAACCATCACCGGTGTTTTACGCATGCTGATTACTTCCATCAGGCGGCGGGTTTGATCTTCTACCCCGTTAACGCTATCTATTACCAGGATTACGCTGTCCACAGCTGTAAGTGTTCGATAAGTATCTTCTGCAAAATCTTTGTGGCCCGGTGTATCCAGCAAGTTTATCAGCGTGTTTTTGTATACAAAAGTCATCACCGATGTGGCAACCGAAATTCCACGCTGCCTTTCGATTTCCATAAAATCGCTGGTAGCATGTTTTTTTATTTTGTTGCTTTTTACCGCACCGGCTGTTTGAATGGCACCACCAAACAGCAGGAACTTTTCCGTAAGGGTTGTCTTACCCGCATCAGGGTGACTGATAATTGCGAATGTGCGGCGTTTACTTATCTCTGTTGCGTACTTCATTGATAATCAGGGCTATCTTCCAGAATACTGAAATGGTAATTATTTAAAAATGTACAGTTCAAGCAAACGTTGAACCAACCAATCTTTATTTTAAAGGCTGCAAAAGTAACGTTTACAGGTTTTGGCACACGATGAAATTAGTTGATTAGACTTCACATTACAGTTGTTGAGTAGTTGACACCTGTAATGACCGCTATAATCTATCGAATATATTTTGGCAAGGGCGGTTATTGAAAAATAATTTCTAATTATCTTCGATTCTTATTGCAAATAACTACGTGACTTAAATCTTTCTGATATAATAATTCGTATGTAGTTGCACGATTAACGTACATTTTTTTTTCTGTTTGATTGACTCAAAAAACACGCTGACAGAACATTCGATTGCTGCCTGTATAGTTTAAATCAATATTCATTTGATAATGAAAGACCAATTTCCAGGCAAACTCAATATTAATATTCTTGGCAATCCCAACTCTCATCAAACCTTAATGTTTGGCCATGGCTTTGGCACTGATCAAAGATCGTTTAAAGATGTGGTTCCTTTTTTCGAGAAAGATTACAGGATCATCTTATATGATAATGCAGGTGCTGGAAACGCCGACATTTCTACTTTCAATGCATCCAGGTACAATACTTTAAATGGTTATGTAAACGACCTTTTAGAAATTTGTAAGTTTCTTCAATTAAAAGATATTATTTATGTCGGGCACTCGGTTAATGGAATGGTAGGTTTACTTGCCAGCCAAAAAATGCCCGCCTATTTTTCAAAACTAATTTTATTAGGAGCTTCGCCGCGGTATTTGAATGATGCATCACAAATGTATAACGGGGGTTTTGAACAATCGGATCTCGATCAATTGTTTGAGGCGATGAACAACAACTATTTCGCCTGGGCAAGTGGCTTTTCCCGTATGGTTATGGACAATCATGACAGGCCACACCTGGCAGAACATTTTGCCGGAACACTAAAGGCCATCAGGCCAGATATAGCCTTATCAGTCGTAAAAGCAATCTTTCAATCAGATCACCGAAACGATCTTTCGAAATCAACTATTCCTACCCTTATTATTCAAACTTCCAGCGATGTTGCCGTGCCTGAATCTGTGGGCATGTACATGCATCAGCATATTCCAAAAAGTTCTCTTGTTAAGATAGAAACAAAGGGGCATTTTCCTCAAATTAGCGGGCCTGCAGAGATTGCAACGGTTATTAAATCCTTTATCTGAAATATCAAAGCTGCGTACATTGAATTGGGAAAAGCAATCGATATCATTCATCCATAAAACCTCTTTTTCAGGTATAAAGCATACAGCTAATTTGTTGCAGCATAGTATGCACCAGTTACAAATATTGGCAGAAGCAGATGCCACCATTCTTTTAAAGATCATAGATGAATCAAGCGCGAAAATTGAATCATCAACTGGTAAAACATTCAGGGACATTTTAATCAATCCGGCTCCGTCGGGTGAATTACTGAATACCTGTGAAGAAAGATTTATAATTTGGGAGAACATACCATCGGACGAAAAATATGAACTTGATGAAATTTTGGATTCATTTTCATCAGTTGTTATTATATGCCTCAATGAATTAAATAATAATTCGCTGCTTTTAATTGGCTGGAATCAACCACAACATTGGAATGATTCTTTTACCGAATTTATTTCCACGGTAACATTACGAATGAACGAACTGCTTTGGCAAAGCACCATTCAATTTAATTACGAAAACGTCTTTTCCCGATTTACAGCCATTTTACAGACTATTTCGCAGGCAGTAATTTTTATTGATAATAGCGGATTAATGGGCTGGGTAAACCCAAAAGCCGCAAGCTTGCTCGATTTAAAATCTAGCGGTGAAATTGCACCTGCAGTATTAGCTGCTTCGATGGCTCAATTAAGAAATCGTACAACAAACAGTAAAGAAATAAATATTAAAGCAGCCCAGTTATTTATGACCCCTGATGGTGCAATTAAAGATTGGACCTGGCATTTTCCGGAACCTGGAAATATCATTTTGAATGTTTCCTGTGCACCTATTATTTCCGAACATTTAAAAGGAAGGCTTTGGATGTTTGAAGACATTACGCCAATTTATATTGCCAATGAAAAACTACAGGCTCTTAATATAAAACTCAAACAGGAAACTGAACGTGCCGATAGTGAGAACCGGGCAAAATCTGAGTTCCTTGCTAATATGAGCCATGAAATCAGAACACCGATGAATGCAGTAATTGGCATGGCAAGCCTGTTGCATCATACTCCATTAAATAAAGAACAAAATGAATTTGTTGAAACGATAAGGGTTAGCGGCGGTACACTTGTAACACTGATAAATGATATACTCGATTTTTCCAAAATACAGTCTGGAAATCTGAATCTCGAAAGCTCGCCATTCCCATTGGAAAGTGTTGTAGAAGAAACACTTGATATATTAAGTATCAATGCTAATCAGAAACAGCTTGAGCTTTTATATTTTATTGAACCGGATGTACCCGCAGGAATAATTGGTGATGTAACCAGGCTTAGGCAAGTATTATTAAACCTGGTGTCAAATGGCATTAAGTTTACCGATAAGGGTGAAGTTTATATTTATGTTCGACTGGCTGAAAAGCTACCCGGCAACCAGGTAAAAATCGAATTTTTAGTAAGGGATAGCGGCATTGGTATTGCAGCTGATAAGCACGATAAACTTTTTCAAAATTTTTCGCAACTGGATAGTTCTATTACCCGCCAGTATGGTGGCACAGGCCTTGGACTTGCCATTTCGAAAATGCTCGTACAATTAATGGGTGGTGAAATTTGGTTAGATAGCACTCAAAAAAAGGGATCTGCTTTTCGTTTCACCATTGTAAGTTCTATAAGCAATTATATCATTCCATACGACATGGAAATGATAAAGAAAAAAATAGCTGGTCGCAACTTGAAAGCAATGTTAATCTGTAACAATGTTTTGCAATTACAGGTGCTTCGAAAGCAATTTGATCTATGGGGAATAACTACTGATATTTTTGATGATGTAAATGATGCCCTGGCAGTGCTGCCTGATATCAATTATGATTTAGCTTTTTTTGATTTTGACATGGGAGTTTTTAAAGGAATGCAATTCGTGAAAGAAATCAATCTGCGGACAAAGAACAAGCAGGTTCCAACCATCTTATTCTCAACACCAGAGGCTACATTAAATTTATCGGAAGAAGAGAAAGCCTGTTTCAATGCCATTTGCAATAAACCATTAAAGTATAATAAACTTGGTGAAATAATCAGTAATGTGATCCTTCAAAAAGAAGAAAGCAGTAAGGCTGAAATTGTAAAAAGGCAGGAAATCATACCAATTGGTTCAACCATTTTTCCACTGGAAATATTGGTAGCAGAAGATAATATGATAAACCGCGTTGTAATAAAAAAGGTGCTATCAACACTTGGTTATTCAGTAGATCTTGTTACAAATGGTTTAGAAGCGGTGGAAGCAGCTAAACATAAGCATTATAACCTGGTTTTTATGGATATGCAAATGCCGGTAATGGATGGCCTGCAGGCAGCAAAAATTATATGTGAAAACAAACTTCCAAACACGGTACTAATCGCTTTAACGGCTAACAGTTCTCCCGAAGATAAGTTACTATGTGAACAGGCAGGTATGGAAGACTTTTTACAAAAACCTATTACAATTGATGATGTAAAAAATAAAATAAATGCATGGGGACCCATTATCCAGGAAAGAATGCGGCTGCTTTCGGTGCAATTGTTGTCATAAATGAATAAGTGCACGAAGCTTTTTATGCATCCAGTTTCCTTATAACGCGGCAAGGATTGCCGGCAGCTACCACATCATTAGGAATATCTTTAGTTACTACACTTCCGGCGCCTATAATAGAACGTGCTCCAATGGTAACGCCCGGGCAAATGATTGTTCCCCCACCAATCCAAACATCATCACCGATGCTAATTGGTTTCCCATTTTCCAGGCCTGATGATCTTACCTTCCAATCCACAGGATGGGTTGCCGCATACATTTGCACTGACGGACCAATCAAAACATTGTTGCCAATGGTTACCAATGTTACATCCAGTATAGTACAATTAAAATTGAGGTACACTTTCTCGCCCACATTAATGTTGCTTCCATAATCACAAAAAAAGGGTGGTTCAATATATAAACCGTTGCCTTGTAATGGAATTAATTCCCGCAAAACCTGTTCCCGAAACTCCAAAGAACCGGGCAGTGAATCATTAAACTGTTTTAATAATTGCCTTGTTCTCAGTCGTTCCGATACTAATTCTTTGTCGGCTCCATTGTAAAGGGCGCCACTAAGCATTTTTTCTTTTTCAGTTGCCATAATGTGCGGTTATTAATATTGCATGGTACATAAAAAATCAGCCCACCGGTTCGTGAGCTGATAAATTTGAAGAATAAAAATCTTTTATTTATTTATGCCTTTTCTGTAAAACGTTTGTCACATCACTTAAGGTAAAGCCTTTTGCCTGCAACAAGATCAGGTAATGAAACATCAGGTCGGCAGCTTCACCCAAAAACAAATCATCGTTGTTGTCTTTGGCTTCAATCACAATTTCAACAGCTTCCTCTCCTACTTTTTGTGCAATCTTATTAATGCCTTTTGCAAAAAGACTTGCAGTGTAAGATTTTTCCGCAGGATTGTTTTTGCGGTTTGTTATAATGCTTTCAAGGTGCGATAGAAATACGAGTTCTTGCCCAACTGCATTTATATGGGAATTGATTTCATTGAAGCAGGTATCGGCACCTGTATGGCATGCTGGTCCAACAGGCTGTGCCTTGATTAATAAAGTATCATTATCACAATCACTAATAACCTGTTTCATTAAAAGGTAATTACCAGAGGTTTCACCTTTTGTCCACAGCCGTTGCTTACTCCTGCTAAAAAATGTAACCTTTCCAGAGCTTTGCGTTTGAACCAGTGCTTCCTCGTTCATAAAACCAACCATCAATACCTTTCCTGTTATATCATCCTGAACTACTGCGGGTACTAATCCATCCGAATACTTACTAAATTCAATTTGCATTATGTGCTCTTTTTTAAAGACTGCAGCAAGCTCTCCAGCTGGTCATTCCAAACTTTATCTTTTTGTGCCTGTTTTCGTTTTTTTGTCATGGCAATGCCTTTCATTACGCTAAAAATTATAAGACCAATAGCGAGTAAAAAACCAAGTAACCATGTCATAAGCCTTAATTTAAATATTTCCGTAAAAAAAATTCAGGTTCCAGCACTTCAATGTCGGCATAATAAAACCCATTCAGATCCGCACTCACTATGCAGTTACATTTCGCATTTATTGCCGAATAGTATTGCAAACCATCTTCAAAATCAACTACTTTACTGTTCCCAATAGCGGCAAAAACTTCTTTTTCACCACACTCACTAATTTTGATATGGTGTGTCAGGAGTGTAATTTTTTGTTTGGCGAGAGTTGAACCGTGTTTTTTCTCAGCAAAATAAAACGCGATGCCAAGGCACAATGAAGATGTGTAGAGTGTAAACCGTTTATCGTTGGCTAAACTAAGTAATCTTGCCGTAAAAGTAAACAGCGGATATTCTTTGTTTAAAACCGAAATTAAAATATTAGCATCTAAAAACACATGCATCAGCTGTGTTTTTTGCGTTCGTGAAATTCACCCCGGAGTTGCTTATTGTTTTTTGGCTGGGTAATGTAATCAGCCTCACCTTCAGCAACCATATTTACCCAATTTTCAACGGGAAAATCTTCTAAATTGGTATAGCCACCGGAAGTAAGCCGGCGTAATAAGATTTCTGTAAGACGGCTAAGGCTAATTCCCTGCTGTTCGGCATATTGCTTTGCTTTATCAATAACTGTAGCGTTAAAACTGAGTGTGACCTTGCTATCCATAACGGTAACTTTATACGACAAACTTAAAAAAACTATACGTACAAACAAAATTAAATTCTTACCGGAATGTGTTGTTCCTGTAAATATTTTTTAAGCACGGGTACCGGTATTTCCCCGAAGTGAAAGATACTGGCTGCCAGCCCGGCATCAGCACCACTAAGTTCAAAAACTTCCTTAAAATGTTCCAGTTTACCGGCACCGCCCGATGCAATAACAGGAATATTAATAGCCTCCACCACCTGTTTTGTAATGTTTAGCGCAAACCCATTTTTAGCGCCATCCGTATTCATGCTGGTTAATAAAATTTCGCCTGCACCGCGGTTGTAGACTTCAGTAGCCCATGTAACCGTTTGCAAATCAGTTGGTTTGCTGCCTCCGTGGGTATGAACTACGTGAGTCGTGAATCGTGAATCGTAAGTCGTGTACCGATAGCTATCGGGACGTGAGTGGTGAGTGGTGAGTGATGAGTGATGAGAGCCTGAAAATCCTGACCAACCGCTTTCCTGCGAAGCAGGCATTTCCCGCGTATCAATGGCTACCACCACGAACTGGCTGCCGAATTCGCGGGCAAGATCATCCACCAGGCCTGGCCTTTTAACTGCAGAAGAATTAATAGAAACCTTATCAGCGCCCGCTTCCAGCAATCTCGAAGCATCCGCAATGCTGCTGATTCCTCCTCCAACGGTAAAGGGAATATTGATATGCCTTGCAATCTGTAAAACTAAATCGGCGAAAGTGCGGCGCTCTTCATTGGTTGCTGTAATATCTAAAAAGACCAATTCATCAGCACCTTCAGCAGCGTATTGCTGTGCCAGTTCAACCGGGTCGCCCGCATCACGGATGTTCAAAAAATTTACACCCTTAACTGTGCGCCCATTTTTAATGTCCAAACAAGGAATGATTCGTTTGGTAAGGTTGCTGAAATTGCTCATGCGGTAGTGAATTGCTTGATATCATTTATCGATATTGTTCCCTCATAAATGGCTTTGCCTACGATAGCTGCCATACAACCGGCTTCTTTTAATTCGTACAAGTCGTCCATTTTGCTTACACCGCCGCTGGCAGTTAATTGTATACCCGGGCACTCTTTTAAAATGGTTTTGTATAACTCGATCGAAGGACCTTCCATCATACCGTCTTTGGCAATATCGGTGCAAAAAAATTGCTCAATACCCAGCTCAAAGTATTTGTGAATAAAATCATATACATAAACATCGGTTTGCTCGAGCCAACCGCTGATAGCGATCTTTTCATTTTTAACATCCGCTCCCAGGAAAAATCGCTCTGCACCATATCGGCGGATCATTTCTGTAAAAAGCGCTTCATCCTTCACTGCCAAACTTCCAATAGTAGCGAGTGCAGCACCACTGTTAAGAATTACCGACACATCATCAAAGCTTTTAATGCCACCACCAAAGTCAATCACCAGCTTAGTTTTGGATGCAATTTGTTCCAGCACTTTCCAGTTGGTAACCTTGCCTGCTTTAGCACCATCGAGGTCCACCAAATGCAGCCGTTGAATGCCGGCATCTTCAAATTGCAATGCAACTTCAAGGGGCTTCTCATTATAGATTTTTTTCTGTGAATAATCTCCTTGTGAAAGCCTTACGCATTTGCCATCGATGATGTCGATTGCAGGAATTACAAAGCCTTTATAAACTGGGGTTTTACTTTGATTAACAGGCGAAGACGGGTAAGTAGATTCCATTATATAGCTAAAAAGTTTTTTAAAATTCGTTCGCCAACCGCAGCGCTTTTTTCTGCATGAAACTGAACTCCGTAGAAATTCTGTTTATGTAATGCACTGCTGAACTTAAGGCCATAATTTGTTGTGGCAATAGCATCGTTGCTTAGATCAGCGTAATAACTATGTACGAAATAACAAAAGTCATTTT
This sequence comes from Bacteroidota bacterium, assembly GCA_040385845.1. Taxonomy (GTDB): domain Bacteria; phylum Bacteroidota; class Bacteroidia; order Chitinophagales; family Chitinophagaceae; genus Phnomibacter. Next base: position 30,401 of record JAZKGP010000012.1, on the reverse strand, counting down.
CCTTCAAACCCTGCATCAATGGGCTTTTCAAATGCTGAAGGCTATTCCAACCCATATGCGGCACCTTTCCCTCTGTAAATTTTTTCACCGGTAAGTCAAAAATCCCAAGGCATCGGGTGTCGCCTTCTTCACTGTGTGCACACATTAATTGCATACCCAAACATATACCCAAAAATGGTTGTGAAAGAGAACGCATGAGGGCGTCCAAACCCCTTTCTTTTAAATAAGGCATAGCACTGTTTGCAGCTCCTACACCAGGGAAAATAACATGCGATGCTTTCCTTATTTTTTCATGATCGTCCGTAACAATTGCTTCAATGTTCAATCGCTCCAATGCAAATAAAACTGATCGAATATTACCTGCATTGTATTTGATAATCACTACTTCACCCGCAGGCTTTTGGGTATCCTTCAAGCTATTTTCAGTCATCATTTTACTTTTTTGAAGACGAGCATTTGAAATACTGCCCAGCATCTTTGTGACTTGCTCCGTGGTGGCGGGATCACTCACTTTCAGCTTTTGCAGCACTACTCAACACACCATCGATTTACAAAGATGCATTTACAAAGTACCCTTTGTACTTGGTAAAAAATTCTTCAGCGGATCACGTTTTACTGCCATCTTAATTGCTTTTGCAAACGCTTTGAAAATGGCTTCAATTTTATGATGTTCGTTTTCTCCTGTTGCTTTTATATTCAGGTTTGTTTTTGATGCATCGCTAAAAGATTTAAAAAAATGGAAGAACATTTCAGTAGGCATCTCTCCTATTTTTTCTCTTTTAAATTCGGCATCCCAAACCATCCAGTTCCTTCCACCAAAATCAATGCTTACCTTGGCTTCACAATCGTCCATCGGCAGGCAAAAACCATAGCGTTCCAACCCTTTTTTATCTGCCAAAGCTTTAGCAAATGCTTCACCCAATGCAATGCCGGTATCCTCAATAGCATGGTGTTCATCAATATGCAAATCGCCTTTTGTAACTATATCCAGATCAATATTGCCATGCCTGGCAATCTGGTCGAGCATATGATCGAAAAAGCCAAGACCTGTTGTGATGTTTGCTTTTCCGCTTCCGTCTAAATTCAGTTTAATGCTAATTTGAGTTTCCTTAGTATTACGTTCGTGGCTTACCATACGTAAACCTATCTTCAAAAACTCGTAAATTTTTTGCCAGGAAGTGGATTCAAGCACGATGGTATCCTGTCTTAGTATTTCAAGATTCATCGTGGTATCGGCGGCACCCAGCGCGGCATCTTCATTCATCCAAATACCTTTGCAACCCAGGTTTTTTGCCAGTTGAATATCTGTAATGCGATCGCCTATAACATAAGAATTAGCAATATCATAAGCCTCATTGCTTAAATAGCCCGTTAGCATTCCTGTATTTGGTTTCCTGGTATTGGCGTGTTCAGCTGGAAAAGTTCTGTCGATATGAACGGCACTGAAATGAATGGCTTCATTTTCCAGGCTTTTCATAACAAAATTTTGCAACGGCCAAAAAGTATCTTCCGGAAAGATATCCGTACCAAGGCCATCCTGGTTGGTTACCATCACCAGTTCATAATCGAGTTCTTCCGCAATGCGGCGCATGTACTTAAACATGTCGGGGTAAAAGGTAAGCTTGTCAAAACTATCCAGCTGGTAAGTAGGTGGCGCTTCGTTGATAAGGGTACCATCCCGATCTATAAATAAAATTCTTTTCATACTGTTTTTCAAATCTTTCTAATTTTCAGGAAATGGTATATGCGGGAACTACTTCGTTCTCCTGCCATTCTATTAATGCATCGATCAAATCAGTATTCTCCTGTTCAGTACCAATGGTAACGCGAAGGCAATTTTCGCATAATTGAACGCGGCTTCTGTCGCGAACCACAATGCTTCTTGTAAGTAAAAAATCATAGATCTGCCTTGCGTCTTTTATTTTTACCAATAAGAAATTTGCATCCGAAGGATATACTTTTTCAACTCCTGGCATTTGTTCCAAAACGCTCACCATGGCGTTGCGCATATCTACCAGCAAGTGAATCATTTCATTAACCTGGTAAGTGTTTTCCAGGGCAGTCAACACCAGTTCCTGCGTATGCTGGCCAATATTATAAGGCGGTTTAACCTTGTTTACAATGCCAATAATTTCTTGGGAGGCAAACATCATCCCCAATCTTAAACCGGCGAGGCCCCAGGCTTTCGACAAAGTTTGCATTATCACCAGGTTGGGATAGTCGGACAGCTCCTGCACAAAAGACTTTTGCCTGGAGAAGTTGATATAAGCTTCATCCACAACCACAATGCCATCAAAGTTATTAAGCACCGTCTCAACGTCTTCGCGGTTCAACGAATTGCCGGTTGGATTATTTGGAGAACAAAGCCAGATCAGTTTAGTGTTTGCATCAATCAATTGTTCAATGTGCGCCAGGTTTAACTGGTAATTCGGTAGTAGTGGCGCCTTACGCAAATTTACATTATTGATATTAGCGCTTACTTCATACATGCCGTAAGTAGGTGGCGTAATAATCACATTATCAACAGATGGCTCGCAAAAACACCTGTACAACAAATCGATACATTCATCGCTGCCATTACCTAAAAAAATATGTTTGGGGTCAATTTGTTTGATTTCAGAAAGCCTTTCTTTCACTTTCCATTGCAATGGATCCGGATAACGATTATACCATTTAAGTAATGGCGAACCAAGGCTATTTTCATTGGCATCCAGGTAAACAGAAGCCTCCCCTTTGAACTCATCCCTGGCAGAAGAATAAGGCGTCAATTTTTGAATATTCGCCCTGGTAAGCTTATTTAGATCGAATGACATTTTTAATTATTGATTATTCGATTATTAATTATTTGTTTAATTGCTGATACTATTCATTTCAAATCTTCAAACAGCCTCACGACTGACCACTCACCATTCACCACTCACTACTCACCATTCACGCATTCACCATTCACGCATTCACCATCCGAACTCTCACCGCATTGGCATGCGCCTGTAATCCTTCAGCTTCAGCCATATGAATAACGGTTTTTGAAATATTGTGCAGACCTTCTCTTGTCAGCTCCTGTACTGTGATCTTTTTTACAAAGCTGTCGACACTTACACCGCTATACATAGCTGCATACCCGTTTGTTGGAAGCGTGTGATTCGTTCCACTTGCATAATCCCCCACACTTTCCGGTGAAAAATTTCCCAGGAAAATGGAACCTGCAGAGGTGATATGATCACTGATAGCTGAGGCATTTTCCATACTGATTATCAGATGCTCTGCAGCATATAAATTCACCAATTCAATTGCATTACTTATATCATTAAACACCACAACTCGGCTGTTTTTCAAGGATTTAGATGCTAATTCTTTGCGTGGCAATTTTGCCAATTGCAATTCGAGTTCAGCCTGGATATTTTGCACAATGCTTAGAGAAGTTGCGACTAGTAAAACCTGCGAATCTGCACCATGCTCTGCCTGGCTAAGTAAATCTGCAGCAACAAAGCCCGGCTTAGAAGTTTCGTCTGCCAGTACACAAACTTCACTCGGGCCGGCTGGCATATCTATAGCCACTCCTTCCTGCTGAACCAATTGCTTGGCCGCTGTTACATATTGGTTACCGGGCCCAAAGATTTTGAAGACCTTTGAAACAGAAGTAGTTCCATAGCAAAGTGCTGCAATCGCTTGAGCACCACCTACTTTGGTTATTTTATTTACACCCGTAATTTTTGCCGCAAATAAAATTGCAGGGTGAACGGATCCATCTTTTTGAGGCGGCGTGCAAAGGATTATTTCTTTACAGCCAGCAATCTTTGCCGGGATTGCCAGCATCAAAACGGTGGAAAATAATGGCGCCGTTCCACCTGGAATATAAATTCCCACCTTCTCAATACCTACCGATTTACGCCAGCAAAAAACACCGGGCATAGTTTCAATCCTTTTCTGCGGTGATAGCTGCTCTTCGTGAAAAGAGCAGATATTTTTTGCAGCTTGTCGTATTGCTGATTTTAGTTCGGCATGTAAAAGGCTTTCAGCTGCATCAATTTCATTTGCAGAGACAATTATTTCGTCCAATTCCACTCCATCAAACTGCCTGGAATAATCTTTCAGGGCATCATCTCCCCTCTGTTTTACAGCCGCCAGTATCGGCTGAACTTTTCCAACGAGATCCTGGGTATTCATTACCGGCCTTTTCGTGATAGAGTCCCATTCTGATCTGTCAGGGTTAATAAAAATTTGCATGCTTTTTATTTTATTGTTGACGAACCAACTGTCTCTTTTCGCCAACTCATTACTCTCCAACTCACCAATCACGATTCAATACTCACGACTCACGACTCGCTCCTCACCATTCACAACTCACCACTCACCACTCACCATTCACCCCTCACCACTCACCACTCACTAAATAATCATCTTTTCAATAGGTATCACAAGAATTCCCTGTGCTCCTGCCGCTTTCAAAGCTTCAATAATATCCCAGAAGTCATTCTCATTCAATACACTATGCACGCTGCTCCAACCCGGCTCTGCCAAGGGTAAAACGGTTGGACTTTTCATTCCCGGTAAAAGAGAAATGATTTCTGCCAGGTTTTCGTTGGGTGCATTCAGGAGAATGTATTTGTTGTTCTTTGCCTTTTTTACCGAACGAATCCGAAAAAGCAATTTTTCGAGCAACCTGAGTTTCTCTTCAGAAAGGCTGTTGTTTCGAACAAGTACCGCTTCGCTTTTCAAAACAACTTCTACCTCTTTAAGGCCGTTCATAAACAGGGTACTTCCACTGCTTACCAAATCCACTATGGCATCACTTAGGCCTATTCCCGGTGCTATTTCAACGCTACCACTGATTTCGTGAATCTCAGCTTTGATACTATTTTTATCAAGATACTGTTGAACCAGGACCGGGTAGCTCGTAGCAATGGTTTTGCCATCGAGGAAGTTGCAGCCAGTATAATTATCTCCTTTTTGAACAGCAATTGACAGCCGGCATTTACTAAAACCCAATTGTTCAACTACCTGCACCTGTTTCTGTTTTTCAAACAACACATTTTCTCCAACAATGCCTATGTCTGCCACATGATCTTCTACATATTGAGGGATATCATCATCCCGTAAAAAGAAAACTTCCAACGGAAAATTTCCGGCTTCTGCCTTTAATTTATTCATGCCATTCTTAATATCGATACCACAATCTTTTAATAGTTTGATACTATCATCGTAAAGCCTACCCGATTTCTGAACGGCTATTTTAAGGACAGTGGGTGCACCCGGAACATCATTTCTAACTGGCATAATATAAACTTCAATTGTTGAGTTAAGGACAGGCATAAAAAAAAGGCTTACCCTGCGGTAAACCTTGATAATTTATATGCTTAGCACAAAACCACACCGGCCTACCACTGTTGGTAAGTATGATGATGATGGTTATGTGTGTAATTCTTCATTTGCGATGCAAAAATAAGCGCCTGATCCAAATGACCAAAAATGAATTTATTAGTTTCCTTTTTCATAATGAAGTCGCATAGCAGTTACAATAAACTATTTGGCTTTTGAATAAAGCCTTTTGTTTTAAGATCCTTGCCGAAGGTATTGAACTGTATTGACCGCATCCCGATTCGATACGTATTTTCGCCGCCCAATTAATAATAAACTATGCAGCAATCGCTGGAAGCTATTTTAGAACTTATTAAAACACAGCAGGATTGTGAATTGGTTAAGATTGATCCAATTCCGCAGAGTGGCAGCGACAGGCAATATTTCAGAATTTATACCAGCAAGGGTAGCTTTATTGGCACTTATAACAGGAACGTGCAGGAAAACGAAACCTTTATTTACTTCAGCAAACATTTTGTTGGTAAAGGATTACCCGTTCCTACAGTAGTTGCCAGCAACAGCAATTGTACAGCCTACATACAAACTGATTTTGGTGATGAGAGTTTGTTGAATGTGCTGGAAAGGGAAGGATACAACGAAAAAGTTAAACAACTTTTTAAAGATAGCCTGTCGACACTTGTAAGATTGCAGGTGAAAGGTGATGCGGGATTAAATTATACTAAATGTTTAACTGCACGGGAGTTTGGCAAACAAGCCATTTTAAGTGACCTGCTTTATTTTAAGTATTATTTTCTCGACACATTGAAAGCGCCCTACGATAAACAGGTAATGATGGATGATTTTGGAATTTTATCTTCCTATCTCTCAAAATCTGCTTTTAAATATTTTATGTTCCGCGATTTCCAAAGCAGGAATATCATGATCAAAGATGGAAGACCCTGGTTGATTGATTACCAGGGCGGAATGAAAGGGGCGCCGCAATATGATGCGGCAAGCATGATCTGGCAGGCAAGGGCAGAACTACCGGAAGGCTGGAAAGAAGAATTACTGGAGCATTATACCGATGAATTTCAAAAACTTGTTTCATCTCCTATCGACAGAAAACTATTTACAGACCAATATTATGGATTTGTACTGATCAGGCTATTACAGGTGCTTGGTGCTTATGGATTTAGAGGTTTATTCGAACGCAAAGCCCAGTTTTTAACCAGTATTCCACAAGCGTTGCGAAATCTAAAATGGTTTATCGAAAACAAACCAATGGCTGCTGATACCCCCGAATTTAAAAGAATGCTACAGTATTGTGTAAGTGAAGAAGTAATCAACAAATTTGATCCGCCAAAAGCGAATGAAAAAACACCTCTCACTATTTACATAAACAGTTTTTCTTTTATAAAAAATGGCTACCCTGTTGATGAAAGTGAGCATGGTGGTGGTTTTGTTTTTGATTGCCGGGGAATACTTAACCCTGGCAGAATTGATCAGTACAAAACACAAAGCGGCAACGACAAAGAAGTGATCGATTACCTGGAACAAAATACCCGGATGCCCGAATTTTTAAACAGTGTTTTCGACCTGACTGATATCAATGTGGAAGATTACATTAAACGGAATTTCAACAGTTTAACAATCAATTTTGGCTGTACAGGGGGGCAACATCGTAGTGTATATGCTGCTGAACAAACCGCCAGGCATCTAAGAAACAAATACAAAGTGAAAACGGTAGTTAGTCACTTAAATAAAGAACATTGGCGAAGAATATTATAGTTTCAAAGACTTCTTAAAATCTGCATTTTCCTGTTTGGGTGGCATTATTTTATTGCTGTTTGGACATGAAACAAGTATTAATACAATTTTCAATTGCTGTCGCAAGCCTGCTGGTTTTAACCAGTTGTTTTGGACAATCTAAAGACACTTTTTCTGTAACAGGTGGAAAATGGGTTGTTTGTGCCGATACTTCTTTAAAAAACGGCTATGAATGCACCAATCCATATAGTGGTTTTGAGTTTATGCAGGATGGAACCTATAAGGAATACCCCCGTACGGTGACCGATCCTAAACAGCCGATACTTTCCGGTAAATGGACTCTCAACAACAATGTATTTACAATTGACCAGGACGATGTTCCCGGCACAAAGGAATTACCCAAAACCTATAACATAACCTGGGTTGACAGAAACCATTTTTATAGCAGTAATAAAGACGGCCAGCCAGGTCCAGCTATGTTTGTGTATTTTCAACGAATGCCTTAGTAAAGCGGGAAGACAATCCGGGAAGTTAACATATATAGCCACTTATACTAAACAGTTTTTAGTGGCTTTACATTTGGTAAACCCGCTAAACATACTTTCGCCAACTAAAGGCGAGACCATGAAAGCAATGATACTTGCAGCGGGACTAGGCACCAGGCTGAAACCTTTTACTGATCGGCATCCTAAAGCACTTGCCGTGGTAAATGGCAAAACGGTATTACAACGGAATATTGAATGGCTGCAGCAATATGGCATAACCGAGGTTATTGTCAACGTACATCATTTTGCAGATCAAATCATAAATTTAATATCAGCCAGTAACGGCTGGGGAAGCAATGTGGTGATCAGTGACGAAACCAATGAAGTTCTGGAGACAGGGGGTGGAATAAAAAAAGCAGGATGGTTCTTACAACAGGATGCGATTTCGGTGGTAATGAATGCAGATATTTTGACAGACCTGCGCCTGGATAAAATGATCTTTCAACACCAGCAAAAAAGGCCGCTTGCTACCCTGGCCACAGCTAACCGGCAAAGCAGCAGGTATTTATTATTTGAAGAAGATACTGTAAATGGAGACCTTTTAAAAGGCTGGAAAAATACAAAGACACATGAATTAAAAGGAATGGACGCAATGCCAAAAGCTTTTAGCGGCATCCAGGTATTAAGTTCCGAAATATTTGAATTGATAACCGCAATCGGCAAATTTTCGATGATTGACGTTTATCTCGATTTGTGCAGGAAACATCCGATTTTATCCTTTGATCACAGTGAAAGTAAGCTGATCGACATCGGAACAATGGACAAGCTGGCATTGGCTGAAACGTTGTTTAAATAGATTAATTTGGGTTGGTAAATGGACGCATACATTACAAATATCAATTACCGTACGCGTTCATTATCAAATTATAAAATCCATAACATTGCTAATCTTTACATTCCATTAAACGCCGTTTCTTGTATTTTCGAATGAATGCTGGATGAGAAAATAATTTATACTCAATTTGAAGCTACTACCGACAGGGAACTGCTGGTGCGGCTTGCAGCTGTTTTACGGCCTAAAAAACTAAAGCATGGATACGAAAGTTCTATTAAACTGGAACAATTAACCGAATGGCTTCAATCACATCCCCAGGAACGTTACAAACTTCGAAAGGCAATTACCGCTAGCATTGGTGCCGCCAATATGCAATATATTTTTAGTGAGAGTGGGTTGTTAACCAGTAGTGGATTTTTTGCTGAATTTCAACAAAAATTATTCTCAAAACTTTTGCCTTCGCTTTTACCGGAAAATGATTTACGAAACACCATTCGTGAAGTTTTTCATGATAGCAATGATTATAAATGGCTGAACATGGTCCAGGTGTCTGCCTGGTTCCAGTTTTTCAAAACCATGAAGCTGAATATTCATTTTGAAAATGAACAGCAATTCAAACAATTAATCCAGGCAGCAGAAATTTTATCGTATCGTATTGCTGCTTTGGGCCTCGACAGGCGAATTACCAGCAAAGCTGGAAAAATTCTACAACCTCACAACGCGTTTTTAGATCAAAACAAAGAATGGTTAAGGTACCGGCTATTAGCAGATACAGGAGATTCGCCCGAAGGACAGGCGCATTCCTATAGCCGCATGTTGCAATGGATCGATATGGCCCTTCGGCAGATAAAAGAATTTAGAAAACAAAAACGCGAAAAAGGAACCAGCCTGCAGCAGACCTACTTAACTGAAAGACTGGAGCAACATTTATTACGGCTTCAAACATTAATAACCATTATAGACCCATCCATTGAAGTAAACCCACAACAGTATACCAGTTATTTTAAAGAAGTGGTTGAAAATGAAAATACGCATAACAAATTGCGGGTATTCTTAAGCAAGAATTTTTCATTTTTGGCTTACCAAATAGCGGAACATGGTAGCAGAACCGGTGAAAAATACATTACAAATAATTTTAAAGAATACCGGCAGTTTATTTGGTCTGCAGCTATAGGTGGTTTTATAATTTCCATAGCAGCTTTTATCAAAGTTGAATTAACTAATCTTCACCTGCCTTATTTCTGGGCAAGTTTTACTTATGGATTAAATTATGCCCTTGCATTTACAGTTATACATTTTCTTGGTGGTACTATAGCTACCAAACAACCTGCTCTAACGGCCAGCACCATTGCAACTGCATTAGACAATACAAACCCAAAATCACCATCATTAAATAACCTCGCATTAATGAATGCCAAAGTTATCAGGAGCCAGCTTGCATCCCTGTTTGGCAACCTTGTGATTGTTTTACCTCTCACCATATTTATGGCATGGGCTGTACATAAAATAACCGGTGAATTTCTTATACCGGTTAATGAAATAAATACAACACTTGACACCGTAAAACCTCATTTTACAAATATTTGGTTTGCATCTATTGCAGGAGTTTTACTTTTCTTAAGCGGAATTGTTTCAGGTTATTTCGACAATATGGTGATATACGGAAACATTCCAAAACGGTTATTACATCACCGGGGTTTAAGACAATTATTAGGCGACAAATTATTAACCCGCACAGCAGGTTATATCGATAAGAATCTAGGTGCCATTATGGGAAATGTTTTGCTGGGATTTGGTCTTGGCTTTATGATTTTCTTTGGTAAAATTTTTGGAATTCCATTAGACATCAGGCATGTCACCATCTCCACTGGTTTTTTTGGATTTGCATGGTATAGCAGTGGATTTGAACTGGGATCACAAATTATTACGCTGAGCATTATTGGGCTTGCTTTAATTGCTTTTATCAATTTGCTGGTTAGCTTTTCTCTGGCTTTGTATACTGCCTTAAAATCAAGGGGCGTCGCTTCCAAACAAATTATACCGCTCGGTAAATTAACCGTTAAATATTTTTTCACTCACCCACTAGATTTCTTTTTACCACCTAAAAAAGAACGAAAGGTACCAGCTGCAAAATCAGTGACGTACGAAGAGGTAGTACACGAATAACGATTTACTATATAGTGTACTAATTAATCGCTGTGTTATTTGCTATTTGTCATTTGTTATTTGTCTATTGTTATTTGTTATTTGCTATTTGTTATTTGCTATTTGTCATTTTTTATTTGTCATTTGTTATTTGTCCTACTGATTACATCATCTGAACCTGGCTTTAAAATTTCCGTATTGCAAACCATATGAGTTACAACTATCTTCCACTCGACAGCTCACCAACTAACTTCCGCCAGATTAAAAATCTGCTGCAGTATAATCAAATGATCTCAGTAACCTTCCAGGCTTATGAAGTGATAGAAAATTGTCGCAAATACCTCGATAATGTCCTGGAAACAACTGACCATTTATTTTACGGAATTAATACCGGGTTTGGGTACCTGCAGGATGTAAAAATAAGTATGGAAGATATTGAACAACTGCAATACAACTTGCTTATGAGCCATGCATGTGGAATGGGAGAAGAAGTGCCGCAGGATATTATAAAACTGATGCTTGCTCTAAAAGTAAAAAGTCTGAGTTACGGTTATAGTGGTGTACAAAACCAAACCGTGCAGCGGTTGATGGACATGCACAACAACGAAGTATATCCTGTTATTTATACGCAAGGTTCCTTGGGTGCATCTGGTGACCTTGCCCCGCTAAGTCATTTGAGTTTGCCCATTATCGGGCTGGGGGAAGTTTATTTCAAGGGTAAAAAATATACCACCAAAGAAATAGAAAACATGCTTGGCTGGAAGCCTGTTCATCTTCGCAGCAAGGAAGGTCTTGCTCTTATAAATGGCACCCAATTTATGAGTGCTTATGGTTTATGGTGCCTGGTTAAACTGGAGCAACTCTTGCAATGGGCTGACCTTATAGCTGGCATTTCCTTCGATGCATTTAATTGTAGCCTTCAGCCTTTAGATGAGCATATACATCGCATTCGCCCCCATAAAGGACAAGTAGAAACGGCTGCAAATATGCGGCGTATTTTAAGCGGCAGTATGATCTCCGTTGCAAAAGACAAACAGGTTCAGGATCCTTATTCTTTCCGTTGTATTCCCCAAGTGCATGGTGCCACTAAAGACTGCTACAATTATGTGCTAAATGTTTTTATGCAGGAAATAAATTCGGTTACCGATAATCCAAATGTTTTTCCGGATGAGGATTTGATTCTCAGTGGCGGTAATTTTCATGGACAGCCGTTAGCTATTACGCTTGATTTTCTGGCGATTGGGATCAGTGAGTTGGCAAATATCAGCGAACGTCGTATTTACCAGTTGATAAGCGGTCAGAGAAATCTTCCGTTGTTCCTCGTAAAAGATGCTGGATTAAACAGCGGTTTTATGATTCCACAATACACTGCCGCTGGTATTGTAAGTGAAAACAAGCAGCTCTGCACCCCTGCTTCTGTTGACAGCATCAGCAGTAGTAATAACCAGGAAGATCATGTGAGCATGGGCGCCAATGCAGCTACCAAATGTAAGCGCGTAGTTGATAACCTCGAAAAAGTTTTGGCGATTGAATTATTGACTGCCACCCAGGCGCTGGAATACAGGAGACCCATGCAAAGTTCAACTGTTATAGAAAAAATCGTGAATGATTTCAGGCAACAAGTAACGTTTAACAATGCCGATCGTGTATTGCATGATGACATGAAAAAGGCGGTTAATTTCATTCAACAATATAAATTTTAAAATAGCTTCTACTAATTACCATCTAAAATAAAACCATATGAAATACTTTCTTTTAAGCATTGTTATTTTTCCTGCCTTTGCTGTTTTCGGGCAAACAAATAAGAAGATCATACACCTGTATAATGGCAGGGATTTATCGGGCTGGCATGCCGATGTTCCCGACCTCGATTCTAATAAAAAATCCGTATTTCCATTTATCATCCGGAACAAAAAATTGGTTAGTCTTGGTACCCCAAATGGTCATTTGATAACTGATAAGCAGTATACCAATTACAGGCTCAATATTCGTTACCGTTTTGCCGCAAAACCCGGCAATTGTGGCGTACTTGTTCATGCGTCAACCCCACGGGCGTTATACAGTATGTTTCCAAAATCGGTTGAAGTGCAAATGATGCATGAAAATGCCGGTGATTTTTGGTGTATTGTTGAAGACATAACAGTTGATGATATGGAAAAACGTCGAGGGCCCAAAGAGAATTGGGGAATAACCGAAGGGAAAGAACGCAGGGTTAAAAACCTTACCGATAATTCTGAAAAACCTCTTGGTGAGTGGAACGATATGAAGATAGAATGTATAGGTAATACAGTTAAGGTTTGGGTAAATGGCGAACTTGTGAATTATGGTTATAATTGTACTGCAAGCAAAGGACAAATTGCTTTACAGGCAGAAGGATCAGAAGTGGAATTTGAAAAAGTAGATCTGGAACAATTATAGAGCTCTCACAGCTAACACAGATAAGCACAGATAAATACAAAAGGCAAACACTTTTCAAAGAGTGGGCTTAGCATCCATGTGTAATTGTATTTTGAAATAAAATATAATTCATGAAAAACTTAAACGATCTCACCTACGATATCCGTGATGCCATTTTTGCCGTATACAACGAATTCGGACCCGGACTATTGGAGAGTGTGTATCAAGCGGCACTTGTTTACGAATTAATATTGGCAGGTATTGTGCAATATCACAATTAGGGCTGCCTGTCAGGTATAAAACCATTTTGCTGGATCTTGGATTTAGAATTGATATTCTTGTCGAAAAAGAGATCATAATCGAAATAAAAATCCGTTGAATTGCTTCACAATGTGCATAAGAAACAACTACTAACCTATCTGAAATTATAAGGTAAAAAATTAGGCATCCTGGTTAACTTCAATGTTGATAAATTGGTTGATAAAGTGAGTTTGATAAGGATCATTAGTTAATATCAGCAAACTAGAAAAAAAGGTGGCCATTATGAAGCATCTACAGAATATTGCCAAAGTCTCTTCCTGTATTTATCTGTGCTTATCTGTGTGATCTGATAGAAAACTTGAAAATAAACCGAAATGTTACAAACTACCATTCCAAAAACGCCGACCGGAACTGAACTTTCCTGCAAAGGATGGATCCAGGAAGCAGCATTACGCATGTTGCTAAACAACCTTGATCCTGCCGTAGCCGAACGACCGGAAGACCTGATTGTTTATGGAGGAAGAGGAAAGGCTGCCCGTAATCACGAAGCTTTACATAATATTATTGCCGCTCTCAAAGTGCTCGAGAACAACGAAACTTTATTGATTCAAAGCGGCAAACCAGTGGGGATCATGCTAACGCATGAAAATGCACCAAGGGTATTAATTTCCAATTCGCAACTGGTACCCAATTGGGCCAACTGGCAACACTTTGACGTACTTGAGAAAAAAGGGTTGATGATGTATGGTCAAATGACTGCAGGCAGCTGGATTTATATAGGGTCGCAGGGTATTGTTCAAGGCACTTATGAAACTTATGCTGCGCTTGCCAATAAACATTTTGCAAGCCGGGGTACAAATGAAAACATCCCACAGGAATCTTCATTGAAAGGCACACTGAATGTTTCTGCTGGTTTGGGTGGAATGGGTGGTGCACAACCTCTTGCCATTACTATGAATGAAGGCGTTGCTTTAATAGCTGAAGTGGAAGAATGGCGGATTGATAAACGCCTCGAAACCAAATACCTTGATGAAAAATATAGTGATATTGACCAGGCCATTGACCAGGCTTTATCTTACAAATCAAAAGGACTTGCACGTAGTATCAGTGTGCATTGCAACGCAGTTCATTTATTGCAACGCTTACTGGAAAGAAACATTATACCAGATACCCTTACAGATCAAACCAGTGCACATGATCCATTGATTGGATATATACCGCATACGCTGACTATTGAACAGGCAAATGTGCTCAGAACAAGTAATGCAACCGAATATCTTGATCGCAGTTATGAAAGCATGTACCTGCATGTGCAACTGATGCTGCAATTGATGGACAAAGGTGCTGTCACTTTTGACTATGGTAATAATATAAGAGCAAGAGCAGAGGAATTTGAGAAAAAGCAAACTTCAAATGCAATCAATGAAACAGGATTGATACATGCGACTAGCCGCTGTTTTGATTTCCCCGGGTTTGTACCGGCTTATATCCGGCCGCTATTTTGTGAAGGAAAAGGTCCGTTCCGATGGGCTGCCCTAAGTGGTGATCCGAATGATATTGCAGTAACGGACGCTTTAATTTTAGAACTTTTCCCGGAAAACAAATCTTTACACCGCTGGATAAAAATGGCGCAGGAAAAAATTGCCTTCCAGGGTTTACCTGCTCGCATTTGCTGGCTGGGCCAGGGCGAAAGAGAGAAGGCTGGGCTTGCTTTTAACGAGTTGGTAAGGACCGGGAAAGTTCAGGCTCCAATTGTGATTGGCCGCGATCACCTTGATACGGGTAGCGTGGCAAGTCCGAACCGGGAAACGGAAGCGATGCTCGACGGCAGCGATGCAGTGGCTGATTGGCCGATACTAAATGCGTTACTGAATACTGCAGGCGGAGCAAGCTGGGTAAGCCTGCATCATGGCGGCGGTGTTGGTATGGGTTATAGTATTCATGCAGGAATGGTGATAGTAGCCGATGGCACCGATGATGCAAAGCAACGACTCGCCCGTGTGTTAAGAAATGATCCGGGCCTTGGTGTTATCAGGCATGCTGATGCAGGTTATGAGCTGGCAAAGCAAACAGCCAAATTGCATCATTTAGACTTGTAAGTACTGACTTCTTTTGTTATCCGAAACTTTAGGTGTAACGTTCTAAAGTTTAAAATAAATGATAGACCATTATTCATAAGTCTAAGCTCGGGGGCCATTTTCTTTAAAAAATTTATTGTCGTTGCCGAATAACACTTTGAAATATTTTAACGCATTTTAGAAAATTTTAACTAGTTCTTAAATTTTAAACCTCCCATTCGAATAACACTATATTCGTGAAAACAACAAATTTCCAATTAAACACTCCCCGAAATGAAAAAAGAACTGATTTACATTGGCTTGACTGTAGTAATGGCAGGCACACTATTTAGCTGTAAAAAAGCAGCTTTAACAGAAACAAACCCGAATGTTTTAAACCAGGATGAATTGAATATGATTGCTGCTGCTGGTTTTAACAGCAATTGGGCTGAAAAAAGTGGTACCGGCAATTATCTAATTGAAGGTGACATTTATTTAAGCAAAGACCAGTTGACAAAAATGGCCGGCGCAGAAACAAAACACAATTTTATCGTTGCGGATGAAGAACATTACCGTACTTATAACGTTGTAAGCACGCCTACAGGTTCAAGGGTAATCACCGTCTCCATGTCTATCGGTTTTCCTTCTTATTATTATACCGCACTTGACAAGGCACTGGCCCGGTACAATAGTTATGGATTGAAAATTACTTTTCAAAAAGTAGAAACTGGTGGCAATATAGTAGTTACCGGAACCAACCTCGGTACATCCGGCGGTGGTTGTATTTTGGGCCAAGCTTCTGGCTTCCCTGATGCAAGCGGCAATCCTTCAAAAGGTTTTACTTTAAGTACTAGCAGTTGTGCTACTACTTATCTTAATACGGAAGCGAAAGCCGACGAAGTGATTGCACATGAAATAGGTCATTGCATTGGATTCAGGCATACAGACTATAAAAGAAGAAATAGTTGCGGTCCAGGTGCAGGAGAATCAGCTGGTTCAATTGGGGCAGTTCATATATTAGGTACTCCAACAAATGTTAGCGGAAGCTACGATTCCTGGATGATGGCTTGCACAAACGGAAGCGCCGCATTCAATGGTGATGATGGCATCGCTTTAAACTACGTATATTAATCAGTACCAGTATTATAGTTTATTTCAAAAATCCCTTTCCTATGAAGGGGATTTTTTTATACCTATACTATTGATCCTACTTCCGTTTTTGCAGATACTTTTGTACCTACATGTTAATCTCTCCCGCAGCAACTTATAAAAAATGGATGGTTTTTAAACTGGTTATCATTGCTATGATAATGCAGGGATCCCTGCTTGGACAAAAGTCAAAAGTAGTGCTGCCTAATACACTCTTTACAAAATATGCTGATAGTTTGACGCATGGATTTTCCGTTAACAAAAACTACTATGTAGTTGAATGGAAAAGTGTAATACCAGCCAACCTCAACATAGTCAGAAGCATAGATGAAAAGATAGCTATCCTCGAAATAGTTAACGAAGCAGCTTATAATATGCTGAATCAACAGAGCCTGGTAAATGCCGCTAACAATCAATGGAAATTATCAGCTCCTGCTGAAAAATTGATTGCAGAAAAAAGCAGTACTACCAAGGACTTTATTTTAACTGCAAGAGATTCTATGGCACTAAGCCGTGTTTTAAAAAAACTACCTAATACTATAAACGTAAAGCAGGTTAACCTTCTCTCCCATTCGGCAATTGTATCCTGCAAAAACAGCGTTGCTATAGCCTTCTTGTTACCCTTAGATGAAATTATTTTCTTAGATCTTCGAATAAAAGCAACTGCAGAAACGGGTATTATTGGTTACGACAGAAGTTTTCATGGCATCAGCCTTCTGGATCATACCATACCTTTAGCTAATGGAAAAAATATTGTAGTTGGTATAAAAGAACAAAATATCCAGCCAGCAGATCTTGATGTATATAAGCGTATCCTGCCATCGCCTATCGCCGATCCCGATATCGCCAATCATGCCACCGTTGTTGCATCCATAGTAGGTGGCGCTGGTAACAGCTTTTATGACGGTCGCGGTATTGCCAATGGAAGCCGCTTTTTTCCAAGCAGTTTCGATAATCTTTTCCCGGATGAAACTGCTGTACTACTTGCTAATAAAGTAAGTGTTCAAAATCATTCTTATGGCACCGTCATCCAACAATTTTACGGAGCCGAAGCAATGGCGTATGATGCACAGTTATACGCGAACAAACATTTGTTGCATGTATTTTCTGCCGGCAACCAGGGTACAGCGGCAGCAACTGAAGGTCGGTATGCCAACTTACCGGGATATGCAAATCTTACCGGTAATTTCAAAATGGCTAAAAATGTGATTACAGTTGGAGCAATCGACAATAAGGAAAACATTGCACCCGAAAGTTCTGCGGGGCCCTTATATGACGGAAGAATAGCACCTCAACTAATTGCATTGGGACCCTATGGCACTTCAGATGCGGCAGCAGTTGTAACCGGTACCATAGCGGTAATGCAACAGGTATATGCCGATAGCAACGGTGGGGTGTTGCCGCCGGCATCTTTAACTAAAGCAATTCTATACAACACAGCCGAAGATGTTTATAGTCCCGGCATTGATTATAAAACAGGCTATGGCTTGTTAAATAGTTATAATGCTGTAAGGTCAATTCAGCAAAAGAATTTCATGGGAGGCGCAATAAACCACGGCCAGCAATGGACCAGCAACATAACAGTACCAGCCAATACTGCTCAATTAAGAATTACACTATCCTGGACAGATACAGCAGCCACATTGAATAATAATAAAGCATTGGTCAACGACCTTGACCTTGACGTTACTGACATCACTACCGGAAATAATTATAAGCCCTGGGTTTTAAACACCGCTGCTCATATCGATTCATTATCGAAAGAACCCACACGCAAAAGGGACTCCTTAAATACGAGTGAACAGGTAAGCATTTCATTACCGGCTGCAGGTAGCTATGAAGTAAAAGTTGCGGGTACAGCTATAAGTAATGCATCTCTCCCATTTCATATTGCCTTTAGTACAGATACACTTAATACCTTCAGGTTTACAAACCCCGTACATGCCTCTGATGTAAACAGGGCTGAAAACGAACTACTGACCATTAGGTGGAAAACTTTTGTGGCCGACAGCAATGAAACTGGTCAGCTCTCCATTAGCTATGATGGAGGAAATAACTGGATTTTACTTGATGCCGCCATCCTGCTTTATCAAAACAAATTTGCCTGGCAAATAAAAGATACAACTTCACAAGCTTTTTTAAAAATGGAGACTGCTTTTGGTATTTTCTATTCCCTCCCTTTTGTGATTAGTAAAGTAACAAGAATCAATATTGATTATAATTGTGCTGACTCATTCCGTCTTTCCTGGAACAAGCATATTTATGCAAGTAGTTACAAAGTGTTTGCTTTAACCGACAGTCCCTATTTAAAAAATATCTATACAGTCTCTGATACTTTCACTTTACTAAAAAGATCTGTTTATCCGGGGAAAGTTTATGCAGTACAACCTGTTTTAACCAATGGTATTGGCGCTACAAGGAGCCTGGCACTAGACATTGACTTACAGGGTGTAAAATGTTTTTACAACACGATCTATTACAATCTGCAGGAAAAAAATATCATAGATATAATTGTCGAATTAAGTATTGCTGCCGAAGTGGATAGTATTTATTTCGAAAAGGTTTCAAAGAACGGGCAATTGCTGAAAACCTACGCAGGTGTAAAAGCTAATAACTTGCAGTCGATCTATCACCAGCTGGCCGATAACACAGAAACTGGTGTTACTTATATCCGGGCTCGTATCAAACTAAAAAATGGGTCTAATGTATACACCGAAACAATGGAGGTTTTAACAACCGGCAAACGCTTTTTATTGTTCTATCCCAACCCTGTTAATAAAGGTGGTAAACTGCAATATGTATTGCAACAGGGACTATCCTTCGGAAGCCGCTTACAATTATTTGATATCAGCGGGCGGTTGTTAAAAAACTATGGTGATATGCCAAATGATATTGACATTTCAAATTTCGCAGCGGGTGTATTGATCTACAAACTATTATCAGAAGATAACCTTGTGTTGGAAACAGGTAAATTGGTTATCAAGTAGCATCATCCAATTACAAAGAACTGCGATTTTTATGAGTGGATTCTCTATTGTACATCGTAATAATTATTTAAAATGAGTTGGAGCAGGCGTCATTTTTTACAAACAACTGGTCTTTTACTTGCCGGCACATTGGCGGGAAATGCTTTCGGCAATAAACGGGCACTACCACTTGCCTTTTCAACTCTTGGCTGCCCCGACTGGAGCTTCCCCGACATAGTGGCTTTTGCAGTGAAACATGGCTATAGTGGGTTAGAGATCCGCGGTATCAAAAGGCAGATGGATCTGCCATTAGTACCCGAGTTTAGTGATGAAAACATAGTATCAACCTTGTCGCTGATGAAAGCTAACGGCCTAAGGTTTGTAGATCTCGGCTCGTCCTGTAACCTGCATATTTCAGAACCAGTGACCCGGCAAAAAAACATGGATGAAGCGCGCCGTTTTATCGACCTGGCCGAAAAACTTAATTGCCCGTTTATCCGTGTATTCCCTAATAATTTTCCCAAAGAACAGGAGAAACAGCAAACCATAGATTTAAATACAAAAGGCCTGGTGGAATTAGGGGATCATGCCAAAGAGAGTTCGGTTACCGTGTTAATGGAAACACATGGAGAAGTAGTGTACAGCGATGACCTCGCAACCATTATGCAGGCTGCTAACCATGAAAAAACTGGACTTATATGGGATATCACCAATATGTGGACCATTACCAAAGAAGCACCTGCCATCGTTTACGCAAAGCTCAAAAAATACATCCGGCACACGCATATAAAAGATGCTAAAATGGTAGCGGGCAAACTGGAATATACTTTCCTTGGTCAGGGTGACGTACCAATATTTGACGCAATAAAACTGCTAAAAAAAGACAAATACAAAGGCTTCTATAGTTTTGAATGGGAGAAACTCTGGCATCCTGAATTAGCCGAACCTGAACTGGCTTTTGCCGATTACGCAAGGGTTATGCGAAAAAATTTATAGCCGGTTATTATAACTGCAGAAAATGTAATCTTATCCAATAAAGTAAAAAGGTAGATTATTCCATTATTGTGACATTTTTCTACTAAGGTTAAAAGGCAATTGCATATTAGACACCAATATCCGGAGTAATATAACACGGAAAATGGAATTTTATCCTATAAGGTAATAAGGTTGACAATTCAATTCTCACCTAGCTTTTTTCTACTAAGGTTCAAAAGCAAATGCATTTTATAAGGTGATATCCAGAGTTACTGTAATAGCAGAAAAAGGAATTTTATCGAATAAGATAATAATGTAGACTATTCCATTTAGTATGCTATTTTTTTCTAATACGGTTGAAATACGATGCCGACCTCAGTAGCACTTTAAAAATGCAAGATGAAGTACTCAGCTAAAGGCAAATCACTTATTAAATGGTTGTTTAACTTTAGTAGCAATCCATTACCGAAATTGACCAAACCTTATTACCTTATTAAAAAACTATTATGATGCTGATGCAATGAAAAAACGAAAGCAAATCACAAAATACCACCTTCCCAAAATCTCAAAATAAAATCCCGCATTAGTTTTTCATATTTGCATTTATTATCCAAACGATTTCAATTATGCCTGGCGATACCCTCCTGGTCAATAACAAAGCAGCAGCAAACAACACCTACGATGTAATTGTGGTAGGCACCGGCATTACCGGCGGTTGGGCAGCTAAAGAGCTCTGTGAGAAAGGTTTAAAAGTATTGTTGCTCGACCGGGGGCGAAATGTAAAACACGGCGATTATCCAACTGCCACTAAAGACCCATGGGATTTTGAACATCGCCTGAATCTTACACAGGAACAGCGCCAGTCGCATCCCATCCAAAGCCGCCACTACTCCTACCGCGAAGATTGCGCTCATTATTACATCAACGAACAACAAAATCCTTATGAAGAAATCAAGCGGTTTGATTGGATACGAGGTGATATTGTTGGAGGACGTTCGATGCTATGGGGTCGTGCCTGTTATCGCTGGAGCGATCTTGACTTTGAAGCCAATATGCGGGATGGGCACGGAATTGATTGGCCCATCCGGTATAAAGACCTGGCACCGTGGTACAGTTATGTAGAAAAATTTATCGGGGTATGTGGCTCCAAAGAAAATATCCCGGTAATACCCGATAGCGAGTTTCTGCCCCCCTTTGAAATGAACGCAGTAGAAAAACATTTCAAGCAAAAACTGGAAAGCAAATACAGCGACCGAAAATTAATCATCGGCCGCGCTGCACATCTAACCAAACCAATACAGGGTCGTGGTCAGTGCCAGGCACGTGATCTTTGCCACCGTGGATGCCCCTGGGGCGCTTATTTTAGCACGAATGCCAGTACCATACCTGCAGCTTATGCCACGGGTAATTTGACCGTTATACCGCATTCGCTGGTAAACCGTGTTTTATACGACGAGCAAAAACAACGAGCAACCGGTGTGGAAGTTATCGATACAGAAACATTGCAAACGCAGGAGTATTTTGCCAGGCTGATCTTCGTCAATGCATCTACCGTTGCAACCACCGGAATTCTTCTAAATTCTACCAGTAACCGTTTCCCAAATGGATTAGGGAATGGCAGCGACCAGGTTGGCCGGAACCTGATGGATCACCACAAAGGGGTATCGGTAAATGCTGAAGTAGAAGGCTTTGAAGACAGTTACTACTACGGTCGCCGCCCTATTGGTATTTACATTCCACGTTTTAAAAATATAAGCGAAAACAAAGCGCAATTTATTCGGGGCTATCACTATGCCGGTGGTGCTTCCAGGTGGAGGTCCAACACAAATGAAACCGAAACAATTGGTGCGGGTTTTAAAGAATCATTAACCGAACCCGGTCCCTGGCATATCAGCCTGTATGCTTATGGCGAATGCCTGCCATATGCCGATAACCGCATCACTTTAAACACCAATAAAAAAGATCATTTCGGCAGGCCGGTTTTAGCCGTCGATTGTGCCTTTCGCGACAACGAAAAAACAATGCATGCCGATATTGGTCCCACCGGTGCCGAAATGCTGGAAGCCGCAGGATACAAAAATGTCACCATCAAAGCAACTCTCTCATCTCCCGGCAACGCAAACCACGAAATGGGAACCGCCCGTATGGGGCATGATCCAAAAACCTCTGTGTTAAATGCGTGGAATCAAATGCATGAAGTTCCTAATGTGTTTATAACCGATGGCAGCTGCATGACCAGCGGAAGTTGTGTAAATCCTTCGCTTACCTATATGGCTATTACAGCAAGAGCCTGTGATTGGGCGGTGAAGGAATTGAAGAAAGGAAACGTTTGATCGTGAGTCGTGAGTAGTCTCTACCAATGTGAGATTTTCCTTTGTGTAATAAAATTTCATTTAGCAAGCGATCAAATTACCCTGAAAAGGTAAACAAAAGTAGCCACCGGTGAAACCGGTAGATGAACCTGAGAGGCGAAGATTACATTTGCCGTTACAAAATAAGTGGCAGTTAAAAGGGTTGTTAGCTCAGTTGGTTTAGAGCATCACGTCGACAACGTGAGGGTCACTGGTTCGAGCCCGGTACAACCCACTTTTTTATCGATTTTAAAAGAACCTGAACTGTCATTTTTTGGCGTTCATAAACCCGCCCTAGTATAATGACGTTCTGCGGGATGCCGTGCTTCAACTTTCCGCTTGACTGTCCAGCCACATTTTCAGCCAGGCTTTTCACCTTTTCCCATACAAGGATTTCTAAAAATCGGCGACTTTCACCCCGTTGGCATGAATTTGTTGAAATCGATATTGTTCACACAACAGTATTTTTAAAACTTAATGACTGACCATGGAAAACAATCAAAAAATAAAAAAAGAAACAGAAAACGACCAACAGGATACGCCGATAAAACCGGATCCTGAAACATTGCACACCACCGACCCGCAGGAAAATATGAAAGGTCCTGTTTCGTCACTGATGCAGGGATTAAAAGAAGAATTTGAAGAAACAGATGCGGACAAAGAGAAAGAAATAGAAAAAGAAAAAGATTAACTTATAAGCATTTTGTTGGAACGATCTTGCGAAATCAAATGTGACCTGGTATTTAGAAACAATCAAATGTTTGTTTTTAAATACCGTTATGCCGAATGTCTGCCTCGTTAAAGCCATAAAAGATGCATCCTTTTTATTAAAGAAAAGAGCAATTAATAACGATAAACTGTGCCGCGAAGGATGATAGATCTTATTAGCGTATCTAAGTTTTTAAATTAAATTATTTCTGTTCAATCAACTACTGAATATGAAAAAAATAACCGGATTTATTGGTTTGTTTTTCATCCTGGCTTTTGGCCATGTAAACGGCCAGTTACCGCAGCCGGATGTGATGCAGGTGCAGGACAGCACCCTTATCATACAACCCGTAAAACATGCCAGCCTGGTACTCTCCTACCATCAAAAGAATATTTACATAGATCCCTCCGGTGGAGCTGATCTTTTTAAAGGGACCGGTACTCCAAACATTATTCTTATTACGGATATACATGGCGATCACATGGACATTGAAACCCTTAAGGCGCTTAAGACAACCAATGCAGTATACGTAGTGCCAAAAGCAGTGGCCGACCTGTTACCAAAAGATCTGTACAAACAGGAATTAATCGTTTTAAATAACAGCGACAAAGTAAAAGTGGGCGAAATAGAAATTACTGCAGTTCCCATGTACAACCTGCCCGAGCAAGCCGACTCCCGTCACCCGAAAGGGCGCGGTAACGGTTATATACTTACCATCGGTGGAAAGAGGGTTTACATTTCCGGTGATACAGAAGATACGCCAGAAATGCGCAACTTACAAAACATCGATCTCGCATTTGTATGTATGAACCTGCCATACACCATGGATATAAAACAGGCTGCTGACGGAGTGCTTGCTTTTAAGCCAGCCATCGTTTATCCCTATCATTATCGCGGGCAGGATACAAACCAATTTAAAAACTTTGTGAACGTGGTAAACCCGGCCATCGATGTGCGGTTACGGGATTGGTATGCGGGAAAATGAGGCGTTAATCGTCAGTGGTGAATGGTGAGTGATGAGTGGTGAGTGCTACCGCCATTTGAACTTTCATTTGGCTACACCCACTTTGTATTAAATCAAAGATCCTAAAATCCAAAAATCAGAAATTGTTTGGCTACTGTTCCCATCTGATCCTTTGCCGTTATCCCGGGTTGTATTAAATCAAAAGATCCCAAAATCCCAAAATCAAAAATCGTATGGCCGCTGTTCCCATCTGATCCTTCGCCGTTTTCCCGGGTTGTATTAAATCAAAAGATCCCAAATCCCAAAATCAAAAATCGTATGGCCACTGTTCCCATCTGATCCTTCGCCGTTATCCCGGGTTGTTGTATTAAATCAAAAGATCCCAAATCCCAAAATCAGAAATCGTATGGCCACTGTTCCCATCTGATCCTTCGCCGTTTTCCCGGGTTGTATTAAATCAAAAGATCCCAAATCCCAAAATCAAAAATCGTATGGCCACTGTTCCCATCTGATCCTTCGCCGTTTACCGGGTTGTGGTATTAAATCACAATATCCCAAAATCCAAAAATCAGAAATCGTATTGCACTATTCCCATCTGATCCTTCGCCATTTTCCCGATTTGTTGTATTAAATCACAATATCCCAAAATCTTCAAATCAGAAATCGTATGGCCACTGTTCCCATCTGATCCTTCGCCGTTCTCCCTGGTTGTTGTATTAAATCACAATATCCCAAAATCCCCAAATCAGAAATTGTATTGTATTTGCTGCCATTTCCAAATGCGATATTTTTGATGGGATGAAAAGCGTTCTTACCATTTCCCTCCTGTTTTTTACTTCCGCTATCTATTCGCAGCAATTAAAGCAGGTAACTTTTTCCTATGATGGCAGCCTCGCTTATTTCACCCTGGCTACCGATCAAAATATATTGATCCGCATTTCGCAGGATGGACAATTGCTGGAATTTGGAAGTGAAGAAATGTCGTTGCGCAGTAGCAATTACTATAATCCAAAGTTGCAACCTTATATGGGTCGGGTGGAAATGTATGGCAACGGAACTGACCCCGCATTACAAGGAAAACCGCGTTATATAGGCGCCACTGCTATAAACTGGTATGCGCAATATGAAGTGGCAGAAAAAGTAGGCCGTTTAAAAATGATCGGCAGAATGGCCATCGACTACTACGATCATTTCGCAGATAAAAGCCTCCAGGGCAAAATGAAATCTATCGGCAACCTCGAACTAACTTACTATTCCTCCATCGCCGATAATGAAGCTTACAAAGGCAAACTCAAATCTATCTCCAACAACTTAATTACTTATTATTCTTCGTTCGACGACCGGCAGGTAAGCGGCAAACTAAAAAGTATCGGTTCCCTTAATTACGCCTGGTATACCTCCTTCGATCTAAACCGCGGCGGACTAAAAACCGGTGCGTATAGAAGCGTGCTCAATGGGGTAATGTATATTATTCAATGAGATAGTGAGTGGTGAGTGGTGAATAGTGAGTGCTCTGCGTTTTGTATTTTCCTTTTTTACTTTTCGCATTTCGGGATGCTTAGCGTTTTTTATGGTACAAGCATTAGGACATAACTGAGCTCCGTTGTGACTTGCCCGGCAGCGGCGGGGTCACTCCCTGGTACAACAGTACAGGGAGGAGGTTATAGAAGCGAAATAATTATCAGCGATAGAGTGTTTTTCTCATAGGCATCAATATAAAAAATAAAACCGGCTGTGACAATCTTCTTGTTAACCAACATACACAAAAAAATCCCGGGCATTGCCCAAGTACTTTATCAGCAATAACTTTCATTATATTCCCAGGTAATGGCTCGGGTCTTTCGCAACAGAATTTTTGAACCAGGCAACGTGAAATTTGCAGCGATCAATAAAGTGGTGGGATGAAACATCTACTACAACAAAAACTTTCCAGTTCAATATGTTTACCGCTTATTTTCTTTTACCCGTTTCAGTTCTTCAAAAAGCATCTCTATTTTTTTGTTTTGCTCCTCGATGATTGCCTGTTGCTCCTGCACGGCTTTTACCAATGGCACCACAAATTGCGAATATGAAAGATTGTAAGTTCCGTTTGCACCTGAGGGCTTTCCTATACCATTAAAATTATAACCTGCTTGTGTAGCAGCCAGTTCCACCTCCTGTGCTATAAAACCACTTTGTCGCATCGCTTCGATAGTGCTGTAATCAGTATTTGCTGCGGTCATAGCAATGCTTTTGCCATTGATGAAATTGTTGTACTTGCCAGCCTGGAAATTGTAAATGACCGGGCGAAGCTTTGTTATAAATGCGAGTCCTTTTACATCTTCGGTTATGTTGGTTTTAAATCTTCCATCAGATGGGTTTGTAAATGGTACTTGTCCTTCTATAACCGTTACACTGCTGTTGCCTATACGAACCTTGTTGCTGGCATCTACTATCGCGTTGAAGCCAATAGCAGTAGCATTTGATAATGCCCCGTTGTTAAGGCTCACACCGGCACTCCATCCAATAGCAGTGTTGCCGCTTCCCGAAAAGTTATAGTAAAGTGCATTGGTGCCCATTGCCGTATTGTAATTACCCGTTTTGTTGTATAATAAGGCAGATGCACCTGTCGCAGCATTCTCAATTCCCGATGAATTTCCAAACAACGTATTAAACCCTAAGGCGGTGTTTCCATTTGCTGTATTATCACCCAGCGCTAAATGTCCTATGGCGGTGTTAGCGTTACCGGATGAATTCGAGAATAATGATTTAAGGCCAATAGCTGTGTTTGAATGACCAACAGTATTGTATTCCATGGAAAATGCACCAACAGCGGTATTGGTTGCTCCGGTTGTATTGTATTCGAGTGACTTAAAACCAATGGCGGTGTTATACCAGCCGGTAGTACTCGATACCAGTGAAAGCGACCCCAATGCAGTATTCTGGTAACCGGTTGTATTGGAAAATAGCGATTTAAAGCCAATAGCAGTATTGTCGTACCCAATGGTATTTTGATACAATCCACCCCGGCCGGCAGCAGTGTTTTGATAGCCGGTAGTGTTGTAGTAGAGTGTAGACGGCCCGACACCGGTATTTTCACTGCCGGTGGTATTCCTGTTCAATGATGCCGACCCAATGCCTGTATTATTGTAACCAGTAATGTTTGACACCAGCGCTTGTGAACCATTTGCAGTATTACCAGCACCTGTTGTGTTTGAAAAAAGCGCTTTGAAACCGGTTGCTGTATTATCATTCGCGGTAGTATTCTGGTATAAAGCGCCGCGGCCCGTGGCCGTGTTATAAAACCCGGTGGTATTGTAATAAAGCGCACTTGGGCCGATCGCCGTATTCTCGCCACCTGTTGTGTTGCTGTAAAGTGCACCCCGGCCTATCGCAGTGAGGGAATAACCCGTAGTATTGGAAATGCCTGCCAGCGCTCCGAAAAACGTATTGTATAATCCTCCCATGGTTGCATTATTCAGCCTTCCCGCATTTAGTCCCATAAAGGTATTGTCGGGGTTATCAGAATGAATATTGATGAGATCAGCACCGGCCGCATTTCGTAAACGTATCAAAGGGTGTGAATTTGATTGTGCAGGGCTGGCATCGATAATAAGCTGGGAGGTGTCCGCATTGCCTTTTATATGAAATCTTGCATGCGGATCGGTTGTTCCAACTCCAATGTTTTGGGCCATTAGAAATGGACTAATTAATAGTGCGAGATACAAGGCAACAGGTTTTCTCATATATATGAAGTTTAATGCATGAATGTACCTGTTATTCTGCAGGACTCATAATTCATACCGAACATTGGTTTGAAATAGTGAACACCGAAACAATCGGGGGACCTGCTGCAATTGCACAATCACAGGTTATCTCCAACACTGGTAATTTCTTCACCTGCGCGGTACGTAAGTACTGGTTCGTGTTTTTCAGCAGCACATGTGCAAGGGTCTCCCGCACCGGCATTTTTTCATCATAAAAGATAAAATTTGACACTGCATCTATTGTGCATTCATCTTGCGGATTAATTTAATCTTTCAGCAATGTGCTATTCGCTACCGGTTATTCGCACCGATGCTTCCGGGTTTCATTTTGTTTAGCATTCAGGAAACGTATGCAGATAAAAACTTACACATAGTTAGTAAAACAAGATTCAATCAAATTTTTTTGTAAATATTCTGAACAAAATATTTATTGTGATGGTTGATATAAGCTAAAATATCTCCATATGAAACAAATCACTTTCAAGCCTTTGGGCTCAGGGTTCCGCATGTTTGCTCTTTTATTTTTTGTTGCCATTGCAGCAACTTCCTGTCAGAAACAGATCAATACAAACGATGAAGCGATGGCATCACGCAGCGTGGAAATGGCCAGCAACAAGCCTGGTAATTCACCTATTGCCCAGGTGGCTATTGACAATGGCTTCACGCAGCTTGTTGCTGCATTGATGTATGTAGATGAAGAACTTAATGCCGGTCTTGTAAACCTGTTCATGAACGGCAAAGACCAGTACACCGTATTTGCACCGACCGACGCGGCATTTCAAAATCTTTATGCTGCTTTAACTGTTAAGCTGGGCACTCCCATAGACGAAATCACCGACCTGCCTGCTACGCTTGTATTGGATGTATTAAAATATCATGTTACCGGTGGTCGTCGTGCTTCGTTTAGTGTGCTTCCAAAAAAAGGTATGCGTGAAATTACTACGTTGCTGCCAAATGCTACTTTTAGTGTAAGCTCAAGTGGAATGATTACTGCAGTGGGAAGCACCGCACAAATTACTGCCGCGGATGTTAATGCATCAAATGGTATTATTCATATCATCGACGAGGTATTGCTACCAATCGTACCTTGATTTAAAAGTATTTTTAATTAATACTTTTATACAAAATCCCCGCCATGTTGCGGGGATTTTTAAACATAAGCTTTTAATAATTTCCATTTTCATACTGTATCATTTTTGACATGATTAGTTCAACCGGTAAGGGTAGCTGTATAAAGATATAATCACAACTTTTTATATATATTTTTGGTTGACTTCACTTCTTCAACATGACGAGCGTAGTCATGCAACGTATATCCTGCACATTAGTTGTTTTAACAGGTTCAATGAATGTCATCGGATAACGTTCGGTCAATTGCTTTATTAAAACCCGGGTTAACAGGAACCGGTTTGAACCATCGGGTAAGAAAAACCTGCCATCGCCAAGTGGCTGAACAAACGTTTCGAGGCCGATATCGGAAGCCATGCGGATAAACAAACTTCCACCTGGCTTTAGCACCCGGTTTAACCCGGAAAACATGTGGAAGAAATCTGCTTCACTTTCGGCAAAGTGCAGTACCGCGCTGCAGATGATATGATCAAAAAATGCATCTGAAAACGGCAATTGCTGTGCCGGCGCACAGATCAGTTGTTCCTGCCTGAGGGAAGGAAAACTTTGCGCTAAATAGGTAACAGCATCATTGCTTATATCGGTGGCAAAGACATCTATATTTGGCTGCAATACAAACCAGGAAAGATTTCTACCGCTACCACAACCTGCATCTAATAGTTTACCTCCGTTGTTATAAAGACCCTTTAATTTTTGATCTACAAGGCATATGTCGGTATGATAGATGGAACTTAAGTCTTGATTTGGCATCTTGTAAAATATTTTGATTGTGCCGGGATGATAGAATACTTTTTTGCATGTTACAACAATGCTTAGATTTTAAAAGCATTCACCGATCCTTTCTTCTACTCAACAAAGTTTTTCTTATTATTGGTAGCCCCTTGTCTGCTATAAAACAGACATTTTGAACAAAGGGTAACCTGGCCTGGTTATTACCACTTTATTGCTCTCCCTAAGCAGACGAGCGCAGGATCATTCCACTAATGATGAAAATGTCTCAAATTGATTAGGTAGCTATGGTTTAGACAGATTTAAAATTAGGTGGTCGTTTATGGTTGCTCCTCTGGAGCAAATAAATTCACTAAATATTTAAATGGCTACATACTGGCTGCTCCGCTGGAGCAGTATACAACCACTTTCCATGGCATGCAGCATGCAATCGAATAGA
>JAZKGP010000011.1:0-176109 GCA_040385845.1 Bacteroidota bacterium | reverse complement strand
CCCGCGACCTCCGCCGTGACAGGGCGGCATTCTAACCAACTGAACTACCGATCCAATTCCCCTTTCAACCAGTTTTGTTTGATTTGGGAGTGCAAAAATAGGGGAGCTATTTAAACCACCAACTTTTCACTAATTTTTTTTGAAAAAAAATGGACATCAAACATAAAACCTTTCAATAATTGTCAGCATTGCTGCCAAAATAAATCGCGTCTAATATTCAAGTAATTCGCCTGCAAACTTATTTATTAGTTATAATAGTGATCAGTAGAAGTAAAATAGTTTAGGCTATGGCCAAGTTGTTCGAATTTCGTTCCTAAATAGTAAGCAGCCTATCTTGCACATCCACTTAAACTTCGCCAAACGCATAGAATGTCCAGGTCTTCCGAACTCGTACATCAACCTAGTACTTATTTATTATCCTTTAAACAAGATTCCTTGTGATTAGCTTTTAGTAAACCGGAACATCAAAGGTGCCATTTATGGTAACACTTTGCGTAGTGGAGTAACCAATAAACAGTTTTGCAAATATTTTGTAATTACTGATTGTACCTATACACCGGGAATTAATTATTGTGAATTTTATAGTACCGCTTGCTGGGTTTCCATATAAAACAGTCTTGTCACCTTCTTTCTGGTAATAAGAAATGGTTAATTGAGAAAAGTTGTAGGTTCCTACTGCTGGTGCAACTTCACCCGTTGGCCCGTAGATACTTATCCTCGTGTCGGAATACCTTTGGGTTTCTAAGCTCCATTGATTTTGTGGAAAGTTTTTTGTTAGCCTGCCACCCAATAATTCAATTTCTTCAATACCCGTATTGATGTTAAATAAGTCAACTGGATATGGCATGAAGGTGAACCCACTTTTAGTAGCAGTGCCGGTGTTGGTTATTACTTTAACATCACCTGAAGTTGCTCCGAAAGGCACTTCTGCTACAATTGTTTCATTATTTATGATAGTCCAATTATTTACATCAGCACCACCGATAGATACAGAAGTGACATCTACAAAATTGCTTCCCACTATCGTAACCATTGTTTTGGGAGCGCCTGTTATTGGATCAAAAGTTGTGATTAACGGAGGAGGTACAGGCATGTAAAATCCTGCAAGCCCACCTATTCCAATCGGAGTGGTTACTCTAATCTCTCCCGAAGCACCGCTTCCCACAACTGCTGTTATTTTGGTATCACTTACCACGGTAAAAGAACTCGCTGCAACTCCTCCAAATGTCACCGAGGTGGCGCCAAGGAAAGAGCTACCATTTATTGTTATAACCGTACCCTGTTGTGCACTCATTGGAGAGAAGGACGTGATAACTGGCGAGTAGTTAAAAGCCTTTCGAATATAAATTGTTTCAGATCTGTAATATGGTACGCCACTATCCGCTGGCAGTCTGCTGCTATAATGAAATTCCTGTTCATCAAAATAGGTGATTGCACCATTCCTGTTATTAAATTCATGGAGCATTCCGCCGGTTGACCTTCCGGGTTTATAGGGATTAGAAGTACCCTCGAGGCAACTGCATACATCCCACGGGCCTATTTGAACAGGGCCTTTTGAAACTACTACTCCCGTAGCCAGGTCAGTGAACTCTCCTACCGCATCAGCCATCTGGGCATGACCCGGTGTGGCAGCCAGCTTAAAACTTTTATAAGGTGTATTTAACTGAGGTGAGTAGTATATAAAATCATCTACCCTTGGTACCCGCATTTTTATACTGCGACCATATCCATCGTTCTTACAGATCCAATCACCGGTAAAATCAAAAAACACCGAACTCATTTTCCATGAGCCTATAAAGTTCAGGTGATTGATACGCCAGCTATCTTGTCCACCACCTAGCGACGTTAGTTGTTTTCCACCACCCAATACAGTCCCTGACTTTACTTCCACGTTAATGTCTTCATCTGTAATAATGGTAGTCAGTTCATACACGCCTGTCCAAAATTCGCCTGCATAAACTTTATAAGCAGCAAGGTAAAATACGTTACCATGAATTGTCCTTGATGTTAAACCGGGTCGGTTAAAATAAACAGGGACGGTTCTGCTATCCAACGAAACATAATAAACATAAGGCAAACCTTTTGGTGGCGTTAAAAAGGCGTTCTGGTTTACGCCTTTATCAGTAGCTGGTGTACTTTCCAATACCTGGCTGTTTTCCATATCAAAAGAAAAAAGTACTGCGTCTCCATTCAAAGCAATTCCATTTGCTTTTACGCTCAATTCGTAAGCTGCTTCTTTCAATTTAATAGATGTTTCAGAAGCAAATTCCTGTTCACCATCACTGTTTTTTGCAACAATCTTTGTAGTCGCTGATACACGGTTTCCCAACCTGTTTAAAACATCCACTTTTAGCTTCTCTCCAATAGTGCTGTTTATGGTATAAAATGGACGGGAGAATGCCGCAAATAATGGATCCGTTATCAGCGGTATATCACTGGTCATTACCGTAACCAGCGCCTCTATTTTTTTGCCATTAGCATCTGTAGCAATAACCGATGTCTCGCCGTTTTTGATAGCGGTAATCAATCCTCCTTGTGTTACAGTTGCAATAGCAGAATTGGTCGATGTAAAATTGATACCGGCAGGTATGGAATCCGCAGCAAGCATGGAAAGTTTTTTTATAATGTAGGTGACTTTTTCGCCAGGTAATAACACATAACCGGGAGTATTGCCGTAAAGGAGGTAGGAATTTTCAGCTATGGATGCCTTTGATATTTTTATGTTATTGGAGCTGCCTGCAATGCGAAGTTTTTTAGAGGGATTAACTTTAATAACCGCAGCGGAATCAATGTGCATGCTTTTTACAAGTACATCAGAATTTACAACCACGGATGCTTTAACTGGAATAATAACATCTGTTGTACTATCCGGCAAAATACCACACGACCAGTTCTGCGCATTCTCCCAGGCATTGCTTATAGTTCCCGTCCAATTATTTACTATGTGCAGCCGGGTAGATGAACTTGCTTTGCCACTTATGATACACCTGTATTCATAACCATTCCATAATCCCGGGATATTGTTTAATTGAAGTATTGACGTAGTGGCACCTGCATAATTAGCTGAATTTACAACATTGATAAAACCAGTCCCATTGTTAACCTGCCATTGATAGGATACTCCTGTAAACGGCGCATTGATCACTGTTGATCCACCAATACACAGGTTTAATTCATAGCCAAAACCGGCTAACATCGCTGTGCCATTTGCCGTCATTACTTCTATACTGCCGCTTTTTGCAGTGTTTACTACTGCAGTAATCTTTGTGGGGGAAACAACAGTAAAACTTGCTGCAGCAATACCGCCAAATTGCACGGAAGTAGCACCAGTAAAGTTGCTGCCACTTATAGTCACCAACGTGCCCTTTCCTGCAGAAGAAGGAGCGAATGAAGTGATATCAGGAGTTGCGAGAAATATAAACCCGGACTTTGAAACAACACCTGATGGAGTCGTGATTGTCACCTCGCCGCTTGCACCACTACCCACTACTGCTGTAATTTTAGAAGCACTTACAACAGTGTAAGATGTTACTAGCCTGCCCCCAATTCGTATTTCTGTAGCGCCCGTCAAATTAGTACCGTTTATAGTCAGTAAGGTGCCTGTAGTGCCGCTCACAGGAGAAAAGGAATTAATGGTTGCACCAGAATATGTAAAGCCCGCTTTAGTTGCAATGCCTCCCGCAGCATTAACCTGTACACTTCCACTGGTGCCACTACTAACAATCGCAGTAATGGTGCTGCTATTAACCAGCGTAACCGAAGTGGCAGGTGTTCCGCCAAAGCTCACTGCAGTAATACCAACGAAGTTTGTGCCGCTGATTGTTACGTTAGTGCCAATAACCCCTGATTGTGGTGTAAAAGAAGTGATAGTTGGAGCGGGGATAAAAGTAAACCCCGTTTTACTGGTAGTTCCACCAGGCGTGGTTATACTCACATCACCACTTGCCCCATTAGCAGGTGATGCTGTAATGGTATTTCCGTTTACTATTGTAAAGGATGAAGCTGGTATACCCCCAAAACTTACGGCTGTGGCCCCGGTGAAGTTAGATCCGCTGATAGTGACCTGTTGGTTAAAAGCAGCCGTTGTTGGTGAAAAAGATGTTATGACGGGTGCTGGAACAATATATACAAACCCCGCTTTGCTCGTTGATCCTGCCGGAGTTGTTACAGACACAGCCCCTGAGGCTCCGTTACCAACAACCGCACTTAGACTGGTAGCAGAATTAACTGTAAACGATTTGGCTGCCACTCCACCAAAACTTACAGCAGTAGCACCCAAGAAATTTGTTCCGGTAATTGATATCGCAGTACCAGGTAACGCCGACGTAGGAGAAAATGAGGTGATACCGGTGTACTTAAAAGTGCCAAGAAATGCAGCTCCTGCGGAAGTCTCTACATATACATTCCCAGAATTTCCAGTGCCAACAACTGCTGTAATTGAATTATCATTAATCAGTTTAAATGAGGATGCCGCAAATCCGCCAAATTTTACCACACTCACGGTGGTAAAATCGCTGCCGCTAATGGTAACAGTGGTTCCAGATACACCTGCAACAGGACTGAAAGATGTTATTACAGGGCTATTAAGAAAAGTAAAACCTGCATAGTTTGCGGTTCCACCTGGAGTCTTTACTGAAACATTCCCCGACGAACCTGTACCTACTATGGCAGAAATACTTGTGGCTGATTTCACCGTAAACGAAGATGCTGCCGTGCCGCCAAATTTTACTTCTGTTGCACCGGTGAAGTAATTTCCATCAATAGTAACTCCACCTCCTGTTGTTGCAGAACTTACAGACACGGAACTAATTATTGGCGCTGGAATAAAAGTGAATCCTGCAAGGAAAGCACTGCCTTCCACATTAGTAATTGATACTCCGCTTCCAGGTAGTGCTTGGCCCGCTCCCACTACGGCCGTTAAAGTAGTACTATTAACCACAGTGTAGGACGCAGCGACGGCTGAAGCAATAACCACCTGGTTAGTACTGCTGAAATTCAATCCACGAATAGTGACAACTGTACCTGGTCCACCCGAAGAAGGTGAAAATGACGAAATAGTGGCTTTATTGCTTTGGTTTTTATAGGTTCTAATGTTACTGCCACTAACTATCAGCACATCCGGCTTGTCATCGCCAGTTATTTCTCCACATGCAATCTCACCATCGCCGATGCCGATTTGAAAAATATTACCAACGGAGATACTTCCAGGTATACTGGTGTTCTTTGCGATTTTAAGCTGGTAAGTACCATCTAAAACGCCTAAAGCAAAATCTGGCTTACCATCTCCATCAAGGTCACTTATAGCTGCTAACAATGCACCGAATATGTTGAAATCAACCTTTGTTGCAAAGTTGATATTACCGGCAGTTGATGTATTTCTCAGGATGGAAAGACCACCAGAAGTAAAAACAAGATCCGTTTTGCCGTCTCGATCGATATCTCCCGGTTTAATATTGGAAGGACTAGATATTGTTGGAAAATCAACCTTTGAAGCAAAAGATATAGCGCCAGGGGTACTTGTGTTGCGGAAAATAGATACAGTCGATGTAGATATATTAGCTGCAATAAGTTCAGGTTTCCCGTCTCCATCAAGATCTGCCAGGCAAAGCTCACTGGGAATGCCACCGCTTGTTATAGATGAATAAGCAAAAGAAAATAGGTTGTTATTGGTTGTATTGCGTGCTATACGTATAGTACTGTTACTACCCAAACATGCAGCAATGTCCGGTTTACCATCACCATCGATATCATTACTCGCGATAAAACCAAAAATGGGAAAATCCACTTTCGGCTCAAAGTCAAAACTACCGTTATAAGATACATTTCTAAAAAGTGATAATCCATTTCCTTGAGTACCGATAGCTATTTCTCTTTTACCATCACCGTCCATGTCATGGACAGCAATATTTACAGGGGTTGCTCCAGTAATTAATTGGCGAGCCTCTGTGTCAAAACCCTGGGCACTTGATAAATAAAAAAAAGCATTGTTAGCTCCCCTATTTACTACGCCAACATCCGATATGCCATCATCATTTATATCATATACAACCGGTGATCGGGGACTTGTGCTTGCCTGAAGAAGGGAACTAGCTACAAACGAGTTTCCCATCAGAGTATCACATCCAACAAAAATGCTATTGAATAGCTTTGGCGAAAAAGCAGTAAAGCCTTTTGTAAGAACCGTTATTGGTTGGTATGTCGTCCCATTAGGCACAGTTACTAAAAGGGATGTGGCCGATGCACTACTAATTGTTGCTTTTTCAGAGCCAAAATACACCTGGTTATTTGCGGCTATAGTACTAAACCCGCTTCCCGTTATAGTTACCAGTGTGCCAATAGTACCAGTTGTTGGTGAAAAGCTCGTAATTGTAGGTACTTGGGAATAGCTCGTAGTTAAAACACAACACAGAAAGGCAAGGGCCGCAAGTAGTTTCTTCATTAGAATCAAATAGCCGGGTGGCTTGAATTTTCATAGATAGGAGATGCATAATACGAATTATCCGCGATATGACGTCAAGCTGATTAAAGATCGTCCAAATAACCTTTGGATTGATTTTTCTAGGTACGTTTTGATCAAGACGAGAAGATAGCGATGATCAGCGTAGCCATTTAATAGCCATACCATAGACTTACATAGAGTTTGGATGCTTCTACAGCAATTCAAATCAGTTCAAACCACATATTAGCTAAAATCACATGATCAAAAAAGCAGCTTCATTAAACCACACATTCTGCTTTAATTTGATTAGCTCTCAATTAAGCTTTTTAGAAATTATTACAGTAATTATTTCGAAAGGGTATAACGAATAGTACAATGATTAGGTGAGTTCCTGAAACCCTTTTCAATTCTGCATTGTAAGCAAAGGTTCTTGACCCGTTCCCTCCGATTTTCTTAGTTCTATAAATTTAAACAGTTGAAATATTCTTTATCGGGTAAAAAAACTCGTTTAAAGCCTTCATAGTTATATACCGCCTGCGGCATTTTAACGCTCAATAAAAATGCAGTTTGTTAAGCGAAAAAATTAAAGCTTTAGGTATTGCTCCTTTGGCTGAACCCTTCCATTTTTAGTTTGCAGGATTAAAAAATTAAATTATCCTGTAAGGAAATTGCAGAGGCTTCGTCTTTATCAAAAACCAAATGAAAAAGGCAGCTTTAATTTTTCTTTCCTTCATTGCTTTGCAGACGGTCGTTTTTTCGCAAAGCAACAAACGCCAACAGGCCTTTAACCTTTCCAGCAAACACGTGGCAATTCAGGGCTATGATCCGGTGGGTTATTTTGCACAGGGTAAAGCCATTGAAGGGAAGGCAGCATATTCCATAATGCACGATGGCGTTACCTACCAGTTTTCTTCGCCACAGAATAAGGCGGCCTTCCTGGCCCAGCCAACAAAGTATGAACCGCAGTATGGCGGTTGGTGCGCCTACGCCATGGGTGCAACTGGTGAGAAAGTAGAGGTCGACCCGGCGACCTTCAAGATAGTAGATGGGAAACTTTTTATGTTCTACAACAAATTTTTCAACAATACACTGAAGTCCTGGAACAAGGATGAAAAAAGCTTGCATACGAGTGCTGATGCCAATTGGACGAACCATTTTAAAAAATAACTATGAGAAAAGCAATTGCTACGCTCTTGCTTGTTGGCTTTGCAATGAATGCAAGTGCCCAGGGTTGCAGCGACGCCGGATTTTGCTCCATTGGAAATTTGAACCACCAGTCTGCCGATAGCCAACCGAACTTCAAACAATATTTAAAGCTCACGATGCCTGCCGGGGTTGGCGATGAAGACGTGTTTGTGTTTACACCAGGACTGGAATACGGATTTCAAAAACAACGGTGGCAATTTTCCGGAAAAGTTACAGGCAATTATGCTTCGGGGAATTTGGGCAATGCCACCGGTCCAGGGGATGTATTTCTTTCATCAACCTACCAACTACCCTCTTCATCCAAATGGAAAACTTCAGTAACAATAGGCACGAAACTGCCACTCAACCAGGGCAATCTTAAAGAGAATAACTTATCGTTACCGATGCAATACCAAAGTAGTTTGGGTACGATTGATTTGATCTCTGGCGTGGCATTGAAGAATGAAAAATGGAAAGTTGCTGCCGGTTGGCAGCAGCCACTCACAGGCATTAACCGTAATAACTTTTTGCCGCAATACTGGCCCGATGGAAAAGCAGCGGCCTTCCCTTCTACCAATGACTTTAACCGCAAAGGCGATGTATTGCTACGTACTTCTTATCGTTTTATAAAGAATGCGAAATGGTCTTTGGAAGGCGGCTTGCTCGGTATTTATCACCTTGGCGAGGATACCTATATAGATGCGAACATTAGCAATAAACCAATCGCAATTAAAGGTTCTGCCGGACTTACACTAAATGCAACCGCTTCATTGGAACGAATGCTTAACAAACGATGGGCTCTTGGACTCGTAGGCGGTATACCGTTGGTGGTGCGGGATGTTCGTCCTGATGGCCTGACCCGCAGTTTTGTAGTGGCACCGCATATCATTTATCAATTTTAAACTATACCACACATGAGAAATTATTTACTGCTTTCAATACTGCTTTTCGTATGTGCATGTAAAAAAGAAAGTGCCTCAAACAATCCCGCTATGGATACCGTGCAGAGCGGCGCCATGGCAGAAGCAAAAGGCTTTTTTCAAAACGGTCCCTATGGCACCGTGACCGGCGTGGGCAAGGTGGTGCGCAATGGCAACAATACTTTCGATGTAATACTGGATAGCTTTATGACCGATAATGGTCCCGACTTATACGTGTACCTGTCTAAGGAAGTCATGCCTGTGACTTTTATTGAAGTGGGGAAATTAAAAGCCACCAGCGGAACACAGGTTTACCCGCTTACTTCCCTACCCGATCTCACCCAATACAAATACATCTGCATTCATTGCAAAGCCTTCAATCACTTGTTTGGCTATGCGTCCTTCAAATAACATTTATAAAAATTAAATAATATGAAAA
The DNA here is from genome assembly GCA_040385845.1 of Bacteroidota bacterium. Lineage (GTDB taxonomy): Bacteria > Bacteroidota > Bacteroidia > Chitinophagales > Chitinophagaceae > Phnomibacter. The sequence goes on along the minus strand of JAZKGP010000011.1, from coordinate 167,126 downwards.
TGTTAGTGATGGCTGCCATGCTTTTTGTGGTAGCAACTAATGTCCTGGCTCAAAAGGCAGAAATATTTCAAAAGGAAGGTGCTGCGATTCGTGGTTACGATGTGGTGGCTTTTTTCAAAGAACAAAAACCAGTTAAAGGACTAACCGATTATGCTACCCAATGGAAAGATGCTACCTGGCGATTTTCCTCCCAACAAAACCTTGACAGCTTCAAAGTTTCACCCGAAAAGTATGCACCTCAGTATGGCGGTTACTGTGCTTACGGTATAGCTGATGGGCACAAAGCGCCAACCGAAACGAATACGTGGACGGTACTTGATGGCAAACTGTACTTCAACTATAATCAAGAAGTAAAAAGCACCTGGGATAAAGACCGTCCGGGATACATCGAAAAAGCGAATCGCAATTGGGAAAAAATTAAGCTCGCAGAGTAATTAATTGCGAAGAGTAGAAGAACAGGATACGGATGCAATGAAAAAAGTTATCGATACAAACGAAATATTTCCTGCCGATCTAATAAAAGAGATGATGATTGACAGACGGAACTTAATTTGTACTTGATTGCTGTTCGCAGAAATTACCAGGAAAATGGTTAAGGAGCTGAGATGATGTCCTATATTGAAGCATCTCTTCGACCAGGAGGACATAGGATTTTATTTGCAGAAACATCCGGGTTACCAGGATTTGAGCAAGCCAGGAAATTTTATAACGGATGCAATTATGAAAGAATGGCTATCATTCGCGACTTTTATAAAGAGGGTGAAGACAAAATTATCTTTTGGAAAAAACTCAACACAACCAGAGTTGTTGTTTAGAATATAAAAAAGAATAGGTTCAACGAATGATGGATAAGGAAACGATCTTTCGGGCATGGGTGAGTGAACATTCCGACGCGCTGTTTCGCTTTGCCTTGCAGCGCTTGCAGGACGATGAGCTTTGCAAAGACCTTGTGCAGGATGCCTTCTTAGCTGCCTGGCGAAACGTAGATGGTTACAAAGGTGAGGCTTCGGTAAAAAACTGGCTGTTTGTAATTTTAAAAAGTAAGATTACTGATCATTACCGCAAGGCACATACTCGCCTGGAAGTGGATACCATTCTCCGGGAGCACAACGACCACACGTTTTTTGATGAACAAGATCATTGGCGCAAAGGAATGTACCCCAAACAATGGAGGGTTGATTTTTCTAACCGGGTAGAAGCAAAAGAATTTCAGCAGGTGTTTGACTCCTGCGGAAAAAAGCTGAAAGAAATTCAGAACACTGTGTTTGTTATGAAGTACGTGGATGGCCTGGACAGTGAGGATATTTGTAAGGAATTGAGTCTTTCTTCGTCTAATTATTGGGTGTTGCTGCACCGCGCCAAAGTGCAGCTTCGAGCCTGTCTTGAGAAAAACTGGATGCAAAAATGAATGTTATGAGCAGAACGATTAGTTGCAAACAAGCGGTAGATTTAATCTCTAAAAAAGAAGAAGCAAAGCTTTCGGCAACACAGCGGTTCGCCCTCTGGCGTCACCTTGCAGTCTGTAGCCTTTGTCGAACTTTCTCAGTACAAAACAAAATTATTAAAAAGGCTTTGACACAAGAAGACTACAGAGTGCTTACAACCGAAGAGAAAGAGGTGATTGTAAAAACGGTTCTTCAAACTAAGCCTTAGATAATTATTACTATTCAAGATATCTTTCTCATGTAAGCGGCGTTTTCACGGAATAAACTTACCCCTCCTTTTAGCGGCATGTAAGGCAACTTTTTCATCTGCTTGTTTTTCTTGCTGATCTGGTACAACAAGTTTAGATGACGAATAATTTCTTTCCATCCAAAAAAGATGGAATGCTTTGGATCATAAATGTGGGCAGGCTCGCTGCCGGCGCCGTTAAGTTCTATTACAGCATAGTTTAAGCCATTGCAAAACTCTTCCCAGCTGTTGTAACGTATATCTAACCTGCCAAAGTAGAAACCAGGTATCTGCAAACAAAGGGCATTGATGGTACGGGAAAGCCTCTCATTCATTTTGTCGGTAAGATCGATAAACTTGGCACCGCGACAGTGATTTCCATATGGTACCAGCAGCTTTGTTTCATTGTCGTTCAAAACTTGTGTAAGCATTACGGGATCTGATTTTTGTAAAGCTTCTACCTGCAGAAGGAAACGTTTTTCCTGCTGCAACAGTTGGGCAATGGATTGTTTACCATCGCCTGTCACGCTTAGCAATTCTTTCCCTACGATGCCTGTAATCTGTCCCTGGCTGGTGCCCGGCATACGGCAATAAAAAATGCCGACTTCGTTTTCATATGGCACATAGTCCTGCACCAGGAAGTCTACTTTACTTTGCTGGTGATAATTTTCCAATTCTTCAATTGTTCTAACCAGTTTGACAGCAATACCCCTTAAACCAATGTCGGGTTTTGCGATGAGCGGAAATGAAAATTGCTTACGCATTAAAAGATCTTTCAACTCACTTGCATTTACTTCCTCTTTTCTGACTAATAGCGTTTTTGGATAACTGTCTACCGGTATCAGGTCATAGATTTCCATTTTACTTTCCATTAGAAAACCCCCGTTGCGAATGGTGGGATTGGAGGCAGTAAAAAAGAATAATGACCTTGCCTTCAGGCAAAGCCAGAACCAATAGGGATAGATTGGTGCATAAACAATGTGAAAGGGCCAGTACTCCCAATGCAATAAACGAATGGTGAACTTCTGCCACCAGCGGGTAAAGGAGACCATGGTTGAATTGGAAAAGTGTATCTCGCTTCGATAGGTTTTCTTTTCGTTTATTGGATGATAAGTCATCAGCGCCTTGTCAGTGTCAAGTTGAACAGAGGTAACACTAACCGTAAGCATCTCACCATTCCGGTTCATCTTAAGATCTACCGAAGGGTTTCCCTCGCCGCCAGAAAGATGGAAATTTATAACACTATGATTGTCGGGTGCCAAATTTCCCTTCAGCCATTGGTCAAACCAGCTTTTTCTTTTTTGCTGCATTTCAGCATCATAGAGCGTGGATGACGACCAGATGTGCGGTTTGTTTGCCGGCAAGCTGTTGATAGTTTTCAAAGTGCCATCCCACCGGCATTCATATAAGCTATTTTTCACATATAACACTAATGTGAAAGGCTCGATTTCTCTGGCATCAAAGTGAGAAAATGAATTCAATGGATCGCTGGATGCCAACAGTTGTGGTAAGATGTGTCCTCGGCTGTGACGATAGGAAAACTTTGGCAAATGCCGCTTTATGGCGCCGTTAAGCAGTACCCCGCAGTCGCCATTTTGATTAGTACATATCCAGGTTCCACCCTTATTGCCATCTTTGGGAAACAGCAATGTAGTCCCCAAAGTTTTATGGAGCAGCGGTGGTTCGGCAGAAAGACGATTATGTTGTTCATCACGGCTTGATGTAAAAAACGCCAGGTTGCCTACCGGGATAAAAGTTACTGTGCACATGATGACCTATAACGTTGCGTGGAAGCCGATATACCAAAATCAGTTGGTACAGCTATATTCTTAACCTGCTCAATGCCGATGCGCAAAAATGCCATATGGTGGACCGTATGCTCAACAGCGAACGCCAACTCGCGGTAGTATGTAGTAGCAATCATCCCCATTGTTGGCGAATGTTGAAGATCAACAGAAAGCTGTAAATGCTTGTCTTCCTTATCGCAGGCACTAGTAAATTCATTAAGCAAATCCAAGGCAAATTGTTTATCTGTTTCCAATTTTTTATTACGTTTTCTGTTGTCATAATTAATAAGACCGTTCTGATATCCTTGCTCCAATTCTGCAAAAAACTCTATAACGTGCCGTGTATGTTGCCCAATTGAGCTGCCATTAAAGACATTTAACGGACGACTGTATTCATCGTCCGTTAACTGGGAAATAATATCGTTAATTTGTCGTACAAGTTGTTGTATCTGGTTTATAAACAAGGTAGTAATAATTTATGCGTTGGTAATAAGGAAAGGAACAAAGCGCTGCTGTATAAACCTGCCCAATTGACGACGGTACATCCAAAATAAAATGGCCGAACATATCAACACAAGCAATGCATAAATAAACAGTTGTCCTCCATCATCCTGGATAACAACACCCAGTACGAAAATATGCGAGAGGATGGCACCGCCCATAATGCCCATTGCCAGCAAAGCTCCTAAAACCGTCGTTCGTGGAATAAGGAGTAAGACAGATGCAATGAGCTCCATAACGCCTGATCCAATCCGACCCCAGGGCTCAATGCCTAGCTCAGTAAAGATATAAACTGATTCCGGCGCAGCTGTAAATTTGAAAAAGAGGGTTTGTAGCATGATAAAGGCTGCAACGCCACGCAAGACCCAGGGAAAGATTTTTTTAAAAGAAAAGGACATAACAGGAGGTTTCTTCAGTAAGACGATCAACTGCTCACTTCCTTACAATAATATAGCGTTGAATAAAGAATTTTTTCTTGAAGGAAAATTCTCCGGCCCTGGTGTTCATTCTCTTCCCATCAATGTTCCATTCTGCCAGCTATTGTTAGGCAGTTTATTTTGCTGTCAAATCCGGGATTTCATCGAGGCTGTAATATACTTCCAAACCCCGTTCCTTTGCAATTCTCACATCTTCGTCTGCTCCTTTTGATGCACCTTCAAGTCGAAGAACTGCATCGCATTTTTCAAGAAGCCGGTGTGCAACAGGGTATTGAATTTCATCCCAAATACTATCACCAATTTCCTTCGAGTTTGCTAAATGCATTAAGGGTAAAGCTACCCATTCACCAATCATCGGAATGTGACCCTTGCGAAATAAAGGCAAGGCAACTGATTCAAGTTTATCTAAATTTCTTTTGATTAGAAGCGGGTCGTCATTTGTTCCTCCCCGATAAGGCCCTGAAATAAGAATCATCATAATTTTGAAATGTTTGGTCTTAACATTGTTTGTTAGGTTTTATACAAAGATTGATAGTATTGACTTATTGTGCAGAAGCACATTTTTTTGGACTACTTATTATTAATGTTCTTCATGTATTCGTTCCAATTTTTTTTGTAAGCAAATTCACCACTATCGTTTATTGCAACCTGGTCAAAACAATTTTCATTAACTGCTATAAGTTTAGAATGATCACCACTTACAGTAAATTTTATTATCTCCCCTGGTAAATTGTTGAAAATTTTATTTATCATCTAAAATATCCTTCTTAAAATAAAATGCAAACATGATAAGTGAACATTTTAAAATTTCAGAGTGATGTTTAAAAAACGCCATCAGCAATTAGATTAATAATTCTTCGATTTTTTCCCGGGTTTAGCTAAATGAAAAAAGGGTAACATCTCTTATGAAAGCTTAATTAGTAGGTAAATATTATGAAATGTTCATAGGAGCCGACGCTTTTGTGAGAAATCAAACAAAAGATTATTACTGCTTCTTTTTACGTTAGTGCTGATGCAGGTATATTGAAAAGATTTGCTGATTTAGCCAGTTGACAAAATACTAAATAGCTGTTACAAATAAGTAAGGCAGCCTTAATTGCTGCCTTACTTATTTGGTTTTCTAAGGTATCTCCGCTTATTGTTTTAAAAGTTTAAATACGATCTTCTCTTTTCCTTGTAAAATTTCTGCCATATATAAACCGGCATGATAAGAAGCTCCAATAGTAAATGTGCCATTTGCAGATAAACCTTTACGTTCTTCCACTAACCTACCTAAAATATCACTTACACGAATGCGAACCGGCTCATCAATTTTGCCCTTTACAATCAACGTAAAGTGACTACGGCTTGGGTTAGGAAATGCCTGCACTTGTAATTTCCCGGCCTCTACTGTTGGAGTAGCAGGCGTAGGAGTTTTAGTTAAAATTGCCGCTGAACTGCTGGTGTTTACACTGGTTCCACCAATTACAACCTGGCTGTTAGTACCTACTTTGGTGACAGGATTATTGGCGTCGCTGCCTTGTTCGTTGTCATAGTAAACCAGCCCGGTATTCCTGTTGTAAATTTTGATACGTATCTTATCAATACCAGTGCCATCCAATGCTCCATCGATAAGGGTCATAATGAAGTTGATGCCACTTTGTCCCCCGGTGATCTTGCCCGTGCCTTTGATCTGTGCCCTTGCACCTCCGATGGACAAGTATTCGAAGTTGAGCGCATTATATTCCAGGTCTCCCACCTTCAATTCGAACTGTGTTTCTCCTTTTGGATTGGCGGCACCCTTGAAATAATTAAGGGCATACCCGAAGTTGGCTTTTCCTGTTGCGGCAGCATCCGATTTAAGGGCACCTGCGGGTGATGCGAACCAACCACCTCCATACGTATAACCTCCATTCGGATCATAAATAACCACAATGGCTTCCATGTCTTCGTTGGTGTTGCAATAGGAAGTTGCCTTATTTTGATCAGTAATGTTCATCCTCAACTTATAGGTACCTGCTGTAGTAAATTTATAGGCGCCTGTTAACTTACCATTCTTCGTGCCGGAAGGTTCGGTAATAATGCCTTTCACTATTGTATTGTCATCAATTACCCATTCACCGGTGTGTTTATTGCCTTGCTTATCCCAGAATACTCCGCTGAAATCCACTGTTGAGCCGATCTTAAAGGAAGCACCTGTAATTGGAGCCGTAATGTTATGTGCAATAGTAACATTTACTGATTGCGGTGTACCCATGTTGCCGGCCGCATCAACAGGAGTCACTGTGATGGTGTAAACACGGGCTGCCTTTCCGTTTCCACGTTCTGCCCTTAGTTGTACCATGTGGTCATTGGTTACGATCCAGTCTGGTGATTTGTCTCCATCGCTTACCCCGGTAATTGGATCAGTGCTGGTTACTGTTACTTTGTTCGTCACAGTTCCGCAATTATCGGCAGTAATGTAGGAGAGTGCTATGTTTTTTAGACTATGATCCGGCGGCCATATTGTTATTTGACTCGCAGACAGGTTGATTGTGAAAGCTGGTTTGGCATTATCTGTTACCGTTACTGTTTGTGTAACAGATGTGCTGCGACCAGCTGCATTGATGGCTGTATGGGTAATTACAGTAACGCCAACCGGGAAGAGGTTGCCTGCAGGAATGCCTGTTGTGCTCACCGTAACGCCAGGACACAAATCTTTTGCGATAGCGCTACCTAGTTCTTCATCGGGAATGACTGCTCCGCAAATTGCCGCACTATTTGTGCGTGAAATATTTGCTGGTGCTGTGATCTCCGGATTGGTAATTGACAATTCAAGTTCAGCGGTGGTAATGCTGATACTGTCTTTGGCAATGCAGCCAAACTCACTGGTAGCTGCCAGGTAATATTTACCTGGTGTGGTAGCCGCCAGTGTAGCACTGTTACTTCCATCTGACCATTTAAACGTGGTGTTGCTGGCATGTCCAATGCTTACGGCATCGAGCGCTTTTTGTGCTGGGAAGTCAATTGAGTTCATAGCGATTCGAACAGTTGACACACCAAACGTAGTCAACGGGAAAGTGATCCTGTTTTGCAGTGGCTCACTGTACAATTCAGCTGTGCCGCTGTACACCATTTCATATTGGTTCGTTGCCGGATTTTTCACATAAACGGTATCAATCGTACCGCTGTTGAAGGTTTCATAGATCTCGATGAAATTGATCGGCTTGGCATTGTCAAATGTCAGCTCAATAAATTCCCTGCGAGCCATATCCGTGTTGGTAGACCATGAGGTAACATAATCACCATAGTTAGGATAGGTATTCGGTTGACCAAGAATTTGCTGGTTCCTGTTTACCGCAATTTCAGAACTGAAACTGCGTACACCTGTTGCAAACGCGGTGAACGGTGCTGTTGTATTGTGCAGCACGACGCCGTATCCTTCGCATACATTTTCCCTGTTCAGCATGTTGATTTTTGCAAACGGCAAATCAGCAATTGTGAGGTTAAGGTGTACAATAGAATCACAATCATTTTTAGCCTTACCATACCATACAGGTGCAGTGGTAGAAGCGGCATAGGTAGTACCATGCCAGCTGATCGGTTCGCAGGCTGTAATGATCTCTGTACGCTCCACTGCTTTATTAATGGTGAGGTGCAACGTCACTACAGAATCACAACCAGATGCATTTTCACCTATCCAGGTAGCTGTTGTTGTTTGGTTGTAACTGTTACCATTCCAAACGAAATAGTTACAGGCTGTTGCATTTACAGTAGATGCTGTTGGCGCACCAATACTGAGGTTAAGCGTTACTACTGAATCGCAACCAGAAACATTTTTTGATGTCCATTTTGCTGTGTTGTTAGAGCTGTTGTAAGTAGTGCCGTGCCAGTTGTACGGACCACAAGCTTTCACTACTTCTGTAAAGGCATTCGGCACGCCAATGCCCGCTTTGCCTGACCCTGCCGCCGTACAACCTTCTACATCCACTACATTAACGTTATACAAAGCCGTTGCATCAGTTGCGGTGATAACCGGGGCAGTTAGTCCAGCACCCCAATTATAAGACTGATATATAATAGCAGCAGTGGATGCACTGTGTGTTGCTCCGCCAATAACCGATGCTGTGCGGAGACCATTTGCTGTATTCAACGGCAATTCATCATCTGCCTCATCCAGTTTGTAATAAGCAAGCAGGCCAACAGCATCGTGTTTAACAGATTTGTCCAGTGTTGCTAAAACCTGTGCCGGCGTTAGTACTTTGTTCCAAACCCTGATTTCATCAATTGCACCTGTCAATGGCCTTGATAAACTTTCATTGTTACCGATCATAAAGTTGTTCAGCTTACCAGCTACTGGTACAACTGCAGTACCACTGGCAACCGATACACCATCCTTATAGATCGCCATCGATTTGTTGTTGTATACAAATGCCAGGTGCGACCATTTTTGGGTAGTTAACGCACCAGCCGTTGTAACGCTGCTTGTAGCAATACCATTCCCTACCGCAAAACTTACGGTGCCGTTGGCATTGATAAACGCATCAAACGGAAGTGGTGCATTGCCGCGGGTTTGGCTGATGATGCTTTGCATACCACCCATGCTGGCAGGTTTCACCCAGGCTTCCAGGGTAAAGCCAGTGGCTGGATCAACACCCATTGCATCAGCTACCAACCGGCTGTTGCCATCTAAATCTAATTGCCTGCCGGAAGCTCTTGCTGTTATCAGAATGGCTTCGCCTTCACAAACGCTAATGCCGTTGGCCGAAACAATGGCAGGTACCGGCAATGGATTGATGGTGAGGTTCAATGTAACTACCGAGTCACAACCTGCTGCATTCATACCTACCCAGGTAGCTGTGTTGGTGGAATTGGTGTATTTAGTACCATGCCAGGTATAGCTATCGCAGGCAATAATTATTTCAATTGAAGCACTTGCGTTGCTTACCACAACTGTTTTAGATACCGTGGTTTCGCAGCCGTTGTTGCCCTTAACCCTGAGGTTATAGGTAGTTGTCGTTGTCGGCTGAACCGTAATGGATGGTGTAGTTTCTCCATTTGGTAACCAAACAAAATTATCGCCGCCACTGGCAGTAAGCGTGGTAGCGCTGCCTGCACAAATTTGCGTGGCACCTGTAATTAACGGTGTTGGTGGCGCATCCAGGGTAAGGTTCAATGTAACTACCGAATCGCAACCGTACTGGTTAACACCAGTCCAGGTAGCGGTGTTGGTAGAAGAACTATAAGTAGTACCATGCCAGGTGTATTCAATAGCACATACACGAACGTTTTCGGTACTGCTAGTGGACTTATTAGCAGGAGTTATGGTAGCAGAGCCACTGGTATTCTTGTAATCAGTTACGGTTAATGTGTACTGGGTATTGGTACCAGGAGGCACGTTAACAGATGACGTAATTGCACCACCCGGCATCCATGAGTAAGTAGCAAATTTGAGCGGTGCTTTTGAAGGAACCCATTCCGGCGACTTTTGGAACCTTGCTGTTCGGTTCGATTTGGAAATGTCCATGAGGGTGTTTCCTTCCTGCTCATCAAAGCGATAGTATAAGCTTAGCAACGGATCGAGCGGATCTACTGTTCTGTTCATTGTAGCCTGTATCTGCTGTGCATTTTTTCTTTGTTGCCAGATACGCAGTTCATCCATCTCTCCTTTGAACCGATACTGAGTTCCTAAGCCGCCAAGGAAAAAGTCAGCATAAAAATATTCATTGGTAACAGGATCTCGGTGCCCAAGACCTATAGTGTTCTCATTGGTCTGTCGTGTCTTTTCCAATTGGCCATTGATGAAAAGGTGCATGATGGAATCGTAATAAGCTACTGCCACATGCGTCCAGCTACCTGCAACGATATCATGGTCGGACACAACCTTATAATCGGTGTATGGTTGCTGTAATCCTTTGGTAGCTTCATATACCAATTTGCCATTTTGTATAGAGATGCCATACAAAGTGCCGTACTGCTTAGTGGTATCCCTGGTTAAGATGTACTGAATTCCGTTTACAGTCTCCGGCTTAATCCACAATTCCATAGCATATACGAAATTCGCCCGGTCAAACTGATTGGGCACTTTAGTCCATTCTGTAGTAAAATAGCCAAAGATGCCGGTGTTTTCAAAGCTGTTGATTTTGGCAATGTTCGATCCATCGAAACGGGCTGAACCTTTTGCTGCAGAATTTGCGGTAAGCGTAACATCGCCACCGGCGCAACCACCTGTAGCAGTTATATCCGGGGTTGGAACTTCATACACCAGGTGCAGCTTGTACATCGAATCATTTGCAAGCGTTTCATTGCGCACGAAATAGGTGGCAGTATTTGTTGGTGCATAGAATACCTGGTCCTTCCATACATACGGAAAAGCCGTGGCTACTTTCGTTTCCTGTACAATAACGACCGATTTATTCCGGATGGTTAATGGCGTGGAGCCAACACCATACTGGTTAGCAGCAATTACCGAATAGGTCGTTTGATGGTTTTGGAACGATCCCCTTGGTATACCTGCCACCGAACCTGAACTATCAATACGTAATCTTTGGTCGAGGTTTTTAAAGTCAGCTTTTGGTTCATTGTTTATAACGTTTGTGGTACCATAGTTGTCCATAAATGGCAGGGAACCATAACCATAAACATTGGCAGTGAATAAAACACCACCCTTGAAGTTATCGATTACTGCGACCTTGCCCGTATCAACACTTACCATCTGATCGTTTTGTGCAATCCAGCGGGTACCCCCAACTGCCTTTACGTTTTCGGAAGTATCAACCCGCAAAATGGTGCCATTGGCTTGCAGGTAAAGGTTGTCGTTGATGGGATCAATAGCCATACTATTTATCCAGGCCGGTATGATGGCATCAGGTCCATTACCGGGTGTAAAGGAGCTTCCGGAATAACCAGCTTTGCCAATACTTACCTTATCTCCATTTGGTTTAATTTTCAGCACATTCGTAGCCACAACCGGAAGGATGTAAATATTTCCTTTTGAGTCCACTTTCATGTCTAATTCGCCCGTTCCAAAATATGGGCTGTGATCCATTTTGGTTTGAACATACTGGTTAGTTGTCATGTTCATTTTTGTAATGGTCTGCTGACTTTGAACAATTAAGTTGTTATCAGCGTCCATTGCAAGCGCATTTACATCATAGAAGTATGCATTGACATTGTATGGGAGTGGAAATGTTATACGTGGATCGTAATTAATTGCGATAACCTGACCTTCCGGCGTTATTTTTCTAATAGTGCCATAGTAAGCACATGCTACATATAGATTTCCGAGCGCATCAAATGCTAATCCTCTTGGTCTCGCAAACTTTGCGGTCTCAGTTGTGCCGTCATTAAAACCGGGATCCACTGATCCAGCAAATACTGACCAAACGCCAGTTTTACTTAATCTGAAAATCTGGTTTCTACCAACTACCGTGGCGTAGTGTAATCCATCAGGGCCTTTCACTATGTGATCTATCATTACTCCTCTTCCGAACGGTGCATTAGCCTGGGCCGAAAAATTAGCTAACGTATCACGCTCACCTATTTTCATAGCTGGTACCGGCGTACCCGTGTTGGTAAGTTCAATGGGTGCATCCAGGGTTTTATTCCAATATAGCGTGGTATCCTTACTTGCATAGGTAATAATGGGCAGCACTTTAGATAGGCTAACCGTCATGGATACAATACTGTCGCAGCCGACACTGTTGGTATATGCTTCCGATTGTGTGCCCGGTTCGTCAAATTCTTTTGTTCTCCATTTATAAGGAAACTGGCTGGCCCCTATTTCAACATACAGGTTGTAGGTAGATATTGACTTAATGGCGAGGTTCAGCATAAGCGTACTGTCGCAGCCCACTGCATTGGGATACACTTTCGTGTACACACCCGACTCTGTGTAGGTTGTTCCTTCCCATACATAACTCACACAGGCATCAATGGTGGTATTAGCACCAACCGATCCTTTCCTGATGATTAGGTGCATGGTAACAACACTGTCGCAACCACCGTCACTTTTTAAGGTGCGGATGCCTGTAGTGCTGATGGTGTATGTACTATCATTCCATACGTACTGATCACAGGTATCTATTGTAAACGATGTAGCCACCGGGTTACAAACACCAATGATGGTTTGTACGGTATCTGTACCCGCATTGTTCGATGCATAGATTGTATGCGTGATTGCTTTTGGTAAGATTTCAGCAGGTGTGCCGCTTATAACACCGGTAGCCGTATTAAACTGCAGGCCTTTCGCCAACGCCGGATGAATTACATAATTCACCGCATTGATTTGCCTGATGGCGGCATTGGCCTGGTCGGCCACATACACCTGGCCATGTGCAGTCGTGGTCAGGCTTGATGGATTATTAAACTGTGCCTGGGCTCCAGCGCCATCGCGGTAACCATTGCTGGTTCCAGCTAAAGTGCTAACCATGCCGGCTGTATCAATCATTCTAATTCTTGATGAGCCATTGTCGACAACATATTTATTATCAAAATGGTCGATAGCGATATCAACCGGGGTATTGAAACCGGCTGTACTTAGCGCACCATTCAATGACGCAGCAGTACCGTTACCGGCATAACTCGTTACCTCACCTGCAGGTGTTATTTTCCTGATACGATTATTAAGGCGATCGGCTACATAAACATTACCTGCAGCATCGGTACTTAATCCTGATGGGACATTGAATTTTGCAGTTGTTCCACTACCATCCGTATAACCTGAGGTGGTACCACCAGCCAATGTAGACAAGATGCCTGCAGTGCTTATTTTTTGAATGCGGTGATAGCGGCTCTCGCTGAAATAAATATTACCACTTGCATCCACCGCAATACCTGTTGGTATACTGGCATTGGCAAGTACAGTAACAACACCTGCAACATCTTTCTTCATGATGCGGTTGCTGGTGCGATCAGCAACATACAGGTTGCCTGCTTTATCCGTTGCCAGCGAGGCACTCACATTGGTGAAGCCTTCTACAATGGACACAATGCCTTTACGGTTTATTTTATAAATGATCGCATGCTTGTCGTCGCTTACATAGGTATTAGAATCGCCATCTAATGCAACTGAAACGGGCGACAAATAATTTGCTTTAATGAGCGTAGTAACCATTTTTTCTTCTGCCGGAATAGTACCACCGCTTTGTTGCGGCACAATCGGCGCAATGGCCTGCCCAGGTTGCAAAATATTTGGTGATGTATACAACACATCCGGCACCAATACCAGGTTCACCGTTACGGCACTATCGCAGCCAACTGCATTCACTAAATAAATGGTCCTGCTTCCTTCTTTATTAAGATTGATATCATTCCAGGTTAATGGTAATTCAGACTGCTTAGCAAATAAATGCGTGGTGGCAGCAGAAAGATTCCTGATCGTAAGCACGATGGTTGACGTGCTGTCGAATCCATACTGGTTTTTAAATAAACCAGACATCGTTGTCGGCCTGTCGTATACCGTTCCGTTAAAGGAATAAGGTCCGCAGTTATCAATGTTCGTGGTGGTTATGGATGGCACACCTACAGACAATATAATGGTTGAAGGCTGTGCACCATCCTGGTTCAACGTAATGGTGTAGGTAGTTAACGGGCTTAACTGCGTAGGCGTACCCGTAATGTAACCGGTAACCGGATCGAGTACCAAACCAAGTGGCAATGCAGGAGAAATGCTATAACCCCAGTACGAATTGTACCAAACGCCAGTCGGGCTGTAGTTTCCTTCTATCACTGGCTTTAATGGCGTGATGGTTTTGTTCACTTCCAATAAGTTAGAAGCCGGGTAAGTGATGTTGTACAACACCCGCAGGTTAAGTGTGGCATTGCTATCGCAATTTTCAGCATTCACCAGCTTGGCTGTTTTGCTTCCCGCAGTGGCAAAGCTCAAATTATTCCAGGCGAATGGCAATTGTGCTGGTGAAATGGTCAGGTTGGTAACAGACGAATTTGCCTTTTGCCTGAACCGGAAGATGACTGCACTATCGCAGCCAACCGCATTGGTAAAGTGTACGGTATAGTCGCCTGAATTGGTGTACACTACGCCGTTATAAGTATAATCGCCACAGTACGCTACTTCTTTAATAGAAGCCGTAGCCATTTTCACTGTAAGGTTTAAAGTAGCCGCACTATCTGCGCCATACATATTGGTGAGATGCGCCACCTGGCTACCCGCCTGTGTAAAGGTCAATCCATTCCACCGGTACGGCAGTTCTGTAGAACAGATGGTAATGTTGTTGGTGGAAGTACTTGGCTTGTTTACTGCCAGTTTGATAGTGGTTTGCGCAGTGCCAATGGCATTGGTACCGATAACCAGGTAGGCTTGTGTATTGGGTGTTTGAATATCCAGTGCATAGTCTTCAAATTCGCCGTAGTTGATGGAGTACGTTGAAAAATCCATTGGACCATTTGCAGAAATTTTGTAGTAGAAGGGATAGAACGACAGCGCCTGTGAGGTGGTACGTAGCAGTGGTGAAAGCGAACCAGATTGTATAGTCGTCATAAAATAAGTGGCAGGCGAGGTCCTGGCTTCCACACAATAGATGCGCATTTTAGTTACACCAGCTTTGGCCGAAGGCGAAATGTTTAACTCAAAAGCTTCGGTATGCGCATCTCTTTGTGGATCAGCGGAGATGTAAACCCGTTCACCGGCATCAGCAAAATCACCATCGCGGTTGTAATCGATATACACCGCATACGAGTTCTTGTACATGTAAGCGCCATATATGTCATTAAGTGAATAACTATACCTGCTGCCGGAGGACAATGCGTTTGATAATTGTACGGTATAAGGGTTGGCAGTAGATACTTTAATGGGCGTTAACGCACCAAAATCAGTGTATGCCCCGGGTGTACCTGTACCATTGCCAACAGTGCCAGTTAAACTGCTAAATGCCGTATTGTTTTCTAAAATGGCTGTTTTATTGACATCTAATATTTTAACCTGCGTTATGTCTGCTCCACCCATGGTACTTAGTGGCCATGGTGCCTCGTATGGAACCAGGGTTTGGGGCCCGATTACCGGGCCAGGCTGGATAACATTTTGTTCCGTTGGTGTGCCGCTTATTTCACCGGTTGTTGTACTTAATGCAAGCCCTTTGGGTAGTGGCGGAGCAACGGAGAAGGCAATGATTTTTGATCCGATTACTGTTGGCAGTAAAGGTTTTACCTGCTGATTCAATGTGAAGATGTAAGGCTGGTTGGCATAACTGATTTCAGGCAGTATTACCAGGTTCAGCATAGCCACGCTATCGCAACCAATGACGTTTTTTAAGTTGAGATACGATTTAGCAGCACCAATAAATGTTCGGCCCTGCCAGGTATATGGCAATTGCTTCATTGATATGGTGATATTCTCCACCGAAGTATCAACAATGTCAGGACACTTCACGACTTCGAATGTTATAAATCCGTTCGTCAGGAAAGTACTGGGACCCAAATGATTTGTTCCCTCAATGGTATAAGTGGTGGGTTCCCATTCCATCAAAGGAACGCCAAAGAAGGCACCGTTATTGGGGTTGATAAAAACACCCGGAGGCAATATGGGTAGCCCATGCAAATCCTCTTTTGCTCCTGGTTCTCTTATCGAAGAAGTAACGGTAAAAGATGCTTCAAAAGTGTTTACGTATTTTATGTATTTACCATCACTTACATATAAACCCAAACCAGACGGATCTACAGCAATGCCCGTCAGGTCACTAAACTTTGCTTCATCGGGATCCATGTTCAGCAAAGCCAGGTAATAATAAACATTCATGGCAAATCCACCCGGGTTAGTAATGGGATTAAAAGAACCCGCCAAACCGGCTAGTGTCGATACTTCCCTGTCATCATCAATTTCACGAATGGTTTTGTTGTTATAGTCAATAACAAAGAGGGATTCCGTCATCTCGTTGTAAGCCAGGGCAGTTGGCCGGTTGAACCGGGCACCATACCAGCTTTGATCGTCTCTGAAGCCGGCCTTTCCTTCTTCATCCCCTGCATAAATGGTTACCTCTCCGTCAGTATCAATTCTCCGTACAACGTTGTTGCCGGCATCGCCCACGTATACATTGCCATCTTTGTCCACACATATGCCACTTGGCTTATTAAATCGGGCATCCTCACCATCTTCATCATTCACTAATCCTGGCGTATTAAACTTACCTCCGATAATCTGCCAGCTTTTAGGCTTACCACCGTCATCAAACGTGGCTTTAACTATTACATGATGGGTGGAATCCGCGATGTATAAATTTCCGTCATGGTCTACAGCCAATGCACCCCATACCGGGTCGCCCAGGCCACCCGGTATATCCCAGTCAAGACGTTCCCATGTACCATCTCCGGGATTTTTTCTTACCAGGATTTTTGCGCTTTTTAATTGCGCATTTCTTAAGCTCGCATAAACGATGTTTTCATTTTCAGGATCTATGGCAAAGTATTGAATGTCTTTATGGTAGTTTGTATACACGCTGTCTCTAAACCGAAATTTCTCCGGGCTTTTTTCAACTGCCTGTTCTGAAGTAGAATTAAATAGCGGTAATAGCTCGGGGTTGGATTTAAAGGAAAAAATGCCATTGTACATTACTATATCCCCATCCTCATCTTTAATTATTGGTCCGGGAGCACGGGATAGTGAACTGGTGTAAATTTTTCCGGACTTTGAAACGGCTATATCACGGGCACCACTTGCAAAATATAGCAGATCTGTCTTCCTCAAACTGCTGGCATATTGGTCCGTCATGCCGGCGACTTTCTTTACCAGTCCTTTTATCTCAGGCGAACCTCCGCCTAAAAAATTAGGAGCTGCTATGCCGGGAATCTGGTCAATATCTACCCCGGGGGCGAAGTTAACTGCCGCCGTGAGAGGAAAAGGAATAGGCCTTCCTACCTTTAATGGCTTACCTATTACCGGCTTGCAGGTGTCACATGCCGCTTTGGCAATGGCAGCGTAGTTGTTGATCGCATACTTTATAATCGGCTTGTATTTGGCAGGCTGGGCATGTGTGTTTACTATGCCTAAAAAAATAAAGGCGGTAAAAACCAACCTGTAATTCGAAAATCTCTTGCAGCTGTTTTTCATTGCGGGATAATTTATAACGGTGCGCTATTGCCTGGAGCAGTTTTGATCTAACTTAAAAATGCGGTGGATGATTAGTAACGGGTAAGAAAGCAGGCAGAAATGAATTTTTGTTCTGCAAGTATTTTTTCCCCAGGATTAAGGGTTACGCACTGGTACTTTGTACTCTTGGAAATTTGTTGGCTAAAAGAGGCAATTGAAAACATTGCCAGGTAAAACAGGAAGAAAAATTTCTTCATTAAGCAGTATTTTATTTTAAGAGACTATTTTCAATTTAAACAAGCAATGACCATCAAAGTAGTAGTACGCTGATGCTGAATATGTTTATTGTAGTAGTATTTGTTGTAGTACTATTGGGGATATAAAAACGCGACCGAAGGTGGCTGATTATACTTTAGAAAACAATCCCTAATATTAGGTATGCCTGGGGTAAGCACAAAAAGAAGCAGGTGGTCGTAAACCTTAGTTAGCCAGGTCAACCCTGGCACTCCGGCAAAGCATTAAAATCTGTAAAGCCAGGACCTAATCAATAAAAAACCGCCTCATTAATTTAATGAAACGGCTTTTAATTTACTGTTATCGTTCACTCCAGGTTATTCTCCCGCACCCATTAGTTTGCCGGTAATCTGCTTGTCATTTATGGTGAACCGGTATATAAGGATTGAACGTAATCCTTCCGGCACATTTAGTTCAAATGACTGCATTCCGTTGACGATACGACCCTTGTAAACTGTTTTTACTTTTTGTCCTAAACTATTGAACACTTCAAGGCTTCCCTGACCTGCCTCCGGTGAATTGAGATCAAATCTTATTTTGTTAGTGTAAGGATTTGGATAAGCTTTTACGGCAAGGTTGGAAATACTGAGTTGTTTATTCAGAGCACGCTGAAATGTAACCGGGCTGGTGATTGTAGCATCAGATTGACATTCAGCTGTCGCATTGATCACTTCTGATCCCGCCTTGAAACGGACAGATACTGCCTCTTTTGCAACATTTCCTGCAAGGGTGAAAGTGAAGACATCACATTCACCTTTATTTTTAATGCCGCCACCTTTACCGGTCACTTCATACTTTATTCCGTAGATCGCTTTGCCATTTTCGACACCAACAGGTACAGAGACTTTGTAACTATATTTTGCTGTCTTGTAAGTAGATCCATTCATCGGCGAAACCAGCGGAGTATTCGTTTGCGTTATAAAAGCAATATAGCCTAATGCTGTGGGGCAGCCGTTGGCACAAACGGTATAGGTGAAGGTAGTTCTGTTTGTTGCGGCGTTATACGTTCTCGCTATTGTGGCCGAATAACAACCTGCGTTGATTGTTTTGTCTATGGTAGTTACCGTTACCGTTGCTGTGGCGGTTCCTGTACAAGATTCAGTAGCTGCAACTGTGTATGTATAAGTGCCCGCTCCTGCAAGTACCGGGCTCCAGGTTCCGCCTGCGGTTGGATTGCCACTTAAAGCTGCAAAAAGTTGCGTAGTGGTAAGTGTGGTGCCTTCACATAAACTAAGTGTTCCGTTTGCGCCTGCACTAAGGGGCGTGCCGGCTGCTACTACCTCAATCGATTGAGATGTATTGCTGCAACCGATGGAATTGGTGCCGGTGACAGAATATGAGCCGGAGGTACCAACAATAATAGAAGGTGTAGTGGCCCCCGTGCTCCACAAATAACTGTCGGCGCCGCTGGCGGTTAAGGTTACAGTGTTGCCCACACAGAATGTTGTGGGTCCGCTTGCTGTAACAGTTGTGGTAACGGGCTGAACGCTGCAAGGCGCTACAATAGTAACCAGGTAGTCTTCCGCCTCACCGGGGCCCGATTGAAAGCAAGGGTCTTCTACTGAACTCCACCCGCCTCCTACTACCCGCAAACGGGTAGGACCAGGAACGGCATTTGCCGGCACGGTGAAACTTGCCGTCTCCTTGTCTTGCTGGTAAAAAAATTTATAGAGAACCCGTTCGCCGGGGTCGGTAAAATCCCCGTCCCCATTGAAATCAATCCAGGCGGCAGCGCTATAAATGTCACCTCTCTCAACAGTAATCGTTTGTTGACTGCCCTGTATGAGGTTGGTAGTTAGGTTGTCAGTCGGCTGGCTAACATAAGAAGTGTAGCTTGAGGCGTTCAGACCAGAGGTGTTGTTAATTGTGCCAAGCTGAACAGTATTGATGTAATATCGGAATGACCCGGTGGCTTGCATTATATCAGGTACGCAATAACAAGCCGAAATATCCGGTTGCTGGGTAACGTTAACAGCGGCACTGACGGTACTAATCCCTGAAGTGTTACAGGTTGCCCTAAGCCGGTACCAACTATTTTGGATTTGCCCTGTAATGGTGGCGGTAGTATAAGTCTGTCCCGGGATGGCTGTGAATGGACCGGATGATCCTGCTGTGCTCACTTCCCATTGATAGGCGATTGTGGCCGGGTTGGGATAAGGGCTCACAGATAAGTGAAATGATGTGCCGGAGCAAACGGGACCTGCATTAGAGGTGACAGCGCTGCCTGCAGCCGGGGTACCGGTGCAAGATGTTGGCGCAACGATCGTCACACGGTAATCCTCGGCCTCACCGGTGTTTATATATCCACAGGGCCCCTCACCATCATAATGATTGACACTGCTGCGTATGCGCATCCGGGTAGGGCCTGGTACAGCATCGACAGGCACCGTGAAGGTCATAGCAAAATACCGAAGTCCATTTGATGGCAGATAATTATAAGATATGTATTCGTTCACATCATCGAAGTCGCCGTCTGCGTTGTAATCAATCCAGACATTCATAAGAATATATTCATTGCGTCCACCACCCGCCGCAGCGCTTACAATCAATCTTTGCGCACTGCCTTGCGCCAGGTCGGTAGTTTGGTAGGGCGCTGGTGCGGTTGCATACGAAGTGAAATTAGCGGCATTTCTACCTGTGACGTTGTTTATCGTACCGAGCTGTACGTATTCGATGTAGC
Source organism: Bacteroidota bacterium (assembly GCA_040385845.1). GTDB lineage: Bacteria > Bacteroidota > Bacteroidia > Chitinophagales > Chitinophagaceae > Phnomibacter. Next base: position 146,759 of record JAZKGP010000011.1, on the reverse strand, counting down.
CAGAATAGTTAGTGAAATAAAGAGCCTCGCAATAAGTTTGCGCCTGTGCACCTGCGGAAATGAAAATCAGCAAAGCAAAAATCCATCGCTTAAACTGCGCTGGTTTAGGTTGGTTGCAACCCATTTTTTGTAGAAGGGCAACAGGAGCAGAAGTAGAAATTCTCATATGCTGGTTATAAGTAGTTGAATTTATTGCCGAAAGAGAGAAGGAAAAAGCTAAGCGTAAAGGTGAACCGTTAACCTGGTGAACACAATCCCTAATATTAGGGATAGGCTGTTCCTGGTATAAAATGTTTTAGAAAACAAGCCGGGTATTTAAGATCCTGTTTACTTACAGGAGCGATGTTCTTCCGGGGAAAAAGACATTCTTTAAAATAAACCCGTTCTTTAGGTTCGATCACGTTTAGGTAAAATAATCTAACGTGCGCTTGCATTGAGCATCGCAATCAATGTTCAAAATCGTAAAAGCAAGTAGAGTTTAATTACTTTAGTTGCCTGGAAGAAATACTTTAGCATGGCAGTGTAGCCAATGCATTCAATCATCCATCAAACTTTAAAACAATACTTGTTACGCATATTAACGCTGTTTCTTTTCAATTTTGGATGTCAGTACACTATTGTAGTTGCACAAACTATTAGCAAACCCATGGCCTTTAGTGCACTTACAATTAATGATGGTCTTTCGCAAGGCATGGTAGTGCGCATGTTCCAGGACCGGTATGGTTTTATGTGGTTTGCTACGCTCGACGGACTAAACCGCTATGACGGTTATAAGTTTACAGTCTATCGCCATGATCCCCAAAACAAAACATCTATAACAAAAAGTTTTGTACAAACTTTCTTTGAAGATTCTGAAGGCAGGCTTTGGATTGGCACTGTTTCAGGAGGCTTAGATTTGTTCGATCGTGAAACGGAAACTTTTATTCATATAAACCAGCAAACCGGAAATAAAAGTGGTTTATCTGAAGGATCTGTTACGGCTATTGCAGAAGATAAATATGGAAATATTTGGGTGAATGTTGGTGGAAAGTTAGATAAGATCATCATTGATAAAAAAATAAAACTTACGGATAAAAGCTTTGCCTTTCATCACGTAAAAGTACCTTCTAAGTCCGGCATGACACTTTTATCTATTACAAAAACTAACAACCTTTATTATGCGGATTGCACCAATGGAATGCTGTATAAACTCGAAGATGAGATCAATGGAAAGTGGTCTGTGGCATTCAAATTAAATGATACCCTGCAGAAAAAAAACGGTGTCGGCAACCCGCTTTATAGAATTGTACAAATGCTGGAGGACAAAGAAAAGGGAAAGTTTTATGTGTTTCACGATGAAGGAGTTGTGCGCTTCGATGAAAATTCGGGTGCACCCGAAAAGCTCTTTCCAAACCCTTTTTTTAAAAACTTTGATGCACCTATGCGGGCAACTTTAGACAAGGGGGGAACCGTTTGGCTTTCTGATATCAGCAACCTTTCATTATTTGATACCCGAACCGGCCAGCTTCAACATGCCACTGCGTTCAAAAACGCTTTATCTCTAACCCTGAAAAGCACCTATAGTACGTTCATTGACCGTAGCGGACTCCTTTGGATAGGAACCGCGGGATACGGCCTCTTAAAACGAAATACCCGTTCGGAATTATTCCATCATACTGGTTCCTCAGCTAACTACTCCATTAAAGAAACCAGTAACGGTAAGATCATTATTGGAAATGGGATAGTAGTTAGAGAAGTGTTTGACAGATCAACCGAAACGTTAACGGATATTTCCGAAAAGAGCAGTAAAGAAGTGAAATATTTGGAAAGCTTCTTATCGGAGCCTGTTGTTACCGGTGATAACGGTGACTGGTTTGCTGATAGTTATAAACTGCGCTACCACGATAAGGTTTTAAACAAGAATACTTATTACCATTTACCAGTTGAAAGGAATTATGAATACACTGAATTAATTCAGTGTAAGATCAAAGATCCGGGCGGCAACATTTGGTTGGGCACTTCGCAGGGATTGTTACGATTCAGCCTGGCAAACAAAGAATGGTCGGTATTTAAAAACAAGCCGGGCGACCCGGCTTCCGTAAGTAGCAATGTAATACTTAGTTTGTGTCCTGATCCCGGACAACCAACCAAATACCTGTGGCTGGGCACAGGAGGTGGCGGCTTAAATCGAATGAACATGCAGACGGGTAATTGCCTGTCTTTTTCAACAAAAGACGGCTTACCGAATGATGTAATTTACGGCGTACTTCCCGACGATGAAGGCAACCTTTGGATGAGTACCAATAAGGGGCTGTCTTCCTTCAATCCAGCAAAGCGAACATTCAGAAACTTCGATTACAAAGACGGGTTACAAAGCAACGAATTTAACCGGGGATCCTATTGCCGTACCAGCGATGGCTGTCTTTTTTTTGGAGGAGTAAATGGCTTCAATTATTTCTACCCCAACGAGATTCTCAAAAATACGACAAGGCCCCAGGTCGTCATCACCAGTTTAAAAATACGCAATCAACCGGTGTCAGTGCAGGCAGAAGGTTCTCCATTGTCAAAATCAATGTATCTCACAGAAAAGCTCACATTAACCTACAAGGAAAACTTCATCTCCTTTGAATTTGCTTCGCTGGATTTTACATACCCTGAGAAAAATTTATACCGCTATAAACTGGAAGGCTTCGACAAAGAATGGATCAACTCGGGGAACACGTACAGCGCCAATTATACAAACCTTGACCCCGGCACATATACATTTAAAGTAAAAGGAAGCAACAACGACGAGGTTTGGAATGAAAACGAAACTTCTGTTAAGGTAATTATTCTTCCGCCATGGTATATGACCTGGTGGTTTAGAACATTGATGGCGCTTGCTGTTGTATCAGCGGTCTACGGCTTCTATCAGTTTCGCCTTAAGCAGGCTTTGAAGCTACAAGCTATTCGTGATCGAATAGCAAGTGACCTGCATGACGAAGTTGGTTCCAACCTGAGCAACATCTATATATTTAGCAATGTGGCGCAGCAAAAAGCAACCGGAAATGATAAAACGGCACCGCTCCTGCAAAAAATAATGGACTACACACAGCAGTCAATGGAAGCAATGAATGATATTGTCTGGATGATCAATACACGTAATGATCATTTCGAAAATATCATTGTTCGCATGCGCACGCTTGCCGCCGAACTTACCGAGACCTCAGACTGTGCCTTACAAATGAATTTTGACGAAAGCCTCAATAATGTGAAGCTTAATATGGAAGAAAGAAAAAACTTTTACCTTATTTACAAAGAGGCGATTAATAACCTTGTAAAATATGCGGGTTGTAAAAATGTGTGGGTTGATATGAGTCTCCGCCAAAACACTGTAACATTAATTATCCGCGATAATGGAAAAGGATTTGATTTGGCAAATACCAGCACGGGCAACGGCATGTTCAATATGAAGAAACGTGCAGAGTTTCTAAAAGGAACATTCAGGGTTGATAGCAAAATGGGAGAAGGCACAACGCTGCAGCTTAAGTTTAAAGTCTAAAATTTTGGTGGCATTTACTTTTGTTTTTTGAAGGCCCAAACTTGCACTTGCCTAATATTAGGGATAGCATCTTCAAAATAGTTGTAATATTTTCGCATTGTGCCAATTAAAATATTAGTCTTCGACGATAATCGCGGCCGCCAGGAGGCATTACAACTATTAATCGAAAACTCGGATGATCTTGAGTTTGTAGGCGCAAGGGAAAATTGTAATCATGTTGAAGAAGACGTTTTGTTAATGGCGCCTGATGTTGTACTGATGGACATTGACATGCCCGGTACAAATGGCATTGAAGGACTGAAACGAATCAGGAAACAAGCGCCCGGAGTTTTTATTATTATGCAGACTGTTTTCGAAGATGAAGAAAAAATTTTTGCAGCTATCCATGCCGGTGCTCACGGATATTTTCTAAAGAAAACAAAACCTGAAAAACTTCTTGAAGGGATACGTGACGTTTTAGATGGCGGAGCGCCCATGACATCTTCCGTAGCACGCAAAGTGCTCCACATGTTTACACAACAATCTTCAGATAAAAGTGAGAATGAGTTTGACTTAACGGAGAGAGAGATAGAAATCTTATCCATGCTTTCAAAAGGGATGAGTTATAAGATGATTGCCGATGCTGGCGGCATTACCTTCCATACAGTAAACTCCCACTTAAAAAAAATCTATGAAAAGCTGCATGTGCATTCTGCAACAGAAGCAGTGTCCAAAGTTTTTTCAATTACCCAGCAATCAAACAAGAAAGCTCTTTAAATACAGCGAATATTTTTTTGCTTATAGAATTCTTTAGCTATCAACAAAATATAATAAGAAAATTATTGCCTGAAAATAGTAATGACTTTTTGATTGAAGTAGAAGAGCCATATAGTATGCAGCTCCTAATTGTAATAGAATTCCTGTTGCCGGGTATAGCTTTTATTTTAAAACTGCACCTGGCTGCTATCAAAAAGTTAAGCTGCTAATTACCTGGAGAGTTGCAATTTCGTCCTGTGTTAGATTTTGAAAATGCATAATGATCGCGGTTTGCAATTTTTAATTGAACCATACAGCATAGCCCTTTCTTCTTAAATCCATCGCAAGTTTTTCTTCCATTAATAAAGCTTCCTGCCTGGTCATCGGCTGTTGATTGATATGTTCGTATAAGCTTGGCCGAAGATAACATCCATACTTCTCAACAATATTAGCAGATAACTTATGACCCTTCTTATTCACATATCCTGTTTTATGTTGCCTGAAACGCTCCGATGGTGTTTTACTAGTCATACCCACATAAAGACATTGCAGCACTCCATTAAATTGCGGATTAGCAGTTCTGAACATGGTATTTTCTGTGAACACCCGCTTTGATAGTTCTACTACATAAACCTGGTACCTCATTTTCTTAATCGCATTTTGTGGTACAATTTAAGAAAAGCTTCGATTGAAAAAATTGCTCCCAGCGGAAAGGCATCACCATCATCTGTGGTAATGTAATATTACAGATGAAAAGAAGAAACCAGGTGCAGTGTTATCTGACAAACAGAATTAATTATGACTGCCCACCTTTACATTAATGCAATTTAAGTTAGCCACAGTTGAAACGCATCATCTTCTCCGGTTAGATTATAGGGTGAAATGAATACCCGCACTTTCGTTTCACCTAAAAGCCTGAAAAAAAATTGCTGGCACCACCTTTCATAAAAATTGAAAAATCAACCTTTTTTTCTCAAGTCTCACTTTAACTACTTGCAAGACCACACTCGGCTTTGTATTTTCAGGGGAAATATTAATATGAAATATCTTAAGCTTTTGATGTGTACAGCGCTGATCGCTTTGATGGCAAAGTCGCAGACAAATTATGTAGCTACAACTGCCAATTCAGCTACTCCGGGGATTAACAATACCATGGTAGGTCCTGGTGCCGGGGATCCCGCAATGACTGGCACCCTGAATGTATTTCTTGGCGATGGCGCAGGTAATGTCAACTCAACGGGAACGGCCAATGTATTTCTCGGCAGGCACGCAGGATATAGTAATAAAACCGCTAATTACAACGTATTCGCAGGCGAACATGCAGGTTTTGATAATACTGCTGGCGCTTATAACACATTCGTAGGATTTACCGTGGCCAGACGGAATACAACTGGCAGAGGTAATGTGGCAGTTGGCGCCCGCGCCGGCTATTCTAACCAGGCAGGTGATAATATCACAGCCATTGGTGATTCTGCAGGGTATAGCAATATCATGTCGAATAATGTTTTCCTGGGATCTTACTCAGGGTATTTAAACAGTACTGGAGAAAAAAATACGTTCCTGGGATACCGCGCCGGTTTTAATTCAACAACAGGCAGCGGCAATCTATTTATCGGTTACCGGGCAGGTTTTGATCATGTAAGCTCCAGCAATAAATTATATATTGGCAACGAAGCAGCAAATACAATCATTTACGGCGACTTCTCAACCGGCCAGATACTATTAGGTAAAAAGGATGCTACTGAATATGCATTTATAGGAACGCGAACACTTAACGTGATCGGTGGCATCCTTGCAGACAGTGTGCGGGTGGCTCATGTTGCTAACTGGAAGGATGATGTATTTTCCAAAAACTATACCTTAATGTCACTTGCAGCCCTGGAGTCATATATAAAAAAATTCAAACATTTGCCAGGTATTCCGGCTGAAAAAGAAGTTAAGGAAAGAGGAATAGACCTGGTAGAAATGAATTCGAACCTGTTGGGGAAAATTGAAGAACTTACGCTCTACCTGATCGCTCAACAAAAGCAGCTTGAAGAATTAAGGGATGAGATTAGCAAAATAAAAAATAAATAAGAAGCAACTTTATCAATTGCGCCTTCATCGAATGGCAAATGCTATTAATGCAAACACGTACTAATAACAATTTCATTTTTGTTCAATTAATATCGGCGTCAATATCAATGAAATTAGCAGAGCCGAAATGCTTGTTGCAATCAAATGTCCAACTATTTTGAAGTCGAAGCCGCATAAAAATCTGATACTAATAATTATAAAAGTCAGACCTGTTAAAATGCTCCAGTATTTATAATTTGCCTGGCCAGAAACATTTTTACCTGGTGGCAGCTTCAATACTGCAAACACAATCATAAGTCCGCCAACTAAGGTGCTTACATGCTGAAGTATTTTCAAGTTTGGTATTTGTCTGCCGAATAATTCAACGGTGTTTGTCAATGAAGGAATTGTTTTTACGAAATAACCTTGATCGTGAGTAAAGCCGTCCCAAAATACATGTGACGAAGCACCAATGAAAACGGAAATCGTCGCTATAATCCAATTGTTTTTGAAGTATTTATTCCAGTCAAATTGCTTAAACTTTACAAGTCGTGAGTTTATAAATCCCGGTAAGTTGTCGAACAAAGTATCACGAACGATATTGTGAAAAATGAAACCGAGTAAAATGCCAAGTGGCAAATCGAACCAAAAAAGTCCACTTATCGTATGGCTGAAATTACTTTGAATTTTCATTCTTAAAAAATACTCAAAGTCAGGTGTTAAACTACCAATAATAAGCCCGGTTAATGAGTACCATCTTCGGGGCAAAAATGATAACGGCAGAACCATGGCCGGATGCGAAAATGTAAATGGCATTTGTGGTCAGTATGTTGTCAATTGAACGTTCTGTATTTAATGATGTAACAGCTTCATGTTCTTTCTAAAACTTGTAAAATTCAGAATAATTTCTCGTAAGGAGGTTTGATATTCAATAACCGAATGTAGACAGTAGTTTGCCCCTAAAATTGACCCTGTCAAATTCTTTCCTTGCCAGCTCCAAAGGAAACCATGATGAAGAAGTCTTGTGCCAGGTTCAGCATTCTCTTCAAAACCGCGGATGCTATCCTCTGCTTTGAACCCATAATCTTCCTTTGGCATTGTTTCAAGATATTCCAGCGTATAGTCTTTTGCCCGTTGCCATTCCTTTACCAGTTGCTGTTTTACGGATTCATTAAATTGCGCATGAGTTGAAGTGCCATGCAATGAAAAAAGAAGAATGTATAGCAAAGCCGATTTAAATTGCCGCATATTAGAAGGCGTATAGTTTTTAATTAAAAAAATATTATGGTCTGAATCATTAAAACAAAGGTGCAGGCAAACTGCCGTCACTTTATAAGCATAACTTATATCCCCATGGTATTAAAATCCTTTTTTGTCAGAATTAAAGAAGTCATTACTGAAAGATTATTTGTTACAATTATCTTCCACAACAAATTACACGCTTGAATGGGACATGATGCATCAAAATATCAGTATTTTAAAAGTGAGCGACCTGATGTACAGAACGTGCAAACCTACTAATACAAAATGCAAACAAGTGCCTGTAAATTCATACCAATGAAAATCAAATTTGGAATTTTATTTTACATATTCATTGCATGCATGTCTGTAAGTATTGCACAGGCGGTGGAATTGATTTACGTTACATCATCACCACAGCAAAGCTATGCGGCTCAAGTTCTTAAGAAGGCATTATTACAAAAAGGCTATTCACTTGAAAAAAGCAATAATGGATTTGTGATCAGCCTGAACATAAACGCAAAACTCCTGGAAAGCGAAGCCTTTTCTGTGCTGCCCGGCGCCACAAAAATTACTATTACTGGTGGCGACGACAGGGGTATCATTTATGGCAGCTTCGCTGTGGCAGAAGCCATCAGCAATGGTACGCGTTTGGAAAATATTACTTCCATCCATGAAAAGCCAAATTATCCTTTGCGTGCCGTAAAATTTGATCTGCCCTGGGATACTTACCGCCACAGCCTTGCGTTGGACCTGCACATGGAAACTTGTAAAAGCCTCGATTATTGGAAGGCATTTCTTGATATGATGGCAGAGAACCGTCTCAATTCGCTTTCGCTTTGGAACCTGCACCCCTACCCTTTTATGATCAAACCTAAAAATTTTCCGGAAGCATCGCCTTTTAATGATGTTGAAATGAAAACATGGAAGGCGCTTTTTTCAGGTATTTTTAAAATGGCTGGTGAGCGTGCCATTGAAGTATACATTATTCCTTTCAACATTTTTGTAAGCCCCGAATTTTCGAAGGCGCACAACGTAAATATGAACAACCTTGACCATCAATTTTTTGTAAGCGGCGACACCTCGGAACTGGTAAAACGTTACACCCGCGAATGTGTTACCCAGATGTTGCAGGAGTATCCTGGCATTACCGGTATGGGGCTTACACTTGGCGAGGGCATGGGCGGTATGAGCCCCCAGCAACGCGAAAACTGGATGCGGGAAACCATTATAGAAGGCATGCGTTTAAGCGGCCGAAAATTAAAACTGGTTCACAGGATCCCGTTTTCAAGTACCACGGGTTCGCTGGGTGTTACTAGCATAGAAACCGAACAGCTCACAAGGAAGGCTATTGAGGAAGAAGGAGCATTTTCTTTTTTGCAGCCACCCATTTATGCCGACTTAAAATACAACTGGTCGCATGCACTCAGCACGCCAACCCTTGTAAAAGTGCATGGCGGAAAATTATACGATACTTATTTTAAACCAGAACCAAAAAACTATAAAATAACCTGGACTGCCCGCAATGAAGATATTTTTTGCCTGCGCTGGGGCGTACCCGATTTTGTAAGAGCGCATGTTGCCGAAAACAACCAGTCATATACCGGTGGTTATTTTATTGGTTCCGAAACGTATATACCGGCTAAAGATTATTTCACCAGCCCGGGTATAAAAAAAACCTGGAAATATGCTTTTGAAAGGCAATGGTTGTACTATAAATTATGGGGCCGGCTGTTGTATAATCCCGGCACACCTGATGCTGTTTTCGAAGCAGCTTTTACCCGCCGCTACGGACAGGCAGGCAAGCTTTTGCTGCAGGCATCGGCTTTGGCTGGTAAAACACCGCTCAGGCTGGCTTCCCTCTTCGACTTCACCATGGACCTTACACTTTACTCGGAAGGCTTTATGGCCCTCGACAATGCGATTAAACGGGTAGAATACATTTCTATCAACAGGTTGATAAAACAACCGGTAACCGACCCTAATTATATTTCGGTAAAAGACTATGTAGCAACCATTGCTGCCGGCGACTCGTTCGCCTCTCAAAAAATCACTCCGGTCATATTAATAAATATGCTGGAAAGAGATTGCCATAGCGCACTGCTACTGGTAAAAACCATTCAAACAAAGGGTAACACTGCATTAATGTTTGAAGTGGCTGATATAAAAGTTTGGAGCAATATGGGTTTACATTTTGCAGAAAAACTTAAAGCTGCCGTCGCATTGGAAACATATCGTATTAGCGGCGGCGAAGCAAACAAGCAGATGGCAATCAATCACCTTAAAAAGGCTTTGCAATACTGGGATGCAATTATAGCCATTACCCGCCCCCTTTACAACGATATGCCACTGGTTCATTACAGCGAACAAAACGGCGTTCGTTCAAAAGAAAATCAGTCATTACTATTTCATTGGGAGAAAATCCGGCCGGAGGTAGCAAAAGATATTTCCATCGCGACCAGTTCGATGGTTGATGCGGGAACTAAAAACTAACTGGTAAATAATAGCGAGGCAATGATTGAAAACAAGTATTGCAATTACAAATAAAAAGCTACTTGAAAACATATTGGCAGGAAATAAAACTATTAGTAATATGACTGCGTTGTATCCCAATTCAAGCTTTTTCTAAAATACATCTCAGATCTGCCATTTTGAATTTTTTAAATGATAATATATTGTTTCGTTATTACCATCGTTGGGTTTAGTTGCAATTTTAAAAGACAATTTCTCCAAAAGGCTGATAGACGCCTGGTTGTCTTTGTGAACGGATGCTTCAATTTCCTGAACTTTTATCAGGTTGAAAGCATAATCAATAACTTTTCCAGCAGCTTCATTCATTATTCCTTTTCCTTGTGAGCTTGTTAGAAGTTCATAACCAATTTCACATTTTTCATTCCCATCTGAAAAGCCGTAAAGACAAATGGTTCCAACCAATTTGTCATCGGCATTTAAAGTTATTGCCCAATACACAGACGCATCTTTGTTAGTATTTTCAACTACTTTATTAATAAAATTCCTCGCATCGTAGATGGTATTGCTTATTTGCCTGTCGAGATATTTATTTATTTCGATATCAGAACGCAATAAGAAAATTTCGTCCTGGTCAAAAATTTTCAGTTGCCTGAGAGTAAGCCTTTCAGTTTTCAAAATTGGAAACGGCGTAAATTTTTTATTTAGCATTCTGTCATACCTGGTTTGTCTGCATTGATAATCCGTTTAGCCCCGCCGCTACCGATCGGGTAATTATGAAGACTATTGTTTACAAAATTTTTAAACAGCAATCTTAAAAATCAATAGAAAGTACTTGATAATAATAAAGATTTTTGGTAAGCAACTAACTAATTGTGCACTTCACCAAAGTTCCTCCATGACACGAATAATAAATCATGTCCTTATCAACAGTTACACCTGAAATAAATGCGGCTCCCTTTGTTTTTATTTCTTGTTTTATGTCACCATTACCCTGGTCAATACATAGGAATTGCTTTCCATTATTTATAACTAATATACTGTTGTAAAATAAGGCAGGCGTACTTTCAATGCCTCCCTGAGTTTCTATTTTCCATTGTAAGCTGGTGCGAAAACTGCTGCCAGACCCGGAAAGTATATAGGAATAAAATACACCTTTAGCATCTCCAAAATAAATGGAGTTTTTATCCGTAAATACATCCCGAATACTACTTTCTGTAAGATGAGTAGGTTGCCCTGTTTTTATTGAACTAAGGAACTTTCCATTTTCTAAAGCATAAAAATTAACCTGGCCATGCCCGGGGGCAATTACAATATCATTTGCGGCTACAGGATTAAATAAATAGGTTTTCGGCTCTGAGGCTTTCCATAACGTTTTTCCTGTATTTAAATCCAAACAATAAAGGTCATTGCCTATAGTGTTTAGCACCTTATTTCCATATACATGCGGATGATAGGAATGTCCACTATTGCCTACACACCATATTTCCTCTCCATTGACAGTATTAATACACCAGGAACACTGGTTTCCATGTACACCTGAAAACACAACCCTGGAATCTACTTCATTCGATACAGGTCCGATATTACCCCCCTGCGTTTTATATGTCCATATTAAAGTTCCGTTACCAGTTTGAAAGTTTAGTAGCTCACCATTCATGCAACTGGCTACCAGGCTGCCATATTCTGTTAAAACAAGGTTATTGATAACATGAGGATGTGTGTATTCCCATTCTAATGAAAAATTAGTGATATTAAGACATTGTATTTTACTTTCGATAAAGCCCTTTTTGTCGTAAACAAAAATGACGAAAACTTTGCCTGAAAAAACAACCGGTTTTCTCGGCCTGTTGTTCCGTTCACCCTTTAAATTATATTCAAGTATTGTTTTAATTTTCATCGTTTTCTCGTTGATCCTGATTGATGTAATATTAACCTGCCCTCCTACTGAAAACTAAAAGAAACTTATAATAAAAGCATCATTTTATAATTAAAATTGGGCAGCGTTCATTGACATTTTTACAAAAAGTAAATAAGCCTGTCAAAGAAAGGAGTTAATGATCAGTGAGTTTTTAGTTATATGGTAATTGCTTTAATGTTCTTTCGAAATCGTGAATTAACCTGGGATGCGGCCGGAGTCAATACATATTTAAATTATCGGCAGCCACAATTGGAACACACCGAGGCAATCCATTTGCTGAACAATTTTTGGTTATTGCTACCATGGGCCATTCTGTTTAACCTGGTAAAACCGGCTGCCATTAAACCTGTAAAGACCCTGCCCTGTACCCCACCACATATTTCCTGACTTGTCCTGGTACATACTTTGAACACAACAGCTTAGGCCATTGGCTGATGTAAACACAGTAAATGCTTTTGGATTTGGCAATGGCATGGCAGGGTCAAATCTAGTTGTACTTCCCCGGGCTGTAACCCAGATTATACCTGATTGCTCAATGTATATACCCCAGAATTCAGTTCCCCCTAAGCCATCTTTAGTTGTATATTCAGTTAAACTTTTTCCATCATATTTGCAAATGCCTTTCCTCCTATTAAACCAAATACTTCCGGATTTATCCTCTGCTATTCCACCCGCATAGTTTTCTCCCAAACCTTCTTTTTCCGGGATATGTGTTATAGTTTTTCCATCGTAACTAAACACACCCTTTTCAGCAGAAGCAAACCAAATGTTTCCACTTTTGTCTTCCATCATACCAGCAATATTTATACGGAAAAGCGGTTCAAATAAAGAAAAACTTTTGCCTCCTTTATTATCAGCAGAGGGGTCATATTTAAATACGCCACCATGTGTACCTACCCAAATAGTACCCGACTTATCAACAAGGATACTTTTACGACTTATATCGATATGGCTCAATCCATCCTTCTGATTATAATTTTTAAAGTTTTTTCCATCATACTTATAAACACCCTGGTCAGTGCCGAACCAAAGATTACCACTTTTATCTTCATTGATAGCATAAACCGAATTGCTTTTAAAACCATCGGGGTGAGAGAAGTAGGTCAGCGATTTTACATCATACTTCACTACCCCTTCGCCTAGGGTACCAAACCATAAATTACCCTTCGAATCCTGGAAAATACTCCGGATATATTGACTGACTAAAGTAGTGTCAAAATCAGGTGCCAATGCAACTGACTTAAAGTTTTTTATTACTGTCGGACTTATTTGGAAAATATTCGGTTGGTTAACTGAATTTGTGGTTTTTTGTCCTTCGCAGGAAATAAAAATTACAAAAAAGCAAACAAGTAATATTTTGTTCAAAGACATAACTATCATGTTACTGGTTAGAATTGTACGCATCCAATTGGCAAATTATCGCACTATAATTACGTGAGAGAATTATATTATAACCATCCCAGGAATAAACATTCAAAATGTTGCCTGGCTAATGTTTGCAATTTTGAGGAACGCCATTGAAAATGAATTCTAATAAAATAAAAGCAAACTTAGATGCATATTTAGCTTAACATTTATTATAGTGCAAGATGGCTATTCCACTACAAAAATTTATTAGAACATTTCTTAACAAATTTGGAATCGCAGCTTTTATCCATTTAATAGTGCCAATTCTTTTTGCATATTCTGCTTTGCTTGTACCTCGAACTTATTATTAAAATAGGGTGTCTTAAAAATACTGTCCATCGAAAGAAAGTGGTTTAATACTTTTTTGCGCCCCGGGTTGTAAATAAAGTTTGGATAAATTGAATATTCTTTTCTTACGTTTTTACAATACAGAGAATAGGCTTGCCAATCCTGTCCCAAAACCGAGAGGTCAGCATCAGTAAAATAGTTCGTGTCGCTGTCTGTTGACGGGAGATGCGATTTGGTGGCTAAAATCATCTTTTTACAATCCTCTATGGTGTCGTCAGCTACTGAAATTTGTTTCATCCGACATTCAGCCAGCCTGGCACTTTGCTCTTCGTTATCCTGTTGCAACACATTGTAAACTATGTCGTGGTAATAAAGCGAAAAAAGAACAGTATCCAAATTTTTTATCTCTCCTTTTACTTCAACCAATTGAGCCAATAAGTTTTCGAGGTGCTGTAAAGTATGATAATGCCTTTTTCTACCCGAATATTTTTTACAAACTTCTTCCCAAAGCAAATGCACCAGGGCCCCATCCCCGGTATATTTTTTCAAAAGCCCTGTGAAAGTTTCTTTTAGCACTGTAATTGTTTTCTAGTGTATTTAATGTTGTTTGTAATGTAACAGAAATTAAAATTATTTTGACTTCTTAAATAATCAAACCAGTTTATAAATCTTCCCTCCAATCACAATTCTTTTACAAATTGCTATGCTCAGATATCGCCTGCACATCTATCCTTCGTAATGATTTGATATCCGGCAGGCAAATACGAAAGCTTTAATATTTAAATAAAAAAATGCCTGTCTTTTAAAAAGACAGGCATTAAAAATAATAACCAGTGCACACTATTATTTAGGTGGAAGACTGGTACATCTTTCCCTGATATTTATTGCCTGTCCTGAACGAAGGAACAGGATGGATCCCGGCCTTTGCTGAACACTGGCTGCAACAGCCGGTTTACTGATCATACAAAGCGGCGTTGCTCCCGGAATAATTACATGTGTTTTTAAATCGGGCACTTGTTTAATATCCCAGTTTCCTGCTTCATGCCAGTCGGGACTAATGGCACCCGTCCAGGTTGCTACATTTTGTTTAACAGTAACGTAGGCTGTATCCCGGCAACCTGTTGCGTTAGTAACAACAAGCCGGTAGACTCCTGCTCCAACATTGCCAATAAATGATGGAGTCCATTGAGCCGTTAAGCCAGTTGTATTATAAATTGCCGAAATGCTCACCTTTTCATCATTACACAAAATGATGATGGTACTGTCTGCACCGAGATCAGGTTTACTATAATTATTCACTGTAACCAATGCGGTATCCCTGCAACCATTTGTATTGGTAACAATTAACCGGTAAATGCCGGCATTGTAAACCGCCGAAGGATTTATGGTATTCCAAACCGTTGTTAAACCAGTTGTATTGAAAAGGGTTGTAAGATTAATAGAATCACCCTGGCATTTATTAACCGATTTATCAATACCTATATTCGGTTTGGCATTTTCGTTTACAGTTACCAATGCCGTGTCTTTACAACCGTTTATGCTTGTTACTATCAATTGGTAAACACCTGGTTTATATACAACAGAAGGATTCGCTGTATTCCAGTTGCTGGTTAAGCCGGTGGTGGTAAACAACGCAGTTAAATCAACTGAATCTGCCGCACATTTTGCAAGCATTTTATCTGCACCAAGGTTCGGCTTATCGTAATTAGTCAGGGTTACAAGCGCTGTATCCTTACATCCGTTGTTATTGGTAACAATTAACTGGTAAATACCCGGAGTTTGCATTGCAGTTGGTGTTCCGGTATTCCAGGCAAGAGTTAAGCCGGTAGTAGTAAACAAGCTGTTTAGATTAATTATCTCACCAGCGCATTTACTAATCACTTTATCACTGCCAAGGTTTGGTTTATCGTAATTACTTACTGTTACCAATGCTGTATCCTTACAACCATTGGCATTTGTTACAACCAACTGGTAAGTACCAGGCGTTTGAATGGCGAGCGCATTCGTGGTATTCCATATCGCAGTAAGCCCGGTAGTATTAAAGAGCGCAGCAATATTTATCGGCTCGCCTGTGCATTTGCTTACTAGTTTATCCGGCCCCAGGTTTGGCTTATCATAATTTGTTACCGTTACTAGCGCAGTATCCTTACATCCACTTGCATTGGCAACGATTAACTGGTAAACACCGGCATCATAAACGGCCGTTGGCTTGACGGTATTCCAGTTAACAGTTAACCCGGTTGTGACAAACAGTTTGGTGAGATCAACTGAATCAACAGCGCATTTGCTGATGGTTTTATTGACACCAATATTGGGCGACACATTCACCGTGGTAAATTGAGTGGCTACCTGTCCATCTTTTGTATAGGTAATCTGGTGCGTACCGGTACCAGCAACTGATGGATTGAATGTATTACCGGAAATTCCTGGTCCTGAAAAAACACCTCCTGTTGGCGAACCTGTTAACAGGGATGTAGTGGCAGGAATACAGTAACTGGTAAGCAGGCCTGTGAAGGTTGGTGGAGGCAACAGGTTTACAAATACCTGCACCGCATCGGTACTAAAGGAGGCTCCATCTCTCACAATTAAAAGGAAGGAATAGGTCATTCCCTGGTTAACAGACGACACGCTGAATGATGGAGTTGCGGAGGCAGGATTATTTAAAATAATTCCGGCAGGTGCTATCCATTCGTAGGTAATCGGGTTAGCATCGGGGTCATAAGATGCTGCGCCATTTAAAAGAACGGATCCCGCAGTTTTTTGGATGAGATCGTTACCTGCTTTAGCTATCGGTGGAAGGTTTGAAGTAAGCACCGTCCAGCTAACCGAACTGCTTCCTCCACCCGATTTTCCACTACTGTATTTATTGAGACTTACCAGGTTTAAACTTATCTCGTAATTGCCTGCAGTACTATTGACAACCCGCATTCCCTTCACACGATACAGTGTATCATTTACAACCTCAAAATTCAATCCGGTTTTTGAAATTACAATTCCGTTTCGTTTCACTGTAATTGCATTTAAAAATCCGGTATTGGTGAGCAGTTTTGCCGAAAGCAAAATTGGGAGGGTATCCACTTGTCTTGTCAAACTTTGATTTTCTTCGAACTGCCATTCAGCAGTAAGCGCATCCGGATCAATATATAAGGTCTTAATAAAGGTTCCAATACCTCCATTCGCACCGGTTGCTGTGATTTTAATGCTGGTGTTACCACCCGTAAACAAGTTTAACGGAAGACTTGTAATACCCGAAGCTACATTATTCAAAGTAGCTAATACAACTTCTCCACTTAGATCAACTTGTGAAACAACAACCTTTAAGGCGTTGGCATTCAAATTGAAAGAGGCATTGACTGCTGTAGAAGAAGTAATTCCGTCGCTGTTGGAAAAACCCAAATCGGGCGTTACCGTTAAACCCGTGATCAACACCTGGGACGACCTGTTCACAATCCATTCGATCTTTTGGGTTCCTATTCCTGGATTTCCCGCGGCATCTTTTACACCCGCCAGGTTAATGGAAAATGTGTAATTGCCATCAGGGTAAGTAAGCATTCCGAAGTTGCCGGCTATCCATGTTTTCAAATCTGTATTCGACAACAGGCTGTAATAAATGGGCTGTAAAGCACCATTCCAGGTTAACTGAAGCGCACCGGTATTAAAGCTGTAAGCATTTTCATCAAACTTAAGTTTGATGTATGGTACATGTTGCGCATCTATAGCGCCTGAATCTGATTTTTCAAGCGTTACCAGTGGACCAGTATTGTCTACTGTTAGGAATAAAGATTGAGCTTGTGCCCCCGCCACCTGTGTAGCAGATTTCATATTCGGAAGATCTACAAACAACTCATATACAGCTGATTGTGTAAGTATATTCTTAAGACCAGATAAGTACACAAGTTTGTTTGCCGATCTTATGGAATCGATTAATAATGAACTTGGCTGCACAACACCATTTTTTCGAATCGTAAATTTTGCCGGGGTAACGGTGCTGACATCCATTGGTAAATTAAACAAAACCTGCACAGTGTCAAAGGAGGACGCAAGCCTGCTTTCAGGAATTCCCAGGAATGCCTGAACTGTTGGCACCGTTAAGAATTGTGTCCAGGTAACTTGTTTACCTGCAGTACCCTTAATGCCATAAACATCAGCTACCTCCGCTGCCTGCACAGTTAAAGCATAGAAACCATTGCCGGTTGTGAGGCTTGACAGGTTTATATTGAAACTGGCCGAATCTACTTGGGTAATGATTACAGATGCATTCATGATATTCGGTCCACCCTGGAAAGTAAGCGTCAAATCCTGGTAGTTGAATGTGACCGGATCTATCCGTTTATTGAACACTACCTTAATATTGGAAACCTGCGTAGAACTTACCTGTGCCGGCACGCCATTGATGCTGTCAATTTTTGGCACATCAAGATTTACCGGCTTCCAAACAACCGTGTAGGTAACCGGTGTAACAGATGGGAATGTATCCACAAAATGGAACCTGTTTTCATAAACAGGGGCGCGGCTTACAGGGAGGGTGACAAACGTTAACCAGGCATTGTTCAAAGGAATCACCTGGCCATCGCTCCTGGTCACTGATTTCAGTTCAAACAAACGGTTTCCCGGATCGGTTAGTTTGATATAATTCCAGCCGGCAACAGATGGGGTCACTGTTAAGACATTAGTGAAAGTCGGCGGCAGAACATTAGAAGAAAAACTGCCTGAAGTAGCCGGGCTTACTTTCGCTGTCCGGTTTCCTTGTGAAAAATAGATAATATCAGGCCTGTCTGCCACATCAAATATGTCATTTACGAGGAAGTCGTTGATACCATCGTCCAGTGATCCATACAGTTTAATGCTCTTTGTAAGCTCATGGAGTTTTACACCTTTCACCAGGCTGAGATCGGGATTCCCAAAGCTATTGGCATGAACCACGCTCGCTTCGTAGCTCACGAATTTACCAAGCAGTGAACTGGTAAAATACCATTGGCCAATCCGGGTTTGAAGTGCAGGTATGGTTCCAAAGTTTATATCGTTCACACCCAACTGTTTAGGCTGACCCTGGAAATTGGAACCAACCAGGTTAAAGTTGATCGCCAGTCCTTTTTCATTTTCTACAATTTTTGGCTGTGCCGAAGAAATGGTCATATTCACTGCCGGACCATAACCCAGGTTTTCTACCATTACCGCAAGTTCTGCAGGGATGGTAGGTTCTATCGTATTAAGTGTAAGCGGATCGTCGCTTAAAATATTCCGCTCCATAAAATAATGAAGAAAAAGGTTCGGGCTTGGATTAACTGTAAGCGCTACATCAGAAAGTGGCATTGTAACCATGGCGCTTACGTAGGGATCCCAATACCGGATAGAACCCCCGAAATTATAAACTACCGGCACTGTTGGTGCAGCAGTCAGTTCGGGTATAAACAGGATCTTAATTAATCCTTTTTCCTGTGATGGGATGGTGCCTGTTCCTGTGATATCAGCAATATTTGTGAGACTTTTTGTTTGAATTTCAAAATGCCCGTTAGCAGGTATGCCATTCGGATCTTTTATGGCCAGGTTTAATGTCAATGAATCCATTGATTCGGAAGGATGACCGTTGAAGATTTCCAAAGTTCCTTCGAAAGCTTCCCTGGTCATGGTAAGTTGCTGGCTGAATTGAACAGTTACAGAAGCGCAAACAGACTGGGTGGATTGCTCGTCCAATATTTGAGTCAGTGAAGCATACTCACCTTCCGCCATAGCATATATATGCGCATATCCCAACGCTGTTGCTTTTTTAGAAAGTATTATCAGCGAATCGGACCATCTTTTAACCGAATCCCAATTAATAATGTCGGGGTATTGAGCATTGGGTTTTAATATTCCATGTTTTACAGCATAAACAGAGGTATTCCATCTTGTAAAGAAGGCATTCATGGCAGTAGCTGGTAAATCATAACCAACCATTTCAACCTGGATCGCTGCCTGTAATACTGGGAGTATCGAGTCGTAGTTGGCAACCTGCTGGTCGATTTTTGACATAAAATCTTCCAGTCCATCGTATGAAGCAAGATCCTGGTAATATTCGGCAGCCCATTTGTTACGAATGGCAAAGAAATCAACCGCTGTTTGAAGGTTATTACCAATTTCTGTGATTGCATTTGCCGGACCGGCTGCATTTTGCGTCATTTTCCCCGCTGCGAGACCACCGCCGCCAACACCGGGAAACCCTGATTGCTGGCATGTGTTAATAGCCCCTAAAATGTCTAAAGCGCATCCTACCGGGCCGGGCCATGGAATCTTTGGAAACTTCGGGTGACATTTAACGGCACCTGCTGCACTTTCATCTAAAATACTACCTACAATGCATGAACCAACAGAAACAGCTTCAAGTGCTGCCTTAACTCCATTCGAAGCACCACCGGAAGCACAGCCGGCTGCTGCACCAATCAGGTCGTTGATACATTGTGCACAGCTTTTTTTCTCGTTAGTAGATACGGGTGTTGATCCGCTTCCACTAATAGTAATACCCGGACAAGAGGCACAGAACGGATAACCACTATTACCTCCGTAACTATCTCCTCCATAGAAAATAGGAATATATGATGTTCCTTCTCCACCTCCTGCACCAGTACAGGTTTCGCCTTCGTAAGTAAATTGGGTGGCAGATTGTTGCCAAAGCCCGGTGGCCAGATTACAGGTATACCAATATACAACGCCAACATAATCCTCGCAGGTTTCACCTGATGCAGACAACGTCATATACTGTGACGGATCCATATTAAGAAATTTGGAAATACCTGCTATCGAAGATTGACCTGTTCTACCAGACAGCGGTGTTTGCCTTCTTTTCATGATAACAGGCACCTGGATACTTTGTTGTGCTAACAAGTCTCCGGGTACATAGTTGGTTAAATACTCATACCTGGTATCTGCAACCGGCAAATTCAAAGCAACATCTTTGGCTGTAATTAACCCGTGGTTGGTCAGGGTTACATTGAAAGCATATGTTTCTGTGCCAGACAACATCGGCACTGATTTTGGCATATCGATCGTAACTACAGGAATGGGCACATTTGTTTCAAACTTTGTGACCAGGGTTATATCGTACTTGTCTTCTATAGCTGTCGGCACCACGTTCCAGGAAAAAGTAATTGCCTGGTAATTGAGGAATACAGTTGATTCAACGGTGTCGGCCGGATTTACCGTAATGGTGTTGTTGTAAGGCAGGTGTTTGTCTTTTTCAACAGAAATGCGATGTTTTCCTTCCGGAATTCCTGTTGCTGCAAATACGCCATTTTCGTCGCTGTATCCTTCTGCATATACAACCCCAGAGAAGTAATTCTTCACCTGTACAAATGCATCTTTTACTTTAGGGCCACCTTCTGCATAATAAGTAAACTGGTTGGTGACAGTAATTTTTATAGCTCCTTTGGATTCGGCTACTTTTTCAAAACTATAAGGAAGCGCAATTGAATTTCCATTTGCACTATTGATGCCAATATTTCCAGTTATCGGGAAATTAAAAGGAACTTCATCCAGCGCACTAAATTTAAGAATCACCAAAGCAGTATCGCCAAATGCCAGGAAAGGAATTTCTTTAGGGGTAACTGCTGTCATCCAGTTTACCTGTGGTAATTGAAGCTGCACTTTACCGGTACTTCCCTGCCCCTTGTTCACCAACCTGAATTCAACCAGGCGTTCTTTGTTTGTTTGCGATGCGGTGACAGTGATTTTTGTAATGTCTGCTACAATATAGGCTGAAGGCGCCTGGCAATAATAAAACGCCTCTACCTTTTGTATCGTGCCTTCAGCAGATTTTGCCTCCAAACCAGCTACTTCAAAATTGACACCTGGCGATAAACTGGCACCTGATATTTTATAAGATAAAGCAATAGTTGCGTTCCCCGCAAAAGAAGGAACAGTTTCGAAACGGATATAAGCACCACCGGGTAATGAAACCGGCAGCAATGAAAAATTCGATAGAGATCTATTACTCAGGTTTGTAACCGATAGTGAACCTCTCAAGGTGTCGTTTAAAATAACCTTGAACTGCGCAATCTCGTTGTTGTTCACCCGCACTCCTACAATATCAAAAGCATCCTGTTCTATTGTACTTCCAATGCCGGGGAAGCTGGCACCCACAGAATAGTGACCAGATTCGTTAATCATTGGAACAAAACTGGTAGCATATGTTCCTGTGGCATCCGTTGTAGCAATCAGGGTTCTTCTAAAACCCTGGGTAAGTATATACACTTCCACAGGCACATTAGTGGCTGGAGTACCATTGCTTTTTAATGCCTTCCCCGTTACCGGTACTGCATTTCCCCTCAATACATAAACTGGAGTTACGCTGGCTGTTGCGGTATAGTCGGGTTTTATAAAAAGATTTACCGGGGTGGATATGTTGTTGGTTAAGAGTAATTCGGTAAGACCTAAATCAGCATTTACCTCGAAAATCATTTTATAAGCTCCGGGTAAATTAGGGGCGTTTATTGCATTAACTACCTGGTAAGTTGAACCGATGGGAATGGCGTTTGGTATGGTATCGACAGTTACAAGACTATCATTGTTGTCAATTACATTGTCAGCTGAGAGATAACCCCGCATAATCACACCTGAAGAAGCGGTAGCAAAACCTGTGTTTTTCACTCCAACCTGGTAGTTAAAGAGTGTCATTGCCTGTACACTATCCTTGCTTAGCGTAACCATGGGAATCTGCAGATCGGGTTTATTCAAATCTGAAACAACTACCCAAACAGAACCAGTTGAAAAGCCGCCTGCCGTTGCCTGGAAATATACCTGTTGATTGCCATCGGCAACTCCATCGTTAATCGTAGTAACCGGCACTTCAGCAAAAGAAGCACCAATTGGTATGATTACAGATGCAGGCACTGTTGCTTCGGTAAGGTCAGAAGAACTTAAATTAACCGTAACAGCAGTTGTAGTTGTCGTATTACGGGTTACTCTTAGCATTGCACCATACACTGCACCTTCAGGTAAAGTAAGCGGTGTGGCAGTTAGAACCAGTGTTGGTCCATCATTATCACTCACATTAATATTAGCAGTAACAGAACCCGCTGTGGCAGGTGGCGCACTGCAACCACAGGAAGCCACTGAAATGGAGGCTGTAACAGCTACATTTCTCAGTCCATCCACCAGGGCATTATCGATTACACCTACGTTAAATGTTTTTTCGTTTTCATTTGCTTCCAGTGAAACACCAGCCGGAAGAATTAAAGTGTTCGAAAGACTGGAGGATAAAAGCGCCGAAAAAGCAACAGGATTTCCACCCGTTCTTTTAAGCGTTGCGGTAGTGGCGTAATATCCACCCGATTCAGCTATGATGTTTGTTTGAAAAACCAGTGCGAGATTAGGCAGATCATCATCCTTTACCTGCACCGTTCCGTTTGCCGAATTATGGTTTGCTGCTCCTGCCGTAAGGGTTGCAGTAAGATCAATTTCCGGAACCAGGTCCTGCTCTAAAATAAAATTTACGTTTACTGAAAGGCTTCCAACCGGGATAATAACAGAAGCAGGAACCGGCAATCGCAACTGGTTGGAAGAAGTTAGAAATACTTCGAGCGGCGATTTGGGAGCGAGGTTAGTTTTAACCTGGAATGTAGCAGCTCCGCCTTCAGAAATGGTGAGCGGAAGATTCGCAAACGACAAATTAGCTTTATCATCATCAACAATAGACAAACCTGCTTTTGCAGCTATATAACCTGTAGAAGTTGCACGAAGCGTATCGGTGATAATACCTTCCGGCAAAACATTGTTTAAGGCCTTAATTACGACAGGTGTGCCTGATTGTCCGGCAGGAATAACAGCCTGGGCCGGAAAAGAAAATCTCGAAGCTGTGGTTAAGCCCAGATTTACAGTCAATGAAGTAGCCAGGGATCCTGTACGTTGAATGGTGGCAGTAATACCGTTTACTTCTCCTTCTGTAAGCTCGTTGTTTGAAAGTATAATTGACAATAACTTTTTAATATTCCAAGGAGTAAGCTGGATCCCGGTATTATTTGCTAAGGTGGCTGCATCTTCTTCAATGGTAGCCCCAGGTACAACTTCAACCACAAAAACTCCTTGCGCTCCTATATTGAACTGGGCGGGTATGAGTACTTTCGCTGCTCTCGAAATGTTTTGACCGTTCGGTAATTGGCCAGCAGTAGAATAGTCAGATTGTTGCAGCAGTGTACGGTTATCCCCTGCTGTTGATTGCATATAAATGCGTTCCGTCCAGTTAATAAAAGACGGGCCATTACCAAGGTTCGCAACTTTCCAGGTCAGTGCTACAGAATCGCCCGGGGCTATTTCTGTTTGGGCGGATGCCACTGTTTGTATGGCGAGGTCCACTGTTTTCTTGATAACAGTGAATGCCTGTTGAATAGGTGGCGCCTGGCTATAAACCGCATTGCCTGTTTGATTTGCCTGGACAACTACCGTTCCTGAACCGGTTAATGTAATGGTATTTCCTAAGATAGTTGCCGGGCCCGAAACAATATAAAAGACTACCGGCAAACCTGAAGATGCTGTAGCAGAAATTGTAAAGGGTGCATCACCAAACACTTTGGAAGAAAGTGCCGGAAAGCTGATGGTTTGAGATTTGCCCAGCACGTTAAATGTTCGTTCAGAGGAAGCTGGCTGGTACAACGTATTTCCAGCCTGGCTGGCTTTAACTGTTACTGATCCTTTTGTACCTAATAATGTAATCACCTTGCCGCTAATAGAAGCAACTCCCGATAAAGGATTGGTTGTAATCGAATAAGTTAATGGCAGCCCGGTTGAAACAGTAGCATTAACCGAAAATGCAGGGTCTTCATAGGTTCTGTCGGCAATAGGATCAAGCAAGACTAATTGAGATCCTTTATTAATTACAAACAAATCAGATACCATGGTAGCCGGCAGATAATTTCCATCACCAGCCTGGTTGGCATTTACCTGCACCGAACCTATACCGGTAATAGAGATTGTTTTTGCGGAAACAGAAGCTATACCTGTAGGAGTAGTTACAAGAGATAAAGTGACAGGCAAACCTGAAGAAGCATTAGCAACTACATTAAACGGGCTAATACCATATTCTTTATCCGGTATCGATTCAAGCGTAATAAGATTTGTGGCTTTTGTAATCACAAAAGTACCCTGGGAAGTTCCGGAATAATTGGCACTTGCAACGGTAGCAACTACGGTATAAGAGCCAGCATTCACAGGCGGCGTTGCCGATCCGTTATAAGTAAATGTCAATTGCAAATCGGCGGGTACGGTAGTGAAGCCCGGGGTTTTAGCAATGCCTGTATAAACTTGTGATAGAGTATTCAGGGTTATTGTGGCGGGCGCCTTATCAACGGTAAAACTTATGTCAGCAAAAGCCGGGTTATAAGAAGCGTTTCCTGCCTGGTTTGCTCTAACTGTTACAACCCCTGCCCCAGTGATGGTAACCGTTGAACCAGCAATTGTTGCAGGCCCGCTTACTATACTATAGGTAACCGCCAGGCCTGATGAAGCCACTGCTTTTACTGTAAAAGGAGCCACGCCAAATACTTTGGTGGTAATAGGATCGAATACAATAGTTTGGCTTTGCAATGTTGACATAACAACTGCAACTGATACGCTCCCGGTTCCGCAACTATTGGTGAAAGCAACGGAATAAGATCCATCGGCTACCGCATTGTACGTACTACTGGTTGCCCCGTTAATAATCACATTATTTAAATACCATTGATAACCATTGTAAGTAGTTGAAACAGGACCCGATGCAGTTAATAACCTGCTATTGACTGAAATGGTTGGAACCAGGGCTGGCGCCGTAGTGAATACTGTTACCTGCAAGGTTCTTACCTGCCCGTTTCCGCAACTGTTTGATGGTGTTAAACTTACAGTATGCGTACCGGCTGTAGTCCAGGTAATAGTAGCATTTGCGCCATTGGTTTGCATGGTTCCGCCACCAGATAAATTCCAGCTAAAAGTTGTATTAGGCTCTATGCTGCTAGCCGAATAAGCCTGGGCACCAATACAGGTGGCAGTTTTACCTGTGATACTAAAAGATTGTTCAGGAACCCGCTTGATTACTAGTTGGGAACTGGCACCACTGGTATCGAAGGGAGAGCTGGCTATAACCCTGATGCGGTAAAGAGAACCGGCAGGCGTATTGGCAGGAATGGTTGCCCTTACAGTGTCGTTTGTTGTCCCTGTAAAATTGCCAATATTTACCGGGTTTGAAAATCCTCCCGAGGCATCAGATAATTGAGCTGTAAAGATGTTATTTGATCCAAAAGACGCATTTACGCTAAAAGGAACTTTAACCGGTAAACCTGCGCAAAGATTTGTAGCAAGAGTTCCAAGAGAAACAATTAACTCGCTTGGTGGTTCTACCTTAAATGTACCACTGTTAACAAGGCTCCAGTTACCTTTTGCGTCCTGGGCCCGGATATACAAAGTATGATTTCCAACAGAAATCTCGTTCATATTTAGCGGGAAGGTCATATCCAGTGTTTGCCCGGCTGTAATGGAGACTTTCTTTCCTTTATTAAAACCCGGGTCGGTATCAACAAAATATTCCAGTTGAACTATATTAGGTGGAATACTATTGATATTCTCCAGGCTTTGTTTGTAGAATGAACGCGATGTAGTTTGGCCCCAATTACCCTTAGCATCCTGGAAACGAACAAACAGGTTATGAAACCCGTTGGATAATGCCGTTATATTAAAAGCAAAAGCAACGTTGGTAAGATCCTGTGCCTGTGTAATTGGAATATTTACTCCTTTTCCAAAACCGGGGTCAGTATCTGCAAAGTATTCACCCTTTATTATGTTAGGTAAAGTGCCACCGGGATTGTCGAGGGTTTGTTTATAAAACGAGCGGGACGATGTTAAACTCCATCTGCCATTAGCATCCTGGAATCGCGTATAGATATTATGAAAACCATTAGTAAGAGCAGTTACATCATACGAAAAAGCAACGTTGGTTAAATCCTGCCCTGCCGTAAAAGGAAGGTTGATTCCCTTACCAAATCCTGGATCGGTATCAGCAAAATATTCTCCTTTTACTACATTTGGCAAAATGCCACCCGCATTACCAAGATTTTGTTTGTAAAAAGAGCGGACAGATGTCAATCCCCATTTTCCCGCAGCATCTTTAAAACGTACAAAAAGGTTATGAAAACCGGTAGAAAGCGAGGTAACATCAAAGGCAAAACTTACATTGGTAAGATCAGCCCCTTGTGTTACAGGAATATTTACACCTTTCCCAAAACCGGGATCCGTATCAGCAAAATATTCTCCCTGTGTTATGTTTAAAAAAGTACCAGGTGCTACGTCAAATGTTTCTTTATAAAATGTTCTGCTGCTGGTAAGTGACCAGCCACCTTTATCAAAAACTTTTCCATCAATTGTAAGCTGGTAAGGAGTTACAAAGCTTCTTACAAAAAGCTGGTGAAAACCTTTTGGAAATGAAGTAACAGGTACCTGGAAATTAGCAGTAACATCTGTGGATGCAGTAATAGGAACATTAACGCCTTTTCCAAAGCCAGGATCGGCATTAATAAAATATTCCAGCTTACTTACATTTTGGCCGTTTACATCCTGAACGGGCATAGCCCCAATAAAAAGGATAATGGTCAAAACATATTTGATAAAACACCAGCAGTTTTTCATAAAAATTGAAGCTATTTTTCGACGATGCTATGATCGCCCTATACCCGGGAATCTTTGTCGGATAGGACGCAGGCAATTTTAAATAATGGAAGAAGTACAGCAGGAAACTAATCGGCAAACATTTACCGAAAAACAAACATCAAATTAGGGCGTATTGATCTTATGCAATTAATGCCTTTGCTATTCTTGTTCACCCGCTTAAAAAAGCCTGGAGCAATTAATAACAACTAACATCACATTGTAAGATCAATCAACTGAATGAGAACGCTAATTTGATTTTACTTTAATCTGAACGTCAATAGGATCTGTGTTACTTCCAATAGGCTGGTTCTCAAAAAAGTAAACAGCAGGAATGGGTGGCATACCAGACGGTACATATTTTGAAGTACCGCCATACATGCCTATATCTACAGGGTTGCCGGCCGTACTTCCGTAACCGGATGCAATTCCAGGAGAACCAGCTTTTAATTTCCAGCGGCCATCGGAAGATATGCCCTCACCGGTTCCAATGAATACAGTTGCCATATCAATATTGGCTTTATTGCCATTTAGACTACCAAATTGATTGGCATTGCCTATATTATTTGCAGTGAGATTCCCGGTACCATTAAAAGTGCCACCCAACATAATGTTGTTGGTAAATGAAGAATTATAAGCCGTTATATTGCCATAATTGAATACGTTATTTTGAACCAATGCTATGCTGTTTACATTCAAACCCAAATTTGTTTGACCGAAAGAATAGGCTGTACCATAGGTTATATAATTATTGGTTATTAGCAAACCAGTCGATGGATAAGTATTGCTGATTGCTACACCGTAGTTTTGGCTGATATTAATATTACTGGCACCAATTGCACCATTATTGTTCATATAGTATATGGTTATTATGCCTGCATAATCATCTTCATTGGCTCCGTTATAGGAAAACTTATTCCTGAT
This sequence comes from Bacteroidota bacterium, assembly GCA_040385845.1. Classification (GTDB taxonomy): domain Bacteria; phylum Bacteroidota; class Bacteroidia; order Chitinophagales; family Chitinophagaceae; genus Phnomibacter. The sequence continues at coordinate 118,560 of JAZKGP010000011.1, read as the reverse complement.
GACTGTAATATCTCCCGCATAAATATTCAGACCCGCTCCTTTAAAGTCGAGGCCCATGATACTAGTACCAGCAGAGCCGTGGTTCAATGTCATGGCCGCCACCTGAGAAAATTGTTTTACGGCCTGGGTATTTGGATTTTCATTGAGGTAGTAACCTGCACCTATAATGGTTACTTTTTTACTACAGGTAAGCCCGCCGTATGTAAAAGGAGATCCTTCAAGATGAATGGTATCTCCACTGGCGGCACTGTCGTGCGCTGCCTGCAAAGTTGTAAAGTTGGCCGTAATACCCGCCTTGTTGTTAACCCGCCAAATTTTAGCGAAACTGCTTTGACTTAAAATAATACCAAGGACAGCAAAAAATAGAATTTTACGCATAGAATGATTGAATTAAGGTTTACTATAAACAAATAAGAATCGGAAAGTATATTAAAAAATTAAATTATCAAGAATTAAAAGGCGATTTTTTTTAAACCTTCAAATGTGAAATAAAAAAAACTTTTTGTACGGTTATTTATAAAAGAAAACGAAAAATTAATAAACAAAATATCACCATCCCAGGGCTGGAAACCTGCAAAACAATCTATAGATAAATCCAGGTAAGTCATCCCAGGAAAGAATACTTCAAAAATCGCAACTCGCTTTACTTACCAAAAGGGTGTTTTAACCCAATTTACCGTTTTTATAAAATACATTTTAAGCGGAACGGAACCGAGGATGAAAACTTCCCCAAACCACAGGGAGTGAAAAGCTGTAAATCAAGTTCTATATTTTTGATTTTTGTAGCTGCCAATTCCGGTTTTTCACCATTCATTCGCGCTTTTGTAATAAACTTGTAGCATCAACGATCTTCTAATAAAATCCCAGCCGGTATGAAACACGCAACGCTCCTACTATTTTCCCTTTCGATTTTTGGTGCGGCAATGGCTCAAACATTTCAGCCTAACTGGAATTCGCTCAACACCCGTAAAATGCCGGAATGGTTTCAGCAGGATAAATTTGGAATCTTTATACATTGGGGAGTTTATGCTGTACCTTCTTTTGCACCTGTAATACCAAACAGCGGCGTGAGTTATGCCGAATGGTACTGGTATCAATTAACGCAAAAACAAAAGGACTTTAAAGCTTTCCACGACAAAAACTATGGCGAAGGTTTTGAATACCCCCAATTTGAAAAACAGTTTAAGGCAGAAATGTATAACCCCGAAGAGTGGGCTGATGTTTTTAAAAAATCAGGTGCCAAATATGTAGTACTTACTTCTAAACATCATGAGGGCTATTGCCTATGGAATAGCCCTGAAGCCGACCGGACCTGGAACAGGCCCTGGAATGCGGTGACTGGTACACCAAAGCGGGATTTATTAGGCGATCTTACTAAAGCTGTCAGGGATTCCGGCTTGAAAATGGGTTATTATTATTCGTTATATGAATGGTATAACCCACTTTGGTTATCGGACAAAAAACGCTATGTAAAAGAGCATATGACTCCCCAGTTTAAAGACCTTGTTACGAAATACAAACCTTCCATTATTTTCTCTGATGGCGAATGGGAATTATCAGATACGGCGTGGCATAGCGAGGAACTTTTAGCCTGGCTATTTAACGAATCGCCTGTAGCGAAAGAGGTGGTGGTTGATGATCGCTGGGGGAATAATACAAGAGGAAAAAATACCGGTGCCACTTATACCACTTCTGAGTATGGCAGTGGTATGGATGCCAGTGTAATATGGGAAGAAAGCCAGGGAATTGGTCATTCTTATGGCTATAACAGGAAGGAAAAGATCGGCGATTATAAAACAAGTCACGACCTTATTCTTATGCTGGTAGACATTGTAAGCAGGGGTGGCAATTTACTGCTTGATATCGGGCCCACAGCTGATGGCAGAATTCCCGTTATCATGCAACAAAGGTTAACGGATATGGGTGCCTGGCTGCAAACAAATGGTGAATCTATTTATGGTACCAAAGCATTCAGGCAATCTTATCAATGGAGCGAAGGAAAATTGCCTGAGAAGAAAGCTGAAAGTTTTATGGCAGGTTATAGCATTGCTGAAATGGTAAAACCAAAACCTGGACTTGCACATGTGGAAGCATTTTTTACGGTAAAAAACAAAGATCTTTATTGTACATTACCTGCTTACCAGCCACAATTCCGTATTCGTAATTTTAAATCATCAGCAGGCACCAAAGCTGTTATACTGGGTTCAGGAAAAATAGTAAATGTAAAAAATGCAGGTAACGATTGTATCATCGATCTTTCGGGTCTGAAGCCAGGTGATGCACCTGCATCCCTCTTTGTGATCAAACTTTCAAATGCATTATAATACCAGAAGCATTTACCTGATTTATTAACTATAAAAACATAATCTTCTTATTTAATACTATTGATAACAAGGTGATTTGATTTTAAGATTATTCCAAAACTAAAATGATAAATCAAGCATTATCAATGCTTGGGGCACACTGGCTAACAATAAATTTCAACTTGCAGCATAATAAGAGAACAGTGAACTTTTTTGTCAAATAAAAAACAAGCTGGCTATTTACATTTAATAATATGCAGCAAGTCGTTTCGGATAAAAAGCAATTTGAAAAAGCTATCCTTCCTGCAATTGTATTTGCTCAATTTTTCTGCACTTCCGTTTGGTTTGCTGGAAATGCCGTTATTTTCGAACTGGTGAAAGAGCAGGAACTTGATCGTTTTTTCCTGGCACATCTTACTAGTGCTATACAACTAGGATTTATTACCGGAACATTATTCTTTGCAGTTTTTAGTATTGCAGACAGGTTCTCCCCTTCGCGTGTATTCTTTGCAAGTGCCCTCTGTGCTGCTTGTTGTAACCTGGGTATTAGCATACAGGAACTGCCTGAAACCGGCATATTGGTATCACGATTACTTACCGGTTTTTTTCTTGCAGGCATTTACCCTGTAGGCATGAAGATCGCTTCGGATCATTATAAGGAGGGACTTGGAAAATCACTTGGTTTCCTGGTAGGTGCACTTGTTATTGGTACTGCATTACCACATTTATTAAAACAATTTTTGTTCTTAATTAATTGGCGGTATGTAGTTTATGGTACCAGTATTCTTTCGATTGCCGGGGGAATAATCATACAACTGTGTGTACCCGATGGACAATATAGAAAAGCAGGGCAAAAAATAAAACTGACCTCATTTTTAAAAGGTTTTGAAAACAGGAATTTTCGCATTGCGGCGCTTGGCTATTTTGGCCATATGTGGGAACTATATACTTTCTGGGCCTTTGTTCCCGTAATTATTACTACCTACAACCATTTACATCCAACTGTAAATTTACCAGTGGCAATACTTTCCTTTTTGGTTATTGCATCCGGCGGTTTGGCATGTGTTATCAGCGGATCACTGGCTAATAAATTCGGAGCAAAAAACCTGGCTACTATTTCCCTGGTAATATCCTGCGCCTGTTGCCTGCTCTCTCCCATTTTATTGGTTACTGCCAATTCTGTATTAGCTATTGGTTTCCTCTTTCTTTGGGGTATGACGGTTATTTCGGATTCTCCTTTATTTTCTACCTTAATTGCTACCCATGCTCCCGCAACTTCTAAAGGCGCATCCCTTACGATCGTGAATTGTATAGGTTTTTCTATCACCATTTTGAGCCTGCAAGCCATTAATTTTGCCGCCACAATTGTTCCATCACAATACCTCTATATGTTGTTAGCCATCGGACCTTTGATTGGTATTATAGCATTACTAAACAGAACAGGAAACAGGCAACAAGAAAGTGAAATGATTTAATGGTGAGTTATTCCCGATGTTACTACTATAAAGATGGTATTCGCAAAAATGTTCTTAATTAAAAATAAATACATTGACAAAGTGTAATCTTCTTAGAAAAGCCTTGTTTTTTATTGGCATTATAGTTTTCGGATCAGATGGATTTAGCCAACACAGTAAAGCAATTGAATTTCGTTGCGAACATCTTTTTAATCCTATTGGCATCGATGCAAAACAGCCAAGACTTTCATGGATGTTAACTGATAAAAGAACAGGTGCAAAACAACTTGCCTACCAGGTTCTTGTTGCTACAGATTCCCTGCAACTGCTAAAAGGCATGGGTAACATGTGGCAGACCAGTATAGTAAATTCTGATGCTAACCGTGTAACTTATAATGGCAAACCGTTGCAGCCATTTACCAAATACTATTGGAAAATACAAACCTGGGATAAGCAGAACATTAGAAGTAATGGCAGTGAAATCGCTTTCTTCGAAACAGGCATGATGGACATGAAAAACTGGAAGGGTGCCTGGATAAGTGATGATGGAAATATTAGCCTGAAACCAGCACCCTATTTCAGAAAAACATTTTCGAATACTAAAAAAATAAAAACGGCAAGGGCATATATTGCAGTTGCAGGATTATACGAGCTATCTGTTAATGGTCAGAAAATCGGCAACCACAAGCTTGATCCTATGTATACGCGTTTCGACCGGCGGACATTATATGTTACTTACGATGTTACATCACAATTACAGGATGGTATAAATGTGGTGGGTGTATTACTTGGCAATGGCTGGTACAACCACCAATCTACTGCTGTATGGAATTTTCACGAAGCTGCATGGAGAGGTCGCCCGGCATTTTGTATGGACCTGCGTATAGCTTATGCCGATGGCACCTCTGAAACTATCATTACAGATGACCAATGGAAAACATCGTTAAGCCCTGTAATTTTTAATAGCATCTATACTGCAGAACACTTTGACGCCCGTTTAGAACAACCAGGCTGGAATGCTGCCGGATTTGATGAATCGAAATGGAAGCAGGCAATTTACAGGCCAGCACCTTCTACCAACATTGTAGCGCAAGCCTTACAACCAATCAGGAATGTGGAAGAAATTGCCAGCAAAAGCATTCATGCATTTAATGACACCAATTATATTTTCGACCTGGGAAGAAATATTGCGGGTGTTAGTCAATTACAGGTAAAAGGAAAAGCAGGTACGGTGATACGTTTAAAGCATACTGAAAGATTATATAAAAACGGTCATGCCGATATGTCAAATATCGATGTACATTATAGGCCAACGGATGATCTGGATCCTTTTCAAACCGATATTTTTATTTTGAAAGGTGAAGGCGAAGAAACTTTTATGCCCCGCTTTAATTATAAAGGTTTTCAATACGTAGAAGTAAACAGCAGCGAGCCAATACAATTAACTAAGGAAAGCTTGAAGAGTTATTTTATGCATAGTGATGTTTCCCCGGTTGGCTCTATAACATCATCCAATACAACTATCAACAAAATTTGGGAGGCTACCAATAATTCTTATTTGTCCAACTTATTTGGCTATCCTACCGATTGTCCGCAGAGGGAAAAGAACGGTTGGACAGGTGATGCACATATTGCCATTGAAACAGGATTATACAGTTTTGACGCAATTACCATTTATGAAAAATGGATGGCGGATCACCGGGATGCACAACAACCCAACGGCGTGCTACCTTCCATTATTCCAACCAGTAACTGGGGCTTTGCTTGGGGCAACGGGCCCGACTGGACAAGTACTATTGCCATCATTCCCTGGGAAATTTATCTCTTCTACGGTGATACAAAAATATTGGCCGATAATTACGATAACATTAAGCTATACGTAGATCATATTAATGAATTAAGTCCTTCTGGACTAACTTCCTGGGGACTTGGCGACTGGGTTCCGGTAAAATCAAAATCGCCTGTTGAACTTACCTCTTCCGCTTATTATTATACCGATGCTGTTATACTTTCAAAAGCAGCAAAACTGTTTAACAAACAGGCAGATCATTTACGCTATACTTTGCTGGCAAACAAAATAAAAAATGCCATCAATGAAAAATATCTCAATAAAGTGACCCGCCTTTATGGCGATGGCATTCAAACGGAATTAGCAGTGCCGCTTTATATGGGAATTGTTCCGGATGAAGTTAAAGCGGGCGTAGCTGCGAACCTTGCAAAAAGAGTTGCAGCAGACAGCTTTCATTTGGATGTTGGTATATTAGGTGCTAAAGCTATTTTGAATGCGTTAAGTGAGAATGGGTACGCCGATGTTGCATACAAAGTAGCATCACAGGAAACCTATCCATCCTGGGGTTGGTGGATAAAGAATGGTGCTACAACTTTATATGAAAACTGGAACATAGAAGCTGCAAATGACATTTCATTAAACCATATTATGTTTGGCGAAATTGGTGCCTGGCTTTACAAAGGGCTTGGTGGCATTAAACCAGACGAGTCGCAACCGGGATTTAAAAATGTGTTGTTGTTTCCCAATTTTGTGGAAGGCCTTGAATTTTTTAAAGCAGAACATAAGGGTCCATTCGGAACTATTATTTCTAATTGGAAAAGATCAGGCAACTCAGTGATCTACCAGGTAACTGTTCCTCCCAATGCAACAGCAAGTATACAGTTTCCAAATGGTAAATCTGTTTGGTTAAATGGTAAAATTATGAGTGACATTAAAAGCGGAAATTCTATAAAACCATTTAAGGTGAAAGCAGGTGAATACAGTTTCGAAATAAAGTAACAGGCTTTAAAGGCTGCTTGTTGGTATTATTGAACTAAGCGCATATTTACATAAGTATTGCTACAGGACTTCCTTATACTTCATTTATGCCAAACATGGTTTGTATACAGTGATTAAAAGTATTTATGAAGTTGATCAACAAAAATTATGTGTTTAAAAAAATGAAAAACACCGGGGTTATTTGTTTGCACGGCCAATGCCAAACTGGTCGCCAATCCTAACTACTTTTTTCACATCAAACACTATCTCGATCATTTTCTCACTTGCCACATAATTGTGAAATTCATCCTGAAGGTCAGTGACAATCTTTCTTGTCTTAACGTCAATCACTTCACCACTGGAGGGATAAGCAAAACGCCCGTCCATGCTAAAAGTTATCCAGCCTGGCATATCCTTTAAGGGTATGGTAGTTAGTTGCTGGAATGGAGCTTTTGCATCGAAAATATGGAGGCGCATATTGCGGCCATCGCATAACCATAATTCTTGTTCATCAGGTGTAAGTCCAATGCCATGGCTTGGATTACCATGCCGTCTTACAGGTCCTTTATCCCAGCCCTCCACCACCACCTTTTGAAGCACTTTTCCAGACTGTAGATCACCAACTTCAAAACCAAGCAGGCTATCAGCTGTTATGTATGTAAATTTTTCCTTTGAGTCGATCGTAAACGGTCGAACATTATTGGAAAAGGGTCCTACTTTACTACTGATCTCCTGCGTTTTTGTATTGGAAATATAGAGCCAGGGATTACCGATATCATCCATGTATACAAAATTTCCCGTAGGGCCATAAAGCGTATTATGAGCTCTTTTAAATCCTGAAATTTTCTTTATGATTTCACCCGTTTCACAATTGATTACATTCCAAAAGTCTTTTTCCAAAGACGGCAGGTACATCGTTTTTCCATCTGGAGATATCGACATGCGATCGCATCCGCCTTCAAAGCTTTTTTCCCAAACCAGTTTTTCAGTACTAAGATCAATTCGCTGAAGTGATTCCAATGTAGTTATGTAAATGCTATTGTTTGGAATACTGACTGCTACCCCCTTGACGTTTGACGGTGTTTTGTCGGGATGATAGCCCTGTGTTTGAATGCGCTTTACAAACCGGTGATTGTTATCCATATCAAATACAAGGATCCCGTGGCCACCATATCCGAGGTAATCCCGAATGCCCGGGGTAGCCACATACAAATAATGTTTGGTTGCTTTTTTGCTTTGTCCTGATACGCTGCCAAAGGTGGCCATTAAAAGCAGCGGGCAAATTAGAAGAATGCATAAAAGATGTCTATTCATAAAGCAATTGTTACAGACAGATAAATTTCGGAAATATAATCTGTTTGTAAGGTATGATTTATGGCAAGTACCAATTCGATGCAACTTATCGGGGGAAATTTTTGATGTCAACCAGCCTTTAATTGAGATCAAAGTAATAGACAGTTGTGCTTTGAATCACTGCAACTACTTATAATCATACTGGCGGAGAGACAGGGATTCGAACCCTGGGTACCCTTGCAGGTACAACGGTTTTCGAGACCGCCCCGTTCAACCACTCTGGCATCTCTCCTGTTTAACTACAAACTGGCACAAAAATAAACCTCCCATCCCAACAACCATTGTATTTATTTCAAAGCAAATAGTTACTATAAAGTTGCCCCTTTACGAACTTGGTTTCTTCATAGAAGAACTTAGTTCAAAGTGGCGCTTACAAGCGATTAAAGCCACTTTTAAATGGCACTGGTAATTACAATTAAGCAGTATGTCTGACAAGGTAGTTATAACCCAACAAAGCCTCTAAGTGCGAAACCAAATAACCTGCAGAATATAAATTTAACAGTAGTGATCAAATGTTCACCACTTGCCTTCTATTTGAAAATTTTTGAGACATTTTACCTGGCCAGCGCCATTAAAAAATCCTATAACTGTTTTTGTTTCAGAGCCTGTTTAACAACTTCCGCAGAACTTCCTACGTCTTCAATAGTCGCAATAATCCTTTCCGGTGGTACCCGCAGTATGTAAGACCACCACAACAGTTCTTCATAATCCTTCAGGTTTATTTTTGACAGGTCTTTGGGCTTTCTTGCTACGTAATCGATATGCATCCGATAAAAATTAATCAATGCTTGCAGAACAGGGCTAAAAAAACAAAAGCAGGTACCCTGCAAGCTGGGATACCTGCTGGCGAATAACATTTTTTATTGTGTTAATACGGCTTATGCAAAGGCTGTTTCGCCCGCCATGCTTCTGCATTCTTCAGCACAACGATGACAGGCTTCGGCACATTGCCGGCAATGATCCATATGTTGACCATGTTTATCGCACTCCTGCGCACAAGCCTCGCAAATCTCTGCACAAATACGACAGATCTCTTTTGCTTTACTACTTCCCATGCTCATTAAGGAAGCGGCTGCATAACAGATAGCTGCACATTCCATATCAAGCCGGATACAAGCTGCCATCATTTTTACATCTTCTTCCCTGGTGCAGGCAGCAGCACAAAAATTACACATGGAAGCACATTTTAAACAGGCATCAATACAGGATTGAAACATCTGATTTCCATTCATAACATCAGTTTTAATAATTAATAAATAGTCGTCAATATGGTTTGTAAGTATTGCCAACCCGCGTGCCCATTGCTCTTGGATAAATTCGCAAGTAAACCTGGGCCGCAATAGGGTTTTCGCTGTAGATAGCACTTAATTTTTTTGCAGGATGAAAAATACTTAACTGCGCTCCCAATGCCAGTTTTGTTTTGCCGAGAGTCAAAAAATCATAAGAAGTACCGGCCGTAAATGCATGAACAGGAAAGATTGCATCATGGCCAAAGATCGATTCATCCAGGTCGAGTTCTTCAATTGACTTTTCTACCCATTCATAACGTCCATAAATGGTTGACCGCTGTACCGACCTGGTTGCTTCGAGCAATATTCCATGTTCGGCGTGATGGTCTTTTACTTTGTTCATTCCCCATACTGCAGTGATGTTTGTAAAGGTCTCTCCCTTGCCTCTTGTACTATAGGTAGCCGATGCTGTTGTTCGGTTTACATCTTCGTTTGCATGCAATATTTCAGGTGATTTAATAAAGCCATGCGACACCTGCATCGCCCATTTGGCAGAAGGATTATAAGACAATCTTCCACTCCAGCTATCAAACTTCGGCTTATCAAAATCGTATCGTTCTTCATTTGGTTCCCTGCCTGTAAAAGAGGAACCTTCAATTTTAAAATTTCCATAGCGATAGCCCAAAGTGGCAACTCCAAAAGTTATGTGCGTAGCGTCTACCCAATGATGCGTTAACGGAGCATCGGGGTTAAAAAATCCGGAAGGACGATGAACATAAGCCGCAGGTCCTAATGCCGGTTCGCCGGGATAAGCAACATAAATAAAAATATCCGACTGTTTAGATAAGGCATTCGCATAACTCACAGATAATTCACTGAACAAATCATGCGGGTGCTGCCGGTCGACAAGGGGTTTACCGTTGTAAGTTTCTCCGGTTTGAAAAAGCAAAGGATAGCCTTCGCCTCCAACAGTTAAAGGGTCCAGCGAGAACATGGTATTGAAGTGAAACAATCCACGCTGTCCAACATTTCGTTGTCCCATCAGCATTATCATATTGGGCGCATCAACTTTGCTATCTCCACGGCTGCCTTTATCCAATAGATCCTGCTTGTTATAGCGCAGGTAAGCATGACCATGCAACATGTACATCCAGTTCCCGGCATGAAACATATAGCCGTACATAGGAGTATTATCCGGAAGCCAGGCAGTACCAGAGCCGTTCCTGGTCATGGGAAGATTACGGGAAAATGCGTGAGGCATCTGCATCATATGATGATGTTGCTCCAACCTGCTACTATCAATACGGTTTTGTTCCTGTATCATCGAATCCTGTAAGTTCACCTTTGGCAAAACAGTATCTTTTGCCGGCGTGTGATGCTCATGCTGGGCGTTAATGCTACTGCAAAAAAATAAGAGGATAGTTAACTGAAGGAGTATTATTCTGATCAACTTATTCATTTTTAAACGCTTGAATTGAAGTATGATCAGGCTTAAAAAATAAGGCCAGTTTGTTTTGAGAAGACAGCATGTTTTATTTAGTATATGCCGGGTCTTGGATCTGCCATAGGATGTAAACCTGGAATAGTAATTCTCTACAAGTATTTGCAAAAAAATACGTACTACTGTGAATCAAAAAAAGTTTACTTAGTACGCATTGTTTTTGCCCTGCTTATAGTTGAAATGCATTCCCTTGTTTTTTAGCTATTTTTAAGTTTGTAATTTCTTAATTAAAAAGCATCCAAGCTTGAATCAAACTATATCATATCAATTATCTATATGCTGATATCTATTTTGACTTCGCCATGGCCCTGGTATGTTTCGGGCCCTTTAATTGGATTAATGGTGCCGCTTTTGTTAGTAATTGGAAACAAAGCTTTTGGTATCAGTTCTTCGCTCCGGCATGTTTGTGCTGCTTGTTTCCCTGCTAATATTCCTTTTTTTAAATACGATTGGAAAAAAGAAACGTGGAATCTAGTTTTTGTGACTGGTGTATTAATTGGCGGCATAGTTGTCGCTCAATTTTTCAGCAACCCCGCACCAATTGAATTAAACCCGAGGCTAGTAACCGAATTAAGCGGCTATGGAATTACAAATTACGATGGCCTGGTTCCGGCAGATCTTTTTACCTGGCAAAATCTATTTACTACGAAAGGCCTCCTCTTAATGGTTTTGGGAGGATTTTTAGTGGGCTTCGGAACCCGTTATGCCGGTGGATGTACCAGCGGTCATGCCATTATGGGTTTGAGCACATTGCAGTTGCCATCCCTTATTGCTACAACCAGTTTTATGGCAGGAGGTTTTATTATGGCTAACCTGATTTTACCCTATATTCTTAAGCATTTATAATACACCCGCTATGAAAAACGACGAATTAATAAAGGAGCAACAGCACCATCAATTCTTAACTGAGAATACCGATTTTGAAGTTAGGTCGATGGATATCAGTGTCAACGAAAGTGAGCTTAATCACCCCTGGTGGTATAATTTAAAATACCTCGTAGCCGGCGTTTTTTTTGGAATTGTACTGGTGAAAGCAGAAGTAATTTCATGGTTTCGAATACAGGAAATGTTTCGACTGCAAAGTTTTCACATGTTTGGTGTAATAGGATCGGCAGTAGCAGTTGGAATGATTAGTGTATGGCTGATAAAAAAGTTTAAGGTAACATCTATCTATGGAGAACCGATTGAAATACCAGCAAAAAAATTTAGCCGTGGACAGATCTTTGGAGGATTAATCTTTGGCTTTGGATGGGCATTAACAGGCGCGTGCCCGGGACCATTATTTGCGCAAATAGGAACGGGTGCAACTGTAATTATTGTTTCGCTTTTAAGTGCCATAGCCGGCACCTGGGTTTATGGGAAAATAAAAATGCATTTGCCTCATTAGGGCAGCCTGGTGCCTGCTTCTATATTCAATCAGTAGTTAATAGCTTATATCTTCAATATACAAATGGGCTACTGTTACCAGCTTTATTAATATCTCGAAATTTAAAAATTCCTATTGATGAGAATAGCTACGTATAATGTGAATGGTGTGAATGGAAGATTGCCTGTTTTACTTCGTTGGTTACAGGAAACGATGCCGGATATCGTATGCCTGCAGGAGTTAAAAGCACCCCAGGAAAAGTTTCCCGAAGCAGCGATTATGGATGCGGGTTATCATGCCATCTGGCATGGACAAAAAAGCTGGAATGGAGTTGCTATACTTTCGCGTAAGGACAACCTGCAGGAAGTTCGCAAAACACTTCCCGGCGACGAAGACGATATGCATAGCCGTTATATTGAAGCCATGGTTGAAGGCATTTTGATAGGCTGTCTTTACCTGCCAAACGGTAACCCTGCACCCGGGCCAAAGTTTGATTACAAACTAAGCTGGTTTAAGAGATTAACCTTGCATGCGGCAGAATTGTTTGCCTCCGGAATACCGGTTGTATTAACCGGTGATTATAACGTAATGCCTACCGAAAAAGATGTTTACAAACCTGAACGATGGGTGGACGATGCCCTATTCAGACCGGAAACAAGAGCCGCATTTAAAACGCTTGTAGACCAGGGCTGGACAGATGCTTTGCGAAAATTGTATCCAACAGAAACCATCTATACTTTTTGGGATTATTTCCGGAATGCTTATGAGAGAAACGCCGGCTTGCGAATCGATCACTTTTTATTAAGCCCGCAGCTCGATAAAAAATTGAAAACCGCTGGTGTTGATCGTCACGTACGCGGGTGGGAAAAATCAAGCGATCATGCACCAGTTTGGATTGAATTATCCGATGTATGAAAAAGATTATTTAAATAAAGAATGTAATAAACAATCAATGCTGTTAGCAGTTAGTATAGATAAAAATTAATTATTTACTACTAACTGAATTGTGTAATTAAAAAGTAACGCTCGCTTCTTAGAAACGTATTTTGAACGTAACATCGCCGGCAAGACTTATTGATTTTCGCAAGCGAATAATAGAATGGGGTATTATCAAACAACAATAAAACGCAGTAGGTGGAGCTATTTCGAATAAATTACAGAAGGTCCATATGAATCATTGTTAGATGTGTTCATGGTATAAATGCTGGAACCTTTTTCTTCTTTATAAAGCAATGCCTTGTTTTGCAGGTAATATGAAAACGCGAATACAACTACCCGCATTTTTGCCTTGATATGACTTTTAACTAAGTTTAATAAAGCTTCCTTTTCTTCAATTGGTGCATCTGCTTTTATTTGTTGACAAGCATTTATATCAAGTTGAATATCATTTCTAAAAATTTCCAGGTATTCATGAAAGTCATTGTGGTGGATATATGGAAAGAGCATTAAGTCACGAATGACTTGAATTTTAGGTATAAGCTGTTGCTCAAAGAAAACCTTTTCATCAATGATGTTTATAGCCGATACATCATTGATGGCGGTTTCCATTTTTTTATGGATACTCATAGAATGGTTTGGAATTTAAGTTTTGCAAAAAGCGTGCCCTAAATTTCCCGGGTAAAACGTAGCTATATTTTCGTTGCTTTTGACTTGTAAGAAACATCTGTTTGCTTGTTTTGGAATATTATATCGGCATACAAATCCTGGCTGCCACCTATTTTTTCGTAGTGTTCCGTTCCTGCATAAATATAAACTATTTAAATAACTAACCCGGTTACTCATATATGCCGGAAGATACATTGTGCAATCCAAATACGCAGTAGCAGGCAGGGCGAATATTGTAATTCAAAAAGTATATGATGGTGTTTCCTGACCCATGAGACCAGCTATTCACTGGCGGATTGATTTTGACCAAATACTAACCCGGAATCATTTACAAACAAACGGTAAAAGCCGGAACAACAGTCAGCACATTTATTGGAAGGCAAAAACAAATGAGCAATGAGGCAAGCCTGTCTTTTACTGATGTTACAGGAAGGTCGGAAATTGATTGAAGAAAGAGATACAGGTTAAAGAATCAGGCAGATATTCCCGGGATTTAAGGTACTAAAATTTCAAAACGGGGATAGCTCAAGCCTGGTTTTTGGGTGGTTTCCTGGAACAAGAACTCCTTTTTCAGAGAGATGAAAGGGTCGGAAAACCAGCACTGTCATTACAGATCCTATTTACCACTTCCTTTATTTCAGTAAAAGTTTGCGGCTTTAAATAGTAATGAACGGCGCCATTTGACAAACAAGCGTCAATATGGACGGGGTTTTTATGTGATGAAAACATAACGACTGGCACCCTGTCGAAACTTTTGTCTGACCTGATTTCTTTAAGATATTCAGTTCCGGGTTTCCCGGGAAGATTATAATCCATAACGATAACGTCGGGATGCTCAATTTCCCTTAGAACGCCCTTAAGATGCCTTCCATCTACCACAGTAGTAAGTTGGCAGCCGGGGTGTGTGTCCTGGAGTGCGGTGCGAAAAAACTCAGTATCATCGGGATCATCTTCGAGTAACACTATATGTTTCTTTGATGGGTTCATACCATTGTCTTAAGGGCTACATTAAAAATTATTTTCCTGAAAAACAGAACTAGACTAAAAAAGTATGCCGATAAATGTTGTTTCCGCCTTTTACCAGTTTATAAGATTTCAAGCTTAATCACTACTTAAATTACTGCTGAGTTTAAGAAACTTTACTGCAACCTTTTTACTATCCATGGATAGCCCCTGGTACCAGGTAAAAAACAAGCAACCCTGAAAATAGTTCCAGGTTTTTTCAAAACATTTTCACACACTTGAAAATGTTTAATCATGCCTTGTGTATTCATTCCTAAGTGTTTAACAAAACCATCGTAAGTCCTAGGAAGAATTCAATTTGGAACGTTACCGATGATCATAATAAATTTCTATACTTGCTTGTAACTTGGCTTTATTACCCGGTGTAAAAGCCACCTAAATCTAGCAACATGCAACCGCGTTTTACTGTAATGATTGTGGACGATGACGACGATGACAGGGCAATTTTCTGTGATATTATTCATCAGTATTACCCGGCTGCCAAATGCATACAGGCAGATAATGGATGTAAAGCACTTGACTATCTGCATAACAATAAACAAAGCCTTCCGAACCTCTTATTCTTAGATATAAACATGCCAAAGCTCACCGGCAAACAGAGCCTGGTTGAAATAAAAAAAGATGTGCTTTTAAGTAAAATCCCGGTAGTAATATATACCACTTCAAAACGACCGGGAGATGAGGCTGAGCTTTTGGAATTGGGCGCTGTTGCTTTTATAACCAAACCTGCCAAGTCAAAAGACCTGGAAAAAGCTGTAACGAATGAAAGCCTTACGAATAACCAGTCGTTAAAACCGAAGGTACACAGGGTTACCAATTAGCCTGTAACAGCAGGGACAAGTCCAGCTTCGGTGAAAGCACCGTCATTTCTTATACTAATCTTAGTAAGGGGATTGGCTTACGGATGTCCATCCGCCATCAATAACAAGGCTTTGGCCCGTAATGTGTTTTGCTGAATCGGAAACAAGAAAGAGGGTAGCCGAGGCAATGTCTGCAACTGTGGCCGGACGGCCCATTGGGGTAATTTTAGCCCAGGTGTTTACATAATTTTCATCAGCAAGGGTTCTGCTGGTTAAGGTAGCTCCGGGAGCAATAGCATTTACGTTTATTTTATAAGGCGACAATTCAATTACGAGGTGCTTTGCCAGCATTTCCAATGCTGCTTTGCTCATACCGTAGGCGGCGAGGTTTTTATGCGCCTGGTGACCCGTTACCGATGACATAAACAATATAGACCCACCGCTATCCTGTTGCTTCATCTGGTTAGCAGCGGCCTGTGCCAGGAAAAAGGTCCCTGCCAGGTTTACCTGCATTACCCTGTTAAAAGCTTCGGGCGAATAGGTGAAAAAATCTCCAAATAATGTTATGCCTGCATTTGCAATCACAATATCCAGTTTGCCAAACTTCTTAGCTGCATCCTGGACCACCTGGGAAAGAAAATGAGTATCCCCTGCGTCACCTGCCATTGCCAGGCAGC
Organism: Bacteroidota bacterium; assembly: GCA_040385845.1. Taxonomy (GTDB): domain Bacteria; phylum Bacteroidota; class Bacteroidia; order Chitinophagales; family Chitinophagaceae; genus Phnomibacter. The sequence goes on along the minus strand of JAZKGP010000011.1, from coordinate 102,482 downwards.
AATCTTTTTTGGCTTCCCGGTTTATTTGGCCTGCCGCCGATTCAGCCAACGTTTTATCCACATCATTTAAAATAATCTGTGCATGCTGCAAAGCAAGCCGCCGGCAAATTTCATACCCGATACCCTGCCCTGCACCAGTTACAATAGCAACTTTATTGGAAAAATCCATGTGATCTTTATTTTGATGAACGAAATCAGGACTTGCTAAAGGCAGTAATATTACACATAACGAATTAAATTATTGCACCGCTTTCAATACCGCTAATTCAGCCGCCGAAATCTTAAAAACAGTTCCATGCCTAATTCCTTCGGGCATATTTATCTTAGCCGAAATATCTGTCCACTTTACAAAATCTTTAGTTGAAACGGCTCCGTATTTACCGTCCCGATATTTATCAAAATACACGACCCATTCATCCTTTAATTTAATAGCAGTAGGTCCCTCTGCCCAGTAGTTACCGGTAATTGGCAACGACGGTTTACTATAACCACCGGTGGCATGATCGGTAAAAGCAATACGCAGGTTCTTTTGTGGAGAAGGCTTTAATGTTTCATCTTTTAGTATCATTACATAGCGTCCGTTTACCTTTTGAATAGTGGCATCAATCACATTAAAATCCTGGTCGTAGAGTAATTTGGTTTCACCATAATCAACAAAATTTTTTGTTGTAACATAATAGATGCGGTGGTTATGATCGCCGGAATTTTCGGAAACACGAAATTTTCCAGGGATAGTAGTTGCCCAATAAATCATGTACTCGTTTTGCTCAGGGATAAAAGTTATTTCAGGCGCCCAGGCATTGGTTGCAAGTGGTTCATGCTCCATAACGGGCAAGTATTGCTGCTTACTCCAGTTTACCAAATCTTTCGAATTAGCATAACCAATTCCGCGTTCTTTCCAGCTAACGGTCCAAACCATATGAAATATGCCGTCACTACCCCTTATAATACACGGATCACGCATAAGACTGTCCTTACTTAATATGGGTGTCAAATATGAACGGCCATTTTTTAATGCCAACCAGGAATAACCATCGGCACTATAAGCCATGTGCAGTCCATCTTTCCCATTGTTTATAAAATAAGAAAAAGCCAGCAAGCTATCGTTCTTAGATCCCTGTGCCATACTGCCAAAAACAAACAGGCAGTTTATTATTAACAACAACAACATTCTTTGTAACTTATTCATTGATGCACCCTTTACATTTTAGCTCAAATAAAAACTTCTACAATTATAGCTGTAATTAGCTACTAAAAATACTAACAGTTTAAGAAGATAAAACGCAAAGAGTAAAATGATTTGTCAGCATACAAATACAAGTACCCGACTTACATGCAGCATATTACAAATTGCATATGAATAACGCATTTCTTATCTTACCGTACCTGGTGCGTTAAAAACGAATTTGCGTTAATTCGAATATAAAACAGGCTTGTTGTATTCGAGATCAGTTACTTCGATATCGGCCCAATTGAAATCACCGGATGCAAGCTTCCAGCTTACGGCATTTTTATGTGCAATTCTTACGCCGTTGAAAGTTTTATACTCTTTGGCTTCAACAAGCCATTTTCGCATAGACCCGGTCCTTCCGTTTCCCATAAACCGATCTGCTTCGAAACTCATAAGATCACCTTCTTCAGTGAACTGCATTATTCCTGTAACTGAAATGTCGCTATAAGTCATAGTAACTTTTACTGTTGTTGCATCCATTAACGACCAACTTAAATAGTTGCTTAGAGCAGCCGTAGGAAACCAGGTTATTTCAGCCAGGTAGCGCACCATTGTTGCGGCATTCATCCGGGGTGTTCTGCCAGCAGACGCTATATTAAATAGTGCAAATAATTTAATAAGCATCTCCCCTTTTCCATCTTTGAATCTATCACGGCCATCCATCGTAATAAATGGCAGCATTTCAACCTGAACCTTCCATACAAACTGAGGCTCCTCTATCGAAAAATACTGCGTTGCCCTAAAAGGCATCCACTTACTATCCTGCTTTAAACGCATTTTCCCAACTTGTTTAAGTCGCACAAAGTTTATATTCAGCTTGCCGGCAACACCAGACCTCACGAGCCATCTTTGAACAATAGCGGGCAGCTTTTCCAACATTTCGGTGGTGATCACAAAGTCATCTTGCCTGGGCCCCGAAAGCAGTTCGAGCGCTTCTCTCTTTACTGTATTATCAAACCGCTTTCCTGCAACAACAGGTATAATAATAATTAAAATAAGGAAATTTATGATTGTAGCATACTTAGCTTCTTTCCAGGAATAAAAAACAACTACCTGGGAAAAGACTATCGCTAAAATTGCTACTCTTTCCCAATTATTTTTCCTTACCAGGAAATAAATAGCAGCCAATATAAAAAGAAATGCTGCTAACAACCAAACAAGGCCAAGTGGCTTTGATATTTCCTTTGAAAGATGCAATAAGTTGCCATAATGAAACGCATTCCAAAAACCCAGAGCATGAATAAGACCATGCAAAAAAACGACCAGGAAAAAAACCAGCCTTTTCATGATGGTGAAACTGGTTCACGGGTGAAGAATAAAAACCAACTTCTTAAAGTTGTACCAGGTTTAAATGCTTTGGTGCTGATGACGCCGCCAAACAAATACATCATGGTATCGCTTCAATAAAACTAGAAGTGCAATGGCCATAATAGCTGTTGCAGGAAAACCGGCACCGATTCCCAGTGGTAAAATAGCAAGTAGGAAAACGATACCTCCTATACAACCAAACCTGAATATCCATGCTTTTAATAACATTGATATTGCAATCAATCCCTGGCAGGTTGCAATTATTCCGACCACTTGCTGAATGTGAGTTGCAAACCATCCGTTAATAAAATTCCTGTATAATCCCATCCATGCAAGACCAGCATAATTCAAATAATCATTGGGAGATTGTTGCGAGGTTCGCCAGTTTATCCAACAAGCCCATCCAAACAAAACAAAAAACATTATCCTTGCCACCCGAGGCCACCTGAAAGCAGCTACCAGCATTATTAACGCAACAACATTTGAAATAACTAATAGTATAATGTATAATTGATTGTACCACCCTTCCATTATTAAAGTTTTAAATTTTAATGAACAACCATTGCATCGAAGTATTCCTCCGTTTTTGTTTTATAATTTTTCAGCAGCAGATAAACTCCAATTATTTCACCCGCCATAACGAAAATATAAATGCCACTAGGAGGGCATTTTCCATTAGCGGGTGAATACGCCAACCATAAGAAACCTGTAACCGAACCTAAACCGTAGGTAAATTGTTTCACCAGCGCACTACCCGGTAGCAGGTAGCCCTATCTTTTTTGCTTCCATATCAATGTTGCGGCTGCAAATGAGAGCAGGATAACAAATCAAAAATCAAGCGCTAATACCACTTTTATCAATGGTACTGCCACTAAAAGAGTAATGATGTCATTGGTAAACCAGGCCGCTTTTGCGAAAGAACTATCCTGGTAAAAATCTTTGTAAAAAATTCCCGTACCAGAAGCAATACATACCAGTATAGCTATACTAAATGACATATAACTTCAAATTCAAAAGAACGGTATTCATGACACAGCATTCATCAACCTTTTTGATACCTGCTTATTACTCTTTATTTCTGTTTTGCATACTGACCTTGTATTATGTCAAACAGCCCATTTTCCTTTTAACTGGTAGGCAATTAAAACTATTAACAACCCAGCAACGACATAAATAAGTTGCAGCCAACTAAAAGCTTGTATAAAAAAAATATTGTATTAAAACATATACTACAATCAAGGAACCACTTGTCATTGAAATAGTATACTGCTTCGGCATCTGTAAAGCCAGGTACGCTGCAGCAAATAAATTAACTCCGCCAACTGCGATTGCCAGGAAAATACCGGGCACGAAATAGTTTTTAAAGGGTGTACCCTGTAATAAAATAATAGGCAATTCTAACAAAGAACCGTCGGGACGGCTGATCATAATTATACCGGAAACAGCAGCGGTTAGTCCAACGAAACAGAGCAATAAAAACAGCAACATTTTCATGGTATTTACATTTTTCCTGATAATAAAAAACCTGGGTTAAGGCCCTTCCCCGGGTGGTGGCATTTCATAAGGTGGTGGTGACTCAAATGGATCTTCATCAGGAATTATATCCGGATCCTCAACGGGTACAACTGGCTCTTCAGGATCTATCGGTGGAACTACTTCCGGCACTTTAACCGGAACAGGTTGTTCTTGCGGCTGTGGTTTTTTGGGCATTGTCATAACGCAACAGGTTTAATGACATATTTGTAAGTATTTTCAATAAGAAAAACCAATTTTTCCCCATAGATAAACTTATTACAAAGTAAGTCAATTATCCCTTGCAAGGAGATATTATTCAACCAGGCAATCTATGATGTTTATCATTAAAAAATTAGTACTAACAAAAATTTGAAAACACTGTACAATTAAAACAAATAAGAACCGGGTATATCCCTTGGTCGGACACAAAGCGATTGGTTTTATCCTGGTTCGAGGCTTCATAAAAATTATAAACAATTTAGAGTTTTAACACCTGGTATTCTTCAGCTGTATTGGATGTTGTTTTCGAAAACAAAATTTATAATGATGCATATAAATCTTACGTTCAAGTAATTAGAACATACCTGTTTTTTGGTAAGAAATTAGTTGCAGAAACAAGATGATTAAGCTCATGAAATTGGCTAACCGTTGTCATTGCATACTTGATTCTTAGGGTTAATTTTGTAATTTAATAGCTAAAACTGCCATCATGAAAAATAAGCTTTTAAATGATGAAGGATATTCAGTATATCCCGGAGCATATGTTCCTTCCCTGAAAGACGAAGAAGTGCAGGCCTTTTCCAAAACGCCACATTTAAACGAACGAAAATCTCCGGCAGTAAATGTTACCGAGTTACCAGGTTCCTATAAAGTTCAGATGGTTATACCTGGTGTAAAACGCGAGGAGTTTTTTATTCATGCGAAAGACAATGTAATTAACGTTTGTGTAATTCACAAGGAGGGTCCGGAAGAGTTTGCAAAATTTATACATACCAGGGAATCTGAATTTGAATGCATAGACCGCCTGATCCATTTACCGGAAAATGCTGATTCTGCCTTTGTAAGTGCAGAGTATAAAGATGGAACGCTTTGTATGTATGCGCCAAAATCGAAATCACCCGGCCATCCACATGATATGAAAATTGTTGTGTACTAGGATTCTTTAAAATTGAATCCAGGATTGGTTAAATTTAAACAGGTTAGCGAGCAAGTACAACGTGTTTTTTCATTGGATTTTTTTCCCATCTGAATGCAATATTTTTTATTTGAAAAAGTGTTTTCTCCTTGAGATTATTTTTTCAATTTCCACAGCAAAGAACACCAGGGAAGAAGCTATTCCCACAACGACAAACTCTTTCAAACTAAGTGATTGCGTGTGAAATACCGGTTGCAAAACTGGAACATAAGTTATCATAAATTGTAACAGGAAAGCAATCATTACGGCACCGATAAGTGGTTTATTTGAAAAAACTCCAATAGCAAACAGCGACCTGTATTCGGAACGAATGGCTAATACATGCCCCATCTGACTTAAACACAAAACATTGAAAACAATTGTTTGCCAGTGAAGATCATTCTTCATAGCCCATGATTGTGCCGACAAGGTAATTCCCGCCATCAACATCCCCACCCAAATCATTTGCAGACCGCGGCCATTGGAAAACACATTTTCCCGGGGTGGTCTCGGGGGTCGCTTCATTATATCTTTTTCTGCTTTTTCAAATGACAGCGAAATTGCAGGCAAGCCATCTGACACCAGGTTGATCCATAAAATATGAATGGGTAATAAAGCAACAGGTAAACCGATAACGGGCCCAAGTAACAAGGTCCATAATTCACCGGAATTTGTTGTCATCAGGTATTTAATAAACTTGAGTATATTATCATAAATCCTACGGCCTTCACGAATGGCTGTTACGATAGTTGAAAAATTGTCATCCAGTAAAATCATGTGTGCCGCTTCCTTGGAAACATCAGTACCGGTGATGCCCATAGCAATACCAATATTGGCTCTCTTTAGGGATGGGGCATCGTTTACGCCGTCTCCTGTCATCGCCACATAATGTCCTTTTTGCTGTAACATTTTTACGATCTGTAATTTTTGCTCCGGTGAAACGCGGGCATAAACTTTTATTCTTTCAACCTTAGCCAGGAATGATTCATCATCTAATGCCGAAAGTTCCCGTCCGGTAATTACCAGGTCTTTATTGGAAGCCAAAATACCTATGCGTCCGGCAATAGATTTCGCAGTAAGCGGATGATCTCCGGTTATCATAACTGGAACAATTCCTGCAGTTCTGCATTGCGCAACAGCATCGTATACTTCCTCTCTTGGAGGATCAATCATGCCGGTCAAACCCAAAAATTGCAAATCATTTTCATGTTTTCCTGTTTCAACATTTTGTGGCAATTTATCCCAATAGCGGTATGCAAATCCAAGGACACGTTGCCCCTTCGCTGCCATTTCATCAACCTGGTGCTGCATTTTCTTCGGATCTACATTTATACATCTTTCCAACAAAATGTCGGGCGCGCCTTTGGTAAAACCAATTATTTTATCATAAACTTTATGAAACGTAGTCATCAGTTTTCTATCCGCATCAAAAGCTATCTCGGCTTGTCTTGGCCATAAACTTCCATCAATCTTTTCACCCCTTGCTACCTCCATTAATGCTATTTCAGTACTATCTCCTTTTAATTCGTTTTCATTATCTGCTACCACATCATTATTCATTGCAAATGCATGCAGCAACAGGTTTGTATTTTCATTGTTTTTAAGATCAGCAAACTCGGGGCGATCATATAATTTATCGTTTGCATATACCTGCTCCACAAACATTTTATTCTTTGTTAGTGTCCCGGTTTTGTCGGTGCAGATATAGGTTACAGAACCAAGTGTTTCCACCGCCGGCAGTTTCCTGATAAGACTGTTCAACCGGATCATCCTTTTAGCTGCAAGAGCTAATGAAATAGTGATGACCGCCGGCAATGCCTCCGGAATAGCAGCCACCGCCAACGATATACTGGTAAGCACCATTTTAACCAGGTCTTCTCCCCGTAGCCAGCCTGCCACAAAAAAAAGAACACATAGAAATAGAACGAGGATCGACAATTTTTTTCCAAAGGCAGCCATACGTTGCTGCAAAGGGGTTAATGTTTCAGGTTCCTGCAACATTTTGGCGATACTTCCTAATTCTGTTTGCATACCAGTTGCTACTACAACAGCAGTTCCCCGTCCATGATTCACAAATGTGCCCTTGAATGCCATATTTGTTTTATCGCCAACCGGCAAATCATCAGTTTGTAACGGGGCCGTTGTTTTGTCAATTGAATGAGACTCGCCCGTAAGTGCAGCTTCTTCTATTTTGAGGTTTACTGACTCGGTAATACGCAGGTCGGCAGGAACCGCATTGCCAGCTTCAAGTAATACAATATCGCCCGGAACCAAATAAGTGGCAGGAAGCCATGCCGAGTTTCCATTACGCAGCACTCTTGCCTGGGTAACCGCGATCTTTTTTAGTGCCTGCATCGCTTTTTCTGCCCGATACTCCTGGAAAAAACCAATTGCAGCATTCAGCAGCACTATGACCAAAATGACAATGGTATCTGTAACATCTCCTATAAAACCAGAAATGATAGCTGCAGCCAGCAAAATCAAAATCATTATGTCGGTAAACTGCGATAATAATATTCCGGCTATACTTTTCTTTTTTCCCTCCACCAGTTCATTAACTCCATATTGCCGCAACCTTTCTTCCGCAACAACCGTATGCAATCCATGATTGCTGGTACCGAGCAATTCAAAAGTTTCGTGAATACTTAACCTGTGCCAGTTCATAGCAAAAATTTTAGGCTTTCAACTAAACTGTTCTCCCGCTAATTAATTTACCTCCCAATTCATACATTGCTAAAAGTAAAACTTAAAACAGGAAGCAGGAAGATGATTGACGTCACCTGATAAAAGATCTGCTCCCTTCATTAGTACTGGAAAAAACTGGCCGGGTGAATAACAGAGGTGACCTGCAAAGCTGTTCTGAATTGCCAGGGAAGAACACGGAGCCAACCAGGACATGTAGTAAATTATTAACTCGAAATTATTATTTCAGCACAGATTGTAAACTGTTAGCAAACCTGGGGAGTAACGTTTCGGTATGATGAATTACAACATTTATAAGTAGGGAAATGATAAAAAAACACAGGCTGTCATCTTCTTATATTAAGATTTACATCTATTTACTTACTAGGGACAGCCTGGTAGAACGTTTGATGGAAAAAACAGGACCAATTATAATAAATGCGTCATGGACAAAAAGGATACCGGCATTTTTGATGGAAAAACTTGATTGACTTTTGCTAAAATAGTATCAATAATAGATACTATTTTAATTTTTTAAAGAGCTTTTAAAGCTTGGACATAAATACTCAAATCCTTTGAAAGCCTTTCCTATAAAGCGTTTCAGCCTTCTTTATAACTGTTGGGAACCATAAAATATTAAGAATTTTGATTGACAATGCAATATTCGCCGTGCTACTTTTACATTACGAAAGCGGTTAAGAACTACAGCAATCGGAACAAAAACAACATAAAGGCTTTCGATAGTCAACTAAGAAAGCTTCAAGATTTTCATATGGCAAGCAATCGTTAAGGTCGTCTGTTTCTACAGAGGACCCTTTTTTTTGCTATAAACCCCGAAAATCGCCTTTAATTAAAAAAACAAATATCAGAACCATTTGCTAATTGGTTGCAGCGCCCTGATAATCCATACTTTGGACATATAATAAGAATCAGATACATTTACACTAATACACTTGCCATTGAATGGATTTCATTCACAAAAGACGTATGGTAAATTCTATGGTATGTTATTTGTAATATAGGCAGATATTATCCAGTATTCGTCGTTTAAACATTCCAACACTAACTTGAATGAAACTACGTGATAGCGATTTGCTATTTGTTTCCTTATTTACTGACATCGTTTTATTAAATCTTGCTATATTTTTTATGGCATGGCTTAATATCAACTTAAATCAATTATCAGGTCATGAAATTGGTTATTACCTGCTCCAGGGTAACATCATTCTGATAGCTTCTTACTTTATTTACACACCACAAAACATCTATTTAAGCAACGGTTTTTGGAGTGAATTTGTCCAAATCAGCAAACAGGCAGTTATCATCGTTGCCATATCGGGTATCATCTCATTTTTCGTTCTGTCCAATGAATTTTCAAGGGAATTTATTTTTCAGTATTGTATTTTGTTTTATATACAAAAATTGATTTACCATGGCTGGCGGCATCGCTACATGGAAGAAAAAATTAAGAAGGAAAACGGCAGCATCCGAACCCTTATTATTGGTATTAATGATACCAGCAGGCACCTGAGAAAAGTAATAGACAACAACCAGATTTTTGCCTATAAATTTATAGGTTATGTGAACAATGAGCCTGTTGAAAATGAAAGTATCTTAGGTAAAACAGATGATATTGCAAACCTGATTGAAGCGCATCGTTCGCAGGTTGTATTTGCTACTGTTTCCATTTTTGATGACAATAATAAATCACTTGAACTACTGGATATTTGTAATTCCAAGGGAGTTCGGCTTTGGTTTGTGCTGGAAAATCAGCGATGGTTAAAGCCGCACGTCAATACCGAATCATTTGGTGACCTGGTATTGGTAAATCCGCAGAAAATACCATTGGATGATATTAGTGCAAGAGTTCAAAAAAGACTTTTTGATATCGCATTCAGTTCCTTTGTAATATTATTTGTATTTACCTGGCTATTCCCATTGATTGCGTTGATCATAAAATTGAGTTCCAGGGGACCGGTTTTCTTTATCCAGGATCGAACCGGGGTAAATAACAAAACATTTAAATGCATCAAGTTTAGAAGCATGCAGGTTAATGCCGAGGCACATGAGCGGCAAACCACTTATAATGATTCAAGAAAAACAGTTATTGGCCATTTTCTGAGGCGCACCAATATGGACGAATTACCACAATTCCTGAACGTGTTTTTAGGAAATATGTCGGTAGTTGGTCCAAGGCCACATATGCTAAAACACACTATTGAATATTCAAAGCTGATTGATTACTACCTTATCCGCCATTTTGTAAAACCGGGAATTACTGGCTTTGCACAGGTAAATGGGTACCGTGGTGAAACTAAAGAGGTGGTAGAAATGGAGAAACGGGTGATCTATGATAGAAAATACATTGAAAAATGGACGTTGGGCTGGGATATAAAAATTATCTGGCTTACCCTTTTTGGAAAAGATGTTTCCAGGAATGCACATTAAATACCTAAACCCATTTGCTAAGTTTATTCCAGCGTTAAAGAGCCGTTCAATCTTATATCCCCGGAAGAAACTCCTACCATTATAGCCATTTTACCAGGTATCACCTGCAATCCATCTGTTGACTTATTATAATGTAATAAGTCGGCCTGGAGAAGGTTGAAATCAATTGTTTTTGTTTCCCCTGCTTTTAAATATACCCGCTGAAAGCCTTTCAATTCTTTAATAGCCTTGTTTCCCTGTTGATGGATATACAATTGAATTACTTCATCACCTGCCATTTTTCCAATATTGGTTACCTGCAATGAAACACTCACTTGTACTTTCTTAGTGTTAACTTCTCCCGGTGAAACTTTTAAATTTTTATAAGCAAAGGAAGTATAGCTTAAACCATACCCAAATGGATACAAAACCGGTTTTGTGCAATAGCGATAGGTTCTGCCAGACATATCATAATTTTCAAAAGCAGGAAGATCATTAACCGATCTATAAAAAGTAACAGGCAATCTTCCGGCAGGATTATACTTTCCAAATAAAACATCTGCAATTGCCTGCCCGGCAGCTTCGCCCCCATACCAGGCATCTACGATGGCATTTATATTTTCGTTCTCCCAATTAATGGATAATGCACTGCCATTCATTAATACCAGCACAATTGGTTTACCCGTTTTCTTTAGTTCTTTTAACAAGGCAGTTTGAACGGCAGGTAAATCAAGCGTTGTTTTATCGCCGCCTTTAAACCCTTCAACATTTACCTGCAGCTCCTCTCCTTCCAGCCTTGGTGAAATACCACCAACAAAAACTATTACATCCGCTGCAGCGGCATTTTCAAGAGCCGGTTTAAAATCAGCCTGCCGGTTGTAATCAACAGTATCTGTGATATGGCAGCCTTTTGTATAAGTTACCCTGCCTGTTGTACCAACTTGTTTGATGAATGCTTCCAGCGGAGTTATAACATGTGCAGGATCGCCGTTGTAATTACCAAGTGGCACAATGGTATCATTTGCATTAGGACCAATTACAGCAATGTTTTTGAACGATTTTGACAAGGGTAAGATTCGGCCGGCATTTTTTAAAAGCACGATTGATTCCTGGGCCATTTGCAAAGCTTGTTTTCTATGTGCGTCGCTATTTACCACGTTATAAGGTATGCTACTGAACGGGTTCAGGCTATCTGCGTCAAACACCCCCAGTTTGATCCTTGCCCTTATCAATCTTGCTACGGCAGTATCCAGTTCGGGCATAGTAAGCAGGCCACGTTTTATTGCTGGCAAAACAGCTTTTGTATAACCAAGACAATGATTATCCACGCCAGCACGAATCGCTTGCGCCATTCCAACGATCGAATCTTCCGCTGTATGATGAAACATAAACATATCGTAAACAGCGCCGCAATCCGTTGCTATAAACCCATTGAAACCCCATTGTTTTCGAAGTATTTCGCTCAGCAACATCGGATTGCTGCAGCAGGGTTCGCCATACAGGCGATTATAGGCACACATAAAGGAATACACTTTTGCGTCCTGCGCCAACATTTTAAAAGCAGGCAAATAGGTTTCCCAAAGATCTGTTCTAGAAGGTGCGGCATCAAACACATGCCGGGATGGTTCGGGCCCACTGTGAACTGCAAAGTGTTTAGCCGTACAAATAGTTTTGTAATAGGTTGGATCTGATCCCTGCATTGCTTTTACAAATGCGATACCCATTTTACCTGTCAAAAAAGGATCTTCTCCAAAAGTTTCATGACCCCGTCCCCATCTTGGATCGCGAAATATGTTGATGTTGGGAGAGTAAAAGGTTAAGCCCTGGTACAACCCACGCTGTCCCTCTTTAGCAAACTGGTGAAACTTTGCTCTTGCTTCGTCACTAACCATATTACCCATGGCTGTTACAGCATTGGTATTAAAACCAGCAGCAATGCCAATTGGTTGTGGAAACGAAGTAGCCAATCCAGCCCTCGCCACGCCATGCAGGGCTTCATTCCACCAATCATATGCAGGTATCTGCAGTCGTTCGATAGCGGGTGAAGCATTATTGATTTGCAGTGCCTTTTCATCCGGCGTTAATCGTTTTAATAAATCCTGCACTCTTGTTTCCAATGGTTGTTTCGGATCTAAATAAGGCAGTGGCTGGGCAGCTAAAAATGTAGTAATAAAACCCAGGAAACAAAGAAGGAATTTTTTCATAAGGCGATTATTAATGCATTTTATTCTATGGTTGTAAAGCCACTTACTGTTGCTGCTGAAGTTTGTAAAAGATCAAAGACAATAATTTGATTGCTGCCTTTTTGTAACCAGGAAGCAGGGCAATACAATCGTTGCTGCGGGCCAATATTCCAGTACCTTCCCAGCAAATGACCGTTTATATAAACCATTCCTTTTACATAATTGCTCAAGTCAAAGTAGGTATCTCCAACTCCATTCACTTTAAATTCTCCCTTAAAGAAAACTCCCGGCCGACCATTTGCCTTGTTATTATACACGGGCTTCGTGCTTTTTATAAAATTTTCATTCATGGGCAATAAACTAGTTTCCCAATTCATCAACGTCATTCCATTTAACGTTACCCTGTCGGTTATGCCTTTTGGATCTATCATAAACTGTGCAAAATTTATGTGGCCCATTCCTTCCACCAATATCTCCAGTACCGGGTCTTTTACCGCTGATTTTGGCAACTGAACTTCCCATTTTCCACCATCGCGGTAAACGGTATCTACAAATTTTCCATCCAGGAAAACCAACGCATAATCATGCGGTTCCCAAATTTTAAGTGTGCCGCTTTTGTGGCCAATGAGATTTGTTTTATACAAGATCAAACCCTGGTTTTGACCATAAGCTTCCATGGTTTTCGGTTGTGGCGATCGCAAAACGGGCAACTGGTAATCCCAAACGGAGTGAGAATCCTGCAAGTTAATTGCAGGCACCTGAATGACCGGAACAGGCGCAGGAAGCGCGGGTAACGGCGCTTTGAGATGTGCCTGTATCATCCTGCGCAACATAAAGTATTTGGGAGTTGCCAGTCCCTGTTCGTTAATAGGAGCATCGTAATCGTAACTGGTAATATCAGGTTGGTATTGCGTTGGGGAAAATGCATTGGCACCTGCCGTAAAACCAAAGTTGGTTCCACCATGAATTACATACAAGTTGAAACTCTTGCTGGTACTTAGCAGGAAATCTATTTCTTTCTTTAACCCATTAGTATCTGGCCGGGCCCACTTTTCACCCCAATGTGTTAACCAACCAGGATATGTTTCGCTGCTAAATGCAGGAACATTTGGATTGTGTTTTTTTGCAAGGTCAAAATCTGCCTCACTGCTGCCACTATCCATGCCAATAGCGGCACCATCTATATTCCCGGCGTCCAGCATAAAACCAGTTGGTCCGTCGGATGTATAAAAAGGAATGTTGAAACCGTTTTTTAACCAGGCTTTTCTCAGGGCTTCCATATAGATTTTATCGTTAGCATAACTGCCGTATTCATTTTCAATTTGTAGCATTAGAATGGGTCCGCCCCTGGTAACCTGTAAGTTTTTTACTTCCTGCGATAAACGCACAATATAACGTTGTACTGCACGCATATAAACCGGGTCCATGCAGCGAATTTTTGTACCGGGAAAACGCAACAGGTAGGGAGGCAATCCACCAAAATCCCATTCAGCACATACATAAGGGCCGGGTCTTAATAAGACCCACATACCCTCTTCCTGGCAAAGCCGGATAAATGCTGCTATATTCCTGTTACCTGTTGTAAAATCAAAAGTTCCTTCTTTTTCTTCGTGGTAGTTCCAGAAGACATAAGCAGCAATAGTATTACAACCCATTGCTTTTACCATTTGAATGCGGTGGCGCCAATACTCACGTGGTATACGGGCAGGATGTAGTTCCCCACTAATAATTTGAAGTGGTTTTTCGTCCAGCAAAAACGTTGTTTTGTCAAACTTGAACGTATGCTTTGACTGAGATGATGCAGCCTGCATCAATAAACAAAAAAACAACGCAGTAAACATCCATTTGAAATTGCGAAGAAACGGGGTAATAAAAGGTGATTTCATAAAAAAACTGGTTCTTATTTGTTGCAGTCTCAGCAATTTTCGTCCGGAGATTTCCTGCCTGCTAACTCCATGAATAATTTACTTAGAACAGGTCGATTTTAAACCTGAAGAGATCCCAAATAACACTTGCAAATTTTCAAACTAAAAAGGTGGAATAGGTTGATTTGTTCGGTTTATAACTGGAGCCTGCCTTTAACTTACATCTTGTACAAAGTTGGCTTTGAAAGCAACAACATTCATCAAAATGTACAGATTGTATAGAGGTCTGGTAAGATTGTTTATTTTTTTCCTGGCAAAAATGACTTTTCGTTTTTTGTTATAAATAAAGCTATTCAATGGCAGGCTTGCCAGCATATTTAGAAGCAGTGAAATTGTGGCAACCTTACTTTTTTGCTAATCGTAAAACAAAAAGCGAAGGGACTGTTTCATGAATTTGAAACAGCCCCTTCACTTAAAATAAGACCTTTAATTATCTTGGTTCAATAGGAATTGCATTTTAATCTAATAACCAGGAATATCAACCAAATGCCAGTTTACCCGGGCAATTTAAAATGGAAGATTAAAATGCTGTTATCCTATTCATCTCCGTCTTCAGTGATCTTTTTAAACTTATCCCAGAATTTACCATTGTCTTTCTTTTTAGCTTTTTTTGCTTTTACTAAAATGTAACGTGCCGAAACACCGGTTTGCGTGGTTAACACTTTTGGACCACCGGTAAAATTTATGCCTGGCTGAAAATCATAAGATAATACCAGTCTTTTAAACCTCATTTCAAAACCGCCGATAGCCGAAATTCCAACGGCATTTTTTATATACCCGGGTTCAGTTACCGACTTATCATCTACAGGCTGATTTCCATAATAATTGAAATGCGGGCCCGCACCTATATAAAAATTCAATCCTTTAAAGAATAATTTATTATGTCGTTCAAACAATGCTGCCACGTGCATTCCATCTCTTAATAAACTTTTTTGAGCAATGCCTTCCAGTGTGTATTTATCCCAAAGATGTTGTTGCACTGTAAGGCCAATTCCCGAGCCAACTCTTATGCCGGCAGCGGTTGTATATTTTTGTGCAGATAGCGATGCTGCTGTAAAAAGTACAGCTACCAGGAGGACTGCTTTTTGTTTCATGCTAAAAAATGTGGTTAATAAGTTCCTGTTAAACGAAAAACAATCGACTATTGATATGTGTGAAAGATTAAAAGTTACATTTAATATTAACAATACTTAAGTCTCAATAACTTACACTAGCCCCATGTACAAAAAAAAGCAACCGATTACGGAATGCTTACAAGTGTTGGAACAACTTTAATAATGGCAGGTAAAAAATGGCAGCGACAAAAAGCCTGAAATACTAACTAACGTACGGCAGTTTTATGTTCAAAATGTATTTTGATAGGATAAAATACTTTTAGGCATTATTCCTCCAACCATTTATGTTTTATAATGCATGCAATATTACCTGGCAGATTTCTATTTAATGCCAGGCCTTTTAAAATTCCTGGAAGCATCGTCCAAAACCAATACCCAATCATTTTCAAACCCGGTGGTAGGTGGTGTAAATTCCATCCTGTCATTTCTTTTAATAGTAAGGGGTTCATGTGTACTGGCATCTTTAGGATTAAACCACCATACCTTAAGCAGGTCGGGCATGCTCCTGGTGTTTACTGCGAATGTTTTTCCAACAGGTAAATAGATCATTGTGTAACTATAATCCGCAGTATGAAATGATTCGATATGCTCTCCTTTTTCGCCCTGGCCGCTAACAATTATACTGCTATCGGCTATCCGTTGAAACATTGGCCGGGATAAGAGAAGACTTTTCAGATAACCAACCTGGAAAGCACCAGGACGGTCCAGCGCATTTATCCATCCTCTGTCGGGGTAATTAATGGCCGCTTCTTTGGCATTCATAAATTGCCAAACCGCATGATGCCCGTAAGTAACGCCGCAGGCGCCGGCAAACACCGAGCGGTAGGTTTGCTTACGTACGTCATAATCCCGGAAATAGCCATTGTCTACATTCCATTTTGGCCACGGACTTACCGGGTGATCCTCATAGTTTGGTTCTGCATCAAGCGTGGGCCTTGCGGGCGAATAAGCCAGGTCACGTTTTACAAGATCCCAGCTAGCGACGTCATGCCCTCCTCCGTGACCCGATTGAAACATGTTTATATCAAGCCATGGTTCGTTATTCAGCCATTGCGAAGTTGAATTATTTCCTCCTGCCGGATGGTAAGTTATAAGACAATTATTATTTGTAGCCGCTTTTATACCTTTTGCCATAGCACGCCACACAGGCCGCCAATCATTTTCATCGTTAACGGCAGGTCTGTCCCCACCAAGAATCCAAATAATATTTGGATCATTTTTATACCGCTGTCCAATCCATTTACCATAATTGAAAGCATTAACTGAATCAAACACTACTGGTCCTTCCCCCCAGAGTTTAGTTACTTTATCTCCCCAGGTAGGTAACAACCCTATAAACAGGTTGCGCCTGGCCGCCATATGTACAGTGCTATCGATTACTTTGAAATATTTGGAGTTTGGCATGGAAGGATCCAGGTTTAGCAAGGGTAATTCACCATACTGGTTTGGTTTTCTTAAACCATCAAATTCGGCAAGCGCAACTGCCTGTATCACATTAAAACCTTTCGCAGCACGATTATCAAGATATTGTTCTATTTCTTCAAGTTTAAGGCGATGAAATAATTCCCAACCAGTATCACCTAACCAAAAAAAAGCTGTCCCATCAGAAAACTGCAGGTTACGACCATCTTTTGAAACCAATAGTCTTCCCTTCTTAAATATGGATTGAGCATGTAAGTTTGAACAAAAGGTAAAAAATATAACCAGGCATACAATCTGGCGCATAATTGAAATTTTATTACAGCAAGATAGATGTAACGAATTATTTTGTTTCATTGAATGTTGTAATAAATTTTACATGTAATACTTTGCTTAATTATAAATTGGTGAATAAATTTCTCATTGACGAACTATAAAGCCTTCATATCTGGCCGGTTAACAGATAGCAATGGAAAGATTTTTCTAGCTGGCACAGTTATTTAACATTATATTTCAGAACTATTTAACATCCATAAAAAAATTATTATGAAAAAAGTTGTTGTCGCAGCATTTGTTACACTTTTATGTTTAAACACTTTTACCGCATTAGCTGAAGACAAAAAAGCGCTGCTGGCAAGAGTTGAAACGATGACCGCAGAACAAAAAGAAGCACGTTTTAAAGAACTGGAATTACGTGTTGACGAAATTAAAAGCATGGATAGGTCAAGTCTTTCAAGGGCAGAAAGAAGCCAGCTTAGAAAAGAATTAAAAGGTATGAATACCGAAGCAAAAGCTTTGGAAGGAAGAGGTGTTTATCTTTCAATAGGCGCTATCATCATCATCATCTTATTACTTATCCTGATTTTATAATCGCTTCAAATGTAATTTATATAAATCACACATTATTGATCATTAAGAAGGGCACCCTAATATTTAGGGTGCCCTTTCTAATGTTTGCTATTAAAGCAAGCTGTGTTGTATTTAATTCTGCCTGCGGATTTAAAAAGATGCTATCAGGATACCAAATTTTTATTAATGTAAGCAGGTTCCTGTTGAATACCAGCTTGCTTTTTGTCTGGCAAAATCATCAAAGGAACCTTTCCTTTAAACATCATTTTTTTAATCGTACTTTTTACGAAAAATCTTTCCAAAATAGAATGATCGTGGGCAACCAGCGCCAGCATATCAATACTATTTTTATCGATGTAATTGTTTAATGATTCACTTACATTTTCATCGTCAAGAAACTTGAACTTCGGCATAAGTTCTTCGAGGCTCCATTTAATGTTTAGGGCGGTATAAGCCTTAGCATCAATTTCATCGGTGCTTTGCCGGCGAACGTTTACAACGTATAAACGGGCGGTAAATTCCTCAACAAAACTAATTAGCGGGTTAAGCATACTTAAATTGTTTTCAATTGTAAGATCACTTGCAAGTGCTATACTCCGTACACCCTGGAAAATACAATCTTCCGGAACAATAATCAGGGGAATAAGTGATTGCCTGCTTAGATTTAGTGCGGTACTTCCGAAAACTTTTCGAAAGGTGAGCCCTGTTCTTTTCATACCGGCAACTATCCAATCAGCATTCAATTGGCTGGCGGCATTTAGGATACTTTCTGCCGGGATGCCCGGTTCACAAATCATTTCAATTTTCGCAGGATCCAGGAATTCAAAAGAAGTCACCTGGTTTCTCATCAGCGTGAGATTTTCTTCCTGCAGGTTGCCAGCAGCTGGCATTAACACCAGGTCCGGAACATAATTTTCTGACATGTAAGCATGATACAAAACCACTTTTGCATCGAGATACCTTGCCATTTTTACAGCATATAACAAAGCATTACCAGCAGCTGGAGAAAAATCGGTTGCAACCAGTATTGTTTTCATGTGAAAGCTTTAAAAGGATTAAAAATGTAATTGAAAACGTAGAATAAAAAATATAAATAACCGGATATTACGATTGTAGAAAACTGTTTACCTAAGTAAGAATGAGCCTACTTAGAGGCTCATTCAACAACAACAACAACACTTATTTATTCTTTAGCCTGGTATTAAAATCCAACTACTGCTTCGATAACGATACCACTGAATTTGCCATTTCTGCGATAATCAGATGTTGGGAAATCTTTGTATTTCTGTTGAACCAATTCACCTTTCAACAAAACGTTTCTTGTTAAGAACCAACCAGCAGCGGCGGCCAAACGATCTACAGTTACATCATCTGTAAAGGCTGCACCAGCAAGGCGTACTTTAGCTGTATTGTAACGACCTCCGATAAACAGGCTTTCATTTTTTCCGAACCGATAAATTGCTTCTCCTGCCAGTTGATTTGCTTTCCTGTTTTCTACTTCAGTTTTAGTGCGGCCTTTGGCAGTTTCGAAAGTTCCAAACAATTCAAGTCCCTGAACTTTTAAGAAACCATTGAACATAAAGGCATCCACTTTTTTAGAGAATCCTGGATTAACACGACCAGAGAAAGCAATTTTATCTGAAGCACTTGCAGCGGCTGCTGGAGTTAATGCGCCGGTAACCCATTTTTCCATTACATTCTGGTAGTTAGATCCGGTACGGTCGCCACCATAAAGGGTTAAACCAGATCCTGCATTACTACTGTTGTGATAAAAACTACCACTTACACGAACTCTAATATTATCGGTAATTTGTTTATCAATTCCACCTTTCAGGTATATTGACGGATTGCGTTTTATGTTATCATCAGCTGCAGTCTTAAAAGTAGTATCCACGTTTCCTTTGATCATACCGTTGGTAACACCCAGCATACCGAATAAACCATTTTTCTGCAGGTAAACTTCTCCACCAATTTCAGTAGCAAAGGCATCTAAAATGTATCCTTCCATAAAAGGAGAATATAAAGTTTGTCCACCATCAGGACGACGGAAATGCTGATCACCATAGTTAATTTCCATATGACCTACTTTAATGGTAGCAAGCTCCATCAGGTTTGTCCAGAACTGGCCTTTAAATGGCAGTTTATCGAACTGAATGTATCCGCCTTTCACCCAGGCTTCATTGTGGTGACGGGAAGAAAGATAAGTAGTCACATTAAGGCGAATACCATCTGCCAGCTGCACGTCGGTATACAGGTTAGCCTGTGCAGTCATAAAACCACTTTGCAAAGGATAAAGCCTGTTGGCCTGAGCAGTTGCTACAGAAGATCCCAGGTTATTAGCGGCACCCACGTTTTCATGTTTTAGCGCCTGGTACTGTTGTGTAAATCCTGCCCCAATCCTCATTCTCAATCCTTCGAATGGAATAGAGTCTGATTTGGAAGTTTCAAAAACATTTATACCGGTTTGATCGTATGGACGCCAGTTTGATGGTTTGCCATAAAATTCTTTAAGTGATTTAGATCCGTTATCAGTTTGGGCATTCAGGCCTAAAGGAATAATTGCGCTTAAGACCATTGCCATTTTAAAGGCATTAAATGATAGTAACTTTTTCATGATACAAATTTTATTTTGAGTAGTTAGTTTGATTAATTAATGAGCGAATTTTACGTTGTAGGCAATACTGATGTCGTTACCGGTTTTGATGGTTCCCATCATTACAGTTGGAGGCTTCACATTATAATCTGTCATCTTCATTGCTTTAACACCGGTTATTGTAAATGTTTTATCAGCTGGGTTGTAAGTGCCGGTAGCAGTCAGGTCAGTAGTTTTAGTTGTGCCTGCAATGGTTAATTTTCCAACACAATGCAACTGGTAATTATTATTACTGGTGGGAGTTACGGTTCCTGAAGTGAGTACGAAACTGATGTTTGGATTTTTATCTGTATCCAGGGCTTTATAAGTATTCTTATCCATCATGGTGTGTTCACTCTTCAGGCTTTTTGCAGGAAGGGTAAAACTTAGTTTCGAGATCGCAATGATCTTGTTATTGGCGTCAATTGTGAATGCACTTTCACTTTTTCCCTGGCCTGCTTTCATTTCCCAATCATGTAAAGTAGAGGTGCCAGTTAAACTGATTGCAACTGATTTAGATTGAAACGGAACCTGTGCATTTGCACTTGAAAAGTAAAAGATCCCTGCGATCAATAACAAACTGCCTGGAACAAATTTTCTAAGAAGTAACTTTTTCATTGTTGTTAATTTATTATGTAGTGTTGTTTAACCTTTTGTATTACTGCACAAAACTACCTGCACGCATCAGGCTAAATCATGACTATAAACAACCTGCAGGTATGATTTTGCTCATGTTGTAACCATTCGGGCAAACGGTACCAAACCTGTGAAAAAGCCTAACCACGATCATCTGTTAGTTGTTCGACGGTTTTTATTTTTGCCAAATGAGCACCTCTTTTCTAATAGATAATAACCTGGTTCGTAAGTATAACTTACCCGTTCCCAGGTATACCAGTTACCCCACCGTTCCATACTGGAAGGAGCAAATTGATGTTCTCACATGGACTCAAACAGTGGCTGAACGATTTGTAATTGAAAACAACAAAGAAGGCATCAGCATATATATACACCTGCCATTTTGCGAAAGTCTTTGTACATATTGCGGCTGTAATAAGAAGATAACAACAAACCATTCAGTAGAAGAGGTATATATAAAAGCATTGGAAAAAGAGTGGAAATTATACTGCGCTTTAATGCAGGAGAAACCGGTAATAAGAGAACTGCACCTGGGAGGCGGAACACCCACTTTTTTCTCCGCAGGTAACTTGCAAAAAATCCTTGATATTGTTTTAAAAAATGCCGTTATACACCCGCAACATGCATTTAGCATCGAAGGACATCCAAACAATACTACTGCAGAACAATTACAGGTGCTATTTGAAAATGGATTTACGCGGATCAGTTATGGGGTGCAGGATAATGATCCTGAAGTTCAAAGAGTAATTAACCGCATACAGCCCTTTTCGAACCTGCAAAAAGCTACTAATGATGCAAGGGTAATTGGATTTACATCGGTAAACTTCGATTTGATATATGGTCTGCCTCTGCAAACGCTTACAAGTATTGAAAAAACCATTAATCAGGTAATGGAATTAATGCCCGACAGGATTGCATACTATAGTTATGCGCATGTACCGTGGACGAGTAAAGCCCAACGGCTATTTAATGAACTGGACTTGCCATCGGGAGAAGAAAAATTAGCGCTTTACTTAAAAGGAAAAGAGTTGCTGTTAAGTAAAGGATACATTGATATTGGCATGGACCATTTTGCGCTTCCGCATGACGAATTACACGCGGCAAAAAAACAAGGAAATTTGCACCGCAGTTTTATGGGATATACTACCCAGCCTACAGGACTTTTGATTGGCCTGGGAGTTTCAAGCATCAGCGATGCCGGAATTGCTTTTTCACAAAATGAAAAAACATTACATGATTATTACGAACGAATAAACCAGGGAGAATTACCTATTGTAAAGGGCTATTTTTTAACAGGAGAAGATGTTATTTTTAGAAAACATATTCTAAACATCAGTTGCCGTGAAAGAACAACTTTTACTACGGGTGAACTTTCGGTTTTACAGCAATATACTTTTCCTGTTTTAGCCAGGCTGCAGGCAGATGGTTTGGTTATTTTTAATGAAAGAGAATGCGTTGTAACTGAAACAGGCCAATATTTTATCCGGAATATTTGCAGCGCTTTTGATCTTCATTTACAAAAAAACAAAGTGCAGAGTAAAGCACCGATGTATAGTAAGGCAATGTAACTATTTAGAAAACTCAATTATTTAAATCGCTGGTGATAAGCTTTATCTAGACATTCGCGATGATCGGGATGAGCAATATCGATCAATGCCTTTGCTCTTTGTTTTAAATTTTTACCATACAGGTTTATTATTCCATATTCTGTTACCACCCAATGTACATGCCCGCGGGTAGTAACAACGCCTGCGCCTTCTTTCAAAAACGGCACAATACGTGAGAGTCCCTTTGAAGTAGTTGATGGCAACGCAATGATTGGCTTCCCTCCTTCTGATAAAGAGGCACCCCGTATAAAATCCATTTGACCTCCAATTCCGGAAAACTGGTAGGTGCCAATACTATCTGCACACACCTGGCCGGTTAAATCAATTTCCAGGGCGCTGTTAATAGCCGTTACCCGGGGATTCTGGCGAATTATATGCGTGTCGTTTACATAGGCAATATCCATAACCCTGACCAAAGGATTATCATCAACAAAATCATACAACTCGCGGGTGCCGGCAATAAAACCGGTCACACAATGACCGGTGTTCAACCTTTTACAACTATTATCAATTACACCGTTTTGAATAAGCGGAATTACGCCATCCGACATCATTTCGGTATGCAGGCCCAGGTGTTTATGACCTGTGAGATTTTTCAAGACCTGGTCGGGAATACTGCCAATTCCCATTTGAACGGTGGCCCCATCCTCAACCAGGGAAGCAACGTTATAACCAATCTGGCTGGAAGCTTCACTCGCTTTTTCGCCATAATCTAATTCAGGTAAGGCACTATCATGCCACACCAACGAATGAAGCCTGCTGATATGTATAAACCCATCACCATGTGTTCGCGGCATCCTCGGATTAACCTGTGCAATAATGTATTGCGCCATTTCCACGGCCGCAAGGGCTACATCAACCGAAGTACCAAGAGAGCAATAACCATGTGAATCAGGAGGTGACACCTGTACAATAGCTACATCAACAGGCAATATCTTCTTTCGGAATAATCGTGGAATCTCGCTTAAAAAAACAGGAACATAATCACCGTACAAACTGTTGGCAACCTTCCTTGTATTGGCAGATACAAATAACGAATTGAAGAAAAAACTTTCATGGTATTCCGGCTTATCAAAATCAAGCACGCCAATATTTGTAATACTAACCAGTTCAACTTGTTTTAATTCGTGACACCTGGCCTGTAATGCTTCTACCAGGTAAACAGGAGTTGCTGCACTGCCATGAATAAATACACGGTCTCCTGAATTTATACACTGTACGGCTGCTGCGGCGGTACTGTAGGCGGGGCTTTGCATAGGTATAAAAGGCAAAAGGCCTTTGTTTAGAACGGCATATTGATCCTTAAGTAATTACATATAAAATTACTATGCACAGCTTTATATAAAATATGACCGTAATCAGGTGAACACCTGATGTCCATCAACCATTCAACTATGCAGGAATATAACATTTGCAGTTATAATGACTAACCGTTGTCAAAAATTACCCAATGATTATAATCAGCATAGCCTTTGACGAGTATCAGGAATTGAGGCAGGACTAAGGTCTAATTTCATTTAAAATAGTTGATCATGAAAACAATTATCGCACCTACCGACTTTACCACGGTTTCACTCAATGCAGTGAACTATGCGGCTGATATGGCGATAGAACTTAATGCCAGGCTATTATTAATGCACGTTGTCACTATCAGCATTCCAACCATCCAGGAACTGCCGGTATCGGATACCGCCTATTTCCAGGAGAACAGCGAAAAACAATTAAATGATCTGAAAACAACAATTTTACACAGGACAAACAAAGCTATAGAAGTAAGTACACTTCAGCTAACCGGTAACTTTTCCTATGAATTGAAGAAAACCTGTTTAGAGATACAACCTTTTGCAATTGTAATGGGCAGTCATATGCCGGGTATGCTGGAAAGATTGCTGTTTGGAAGTGCAACTTTAAATACCATGGTAAATCTTCCGTTTTCAGTAATGGTAATACCAGGAAATTTAAGTTATAAACCCATTAAGAAAATAGCATTTGCTACCGATTTAAAAGGGATCTATAACATTCCCTTAGAAGAAATTAAAACTATCACACGAAGCCTGGATGCAAGTCTTTCGGTAGTGCATGTTGCATTGGAAGGTGAACTTGCTCACGAGTCGTATGCTGAAAAAACGTTGTTGCAACACCGCCTGAAAGAATTTAATCCACATTTTCATTTTATACATGCCAAATCTGTTGAAGCCGGAATTGAGAAATTTACTGCCGAAAACAGCATTGACCTGCTTTTACTTCTTCCTAAAAAACACAACCTGTTTCACAAGAGCCAGTCAAAACAAGTCATCTTTCATTTAACGGTTCCGGCAATGGCAATTCATGAAGAATAAGATAGCTTCTAATTATTGATAAAATACATATGAAATTGGATGTCCTGTATTTATTTCCCATCACTAATTACATTTCAAAAAAATAAAATAACACTACGGTGCCACTAATACTATACATAGAAAAGGGAAATTCGACGGAAGAAATATCCCGGCAATTCAACATCAATTATCCCTATCTTAAAGTCGAATTTTATAGCAAACCTTTTATAAAGCAACAGCATGCTACAAAAAAAGACATTACAGATAACAGCGGCAAACCAGGTTCTTTAACGCAATTCAATTGCAACGGCGTAATAAACATTAGTGGCAATCGAACCGTAAGAGAGCTGGAAAATGATATCGCGGGTTTAGGCCTGTATGGGCAGGTGCTTAGAAAATCAGGACATATGTGGATTGAAACAGTTTTAACCAACGACTGGACGCTTCAACATCAAAATTTCGAAGGCGAACAAATCAGTAGCTTATTTGATAAGAGTGTAACCACACCCAATTAATTACCCTTTAAACCAAGTACCATTTATATCGCTATTGCTTTTTGCAATAGCGATTTTTTAGTTTTAATATAATAGTTATAAAAGCCTAATCTTAAATTCTACCGGTTTTTAATAGCGCAGATTTTTAAGCTTTTGCTCATTTAAAATGATTATAGTGCTCCCCTGTATATCAATTAATTTTTCACTTTTGAAATCAGATAAAGTTCTTATCAAAGATTCAGTAGCTATACCTGATGCCTGGGCCAAACTTTCGCGGGAGAGATTTATGGATTTTGTATCCGGGTCATTCTTTTTGAATTTCTCGATGACCTGCAAAATTTGATAAGCTACTTTTTTACGCAGTGAGTTATAGGCAAGGTTCAGGAGGCTTTCTTCCTTTTCCAATACGCTATGCGAAATTATTTTTATAAATTGATTGGCGACCTGGAAATCAGTTGAAATAAGGGATAAAAAGTCTTCTTTAGGAATTAACATCAGCTGGGCATCTTCCAAAATCTGCGCATGTTCCTTATAGCTGATCTCTTCCAGGATATAATTGTAACCAAAAAAATCACCGTTACTAAAAATGTTTGTTATCAGTTCCTTTCCATCGTCGTTTGCTTTATAAATTTTTACTTTGCCACTAATTACATAATAAACACCCTTAGGGCGCTGGCCTTCGGCGTACAATATTTGCTTCTTTTTGTAATCAAATACTTCCCTTTCATCAGAAGTTAGTTTGATATGCCCGGTTTTTTGCACATCATCAATAAAATCATTAATACCCTTCACACCATTCGCAGAATGCTTCTTAATAGCAGCAGCTTTTTTCAATCTGACTTCAATTGCATTTAACAATTCGATGCCGTCAAAAGGTTTTGTGAGATAATCATCTGCACCCATTTCCATTCCTTTTCTTACATCGGCCTTTTCAGATTTGGCTGTCAGAAAAATAAAGGGAATTCCATAAGTTTCAATATGCTTACTTAAAAGGTGCAAAACACCATAGCCATCCAATACAGGCATCATGATATCACAAACAATTATATCGGGCACTTCTTTTAAAGCTACTTCAACACCCTGCTTACCATCTTCAGCGGTAAAAACCTCGTAGTTAGACAACTCAAGAATTTCAGCAATATTCTCTCTAACTTCTGTATTATCCTCTATAACCAAAATTTTCTTCATAGATCAACTGTTTTGTTTTGCGGAATATGGATTGTAAATTCTGAGCCTTCGTTTATTTTACTTTCCAGTTCAATAGAACCATTCATCAATTCGAGATATTTTGCAATTATATGTAATCCCAGGCCAGTACCCTGGATATTAGTTGCATTCTTTGCCCTGAAAAACCTTTCAAAAAGATGTATTTTATCTTCATCTGAAATCCCGATGCCACTATCACTAACCTTTAATACAAAATCGTCTTCGGTAATATTACAAAATACATTGATAATGCAATTATCACCGGAAAATTTGGTAGCATTCGAGAGTAAATTAATCAATATGTTCTTAAGAAGGTTTTTATCTATTACTACGTCGAAATTCCCAGCATGTTCAAAGATGATTTTTTGTGATTTTTTCAGGTTAACACTCATTTCATGTATGGTGTTTTCGATCGCCACAAAACACTCATCAGCCCTAAATAAATTCAGGTTTGCCTGGATCAATCCTTCTTCCAATTTGCCGAGCGATAAAAAATCATCGAGTATCAGTTTCATATCACCTACTGCATTTTTAATGCGGTCGATATGTTTGCCTCTTTTATCCGAGGCTGCAGTTTCGTTGTATTGATCTAATAAAAAGGCAGAAGAAAGAATCGTACTTAAGGGAGTTTTAAACTCATGCGAAGCCATGGTTACAAATCTCGATTTAAGCTCACCCAGCTCTTTTTCTTTTTCCAGTGATTCACTTAATTCAACCTTCGACATCTCCAAAGCCGAAAGTGTTTCCCGAAGCATTTTAGTCCTATCCTCAACCTTTTTCTCGAGACCGGCATTAAGTTGCTTGATCTGGGTTGTTACGCGCTCCAATTCTTCTTTTTGATTGAATACAACTGCTTCCTGTTCTTTGCGCACTGTTATATCAATTACAAAAGCGATTACATACAATTTACCTCCAATGCTATAATTACTTAAACTAACCTCGACCGGAAAAACTGAGCCATCATTTTTCTGAGCAAATAGGTCTCTACCATGACCCATTTGCCTTGGTTGGGGGTTCTCATAGAATGAGTTCCTGTAACCCCTATGTTTAAAATGAACTGCTGCTGGCAACAACACCTCTACTTTTTTATCCAGCACTTCTTCCTTCGAAAACCCAAATTGAATTTCTGCCTGCTTATTAAAATTAACAATTGTTCCATCAGCATCAGTAACAACGATACCAATTGTTGCAAAATTGAACAGGGCCTCAAATTCGTTCTGCGTATTTATTTCCTTTTTATAATCGTTTACGGCCATTTATGAGTGGTTTCAGTAAAAATACCGGGCAATTTGCGGGCGAATCTAAAATATTTTTTGAAATAAGAGCCATGACGATAAAAATCGAAGTTCAAAATGTAAAACCAAAAAAAAGGCCCCGGAGCAGACGCAACAGGGCATTTGATAAACGGGTAGCAGCATACTACAACTGCTATTGTTTCAAAGGGTATGGGTTATGCTATTTCACTCATACAGATTTACTACTCCTACTATTCAACCACTTATTTTCTATTTCATTAAAAACAACCAGCTTTTTTGAATTCAATTTCAAAGGTATCAGGTGCTTTTATTTCAAACAATGATCTTTATCATTAAACTCTGAATAAATCTGTTTACTCTAAATAAGTTATGCAACAAATACCAGGAATACAAGTCAAACAATTGCAGGTGTACCTTTCAGCCAATTCAATAATTCCTTTAACATTACAATACATATCATATCTAGATTACATGATATGTGTCATTAAATCTGCTGCAAAATTGAATAATTTTATACGATCTTAATCTTTCATTATGAAAAAGATAATTGCTGCCCTGGATGGCCTGAAGTTGTCTGAATCAACGGTATCTTATGCTTTAAATATTTCAAAAAATGGCAGTGGCCACCTGGTAGGTGTATTCCTTGATGACATCGCATATCATTCTTATAAATTCGCCGATTTAATTTCTGATGAAGGAAGATTGTCTGAAGAGAGACTTAACCAGCTGAATAAAAAAGATGAAGCAACAAGAATGAATGCTATCCAACTATTTAAAGGAAAATGCGAATCAGCCGGCATTCCTTTTTCTATTCACCGCGACAGGAATGTTGCACTTAAAGACTTGCTGCATGAATCAATCTACAGTGATTTGCTGGTGATTGACCGCGATGAAGATTTTAATATATACAGGAATGAAATCCCTTCAAACTTTATACAGGAATTATTAGCAGATGTGGAATGTCCCGTATTGGTGGTTCCCCGGCAATATACGCCGGTACAAAAAGTAATACTGCTTTACGATGGAGAACCATCTTCGGTGATGGCTGTTAAAATGTTTAGTTACACCATGTTTCCATTTAAACAACTACCAATAGAAGTTGTATCTGCAAAATCTAATAAAGAATCAATACATCTTCCCGACAATCAACTGATGAAAGAGTTTATGAAGCGCCATTTTAAAGATGCCAAATACACTATTTTAAAAGGAGATCCTGAAGATGCGATCCTTACATTTCTGAAGAAACAGGAAGAAAATACAATGGTTGTTTTAGGTGCATACCGAAGAAGCAAGGTTTCAAGATGGTTTAAACCGAGCATGGCTGACTTGTTGATGAAACACCTTGATATGCCCTTGTATATAGCCCACAATAGGTAACAAACTTGATTTTATTTTTATCCAATATTTTTTTGAAGCCTCGATTTTTATGAATGCAGAATCAATGCTTCTGACAGCAAATCATACAGGGAATAAATCTCTGTTTGCAACAGAACTTAAATTTATTATTCAAAATCTAAAATCAGATAAAAATTGGCTTGAGCATGAACAAACTTCTTTGCAATTAATAAAAAGGAAACAATAAAAATAGTATTGCTTGCTATGCATAAAGGGTTATTCCTGAAACCGCATTCAGCAAGCGTCTGTTGCTCGGTTTGTTTTAATACAGAACAAAATGGTACTGAACTTTTATAAGGTCAATTACTCACTTTACTTACATAGTACACTAACGATAAAGGAAAGCTTCTTCCTCATCACCATTACTATGACGCAAAAACTATTACCTGGATTATAAACTAAAGTCTTTATTGATATTGAATGTAAACCGGGCTCGGACGCAACGCCAGGATTTCTTTTGGTTCCATCAGTTTCTTCCATTTTGGAGGGTCAATATCATTTTTGTAAAACAATTTAAAACCTGAAAACTGAACAGGTTCATTCGTAATACGAGAAATATAAGTATTCACTTTTTTTGCCGGAAAGCCAAATCCGTCCATGTCTATAACGAATTGCACCTCCGGGCGGGTTTTTATGTTTTTATAGTTGGTAACCATTTGTTGTGTAAAACGGTGAATGACCAGGATTTTTGGCGGTAACTTATTTTTGGCGACTAAGTCTGCCAGCCATGAAGCTGCGAAATTGATGTCTTCTGCATCAAATGTTCCCACTTGAGAACCAGGCTGGGCACCAGTTTTCATAGAAAACTCAGGATCAATACCAAGATGCACATTAGGCATTTGCAAATATTGTTGAAGCCTTGGAATCTCAGCCTGCAACGTGCTTTTTCCTACCTGTATATCAAGGAAAACTAAGCCACTAATTGTATCTGCAAGGCTTATGGCCTTGTCTATTTGGGCAAACGGCATACGTAAGCGATACATGCCATCTTTTCCAGGTGTTTTCTGTGCTGTTACAGCAATATAATGTATCGCAGGTATCACCGGAGTAGTGCTGTCAGCAAGTTGCCATTGCTGTACTTCTGTCTGAAGTTTTGCAATTAATTCGGTTGTAGGAATTTCACCAAGAATACCCATACCTTTTGAATAGAAATTGCCATAAAAAGCCACAATCCTGTTGAAAGGCAGAATGGCTCCGGCCAATGGATAGGGTGCTTTCACCGGCCATTTTGAATCGGCGGAATCATGAACCAATTGCAGCATTTTCTTATTATATAAAACTGTATCAATTATTGCAGTAGTATTTGCACCAGGTTCATCTGCAATTGTAGTACCAGTCACAACTGAATCTTTTTTTAACGAATTACCACTGTTTTCTTTTACTGGTTCCGAGCAACTTTCCAATAAAAAACAGGCAATTACAATTATGTAAAACGAAAAACCTCTGAATGAAATCAACTGCTTTTGCATATTTGTTTAATTTCTAAAATGAATCATTTCCATTCCCGCTTTTTGGGGAATTTTAAATCCCAATGTCCTTTTTCATAGCTATTCATTAACCGTGCCATGGTCCCGCTTACAGCTTTTGGCAATCAGCCTATTCCGAGAAAAGATTATAAAAAGAGCTGCTTCTATTGAACTATTATGTCGCTAAGCTCTGCAGATAATAAGACTAAGTACATTAGTTGTTACACCCGGTTTTTTTTTACGGGTAGAATCGGGCACCCCGATTTTGGAATTGAGGGAAGATATTTTTCAACTCAAAAATGTTAGATACAAAAAATAGAAACCGCTAACAAACTAAAATGCCGCTGTCTTATAAAGTAACTGCATCGCAGATGATTATACAGGTAGCACCGAAAATGATTACAGGAAAATGGGTGACCAAAGGACTGGCATGATCAATATCATTGGTTACGGGATACATCATATTTTAAATTGCATAATGTTTTGGATTGACGATTATACTATTTCCAGCAAACGTTGCTTCACCAATGCACCCACTGATCCACCTGCTGGCAGCGATATGGAAAAAGAAATATTCAGGCAATTACAACAGAATTTTAAAAGACAGTATGAACATATTTTCCCTGACAAATTAGCTTCAAAAACTGTTGTTATTGTCCCTTCCATGACGCTTGATCATGAAATACTTTCAAAGATAAAAGGTCATGTATATTATGAGGAAAGAATGCTATGTATGCTCATGCTTTTACGCATGCCACAAACAAATGTTGTTTTTGTAAGCAGTATTTCCATTGATGAAGGGATCATAGATTATTACCTGCATTTGTTACCGGGAATCACTGGTCATCATGCACGGCAAAGACTTACTATGCTAAGCTGTTATGATGCATCGGCTAAACCACTTACACAAAAAATATTAGAAAGACCCCGTATTATTAATAAGATCAAAAAGAAAATAATTGACTTACAACAGTCTCACCTCGTATGCTTTAATGTGGCAGAACCAGAAAGAACACTTGCAGTACAATTAGGAATACCGATATATGGTTGTGATCCTGAATTATTACACCTGGGTAGTAAAAGTGGAAGCAGGATACTCTTCAAAAGTTGCGGCATCACTATACCGGATGGATATGAAAATCTACATTCTCAAAAAGAAATTTCAGAGGCATTATTCCAGCTGAAATTAAAACACCCCACTCTACAAAAAGCTGTTTTAAAAATAAATGAAGGATTCAGCGGTGAAGGAAATGCAATTTTTAATTATCAAAATGTGTTGCCTGCCCCTGATTTAAAAGAAGCTATTGAAGCATCTCTTTCTTACATACATGTTGTAGCCGATAAAGTTAATTACGAACAGTATTATAAGAAATTCGGAGAATTAGGAGGCATTGTTGAAGCCTTCCTCGATGGTGATATTAAATGTTCTCCTTCGGTACAGTGTCGTATTAATCCAATTGGACAAGTTTCTATAATAAGTACACATGACCAGCTTCTCGGCGGTGAGGATAACCAGGTGTTTATTGGTGCAAACTTTCCGGCATCAAAGCATTATGCTGTAGAAATTGCACAATTAGCCGAAATTATCTCTGAGAGGATGGTATTGCAAGGCGTTTTAGGCAGGTTTAGTATCGATTTTTTGAGCATTCTGCTGAATAATGAATGGGTGCACTATGCCATCGAAATAAACTTAAGAAAAGGTGGTACCACACATCCATTCCTGATGTTACAATTTCTTACCGATGGTGTTTATGATGCTGCAAGTGGCATCTTTTTGATGACTGTTGGTGAGCCACGATACTATTTTGCGTCTGATAATGTTTCATCACCGTTTTATGCAGGGCTTACACCTTTCGATCTAATTGAAATTGCAATGTTCCATGGCATTATGTACGATAGTACGAAGCAGGAAGGCGTAGTGTTTCACCTCATAGGTGCACTTTCACAATATGGGAAGCTCGGGATGATTTGCATTGCAGCCAGTCCCGAACGAGCGAAAGAACTTTATCTGAAAACCATTGAAATTTTGAATTTCGAATGCATGCAAAACGAAGTAACAGGTTGTTGAACTCAGGATGCAGGTGTTGCATTCAGTGAGCTATATACAAGGTGACTTAAAAAACGATTTATGCCGGCATCTGGTTCATCCCTGGAGAAATCAGTTAAGGAAGGTAAATGGGTTTTAAAAAAGTACTGGTAATGTGCCATTTCCAGCAAAGTGCTCGATAAACTTCTTGGATATGGGTAAGAAGCATTATAGTCCGTAAAGATATTGGCAATCCTTGCGCAAAGATCCTTATAGGGCTTAAACAACTGGTTGTTATTGTCCTCGGTCACATGTTTGGTAAGATAAGGTTTACTCCCTTCTGTTATCGCTATTTGATACAGTTGGTTTTTATCAACATGCTGAAAAACTAGTTCATCTGTTACCTGAAAGGTTAGCAACTTTATTACCAGGTCAATTTTTTCGCGTGGTTCTTTGAGGTTATTGGTTTGGTACATTAGCTGGTATTCAAGGCAGGTCCAAAACCAGGTGATGATATAGGTAAGCAACCGGTGTTTGTTTTCGAAATACCGGTAAATACCAGCTTCTGTAGTTCCTATTTCCAACGCCAGCTTCTTAAAGGTAAAATCTTCAAAGCCGATTTTATGTATCATGGCAATACTGTGCCGGATGATATTGCGACCCAGCACAGATTGTTCAGGATCCCGCACATACAAATGCGGGTTCATTTTTACCTGTAATTGTAATTCCATACCTTAAGTTAAAGAGCAAATTTAGGTCTAATACTATTACATAAAGCATTTTTACTTTTCTTTATGATAGTAATACTATCTTTTTCGGAAGTATTAATATATTTGTGCAAAAACTGCCAATGGCCTTTGTTCAACCACTAATGCTTATTTATCTTTTTGTTGCTGTTTTCGCTCCTGTCTTCCTAACCACCAGAATTTGTAAACGGTTGCGGGGACCTGCTATAGACTTTTATAATACAGCCGGTAGTACCTTATATTTTGCTGCACAGGTATTTTCAAAAACAGCTTTACCACATATTCGCTCCATTATTTACAGGTTTGATAACACCTTTCTCTTCAAGCTCTTAAGGTGTTAGCATTTATGATAATTATACCATGCACCCTATCATAAATAAACTTTCCTATAAAATGACAAGCGCCTTATCGGAGCTAAAGAAAAACATTCCTTGTATGCACCTATTTTCTAATAAAAATATTTGCAACAGTTGGTGCTTTCCAGTGTTTTAAATGAATATCCTTAAGGCGAAAAAATACAAACGTTAAAGTAACAAGCATATTAATATGGCAGCCAGCAAACCCATTTCCATCCTGTTTTCTTTAAAAAAATTGAACACGGTTTTAAGTACCGATCGCAAAGACATAGGCGTAGTTTATATGTTCGCCATACTCGGGGGAATGGTACAACTTTCGCTGCCATTAGGTATTCAGTCTATCATCAGCTTTGTAATGGCTGGCAGCCTCTCCACTTCTATTGTTGTATTAATTGGCATGGTTGTGTTCGGTGTATTTATAAATGGCTTGCTTCAGATACGGCAACAGCAAATCATTGAGAAAGTAAAACAAAAATTATTTGTCCGCTATTCACTTGAATACAGTGACCGTTTACCAAAATTGAATATTGAAAAACTGGATAAAGAATACCTGCCTGAAATGGTCAATCGTTATTTTGACAGCGTTTCTTTACAAAAGGGATTGGATAAGTTGCTTATTGATTTACCCGCTGCTGTTATCCAGGTAATTTTAGGGCTATTGCTACTGTCGTATTATCATCCCATATTTATAGCTTTTGGAGTAATGCTCCTCGTAATAGTAGTTGTTGTAATCCGGTTTACATCTCCTAATGGATTAGAAACAGCTATGAAGGCAAGTACTTACAAATATGGTGTGGCCGCCTGGCTGCAGGAGGTGGCTCGGACTATTAAAACATTTAAATATACCAAAGGAACCTCGCTGCACATGAACCAAACAGATACTCTCGTGAGTAGCTACCTGGGTTCGAGAACAAATCATTTTAAAGTGTTGCTCTCGCAATTCTGGAGCCTGGTGACATTTAAAATCATCATTACAGCTGCCATGTTGATTATAGGTTCTTACCTATTGGTTAATCAACAAATAAATGTTGGCCAATTTATAGCTGCCGACATCGTAATTATAGCCATTATCGGGTCAATAGAAAAACTTATAACAAATCTTGATACCATGTATGAAGCACTTGTTTCTGTTGAAAAACTAAGTGTTATTACAGAGGCTGAAACCGAAGAAAGTGGCACGCTTGAACTGGCTTCATTGAATAAAGGAGTAAGTGTAGTTTTTAAGGATGTAAGTTTTGCATATAGCGATGGCAATCGGGTGCTCAATAATATCAACTTCACAATATTGCCAGGGCAGGTAGTTCAATTGAAAGGAGTTTCAGGCGCAGGAAAATCAACTGTTTTACGCCTGCTTACCGGTGCTTTTAAAAACTATTCCGGAAACATATTGCTCGAAGATGTTCCGGCAGGTAACTACCAGGTAGAAAGCCTTAGAAAAAGAACCGGAATTTTATTAGGTAGCCAGGATATTTTTTATGGATCCATATGGAACAACCTTACAATGGGGAATGAAGCATGCGACATAAAAGAAGTGACCGAATTGGTATCATTAACCGGACTGGATGTTTATGTACAATCCTGTAAAGAGGGTTATGACACATTATTACAACCTGTTGGCAATAAATTATCGAACAATGTTCGTAAAAACATATTGCTTGTAAGGGCCCTGATAGGAGAATACAGGTTGTTGTTATTGGAAGAACCTTTTGAACACCTGACAGGTGAACAGAAAAGCAAGCTTATAAATTATATTAAGAAAGAAAAACACGCTTCGGTGATAATAGCTTCTGCCGATGATGGCATAAAGAGCTATTGTGACAAAGTAATCTGCCTGAGCAAAGAAGGTGAAATAATAGGCTAACGCCTTTAAAAAACAAGACATGAACACGTATTTAAACACCCCGATAGAAGCTGTAGCCGACGAGAGCAAGCTAGCTTCTTTTCAAAACATCTACAGGGTAAACCGCAAAAGCACTGTAAAAAGCTGGCTTTGGGGTACACTTATCCTGCTGGTAATTGTGATGTTTTTACCATGGACCCAAAACATTAGAGCAAAAGGTACCATAACCACTTTGCGACAGGAACAAAGGCCACAACAGGTAAATACAATTATTGCGGGAGCTGCTATCAAATGGTTTGTAAAAGAAGGCGATTATGTAAATGCAGGAGATACTATTTTGCAATTGGGAGAGGTAAAAGTTGATTATTTCGATCCAAAACTAGTAGAACGCACCGCACAACAAATTGAGGCTAAAAGGCAATCTATCGAAGGCTATCGTAATAAGGCAACTAGTACAATAACACAGGCCGATGCATTGGCAGAAGCCCGTGAATTGAAACTACAATCGCTTGATAACAAAATTGTGCAGCAACAATTAAAAGTACAAACCGACGAAGCCGACCTTATAGCAGCCAACAACGAGTTGGAGGCATATAAGCGCCAAATAAATGCTGCCCGAATTATGCTAGATAGTGGAGCTATTTCGCTTACCGAATTCGAAAAGCGCAAAGTGAATTACCAGAATGGTTTAGCAAAAACAAATAGTTCAAACAACAAACTATTGCAAAGCAAGCAGGAACTTACAAATCTTAGAATCGAAAAACAAGCCATTATCCAGGAATATGCCGATAAAATTGCCAAAGCAGATGGCGATCGGTTTTCATCTTTATCGAATGCAGCAAGTACAGAGGCAGAAGTTTCAAAATTAGAAAACCAATATGCCAATTATGATGCAAGAAATAAACTTTATTATATAGTAGCATCTCAAAGCGGCCAAATTACGAAAGCAAAAAAAGCCGGCATTGGCGAATTCGTAAAAGAGGGCGAAATGATTGTTGAAATAGTACCCGACCACATTCAATATGCTGTTGAATTGTATGTAGATCCTATGGATCTGCCATTGGTAAATATGGGCCAGGAGGTACAATTTGTTTTTGATGGCTTTCCTGCCATTGTATTTAGTGGTTGGCCTGAAAACAACTATGGCACTTTTGCAGGTAAGATCGCTGCAGTAGAAACGTCGGTTAGTTACAATGGCAAATTCAGGGTTTTGGTGGTTGAGGATACTTCTGACCGAAAGTGGCCAAAGCAATTACGCATGGGTGGCGGCGCCCAGGGAATTATGCTATTGAAAGATGTAAGAATTTACTACGAGTTATGGAGAAATATCAACGGTTTCCCTCCTGATTATTACAAACCTGCCGGAGTAAAAAACACCGATAGCAAAGAACAAACAAAATGAAGCTGATTGCTCCTCTTCAAAACATGCCAGCTCAACTTAAGGCTAAGGAAATTAATTGTATTGTTTGCGCCGTAAAACTCCTTCCAACAATAAAAGCAAAATGTATTATGGTGATAAATTATAAAACCGGCCTGGTATTAGCTTTGCTTTTGGCAGTATTCAACCTGTCTGCCCGGGAGGTGCAGGTATTAACAGTTGAAGACTTTATCCGGCAGGTACGTCAATACCATCCTGTTGCCCTCCAAGCCAATCTTATTGTTGAAAAAGCAGAGGCTAGCCTGCTTAGTGCAAAAGGCGGATTTGACCCGGTATTTGATATGGATGTAAACAATAAAACTCTGGATGGTACTAATTATTACAATTACAATAATGCAGAGATAAAAGTTCCAACGCTAATTGGTGTTGATGTAAAAGCGGGGTATGAAAACAGCAATGGCGTATATAAAAACCCCGAGCTTACAAATGGTGTTGCAAGCTACCTTGGGATTGAAATCTCCCTCTTAAATGGCTTACTAACCGATAAAAAACGAGCTGGCTTGCAGCAGGCAAAAATCTATATGAACCAGGGTAGCCAGGAAAGGCTCAGCATGATAAACGACCTGTTATTTGAAGCATATATGACTTACTGGCAATGGGCCGCCTCTTATCAATTGTTCAAAACATATACCAATTATGTTACCATTGCAACTAACAGGGCAAGGCTCGTCGAAATTACTTTTCGAAATGGTGACCGCTCTATGGCAGATACTATTGAGGCATTTACACAATTACAAAACTTCCAGTTGATGCAGCA
Source organism: Bacteroidota bacterium (assembly GCA_040385845.1). GTDB lineage: Bacteria > Bacteroidota > Bacteroidia > Chitinophagales > Chitinophagaceae > Phnomibacter. Next base: position 64,481 of record JAZKGP010000011.1, on the reverse strand, counting down.
GGATGCGCTGGTTAAATACAAAAACAAAACACTTGACCTTTCTAAATATTTATGGACGGAAGAAACAAACCCTTACATACTGCCAGGCTGGTATATACCAGATACATCGCATTTTGAAAGATTGCTCCCTCTTAAAAACCTCGATCTGCTCACAGGGCAATTAGCCCAAACGCACCCCGAATTACGCACTTACGAATATAAACTGGAGATACTTGAAGTGGAACGCAGGTTAAAGTTTCAAAGTTTGTTACCGTCAGTGACACTAAAAGCCAACTTGCTAAGCAAAGATTATTTTGATTACAAAGGCCTTGATGCGGCGTTCCTGGAAAACAATTATAAATTGGGGCTAGGCATCCAAATGCCCATACTGGTACGAAAAGGACGTGGTGATTATAAAATGACAAAAATAAAACTTAGGGAAACAAGCCTGCAACAAAGCGATAAACTTTGGCAATTGCAGAACAAAATGGGCCAGTATTACAATGAAGCTGTAATAAGGCAGGAACAAATACAGGTGGCTCTCTCTATGTTTAAAAATTATATGGCCTTATTAAAATTTGAAGAATTACGTTTTTCACAGGGAGAAAGTTCATTATTTTTTATAAACAGCCGCGAAAATAAGACGCTGGAAATACAACAAAAGCTAATTGAATTGAGACTAAAATACCTGGAAGCTGTTTATGCGATTGATTGGACTGGTGGGTTAAACAGGTGATTTTCCCTCTTAAACGCTATGTTGGGGCGATCTTCACAACTAAATGGTATTGTAAAAGAGCCCTGGCAGTATTTTTTAATACCAGCTGCTGTTAATATGTGTGTATTTAGTTGAAATAAATCCATTGCACATTGCATTCTAATCTTTAATGTTGCAACAGTTCTTTTAGCAATGTAAAAACAATTAATAAAAGAGTTGGATGCTATTGATTTATCTCTAATTTTAAAAAAAAATATATGGCAAAAACAGTAAAGAAAGCCGCTAAAAAAGCAGCTCCAAAGAAAGCAGTAGCCAAGAAAGCAGCTCCTAAAGCAGCTCCTAAGGCAGCTCCTAAAAAAGCGGTTAAGAAAGCAGCTCCTAAAAAAGCAGCTCCGGCCCCTAAAAAAGCAGTAGCTAAAAAAGCGGCTCCAAAGAAGGCAGCTCCTAAAAAGGCGGCTAAAAAAGCAGCTCCAAAGAAAGCGGCGGCAAAGGGAGCAAAACCAGGTTTGATGGCTCCTCTTACTGTTAGTGCTGAACTGGGTGCAATTGTTGGTAATAAACCTCTGCCAAGAACTCAGATCATTAAGAAAATCTGGGATTATATCAAAGCAAATAAGTTACAGGATAAGACTAACCGTAGAATGATCAATGCTGATGAAAAGCTATTAGTTGTTTTCGCCGGCAAAAAACAAATTTCTATGTTCGAGTTAGCTAAAATCGTAAATAATCACGTTAGCTAACTATCATATAAACGGTTGAAAATTATCTGGCCATCGGGATGGTAATGAAACAATTCATTACCATCTTTTTTTATGCCTGTAATCCCCGCCTATAAGTACAGCTTATACCTTTTTAATGATCAACCTTGTTTACGCTTTAATAACAGAACATCAAACTGGCCTTATCGCTTAGCTATTTTATTAAGAGAAATAGTTCGCTGCCTGCTGCACTTAAAGCGGCCCAAATCTCTGGAACGAAGTGCCAGATGCTTGGTTGTGCGACCATTGGTGCGCTTGCGCCACATTCGAAAACTACTCGCTTTCAGATTTCGACGCATCAACTCAATCACTTGTTTTTCTGGCAGTCCAAATTGTAGTTCGATGGCTTCAAAGGGAGTCCGGTCTTCCCATGCCATTTCAATGACGCGATCGGTATCAATAATTGTTAGCATTATCCAGCTCCTTTAAAAATGTATTAGCGATATTCAAATGGTTCGCTTGCTTTTCTGCAGGCATTTTATCGAAGGTTTTAATTAACATACCCAATCTTGGATTACTAAGGAAAAAATCGCGGTGAACATGCATAAAACGCCAGAATAAACCATCCCAAATATTCTGCCACTTTCCTTTGTTATAATCACTCATCTTCATCAAATAATTGCTTCCGCTGATATAGGGTTTCGTTGTCATTAACCCACCATCTGCATACTGCGTCATCCCGTACACGTTAGGAACCATAACCCAGTCATAAGCGTCCACAAACATCTCCATAAACCACCTGTAAACTTCGCCAGGATCAAACTCGCAAAGCACCATAAAATTGCCAAGCACCATTAGTCTTTCAATATGGTGACAATAACCTGTTCTTAAAATTTTCGTGATAGTAATATCAATAGGTAAAATACCAGTAGTTCCGGTCCAAAAAGAAGCTGGAATTTTTCTACTAAATTTCCAATAGTTGGTAGTTCGCTGCCTTCCGCCTTCCCTTTCATAAACGATCCTGACAAACTCCCTCCAACCCATAACCTGCCTAACAAAACCTTCCAGGGAATTAAGTGGGATATCGTAATTAACCGCATGATCCAATGCAGCATCTATTACCTGTTGTGGAGTAAGCAATCCACAATTCAACAATGGTGATAATACTGAGTGATGCAGTACATGTTCATTAGCTACAATAGCATCTTCGTATACACCAAACTTTTCAAACCTGTTCATTAAAAAATCACTCAACCGACCAGCCGCCATTTCGAAATCCGTTACAAAAAAGTACGGCGCATCCCCATTACCATAATTTGTTGAAAAATGTTTTTCAATGTAGATTCTTGCCTCTGTTATATAAGCATTCTCCCCTTCATTATTAAATTTCGGCACAACTTCTTTCTTAGGAAATCTCGACCGGTTTTCATAATCGAAAGTCCATTTATTACCGATTGGCCGGCCATCTTTTTCCAGCAACACTTTCTTTTCTCTTCTTTGCTGAATATAGAAATCAGTTTGATAGTAAGTATTTTTTTTGTCAAAAAATTCAGCTACTTCTTCCAATGAATTTAGAAAATAGGGAGTTCGGTAAACAACAAGATTCAGATCATGTTTTTTACAGGCAGCTTTAATTCTTTGTAGCAACCAATCATCGGTCACATCTGTTATATGTATCTCGTTAATTCCCTGCTTTGACAAGGAACCAACTAAAACCCGAACATCATTCCTTATATCTGTTGTTTCTATATAAGTAACGGAAATGTTTTTTTGTAACAGGTAATCAGTATAAAATTTCATTGAAGCCCGGTGCAGCATCAACTTTTGTTTATGAAAGCGATATTGCCGGAAAAACAACCATTCTTCCAATAAATAAACAGACCGTCCTGTTTGAATCGCCGGGTTAACTTTGAATAACTGGTGGGGAAACACCAATGTAACAGATGACATAATACTGCTAAAACAATTTTTAATCTGTAATGTTTATACAGCAGAAATAAAACATATGCCAATATTCCAGCAGCAGGAAATAAACACCTGGGAACGTTTTTACCGGGCCAACTTTATCAATAGCTTAACCGGGTTTAAATCAGCAAGTCTTATATCAACAGTAAATGAATCTGGTAAAACAAACCTGGGGGTGTTTAGCAGCATTGTTCATATCGGATCAAACCCGGCACTGGTTGGCTTTATAAACCGCCCGGTAAAAGCCGCGCCCCACACCCTGGACAACATTCGATCAACAGGAGTTTACACTATCAACCATATTCATTCTTCTTTTATTGAACAGGCACACCAGGCAAGTGCCAAATACCCTGCTGAAGTAAGCGAATTCGAAGCCGTGGGTTTGAATCCGCTATACATAAAGAATATTGCTGCACCATTTGTTTCAGAAAGCAAAGTGAGATTTTCCGTAGCACTTAAGCAGATCATTCCAATAGAACTAAATGACACTTTTTTAGTGATAGGTGAAGTTCAATACATTCATATTGACCAGGATATAATTATGACCGATGGTTTCCTGGAATTAGAAAAATGTAATTCACTTTGCAGCAATGGCACTGATGGGTATTATGAAACTTCCCTTGTTGGAAGATATCGATATGCTAAGCCTGGAATAAAAACCAAAAAATTATAAAAATGGCAAAAGGCATTTTTCTATCGGCAACCTGGGAGTACCTCGCCATGTTCAATTATGAAGTGGATCCAAACATACTCGAAACCCATCTTCCACCCTACACCGAACTTGATTATTACAAAGGCAAAGCATTAGTAAGTGTAGTAGGATTTCTATTCAACAACACCAGGGTGCTGGGTATTCGGTGGCCGGGGCATGTACATTTCGAAGAAGTAAACCTGCGCTATTATGTAAAACGATTTGATGAAAATAAATGGAAACGAGGCGTTGCGTTTATTTCGGAGATTGTTCCAAAATATATGATAGCCAGTCTTGCCAATTCGATCTATAACGAACATTATAGTGTTGCCCAAATGGATCATATGATCGAAATTAAACCTGGTGGCATTACTGCTGAATACAACTGGAAAAAAGCAGGAAGCAACTGGAATAAATTATCTGTTACCTGCTCACCTATATTACGAAACATTGTGGAAGGTTCAGAAGAGGAATTTATTTTTGAACACTATTATGGATACAATAAATTGAATGCTTCAACAACGATTGAGTACTCACTTAATCACCCGGTTTGGCAAGTATATCCTGTAACCGATTTTACCCTTGACTGTGATATTGAAAAGCTATACGGAAAAGCATTTGTACCTTTTATTCAGCATCAAAAGCCGCACTCAGTGTTCCTCGCCAGAGGGTCGGATGTGCAGGTAAGAATGCCGGTGAGAATCAAAAAGTAACCCAGTGATAATGTCATTCAAAATTTTACAAAACCGACCTTTTTTCTACGGATAGGGTGATATAAGTAAAAGATTAAGAAGTATTTTTTTTACAACTGTTAAAGAATAATACAGCCTCGAAAATAAAGCCATGCGGGTAGCATTAAAATCATACCTTGAAAAAATGAGAGCAAATAAAATAGTACAATTCGTTTCATTTGAAACGCCACTTGACAATGATGCATTTATAGTGCAATGGGAGCAACTCAACAAATCTTTGAATAATGATATGGATGTTACGCTTCAACAAACAGTAAAAAACGGTTCATTCAGGTATATTGCTCAACACAGGTATGCCGCTAATGAATTAGAATTTGCATTTACAAAATTAAAGAAACCGTCCAGGGTACCTGAAGTGCCAATAAGGATTAAACAAGCGGGTGGTTATTCAATGCTGCAAATTGAAAGAACTGATGATGCTAAAGAAAATGAAAGCAAATTATTTGTTTTTGTTACTGATCCTACAGCCGATTTGAATACCTATAAACAACTTCCCGGTGCCGATAAATTAAACATTTATGAAGCCTATTACGAGAATTGCCAATATGCTTACATTCTCGAAATATTTGTTCCGCAAAAACAGGCTACTGCAATGCTTGAACAATTAAAACAAATAAATACCGACGAAGCCGCTATTTATAATGCATGTATTCTGCAGGCTGCGTAAAGCAGATATGTTAAAATTTGCAGGGAAATTAAAATATAAATTGGCTATGTAAAACATAGCCTTTTTTTATACGCGACATTTTTTGGAAGCGCTTCATTTGCGGCCTAGATCTCCAATTAAAAGCTTAATCAAATTAAAAAAGTCGACCCGGTGTTGGACGTTGGCAGTGAATTGCAGATGGTATTTACAAATGCAATATCTCCCGAAAATATCACGCCTATGCATCTCATTGTTGATTAAAACAGGTTACTTATACTTACCTATTTTCGCCATATGGCAATGCTGGAAGTGAACAACATTTGTAAAAATGGCAAAGAAGTATATGCAGTAACCAATGTCAGTTTCAGCCAGCAACTAGGCGAAAAAGTAGCCATTGCAGGCGAAACCGGCTCAGGCAAAACAACTTTACTTAAAATGATTGGCGGGCTTACTCAACCTGACTCCGGAAATATCCTGTTTAAGGGCAGTAAAGTCATTGGACCTTTCGACCAACTTATTCCCGGGCACGCGGGAATAGCTTATTTAAGCCAGCATTTTGAGTTGCGCAATAATTACAGAGTTCACGAAATTCTTGAATATGCAAATAAAATATCAGAAACGGCAGCACTGAATTTATACAAGCTTTGCAGGATTGAACACTTGCTTGAGAGAAGAACTGATCAACTCTCGGGCGGAGAAAAGCAACGAATAGCACTGGCAAAATTACTTACCGGTTTACCTAAATTACTTTTGCTGGATGAACCTTTTTCGAATCTCGACGCAGTTCACAGGAACATTATTAAATCGGTCATTAATGATATCAGTAACAAGTTGAAGATTGATTGTATAATGGTATCACATGATGCGGCTGATGTGTTATCCTGGGCTGATACGATCCTCGTGTTAAAGGAGGGGAAATTGATACAGAAGGATAATCCCAAATCAATTTACAGTAACCCCGTAAATGAATATTGTGCAGGACTTTTTGGGCCTTACAACCTGTTACAGGAGGCTTTAAGCTCAAATATCAAAGCTCTTTATAATTTGAAGGATGATAACAGGCAAATGCTGCTGCGGCCAGAGCATTTGTCTCTTGCCGCAACAGGCCACGAAGCCCTGCAAGGCAGGGTTGAAAAGATTTTATATTGGGGCAGTTATTATACTGTTGAAATATTAAATGAACAACAGTTAATAACGGTTTACGCCTGTCAGCCAAATGTTTCCATTGGAGACAGTGTGTATTTATCCATTGAACCCGCGAAAATAACCTGGATGTAATTTTATTGGGCAAGTTTCACATTGACAGCGCTTGGGCCTTTAGGTCCCATTTCTACTTCAAAGGTCACTTTGTTGTTTTCTTTAATAGCTTCCGTTAAACCGTTTACGTGTACAAAAACACGCTCCTGGCTTTGCAGGTCCTGGATAAAACCGTATCCTTTAGATTCATTAAAAAATGAAACAGTTCCTTTCCTGATAAGGTCTGCAGGATCTACAGGACGTTGCTTGGGAACGCCTACTTCAATATCTTCTGCATTAATTACCTTACGCTTTTTGGTAGGATCAGGTGGGGTGGAAGAAATGTTTCCATTCTCATCGATATATGCCATCATATCGTCCAGGCTTTTGCCTTCAGAACCGGCATTCTGCTTTCTTTCAAGCTTCTTCTCCTGTTTGTCTTGTTTGCTTTTTTGTTTTTTCTTTTCTCGTTCTTTTTTGTTCCAGGTTTCCTGAGATTTTGCCATAAGTGATTTTCGTTAAATTATAAAATTTGGGGTTAGTTTCATACCTGTTCTTTCCTGATCAACAAGCTAAATTTTCCCCAGATTGTATTGAAGGTAAGCAATTTTATCGGGCCCGTAGTGATACTGTTTTTTACGCTCATTTTTCCTTTAATTCGCCGGAGCCTGATAATCGTAACCGGCATGACAAAGTGATGTATTAAACAAGCTAATACTGCAATCAAAAAGGCATTTTCAGCAGGCCACTGCTTTAAAATTTAGCAGTTCCGGTACCAGGCTTTTTCCAAAAATTGACTCCCGGAGAGGTTTGCAAACAAAAGGTTATCGCAAAGTTGCCGTTGGCAGCTCCCGCTTTTTTCACTGTCAAAGCTGATTGAACTATCCAATAAAAAGATGAGTAAGCAGGTTGTTGGAACCACTGAGTTAAACTACAATACACTTATTTTGTTTTGATTAGCATATTTAAAACAAAAATCTACACCTAATTTTATCGGCTATAAAAAAGTTCATGTACGATATCTGCACCATTGGACATATAACCAACGATAAGGTTGTTACGCATAATTCAGTAAAATATATGCCCGGCGGTACTGCTTTCTATTTTTCTAAAGCACTACAATATTTTGACCTAAATAATATTTTAGTTACAGCTGTAGGGACAACTGAACAAAGTGCAGTTAAATTGTTACAGTCAGAAGGGCTTCTAATTACTGCTCTTAGCAGCAGACATACCGTTTTTTTTGAAAATATCTATCCCAAAAACCAGGATTACCGTGAGCAAAATGTTTTGGAAACTGCGGATCCGTTTAGCATTGCAACTATGCCTGGAATAGCAGCCAAAATATATCATCTTGGACCTTTGTTGGCTCATGATATTCCTGTTGATCTTTTGAAGATGCTTGCAAGCAGAGGCCTGGTTTCGCTGGACGTTCAGGGTTACTTAAGAAACGTAAAAAACAAAAAAGTGATTTTTAGCGATTGGATAGAAAAAAAACAGGCATTGCCCTATGTGACATTTTTAAAAGCAAATGATTTCGAAATGGAGCTGCTAACAGGTACTAAAGATGTTGAGGAAAGTGCCATTCAACTTGCAGCTTATGGTATTAAAGAAGTCATTATTACACTTGGCAGCAAAGGATCAATAATTTATGCCAATGAAACCTTCCATAAAATTCCGGCATTTACACCGGCTTCTGTTGTTGACGCCACCGGTTGTGGTGATACTTATATGGCAGGCTATCTTTACCAGAAATCAAGAGGCGCTTCCGTTGATGTAGCAGGCACTTTTGGTGCAGCAATGGCTACCTTAAAAATTCAATCTTCCGGCCCGTTTTCCGGCACTGAAAACCAGGTAAATACTTTGCTTTTTTCCGCTTCTGAACTAACCTCCAAATAATTTTTCACAAGGCTTATCGAAAAAATTAATACTGCGTTATGTATAAAAAGCTTTTTGTCTTTACCCTTGTAACCGGCCTGTTCTTACTTATGACAAACTTTTTAAATGCACAGATCAAACCTGGCAATACAAAGCCTTTCAGAGTGGGTATCGACGGTTTGGTTCATACACATGTTCACGGCATTTTAGGAAGGGCGAAAACTGGTGACATAGAAATAGTGGGCATTGCGGAACCCAACAGGCAATTGGCAGAAACTTATTCCAAACAATATGGTTTTAATCTGAACCTGGTGTACGCTAGCCTCGAAGAGATGGTTACCAAAACAAAGCCTGAAGCGGTGCTTGCATTTAACAGCATTTTCGATCATTTAAAAACCGTTGAATATTGTGCACCACGTGGCATTCATGTTATGGTTGAAAAACCTCTTGCCGTTAGCTATGAACACGCCAGTAAAATGTTGACGACTGCTAAAAAAAACAACATTCATTTACTTACAAATTATGAAACTAGTTGGTATGGCAGCAATAAAAAAGCAAAGGAAATAGTTGATTCCAATAACATTGGAGAGATAAGAAAAATAGTATTTCATACCGGTCACGAAGGCCCGATAGAAATTGGATGCAATAAAGAGTTTTTAGATTGGCTAACGGATCCGATTTTAAATGGCGGTGGAGCTTTAACCGATTTCGGATGTTATGGCGCAAACATCAGTACCTGGTTAATGCAGGGAGTTGAACCAATCACTGTTTCGGCTATTACGCAGCAAATAAAACCAGCCATGTATCCAAAGGTTGAAGACGAAGCAACCATTGTATTAACTTATCCAAAAGCGCAGGTAATAATACAAGCCTCCTGGAACTGGCCATACAGCAGAAAAGACATGGAAGTATATGGTAGAACAGGCTATGTATTTTGTTTGGATAGAGAAAATATGGTGATCAAAGAAACGGGTAAAAAAGAAAAAAACTTATTGAAAGCACCAGCACTCGAAAAAGGATACGATGACCCTTTTATTTATTTTTCGAATGTTGTTAGTGATAAAATTAAAATGAATAATTACGACCTCGCCGCACCTTTAAACAATGAGATAGTCATCAAAATATTGGATGCAGCTAAACATGCTGCAAAAACAGGGACCACCGTAGTATGGAAAGATTATTTCAAGGAATAAATAATATGCAATGAAAATTGCATATAAAATGAGTGTCTTTTGAAATTTAAACCCGTGATAAATATCCGCACAAGAAAATATTATGAGCCAACTATCGGAATCGAACCGACGACCCTTTCATTACGAATGAAATGCTCTGCCAGCTGAGCTAAGTTGGCGAATTAATGGCCATTAAAGTTAACAAAGTCTAATCTACTGCAGTTAGTGATATGCTATTGATTAGAAGAACTAATAGACAAAAAAATGGTTGTGAATTTCCATTACACAACCATCCTTTTATTGTATTATTTCAAACCTAGCTTTTTCTAAAAAACAACCTCACCGGAACACCCTTGAAATTAAAGTTTTCTCTAAGCTTATTCTCGAGGTAATTCTTATAAGGTGTTTTTATTTCTTCGGGAAAATTAGAGAAGAAGGCAAACGATGGCACCATAGTAGGAATTTGTGTAACATACTTTATACGTATAATATGGCCACGTACCATTGGAGGATGATAGGCTTCCACTGCCTTCAGCATTACATCATTTAATTTGGAAGTTGGAATGCGCCTGCTGCGGCTTTCATACACTTCCAAACCAATTTCGATAGCTTTGAAAATTCTTGTTTTTTCTTTGGCAGAAACAAACAAAATTGGCACGTCGGTAAACGGTGCAATGCGTTCTTTCAATTCTTTTTCATAGTCGCGGGCACTATTGGTTTGTTTTTCAACTGTGTCCCATTTATTTACAAGAATAACAATACCCTTGCCTTTTTTAACAGCCAGGCTAAAGATGTTCAGATCCTGGGCAGAAATGCCTTTTTCAGCATCTAAAACCAATAAGCAAACATCTGCTTCATCCATTGCCTTTATAGCCCTGATTACGCTGTAAAACTCAAGGTCTTCGCTTACTTTTCCTTTACGCCTTATACCAGCTGTATCAATCAGGATGAATTCTTTTTGAAACATATTATAATGCGTGTGAATGGTATCGCGGGTTGTACCTGCAATATCACTCACAATAGTACGCTCCTGCCCTGTTAACGCATTCAGCAAACTACTTTTACCAACATTGGGTTGCCCCATAATGGCAAACTTTGGCAATGAAGCATTTAGTAAGGATTCAGAATCACGTTCGGCTGCATCTTCTGCGGTTATCAGTTCAGCAACAGCATCCAGTAACTCACCCGTTCCGCCACCACTCATGCTGCTTAAAAAAAAGATATGCTCGAAACCCAAAGAATAAAATTCGGCTGCTTCCAATTGGCGCTGGTGATTGTCAACTTTATTTACAACAAGAAATACGGGCTTTTTTGAACGGCGTAATACATCGGCCATCGACTGATCAAGATCTGTGATTCCAGTGGAAACATCTGTCATAAAAACAATTGCATGCGCTTCTTCCATCGCGATCTGTACCTGCTTGGCTATCTCTCGTTCAAACACATCAGAACTGTTGGCAACAAAGCCGCCTGTATCGATTACATTAAACGATTTACCTATCCATTCTGTAACACCATACTGGCGATCACGGGTTACACCGCTCACGTCGTCTACGATGGCTTTGCGTTGTTCAAGTAAGCGATTAAATAAAGTGCTTTTTCCTACGTTGGGCCTTCCAACTATTGCTAATGTGAAACTCATTTTTATTGATGATTCATAGTTGATTGTTCATAGAACATCTACTATTATTATTAATTATTCTGTTATTGATTATTGCGATGGAAGCTTTGGTTGATGGTTGATGGTTGATGGTGGATGGTTGATGGTTGATGGTTGATGGCTGATGGTTCATAGTTGATGGTTCATGGACACTTACTACTTCGCACAAATCAGAGATCAGACATCACACATCGTCAAATCAGTATCCGTATTCACGCAACTTCAATTCGTCATCCCGCCACTTTGGTTTCACCTTTACAAACAATTCTAAAAACACTTTTGAATCCAGGAATTGTTCAATGGAAGTTCGGCTTAAAGTTCCTAATTTTTTTATCATACTGCCGCCCTCTCCTATTACGATAAACTTCTGTGTTTCGCGCTGTACTATTATATCTGCCCTGATTTTTATCAAGGTTGATTTTTGAGTAAATTCCTGTACTAATACTGCAGTATGATAAGGCAACTCTTCATGAAACAAACTAAAAATATTCTCCCGGATCAATTCACCCACAAAAAATTTAGTAGGCATATCGCTTAAATCATCCTGGCTATAAAATGGCTCACCTTCGGGCAAATATTTTACAGCAGCTACCAGCAATTCTTTGATGCCTTCTTCTTTTTTTGCAGAGATGGCAAACACTTCTTTTGCGTAAGATTGAAGCTTGAAGAAATCCATTGCTTCAGCTACTACATCTTTTGAAACGGCATCGGTTTTATTTAGCACCACAATAGCAGGCACTTTTAATTTAAGCGAAGTAAAAAGCGTATTGGATTGCTGCAATTGTTTGTCTGTAAGATCATACACCAGCAATGCAGCATCTGCATCTTCCAGTGCATTTTTAACCTGCTGCATCATCTTTTGGTGCAACTTATACTGCGGATCGATAATACCCGGAGTATCGGAAAAAATTACCTGGTATTCATCTGTATTTACAAAGCCCTTTATGCGATGCCTTGTAGTTTGCACCTTATGACTAACGATAGCCATTTTTTCGCCGATGAAAGCATTTAGAAGGGTGCTTTTTCCAGCATTCGGTTTACCGAATATGCTAACAAAACCTGAAAGAAAAGAAGCCATTGCGTAAATGATAGATCGAAAGTCAAGTGTGTGTGAAGAACTGTGTAATTAGCATGCAATTAATTCGCCGCTAAGTATGGTGTTGATGAAATTGACTGACGATGTTGTTTTAGTATGAAACAGTTTGTAAACTGTTTCATGGGTGAAGTTAGTGATTGAAACAAACAGCACCGTGGCGGACACCGGTTGGTTCAACTAAAATCGAATGATGAAAGCCTTCCTATGGAACGTTCTTTCTAATAAAAAAAGCTTCCGGAAAGGAAGCCTTAGTTGCGAAGGTAGGGATCGAACCTACGACCTTCGGGTTATGAGCCCGACGAGCTACCGCTGCTCTACTTCGCGATGTATCTTTAAAGAAAATAAGCTTTTTATTTGCTCTTTTCCGTTACTCGCTTTTTCAATTGGATTGCAAATGTAGCGGAATAAATAATATAGCCAATTCTTTTTTTATCCTTTTTTCTTTACTCCAGATGCACCACTTGCAGAGACCTCTTTTACAGCAGCATCGCCTTTATAGGAAACGTCACTGGCGCCGGAGGCTTTAACTTTTAATTCTTTGTTAACGGTTACATTAATATCACTGGCGCCACTGGCACTTGCATCACAATAATCGGTAATCAGGTCAAATCCTTTTACATCGCTGGCTCCGCTAATATCCACACGCAGGTTTTTTGCAGATCCGCTAACCAGGAAATCGCTGCTGCCACTTCCGTTCAATTTTAAATTAGTAGCAATGATATCTCCTTTAAAATCACTGGATCCGCTCAGTACAATTTCAAGATCGGTTGCTTTGAAGCTGCCTTCAATTTTAATGTCACAGGCTCCGGAAGCTTCGATACGATTTAATGTGGTTGCAGCAACATAAGCCCGCAGGTTTTTAGAACCCCAATCAGTGCCTTTGCTCTTAAATGAAATATAAAGGGTGTTGTTTTTTACTTCGGTTATAATCTGATCACGATTTTTTAAATCACTGGCACTTACTGCAACTGCCGGCGTGCCGGATTGTGTGAGAAAAAGATCGATGGAACTGCTTACAACAATGGCATTAAAAGTACCTACCGGGCGTACCTGTGCGTTGGGGTCGTTAATTGTTTTTTGAGCAGTGCCTGGCAACCATCCCAGTTGCAGGAATAAAATTAGTACCCATTGAATTGCTTTCATTGTATGTGTGTTTTGTTATAATACGAATGCCTTCATGGATATGTTACAGGATTCCAAAAAAAAATCTTATCTAAAATTTGTAACAGGTGAAAATTGTATTCTATACTGAACATTGGCTTAATGACGGGCGGCTGCCGGACAGGGAGTAGTAGCTGGCCCGTGCTGGTGGGTCTGTGCCGTTGCGGCCACTACTGCCAATGGCCGGAACCGATGCTGGTAATTGCACCACAGATCAGAGCCCCAATTAGTCGTTCTTCATAAAAGATAAAAATAAAAACGTGTATTTCAGTTGGCTGCTTAATTTCGCGATCAGAACGCCCGGGGTGTTTTGGTGTGCAAACACTGAGACTGAGATAGTCCCGTTGAACCTGATCAGGATAATACCTGCGTAGGTAAGGCTAGGTACAGACATTGTCGAATACCTGCACATTCCGGGCAAATCCTAAAAATTATCGTATGAAATGGATTTGTTTTTTAGCCGGATGTATTTTCTCCTACACTATCGAGGCACAGTTAAGTTTATCAGGAAAGATAAGTGATCAGTCGAATGCATTACAAGGTGCTACCGTTGTAATTATCGGACCCGTTAAAGCAACCAGTATGAGCGATGCGGCGGGTGTTTACTATTTTAATAATTTACCTGCCGGCAACTATTCCCTTAGCAGCAGTTATGCGGGCTACCAGCAGCAAAAGCTAAACATTCAATTACCAGTAAATGGCAATGTTGATCTTCAGATGACTGCGTTAAATGCGGTGTTGTTACCCGTTGAAATAAAAGGTATCCGGGCAAACGAAAGAGCACCCTTTACTAAAAGCAACCTTGATAAAACATTTATTGAAAAGAACAATTTGGGCCAGGATATTCCAAACCTGCTGAACCAAACACCAAACGTTGTGATAAACAGTGATGCCGGCAATGGCATTGGTTATACGGGCATTCGGATTAGAGGAAGCGATGCAAGCCGGATAAATATGACCATTAATGGCATACCCTACAATGATGCTGAAAGCCAGGGAACTTTTTTTGTGGATCTGCCCGATTTTATCTCATCAGTTTCTTCGGTGCAAATACAACGGGGTGTTGGTACCAGCAGCAATGGTGCGGGCGCTTTTGGAGCGAGCATGAATTTTAGTACCCACGAATACAACGAAAAACCATACGGCGAATTGAATAACAGTTTCGGCTCGTTTAATAGTTTTAAGAATACCCTCAAATTCGGTAGCGGGCTGATTGGTGGAAAATTTACGATCGATGGAAGGCTTTCAAATATTAGTACAGACGGGTATGTTGATCGTGCCAGCAGCAGTTTGCAGGGCGGTTACCTTAATGCAGCGTATTGGGGTAAAAAGTCTTCCCTGAAATTAAATGTGATCCTGGGAAAAGAAAAAACCTACCAATCATGGTATGGCATTTCTGTGACGGACCTTAAAAATAACCGGACTTTTAATCCTGCAGGCACAGAAAAACCAGGTGAACCATATGATAATCAAACCGATAATTATTGGCAGAACCATTACCAGCTGATCTATAATAAACAATTTAACAACCAGGTTACTTTAAATACGTCCTTTTACCTGAGCACAGGAAGAGGATATTACGAAGAATACAGAGCAGGAAGCGAACTGGGCGATTATGGCTTGCAACCGGTTATAAAAGGTTCGGATACCACTTACAGTACGGATCTAATACGGCGGCTCTGGTTAAAGAATAAATTATTCGGCCAGGTATTTTCGATTCAAAAAACAAAAGGAAAAAGCCAGGTCACGATTGGTGGCGGATGGAGTTACTATCCCGGCAAGCATTATGGTGATCTAACCTGGACAGCTGCAGACCCAACACTTACTAATCGCTGGTATGATCTTGACGCTAAAAAGTCAGATGCCAATATTTACGCAAAATGGCAATATACCTTAACCAGTAACTGGAGTCTTTTTTCTGATCTTCAATACCGTTATGCGCATTATTCAATAGACGGATTTAGAAATAACCCTGATGTTCGCATAAACGAACACTGGAATTTTGTAAATCCAAAAGCAGGTATTAGTTATTCGAAAAATAACTGGTCAGGTTTTTTTAGCTATGCTATTGGTAATAAAGAACCTAACCGCGATGATTTTGAAGCAGGAAAACTGCAGTTGCCGAAGCGGGAGCAGTTACATGATTTTGAATTGAATGTTCTAAGGAAAAATATTCTGCAGGGCTGGAATGCCGGGGTTACACTTTACTACATGTATTACAAAGATCAATTGGTTTTAACCGGCCGTATAAACGATGTAGGATCTTATACAAGAACCAATATACCAAAGAGTTACAGGGCTGGTATTGAACTGGAAACACAATACCAATGGCGCAAAGGCAACATCCGTTACAACCTGGCATTAAGCAATAATAAATTAAAAAATTTTACAGAATATATAGATGATTATGACAATGGAGGACAGGTTGCTGTAAAACGTGGGAACCCTGATATTGCTTTCTCCCCTTCCATTGTGCAACATGCTGCTGCTGGTTATCAATTTATAAATAATGGTGAAATAGAATGGCTAAGCAAATATGTTGGTAAACAATACCTGGATAACAGCAGTGATTCATTTAAAAGCCTGGATGATTTTTTTACAAATGATATTCGGATAAACTATACAATTCCGTTTAAGAAAGCACTCAAGGAAATTAAACTGGTATTACAAGTAAATAACCTTTTCAATGTGATGTACGAACCAAACGGATATACATTCAGTTACATATATAACAACATAACTACTACAGAAAATTTCTATTTTCCAATGGCTGGAAGAAATTTCATGGCCGCCATTAATATTAAGTTTTAATTACAAGTAATAGCGAAGCTAACAGTCAAATAATTTTATATTAACAACCCCCGCCTGGCGGGGGTTTTCTTTTGAATTAATTATTTGAACAAGAACTAAATACAATTGTTATTAGTTTAGCGTTACTAAAACTTAATTTATAAAAGTCGACTTTGATATATTATTCCTTTTTCAAAAGAGTATTCCCTTTAAAATGAATGATGTATTGCGTTGTAGAAAATTAACGGTTGATGAACAAGCAGGGCCCGATTGTAGTAATAGAAGATGATGTAGATGACCAGGATATTTTGCAGGAGATATTTAAACGGCTGGCTTTTAAGAATGAAATTTTATTTTTTACAGATGGGAAAAAAGCATTTGAATACTTAAATCAGCCTGATAGTAAGCCGTTTATTATTTTATCGGATGTAAATCTGCCTAAAATGGATGGTTTTGAATTGAGGAACAAGATGTTCACCGACCAGGAATTTCAGGCAAGGTGTATTCCTTATTTGTTTTTTACAACTGGTACACATAAAAAGGCGGTAATGGATGCTTATGCGCTATCAGTGCAGGGTTTCTTTATAAAACCATCAAATCTTACAGCATTAGAAAATACCTTAAGAAAAATCATAGATTATTGGCAGGAATGTATTTCTCCCTGTTATTATGATTAATAACCTCGTGAAGTTTTTTATAAATCGGGGCAATTTACTGAATCAAGTAGTATACGGCATGCAGGTATTATTATAATTCCTGGTGCTGTTACAAAAAACCTGCGGGGATATATTTCATTTACATTTGTTCCTCATTTAACAAATGTTCCTTCATGCTTTCTCAGACTATCATCATAATTATTTTTACTGCTCTTACCTCCTTTCTTGCCTTAAACAATCAAAAGGTTTATGGTGACCTGATAATGTACCCGCCTGCTGTAAATAAAGGCCAGTATTACCGGCTACTTACCAGTGGTTTTATCCATGCCGATTTTAATCACCTGATATTTAACATGCTGACATTATATTTCTTTGGCAGAACAGTGGAAGAGGCTATGGGAACTATCATAGGAAAGTATGGATTTTTAGCATTGTACCTTGGCGGCATAATTGTTTCGGATATTCCATCTTATTTAAAGAACAGGAATAACAATCATTATGCAAGCCTTGGTGCGTCAGGCGGCGTATCGGCGGTTGTTTTTTCTTTTATAATGTTTGCGCCCTGGGCATGGTTTGCCTTTCCGCCGGTGCCTGCCATAGTTTATGGCATTGGTTACCTTTTTTATTGCATCTATATGAGCAAAAAAGGTGGTGATGGCATTAACCATGATGCCCACTTTTGGGGAGCATTGTACGGGGTTGTTTTCACTCTTATTAACGAACCAAAAATGGGCGGTTATTTTTTAAACCAGTTGATGCATCCTCAGGGACCTTAATTAAACAAGGCCTTACTTAAACCCTTATTAGTTGTTTTAAACGCAATAAAAAAGTACCATTACCGGGCACAATTGTTATTGAACCAATTTAATGCGTAGTACTTTTTTTGTTGATTCTGATACTTTGAACCTGTTATCAATTCTTTGGCCAATAACCCATATAATTTTTTGATCACTTTCTAAAACCCAAACTTTTTCCTTATCGGTTTTGGCAATTTTCTGGTCTATTAAAAACCTGGCTATTTTTTTCTTTTTGGGCATTCCCAACGGGTAAAAATAATCGCCTTGCTTCCATTTGCGTAAAAGCAGCGGAAACTGTATTTGTTTAAAATCCAGGATTGCAGTTGATAAATCAGTTGACATCTCCAGGTTATCAGAAATACTAAACAGTAACCTGCCAGTTTCAAACGAAACCGCGTTATCTGTTGATTCAATTATTAATGTATGGGCTTCACCCGATGCAACAGGGGCTATGATAATCCATTTGCGGTTTTTGATCACCCGGTGTGTAGATGACGTAATATATTTTCCCGTTTCACTTTGCAAGAATGCAGGTAATTCCTTCGCCTGCGCCGGTGTGAATCCATAAGGTTTTAAGATCTCGAAAGCAATTGTATTGATTGGCACTGATTTTACCAGCTTTAAAATGGGAATATGTACTTCATTTCCCTTGAAAATTAACAGTTGTTTTTTGTAAGATTCAATAGCCTGGTTGTAAATAATCTCTACTTCTTTAAGGTGTTCAATGCTTTGGGCCACATTAGCTGAGGCGGTTGGAATAGTTTGTTCTATTAATGGAATTACCTTATGGCGAAAGAAATTACGGGTATATTTTACCGTCTCATTTGATGCATCTTCTACCCAGCTTAAGCCTTTATCAATTGCATATTCAAGGATCTCTTTTTTTGTAGTGAATAGTAATGGGCGAACCAGTTTATCCCGCTTTGGCAATATACCGTGCATACCACTAATCCCTGTTCCTTTAAAAAAGTTCATCAAAACTGTTTCAACATTGTCATCAGCATGATGCGCAGTAAGCAAAAAAGATAATTGCCTTTCGTTGAGCAGTTGATCAAACCAGTTATATCGTAATTCACGGGCCGCATGCTGAACTGACATCTTGTTATCAGACGCGAAGTTTGTGGTATCAAAACGTTTCACGTATACCGGTACATGGTATTTAGCCCCCAACGATTTTACAAATGTTTCATCTGCATCACTTTCATTTGCCCTTAATTGGAAATTACAATGCGCGATAGAAAAGGTGAAGCCATATAAGTATAACAAATCACACAAAACAATCGAATCTACTCCACCACTGCATGCAACCAGCAAATGATCTGACTTGTTAAAAAGGTTGTTTGAGCGGATAAATGAAATAAAATTTTCCAGGTTGAAAGTTTTAAAAATGATTGTGCTAATCAGTAAGTTCATCGAGAGCCATTTGCAATTCGTTTTTTGAATGGTTGTCTCCGGCTGCAATTGCAACAGCAACTCCCCTTTCGTAAACGGCCGCCGCTAATGTCGTTTCACCCTGTCGTTCCAGTAATTTTGCCAGGTGATAATAGCTACCGATATAACCAGGATCTGTAGCTAAAATCTCATCAAACAACATTCTAGCTGTCGCATCATCCTGCAGTTTTACAAATTCAAGCGCGAGTGCATGCTTTAAAAAGCTGTCGTTTGGCTGCCGTTCCAAAAAAGCTTTCAGCTTTATAATTCTGTCCATTTTCTTCAAAAAATTATATGGAAACTTGGTTTATCAAAATAAAGAGCGGTTATATTTGTAAAATAGTTGTTTATGCAACTAATATTTTACACCCTCCTTTTTTGTTTAATTAAACGCAACTATAAATGAAAATACTGGTTTGTATTAGTAAAACACCTGACACCACGGCAAAAATAACCTTCACCGATAACAACACGAAGTTTGCCGGAACGGGCGTCCAGTTTATTGTTAATCCTTATGATGAATGGTATTCGCTTGTAAGGGCTCTCGAATTAAAAGAAGCAGGGAAAGCAACATCTGTTACGCTTGTCAATGTAGGTCCTGCAGATAACGACCCCGTAATACGCAAGGCACTTGCCATTGGTGGTGATGATGCCATTAGGGTAAACAGTGATAGTGATGATAGTTTTGTTATTGCCAGCCAACTGGCTGCTGTGGCAAAAGATGGTGGGTATGAACTAATATTTACCGGTAAAGAAACCATCGATTTTAATGGCAGCAGCATTGGCGGAATGGTGGCTGAATTACTCGATTTTCCTTTTATAAGCCTCGCAACTAAAGTGGATTTAAATGGAAATACTGCTACCGTTAACCGTGAAATTGAGGGCGGTGAAGAAACCTGCGAAGTAGATATTCCGGTTGTAATAAGTTGCCAGAAAGGAGTTGCTGAGCAGCGAATTCCAAATATGAAAGGGATTATGGGGGCACGTACCAAGCCACTTGTTGTAAAGGAAGCAATCGCCGCCGATCCGCTAACCAGTATCGACAGTTTTGAATTACCACCACCAAAAGCAGGTGTAAAACTGGTATCTCCTGATAACCCGGAAGAGCTGGTAAGACTGCTTCACGAAGAAGCAAAAGTGATTTAACCCAGGTATTAAACATTCACAATTATTATTATTATTATGGTTTTAATATATATTGACCAGGCAGATGGCCAGGTAAAAAAAAGCTCTTTTGAAGCCGCCAGTTATGGAGCAAAAGTGGCCGAACAATCAGGTACTTCTGCTGAAGCAGTAATATTGGGAAATGCAACGGAAGAGCAGCTTTCTGAATTGGGAAAGTTCGGGGTTTCAAAAGTGCATTACGTAAAAAACGATCAGCTTAATGTATTTGATGCCGGAGTTTATACCCAGGTAATTGCACAAATAGCTACTCAACTAAATGCCACGGTTATTGTTTGCAGTCACAATTCAAACGGCAAGGCCATTGCACCACGATTAAGTGTAAAATTAAAGGCCGGACTAGTGGCAGGTGCCATTGCGCTTCCTGATACTTCGAAGGGATTTATCGTCAAAAAAAATGTATTTAGCGGCAAAGCCTTTGCCAATGTTGCTGTTAATACACCAATAAAAATTATTTCTTTAAACGCCAATGCGTATGGATTGCACGAAACTGGAGGCACTGCAAGTATTGAAACACACGACAACCTTGTTATACCTGCATCTTCAGTGAAAGTAATTGCAACAGAAAAGGCAACAGAAACGGTACCATTATCGGAAGCCGAATTAGTAGTAAGTGGCGGACGTGGTCTTAAAGGCCCCGAGAATTGGGGCCTGGTAGAAGATCTTGCAAGTGCATTAGGCGCTGCAACAGCTTGTAGCCGCCCAGTGGCTGATGCACATTGGCGCCCACATCATGAACATGTTGGTCAAACTGGCGGAGCAGTAGCACCCAATCTTTACTTCGCAATTGGCATTAGCGGGGCCATTCAACACCTCGCCGGTGTGAACCGTAGCAAAGTAATCGTAGTAATAAACAAGGACCCGGAAGCGCCTTTTTTTAAGGCAGCAGATTATGGTATTGTTGGAGATATTTTTGAAGTTGTACCAAAAATAACTGCCGCTGTAAAAAAAATGAAAGGGATCGCCTGAAGAATAAGATCGACAATTTGAAAAGGCTCGTGAGAAAGCCTTATTGCATACTGCCTGGAAAAACAATACCCTTTGTAAACGAATTACAAAGGGTATGTTTTATTGGGCCGGCAGTCTAAACTACGAGACGAAAACTGTTTATCGGTTTTGAACGGTTACCACTGATGGCTCTTCCTTTATCAGGTCATCGGCAGCATCCTGGTGAATAATTTTGTTTACAAAAACACTTGTTTTATAGGCAACAAAAGCAAAGAACGGTGCAGCTATCACATCGATGGTATAATGTACATGCTGAATTAACAACAATGCAGATACAATCAGAGCAAGGGCCAAAAGAATTTTCTTAACTATTTGATTTTTACTTACCAGGTAGAAAAGTACAATAGCACTCACATGTCCTGAAAAAAACAAATCTTTTACGATATAACCTCCACCCGGACGGCTCATAAACAGGATAGTTACGGGATCTTCCAGCAATATCATACCAATTGGAGGTTCTAAAGGAACCAGGAAAATTGCTATGGTTCTCATTACTATCAACAGGCAATATCCCTGTAACCAAATGGTAAATATTTTTGGGTACCTAATAGAAGATATTACGAAAGTAGCAAGTGCGGCGTAGGTAAAAAGAAACGTAATTACAGAGCAATCATACGAGGGAAGCAGGTGCAATAAGTAATCATTGACCTGGGTTCCCTGTCTTGCTTCAAGCCCCATCATTACAACCCTGCAATATTTAAATAAAAAAATATACAATAATACAATTACGAAAACCTGGTTTCGCATACTTGCATCTAAATACAATTTTTTCCAATTTGAATACAATTGTTCGAGGTAATTCTTCAACGCTTTGCCTTTTGAGATTTAAATAAACTAGTAATGAAAAAATGTAACGCGGGATAATTATAGCAACCTAAAGACGAATCATACAAGCAGCATGTAAAAATCTTCAATATTACGCTATAACGACATTTTTATTATAATCCATTTTATTTTTTTATTAAATTTTGCATGCTCATTGCAAAAAACGAACCAATTTTTTCCCCTTGGAATTTATGGCATAACCGTTTCAAAAAAGCATTAAAGTCAAAATGGCTATTTTCGCGCCCTAATACAGATAAGTAAATGCAAGAAAAGCAGTCGGCGACTGACGGTGGTATGGTAAAGGAGCATAAAAAAAGTAAAACGGGTTTATTTGTTGATAGAAAAAGAACAAATGTTTTAAAATCTGCAGAACAGGATGCACTTTTTTACCTGGCTAAAATGATCCCGGGTTTTATCACTCCTAATATTCTTACTGGTATTGGTTTCTTTGGCTCGCTGGTTGTGCTGGCAAGTTTCGTTTTGGGTGCCTACGTTAACATATATTTTCTTGCAATGGCAATTATTGGATTAGCTATAAACTGGTTTGGTGATTCACTCGATGGAAGGATTGCCTATTTCCGCAATATTCCAAGAAAATGGTATGGCTTTTCCCTTGACATTATTATGGATTGGATTAGCACCATATTAATGGGATTAGGATTTATGATCTATGCTACGGATGGTTTTGAGCCACTGGCATATGCCTTTGTTGTGTTTTATGGGTGGGGAATGATCATTGCGCAGTTAAGATACAAGATTGCAGATAAATATACAATCGACTCGGGAGCAGTTGGTCCTACTGAAGTCAGATTTCTTATAGCATTTATCCTGATCCTTGAAATTTTTATTCCGACCTCTATCAATTACTGTATCTCAATACTTACGATCGTTCTTCTGATAATAAATATTAATGAAACCCGAAAATTACTAATACTGGGTGACCAGCGGGACAGGAACGAAAAGG
Source organism: Bacteroidota bacterium (assembly GCA_040385845.1). Lineage (GTDB taxonomy): Bacteria > Bacteroidota > Bacteroidia > Chitinophagales > Chitinophagaceae > Phnomibacter. The sequence goes on along the minus strand of JAZKGP010000011.1, from coordinate 41,179 downwards.
CAAAGGCAACCGGGAATGAAATATAAAAAGCAGGTTAACATATTTGCAAAAGCCCAGGTTTCGGCATTTCTCGGGGGTATTATCGATTACCTGGTAATGATTTCATTATCTGAATTTCTGCATATTCATTACACCATTTCAATCCTGTTTAGTGGTATGATAGGTGCTGTTGCAAATTTTTATATAAATAAATACTGGACATACCAATCGCACCAGTCTGCGGTTCAAACGCAATTAGCAAAATTTGTTTTTGTAGTGGTAGGTAGTATTTTATTAAAATCAGGCGGCACGTACCTGGTTACCAGTTTATCCGGAATTGATTATAAAATAACCCGTTTGATTGTTGACCTGTTTGTTTCACTGGGATTTAATTTCGTACTGCAAAAATATTGGGTATTTAAAAAAGCACCGGAAGCAATACCTGTTGAAAAACAATCTTATTGTTTTGATGACAATAACAATCCCGGATAAATTGGTATAACCGGTTACGTTTAAGCTGTGAGCAGCAACATTTTATTTTCGAATGTTTGCAGCCATTTAAAACGCAACATATAATTGAATAAAAGTATACCCAAAACTGCTGTAAAAATGCCGGCGATTACATCCAGCAAATAATGGTGACTTGTATAAACAGCGCCAAACCAAATTCCAAAAGCAACCAATACCAGGAACAATTTTACGGAAAGCGGCAAAATAGTTTTGCGGCTGTAATAAACTACAATTAACGGGTAAGCGGAATGTAGCGAAGGCATGGCCGCAAATACATTAGAGCTTTTTGCATAAAGTGACTTAAAAACAGGCATATTAAAATAAGCATCAAAGGCAGCAAGGCCAGCAGGATTACCAGGAGTATTTTCAATTAAAGAGAAGCCATTTAAAGCAACATACCATGGCGGAGCTGCCGGGTAAACATAATAAATAACAAATCCCAACAAATTCACCCATAAAAATGTAAGCGAAAATTTGAAAAAAAGTGGCTTGTTTGTAAAAAACAAATAGGTAGCAAAAGCAAGAGGAACAGGGATCCAGCACAAATAAAATATACCTGAAATAACAGTTAAGAGATTGTTTGTATGCAGCTTCAAAAATTCGTTGGGAGTAATGGTTGAACCGTTATGTACAATTCCAAAAAAATGTTTTTCAGCATTATACAAGCTTTCGATATGAATAGCATTATAACGGTAGTTAGGAAATGCTTTCATATAATCAAATATCACCCAATAGATAATGAAAATGGAAAAGCCGGTTACAAACTTCCTTGACAAAGGCGTTGCATAAAAAAGTGTGTTGAATAGTACAACAACGAATAATTGGTCGGTTTTAAAGCCTATTAAGAAGTAAGAAAGTAGCAGGTAACCAGCAGATATAATTGAAGTTGCCAGGAAGTAATTACCCGAATAAAAAGCAGGGGCATTTTTATTCATTAACTATTTGGTTTTTCCTGGAAAGTCTGATTTCAAAATAATATCCCACAATGAAGAACTGACTCCATAGCCTTTGCTTTCGTCGTGGTAATGATGCAGCATATGATGTTGCTTTATTTTTTTCATGACACCGCTTTTAAAATTGTAGTGGTGCATGGCATAATGCAACATATCATAAATTAAATAACCCAGTAAAAAACCGGGAAAAAAAGCAAGGAGAAATTTCTTTTTAAATACAAGAGAAAAAAACAGGAAGAAAATAGCTGCCAAAGGAATGCTTGCAGTTGGTGGCATTACCAACCGCATTTTATCTCTTGGGTAATCATGATGAATTCCATGAAAAATAAAGTGCAGCCTTTTGCCCCATAACGAAACCGGATGATAATGAAAAATATACCTGTGCAAAAGGTATTCTGTGATTGTCCAAACCATTAAGCCAAAAATAAAATATAACGCAAATGAACCAGGACCTATACCCATTGAAAAAGAAAGATAACAAGCGTATACAATAGCAGGTATAAAAATAAATAACGGAACAGTAAAATGAACCTTTGAAAGCGCATTCATCCAATTGCTTTTAAATAATTGGATGGAGTCTTCCGAATTAGACAGGTATGTTTTTTTCATCTGGTGAAAAAATTAAATTGAATTAAATGTGTGTAGGCAATTAACTATTCATCAATAGTATCAAGTGCCTTTCTTGCCTGGTTTAAACGTTTGATAGCAGTCAAATTTGTTAGAATTGCCATTACTGTAACAGGCAGGGTAAAAAGGGTCATGGTTTCGAAAATATGAAAGGGTATTCCGGTAATAAATAGTTTAAAATCTCCTCCAAGATAATAACTTGAAATTCCACAAACCAAAGCAGAAACGCCTGTCAATACCACTCTTTCGGGACGTTGCATTAAACCACCTTTATTTTCAATACCAAGGCCTTCACTTCTTGCTCTTGTATAACTTACCATCATAGAACCCATTAATGCTATAAATGCAAACAGGGAGCTCAAAAAATAATGCTGTGCAATGAGGTAATAACAAATACCTAAGAACATAAACATTTCACTATACCGATCGAGCACTGAATCAAAAAGAGCTCCATAGGTTGAACTCATGTTTCCAATTCGTGCTACCTGTCCGTCCAGCATATCAAAAAGACCAGCAAATAAGATCAAAGCGCCCGCCCATCCAACATAAGATAAATCACCCCGGTTGCCTTCCTCTGCACCTATTATAAAAATGACGGCAACTCCTATATTTAAAATTAAACCTGTAACAGTTACCGCATTTGGAGTAAACCCAACTTTGATCAAAAATCTTACGATTGGATTTATAATAACATAAATCATTTTTTGCAACCTGTCCCGCAAAAGCATCTTTTCAATTGAACCTGTATTGGTTGAGTAATTCTTCATAACTATTATTCAAAAAATATTCAATTTTCTACATATAAGAATTTGGATTTAAAAACATATCCCTTTTGTAAAGGATAATTGTATCCAAAGCCTACTATAATGGAAGTGATAAATTTTGCAAGTACATAGTGCATACCTGCATAATGAACAAGCAGGTAAACACCACTTGCATTCATCAAGAGATTTCCCGACCATATAATAAAATAACGTTTCCATTGCATGGTAACCGGCCCTTGCTGCGATCTGAATACCCATTGCCTGCAGATATAAAAATTAATAATTCCACCAAAAATGGTGCCCGCTATGCTGGATAGCACAGCATCAACATGCAGTAATTGCTTACTGATAATTGTAAGCAGGTAATCACAAAAACTTGCGATCAAAGAAGCAGTATTTGCTTTTAAAAAAGTCTTCATCCTATAAGAAATGCTCTAACAAAAAAATTATAATAAAGCTTGTTATCAAGGCATAAATGCCTGCCAATACATCATCAGCCATTACACCCCAACCTTTAGGATAATTTTCCATTCTTCTTACACCAAATGGTTTTAATATATCAAAAAAGCGAAAGGCAAGGAGGCTGATCAAAACATAATAAACATTATGTGGAACAAATAAAAGCGCAATTGACATTCCGGCTACTTCATCAATAACTACCTTGCTGCTATCTTTTCCCCAAATCTGATCTACAATATTTCCACACCAAATACCAACGCTTATGATACTGATTGTAATAATCATCTGCCAAAATGATTGGCTATAGGTTGCAGGCAAAAAATACCATACTATACAATAAAGTAAAGCTGCTACTGTTCCCCCTCCTTTTGGAATATACCCAATGCCAAATACTGAGGCAATGGTTTGAGGTAAAAAAGGTTTAGGCATCTTCTATTTTGCGATCATTATTCGTTCTACAAGTTCATTTCCCGTACTTAACTCCCGTCCTTTCATTTCGATATACCGAACATTTGGCGCCCAAAAAGTGCCACCTGGTTCAATATGTATATACACTTTATTCAATATCGAAGATTTGTTTAAAAGAGTGGTATAAACATGGTACTTGCTATCACGCTGAGCAAACATCAGGTACATATTTTTCTTTTTATAAGCTGCAAAAATAAGCCGGTACCGTCCATCGTCCTGCAGCTCAGCCTTTACTCCATAAGCAAAATGCCGTTGTATATATGACAGCTCTTTTTTTGCACCACCTTCGGGATAACGAATCCAGAATACATGAATAGGATCATCTGGATTTAGCTTCCCTGCTCCATCCACATTCAATTCATACACCACTGTATTGGCATTTGGAGAACGTTGTAAATAGAATAATTGCCTCGGATTCCCTGATGGTACGGGGAAGGAATCCATTGTAATTTCGTCCGATATTTCTATTGTTGCAATAGGTCCGGCGTTTACATTAGTGCAGTATATAAAAATCAACATGACGGTAATACCCGAATTGACTTTCCTTTTCAAAAAATGCAGGCTTTTCATTTTAATATAAATGCAAATTTAATTATTGTGGGATTTCGCCCTTTCTTAAAAATCAAACTTCAATCTTGCTCTTATTCCCAGGGCAGAAACATTTGGATGATCGAGGTATGTAATACGTTTCACAAGATCAATGCGTAAAAACTTGAAAATATTAGCTACCCCTACACTTGCTTCCATATATGGTTGCCTGTTCAGGGAATAAGTAATAGGATTACCAGTACTATCTACAGGTCTTTTATAAAGTTCGGGGTGTAATGCCGGATCATTCTCATTTCTAACCCCTCCCTGCAAAATCTTAAAAGAAGCAACTTCGCGCCACTTTAATCGTTTAATCAATGGTATCCTGTTTAATATTAAACCCTGGAAATTATGATCGAGATTTAAGCTTACATAATGATCACTTACAAATTCCAGGAAATTCATCAGGTTGTACGATTGTAACTGGTAAGCATAAGTTTGATTTGCCCGGTGAACAGTTAATAAAGGATATGGTACCTGTCCAAAAATGTAACCAGCATCCAGCACCGCATGTGTATAGCCAAACTGCCCCAAATAAATTTTCTTAAAAATGTTTAAGCCCACATTACTGTAATTGTAGTCTCCCTTAAATATGCCTTTTATACCCTGGATATAGCGAAAAGTAAAAATGGGATACTTGTTAAAAAGTGGGGTCCGGTAATTTTTATTCTGATAAAATTTTTCATTTGGAGCATACCGTAATTCAACCGACAATTCTGTTGTTGTTAAAGCTTCTACATTGGTTGCTACGCCGTTCTCAAATTTTAAAAACGAGAGTGCTCCTGCAGGCGATTGCTGCCAATTTTTAAAACCGAGGTTATAGGAAAAATGGTTTCTGAATTCTTTGATGTATTCAAGTTTTGCAATTTTGTTATACAGGTATTTGTCGTTCTCGCCCCTTTTAAATGACAGGAGGAAATTATCTTCTGATACAAATTGCAATTCCTGCCCGGGTATTTTCACCTCCTGCTGGTAACTGCCCCTCACAAAATTATTTGGAAACTCGTAAATCGATTTCTTGTTTAAAGAATAACCAAGGCCAAAATAGTATTTCCATTTCTCGTCTTTAAAACCATAGGCAACATACGTATTAACAAAAAAACGACTGCTTAGTTTGGTTGTTGAACGCCCGCCAAAGCGAAGTCGAAATCCTTCGATAGGATTAAAACTATAGAATGTACTAACCGGGCCAATTTCGAAGCCGGGAAATGATTTGTATCCTGCTAAAAACAACGTAGCAATATCCATCATACGCTGAAAGGATCGCATCTTCCGCAGGCTATCCATATTGTAATAGATTTTAGCTTCTGCTTCACTTAAAGTGTCGTGCCTGCTAGCAGTCCAAAAGCTATCGGTTTGCGCTAACGCATCTGTAATCACAGGTGCAACAGGATCAGAATAGATACTATCCGGCCGGGGTTGATTGATAGTGAAATTCCGGTATGAAGCTAGGCGTTCTGCAAAAATGCCGCCAGCATTTTTATTGTTTGAAATTCCGAATTCAGTCTTTAGGTTACTTTTACTAACATGCCACCTTCCATCTGTATTCTTTTCAAACTCCTGGCTAATTTTTAAATTTCTTACCCAATTGATATTAATGTTTTTACTAATAGACATGTTTACCTGCTGCACGGCATAATTACCATCAGTGGTAATAAATAATGTTCCGCGAAACAAAATATCATTTGTATTTCTTGGGGTAAAATACAGTTTAACTAATTTGTCCCCTTCATCTGTGACTATAGTATCCTGGATAGTAAACATGTAAAAAGTTGGCGCCAAATCAGAAATAGGACTTAAAAACTGGCTTGTCAACAAATTGATATTGCTCTCGTAAATATCTATATCCTGGTAAATGAAATTGAGGTAAGATGTAATTCCATTATTATCAACAAAGGGCCCGAAATTGACTTTCCTGGTAGCTAATATTTTTGTTTTTTCTACCGCCGGGTTTTTCCTGTAAAACTTTTGAGAGATTGTTTCTTCAAGGTAAACCGGCAATAAAGATTTTCCTTCAAGTTTGGTTGTATCCCTGTTCTGGGTTATAAAAGAATATTTTTTTAGCAGTTTTGATTTTGTTACCGCCTTGGAAGGATTGCTTAAGGAGAATTCTAATTTGTCATATTGTTCGAATTCGGAGAAATCATAACTATCTGAGCGGTTTGACCATTTATTTTCGATCACTTTTTTTATCAATTCAACCGCAGGATTGTTTTTGTTGCTATAACCTTTGTGCTTGTTTTTCCGAACCACAACATTGTCAAGCGAATTGGAAGAATCTGCAAACAGTTCAATATTCACTTCCTGTTCAACTCCTTTTTCTATTGTAATGGTATCTTTTTTATACCCAACATAAGACACAATAATTTGAGTAAAGTTGCGCTGGGTTTCCAGCAAATACCTTCCCATAACATCACTAACACTACCACGGCCTGCAGGAAAAGAAACCGTTGCATTTTGCAATGGCTTATTAGTAGTGGCATCTCTTACTATTCCCCTTACCGTAGTTAATTGAGAGTAACACGCCGACATCAATAATAATGAAAGAAAAAAAACAATAAATGCTTTCAAAAAATATAAGATTTTCTATAAGTGAATAAAACAGGCTTTACCTTGTATAACTACGATCATCCTGTAAAAGATGATTTAATGTTCTGAGATCCCGTAAGAAAATGACGCTAAACAATTTCCTATGACAACCCTCAAAACGTTTTCGGTCTAAAAGTCGATAACGTAAGCTGCGTTTATCGTCGCAGTTCAATAAAATCAACTACTCATAACTTAAATTCCAGCTAACAAACAATTCGCTAAAACTATAATTGTAACCCAAGCCAAGTGCCATCAACTTCGCAAACGGATTTAATAACACTGCTAACTGATAAAACAGTTAATTAAATCCAATTATTCATTTTATACCATTGCAAAGTTTCTTTTAATCCTCCCTGCAAATCATACACTGGCATATAATTCAGATCCCTTTTTGCGGGTTCAATATTACAAATCCATGATGCTGTTAGTTCATTAATTTTTTCCCGGTTTAATGCAGGTGTCTTCTTACTGAAAGCACTGGTTGCTTCAAGAAAACCCGCCATTACTTTTACTATAGTGAGAGGTAAATAAAACCGGATGGTTTTATTTCCAATTATTTGTTTGGTTACACTTGCTAATGCCAAACGATCGTAAGTATTACCATCAGATATATTGTAAGTCTTATGTACAATTTCTGATTGCAGTGCATTTATAATCAGTGTTGCAAGATCTTTTACATATACAAAACTCAATTGCTGTGGCTTGTTTCCAATATATGGCTCCAGTCCTTTTGATATTGTTTTTAAGATGATCAAAATATCTTTTTCCCTTGGTCCATAAACGGCTGTTGGACGAATGGTAATTAAAGGTAAACCCGGTACATTCTGAAGCATATGTTCTGCCAGCAATTTACTTCTGCCATATCCCGTCACAGGATTAACCCTGTTTGGTTTATCTTCTGTTTCAGAGGCATTAGAAGGACCAATTGCTGCAAGGCTGCTAACAAAGACGAATTTTTTTAACGGAATATTTGCTCCCATAGCTGCCTCCGCAAGATTGGAAGTGTATAGTGCATTTACCTTGTCGTATTCCTGCTGGTTAGCTGCTTTAGTAATTCCGGCTGTATGAATGATGTAGTCGAACTGTTGTGATTTTAATTCTTCTGTCAGAGCAGTTTTATCTGCAAAACTGAGGGATATAAATTGTAAATGAAATTCTTTAAGATGAGCGGTTAAACTGGAAGAACGAATGGAAACATAAACGTCGTAATCCTGTTTTAATGCGGCTTCAATTATGTGATAAGCAACAAAACCACTTCCTCCTGTTATTAACAACTTATGCTTCATACCGGCTGTTCAAAAATGCGGTAACGCTTGTACAATTTACCATTTATATTTTCAATTCCAAGGCGCATCATGGTATTGTCTTCCAGTATCCAGGATGCTTCTGCATGTTTCATTTTTTTCTCATTAAAGCGCTTCATAAAAGCACCGTAAAAAGATCCTTCGATCCCCATTTTCCTATATTCTTCAACAACACCTAAAGCTATGATCCGCAGTGAGTCTATTTTAGATTTTCCAAACAACAGTTTGAATATTCCCGTAGGTAAAAGCCTGCCATTTTTAACCTTTCGCAATACTTTATTGATATTAGGTATTGCAAGACCAAATCCTATTGCTTTTCCGTCATGTTCTGCTATCAAACAAAACGCCGGATCCAATACCAGTTTAAGATCATTTGCGAGATAATCAAACTCTTCCTTTGTCATTGGCACAAAACCCAGGTTACGATCCCATGCCTGGTTATAAATTTCCCGAACACTATTAACTTCAGTCTTAAAATTTTTCATGTTGATTGGCCTGATCCGAATGTTTTTCTTTGCCAATCTTTCATCCAATGTATTCCGAAGTTTTAACGCCCGGTCGTTGTAGCTCGTATCAAGGAATTCGTATGCAAGCAAGTCTGTCTTTTTGGAATAGCCGGCCTGCTCTATTAATGCTAAATAATACGGAGCATTATAAGTCATCATTGCATAGGGCGGTGTAGTAAAGCCTTCCACTAATAAACCACAGGTTTCATTAGTACTAAAATTAACTGGCCCTATGATATTATTTATCTTTTTACCGGCTAACCATCTTTTTACTTCATCAAATAAAAGATCTGCAATTTCCTGGCTATTGATACAATCAAAAAATCCAAAGAAACCATCACTGGTTTTATTGAATTCATTGTGATTATTATTTAAGATCGCAGCTATTCTTCCAACAACTTTATCATTATCATACGCAAGGAATAATTGAAGGGAAGAATGCTTGTGAAACGGGTGTTTTTTAGGTGACAGAAGATCGCGTTGCGCAATAAATAACTCTGGTACATAGTTTGGATCATCCTTATAAAGCTGATGCGGAAAATCAATAAACAGTTTCAATTTTTCTGGCGAATCAACGGGAGCGGTCCGCTTCATATCTTCTCTTTAATTTTTATTACACCGGCTTGTTGGCATGCCAGTGTTAATTTTTCGACAGCTTTTTCGATCTGGCTAAAAGTATGTGTTGCCATAATTGAAAACCGAATCAGAGAAGCTTCTGCCGGAACAGCCGGAGATACAACCGGGTTAACAAATATGCCTTGCTCCAATAAAATTTTTGTTACAAGAAAAGTCTTGATATTATCTCTTATATAAACAGGAAGTATCGGGCTTTCAGTTGGTCCAAGATCAAATCCTTCTTCAATCAACAATTGGGTAGCATAATTGGTATTCTTCCATAAAGATTCAATATGCTCAGGTTCGTTTTCGATAATATTTAATGCCGCTATCACGCTTGCAACAGATGCGGGTGTCATACTTGCGCTAAATATGAGAGATCTTGCCCTGTGTCTTAAATAATCAATGGTGTCTGCACTGCCTCCAATAAAGCCTCCAAGTGATGCCAGTGATTTGCTGAACGTGCCCATAATCACATCTATCTTATCAGTTAAACCAAAATGGCTGGCAGTACCTGCACCATTTTCCCCAATAACACCTAAACTATGAGCATCATCTACCATGATGTTTGCGCCATAGCGGTCGGCTATTGCAACTATCTCCGGCAATTTGGCAATATCACCTTCCATACTAAATACGCCGTCAAAAGCAATAAACTTTACCACTTCCTCAGGAAGATTACGCAAGCGGCGCTCGAGGTCTTCCATATCATTATGAGCGTATTTTATCACTTTCGAAAATGCCAGCCTGCTTCCATCAATGATTGAGGCATGGCTGTATTCATCCAGTATAATATAATCATGACGCCCGGTAAGACAGCTTAAAGCGCCTAAATTGGCCTGGAAGCCGGTGCTGAAAATAACAGCATCTTCCATATTACAATAAGTTGCCAGCCGTCTTTCAAGCTCCAGGTGAATATCGAGTGTACCATTCAAAAACCTGGAACCCGCACAACCGGTACCATATTTTCTAATAGCATTTTCTGAAGCTTCCTTTATTCTTGGGTGGTTGGTTAATCCAAGGTATGAGTTGGATCCAAACATTAAAACACGCTTTCCTCCTATTATTACTTCCGTATCCTGCCCAGATTCAATGGGTCTGAAATAAGGATATAATCCAGTAGCCCTTGCTTCTTTTGCATCTGTGAATTCGGCAATTCTGCGTTGTAATTTTTTCTCCATGTATTATTACTTATAGTAGGGAAAATAGTAAACTATCTAATATTCCGGCTTTTCTTAACTGGTAAAAACTTTGAGTGTGATCGATTTATAAATTTACAATATTGCCCTTGCCATTAATTAAAAAATTTAGTAGTATGTTCAGGCATGAGCATATTCATTATTTTTTAGTCCTTTTAATAATAAATCTACAATAGCATCGAACCTGTTTTCCAACCCATCAAATTTATTATTTGAAAAAAGATCAAATTCAAACCCTTTCATAGAACTCATAATTATATAGGGCATTATATCCAGCTGGTTATAGAGCCTTTCATGAAATTCCCCGTTATCAATTCCAAATTGTAAAATTTGAGTAATCAACGATATTTCTCTTTCTTCATATTCTTTGTGGAGGTGGTGATGGCACGGTGGGTTTTCAAGCATTTCGAGCCGCACCATCTGGTAAAGATTGGACATTCGGCGAAGTGTCTGAATTTTTGTTAAAGAATAGGCCTTAAGTTTGCCTTCGGCTGTTGAAGCAGTTTCCACTGCATGGCGTGTTTTGCCAAGCACTTCTTCCATTTCTTTATGAACAACAGCGTCAAAAATTTCTTCCTTGCTACAATAATAATAATAGAGTGTGCTTTTACCCTTACAAATATTCTTAGCAATATCTTCCATTGTGGTTTTTCGAATACCAAACTGCTGAAAGAGCCTCTGTGCGGCTGCTAATATTTCTTCTTTTATAATCTCGTCCCTGGTTAAAACCATTTTCGACTAAAATGTAATTTGGGTCCAAAATTATATGAAATCAGTATAGAATTAATAAAAAATTAATTTGCAACGGCATTTCATCGTAAAATCCCGCCGTTGAATCTTGTTTTATTATGAGATTTCTCTGCTATATTAATCCGGCCAGGCGATCAGCAACAGTATCAATTTCGTTGAAAGTATTGTTTTTGCCAAAAGAGAAACGCACCGTAACATCCTGTAAATTTTCGTTAAGGGCTTTAATAACATGACTTCCTGCATTAGCCCCGCTTGTACAAGCACTTCCACCACTGGCGCAAATACGGTTGATATCAAGGTTAAACAACAACATCTCGCTTTTATCGGTCTTAGGAAAATTTACGCTTAATACGGTATATAAACTACTTCCCAACGGATCGCCATTAAATGAAACGCCTTGTACTTTTAGCTGCAGTTGCTGCATCATGTAAAGCTTTAAATCATTAATATGCTTTGATTGTTCTTCATATTCGGCTGTGGCAATTTCAAGCGCTTTGGCAAAACCTACAATACCATATAAATTTTCAGTTCCCGCACGCATATTTCGCTCCTGGCTGCCACCATGTATATGAGGGGTGATCCGCACATTTCTGTTGATGTAAAGCATGCCAACACCTTTTGGTCCATTAAATTTATGAGCCGCGCCTGTGATAAAATCGACCGGCGTATTTTGAAGATCGAAAGGAAAATGCCCAACGGTTTGAACGGTATCGCTGTGAAAAACAGCCTGGTATTTTTTACAGATCTCCCCCACCTGCTGAAGATTTATCATATTGCCGATTTCGTTATTGGCATGCATCAGGGTAACCAGGGTTTTCTCTTTTTCGTGTTGCAGCAGCAGTTCCAGGTCCGTTAGATCAACATGACCGTTAGCCAGCAACTTAACATAGGCAAGCCTTGCTTGTCCTGTTTTTTGCAGATTGTCTACGGTATGCAAAGTGGCATGATGCTCAATTGGAGAAGTAATTATGAATTTACAGCCAAGGTCGTGTATGGCGCCCGAAATAGCGGTATTACTGGATTCAGTGCCTCCACTTGTAAAAAAGATTTCTGAGGGATGAGCATGGAGCATTTTTGCTACGGACTTTCTTGCATTTTCAATAGCAAGTCTTGATTCCCGTCCATAACTATATATACTGGAAGGATTGCCGAATTTTTCGGTTAAGTAGGGCATCATGGCTTCCAGCACAACCGGGTCCAGCGGCGTAGTTGCCGCATTATCGAGGTAGATGCGGGTATCAATAAGAGAAGCAGTAGTTGCTTCCTGTGAAGTGTACATACTATAATTTTCTTTAACCTTTTTTATACCAGGTATTTACCCGGAATAGCGGCAAAGGTGAATTATAGTTATGGGATTTCAAAAGCCAGATGAAAACTTCGCAAAAATGACGCGTTTACATTGCCTCCCGGATATCCATTATTAGTTTGGACGCTATATGATTAGCCTTGCTTTCGTAATCACTTTCGCTGTAAATACGAATGATAGGTTCGGTATTACTGGTACGCAAATGAACCCAATCGTTATCAAATTCAATTTTCAAACCATCGTCGGTATTAATGGGTTGGTTCTTATATTTCTTTTTTATCTCGCCAAAAATCTTTTCCACATCAATTCCATTATCCAGTTCAATCTTGTTCTTACTGATAAAATAATCGGGATATTGTTTGCGCAGGCCGCTCGTGCTTTTACCAGTATGTGCGAGGTGTGATAAAAACAAGGCTATTCCAATCAAAGCATCTCTTCCATAATGAAAATCGGGAACAATTATTCCACCGTTTCCTTCACCGCCAATAACAGCGTTTACTTCTTTCATTTTGGAAACCACGTTCACTTCACCTACGGCGCTTGGAAAATATTGTCCGCCATGTTTCAAGGTAAGTTCTTTTAGCGCTTTTGTACTGCTCATGTTACTGACAGTATTGCCGGGCCGGTTGCTAAGTACATAGTCTGATACTGCCACAAGCGAATATTCTTCTCCAAACATGCTACCATCTTCACAAACAAAGCAAAGGCGATCAACATCCGGGTCTACTACAATTCCAAGATGTGCATGTTGCTTTTGAACTTCGCTACTGATTTCGTTTAGATGCTGAGGTAATGGCTCTGGATTATGTGCAAAATGCCCGTTTATTTCACCGTTTACGAGGGAAATTTTTGTAACGCCCAGCGCTTTAAGCAACTCGGGAACGTATAATGCCCCGGAACTATTTATACCATCCACAACAATTTTAAATTCAGCTTTTTTAATTGCCTCAACGTCCACGAGGTCGTAGGCAAGTATGGCGTCAATATGTTTTTTAAGATAGCTCCCATTTAATTGGCAAACTCCTAATTTACCTACAGCCACAAACTGAAAATCTTCCCGCTCAGCAATATCCAGTAAAGCCTCACCTTCTGCTGAACTAATAAACTCACCCTGGTTATTTAAAAGTTTTAGAGCATTCCATTCTTTGGGATTGTGACTGGCAGTAAGAATAATGCCTCCGGCAGCATTCTCCATTTTTACTGCAAGTTCAACTGTTGGCGTTGTGGTTAATCCCAGGTCTATTACATTAATACCAAGTGCATTCAATGTACTTACAACAAGATTTCGCAACATTTCACCACTAATCCGGCCATCCCGACCGAGAATTATTGAATTGCCAACTTCTTGCCTTAAAAGCCAGGTACCATAAGCAGCAGCAAATTTTACTACATCCACGGGTGACAAGCCATTTCCGGGTCTTCCACCAATTGTTCCTCTAATTCCTGAAATAGATTTTATTAATGCCATAATAATAAACGGGGAGCTGAATTGTACTTAAAGCGAAGATAAGGAAGGCAAAACTCCACTTGTTAAAAACGCTAACAGTTGCATTCTTTTTGAGAGGGCAAAAGAGTACAAAAGGTTGCAAATCAACTCAAAAAAACTTTTCTAACCAAGCTCCCTGAAATAGTATCCTCATTAATCCACACCCTGGCCGGTAAGTACGCCACTTATCCCGATCACAATACCATTCTTTGGTTTCTTACTAAAGCCATCATAGCCCCATACATAATCAATTCTTGTTACTTTGAATATGTTTTCAATACCAACAAAAAATTCGAAATAATTGCGTTTTTCATCCACATAAAACGCATTACTACCAGTAACAAGACCCAGGTTCCAACGCCTTACAAGAGGTATTTTATTTGTCAGCAGCCCGTTTAAATGCCATTCAGCATTAGCAGTAGCAAAAAAATTGTCTTTTGTGCTGTTTGCATAATATGGCGCCAATTGAAAAGTATTGGTGTATTCCCTGGCTATAATGGTAAGATTGCCATTAAAATGTTGCCAGTCGGGCAATTGAACATTATCGTTTTTTATAAAACCGCCCGTGGTAAAGTTGTAATTGACAATGCCACCCAATTTCATATTAAAATCATCTCTTACACCCAACGACCACTTACCAAAATCTGCATCGGCTCCCGCAAAACCGCGCCAGGCCTTTGTAAACTGTGCTGTGAATACAGGCTTTTCACTTCCCAAAGAAATTAACCGGGTTGGGTACTGAATAAATTGTTGACCGGGTTGCCAGGTTAATCTAACTGTAGTTAAAAATGCCTGGTGTCTTAAAAAATTACCAGGCTGTAATTCTTCGGGATAGTTGCTTGTAAACCCGCGGTTTTTCTGCTTTCCCCAGCTGTATGATGTATCTGTATTTTCTAATGGAAACCTGTCTTCATAACTGGCGCCAAGATTTATTCGCAGGCCATTGCTAAAGTTATGCCGCGCTCCTATCTGCCCATAGGCCTTTTCATAAATCTTCATATAATTTTTCCGGTACAAAAGGGTTGCAATCGTATTTACAATTGGGTCAATTGGATTTGCCGGGTTTACCTGGAAGATATATTTACCCCCGCTGGCGGTAATTCGCCAACGCTTTTTATAGTTTTTACCAAATGATTTATACATGGTTGCAGCTGCATTAAACCGTTTGTTGCTAAAGCCATATCGCAGATGGGGTTCCAGCACAAAAGAGCCGGTGTCGCCCCAATGTCGGATCGTTGGTGAAAAGTCGATTAACCAACCCTCAACCGTATTATACTGTATTGTTTTAAGTATCGATGGATATTCAACGGATGTTTTTTTATATCGGTTATAGTTTGTGTTTCCCGTAACCAGTACTTTCATTAATGTCAGCCGGTTGGAACGTTTATCAAGCGAATCGAGATAATGAGGATCTTTAAGTTTCTTTTCAAGAGTGTCTTTCTTCAAATAGTCCAGCCTTTCCTCAGCTGTTAACGGGGCAGGCCTGATACTATCCCAATACACAACAGTTTTTTTGTTGGCGGAAGTGTCAATTATTTTTACCACATTACCTTTAAACAATCCTGGCGGAAGATTATTCAATTCAAAATCGCTGTAAACAGCATTGAAATTTGCCCCGGCTTTAAATCCTAATATTTTGAATGTAGCTGTAAAAGTGGTTTGTTGCGGCATCCAAACGTGTTTCACCGGGAACATTTGTTGAACAATTCTTAAGCTATCAACAAGTTCAAGTTGCGATTCGCGACTCAGGAAAAGATCTATGCTGTGAATCCGCCAGCTTCCCTCCAATATATTAATGTAACCCGACGTAAAACAAGGTTCAAATTTTCGTTTCGCAGTCACCTGAATTTTGTTTATTTCCTGTCCATCTTCGTAAAAGGTTCCCAGGTATTTGTACTGGTAGAAGTACAGCGCATTCGCTGCTATCGGAGATATAAAACCACGGCTATTTAATCCTTCCAGGCTGATGCTATTTTCATACAGGTTAACCTGCATATCGTTTGGACTGTTAAACCCAAAGCCCTGGCTCCTGCCACTTACTTTGGCCGATACAACTTCTTCTTTAAACTGGTCCGGCATTTTTTTTGAATAACGCGTAAGTGATTCACTAAAATACAAGATACCTTTTCCGTTACTGTCAATCACATCACGGTTTGGATCAACCTTTACACCCATTATTTTTTTTGGCACAGCAAAGGATCTCACCATTCCTTTCATATAAACAGTAGCCTGCCATTCACTTACTTCATTTAAATGTTCTTTTCTTTTTTTAATAGCATTGCGAATAATAGCATAAGCAGGATCTTCTGCATTTGCCTTAATAGTTACTTCTTTTAATTCCGTTAGTTGTTCTTTTAATATAAAATTTACCTGCACATTAATACTATCAATGCTAATTGAATTTTCAACTTTCTGAAATCCAACATGCGCACAAACTATGGTGTATTTTCCGGGAGATACATTTAAAAAATACCTGCCTTCATTATTAGCAGTAGTGCCCTTTGTTCCACCTTTTATATAGACCGAAGAATTTGGCAGACTTTTTCCATGTTGGTCTGTAACTACACCACTAATTAATTGTGCAGCCGCCGACTGAATTAAAAGGAAAATAAAGCAGCTAAAAAAAATTACTGCCGGGAAGGGCTTACAATTCATAATAATATATACTTCTTATTATTGAGCTGGTAAAAAACAACAACCAGCCGTTTATCAATATATTCTACGCAAGTAGGTGCCGGTAAGGCTTGAAAATCCGCCGATAACCGCTCCAATAAAGGCAGAAATAAACATCAGCAAATAATAAGAACCTTTTAGTGGTAATACGGTCGCCATTTTAGTTGCCAGCAAGTGACCATTATCACTGCTCATGGTAAAAACAAGCAAGCCCCAGCAAAATAACACGCCAATAAATCCGGTTAACCAGC
Organism: Bacteroidota bacterium; assembly: GCA_040385845.1. Classification (GTDB taxonomy): domain Bacteria; phylum Bacteroidota; class Bacteroidia; order Chitinophagales; family Chitinophagaceae; genus Phnomibacter. Next base: position 24,152 of record JAZKGP010000011.1, on the reverse strand, counting down.
TTAGCCAGGGTCTTTGCGGAACCACAATACCAACAAGTAATACAACAGGTGTAAACGCCCACCATGGAAGTATATTGCTAAAAAGGAAAGCGGTATAAGCCAGCAACATTACAAGAACGAGCGCTGAAATAAATTTTATAATCATTGGTAATCCACTAGTATGAAAAAATATTTACAAAAGCTATTTGTGAGAATTTACTTGCTGATTTTACATCATGCTTTTTTAAATTCCATTGTCCATTTTACTTTATCAGATTTCGTTTCTGAAGCTTTCATTACTAATAGCCGGTAGTATTTTCCCGCTGCCCATGTGCCGGCGAATTGTGTATAGAATTTACTCCCGGGGTTTCCCTGCTGACCGCCCGGGTATACTCCATAAGCTACTGTTTCATCGGTTAGTTCAACTATCATCCGCCAGCTTGGGCCATTGGAACCTTTAACAGCATTAATAATCCTTTTTCCTCCGCCAACATACAAATTCATTTGACTAAAAGCCGGAATACGCAACAAGTGATTTAGTTGTGCTCCTTTATATTCACCCCAATCCAGTGGTTTAACAGGTAACAGGTTTGCAGCTGTATTTAAAGCTGCTGCCAGCAACGCACGAAGTGATTCTTTTTGGGGGGTATTTCTATTGTCGATAAATCTATAAGCGGCACTATCCCGTTTTATTCCTTCAAGTAATGTTTGATCGGTTTCTACAGGAAACTCTTTTTTTGAATAGCTACGAAAATCATCCCTGTAAATAGTGTCTTTAAAATGTTTCCACCAGCTTTCAAAAACTGTCTTACCATTTGCATTAGCCGTTGCATCATAATTCCAACTTCCACAGATACCCAGTAAACCACGGGCTTTTTGCGTTAAAATATTGGAGTCGACATTTTTCAGCATCATTGGTAAAGCCTGTTCAGCAAATACATCATAAGTAGATGTTTGCATCTTTTGCATGTCGGTAATAGAAATATTGCTATCGGCAGCTAACATGCGGTTTATAATAAAACCACGATACATATCATATGTTCCACCGAGGTAATAAGGATAAGTAGTATCTGCCGGCAATTGGTTAGCGCTGCTAACGAAGCCTCTTGCCGGGTTTACTTCATGAACCATGTCTTCAAATGGTATAAATCCCTGCCATTTAAAAGTGGAATCTGTTCCAGGCATAATAAAATCTCCTTGTAATTTCCACTTTGCCGGCAGTTTACCCGATTGCCACATAGCGATAGTATTCCGTTTGCTGCCAAAAGCAAAATTTTGAGCCGGATTACCAAGCAATTTTATAGCAGCCAGGTAGGTTCTGTAATTTGTAGCACGGTTTAATTGCATGAATGCTTTTCCTTCCACCGACTCATCATGAGCAGTCCATCTTACAGCATAATTTTTTCCATCTTTATAGCTATTTTGATAATGTGTATCATACATTACCGGTCCCCACAATGTTATTGCAATGCTATCGGTAACTGCTGGTTTACCTTTTATGCGATAATTTTCAACCCGCCACGAAGTTGGTTGCCAGGCGCTATCATACCAATATTCGTTCATCGTAGCGTCTTTGAATTCTACTTCATAAAAATCCATAACATCGCGGCTGCCATTGGTAACACCCCAGGCAATGCTGTCGTTAAAACCAATAATTACAGAAGGTGCTCCCGGCAGGCTAACACCCGTGACATTGTATTCGGGTGTATTTATTTGCATTTCATACCAAAGGGATGGAAGATTAAGACCAAGATGAGGATCATTACATAAAATTGGGCGTCCGCTCGTTGTTTTACTTCCTGAAACGACCCAATTATTGCTACCATTATCAGGGTCTCTTTTGGTTGTAATCATGGCGATCATCGAGGTATCCGCTCCCATTAATGAGTCGGCCTTAATTGGTTTTACGGGTAAAGGTCTGCTTGCAATAAATGCGGTTCCTTTTGTTACGATCGGGCTAACAGAATCATGTTGCAGGGGATTCAAAGTTTCAAACGCTTGTAATCCTAATTGCCGCATCAGATCAGTATTGTCGAAATCATCGAAATCAGTTGTTAAGTCATAACTCATATATTTTAAAATCAGCGCTGTCTTATAGGGCGACCATGCTTCAGGAGCATAATTGAGTAATTTATATTCAATTGGATAGTCTTCTGGTTTCAAAGAACGGATATATAGATTTATTCCTTTTGAATACGCTTCCAGCGCTTCCTTTAACATAGGATCGGCATTGGTGGCTTTTACCGAATTTTCAGCGGCAATAGTCATTCCCATTCTTCTGAATCGCCTGTCATGTACATCTATAATACTGTTGTTGCCTAATTTTTCACCTAGAATTTCCGATAACCTGCCGGCAGCGGCATAGGTTTGAAACTCCATTTGCCATAGACGAAAGCGGGCATGTAAATACCCCTGAACCAAATAAGCATCATGATCATTTTGCGCAAACACATGTGGAACCAATCTTTCATCTAAACTTACGGTTACTGCTTGTCTTAAATCTTCCGATAATATTTCAGAAGAAAAAGAATAATCAGTGGGTTCTGCATTTTTCCAAAATCCATGCGAAGGACTTAGTAACGGGCCAACAGGTGGGGTTGAACCCATCTTCATATTTAGCACTGCAACTAAGATTATCGTAATAGTAGCAGAAATTATAAGTGGAATAAATCGCATATAATTGTTCGTATTGGATTTGTACCTTAAAAGAATGAAAGTTTATTCATTTTTTTAAGGTAAACTTAATTGCAAAAGTAACACCAGTTATTACAGGCTACAATACATGATTGGTTCTCAATTTATCGATAATAGCAGTGGTTGAAACGCCTTCAATTAATGGATTGATGACAACCCGACCACCGTTAGCCAGCACTTCTCTGGCGCCCACAACCTGTTCCTGCGTATAATCACCTCCTTTCACAATAATATCAGGCATCATTTCGGTTATAAGATGTAAGGGAGTATCTTCTCCAAAGATAATTACAGCATCTACCATAATTAAAGAAGCTAAGATTAAAGCTCTTGCTTGTTCGTTATTAACAGGCCGGTTTGGCCCTTTTAATTTTTTTACTGAAGTATCGCTATTAACTGCTACAATCAGGTAATCTGCTTCTGCTGCTGCCTGGCTAAGTGAAAATATATGACCTTCATGCAGCATGTCGAAAACACCATTAGTAAATGCTATTGTGTGGCCGGTTACCCTCCAGGAAGCAATTTTATTCTTCAGTTGCGGAAGCTGGTATATTTTAGAAGGGATAACAGACGAAAGCTTCATGCATTTTAGTTGATAATGTTTATTGACGTAAAGTAAATTCAGCAAGCCGCAAAACTCGTTTACTTATGGAGATTTAGGTTTTTTAACCCTGTTGTAAATCGGTAGCATAACAAGACTAAAAACTCCAAATACAACAAGGATAATTGTTTGAGCGCCCCACAAAACATTACCAAATGCAAATGATGTTACTTCGCTCACATCGTATAAAGGCAGTGTTTTTTGCAAAATATATTGATAACTGCCCATGCCCCCGGGAGTTGGAATTATCATCCCCAGGCTTCCAAATGTAAGTACACTTAAAGAGCCTTTAATACCAAGGTGTGTAATTTGCGGAAATGCATAGAAACCAATATATATACTTACGAGGTACATTGACCAGATAAAGATGGTATGAAACAACAACCATCCTTTTTGCTGAACCCTTTTAAAACTTGTTATGCCTTCCCAGATACCCCGGAAAAACATTTTTACTTTTAAAAAAAATCCACTTGATCCAAAGCGTTTAAACAACCATTTTAATCCAAAAACGATGAATGCTAAAACCGTAAGATAAATGCCCAATTTAATTAATGAAAATCCACCGTCTTCATTTTTTACCAGCCCTGAAAATAGGTCGAGTGCATGATGGCCAACCACATCAAACTGCACCGCTATTGTTAGAATAATTACCAATAGCAGGCATATTAAATCCAGTGTTCTTTCTGCTACTATGGTACCAATCAATTTATCAGGTGGTACTTTTTCATACTTTGCCAGGGTAGTGCATTTCATTACCTCTCCTAATCTTGGTACCAGCAGGTTAAAAAAATAACCGATCATAACCGATAGGAAAACGTTCATGCGGGTTGGCTTATAACCTAAAGGCTCCATCAATATCCGCCAACGCATGCTTCGGCTGAAATGCGATAACATGAGCGTGATGACTACAGGTACGAGATAGATGTATTTTGTTTGGCGAAACGACTCTTTTAATTGTTCAATTTGCTCATCGGTCATATGTCGAAAAGAATACCATAAGAGTCCGATTCCCAGGCCCAGGAAAAAAATATATTGTATAACAGAAAGACTTTTCTTCAGCATTTCTGCTAAATTAAGTGCTTGGTTCTAACAAAATTGTAATCAGTTGTCTTAGAGAAGGAACATAGCAAACCTTTCGTTCACGTTAACATTTCGACAACGCACTAATGAGCTTGCCAATCTTTGAACTTACGGTTTTAATGTTAGGCTGAAAAAGAAGCAGGATGGTAATTCAATCTTACATGCCAGTAAAGGCTTTTTCGGAATATTCTCCTGAAGTGTTATTTACGGTACTTGTTACAGACGCCAGTTTACGGCGGTAACTTTTGAAAAAGCTGTTCCATTGAATAGTAAGCACGCCTAAAACCCCTTCCTTAATGATACCTTTATTCATTTTGCTATTACCTAATCTTCGATCGATAAAGGTTATCGGCACTTCTACGATCTTAAATCCAAGTTTCCAGGCGGCAAATTTCATTTCTATCTGGAAAGCATATCCAACAAACTTTATTTGTTCGAGATTAATAGCTTCAAGTACTTGTCTCTGGTAACAAACGAATCCGGCCGTGGCATCTTTTACCGGCATCCAGGTAATCAGTCGTGTATATATTGAACCGCCGCGGGAATATACATGCCTGTCCCATGGCCAGTTTTCCACATTTCCGCCTTTTACATAACGGCTTCCAACAGCTACATCTGCACCGTTCATGCAAGCATCAACCAACCGTTGCAGATCTTTTGGATTATGGCTAAAGTCTGCATCCATTTCGCAGATAAACTGGTAACCCCTGGCCAGCGACCAACGAAAACCATGGATATATGCTGTTCCAAGACCAAGCTTTCCTCTTCTTTCTTCCAGGAAAAGCATGCCTTCATATTGTGGTTGAATTGTTTTTACCAGTTCCGCCGTACCATCCGGTGATCCGTCATCAATTACAAGTACATGAAAATTTTGCTGCAACCGAAAGACTGCTTCAATAATTGCTATAACGTTTTCTCTTTCGTTATAAGTTGGTATGATTACGATCTTATTCAAAAAATAGGTTGGAAAATGCCGAAATTAAATATTACAGTTGGATATATTCTTTATGATGATCAGAACAAAATGTGAAAGCCCAATGAAAACTATTAACAGGTAGTATAATAATGCAGGTATATTGGAATACCATTATAGTTTCAAAAACCCTTTATCCTTTTTTCAAATACACTTTGTTTAATATCTCAGTAAGTTTTTGTTTGGTATGCTGTGGAAAATCTCCCTGCATCATCCAGTCGTAATAACTGCGTTCAATTTTAAAAATATCTTCGACACATTTACCTTTATGCTTGCCGAAGTTAAAAACAACTTTGCCTTCGTGAACAATCATCCTACGGGCAAAATCCACTATTTCCTCTTCACCGATTACACTTAATATACTTTCGATAGACTTCCCCAACTGTGGGTAACGTTCCAATTGTGAATCAAGTACTTCCCAGGTTGCCAGCACATCAGCTTCTGCGCTGTGGGCATTTACCAGTTCTTTCTTACAATAAAATTTGTAAGCTGCAGATAAAGTCCTCGGCTCCATCTGGTAAAATATTTTTTGTACATCTACCAGCTTCCGGGTTTCGAACTTAAAATCAATGCCAATTCTCAAAAACTCTTCAACGAGTAATGGAATGTCGAATTTATTACTGTTGTAACCGCCAATATCACAGTTCTCTAAAAATTGCTTTATCTCATTTGCCACTTGCCTGAAAGTTGGAGCGTCTTTCACCATTTCGTCTGTTATGCCGTGAATATCAGAAGAAGCTTTACTGATGGACATATCCGGATTTATGAGTTTCCGCTTCACTATCCTGCTTTCATCCGGCATTATCTTCACAATAGCAATCTCAACAATGCGATCAGTTCCTGGATTTACACCAGTTGTTTCCAGGTCAATAACAGCAAAAGGACGTTTTAATTCAAGATTCATTCAACAGTAATTACAAAATTATTATAGATCAATTTTTTGCGTTCTCAGTTCCGGTAAAATTGGATGGACTCATTTTGCATACATCACAATGTATACTTAAAACGTTTTGCTTAAAATTTTTTAGAAAGATAAAAGAAACAACGCAGGTGAACAAAACCTGTTTCCCTCATACCTGCATAAAGTCAACTCTACTAAAAAATCTAATTTGTTAACTTACAATCTTTTGCACTAATTCAGGTAATTGCAACCCTTCATAAGTACCGCTGCTCATCAATAAAACGCAGGTTTCAGTATAACTTTTGCTTAAAAACCAATTTAATAGGTCTTCCCTGTCCGTAAAAACCTGTAACCCGTTTTTTGAAAATCCATCTTTAACTATCTGCTCTGGCAAAGAAGGCATTTTCTTTATTTCCATAGCGTGATGACTGTAGAATACACATGCTTCATCTGCTTTTTCAAGAGCACCGTTATAGTGCGGCATAAAATCGGCGTTCAGGCTACTATAAGTGTGCAATTCAAGTGCAGCTATCAAACGCCTGTTTGGAAATTGTTGCTTTACCGCATCGATGGTAGCCTTAACCTTGCTGGGTGCATGTGCAAAATCCCTGAATACAATGGTTGAATTGTTTTGAGCCAGTACTTCCAGCCGTTTGGCTGCACCGGTAAACACTGCAATGGATGACAAGAAGTCCCCAGGTGAAACTCCAAGTTCTTTACAGACAAGGAAAGCAGCATGGATATTCAAAAGATTATGATCGCCAAAGACTTTTAAAGGAGACGAAACAGTTTCAATGGTAAGATTTGTAATCCCTTCTTTGATGAGGTGTTCGGGAACTCCATAGGGCTGGTATTGAATGTCGTGTCGAAAAGTGTTTTGAATTAGTTCCACTAAAACCGCATCGGTAACATTGTAAATCAATACCCCACCTTTTTCGATTTTTTCAATAAAAATTTTGAATTGCTCCAGGTAGTTTTCAAATGTTGGAAACACATTTATATGATCCCAGGCTATGCCAGTAATTACTGCTATATGCGGAAAAAGAAAATGAAATTTAGGTCTCTTCTCTACCACACTGGCAGGATATTCATCGCCTTCGCAGACTATTACAGGGGCATCTGTAATGTTAACACTCTGGTCAAACCCCTGCAACCTCGCACCAACCAGGTAATCAAATGAATTGCCCGTTTCACGCAATACATGCATAATCATACTGGTAGTGGTGGTTTTTCCGTGGCTTCCACCAATTACGACCCGTGTTTTTTCCTTACTTTCCTGGTAGATGTATTCGGGAAAAGAAAATACCGGGATATTTAGTTCTTTGGCTTTAATTAATTCCGGATTATCTGCTTTGGCATGCATTCCAAGAATTACGGCATCGAGCCCGGCGTGAATTAAAGCTGGTTGCCAGCCCATTTCTGCAGGCAAAAGATTTTCCTGGGCCAATGTAGATTTTGAAGGCTCAAAAATTTCATCATCAGTACCAGTGATGTTATAACCTTTTCTTTTTAGGGCAATGGCAAGCTGGTGCATAACGCTGCCACCTATCGAAATAAAATGAATATTCATACGTTTGAAATGGGGCGGCAAAGTAACGTGTTTCAATCTATTCTCATTTTTCCGCTCAACCAATTATCTTTACACTTTATTTTTTTAAATTTTAATCATGAAACGCTTTTTCCCGGGATTGGTACTTGCCGCCCTTGTCCTCAGTTTGATCGCTTGCGGTTCTTCCCGCAGGGGTGTCGGCTGTCCCAATAACCCTATGAGTTACAGGTCGCGTTAACAGAAAGCTTCAGCAAAAAGGTATTGTAGATGAATTGGAATTTTTTGACTTCAGCAGAGGAATTTGATAGTTTGATCGATCGTTCTTTTCACCAGCCCCAGGTTATTTTCAAACACAGTACACGATGCGCTACCAGCAGTATGGCTAAAAACCGGCTTGAAAAATCCGGTGATTTTGGCAATATTGAGTTTACCCTGCTGGATGTAATTAGTCAAAGACCCCTTTCAGCACAGGTAGCAGAAAAATTAGACGTTTGGCATGAAAGTCCGCAGGCTATTCTTGTACTAAATGGGAAGGCTGTTTACGATGAAAGCCATATTTCTATCAGGATGGCCGATATCAAAGAACAGTGCATTTTACACAGTAAGTCTTAATTAATAACTTCTTATATCAAAAGGCAGCTTCATAACAGGAGCTGCCTTTTGATATTTTTGGTAAATTGCAGGCAACTTTCAACGCCTCTTTTAATACCTACTACATCAATATGACCGTTACTATTTTTGGCGCAACCGGTATGGTTGGCCCACAGCTAATTACTCATGCGATGGCTAAAGGCTGGATTGTAAAAGCTTTTGGCCGAAATGTTGAGACTTTGATCGATAAGGATTTGCATACGGAAAATTTTCATGCAATTAAAGGATATGTTTTTGATACCGGTGAGGTTAAGAACGCTTTAAAGGGCAGTGATGCAGTTTTAAGTGCATTGGGAGGGGGTTTTAGTGGCACCGATAAAAGCCGGAGTCTTGGCATCAAAAATATCATTTCGCAGATGAAACAAACCGGTGTGCGACGTATTGTAGCATTAGGTGGTGCAGGCATTCTCCCCGATCCTAAGGGTAATTTCCTGATGGATGCTACCGACTTCCCTCCTGAAATGATCCCGGTTAGTATGGAGCACAGGCAGGCTTACCTGTACCTGAAAGAGTCAGAACTAGACTGGACTTTTGTTTGTCCTCCTGCCATTACAGATAGTTCTGCAGATAATAAATTTATCGCACTTTCTGAAACAGCCCCTGAAGGTTTTAGGGTGAGTGCAGGTAATCTGGCTCTCTTTATGGTTGAAGAAATCCAGCGCAATGCTCACCTGCAACAAAGGGTGGCAATAACCAATATTTAAGATGACCGTAGCGCCTTTATTATCAAATTATAAGCTTATAGATTTATAGTGTATCATTATAAGGCCTTAAGCTTATAATGCACCTTTATAAGGTTAAAGGCTTATATTTGTTGCCAATTGAAAGTATATGCCTGATAAACCTGCAGCTGTATTAACCGGCGATGTTATTGGCTCAACTTCTATAGCCGGCAGTAACCGAAAGAGGTTACTAAAAGTAATGGAAGCAGCCACCAAAAAGGCCACCACCCTTTTGCCGGACTTTAAACCGGAAATATTCCAGGGAGATAGTTTCCAGGGTTATACATTAATGAAAATACAGGAAGCATTAAGAGCTACGCTATTTATTATCCTTTACATGCGAAAGGAAGGTTTTGGCATCCGAATTTCTACCGGCTTAGGAACCATCACTTTTGAAAGTGGCAAAAGCTTAACCAGCGATGGCACTGCTTTTCACCAATCGGGACGAAACATGGAAATCTTAAAAAAGAAAGATTTATTGCTTGCCCTGAGCATTGATAACGAAGATTTGCAAAACGAATGGGAAGTACATAATACTGCACTCAACTTTTTGTTGAATAGATGCACCGGGTTGCAGGCAGCTGCCTTATTACAAATGCTGGAGAAAAAAACACAACAGGAAGCGGCCAACAACCTTCATGTAAAACAACCCGCTATCCAGCAACGGTTGCAAGCGGCGGGCTGGCCTGTTATACAAAGCATCCTTACACGTTTTGAAATGCAGTTCTAAATTGGCGAATATGTTGTTAACCAAATGGATTTGTGCACACTTGCTTGGTGATTTTTTGTTGCAGAACCGCAAAATGGTTCGACACAAACAGCAATTCAAAGCCCGTTCCTGGATGTTGTACCTGCATGCTTTTCTACATGGGGTACTATTTTATTTATTTACTGCTGCCTGGGGTGCCTGGTGGATGGCTATCATTGTAAGTGTTTCTCATTTCTTTATAGACTGGTGGAAGCTTACCAAGAAAGAAACAACCGGAATTTTTATTGCAGACCAAATGCTGCACATACTGGTGCTGGTCATACTTTGGTTTTGTAGCCAAATGGATGGATCTTCTTTTGTTGCCTGGATTAATTCGGTACTAAATAACCAATCAATGTGGGCAATTTTGATGGGTTATTTCTTACTGATGTGGCCGTTTTCCATGATTATTGGCCTGGTTACACAACGCTGGCGTTTAGATATAATTTCTCACCTTGAAAGCCAGCGATCCTCCCTGGCAGAAGCCGGTAAATGGATCGGGATCTTTGAAAGACTGCTGGTTTTTACTTTTATCATTACCAATCAATTTGCAGGCATTGGATTTCTTATTACTGCAAAATCAATCCTGAGATTCAGCGAAACAAAAAAAGAAAGCGGAAGAAAGGAAGCCGAATATATTTTGATCGGGACGCTAATGAGTTTTGCCGTGGCTATTATTACCGGCCTGCTGGTTTCAGTTATTATAAAATCAACAAGTTTATGACCAAACTTTCGGTGAACATCAACAAAATAGCCACTTTACGCAATAGCCGTGGCGGTAATAACCCGGACGTAATCCAGGTGGCAATCGACATTCAAAATTTTGGGGCTGATGGAATCACGGTTCATCCAAGACCAGATGAACGACATATCAGGTATAGCGATGTTAAGGCAATAAAAAAGATCATTACAACAGAATTTAATATTGAAGGAAACCCGGCGGAAGAAAAATTTGTAGCACTTGTGTTAGAGGTTAAACCCGACCAGGTTACCCTGGTACCAGATGCCCTCGGACAACTTACATCCGATCATGGCTGGGATACGATACAGCATCATAACTATCTAACTCATATTATAGGAAAATTTAAAAAAGAAGGAATAAGAGTCTCAATCTTTGTGGATCCAATTGCTGAAATGGTAAAAGGAGCGGCCAAAACAGGCACCGACAGGATAGAATTATATACTGAAAGCTATGCCCGCAATTTCGAGCTGGCTGCCAATCAGCAAAATGAAAATTTGAAATTTCAGGCTGTTGCACCTTACCAAATGGCAGCACAGCTAGCCAGCGAACTTGGAATGGGATTAAATGCAGGACATGATCTTGACCGCTTTAACCTCCAATATTTCAAAAAGCATCTTCCTGAACTCGATGAAGTTTCCATTGGACATGCCCTCATTTGTGATGCCTTGTATCTTGGGCTTGAAAACACAATACAGATTTATAAACGACAGTTATACAATTAATTAATTGAACATTGGGTATAAATTATTTCACTAACGCACTTTTTGAAATTGATGTAAAATATGTCACTATCCAATATTCAGCAGGTTATTGAAGAATTAGACCGCATCATTCTATACTGTGAAAACAAACAGAGCAGGCAGGCATATTTTGCAGCATTGTACCGGGCGATGACCGAATCCGTAAAAAATGGGATTGAGAAGGGCGTTTTTAATGATTCAAACAGGATGGAAAAACTGGATATCATTTTTGCTACCAGGTACCTTGACGCATGGAATTGTAACAACCAATCACAACCCTGCAGTACCAGTTGGATAACAGCATTTGCATCCACAACCAATAATAATCTCACTGTAATCCAGCACCTTGTGCTCGGCATCAACACACATATAAACCTAGACCTTGCTATTGCTGCTGCTGAAACAGCTCCAGGTCTTACAATTTTCGACCTGCAACAAGATTTTGAAAAAATAAACCAAATCATTGCAGCACTCACAAATGAAGTTCAATTAAGGCTGGAGAAAATTTGGTGGCCGATGCGCTTATTGCGAAATATCGTAAACAGCAGAGAAAAGGCAGTTATCAACTTTAGTATATCTACTGCAAGAAAAACCTCCTGGGCTAATGCGGTTGCTTTGGCAAGTGCAAATGAATTAAACCGTATAAATTATATAACTGGTATAGACAACACTGTAAATAAAGTAGCACACAGAATAATTAGCCCTGGCTACTTAGCAAACACTATTTTGATGCCGGTACGCTGGTTAGAATATAAAGATGTAAGAAAAGTTATATCGGTTTTAAAACAACCATTGCCTGTTAACCTGTCAAAACCTTAATACCACATATAAAAAAATCCCCCCCGGGAACGGGAAGGATTTTAACCCTTAAAAACAACCAACCTGTTGAACAGGCTGGAACATACTAACATACTTAATGGTATAAAAGTTTAATAAAAGTACATTATTAAATCTTTGAATGCAATAGCCAAAAAACTAAAAAATCACTGGAAATTTATTTTCCCTAAATAGAAAAAAGCTTTTTTTTCAAACTTGGTTTATAACAAATACAAGCCAGTGATTTTCAATAATTACAGGGCTATCCTATTTCAATTATGTTCAATATTGATTTTTTTCGTCATGAGCATTATGATTGCTTTTCCCAAACCTGCACAAGGTTTACTAAAGTTTCAACCGATTTCTGCATATCGCTTATACCTATCCATTCGGTTTTGCTATGAATACCCTGCATGCCTGTAAATAAATTTGGGCATGGCAAACCCATAAAACTGAGTCGGCTTCCATCTGTTCCACCCCTAATGCTTTCCATTCGCCACGACAATCCCGCCATTTCAATTGCTTGTTTGGCAAACCCAATTACATGTGGATACTGATCAAGCACCTCTTTCATATTACGGTATTGTTCCTGCACTTTAAACTCCATGCTAGCCCCTGGAAACTTTTGTAAAATTTGGGCAGCATGCTTCTCCAACCGGGTTTCATGTGCTGATAAATTAGCTGTAATAAAATCTCTGATTATAAAGCGAATGGTGGCTTTTTCGGCTATACCATTCATTTCTACGGGGTGAATAAATCCCTGTTTGCCGTCTGTTGCTTCCGGGCACCAATCGTTTTTCGGAAGTTCAGCCAAAATTGCACCTGCAACCTTAAGTGCATTTACCATTTTTCCTTTCGCATACCCGGGATGCGCACTAACACCATGCACAATAAGTTCCACCCCATTTGCACTAAAAGTTTCATCCTCTAAGTCACCTACCTCTCCCCCATCCAGGGTGTAGGCAAAATCGGCAGCCAGTTTTTGCAGATCCAGTTTGGCTGTACCTCTACCAACTTCTTCGTCAGGGGTAAACAAAATTTTTATAGTTCCATGTTTTACCCCGGGATGTGTAAGAAGATAATGGCAGAGATCAATAATAATCGCAACCCCACTTTTATCGTCTGCTCCGAGTAGCGTTAAACCACTGGCAGTAATTATGTTTTTACCAATATGACGTGACAAATACGGATATGTTGAAGGATTTAATACCTGGGTCGGGTCATCAGGCAGTTTTATATCTCCACCCTGGTAATTAGTGTGTACGATAGGTTTTACATTTTTACCACTACAGTCAGGAGCCGTGTCAACATGGCTGCAAAAACAAATTACAGGAACATTTTTTTCTGTATTGGAGGGAATGGTGGCATAAACATAACCATACTCATCTGTGGAAACATCTGACATGCCGAGGCCAGATAACTCGGCAACAAGAATACCAGACAAATCTTTTTGTTTTTCGGTGCTTGGATGGGAATCGCTGTTTGGGTCACTTTGAGTGTCAACCTGCACGTATTGTAAAAATCTTTCTGTTACAGTAAACTTGTAATTAGAGTCGAACATAGGTTGTTATTATGCGGAAAAATAGTCACTTTAAAAAAAGAGCATTTAATTTTTCTCAGCAAAAATTTATCTACATCATTCTTGAAGCTGGTTCTTTGTTATTTTTCCACTACTTATGGATACTCCACTTATACGACAGGGATGGTTAAGGGTAATTATATTTTTAATAACCTGGTTACTAATACAGGCTGGCATTATAAATATGCTGTACAACCTGGTACTACCATCTATTCAAAACGGGAATGATACAGACCCTGGTTTAAAATTGTTATTAGCCAGCTTTTTAAGTTTCCTGTTTACTGTTCCTGCCGTTTTATTATTCAGAAAACTCATTGATCGTAAATCTTTTATAAGCCTTGGCTTTCACTGGAAAAGAAACAGCACACATGCAATAACGGGTTTTTTGAGTGCGTTATTCATTATGTCAGCAGGCACCTTGTTACTATTACTAACAGGAAATATTTACTTTATTGCCATTGATTTTTATTGGCAGGATTTCATGTTGTATTTGCTGATAATGCTATTGGTGGCAATAGCCGAGGAATTGGTAATAAGGGGATATATCTTAAATAATTTGATGGAAAGTTTTCCAAAATGGACATCTCTTATTATATCGGCAACATTATTTGCCGCTATTCATTTTCTTAATCCCGGTTTTACCTGGTTAAGCATGCTGGGCATTTTTGTTGGAGGCATACTCATCGGACTTAATTACATCTATACAAAAAACCTATGGTTTGGAATTTTCTTTCATTTTGCGTGGAACTTTTTCCAGGGTCCAATTCTTGGATACCAGGTTAGCGGCCTGGAAACAGAATCGTTGATGGCTCAAAATATTAACGGACCTATTTGGCTAACCGGGGGACCATTTGGCTTTGAATCTTCTGTAGTTGCCTGCTTTTTCATCCTGGTAGTTTTGGGCTACCTGGCGTTATATTACAAAAAAAACCAGCATGCATTTACAGCTGCTGGTTAAAACCCAATCATAATAACAATTTTAATTCTTTCCCATTTCTATTTCAAGGAGGCCGCCATTCATAATTTCTGCATGGCTGATATATATATTAGAATGTTCTTTCCCGTTTAGTGTGACCTTTTTTACAAAGCCCCCGGTATTAGCGCCTTTAACTTGTATCTTGATTTTCTTGTTCCCCGGCAAATCGATAACTGCATCTTCAATGACGGGGCTTCCAAATACATACTGGCCTGATGCCGGATTCATTGGGTAAAAACCAAGAGCACTCCAAACGTACCAGGCACTCATTTGACCACAATCTTCGTTGCCGCTCAAACCATTTGGATCGGCATGATAAAGTGTTTCCAAAATTTGACTTACACGCTGTGCTGTTTTTTGAGGTGCTCCCAACGTGGCATACATATATGCAATGTGATGACTAGGTTCATTCCCATGGGCATATTGTCCAATTAACCCGCTAATGTCATTACTCACATGATCGCCATGCATTTGGGATGTTGTTGTAAATAAAGAATCAAGTTTCTCTTCCAGCTGGGCCTTTCCACCTAATAAATTTGCATATTCATCCACTGCATGAGGCACAAAAAAAGTATGTTGCCATGCAGTACCTTCTATATACATGCCTGTTTCATCGTGTTCGCTATAATAGGGATCAAATGGTTCAACAAACTTTCCATCGCTATTTTTTGCTCTAAAAAATCCCGATTTATTGTCAAACAGGTTTGCATAGTTCGCTGCCCTCTTAGTGAAAGTTGTATAATCTTCCATATGCCCTAACTTTTTGGCTACCTTTGCAATACACCAGTCATCAAAAGCATATTCCATGGTAATCGTTACGCTGTAGCCCTGCTTATCCTGCGGTACAAAGCCATAATGGCGATAGTGGTCGGTTGCTCTTATGTTTTGCATGGCACTGGCTTTCATAGCAGTAAAAGCTTCCTCATAATCGAAGCCTTTGAATCCTTTTAAGATGGCATCTGCCACAACCGGCACGGCATGATAACCGGTCATGCAATTGGTTTCATTATAATGCAGATCCCAGACAGGCAACAAACCCGATTGCCGGTAAAATGCCAGGTACGATTGAATAATGGCTGGAACTAATTTTGGCTGAACCAGGGTAAATAATGGATTTTCTGCTCTAAAAGTATCCCAGATAGAATGAACGGAATATACGGGTGATGTAGTATTAACTACTTCACTAATGGCATTTTTGTAGTTTCCATTTGCATCTGAATATAACAAGGGAGCCTGGCAGGTATGATAAAACGCTGTATAAAAGATCTTTTTTGTTTTTTCATCAGTGGTATTGATTTTAATCTTTGATAACTCTTCTTCCCATGTATCTTCTGCTATTTTCCTAACCTTCTCAAAATCCCATCCACGAATTTCATCTAATGAGGCGACTGCTCCTTCAATTGAAGCAAAGCTCAATCCAACTTTCATCATTACCTCTTCCTTTTCTTTTGTTTCAAAAACAAAACAGGCAATAGCTTTTTTTCCTGCTGCTTCCGTTTTCCGTACTATTTTATTATCTGCAAACAACACCAGGTTTTTAACCGGTTTGCTTAAACGAATGGCAAAAAATACCCATTGGTCTTTAGCCCAGCCTGCGCTTTTACGGTAACCAGTATATGTGCTATCGTTTATTTTTCTCACCATACAATCGACAGGCTTATCCCAATTAATTGCAAATCCAAGGTCAAGTCTTATCATGGCATCTGATGCTTTGGGAAAAGTATACCGGTGCATGCCACAACGAAGGCTGGTCGTAAGCTCCGTTTTTACATTATAATCTTGTAATAAAACCTGGTAATAACCAGGCGAAGCCTTCTCCTGCTTATGCGAAAACCGGGAAGGCGTGCCAATAGTATCCGGCCGTTTTCCAACAGATGGCATAACTGATATATCCGCCAGGTCACCAATACCGGTGCCGCTTAAATGGGTATGACTAAATCCGGTTATAACTGAATCGCTGTAATGATACCCACTGCACCAGTCCCATCCTTGTGTTCCATTATCGGGACTTAGCTGAACCATTCCAAAAGGCAGCATTGGCCCCGGATAAGTATGTCCATGTCCACCCGTTCCAATAAAGGGATCTACATAATCAACTAATTTTTTTTGCTGCGAAAAACATGAAACTGTGATACCTGCAAAAGCGATAAAGGCCAGTATTTTTTTCATAACGCAAGATTATGAAATGTACTGAATGCTTATACGTAAAAATCGGCAGGGTATTAAACAAAATACCCCTCCAAAAAGGAAGGGTATTTTGCTTCAAAAGTCATATTAAAACGGCAGGTCATCCATTTGTTCATTTGCATCACTGCCAACTGATGCTGTTTGTTGCTGGTTACCCTGGGGATAACTTGGGTTGGACGATGGTTGCCCATCCGGGCGACCACCTAATAATTGTACGCTTAAAACTCTTAATGATAAAGAGCTTCCCGGTGTGCCGTCATTTTTTTGATAACTTCTTACCTCGGGAGTACCTTCAACATACACCTGTGAACCTTTTTTCAGGTAAGGTGCAATACCTGTTTTATCAGTCCAATAAGCACATTCAACCCAGGTTACCCGTTCCTTTTGAGTACCGGTTGCATCTTTGAATTTTTCAGTATGTGCCACGCTGAAATTAATTACATTTTTACCACTTACCTGGTTGGTAATGCAGTCTTTACCAAGGTTACCAATCACTTGTAGTTTAATCATAGTACTCGATTTTTTTGTGCGTTATTTAATTTTTTTAAGTAAATATAAAAAGCAAAATCACATTGTTCCAGCTGTATAATTAAGGTATTTAAAAGCTTAATCCAGCTTTTTTTACAACTGTGCTTTCTTAGTTGCTTCCTTATATGGTAAACGGCAATTAGCGTTACAGCAGTAACTTTGCCGATTAACTGAAAGTAATACATGAGCCGGAAAGGAAAAGTGTTGGTAGCAATGAGTGGCGGTATTGATAGTACCGTTACTGCCCTGATGCTGCATGAACAGGGATACGAGGTGGTAGGAATTACCATGAAAACATGGGATTACGCCAGTAATGGCGGAGCTAATGTATCAAATTCAAAAAAAGAAACTGGCTGTTGCAATGTCGACAGTTTCAATGATGCAAGAATGGCTGCTGTTCACCATGGCTTTCCGCATTATATATTGGATATACGGGATGAATTTGGCGATTTTGTAATCGACAATTTTGTAGAAGAATATATGGCTGGCCGTACTCCCAACCCTTGTGTAATGTGCAATACGCATATAAAGTGGCGGGCATTATTGAAACGAGCAGATGCACTCGATTGTGAATTCATAGCAACGGGGCATTACGGTAATATTCATCAACACGCAAATGGACGATATTATATTAGTAAAGGAGCCGATGAAACGAAAGATCAGAGCTATGTACTCTGGGGTCTTCAGCAAGATTTACTGGCAAGAACGATGTTGCCGTTAGGAAATTTTCGCAAAACTGAAATCAGGAAAATGGCAGAGGATTTTGGCTATCCTGAACTGGCGAAAAAAGCCGAGAGTTATGAAATTTGTTTTGTGCCCGATAATGACTACCGCGGTTTTTTAAAACGCCGGGTTGATGGTTTGGAAGAACAGGTAAATGGTGGCTGGTTTGTTGATAAAACTGGTAAGAAATTAGGACAACACAATGGATATCCCTTTTATACTATAGGGCAGCGGAAAGGATTGGTGGCCCTTGGCAGGCCAATTTACGTAACTCATATCGATCCGGATACAAATACAGTTATGTTGGGAGACGAAGAAGATTTGAATCGAAGCGAAATGATCGTTCGTAAAATAAACTGGTTAAAATACGATGGGATATCAGACGGCATGGAAGCTATCACCAAAATCAGGTATAAGGATAAAGGTGCGTTAAGTAACCTGTATACTTCCGACAATGGTATTTCGGTAAAATTTTACGAAGAAGTTAAAGGTATTGCCCCGGGGCAAAGTGCAGTTTTTTATGAGGGAAATGATGTGATCGGCGGCGGAATAATTCAACGTTAAATACTTCATCCGGGGTGAAGGACGTTGCCAGCAATAATTTATGGAAGGGTACGTTCAACAACTAATTGGTCATTCTGTTACATTTACGCAACCAAAACGGCAATATCCTCGCATGAACTTACTTTCGAAACTGGCTATTACAATTGTTGGCACCTGCTTATTTCAGGCCTGTTCCGATAAAAAAATTGAATTGGCTATTCCGCCACTTTCTGATTATATGCCGCTAAATGTGGGCAAATACATTACCTATAGGCTCGATTCAACCAATATAACAAAATTTGGAGCCGACACTGCAGTCACTTCATACCGTGTTCGCGAATTAGTGGATGCGGAAATTACCGATGGGCTTGGCCGAAAGGCTTACCGGATTTTACGAACAATAACAGATTCAGGAGGAGCCGCACCCTTTTCAAATAACAACACTTTTATGATTTCTCCCCAATCTACCGACTGGATAGAAAGGGTAGAAAATAATCTGCGTTTCATGAGCCTCCGTTCTCCTGTTATGGAAAATTTTGAATGGAAGGGTAACAGCTTTATTGATGCGTTATCTATCAATTCTCCAGTCAGGTATTTATATGATTGGAATTACAAATACCAGGACATCGGTAAACCATTTACAGTAAGAGGAAAAACTTACGACAATACCATAACGGTTTTACAACGCAACGAAGAGTTTCCTGAAGGACCATTTAACCCGTCGCAGCCCTTTAAACAATGGGACTACAGTATTGAAGTTTACGCTAAGGGTGTTGGCCTGATCTACAAAAATTTCGACCATAAAGTTTGGCAGGGTCCGGCACCTGGCTCAGGTGGTGGCTATTGGGAAGACGGAAGTTACAGGGTAATTATGGAAGCTATCGATCATAATTAACCGCACCAAAGCTTCTTTATAAATACTGCGAAAAGAAAAGAACTAGTTTTTACCTATTCATTGCAGCTTGTTTCATTTCAGAGGCAACTTCATGCCCAAGGTATTTTTCAATTAAGTTATGTACCAGGTAAATAACCGGAGTCATTATAATGGCTACAATAAACTTGTAGATATAATTAACGATGCAAACGGCCATTACGAGTTTGAAAGACCATACAAAATCGTTTCCCCTGGCCCCTATCCTGCTGCCCACATAAAAAGCGATAAAGAGCACAACAAAACTGTCGATAAATTGAGAGATTAATGTTGAACCCGTGGCCCGAAGCCAGATCTTTTTCTCACCAGTAAGTTTTTTGATTTTATGAAAAACGAAAACATCGATTAGCTGGCTGAATATGAATGCAGCAAGAGACCCAATGATAATATTTCCCCCTTGTCCCAACACACTTTGATAGGCCGCTTCCATGTCGGGAACTCCGCTTCCTGTTTTGCTGGTTATAAAAAAATCAGCAGGCGTTAAACGCATTGCACCATAGAAAACTAGGAAAGCAAATGCAATTAACGCTGCTGTTAAAAAGCTTAAAAACCGAACACCTTTCTGTCCATAATATTCATTGATAATATCTGTCATGATAAATACCACCGGCCATATTAGCACACCTGCCGTTAAATTCAAACTAAGCGCTTCTCCAAATACATTCAGATCAAATGGTATAAACCCCATTGTTTTCTCAAGCGAGAAAATTTTTACCCCGATAATTTCGGCAATAAGTGTGTTTGAAATAAAAAATCCGCCAAGGATAAGAAACAGCCGGGTAGGCTTGCTGCGTATAATATTATCTATCATAGAAACTTTGAATAAAGAAAGATCAGCTGAACTGCAAAAGAAAATAGATTAAAGCTGGTAAACAATAGCCGGCTATTTTGGTTGTGCTTTACTTTTTCTTTAACCCTGCTGGTATTTGAAACTGGTTCATTTGATATACTTTTTTTTAATATCAGTGAACCTATGAAGGCCAGGTTAAAAACTATCCCTAAAAGTCCAATAATTACAACTGTATTTAGTAGATCCTGTTGCAGGTTACGGGCTGGTTTCCAATATTGAAAAACGAGCGTTAACCAAAAACACCCGTTGCCTAATAACGCCAGTTTCCCAAGTTGCATGGAGCCTTAATATTTATTTAAAGATGTAACACTACACCTGTTGAAATCAGAGTAATTAAATTGGGGTAAAATAACATTATTTTGCCGGGACCTAAATAAAACCGTTTCATCTTTGAAGCGTTCAAACGCATTGACAACCCGCACGGTATGAAGACAGATTATAAAAAATTATTGCCCCACGTATTTGCCATCGTTCTTTTCCTGGTAGTTGCGCTGTTATACTGTAAACCCGCTTTAGATGGTCTCGCTATCCAGCAACATGATTTAACTCAGTGGAAAGGCATGGCGCAGGATGGTTACAATTACAAAGAAAAACATGGCGATTTTCCTGAATGGACAAACGGCATGTTTAGCGGTATGCCCGCATATAATATTGCGTTTGAAAGTAATGCCTATTTGCCCGCCATTGTAACTAAGATTATGGGGCTGTGGTTACCGGAACCTTTTATTTATTTTTTCCTGGCATGTGTAGCATTTTATTTTTTGTCACAGGTATTACGAATAAACCCCTGGATTGGTGTTATTGGTGCTTTAGGATTTGCCTATTCCAGTTATAATCCTATTATAATAGTAACGGGCCATCATACCAAAATGATGACGATTGCGATAATGCCTGCGTTATTAGCTTCCCTTTTTCTGGTTTTTGAAAATCGCAAATATTGGCTTGGTGGTGCATTAATAGGTTTATTTACAAGCGCTGTGGTTGTATTTAATCATTTGCAAATGGTTTTTTATATGCTGATAATGATAGCGTTTATGGTGACAACCTATGCTATCGTTTTCATCAAAACAGGTCAAATTAAGAGGTTGCTGACTGCCGGAAGTATAGCATTAATGGCAGCGGTGTTAGGTGCCCTAGTTTGCGCAGTAAATCTTTTCACCACTTACGATTACTCAAAGGAAAGTATGCGTGGAGGAAAAGCAAGCCTCGCCGCCGATACAACTGGTGTTGCTAAAAAGGCCAGTACAGGCTTAGATGTTGAATATGCTTTTCGTTGGAGTTATGGAATTCCGGAAACCTATACGTTAATCGTAGCGAATGCGAATGGTGGCGGAAGCCAGAGCCTGGGAGAAGAATCTAAATTTTATGAATCATTAGTCGGTAAAGTACAAGCTGGACAGATAGATCAAAACCTGGCACAACAAGTGGCGCAATTTGGAGCTACCTATTGGGGCGATCAGCCTTTTACTTCCGGCCCTGTTTATCTTGGAGCCATCATTTGTTTTCTTTTCATACTTGGAATGACGAATGTAAAAAGCTATCATAAATGGTGGATCCTGGCCGTTTCGATCCTTGCAATTGTGATGGCCTGGGGTAGTAATTTTATGGGATTCAATGAGTTTTTATTTAATTACCTGCCCATGTATAACAAATTCAGGGCACCATCTCAATCATTAGTTATACCACAACTTCTTTTCCCGGTTGTAGGAATGATGGGATTACAACAATTATTATTCGATAATTCAGAAGCTACAGAAAAATGGAAAGCGCTTAAGTTGGCAGGAATAATTACGGGATGTTTGCTCCTATTAGCTACCCTTTTCTATGTATCTGCGGATTATAGTTCTGCCAGGGAGAAAGAAGCCATTCAACAAATTGCAAAATCTAACCCTTCCTTATCCGCTCCCATAAAAGAAGTGATAGCGGCTGCGGGCGAGGACCGTAAAGCATTATACCAGGGAGATCTTATTCGAACTTTCGTATTAGCAGGACTAGGTTTTTTAATATTAATGGTGTTTGTAAAACAAAAAATGAAACCGGTAATTCCACTGGTAGTTTTATTGTTTTTAAATGCTTTCGACTTATTGGCAGTAGGTAAAAGATATCTTTCTGATGAAAACTATGCAGAAAAAGAAGTCACCGAGCCAATAGCTTACATGCAACAATCAAATCCTCAATTGTATAATGCTTTAAATAGTATCAATCAGGATAAGGATCCACACTTCAGGGTTTTTAATGCTACAGGAGATCCTTTTAATGATGCGCTTACATCCGCTTTGGTGCGCTCTGTGGGCGGTTACCATCCTGCTAAACTTAGCGTTTATAACGATCTAATTGAAAACCAGCTAAGTAAGCAAAACATGAATGTGTTTAATATGCTTAACACAAAATATTTTATTGTACAAGGTGAAAAAGGACTTCAACCCCAACAAAACCAGGAGGCATTTGGAGCAGCATGGTTTGTCAAAACCATTTACTATGTGCCTGATGCGCATGCTGAAATGAAAAGCCTTGATAGCCTGAATTTAAAAGACACTGCAATTGTAGACCAGCAATTTAAATCATCCATTACTGCTAACCCTGTATGGGATAGCTCCGCCAACATTAAATTGGTAAAATATGATAATGACATAATTGAGTATTCGGTAAATACGCCTTCACCCCAATTTGCGGTTTTAAGCGAAATCTATTACAGCAGGGGATGGTCGGCTTATGCAGACGGCAAGGAAGTGCCGATTGTAAAAACCAATTATGCACTTCGTGGAGTGCCTGTACCTGCAGGCACGAAGAAATTGGAGTTAAGATTTGAGCCAAAGAGTTATACAAGTGGCCGAATGGTAACAAATATTGCCAGCCTGGCATTGATACTAATGTTGGGAATTGGGTTTTTTATGGAATATAGAAAAAATGAAAAAAAGGTGAATAGAGTGTAATTCAAGAAAAGAGCTTCTACATTTTATATAAGTTTATATAAAAATAGCAGCCACAATACAATCATATTGGTTAAAGCACTTTATAGAAATAGGGTTTGTTGGCAATAATTTTAATTGAAAACGGCCAACAATTAAGTACATTTTTGGAATAACCAAAAGCGAAGTTCATAGCAGAAGTATTAAGACGAATTAATGCCTCTATAATGGAAAATATTAAAACGAAAGGGATACTTGCTGTGAAGACAATTAGATGAAATAAAAACCATCTAACACCAAACTCTTTCCGAAAGCGAACAAACAAGGAGAGTAATAATTGAAATCCTTTTCTATCGCTCAGGTTTGAGTAACCTGAACTATTGGAATCAAAAGCATTGTTAGCAGATTGCCCTTCCAGGTGTACAACATGCAGATCTCCGAAAATGCAGAGTTTGCCTACTTTTTTTAACCTGCTGCACCACTCACTTTCTTCATGATATAGGAAGAAGTCTTCATCCAGCAAACCTGCTTTTTCGATTGCCGCTTTTTTGACCATTAAAAATGCTCCATTGATCCAGTCAACTTCATTTACCCTTTTAATTGCTAGGGGCAAATTAGTTTTTGAAACACCAGATTTTAAAGCAACCCAACGAATGACGCTGCCAAAATATGGCACTTGCATAAGGTAGTTCAACCCACCTGTCATAACGAAATTGCCACTGATTTGGGGACT
>JAZKGP010000010.1:0-75372 GCA_040385845.1 Bacteroidota bacterium | reverse complement strand
TGCTTTCTAAAGAACTTTTTAACCCCCATTTTCCCGCTCCGCTCATCCCGTTTTCAATTGGGAGTGCAAATGTAAGGGGCAATTTGATACCACCTAATTTTTAGAGGACTTTTTTCTGGAAAATTTAGAAAATTGCTAACCCCTCCGCTACCAAACAGCCCATCCCTTTTCCAACTCACTTAAAGAACTTTTCTGCCACCAAACTGCTTTTTTTGTTTTGCGGGCAGCAAAGATAAGGACCCTACCATTACTACACAACATATCGACCAATAAATTTGTTAACGATTCCTCAAACTCAAGCCCACACTGCGTTACAAGCAGATAAAAAAATTGGTAAGCAGTAACTAAGAGCAATAGTAATACAATCATGTACATGATTCGAAACTAGCCTGACCTTAAGCTTAATATGGAAAAAGTTATAATTATAGAAGTAGATAGTTACAGGATTGCTTGCTGCTGAATCCAGAAACGGCACAGGTAAGAGTATAAACCCGCAATAAAGGCTCCTTCATTTGCCAGGATGAAATGGTTCTACTGTTGCATGTACCTGCTAAAAAAGCCGAATTGGATTTAGGGCTGCCATATAGTAATTCTTCAGTTGAAGGGAGTGACCCCGCTACGGCGGGGCAAGTCACAACGATGCTGATCATTGTTCCAAATGCTGGTTACCAAAAAAATTAATCAACCAGAACAATATTATCTACTTCCAATAACGGTAATTGTTTGAATTTCAAAACCAACTGGCCTACTGTTACCACATCTTTCTGGCAATAGATAGCAATACGATCTAAATCATTTTCTTTCCAATACACATCTCCTACCTCGCTTCCATCAATATCATCTTTTGGCGATGGTACGTTCATACAAGCAGCCAATAGATTGAGCGACGTATAGTTTTTGAAATCGCCAAATTTCCACAACTGTAACGTGTCAATAATATTGGTATCCCATGGTTTCATGTTTTGAAAATCAAGAAATGAAGGGATCGGAATGCCATTTACCAACAAACGCCGGCACAACTAGGGAATATCAAACTCTTTAATATTATGACCACAGAAGGCAGTTACTTTTTTATTCTGATGCCATTGTGTAAATGCACCAATGACGGACTGTAAAAGGGATGCTTCGTCGTCACCAAAAAATGATTTTACCCGCAGAAGATTTCGGCCATTGTCATTTGAAAAATATCCTGCACTAATACAAATTATCTTTCCAAATTCAGCCAATATAGCTGCCCTTTTTGGATAAAAACTTTCTGATGTTTCATCTTCTGGCAATTGTCTTTCAATTTTTGAATCCCATAACTGTTGCCAATGCACAGGCATACTCTTATAATCCGGGTATTGAGAAACTGTTTCGATGTCTATTAACAAGATGCAATCAAGTGGGGTGGTAAGCATAAAAATCCAGGGTTTCAAGAAGGGTTTGCTGATGTTGAAAATACATGTTTTCATGTAACAACTGAAGTATATATAAAAAAAAAAGCACCCACCTAAAAAGATGAATGCCTTTCTACAAACAACAAACCCTAAAAACTATTACCAACGATTATTTTGTCTCGTAAAATATCCGGGAATCCAGTACCATCCGCCCCTCTCTCTTTCCCAACGACCAGGAACATATCCTTGTGCCCGATCGCGGGTGATCCAATACCCAGGCTGGTAGTTATAACGGCCACGGCTATACATCCAGTCGCCTTCTATCCAAACGTGATCACGGGAAGGCCTGCGGCTTTGTACATAGCGCGGCTCAGATGGTCTTTGCCGTACTGTGTAACCTGAATAATCACGGCGGTTATTATTGTCATTACGCCTGTCGTACCGGCTATCATAATCTCTCCTGCTATCATCCCTTTCGTCATCATACCTGCGACCATATTTATCGTTCCGACGATCATTATCGCGATTATCATCTTTGTTCCACCGGGATTGAGCGGTTAAAGAAATTGTAGAAAAAAAAGCAACAAACAGCAAGGCCGCTAATCGATACATTTGGTTTTTCATATTCTATGTTTTATAATACATAGAAGCAATTGCATGTGAAATGTTTAAATAACAAATGTTGCAGTATTCTTAAGATTTGTGATGTGATTTATGATTTGTGATAGTGCCATGTGATTCGCCAACATTTTTTCCGTTTTGAAAAATAGTAAAAACAAATAGAGCTTCCATTATGGAAGCCCTTTTGTTCTCATGATGCCTTTTAAGTTCAATTTCTTATTGGCTTACCGCCCTTTAAAACGCTTTGAATTCTCTCTAATGTTTTTCTTTCACCGCACAAACTTAAGAACGCTTCTCTTTCAAGATCCAGCAGGTATTGTTCTGAAACAATTGTCGCTTCACTCAGATCTCCACCACACATTACAAAGGCAAGTTTTTTTGCAATTTTCACATCGTGTTCTGTAATGTAATGTCCCATTTGCATGCCATTAATTCCTGCATATAATGCACCCAATGCACCTCTGCCCAAAACGCGAACATCTTTTCGTTGTTCCGGCATGATATAACCTTCATTCCATATCTCAATTGCAGATCTTTTTGCATCTGCTACACGGCGACTAAGATTTATGCTAATTTCATCCTTTCCTTTACGCATTATACCCAGCTCAAATGCTTCCTGTGCGCTTGTTGCGACTTTAGCAGTTCCTATTGTAAAAAACCGGCGTTTCAAAGGTTCAATCTCTATCTCACCTTCCTGGTATTCATCTGCAGCACGCAATGCAAATTCTTTTGTTCCACCACCACCGGGAATTAAACCAACGCCCATTTCAACAAGGCCAATATAAGTTTCGGCAGCTGCCTGTATTTTATCTGCATGCAAACTCATTTCGCAACCTCCGCCAAGGCTTAGTCCATGAGGTGCCACTACAACAGGAATAGAAGAATAGCGCACCCGCATCATACTATTTTGAAACATTCTTACAGCCAAATCCAATTCGTCGTATTCCTGTTCTGCGGCTAGCATAAAGATCATTCCCACATTTGCACCCGCACTAAAATTGCCACTATCATTTGCAATAACCAGTCCTTTAAAATTTTGCTCCGCCAGGCCAATTGCTTTATTTAATCCTTCCAATACTTCCCCGCCAATGGTATTCATTTTTGTGTTCCACTGATAACCCACAATATCATCTCCCAAATCATAAATTGTGGCATTACTATTCTTCCAAATTATTTTGTCGGCTTTATGCGACATGATTAGAAAAGAATCACCACCAGGTAAGTTTTTGTAAGAACCAGAAGCAACATCATAACATTGTTGTTGCCCATTAGTAAGTTTATAAAATGTTATATTTCCTGCAGAAATAAATGTATCCACCCAGGCAGCAACTTTAAATCCTGCCTGCTTCATAGCTTCTGTTGTTTTTGTAATTCCAAGTAAATCCCAGCTTTCAAAGGCACCAATCTCCCAACCAAAACCTGCTTTCATAGCATCGTCCACACGATATAATTCATCACTAATTTCAGGGATACGATGGCTGATATAACTAAATAAATGATAATGAAATAATCTATAGAACTCACCGGCTTTATCCTGTGCAGCCGATAACATTTTAATTCTTGTTTTTAAGTCATCAAGGGGCTTTGCTGCGTCAACACTTGCAAACTTTGGTTTTATCCTCGGTCCGTATTCAAATGTTTTAAGATCCAGCGTTAAAATTTCTTTGGTGCCCGCACCCCTAACCAATTTGAAAAAGCCCTGGCCGGTTTTATCCCCCAACCAGTTATTATCAACCAACTTTTGCAACCAGGCCGGAATGATAAAAATATCTCTCGCTTCATCACCGGGGCAATTGGCTGCTACACCCTGTGCCACTTTTACCATCGTATCAATACCCACTACATCGCTTGTTCTGAAAGTAGCGCTTTTGGGCCTGCCTATTATCGGACCAGTAAGTGCTTCAATTTCATCAATGTTCAACCCAAGTTGATCCATTATTTTAAAGATGGCCATGATGCTAAAGACACCTATCCTGTTTGCAATGAAAGCCGGAGTGTCTTTGGCCAAAACAGTTGTTTTACCAAGGTATAAATCACCATAATGCAGTAGAAAATCAATAATAGCGGGATCGGTATCCGGCGTTGGGATTATCTCGAGTAAACGCAGGTATCTTGGCGGATTAAAAAAGTGTGTACCGCAGAAATGTTTTTTGAAATCATCACTTCTGCCCTCTGTAAGCATGTGAATAGGAATGCCAGAAGTATTGGATGTAACAAGCGTTCCCTGACGGCGATATTGCTCTATTTTTTCGTATAAACTTTGCTTTATATCAAGTCTTTCAACCACTACTTCAATCACCCAATCGCACCCCGCAATATCTTTCAGGTTATCAGAAAAGTTACCCGTAGTTATTTTTTTTACAGCCTCTTTTGTAAATAAAGGCGATGGATTGCTTTTTACGGCCGCAGCAAGGGCGTCATTTACCAGCTTATTTCGTTCACCAGGTTTAGTACTCTCCTCTGCACCTTTTTGAACAATATCGAGCAATAATACAGGCAGACCAATACCTGCAAAATGACAGGCAATTCGGCTACCCATCACACCAGAACCCAAAACTGCAACTTTTTTTATGGTACGTTTCATAAGGAAATCAAGCTTTAAAAGGAAGGAATCCGGCATGCCACATTGCCGCGGCTCAAAAATAGTTAGTTATGCAACTAATTTTTGATTAACAGTCAAAAAAACTTTTTTAACCCATTTCAAATTGGATCTAATAATATGGCATTCCCTACCCCATCATAGATTATGGCATTGTTTTTTAACTAGTTAGTACGCGACTGTAATAAAAAAACAGCTGTACTAATTATGAAACCATTAGGGATAATATTAATTGTAGTAGGAATTGTAATGCTCCTGTTTCGTGGCTTTAGTTTCACCAAAAAAGAGAAAATTGTAGATGTAGGTCCACTAGAAATAAACAAAAAGGATGAAAAACGAGTAGGTTGGCCTTTGTATGCTGGCGGTATAGCTGTAGCTGCCGGAGTTTTTATTTTACTGGCTGACAAAAAGAAAGCTTAATCAACTTTTAGCGACCGGAGGGTGGAGAGAATCTGATGATTTTTTCCACCTTGCCATCTTTTAACTCAACCCATGCCCCACCCCGCCAGCCAAATTGACGTGCAAGTGTTACCGCTTCTGCGAAACCGCTAACAGCATTCAGGGTGCGCTTGCTATAAAATGTTACGATTTTATCATTATTAGCATTTGTAAAAACGGGCAATTGGGGATTGGTATACCTCCTGATAATAGCACCTGATTTTTGGTGCAAATTGTAAGCTTCGCCTTTCCAGCTTTTACGGCCTGGCAAGTTGATGGTATAATAAACTGCCAGTGAAAAAATGCTTGTTGTAGTTAATAATTTAATTAACCCCCTTTTTTCAAAAAGCGGGAAAATATAAACCGTAACTACAATACAGGCAATTAAACCAAAAGCCATCCAGGCAAATTCGTGAACGGCACTCCAGTTAAAGAACAACCCATTATAAGGTATAACAACAGCCAAAGCCCAAAGAGGCCATTGTGGTTTAAAAGAAATTTTGACAAAATTTATTTTTAAAAAAACCACAGCGGTTAAAATAGAAATTGGCAAATAGCCTGTTGCCAAGTTTTTAAGAACCATTATAAACATTACGGGTAAAGAAAACTCGCTTGTGCCGGCACTCCGATCTACAAATCTCGCTTTCCAATAATTTATAACTTGCAGCCAGCCGAGGTATGCGGAAAATTGCCAAAGTATTAAGAATACTGCCGAAACGGCTACTACTAGTCCAATAAAACTTAGCACTAAATACTGTTTACTGTTTCGGGATTTTAAGAATGCCCATAGTGCCATCATTAAACATAAAAACACCCCAAACCAATCAATATAACACAACAAAAGACCCGCAATTGTAAATGCCGATAAATTTCGGAGGTTGATGCCGGAGGTGTTTTTTTCAAATAAATGCCATAAGAATAGTATGATCAAAACCAGTGGCAACATCATGGCTGTTTGTACAAAAGCGGTTCCACCATACCAGAGTGCAGCGGGTAACAACACGTAGAGAAGTGTTCCGGCAAATGCATGTGCCGGATTGTGTGTGACTGCTAACAATAGGCCGTACATGAATACAGCAGTTACCATTCCAACGATTATACTGAAAAGTTGAACAGTGAACGGTGTAAAAGGAATGAATAATATTTTAAATAAAAAATAGGGCAATACATACCATCCTGCTCCAAACGACAAGTAAACATGGTTGCCTTTTGCATCAACGTGCGCACCTTTCTCCAGGATTCTATTAGCACTGCCCTGGTAAGTTAACAGGGGAGTATAATAAAATTGTTTGCCGCCACCCGCCTGTGCCCATGATTCCGCATTTAGAAGGAAAACAGCTGTTACAAAGTCGTGGTGTTTTGATAAAGGCCGGTTTATAAAAGGTAAACGGAGTATTACAAGTGCAAGTAATAAGAACCATACATTTTTATTGGAAAGCAGGCTTCGAAACACCATTTGGCAAAACAACGAACAAAACAGCAACCTCCGGGTAAAACAATTTAGTATAACGGAAGGCAAATATTCATTGCAGGAACCGAATGGATTTTAAAATTCCGGCAAAGCTGAACAAGAGAATTTACTGGTGAGCTAATAGAAATTTCACCCGAAATTTAATTAACCTACCGGCTGTAACGGCCCAAAGTCCGGCATAGTTTTATAGTAATCTGGTGTATGAAAAAAGTATTATTTGTTCTAACCAGTCACGATAGACTCGGAAATACCGGCAAGAAAACCGGCTTCTGGATTGAAGAATTTGCAGCTCCTTATTACGCTCTTTTCGACCAGGATTATATGATCACTATAGCATCACCAAAAGGAGGGCAACCGCCAATAGATCCGAAAAGTGATGAGCCGGGGGCAAGTACGCCTGCTACCGAAAGGTTTAAAAAAGACCTGGCCACCCAGGAAAAATTAAGCCTGACATTACCATTATCCGCTGTGGATGAAAGTGAATACGATGCCGTTTTTTTTCCGGGCGGTCATGGACCATTATGGGATTTGGCAGAAGATGAAACTGCAATAGAATTGGTAGAAACCTTTTTCAGGCACAACAAACCGGTTGCTGCAGTTTGCCATGCTCCTGCCGTGTTTCGCCACACAAAAAATAATGACGGAACGCCGTTGGTAGAAGGAAAAAAAGTAACAGGATTTAGTAATACAGAGGAAGAGGCCGTTCAACTTACGAACGTTGTTCCATTTTTAGTGGAAGATGCACTTAAAGAGAATGGCGGCATCTACAGTAAGGCCGACGATTGGCAGCCATATGCCCTTGTTGATGGAAACTTAATTACGGGACAGAATCCTGCATCATCAGAAGAAGTTGCCCGGAAACTGATGGAAGTATTAAGTGAAGCAAAAGTGAATGTACCTGCCTAAAGAGCCAGACAAAAAATAACTCCGACCGGGTTTATTTTTTGCCTGTTATATATTCATTCATACTGTTAGCCTGCACTTTTGCCCGGTTTAGAAAAGCTTTCCAAATACTCCCATCATCCAGCAATCGCCTTGGCGATGTAAACACTTTTGCATTTGCAGCAGTTACCTGTTGTAATCGCCCCTTCGTTTTCAGGTTCAACGCCATTCGTCCATCTTCGGCTTCATTGTTATAATCACTACCAACGATATTATTATAAACGCGGTTTCCGCTTACTTTGAAACCACCGGTAGATCTGCCTACATCGGTTACAAAACCCATATTGAAACCAAATACATTAAGGTATTCCCTGTTCTTTTTCCTTATTTGAACAAATACGCGGGCTAATGCCTCGTATAATATTAAACCGTTTCTGTTTTTTCCGGCAGGGGGTATAAAAGAATGCGTACCATAAACACCAGTTATCCCCCCATCTTTAACCATTGGAGCAATCATTTCGTCGATCCAGGAGGGAGGATAGAAAGTATCTGCATCGGCACATAAATGAAATTTTCCTTTCGCGTTTTCTAAACCCATTTGCCTGGCAAACGGTGTTCCCTGGATGGATTGCAGGTAGTTTTTAACGCCGAGTTTGTCCAGTACCTGCTGTGTGCGGTCGGTTGAATTGTTGTTGATTACAACAATTTCCACCTTTCTTTTTGTATTGCTCGCAGCAAGTGACGATATCGTACGATAAATGTTATTTTCTTCGTTCCAGGCAGGAATCATGACCGAAACTTCAGGATCTTCTTCTTTGAACCGCAAAATCCTGTTTTTCAGTTCCAGCAATTCTTCGGTGGAAAGATCATCGAAATTCTTTCCGGTAAATAAATGCGGCTGAATCCATTCGGGAAGGCTGAACAATGACATTAATTATTGGATTAGAAGGTGAACTCAATGGATTAAACCATTAAGGCAATTTTAAAAAATGAAAATCATAATTAAATTTAAGATGCCGGTATACATTTCGTATGGCTGTTGTGAAAGGATTACCCGATTCACGCCAACTTTCCCGCTTCATGGTACTTGGTTCAGACGAAGAATTGACCTGGTCGAATAAGCCTTTAAAATCGTTGTAGAAGATGGCTTTTCCCTTGTGTTTTAAAAAAGACATCATCATGCGGTATTCAGTAGCGTCTCCTTTTATTCCTTCGGGATAACGGCCAAATTTTGACAAGAAATTGCTTCGGCGAAGATGTGGATGATCGCTATACATATAAAATTTCCTGTAGCCCCAATACAATGGTGATGCGCTAAACTTCATTTCCGAAAAACCATGATCCAATGGTTTCAAAAACGGGTAGAGAAAATAGGCATAAAAACGAACCATATCAATTTCGCTTCTATTTGCCATATAATTTACTGCCTGCTGCAATTTCACGGTAAAAATTTCATAGGGCACAAAATCCTCCTGCACGTATAAGGTTAAGGGTGTTTTTACCGCATCCTGCCCTTTATTGATATTATTGCCAAGCCCTTTATTGACCGGCGTAGTAATAAGCCTGTAGTTATACAAAGGCGCCATATTTACCAGTGCATTCACCTGCTCTGGCTTACTTCCGTCATCAGAAACAACAATCTCATCGAAAGTGCAATCCTGCTTCTGAAAGGTTTGTAACAGTCGTTCCAACGAACTGCTTCTGTTGTAATGTGTTACCAATAATGTTACTCCACCGAAATGAGGCATATAGCGTCCTGGATTTTGAATTATTATGAGCGCTGAAACAATAACTGGAGACTGTTTTTTATAAACCTGTAAGGCAGGTATAATTTTCTAAGCGTATTAACGACCAAATTTTCTTGTTGCCGCCAATTGCTGCGCACCATTGTGCTTGGTTCCACGACAGAATTCTCCTGGTCAATAATACCTGTAAAATCATCGTATAACAGGCCATTTCCTTTTTTGCGGATTACCGAAAGCGCCATTTTGAATTCGGTAATATCGCCCTTTAAACCCTCGGGGTAACGTCCAAACTTTTCAAAAAAACTGGAACGTCTTAGATGGGGATGATCACTGTAATAATAGAATTTAAGATGGTTGGTATACCAGGGTGCAGCCCTAAAAATCATTTTAGAAAATCCTTTCTTAAAGGGCCTTGTATAAGGATATTTGAAATAAGAATAAAATCTTACCAGGTCTAATGACCTGTCCTCGTTCATGAAATCAAGGGCATCCTGGAAGTGAACGCCAAAGTTTTCTTTTGGTACAAAATCTTCCTGTATGTATAAGGTATAAGGTGTTGTAACCGCGTCTTGTCCTTTATTTATATTATTACCCAAACCCTTATTAACGGAAGTTGATACAAGTTGAAACGAATGTCTCTTTTGAATCTCCCGTAATTTCTCCTGGTGTTCGGGTTTACTTCCATCGTCAGAAACAATAACATTGAAAAAAGTAATACGAAAATTTTTGAATGCGTCCAACAGCCGGCCAAGTGAACTGCTTCTGTTATAATGGGTTACCAGCAAGGTAACGTCATCAAAGTGATAACCGGGACTTGTCGGGGTATTCATAGTTATGGTAAAAATAATGATGTAATTAAAACCTGGATAATTGAATTTTAGAAAATAATTACAAGCAAAAAACAGACCAGCATAAAATTTGTTTATTTCCCGTAAGTTTATTGAAAAGTAGCCAATTCAAGTTATTCGCTGCCATCAGAAAAAATCCAATGTTCCAATTGAACCGTCAATGCTGAATAAATTTATACAGAAACTTAATAATAAGCATTTTTTATCCTTAGCCGGAAATGGGATCATGGCAATTCTTAGCATGATTACCATTGCTATACTTTGCCGCGTAATTTCTATTGCAGCTTTTGGCACCTGGGTTTTCTTTCAATCAACTTTATTGCTAATTGATACATTCCGGTCCGGCTTTTTGACTACTGCCTTTATTAAATTCTATGCAGGATCTTCCAGGGAACGTTCAGATGACGTTCTTGGGTCTACCTGGTTTATAGCCATTGCTATTACATTGGTCATCAGTCTTCTTAATTTTCCGGCACTTTTCTTTATACACACCATCAAAGACCCGGGATTGCATTTATTTTTCCAATGGTTTGGTATCAGTTTTTGGGTAATGCTTCCATACTTTATTGGCACTTGTGTAGTGCAGGCAGAACAAAGATTTGACCGACTGCTGCTTTTACGACTTATTAACCAGGGCGTTTTTATTATTTGCATCCTGGCTTTAATTTTCACGAAACGTATTTCGCTTGAAACCGTTTTGTATGCTTACCTGGCCAGTTTTGCCGTTCCGGGTATTTTCCTGTTGATTAATAAATGGGTAAGGATTCATACTTTTCAAAAAAGAACCTCCGCCACGATAAAGGAACTCTATCACTTTGGAAAATTTAGTGTTGGAACTACATTCAGTGCTAACCTTTTCAGAACTTCTGATTCATTTATCATCAATTTCCTGCTTGGGCCTGCCGCTTTAGCCATTTACAATATTGGTCAGCGCCTGATGGAAATAGTAGAAATACCCCTCAGAAGTTTTGCTGCAACCGGAATGCCTGAACTAGCGGCAGCTTATAACCAGGATAAAAGACAGGAAGTTATTGATATAATGAAAAAATATGCAGGTATGCTAACGATGGTGCTAATTCCTGCAGGCATCATTGCTGTAATTTTCGCTGACTTGGCTATCGGCATTATTGGTGGAGGAAAATATTTGGGCACCGAAGCTGCCAATGTTTTCAGGTTATTTATGACGTTTGCATTATTGTATCCCTGCGACAGATTCCTGGCGCTAACAATTGATGTTATCCATCAACCTAAAATAAATTTTATAAAAGTGCTGGTAATGTTAGCCGCCAATATAATTTTTGATCTATTGGGTGTAGCTGTTTTCAAAAACATTTATGGTGTTGCCCTTGCAACGGTAGTTCCAACAATAATAGGAGTTGCAGTTGGTTATTGGGCTTTAAACCGGTACATGCCTTTTAAATTTACTTCTATTTTCTCAACTGGTTATAAAGAAACACTTGCGTTAATAGAAAACGGGAAAAAACAATTTAGATTAAAATATAAAAGCACCACGACTTAATCCATTTAAAGTGATACTTCATAGTAACAAACTATTTAACAGCAGTTATTGGGCCGCTTCCATGGACGGTGTTTTTTTCACAGTTTTTAGTGCAAACCGCATCTCGATGTGTTTATAAGTCCAAATTGATATAAGATAAATAATACCAAAGTTTACTATAAACAAGTAGGAATAAGAACTGGCTGGAAACTTTAAAATACGGATAAATACTATGTTGAAAATACTTAAAAGCAGGGCATGTGTCATGTAAATGGAATAAGAATATTTACCGATTTTTTCAAGAAATGGGATCTTTTTAAATAAAGTTGAAATAAACCCTTTTTCAAAAGCAAAGACAAAAATGGAAATAAAAAACAATAGTTCATATATATATTCCGACTCGGCAAACCATTTTTTATAATAAACAAGAAATGGAATAAGAATGATAATAATTACTTCTAAAACATGAAATACAACTAATGGAAAAGCAGCCCAGTAACTTTTAAACCTCGAATAAGATTATAGCAAAGAACACCTGTAAAAAAGCCGATTACAGATCGTAAGAAGCCGTAATCAAAACTATAGGTAAGTTTAAATCCACCGGTTATTAAATAAAACACCGCTAATACAACAGAGAGCAATAAAGCGTAAATAGCATTCCTGTATTTGAACAATTTTTGTTTATGAATAAAGATCATTACAATACCAAAAACAAAATAGGCAATCATTTCAGCACTGATAGACCAGCTTGGCAAATTCCAGCTTACATCTTTCACTCCCGGCAATTTAACTGAGTTTAACAGGAACAAGGAGGAGAAAAAAGTTAGGATGTTATTATCAGCATTATTTAATTCGTTGACATGGATATAATTTGATAAAAAATGTTTTGAAACTTCAACACCTAAAAATGCAAATAACATGATAATGTGTAAAGGGTACAGCCGGAAAAAACGCTTTTTGTAGAACCTGGTAAACTGCTGGTTATCAGAAATATATTGATAACTATAAGTAATAACAAAACCACTCAGTACAAAAAAGAAATCAACAAATAAATCAGCATTGTAAACAAGATCATTATTCAGTATGGGTGTATCGCTAAAAGTACTCATATGGAAAAACACAACCATCGATGAGAAAATACCCCTGAAAATATCCAGCACCTCGAAGCGCTCCTTCATAAAATAAGATTAAATACTACAATGATTATGATTTACAAGACTACTACATCTGAACTAACACACTTCAAATATATTCCGGGATGGTTATTTTGAGTTAACTGGAAAGTATTTTCTAATATAAATAAAAAATCTTTAAGAATCAGGATTCATGCAAAGGCATTTCATTACAGCGTACGTTAAAGATCATTAATGAAACATATTTCGATTATTACAGTTAATTATAACCAGCCGTTAGCAACAGAAGAACTGCTGAATTCTATATTGGAAAAAAATAGTGGTGATTTGCCTGAAGTAATTGTTGTGGACAATGGAAGTAAGGAAGATCACACAACTTCCTGGAAAACAGCTTATCCTGATTTTATTTTTATACGCTCGGAAAAAAACCTGGGTTTTGCAGGTGGTAATAACCTCGGTATAAAACATAGTAAAGGCAAATACCTTTTTTTAATAAATAATGATACGGTTGTAACAGGTAACCTAATGCCCACTTTATCAAAATTCCTGGATGAAAATCCGGATTATGCTATTGTTTGTCCAAAAATCCGGTACTATGATGAACCTGATATTTTACAGTACGCAGGATTTACCAAAATGAATTTTTACACTGCAAGGAATAAGTGTGTCGGACAATTTGAAACCGATAAAGGACAGTATGATTCGGTACCCAAATTGACACATTACCCGCATGGTGCTGCGATGATGTTAAGGAAAGACCTGGTAGACAAGGTTGGATTAATGCCTGAAAATTATTTTTTATATTACGAAGAAATGGATTGGTGCGAAATGTTTAAAAGGGCAGGTTATAAATGCGGGTTATGTATGGAGGTTGTTATTTTTCATAAGGAATCACTTAGTACAGGAAAGAACAGTGTACTCAAGGATTTTTATATGAATAGAAACCGGTTGTTATTTGTAAGAAGAAATGCTGCCCCGGCGCAGCTGGCCATTTTCTTTTTGTACTTTATTACTATTTTAAATACCAGGTATTCTATTAATTGCCTGCGCAACGGGGAAGCGGCAAGAATCGCTACTTTCTACAAAGCACTTTATTGGAATCTAACACATAAAGCCTATTCACCTATTTCTGAAAAGTTTTAATACCAGTTTATGCAACTGCTTTTTTGGATCTCATTTGCTATTATCTTCTACACTTTTATAGGTTATGGATTGGTTTTATACCTCTTGATCAGGATAAAAAGAATGGTTGCCGGCAAACCTAAGCCAATTATTACCGGTGCTGATTATAAATGGCCAACAGTAAGCTTTATTGTGGCCGCTTATAATGAAGAATATATTTTAAATGAGAAAATTTTAAACTCCCTACAGCTTGATTATCCCGCCGACTTGATGGAATATATCGTAATTACGGATGGTTCTACCGATGGATCGGGGTACATTGTTTCTGCCTTTAGCCAGGTAAAACTGATGCATCTTCCCGGAAGGAATGGAAAACTAGCCGCCATGGAAAGAGCTATAGCTGCTGCCAACGGAGAAATCCTGATCTTCTCTGACGCAAATACCTTTCTCAACAAGGAGGCGATACAGGAGATCTGCAAACATTATAACAATAATAAAACAGGCGCTGTAGCAGGTGAAAAAAAGGTAATGACGCCCGGGCAGGATGACGCAGTTGCAAGTGAATCTATGTACTGGAAATATGAATCCACTTTAAAGAAATGGGATTCGGAATTGTATAGTGTTGTTGGCGCTGCCGGCGAGCTGTTTAGTGTACGCAAATCGCTTTATATCCCGGTTCCAAAAGATACCATTTTAGATGACTTCATGATCTCGCTGCGAATAGCCGAAAAGGGCTATAAAGTTGTATATGAACCAAAGGCTTATGCAGCTGAATTTTCTTCGGAAAATGTTGCAGAAGAATACAAGCGAAAAGTAAGAATTGCTGCAGGCGGCATTCAGTCAATCTTGCGTTTAAAAGCATTGTTACTTCCCTTTCCACAACCTGTTTTATGGTTTCAATATATAAGTCACAGGGTACTGCGATGGACAGTTACCCCATTTTTGCTGGTGCTGTTATATATTATCAATTTTCTGATTATCATTCAAAGGCCCGATGCTTACTTTTATTGGATGGTATTTGTCATGCAGACATTATTCTATTGTATGGCAATGTTGGGCTGGTACTTCGAAAATAAATCGATCAAAGTCAAGATATTCTTTATTCCCTTTTATTTCTGTATGATGAATGTGGCAGTTATTGCAGGCATAAAACGATATTTTTCAGGTCGCCAGTCAGTGAAATGGGAAAAAGCAAAGCGTAGGGTAGTTTAATTTCATTTTTGTCAAACAAATGCTGCAATCCATTGTATGGCAAAAAATCCAAAACCATTACCATGCTAACAGGAAAAAAAATCTTGCTGGTAGACGACAACCAGGCTAACCAAATGCTTGCCCAAATTATAATGGAGAAAAATGGCGCAGAAACTTCGATTGCGTGGAATGGAAAAGAAGCAGTAGAAAGCATGGCAACCGGTTTTTTCGACCTTATTCTAATGGATCTTCAAATGCCGGTGATGGACGGTTATGAAGCAACATCTGAAATCAGGAAAGCTAACAAGGTCATACCTATAGTTGCACTTACAGCAAATACTCTTTCCGGTGAAGAGGAAAAATGTATGGCACTCGGAATGAATGGTTTTATGGCTAAACCGTTTAAAGAAAAGGAACTGCTCAAATTGATTTATGAGCTGTTGCAAATAAGAAATACGCAGGATGAGTTTGAACCGTTCAACACTTACAACAAGGCTAACAAATTATACAACCTCGAAAATCTTAAAACAATTAGCGGGGGAAACAGGGAGTTTTTGGATACTATGATCGAAATCTTTGTAAATGATGTGCAGGAAACAATTGCTGGTTTTGAAGCTGCTCTTTTAACCAATGATCAGGAATCTATTAGTTCCATAGCTCATAAAATAAAGCCTACACTGGAAACATTTGGTGTTTCTTTCTACGAAGAAATACGCCGTATTGAATATTTAAGCGAAACAAAAGAAAATTCAACTGAGTTGGAGATGCTTTTAAAGGATTTCAAAGCGCATTTAAATGCGGTCTTGGTTGAAATGAAAAATGATAACGAATACTAATTGGCAAACTATGCTTCAGGAATATGGGTTTTATGTATTTTTATATTTAGAGCATAATTTCTAACTCAAACCAGCTCCATCCTCACATTTGCGCACTACCAGGTTTAGCACTGTAACTACTATTTTATAATCTCAGGAACATCTATAAGTACTTAAATCTAAATTCTTAGAAACTCCATGAAAAAAAATATTATTATTGTTGATGATGATAAAGGTATTCTTACCTTGTTACGATTTGTATTAGACAAAGAATACAATATACAAGTAGCAACCAATGGTGCAACTGCCTTGCAGCAGTTGGATGAGAGCCATACTCATCCGGACCTGATTATCTCAGATCTTAATATGCCCTATTTAAACGGTCAATCCTTTATTAACCAATTACGTATCAGTGGTTTTTACCGCAATATTCCCATCCTGGTGCTTTCAGCCAAAGAAAACCTTGCAGAAGATCTAAAGCAAATGCCTTTTACAGTAGAAGGATTTATTCAAAAGCCATTTAATCCGGCCGATCTTAAAAAAATGATAAGCACTATCCTGGCGGGTTAAATAAAAGGAGTAAAAACACTTCAATAGCTAACAAAATAAACATGCATTAGAATGAAAATTGCAATTTCCGGTTTTACAAACCAGCCTGATTCTCTAATCTCGAGGCTACGTAAAATTTATACTGTACAGGAGGAGCCAAATATCGATTCACTGGAACAATATTTACTAAATCAATCTTTGTTTTCCTTACCTGATGTGGTATTAATTTACGGAGAGGGCAAAGGTATTTTTAATAAAGTAAGTGCTATAAAAAAACAACCTTTACTCAAAGGACTGATTATCGTACTTATTACTCCATCTGCAGATGCAGAAATGTACCGGCTTGCAAAGGAACATAAAGTAAGCGACCTGTTTGTTTTACCTATCAATGAAGACCAGCTAATTGAGCGTCTTGACTTCCTAGTAAAATTCCAGTTGATGCGTCCGTCGATTGAGCAGATGCAAAAAGATGCCAATGAAATAACCTATAAACTTCCCCTGGGAAAAAGACTTTTTGATATCGCTTTTTCGGGAATGCTCATTTTATGTTTGTCACCCATCCTCATAATTATTGCGATAATTATCCGGCTCGAATCGAGAGGCCCTGTAATCTATAAAAGCAAACGGACCGGAACCGGTTACCTGATTTTTGACTTCTATAAATTCAGATCGATGAACCCGGATGCTGATAAAAACTTAAGTCAACTACAGAGTTTGAATCAGTACCAGGCAGAGGGTGAAGATGCAAATAGCGGCAAAAAAGCAGCCTTTATGAAAATTAAGAATGATCCCAGGATTACCAGGGTTGGGGCTTTTATCAGGAATACCAGCATCGATGAAATTCCGCAATTGTTTAATATTCTTAAAGGTGACATGTCGGTTGTAGGTAATCGACCATTACCCCTATACGAGGCCGAACAACTCACTTCAAACGATTGGTCAATGCGGTTTGCAGCACCAGCAGGTCTTACCGGCCTATGGCAGATAAAAAAACGCGGCACTGCTGATATGAGCGAGCGGGAACGAAAAAAACTGGATAACTTTTATGCTGAAAAATATTCTTTCCTGTTTGATATGAGAATTTTGTTTGGCACAGTTTCTGCCCTTTTGCAAAAAGAAAAAGTATAAAACAATTCAATTAACCTGCCAATACTTACATAATATCTCCATTTTAAACATTTTGAAAAACAGCTGCAAAACTTTCGGCGTAAAAACATCTTTCAGTTCTGAAATTTGTTTGTCGAAGCGGCTACACGCATAAACCAGCAACTGAATGCACAGGATCATTTTTATTTTTCTTACCAGTTCCCTATTTTTTTGTAAAGCCTGTATTTGCCAGGAAACAATGATCGACCAGGTTGATCAGCCATTTTTGGATACTTTAATTGCATTGGCAAAAAGAAATTATCCGAGGATAAAAGCTTTCCAGGCAAGAACTGAAGCTTCTACGCACACCGTTAAAGCACAGAAATTATCCTGGTTCGATCCGCTTACTTTTTCCTATGTATACCAGCCAAATCTTGCTGTTAATGCAACCAATCCTGTTTTTCTAAATGGCTATCAATTCGGCCTTTTTTTAAACGTTGGTGGTTACATTCAAAAGCCCGCACTTATTAGAAAAGCGAAAGCAGAATTAAAAGCAGTTGAAAACGAAGAAGCTGAATACAATATCAATTTAGCGGCAGAAGTAAAAAAGCGATATTTTTTTTATCTATTGCAGGTGAACATGCTTCGCGTATATACAAAATCACTTTTCGATGCCCAGGGAATGCTTAGTGACATCAGTATTCGTTATCAAAAAAGCGAGTTGTCTTTTGAAGATTATAGTAAAGCCCTGATCGTTGTAAATGGTAATATTCAATCTAAACTTGAAACTGAATCCAATTTATTAACAGCCAAATCAGCTTTAGAAGAGCTGACAGGTATAAAACTGGATGAGATAAAAAAAGATGGAACTCGCTAAATATTTAAAACTACTTCTAAAGCGTTGGTACATCTTGCTGGCAGTACCCATTCTAACGATTGCCTGTACTTATTACCTTGTAAAGGATATGCCTGGAAGTTATCGTTCCCAGGCAAAAATTTCAACTGGTTTGGTTGATGAAACCCAAAGAGTGTTGAACTCACAGGCAAGTCTCCCCCAGGAATCACAGATCAATCTTGAATTCAGTAACCTGATCGAGATGATGAAGCTGAAGAAAAATCTTGACCAACTTTCTTATAGCCTGGTAATTCATGATCTAACCAGTAATAAACCCTACCGGGCTCCCAGTAAATTGTTACAGGAATTATCAGAACCTGCAAAAAAACATGCGCTCGATGTTTACAAAGAAAAATTTGCAAAACAAGAAGAATTAAACTTGTTAGACCCGGATCAAAACGGCCTATACCTTGTGCTTCGGTCGATGAAATATGATGACGAATCGCTAAAAAGCCAGTTTACCATTTACAGGGTTTCTAATAGCGACTTTATATATGTTGAGTATTCGTCAGAAAATGCAGAATTATCTGCATTTGCAGTTAATAGTTTATGCCAGATCTTTTTAACGTTCTATACAACAGCAGTAAAGGAAAACCAGTTTAAAGCTGCCAATTTTCTTGAGAATCTCATGCAGGAGAAGTATCAAAAAATGAATGAAAAAATAGATGGGTTAAAAGGATATAAAATCGACAACAAGATTTTAAACTTAAACGAACAATCAAAAATTTTATACACACACCTGATGCTTGTTAATTCGGAAAGAGATGAAGCCGCTAAAAACATTGAAGCTTTTAATGGCGCAATAGGCAATATTGATTCAAAGTTTGACCCGAAAGATCGCAGGTACCTGGAATCGTCAATGACGAAAATTAACCAGGAAATTATTAGTACGAAAGACCAAATGCGTATCCTTAGTGATAAAAATATTCTAAACAATTTCCAGGGCGGTTATAAGGCAGGACTCGATTCGCTGCAAAAAGTGCTAAATAGTCAGATCAATCAATTAACGGATAAATACATTTATGATCCGCTGAATACAAAGAAAGATTTGATTGAACGGAAACTAACATTAGAAGTACAAAGGGATATTGCAAGAAACAGTATGAATGCGCTGACATCACAGTACAATTCATTAAATGCTAAATTCAACCGGCTTGTTCCCTTTGAGGCAGTAGTACAATCTTATGAACGGGATATAGATGTTGCGACAAGGGAGTACCTGGATGTGCTGAATAAATACAATCAGACAAGTATGGAGTCGAGCTTTTCCGTAAAGCTCCGCCAGGTTCAAACCGCCATGCCGGGCCAGGCTGAATCATCAAAAAAAATAATACTTATTCTACTGGCAGGAATTGTAAGTTTTATCTTCTGCCTGTTGATTTTCTTTGTTATCTACTTGCTCGATAAGTCAATCAATAATTCAGGTGAGCTGGTTCTCAAAACACAAATACCGGTATTAGGTCATTTGTTTTTGATGGACAGCGCTGCTAAAGATCAATTATACAATATTTGGAATACGCCTTTTAACTCTTCTTCTTTTAACGATGAAAAAAAGCTGCTCAGGTCAATAAGATTTGAAGCTGACCAGGTACTGGAAAAGGATGAAAAAGTTTTAAGTATAACAAGCTTAACACCACAGGCAGGTAAAACTTTTTTTAGTATAAATATTGCCATAGCTTTTGCAATGATGAACAAAGATGTGTTGTTGATCGATGGAAACTTTACCAATCCTGATATTACAAAAACGTTGCAACCGGTGCAGTACATTGAAGATATTCTGAAAACTGGTCTATTGAATTTCAGGGTTGAAGGATTTCCAATCACCATCGCAGGAAACAGGGGGCTAGAAAGTTCGTTGCTGGAACTTGGCCGGCACGAAGACATACAAAAACTGTTTGATAAACTTCCATTCGATATCATAATTATAGAAACCGAAGCTCTTGATGCTGAAAACAGGGCTAAAGAATGGTTTCTTTTTTCGTCAAAAATAATTGGTGTTTTCGAAGCTGGAAAAGCAATTAGCGGAGCTGATGAACAAAGATTGGGGAATGTAAATTCCACGGGCAAATTTGCAGGCTGGGTGATAAATAAGGTAAACAAGAAATTTCGTGCAAACTAAACTGTGGTTTAAATAACTGCTATGTTACAATCAATTTTTTTTTGGACCTGGGTTTTACTGCAATTACTTGTCGGATACCACCTGGTTTTCCCTTTTTTCCTGTTTTTGTTTCACCTCATTGTTCCCAAAAAAAAGACAGAAGCAAGCACAAATTCTTCAGTAGCATCGTACGCCATTATTGTAACCGCTTTCGAACAAACAACAGGGTTGCATGCGGTTGTTAATTCATTATTGCAATTAAATTATACCGACTATTTAATTTACCTCGTGGCAGACAAATGCGATGTTTCGGGCCTGCACTTCAATGATGAGCGTGTAATTGTACTTAGGCCCGAAGAGCCGTTATGCAGCAATACACGGTCTCATTTCTACGCTATTCGCCATTTCAGGCA
This sequence comes from Bacteroidota bacterium, assembly GCA_040385845.1. GTDB lineage: Bacteria > Bacteroidota > Bacteroidia > Chitinophagales > Chitinophagaceae > Phnomibacter. The sequence continues at coordinate 54,589 of JAZKGP010000010.1, read as the reverse complement.
ACCGCACGAACGATTAACTATTATCGATAGTGATAACCTTGTAAAACCAGATTATTTACAACAACTTAATGTTTTTTTTGATAAAGGTTTTAAAGCGGTACAAGGAATAAGAAATGCGAAAAACCTTAATACCGAACTCGCTTGCCTGGATGCTGCAAGGGATATTTATTACCACTACTATGACGGAGCCCTGTTATTTGGCGTGGGATCATCTGCAACATTATCAGGCTCAGGAATGGCATTTACAACTGCACTCTACCAGGACTGCCTGGGGAAAAAAGATGTTACAGGCGCCGGTTTCGATAAAGTACTTCAGGCAGAAATTTTGAAACGGGATCAACGTATCGCCTTTACCGAAAATGCCATTGTTTATGATGAAAAGACATCCAGGTCAGACCAATTGGTAAACCAGCGTTCGCGCTGGATAAATACCTGGTTTAAATATTTTTTCCTCGGATTTGATATCCTGTTTATGGGCATTAAAAATTTTAGTTTCAACCAATTTCTTTTTGGTTTGGTTTTGCTTCGCCCGCCTTTATTCATAATGCTGGGACTAGGTTTTTTCCTAATGGTTTTAAACCTTTTTATATACCCGGTAATAAGTGTATTTTGGTTAATAGGTTTTGCACTATTTGTTACAGGATTTACTATTGCGCTGTTGCATTCTAAAACCGACAAGCGGATCTACAAGTCTCTTGTTAATATACCAACATTTATATTTTACCAGGTAATTTCATTGTTCAATGCACGAAATGCCAATAAACGTTCCATTGCCACCAAACATTACCATCATACAGATGTAGAGGATATAACAACGAAATAGCACGTGGACCTTTGCACGTAGAAACTTGTTTTAATTATAAAAATATGAGGGTAGATCCAATTAATAATTTGAAAAAAAAGCCATTCGATATGGTTGAATTCTGCCGTAAGGTGGCTATCATCCTGGCTTTTATAAGCGTATATTTTTTCTTTTTTAAAATTCTGTTCCTTTAATGTTTATGCACCACATACCAGTGGAAAAACGGGGCTTTTTAAATAAGCCTTTTATGCTGCATCTAAAGAAATTGGTGCTGATTGATAAATTAGCAAACACTCTTGGTATTGTTATTTTCCTGGGTGCTGCCCTTGGTATTGGTTTTATTGTGGGTCAATATGGTGCAACAGCAGGAATTATGCTTGCCTTATTAATGATCGGTGTTCCTGTATTGTGTGGCATTATCGGCTATCCAAAATTTGGCATTACCGTACTATTAATCGCTGCCTACTTATTGATGTGGGTAATACGATTTGGGATCAATTTTCCATTAGGAACACTAATGGATGCATTAGAGCTGTTACTGATAATTGGTTTCTTTATAAAGCAGAAATCTGCTCCCGACTGGAGCATCTATAAAAACCCAATTTCGTACCTGATACTGGCTTGGATAATATTTAATTTAATCGAAGTGGCGAATCCTTCCGCCGAATCGAGATTATCATGGGTATATACTATACGTTCTGTGGCTGCAGTAATGCTAATGTATTTTGTATTTCTATACCATATTAAAACCATTGAGTTTATTCGTTTCATTTTAAAACTTTGGCTTGCATTATCAATGTTTGCAGCACTATATGGTTTTAAACAGGAATACTTTGGATTTTTTGAATTTGAGCAAGCCGGTCTGAACACCGACCTCATGCGCTCACTATTGTTTATCGGCGGACACTGGCGAAAATTTTCCATCTTTTCAGACCCGGTATCATTTGCTTATAATATGGTTGCAAGTTCATTGTTATGCATTGGACTGATGTCGGCCCCCATCAAAAAATACAAGAAAATAATATTGGGATGCATGGCTGCATTTTTTTTGTATGCCATGTTATTCTCTGGCACAAGAGGTGCCTATGTTTTACCTCCTGCAGCATTTGCTTTACTTTCCATTTTGAAGTTTAATAAAAAAGTATTAATACTTGCAATTGCAGGTTTAGCCTGTATGTTGGTATTGATTTTCATGCCTACTTCGAACAGCACTTTATACCGCTTTCAATCGGCTTTTAAACCCTCTGAAGACGAATCGTTTAATGTAAGAAAAAACAATCAAAAACGTATTCAGCCTTATATTCAAACTCATCCAATTGGAGGAGGTCTTGGTGCTACCGGTGTTTGGGGACAGCGATTTGCGCCTTATTCCTACCTGGCAAATTTCCCACCAGATAGCGGCTATGTTCGGGTAGCAGTTGAATTAGGCTGGATAGGATTATTATTATTTTGTACCCTGATGTTTTTCGTATTAAAGACCGGGATCAACAGTTATTATAACATACGGGATCCGGAATTAAAAAGCATTTGTCTTTCGATGACATTAATCATTTTTGCCTTAAACATCGGCAATTACCCACAAGAAGCTTTTGTACAATTTCCAACAAATATTTTCTTATACCTCGCAATTGCCCTAATAGGTATCACATCCAGACTTGATAAAGAAAAATTACATCGAAATGGACGAATATATGATTAAAGGCAAAGATATTGTGGTAGTTGGCCAGCAGCCTTGGGATGTTAGTATTGGAAGCAACTGTAAGAATATTGCGGAAGAATTTAGCAAAAATAACAGGGTTCTCTATGTAAACGCACCATTAGACAGAATCACTTCCATTCGAAATGCAAGGGACGAAAAAATAAAAAAGAGAAAAAATGTTATTAAAGGAAAAGAAAACGGAATTGTAAAAATTTCAGAAAATCTCTGGAACTTATATCCCGATAAGCTTGTTGAATCTATAACCTGGATAAATAGTCATGTGTTGTTCAACTTTCTCAATAAGCGAAATAATAGAAAATTTGCCAGCTCCATAAAAAGGGCTATGGAACAATTAGGTTTCCATGACATCATTCTTTTTAACGACAACGATATTTATAAAAGTTTTTATTTAAAGGAATTGCTTAACCCTGCAATAAGCATCTATTATTCAAGAGATTTTATGTTAGCTGTGGATTACTGGAAAAAGCATGGTGGCAAACTTGAACCAATGATTATTGCTGGTAACGATCTTTGTGTGGCTAACTCCGAATACCTGGCAGATTATTGCAGAAAATATAACAAAAAGTCATTTTATGTGGGGCAGGGATGCGAACTGGAGATGTTTAATCCCTCACTGCCATTTATCCGACCTAAAGAAGTGATTGACATCAGATCTCCAATAATCGGATATGTTGGGGCAATTCAAAGCTTTAGATTGGATATTGATATAATTTTAAAAATAGCAGAAAAAAAACCTGAATGGACATTGGTTTTAGTTGGCCCTGAAGATGAAGCATTTGCAAATAGCAAGTTGCATAAAATGCCAAATGTTCTTTTTACGGGGCCAAAGAGTCCTACTGAATTACCGGCCTACATTAAATCATTTGATATTTGTTTAAATCCCCAGGTCCTTAGCGAAGTGACTATAGGCAACTATCCAAGGAAGATTGATGAATATCTTGGTATGGGCAAGCCCGTTGTTGCAACACGTACCAAAGCAATGGAAATTTTTGTGCCTTTCGTTTCATTGGCTGAGACAAGCGAAGAATACATAAAATTTATAAGCAATTCGTTGCTTGAGGATTCACCTTTACTTCAAATGCAACGACGCGAATTTGCACTTTCCCATACCTGGGAAAACAGTGTAAACGAGATTTATAAGGCCATTCATTTGTCACAAAAATAAACAGGTGTTATGTCAATTGCAGGTAAAATCAAATCTGATCCGCTGTTAAAAAAGATTGCTCACCGTTTATTAATTCCTGCAAATGAACACCGGCCAAGGCGATGGGTAAAAATGTTTATCAATCCCTTTAAGCATAAAAAAGGAAAAGGCTCCATAATCAGGTGGCGCACCAGGATGGATGTTTTACCATTCAATAATTTTCACCTGGGTAGCAATTCTGTAATCGAAGATTTTGTTACGGTAAATAATGGCGTTGGTGATGTAATAATTGGCAATGATACCACCATTGGAATGGGTAACGTAATCATTGGTCCGCTCACTATTGGCAATAATGTAATTCTTGCACAGAATATTGTAATATCAGGATTGAACCATGGGTATGAAGATATTAATATACCCCCAAGCCTACAAAAGGTTACCGTTAATCCAATAACGATTGGTGACGATGTTTGGATAGGTGCAAACAGTGTTATTACTGCAGGAGTTGTAATTGGCAAACATTCTGTTATTGGTGCAGGCAGCGTGGTCACCAAAAACATTCCCGAATATTCGGTTGCTGTTGGCAATCCCGCACGGGTTATAAAACAATATGATGCTGCGTCAAAAAGCTGGCAGAAAGTACCCACGAAATAATACCCGCTATAAAACAGTTATTGTTTGCTTTATGCTTTCTCCCTTGTTATTAGAATAACTGAAAATGTAATTACCGCTACTAAGGTTTGCTGGTAATTTAAAAGATAAAATTTGATCAGTTACGACATTTCCAACCTTATACTGGTTTAATAATTTACCTGATAAATCATATAAACGACATTCTACATTTTGCGCCGTAGTTATAGCTAATACTTTCAATTGACGATTGATAACTGGGTTAGGAAATACCAGCAAACCACGTCTATTTTTCTCATTCACCAGGGCCAGCTTTGAATAGTCGGTATTGCCATTTTTATACAATATTCTTAACCGGTAATAATTATCTCCGCTTGCTGGTTGCAGATCGGTATAATCGAACACCTGAACACCTGGTGCATTTATTGAATTAACAAATACCTCTCCTATTTTCTTAAAATCTTTTCCATTGCTGCTTCTTTCCGTTTCGAAACGCAGCACATCGTTTGTATGCTGATAACCCCATTGTAAAATATTGCTATTATTATCTACAGAGGCAGCGGTGAAATTTTGTAATCCAGCTGCAAGTAAAGGTGCTTTTTGGTCGTAACTAACAATATTGTCTCCATCATTGTCGAAATATTCCAACACCATATCATAAACTCCATTTAACCTGGTAGTATAAGTACTCGTAACATAACTATGCTTTCCGAAATTAGTAAGAGGCCAGGTTACACCTCCATCAAAGCTCAGTCGATATCCATCATCACCACCAACTTCAAATGAATAATTACCGTCTGTAAAACTTTGTCTTAGTCTAAATCTAACGCTGAAAGAATCCGTTAAAAAAACACACTGATTTGTGCTTCTAAAACCAAGCGGAGATCCAAATTCTTCAAAAAAGGAGGAATTGGAAAAGCTGCCTTCACCAATTGTGCCTTTGTAATTTGTAAAATTTATATTGTCATAAACATATCCAATCCACTGGTTATTGGTGCCATATACAGTTTCGGTACCAGTACCTGCACAAACGGCATTTATTTCGAAACTTAACTGGTTGATTACCTCATGTTCAAAATATTCGAGTACCAAATTGGTGGAACCATTTAAGTTTACCCTGGCTGTTTTTACAACCACATTATGCTGTGTAAAACTATCGATGATCCAGGTAGCACCCCCATCAACACTTAAACGAAAACCATCATCTCCCCCTACCGCAATATCATAAGCACCAGCAGCAAAGTTTTTGTTTAGTTTATACCTGACACTAAAAGTTTCTGTGTAAACAGGGCAAGTGCTGGTACTGAAATTGGTATAGTCGCCGCCGAAATTTTCAATAAAGTTTGGACTTTCGGCAGTTCCTGCAGTTACAAAACCATAGTAATTTGTAAAGTCTTCGTTGTTATAAACATAACCAACCCATTGGTTATTGGTACCATAACTTGTTTGATTACCGGTAGGTGCTGCACAAGTTTGTGCAGTTAGATATGCAGGAAGAAATAGCAGGAAATAAATAACGAGAATTTTCATTTTTTGCCGGACGATTTATACAAAAATATACAAAAATGTATTGTTGAGTTATGTTGAAACATAAGCGTAAATACCAATTGATGTTTAAACAAAAATTGCTGTTTTTAATAAACTGATTTAATAATTTTCTGTATGTATTTTAAACCTGCCTGGTTTATTTCGATGATGTAAATACCATTTATCATTTCACTGATATCAATGGCTCGAACTAAAGTTTCCGATGATTTTGTATAACCATACTTTTTAAGAACTCTTCCCGTTCCTGCCTCAATAACAGCGATATTAACTGCACCCGATTTATTATTTTGGACCCTTACTTTTAAAATACCTGCAGTTGGATTAGGATATATAACGGGGTTAACACTAATTGAAGGATACTTAACATCAGCCTTTTGGTTTTGTTGCACTTTACCAGGGCGTAATGCTTTGTTTTTTTGTGGATTAGTTAAAGCATATGGAATTACAAAAACAGGCGTTTCGGTAACTGTAACCGGCAAGACACCGCCAACTACTTTAACAAGACTTAATTGCATACTATTACTACCTGCATCCGGCGTATATACTTTTGCAGAATCATATAAATTCAAATGAAGGTTATAGCTTGCAGTCCGTCCTATTTCATCGGGTATCATTAGTGCAAATGCTGACTCTCCGTTTAAATCGTACCTATCCACTACTGGATCCAGCGATAGTGTTTCTTTCCAACTGTAGGCTCCCAGCAATTTATTAACCTGCTGCAAATAATCAGCAGCCGGCCGCTTTGTTTTATCTGCATTAATTAAACCCATTGATCCGAACTGAATTGGATTTAAAAAGTTATCGTCATACAACTGGTAAAAAAAAGTTTTTTGAATACCACAACGGGCATACATCAGTGCAGATCGAAGTGTCCAGTCAGCCTGTGTTTGCCATTCCGATTTAGTTCCTATTGGAATAGCTTTCAATGGGCTACCCTGGTTTAGATCATAACCTAATTCTGTAATCCATACAGGCATTCCACCTGCATAACGATTCGACATTTCAACAAATGCTGCAGCTACCGAATCTGCTTTCGATTTTTCGGGTGCAACACCACGCGTAGAATTGCCTCCCTGCGACACATTAACATCACTGGCATAATAGTGATAATTGATAATATCCCAGCATAAGTTAATAGAACTATCTGCTTTATAACCCCGGTTAATCCTGCACCATTCAATCATACCTCTCAGGTAACCGGTATTCGCCGCTGCGAGGCCACCCATTACTACCTTTACTGTAGAATCCGCATTTTTTACTCCAACACCTGCACCCATTGTATTCTTATGTCCATCATAAAAAGCAGATAAGTTAGCGGCATATTCAAAGGCAGTTTGATATGCTTTACGGCCTTTCCACCACTTGTCGCGTTCGTTGTCACACTCAATATATTTTATAAGACCCATGCCTATTTTAACGATATTTATTTCGTCATTCGTCCAGCGTGGCGTGCTGTTTACATGCAACAGCGACGGATTTACATTTTTATTATAACCATATCTTGCTATATATTGAAAAGCAATCTTCGCCTGTTCCATATAAGACTGGGGATCACTAAAATTTTTGCCGAATCGAACGGGTACATTCTCCGAATCACGCTGATCTTCAGGATAAGTATTTTGCATCCATCCGGGTAAGGTTTTAAGACAGGCCAGCACTTCAATGCCGTCCTGTTTACACCGTTCATAAATAGCGTCATAATTCCATCCGCCACTATGTACTGGACTAAAGGTGATGCTGCCTTCCTGTGATTCGAGTTTTTCCCAATCCATATAATGTCTTACACCGCTAAAAGATTGAAATACAGTCATCCTGCTTTCATCTATTTTATATGGTTCGTGAGGACTTTCGAAATCCCATTCAAAAGCATTAACACCGAAATGATTCTTTAATGGTATCGCTTGTTTCACAATATTATCTTCTACAAGTAACGGTCCTGTGTAATGGCCAAATAGTTCCATTTCGGTAGGAAAGCCATACCAGCAATTCAAAACCAGGTAAGCCGCATCAGTGATCACTGAATCAAGCTTAAATTTATTTTCCGTTGTTGTTTCCCTGCCAGGATATGGACCAACCCAATCGTTGTAACGGTCGCCATTAAATGTTGCAACTGGGGTCTTTACACCTTTTGTATTTATAACAGATAAGGTCATCGGGTAAGCGCCAAGACTCCCTTCGCCATCATAAAACTTAATACTTGTTAAACGGATTGATTCTCCTTTTTCAACTGGGTAATAAGCATCATAATTATCCAGAACTTTACCCCAACCAGTTTCTACCCTTGTTGTGGTGATGCTGTCAAACAAACCCTCCAAGCCATTGGAAGTATTATTTAACTGGAACCACCTTGCTGCTTTAACAGGAATTTTAACGATACTGGTAGTGTCCTGCAATACATCTGCTTCTTTCACCATACGACCAAATACTTGTACCTTTTGTGGTATGTCGTTTCCATACTTACGAATGACTATGGATTTTGTATTTACTGAATCGATAATATTAAGTTCTACGAATGCATTATAACTTGAGCCATCAAACATTCCAAGCAATCTCCGCCCTGTATCCTGTAATGCGTATATATATGCCGGGTGCTCATTGAAAGTGCCTTCCCAATCGAAAAAAGATATCCGGCCCACTTTAAATTTGTGCTCAAATTTTAATTCAACATCTGTATAACTAAAGTTTATTGCGTTCCATGCACCACCCACAAGACTGTCCGTATCGTCATTCAACCAATTGCTATAGTCCATCCCGGTATTTACATCAGCCAAAACGGAATCAATTTTAATTCTGCCGTTAAAAGGTATAAGTGTATCCAAAGGATCAGGCAACAAGGGTTGACCGAAAGCAAAAATTTTCTGTGGAATATACCGGCTGTATTTATTTATAACAATTGCGTCGGCAGTAATTTCTTCCGGCAATTCGATATCCACCCAGGTATTATAAGTAGTGCCGGTAAATGCTCCTAAAAAAATGCGTTGTGAATCTTTCAGTGCGTACAGGTAAGCAGGGTTTGTTGTAAATTCGCCTTCAGTATCCCACATCGAGATCTTCTTAAGCCTGCTCGCGGTGGCGAATCTTAAACTTACATCAATGTATTTGAAACTATTTGCATTTCCCCAACCTACTAAGCTATCTAAATTATCATCCAACCATTGATCATAATCCTGCCCGGTGTTTTCAGATGGAACTGCAGATTCAAAATACAATCTTTGTTGTGGCAATTGTGAATTACCAGCCAGGTATTCACTTCCATAAACCTGTATCTTTTGAGGTATGTTGTTAGAATACTTATGAACAATAATAGCGTCGGCAACAATGGGATTAGCAAGTGTTAAATCAACATATGTTTTATAAGTTTCGCCGGTAAATTTTCCAAGGAAAAACCTTTCGTTTCCATTTAGTGCATAGAGGTACGCAGGTTTGTCCGTAAATACTCCTGCATCATCATACAATTTAAGTTTATTGACAATGCTTTTCTTTAGGAACGTTAGAGTAACATCAACCCATTTAAAATTATTCTCCCAGGCGTTTGGAACCAGGCTATCCACATCGTCTGTAAGCCATGTGCTATAATCTTGTCCGGTATTTTCTGAAGCACTTATACCAGTAATTAAAACACGTTGACTTACCTGTGAAAATATCGGTACAGTACACAATAGTAGAAGCGAAAAAAACAGGATTTTTTTCATAGAAAACGGGATTCAAAAACAATAACTATTAAATTAAATATAAATACTTTTTTTAATAGCAAAAATTAAACCCGAAATTTTAATGAAAGCTCGTCCTGCGATTTATCATAATAGTTCTTCCTGTAATTGATGTAAGAATAAACAGGTTAAACTATTGTAGTTGTGATTTTGTTATTGGATTAATTCCTTATTGAGAAAAATGACCGATTCATCAAACACTTTTTGCAAATAATCTAATTTTTCCCTTAGTAATAAGTTGTCGGAAAAAAGGTCGGAATCTTCCTGCAATATCTTTAATATGCCATCTTCATTTATACCCATTAATGAGAAAGAAGACGATAATTTATGTGCCAACCTTTTTATTGCTCTATGATCTGATTCGGTATAAGCATTATTCATCGCCTGCATTTCAACAGGCGTTTGACTGATGAAAAGCTGGATCATTTCTTTTAAGAAATCATGGCTACCTCCAGAAAGATCTTTTAAATAAGAAAGGTCGGGAACTACTGTCTGCCCTGATGATTCTTTTACTACGATATCGGGCTGTACATAATGCATAATTTTATTGAAAACCTCCTCCTGTACAAATGGTTTCGGAATATAGTCATTCATTCCAATTGCGATACACTTGTCACGCTCACCCACTAATGAATGCGCAGTCATTGCGATAATGGGAGTGCTTATTTTTAATTGCATCCGAATATATTCAGTTGCCTGGTAGCCATCCATTTCCGGCATCTGCAAGTCCATTAAAATCACTTCATAATTTTTGTTTTTAATCATCTCGATAGCTTGCCGCCCATTCTCTGCTAATTCTGGCAAAAAATTAAAATTTTCAAGCACTTTCATTGCTAATTTCTGATTCAGTAAATTATCCTCAACCAATAATACTTTCACCTGGCGTTCGCTCTTTAATACACCTGTTCTTCTACGGCTTTTAAGTGCCTGGCCATCATCCTTTTTATAGGTTAAAGTAAAATTGAAAGAGGATCCTACTCCAAGTGTACTTTCTACCCATATTTTACCATTTTGAATTTCAACCAGCGACTTCGAAATACTTAATCCCAATCCGGTGCCTCCATACTTTCGGGTTGTATCAGAATCAGCTTGTGTAAACCGGTTAAATATCGCCTGCAATTTATTTTCTTCAATACCAATGCCTGAATCATTGATACTAAATTGAACGGTAACTGTATCATGTAGTTCTTCCTTTAATTGCACTGCTATTTTTACCCATCCCTGTTCCGTAAATTTTATAGCGTTATTTGTGAGATTAATCAGTACCTGGTTTAGCCTGGTAGGATCTCCGTTTACAAATTCAGGGATATTTGTTTCTATATCATATGACAGTTTAAGGTTTTTATCAGCCGCTTTATGGTTTAAAACTGCTCTTACGTTTCCAACGAGATCCCTGATGTTAAAAGGTATTGATTCTATCGATATATGACCTGATTCAATTTTAGAAAAATCAAGGATATCGTTTATTATACCAAGCAAATTTTCACTTGACGTATTTATATACGAAACATACTTTGTTTGCTCAGCATTAAGCGGAGTATCACGTAACAAATGAGCAAATCCTGTAATGGCGTTCATTGGAGTACGGATCTCATGACTCATGTTTGCGAGAAATACATCTTTTGCCTGGGCATTTTTAACAGCGAGTTCTTTTGCCTTGTGCAAATTCCTCTCCATGATGATTCTTTCCGTTATATCCACTGCATTGCCAATCACATATTTTCTTCCATCAATTAATTCAGCTACAACATTGTTGTACATCCAGGTTTTAGACATACCGTTTCTGTGTAACAATTTCATTAGTCCTTTATAGTAACCATTGCTCACTATTTCTTTCAGGTAATCGGTTACCATATCCTTGTATTGCGGATCAACAATATCATATAATGATTTATCTAAAAATTCATCAGTAGAGTATCCCAACAATGAGGCGCCTGTTGGATTTACGGTCAAGAAATTTCCGGATAAATCGTGGGTACACATAAGCCCTTGAGAATGCTCAAAAAAACCTCTATGCTTTTCTTCACTTAATTGCAGTTTGCGTTCTGCGTGTACTCTTGCTGTGATGTTTTGTACCTGGCCAATAATATTAATGATCTCACCCTGCTCTTCCTTCAACGCGGATGCAACCATTTCAACCCAAACGGTTTCTCCATTCCTTGTAACAAACCGCAATTGCGAACTCATTGAAACCTTAGTTCCTGAAATCAACTCAGCAAACATTTGTTTCAAATTTCTTTCATCCTGAACATGAATAATATTTTCAAAATTCAGCCCGATTAACAGGTGTTTACCTACCCCGGCTAATTTTGTAAATGACTCGTTTACTTCTAAAAAACATTCTGTGTGAGGATCGAGTAAAAACATACCGGACGCAGCATAATCAAATGTTTGCCTAAACCTTTTCTCACTGACAGAAATAATTTCTTCTTTTAATTTTTGATCATTTATGTCCTGGAAAATACCATAAATACGAACACACTTTCCATTTTCAAATTCAGGTTTTCCGATTGATCTTACCCATTTTACATTTTGTTTCGCAGTAATTATTTGTAGTTCAGCCTCGAATGATTCACCAAAATCTATAGCCCGCTGCACTAGTTTGGTTATGCGTTCTCTGTGAAACCCTTCTCTATAAAATTGAATACCCTTGTTCATTTCAGGCACAAAATCAGGCGCAACTTCGTGTATCTCTTTGGTTACCGAAGACCAGGAATTTGTATTCTCCAAAAGGTTTAATTCCCAACCCCCTACTCTACCAACCTTACTTACAGCTTCGAGCATTTCTTTTGTGCGAATTAAATCCAGTTCAATTTCCTTCTGACTTGTCATATCCCGCCCGATACTATAAACAAGCCCTGTTAATGGATCAAAATTTGCAGCCCAGTTAATTAAGCGGTGGTTACCATCCTTTGTTCTAAACCTGTTTGTAAAATTGATTGTTGTGACATCAGTAGAAAATTTATCCGTTTCCTTTTTTGTTTCGGCTATATCGGCCGGGTTCATAAAAAACGGAATAGGATGCTGCAATAAATCCTTCTTATCCCACCCTAATACCTCGGTAAAAGCAGGATTGGTTTTCTTGAAAAATTGATCAGATCCTGTTATACAAATAAGGTCGGATGTGAAACTAAACAAACGCTCAAGATCCTTTAAATCTTTTCTTTCTTTTCGGGAAATAATCTGGCTAATAACTTCCTTCGAAATTATTTGCAATGCACGCCGCTGATCATCATTTAAAGTGCGGGGGCTTCGGTCGATAACGCATAAGGTTCCCAGAGAAAAGCCTGATGGATCTGTAAGTGGAAAGCCGGCATAAAACCTGATATTAGGGTCGCCGGTTACCAGTGGATTGTCCCTGAAGCGATCATCATTGTTGGCATCCTGTATTTCAAATAAAGAGTCCCCTGTAATTGCATACTGGCAAAAGGAAATATTTCGCGGAGTTTCGGGTACAGGCAGGCCTTTTTTTGATTTGAACCATTGCCTGTTTTCATCCAGTAAAGTAATTAATGAAATAGGTACGCCGCAAATAATCGCAGCCAGCTCGGTAAGACGATCAAATTCAGCTTCATAGGCTGTATCCAGGATGTCATAATTTATAAGTGCCTGCAAACGCTCAATCTCGTTCTCCGGTAAAACTGCCATGTAACAATAAATATTTGAAGAAAGTAAATTATCCAATGCAAAATAAGCCGAAAAAAATAGAATTATCTTTCTATAAAAGCTATAACCAGAGGGAAACCCGGAAATCGCAGCTCAAATTAATCAGGGCATTAAAACAGTATAAATGTTTTTTAGTGGCAGCCTATTCTATATCGATCGAAATAGTCGTTTTTATCAGTCAGAGCTTATAAAACCTGCTGTTGGTAAGGAGACAGATCGCCATCAGTTACAAGCATTGGTTTGACATCTGCATAATAGATAATTTTATTAAAGACTTCATCCTGTTTGAATGGTTTTGGTATATAATCATTCATTCCAATAGCCAGGCATTTATCTTTCTCACCTACAAGTGAGTGGGCTGTCATAGCAATTATAGGTGTTCGGTTTTTTAGCTTGTTTCTAATTATTTCTGTTGCCTGATATCCATCCATTTCAGGCATTTGAAGATCCATTAAAATAACGTCATAATGTTCCTTTTCAATCATCTCAATGGCAATACTTCCATTAGAAGCCAACTCAGGTAAAAAATTAAAATTTTCAAGTACTTTCATTCCCAGCACCTGGTTTAATAAATTATCTTCAACCAACAACACTTTCAGTCTTCTCGTACTAAATAATTTATTATGTTTTGTTACAACAAGGCTGCGTTGAGATGCATCTTTCTTATAAGGCAAAACAAAGTGGAAAATTGAGCCTGCACCTTTTGTGCTTTCTACCCAAATAGTACCACTTTGCAATTCGATGAGCGACTTACAAATACTTAATCCCAACCCGGTGCCGCCATATTTACGGGTAGTATCAGTATCAGCTTGTGTAAACCTGCTGAAAATCGAATTGAGCTTTGCTTCGTCAATACCAATTCCGGTATCTGTAATACTAAATTTAATTCGACAACTTTCTATCTCATCCATGTCAGCAACTACCTTAATTTTTACTACACCATCATTGGTAAACTTTATCGCATTATTTGCAAGATTGATCAGTATTTGATTCAACCTTACAGGATCGCCAATAACATCATCTGGTACGTTGCTATCCAATGCATAAGAAAATTTCAATTTCTTTTCAATGGCCTTTTGGCCTAATACAGATAGCACACTATCCAATACTTCTTTTAAACTAAAGGGTATAGATTCAATGGATATATAACCAGATTCTATTTTAGAAAAATCTAATATATCGTTTATAATACCCATCAAATTTTCACCGGCAGTGTTAATATTAGTTACGTATTGCGCCTGGTCTTTATCGAGTTCCGTTTCGTTTAAAAGATTTGCAAATCCCGTAATGGCATTTATTGGTGTTCTGATCTCATGGCTCATATTTGCAAGAAATACATCCTTGGCATGAGCCTGGCTATCTGCCAGTTGTTTTGCTTTGTGCAAGTTTTTTTCTGTAATAATTCTTTCAGTTAAATCAACTGCATTTCCTATTACATATTTGCTGCCATTAATGCTTTCTGCCAGCACATTATTATACATCCAGGTTTTTGACTGGCCGTCTTTTTGATTTAATTGCATCAGCCCTTTATATTGCCCTGCAGTCTCAACCTGCTGCAGGTATTGTGAAACCATGTCTACATATCGGATATCAACAATGTCAAATAGTGTCATTGTCAATAATTCATCGACGGTGTAACCAAGCAATTTCGCACCAGCGGGATTTACAGTAATAAATTTCCCCGACAAATTATGAGTACACATCAAACCCTGGGAATTTTCAAAAAACACCCGGTGTTTTTCTTCGCTCAGGATCAATTTTCTTTCTGCATTTACCCTTGATGTGATATTCTGAACCTGGCCTATTACATTTAACGGAATACCGTGATCATCTTTAATCAAACATGCCACCATTTCCACCCAAACAGTTTCACCGGATTTAGTTACAAGCCTTTTATGAGTATGTATAGACGGTATTTTTCCAGAAATTAAAAACCGTAAGTAGCGTTCTAAATGTGTAAGATCTTCTCTATGAATTATTTCGCTGTACTTAATTCCGATTAAATCATCTTTTACATAGCCAGTAATCCTACTCAAGGCTTCATTCACTTCCAGGAACACCCCGGTTTTTGGATCTGAAACAAACATACCTGTAGCAGCATGGTAGAATGTTTTTCTAAATTTATTCTCACTCACGGAAACATTTTCTTCACTAACTTTTTGAACGGTGATTTTTGAACATACTTCTTCACTTAAGATTTTGAGTGCCGTATGCTGATGCTCTGTAAGCTTGTTGGGAACTAAATCCAGTACACAAAGAACACCCTGTATGCAACCATTATTATCGATCAACGGATAACCTGCGAAAAAATGAAAAAGAAAACCTTCGCTATCGACAAGCCGTGCAGCAAACCGATGATCGTTAGAAAGATTGTTTATTTCAACAAAAGAACGGGATTGTATAATATAATCCAGAAGATCTGAATCATTAAAGCTGGAGCCGAAGTCAAAATTATTGCCTTGTATTATTCCCTTCCCATTTTCGTCAAAAAGTATTAACAGCGAATAAGGCAGGTTACAAATTAAGGCAGCGAGTTTTGTTAACCGGTCAAACCCGACATCTCCCGATACATCCGTCATATTGATTTGCCGGCGCTTGCAATAAGTTAGCATCGGCCCTGGATTGAAAATTCATTTACTACCTGATAAATAGAATATTGAAATGGATTGAGGTACCGGCTGCTTTAACAACCATAAACAAGTTGTAACAATAACCGATTGATACAACTATCAAAAGCTAATAATGCTTATTGAGTTTTTAGCAGTTAAAAAGACGCAAAATGTGCATTTGACACCCCACTATAATAATCCACTACCATGCCAAATTCAAAAAAAAGCGGAAGTCATTTTCAATAACGCGTATCTATGCTGCTGGTTTGTTCCCTATCAACCTTTGGTGGGTTTTAAAAATTGCGATAGTAATTCAGCCTTGGTAAGATCCGTTCATGATGCATAAAATGCATAAAAAAACCGGGAAACTGCTTACGCAATTTCCCGGTTTAGTAGCTCGTAGGGGAATCGAACCCCTCATTCCTCCGTGAAAGGGAGGCGTCTTAACCGATTGACCAACGAGCCTTTTCCGTTTTGGGAGTGCAAAAATAGGGGGATGGGCTTTTGTGCCAAAATTATTTTTCAAAACTTGCGCTATTTTTCTTGCTCAAGTGCTGCGTACAGGAGAAATATCAGTTCCTACATCGTTCAAACACATTAATTTCGCAGCACTTTAAAAAATAAAATACCATACTTTATGAGTACCGTAAAAGTTGCTATTAATGGTTTTGGACGCATCGGCCGCTTAGTTTTTCGCCAGATCTATAATATGGAGGGCATCGACGTTGTTGCCATTAATGACCTTACCAGCCCCAAAGTGCTGGCTCACCTGCTTAAATATGATAGTGCCCAGGGTCGTTTTAACCAGGATGTTACTTCAGGAGATGATAGCATTGCCGTTAATGGAGAATCTATAAAAATATATGCTCAGAAAGATCCGGCACAAATCCCATGGGGCAGTCACGATGTGGATGTGGTGCTGGAATGTACTGGTTTCTTTACCGATAAAGCAAAAGCAGAAGCGCATATTACAGCTGGTGCAAAAAGGGTTGTGATCTCAGCTCCTGCAACAGGCGATCTTAAAACCATCGTATTTAACGTTAACCACGATATATTGGATGGCAGCGAAACTATTATCAGCTGCGCCAGTTGTACTACCAATTGCCTTGCTCCAATGGCACAGGTATTGGAAACCAAATATGGCATTGTAAATGGCTTAATGACTACCATTCACGCCTATACTAACGACCAGAATACACAGGATGCACCACATGCGAAAGGTGATCTTCGCCGTGCACGTGCAGCCGCTCAAAATATCGTTCCTAACAGTACCGGGGCTGCAAAAGCAATCGGTCTTGTTCTTCCATCGCTGAAAGGCAAACTAGATGGCAGCGCCCAGCGCGTACCAACCATTACAGGATCTTTAACAGAACTTACAGTAGTGCTTGGCCAAAAAGTAACCGTTGAAGAATTGAATGGTGCAATGAAAGCAGCATCTAATGAAAGTTATGGTTATACCGAAGACGAAATAGTAAGCACTGATATTATCGGTACTACATTCGGTTCGTTGTTCGATGCTACTCAAACAAGAGTACAAACAGTAGGCGATGTGCAACTGGTGCGTACGGTAAGCTGGTACGATAACGAAATGAGTTACGTAAGCCAGCTGGTAAGAACAGTAAAATTCTTTGCAGGCTTAATCAGCAAATAAGATTATTATGTTGTAGAAATGGACGGCTGCTTTCTTTATAGAGCAGCCGTTTCTGTTTAACCGCCGATCTGAATTGCTTATCTTTAAAGCCTAAACATTGAAGCATTCCCACAGGCATGGCAACATTTTCTAAACCCCGATTATTATAACCGTATTGAAATAAAATAACTCATGAGTACATTTTCACAACACAACTTTGCAGGCCAAAAGGCACTGATCCGCGTCGATTTCAACGTGCCTTTAGACAAAGCAACACGTGCCATAACCGATGACACCCGCATGCAGGCCACTATACCAACCATCCAAAAAATTTTAAAAGATGGTGGCAGTGTAATCTTAATGAGCCATCTCGGTAGACCCAAGGAAGGACCCGAAGAAAAATCATCTTTAAAACACCTGGTACCACACCTGCATGAATTATTAGGCGGTCAAACACATGTTTTTTTTGCAGATGATTGTATTGGCGAACAAGCCTACCTAACCGCGTCTATGCTGGTTCCCGGCGAAGTACTGCTATTAGAAAACCTTCGTTTTTATAAAGAAGAAGAAAAAGGTGATAAAGCTTTCGCTGAAAAACTAAGCAAGTTGGGAGATGTATATATCAATGATGCTTTTGGTACTGCCCACCGGGCACATGCGTCTACTGCGGTAATTGCTGAATTCTTTCCCGGTGATAAAAAAATGTTTGGCCTGGTAATGGAAGGTGAAGTAATGGCTGCCGAAAAAGTATTGCATAAAAGTGAAAAGCCATTTACAGCTATTATCGGTGGCGCCAAGGTTTCAGATAAAATAATGATCATTGAAAACCTGCTTGAAAGAGCTACGGATGTAATCATTGGTGGTGGCATGGCATATACATTCATGAAAGCCCGTGGCGGAAAAATCGGCAACTCATTGTGCGAGGAAGACCGACTACAAACGGCTGTTGATTTGCTGAAAAAAGCTACCGAAAAAGGGGTAAGTATTCACCTTCCCGAAGACAGCATAATTGCCGACAAATTTGCAGCAGATGCCGAAACCAGGGTTTGTCCAAGCGACGCTATTCCGGACGGCTGGATGGGATTGGATATTGGCCCGAAAGCTTGCGGCATTTTTAGTGAAGTGATCCGGAAATCGAAAACCATTTTATGGAATGGCCCGATGGGTGTTTTTGAAATGGAAAAATTCCAGGCTGGAACAAAAGCTATCGCCGATGCCGTAGCAGAAAGTACCGGTTCAGGAGCTTTTAGCCTGGTAGGTGGTGGCGATAGTGTTGCTGCAGTAAACCAGTTTGGCTACAACGATAAAGTAAGTTATGTAAGCACAGGTGGTGGTGCAATGCTCGAATATTTTGAAGGAAAAGTTTTACCAGGGATAGCAGCTATCAGCGAGGCCTGAACAACTTAGTTATATTGTTTCTGAAAGCAGGTCATGGGCCTGCTTTCTTTGTTTAAAAGAATACAAATGATCTATTGTTTACAATATAAATAGTAGGGTGTTTATGAAGGCAATCATTCTTAAAAAATATGGCGATGCGGCATTAGCTTTTGAGCAGCGGGAGCTTGCTACACCTGTTATAAAAAATGGTGAAGTACTTATAAAAGTTAAATACTCAGGATTGAATTTTGCGGATGTAATGGCCAGGAGAGGTATGTATAAGGAAGCGCCGCCCCTGCCATGCATTTTAGGTTATGATGTTACAGGTACTATTTTGGAAACAGGAGCTGGTGTGCATCATGTAAAAACCGGCGACCGGGTAATGGCATTCACCCGCTTTGGCGGCTATGCCGATCATGTTGTTACTGATGCCAGGGCCGTAGTAATCATCCCTGTAAATATAGATGAAAAAGCCGCGATTGCTTTAACAACACAATACTGCACAGCATGGTATGCTGCAGCCCAAATGGTGAACCTGCATAAAGGTGACAAAGTGTTGGTGCAGGCAGGTGCCGGCGGTGTTGGAATAGCACTAATTCAATATGCAAAACATAAAGGCTGCGAGATCTTTGCTACAGCAGGAAACCCGCAAAAAATAGCATTTTTAGAACAACTCGGTGTTCATCATCCCATCAGCTACAGAACTCAGGATTTTCAAAGAGAAATTGAAACAATTACCAACGGTAGTGGCCTTGATGTTGTGTTTGATGCCGTAGGTGGTAGTTCGGTAAAAAAAGGAATAAAATTATTAGCCGCGGGTGGAAGATTGGTTTGTTATGGCGCTTCGGTAATGACGGACAAAAATGTTTTCGGTAGAATAAAAGCAGGACTAAGTTTCGGATTTTATCACCCTGCTATGCTGATGATGCCATCGAAATCTATTATAGGAATAAATATGCTCAAAGTAGGTGACAGTAATCCCGGAATGATGCAGCGCTGCCTGGAATCTGTTATACAATTAACCAATGAAGGCGTATTTGTTCCGCGACCTGCACAAATTTTCCCAGTTAAAGAAATAGCAACGGCACATACCATGCTGGAAAACAGGCAAACAATAGGAAAAGTAGCCTTAGAATGGTAAACTGCCCCCGATCTAACAAAAACAATTTTTCAGCAGGAAATCTAACCACATATGGTTAGTGATTCCATCAAACAATGCTTTGGCCGTACCTTTCGGCTTTCTATGGATAATGTGCAAAACACCTGGCTCATCCCTCCCATTACCGCTACCCTTTTTGCAGAGGTAATTGTACCACTGTATCTACCAAGAACCTTAACCTGGAGCATACCTTCGGAATACCAGGATAAAATAAAGCCGGGTTGCAGGGTGGAAGTCCAGGTTGGAAAAGCAAAACGTTACGCAGGTATTGTAAAACTGGTACATGCCAAAGCACCGCAAAATTTTGAACCAAAACCGATTCTTGGTTTATTGGATGAAGAACCTGTTTTATACGAAACACAATTACAACTCTGGAACTGGATAGCTACTTATTATTTGTGCAGCGAAGGCGAAGTAATGATGGCAGCATTACCTGCTCATTTAAAGTTAAGCAGCGAAACAATTGTTCAATATAATGATGATCACGGGTTAGATCTTACCGCTTTATCCGACAGGGAATACCTGGTGGCGGAAGCACTGGAACTAAAGAAAGAATTAAAGCTTGGTGAAATTCAAAAAATTTTAGACAGCGCGCTGGTTTATCCTGTTATAAAAAAATTGATTGACAAACGTGTCTGCACAGTTTGGGAAGCTTTAAATGAAAAATACAAAGAGAAGACCGAGAGCTATGTATTACTTCAACCCAAATATCGTAATGAAAGCGAACTGGAATTGCTGTTAAACGATTGGAAAAAATCACCTAAGCAGATGGACCTGCTGCTCGCTTTTCTACATTTCAATAAAACATCCGGCGAAGTAATAAAATCATCGCTTTTAAAAAAAGCAAATGCATCTCCGGCAATCCTTGATGGGTTGGTGGAAAAACAAATCTTACTGGTGGAAAAACGGAGTATCGCCAGGCTACCTGTTTTACCACGACATATTGATCTTTCTTTCCGGTTATCTGAAAAACAAACCAGTGCACTTGAAGCCGTCAAACAACAATTAGAAGATAAAAAAATCTGCTTGTTACATGGAGTAACAGGAAGTGGAAAAACGCTTCTTTACATTCATTTGATTGCAGAAGAAATAAAGAAAGGTAACCAGTGTTTGTTCTTGCTGCCGGAGATTGCACTTACCTCGCAGATCATAAGAAAATTACGTGAACATTTGGGTGGGCATGTTGCTGTTTATCATTCAAAATTTAATCCAAGTGAAAGGCTTGAATTATGGCATAAAGTAAAAACAGGCGAAGTGCAGGTAGTTTTGGGTGCACGTTCCGCTTTGTTCTTACCCTTCCGGCAATTATCTCTTATAATAACTGATGAAGAACACGATACATCTTACAAACAATCAGATTCTTCGCCCCGTTATCATGCAAGGGATGCTGCCATTTATTATGCATCTTTAACAAATGGAAAAGTGCTGCTTGGAAGTGCAACACCATCACTCGAATCCTATCATAACAGCAGTACCGGTAAATATGGCCTGGTAAAACTTAACGAACGTTTTGGCGAACTGGAATTGCCGGATATAGAAGTGGTGGATTTGAAGCCAATTCAGTTACGGTTAAAACAAAAAATTATCATCAGCGATGAATTGTTGCTGGCAATACAGCAAACAATTGCCAAACAAAAACAAGTTATTATTTTTCAAAACCGGAGGGGATATACACCCTACCAGGTTTGTACCAGTTGCGGATGGATTCCGAAATGTACCCATTGTGATGTATCGCTTAGTTTTCACAAAGCAACCGGCAAATTGCATTGTCATTATTGCGGCAGTACGTACCCCGTTGCCCAAACCTGCGCAGCTTGTGGCAATCAAAATTTTATGCAGAAAAATTTTGGCACCGAACAACTGGAAGAAAAACTGGAGCAATTGTTACCCGATGTCACCATTGCAAGAATGGATACAGATAGTGTTCGCGGAAAACATTCGCACGATAACCTGATCAAACAATTTGAACAGCAAAAAATACAGGTACTTGCCGGAACACAAATGGTGGTAAAAGGTCTTGACTTTGATCATGTTGGACTGGTTGGCATTCCTGATGGCGATGCCATATTGCATTTTAGTGATTTCAGGGTAAACGAACGGGCTTTTCAACTGATTGAGCAAGTAAGTGGCCGGGCTGGCCGCAAAGGCGAGAAAGGCCGCGTAGTGATGCAGTTGCAGGATACTGCACATCCATTACTGCCGCTACTTTCCATGCATGATTACGAAGGTTTTTACAACACCGAATTGCAAAACCGTCACCTGTTCTTTTATCCGCCGTTCAGTCGCATTATTGTTATCCAATGCAGGCATACCGATAAAGCTATTGCCCATCTTGCCATGCAAACTTTATGCAATTGGCTGGCAATAAAATATGAAAAATTTTTGGTTGGACCGGCAGAACCCCCGGTAAGCCGCATCAGGAATCAATACATAGCAGAATGTATGTTGAAACTACCAAAACAACAATATTTGCTGCACGAATGCAAGCAATATATCTTGCAGGGTAAGATTGAAATGCAGCATCAGCCATCCTTTAAAAATACGACTGTGATTATAGATGTAGATGCCATTTAAAGCAAAAGCAACAATTTCACAGACTGGAAAATACCGTAACACCAGACTTTCCAGTTATAAAAGTTATCTTCCTTCCGCAATCGAACTATATGAAACTTTTTACCAGTATTAAAATTTCACTATTACTTCTTGCCCTCGTAGTCGTGTCGCAGTCAAAAAGCCAGAATTCGGTACTGGTAAACCTTGGAAGTGCCAATTGCGATACCCCGACACCTGGTTTTTTCCTGCTAAAAAATCCGCTTACAGCAACACCCACAGTAATGGCAGCCTGTACTCTTGCGGCCCAGTTACCCGATTACTACAATGTATTTATAGCCTATAACCCAAAAAATAACAAGATCTATGTGGCAGATATAAGAACGGGTACTACGCAAATTTGGATCATGGATATTGGCTTGCCAGGCAATATTAATTGCCCGCCTGTTATACCCGTTCAGCCAACTTATACCTACAGCTATGTTTCAAATAATTTTGAATTTGATAATAACGGTGACTTATGGTCTTTTTCAAACTACAACCCGGTTACAGGCCAATGTTTAATAGACAAATTTGACGTTAATACAGGCGTAGTCATAAATAGCAGGATCCTGCAATTTCCCGCAGGTAATTTCCCAACTTCTATTACCAGTGGAGATCTTACCATTACACCCAACGGGAGAATGTTTGCAACACTGGGAAGTAACTTTTCGCAGTTATATGAGATCACTAATTACAACAGCAACACCAGTGCAACGGCCACCTATTTGAAAACATTGCCACAAAACTGTTTTGGTATTGCTTACCTGAATGGCCAACTCGAAATTACAGGGTTCGATGACTTAAGTTGTTACTATTTCGATTACAATATTGGAACAAATACATTGGGAGTGGTGAAACCATTTCAAAACGGGCAATCACCAATTGACAACACCAGTTTTTCCCCGGCATTGGGCACTACCAAACAAATTGTAAATACGGCAATAATTAATGAAACTACGGTGGATATTGTGTACGAATTGTACGTAAAAAATCTGGGCAATACCATTCTAAATAATATCAATGTTTCCGACGACCTAGCCAGCGCATTTGGCAATGGAAATGTATCTAATGTAAGCATTGCTTTTACACCTGGCGCAAATAATGCTAACCTTGTTTTGAATCCAACTTATAACGGAACAACTATAACAAACCTGCTGCTTTCTAATCAACAATTGCCAAACCAGCAGGCAGCAAACACAGATTATTTCTTTAAAGTGCAGGTTACTTGCCGCATTTCAAATATCGATAAAAACAAAACTTATTATAACTCTGCAATCGGTAATGCCACTGTTAACAACCAGGCAGATCCACTAGCGGTTTCTGACAGTTCCAACAACGGAACACAGGATGTTATTGACCCTGATAATGACGGCAATGCAAGTGGTATAAATGAAAATATACCTACACCTTTTAATCTTACTGTATTGCCTGTTAAGTTCACAGGATTTAATGCTGCAGCTGATAAAAACAATTCCAACTTACTCTCCTGGAAAGTCGCTACACCTACATCCGGCGCATTTAAATTCGAACCCCAATTCAGCACCGATGGTATAAACTGGACTACTTTAACTGTTATAGCTATCACCAATAACCACCAGGGCAATTATTCATTCCGGCACCTTAATATTCCCGCTGGAAATGTTTATTACCGTATTAAACAAACAGATATTGATGGACAGTCAATTTACACTGGTATAAAATTAGTTGCCGGTAAAAACAACATCAACTATAGTGTTTATCCAAACCCCGCAAGCGATTTCATCAGTATCAATTTCCCTCAAAGCAACCAGGGCAACAAAAGCATCACCTTATACGATGTTGCAGGAAGAATTATTGTTGCCAGTCAAACGCAACAGGGCACGATCCTTTTGAATACACAACAGGTTCCAACAGGCACTTACCTGCTAAAAATTTCAAGCAACCAACAATCTGTTACACAGAAATTGCTGATTAAACATTAAAGACTTTTTTCGGAACTTAACCCTGGTTTATACCTTTAAAAGCATAAAATAATCAGGTTGCTTTAAGCACTTTAACGGTCACCAATAATTGGCCTAAATGGCGCATGGTATGTTCGGCTGCATGTATTAATAAACCAATTACGGTAGAAGGCAGGCGGGCTCTGCCAACGGCTCTAAATTCTGACAAAGTAGTTGTATCTGTAAAAGATAAATCAGCAATTGCAATTGCAATTGTTTCATCCAATTTTTCAACTAAAGAAGCAACCGTTTCCATAGTGTTTTGTTTTCCTTCATTGCCCAGTAATTCCAGTTGTTTGGTCGTTAAAGGAAGTTCTTTAGCATAAGTAAATAACCTGTCGATCACACCGCTTATGTGTTGAAGATGAAAAGCAGGGGAAGCCAGCCCTGCAGGCTGTTGCCAAAGCAATTGATTGTCGAAATCCACCATTAGCAGATGTATTTCTTCCTGCGCCTGCAGAAGTGCATGTGCCACAGGTTGCAATAACGCAGGTATTCCGGGTATAGGTCCACGCTGCCAAACTTCCAAAGCAGATTTTTCTTTTTTCATTGCATAAAAGTAATCAGTGCTGATTTTTTTTGTGGTGATAATCATCATTAGTAATAATGTTTATAATGCCGGATATTTGCAATTAGCTCAAAGACCTGATTTTTCATTGCCAATATTTTATTTATGATCCGGCAAAATGTTTCCCTGGAGCCTTATAATACATTTGGAATTAAAGCCAGTGCAAAAACTTTCGCAGCTTTTTCAAATACAGATCAATTACAGCAATTGTTTTACGATCCTGTAATTAAAAGCGCTGCTAACCTGCTGGTACTTGGCGGAGGCAGTAATGTGCTTTTTACAAAAGATTTTGACGGTGCAGTTTTAAAAAACGACATACAGGGCATTGAGATTTTGAAAGAAGATGCTCATCATGTCTGGCTTCGAACAGGTGCTGGCGAAAATTGGCACCAGTTTGTTTTGTTTTGCATAAAAAACAATTTTGCCGGGGTAGAAAATTTATCATTGATCCCAGGTTGTAATGGTGCATCACCGATGCAAAATATTGGCGCTTATGGTGTGGAGATCAAAGATGTTTTTCATTCGCTGGATGCCTATCATATCAAAGATGGCCATATCGTAAGTTTCTCAAATAACGATTGTGCTTTTGGCTATCGTGAAAGTGTTTTCAAAAACAAATACAAGAATCAATTTGTAATTACACATGTAACCTACAGGTTGAGAAGACAACCTGTTTTTAACACAAGCTATGGTGCTATTGAGCAGGAACTGGAAAAAATGGGTGTAAAGGAATTGTCGGTTAAAGCTATAAGTGATGCAGTCATTCGCATCAGGCAAAGCAAATTACCAGACCCTCTTGTTGTTGGTAATGCAGGGAGTTTTTTTAAAAATCCTGCAATCCCAAAAGCACAATACAACGACCTGAAAAACAGGTACAAAAATATCCCCGGATATGCAATTGAAAACCAGCATATGATTAAAGTTCCCGCAGGGTGGCTGATCGAACAATGCGGATGGAAAGGATACCGCCAGGGCGATGCAGGCATACATCCTAAGCAGGCGTTGGTATTGGTAAACTATGGAAACGCAACAGGTGCAGAAATTTTCAATCTATCAACCCAGGTAAAGGAAAGCGTGATGGAAAAATTTGGTATCGACCTGGAAAGAGAAGTGAACATAATTTAGATGTGTGATTTTTGATTTATGATTTATGATCTTTAGCGAATTTGATTTATCTTAAAATAAAAAAAGTGTGTGACAGCTAGTTGCAAATCACACACTTTGAATATCAATTATTCAAAAAAATAATTAGAATAACGGAGTTGGATATTCACCCGCATCTACCAGTTTTTGGATGCTGGCTTTTACGCCCGGTGCATCTTCGGGATAAGTAACGCCAAACCAGGATGCGTCGGTTGGAATTACCTTAATGGTGCCATGTCCATCTTTTATAAAATCATCTCCTAATAACGGTATAAAAAACTCAGCTTTAATATTGTGTGCATTCTTAACTACGAATTCATTGAACATGGTCTGCGTCAAACCAAACATCGTTGGTGGGAAAACCCAGAAGTTCATTGATACCGGAGAATTAGCAGGAACTTCGTGTTCGCCGGTTTCATCTTCGTAGGCAACTTTATCACCTTTCCAATAAATTTTTACACGTTCGTTTATTTCAGTCAGGTTACCATTTGCATCGGTCTGGCAAACACCACGACTCACCGTTCCATTTTCGCTTAACGTATTGGATAGAGTATACCCGATGATACCATAGGTTTTATCGTTGCATCCGTTCAGGCAAAAATCATATGCTTTCTGGAAGCCATCACGACCATAAAAATCATCAGCGTTTATTACAATAAAGTTTTCTTTGACTACATCTTTTGCACATAAGACGGCGTGTGCAGTACCCCAGGGTTTTACCCTTCCTTCCGGAATTTGAAAACCTTCAGGCAAATAGGAATCCAGTGACTGAAAAACATAATCTATTTCTATTTTACCTTTTAATTTTGGCTCAACTATAGCTTTGAAATTTTCAGCAAAATCTTTCCGGATTATAAAAACAACTTTACCAAAACCAGCACGAATTGCATCATAAATCGAATAATCCATGATCGTCTCATTGTTGGGGCCAAATCCCGCAATTTGCTTCATACTGCCGTAACGGCTGGCCATGCCTGCTGCAAGAATTACTAAAGTAGGTTTGCTCATATGTTGTAATTTTTTAAAACTTCGCGAAGATAATGGGTTGAATTCTTCCATATTTACGCAAAGCTTTGTTCATTAAATAATTATTGTGCCATTGGTAAGGCATAAACTTTTTCAGGTGTTCTTTAAAGATATTCCTGCCAATTTAAATTTTAGAAAGCTGAACAAAGTGCAAACATAAATTATTCATGATTTCTCCTCTTAATCGTCATTTGAACAAGCCCCATATACAATCACTTGAAGACCCTGTTTTCAAATTTTTTTCGTTAGAAGTAAAGGTTTTGCGCATAGACACCATGCACCCAATAATATCCGGCAACAAATGGATGAAACTTTTGCCCTGGCTTGAGTTGGCGAAACAGGGCTTTTACAAAGGACTAATTACAAAAGGAGGACCCTGGAGCAATCATGTGCATGCAGCGGCTTTTTCCGCGTTTACAGAAAATTTACCTTTTACTGCTATTATTAAAGCAAAAGAAAATTTTGTAACCCCCACACTGCAAGATGCACTTAACTGGGGAGCAAACTTGCAATTCGTTGACCAGGAAAAATATAACGATGAAGTACTTTGGGCAAACATGGCAATTGCAACAAAGCAATTATACATACCAATGGGAGGCGAAGGCCCCGTGGCAATTAAGGGCGTATCATTTTTTTTTGATTCAATCGAGCTTCCCACAGCTGATTATGTTATTTGCCCTGTTGGTACCGGAACTACCTTTAAAGGCATTGCTGCAAGTAACACTAGTTACAAAAATTTGATCGGTATTAACCCGGGTATTAACGATCCATCTTACACTGCAATGTTAGATGATTTGAAAACTAATTTCTCCGCCAAAAATTTTACTTTATTGAATGACCGCTCTCTAAAAAAATTCGGGAAATGGCCCGCAAGTTTGATTGATCAAATGAACAATTGGTATGAAAAGTGGCAATTGCCCACCGACATTATTTACACTGCTAAAATGTTTTCTATTTTTATAAAAGCGGCTGCTGCCGGAGATTTTAAACCCGGTTCATCCATTTTATTGATACACACCGGCGGGTTGCAGGGAAACCGTTCGGTAGAAAAAGGCCTGCTTCATTTTTAGTCACTATACCTGTTTTTCAACGTCATCTGCTTTACCTTACCACCCCGTTAACTTTCATGGCCGCAAAC
The DNA here is from genome assembly GCA_040385845.1 of Bacteroidota bacterium. Lineage (GTDB taxonomy): Bacteria > Bacteroidota > Bacteroidia > Chitinophagales > Chitinophagaceae > Phnomibacter. The sequence continues at coordinate 26,148 of JAZKGP010000010.1, read as the reverse complement.
CAATAAAATACTGCCTTTATATTTGTCGCCATGATGTTGGCAAAATGTAAGAATGGCATTTTATTGCTGCTGTTATTAATGATGGGCTTTGCAGTTGGGGCGCAGGACACTTTACCAAAGTTTACCATCCAGGATAAAGGTCAGGGCAGGATTGTGGTCAGTTGGCAAAACCCGTACAATAACCTCGTACAACTCGCAGTACAGCGTTCATATGACAGTGTAAAAAAATTCTCGAGTGTATATTCCGCTACCTCTCCCGAGTTGCCATTAAATGGTTTTTCAGACAAGATTTACCCGGGAGCAAAAGTGTATTATCGTATTTTTTACGTGATGGAAGGCGGCAGTTATTATTTCACCAGGAGTATGCGACCAGATAGTATAATGGCCGGGCCGGTGAGTTACGACAGCAGGCGTGATAAATTAGAAGAATCGCTTGTTGATGAGCTGAATAACCTTAAAAAAGATTCTTTTCCGGGGAATGATCCCATCTTTCTGAAAACAAGCAACGGCTTGCAAACGCTGATGCCCGTTCAGTTTAAAGCTTACAGGGATTCTATTCTTACCAAAACGAACGATACCTTACTGCAAATTGCTGCCGACACCGTGCTATTGCAACCTTACTCACCTCCTTTTGTGCAACGAAGCAGTCAATACATTTTTACCGACCGGGATGGATTTATTGTGGTTAAACTTCCCGATGCAGCTACAAAAAAATACGAGATTATTTTCCTGGAAGAAGATGACACCCCGGTTTTAGAACTTAGGGGCATCAAAGAATCACAGGTCACCATCGATAAAACCAATTTTTATCATGGAGGGTGGTATAAGTTTGAATTAAAGGAAAATGGACAGGTAAAGGAGCGGAATAAAATCTTTTTGCCAAGTGATTTTTAACAAGGCGGCCGCCCGGGTTTAATTTCTACATCAAAAACTTCAGAAAACTTTTCAACTAATACGCTTTTTACCTCGTTCATATTAACTGTTCTCCCTAGTTCCTGTTGCATAGAAGTTACTTTCTTTTCTGCAATACCACAGGGAATAATATGATCGAAGTAAGACATATCTGTATTAACATTCAGAGCCCATCCATGCATGGTAATCCAACGGCTGCACCGCACACCCATTGCACAAATTTTTCGCTCACTTCCTTTAATTCCGGTATCCAGCCAAACCCCGGTTTCTCCTTTGGACCGTTCTCCTGCAATTCCAAAAACTGCAATGGTTTTAATGATTACTTCTTCCAGGTACCTCAGGTATTTACCAATATCCGTAAAAAACAATTCCAGATCAATGATAGGATAACCCACGAGCTGACCCGGGCCGTGAAAAGTAATATCGCCGCCACGGTTGATCCTGTAATATTCAATCCCTTTTGAAACCCGGTCGGCTTCCGAGATCAGTATATATTCTTCATGTCCCGTTTTTCCCAGGGTATACACCGGTGGATGCTCCAATAATAAAAGATGATTGGTAGTATTGACAATAACAGGTGCTTCAATGCCATTTGCTTTGGCAGCAAGTTTAGTGGCTACATTCTCCTGTAATAATTGCTCCTGTAAATCCCAGGTCTGCTGGTATGGGCGAAGTCCCAGATCCTGTAAAAAAACGGTTTGCTGATTAGTCATTTACTTTGCGAAAATAGCATTTGGTTCATAGATCATAGTTGATGGTTCATTGCCACTGCTTGTAAACTAGAATTGTATCTTCTATTTAACCACTTGTAACAGCTAAAGTTGTATTTTCTATGAACAATGAACCATCAACCATGAACCCTGATTTAGAGGAAAATATTGAAGCAGATGAACTCTACCAGCGCCACGCCTTTAAAATAGATAAAGGCCAGGAGCCGGTTCGGATCGACAAATTTGTAACTGCCCGCATCGAAGGAGCTACCCGCAACAAGGTTCAGCAAGCCATTGCATCCGGCATGATCACCGTGAACGGCAATGCTGTAAAAGCCAATCATAAAATAAAACCGGGCGACGAACTTGTTGTGTTTAGTGATACCAGCCCCGAAAGCACCGATATTGTTCCCGAACCGATGGAGCTGAACATCTTTTTTGAAGATGATGATATATTGCTGATCAACAAGAACCCGGGTATGGTGGTTCATCCCGGTAGTGGTAATTATTCCGGCACTTTGGTAAATGGTGTTGCACATTACCTGCAGCAAAAAAACCCGGGTGTAACTGAAACAACGCTACCCCGCTTCGGACTGGTGCACCGCATCGATAAAAATACCAGCGGCCTTTTGCTAATGGCTAAAACGGATAAGGCATTGCAGGTGTTGGCTAAACAGTTTTTCAACCATACTATCCAGCGCAAATATGTGGCACTGGTTTGGGGCAATGTAGAAGAAGACGAAGGAACTATTAGGGCACATGTCGGCCGGAACCCGCGCTACCGCAAACAATTTGAAGCCTTTCCCGATGGGGAACATGGAAAAGAAGCCATTACTCATTACAAGGTGCTGGAACGGTTTCATTATGTAACATTGGTAGAATGTGTGCTGGAAACGGGTCGTACCCACCAGATCAGGGTGCACATGAAACATATTGGCCACACCCTTTTTGCCGATGATCATTATGGAGGCGACCGCATTTTAAAGGGCACCATCTACACCAAGTATAAACAATTTGTAGAAAACTGCTTTGCGCTATGCCCAAGGCAGGCCCTGCATGCAAAAACGCTGGGATTCAAACATCCGATAACTAATGAAGACCTATTTTTTGAAAGCGAGATCCCCGCAGATATGCAGGCGGTAATTGAAAAATGGCGCGGGTACTTTAAGGTAAAAGGGGTGATTGAATAGCAGTGGCGATTGGGAATTAGGAATGAGGGAATTGGGAACAACAGCTTCTTAATAAAACTGGCTGTCTCAAAGTTGAGACAGCCAGTTTTATATTCAAATACTAGTTTAAAATGCCAAATTTCAATATCCAATTACCCCGGTCGTTTTTACCAATGAATTCCTTCTTCCTCCTAATTCCCAATTCCTTCATTCCTAATTCCCTCCTGCATTAGCCCGGGAAAACCATCCGGTAATCGGTTTTAATTTTTCCTTTGGAAATATCGGAGAGCTTGCCTTTAAGCAATTTGCGTTTTAACGGCGCCAGGTAATCTATAAAAAGCTTTCCTTCCAGGTGATCGTATTCGTGAAGGATCACACGGGCAGTTATACCGGTAAAAGTATTTTCGTGCCGTTCAAAGTTTTCATCGAGGTATTCCAGAGTTACTGATTGTGAGCGTAACACGTCTTCCCGAACTTTTGGAATGCTGAGGCAGCCCTCATTATACGGCCATTTGTCGCCATTCATTTCAATAACATGGGCATTTATAAATACCTGTTTAATGCCTTCATCACCCTGGTATTTGTCGAGGTCTTCATCGTTATCCTCCTTCATATTCGCAAAAATCTGCAGGCTATCCATTACAAAAACGCGGATATCCCGGTTAACCTGCGGGGCAGCCAACCCAACGCCGCTGCTGGCGTACATGGTTTCCCACATATTGGCGATAAACTCCTGCAGCCCAGGGTAATCCCGCGTAATGTCCTCGCTCACCTTGCGTAAAATAGGTGCTCCGTATGCTACAATTGGTAAAATCATGCGCCTTGTATCAAAAGAATTTAGACAGGTAAATAAAATTCAGGGTGCAAAAATTCATTTTAAAATTCATTACGCCAAAAAGCAGCTACAAAACCATTATTTCAATTGGAAGCAGGAGCAGTTAAACTGACCCGGACATTTGTTTCCGGCTGTTACCCGCAGTCCCGCCCTTCTGCCGGGCGCCATCCGGGCTAGGCCGGGCAGGAGAATATAGCTGTGCACATCAACGGTTTAAAATGAGCTGCGCTTAACAATTGTCTAATGGAATATTCCTAAATATTCCTGCAGGATAATAGTTGCGCTCATTTCATCTACCAATTTTTTGTTGCGGCGATCTTTTTTGCTGACCCCGCTATCAATCAACGCTCTTACAGCAAGTTTGCTGGTAAATTGTTCATCCACTGTTTGAATGGGAATAGCTGGAAATTCATTTTTAAAACGGGTAATAAACCCTTTCACCAAGGGTGTGGCATGCGTATCGTTTCCATCGGCATGGGTTGGTAAACCAATGATCACTTTTTCTACCGCTTCCTTAGCAAAATAGGCTTTCAGGTAATCCATCAGATCTTTCGTATCCACAGCGGTTAAACCTGTAGCAATAATTTGCATGGGATCGGTAACTGCAAGGCCGGAGCGTTTACCGCCGTAGTCGATGGAGAGGATTCTTGACATAGTGGGTTAATGGTTCATGGTTGATAGTTCATAGATCATAGTAAATAGAGCAAATTGTTCATGGTTGATAAATCATAGTTAAAGACATCAAAAATTCTTACTTGAAGATCAAAAATTCATTTTAAAGTAAATCCCTGAGTTTTGTAATCATTTTACATAAAACCTCGTATTCCTTATACAACGCACAAAAATTTTCTTCCTTACAATAAGATCTTGATTTAGCTATAAACAAACATGCTACCACCTCACGCAGATCTCAAAGCCATATTAAGAAACCTTTTAAATTCCGGCACAGATTGGCCGGTACTACCCTCTGCAATATTTAACACAACTGAATCGGCAGCACGTTTCATTTGACTTGACCAACTATAAACTTCAATTTTTGGAAACGTTTTGGTGTAACCATCAATTTTATTGCAGAGCATTAATGCTATTTGCCAAACTTTAAGTTCTTCAAATCTAAACGCCATAACGTTTTTATTCTGAAGTTAAAAGTTGATGCCTGGTTTACTAAATGAAACTTGTATTTGTACTTGCCAATATCTATGCTCTATGTTTTATTAACCATGAACCGTGTATTAATGTATTTGTATTTACCATTTGCATTTCCCATGAACCAACTGTATTTGCATTTCCCATGAACTATAAAACATGAACAATTTGCTCTATTTACTATGATCTATGAACCATGAACTATTTGCAGTATTTACCATTATCTATGAACCATGAACCATGATCTATCGACTATGAACCATGAACCAAAAACAATAAATCCGCAATCACAAAAACAGCAAACACTACACTGGCAATGCCGTTGGCTGTCATAAAAGCGAGATTTACCCGGCGCAGGTCATCCGGTTTTACCACGCTGTGTTGATAAATGAGCATGCCAACAAATACGGCCACACCTATCCAATACAGCCAGCCAAAAGCACCGTAAAAACCGGCTGCAATTACGCAGGCAGCGGATAACAAATGAAGCAGTTCCGACACTCGCAAAGCATTTTTTTTACCCAGCGCAGCAGGAATACTGTGTAATTTGTGTTGTTGGTCGAAGTCAATGTCCTGCAGGGCATAAATAATGTCAAAACCACTTACCCAAAACAAAACAGTAAAGGAAAAGAGGATGGGAAGCAGATCAAAACGACCTGTAACCGCCAGGTAAGCGCCAATCGGTGCAAGGCTCAATCCTAGTCCCAACACGAGGTGACAGAGCGCCGTAAACCGTTTGGTATAACTATAAAAAAGGATCACAAATAAAGCAACCGGGCTCAGGAAAAAACAAATAGGATTAATGAAATAAGTAGCGAGAATAAAAAATATACAGTTAATTATCGTAAACATCAGCGCCCGGTTGGCCGAAATAATACCCGCCGGAATTTCTCTTATTGCAGTTCGTGGATTTTTAGCGTCAAAGCTGCGATCAAGATAACGGTTGAAAGCCATGGCTGCGCTACGGGCAGTAACCATGCAAATCAGTATTAATAAAAATCTACTCCAAACCACAAAATTGCTTAGATCATTACCCCATCCCAGTGCTTCATTCAGATTGCTGGCCTTATTCCCAAGCATAACAGCAAGGAAAAATCCTATCAGCGCAAAAGGCAAGGCGAAAATGGTGTGACTAAATTTTACTAAGCTTAAATAGTTTTTTACTTGCTGCATATATCAAACGTTCTTTTCTCCTTCAGGCTTTTGGTTTAGAACGAAGGCCTTTTGAAGTGCTCGAACCATTAATTGCCGCGAAATTACTTCATAAAAACTTCTGCCAGTTTATAGAGCACAATACCAGCACTTACACTGATGTTTAATGAGTGCTTGGTTCCTAACTGCATAATCTCCAAACAGGCATCACTGGCATCTATAATAGATTGTTGCACACCATCCACTTCATTACCAAAGACCAGGACTAATTTATCTGTGCCATTCCAGGTAAACTGGCTCAGTGGAATACTATTGGTTACCTGTTCTACCGATAAAATTTTGTAGCCAGATAATTTCAGCTGCTTTACCAGCTCCAATGCATTTTCCCGGTAATGCCAGGTTACCGTTTCGGTAGCTCCGAGGGCAGTTTTATGGATATCCCGGTGTGGTGGCCGGGGCGTAAATCCACAGAGCCAAATGCCTTCCATCAAAAATGCATCTGCCGTGCGAAACACACTTCCCACATTATGCATGCTGCGCACATTATCCAGCACAATCAATACCGGGATCTTTTGGGCGTCTTTAAATTCCTCCTTACTCATGCGGCCGAGTGCTTCCATGCTCAGTTTTTCACGACCTAAAAGCCGGGAGTTATTTTCTTTCATCACCTATTATTCTATTCTAATAAAAATTATCCCAAAATGGTCTTTTAAACAAAATCATAAACATACAACCTAAACAAAACAGACATCACACATCCTCAAATCAGACATTGTATTCCATTACCCAGTACTGCCAGGGTTTCATTTCAAACCATTTCTGGTAAACGAACTCGTAAGTTTCACCTGTAAACACCTCGGTGTATTTGCCATGAGCCCGGGCGTCACGCATTTCAAACCAGCTGTCTTCTTTACTCAGGTTCAAAATAACGAGTACCGAATGTTTGCTGGTTTTTCTTATAAAAGCAAACACATTCGGCGCATCCGTATTTAGCCGGTAGGTGTACATTGCCCTACTGTTCACCGCCAGTGCCGGGTTTGTTTTTCGAAGGTTTAGCAGGGTTTTGAAAAAATTTTGTAACTCAAATTTCCCGGTCCATTCAATGGGATCTTTCTCAAAAAAGCGTAATCTTCTCTTATTTGGCAGCTCCTGCCCGCTATAAATAAGTGGAATACCATTTAAAGTGGCGCACAAAACCGCAAAAGGCATGGCGGCTTCCCCCATTCTTTCAAACTCGCTTCCGCTATGGCTGTTTTCATCATGGTTGGTGGTAAAATACAAATGCATGGCACTGGCCGGAAAATGGTCCTGGTAATAATACAACACATCGTCCATGCCTTTCATATCAGTATTGCCCTTGGCATAAGCCTCCATGGTATGCAATAATTTCCAGCGATACGAAGCATCAAAAACTTCATGGTAATTAGCTTCCTCACATTCCGCTAGCCAAAAAAGAGGTTTAACCGTATCGAGCCAGGTACGTGCCTGCCGCCAAAAACTGAGCGGCACCAGGTGCGCCATATCGCAACGAAAACCATCGATCCGGCAAGTTTTCACCCAAAAGCTCATGGCTTCAATCATTGCCCGTTGCATATTTCGGTTGCTATAATCGAGGTCAATAACGTCTTCCCAACCGTGCAGATCGAAAAATTCGCCCGAACTATTTGTTTTATAATATTCCGGGTTGGTTTTTGTCCAGGTGTGCCCATAACCCGTATGATTCGCCACCCAATCGATCAGTACTTTAAAACCAAGTGCATGGGCGACTTCAACCAGGTGAGTAAAGTCTTCGATGGATCCGTATTCAGGATTGGTACTGGTATAATCAGAACAAGCATAATAACTCCCCAAAACGCCCAGTCTTTTTTCAGTTGCGATGGGTGTAACGGGCATAAACCAGAGCGTTTCCACGCCCATGTCCCGCAATCTTGGCAGGTGAGTTTCAAAAGCAGCAAAAGTTCCTTCAGGCGTGTATTGCCGAAGGTTTACTTCATAAATGTTGGTGGTGTTACTCCAGGAAACGGGTGTAAAAAATGCCTTATTCATAAATGAAAAGTATTCGGCCGAAGGTAATTGCGATGACGTTAACTATTTCCAGTAGACAAGCTTATTTGAGGTGGGCTGCTATGCCTGGCGATATTGACCCGGGGTTAATCTGTATCACAAATATTATATTTTTTAAAGTTTTACACTTTGCAGCGAAACCTTTTCTTTGCCAATATGTACTCACCGCTGCAACTGGCAACGAAGTTTCTAAAATACTGGTTTACCGCCTCCAACGGTAAAGGGCACGGTATTCATTCCCCTTTTGTTTTCGAATTTATTACACAGGTTTTAAACGACCGGAAAGCATATTATTCTTACGAAAAAATTGAGTCATTACGAAGTGCATTACTGGCAAACGAATCGGTGCTCACAATTGAAGATTTTGGTGCAGGCAGCCGCATTAGCGCTACCAAAAAACGTAGTGTTCAATCAATTGCAGGAACTGCGCTAAAACCTAAAAAGTTTGGTCAATTACTTTTCCGGATAGCAAATTTTTACCAGCCGAAAAATATTATGGAATTGGGAACATCCCTTGGAATTACCAGCGCTTACCTGGCATCGGCTAACCAGCATGCCACCGTAGTTACAATGGAGGGCGCCAGTGAAGTAGCAGCTGTAGCCCGGGACAATTTTAATACCCTTGACTTACAAAATATACAATTGAAAGAGGGAAATTTTGACGAAACCCTGCCAGCAGTACTGTCCAAAATGCAAACCGTTGACCTGGCATTCATTGATGGTAATCACCGGCTGGAGCCTACCGTGAATTACTTTAAAAATTTACTGCCCTACTGCCACGAAAATTCCATCCTTGTTTTTGACGATGTACATTGGAGTAAAGAAATGGAACGGGCCTGGGAAAGCATCAAATCACATGAAAGCGTTTTACTTACCATTGATTTATTTTTTATCGGGCTTGTGTTTTTCCGAAAAGATTTTAAAATAAAACAGCATTTCACTATTCGCTTTTAAGTAAGATTAATCTACCTGCCAAATAAGAATTGTCATGATCAAAATTTTTGGATTTGAAGCGATGCTGGTATCATGCTTGGAAAAATGTAAGCCTCTTTCTAAAGTATTGCAGGTCGCATAAAACATTCAAACATCATTAATCCTATTTTTACGGCATGACCATCGGAGTATTACAGGAAGCATCACCCGAAACAAGAGTATCGTTGTTGCCGGAGCATTTGGCCATTTTAAAGAAAAAGGGAATAACCGTTTTAGTCCAGGCAGAAGCAGGTAAACGTGCTTTTGCAAGCGATGAGGCCTATATAGCCGCTGGAGGAAAAATTGTAAGCAAGCATGAAGTATTGTCGCAAAGCGATATCATACTCAGTATGCATTTACACCATGATGCAGAATGGAAAGACAAAGTTTTTGTTGGGAACTTTCAACCTCTTTTTAAGGCAGCTGCCATGCAGCAACTGGCTGCACGCAACTGTTCGGTATTTAGTTTGGATATGCTTCCCCGCACAACCCGCGGGCAAGCCATGGATATTCTTAGCAGCCAGGCAAATATTGCAGGTTATAAAGCCGTATTGATGGCTGCACAATTGCTGCCTAAATATTTTCCCATGTTTATGACCGCAGCCGGAAGTATTAAACCTGCAAAAGTGCTGATACTGGGTGCTGGCGTAGCCGGCTTACAAGCTATTGCTACGGCAAAAAGATTAGGTGCCGTTGTAGAAGTATTTGATACAAGACCCGCTGTAAAAGAAGAAGTGCAAAGCCTGGGGGCAAAATTTATTGAAGTAGAGGGCGCGGCAGATGCTTCTACCGCCGGAGGTTACGCAGTAGAACAAACGGATGATTTTAAACAACGCCAGAAACAACGTATTTCAGACAGTGCTACCAAAGCAGATGTAATAATTACCACTGCAGCTATACCGGGTAAGAAAGCACCTATACTTATTACCAAGGAAATGATACATAGCATGAGCCCGGGTTCTGTGATCATTGACCTGGCAGCGAGTACAGGTGGCAATACAGAAGTAACCGAAAACAATACTACTGTTACCTATCATTTCGTAAGCATTGTGGGCGACAGTAATTTGGCCGCCACTACACCCGCCGATGCCAGTAAACTTTACGGTAAAAACGTATTGAATTTTTTAGAACTACTTACCAATAAAGAAGGCCAGTTGTATTTTAATTTCGATGATGATTTGGTTAAAGGTTGTTGTATAACGCATGAAGGAAAAATGGTTCACGAAAGAGTAGCGGCTTTAGTAAATAGTTAATGGTTGATTGTTCATAGTTCATGGTAGGTTACGTCAATTTTAGAACACAGACATCACAGATCAGAGATCGAAAAAATAAAAAAATATGGAATCAGTATTAACCTGGATAAGCACCAACGAACAGATGATCTACATTGTTATATTAATGATGTTTGCCGGCATAGAAGTAATTGGCAAAGTGCCAAGTGTTTTACATACGCCTTTGATGAGTGGTGCCAATGCCATTCATGGTGTGGTTATCATCGGTGCCATTATTGTAATGGGCAAAGCTGAAAGTGATAATTACCTCGCTTTAGGACTGGGTTTTTTAGCAGTTGTACTAGGCACTTTAAATGTTGTTGGTGGCTTTGTGGTAACTGATCGAATGCTGGAAATGTTTAAAAAGAAAAGGCGGTAGTTAGTTGAATTGTTGATTAGTTGATTACTTGATTAGTTTGCCTTGTAAATGTATTGGCTGTTCACTATCACATTAGCACATTAGCATCATCACATTATCACATTTGCCTCTCCCCTTTCAATGTAACTTTCTTACCTCCTACATTTAAACTGCTTTCGAAATCTACAGTAATAGTATTTCCTTCGAAACGGCAGGTAATAAATTCAGTATGCGGGCTTTCGATATAGCGCAATGTTAGTGCCAGCGTATTTTTATCCTTCCAGTGATACATACCGGCAGTTTGAAGTGCAGGTAATCCCGCATAAACTGCTTTTGCTCCCGCCACCAGGTAAGGTCCTCTACGGGAAGTTGTTGCTTGTTGCCAATGGTCGTTTGCAAATTGCAGGGCATAAGTAGCTGTATCTGTAGCAAGATTTACCGTACAAATATTATCGGCTAAACTGAAGGAAATACTTTGAACAAGTTTGCTATTGCTTTGAAAAATGAACTTCTTAACGGCAATAGCAGTATCAGCCAAAATATCGTTCTTCGCGGGCAAGGGCAATGCAAGCGATACCAATTTTTTATTTAGCGTTGCAACGGACTTTTTATTTTTTGGCAATTTGTCGTTTTGCATTGCAGGCAAAAGGTATTGCCAGGTCATGTTTAGCACTTCCTGCATGTCGGGTGTTTCTGAAGTGATGGCCAAAACTGCATCCTGGTCGGGCATTACAACCATGTATTGACCAAAGGCACCATCGCCCCTGTATGCATTGTGCCGGCAGCGCCACATTTGATAACAATAACCTTGTTCCCAATCACTTGCATCTATTTTACTTTGTTCCAACTCTGGATGCTGGATGATCTTCATAGTGGAGGCTTCCTCTACCCATGCAGCAGGTAATATTTGTTTCCCCTTCCACCGGCCTTTTTGCAAAAACAGTTGAGCAAATTTGGCCATATCTTCTGTTTTAAGCCGCAATCCCCATCCACCGGTATTAATGCCTTTTGGATCTATTTCCCAATCCATTCCAGTTATTCCCAATGGATCAAACAACCTCGGTTTTAAGTAGTCAATTATTTTTTGACCTGTAACCTTTTGAACGATTGCCGATAAAGTATAAGTGGCGAGAGAATTGTATAAAAATTTTCTGCCTGGCTTGTACAGAATGGGCAAAGCAAGGAATGATCTCACCCAATTGGTATCATTGCTCACTACACTACCCGTAGGATCGGGTTCCTGTCCAACACTCATCGTGAGCAGGTTTTTAACGGTAAGCTCAGACAGAAAAGTGCTGATACTATCAGGAAGCTGATCCGGAAAAAAACTTATGACCTTATCATTTACTGAAACCAACTTTTCGCTCACCGCAAAGCCGATGGCCGTTGCTGTAAAACTTTTGCTGCAGGAATACAGGGTATGCTTTAAACCCGGCGCATAGGGATTCCACCAACCCTGCGCAACAACTTTTCCATGACGCAACAACATAAAACTATGCAACTCGGATTTGCTTTTTTCAACAGCATTTACAAAATTTAAAATGCCTTCCGAAGAAACCCCCTGGGCTTCCGGTTTACTCAATTTAAACGACTGTTTTCTTTGAGCATTTAAATCCTGGCATAAAAGACCGGTACAAAGAAAAAACAGCAGAAATATTTTTGAACGTATCATATACAGGCATTAAAAACTGGAGAAAAATATATAAAAGTTTCTATGATGATTAACAAATTTCGGATTCAATATGATAGCTATACGAACTGTCAAATCTTTTGAATTATTCCTGCTTTAAAAACAGTACTCAAAAATAAACAACCTACAAAAATACCAGGCAGCAATAACTGTTATTCAATCAAAAACGTCTGTCTCTATTCCCAATCCATAGCCTTGCGGCAGTGATACTTTGCCAAAATCATAGTGCAACCCTTTAGCAAGATCTTCAGATAACAATAATGGTCCATCCATATCCACATAATCAGCCAATGGCATTAAATGCGCTATTGCAGCCGAGCCTATACTACTTTCATTCATGCTGCCAAGCATCACTTTCAAATTTAATTGCCTTGCTTCTTTAATCATTCTTAAAGCAGGTGTAATGCCACTGCATTTAGTAAGTTTAATATTTATTCCATGAAAATGGCCTGCACATTTTTGTACATCCTGCTCAAACACGCAACTTTCATCAGCTATCAACGGAATACTGCTTTCGGCAAACAAACGCTTCATTCCTTCCCAATCATCGTTTGCCAGTGGCTGCTCAATAAATTCAATATTAAAATCCTTAAAAATGCTGATTTTTTCAATCGCTTCTTCAACGGTCCATGCAGCATTGGCATCAATTCTGAATGCAGCAGTTGTATGTGTTCGCAATGTTTTTATTATTTCCACATCACGATCGGTTCCTAGTTTTATTTTGTATACAGGCCATGGATTTGCCTGCATTTTTTCAACCATTTTTTCAATGGTGTCGAGGCCAATTGTATAATCTGTAATTGGTAAGGCTTCATCACCTTTACACCAGAATGAAAACAAGGGACGCCGGTGCATTTTACCATACATATCCCATGCTGCCATATCTAATGCACAAACTAAAAAGGGAAATTTTGGCAAAAGATGATGCAAATAATGCCAGTATCGACCCGGATCGGTAAAGGCAAATTTTTCAACAAACATTTTTTTTGCAACGAGTACTTCATTCAGTCTTTCAACTGTAATGTCATAGTAAGAAATAGCAGGAGCTTCACCATATCCTTTTAAACCAAAATTTTCCAGTTCAACCACAAACGTGGGTTGATGTGTTTTGGTTCCTTTAGAAATAGTAAAAGGATATTGAAACGGCAGGTTAAATGTTTTTTGACGGACTTTCATTAGGAAAATGTGTAAGAAAAGGAAATGAAAAAAGCACCAACCAGTGAAACTATTTACCCTCTCCTGTAAAAATAATCCGTAGTGTATGAATCATGATTTTAAAATCGAGCAACAATGAGATATTCTCAATATAAATAAGATCATATTTCATCCTTTCTACCATTTGTGAAACATTACTTGCGTAACCAAATTGAACCATTCCCCAACTGGTTAGGCCTGGTTTCACCTGTAACAAATATTTATAAAATGGATTTATTTGTAATACCTGGTCGATATAAAAACGTCGCTCAGGCCTTGGGCCTACCAGGCTCATTTCTCCTGTTAAAATATTCCAAACCTGTGGTAATTCATCCAACCTCCATTTACGCATTACGCGGCCCCATGCTGTTATTCTCGGATCGTTATCATCCGACAAGGCGGGTCCGTTATCTTCGGCATTTACATACATCGACCGAAATTTATAAATGGTAAACGGTTGTCCTTTATAACCAATTCGCTCCTGGCGATATATAATCGGGCCCCGGGATGAAAGCCTTACCCGGATTGCTGCAAACAACATTAGTGGAGATAAAATAATCATTGCAACAATTGCTGTTACAATGTCTACCAGCCTTTTTACATTTTGCTGCCAGTCGGCCATCAGGTTGGTTCGCAATTCAATAAACTGGCCTGATAACAGATTGTGAGTACGTAATGAACCCATTAAAATATCCATAGAATCCGGTACTAAAAAAATGCCAACATCTTTCTCTTTTAACCGGCTTACCCATTGTTCGGTTTCAACGTTATTATTAAAACCAACAGTCATTATTACTTTTTCTATGCCATAATCATCAATGACAGTTTCAAGGTCGGAAAAATTTCCCAGGCAGGGCGCCCATTTCTGTTGTAATGGCTTTTGCTGATCACCATTCTCAATATAGCCTGCCACTCTCCAGCCTGTAATATGACTGTCTTTTTGAATGTCGCGAAATGCTTTCATTCCTGCTTTTGAATTACCGGCGATCAAAACATTAAAGCCGGCTTTACCATTTCCTATTTGCTTTTTAATAAAAGTCAATATGAAAGCCCGGGCTGTAAAAACATAAAAAAACTGGCATGCAAACAATGCAAAAAACGCCTTGTAATAATAAGTCAGATCAAATGCGCTTTGTATATCATCTATCAAAAAAATAAAGAAAATAGCGATCACCCCAATCAAACTCCAAACAAATGTGCTGGTAAACTCATTTAATCTTGATCGTTCATATAAGTTTTTCTGGTAACTACCTGCAAGCAGGTATAGTACCATCCATAACAGTGGGATAAGCAATAAGCCAGGTAGGAAAGTAGATTCTTTTAATGGTTCAAGCAAGCGGTATTGATGGGAAAGCAACCATTTACGGACGATATAAAACGTTGCCCAGGCCAGGCTTGAACCAATAAAATCACTTAATACATACCAATGCACTTTAATGGGCTTGGCAAAACGCAAGCCTTTATCCTTTGTTGATGGATCGTTGAGTACAGGTTTGTATAAATCAATTTTGGTCAATCTAAAAATGTTAGGCCGTATAGATAATACTAATACGATGGACGTTGCAAGCAATAAATTTTCATTTAATAACTTCCTTTGATGGCAGATGCGTTTTTAAGTTGCAAGCACACTTGTATTGCTGATTTTTTCCAAAATCTGGTGTGCCACCTGCATAGCCAAATAACCATCTACTTCGCTTACTACAGTGGGTTTATCATTTCTAATCGCGTCTGCAAAAGATTCCAGTTCTGTTTTGATGGCATTGTTTTCTTTTACTTCGGGATTAGCTATAGCAATCACTCTTTTCCCCTTTGGCGTTTCTAAATCGAATGAGAAAACGTTGGTATCACTGTCTTCTTTTATTTTGATGATTTCTGTTTTTTTCGCCAAAAAATCTATCCCGATATAAGCATCTTTCTGAAACAACCTGATCTTGCGCATTTTCTTCATACTGATTCGGCTACTGGTAAGATTTGCCACACAACCATTGTTGAATTCTATACGAACATTCGCTATATCAGGTGTATCAGTCATAACCGCTACCCCACTTGCATAGATGTTTTTAACGGGGCTTTTTACGATACTTAAAACGATATCGAGATCGTGAATCATGAGGTCTAATATTACACTTACTTCCGTACCGCGGGGGTTAAATTGTGCCAGCCTGTGTACTTCAATAAACATGGGATTGACCGCGTACTGCTCGGCAGCAAGATAGGCCGGGTTGAATCGTTCTACATGCCCTACCTGGAACTTTACATTCGCTTCTTTCACCAACTTCAGAATTGCTGAAGCCTCATCCATAGTGGCGGCCAGGGGTTTTTCTACAAAAACATGTTTGCTTTTGCGCAATGCCTTATCGCATACCTCGAAATGTGTACTTGTTGGTGTAACAATATCAACCGCATCCACAGCTTCAATTAACGAGTCCACATCCGGGAATCTCTTTAGTCCGTATTTCTGTTCCACCTCTTTCGCCGTCTCATCGGAAGGATCGTAAAATCCAACCAGTTCAACGTCACTGATTTCTTTCCAATTATTTAAATGAAACTTTCCCAAATGACCTACTCCAAATACACCTACTTTAAGCATTTTCCGGCTTTTATTACTATCAAAAATAAGGTTGTATACTTAAAGAAGGCCAACGGTTTGAAAGCAGGAGCATCTTAAGCAAGATGTTATTAAGTAAGCGACCGTTTTGCCTTTTTTGAGGGATTTAATTTATTTAGCAGCGATCCAACCTTAGCTTCAAAGTCAATGACAGCCAGTTGTTCCTGTTTTATAAAACTGTTATCGGCAAGGCTACCCATCACTTTGTCCATTTCGGCCTGAGAATCGTACACCATTTTACGAAAAGGATTGTGGTAGTCCTTTTCACGACTTATTAAAATATTGTCCAGCATCCAGTTTTTGGTTTCTAATGCATTTTGTAACAGCTCTGAAAAACTTACCCTGTTCGCTATTTTTACGTTTATACCCGAAACTTTTTCAAGGCAGGCAATCGCATGAAACTGTTTTTTAGCCAGGTAGGCATCACCTTCGCCTGCATACCAGTCATGTACTTCATCCCAGCTGTTAAGCTTCCCCTTGTTAATTTTCAACAACAAACTGGCAACATCTGCAGCAGGAATTAGCTGCCCGCCGATATTTTGCCATTCCGCCAATTTGTTTCGGGATGGTAGTAAATCCTGGAAATTATCGAATGAGGCGGATTCTTCAAACAATTGCATTAAGGCCAGGGTACCGTAATAGGTAAGTAATTTCCTGAAAATGTTATAAGCTTTTGTAGCTTTAAGGACGATCACTTTTCGGTTACTGTTTTCAAAGCCATCCAATAAAACTTCAAGGCTATCAATAGCTTCATCTTCAGATAACAACATTTTTGCACCGGTCCGAACCGCTTCCTTTTCGTTTATTTCTATTTTACCCTGTTTTTTCAGCCAGGCTTTACCAACCGCTTTTTCCAATATCAACATGGCTGCAAGCATCTCGTTGGCGGTATCAGGTGCCAGGAAATCGTATTCAATATGCTGCACTTTATCGGGCCTTTTATCCCGGTCTACATATTTCCATGCATTGCGGGCAAGGCCGTACATGTTATACATAAACCAGTAGCCCGGCATAACTTGGAGAACGTCTTTTGACAGATCCTGGCTAACCAGTGAAAACGGGATGGTGATATCCAGTTCGGCGGGATAATCGCCTTTTGCAATTATGGTAAAAGATGCAAACCGGCTGTTGTGTTTTAAACTTACACACAAGCCCGGCCAAAAGCCACGCCCCGCGACCATTTCCCCATCCGCACTACGGCTATTATGATTACTTCCAATAGTGGCGCCAGCAGCCATATTGCTTTGACCCATAATTAGTGCGGCGCATAAAAAAGAATTGTTATGATGCTGTTCATGTGCGGGAAAAATAAGCGAGTTCAACACTTCGCAACAACTGATAGTTGCATTATTTCCGAGGTAAGAATTAATTAGCCTTGCTCCATATTTTAATTGAGAATTGCTGGCCATTATAAACCTAACGGCTTTTACACCATAAAAAATCCTGCATCCAAAACCTATAATTCCATTAACTAATTCGCAACCTTCTCCTATCTGGCTTTGTGCATCTTCTTTCGATTCAATCGTCAGGTTTTTTAACTTGTTGGCGCCCTTTAAATATGCATCGCTGCCAATCCAAACATCCTTTATTATAGCGCAATTTTTTATTACGGTGCGATCACCCACCTTTCCATAAAACCCACGTTTGGTTTCGAATTTTTTCTCTGTAAAGACCTTAAATTTTTCAAGTAGTGTTTCATCATCCCTGTACTTACTCCAAAGCCAGGCATCACCCGGCAACATTCCGTTAAATGGTATTACCCTTCTGCCGGCATTTTCGTTACGCAATTCCATCCAGATCCGTATGTCTTCTTCTTCACCCTCTTTTATAATACCATTTCCAAATTTGGCAAATGGAGTGGTAAGCATCTCGTTTACATTCACAATTATTACTTCACTGCCAATTATGTAATGACTGAGATAATTTACATTATCGATCACAACGTTATCTCCAAAATCGCAGCTGATTATTTTACTGTTATAAAGGCCAACAGGGGCACGCATCTGGCTATATTCCAAAAAAAAGGGTTCCAGTTTTCCAATTCGAACCAATCCGTAAAACTTGCAATTTTTAACCAGTTCAGGATTAAAAGCATCACTTACCAGCAGGTTATTCCAATTGTCGCTGGTATTTCGGTTGCGCACTAAAACTTCAATCTCGTATGAACTTAGCTGGCGGTAATTGATGCCATTCCTGTTTTGCAGGTTTCTTAAATAATACTCATCACAGCCCGCAGGCAGATATTGTTTTTCTATAAAATCGTATCCAAGTTTATCCAGTTCAATTTTACGTATGTCATTCATAAACGGTCAGTGATTAAAGGTTCAACAAGGTTGAAGAAAAAGCGATCCTGCACCAGGGTTGTAAGCAGCAGGCTTGTTATCACTCAATATCAAAGGCACGCAAATGTACTGCTCCTTTGATATCCGGTAACTCGTAACCACTTTCTTGAAAATCACCTTCTCTTCTATCACTTAAGTTACATAAATCACCTTTCTAAAAAACGTATTTTTTGTTTGAAGTTATTGCTTGCCGGAAGACGGTAAGCCAGGTGTACTCTTGCAATGCCCGAGTGACTGGTATACATTGCCTGATCGCCGCTTGTTGCCACACTATTGTTAACCCATGTTATGCTGGTTGTAAACCTGCGGCTATTGTACCCGATCCCGGTTTTAAAGGCATAAGTTGGATTCAGTCCGAACCTGGTACCAGCCGCACCGGCGAATGTTTCTTTCAAAAGGTTAACAGACAAGCCACCGGTTAATGAACCGCTTATAAAAAAATGTTTCGCCAGCACCAGTGTATAGGCATAGCCGGCACCGGGGGCGATACTACCAGAGCGGACGCGATAAACACCAGCAGCCTGGTATATGTTGTTGAAAACACCTGGAACGAATGAACTATCAGCTTTTGCTTCTTTATAAAATACTTCTGCCCCTAACAAAAAGCTACCTGCAGATTTAATTTGCCATTCATTTTGCAGGTAAGCAGCACGGGACGAAAATTTGCGCCAGTTTAGCACATAGAAGCCCGAAGCGCCATATTGTGACAGGATCATATCCGGTCTTTTATACCAGTTCTCACCATTATTTAAAACTGCTTTACCCTTTGGAAAAAGGTAAAAGCCTTTGTAATGCTGGGCAAATACATCCATTATTAATTTTGGACCATAAAAATGAACCTGTAAATCCAGCGCTTTGGTCTCTGGCTTTTCTTTTTCTTTAGCCCCATTATTTAAAAATCCTAATCCGGCTGAAAAATTAATGGTTAAAGAACCATAAGATGCACCTAATCCAAGACTTAGTTTTGAATTAGGGTAAAATTTCAGGATTGGGACATCATTTTTATCTTTTAAATGCATGGAAAGATATTTCTGGGTAAGAAAGATCCTGGTAGTGATCATAGTGTCATAAGACTGAATATAAGAAGTATCGGAAATGGCCTTTGATTTCAACTGCGCATATGACGGTAAAGACTTTAGAACCAATGTTACACATAATAATAAGACAAAATATATCCTGGTTGTTTGCATGATTCCCATGACATAATAATTATGCCTGACACTCAAAAAGGCTTCATTTAACCGTTTACAGGAAAAAATTTTCTGATTAGGCTGTTTTTTCTTTTCCACTATCAAAAATTGAAAACAATTTCATTACTAAAGGAATACCTGTTGCAAGGGTAGCAGCATAGGTAATAATTTTTGAATAGGCTTCCTGCTGCGATACCAGTAAAAACAATAAAATGGCTGCCATAATTATGAACAATGGATATTTAAGCCGGTTCCAATTACCGTTGTCCTTTATCTGGTTCTTTATTTTCATGGCTTCCAGGTTTCCTATAGCCGTTAAAATAAAATTGCGAAATCCATTATTGAATAGCTTCAATGAACCATCGGACCGAATGATAACACCCTTGCAAATAAGCATGTTTAGATTGTAATCGTCGAACGAGTTAACCAGGTTATCTTCAGCCAGATCGTACAATAAAAATTTTTCTTCTTTTGTTAAAGATTGCCAGATATACATATAAAAATAATGGGCTGTCATCTGCATTTTAAAGGCCAGTTCATCAGCCTGTTTGCCTTCGTTATATGTAAAAGCCATTTGCCTGGAAACCTTAATTGTCGCTTCCTGCATCTTATTTAGAAAATGTGTTTTCCTGGTTTCATTTAAGATCGATTGTTCTAACCTTGTATAAATTCCTTCAGGCACATTGTCTTCTAAAGGAAAAACTACAATGCGATAATGCCCGAGGAGAACATGCCATCTCTCCAGGTCCTGACCAGGTGTTTCAATAGTTGGTTTACTTGATTGATCAAAAACAGAATCAAGAAATGCAACCGGGTGAATGGTAGAAAGAATCATTACGCGGCTACTATTTTGTAACATGATTCGCTCAAGCAGATTTAGCTTTATACGGGATGTAAATCCATCCTGCATATTGTATTCAAAATGATTGATGATCACCAGCCTGTTCTTTTTGTCGAATATCTTTTCAACATATGTTTTCCATTCAGCATTCTCTTCTTTTTGATCACCAGAGTCAGGGATATTCATCAGGTCTGCAATAAATACATCATTAGCTGCCTCATCATTCTTATCAAATTTATATGCCGAACCATCGGGCGCAGCAATGGTTTGATTACTAATTTTTTCAAGTAACCGGGATAACTTACCTGCTCCCGGCAATCCAATTACAAATACGAGGTTACTCAATTTTTTATCTGCAATAACAGCTTCATCCAAGGCTTTCCATTTGGTTAAATCCGGGATATTCAAGGAGAATAATTTCTTGATGATATTGGTTAATGTGATATAGAAAACCGCAAGTATAGCAATCAGCAGCAACCAATAAAGTAATCCCCTGCAAT
The DNA here is from genome assembly GCA_040385845.1 of Bacteroidota bacterium. GTDB lineage: Bacteria > Bacteroidota > Bacteroidia > Chitinophagales > Chitinophagaceae > Phnomibacter. The sequence goes on along the minus strand of JAZKGP010000010.1, from coordinate 5,194 downwards.
AGTGTTCGTTACAAAATAATTTAGGGAAATGATAGTTAAGATCTGAAGATGTTAACGATAACCAGGTGCCGGGAATTTTCGTTTGCAATACCGTAACCGATGCAGCTTTCTTCCTGGCTTTTGCAAGAATGTGATTATGATAAAATGAATGGTCAGCGGCACTTGCATTATAAAATTTATCATCCTCAACAGCATTATTACTTATATGTAACCTGGATAAATTCAAAAGGGCAATTGCTTTATCATCTTCTTTCGAATATTGTGGTATGGAATCCCGGGTATTGGTTGTAGAAAAAACTTTGATTTGTGCGATCGAGCTACTGTCAATATAAATTCCCGATTGATAGGGTAACTCATTTTGAATTGCTGGTAATTGCGTATTCGGGATCTTACTGATTACCTGTTTGCCGAACTGTAATTGCTTGTACCTTGTATCGAGGTGTTGTTCATAATTATAAGCTGAAATATAAAAAAACATTACAGGTATTCCACTGGAAACAATAAGTCGTGTGAAAGCCATCAATGAAAAACTGTTTATATAGTTCCACCTTCCTGGTATGGTTTTCACCTTGGTTTTTCTTATCCTGTTCAATACTTTATCACCTTGTAAATACAACGGAATGCCTATGGCAAATGCCACCACTTCGAATGACAACAATAACCACATGTTGCCAGGTGATAAGATTTTAGTACCAACTATGTCAAGGACAATGATGCAGATAAAAAGCCAGCGGATAGCTCTTTTTTTAAACTGGTAATTTGCCGGATTGGTATTTTCATACTTTTTGGCAAAAACGCTGTTTAAAAACAACGATAAAAAAGTAACTGAAAAAAGAAGCACAAAGGTGTACAATAAAAACGAAGAGAATTGCAGGTAAATGATCAATAAAATTATTATAGCAATGTTTGAGATAATCGATAGATTGTATTGACGGTGTGCTGATTTTTTTGGCCCAATCCAACTGGTATTATAAACCTGTTTTTTAAAAAAAGATCGTTTGGATGAAACAAGGAAAGTAACGACCATCTGCACTACCATAAAACCAAAAAACAAAAGCATACTGGAAAATGTAAAGCTGTATACTTCTGTATCTATAGTTTCTTTATAACCAGCATCTTCCATCATCACTAAAAAATAGGGGAGATCGCTTACAGGTGTTACGTGTACATAATAGTTTCGGCTATAATACGATGTGGCAAAATAACCTTTCGCATTTGCCTCGATGAAGCTCTTTATTTCAACTTTTTCTGCGAACTCATTAAGCAAGTTTTCGTTAAGGTTTCTTGCAGAATCGGAATGATACAAAACTTTTCCGCTGTTATCCACCAATGCAAATTGAAAACCTGCTGGTACTACAACCTGTTTCAAACTTTTTACATTGAAAGACATTCCGGCAACATAGTTTCCGGCACTATCACTATCCCTGTTATACTTAGATGGAATAGAGATTACGGTTGTAAATGCACCCGTTGTTCTTGATACGAGTTGATCAAGGTAATAGGGCTTTCCAACATCATTATTTAGCAGGTAATAACTTCCGTTTCGAATTCTTTCGAAATAGGATCTTCCCTTAAAATTACCATGAGGTGCATTTACTGTATCAGAATTCCAGTTAATGATTTCTGATCCGCTACTATCGAGCCAATATAACTGCTTGATAGAAAAGTTTTTTGAAACTTGCAAGACCCTATCCTGAACTGCTATTTTTCTGCCATCGTTAAAACTGATGGATGGTTTACCAAAATTCACTATGTCCCCATCAGTATAATTTACAAGCGTATCGAATTGGGCAAGTTTATGGTAAGCGGTATCTATCTCTTTTTTAAATGCCTTCAGAATACTTTCGGATAGCCTGCTTTTTTCGTCTACTTCATCGGCATTTTTAAACGATTCATTGTAACTAAAAAACATGAAAAACAAGATGGACATAAGCAACATTGCTATAACCACAGTTGAAATAGCATCGCTTATTGTAAGCCGGTCTTTGCTGCCCATCTGGTAGAGTTTAAGCCAGGGCGTGGAAAGCAAAATAATTAAAACAAGTGTTACCAACAATAAAACAACCTGCGCTGGCAATTGTGTCTTTTCCTGCTGGTATCTTGAATCCGAAAGTAATCCGCCAATAACGCATTCGTTGTTGCCTACATATACAGGTTGCAAAAAAAGCTTGTAATCATTACCGCTCACCGTAAAGTTGCGAACCATGGACCCACTGATTCCATTTCTTACACTCAATAAAGAATCATTATTTACACGGCTGATACCTGCGGGAAAACTTTGATACAAAGGCTTTCCATTGCTAAAAATGATATACTCATCGAACACATTTGATGGTAACAGCATTTTAATGAATTGCTCACTATTAAAATGCATACTCATTTGATAAACCGCCGAATCGTTATTCTTATTTACCTGCAAAAGCTGGGTTTGAAGCGAAATTCTACCGGTAGCATTATTAATAAGAACCTTGTAGAAATCGACGCTATCCGGAAGCAATGCGCCGCGCTTTACTAGTGTAGGTTGGGTTAGTATAAATTTGTCTGCCGGGTAATTGGCAATGTATTTTCTTAAACTATCTCTTTTAGTTGGTGCATCGTGGTAGGCTTTAATTAAAAGGTTAAGCATAGCCACGCCGTTATCGATCTTAGTATGTATGTTCCGGTCGATATTTTGCAAAGACCTAAACCGTTGCTCCTGCAATCTTCGCTCGTTAGTAGGTATATAGATAAAAAAATAAGAAGCACCCAATGCAAGCATTACAAGCAAGGTGACCCACGTGGCCAATAAACTTTTATTCATTGAAACTATTCTCACAGTAAACATTTAATGGATTATCCTTCGCCACAAACAACAAACTGCCAACCCGGGGTTAGCTGAAAATTGTTCTAATTTGGGCGAGTCCTTAAAGTTGCATCAAATACCCCCGGTATGCAAGTGCTTGCGCATTTTTTTACTGAAATAGTCGTTAGAGGCCCATCTGCCATTTTTTCACACCGGGATGCCATGGCACAATCATTGAACAATGCATTTCGTATTCGTTATCAAAAAATTGTAAATCGTAAATTATATGGGAAAAATTATTGGAATTGACCTCGGTACCACCAATAGCTGCGTTGCAGTAATGGAAGGCAACGAACCGGTGGTAATCGCCAACGAAGAAGGCCGTCGCACGACCCCTTCCATTGTGGCTTTTTTGAAGAATGGCGAGCGCAAAGTGGGTGATCCTGCAAAACGCCAGGCCATTACCAACCCACAGAACACCATCATGAGCGTTAAGCGCTTTATGGGTCGCCGTTACGATGAAGTTGGAAACGAAATGTCACATTGGAGCTACAAGGTTGTAAAAGGTGACAATAATACAGTTCGGATAGATATTGACGGACGTTTGTACACGCCACAGGAAGTGAGCGCCATGGTGCTTCAGAAAATGAAAAAAACAGCTGAAGACTACCTGGGACAGGAAGTGACAGAAGCGGTAATTACCGTTCCTGCATATTTTAACGATGCACAACGCCAGGCAACAAAAGAAGCCGGTGAAATTGCAGGCCTGAATGTTAGGCGTATTGTAAATGAACCTACCGCAGCAGCACTTGCTTACGGTTTAGATAAAAAACATACCGATCAGAAAATAGCCGTTTTCGACCTCGGTGGTGGTACTTTCGATATAAGTGTACTGGAACTGGGTGAAGGCGTATTTGAAGTAAAAAGCACCAACGGAGATACGCATCTTGGTGGTGACGACTTCGATAAAGTAATTATGGATTGGCTGGCTGATGAATTCAAAAGCCAGGAAGCAATTGATCTTCGCAAAGATCCGATGGCATTACAACGCCTGAAAGAAGCTTCTGAAAAAGCAAAAGTGGAACTTTCCTCTTCTTCAGAAACAGAAATCAACCTGCCATATATTACCGCAGTTGATGGAGTTCCGAAGCACCTGGTAGTAAAATTAAGCCGCGCAAAATTTGAGCAGCTGGCCGACAACTTGTTTACCCGCATGTTCAAGCCATGTGAGCTGGCTTTAAAAGATGCCGGAATGTCAACCAGCCAGATCGATGAAGTGATCCTGGTGGGTGGTTCAACCCGTATTCCTAAAGTGCAGGAGATGGTTGAGAAGTTCTTTGGCAAAAAGTCGCATAAAGGTGTTAACCCGGATGAGGTTGTTGCCTTAGGTGCTGCTATCCAGGGTGCCGTATTAACCGGTGAAGTGAAAGACGTGTTGTTGCTCGACGTAACACCGCTGACACTCGGTATCGAAACATTGGGTGGTGTTTTAACTCCAATGATTCCTTCCAACACTACTATTCCAACCAAAAAAGTAGAAGTGTTCAGTACCGCAGCCGATAACCAGCCTGGTGTTGAAATTCATGTGATCCAGGGTGAACGTACCAAAGCGGCTGATAACAAAAGCCTTGGCCGTTTCCAACTCGCCGATATTCCACCAGCTCCGCGTGGAGTTCCGCAGATCGAAGTAACATTTGATATCGATGCCAATGGTTTATTGCATGTAAGTGCTAAAGACAAAGGCACCGGCAAAGAGCAAAAGATCCGCATCGAAGCTGGTAGCGGTTTAAGTAAAGAGGAAATCGAAAAAATGCGTAACGAGGCTAAGGTTAACGAAGCCGCCGATAAAGCAGAACGCGATCGCATTACCAAATTGAACGAAGCAGACAGCCTGATCTTCCAGACAGAAAAACAACTGAAAGACTATGGCGATAAAGTTCCCGCTGATAAAAAAGGCCCAATCGAAACTGCTTTGACAGGTTTGAAAGAAGCACACAAATTGCAGGATGTTGTAGCAATTGATGCAGCTATGGCCAAATTAAATGAAGCGTGGACAGCTGCCAGCCAGGATATTTACAATGCTATGAACCAACCTGGTGCCGATGGACAAGGTGCTGGTCAGCAGCCTGGCGACAATGCTAATGCAGGTGGCGGACAAAACGCCGGAACTGGTGAAACGGTTACCGACGCTGAGTTTGAGGAAGTGAAGTAAGATTCAACAACTCACTATAAATTACATGAGGCTGTTTCCGGGAGGAGCAGCCTTTTGTTTTGCGCTTAACGCAGGTGAAATGTGAAGACAGGAAATAGTATTCGAACTGCACATTTTTTGAAACTTCTATTGGGGCGCATCCCGCCAACCGCGGCGGCAGGGCGGGTCCGGCTGTCTGTAGTAGTGGCCACCACACACAC
>JAZKGP010000009.1:127298-131348 GCA_040385845.1 Bacteroidota bacterium | reverse complement strand
GTAAGGGTGTTGAATCATTCTTTATAACCTCGCAAAACGAAAGCACCTCCAACACAATTGCTAACCTGGCTACGAGGTTCCTGGTTTTACTGGCAGGAATACTGCTAACAGAATGGCACTTACATCAATCAAAAAAGGAAAATGAAAGTAAGCAGTTAGATCCCGTTGGGCACTAACTATCGGGTTAGAACCTGGTTCATCAAATATCAGTTTGTTTTCTATATTTCAAGTATTCGCAATCAATAGAATCACTTTCAATTTAACCCGTAACCAGCATTCCTGCAACCGGCAATGTATAATCGGCTGGTGTCCTCACCTGCCGAATGCCGCAGCGAAAATTGGCTCTATCTAAAGTGCTTACCCGCAAACATAACCGCACTTATTGTTATAACCGCTATTTGATTGCTTACGAAAACTCCATTGTGATCAAATGGCGTAACCTGGGCATTAAACATTTACACATTATAATTTAAATGCTATTGTAAACTTATTAACGCTTAATTTGGGGCATGGCCCAAATCGACTAAGGCTGCAATGCTCCGGCGAATTTTTCTAAACAACATGGTGACATACCTATAACCAAAATAACTACATCAATGAACAATCAAACAAAGGCAAGTTCTGAAAGAGTGTATGCTTTAGATGCATTGAGGGCTATTATGATGTTACTGGGATTAGTAATTCATGCTTCCATAACCTACGGCAGTATTGATTATGGTGCAACATGGCCATTGAAAGATCCAAATAACAGCCTCGTGTTTGACCTGGTTTTTAGCTTAATCCATGCTTTTCGAATGCCTGTATTTTTTGTAGCGGCCGGGTATTTTGGAGCACTCTTATTCTACAAAAAGGGTCCCCGGGCAATGTTGCTTAATAGGGTTAAGCGGATTTTATTGCCTTTTCTCGCTGGGGTATTGATTGTTTACCCACTGGTTGTTTTTGCTTTTATCTATTCAAGGTCTGCTTTTGCAGCCGCCCCTTCTCCATCTGGCAATGCCTTTTCATTTATTGTGTCCGGTGATTTTCTTCCCTTCAATATTGTTCATTTATGGTTTTTATATTTCCTGGTGATGTATGCCGTTGTGGGATGCCTGTTAGCAATGGCATTCAATAAGAAAACTGCTTTTACTGAATCAGCCAATAAAATATTTAAATATGTTCTTGAAAACTTTTGGCTGAGGCTTTTGTGTATGGCCCTGGTATTTTTCCTTTGTCTTTATTGGATGAACACACCTTATATAAAAACCAATAATAAATGGAGTATTGACCCGGCAACATTTATTACCTACTTTGTTTTTTTTGGAACCGGGTGGATGCTGTACCTGACAAATAGCCTGGAAAGTTTAAAACAGTATCCTATATGGCAATTAAGTATCGCCGTAATGCTTTTTTTAATTTCCACTTTTGCACCATGGCCTGCCAACATATGGGTACTACATAGCAAACAAGCATTTACGGCTATTTATACCTCGTTATTTATATTTGGCTTCATTGCTTTTTTCCTTACCTATTTTAATTCCTATTCTCCACGATTAGGTTATATTATGGATGCATCCTATTGGGTGTATATCATTCACTTACCAATTGTTGCTTTTATTCCTGGCTTGCTAGCGGGGTTTGCTTTACCTCCAGCTTTAAAGTTTGCAATAACATTGTCACTTACAACCATCATTTGTTTTGCCACTTACAAGTATTTTGTAAGAGCCACTGTTATTGGGATGTTTTTAAACGGCAAAGTGCATAAACAAAAGAAAACACATATTGTTAATGATATGGTTTTGGAATCATAGCAGCTTGCCACATTTTCACCCTTTAGTTATTACAAGAAAAACACGGTGTCAGTCCGGTATAATAAGTAAACAACCCCGATGAACTATAACGGCCATCGAGCCGGGCACCAATGCCAAAAAACACATACCCACCATTACGGGAGATAACAGGCCGGCCAGCGTATCCATCTTTGGTTACCGGTCTAATTTTTTTATTTACCAAATCATACAACAAGATATTGCCTGCGCTTGTGCCGAGGTTGGTAGCAGCAGTAGTAAAGGCGAGCATGCTTCCATCCATACTGATGGCAACTCTTTCACCCTGGCCGGCAGGCGAATCGCCATTGCCCTCTTTGCCAGCGGCATCCACGCTGACGCGGGCAGTTTGGCCGGTTGCTATCTCGCATAAAAAAACATCCTGCGCATTGTTGTTATCACCTGGCACCAGGTTGCCCGCAGTGGTAGCATAAGCCACATAAGCGCCATTGCCCGATATAGCCGGATAAACCACGCGGCTGGCACTTTCATTGCCCTGCACACGCTCTGTGCCACCAGGGGCTACGCTAATTCTTTTAAGAACAGGATTGGCGTGGTCGTACACAAAAATATCCCAGAGCCCATTGTTGTCGTTTTCAGTAAGCGAAGCCGACATAGAACAAAATGCCAGCCGCGTTCCATCATCAGAAATGGAAGCAGCACTGCCTCCAACGCCTGCGCCTGTAAGACGGTCGGCACTAACCAGTTTAACCGTTCCGGCATTCATATCTCTTATAAAAACATTGATGGTAGAATTGCCATTTACCCCTTCGGTTAGGTTACTGGCACCAGACGAAAACGCAATCAAATTTCCGTTGCCGGAAATGGCTGGTTCGTAACTTTCGCCATTAGCCCCGGCACCAGCTAAAGCACTCACCCGCTGAACACCCTTTGCCGCAGTCCAAACATACACGTCTCTTACACTATTGTTATCATCGTTGGCCAGGTTGGTAGCATAACTTTCAAAGGCAACCGATTTGCCATCACCAGCAATAACAGGCGCCATACAATCGCCGTTTGCCTCCTCGCCTGACTGTGATTTGCTGATCAAAGTTGTGGCGCCTGTTTTGCGATCACGATAAAAAATTTGGCGCTTTTTGCCGGTACTGCCATCGAGGTTGGCAGCGCTTGAAAGAAAGGCGACATAACGTCCTTCTTCTGCAAAATCGCCACCAATGGCCGGCGACTGGCTGTCGTAAAAAGTTCCAAAAGTTTTATTGTCCGTACTTCTTGATTGCAGTTCGTAAGTGTAATCGGCGCCTACCCGGATAAAGTCGGGCGATACGCCGGTAGTGCCGCGAATGCCTTTATAAATGATGGCCGTGATACCGGGAGGAACTGATTTTAATTTTAAAGTATAAGGCAACCCGTTTACAAAACTTTCAGCAAATGCAAAGGGGGTTCTAGTAATGTTATCGCTGCCATTTGGCTTAGCATCCAGCAGTAGATCGGTAAGGCTATCTTTTTGAATGGTTACTTTAACACCCACCGGTGCAATATACCAGCCGGTAAGTTTCGATTTTGTTTGCGACCAGGAAAGTTGCGAAATAAAAAGTAAAGAGCACACCAGTATGTTGCGCATAAGAAATAAAATTTAAGCAATGAAAGGAAAACAGGTGATAGGGTGAATGCTGAATGTATGGAACAAAAAACATTTATAATAGTACCAGCTTTCTTTTAATTAAAAGCTCCCTGAAAACATTGATTTTTAAGAATACATAGCCCGTAACACGATGACACTAATGATCTTTAGATTTTTCTCTCTTAGAATACATAGAGGAATACACACATAGAGCATGGAGGCATCACGTGGATTTGATTCCCTGTATTTCTTTGCGCCCTCTGTGGTTTGTAGTTATTTTTTAACCACAGAGGCCACTGAGGAATACACACAGAGAGCACGGAGGCATCACGTGGATTTTGAGGCCCTTGTATTTCTCTGTGCCCTCTGTGCTGCATTTTCTTTGTGCGCTCCGTGGTTTGTAGTTTGTATTTAACCACAAAGCACGGAGGAATACACACAAAGAGCACGGAGGCATCACGTGGATTTTGAGGCCCTTGTATTTCTCTGTGCCCTCTGTGCTGCATTTTCTTTGTGCGCTCCGTGGTTTGTAGTTTGTATTTAACCACAAAGCACGGAGGAATACACACAAAGAGCACGGATGCATCACGTGGATTTATGTTCCTGTATTTTTTTGTGCCCTCTGTGCTGCATTTCTTTGTGCGCTCCGTGGTTTGTAGTTTG
>JAZKGP010000009.1:0-127198 GCA_040385845.1 Bacteroidota bacterium | reverse complement strand
TGTAGTTTGCATTTAACCACAGAGGCCACGGAGGAATACACACAAAGAGCACGGATGCATCACGTGGATTTATGTTCCTGTATTTTTTTGTGCCCTCTGTGCTGCATTTCTTTGTGCGCTCCGTGGTTTGTAGTTTGTATTTAACCACAAAGCACGGAGGAATACACACAAAGAGCACGGATGCATCACGTGGATTTGATTCCCTGTATGATCTATGATCCTTGTATTTTCCGAAAACCGGATACTCCATAGATACGCCATAGATACTTCATGGATACTTCATAGATAGTTCATGGATAGTTCATAGATGGTTCATGGAAACCCTTGTATTCTCTAATTCCTGCGCTTTGGCAACGTCTTTACAACTAAACTCCCACAGGTCTCCCCGCCTGTGCCGCTGCCTTATTTGTTTATAAAACCAATGTGGTTAATGTATTAGTATTTAGATCAGAGATTAGAGCCAGCACAGAAAATACAATATCCCTCTTATCTGTGCTTATCTGTGCTTTCTGTGAGACAATTTTCTCTCAAGATTACGCAGATAGGCCCAGATGATACAATTGGCTTTTATTCGTGCCGTCCCGTGTAAATCCGTGTTCCATTTTTCTCCCGCGGATTACACAGGTAAGCACAGACAATAAATGCTCTTATCCATATCATCCGTAAAATCCGTGTTCCCTTTTCTCTCGCAGATTGAACGGGTAAAGTGCTCCACTAGCCTAAAATGATTTTATTTGTAAACAACCACTGCTTATGAAACTATTTTTCACCGCTATCCTTCTTACCAGTTTTTTGCTGAACGGCTTTGGGCAAACACAAAAGAAAGTAGCATTTTATGTGACCACGCAATTCAACCAAACGCTTTACGATATAACAAGAGGAAATAATCAGTCCGGGTTTGGTGCAGGAGGCCAATTGTTTTTTAATAATACTTCCCATTTCAAACCATCCATCGAACTTACCGCCGACCTGTACCTGCTGGATGATAAAGTTTACCGCTTACGCCCTGACAATTCTTCTTATGATGTTGTCCGCGGTATGATAAACTTATTGGGAGGATTCTCGTATCAACCCGGTACAAATTTTAATGCAGGTGTAAGTGCCGGGCCAAGTTTTGTGGCCGGCAAAACCTTGTTTGGTATAAAGCCTGCTATCGGATTTTTCTTTGGAAAGAATCAACGGATGATGGGAAAATTTTCTTATCTCAATGTTTTTGATCGTGATAAGGAAACGGGAAAAGATTTTGGTGCTATAAGCCTGGGAATAGGATTGAGGTTATTGTAAAAGTTTTGCTGCTTTCGGTTTTTTTAAAGAGAACTGAGTATTGTATACCCTTAATAATAACCACAAACATCCTTTAAAAAGCCGGCGTGCTATGTGTAAAATGGTGTTTTACAATAATGTTCGCCTCCCTACTTACCATTCAAGATAACGAAACCTGCCCTGCACCTGCCCCATAGAAATAGCGACCAGGTATAGTAAGAAAAGATACCAGAGAAAAATCAGGCAGTTGGCCATGCGCCTGCTAGTATGTTTTAAAAGCCAGGAATACATCTTGCATAGATTTGAATGAATACATGGGATAATCAGCCCAATTAATTGCTCCGATAAGCAAATTACCAATGGCAAATAAGTGAAATACCCAAAGCCTTCCAATCCACCGGCCTGCAGGATGCTGGTTAATGAACGTTGAAAGACCAGGTGCTATCTCCCTCGATCGTGTGGTTAACAACACCAACGTTGCATGAAAAATACCCCAGAGAATATACCTGCCCGAGATCTCGTGCCAGAGCGCCAGCACCAGCATTGCGGCCGATAAAGCGATCCACTTATTTCTTGAAAAAGCGATGATGGGTTGAAAGACATAATCACGGCACCAGCTGGAAAGAGAAATATGCCAGCGTCGCCAAAAATCCTGCATATTGGTCGCTAAAAAAGGGTAATTAAAATTCTCGATGATCCGGATTCCCCATAACAATCCTGCACCGATAGCGAGGTCGGAATAACCAGCAAACTGAACATAAGCATTGCAGGTAAAGGCAATCATCTGCACATATAATTTTAGCAGTGGATCGTCGATATGCTGGCTGTATTCAAACGCAAGTGCAGTAAAAACATAGTTACCTAAAAAATTAATTTTCACCAGGCCATAAAGCAGTCGTTCCAATCCATCTGCCATGCGCATTGGCTCCCATTTGTTTCTGCGTAAACTTCTCTGGAATTCCGGCAACCGATGGATAGGTCCAATAAGTATGGCAGGTAAAAAAAGCAGGTATTGCAGGTATTCTGTTAAAGACGGTTTCACCTCGCCTTTATAACATTCGAATGCAACATGTATTTGGCGAAAGGCATAATACGACAATCCTAGTGGCAATACCCAGTGAGTAGTAGTATAACCGAGCTTGTATATAATCAAAGGCACCAGCGGCAGTGCAATTGAAATTAGAAAGCCAGTTTTTGAAGGCCTGAATTGTTCATATCGCCAGCAAGCCCATTGCAATGATGCCACTGTTACCATCAACAGCACAGACCATGGTGCTATGGAAAGCAAGACCAGCAAAGTGGTTATCATCATTACACTTCCCTGCCACTGTTTGCGAACCCGCCAAACGATGGGAGCTGACAACGAAACGGCTGCTATAAACAGTAATTGTATATTCACTTATGCCCCATTTCGTTTGAAAGTTCCAAACACAGCCAATCACTAAATGCCCGCCGGCCTTGCTTGTTCATATGACCGCCATCTACAAAATGAGTCGAATCCCAATCAACAAAAGGGCTGTAATGTTTAGCGGCTACATCCTTTGTGATATACTCAATATTTCGGTTTATCAATCCAGCATTTTTGGCAGTCCACTTTCTTAGCTCCATGGTATTTTCAAGTGGAAAATCTACGAGCAAAATACGGGTGCCGGCTTGTTGTAACCGCATAGCTAGTTGTTTAAATGATGTCAGTTCGCTGGTGTCTGCTATTCCCGCTCTATACCTGGCTAATGTAACTTTCTCCGCTTTGCGTTTAACGTCACGCATCGAAATATAATCAGGCAAATATTCATTGTTTACAAATGGAAACCTGGCAACATTACTCAATGCATTTCTAAACTTTCTCGTAGTGTTTGTTTTAATGGAACCTGTAATCAACATATTTCCTTCTACCACCAAAATATCCGGGTGCATTTTCTCTATCACAGGCATGGCATTTACCATGGTTTCAAGAGTAGTTGATCTTCTCCAGATTTTTACTACTACCGGCCGTATACCAGTTATGCGTTCAATGTCAATTTCAATACTATCGGAGGCATCCATACCATATGCTGTAAGTGAAGTTCCCACGAAGGCTATTATAGGCCTTGTACCTGCCGCCTGAATGCGTTGTTGTACATAAATGGCTTTCTTCTCAAATTCTTTCGCAGTAATAATGATAGCTGATTTATGAACTACCGGTATCATTAAAACAACGACAAATGCCAACGCTATCCATAACGATAACGGTGGTGCTGTTTTGGGTTCACTACTATACATTACGAATGATTAGCACTTGATTGTTTCTTTTCTACGAGGTGAACTGCTTTCTGAATGCTATTCATCGTAATAATTTCAGCTGTTGTAAATCGTGTATTAAACTGTTCTTCCAGGGCAGTTACAAAACTTAAATGAGCGAGAGAATCCCATCCGCCAACGGTATTGGATGTGTCTTTTATCGATAACCTTTCAGCCGGTATTTGAAAAGCCTCTGCTGCAATGGCCAGAACCCGGCCAAGAGATTGCCCGTTGGTTTGCTGCTTTGCAGGTTGTACCTGTTGCAGGCTTTGCTTAAGAGTATTCAATTCCACTTTACCAGAAGCACCTTTCGGTAATTCGGGTAGTATAAAAATTTTGGTGGGAACTTTTTTATCATCTAATAATTGCCGGCAATACTCCACCAGTTCCATCGCATTTGTAACAGCATTTGGCTTTAGTACCACCGCTGCCACTAATCGTTCACCAAATACTTCATCGGGCATTCCAACCGCACATGCTTCGGAAATTGCCGGGTGACTTAAAAGACATTCAGTTACTTCTTCCGGCTGGATATTGATACCACCCGAAATGACCAGGTTTTTTTTGCGGCCAACAATTGTCACATAGCCATCGGCATCTTTCTTTGCAAGGTCGCCGGTAAAAAACCAGCCATCTTTAAATGCTTCGGCTGTAAGCACTTCATCTCTCCAATAGCCTTTCATAATATGTTTTCCCCGAAGGCATAATTCACCTGCACCATGTTCTGTTTCTACAAAGTTTTCATCCACTATCCGAATCTCGCAATCTACTGGTTTGCCCACTGTATACTTTTTGTAGGTGCCTGTTGATGGTCCTGAAAAAAGACTCCCGGCCACTGTTTCAGTCAACCCAAACACATTCGAAATCTTCATTTTAAACAGGTCTTCAAATTTGTCCCACAAGGGTGCTTCGAGATGTGCCGATACCGAAATCAACGCTTTAAATTCCGGGTATAAAAAACTGTCCTCGTAACCATCTGCAAACTGCACCAGCATATTGAGCATAGCAGGCACCATTAATGCATGCGAAATATTATTGGCATAGCAGTAATCAAGTAGTTCGGGGATTTTCTCTATAGAAAATCGGGATGGACGATGCCAGGTACAGCCGGTATAAGCTGCCAACACCGGGCCCTGGATACACCCATCTGCATGATGCAGGAGTAACTGGTTAAGCAGGTTACCTGATTCATCCAAATTATACACCTTTTTAAGTGTTGCCAGGTGTGCCGATAAGTTTTCGCGGGAAATGGCTACCCCTTTTGATTCCGCTGTTGTTCCCGAAGTAAAAATGATGTATGCCAGGGCATCTGTTGGCAGTTCTGAAGGAAGTATCTCAATAGCGGTTGCTTTCTCCAGTAACCCTATAATATCGGTTGAAGATGACTCCGTAGTTTCCTTCTTTAAAAACTTAGATAGCAAGCCCGGTTTAGCAGCCTTCTCTTTGATATAAGGCAAAACTTTACAACTCTCCGGAAGTTCGGATTGCCATCTTTCCAACGACGCTTTGTCTGCAATAATGCAGGCAGGATTGGACCGTGTAATGATTGCTTTAGCACGCGGCGATTTCATATCCGGATCACCGATAATTACCACCACTCCGCAAACGAGTGACGCAAGAAAAAGCGCACTCATGTCTACTTCATCCGACACTGCCAGGAACAACCTGTCTCCCTGATTTAAATTAAGGTCCTTGAAAAGTCCGGCCGTCTTCTTTAATTTTTGTTGCAACCAGGAATAAGAATATCCCTTGTCTTTTGTCTGCAAAAATATTTTTGTTCCGGGCTGTTGAAAAATAGGTTCTAACATAGATCTCGCAACTTAATTTATAGTTCTTAGATAGGAGTCAGTTAATTCTTTCCGAAGCACTTTATGATGATTGCCTCGTGGAATATGTGCAACGGGTTCTATGATTGCCGGAATGGCAAACAATCCGATGGCCGTTGCAATGGTATCCCTGGTTTGCATGGTTAACTCGTATGCATCGGACGGAGTATTTGGTACAATAAATACTGCCATCGACTCTCTTTCGCCCTCTACAACCGGGCATACAGCCCAATCCGTTAAACCCGGTATCGTCTCCATCACCTCTTCTAACGCAGCTACGTCAATCCGATCCCCGGAAGGTAATTTTATAATGTCGGAAAGACGGCCCGATAAATGCAGCATGCCATCTGCATCCTGTATTACCTCGTCTCTTGTATGAAACCATCCATCTGTTAATACAGGTCTGGTGGCATTATCATTTTTGAAATAGCCGTTAAACACACCCGCACCGTAAATACATAATTCACCTGGTTCTCCTGCCGCCACCAGTTCTCCATTTTCATCGATCACTTTTACGAGACAATCAACTGGAACACCAATACTGTTATTACCCGATGTTGTTACGTCAAGGGCTTCCGCGATACATATCCCCGAAGTTTCAGTTAACCCATAGTAGTTATACAATTTCAAACCGGTTACTTTTTGCCAATCTTGCCGCAACTCCTGCCGCAATTGGTTGCCCGTGCAAAGTGATAGCCTTACACCTAAAGTTTGTACACCAGCGTTTGACTTTGCAGCAAATAATAATTGTTTGAAGAAAGCAGGGTTGCCTGTAACAATTGAAACAGATGTTTCCCTGATCCTGTTGAAATGATCATAGATGCTACCATTTTTTACCGGAAGCATGCAACTGGCACCTACTTCCGCAATACTCACTGTTGCATGCCGCAAGCCGCTCATGGTTTCCAATCCACCCAGCGCATAATAGGTATCGCTTTTTTTCCAGTGATACGTTTCTGTCATTAATCTTCCGGACCGTATCAATTGAGCATGTGTTATAGCAATTCCCTTTGGATTGCCGGTAGACCCGGTGGTCCATAGAACAACTGCGGTATCACCAGGTTCAATTGGATCAATAATAATTTCCGATTCATTTTCCATTGCAGCTTCCAGCCAATTTTCAAAGGAATATGCTGCATTAAATTGCTCATGTTCCGGTTCGTCAATCATCACCAGTTTCGGGCCATTCAACTTTTCAAAAGCAGTAAATAGTTCTGGTTCAACAACAATAAGCGAAGGATCAATTAATGCAACGTAGGTCTCCAGGCGTGTTGCCGCTTGTTTGGGTGAAACAGGAACAACTACAATTCCCATAGTAACCGCTGCCCAAAAAACCAGCAACATTTCAGTATGCAGTTCTCCGCATAGCATGATACTATCACCTTTCTTTAATCCGCCTGCTTGTATCGCTTTTTGAATGATGCCAATTAATTCGCCAGCCTGTTCATAGGTTAATACTTCTTCCGGGTTGCTGCTGCACCAGGGTAAGCCTGCATGCATTTTCACTGCATTGTTCCAGAAAGAGTGCAGGTTATTTTCTCGCTGTTCGGGCAAATAGTTTTGGTACCCTAATAATGTTTGAAGACGGAAACCGGTTTCATCTATTGGAACTGCCTGTGCTATGTCCAGCTCCCATGCACGTTGCAACAATTCCAGCATGTTAGTTTTACTGATACCCGTTTTAATTAAGATTTCGCCGAGTCTAAATCCATGAGATGCCCAGTATAAAACTTGTTGAAATTCTTCATCCACATATACCCCGATACTTCTATTAATTTTCTGTTGGTATACAGGATGTGTTGTAAGAAATTCAGCAATGCTATAACCCCAATGTTCGCCCGCCAGTTTAATAGTATTCAATACCGGGTCGATGGCTAGCAACGGGTTTTGAAGCAAATACATTTTTTCCCAACCAGGCTGCTCATGACCACGCCACGGTTGTAAAACAGGAAGCGTTTCGTCTGAAAGCCAGGCAATACAGGCATTATAATCTTTATTGGCCGGCTCCGATACGAGTGTTTTTTGCTTGTCGGTGCTACTATCATTCCAGGTGAACATTTCCGGCTCGGATAAAATATATCCATTCCTTTTTTTTACAGGCGCAAGCGTGTCGAACAGGTACTGGTAATCGGTGCCATGGAGTTGCCGGCAACCCCTTTCAAAAAACGGCTCCGGCATGCTATTGGTAAGGTGCACATGCGGAAAAATCAAGGGCGCCTTTGGAGTGGCAATTCGAAGTAATTCTGTAAGTAACTCAGGTTGATTAAACCGGTGTAAAACATCAAAGCCAATCACAGCCGAAACGCTTGCAGACTCCAGGGGTAACGGCCTGTAAAAATCAGCAAATAACACGGTGTGATTGTTGCGTCTTTCCCGCGACATCCAATAATCAAATCCGCGGTAGCCTAAAATATCCTTGTCTCCCTCCCAAACAGTTACAATATGTTGTTTTGGAAACCAGCCAGCCAGCATGGTGGCAGAACAGCCACTTCGGTCCCAAAGATTAAGAATGGTATCTCCATCTTTAAGCTGCTGTTTTAAATAATCTACAAAAGGAAAAAGTGCTTTAAAAGCTTCGTTGAAAGGATGAAAAAGGGCGTAAATATCAAATGACGGATGCCGCCTTTTCTGCCGGAGAAATTGTTTGTATTTATCGCGGTTATTCGTTAAGTAACTTACCAGTGATTGCAGGGTTTCTTCCTGGTCAGCAAGTATCAGATCTTTTTTATCTCCGAATAATAAGGGACCGATAAAGGGATACTTTGAAAGATGCGTAGTAAATTGTTTCCAACCGGCATCGCTGTTACTTGTTTCTATTTGTGTCGGCATTGTTAGTTCAATACTTATAAAAACACAAAATAGATAAACTTTAAAGAGACAATAGAAAATTATTTTTAAGGTTCTTTAATGTGTTCAATTATTGTATTTCAAATTGAGGTAACAAATCTTAAAACCGCACCACTATTCCGCCCTTAACAAAAGCCGGTGTACCCGGTGTAAAATGTATTTCTGAAATGGCAATGGTTTCATCCTGCAAACGTGAATTCGTATCAAATTGTGCCTCGTTCCAATCGTTATTTAAAAGGTTTTGAATGGATAGGGTAAACTCAAAAGCCTTCCGGCGGTAACTAAACAAAGCATCTAATAAAAAGTAGCCATCCGCAACAACAGATTTATCTTCATTTGCAGGCCTGTTACCAATAGTTCTGTAACGCAAAGAGCCGCTGAAACCCCCGGCATTTTTTGCCGTCAGTCCGCCAATGGAAGTAAAGCCTGCTGCAAGCGGAACATAATTATTTCCTTTTGTTTCACCCACTGCTCTTGCTTTGGTGAGGTTGATATCCGCATCTGCAAACAGCCATTTATTTAGCTGGTAGCGGGCAGAAAGATCAATACCGTAACGCCTTGTTTCACCTGATGGCTCCACTACCCCTTCATCTCCAACATATACAAATTCCTGCTCTGAATACATCGACCAAACAGTTGTTTTCAAGAGCAATCCTTTCGCTGGTTTTAGAATAGCACCTGCATCCAATGCATACACTTTTGGAAGCACTTTATTTACTGGTGCTGTAAGTATCACCCTTGTATCATTACTATGAAAACCGATGCCGCTGCTGATAAAGAACTTCAGGCTTTTATCAGCAGAAAATGCCAGGTTGATTTTAGGAGATAGCACTCCGCGCTGCTGCGAATAAAAGGACAGGCCTGCCATCAGCTGATCACGGTAGCGGAAATTAAACCAGTCGTAACGCAGTGCTGCATTCAGTTCCAGCTTATTGCTGATATCGATGGTATTTTGCCACCAGGCAAAGACGTTCGCTTCCTGTAAACTGCCTTTTTTCAAATGACTTAATAATACCCTGTTAGCTGTTTTATTTAATGTTATATCGCTTACATCATCATACCTGAATCCATATCCGATTTCCGAAACATAGTTTTTATTGCCAATTAAACCGCTATAATTTAATGATCCCTGGTAGCCATACAGGCTTCGTTTTTCTTTTTGCTGGATCTCATCGCCGTTAACAGAATCATTCAGGAACAGCGTAAAATTTGAAAAAAGGTTGAAGTTATAGTTGCTATAATACAAGCGGTTTGATAAAGACCATTTTGAATTGAACTGGTATTGAAATAACACATTTACATTAGTACGTCCCGTGTTACCACCTTCCGAACTATCGATAGTGCCAAACCTTGTAATCAATCCTTTATCAATTGCCCTTTGCGGTATTTGCCCGGATGCATCCCACCTGCTGGAAAAATTGGAAACGCTTACCGACAACAACGTTTTATTTGTAAAAGCTGCCGTGTACTTGGTAAATAAATTAGAACGAAAAAAATCTTGTGGCTTTTCAAAATACCCGTGCGTTTTTGAATAAGCACCCGATGCATACCACTGCTGATTAACGCGGTCATTTTGCTTGCTGAATAATTTGATAGCTGATCCTATTCTTTGTGTATTAAACATGCCTGCTTCGAGTTTCACATACTGCTCTTTCAAAAAGTCGGGTGTTGAAAATGCAACAAAACCGGTGGTAGCAAAATTGCCATACGCTGAATTATACGGTCCCTTTTCAAACGATACTTTATCAACTAACTCGGGTTCCAAAAAATGCAGATCAGCGTAACCTTGTCCATGTGCATGGCTTACCATATTAACAGGCATGCCATCAACAGAAATTGCGATATCGGTTCCATGATCGAGATCATACCCCCGTAAAAAAATTTGTTCTGCTTTTCCACCGCCTGCGTGTTGTGCGATAAATAAACCCGGAACCATTTTCAAAATATCCTGCGAATTATTTACCGGTCTTAACTGGATATCGACCGAAGCAAGTGCCTGGTTGGTAACAATATTTTTACCGGAGACGATGACATTATTTAAATTAACGGAAGACCTTTTAAGGTTGACGGTAAGATCAACTGATTTGTTTGAAGGCACAACAACCTTGATCAATTCGGTGGTATATCCCACATACGACAATTCAAGTTCATATTCGCCCGCGGCCACTTCTCTGAATGCGAAATATCCCAGGTGGTTTGAAATAGTGCCTTTTTTATCGACCTGGATATTGACGCCGCTGACGGGAATTTTGTTATCTGTATCTATTACATATCCCTTAATGCCTCCCGATTGGGCCAGTGCTGTACAAGCCATAAAAATGGTGGTTACAAAAAGCAGTATTGGTTTCATATAGCTTGATATAGAAGAATCTACGATGGAAACAAGTATTTGGATTAACAATCCGTAAACAAATTGATCCTTGTTCAATTCCCTGCAATCCTGCATCAATGAGCCCAACTATCTTATAGTGCATTGACCTGGCGCATTAACTACTTTTTAGGAAAATTCCCCATTTTTTAAAAGACCGGCCAGCTTTAAATTTCTATGCCAGCATACATCATTACAAATAACAATAAAAAATATGTATTTAATGAAACTCAATAGTGGCAGGCATTACAGGCATTCTGCCAATACAACTTTTTCAAAATAAAATAAATATTTGAAACCATAAAGCAACCGGTGCCGTAAGTGAAGCACAATCTTATTTTTCAAACACAAACACAAATTTTTTATGCCTACAGAGATCTTATCCGGAAAGGCGACACCAGATATCAATACAAAAGTTGAGAACGTGTCCCGCAGAAATTTCCTCCGCTACGCAGGTGCTACTACCGCAGGGGGTATGTTATTGGTTGCAGCTTGTAAGAAAGACGACAACGACATGAATAATGGCGGTGTTGATCTTGGAAGCGGTGACACTGGTATCCTGAATTACGCTTATGCATTGGAGCAGCTCGAAGCAGCTTTCTATACACAGGTTGTACTTACGCCATACAGTGGAATTACCGACAACGAAAAAGCCCTCATGACCGATATACGTGATCATGAAATTGCGCATCGTGAATTCTTTAAAACTGCTTTAAGTACGAGTGCCATTCCCGGTCTTGAAGTTGATTTCAGCACCATCGATTTTACCAGTCGTGCCAGTGTATTAGGTACCGCAAAAGCATTTGAAGACTTGGGTGTGAGTGCGTATAATGGTGCAGGTCGTTTAATAACCAACCCCGATTACCTGGTACTTGCAGGAAAAATTGTTTCGGTTGAAGCAAGACATGCAGCGTTGATCCGTGACCTGATCAGCAACGGAACTTTTGCAGACAATACTGTTGTTGATGCTAATGGTTTAGATAAAAGCCGCACTCCTGCTGAAGTATTGGCCATTGCAGCCAGTTATGTAAAAACTAAAATAAACGCTAGTCGCTTACCTTCTTAAAATTACAACTATGAATCTTTTAAATATCATTGGAGAAATAGAAAAAACAGATCCGGAAGTTTACCAGCGGCTTGATACCCGCAGGGATGCTATGAAACAATTTAAAAAAATTGGCAGCCGGATCGCACTTGCCTCATTGCCTCTTGCCCTGGGTTCCATGTTTAATAAAGCCTATAGCCAGTCGGGTAACGCCCTGGTACTTGACGTTCTTAACTATGCCCTTACACTCGAATACCTGGAAGCAGAATTTTATACCAAAGGTTCGGCAGCAGCGGGCCTGGTACCGGCTGGTGCAGCAACAGGTGCCATTGCCACTATTCGTGATCATGAAAATGCACACGTAGCCTTTTTGAAAACAGCCATTACTGCTGTAGGCGGAGCAGCTGCGGTAGTTGCAAAACCAACCTTTGATTTTACCGCAGGCGGTGCTTTTGGTGATGTATTTACCAATTACGCAACCTTCCTGGCAGTAGCGCAGACTTTCGAAGATACCGGCGTAAGAGCTTACAAAGGAAGGGCCGCAGAAATTGTTATGGGTGGCGATTATTTAACTGCTGCATTGAACATACATTCGGTGGAAGCAAGACATGCATCGCATATTCGCCAGATGCGTAAAAACGCCGGGCATGCACCTACCTTGAAACCATGGATTACAGGTAAAGAAACCGGCATTGGCGCCGCAGTTCAGGCCAGTTACAATGGAGAAGAAGTAACCACGCAAGCCGGGGTAAATATTGTAAACATTAATGGCTTTGCTATCTCTGCCGCCGCTGCTTCAGAAGCATTTGATGAACCACTTTCAAAAGCACAGGTACTGGCAATTGTAGGTCCGTTTATCAAATAGACCATAGCAATATCTTACTATTTATTCATCAAAAAAATTAATCATTATGAGCATGCCCGGAGGATCCGAATGGATTTTAATTATAGTTGCCGTGCTAATACTATTTGGCGGCAGAAAGATTCCTGAATTTATGCGGGGATTAGGCAAAGGCGTCCGTGAGTTTAAAGACGCAAAAGACAATGTTCGGCAGGAGATTGAAAATGGCCTGAACCAGAAAGAACCAGTTGTTGCGAAATAATCTGCAACGTTGAAATAACTGAGTTTGAAACAGTGAAAAAAATGGACGGCCCGCCTCTGCAGGCTGTTCATTTTACTAAACACTTTCCTTTGTATCAAGCAATCCTCATTCTTTCTAACGAATGAAGCCATAAGGTGTTACAGCCATACAACTACAAAATGCAACCGCACTCAAACCTGGTAAATCTTACCTGGTATTCCTACCGCTTAAATCACACATCCCAGATCACACATCACAAATCACACTTCCCAGATCACACATTACTGATCACACATCAAAAATCCGACATCATCAAATTGTATTCCCATGTCTTTGGTTTTAAAATTTAGTAAAGCAGCGCGCCCGGCAGAAATGCATTTCGTGGATCACCTGGAAGTACTGCGTGGACATATTACCCGTAGTTTACTGGCTATCCTGGTATGCAGCATTGTGTTTTTTATTTACCGCGACTGGATGTTTGATAATATCATTACCGGCCCCATTAATGCTGACTTTATTACTTACCGCTTGTTGTGCAGTTTTAGTAACTGGATCCATGCAGGCAATGCTTTATGTATGCCGCCTGTGGAAGTCAGCATGCAAACAACCAGTTTCAGTGGCCAGTTTGTAAGCAGCATTTCGATGGCCATCACCGGTGGATTTATTGTAGCATTTCCCTATGTGTTTCATGAATTATGGCGGTTTGTAAAACCTGCATTAAAACCTTCTGAAATTAAAGGAACGAACCTGGTGGTGTTAGGTGTTTCAGCTTGCTTTTTCATAGGTTCTGCTTTTGGATATTTTTTACTGGGACCATTCACTTTTAATTTTTTAGCAGGCTATCATGTTGGAAATAATATGATGCTGGTAACAAGACCCACGCTGACGGATTATCTTGAAAATTTGACCAGTCTTATACTTGGTTGTGGTCTCGCTTTCGAGTTACCGGTACTTGCTTATGTGCTTACAAAAGCGGGTTTAATTACACCCGGCTTATTAAAAAGTTCGAGGCGGTACGCGTATGTAAGTATCCTGGTAATATCAGCTGTAATAACACCAAGTCCAGACTGGATGAGTCAACTGATTGTATTTCTTCCGTTGCTTTTCTTATACGAACTGAGTATTATTATCTCAAACAGGCTGCTTAAGAGAGTGGTGAGTGGTCAATAGTGAGTGGTGAGTGGTGAGTACAGCCGCATGGTAAAAAAAAATTTTAAGCACTCAACCAATTATCCTTTCCACTAATTAACTAATCAACTCAATCAACTAATCAACCAATCAACCGATCACGACAACAGGCAACCTACTAATTGCTGTATTTGCCCCAGCGGGGCAATAGGTGGGTACTAAAGCGCCAGCGCAAGAATAGCAAACGCATCAATCACCCACAGGCCAATGCTTATATCCTGGTGTTTTCCTGCAGCAATTTTCAGAATGGTATAACTTAAAAAACCATAAATAATACCATGGGTTATCGAGTAAGAAAATGGTATCAGCACCATGGCAATAAAGGACGGAATAGCATCATCTAATTGCATCCAGTTGATTTTTGTAACAGGCCTGATCATAAACACACCAACCAACACCAGGGCGGGAGCCGTGGCAACTGCCGGTATCATCGAAAGCAAGGGAGCCAAAAATAAAAAAGGTAAAAATAAAAGAGCACCTACTACCGCGGTCAGTCCTGTTCGCCCGCCTGATTCAATACCAACTGCCGATTCAATATAAGCTGTTCCGGGACTTGACCCTGACAGACCTGCAATGGTGGTAGCAACCGCATCAACAATTAATGATCTTTTGATATTTCTTGGTTCGCCATTTTCGTCCAGTAAACCTGCTGCTTCCGACAAACCAACGAGTGTAGAAAGACTGTCGAACATATCGGTAAACACAAAAGCAAAAATTACAGGAATTACACTCCATTGCAACGAGTGCAACAAGTCAAGTTGAAATAACAAACTAAAATCAGGTGCTGAAAATATCCCCTGCCAGTTGATGATTGGAACAGTACCTCCATACCATCTGCCAATAGGATAGGCCAGAAAAGTAGTGACAATTATTCCAACAAGTATGGCACTTTTTACTTTTTTTACCAGCAGCACAGCTGTTATCAAGAGCCCCGCTAAAAAAGTAATTAATAAAACATTCAGATGGCTTGCACCAATAATGGTGGCAGGGTTGGCAATAATAAACTTTGCATTAGTAAAACCAATTAGTGTGATAAATAGCCCGATTCCGGCTGAAATGGCATAGCGCAATGTTTTTGGAATTGCTTGTACAATATAGGTTCTGATATTGAACACCGACAGCAAAAAGAAAAAGATGCCCGACCAAAATACTGCTCCTAATGCAACCTGCCAGGGAACTTTCATTCCTATTACAGCCGAAAAAGTAAAGAAGGCATTCAGCCCCATACCAGGTGCAACCAATATTGGATTTTTTGCGTAGAGCCCCATCATCAGGCTACTGAAAAAACATACGATAACAGTAGCAGTAAGCACCCCGGAAAAGGGCATTCCGGCCTGGCTTAAAATAGTTGGATTAACAACTATGATATAGGCAGTTGCCAAAAAAGAAGAGATTCCAGCCAGAATTTCGGTTCCTGCCGTTGTTCTGTTATCCTTCAATGCAAAAAAATCAGCCATACCAGTTGTTTATATGGGAAGATAGGCAAAGGTGAAAATTGAATCCTATTTTTAATACCTGGTTTGCCTTTTAAATAAAACAACTTTAATGCAATAATTACTGCTGCATCTTTATACCGGCATTCTTCAAATTGTCATTATGAGAAAATTAATTCTTCTTTTATTACTGGTATCCCCGGTATTGCTTTTGGCGCAGAATAGCTTAAGCATCAAAGTGCAGCCCACTCTTGTTTATATTGAAAAAGGCGATGTACAACAACAGCTAAATTTTGATTTTTTGATCAACAATATTTCCGCGGACACCTTTACACTGACCAAAATTTCAGTTTCGCTTTTCGATCAAGATAATCTTTTGCTGCATACCCGTTTCTTGGATAACAATGGAACTGCACCCTCCATAAAAACAATTCCAAACCGTACTTTAATGGGTGTGTCAAATGAACTGGTGTTTAATCCATTTGCCAGTTTCAGCAATAGCCTGCCAATTCACAAAATAAAGTTTGATCTTATCTACACAAATAATAATGATAGCGATGTACAAATATCTACCACGGTATACCCGCAGTTGTATAAACAACAGCAGCAATACAGCATGCCATTAAAAGGTAGAATACTGGTCTACGATGCCCATGACGCCTACTCACACCACCGAAGGTTTAACTACGAATTTGCACCCATAAAAAGCCTCGGTATCGAAGCGAATTTTATGCGTTACGCTTATGATTTTGTTTCACTGGATAACAACAATCAACAATTTAAAA
Source organism: Bacteroidota bacterium (assembly GCA_040385845.1). GTDB lineage: Bacteria > Bacteroidota > Bacteroidia > Chitinophagales > Chitinophagaceae > Phnomibacter. The sequence goes on along the minus strand of JAZKGP010000009.1, from coordinate 111,084 downwards.
CAGGCGGCGAAACGAGCGAAGATTATTTTGGATATGGCCAGGATGTTTTTGCGGTTGGGGCTGGTAAAGTAATCTATGCTTCCAATCTTCATAAAGATGACAAACAATTCGACATACCAAAACTGGCTGCAAACGCACTGGAATTATATGGCAATTGCATTGCTATCGAACATGCAAAAGGTGTAGTAAGTATTTATGGTCACTTAAAGCAAAACAGTCTTTCAATTAAGGTTGGTGATAGGGTCACATCCAACCAGCTAATTGGAAAGATCGGTGTTTCCGGAAGTTCCTTTTTCCCGCATTTGCATTTTGAAATGCGTGATGGAATAACCGGTAGTTCGGAAGGAATTCCCTCTTATTTTAAAAACGTTTATATCCTGGAAGGGAAGGCAAAATCCATGGTGCAATCAGGCCTTGTAGAAACAGGCAGCATCATCGAAGCAAAATAAAAAACAGAGATTTCTAACTGGGAATCTTTCCTGTTTAAAGGGAAGTTTATTTTGCATAAATAAGAACGTACATCTGCTTGCAAACTCTTAAGCAAATGAGTGTAAATTAATCTAATTTTCTAAATAATTTCATAAGCGAATACGAATCATATTGCGAAACTTCTATAAGATGTGATTGCTTATTAGTTAGGGTTTCACCCATCAAATCAATTAATTGGCTATGAAAAGTTGGTGTAATTAAATATGTTGGTGGTTTAACCCTAAACCGGAGTTTTTCCCAGTCTGTTAGGTAGCGATAAGAAATTGATAATTCGTGTATCGCTTCACCGGTTCCAACAAAAAAATGGTCTGTAACATCATGGTACAAATAAAGCGACAACGCGTTGCCATGATAAATCAACTTCAACGGAATTCGCTCCGTTCTGAAGCTATCAATGTTTACCAGGTTCAAATCCATTTGATTTATATAACACATTCCACGCTTGCCATACCATACTACATAAGCCTCTTGATTTACAACCAGCGCCTTGCAGGTATCAACTGAAAGCCAGGTTCCTTCTTCCTGAAGCAGGTCTTTTTTAAACTTGATTATAGTTGGAAGATTATAATCTTTTACCTGGAAAAAACCATTTACTGTATCACCGTTATTTCCTATATAAAACCCCGGAACATATTTAATGTCTTTTGACAAGCAATTGGTGGAAACAAAAATAAATAAACAAAGATTGAAAGCTATAAAAACGCTTCTCATGTTAGGGTTTGCTTAGGGATCAGCAAAAGTAAAAGATCCTGAGAGAAGGCTATTTAAAATCTTAAAGAATACGCTCGACTGCTTTCCAGTTTATATCTCCAAATTCATGGAATCAGCTTTAAGAGCTTCGGGCAGAACAACATATCTGCCGACTTGTGTTTTTACCTGGTAATTAAATGCAATTAAATGATCACAAAGAAAACCGGTATGTAAGCATACCGGTATCCATGTTTTGTTTAGTAGTATTTATCCTTCAAAAGTGCTATAGAAATAAGGCGTTTTTGCTTCAAATTCTGCACTGCAGGTATCCACCATTTTATACACGCGGGTAATGCCCCATGCCTTGCGTTTTTCGTATACTTCCTCGTCGGTGGTATTCTTTAAAATGCGTGCAATTTGTTCATCACTAAAACCATTGTGTTTGGCTTCTTTCATCAATCCCTGGGGTAGCGTATCAAGCGTATATTGCCCAAGTTGTTTTTCAATATCGCAAATGCCTTTGATCTGGTAAATAAACCAGCGATCAATTAAGGTTGCTTGTACAATACTCTTTACGGAAACACCGGCCATCAGCGCATCTTTTATGCGGAAGATGCGATCCCATTTTGGTGTTTTAATATATTCCAAAAGGTCTTCGGCATGCATCACGCTTTTACCATAATAACCTAAGCCTACTGCTTCATTTTCTAAACTCTGGCAGGCTTTCTGAATCGCTTCATTAAAGCTGCGGCCTATTGACATTACTTCACCTACACTTTTCATCTGCAAACCGAGCGTATCGTTTGCACCTTTGAATTTGTCGAAATTCCAGCGTGGTATTTTCACGATCACGTAATCAAGTGCCGGTTCAAAATAGGCGCTGGTTGTTTTGGTGATCTGGTTTTTTAATTCATCCAAATTGTACCCAATTGCCAGTTTAGCGGCAATTTTTGCAATGGGATAACCAGTTGCTTTACTTGCCAACGCCGACGAGCGACTCACCCTCGGATTTATTTCGATAGCTATAATTTCTTCCGTATGTGGATTGAGTGCAAACTGCACATTGCAACCACCTGCAAAATTCCCAAGATCACGCATCATGCGAATAGCGGTATTGCGCATCAATTGAAAAGCGGTATCACTCAGTGTCATGGCCGGGGCAACGGTAATGCTGTCACCCGTATGCACACCCATGGGATCAAAGTTTTCAACCGTGCAAATTATTACTACGTTATCGGCCGCATCCCTTAATAATTCCAATTCGAATTCCTTCCAGCCAAGCACAGCTTTTTCTACCAGTACTTCATGGATAGGGCTTGCCTGTAACCCCCGGTTCAAAGCCTCATCCAGCTCTGTTTTATCGTGTACAAATCCGCCGCCTGTGCCACCAAGCGTGAAGGATGGCCGGATTACGAGCGGAAAACCAATTTCCTGGGCAAATTCTTTTCCTTCCAAAAAGCTGTTGGCAGTGCGGGCAGGTGCTACCTGGATTCCCATTTGAATCATCCATTGCCGGAACTTTTCACGGTCTTCGGCTTTATCAATTGCTTTTATATCCACACCAATCAGGCGAACATTGTATTTTTCCCAGATCCCCAGTTCCTCGCACTCTTTTGCCAGGTTAAGCGCTGTTTGTCCTCCCATGGTTGGCAATACGGCATCTACCTGGTTTTCTTCCAATATTTGCTCGATGCTTTCAGCCGTTAAGGGCAGCAGGTACACTTTATCAGCCATCATGGGATCGGTCATAATGGTGGCCGGGTTGCTATTAATCAGGTAAACTTTAATGCCCTCTTCCCGAATGCTGCGGGCAGCCTGGGTACCACTGTAATCAAATTCACAGGCCTGGCCAATTACGATAGGGCCGCTGCCAATTATTAGAACCGAATGAATGCTATTGTCTTTAGGCATGGTATAAAAATTGCGCAAAAATAGGAGGATGAGACATAGCAGGGCGGGAAAAGTATTTTAAAAACCGACCTTCTTTTCGCTAAACCAGTCAGATAAGAATATGCAGCACTTCCCGGTTTTTATTTACATGGCGGGCGTATAATATTAAATCGGTATACCCGATCCATATTTCGGTGTCATCCGTTAGCTTGTAAACATAGATATGGATCCCACTTCCAGTATCAGCATCAGGCTTTCCGAAGGCATTTTCAAGCGCAGGGTAAGTCATGTCGGCTTTCAGATGAACTGTAAAATAGGCAAGTGTACGCTTGTCTTGTTCGCTGTCATTCTTCGAACAGGATGCAATAACCATAACAAGGAGGAACGATAATAGTAATTTGCACATTCCAATTTTTGTAAGATTAAATGGTCGCATTAAATTTCTGTTTATGCAGATCGTTCTAAACACAAAGGAAGGTATTATTTGCCGGGCATTCATTGACAATCAACTAAATGGTACTTGTTTTGTTACCAACTAAAATTACGTGCATGATCAGTTTACAGGAAAATGAGAAGGCGCCGGCATTCAGTGGTATCGATCAGGATGGCAACAAAATCTCTTTGAAAGATTTTAAAGGTAAAAAACTGGTGATTTATTTTTATCCAGCCGATGATACACCAACCTGTACCGTACAAGCCTGTAACCTGCGGGATAACTATGCGTTATTGAAAAAACATGGTTTTGAAATTGTGGGTATTAGCCCGGATACAATGAAATCGCATAAAAAATTTCAAAATAAATTCAGCTTGCCTTTTCCTTTGATTGCAGATCCGGAAAACAAGATCATCGAAAAATATGGTGTTTGGGGTGAGAAACAGCTTTTCGGCCATAAATACATGGGACTTTTGCGCACTACTTTTTTAATAGACGAAAAGGGTAAAATCGGTAAAATTTTTGCGAAGCCTAAAAGCAAAACGCATGCAGAAGAGATAATAGCTGCATGGAATAACTTGAAAAAGTGAATGTCGGTGGTAGATCTTCCTTCCCCACGCATCAAAAAAGTAGAAATGGAATTGCCCTCTCATATCAAAATAAAAGAAAACAGCTGGGTAGCAAAAATTGCTGCAAGACAATTAAAAGCCAGCCAGGTAGCCATAGTATTTGGAAAAACCATTTACCTGTATGGCGTTGAAATCGAATTTTTTTTGCAAAATGAGAAATGGATCAAACACGAGTTGAAACATGTAGCTCAATACCAGCAATTTGGTTTTGTGCCTTTTATAATACGGTACCTGGCAGAATGGATCAAAAACGGTTATTACAACAATCGTTTCGAAATAGAAGCAAGGGATGCTGAGCAATCCTAAAGATTGATTCCACTATTTCGTGGGAGACTGTAACCATTCAACCTCACCATGTGAAAAATGCCATTCTTCGTTTTCACCGGCAACCAACATGCCATGATTATCTACCTTCTGTATTTTGCAGGGAATTGTGACAGCTCCTTTTTTCAATCTCTTTACCGAACCACGACCATATAAATTTTCGTTATAAGTAGCTAAGATCCGCTCCCAGTTACCATCCAGCAATTGCTGCCATTGCGCATCTACAAAACCTGTCAGTTGTTTTGCGAGCAATTCACAATCGTAGGTCTTTCCCGTTAACATACTCAACGAAACAGCTTGTGGAAGGTCTGTCGAAAACCCTGTTTGATTTGCATTTAGCCCAATTCCAATGATGCTCCATTTCAGCGATCCCTGGTTAAGGATATTTTCAATCAGAATCCCTCCTGCCTTTCTGTCACCCGAATACAAATCGTTGGGCCATTTTATGGTAATGGCAGAGCCTGAAATAAATTCTATAAAATTTTTAACAGCCACCGCTACAGTTGCGCTGAGGCGAAAAGCCTGGCTGGTGGTAAGCCGGCTAGTGTCCAGAACAATAGTCATTAGTACACTTTCGCCTGGTGCTGAAACCCATTCTTTTCCGCGTTGGCCCTTGCCCTGGGTTTGATAATTGGTAAAAAAAACAGCACCGTTACCAGCCAATCCTGCATATACTAATTCCATGGCATGCATGTTGGTACTATTCACCTGCGCTAAAGGGTTGAAACTGTATCCGGCAGGAAAAGCAGACATACGGGCTTGATTTAGTAAATTTGAAGCGAAATAGCTTTTATTAGGCTAAACGGCAAAATCCTTTCTTTGATTAGCACGTTATTTTAAGGTGTTGATCAGGAAAAAAGCGAATTTGACACTAACTAATCTTTTAATTTGAGCCCTACCTGGTATGTATTACCAGGAAAGCTCTTCATCAAAAAGTAACATTTGAATCAATTGCAGGCATTAGAGTCCAGACCAAAAAGTGCAACGCGGCTTTCCCGCAGTTCCCGGATTTTCAAGATCATCATAAAAGCCATACAGGAAAAAAAGGGCGAAAGAATTATTTCTCTCGACCTGCGCAAGATCAATGAAGCAGTTGCCGACTTTTTTATTGTTTGTGAAGCCACTACAACTACGCAAGTAAAAGGTATCGCAGATTATATCCAGGATCAACTGAAAGAAGAATGTAATGAAACCCCGTTCAAACACGAAGGGTATCAACATGCCAAATGGATATTGGTAGATTACGTAAACATTGTGGTACACGTAATGCAGCCTGAAACCCGAAAATTTTACCAGCTCGAAGAATTATGGAGTGATGCTTCGGTCATGGAACATGACGAAATATAGCCATTTAACCCTTTGTTCTGCCCTTGCAGGCCTTTTTTGTTTACATTCCGCCCCCAAACCACTCTCTTAATTGTTAATTTGTAAAAAACACACAAACAATACGCACACTTATTTATTAATTATAGTGAAGTTTGAAATATATGTTACCCGAAGAAAGACAACAACAGGATAATAAAAATAACAGCAACAATCCTTTTCAGCGAAACGAAGAAAAGCCAAAAGGACGTGGACCCAGGTTTAGCATTTACTGGATCTACGCAGTAATTGCAGCCGTATTGTTGGGTGCTCAATACATGAATGGTAGCAGCGATGCGTTGAAAACCGACAAGAAATCATTCCTGGAACAAATGTATACCCAGGGTGATGTTGATAAGATCCAGGAAGTAAGAAATAAACTGCTGGTAAGGGTTTACATTAAGCCCGATAGCCTTCAGAAAGAATTGTACAAACAAAAATTCAAAGATGCCTTCACTGTTAAAAATAACAAAGGGCCCCATTTTGAATTCAAAGTAACAGACTGGGAAAGCTGGAATGCTGATCTGAAAGAATACCAGCAAAAGAACAATCTTCCCATGATTGCAAGTGATGCAGTAGACGAAGCGGAATGGTTGGGACCTGTATTAAATACTGTAGTAACCATTGGCTTATTTATTTTACTGTTCGTGGTTATGATGCGTAAAATGGGAGGCGGCGGTGGTGCCGGTGGACCAGGTGGTATTTTCAATATCGGAAAAAGCCGGGCAACCCTGTTTGATAAAGACCTGAAAGTAAATATCACTTTTGCCGATGTAGCAGGTTTGGACGAAGCAAAAGTGGAAGTGATGGAGATCGTGGATTTCTTGAAAAATCCTAAAAAATATACGGCGCTCGGCGGTAAAATTCCGAAGGGGGCATTACTAGTTGGACCTCCCGGAACAGGTAAAACCTTGTTGGCCAAAGCTATGGCCGGCGAAGCAAAAGTTCCCTTTTTCAGCCTGAGTGGTAGCGATTTTGTTGAGATGTTTGTGGGAGTGGGTGCAAGCCGTGTGCGTGACCTGTTTAAACAGGCCCGCGAGAAAGCTCCATGTATCATATTTATAGATGAGATAGATGCAATTGGTCGTGCCCGTGGCAGAAATGCGGTGATGAGCAACGACGAACGCGAAAACACATTGAACCAGATGCTGGTGGAAATGGATGGTTTCGGTGGCGATACCGGTATTATTGTACTTGCTGCAACCAACAGGCCCGACGTTTTGGATAGCGCCTTGTTGCGCCCGGGTCGTTTTGACCGCCAGATCAGTATCGATCGCCCGGATCTTACGGGTCGCGAACAGATCTTCAAAGTGCATCTTAAGCCAATTAAAGTTTCTCAAACCCTCGATATTCATAAACTGGCCGAACAAACACCGGGATTTGCCGGTGCCGATATTGCCAACGTTTGTAATGAAGCTGCTTTGATTGCTGCCCGTAAGGGTAAAGACGCAGTGGATATGAGTGATTTCCAGGATGCGATTGATCGTGTAATTGGAGGACTTGAAAAGAAAAACAAGATCATCAGCCCCGAAGAAAAAGAAATCATTGCCTACCATGAAGCAGGCCATGCCATTTGTGGATGGTATCTTGAACATGCTTACCCGCTGTTAAAGGTGACGATTGTCCCTCGCGGTACAGCAGCTTTAGGATATGCTCAGTATACTCCGAAAGAACAATATCTCTACAATACCGACCAGTTGATGGACCAGATTTGCATGACCCTTGGTGGACGTGCAGCAGAAGAGATTTTCTTCGGCAAAATAAGCACTGGCGCCAGCAACGATCTGCAGCAGATCACTAAAACTGCTTATGGTATGGTTACGGTGTACGGTATGAACGAGAAAGTTGGAAACGTTAGCTACTACGATCCTAATTCGGATCAAACCTTTACCAAACCTTTCAGCGAGGAAACTGGAAAGATCATTGATGAAGAAGTACGTAAACTGATCTTGCAGGCTTATGGCCGCACTAAAGAATTACTGGTAGAAAAACGGGAACAGGTAGAAAAACTGGCGCAGGCATTATTAACCAGGGAAGTACTTTTCCAGAGTGATGTGGAATTGTTGATCGGCAAACGTCCGTACGAGGAGAAAAAGCCCGTTCACGTAGCTGATACCGATTCTGCTGAACATCCGCATCATTCACAGAATGGCAGTTCACAGGAAGGCGTGGTAATTGCGCCACCGGAACAAACTACCATGGATATTGCCGCCGAACAAGTATAAAAAAATAAAATAATTAGAGAGTCTCTCCGTTTACGGGGGGACTTTTTTTTGTCTTGCATTTTCCTTCCCATTTTACAGAATTGGTTTATCATCCTTCCATTATATTTATAGTCAATCGGTAATAGAATGGGCAAATATTTTCTTCCGGCAGTTTTCGTTTTTGCAGGTCTTTTGTCGTTGCAGTTTGTAAATGGTCAAAAAGCATGGGTAAAAGAAAAGGAAGAATTGATCTTCACCGATGCTCCTTTTCAGCAATGCCATGCTTCAACAATTGTTGAAATCATTGACAGTAGTTTAATGATTGCATGTTTCGGTGGTTCGGGTGAAGGAAATTCGGACGTGAAAATCTGGATGAAAATACTTGAACCGGAAGGTTGGTCGGCACCCTATTTAATGGCAAATGGAAGTATAGATAATAAAACCTACCCCACCTGGAACCCTGTGCTTTTTGAATCAGGTTCAGGTAAACTTTCTCTCTATTATAAAGTTGGGCCCAATCCAAGAGAATGGTGGGGGATGGTAAAAAGCATTACTAAAGAAAGTTCAACCTGGAAAGACGAAGGCCGGTTACCACCAGGCATTCTCGGCCCGATCAAGAATAAACCAATTCAACTTTCAAATGGAAATATTATTTCGCCCTCCAGTACCGAAACAAATGATCGCTGGCAGGTGCATGTAGAGATTTCAACTGATGATGGCAATAGCTGGACCCGCCATGAAGTTGACAGCTCCAGTAGCTATAAAGTGATCCAGCCTACTATCCTGCAATACCCGGGTAACAGGTTGCAAATGCTTTGCCGCAGCAACCAGCAAAAAATAGTCGAATCCTGGTCGGACGACGGGGGCTATTCCTGGAGTAAATTCAAGCTCACAAATGTTCCAAACCCTAATTCCGGGATTGATGCCGTAACGCTAAAAGATGGCAGCCAGATGCTGGTATATAATCCCACTGTTGCCGGAAACAACTGGTACGATGGCAGAGGCATACTTTCAGTTGCTCTTTCCACTGATGGCAAAACCTGGAAGCGCATTTTAAATTTGGAAGATGGCTTAAGAGAAGAATACAGTTATCCAGCCATCATCCAGGCAAAAGATGGTAAAGTACATATCACTTATACTTATAACCGGAAAGATATTAAGCACGTGGTGTTGGGCAGGGAGTAGTTAAGTAGCTGGTAATTGGTAGTTAGTAATTAGGAATACAATGGCACTTAGATGGGGATATATTCATAACCACAGGTTTCAACCTATTGATCCAAACTCCTTCAAAATTCAATTCAGTGCCTGGTAAGTAAGCACCCGGAAATAATCGGAAAGATCACCATGCCTCGAATCGAGCATCTGGCGATAAAATAATAGCACTAATTTCTGTTTGGGATCTACCCAGTAAGAAGTGGTAAAGGCGCCTCCCCAACTAAAGGTGCCGGCCTGCGCAGGATATATGGCACTGCTTTTTTCGGTGGCTATTGCGAAGCCTAAACCAAATTTTTCATCTCCTAAAGAGAGATCGCCAATTTGATTCATCGTCATCATGCGTACAGCATTTGAACTAAGCAAACGTTGCCCATTGTAAATCCCCCCGTTAAGCAACATTTGAAGAAAGATGGCATAATCGAAGATGGTTGAACTAAGTCCGCCCCCACCAGAAAAATAGGTTTTCTTACGCAGCGGGAAATTGGGTGTAACGCCCAGCGCAGGATCAACCAGCCTGTTTAATTTACCCAGCGAATCTTCAGTATAGATCGGAACCAGCCTGTTTGCCTTTGCCGCCGGAACATTAAAGTAGGTATCCGTCATACCCAGTGGTTTAAAGATCTTGTTTGTAAAATAATCATCGAGCGTTTGACCGCTCCAAACTTCCACGAGGTATCCGAGCAGGTCGACATTCACGCCATACATCCATTTTTCCCCTGGCTGGTACATCAACGGCAAAGCGCCCAACCTGTTCATAGCGTCGGAAAGCCGGTCGCCCTCCACATCAAGACCTGCCGTAATATTATGTTTTGCATAAATAGCCGTTGCCTCGTTAGTGCCAATTTGAGCATAACCCAATCCAGAAGTATGCGTCAACAAATCTCGGATCGTAATAGCTCTTTTTGCAGGAACAGTAGTGTAGGTGGTATCGGCAGCATTGAACTTATCGATTACTGTTTGATTTGCAAATGCCGGCAGATATTTAGAAACAGGTTCATCAAGCAAAAATTTACCTTCTTCGTACAACATCATCACAGCTACACTGGTAACTGCTTTTGTTTGGGAAGCAATACGAAAGATATCGTCTTTTTTCATTACGGTCCTGTTCTCAAGGTTACTTGATCCCACGGCATTGTAGTAGGCAACCTTCCCATCCCGAATTACCAGCGCTATTGCTCCAGGCATCCATCTTTTCTCCACCCAGTCTTTCATTTTAGTGTCCAATTTTTTCAACCGCTCAGGCGAAAATCCAGCGTCGGAAGGACTAACAGGGAAGGTTATTTTTTGAGCCTGAACTAAACCTGAGTATATGCAAAGCAGCAAAAACAAAAAACATTTTTTCATACTATAATTATTGAAAGCAAGATTCAACTTGCATGGAGTTTTCTAATTTTGAAATGGTTGTTAAGATGACAATTTGTTCTTTATAATCTTGGCGTTAAAGGTTTAAACGGTTCATCAAATGTATTAACCCCGCGTACTTTTAATTTTCTTCTGTAAACTTTATCAACCGCAGTAACATACATAATGTCAAAATTTTTCCCACCAAAACATAGGTTCGAAGCACCGGCTTGTGGAATGGGAATAATAGCATTTACTCTTCCCGTTTGATCAAGTACCTGGATACCCAGTCTTGATGTCACAAATATTCTTCCGGCTGTATCGCATTTCAATCCATCGCTCCAGGCATTATCGTCACCATCTGCTGTATGCAGCCAGCCATAACGTTGTTTGTTGGTCAATTTTCCGTCGGCCAAAACCTGGTATACCCACACCCAATGTGTGGCAGATTCTGTAACATATAGCTGTGTTTGATCGGGCGATAAGGTAAGGCCGTTTGCAAATTTTAACCCTTCGTCAACCACCACAGGTTTTCCGCCGGGTTTAATAAGATATAATTTACTGGGCTTCTGAATGCCGTCAGGAGAAGTGGCGTACATATTGCCATTATTTGCAACAACAATATCATTCCCGGAAATACTATCCGCAATCACCTTTTCTATTCCGTTCGCATCATAAGCCAACACCTGTTTGGTTTCGCCCGCTACAGTATATCGCCTGCCATCTGTTCCAAAGCTTGTTCCGCTTGCCCGCTTAGCATTTACATCCAACTGCGTCAAACTACCATTTGCATCTACTTTATACGTTTTCGAATTGGGAATATCCTGGAAGAAAACCTCACCTGCTGCATTGGCGGCACTGCCTTCTGTAAACTTATAATCCTTACCCACCAGCTGCCATTCTTCACCTGGGATCAGAAGTTCTGCGAGGAAATTATTTTTAGAACTTCCTTTCGTAACAGGAGCAGGCCAGTTTTTCCATAACCAGCGCATTGCCTGCGGAAAAATGGAAGTTCCATGTTTGCCATTATGTTGCCCTTCTCCCCAAACATGCTGCACTTCGTATCCCGAAAAGGTGAGCGCCCGTTCCATTGTTTCGTTGGCTTTCCACCAGTCGCCGGCGTAAATATTGAGGTCGTTGCTGCCATCCTGAAGGAATATTTTTATGGGCTTTGGTTCATACTTGCGAATAAGTGTAGGATAACGTTCCGCACCCCGTAAACCAACATACGTTCCGATGGCCGAAAATACTTTCGAAAATTCCGAAGGCCGTTCCCATGCTGCAGTAAAAGCACAAACCGCGCCGCTGCTGGAGCCACCAATAGCGCGGTCGTTTCCATTATTAGAAAGTTGTATGGCACGTCCGTCACTGGTTTTTTGCTTCTCCACTTCCGGCAATATTTCTTCCAGTAAAAACCGGGCATAAGCATCGCCCAGGCCATCATATTCAAAACTGCGGTTATACCGGTCAAGTGCTTTGGCAGGATCGGCGGCTTTTACCACACCGGGGTTAATAAAAACGCCGATAGTGACCGGCATTTCTTTACTATAAATAAGATTATCGAAAACAGTGGGTGCGTTCCACTGAACACCATCCTGGTTCACATAAACGCAGGCAGGTTTTCCCGGTTGATATTGTGCGGGCACATACACCCAATAATCCCGGGTTGTACCGGGAAAGATCGCTGATTTGTCGAAAGTGAATTTCAATAGTTCTCCTTTTGGCACACCGGCACGTACAACCGAGGCCGAATCGATCGTGTAATTTTCAGCGGGTGCCTGCGAGAAAGTTGCTAATTGAAAAAATACAAAGGCAAGTGACAGAATGTTTTTCATTGGCAAATTTTGCTGGCACTAAATGTATCTAAAAAACCAGTTACCATTTTAATAAGTGTTGAGCAGAAGGCCGCTTACCGGCTTACTGCGTTACCTTTAGGCTCTTAAGCTTTATTCTATGAGCCATCTTCAAAGCACACCATTCCCTAAATCCTATATTGCTGCAAATACATTAGAACACCCCGCGTTAATTAAGTCATTACAAAAAGCATACTCTGCCGAAAAGGCCGCGGCTTATGCCTACCAGGGGCATGCTGCATCGTTAAGAAAACTGGCAGAAAAAATTGCGATACGACAAATTGAAGCGGACGAATGGAACCATCGTGCAGAAGTATTGCTGATCATGCAGCATTACAATATCCCTGTTTCCCGCCTCTATGAAATTCGCTTTGCGATAATTGGAAGATTGATTGCAGCCAGTTGCTTCCTGATCGGCTGGTTTATGCCTTTTTTCTTTGCAGGAAAATTAGAAAGCGGCAATGTTTGCGAGTACTTCCGTATGAAACAATACTTTAATTCACTGGGTTTGCACCAGTGGGACCTGGTTTTGTATGAAATGGGAATGAAAGAGAAAGAACACGAAATCTATTTCCGGGATAAAGTAAAAGAAAGCAGGGTGCTGCCATTTTTTGAGCGCCTGTTTAACTGGGGGATTAATAAAAGCGCCAATAATATTGACCTTGATAAAAAATACCCTGTTGAGAATTCAGATTCTTATTGCAGGAAATAAAACGGCAACAAAAGAACCGACGTTTTTGGAGCTTCGTTTGCGGATTTGAGCATTCATTTACCTTTACCGCATGTCGTCGAAAATGAAAGAAAATATCCTCAAGAAAATACGCCAGGCATTGGTAACACCTGTGGCTATGCCATTCCCGGAAACTGATAAGGAAACAGTTTTCCATCCTCCCGGCCAGGAACTCGATATCACTTTTGCAGAATCATTTACAAGACTGCAGGGAAATTTTTCGTTTTGCTTTACACCCGAAGAGATGGTTTCACAAATGCAGGTGCTGGCAGAGAGAAAACAATGGAATAAATGGTTTTGTAACCAACCTGCTTTAAAACAAATGTTTGGCCGCTACAACTGGCCATACCAATGGCATAACCAATTATCAGATTGCCATGCCAGTATTACCACTTGTGAAGCATTGGTTGCCCGTACAGGCACTATGATTTTAAGCAGTACTGCTTCGGGCGGAAGAACGCCCAGTGTGTATGCACCGGCACATATTTGTGTGGCATTTACCAGCCAACTGGTGTATGATGTGCGGGATGGACTGGAAAAGTTACAGGCGAAGTATGGCGAAAATCTTCCATCGCTTATCAGTTTTGCAAGCGGCCCCAGCCGTACCGCCGATATTGAAAAAACATTAGTTACCGGCGTTCATGGACCCAAGGAAGTTTACTGTTTTTTAATTGAAGATTAGAGCAGGCATAATTCCCGAACGCTTTTATCAAAAACTATTTCATAGATAATACTTCACCAGTGCATTAAAGTACCTTGCAGAAAACATTACACGCCATGAATTCCAATTACCAGCTTTTTGTTTATGGCTCACTTAGGAAAGGTTTTGAACACCCTGTTTTTAAATACGTTTCCGACTATTTTCATTTTGTAGATCATGGAAAGGTTAAGGGAATTTTATATGATCTTGGTGAATACCCGGCGGCCCTGCCAACCGATGATGAACGTTTTATTACAGGTGAATTGTATAGTATAAAAGAGCCTTCTGAATTTGCTTATGCGATTGCGCAACTGGATGATTACGAGGGTATCAACCCGGAAGAGGGCAACTCATTATACCGCAGGGAATTAACGGCTGTTTACACTGACGAAAGAACAACAACTGCCTGGGTTTACTGGTACAATAGAGAAATTGGAACAGAGCCGGTAATTGTTTCCGGTGATATGCTTCAATATCTTAGGGAAAAATACCGGTAAAATAAAACACGAGAATGGTTTTAAATGAAAATGTTTTTTTTAAAAGCAACCATTTGAAGATGATTATCGGTTTGGTTAATACGTATGGCGGTGATCAAATTACATGAGTCACTTTTACAATCGCTGATACAGGGATGTATCCAACTGGAACGGGATAGTCAGAAGAAGTTTTATACAAATTTTTATGGCTATGCACTTACGGTATGTCATCGCTATATACAAACAGAAGATGAAGCTATCGAAGTAATGCATGACGGATTTTTGAAGATCTTTAAAGACTTGCATAAGTTTGAAGCAAGACACAATAACCTGGAAGCTTCCCTGAAAGGTTGGATGCGACGTATTTTTATAAATACGGCGGTTGATCACCTAAGAAAACAAAAACACCGTTTTGAAATAAACGTCTCTCTTGATTTCGATTCTCCCGAAGTAAACAGTGGCGATTGGCCCGCAGATCGTTTCTCCCACAAAGAATTACTGGAAATGATCAGTAAATTATCACCAGCATACCGAATGGTTTTTAACTTATATGTGATTGATGGTTACACGCATGAAGAGATTGGACAAATGTTGAATATTTCAACGGGTACATCAAAATCGAACCTCTCAAAAGCCAGGGTAAATCTTCAAAAAATGATTTTACAGTCGAAGGAACACAGGATAGATTATGAGCGAAAAGCAATTTGACATATTTGATGATCACTTTAAAAATGCTGCGGAGAATTATGAGCCGGAGTTCAGTGAGGCTGCATGGCAAAAAATGCAGGTAAAGCTGGATGAGAAAGAAAAACGACGCAGGTTTGCCGGGTGGTGGTGGTGGGCTTCGGATGCACTAATGGTATCCCTGTTGCTGTATATGGCCATTTCTTTAAACAGTAATGAGGTAGCTACAGAAAAGAATTCGCCAAAAATTGAAAACGGGCAAACCAGTAAAAAAGCAATAGAAGGTAAAGAAAATCCGGGCAGTTCTGAAGATGAAAACAAAACCACTACTACTGCCACTCAAACAACTATTGAAACAAAAAAAGGTTCTACTTCTTTTGAAAAACAAGTGACTGTTGCTAAACCAAAAAATAACCACGAGGCTATTTACAACACTACAAAAACCAATTTAGTAAAAAATTCCAACACTACTCATTCACCTTCTTTAGAAATAAATTTCAACTCTAAAAACACTAATACTGGAAATTCCGGAACACAACCAAAGACAGTTGAAAATTCCACAACTGAACAAAGCAATTATGCAGGAATAAACAATAATAATCCGCTGATTGCACCAAATTCAAGTACGGTTACAGCTGTTAAGCCAACAGAAAATAAAAGCATTGTTGACAGTCCCGAAACTGTTTTGCAAAAACCCGTTTTAAACATTGA
The DNA here is from genome assembly GCA_040385845.1 of Bacteroidota bacterium. GTDB lineage: Bacteria > Bacteroidota > Bacteroidia > Chitinophagales > Chitinophagaceae > Phnomibacter. The sequence continues at coordinate 95,353 of JAZKGP010000009.1, read as the reverse complement.
TTCAGCAGCACCGATAGTAGCAGAAAAAACAAAGACCAGGAAGAACATTCCATTGAAAAAAGGATTCTTTTTACATGCAGCTATTGCACCTGAAAAATCATACGTAAAAGGGAATGATTTTGGCCCGTTAAACTGGACCTACGGAGGCGGCGTTGGATTTTCGTTTGCAAAAAGATGGAATGTAATGGCTGGCCTTTATACCTCTAAAAAAGTTTACACCGCAGGGGGTGATGATTATTTTCCAAAGTCCAATTCTTATTATTACAACCTTAAGATCTATAGTGTTGATGCCGTTTGCAGGATTACCGAAATTCCATTATCGGTTAACTATGCTGTACTGCAAAAACCAAGGCACAACATTGTTGCCGGAGTTGGCTTTGCCAGTTTAATAATGAAAAAAGAATGGTATGATTACCATTTTGAACGGGCCAATGGTTTGTATGGCCGTGCTGATTACACTTACAAAACAAATAATGTGCATTTGTTTGCTGCTGCCTTGCTTACAGCAGGGTATCAATACAACATAAACAAACGCTTATCGGTTACTGCATCGCCCTATGTAAAACTACCGTTGTATGGCGTGGGTGAGGGCCGGGTAAAAATTAGTTCTGCAGGAATATCAACCGGTGTTATCTATAAGCTTCCGGCATTTGGTAAGAAGCAACGTTAATCGTATTGAATACTATTATAACCCAAGTTCAAGGGAAGGATCCCACAAAAGTTTTTTAAAATCGACTACAGTGTCGCGTTCCACTTTTACGCCATCTTTTTCGAGTAATTGCTGCATCAGCCCTGGTTCACCGAAATGAGCTTTACCACTTAATATGCCATTGCGATTTACAACCCTTTGAGCTGGAATGGTTGCATCGGCGTGAGCTGCATTCATTGCCCATCCCACCATCCTTGCACTCATTTTGGTACCAAGGTATTTTGCAATTGCACCATATGTTGTTACCCTGCCTTTTGGAATTAACCTCACAACTTCCCATACATCTTCAAAAAAAGATGCGCCTTGTTTCCCGGCTTTCTTTGGCTTGTCCATAAGTCAAAATTAAACAACAGCTATAACAAAAACACCCGCGTATTTTCATACGCAGGTGTTGTGCGGGGGTTTTTCGTAATTTATAAAAAGTTGTATTTACCTATCCATAATTTTTCATAGTCTTCATCGTGCCCAATATAATACATGGTATTGCCCGTTTTAATAGCACTGATAGAATTATACATCAGGAATTTTTGTTTGCTTCCCAATACTTCAAAATCTGAGACGGCAGCTGTTGACAAATTGATTTTTGCAATACGTGGAAAAAAATGCGGGCGATAAGTTTTAGTCCCAACATACGCATCATAGAACGAATCATAACCCTTGCTGCCCTTTACTTCATATATCTCCCAATAAGCGGTTTTGCCATCCTCACTTACATGGAAGGCTTGCCTGCTTTGCCATATTTCACTTTTTGTATCATCATTCATTTTTTCAACAGCATACTGAGCTCTTAACTCACCTTTTGCATCGAACATAAATGCAACTATATCGAGATATTTGGTAGCCATGTCGCCTTTGGTTAATTCGATATCCATTAGCTGACCTGCCAATAAAATATTACCATCGGGTAAAACATCCAGCTGTTCAATATTTAATTTTTTACCTTCATAACTGTGAGATTTTTTTTGAGAGGGAGGTGTTACCAGTTTATTCTTAAAACTTTTAACCGGCACTGTAGAAGCAAATAATACTTTGCCTTCGGCAAGCTTTAAAAAATGGAAATTATCCATCTCTTTTTTATACAGCATTTTATTGTATTTCATTCCCTGGTTACTAGCTGGTGCCCCCGGGTTAGGAATGCTTGCATAATTCATAAATTCATCATTGTAGGCGCCTTTTGCATCGGTTGATGCACAGCAAAGAAACAACGCTCCACCGGCTTCCTTATGATCCATTACCAGCATGTTTGAAGAAGGTGCAGTAAACATTTCTCTTTTAACCAGTTCGGCATTCGAAGTAAATTCTGTATAGAGATATTGCTTTGTATCGGGCATTTTACTATTAGGTGCCATTATTACAAACACATTGCCGTTTAGAAGGCTCGCACTGTACACAAGTGAATAGTTCCCCTCTGTAGTCACCAGGGTTTCTTTTATATTCAAATCCATATCAACATTCAATACAACAAACTGGTCATCCAGTCCTTTCTTATCGGGCTCGTATGATGCAATAATACAAGCACCGTTGCCGGCCTCATGTACGCTATAAGCCTGGTATTTTCCTTCGCCATTTTTAGGTTTTACAGTTTCATTTGAAACGCGTTTTGCGTAATCATAACGTTGCTTATCATAATTCCAGATTCTTTGCCAGGCTTCCCTTTGAAGAGTTAATTTTTGGCTAAGCACATTGAAAGAATTACTACCGCCAGCATAAGCATACAATTTGGTTTCAACATAATCAGGCTTTGCATCCGACTTCAATAGTTCGACAACGGCTTTTGATGAATTCATCCCTTTAAATTGAAGATCCCTGTCAAAAACATAATCTTCAAAAAGCAGTTCTGAATTCTTTTTATCCTTCCTTGCCCCATAACTAATACTTATGTCCTTGTTATCATTTACCCGTACATCATAAAACAAACCCTTTTGCGACGCTTTTGATATATCGGTGCTGGCTTCTTTTCCTTGTTGTGCAACAACAATACTGGTTAACCCAAAGAAAATACAGGAAAATAAAATGCAGTGATGAATTGAATTGAGAGGAGTGGATAGCATACTAGAATATTTCCGTAAAGATGAAACAGTTAACTGCTACCGGTAATGTGAATTTAGTAGTATAAATTAGGGGATAGCCTGTAGAAATACCTATCCCGAAATCAAAAATCAACTATAACAAGCCTGTTTTTTTTAAAGCTTCTACCCTGCAGTTAACTTGTAGCTTTTCATAAATGTTACGGATATGTGTTCTTACCGTTTCAATACTTACATACAATTTATCCGCTATTTCTTTATACCGGAATCCTTTACTTAATTCTTCGAGGATCTCCTGTTCACGTCTTGATAACTGTTGAAAATACTCATTGGTATTTCCCATCAAAGCAAAGGCATCAATAACTTTTCGGGCAATAGAACTACTAATGGGAGAGCCTCCGTGGTATACGTCATTCAAGGCCTCAATTATTTTGGCGGGTGGTGTTGTTTTTAAAAGATAACCAGATGCTCCAGCCTTTAATGCACTGAAAATATTATCGGTATTATCATATACTGTAAGTACCATCATCTGCATCGCGGGATGCAAGATTTTCAAGCGCCTGATACATTCAATTCCATTCATTACGGGCAACTGTATATCAAAAAGGCCGATATCAGCAGGATTAACAGACAATTCTTTCAAGGCGGTTTCAGCATTGCCAAATAAACGAAGTTCTTCTACTTCGATATGCAGGTGAATTTCTTCTGCCAGGTAATTTCGTACCTTTTCGTCATCCTCAACAATTGCTATTGAACGTACTTTCACTTTTTAAAATTACTAATGCTACGCTGCATTTTAATGTGATTTTAGTAGTAGGCTAAATACAAATTTGCTACCTTTAGCCGGCATTGCCTGTACCTGCAACTCTGCGCCTATTGCTGCAGTTCGTTTTTTGATATTACGAATACCATTTCCGCTATGTTCCTTGTTAACGTTAAAACCAACTCCATCATCCTCGATACTGATTTGCAAAAATTCATTTTCAATTTCGGCTTTAATTTTAATTGAACTAGCCTGGCTATGTTTAACCGCGTTGTGAACTATTTCCTTTGTAGCCAACAAAATATTTCGGCGTTGTTCATTACTTAAAATATAATTATTTGCCGGAACAGAAAATTCAATTATAAACGGGATACCTGCATGCTCCATTAATTTATGCAATTGTTCCCGCATATAACTTAACAAATGTTTCAATGAATTATTTTCGGCATTCATACTCCAAATAATTTCACTTATACTGCTTACCAGCTGACGGCTGGTAACTCCAATTTCATTCAGTTGATCTATTGGCATAGCGGTTCTTTTTGCAGCCTCACTCATTAAGGTTATTTGTGTAAGACCTGCACCAATATCATCGTGCATTTCCCTTCCTATGCGTTGCCGTTCATTTTCCAGTTCATTGGCTCTTTCAAGTGCAGCAATTTGCTTTAAAAATTTTTGCTGTGCTATGCTCCGCGTAATCATAATTACAACCCCTATCAAAACACCTATTAAAAGCAAATAGAACCAGGTTGTTTTCCAAAACGGGGCCGTAATAATTATTTGTAAACGGGCAGGATTACTCCAGGCACCATTACTATTTACAGATCTATATACAAGCTCATAACTGCCCGGAGACAGGTTTGCATACCTTGTATTCATTTCCGATGAAATGACTTCATCATTATCCCATCCTTTAAGTTGGTACCCTATTCTATTGGCTTCCGGCCGCGTATAATCTAGCGATGCAAATTGAAGTGCAATACTATTTTGATGGTAGGGAAGTACAATAATTCTATTGGCATTAGCAGTAGAATCCAGGTGAAATGGTTTCTCGTTAATTAAAACAGAAGTTATTGCCGTACCCGGAGATGTATTGGTAAAAGGCGCATCAACAGAGGTAAACCAGTTAAAGCCTTTTACACCACCAAAATAAAATTTACCTGACCCGCTTTTGTAAAATGCCGATGTATTAAACTCGTTACTCTGTAAACCATCATTTACATCATAGTTTATAAAACGTTGTAGTAACCTATCAAAATAGATCAGGCCTTTATTGCTGCTGATCCAAAAATTATGTCGTTCGTCCTCCAGCACTCCATAGACATAACTGTTGGCCATACCATCTTTTTCATCATAAAGTTTATACTTTTTGCTGATGGTATTAAAGTGTATTAACCCGTTACCCGAACTTATCCAAAGCATGGTACTATCCTTTTCGTCTATATGTACACTACGCAGATCTATTCCCTTAAAAAACACTTCATTTTCTTTGGAGCTGTTTATATTACGGGCTACATGCTTCAATCCATTTAAGGGCATGGTAATCCATAGCGAACCATCATACATTTCTATTGCACTTGTTACTGCTCCATGAAATTGTTTGTTTGTATAAAGTGATCCGCTATATTTATTACCGTGCAATTTAATTTGTACAAGGCCATATATTGTTGCTGCAATAATGTCTCCGTTCTTCAATTGGATCATGCTGTAAACAAATACATCGTATGGATTTAAAAAAGCTTCGATGTCTTTCACCTGTACCGGGGCAAACTTCTTTTCCTGCTCATTGAAGATGGATATACCCCTGCTGCCGCAAATCCAAATCTGATCATTCCTGTCTTTAAAAATAGTACTTACTATATTGCCGGGTAAGCTACTTTTATCATCTTTATTGTATTCAAAATGTTCCACTGCTCCATTTGCAGGATCAAAAATATTTAGCCCGCTATTGTGAGTGCCAAACCATATTTTTTGCTGATCATCTTCATAAAAACAACGGGTAAAATAATCTTTCAAAAACGTATAATCACCTTCATTTAGCGGGAACAGGTTAAAGCGGGGTGGTTTAAGATCGAGCCTGCTTACGCCACCGCCATCTGACCCGATCCAAAGATTATCTGCACGATCGATATAAAGGTTAGTAGTGAGATCAAATGGCAATGATTTTAACCTTGCATTGTTATGCCTGTAATTCGTGAATTGCCTGTTATTTTTATTATACATCATCAGGCCCGAATCGAGGGTAGCAATCCATAGTCTTCCATAATTATCCGGAACAACATTTCTTATTTCCTTACCCGCAACAAAATCATCTGATCGTTGTAGCTGCATCGAATTATTCAGAACAATTAATTTACCGTCCGATAAAAAACAATATTCATTACCGTTCATCCACATGGTATAAATGTCACGCCCTGCAAGCGCATGCTCATAAGTTTGCGAATGGGTATTAAACTTGTACACTCCATCTTTTCGTTGGATTCTGAACAACAGGTTACCCGATGTGTCTACCATAAAATGCATCCAAACAAAAGATTGCAGGTTGATTTTAAACTGCAGTGAATAGTGCCGGTATTGCCGTTTGGTAATATTGTAAACGCCTATCCCGGTAATGGGGTGGATGATCCAGAAATTATCATCTGCATCGATAAAAGTTCCGGCCGACTGGTTGTAGATGTCAAATCCAAGTTGAATTTCCAGCGCATCTTTTAAGCGGTTAAAACAAAAGATACCGGTTTCGTTACAAAACCAAATATTACCGCTGGCATCTTCGCAAATATTGCCACGAATGAAATTTGAATTAGCTACGGTGGTAACAGGTAACTTATAAACTTGTACCTTTTTTCCATCGAACCGGTTTAACCCATGGGCTGTGCCAAACCACATAAAGCCCTGTTTATCCTGGAATATGGAGTATACCGAACTTTGTGACAACCCTTCATTTACCCCTATGTTTTCGAAGCGGGGAATTACATTTTGTGCAATACAACCGGAACGGGGAATTACTGCATTTAGCAATACAAGAATGGCAAAAAAAGCTGGGTAGTGAATTTTTGTAGCGATGCCTTAAATATACCGCAATAATCTTTACTGTTGAGCTGTTGACGATTTTGCGGTATTTATCAATTCACTACGCCTTGGCTCGGGAACACAATTGTATTCAAAAGGACAATGCCGGCAGCCATTGCCACAACAATAGCCCCTTTCCTGGTGATAGGTTTCTGTAAGAACCATAAAACCCTCGGGTGTGTAGTAATAATCAATCCCCTCTACCAGATTCGTTTTCAATGGTATATTGTTTTAGAATAGCATCCTTTTCAACGGGCAGACTTTTTGCCGGAATAAACTGAAGGTAAAAGATCTTACCACTTGCAGCAATATCCAGCCCTTCATAATGTGTTTTAATTTGCAGTAATTCAGGCTCGGAAGCCTGGCGGTAAACATCATTATAATCTTTAACTAATGTGCAATTAAAAAGTTCAATCACTTTTTTTGTAAACCGGTACAAAACGGGCGAATCTGTTTTAAGATGGATAACGCCGCCGGGGCTTAGAAACTGCTGGTATTTGCGCAGAAACACAGGATGCGTTAGCCTTTTTTTTGCTTTACCAACCCGCAATTGCGGATCAGGAAAGGTGAGCCATATTTCCTGCACTTCACCGGGATTAAAGTAGGAAGCAATTACATCGATTTGGGTACGCAGGAACACAATGTTTTTTAATTGCTGCTCCTGTACTTTTTTAGCACCAATAAAAATCCGGTTGCCTTTTATATCAACCCCCATGTAATTCTTTTCAGGATGCATCAAACCAAGACCAACCGCGTATTCACCTTTACCACATGCCAGTTCGAGTGTTAATGGCTGCTCTTTTTCAAATACCTGCTGCCACTTGCCGTTCATGCCTTCCGGCTTTTCATAAACATGTGGGTATTCCTTAATAGCTGCAAATCTTACTAACTTTTTCTGGCCCATAAAACACTGGTTCTGCGGCTGAATAACAGGTGCCGCCACTTTTTAAAACGCGAAAGTAAGCGAACAGCAGAAAGCATCTTACAGACATTTAAACCAATCAAAAAAGTACAGCTTAAAAAGAAACGGTTGAATCCTTTATCGATTCAACCGTTTATAATATGAAGATTAGATTATACCGAATCCTGCATAGCCTGTTCATTAATAAATGATTCGGCAATAGTTGTAAGCATTTCATCAGCTTCTTTTTCTTCTTCCAAAGTTTCATGTAACAGGGAAGCAACCTGGTGTTCACCGAGTGTTCTGGCAAACGTGGCTAATGTACCATAAGTAGCTATCTCATAATGTTCCGCTTTTTGTGCAGCAAGAATCAGGGCTGCATCACGTGTAAGCGTATCAGTTTCTGTTTCATCAATAATCTCGTCCGCTTCTTTTATGATGCCTTTGATAGCCTCACACTTTCTTGTTTTTGCTTCTTCGCCCAACATACTGAAAACCTCTTCCAGGCGACTTACATGGCCTAATGTTACATCTCTATGCTCTGCAAAAGCATTTTTCAGGTTCTGTGTAGTTGCTTTTTCTTCCAGTTTTTCCAGTGCTTCTACCAGGTGTTTTTCTGCGTAATAAATATCCTGCAGGCTGTCGATAAAAAAGGTACGAAGACCGTTATTCATGTTTTGCATAATAATCAATTTTAAAAAGTTTTAGATAAGATTTGAATCCAATCTTTCTTAAAAAATATGCCATTGCACCGCAAAAACTAAAAGGCAATTGCACTTTTTAATAAAATAATGAAGCAATAAATAAGTGACCGAAAGCCTGCGATTTACCGGGAAAATGAACGGGAACCAATGCAGGGAAAATGGTTTGGGAAACAGATAAAATAACTATTTCTGCTTCTGAGAAAATGGTTCTACATCCCGGCAAACACTTCCTGTGGCATGAAATAAATAGGTCGTGGAAAGTAGAAAATGCTTATTGCCTGGTGCAATTTTAAACCCGGCTAATCGAAACTTTGGTTACGGGTAGCCGCCAGTTTTAGCAAGCGGTCGTATTGCTCGGGGGTGAGGTCGTTATAGAAATAATAAACAGGATCAACGGGATTGCCATTTTTATGCACTTCATAATGGCAGTGCGGGCCGGTGCTTTTACCTGTGCTGCCAACCCACCCGATTATATCACCTCTTTTTACTTTTTGGCCAGCCCTTGCTTTGATACGCACCATATGGCCGTATAAACTTTCATATCCATAACCATGATTGATTATTACATGATTGCCATAGCCGCTTGAATTATAGCTGGCCAATTTAATGGTGCCATCAGCTGTGGCGTAAATGGGCGTACCGGATGGTGCTGTAAAGTCGAGGCCAGCATGCATCTTTGGTATTTTGTATACCGGATCGATGCGATAACCAAAGCCCGAAGCAACTCTCTCCAAATCCTTATTACTTAACGGTTGAATGGCCGGTATAGCTGCAAGCAGGTCTTCCTTACGATCGATTAGTTTTTCGATTTCGGTAAAAGATTTTTGCTGGTAACTCGCCCTGTTGAAAAGCGTTTGCAATGAATTGGAAATATCCTTAACTAAATATTCTTCACTCATTTCACCAACTCTCTTTAACTCATCTATTCGTTCAATTGATTTAGCCCGGGCACTATCGGGAATCGGATCACTTTCGAAAATGGAGCGGTAAACCGAATTGTCCCGCTTTTCAAGTGCTGCCATTCGCTCATTCAGTTCATTTACCTGCCGGTTGAGTAGTTTGTATGAATAACGCAGGTTGATATTCTCCTGCTGCAGTTGCCGTTCGTTGGCACTTGGAAAATATTGCTGCCCCACAAACAAAATGATAAATGAAGTAACCAGGGCCGTGGCAATAAAACCGAACACCCGTAATAATTTTACCCGTAAAGGCACTTCCAGCTTTTCATAGCGAAGGGTATGCGTATTATAAAAATATTTAATTTTTTTCATGGTATTCGAGCGACATCAAAAGAACGCCTCAGCGATCCTGTTGTTGCCATTTCAGAATTAAAGCTTTCAAAAACCGGTGTAAATTTCAATCGGCGGGGGACCTTTCTTTTCAAAAATCCTGCTCAATATTTCCGCAGCGTTTTCACTACCACCCGATTGTATACATTTGCCACCTTTGCTTACAAGCTTTCAAAAATAGAAGTTAGCAACCTAATATGATGACCTCCGCCGAAATAAGACAAACCTTTCTCAACTTCTTTGCATCCAAAGGGCACACCATTGTACCGGGAGCACCTGTTGTTATTAAAAATGATCCTACCCTGCTGTTTACAAATGCCGGTATGAACCAGTTTAAAGATTATTTCCTGGGTAACAAAAAAGCCCCATTCAATCGAGCGGCTGATACGCAGAAATGTCTTCGGGTAAGTGGCAAGCACAACGATCTGGAAGAAGTGGGAGTAGATACTTACCATCATACCCTGTTCGAGATGCTGGGCAACTGGAGCTTTGGTGACTATTTTAAAGCCGAGGCAATTGAATGGAGCTGGGAATTGCTTACAAAAGTTTATAAATTAGATGAGGACCGGCTGTACGTTACCATTTTCGAGGGTGATGAAAAAGAAGGATTGCCAAAAGATGATGAAGCTTTCGATGAGTGGAAAAAATGGATTCCCGAAGAGCGGATCCTGTTGGGTAATAAAAAAGATAATTTCTGGGAGATGGGAGACACAGGCCCCTGCGGACCCTGCACCGAAATTCATTTCGATAGCCGCGGGGATAATGAACGGTCAGCCAAAGCAGGCGCAACCCTGGTAAACAACGATGATCCGCAGGTGATCGAGATTTGGAACAATGTGTTTATGCAGTACAACCGCCTGAAAGATGGCAGCCTGCAACCTTTACCCGCCCAGCATGTAGATACCGGGATGGGCTTTGAAAGACTGGTGCGGGTGATACAGGATAAAAGTTCAAATTACGACACCGATGTTTTTACCCCCATAATTAAGGAAATTGAAGTCATTAGTAAAACTTACTATAAACAAGAACCTAAAAGCATCAACGACAATAAGTCGAACATCGCAATGCGTGTTATTGCCGACCATATAAGAGCAGTTAGCTTTTGTATAGCTGATGGACAATTACCAAGCAATAATGGAGCTGGATATGTTGTAAGAAGAATATTAAGGAGAGCAGTACGATATGGTTATTCAAATTTGAATCTGAAAGACCCATTCTTTCACAAACTAGTGTCGTTATTATCTGATCAATTTTCTGAAGTTTTCCCTGAATTAGAAAAGCAGAAAGACTTTGTTTCAAAAGTCATATTGGAAGAAGAAACATCTTTTTATAGAACATTGGCTTCAGGAATAAGAAGATTTGAAAACTATGTGGTGCCCGTAAATATTCAAGGTTATACTGCTGACCTTTCAGATTCAGAGGATGTGAAAAGATCTTATGTTACGACACAAAGTGCCTACCGGAAACAAAGATCAGAAAAGAAGGTCGCCGGTGACTTTGCCTTCGAACTATACGACACTTATGGTTTCCCATTAGATTTAACGATTCTCATGGCAAAAGAATTAGATTGGACGGTTGACCAATCAGCTTTCGAGACCGCAATGCAACAGCAAAAAAACCGCAGCCGCGCAGCCGGGGTCATTGATACTGAAGATTGGATCGTACTACGTGAAAACGGCACCAACGAATTTGTTGGATACAACAGTACCGAAGCTGGGGCGCTTGTTACCAAATACCGGAAGGCATCTATTAAAGGAAAAGAAGTTTACCAGGTAGTTCTAGATATAACTCCTTTTTACGCCGAAAGTGGCGGCCAAACCGGTGATACCGGCGAATTGATCTTTGAAAAAGAATCCGTACAGGTAATCGATACAAAAAAAGAAAACGACCTGGTCATTCATTTTACAGAAGTGTTGCCTGCCGAAATAACAGGAACGGTGCTTGCAAAAGTGGATGATACAAAACGCCTGGCAAGCACAGTTCATCACAGCGCCACGCATTTGTTACATGCTGCTTTAAGATTGGTATTGGGTAATCATGTAGCACAAAAAGGTTCATTGGTTAATGAAGAACACCTGCGTTTTGATTTCAGTCATTTTTCAAAGATGACTGACGAAGAAACAAAACAGGTGGAACATTTGGTAAACGAAAAGATCCGGGAAAATATCCCCGTAGTTATAAAAGAACTGCCCAAAGAAGAAGCATTGCAGCTTGGTGCGATGGCTTTGTTCGGTGAAAAGTATGGTGATATCGTAAGGGTTGTGATCATGGATAAAAATTATTCCGTTGAATTATGCGGGGGAACCCATGTAGCCAGAACCGGTGACATTGGCTACTTTAAAATAAAACAGGAAGCTGCAGTAGCCGCAGGTGTACGCCGTATTGAAGCAGTTAGTGGAAGGGCAGCTATGGTGTACGTGGATGATTTGTTGAACCAGTTAGAAGACGCAAAATCACAATTAAAAAACCCGAAAGACCTCGTCAAGGCAATCACAAACCTGCAATCAGAAAATAGCTCCCTGCAAAAACACATCGATCATCTCGAAGCAAGACAACTGGTAATTATTCGCAACGAACTACTTCAGAAAGACGAGATCATAAACCAGGTAAATTTTGTAGCAGATATTGTGGAAGTGTCGAATGCCGATGCACTCAAGAAACTATGTTTTGATCTTAAAAACCACCTGGTGGATTTTGTGGTGGTGTTATGTGCCAATATTGGCGGCAAACCCTTTGTGGCAATAAGTATTGCTGATACGGTAGTTGCTGCACGAGATCTGGATGCAGGTAAAATCATCAAACAACAGATCTCACCTTTAATAAAGGGCGGTGGTGGCGGCCAAAAAAACCTGGCAACTGCAGGCGGCCAGGATGCAAGTAATTTACAGCAGGTTATTGATAGTGTCCGATCACTGTTGTAATTTTTGCTTCGGCATCGTTTATAAAATCAGTTGGAAACTGGTGACATAAAACTGCGAAGTCAGGAGACTTCGCAGAGCCAAATGCAACCGATGAATTGTCCTTATAGAATAAGAAAAACGTTCGCGTAATGTGTTGCAATAATTTTTTTACAGCTTTTCTTCCTTCGAATGCTTTGGTAAATATTATGTAAGCTACTGTCCCCTTCGTCCCGTTGGGGCGCTTCGTGTGTTGCCATAAATAGTTTAACCGAATGACCGTTCCGTAGGAACGGCTGGTGACCCGGCAAGTCTAAATAGAGGAGATCACGCTTTTCGAAGTCTCCTGGCTTCGAAGCTCTATGAATAGTGTCTCCGACACCATTGGCAAAATCACTTACAAACTATTGCATAATGCTGCCAATAATCAATCGTTCCGATGGAACGAAAAATCCTTTTTGCTGCATTGGTGCAACCGATGAATTGTACCTATGGAACAAGAAAAACGTTCGCGTAATGTGTTGCAATAATTTTTTTACAGCTTTTCTTCCTTCGAATGCTTTGGTAAATATTATGTAAGCTACTGTCCCCTTCGTCCCGTTGGGGCGCTTCGTGTGTTGCCATAAATAGTTTAACCGAATGACCGTTCCGTAGGAACGGCTGGTGACCCGGCAAGTCTAAATAGAGGAGATCACGCTCTTCGAAGTCTCCTGGCTTCGAAGTTCTATGAATTGGTCTCCGACACGGTTTGTAATTAAGTAGGAAACTTATGCTCTTCGAAGTCTCTATATTATGTCTCCAACACAGTTTGTAACTGCCGGTAACTTATCAAAATTCCCTTTTGAAACAATTATCACAGCCATCAACATAACTATCATTAAACAGAACTCTTTCAGTGCAAATAAAATCGGCCGGGTAATTGAACCACAAGTGGGTTCACACGCTCTTCGAAGTCTCCTGGCTGCGAAGTTCTATGCATAGTGTCTCCGACACGTTTGTAAATCACTTGAAAGACCTATCAAAATTCTCTTTTGAAATAATTATCACATCCGTCAACATAGCTATCATTAAACAAAACTCTATCTGTGCAAAATAAAATCGGCCGGGTAATTGAACCACAAGTGGGTTCACACGCTCTTCGAAGTCTCCTGGCTGCGAAGTTCTATGCATAGTGTCTCCGACACGTTTGTAAATCACTTGAAAGACCTATCAAAATTCTCTTTTGAAATAATTATCACATCCGTCAACATAGCTATCATTAAACAAAACTCTATCTGTGCAAAATAAAATTCGACCGGGTAGTTGAAGCACAAGTGGATTCATTTTAAGACTGTAATTACCGTCGTTTAATTTTACTACTTCCCATGTTGCAGTTTGGGTTGTTACTTCATTTACTTTTACTTCAAGGGTATTATCAGCTTTAAACGTGACTGATAAGCCTTTAAAATCTTTAGAATTACCCTTTTCAGGACTCCAGTAACATTGAATATATTCCCATTGCCATTTCCCAATTAGTTTATTATCGACGCTCAAGGAATCCCAGGTAGTGGTACGATGGCATTCTAACATGTTTGGTAATGTTACGGGCGGTGGTTCTTGTTTTACAATTGGATTTTTTTCGTTAGAACAAGCTAATTGAATTGCTGGAATAATCAGGATCCATAGCTTCCAAAATGTGACTGTCTTCATTTTTTTATACTTTTTTAAAAGCATATTCATTGCTAACACTCTTTCATTATACGCACAACATTAAAACATAACAGTTAGATGTAGCAAGGTAGCAGTAAGATGCATGAATAATACAAGCTGCCATACTATTGGTCAAGATAGGATTTAAAAGTTACAATTTTTTTGATGCATGTGAAGTCTCCGGACTGGGAAGTTCTATGAATTGTATCCCCGGCACAATTAAAAGAAGCATCCCGAAATCTTTTACAGTGACTTCTAACATGGAAGTTAAACCTGTAAAAAGTTCCGATGGCTCATTCATTTACCTGTAAATAATTAACGGTACACTGCAATTAGCCAATGGCTATTTTTAGGCCTTGTCAAATCGCCTTCACATATACTTGCTTATTGTATTGTTGCTTTCGGGCATTATCGCTCATAGCCAGTCTTATCGCTTTAAGCATATAACTGCAGAAGATGGTTTGCTGAGTGTGCAACGCATTGCTATGGCGGAAGATCGCCTGGGCCGCGTTTGGATTAGTTCCGACGAAGGCCTGAACCTGTTTGATGGTTATACACTCACCAATTTTACAGAAACCGGTGATGTAGGCCTTTTGAATAATAATATCAGCACCATGCTTTGCGATAGCAAGGGAACGGTTTGGTTAAGCAATGCCAAGGGCACTCAATATCGTGCCGAAAACGGGCGCCATTTTATTACCACTACGAAGGCCGGCCAGGTACCTATCCCAAACCTGCAGGTGCTGTTTGAATCGCCTTCGCTTGGTTTATTGGCAGGCTATCGCGATAGTTGTTTCCAATTCTACAAGAATGAATGGAGATACCTGCCGCAATTAAGTGAAATCACGAAAAAATTTGGCCGTATAAGGCAGGTTGCGCAGTTAAAGAATGACCTGTGGGTATGGGCCTGCCAGGAACAAATGATACTGGTAGATGTGGCAAAACAAAGCCTGGAAAGGACCTACGACTTCAGGTATCCATGGTGTGTATCTGCTATTAATGAAACCAGTTTTGCTGCCGGCAGTTTTGTTCGTGATACCACCTGCATTTTCAACGCCTTTACCGGCGAACAGGAGTCGTTGAGAAAATGGCAAAACTCAAAGTATGAAATTGTTCATGGCTACGCGTTTAAAATGGCTTTATTGCCTGGTAACAGGCTGGCAATTTCAACCCGTTACAATGGTCTTTATGTAGCAGATCTTTCAAGGCGATCAGTCATCAATCTCACGCATGATCCCGGTAATAGTACTTCGATAAACAGCAATTATGGCCTGGGCGTTTTTCTTACTAAAGGCGGTACACTATTTTGCGTAGGCACGGGTTTAAGCTATACCAATCTCGATACACCACAAATCAAAACACAGGCGTTTTTTACCGATAGAAATGGCCTGCGGGAAGATGGTGTAAAGAACTGTTTTTATGAAGAAAGTAAAACCATTCTTTGGGTGGGAACCAATAATAGTCTTGTTCGCTGGAACAGGCAAACCGGCGAAAGCCAGTATTACTCTTTCCGCGATACAACCGAAGGTTCCGATGTCGTACGCACTATCCGCAATATTGCAGCTGATAAACTGGGCAGAATTTGGGTAGGTACTTTCACGGGCGGAATTGGAATGCTGCTGCCAAACGGAAAATTTGAACAAATAACAACCCACCAGCAATCACGACAAAAAGACCAGTTACCACACCGGGAAATATTGGCGATGGTTACCATGCCGGATGGCAACTTTATGCTTTGCACCAATGCAGGATTTTGCATTTTTGATCCTCTTACAAAAAAAATAAAAACATTTTATGATCATCCGAAGCTGAAAAAAATTGCTGGTGAACGTACGTTTTTTGCCAGCATTGATAAGCATGGCGGTTGGAGGCTGGCTTCTAACTGCGGAGGCTTTTATTATAATCCTTCTACGGATAGTTTGATTGAATTAACGACTACCGCGACTACAAAAAGCCGCCTTGTTTACAGCATTGCAACAGACAGTATAGGCAACACCTACCTGGCTATGGCAGAAGGCTTGCATATCATTGAAAAAGGCAGCAACCGCATTACCAGGACTATTCAAAAACAACAGGGACTTGCCACCAACCTTATCATTGGATTACTAACAGATAAGAGTGGAGATGTATGGGTAATAGGAAACCGCGGCCTGGCACGTTATAGCCCTCAAAGCGGCAAGCTCACATCTTTTGATGCAAAGGATGGAGCTTTGCAGAACAATCATAAAGTGGTTGCTTACCACCTCTCCTATGACGGGGAAGTTTTCATTGGAAGTGAAGACGGACTTAATTATTTTTATCCAAATGCTCTAACTGGTTCCTTGTTACCATTACGGGTTTTTGTAACAGAAGCCGCCACGCAGGATTCAACTTTTTATACACCCTATTTAACCAGCATCAGCCTGCCGCCAAAACAAAACAATCTTACGCTTCAATACCTCGTAGTAGATTTTAAAATTGCACCCTACCTGCAGTACCGGTACATGCTGAATGGGTTTGATACTGCATGGGTTTATACAGGCAATCAACGCCAGGCCCGCTATACCAATTTGCCCGCATCTACTTATCAGTTTATTGTGCAGGCATCGGTAAATGGAAAAGAATGGTTTGCACCAGAAAATCCCCTCTCCATTACTATACAAAAAGCATGGTGGAATTACAGCTGGTTACAGTTTCTGTTATTGTTGTTATCGGTTGCAGGTTTGTATATTATTTACCGGGTGCGCATAAAACAGATCAGGGAAAAGGAACAACTAACAACTGATTTTGAAAAGAAGATCAGCCAGGTACACATGAACCTGTTGCGGGCACAAATGAACCCTCATTTTATTTACAACAGTCTTAATAGCATCAACAGTTTTATCTTAAAAAGTGATCGTGCCAATGCCAGCAATTATCTTACAAAATTTAGTCGTTTAATGCGGCTTATTCTTGATAACAGCCGTAACGAATGGGTTACACTTGAAAATGACCTGAAAGCACTGGATCTGTATATCCAGTTGGAAGCATTGCGGTTTAACCAGGCATTTTCTTATACTATAAAAAACGAATCAATTACACCCTCCGATGGTCTTTTATTACCTCCGATGCTATTGCAGCCATTTGTTGAAAATGCTATCTGGCATGGTTTGCTTTACCGCACAGAGCCGGGAGGGCAACTTCAAATTTCTGTTACAGAAAGAAACAAGCGATTGTATATTTCCATTGACGATAACGGCATTGGAAGAAAGGCTGCGGCCACAAAAAAAGCAAAGTCGGCGCTCCAGCAAAAGAGCTATGGAATAAAAATAACCGAAGAAAGAATTGCTACAGTAAACCAGGTTTTCAAAACAAATGTGAAGGTAACTTTCACAGATAAATTTACACCCGAAGGAGTAGCAATTGGAACTACGGTCTTACTTGAAATGGATTGTTTATATTTAAATGAATCATGATAACTGCTGCTATAATAGATGATGAATTGCATTGCCGCGAAGTATTGCAATTATTGCTGGAACTGCATTGTCCCAACGTTCAAATAGTTGCCGTTTGTGCTAATGCACAGGAAGGATTTACGGCTATAAAAAACAAAAAGCCATCGATTGTATTTTTAGATATCGAAATGCCGGACTGCAATGGCTTTGATATGCTGAATATGCTGGATGATCTTGCTTTTAAAGTGGTATTTACCACCGCCTATGATCAGTATGCAATAAGAGCCATTAAATACAGTGCACTGGATTATCTTTTAAAACCAATTGACGGAGATGAATTAAAACTGTCGGTTGAAAAAGCCATGCTACAAACCGAAACGATGCAACAAATTCAATTACAACAACTACAGCAAAACCTGCTCAGGCCACAAGAAAATTTTAAACTGGTAATTACGACATCAGATGGTCCGTTTTATTTGGCACCAGCAGATATTTTATATGGTGAAGCGCATAGCAATTACACCCATTTTTATCTTACCAGGCAGAGAAAAATGATAGCAAGCAAAACATTGCTTGAATTTGAAACCATGCTGGCCGGTCATGGCTTTTTAAGGGTGCATAAAACATACCTTGTAAATATGGAACATGCCGATAAATACAACGCAATACGAGGAATGCTCCGGTTGCATACAGGGCAACATATAGAAGTTAGCAGGAGAAGAAAAGAGGCTGTTGTAAATGCTTTATTTAACAAGTAAATGATCGTGCCTTCTCAAAATTAATTTAGTACCAAAAGATGATTCACCCTTTTTATAAATAATTTTTTTAACCACTAATTTATAAACCAACCTAATGATTACATTCAAAAACACAACAGTAGTATCAGTATTCGTTGCCACTTGCCTTTTATGCGGAAACTGCGTACAAGCCCAAAATGCAGGAATCAGTTTCGATGGAGCTGCCCCAAATAAGTCTGCAGCATTTGACATCAATGTATCGGCGCTGGCATCCCCCAAAAAAGGTCTGCTGATACCAACAATGACTGAAGTTGACCGATTGGCTATGAACCCGTTGCCTCAATCGGCACCAGGATTGCTTGTATATCAATCAAACGGAGCAGTACCTGGTTTTTATTACAATTCAAGTGGTACTCTTATACCAAGTTGGAAACTAATGGCAAATGACCAGTCAGTGCGCTGGGATGCATTACAGGACCCAACTGGCAGTTCCACCATTAACCATGGTGCTTTTTCTACCGTTTTTACTTTCAATGGTGCAACAGACTTGTCGGCATTTCGCTTGTTTTCCAATAGCCTTGCCAAAGCCGAACTTCTTAATGTAAATGTATCATCAACGAATGGCGCCAGCGGTTTTGCAACTTCAGCAATAAGCATAGCAAAATCTGGTGCAAACGCAAATCAAAATCATAATTCGTTCGGCATTGCTTCAAGAGTTACTAATACAGGTGTATCGAGCGAAAATATTGCCGGCTATTTTAGTAGCACCGGTGCAACAGCTAACTACGCACTCATGGTTCCGGCAGGTGGTGGCAGAGTTTGTTTTGGAAGTGGGATATCGCCGGTTAACACGATGTTATCTATCAACAATGGCCATTTCCAGGCAAAGCAAACAACCACCCCAACTATTACCACTTCGCTAAATGCGGGAATACTATCGGATGGCACGCTTGAAGATAATAGTTCTGATGTAGCAGGTACTTTTAATATCAACAGCACTGCTACTACAAATTTTGGCGAACAGGCAACCATCACGTTTAATAAAACATATGCTGTTACTCCAAGAGTGGTGGTTACTGCCGCTAACGTATCGGGTGCCACAAGATCGTTTTGGGTAACTTCAACCACCAGTTCATTTAAGATCCACTTCACACAGTCGCCGGCCCAGGGAACTACTTATTCTTATAACTATATGGTAATTGAAAACTAAGGATTGTTCATCTTAACCGATAGCTAACTCAAAAGCCGTTGTCTCAATTGTTGAGGCTTAATACACGTTATGGTTGTTTCTTGTTATTGTCAAAAAAACAACTGTATGAAATATTGTATAGCCATCACTTCAATTGTATTCTTATTTCTAAATACCATACAGGCCCAGGTGAAAATTGGCGGCACACCTGGTGCTCCTGCTGCCAGCGCTATCCTGGAATTAGATGGAGGAACCAGCAAAGGATTATTGCTGCCCAGAATGACCAAACAGAACATGATGGACATTCAAAGCCCTGCTACCGGTTTGACCATATTTGCTACAGATGAACAGGCAGTGTATGTGCGGGTAGCCGGGCTTTGGGAAAAACAAGGACCATTTACATTGCCCTATGCAGGAGTTTATGATTATGAATTAGCATCAAGTTTTAGAGTTCAGAATAATTCTCCTACAGGCAGTGGTATAGGTGGTGTAACCACTGCAGGCACCGGGGTTTACGGAGAATCGACAACAGGAAAAGCCATAGCAGGTTACGCTTTGAATTTGGGTGGTATTGCAGGCTTATTTCAACACTTACAGAACGGTACGGCGCTATCTGTGCCACAAGGAAAAACAGGGATCGGTACTTCTTCTGCGAACGCATTACTGCACGTAAATGGCAATTCATTTTCAGGAATTACGATGATGATTGATGATAATGACTTTTTCCTGTCGCTGAGAAACGCAGGTATCGAAAAAGGCTTTGTTCAGCTCATTACAAATGATGTAATTATTGGAAATAATGCAGGCGTAAACGGGCGGACGATCTTTCATAATGGCGGTGCCGGCAGAATGTTTATCGACAATGCAGGGGAGATTGGAATTGGTAACCCGGCTAACGGTGCAAGGCTTTATGTTGATGCTCTCAGCACATCTTCAACAGCAATGGTAATTAACGATGTTGATCCGACACTACAATTTCAAAACAGTGGCGTCAATAAGGGTGTAGTACAGGTAGTTGGAGATGATCTGCGATTGGGCATCAACGCGGCAAACAGCAGTGGCAATATTGTTTTTAGAACAAAAGGAGTAGACCATACAAAGATCGACAGCGCCGGGCATTTACACCTCGGTGAAACCTCGGGGATAACGGCGGTATTAAATGTGAGATCTACCGGCACCAGGTATGGATTGAATTTGCAGGGTGATTACGGATCAAATTATGGACCTGGTATCTTGTTTTATGGAGCAAGTCCTACCCATACTCCTTTTGGAAGCATACAGGCGGTAACAGGCTATATGGAGATCACCTCCAATGGTACAACGGACCGTGGCCTTAAGCTAAGAGTAGGTTCAGCATTTCCGATTGAAGCCATGCGTATAAACGGCAGCAACGGCAATATAACGGCAACTCAAAAACTTGGTATTGGAACTTTTAGCCCGGCCACCCTGTTTCACCTGGATGGTTACAATAACGGAAATTATACAGAAGGCGAAATAGCTAGGATCCAGGGTTTTAATCCCATTATGCAATTTACAAATGTGACAAACAACGTTGGCTTTATACAAGCTGCCGGTGGTGATTTTAAAATTGGCACCAACATCACCAACCCTGCAGATCTTATCTTCAGAACATATGGTGCAGACAGGGTTTTCATAAAAAATAATGGCAAATTCTTTATTGGAGGTGATCTCGGTTTTACCTCAGATTATACCCTCGCCGTAAAAGGTAAAATAGCAGGATCAGAGTTTGTGGTGAAAACGGTGGCCAGCTGGCCCGATTATGTATTTGCTGATAATTACAATTTGAATACCCTGGAAGAAACTGAAATATTTATTAAAGAGAACAAACATTTACCAAATATGCCGGCTGCGGCAGTAATAGAAAAAGAAGGTTATGGCATAGGCGAAATGCAAAAGAAGATGGTGGAAAAAATTGAAGAACTGACGCTGCACCTGATTGAAGCAAACAAAGAAATAAAATTGCTTAAAAAACAAATGACTACCCTTCAGCAATAAACACATCCACCAAAAAAAATAACACACACCTTAATAAAATGCCGCCTTCACCGGCGGCATTTTATTAATATAGAAACTATTTTCTATACCCACCCACTCGTATCATCCGGATCTAACGTAGCAACATATTGGTTCAACACCTGCCTGCCCTTCGCAAGCATCTCTTTCATTTCATTCGGATCAAACGTTAAACCACCAGGGCCGCCGCCCAATGGAGTTTCCGGCCTAATCGTATATATTTTAAGTGGCATTTTTCCCACGAAAGGATTATCAATACCAGGTGTAGAAAAATAATCATGGATTACATCGGCGGAAATGCCATCAGCCAGCATTTTTGTTTTAACTGCGGCTATATATGTAAGCGCTTCGTTGAATTGCGCCGGCAGTAATAAATCATTCTTCCCGATATCTCCTGATAAAACATCAATGGATCTTTCCAGCAGGTGAAAAAGATTTTTGTATTCTATTTCTTCGGGTGGATCATTTTCCGGAGATAGAATAATTACTATTATTTCTTTCGCCCCGGCATCAATTGCCATTTGTATGCCAACATACTCCCTTACACCGCCATCAACAAACTGGTAATTGGGATGCGGCTCTCCGGGAACATTTAAGTTTACCCTGATTGGGGGCATAAAAACGGGCTGGCAGGCAGAAGCCATTATTGCCCTCCTGAAATGGTCTGCATCAAATATCCGTTTAACCTTATAATAAGTTCCGTCTATAGCATCTTCGTCATTGGTAAAAACTACCAGTTCACCTGTTTGAAGACAAACAGTATTAAGGTAAATTTTCTTACCTGAGTTCACCAGTTCATTATAGCGGGTATCATTATAATACCGGCCAATCAGCAGCCATAATGGTGTAGCATCAAAAATAGAATGTTCATTAAGCCGGTTGCCGATATTCGATTTAAGAAGTACATCTTCCGTTTCCTGCGCTGTATACAATTCTTCCAATAAAGTATACTGATCCATAGCAGCCAAGGGCAACAACAATGCGCCTGTGCTGGTACCAACAAAGAAATCAAATTCAAGTGCGGGAAAATTCCTTTTTAATTGCCTGATAACACCTACTGCGAACGCCCCTTTGGAACCGCCGCCACTAACTACCAATGCCCTGCGCATATATTAGGTTTTAATTTAAAGAAACAATGATATTGATTGATTGCTGCCAGCATTCAAAATGGCTCAACTACTTTCTTCTTTTTGCTGATGCGCAAGCCAATAGAACTTTGCAGCCACCAGGTATTTAACTGGTAATCGCGGTGGGCAGTTATTCCCAGTAAAAGAAAATTCAGCAAATCGGCATTTATCCCACCGCCTACCAGGCGCTGGTCTTCTGTTCCCCATAAATGATCAAAGGATAAGTTGATATTAGCGGCGCTGCCGAATACCCCTGCATTGATAGTTTTAATTTTCCAGGCAATTGTTGGTCCGGCTGCTGCCTGTATTTTTTTACCGGTGTAAAACCCATCTACAATTAAACCTCCCCGCAGTTTATGCTCAACAAGGGTAACCATGGGCACCAGCTGGATACCTCCTACATACAAGTCGGGAACATCATCTTTAAAGTTTGTGACCAACCCGTTATGCAATTTGGCATACATAATAAAGCCCTTCGGAAACTCAGGATCTTGTTGGGCGAACAACTTTCCTAAGAAAACAATTGAAACAAAAACGATTATAAAAAGTGGTTTCATCGCAGTAAGATAATACATGCGGTTAAAAGCTCATAATGATCGGGCAATTTTCTAATCCATCGTTATAATGGAATATTGACTATTGGCACACATGTAAATTTTAATATACACAGGGCTAGGAACAAATCGATATTATGATACTGTTCAGCCTTCACTTATAAAATAAATTTTATTTAGATATGTAGCAGAAAAAAAACCGTTTGCAGCTGGAAAAATTCGAAAAATAGAGTACTTTAATATCGGAGTAAATTGATGTTTTCACACCTTTAAACAAACCTTTATGAAACATTTATTAGCAAGCCTGTTACTAATCGTATTTACTGCAACACTATCTGCACAAAATTATAAAATAGACACTACGGTAAACGAAACCTGGACCAACAATGCCTGGCAATTGACCAGCCGGACTATTAACACATACAATAGTGCCTGCCAGCTGGTATCCACTCTCAGCCAGGCAAGAGTTGGAGCAAACTGGGTTAACCAATCACTTAACAGCTATACCTATACCAGCGGGGATAACATTAGCCAAACCACCCTCCAAAGCTGGAATACGGTATCAAACACCTGGGAAAATACATTTAGAATTACCAATACTTATAACGCATCTTTAAAAGTGACAGTTACCTTATCAGAAACCTGGAACGGCTCTGCCTGGGGTAACACTTCAAGAGAAACAAATATCTATGATGCGAACGGATACCTTACTTCATCTACCAGTGAAATGTACCAGGGTGGATTGTGGATCAATCAATCGAGAGAAATTTATACAAATAATGCGGATGGCACTGTTAACCAGCAAGTCGAGCAGGAATGGGATATTGCCACTTCTGCCTGGATAAACGAAACGAGAAATGCATTTGTTTACAATGCCAATAAATTGGTACAACAGTCGGTTACCGAAACCTGGACGGGCACAGCATGGGAAAACGAGACCAGAAAAACCTTTACCTATGATGCACAAGGCCGGCAATTAACAAGCCTGTCGGAAAGCTGGGAAGAAAATGCGTGGATAAATGAAAGTTTAATTACAAGTACTTACAATGGCAGTGGTCAGCTTACCACCATTCTATTTCAAAATTGGAATACAGGCACTTCCAGTTGGTCAAACTTCTTACAATCAACCTACTCCTACAATGCCAATGGAAGTTTGTTTCAAACTGTAACGCAAGTTGTACCGCAGGGTTCCACTACCTTAACCAATGCCCAGCGTTCGACTTTTCATTACACAACTGATTGTATTTTACCACTGACTTTGCTGAATTTTTCTGCTGAATTATCAGGTAAAGATGTATTGGTAAAATGGACGACTACAGAAGAAATAAATACCAGCTACTTTACCATCGAAAGTAGTAGTGATGCCAACAACTTTAAAAAAATAGGTACTGTTAAAGCAACTAACGATTTTGCACAAACTAATTACCAGTTTACAGATGCTAACCCGGCAGGCCTGGCAAGTGGTAAAATCTTCTACCGCATAAGGATGGTTGATATTGATGGTAAATTTAGTTACTCGAAAATTGCATATGTAGGTATGCCAATTGATGAAAATGGTTTTGCAATATTTCCTACAGCAGTAAAAGACAATTTGTTCTTAAGGTATAAATCAACATCAACAGCAAAAGCAGGTATCAGAATATTGGATATATCTGGCCGGCAGGTGTATAACCAGCAGATGAATTTGCAACAATCCGCTAACCAGTATAATATCAATGTTACGGCCCTGCCAAAAGGAGTTTATTTTATCCAGTTGGTTATGAAGGAAGGAACAAAAACTGCCAGGTTTATAAAAAATTAACCCAGCCATTACAGCCAGATTAAAAAAAGAATTTAATTTACTTAAAAGAACAATAGCTTAAAAAATGAAGAACACCATTACAGTCCAATGGTGTTCTTTATTAAGTTTCCTAAACTCCAGGAAAAATATACCTGGTACCTGCTTCTCTCAAATCAATTTACAAATATTTCATCTGAAAATACCCAGCCCTTATCACCTTTACCCGGGTGCCAGGACGGTAATTTACCAACAGGTATGGCAACAACTTTTATACAGGAAACTGGTATCGTTTTAAATGACACATCATAACCCTTTAAATAAGTTGGAACAACTTTCTCCGGTTGTTTTGGTGCAACCTTCCCCAACAATTTTAAATGATTTTTATCCGGACCTCCCCATACTTCCACCATAGCAGGTGGCATTATATAACTGCCAACATCAACCAACCCGCTTAAAGTTATACCGCTAACATTTATTGGGGCCTTATAAAACAGCAACACCTCCATGCGATTGGCTTTGTAACCAAGCCATTTTTCTGTTCTGAAATTTGTTTCGCCTTTAATGCCATCTATGACGGTGCCTCCACCTTTTCCCTGGTAAGATTTATCAGTTGGAGTAAGTAAAACAGCAGAATCGGCACGGTAAGTATTTTTAAAAAAATACGTTTCAATAACATCACTTGCTGTCCAGCCTGTTTTAAATGCTTTTGCTTTTAGTGTAACGTTTTTGTTTAATGTTACTTTACCGTTATACTCAGGGGAGGTAATGCTATCAGGATCTGTTCCGTCGAGAGTATACCGTATTGAAACACCTTTTACATAGTGCTTTAACTTTAACGGCAATGAATCAGTAATTACCGTTTCTTCATTCTCTAATACTGGCTGATTCAATTGTAAAACAATACTATCACCATTAAATCCACTTTCAAATTTTACCTGCTTCATATTGTTTTGTAAAGAAGCAATGGCACCTGGTTCCAGCCCGGTATTCCAGAGATAAACATGTGTAAGCTCCGGAAGATTGGAAAGTAGTTTTACATCCGTTTCTTTTAATGACACACCCGAAAGCGACAATTGTTTTAGCAGTTTCAGGCTTTGTAATTCTTTCAATCCTTCTCCTGTAATATTTGTAAAAGCAAGATTTAATTTCCGAAGGTTGGTAAACTGGCCCACAATTTTCATGTCTGCACTGGTTGCAGGTATTTTATTCAGATTTAATGAAACAAGCTGTTGTTTTATTGCCAACAGTTCTTTTAATTGCTCTGAACTGTATAAGGATGCACCATAAAAATTTGCAACCAACGCCGGTGATTCCAATGCAATAGGATGCACTACCCTATTTTCCGTATTCAATGATTTTATTTTACTTTCATCTGCGGCTTTAAAATCATAGACCTCGTTTTGCGAAGAAGAAAACCTGCTGACAGCCAGCAAATAAAGACTATCATCAACAGGCAGATCTGCAACTCTAAGTTTAAAGTCGCTTCCTTTTTTAATCCACGCAGTCAACACTTCAATTTCATAATCGGTAAGTTGCGTTTTACCTGCAGGCGGCATATGTTTTTTTTGATCTATTGGAAGATGAACTCTTTTCAACAGCAATCCCAGGTCAGCTTCATTTATATCCCATAATGAACCGCTTTTGCCTCCTTTCAATAGTGCTTCCTCTGTTTCCATTATTAGTTGCCCTTTAGCCTTTTTACTATTATGACAACTCATACATTTCTCTTCTAAAATTGGTTTGACCATATTGTTAAACACCACTGCATCTTCCAGCAAAACAACCGGCTGTTGCTTTTCTTCCCTGATAGGTTCAAATACATAATCTTCACCATGTGTAATATTAGCACCCTGGTGACCAGCCATGATCATACCAACTAAACCGATTATGGAAAATGCGGTATTAAGCCAGGTATTACGGCTCGTGTTATTTCTTAACGCATACCATAACAACATAAAGCCAGTTACAGCAATACCAAACCATTTATGCCATTGTAATGCATCTTCATCATAACCGGTTTCCTTAGACAAAAGCAATCCCGCCAAAACCGATAAAACCGCACTTAGTGCAGACAAAATCAAAAGCCAGTCTTCAATTAATGTAGCAGTTACAAAATCAGTAATTCGCCTTTTAAAAAGTAAAGCATAAGCAATAAATAATACAAATAAAACAATTGGAAAATGTACCACCAGCGGATGAATTCTTCCTGCTACCTGCAGCCAGCCGGGCACTACAATTCTATTTGAAAACAATACCAGGAATGCAGCAAAGCAGGCTAATGTTATTGTGATGGTAACGAGGATGTTTTTTACTTTATTCACCATGCTATTTTTAAAATGTCCTGCCTATGATTTAGTGAGCCGATCCTGAAATATTATTATCAAATAATGTTGCTGATACTAACAACAAAAACAATGAATCGCTTAAACAACGCATCAATCATCTTACGTTACAGGTTCTAGTTTATATGGATACACTTTGCCAGAATTCCATTGAGCTACGTAAATATTCTCATCGTTGTCTATGCAAACATCATGCGGGTAAGCAAAAGCTTTTACTGTTTGTGACATTTCCTGCGGTACTCCTTTTTCATAAGCCGGCTCGCTTCCTCCCGGGTTCGATACAACTTTAAATTGCTTGTCTAAAATGGTAATAAAGCCTGATTCTTTCCATTGATTATTGTTGCTTTGTAAAACAGCTGCATACAGGTAATCGCCCTTAATTACAGGCCTGCAAACCCAGGCACCGGGCATTGGTATGGTATTGATATAAACACCATCCATTGTATACCGTTTAAAACAATTTTGTTCACGTGAAGTAACTATAAGGGAAGGATGTTTTTTATCTCTTAAATCCACACAAATGCCATGTGCATTTTTAAGAAACTGATCGCCTTCTCCCCTGCCGCAAAAATGCCGGATAAATTTTCCCTTGCTATCATACTGCATTACAAAATCTTTTCCATATCCATCTACCACGTAGATATCTCCATTAGGTGCAATGGCAGTTTCGGTTGGTATAAATTCATCGGCTTTAGTATAGGCACCCGTTTCTTTTGGATAATCCAACGTCAATAACACTTTACCATCAATGGTTGTTTTTATTACCTGGTGGCGGTTATTATCGCAGATATATAAAGTGTCTTCGCCATTCTCATTGAACAACGTAAGCCCGTGTGCTCCGGGGTATTCGTTCCCCCAGGTTTCCAGCAGTTTGCCACTGCGGTCATAGATCATCACATTATTCTTTGTTTCATTTGTAAGCAGAAGAATCCGACCCGATTTGTCCTGCACCATTTCATGACAATCTTTAACAGGAAACTGCGTGGTATCGGCTTTGCTCCAGGCCTTATTTATACGATACCTTTTCTTGCCATGCCCTAATATCATTGGATCTTTATCCTGCGCCGTCAAAACGTTGCCAGCTACCAACAAACTACCTGCGGCTAATGTAGATTGTTGCAAAAAATTTCTTCTTTTCATTTAAAAAATTACATTAAAATTTCCTGGAAAATATTGAAAACAGCGTTTGGTTTGACTAGCATTATCGTGCAGTTTGAACCTGCCATAACTCATAGCTACAATTGCATATGAAAAAAAACAATTGCAGTCGAATCGTAATTTTATATAAAACCTTTTTAATTATCATGCAATAATTCCATTCACTACTTTACCTGCTACATCGGTAAGCCGGTATCGCCTGCCAAGATGTTTATAGGTGAGCTTTTCGTGATCTATACCCATCAGGTTCAACACAGTTGCATGGAAGTCGTTTACATGTACCGGGTTCTCGGTAATGTTATAACCAAAATCGTCCGTTTCACCATACACACCGGGTTTCACGCCGCCACCTGCCATCCAGATGGTAAAGCAACGAGGGTGATGATCGCGGCCGTAATTGTCTTTGGTAAGTGCTCCCTGGCAATAAGCAGTTCGACCGAATTCACCGCCCCAGATCACCAGTGTTTCGTCTAATAATCCTCTTTGTTTTAAATCGGTGATCAGTGCGGCAGATGCCTGGTCGGTATCCATTGCCTGTCCTTTTATCTGGCCGGGAAGATTATCATGCGCATCCCAACCCTGGTGGTATAATTGCACAAATCGAACGCCGTTTTCTGAAAGCTTTCTTGCCAGCAAACAATTGGCCGCATAAGTGCCCGGAACAAGGCAATCGGGCCCGTATAATTTGATGATGTTTTCAGGCTCTTTGCCCAGGTCGGTGATTTCAGGCACTGCCGTTTGCATCTTAAAAGCCATTTCATATTGCTGCACTTTTGCAGCTATCTCAGGATCACCTAATTCTTCATAGGAACCTTCATTTAATTCTGCGAGTTTATCCAGCATTTTGCGGCGGTCAGCCTTATCAATTCCTTCGGGGTTATTCAGGTATAATACCGGGTTATCGCCACTGCTAAACTGTACTCCCTGGTGAACTGAATCAAGGAAACCATTTGTCCAGAGTTTAGAGTAAACTCCTTGCCCATTGCCTTTGCCTTTTGACAACAACACACAATACGCTGGCAGGTTTTGATTCTCATTACCGAGTCCGTAACTGAGCCAGGCACCCATACTTGGACGGTTTCCCACCTGCGCACCTGTTTGAAAAAATGTAAGTGCCGGATCGTGGTTGATCGCTTCGGTAAACATCGACTTCACAATGCAAAGGTCATCTACAACTTTGCTGGTATGTGGAAGCAGTTCACTGATCCAGGCTCTCGACTGACCATACTGATCAAACTTGAACATGGAAGAAGCCAGCGGAAACTTTTTCTGATCTGCGGTCATACCTGTTAGCCGCTGTCCCATGCGTATGGAATCTGGCAGATCCTTACCAAACATATCTACCAGTTTGGGTTTATAATCAAACAGGTCGAGCTGCGAAGGGGCACCATTCTGAAAGAGGTAGATAATTCTTTTTGCTTTGGGCGCGAAATGCGGCATACCACTTATTACAGCATCTGCCTCATTGCTGCCAAACAAATCAGGTATTAGAAGAGAGCCCAGTGCCGCACTTCCGATACCAAGACTAAGCCTTGACAGGAACCTGCGACGGTTCATTGATAATCCATGTTCCAGCAATTCTTTTTGCATAAAATGAGCCCTCCACAAACGCTTTTATCAAGCGACTTTTATTTTCGATTACCTGAATCCACAGGTCAGAAAGATGTACCAAAATTTCCAATAAAATAGCTGCCTGTCACTGGAAAATACTATTCAATTAAATTATCGGGTAATAGCTTCTTCCATGTTGTAAATCGTATTCACCATTTTCATCATTGCTGCCGTTTCATTTTTATCCAGCCTGCTATTTTTTGGATAACTTCCATGATTAATGGTTTGAATGGCGTCAAGTTTTGCTGACTTAAATAACTCCCTTTGTTCTTTCAAATAGCCGCTCAATATTGCCAGTTCTTTTCCGGTAGGTTTACGGCAAATGATTTGCCTGAAAGCTTTTGTTACAACCATTTCATCGGCCATTTTTGCTTCTACCAATTTTTCTGCTAACACCCGGGATGCCTCCAAAACTGTTGGATCGTTCATCATCATTAAAGCCTGCAGGGGTGTATTTGTTTTGCCTCTCTTTACCTCGCACTGATCGCGGTTACTTGCGTCGAATAAAATCATGGAAGGTGGCGGTACCGTTAATTTTATAAAAGTATACATACCACGCCTGTAGAGACTTTGACCCGAATCGGTTTTATAAGTAGCCAAAACGCCACGTCCCGATGTTGCTGCTTCCCACAATCCTTTTGGCTGGTATGGTTTCACACTGGGTCCTCCGATGGTTGGTACAAGTAAACCAGCACTTGACAATACCATATCGCGTACAAATTCGGCGGGTAACCTGTTGCGTGGACCGTGCGACAACAAGATATTATCCGGATCTGTTTTCAATTTTTTCTCTGTTGTTTTTGCGGATTGCATGTAAGTAGCGCTGGTTAAAATTTGTTTTACCAATCGTTTAATATCCCAGCCATGTTCCATGAAATCTGCAGCCATCCAGTCAAGTAATTCAGGGTGCGTTGGCAACTCACCTTGCATACCAAAATCTCCACTTGTTTTTACAATGCCACGTCCAAATATTTCCTGCCATAGCTGGTTTACAAAAACCCTTGCAGTTAAAGGATTGTTTTTGTTTACCGTCCATTTTGCCAGCCCAACACGGTTACGGGAATACTGCGTGGTATCAAACTTCATTACGGCAGGTAATGCAGCAGGTTTTACTTCGTCACCCGGCTGATTATAAACGCCACGGTTCAGCACATATGTTTTACGTAATGTATCTTGTTCACCCATTACAGATACTGTCATGGTTCCGGTATCTTTTTTATTGATAAAGGATAAAATATTCTTCACTTCCTCATCACTAATCTTCATCAATGGATTTTTTGCAGGCTTGGAAACACTCACGTCGCCTTCGTATCCAACTTCTTTTGTATTGTTGAAAAAAGCCAGCATCGAATAATAATCTTTCTGGCTGATAGGGTCGTATTTGTGATCATGGCATTGTGCACATTCAACCGTTAAACCAAGAATGCCTTTCGTAAAAGTTTTTGTCTTATCCAATAAATATTCGATGCGGTATTCTTCAGGAATAACACCACCTTCTTCGGTATATTTATGGTTCCTGAAAAATGCAGTTGCCAACAAAGCTTCCTTGCTTGAATCGGGCAACATATCGCCAGCAATTTGCCAGGTTAAAAACTGGTCGTAAGGCATGTTTTTATTGAATGCATGAATTACCCAGTCACGCCACGGCCATTGTGTACGAATATTATCATCCTGGTAGCCGTAGCTATCGGCATAACGCCCGATATCCAGCCAGTGAAGCGCCATTTTTTCGCCATACTGGGGCGTATTAATTAATTGCGTTACTATTTTTTCATATGCATCCGCACTATTATCTGCTATGAAACGATCCATCAACTGAAGCGAAGGTGGCAACCCGGTTAAGTCAAATGACACCCTTTTCAATAATCTTTCTTTATCGGCGATTTCATTAGGTTTAAAACCCGCTTTTTCCATTTTATCAAGGGTGAAATAATCTATTTCATTTTTCACCCAATCTTTATCACTGATTTTTGGAAGGGCAGCTTTTACCGGCGCAGAGAAAGCCCAATGTGTTTCGTATTTGGCACCTTGTTTAATCCACTTCCTGATAAGTTCCTGCTCATATTCTGATAATGCGCCTAAATGTGAATCAGGGGGCGGCATCATATAGCTACTATCTGTTGAAGTAACTCTTTTAAGCATTTCCGAAAGCTCGGGACTACCCGGAACCAATGCAAAAGCTCCTTTGGTTTCTTTGAGTGGTGCAAAAGCAAACGAGGCAATATCAAGTCTTAATTCAGCTTCTCTTTTATTAGCATCCGGACCGTGACATTTAAAGCATTTATCTGATAAAATGGGCCTGATATGAAAGTTATAGCTTACTGATCCTGGTAAACTTTCACCATTTCCTGCCTGTTGCTTACAGGAAAGAAAAAGGCATATCAATAAAGCCATTGAAAAAAGGCAGGCAATCAAACTCCACTTCATGCGCAATATTTGGGTGGATAATATTACGAAAAACATTTAGTTCACTTTGAAAGGATTTTAAGAATTATCATACAATTGCTAAAATAATTTGTAAAATATTTTACGAAAGCTACGCAGCAAACCAGTAGTTACTGCTAAATGATGTAGTATAAACAACCCTTAAAAAACTAACACTCGTTAGTTTTTTAAGCTGCTTTGGCTTTACTTTGGAGTAACAATTTAAGCCACATGAACGCAAATTCAAATGAAGCGCGGTTTCAGCAGAAGATTGATGATGAAATTCGCATTGAGCCAAAAGATTGGATGCCTGAACAGTACCGTCAAACGCTGATCAGGCAAATTAGCCAGCACGCACATAGCGAAATTGTTGGAATGCTGCCGGAAGCCAACTGGATTTCACGTGCTCCTTCGCTAAAACGTAAAGCTATCCTGATGGCTAAAGTTCAGGATGAAGCGGGGCATGGTTTATACTTATACAGTGCTGCCGAAACATTGGGTATTTCCCGCGATGAGATGTATCATCAACTACACACAGGTAAGGCTAAATATTCTTCTATTTTCAACTATCCTACACTTACCTGGGCCGATATGGGCGCCATTGGCTGGCTGGTAGATGGCGCCGCTATTATGAACCAGGTACCATTGTGCAGGGCGAGTTATGGACCTTATGCGAGAGGCATGGTTCGGATATGCAAGGAAGAAAGTTTTCACCAGCGGCAGGGATTCGAAATTTTATTGGTTTTGAGTAAAGGAACGGAAGCACAAAAAGCCATGTGCCAGGATGCGATCAATCGCTGGTGGTGGCCAAGTATGATGATGTTTGGTCCGCCCGATGATGAAAGCCCCAACACACAATTGAGTATGCAATGGAAAATTAAAAGGTTTACGAACGATGAACTGCGGCAAAAGTTTGTTGATGTAATTGCAGAACAGGTAAAGTTTCTTGGAATGCAGTTACCAGATCCCGATTTAGAGTGGAATGAAGTAAGTGGCCATTATGAATTTGGTGCTATCAACTGGGAAGAGTTTTGGAATGTGATAAAAGGCAAAGGGCCATGTAACAGGCAGCGGCTTGACGCAAGAAAGCAGGCCTGGGAAAATGGCAGGTGGGTGAGGGAAGCAGCGGCGGCGCATGCGGTGAAGCATGCTAAAAAGGAGGAATTGGTAATTGGGAATTAGGGAAGAAACAGAATCAAAATCACAATAATCAAAAAAATAATCACTAATGAATAATGTAATAAGACTCCATCGCTACGGAGATTATGGTGAAATAACAGCTGGTGGTGAAAACGTATCTAAACCATCAGATGAGTGGCCTTTGTGGGAAGTATTTATCCGCAGCAAACAAGGCCTCGATCACAAACATGCAGGCAGTCTGCATGCAGCCGATGCTGCTATGGCGATAGAGAATGCCAGGGATGTTTATACCAGGCGACAGGAAGGTGTTAGCATCTGGGTAGTTGAATCAAAATACATTCACGCTACCAACCCGGATGACGCAGCCAGTTTTTATGAACCAGCTGCTGATAAAATATACAGGCATCCTACTTTTTATGAATTGCCCGAGGAGTTGAGGTATATGTAGTTGGTTTTGTTCATTTGTTGATTGGTTGACTAGTTAATCAGATAAAACAGTTACCTTATAACTGAAAATTAGTAGTAGAAAACGTGTTTAATTATGAAAGAGGCTGCCAATCAAAGTTTCACTGAACTAGAAGTCTGGAGACAAGCAAGAAATCTAAAAAATGAAATCAAAAGACTCACAACTTCTTTTCCGCAAGATGAGAAGTTCCGGTTAACTGATCAAATTATCAGGTCTTCCAGGAGTATTACCGCTGTTCTTGCTGAAGGACATGGAAGGTACACTTCAAAAGATCAATTACACTTTTGCACCATAGCAAGGGGGTCACTAAGTGAAACTTACAACCATTTGATTGACGCTATGGATTGTAGCTATATTTCAAGGGAACAATTAGTGTATTACAAAGAACAAATTGACAACGTTGGCCGCCTGTTGAATGGCTATATTACGTATCTAAGGAAAAATATTTAGAAATGCTATCAATTAACCAATCAACTGATCAACTAATCAACTTACTCACCACCCTCGCCGACTCATCCCTTATCATGAGCCAGCGTTTAAGCGAATGGACCGGGCATGGACCAGCATTGGAGCAAGATATTGCTATGACCAATATAGCCCTCGACTATTTAGGCCAGGCAAGGCATTTTTATCAATATATAGCCGCTTTGAAAATGGATGGTTCAACAGAGGATTCCATTGCTTATTTAAGAGATGCACACCAATACCGCAATCACCTGCTGGTTGAATTACCCAATGGCGATTGGGGCCAAACCATCTTAAAAATTTTTCTGTTTGCTGCCTTTCAAAAGCCATTGTATGAACAATTGCAACAGGGAAAAGATGAACATCTTGCAGCTATTGCCGAAAAAAGTTTAAAAGAAGTAAATTATCATCTAAGCTGGAGCAGTGACTGGGTTATAAGACTGGGAGATGGAACACAAGAAAGTAAAGAAAGAATGGTAAAAGCCATCGATTATGTATGGGATTACACCGGTGAACTATTTGAATTAATTTCTGTAGAACCAATTGCCATAAATTACGATTTGATAATGCAAGCCTGGTTTGATACGTTGGAAAAAATCTTTGATAAAGCAACTCTTTTAATCCCTTCACGTAAACCATATCAAACAGGCGGCTTAAAAGGTAACCACACTGAACACCTGGGATTTGTACTTGCCGAAATGCAATGGCTGCAAAGGGTTTATCCAAACAGCGAATGGTAGGCGCCACCCTAAATTAAAACTTCGGATGAATATTGAAACGAGTACATATAATCAACCCGGAGCGGGGATAGAAAATATTTGGAAAATATTGGAAGCTGTTAGCGACCCCGAAATCCCTGTGTTATCAATTCTTGATCTTGGTATTGTACGCAATGTTACTATCAAAGGTGATTTCTTTGCAAAAGACGACGGGTATGATGTAGTTACAATTACTATTACGCCAACCTATTCCGGATGCCCGGCTATGGATATGATTACCGTAAATATCAGAATGGCACTATTGGAACATGGCTATAAAAACATTCAAATAAAAACAGTGTTGTCTCCGGCCTGGACAACAGACTGGATGACTGAATCTGGCAAAGTAAAGCTGGCTGCTTACGGCATTGCGCCGCCTGCTTTTAAGATTGCAGCATGTAACTCCATGGAATCGGATGACCAGATGGCGATTCAATGCCCGCATTGCAAAAGTTATCGTACAGAAATGATCAGCCGTTTTGGATCTACTGCCTGCAAGGCACTATTTAAATGCCATGATTGCAGCGAGCCATTCGATTATTTTAAATGCCATTAAACATTATACATCTCTTTCATTTCTAAAATACAGCGGTACACCTAAAACTAATCACATGGCTTCTATACTATTCAGGATCGAAGATTCTATTGGTTTTATAACCTTTAATCGCCCGGAGAAATACAACGCTTTTAATCGTGAAATGGCACTTGCCTTGCAGGAAGTTCTGGACGAATGTTCAAATGATAAAACTATCCGGTGTGTTTATATAACCGGGGCCGGTAAAGCATTCTGTGCAGGCCAGGATCTCGAAGAAGTAGTTGATCCCCATGGCCCGGGAATGAATAGGATTTTAAGTGAGCATTTTAACCCGATCATTCTTAAAATTCAAAGAATGCAGAAGCCCGTTATTGCTGCTGTAAACGGCGTAGCCGCTGGCGCAGGAGCAAATATTGCGCTGATCTGCGACATAGTGGTTGCAACACATTCGGCCTCTTTCATCCAGGCATTCAATAAAATTGGGTTGATCCCCGACAGTGGTGGCACTTTTACGTTACCAAGATTGATTGGCCTTCAAAAAGCAAGTGCCATTATGATGCTCGGCGATAAAATAATGGCCGAAGAAGCCGAACGGATGGGCATGATTTATAAATGGTTTGCAGATGACATTTTCGAACAAGCTGCCAAACAAATCGCTGCAAAATTAGCAGACCTGCCAACTCTTGGCCTTGCACTAACCAAACAGGCTTTGTTGTGGAGCGACTCTCATACTTTAAGAGAACAGTTGGAAAACGAAGACAAACTACAGCAAAGAGCTGCCGCAAGTAAAGATTTTAAAGAAGGGGTCAAAGCATTCCTGGAAAAAAGAAAGCCCATCTTTGTTGGAGAGTAATTAGTTAATTCATTGACTTAAACAAAAGCATACAAGAAAAATTATTATGATTGAAGAAAAGCCATCGTTTGCAGAGAAAGTAGTAGATAAGATAATGACCGAAGATCTTTTTAGCCAGTGGCTTGGAATAGAAGTGTTAGACATTCATGATGGTTACAGCAAGATAAAAATGATAGTAAGAAAAGAGATGATCAATGGACTGGGTATAGTTCATGGTGGCATCTGTTTTTCGCTGGCAGATAGTTGCTTTGCCTTTGCATGCAATAACCGCAATAATTTAAGCGTGGCATTAGATACAGCTATCAACTTTTTGAAACCTGTACATGTTGGTGACGAATTAACAGCGGAAGCAAAAGAGATGCACAACGGGCGATCAACCGGTTTGTATCACATTACCATTACCAACCAGCGAAATCATGTGGTTGCTTTTTTCAAAGGAACCTGTTTTAGAACAAATAAGAAATTGATATGATTTATGCATTCAAAGGATTTATACCGGTCATTCATCAATCATCATTTATTCATCCACAGGCAACCATTACTGGTAATGTGATTATTGGAAAAGATTGCTACATAGGACCCGGCGCAGCTTTGCGTGGCGATTGGGGCGCTATCATACTGGAAGATGGTTGTAATGTGCAGGAAAATTGCACCATCCACATGTTTCCCGGTTTAACTGTTTTATTGAAAAGCGGTGCACATATAGGTCATGGTGCTATCATCCATGGGGCAACTATCGGAAGCAATTGCCTTGTTGGAATGAATGCAGTGATCATGGATCATGTAGTGCTAGGTGATGAATGCATCGTGGGTGCCTTATCTCTTATAAAAGAAGGCGAACAAATTCCCCCCAGGAGTTTAGTAGCCGGTAACCCGGCTAAAATTATTAAACAGGTAAGTGATGAGATGATCGCCTGGAAAACAGAAGGCACGCAATTATACCAGTCGTTACCCGGCCAAATGCAAAAAGATTGGATTCCCTGTGAACCCCTGCGGGAAATACCAGCCAACCGCCCGCAACAGGATCAATTTTATGAAACCTGGAAAACTGCAAGCAGGTAAATTCGAACTTGACAAGTTTACTTTAGCCCGGTAACCTGTGACTTTGCTGTTCTCCCGGGCCGCTTAAATTCATTTTGCCGACATTTGCCGCCCTGCGTACATTAGCATACGCTATAAAAGCAGGTTTTTACATGAGCAATTTTATAGACTATATACGTATTTACTGCCGCACAGGACATGGCGGTGCAGGAAGCAGGCATTTTGCACGTACCAAATTTAATGCAACAGCAGGGCCCGATGGTGGCGATGGCGGACGGGGAGCAAACATCATTTTGAAAGGCAACGCACAATTATGGACACTTCTTCATCTGCGTTATTACAAAAACGTAATTGCAGAAGATGGCACTGGTGGCGATAAAAACCTGATGACTGGCCGTGATGGAAAAGATATTATCATTGAGGTGCCACTAGGAACCATTGCTAAAGACGAAGAAACAGGGGCTGTAGAAGCTGAAATATTGGAAGACGGGCAAGAGGTCATTTGGTTGAAAGGTGGTCGTGGCGGCCTTGGAAATAAGAATTTTGCTACGGCTACTAACCAGGCGCCCGATTATGCACAACCCGGTGAAGAAGGTATTGCAGGTTGGAAACAACTCGAATTAAAAGTTTTGGCGGATGTAGGACTTGTTGGCTTTCCAAATGCAGGAAAAAGCACTTTATTAAGTGTTATAACTGCTGCCAAACCCAAGATAGCTGATTATGCTTTTACAACACTGGTTCCAAACCTGGGGATAGTTCCCTACCGCGACAACCGAAGTTTTGCTGTGGCAGATCTGCCTGGAATTATTGAAGGCGCAGCTGAAGGCAAAGGACTTGGCCACCGCTTCCTTCGGCACATCGAAAGAAATTCAATTTTATTGTTTTTGATACCCGCAGACAGCGGCGATCATCGCAAAGACTATGAGATATTGGTTAATGAATTAACGGAGTACAATTCGGAGTTGTTACAAAAAGATTTTGTAATAGCCATAAGCAAAAGTGATATGCTGGATGACGAATTGAAAGAGGAAGTAAGAAAAGAAATGCCGGAAAATATTCCGCTGGTATTTATTTCTTCATTACGTAAACAAGGCTTGGTGGAGTTGAAAGACCTGCTATGGAAAACGCTGAATAAAAGCTGATGCAGTTGCTGTAAAGCCGGTTCATTTTCAGAATTTTCTTTACCTAATAATTCAAAATTAAAAAGGTGATAGTTTGAAAATTATCTTATCAAACCATCACCTTATATTTTTTTGATCAATGCTTCTAATGTTTGAACTGCTATTTCGAAGTAAAAACCTTTACCCAATCTATCTCCATGGTACCTGTTACAATTTGATTGGGATCTAAGTTGCTGAAAAACAAACCACCTACGGCAAGGTTTAATGTAATTCTTTCTTTTTTACCAAACAGGTTAGGAACGTATCCACCTGTATTGGTCTTAACAACCTGGCCGTCGAGCAGGAAACTAAGTGTATTTTTCTCCCAGATAAGTTCGTATACATGCCAGCAACTGGTGAGATTAACATCATTCGTTACAAAACCTTCAGCGCCACTAACCAGGTTTTGATTAGCTCTTCTGCCATAGAAGTAATTGGTCTGGTACTGAAAAGGCTCCTGCCCGCGGGCTTCCAGGATATCAATTTCACCCTGCGTTGGCCAGGGATCACCATAACTCCAGAAAGCTGGCCACATCCCATAAGCAGCCGGCCATTTGATGCGAGCCGAAACACGAACTTTCGGTGTTTTAACGGAAGCTGAAACATTCGTTTTACATTCAATTCTACCCGATGTATACTCAAAGTTTTTAGGTGTAGCATCAAAATTGGTTGTGGAACCAGTTACATTCTCTTTTCTTGCAGTTATCAACAAAGCGCCGTTTGTAACCTGCATATTGTTTGCCTGGTAATGTTGTAATTCATTGTTATATGCCCCCCCGGTCCATACGTTCCATTTAGATAAGTCAGTGCTAAATGTTTCGTCGAAAGTTTTAGTCCAGCCTGCTGTAACAAGCGATGCTTCATCCTGGTTGTAGTCGCAAACTGCTGCAGCCTTCGGCTGAATTGCATCCGGTGGTTTCCTGTTTAACGAATCTTCACCTGCATGGTTTTTACTGCAGGCAGATATTGCAACAAATACAGCCAGGAAGGCGAAAGCGGAATGGCAAGACTTCATGATATTGATGTTTTAAGTAAGTAAGTTAGTAGAAACTTTTGATTGCCTGCAACTACTGCATACATTAAACGCAGGAACTATTCTATCCGCTTCAACTCCGCTGATCGATCCTGCGCCAGGTTCACCTTTTTGAAATCGGGATGTTTACTGTTTTCCACCACAAATGTTTCTATTTCATCTATTTCTATTCGAAGCCGTTCCGTTGTAAATGCAAACACATGACCACCGGATGTTTTATCAGTAGACAGAAAATGAAAATGAAATCCGGGAACATTGGTCCTGGCCATATAAGGCGGCATAAAAAAACCAATACAATCTCCGTTGATATTGGTGAAATTAAAAAGGTTTTGATTTGTTTTTAAGAGGTCGCCTAGTGTGGGATAAGGTTTAACTCCGGGAGCTGCCGCCCTGGCTGTCATTTTTGAATACACACCCGACATCCTGATTGCATACATGCTATTAGCGTTTAAATAGTTTTTTAAACGCTGTTGAATGTTATCATAGTTGTTGTTGCCCGAGATAAAAATGACAGTATCAGCTGAAAAATATTTAACCATGGCAAAAGGTGTGCTGTCACTATTAGCAATGCGATGCACGCTTCCATCATAAGCCACTTTGTATACCGTATCATTAAAAGCAATTAGTTCACCATCGGCCCTGTTAAAAGTACCTAACCCAAAACCGCCCTTTTTCCTTAGTTCAGAAATAGATAAATAGCCATCAAAAACACCCGCCAGCAAAGCATCCACAATTCCATACTGGTACATTACATTTTGCGTTTTATAATTTTTGCTTCTTGATAAAACAGTATGGTTGCTACATGACATAATAACCAGTGCAATCGTCAAAACAGGCGTAATTATTTTATACATACAGGATAGAAATTTTCTGCTTTCAACATAGCCTGTTCAACTATTAGAATAAATATGAGTAAGAAAATATTCAGCAATAATTCCAAAATAGCAAACAGGTACAATATGAATATTATTCTTAAAGGAATACTGCACCCACAAACAAGAAATAGCTTTGTACACTCTAAAAATTAAAAAATAGAAATCAGTCTTAGTGCAAACTTAAAAAAGTTTCCAGTGCATGGTAGAATGTGTTGAAAGATTCGATATGCGGTAGATGCCCAACACCAATATGTTTTACAGTAAATGGATTAGCGTAACAAGATTTACATCCATTACCTCCGCACTACCTGATTTCAAAAAGAATGGCTTTACGACCAGCCAAAAATCACCATTAAAATGAAACCGTATAACCTCATCTCTTACCTGCTATGTTTAAATAACAATGTAAAAGAATTTAAACAACCAGGCAATAATGCTATAATAATAATTCATCATTTTTTATAAATGAATAGATTACTGCGTAGCCTTTTGCATAACCATAACGCTGTTCATGATGAATGTGTCGCCAGCATCGGCAACAATATTATAAACCTTTTGTACTCCACCTGCATACTCCCGCGTATGCCATACAGTAAACGGCTTATAAGTTCCTGTATGTTCATCCAAACAAAAAACCTGTTCGCCAACTTGCACCGCACCAGCATTTTTTATACCGGCATTTGTGGTAACAGGATGATTGGGAGTTGCTTTTAACTGCTTTGAGGAAAGCCTTGTATGTATGCCGTTTTTATATTCAACATTTGAAGCACTTATCAACGTCATCTCAGTGATAGCATAATTTTTTTCGGTGTGAATGGAAAGCGACTGCACCCTGGCAACATGTTTTATTTTCGTTACCGGGTCAATAGTACTCACCTGGTCTCCCTCCAAAATATCACGTAAAGCCTTTACCGAACCATCGGCCATCTCCACTTCATTATCACCGGGAAAACATATATCAGTTCCATAAGTTCCTTCTTCCTTGCTTACTTCTTTACCTTGTGCTTTATATAGCTGGAAGCTCAATTCACGTGACAAAACATACGAAAGCTTTAATACAAAATTTTTTTCTGTTTTATCGATTGCATGTATATCTTCAAAATAGCGTTCCCAAACTTTTCCGTCCGCAGAAAGACCAGGAAGCACGGCCTTATACAATACCCCTTTTTCATTGGTATAGAATAACATAACACCCAATTCCTGCATTCCGTCTTTAGCTAATAGTTTATAGATATCTAAACGCTTCTTTAAGCTATCATCCCCGGTAATAAAATAAGGCTTTTTACTTTCATACCGGTCTAAAACATACATGTTATCAAACTTCACATAAGTGTCTTTGTTTAGGTCTTTAATGTTAAATGTCTTTGCTTTCTCATACTCCTCCATGGTTAAAGATCTTGACGGGGTAGCAGTAGTTTGCTGCTGTGCACTTAGATCGTAAATGATAAAAGACAACCAGCAAATAATAAAAAACTTTATAAAAACACTGCATTTCATATCTCTAAATTTTACAATAAACAAGAATATTAATATTGCCCGATAACTTTCACCGAAATTGAACAAAAACAACTTATGATATTTCTCTAAAAGCTTCTGCAAATGCTTGCATTTCTTCCATACGCCCAATACTTATCCTGCACCATTCCTTATTATTAAATTTCCAGAAACGAACCCCCACTCCACGTTTCATCATTTCATCCGTAAATTTTTGCCCCTCCATTTTAATAGGAAACATCACGAAATTTGTATGTGAAGGAATATATTCATAACCCTCTTCTTTTAAAACTTTATACAAGTATTCTTTAGAGGTAATTGTTTTACTCAATGCGTCTTGCAAGTACGGTTGTTCTTTAAAAGCAGCATTGGCAGCAGCAATCGAAAGTGCTGAAATAGATTGCCCGGCTGGTGTATACATATCAAGTTGTGTAATAACGTCGGGTTGTGCTAAAACATATCCAAAACGCAACCCGGCAAATCCATACAACTTCGAAAATGTTCTTGCTACAATAACATTGTTGCCCCTTTTAACGCAGTCAACCATAGATGATGCTGCCGGATCAGGCAGGTAATCGATATATGCTTCATCTACAAATACAGGTACTTTTTTAGAAACCCGGTCACAAAATGCCCGCAATTTACTACTGTCAACTATCGTTCCGGTAGGATTATTCGGATTACAGATATACACCAAAGACGTATTGGCATTTATTGCCTTTTCCATTGCATCCAGGTCGTATTCATATGCAGCCGTAAGTGGTACTTTTATCAACTGTGCATGAAAGCCCTCACAATGACTTGGTAAGTCATCATAGGTTGGATCGGCTGTTACGATATTGCTGCCTGGTTTGCTGTAATACACTGAAGCTGCCCGCAATAAAGGAGATGAACCTGCTCCCGTTAAGATTTGCTTTTGATTCAATCCTTCAAATTCAACAATCCTTTTTTCCAGTGCCATCAGTTCAATAAAAGGGTAACGGAAACTTTCATTCATGGCTCCCGTTATTGCCTTCTTGGCTGCATCAGACGGACCAAAAGGATTTTCATTGGCAAACAAACGTGCTTTAAGTTTTGGGAAGGCATCTTCATTCTCAAAAACATAATCTTTATCATCAAAAAATGGTTGGTAATTATGCCTGAAATGATTTGCTGAAACTTTGTTTATCATGGCGGGTAAAAAGGTTAGCCCACCCGTAATCAAAGCTGTGTTACGCAGCCATTCCCGCCGGTTGATAGTTGATTTCATACAGTTAGTTTTATTTATGATTGGTACTTACAGAAAATTTTATACTTTCTCTCTCGTGTGTAAGGCAGTAGTAACATCAAGCGCTGATTCGAAGGCCCCTGCCATCCATGCATTCCAATAAGTCAGGTGTTCCCCTGCAAAATAAACTTTTCCCTCTGGTTGCAGTAAAGCTTTGTAATTGCTGTGTCGCTCCTCACTATTGTACAATGCCCATCCGCCAAGGCTATAGGGATCTTTATGCCAGCTGATCGAAAAAGACTTTTCAAAAGCGCTGTCGTATTGCGGATGGATAAGCCTGCCTTTTTGCAATGCCAGTACTTCGCGATCTTTATAAGTTAGTGCCCCGGTTCTTCGTGCCTTATCATTAAAATTATAGTAACCTATCAAGATACCTTTCTCATCGTGATAGTTATTGTTAGGATAAAAAATTTGTGTCAGTTCGTTGTTGGTATGTGTGATACCGCCATAAACCTGTTCATCTTCTTCCCAAAACCGGCGCTTAAATTGTAACCCAATTTTTCCTGTTGCTATATAACTTGTAAAATCAATGGCGCGGCTAACATCCGAACTAAAATTATTTTCAATATTACTTAAAACGGGTAATGGTATGGTACAAATGCAGGCGTCTGCTTTTACTTGCTGCGTAGTGTTGTTGGTAGTGTAGGTAACAGTAACACCATCATCTTCGTTTTTAATAGCTTTAACCACTGCATTTAATTTGATCCTACCAGTAATCTTTTGAGCAAGTGCATCCGTAATTTTATCCATCCCGCCAATAGCCTGGAACATCGTCATTTGCAGTTCATAGGTGTATTGACCAACGTTATAAAAATCGGGGTTCATGAGACCACTTGCCAGGATATCGGACAAACTAAATGCCGCTGCAATATTGCCTTCAGATAAGCCAGCAGCAGGGGTAAT
This sequence comes from Bacteroidota bacterium, assembly GCA_040385845.1. Classification (GTDB taxonomy): domain Bacteria; phylum Bacteroidota; class Bacteroidia; order Chitinophagales; family Chitinophagaceae; genus Phnomibacter. The sequence continues at coordinate 50,946 of JAZKGP010000009.1, read as the reverse complement.
ACTATAGCCTCTCCTGGACGATGCCTTGTACAATTTATCTATATCAAGACCTCCTTCTGCACGCAGGTATTCAATAATTTTCTGGTTATCTTCATTTGTAAAATTGGTATCCAGTTTTTTTTGATCCATTGCCTTGGCAAGCAATTCGCTCATGTAACCTCTTATATCATTTTGCACTTCACGCATCCTGATTTTTCGGTTGCAAAGAGGCCCCTTGCCTTCACTATAATAATAAGCTGCTTCGTTTATATTGTTGTAAACTTCAAGAGGAACTTTTAATGCTTTACAATATTGAAGGGTAATTGCATGGTGATGGGGGATACGGGAAGGACCAGCATTAAAATACAATCCCTTGTCAAATGCCGCTTGCTGGTGGCCAAGCCCATTTTCCGTATTCACTGCACCGTTCCGAACGCTCCAGCAACGCCCACCTGTCCTTGATCTCGCCTCCAAAACCGTACAATCATATCCAAGCTTCGACAATTCCCACGCCGATGTCATGCCTGCTATTCCTGCCCCGAGGATAATAATTTTTTTACCGTTTCCCGTTCCGTTTAAGGTTATAGCACGGGCTGGTGCAGGTTCAAGCATACCAAGTGCCATCATTGCGGGATAGGCACCGCCAACCATCATTCCGGCTGAGGATAAAAACTTTCTTCGTGAAAACGACTTCAATACCAAAATTTTAAGAACCCGTAATATAAGGATATTTAAGCAAGGCAAAAACAAGTAACTACATTATTACAACCACAAAACTTGCAATTTCAAATTGGTTAAATAGCATCTTAGTAACATACATAAGCTGTTTATTACTAATTATTATAATGCGAGTTTTTTAATTCAAATTTCAGAAAATTGTATGTTATTAAATTAAAAATTCAATGGTTGGTGTATTTTTTACCGTATGGGTTACTATATTTGCATTACAGTATTAATAAATACACGGCATTTATATACAGCGTTCTGCTGAAATGCCGGACTAGTCCAACTACATTGTTTGCCCACCGATTGTTAGCTGTTGTGCTTTAATTGTTTGCCTGGAAAATTTTTTATAACAATCAAAAGCAATTAAAATGAATTATCATTTTTTCAATATACAGCACCTGGTTAAACAACTTTCAATAGCCGGTTTTTTCATAGTTCTGTCAGTACCTGTTTTTGCAAAAACCATCAACCAGCCATTAAAAGCTGTAACACAGGCTCAGCCTAACTTACAGGTGCTTAACTCAAATGAAAACAGCACCCTTTTATCCCTTCAGTTTAATACTGAAATCCCGGTAAAATTTGAAGTAGTAATAAGAGATGAAAACAGGGATTTGCTTTATCGAAAACAATACGAAACTTCTAATTTTTCCAAGCAGTTTCAATTGAAAGATTTGGATGCCTCTGCATCAGTACTCTATTTAAGTGTTGTATTGGCTGACGGAAAAGAATACAACTATACTGTTTCCAATACAATCGAAACGGTAAGAGAGATAGCAGTTATTAAAAAATAAAAAACAAACTATACTTTACATTAATATGTTCTCACTGCAAAAGCAGTGTGCAGTAATCCTTTTGCCTGGTTGTTTGTCGATGAATACACATTAACAATCAAAAAAACAAACCATGAAACAAACATTTTTTAAACTTCGCACCGCATCATTCATTCTTGCATTATCAGGCTTGATGATCACATTGGCTGTACCTTCTTTTGCCAATAACAAAAAGAACACATCGGCTGTCGCAAATGAAAGCATTCAGCCCGTTGTAAAATATCTTGGCTTTGATGAATCAGGTGCCAATTTTCTTGTAACAATTGATGCAGCAGCAGCGGTTACATTTGAGCTTACAATCAGGAACAAATCTGGCATGATGCTATTTAACAAGGTATATGAAACTGCAAATTTTTCAAAAACATTCAAAGTATTAAATGAGGAGCAGGAGAATATGGAGCTAGCCTTTACTGTTAAATCACTACCAGATGGTGCAACGAGCACATTTACAGTGAGTACCGAAGAAAAAACGGTGACTGAAATAGCTGTTACCAAAACTAAATAATCCAGTAACCACTTTTTTCACCTCTCTATTTAGGTTGTTTGCCTATGAATTTTATCAAACAATTTAAATCGATAACATGAAAAAAAGATCGTATAAAATCCGCACCATTTTAGTTGGCCTTGTAGCAACTATCGTATCAATTGGCATTACTGTTCCGGCTTTTGCCAATCAAAAAAACAAAAATGCAGCATCGCTGTCTACCATTCAACCCGCTGTAACGTTTTTAGGATCTGAAAACAATAACGCCCTGTTTTCAGTTGCACTTGTAAATGAAGCTCCAGTAAAATTTGAACTACTTATTGAAGACGCTTCCGGAGAAGTAATCTTTAAACAAGATTATGAGGCATCTAAATTTTCAAAAGTATTTAAGCTTGTGAATGAAGACCTGGGTGGAAGCCCTTCAGGACTTTCATTTAAAATATTGGTAAAACCAACCGGCGTAATTCACAACTTTGAAGTAAACAGCACTTTTCAAACTATAAATGAAGTAGCAATTACAAAATTATAACGTTTTCAAAATTCTTATATCCCACAATCATAATCTAAAAAATACAAATATGAAGCATACTTTCGTTAGCTTGAAGACTACATTATTCTGCCTCGGTATTACAGGCTTTATGGCAACAATTAGTTCACCTGTTATGGCCCACGGAAACAAAGACAATAACATAACAGCAGTTAGTAGTCAGCCTGCTGTAAGCTATGTTAATACTGATGATGCCGGTTCAACTTTCAGGGTAACTTTTGATACTCAAACCAAAGCTAAATTTGAACTAAGCGTTCAGGATGCAAATGGCAACATATTATTTAAAGGAATCTATGAAAGCGATAAGTTTTCAAAATATATCAAATTGCTGGAAGAAGGCGTTGATATAGCGGATCTATCATTTAGCATTCGTGTTATTACAACCGGCCAGGTTCACACTTTCAATGTAAGTTCCAATACTGTATTAATAAAAGACGTAGTAGTTAAAAAACAATAACCTATAAGCCACCGGCCTGTAACCAATCTACAGGCAAAAAAAACACCCCGGGAAGTGGGGTGCTGGTGGCAATTTATCTTTGATCATTTTAAAAAAGATGACAACCTCCGGGTTGTCATCTTTTTTTATTTTAATACAAGTTAAATGGAGTAGTGCTTATCACGTATTAATTTGTCTGCAATTCTACGGCGTGCGTCTTTACTATTAAAAGGACCATATTTTGTAAACCGTTTAAGACCCAATAACATCATTCTTTGCTCGTCTCCTTCTGCAAATGCATTGATTGCTTCTTTGCCATGTTTATTAACTATATCGGCTGCATCATTTATGTAAATCCGCATACAGTCGGCCTGTATACTTACAGCTGATTCACTAAGAAGATTTGCTTGCTTCATTACCCTTAAGAGGCAGCTTTCTGCAACATAGGTTTCAATAGCCATATCAGCAATATGCATCAAAATTTCCTGCTCGTTTTCGATCTGCATCATCAGCTTTTGGACTGCTGCACCCGCTACCATTAAAATAGCTTTCTTCATGTTCCTGACGGCCTTTATTTCTGGTGTAAAAGCTTCTTCATCATCACTTCCAAAATCAGGAATACTCATTAACTCCTTTTGAACATTCATAGCAGCTCCCATCAGGTCAAGTCGTCCTTTCATGGCACGTTTAAGCACCATATCTACAGCAAGCAACCTGTTGATTTCATTAGTGCCTTCGTAAATGCGATTAATGCGGCTATCGCGATATGCTTTCGAAATAATGTATTCGTCGCTATAGCCGTTGCCACCATGAATTTGTACCCCTTCATCTACCACAAAATCCAGCACTTCACTTCCGTGTACTTTTAACATGGCACATTCGATGGCAAATTCTTCTGCTGCACCCAATAAACTTTCGGCAAATGTTTTTCCCGCAGCTTCCAGCTCTTTTTCTTTTTCATCTATCTGGTGGCTTACCCGGTATACGGCAGATTCATCAGCAAAAATGCGTACAGCCATCTCCGCTAACTTATGTTTTATAGCGCCAAAGTTGCTGATAGGCTGTTTGAATTGCTCCCGGGTGATTGCATATTGAACAGAAGTATTAAAGGCACGTTTTGCGCCTCCAAATGCAGCAGCTGCCAGTTTAAGTCTGCCAATATTCAAAATGTTGAAGGCGATAATATGGCCTTTGCCAATTTCACCTAAAAGGTTTTCAACCGGCACCTTGCAATCCTGGAAATACAATTGTACAGTTGAAGATCCTTTTATCCCCATTTTATGTTCTTCCTGGCCAAGTGTAAATCCTTCAAAGCCACGTTCAACAATAAAGGCTGTAAACTGTGTCCCGTCGATTTTTGCGAAAACGGTATAAACATCTGCAAATCCACCGTTTGTGATCCAGCACTTTTGTCCGTTAAGTAGATAATGCTTTCCGTCATCGCTAAGTTTTGCAGTTGTTTTTGCACTTAAGGCATCACTTCCACTATTTGGTTCAGTGAGGCCATAGGAGCCTTTCCATTCGCCGGTCGCCAGTTTTGGAATGTACTTTGTTTTTTGTTCGGGTGTACCAAAGTATAAAATAGGCAAAGTTCCAATGCCGGTATGAGCAGCCATCGCTACCGAAAAAGAGAAGCCACCTCCCAGGCCTTCTGCCACTATCATACTATCTATAAAAGATTTACCCAGGCCGCCATATTCTTCGGGAATCGAAACCCCGAGCAAACCCTGCTCACCTGCTTTTTCCATGATAGATGGCATCAACCCTGGTTCCAGCTTGTCAATACGTTCGATCACCGGAATTACTTCTGCTTCCAAAAACTGGGTACACATATCCCTTACCATCGTTTGTTCTTCCGAAAAATCTTCGGGTATAAACATGTTTTCAGGGTTTGTTTCCTTAATCAACCACTCGCCGCCTTTAAGCGGTGTTGCAATTGCTGTTGAAGTTTGCATGACTACAATTTTTTTTAGCCTGCGAAGGCCGTATTAAATATTAAGTTCAGAAATTAATTATCACCCGAATAACAGTAAAGGGATCGTATACAATGTGGTTTATTAATTCTCAGCGGGTGAATTGTATTATACTAACTTTTTAAATTCTCATATACCTGCGTTAATACTCTTCTTACCACTTCCACGTCTTCAATACTTACACCTTCAAGACCTTCCATCAAGGTATTATTTGCCAGTTGCATGGTTTTATCCCGCATAGCTTTTGCATCTTCTGTAAGGAATATAAAATTTATCCGCCGGTCTTCTTTACTCACTACCCGTTTAACCATTCCAAGTTTTTCCAGGTTATCTACCAACCTGGTGATGCTGGGTTTATCCCGGAAAGTTTTGTTACATAGCTCCTGCTGGTTTACGCCATCTTCCTTCCATAAATGCACCAGCACGCTCCATTGTTCTACTGTTATATCAATACCGGATTCCCTGAAATATTTTTGCAGCCTGCGGGCAAGAGCAGTATTGGCAACGCCTGTGATAACAAAATAAAGCTCACCCCTTCTGAATTGTTTACTGTCCAGCAAAATAATAGTTGTTTATGCAACTATTCAAAGATAGAGGGAAAATCATATCCCGCAAAAAGGCTTGTATAATTTTTTAACAACGCCCTTACATGATAATATAACCTTCATTTAGCTGTAGGTTGCAGCCGGTTTACCAAATTAAAACTGAATTATATGTGGCAGGAAAATAACAATCAACTAACCAGGGTATTTAAGTTTAAAGACTTCAGTGAGGCATTTGCCTTTATGACAAGGGTTGCCATCGAGGCTGAACGAATAAACCATCACCCAAACTGGAGTAATGTATATAATACAGTTACCATCAGCCTGAACACCCACGATGCCGGGGATATTGTAACCGAAAAGGATCACCAATTGTCGAAAGCTATAGATGGCTTACTCACCTGAAAGCCTGGCTGAACACTAAAACTGAAGCGCTACTTCCACAGTTGTGTTTCACTTTTTATGAAAATAATTAAACAAATAGTTGTCCTGGATCGTTATTTTTGTTTAGCTTTATATCTTACAAGTTTAAACAAACTATTATGCCAGCTCTTGATTTCGATAAAATGCTGATAGACAATAGCAGTTTCCTCCAGCCATTTGCTTTCAGCCTTACCCGGGATAATGAAACAGCGAAGGATTTGCTGCAGGAAACTATTTACAGGGCGTTGGCAAACCGCGAAAAATACAATGTTGGCACCAACATAAAAGCATGGCTTTACACTATTATGCGTAATATTTTTATAAATAATTACCGCAGAAAAGCAAAGCAGCAGACCATTTTTGACAAATCGGAAAACGATTTTTTCATTAATTACAACCAGGTTACTGCTATCAATCCAGCCGAAGGCGAGTTGAAATTGAAAGAAATTAAAAAGGCGGTCAGCGAGTTACCTGACATCTTTAAAAATCCTTTCAGCCTGTATTGTGATGGTTACAAATACCATGAAATTGCCGATATGCTCGAAGAACCACTTGGCACAATCAAAAGCAGGATTCATTTTGCCCGTAAATTGCTTAAAGGACAGTTAGACCGTTTATAAATTAGTTCTGGTATATTTTCATGGTTCCTAGCCTGGATGACAGGAGGGAACCATTTTTTTTAAAGCTTATTATTTTGAATAAAACTGCAATAGTTATCGGCAGCGGTTTCGCAGGCATTTCAGTAGCCAGCTTTTTAGCTAAAGAGGGCTGGAATGTCACCGTTCTAGAAAAGCATGATCAACCCGGAGGAAGGGCAAGGCGTTTGCAGGTGCAGGGTTTTACTTTTGATATGGGCCCTAGTTGGTACTGGATGCCGGATGTTTTCGAACGGTATTTCGAACAATTCGGCAAATCGACCACTGATTATTATGAGCTGGAGCGATTAGATCCATCTTACCGGGTTTATTGGCCCGACGACCACTGGGATATACCTGCTAATTACAATGCTCTTAAAAACCTATTTGAGAAATTTGAACCCGGCGCAGGTAAAGCACTGGACAAAGTGATGGCGGAAGCCGAGTACAAATACCGAACGGGAATTCAGAACCTGGTATTCAAACCTGGTCAAAGCTGGGCCGAATTTTTAGATGCCGGTCTTATTAAAGGAATCTTTAAACTGGATGTTTTTACCTCTGTAAAAAAACATTTCAGCTCTCATTTTAAACACCATAAGATCCGCGAATTACTCGAGTTCCCGGTATTATTTCTCGGAGCCCTGGCAGAAGATACGCCTGCTTTGTACAGCCTTATGAACTATGCCGATATAAAGGGTGGAACCTGGTTTCCTAAAGGCGGTATGTACAAAGTTGTTGAAGGCATGCACCAGTTGGCAGAGTCATTAGGAGTCAAATTTGTTTTCGGGCAGAATGTTCAACAAATTGTGGTTAATGCTGGAAGGGCAAAAAAAGTTATTGCAATAAGTGGTAATGGTATTGAGGTTGATTATGAAGCTAAAGTGGTGATAGCAAACGCCGATTATCATTTTACAGAAACCAAATTGTTGCCGTCAGCCAGTCGTAGTTATACCGATAAATATTGGGATACCAGGGTAATGGCACCAGGATGCCTGCTATTTTATGTGGGGCTCAACAAAAAGATAGCTGGGCTGCAACACCATTCCCTTTTTTTTGATGTGCCATTTGCGCCGCATGCTGCCGATATTTATACAACACCACAATGGCCCGAATCGCCCTTATTTTATGTAAGTGCCACATCTGTAACAGATCCGTCGCAAGCACCTGAGGGATGCGAAAACTTATTTTTCCTGGTACCTGTAGCAACAGGAATCGAGGGCGATGTGGAAGGATTAAGAAAACTTTATTTTGAAAAAATTGTTTCAAGGTTTGAAAATAGAACCGGCACAAACATCAGAGAACATATCGTATTTTACAAATCTTTTGCAGGTTCTGATTTTATTAAAGATTATAATGCATTCAAAGGAAATGCATACGGCCTTGCCAATACACTCATGCAGACAGCGATATTAAAACCTTCCTGCCGTAGTAAAAAAGTTTCAAACCTTTTTTACACGGGCCAGCTAACTGTTCCCGGACCGGGTGTTCCGCCGAGTTTGATAAGTGGCGAGGTAGTTGCAAAAGAGATTCAAAAATATTTTGCTAAAGAATGTTAAAGAGCTCAACACATTTTTAATTTTATTGTTAATCACCTCCGTATAATTGAAATGCTTCAAAATAAAATCCGGCAGAAAACAAGGATTACCTAATGATTAATTTGTTTCATAACGTTTGTGGTGAATGCAGCAGGGCAACCACAAAACAGTACAGCACTTCGTTTAGTAATGCTATAAATCTTTTGCATAAAGATATCAGGCAGGCTATTTACAATATTTATGGCTTTGTTCGTTTTGCAGATGAAATTGTAGACAGCTTTCATAATTATGATAAACGTACCCTGTTGCAGGAGTTTCGATTGGAAACAGGCCTTGCTATTGAAAGAGGCATCAGTCTGAATCCGATCCTGCATAGCTTTCAAATAACCGTGAATGAATATAGTATTGACCGTGGTTTGATTGATGCTTTTTTTCACAGCATGGAGCTTGATTTGGACAAAAATGAATATGATGCGGCTGCTTACAAAGAATACATTTATGGAAGCGCTGAAGTTGTAGGTCTTATGTGCCTGTATGTTTTTTGCGAAGGAAAAAAGCAGTCATTTGAAAAGTTGAAAATGTCTGCCAGGAGTCTCGGTGCTGCTTTTCAGAAAGTGAATTTCTTGAGAGATCTTAAAGCTGATTTTGAGGGACTTGAAAGGGTTTATTTTCCAGGGTGCGATTTTAATAATTTTACTGAGGTAGAAAAAAGAAAGATTGAAAACGATATCCAGGCCGACTTTGATAAAGCATTCGAAGGCATTATACATCTTCCGTTAAAAGCACGGTTTGGAGTTTATGTTGCCTATAAATACTACCTCTCCTTGTTTAAAAAAATTAAGCGCCTCCAGGCAAACAATATCCTGGAAAGACGTATACGCATACCAAACTACAGCAAAGCTGTAATTGTAGCTAAGGCTGGTGTCAGAAGCCAGTTTAATATTCTTTGAGCATATTTTAAGTAGCTTGCATCAAAGAAAAATTTCGGCAACCAAGCGCTGAATTTATTTTAACCCGTAAATCAATGGACGAAGTAGTATTAGTAGATATTCATGACAAACCCACCGGTATCATGGAGAAAATGGAAGCTCACCTTACACCTAACCTGCACAGGGCTTTCAGTATTTTTCTTTTCGACAAAAACAACAATATGCTGCTCCAGCAACGGGCGCTTACAAAATACCACAGCGCCGGGTTATGGACAAACGCCTGCTGCAGTCATCCAAGACCTGGCGAAACAACCATAATGGCTGCAAAGCGCCGCCTATTTGAAGAGCTGGGTATGCATGCCGATATACATTTTGCCTTCGATTTTATTTACCAGGTGGCTTTTGAGAATGGTTTGCATGAATTTGAATATGATCATGTTTTTACCGGTTTTTACGATGGTAATTTTAAACTCAACTCAAGTGAAGTGGCTGCTTGTTGTTATAAATCGATACCAGACATCAAAGCCGATCTGAGAAAAAATCCTGCCTCTTATACTGAATGGTTTAAAATTGCATTGCCCAAGCTGGAAGCGCACCTCGCTGCAGAAAAAGCGTTGCTTAATAATTAAGATATTCATGTCGCAGGATGTTTGCAGCAAGCGAAAAGCTATAGTAATTGGAGCGGGAATTGCAGGCCTGGCTAGCGCAATAAGACTAGCTCTTAAGGGGTTTGAAGTAACTATTTTCGAAAAAAATTTGTACCCGGGAGGAAAACTTAGCGGGTTGCAACAGGATGGTTTTTGTTTTGACGCAGGCCCTTCCCTTTTTACCCAACCCTCTCATATTGAAGACCTGTTTGCATTAGCAAATGAACCCATTGAAGAATATTTTCAGTACAGCCAGGTACCAGTGTCCTGTCACTATTTTTTTGAGAATGGAAAAGGAATTGAAGCATCTACCGATGTAAACCAGTTTGCTACTAACATGCAAACTGCCTTTGGTGAACCAGCAGAAAATATTATAAAATACCTGCAGCGATCGGCCAGTATCTATAACAATATTGGCGAGTTGTTCATTATGAATTCGTTGCACCGGCCCGGCACTTTTTTAAACACGAAAACATTAAGGGCAGTTGGTGCATCCCGGTACAATTACCTGTTTCAAAGTCTTGATCAATATAACCAATCAGCTTTTAAAACGGAAGAAGCAGTTCAGATTTTTAATCGCTATGCAACTTATAACGGGAGTAATCCCTATAAGGCGCCGGCAATGCTGAGTGTTATCCCTCACCTTGAAATGAATGAAGGGGTATATTATCCAAAAGGAGGAATGATCAGTATTACCAATGCCTTATATAAGCTTGCCATAAAAAAAGGCGTGATCTTTCATTTCGACAGCCATGTTACCCAAATTATTCATCATCAAAACAAGGCAAGTGGTATTGTCACAAACGAAAAACAGGTTTACGCCGATGTGATCGTTAGCAATTGTGATGTTTATTTTACTTACAAGCATTTACTGGGCAATGAACCCGGGGCCACGAAAATTTTAAAACAGGAAAGGAGCAGCAGTGCACTAGTTTTTTACTGGGGAATTGGTGAGTCCTTTAAACAGCTTGGTTTACATAATATCCTTTTTTCCAAAGCGTATAGAAGTGAGTTTGAAAACCTATTCGAAAAGAAAACCATGCATGATGATCCAACGGTTTATATCAATATAACTTCCAAAATGGAAACAGGAATGGCTCCGGCAGGGCAGGAAAACTGGTTTGTAATGGTAAATGCACCGGCCAATTACGGCCAGGATTGGACTGCACTACAATCACAAGCCCGACAACACATTATCGATAAGATAAACAGGATGCTGCATACCGATATCGAACCATTGATAAGAACAGAGGCATTACTTGATCCACGAAGTATCGAGAGCCGCACCGCATCATTTATGGGTAGTTTGTACGGAACAAGTTCGAATTCTAAAATGGCTGCTTTTTTGCGGCACCCAAATTTTACCAGCAAAATAAAAGGACTGTACTTTGTAGGCGGTAGTGTTCACCCCGGAGGTGGCATCCCGCTTTGCCTGAACAGCGCAAAAATTATGAGCGAAATGTTACCCCCCAGCCGATGAAAATGAATGATAGATCGGCGGCTAACTACAGTTTTTTGTGTACTAATTATGAACAAAATAAACCGGCAACAAACAGCAACATTAATTTCACTCGCTTTTCATATTTCTGGTTTTATAGCTATTGCTATTTTCAAATCGCCCTTATTTATAGCTTTAACACCGCTTAATCTTATTATTTGTGCCCTATTAATCTTCTGGACCCAGGAAATAATCAATGCCGCTTTCCTGACATTTTGCCTGGTCGCGTATACAGCCGGTTTCATAGCAGAATACATCGGCATTCATACCGGCATTTTATTTGGCGATTATACCTACGGCGAATTGCTTGGTCCCAAGTTAAATGGGGTTCCCTGGATAATTGGTTTGCAATGGTTGGTTACCCTTTATTGTATTGGAATAAGTATGCATATGCTGCATAAAAAATTAGCTTCGCTTACACCAAAATCCGAACCGGCTGAGACCGTTAACAGGAAAACATTTTCATTTTCTTCCAAAGGCTGGGTGTTTTTATCAACTGTTATTGATGGTGCGTTGCTGGCAGTTCTTTTCGACTATGTAATTGAGCCATCTGCAATTAAATTGGGCTATTGGAAGTGGACAGAAAACGAAATACCGAATTCCAACTATTACTCATGGTGGTTTGTTAGTTTACTTATTTTAACAGCATTCCATTTGTTATCCTTTAAAAAACAGAACCTCTTCGCAGTACATTTGTTGTTGATTCAGTTTATGTTCTTTTTGTTGATCAATACTTTTTACTAGCGTACGAAAAAAGTAAAAACATTTAAAAGCTTAAAAAATGCCCCTCGGTTATTGGATAATATATAGTCTTGCTATGTTTATTGCCATGGAAGGCATTACCTGGTGCACACATAAATACGTGATGCATGGATTTCTCTGGAACCTGCATGAGGATCATCATAATCCACGTGGTCATAAATTCGAAAAAAATGATGCATTCTTCTTGATTTTTGCAATACCCGGATGGTTATGCATTATGCTTGGTTTGCAAAACCAGGTATACTGGGTTGCCTGCATTGGTATTGGCATTACTCTCTACGGACTTGCTTATTTTATTGTGCACGATGTAATTATCCACCAGCGGTTTAAATGGTTCAGCCGCAGCAATAATACCTATGTTCGAACTATTCGCTGGGCACACAAAATGCACCACAAACATATAGGCAAACACCAGGGTGAAAGCTTTGGTTTACTGTTTGTTGCCAAACAATATTGGGATAAAATAAAGCGTGACAATGCCATGAAACAAAAGGCTTAATTTTTTGTAACCGGCATTTGTAATCCTATTAAACATTCTTGTGTCACTCACTTCAGCAGGTAACAATTCTAATCAGCAGCGCAATACAGGTGATTCGCCCGAACAATTCGATTACATTGTTTTAGGTGCGGGCTGTTCCGGTTTAAGCCTTGTTGCAAGGATAATTCAATCGGGGCACTTCAAACAAAAAAAGATCCTGCTTATAGATAAATCGCCTAAAAAGGGCAATGATAAAACCTGGTGTTTTTGGGATGCCGGCAATCTGGAAGCGTCCTGGAAAGATGCCGGGATTGTGCATCATCAATGGACAAAACTCTGGTTAAAACATCCCGCTGAAAACCTGTTGTTAAACATAGCTCCGTATAGTTACAAGATGATCCGGAGCGAAGATTTTTACCGGCATTGTTTTAATATGATTCGCTCAGCTTCGAATGTTCAAATTCACTTCGCTGAAATAACAGGTACGGACCCGGACAAGGGAACAGTAACAACGACCGGCGGCGTATTTAGTGCGCCCTGTATTTTCTCTTCTGTTTTGCTGGATATGCCCCGGTTAAAATCAACAGATCTGTACCTCTTGCAACATTTCAAGGGTTGGTGGATTGAAACTGATTATGATGCATTTGATCCCGAACAGGCCGATCTTATGAACTTTTGCACACCGCAAAATCATGGATGCACTTTTGTTTATGTTCTGCCGGTTTCAAAGCGCAGGGCCCTAATTGAATATACTTTATTTACAGAGGAGATTATCACAGACGAAGAATATGACGCAGGTCTCAGGGATTTTATCAGCATCCAACTTAAAATTTCAGGTTATAAAATTACCGATGTAGAAAAAGGCGTCATTCCCATGACCAATTTTGAATTTCTTCAACAACAGGGAAAAGTGTTTTTTATTGGAACGGCTGGCGGTCAAACCAAAGCATCCAGTGGTTATACTTTTTCATTTATCCAGAAACAAAGTGAAGCGATCGTAAATTCTATGATTAAAAGTGGTGTACCTGTTTTAAACAAACAACCAGCCCGTTTTCATTTTTATGATACGGTATTATTAAAAGTTTTACATGAACGTAAGATTGCAGGTGCGGATGTATTTTACTCGATGTTCAAAAAAAACAAAACGACTTCGTTATTGCGTTTCCTCGATAATGAGAGTAACTTGTTTGAAGAACTGGCAATTATGAATACCACTAAAAAAAGAATATTTATCCCGGCGGCTATAAAAGCCCTGCAGAAAAAATAATAGTGGGTTACCTGTTATTCTGATAATTGCGCCTGTTTTGCCGCATAATCTCTTTCCATATTAATTATCCAGTCTTTGCGTTTTAGTTCAAAGTTGGTACCAAGGTATAAGCGTCTCACCTGTTCGTCATCGGCCAGTTCTGGCGCCGTTCCCTGTTTAAATATTTTGCCATCAATTAAGAGGTAAGCACGGTCGCAAATACTAAGTGTTTCATTTACGTTATGGTCGGTTATAAGTATACCAATATTCTTGTATTTAAGTCTTGCCACTACTGTCTGTATATCTTCAACAGCTATGGGATCTACCCCTGCAAATGGTTCATCGAGTAATATAAATTTTGGGTCAACTGAAAGTGCACGGGCTATTTCTGTACGCCTGCGTTCGCCACCACTCAGGCTATCTCCATTGTTATGGCGAACATGCGTTAGGTGAAATTCTTCCAGCAGCGCCTCTACTTTTAATTCCCTTTCTTTTTTTGTCATATTGGTCATTTCCAAAACGGCCATTATGTTATCCTGAACGGTAAGCTTGCGGAAAACACTGGCTTCCTGCGGCAGGTAACCAATACCCATTTGGGCCCTTTTGTACATGGGCAAACTTGTAATATTTACATCATTCAGGTATACTTCTCCCGCGTCAGGCCTGATCAATCCAACCACCATATAAAAGGTGGTTGTTTTACCTGCACCGTTTGGTCCCAGCAAACCCACAATCTGCCCTTGCTCCACGCTAATGGAAACATTATTTACCACGGTACGGTTGCTGTACGATTTAATAAGTTCGCGGGTGGTAATGGTGAGATTCATGCGATAATATATGGAATGTGGAAATGGAATAGCCGCCCAACGGCAATGCGATTGTTTTTGCTTCTATAATGCAAGAATACAGCAATATGTATTTCTTGAAATGTGAAAATGAGGCAACTACTATCAAAGTTCCTTTCGCAGCCTTGCAACGGGAATGTTTAGTTGCTCACGGTACTTGGCAACTGTTCTACGGGCTATATTGTATCCTTTTTCTTTTAGCATGTCGGTAAGCTGGTCATCGCTGATGGGCTTTCTTTTATCTTCAGCAACAACAATATCACTCAAAATTTTCTTCACCTCCCGGGTACTAACTTCTTCCCCGCTATCTGTACTCAGGCTTTCACTAAAGAAAAATTTAAGGCGGTAAGTGCCAAATTCACTTTGAACAAATTTGCTATTTGCAACCCGGCTTACGGTACTAATATCGAGACCGGTCTTTTCAGCAATGTCTTTTAAGATCATTGGCCGCATGGTTGTTTCATCACCGGTAAGAAAGAATTCTTCCTGGTGCATCATAATTGCATACATAGTGTTATACAATGTTTCCTGCCTTTGCTTTATGATGTCGATAAACCACTTGGCGGCATCTATCTTTTGCTTGATAAACATTACCGCTTCTTTCTGACGTTTATCTTTTTTGGGACCACGGTCATAGTCACGCAGCATGTCCTTGTAATCACCACTGATGCGCAGGTCGGGTGCATTCCGGCTATTGAGAGTAAGTTCCAGTTTGCCTGCATTGTTTATAATATAGAAATCAGGTATTACATAATTCTCTGCTGTATTTACCTCTCCAACATTTCCCCCGGGTTTTGGATTTAGTTTGATGATATGACCTATCTCGTCACGTAACTGGTCATCATCTATATTCAAACCCCGTTGAATTTTTTCGTAGTGCTTCTTTGTAAACTCGTCAAAATAATCTTTGATGATGCGTATGGATAAATCCACATCGCCGCCCTCGGCCTTTATTCTTCTTAGCTGCAACAACAAACATTCCTGGAGGTTACGGGCACATACTCCGGGAGGATCGAAACGCTGAATTCTTTTTATTAAGCTTTCTACTTCTGCATCGCTTGTAATTACATTTTGCCTGAATGCCAAATCATCTACAATCGATGAAACCTCGCGGCGCAGGTACCCGTCATCATCAATTGAACCCACAATTTGTTCTGCTACTCTTTGTGTATTTTCATCAAGTTCTAACAGGCCCAGCTGGTGAATCAGCAAATCATGAAAATTGGTTTCTACCTTGTATGGCATTACCTGTTTTTCGTCCATCTCAGGGTAATTATCATCCCGCATGCGGTAATCCGCAATTTCATCATCCGTATCATAGTCACTCAGGTCAATAGTGTCATAGCTATCGTCCATGCTGTCACCATCATCGTCATCACTATCGCCTGCTAATTCATAATCACTTAAAGCTTCCTGACCTTCCATATCCACATCATCTCTTGAGTCCTCTTCGGTCATTTCCAATGCAGGATTTTCCTCAAGCTCTTCCTTAATTCGTTCCTCCAGATTGGCAGTTGGCACCTGCAGCAATTTCATAAGCTGAATTTGCTGAGGTAGTAATTTAAGAAGTTGTTTTTGTTGTAATGCTTGTCCTAATGCCATCAACCAATAATTCCGGTAATTAATATTCTGATTCTGCTACCTTAAAATGTAATTTACATCCGCAACATCCTGCTATGTATAAATTGATTTTCTGCTTGTTTGTTCTTTTCGTTATCAGGCAACCAACACATGCACAAGTTACACATGGCCAATTAGTATGGACAACAAAAGAATTAAATGTGGCGATTGCTTATAAAAAACAGGCAATTATGCTATTGTTTTTTAAACAGCATCCAAATTTATCTGCTAAACAACAAGAAACCTATTTAAAAGAATTTCAACCGCAATTTATAACCGCAGTTTCAACACTTCCCAGTTTTTTTTCAATAAAAAATGTTACGCTGCCCGAAAACTATTTCAACTATAAACTTGGATGGGCTTGCAGGCAGGAATGGAGGCTGGAGAAATTTACAAAAGTTCCACTTAGGTTAAGGCTTGGCAGCAAAGAGCAGGTAGATTATCTTGAAGGAAAAGGAAGAAGATAATATAAAACAGTTTTCATAAGCCATGTAACCTGGCAGACTGGAGTGATAAAAAGCCAGCAGGCAAAAGAATAAAAGTTGTTTTAAAACCTTTTTTGGGCTCATGAACAGCTGCTTAATTGAAAAACAAACGATTAGCCACCAGATTATAAATCCGTGAATTACTGCCCTACATTTTAATTTTTTATTGGCGACAGGCCTTTTATCTTTGTAAAAACATTTTCTATGTTACTATTGTCTATGCCAGGTGGCAGCGAGTGGATATTGATTGTTCTGGCTGTATTAATTCTTTTTGGTGGCAGAAAAATACCAGAATTTATGCGTGGCATTGGAAAGGGTATACGCGAGTTTAACGACGCCAAGCAGAATGTGAAAAAAGAAATTGAAGAAGGCATGACCGAAAAGGAAAAGAAAACAGAAACAGCTTCTTAAGATATTTTTAAGCCTGATTTTCAGCTAAACACGGCAGTTGTGGGTAAATGATTTTACTTGCACCTGCTTTTTTATTTTTGCGGCCGAAACAATATGAACCACTCCAACAATGGTTCTTAAGACCCAATATTCGATGGCATTTACTTTTACTACTATAGCAGATTACCGGGAACAATTACTAAATGGCGATACTACCTGTGTACAGGCAGTTGAACATTACCTCGCAGTTATAGAAGCCAATAAACATTTAAATGCTTACGTGTTGGTTTGTGCCGACGCAGCTCTTCAACAGGCCAAAAGTTTAGATAAAAGAGGTGTCGCGGGTAATGGAGACACCTTGTTTGGGGTTGTTGTTGCTATCAAAGATGTTTTATGTTATAAAGGCCAGCCAGTTACTGCGGGATCGGCAATGCTTGAAGGCTACAAGGCAATTTATAATGCTACTTCCGTTCAAAAACTGCTGGATGCGGGTGCGATAATCATAGGAATCACAAATTGTGATGAATTTGCAATGGGTAGTACCAACGAAAATTCGGTTTATGGCCCAGTATTAAATGCTCACGATAATACCCGTGTACCAGGTGGTTCTTCCGGTGGTTCTGCCGTAGCTGTGCAAGCGGGTTTGTGTATGGTTAGTTTAGGTAGTGATACGGGCGGTTCTGTAAGGCAACCAGCCGATTTTTGTGGAATAGTGGGGCTAAAACCTACTTATGGCAGAATAAGCAGGTATGGCTTAATTGCGTATGCTTCTTCCTTTGACCAGGTAGGAATTTTCGCCCGTAATATTCCTGATGCCGCATTGGTTTTGGAATCAATAGCAGGGTATGATCCAATGGACAGCACTTCTTCACCGATACCACTAAGGAACTTTGCACCATTAGAAAAAAACAAACAATACAATTACCGCTTCGCGTATTTAGCTCCAACGATGGAATTACCCGGGTTAGATCCTGAAATTAAGTCGTCCATAAATACTTATTTCGATAAGCTTCGGGAACAGGGGCATACAGTGGAAGCCGTTCCTTTTGACCTGTTGGATTACATTGTTCCGGCTTACTATGTGCTTACTACGGCTGAGGCTTCCAGTAACCTCAGCAGGTTCGATGGCGTACGTTATGGACACCATGCGGCAGGCAATACGGATGATTTAACAGAATATTATAAGCAAAACCGCAGCGAAGGATTTGGACTGGAAGTTAAAAGGCGAATTATGTTGGGAAGTTTTGTTTTAAGCGCAGGATATTATGATGCTTACTTCGACAAGGCCCAGCAGGTCAGGCGGCTGATTTTCAACCAAACTGCGGCAATATTTGAGAATTATGATGCTATAATAATGCCGGTAAGTCCAACCACTGCCTTTGTTTTAGGTGAGAAAATGGATGACCCTGTGGCTATGTACCTGGCAGATATTTATACCGTTTTTGCCAATCTTGCCGGACTACCGGGCTTGTCTGTACCCCTGTTCAGACACTCAAACGGGATGAACTTTGGAGTACAGGTGCTCACAGACAGGTGGCAAGAGTTAGATTTGCATAAAATTTGTCATTACCTTCATTCGAACAGGTAGACTCGCAATTGGTTTTTTTCTTGGAAAAATGCCTTTTATTCAAACCAGGCATTCATTGTTTTTAAGATGATGAATACCGCAAAAGCAGAATATAAGCATGAAGCAATGGATTTGTATGATATGTATTGTTGCCAGTACATACACAGCAATTGGAAGATCAGATGAAACCGCTGACCCAACAAAGAGAACAATTCAAAAAGATAGTGCCAGCGATGAGAACCTGGAAAATTTAGGATTTAAAAATCTTTTTAAGAGCGAGACCTACAACCCTGCAGAGCCCTACACTTCTCAAATTAACCCGCTCGCTTTTGTTTATGTAAAAGATTACATGACCAAACATGGAAAAGAAATGGCATCCATGAAAATATGGGGTCAGCCCTATTTCAGGATGATGGATAATGTTCTTTCCAGCTATGGCATTCCGAAAGAAATGAAATACCTGGCCGTAATAGAAAGCCATTTAAAACCCTGGGCAATGAGTTGGGTAGGTGCGGCCGGCCCCTGGCAGTTTATGCCCGAAACAGGTAGAAGAATGGGGCTCGTAATCAATAGAAAGGTAGATGAAAGAGCAAATTACTATCGTAGTACACAGGCAGCAGCAAAATATCTACACGAACTTTATGGTCAACTCGGCGATTGGCTGTTGGTTATAGCTGCCTACAACGGCGGGCCCGGACGCGTATTCAATGCTATGCGCAAAAGTGGAAGCAAAGACTTCTGGAAATTGCAATATTATTTACCAGAAGAAAGCCGCAATCATGTAAAGAAATTTATTGGTACACATTACCTGATGGAGGGAAATGGTGGTGAAACTACTTCCACCAATGATGAATGGGCAGCTATACAGGCACAAACTCAAACAACTGCTTTGTTAATGCAAAGCCAGCTAAGTGAGGAAATACTTGCCAATACAGTAACGGCGCCGTTGCAGGGAAAATACAATTCAGTTGTTGTGGCTAACCAGCTTGGAATGGATATCGGTGAGTTTAATAAATTGAATTCACAATTTGATAAACTTGTAAATGGCGAAAATGGTTGCACGCTTCGGTTGCCGAAAGAAAAAATGGAACTGTTTGAAGCTAATCGTTATATCATTTTGAGACAATCGATTATGGCAAGTATTGAATCAGCTTCGGCCTTCAGCCAGGGATTCCCGGCCGAGAAAAAAATCAAACAAACCGTTCGTAAGAAATAACTATTTCAGGGAGAAGAAATATTAGGTGCTGCAGGTTGCAGCACCTTTTTTATTGCCATGGCCTTAAGCATACATTCTTCATACTCTGCAAGGCCATTACTGTACCAGGTAATGCCGCCGCCTACCCAACAAGATAAATAATTTGTTTTGGCATTAAACAACAGGCTCCTGATTACGACATTAAAATCGAAATCCCCGGATGGGGAAATATAACCCACAGTGCCTGAAAATAATCCCCTGTTACCGGTTTCGTAAGCAGCAATTAATTCCATTACTCTTTTTTTTGGAGCACCTGTCATACTTCCCATTGGAAAAGTGGACCTGATAATTTCCGTAAATGGCGTTTCTTCAGGAATCAAACCACTTATTGTTGAAACCATCTGGTGCACCTGCGGGTAAGAATAGATTTTGAATAATTCATCCACCTTTACAGTTCCCTCGAGGCAGATACGTGACAGGTCATTTCGCACCAGGTCTACTACCATCACATTTTCACTGCGTTCTTTCTGATTGGTTTGCAATTCCTGCAATTTTAACGCGTCATCTGCCGCATCATCCAGGTTTCGGGAAGCAGTTCCTTTTATGGGTTGGGAAAACAATTTGTTTCCTTTCCGCGCTAAATACCGCTCAGGGCTAGCACATACGAGATGTGAATCATTTATTTTATGATAGCAGGAAAATGGGTTTGGAGAAAAGCGGTTAAGTTCCCTGAATAACCTAACAGGATCAACAGGTGCATTTTCGGCAAAGAATTCCTGGCAGAAATTTAGCTCGTAGCAATCGCCCCGATGGATATGCTCTTTTATTTTTTCGATGGTATCAAGATAGTGATGCCTGGTGATGCGGGACTGCAAATTGACATGAACCTCCGGTTCAAGGGAATTTACCGGCGTACTGGTTACCTGCTCCCAAATTGCCGCGGGATCGCCGTTAAGAACATAAATAGTTGCTTTGCCGGCCGACAATTGAACGATCGTTTCGGGAACATAGAAACACACTGTTTCAAACCCCGTTTTACCGGGAGGCGTTACAGGCAGATTTTCTATTTCATTTTTCAGGTCATAACAGATATGGCCAAAAATCCATCGTCCGCTGTTGGAATCTAAATAAAGCTGCAGATCTTCCAAAGCAGTTCCGGGGGCAGCTTGGAACATTGATTTCATGCCGGCTGCAACCAAACATTCCTGTTGTTCCCACGGAGAGGGGTAATGATTATTGTCTAAAAAAGAACAACTGCTGAATTGGCTCGCCCAAATCAGCAGTTGTTCTTTAATACCCTTAAAATCAACTACTTCAAAAGTTTCATTAAGCATGTTTGTAATTACTGTGTCCAGGAAGCTCACAGTACTTGCTGGCTTAAAAATCATCATCATCATCAAAGTTGCCGCCTTTGCTGCCACCTCCGCCAAACAGGTCATCAAATTCTTCCATTCCATCATCAAACTTAAAGTCGTCATCCTCTTCGCCTTTCTTGGTTCCGGCCTTCTTTACTTTTGATTTTGGAAGATCAAACTCTTCAAAATCAGGATCCCATGAATCTTCGTCTTCTGCAGGCTTTTCCCATTCATCTACTTCATCCTCAGCCTCATCGTCGTCATCCTCATCATCACTTGCTTTTTTAGATGTGGCTTTTGAAGCTTTTCCTTTTTTCGGAGCAGCTTCTTCTTCGTCTAAATCTATTTCGTCCTCATCTTCATCTGCTTTTTTCGTGCTTTTGGACGCAGATGAAACTTTTGCAGGCGCAGCTTTCTTGCCGGCTATATCTTTTTTACCTGTATCTTTTTTTATTGCCATTTTCCAATGTTTACAGTGTCAAAATTTAGAAGTGATTTTTATTCCGCCAAAAAAATTACAAAAAAATATTTTGTGGTTCCAGCCCTGATCTAACCACTGTTATTCTAATATTCAATATTAATCTTTGTTGAAGGTCACCCAAAAAAATTACATTTTTATTATTTGATCGCGGCCGGGTCCGTTACTCACCCATGCTACAGGAACCCCGATAAAATTATTAATGAAATCAATATACTCCTTCATTTTTACCGGAAGTGTAGCAGTGTCTTTACATGCAGTAGTATCAGTATGCCATCCTTCAAACTCGCGTAATACAGGTTCAATTTTAACCCTGGTCATTTGAAAAGGAATCTCACTGGTTTCTTCTCCATCTATTTTATATGCTGTACAAACCTGTAGCGGGGTAAAATTATCCAGCACATCTGCTTTTGTCATCACTACTTTGGTGACCCCATTAATCATGCAGGCAAACTGTAATGCAACCAGGTCAATCCATCCGCAACGACGCGGACGGCCGGTTGTAGCGCCAAACTCGTTACCTGCTTTGCGCAAAGCTTCGCCGGTTTCATCTTCCAGTTCTGTTGGAAACGGTCCGCCACCAACCCTGGTACAATACGCTTTGGTTACGCCGAGCACATCGCGAATTTTTTGCGGTGCCACACCTAAACCGTTACATACACCAGCTGTGATGGTACTGCTGCTTGTTACAAAGGGGAAGGTACCAAAATCAATATCGAGCATACTACCCTGGGCACCTTCTGCCAAAACCGTTTTTCCAGCTTTTAGCTGGTCATTGATAAAATATTCCCCGTTAACTATGTTCAGGGTTTTTAAGAACTCTATTGCTTCAAAAAACTCTTCTTCCCAACTTGTGATATCTTCTGTAAAATTAAAATTGTCCAGTAAACGCTGGTGTTTTAGCCTGAGCTTAATATAATTTGTAGTAAAACTTTTATCAAGCAAATCACCTACTCTCAAACCATTTCGCCCTGTTTTATCCATGTAGGCAGGTCCGATTCCTTTTAAGGTAGAACCAATTTTACCTTCTCCTTTTTGTAATTCGCTGGCCTTATCCAGGGCTCTGTGAGTTGGCAGGATCAGGTGGGTTCTTTTAGAAATAAACAAGTTCTTTCTTACATCTACTCCAAATCCCGCTACAGTTTCGCATTCCTTTTTTAAGGTTACCGGGTCGAGCACAACACCATTTCCAATGAGGTTGATGGTATGCTGGTGAAAAACTCCCGAAGGAATCTGGTGCAATACAACTTTCTGCCCTTGTACATACAATGTATGACCCGCGTTTGGTCCACCCTGGAACCGGGCTATAATATCATATTGCGGAGCAAAGTAGTCAACTATCTTACCCTTACCCTCATCGCCCCATTGGAGACCCAGTAAAACATCTATCATTAGAACTATTTGATTTAAAGAGCGCAAAAATAGGCGGATGGATACAGAAACTTTTAAAGTTTAAAACTTTCTCTTTCTCACCACCCATTAAAACCTTCAAGGGAAGAAAGCACAAGAAAATAATGACCAGTTTTTTTCTGCTTCGCTTTAAAAGAAAAACAGCGGAAGCAATTACAAGACCTTAATTACAACCGGCGCCTGTTTGCACAACAAATTACCTGCCATCACCATCCAGCAAATTTCCCAAACCGCCAAGGAGGCTGCCTTCTTCTTTACGATTATAGGTACCATAAGAAAGTATTCTGCTCGCTAACCGGCTAATGGGAAGGGTTTGTATCCAAACTTTACCGGGGCCCTGTAAAGTGGCAAAAAACACACCTTCACCACCAAAGAGTGTATTTCGAATTCCACCTACAAATTGAATATCGTACCGCACTTCTTTTGTATAGGCAACCAGGCAACCAGTATCGATTCGTAAACTTTCACCATGCTGCAAATTTCTTTCAAATACATGTCCGCCTGCATGTACAAATGCATGACCATCGCCTTCCAATTTTTGCATGATAAAACCCTCGCCACCAAATAAGCCCGTACCAAGCCGGCGTTGGAATTCGATGCCGATACTAACACCGCGGGCGGCACATAAAAAAGCGTCTTTCTGGCAAATGATTTTTCCTCCATAGTCTGTAAGATCAAGAGCGATGATCTTGCCCGGGTATGGTGAAGCAAAAGCTACTCTTTTCTTTCCCTGGCCTATGTTTGTAAATGCAGTCATAAACAAGCTTTCACCTGTAAGCAATCTCTTTCCTGCACTAAATAATTTGTTCAGCATACCACCGCCCATTCCTTCCTGGCGACTACCATCACCAAAAATGGTTTGCATCTGGATACCATCATCCATCATCATAAAGGCACCTGCTTCTGCAACCGCGGTTTCACCCGGATCAAGTTCAACATCAACGTACTGCATTTCTTCTCCGTAAATGCGATAATCTATATCGTGTGCTATTGCCATAACTTATAATTTTTGTATTTGCGAAGTAACAACCTTCAATAACTAATCACGCTAATAATTGATAAAAAAAAGCCCGGCACAAGCCAGGCTATTTTCAAGAACTATATTTTGAAAAAACTATTCTGCAGGAACTTCAGTTGCTACATCATCTGTTGCAGGAGCTTCAACTGCTGACGGTGTTTCAACCGGAGCTTCGGCTGGTGTTTCTTTTTTTCTTTTTACACGTTTAACTTTTGCGGGTGCGGGTGTTGCAATCGGTGTTTCCTCAACAGGTGCTGCCATTGGTTCCACAGTTGCTTCAACGGGTGCTGCTTTTTTTCTTCTTTTAATAGCTTTTTTAGCAGGTGCCACTACTTTCTTAGCTGCACCTTTTTTAGCTGCTGCTTTTTTAGGAGCCGCTTTTTTAGCCGCGCCTTTTTTTACTGCTGCTTTTTTTGGAGCTGCTTTTTTAGCAGAACCTTTTTTAGCTGCTGCTTTTTTAGGAGCCGCTTTTTTTACAGCAACTTTCTTCGCGGAACCTTTCTTGGCTGCTTTTTTAGGCGCTGCTGCTTTTTTACCAGCTGCTTTTTTTACAACCTTTTTAATAGAAGATTTTTTAGCTGCTTTTTTTGGAGCTGCTTTTTTAGGAGCCGCTTTTTTTACAGCTACTTTCTTCGCAGAACCTTTCTTGGCTGCTTTCTTAGGAGCTGCTTTTTTTGCTGCGCCTTTTTTAACCGCCGCTTCCTTAGGAGCTGCTTTCGCTGCCTTCTTTACTGCTTTTTTTGGAGCTGCTTTCTTAGCGGCTTTTTTAACTGCAACTTTCTTTGCAGGTACAGCTTTTTTAGCTGCTTTTGGTGCAGCTTTTTTACTGCTTTTCAATTTTTTTGATTTGGCCATGGTTAGTAAGTTTTAAAATGTTGGCACTAATTTACAGTGCAAATTATTGTATTGTAATAAATACAACGTTTAAAATAAAAAATTCATACCATTAAACTTAAAAAAAAACATTAATTGGTTATAAAACATATGTATTGTTTGCAATGCAGCTGTTTTTATATTGTAATTACCCAAAATAAAAAAGCCATTCATAAAGATGAATGACTTTTTAAATTAGAATGATAATTGAATCAGGCGTTCACCGGAGCTCGCTGTAAGCCATTCCAAACTTTTCTACCCTGCAACCTTCTAACAAGGTACATGATGCCAACAAAGATGAAAAAGAATGGACCTGTGAAACCAAATAGCGCAACGAATTTTGTTCCATAAAAACGTTCCATTGGCCTACGCAATCTTTCAGCGATCAAATACATGCCTGGTACCATTACCAATGTAAGAAAGAAGGCGAAGATGAGACCGAATATGATGGTCCAACTAAGAGGTCCCCAGAAAACAACACTATCGCCACCAAAGAAAATATGCGGGTTAAGATCGGTAAAAAGTGTTACGAAATCAATATTAAAACCTACAGCAAGCGGTAACAAACCAAGTATGGTTGCTATAGCTGTAAGCATAACAGGAATAATACGAATCCGGCCAGCCTGTATAGCCGCTTCTCTTGTTTTAAAGCCCCGTCCGCGCAATTCATCCGTAAATTCTATTAAAAGAATACCATTCTTGATTACAATGCCGGCAAGACCTACGATACCAACTCCCAACATGATCGTTGCAATGGTCATCCCAGTAAAAGCATAACCAAGCAATACGCCAATTACCGAGAAAAATATTTCTGTAAGAACAATAAATGGTTTGCTCATGCTATTAAACTGCAGCACCAGTATGAGGAAAATTATACCTAGTGCAATTAACAAGGCAGTACCAAGAAATGATTGTGTTTCTTTTTCCTGTTCACCCTGGCCGGTAAGTTTAATAGTTACATCAACCGGTATTTTACTTTTTGATTTGAAGTCGGAAATCTTTGATTCCAGTTCTTTGTTGATTTTTCCTGTTAAAGAAGGGTCAATAACATTTGATTGTAACTGGATGGTTCTTTTTACATTTTTACGGCCTATAGCACCGGCAGTATTTGTGTAATCGATACTTGCCACCGCACTTAGTGGAATTGATTTAACCTGCATGGTATTCATATCCATAAACGTGATCCGCATACTCATGATATCGGTAAGATTATTACGCTGCAGATCATTATACCGTAACTGGATCTTGTATTCGTCTTCGCCGTCTTTTAATTTACTTACTTCTTTTCCAAAAACGGCTGTTCTAATTTCACCACCTACCTGGCCTGTTGTTATGCCCTGCATCATTGCTTTTTCCCTGTCTACAAGAATGCTTATCTCAGGGTTGGTGAGATCAACATCCATCTTGAGATTTTCGATTCCGTATACCCGGTTTGTATCAAGGTAATTCTGAAGACTGATAGCTACCTCTGAAATATCTTCAAACTGGTCGCCTGCAATTTCAATATTTACAGGAGGATCTGTTGGAGGGCCACCATCTTCCTGTGCAACTTCCACGCTGGCACCAGGAATTCCCTGGACTACTTTTCTAATCTCTTCTTTGAAAGGCATGGTGGATTTACCATCCCGTTTTTCGAATTCTACAAAGCTCACTTGTATGCGCCCAAGATTCGGCTGCGTGCTCCTGTTATTGTCTCTTGGATTGTTTGCACTAACGGCAACATTTGCAATGATACTTTCTACTATTCCACCTTCATTGCCAGGCATTTCCTTCTCAAGCACTTTACTAACCCTTTGTTCCAGGATATGGGTAATGCTGTCGGTATATTTAATGTCCGTACCTACCGGCATTTTCAAATACACATACACAAAGTTTGGATCGCCGCTGGGAAAGAACGTCGATGGATTACCACGTGCCATCAATAATAAAACAGATACAGGAAAAAGAACAAACAAAGAAACCAGTGCCCATGCAGGTCTTGTTCCCTTCAGTACCCATCTCAACATTTTTTCATAACGGTTCATCAAACCCGGTAAAATTCTTTCCTGGAATACATGAATGATATCGCGAAGAAAGTACCTGTTTATAACCATTAAAATAGCCATAAACAACAGGAAATTTGCTACACCATGCCATCCTGCCAAATGAAAAAGCAAACCGAAACCTATAAGCACGTATAAGAGTGGATGACGGAAGATTTCTTTTTTTGGCTGCTCATACTGACGGCCTTCCGGCTTCATAAAACTAACCGCAAAAACAGGGTTGAAAATAAATGCTACTATTAAAGAGGCTGCCAGGGTAAGAATAAGCATCGTAGGCAGGTAAATCATAAACTTGCCTATCAAACCCTTCCAAAACAAGAGCGGGAAAAATGGCGCAAGCGTAGTGGCCGTACCAGCCATAACCGGGATAAACACTTCTCCTGCAGCTTCCTTCGCACTTCGAACAATGGGCACTTTTCCATTACTATAAATACGATGAGTATTTTCTATAACTACGATAGCGTCATCTACTATTATACCAAGGCCAAACAGCAAAGCGAATAACACGATAAAATTGAGGGTAACCGAGCTGCCCACAATACTATCGGCAATGGGCAAAAACATAAATGCCACGAATACCGAAAGTGGAACACTTAATGCTACAAAGAAGGCGTTTGTTACACCCATAAAAAACATCAATACCAGTAATACCAGCACAAAGCCAATAACAATCGTATTTACAAGGTCTTTAAATGAAGTTTTTGTTTGTTTACTCTGATCACCTGTAATAACTACTTTAAGGTTTCGGGGAAGTTCCTCTGATTTTTGCATTTCAGTAACGATCCCTTTGATCTTGTCTGCTGCATTAATCAGGTTTTCGCCACTGCGTTTTACGATGTTAAGGGTTACAACATTCTTACCATCCAGTCTTGCAAAGCTTTCGGTGTCTTTAATGGTATCCCGTATTTCAGCAATATCCCGCAGGTATACACTGCTTCCTCTTGCGGTACTTCTAACTACGATGTTTTGCATATCAAGGGCGGTGGCAAACTGGCCGCGAACACGAAGGGTGCGTTTCATATCACCCACCGGCATCAATCCCCCGGTAATATCCCTGTTCTCATAGTTGATTGCGTTGGATATATCCGTAAAACTGATACGTGCTGTCTGCATGGCATAAGGATCCACATTTATTTGAATCTCTCTTTCGGGTGCTCCTACAATTTCGGCCCTGGTTATCTCAGGCAATTCTTCAAACCGGTCCTGCATTTTATCAGCATACTGCTTCAATTGAACACCATCATAATCACCACTTACATTTACGTACATGATAGGCATTTCGCTAAAAGCAAACTCCTGCACGTTTGGTAATTGTGTAAGATCTGTTGGCAGGTCAGTTTGTGCTTTATCCACCGCATCTTTCACTTTCTGTTTTGCCAAATCAACCTTTATATCCGTATCAAATTCAACAACAATCAAACTGAAATCGGCTTGCGATTTACTCGTTATTTTATTGACCTTGGCACCACTAATTCCTTTTAATTGTTTCTCAATAGGCCGGGTAACGAGATTCTCGATATCTTTTGGAGAATTACCCACGTAAACCGTTGTAATGCTTATTGTTGGCACCACAATATCGGGGAACTGCTCCTTGGGCATGGTATTGAACTTAATTAAGCCGTAGGCAGAAATAAGTATTGCAATAATGTATATAGCTGTTTTGTTGTCAACCGCCCAACTGGTTGGCTTAAATTCTTTAAACTTTTTAGCTATTCCTTCTTTGAATTGCATGTTGGTATTTTATTGAAGTACTGTTTATGTTTTATAATGAATCAATAGCATTCAGTCTTTAATTCATTTCACGTATTGCGTACTACTACGCAATGTTTTACCTGGTGCTCTAAATCACACCATTCACCATCTGGCCATCATAAAGGCTTTGATAACCTTCTGTGATCAGGCTTTCTCCACCTTTTAAACCACCTTTTACTTCCGCATTTTCGCCATATACCTGGCCAAGCACAACTACTTTCTTACGTGCTACCTGCTTGCCATTTTCGGTGGCCATTACATATACATATTTTCCATTTTCATCGCTTTGAACCACGTTTACCGGAACGGTTACAGCCTTTGGTGCACTGTAGTCTAAAATGCGTACGGTGGCAAGCATATTAGGTATTAAAACTCCATCAGACGGCACTTTTGCTTCAACTGTAAAGCCCCTGGTATTTGAGTTGATTGATGCTCCTGAAAAACTGATGGTACTGGTATAATTTTTATTTATGTCGGGCACATTGATAATAACAGTTGATCCAAGTCCAACAGAACCAAGGTAGTTTTCAGGAATATCAGCGACTACTTTTAAGGTACTGGTATTTACAATTTTTATTTGCGGCCCCATAGCACCAGAACCTGTAAATGTTTCCCCTACTCTTACATTGAGTTCGTCTACAAAGCCGGTTACATCACTATACACATTTGAAGTATTTAATTGCTCTGCCACTACCTGTACATTTTCCTGTGTTGCTTTTAACTGGTTCTCGAGTGATTGCACATTGTTTTTAGCGGTAATCAACTCCACCTCGCTGCCAATGTTCTGCGCCCATAAATTTTGCCTGCGCTGGTAGATGTCTTTTGCAAAAGCAAGTTGTGTTTTAATTGTTTCAAGACCTTGTCTTGCAGCAATCAGATTTTGCCTTACTATAGCATCATCCAGTCGTAAAAGCAATTGTCCTTTTTTTACTGTCTGACCTTTTTTGATCAATATCTGTTTAACCTGTCCACCCATACCTCTCGGAGATACATAGCTGATATTTTCTGCATCAATATGACCTTGTAAGTCGATATAATGGCTGAAATCGCTAACCACTACTGGCTTTACAGAAACAAGCCGTGCATTTGAGTTTTTCTCCGCATTGGTATCCAGTTTGGCAATATCTGCCTCCAGTGCACGTATATCATCACCCAGTTTATTGTATTCTTCCTGGAATTTTGCAAGCTTTGCTTTTTTATCACCCAATTCGCCTGCTTTTTCTTTTTTACCAGCACCGCATGCAGTTGCAATGCTTATGATGCAAAGGAGAAATGCTGATTTAAAAATTGTTTTCATGTATATCAGTTTGTAGTTTATAGTTGTATGTTCTTATTTATTAAAATGAGGGTTTTGGGGCTTCAGGTTATAGCTTACCAAGGGCCCTGCGGTATCCTATTTTAGCTATTATAGCATTGTAGATAGCCTGGTAATAATTGTTAAGTGCGTCCTGGAGACTTGTTTCACTTTGTAATACCTCGAAACTGCTACCCAATCCTTTTTCGTATTTAAGCTTGGTAGTATTATAAACTTTTTCGGCCAACGCTTTATTTTCTTCCTGTGAATTCAATGCAGAAATGGAGTTAACAAGTTGGGTACGGGACGCCACAATCTGAAAATCGACCAACTGCTCAAACTGCTTCAGAGAATTACGGTTCTTTTCAAGAGAAAATTGCGCCTGCTTTATTTTATTGCGTCGTTGATTACCATCAAATATGGGAATGCTGATATTTAATCCAACAGAGTTACTTAAGAACCATTTTTCGTTGAAGTCGAAAATATCGAATTCGGCACGTTGTGCACTTTTGTTTACATTCCAGATAGCAGCTACTGTTGGAATAGCGCCTAACTGGTATCTCTTAACCTGGTAAGAAAGTAATTTGTTGGAAGAATTAAGTGTTTGAACCTCGCTGCGATTTTCATATTTAAAATCATTAGCCAGGTCGAATACATCTTTCTTTATCTCTTCATTAGACAAAGTATCTGATAACAATAGTTTGTCTTTTTGAGGAATTGCCATTGCAAATTTTAAACCGGCAAGGCTTACATCTACCAGGTTTTGAAGCTGTAAAATGGTAGTTCTTACATTATTAAGAGTAACCTGTGTTTTATCAATATCCAGTCTTTCAATAAAACCATTTTTGAACAGTTGTTCCTGGTCATTAAACAATTTGGCAAGTCTTAATTCCGACTCCTTCGCAAATGATAAGCCCTTTTCCGCAATCAGCACACCGTAATAACTACGGTAAACATTGCTCTTAACCGAGTCCTGTTGAATCTTCAGTTGATTTTCATACAATTCAAGTGCTGTATTCCTTGCTTTTAATCCTACAAAAACATCAGGTTGAAACAGCAATTGCTGCACACTAAAACCTAACGATGCCTGCCAGGGAGTGCCAAACTGTGCCGGGAAAGTTGCAAATGCTGAAGGCACTTTTATAGGGTTTCCACTGCCATCCTGCACACCTTCTTTTTCCAGCACACCATATACACTTGGTGAAATAAAATCGGGTAAAACGGTCACTGGAATATTAAAATAATGCATCAGGTTTGCATTGCCTTTTACTTGCGGCAAGGCCTGACCCGTTATTTCAGAATTCAACGCTCCCTGGTTTCTTAAATCCAGCTGTGCATTTAATATTTCTGTCCGCTGTTTTAAGGCCATGTCAACAGCCTCCTGTGCGGTAACCTGGTGAACCTTTGCAACTGTATCTGTTTGTGCTTTTACCAGGGGTGAAATGGCTATTGCCACCATGAACAGCACCAGGACTTTTACCTGTCTCATACGGTATGTAGTTTTATTCTTTGTTGTTTGTATTTGTCTATTAATTTAACACCTTTCGCATTAGCTAATCCATATAACAAAAACAAGGTTATTTCTGCATCAAGATCAGCAATTGTATATCTCGATTTTGGTAAAATATCGTATTCAATGGGAAGTGTTAGTGAATGCAGGTAGAACGATATTATAATATCCAGTTTCATATCCGACCGGTACAACCCTTCAGCAATACCTCTTTCAATATTCTTCTTTACAAAATCATACATAAAATCGTCCTTATGCTGCTGAAGTTTTGCAAAAGCGGTGCTGTGATATTTACGCAGATCGTTTAGCAGTGCCGGGTTAACACCCTCTATCATTTGCTGTACCATGTCCATCGATAAAAAAATCTCTTCAATGGCATTATCTGATTGTACCTGTTGTTTTTGACAATTCTGCTGCGACTTGTTTATAAAATTCAGCATGATATTCTCCACTAATGTATCCTTGTCTTCAAAAAACTGGTACACGGTTTTTTTACTAACACCACATTGCCCTGCTATTTCATCCATAGTAACGCTGCGAATGCCGTATCGCTTAAACAACTCGTAAGCTTTATGTAATATTTTCTCACTTGTTTCCATAACTATTTCCTTTCTACACGGGCAAAACTATGGAAACTATCAACACAACGAAAGTTTCCAAAATATTTTTTCTTCTTTTTTTAATTGGCCTGTGATTCTGAAATTGGCAAGGCAACTTTGATTACAGGCAGCAACAATTCGGCATTTTTGCAGTACACCCGTAGAAACAGGTACATTTTGTTATGAGTAATCTGAAATCGGTAGCTAAAAGAATGTTGCAATATTTTATCCAGGGCATTTTGGTGCTAGCGCCAGTAGCCATTACCGCCTGGGTTATTGTAAATCTTTTCACCTGGCTCGACCAGTTAATACCTGTTTATATAAACTTATCGGGCAATCCTGCGCAGCCGTTTTATTTACCGGGAATTGGTTTCATCATTATTATTGCTGGTTTAATAACTGTTGGTTATATCAGTTCATTCTTTGTAGTTAGCAGGCTGCTTAGCTTTTTTGATCACCTGCTTGAAAAAACGCCCGGGGTTAAGGTTATCTATAGTTTGGTAAAAGATTTTTCAGAGGCTTTTGCAGGAAAAAAACGCAAATTTCAGAAGGCTGTACTTGTAAGTATCTACCAACCTGATGTATACCAGGTGGCATTTGTAACCAATGAAGATTTAGGCCAGTTTGAATTAAACGATTACATCACCGTATACATTCCGAATAGCTATGCCGTATCAGGAAATTTATTTGTTGTAAGAAGAGACCGCATCAAACCGTTGAATAACCTTACGGCTACTGATGCGATGAAATTTGCAATCAGCGGCGGTGTGGTAGAACTGGAAGAAAGTGTTGCTTTTGAAAAACGGGGTGAAATAGCGCCCTGATTAATTTGAAGATACTGATCTGTAACGCGGGTATTGACGTAGCCCTAAGATTTACATAGAGCCACCAGAGAAATACTCACAATCCAGTAACCTTTCGCAAACTACTTTTTTACCATCCAGTATTTCACTCATCCGGTTAAAGGCCATTTTCCCTAATTTGTTGCCATTGGTTTCAATATAACATACCTGTGGTGAGAACAGCCTCGGTAAAAATCCATTACTGATGGTGAGCAGCGAAATGTCGGCAGGGAGTTTTAAACCGCGTTGATTTAAAAACGGAATGATGCCGCAAAGAATTTCGTCGCTCATACTAAAAAGCAACTTGCCCTGAAGTTCACTGTTGCTATATCTATCGAGCAAAGTTTCTACTTTCTCGCCATGGTCAACATAAAGGCAATCAAACGTTACACCTGGAGCGTATTTACTAAGATACGTTCTGATACCATTTTCCCTGCCAATTGTTATCGACATCGATGGACTTCCCATCACAGCAATAAAATGTTGATGGCCTTTTTGAACGATTTTCTCAGCAGATAATGCCCCGGCCTGTTCATCGGCCATACATACTTTATTAAAATTACCTTCCGCAGGTACTTTATCAAAAAACACCATTGGTATATCCCAGTCTTCCATCTTTTTGAAAGCTGGATGATTCTCTGAACTGTTGTTTACAGCAATAAACACACCTGCTACATGGTTATACCTGCAGAGCCGGAGATTATTACTTTCCAGTTCGGGATTGTTCCTGGACTGAAGAATCATAATTGAAAAGCCTTTCAAACGGGCTTCTTCTTCAACCGCTTCAATAAATGAATGATAGAAATAGCTGGAAATTTCGGGCACAATCACGGCAAACAGGTCACTATGCTTTTTCCTGAGATTTATTGCGAAACTATTGGGTTCGTAATCCAGCATTTCTGCCAGCTCCTTTACTCTTCTTTTAGTTTCGGGCGATACGTCCTGGTGATCTTTAAGGGCACGGCTCACAGTGGAAATACTGACACTCAGGTGATCAGAAATTTTTTTTAAAGTAGCAGGATTTCTCATGACTTCTATTAATCGTTGGTGTTTTATGGAGCACTTGTGTTTCTGGCCTTTGTTGCTGTTTTTAGCTCTTTTTGAATAAGATCTAATACAATTATATCGGAAGCTGATATTATTTTAAGTAGAACACAAGGCAGCGCAGGAATGTTTTCCTTACATTTTTCATGCAATTTGCACAAATAGTTTTGAACCGCAAATCTTTCCGCAAACGTTTGCGAAAAAGTTAAGTTGATATTCCAAATATTAATTTAGGTGGTGAAGTAGCAGAATGTGTAATTTGTACAACAATTGTTAAAACTGACTTGCTTGTCTGGACGATTTTTTGCTGGAATACCAATTTCGGAAATTCCAATTCCTTTGGATAAGCCTGTCCATTTTGCCAATTTTTATTATTCTGACACATCGCTGCTTGCTTACACTATCCACATTCCTTGCTATTATTCAATTATAAACGACCAATCAATCAAACAATCAATTTGCTTATGAAACAAAAACTAACTCCCATCCTGATGGGTCTGTTGGCTGTATGTCTGTTTTGCGTGCAACCAGTATTTGCGCAGAACAAAACCGTGTCGGGGAAAGTTACCGACGGAAAAGACGGTAGTGCCGTAGCCGGTGCCTCCGTTACAATAAAGGGCACCAAACAAGGTACCCAAACAAATGCCATGGGAGAATTTACCATTTCGGCACCTGCCTCGGCAACAACTCTTGTTATTTCTTCAGTTGGATTTGGAACTAAAGAAGTGTCCATAACCGAAGGTGCCATGGATGTTGTATTAGCTGCCGCCGCCAACGATCTTAACGAGGTTGTTGTGGTGGGATATGGTACTGCCCGCAAAAGAGATCTTGTTGGTGCAACTGCTTCTGTCGCAGCAAAAGACTTTAATAAAGGCACCTACACCTCTCCTGACCAATTGATCCAGGGCAAGGCTGCAGGTGTTTTAGTTATAAATAACACCGGCCAACCGGGCGGCTCTACCACAATCAGGATCCGTGGTTCCTCTTCTATTCGCTCAGGCAACCAGCCTTTATTTGTTGTTGATGGTATCCCACTTTCTGGCGGACTAGCCCGTCCTGGTGGCAGTGGTGGGGAGTTCGGAAATGACGGTGGCAACCCGCTGAACTATATGAATCCTAACGACATCGCAAGTATCGAAATTTTGAAAGATGCTTCCGCAACAGCTATTTATGGTTCAAGAGGCGCAAACGGTGTTATCCTTATTACTACTAAACGTGGTAAGAGTGGTGCTGCACAGGTTGACGCCAGCGCTTCTGCAGGTTTTTCGCAGGTAGCTAAAGTACTTGAGGTACTAAACGCCGATGAATACAGGAAAGCTTTAAAAGACTATGGCTTAACCAGTGGTGACTTTGGCAAAAGTGTTGATGCTTTTGATGAAATTACCCAAGCTGGTCTGATACAAAATTACAACGTAGCAGTTGGAGGTGGCACTGAAGATGCACGTTACCGCATTTCCACTGGTTATCTTGATCAGAAAGGTGTTGTCAAAACTTCGGAACTCAAAAAGTTGAGCGTTAACCTAAACAGTAATTTCAAATTTCTGCCAAGTAAAAAGTTGGGACTTGATCTAAACGTTATGGTTACACAAACCAATGAGCGCATTGCGCCAATCTCAGCCTTTGTAGGTTTTACAGGTAATTTGATTTCCCAGGCACTACAATGGAATCCAACCCGCGAACTTTATAAGCCAGGTACTGATTCACCTTTTGTCGAGCGTGGATCTACAACCATAAATCCCGTTGCTCAGTTAAGATATTACAAAGACTTGGCAGTAGTTAACACAATTCTGGCGAGTATATCGCCATCGTACAAGATTACCAACGATTTAGAATACCGGTTTTTATATAGTGTTAACCGCCAGGTGGGTACAAGGAAAGGACAGATTAACAGATTGTTAAACGCTCAGGATATCGAAAACAGGGGTGTTGCTTTCCTGAACAACCAGGAACAAACCAATACGCAAATAACCAATACAATAAATTATAATAAAAAGATAGGTTCTGACCTGAACTTAAACGCAGTTATAGGTCATGAATGGCTGGTCTTCGATAGCAAGGGAAATGGTTTATTTGGTAGAGATTTTACAAACTTGGGGCTCAATTATTATGACTACTTAGGTACAACCAGTCAGGCAAGCCGAGGAGTGTATTCATTTGCGTCACCCACGCAAGAGCTTCAATCCTTTTTCGCACGTGCCATTTTGAACTATAAAGATAAATACCTGGTAACTGGTACTTTTCGTGCAGATGGCTCTACCCGCTTTGGTGAAAACAACAAATATGGCTATTTCCCTTCCGTAGGGGTGGCATGGAATGTATCAAGGGAAGGCTTTTTGGAAAACAACGATTTCGTGAAAAATGTGAAAGTTAGGGCAAGTTGGGGCAAAACTGGTAACCAGGAATTTCCTTCAGGCGCCTCCCTTAACAGGCTGACCATCGGAGAATACAATGCGGGTATTTCAGCGCCTTTAATCAATCGTGCAACCTGGGGAAACCCTGATTTGAAGTGGGAATCATCTGCCACCCTTAACCTGGGACTTGATTTCACTATTTTCGATGAGAGGCTAAGTGGCTCCGTTGACTATTTCAACAAGAAAACAAGTGACGTACTTTACGAACAAAACCTTATACAACCAGCCCCTCCGGGCAGAATTTGGTTCAATTTGGAAGGCTTTGTAATAAACAAAGGAGTTGAAATAAGCCTTTTGGCGGCTGTGGTGAGAAATAAAGCGGTAAACTGGAATATTGGCGGTAATGTTTCTTTCCTGCAAAATGATGTTTCAGGTCTTGCCGGTTTCTACGAAACAGGGGCGTTAAGAGGCCAGGGTTTCTCAGGGGTGAATGGTCAGCGTGTTATAAACGGACAACCATTAAATGTTTGGTATCTCAGAAGATTCGAGGGAATTGATAAGGGAACCGGGCAAAGTGTTTACGCCGATGGTGGTAGTAAATTGTATTATTCAGGAAGTCCTAATCCCAAAATGTTATTAGGATTATCAACAGATGTTAGCTATAAAAAGTTTGCTGCAACTGTAAACTTCAATGGTAATTTCGGTCAATATATTTACAATAATACAGCCGCATCAGTGTTGGGTATTGGTAACCTGGGAAACAGGAATATTGCTAAAGGATTAGTTGGAACCAGCATACAGGAGTCATTGTCAAATGCGCCCGCACCTTCAACACGAAACCTGGAAAAGGGTAATTATGTGAAAATGACAAACGCAAGCCTTAGCTACCGCGTAGGAAATATTGGCAAAAGTTTCCGGAATGTGAACATTTCATTGACAGGCCAAAATTTGTTAGTAATAACAAATTACACTGGATTTGATCCTGAAGTGAACACTGATGGAGGCGTGAATGGAATTCCATCACTTGGTATTGAATACATACCTTATCCTTCCGCCAGAACATTCACTTTAGGCGTTAATTTCTCACTTTAATTTTAAAAGTTTTTTATGAATAATAATAAGAGATACTTTCTTTTTTTAATGACGCTCTCGCTGTTCTCATGTACCAAGCTTGATGAAAGCTTCAGGAGTGATCTGGCAGAAAGTAATAATAATGACATTAAAGCTTCCCAGTTATTATTAGGAGCTTACAATTCTATAGCTGGACCATTCCAGGGAAATGCTGATTTATGGGCTCTGCAAACACTTAGCACCGATGAGGGCATACCGCCAACCCGGGCAGGTGACTGGGACGATAACGGTGCGTGGAGAGCTGTTTCTTCAAAAACATGGAACGCCGACCTTGCGCAGGTTAGAGGTCAGTTCGAGCAATTATTAGCAACGCAATTTTCAGCATCTAATGTGCTACAATACAATCCTTCAGCACAGGAAGCCGCTGAGGCAAGATTTATTAGAGCTCTATCAATGTATTGGACTGTAGATGGCTATGATCAGGTTCCTTATAGAGAAGATTTACAAGACTATAAATTACTTCCTATAACCCTTAAAGGAATGGAAGCAGTAGATTTTATTATAAGTGAACTGACTGCTATAATGAATGATCTTCCCGCTACCGGGCCTGCCTATACAGCCAGCAAAAATGCAGCTAAGGCATTATTGATGAAGATCTACCTGAATAAAGGCGTTTACGCTAACAGGGCTACTCCAACATTTGCTGCTGAGGATATGAACAAAGTTGTTGCTTTGGCAGATGAGATCGTTGCAAGTGGCCGGTATTCATTAAGTTCTAACTACTTTGATAATTTTTCTCCCGACAATCACCTTAAGTCTACGGAGAATATTTTAACTTTCTTGAATGATCCAGCTGCTAACCGTGGCGGTAATGTACGCGGCTTTGCCTTCATGGTTCAGCATTATAACCAAAACCCAAGTGGTTGGAATGGATTTGCCACGCTTTCTGATTTTTACGACAAGTTCGAAGCTACAGACCAGCGCCGTGGAGTTGCTTACAGTTATCCAGGTGGTCCGGCTAACCCTGGAAAACGCGTAAACGTTGGATTTATGCTCGGGCAACAGTATGATCTTGTTACCGATGCTCCACTAAAAGCCAGGAACCCGGCTGATAAACCATTGGTATTTACCAGGGATGTAAAACTGGTTGAAACTGACCCGGCCACCTTAGAACTTACCGGGATAAGGCCTAATAAATATGCTTATGATTATGGCACCCCCGGTGACCAAAAGAACAATGACTTTGCAGTGTTTCGCTTAGCTGACGTTTTGCTTATGAAGGCTGAAGCATTATTAAGAACAAGCAATGCAGCTGCAGGATTAACTCTGGTTAATTCCATTCGTCAAAAACGCGGTGCAGCTGACCTGGCTACTCTTACTTTAGATAATTTGCTGGACGAGAGAGGCAGGGAGCTTTACTGGGAAGGATACCGCAGGCAAGACCAAATTCGCTTTGGAAAATACCTGCTGGCTTACCAGAATAAACCAGCAGCTCCTGCACATACTTTAATTTTTCCAATTCCTAGTTCTCAAATAGCCGTTAATCCAAACCTGACACAAAATCCGGGGTATTAAAATTGTTATTTTTGATTAAAACACAGAAAGATCATTTGAAAAAATGGTCTTTTTGCTTTTCAGTATGTCTACCAAATTACTTCTGTTAGCAGTGCTATTTGTATCGATCATAAACTGGTCCTGCAAATCTTCAAATACCGGTGCTCCTGCCCTTTTCGAATTGAAAGATGGAACAGGAATCGATTTTATAAATCACGTTACCGATACGAAGGATTTAAACGTGCTTACTTACCGGAATTTTTACAATGGCGGAGGGGTAGCCATTGGTGATATTGACAACGATGGCTTACCTGATGTGTTTTTTACAGCTAATATGGGCAGCAATAAATTGTACAAAAACAAAGGCAATTTCCAATTTGAAGATATCTCAGCCAGGGCTGGTTTTATTGAGAAAAAAGATTGGAGCACAGGCGTAGTGATGGTGGATATCAATCATGACGGCTGGCTGGATCTCTATGTTTGTAATGCCGGTTATATTGATGGAAAAGCACCAAAAAACCAGCTGTTCATCAACAACCATGATCTAACTTTCACAGATTCTGCGACGGCTTATGGACTTGACAACCTGGGTGGTTATTGCACACACACCGCTTTTTTTGATTATGACCTGGATGGCGACCTTGATGCATTTATTATTAACAACAGCTTTATTCCTGTGAACACACTTAATTACGCCAACAAGCGTGATTTGCAGGCAAAAGAATGGCCGGTAGCTGATTTCCTAAAAGGTGGAGGCGACCGTTTTTTGAGAAATGATAATGGCAAATTTGTTGATGTAGGAGCAGAAATAGGTATACATGGAAGCCTGATAAGTTTTGGACTTGGTGTAACGGTCGGTGATGTAAACGGAGACAAATATTTGGATGTATATGTTTCCAATGATTTTTTTGAAAGAGATTATTTATATATCAACCAACAAAACGGAACCTTTAAAGACGAGTTAGAAGAATGGATGGGCCATACAAGCCTCGCTTCCATGGGTGCCGATTTTGGTGACATTAATAACGATGGTTATCCCGATATTTTTACAACTGATATGTTGCCTGATGATGACGTTCGCCTGAAAACCACTTCGATGTTCGATAATTTCGACGTTTATCGATACAAGGTTCAACAAGGTTTTTACAACCAGTTTATGCAGAATACGCTTCAGCTAAATAACCGGAACGGGAAGTTTATGGATATCGCATATTATAGCGGAGTAGCCGCATCGGACTGGAGCTGGGGCGGACTATTGTTTGATATGGATAATGATGGACTGAACGACCTGTTCGTATGTAACGGTATAAACCATGACGTAACTAACCAGGATTTTATCGATTTTTTTGCCAACGATATTATTCAAAACATGGCGCTTACCGGCAAAAAAGAAGAAATTGAAAGTATCATTAGCAAGATGCCTGCTAATCCTATACCTAACAAGGCTTTTAAAAATTTGGGGAATCTAAAATTCGCCGATGCAGGCAATTCGCTGGGGTTTAAGCAGAACTCCTGTTCAAACGGCGCGGCATATGCCGACCTGGATAATGATGGCGACCTGGACCTGGTTATAAATAACGCAAACGAAAAAGCTTTTGTTTATAGAAACAACACGAGGGAAACACAAAATAATAATTACATCGGCCTTGTTTTAAAAGGGAAAGGCCAAAACCTTTTTGCAGTTGGGAGCAGCATCAAAGTTTATAGCGGTTCTAATATTTTTAGTCGCGAACTAATGCCAAGCCGCGGTTTTCAATCATCTGTTGATTACAAAATAATAATCGGGCTTGGCAAAATGCTGGCAGATTCAATGGTTATAATCTGGCCCGACAAGTCGGAAACAATTATGATAAACCCGCCTGTAAACAAGGTGAGTGTAATTCAGCAACCCAAAGAAAAAATTTTTACTCCGGCCACTGAAATTGCAAACCAACAGCTGTTATTGGAGGAGCGCAAACAATTCTTTGACAAGCATTCCGAAAACGACTATACTGACTTTTATGCCGAGCGTAATATTCCTGAAATGCTTTCCACTGAAGGACCAAAGGCTGCTTGCGGCGATGTAAATGGCGATGGCTTAGATGATGTTTATATTGGTGGCGCAGCCGGTCACGCAGGCCAGTTATATCTTCAAACAAACAGTGGTTTTGTAAAAACCCGGCAACAGGCTTTTGAACCATTCGCATCTTCGGAAGATGTAGCCACACTGTTTTTTGATGCAGACAATGACCAGGATCTTGACCTGTTTGTAGGTTCAGGTGGCAACAATGTACCTCCCCGGGATGGCAAACTGAACCATCGGTTATATCTCAATAGCGGCAAAGGAAATTTTACTGTAAGCGGGAATGCATTTCCTGCTAATGATATGAATATTGCTGTTGTAGCAGCCAATGATTTTGATGGTGATGGTTACATAGATCTTTTTGTGGGTAGCCGCAGTGTTCCATTTTCGTATGGGGCGATTCCAACAAGCTATTTATTTAAAAATAACGGGAAGGGACAGTTTACCAATGTAGCAACAGGAATTAACGCAGTTATTGCCAATGCCGGAATGGTAACAGGTGCCTTGTGGACCGATGTTTCAGGCGATTCTAAAAAAGAACTGGTTATAACGGGCGAATGGATGCCAACAAAAATATTTTCTTATAACGGCCGCCAGTTTAACGAAATTAAAACGAGCCTCAAAACATTTTCCGGCATGTGGCAAACGGTTGCATCCTGCGACATCAACAATGATGGAAAACAAGACCTCGTACTGGGAAATATCGGTGAGAATTTTTACCTGCATCCGGATACAGCAAACCCGGTAAAGATGTGGATCAACGATTTTGACAGAAATGGTACTATCGATAAGGTAATTACCCGAACGATTGGCAAAAAAGATGTGCCCGTTTTTCTAAAGAAAGATATGACGGATCAAATACCAGGATTAAAGAAACAAAACCTGAACTATGAGAATTATGCACAAAAGTCCATTCAGGAATTATTTGCCAGTGATATATTGTCAGGGTCCGACCAGATGATCTTTAATTATGCCAGTTCCTGCATAGCAATCAATAATGGTAATGGAGATTTTTCCATTCAAAGACTGCCTGACTACTTACAATTTTCTTCTGTAAATGCAATACTTTGTACGGATCTTAACCTTGATGGTAAAATTGACGTAGTAGCAGGAGGAAACAAATTCGGGTTTTTACCTCAATTCTCAAGATTAGATGCAAGCTTTGGTCATGTTCTTATTAATAAAGGAAATGTTATGTTCGATGAAATTGAAGCATCTAAAAGTGGCCTGGAAATAAGAGGACAGATACGCGACATTAAAAACTTACAGGCAAAAGATAAACAGCGTTTATTATTTCTGCAGAATAATGAGCTTCCTAAATTGTACCAGGTTAATGAATTAGGTGTGCCCCTGAAATGATGTTCATCAAATTTGTTTTACTATCTCAATATCAAAGTCTAAAAACTTGCTTAAGCATTAATTTTTCATTAACCACAGCAAACAATATTGCCAAACACCAGTGGTGTGATTCTTATAAAAATGAAGAAGCCTTTTGTCG
Organism: Bacteroidota bacterium; assembly: GCA_040385845.1. Lineage (GTDB taxonomy): Bacteria > Bacteroidota > Bacteroidia > Chitinophagales > Chitinophagaceae > Phnomibacter. The sequence continues at coordinate 8,421 of JAZKGP010000009.1, read as the reverse complement.
CATTGATTATATTTTGCTGTATTGCATTTATCTCTTGCGGGAAGAAAAAAGATAAGAATACCGGTTCTTATCAACCATTGTTTACTTTGATGGAGAACTGTGGTATAGACTTCACAAATAAGATTACAAACACCAAAGCTCTTAATATTTTTAACTACCGAAACTTTTATAATGGCGGTGGTACTGCTGTAGGTGATATAAATAACGATGGATTTGCAGATGTATTTTTTACTGCTAACATGGGCAGTAACAAACTCTATCTTAATAACAAAAATTTCCAGTTTACTGATATTTCCGACAAAGCAGGCTTTGTTACCAAAACAGATTGGAGCACCGGCGTAGCAATGGTTGATATAAACAACGATGGCTGGCTTGACGTATATGTTTGTAATGCCGGTTTCATAAATGGGATAGCTCCTAAAAACCAGTTGTACATCAATAATCACAATCTCACGTTTACCGAATCTGCTGCTGAATATGGATTGACCAACGAAGGTGGCTATTGCACACATGCTGCTTTCTTTGACTTCGACTTAGATGGTGATTTGGATTGCTACATTCTCAACAACAGTTTTATTCCCGTAAATACTTTGAATTACGCCAACAAACGCGAACTACGTGCAAAAGACTGGCCTGTGCCGGACTATTTCAAAGGCGGTGGCGACAAGCTACTTAAAAACGAAGATGGAAAGTTTATTGATGTGAGTGAAAAGGCTGGAATTTTCGGCAGTCTTATTGGTTTTGGATTAGGCGTAACGGTAGGCGATGTGAACAATGATCAGTTTCCTGATATCTATGTTAGCAACGATTTTTTTGAGAAAGATTATTTATATATTAATCAAAAAAACGGAACATTTAAAGAAGAATTAGAAGAACGTATTCAGCATATCAGTCATTCCAGCATGGGCGCCGATATGGGCGATCTTGATAATGATGGCAATCCCGAAATTTTTGTAACTGAGATGTTGCCGGGCGATGAAATACGTTTTAAAACAACTGCTTCTTTTGAAAACATTGACATAAAAAAATTAAAAGAGAATGCTGGTTTCTTTCACCAATTCATGCAGAACACCTTGCAGCATAATAATGGTGATGGTACATTTTCAGAAACAGCTTTCTATAGTGGTGTAGCTGCAACTGACTGGAGTTGGGGAGGCTTAATATTTGATGCAGATAATGATGGCCTGTCAGACTTGTATGTTTGTAATGGTATTTACAATGATCTTACCGACCAGGACTTCATCGATTTTTTTGCAAATGACATTATTCAGAACATGCCGGTGACGGGAAAAAAACAAGAGATTGATGAGATCATTGAAAAAATGCCATCAATTTCCATCCCAAACAAGGCTTATAAAAACATTGGCAATATGAAGTTTGCCGATAAAGGAACCGACTGGGGTTTTGAAAAACCATCCTTTTCAAATGGAGCAGCCTATGCCGATCTTGACAATGATGGTGATCTTGATCTTGTAATTAATAACCTGAATGAAAAATGTTTTGTTTATAAAAACAACAGCAGGCAGTTAGATAAAAATAACTTTATCGGTATTCGTCTTAAAGGGAAAGAAAAAAACAAATTTGCAATAGGAAGTGCCATAAAAGTTTTTAGTGGCAATCAAATACAAACGAGAGAAGTTATTCCAACCCGCGGTTATCAATCATCAGCAGATTATCAACTTATAATCGGTACCGGTAAATCAACGGTCGATTCGATGATAGTAATTTGGCCTGACCGATCCTATGAAATAGTTAAGCAACCAGCAATCAACCAATTTCATAACATCCAGCAAGGTGAATCTAAAATAATCTATCAACCTGTTGCTTCTACCATTACACCCTTACTTACCGTACAACAACCATTTTTTGATAAACACAGCGAAGACGATTACACTGATTTTTATTTCGAAAGAAATGTGCCCGGAGTGCTTTCAACAGAAGGACCACGAGCGGCGACGGGTGATGTAAATGGTGATGGTTTGGCTGATGTTTATATTGGCGGCGCTGCTGGTAAAAGCGGTCAAGTTTATTTACAAACAGCAAAAGGCTTTACGAAAAAAGCACAGCCCGCTTTTGATTACTATGCCAGCTTCGAAGACGTAGCTGCTCTATTTTTTGATTGTGAAAAAGATGGCGATCTTGATCTGTTTGTAGGATCAGGGGGTAACACGCATCCTGCAGGAAGCAGGGAACTAATGAATCGTTTATACAAGAATGATGGCAATGGAAATTTCAGTATTGACAGTAACGCATTTGCAAATGATAAAGGAATGAATACCGCTATTGCAGTTGCGGAAGATTTTGATCTTGACGGTGATCCTGACCTTTTCATTGGAAGCAGGAGTATGCCGCTTGAGTATGGATCGTCACCGGTGAGTTATTTGTATTTAAACAATGGCTCAGGGCATTTCACTGATATAGCTGCAACAAAAAACCAGGACATTGCAAATATCGGAATGGTAACAGGTGCATTATGGAGTAATGTAGCGGGTGATGAAAAAAAAGAATTGGTTATTACAGGCGAGTGGATGACACCGCGAATTTTCTCGTTTAATGGCGACCATTTTGTGGAAGTAAATACAAACCTCGCAAATATGTTTGGCTGGTGGCAAACTGTTGCATGCACCGATGTTGATGGAGATGGAGACAACGACTTGTTACTTGGTAATATCGGCGAGAATTTCTACCTGCAACCAGATTCATTGCACCCAGTAAAAATTTGGCTAGGCGATTTTGATGATAACCAGGTAAAAGATAAAATCTTAACGAGAACAGTAGACGGGAAAGATTTGCCAGTTTTTTTAAAACGTGATTTAACTGACCAACTTCCCAATTTAAAAAAACAAAACTTACGGCATAATGATTACGCAAAAAAATCAATACAGGATCTGCTTACAAAAGAAGAATTGAGTAAGGGCAGTTACAAATCATTTAATTACACTTCATCCTGCATGGCAATTAATGAAGGCAATGGAAAATTTGCCATAAAGAAATTTCCTTACCAGGTACAATTATCATCAGTAAATGCCATTGTGAGTACTGATGTAAATAACGACGGGTTTAATGATCTCATTATGGGTGGAAATAAGTTTGGCTTTCTACCACAATTTTGCCGTGTTGACGCGAGTTATGGAAGCGTTTTACTAAATGATGGGAAAGGAAATTTTACCTGTTTACCAAAGAGCCTGTCAGGCTTAAATGTAAAAGGCGAAGTACGTGACATCAAACTTATAAAGAAAGGCAAAAATCAAATGGTATTGTTTTTACAAAACAATGATTATCCTTTATTGTATCAACTCACGGGCTCAGGCTTAGAGATCAAAAAACCTGTTATAAAAAACTAAAATGTATACGTCTAATCTTTAGCAATTTTAATATATAGGAAAATACAATTTTGTAATCCATTTTGTGGTATCCGTTTCGATCATCCTGTTGGTGATGATTGATTGGAATGCAATTGCCGGAGATCTCATATCATAATCTACCCGATACTGTTCCATTGCTTTAAGACCATTTTCAATAGTAAAATAACCACCTCTTATTTCAGAAGTGAGTGCATAGCCTAAAACCATATGCTTCATTACTATATTCGGGGTTTCTGCAACATCTTTATTAATGGGTATTGCAACCTGCACCTGGAAAATCCCATCAGGCCGTTTTGTCACGTTAAGCATAGGATAACCTGTTTGTTCGGCACCGTACTTAACAAAGTGATCATTTAATTTCTGTAACAATTCATATACCTGTTTGTCCGTCGGATAATCATTGAAGGTTGTTCTTATAGTTACTAAAACAGAATCCTGGATAAATCCCCGAACAACGGGTATTCCGTAAACATTTTGGCTCTTACCAATCCAGTTATTATAACGTTCTAACACTTCCGTCATCTCTTTTTTTAAATGCACGGCCGCTCTATATTGATTCAGTCTTTCAATGGGACTATTACCAACATTCAGTTCTGCAGACCAACTCAATACAACTGAATCTTTTCCTGCAGGAAGCACATTTATTCTACTACTGTAAATGCTCCCCGGCCTTTTAATTTTGACTTTTACTTCACTGTATAAAACACTATCGGGTATGTATTGGTAAGTGAAATTATTACGGGCTTCTCCTGAACTGTCATCCGCGGTATTAATCCAACTGTTCCAGTAAGCTGAAGTTGACAAATATTGAACAGCTGATTTGGCAGTAGTTGGCAAGTAAACACTTTTGGAAACATGTAGTGTTTCAGGAATGAAAATGTAAATAGCCGCCAGTGAAATAAACGCAAGGAGTAATAGAACAATCAGTAGTCTTTTCATAATACAGCAGGAAGCGCAACCTAATGAAACTATAGTTGGAAAATGAATAAAAATTATTAAAATTTCTTTCAATTCTACCAAAGATGCCAACTCAAATAAACCCGGAATAAAAAATTGTTCAGCTTATTTCTAATTCAATTACCTTTTGCAGTAGATACCCAATCAATCACGGCTCCGTACCCTAATTTTTCCAACCATGGAAATCCATTATTCAACCAGGCCAAAACCCGCCTTTTTATTTCTTTTAACTTTCATTTTTTCCATTTTTTCGTTTTGCACCCTGGCGCAATGCCCGCCGCCCACTTACCAGTTCTTATTAGGGGGAAGCGGGGAAGATGAAGCCACAGAAGTGGTAGCTGCCGGAGATTATTTTTATAGTGTTGGAACTACCACAAGTTTTGGCAGTGGCCTGGTTGACATCCTTGTTGTAAAAATGGAAATAAGCGGCAAAATAATATGGAGTAAAGTGTACGGTTCTGATGGCTTCGACAACATCAAAAAGGCAAAACTAGTTTCCGATGGCGGCCTCGTTATATCCGGCTCGGTAAATGGCGAAATGCTATGTTTTAGAATAAATGCAGACGGAAATTTATTATGGAGCAAAAAGTTTGGTGCATTTGCAGCATATGGGAGTGTTGTAAATGATGCTATTGAAACCAATGACGGAGGCTTTGCGCTGGTAGGTTCAGTAAACGATTATGAGCTTTCAGATGCCGTTATCATAAAATTGAATCATGCGGGTAATTGTTACTGGAGCAAAAGATTTGATAACTTATACGGTGAAACTGCTTACGGCATAGTACAGCGTAACGATACGCTTATGGTATCCGGCGAACTGAATGACGATAGCCACTACCGTGTTTTTTTAATGAAGATTTCTGAATCGATCGGACATTATATGACTGGCACGAAATATACTGTTGGTGGATCTAATTTATATTATCCAACGTTACACAACGACAAACATGGCGGTTATTGGATGGCTGGAAAGTATTTTTCTCCAAAAGGCCCGGGTATTAGGGCATCAATAATATTAAATATTGCAGATAATTTTACCCTCATTAATTTATACTGGGTAGGAAGGGCACTTAACTCTAGCAATTTGAGGGGATTCACACCTACTGATAGTGGATTTATTGGCACCTATAGTCACTATATGGATCCCCATTCTTATGATTATATGGCTATCTACGAAATAAATAAAAACGGCAGGGTTGTTTTTTCTAAGAAAATACCTGAAGCAAATAATAGAAATAGTTTTAATAATATAATAGTTACAAATGCTTCTTTAATTGCTGTAGGCCGAAAAGACAATAAAATGCTTGTAATGGCCATAGACAAATCCAGGGATACTATAAGTGGCTGCTCACTGATTGATGATAATACTTCTGCTTCCATGGATACCTATGCTGTCGAACCATTTACCTGGTTAACTATAGAAGACCAGCTTTTTAAGGATACAATCGTCTCCCTGCAAAGCCGCGATGTTTTACTTCTGCGAGACACACTCTGCTATCAACCCTGTTCTCAAATATTAGCGCTACAAAATCAATCATTAACCGGTGTTGCGTTGGCTACACACAACCGCATAATTTATACGTTGCCTTCAGATAAAAATGCATCGATCATAGAACTGGAACGAAGTTATAATGCGACTATTTTTACTACTATAAACAAAGACAAAATACCAGCGAATAGTAATGAAAAACAGTTTGAATTTATTGACAGCAATTCTTCAAATCCAACCGGTAACACTGTTTATTACCGTATGAAAATAATCTTGAAAGATGGAAGCTATTATTATAGCAATGTGTTGCAACTGAAAATAGTCTTAAATCAAACAACCGACATTTTACTATATCCAAATCCCGCAACAAAATCTGCTTACATACAAATTGTTGTGAGCACTAACGATATAATTATTGTAAACATTATAAATGCACTGGGTCAACTTATGTTTTCGCAAAAATCATTGGTAAAAAAAGGGAGTAACTCAATTAAAATCAACAATATCAACTTACTTCGGCCAGGAATATATTTTGTTAATGTAATGGCAAACAATAAGCATTTTACAAAAAAGCTTATCATCCATTAATACTAAAACTCACACGCTGTGATTAGCGGACTGTTCATTATCATGCTTCTTCATTAATAAATGCGGTTATAATTTTCGATTCAACTATATATGCGTGAGATAATTTCTTAATGCAGGAATCTCCTCTTAACTCCACAACAATCGTTTGCAAAAAACAATTGTAATTGGGTCATGGAACTTGAAGCCTAATTTAGCTACCCTTACTTGTAAAGCTTGCTATATGAAAAAACGATACAATGTTTTTAACACCTTCCTGCAATTAACAATTGCCGTATTCTGCCTGGTTTTTTCAAGCTTTTCCAAAAGCTATGCGCAGGATTCCTGGAAAATTGCAGCAACCAATATTGATGCCTCCAAATATTATGGGATCACCGTTGCCAATGGCATGATCGGTATTGTAAGTGCTCCCGAACCTTTCAAAATAAAAGATGTGGTGTTGGCAGGGGCATATGACCAGTATGGTCGTGGACGGGTAAGCAATTTTCTGCGCAGTTTTAACCTGCTGAATATGCGCATGGATATCGATGGTAAAACGATTGATGCAATAGGTGCTAAAGGTTTTAAACAGGAACTGGATATGCAGCATGCTTCGTTTACAAGCTCTTTTGACTATGAAGACAAAGCCACTGTTTCTTATACTTATTATTCTTTGCGGCAATTGCCTTTTACCGTGTTGATGGATGTGGCCATTACCGCTAAAAAAGATATCAGCCTGGGTGCCGCAAGTGTTATGGAAGCACCCGATGCCTTAAAAGATGTTCAGAATTATTACAACGAAATTGACAGGCCGCATGTTACCATTAGCCTTCTTACATCAAGTGCTAAAAGCCCCACCGGCAAACTGCTGATGTGTGCCAGCAACAGTTTCATTTTTAGCGAAGCGCATGGTAGCGAACCACGTGTAATTCATGAAATGTGGGATAATAACATGCACCTCATGAAATTTGGTAAGAAGCTGAAAGCAGGTGAAACCTACAAGTTTTCAATAGCAGGATCTTCCATCACTTCTGCCCACCACGATGATCCTTTAAACGAAGCTGAAAGATTAACCATTTACGCTAAACTGGAAGGTCATAAACGATTATTGGAATTTCATAATAAAGCCTGGAATGAATTATGGAAAAGTGACATAAAAATTGAAGGCGATGCGCAGGACCAGCAGGATGTGCACAGCATGTTGTATCATTTATATTCCTTTACACGCGAAGGCACTGCCTTGTCGCCGTCGCCTATGGGTTTAAGCGGGCTGGGTTATAACGGTCATGTTTTTTGGGATACCGAATTGTGGATGTATCCTGCCTTATTGGTGATGCACCCTGAGATTGCAAAAAGCATGGTGGAATATCGCTTTCAACGCCTTGATGCTGCCCGCCGTAATGCTTTTAGCAAAGGATACCGTGGGGCCATGTATCCCTGGGAAAGTGCCGGCAGCGGTGTAGAAGAAACCCCTGTTTGGGCATTGAGTGGAACCTTTGAACAACATATTACCGCCTGCGTTGCCATTGCTGCCTGGAACTATTATTCGGTTACACAGGACAAGGTTTGGCTCCGCGAAAAAGGCTGGCCGATCCTGAGCGCCACGGCCGATTTTTGGGCCAGCAGGGTAGAAAGAAACGGCCCCGGAAAATATAACATCAAGAATGTAGTTGCCGCCGATGAATGGGCTGAAAACGTAGACAACAATGCCTTTACCAATGCCGCTGCAAAAGCCAACCTGCAATTTGCTTCCAGTGCTGCCAAATTGCTTGGTATCGAAGCAAATACCGACTGGATAAATGTGGCAAATAATATTCCCATACTTCAATTTGCCGACGGCACCACCAAAGAACATGTGACTTACAATGGCGAGGGTATTAAGCAGGCAGATGTAAACCTGCTCTCCTACCCGCTCAAAGAAGTGACCGATCCTAAACGTATCAAACAAGATCTTGACTATTATTCCAAACGTGTTCCCAATGAAGGAACACCGGCAATGACACAAGGCGTTTTTTCGCTGCTCTATTCCCGCCTGGGCGATGCCGA
>JAZKGP010000008.1:0-251390 GCA_040385845.1 Bacteroidota bacterium | reverse complement strand
TGCTTTCTAAAGAACTTTTTAACCCCCATTTTCCCGCTCCGCTCATCCCGTTTTCGATTGGGAGTGCAAATGTAAGGGGCAATTTGATACCACCTAATTTTTAGAGGAATTTTTTCTGGAAAATTTAGAAAAATGCTAACCCCTCCGCTACCAAACAGCCCATCCCTTTCCAACTCACTTAAAAGAACTTTTCTGCCACCAAACTGCTTTTTTTGTTTTGCGGGCAGCAAAGATAAGGACCCTACCATTACTACACAACATATCGACCAATAAATTTGTTAACCATTCCTCAAACTCAAGCCCACACTGCGTTACAATAATAATAAAGAACGGGAAGAAACGAATTTGACATGGTAACGTCAACCCTACAAACGTTAAAAAAGTTACCGGCGCAGGCTAAAGAAATTACCTGATACCTAAAAACAGCGATCTGCCAGGCATAGTACAGGCGCATTTAAATTATATATTACTTTTACCGCATTGAGCTAAAGGAAGAACCATCCATTGGCCTATAAATTTCAATATATAATACTATATGAACTTCAACCTTCTTAAGGGAAAAAACGGAATTATTTTCGGTGCACTAAATGATCAGTCAATAGCCTGGAAAACAGCTCAGCGTTGTTATGAAGAAGGTGCCAATATTGTTCTGACCAATGCGCCAATTGCCCTCCGAATGGGTGAGATCAACAAACTGGCTGCTGAATGTGGTAATGCACCAGTAATTGGAGCTGATGTGACCAATATGGATGACCTGAGAAAGTTGTTCACTGATTCAATGGAACATTTTGGAGGACCTATCGATTTTGTACTTCATTCTGTAGGTATGAGTATGAACATCAGGAAGGGCAACCCTTACACGGCTCTCAACCATGATTTCGAGCACAAAACATTGGATATCTCGGCAATGAGTCTTCACAGGGTTTGCCAGGTTGCTTATGAACTGGATGCTATGAAAGAATGGGGAAGTATTGTAGCGCTAACTTATATTGCTGCACAACGTGTGTTTCCTGACTACAGCGAAATGGCGGATGCAAAAGCGCTACTGGAAAGTATAGCCAGGAGCTTTGGATATCACTATGGCATGAAACGAAAAGTGAGAATTAATACCATCTCTCAATCTCCCACCCGCACAACTGCCGGTAGTGGCGTAAAAGGTTTTGATGGCTTTATTAGCTACGCAGAAAAAATGAGTCCTTTAGGTAATGCGGATGCAGATGACTGTGCTAACTATTGTGTAAGCCTGTTTAGTGATCTTACAAAATTTGTGACCATGCAAAACCTGTTTCACGACGGCGGCTTCAGTTTTTCAGGTGTTACACAAGCTGTGATTGAGCAAATGGAAAAATAGCACACCATTTTAAATCATATTATGGATTGGATTGAATTAACAGGGCATATTGGAAGCATCCTCAGCAGTATTACTTTCATACCCCAGGTTTATAAGGTGTATAAAACTAAAAGTGCGAAGGATCTTAGCCTTACCATGATGCTGATCGTTTTAAGCAGTACAATAATCTGGCTTGTTTACGGTATAGGCAAAGAACTATTACCGGTTATCATCTGCAATACCATCATTTGCCTGTTGAGTATGTTATTGATCTATTTTAAATTCAGCTTTAAAAGCATCCCCATAAAGTAATTGTTTGATACGCACAAAAAAAGCCACCCTGCAGGTGGCCTTTTGTATTGAGATAGCCCGAAGCTAGTATTCATCTTCGTTAAAAAAGAAATCGTCCTGGCTGGGATAGTCAGGCCAAATGTCCTCAAGACCCTCATAGATCTCGGCATCGTCTTCCAACTCCTGGAGGTTTTCCACCACTTCAATAGGTGCTCCGGAACGTATCGCATAATCTATCAGTTCGTCTTTTGTCGCTGGCCAGGGCGCATCTTCCAGGTGAGAAGCCAATTCAAGTGTCCAAAACATGTTATGTACCCTCCTTCAAAATTTTCCGCAAAAGTAGCCGTATCAAACAAATTACCAAATGAAGTTGTAAACAACCGGGCTAAAAGGCCTTACATAACTCATATTTCTTTTAAAATCATGCATTTTGAACCTAATATGTAGTTGAAATTTCAGCGAACCTGTGTTAGAAATCAAAAACCGGCAATCCTTCTCCTTACTTTTACCGCAACACTGTTACTCATGATTATGCTTAAAGCCGCTGGCGTTAGAAAAAAATATGGAGACCTGGATGTTTTGAAAGGCGTGGATATTGAGGTTGAAGCAGGTGAGGTAGTTAGTATCGTTGGATCATCCGGTGCTGGAAAAAGTACCTTTCTGCATATTGCCGGAACACTGGACAGCCCTGATTCGGGATCGGTTCAAATTAATAATACCCTTGTTTCGGATTTGCGCGGCAATACATTATCCGCTTTCAGGAACAGGCATATTGGTTTTATCTTTCAATTTCATCATTTGTTGCCTGAGTTTACCGCTTTGGAAAATGTATGTATTCCCGGCTGGATCGCAGGAGGTAGTAAGAACAAAATTGAATCGCATGCGAAAGATCTGCTGGCTTTATTAAACTTGTCGGAAAGATTGAACAATAAGCCCAATCAATTATCGGGCGGGGAGCAGCAAAGGGTTGCAGTAGCCAGGGCACTGATAAATAAACCTGATATTGTTTTTGCAGATGAACCTACAGGTAATCTTGACAGTGCTCATGCCAAAGATCTGCACCAGCTTTTTTTTACGCTAAGAAAAGAGTTAAAACAAACTTTTTTGATAGTTACTCACAACGAAGAACTCGCCGGTCTTAGCGATCGGAAACTTATAATGAAAGACGGGGTAATGGTGTATAATTAAAAACGGCATTGAACTTTAGAAATGTTGCAATGCCGTTTCATAATTTTGCTGGCGAATAAGTTACGTTTCTATAAATCAGTTATCGGTTTATATTTTGGTACAAGCAGTTTCATGATACTCCATGCTATAAGGTAAGCAACAGCACATATGGTAAACATGATGGTGTAACCGGTTTCAATATGTCCAAGTGCTTTATAATGATCAAACAAAGCGCCACCCAATTTGGTAATTAGAACTCCGCCGATGCCACCAGCCATGCCTCCAATACCTACTACAGATCCAACAGCTTTTTTAGGAAACATATCGGATACAGTAGTAAAAATATTTGCTGACCAGGCCTGGTGTGCAGATGCTCCAATACCGATTAACAACACCGGCACCCAGAAACTAATGTACCCAAAAGGCTGTGCAAGTAATACAACTAATGGGATGATTGCTATTAGCAACATGGCACGCATACGACCATCATAGGGTTGATATCCTTTTTTAATGAAGTACATAGGAAACCATCCACCACCGATACTACCGATCATTGTCATGCTATAAAGTACTGCCAGGGGAAACCTGATTTGTTCGTTGGTCATATTATATTGTGCATCCAGGTATTTTGGCAGCCAAAAAAGAAAAAACCACCAAACGCCATCTGTCATGAACTTACCAAATGTGAATGCCCAGGTTTGCTTATAACCCAGTAATTTGATCCACGATACCTTTTCTGTCCTGAGATCCTGTGCAATATCAGCGGCCGTCGCTTCCTTATCACTCAAAATATAATTGAGTTCATCAGCTGACAACCGTTTTTGATTTTCGGGCTTGTCATAAAATACCAACCAAAAAAACATCCACAAAAATCCAATAGCGCCGATAATTAAAAACGCAGATTGCCATCCCCAATGGTCTGCTATCCAAGGTACCGTTATTGGCGCAAGTATAGCCCCAACATTAGAACCGGAGTTAAAGATGCCTGTAGCAAAGGACCTTTCTTTCTTTGGAAAATATTCAGCCGTGGCTTTGATCGCAGCGGGAAAGTTACCCGATTCGCCTAAACCCAAAACCGCCCTTGAGACCATGAAACCTAAAATAGAAACGGGAACAGCAGCAAATCCCGCCCAGGCAAATACATTGGAAAACATTTCCCCAATCCCAATTGCATAAGCATGCATTATTGCTCCGATGGACCAAATTATAATTGCAAGAACAAAACCCATTTTCGTTCCCAGCTTGTCGATCACACGGCCAGCAAACAACATAGAAATTGCATATACAAATTGAAATACTGCTGTAATATTGGCGTAATCAGTATTAGACCAGCCGAAGCTTTTGGAGAGTTGCGGAGCAAGTAAACTTAATACTTGCCTATCAAGGTAATTGATGGTAGTAGCAAAAAAAAGCAAACCGCATATTGTCCAGCGATATTTTCCTATGGTAGCATTGTTCATGTGGCAGCAAATATTGGTAATTAGACCCGGGCATTAGTAAATTAAACAGGTTAAAGATTCTTATTTTTTCCTGATTTGGCTAATCAACTGTAATGCATGAAGAGTATCCTCAGTAAGCTTTTGATAATCCTGGTCTTCCATTATTTGTTTGGTTATAAGTTTGCTACCCATACCGACGGCAACGACACCAGCATTAAACCAACCTTTTAAGTTTCCTTCTTCAAGCTCTACACCACCTGTTGGCATAAATAGTAAACCGGGGAATAATTCTTTTATGGTACTCATAAAAGAAGGTCCTAGTAAATTGCCGGGAAATAGTTTTATAAAGGTTGCTCCAAGGTTTTCTGCTGCAATAATTTCGGAAGGAGTCATACAACCTGGCACCCAAAGCATATCATTTTTATCTGCCACTTTTGCAACATCTTCAATCAGGCCGGGGCTAATCAAATAATCGGCACCAGCATCCACAAATGCATTTGCCGTGTCGGCATTCTTGATGGTTCCAATACCGAGGTACATGCCTTTCAATTCCGAATCGCAAACCTGGCGCATAGACTTGAAATTTTTCAATGCCGCTTCTCCCCTGTTAGTATATTCAACAGCCCTGATCCCAGCCTGGTACAGCGCTTTTAAAACAGCAATACTTATAGCTGCATCTTTATTAAAATACAAAGGCAGCACACCTTGCTGCGGAATAAAACCGAGAATTTCCTGCTTCTTATTCATTGATTAAAGTTGTATAAAAAAGTAAAATAAAGCAAACAAATGAAAATGCAGGTAATGCAATTACTGCGATAAACAGCAAACTAATACAGCTTTCATATGTAAACCAGTGCGGAAAGGTACGTTCTTAAAAGCGGGCTCATTTACAATTGCAATTTGATTTTTACGCAAACGTATCCGTACATTTTTTATTTGTAAAATCCTCTAAGAGTAGCTTTCGGGCTAATTTTGACCTTCGGAGCAATCCTATTATTTTCGTTTTCCAGTTTTCTGCTACTAATGCAATTCAAATAACAATTTCAACGATTTCTATGTCTAAGAAAGTGGTTACAATGGGTGAAATCATGTTACGATTATCTACCCCCGATTACAAACGTTTCGTGCAGTCTGATAGTTTTGATGTGACTTACGGTGGAGGCGAAGCAAATGTTGCTGCAGCATTATGCAATTATGGTCTTAATGGAACTTTCGTGTCAAAAGTTCCAAATAATGCCATTGGGCAGGCTGCTATAAATCATTTGCGGCGGTATGGGGTGGATACACAGTTTATTGCACGTGGTGGTGAAAGATTAGGTATTTATTTCCTTGAAACAGGTGCGTCGATGCGCGCCTCACAGGTAGTTTATGATCGTGCAAATGCTTCTATAGCCGACGTTGATATTAGTGAATTTGATTTTGATAAAATACTGGATGGCGCTGACTGGTTTCATACAACTGGGATTACACCAGCCTTAAGTGATAAAGCTGCGGCTTTAACTGAAGCTGCTTTGAAAGCAGCCAAAGCGAAGGGTATTACAACAAGCATTGACCTTAATTACCGGAAAAAATTATGGAGTAAAGAGAAAGCCCGCGAGGTAATGACAAGGCTTTGCCAATACGTGGATGTTTGTATTGGAAATGAAGAAGATGCTGATACAACGCTGGGCTTTACTTCGGAAGGAACTGATGTTACAAAGGGCGAATTGAACCTCGATGGATATAAGAGTGTGTTCCAGCAAATGAAAGAAAAATTCGGTTTTAAATACATTGCTTCAACCTTAAGAGAAAGCCATAGTGCCAGCGATAATGGATGGAGTGCATTGGTGTATGATGGCAGTGAATTTTACCATACAAAACAATACGAGGTTAGAATCATAGATCGGGTTGGAAGTGGCGACAGCTTTGCAAGTGGCTTTATTTTTGGCCTTGTAACAGGTTTGCCCTTTGGCGACGCTGCCGAATTTGGTGTAGCAGCATCAGCTATTAAGCATACCATTCCGGGCGACTTAAATCATGCAACGCTGAATGAAGTTAAGGAACTGGTTAAAGGAGATGGAAGTGGCCGTGTGCAACGCTAATTGAACTACCATTTTAAGATCAAAGTATTCCCGCTACAAAAATTAAAAAATGATTATTGACAACTTAACGAATGCCTCTGCATATTCAAAGCTGCATCCACTTTTTGAAAAAGCCTTTGCATATATCAATGCTACTGATCTTGAAAATACTGCGATAGGTAAATACGAGATAAGTGAAGGATTGCTGGCTATTTTTTCGGATAAAAAAGGTGTGAGTGCAGCAGAATCGGCAGCTAAATTCGAATGTCACAACAATAACATAGATATCCAGGTTTGCATACGCGGGAACGAACAAATTGGTTGGAAACCACGAGCCAGCTGTACTAATCAAAAAGGCGACTACAATCCGGAAAAAGATGTGCTGTTTTATGATGATGCTCCTGATATGTTTTTTCAATTACGTGATCAGCAGTTCGCCATATTCTATCCTGAAGATGTTCATGCACCGATGATAAATGTGGATGATCAAAATATCCGTAAGCTGGTAATTAAGGTTAAAAAATAAGTTATACCCTTTTACAATTTAATATTTTAAAGACCTTGCAATGTGATAATTGCAGGGTCTTTAATTTTATACCCTTTGTAAAATACGTGTATACATTTTCACATCTACTTCCCTCATAACAGGTCTGTCGTTTAGAATGTTCTCTGCAAGTTGTTTTGCCAGAAAAGGTGCAAGCGAAACGCCTTTTGTACCCATTCCATTTAAAATACCAGCATAGGTATGAACAGGGTGCATACCGGCAAAAGGTCTTCTTTCTACAGTAGTTGGGCGCAATGCAGCAAGATGATCTTCAATCGTGAACGGCAACTTCAAAAATTGTTTTAGCCATGTTACTGTTTGCTCATAGAACACTGGTGAGGGTTTATCATCCATATATGATCTTTCATACGAGCTGCCTACCCAAAACAAACCATCTTTCCAGGGTGTAATTACATTGGTTTTTTTATACAAATTATCAGCAGGCAAACCAGGCACATTGATAACAAGAGCCTCTCCTTTATTAATTGCAAATGGCAATAAATTAAAGTAAGGTTGTTCCATTACAGCAGTTCCATCGCAAAATATAATTCGCTTTGCCCGGATGTTTTTGTAACATAATCCATTGCTTGTATTTTCAAGTAAATCTCCTTCGTATGTCTCTTCTAATAAATGGTTTTGCCGTTTCAAAATTTGGCGCCAGTCCGACAACAACGTTTGTATATCCACCTGGTATACGGGCGATACAATACCATATCCAAAAGGATAATTAAAGAACGGTAACCAGGCATGTTCATCCTCCGGCCAGTTTAAATAAGCGTCGAATTGCGTTGCCCTTTTTTCAAAACTTATCCTGCGATCGGGTGCAGCAAAAAAATCAAGCAAAACCGTTTGTGAAAAAATTTTCCTATCAAGTTTGTCTCCCATCAATTTATAAGCCATTTCTGCAAATGGAAGCAATTCATCTGCTAACCAGGTTTTCACCATTCTGCGACCCGTCACAGGGTTTATTATGCCACTTGCTACACGTGAGGCACTTGCCGGATTAGCGTCATCTATTACAATGAATTCAGCGCCAGCCTGCAACAACCAATAGCTAAGCCAGGTTCCACAAATTCCTTGTCCAATAATAAGTGTATCCGTATACATTAGACAAATGTAATTCCACTTTTATTGGTTCATTTTTAATTATATATTGCTGTTGGTTTCAACTTCAAATAAAAAACTATGGCTACAGAAGATAAGAGGCTGGATGATTATATAAGCAAGTCTTCCTCTTTTGCAAAACCAATACTTGAGCAACTGCGGCAAAACGTACATGAAAGTTGCCCAACTGTTGTCGAATCTATCAAGTGGAGCTTTCCCCACTTTGAATATAAAGGAAGCATTTTGTGCAGTATGGCAGCTTTCAAACACCATTGTGCTTTTGGATTTTGGCTTAGCTCTGTTATGAAAGATCCTGATGGCATTTTACTTACCGGCAATGACAGAGCTGCCATGGGGAATCTTGGTCAAATTAAAAGTGTTACAGATCTGCCTGACAAAAAAATACTACACCGGTATATTAAAGAGGCAATGAGCCTTATCGACCAGGGTGTAAAACTTGCTAAGAAGCCTTCATCCAATATGAACAAGGATCTGGAAATTCCGGAATACTTTATGCAGGCACTGAAGAAAAACACTAAAGCTTTAGCCAACTTTGAGGCTTTTCCTTACTCACATAAGAAAGAATATCTCGGCTGGATAATTGAAGCCAAAACGGAAATAACAAGGCAAAAAAGATTAGATACAGCCCTTGAATGGATAGCAGAAGGGAAAGGCCGGAATTGGAAATATGAAACGGAAAAACGAAAATGACAAATTTAAGCAGTAAGCTCTAAAAAGCATGCTGCCATTGACTAGACGATGTTAGTTTACTATAAATATATTCAGATGGTTTCACCAATATTAGTTGCATATACCAACTCTTTCTCTGTAAGATAATTATCAATAGTTTTCTGTAATTTTTCAACAATGGCATGTCTTAGCTTCTGAGGTTTAAGCACCCGGGCATTATTAATAAAATATAATACAAACCCTATCAGCTCCCTGTTAATACCACAGCAAAGCCGCATTATTACGTTACCATTATGTGCATTTTCAAAAGATTGACTGCTATGCCAGTTCATGGTTTTGATATAACTACCCGTGCTTCCTGCAAATTCGATTTCTATGTCATAAATTTCCTTTCCGTAGTTTGGTACAATTCCAAACGTAGTATCAAGGTATTGTTTTAATCCACTGTAATAATGGGAGGGATTAAAAGTTGCCATCGTTACAGACATATGTATAATATCGCTGATGGGAAGTATTGCAATTTTACCTAGTTTTTCAGCGTACACGCATACATACATTAACCCGAAATGAAACAGTAGTTTTAATGGGAAAACGCTCATCCCGGTTTCAAAACCTTCAGGTAAGAATTTCATATCCCAGTTAAAGTCATCCACTATTATTTTACGATGATTTTCAATAGCCCAAATCATTTCTTCCATAATTGCATGGTCTGCATCGCTATAATTGGCATCAATATAATTAGTTCGAATAAAAGCAAGATTATTTACGTCGACATTTACCTCGAAATGACTTTTGCTGGATAGTCCATAAACCAACTCATCCAATTTTTCCAGGCTAAGTTTTCTCGGATGGCTTAATGACTTTGGAATGAAATTTCGAAGGATATAATAACTGTTTATATCGAACTGGTTTAGCAAAACTTCTGATTGATCGAATTCAATTTTCCAAACTTTTTTGTTGAATTCATTATCATAAACAACCAGCTTCTCTCCTTTAAAGTGTATGCTGCTTGCCAAATTATTTAAGTACCGGTATAATGTTCGACGGGAAACAACAATACCTGCATTTTTTACCCAATCGAATAATACTTCAAGCGTAACGGGTGATTGCCTGAGCCTGTCATAAATTCTTAAAATATTGGCCGATTTTACAGTTTTCCCTTTCATAGAATAGAGGATATTGAAGTCGTGCAATCTAAATTCGACGTAATTGTTAGTGATTACCAGCGATCGTTTTACATTGTATTAATTTATTTTAAGTTTATTAATACTGCTCCCTTCCAATGAAACTTATTTTATCCGTCAGTAAGCTGTCCACTTATAAATTGTTTTTATTCCGAATGAAGTTCTAACAAGTTTCCAAAGCATAGTTTTCAATCGATATTTTTGCAAACAATGACTGAAAGAATTATTTTGTTTGATGGAGTTTGTAATCTTTGTAACAATGCGGTTCAGCATGTAATAAAAAATGATGCTCGAAAATTGTTTCGTTTTGCATCCCTTCAAAGTGAGTTTGGAAAGCAAACACTACAAAAGTATAAACTCCAGGCAAATGATCTTAGCTCATTTATACTTCTTGACAACGAGAAGCTTTACAAGAAATCAAGCGGTGCATTAAGGGTTTCGAAGTACCTGGGTGGTGCCTGGCCGCTTTTATACACAATGATTATTATTCCTTCTTTTATCCGAGACGCTGTTTATTCATGGATTGCCAGAAACAGGTATAAGTGGTTTGGCAAACAGGAAACCTGCTGGCTGCCAACACCGGAATTAAAAGAACGATTTATAAACTAAGTGAAAAACTTACCATTTGCCAGGCAACAGGCTTTAGAAAATACAATCTGAGGTTTTCCGGTTGCAGGTAATTAATTATAGTTCTTGCGAGTGCCGGGAAAACCAGCCTAATTATCCATTTTGTCGGACTTGCCCGATTCCGTTAGTTCGCGGTTAATAATATCTCTAAATCGTTTCTGCTTGGTATTCCACATGACAATTGAAATAATAAATGCACCCACCAGGGAAACAATGGATATAATTACTAGAACATAGAGCTTAACAAATGGCAAATTTGCAAAAAGACCAACAGCAATGCTGCTTAAAAAGATTACAAATGTGAGCCCAAAAGTATAGGTGGCAACATAACCGGCTTTTCCTCCTTCACGCTGTTCTTCCCAGCTCCGCAAAAATCTTCGTTCATCAGAACTAATAGCCATTTTATGGATTGTATTAAAACCGGGAACATGAAATTACCGGTCGTAGGGGCGTTTAGGGTGTGCTCGTATGACTATTCTCCAAAATAGTCAACATAGATACGGGGTGTTTCGTAAAGCCTCAGCTGGTGTAGTGTTCCGCCCGTGATATGTGGGGCCAATTGCTTCCAGATTCCAATTATAAAATTCTCTGTACTTGCGAGTTGACCTGCCATAAATGGAACATCAATGTTCAAATTTTTATGATCTACCAGGTCAAGAACATGCTCGGTAACTATCTTACTAAGTTTTTTTACATCTATTATGAAACCTGTATCGGGATCTGGCGTACCCTTTACAGTAACATGAATTTCATAGTTATGACCGTGCCAGTTTTCGTTGGCACATGGGCCAAATGCTGCTTCGTTCTGTTCTTTTGTCCAATTTGGATTATATAGCTTGTGGGCCGCATTAAAATGCTCCACCCTTGTAACATATACCATAACGGCGGCAAATATAAACTGGTGAAGGCACCCGCCCAATTCCTAAAATCCCGCGGCTATTTTTGATAACAGGTAAGCTGTGTTCACTCTTTTCGTTTTAAACCTAATTTCATAGCAATATTTTAAAATACACCTTTTTTTGTTTAGCATTTAATTTAGATCATTAAACAAAACAATTTTCCTCAAATATTGTAATTATTAATCCTGGTTGTGTCCGACAAAACTTGTGTTGTTCGGAACAACCTCAAACAATTGGCTGAAGATTCGTTTTCAGCCTGAAAAATTCAAATGAGAATATCAGTTTTTAGGAAAGAACATTTCAATGCCGCTCACCGGCTTGACAACCCGGAACTTCCCAAAGCGGAAAATGAGCAGTTATTTGGCAAATGCAATTATCCAAATTATCATGGTCATAATTACGAATTAATTGTGCAGGTAACCGGCGATATTGACCAGGAGACAGGCTATGTGATAGATATGAAAAGACTGAAAGACATTGTTTGGAAGCATGCGCTGATTCGGTTTGATCATAAAAATTTAAACCTGGATACAGAAGAATTTAAAAAATTAAACCCCACTGCGGAAAATATTGCGGTAGTGATATATAATCTCATCAGGCCGCATATAGATAGCAATAAAGATTTGAAAATCAGATTATATGAAACCGAACGGAACTTTGTGGAATACCCGGCATAATGGCTTGAAATTAAATGAGGTAGCTACCGGACTGCTTACCTCGTCAGAAACTGAAATCACCAGTGAGCTGCATAATAAAAAAACCGTTATAAAGGAAGTGAGTGGTGTAGGCAGGTTAACCATCGATGAAATAGGTGATGAACATATCAGTACTTCCTATGATACTCCTTTACGGGTAGATGCTTTTGATAGTACCGATGAAGAAAAAATCAGCCGTATCGCCTTCCATTTCAGAGAAATAATGGAAACATTGGGACTTGATCTCACCGATGACAGCCTTAGTGGAACTCCCAACCGGGTGGCAAAAATGTATGTAAAAGAAATTTTTAACGGGCTTGATCCCAGGAATATGCCGGGTGTTGCGCTATTTGAAAACAAGTACCGGTATAACGAAATGCTGGTTGAAAAAAATATCACTTTCTACAGTAATTGCGAACATCATTTTGTACCAATTACCGGCAGGGCGCATGTAGCTTATATTTCAAATGGAAAAATTATAGGCCTTAGTAAAATAAACCGCATCGTTCAGTATTTCGCAAAAAGACCACAAGTCCAGGAACGCCTTACCGTGCAAATTGCAAATCACCTGAAAGAAATACTGGAGACCGAAGATGTTGCAGTACTTATAGATGCCGTGCACATGTGCGTTTCCAGCCGTGGTGTTGAAGATCAAAATTCGGCAACCGTTACCAGCTTTTATGGTGGGGCATTTAAAGGTGATGCAAAAAAGAGCGAGTTTCTAAAATACGTTTACAGTGGCTAAGGTGGATTGCAGCCAGGTTGAAAACGACCAGGCTGCAATTTTTACTATTTACAGATAAATTTTACATGCGGTGGTTATACCCTCTTGCCAACGGTAAAAATTTTCATATTAATTTATAGTTGATTAGCTGCAATTCAAATCAGCCTTTTACCATTGCTTATTTATCTTGCCGGGGTGAAATCAATAAAAGATAACTTAGTATTGGTACTTCCGGGATTGTTGCTATTTGCTGCCTGGCCAGTTAGTCCATTTACTTTTCTGATTTTTATAGCGCTCATCCCGTTATTATGGATCGAGGCTAACACGAATAATACGGGACGTTTTTTTGGTTTATTGTTGCTTAACCTTCTTTTTTGGAACCTGGCAACTACCTGGTGGATTTGGAATGCATCGCCGGGAGGTGCCATTGGTGCCATAATTGCCAACAGCCTGCTGATGTGTTTTCCATGGATGGGTTACCGGTTTACAAAGCAAAAAATGGGTCAAACTATAGCCTTTGCAGCTTTGATTGTTTACTGGCTAACCTGGGAATACATTCATCATAACTGGGATTTAAGCTGGCCATGGCTTACGCTTGGAAATGTATTCGCTACACAGCCGAAATGGATTCAATGGTACGAATACACCGGCACAACTGGTGGCAGTTTATGGGTATTGCTTGTAAATATTTTGATTTTTGCCAGCCTTTTTCATCCTGCGCAGAAAGTAAGAAAGAACCAGGCAGTCTTGTTATCTGCGATCCTTGTGCTTCTGGTTCCTTTACTACTCTCTTTTTATATTGCTTCCGAAAATACCGGAATGGCCGAAGGCCCGGCTAAACAAAATGTAGTTGTTGTTCAGCCAAATGTAGAGCCATACACCGAAAAATTTAGTACCGATCCTGCTATCCTGATCCAGAAAATGGTAGCATTAAGTGAAAGCAAAATAGACAATAATACCCGGCTGGTGATTTGGCCTGAAACAGCTATACCGGTGCAGGTTTGGGAAAATGAAATTCAGCAGAACCAATATTATCAACAGGTTTTTGGTTTTGTAAGAAAGCATCCGCAAATACAATTATTGACTGGCATTGATAGTTATAAAAACTACGGATCAGTATCCAAGCCTGGTTTCAGTATCAGGACCTTAAAAAACGGTGACAAATACGAAGCTTTCAATTCGGCTTTTGCAACAGATAGCTCCAATAATTTTCTTGTTTACCATAAAAGTAAACTGGTGCCCGGGGTAGAGACACTGCCATCGTGGCTGGGCTTTATGAGCAGTATATTTGATGACCTTGGCGGCACGACCGGTTCACTTGGCAAAAGTGATTCTGCCATGGTGTTTTCATTTGCTTCAAATCCGTTTCATACTGCACCTATTATTTGTTATGAAAGTATTTATAGTGATTACGTAACTGACTATGTAAAACGGGGCGCCAACCTGATAACCGTTATAACAAATGATGGTTGGTGGGGTAAAACTCCTGGTTACAAACAACACCTCAGCATGTCAAGTTTAAGAGCTATTGAAAATCGCCGTTGGGTAGCAAGAAGTGCAAATACTGGTATCAGTTGCTTTATCAACCCCCTGGGGGAAGTAATAGATCCCCAACCCTGGGATACTGCTTCCTCCATAAAGATGGCAATTCCCATATCAGAAAAGCTTACTTTTTACTCAAAAACAGGGGATTGGATAAGCCGGCTCGCCTGGCCATTGGCTATTTTTATCCTTGTTCTGTCAGTAATAAAAGTTTTCCAACAGAAAAAAGAACCAAAAAAGCAACCAATTCCAATGATGTCTTCTAAATAGCTCCACTATGAAAAAAACATTTCAATATGAATCTTTTGATATTCAATATTCAGACATCGGCGAGGGACTACCGGTTATTTTATTACACGGCTTTGGTGAAGACAGCCGGATCTGGAACCACCAGGCCGAGCACCTTTCATCACATTGCCGTTTGATAATTCCCGATCTGCCGGCAAGTGGAGCATCTCTCCCGCTAAAACAGGGCAACGATTCCATTTTAAAAGGTTTGCCAGCTTCCATTGATAGTTTGGCAGAGGCGATTTATGCTTTAACTAAGCATGAAAATCTTGCTTCCTTTATATTGCTGGGTCACAGTATGGGCGGTTATATCAGTCTTGCAATAGCTGAGAAATACGGCGATCATTTAATGGGCCTGGGATTAATTCATTCAACGGCTTTCGCTGATAACGAAGACAAAAAAAATACCAGGCGTAAAGCAATTGACTTTATACAAAAAAACGGCGGCTATAATTTTTTACAAACTGCTATACCAGGTTTATTCGGCCAGGCGTTTAATGAAAAGCAACCAAATATCGTGAACTCGCTGATTGAACAATTTAATCCTGCTAACGCAAAAAAGGATGTAGTCGATGCTGCTTTGATAGCATATTACAGCGCAATGTTAAACAGGCCCGACAGAACAATTGTTCTTAAAAGCAGCAAGGTGCCTGTTTTATTTATCATAGGAACTGAGGATAAAGCAGTACCTATGGCAGACACACTCCAACAAGTATCATTACCCGAGACTTCGTATGTGCATATCCTGCAACAAACAGGTCATATGGGCATGCTGGAAGCCCCCGCCCTGGTAAATGAACATTTGATGAACTTTATAAATAACATTAAGCACAGCACCTGACAAACTTAACAACGCTTCTGCAAATCCATCTAAACCGCGACGTTAGAAATATTAAATGAAATACTCCCTTCGTTTTTTTTGTATAATGTTATTAATATTAGCTGCCGGCAATGTGCAGGCTGTGCATATTAAAGGTGGGTGGATGTATTATGAATACAAGGGAAAGGATGCTGCGGGGGACAATCTTTATACAGTTGTTGTAAAACTTTACCGCGACTGTGCTCCGCCAAACCCGGGTCAAAACGACACGCAGATAGCTATTTCTTTTTTTGATGCAACGAGTTTTGGAAGGATAAAAAATATTATTGCGCAGTCCAGCAGGGAATACAGGCTGGAGAAATCCACGTTTAGTAATTGTATCAATCCAAAACCACAAGTTTGTTATGTGATCCTGGAATATACTGGTACGGTTAGTCTACCGTCTATTCCCGGAGGATATATTGCTTCTTTTCAACGCTGTTGCCGGATCAACGGTATCGTAAACGTGCAATCGCCTTCCAATTCTTTTGGCAATACGTATTCCATCAGGATGCCCGGCAATGAAATTTTAAATGGGGTGGAAAACAGCAGCCCGAAGTTTATTGAAAAAGATACAGTAGCCGTTTGTTACAGTTCGCCGATAGAACTGGATTACAGTGCCACCGATCCGGATGGCGATTCGCTGGTATATTCATTTACCAGTGCGTTAACCGGGGCTTCGCAATCCAACCCAACTCCTGCCCAATCAGATTTTCCTCCTTTTAACGAAATACCTTATCAATCCAGTTATTCAAGCAACAATCCTTTTGGTACATCAGTAGTTATAAACCAAAGTACAGGAATTATTACCGGCATAAGCCCTGCCAACACCGGGGAATATGTGCTGTCTGTTGCAATAAGAGAATATCGCGACGGCAAATTTCTTGCCGAAACAAGGAAAGAGTTGCATGTGAATGTAGCCGCTTGCTCAATTGCTGCAGCTCAGCTACCCATTCGAATTACAAGCTGTGATGGCTATACCGTTGATTTTGAAAACCTTTCTACATCCCCGGCTATCAATTCCTATTATTGGGATTTTGGCGTTTTAAACAGTAATACCGATACCAGCACTTTGGCCAAACCCACATTTACTTACCCGGATACAGGCGTTTATGTAGCCAAATTAGTAGTAAATAAAAACTCGACCTGTATTGACAGTGCAACTTCACAGGTAGCGGTATTTCCAGGTTTTTTCCCTGAATTTAGTTTTAATGGCTCCTGCTTTGCAAATCCTTTCCAATTTATTGATCAATCGACAACCCGATATGGTGTTATAAACTCATGGAGATGGGATTTTGGCAACCTTAGCAGCAGCAGTGATACCAGTATTATTAAAAATCCGACGTACAAGTATGATCAGCCCGCTACACATATTGTTACATTATTGGTAACGAGTAACAAGGGTTGTTCCGACACGGTAACAAAACAAATTACCGTACTCGACAGACCCGTGCTTTCGATGCCTTTTAAAGATACCCTGATCTGCAGTATTGATAGTTTACAGTTAAGAGCTGAAGGATCCGGAACGTTTAGCTGGCAACCAGGAACCCGGATGATCAACAGCAATACAGCTACCCCAATCGTTTTTCCATTACAAACAACTACTTATACTGTAACGTTAAACGATCGTGGTTGTATAGCAACGGATACTGTTCGGGTAAATGTGCTGGACTTTATTACTGTAAATGCCGGAAACGACACCACTATATGTTTATCAGATGCTATCCGCCTGAACCCGGTAAGCCAGGGTTTGCAATACTTATGGACGCCGTCAACCTGGCTCGATAATGCAAGTATCAAAAACCCGGTTGCAACGCCTTTTAACCCGGTAAATACTTTTCGTGTAACGGTAAATCTTGGCAAGTGCCAGGCCTCGGACGATATCACGATCCGTACAGTTCCTTACCCGGTTGCAAAAGCTAGTGCAGACACTGCCATTTGTTTTGGTGATACTATACTTCTCCGGGGATCCGGTTCTGCCATTGGTGCTGTATATCAATGGTCGCCTTCGAACCTGGTAGCTTTTCCCAACCAGGTCAATACTCCGGCATACCCGAAGAGCACAACATCCTTTATACTCAACGTTTTCGAATCATTTGGTTGTCCAAAGCCTGGTTCTGATACCGTGATTGTACAGGTAGTTCCACCTTTGAATGTTTTTGCCGGTAACGATACAAATATTGTAATCGGTCAGCCGTTACAATTAAATGCCATTAGCAATGGAACCGTATTTAATTGGGTGCCGGTGACAGGTATGAACAATCCATCCATATTGAACCCGTTAATTGTTTTAAATGCAGGATCAATCCCAGAAAATGAGATAACGTATACACTGCAAGTTTCAACTGCTGAAGGCTGTATTACTTCGGATGATATTGTTGTGAGGCTTTTTAATACTTTGCCATCCATTTTTGTTCCCAATGCGTTCACGCCCAACCAGGATGGAAGGAATGATAACATCAAACCAATTCTAGCCGGAATGAAAGGGCTCATCTTTTTCAGGATTTACAACCGTTATGGGCAATTGATCTTTGATACCAGGGTTCAGGGCAAAGGATGGGACGGCAGGGTAAAGGGCGAATTGCAAAACAGCAATGCTTTTGTGTATCATTGCCAGGCGGAAGACTATACAGGGAAACGGGTTGAAAGACATGGCACATTTGTTTTAGTGCGCTGATGCATTCACGTTATTATCTCGGTGATTTATTGCATGTATTTGTTAATGAGAACTTATGTTTTCGAAAACCGGGGGAAGCTCTGCATTTTAAATGTATTTTCCGCTGATCTGCTGCCAGTTTAATATGAAAATAAAACAACCATTCAGTGCTTAGAGCAATATTATTATTTTTTATAATTTTTCTTTCATATACCCTCAAGGCTGCGCATCTTAAGGGTGGCTATATTGAATATGAATACCTGGGAGCATCACTAAACAAACCGGGGTTTACCAGTTACAACGTTACTGTTTTCCAATACCTCGATTGTAATTCAGCTGGCGGGCAGATTGATGAATCAATAATACTCGGTGTATTTAATATTTCAGATAATTCATTAAAAACGTCTTTCGATATTGGCCTGTCGGGCTCCAGCATCATTCAAAAACAATCATTTGTTTGTATCGATAATCCACCTGTTGTTTGTTACCGTATTGATAGTTATAATGCAGTAATTGATGTGGAGAATTCGGCAGCTGGTTATATTTTATCTGTACAGCGTTGCTGCCGGATTCCAGGAATAAACAACGTTTTCAATTCTTCCAACACTGGTGTCACCTATACCATTAAATTATATCCTTCGGCTTCAGGCAATGGTTTTATGAGTAACAGCAGCCCAATTTTTTCCCAGGAAGATACTGCTCTCGTTTGTGCCAACAATGGATTTACATTTCCTTTCAAAGCGGTAGATCCGGATGGTGATTCACTGGTTTACAGGTTTTCTGCTGGTTTAAATACACCAAGCCGCGAGGCCAAACCTAACCCGCCTTTGGTTCCTCCTTTTCCTAACCTTTCCTACGTTAGTGGGTTTAATGCGGGTCAACCATTGGGAAATAAAGTTACCATTAACCGCAACACTGGTATCATTAGTGGAATTGCACCTTCGGCTGCTGGTGATTATGTTGTGGCAGTTGAAGTGGATGAATATCGAAACGGGATAAAAATTGCAGAAACCAGGAAAGAATTGCATCTCGCAGTGGGTAATTGTAACATTCCTCGTGCTATTTTGCCGGACAACATTACCAATTGCAATGATTTCAATGTGCTTTTTGAAAACCAGTCAGCTGCATCAGGAATCAATTCCTATTTCTGGGATTTTGGTGATTCAAAATCTTTAGCAGATACCAGTTCTGCAGCAAGACCTACCTATGTATATTCCGACACAGGTGTTTACAAAGCAAAATTGATTGTAAACCCCGGTGGCGTTTGCCCCGATTCCATGGTAACTGATGTAAGAATTTTCCCGGGATTTTCAGCTGATTTCGATCTAAAAGGGGTTTGTAACCAATTGCCATACCAGTTTACCGATCTTAGTAAAACAACCTATGGTGTTATAGATAAATACCGTTGGGATTTTGGCGAATCTTCTATAACAACTGATACCAGCAATATTAAGAACCCGGTGTACACTTACAATAATGTAAACACCTACCAGGTAACGCTGGTTGTATCAAGTTCGAAGGGTTGCATGGATACGGTAACAAAATCCGTATCAGTTTCTGATAAACCAGTTATAAACCTTGCCTTCAGGGATACGGTCATTTGTATAAAAGACAGCCTTCAATTAATTGCATCAGGCCCGGGAAATTATAGCTGGTCGCCCGCAACCAACATGATTAATCCAACCTCTGCAACGCCTGTTGTATTTCCTAAAACCAGTACCATTTATTTTGTTGAACTAAATAACAGCGATTGCATAGCCAGGGATTCGGTGAAAGTGCGGGTTGTAAGTTCCATAGCCGTAAATGCAGGTAACGATACTACTATTTGTCGTGGTGATTTTATTAACCTGTTTGCTGTATCGGATGCAAATGTTTTACAATGGACACCAGCTACCGGGTTAGATAGTACCAATATAAAAAATCCCCGCGCTGCTGTAACAGGTAACAGTATTACTTATACCGTTAATGCAAGTTTGGGAAGTTGCCTGGCATCAGATGCCATTACAATTTTAACACAGCCCTATCCTGTTGTAAATGCAGGAGTCGATACTATTATTTGTTTTGGACAAGGAGCTACACTAAAAGGCAGCAGTACTGCTACTCTTTTGCAATGGCAACCTTCAAATAAAGTTGCCAATAGCACCAGTGCTGTTACAGCAACTTCAATCACCAGCAGTCAGTCATTTATATTAACGGCTAGATTTAACAGCGGTTGCACAAAGCCTGTAAGTGATACGGTACTTGTAAATGTTATTCCTAAAATAACGGTTTCAGCGGGAAATGATACGACCCTGGTAGTAGGTGAAACAATGATATTGAACGGCACAACAAATGCGACTAATTTTAACTGGAGCCCTGCAACCGGCCTTAATAACCAATCGGCTATAAATCCCGTTTTAGTGGTGAGCCCCGATATGGTGACTCCATTCTCGCAATATTTAAAATATACCATAACAGCCTCTGTAAACCAGGGATGCAGCGCTTCGGATGACATTATCATTCGCATATTTGACAAGCCTTCGATTTTTGTTCCCTCGGGCTTTACTCCTAATACGGATGGTTTGAACGATGTGATCAGGCCAATACTTGCCGGGATCAAAACTTTCGATTACTTCCGGGTTTATAACAGGTATGGCCAGTTGGTTTTTGAAACAAAAACACCTGGTGCGGGCTGGAATGGTTCTATTAAAGGCCAACCACAATCATCTGGTGCTTATGTTTACGAATGCAGGGCTACAGATTACACAGGGCAAAAACGAATTACGAAGGGAAATTTTGTACTTATCAGGTAATCAATTTAAAACATAAAAGCCATAAAAAAACGGGCATTTAACCCGTTTTTTTATGGCTTTTATATATTGCCTGGTTTTAGATGTTGATCTTCTTCATATAAGCTGCATTGTCTGCCGCACTCTTTAACGGTGTAGTATTGTCGTAACGTTCCTGTTCAACAATATAATATTTTACACCATTTTCTTTTGCAGTTTTCAATAACGCGGGAAAATTAATACTGCCTTCACCAAGCGTGCAGGAATTATTGCCGGCATTAGGGTCGGCAACTTTTAAACGATCTTTAATATGACATAAGGTAAAACGGTTCTTGTGTTTTTCCAGATAGGCAGCTGCATCAACACCTGCATCCACTACCCAGTACATATCCATTTCAAAGTCAACCAGTGCAGGATCAGTTTCCTGTATCATCACATCCTGGGGCAGAACGCCGTTTATTGGTTTGAAAGAGTACGCATGGTTATGATAAGCAAAACGCAAACCATGTTTCTTACAGATAGCTCCTGCTTCATTAAACTTAGCTGCAAAAGTTTTAAAAGCATCCATATTGTCCTGGGAACCCAGGTAAGGACAAATCAAATATTTTAACCCTATTTCGCCAGCCTCTGCCGCTTTTCTATCCAGGTCTTTTTGCCAGTCGCAATGGCTTGAGACCATTGTCATTCCAAGACCATCGAGGTACTTTTTAAACTCGGTGTTCTTCATATTCCAGAACATACCCATTGGTCCTTCATAACCTTCTACCTGCTTGTATCCAAATGAGGCTACTTGTTTTAAAACTCCTGAAGGATCTTTTGGCAGATCATCCCGAAGTGAATAAAGCTGTAAACCATAATCCACCGGACCACTATTATTGCACGAGGTTAAGGAAGCCGCTCCTGTAAATACAAGTCCTGAACTTAATAATGCTGAATCTTTAAGAAATGATCTCCTGTTATAAGACATAATGAATTTCGGGGAATAATTATTAAGGTGAATATGCCTGTAAAACGCTTGTTTAACTTGAAAAATTAATTCGATCAACTACTTATTTCTAAACGTCACAAATTTTGATAGCCTCTCTTAGTGATGCAATTTTGTCCGTTGCAGCAGGTATAAACTCCTGTGCCACGTATCCTTTATAACCAGTTTTTACAATTGCTTTCATGATGGCCGGGTAATACAGTTCCTGGCTTTCATCTATTTCGTGCCTGCCCGGTACACCACCGGTATGGTAATGGCCAAAATACTGGTGATTATCCTGTATCGTTCTAATTACGTCTCCTTCATCTATCTGCATGTGATAGATGTCGTATAATAATTTAAAATTGTCGGAACCAACCATTTTGCACAACGCAACACCCCAGGCTGATTTATCACACATATAATCTTTGTGATCAACCCGGCTGTTCAATAATTCCATCTGCACGGTTATGCCATTTTTTTCTGCAAAAGGCATAATTTGTTTCAGGCCTTCTGCGCAATTTTTCATGCCTGTTTCATCATCCATTCCTTTCCTGTTGCCACTAAAACAAATCACACTTTTATAACCTGCTTTCACCATCATGGGTATTACATCCATATAATCTTTTATCAGCTGCGCATGGTTAGCGGGATTATTAAAACCATCCGTCAGGCTTGTTTTTCCACCATGGTAACACATCGAACTATAAAGGCCATATTTCTGTAGCATAGGCCAGTCTTTTGGCCCCATTAAATCAATGGCACCAAATCCAATTTCTTTAACTGCTTTACATAATTCTTCCACTGGCATACTACCGTAGCACCACTGGCAAACAGAATGATTGATGTTCCCTTTTAACGTCATTGCTTTTTTCTTTTTGGGTTCTTTCTTACCGGCAAAAGCTTCTGTAATACTTCCTGAAGCGATGATAGCAGCCGAACCCGCTACCAGGTTTTTAATTACTTTTCTCCTGTTACTATTATCCATATTTCTTTTTTAAAAAAAATTATTGTGCCGCAAAAGCCGATTGTAATTTAGGTTGTTTCCTGTTGCGCATGTAAATGAAAAGTCCTGCGAAAGCCACGGTTAAAATGATAGGAATAATCATTGTAACATTAATAATTTCTGGTCCAGCGGCTGCTTTAGCCTCATTTAGCGCTGCAACCATTTCAGGTGTTGCAGAAGGACTTGAGTAATCTGCAATAGCTGCACCTGCAGGTAGTTTGGAAGCAAGAAGACGATCATAATAACCGCCCATAAAAATCATATATAACGAAACAGCAAACATGCCCGCTCCACCTAAAAAGTTGATTCCAACAGCTCCTGTTTTAGGAAGATTTTCTGCTACAAAACCAATCATAGTTGGCCAGAAATAACATACACCAATACCAAATACAAAAGCACCGACAAATAACATATTACCGGTAAAATGTCCAAGCATGTATAAACCCACTGTTGCAAGAATTGCAGAAATCAATAACACACCCTGGGGTGCAAGCCGATGTACTACCGGTCCGGCAAATGCCCGACCAATAACCATTACACCGGTTTCAATTGTTAGCAAAAGCAAAGCGTTCTCTGTTACATTTTTCAACAACACATCTATCCATTGACCCGTAAATAATTCTGTGATTGCTGTACCAAGCATCAATATGATCATTAGGATGAACAAGGGATTAAGTAATGCCCGGTACATTTCTCCTGATGTAACTCCGCTTGCTACACGTTCGGTAACCGGGAATTTGAGCTTGCTAAAAAGATACCCATAAATAACGGTAGGTATAAGCATCAAGCCAACCAAAAACTGCCAGTTACTAAAATAGGAAGTGCCTTCAATTGTTTGCCCAAAAAACCGGACAATTAAAGTTCCAATTACAATGCCGCCTGGAAACCACAAATGAAAGTGATTGAGCTTTGTGGTTTTATTTTCATTGTAAATACTTGCTACAAGTGGATTACAAGCTGCTTCCACAGTTCCATTGCCCAAACCGATTAAAAGGGTAGAAATAAACAACGACCAAAACCCTGTTGCCATCACCGTAAGTACAATGCCGGATAAATGGAAAATGGCAGCTGCTACAAGTAATTTTTTCATGCCAATTATATCTACTACCATCCCGCCAATGATGATCGCCAAAGGAAATCCCCAGAATGCAGTACTTGTAATTACTCCTGCTTGTTCCTGTGATAAACCAAAATCGTGCTTCCAGGTATCCAGCAACCCTGCACGGATACCAAAGGACAAAGAAGTAACTAATAATGCCAAACAACTGGCTACAAACAACTTATTCTTTTGAATTTCAACAGGCATGACAAACGTTTATTTATTAATGGGGTAAAAAAGAATTTTTGAAAGTAAGGAAGTTTATTTTATTTCAGCTCCTGAAAAAATTTCAAATAACAACACAAAGGCTTTGCACTATGAACAGGAAATTACGTATGGGAATGGTAGGAGGCGGAAAAGATGCTTTTATTGGAGCTATTCACCGCATTGCAGCTAACATGGATGGCTTGATTGAATTATCCTGCGGCGCATTAAGTATCAACCCGGAAATTGCAAAAGATTCTGGCAAATCATTGTTTCTCCCGGAAGATCGTATTTATCTCACATACGATGAGATGATCAAAAAAGAGCTGGAATTACCTGCTGATAAAAGGATGGACTTTGTCACCATCGTTACACCAAATTTCGCCCATTTTGCTCCTGCTATGATGGCCCTTGATAACGGATTTCACGTGGTAATTGAAAAGCCAATTGCCTTTACACTGGATGAAGCACAACAGCTAAAAAAGAAAGTGGAAGAAACAGGGTTGCTGCTTTGTCTTACACATACCTATTCCGGTTACCCGATGGTAAAACAGGCACGTGCCATGGTTGCCGATGGTGCTTTTGGTAAAATAAAAAAAGTGTGGGTAGAATACCCGCAGGGCTGGTTAAGCAAACTAAGCGAACGCGAAGGGAATGCACAGGCTGCCTGGCGCACCGATCCAAAGAAAAGCGGCAAAAGTGGAGCCATGGGTGATATCGGTACACATGCAGCCCACCTGGCGGAGTATATCACCGGTTCAAAAATTCAAAAACTGTGCGCCGATCTGAATATTTTGGTGGATGGCCGGGCTTTGGATGATGATGGCAACGTACTGCTGCGTTTCGATAATGGCGCTGCCGGTGTTTTAATGGCTTCACAAGTTGCTGCCGGAGAAGAGAACGCTTTGAAAATCAGGATATATGGCGAAAATGGCGGGCTCGAATGGGCGCAACAGGAACCAAATACCCTCTTAATAAAATGGCTTGACCAGCCTACCCAAATTTTAAGAGCCGGTGGTAATTACGGTGATCGTTTATCAAGCTATGCCACCAAAAACTGCCGTACTCCCGGTGGTCATCCTGAAGGCTACCTGGAAGCCTTTGGAAATATCTACCGAAATTTTGCACTCACTTTATCAGCAAGGATCGATGGCACCGAACCATCACCCGAAAACCTGGATTTTCCATCTGTCGCCGATGGCATCCGCGGTATGGCATTTATTGATAATGTGGTTGCTTCGGCTCAATCTGATAAAAAATGGCATGACTATATTGTGGGCTAAAGAACCTTTTCTTTTTACGAAAACATAAAAATCAGGATAAAGCCACTTTATGAAAATGCAGTTCGCATTTTATCTCGGTTATCCTTCATTAATTAATTCACTGGAATCAAACATCTACGGGTAGGTATTGCTGATTTATGCATTGCTTTGTAACTATCAAAATGCAGCCATAAAACCAGGGTAGCAGTCGATTTCCTGGTTAAAAAAATAGCAAAACACCTGCTTAAACATAAATTATGACTACGATAAAAGGACCAGCAATATTCCTGGCGCAATTTCTTGGCGACAAACCTCCTTTCAATGATATGCGTACTATTTGCGAGTGGGCAGCTTCTCTGGGTTTTAAAGGAGTTCAAATTCCAACCTGGGATCCTCGTTGCATTGACTTGCAAAAAGCAGCCGAGAGCAAAACCTATGCAGATGAATTAAAAGGATTGGTAAATAGTTGCGGGCTTGAAATCACAGAATTAAGTACACACTTACAGGGCCAACTTGTAGCGGTAAACCCAGCCTACGATAAAATGTTTGATGGTTTTGCACCGGATGCCGTTCGAAACAATCCTAAAGCAAGGACTGAATGGGCAGTTCAGCAATTAGAATACGCTGCCAAAGCTTCCGCCAATCTCGGGCTGAATGCTCATGCTACCTTTAGTGGTTCATTAATGTGGCATACCATGTATCCATGGCCGCAACGACCTGCAGGCTTGGTAGAAGATGGATTCCAGGAACTGGCAAACCGCTGGCTTCCCATCCTTAATAAATTTGAAGATGCCGGTGTTGATCTTTGTTATGAGATACACCCGGGAGAAGATTTGCACGATGGTGTAACCTATGAAATGTTTTTGGAGAAAGTAAATAATCATAAACGGGCTTGCCTGTTGTATGATCCATCGCATTTTGTATTGCAATGCCTTGACTATTTAACTTACATCGATTACTATCATGATCGAATAAAGATGTTTCATGTAAAAGATGCCGAATTTAATGCCACAGGAAAACAGGGCGTTTATGGCGGCTATCAAAACTGGATTGATCGGGCCGGCCGTTTCCGTTCCCTTGGGGATGGACAGGTTGATTTTAAATCCATTTTCACGAAACTATCCGCCTACGATTTTAAGGGTTGGGCTGTAATGGAATGGGAATGTTGTATCAAGCACCCGGAAGACGGCGCAAAGGAAGGTGCGATTTTTATACAGAACAATATAATCAGGGTTACTGAAAAAGCATTTGATGATTTTGCCGGTGCTGGCAGCGATAAGGCCTTTAACCGGGCTGTACTTGGAATACAATAAACTTATTTTTAAATCACGATAATACATTTTACCATGAAAAAGTTTTTATTACCTGCATTACTTGTAAGCCTGTTGATAGCCTGTGGTGGTGGAGAAGAAAAAAAGGCAGAAGAAGCTAAAACCGAAGAAACACCGGTACAGGATTTGTCGGCTAATCCCGATTACCAGAAAGGCCTGGAACTGGTTGGTCAATCAGATTGCCTCACCTGTCATAAAGTAAACGAGGCAAGTACCGGGCCGGCCTATGCCCTGGTTGCTGAAAAATATGCAGGTGCAGCGGATACTACGATCACAAGGATCGCAGGAAAAATAATAAGTGGAGGAGCCGGCGTTTGGGGCACAGTACCCATGACCGCACATCCTCAGCTATCCCAGGCAGATGCCGAACAGATGGTAAAATATATTTTGCTTTTAAAAAAATAAAACAACAACGATTGGAATGAAAAAACTTGCTGTATTGATTTGTATGGCCGGCCTTTTTAGTGGCTGCGTACTACAGGGAAAAGACGATAAAAAAACTACGGAAAGCGACATGAAAACCGCTGATGATGGATTTGTGGCTCTGTTTGATGGCAAAACATTAAATGGCTGGCATGGATACGGCAAAGGTAATATTGAAGGCCGCTGGAAAATTTACGACAGCACGCTGGTACTCGACAGCGCTGTAAAACTTAGCGGCGTAAATGGCAACCTGGTTACCGATGAAGAATTTGAAAATTTCCATTTAAAACTGGATTGGAAAATTTCTCAAAAAGGTAATAGCGGTATCCTGTTTTTTGTGCATGAAGACACAGCCAAATACGACGAGCCATATTACACTGGCCCCGAAATGCAGGTACTTGACAACGATGGCCACCCCGATGGAAAAATAATCAAACACAGGGCCGGTGATTTGTATGACCTTATTAGTTGTAGTAAAGAAACCGTAAAACCTGTTGGCGAATGGAACCAGGCAGAAATCATCCATAATAATGGAAAGCTTGATCTTATTTTGAACGGAACCACTGTTGTTAGTACCACCGTGGGTGATGAGGCCTGGAAAAAAATGATTGCAGGCAGCAAATTCAAAGCCTGGCCCGATTTTGCTACTTTTAAAAAAGGAGCTATCTGTTTGCAGGATCACGGAGATGTTGTTAGTTATAAGAACAT
The DNA here is from genome assembly GCA_040385845.1 of Bacteroidota bacterium. Lineage (GTDB taxonomy): Bacteria > Bacteroidota > Bacteroidia > Chitinophagales > Chitinophagaceae > Phnomibacter. The sequence continues at coordinate 223,526 of JAZKGP010000008.1, read as the reverse complement.
TATGATCAAGAAACTGTAACCAGCCAGCCCTACTAACTTTAGGAAGTTAACAGGTTAAGTTATTTATTGAAATTGTACAGACACATTTTTACTGATTGATTGCACGCCTGCTTTTATGCCCTCTTCATCTTTGAAGTTCTCATAACAGCAGGCGTTTGTTTTAAAAGCCATTAAAATGAAAGACAAAAAAGATATTCAACAGAACATTGATTCCCGCCGGAATTTTATAAGAACCAGTGTAACTGCAGCTGCCGGATTTATGATTTTACCCAGGCATGTGCTGGGCGGAAAAGGATTTGTAGCGCCAAGCGACCGGCTGCTGGTTGCAGGCATTGGTGTGGGTGGAAAAGGACAGAGTGATATTGCCAATTTTGCAAAAGGTGGCAAAGCAGATATCGCTTTTTTATGTGACGTAGACGAAAGAAGGGCTGCCAAATCCCGTGAAAATTTTCCCAAAGCCAGGTTCTATAAAGATTACCGCGAAATGTTGGATAAAGAGCACAAAAGCATTGACGCAGTGTCTGTTTCAACACCCGATCATAGCCATTCGATACAGGCCCTTGCAGCCATGCAACTTGGCAAACATGTATATGTTCAGAAACCCCTCACCCATGACATTTATGAAGCCCGCATGCTTACGGAAGCCGCAGAAAAATACAAACTGGTGACACAAATGGGCAACCAGGGTGCCAGTGGCGATGGCGTGAGAAGGTTGATGGAATGGTACAACGCAGGTACAATTGGCGATGTTCATACAGTTTATTGCTGGACCGACCGCCCGGTTTGGCCGCAGGGAATTCCCTGGTCGGCAAACAAGGCGCCCGTGCCAGAAGGGCTAGACTGGAACCTTTGGCTGGGGACGGCCCCTTACAAAGATTATGTAGAAAAACTGGTGCCTTTCAATTGGCGCGGCTGGTGGGATTACGGTACCGGCGCTATTGGTGATATGGGTTGCCATTTAATGGAGGCTCCATTTCGTGTATTGAACCTGGGATATCCAACGCAGGTCGAATGCAGCGTGGGGTCGGTATATGTGGATGAATTTAAACGCGGCTATTTCCCCGAAAGTTGCCCTCCTTCTTCACATGTAATGTTTAAATTTAAAGGAGCAGGCGGAAAGCCAGACATCAAATTACATTGGATGGATGGTGGTATTCAGCCCGAACGGCCTGATGAACTCGCTGCCAATGAAGTATTTGGAGACGGTGGTAATGGAATCCTGATGATCGGAACAAAAGGCAAAATGATGGCAGGTACCTACGGTGCTAACCCCCAACTGCTTCCGCTAAGCCGCACAAGCGAAGTTTCGCTTCCCGTAACAATTGCCCGGGTGCCAGGAGCTGAAAGTGGTCATTACACACAATGGGTGGATGCTGCCATTGCCGGTTATAATAGCGTGGAAGCAAAGCGTTTAAGCGCACCTTTCTCTATTTCAGGTCCGTTAACTGAAACTGTACTGATGGCAAACCTGGCCATTCGCAGTTTCGATATACGCAAACAATCTGCTACCGATCCTAAAAGATTTGAATATCCCGGCAGATACATCAAATTATTATGGGATGGACCAAATATGAAAGTCACGAATTTTGATGATGCCAATCAATTTGTAAAACGCCAGTACCGGCAGGGTTGGTAATAATTTCATTTGGTGTAAACAACAAAACAGTTGCATACCTGACTGGGATGCAACTGTTTTTATTTGCGCACTTACCGGGAAAACAGTGATGGCACGGATTTTACAACACCTCTGCTGTATAAACTGTTTATGCAGCAAAGCAACTATCATTGAACACAAATATTCTACAAAAATTTCCAGCTTACAGGTTAAACAAATGGCTTCGCTATGCTATTCGTTTCCTGCTAATAATCGCTTCCATTTTATTGCTGGCCTGGATCTTGATTTACCTTTATTTCCGAAGTCATAAAACCGAGATCCTGGCAAAAGCAACTGCCCTTATAAACAGTAATGTTAAGGGTACCATATCTATTAAAGATATTGATATCAACTTCCCGTCAACCTTTCCTTATGTTTCTGTAAATCTGTCTGAAGTGTCGATTCGCGATAGCCTGTTCGCAGAACATGGACACGAGTTATTGCAGGCAAAATCTTTTCTTTTACAAAGCAATGTATTTACGCTGCTAACAGGAAAATTTGTAATTAGTAAAATACAGGCCGAACATGGCAAAATTTATTCCTACGAAGATTCTACCGGGTATAAAAGTTCAGATGCTTTGAAGCCAGTAGACGACACAGAAAAGAAACAAAAAGGCAACCAGCAAATCAATGCATTCAGGCTGGTAGATATGATTGTAACGGTAGACAAACCTGTTAAACGAAAATTGTACATTTTTCTTATAAAGAATCTTTATTGTAAAACAACTAATGATGGTGATAACAAAGTTTTTAACATCAAAACAGACATGACAATTAAAAGTCTTGCCTTTAATTTGAACAAGGGAAGTTTTGCAGAAAACCAGCCACTAACGGGCAACTTTGAAATCGTTTACCATAACCCATCCAAAACCATCAACCTGGATAATATTGAATTGCGTATTGGCAAAGACCCTTATGTTTTTACAGGAAAATTTAATATGGCCGGTGAAAAACAATATTCTCTGAATATTAAAGCAACAAAAGCCAGCTTTCAAAAAGCTGCTTTGTTATTACCAATCAATATAAGGCGCAACCTGGATTCTATATATTTCGACAAACCATTATCAGTGGAAGCCGACTTAAAAGGACAATTACTGGCAGGTATAAAACCAGTTATCAAAGTGAACTGGGTTGTTAAAGACACCAGGATCACTTCCAACTTCGGAACCTTTGAACATACAAGTTTCAATGGTTTTTTTTACAATGCCATTTTCGATACCATTTCTCATACCGGTGAAAACACTATAATTCAAGTAAACAATTTTTCAAGCAACTGGGAACAGATTGAATTATCATCCAATAAGATTGCAGTAACAAATTTATTCAGGCCGGTGCTTAATTGTGATCTGCGGGCGAACGCCAACCTCGTTAAGCTTAACGATTTAATGGGCAGTGAATCAATAGAATTTAAAGACGGAAAAATAAAGGCAGATGTAGTTTATAGCGGACCTATTTATGACAGTGCAACAGATGCTCCCGATATAAATGGATATGCTACTATAAAAGATGCATCAATGGTGTATGGTCCAAGAGAAATCGCACTGGATAAATTTAATGGCGAACTTATTTTTAAAGGAACTGATGTTTATTTTAAAAACATAAAAGCAAATGCACAAGGCAACGATGTTTCGTTGAATATTACAGCTCTTAACCTATTAACTTTCATGAACAGTGATCCTTCAAAAGCTCAACTCGACGCATCCGTTTATGCACCAACGATTGATATTGAAAATTTCACCAGCTTTATTGGAACCCGGAAACGAAAGGCAAGAAAAAATAGCAGTAAAGCGCAATTTTCGCAACTAGCTTATAAGCTAGATAATCTTCTTGATAAATGTAATATCCGGTCGGATATTGATGCAGATAAAATTAATTTCAAAAAATTTTCCGCCACCAACTTTAAAGCAAATGTTTATTTGTCTAATGAAGTATGGGCCCTGCAAAAAGCCTATTTTAACCATGCAGGCGGATCAATACAATTAAATGGTGCCATTCGTGGAGGCAGCAAAGATTATAACCCGGTAAATATTACAGCTACAATGACCAATGTTGATATAGGAAAAACATTTAGTGCATTTAATAATTTCGGTTCTTCCTCCATTCATGCCAGGAATTTAGAAGGCAGATTAAGCAGCCAGATCAATCTTACTGCAGCTTTACTTGAAAAGGCAGAACTGGTACCATCATCTTTAAAAGGCAGCATTTCTCTTTCCTTAAAAGATGGCGCTTTAAATAATTTTGAACCTTTAGAAAGCATGTCTGTTTTTCTTTTAAAAAACAGGGATTTTTCGCATGTAAATTTCTCTGAAATAAAAAACACTTTCGATTTTAATGGAAGAATGATCAATGTGAATCGAATGGAAATACAATCAAATGTTCTTTCACTGTTTTTGGAAGGCTTGTATGATATGGCTGGCAAAGCAACGGATCTTGTAGTACAGGTTCCGCTGAGTAATTTAAAAAAGAGAAAAGCTGATTATGTGCCTGAAAACAAGGGAGCTAACAGTAATGCGGGGGCAAGCATTTTTGTGAAAGCAAAAAGCAACGACAAAGGCGATATTGATTTTAGCTATAGTTTATTCAACAACAGAAAAAACAAAAAGGAAGACAAGAAAAAATAATTCATTAATTAATTTGATGTGTTATTTTTTTGATTTGGAGCTGCGTAGGAAATGATTTGAGACGTAACACTTTCACTTTTAATGCAGGCTGATTGTGCTTCTTTTGGCATGGTAATTTCATTGTGAAAAGGTCTGCAATAAACAGGTTAGATTATAATTTCTAAAATTAGCTGCTATTCCAGTAATAACATGATGTAGCAGAAACAACTAATTTTAACGATATGATTAGTTCTGCTGCAAATAACACACCCTCACTTCATTTACCCGAATTTTTATCAGGCGGCGGCGAAATGGGCCAGCGTATCAGGGAGTTTGACTGGTCAAAAACATCGATGGGCCCGGTTACAAGCTGGCCTCAAAATTTAAGAACCTGTATCCGTATCATGCTTGCGTCAAGGCAACCTATATGGATTGGCTGGGGCAAAGAATTAATCAAATTTTACAATGATCCTTACAAGTCTATTGTTGGTGGTAAACACCCTTTAGCTTTAGGTATGCCGGCATCAATTGTATGGGAAGACATATGGCAGGATATTGGTCCTATGCTGAAACAAGTGATGGAAAAAGATGAAGGCACTTATGTTGAATCGCAGTTATTGATCATGGAACGTAACGGTTACCCTGAAGAAACCTATTACACTTTTTCATATACACCAATACCAGGCGACCAGGGTGAAACAGCCGGTATGATTTGCGCCAATACCGATGATACTGAAAGAATCATAAGTGAACGGCAGCTAAAAACACTGACCCAGTTAGGTAAAGTCCTTACAGATGCAACTTCTGTTAATGAAATAATAGAGAAGAGCATTCATACCATTCAACAAAATCAACAAGACTTTCCATTTTCGCTGTTTTACTCAGTTGCCAAAAACCAGGTGATATTATCACATCGTAGTAAACTGGGAGAGGCAGAAGCACGTGTACCCCATATTATTGAGCTGGATGATGAAAATGAAATTGGTAAGCTATTTAAGCAGGCAGCCGAACAAAAAACAATCCAGGTTCTCGATGACCTGCAAACAAAATTCGGAGAAATGCCAACAGGTGCCTGGAAAGTTTCACCAGGCAAGGCCATAATTCTACCCATTCTTCAAACTAGTTCGATAGAGCCTTATGGATTTATAATGGTGGGTCTAAATCCATTCCGGCTACTGGATGAAAAATACCGCAGTTTTTTTTCCCTGGTAAGTGACCAGATTTCAAAAAGTTTCGTAAACATTCACTTGCTGGAGGAAGAAAGAAAAACAGTAGAAGCATTAGCACAAATCGACCGTGCCAAGACGATCTTCTTTTCAAACCTGAGCCACGAATTCAGAACACCGCTTACGCTGCTTCTGGGACCTATCTCTGATGTGTTAAATGACACAAGAACCATTCCTGAAAACCGGGAGAGGTTGGATGTGGCTTACCGGAATGCTATCCGCATGCAGAAGCTGGTAAATACACTGCTCGATTTCTCCAGGATGGAAGCAGGACGAGTAGAAGGCAGGTTTTCACTGGTAGATATTTGTACCCTCACTACCGACCTGGCCAGCAATTTTCGATCGGCCGTGGAAAAAGCAGGTATGCATTTGCAAGTGGATTGCGGACCTGTATATGATGACATTTATGTAGATACCGATATGTGGGAGAAGATAGTTTTGAACCTGGTATCAAATGCATTTAAATACAGCAAAAAAGGCAATATAAATGTCGTGCTAAAACAGGTAAATAAACAATTGATATTTTCTGTGTCTGATAACGGCATCGGTATACCCGAAGAACAGGTTGAGAAAATCTTTGATCGTTTTCACCGTGTCGAAAATATCTATGGACGAAGCCAGGAAGGAACAGGAATTGGATTGGCTATGGTTAAAGAACTAGTGAAGCTGCATGATGGCACAGTTTCAGTCAAAAGTGAATATGGAAAGGGTTCTACGTTTACGGTAGTTATTCCTGTTGGGCATGCACATATTGAACCAGGCAAAATAATAAAGGCTCCTTCAAATGCGGGAGTATCGGTGCAAGCTATATCGTTTGTGCAGGAAGCATTAAAATGGATTCCATCAGAGCAAAACGATAAAAGAAATTCAAATGCTTTACCAACAGGAAAATCGGCCAATAACACTTCTGTGCGCAAACTATTACTGGCTGATGATAATGACGACATGAGGGCTTATGTTACAAGGTTATTATCGGACCAGTTCGAAGTGATTACCGCTGTAGACGGAAACGACGCATATGAAAAAATGTTGATAACTCCGCCCGACCTGTTACTGTCTGATGTAATGATGCCCGGGCTGGATGGATTTGGGTTGCTGAAAAAAATCAGAGCGCACAATTCCTTAAAAAATATACCTGTTATTTTTCTTTCGGCAAGAGCTGGTGAAGAAGCCAAAGTAGAAGGGCTTGAAGCAGGCGCCGATGATTATCTTGTTAAACCATTTACAGCAAAAGAGCTGATCGCAAGAATCGATGGAAATATCAAAATTGCAAAAAGCCGGCTGGTAGGTGAAACCAATTTAAAAAACATCATTGAACAGGCACCTGTTGCCATGGCTATTTTCAAAGGCAGCAGTATGATACTGGAAATGGCAAATAAAAAGATCTTTGACATATGGGGAAAAACGCGGGAAGAAGTAATCAACAAACCAGTTGCAGAAGCCTTTAAACTTGAAATGGCACAGGGGTTCGGGGACTTGTTACAGCAGGTATATGATACCGGCGAATCGTATTTTGCAAACGAACAACCAGTGCACACTATAAAAAATGGAAAACACGAAACCATTATCTTGAATTTCGTATTCCAGGCTTACCGGGATTCGGATGATAAAGTAATAGGTATCATAGTAGTGGCACTTGATGTAACGGACCAGGTATTGACGAAAAATATTGTTCAAAACAAAGAAAAGGAATTAAGCGAGCTGGCAGATGCGTTACCACAACTGGTGTGGATAGCAGAACCATCGGGAACAGTTACCTATTACAACGACCGGGTATCGGAATTTGCAGGCGCCACCAAATTACCTAATGGACACTGGTCATGGGAAGGATTGGTTCATCCCGATGAAAGAGTTCTTACAGCAGAAGCCTGGAAACATTCGGTAAAAACCGGTTCCATTTACCAGCTCGAACACAGGGTTCAGATGAAAACCGGCGAATACCGTTGGTTCTTAAGCCGGGGCATTCCTCAAAGAGATGAAAATGGTATTATCACAAAATGGTTTGGAACAGCTACCGACATACATGTATCAAAAGAATATGCCAATATACTGGAACAACAGGTGCAGGAACGTACCTCCGAATTAAAAGAACTAAATATTTCGCTACAACATTCAAACGATGATCTGCAGCAATTTGCACACGTAGCGAGCCATGATCTAAAGGAACCTTTACGAAAAATTAAAACCTTTTCTGGCCGTTTAATGGATGACGGAGAAAGTATTTTATCGGAAAGAGGCCTGACTTACCTGGCAAAGATGAATTCTGCTACTGAACGCTTGTTCTCAATGATAGAGGGAGTTTTAAATTATTCCACTTTAAATGCATCTGAACAAAAAAATCAAATCATCAGGCTCGAAGAAATATTACAACATATTGAAACAGACCTTGAGCTGTTAATACTACAAAAAAATGCCACCATCCATTATTCCAATTTTCCTCCCATTGAAGGTGCTTCAGTGTTAATTTACCAATTATTTTATAACCTGTTGAATAATGGCCTGAAGTTCTCAGGCAGCGAACGTGCACCCGTCATTTCTGTCACATCAAAAACCATTAATAAAAACGATAAAAAGTTTATAGAAATTACAATAGCAGATAATGGTATTGGCTTTGATAATGAACATGCAGAAAAAATCTTCGATCCGTTTGCAAGATTAAATTCAAAAGATAAATATGAAGGAACGGGCCTCGGCTTGTCGCTGTGTAAAAAAATTGTTCAACGTCATGGCGGCACAATTACCGCTAACAGCATAAAAAATATTGGCTCCAGTTTTATAGTTATACTTCCAATGAATCAGGGCAGTTAGGAAGATCTCTCATTTCATTACTTTCTATAAAGCAGATTTCTTGCCGCCATTACCAGGGGAATTGAAAAAATGCTTCCTGCTAATCATTTAATAGAACCATCTTTATAGCCTGGTTAAAGTATTGTATAAAAAACCGGTTATATGCAACCCATAGTAAGCCTTAAAAATATTTGGAAAAGTTATGGCAGCAAGGCCGTATTAAAAGGCATCGACCTCGATATATTTCCTGGCCAGGTAATTGGCTACATTGGCCCTAATGGCGCAGGAAAAAGCACTACTGTAAAAATTCTTTGCGGACTTATAAGCGACTATGAAGGACAAGTTTTCATAAACGGTAAAAACATTAAAGATGATATTGTTGGCGCAAAAAGTATGATTGGTTATGTACCAGAACTAGCCGAATTATACGACGTACTGACACCGGCAGAATTTCTAGGTTTTATGGCCAACCTTTATGGTTTGGATGAAAAGATTGCCAGCGATCGTATTACTAAAATGATGATTGCATTTGGCCTGGAAGCAAACATGCACCAACGCATGGATACATTCAGTAAGGGAATGCGCCAAAAAGTGCTAATAACATCGGGTTTATTGCATAACCCCGGAATAATCATACTGGACGAACCATTGAGTGGCTTAGATGCAAATAGTGTAATTATAGTAAAAGAATTAATTAGCAAACTGGCACAGGAGGGCAAAACAATTTTTTACTGTAGCCATATGATGGATGTTGTTGAAAAGGTTAGCGACCGGATTGTCCTTATAAACAATGGAGTAGTGCTTGCTGATGGAAGCTTTGAAGCATTAAAACTGCAACAGGGCGATGTTAGCCTTGAAAAAATGTTTAGCAGCCTTACGGCTACTTCAGGAATGGACAATGCAGCAGAACAAATTATGAGCTCCTTTGATTAACCGGCTTCCTGTATGAATATTATTAACCGCTATTTATTAAAAACTGTTTTATCACCACGTTCGCTGTATGAGAAATGGGGCATAGATACTGCCCGGTTAAAAGCTATCCTGTCCGTTAAACTGGTAATGGATGATCGCAGGCCAAATACTTTCCGGCAGGTACAACAAAAAAAACAGGACAAACCAGTTAAAAGCGCCACGCTGGCTACCATGGCAATGTCGGCGGTATTAGGTCTGCTATTTCTTTTTGCATTCCGGGTAGGATCAACTTATACAACACATCTTACCACGTATTTTTCGATGTACATTTTCATGTTGGCATCTACTTTAATTGCAGATTTCACATCAGTACTTATCGACGTGAGAGATAATTACATCATTTTACCAAAGCCGGTAAACGACCGAACGGTAGTAGTTGCAAGATTGCTTCACATCATAATTCATGTGAGTAAGCTAATGTTGCCCATGACACTACCCTGCATCGTGTATTTGGCCATAAAAACAAACCTGTGGGGTTCTGCTATCTTTTTGCTCTTTATCGTCTTAAATACGCTCTTTACCATCTTCCTCGTAAATGCGCTTTACCTTATCATTTTAAGAATCACCACACCGCAAAAGTTTCAATCTGTTATCAGTTATTTTCAAATTGGATTTGCCATATTAATGTATGGTGGTTACCAGCTGGCAGTGCAGGCAATTGATGAAGCCGCTTTACAGGGATATGATGTTTCGGGCATCCGTTACATATGGCTGGCACCTTCTTACTGGTTCGCTGAAGCCTGGCAAGGACTATATGCACTAAGTTTGCCGCCCCGCTCTTTAGTTGCTCTTCTGCTAAGTTTAATTACACCTTTTGCTAGTATTTATATTGTCATCAAATATTTCGCGCCATCTTTCAACCAAAAATTATCACAGGTTGCTGCCAGCAGCCCGGAAGATCGATCCACCCAGAAAGCTGGAAAAACTATAATACCAAAAGCAACTTATTCGAAAACATTGGCTGGAATAACAACCGGCAAAGGTGCTGAACGAACAGGTTTTTTATTTACCTGGAAAATGACCGCCCGCAGCAAAGATTTTCTAATGAAAGTGTATCCTTCTTTCGGGTATATTATTGTTTACCTGGTCATTCTTTTCTTTAACTCCCGAACAGTTTCGCTGCAATCCCTGCTTACAAATCCAGTGCAGGGAAAAGTTGTTATCCTTTCTGTTATTTATTTTAGTAGCCTGATGCTGGTAATGGCCATTAACCAGGTTCCGTTCTCAGAAAGGTTTAAAGCGGCATGGATCTATTTTGTAACACCTGTAAAAACACCCGGGCTATTGATAAGTGGTGCTTTGAAAGCAGTGATGCTTAAATATTATATACCCTTTGCTTTTATTATTTCGGTACCTGCCATTTACTTTTTTGGGGTAATTATAATACCAAACATATTACTTGGTATAAGTAACCTGTTGCTTATATGTTGTATTATGGGATACATCAATGAAAAACACCTTCCATTTTCTGTAAACCAAAGTATCGCCAATAAAAGCGGATCGTTTATCCGCGGAATTTTTATGCTGATCATACCAGCCATAACGGGACTAATTCATTATGTTTTATATAATTTTACCATAGTAGTTAGTATTGCCGCTATATTGTCCATGACTGCTGCCTGGCTTGTAATTGAAGCCATAAAAAATACGGGCTGGCAAAAGGTAAAAGATTTTTCGGAATAAAAATTAGAAAATATATTGGAGAAACAACCAATATGTTTTGTCGAAATGCTAATTATTGCCGGTAATTAAAATTAGTTTTGCTATCACCTGCATGCTACAATATAATCGGTTCCTGTTAGTGATTCATTAATATTAAATCCTTTGGATATTAGAAAAGCTTCCAGTTCGGGCTTGTTACTTTCTTCCGAATGATGCGTTTCTATTGCTAACCTTTTTATGGCATTCAACATAGCATCCGGCATGTTATAAAGAATCGAATATTCTGCTCCTTCACAATCCAATTTAAGCAGGTCGATATTTCTAAAATTATTTTCTTCAAAAATTTCGGCAATTGCTTTCACTTGTACAGTAATTCGTTTTTGCCGTTCGCCAGATGCATTTACACCAGACACAGTTGAAAAATCGTCGGTGGAATCGGTAAAAAACTCAAGAGAACCTGTTGTTTTCCAAAGCCCGTATTTATGCAGCGACCAGTTGAAAGAAGGAAATTGCTGGTTATACTTTTCAATAACTTTCTGGCAAAATGGCATCGGCTCAAAACTGTGAATAGCTGCCCCCGGAAACTGGTAAAAAAAATAAAGTGCAGAAAATCCAACATTAGCTCCGATATCTAAAATTAAAGGCTGCGGAGGAAAGTCAGCATGGTCAAAATGCTTCAGGTATACGTCGTCGAAAAAACATTCCCGGAACGGGCCCAACATTTTTCGGGAAACATTAAGATTGAAGCCATTACGAAACTTAAATGTAAAATCATCCTCCCGGAAAATACTGGTTTTAAACAATAAGTATTGCTGCCAGTTTTTCACTTCTTTAAACAGTTTAGAATACCTGCTTATTTTCTTTTCGAGTAATGGATTTGACATCATAACATATTAAAAACTAAAACTTTTTACCCGCTAATAATTGTACATCAAAGAAATCCCCCGGTAAAAAGAAATAAAAATATAGCAAAAATTACCAAATGAGGTTTGTAATAACCAGGAGTAAACTTATAGTAAAATAAACAAGTATGGGAATTGCCACTTTGAGCAAGAAAATATTTCATAATTACAGCGTTCTATTTCCAAATGGAATTTATTTATAGCTTGACTACAACAACGTTTTCATTTTTGATAATGCAGGTTTAAAGCATTGAAAATTGCAGTAATTATATACAAATCAACCGCTCTTCCTTATATAGCTCCATTCATCGCTACATACATATTTATGTGATTTGTAGTTAAATTTTTGAACCTGTTTTTTGTGCTCTAAATTTTTAAATCACACACAAAAAACACGTTATGAAAAAGATCAGTCTCATGGTAGCAGCCACCGTAATTGCAATTGCAAGTTTTGCACAGGTTAGATTTGGAGCCCAGGTAATTGGTAATGCAGGAAGTTTTTCCACTACTACCGATGACCTTGAAAATGCCAGTACAAAGATTAAAATCAGCGCAGGCGGCGGTGTTGTTGCTGATATTGCATTTAGTGAAAAATTCGCTATCAGGCCTTCGCTCAATTTTCTTCAAAAAAAAGGAGGACTCGAATACCAAACCGAACTGTTACCCGGCAAAACATCCACTGTCAATACCTCACTTAATTACCTGGAGTTGCCGGTTCAGTTTTTGTATAAAATACCGATGCGTTCCATGACAGCCTTTATTGGAGCAGGCCCATCACTTGGTTATGGACTCAGCGGAAAACTTAAAATAAAAGGATGGATCTATGAAGACAATGAAGGAGACCAGGTAGACGATTTGATTGAGATCAACGAATCAGTAGATGCATTCAAGAAAGAAACAGATGGAGGTGCAGAATTAAAGCGCTTTGATATAAGCGCCAATGCTATAGCCGGTGTTGAATTTAAAAGCGGCTTATATGCAAATGCAGGTTATATGGCCGGACTTTCAAACCTCTCAAAATCAAGCGACGATAAGTTTAGAACCCGTGGTATTCAGTTAACCGTTGGTTTTTTGTTACCAGCAAAATGGTAAGCCCTTATCAAACATCGCACAAACACACTTAAATTCCCGCTCTCACTTTCCTGGAGGCTGCTTTAAAATGCAGCCTCCTTTTTATTTCAATAACTCTCTTCTTTTTTATTAGCAAAGGCTACTTTTCTTAACTTTTTCCGCGCTACCCCGGTCGCTTTGCTGACGATCATTCAATTAATTATAGTTTTCCACGTCGGCCATTTACTCCCATAAATGCTAATTTTTTTAGTATTTTTACACGCGGAATATTTGAATATGACAAAGGCTCACAGGAATATTGCTCATTTTGACCTCGATAGTTTTTTTGTTTCGGTGGAATGTTTAAAGAACAGTCGCCTGAAAGGAAAACCTATCGCAGTTGGAGGTCATAGCGACCGCGGTGTGATAGCTTCCTGCAGTTACGAGGCCCGAAGGTTCGGGGTTAAAAGTGCCATGCCAGTTAGGTTGGCCAAAAGGCTTTGCCCTGAACTGTTTATAATTCGGGGCGATATGGAACAGTATTCAAATTTCTCAAGGATGGTTACTGAGATAGTAGCCGATGAAGTTCCTCTATTTGAAAAAGCATCAATCGATGAATTTTATATTGACCTGAGTGGTATGGAAAAATATTACGGATGTTACCAGTATACAAACTCACTCGGAAAAAGAATTGAACAGGAAACCGGGCTAAGTATTTCCTATGCGCTTGCCTCTAATAAATTAATCAGCAAAGTAGCTACCAATGAGGTAAAGCCACATGGCCGCGTAGAAATACCCTATGGCAATGAAAAAGCATTTCTTGCACCATTACCCATCGGAAAGATGCCAATGGTTGGTGCGAAAACGGGAGAATTACTTCGAAGAATGGGTGTGGAAACGATTGATATTCTTAGCCAGATACCTATGGAGATGATGACAAATTTGCTGGGCAAAAATGGTATCGAATTATGGCGGAGAGCAAATGGCATTGATGATTCTCCAATCGTTGCATACCACGAGCAAAAAAGTATTGGCACCGAAAACACATTCGAGTCTGATACGATTGATTTACCCTTTTTGCATCGCGAACTTGTACGCATGACCGAAAGGATTGCATTTGAATTACGGGATACAAATAAACTGGCGGGTTGCATTACAGTGAAATTGCGTTACAGTGATTTTCAAACGGAAACGGTACAGGCTACTATACCATATACTGCAGCCGATCATGTATTGCTGGCGAAAGCAAAAGAGCTTTTTCAAAAATTATATAAAAGACGACAACTGGTAAGATTAGTTGGCGTTCGGTTAAGCCATCTCGTTCCCGGTAATTATCAAATCAATTTATTTGATGATACCGAACAGGCAATAAAGCTGTACCAGGCTATCGATAGTGTAAAGCACCAATACGGTGAGCATTTGCTAATGCGTGCAGCAGGCTGTAACGGCCTTTGGAAAGCATCGTGAATAGTAAGTGGTGAGTTCGTTGCTCAATCAGCATTTTTTTGAGATCATTTGCCACTTTTCAAAGGGTGGAACAAAGTGTTACTATCCAACTCACACAAATCACATATCAAAAATCACACATCATACTTCACACATCAAAATTCACATTGAGAGATCTGAATTATAGATCTACATCATCTCACGAATAATATTCAAACGTCAAAGACGAGGTAACCAGAGCTGAGAGATCACACATCACAGATCACAAATCATAAATCTTAATGTACCTGAATTGTAAAACATGGTTTAGCTTTTTATACGGCACTTTTCAAACAGAAGAACTGGTGAAAACTGCAGTTGAAATGGGTGCAAATAGTATTGCATTAACCAATATCAACAGCACTTGCGATGTATGGGATTTTGTAGATTTCTGCAGGCAGCAGGGTATTAAGCCTGTAGCGGGTGCCGAGATAAAAAATGACAGCCAGTTCCTGTATATTTTACTGGCCAAAAACAACCATGGCCTCGAACAAATTAATCGTTTTATTTCCTTTCACCTGCAGGCAAAAACCGGGTTTCCTCTGCAACCCGCTTTTACAGAAAACGTACTAATAATATATGCCCTGCATACTATCTCACCCGAAGCATTAAAACTGAACGAATTTATTGGTGTACAACCAACAGAAGTAAACAAATTATACAATGAAAATGTGAATGCCCATCCGGATAAATATGTGATAAGACAACCTGTAACTTTCAAAGATAAAACGATGTATAATGTGCATCGGTTACTGCGGGCCATCGATAAAAACACTATCCTTAGCAAACAGGAAAAAAAAGACATTGCCAAACCCCACGAAACGTTTCTTGCACCAGCCGAAATCGTAAATAGCTTTTCGCGATATCCATCCATTTTTACCAATACCTTAAAAGTGCTGGATGCCTGTTCTATTGAAATAGAACTGCACAAAGACAAAACAAAAAAAATTTACTCCGCTTCTAAAAACGATGACCGGGTCTTACTGGAAAAGCTTGCGATGGATGGTATGAAACAGCGCTATGGCTTAAAAAATAAACAGGCAAAAGAAAGGGTTATAAAAGAATTAAAGATCATTGATGCATTGGGGTTCAATGCCTATTTTTTAATTACCTGGGATATTATTCGTTATGCCCAAAGCCGTGGTTTTTACCATGTGGGCAGGGGCAGCGGTGCCAACTCTATTGTTGCATTTTGCCTGCAGATAACTGATGTTGATCCTATAGAACTGGATCTCTATTTTGAACGTTTTTTAAATCCCCACCGTGCTACCCCACCCGACTTTGATATCGACTTTAGCTGGAAAGACCGGGACGAAGTAATTGATTATATTTTCAAAAGATATGGTGCGGAGCATGTGTGCCTTCTTGGTGCTTATGTTACTTTCCAGGATCGTGCTGTTTTACGTGAACTGGGTAAAGTATTCGGTTTGCCAAAAGAAGAAATAGATCAGCTCGAAACAGCAAAAATGAAGGAAGATAAAATTCAAAAACAGATCCTTCATTACGGCGCACTGATAAAGAACTTTCCACATCATTTAAGCATCCATGCAGGTGGTATGCTAATCAGTGATGAACCTGTTTATAACTATACCGCTACCGAATTGCCACCTAAAGGCTTTCAAACCTCGCAGATAGACATGTTTATTGCCGAAAAAGTTGGTTTATTTAAACTGGATATCCTTTCGCAACGTGGTCTTGGGCATATAAAAGAAACACTTGAAATTGTCAGAGAAAATAAAAACATTTCTATCAACATCCACGAGATAGAAAAATTTAAAAAAGACAAGAAAGTTGCGGCACAAATAAGAAATGCAGATACTATTGGTTGCTTTTACATTGAGAGCCCGGGTATGCGGCAATTGCTGAAGAAATTACGTTGTGATGACTACATAACTCTTGTTGCTGCATCATCCATCATTCGGCCCGGTGTATCGCAAAGCGGTATGATGAAGCAATATATCTATCGTTTTCGCAACCCCGATAAATTTGAATACCTGCATCCAAAAATGAAAGAGTTGCTGGAAGAAACTTATGGGGTAATGGTATACCAGGAAGATGTGATAAAAGTTGCGCATCATTTTGCCGGACTTGATATGGCAGAAGCAGATGTATTGCGCAGGGCGATGAGTGGCAAATATCGCGGGCACAAGCAGTTCACGCAGATCAAAGAAAAGTTTTTCAGGCTTTGCAAAGAACAAGAACATTCCGATGAACTGGCAAAGGAAGTATGGCGGCAAATTGAAAGTTTCGGCGGCTACTCTTTTTCAAAGGCCCACTCAGCAAGCTTTGCAGTGGAAAGCTATCAAAGTTTGTTTTTGAAGACTTATTATCCCATGGAATTTATGGTGGCCGTTATCAACAACTTCGGTGGCTTTTATTCAAGAGAATTATACTTTCATGAACTGCGTAAAACCGGTGCCGTTATTCATTTGCCCTGCGTAAATAAAAGCAACCATCTTACAAGCATCAATGGCATTGCTGTACATATTGGATTCATACATGTGCATGGCCTCGAAGAAACATTGATCCTGCATTTACTGGAAGATCGAGGCCAGTTTGGTGAATTTGAACACTTGCAGGATTTAATTGAACGTGTGAAACCAGGCCTGGAACAACTGAATACCCTGATTCGTATAGGTGCATTACGTTTTACCGGCCGTAATAAAAAAGAGCTGCTTTGGGAAGCCAATTTTTTACAAAAGAAAAGCAGTAAACACAGTGTCGACAGCCTGTTGTTTAAAGAAGAACCGGTAACTTTTCAATTACCCGTTTTGCACCAACAACCTTTGGATGATGCCATCGATGAAATTGAATTACTTGGCTTCCCGGTTTGTAATGTATTTGAATTGGTAACCGATAATCCCGGGAGCTATATTGCCGCTTCCGAAATTGAAAATTTATTAGGCAAAGAAGTGATGGTTCTTGGATATTTAATTACTTCTAAACCTGTGCATACCATCCGCAATGAGACCATGTATTTTCATACGTTTATAGATGCAAACGGTGATTGGCTTGATACCGTAT
Source organism: Bacteroidota bacterium (assembly GCA_040385845.1). Classification (GTDB taxonomy): domain Bacteria; phylum Bacteroidota; class Bacteroidia; order Chitinophagales; family Chitinophagaceae; genus Phnomibacter. The sequence continues at coordinate 206,164 of JAZKGP010000008.1, read as the reverse complement.
TCTTCCCGCAAACTGCGCGGCGTTATCCTGTCACGGGAAAAGGATTTTATAGCATGAAAGGTAAAGTGATAGAAGAATTTGGTGTTTACACTGTGGATGTTTATTACAGTAATAAAATTGGAATAAAAGACCGGGCACAAAAAGCAAATGAACTGTAGAAAAATACGGGTGGAGGTTAATTGCAGGTTACAAGTTGCAGGTTGCTGGCTGATTACCATTTTTGTTTTTAAAGACCTGGTCACAAGCAAGCCCGTCAAAATAATCGCTGTATCCACTATATTGTGGTCTTAATACACCTGCATCATGAAAAGCTTACTGCTATTGTGTTTGATCATTCCCGTTGTTGCTTTAACACAAAAATTACCGTCCATAGAAGAAAAAACAAAGGCCATGAAAAAACATGTGGGCTTTGTAAATTTCTACTGGAATGATGATGAGGGAAAAGTGTACCTGGAGATAGCGAAACCCGGCATTGAGATCTTATACCAGACGTCTTTACCAGCAGGCGTAGGCTCCAACGATATTGGTTTAGACCGAGGTTTACTCGGCGAAACAAGTATTGTAAAATTTACCCGTACAGGAAGGAAAATTTTAATGACACAACCGAATTATGCTTTCCGGGCTAATACAAATGATGTCAATGAAAAAAGGGCCGTAGAACAATCCTTCGCTCAATCGACCATCTGGGGTTTTGCCGTAGAAGCAGAAACAGGTGGTGCAATATTAGTGGATGCTACCGAATTCCTATTGCGGGATGCCATGAAAGTTGCCAACAGGTTACGTGCGCAAAAACAAGGTTCATACAGCATCGACAAAACACGTTCTGCCATTTATCCTGAAAGAACAAAAAACTTTCCGCTGAATACCGAACTGGAGGCAAGCATCACTTTTGTAAACAGCGATGGCACTACAGGAAATTATATTTCATCAGTTGCACCTACAACAGATGCCATAACCGTTCGTATGCATCACTCATTTGTTCAACTACCTGATAGCAATTATGAGAAGCGATTCTTTGATCCCCGCTCGGGCTTTTACAATATTTCCTATTTTGACTACAGCTCGCCTGTTGCAGAGCCTATTTCAAAGTATCTGGCAGTAAGGCATCGCCTGCAAAAGAAAGATCCGTTAGCCGCTGTTAGCGAGGCCGTAAAACCTATAGTGTACTACGTTGATAATGGAACACCTGAACCTATTCGCAGTGCGTTACTCGAAGGCGCTTTCTGGTGGAACCAGGCCTTTGAAGCAGCGGGTTTTAAAAATGCTTTCCAGGTAAAATTATTACCCGATTCTGCCGATCCCATGGACTTACGTTACAATACCATCAATTGGGTACACCGTTCCACTCGGGGCTGGAGCTACGGCGCTGCGGTAGTAGATCCAAGAACGGGTGAAATTATTAAAGGAAATGTAAGCCTTGGTTCCTTGCGGGTGCGCCAGGATTACCTGATTGCACAAGGCTTGCTCGCCCCTTTTGAAAATGGATCACCGGTTGATGACAAGATGCTGAAAATGGCGCTGGACCGGTTGAAACAATTATCGGCACATGAAGTTGGCCACACCCTTGGATTAATGCACAATTATTCGGCCAGTACTATCCATCGTTCGAGTGTAATGGATTACCCGCATCCGCTTGCAACCATTACTAACGGAGGTAGGATTGACTTAACCAATGCTTACGATCTGAAAATTGGTGACTGGGATAAACTTGCTATTACCTGGGGGTACAGTGAATTTCCAAATAAACAAAATGAAGCCGCTACCCTAAACAGCCTGCTCGTAAATGGCTATAAAAATGGACTTCGATTTTTAACCGACCAGGATGCAAGGCCTCCGGGTAGTACCAGCCCGAATGCGCACTTATGGGATAATGGCAGCAGCGCAGTTGATGAATTATCCGAGGTGATGAAAGTGCGTTCGATGGCACTTAAAAATTTCGGTGAGAAGAACATCAGATCCGGTACACCATTGGCCATGCTCGAAGATGTTTTGGTGCCTGTTTATTTTTATCACCGGTACCAACTGGAAGCAGTTACCAAAATTATCGGTGGACTTGATTACAGTTACACTTTAAAGGGAGATGGTGCATTGACTACTAAAGCCATTCCTAAAGAAGAACAACTAAAAGCATTAAATGCAGTTATCGCTAGTATTGATCCAAAAATATTAGTGATACCATCAAAAATCGTAGCGCTAATAGCTCCCCGGCCTGCAGGGTATGATGCATCCCGGGAATTGTTTACCAAAAGAACCGGGCTTGCATTTGATGCATTGTCGCCTGCAGAAACGGCTGTTGATTTTCCACTCTCATTTTTATTCAACCCCCAACGGTTAAGCCGAATGGTTCAATATGAAACCAGTGGTGGCCTGGGTGTTTCAGAGATGATAAACTTGCTGGTTAACAATACCTGGAAAGCACCGCGCCGCATTGGTATGGAGAAACTGGTACAACAACAAACGGAACAGGTGTTGCTGACTTACCTTCTTGCGTTAAGTATCAATGAAAATGCTTCTTACCAGGCAAGAGCTGATGTTAAAAAAGCTTTGAGTGACCTTAAAACTTTTATCACAGGAAGAAGAAAAACAATAACAGATCCCTCTTATAGCGCCCATCTTTTATTTGCATCTGAAAGGATGGAAAAACCGGAAGAGGCAAAGCCAACCATCCACAAAGAAATACCACCAGGTGCACCCATTGGTTGCGATGCAGAATAATAAATAATTGCTTGTTGAAATCTAACCTGTAAAACTTGTAGAACGCGATAGCAACATCGCATTTAAATTATATTCATAGTTTATTCCGATATAAATACAAAGCGAATTAAATGGTGAGCTGTCACCGTTTAATTCGCTTTTATAAATTCGTTTAAAGTTGATTCAACTCATTTTTCCAATACTAACTTGCGCATGAATTTTTGCTCGTTTACTACCAGTTCCAAATAATAAATACCATTACTCCAGCGGCTGCCATTGATACTGTATTGCAACAAACCGCCCTGCGTTTGTCCACTGAATATTTTTTGAACCAGGCTACCTTTACTATCATATAACGACAGGCGAACAGCGACTGCATTTGGCACATTAAATTGCACTTTTAATATATTGCTGAAAGGGTTTGGAATAGCCCGCAATTGCAGGTCATTTTCATTGATCTTACCTATAATGTGTTTGTTAGCCTTTCTTGTGATTAAAGGCTCTTTGTTACCTACAAAATAGGGCCGCATCATTTCATGATCTTCATGTGAAAGAATATGGCAATGCCAAACATACAGACCGTCTTTATCAAAATTGGCCATCACCCTGGTTACTTCTCCCGGCATCATCACGTAGGTATCTTTCCATCCTGCTTCATCTGCAGCGGGTGGTGTTGCCTTCCCAATCAACCTGATTTTTGAAGGCTTACCTGTTTCCATATTCACTTCGGCAGAAAATTTTTGCCGGTTCAATAACTGCATTGTTACCATATGCAAATGAATGGGATGTGCGTCCATTGTTTCGTTGTAGATCTCCCATATTTCTGTGTCGTTTTTCATGGGATTTTCTGTGATGTCATCCGTCCATTCCATTACTCCATTTTCAACTGTCCCCAACATTGGTTTCAACCGGCCGTATTCATCTTCTGCTTCAAATAAAATAAGCTTACGGGCAGGTAAATTAGTTTGTAAGCGGTTAATTGGTTCCCGTAAAACAGCAGGCAAACTTGTTAAAGGATAGTTTGCATTTAAAGCTTTGGTTACTTTGAAGGCCATAATTTGACCTGTTGTTTTTGAGTTCACAGCGCTTCCTTTTGGGAAAGGTGTTTTTGCATTATTCTTTAAAATAATCGTTTGTCCCTGGAAAGCCATGTCGCTAAAATCGATGATCACATCTTTGCGTTCTCCCGGACCTATCAGCATTTGAGCAACAGGAAAAGGAGCAGGCAATAACCCGTTGTCGGAGCCAATCTGAATAATTCTCCCACCACTGGATAACGACATATTATAAAACCTCGAATCAGAACCGTTCAAAATGCGAAAACGATACTGGCGGGGTTCTACTTCCAATACTGGCCAGGTTGCGCCATTTACTAAAATAAAATCACCGAAAAATTCAGGCAATACACCCGGTGTTGGCCCACCTTCTTCTTCCTCCTCTTCTACCTCGGGTTCGGAAGGATAAAACAATTCGCCATTGGCAGTAAACATCCGATCCTGTATGGCGAGCCCAAGATCATAGGGTGCTGCAGGTAATTTGTTTGCTGACTGAAGACCTGCTTCATTATTATCTGTTAAGAGGTAATAACCAGCAAGACCGGCATACACATTCAGCCTTGTGATACCAAGCGCATGATCATGATACCAAAGTGTTGCAGCCTCCTGGTCATTATCGTAAAAATAGGGCTCGGCTTCTCCTTTTACAAAGTTCATTCCCCTGAGGGCAAAACCAGGCGTATACCAGGCTTCGGGTAATCCATCACTGGCCGATTCAGTATGACCGCCATGCAGGTGTGTTACAATCGGAATTCCATAACTTTTATCATGGTGTTGAAGTGCCCAGTGAATGGATTCGTCAACAGGCAACAAATGCTTCAAAGGCTTATTACTTGCATCCACCAGTTTATTATGCCAGAAGACACTTACCGGAACATTCCTTTTTGCCAAAATTGTTGGCCCGGGATAAGTTCCGTTATAACCCCAAACTGTGGTCAGTAACGGTTGTTTTGTAACCGGGTCAATAAGCCCGAGATGTTGTTTGAATTGTGTGATATCTACAGAAAATACTCCGCCATTTCTTGCATCAATAACCGACGGAATGGGCAAAGGATTTACAAATTGTGGTTGTGTTTTAGGCGACAATAGCGCCTGTGCGTTTGAAAAGAATGAAATAGCAGTGGCTGCTACTAACAAAGTAGAAAAGGGTTTCATAATGGCATTTTTAAAGCCTCTAAGTTAATTTTCCCTTTTCCCCCTTTTTATGTTTTACGTCAGGTAAATAAGTGACAGCTCTCATTAAGTAACTTATTGATCTAAGATTTCATGATTACAAAATGTTACTTACAAGCCAGCTCTGTTTACATTGGGAGATATGAAGTTGTAAACCCATTGGAATTCCTGAACTGTTCCTGGTGTTTCTACAATTATAAAATACTAACCTAGTGTAAACTCCCGCCGAATACGCCTGTTAAATTCCATCTCTAAAATTTTTAAAATTCTTTTACGACGCTCTAGTTTTCACAAGTACGCTGGTAGCTGCCGACACTAAGATTAACCTTGTATGATCATCCACTTCTTTGCTGATATAAATGTCGTTTTTAAAAGCATCAATAAAAGCAATCACTTTATTGTCTCTTATAAACTCAAATCCCAATGGAATTTTCAGCAGGCCATCTTTATTCTTTTTGTTAGTATAATATACCTGGTTGATTGCTATTTCCACCGAATCATTGGTAAGCAATCCATTCGTATTGCGAACATTGCCAAATATATCTTTAAGGCCTTCCTTGATATCTTTCGACCCTGAAAAAGAAATGCGCCAGGGTTCATCTATTTTATTGGTAAAAATAACCCCGTCAAAAGTATAATTTTCTGAGAGCCCGATATTCATACCACTGGATTTCATATCCAAAGAGGTTTGTGTAGTACGGGCCATACAATAGGTGTTGGCATAAACGCCATTGGATGCAAATTCAAAATTGAATTTTGTTTTGGTCCGGTCAATTTGTTTGGAGAAATGATTTGAAATATAATTCATCCTGCGATCGAGATCAAAATAGAGTGGAAATAATCTTTTATCTGTGCTGCTGTTAAATGTAAAGCCACTGTACATACGTCCTTCCCCAAATCCTTCTACGTTAATTTTATGCCCGAATACAGAAATACCGGTTCCCTTTACATGCAATTTTTCGGAAGTAGAAATAAGGTTGCCGGGAAGAGCAACCTTATACGTTTTACAAGATACAAATACCATTAAAAGGATGGCAGCAGCTAAGAGTGTTTTCATGATGTGTGCGTTTTTTTTAAGTGTGAAATGATGAAGCCTGTTTACACCAAATCCTTTTAAGAGGTACGATCAACAAGCACTTTGCAATGCTAATTACCAGTAGCTAAACAACTATTTGAATTGGATAAGTGGCAATAAAACAACACAAATGGAAAAAAACACATTTGTTGTATTTTTTAAAACTGGAAAAACCGGGTTAAGGAAAACCAAACAAGAGCTGCTAATTAAATAGTTATTCATTTATTTGCATTTGTGACTGCTAATAATTTCAAAAGATCAACCCTTCTTTACCAGCATTGCAGGGGCATGCTTTTTTAAAAAAGTACTTCAATCCAAACAAGCAAATGACGTTATATAAACAATTTGAGTCGGCTATTAATGATCTTGAGAATACCGTTAATAAAGCCGGGCCAGGCTTTTTTGCTAAGGAAGTAATACCAAAGCTGCAAACAATCAGTGGATTAATGGTGTTGGAGAATAACAAAAATGCAGCGTTACAGGCATACCTCGACCTTTACAGAAATGATATACAGCTTGATATTGAAAACTGCCTTCTGATTACTGATGAAAGCACGATGGATAAAAAGGAACAATTGCTGACCCAAATAAAAAGCCATATACGCCCAAAAATAAAAGTATTGGAGTATGCTTTCTGCTATTATTTAAAAGATGACTCGCTGTTACATGCTGAAATCGGGAATGACCGGAAGGTAAAATCCAATTCGAAGCAAAGAGAATTTAATGAACAGCCACTCAGCAATATAAATAGATAATATTTTTGCGTTTATAGAACATTGCCCGGCACTACAATGTAGAAAATGGGCAACAATTGACACGATTGATCTCGATTCCAGGTTTTGCTTTTTATTGTTGCGGTTAGCCAGGCATTGATCTGCTATTTTCTTTAAAAAAACAATTAGAAGATAAAAAGTGTAAGAAGTCTTATGAGTTGTTAAATGCTTCTTTGCTCAACGCAGTATCAAGATACGTAGTTATCTCTTCCAGCTTTTCTCCCTTAAACCGAAAAATATCGCAGTATTTCTGGTTATATACCTTACCGTTTTTTGCCCTGGCTTCACCTGTACTTTCCACTACCACATAACCCGCTTCCGCAATCATGTTTTTTATAGTACTGATAGGAAAACTTTCAAGTTCTGACATAGTATAAAGTTCCAGAACATTTTCTCTTCCAATGATGGTCTTGTATCCAAGTATATGCCACTTTATTTCGTCAGACAGGTATGGAATGAAAAATGGGATATTACCCTTTACAAATGCTTCGCTTATATCTTTATAAAGCTGTTGATTAACTACTGTCATATATAACATTTTTGGAAAAACTAGTTTAATTTTAATGAAGCATTATTTGCGTAATTGCGAACAAATAAACGTGTTTCGTTTTATCATGCAACTACCGGGTATTTATAAATGATTTATCATTGAAATGCATTCAAAATTACAAGCCAAACTATTTCCTTACAGTAACTCATTTTACTTGCAGCCTGTATTATAACTCTCCATTTAACATGCCATTCCTCCATTCCCAATCCCTCCTTTCCCAATCTCTTACTCTCTAATGCCTTCCCTCCTAATTCCCAATTCCTTCACTCCTAATCCCTAATTCCCAATTCCTGTACTCCTAATCCCCAATTCCTCCTAATTACCCCATTCCCATTCCCTCCATTCCCAATCTCATACTCCCCTAATTCCTTCCATCCTAATTCCCAATTCCTTTACTCCTAATTCCTAATTATCTCCGGCAACTCTTATTTTTATCCTCTTTTAACTAAAAACCGATTGTAATGTCAACTGAAAGAAAAATACTGATCATCACCGGGGATGCGGGTGAAAGTTTTGAGATTTTGTATGCCTCACACAGGTTAAGGGAAGTGGGCTTTACCCCGGTGATAGCAGCACCGGCAGTAAAAAGAATGAACCTGGTGATACATGATTTTGAACCCGGGTGGGATACTTATGTAGAAAGAAAAGGCTACCTGGTGGAGTCTGAGATTTCTTTTGATGATGTAAACACCGCTGATTATGAAGCTTTGTTAATTCCGGGTGGCAGGGCGCCTGAATACCTGCGCAATGATGCCCGGGTTATCAGGATCGTCAAAGAATTTTCGGCCAGCAATAAATACATCTTTGCTATTTGTCATGGGGTGCAAATTTTAGTGACAGCAGGTTTGGTGAACAACAAAAAAATAGCCTGCTATGAGCACGTAAAATTTGAGGTTGAAAGTTGCGGTGGAATTTACGTTTCACCTGATGAAGCGGTGCAGGATGGAAAAATTGTTTCGGGTAAAACCTGGCAATCGCATCCAGAATTTTATAAATTAGTTTTTAATTGCCTGCAAGCTTAACAACTTGTATTTTTTATGATTGTTTATAAGCAATACAACCAGGAGCAGCTCGATGATCAATACAATAATCGGTTGCATGTTCCTGGTTTCGCTGCTTATTTTGATCGCTGGGATCAACAAAGTGCAGCCACCGGGGCAGCTAATGCTTTCATTAAAGACTTGCCCTATGGAGATGATGCCAGGGAACGTCTTGATATCTTTCCTTCAAAAAAAGCAAATGCTAAAACGCTGGTGTTTATCCACGGTGGTTACTGGCAAATGTTCGATAAAACGAAGTTTCATTTTGTAGCAGATTCGTTCCTGGCTAAAGACATTACAACTGTCTTTATCAATTACCCGCTTGCTCCTGGTGCAACGATGGACATGATAGTGGCATCCTGCCGCAAGGCGCTGTTATGGCTTCAAAAAAACGGTGCTGAATATAACTGTGATCCGCAACAGGTTTGTATTGCGGGTCATAGTGCGGGTGGTCATCTTGCAGTCATGCTGCTTGAAAAAGAATGGTCAACAAATTTGACCTATCCTCTCAAAGGTATTTGTGCCATAAGTGGTTTGTACAACCTTCGCCCCATTCAACTTTCTTATCTAAACAAGGCATTGCAAATGGATAATGCGACGGCCATTAGAAACAGCCCGATTGAAATTGAACCTGTGCATAATTGCCCGGTAATAATTGTTACCGGAACAGCAGAAACAAACGAATTTAAAGACCAGGGAAACACGTTTTACAGCAACTGGAAAAGTAAAGGAGCGGCCGTTGAAATAATAGAGCTAACCGGGCTAAATCATTTTTCTATAGCAGAGGCGCTGGGGGAAGAACATTCGCAGGTGCACAAAGCAATAAATAGCATGCTTGGAAACTATTGAAAGTGAATCAATACAATTGAAAAATGATGGTTCCTGCACCACTAATAAGTTAAAACATTATTTGCCCTTTCATTTACTGCCATACAAACAGTACTACACCACCCCGGGCCGCCTTCCGCACCTGTTTAATCATAAGGTAACTTATTAGTAGTACAGCATTACAAATAAATAAAGTGCTAAAACTGGCTACAATTACTTTCTCCAGGGAAAGTTGTGTTGTGCATATATTCGGTATATATTTCCCAACTAACCATGTAAGACCATGAAAAGAATAGTTTACTTCCTTATCGCGATATTGATTGCCAGTGCCTGTAAGCAGGCTTCCAACACGAATACCATTGAAAAAAGAGTTGTAATAAATGGTCTCGATTCTTCGTTGAAACCAGGTGATGATTTTTTTAGCTATGTTAACCGTATCTGGTACGATACAGTACAAATACCTGCAGGTCAAACGGGTGTGGGTTCTTATTCGTTTTTAAACTACCCGCAACGCCTGCTGCTGCAAGGATTGCTGGATAGCATTTCCGGCGCCAGCAACAAGCCCGGAAGCATCGAACAAAAAGTGGGCGATTTCTACGGTTCGGGAATGGATACGGCAGCTATTGATAAACGTGGTTACGAGCCCGTGAAACCATTGCTGGCAGCCATCGACAAGGTATCAGATCTTCCCGGCTTGCTGCAATTTGTGGCGGAAGAATTAAAAGCAGGCAACGAAACTTTTATTGGTTTTGGAGTGACACCAGATAACAAACAGAGCACTGTAAACATTGCCATACTTTATCAAACGGGGATCGGCTTGCCCGAGAAGGATTATTACGTAAAAACAGATGCAGCTACGATCCCCATCCAACAGGCGTATAAAAATTATCTAAGCAAATTGTTTGCATTAACAGGCATTGATTCTGCCACCGCAGCAAAAAACGCAAACCGCATTTATAATATCGAGGAACAATTTGCGGCCGCTCACAAAACCAATATCGAACTAAGAGATGTGCAGGCAAATTATAATAAAACGGCCGTTGCTACACTATCGAAAAAACATCCTAACCTGGGCTGGGAAAATTTATTAAACAACTTGGGAGCAAAAGTTGATTCGGTAAACATGGCGCAACCCGCTTACTACGACAAACTGAATGCGATGCTGGCATCTGTGCCAATGGATGATTGGAAATTGTATATGAAGGGTAATGTACTGGGCAACTATTCAAAATACCTAAGCCAGCCGTTTGCAGATGCTTCTTTTGAGTATACAAAAATCTTAACCGGCCAGGCCGATAAGAAAAAACGTTCTGAAGAAATGACGCAGGAAGTGAATAATTCGCTTGGCTATGCACTGGCGCAGTTATATGTAAAAAAATATTTTCCTGAAGATGCCAAAAAACGGGTGACGGAATTAGTAGATAACCTGAAGAAAGCATTTGAAGCACGTATTACCAGGCTCGATTGGATGAGCGATTCTACCAAAGTAAAGGCAAAAGAAAAGTTGTATGCTTTCACTGAAAAAATAGGTTATCCCGATAAATGGAGAGATTATTCGAATGTGGAAATAAAGAGAGCTGGCTATTTCGAAAATCGCTTATCGGCGAATAGAAATGAATACAACTATGAGCTCGCTAAATTGGGCAAGCCTGTCGACAAAACAGAGTGGTATACCACGCCGCCTACGGTAACTGCTTACAACAATCCTTCGCAAAATGAAATTGTATTTCCTGCGGGCATTTTGCAATCACCCTATTTCACCCTCGATGCAGATGATGCATTGAATTATGGTGGCATTGGTATGGTGATCGGCCATGAGATCACGCACTCGTTTGATGACCAGGGAGCACAGTATGATAAAGATGGAAACGTTACCAACTGGTGGACGAAAGATGACTTCACTAAATTCAGGGCAAGAACGCAGCAGGTGATCGATCAGTACAGTTCATTTACCGTACTCGATTCGGTGCATTTAAAAGGGGCTTTAACCGTGGGCGAAAACACCGCCGATATTGCAGGACTTGCCATAGCCTATGATGCTTTTAAAATGACAGCACAGGGGAAAGACACCACGAAGCTGGATGGCTTTACACCCGACCAGCGTTTCTTTCTTTCGACTGCAAGAATTTGGCGGGTAAAAACAACCGACGAATTTTTACGGATGTATGTAAACACCAACTCACATTCCCCGGCGAGGTGGCGTGTAAACGGCCCTATGATGAACTTTACGCCATTTTACAAAGCCTTTAATGTGCAACCCGGCGACAAGATGTACAAGCCCGAAAATGAACGAATAACGGTTTGGTAGATTTATCTTAAGAAGCGGAGGATGGAACTAATGTGGGCGCAGGCGTCCTCACTTGTACTTACCTGTTTCTTGATGCATTAACGCTTAGGGCGAAATAGCGGAAGGAAAACCGCCTTCTGTTGGTTGTAATTTGACTGCAAATAATTTAAGTAAGCCATCGGCGCAGGTCAAAAGACCTCGCTAGTTAAGGTGCTTTTTGCTACATCAAATTGATTTGAGCTACCTGGGGAATTAATCTTTTAGACCAAAATCAATTTTGGTTTGCTTTGAAATTTGTTTGAGTAAGCCAGCATTCATCCTTTCGCTATTAGACAAAATAGAATAGGCTTGGTTTTGGCTAGACGAGAATTTTATAATAGAGCTGTTTTCTACTGGAATGCCGTGTGATAGGGCTATAATCTCACTAATTGATTTTTCAATATTATCTAAAACTGATTTATATAAAAGTGTCTGATTTTCATCAGTAAAAATTTGAATACGAGAGAAAGAATTATATAGGCGTTCCCGATAGGGTATAAATAACTCATCGAATTTTTTTCCTTCAGATGGTTTCTTAAATAAGAGGTGGTGATGGATAGTAATGATATGCTCAAGAGCCATGGCCGATTCAAAGAAATATTGAACACTTTCAATTTTGTGTTTATAAAACAGATCAAATCTAGTTTTTTTTAAAGTCGTCTTGTAATCATAATGTCTTTTTATCCAATAAAAAAAGAACGTCCCAACACCTATAAAATATTACGCTATAATCCTTTATCGTTTGTAGAAATATCTCCATGTTATAATTGATTTCGACCTATCGTTTTCTGACGCACTGGTGCGAGTCCCTCGCACCTGAATCTCCGAATAACTTTAATACGCATCACCAATATGTGTAAGTATCCCAAATTCATCTATTCCAGTTTCATAAAACGAAGCCGATGAAAACCTGTAAGCTTCGGGGGACTCTGATAGTTGCCAGTGTTTGGCTACAGGATTGTTATGGATGTAAGTAATTTTTTGCAGTAAAAAAGGACGATTGTATAAGAGTACTGCCAACGAATCACGTTGCCAAAATTCATGCGACTTATTGTTTGCCACCACCTCGTATGCTTTTAATGCCTCCTGGTTCGTGTTGTACAATATTTTTCTGAATTGGTGCGCTGTAAATTTCAACAATGAGCCCTGAGGAGATTCTCTGCCATTGTTGGCGTTTACCCTCCAAATAAGATGCAGGTGATTAGGCATTATAACAAAGGCGTAAACAGTTATCAATTTTCTATGAACAAGCCATTGAAGCGACTGAATCACTTCCATTTTCATGGTATCTTCAGACATCAAATGTTTCCATCCGTTGATGGTTGCTGTCCAAAAATAAAGCGCACCATGTTCCACATGAGATTTCCTGTTTCCCTCTAACATATCCATTACCAAACATATTATTTTTTCGTGATATCCGGATCGGGCTGTAACTCTCAGCATGCCGGTGCGAGAGACTCGCACCAGTGCATCAGCGTGTTCAGTTGCTGTTTATTAATTATTAAGTCTACAACTAACCACCGTAAGTCGCACTGGTGCGAGTCTCTCGCACCGGAATCTCCGAATTGCAACAGGTAAGATTTTTGAACAAACGTCCCGAAGTAATTATCTGACCAACCTTAATTTTTCACAAGCTATCACGTATTGCTGGCACGTCAATTTTATTGCGGTGCCAGCATCCGGTCCGAGAGACTCGCATCAGCGTGTTCAGTTACTGTTTATTAATGCTTAAGTCTACAACAAACCGCCGTAAGTCGCACTGGTGCGAGTCTCTCGCACCGGAATGTCCGAAGAGCAGCAAGTGAGATTTTGACCGATCATCCCGAAAAACTTATGTAACGAACATTACTTTTAACAAGCTATCACGTATCGTGTATAGAAATGTTAGCCAGCAAAGTCAACTTTCTTGAGGTACCAGCATTACGTTTCGAAAGACTTGCACTATTTGAACGCAGAGTCTCTGTATCCAAATCCAATTCCATTTTTATTTTTAGATACAACCTTGTATCCGTTTCTCAAATTAATATCTATCTTGGATACAAGATTTATTTCACACCACAAATCAAACCCATGAACCTTGCACAACTTGTTTGCGACCGGCTCGAGATCAGCCATTATGATCTTTCGGTATTAATTGGTGCCAAGCGTATTACCGTTTCAAAAGCAGCTGCCGGTGAACGCACCCTTCCTTATGAACCATACATCAAATTCGTGGCCCTGTATAAACTGCTGCCCACAGAAAATGAAAGCGCTTATGCCACCCCGATAAGCGAAACCGAAAAAAATTATTTCCGGGAATTAGCAGCCAAAAACAAACACCGCCTGCAGTCATTGGAGCAAAAACTAGAAGCCGTGAAAAGTCGGTGGGCGAAAGCGGTTGCCCTCACGGCAACACTTGACGCATGGACAACAGCCAACAACCTGGATAGAAAACAGCAAAACTGGTGCGAAGAATTACAATACAAAGCCTCCAAACGCCAGCAGCAAAACAGCCCGTTCATTCAACTACAAATAGAAGCGGAGATGCAGTTGTTGCAACAAAGCATTGCCTTGTATGAATCGATTGTGAGTCATGAGGCTTGAGGTAATGCGTGTGTGTGCCTCCGCGCTGCTTAGTGAAGGAAGCTCCTACTAGCAGAAAGTGAGACTTTATACAAACCTCCCAAAACACATATTTGACAAGAATCCATTTTTTCACAAGCGATCACTTATAGAGTGTAGCAGTCCTACCTGGCAAATCAATTTTCCTGCGGTGCCAGCATTCGCGTGTGAAAGGCTCGCACCAGTGCACCTGGTAATAACCGCCATTACAATTCAAGGATCTTGACGAAAATGGCTTTCCGGTTATTTCGTTTTCAACCCATATTTTTGAAAGGGCGGCTATCATTCACTTTGTTTTGTTGGGTAGTTATTTTATTGGCATTGCAACAATGAAGAATAGGAATGATATCGAAAAAGGCGAACCATTTAAAATATAAAAGCATCATAGGTATCGCTTATTTAGTACTTTAATTGTAGTAAAACAGTAAAGCATGGAAAATAAAAAAGGATTAAATTTTATCCTGTTAGTTGTTGCATTTATTCTTGGTACAACCTTATTCAATCATTTTAATTTTAAAACATTTAGTTTTAAAATGCCAGCCCTGGATATAATCTTTTTAATTACGTTTATAGTATGCATTATCCTGATAATTAAAGATTATAAAAGTCAACCTGGCAAAAAATAATACCGGCGCACTCGTGTGAGTCTCCCGCATTGTAAACTCCAAATAACAGCAAAGTGAAATTTTGAACAATCATCCGGAGACCTTCGTGAAGAGAATTTCTTTTCACAAGCTATCACGTAGCATGAGTTAAAATGTTAATTACCAAGTCAATTTTTCTGCGGTGCCAGCATTCCAGTTCCAGAGATCCACCCCAGTGCTTCAGTACTGTATCGCACATGGTGCATTTATTCTTAATATTCATCCCTCCTGAAGCATTAAGCATACAGTTGAATGTATTTGTAAATAAAATTTACCGAGCACTAATCGCAGACTGACTTTCCTGTAAGAATAATTTAATGGGAGACAAGTTGATTGCCTTACTTATTTACCGATATTTTATTGCTCCAAATAATTGGAAAATTTTTTCTTATTTAAAACCATATGTGTCGTTATATAAAATAATTCCTCTTATAAGTGTTTTTACGCCATTCATCAAAAGGAAATACCTTGTTGTTGCGGCCCTTGTTTATCATTCCCTACTTTGCAACCTAAATATATAAATCGGGATGAAAAAGGCTTACTTCGCCCTCTTGACTTTAACGGTATTAACTGCCTGTCGTAAATCGGCCATTCAACCCATAGCATTAGAACCCGAAGTAAGCAAAACCGCCGTATGGACCATTGCTCCGGTTGCTGATTATACAGTTCCCTACTACAACAATGCATCAGCCGAAATAAAGCTGGCGGTAGCAAAACAATTACAAAACCCGTATAGGGAAGAAATCATTTGGGATACTATATTTCAGCGGCGGCCTTTGGCTCAATTCATGCAATTAAATCCCTATGTACTAACGAAAACCTTTAGCAATCTAAAAGACAGTAAAGAAAACATTACGGTAGGCTATTCCATAAGTTATATCACTGGCCCGCTAAATGCCCAGCAGTTTTCCGCCTACGGTGCTGTAGCCGAAAAAGGCAATAGCACACATAGAGTTGCTGTTAATTTATAAACTTTTCCGGGGGATTAATTTTAAAAAAAAGCTCCTGGCGGACTTGTCCCAATCTCTTGCACCGCAATCTGAATAGCAGCAAGTGTGATTTTATACGATCGTTCCGAAATACTTACGTGAAGACAATTATTTTTCACAAGCTATCGCGTATATGCAATGTTAATTAGCGAGTCAATTATCATGCGCTGCGAGCATTCCGGTATGATAGAGAGTCGCACCATTGCACCTGGATTTACAATACAATGGTACTTATGTCTTTTTATTCTTTTGCTTTTGCCAATAATACTTCAATAGAAAAAACCGGGAATGGATATAGAAAAAACAAAGCCATACGTTATAGAAGCTCCAACATACTAACAGCAGGTTACTTGCAGTCGTACGCGTAACTCCAAATTATTTGCCCGTGGGAAAATACCTGGTCAATCAGTCCTTCATTCGTAAAAGAATAACTAAACAGGTGTGTTTCACTTAATGCACACGAACTTTCTGCCTTGATTAAAAGATTTTTGCTCCAGTAAAAAGGCATTTTATAGCCATTGTAAGTTTCGTCCACATCTTTAAAATACAGATCGCGGATAGCAGCCAGGTTATTGGTTTTAGTAACATCGTACTGGTAAGTAGAAACACAGGCTGCACTGCCTGCAAAACGCGTGGTAATAGAAGTGATATTTCCCCCGGACCATACCAGGTCAATAGTATAAGTACGAACCATTTGAGCATAACCCTCCATCGATGTAAGTTGATTATTCGTATAAATAAGGATTTGTTTTCCCTCGTATACCCAATCAACACCTTGCTTTACAAAACTTTTTCGTTCCGATACTTTACCATTTGAAGCATAACTAAACTCTATCCGGCGGTAAGGTTCTTTCAGTGGCATTTCCATCTTCGTTATTTGCCCCGCCCCGTTATAATAGATCCTGGTGCTAATAGGTCCTTCACCCATGCTCACCATATTATCGTTCTCGTAGGTGAGTGCATAGTGTAAGCCAGAAGGGTTGATTTCTGTCAACAGGCATTGCACACCTGTCTCGTTATTTTTTTTGCAGGCAAAAACAAAAAAACATGCAAAGAAGAAGGTGTAATAAAACCTGGTATTATTTCTCATAGCGGGCTGATTGCAACAATTGCAAATTAAAGATATTTATCCTTGTCAATTCTAGTAGTAGGGCGCACGGTGGAGTCTCTCTCGCCGGAATTTCCGACAAGCAACAAGGGAGCCATTGAATGATCATCCGGAAATAATTACCAAACGAAAATTACATTTTCACAAGCTATCTCCTCTTGTGTATAGCAACGTTAAATTAGCAAGTCAATTTTTCTGCGGTGCCAGCATTCCGTTGATGTGATAAGTCGCCAGGCATGAGTGGCGGGGATTATCACCCAACAAATACTTCTTATCTTTCCACCAACGTTTCAACAAACAAAAATATTTATGCGTTGCTGTGTATTCCTGCTGATTTTACTGTCGTTTTTCACAGCTTGTTCAAAAAACAAACCCATTCGCACCAACTTCGCTGAATTGACAGTTAACGGCCAGAAATTTACCTTTGATAATCTCGAAGCGGTTTTCGATACATCCACAGAACAAATCACCTGCAATTTCCGCTTCTTTGACAATGTATCTAACTCTAACATGATATGGGAAACAATCACGTTCTCAAAATGGATCAACGGTATCTACGAATATCCCGGAGAGCAGTTCCCGGGCCGCTCGATCGTTTTTCTGCACCTGCAAACTTATCTCAACCGGTTTCCCGGCAGCTATAGCCTGCAGAATACCTCTTTTAAACTCATTATCGATCAATCTGAAAACGGGCGGATGCACGGGAAATTCTCCGGTAAACTTGTTTGTTATACCTGCAACACTTATGGCGATATTGTGCCTGTTACCGATGGCGAATTTGAATTGCCGTATAGCTATCGATAGCGTTTATTTTCATTTAGTCGACTTTTATTAGCTACGTCGGTTTACAACAAATATTGCGGATGATCGCGGCATTTGTCTTGCCCTAAATGTGATGGTTGAAGCAATTAAAATGAACGAGTCTGTCTATATCGCAGCAGCATTCCTGTAAGCACGATTAAAAGATAAGATAGCAATATCCCGTGGATACAATTAGTGCCAGCTGCCAGGCCAAATGCGTTTTACAGTCTTCTTGTTGCTTCCATTGCTTCAGATTTTTTTTGTATTTGCCAGTAATGTCCGAACGGATCTTGAAACATTCCCTGCCTGTAACCATAATCGTGATCCTGCACAGGATTGATCTCTGTTGCTCCTGCCGCAATAGCTTTTTGCATTACTTCCGCTACATCAGCAACAAATAACCCGATAATGGCGGTAACACCTCCTGCACTTACCGGTTCAAGGGCTTCCCGCATTGTTTCGTGCAGGTGAAAAATGGCTCCCTCAAATTCCAATTCAACTACGTGAATGCTACCGTCATTATTCCGAAGACAAAAGTTTTTCGTTGCACCAAATTTTGTGTAAAAATCTACCCGGAAAGTGCCGTTCGGAATGTGCAATTCAGGAGCAAAATGTGTTGTATTATCCATGGAGGTCATATGGTTTTTTTGTTTTCAAAACCGGTTAGATAATGATGTTGCAAACTGCAGTTTAAATGTGCCAGTTGAAATAGCATTTCTGCCTCCAATAAAGATATAAAAGCAAATTGGAAAATTGCCGTTCAATATGTTTGACCATCCGGCACAAGTGCCATGCTGGCGATAGTATTATTTTCTAAGTCCTTTACTGTTCAATTTCTCTTTATTTGAGAGAAATCACAACCTGATCCGGTGTTTAGCCAAAAAACACAATGAGCATTACGCCTTACCAGTGATCCGCCAGGACGGGGAAAGTCACAACGACGATGACTAGCTTTCAGATGTTGGTCTTAGAAACTTAAGTAAATGATTCCCACTCTGCAATTACTATTGCAGGTCTCCTGGCATGGTTTACCTGTTACTTGATTTTATAAACAGCAACTTTCGATATGGAGAAAGACAAGACCGCTAATTGAGTTATTATTTTGACTGCAGAAAATTTAAAAACAAGCAATGCAGTTGCAGGAGACCGCCAGGAGACTTGCGACAAGTGATTAATTCCTTGAGGGTTAGAAATTATCTTCCTTATTTATTTACTCCCCGGTAAATAATTCCACTCATACGGACAGTTTAGAGACCTGTTCGTCCTTACCCAAAAAATAGAATGTGTTTTCTTCCCTACATTTCACTTAAAATAAAGAATCAATGTTATCAACGAAATTTAAAAGTTTTATTAGCCCTTTGTTTCAAAAAAAATGATCAACAAATATTTCTTTTATTATAAAAATAAATATACTTTAGTTGGCTAAACTTAATTGCCTTCTTGGATAAAGCGATACTTGTTTAACAACAGGTAATCTTTTATAATTAGCTAAACAACAATCTTAATAGATTGATTTTAAAAGTATTACGGTTTTAGTTACCTGACATATACCATCTTTTGCCATTTAACTCTTATTAAAAAAGGCATATCTATAACTTTTAATCTGTTGATTAATTGATTGCCTTTGGCTTGTCCAATATTAAAACAAAATATCATGAGTAATAGAAGAGCGTTCCTGGTGAATTCTACTCTGGCCGCGGCAGCAGTTTCGATTTTTCGGCCCTTAAATGGCCTGGCAGATATCGGCGTTCAAAAAATCAATTTACAAGCTCGCAACAGGTTAACAATTTTACATACCTCTAATATGTATGGTCAATTAACTGGGCTGCAATCACATAAAAAAATGAATGGTTTAGGAGGCTTGATAAACGTTCATAAAAAAATCAATGAAACCAGGAATGAACAGGTTCCATTGTTGACGATTCATACAGGTAATATCATTGGTGGAGGTGATAAATCTGAAGAAGAATATTTACAGTTTTACAAACAATTGAATGCTGCAGGATACGATGCCGTAATTCCCGGAAAAAGCGATCTCTTAAAAGGAGCAAAGCATTTTGAAAACATGTCGTTGCAAAGTGGGCTCAAAGTAGTTGCCGGTCAATCAAATTTCCCTGGCGCCCTATTTCCTTCGCAGGTAACTAAAAAAGGAAACAACAAGGTTGGCATTGTTCAAATTCCATTTCATTTGCCTGGAAGTTCAGAAAGATTTTCCAGTAGCTACATAGCTGGTGTAATGAATGAATCGGCTTTGAAATTGAAAGAAATAGGTGGTTGCAATATAGTTATCTGTATGGTGCAATCAGGCAAGGAAGCTAGTATAAACCTCGCCGAACTTTCCGAAAATATTGATGTAATTCTAAGTGCTGTAAATAACCATTCCATTCATAATTCGATGGTAGTAAGAAATAAAATCAACCACGAAATAATTGTGAGTTCGGCAGGTTCAAAAGGAACGATGATGAGCAGGCTTGATTTTACTTTCAACAACGAAGGTGAAAAAATTAGTACCGGGTCAAAATCAATATTTATAGGGGCTGCAGAAGATGGTTCGCTTGCAATGTTGAAGCGGTATAAGGGTTCTGTCACTTAAGAAAAGCAATGTTGCTTTAAGCTGGTTCGCCTGTTATTAGTTTTCCCTGTCGCTTTAATACTGAATGATCTTTCGAATATGGAACTTAAACTATCTAATCCATTGCTTAGCCTACGGAATATAACTTCCAGGGACGATGAATGTTTGTACCAGGTATATTCAAGTACCCGAACCGAAGAACTGGCTCAACTTACGAATTGGTCTGAATCGCAAAAAGAAATTTTCAAGCGATCTCAATTCAGAGCGCAGCATAACTACTACCAGGCTAATTATACTGGTGCTAGTTTTTGGGTTATTGAATATAAGAACCACGTTATAGGACGGTTATACCTGCATGCAAATTTTGAGGGTAAAAGCATTCGGATTATTGATATTTCGCTCTTGCCTAACTGGAGAAACAAGAGCATAGGAAAGCAGGTTTTATCAGACATCTTATCCTTTGGAGAAGATTTGAATCGCCCTGTAAGTATACATGTAGAAAGCTTTAATCGTGCAATGGGATTTTATATGCGACTTGGCTTTGAACTAATAAGTAAAACGAATGGTGTTTATCATTTACTGGAGTGGAAGCCAGTGCAATTAATTACAAAGAAAAGAGCGTAATAAAATATCCGGCAATAAATGGCTATAGCATTACAACTTTTAACCGCATCTGATTTTCGGTCGCATGTCGGCAAGGAATTTCAAATCCAATTTTCTGGACAGAATACCGGCATTGCATATCTGGAAAAGGTGATCGACTTACCAGCTTATGAGAGCCTGGAGCGAAAACCCTTTTCAATTCTATTGCAAACTGTTCAAAATAACCGTCAATACCAGCAAGGCATTTATAAAATTGAACACCCTGCATTGGGAACGATGGATATTTTCTTAGTACCGGTTGCAATCAATGAAAAAGGGTTGCAGTATGAGGCAGTTTTCTCTTAACAGATCCGGAAATTGAAGGTCGATTTTTTTTGTTTGAAGCCTGTTTAAAATCAGGTGAAAAGTGTTGAATATTTCATATTTAGAAACAGCAATAAACAGAACTTTATGGCACAACCCTATGTAGGTGAAATAAGAATGTTTGCCGGCAATTTTGCACCAGCTGGCTGGATGTTTTGTGAAGGGCAGTTACTTCCCATTTCTGAAAACGAAACCCTTTTTCAGTTAATTGGCACCACTTATGGTGGCGATGGAGAGTCGACTTTCAGCCTGCCTGATTTAAGAGGCCGGGTACCAATTCACCAGGGCAATAGTTTTATACTTGCTGAAACCGGGGGAGCTGAAGAAATCACTTTAAATACAACGCAGATCCCTGCTCATACACATACGCCGCTGGCTAATTCGGGTAATGGTACCAGCACAGACCCTACCAATAACTTTTGGGCGGCACAACCAGCACTCCTGCCTTATTCGCCAGCCGGCAGTGCCAATGTTAACCTGCCAACTACTACAATCGGTTCCATAGGGGGCAGTCAGCCGCATACTAATTTCCAGCCCTACCTATGTGTAGACTTTATCATTTCCCTTTTTGGAATTTTCCCATCTCCTACCTGATACTATCTAAACCAATTAACAATTTTTCTAATTTATAAAATCTTACATAATGGCCGAACCATTTTTATCTGAAATACGAATAATGTCTTTTGTATTCGCTCCCAAAGGATGGGCGTTATGCAATGGACAGTTATTACCCATTAATCAAAACCAGGCGTTGTTCTCTTTATTGGGTACAACTTTTGGCGGCGATGGAAGGGTAAATTTTGCGCTGCCGGATTTACGGGGCAGAACTCCTATTCATGTAGGAAGTGGCCATACATTAGGCCAACGGGCAGGTGAACAGGCACATACTTTATCCATTCCCGAGTTGCCGCAACACGCCCATAATGTTGCTGCAATAAACAATGCGGTAGCTGACCAGCAATATCCATTATCAACTACCTATGCTGCAAGTGGCGGTTCTTTTGCCGGATTTCACACAACTTCCAATACAGCAATGGATAGTGCAATTATTACTCCAATTGGTGGCAGCCAGGCCCACTTAAACATGCAACCTTTTTTAACGCTGAACCTGTGCATCGCCCTCCAGGGAATATTTCCTTCACCGAACTGATAAACTTCATTAAAATGGCAGATCCTTTTGTAGCAGAAATAAGAATATTTCCTTTCAACTTTGCCCCTAAAGGCTGGGCATGGTGCGATGGACAGCTATTGCCTTTAAGCCAGAACACAGCACTGTTTTCCCTGCTAGGAACCACCTATGGAGGCAATGGCAAATCTAATTTTGCACTTCCCGATTTGCAGGGCAGTGCACCGATGCATCCCGGCCAGGGACCCGGATTATCCCTGCACGATCTTGGTGAAACCGGGGGAGCAGAAACAGTAACATTATTACCCTCCGAGATTCCTGCTCATAACCATATAATGAAAGCAAATGGTGGTGATGGCACATTACCGTCACCCGCCGGTAGTGTTTCATCCGGACCAGGGGCAGACAGGGATCTTTTTTTGTATAAAGAAGGACCCTCCAATACCAATATGAATCCAACTGCATCTGGTTATGCTGGCGGTGGACTGCCCCACAATAATATGATGCCCTATCTCACTTTTTATTTCTGTATCGCTTTGCAGGGAGTTTTTCCTCCTAGGTCTTAATAACAACCTGGCATTCTTTGAACAGCTTTAATGTGCAGGTTATATCAAATTGTTCAATTGTTTTTTAACTACACACACATGCAAAAATCCGTTCATGCTTTTGAGCATTGACGCATCCTTTAATAATGCTTAATAATTTTTTATGAAAAAAAGTATAACTGGATTTTTACAACTCTTAGCTGTCATTTTGTTGTGCGGAATGCAGCAATCCTATGCTGCTGTATTTACGGTTATAAACAACAATGATGCCGGTGCCGGCTCGCTGCGCCAGGCAGTGATTGATGCCAATGCAAGTGCAGGGGCTGATATAATTAATTTTAATATTACAGGTACTATCAATCTAACATCAGGACAGATATCGGTCAGTGGTAGCCTGGCCATATCGGGGCCGGGCAGGAACCTGCTTGCCATCAATCAAACTACAGACAACCGGGTTTTTATTACTGCAACCGGTGCCGTAACATTTTACCTTGAAGGTGTTACCCTGAGTTTCTCAGGCCCCGGCGTTACGCCTTATTCGGGTGGTGGTGGAGCTATCCTGGCCGGAGGTGCTAATGCTAGTACAACTATCAACAATGTTGCTATAATTGATTTTGACCAGCAGATAGGAAATGGTGGTGCTATTTCGCAGAGTTCCAGCCTTAATACTCATTACTTAGCAGTTACCAACTGTGTTTTTACCAACAACAAATGTGGTGGTGCTGGCGGGGCTATTAGTTTTAACTCGCAGGGCGGAACGGCATCGATTATCGGCTGTACATTCACGAACAACCGAACAGGCATTGTAGGTGCAAATACAGGTGGAGATGGCGGCGCCATATCTACCACCGGTGGTGGTTCCGGTGGCACCTATTTGATTGAAAAAAATACTTTTTTAAATAACCAGGCTGAAGGTTTATCGGCACATGCCGGCGCCATCATGAATACAAACGGTGCGTTAACGGTACGCTACAATCGATTCATTGGCAATACTTGCGCAAATGTGTCCTTTCCACCATTGGCAAATATTATAGGCCAGGCTGGTGGAGCAACTGTACATACAACTATCGCAGATAACAATTGGTGGGGGGTAAATACAGGCCCTGGTACAAACGATGTTGCAGCACTTGCTCCGGGCGCTGTTATAACGGCAACCAAATGGCTGCAGTTGAAAGCTACGGCCTCTCCTAACCCGATATGTAACACAGCGGCAGGTCTTGGAAATACAACTACCGTTACTTCAAGCATTCTTTCCAATTCTGCAGGTGATGTAATAGCAGTAGGGAATCTCCCTGTTTTAATTGGATTGCCGGTTACATGGAGCCAGACTTTAGGAAGCCTTTCAGCACAACAATTCGTTATACAGGCAAATGGAACTGCGACTTCCTTATTTACCTCCAACGGTACAGGTGGTACTGCAACAGTGAATGCGGGTATAGATAATATTCCTCTTACCGAAGAATCGCCTGCACGGGCAAGTATTGTTGTAAATACATTACCAACCGTTACCAATCCTGCTAATGCTGTAAGTTGTGCTGGCGGTACAACCACATTTACGGTTACGGTAACAGGAACCCCGGCACCTGCCATTCAGTGGCGGATTGGAAATACAGCGATAAGCGACGGCGTTCAGGCTTCCGGCTCCACAGTGTCTGGTGCAAATACATCCACATTAACCATTACAGATACCAGATTAGGAGATGCTTCGGCTAACTACAATGTTTTGGTGAGCAACCATTGCGGTATTGCTAATTCAACAAATGCAACCCTTACAGTGATCATTCCTTCCGTTGCACCATCCGGTTTTTCCGGTACAACGGTTTATTGCAACCCTGGCTCCACAACGTTAACTGCTGTTGGAGGTACTTTGGGTACAAATGCCAATTACCAATGGGGAACGGGAAATGTAGTAGGTAATTCGATCATAGCTGGTGAAACAAATGCCTCTATTAATGTGTCACCAACAAATACGACTACCTATTGGGTTCGCATTGTAAATACACAAGCTCCCTGCACACCAAATACCGGTGGCATAACACAGGTGGTAACTGTAAACCAGCCTTCCAGTGCACCCACAGGCATTAGTGGAATAACCACGATATGCGGTGGATCTTCTACCACGTTAACAGCTACAGGAGGTACATTGGGTACAGGGGCAACCTACCAATGGGGTACAGGGGCCATTGTTGGAATTTCTCCGCTATTGGGGGAGACGGGAGTTAGTGTTAATGTTTCTCCTGCCAGCAGTGCCAGCTATTGGGTACAAATTGTGAATACCGCTTCGCCTTGCGTGGCAACTACCGATGGCGTAACGCAACTAATAACCGTTAATCAACTTTCTATTGCACCCACAGACATTATTGGCACTGCAATTATATGTAATGGTACTTCTACCACCTTAACAGCTACCGGGGGCGTCCTTGGTACCGGTGCTAATTACCAGTGGGGAACTGGAGCTATAGTTGGTGTAACGCCACTGGTGGGCGAGACTGCATCGACAATAATGGTATCACCAACGAGTAACACGACCTATTGGGTTCGAATAGAAAATACTGCAAGCCCTTGTATGGCAATGAGCACAGGGGTAACAAAAATGGTAACTGTTAACCAGTTATCAATAGCACCGACAGGCGCAACAGGAAACCAATCTGTTTGCAGTGGTGGCAGCACCATGTTAACAGTATCTGGTGGCACAAAAGGAACAGGAGCCACTACACAATGGTATACCGGAAGTTGTGGTGAAATCCTTGCAGGTACCGGAGATGTACTAAATGCTTCTCCAAATAGCACAACAACATATTTTGTAAGATATGTTGGCACCTGTAACACTACAACCTGCGCAACAGTAACGGTGAATGTAGTACAAGCCAGTACCATCAACTTAACCTCAGCAAGCAATACCGATGCGCAAACAGGCTGTATCAACACGGCTATAACGAATATCACTTATGCTACAACCGGAGCCAGCGGGGCTACCGTTAGTGATTTACCTGCAGGAGTTACAGGGTCATGGTTGAATAATGTAGTAACAATCAGTGGTGTTCCATCGCAGTCAGGCCTATTTAGTTATACTGTTACGCTAACAGGTGGCTGTGGTGTTGTAACGGCCATCGGCACTATATCGGTCAATACTGCCCCTGTAATAAATGCACCATCGGTAACACAGCCAACCTGCCCAATTCCTACGGGAACCATAGTAGTGAACGCAACAGGTGCTGGTATTTTGGAGTACAAGCTTAACAATGATTCATGGCAAACTTCAAATAGTTTTGGCAGCCTTGCAGCGGGTAATTATAATATCTCGGTTAGGCTCCAAAGTAATCCTGATTGTATAACATCGTATGTTAACAATCCGGTGGAGATAATTGCTGCGGCCGGTTGTACAACGCAACCCACATTTACCGTTTGCCCGGGTACGATAACAACTTTTACAGATGCTGGTGTTTGCACTGCTTCCTTAAGCCTTGCCACACTAACCAGTTATGTTACTGCAATAGGCAACCCGGAACCCGTGCTGACCTTTAAAGTTGGTACAACAATAATCAGTTCCTCGTATGCCTTCCCGGTTGGTAATACCACTGTTAACGTTACCGCATCGAACGGAACATTGCCGGATGCAACTTGTAATTTTACTGTCACGGTTCAGGACAATCAGCCTCCTGTAATTAATACTATTTCAATGCCGGTTGTAATGTTATGGTCGCCCAATCACAAATATGAAAAACTTAAAGCTTCCCGGTTTGTAACTTCTGTTTCGGATAATTGTAGTGCCATACCTGCAGGTAATGTTGTAATAACCCGGGTTACGAGTGACGAACTCGAAAATGCGCCTGGAGGTGCAGATGGTAATACAACCACAGACATTAAGATTGCCGCTGATTGCAAATCAGTAGATCTGCGTAGTGAGAGGATGGATGGTGGAAATGGACGTGTTTATACGGTTTATCTCTCGGTAACAGATGTAAACGGGAATACAGCTACAGCAGTTGCATATGCTGTTGTTCCAACCAGCAAAAATGGCACTAATGCCGTTGATGATGGAGCTGCATATATTGTAAATAGTGGCTGTAATGTTGCGAACATTGTAAAATCCAGCAAACAAAACTCAGTGTTTGTGGAGTCAGATATTTCTGCGCAAAATTATCCTAATCCTTTTAGGGCATTTACCACCATTCAATACCAATTGCCTTCAGAGGCACATGTTAGTCTTGCAGTATACAATGCCCTGGGAGCAAGAGTAGTTCAATTAGTAAACGGAATGAAAAGTGCAGGCAAACATTCTGTAAGGTTTGATGCATCAACCAGAGCAGGCGGAATTTACCTGTGCAAACTGCAAACAAAAGATGCAGAAGGAAAGGTTGTGGAATTAACAGGAAAGATGATTATGGTGAAATAGCGAGGTGACATTTTGATAATAATTGATTAAAGCAGCCGGCCCAGCCGGCTGTTTTGATTTAACTACTTTCTTTTTCTAAAAAGATTATGCTGTGATTCGTTATGCATCATGTTTCGGCAGCTATCAGGACATGCATATTTAGTGGTGAATACTAATTGGCAAGTGTTTCTTGTTTTAATTTTACTTTTCACATTAGTCCTTAACTACTGGTATCTTACGGGCAGCATATTCATTTTTAATAACACCAATAAGAAGATCATTATAACAGTTCCTGCTACTGCTATGATGTTTATGAATTTTTGTGTCTTAACCTTACTATTGACTAGCTTTTCAATGGCTTTAAAAACTAATAGACCAATAATTCCACCTGTTGTATTGGACATAAGATCTGTAATATCAAAAGCGCCGATAGCCATGATAAATTGAAGTCCTTCAATTATCAAACTGGTCAAGAAGATGAAGAGGAG
This sequence comes from Bacteroidota bacterium, assembly GCA_040385845.1. Taxonomy (GTDB): domain Bacteria; phylum Bacteroidota; class Bacteroidia; order Chitinophagales; family Chitinophagaceae; genus Phnomibacter. The sequence goes on along the minus strand of JAZKGP010000008.1, from coordinate 178,435 downwards.
TTTCTTTCCGATATTCCAATTTTTGAACAACGCTCCCGTATAGATTCCGAGCGGTACAAAAATTACTATGTTCATTATCATTTCTGTAACAGACACATTACCGTTGTTAAATGGAATTAGATTTACCCTCCTATTTTCCATATATGAAAATTGAACGCCAAACTTGAGAAGTAGAATCCAGCCTAATACCATCAAATAAAGGATCAATAGAACAGCAGTTAACCTGTTTGCTGCCTGGTTACCTTTTGGTATGTTGTTGTATGTAGTTTGTACGATCATGTAACTGGAACGTCTCGATTAATAGCAATAATTTCTTCAATCAAATAAAATATAGCAATAGAGTTTTAAAGTTTCTTCTATGAATATATGATGCTTGCCTTTACTTTTAAAAGTAAAATATCCCTTTACATTATCTTGCGTTTGATTTGCTACACCGTACCCGTTGACAACATTGTCATGTAATAATTAACACAATGAATAGTAGTTAAAAGCAAAATGGTGTGAAAGCTATAAGTGTCAAAGCGATCAGTGGTAAAAATATCATAATCGTAGTTAAATTTATTCCACTTAAAAGCCGGCCTAATTACTAATAGATCTTCTTCTTCTTTGTTCAATAAAACATAGGACTCTTTTAAAATCCCTTTATGTTTTAAAACAAAATCTTTTTCCGTTCCGTCCAATTTTGAATGGATGATAATATTTCCATTCCAGTTCATTTTAAAATTCAATAACACCTGGTCGTTGTGTTTTAATTCAATGGTGGTTCCCCAAAAACCTTTGGGTTCAATTTTATAAACGTTGGTGCCTTCTACAATCATCTCAGCTTTAAACGAAAACCATTTCTCGTATTGTAGCCTGCCAATTTCCCGTTCGTTTAAGGTTAGACTAAAATGCCTTACGTCTTCTGATTTTACCTTATACTCTTTCATTTTACATCGTATTTCATTGGTCTAAACTACTAAAGTCGTCTGTGATGTATGCAACCGAACAACGAAAACCGCCGGCATTTCTTGTCAATGAAACGTTATTCGGTTCGTAAACTTTTTACCGGGTTCGCTACCGCAGCTTTTATTGCCTGGAAACTAATTGTTGCCAGTGCAATCGTTATTGCAGCAAGTCCGCCTGCTGCAAATAACCACCAACTGATATTGATGCGATAAACATAATCATTCAACCATTGGTTCATATAATACCATACAAGCGGTGTGGCAATTATAAATGCGATTGAAATAAGCATTAAGAACTCTTTTGAGAAAAGATAAACGATGCTGCCTGCTGTTGCACCCAATACTTTACGAATGCCAACTTCTTTTGTACGCTGTACTGCCATAAAAGAAGCCAACCCATACAAGCCCAGGCAACTAAGAAATATGGCTATGGCTGCAAAGATTTTATACAACTGCGCTAACTGGTGTTCCTGTTTGTAAAAACTTTCAATTTTATCATCTAAAAATTTGTACTCATAAACATTTCCAGGAAAGGTTTGCTCCCAAATTCCTTTGATACTTTGCATAGTTGAAGCAATACTTGTTGTTGCCAATTTTATTGCAGCTTGCCGGTACATGGTTACATTAGTTGTAATAAGCAATGGTGCCAATCCCTGGCGGAATGAGCGGTTGTTAAAGTCTTTCACCACACCAACAACAGGACATTTAATCATACCATTCCACATACTTATTTCTTTGCCCAATATATCTTCCATCCTTTTTAACCCAAGGCTTTTTACAAACGATTCATTCACCAAAAACTCTTTTGTCATATCAGAACTTTGTAAATTTCTTCCTGCTACCAGTTGCAATTTATAGGCCGGTAAATATCCGCTGTCGGCGAACTTCGAAATGGCTTGAAAACCGGCTTCTTTCATAGCATGGTCATAACTGAAAGAGACCCACATATCATTGTCATCTTCCACCGGTGTGTTAGAGCTAAAGCTTACTGACTGCACACCATTTATCGCCAGCAACTGTTGTCTTAAATAATCTGCCAGTTTACCGCCCGTACTGTCTGGCCGGAAAGGAACATTTACTATAGCATCTTTATCAAAACCTAAAGGCTGATTCATAAAGTAACTCATTTGCTGAACAATGATGAGTGTTCCTATGATGAGGGCCTGTGCTATAACAAACTGAAACACCACCAACCCTCTTCTTAACGAAATTCCCTTTGCAGCATTAGTTACCTGTTTACTTTTTAAAGCATGTACAGGATTGAAACGTGATAAAACAATGGAAGGGTAAAAACCAGCCAGTGCGGTTACCATAATTATTACCCCTGAAAGAAATAAAATAAGGACAGGATTCTTCAATAAATTAAAAGATAACGAAAGCTCGAGCAAGCCATTTACATAAGGCATAACCAGCATTGTAACAAATGCTGCAAGTAGTACGGCACTGCTAACAATTAATAATGTTTCAATAAGAAACTGGAGCCGCAACCGCGATTTATTACTACCTAAAACTTTTCTTATGCCTATTTCCTTTGCACGATTAACTGCTTGAACTGTGGAAAGATTAATAAAGTTTACGCAGGCAATCAACAAAATAAAAGCTGCAATCAACCACAATACATTGAGCAGTTGATGCGTAATAGTTTGATTGCTATAATTGCCTGCTTCGGTATCATAATGAACCGCAGATAATGGTTGGAAAACATATCTATCCTTTTGCCCGGGAGTTTGTAGTTTTTGTGCGTATGTGTGTAGTTGCTGCTTTAAATTACTAACAGAAATAGCCGGAGGTAACAAAACATAGCAACCGAAATCAGGCGCTGTGCCATTCCATCCAGGTTGCTGAAATCCATACTTTTTATCACCTGTAAAATCTGTTCCGAAAGCAACCACCAATTTCATTTGGAAGTCTGTATTTGCCGGAATGCTTTCGAGAATGCCAGTTACTTTTAGCATAGTTGGCCCCGAAGTAAACAACCCTGCACCTATGCGATATGTTCCTATAAGTTTAATGGTTTTGCCCATCGCCGTTTTCCAGTCGCCGAAGTAGGTTGTGGCAATATCTTTTGTAAGCAGCACATTGTTCGGATCATTTAATGAGGCATACGACCCTGCCAGCAACGGGAAATCAAATAGTTTAAAGAAGGAAGGCGCAGTATAAAATACACCGCTTTGCTCTTTGAAATTTTTCACAGGAGTTCCATTTGCATCCAGCACCTGTAATTCATCATTGTGGCTTTGATAAATTGGAACAGCTTCCTCCACCTGGGGAAAAACTGTTTTCAAAACTGCAGGCATCTCAAAAGGTACATTTCTTTTATTGGAAGCTATAGCAGCATCAGCAGGATGAGACCTGGTTAAAACACGGTAAATACGGGCTTTATTTTTATGGAAATCATCATAGCTGGTTTGAAAATGTATGATGATAAAAATGATGATGGTAACGGCAATACCAACAGCCAGCCCCGCAATGTTTATTATCGTGTAGTTCCTGTTACGTGCTAAACTCCGGAATGCTGTTTTAAAAAAGTTGGGGAACATAAATAAACTGGATTGAATACAAAACCATCCAAAGCAATACCAGTTTGTTACTATTTGATTATCAACTCATTAAAAAACTGGTTGGTATTAATGTTGTACGTTTTTGATACAGCAATGTTCGTATATGTTACAGGATTCGTGAGTGGTGTTGTTTTGCTTAGAAAGCTTGTTTACCATCTTTTGTTTCCATAATAATTTTTTAACCATGATTGGTGATTGGTAAGTAGTGAGTGTTACGACTTTAATTAATTTTCGCATTCACTTTTCACAATTCACATTTCACTCTTCACAATTTAATCATACGCTACTACGCTTTCCATTTCGATGATCTCTTCTGCAAGGGCTTCAAACTTTTTCTTGCTCCCTCTTAATCTTAAAGTGGCAAATAACCTGCCGTTAGTTTTAGTGATTGTTACCCTTTTATTCTTTATCGTTTTGCTATTCAAAAACTTTTCAAGCGAATAAAGGTTATCGAGATTGGCATCTTTAAAACTAATGTTGATTACCCTTGTATGGTTTAGCCAATCGATTAATGTTTCCACTGCTGAAAACAAAGACAGCACAGTTAACGTGACAAGGGTTAAAAAGAAAGCCAGCGCATGATAACCGGTACCTGTGGCCATTCCGATACCGGCAGCAGTCCATATCACCGCAGCTGTTGTTAGTCCCAATACGTTGAACTTGTCTTTGAAGATGACACCCGCTCCTATAAAACCAATACCGGTAATAATATTTGCTGCAATGCGATCGTCGCTGCCTGCTCCATGTTTCGAGACGATGGTGAAAATGGTTGAACCAAGGCAGATAAGAATGATGGTGCGGAAGCCTGCAGATTTATTACGGTATTCACGTTCAAAACCTATGATGCTACCGCAAAGAATAGAGACTCCAATGCTTATCAAATCTTGCCGCTCCAGTAGATAGTTCATGGTATAAATGTATTTGCAAGATTCCAGGTTTCAACATTTTTCTATACCACCACACCGATCTGTAAACGTCGTAATTAAATGTACCTGCAGCATAATACTGTTATAGCAGCAACTTAAAAAAAGTGTACTTCAATTAATTAGTGTAAAAACTATTTTCTATTTCTTTCGTGCTTACTTGTATTTTAATTTCTACAGTGGTAAGCATAAAATTATAAATCCCGGCTACAGAAAGTAACCGGGATCAATAATTCATACCTCGTTTTATTTAATTAGATCTGGTAGTTCTATTCTACTATAACTTTTAATACTTCTACACTAATATGGGTACGCACCTGCAACAGGTATATTCCAGCTGCCAGTGAGGCGGGGATCTGCAGGCTTATTGTAAATGTGTTTTCCAGGATTTTATCCCTGCTAATGATAGTTTCACCTTTACTGTTATACAATCGAAAACTTTGCAATTTTCCGCCGCGGCTTACAATAGTTAACATCCCTGCTTTTCCTACCGGGTTTGGATAAACTTTTAAGTTCAGTTCTTCGTTTAAAGTAATATTTCTTTCTGCCACTTTCTTTCCACCTTGTGGTGTGGTAAAGCTTGCCAATGAAGTATAGTTGCCCCAGGTTCCTTCGCATAGCGCTCGTACTTGCCAGGTATAATTAGTATTGGCTAAAAGTGATTTAAGTGCAACCGAATAGCTACTACCTTTTACGAGCAGAGTTGTCCATTGGCTTACAAGTAAGTTAGGCTTGTAACGAATTTCCCATTGCTGCGAGGCAGTGTTTGCAGTCCAGCTCAATGATGCGCTGTTGAATTTTATATTTATCGCCGAAAGATTTACAGCTACAGGACATACAAAACATAATTCATCTACTTGCCCGTTGCAATTATCGTCTTTACTATTTCCACAAATCTCTGCAGCACCGGGATTAACACCAGCATTTTCATCATTACAATCCCCTGTCACCAATGACCAGCCGGTACCCGGGTTACTGCAAAACTGCTGACTAGTTCCTGTGCCGTAACCATCGCCATCGGCATCGGTATACCAGGAGGTGTTGGTGATGCCTTCGTCAATTTGCCCGTTGCAGTTATTGTCTTTGCCATCGCAAAGCTCCGGTGCGCCAGGATAGATGTTTGCATCGTCGTCATTACAATCGCCTGCCTGTAAAACGTAGCCCTCCGGCTGCATACAGGTCTGCTGCGTTACTCCCGCATCTCCAGAGCCATCGCCATCCTGGTCACGATACCAGGTCGTTGGTGCGGTAACCGAAAGTTGAAGTATTTCGGTATGGCATCCAGTTACCGAAGTATAGGGGCCCGATGTGGTATAGGTCTGCCCGGTTTCGCTCCATAAGTAGCTGCCGCAAGCCGCAATACTGGTTGTGTTGCTGGTAGCGAGGCCTTCATCAATGCCGCCGTTGCAATTGTCGTCAACGCCATTGCAAATTTCTGTAGCGCCGGGTTTGATAGCCGCATTGTTATCCTTGCAATCACCGGCTACCAATGACCAACTGGTACCAGGATTACTGCAAAACCGCTGACCTGTTCCTGTGCCGTAACCATCGCCATCGGCATCGGTATACCAGGTGGTGTAGGTGACGCCTTCGTCAATTTGCCCGTTGCAGTTATTGTCTTTGCCATCGCAAAGCTCCGTTGCGCCTGGATAGATGTTTGCATCGTCGTCTTTGCAATCACCTTCAAGTGCCACGTAACCACCTGGCTGCATACAGATCTGCTGCGTTACTCCCGTATTTCCATAGCCATCACCATCCTGGTCACGGTACCAGGTTGTTGGTGCGGTAACAGTAAGTTGTAGTATTTGTGTATGACATCCAGTTACCGAAGTATAGGCGCCCGATGTGGTATAGGTTCGCCCGTTTTCGCTCCATAAGTAGCTGCCGCAAGCAGCAATACTGGTTGTGTTGCTAGTAGCGAGGCCTTCGTCAATGCCACCGTTGCAATTGTCGTCAACGCCATTGCAAATTTCCGTAGCGCCGGGATAAACGGTCGCGTCATTGTCGTTGCAATCGCCTGCCTGTGTTACGTAGCCTGTTGGCGGAGTACAGGTCTGCTGCGTTATCAACGCATTGCCAAAGCCATCTCCATCCTGGTCACGGTACCATCTGATTAATGTAGGCAAGCCCTGGTACTCATATGCTCCCAGGTCCACAATGCCACTGTTGTAGATACGTGGATTACCATCAAAATCGGTGGTAATGCCCGATGGTATATGAGAATTAGTGCCGCCATTAATTGCGGGGCTACACGGCTGAAGGTGGTAGTCGCCACCAGCAAATGGAGCTAAGGTGTACGATGGGGCATTTACAAAGAAGGGATCAGCATTTTGAGGATCTGTATATACCGGGTGTGTGATGCCGCTACTGTTATTGTAAATGATTGAGTTACGAATTGTTGTTGCTGAATTAATTTCATGGTCTATGACCCCCTTAGATGCTGCTTTATTACCAGAAAAAGTACCGTTAGTAATGGAGACATTGGTATACAGTGCATTGAAGATTGCACTCCCATTTTGTGCAACATTGCCTGAAAAGATCGAATTAGCAATTTCCGGATTGGAATAGGGCCCCTCGCCCTTATGATAAATTGCTCCTCCGTTGATTGCAGTTGAATTTCCCGAAAAGATACATCCATTCAAAATTTCAGAAGAATTTAGGCTGTATAACCCTCCCCCATGCTCATTTGACAAATTCTCCGAGAATATACAATTGTTGACTGTTGCATTGGAATTATTAAGAAACATCGCACCACCGCCAGATACGAATACACCATTGGACGTAGAACTATTTTTGCCAAACGTACAATTATTGAATGTGGGAGTGGATAATGTGGCGCTTACGGCACCACCTCTAACAGCGTTGTTCTGAATAAACGTACAATTGCTAATGGTTGGGGAAGATGAAGAAATTGCTAATCCGGCTCCTTCCGACCATAATAAAACGTGTCCATTCACCTCTGTAAGTGCATCACTCCGTAGTCCATCACCCCCTGTAATTACAAATCCATTCAACTCTGCGGTACCTACCTCACCTGACGAGATAACCACATGAGTAACCTGGAGTCCTGAGGTGCTTGAGTAGCCATAATAACCTGTTAATGTCGTAAGGTTTTCCATCCAGTTGCGGTTTGCCATCGTGGGGCTACCCGTGGCGGGGAATCCACCATATATTTTTACATCCGCCTTTAGCACAAAAGCATTTTTAATGCTATAATTATCGAGGTCAATTACATTTAAGTTATCGGCTGGACGATTGGGATTATGGGTGCCGGCGGCTACCCATATTTCGGTGTCGGGGCAAGCCCTATTTATCATTAATTGCAGGTCGCCGCTGGCATCGGCCCAGCTAAGACCATTGCCTGTACCGCCCTCTTTTACGTACAAAATTTTTGTTAGGTTCATTGTTACCACCACACTTGCCCTCGGGCTTTCGCATCCATTTACAGTTTGGCTAGCATAATATGAATTGCCATTTACTAGTTTCGTTCCAGCAGCCTGGGCTGTACCACCGTTAGCCGCTATGTACCAATTTATGGCGTTTCCTATAGCTGCAAGGTTGGCCACAGTGCCGCTGCCGCAAAGAATTTGAGGGCTGGTTACGGTTGGGGCAGTAGGTATCGGGTTAACCGCAACATTTACACCTGTTCTCAGGCTTTCGCAACCGCTTATTGTTTGGCTTGCATAATAAGTGGTCGTTGTTAAGGCGGCATTGATTGACAGCGGTGTTCCGTCGCTGGAAGTTGTGTACCATTTTAAAGCTGTACCAGTTATGGTGGTAAGGTTTGCCACAGTGCCACTGCCACAAACAATTTGAGAACCAGTTGTAGTTGGGGCAGCGGGAATAGGGTTAACCGAAACGCTTAAACCTGCTCTGAGGCTTTCGCATCCGCCAACTGTTTGGGTTGCATAGTAGTTGCCGGTTACCATGGTGGTGAAGCCAGGCAATGCTATGCCACCACTGACACCTTGATACCATCTAATGGCTGTGCCTGTAGCTTTAAGTACGTTTATGGTAGCTATGCCGCAAAAGGCTGGTGGGCTGGTGACAGAAGGTGGGGCAGGTTTAATGGATAAAGGGCAGTCTTGTAGTTCAAAAGCTCCCATATCAACTAAAGGGCCGTATATCCGTTGATTGCCATCCAAATCTGTTATTATGCCCGGCGGCAGGGCGATATAATTGTCTATATTAATACAGGGGCTGATTACTTGGAGCCTGTAATTGCCACCCGTATTAACAGTGCCAGGTGCTAAAGGGTTTACAAATTGTGGGGCAGAGTTGCCGTCGATATTGCCATTTAAAGTACCCGCAATGCCCTGGACCAAAGAGTAGTTTAAAACTGGCGAGGAACTATTATTACTTATCCCTCCTCCATTGTTACCATAAACGATGGTGTTGGTAACAATTACATTGCTTCCAGAGTTGCGCATACCGCCACCATTGGAGCTATTGGCATGATTGCCCGCGATGGTGCAGTTTACAATGTTGGTTTGTGAGTTTGAGGTATTAATCATGCCGCCACCATAATTGGCATAGTTGCCACTAAACAGGCAGTTTACAACCGATGAAGCTGAATTGCTATTGTACATTCCAGCGCCAGAATTGGCAGCATAATTGCCACTGATTCTGCAGTTGCGGATGGTGACCTTATTACCGTTTCCATTGTCGGCCGTAAAAATGCCTCCACCTCCATCCCGGTTGATTGATTTACCATTATAGATGAAGTTGCCAAATTCTGCAGCCCTGCCGCCTTCTATACGAAAGCCATCTACCACCACACTATCGGCAACTTCTTTCAGACCGGTTATTACCAACACATGATAGCTATTGTCGGTAGTTGTAGCAATATTGTTTATCTCACCACTGAGAATAGTAGGATTAGCGGAAGGGTTACGATTGACACCGCCTGTGGCAGGGTAGCCGCCATACAATTTAATATTACTCTGAAAAATGGTAAAGCTAGCATCCCTGTTGGTACCAGTTTGTATTCCCGTCGGATAGTAAGTGCCTGCTGCTACTCTTATTTCTGTATTGGAGCATGACTTACTCATAGTTGCCTGCAGGTCAGCACTCGCATTTGCCCAACTACTTCCAGACTTGTCTCCGGCGCCACCCTCCCTTACATACAAAAGGAAACTCACGTTATTTTCGTAAGCACCTATGTCCATAACGCCACTATTAAATACTCTCGGATTTCCAGCCAAATCGGTAGCTCCGCCTTGTATTTCTATTTTGTCGCCAGCATTTATAGCAGGGCTGCAATTTTGCAATCTGTAATCGCCACCGGTATTGGCTGTCCCTGCAGCTATAGGATTTACAAATAGTGGGTCAAGGGTTCCGTTTACATTGCCGTCGGAAGTCGCAGAAAGTCCCTGCACCATTGAATAGCTTATAAAAGACGATGAATTGTTGTTGCTTATGCCAGCCCCATTGTTGCCAGAAATAATTGTATTGAATATATAAGGATTGCTGCCAGAGTTGCGTATGCCGCCGCCATTAGAGCCGTTGGCATGGTTGCCCGCAATGGTGCAGGTTTTTAGCACGGTAAATGCGTTTGAGGTATTGATCATGGCACCGCCATAATTGGCATAGTTGCCGCTAAACTGGCAATTTGTTATAAAATTTTGAGAATTGCTATTGTACATGCCGGCACCCGCATCTGCAGCATAATTGCCACTAATAATGCAGTTTCGTAAATCAAACCTGGGACCGTCGCTGGCTGAAAAAATACCACCACCGCCATCCCGTGTAATAATTATTTCATTAAAGTTAACCCTGCCACTGCCATCAGCCCTTCCACCTTGTATACTAAATCCATCCAGAATCAAACTATCGTTAGCCGCATGCGAACCACTTCGGTATGCCCCGCAGACTACCAGCACATGGTAGCTGTTGTCGGTGGTAGTGCTGTTATTGTTTATTTCACCACTAAGTATGGTTCTATTGGCAGCGTAGTTACGTGTGCCCCCACCTGGAGGAAAACCGCCAAAAATTTTAAGGCTTTTCATGGACATGACGAAAGCGGCATCCCGGTTTGTACCATTCTGTAATCCGGTGGGGTAATAAGTGCCCTTAGCTACAAAGATCTCTGAAACGCTACTTGTGCTGTTCGCCAAATCCAATGCCTCCTTTAATGTTTTATAGGCAGTGGCCCAGCTAGTACCATCACCGCTGTTGACCCGGCTGGAGTCCACAAAGCGATATTGCGCTTGTACCGATTGCACGCTTAGGGAAACGATTGCTATAAAAAGGGGAAGAAAATTTCTCATGTTATATAGTTGATTTGGTGGAGAACAATGTTTTGGAAATGGATATCAGCTATGCTCGTTAGCCCGGCGGCAGTATGATAGACTGATATTCCAACCGGTGCAATTGATAACTGTACAGCAGCCATATAGCAAATGCTACCAGCAAAAAAATTAGAATGATCAATAGTATAGTGAGTATGGTTTTTCTATCAGGCGGCATGTATATTGCTTATTTTCCAAACTTAATTATTGGCATACAGGCAGTCTAAAAACCGGCGTGGCAAAGCGTTGCATCGGGCGTTGCAAAACGTTGCATGGAGAAACCAAGATCTTAACTCAAAGAAAATCACCTAGTTATACCAGATAAGAACAAGGCACCGACTCAGATAATAGATGGGAAATGTATCAGGGCAGGTTTGTTTGGGACAAATATTTATCGTAGTTACCCTGGGCAAAGGATAAACCATAGGAAAATGAGAGAGATAGTCAGCTTTTTAAGATATGCAGATTAATGGTTATACAGCCGGATGGCAAAATCGTGCAGTACCATGTTCGAGCCATGTTTAACGCACGGATCCGGCACACACCATTTACAGCAGCCATTTGCTTCTTAGAAAAACTCATCCTAACTTGGATCATCAACGGATTTCTATTCGACGAGGCAAAAAAACCGGGTATTACGAAGAAAAAAGACAATTACACAGATGCCTATGTAACTTAAAAAAACCAGCTATACGTTAAATAGATTGCACGAAATCCTCAAGACGGGTATCATCGGGCAATACAAGTTTTTTGCGCAGTCGATGCCATACCGAACGAACGGCCTCAGCCGATACACCTAGTGAAGCAGCCATTTCTTTGTTCGAAAAGCCAAGCCGTGCAAGTGCCATAAATCGCATCTCGGCGGGAGAGATATTAGGTATTTTCAACCTTAAATTTTGCAGGTAGCCGTCATGCACTTTTTCAAATAATAAACGAAACCGCTCCCACTCCTCGTTGGATAGGATGGAGCTGTGATGCAATTGTTTGATATTCTCGACGTTAGTGTCACCCATTTTTGCTTCCAACTGTTCCACCAGGTTATTTTTTTCTAAAATATTCCTGGCAAAATCCTGTAACTGCAGGTTGGAATTCTCCATATCTGCACGGGCCTTTTGCAACTCCACATCTTTAATCAATTGCTGGAAACGGTGTCGACGGCGCTGCCGGCCGTACAACCAAAGAGTTCCGAGCAAAGCAAAGCCAGCTATAGCGAGGATCGAATTTCTTTCCTGTATCTTTTTCTGCTTTATGACCACCAGGCTTTTTTCGTGTTGTTGCCGGTCAATCTTTTGTTGGGCGCGTAGCAAGTTAAGGGAGCTAAATTGGCGGCCGATGCTGTCCTTTGCTGCAGCAGCGGAGTCAGAATACAGGCTGGCTAATTGCATTTTGCCTTCAGCAGCATTTAAACGGGCGAGCAGAGAATAAAGGTGATAAAAGCGCCAATGTGGTTCCTGCGAGTGGCCCTGCCCATCTTTTGTTTGCTCCAAAAATTGCTGTGCATACCTTGTATGCCGTTCGGCTTCAGCCAAATTGCCAGTACGAAAACCAATTTCGGCCAAATACATGGCGCCATGAACTATCAACCCCCTGTCACCTGGAAAGTAGGTGGCCGCTGCGTCAAATTCGACTTGTAACAATGGAAGGGCCTGGCTATAAAGCCCCTGGTTCACATAGTTTTCGCCAAGATTTCCGTCGGCTATAATTTTCCAAATTGCCGGGCATCCCTTTAACAGGCTAACTGCCTTAAAATAATAATTGGATGAATCATACATGTTGAGGCTGCGGTAACACATGCCCAGTGTATTTAGAATCGTAAAGTTGTCAAAACGATTGTAATAATTTGAACCTACCTGGTATGCCTGCAGGAGATAAAAAATGCTTTCCCTGTAATCGCCGAAGTTGTGATAAATCGTTGCAATATTTTGAATATTACGTTTCTTTTCAGGGACCAGGGAAGCCGGCACTGAGCGGAGTAATGGCCATGATTCGAGGTATTGCCCGAAAGCCAGGTCGTATTGTTTGCTATTGTAATAGTAAAGGCCCAGCAGATTGCAGGCCCGTAACCAAATGTAATCCTGCTTTTTATCCTCAGCCCACCGTTTTACCTGCAGCAAAGTGGCAAGACCCTGATCCCTCTCAGGTGTAAACCATCCCATAAAACCGGCCTTTAGTAATAAGGCATTCTGCTGCAGTTCTTCATTCTTTTGATCAAGAGCGAATTGTTCAAGGCTGTCAATAACCCGCCTGGCAGTGGCTTCTTCGTGGGTGAGGCCAAATTTCACCACCGCATCGGCAAATACCATGAACGTATCTCTACTGGTCAGCAAGTATGGTTTGTAAGCTGCAAAACTTGCCTGCGCTTTTACATCCTGGCCAATTATCACAACTGCCAGGCAAACGATTATTGAACGGCGAATTGAAGAAAAGCAATTAATATTTTGCATTAAGTCAGTAAATATACTGATGAGACATAACGCTTTTTATGCAAGTAATAATTACACAGGGCAAACCACAGCCTTCATACTAAAAGCAGTGATTACTTACGTAAAAATGGAGAGCTATTTAAAAGGCAGTATGTATTTTTATAGCAGCAATTTACTTATTTGTGCTTCAAGGTTTCTACCGTTTTGATCAGCATTTGTACCTGTTCCTTTAATTGATCAATATCACTTTTTTGGGATTCGATAATTACTTGTTGTTCCTGTACCGATTTAACCAGTGGCATAATGAATTGGCTATAAGCAAGACTATAATGATCGCGGCTACCGGAAGGTGCATGTACACCATCAAATTCGTAACCTAAATCTTTTGCAATTTTCTCAACGTCCTGCGCCAGGAAACCCGTATGCAATTGTTTCTCCCCTTTGTAAGCAACATTGTAAATGGAATTGTTTTCCAACACGCCTGTACTGGTAAATGCTGCGAGTTTTTCTGTGTTAAAGTAGTAAGTAACCGGTGTTAGTTTATTGATAAAGTCAAGCCCGGGTACGTTAGATTTTATATTATACTTAAATCTCTTATCAGATGGAAAGGAGTAAGCTACCTGGCCTTCGATAACGGTAACTGCCGTATTGCCTATACGAACTTTGTTGCTGGCATTTACAATGGCACCATTACCTATGGCGGTGGAATTTGATAGATTATCGCTACTAACATTCGCCTGGAATCCTATCGCGGTGTTGTTACTACCGGTTAGATTGGCAGAAAGTGCCGAAATGCCAATGCCAATGTTGAACTCTCCAGTTGTATTTCCTGCAAGTGCACCGACGCCAGTTGCAGTGTTGTAGCTGCCGGTTGTATTTTGGTACATTGCCGTCATTCCATTGGCGGTATTGTTGCTACCGGTTGTATTATATACGAGTGCCTGCACGCCACTCGCAGTGTTTGCATTGCCCGCAGTATTGGTTTGCAATGCTCCAAGTCCATTAGCCGTGTTGTACCCACCAATCTCATTTAACATAAGGGCATTATATCCGCTGGCAGTATTACCATCGCCAATTGTATTGACTTTTAAAGAAGAAAAACCGGTTGCCGTATTGTACTTGCCCGTTGTATTCGCATTAAGCGCATCAAAGCCAGTTGCAGTATTATCAGAACCAGTAGTATTGAACTTTAGCGAAGCAAGTCCAATTGCCGTGTTGTTGTTACCAGTAGTGTTAAATAAGAGGGAATAAAATCCAACGGCAGTATTTTGAATGCCTGTTGTATTAGCCGAAAGCGCCTGTTGTCCCGTTGCCGTGTTCCAGTAACCGGTTGTATTAAGTTGAAGGGTTCCAAGGCCGATTGCGGTGTTGCCACTACCTGTAGTATTCGTTTGAAGGGCTCCGGTTCCATTCGCGGTATTGTAAGCACCCGTTGTATTGTAACGCAGTGCATAATATCCGGTAGCTGTGTTACCAATACCCGTTGTGTTGGAAGAAAGTGCCAAATGCCCGTTTGCTGCCAGCGCAGATCCTGATGTATTGACATTACCCGCCTGGAAACCAAAAAATGTATTGCCAACTATATGATCAATACGGCCTGCTTTCTCATTGTTTACCCTGATATTCAGAGGTTTATTATCGGTAGTGCCAATAAAGTTGGTATTATCGGTTGTGCCGGCATTACCCGAGAGTGACCAGCCTGAACCGGATCCTGTTCCCTGGTTCAAAAGACTCCACGCCGTACCGTTCCAGTAATAAAAACCTGCAATTACAGCCGTGCCGCCCGCACCTGCCGGGGTTGTATTGTACACGAGCAACGATACGGCAGGCGATGGAATGGTAGCAGCATCAGCGGTACCGGTAAGCGCCACCCGCGGAATTAACAGGCCCTTATTTGGATTTCTAACGTCGAGCATAGCACTGTTGTGGGCCGGCAAGCCATCAGCACTAACAGCGGCAGATTGGCTGTAGCTATGCACGCAAAATAAGACCAGCACAGAAATCGTTAACAGGAATTGATTTTTCATGTAGGAAAGCGAGTTTAAATAAAAAATGATAAGTTTAATTGGGGGCTGAAATGTAAAAGGCAGTAATATTAAACAATACAAACTGAGTAAACGGTAGTGATGTTAAATATTGATTGTCTTTCTAAAAAGCCGCCAACCCAAATTCACCGGGTACATTGGTTCAATTTATAAGAATTAAGTGAGAAGTATGCATGGCAAAAACCTGCAGCATTATGTTCTGAAGATATGATACGGTAACCTGCCAGCAATTCTGATTGAAAAAATGGTTTTAACACCCCTAACGATGTTCTAACTTATCCACCTTTTTGATTAACACGTCAACCAGGGTCTTCAGCGCCTGCATCTCATTTTTGCCCGGGTCAGCTGCCATAATTGCTACCTGCATTTTTAATTGATCAATTTCAGCTTTTTGCAATTCTATAATCAGCTGTTGTTCCTGTACAGATTTGACCAACGGCATAATGAACTGGCTGTAGGCAAGACTATAATGATCGTGGCTGTTGGAAGGTGCATGAACCCCGTCAAATTCATAACCCAGGTCCTTCGCTATCTTTTCTACATCCTGTGCCAGGAAACCAGTATGTAGTGGTCGTTCGCCCCTGTAAGCAACATCGAAAAAAGTTGTATTATCCACCGTACCACTTTTGGTAAAAGCTGCCAACTTTTCTATGTCAAAGTAGTAGGTAACAGGCTTTAGTTTTCTAATAAAGTCAAGCCCCGGTACGTTGTTTTGGATGTTGTATTTAAATCTTTTATCAGAGGGAAAAGAATAAGCCACCTGGCCTTCAATGACTGTTACTGCCGTATTGCCCAAACGTATTTTGTTGCTGGCATTTACAACGGCTCCGTATCCGATTGCTGTTGCATTTGACAAATTTCCCGTACTAACATCTGCCTGCGTTCCTACTGCAGTATTATATTCACCTGTTACATTACTTGCCATTGCAGAAAGCCCAATAGCGGTGTTGCGGCTGCCGTCTGTATTATAATAAAGTGTACCGGCACCATAAGCGGTGTTTTGGTTTCCCAAATTGCCCTGAAGCGCCAGAATTCCGCTTGCGGTATTGCCAAAACCTGCGGTATTTTTATTAAGAGCGTCATAGCCGTATGCCGTATTACCGCTACCGGTATTGTACTGAAGTGCCCTCCCTCCATTAGCTGTATTAAAAGAACCTTCAACATTTGAATAAAGTGCATTAGTCCCGGTTGCCGTATTGGATCCACCTATTGTATTGGCGTTAAGTGACTGATAACCGTTTGCAGTGTTGTTTGAACCTACTGTATTGAACTGGAGTGCCCAGGTTCCATTAGCAGTATTATTAATGCCGGTTGTATTATCAAGCAAAGACTGATACCCGGTAGCGGAGTTGTGGTAACCATTCGTATTGTTTTGTAGGGCCCCAAATCCGCTGGCAGTATTTTTTGATCCCAGGATATTTGATTGGAGCGCCCAAACACCATTGGCAGTGTTATTAGAGCCCGTTGTATTGTCGCGCAGAGATTGAAAACCGGTAGCAGTGTTACTGAAACCGGCTGTATTAAACTTAAGCGCCTCCATTCCATTGGCGGTATTACCCTGGCCTGTACTATTAGTTCTTAGGGAAGAAACGCCTGTTGCGGTATTGTAGTTGCCCGTGCTGTTTGAGTAAAGTGCTTCAAAGCCATTTGCAGTATTTTCCAAACCTGTTGTATTAGCCCAAAGCGCCTGTAATCCCGTTGCCGTGTTGCGGAAACCCGTTGTGTTAGAAAAAAGGGTTCCACTTCCAAATGCGGTATTGGCGTTACCTGTCGTATTACTTTGCAGGGCTTCGGCTCCATTCGCGGTGTTGTAACCACCCGTTGTATTGTCCCGCAGTGATAGATACCCTATAGCAGTGTTACCGAAGCCCGTAGTGTTGGATGAAAGTGCAAGATGGCCGTGTGCGACCATTGCAGATCCAGTTAGATTAACATCACCGGCCTTATAGCCAAAAAAAGTATTTGCCAGCACATGATCGATACGCCCGGCTTTCTGATTATTAACCCTGATGTTCAGCGGTATATTGTCAGTCGTGCCAATGAAGTTAACATAATCTGTAGTGCCCGCGTTACCGGTTAATGACCAACCAACACCTGGTGCCGCACCCTGGTTCAGGAGATTCCATGCCGTCCCATTCCAATAATAAAAACCCGCAATTACCGCCGTACCACCTACACCTGCTGCAGTAGTATTGTACACCAGCAATGATATGGCAGGTGACGGTATGGTCGCAGCATCGGTAGTAGCCGTGAGTGCCACCCGCGGAATTAACAGGCCCCGATTTGCGCTTCTAATATCCAGCATGGCACTGTTATGCGCTGGCAGGCCATCAGCACTAATTGCTACTTTTTGGCCATAGCTCTGAAGGCAAACAAGTGTCAAAGCAATCGTTAGCAGTAATAGGTTTTTCATGCCGGAAAGTTAGTTTTTAGAGAAAATAAAAATTGACGTGAATTTTTTAAGAGGGTAATATTAAACAATGCAAACTGAGTAAACGGTAGCGATGAATATTTTGACAGCGTTAGTAAAAATAACGCCGAACAATACTGCCGGCGAATAGGGGCAGCATCCGCCGTGCCGGTAAGCACCACCCCACCGAATCAAAAAACCTTCTTTGTGTTTTCGAACAGTCCGGCATGGCTCTGTTGTGCTCCCGCAAGCCATCGGAACCGATTTACTTTTTGACTGTAAGATTGCAGGAAAATCATCGGCGAAATAACCAGCAGTCAGTTGGCTTTATCGTCAAATGTTTTTGTAAAAGGAAGCAGTGGCAATGGCGTGTTCGCACTGAAGATAGCAGGAGGTTTTTGACGTGTAAACGTACTTTGCAGCGATACTGACTGTAAGGCTAATTATTACTAACGGAGGTGTAGTGACGTAAGGAACTTTTGCAGGTAGAGCACAATATTAAACCGCAGCTTATCTTTTTTCTTTTCGTACTATTTTCTCCAGCGACAAAAACGCTTCCTGGTTGATGTTTAAAAATGCATATTTACCTAACAATATTTAATCTCTCAACTAAGAAAAAAAAGTTTATTTAATACCCTGTTGTTTTATAAAAAGTGCATTTATTGGCATGATATTATTGACTGTCTCAAAAAAAATTTATGAAAAAAGGCGATAAAGTTCATTGGAAATGGGGGGCTGGTGAAGCCGAAGGAACAATCAAGGAAAAATCGGAAAAACCCATCACCAGGAAGATCAAGGGGACCGAAGTAAAACGCAAGGGAAGCAAAGAAGAACCCGCTTATGTGTTGGAACAAAAAGATGGTGGCCAGGTAGTAAAATCGGGAAGTGAATTGAAGAAAGGTGGTAAGAAGAAATAAGCAATTGTGTGAGTTGTGAATTGTGAATTGTGAATTATGAATTTCGAACGTGAAATGTGAAACGGCAATGTTCCAGTGTATTTGTGTCTACACGGTAGGTCCTGGCGGGATCACTCACTTGTACGGCACCGATAAAACAGTTGATGAAGATCAAAAACTGTGATCTATTTTCTAAGAAGCAGAAATATCGGTGCGAAAGGCTTAATAAGCAGATTTCGAATTTAATTATTGTCTCGCTTGCCCGATAATTAATCCGTGTTTATAGATACAACCCGCGTCATCCGTGTTCCATACTTCGCTAAAAAGATATATCCAAACGTAGCGCCAGAACGGGGCAAGTCATAACGATAATGATTAGTGTTCCAAATGCTGGTTCCAAAAACAGAATAGCTAAAATAAACGACACTCACTCACCACTTACTAATCACATTTTTATTGAAAAATGATGGTGAAAATGTACATCGCCAGGTTCACCAGTAGTACCATCGCATATAAGCCGTTCGTTCGCCCTTTGTTGAGTGATAACATTACCGTGAACACCGAAAGCCCAAGCAGGATCAATGATTTTTTATCGAGGCCAAGCACAAGTGGCAGATCCATTACAATACAGGTTATGGCAACCGTTGGAATGCTAAGCCCGATGCTGGCAAGGGCAGAACCCAGGGCGAGGTTAATACTTGTTTGATACTGATTACGGCGGGCAGCGCGGATGGCAGCTATACCTTCCGGTAATAGAATGACGGCAGCAATGGCCACACCAACTAATGCAGTTGGCAATCCAGCTTCCACGATGCCTGTCTCTATCACCGGGGAAAGTTTCTTGGCCAGGAATACAACTACACCCAGGCAAACCAGCAATAAAATTAAGCTTGTAATAGCCTCGGCTTTTGAAACAACTTTCTCTTCACCAGTGGTTTCTGCCAGGAAATAATGCCGGTGCCGCACTGTTTGCGTAAACAAAAAAGAAACGTAGATAACAACACAGGAAACAGCCACAGCAATTAATTGCGGATGACTGTAAGCCGGACCGGGAACGCTGGTAGTATAGTTTGGCAAAACGATAGTGAGCACTAAAATTGACACCAGGCTTACCAAAGCAATAGTGACACTTTTGGTTTCAAAAAACTGTTCTTTAAACTTTGCTGCACCAACCAGCATACTGATACCAAGAATGCCGTTTAATATCAGCATCACTGCCGCAAAAAGTGTATCCCGGGCGTAGGTATCTGCACCTAACCCGCCCGTTAACATCAGCGATACTATGATAGAAGCTTCCAGTAGTGTTACCGCTACCGCCAAAATAATAGTACCATAAGGCTCGCCTACTTTATGAGCTATTACTTCCGCATGATGCACTGCTGAAAGTACACCGGCCATCAGGATCCCGATAGCCAGGAGATTAATGATAAAATTATTGCCTACAGGTGCCAGCAGGTAGAAGATCCAGGCAACTACAGGTGCGATATTGGTCCATTTTAAAAACTTTTTCATAAATGATATTTTGAAAAACAGTGTTTGTTTGAGCTGGATACTTCCGACGAAAATAGGCACGACCCTGCAGGATACCCACCAGAGAAAAAAGTGTGGCGTTTAAATAACAAAATGATTGGTGTTTGTGATAGTATTCCAGTACTACATTAATTGTTGGTGATATTAAGAAACCAATTACTACATTCAATACACGATTGTTTAATTAATACATAAAAGGCTTTTATGAAAGGGCAAATGATGCATTACCCTCTTACCACCAATACCATTATTGAGTTTGGTAACAGGGTGTTCCCCCACAAAGAAATTATTTCCATAATGCCAAATGGAACCCGCCATCAATATACTTTTCGTGAACTGTATTGCCGTTCCAAAAAACTGGCGCATGCACTTGTACACCAACTAAATATTAAGCCCGGTGATAAAGTAGCAACTTTTGCCTGGAACCATTACCAGCATCTTGAATTATATTATGCTATCCCTGGTGCCAGCGCAGTTTGTCACCCGTTGAATATTCGGTTATCGGGCGAACAGGTAGAATACATTGCAAATCATGCAGAAGATAAAGTGGTTTTTATTGATGCCACGCTTGTTCCTCTCTTCGAAAAGATTGCACCGCTTACTCCCCTGGTGCAGCATTTTGTATTGTTGAATGCACCGGCGGGATTTACAACGAGTTTGCCAAATGCTATTGATTATGAAAGCTTGCTTGATAACGCTTCCGACAATTTTGAATGGGTAGAAACCGATGAAACCGATGCCTGCGCCATGTGCTATACCAGTGGCACTACGGGCCCACCTAAGGGCGTAGTATACAGCCACCGCTCAGTGTACCTGCACGCACAGGTATTAATGACACCCAATGCCGCTAATATGGGCGTAAACGACAGGGCCCTGCTGGTTGTACCGCAGTTTCATGTGCTTGGCTGGGGCTTTCCCTATCTCTGCATTATGGCAGGCGCAGTGATGGTATTACCTTCCTGCCACCTGCAACCTGCTGCCCTTTTGGATATTATGCAGCAGGAAGCCATCACCGTTGCTACAGGTGTTCCAACTATCTGGCTTGGCATTTACGATGTGTTGAAAAAAGATCCTTCCAAAAGGCCTACGCACCTGCAACAATACATGGTGGGTGGTTCAGCCTTCCCTTTAAGTTTGATAAAAGGATTCGATGAAGATTTCGGTTTAAAAGGCATTCATGCGTGGGGTATGACGGAAACCTCTCCATTAGGCACGTCCTGTCGCCTGCAGCCAATGCATAGCGATCTGACCAAAGAAGAACAATATAAAATTTTAGCGAAGCAGGGCATCGAATTTCCCGGGGTAGAAATCCGCATTGTCAGGGAAGATGGCACCCTTGCACCAAAAGATGGAACAACAGCCGGCGAACTGCAGATCCGTGGCGCATGGGTAATTGACAGCTATTACAAAATGGAAGACAACACTGCCTTCTTTTCGGAAGATGGATGGTTTAAAACAGGCGATGTTGCTACTATGGACAGCCATGGTTATTTGCAAATCACCGATCGCACCAAAGACCTGATTAAAAGTGGTGGAGAATGGATCTCCAGCGTGGCTTTGGAAGTGGCATTAATGGGCCATCCTGTTGTTGCTGAAGCCTGTGTAATTGCGATACCCGATGAACGTTGGCAGGAACGCCCACTTGCCTGTATAACCTTGCGGGAAGGAGCCGAATTTTCACCTGCAAACTTCATTGAATTCCTAAGCCGCGATTTTGCCCGCTACCAGGTGCCGGAACATTATATTCAACTGCCAGCCATTCCCAAAACCAGCGTAGGAAAGTTTGATAAAAAAGAACTGCGAAAAATGTATGCAGAAGGAAAAATAAATTTGTGATGTGCGACCTGTGATTTGTGATTTGGAATTTGTGATTTGGAACTCGTGATTTGGAATTCGTGATTTTATCTTAGGCTTTAATTACATCTATGAAAAACATCATCTGCGCTTTTTTGTGCCTGCTATTTTGCGGTATGTGTACAGCACAAAATGTTGGTATCGGAACGTTAATTCCCACCACTAAACTGCATGTATCCGATACGCTGGCAAATACCCTGCAGCTAACTAATAGTAAAACAATGACGACGGGTGTAAACAACCGAATCTTATTCCAGGTAGGAGGATTTTATACAGGAGTTATTGGTACCTATGCTACGGGGCTCAATTCTGCCCGTATGGGATTTTCCACTTTCGCCAGCGTAAATAGCAATAGCCCGCTGGAGCGGCTAAGTATTACCGATAATGGAAATGTGGGTATTTCTAATTCAAGCCCTGCATACCGGCTGGATATAAATGGCAGTGTACATGCAATTGGAAATGCATACATAGATGGAAGTGTTGGAATTGGCACTTTAAACCCGGCTGCTAAACTGGATGTAAGCGGAAGCATTAAAGTGAACGGAAATATTACTAAAACAACCACCGGTGCGGCTAATATGCTGCCATATGCTTATGGCAAGATTGCTGCCAATGGAACAATCCTTGGAAGCACCGGCAACTTTACCGCAACAAGGTATTCCCAGGGCGTTTATCGTATAACGTTGACCAACGATGCAAATCTTTATGCGAACAGGAACCTTTACACGGTACTTGTAAGTGCGGAAACAATTTTAATTTCAGGTATCAGTTCAGTCATTGACGGGAATAACTTCATAGAAGTGTTCACGTTTGATGAAGAGCCTACCAACGGAAGGGCAGACATGAGTTTTAATATTCTTATTTATCGTTTGCAATGATTGGTTAGTTTGTTGATTAGTTGCCTGGTTGATTGGTAAAAGATGAATAAATAATTAGTCTCTTTGAATTGTGGCTTCCAATAACATCCCCTTAGTAAGTGCAAACTCATTTGAGTTAGTGATCCGTTTCCATTCTAAATGTTATTTCTTTCCTGCCCTTATGGAATGTGATATGCCCTGCATCAAAGAGGTAGTACACCGGCAATAACACCGGCATCATATCACCCTTTTTCTAAATACATTTTGCTTTATGAAAAAAGCTTTCATCCCTTGGCTGGCAGCAGGCCTTGCTGTAGTTATTAGTGTATTTGTTCTTTTCCATTTCACAGCCAGACCAACTTACTTTTTCTCCGCCAGCCTGCCTAAATCAAGCGATACGATTAGCAGGCCCGGCGCCCTGTTTGATGACCCTATTCAAACTACCGGGTTTGAAATACCTGCCACTTCAAAATACAAGCATCTGCAGGTATTTATCTTAGCCGGAAATGTAACTGCTGATAATAGAAGATACGTCACCCTGCAAATGGCGTTGGAAACAAAAATGGTAACAGTTCGCGAAACAGGCGAAGTAAACGAATTGCAGATCGATAATCATTCCGGTGAGTATATATACATTAATTCCGGCGACATTGTAAAGGGCGGTAAACAGGACAGAACCATTCAATACGATGTCATCATTCCGCCCCATAAAATGGCGATCAATATCGCCAGTTTTTGCGTTGAACATGGAAGATGGACGCAAAGACAAAATGAAGCCGTCGGTAACTTTGAAAAGAGTGAAAGCTCGCTTTCTTCCAAGGAATTAAAGATCGCGGCTAAGCATGCAAAAAGCCAGGAGAAAGTATGGGAAAAAGTAAGCAAATACCAGGATAAAGCAAACTACGAATACAACAAAGCAGCACCCTCGGACAGGCCTGTTGACGTAAAATCTGCGGTATCATCAAGCAGCCTGCAACTAACCCTGGATAATGAGACTATAAAGCAATCAAAGGAAGATTACAGGAAACAATTCGCCGCACTTAAAAACACTAAGCGTGGCGCTGGTCTAGCGTATTATATCAATGGAAAATTATACGGTGTAGATTTGTTTAACAACCATCAATTGTTCACTGATCTTTTCGACAAACTACTGGATGCGGCTATTACAGAAGCCATCAGTGAAAGCATAGCATCCAGCGATAAAAAACTATTGACAAACCTGGATCATTTGTTACTGGCAAATGCAAAGGTTTACGAGGACCTGGATGTAAACGAAATAACAAGATTTCAATCATCTGAGACACCCAATTATAAAGACCTTGTAATATTTACCACTATTGATAAAACGGTTAAAACGTGGCTGCATAGAAACTGGCTGGATAAAACGGAAGATTGACGGTGAGATTTGAGTAGCTGCAAAAGTACTTGCCGCTGATCATCCTGCTTTTACTATGCCGGCAACTGGTGTATTAATTGATAATGCATTTTATTTTATGTAGTAAAATCGCAATATAAAACGCGAAACTTGCAGTAATGCGATTGCTATCAGGTTGCTTATTGCTATAACAACCGGACATTATCATCAACAATACCTGCGGATCGTTTTCGTTTTTTCGCAACCGTTTACCAGAAGAAAAAGGCTGAGGCGATCTCATTGTTGAGAAAGCCCCAGCCACCTTTAATCGTTTATATCATACAACGTCGATTTAACGCACTTTAATCAGTTGCTGTGTTTTTACAAAATTGCCCAGTCTTACCTGCACGCTATAAGTTCCTGCTGCGAAATTTTCACCAAAAATGTAAACCTGGTTTTTACTTCCTTTTGCCTGGTAAAGTTTTCTGCCAGCAATGTCGATTACCGTTATCTCCACGTTGCCGCCATTGTCTTTGCTGTTGCTTTGAATGCTGAGCCGGAAACTTGTGGTGGTTGGATTGGGAGATGCCTGGATGCTTACCAAATTTTCAGCATCAGCAATTACCGACTTCCTTTTTATTGAAATATCATTGTTGTCACATGCCACCAAACCCGGTTTAACTTTTACTTGCGCTGTGGCTGTACATCCTCTCAAATCCTGGACGGTAATGGTATAAATGCCGGCTGCTAAACCGGTAAAAAGTTTTTCTTGCTGATAAGGTCTCACCACTCCATTTTCATTGCTTAGCTGGTAGCCAAAAACGCCGTTGCCGCCATGATTAAATTTAGCCAATGCAGTGCCATCGCCTGCGCCAATACAGCTTTCGCGGGTACTTTGTGAGCTAAGTATCAACTGGCGTTTTTGATCCATATAAATGGTTTGCTTAGCCACACAGCCTCTCGCATATTTTACATACGCAGTATGATGGCCACCAGCCAGGTTGTAAAAAAATCTTTCCGGACCAAAATTTTCACCATCAAGGCTGTAACCAACAATGCCACTACCGCCGGTAACACTAATTTTTAAAATGCCGTTAGCAAGGCAGGCACTTGCATTCCCGTATTCCGTCACGCGAACTTTGATATCACCCGGCAATTTGCCAACAACAATACCAGGCAGCATGCCAACACAACCTTTGGCATCTTTCACATACCCTGTATAGGTACCAGGTGCCAGGTTCCTGATTATATGGGTTCCTACAAAGTTTATCCCATCCACGCTATAAGAGTAAGGTCCTGTTCCGCCGCTTTGTTCAAATGTTATTTTGCCGTCATTGGCACAATCTGCGGCTCTTTTGGCCGTTGCCATAACGGTTATAGTTGTACCGGTTTCCTTACCAACTACTACGTGTTCCGCAATAGCACGGGTACCCATTTTATCTTTTACAAAGGCAGTATAGATTCCTGCTGCAAGCCCTTTAAAGGTCCTGGATGACTGATAGGTGCGGCCACTATCAATACTATAAGTGAATGGCGGCGTACCTCCGGAAGCAGTTAGCTTTATACTTCCATCATCATGACAGTTGCTAGCCTTTGAACTGGTAGCCGAAACAAAAGCGGGCGGGTTGGTACAGCCTTCATCTATACTACCATCGCAATTGTTATCCTTTCCATCGCAAATTTCTTTTGCATTAGGGTGAATGAATGCATTTGTATCATTACAATCTGTGTTGTTTGTAACATAGCCTGGCTTTTCACAGGCGCTCGAAAGGGAATCAGCGTTGGCGGCATCGCCGTAGCTATCGCTATCCCAATCGGGATAATAGGCAGTACTTGCACCCACTCCTTCATCCACCTTACCGTTACAATTATTATCCTTGTCATCGCATAACTCCGTGGCGCCAGGATAAATGGTGGGATCGTTATCAAAGCAATCATCTTTCCTGGCAACAAATCCATCTGGTAATGTATCCGTGCAAAAAGTATAAACATCCCTGCTGTCGCCATAACCATCATTGTCCCTGTCATAATAGCCCACAAGTGGTCCATGCACTTCAGCATCGCTGTCATTGCAATCAAATGTTGTTGCTGTTCCTCTGGCATATCCGGCAGGTGGCGTCATCGAACATACCCACAATGGTTTGTACCTATAGCCATAACCATCATTGTCTTTGTCTTCGAAATATAACTGTTGATCAAGAAAACTGGGGTCGTTGTCATCACAGTCGTCGCTATTATAACTATATCCAAAAGGGGGGACTCCATTGGGAGCGCAGATACGTTCGGTGTTGTCTGAACCATATCCATCCTTATCGCTATCGATATAAAATGTTGAGAAAAAACATTCTTCAAGGTTAACGGACACCGGGTTGCTGTAAGAGCTATTCCCTTCCGAATCAACCTGTTTTATTCTGAAAGAAACCTGGCCAGCAATACCAGGTGATTGCGGTAATTCTATAGCATACTGTTGCTGCGTATTGCTTTTTTCCGCAACATCCAGCTCTTTAACCGCAGAATAAAAATTACTGCCTGAATTACTTTGCTCAATAATAAATTTGCTGATGTTTGATCCTGGTATTGTTTGCCATTTAAATGATAGGAGGCTGCCCTCCTTTTTTGCACTAAAATTTTGTAAGACAGAAACGGGTGTTTGAGCATTTGCCTGCAATAACAGAATACTCATAAACACAGCGATGGTTTTCAGGTAAATTTTATTCATAGGGTAGGTTTAAGAAAAAGTTGAATCCTTACAAAATACTGGTTTCACAGAATACCGGATTCAGACATCTTACTTTACCCCGAACTTGCGATAGAAAACTAATATCTCGTATACATAGGGTTAATGCGAAATACACCTGTTCGTCAATATGAACGAAACGCTATCAGCGTCATAAAAATGATCCATAGAATTCGCAAATCGATGTCTATTTTTTATAAATCTACAACCAGGATCAAATTTATATTATAATTAAATACTATTCAAATTGAATGAACGGCCTAATGGCAGTGTTGAATGATCGTTGCGTATCAATGAACAATTTAAAGATAAATGAAATACTGAAAAACAAAGCGCATCGGACATTTTTTTTCAAGAGAGAATTCAATAATAAATATGGCAATAAAAAAATCCTGAAGAGCATATTTTTCATTTCCACAACTATAACTAGTGCCCGGTGAATCTGTGCTATATGGAACTTATCATTACGCAGTTGATTCAAAGATTAGGCTACAAAAAAATACGGAACTGCAAAGTCCCGTAGAGCTTATGTTCAGAACAAATAGTACATAAAAAAAACAGGCCCGTCTAAAGGCCTGTTCCCTGAAATATTTAAATTCAGTTTCTATTCGTACATACTTTTTAATGTATTAAACTGCATGGACTTAATGATTAAACTGTCAGATGATTGCAATTTGATATCTGAAAAATTACTATTTGGAAAGAATATAGAAGTCATTACAGAAAGACCACTATCAGCAAATAATTCGAGCGATGAATTGTCGAGAACCAATGTAAGATCGTAACCTGGAGCAGTAGAAAGCCGTGGTGCCGTATGCCTTCCTGCAAATCCTTTTTCAAAATTTACCTTGCCTGCATTACTGCGATCAATAAAATAACTGTTAGATGATCTATCGTAGCCGGCCACCACTTTTTCACCAGCTTCATTTGAAAAAATAATTGAAAGATCAGCCAGCTTATCACCTTTAAACCTGAGTGTTGCAGGTCCTGCTAATTTCCCTGTCTTTGAAGTAACATTATAACCATTTGCCGTAATATTTTCAAGGCTTATTGGCTTACCAGCTGCACTGTTCAACTCAGGTACCGGCTGTGAGCGGACGAAGTATTTATCATCGATTTTTTCGATACTTAAATCTCTTGGAATAGTAGTAGCACTACGCCACTTTTCTGTTGGCACTATATTGGCATAATTCCAGTTACTCATCCAGCCAAGAAAGATCTTTCTTGCACCTGTATTACTCCAGGTGATGCCTGCATAATTATCGGGTCCATAATCAATCCATCTCGTGTCTGTATGATATGGTGTAAACTTATTGCCATCAAACTGGCCGGTAAAATACTGTGTAGCCGAACCTCCGTTTGGGCCACCCGGGTTGATACTTGCAATCAATATCCAGACCTGTTGACCGTTATAATCAAGCGGGAATAAATCAGGACATTCCCATACGCCACCATGCGCTCCAAAATCTTTACCCAACTCACTTTCTTTGCTCCAATTTTTCAAATCTTTAGAAGAAAAAAATTCGATATGATCCTGTACCGCTAATGTCATGATCCACTTTTTTCCGGCTTCGTACCAACTCACTTTCGGATCACGAAAATCTTTGATACCAGGGCTTTTCAGAACAGGGTTTCCTGCATACTTGGTCCATGTATTTCCTTCATCCAAACTATAGGCAATACTTTGGTTTTGAAAATCCATTTTCCCTGCTTTTTCTCCAACCGGGTCATGATGTGTGAAGATGGCTACCAGCGGTATTTTTCCGTCTTTACCAAACCCGCTTGTATTGTTTATATCTGCCACGGCACTACCTGAAAAAATATACCCGAGGCTATCTGGATACAAGGCTACAGGAAGATGTTCCCAATGTACCAGATCAGTACTTGTTGCATGGCCCCAGTGCATTGGCCCCCAAATGGTGCTATCGGGATAATACTGGTAAAATAAATGGTACTTGTTATTGAAAAAAACCATCCCATTAGGGTCGTTCATCCAATTAGCTTTTGGAGTAAAATGAAATTGTGGACGATGAGGCTCACTTGCAAAACCGGGACTTGTTTCCGGCACTTTCACAGTGGTGCATGCCACGATAAAAGCAAACAAGGCCAGCCATTTAAATTTTAATAACATATAATTTATTTTATAAATCTTTCTACCTGTAAGCAGGTGAACAAACTATTCAATACCTAAATCTTTTTGAATTTGCTCCAATGATCTGCCTTTAGTTTCAGGCATCACTTTCCAAATAAATACCAATGCGACAAGCATCATTACCGCATAAAAAACAAAGGAATAAAAGCCGCCATTCGGGCTTCCTTCAACTATAACCGGGAAGGTCCATGAAATGATAGCGGCCATGATCCAATGCGTAAAACTACCCAGCGAACCGCCCTGCGACCGAACGGAGTTTGGAAAGATTTCGGAGATAAAAACCCACAATACCGCCCCCTGTGAAAAAGCAAAAAATGCGATATAACCAAGAAGATAAAACAACACATTTTTTCCTAAAGCGCCATCACCGCTAAACGCATTGGCTGTTAACCCAAGGAATGCAATTAAACCAACGCAACCTATCAGCAACAATGTTTTTCTGCCGAATTTATCAATTACCGTCATGGCAATAATTGTAAACAACAAATTAGCAGCGCCAATATAAACCGGTTGTAAATACGCTTCGGCTTTATCGAAACCTGCCATTTCAAAAATGCGGGGTGCGTAGTATAAGATGGCATTAATGCCCGATAACTGGTTAAACATAGCCAGCAAAACCGCGTACAAAATTGGCTTCTTATACTTACCATTAAACAAGCTTTCCTTTACACCTGTTTTAGATAGTTCATGCTCTTCGCGAATAAGATGGATCGCGTTTGCTTCACCCGTTTTTGTAAAAATTGCCTGTGCTTCTTCATCCCTGTTATTAAGTACCAGCCAACGCGGGCTTTCGGGAATAAACCGTAATAGAATAGCAAATAACGCCGCCGGTATAATCATGATTCCAAGCATCCATCGCCAGCCTGAATCGCCAAAATCAGCAAAAAAGAAATTGGTTACATAAGCAATAAAAATACCACCAACAATCATCAGTTGAAAAGAACCTGCAAGCCTGCCACGTATTTGTGGCGGTGCCACTTCAGAGATATACATTGGTCCTACAACGGAGGATGCACCTACTGCTATGCCACCAATAAAACGAAAGGTGATAAACAACAACCACACTGGTGTTAAGGCACATCCAATTGCCGACAACAAGTAGAGTATTGCGATAACAGTCAGTACTTTTTTCCTGCCATATTTTTGCGCAGGAATTCCTGCTATGACAGATCCGATCACAGTTCCAATTAAGCTGGAGGCAACAGTAAAACCCTGCCATCCCGAACTGAGTTGCCACAATTGCTGAATTGTTTTTTCAGCACCGGAGATTACGGCTGTTTCAAAGCCAAAGAGAAAACCGCCTAAAGCCGCAATCAAGGAAATGCCGATGGCATAGCCAGTAGCTTTGCCTGACTCTTTACCCGGTACTGTTTTTAAAGTTTCTACAAGCATTCGTATTTTTTTAGAGATGAAAACATATTGGCTTACAAGTTTACTGACACTATCGTCACAAACAATTATATGAAACTAAGCTTAATGACATTCTAATAAACCTATGTTCCAATACAGTTTTATTAAAAGCATCACTCATTGTACCAATGAAACCAAAGTCAATTAAGCTTTCCAAGCTGCTGTAATAAAGCGGGCAACTTTGTTTCGTCTGAATACCGTTGCACAAAATCACCATTTTTTGTATACAACGCCATAAAAGGCATGTGTTCTATCTTATAATAATTTTTTACAAAAAAGCTGGTTCCCTCAGTACCCACATATATGTTACGGTGTTTGGCAAGTTGATACTGCTGAACAAATGTTGCGACAATCTCCACTGGTTGCCAGGTGACCATTACTACAGATGCTTTCCTAAATGCCTCCTGCTTTCTAAGCAATTCTTTGGTCAAGATATCGCAATGATCGCAACCTGGCGAAAAGTAAACGATAATTATCGGTTTATCCATTGGAAGATTATGCGCCCTGAACAGTTCTCCATTTGACTGAACGATTTTTAAAGGAGGAACTTTTGCGCTTTGTGCAGATGCATTCAATGACGCTAATAGCATGATCAACAGAAATATACCGGCAACATTTTTCATCCAATAATTACTTTCATATCGTTTTTAAAAAAGGGGGAGTTAAGCAACCAACTGCTTGCCATAATCAAATCGCCTTTTCTCCCCCATAACTTATCTTAAAGATTCAAATTAATAACCAGGGTTTTGTTTATACAGCCCATTGGTAAATGTGATCTCAGATTGCGGAATTGGCAGGTATTCATCTCTGCCAGCTGTAAATTTTGCAGTTGCTAAAAACGACCTTCTGCCTTTTTCAACATTGATATAATCGTTCAAAGTTTTCTCTGCCATTCCCCATCTTACCAAATCGAAAAAACGTGGTCCTTCAGTTGCAAATTCAAGACGTCTTTCCCACTGCAAAGCCTGGCGGGCAAAATCTTTGGTCCAACCTGCAGCAGGGTATTCTTTGGTATTGTATTTTGAAGCAAATGTGCCATCAGCCTTTTTCAGTTTCGCGGTGCTTGCTGCAGCCCTGCTTCTTATTTGGTTAATCAATGGCAAGGCTTTATCCTGTTGTCCTAATTCGATATAGGCTTCTGCCTGCATTAACAAAACATCATCATACCGCAGTACATCGTAATTCTTTGCCGTACCCATAAATGGCCCCAATTTGAAATAGGAACCACTGTTAGCTAATTGCTGGTTCCGCATGCTATGAAAGTTACCATATACGCCCGGATCACGCACCCAACTATTACTAAACGGTTTTGTATTATCGTACTTATACGGATGTCCGTCAATACCAACTGTATGATCAAGACGGGGATCAACTGTTGCACTATTCAGATCTGCAATGCTATTATTGAATGTTGAAAAATTGGGTAACCCGTTTGCATTTGTGGTGTGCGCATTTACCAGGTTTTGACTCGGTGCATGAAAACCGCAGCAGCCATATTGTGGTGCACCATGCGGGTAATTCAATCCATCTTCATAGCTTAGTCTGCCTGCTGTTGTTCCATCATTTATCGTAAATTGTATAGCAAAAACCGATTCAGGGCCATTCTCAGTTTCAGGTAAAAAGTTGTTTGCAATATCAGTACTTAAAGCATACTTACCAGAGGAGATAACAGCCTGGGTTAATGCAACAACCTCCTGCAATCTCGCCTGGTTGATATTGGTTACTTTATGCATGCCATCCTGTTCGTATGCCTGGTATAATCTCAGTTTTGCAAGGTAAGCCTGTGCAGCAAGTTTATTAGCCCTTGCAAGCTCTGGCTGTACTTCCGGTAAGTTGTCGATGGCATACTGAAAATCTTCTGCAATCTTGTTCCACGATTCTTCATTGGATAAATCATTGGATGTTTTCAGAATGTCTTCATCTGTAGCATTTTCATCAAAGATTGGTATATTCTTGTACAACAATTTCATGGTGAAATAACTATGCGCTCTTAAGAAACGCAATTCCGCTAATCTTGTTTTTTTAGCAGGAAAGTCGGCATCAGCCAGTGAGTTAACAGCACGCAATGCAACGTTTGCCCTGGAGATAGATTTAAACAAATTTTTCCAGGTACGGGCTACAAATGCGTCGATAGATGGCGTAACTAAATTGTAATGTTCCAAAGCATCTATTTCACCAACATCACCTGTACCACCACCACCTTTATAGGCATCATCTGATCGCACACTTCCGTAAACCCAATTGCTATAAATTGGCCCGATCATGTCTCCATTTCCGATAGCAGCATAGGCAGCAGTAACCAACCCTTCAATGGCTGTAGCTGATTTTAAATCTCCTGATGACAATACGCCTGTTGGTGTATAATCAAGCGCTTTTTTACAAGAACTAAAAACCAATAGTCCTGATGAAATGAAAGCCGCTATAATAAACTTTTTCATTTTACTATAATTTTAATTTGTTAGAACGATGCATTGATACCAAATGTGAATGTTTTTGGAATTGGCACAGGATCGAGATCAATTCTTTCAGGATCAGGACTTTGGTATTGTTTGCTTTTAAACCAGAATAAGTTTTCAGCCATTGCAAAAATTCGCAGCCTTGAAAAAATGGTTTTTGGTGTAAGATTATATCCAAGCTGGATATTACGCATTTTGAAATAGGATGTATTTACAATGAAATAATCAGAAGGCCTGCCCTCGTTGTTATTGTCTTTAAGCGTTAATGCAGGCACATTGGTATTCATGTTTTGTGATGTCCATCCATTAAATACACCCGGGCCAACATTTTCCCTGCTTTTCATCAGGTTATTAAAGAGGGTATACACATCAAAACCTGTTCTGCCGGTAACCCCTGATCCGAAGATCGACATATCAAATTTCTTATAGGTCAGATCAACTCTTAAACCATACTCCAGTGCAGGAAGCGTTGTACCAATCCAGTTTCTGTCAAGATCATTAATTACACCATCCTTATTGTCATCTACATAACGAATTCTGCCGGGTCCTGCACCTATTTGTGTTGGTGCTTTATCTACTTCGGCTTGTGACTGAAAGAGACCGTCGGTTTTATAACCGAATATGTCGAATTGGGAACGTCCAATGATGGTATTAATAGTATTGCCCGGGTAAGCAGGACGTACATTTTCGGGAAGTTCTGTGATTTTGTCCCTGAAATGAGCGAAATTCAGTTTAACATCATACGAAAAATCTTTACTTCTTTCGCCCTGGTAGCCCAGCACCAATTCCCATCCACGGTTGCTTTTAGATGCACCGTTTACAGCTTTTGATTGTCCTTCTCCCAGTGCAGATGCAACGGGTGGCGTAATTAAAATACCGGTGGTTTTTCTCGAAAAGAAATCAAACGATCCGTAAATTTTGTTCTTAAAAATGGAGAAGTCGATACCGGTATTTATTTCATCGGTTGTTTCCCATTTAAGGCCAGAGTTAGCAGCTTGAGTTTGAACAAATCCTGAAGGTAACGTACCTGTATTGGCGCCAGTTAAAGAATAGGCTGTACCTATGTTCATATACTGTTCCCAAAAGCCACCAACCAGTTGCGACAGAGAGGTTCCATACCTGGTATCAAAAAGTTGAAAACGAGCCAGGTCACCAATTTGCTGGTTACCTACACGACCAACACCCACTCTCAATTTTAATTCAGAGAACAAGGTATTATTTTTCATAAACGCTTCCTTGTCTATTCTCCAACCTACTGAGGCGGCTGGAAAAATACCATATTGATTATCTGAACCAAAGCGGGATGATCCGTCACGGCGAACTGTAACCGAAGCAAGGTACCTGTCGGCATAATTATAATCAATACGACCGAATTGTGAAAACAGCCTGTTACCCGTTGAACCACCCGTTGCGATTGTATTACCGGTACCTGCATTCAGGGTAAAGTAATCTTCCGTTTGGATGGCATAGCCTTCTTTTTTATTGAAGGTAAAATCTAAATCTGTTTTAATATATTCTGTACCAACCAAAAACTTAAAATGGTTGTTTTCGTTCAGGTTTAAATTGTACCGTAACGTGTTAGAAAAGGTGGTACTTAAATAATGGTTTTCATCAAAAGACAAACTATTTGTAGTGCGGCTCAATGCACCTTCTGTAAAAGTTGGCGAGATGATTTTATTTGAGAAATTGTTATTATCTGCTCCGAATGTTGATTTGAAAAATAAATTTTTAACAGGTTGTATTTCTACATAAACATTTCCGAAAGAACTCAGTCGATTTGCATTATTCCATTTTGCAAGATCCTGCATATGTAAGGGATTATTTCTATCGGAATACCCGGCACCGGATTCACCAGCATAAGTAACGCCATCCTTTTGGTATACAGGAATGGTTGGCGCTAAAGTAACTGCTAAAAACGTAGTTGCAGCACCTCCTAAATCCCTTGCTGTTAATGTTTCATTTGAGTTAGCCACATTAAGGCTAAGACCAAATAATACCTTGTTATTAAAGGAACGTGTAAGCGCATTGATGCTACCGCTTAAACGTTCGTAACCAGTAAACCGCAACATCCCTGTATTTTTAAGATGTCCTAGGTTTATTTCAACCGACGAGTTTTTATTACCTACCGAAACGGTAAGATTGTTATTGGTTACAACACCCGTTTTATACATTACATCCTGCCAATCGGTATTGCCCGCAGGTGTGTTGGGATCGCCTCCAACGAAAGGCTTAAGGGTTACACTATTTAGTACAGGATTATTAAAATTGTTGTTCCAGTCGAAATTATAAATTTCACCGTAACCCGCAGTTGGATCCTGCAAATCGTTCACTGATGCCTGCCACAATGCCCTGCCCCTGTCTATAGAATTAAGCATCTTAAAACGCATTGATTTTTCTGACTGCAGCGAGGTACTGTTATTAAATTGAAACTGCACTTTGCCATCTGTATTGCCACCATTTTTAGTAGTAACAATGATCACTCCATTAGATGCACGTGCACCATAAATAGATTCGGCAGAAGCATCTTTTAAAACCTGCATGGATGCGATGTTTGCAGGGTGAATGTTTTGAAAAACTTCAGGCCTTGTGGTAGGTATTCCATCAATCACATACAATGGATCATTATTACCAAGTGTGTTGGCACCACGTATCAGAATCCTGCTGTTTGCGCCGTTTGGCGATCCATCTCTTTCAATATACAATCCAGCTACGCGGCCCTGCAAGGCTTGCATGGTATTGCCTGAACTGTTGTTTTTAACAGGGGCCATATCTACTACAGCCACAGCGCCGGTTAAATCCTTTTTTCTTTGAGAAGTGTAGCCTGTTACCACAATCGTGTTGAGGTCATTACCGGCATCTTCCATAACAATGCTAACTGTTTCTCCCGCGCTTGCAACGGGGTGTGTAAAGGGTTTCATCCCTACATAAGAAAACTCAAGCGTATCGCCGGGTGCGGCAGCAATTGAAAATTTTCCGTCGTTGCTGGTAACGGTGGATTTCCCTTTTGAATTCACGGTAACGCCCGCCAGCGGCGCATTACCTGTTTTACTAAAAACGGTGCCTGTAACTAATGAAGTTTGAGCATGGCTAAAAAACATCAGTAGTAGTAATGGCACTAAAAGGACTGTCTTTTTCATAACGGCTTTTTTGGTGGTTAAATATTTATTTATTCATATTGCACGTGAGGATTACAGCGGGTTTCCCGGCTGTTTGATGGAAGAAGCTGGCAGCACACCAGCAGGAATAGAGGGGATATCGGAGGGGCAGTACCTGGGGCAACCTCCTTTTTTCGACGTAACAAATGCACCCACAGCACTTGCAAATTCGAGTGCACTTGCAGGTGTTGCGTTTTGCAATAACTGGCTGATAAATGCAGCGAGGAATGAATCGCCGCTTCCTATAGTGTCAGCAACCACAACGTGAAAACCAGGCTGGCGATAAAACTTACCATCTATCAGTAACATAGCACCGTCTGCACCAAGCGTTACAACCAGCATCTGAATGTTGAGCCGGTCCTGTAAGAGCGACATACGCTGTTTAATGGTTTTAGTTGTGCTAAACCAGCCGGTTATAAACTCGAGTTCATCAAGGTTTAATTTTAAGATGGTTGCTTTTTTAAGCAGGTATTCAACATTGCAACGCTTGAAATGCGGCGGCCGGAGATTTAGGTCGAGCACTTTTGTTTTGGCAAGATCCAATAACTGGAAAAGCGTTTCCCGTGTGGTTTTATTTCGGGAAGAAAGACTTCCAAAGACGAAAAAATCTCCCTGTGATACCAGTTTCGAATACTCTTCCTTGAACTCAATGTAGTCCCAGGCTGAAGAAGAAACAATGTCGTAAACTACTTCATGGCAATCTTTGGCATTTGCGTAAACCCGGCCGGTGGCATGCCCGTTGTCTACACATACAAATTCAGTAGTTATCTCATTTTCCGCAAGGAGGTTTATAATCCCTTCGCCATACTCATCAATTCCAACTTTTGTGATTAGTGCCGGGTTGATGCCTAATTTCTTAAGATGATAGGCAACATTCATCGGGGCGCCACCAGGCATTGTAATGGCAGGTAAAATATCCCAAAGTGCTTCTCCAAAGCAAACCACGGGAAATGAGGTTGGTAGCATAATCGTTAACTATTTAATTAATTGTATGGAGGGTAGATGTAAGGCAGTTGCAGAATAGAAAGTCAATCAACTGCCCAGCTAATCTCATGGCAATGAAAAACGGGTTCTACATATTTAGCATTCGACCTGGCAGGAGTTAGCCTTGCAATTAAAACAACCAGACAAACTCCCAAAGACAATCTCCTGGCAGCAGGCAGGCACTTCAAAGGCAATTTGTTTTCTTTCATATACCAGGCAATTTTGACGCAAACTATCTCCCGGAACCCCTGAAAGCCTTTCGTTTTTGTGACAAATAATCTTAATTGAAGAAAATTAAATACAAAAGCCTAACTTGTTGGTAAACAGACAATTACCCTCAGCTAAAAACATGGTTATTTCGAATTTGTAACAACTTTATTCGATTTTGTAACCATCTTTTTGGCATGGCAGCGCTAAATCTTATCATATACTAAAAGCAGGATCGGAAAAAGAGGAGAACCATGAAATAAAACCGAATTTTTTTGCGGGATTTTCACTGGTAATTTTCCTTTTATACATTTTTCTAAAACATACCTTGCACCCGGGGAACGCATTTTTATGAAACGATGGCTTACCAATGTGCTGCGCTTAAATAAGCTTAAACTCTTTCCGGTAACCTATATATTGTTACTCGTTTTATCGGCCTGTAACATAAAATCCAAACCGACAACTTATACCATCGGCTTTTCACAATGTGTTGAATCAGATGCCTGGAGAAAGACGATGCAGGAAGAAATGAAACGGGAGCTTTCTTTTTATTCCGGTGTTAGGTTCATTTACCGGCAGGCGGATGGAAACAGCGAAAAACAGATCAGCCAGGTAAAGGAATTATTGGCAGAGGGTGTAGACATACTGATCATTTCTCCAAACGAAGCAGACCCTCTTACTCCAATTGTCGAGGAGGCATTTAGCAGGGGAACGCCCGTTATTGTTGTAGATAGAAAAATTTCGTCTTCTTTATATAGTGCCTATGTGGGCAGCGATAATTATGAAGTTGGAAAAATGGCGGGCGAGTATGCCGTTAACCTGCTTAAAGGAAAAGGAAATGTGATTGAAATAACCGGTCTTCCAAAATCGACACCCGCAATAGAACGCGACCGCGGATTTGTGGATGCTATCAAAGAGTACCCTTCACTAAAGATTGTGAAAAGAATTAATGGAGAATGGTACAAACAAACCGCGCAGGATGAGCTTGCGAAAGTTATTGGAGAGTTCTCAAATGCAGATTTGGTTTTTGCCCATAACGATATGATGGCACTCGGCACTTACGAGACCTATAAAAGCAAGGGTCTAATTGCCCCTAAAATTATTGGCGTGGATGGTTTGCCCTGCAATGGTTGCGGAATGCAGTTTGTGTCGGAAAAAGTTATTACCGCTACCATGCTTTACCCGACCGGAGGTGATGAGGCTATCAGGATAGCCATGAAAATTTTAGGTAACGAAGATTTCAAAAAAGAAAACATTCTTCAAACGACTGCTGTAGATTCTACCAATGTGCGATATATGCAACTGCAGGCAGCCAAAGCAGGCAGCCAGCAAAAAGAAATTGAACGGCAGCAATCGATGTTGGTTCAACTGAAAACGATTTACGACAACCAGCGAACCTTTTTATATATTTTGATATCGTCGCTTGTTCTTGCCGTTGTATTGGGAGGTATTGTATTTTACTCCTTACGGGAAAACAGGAAGATAAATAAGCGATTGAAATTGCAAAATTTCGAACTGGAAGAAATGTCGGTAAAAGCGCAGGCAGCCAATGAAGCGAAGGTCAACTTCTTTACCAATATTTCTCATGAATTCCGTACGCCCTTAACGCTGATACTAGCGCCACTTGAAGAGTTATCAGCCGATGCAAAAACCAGCTTCGTTCAAAACCGCAACCTTAACCTGATCCATAAAAATGTGATCCGGCTTTTACGGCTTGTAAACCAGTTAATGGACTTCCGTAAAATTGAAGTGGATAAAATGCGGCTGCGTGCTTCGGAAAACGATCTCATCTTTTTTATTTCAGAAATCATTCAATCTTACCAAAGCATTGCAGCTAACCGAAAAATAGATTTGAGACTGATCACGAACGAAAGAAAACTGGATGTTTGGTTTGATGTAAACATGCTCGACAAAGTAATTTTCAACCTGCTTTCCAACGCTTTTAAATTCACCAAAGACAATGGTTTTGTGCATGTGTATTTAAATAAAGATGAAAGTGAGAAAAATGTAATCATCAGGGTGGAAGATGATGGCATTGGCATGTCGGAGGATGCCGTAAAAAATGCTTTTGAATTGTTTTACCAGGGTGAATATGAAAACCAGAAAGGGTCAGGGCTTGGGCTTGCTTTATCCAGGGAACTTATTAAAATGCATAAGGGTGAAATTACTGTTAAGAGCGAAAAATGGAAGGGTACCCAATTTGAAATAATCCTTCCGTTGGGCAATGCGCACCTCGAAAAAACAGACATCACCGATACGCCAACCGTGCCTTATATTTTTTATGAAGAAGAAAAAGTTTACACCACTGAATCTAAGCCTGCGCTGAATAGCAGCAACGGAATACTGGGTGGTATGGTGAAACAAAAAGAATATTCTATCCTGGTTATTGAAGACAATAAAGACTTGCGTGATTTTTTAAACAATCGCCTGAACAACGAGTATGAAATTTTGGAAGCAGATAACGGCCAGTCTGCGTTACAACAGGCTTTTGATACGGTACCCGATCTTATAATTAGCGACATCGTTATCCCCGGAAAAGACGGAATAGCGTTGGTGCATATTTTTAAAACGGATATCCGCACTTCTCATATCCCGGTCATCTTATTAAGCGGGCAAACAAATATTGAGCAGCAGATTGCGGGGATGAAGAACATGGCCGATGTATATATTACCAAACCTTTCAATGTGCAATTCCTGGAGCAGACTATCAAGAGCCTGATAGCGAACCGCTCAAAATTAAAAGATCATTTTACATCGGAATTACCATCTAATCTTAAAACGCAAACTGTTGGAAAGATCGATCGGAAATTTGTAAGTGAATTTACTGCCATTATAGAGAGCAATTTAGCAAACGAACATTTTACCGCAGAAGATATCAGCAAGGCAATGGGCATTTCACGTGTGCAGCTTTATCGCAAAGTGAAAGCCTTATTAAATATTAATGTGAATGATTATATCTTAAATACCCGTTTGCAAAAAGCAAAGTATTTGCTTCAGCATGAATCGTTAACCATCAGTGAAATTGCCTATGCGGCAGGCTTTTCTTCGCCGGCTTATTTTTCAACGGTATTTAAATCGAAGTTTGGGATCACGCCAAAGGCTTTCAAAGAGAAATAAGAAGTTGTTGCAGTTTAGGTCTTCTGCTAAGAATCATTTTATCACCAGGCTGTTTATTTGCAACTAACATTTAAACTGCAATTACAAGAATGAAAAAATTTTCAGCAATACTTCCGGCCAGGTAAATATGGATACTTTTTATCACTATAGAAGTTTATTGAACCAAATTAAGGTGATCAGGGAAAGGACTACACTTGCATTTGCTTGAATTCTTCAACAGGTGGTAGGGAAAACAGGTTGTTTGTCGATTATAGTCAGAATGATTAGGCAGACAGATTTGCAGGAGTATACTTTGTTGGGCCTTCCAGGAACTAAACGTATCTGCACCAGTTGAATGGAAAGAAGTAAATTTCAAATTGAACGCGAAGGTTTTTATGAAAAATTAGTAAGTATAATCATAAAT
The DNA here is from genome assembly GCA_040385845.1 of Bacteroidota bacterium. Lineage (GTDB taxonomy): Bacteria > Bacteroidota > Bacteroidia > Chitinophagales > Chitinophagaceae > Phnomibacter. The sequence continues at coordinate 137,724 of JAZKGP010000008.1, read as the reverse complement.
GCTCCATCAATTTTTATAGAAGTGCCCTATTTCATCTAATGTAGAAAACCATGATGGCTTGCAGACGCATTTATAAGTGTCACCAATATTTTGCACCTCAACAGTGGTTTGATAAAGATTTTAATGAAGAGATATGAAACATTTTATTTATATTTTATAGGGATGGAATGTTTATATCTTTAAAGAAGCAACTCTCTTCCTAACAATTTTAAAATTAAACCATGAAAAAAATTCTTGCTTCTTCATTAGTTCTTATTTGTTTGTTTAGTTCTTGCAAAAAAGAAACATTTACCAATGAACAGCAGCCACTGACTCACAGAACTGTTACACCCAAAGTAGTTGAACTATACAAGGAACATTCAGAAATTGACCTCTCGGAAGATTGGATTGAAGTTAATTCATGTACTGGTGAAATCCTGGATGTCGTTGAAGGAATATGGCACGTTACCTTCCATGCTGTGGTCACCCCAGACGGAAGAGTTGTTGTGAAGTTTCACACTAATACTTCTAACTACAGATTAGTTAATGTAAGTACAGGTGTTGAATACACGGGTAGTTATGTTTCAAATGATCAACTCACAATTAATCTTGCTGATCTAGTTGACAATGCACCTTTTGAACAAACGGTTAACCTGTCAGTGATGTTGACTACTCCGGGTGGTGGCAATAACTCGACCCTGAAAGCGACGTATCATATTACTTTTAACGCCAACGGTTCTCCAACTGGCGCATGGTTTGACAATTGGAGATTCGGATGTCAGTAGTAAGTATATTATCAGGTTTAAGAAGATTCTAAACACGACTAACTGATAATTAGATCATGGTTGGATATAAAAAATATCTGATAAATACAACGTAAGCTGAAGGGATTTCCATCTGTTGAATCTATGTTGTACCTAAAATAAAAATGCCTCGCAAATCATTGATTTACAAGGCATAAAAGTTTTAAGTTGTGACCCGGATTGGATTCAAACCAATGACCCCAAACTTAGAAGGTTTGTGCTCTATTCAGCTGAGCTACCGGGCCGTTAGAAATATTTCAGCGACTTTTCGGCCTTTGAATTATTTACGGGCTGCAAAGAAAGGAAATTTAAGTTCACAGCGGCTGCCTAATTATCAAATTTTACTTCGAACAGCTTTGGCCAGTTTTTACCGGTGATAAAAATACGGTTGCCGGCGCTGTCGTAAGCAATACCATTCATGGCTTCAGGTCCGTTTTCGTCGGCAAAACTGCTGGGAGGAATGCCTGTTTTACCCCGCAGGTCTTCCAGGTTTACCAGGGCGATTACTCTACCGTTCGAGGGGTCAATTTTTATGATCTGGTCGCTCATCCAAATATTGGCATACACAAATCCTTTGATGTATTCCAGCTCGTTTATTTTGCCAACGGGTCCATATTGGTTGGTTATTCCTACCCTTTTTACCTCGGTAAAATTGGAAGGATTGTAAAAATATAAATTGCTGCCACCGTTGCTGATGATGAGATTGGTGCCGTCGGTGGTCATGCCCCAGCCTTCGCCAAAATTGTAATTGAACTCTTTTATTTTTTTTAAGGTAACTGCATCATACACAAAGCAGGTATTCTCCTGGTAAGTCATCTGGTAGATCTTTCCATCCAGTTGTGTACAACCTTCGCCAAAGTACTTTTCTGCCAACGGCACCTCTTTCAGCACCTTCCCCGTTTCCAAATCGGTAAAACGTATGTCGCTTTGACCGTACTGCCCGGCACTCTCCAGCAGCTTGCCATCCACGTACTGCAGTCCTTCTGTAAAACAAGCAGTATCGTGCGGAAAACTGTTCACCAGCTGGTAGCTAATATTCGCAGGAAGAGAAACGTCCGGTGTTTTGGAAGGTTCTACTGTTGGTTCGGTGTTTTCGTTGTTGTTGCCACAGGAAAACAAAAAAGCGGGTAAAACAAACGCGAATAAGATCTTTTTCATGCAGGCAGCGAAGATGGGGAGATTTTGGGATTTCGGGATATGGGGATTTTGGGATTTTGGGATATTGGGATTTTGGGATTTTGGGATTTGGAGATGGGAGATGTTGCTCGTTGCCTTTAGCCTATGAACTATTATCAATGAACCATCAACTATCAACTATCAACTGCCCTCTAATTCGCCAGCATCACCTCAGCCACCTGTTCGCTAAACACCGGTGATAATGCCACGCCCATTCCATTACAACACATGGCTGCAAAAACGTTTGTATGAACCATCTGTAACAAAGGTTGTTTACTGGCATGCATCGCCATTAAACCACTCCAGCTTTCAAAATTCTCCAACGGATGCATAGCTGCCGCAGGAATATGTTTCTGCAAAAAAGTATACAAAGCCGTTTTTATTGCTCCTGTTGTTTGCATGTTCAATGTTTCCTCCGAGGTAAAATCTGTGTTGCGGGCTCCACCGATCAACACCCGGTTTCCCAGGTTCCTGAAATAATAATAACCACCATCAAAATGAAACGTGCCTTTTAGTGCCAGTCCCGGGATAGGCGGCGATAAAATGATCTGCCCACGGGCGGGAACAACACCCAGTCCCGGTAATTGGCTTGCGAGAAAAGCGTTGGTCGCCAGCAATAATTGCTTGGTATGAAACTGCACTTTTTGAAGGGTAGAAACTTTTAAACCACCGGGTTCATGTTCGTAGCCGGCTATTTCTACACCAGTTAATATTTTCACACCCATTTCGCGTACCATTTGTGTAAGCGCCTGCACCAGTTTGCCGCTGTGCAAACCGCCTTCCAACCGATTTTCTATCATGTAAGAAAATCCCTTTAAACCATAACCAGCCAGTTTCCCGGGAGCACTGCTAAAGGCATTTTCCTTACCAGTTATAAGTTGCATCTCTTTGTTAAGTGCCGATACCTGCTCCTCAAAACGTTGCCATTCAGCTGCAGACATTTCATTATAACATTCATATCCACCGCTGTTTTCAAAGCCGGTGAGATCGTCTTTCAACACCGACCTGATTTTTTGAATGCCGCGATAACGCATGTCGGCTACCTGCCACATAGCTGTTGCACCCATTACCTTTATATCGTGCAACATTTCCGAAGGGCTGCCAAAACATGCGAAGCCGGCATTGCGGGTGGATGCACCGGTGGGTATAACTCCTTTATCAATTAACGTAACTTTTAACGCAGGGCGTCTGATTTTTAGTTCTCTTGCAGTCCAAAGACCTAACAAGCCTCCACCAACGATCAAAATATCGCTGGAGGCATAAAAACTTTCTTTTTCCCAAACGGATACATCCATTGTTTTAAATTAAGCAGCAACAAATGAAACGAATTACAGCGATTATTTTAATGGTAGCTATTACAGGATTAACAGAAGCACAAACATTAAAAGGTCTTATAAAGAAAAACACCAGTAAAGATTCTGCCACGGGCAAAAGCAAACTCGATCAACTTTTGGGAGCAGGTGGCTCAGTAGGTTCTCTATCGAACAGCGATATCGTAAACGGCCTGAAAGAAGCGCTTGAAAAAGGCGCACAAAAAAGTACTGATAAACTTTCGCTGGCGGATGGTTTTTTTGCCAATGCTGCCCTTAAAATCTTAATGCCGCCGGAAGCAAAAAATGTAGAACAAAAACTGCGTGGGATGGGATTGGATAAACAAGTTGACAATGCGATTCTTGCTATGAACCGTGCCGCAGAAGATGCAGCAAAATCAGCAGCGCCTATTTTTATAAATGCCATCAAATCGATGAGTATTTCCGATGCTATGAGTATTTTAAAAGGAAGCGATACAGCGGCTACCTCCTACCTGCAGAGCAAAACGGTATCACCGCTTACCGAAGCCTTTCGCCCGGTAATTGAAAGCTCTTTGGAAAAAGTAGATGCTACCAAATATTGGAAAACCCTTTTTACTTCCTACAACATGGTCTCGCTTAAAAAAGTAAACCCTGATCTTACAGCTTATGTTACCGAGCGTGCCTTATCCGGCATATTCCTGCAACTGGGTAATGAAGAAGCTGAGATCCGTAAAAACCCGGCTGCACGCACTACTGCCTTGTTACAAAAAGTCTTTGGAAATTAACTTATCCGTTCACCGGTTGCTTCACGAGACTAATATTACAACAGTAATTTTTTACAGAAGACAACCAGCCTGGGGGAGCTAAGGCAAATCAAACCCGTTCAATTATCACCCATTAATGAAATAATTTTTGATACCAGCCATGTTGTTTAATTTGGAAATCGCTTTACAAGCTTCTGCAATAAGCAGTTTACTAAAACAACATCATCATGGAAAAATATACTGTCCCTTCTCAAACACAAATCGGGCATGTTCATTTAAAAGTGAGCGATCTCGAAAGGTCCGTTGCCTTTTATTGTGACCTGTTAGGATTTGAAATTACCACGCGATATGGCACGCAGGCGGTTTTTATTTCTGCCGGCGGCTATCATCATCATATTGGCTTAAATACCTGGTACAGCAAAGGCGCTGAACCAGCCCCTGTGCGGTCTGCAGGTCTTTTTCATACTGCCATTTTATACCCTACGCGAAAAGACCTGGCTATTATTCTTAATCGCCTGAACGAGGCAGCTTATCCTATTACCGGCATGAGCGATCATGGCGTATCTGAAGCCATCTATTTGAACGATCCCGATCATAATGGAGTTGAATTATATTGGGACCGGCCAAAAGAGCAATGGCCGTTAAATGAAGACGGCTCATTGACCATGTTTACAATTGCACTGGATGTAGAAAGTTTGATGGCTGAATTAAAATAAAAAGAAGGTGTATCCAGCAGTAATTATTCAGATTCCAATTCAAAAAAAATCTCCTGCCACATAATTGTAACAAGAGATGCTTAAGGGTTAACTATTGTCCTTTTAACATCATACCCAGGCGAATACCAAAATAATTTGAGTGTACTTCGGCTAATGGTATATTAATAAGATTGGTTAAGCCTTGGTTGTAATTCGCTGCGAGGTATAATCCATTAGTAAGTTGGTATCCAATAAGTGCATTTATTCCAAATTCAAAAGACTTAAAATCATCATAGTTCGCTTTACCAAAACTTAAATCGGCACGTTCCGGCAACTCTCCATCATACTTATATTTACCCATAATACTGTAAGTAATTGACGGTCCTCCGCCAACAAAGAATTTCCCCATTTTTGATTGGTTATTAAATACCAGGTTAAGCGGAAATTCGAGGCAGTTAAACTTCGTAGTTTCTTTTCCATTTTCATTTTCTATCTCCGCTGATGCGCCCTTTTGAACGAAGTTGATTTCAGGGCGAACAGATATATTTTTTGTAAGGCTAACCGATGCATTTAAACCAGCCATAAACCCCGTTAAATATTGTGAACTTACAGATTCGTTTTCAATTTTAGTTTTCATTGAACCAAAGGTTGGTCCTGCTGATATGCCAAGATAAGTTTGTGCGGGTAGCAAACTATAAGTTCCGCTAAAGAATGCAATTACCAAAAGTGTCTTTTTCATGATAGTTATTTTTAGTTGTAAGAATTAAAAACAAGCTACAGCGAATTAACACCCCTAAAATCAGCCATCTAACAGGCTTACTAAATCATTTTATATGATGTGTATTTCAGCTTACCTAAAAGCAAAAACATGGAGCACAGTTAATAAAGAGTAAGACCTGTACTAACTGACAAATATCTAAAAATCTTTTTTGAAATGCAGGCTCAAGGATTCAATGGTCTTGCCATGTTACCCGCAATGCCACTAATTGTAAGCAGGTTGAAAACAAGGTGATTTGCCGACTCTAATTTAAGTTAAGAGTTCAAATCATCATCCTATATACTCAAAATACAAAATTGCCAATTGAATTGATAACCATATACATTGGTAGACTAGTTTTAAGAAATAGCGTATATTCATAAACTAAAACAAATACAAAACCATTGACCGCCAAACCTCCATGTATGATTTACAATCACCTTAAAATGCAATCATTCAATTCTACCCGCCTCATAAATAATTGAAATAAGAATAGAGGAGTTTCACACCACACTTCATTTGATTAGAAATCAATCATTTCAAACTTTACCGGATGAGAGTTCTGCTAACTGGAGCAACAGGCTTTTTAGGCTACCGTACCCTGGAAAGATTATCTGTAAACCCGGGTATAACTAATATAATTGCGGCAGGTAGAACCATTAAGGAAAGCCATTTTGTAAACGATTCCAAAATCGAATACCAACTGGGAGATTTATGCGACAAAAATTATGTAAACAGGATCACCAGGAATATCGATTGCGTCATTCATGCAGCGGCATTATCATCCCCCTGGGGAAAATATGAAGACTTTGAAAAAGCAAATATTTATAGTCAAAAAAATTGCATTTTGGCGGCTATAGAAAACCAGGTCAAAAAATATATTTATGTTTCTTCCCCCGGGATTTATTTTACAGGTGAAGACCGTATTGATATAAAAGAAACCGACAAACTGCCCAAAAAATTTATAAATGATTATGCCAAAACAAAACACGCAGCAGAACTTGAATTGATGCATGCAGGAATACCTTATATCATCCTGCGTCCAAGAGGAATTATTGGACGTGGAGATACCGTGATCATGCCACGTTTAGTAAAAGCATTCGAAGCAGGGCGGTTAAAAATTATAGGTAATGGAAAAAATATTGTGGATCTCTCTTCTGCGTTAAATGTTGCCTATGCTATTGAACTCGCCTTGTTCTGCGAAAAAGGTGCTTTGAACCAGGACTACAATATAACAAACGACGAACCCGTGCTTCTTTGGGAATACATAGAAAATATGTTAAAACGCCTCGGATATCGTTTTCCTAAAACAAAAGTCTCTTTCAGGCTGGTAAAATTTATAGCCGGGTTAATGGAACTTCAGTCAAAACTTACAAATAACAGCGAACCAACCTTAACAAAATATGGTGTTGGTACGCTGGCAAAATCATTCACCATGGATATTTCAAAAGCAAAATACCTGCTTAGATACAAACCACTCATGAATACGGCTGAAGCAATGGACGAATTTGCAGTTTGGCATTTAAATAAAAAATGACGCAAGTAAAATTATACCTTGATTACGCAGGCTATTGCACGGCAAAGGAAAGTCATGCCATAAAAGGAGGGAGTAATAAAATAATAAAATTTCATGCTTTATTTGGATTGATCCAGCATCCTGTACATGGCTGGATTTTATACGACACAGGTTATACCCGAAGGTTTTATGAAGCCACATCCCGTTTTCCCAATAACATATATGCTGCTTTTACAAAAGTCACCATTGAAGAAGCCGATGAAGTAAAAGTAAAATTGAAAAACTACGGGATCAGCACTTCTGATATTAACCATGTGATCATCACGCATTTTCATGCCGACCATATTGGCGGATTAAAAGATTTTGAACACGCCAATATTTATTGTTTAAAAGCTGCTTATGAACAATTTAAAAATATAAATCCACTCCTGGCATTTACCAGGGGCATATTGAAATCGATGGTGCCTCTGGATGTGGAATCAAGACTTAGAATTATTGAAGATTACTGTACTCCGGAAAGCGATGAGATCCTGGGCATAAAGTATGACCTGTTTAATGACACATCTATTTACTTAACACCACTTGAAGGGCATGCTGCAGGCCAGGTTGGCGTACTTGTATCAACACAAAAACATTCTTACTTCCTGATTGCAGATGCATGCTGGCTTAAAAAATCGTATGAAGAAATGATCTTGCCTTCACCTCTTGTAAAACTCTTTTTTAGCTCGTGGAAAAAATATAAAAGCAGTCTTCAAAAAGTTCACCAGTTTCATAAATCATATCCTGGGTATATCATTGTTCCAACACATTGTTATGAAACTACCAGTAAAATTGTTTACAATAATCAACAGGTAAATGAACTTTAGATCTAAAATATTATATCATCTTATTTATTTTAAAGTATCAAGAATATTTTTTAGAAATTACTTACATAACATAAGAACCGAAAGGTTTAAAAAATTACTACTTCATCTAACAAGATCCGTTTTTTATAAACCTTATATAAAAGAAGGAGTGACACTCCAGGATTTCCCATTAATAAACAAAAAAATATTTGTTGACAATTTTGATGCGATCAATACCTGCAACATAAAATGTACCGACGCATATGAACAGGCTTTAAAAGCAGAACAGTCACGGAACTTTTCACCAACGATTAACGGCATTACCGTTGGCCTTTCTTCGGGTACAAGTGGAAACCGTGGATTATTTTTAGCCAATGAAGATGAAAGAGCCCGTTGGGTAGCTGCTATCATTGACCGCGTGATTGGGTTCTCATTCAAAAAAAGAAAAGTTGCTTTTTTTTTACGGGCCAACAGCAACCTGTATGATTCGGTAAAGTCCCGGTTCATCCAGTTTCATTTTCTTGATTTGTTAAAGCCAATCAATGAAAATCTCCATCAACTTCAAATACTGCAACCATGTATTTTGGTAGCGCAACCATCCATGCTATCAGAAATTGCAAAGGCAATGCAAGCTGGATTATTAACCATCCAACCAAAAAAAGTGATCTCCGTAGCAGAAGTACTTACGCCGGAAGACAACACTTATTTAAGCAAAGTTTTCGGCCAAATCATACACCAGGTATATCAATGTACCGAAGGTTTCCTCGCACACACCTGCAAGTTTGGAGTCCTGCATTTTAACGAAGACTTCTTGTTTATTGAAAGAAAATATATGGATGCCGGCAATACTAAATTTCACCCCGTAATTACAGACCTTTTTAGAACAACACAACCAGTGATCAGGTATGAATTAAATGACATTATAACTGAAAAGAAAAGCTGCGAATGTGGCAGCCGTATGATGGCTATAGAATCAATTGAAGGCCGCTCGGATGACATGCTACGGTTTGAAACAGGGGATAAACAAGAAGCAAAAATTTTCCCTGATTTTTTCAGGCGTGCCATTATTACGTCTGCAAACTGTATTGACGATTATGCTGTAATTCAAAAAGGAAATAACCTGTTGCATCTATTTATAGACCCATACAATGAAGAACAATTTAACCTTGCAGCAGCTTCCATACAAAACTTGTTACAACATTACAATGTAACTGGTATCGATATAAAAAAATCCAATGACAATGGCCATATACCTGGCAATAAGTTAAGGAGAATAAAAAATGAATTACCACAAACCTGTTAGGATTGTAGGCTTTGGAAAATACCTGCCAAGGCAGGTACTCTCCTGCGATATTGAAAAAAAATATGGATTGCCCGGCGGGTGGTCTATTAAATACTCGGGTGTAAGTTCAAGACACCATGTAACCTTTGAATCTAACGGTTACATGGGCGCTCGTGCCATAGAGAATGCACTCGAAAATACCAATGTCCCGCTCTCTGATATCGATCTCATAATTTCCGCTGCAGCAACATTTGACTATCCCTTACCCAATCGCTCCAGTGTTATAAAAAGTGAATTACATGCCTGTAATAACGTTTGCATTCCTGCCATTGATATAGACAGTTCCTGCCTGAGTTTTGTATCAGCATTTGAATATGCATCCAGGTTGCTGGATGGAAACCAGTATAAAAAAATAGTGATTGTAAGTTCAGAAGTATCTTCATTGGCGCTAGACCCCGAAAACTGGGAAACACTTACATTATTCGGAGATGCCGCAGTGGCAGTTATACTTGAGTATGATGAAACCAAGGACTCGTGTTTTATTAAAGGCGGACATAGAACTTATTCGGAAGGTGTATACGATACCATGGTTAAAGGGGGTGGAAATAAATTCTTTTTCAAAGACCATCCTTATGATTCCAAGTTGCATTCGTTTTCAATGAATGGCAAAAATTTGTTACGTCTTGCCAGGAATAAAATACCAGGATTTATGGATTGGTTTTTTAGTGACTTACCGGTAGCTATCACAGATATAGATGCTGTTATTCCACACCAGGCCTCCAAGTTTGGCATCATGATGTTTAAAAATTTATATGAATTTAAAGAAGGGCAGGTAAAGGAAAATATTGCAACAAATGGAAATTGCATCGCAGCCTCTATACCCATGACCCTATATGATTCCATTGAATTGGGATCGATAAAAAGAGGTGACAGTTGTTTGCTATGCGGCACATCAGCAGGATTCTCTATTGGTGGCGTACTTATTAAATATTAATCAGCATGGATGTCGCACTATCAATAAAATTACCTCTCAGCTTATTTTCACTTAAGCCGGAAAATATGAGGTGGTTCAACCTGAAAAGGATCTTGATTTCGTGTATACTAATTCCGTTGTTTATACTTCTTTTAGTTGTAAACCGTTTTTTTATGCTGCTTGATCATCTACTGTTTCCGGGCTTTAGAAAGCAGTCAATTAAAAATGCAGTTTTTATTGTTGCGGCTCCGCGAAGTGCCACCACATACCTTTTTCATTTACTGGCTTCCGAAAAAGAAATTTTTACAACTTTCAAACTATGGGAGATTGTATTTGCACCCGGTATATCACAGAAGTACCTGCTTTTAGCCATCATTCGTTTCGATCGTTCTATTGGAAATCCTTTACGAAAAATGGTATTAAAAATTGAAAGAAAAATATTTGGCAATTTCACCCATATCCATAAGATCAGTTTGACTTTACCTGAAGAAGATGAAGCCATTCTTTTATGGAATATGTCAACCGTTTATTTGAATTTCTTTTTTCCTGACACCCCGCATTTTGATGCTTATTTTTTATTTGATGACTGCCTGCCATTAACAAAACAGCATCGCATTATGAATTATTATTATCGCTGTGTGCAGCGCCACAACTATGTTTTCAACAGGAGCGGTAACCGGCGATTTCTCTCAAAAAATCCCGCGATGATGTCCAAAGTAAAATCAATGCATGGCTTTTTCCCTGATGCAACCATCTTAAACATTAACAGGTCTCCCGCAAAAACCATCCCATCTACCATTGCCTTAAATAACAATATCTATAAATTTTTCACCTCAGTTAAAGCATCAGAATACATCAACAATAAAACCAGGCAAATTCTAATTAACTGGTATAAAATGGCCAACAATAATATCTCTAAATATTATGCTGGAAACTATGCTGAAATAGATTTCGATCATCTTGTAAAAGGTGAACAACGCACCATTGAAATGATCTGTAAAAAATTGGGGATAGATCTAAATACATTTCATAAAGATCAACTGCAGCAGGTTGAAGCCAGCAATCATATCAGTAAAAATAAATATGCTTCCCTTGCGCCGGAAGACATCGAACAAATACGGATTGAATTACCTTTTCTTTCAAAGTACATGCTATAATATTCGCCATTAACCCAGCCATTAACTAATAAGTTTAACTATCTCTACCTATGCTACTTATAGCTTTATTCTTGTTACTGGTTATTATTGAAATGATCATCCTTCACTTTTTTAAAAAAGAGCAGGTGCCATGGAAAGCGATAATAGCCAATCTAAACTCGGGGCATATCATGCTCTGGGTTTTCAGGGGATTGATCATTACTGCCTACCTCTATATTTACAAGAATATAAGTTTTCAGCTGTTTGAAAATTGGTCGCAACTTTCACAAATCATCTTTACCCTTTTTGCCTGGGATGTTTGTTTTTATTGGAGTCACCGTTTTCATCATAAGATTAAATTCCTCTGGGCTATTCACACCGTACATCACGATAGCGAACATTACAATCTCTCACTGGGAATACGCAACTCATGGTACTCTTCTCTTAGTTCCTTCCCTTTCTTTTCAATACTCGCAATTTCGGGAATACCAATTGAAATATTTCTGGGCGTTTCAGCATTTCATTATTTTGTACAATTTTACAATCATAATAACCTCGTTAAAAAAAGCGGCTGGCTTGAATACATTTTTATAACCCCATCCAGCCATCGCGTACACCACGGAAAAAACGATTTATATATCAATAAAAACTTCGGTGGAACTTTTGTGTTTTGGGACAAACTTTTCCATACTTATCAAGCTGAAAGAAAGGATACTCCGGTTGAATTTGGCATTCATCAACCATTACTTTCAGAGAATCCTTTTTTGATGAGCAACCCGCCTTTAGTGAAGATTTTTACCGGGTGTCAACATAAAATGAATTCAGTTTTTCCTTTTAGTATTCCCCTTTACCTTGTTGTTAGCTGCAGTCTTTTGCTTTTTATCCTGATGTTGAATTTTATGCATTTAGAAAAAGTGATAAGTGGTTTTGAAAAATTAATATTGTTTTTAATTATTTTTTCAGGAACTATTGCCAATGCGGGTTTATCAGAAGCAAGACGATGGAGCATTCCCGCCTGGTTGTTTATTTGTATAATAGTGGTTCCGGTTTCCCTTTTTTATTATAATGTAAATTACAGCAGTTTACTAGTCCCCCTTTTCTTGTTAATAGGTCATGGAATTTGGATTGGTTTATTCTTTATAAAAATGAAGTATAAAAAGCCTTTGCCATTGAAAATAAGCTGGAACAATTAACTGCCGAAAAAATCTTTAAATAGGGCTTGCATGTTAAGATACCTGAGTGATAATGATTCGTGGGTTTGTAGTATTCCTGCAAAAAACTATATTAATGGTCGATTTTCAATAAATGGATAATGAAGGATAATTTCTCAAACAATTCCGCTGCTTACGCTCTCTTCAGGCCCAATTATCCCGACACAGTATTCAGGCATATACTGCAGTTTGTAACAACCCGCAATAATGCATGGGATTGTGCCACAGGCAATGGCCAGGCTGCTAAAGAATTAGCGGCACATTTTACTACCGTGTATGCAACAGATATCAGCGAAAATCAAATAAGCAACGCGGTACAAAAAGATAATATCATTTATAAAATTGAGCCTGCTGAAAAAACTGGTTTTCCTGGCAATTTCTTTGACCTCGTTGTGGTAGCCCAGGCAATTCACTGGTTTAATTTCGACCAGTTTTATAGCGAAGTAAAACGAACTACAAAAGAAGGTGGAGTGCTGGCTATAATTGGTTATGGTAATATCGAAACGGATGGTGAACTAAATAAATCAATTAAACATTTTTACACCAAAATAGTTGGCCCTTACTGGGATAAAGAAAGAAGGTATATTGACGAAAGCTACCAAACAATTCCATTTCCCTTTGCTGAACTTACAGCTACTACGCCATTACTAAAATATGAATGGACGTTTGAGCAATTAACCGGATATTTTAATACCTGGTCGGCAGTACAACATTATATAAAAGCAAACAACGAAAACCCGGTAGCAACTTTTTCCGGTGAGTTAAAAAACGCGTGGAAGAACGAAAGAACCAGGGAATTTTCTTTTCCAATATTAATGCGGATAGGCAGGATACATAAATAGTTTTAGAAAAATTCAAGTCTACAAAAAACACCTCCTAACTTATAGAAGGAGGTGTTTTTTTTATAATTTTTTTATTTATTTAAACATGAACCCAATTTTAAAACCGAAATAATTATTAGTTCCTTTTATATCATCAATATCTTCACCCGGTATAAAATTGTTCAGACCAAGATTATAATTAGCAGATAGAAAAACACCATTCTTAAATTGAAAGCCTGCTATGATATTTCCACCCAGGTCAAGCGCTTTTAGGTCTGCATCGTCACCGTTACCAAATTTCACTTTTTCATCCTCGTATTCATCGCTTTTAGATTTACCCGAAATGCCAAACGCTACTGATGGTCCGGCACCGATAAAGAGACCGCAATTATCATTATTCATTCTGTAAACAAAGTTTAATGGCAGTTCTATATAGTTCAGATTAATTGATCCGTCCATGCCATCATCAGATGATGATTTTGCGCCCTTTTGTGTAAAGTTTAATTCTGGCCTAAAAGCAAAATTTTTGGAAATTGGCATCACACCGACAAGGCCAAAACTAAGCCCGACCTTTGTATCAAGATTTAGATCAAATCCTTCCCCCGAATACTTTTGATTGGCGAAGGTTGCGCCACCCTGGATGCCAAAAGAAGTTTGTGCCTTTGAATGTGTAGTTAAAGCAACAAGGCAGATGAAGGAGAATAGCATTGTTTTCATGACTGTTAGTTTTTAATAATGAAGAATTATCAACAACCTACAATATGAAATAGCTACAAGCAATAGCCAATAGATAACTAAAGCCTTTGAAATGACCGGCTATCGTTTCCAGTTTACAAATAGCTGTTTAATACGCTAAAAGTAAAATCAATTAAAACATATTAATTTAGTATTTAATCGAAAATTGCCTTATTAGTTAGAATAATATAGATGAATTTGTTTGTTTGGCTTTTTCCAGCTCATAAAAAATCCCGCTAATTACTCAGCAGGATTTCTTACTAGTAATCAAAATCGCTTATGCCATTTTTTTCTTCAGATTTTCATCAATAGCATCTAAAAATTCTTCGGTGTATAAGTAATGTTCGCCATGGTTTACTTTATTGCCATGGATACAAACCGCAAGGTCCTTTGTCATTTTACCCTCTTCTACTGTTTGAATACAAACTGCTTCCAAAGCATTTGCGAAATCAATCAGCGGCTGGTTGTCGTCCAGCTTGCCACGGAAAGCTAAACCACGGGTCCATGCAAAAATGGAAGCGATAGGATTGGTACTTGTGGGGCGACCTTTCTGGTGTTCGCGATAATGGCGGGTAACGGTTCCATGTGCCGCTTCTGCTTCCATGGTTTTACCATCCGGCGTAACCAATACGCTGGTCATTAAACCAAGTGAACCAAAGCCCTGGGCAACGGTATCACTCTGCACATCACCATCATAATTTTTACAGGCCCAAACAAAGTTGCCATTCCATTTCAATGCACTGGCCACCATATCATCAATCAGCCTATGCTCGTAAGTTATACCGGCCTCTTTGTAAAGTGTTTCAAATTCCTGGTCAAATATTTCCTGGAAAATATCTTTAAACCGACCATCGTATTTCTTAAGAATGGTATTCTTCGTACTCAGGTACAAAGGCCATTTTTTCAGGAGCGCCACATTCATACAGCTACGTGCAAATCCGCGGATACTTTCCTCGGTATTGTACATGGCCATAGCAACGCCATCACCTTTAAAATTGTACACTTCAAATTCCTGTACCGTTCCATCTTCCCCTTCAAATTTGATGGTGAGTTTGCCTTTGCCTTTGGTTACAAAATCGGTAGCACGATATTGGTCGCCAAATGCATGACGTCCAACAATGATTGGGGCAGTCCAGGTGGTTACGAGCCTTGGAATATTATTAATAACAATAGGCTCGCGAAAAACAGTGCCATCCAAAATATTTCGGATAGTCCCGTTCGGGCTCTTCCACATTTGTTTCAGGCTAAACTCTTTTACACGTGCTTCATCCGGCGTAATGGTGGCGCATTTTATACCTACACCATACTGCCTGATGGCATTGGCAGCGTCAATAGTTACCTGGTCATTGGTTTGATCACGGTATTCCATGCCCAAATCATAATAGCGAATATCCACATCCACATAAGGGATGATCAGTTTATCTTTAATGAACTTCCAAATGATCCGGGTCATCTCATCGCCATCAAGTTCTACAACCGGATTGGCTACTTTAATTTTCTCTGCCATGAATAATCAAACTTTTTAAGTGATTCAATCGTATTTATATAAATATTTAACTTCAATTGCATGCTTCAGTTAAATGGTGGACAAAGATATTCGTTTGGGCTATTCGTAACGGCGATTGGAATAATTGCGTTATTAATACTACTTACCAGTTGCCGCGACAAACAACTGGAACTACCAATACCTCCTCCGGTAATTGTGGCTGATACCATCAGCGTAAAAGACACCTCTACCACCACTGCGCCGGTGGGCGGCTACAAATACCTCGCGCTTGGTGATAGTTATACCATTGGCCAGGGTGTACCAGAAGAAGGTCGTTTCCCGATGCAGGTGGCGGCTATCTTAAATGCAAAAGGTATCCCGGTCAGTAAGCCAGCAATCATTGCTCAAACCGGCTGGCCTACAGCTACCCTGCTCACTGCTATTGAACAGGCAAATCCTGCCCCCGACAACGATATTGTAACCTTACTGATTGGTGTAAACGACCAGTACCAAAGCCACGATACCACTGGTTACCGCAGCAAGTTTACTACCAGCCTTGAGAAAGCCATCCAACTGGCTAAAGGAAAACGAAGCAGGGTTTTTGTTTTGAGTATACCCGATTATAGTGTAACACCTTTCGGCATGGGAGCCTACGCCAGCCAAACAGCGCTCGAAATCGACCAGTTTAATGCAATTAATAAGGCTGTTACGCTTTCATACAATATCTCGTATACCGACATTACTCCAATCTCAAGAGCTGCAAAGGGTGATGCAACGATGCTGGCGTCCGATGGCCTGCACCCCAGTGGCAGCCAATATCGCCTATGGGCCGAACAGTTGGTAATTCCTATTATAACGCAATTGAAATAGTCGTCTTTAATTTAACTTTTTAGAATAGTCTTCGGTAATCGGTTGTTGCCAGCTAAAACTATATTCGTACACTAAAATTTATTGTAATGAAAAAGTTATTATTATTTGCTTCTGCTGCAATGATCATCTTTACCAGCTGCATGGGCCAGGCGAAGGGAAAAGATCAGCGTAAAAGCCCGCATGATACTGTTTCCAACGCCAATGTAAAAGTTACTTATGGTCGTCCGTACAAAAAAGACCGCGTAGTTTTTGGAGGTCTTGAAAAATATGGACAAGTGTGGCGCACCGGTGCTGATGAGGCAACCCAGATTACCTTTACAAAGGATGGCACTTTTGCCGGCCAACCGATAAAAGCCGGAACTTATACTTTGTTTACAATTCCCGGCGAAAAAGAGTGGACTGTAATTTTAAATAGCGAGCTGGGCCAATGGGGCTCCTACGGCTATGATAAGGTAAAAGACAAAGACGTGCTGAAAGCCACCGTTCCTGCAGCTAAAACTGCGTCGCCGGTAGAGCAACTTACCATCAGTGTACCCGATAACGGGTTGGTAATTGAATGGGATAATACATCTGTAACAATTCCATATAGTTTCTAGCACACCAGATCCAATACTAAAAAAGCGGGCTGTGATAGTCCGCTTTTTTTATGCTGCCTATTTTTATCGATTAAAATTCGATCATCAGTTTTAGCCTGTCGTTCATGTACGGGCCACCGGGATGTTTGGCGGTATAATCGAGGTTTATCCAATATTCCCCGGCGTTTTCGTGGTAAAAAATATTCTTTACTTTTTGTTCATCAAACAACTGCACAACAGCCTGTTGTATCACTTCAAAATCTTTTTTGTCTCCTACATACATTTCAGGATACATATGTCCTTCAATAATTACCAGCCTGCATTTTGCGCCAATGCTCATGAGGCTATTGGCCATCAATATGCTGTGATCATCACAATCCCCGCCAAGTCCATCCTGGATGGTTTCTTTTGCTGTAGCAAAATATTCATCACGCTGTGCGTCGGGTACATAATTAAAATTGGTATTGATGTATTTAAATAACGACAGGTGTCGGGTTAACATGCCATATTTTCCCTGGTATTCTTTGAAATAATCAAGCGAATGTTTTACTGAAAAATTGCGGACAACAGAATCACGGATATGCACTTTTGCCTTTATTTCGCGGGTGCCTTTACTGTTGTCGTTCTCAAATAATCCCGGGTTTATACTTAGCAGGTCCGTTTGTTTCTGGTCGCGTACTTCCCAATTTGCAATGGCCAATGTTTTGTAATCATCAAACACATTATTGAAACCGTACCGGCCTGCAAACTGGTTGAAAACAAGAAGAGCCATTAACAACACCAGTGCCGGAATTATTAGAGGTCGCACTAACCACAGCAATAATCTTACAAATACTATAGCTGCCAGCACCGCCAGCAACATATCGATATTATAACTACCCAGCATTACGGGCGGAATAAACCGGCAAATTAGCGGAGATAGCGGAATGATAATCAGCACGGCAGCAATGGTGGTGATTACCTGCTGTGTGGTTTTTATATGTTTGGCGGGGGGAGTAAAAGTCATGCGTAAAATTATCCGTACTTATGTTTTTATAAGGTTAAAAACAAGAATTCCAACGCCAAAACAATTGCAATTGTTGTGCCGGTTTGCCTATGGCTTATCTAATGGACAAATGAACGGATAAATGGTTTAGTGTTTGCGCTATTCAACCGGGTTTTTCACAGAAATTCAGACTGATAAGTCATTTAAACGCAAATAAACGGCACCTTCTTCGCGGAAATATGCCGTCAACCCATTAAACCTAATCTATAAAATGAATGACCTGTTGTTCTCAAAGCCGATCTGCAAAATTTAACTGCGCTCCTATCTTTGCGGCCATGAACGCAAAAAAAGTTTCGGAAAGCGCCAACCAGATGAATGAACTGGTATTACCAAACGACACCAACACTTTTGGTAACCTGATGGGCGGCCGCCTGATGTACTGGATGGATATAGCTGCCGCTTATTGTGCCGCAAAACATTGCAGCGCACCGGTTGTAACTGCTTCTGTAGATAATATTTCTTTTAAAAATCCCATCAAACTAGGTCATTACGTACACCTGGAAGCAAGAGTAACAAGGGCGTTCAATACTTCCATGGAAATTCATATAAGGGTTTGGGGAGAAGATACCTTACACCAGTTTACCTATGAAAGCAACGAGGCCTATTTTACATTTGTTGCTCTCGATCCAAATGACAAACCACGAAAAGTGCCGGAGGTAATTTATGAAAATGAGGAACAACAAAAATTATTTGATGGCGCACTTAGACGCAGGCAGTTACGCCTGATACTTGCTGGCAAAATGAAACCTACAGATGCCACAGAACTAAAGGCACTGTTTGTATAAGCCTGCAACAATAGGTTCGTTTCAAGCTCACAAATAATCAAACGATAAACTGTTCGCATCCTGCTAAGAATCCGGGATCAACATCTGCACCAATGCCGGGAAGTCCAGGTAATTGTAATTTCATGCCTTCAAACCGCACACCGTTAATTACCGGATCCAGTTTGTGACCAAGCAGGCAGGTATCAAGATCATAAAATTTAATATTAGAGCAAGCCAATGCCAGGTGAACGTTTGCAGATAAGGCAAGCCTGCTTTCCAACATGCCACCCAACATGTTTGGAATATTCTCTTTGGCACATACTTCATGAATAGAAAGCGCCCCTTTGATTCCACCGGCCTTCGACAATTTGATATTGATATAATCACAAGCTTGTTGATTTATTAAGCGTTGCGCATCATGATGCGTAAAAACGCTTTCATCAGCCATAACAGGAATGCTGGTTTTACGACGTAGTAAAGGCAAAAATTCATCCAGGTATTTTGGCATAGGTTGCTCGCAAAATTGGATATCAAAATTTTGCATCCTGGTTAAAGCATAAACAGCTTCATCGAAGTTCCAACCCTGGTTAGCATCAATTCTTATTTGTATATTTTTACCAACTGCCTGCCTGATGGCTTTTATTCTTTCTACATCTTCCAATGCTGATTTCCCCAGCTTAACTTTTAAAATAGAAACCTGCTTTTGATTTACAAATTCAAGAGCCTGTGCCGCCATCTTTTCAACAGTAGCAATACCAATTGTCAGGTCCGATTCGGGCTCGAAATAGTTACCCCCCAGATATTGATAAAGCGGTAGATTGGCTTGTTTCGAAACGATATCATACAAGGCCATATCAAAAGCACTTTTTATAGTGTTATTACCCGCGATAAACAAATCAAGTTCGTTCATCCTGGCTGGTATATCAAGGGGATCCTTCCCTTTCCATAATTTGGCAAAGTCTTTTGCGAGTACCAGGCAGGTGTCTTGTGTTTCACCAGCGATCATGGGAAAAGCTGAACACTCTCCCACTCCAATGATACCCTCTTCAGTTACAATTTTAATCAACACATTTTGCGCATAATTCATGGTTCCGGTAGCAATCGTAAATGGAACCATCGGGATGCTATAACGATAAATAAGAATTTGCTTTATTATCATGGTCGATAAAATTAAACTTCAAATTAGTGAAGCTACCATTTTAGCTCTTTATCTTAAAACTATCCTATTAAGGTAAACAGTAATTTATCAACCAGTAGAACCGAAATCATCCTGGTATTTATCAAATTACTCTAATCAAAATTTATGTATTAACGACAACGTTCCGTTTAGCAAACAGCAACATATCAGAACTATTTTATTTAGCTGCAACAATGCAGGTAATTGATTGTTCCTACAATAAAATAAATAAATGGAATCTGTAAAGGGAAAACATATACTTGTTGTTGGAGCAACCGGAACCATCGGCTTTCAAACTGCGAAACAATTAACTGCAAGCGGCGCAACCATTTACCTTAGTGGCAGAAACCCTGAAAAACTTTCAAACGCTGCTTCTGCATTACAAATCCCGGTTGAACGTTCATTTGCCTGTGACCTGGCAAATGCCAGCGATATTGAAAAGATGGCTTCGAAAATACACGAACAAATCCCTGCTTTGGATATCCTGGTCATAACATCCGGGGTTGGAATCTTACACCCGATGGAAACATTGACCCTGGAAGCTTTCCAGGAGACCCTTCAGGTAAATCTTGTTGGGCCTTTTCTATTATTGAAACACTTTTTACCTGCCATGAAAGTTCAGAAAAAGGGCTTGATTGTAAATGTACCCGGTGTGTTGGGAAAAGTACCGATGGCAGGCGCAGCAGCCTACAGCGCCAGTAAATATGGTTTAACCGGCATGATGCAAAGCATTCGGGAAGAATTAAAAAGGACCGAAATCAGGATCACCAACTTGTTTTTAGGTGGAGTAGATTCTGCTTTTTGGGATACCATCGATATGCGGGTTCAACGCGACAAAATGATAGTTGCTGATGAAGCAGCAAAAGCTATTTGGTTCCTGTGCCAGCAACCCCGGAGTGGTGTAGTTAGCGAAATGGTTTTACAACCGTTTAATCACCAGGCTATATGACCATTTTGAGCGGGGAAAATCAAATGAAAATTCATTCGTCACCTCTAATTACCTATCAACTGCTGTCTTACATGGTTAGCGGATGATTACCAGCAGGTTTTTTAAGTAAAGCCTAATTATTTTTGTCGTAAACTTTCGTGGGCGGGGCATCCCTTACCTTAGCAATAATTATAAAATCTGCTTTTAAAAGGGTTTAAAAACAGGCCAATCTTTCGGGAGATATTTTTCGGAATTACCTGTATTTTAAAGCCGCATTTCTATTGCAATTTTTTTTAGCAATAGAAAAACGAAGGCAATGCTTTTTGAACAGATTAAATTTAAATACGCAACTATGCCTGCCATATCCAAGCCAGTTATTTCGTTTGAAAACACACAAAATGCTTTTAGTTACAAAACTGACCGTGAACTTAAACATGCAGAATTCTTATTTAACAGCATGGGATACCAATGGCTGGTAAATATGGGAACCCGTATTACTCCATGGGCCATTCGGGCAGGCATGCCTGTTAAAGGTATTATTCGCAAAACTATATTCAGGCAATTTGTTGGTGGCGAATCGCTGGAAGATACCAAGTTTGTTGCCGACCTTTTAGGAAAATACGGAGTAAGTGTTATTCTTGATTATGGTGTGGAAGGTGGTAATGATGGCGAAGAAGGATTTGACCATTCTATGGAGGAATTCTTTAAAGTAATTAGTTATGCAGGCACTCAGACCAACATCCCGTTTATGAGTATTAAAGTAACGGGTTTTGCCAGGTTTGCTTTACTGGAAAAAATAGACGAGCTAATGCATCGCTCTACCAATACCCTGATAAAACGGTACGAATATGCACTTCGACATTTAAGTGCATCAGAGCAGGAGGAATGGCACCGCGTGGTACAAAGGATGACCCGCCTTTGCAAGCACGCAGAAGAAGAAAAAGTTGGTGTGCTGGTTGATGCAGAAGAAACGTGGATACAGGATCCGGTTGATGCAATGACCTGCCTGATGATGGACCAGTTTAACAGGCAAACACCCATTGTATATAATACCGTACAATTGTATCGTCACGACAGGCTGGCTTTTTTAAGATCGATGCTGGAAGCCGCTCAACAACGTAATTTCATTTTGGGCGCCAAACTGGTGCGTGGTGCTTATATGGAAAAGGAGAGAGTACGTGCAGAAGAGAAAGGATATCCATCACCAATTCAACCCGATAAAGAAAGCTGTGATCGTGATTATAACGATGCTGTGTTGTTATGCACCGATCACCTGGAACAAGTTTCTGTAATAGTTGCTTCACATAACGAAAACAGCAACAAACTGGCAGTAGATCAGTTGGTTCGCAAAGGCGAAGCATTAAACCATCCACGGGTGCATTTCAGCCAACTGTATGGCATGAGCGACAACATAACTTTTAACCTCGCTAAAGCAGGTTGTAATGTAAGCAAGTACTTACCATTCGGGCCGATTGAAGATGTGATTCCTTACCTGATGCGCCGTGCCCAGGAAAACAGTAGCATGGGCGGACAAACAGGCCGCGAGTTGCTGCTGATAAAAAAAGAGATAAAACGGAGAAATATTTGACGTTGTGACTTGTGTTCTGTCACTGTTCTGAGGAAGCAGAAAACATTTCATTTTTTTAAAGCAGTTATCTTGTTGATTATCGACCGTGCAACTCGTTTTAATTTATAATCCTGTAATTATCAAATTAACATTTTCTGCCAGGTTTACAGCGGCACCAGCTTGAACATTTAGAGACTTAATGTTCACCAGCGCAGTTACTAATGGATATCTTGGCCTTCCAGCCGGGATGGTTACCGACGTTATAATGCCTGGTACGCCATTGCTCCAGTTGGCTGCATTAAACCAATCGGTATCTGTAGCGCCTGTCCAGGAAGTAGCGAGGGGTGTTGCAGCATTGGGTAAGCCAATACCGAAGTCTGAAAAACCGGTAATGCCGGACCTGGTAACTATCGGGTTTGCTGGGGTGCCACTCGCTGTACTATGGGTACCATTGAGGAGCCATGGCGATAGGCCATCATTTCGTTTCAACAAAACCAATTGGGTTACATCGGAAATGCCTGGTGTTCCATTGCCGGCGAATGTAGCGGTGTAACTACCACCGCTTAAACCACCGGAGGGTGTTATTCTCCAATATCCTGCTTCAGAAACATTGTTTACGGGGATGACGCCTTCTGCTAATGGCAGGCCGTTCACACCCGGGTTTTCTGGTATCCACTCTGTGGTTAGAAAACCCGTACTGGCAGGAGCTGTGGTGTATACAATGTTCGCACTTTTTAGAAAGGTCGCCGTACCTACGGGAAATTGCCGGGCGCCATTTGTTGGTAGGATCTTTCTTTTAAATGGTCCATTAATACGGCCTGCCGTATAATTGAAACTACCACTAAAAGCATCGGAACCTCCCAGCGTAAGCAAATTAACCGGGCTTGTATTTACAATTCCATTAGTAAAAGTTAGCGCTGTTCCTATTGTCAACGGAACATTTAAAGTAACGCCGGCCGGGTTTGAGTTATTGATGCTTAAACCAGTTATATTACAGGTGGCTCCAGATAACGCATTGGCAAAAATTCCATTACCGCCGATGCTTTGCGGATTGGGAGAAGCAGCGGCCGCAGGATTTCCCAGATAAATATAACCTGCGCTTATTAAGGTGCCATCATTTACCACATTACCCGCTACAACAAGGGTTTGAGATGCTGGAATCGTATAACGCCCGGCAACTACCTGAAAATTATTATTCACCTGCGTTTGTCCAAATTGGGTAGCGGCCCTGTCGTCATTATTGCCTGCATTTATTACTAGGTTACCAAAGTTGAAAAAAGTATTGCTGCTGGTTGCTTTTGCTTTTATCAAAAAGCCCAGGAATGGATTGCCAGCATCGGTGGAAATACCATCACCAAATTGTACCGTATGCGATGCAGTTGCGTTTACATGGTTTGGGTAGTTGTAGTCAAATGCATAATCTGCCAGGCCACCGCCCGGGTGAGGATCTACAATCGTGATTTTTCCTCCACTAAATGTTCCGCTAGAATTATTTAAAGCAAACAATGGTATACCTTGTGGAACCGACCCTGCTTGCGCTCCTCCTTTGTTTCCATCAATAATTATTTCACCGCCGGTTTGATTTAAAACACTATTGAACAGAGTGTTAGTGGTTAAATAGCCATTTATTTTTAAAATACCGCCATTTACATTGAGCAAACCCGCTACAAGTAACTTGTTGTTATTATTTGTGCAACCAACGGTTAGTTCGGCACCATTGACGATTAAATTATTCCGGCTTTCTAAATATGCACAGGAAGCATTGGTTGTATTTACCGTTACTATATGAGAAATAATTACATCATCGCAACTTAAACCCGGCGAAACACCTCCCTGCCACGTGCTGCCATCCTCCCAATTTCCATTGGCAGCTGTTGAAAAGAATTTACTGAATCCATAATAAAGATTCGTTCCTGTCCCGGAAATATCGGCAACCGTAGTAGATGTTTTATTTACCATCGGCGTGCCGGTTTGGCCCATGGACTGGCCCGAGGTTGTGCTGCCAAAAACAGAACCTGTAGTGGAAGTAATACGTGCATTTGGTGTGGCATGTGTAATTATGCCGGTGGCCAAAAATCTTAACTGAATAATAGCGCTTGAAGGTGAGAGGTCTGTTTGTGATATTACCCAGTGGTCGTTGCTCACATTAGAGATAACGGCTCCATTATCTGTAAAAGGCGTTACTGCATTAAAGCCATCCATTTGATTATAACTGATGCTCACCGAACCGCCGGCAGAAAGTGCTGTTGGAATACCTACAAAAAACTGGCGGGAAGTATTCGCTGTACTGATAAATGGAAACATACCCGCGATGTTGCCGATTGCAATGGTTGCCGTTGAAAACATTCTTTTAATAGTGCCATTTATAAAACCTCCTGAAGTCCATAAGAAATTTATACCAGCGGCTAAAGTTATTACCGAGCCATTACCAATATTAGCTTTACCATTTAGAAACCTCAGGAATGCAGATACTGTAACCGGCATACTGTTCCAACCGGATCCGGAAAATGTGACACCGATTGTATTGATATTATCAATGTCGATACCACCAAAGTTTGCACCAGGGCTTATTCTGTCATTTCTAAAAACACCATTGCCACTTATATTTTGAATGGTATTAGTCGACACATCGCCGCCTGTCAAGTTAGGGGTACTAAGCTTTAAAGTTCCTTCCGTGCTCAGGATGCCGTTGTTTATAAGATTGCCCCTGAGCGAAAAAGTTTTACCAGCCCGTATTATATACTCGCCGGTAGTAATAGTGAAATTTCCATACAGGGCCAAACTGCTGAAAGTGACACTTTGCGTTACAAAACGATTGTTGTTATTGTTAACAGTATTGATCACGATGCTACCAAAATTAAACCGCTTACTACTCGTGGCCTGGTTTATATAAAAGCCATTCGTTGCATTTCCACCCGCATCGGTAGAGACGCCGTTGCCAAATTGGAATACATGGAGAAAATTACTATTGTGTGCATTACCACTTAGACTGTTGGTGTAAGCAAATGCGGCATCGGTAGCGGCACTGCCTGCATGGGGGTCAGTAATAATAAATGTGCCAACCTGAAACTCGTTATTGAGGTTGATCATCTGCACAATAGCCGTACCGCTTGTTACCGATGTTGCTGTATTCCCCGCATCATTGCCATCTGCTTCAATTATTCCACCATATTGTTGCAAGCCGCCGGTACCTGTTTCGGCAATATTTCCATTAACCAACACATTACCTCCATTAACAATTATTCTGCCACTGGTACCGAGGCCAAGTGTAGCATTATTACCTGCTGCTTTAGAAATTGTTAAGGAATTACCTGCAGTTACAGTAAGCCTGCCCGATGCTGTGGCCGGAGTAAATCCCGTAAAATTTCCTATATACAGCGACTGTACGAAGGCAGGTGCAGTTAGTACCATTAAAGCGCCATTACCAATTACAAAAACATTGGCATTGCTTATACTGGCCGGGGCGGCGCCTGAGCCGTCTGTAGCAATGCCCCAGGAGTTAACATCATTAAAATTGGTAGCTACAGACTTTGAGTAATAAGTTGTTTGCGCAGTGCCTGGTACAGCCAAGCATAAAAGTATACAGGGAAATAAGAATCTCATAACAATTTATATAAGTAATTAATATAATTTATAATCGGGCCTTGGCTCTATAGCTACTAACATTTTTTGTACAAAAAACAAAATGTGGTGTCTTGACGCATTCAAAAGAGCGCACAGAGAATAGTAGTTAGAGTGAGCCCGGCATGCATAAAAACATTCAATAAAAAATCACAATTTGTATTTGAATAAACTTCTTTGTATGATCAAACCGCAGTTCACACTTTTAGTAAAGCTTTTTAACTGGATCTTTATTTTAAATAACTAAACCTTATGCTAATGCCCCACAAGATCGAGCCTGATGCCAGCGTTTATATGCACCATACCAGGCTTTACCGCTTTTAATGATTTACAGTTTCCGTTTATATCCACCGTTACCTGGTGTTTTACCAATACATCATTAACGGACCCTGGTACCTTATTACTGCTCCAGGTAGATGGCTGACTCCATAACCCATTTTTAATACTAACCACCTGTCCTGTTGCCAGTGGAATAGTTTGTGCGTCGGGTGTTTGTTTGCCGGCAACATCTTCATAATTACCTGCCTTATCTACAGCAACACTTATGAATTTATAGCTGTTACCAAATTCACCATGATACATCCCGTTAACCGCCGTAGTGGAACTTAGCCATTCAGTATACAAGCTATCATTTATGGATACATATACCGTATAACTACCAATTCCGGCATGCGCATCACTACCGTTCCAGCTTACGTCGAAATCTTTTGATGGTACATTTTCTGCCAGGGCAACTACTTTGCTTTCAGGCATTGTAGTATCAATAATGTGTTGCCAAATTCCTGTGGTAATAGCTGCATTGTCGTCGAATACAATGATTGCCTTATTATTGACGATAGTACCCGAAGTAACTCCCTGTTTCGGTTTGATAGAAAAGTTTACAAATCCCTGTCCTTTTTTACCATCAGTATTTGGTGGCAGGAAACCCTCGGCAGGATTAGTAGTTAATTGCAAAGTGTTTACATCAAGCGTGCTAAACTTCCAAACAACTACCCCTGTTGCCGTATCAATGCTTACATCTGCACGGAGCTTATTTGGGTGCGCCGGCTGCAGATCTTTGAGTAGTGAATAATCGTTCCTGTTTGCATCTATTTGAACAAGGCTGTCACCCCACCCGAAACTACCCGCCTGGAATGTGCTGATGTCAAACTTTGCTTTGTCAAGTGTATCCCTGATCTCTACGTATGCAGCAGACGCAGTAGCGCTGGCAAGGTTTTCAAAGAAGATACTATACGCATAGTTCGATAGATAATTTACATGTTTACTATTTACATTATCACCCGGTCCAAACTTTACATTCGGGTCAACAGAAGTTTGCTCGCAAAATGCTTTGCAACCTTTTGTAGCACTGTTGAGACCACAAAAGCCATCGCTGCCTTCAGGGCCCAATAGGTCAAGAAACTTATCAAATACATGCCTGCCAAGCTGGCTGAATAAATCATCGTCTTTAAAAAGTATTCTTTTTACGTTTTCGCAAGGGTCTGAAAAATCTTTACACAAATCTGCCAGCTCAGGAAATTTAGCAGCATTCGGGCATTCATCATCTGATAACGTAATTGTTTTACTGTACGCAGCATTATTCGGTACTACAACATTCGGTTTCTCCCTAAAAACAAACGTTTCTGTTGTATCGAAACAAGGCCTTCCTATTGAATCGAGGTTCTCCAGAAACAACCAATTGTAGGTAACGTCTTTTATTACTTTTTCAAATTCAACTGTTGAAATGGTGGAAGGCATACCGCTTGCCTGGCATTGCAACATTTGCACCAGCAAGGTTGAATAAACTGATTTCATGGGGATAGACCGATCCTGCAGGGTAATGTCTTTTGCAATGTCCCGTATTGATTTACTTAAGGTATCAAACGCAGTGTTAAAACAGCTGTTCCAGCCGGCATCGTTGATACTAACTATTATGTTCTTATTAACTGCTTTCTTAAGAAACGAATTCATGCAATCCCTTCCATTATCCGCGTTAGTATTATTCAATAAAATCCCTGACCTATACAATGCGGGTTGTATCACATTCTTAACGCTATACTGTAATGAGCCGAAGCTGTTAGAAATACTATAGTCACTGTTTACATAACTCTCAGACGGCACTTTTACCCTGTAATAAGCCAGTAGTTGTTTTTTCCTGGAAGTATCGATGTCGCTCTCCCTCATTACATCCTGCGAGATGCCTTTAGTTGAAAGATATTGGTACGTATTTTCAAAAATTCCTGCCTTCTCAAGCCCCACAAAAGATATATTGCTTACCAGGCGGATGGTACCGGGTTTATAACCCGCCATCGTAGCAAATGGTACCATAATAGCATCTTCATTTCCAGAATTCTGAAGTATGATATTTCTTCTGTTTTGATTGGCTCTTGATGGATTTCGGCCGCCATCGGTGTAAGAAACTTCCGGTCTTCTGGCAAGTGTTATTTCAAAGCCATTCCTGATAGTGTCCAACGGGGTTCCACTCATATCGGCAACAACGTTATAGGTACCGGTTTGTGCACCTGTTAAATTAAAGTAACCTACTATCCTGTTTGATGATATAAAGCGCTTGTCTGACGGCAATAAAATGGTGTTCGCTTTTTGAAGTTTTACAACAGTCGAATTCGTAAATCCGACGCCTTCCAGTATTACCGTAGCCACTCCATTGTTACCGCCTTTTGTTGCGTTTATACGCTGCAATCCCGCTACGCTAAACATGGTAGTAAGCGTATCGGTATTGCAGGTATTTGTGTTATAAAGGTTTAGAGTGTAATTGCCAGCCTGGCTGTATGTTTTAATTGGGTTTAACGCTGAACTGCTTGTACCATCACCAAAATCCCATAACCTGCTGTTGCTGCTGTCCGACATGTTAGTAAAGAAAACCTGGTTGCCTTCTACATTGAAATTGAATTTTGAAACTGCGGGAGCGGTATTGCAGATAAGGAATGATTTAGTGTTGGTGATGCTCCATTTGCCATTGGCATCCAGTGTTCGAAAGAAGAAACTGTGTCTGCCAATTGACAGACCATTCAAATTTATTACAGCTTCATTGTTGAGAAGGTCACTCGTCGCAGTTACAGGGACAGCAGTGGCCTGGCCAAATCCCGGGTCAGTATCAATGTAGTATTCAGCCTTTAAAATCTTTGACGAATCAAGCGCTCCTGTTTTAAAAAAGGTTACCTGGTTACTTACACTCCACTTGCCTCCGTTATCGCGGCTGCGGATGTAAAGATTGTGGAAACCATTGCTAATCGTAGATAAATCGATAGCAGCCGATTGATCGTTCACATTACTTTGAGCAGCAACATTTATTGCATTCCCTTTACCAAACCCCGGGTCAGTATCAAAGAAGTATTCTACTCTTGAAATACCGGGTACTGCGATTGTTGAAGTTTTAAAAAAAGCTACCTGGTTGCTAATACTCCACTTACCGCTATTATCCCTGCTTCGAATGTAAAGGTTATGGAAACCGTTGCTGATTGCTGATAAGTTAATAGCCGCCGCCTGGTTGTTCACATCACTTTGAGTAGCGGTGTTAATAGCAGTTCCCTGCCCAAATCCGGGATCAATATCAAAGAAGTATTCAAATCTTGAAATAGTAGTAATGGCTATCAACGAAGTTTTAAAAAAAGGCGCCTGGTTACTAATGCTCCAGGAACCACTGGCATCGCGGCTTCGGATAAAGAAGTTGTGAATGCCGGTGGTTACAGCTGAAAGATTAATACTTGCAGCTTTATCAGCAATATCATTGCCTGCATTAACAGGAATTGCAGTAGCCTGCCCGAAGCCAGGGTCCAAATCAATAAAATATTCCACCCTGTTAATTTGTGCAGTACTAGTGCCAGCACAAAGGAGTATCATCAGCAAAGATGCCAGCAAGACCTTTGAAATTTGCATGATAAATTATTAGTATACAGGATATGTTTTAAGAAGGATTTGGAAAGTGGCCGAGACTCAATTATTTGTTCTCGTACTGAAAATGATATTCATGCTTGCACCACTTGCAGCAGATGGAACCGCTAATTTGTAGATAGAAGGTATAGATGGTGTAACGGCAATTCGAAAAGGAGTTGTACCACCAAAAGCGCCAAGATTTTCACCATTTACCCCCGCTCCAATAGCAGGACTGCCTTGTTTTAACAGGTATGCATTATCAACATAACCTCCTGAAGTATTTACAAAAACGGTGGTCATATTCATGTTATTTACGTTGCCATTGCCGGCAGGTAAAAATGCATCCGCGCTGAAATTATTTTGAAAAGAACAATTACTTATAACCCCTGCTCCAAGAAAGAATCCTTTATTGAAAATATTATTTATGAAGCTGCTATTTGCCAGTGTAGGCGGCGACCCACAAGTATTTCCCTGGAAAAGTGCACATATCACATTGTTTCTGAAAACACCGGAACTGCCTCCATCCACAGCAACTCTGCCAGCAATAATGTTATTTGTCAGCAATATATTGTTGCTTGCGCTGCGAAGCGACACGTAAGCAAACCAACATCCACTTACAATAATATTGTCGGCGCCAATAATGTTTAAGCCACCCTGGTCACCAAGGCCACCGAAGCATTGTCCATCCGAGGCGGTGGTTACAGCGCAATTAAGTAACGAGATGTTAGCAACAGCGGACCCGTCAATTCTAATTTGTAAACAACGGATACTCAGCAACGACCCATTGGCACCGGCATCTGCAATTGCTACTTCACCTGCATATGCGTTTTTTATGTCTTGTTGGTAACCCGGGTTATCGCTTGCAAATTGCCCTGAGCTAACGATCGAAAGTCTTTTGCTCATGGTAAGATTGCCGTAACTGGTAATGCTTGGCTCCAAATGAAGGGTATCACCTGCAGCGGCTCCGTCATGTGCGGCTTGTACTGTAATAAAGTCCGCCGTGATGCCGGCAACATTATTTACACGCCAAATTTTTGCATGAGAGCTAACGGATAATTGCAAAGCGACAGCGAGAAGCAGGGACACCTTATTCATGATTGTGTTTTTAAACATTTAAATTCAAAGTTTAATAGGCATAGTTTGAAGGGTATTACAAAAATGATCCATAGCTTAACCGTATGCAATAGCTATATCTAGCCATTGTAAAGCGCATCATGGTAAGATTTTCTATAATAAATGCCAGTCAGATTTTTCATTAAAAATATTTGGAGATATTAGCAGCGCCTATAGGTATTTATCCCTATTTTTTTGATCACATGAAAAAGCTAAGCAACATACTCGCCCCCGTAAAACGCGAAGATTTTTTACCTGATTTTAGTAATCATCTGCTCCTTACAGAAAAGATAAATCCAGAAGAAATTTTTGCATCGGCAATTATGCACTTCAAGAAATTTTCCATAGGTAAATATTGCTGGTTTATAGCTAATGTTACCAACGGTAATATTGAAGCTGCGGGGGGCATGATGGAACAGGTTACTGCAATACCTGCGGCTGAATTTTTAGCAAGCAAACCAGACAGGTTATTCGGGCAAATGCACCCAGATGATGTTCATCAAATGTTTGCGTTCACTAATTATTGGATTCCTTTTTTTATGAGTCAGCCTGAGGAACGTAAGCCATATGTATCTCCTACTATTTATATACGTCTAAAAAACGTTGAGCAGCTTTACAAATGGGTTAGCGTTCAGTATGCCAACCATATCTTAAATACTAGCGGAAACATTATATATGGGCTTACAGTAATCACCGATATATCGCACCTGAAAACAGAAGGACCGGCCATGATGAGCATACTAGACAGTCTTGAAGAAAGTTGCCAGCATTTCTACTGCAGTGAAAACAATAATGTATCCGAGTCAGGTGAAATACTGCCGAAATTGACATCAAGAGAAATTGAAGTTTTGCGCTACCTGGCTATCGGAAATAGCAGCAAACAAATTGCAGGAGAATTAAATATCTCTATTAAAACCACTGACAATCACAGGCAGAATATGCTACGAAAAACCAAATCAAAATCGACCGGCGAATTAGTCAGCTTTGCTATAAGAAATGGTTTTATGTAGGTGTAATGCTGCAATAAACAGTCTTCCAGCCTTACGATATCAGGTTGTCTTTATGAGCAAGCGCAAGTGCTTCGCCCATTGAATGCACCTGAAGCTTTTCATACACTTTTTTTACATGATTATTGACGGTAAAATAACTGATGCCCAAATCATCAGCAATCATTTTATAACTGTGTCCTTTACCTAATAATTTAAGTACTTCGTTTTCTTTTGTCGTAAGTGAATAGGTGGCTTGGGTTGCCTGCTTACTGAAATACCGCATCACTTTTAATGCAATGGAAGGACTCATTCCGGCACCGCCATTAATCACATCGTCAATAGCACCAGTTATTTGCTGCACTGATGCACTCTTGAGAATATAGCCTTCAGCCCCCGCCTGCAAGGCGGCAAACACTTTATCATCGTCGTCAAACACAGTTTGAATAATGATCTTTATTTGCGGATGTTTTCGTTTTACAAGTTTGATACCAGTGATACCATCGGTTCCCGGCATTTCAATATCCATCAATACAAGGTCAGGCTTTAATTCTTCCATTTGGCTGAGCACACTATTGCAATTTTCGAAACTGCCAACATGCTGTAACCCTGCCGAAAAAGAAAGCAATGCCTGCAGGCTATCCCTGCGCAATTTATTGTCATCGTACACCACAATCCTGATCATAAACTAAAATTAATGAGTGCTCGATTATGTGGTATGGCTAATTATAGCTATAGGAAATTTTACCGATACCAGTGTGCCGTGTTCCGGCGACGAAATAATATTGAATTCACCCTTTAAATACTTACTGCGTTGCTTCATGTTATGCAATCCGTTGCCGGTAGCAGTGGCATAAATATTAAAACCTTTACCATTATCCTTAACCGATAATTGTATCGATTCGCCTGCTTGCTGTAAAGTAATAACGGCATTGTTAGCACCACTATATTTTGCCACATTATTCATAGCCTCCTTCATTATAAGTAAAATATTTTTTCGTGCAAGCGGATTTGAAAGATCTGAATCCAATGTTTCGCTAATCTCAAATTCTACATTAATACCTTTACTAGCCAACAACTCATGACTGTAATTTTTTAGGCGGCTACTGATAGAAAAACTTTGTTCATTACCAGGCTTTAAGCTCCAGATAATATCACTCATCCTGTTTAGAAGATCTTTTCCCTGCTGCGAGATTTTCGCCAGCAATTCTTTTGATTCATGGGGTTTTGTATCTACCAGGCTTCCGGCGAGTTCGCTGTAAATATGTATGCTGCTGATAGTTGCGCCTGCATCATCGTGCAGATCGGCAATAATGCGTTCACGCTCCTCAGTGATGATCATTTGTTTTTCGAGGCGCCGTGCTAGTTTTAAGCGTTTTGTAAATATGAAGAAGAAAAGTAACAGTAACCCGGTAAAAGCAAATAATAACGAGGTTATCACTTTCCCCTGCTTAATTAATTTTTGGTTATCCTCATCCAAAACGGTCAATGCATTAATAGTTACATCTTTTTGTTTGATGTTATTGAGCGTATACGAATGGTTACTCATTTCTACCGTTTTCAGATTCAGCACACTGTCTTTTAACTGCTGTTTTGTCTGCAAATACCGGTAAGCCGCCTTGTAATCATTTTCATCAATCGCAATCTCCGCTAAACCTTGATATGCCATGATAGAAGCAGACCGGTAACGATTTTTTTCAGCAGTCTGTATAGTACTGTCGTAGTAAAGTTTTGCCAATGAAAACATCTTCTTCATTGTGTAAGCATTACCCATTTTACAGTAAAATAAATCTTGCCTGTAGTTTTCTCCTTTGTCTTTTGATTCCTGCAAACTCTTTTTAAAATAGTATAGCGACGAATCGGGTTGCCTGAGACCAAGATACACATCACCCAAACCATTAAAAATATATATGATGCGGTAGCTGTACGCATTATGCAAAGGAGGCTGCAACAATTTGGCATATATCTCTTTGGCTTTCTTATATTGCTTCATGGTGCAAAACCATTGCGCTTCCGTTTGCAAACTTGTAGCCATAGTATTAATGTCTTTTTGAACGCCAGATAATCGCACTGCCATATCGTAATACTCTTTAGCACGGTTCATCTGTTGCTGACTTTCAAAGATCTGGCCCAGCGCAATCTTTATGTAAGGCGACTGACTCTGCATCAATATATCCGGAGAAGTTTCATACAAGCTGTCGGCCACTGTAAAAAAATTAATAGCAGCATTTTGATCGCCCAGGGGCAAATAAATACGTCCTTTGGTTTGATACAAGTTTGGCAAGAGTCTTTTATTGCTGATTTTACCAATAGATGAAAAACTTTCGTTGCAAAAAAACAACGCACTATCATAAGCGGCTTCGTTAAGGTACACATTAGCCAGCAGGTTTTGCGCATCAACCACATTATTACTATCAGTGGCTACAGGCATAACCCGCAGGCAGGTCCTGAACCACATTTTTGCATCCGAAAGTTTGCGTATTGTCCAATAATATCCACCGAGTTCAAATGCAGCCTTTGCTTTTTTATCAACGTTGGGAGAGGAAGAAAAAGCCATAGCAAGCTTATTCGGATTTGCCAGCGGAACCTGGGCGTGGACCCGATATGAAAGCAAACAAAACAACCAAATACATATCTTTTTAGTTAGCATTTTTCACTTAAAGGTTATAACACAAACCAGATTTTTTAATAATGAAAGGCCACACTGATGTAACTCAACGGGAAGCTATTAAAAAATATTTACACATCTGCATCTGCTTTTAATATCGTGGTGACCGCCATTAGTTCAAATCATAGATGTAAGTGCCCCAAAATCATATATAAGATGTGATCTAAATATTAACGGACAAATGCCGGCAATATCCTGCTGTGAAATCTTAACGCAAAACAGGCCGGTTCAAAAAGAACCAGCCTGTTGTATTAGTGCCTTTAATATGTTATTTCCAGTTAGTCATCTTTGCTGGTATGCCATAGTAAGAATGCTAAAAAGTATACGGATGTTTTTAGCTTCTTTCAACCAGCAGGTCTTCTTATCAAATTATTTAGCAGGACTTAACCTGAAGTAAATACCTGCGTCAAATGTAAAAAATTTAGACACCGCTTCCGATGTAAACGGATTAGGAACATCATTAATACTGATTGTTCTTCCGTCGCCAAAAGTTACATTGTATTGAGCCTGTCCAAAAATTCCGAAGGCTTGCCCAATACCAATATTTACACCTGCTTTTGGAGCAAGTAAAAAATAGGTTTTCTTGTTTTCATTTTTTATGAACTGGGCGCCCGCGTTTGTATAAGTAATAGTATGATTATTAAAATTTGCTCCAATATCGGCTCCAATATATGGCTGGATTGCTGTTGTTTTTTTACCCAATAACAAATCAACAGTTGCAACTGCATTCGTAATCAAATCGGATTCGGTATAGTTCGAACCATCCCGTGTTGTCTTTGACGAGGTTTTTTTAGGATAGCTGCTCAGCCTGGCTCCGAGTGCTAAATTTTCACCCAAAAAACCTTTTAGTCCAAGACCTCCTCCCCATAGCCCGGCATCATTATCACCAACACCTTTCAGGTACGAACCCGATGCACTCACTTGCAACTGCGCAGAAGCCGACACTACTGCAAACAAACCGAATGCAGTGACGATCAAAAATTTTCCCATTCTCATAATCTAAAGTTTTAAGTTAATGACACCCCGTTTAAATAAAGTGTTATACAGTTTTCCACAGTAAAAAAGCATGCCGTTAATTGGAGTATTCTTAGGCTAACTTGCACCCCCATGCAACAATATCTTGCTTTACTAAAACATATTTTAGATACAGGTTCCGACAAGGCCGACCGCACCGGAACAGGCACCCGCAGTGTATTTGGTTACCAGTTCCGGTTTAACCTTGAAGAAGGATTCCCATTGGTCACAACCAAAAAAGTGCACTTAAAATCAATCATTTACGAGCTGCTCTGGTTTTTAAAGGGAGAAACGAACATTAAATACCTGGCAGAAAACGGGGTGAAGATTTGGGACGAGTGGGCTGATATCAATGGCGACTTAGGGCCTGTTTATGGAAAACAATGGCGAAGCTGGGAAGGTGCCGACGGCCAATCCATTGACCAGGTGAGCTGGCTGATAAACGAGATAAAACGCAACCCTGATAGCCGAAGGCTAATCATCAGTGCCTGGAATGTAGCCGATCTTTCGAAAATGGCTTTAATGCCTTGTCACAACATGTTCCAGTTTTATGTGTCGCCCGAAACAGATGCAACGGGAAAAAGAAAATTGAGTTGCCAGTTGTACCAGCGTTCAGCAGATGTATTCCTCGGTGTTCCTTTCAATATTGCATCTTATGCCTTATTAACGATGATGATTGCGCAAGTATGTGATTTAGCAGTAGGCGATTTTGTACATACGTTTGGAGATGTGCATTTGTACAGCAATCATTTTGAGCAGGCAGAACTGCAAATATCACGAACGCCCTTTACTTTGCCGCAGATGAAAATAAACCCTGGTGTGAAAGATATATTTGGGTTTGAATTCAGCGATTTCGAACTGGTGAATTATCAAAGTCATCCGGGCATAAAAGCACCCGTAGCCGTGTAGATTTAAATACAACCCCATTTAAAGAGCAGGTTATAAAAACTTGCTTCGCTTACTACTTCCCAACATTTACCTGCATGATAAGTCTTATAGTAGCAGCCTCCACCAATAATGCAATTGGAAAAAACAACCAGTTACTTTGGCACCTACCGGCAGATATGAAATTCTTTAAGAATACTACATGGGCGCTACCCGTGATAATGGGGCGCAAAACCTATGAAGCACTGGGCAAACCTTTAAGTGGGCGTTTCAATATTGTTATCACCAACAACAGTGATTTTAACGTGGAGGGCGTTGAAATTGCTGGCAATTTAAATGATGCCATCGCAGCGGCAGAAGTGATGAAATCAAATGAAGTAATGATTATTGGAGGAGGCCAGGTTTATAAAGAATCATTACCTATAGCAAACAGGGTTTATCTTACCCGTGTACATGCCATTTTAGAAGGAGATACATATTTCCCTGAATTAAATAAAACAGAATGGAAATTGGTTAGCGAGCATAATGTTGAAAAGGATGAAAAACATGCATACGCATTTACATTTGAAATTTGGGACCGGGTTTAATTGCGAATTAAAGCAGCACTTATAAAAACTATCGAACTCTTATAATTCCTTCCCTGATTTACCTCTGCTAGTATTCGAGTTTTCGAAGTTTAGGTGCTTTTATCCAGGCAATTGTAACCACCAAAATTGTCATACAACCACCAAAAACAACTGAGGGAACAGTGGTCATTACTTTTGCCGCAAGGCCACTTTCAAATTGTCCTAACTCGTTGCTGCTGTTAATAAACATCGAGTTTACAGAGGAGACCCGGCCACGCATTTCATCTGGTACATATAACTGGATAATGGTAGATCGAACTACGACGCTTAAACCATCAAATACACCTGCAAAAAACAACGCTGCAAAACTTAACCAAAAGTTTTTTGACAATGCAAAGACGATGATACATATACCAAATAATGCCACTGATTGAAGCATTATGCTCCCCTGCTTTTTTACTAGTGGAAATTTGGTCATGACACTTAACACCAACACGGTGCCCACTCCCTGCGCAGCTTTTAAAATGCCAGTATAGGTTGCATCTACATGTAATATTTCGGTTGCAAAAACAGGTAATAGAGCCGTAGCTCCACCAAACAAAACGGCGAACATATCCACACTTAGAGCCGACAACACCTGCTTGGTTTTCCATACAAAGCGAATACCTTCCTTCATACTGTCCCAGGTTCCCTGCAGCAAGTCGTTGTGCAATATGGGTTGGTTTGAAATTTTGTAAACAAACAGAACCGCCGCAACCAGCAAAACAATAGAAACCAGGAACATATTGGTAGTGCCGATTAATGATATCAGCAAGCCCGCCAATACAGGCCCCGTTACTGCAGCTGCTGTCCATACAGTACTACTCCATCTTATGGCTTTTGGTAATTCATCTTTTTTTACCAGTTGTGCAATAATGGCGTGAAAAGTTGGTCCTGTAAATGCCCTGAAAATACCGGTACAAAAAATAAGAAAATAGATAAGCAATTGTACACCTGTAGTGCCGAACGTTTTTTCGCTGTAAGAAGAAGTAACAAAACATAATAGTACAACTGCAAAAAGGTAGGCTATCATACCTTTGAATAACAGGTTTCGCTTGTCGCTTTTATCAATAACATGACCTGCATATAATGCCATGCTTACTGCAGGTATCACTTCGCTTAATCCCAGCCATCCCAATGCCAGTGCACTTTGTGTAAGATCATACAAATACCAGGCTAAAGCAAAACTTACCATTTGCATGGCCAGGATAAATAGAAAACGGGCAGATAAAAAATATTTTAAATTGGGATTGGAGAGCAGGTCACTTTTTGTAAGCATTGGTTCAAAGCTACGGTCTTGTTTAACTGGTTTTCAAATCACCAATAATTGGAGGATTAACTTGTCTAAGAAAAAACTAATACGGGATGTTTAGTTGAAATGCTATTCTTCGCCGCGCATATCCTCCATATTACGGCGTTGCTCTTTAGTAGGACGGCCTGTTTTGCTCAAACGTTTACCAGTATAGAATGACGCAACCTGCAGATCGTTTTTTTCCAATAACTCCGGTGGGGTAAGATCTTCATAATATTTTACCGCTTCACTGTATTGTACCCGGTGATCCAGCAACCCGGTAACTTTTATTATCCACCGGCGGGCTTCTGTTCTTACTTCATAAACATCGTTCAGCTTTACCAACCGGGATGCTTTTACTGCATCCTCGTTCAATTTTACCCGTCCTTTATCACATCCATCTGCCGCCTGGCTTCGGGTTTTAAATAAACGAATACTCCATAAGTATTTATCAATTCGTAGCTTCTCCGGTGATTCTGCCATGTAACAAAGGTAAGCTGCATAGTATTTTTTTGCCTGTCGAACCCGTTGAAAATTTCATAAACCCGTTTGGGTTAGCCGGGTATTTATTTGCAGCTTCCTTTAAAAAGTAAACCTCCTGCAAATTTTTCATTAAGGATTTACTTGCCTTTGCAAATTTTTAAAACCAGCACTCCTATTTTACATTTTCATTATTGGAATACCTATTTTCGGTCATCCTTTTGAATAAACCAACAAGTGATTTTATCCTGCCTCCAGGCAATTTATCCAGACAACAAGCAGGATTAAATACAGCAAAAACGGCACATAATGAACACCAGGCAACGGCTGATTATCATGAATTTTTTACAGTTCTTCATTTGGGGCGCCTGGCTTATTTCCATTGGAAATTACCTGGGAGGAACTTTGCAATTTACGGGGTCACAAATTGGTGCTGTGTTTTCTACTCTTGGTATTGCTTCTTTATTTATGCCTGCTATTATGGGCATTATTGCCGACAAATGGATGAATGCCGAGAGAGTGCTGGGGCTTTGTCATTTAATTGGTGCGGCTACATTGGTTTGGGCTTCCACGGTCACTGATCCAAATATGTTTTTCTGGCTGATGTTACTGAATTCTATGTTTTACATGCCCACGATTGCCTTAAACAATTCGGTATCCTATATTATTCTCGAAAAAAAAGGATTTGATATCGTCAAAGATTTTCCACCCATCAGGGTTTGGGGTACAGTGGGCTTTATTGCAGCTATGTGGCTGATAGATATTTTAGGATGGGATGCCTCTAATAAGCAATTGCTTTTTAGCGCTGTATTTGCAGCAGTTTTAGGCATTTACGCTTTCACAATGCCGGCATGTGAACCGGTGAGATCTTCCAACAAAAAATCGTTTATATCGGCTTTAGGTCTTGATGCTTTTGTGTTATTTAGAGATAGCAAAATGCTGATCTTCTTTTTGTTTGCCATGTTTTTAGGGGCGGCCCTGCAAATCACCAATGCATTCGGAAGCACTTTCCTGGAAAGCTTTAAACCAGCATACCCCGAATCATTTGTAGTGACGCATAAATTATTCACGCTTTCGATTTCACAAATATCTGAGTCACTGTTCATTCTTGCCATACCCTTCTTTCTAAAACGATTTGGAATTAAGCAAGTAATGTTAATGAGCATGTTTGCCTGGGTATTACGATTTGGATTATTTGGTATCGGAAACCCGGGCACTGGTTTAATTTTTCTCCTTGCTTCTATGATTATTTATGGAATGGCATTTGATTTTTTCAATATCTCGGGGTCATTGTTTGTAGAAAATGAAGTGCCCTCCAATATCCGGGCAAGTGCACAAGGCTTATTTATGTTTATGACCAATGGTCTTGGAGCTATGTTTGGAGGTTATGGCGCCGGGCTTGTTGTAGATTATTTTTCAAATACAAACCCGGTAACAAAAGAACTTGTATCAAGAGACTGGCAGAGCATTTGGTTCACCTTCGCTGCTTATGCATTGGTACTGGCTATCATTTTCCCTTTTGCATTTAAGTACAAACACGATACAAAAGCTATTCCGGCCGTTCAACATTAAATTAATTGCATTCATTCTTTTTTGTGGACATTTAACGCAGCAAATGCTTGCATCATTAAACATCATTCTTAAATAATTCTACTGGTTCATGACAAAAGACAGCAATTTTTTAAACGACGATATTTTACCTCCTGTACGATCAACTTTTTTAACCGTGCTATGTGTTTTAACCTTTATTGGAAGTGCTTACGGTATTTACCAGGGAGTTACCACCTTAGTAAGTTCGGGCAAGATGTCGGAGATGATGAAAAATACCGTTAATAATGAGAAGCAGGCTGAGCAGAGAAAACAAATGGAGGCAAAAAATGACAAGGGCTCGAAATTTGGTTTAAAAATGATGGACTCAGTAAAGGAAATGTCGGATGAAAAAAAGTTGAAACAAGCTGGTGTTGTTGCTATCATTGGTAACCTGTTGACGCTGGGTGGCGCTATACTAATGTGGCGTCTTAACCGGGTTGGTTTTTTTGTTTACCTCGCAGGCATTGTAACATGGGTCGGGGCTCCAATTGTTATTTATGGCCCGGGAGCATTCTTACCGATGGTTGTTGCTGCATTTTCTTTTTTCGTCGGCTTACTATTTGTGATATTATATGCAATGAACCTGAAGGATATGCGTAACACACAGGTTTCCTGAACCTATTTTTCTAATTGAAAATAGCCCTGGTTCTGCCGGGGCTTTTTTTGGCTTTATTTTTTGTTTCAAAAGCCTGTCAATACCGTCCTATAACTATTGAAACATTTTTGATTTATACCTTATCTCAACATTAAACTTAATCAATCAGCTTAAGTCTAAATATTATAATAACTCAAATGAAAAATACAGTTGCATCCTTTTTAAAAGCATCAGCCATACTACCGGCTGTGTTGTTGGTTTGCCTGGTTAGTACAGCACAGAGGGGAGACCGGAATGGCAACGGTGCCGGCCAGCCACGTAGCAATAGCGGTGGTTATAGTCAACCACGAAACGGCGGCATGCAGCAACCCGGGCGCTCTTCTACTGTTCCTGTTCAGCAAAGGCCAGGAAATATACAAAACGGAAATAGCGGATCCGGACGCGATTATGGATATCGTAACCCACAACCGTCGAATAATAACCAGGGTAACACAGCGCCGCAGGCAAATCGCCCCTCGCGTACTTTTAATAACAACGTTGATCGCAATAATTCCAACAATGCCGGTAATATAGCAGGCAACCGCCCCGATCAAAGAGACCGGTTGGATAATAACCGCTCGTACAATAACAGCAATTATAACAGGTCTGGTAACCAGGACCGCCGTTATGGATACACTTCTAACCGTGGGTACTACAATAATAATCGTGGTTACTATGGCAACAATAATGGCTATTATTCTAATGCGAGGAGGCAATATTTCGGTAGCCCGTACAGGTATACTTATAACTACCCTGTTTATGGTCAACGATACAGCCGCCTTAGTTTTAATTACAACGTAATTTCTTTTGGAGGCATCGGCTACTGTTATAACAGTGGCATATTCTACCGCCCCTTTCAAAATTATTATGCAGTTGTAGCTCCCCCTATTGGCATTAGCATTAACATTCTTCCGTTTGGATACAGCCGGGTGTTTTATGGTTCAGACCCTTATTATTTTTATGGAAACACCTACTACCGCCAGTACAACAATAGCTACCAGGTAGTGGAACCTCCAATAGGAGCAAAATTGCCAGCTTTGCCAAGAGGTGCTAAAGATGTGAATATAGATGGCGAGCGTTATTATGAAGATAACGGTACTTATTACCTTGAAGAATTTAATGAGAAGAATGAACGTTTATATACGGTGGTGGGTGTAAATGGTGTACTAAACAGCGAACAGGTAAACAGGGTTTTGAATAATGGCAGTACCAACAATTTGTTACCTCAAAATGAGGGCACAGTGTACTCAAATTTACCACCCAACAGCAAAAAAGTAACTATTAGCGGCCAGGAATATTATCGTTCACCTGATGATGTATATTACCAGGTAATTACCGACGGCGATAAAGTGAGTTACCAGGTAGTTGGAAATTAAAAGAAGAAACTACGATTTTTAAAAAACCGGTTTATTACCGGTTTTTTTTGCGACTTTTTTTCGCGGGTAAAATCTGTTAGAATTTACCTCCGGAAACAAAACGATCTGACCAATATTTTAAATTCATATCAGAGATAATAACACCTTTACTGGTGGCATTTATAAAACGGTCATTTTGTAGATAAACACCTACATGTGAAATCTTTTTTCCCTTAACTGTTGTAAAAAAAACCAGGTCCCCTTCTTCCAGTTTCTTTTTCGACTCGATGTGTTTGGATGCATCGTATTGAGCTTGCGAATTCCGCGCTAGTTTTCTTTTATAAACTGCATCATACAATAGTTGTGTGAAACCCGAGCAATCTATGCCGGTATTTTGCTGTGCACCATACTGGTATTTAGTATTCAGCCATTTATCAATAAACGTATACAAGCTTTTGTTAGTAATAGCATTTGGCTGCACCTGCATTAAACTTGCATATTTTTTCTGTAAAGATGTGGATGGCAGTTCTCCGCTATTGGCTTTTTTTGATGATGAACAGGCAGTTAATAATAAAAGAATGCAACAGGTAACTATTATACAAACTGGGTGAAATTTTCTTGTAAACATAAGCGGTTGCTCCATTGATATCATTGCAAAATAAATCCCGGCGTTTGCAATGGAACGGTCTATTTATACCCATTATTGTTTTATCGTGAATAGCAATAACCCGGTAAGTAGAAAAAAAATATCCAACCCTTTATAATGCATAGTAATGATGGCATACAATTTTTAATTAACAACATACTTTAAAGCCTGCTAAATGATTTTGCCTCCAACTTTTACAGCAGATGGAAAAAATGTGCATGTTGTGATTGAAACGCCTCGGGGCAACAGTAACAAGTACACTTATATTCCGGGAAATGATTTTTTTAAGATAACCAAAGTATTGCCGGCCGGCATGGTTTTTCCATGGGATTTTGGTTTCATCCCGGGAACAAAAGGTGACGATGGAGACCCGCTGGATGTTTTGGTGTTAATGGGACCAGGTGCTTGCACCGGTTGTGTAGTGGAGTGCAGGCTGGCAGGGGTAATTACCGCCGGGCAAACAAAAGATGGCCACACAGAACGGAATGACCGGATCATTGCTATTTCCAACGAACATGATGCTTACGCTCACATGAATACCATTGAAGACATCAATAAAAATTTTTTGGATGAAATAGGAAGTTTTTTCAGGAATTATAATTCTTTAGCAGGTAACAAATTTGAAGTGCTAGGTATTGAAGGACCGGAACAAGCGTTGGCGCTTATTAAAGCTCAACCTGTTAATTAAAATAAGATCAATTATGTACAATGAAGGGGTAATAAATAGTATTAAAGATAAACTGATAGCTTCTAATGAATCGGTTGCAGTAGCGGAAAGTGTTACGTCGGGCCATTTACAGGCAGCATTGTCAATGGCAGAAAATGCCTCCTTATTTTACCAGGGTGGATTAACAACTTACAACCTGGGACAAAAATGCAGGCATCTTAATATTGAACCTATACATGCAGAAAAATGTGATTGTGTATCGAAGGACGTAGCTATAAAAATGGCAGGAGAAATATGTAAAATGTTTTTAAGCAATTGGGGTATCGGCATTACGGGTTACGCAACACCAGTACCCGGTAAGACCGAATATGGCCTGTATGCATATTACGCAATTGTACATAACGGTGAACCTATTGTTGCTAAAAAAATAGTGACTCAACAAAATGGCGCAGTGGAAACACAGGTTTTCTATACCAATACAGTTCTCGAACATTTAGAATTGCTGGTAGAAAAATTAGAAGCGATACCCGCCACTACTTAAGTAATTTTCAGTTTATTACTGGTATGATAATCCCTTGCTCGTTTTTTCTTCATAAGGTTCGAAGGACGGATCAAGAGCATTGCATTCTACAATTATGGAATTACAGATAGTGTTGCCAAAAATACTTGCCACTGCAGCATCGGCAGCATCTCTTCCATTAGCAATTTTTACAAGTCCGTTGGAAGGCACAAGCCTGGTAGGATCAAAAAATATCCACTCCCCACCAATATAGGCTTCAAAACAAGCGTGAAAATCGGGTGGCGTTAGTTTATATGCATACCCCGTAAAATAGCGTGCTGGGATAGATAATGCCCTGCATAACGCAATGCCAAGATGTGCAAAATCGCGGCAAACTCCGGCTCTTTCTGTTAAGGTATCAAAGGCTGATGTGCTGGCATTTGTACTGCCATTCAGATATTCTACATTCTCAAAAATCCAGTCGCTGATCGCTACCACTTGTGCGTAGGTATTTTCAATATTTCCGAATTGCTTCGAGGCT
Source organism: Bacteroidota bacterium (assembly GCA_040385845.1). Classification (GTDB taxonomy): domain Bacteria; phylum Bacteroidota; class Bacteroidia; order Chitinophagales; family Chitinophagaceae; genus Phnomibacter. The sequence continues at coordinate 92,859 of JAZKGP010000008.1, read as the reverse complement.
AGTTTTTGTAATTTATCCGACTGGCAATACCGGCTAGGAAATAAATAAGGTATTACATCAGCATCCAGTTTTGCAACGGGCACATTATTTAACAACTGGTTTTCTTTAAAAATTTTGTACTTGATATCAACAACTGCCTTGTAAGTAATTTTAAAGTTTAAATTTTCATTGACCTGTAATCTTACAAAGCGAACTTCCCCATTGTGTGATGTAAATTCTTCCAGTTTTAATTCCGGATCAGTTACGAGTGATTCCTCAATAATTCGTTGACTCGAAGATTTGGAAACCTCTATATTAAAAATAAAAGTGGTGGGCATTAAGACACTATAAGAAAGCTCGCTAAAAACCTGGAATTTCATTGATGAGACGGTGAGTGATTTATAATTCTTTAATATTAAGTACTTTATTCGAAAGCATACTCAACATTAAAAATCCATGCCTGAAAAACCAATTCCCGACGGCTGTTTTTCGACAAAATAAATTATCAAAGCAAAATTTCCAGGTTACCTGCTTACTTCTTCAAAAGTAAATAACGGGTACATAATTGCAACCAGCCTACTTGAGCAAAGCTTCTGATAATTGATAGGCAACAAATTGCCGGCACTTATAAAACAAGTTGCTCCTGCTGGTGAAAATAGCGGTTCAAAGCATTTTCAAGTGACGGCATTTCAAACCCTTTTTCTGTAGTTAAAACGCTATAGGCAGGACGCTGTGCCATCAATCCCAGGTCGGAAATTGACACTGCTTCAAAAGCACGTTTGTTATATCCTGTTCTTTCTGCCACTTCCGTTGCAAGCATTGCCCAGGTAACTTCTCCCTTGTTTGATAGATTCCAAATACCATTCTCATCATCAATCAAAAGATCAAGCGTATTATTAACAAGGTCTGGTACATAGGTTGGTGAGACAGTTACGTCGGCAGCTACTTTTATTTGCTGATGGTTTTTGAATGCGTTTAAAGCATTGAAAATAAAATTGCATTTATCCCATGGACCAAAAAATGCACTGGTTCTAACTATTAGCGCTGCCGGGTTATTGTTCATAACCAGTTGCTCGGCAAGTGCCTTGCTTTGACCATAGATATTCAAGGGAGATACGATATCACTTTCGAGATAAGGATCTTTTTTATGCCCGTTAAACACCAGGTCTGAAGAAAAAGTAACAAATTTCACATCATATCTTTTACATACAGCAGCTAGTTTAGAAGGAACAGTGGTGTTTGCTAAAAAACAATTATCCCGGTCCATTTCTGCATCATCTACCCTTACAAAACCTGCTGTATTTACCAGTGCCCATGGTTTATGATCCAATATTAATTTTTCTATAGAACGTTCATCAGCCAGGTTAACGTCATCCCGCCCCAATAAAATGTAATGAATGCCCCGGAGGTCACACAGCCTGGCAAATGCTGTACCCAATGTTCCGGTTTTACCAGTTATAAGTAATGGTTTGGTGGTGCTGATAATACTCTGCGGAGCCACGGGAAATCCAGGTACTTCATAGATAATTCTGCAAGATCTTTTCCACCAACCATTTTCCTGCATTAACGGGTGATCAAAATTTTTACCATTTGCCAGCGCTGACACGATTTTTGTTAAAGCCGTTGCCCTTGGTTCTGAAGGCCTCACATCAAATAGTCCCGGTTCATAACTTCCTTCACAACGGGTAAGCAAACTACACCAATCAAAGGAGCCCAGTACCGCCCACGCAGTTATAGCCTTTATATCGGCCCCCTCTTCTTTTAATCGTAACGAATCCTGGTATACCTGGCCAAACCATCTCAATTGTTCTTCTCTCGTGCAATGCAGGTGAACTTCGGTTACTGCGAGCGGCAAACCATAACGGTCCCAGGCTTCCTTTAATAATATGTAAGGCCCCGACAGAACAGGATTACTTACTCTTACGGCTTCCACATCGGCATATTGCTGGTAACCGTTTCCACCCCATGTATGAGCCGGGTACAGTGAACGGTTTTCATCAAGATAGCGTTCAGAAGTAATGTAATGATTGATGCCAATAATGTCCGGGGGGCAAGGATACTTTTTGAAAAACAACAACTGTTCTGTTGTTACCCCGTTACTTAACAGGTAAGGATACAAAGCATGCGCCTCATCTACATGGCCGCACAATAAATCAAATGACAACCATCTACGGCGGTTCTCATGATCTGCCTGCTGTTGCAAAAATGGTGTGCTATGAGTTTTTCCCAAATCTTCCGTTTGAACAAGCTTAGCAGCAGGGTTTATTTTCCTGATTTCCTGCATGGCAAGAACTGTTGCCCTGCACTCCGAAAGCAAAATTTGCAAAAAGGTTTCTTCACTTTTTTCATGGGGATACCAATGACCATATAACCCGCAAAATCTTGCAGTGGTTAATGGTTCATTAACAGGCGTATAATAGTTTACCCAATTAAACTTAGCAGCAACTTTAGCTGCATATGAAGCCAGGCCTTCTTCAAAACTACCATTAAAAAAGCTGGCAAATGCAGGGCCGCTTCCATGGTGCACCAAACCCACAATTGGCTCTACTTTTAATTCTTGCAACTTACTTAAACTTTCTTCAGTAAAATGCCAGTCGATCAATTGTTGTTGCACTGGTTCGTGTTTCTCCCAGATTACGGGAAAACGAATCATTTTTATACCTAATCCTGCAATTCGTTCGAGATCGTTTTGGCGGGTATAAAAACCAGCTTTCTCAAGCTGATCCTGGTAATTATCATTAACCCTGTTATAAGTACATTCAATTCCAGCCCAAATATCAAGCTTTGTAGAATTTGTAATCATCTTAAGAAATTTAGGTTAAGTGCCGGCACGAAAACCGGGAAAGGCCTGGCACCAAAAAGCATTAGTAACTCTGGCATTTGCAATAACAAATGCTGAGATTATTGGTAATGTCTGTTTATGGGTTTAATACAATTATCATCACTGTTAATTTATAACAGCTATATAAAGCATTTTATTCTAATGTAATAACATTTCAATAATGTGCATTTAACCTGGTTGATGAAAAGCTTTTTCCATCCAGTCTTCGGGAATACTATCGAGAGATTGCTTCAATTTCTGCGCCCATAATTTTGAAATATATTCCAGCTCCTCGTATTCATACCTATTTTCAACCATATTAAAACTACCTTTTTTATAAACGACAACATCAATAGGAAAGGCGACGTCATTAGAACTTACCCGTGTTGAATCGAATGATAAATAGCCCGCCTTTAACGCTTGCCTTATTGTTGTTTCGCTGGTAATAATCCTATTTAAAATAGCCTTACCCTGGCCACTATTGCCAATAATCGCATAAGGTGATCCTTCGTCAAGCTCTACCCAGTTACCTTCTGAATATAAAAGAAATAACTTATGATCCGGATCATTTTTCAACTGTCCTCCAACGATGGCATTCAGGTTAAATTTATAACCAGCTTTGGTTAATGATTCTGCATCTTCATCTGCTACTCTTTTAATCTGTTCTCCAAAAGCATTCACAGCTTTAAATAACTTGTCATAAACAATACCGCCTTCAATCAATTCCTGAAAGTAGTGTACTGCCTTATCCCTTACCGAACGTAAGCCGCTTGTCATGATAAACAAACTGCTGTTGTCAGACTGTTTTACATATACTTTTTTTTTCACAGTAACACTGGTTCCTGCAGAAATTCTTGTATCAGATATACCTACTAATCCTTCCTTTAACTTGATTCCTAAACAATAGGTCATACATCCTGGTTATACCATTTTTTTATGCCAAACATCGACTGCATATTCCAAAAAAATGAATATCAAATAATTTGTTTTAATAACTTAATGATTACGTTAGAAAAAAACATGCCAGCATCAATGAATAACCGGCATTTTAAAACATGTTTCGCCAACTTTCTTCATGTAAAGCTTTAGTCTTCACATTTTTATACCTGCATAAATAAAATATGTTTTATTCTTCAGCTATTGCATAAATGCTAGAAAACAATAAGTCCCATTTGGCAGTATTACTTAAAAAAATGCCCTGGTATTTACTGTTATGATTATTCTTCAGGGCTTTTTAATAACGCCCCTTACTAATATTCTGGCACTTTTTTTTAGCCCTTTAAAGGCCGTGCCTATCTCGCTGGAACAGCATAATACTCGTGCTGAACCATCAAAGATCAGCCATCTTAAATGTTCCAGCATATGTCCATAACCGGTTCTGACCCTCAGGGATTTAATTTTTTTGACGCACTTTTTAAATTAACCAGGCAGAACTCTGTTTTGCTGATGACCACAGATGGAATCATCACGGATGTTAATGACCAGTTTCTGAATAGTTTTGGATATACCAGGAAAGAAATTATCGGACTTGAAAACAGGCTATTGTTTACAAAAGAAGACCAGGTAAAAGGTTTGCCTGAACGTGAATTGAATAACGTAAATACACGAGGTCAATCAAACGATAACAACTACCTGGTAAACAAAGATGGTCATCATACCTGGGTATCCGGCGAATCTGTTCTTATTTTTAACCAACTACATGAAACGCTTATTTTAAAAATAATACAGAATATACAGGAACAAAAAAATTCGGAAGTTGCGATTACCGAATTAAACGTCTTAAATGAAAACATACTAACAACCATTGAAGATGTAGTACTGGTACTTGATTCCCAATTCATGGTTATTAAAAGTAACCGTGCACTGGATGGATTATTCAAAACTGAACATCCCGGGGATAAATTAAATTTCCTTGCATTAATAAAACCCTACGACCGGAATAATGATATTAAGGAAAAATTACAATCATGTTTTTCCACACCGGCAACTTATACCAAAGCAGAAATAGAAGCAGAGAACAATTCAGGAGAATTGAAAATATATAATATCAATTGCGCTGCCATGAACAATAGCAGCGACAACCGCAATTTGCTTGTGGTCATACATGACATAACACTTCAAAAACAGGCACAACGCGAAAGAGAAGACATCATCGGATTTGTTGCACACGAATTAAGAAACCCATTAGCCAACATTGTATTGTGCAACGAAATTTTAAACGAAGCCATTCAGCAAAACAACCAGCAGGAAATGGTGGAAATGCTGGAACGTAGTAAAAACAATGTGATGCGATTAAATAAAATGATTGCTGAATTGTACGATGCTACAAAAGCAAATGCAGGAAATCTAAGACTCGATATTGAATTATTTAATTTCAGGGATATGATCAACGAAGCCGTTGATACAGTTAAAGGATTACAACCCTTTTATAATATCATCATTAATGGCGATGGAAACATCATTACCGCAGGGGATAAATACAGGCTTATTCAGGTAGTTGTAAATTTTCTGAGTAATGGTATAAAATACAGCAATGGCAACAAAGTGGTTTTGCTGGAAATTCAGCCTGGCAAAGATCATGTTACCGTTTCAGTTAAAGATGAGGGCCTGGGAATATCACCAAATCAATTGCCTTATATTTTTGAACGTTTTTTCAGGGCAGAAAAAACAAAGAACCTGGAAGGCATTGGCCTTGGATTGTATTTGTGCCGCCAGATTATTTACGCACACAAAGGAAAAATATGGGCCGAAAGTGTAGAAGGAAAAGGCTCCACGTTTTATTTCTCTATACCCTTAAAACAAGAGATAAATAACTAAATCCTAAACTCTAAAATTCAAAAAAAAATTCAAAAATGAAAACAAGGTGTTATGGAAAAAATATTAGTCATCAACAATGACCTGGACACTATGAATTTATTAAAAAACTGGCTTGAAAAAAAAGCTTATAGCGTGGATTATACCAGCAATTCAAATGATATTCCAGTTTTAATAAAAAACCTTCATCCATCCTTAATTATAGTGGATGTGATGCAGAAGGATGTTATTCAGGAAATAAAAAATAACCAGGAGCTAAGTAGGATTCCAATCCTGTTAATGACAGGCTATACATCAAAGCATAGGAGAAAGGATGTGCCTTATGACGATGTTATTGAAAAACCATTCAACCTGTCGATACTACAACAAAAGATTGAAAGCTTGATAGCGCAGCATATGGTAGCCGACAATAACCACGATTCAGATCAATCAATGGCCAACTATATGGATTGAATACTAATTAAACCTACCTGATATGATTACCCGGATGCTGTTATTTTTTGACAATTTGCTCGGAGTTAATACTGAGGACCTTCAATCGTATCAAATGGCAGCCAGGGCAATTGTTATCTTTTTTGTCGCCATGTTTTTTATCCGCATATCAGGTCTCAGGATGCTTGGTAAACAATCCACTTTTGATCATCTTACCATCCTGATTCTTGGTGCTATATTGGGTCGTGCTATTGTAGCACCACAATCATTAGCAGGTACGTTTTTAGCGGCTTTTATTTTAATAATGCTTCACCGCTTTGTTGGCTGGTTAACTTACAAAAATACATTTGCGGGTTTTATGTTCAAAGGCACTTCTGTACAACTGATAAAAGACAATGTTTATAATGAACTAAACATGTCAAAAACACAAATAACAAAAAACGATATTATGATTGCTTTACGAAGTGAACTGAATACGGATGATTTTAATGAAGTGAAAGATGCATATCTCGAAAGGTCCGGCAAAATAAGTATTGTAAAAAAGAGTATTTTATAGTTACAAATGCTGGCATAAAAAAACCTTCCGTGTTTATTGCGGAAGGTTTTTTTATGCGATTTAAAACATTTAGATATTGAAAGCTGTATCAACTATTTCAGCCTGTTCTTTTGCATGCACTTTTGCATAACCGGTAGCAGTGGCGGCACTTGGTTTCCGGCTGATTATTCCAAAATTGATAGTATTTAAATTCATTTTAAGAAACGACGCAGCACCCATATTCAATGGTTCTTCCTGTACCCAAAACCAGGTGGCACTGGAATATTTTTTATTCAGCGCATCCAGCTGCTTCAATGGTAGGGGGTAAACCTGCTCTAACCTTACTATTGCTACATCAGTCCTGTTTTCTTTAACTTTTTTATCCAGCAGATCGAAATAAATCTTACCACTGCACAACAAAACCTTTTTAGCAGCCCCGGGTAACTGAACGTCTTCATCGTCGATTACTTCCTTAAAACCACCATTAGTAAATGCACTGATATGGCTATAGCTTAACGGCAAACGAAGATTTGCTTTCGGGCTGAAATTGATCAGTGGTTTGCGGAATTGCCATGCAAGCTGGCGGCGTAAAGCATGAAAGAAATTTGCTGCCGTTGTGATGTTTGTAATCACCATATTCAATTCGGCACACATTTGCAGAAACCGTTCCATGCGGGCACTACTGTGTTCAGGACCCTGGCCTTCGTAACCATGTGGTAATAACATGGTCACCCCGTTCATACGTTGCCATTTTTGTTCGCTGGAAGATATGAACTGGTCGATCATGGTTTGAGCGCCATTGGCAAAATCACCGAATTGTGCTTCCCATAAAACCAGGGCATGTGGATTGGCAATGGAATAACCGTATTCAAAACCAAGTACGCCGTATTCGCTTAATAAAGAATTATAAATGTAAAATTCTCCCTGGTCCGGTGAAATGCTAGAAAGCCTGTTATAGTATTTATCAGTAACCTCGTCTCTTAAAACTGCATGCCGGTGACTAAAAGTTCCACGACCAACATCCTGCCCGCTCATCCGTACATCATTTCCATCTTTACAAATGGTAGCATAAGCTATTAATTCTGCAGTAGCCCAGTCAAATTTCTTTTCTTCATGGAACAGTTTCATTTTATCACCCAGCAATTTCTCCACTTTTTTTAAAGGCCTGAAGCCTTCCGGCATTTTCATAATTGCGTCGAAACACTGCAGCAATTCTTCCTCGGGAACAGCTGTTGCCGGACTTGTTTCAAAATCTTCCTGTGTAGCTTTTCTCAATTCTCTCCACCACTCTTCCGGCTTCTGGTATTTATAAGGCAATGGATTCTGCTTTATTTCATCCAGTCTCTCCTGTAGATCAGCCCAGAACTTCTTCTCCATGTCTTTGGCGAGTTCTTTTGCATCCGGTTCGCCATTTTCCATTAAGAAATTGGTATATACCTCCCTTGGGTTAGGATGTTTATCAATTAAAGCATACAAGCCAGGTTGTGTAAACTTCGGATCGTCGCCTTCATTATGGCCATGGCGGCGATAACAAACCATATCAACAAAAACATCGCTGTTAAATTCCTGCCGGTAACGCATGGCAATATTTACCACTTTTACCACAGCTTCCGCATCGTCGCCATTTACATGAAACACAGGCGCCTGAACTGCTGCAGCAAGAGAGGTGCAGTAATCAGAACTTCTTGCATCATTAAAGTCGGTTGTAAATCCAATTTGGTTATTGATAACAAAATGAAACGTACCACCGGTATAATAACCATTCAGTTTGCTCATTTGCAGCACTTCATATACAATGCCCTGGCCAGCGACTGAAGCATCTCCATGAATTAATACAGGAAGTACTTTATCGTAATTGCTATTATAAACCACGTCGGCCTTCGCTCTTGCAAAGCCTACTACCACGGGATCTACTGCTTCGAGGTGAGAAGGATTTGGCGCCAGTTTTAACTGGATGGTTTTACCTGAAGCGGTAGTAGGCTGACTGCTAAAACCAAGGTGGTATTTCACATCGCCGCTGCCCATAGTACTATCTGGCGTAGCTTTTCCTTCAAACTCGTTAAAGATCTGTTCATAGGTTTTGCCCATTATATTGGCGAGAATATTCAACCTGCCCCGATGTGCCATTCCAATCACCACTTCTTCTACCCCACTGTCTGAAGCGGTATTAATAATTTCGTCCAGGGCGGCAATGGTAGTTTCCCCTCCTTCAAGGCTAAAACGTTTCTGGCCAATATATTTGGTATGCAGAAACTTTTCAAACATTACTCCTTCGTTCAGTTTGCTGAGAATACGCTTCTTTTTTTCGATAGCTAATGGCTGTTTGAAATCATGTTCAATTTCTTTGGTTAGCCATTCCACTCTTTTTTGATCGCTGATATATTTGAATTCCCAGCCTACATGATTGGCATAACAGTTTGTAAGATGATCAAGGATATTGCGGAGCGTGGTTGGCCCCAGCCCGATTAATTTTCCGGCCTGGAATGTTTTATCGAGGTCCGCTTCTGTAAATCCGTAAAAATCGAGGTCTATGTTAGCTCCACGGTCTATTCTTGTGCGAATGGGATTTGTTTTGGCCAGCAGGTGCCCCTTATTTCGGTATCCCAGGATTAGCCGGTATGCTCTAAGGTCAAACATCCAATCGGTAGCAGAAGGCTCGGAAACAGCCGCTTGTGTTCCATTATTGGACGGTTTTGCAATAGATCCGCCGTTAGTAACCACAGGCCCGGATGAGATGGCAAAATCAAAACCCTCAAAAAATTTCTTCAGCTCGGGATCAATACTGGCTGGATCTTTTACATAATCCCGGTATAAATTTTCGATGTATTCGGGGTGCTGGTTAGTAATAAACGAAAAATCTTTCATATAAAGAGGTTTGTAAACCTGTTAATAATTGATCAAAAAAAGGATGGCAAATGTAAATGCAATAAGGGTTTATTAGTTGTGAAATAACGAATGAATTCAATAGAGCAGAAAAACTCGCAATTTTGAGTGGTTTCGGGTATTTTATTTTAATTGGAGCGGTTATTTTCCTCGCTGGTCAAAAATTATTTGGCTGAAAAACTTCACTCCACTACTTTTGCCGTCCAATTTTAAGAATCATGGCTAATCATAAAGCAACTAAGAAAGATGTTCGTCAGGCAGCTAAGCGCCGTGACCATAACCGTTATTACGGTAAAACTACCCGTAATGCAATCCGTGACCTGAAAGCTGTAACCGACGCAGCTGCAATGGAAAAAGGCTTATCAAGTGTTGCCAGCATGATCGACAAATTGGCAAAACGTGGCATCATCCATAAAAATAAAGCCGCTAACCTGAAAAGCAAACTGGCAAGCCGTGTTAACGTGGCAAAAGCCGGTACAACTGCTGCTGCTTAATTTATCGTTTACTTTTTATAAAGATATTGTCCTGGTCATCCTTTTGACCAGGATATTTTTTTGCCTGAACCCAAGTGGAGAAAGAAGGAAAATAAATTTGAAATACCCCAACCATACGGATATTTGAAGGGTATCATTCCTTTCGATATGAAGTTTTCTATTCTTTGTACAGTATTTATAAGCTTTTTTACCAGTTCCATTGCCCAACCCACTCCTTTTGAGAAAAGTAGCGGAACAGCTTCTGCAACCTATTTTGAAGCGATAAAATTTTTCGGGCAACTAGATAAAGCTTCCGGTAAGGTGCAGGTAAAAACAATGGGAGCCACCGACGCCGGCTACCCGCTACACCTGGTAATGGTATCGGCAAACGGCAATTTTGATCCCGTAGCCTGGCACAAACAAAACAAAGCCGTTGTATTGATACTAAATGGCATTCATCCCGGTGAACCCGATGGTATTGATGCCAGTATGCTGCTGGTTCGGGATATTGTAAAAGGCACCATAAAGTTGCCGGCTAATGTGTGCCTCGGCATTATACCTGTTTACAATATTGGCGGCAGTTTAAACAGGGGTACCAGTTCCCGCGCTAACCAAAACGGGCCTGTTGAATATGGATTTAGAGGTAACAGCCAAAACCTTGACCTGAACCGCGACTTCACCAAAAACGATAGCCGTGAAGCGAAATCTTTTGCCAAAATTTTTCATTATCTCGATCCGGATATCCAGGTAGACAACCATGTAAGTGATGGCGCGGATTACCAGCATACAATGACGATGTTAACCACGCAGCCCGATAAATTGGGCGGCGATTTAGGCGATTGGTTAAAAAACAAATTTGAACCTTCGCTTTATAAAAGCATGAGCGACAAAGGCTGGGATATGACCCCTTATGTAAATTTTGAGTCGGCCGATTTAAGCAAAGGGATGGATGCTTTTTATGATCCGCCTCGTTATAGCAGTGGCTATGCAGCCCTTTGGCAGACCATTGCATTTGTGCCGGAAACGCATATGCTTAAACCATTTAAAGACAGGGTGCTGAGTACCTATGCTTTTATGAAAACAATCATAGAAGAAAGCAGCTCGCAGGTGACTTCATTAAAAACCCTGCGGGCTAAACTGAAAGTTGCTACTTCGGCACAGAACAGCTTCCCGCTATCCTGGGAAAAAGATACAACGCAATACAGTCTTGTGACGTTTAAAGGATATGAGACTGGCATGAAAATAAGTGAAGCCACCGGCCTTGAGCGCATGTTCTACGATCATTCCAAACCCAATACCCGTACTATTCCTTTCTACAACAGTTTTAATGGTACACAAATAGTTACTACCCCCATCTATTACATTATTCCCCAGGGTTGGTATGCTGTCACTGATTTATTACAATTGAATAAAGTGAAGATGATAAAGCTTAAAACCGATACAACTATAGATGTTCAAAGCATCAAAATAGCAGCTTATCAATCTTCTCCTACCCCGTATGAAAAACATCATCGTAAAAGCAATGTTAGATTTGACACATTGAAACAACAGGTTAGTTTTTTAAAAGGGGATTATTTAATTCCAATGAATCAAAGGGCCAACCGCTTTATTGCAGAAATGCTGGAACCCGCCGGTGCCGACAGCTATTTTGCCTGGAACTTTTTTGATGGCGTTCTTCAACAAAAAGAAGGATATAGTGATTACCGCTGGGAAGACGTGGCAGCGACTGTTTTGCAGGCTGATACTTCCCTGCAACAATTATTATTGGAAAAGAAAAAAACAGATTTAGAATTTTCTAAAGATGGTTCTGCGCAATTAAATTTTATTTACAAACACAGTAACTATTACGAGCCCGGTCATATGCGTTATCCTGTTTTTAAGATTGTGGCTGCAGGAACTTATTAAAATGGATTTTAATTAAAAGTATTTGAAATGAACCGCCCATACAATATGGGTTATTTTTATTCGTCATGTGTGGTCTCTTACATTTGCTTTTTCAATTAGCGAAGGAAAACCGTTCCGCCTGATTTTATCAAATAGATGTCACGTAAAAACTCTTTTACTGCTAACCTAAATACAAACTATTCAATGTTTAAATTGCTAACCCTGCTACTATGTTTTTGCGGCCTTAATGCTTTCTCTCAAACACAATCAAATCCATTAATAATTAAATACGATGCCAATTGGGAAGTGATAACATCCGGCACTCCATACTATACCGCTAAAGCCTGGAAAGATGGTGATAAATGGCACAAACAGGATTTTTATGCCGATGGAAAAATTCAGATGGAGGGTTTTTATTCCGATGAAATTTTTAAAATAAAAGACGGGCAGTTTACCTATTATCATTCGAATGGGCAGGTAAGTCAAAATGAAATCTACAAGAATAATAAGCGGGAAGGAAAGGCTTTCCTGTTTACCAATAAGGGTCAAAAAATTAGCCAGGGAAATTTCAAAAATGATTTGCCTGTTGACAGCAATGTTACCTGGTTCGAAAACGGCAAACTAAGCTCAATACTTATTGCTGATCAAAATGGGAATGGAAATCAATCAGAGTTTTATGGCAATGGAAACGTAAGGGTTAGCGGAAAAATAGAAGCAGGTAAAAAAACTAAAAGCTGGATCGTAAATGATAGCAACGGGCTTAAAATAATGGAACTTCAATACGTGCTGGATTCATTAACCACTACCACTTGTGTTGACGCGGCTGGTAAACCAATCGGCGGCTTTTGTATTTATGAAAGACCTGCACAATTTAAGGGCGGTGCAAATGGCTGGAGGCGATTTCTTGAACAAAATTTAGAGTATCCAAACTATGCTCAAAAGAAAGGGATCCAGGGTGTAGTAAAAGTGCAGTTTATTGTAAGCAAGTCGGGTGGTGTCAGCGATTTTGCCATTCTTCTATCACCGCATGAGTCGCTGTCAAAAGAAGTATTACGGCTGATGGCAATAAGTCCTGGATGGCAACCTGCTATACAATTTAATCATCCCGTAACATACAGGCATATTCAATCCATTACCTTCAAACTCGAGTAAGTCCCTGTTGCTTAATTTTTTACAGGTTCTTGTATACAATTGCTTTAATAACATCAGCCAACATTAGAAAAAATCTTCCAAAAAATTAAATTGAGACTTAATCATCGATTTTTTTCTAAACAGAACTCAGCCCGGCTTTGGCGCAATTTTTTACAAAAGTCTACAGCGTAACAACATTTTTTTAAAACAGTATTTCGTTTTAAATAATTACCTGTTACATTATTATGGTGGCAGACTGCTGTTATAATTTCAACAATTGTATTATAAAAACCAGTGTTCATGGACCAAACTTTGCAGGAAGATGTAGCTTCTATTCAACAAATTCCCATTGTTTCAACTTTATTAAATGTGATTTGTCGCACCACGGGCATGGGTTTTGCGGCAGTAGCAAGGGTAACCGATTATAAATGGATTACTTGTAGTTTACAGGACGAAATAAATTTTGGGCTGGTGCCGGGAGATGAACTGGTATTAGAAACAACTATCTGCCATGAAATACGACAAAGCGGAAAATCCGTTATTATTGATAGTGTAGAAAATGATCCGGCTTACAGTAACCATCATACACCAAATTTATACGGCTTTCAAAGTTATATTTCGGTTCCCATCTACCGAAAAGACGGCTCCTTTTTCGGCACTCTTTGCGCTATTGATCCCAAGCCTGCGAAGCTTAATAATCCGGCAATTATTGGAATGTTTAATCTTTTCTCCGATCTGATTTCGTTTCATTTAAATGCTTTAGAAGAATTAAAACTTGGAGAAATAAAATTGCTCAAGGAGAGGGAGGAGCGCACTAAAGCATTGGAGAATAAAAATGCCGAGTTGGAAAAGATGAACATGGAGCTGGAATCTTTTGCTTATATAGCAAGTCACGACTTACAGGAACCGTTGCGAAAGATTGCCACCTATTCCAATCTCATTTATAATAAAGACCAGCAAAATTTATCTGGCAGCGGTAGGCATTACCTGGAACGCCTGAACAGGTCTGTTACCAGGATGCAGGCACTGATAAAAGACCTCATACTTTTTACGCAGTTAAAAGATGATGAACAGGTATTTGAGTTAATAAATCTAAACGATATTATTGATGATGTTACTGAAAATCTTGCAGAGGATATTAGTGAGAAATCGGTGAGTTTGAAGGTTGGTAGTATGTGTGAAGCCATGATAATTCCTTTCCAGTTTAATCAATTGATTCAAAATATTCTAAGCAATGCTATCAAATTTACAAGGCCTGGTATTGCTCCGGTTATTTCAATAACAAGTAGCATTGTAAAAGGAACTACGTTGCCATTTGAAAATATAACTCCAGGCACCTATTATTGTCATATTTCTATAACCGATAACGGTATCGGGTTTGACCAGCAATATAGTAAGCAAATTTTTAAAGTATTCCAAAGATTAAATGCAAGGGAAGAATTCGATGGCACCGGCATCGGTCTTTCAATTGTGAAGAAGATTGTTGACAATCATAAGGGGTTTATTAATGCTACCGGCGAAGTAAATAAAGGTGCAAATTTCAATATTTATTTACCGCACCCCATAACACCATCAAATCACCCGGTGAATTGAAAAACAAAGATTGCTTTACAAAGCTGATCATCGTTGAGAGTTAACTACAACGCAATCGTCCGGGATGGCATCTGCTGCATACCCTCAACAAATCATTTTTTTTACTAGCCGGCTGATTTACGGGTGGTGATTTACCTAGCTTTACCTTTCAACGGTTCAAAGCAGTTATGAAAAAATATTTACTAATCCTGTTTGCAATCCTAAACGGTTTATTACTATCTGCCCAAAATGTAAAAGAAGGCAAATGGCTGCATACATTTTACCCGGGGAATATTGTAAAACTTACCTGGCAGGGTACAAACTCCATCCGAAATGAAAAGATTTCTGATGCTGTAATTGCGGCTCCATTGATCTCCAAAAAACTTCCTGTGGGCATACAGCTGAAACGCATGCAAAATAGCATTACGGTTAAAATAAAGGGTGCTACGGTTCACTTTTTAAATGGCTTCGACAGTGTGCATCACAGGGGCGCAAAGATGTTGCTGCAGCCCGGTGAAAAACTATTTGGTGCCGGAGAAAGAGCCCTTCCTTTAAACCGCATTGGGCAGCGAATCACTTTATACAATAATCCCTGGTATGGATATGGCGAAGGTGCTGATCAACTTAATTATTCTGTACCTGTTTTATTAAGTAGTGCAGGTTACGGTTTGTTATTCGACAATCCCTCTAAAGGCTATTTCGATGTGGGCAAAACCACACCCGAAATCTTTGAAGCAGGGTTCGAAAGCGGGCCGGTTGATATCTATATTGTTCCGGGTAAAAACATGGATGAAATACTTCGAAATTATACTTCGCTAACTGGTAAACAACCGCTTCCCCCGCGTTGGGCGATGGGAAATTTTGTAAGCCGCTTCGGATACCGCAGCCAGCAGCAAGCCGAGGACGTTATAAAAAAAATGAAGCACGATAACTTTCCGGCTGATGCCATTATTATAGACCTGTTCTGGTTTGGAGATAGTATCAAAGGAACATTAGGAAATCTTGACTGGAACCGCAACAAATGGCCTGATCCTGAAACAATGATCAGCAATTTCAAAAAACAAGATCTTAATACCATTCTTGTAACCGAACCATTTATCTTAAGAGGGACAAAAAACTATGTAGAAAGTCTTCCTTATTTAGCCATCGACAGTAGCGGCAAACCATATACGCTCCAGGATTTTTATTTCGGAAAAGGGGGCCTCGTTGATTTGTTTCAACCTAAGGCACAGCAATGGTTTTGGCAGTTTTATAAAACTCAGATGAACAAGGGAGTTGCCGGCTGGTGGGGTGACCTGGGAGAACC
Organism: Bacteroidota bacterium; assembly: GCA_040385845.1. Classification (GTDB taxonomy): domain Bacteria; phylum Bacteroidota; class Bacteroidia; order Chitinophagales; family Chitinophagaceae; genus Phnomibacter. Next base: position 77,029 of record JAZKGP010000008.1, on the reverse strand, counting down.
AGAAAAACACCCTGAAGATATGTACCATAACGTGACATCTTTTGGCGTAAACAGGTTGATGAGCGCCAATGAAGTCCACAACATGTATGGCCATCAATGGAGTAAAATGTTATTTCAAAATTTCAAGAAAGATTATCCATCACAACGCCTGTTTTATTTAAACCGGGCAGGGTTTGCAGGAAGTCAGCGATACAATGTTTTTCCCTGGACAGGTGATGTTGGCCGTAACTGGAGCGGGTTTCGGGCACAATTACTAAACCTGCAAAGTATGAGCCTGAGTGGCATTCCATATATCCATAGCGATGCAGGTGGATTTGGCGGTGGCGACAATGATCCTGAACTATATATCCGCTGGTTGCAGTTTGCTGCTTACACCCCCATTTTTAGGCCGCATGGAACGGCTTTAGGCGATCTTGAACCTGGTGTAAAAGACATCCCCTCGGAGCCAACTTTCCAGGAAGAACCCTATAAAACTATAGCGCGGAATTTAATCCGTAACAGGTATGCATTGCTTCCTTATAACTACTCGCTGGCATTCGAACAAACAACTGCTGGCAAGCCGTTAATAAGACCAATGTTCTATTATAGTACAACCGACAGCAATCTTTTAAATGCAAGTGACCAATACATGTGGGGAGATGCATTTTTAGTTGCGCCTGTATTACATCCCAATGCAAGTACAAGAAAATTCTATTTACCAAAAGGCGAATGGTATTCGAATAACAATAATTTAGTAACCGGCGGGCAGTGGATCACAGATTCGGTAAGTATAAACGATATGCCTGTTTATATAAAAGCAGGCAGTATGATACCAATGTGGATCATCGAAAATTATGTATCTACTGCTGCATATAATGCACAAACCCCTGTTACATTCCGCTATTACCCATCGGCTATTAAAAGCAGTTATACTTTTTTTGATGATGATGGCAAAAGCCCGCAAAGCATTACTGCCAAAGCTTTTCAGCAGGTAACATTTACCAGTTCATTCATTAACAATATTGGTTATATAAACCTTAATGCCAACAACTGGCCTGCAGGCTTTCAGAAAAAGTTTTTGATTGAATTGCCTACGACAAATATAACTTCCGCCAGTATAAATGGTAACCCGGTTCCTTTAATTACAACAGGAAATCAAAAGCAGGTTGAAGTAGTTTTTAACGGAAAACAGGTAAATGTGATTTTACGATAAAAGAAGTTTGCAACAATAAATTATAATTAGCTGTTTAGTATTGAGCGCCAGTTTATTTATAAAAAGTCATCTTATTTAAAAGTAATTTTATGAACCAGGAAATTATCAACCTGTACGATGAGTACACCCACAAACCATTAAAACGCAGTGAATTTTTGAAACGGCTTGCATTGCTGGCCGGCAGTACAGCTGCTTCAATGGCAATACTTCCATTACTGGAAAGCAATTATGCAAAAGCGGCTATCACCAGCGACGAAGAATTGTTTACTGAATATATAAAATACCCGGGTGTTCCGAACGAAATGACTGCCTACATTGCCCGGCCGAAAACAAAAAAGAAATGTCCTGCTGTAGTAGTAATTCATGAAAATCGCGGGCTTACCCCCCATATTGAAGATGTGGCAAGAAGAGCTGCTGCTGCAGGGTACCTTGCTATTGCACCCAATGCTTTATCGGCTCTTGGCAAAACATATGCTGATGAAGATGAAGCACGCAAAGCTTTTGGCGAATTAAAACCCGAGGATAACCTGCAAAATTTCAGGCAGGCTTTTGAATACCTTAAAACAAGACCCGATTTTAACGGCAATGTGGGCTGCGTAGGTTTTTGTTGGGGTGGCGCTATGGCAAATAACCTGGCAGTAAATGAACCGTCATTAAAGGCTGCAGTTGCATTCTATGGCCGCCAGCCAAAAGAGGAAGATGTACCGAAAATAAAACCCGCTGTGCAACTGCATTATGCCGAAATGGACCAGGGAGTAAATGCCGGCATACCGGCTTATGAAGCAGCGTTAAAAGCCAACAACAAAACATACGAATTATATATATATCCCGGCGTGCAGCATGCTTTTCATAACGACACCTCTGCTGCCCGATACAACGAAGCGGCAGCTAAATTGGCATGGCAACGAACATTGGATTTTTTTAAAAAGTATTTGAAATGATAGGAATTGGTTTCACACTACAAAGGGAGCCCGAAAAAGTTTGTACTGCCCCTTGTATAGGCAGCACAACACCAAGTTATAAATAAGTTTGAATAGATGTATATACGCAACTTGAACAAACACCTCTTTCAGAAGGCGACGAATCTTTAAAGCGACTGATTACACCATTTTAAAATTGCTAATAGGAGGTATTTTTCCTATTATTTGCACCAACCTGGTATAACAACATGCAGCCTAAATTGCAGATACTTTGCCTATTAACGATGAATCCATATTATAGCAACATACATTATAAACTTTTGCAATCTTTAGTTTAATTTAAATTGCAAGGTTGCATTCCTTTTTATCCATCTAACTGCATCGGGGTTGCTCCTTACTTACACTTTGATAATATTAACAATGGAATACTACCCCAATTGTGTTAACTGCACATATGAGTTAGGACTCTGGTTAATCAAAACACCTTTCTGTGAACCGATAGCATAATCACGTTAAGTGGACGTAGTTTACAAATAGATTTGGTGCTAGCTTGTATATTGAAAGGTAGTGGCAACTGTTTGACTTTTCTTATGAAATAAGGAAAACCAGATCACGAAATTTTAAAATAAACAACCCCAACACCATGAGAACTTTATTGTCCTCAATCTTCATTATTGCCTTAGTATTAAGCATGTTTTCCTGCAAAAAAGAAACTGTTTTCAAGTCCAGAACAGAACTTCTCACTCAAAAAAGGTGGATACAAACCTATGGTGAAATTGGGATAAGAGGTGTATACACTTCTGATTGGGCGGATTATAAACCTTGTAAAAAGGACGACAATACAACCTTGAAAGTCGACAAAACCTATCAAATGTCAGAAGGACCAACAAAATGTAATCCTAATGATCCTGATGTTTACGATACGGGAACCTGGGAGTTTTCTGCAAACGAGTCTAAGATTACTATAGGCAGAAACCTGTATAATATTAAAACACTCGATGAAAACAAAATGGTATTGGTCTATGACGGATTTACAACTTATAGACTTACTTACGGACATTGACCAATGCTACGAAAATTTACTTAAGCATTAAATTAATGTGAGAAAAGACCCTGCTTGTTTTTGCAATTAATAATCATCATACAATTGTTTATTTGCTACCCGCCCTAAAAAACGCTCATTTAATGCCCCGTTACAATTATTTCACCTGATTTCAGCGTAACCTTTTTTCGGATATACAAAAGAGGTACCCGCAATATTCCGTTAACCAAAAGTTCATTATTGCTGGTATTTTCCAGAAGCAGTACCCCGGCCCCCGTAATAGTATTATTATTGGCATTTAAAGCTACAGTTACCACTAAAGTATCAGTAGTAAAAGGAATATTAATAGTGGCATTGGCTGCCAGGTTTAATACGCCCGCATACACCATACCGTTTATAACGGGCGACACGTTAGTACCATTATTAATAAAAACAGTATCGTTAATACCCGGCACGGCACCACCTGCCCAGTTTAACGGATCATTCCAGTTGCCTGTTGGAGCATTGCCGGTAAATGTATAACCGGTACTTGTGTTAGTATTAGATGCTGTAAGTTTCATTAGCTTTACACCCGACCCATTGTTAGCAAAAAAGTAAAGGCTGTTGTTAAGTGTAAATAAACCATAAGGATAACTTTCACCAACACCTGCCAATATATCGGCATATTGGGCTGTATTGGCTGTAGTTCCATCACTTCTCCAAAGCTCCCTGCTGCCAGCAGCACCCGAATTAAAATGTGCCGCATTGTTATACTGCACAATAAAAATCGCATTGGTAAGATCGTCACGCACCAAACTTGTTCCCGCAGTAGTTCCGTTGCTTACATACAACTTCGAATTACTGTTAATCCAAAAGGTTTGCTGGTTGGAAACAGCGCAAAAGCCTCCGCCATTATAATTTGTTCCCGAATAAATGCCATCAGGAGTTAGTTGGATAGTGCCATCAATGGTACCGTCGGTTCGCCATAAGGCGTTACCTGCTACGTTCTTATTTACGATAAAAACATATTGATCGTTGAAACGCAGGTGGATATTTTGACCAGAGGTAGTATTCGATCCGTTCGCACCCGGGTTAATATCTTTAAGCTGAAACGTACCTGCAATGGTGCCATCGCTCACCCACGGTTCGGGTCCGGTTACATAATCATCGTTACCAATAAACACTAGTTTGTTATTCACTTTAGCAAGCGTGGTAGACCAGATGGTTAATGTGGGAACAGCAATTTCAACGGTGCCGGCTTCAGTGCCATCAGTTCTCCATAAAGTGGCTGCAGTAGTATTAGTGGCGGCCCTGAAATAAACGTAGCCATTCATAAAAATATAGCCGTCCGCATAACTGGGCGATGCGCCTGTTTTGATATTCTTTATGAGATGCGTTCCATCGGTTGTGCCGTCGGTAACCCAGGGTTCAGCGCCATTATTAGCATCATAACCGGTAAAATACATAGTGTTGTTTTGAACAGAATAATTTCTTTCATTCTCTGAATCTGTTCCCGCGTCAACACCTACCGATGAAAAACTATGTGCCGGGAAAGCTTTTACAAGTGAAGTACCAGCTGTAGTACCATCACTCTTCCAGATTTTTTCAACGATACCAAACGAAGGACTGAATACAGTTTCATTTACAATAATGTAGATAAAATCCGCTGCCGGAATAGTTTGAAGAATATTGGATGCGCCGAGGTCTGCGATCACTTTTGTACCGGCATCCGTACCATCAGTTACAGCCAGTTTACAAGTATTTCCTTTTGCAGTATAGAAAAGTTTGCCATTCCATTTGTTATTTTCCCATTCGTCCTGGCTGCCAGTTTTGGGTTCTTCCGGTGTACCACCGATTGATCTTACTACAACAATATCCTGTGCATTACTGTAGGCAAATGAAAATACTAACAGCACTAAAAGATACTTGTGCATCGTTCAAATAATTTTGGCTAAAATAGTTATTGGTATATATCCAGGCATACCCACTGCTGGGTATATATTACAAAGAGAATAATGGCGTTATTTACTTATTTATTTTTATAAACAACACCTGCTTTCATTACAAAAACAACCTGTTCCATCCTGGTTATATCGATTAGTGGATCCCCGTTTACAGCAACTATATCCGCCAGCTTACCTTTTTCAATAGTTCCAAGCCTGTTCGACATCCCGAGCAGTTCTGCTGCATTTAAAGTAGCAGATGCTATTGCTTCCATCGGGGGCATACCGGCTTCTACCATATACCCAAATTCTTTCCAGTTTTTTCCGTGGGCAAATACACCCGCATCAGTTCCAAATGCAATTTTTACACCTGCTTTATATGCCCTGGCAAAAGTGGCTGCTATTTTAGGTCCTACCTCCAGCGCCTTTTTCGTAACCATATCGGTGTAATACCCTGGTATTGCTGCCGAATCAGCAGTTGATCTGCCCGCAATAAGTGTAGGTACCAGCCAGGTGCCGTGTTTTTTAAAAAGATCGATGGCTTCTTCATCCATAAATGTTCCATGCTCAATAGATGTGATCCCTGCCCGTATCGCTCTTTTCATTCCCTCCGCGCCATGTGCATGCGCTGCCACCTTAAAGCCATAATCTTTAGCAGTAGCAATAATTGCTTTTAGTTCTTCATCGGTAAACTGGGCACCCGACGCATCTTTAGCCTGGCTTAACACACCCGCAGTTGCTGTTATCTTGATCAGATCAGACCCGTCTTTATAACATTGCCTCACTGCCTGGCTAGCTTCGTAAGGCCCGTTGATTACACCATCAGCCGGCCCTGGATCACCCATTAGTTTTTTATTGTATCCGTTGGTTGGATCTGCATGACCGCCGGTAGTAGCTATGGTTTTTCCCGCTGTATAAATTCTTGGCCCTATAACCTGGCCTTTATTTATGGCGTTACGCAAAGCAATATTTACACCACTTCCTCCCACATCACGAACGGTAGTAAAACCAGCCATCAGGGTAGTATTAGCAATTCTAACCGAGCCGAAAGCAACATCTGCGGGGTTCATTGTAAAGCGGTCTATAGTACTTCCTTTACGGGTTTCTCCTTCCATGTGAACATGCATATCCATAAGCCCCGGCATCACCGTTTTATCCTTTAGATCAATTATTTTGTCTGATGGGCCGGCAGCTTGAAAACCCTTTACAACACCAGCAATAGAATCGCCCTGCACTATCACCGACATATCGTTTAAAACAATCTTGTTCTTTACATCTACCAGTTTACCACAATGAAGTATTGTTTTCTGCGCATATAACAGGAATATCGAAAAAGAAAAGAATAAAATACAAATAGCTTTTTTCATAGAAACCTTTGGAGATGATAGAAAGTGAATTGGAAATATACAGATTGAAAAACAGGTGTTTTCAAAAAACTATTTACAGAACATATTGTTGAATCGTTCCATCATAAATCAAAATTTTAGCCTACCCGGATAAAGGTTTCATAAGCGGGTAACTGATTTCCTCCTGCAGTAGTACAATTCGAAGAATACAAACCATTGCCTCTGCCTATCTTTAAATTTCAGCAACCATTTAATGCTATTCCTTTTTTATGAAGAAAATAATTTCCGTCTTCCTTTTCACATTCGTTTGCGTTTTGCTAATAGCACAAAAAACTAAAACGGCAAACACTGCAACTACTTCAGAACCGCTTGTTTTCAAAGATTTGAAATACCGGCTTATCGGGCCTTTTCGCGGGGGCCGCAGTGGCGCCGTTGCCGGCAGTTTTAAAAACAAAAACACTTTTTATTTTGGTGCTACGGGTGGTGGTGTATGGAAAACTGCAGACGGTGGCAGCAATTGGAAAAATATCAGCGATAAATATTTCGGTGGAAGCATTGGTGCGGTGGCGGTTGCTCCGTCCGATGAAACAATTTTATATGTAGGGGAAGGTGAAAATACCATGCGGGGTAATGTTAGTGAAGGTCTTGAGGGTATGTGGCGCAGTGAGGATGGTGGAAAAAGCTGGAAAAATATTGGTTTAAAAGATGGCCGGCATATAATCAGGATCGTGATCCACCCAAAAAATCCCGATATAGTATGGGTAGCGGTAATGGGACATCTGTTCGGGCCAAATAAAGAACGCGGTATCTACAAAACTTTGGACGGTGGCAAAACCTGGAAACAAACCTTGTTTGTAAATAACCAAACAGGTGCCAGTGATCTTGTTATGGAGCCAGGCAATCCCAACACACTTTATGCAGGCACCTGGCGGGTGATCCGAACCCCCTATAGCATGGAAAGTGGCGGGGAAGGAAGCAGCCTTTGGAAAAGCATGGATGCCGGTGAAACATGGACAAATATTTCAGCAAATAAGGGACTACCAAAAGGAACCTGGGGCATTACCGGCATTGCGGTAGCACCGTCGAATACCGACAAACTTTACGCCCTTATAGAAAATGAAAAAGGTGGCTTATATGTAAGCAATGATGCCGGTGAAACATGGACACTTACCAGCAGCGACAACAATATTCGCCAGCGTGCCTGGTATTATACCAAGGTTTTTGTAGATCCTGCCAATGAAAACCTGGTGTATTGCCCTAATGTAAATTTTATGGTCAGTAAAGATGGAGGTAAAACCTTTTCTTCGATCCGCACACCACATGGCGATCACCATGATTTATGGATTGATCCTGAAGATGGCAAACGAATGATCGTAGCTGATGACGGTGGCGCACAAACCAGTTTTGATGCAGGTGCCAACTGGAGCACTTACCTTAACCAACCTACTTTGCAGGTGTACCGGGTAAGTACGGATAATGCCTTTCCCTATCATATCCTGGGAGGACAACAGGATAATAGCGCCTTCCGCATCAAAAGCCGCACTTACGGTAATGCTATAACAGCTGCTGACCTTGAAGAGGCGGCCGGTTCTGAGAGCGGTTATGTGGTAGCTGACCCAAACAACCCTGATATCACTTATGGTGGAAACTATTTGGGAACCTTAATAAGACTTGATCATAAAACCAATGAATACCGCCTGATAAATGTGTGGCCGGTTGACAACCTTGGCGCCGGTGCTGATGCCGCTAAATACCGCTTTCAATGGAACTATCCCATCTTTTTCTCACCACACAATGCAAAACGGTTATATGCTGCCGGCAATCATCTGTTTGTAAGTGAAAATGAAGGCAGAAGCTGGGAAACTATCAGCCCTGATCTTACCACAAACGATAAAAAGAAACAAGTTTCCAGCGGCGGTCCTATTACAAAAGACAATACCAGTGTAGAATACTACTGCACCATTTTTACCGCAGCAGAAAGTGCGCTAGAAAAAGACCTGCTATGGGCAGGTAGCGATGACGGCCTAATTCATGTAAGTAAAAATGCCGGCAAGAGCTGGGATAATGTAACACCTACCGGCCTGCCGAAAGACATGATGTGGAACTGTGTAGATGTTGATCCATTTAAGAAAGGTGCCGCTTATTTTACAGGCACCCGTTATAAAAACGACGACTTTACACCATACCTGTATAAAACAGAAGACTATGGTAAATCATGGAAACGCATCGATAATGGGATTAACCGCATGCATTTTACCCGCACATTAAGAGCTGATCATAAAAAACCAGGGTTATTATATGCCGGCACCGAATATGGTATGTATATCAGTTACAATGATGGCGATACCTGGAACCCATTTCAACTAAACTTACCCATGGTACCGATTACAGATCTCACTATTAAAAACAATGATCTGATTGTAGGTACCCAGGGCCGCAGCATTTATATACTGGATGATTTAAGTGTAGTACAACAACAAAGCAATGCTGTTACGGCAAAAACCATTCATGTATTTTCACCCGATACTGCAATACGCATGGAAAGTGGAGGCGGTTTTGCTGCGCCGAGATCAAACAGTAATGCAGGTGAAAATCCGCCGCCGGGAATTAGTATTCCATTCTGGTTGAAAAATGCACCAGATACAATGAAAGTGTTTGCATCTGTTTATGATAAAAGTGGCAAGCTGGTGCGGGCCGATAGCACAAATGCAAAGGATACAAAATTCACCATCAAGCCCGGCCTGAACAGGTTTATTTGGGATTTTAAATATCCTGAAGGAGAAAAACCACAGGATGGATTAATTATTTGGAACAGGGAAAAGATGGCACCCATGGCCGTTCCGGGAACTTATATTGCCCGAATAAAAGCGGGCAAAGACTCTGCAGAAACAGTCTTTTCGATTAAGGCGGATCCTAATTACAAAGTTTCCCAGGCAGAATACGAAGATCAGTTTTCATTATTATTAAAAGGCCGTGATAAGTTTTCAGAAACCATGAAGGCGTTGAAAAACATCAACGATCTGCGTAAACAAATGACGGATTTTGAAGACAGGATCGGTAAAGATTTTCCAAAGGAAATAAAAACGGAAATGGACAGTATCCGGAAAAAACTAACATCAGTTGAAGAAGCATTGCACCAAACAAAAGCAAAAAGTGGCCAGGACGTTTTAAATTACCCGATCAAGCTGGATGATAAATTAAGTGGCATTTATGGGATTGCAGCAGCCGGGTATGGTGCTCCTGCCAAACAGGTTAAAGAAGCCTATGAAACTGTTGCTACGGACATCGATGCACAGCTTAAAAAACTACAGGCAGTATTAAAAGATGATCTGCCGGCATTAAATAAAATGATCCGCGAAAAGAATCTGCCATTGATTGCGGTTAAACCAACTGAATAACAAATACAACTATCGCTTAAAAATCATCGAAATTTTTACACTGCCCCCAAAAGTTAGATACTAGTTGGGGGCAATTTTTGTTTATACCACAAAATTTTACTCCCCGAGCAAATCAGGTCTTCTTTCTGCAGTTCGTATTAAACTTTGTTCATAGCGCCAGTCTTCAATCTTCTTTGGATCTCCACTTAAAAGTATATCGGGCACTTTCCACCCGTTATAATCAGCTGGCCTCGTATAAACAGGTGGCGCCAGCAGATTATCCTGGAAGGAATCAAACAGGGCCGAAGTTTCATCATTCAAAACACCCGGAAGTAAACGACCGATAGCATCCACCACCAAAGCGGCAGGTAATTCTCCACCACTCAAAACGAAATCACCAATAGAAATTTCGAGGGTAACATAATGTTGCCTGATGCGTTCATCTATGCCTTTATAATGTCCACAGATAATCAATAAATTTTCTTTCAGGGATAAGGCATTGGCATCACGCTGGTCGAAACGTTTGCCATCAGGGGTCATGTAAATAATAGCATCGTAACTGCGCTGCTTTTGTAAATGTTGGATGGCTTTTTCAAGAGGTTCACACATTATTACCATACCGGCTCCACCACCATACTGGTAATCGTCCACCTGTCCATATTCATTTAAAGCCCATTGGCGCAACTGGTGTACCTCTACCGTTAGCAGCCCTTTATCCCGGGCCCGTTTCATAATACTATGACTTAGCGGGCTGTCAAGCAATTCAGGTACAACGGTAATAATATCTATATGCATGATGAAAAATAGTCCGGTAATAAAAACAAGTTTGTAACCTGATAATTGGGTGCAAATTAAACTAACAATGTTGCATGCATAAAACTAAGCCTGCATTAATGCATTTGAAAAACATAGGCTACACAGGAGTAAGCGTTATTTTATGTTATTCAAAACCCTGGGTGCATATTTCTACAGCCTTAATTTAAAGCTCCATGGTCACGTAAATTCATTGTCCTGTAACTACAACCTGGCATTCAGTTGTTTTGAAAAGATTTATAAAATAGCATCAACAATTCAGCTATTCAGTAAGCAGGTATTAGCATGGATTTTTTATAGAAATAATAACTCCTATTCTTTTTTGAACTAAACGCTTAAACTTTCAATGATGGTAAAGGTTGGCTTGCCATTGCTTGTATGCCTGCTGGCGTACCTGCATACTATTCCGCAGGACGTTTTATTGCCTTATAATTCTTCTTTTAAATACCTCGACGATGGTAGCAATCTCCAGAGTAACTGGAGGTCTACCTGGTATAACGATGAAAAATGGAAATCGGGCAGCGGATGGTTTGGATATGGTATAAGTCCTTTAGAACTTAGAACCAAAACTGGCTATGGAACTGATGCAAACAACAAACACATAACCACTTATTTTAGAAAAGAATTCGTCATCAACGATTACGACAGGTATAGCAATTTCACCTGTTCCATAAGAAGAGATGATGGTGTGATCGTCTTCCTGAATGGATTAGAAGTGTTTCGCAACAATATGCCACGAAGCAATATCACCTACAATACATATGCCTCCGCAAAAGGTGATAACGGATTAACTGCTCTTAATTTTCAGCTTAACAAAAACCAGTTAAAAAAAGGCCGCAATGTGTTTGCAGTTGAAATTCATCAATATCGTAAAACTGATATTGACAAGGTATTTGCCTTACAACTTACCGGCAAAAAAATAGCCAATGACACTATTGCCCCTTATATAAAAAGTATCAAACGCCTAAATCCATTAATTGAAAACACTTCGGCCAGCCACCTTATGTTTCGCGTTACCTTTTCCGAGAAAGTAATTGGCGTTGATGCAAAAGACTTTGTTTTCCCCGGCTATAATCCTGCAAGAGGATATATTGTCTCGGTTACTTCTACCAGTACAACCAGTAACACTTATGATATTGCTATGCACCCCATCACGGGAGAAGGCAAACTTAGTATCAGCCTCAGAAGAAAGGTAAGCGGTATAACGGACCTGGCAGGAAACCCTGTTAGCGAAAGGTATGATTATATGGAAACCTACCTGGTGAAACAACCGGCAGGTCTACAAATAACCCGCGGCCCCTACCTTCAATCAGCGAACACTAACTCTGTTACTTTTCGCTGGCGAACTAATGGCCGTTCTAACTCAGTTGTGCAAGTGGGTACCCGGTACGGTGTGTTTACAAAAACCGCATCTGAAGGTTCTCTTACCAGTGAGCACATTATTACTATGTCGGGGTTAGTACCAGGAACAAAATACTATTATAAGCTGGGGAGTAGTTCTGAAACCTTAGCTGCAGGAACGGATAATTATTTTTATACTGCTCCCGTTGGAGATGGGCAGAAAATTAAAATTGCGGTATTTGGTGACTGCGGCCGTAAACAAAATCGTGCGAATGTATTAAGTGCTTACCTGAATCATGTGAAATCGAGCCCCGCAGAATTGATGCTGCTATTAGGAGACAACGCTTACGAGGATGGCACCGACAGCGAATATCAAAAGGAATTTTTTGAACCTTATGAAAGCACCATCTTAAAAAACCATGTACTCTTTCCTACTCCGGGCAATCACGATTACCACACAACTTCTCAAACCAGCCGAAGCGCCCCTTACTTCAAGAATTTTACTGTTCCCACGAATGGCGAATGCGGCGGTGTTCCTTCAGGTACGAAGGCCTATTATTCTTTCGATTGGGGGAATATTCATTTTTTAAGCCTGGATTCATATGGTGAGGAAGGTTCGGCTAAAAGCAGGATGTACGATACGCTTAGCCCCCAGGTAAACTGGGTGAAAAAAGATCTTGCAGCCAACAAAAAGCCATGGGTAATTGCTTTTTGGCATCATCCACCTTATAGCATGGGAAGCCGCAATTCGGATATTGAGGATGAAATGAGAAAGATTCGGGAAAACTTTATCCGCATTCTCGAACGCCATGGCGTAGACCTGGTTATGTGCGGCCACAGCCACGTTTACGAACGCTCCTATCTTTTAAATAATTATTATGGCAGGGAAGCTGCATTTGATGTATCGAAGCACACTAAGTCTGCATCCAGTGGCAAAGATGATGGAACTCCTAACTCCTCGCCTTTTCAAATTAAAGCAGGTGCCAGCAATCACGGGACTATTTATGTTGTCTCCGGTTCCGCTTCGCAAGCCGGACGTATCGAGGCGGATAAATTTCCTCATAACGCTTTGCCTTTTGCCTTTAATGAAGAAGGTATGTTTTACCTGGAAATAGATAAAAACCGCCTGGTAGGAAAATTTATTCAACAGGATAATGTAGTCGCGGACCAGTTTACAATTGTTCAAAATCCGGCAGGTACAAATATTGCCGGCATAACAAACCAAGCTCCGGAAATAACGGATGATGAGGGGATACAGTTGTACCCCGGTCTTGTTAAACGAGGAATGGAAATAACAGTACTTAGCAAATCATCGGGCAGCAGCGAATTATTACTGGCAGATATGCAGGGTAGTATAATTGCCACTTACCAATTTACCGGCAGGATAATAATTCCTACGGCAAAACTCGCCGCAGGAACTTATATCGTAAAAGTGAATCGTAAAGATGGTGTCAATAGCTACCAGCGCTTTGTAGTGATTGAATAACCCTATTCAGCAACTACCAGGTAATAGTTTTTCTTGCCTTTTTGTACCAGCAGGTATTTGCTGTTAAGCAACAATTCTTCACTAAGTTTCACATCAATACCAGCGACCTTTTCTTTATTAAAACTTACACCGCCACCCTGAACTGTTTTGCGTGCTTCACCTTTACTGGGAAAAATAGCAGTTTCGGCCAGAAAGCTCACCACATCTATACCCGATAAGATCTTTTCTTTTTCCACCTGGATGGTAGGAACGCCATCCATCACCTGCAACAATTGTGATTCGGTAAGGCTTTCCAGCAAATCGGTCGTGGCATTTCCAAAAAGTATTTCCGACGCCTTTACGGCAAACTCAAAATCATCCCTGCTATGAACCAGGCAGGTAACTTCTTCTGCCAGTTTTTTTTGAAGCCCGCGTAAATTGGGAGCGGCATCATGCATTTCAACCAACTCATCAATTTCTTTTTTTGATAAAAAGGTAAATATTTTAATCCAGTTTCGGGCGTCTTCGTCCGTTGCATTTAACCAAAACTGGTAAAATTGATATGGACTGGTTCGGTTAGGATCAAGCCAGACATTACCTTTTTCAGTTTTACCAAATTTGCCACCGTCTGATTTTTTTATAAGCGGGCAGGTAAATGCAAATGCTTCCCCTTCACCTTTAGTCATTCTACGAATCAATTCGGTACCTGTGGTGATATTACCCCATTGATCGCTTCCCCCAAATTGTAATTTGCAATCGAGATTCTTGTATAACCAATAGAAATCATATCCCTGCATTAATTGGTAGGCAAATTCGGTGTAGCTGATCCCTGTGTCGCCCTCAATACGTTTTTTTACACTGTCTTTTGCCATCATGTAGTTGACAGTAAGGTATTTCCCCACATCCCGCAGGAAGCCTATAAACGACATTTCCTTAAACCAGTCGTAATTATTTACCATTACGGCAGCGTTGGAACTGGACCCTTTAAAGTCGATAAACTTTGACAACTGCTGTTGAATACCTGCAATATTTTTCGACAGGGTAGTTTCATCCAACAGGTTTCTTTCATCGCTTTTACCGCTGGGATCGCCTACCATCCCGGTCGCACCACCCACTAATGCTACTGGTTTATGACCTGCTTTTTGCATATGAACCAGCAGTAATATTTGAACAAGACTTCCAATATGCAAACTATCCGCCGTTGGGTCGAAACCAACATAACCGGTTGTACGTACTTTTAATAATTGTTCTTCTGTTCCCGGAGTTATATCCTGTAACATCCCGCGCCAACGCAGTTCTTCAATCAAATTCATTTATATAATAATTTACACCGTTTTCTGATTATTACTTCTTTGCAGCAATTCCGGCATAGTTTTAGCCAAATGAATTGTTAACAAGAGCAGTTATAATCCAATAATAATCGCCAAAAATAAAAGAATGCCCTAACTGCTGTAAAATTTAGTCTGTCGGATTGCCAATTTTTACTTTATTATCTTCAATTGCCAAAAGAAAGTAGGGTTGTCGGCTGCAGCGAATGATATACATATCTAATCTATTTATTACCTATGCTACGTTATTTATGTTTTTTGATGGCACTGCTAAGCGGAACCAGTTCCTTTTCTCAAACGTTCAGAAATGAATGGATTGATTATTCTAAAACCTATTACAAATTCCCGGTTGCTGCAGAAGGATTATTCCGGATTACAAAAGCAACGCTTGCAACTTTAAATATTAGTGAAGCGCAGGCGCAGGATTTTCAATTATGGCGGGATGGTACGGAACAACCCATTTTTACAACAGAAAGCACCGGGCCATTGTCGGCAACCGGTTATATAGAGTTTTATGGCAAACCGCTTGATGGCTCACAGGACTCTGACTTATTCCCTAATCCCGAGCACCACGTTTACAAAAACCTGAGTTTTTTTTCTGATACGGCCTGGTATTATCTGACTATCAACCCCGGTAATCAAAACCTTCGTTTTGTGAACGAAGCAAATACTGTTGCCACTACCCAAATGTTGCCGGATTCGTTTTTTATGCACAGCAACAGCATCAATTTTTTTAGGGGAGGTTTTAGTTTCAATTACAGTTATGGTTATGCTATCGTACCCCCGGGGCAGCAACCTGGTACCAGCAGCTTTGTACCAATTCGCTCTTCCATTTGGGACCAGGGAGAAGGCTTTGCTTCTACCCCGTTTAATGCAAACAGCCCTTTGAATATTGCTTTTAATGGCTTACAGCTGTTTAAAAACGGGCCGTCCATGAAAGTATTCTACAGTGTAATTGGTGGATGGCAGATTCCCAACAGAACTATTTCGGTTGTAATGAATGACTCTATTTTAAGCAGTGTTGATGTTCCCACATATGAATTACGGAAAGGAACCGTTGAAAACATTCCTTTATCCAGGGTAACAAATGACGCGACCAATATAAAATTCATTTCAGATAATGGGAACTGGCCCGAGCAGTCGCAAGCCAATGCGCTTATATTAACTTATCCAAGAAAATTTCATTTTGCCAACCAGAGGGTATTTAGTTTTCAATTACCAGTAAAAAAGGCCAATAGTCATTTAAGGGTAAGCAATTTCCTGTTTGGAGCAATGCCCCCGGTATTACTTGATCTAACCAATTTCAAAAGATATATAGGCGTTACAAAAGCAGACAGCTCACTTTTTGAAATTCAACCTTCGGGATCTGAAAGGAAAATGGTTCTGGCCAACCAGGCTGATTTTATTAAAACAGTTGCTCCTACTGCGATCAAGACAATGCAGTTTACAGACTACATGAGTGTTGCAAACCAGGGCGATTACCTGATTATCACCAGTAATAAAATTTCTGACTACGATGGTAAAAACCAGGTAGACGAATACCGCCAGTACCGTAGTTCCTACGCGGGTGGCGGTTTCAATGTGAAAGTGGTGGATATTGAAGAATTATACGACCAGTTTAGTTTGGGTGTGCGCAAAAACCCTTTATCTATCAGGCATTTTATCCAGTTTGCTGCACAAAAATTTGCCAGTAAACCAAAGTTTGTATTTCTAATTGGCCGTGGAGTTGATTATCTTGGAGACAGGTATTCTGGCAATTATGCTGGTCGCGAATTACTAAACTCTGTACCAACCTGGGGGTCACCGGCTTCAGACAACTTATTAGCGGCAGGTGCTAATACGCTCAATCCAACTCCGTTGGTACCCATTTCGCGATTATCTGTTGTGAATGGTAAAGAGATTTATGACTACCTGCAAAAAGTAAAACAATTTGAAAAGTTAAGTGCATCGACGGTTTATACTCCGGAAAATAAGGAATGGAAAAAGCAGTTCGTTCACATAAATGGTATTGATAAAGATTCCGGACCTGATTCAATCTTTTTATCGACTATGTTTTCATCCTATCTAAACAATTTCAAGAAAATTGTAGTTGATACCCTCATAGGTGCTAATGTAACTACCTACGTAAAGGCAAATAATCCCAATTTTGCCAGTGAAGTAAAACAGTTAACTGACCAAATTAATAATGGTGTTGGGATGCTGAATTATTATGGTCACTCCTCTTCCAGCAGCCTTAATTTCAACCTAAGTTCACCAGAAGAATTTACCAATACAAACGGGAAATATCCCGTAGTAATTGTAAATGGTTGTAAGGCAGGTAATCTTTTTACAATAAACGGGAACCGTTTACAATACTATGGTCTTTCGATTTCGGAGCGTTTTGTACTGGCACCAAGCAGGGGAGCAATAGGTTTTGTTTCAAATTCTGATTTTGGTTTATATAATTACCTGAACATATTTACATCGGAATGGTTGAAAAGCGCTTCCAGGAATAACTATGGAAAAGGATTAGGAGTAATACAGCAGGATGCCGTTAAAAAAGCTATTGCAATTACCGGTCCCCTCGATTATAGAAACAGGTTGAACCTTGAACAATCTATTTTACACGGGGATCCGGCAGTTGTTGTTTTCCCTGAAGATAAACCTGATTATACCGTTACAGATAAGATGGTCACGATAAGACCACTCAATGCTACGGTCGCTGAAGATTCATTGATTGTAAAAGCTGTTTTTCAAAATCTTGGAAAAGCTATTAAAGATTCAGTTTATGTAGAAATCTCCCGTGAGTTTCCGGACGGCAAAGAATTACTGGTTACCAAAGTGCTTCTTAGAAACCTTAAAACAAAAGACAGTGTAACAGTTAAGATCCCGGTTAAAGGTTTGTTTGACAAAGGCACCAATTTTATACTTGCCACCATTGATCCTTCCAATGATTACAATGAAATGAGCGAAAGCAATAATACTGCCCGTATTCCTTTCGAAGTTTCCGATGAAGAGATCAGGCCTGTTTTCCCTTATAAATATGCTATTGTAAACAAACCTGGTTTTCTGCTTACAGGTTCTACTGTAAATCCAATCCAGGAAGAAAGAACTTACAGGCTGCAGGTTGATACATCTGATTTATTTAATTCGCCGATGCTGTACACAAAAGATACTACTACAATTGGCGGTGCAGTAAATTATAACCCGGCAATCAGCTGGACCAATGGTACCGTTTATTACTGGCGGCTTGCACCGGTATTTGATGGTACACCGGTAAATTGGAGAGCCAGTTCATTTCAATATTTACCAGGCGTATCACCTGGTTGGGGACAATCGCATTTCTACCAGCATACAAAATCTGAATTGAAAAAGATTGCATTTGATTCAGTTAGCCGCAAACAGAAATTTGCGAACACAATTCAAAATCTCTATATAGTTAACAGTATTTACGGTTATAGTGGTGATGAAGACAATCATTTCAGTATTTCGGTGAATGGTGACTACAAAATCTATAGCGCCTGTGTAGGTCGTTCTATCATCTTCAATGTTTTTGATACCCTTACCATGACACCATGGTATAATCCGAACCAGCGGTATGGTAGTGGTGCGCTTTGCAATTACGGCCGCGAATTCAATTTTGAATTTCCTTATTATCCCGCTTCCAACAGGAAAAAGATTATGGACTTTCTTGATTCCATTCCAAAAGGCATGATTGTAACCGCAAGGTTAACCCTTGATCCCCCATATGATAGCAGTCTTGTGAAGTACTGGCAAAAAGATACTACCATTTTTGGAGCAGGTAAGTCATTGTATCATTCATTGTACAACCAGGGTTTTTACCAGCTTGATTCCATGAACAGGTACCGGACATTCAGCTTTGTATTTAAGAAAGATGATTCATTAACGCTTAAACCACTTTCCAGGTTAAGTGCCGGCCTTTTTGATCGCATTAATACCTCCTATTTTGTTACCACGAAGGATACGATAGGCGAAGTGATATCACCGGTTTTCGGACCATCCAAACAATGGAAAGAAATGCATTGGTCAGGAAATCAGCCAGCCGGCATCAATTCGATGAGTTATGCCGAAGTGCAACTAATTGGAATTGACAAAAACAAGAAAGAAACCATATTGAAAATATTCAAACCGGGGGAATGGGTAAACGACATCAGCATGGTGGATGCGCAGGTATATCCTTTTGTACGCCTGAAACTTAAAACGAGCAACCAGCTTAAGGCCGTTCCTTATCAACTTGAATACTGGCGCTTATTTTATGAACCCGTTAGCGATGGAGCACTTTCAGCGAGGGATCACTTTGTGTTTGAAAAATCCATTTTATCAACTGGTAAAGACAGCCTCGATTTCCAGATTGCTTTCAAAAACATTGGAAATGTGCCACTTGATAGTTGCAGCGTAACAATTACAATCGCAAACCGGGAAGGTCTAAGCACTGTTTATAAACTTAGTAAACTGCGTCCATTGATTGCTGGGGACACTGCCATTGTTTCCTTCAAAAAGAGTACTGAAAATATGTCCGGAGCTTATTATGCTTTGATACAGGTAAACAAAGAAGCCGTGCCTGTAGAACAGGAACTGTTTAACAACTTTGCTTATTTACCTTTTGAAGTAAACACTTTGTTACCGGTTACGCTAGTTGATTTTACTGCAAAATCAGAAAATGCATCGGTAAGACTGGATTGGAAAGTTAGTAACGAAACAGATGTTGCCACCTATACCGTTGAACATAGCAGCAGTGCAAATAGTAACTTTAGCAATATTGGAAATCTTCGGGCAAAAAATTCGGGCGCAGCAAATGTTCCTTACCAGTTGTTACATCAAAACCCGGTGGAGGGAGCTAATTATTACAGGTTAAAAATCACCTATCAATCTGGCAAAATCGAATATTCACCAGTTAGACAGATCAATTTTAGCCGGTCTGTAATCGTCTCGGTATATCCAAATCCATTTACCGAGAAAATATCAGTAAGCGCTTTGGGCAATCAAAGCTGGGTGATCGAAATGTTTAATGTACAGGGCCAACGAATACTAACCCGTAAAGGTGCCGGAAGCAGCACTATCAACACGCAAAACCTTGCTGCCGGAACCTATTTGCTTAAACTGACGGATAATAATTCCACTACAGTTTTAAAACTTGAAAAACAACACTAGCAAAAACGTTTTGGTTTATAAAAGCCGGGATATATGGGAATAAAAACCCTGTATATCCTGGTTGTTTTTAGTACCAATTATATCACATGTTTAAACCAGCGCAACTATAATAAATGTTTTAATGAAACGTTCCTCCTGTTAAGCATTTAATGTTGCAAATTTGTGTTTCACTGGCAGCATTTAAAGCTATCAACCAAACTACCAAATGAGAATTATTTGCGCTATTGCTTTTATACTTGGGGTTACTTACGGAGCTAATGCACAGTTCCGAACCTATTCCAACGAATTTCTAAATATTGGAGCGGGCGCACGGGCACTTGGTATGGGCGGCGCAAATATTGCATCCGTGTCTGGTGCAGCCGCCGGATATTGGAACCCGGCAAGGCTTACCACGGTAAAGGAGATTCCTAACCTTGCAATAATGCATACCGAATATTTTTCGGGAATCGGAAAATACGATTACGCCAGCATCGCACTACCTGTAAATGATAACAAACGAACGATAGGAGTTTCGTTATTGCGCTTCGCTATCGATGATATTCCAAATACACTTTACCTGGTAAAACCCGACGGATCAGTAAACTACAACGATGTTGAAACCTTTTCATCAGCCGATTATGCCCTGATGGTTTCGATGGCGCAGGTATTGAAAGAAGGTGATGACTTTACGCTTTCGGCAGGTGGAAATGTAAAAGTGATTCACCGAAGTATAGGCAGCTTTGCCAAAGCCTGGGGATTTGGAATTGATGCCGGCATTCATTTCGAAAAAAGACAATGGAAATTTGGTGCCGTTTTGCGTGATGTGACCACCACTTTTAATGCCTGGTCTTTTAATTTTACAGAAAGAGAAAAACAGGTTTTATACCTAACTAATAACGATATTCCACAGCAATCAACTGAATTAACAGCTCCGCGCCTTGTTTTGGGAGCTTCATACGATTTTAAATTTGGCGAAAACCTGCAACTCACAACTGAGGGTATGATCGAAACAACTTTTGATGGCAAAAGAAATACCATTTTAAAAACCAGTTTTGCCAGTATTGACCCAAGGGCAGGATTGGAATTGAGCTACAAGGATTTAATTTTTGTAAGGGCTGGTATCAGTAATTTTCAGCAGGCATTAAAAGACGGGGATATCACTAACCAGCAAAAAGTTTGGATTTATCAACCTGCCTTAGGGGCAGGTTTCAAAGTTAAATCGGTTAGCATCGATTATGCTTTTACCAATCTTGCTAATCAAAATTCGCCGCTTTATACCCACGTTTTTTCATTGAGTCTCGATCTCAAAAAAAAGGATAAATAGTTCCTGAATCCGAAATATGAAAAAAATTCAATTTACCAGTTTGCTTTTATTCTTTGTTAGTGGGTTAATCGCCCAATTTAACAATGAGTGGATCGATTTCAGCAAAACTTATTACAAGATAAAAGTTGCCAGCAATGGTATATACCGGTTGTCAAAATCAAACCTTGATGCCGCAGGACTTCGAAACACGGAAGCACAGGCTTTCCAGCTTTGGAGTAATGGCATAGAAGTTCCACTCTATACTTCTTCAGCAAATGGCGTTCTGGCAGGAAATGGGTTTATTGAATTTTATGGTGAAAAGAATGACGGTAAGGTGGACAAGAATATATATCGGAACCGGTTTCACCAGCTTACAGATAAAGTCAGCTTGTTTACAGATACTGCTGTCTATTTCTTAACCGTTAACACTGCTTCCGCCAACAGACGTTTTATAACAAGATCAAACGACCTAAACGCTTTGCCGGCCCCTGCAGCATACGTTTGGGCTAATTTGCGCCACGACTATAAAAATAGTGTAAATGGCGAACCTTATGTAAACAAAGGAGAGGCGGCAGACTATGGCGAATATGTTTATTCGTCTTCTTATGAAAGAGGTGAGATGATGTCGTCAAATGAAATTTACACCAACCAGGGCGGCAATGACAATAGCAATAAGAAAGGCATTTTCAACAACCTGTTTGCCTACACCAGCGGAGGACTAAGCGCTAAACTGAAGGTATCTTATGCCAGTACTTATTCGAAACAGGTATCTGATATTAGAATTTCTTTGAATAATACGATAATCGGTAGCAAGCGACTTAACCCTTTTGAAAGCAGGGTTGATTCTTTTACGAATATTAGCCCGGCCAATCTTGAAAATAATACTACTCTAATCCTGCAAAATGTAAGCACTGGTACCTCCAGCGATTTTAACCGGTTTGTGGCAGGTTTTGCAGAAATTGATTACCCCCGCCAGCCCAACGCTGGTAACCTGGCAAGTTTTCGTTTCTATTTGCCTGCTTCGGGCGCAAAAACTTACCTGGAGATCAGCAACTTTTCTGATGGTGGTGTAGCCCCGGTATTATACAACATTTCTACGGGTGAGCGCATTGTAACAAATGTTTCAAACGGCCTGGTAAAAGTGGTGGTACCACCTTCAGATGAAACAAACCAATTTATATTAGTAGCCCAGGCTGAAGGCGGTTATACCAATACCACGATAAACAGTAATCGCAATTTTATCAATTATAAGCTAGCCGCAAACCAGGGTACTTACCTTATTATCTCGAATAAGATTTTAATGCAGGGAAACAATAACCCTGTTGAACAATACCGAAACTATCGCAGCAGCGCCGCAGGAGGAAGTTATACAGCCAACATTTACGAGATTGACCAATTGGTTGATCAATTTGCCTTTGGTATTAAAATGCATCCATTGTCTGTAAAAAACTTCCTGGGTTTTGCAAGGCAATATTTCAGCGCTGCTCCAAAATTTTGTTTTTTAATTGGAAAGGGTGTCCACTATATCGAAGCACGTGAAAAAGAGTCAAATCCAAAATTAGCCAGTCTTCAGCTGGTGCCGAGTTTTGGATTCCCCCCTTCCGATAACCTGCTTGCTTCCGCAGATCTTACAGCTTTACCTGCCACGCCGATTGGCCGTTTGAGTATAGTATCGGGCACGGAACTCACGGATTACCTCGATAAAATAAAAGAAGCAGAAGCAGCCCAGGCCAACCCATCTCAGACCCAGGAAGACAAAGCCTGGATGAAGAACATTGTTCATGTAGTGGGCGCAAACGACGAAAGCACTGCCAACCTGATAACTCCCTACATGGATAATTATAAAAGAATTATTGAAGACACCCTGTACGGGGGGAAAGTTACTACGTTCAATAAATTTAATACCACAACGGCCAGTACCATAGAAAACGAACAATTATCGACTTTGTTTCAAAAAGGGTTTAGCCTGTTAACCTACTTTGGACATTCATCGGCTACTGTGCTGGATTATAACCTGGATGATCCCTCTATTTATAACAACCCCGGAAAGTACCCCGTGTTTCTTTTAAATGGCTGTAATGCAGGAAACTTTTTTGAATTCGACAGCCTTCGGTACCAAATAAAAGCTACCATTTCTGAAAAATATTTGCTTGCTAAAAACAGGGGTGCCATTGCTATGATAGCAAGCACTCACTTTGGCATCGTAAACGGGCTTGGGCTTTACTCAAATGGTTTCTATCAATCGATTGCCAACAAATCCTATAACCAATCTCTTGGAAAAAACATGCAGGATGCTGTGCGATATATGTATCAGACCTGGGGAATGAATGATTTTTCTGCCCGTATTCATAGTGAACAACAAACCTTGCATGGCGATCCGGCATTTACTATCAATTCTTTTCAAAAACCGGATTATTCGATTGAAACATCCAACGTAATCATCAATCCATCTTTCATCTCTATAGCAGAAACTAACTTTAGAGTAAAGCTGTATCATTATAATCTGGGCAAAGCCATTAAGGACTCAATCACAGTCGAAGTAAAAAGGGAATACCCGAAAAGTGCCCAATACCCGAACGGTTTTACTGAAATGCTTTACAAACAAAAAATTAAAGCTCCGCTCTTTACAGACTCACTTGAACTGATTCTTCCCATTCTGCCAGAAAGGGATAAGGGAATTAATAAAATAACAGTCTCGCTGGAAACAGAAAACAGGATTTCCGAACTAAGTGAAAGCAATAACACCATCACTACAGATGTGGTGGTTTTTGAAGACGATCTGCGTCCTGTATATCCTTATGGTTTCTCCATAGTAAACAAACAGGGAATTAAATTAATTGCTTCAACAGGTAACCCGTTTTCAGCTTCAAAAAATTACCGGATGGAGCTTGATACTACAGAAAAATTTAATTCTCCGGCGAAAATAAACAGAGAAGTTACTGCTACAGGGGGCATCGTAAGTTTTGATCCGGGTATTACTTTTAAAGACAGCACGGTATATTACTGGAGGCTTGCAGTTGTACCAGCAACCGGCAACCCAACCCGTTGGAATACGTCTTCCTTTGTTTATTTGGCAGGTAATGAAACTGGGTTTAACCAAAGCCATTTTTTCCAGCATACTAAAAGTGACGTGCAAAATATCTTCATGGATTCATCCAGTAACAGCTGGAAGTTTGGCACGATGGCAAATAGCCTGGTTATCAATCATTCGGTTTTTGGTACACCAGGTTACACAGATGATGCCAATATCTCAGTTTTTGTAAACAGTTCTACGGTAAGCGCTAGTGCCTGCATTGGCCACTCAATTATTTTCAATGTTTTCGATCCAATAACATTCAGGCCATTACGCAATTACCCGGGCGGAGCATACGGCAGTGGAATGAATAATTGTGTAGCCAATAATTTAGTTCGGCAAAATAATTTCGAATGGAACGACCAGAGCGCTGATAAACGTCAGCAGATGGCAGCCTTTATGGATGCAATTCCAAACGGATCTTATGTAGTGGTTCGAAAAATTTTGGACCCTCCCTATCCCGCTGAAACCTATGCCGCTACTATGAAAGCCGATGAACAGGTTTATGGCGCCGGTAACACATTGTACTCGAAATTGAAGCAGGCGGGTTTTACTAATCTCGACTCTTTTAACAGGCCTCGCACATTCATCTTTGTTTACAAAAAAAATGACCCTTCGTTTAAAGCTGTTGCCCTGCTTAGTGAAACTGAAAACGATGCTATTACGCTAAAAGTGGAGGCACAAACTCCAGATACACTGGGGTTGATTACCTCACCCGTCTTTGGTCCCGCATTAAGTTGGAAACAAGTTTTATGGCAGGGAAACAGCATCGACAGTAAAGCGGGCGACCAGCCAACTGTTGATGTAATTGGTATTGGTGCCAATGGTAACGAAACGACTTTGTTTACGTTGAAAACTACACAACAAAGTTTTGATATATCGCAGGTAAGCGCCACCAGCTATCCGTTTATGAAGCTTAGAATGCGGAATGCGGATTCAATAAATGGCACAGCTTACAACCTGCGTTGGTGGCGTTTGTATTATTCACCTGTGCCGGAAGGCGCACTTGCCGGAAACATCAGTTTGCAGGCAAAAGACAGCTTACAGCAGGGTGAAGCGCTGGATTTTAAGATTGCTTTCAAAAACATCAGCGAAACTGCTTTTAGTGACAGCCTGAAACTTAAAGTAATGGTAACAGACAGAAATAATGTAACAAGGGCAATTGAAATTCCAAAAAAGAAAGCATTGATAGCAGGCGATACTGCAACTATTTCGTTCTCGGTTGACACCAGGGGTTTATCTGGTTTAAATACGCTTTACCTCGCCGTAAATCCCGATAATGATCAGCCAGAACAGTACTTCTTTAATAATTTCCTATACAAAAATTTCTTTGTTTTTGAAGACACTTATAATCCATTGCTGGATGTAACTTTTGATGGCATTCATATCCTGAACCGCGATATAGTTTCTGCAAAACCACATATTTCGATCAAGCTAAAAGATGAAAACAACTTTCTTGCTTTAAACGATACTGCAGGCCTGGTTTTAAAATTGAAGTACCCGAATGAGTCAAATGCAAGAGTTTATAACTGGGGCTCAGATACTTTAAGATTTACCCCTGCCGATCTCACCAGCGGGGATAACACTGCCACGATAGATTTTACCCCGGTATTATCAGAGGATTCTGAGAACTCGGAATATGAACTAACTGTAAGTGGTAAAGACAGGTTGGGTAACAGGGCTGGTAAACTCGAGTACAGGGTAACTTTCCAGGTCTTCAACAAACCGATGATCAGTAATATGCTGAACTTCCCGAACCCGTTTAGCACCAGTACTGCTTTTGTATTTACAATTACCGGTAGTGAAGTACCACAGGAATTTAAAATTCAGATCTTAACCATAACTGGTAAAATTGTAAAAGAAATTACGCGGCAGGAATTAGGGGATATTCGTATGGGAACCAATGTTACGGACTACAAGTGGGATGGAACCGATACTTATGGCCAAAAACTGGCAAATGGTGTGTACCTGTACCGGGTAATTACCAGCCTGGATGGAAAGAAATTAGACAAATTCAGGCTAAGTGAAAATTTTGACCAGCAGGGTAAAGACAATACCGATCAGTTTTTTAATAAAGGATATGGCAAAATGGTAATCTTAAGATGACACTTGATTTAGCAGGATACCACAAAACTTCGTTCAAACTGGCCGCACAAAATCGGTTAGAGGTGGTTTCTACTACAACGACCTGCCTTTCCACTTGCTGCTTTTTCAATTGAAATAGTATGAGAACAGGCGGTGAGCAAGGCTGAAGATAATAATACAAACAGCAATGTTTTGATAAACAAACGCATATCCGGTGGCTTTTAGTTGAAAACGAAAATGTGCATCCATTTATGATGCACTTATTTCTTAATATTAAGGTAAAGTAAAGTACGGACATATTATTGGGAAATCTGTTATAATGAGTAGCCGCTTAATCAAAATAATGTTTAGTTTGGCTGTTGGGGTCTATATCACTATCGTATGTTTCAATAATATATTCGATTACAGCGCCAATTTTCCCTTTGTAAGTATGGTAGCATCTATGTCGGATACTTTTGCAAAAGACAAAAACGGCTGGCGTGCCATCGAAAATGTGAGACTGCACCACGCCTTATTTGTTTTTATAATTATTTGGGAGCTTTTGATTGCCGTTTTGCTTTGGTTGGGAGCCTATCATATGATTCGCCATTTTAAATCAACTACCCCCGATTTTAAAGCGGCAAAAAAATATACCGCTGCAGGCTTATCATTGGGTATTTTATTATGGTTTACCGTTTTTATTGCGATTGCAGGCGAATGGTTTTTGATGTGGCAATCGAAAACCTGGAATGCACAAACAACAGCCTTTTTCCTAAGCAGCATTTTCCTTCTATTCTTAATCCACCATAACCAGGAAGATAATTAATGTAATTTTTTGCCTGTTTACAAGCGAAAGGCCAACATCCTTTGAAGCCGGATAGCCTGGTGAGAGATCGTAGCATTCTACATACGCCAATACTATTAAGAAGAGAAAAAGATATTGTAACAAGCTGTTATTGTCCAATTAAAGAAAACAACATCAAATAGAAGAATTGCAAACTAAACATCATAAATGGCTTGAAGTTTTTGTAGTAATTATTTTAATTGGTTTATCCT
The DNA here is from genome assembly GCA_040385845.1 of Bacteroidota bacterium. Lineage (GTDB taxonomy): Bacteria > Bacteroidota > Bacteroidia > Chitinophagales > Chitinophagaceae > Phnomibacter. The sequence continues at coordinate 49,657 of JAZKGP010000008.1, read as the reverse complement.
TTGCTATTTTTTACAACACAATTCACCTCGGATTTTTTTCAGATGACTTCTTTGTTCTCCATCGCCTTACGGTAAAAAAACAATTTTGGACAACAGGATTTTTCAGACCTGTTGCAGACCTGGCTTTAATAATTAATTACAAATTAGGCGGCCTGAACGCATCCTCGTACCGGGTAGTAAGTATACTCCTTCATGCCATAAACGGATATCTCCTTTTCAGGATAATCCTCAACCTAAAACTTTTCAACTACCAGTTAAGTTTCCGTTTTGCTTTTTTATCAGCGTTCTTTTTTATCATTTACCCCTTTCATAGTGAAAGCATTATTTGGGTTGTTGGCAGGGGGTCAGTTCTTGCGTGTTTTTTCAGCTTGTTGTCATTATACATCTATACAACGCATATCAACATAAAGCTAAAGCACCTTATTGCCTGTGGTTTCTTTTTTATTTCACTGGCTTCGTACGAGTCCGTTATTGTATTGCCAGGCATTTTATTTATAGCATGTTTTTACAAAAACAGGAGCTTTTTACAATCGGCAAAATTTTCGTCTCCGTTATTTGCCACCTTGCTGCTTCATGTACTGGTTAGAAAATTGGTTGCAGGAATAATTGTTGGCAATTATGGTATAGATATGTTCAACGAAAATCTTTTCGGCTATGTAGAAAGATATGTAAAATCCATTGGCAGGTTAGTAATTCCAGGCATGTATGATAGCGTGCAATTCGCAACCTGGCTATTATTATTTACCTGTTTGGTTTTTGCTTCTTTTATAATCGTTTACAGAAAATATCAAACACATATAAGTGCATATACTACAATTTGGATGATGCTAATTATTAGCCAGTTGGTACCGGGTATTTTTGGAGTTGATACGCATAACCAGGATGGGGAACGACTACTGTATTTACCATCTTTCATCCTTTGCACAGCCTTCGCGTTTTTTTTGATTTTATATATACATAATCAGTACCTGTTGTTTTTTGGTGTTCTAAGTTTAGCAACTTTCTGCCTGCAAAAGCAACTTACTATAAATGAAAACTGGATGTATGCTGATAAAGGAATAAAGAACATAATACATACGATTCAAAAAACATCTTTAGAAAAAACCACTATTTATCTTGCTAATATTCCGGAATTATATGAGGGAAGCTTTATGTTTCGAAACGGCTTGCCGGAAGCATTGGAATTAGTAGGGGTAGAAACAAATTATATTGAGATAATTAATTATCTGTCAAAGGATGAACTTCACCATCACCCCGAACGAATTATGCCAGTCGCTACTGAAAATGGCACAACGATCTTTCCTAATCTTTTTATAACTGGTACCGGGATACATCTTAGAAGCAATTCGCCGGGTAATACTTCAAAACGCATTCTTTTAAAGAAGAATAGCCACTTTTTCTATTGGAACAAAGAAAAACTGGTAAAGCTTTTTTAAACCCAATCTTAATTATGACCAGGTAGATATTTTAGCTTTTGAAAGAACAATACAAACAGCAAGCCTACAACCATACAAAAACTTGCAATAATAAAAAAGATAAGCCAGGGATCTGAATAGTGAAATCGTACCAGGTGTGTTCCTTTACTAATTGGCACAGACATAAAAGAAAGGTATGAACGTTTTATTCCGACCTTCGTTTCGTTCACTTCTGCACTCCATTTCTTAGTAAAATTTTGAAGCAATACCAACGAATCCGGCCGATCTGAACTCACTGACAAGACGATGTTAGTTGGCGAAAAAGCCATTATCCTAATAAGGTTTGTCTTAGCAACTCCTGGTTCTTTTTTTAGAAAAATAAATGGTTTTTTGTTTAATTCTTTCGGAAACTCACTTTCAAAATAATCACGGGTAGCCAGGAACATCGAAGGATATGTTGTTTTAGACTGGGCACCGATTTTCTTACTGTAAAAATAATAGCTTCCTAAAAGTCCGTTGCCCATGAAATTAAACCTGTCTATTTCCTGGATAGGCTGCAAAGGTGGAATTGGTATACCTTTTGGGAAAGAACGAAAAACTGCATTGATTTCAGACAGTTTGGTTCGACCAACCCCTGTCATAGGTAAGAATATAAAACAGTTTATCATCATATCAAAAATGACAAACAACATTAGGTTTCGGGCACTTGCTTTGCGCATCAGGAAAATACACACCAAAGCCGTTTGTACTCCAACGCTAATCAAGGTTGATACACTAAATGAAAGGCTATCAACAGAAATTTTTGAATGATTACTAAGTAAGCTACTGATGCTTGAAAAACTAATGAAAAAAAGAAGAATAAAAAGGATGATGGCAACTATGAGGAATCGTCGCAAGCAATTACGTAAAAAGCCATTTTCAACAATTTCCCGAAATCCAAATGCACCTATTAAGCAGCAGCAAAAAATAGTATAAACCCTGAACTCACCATTAGTTCGCAAATATCCTAACCCCGGAAGAATAGAATAAATGAAAGCCTTGATTGCACCACCGCAACTTAATACTAACATACCCGCTGCAGCTATAAAGAGTGATCTTACAAGAACGCTCTTACTTTTAAAAGAATAAGCAACAGATATTAGTCCTGCCATTGAGAAATAAGCATTGCGCATTGAGAGATCATCATCAAAAAAACCACTTCCATTGGCAGTAGCAAATGGAAGAAGGAAAGACAGGTAAGATTTAGGTGAAAATCCCAGGTTAGTTTCGTTGGATTGAACCAGTGGCTGATTACGAACATAATCCTGCACAATAGAAATATAACTATAAATCGCAGGCATAAAAAGGGCTACAAAAAAGAGGAAAGCCAGAAGATGGTATAAATAAAATGGCTTGTTTAACTTTATACCCGCCTTTCCCCGGTTGATCAGGTAGCCGAGATATAAAAACGATAAAAAATAAATAAGACCTATTGGCATTGCAGGATGTCCGCAGGCAAAAATGGCATAATATCCGAATGCCGTAACTATTGCATTTCGTAACGACGGCTGTGCAGAAAGTTGCAAAAGAGATTGCATCAAAAAAGGAAGAAAGGCTGCAGCAGTCAGGTAATTAACATGTTGTATCTCTCCACAAAAAAAGCCACTGCACATGTACATTACGGCGGCGGCCAGTGCATATTTTTTTTCGATACCAAGAAAGCTAAGTAAGCGATGCATAAAAGCACCGGCCAGGTAGATATACAACAGCACTTCAATCGTAAAAGTGTAAGCATTATACCCTAATACTGCGCCAAAAAACCAGGTAACCGGGCTCCAGAACGCAAAACCCGGATCAGCATAAATAGGAAACCCAAAATTTAGATAGGGATTCCATAGGGGACTAAACCCACTACGCAGAGATGCCGTTAGAAAATATTTGATGGGAAAATTGTCGCTGAATGCATCATTCTTTAAGCCGAAATACAATGAAGACACCGGGAAATAGGCTATAACCAGCACCAGGAAAAGCAGAAAATATGCGTTTTGAAAAAAACCTGGTTTTTTCATAATACTCCATCACTTCCTTAACTCGTGGTAAGTTTTTTTTCCGTTAATATAATATTCAAAGACAATTGATTTGTTTAGCACTATGCTTATATTATCGAGTGACTTAGTTTCTGTTTTGGTTTGTTTGCCAGATAAAGTCCATTTACAAAAACTCCCGTATGCATTCAAAACGGCTTTTGCAAAAGAAAACTGACCGCCTGCAAGAAATTTCGAAATGGCCATGAGATCTAAAATACACCTGAGGGGAATCAACCACAGCCTTACCAAAATCGGTGAGTTTTTATAGCACATTATAATGTTGTTTCGGAAATTGAAATATATTTTCCGGGAAGAATTATAATGTAAGCTACCTCCTCCTAAATGATAAACGGAAGAACTTGCATGGTAAAACACCTGGTACCCGGCTGCAATCATTCTCCAGCACAAATCAATTTCTTCGGAGTGCATAAAGAAATATTCATAGAAACCGTTTACGCGGTCAAATGCACTTTTTCGAATGAGGCAGCAAGCACCGCTGGCCCAAAATATTTCAGCTGTATCGTTGTAAAACCCTTTATCCAGTTCAACATTTTCAAAAATGCGGCCGCGGCAAAACGGGTAGCCAAGTATGTCAATCATGCCACCTGCAGCGCCTGCATGCTCGAACCGGGTTCGATCTTGAAAAGAAAGAATCTTTGGCTGCACGACCGCTATGTTGGTGTTTTGTTCCAGTAATTCAACCAGTGGCTCCAAAAAACCAGGCGTTACTTCAACATCGCTGTTTAACATCAGCAGGTACTTTTCCGGCATTTTTTCAAAGCCCCTGTTGTAACCACCTGCCACTCCAAAGTTGCCACCGGTTTCTATAATTTTTACTGCAGGATGATGTGTTTGAAGATAATGTATCGAGTCATCTGTGCTGTCGTTATCAATTACATAGATTGTCAAATTTGGATAAGTAACCAGGTACAAATGATGCAGGAATTGTTCGAGAAATTTCTTCCCGTTCCAGTTAAGAATGCCAATACCTACCGAAGGATCATTACCCGCCATAATATGTTTGTCAGCCTGAATTCCTGGTAAGCTGGCAACACTTCAAAAATATGGGTTATGCTATAATGCCGGGGTAAACAAAAGTGTGATTACAGGAAGTGATCTTAAAAAAAAGCCGGGGCTGGTAAAAACCACCCCGGGGAACATCATGAGAAAACTGTACTGTCTGGTACAAACTTTAGGCGAAGCCAATATTTTATTGTTTATCTTTTTTTACATTTCGTTACTACGGGTTTTGATCGGTTTCACTGATAGCATCATTTGTGTCTAATTCGCTTTGGGGAATTTTCAGGTTTAACCGGTCATCATTGGGTGCAAACGAAAACTGGTAAGCAACCGGGTGATTTCCTCCCCGTACCAATGGCAATTGCCTTCGTTTGATATCGAGAAAATCAATACCAAGTTCTCCGTAAAATTCTTTACGCCGCTCCAGCAAAATTTCATCGATTAGTGATTGCCCACTATTGTTCTTTTTAACGGCGGCTTCATCCCTGTTTGTTTGCACTTCAAATAAAAGGTCTTGCGCAGCAGCAGTTTGTCCCAGCTCGGCAAGTGCTTCCGCTTCAATCAAATACATTTCAGCCACCCGCATCATCGGAAGATCTTCATTGAAATCTGTCTCATTCAATGGAACTGTTTCCCCGGTAATAAGCGTAATTCCATCGGCAGAAGGAGTACCAAATTTATTGGTGGAGTAACGTCTTTGATTGGTTGAGTTTGCATTTGTAACATAAAAGGTGTTGCGTACATCCGTTTCACTAAAATTGTTAACCAATTCCGTATTTACATAAAAGTTATCGTAACCATTGCCTGTTTTTTCATAAAATGAAGAGGGTGTTCCATAATATAACGACTGTTGCATGCCAATTGTATTTTGTGGGAAACCCCAAATAACTTCGTCGGTTTCTTCCATATCAGCATACCCCGAACGATAAGCCGCTGCATCCAAATCAAACCCAATCCTGGCTTTTTGAGCTGCATCTGCCGCTTCTGCCCACTTTTTTTGCTCCAGCATTATGCGGGCCATCATGCCATACACCACATTTTGATTAATCTGGCTTTTATAAATCCTGTCGGTTCCAATATTGGTAATCGCAAAAGCCATGTCATCATTTACCAGGTTATAAACTTCCTGCAAAGTGCCGCGGGCTTTACCAGAATTTTCTACAGTTGTAGGTTCAGTGTATATTGGCACACCCGGGGCATTAGGATCTTTAGCTATTGTAAACTGGAATTCACGGGCTAGTTCAAAATATAACCAGCCCCTTAATGCCCTGGCCTCGGCTGTTAACTGCAGTTTAGCAGCGTCGGCAATCGAAGCACTTTTAGCCACGCCAGCTATGATCACATTGGTTTGGTTGACTATTTCGTATAAAAACTGCCAGGTAAAGCGAGTTCGCCGGTAGGCAGGCTCACGGTTCTCGTGACGATAGTCGAACTGGTACCAACCGCCGGGATTTATAATATCTATTCCTTTGTTAATCCTGGCAAGATTGATGGAATTGTATCCCCAGGCATCAGTTGAATTTTCGACTACAGCAGCAATTGGCCGCCATTGAGTACGCATATTTGAATAAATGCCGCTGAAGTAAGAGCGAACGCCTGCTTCGGATCTAAACACCTCCTCTTCCGTAACGGATTGAGTGGGTCTGGGCTCGTCAAGAAAATTTTTACGGCAACCTGTTGCTGCCATTAAAAGGCAAGCCAACAGTAAGAATGGGGCCGTTTTGGAAACAAGTATATTTTTCATGATTATGTCAAATTAGTTGGTAAATAATAGGGCAGCTTGTTTAAAAAGTAAACTCCACGCCAGCTGAATAAGTTTTAAATACGCTTGAAGTTGTTCCGGTACGACCAGTAATACTTGCCTCCGGATCAGCACCTTTTTTCAACCCGCTAATGGTCCAGATATTATCAGCTTGTCCATAAATCCTGATATTTTCAATAAAATTGCCTTTCGTTTTCGGATGGATGTTATAACCGATAGTTATGTTGCGAAGCCGCGCATAATCGCCATTAAAAAGATAACGGGTGCTTACCTGTGCATAATCGGTGTTGTTCAGGTCTAACCTGGGAACATCTGAAATATCGCCCTGCTTTTGCCAGCGGTTTTCGTAATCGGTATGTAAAGCACTTCCTGCACTGGCACTGATACCGGAAATAAGACTCTGATAATTTTCATCGAGATATTTTCCGCCCAAAGCAAAATTGAAAAGCACGCTTAAATCAAATCCGGCATAATTAAACCGGGAATTTAAACCTCCGGATACTTTGGGTATTGCAGTTCCCTGGTAATAACGGGTAGCTTCAGCATAACTTTTCGTTGTTATACGTTTGCCGGTGGGATCGCCAGTATTATTCAATTCATCGGCATACCACATACCTGCCCCATCTTCAGGATCTACACCAGCCCATTCAGGAATAAAAAATTCGTACACCGACTTGCCAACTTCGCGCTGGTAGGGATTAGCCAACAATTTTTCCTGTGGCAGTTTTTTAAACTCATTGTGAATGAATGTGGCATTCAAACCCAAGTCCCAACTAAATTTTTTACCCTTTACCAAAGCTCCGCCGAGGTTAACTTCCCAACCTTTGTTCGTGAGATCCCCTATATTGAAATCTACCGATGGAATACCTCCGGAGATGACGAGTGGCCGGCTAAAAAGTAAATCAATGGCATCTTTCTGAAAATAGTCAACGCTACCATTCAGGCGGTTTTCAAATAAACCAAAATCGAGTCCGATATTAAAATTCCCTTGTTTTTCCCATGCTATTGAGGTATTGCCCAATTGATTAAAATACACACCCGGCCTGTCCAGTTCATCATAGGCAGTACCAAAAGTGTTTATATAAGGGAAATAGGACGTAAGAGCTTCGTTTCCAACACGGCCATAAGAAGCACGTAGTTTCAATAAATTCACTTTCGGTGAAAGATCCTGCATAAAAGCTTCGTCACTAATTAACCAGCTAACACCTACTGCCGGGAAAGAACCCCAACGGTAATCTTTGGCAAAACGACTGCTTCCATCTCTTCTAAAAGTTCCTTCGATAAAATACCTGCCTTTGTAATCATATTTTATCCTTCCCAAAAAGCTCATTATTGCCAGGTTATCGGTGTAACCTGTAAGCGATTCAGTGTTAGCTGCTGTATTAAATTCGAACAAACCGCCAAATGGAAAGCCTGTTTTTTGACCTGTTTGATCTGTAAACTGGTACCGGTAGAATTCAGAACTTCCCATTACTTCCACATTATGATCACCAAACTGCTGTTTGTACGTAAGCATATTATTCCAGGTCCAGGATGTAGTTCCCTGTATACTGCGGGTAATTCGTCCCCCGACCGTCTCTCCATTTCCAAACTCGGGGTTTTCATAACTGAGACTGGTAAATTCGTAGCGATCCAATCCAAAATTTGATCTGAGCTTTAATGATGGCAATATTTTCGCTTCAGCATAGCCGTTTAGTGAAGTCATATGCCGTTGCCGCCTTTCTTCGTTCAGGTACGTTGTAGCCAGTAAGTTTGACGGTTGCAATACCTGGCGGTTTTGATTATAGGTCCTGGAAGGATCGGGGTTTCCGAAATCCCAAATAGGCTTTCCTGAGGCATCAAGGATCAATTCACCGTTATCATCTCTTTGGTAAACAGGAAACAATCCCGACATAGTACGGATATATTGCACCACATTGTCGAAGGAAGTACCAGCCTGGTTTGGATAATTCTGGTCGCTGTATACATACTGGCTGCGAACACCCAGGGTTAGCCATTTATTTACATCACTGTTGAAATTGAAACGGGTACTTACTCTTTTAAATTGTGATGTTGCCAGGTAGCCTTCCTGGCCAAGGTATCCAAGACCGAAATAATAAGTATTGTTAGTAGAACCTCCCGAAACGCCCAGGTTTATATCGCGCCGGGCAGCGTTTTTACGGGTAAGTTCTTTCGTCCAGTCAGTATTCCACTTTGGTGTAATTCCACTTACCAATTTCCCATCCGGACCTACAGGTTCTTCTACCCCGTAAGGATTGTAATATAAGAACTCTGGTACCAGGTCAGTACTCGTTGCAGCTTCGGCATCAGGAACACCTGCATCAACATACAAGTTTTTTAGTGCTTCCCAATTTAGTTCCAACAATCTTGGCGTATTTACAAGGTCGTACTCAGGCAAGGCACGCTGGCTCCATCCGAAAGTAGAACTTAATGTCACCCTGGATTTTTGACTCCTCCGGCCGGTTTTTGTGTTGATAAGAATTACACCATTGGCTGCCCGGCTACCGTACAAAGCAGTGGCACTTGCATCTTTTAATACACTAAAATTGTCGATGTCACTTGGATTGATCATGTTGAGATTGCCATTAAATGGAATACCATCTACCACAATCAATGGTTCGGCAGAAGCATTGACTGAGGCAATACCCCTGATCCGGATTTCGGGGTTATCACCCGGTTGTCCGCTGCTATTTATAACCAGCACACCTGGTGCAGTACCTTGCAAGGCCTGGGTTACAGAGGTGACCTGTTGCCTACGAATTTGTTCACTATTTACTACAGAAATGGCGCTGGTGATATTTTTACGGGTTTGATTTCCGTAGGCTACAACATATACTTCCTGTAACGCGGCATTTTCTGGTTTTAAGGATATAGAAATTGTTACGTCATTTTCAACAGCAACTTCACTGGCGGCAAAGCCTACAAATGAAAAAACAAGAACCGGTTTTTTCCCCGTTACCAGCAGATTGTAATTTCCTGCATTATCTGTAACAGTATTATTGGTACCATTTTTCTCGCTAACTGTAACTCCGGCTAATGGTTGGTTCTTACTGTCTGTAACGTTTCCGGAAACAGTTTTTTCCTGTGCCTGCACGATGGATACAAGCAGCAGCATAACAAACAGTGTAAATGACTTTCTCATGATTTGTTTGATTTTTTGGTTATGAATGCTGTCAATCCTCATTAAATCCAAGGATTAGCATTCATGACATCAAACAAACGAAAGGTGTTGTAACCATTTGTAAACTGAATTACTGAAACCGAATAAAACTGTACTGAAATAGGAAAAATGGCTACTGAATTTTTTGGAAAAACAAAAAACGATGAGCTTTTTGAATAATATTCAAAGTTTCGGCAGCTTTAATAATCAATGTTAAAAAAAAAGAGCAATATGTTAAAAATTGATGGATGGCAAAATACGAGTACGAGTGAATTCGTAGAATTAGAATTGGGTAGTAATTTGGTACTGACTAACTAATCACCAAAACTTACTGGCATACCATGCGACTACCAAATAGGATTTTATTCCTACCCGGCGAAAAGACAAAAGTGCTTGGCAATTGTCTTGTCCTTTCCTGTTATTTAGAGAGATATAAGAGCTACTATTTCCGCAATAGTGATTTTAATTAACCACCAATTCTTTTATTCCTTGTAATACTATTTTATGCTAACACTGGTATATAGCGGCATAGTTGCAATTGCAAGTTTGTCTACATGGAACTTGTATGTAGCAAGACCGGGTTCTTTTTCAAATGAAATAATCATAGCAACACTTGTAATAACAATCTGTCTGCTTCTTATGAATAGTATTTTCCAGTTTCAATCCATAAACGAGCAAAAAAAGCATTCAGCTGAAAAGCTCGAATTGCTCGAAAAATCCAAATTGCAGGCAGAGCTACAATTGCTGAACAGCCAACTTGATCCGCATTTTCTGTATAATGCACTAACATCATTTTCTTACATTAATCTGCAAAACCCTGCAGAGGCTGATAGGCACAATGCAAAGCTGGCATCTCTTTACCGCTATGTTCTTAAAAATAAATGCAGTGCTTTTGTGACGTTGTCACAGGAATTACAGTTTTGCCGCGAATACTTCTCATTACAGCAACTCAGGTTTGGTGATGCAATTATATTGCAGGTGTTAGCAGGAAATGAAAACCTTGAACAGCTGAGCATCCCACCTCTTGCCTTGCAGTCCCTAATTGAAAATGCATTAAAACACAATTGCTTTTCTGAAAAAGAGCCACTACTTGTCCAGGTGCACATTTCTAAAAAAGAGATTCAGGTCACCAATAAAATTAAATGTGCGCCTTACGAAAAGAAATCGGCAGGCATTGGTTTAACAAACCTAAACCAGCGGCTGATGTTGTTGTGTAAAAAAACCATCAGGGTCGATAAATCGAACGAAAGTTTCGCCGTTACTATTCCCATTCCTTCCTGAAAATGGGAATGAACATGATACACTATCCTTTAAATATTGCCAGTTACTGCTTATGAAATTTGTGATCATTGAAGATGAATTACCCGCATACAAACACCTTTCTGCTCATTTAAAAACCATAGACGCCACTGCCTTTATTTATCCTCAGTTACCTTCTGTGGCAGAAGCTGTAATGTTTTTAAATGAACAAAAAAGTTACGACCTGGTGTTTGCAGATATTCATTTGCAGGATGGCGATAGCTTTGAATTGCTGCATAATTACCCGGTAAAAGCACCAATTGTATTTACCACTGCATTCGATAACTACATGACCAATGCTTTTGAATTAAACAGCATTGATTACCTGTTAAAACCCGTAGATCTTTTCAAACTGAAAAAAACGCTCGAAAAGTACGAGGAGTTTAAAAGCTACTTTCTTTCAAAAAAACCCACTTCGTTAATTGGGGCGAGGGAGAGAATAATAGTAAAACGCGGAAATGATTTTCAATTATTACCTGTAGCGGATATTGTTTACCTTTTTACCGAGAACAAACTTGTATTTGCCGTAGATAAGGAAAAACGAAAATATCTCTGCAATGAAACTAACCTGACGGAGTTGGTGGCTCATCTTGATGAAGCCACTTTTTATAGGGCGAACCGGAAATATGTTGTTCATATGAAACACCTCGAAAAGTTTCATTCTGATGAACGAAGCCGTATTGTGATTATTATGGCAATTTCACCGGAAGAACCAATAGTGGTTAGCCAGGAAAATGCGGCTGGTTTTCGCAGGTGGGTAGGCCAGGAATAAGTACAATAATTCTAAACCAGGTCATTCGTAACGTAAAGCCACAATCGGATCCAGCTTCGCAGCTTTGCTTGCAGGATAAATCCCAGCGAACAGGCCCGTAAGAAAGCAAATAACTACACCAAGAAAGACCCATAACCAGGGAATTACAAAGGCTGTTTTAAGAAAAATACCAAACAAGTTGCCGATAGCAACGCCAAGCACGATACCAAAAACGGCTCCCAGCAAACTAATAATTATCGATTCAAATAAAAATTGCCTGCGGATGGCCTGGCTGGTAGCACCAATTGCTTTGGTAAGCCCCACTTCTTTGGTTCTTTCAGTAACTGCAACCAGCATTATATTCATCAATCCAATTGCAGCACCAATTAAGGTTATAAAACCGATTACACCCGCTGCCCCACTTATTCCACTTAAAAAGCCAATGAATTTTTCTGCGAGCGCATCGCTTTTATCAATATTAAAATTATCTTCTTCGGCTACGTCTAATTTACGAATGGTTCGGAAAAGGCCTGTGGCCTGGCCGGCTGCATTGTCCAATAATTTATAGTCTCCTACCATTACTCCAATGTTAAAAGAAGAACCCGCATTTTCAAGCCGGCGAACATTATTATAAGTAGTGATGGCCACATTGTCCAGGTTAAGAAAAGCACTTGCTCCTTTTTCGTCAATGGTGCCAATAACGATATAAGGCAGGTTGCTAATTTTTACAATCTTACCTATTGCTTTTTGAGCGTTTCCATTAAAACAGCGGTTCACAACTTCGGCTCCCAGGATTACAACAGCCCGGCCACTTTGCACATCCATTTCTGTGAAATTGTGGCCAGCTGAAAGTTTATACCCATTCAATTCAAGATAGTTCTCATCTCCCCCCTGCATTGAGACATTCGGGTTTGTTTTATAGGTTTTTTCGGGGGTGATATTTTGAACTGTTTCAGCAAAACCACCCCGTAACGAAATACTAACCGTTCCAGGATAATTAAACTGCTTTTTAAAAGCATAAGCCTCTTCGTAACTTATTATCCTGCCTATATTCGATTTGCGTTGTTTAAGATTGCTTTTGGTTGTTTTAGTAACCTCGCGGCGTCCACCCATGAAAAAATCGCGGCTCTTGTAGCGAATGCTAAATGAGTTCGCACCCATTATGCTAAAGCTTTCACGGAGACTTTGGTTCATCGCCTGGATTGCTGTGATAATTCCTATCAATGCCATTATACCTAAAGCAATAATAGTTACAGTAATTCCTGTACGTAACTTATTAACCCGCACCGTATTCCAGGCTAATTCAATTGAGTCTGCAATTTGCATAATACAAAGTTAGCAGTGCAGGAACAGCATTGCTAACCATTCATCAAAGTAATTTTAGTAATTGAGCCAGGAAAATTTGAGATATAAAAAAGCAGTAAACAGCTTGGTTTTTCCAGCCATTTACTGCCTTTGATTATGCTATAGCTAAAACTAGAAATAAATATATTGTAATAAAACCTGGGGCATCACGCCAAGAACAATTACCAGTACGGCCACCAGTACCAGCGTTAATTTAAAGGGAACCGAAACAGCCGTATGCTCTGCTTCGCCAGTCTTGAAATACATGGCCTGGATAATTCTGAAATAGTAATAAACACTGATAGCTGCGCATAGCATAGCAAGGATAATAAGCCATAAATAAGTGCCCCCTGTTGAGAGTGCGCCAGCAATCATAAAATATTTACTAAAAAAGCCAGCAGTAAGAGGAATGCCTGCAAGGCTTAATACAAATACAGTTAGTAACCCAGCCAGCAATGGTTCTTTTTTTGCAAAGCCGTTAAAGCCTTCAAATGTGTGATCATCCATTTTTATAAGAACCGAAAAAATACCAATCGTAGCAAAACTATACGCTGCAGCATATAACACAATTCCCTGGCGGGCAAGGTCATTAAAGGCAAATAATCCAAACAACATAAAACCTGCCTGCGCTATAGAAGAATAAGCTAACATCCGTTTTACGCTTTGTTGAAAAACAGCTGTAATATTTCCGATAAGAAGTGTGGCGGCAATGATAATAGCTATTACGAGTTGCCACTTTTTATTAAGGCTGCTATACGAACCTTCGAATACCCGGATAAAGGCAATAAAGGCTGCCACTTTTACAATGGTTGCCATAAAAGAAGTAAATACTGTTGGAGCCCCATCGTATACATCGGGTGTCCAAAAATGGAACGGTGCCGCACTTACCTTAAAAGCCATACTTACCAGCAGTAATAACATACCGGCCACCATATTATAAGTGACCGGTGTTTCCGCAATATTCATTTTAAACACTGCAAAAGATCCGGTCGCTCCATAAATCAGTGCAATACCCATCAACATTAAACCAGTTGAAAAAGAACCCATCAGGAAATACTTAAGGGAAGCTTCATTGCTTTTCAGGTTTAATTTGTCAGCTCCTGTAAGAATATATAAAGGGATAGAAATAATCTCGATTCCAAGAAACAACATCAGGAGGCTGGTATAGCTGGTTGCAATGCCAATACCGGCAAATACAAAAAAGATCAGGGCATAGTAATCGGCTACGTGAACACCCACTTTCTCGATATCCCTTCCACTTAAAACGAAATATAAAATGCCGGCAACAAGTAAAATTTCGTTAACAAGCAATCCATATTTCGAAGGTTGCAACAAACCTGCGGCTGCTTTAATGGTAAAAAATCCATTGCCGGTAGTAAATTCAATGGTATTTACAAGTAATAAAAACAACATGGCAGCAATAGCAATGTAGCTGATGGTACGGTTATTCTTTATAAATAAACCGCAGAACATCATTACTACACCAAGTAAGCCGCTAAATATTATCAGGTTCATAATGTAAATAAGAGAGTCTTGATTAGCAAGTGATTCAGATGTGAAGTGTGAGCAAGGTTTTTCTACGAACTATTTTACTGCAAAACTGATGATGCCGTTTAAACCCTGTTGGGTTAATTGCAACAATGGTTTTGGAAATATCCCGAATGCAACTATCATAATGATGATAAGTGACAAGGCAAGTGATTCATTTGATCGCAGGTCTTTCACCACCAGGGCCTCATTGCTTTCACCATAAAAAACTTTTTGGATCATTCCCAAGGTGTACACCGCAGCCAAAATAATACTGATACCAGCTATCACAGCATACCAGATATTATATTGAAACAAACCGTTGAACATCAGGAACTCGCCAACAAAACCATTGGTAAGTGGCAGGGCTATATTAGCTAATGCAACCACTACGAGCATTATGGCCAATGTTGGTGCTTTCGTAGCTAAACCACCAAGCTGGCTCATTTTGCGAATACCGGTTTGTTGTTCTATAAGATCTATCACAATCCATAAACCAATGATGTTGATACCATGATTAAACATTTGAATTAAAACTCCTTCATAGCCCGATTGATTTTTCACAAACAAGGCAGCACACATTAAGCCAATATGTGCTATAGAAGAGTAAGCAACCAGGCGTTTCAGGTCATCCTGCCGCATCGCAATTAAAGAAGCATACAGCATTCCAATTACTGATAACGTAATAACCAGTGGTGCCATATTGGTGCTCATTTGCGGGAACAAAGGAAGCAACCAACGAATAACTGCAAATACCCCCATTTTTACCATGATGCCACTTAATACCATTGTAGTGGCTGTTGGCGATTGCTCGTAGGTATCGGGCTGCCAGGTATGAAAAGGAAAAATGGGCATTTTTATAGCAAAGGCGACAAAGAAGAACCAGAAGAAAAAAGCCTGTTCTTTAGGCGTTAATACGGCCCGGGTAAAACTGCTCCAGGCAAAGCTCTGATCGGGTGTTTTATTATATAGATAGATGATACCAATTAACATCATCAGCGAACCCACAAACGTGTAAATAAAGAACTTGAAACTAACCGGGATCCTGCGTTCGCCACCCCAGGTGCTGCAAAGAAAATAGGCAGGAACCAAAGCAAGTTCCCAGAAGAAATAAAACAAGAGGCAATCTGTAGCTAGAAATACCCCCATTAATCCCGCCATGGTCAACAGCATCAGGCCATAGAACTGGTTGGCGTTTTTGTAAGTATTTTTCCAGGTTGCTAAAAAAATGATAGGAAAACTAACAGCAGTAAGCAAGCTGGTTATTTTGCCGGCACCATCAAAGGCAAGTGAAAACCTGCTGTTAAGCGCACCGATCCATGAAGTGGAATAGCTGACCATTGCATGATTGTGTGGCAACGAAATAGCATATAACACAATAGCAAGTGAAGCCAATGAAGCAATAAAAGCAACTGATTTCACAATTGCAGGTGTTGGTAGAAAAAATACAAGCGTACCTGCTAAAAATGGAATAAGTATTAAAAGGAGTAACAACATCTTTATTTATTTATACATCCGGCTTATGTTGAAGCCTTATTATCTGCAATTAAAACTTCAAATAAAATACCATCCAAATGAGCAGGATAATGGACACAACCATCATAAGCACATAATTACCTACATTACCACTCTGCACCAACCTGAACTTGCGGCTTCCAAATTGCACCAGTCTTCCTACGCCATTTACAGCTTTATCAATACCGCTTTTTTCTATAACTGTATTGAAAAACGAACCGAGGCCTAAAACCGGTTTTACTATCACCGCATCATAGAGTTCATCCACATACCATTTGTTCTCAAGTACTTTTCCGAACCCGGTTGCAGCTTCTTCTAACAATTGGTATTTACTGAATTTGCGAACTGCCCATACGATCATTGCAATGATCAAACCCACACTTAAAGCAAGTAATATCCATTCGGTGGAGTGAGAAACATGATGTTCTGAAAGAATGGTATTACTCTGTTTGAAAACTGGTTCAAGAAACCCGGAAAGCCAGTGACTGTCTGCTTTAAATAATTCGGGAATACCGAGAAACCCTGCTCCTGCTGCTAAGATTGCCAGGATGATCAGTGGTACCGTCATTTCCATCGGGCTTTCGTGTGGATGGTGATGATGCAGATCGCTACGATGTGTTCCCATGAAAGTCATAGCATACATCCGGAACATATAAAAAGCTGTCATCAGTGCACCGCCCAATCCTATATAATACAAAATAGGGCTATGTGCGTATGCAGCAACGAGTATTTCATCTTTAGAAAAGAACCCGCTGAAAGGAGGAATACCTGCAATAGCGAGGCAACCAATTAGCATGGTAAGATGTGTAACAGGCATGTATTTTTTCAGGCCTCCGTAATAACGCATATCCTGCTGGTGATGCATGGCATGTATTACGGAACCTGCACCAAGGAATAATAATGCTTTAAAAAAAGCATGTGTCATTACGTGGAAAACTGAACCTGTATAAGCTCCAACACCCAGGCCGAGAAACATATATCCAAGCTGGCTGACTGTTGAATAAGCCAGCACTTTTTTTATGTCGTTTTGTTTTAAAGCGATGGTGGCAGCAAGTATGGCAGTTGCTAATCCAACTACCGCAACAACACTCATTGTGGTAGGTGCCAGTGAGTACATGATATTACTGCGGGCAATCATATAAATACCAGCGGTAACCATGGTAGCAGCATGTATTAATGCCGAAACGGGTGTAGGACCAGCCATTGCATCCGGAAGCCAGGTGTACAAAGGAATTTGAGCGCTTTTACCCATGGCTCCTACAAAAAGACAAAGTGTAATCCCCGTTAAGATACCAGTGTTTACACCGCCTGGCAATTGTCTGAATATTTCGCTATAAGTAGTCGTTCCAAACTGGTTGATGATCCAAAAAACAGCGATCAGGAAACCAAGATCACCGATGCGGTTCATTACAAATGCTTTTTTAGCGGCATTGTTGAAGGCTGTGTTTTTAAACCAGTATCCAATTAACAAATAAGAACAAAGGCCTACACCTTCCCAACCGATAAACATAATCACGTAATTGGCTCCTAATACTAATAACAGCATGCTGAATACAAACAGGTTGAGGTATGAAAAATACCTGGCGAAATCATTACTTTTTTCTTCATGCATGTAAGATGTTGAATACACATGAATAAGAAATCCGACACCGGTAATGATCAATAAGAATAAAGAAGATAGCTGGTCGACCTGGAAAGCAAATGGAATAGATAAAGAACCGACAGAAATAAAGTCGAAATAATTGGCAACATGCGTATTACCATTTTTTACCTGGATAAACATCCAGACACTTACAATAAAGGATAGCAGTATGGTACCACTTCCAATAATACCTGTAAGCTTTTTTGATAATGTATTACGAAGAAGACCATTAATGAGAAAACCCAGTAATGGAAATAAGGGAACCAACCAAGCTAATTGTAAATCATTGTTCATAAAACCTCTCCCAACCTGTTTCTGAAAAACTGGTTTTAATTCTTTAACCTGTTTAAAAAGTTAATGTCAACATTGTGTACGTTACGATACATCATTACTATGATTGCTAAACCCACACTTACTTCTGCTGCTGCAACCACCATTATAAAAAATACAAATAACTGTGCTTCTGTACCAACGGTCGTATTTGCATCGGCTACCAATGCTCTTGCATGGTGCATCTTAGAAAATGCAACCAATAATAAATTAACTGCATTGAGCATAAGCTCGATGCACATAAAAATTATAATGGCATTACGACGGGTAAGCACACCGGTTACGCCAATGCAAAACAAAATAACCGCGAGATAGATATAGTAATTTATTGGCATGTCAGTTCGAAATAGAAATAAATTAAACGTGTTTTAAAGCCTCTTAAACTTTACCGCACCAATCATTTATAGTTTAAAAGTTTATAAGTCTGTCGAATTAAAATAAATGGCAGTCATTAACGGCTACCATTTACAATAAATCAGGAATGTTTTGCTTTCTCTTTTTTGCCAATGATCACTGCGCCAACCATAGCACTTAAAAATAAGATGCTGCTGATTTCAAATGGAACTACATATTCACTAAAGAGTGATACTCCCAGGTCTTTTATCAATCCGATATTACCCTTGGTAATACCATTCACCTGCTCTACTTCACCAGTATGTAAAGCTGCAATAATTACAAACATTAATAATCCACCGGCAACCGCTCCACTCCAAACCAGGTATTTGTTTTTTGCTGGTTCACTTTCCTTATTCAGGTTCATAAGCATCAGCACAAACAGGAACAATACCATGATTGCACCTGCATAAACAATAATGTTCACGATAGCAAGGAATTGGGCATTCATTAAAATATAATGTCCGCTGATAGCAAAAAATGCGATGATCAGGTATAATACACTATACACCGGGTTTTTGCGTGTAATCACCATTATCGCACTGAATACGGAGACCACGCTTAAAAACCAAAAAAGTAATTGAGTTATATTCATATCAGTAGCCGGGATAGCATGAGTGATTGCGTGTGAAACAGGAAATTTTAAGTGTGAGTAGTAAAGAGTGACTTAACAATAGCCTGTTCAATGCTAACTGTTTGAACCAGGTTTAGAATAGGTTTCAACTACATCAACTTTCTCTCTCACCCTTCCTGCAGCTGCTTTCTGGTAACCTTCGGGATCTTTGTTTGGATCAGGGATCAGCAGATCGTCTTTTCCATAAATAAATCCTTTACGGTTAAAATTAGCAGGTGCAAAAGTTTCACTCAGGTAAATAGCATCTTTCGGGCAAGCCTCTTCGCATAATCCACAAAAAATACACCGCAACATATTGATTTCATATTTAGCAGCATATTTTTCTTCCCGGTACAATGTTTCTTCTCCTTCTACTCTCTCGGCGCCTTCCATTGTAATGGCTTCAGCCGGGCATGCCACTGCACATAAACCACAGGCTGTACAACGTTCACGTCCTTCCTCATCGCGGTTAAGCACATGCAATCCCCGGAACACTTTACTAAAAGGACGTGTTTGTTCCGGGTAATGGATAGTAGGATTCTTTTTGAAAACATGGCTGAACGTAATGCCCATGCCTTTTATAATTGAGGGCAGGTACATCCTTTCCCAAAAATTCATGGGACTTCGATCAACCTGTTTGGCCCTGTTTGTTAATGCTTGCATATATATAACAGCTTCAAAAATGCTTAGCTGGTAATTTTTAAAAAAGTGAGCAAAAATATTTTATCGGGTTGTACCGGCAAACTATAATTATTAAAAAGGCCAACCCAATTTTAGGAACAATACCACTGCTGCGGTTATAAGCATATTTACCAATGCTAAGGGAATAAGACTTTTCCAACCAAGGTTCATTAGCTGGTCGTAACGAAACCGTGGAATAGTCCATCTTACCCACATAAATATCAAAACAAATATGATTGCTTTTGTCATTAGTGCGCCAAAACCAAGGAAGGCAATAATATTTGGAGAAATCGTGCTTGCCGCCTCGTTAAAGAAAGGAATATCATAGCCACCGAAATATAAGGTAGCCATAATAACACTGCTGATAAACATGTTGATGTATTCAGCAAAAAGGTAGAAACCAAGTTTCATTGATGAATATTCCTGGTGGTAACCGAAGTTGAGTTCATTTTCCGCCTCCGGCAAGTCGAAGGGTGTACGGTTACATTCGGCAAATGCACAAACAATAAAAATGAGAAAGCCCAACGGCTGATAAATAATATTCCAGCCATTGGTTTGCTGACCAACAACAATGTCTTTCAGGCTTAATGAACCAGTAACAAAAATGAGCGCAATCAATGAAAGCCCCATAGCGAGTTCATAAGAGATGTTTTGCGATGCACCACGGATAGCTGCCAGTAAAGAAAATTTATTATTAGAAGCCCAGCCACCGATCATTACTCCATACACACCCATAGCAACTACGGCAAAAACATACAACATACCAATATTCAGATCGGCGATTTGCAAGCTAACAGTGTAATCACCTATTGTTATTTTATCGCCCCACGGAATTACCGCACTGGTCATTACGGCGGCCAACATGGCTAGTGCAGGCCCCAGGACAAAGAGGATTTTATTTGCTTTACTTGGAATAATATCTTCTTTGGAAAACAATTTAACGGCATCGGCCACCGGCTGTAATAAACCAAACCAACCCGCCCTGTTAGGGCCCGGCCGGTCTTGTAGAATACCTGCCACTTTGCGCTCGGCCCAGGTTGAATACATGGCTACGCCCAATGAAATGGAAACAACAATTACAATAAGAATCAATTTCTCGATTACTAAAGCCCAGTCAACCATGATGGCTAATAAATCTATCATTTATCAAATTCTTTTAATATTACCGCTATCCTGATCTTTTGATTATTTCCAATTTTTAAACAAAACAATCAACTCTTACTGTTCACCGCCTATGTATAAAGTACAGTGTTCCTTTTATCACACACTCATCTAAAAAGCAGCTCAGGAACTAACCTGCTTAAATGCTTAGCACCGCTATAAAACTATTTATTAAATACAGCACTTGTAGCAGGACCGTCAATTTCACTTAATTCGATACCTGGTTTGTTTACTTCGCTTACGGTATGAATATCCATCAACAGTTTTGGATGACGTCCGTCCATTACCTGCTGTATTGTTTCAAGCGGTTTAACCAGTCCCTGGTATTTACCCTGCCCAATCACCGAATGTCTTGCAATTGGAGCCAAACCTTCGATGGTCCAATCGCTTGCTAATTTTTTATCGAAACGGCAGGTATTACAGATCCAGCCGGTTTTACCATTTTCGTCGGGTAAAATTTCACCCCATTCATCTTTGCGGGCTGTAACACGAAATACTTCATCCCCACGCATCCATAGAGTGGTTTTGCCACAACATTTTTCACAATCGCGATGCGCATTTACAGGTTTGGTGAACCAAACTCTTTGTTTAAAGCGAAAGGTGCGATCAGTTAAAGCGCCTACCGGGCATACATCAATTACATTTCCAATAAAGTCGTTATCGAGGCTTTTTTCGATATAGGTAGCTATTTCTGCATGGTCACCACGATCAAGAATACCGTGAACTCTTTTCTCGGTAATTTGATCTGCCGTAAATACACAACGGAAGCACATGATGCAACGGGTCATGTGCAATTGAATGAAAGGACCCAGGTCGTGTTTTTTAAAAGTCCTGCGCTGGAATTCATACCGCGTTCCTACCGTTCCGTGTTCGTAACCCAGGTCTTGTAAATGACATTCGCCTGCCTGGTCGCAAATAGGGCAATCCAATGGGTGATTGATCAGTAAAAATTCAACAACGCCTGCACGGGCATCAATTACTTTAGGGCTGGTGATATTCTTCACTTCCATTCCGTCCATAACAGTTGTGCGGCAGCTTGCAACCAGTTTTGGCATGGGACGGGGATCTTTCTCACTGCCTTTACTAACTTCTACCAGGCAGGTGCGACATTTACCGCCACTACCTTTCAGGGGAGTATAGTAACACATGGCAGGAGGCGCCACTTCGCCACCAATTTTTCGGGCGGCCTGTAAAATGGTTGTTCCGGCGGGTACTTCCACCGTTATATTATCAATAACTACTTTTAATAATGGTGTCTCAGACATGTCAACTTTTTATTGCATTTTTCTAAAAAAACAAGTCGTTCTTACCTCAGTTATGCCGAAGCAGGAACGTGAATGTCATCGGCATAATGTGCTAAACCATAATTCCTTACCTGGCATTCATCAGGATTCAAAACATGCCATTCAAATTCATCCCTGAAATGCCTGATAGCTGCCGCAACCGGCCAGGCAGCTGCATCGCCCAGCGGGCAAATAGTATTGCCTTCAATTTTACGTTGAATATCCCAGAGCAAATCTATATCGCTGATCTTGCCACGCCCTTTTTCAATGCTTAAAAGTATTTTTTCCATCCACCCGGTGCCTTCGCGGCAAGGGCTGCATTGACCGCAACTTTCATGGCGGTAAAAACGAGCGAGGGTATATGTATTTTTCACTACGCACTGGTCTTCATCCAACACAATAAAACCGCCGGAACCCATCATACTGCCGGTTGCAAAACCGCCATCAGCGAGGCTTTCATAATTCATGAAACGGGTTTCACCTTTCGCGGTTTTTAGTAGCAAATTCGCTGGTAAAATAGGAACGGAAGATCCACCCGGAATACAAGCTTTCAACTTTTTGCCATTTGGAATACCACCGCACCATTCATCGCCGTAGATAAATTCCTCGACACTAATGGTCATATCAATTTCATACACTCCTGGTTTATTGATGTTACCACATGCCGAAATGAGTTTTGTTCCGGTAGAACGGCCAATGCCAATTTTAGCATACTCATCACCACCTTCGTTTATGATGGGCACAACTGCTGCAATCGTCTCAACATTGTTCACCACGGTTGGGCAATCCCATAATCCTTTTACAGCGGGAAAAGGTGGTTTAATACGTGGATTACCTCTTTTACCTTCCAGGCTTTCCAATAATGCCGTTTCTTCTCCGCAGATATAAGCACCTGCACCTCTCTGTACGTAAATCTCCAGGTTATACCCGGTGCTTAAAATGTTTTGGCCCAGCCAGCCATTGTTTTTGGCTTCAGCAATCGCCTGCTCTAAAATGTCGGTAATCCAGGCATACTCGCCACGGATATATATGTAGGATGTATTTGCACCCAATGCAAAGGAGGAAAGTATCATTCCCTCAATCAAAAGATGAGGGATAAACTCCATAAGGTAACGGTCTTTGAATGTACCAGGCTCGCTTTCATCGGCATTTACCACCAGGTAGCGGGGAATGCCTTCGGGTTTCGCCAGGAAACTCCATTTCATGCCTGAAGGAAAACCTGCTCCGCCCCTGCCGCGAAGACCGCTTTTTTTAACCTCCTCTGTAATTTCATCGGGAGTCATATTCTTCAAAGCCTTTTCTACACTTCTATATCCACCTTCTCTTCTATAAACATCATACAACCTGATGTTTTCAATGTGTGCTTTTTCAAGTAATAATTTTCTACTCATTCTTTCAATTGTTTTGCCCCGGCAAACGAACCGGAACGCTAAACGTATTTATTAAGCCTGCTTGAGCAATGCTTTTTATTAGTTCCTCGTAGCCTGGCGGGCGTATAACAGCCAGTTTCCTTTCTTCTTACGCCATACTTCCAATACCTTCAACCGGATTGTTGTTTCTTTTCCATCCAATGCATAGGTAAGTAAAGCTACAAACCGGATATGTGCTAAATCATTATCAATTGAGGCGGTAAAACTATCTTCTTTTATGTCGACATATTTCATTTGACCTGAAGCCAAATTCCGGAGAATATCCTGTTTTGTTTCTACCCAACCGTTGCTATGTCCATAACTCACATTGCTATCAAGTATACCTGCCAGGCTTGAATCATTACTCACCAGCATCCGGTGAAAACTTTTACTAATATTTTCAATACCCGGCTCCTGGCCAAACGCCAGTTGGGACATTAGTAAAGTAATGATTAACAGGTATTTCATATTATCAAATGCAGTATTAATTATTAATGGCTGCATTAGTCCTGCATTCATCAATTATCCTGTCAACTTTTTCTTTGGTAAGATGTTCGCGGAAAGTTTTGCCTAACTGCATCATGGGGGCATAACCACAGGCACCCAGGCACTCCACCGTTTTCAAGGTAAACAATCCATCGGCCGTTGTTTCACCAACTTTTATTGCAAGTGTTTGCTTGATGTATTCGATAATATCATCACTTCCATTTACCATACATGGACCGGTTTGGCAAACTTCGAACACATGTTTGCCTACTGGTTTCAAATGGTACATGCTATAAAAAGTAGCTACTTCATACACTTCAATAGCTTCAAGACTTAACAGCGATGCTACATAATCCATCGTTTCTGCACTAAGCCATCCAAAAGTTTCCTGTGCTACGTGCAGAATAGGAATCAAAGCACTTTTCTGTTTTCCCGCAGGGTAGCGGGCAATTATCTCCTGAACCTTTGCAAGTTTTTCTGACGAAAATTGTATGCTCATTTTTAAAATATCCGTTTATGCGATTAAATGGATTATGCGTCCATTTCACCAGCTATCAAATTCAAACTACTTAAAGTAACAATGGCGTCGCTCAACATACTGCCTTTTGTAATTTCAGCATAAGCCTGGTAGTATATAAAACATGGACGGCGGAAATGCAACCGGTAGGGTGTGCGGCCGCCATCGCTTATCAGGTAAAATCCAAGTTCACCATTTCCTCCTTCTACAGCCTGGTAAACTTCTCCTTTTGGAATTTCAGTTTCGCCCATTATTATTTTAAAATGGTAGATAAGCGCTTCCATTTTGGTATAAACATCTTTTTTCTCCGGCAGGTAATATGCCGGTGCATCAGCATGAAAAACATCAGCAGCTGCACCTTTAAATTCCTGCACTTTTTGATAAGCTTGTTCTATAATGCGAAGGCTTTGCCATATCTCGCCATTACGAACCATAAACCTGTCGTAATTATCACCAGTTGTACCTACCGGAATTTCGAAATCAAAATCTTCATAGCTGCAATAAGGTGTTGCAACTCTAACATCATAATCCACACCACTGGCCCGGAGATTAGGGCCGGTCATGCCGTAGTTCAAAGCTTTTTCGGCACTGATTGGACCGCCACCCTGGGTACGTTCCATAAAAATGCGGTTACGGTTGAACAGGTTTTCAAATTCCTGCCAAACACCCGGAAACTCTTTTAAAAACTTTTCAAGTTTTTGAAAAGCGATGTCATTGAAATTTCTTTCAAAACCGCCTATGCGACCAATATTAGTTGTGAGCCTTGAGCCACAAACTTCTTCATAGATTTCATAGATAAGTTCGCGGTACTGCATTACATAAAGGAACCCTGTAAATGCGCCCGTATCAACTCCAACAATTGAGTTGCAGATTAGATGATCGGAAATACGGGCCAGTTCCATGATAATCACCCGCAGGTAATCCACTCTTTTAGGAATTGTTAGGCCCAACAATTTTTCGCAGGTCAAATGCCATCCCATATTATTGATGGGACTGCTGCAATAATTCAAGCGATCGGTAAGTGGTGTAATCTGGTATAAAGGTCTTCTTTCAGCGAGTTTTTCAAAAGCACGGTGGATATAACCTACAGTTTGTTCACTGTTGACAATTGTTTCACCATCGAGCTCTAATATATTTTGAAATACACCATGAGTTGCCGGGTGGGTTGGGCCCAGGTTCATCGTAGTGGTTTGCTTATGAAGATTGCCTTCGGGCAATTTTATATGATTTGATAATGCTTGATCTGTCATATCAAAAGGCTTTTTGCCGTTAATTCTTTTTAGATAGATTTTTGTAGCTGGTTAAGGTGATATTAATTGTAGCTTCCTCCCCGCCCAAACATCTCATCGTCTTTGTCAACCCGGGTCTGGTCTTCCAGGGGAAACTCTTTTCTCAGAGGGAAATAATCCATTTCATCCACATTCAAGATTCGCCTGAGATCAGGATGGCCAACAAAATTGACTCCATAAAAATCATAAGTTTCTCTTTCCATCCAATTGGCTGATGCATAAATGCTGGTTGCAGTATACACATCCGGCGCAGCTACGGGTGCAAAAACTTTAAACCTTAAGCGAACATTATCGGACAGATTATGCAGGTGGTAAACCACAGCAATTTCAGCCCCTTCTTTTTCAGGATAATGTACCGCACAGATATCGGTTAGAAATTTAAACCCCAATTCCTCATCATCCCACAGGTGCTGGAGAATTTTCAAGTTGCTTTCCTTTGGTGCGATAAAGGAAAGCATGCCGAATTGCGTATCCCACCCGGTAAGTTGATCTCCAAATTTTTCGACCAGCTTTTCCTGGATTCTTTCGTTTGTTAGTGCCATATTTAACCCGCCCAAGGGAACAAAATAATTTGAATAAACTGTTTTGCTAAAATCTACTGAATACCGTACTCAGTTAATAAAGCTTTATACTTATCGCTATTTCTTCTTCTTACACTTTCATTTCCTACCAAATCCTGGATTTTCATAAAGCCATCAATGATTGCCTCGGGTCTTGGAGGACAACCTGGAACGTATACATCTACCGGAATTATCTGGTCGATTCCCTGTAAAACGCTGTAAGTATCGAAAATTCCTCCGGAACAGGCACAAGCACCAACACTGATCACCCATCTTGGCTCCGCCATTTGTAAATAAACCTGTCGTAAAACCGGTCCCATTTTTTTGGCAATTGTTCCCATTACCATCAGCAGGTCACATTGCCTCGGGCTAAATCCAACTCTCTCGGAACCGAAGCGGGCCAAATCGTAATGACTTGCCATTGTTGCCATAAACTCAATACCGCAACAACTGGTAGCAAATGGTAATGGCCATAATGAATTTTTGCGTCCAAGCCCTACTACGTCGCTCAGTTTTGTAGCAAAAAAGCCTTCCCCTTCCACTCCCGGGGGTGCTTCAGCTGCTTTTACTTTATTGTTAAACCGCACCGGGCGGCCTGTATAAATTATATCTGACATAAATTAAAGTTGGTATTTAAATCGAATTATATACCCAATATAAAACCATTTTTTAGAAGATAAGTTCGATTGTCGTACTGCTTGACTGCTATTAATTGTTGACTTCAGCAATATTTTGCCAATTAATCTTCCCAACTAAGCGCGCCTTTTTTAATGATATAATAAAAGCCCGCAAAGAAAAATGTCACAAACATTAATACAGCCATAAAACCGTTCCAACCGAGACTTTTAAAGTTTACTGCATAAGGATAAAAGAAGATCACTTCTACATCAAACAATACAAACAAGATAGCTACCAGGAAATATTTAACTGCCATTGGCTGCCTTGCGTTGCCAATCTGTTCAATACCACTTTCGAAAGTATCCAGCTTTTCAGCAGTACTACGTCTTGGGCCTAAAAAATGGCTTGCTCCAATCATTACTGCAACAAAGCCAATTGCGAAAAATAATTGCAGTGCTATAGGCAGGTATTGGGCTGGAGTTGCGGCAACATCAAGTAGAATACGGAACATTTACACAATTTGAATTGCGGCAAAAATAAGCTGCCACTATGATATACGTGACTTATATGTGTTTTTTAAAAAAGAATTACCCTGCCTTTATACAAGACAGGGTAATTAAATCTAAAACCTGCAACAAGCTTATGAAACAGAATACTGTTTTAAATACTTAGAATTAGAATTTACAGGATTATTGAGTTTACCTGTAGTTTTTTTAGGGGTAAGTGATTTCTTATTTAAAATCTGCTCCAGCTGTTTTTTAGCACTTAGAGCATAGCTGTTTGAAGGATCGAGTGCTAATATTTCGTTAAGTGCCTCAATAGCTTTAGGATAATCCTTGGCTTTATTGGCGAAATAGTACACTTTATATCCAATATTACTGATAATGCGATTCTTATTCTTCGCGGTATCTGCCATTAAGAATGCATTGTACTGCTCTATTGCTGGTAACGCTGTTCCAAGAGAGGTATCAGCATCAGCTAAAATAGCTGCTTTATTTCTCATGAAATAACCCTGGGGCTGATCGGGATAACTAGCTATATATTTTGATGAGAACGAATCTGCAGCGCCATACTCACCTGCCTTGATCGCAGCATCAATAATAAAGTAATAATTACGGGCGGTTGTATCGGCGCGAATAGCCATCATATTGTTCAGCCATTTGTATTGCCCTTTAAAATCCTGGTTAGCTGCAAAGGCGTCAGCAAGGGTACGCATATAACCGATTTTATTTTCCAGCACCGTATCTACTGCCAAAGCCTTTGTAATATTCTCTTCAGCTTTAACGGCATCCTTATCTGCTTTCAGAGCAAGGGCTGCCATGTAGGCGTAGCTATCACCGGTTAACTTTGCTGGATTTTCCTGGGTCATGTACAAATCCATTTCTTTCTTCGCTGTAATTGAATCACCAAGGCGATCGTAATTGTAAGCGAATAACTTGTGAATCTTAGGATAAGCTTCACCATTTAATGTTGCTTCAAGTTCCTTGGCTTTTGCAAGTGATTCCTGGTATTTACCAGCCCTGAAAAGGTAATCAGCATAAAAGAAATCCGTCTCACGATTCTTTTCAGTGTTGGCGATGTATTTGTCGAGTAATTCTTTTGCTTTGTTTACGTCCCTGTTTTGGTAATAGGTATAAAGTTGCAGGTAAGCCGGTGAAAAGGCAGGGTCTGCTTCAATAGCCTTGTTGTAATTCTCAAGGAATAACGGCGTATTTTTTTGAGTTTCAAAAATGCGGCCAATACGCATATATGATTTGGCATACTTTGGATTACGTTCAAGAGCAGCGTCGAAAGCTTTTTTGGCTTCGCCGCCATATTCGCCACCGCGTTTCAACTGGCTGATACCAATATTCAGCATGATCTCCGGGTTTGTTGGATCAAGCTGGGAAGCCTGGTTCAATTTCTCTATTCCGTAAACGGGATCACCGATATCAGTACCACCGCCCGCATTGGCCCGGCCAACAGCAGCAAGAATCTGGGGATCACCGAAATTCTTGTTCTTTTTACTTTTAGTGACTTCGATGGCAGCATCAAAATGTGCTCTTGCTTCAGCATTCTTTTTTTCCAGCAATTCAACATGCCCCATACCCACCATTATTAAAGGGTTTTGTGAAGTAGCCGTCATAGCTTTAGCATAATGTGCACGGGCAGCAGCAACACTGTCATCATCTATCAAGGTTTGCCCCAGCCAATAATTAGCTTCTGCATCGGCAGGATTAGCTGCCACCAACTTATTAAACACTTCTTTGGCCTTTTGATATTGTTCATAATATAAGAACTTAACACCATCCTGTACCGTTTGGGCAAATACAGCCAAGTTTACTGCAATTGCTACAAG
Source organism: Bacteroidota bacterium (assembly GCA_040385845.1). GTDB lineage: Bacteria > Bacteroidota > Bacteroidia > Chitinophagales > Chitinophagaceae > Phnomibacter. The sequence continues at coordinate 20,478 of JAZKGP010000008.1, read as the reverse complement.
TGATAGACATAAACGCTTCATCATTCTTTATTTGTTTTTTTCTAAAAGACTATTTATTAAAATAATAGACCAGCTTTTCTTCGGGGAGATTAATACAAGTCTAACGTTAACATATTCAACAACAAGTCATAAAAAACCATTCCATTTATCAGGCTGGAATTTCTTTTCACATTTTATATTGACTATTCAGAGATTGCAGCCTCCCTAACCTCAAAACTCATTCTTGCCGGCAACAAATATGCCCTTTTAAATATTAACTGGCCTTTTTCAAAAACCATAAAATTCATAAATCCAGTACCGAGTCCCGGAAAATTTTCCTTTAATATATAATATAAACCCCTTCTTAAAGGATAACGACCGGTGGCCAGATTAGCCTGGTAAGGTTTGGTGTAAGGTTGATCGGGACATGCATCACACCTCACAGATGCAATTTTTATTTTATTAAAAAAGCTTAGCTGCTCACTATCATCCTGGTTCCCAATCCAGCTAACACCTATCATTCCAATTAAATTAGGATTTCTCGATACAACCTCAATGACTTCGGGGCTGGATTTTGCAGCCTGAACCGATTTTGCCATAGGCTCACCTTTTAATAATGAATCGATGGCATACCTAACCGTGCTGGTAGCATTTACGCCGTCCATTACAATTTGATAATTATAGGAAGGATTTCCTAATAACATCTGGCGGATATCTTCAACTGAAAAAACAGAATCTTTGGCCGACTTGTTTAAAATAAGCGCTACACCATCAAAGGCCAATAAACCAAAGGGTGGTGCGTATGATAATTTCGACTCCAGTCCGCGGCTCTCGTCATTAGTAAGCCCCCGGGTTACAATTACCATTCTTACACTGTCATTCGTAAGGTCTTTCAGGCATTCTGCTTCGGTTTTATATTCTGCTACAATATGGGCATCGGGAAAAGATGATTGATACACTTTAACCTGTGAATCTATTACCGGCTTAAAAGACTCGTCAACACTAATCCGGATATTACCATGCATGGCATCTTCCTGTATTTTGCCTGGCTCGCTTCCACAGCCTGCAGCAGTTAATAACAATGCCGACGCAGCACATCCGGCAATTATATTAACCACCTTGTTTTTATAGCAAGTAATATCATTCATCATCCTGGCTACTTTTTTTGGAGGCTACATAACCCCTGTATCCTCTGAACAAACCATATAATAAAAACAAACTTCCGATTACCCACTTCATGGATCCCTGCAAAATAGGCTTGTTCCTAAATATATCTACCCCCGCTATTTGCTCCGGGAAAAAGATCAAAAACCCAATAAAAACCCACACCAGCGCCATAAAATAATCTAATATCGATCTTACCCCTGGCGGCTTTGACCTGTTTCTGCTATTTGAGTTGGTAATCATTGTAGTGGCGGCCAAATTAAGGAATTCATTTTGGAAAATTTATCATACAAATAAAAAGAATACAGTCATTCAATCGCTGATTTATATTGTTTTATGAAAAAGTCAAAACAAATTTTTTCTTTTTTTTAAGACTTATTCATTGGTAAAGGATGCAGCATTTTTTAATTTCCATAGGGCTGCGATCAAATTTTAAATTTTATTAGGAGAATGGCTGGCAGAAGAGGAGCGATTACATTTGCGCCCGGCATTGCAGTACTAAGTATCCTACTTTTAATTGAACAAAAAACCATATATGAAAATTTTGATGGTATGCCTTGGTAATATTTGCAGAAGTCCCCTGGCAGAGGGAATTCTGCAGGACAAGGCAAATAAGGCAGGGCTAAACTGGCAGGTAGATAGTGCGGGAACCGGAAATTGGCATGTAGGACATGCTCCACACAAGCTTTCTCAAAAAGTTGCTGGATTAAATGGAATAGATATTTGCCAGCAAAAAGGACGGCAATTCAGCTCAGATGATATGAACACATTTGATCTTATCTTCTTTATGGATGAAGATAACCTGGCAGATGCCAAACAAATGGCAGGTATCCATTGGAAGCCTGCGAAAGCTGGTTTGTTATTAGACTCATTGTATCCCGGCGAAAAAAAGTCCGTTCCCGATCCATATTATGGTGGTGAAGTGGGCTTTCATGAAGTTTTCGAACTTATATCAAAAGCCTGTGATGCCATTATATACAAGTTTGGCAAAACTCATCCATCGGTAATTAATCCCACAGTATAACAATTGACATCATAATGGCCAAAGTAAACGTAAGCCTTCCACAAGGCACAAGGGACTTCGCACCAGCTGTTTTAAGAAAGAGACAATTTATTATCGGTATAATTAAATCTGTTTTTGAATTATATGGATTTGAACCCCTCGAAACACCTGCCATGGAAAACATGGAAACATTAATGGGAAAATATGGTGAAGAAGGAGATAAACTGATCTTTAAAATCCTGAACAATGGGTTAAATGATCCCAGGAATATAGAAAAATCGAAAGCAGGTTTTGAGAATGTTTTACTAGGAAAAAACGATAAAAACCTCACCGAAAGAGCATTACGATACGACCTCACCATTCCTTTCGCCCGTTATGTGGCAATGAACCATACCCAGCTAAATTTACCTTTTAAACGATACCAGGTTCAACCGGTTTGGCGTGCAGACCGCCCCCAAAAAGGTCGTTACCGGGAATTCTACCAGTGCGATGCGGATGTAGTTGGCAGTACGTCACTTATAAACGAAGCAGAACTAACCCATATTTACAATGATGTTTTTCAAAAGCTACAGGTGCCGGTTGAAATACGCATCAACAGCAGGAAAATATTAGCTGCACTGGCAGAAATAAGTGGTGGGGCAGATAAGATGACGGACATTACAATTGCGATAGACAAATTAGATAAAATTGGTATTGATCAAGTAAAGGAAGAATTAATTGAGACGGGATTAATCAATTCCCAGGTTCAAATCATTGAACACTATCTGAATATCTCTGGTTCGAACAATGATAAAATTTCGCAGTTAAAAAAACTGGTGCAGGAAAATGAAATGGGTCGCAGAGGTATTGCAGAAATAGAATATGTGTTAAATAAGACAAACGCTGCAAACAGCAACGCTGACATCCTGGTTGACTTTACCCTTGCGAGAGGACTTAATTATTATACAGGAATAATTTTTGAAGTGAAGGCAAAGGGTGTGCAAATGGGAAGCATTGGTGGAGGTGGTCGATATGATGATCTCACAGGCTTATTTGGAGTACCTAACTTTCCTGGTGTGGGTATCAGTTTTGGGCTCGACCGCATTTATGATGTAATGGAAGAATTGCAATTGTTTCCTGCAACAGTTCAAACAGGAACGCGGGTATTGTTTTTTAATCTCGGTGAGGCAGAGGCAGACAAAGCCTATGAACTGATGCAGCAGGTGAGAAATGCAGGAGTTGCCTGCGAGCTATTTCATGAGCAATCTAAATTTGATAAACAGTTTAAATACGCCGAAAAGAAGAGTATTCCTTATGTTGTAATAATTGGAAGCAAAGAACTGGAAGAAGGCAGTTGCATAATTAAAACACTTGCAACTGGAAACCAGCAAACTGTTGCGATGAGTGCGGCAATCAGTTTCCATTTTGATTGATTCCTGAATAATGTCATAAAACAAGTTGGAAATTAAGATCAATTTTATAAGCATAAATAACCTTAAAATGAATACATTAAATGCTATTGGATTAAACAGTGAAAAATCTAAAGAATTATCGGTTAATCTGAATGAATTGTTGGCTAACTATTCTATATTTTACCAAAATGTAAGAGGTTATCATTGGAATATCAAAGGTGAAAAATTTTTTGAACTACACCTGAAGTTTGAAGAATTATACAATGATCTCGTTTTAAAAATTGATGAAACAGCTGAACGTATCTTAACACTTGGCGACACCCCCCAGCACAATTATAGCAGGTATAGCGAACTGGCGAAAATAAAAGAAAGCAAAGATGTTTCTGACGGCATAAAAGCTGTTGAAGATATCCTTGCTTCCTTTAAAATTATCATTCTTTTGCAGCGAAACATACTATCATTATCAGCCGAAATAGAAGATGAAGGCACTAATGCATTAATGAGTGATTACATCAGGGCCCAGGAAAAACTGGTCTGGATGTATTCATCCTTTCTAAATAAATAACGTAAAGAATATGGAGCAGTGGTAACACTGCTTTTTTTATGGCATCAACGCTTTATGATCCAATAATTTTATGCCACTATCTTTATACAAACTATTTGTGATTATGCTTAGAGCCGTTATTCGTATTATTAGCTTCGGTATGTTGACCATTACAACCGCCTTTGCGCAAGAGCATTCTGAAAAAATGGATTTTGAAAAGTATGAACCGCTGTCTACTTTAAAAGTACCCGAACATGTAACTATCAAAGCTAAGTTTCCATTTATTGACGTTCACAATCATCAATGGAATATGAAATCGCAGGACATCACCGGCCTTGTAAAAGAAATGGATAAATTGAACATGAAGGTGATGGTAAACCTAAGTGGTGGAAGCGGAGCTGAATTAAAACAAAAATTGGAAAGTGTAAAAGAAAATGCTCCAAATCGTTTTATCATATTTGCCAATATAGATTTCGATGGTATTGGCAACCCGGGTTGGACCGAAAAAGCCGTAAAGAAATTAGAGGAAGATGTGAAAAATGGTGCTAACGGATTAAAGGTTTTTAAAAATCTTGGTTTTAGCGTAAAAGATAATACAGGCAAAAGAGTTACGGTAGACGATGGGCGGCTTGACGCCATTTGGCATGCCTGCGGGAAACTAAATATTCCGATTTTAATACACACGGCAGACCCTAAATCGTTTTGGGATGATGTGAATGAAAAGAATGAAAGGTGGCTGGAAATTGTTACTCACCCTGGTCGCAAACGTGGTGCAGAAAACCCCGCTCCCTGGGAAACGTTGATCGAAGAACAGCACCGCATGTTTAAAAAGCATCCCGGAACAAAATATATAGCAGCCCATTTTGGATGGTATGCGAATGACTTAGAAATCCTTAGCAAATTGTTGGACGAAATGCCAAACGTGTATACTGAATTTGGAGCAGTGATTGCTGAATTGGGAAGACAACCGAGAGCTGCAAAAGCTTTTTTCGAAAAATACCAGGACCGTATTTTATTCGGAAAAGATTCCTGGGTGCCGGAGGAATATAAAACGTATTTCAGAGTGTTGGAAACAGCGGATGAATATTTTCCATACCACAAAAAATACCATGCTTTCTGGCGCATGTATGGCATTGATCTTCCCGATGAAATATTAAGAAAAATTTACTACAAAAATGCACTTGCCATAATTCCCAACATTGATGCTTCTTTATTCGGAAACTGACGTAGCTAAAACGGGTTTAGGAGTTTGCACTTTTCTGCCGATAATCCAGACCCCTGCCACCACCAAAATGGTACCTATCGCCTGCAGCCATCCAAAGTTTTCGCCCAGTAAAAAATATGCCTGGATGATAGTTGCCATGGGTCCAACGGATGAAATGATGGCGACGTTACTGCTACCTATTCTGCTTAAGCCAATTGACAAAAGTAGTGAAGGAACAACGGTTGCAAATACTGCCATGATCAATACATACAAATAAATTTTGAAAGAAAGATGTTGCAGGGATGCTATGCTATCGCCTGAAATCAAAAAATGTACAAATACCCCTGCTGTTGCACTCATCATTGCAACGGCAGTAAAAAACTGTACACCCATTTTAGGAATTATTCGTCCACTCATTAAAACATACAACGAATAAGTAATTGCACACGCAAATATTAAAACACTTCCTGTTGCAATGTTTGTGGAATGGCCTGCTTTTATATCGCCTGCAAATGCAATAGCCACACCCAGGTAGGAGACTAATAATGCGATCAACTGGTACTTTGTTATTTTGACCTTAAACAATAAAGCGGCAAATACAACAGTAAAGGTGGGATAAGTAAAAAGTATAATTCTTTCAAGTCCTGCACTTATAAATTTTAAACCTGTAAAATCCAGCCAGCTGCTGATATAATATCCCATTATTCCTATAAAAATACTTTGTAAAAAAAGATTTCTTTGGATGGATAATGGTTGTTTTCCTGGCTGCTTATATTTTACATAAGACGGGTAAGATCTAATAAACATGACTATATAAAATGGCAGGGCAAACAACATGCGCAATGTGAGCAGGCTAACTACGCTTATCTCCGATTGATGATAGATTAGTTTCGCTATAACAGCCTTCATGGAAAATAATACTGCACCGATGAGCGTGATTATAACACCTCCAAGAATATATGATTGTTTTTTTGTTTGCACGGCTGCAAAGAAACCGAAATAGCACTAGTTAAAGGCTTAGAATTATTTGGAAAAAGATCCTCACAATTTATAGAACATTCCAGAAATAAATGGACAACACTTGTATTTGCACCAGGGATAGAGGCGAGTACCCCGCAAAGCGCCGGCTACAGTATAACAATGCGAAGCTAGCCTGTATCTGCCGGCGCTGCGGAGTACTGCCGAAAGCCCGGCCCAAAGGGGGTGCACAAAAAATGCCCCGGAAATACCAGGGCACTCTAACGAAAATGTCTATTGAAAATTAAATATACCGGTTAACGATATTTTCGAGGTATTCCTGCCTGCCGCTTTTCGTAGCAGGTTCTCCATTGGCAACTGCAAAATCACGTAAATCAGATAGTGATAAACTTCCAGTTTCAAAAGCCTTGCCCTGGCCGCTATCGAATGACGCATAACGATCTTCACGTACTTTTTTATAGTCAGATTTTGTAAGTATATCATCTGCAATTACCAATGCTCTTGCAAAAGCATCCATACCACCAATGTGCGCATAAAAAAGATCAGCAGGATCGGTACTGTTACGACGGATTTTTGCGTCGAAATTTATGCCGCCACCTTTCAAACCACCCGCCTCTAAAAATATCAGCATAATCTCTGCCAGTTCATTAATATTATTTGGAAACTGGTCGGTGTCCCATCCATTTTGATAATCACCCCGGTTAGCATCCATGCTTCCCAATAAACCTGCATCGGCAGCAACCTGCACTTCGTGCTGGAAAGTATGGCCAGCAAGCGTAGCATGGTTTACTTCTAAGTTTATTTTGAAATCGGCCAGCAAATCATACTGGCGCAGAAAGCTGATCACTGTTGCACTATCATAATCGTACTGGTGCTTAGTAGGTTCGCATGGCTTGGGTTCAATAAAGAAAGTTCCTTTAAATCCCTGGCTGCGAGCATAGTCTTTAGCCTTATGAAGGAACATGGCAAGATGCTCCTGTTCGCGCTTCATATTGGTGTTTAAAAGAGTCATATAACCTTCGCGGCCACCCCAGAAAACATAGTTCTCACCACCAAGTGCAATAGTAGCATCCAAAGCGGCCTTTACCTGCGCACCACCATGTGCCAACACATGAAAATCGGGGTTGGTAGCAGCGCCATTCATATACCTTTTGTGCGAAAACAAATTAGCTGTTCCCCATAACAACTTCACCCCGCTATCCTGTTGTTTTTGTTTAGCGTATTCCACCAATGCCTGTAATCTTCTTTCATTATCAGCAACATCGTTTGTAAAATCAACAACGTCCGCATCATGAAAACAGTAATAAGGCAAATTCATTTTTGTAATGAATTCAAAAGCTGCATCCATTTTATCTTTTGCACGTTCAACAGCATCCGGCTTTACAGCCCATGGAAAGTCGTGGGTCGGTTCCCCAAAAGGATCGGCACCATTACCACAGAAAGAATGCCAGTATGCACAAGCAAAACGCAGGTGATCCTTCATGGTTTTTCCCGATATCATACGATTTTCATCATACCACCGGAATGCTAAAGGATTGTCTGATTGCGGACCTTCATACCTGATCTGCTCTATTCCACCAAAGAATGCCTTATCACCTGTAATAACTGTTGCCATTTTTATATTATTTTTAAATGTTATGAATAAATAATCTTATTTACTACACAAATTGCACATTTAATAAATGCTTGTTAAGTAAACCAAGCCAGCTTTGATAGTGTTGCTCATACTTATTATGTGCGGGCTCAATTATTTGCAAAGGCTTTGCATGTTGAAATGCTTCGGATGATTCCTTATAAATACCAGCACCAATGCCAGCACCCAATGCAGCACCAACACTTCCATCATTGGCATATAATTCAACCGGAACTTGTAACGTATTTACGAAAGCATCCGCAAACAAATTGCTTAGGAACATATTGGCTTTGCCTGCTCTTATCACATTTGGTTTAATACCATTTTCTTTTAATATATCCAGGCCATACCTGAATGAAAACGCAATACCTTCCTGCACTGCACGAAACAGGTGTGCATCGGTATGGGTATTAAAATCTATACCATTGAAATGGGCCCCTACTGTTTTGTTTACCAACATTCTTTCAGCGCCATTACCAAAAGGTAAAACCGACAAACCATTGCTTCCAATGCTAATATTGCTGGCTGCTGTATTTATTTCATTATAACTTTTAGCATTACCCGCAATCTTTTTGGTCCAGCTGTTTGCAATACCCGTTCCATTAATGCATAACAGGGTTCCAATACGTGGATTTGTTGCAGTATGGTTTACATGTGCAAAGCTGTTTACCCTTGAATGTATATCATAATTAAGGGTATCACCTACGCCATAAATAACACCAGAAGTACCTGCAGTTGCCGCAACCTCACCTGGTTGCATCACATTTAAAGACAATGCATTATTGGGCTGATCGCCCGCTTTATAGGTTACCGTTATTCCAGACTTCAATCCCAATGCATCGGCAACGCCACTTTTAATGCTGCCGTGAGCTGAAAACACGGGTTTAATTACAGGCAATATGGAAGCTTCGAATCCATATTGTTCCAATATATCTTCTGATACAGCATTGGTTTTGAAATCCCAAAAAATACCTTCTGACAAGGCTGATGAACTGGTCGTAATTTCTCCTGTCAACTTCATTGCAATAAAATCGCCTGGCAACATGATGCTGGTAGCTTTTGCATAAACTTCCGGTTCGTTTTCCTTTACCCAGGCTAATTTGCTGGCGGTAAAATTGCCGGGCGAATTAAGTAAATGCGATAAACATTTTTCCTCGCCAATTGCATGAAATGCTTTATCTCCTGTTTGCACTGCACGGCTATCGCACCAAATAATGGCGGACCGCAAAACATTTTGATTATGATCAACCATAACCAACCCATGCATCTGATAGGCAATACCAATAGCAACTATATCTTTTGGATTGTAAGCTTTTGATGCATTAGCTTTTTGAATGGCAAGCTGCACATGCCGCCACCACATTTCAGGATCCTGCTCAGCCCAACCAGGATGTAATGATTCGATGGGCGTTTCAGAATCGGGATATTGTGCTGATGCCACACAATCCTGGCTATGGGTATCAACTATACTTACTTTAATTGAAGAAGTTCCTATATCAATTCCTAATAATAACATATGGCATTTTTTCCGGGCTATAAACAACTGCTGACTGGCAGAATTGAGGGGCCGTGAAAAGTAAACAAAATAACAGTAGTTCCAGCTTCCCGTGGTAGTGGCCAGCCGCGCTGTGTGCTAAGCAAGTGGCCAGCTACCCTTCGGCAATCTGGCAGCTTCTCAGCTTCAGAACACTATCCTGCGAAATTGTTACTATGCAACCCGTTTAAATAATCACAAGCAATCAACTTGTTTTTCAAAAAGCTAAATTATTCCTGACTGAGTAGAAATGCATTTACTTTTTTATCAATTACTAAAACTATTTTAGCAGCTAAATCGCAATCTAAAGAGATTAATCAATAAAATAGTAAGAAAATAGACGTTTCAATACCATTTCAGGCATTATATGAAACCAATAATAGAAAAATTACCCCTGGCAGAAAACAGGTCGTTCGTGGCAAAAACGCATGCAACACCTCAATTTGAAGTACCCTGGCACCAGCATACCGAATACGAACTTATTTTATTTACTGAAGGTGAGGGCACCAGCTATATTGGCAACTATGTTGGTACATTTTCAGTTGGGGATGTATTTTTCCTGGGATCAAACCTGCCCCATACTTTTCAAAAGAAAAATGCGGATCTTTTCACCAGTGCCGTTGTTATTCATTTTAAAAAAGATTTTTGGGGGGCTGATTTTATAGAATTACCGGAAACAAGAATTATCCGGCAATTATTGGAAGTATCTGCCTGCGGCATCAGAATTACCGGCAAGGCAAAAAAAATTGTCGAACCACTTATCAGGAATCTTGAATTTTCAACAGGATTTAGCAGTATTATACAATTATGTAAATGCCTGCAGGTAATTGCTGAAACGGATGAGTATGAGACCGTTTCTACCCAGGAAATTGTACCACTCAATCAAAAAAGACAGGAAAGGATCGATGCCATATTTCAATATACGATTGAGCATTTCCAGGATGCTATTTCGCTAAAAGAAATTGCGGCAAATGCAGGAATGAGCATACCGGCATTTTGCAGCTATTTCAAAAAAACTACTAAGAAAACTTATGTTGAATTTTTAAACGAAGTAAGAATTGGCCATGCATGTAAGCGACTTATGGATACGCAAATGGCCGTCCAGGAAATATGCTATGATAGTGGTTACAATACTTTAGCGAATTTCAATAAACAATTCATAAGAGTTAAACAAGTTACGCCTTCGAACTACCGAAAAGTTTATATGAAAAGTGTTTAAAGCCTTTTATTTTCCAATTTAACTTTAAGGGCACTTACATCCACTGGTTTCGAAATCATGTCTTCTATATAAGGATTCTCTTTAGCAAGTTTTATATCTCCCTGGTCAACGGTTGAAGAGAGGATGAAGATTCGAAGTGCTTTTTGTATTTTTTCGCTTAATGTGGCAAATACCTCGATGAATTTAAAGCCATTCATACCCGGCATCTGAAGATCAAGTAACATGATGCTTTCTTCCATAATACTTTCATTTTCCTGCAGGTATTCCAGTGCTTCTTCAGCAGAATTAAAAGTGGTGATTGATTCTGCTATATTGCTGATAGCAATCATCTTCTTATGTATGAAAAGATCCAGTAAACTATCGTCTACAAGTAAAAATTTATATTGTTTTGGCATTGCCATTATTCATTTATGGATGGAAGTGTGATTTCAAAGGTTGCTCCTTCTCCGTACACAGAATGTACAGAAATTTTGCCCCCCAGTTTATAGATTGCTTCATTAACGATGTAAAGACCGATACCCGAACCGCTGGCGGCATTGCCACCCCTGTAAAACATTTTAAAAACGTTTTCGATATCCTTTTCTTTTATGCCCAGTCCATTATCAGAAATAAGGATTTTACACCCGTTTTCGCTGGCATTTATTTCAAGCGTGAAATTATGTGCTTCTTTTTTTGGATCCTGAAATTTTACCGCATTACTTAATAAATTATTCAAAATAATCCGGAGTTTTATTATATCAGATTTAAAAATGCCTTCCTGGTTCACTATGATACGGTGATCAATTTTATCAAAACCAGGAAAATACATGATAGTTTCCTTTACATCTACAGCGAGTTCATTAAAATTAATAGGTTGTATTACCGGTACGCCTCTTGCATTTTTATAATAATCGATAATACTCAAAATAAACGCATCCAGTTTAAGTACCGATTGTTTTATGAGCCCAAGATATTCGTTTTGAGAAGTCACTTTGTCTTCCATTAATGCCAGTGTAACAACACCTATAACCGACATAAGAGGGGCTCGTAAGTCATGAGATGCACTGTATACAAATTTATCCAGTTCATCATAGGCCTTTTGCAAATCTTCATTCCGCTGCGCCAGTTCTGTTTTTGTTTTGTAAATATCAAACCCGTGTGCTATTGCATTCTGTACATAGGTATAATCCCAGGGTTTATCTATAAAACGAAATACTTCACCTTTATTGATGGCATCAATGGCCGCACTGATATCGGTGTGCCCGGTGATTAAAATCCTTATTACGTCTCCATGTTTCTTCCTGATTTTTTCAAAAAACTGCACACCGGTCATAACAGGCATACGCTGGTCTGCCAGCAGAACATGGATACTATTATTATCCAGGATAGCTTCCGCTTCTTCAATGGAATCAGTTGTGTAAATATTGTACTGCTTTCTGAAAGTAGCCCTGAATGATTGCAGGTTATGCAATTCGTCGTCCAGGTAAAGCACATTGATCAGGGAATTATCCATCATTAATATTAATAAAAATTAATGTCTTTTAACCGGCAATACTATTTTGAACTCGGTACCATTTCCTACTTCGCTAATTACTTCTATTGTTCCATTGTGTGCTTCAATAATTTTGAAGACGATCGACAGTCCCAGGCCGGTTCCTTTCCCGACGTCTTTGGTAGTAAAAAAAGGTTCGAAAATCTTAGCTTTCACTTCGGGCGTCATTCCTACCCCGTTATCTTTCATGGAGATAACAACCTGTTGATCATTAAGCATGCTTGTTGTTACCTGGATGGTAGGAATCCTTTCTGTTTCGGGATGATCCAGCACTGCATGAATGGAATTCGTAAGGATGTTCATAAATACCTGGTTCAACTTACCTGCATAACATTCAATGGCTGGTATGTTGCCCAAATCTTTAACCAGTTTCATGCGGCTACTCATTTGATTATTCAAAATAACCAGCGTTGATTCTATTCCTTCATTGATGTTTACAAAATTCAGATCTGATTCATCTACCCTTGAAAATATCTTTAACCCTTTTACGATTTCAACCGTTCTGTTAGCACCATCTTCCATGCCTTTTAGTAACATGTCAAGTTCTTCTTTCAGGTACTCCAGGTCAACTTCCTTTTTCAATTTTTCAACAGCCGTAAGTTTTTCCTGTAAAGCAATTAATGAATCCACTTGCTTAATTTCATCATATGCCGCCAGCAATTCCAGCAGGTCATTAATATCTCTTTTTAACGGTCGAATATTTGAACTTACAAAGTTGATGGGGTTATTTATTTCGTGTGCGATGCCTGCGGTCAGTTGGCCTAGCGATGCCATTTTCTCCGATTCAATTAATTGCCCCTGCGCATCTTTTAGCTTGTTCAGCGTATTATTAAGTTCAACGTTAGTTTGTTTTAATTCAACTGTTCTTTCTTCCACTTTATTTTCGAGAAACACGTTTTGTTCGCGAATAATTTTTTCATTCAATAACGACACACGCAATGCTTGTTCTCTTGACTTTTCTTCTTCGCGTTTAAGTATATTTATTTTATCGGCGAGTGCAAACGAAAGGAGGATTACTACAATATCGGTTCCTGCCTGCATGGTGTAATTTGTAAATACATTGTAGGGTAAAATATTCAGGTTTCTCATTACGAAAAGAATGATGCCTACGAGAAATATAGTCCATGCCAATAAAAAGAATTTTGCCGGCCGGTAATCCTGCAGTGAAAGTTTTGCAGCAATTCCAATACCCAGTAATGTTGCTGTTAATCCTGCATAATCTATTATTCTAAAACTCAGTTTATCGTTCCCGGTAAGCCGCATTATGATAGCTAAAACATATAATGCAATTATTACATTAAGCGCTTTATTAAGAACAGGAACCTTATCTTTTGTATGCAAAAAATTCCTGAAAAATAGGATTGCAAAAATGCCTCCCAGGGCAGGAAACAGTATAATAGCAATATGATTAAAATCGGGTGATGCCGGCCAGAGATATTTGAAAGTATAACCGCTAAGAGTAGTTTGGGTAAGCCCGATGAAAAGAATATATAACACGTAATACAAATAACTCTTTTCAAAAATGGATAGGTAAATAAACATGTTGAAAAGTATCATCACCATCAAAAGCCCCATATGCATGCCAGAGAGTAGTTGAGTGGTAAGGGCAGATTCCAAAAAACCCTTTTGATTACTTAGTATTAGCGGAACAATTATTTGTTCTTTACTTTTTATCTTTAAATAGTAGACTTTCTTTTCGTGTTTCGGAATTGTAATTTCAAAAACTATATTATGGTGCCTGATTTTTCTAGTATTAAAATGCTGTCCTTCGTATTGTGACTGCATGGAAATTTGTGCTCCATCTACCTCGTATAATTCGCTGCTATCGATCAAAGGGTAAGGTAATTCCAACAATAATTTTTCACCCGGCGAATTATTTACTATTGTAAATTTCAACCAGAAAGATGCGTTGCTGATACTAAAGTTTGGTGTTTCATCCTTGCTTTTACTAAAAACGGCATTTCGCATCATGTCCGATATAGTAAGCAGGTTTGTATGATCTTCTGCTGTTTCCAGCATTTTACCAATCAGCAGGTTTTCACCTTCAAATACTATCTCTTTGCCGCTTGAAATTAAACACGCATGCAAAAGAACCAAACTCAAAAAAGCTTTAAGCAAATCTTTTTTCATACTCCTGCACAACGTTTATCTCGTAGGTAATTTCAAGTGCTCCTTTAGGCCCTTTTTCTAATGTTCGCTGACTTGGATTTCTTCTTAAGTCAAAAATGCGTTCCCGCTCGTGCGGGTCGGCATTTGGAAGATTATCAAGATCATCGATAATTAAAGATGTAGCAATCAGTCCTTCTTTGGGATAATAAAATTTACCATTAACACCCAGGTCCCGTAAAATATCAAAGCCAACTCTCGCACTATTTCTTAAAGTAGCCGGCGAGCATAAACCCAGTAAGTACTTTACACCAATTTGAGAGGAGATAGCTATTGCCACCCTGCCCAGAAACATGCTTCCAATACCATATCCAGCTACTTCTTTAGAATTGAACAAACCGCAAAATTCTGCAACATTGTAATCCCCGATTCTATCTACATAGCCATAAATATTTTTATCGACTTTTGCAATAGCATCTTCCATGGGCAATTTCATCGCAGGTGTTCTTATTTGTATTCTCGTGCCTCCTAATATGCGCTGGTCATCACATGATTCGGCAATAATAACATATGTGTCCGGGTCTTCAATCCATGATTCGCCTGCACTTGTAACTTTTGCCACCCCATAAGCTTCCAACATTTTTCGGTGCCCATCTACGAAGCGAAGACTTGTATCAATCTCATCAACGGCCTTGTAAACTCTGATCTTTGCTTCCATAACACTACTTCTTTGTTGCAAATAATATTTCATTCAATGGCAGGCGAAGCGTTTTAATTGCAGGATTTTCAGCTTTGGCGATTTTGAATATAAACACTTCGGCTGTATCATCATTAAGTGGGATAATATTTGCAAATTCGTGCCTCAAGGCTTTCAACCGGTTTGATTCATATTTATCCAAACCTGCTCCATTCCCTTTCGTAATACGCGGAAATAAATAAAAAGGGGAAATTAAAGGATGAATAGCATAACCGAGTTCTGTAGCTTTCAACCATAAACGCTGCATGGAAATACCACCCGCAAAAAAATCTTCTTTTCCATATTTGGGTAATGTAATTACACCTATGAAAGATGCAGTATCTACCGTTTTAACAGCTGCATCCACCAATGCTTTACCACCATTAATTTCTTTTAAACAAGCCGTTACATCAGCATCTTTTATGATAGATAAAGCTGCCAGCAAAGGGCCGCTAACACCAAGTGTTCTTATGTCAATTCCATCCCGGCTAGCTTCCGCGGATGCAGGTGTCCAGCGCATTTCTCTTTCTGCAAAATCGCGGTGACCCTGTTTGTTTAATAAACGAATACGGTCGCATTCGCCAATTATTCTTCCAAGAGATAAGATCTCTTTCTTATTGGAAACACAATGGAAAACAGCGCCATAAACACTTTTTGCAGCTGCTTCTAAAATTGATAGATCCGCCGGAGAAACAAAAGCAGCTTCTGCAGGATTTCTGTTTGTACACCGCTGCTTAATTGCCCCAACAAGTTGTGGTTCGTATACGCTGTCGGTCTTGGTATTTGCACCAGGATGTACAAATTGTATTACTGCAATCAATTGCGGATCAGAAGCCAATGGAAAAAGACTTGTAGTTGTAGTATATCCCAATTGATTGCTTTTCAATAGCAAGTTTTCATATGCAGCACCTAATGAAATGTAAGATGCTATCTTGTCAAAATCGCCAAAGCAATACGAACGGTGCGCATCATGAAATAAATACAAATTTCCTTCATGATAAATCCATTTCCAGGGTTGGTCGTTCCCGGTAGACGGTGCAAGGGCTGACGCTTCGATCATCTGCTCTATATGGACGATTGAAGGTTTAACTACGCTTTCCGGTTGTTGCAATTGATGCACCGAAGCTAATGCGGAATTGAAATTAAAAGGTTGAAAAGGATTAATGCCGGGCAATTCGGCCGGAGTTAAACGTGTATTTCCTGCAAGAGTTTCAAGGTCGATATAGTACCTGCCTGATTCTTTGTATTGATCCAATAAAATGCGCCTGCAAACATCGGTTACTACACCACCGCCAAGCGTAACTGCACTTGCAAGTTGTGGCCAGGTGCTAATTGATTGACCAACTTCCAACATCGACACTTTGCCTCTTAAAGATCCTTTGCTTACATCAGCAATTTTCAATATCAAAGGAATCTTTTGTTCATTGGTCAGGTTCTTCAATTTTTCCAGCGGAATACCATGCAACAGCCCGTGTAGTATGTCACGGTTTGGTTCGAGATCAAAGCGTTCTACATCCAGCATTCCCTTATCACTGGTTTCCATAACTACCGGAATTCTGTATTTTTTAGCAGCTATCCTGGATTGAATTTTTATATCGAGCCCATCACATTCATCAACCAGGATATCCAGCTTTCCTCCTTCCAGTAAAAAATCATCGACGTTGTCATCGTTGATTCCATCAGAATAACATTGAATTTTTATAAACGGATCTATTTCAGCAATTTCTCTTGCGGTCGCAATGCATTTATTTATTCCAATATTTACAATTCCTGTTTTTATCCTGTTTAGATTACTGAGTTCGATGCTGTCAAAATCGGCCAGTTTTAATGTGCCGCAAATTCGTTCAGTAGCCATACAAAGCGCAACTGCATGCCCTACCGACAAACCAATGATCCCGATCTTTTTTAAGGCAAGTTGCTGCTGTTCGGCAGGAGTAATTTTATAATGATTCCTATTTGTTCTTAATTCAACAAACTCGTTTTCTTCCAATATATGAACAAGGGTATTTAGCCAGGAATAATATACCCAGCATCCTTCATCAGACACGTCTTTTCCCGCCAACCATTGCTGGTATAAAATAGCAACACTTTCAGCTGCAAGATTTTTACCCGGTTGACGCGTTTTTATCAGCTCCTGTTTTTGTACATGAAAAAAATCAAGCACTTTAATCTCAGGATGGTCAGCTAGAATGCCAGCATGCCTTAACCTGTCGTCCATGTTTTTAAGCGAAAAAAGTTCAGGCAGATATATATCATCTGCCACTTCGCATTGGTTATACTTCATAGAATATCATTCAACACCCAGCTTGCTAACTTTGAATTTTGACCAATCCAGGCTACGGAAACTATTATCTGCAGCCCGAATCATAAATCTATCTTTTCCCGCATACTTTTGAATGCTGGTGATGGCAATTTAAACTCAGTAACTGAAAGCTTTTTTAAAATGGTTCTTGTTGACTTTTTAAAGAATAATCGGAGGTTTAAACAAATCTATTTGACCACGTTCATAATTCAATACCCTTATAAAACTATTTTTTATAGTTATTTATATAGATAATGTGATGAAAAACGCAGGCAATTAGCACTTTTTATAATACATAAATCATGCTAATTATAGGTTAACGTAAGTTTAATTCAAATAATCGGCCAAAAACCGTGTAGCAGGCTAAATTTTAGTTGCCTCTCGCTCATTTGCCACTGTTGCAATATATTTTTTAACCAATTTCACCGCTTTAAACAATAGCTGGTTAGATTTTTGATAACTACTTTTCAGATCACTATTCTATGGAAATTACAGGTAAGATTAATGTACTCTATGTAGACGATGAACTTAATAATATCAACTCTTTCCGTGCTACTTTCAGAAAAGAGTACAATGTTTTCACAGCCTTATCCGGTCCTGTTGGCCTTGAAATTTTAAGGGAACATGTTATTCATATCATCATCACCGATCAGCGTATGCCTGATATGACAGGCGTTGAGTTTCTGGTTGAAGTATTGAAAGAATATAACGACCCGGTAAGGATTTTACTGACAGGTTATACTGATATTAACGCGGTTATTGATGCTGTAAATAAAGGACATATATATTATTATTTAAACAAGCCCTGGGACGAACAACAGCTGCGAATTATTATAAAGAACGCTTACGAAATATTCAGATTGAGGGAAGAAAATAAAGTTTTAATTGATAAGCTGATATCGGCCAACGACCAGCTTGAATTCTTGCTGACACAAAAATTAATATCCTGATAAACCCGCCTGGAATTACTTCGAAAACTTTTACCCCACATCTATCAAATTCCTTTAAAAACCCGCGGGCTGTAATTTTTACATTTTGCCTTACCGGCGAACCTACGTTTCGCGCTATTCATTAATTACCTTTGCGGCATGAGCGACATCAGGAACATACGCCATCAAACGCTGGCCGACCTTGAAACTTGGTTTATAACTTCTGGTGATAAAAAATTCCGGGCGAAACAAGTTTGGGAATGGATTTGGCAAAAACACGCACAAAGTTTTGCCGATATGACCAACCTAAGCAAAGACCTGCGTCAAAAATTAGGAGATAACTTTTCTTTTCCCGCACTTGCGATGGATGCCACCCAATACAGCGGGGATGGTACCATTAAAAGCCGTTTTAAGACCTTCGACGGACATTTGGTGGAAGGTGTATTGATACCTACTGATGAACGACAAACAGCTTGTGTCAGCAGCCAGATTGGATGTTCCTTGAGTTGTAAATTTTGTGCAACAGGTTATATGGATCGCAAACGCAACCTCGAATATGATGAGATATTTGACCAGGTGGCGATGATCAATGATCAATCGATGAAAGCTTCCAATAAGAAATTGACCAATATTGTTTTTATGGGCATGGGAGAACCGTTGCTTAATTATAAAAACGTGTTGAAAGCCATTGAGCGCATCACTTCGCCCGACGGCCTCGCAATGAGCCCGAGGCGTATTACCGTTTCAACGGCAGGAGTAGCAAAAATGATCCGGCAACTGGGTGAAGACAAAGTAAAGTTTAAGCTGGCGTTAAGCCTGCATGCTGCAAATGATACTAAAAGGCATGAAATAATGCCGATTAACGATACCAATAATATTCAATCGTTAATAGATGCCCTGAACTATTTCTACCAGCAAACGGGAAACAAAATCACATTCGAATATATTTTATTTAAAGATTTCAACGACAGCCTGAAAGATGCCGATGAACTAATAAAAATTTACCGCCAGGTACCAGCAGAATTGGTAAACATCATAGAATACAACCCTATTGATGCGGCACGATTCCGCAAGCCGGACGAAGCAGTTGTTGAAATGTTTATGGAACATCTTTCGAAGAATCGTGTAAATGCAAGACTTCGCAGAAGCCGTGGTAAAGATATTGATGCTGCCTGTGGTCAACTGGCCAACAAAAACAAATAGTCTTCTAACGCGTTAATCATTCAAATTTTTACTTTTTGGAGGACTATTTGTCCGGAAAGAAAGTTGTACCTCTGGCAATTCATTTCTTTCGCTAACCATAAAATGCAGGCTTAGTTTGGAAAAGTGATTAGTAAATTGTGCACTGCTATTTTAAATGCTATGCCAGAGATATCAAACGAATACGAACAGTTTACTCCGACAGGTTCGAAACGGGAAGCGCAATTTTTGGAAGGACCAAGATCAAGATGGCAGGAATTAAAGTTCCTGGTACAAGTGTTTTGGGAGTTTATTTATGGATTTCGAAAACTGCATTTTACCGGACCTTGTGTAACGGTTTTTGGCTCAGCCCGGTTTTCAGAAACGAATGAATATTATATTCTTGCCCGGAAGATGGGACAGGAAATAGCAAAACTTGGTTTCTCTGTCATTACCGGGGGCGGACCGGGTATTATGGAAGCTGCCAATAGGGGTGCAAAAGACGTCGGTGGCATTTCGATTGGATGTAATATCGTTTTACCAAAAGAACAACATCCTAATATATATCTTGATAAATGGGTTGACTTCGACTATTTTTTTGTCAGGAAGGTATTGCTAAGTAAATACTCCTATGCATTTGTTGTTTTACCAGGTGGATATGGTACACTTGATGAATTTTTCGAAGCCATTACCCTCATTCAAACCGGCAAATTTCAGCGGTTTCCCGTCGTCCTGATGGGGATGGATTATCATAAAGCTTTACACGAGCATGTCCAAAGGCTGGTTACAGAAAAGACAATTGATCCTCTTGATGTAAAACTTTTCCTGTTTACTGATTCTATTGAAGAAGCTATTTCGCACATTGTAACGCATGCGATAGAAGGATTTCAGTTGAAAAAGAAGAAACAATACACTCCTATGCGATGGCTTGGGGAAAGGAAAGTTCGGGTATAGAACCTTGCCGTTGATGCCTCTTTCAGTCTACGAAGAATGTAAACAAAATAGGACATCATTTCAAGGGTTCAGTCAAATAAATCATTGCCATA
>JAZKGP010000007.1:0-130582 GCA_040385845.1 Bacteroidota bacterium | reverse complement strand
ACTCACCATTTCACAAGATTCATTGTATAACTAAAATCTTCATTTCCGACTAATAATTTTATATCAGAATCTGTAAAAACCATCACATTATTATCTATCGGCAACAGGTGTATAAATGGTTGTTGTTTCTCATTATACAAAACGTATACCCTCCGTCCATTTTGCGCTTTTTCTAAAAGCCATCTTCCTGATTTTGATTCGTAATTTCTGAAGGGTGTTCCCTTAATACGATAATTGCCTTCACTATTTTCACCAGCGGTTTTAAAGAAAACAATCTGCCATTTTATCTTGTAACATTCCTGTCCTTCAGCAATAATACCTGGCACATTACAAGGCGTGCGACCTTCAAATTTAACCGAGTCTGTAAAAGAAATCACTGGCACGGAAAGGCTGCTCTCTTCTTTTGCGCCTGCCAGTTTATTCAGGGTATAACTCCATCCGGCATTACCAACCATCGCCTGATCTTTTTCGTTTACTAACAGTAGTAAGTTACTGTTCAATTCAACCAGCTTCAAAATTTTATGCCCATGATGTATTGAAATTTTGTTTGCTTCTCTTTTCACCGCACCATTCATATGAATTGTTTTTCCATCTATAAAACCGTTGGTATTTGGTTTAGAGATGCCGTACTGGCAGTTAAGATGGAAACTGTCATCGAGCAATGATAAGTTCCATCTTATAAAATCAATGGAATCTGTATTACTAATATTGAAAAACGAACGAACGATATCATTGGCAGGAGTACTTGCAGTATAGCTAACATCTTTGGCTTTTACGCAAGAGAAAAAAAGAAGTATTGCACTTAACGTGCTGACCATTTTCATATAGATCCATTTTTTCTAAAGATAAACAAACTGCGCAGACTCAACTGGTTAATAAAAGTAAAAACAGGTAAGCTGAGTTAATATTTATTTTCCCCCTTTTTAGTACTAAAAAGTTTAATCAAGTTGTTTTTCACTATGCTTTTAACCCGGCCTTATAAAAAAAATTTAAAAATATTTTTACCCAAATACTTGAATGGCAATACAATAAAAAACGGGTTAACAAAACGGCATAAAAACGCTTGCATAAACAAATTTCTTTATCCATCTTTCTTACAAATTAGTTTTCAAAACCAAAGATGCTGCAGGCAATGTATATGTGGCTGGTGCCAGTTTAGGTTACGTTACCATAAAATACAATGCTGGTGGAAATGAAATATGGGTTTTAAGGCCACCTGCAGACTCAAAAAGAAGTGTCGCTACCGACCTTGCCGTAGATAACGCCGGTAATGTATTTGTAACAGGCAACCTCTATCCTGCTGCCGACCTGTTTCCTCATTCTATTAGAGTTGGCACTATCAAATACAATGCGGCGGGTATACAACAATGGATGAAAGTGTACGAGGGCGAAGGCGTTTATTTTGATGACAAAGTATTGAGTTCGGCCAATGAAATAGTATCGGATAAATTGGGAAATGTGTATATAACTATAAATGATAGTCTTCAAAATGATACTGGTCATGAAACACTGCTTACAAGAATTAACCGAAACCTGGTTACAATAAAATATGATGGCGATGGCAATGAAATTTGGTTAGAAAAACTGCTGGTTCGCAGTATAGACACAACAAGTTTTATTGGCCTTGACGATTACAACAATGTTTATGTATCTGGTATGCAGGATGGCTATGGCACAAACAAAGATTTTGTGCTAGCCATGTATTCGCAGATGAAACTAATTACCAGGAATAACAACACGAAAAACAAATTGACGATTGATGCAACCGGTTTTAAAGCCAATGCTTTTCCAAATCCGTTTGATCAAAATTTCACACTAAGATGGAGCGGAAAAAACCTGCCTGTAAATATTATGATGACGGATGCAACAGGCAAGTTATTAGATAAAAAAACAAACCTGGCTGGAAGCGGGCACCTGCAAGCTGGAAGTAATTTTCCATCCGGGCTATATTTCATAAAACTGATACAGGAAAAAGAAACAGTTATTCTAAAACTGATTATACATTAAAATATTTTGAACCAGGACGCCAGGTAAAAACGCCCGGTTTCAATGAGATTAATATATTGATGCAACTCGTACGGGTATTCAAAACAAAAAACGGTTCAGCCAGTTGTGAACCGTTTTTATTTATAGGCCTACCTGCTATAAATTTAATCATTCTTTAAGTCGTTCGAACGATTCAATTATTTTGGTACCATCATTAGTGATTATCTGTGTAAATGCATCTTTGCCATTCATTTCAATATCGATGTTCACATTTGTACCTCTAACATCATAATATGTACTTGCAGTTACTGACTCTGTAACTTTGTTTCCATTCATAGTAAATGTTCCAAACCCAATAGCTGTATGTGTTTTTTTAGTAGAGTCGGCCCAGGTGTTTCCCCATATAAAATGCCCGTTGCCATAGGTCTTAAACTGGGTAGTTTCATAATTGGTAGTATCATTTTCTCTGATTGCAACAACTTTTACAAGTTTCCAGGCACCATCAAGCGGTGAGGTTGTGTTTGTACCCACGGCCTCGTATTCTTCTGTTAGATCAATCGGACCAGTTTGTGATTGCATGCCAGTAATTAGCTGGCTATATCCTTTTGGTGTTTTTGTTACCAGTAATGTATAAGAGGAAACGCTGTCTGTTTTTGAACTATCAAATGCATTGTAGATAACTCTTTCAATAACTGTATCGCTATTGATGGTATAGGAGCCAATACCAAACCCGCTTAATGAATCAGGCGTATTGATATTGGCATACATCATATAATCTCCTGTAAATATCTTTAATTGCGGAAAATCATTGTATGTGGTATCAAGATCCTTTGATTTTACCCGCTGAGAAACTTGTTTGTAGGCACCAGGCATTGATAGCGCCTCTTTCTTCTCGTCAGACTTGCAACCAATAACAAATAACAATATTAAGGGAAGTAAAGTTTTCATCTTAATTCATTTAGTTTTTTAAATTAAAAAATAAAATGCACCAGCACAAAGCCTTTGAAAGCATTGGCAGAGCAACCAGGAACATTAAATATATATTAATTTGAATATTTGTATACTATTTAATTTAAAACAATGGAATACTAACCTAAAATCACAGCAACTGGTATAATAGAAAAGAAAACCGCGGTTACCCCCGGTTGTGATCCTCAAAAGAAGTCGATAGTAGAGCAGAAAACAGTGGCAGATGAAGGTATTAAAAGACTTATAAAACAGTTTTCATTTTATACTGTTAGAAATGCTTTGGCTAACGGGTAATGCTTTTTGTTACGATTAATGTCCCTAATTCATTTTGCAGGTCGCTCCATCTTACCCCGGTTCTTGATGATGAGTCCATCCAAAAAATTTCGCAGGATCTGGTCGCCCGCTTCTACATAACCCGGTTGATCGTGGCTGCGGAAAAGATCGCCTAATGCACCTTTAGTGATTTCAAAACCTGACAGTGCCAGTATTTCTATAATGTCATCGTTCTTCAACGATAAAGCCACCCGTAATTTCTTTAGTACGTCGTTATTACTTAACATGTTTGCTTGTTTAAGGCGTAAAAATACAGCTAACCAACTATCATGTAGTAGGCGTTTTGACCGGGAACTGCAAAGAATTTGCCGAAATAAAACTCCCGACGTTATTTTCCAAACACTTTATTTATTTCATCAGCATAGCCCGATGTTTGATTTAAATGCAATTATTTTGCGCAAATCCTTAAACCAAAAAAATCCGATGTTAAGATGCATTCTCTTTTTCCTGATTACCTGTTTTTCACTTATAGCCTGCCAGAAAGAAATCTCATTGGAAAATGGGAACGGCGGATCTAACAACAATGGAGGTGGTGGCAGTACCTCTAATGCATCATTGGTGGGAACCTGGAAATTTAATGGAATGCATGTTGAAACAATGGTAGAAAACATCGTTGCCGACCCAGCGCTTTCACTTCGAACCGTTACAAAAGCCGTTTACAACACCAAACAAAATACTGGAACCTACAATTTCACATCCGATCTTAAAGCCGTTTCGATTAACCTTGGTTATAGTGTAGATACAACAAGCAAAGGGTACATTTATGAAAACAATGTATTACAGGATTCAATGGAAATTCCCTTGTCAATACCCTATTTTACCAGCAGCAGTAGTTCAGCATACAAGCTAATTGGCACTGATTCTATTTTCTTTTCTGGTGGAACTCTTTCTATAGGCACTACTACCCAACCTACCGAACCTGTGGGTATGAAATATAAAATTGCCGGCAACACACTTACCATGTCGTACAACGTTATGCGGGACAGCAGTTTTATTGCCGCCGGAACCGAGGTTCGCAGCATTCAGAAAGCGGCAACCGTAATGACGTTAATAAAATAGGGTTGTTTAAATAGTGTTCCGTTAATTTTAAAATTATCAGAAGCTGCCTTGGTACTACTGTCGTTATAACCCCTGCGTTTGTCGTTATTGCACCTTATTATGTTTAAAAGAAGTTGCAAATTTGTATCTCACTTGTAACTAACAAACGCAACAATATGGAAGCAATTAGTAAAACCATTATTACCGTAGAAAGTACCATAAATGCGCCACTTGAAAAAGTATGGGAATATTTTACCAGCCCGGAACACATCACCAAATGGAACTTCGCCTCCGATGACTGGCATTCACCTAAAGCTGAAAATGACCTGCGCGCAGGCGGAAATTTTGTTTACCGCATGGAGGCAAAGGACGGCTCTATGGGTTTTGATTTTGCGGGTATCTATGATGCCGTTACCGCTCATAGCCTGATTGATGCCACCCTTGGTGACGGCAGAAAACTAGCTATATATTTTGCAGCAGATGGTGATAAAACAATCGTTACAGAAAGTTTTGAAGCGGAGGAAATGAACTCAATTGAACTTCAACGTACCGGGTGGCAGATGATACTGGATAATTTTAAAAATTATACCGAGACACATTAATTATTTTCCTTTTGGCATATGAATTTTGCGAAGATTAGTTGAAAACAGTATCAAATTATTTACGATTTTGTATTTAAAAGCCGACTGTTGTTACCAATGCCGATGGGCTGCCGGACAATAGCTGGTACCACGCTGAAGGTTTGTGTGCAGGCTTGCGGCGAAGTACCGCTAATTGGCCGGATCAACTGTTGACAACTGCTCTTTGGCTGCCGGCCCCTATCTTTTCTTACTGGTTGTTGTATTTATTAAAAGAGATATTTATTTAAAATACTGCGCATATTCTACCGGCATTTTATCGATGTTTTTAAGACGCATGTTTTTATAATAAACTTCGCAGGCTTCACTTTGTAACGATAGTTTTCCCCGGGTCATTGCAACGCTTTTTGTACCATCCCAATAAGCAGAATTTTGCAAAACCATTACTACCCGCCCATTTACAATATGAACGGATTTGTCTTCGAAGCATATCAATTCAATGGTATTCCATTCGCCACCGGCATTTTCGTAGTTAGCGGCACGCTGGCAAAAACCCTGCTTACCGGTTCCCACACCCATGGAAACAAATGCACCGTCCGTTAAGTTGGCCTGGTATTCGCCATTGGCTTTTTGAATGCATTTTACACTTGTTTGTGCGTTGGCAATATTCCAATAATCACCTGTACAAGTATCCTGGATCTGAAATTCCTGGCTAAGCATCCAGCTTCTGAAATAATCAACGCCACAGGGTCCGTTACCATGGTACAACAAACCTGCATCTTTCAGTTCATGCAGCCTTGGTTCCCACTTTTTGTTACCAAACTTTGTTTGCATAATAAGGTGATAATTTCCAAAAGCTTTTTTTGTAAACAGGCAGCCATAATATTCACCGCTTACTTTTATTACGCTCTCTCCATTTTCTTTGATAAGACTAAACATGTTGTTTATATTCTTATTATAACCAACCGGCTTCATTAAATTCCCTAAACTGTCCACAGGTGCATCGCCTTTATAACCATTCTTTAGTTTGTAGCTGATGTACATTTCCCATTGCGACAGATCGTTACCAATCAATTGCGTCCATTGGCGGGCAGGCATAAAGGATGTGCAGCAAACAAGTATGAATGCTAAGAGAACTGAATTTTTCATGAAGGTTTATATACTTATTATTTACAGGTATAAGGAAAGAAACAGCGGAAATATAAGGGATATTTTACAGCTGGCAGAAGGAGGGCAGAATAATACCAGGAATGGCTAAGAGGCCATTTGGAATATTAGGAAATCCAGCATACTAATCTCACTCTTCCTGAGTGATAAACTTATGAAATCATACCTTTTTCTATAGGACTTTGCACCTTGCATACATAATTACAATTTCACGCCATTCTTTCGCCTGAAGGAATAATGTGCATTTCTGCAAGATGAACTTAAGGTTATATTTTTTTTAAAAAATGAGGCTTGATACATTTTTAATCGGCATCCTCAAAATGCAGGTGCTGGTGATGTGCACTTGCAGCAATATGTAAAGCAAAACCTGTGATGGCAGTATCTTTTAAAATATTCATCAACGCAAACTGCCGCATTTCTTTATCGCCTGCGTTAATAAAATTAGGTACATGCACACTCAGTATAAAAAGTATCAGGATAACAGCCAGCAAATAGCTGGTAAACTTTACATATTGATTTGTCAAAAAAGACAAGCCTACCAAAATGAAAACCCCACCCACAACATAGATCCAGACCATGCCACCAACCAACCAAAGCGGAACATAAACAAATAAATCCCGGGGATACAAAAAATGAAAAATACCAAAACAAATAAGCACAACAGACAGTATGTAGATCGCAATGCGGGATACAAGATGATAATGGGTCATATCGTTTTGTTTTATTAGACTACAATTTAAAAATTTGAATCAACATAAACAACGATGAGAATCAGAAAGATTTACATATATACGAGAATTTGCGAGTATTACCACTGCTACTGCCTTTAATTTGCAGCATTGTTGTTTTAATAGTTGACCTTCGAAAAACCAGGTTAACGGGATACAAAAAAGCCATGAAATTAAATTCATGGCTTTTTTAAAATAATGTTACTACTAAAATAGTCTTTCCTGTGGCGGTTTTGCGCCTGCCAACCTGATATAAATGGTAGTTTGTCCACGGTGATGTGTTTGGTGCTCAAATGTTTTGTTAGCCAACGCCCAACGGGTTGCCTCCATTCCAAACAGCTTCTTTTTTTCACCCCATTTCGACATATCTAAATTTTTTACTGCATCACTACAAAAGTCATAACTGGCAGTTACATAATACAATACTGAATCTTTACCAGCTGCACCAGCGCTGTGTTCCAGGTCTGCCTGGATCCAGGCCGGAGGTGGTGCATCCGTAGCATTAGACATTAAAAATAAATTCCCCTGGGCAATGTGTAACATTTGTTGAGCAAATGATCGGATACTATCCGTCGGTCTCAGGTTATACTTTCCGGCTGGCATCGAATTAAGATAGTCGACCGTATATGCTTTTGCCCGTTGCCAATCGGCAATCATCTGTGCTTTTACACTATCAGAACTTAAGGACTGTGCCCTGGTTGTTCCTGCAGCCATAAGCAATAGTATCATGGCCGAAGCTGAAAACTTTACAATTCTTTTCATGTGCGTTTTGTTTTATGTACAAAATAAGAAAAAGACTTACAAACCAAAGAAATAATATCATCATTTGAAGAATACAATGATTCTATTGCCAGTACTTTATTAGCAATGCTTATAAGGTCGGGCTTTCATTACTTTGCAAAACTTAGATTCAAACGTGCAGTATCAACAGCTCACTGCGGGGTATCACCAAACAATGATTAAATACTTTCTTGCTGTGCTTTGCACGATGCTTTCACCTCTTTATATGCAGGCACAATTGTGTTCAGGAAGTCTTGGCGACCCGGTTGTAAATATAACTTTTGGTGCCGGGCAAAACCCCGGCCCGGCATTGCGGGCAGCAACAACCAACCTGATCTATGCCAGCAATGCATGCCCCGTTAACGGCTTTTATTCTGTATTTAATAGTGGCATTCAATGTAACTATGGATGGCACGTTTTACAAAGTGATCATACCGGCGACCCCAACGGTTATTTTATGCTGATAGATGCCAGTTTTGAACCCAATGATTTTTACCTGGATACCGTCAAGGGGCTTTGTGCAAACACTACCTATGAATTTGCAGCCTGGATGTTGAATATGAAAAATATCAGTTTCGGTATAAGGCCCAACATTACTTTCAATATAGAAACTTTAACCGGGCAAGTATTACAATCATATAACACAGGCGATATCCCTGTAGAGCAGGTTATAAACTGGCGGCAATACGGTTTCTTTTTTACCACTCCGGCTACTACTCAAGGCATTGTATTAAGAATGACCAATAAAGCACCCGGGGGTGATGGTAATGACCTTGCAATGGATGATATTACTTTCAGGCCATGTGGCCCACTGGTTACATCTGCTATTGAAGGATCAAATGCGGAAACCTCTATGGATTTGTGTGAAACAAACCAGCCGGTAGTTCAATTTTCAACAGTTATATCGGCTGGGTATAATGTGCCAGCCTATCAATGGCAACTGAGCACCAGTAATGGGCTTTTGTGGGACGATATTCCGGGTGCAAATAATATAGGTTTTAGCAGGCAGCCAACCTTGCCGGGAAAATATTTATACCGGTTATCAGTAGCTGAAAGGGGAAATATAAACAGTTTAAATTGCCGCGTTTCATCAAATGCCATTACTATAAATGTCAACAAAAACCCGGTTACAATTATATCTAACAACGGACCTGCATGTGAAGGTAAAACTATCAAACTTTCTGCGTCTGGCGGAGACTCGTATTTGTGGAGCGGCCCTAATAATTTTTCAGCTACTACCGATAGCGTTTTGCTTAATGGAATTGAAACATCAGGGACATACTATGTTAAAACTACGAGTTCGGGTTGTTCCACCTATGATTCAACGGATGTGATTACTTATGAAAAACCTATAGGACAATTTACAACCAGCATTTTGCTATGTAAAAACAAGGAGATTGTTTTTAACGATCAATCTGTTGCTGGCAATAATGAAACTATCACAACCTGGAACTGGAGTTTTGATGATGGAAGTAATGCCTCACAAAGAAACCCCACACATCTTTTTACAGAATCAAAAAATTACAACATAACGCTGATTGCAGGAAACAGCAAAGGATGTACAGATACCATTGTAAAAACGATCAGCATATACCTGTTACCTGTAGCTGAATTTGGATTACCCGAAGTTTGCCTGAATGACGCTTTTGCAATGTTTATTGATTCGTCATCTATAGAAGATAACAGTGAAGCCGGTTTTACTTATCAATGGAGTTTTGGAGATAGTAACGCCACTATTATAAATCCAAATACATCGGTTATAAAAAACGCCCGTCATAGTTATACATCAAGTGGCAACTACCAGGTGCAACTTACCGTTACCTCTAAAGAGGGTTGCTCGCAAAGCATCATAAAACCTTTCACCGTAAATGGCGCCGTACCAAAAGCAAACTTCATTATTGATACAAGCGATAACTTTTGCAGCCATCTTCCATTGAAAATTGTAAATACATCTTCAGTAAACTTTGGCGCCATTAGCCGGCTGGAAATTTATTGGGATCAAAATAATACGGCGTTAAAAACAATCGATGAGCAACCAGTTCCGGGTAAGCAATATGAATTTTTGTATGATGCATTTGGTGCGCCGCTTACGAAGAATTTCCAAATTAAAATGATAGCCTATTCCGGCATTACCTGTGTAAACGAAATATCAAAAACGGTGGTTCTCAAAGCAAGTCCGCAATTGCGTTTTAGCCCTTTACAACCGGTATGTGCAAATTTTGATCCTTTTATTATTTCCAACGGAAATAATACCAATGCACTAAGTGGCAACGCAAACTATTCCGGCAACGGCATAGTTGCAAATGCATTATTTAACCCGCAGGTTGCACAACCCGGTAACCACAACATCACCTATACTTTTACAGCAGATAATGGTTGCAGTGATTTTATTGATCAAACCATCCTGGTGTTAAAAGAACCGCAGGTAAATGCCGGCTCCGACATTGCATTGCTTGAAGGCGGATCTGCATTTTTAACCGGAACAACAGATGGAAATACCACGAGTATCAGTTGGCTTCCCAATATTTTTCTTACTACGCCAAATGCTCTTTCAACAAGGGTGACATCCCCTGTTGATCAATTATATTATTTAACGGTTAGTAATTCTGATGGATGCAGCAACAGTGATTCGGTAATAGTTACGGTATTGAAAACACCGGTGGTGCCAAATGCTTTTTCTCCAAATGGCGACGGTATTAATGATACCTGGGTAATCCGCTATCTGAATTCTTATTCAAATGTTAGTGTGCAAATTTTTGACAGGTACGGTCAAATTGTGTATCAAAATACCGGCTACAACCAACCCTGGAATGGTTTGAGAAACCACAAACCGTTGCCTGTTGGAGTTTATTATTATGTTATTGACAGAAAGATTGCAGCCCCCAAAATTACCGGTTCTGTCACCATCATTCGTTAACGGTTTACAGGGTCCAGTTTTTAAATTATTCTTTTGGGTGTAGTGTTATTTTAAGTAGCAAATCATCGGCTGTTACAAACAACAGATCTCCTTTTGTATTGAAAGCACAATTGGATGTTGGCCGGTTATATATCTTAATTAGTGCCAGTAATTTACCAGCAGAAGAAAAGATATTTATGCCATCGGGACCCGAAGAAAAAATGTTGCCGCTCCTGTCGATTTTAAAACCATCTGCACCTTGCTGAACGGATGCTGTTTCTTTTCGTTTGGTACCGTCGATAAATAATCCGCCTTTTATAATTGAACCATTTGTATCAATAGAATAAGCATACCATCCCGGATGCACGGCATTACTACTGCCAACATACAATGTTTTTTCATCAGGCGACATGCCAATACCGTTAGGATTTTTAATCGAGTCTATCAGCAGTATTGTTTTGCCATTCGCACCAATTTTGTAAACACCTTCAAATGACAACTCACGGGTAGAATCTTTTTCGCGTTGTGGCAATCCGTAGATCGGATCAGTAAAAACAATATTATTCCTGCTGTCTGTTACAAGATCGTTGGGGCTATTAAATTTCTTACCCTGGTAATTAGCCGATAACACTGTAAATTGAGGTATTGGCTTTTCGTAGGAACTGTTAAGTTGTACAACCTTCCTGTTTCCCGATTGGCAAAGCAATAACCTGCCCTGGTTGTCTAACGCCAACCCATTTGCACCATCTTCTCCACCAATACGTTTAACATTACCAGTATACCCGGATGGCGTTAAAAATACAGTTGGAGTATCCCCTTCATGCCAGCTGTAGATCTTATTTTCGGGCACATCTGAAAACAATAGTATGTTCTGTGATTCGATCCAAACCGGGCCTTCCGACCAGGTATAATTTCTGCCGATAATTTCGATGGTTGCATTGCGATCGATCAACTCTGAGGCACTGGCATCATATATTTCCACTTTGCCTATTGTCGTATCGGTTATGTTTACAACGTCTTCATCTTTCGTAACAGCATTATTCATGGATTGATTTAAATTACAGCTGCAACAAACTGAAATATATAAGCTAATTCCTGCAAGTATTTTATTCATATGGCACCGATATTTAGTTGCTGGTAATATTAAGGAGCAAAGCAGTATGTCCCTTAATCAACGCTTCGTCTGCATTCAAATACTTTATTTCACTTCTATTTGACAAAACCGAAAATGCGAGTTTATATGCGGCTGTCAAAAATCCTTCGGATACAATTGTAATGGTACCATTCTGAGTTTGAAATACATCTTTTAATTCTGTTCCAATTATCAACCCGCTTAAATATTGATAGTTTTCCTTTTTATTCAAGATTTCAAACAGTTGATTTGTTCGTACAGTAAAAATGCTGTTTAGTATATTTGAATCTAATGCAGCTTTTACACCTTCTAAAAAGAAAGTCTTACTATTATCATCGTCCCTATTTATTTCCACTGAATTTGCCAGGATACTTTTTGTGGCTAACAAATTAAAAATTTCACCAGTTAAGTAGGTTTTAAAAGCTGTAATCAAGCCATCTTGTACAACAATATGTTTTGAATGAGTTCCTGGTAAAATGTACAGCTGTTCAGAATCCATCTTTTTTATTTCACATCCTGCAAGTATGGTTTCTTCTCCGCGCATTACATCATTTCCAGATCTTACTCCGGATACCAGCACAATTTCATAAGGAAAACTATTATTAGCAGGTATGACATGGGTGGCAATTACTGCTTTTTGTATGTTAAAGGGAATGGATAAATAAGGCAATTCAAAGATTCCAATTTGTGAAGAGGCCATCCCGGAGATAATGATGGTAGTGTTATTTAATGAAAACCCGCATTCAGATTCCAGTACACCTAAATGTTGCTGCAGGATCCCGCAATAAAATGCCACGCGGCCAGGTTGATTTGCCTGAAGCCATGCAGCATGTGTAGCTGCAATACCCTGCATGGATTTAGATTCAGTCAATACCCGTTGTGTAGCCGCATCTATCAAACGCAGCCGAAATGATGATGTACCCCAATCGCAACTAATAAATAATTTCATTTTAAATATACCGTGTAAAATAATTATATCTAACCATGACACTGTCAAAAAAATCTTGTCAACAAAAGATAAATAACAGCTGTTAAATTAAAGCAGCAATCAATTTGATAGCTTTTATGGTAAGTTCTTCAAGGTAAGCTTCATCAATAGTTTCCCTGTTATTCACCAGTGCACTGCCAATTCCAAAAGCCACTGCTCCGGCTGTCTCATAAGCTTTTATATTGTATGCATCTACACCACCTGTTGGCATCATCCTAATATGATTCAAAGGTGCTAAAATGGCTTTCAAATAACCAACATCGGGACAAGGAAAAACTTTAATTATATCAGCGCCGTAATGATGTGCTGCAACAATTTCTGTGGGGGTTAAAGCACCGGGGATACTTACAACTCCTGCTTTATTAGCCGCTTTTATTACACCTTCATCTAACGAGGGAGAAACCAGGAATGTTGCACCTGCATCAATTGCATTTGCGGCATCTGCCGTTGTAATTACAGTGCCCGCTCCTACCTGCATCCTGTTTTTAAAAACATCCGCTAAACGGGCAATCACCTGCAGCGCATCCGGCGAATTCAAAGTGACTTCAAGATTACGGATACCCCCGGCATAAAGCGCTTCAGCAATTGCCACGGTATCTGTTGCCGGCATACCCCTGATTATTGCCACAAGCTTATGTTCCAATATATGCGATAATACTGTCATTGCAGGTGAAATTTAGAAAGTAATTTAAGTATTGTTAAAGTAAGAAGACAAACAACTTCTTTTCAATTCACCGTGAGATCTGTAATAGAATCTTCATTGGACAGAAATCAAAAATCAATGTACTACAAAATCCGGCTTATTTCCAAAACTGACTTTTGTAAATAAAATAAAACATATTCAATAGTCATGATAAAAGCATGTCTATTTTGCTTCTTAAAAATTGAAACAGATCTTAGATATCTACAAAAAAGCCAACGGTTTCAATGATTTTCCGGAAGGGGAAAACACCACTTTGATTTGGCTGCTTTCATTACAATATAAGCAGCCAAAATAGCTGCTTATTAAAAAGAATGGTGATAAATTATTTGGTAAAAAATTACTTGCCTAAACAATACCAGTTTAAGTTAATAAAGAAATTAACCATATTAAGGTTAATGTTGCGAGCACTTTATTTTCTTACAAGCAACTGCTTAACCTTTAAGGCATATTCATTAGTTGGCTCCAGTAAAAGTATAGCATTGGCAGCTTCAAGTGCCTTGTCGTAGGATTTTAATTTAGCATAGTAGGGAATCAGGTAATAATAGTTCCGGATAATGCCTGCCTTATTCCTGGCCGAGTCTTTCATAAGAAATGACGTATAGGCGTAGATGGCAGGAAGGGCCGTTCCCATTGAAGTATCTCTATCATACAATTTACCCAAATTTGCCCTAAAAGAAAATGGTTGTACCTGGCCTGGAAAATTAAGAGCATACTGCTGGTAGATAGAATCGGCAGTTACATACATAGCCCGGCGTACCAGCGTATCTGCTTGTACGTTCATACATTTTGTTACTGCATCACCCCAATAATAATAATCAGACGCACTTAGTACCGGTTTCAAAAAGGAGGCAACGGAGTACCATTTGGCGGAGACACAAAGATTGTTTTGTTTGTTATACAATTCACCAAGGGCAGCTGCGTTTTTCAATTTCAATTCCACACTGGTATCAAGTGCAAATGACTTATTCATATATTCTTCCACCTCAGTTTCGGTACCATTAAACCTGGCTAATAAATTGGCATACACGGCATAGTCGGTAGCATTGATTTTTGCCGGCAATTGTTTCGATAAATAAGTAAGCAAATATCTTCGGGCCTGTATCGAATCTCCCATACGATCATAAATAGTTGACATCAACTTATACAGATTCGGCATATTATCACCGGTACAAGTGCCTTCCAATGCTGTTGCCTTTGCCAGTGCATCTTCGCGTTTTCCTGCCCTGAAAAGATAGTCGGCATAGAACAAATCGGTTTCACAATCTTTATCTGAAACTGCAATGTATTTTTCAATGTATTCTTTCGCCTTATTCACATCCCTTTCTGCATAGTAATTATATAATGCCAGCCAGGCAGGTCCATATGCAGGATCGGCTTGAACTGTTTCTTCCAACAATGGCATAAAGAACATTTTGCTTCGCTGTCCCATAAAGATCCTCGCAATGCGATATTTTGCTACAACATAAGAAGGATCAATTTCGAGTGCTGTTTCAAAAGCCCTTTTAGCTTCTCCCCCCGCTTCTATGCCTCCCTTTAAATGTTCAATTCCAAGCAGCACATAGATCTCCGGATTTTTCGGATCTAGTTTCGCAGCCGTTTTTAATTTTTCAATCGCATAAAGCCTGTCGCCCGTATTACTATCACCATCGGCATTCGCCCGCCCAATTGCAACCAGAATAGCCGGATCACCTCCTTTCTTATTATTTGTTGCAGCAAGTGCCGACTCAAAAAAAGCCTTGCTTCCCTGGAGGTCGCCCTGTAATAACGCTACATGCCCTAAGCCCACAACAATCAATGGGTTTTTATTGGTAGTAAGCATTGCCTTTGTATAAATAGTTTTTGCCAGTTCAAGATCGGGTTGGGCCTGGTTTAAAGCAACCTGCCCCAACCAATAATTCGCCTGCACATCTGCCGGGTTTGCGTTGACCAATGGCAGGAAAATAGATTGGGCGGTTTTATATTTTTTGTAATAGATGGCTTTGATACCATCTGTAACGGTTTGTGTGGAAGCATTAAACATAAACATCAAACCTGCCCAAACCAGCAAGCTTTTTTTTATTATATTTTTCACGGCAACAATATTTAGAAAGGCACAATGTAGCTGGATAAAAAACCATTTTACATAATGACAATCATGTGTTTTACACTATTTTTTTTATAATAAATATTGAAAGTGTTTGCCGTTTCCAGAAGTCCACTACTTTCGAACTGTTGATTGACACAACAGCTTTTTTGAAAGATCAACGATTAAACTTTTTATATGAAATTTATTAAAGATTGTTATCCAGGCATTGCCGCCACATTGTTTTCCCTGACTACATTTATGTCTGATGCACAGCAAACAAATTCTCCAACTGCGCTGCAGGGACGTTGGGATCTTACCATGGTTGTTGATGGAAAAGACCAGCCTTCCTGGCTGGAAGTAAATCATTCGGGGAACCATCACTTAATTGGACAGTATGTAGGTGTAGTTGGTAGTGCCAGGCCCGTTTCAAAAATCAACTTTAGTGAAGGCAAATTCAGTTTTACCATACCGCCACAATGGGAAAATGAGGACAACGACATTACCGTATCAGGTATGCTGCAGGGTGATAGTTTGGTGGGGACTGTTCTCGGTGCAGATGGCAAAACCAATAATTTTCATGGGCATAGAGCCCCCGCGCTGAGAAGATCGAAACAACCGGTTTGGGGAGCACCGGTAAAACTCCTTAAACCAAATAGTCTTGATGGCTGGCATGCCCTTGGGGAAAATCAATGGGAAGTAAAAAATGGCATATTAAACAGCCCAAGGTCGGGAGCAAACCTTGTTTCTGATAAGAGTTACAGTGACTTCAAATTACATATTGAATTCAAGTATCCTAAAGGTAGTAACAGCGGCATTTACCTGCGTGGCCGGTACGAGGTGCAGGTCATCGACAGCAAGGGCCAGGAGCCTTTAAAAGACCTTTTTGCAGGTGTATACGGTTTTATCGCACCAACCGAAATGATGGCCAAAGAAGCAGGCGAATGGCAAACCTATGATATCACCCTTGTAGGCAGAATGATAACACTGGTTGCTAATGGTAAAATGGTTATCTGTAACCAGGAGATTCCGGGCATTACGGGTGGTGCTCTTGATAGTGATGAAGGCGCACCAGGTCCATTAATGATCCAGGGAGATCATGGCCCTGTATCATACAGGAACATAGTGATTACTCCGGGGAGGTAGTTGATTAGTTAATAGTTAATTGGGAATTGGTTAATTGGTAGCCAGGGTTAATTAAGTGCGTACCTGTAAGGTTATCCAAAACCTTACAGGTTTTTTTATGCCATTTGCAGGGGGAAAACAAATGAAGGAATGCAAGATGAAGCTTGCAGGCAAGCCTGTGAAAACCTAAGCATCGAATAGAAAGAATGCATCTGCATTCACAACTAAAGAAAAGAGAAAACTCAAACCATATCGCGAAATAAAAATCGCTGAATACTCACAACTCACCACTGACCACTGACCACTGACCACTCACCACTCACCATTCACCACTCACTACAAAACTTGCTGCTCAAAAATCTTATCGAGCATTTCGGCAGCATCAAGGCAAAGTCCGGGATGCACTTTAGATGTTTGCACAATAGTACTTCGCGTGGCCGTTAACCAGCGAAACCGGCCTGCGAGCGGTAACAGTGCAATAGGGCCGGCTCCTGGTTTACCCAGGCAAATTTGCTCGAAGGCCATTAAGTAAGTACGTATTTCTTCTACATCTGCCTTTGGGCATAATGCCAAAATACGGGGCGCATCCACCTTGTATTTTAATTGCAGGAAACGCTGTTTTGCACAAAACAATACGACGCCCGTATTCACAAACTCTTCCCTCTCCACCCTTGGCATAATGCGTACCACCGCGTATTCAAATAGAAGTCTGTCGGTCATGGGTTAACTGCGTTTATAAAAAGATTGGATTGCGCCATCCGGGTGGTTAAGAAAGATACATAAGCCTGACGGTGTTCCGCAGCTGTTGTAAAAGGAGAATTCGTTACCAGCCACTCATCCGGCACCAGGCCTAAAATACCAGTAATAATTTCTACTGTGAGTAAAGCCCTGCATTCTTTATCAGCCGCCTCCATTTCAGTTGCCCAGGGAAGCAATACATGATCTTTTATATGCATAAACGGTCGAATCGCCTGTTGTTCACGATTATCCCAGGAATGATGAAAATACAGGGCAGCACCATGATCAATCAGCCAGAGTTCTTTGTGCCACCAAAGCATATTGGTGTTGCGATAACTGCGGTCAACATTCATCAGCAATATATCAAGCCATACTATTTTTGAAGCAAGTAATGGATCCACTGCTGTTACAGCCGGATCAAAGGTTACGGATCCCGACAAATAATGCAAAGCCAGGTTGATACCGGTACTTGCTTTTAACAGGTCCTGTATTTCTTCATCGGGTTCAGTGCGGCCAAAACTTTCATCCAAATCTGCAAATACAATTTCAGGTACCAACAACCCCAGGCTACGGGCTATCTCACCACCTATCAATTCTGCCACCAGTGCTTTGATCCCCTGGCCTGCCCCACGAAATTTCAGCACATACAAAAAATCATCATCCCCTTCGGCAATAGCAGGCAAAGAGCCGCCTTCCCTGAGAGGGGAAAGATAACGGGTAACATGTATGGTGCGTAGCTGGTTTTGTGCCATTTGAGGCCGCAAACATACAATTCTAAAAGCTTTGGCAACGATGCGGATGCACTTCTTAATTTTACCACTTCCCGGGGAACATGCCAGGATAACTACTATATCGATGAAAGCAGCTACCGCACAGGAAATTAAAAAGCAATTGAATACAATGCCAGCAAGCGAACTGGTTGATCTGTGCCAGCGTTTGGCGAGATTCAAAAAAGAAAACAAGGAATTGCTCTCCTACCTGTTGTTTAATGCGCAGGATGAAGAGCAATTTGTTTTGGATATAAAAGAAGAAATTGGCCAGCTTTTTTCAGAGATCAATACCTCGCATATGTACTATGCAAAAAAAAGCTTACGAAAAATATTAAAGATCATCAACAAATATTGCCGTTACAGCTCTGTAACAGAAACCGAAATTATCTTACGTATTCATTTCTGTGTAAGCTTAAAAGAAAGCGGAATATCCCTGCGGCGGGATAAAGTGATCACCAAAATGTATCAAATGCAATTTACCAAAATAAAAGACTTGGTAAGCACACTGCACGAAGACCTGCAGTATGATTTCAGGCATGGAATGGCGGAACTGGAATTGTAATGGTAAGAGGAGTTGGGAATTGGGAATTGGCGTTAAGAATTAGGTGCCTGCTAAAATTGATTTACAAGTCTTTTCTATTGAATTTTTTAATAGCCAGGGCAATTGGTAGAATCATCCAAAAAAAACTTACACCAAGTATAAACAGGTAGCCATAAACACCTTCAAAAAACTGTTGAAAAACTGCACCAGTATAACCCATCATTGCCGCTATATCCATCTTCAGGAGTACAAAAATCCGGCTAAGATCGATGGGGTTAAGGGCTGTTAAGGCAATGGACAATTTTTCCAGCGGATAGTCGGAAAATTGAAATAGAATGAATAAAATAAATGCATCGAAAATGATGGCAAAATAAAACCAAAGCAAAATGGAAAGGCCAATGCCCCTGGCTTTATCTCTTGTAATTACACTGGCCAGTATAGCAAGACCTGCAAATACAGCTGTTAGAATAAGCGCTGCCAATAAAAGTGAAACGCCGACGGCAGAATGGTCATAGATCATAACCGGCAAGCCGATACCAACCAAAACGGCCAGCATTAAAGATGCTGTAATGCCTGAATAAATACTCGATAACAAGGTTGTTCTCTTAATAGGTTGCGATACCAGCAGTTCAATAAATTCCGCAGAATTATAAACGTAGATAGTTGAAAAAATGATACTGATCAAAGGCACAATAATTAACACGATATTTAGCAGGCTTAGCAATCCTTTTGAGGAATTATCTTCCAAACTAAAAAGACCGAAAGAAACCGCCAGGAGGAACAACGTATAACCAAATACAATTTTACTCCTCAGCAAATCTATCATCACATATTTGATCAGCTTATTCATGATTAATTATTTTGCATTACATGTGCCATGGCCTTGGATAAATGCGTAGCGCCTGTATCTTCTTTTAACTGGTCAAATGATTTATGGAACATAACCTTTCCTTCCTGCAGGTACACTACTTCAGTAATAATTTCATCGAGTTCGCTCAGCACATGAGAAGTGATTAGAACTAATTTACCATTTGCTTTTTCTTTCAATATTTTGGTCTTTAATATCTCGGTTGAAACAGGATCAAGACCAGCGGTTGGTTCATCCAAAATAAGTATATCAGGGTTAAACATGAAAGCGAGACAGGCACCTACTTTTTGCCGCGTTCCACCTGATAAAGTCCGCATTCTTTTATCCATCATTTTATCAAGGTTAAAACGATATACCAGTTCATCATCCAGCTCTTTAGCAAATGGTTTACGAATGTCCTTCATCATTTCAATTACCTGGGCTATGGTCATATTGTCGGGAAAGCGGCCAATCTGTGCCATATAGCCGATACGGTTGCGGTACAGGTAATCATTCTTTATATCTTGACCATCAACGGTAATAATACCACCTGCCGGTACAACCATTCCAAGTAAACACTTAATAAATGTTGTTTTGCCGGAACCATTTGGACCAATTAATGCAACGCATTCGCCTTCATTTAAAGACAAATTGATATCATCCAAAGCGGTAACCTTTCCAAACTTCTTTACAATATTTTTTGCCCTGATCATAATGGAATGGGTTTCATAAATGGTTTATCATCTTTTAACTGCACGGGTGTTATACTTGGTATTACTCTTTCAGCCCTATCCATTAACGAAACCAGGAAGCTGCGCAGCAATAACGATGCAGACGGCATTTTTTCCACTACCATACTGTATAAACTAACAGGCTGGTATTGCACATCCCCAATCCCGTCTTTATTCAGATCATATCCTTCGTATTTATCCCAGTAATTCAATTCAAATTTATTGAGCTGCATGGTGCCATTTGTACCTACATCAAAAGTGTTACCGAAATAATTATTTCGTGTTATCGTATTATCATTGCAACTCGCCTGAACACGCATGGCCCACCCATTAGATTTAAAGGTATTTTTTGAGACAACAAGCCTGTTGGTTCCTTCCATATAAATACCGACAGTATTTCTTAAAAAAGTATTGTGCTCAACCACCCCATCCGAAATTTCTTTCATTAAAATCCCATAAGCACCACTGCCCCAATTTTCTTCAAAATGATTGTGTCGCATGGTAACTTTTTTAGAAAACATTACTGCCACACCCGAACCATTGGAACGAAAAGTATTATAGCTATAAATATCATCGTTTGAGAACATGAAATGTATACCATAACGAAGATTATGATAACTCGTATTGTTTTGAATGAGTGAGTTTGTTACAAATTCGAAATAAATTCCATCGCGATGACCTGTAACATTATTTCCAGAGATGGTAATATGATCACTTTTCCAACAGTGGATGGCATTACCTGATTGAACTTCATCGGTCACATTTCCTTTAACAATATTGCTGTCGATCGAACTGTAGCTGGCATTTTGAAAATAGATACCAAAGCCATTGTTAAGCAAGTGGTTATTGCGAATGACTACATGACTGCTGTTTACCACCTTAATGCCGGCCCAATCATAAGAACTGGAATAGCCGGAATTCCTGATCTCCAACCCTTCTACTACCACGTTACCTGCCAGGATTCTTATAACCTGTGAAGCGTTTTTTCCATCAATTACCGGCCAGTCAATTCCCCGCAGGATAATGCTTTTATTTACTACAATTTCCCCTTCGGCATACATCCCTTTATTCACTAAAATAACGTCACCATTACCTGAAGCTGCTATAGCGCTGGTGATCGTTTTAAACGTTTTACCTGCACCTACCTGCAATGTTCTGGCAAATGCAAATACAGGAATAAAAAAGGCTAATATAAAATAGCTGACTTTCAAAATTTACGATAAGAAGATTATTGAAATTTACTTTATCAAAGTATTTTTTACATCAGTCCACGACAACAATTTACCCTGGTTATCACGGGAGAAATTCGCAGCTTCGATCTGATTACTAAATGCAGCTAAATTGCCACCCATGGGTGCTTTAATGGCGGCAGCATTTATATAAAATAAATCATTGGCTGGCAGCAATTCGCCATTACCTGTATAGTCGTTTACATAAGCTTTACCTTCTGTATAATTGGCTTTATTATAACTTAACAAACAATGCAAATCATCAAAACGAAACACTTTGCCTTTTCCTGTTATCCATTCGCAGGCAAACTTTTTATCCATGATTGTCATCTTACAAAAATTGCAGGCATCACTGCCATATTTAACTGGCTGC
This sequence comes from Bacteroidota bacterium, assembly GCA_040385845.1. Classification (GTDB taxonomy): domain Bacteria; phylum Bacteroidota; class Bacteroidia; order Chitinophagales; family Chitinophagaceae; genus Phnomibacter. The sequence continues at coordinate 108,868 of JAZKGP010000007.1, read as the reverse complement.
GGCTTGGCTGTACAACCATGGACGGCAAACAGCAAACAAATTGCGGAAACAACCCGCACCTTTTTTTTCAAAATTTTGTTTGCTCTTATTAAAATAATAAAGGCCGCGACCAATAATACACCTGATGCAATAAACAACCAGCCACCGATATCCGGAATGGAATAAGCTCCAAAATTCAATAACTGTTTGTACCCGATTAGCGGCGGTTGATACGACATCCCGGGAACTTGGATAGCAGCATTGGGATCAAGATCGTGACCGTAATTATATTCCCACCGGTAGAAATCAATCATGGAAACAATTGCTACTAAAAGAAATAAAGCTATGTAACCGTAATAAATCGATTTCCTGTTTACCAATGCTGTAATCAATCCAAGAATAACCAAAGTTCCAATGATATAGGGCAGTATCTTAAATTCAATAAAATCTTCCGTATGAAGGGTATTCATTCCAATATAATGATTCAAGCCGTTTACCACATCAACATTTCCACCCAACCCATTTGCATGAATAGTTAGCATAAGACCTTCCGGATACTGGGGGGCACTTAATTGAATTTGCCATAATGGAAAAAAGATGGCACCAATTAATAAAAGCGCTGCCAATGCTACCAGTATCCTTGGCCACTTGTGTGAGTTTTTCATTGTAAAACTTTTATCGTTATACCTGGTTCATAGGTTAAAGAAGCAGGGATAAGTTTATCCTTACCCCCTGCATGTGTCATCATTTCCTGGCCTTCGCAGGACCGCCGCCCGCTGTGCTGTCTGTTGCACCATTATTGGTACCTACTGAAAAACTAATTGGCGTAGAAGAACCTTTTGGGGAAACCCTTACATACCCCTGCATTTCCTGGTGCAATGCACTACAGAAATCGGTACAATACATTGGAGCCATACCCACTTTTAACGGTATCCATTTCAAGGTTTGTGTTTGACCCGGCATAATAATCAACTCTGCATTATTAGCACCTTTGATTGCGAAACCATGAGGTACATCCCAATCCTGTTCGAGGTTGGTTACATGGAAATAAACTTCATCTCCAACCTGTATACCTTCAATATTATCCGGTGCCAAATGCGAGCGGATCGCAGTCATATAAACATGCACTTTATTACCTTCCCGAACCACTTTGGTTTCCTTTTCACCTTTTGCAACATAGGGATGTTTGTTTCCATCAATGTTGTATATTTTAAGTGAACCTTTCGAGATGAGATCTGCCGGCACTGATTGTGCATAGTGCGGCTCACCAATGGTGGGATAATCTAAGATCAGCTGCATTTTGTCGCCACTGATATCAAATAGTTGGGCGCTTTGTGCCAGCTCTGGCCCGGTTGGTAAGTAACGGTCTTTTGTGATTTTATTGTAAGCCACCATATACTTTCCAAATGGTTTCCTGCTGTCACCACCAGGTATACTTAAATGCCCGATTGAATAATAGGTTGGAACACGATCCAGCACTTTCAAATCTTTGATATTCCATTTTACAATTTCAGAAGAAACAAAGAAAGATGTATAAGCATTTCCTTTTGCATCGAACTCGGTATGCAAGGGCCCAAGGCCAGGCTTTTTAACTTCGCCGTATAAGGCAGCTTCGTATTTAATAATCGGAATACCATCGAAATCACCATCAAAACTTTTAGCATCAATTGCAGTCAATATTTTTGAATAGGCAAATACGGGAATGAGTGCTGCGAGTTTACCGCTACCAACAATGTATTCACCGGTTGGATCAACATCACAACCATGCGGAGACTTAGGACATGGAATCATGTAAGCGACGCCAGGCGCATCTTTCAGGTCGAGTGTTGTAACTTCTGTTTCAATTACAGAGGTAGAACTATGTGTTTCATCACTAAAAGTATTATGCGCATATTTCACAGCTTCTTTCTTACCCTTTCCCTGCTGGATATATTCTTCTGCTTTTTTCCAGTTAACTGCCATGATAAAGTCTTTATCACGTTGAGAAGCATTTACTTCGAGCATAGTATTTGCTCTTTCAGAATTGTAGCAGCTAAAGAAAAACCAGCCATGGCTTGGTCCTTTGCCGGCATGGCTTAAGTCGAAGTCGACACCAGGTGTTTTAAGTTGAAATGCGATAGACATTTTACCATTGGAAGAATCTACTTTTATAAAGCTTACTGTGCCTTTAAAATTTTCTTTGTAAGTATTTATTGGAACATCATTATTGCTGTTGTCTAACGGCACACTAAAGCGGGTGCCAGCAATAACATACTCGGTGTTTTGTGTAATAAACGGTGAAGAGTGATTGCCTGCACTATTTGGTATTTCAAGTATTTCTGCTGTAGTAAAAGTCTTTAAATCAATACGTGCAAGGCGTGGTGTATTGTTGCCATTTGCGAAAGCCCAGCGTCCATCTATTTCGCCATTTCTCTGCGACATTTCTATATGGTGCAAATCGTCCCAGGGAACCATGCCGTGAGAAGTATTAAGCATTCCTTTCGTTTCTTCGCTAAAACCATAACCTTCCTGCGGATCCTGTGAAAAAACAGGAATAACTTTTAGTAAGCGCCCCGATGGAAGACCGTAAACGCTCATTTGTCCGCTAAAACCACCGGAAACAAAATTGTAGAACTCATCATATTTACCCGGAGCAACATATGCTTTTTGTGCTGCATCAGAACTTACTGCCGAACCAGCACTTTTTGGTTTACATCCGGAAATGCTACCCAACAGGCAAAGCGCTGCCACTGCCAATAAATTGGCTTTTAAATTTTTCATTGTATATTTTATTGTAATTAGAAAATTATTTTACCCCATCATTGCTGCGCATAAACTCATAGAGATTTCTTGCTTCATCATCTGATATATTTTGATTAGGCATTCTTACCATACAAATTTCCAGCATGGCCTGGGCTTTTGGGTCTTTATCAATCATCTCATCAGGATTTGTAACAAAATTCATAATCCATTCAGGTTTATGTCTTTTAGTAACGTCCTGCCAACCCGGACCTACTAATTTTTCTGCGGTCAGTTTATGGCAAGCTGCACATTTCACACTATAAACTTTTTCGCCCGCGGCAGCCATAGCCGGGTCCAGTTTATCAGGTACTTCAACATGTGTAAATTTACCAGTACCTCTTTCAGGGTCGTAATCTGGATTGGCCTCCCCGGAACTTGTGCTGCTTTCATCCTTTGACTGTTGTGAACTATCTGCTGCATTGTTATCACCACCACCACAGGCATAAATAAAACAAGCACCGAAGACAGCTGCCAAAATCATTAGTTTTCTCATACGGTTTTTTTTATTATTACAAGAATCGATATTGCAAGATTACCCAATAGCAAAGCTTTTTTATGTGATCTATATCATATTTTAAGTATTTAATTTTTGCCTGAACCCGTGTTCTATGACTGCTGTCAACTATAAAACCAACAGTCGCTATTTTCTTTGCAAGTATGAAGAAATGGTACACCCTGGCTTTATTTAATTTACTGGTTTTGGCCATACTTGGTCTTATCCTTCGCTATAAAATCAACTTTTCACTTCCATTTTTAGAACAAAAAAACCTGTTGCACGCTCACTCACATTTTGCTTTTAATGGCTGGGTTAGCTTCTTGTTGCAATTGGTGTTGCTCCAAGGCTTTACCAATAATTATACTGAGTCAAAGAAGAAATGGGACCGGTTTTTTTTATTTTCCACTTTTATCAATTATGCCATGATCGCCAGCTTCTCAATGGTAGGTTATGCAGCAATTTCTATTGTTTTTTCAACCATTTCCCTATGGCTTTCCTACTATTTTTGCTATCATCTTTTCAAGGCATTAGCTGTCAATAATGTCAACACGGTTAGCATAAAATTTGTAAAAGCCGCCCTCTTTTTTTTAATTTTTTCATCCTTAGGTCCGTATGCTCTGGCTATTATCATAGCAGTTAAAAGCAGCCATCAATACTGGTATCATAATGCATTGTATTTCTTCCTGCACTTTCAATATAATGGATGGTTCACCTTTGGAGTATTGGCTTTACTTTTTAAAAAGTTAGAAAAAAGCACCAACTATAATCCCGCTCCTGCCAAAGCTTTCTACCTATTATTGGTAACCACCTGTATCCCGGCATACCTGTTTACCTCTTTATGGCATAACCGGCCCATTGTTATTACAATCATTATTCTTATTACGGCTCTCCTGCAAACAACAGCCCTGTATTTTCTATGGAAATTACTAAGGAAGAATACAACACAAGTTTACACTGGCCTGCCACTTGTTTGTAAAAGCTTGTACACCATTGCTATTTTGTCTTTTATCATAAAAATATTATTACAATTTTTCTCAGTTCATCCGCAACTCGCAAAATTGGCTTTTGGATTTCGCCCGGTAATAATTGCTTACCTGCATCTCATTTTCCTCGGGTTTATCAGCATGTACCTATTATCGTTTATAACTGAAAAAAACATTTTAAACCCTTCTAAAAAATATACGATAATTGCTTTAGTCATGTTCTCTGCCGGAATAATTATCAATGAACTGTTACTCGGGATGCAAGGGATCTCGGCGATTTATTATCTATATTTTCCATCCTTAAATTTACTACTGTTTGCCAACACATTTATAATGGTATTTGGCGCTTTACTATTATTCATTAGTTCGTTATATAGCAGCAATAAGCTTCCCAATCCGGATACAAAGATATACTTATAAATAATAAAAGTAGTTAAATACTTTTATTATTATCTTTGTACAAGTTTATAATCAAAAAAATATTTGTATGCTACAATCACAGGAAAATTTTATTGACGTAACAAGCATTGAACCAAAGCTTAAACACCCAACCATATTTAATGTATTTGATGGGTTAAGTGGCGGACAAAGTCTTACTATACACAACGATCACGATCCCAAACCAGTATATTACCAGCTGCTTGGAGAACGTGGTGATATTTTCAACTGGAAGTACCTGCAACAGGGACCAGAATGGTGGGATGTACTTATCACTAAACGCGGTGTGGAAGAAACAGAAACAGTGGGACAGGTAGCAGTAAAAGATATCCGAAAAGCTGAAGTGTTTAAAAAATATGGGATTGATTTTTGTTGTGGTGGCAAAAAAACGATACGACAGGCTTGTGCTGAAAAAGGTCTTGATGCTACCAGGATTGAACAGGAATTACAGGAGGTTACGAAACTGGTACAACCCGGCAGAAATTCTTTTAACGAGTGGGAAATTGACTTTCTCTGCGATTATATAGTTAATGTACACCATAACTACGTGCGCAGGTATTTACCGGAACTACAAGCATACTCTACCAAAGTAGCACAAGTGCATGGCAGTCGTCATGCTGAGCTGCTGGAAGTAAAAGATTTAGTATTGTTAATCAAACAGGAACTGGAAGCGCACCTGGAAGAAGAAGAGCAAGTTCTGTTCGAGTACGTAAAAGCAATATCAACTGCAAACAAACATAATTTACCCCTTACAAATCAACATCAAAATTTGCCTGTATTAATAGATGCATTGGAACAGGATCACGACCTGGTAGGAAGGGCATTTGAAAAAATAAAAGCGCTAACCAACAACTACCAGTTACCACAGGATGCCTGTGCGAGTTATAGTCTTTTATACAAACTATTACAAGAGTTTGAAGAAGACTTGCATATGCACATTCACCTTGAAAATAACCTTCTGTTCCCAAAAGCTATTGACATGGAAAAGTTGATTAATAGCAGGAATAACTAACAGGTGAGATTTATGCAAATTAATTCTGATACAGAAATAGCTACGCTTCTAAAGCATCATCCCGGTGCTTTGGAAGCGATTGTATCGATACACCCTGTTTTTAAAAAATTGAACAATCCTTTTGTAAGGAAATTAATGGCGGGGAGAACCAATATTGCCATGGCTTGCAAAATTGCGGATTGTAAACCGCAGGATTTTTTTAGAGTACTTTGCCCGCTTGGCTTTGAAGAAAAAAAGACCATTGAAAAAATACCAGTAATGAAAACAACTGACGATGTATTACCGGAATGGATTGCAAATGCTTCCAACATTATTGAAATGGATGTTCGGCCCATATTGGCATCCGGGAAAGATCCCCTGCAACTAATTCAACAACAGGTGCAGCTTTTACAACAGGATGAAGTATTACAGATCATTAATACTTTTGAACCCACCCCGTTAGTCGTATTACTTTCGAAAAAAGGATATAAATCCTATGTAAAAAAAGTTGATTCACTTTTGGTAGAAACCTACTTTATAAAAGAGAATAAAAGCCCGGCGAACAGTCATATGCATGATGAAAAAAAAACGTATGATTGGAACCAGGTACTGCAAAAATTTGATAGCAACCTGGTTTATATTGATGTGCGCCATCTGAATATGCCAGTTCCCATGACAACCATTCTGGAAACACTGGAATCATTGCCTGCAGGTAAGGCTTTGTATGTGCATCACAAACGCGTTCCGGTTTATTTATTATCCGAATTACAGAATTTACAATTTGACTATTGTATAAAAGAAGTAAGTGAGAACGACGTGCTTCTGCTGATTTTTAAACCCTGGATATGACACCTTTAAAAACCAGTTCGGACTTACAAAAAACTACTTCTTACAAAGTGGTGATCCCGTTTTATGGATTTGCCGCATTTTCATTTTTAATTGCATGTATTTTATTACTACTGCATACCGAGGTTTGGCAGCAGCATTACTTTAACCCAAAAACCTTAGCCATAACACATCTCATGGCTTTGGGATGGGGAACAATGATCATCCTTGGAGCCAGTCACCAATTATTACCGGTAATTATTGAAGGTAAATTAGACAGTGAACTGCTTGCATATCTTTCCTTTGCCTGTGCTGCTACAGGAATTCCATTATTAGTATGCGGATTCTATTATTTTGATACAGGCTTATTATTGCAAAGCGGTGCCGTATTGGTAAATGCTGCTGTTGTATTTTACCTGGTAAATGTAATCAGCAGTATCTATGAAAATAAAAAACTGGATGTATACGCCATGTTTATAGCAACAGCCTCGCTTTGGTTATTTGCTACCACTTTTTTCGGACTGATGCTCGTTTTCAATTTTACCAGGACCTGGCTTCCCGATAACTCGCTCCAATACCTGTCGTTGCATGCGCATATGGGGCTTGCTGGCTGGTTTTTATTAATGGTTCTGGGTGTTGGCTCCAAATTAATTCCAATGTTCCTTATATCGAAATATTCCAATACAAAAACACTTTGGATATTATTTGCCCTTATTAACCTGTCCTTGCTTTTTTTTATCGGGGTAAAAAGTTTTCAGCTGCAATCCTGGTTATACAGTATACCCATGGCAGGTATAATGCTTTCCGTGCTTTTATTCTCACATTATTGTTACAGAGCTTACCAGCTAAGAATTCGAAAGAAAACCGACCGGCAAATAAAAGTTTCGCTGCTCTCAATAGCTATCATTTTATTACCCTTACTAACCCTTGCAGTAATAGTTACGTTTATACGGCCAGGCATACCATCCAATATAGTTTTACTATATGGCTTTACCATTTTTTTCGGCTGGCTTACTGCTATCATTTTTGGAATGACATTTAAAACTTTACCGTTTATTGTTTGGAATAGAATTTATCATGATACTGTTACAAACAAAACACCATTACCAAAAGCATTATTTAGTGAAGCTCTTTTTACAGGCATGACCGTATGTTACCTGGCAGGTTTTACTGTTTTTGTTGCTGGTATTATAGGCAGCTATAACCTGTTATTGCAGCTCGGTGCTGTTAGCTTACTTGCTTCAGCTATATTTTATATAACCAACGTTACCAAAACTATTTTCCATAAACCTGTATAACAATGGAAGTAATTAGTAACAATCAATTATTGGCCACAATTGCAATCGCTGCTTTGTATGATGTATATGACCCTGAACTGGGTTTAAACGTTGTTGATCTTGGATTAATTTACCAGGTAGATTTTGATGAAGATGCAAAAAAAATAGATGCCAGTATGACGCTTACCACGCAATTTTGCCCCATGGGTGAAAGCCTTACAAGAAATGTACAGCGTGTGCTCGAAGAGGTGTTTAGTGATTACCTGGTAGAAGTGCAGCTCGTATTCCATCCTGCCTGGAATGCAGATCGAATATCCGCTGAAGGGCAAGCATTTTTAAACCACTAACTATGTTAAGTTATACCTGTAAAACAGCTATTAAATCTGTTATATACCTTGCATCTAAAACAGCACAGGGCGATAAGGCAGGTATGAAAGAAATTGCCGGACAAATAAATGCCAGTGAACACACTGTTGGCAAGATTTTACAAAGCCTGGTTAGGGAAAAATTAATTAACAGCACGAAGGGTCCTAATGGTGGTTTCTTTATCACAAAAATGCAGCAAAATCAGCCGGTAATTTCCATAGTGGAAGTAATTGAAGGTGCTGGCTTCTTTACGGAATGCGGCCTTGGGCTGGCGAAATGTTCTGCCCTTCACCCCTGCCCCATTCATGATGATTACAAAATTGCCCGCGATCTTCTTGAACAAATATTTCGCACAAAAAAAATCAAAGACCTCTGCGATCCGGTCACAAATGGATTGGCTTATCTTATTGGATAATTTCCGTAGAAAATTCTCGTTAACCTACCCCGCTTTATGACTTAATGTTATCAGCCTTTTTAATGTTGCTGCTGATCTATTACAGCACCTTTCAGAAATCCGTTCGCAATCAAATAACATTAAGTGACTACCCGCTCATTGTTTTTCCAATGACATAATTCAAAGGCATAACAAAGTACAATTCTACCTGATAAGAATCAGTTTTTTACATGAGCAGAGTTTTCCATATTAGGCTTAAACAAGTATAACTCTGCTCAACTTAAAAAGCTTGATATGACTAAAAGTACAAAAGCCGGAAAGTATGTATACTTCTTCGGCGGTGGTAAGGCCGACGGCAATGAATCGATGAAGAATTTATTAGGAGGAAAGGGCGCAAACCTGGCGGAAATGGCTGGTCACCCAAATCTTAAATTACCTGTTCCGCCGGGCTTCACCATAACTACGGAAGTGTGTACTCATTATTATGAAAACAGAAAAAAATATCCCAAAGTTTTAGACGAACAGGTAAACCAGGCAATAGCCAGTGTTGAAAAGTTGACCGGCAAAAAATTTGGTGACGAGAAAAACCCGCTGCTTTTTTCCGTTCGTTCAGGTGCAAGAAAAAGCATGCCCGGCATGATGGAAACAGTACTTAATGTAGGGCTTAATGAACATACAATAAAGGGCATTATTGCCAAAAGCGGTGATGAACGTTTTGCATATGATGCCTATCGCAGGCTAATTATGATGTATGCAGATGTGGTGATGGAAAAAGCCGGTGGAATTGAAGTAAAAAATGGCAAGGGCATTCGCAAACAACTGGATGAAAAATTAGAAAAGATCAAACAAAAACAAGGATATACCAGCGATACAGAATTGACAGTTCCCGAATTAAAAGCCCTGGTAGCTGATTATAAAAAGACCATAAAAAAAGTATTGGGGACGGAATTTCCGGATGATCCCTGCGAACAATTATGGGGGGGTGTTGGTGCTGTTTTCAGTAGCTGGAATGGCAAACGGGCCATTGAATACCGCCGTATAGAAAAAATACCCGATGAGTGGGGAACTGCTGTAAACGTGCAGGCCATGGTTTTTGGAAACATGGGCGAAGACAGTTGCACCGGTGTAGCTTTTACCCGCAATCCGGGCAGCGGTGAAAATAAATTCTATGGCGAATACCTCGTGAATGCGCAGGGCGAAGATGTGGTAGCCGGCATTCGCACGCCCGCACCTGTAAACGAATATTCCATGAACGACCAGAGCAAACATTTTACTTCTCTTGAGAAGCTGATGCCTGGCTTATACAGCGAATTATACAGTTACCAGAAACGCCTGGAACTTCATTATAAAGACATGCAGGATATAGAATTTACCATTGAAAAAGGAAAGCTATATATGTTGCAATGCCGCGTTGGAAAGCGCAATGGTATCGCCGCGGTACGTATGGCTACCGAAATGCACAAGGAAAAAATGATCGACGCGAAAACAGCCATCATGAGAGTTGCTCCAAATCAACTGGTGGAATTATTGTTACCAATGCTGGATCCTAAAACAGAGGTGGTTTCGAAGCCCATTGCAAAGGGGTTACCTGCTGGTCCGGGCGGTGCAAGAGGACGTGCCGTTTTTACTTCTGAAGAGGCCGTTCGCTGGGCTTCCAGGGGCGAAAAAGTAATCCTGGTACGTGAAGAAACGTCTCCCGAAGACGTGGATGGCATGCATAAATCGGAAGCTATTTTAACCACCAAGGGAGGCATGACGTCGCATGCAGCACTTGTAGCAAGAGGTTGGGGTAAATGTTGTATCGTTGGATGCACCGATATAGAAATTCACGAAGAAACAAGGTCATTCAAGGCAAATAACGGATCAATTATAAAAGAAGGTGATTGGATCAGTTTAAATGGCACCAGGGGTTATGTGTATGAAGGCAGCCTGCCGTTAACAGATATCGACCTCGATCAAAACCAGAGCTACAAGGATCTGATGAAACTGGTTGACAAATTTAAAACGATGGGTGTAAGAACTAATGCCGATACTCCTAAAGATGCTGCACAAGCTTTAAGCTTTGGCGCGGAAGGAATCGGATTGTTTCGTACGGAACATATGTTTTATGGAGAGGGAAGCGAGCATCCACTGTTCCTTTTGCGCAAAATGATAGTAAGTAAAACGGAAAAAGAGCGTCGCAGCGCACTTTCTGAGCTTTTTAATCATGTAAAAAAAGATTTCAAAGCAACATTGGAGATCATGAATGGCAAACCGGTAACCTTTCGCCTGCTTGATCCACCACTGCATGAATTTGTTCCCCACGACAGTGAAAAACTTCACCAGTTGAGCAAAGAGTTGGGAATCAGTATGAGTATTCTTAAAAGACGTGTATTGGCGTTACACGAAAACAATCCAATGCTGGGTCATCGTGGTGTGCGACTTGGAATTAGCTATCCCGAGATAACCGAAATGCAGGTGCGTGCTATCCTGGAATCCGCTGCTGAAATTATAAAAACAGGCAAAAAAGCTTTCCCGGAAATTATGATTCCTGTAACCTGCACGGTAAATGAACTGACACACCAGAAAGCGATCGTAACCAGGGTGTATAAAGAGGTTTCCGAAAAAACCGGTATTAAAACGATCCCTTACCTGTACGGTACGATGATTGAAATACCGAGGGCAGCTTTACAAGCCGGTCAAATGGCAATCGAAGCCGATTTCTTCAGTTTTGGTACAAATGATCTTACCCAGATGAGTTTTGGGTTTAGCAGGGATGATATCGGGGGTTTTCTACCTAATTACCTTGACCAGAGATTGTTGAAAGATGATCCGTTTCAAACCATTGACCAGGAAGGCGTAGGCGAACTGATACAACTGGGCACCGAACGGGGCCGAACTACCAAACCGAAGCTTAAAGTTGGAATTTGTGGCGAACATGGTGGTGATCCGGAAAGTGTAAAATTTTGTCACCGCATCGGTCTCAATTATGTAAGTTGCTCTCCATTCAGGGTGCCTATCGCCCGCCTGGCTGCAGCACAGGTAGCATTGGAGAATTAGCTTTTTAAAATAAAAAAGGAATGAGAAATGCCAATGGTATTTCTCATTCCTTTTTCTATAAACAGTATTTAACTGAAGGAAACTTTAAATGGGATTATCTTAACCACAAACAGCTACCTGCAATTACCATCCATTAACGGTGGAAATTGATTGGCAAGCTATTAAGAAAAACAGAGATAATGTATTAGGGCTTAAAATGCCCAAACCTGGCAAAAATCCATCTGAGAATTATAGGAGCCACCAGGAAACTTAAACTACTATTCCTGCAAAACGGAATTGATCTTCAGCAGCAAAAAGTTCCGGTGCCGCCAACTCCCCCGAACTTTACATGGCTGCAGCTTCTTCCAGTTCTTCTACCGGAACTGCTACAGGAGTGGTGTTTTTTATAGAGAGTTCGCAAGCATTGTTCATAGAGAACTCGAGGTGCTGTTCCATTATAACCTGCTTAGCAGTAAGATCTTCCTGCAAAACAGTTGCAAGGTCGATAGCAACATTGGTATGCTTGTTATCGGTGTTCATTTTCAGCTTGGTTAAACGCAGGTTATTAAAGCTGAATTTAATTTTCCGGCCACCTGCTGCCCTTTCAAAATCAGCATGATCCATGCTTAAAGTTTGATCACCCTGGCTTGACCTTTTTAGTAAAATAAGTATTACGGGCAAATACTTTTTCCATGTTTGGCTAAACATAGCTATATATTTTTTCGATTAAAAAGTGGATTATAAAAAAGGATACAGCTTACTCACTCTGTTTGATGAACTGTGTAAACTGTATCCTGTTTAAATGTGGATTGCTATTTAAATGTTTATCGCTGCAGGTTTTACATCTTTAGAATGCAGCATTTAATTAGTATTCTACAATCAATGAAAATGGCAGGATTCAATTACCATCTTCCGCCACCGCCTGTATTGCGTGGACGATCTTCTCTTGGTCTTGCTTCGCTTACTTTAAGGGAGCGACCATCATTACTTACACCGTTTAATTCGCTAACTGCCTGTTTAGCAGCAGTATCATCGCTCATTTCAACAAAACCAAAACCGCGGCTCTGGTTGGTAAGTTTGTCCATAATTACTTTAGCCGATGATACTTCACCATAGGCAGCAAACAATTGCTTAAGCTCTTCATCCTGTACGTTAAAGCCTAAATTCGAAACATAAATGTTCATAAAAAAAAATTGAGATAAATAAAACCAGGGAGCAGAAAGCTGCTGTAAAAGAAGAATATGGAGGTTTAACTTTAATATTCGGTTACAGGAGAAATTAACTCACAGCCGGTAAAGGTATCGTTTATTTCTTAGCGAAATTGGAAATAACTCTAATCTAACAATACCTTCTGATACACGGCAACTTTTAAACAACTCAATTCACGTATATAAAGCCAGTAAAAGCATGCAATCTTTAATACCGGTAACAAACCGCATTGATATTCATACCGGCCCCCACAGATGCAAAAAGAATAACGTCACCGGTTGAAAGGTGATGATCTGCAACCTGGTTCTTTAAAACAAGGTCTAATAAGGTGGGAATGGTTGCTACTGAACTGTTACCCAGCCAATGAATACTCATAGGCATGATACAGGACGGAGGTGTATCAATTCCATACAGCTGGTAAAGCCTTTTAATAATGCCGTCATCCATTTTTTCGTTTGCCTGGTGAATGAAAACCATCTTCAGGTCTTTTATTTTAATGCCGCTTTTATCAAGACAATCTTTCATCGCAGCGGGAACATGCTTCATCGCATATTCATACACTTTTCGTCCTTTCATTTTGATATACCGTACCGATGGATCGCTGCCGGGATAAAAGGATTTTCCCATATAGATATAATCAACTTCTTCAAAAGCATGTGTTTGTGCTCCACTACCTAAAATACCCGGGCCTGCTTCATCCACATCTTTGTACTCTAAAACGGCAGCACCGGCACCATCACTAAAAATCATGCTGTCACGATCGTAAATATCTATAACCCTCGATAATGTTTCTGTACCGACGATCAACGCTTTACTGGCAATACCGGCTTTAAAAAAAGCATCTGCATGAATTATGCCCTGCAACCACCCGGGGCAACCAAATAAAATATCGTAAGCCACACAATTTGGGTTGCGAATACCCAGTGCATGTTTAATGCGACTGGCAAGTGAAGGCACTGCATCCGTTTGAATGGTATTTTTAATAACGTCTCCAAAGTTCTGGGCTACAATGATTTGATCCAGTTGCTCGGGATCAATACCACTGGCTTCAATAGCGCGGCGAGCCGCTTCAATGCCAATATCGGATGTGCTCAGGTCATCAGATGTGTAACGCCTTTCCGCGATGCCTGTTATCTGTTCAAATTTTTCGATGATTTCCTTTGAATCAGTAGACAATGGCTCCTGCTTTTCAGAATAAAAACGGTGTTGTGAAAAATCCCCGTTGGATTGAATATGCGGGGGTATATAGGAACCAGTACCTGTAATAACGGAACGAAACATGTTCAACAACGCTTTAGCTTATAAATGTAAATAACATCGTAAAGGTAGCCGGTATAGTTGGGATAAAATCAATAGAAGCCACACTCGCTTATTTTTTTAACGGTGTTGCATTAACCACATCTTGGAACCAAAAACAACCTAATTACTGTTTGCAAAATATCAAAAACTTTCGTTTTGTAAAAAGAATGTCGATTTGAAAAAAAAACACCTGTAGAAGGGAAATAAGATCGTGAGCGGTGAACCGTGAGTTGCGAATCCCGGGTTGTGTACCATGAGTTAAGCTCGCATAATTAAAAACATCACTAGAATTTCAATTGCAAATAGTACGTTGATTTCACTCCTTACAAGAAAAATTTTAAAAGCAGCAAGAACAATATTAAAAAATGATTTGAACAGGCTTCTGGCCGTCCCATCTCAAATGCGACAATGCAGCTGCAATAAACCATAAATAAAACTTCGTTCCGTATCAACAACCTTTCAGCAATATTATATTTAAGTCAAACTATAAACCGTATCATTATTTGTTTAATGTTTTTGTTGATAAATAACAATCAAATAAATTAAAAATGATCAACAACTATTAGTATGAAAATATTTAACAAAAACCATCTAACCTTTTATGGATTGCTGATGTTAGTAGCGAAACAAATATTTGAATTATGAAAAAACAATTACTGACATTTATCGCTATCACCGTTATTGCAACAACAATTGTTTCCTGCGGAGACACAGCTACAAAAACGGATGATACAGCTACAGCGCCTGTTACTGACACGGTAATGGAAACACCTGTTACACCAGTTGAAACAAAAGACATTGTTGATATTGCTATTGGCTCTCCTGATCATACCACTTTAGTGGCTGCAGTTACAGCCGCTGGCCTGGTTGAAACTTTAAAAGGAACCGGCCCGTTTACGGTATTTGCTCCTGCAAATTCAGCATTTAATGCCTTACCGGCAGGAACCGTTGATGGTTTATTAAAGCCCGAGCAAAAAGCCGCTTTGACCAATATTCTAACCTATCATGTTGTGTCGGGTGCTGTAAAAGCAGCTGATTTAAAAGATGGCCAAAAAGTAAAAACATTACAGGGTGAAGAACTTACTGTTTCTATCAAAGAAGGGAAAGTAATGATAAATGGTGCAACGGTTACAGCTGCCGATTTAACCGGCAGTAATGGAGTGGTACATGTTATTGACGGCGTGTTAATGCCAAAAAAATAAGTAGAAAAAATTCTCAATTAAAGGAGGCTGTCTCAAACTTATAAGACAGCCTCTTTTATTTAGAAAAAGTACATTCAAATTTTTCCTTCCAACTACATATTATTAGGATGTTTACATAGCTTCCAATAAGCTATGATAGTTCCCAATGTTGCTTTTAAAGATTTCAAATCTGAATCTTTTTCAAAATAGCCCTGCACCATCATATCGTAAGCTTTTTCAACAGCTTTTGCATTAGCAGTGGTGGTAAAAAATATAAAAGGAATTGCTTTTTTCCTTAATTCCTCATTTTCATTGATGCGTTGTTTTAGTTCAGAACCTGTCATCACAGGTAAATTCACATCAGATAATATCAGGAAAGGTTTATCATGTGTGACCAGGAGGTATTGATAAACATCGATACAATTGTCGAAAAAACAAATTACATTATTGACACCTAATTCCAGGAGTGTTTCCTGTAAAATTTGCTGATCATCAAGGTCATCTTCTATGATAATTATTGGACCGCTAACCGACATATTTCAATGTTTATAAACAAGCAAGACTTGCTATAAAACAATGCCAATAACCCATCTATAAAAAATTCCTCTTTATTTCAACCTTCAATCCTGAAAACGGATACAAGTGCCTGCAATCAAATCTCTTCCAAAAGATGTTTTTCAGCTTAAATGCGTATATAAAGTTAACCTAGCATTACAGGTTTAATGCAAAAACTGCCTGCTATAACAATTTTCAACTTGTTTACTTTGATCTATTAACAGCAACCATCTAAAAATGTTAAAAAGTAAAGTGCCAGTTGCTGATCTACTTAAAGAAATATCCGATGTAAGCTCTTTGAGTTTTATAAAAAAAGGTACAAATTCCAGAAAAAAAGCAAGATTCATTCCTGCAAATCGCAACATTCCAGATGTCACATTTGGGAACATATTTATGCTGTTGCCCAATGTGAGTTTCTGAAAATACTCATATTGACCAGTTGGCTCACTTTTTTCCAGATTAATGATAACCTTTTCTAACTGGCTATCAATATTTAAAAAAATATCCCAGACAAGTACAACCACTTCTTTAAAAAATAAATAAACTTGCACACCAGCCTGAATATTGAAGCTTAGTTGACAATTATCCAGGCAGTATAGGCAGTTTCCAGCCAAACCTTTATGATTACAGACGTTGAAAGCATCCAATTTGCTATGCAATCCGCCGGTGTTGGCATTTGGGATGTAAGCTTACCAGAACTAAATGTTATTACATGGGACGACCAGTGTAGCAGGTTGTATGGTTATGCTCATAACCAGTCGGTTGGCTATAATGCAGTAATCCGTTGTATTCACCCGGATGATGTAATTGCTGTAAACCAAGCGGTTATACATGCACTTGCCCCACCTTCAGGCGGGCTGTTTGATGAAACATACCGAACTATTGGCGCTAATGATGGCATTTTACGTTGGGTGCGTTTTATTGGGAAATGTTATTTTGATGAGCGTAATATCCCCAAGCGTTTTTCCGGCATTGCAATGGAAGTTACTACTGAAGTGGTTGCCCGTCAAAAAGCTGCCAAAGCCGAAATGATGACGCAAGCTGCTTTAAAAGGAACAGGTGTTGGTTTGTTTTCAATCGATATAAAAAGTGACGAAATTGATTACTCGCCGTCGCTTCCTATTATATTAACAGGCGAACAAAATTTGCATCTTTCCCGAAAGGCCTTTGTTGAACATATTCACCCGGACGATATGCCCTTGCGGACAGCGGCTTACGAACAAGCACTTATAAGCGGCGATCTGTTGTACGAAGCAAGAACAATCTGGAACGATAATTCGGTGCATTTTATAAGAACAGTTGGCACTTATTCATTTGATGATGATGGGAAGCCCAAATTATTTTCCGGCACCGTTCAGGACATCACAGACCAACGTCAAAAGGAGATTGCACTTAAAAATGCAGAAGATAATTTCCGGATTATGGTGGAACAGGCACCGGTGGCTATGCTGGTATTTAAAGGAGAGGATATGATTTTTGAAATTGTGAACCCACCGATGCTGGAATTGCTTGGCAAGTCGGAAAATATTGTTGGGAAGTCTTTGAATGAAGGATTACCTGAAATAATTGGGCAACCAATTGTGGATATATTGATGCAGGTGTACCGCACAGGCGAATCTTATACCGGGTATGAATTGCCTGCGCAGTTAAACCGTAAAGGAAAGATTCATGAAGGTTTTTTCAATTTCACTTTTACACCATTATTTGAAGACGATAAAGTAACAGGAATACTCGAAGTTGCAACCGATGTAACCAAACAGGTTAATGCAAGGAAGCAGTTGGAAGAAAGTGAAAAAAGATTTAGAACTATCATTGAGGAAGCACCAATAGCTACCTGTCTTTTTGTTGGAAGGGATTTAATAATTAGTGTGGCAAATGATAAGATGATTCGCTTTTGGGGAAAAGACAAATCAGTCATCGGGCAACCGTTGGCCATTGCAGTACCCGAACTTGAAAACCAGCCTTTCCTGAAAATGCTGGATGACATTTTTGATACAGGGGAACCTCACACCGGCATGGGTGTAAAAGCAGAATTGCCTTTAGATGGAATTATGGGTTCCTATTATTTTGACTTTACCTACCAACCATTGAAAGATGAATTTGGTAAGGTTTATGCCATAATGGAAATAGCTACTGATGTAACCGAACAGGCCTTAGCAAGGCAAAAAGTAGCCGAAGCAGAAGAGGCTTTGCACGGAGCGATAGAACTGGCAGAACTTGGAACCTGGACATACAACTTTGCTTCCGGTTTGTTTGATTATTCCTTTCGTTTAAAAGATTGGTACGGCTTTACAACAAGAGAATCAATTACCATTGACAAAATTAGAAAGACCATAAAAGAACCAGTAGAACTAAATGTAAATTTTGCAGTTGATAATGATTCCAACGGACATTATGATGAAGAATATACTATCATAAATCCACTAACAGGCAGAGAGCGTATTATACACACGCTGGGAACCACCTTTTACAACGAGCACGGAGTAGCTTTGAAATTAGTTGGTACTGCCAGGGATGTAACCAAACAACATAAATTACAATTAGCGTTGCAGGAAGAGGTAAAGCAAAGAACCTATGAATTGCAACTGCTTAATGCAGAATTGCAGTTAGCAAATGATGAATTATATAAATCAAATGAAAGACTGCTTCACTCGAACGAAGAACTGGAACAATACGCTTATGTAGCAAGCCATGACTTGCAGGAACCATTAAGAAAAATTCGTTTATTCTCCGACATGCTTGGAAGCAATGCCAACTTCCCTGCTCAATATAAAAAGTTGCTGGAGAAAATTATTCAGTCATCGGACCGGATGTCGTTATTAATAAATGATCTGCTGGAATTTTCGCGTTTGTTGAAATCCGGAATGAATTTAAAAAAAGTAAACCTGACAACCATAGCGAATGCAGTAGTGGGTGATTTTGAATTATTAATATCAGAAAAAAAAGCCACTGTGCTTGTAAATGAACTGCCCATCGTCGACGGCATCCAGTTGCAAATGAACCAGCTTTTTTACAACTTGTTAAGCAATGCCCTGAAATTTATGCCACCAGGTAGATCGCCTGAAATAACCATTAGTGCGAACGAAATAAGCTTAACAGAAGCAGCCCGTTATATTTCCAAACCAAATCATAATACTTCCTATTATCATATCATTTTTACTGATAATGGTATTGGGTTTGAGAACCAGTTATCGGACAAAATATTTGAAGTATTTAAAAGATTGCATAGCCGCGACGCTTTTGCTGGATCCGGTATCGGGCTGGCGCTTTGCCGCCGGATCGTTGCTAATCATAACGGTCATATTTTCGCCAGCTCAGTTGTCGGTGAAGGCACCAGTTTTCATATCATTTTGCCGGAAACAATCAGCGTAACAAAATCATGATTGTTATTTTTCACCCTCTGATTGCCTGTTAATTTCTTAGTTAACCTGCAATAAAAAATCCGCAAGCAATTAGTTGTTTACGGATTTTTTATTTTAATATTTCCAATTATAACTGGAAGATCTTTTTCATTAATATCCACTTTTCACCGGGTTTTGCAGTAGGCAAAGCTTGCTGGTATTTCCACATTAAGGTTTCCCATTCCTGTACTTTTTCATTTGCTGCATCCATTGCAGCTTTTTGTTCGAATGAAAACGCATCAGTGGTTTCCATGATCATAAACAGGTGGTTTTCGGTACGATAAATTTCCAGGTTTGTAATACCCGAAGACGTAATACTTTTTAAGACTTCAGGCCAAACTTGTTGGTGATAATTTTCGTATTCACTAATTAATTCCGGATCATTTTTTAGATCTACTGTAAGGCAAAATTTTTGCATAGCAATGTTGATTGATGATACCAGAAATAAGAAAAGCAAAAACAATTACCGGTTAAAAGCAACCAGGTTTTGTTTACTGCTTCCCAAACCATCGATACCCAGTTCAACTACGTCACCTGCTTTCAGGTATACAGCCGGCTTCATACCAAGGCCAACGCCTGCAGGTGTTCCTGTTGAAATTATATCACCGGGAAGCAAGGTCATAAAGCGACTGGTATAACTTACCAAGAATGGTATATTGTAAATAAGGTTACGGGTATTGCCTTGTTGCATCATTTGCCCGTTTACGCTTAACCACAAGTTGATATTGTGTACATCCGCAATTTCATCTTTGGTTACCAGGTAAGGCCCTATGGGTGCGAATGTATCGCAGCCTTTACCTTTATCCCAGGTACCCCCGCGTTCAAGTTGAAAGGCTCGTTCGCTAACATCATTGTGCAGGCAATAACCGGCTACATAATGCATGGCATCTGCTTCATTTACATAACAGGCTTTTTTCTGTATTACCACGGCCAGTTCAACTTCCCAGTCAGTTTTTTCGCTATCCTGCGGTATCACAATCGAATCATTAGGTCCAACAATTGCCGTTGTTGATTTTAAAAAGATAACTGGTTCTGCCGGAATAGCTGCACCTGTTTCTTCGGCATGATCGCGATAGTTAAGTCCTATACAAACAATTTTGGAAGGTCTTTTTACGGGGCATCCAAACCTTGTAACATTAGCAACAGGAAACTTGCCGTCTTCCAGCAAAGTTTCGAGTTTGGCCAAGCCGTTTGCTTCAAAAAATGCTTCATCGAAATCATTGATATGTGCCGACAAATCGTAATGTGTATCGTTTATTACAACTCCCGGTTTCTCCAGGCCAGGTTCGCCAAATCTGAAAAGCTTCATATGTATTTTTTATCCTGTAATTAATTATTCAACTTAATAAATCCTCCATCAACGGGGTAATCGCAACCTGTTATAAATCCTGCTTCATCGCTGCATAAAAAAAGCGCCATACTGGCCACTTCTTCGGGTTTTCCCATTCGACCTATTGGCTGGCTTTTTGAAAGCTTCTCAAAAATTTCTGTTTCACGGCCTTCATAATTCTTATTGATAAATCCTTCTACAAAAGGTGTATAAACCCTTGCAGGTGATATAGAATTACAACGAATGCCTGCCGACAAATAATCTCTTGCTGTAGAAAGCGTCATACCCAGCACGGCACCTTTGCTCATACTATAAGCAAACCTGTCTTCAATGCCTACTGTGGCCGCAATAGAACACATATTTAGTATAACCCCACCCGGTTGTACCATTAAGGGTATTACTTCGTGCAGGAGGTTATAAACACCCTTTACATTAATATTGAATATACGGGTAAAATCGGCGTCGCTGGTAGTATCTGCTTTACCTACATGTGCTACTCCTGCATTATTTACCAATATATGAATGACCGTTTTTTCGCGCAGGTGCGAGATGGCATCTCTTACCGCTTCCTGGTCGGCAACATTGCAGGTATAAAATGCTGCATTTCCTCCCTCCGTTTCAATTTCAAGAATGGTTTCTCCTGCACCTTTTTCGTCAATATCCAGGATATTTACAAAAGCACCCTGGCGTGCAAACAACAAAGCAATGGCTTTTCCTATCCCGCTACCCGCTCCTGTAATAACGGCAGTTTTTCCATCTAATCGAAGCATATACAAGCTGGTTTAAATTCTTCCAAAAAGATCCTACAAAGAAACACCTCTTTTCCACGGAATAAAATCATCCTGGTTTAGCAATACGGCTTTAGGAATTACTTCACCACTGGCAGCCCTGATAACATATTCAAGAATCTCCTCACCCATCGCTTCAATAGATTTCTCCCCGGTAATGATGCTGCCGGTATCGATATCAATTATATCTTTCATACGAATGGCTAGCTGCGTGTTGGTAGCAATTTTTATAACAGGGCAAACAGGATTACCGGTAGGTGTTCCAAGGCCTGTAGTAAATAAAATAAGGGTTGCTCCACTTGCTGCTTTGCCCGTAGTTGCTTCCACATCATTGCCAGGTGTACAAACCAGGTTCAAACCCGGTTTTGTTGCAGGTTCGGTATAATCCAAAACATCAATCACCGGCGATGTTCCGCCTTTTTTACAGGCACCTAAACTTTTAATAGCATCGGTAATCAATCCATCTTTAATATTTCCTGGTGATGGATTCATATGAAAGCCCGAACCAACGGCATGTGCCTGTGCATTGTAAGCCTGCATCAGATGCATAAACTTCCTTGCCAAAGGTTCACTCACAGTGCGATCAATTAATTCCTGCTCGGCACCACATAGTTCAGGAAATTCGGCCAGCAACACCGTACCACCCAATGCAACCACCAGGTCGGCACAATAGCCAACCGCGGGGTTAGCAGAGATTCCACTAAAACCATCGCTGCCACCACATTTTACACCTATGTTCAATTTATTTAATGGAGCATCGGCGCGTTCTAACTTATTTGCTTCCACCAACCCAAGAAAAGTCTGACGGATGGCATCATTTACAAGTTGTTTTTCACTGCCTGTTTTTTGTTGTTCAAAAACCAATACCGGTTTGTTAAAGGCAGGATTTCTTGCAAGTATTTCCAATTTAAAATCATCGGTTTGCAGGTGCTGGCAGCCAAGGCTCAATACAGTAATACCTGCGACATTCGGATGATCGGC
Organism: Bacteroidota bacterium; assembly: GCA_040385845.1. Lineage (GTDB taxonomy): Bacteria > Bacteroidota > Bacteroidia > Chitinophagales > Chitinophagaceae > Phnomibacter. The sequence goes on along the minus strand of JAZKGP010000007.1, from coordinate 86,576 downwards.
ATAAGCCGCAAGCAGTTTGCTAAGGATGGCAGAATCTTGCCGGGTGCCACCGCATCCACCATTGTGATTCAGAAATTTTATTCCATCAATATTCTTAAACAGGCGGGCATGATGTGCATCAGACGAAGTTGCTGACAGGTCAACAGAACTGATATCCTCCCCTTTTTTATAAGCTTCTGCCAAATGCCGGGCAAACTGTTTGTATTCACCGGTAACGGCATAGCCCAGCTCATTGTGCAGTGCTTCTTTAATTACATCCATATTGCGGTTCTCGCAAAACACCGTTGGAATAAACAACCAGTAATTAGCCGTTCCTATCCTTCCATCAGCGCGGTGGTAGCCTTTGAATGTGCGGTTGGCAAAAGCACTAACGTCAGGTGCCTGCCAATGATATTGAACGCCGCGGTAATCGTACGGATCGGTAGCATGCTGGGTATTTTCAACCGACATCCGGGCCCCTTTTACGACATCATATTGCGTGGTTCCTACAATAGATCCATACATTTTTACCAGCGAGCCTGCGGATGTATCCTGTATGAAAAATTTATGCTTGGCCGGTATATCATCAACTAATTCGATGGAGTCTCCATTCCAATCTATAAAGTCTCCTCTCTTTAAATTTTGAAGGGCTACCAATACATTATCAGAAGGATGAATTTGCAAAATTTTTTTTCTTGTGCCTGCTATCGTTTCCATTCGGTTGTTGTTTATTGTCAAAATAAATTAGAGCGAAATAATTTGTGTGCTGATGACCTTAATGTTCCACATTATAACAATCAAAAGAGTTTTACGGAACTGCGAAAGTAATATAGAATAACGCGGAGAATTGCAGAGATTTTACCTGTTTATTAAAACTTTTTAACATGGTAACAAAGCAATAAATAGCAAATTCTTAATAAGAAATAGCAAATCAGTGTAAATAATTTACGTGCTATTATCCCTGAAACGACCTGGTCGATACTGTAGAAAATTTGCCAGCTCAGCCCTGCATGTAACTAAAAATTGAAAAAGAATTCCTGCAATCTGATCAGTCTCTAAAATAATAAATTCTCACTGTGATCATAATTCAAATTCCCAAACTGTTCTATAAGTACCAAACTTTTCGATGTAAGTAAGAAAAGCATTATAAAAAACATCTGCTCCAATGGTGGCACTGTCGCCTACTACAAACAACTGTTCCTTCGCCCTGGTTATTGCTACATTCATACGCCGATAATCTTTTAAAAAACCAATATCACCGTCATCATTGCTTCGAACAAGTGACAGAATAATCGTATGATTTTCCTGTCCCTGGAAACTATCTATGGTACTAATTCGCATCGTTTTTGGCAACCGGTCTTTACCTGCAGCTACCTGCCCTGCATATGGTGCAATAAATGCTGTACAAAGCGGGTCCAGGTTTTCAGTTTCCAGGAGCTTTTGTACGATCATTAGTTCACCCTCATTTTGCAAACTCATCCCGTTTGCTCCCTGCTTTTCGGAAAAGCCTGAACCTGCAGTGTCAATAAATGTAAGATGCGTTCCATTACTCTTTAAATGAGCTGCTGTTTGTAACAACCCATTGTAAAAATACCCGCTCGAAAACCCGGCAATAGTTTCCCGCATGCGGTACTGTGTATCTAATAGAAAAATATTACTAACTGCCGGAATACAAATTTCCAGGATAGATTTGTTAAGTCCCATCCGGGCCGCATCATTGCTTAGAACAGTTGGTGGTAATTGCCAGTGATCGCCTGCTAATACCCGCTTTTCAGCCAAAGGAAAAATACACCATGCAAGCGGTTCAATACATTGCCCTGCTTCATCAATCACAAGTGTATCAAAAGAGATGTTACTAATTTTTGCATCATACAAACCAATTGGTGTACCGGCAATAACATCTGCCTCAGAATACAACTTTCCTTCATTGTATGCCTGGATCTTTTTTATTTCCGTTCTTATATTCTTTACTTCTTTAAACAACAAGTTTCGTTGTTCTCTTTCAGCTTTACCAAAACTTCTTTTGTATTTCAAAGCCATCTTTCGGAATTGCTCGGCCCTTATCTTTAGTTCTTTAATTTCCTTTTGCTGTTTGGCATTACCCAGTTTTCCTTCAGGTGTATGCAAAAAAATTGTTTCATCTACTTTGCTTGCATTGCCTACACGTAATAAATTAAGTCCCTGTGCAATTAACCCTTTTGAAAGGTGATCAACAGCAGTATTACTGGGTGCTGCTACCAGTATTTTTTCTCCTGCTTTAACAAGTTGAACGATTGCCTCGATCAGCGTTGTAGTTTTTCCTGTTCCCGGAGGTCCATGTACGATAAGGACGTTTTCATTTTGAACAACAGCAGCTACTGCTTTTTGCTGACTGGCATTTAAGTGTTTGTTTTTATAAGCAAGATTTGAAAGCAACGGCTTGCGTGATTCATTTGTAATTACACCATTATGTAAACGATCGAACAGAGTTGCTAATGCGGTATTTTTTTCAAGATCGTTCAGCACCGTTTTCATGATGGTGGTTGTGCGCTGGTCGGGTGCCAACTTAATACCTACCCCACCCTCTTCGATCCAGTCGGGAAAGTCGGGGGCAAACAAACGAAACTCGCCCGTTTTTCCATCAAGATTCATTAGTATCCCTTTTACAGGATCCTGCCCCGATAAAAAACATTCAATGGCAGCGCCATCTTTAAACTGGTTGGTGTCGGCAGGAAAATTAAGACGAAAAGATATTTCAGGGTAATCGGCATAGCCGAAATTCTTTTTTACAACAGAGATGGGATGCAGCGCCAAACCTTCTGCTTTCAGGCTTTTCAACGTATGTTGCTGATCAAGACTGTATCTTTTTACCTGTTCCTTCTCCTCTAATTCGATGCACTTCAATAATCGTTTTATGTGCGGATGCGTTGCTGGCATTCGGTGAAAATAATAAGCTGTGGCGAATAAAAAATTTCGTTGTTAAATGAATGCAGTACGAACATTAGAATTGGTAACAGCGTTTCAAAATTGAAATGCCGTTAGTTTAATCAAACCTTTATCGCGTTTCTCTGTAAAATTTCATTTTCCCTCAACATACGTCAGTCCCATATTGTACAACAAAAAGCTCCATTTGTCGGCTTGTTCTTCAATGATCCTTGAAGTAGGTTTACCGGCACCATGACCAGACCTGATCCCAATACTTATCAATACAGGATTGGTACAGGATTGTGCCGCTTGCAAGGCTGCGGCGAACTTAAATGAGTGCGCTGGTACTACCCGGTCATCATGATCGGCAGTTGTAATAAGAGTTGCCGGGTAACAGGTGCCTTTTACCAGGTTATGTAGGGGTGAATAGCCGTATAAATAGTCAAACATTTCTTTGCTGTCGGCGGCAGTTCCATAATCGAAGGCCCAGCCTGCGCCGGCAGTAAACTGGTGATAACGAAGCATATCCAATACACCTACAGATGGAAAACAAACACGAAACAAACCAGGGCGTTGAGCCATCACGACACCAACCAATAATCCACCATTTGAACCACCTTCAATTGCAAGCAAATCTTTGGAAGTATAGTGCTCGTTTATAAGATATTCTGCGGCTGCTATAAAATCATCAAATACATTTTGTTTTTGCAATTTAGTTCCCGCATGATGCCACGCATCGCCATACTCTCCACCGCCCCTCAGGTTTGCCACTGCACACAGACCACCGTTCTCCATAAATACCAGGCTGCTTACATTGAAAGCAGGCAACAAGGTCACATTAAAACCCCCATACCCATAAAGCAATAAAGGGTTGCTGCCATTTAATTTTAAATCCTTTTTGCCAGTTATTATCATGGGAATTTTTGTACCATCTTTTGAATAATAAAACACCTGCCTGCTTTCAAACTTTGCAAAGTCAAAATTCACTGCGGGTTTTTTATACAAGGTTGAAATTCCTGATCCAATTTCATACCGGAATATTGTTGAGGGATATACATAGGAAGTATAAGTATAAAAGACTTCCTTTTCATCATGTTTACTATTGAAACCAGTTGCTTCACCAGGCCCCGGCAAATGGATGGTATGTAGCTTCTTACCGTCAAAAGAATACTCCTCTACCACCGATACGGCATCTTTTGTGTAATTAGCGAAAAAATGTTTTCCTGCCGCAGAAACCTCTAATGGAAAATCGTTTTCGGGAATAATATTTTTCCAGTTCAGGGGTACCGGGTCAGCGGCATTTACTACTACCAGGCGTCGGTTTGGTGCTGCCAGGTTTGTAAGAATAAACAAGTCACCATTTACGGCATCTATTACCTGTTGTTCAGTTTCAAATCCTTCTACAATTGTTGTTATTGGGTTCTGTGGAGCCGAAAGATCCTGCAAGTATAATTCGTTTCCATAAGTTGCATTGGAGGCAGAAATAATCAAGAATTGCTGATCTTCTGTAACGTACCCTCCAATATAACGGCGTGGTATTGACTGTCCCCCAAAAATGAGAGGATCATCACTTTGAGGAGATCCCAGTGTATGAAAATACAATTTGTGTTCCTGTGTTTTTCCCGAGAGCTGGCTACCTACTTTCGGTTTATCATAACTGCTGTAATAAAATCCCTCATTTCTTCTCCAGGATATACCACTGAATTTTACATCTGTCAAAATATCAGCCAATAATTCTTTTGTATTGGTATTTACTACGAACACTTTACGCCAGTCAGATCCTCCTTCTGATACCTGATAAGCTGCAAGGCTGCCGTCATTTGTAAAACTTATGCCGGCAAGCGATGTAGTACCATCTTCAGAAAATGTGTTTGGATCAAGGAATATTTCAGGAAGCATTTCTTCTTTTTCCCGGTATAAAACAGCCTGGTTTTGCAGTCCATCGTTTTTGAAGAAATAATTATATGCACCTTTTTTAACGGGCGCTGAAAATTTTTCATAATTCCAGAGAGTAGTTAATCTTTTTTTAATAGCATCACGAAACGGAATTCGCGAGAGATATTCACTGGTTACGACATTCTGTTCCTGCACCCAATCCATTGTATCCGCTGCCATATCATCTTCCAACCAGCGATAGGGATCATTTACTTTTGTTTCAAAAAATATATCTTCCTGTAAAATCATTTTAGAAACAGGATATTGTTGCGAAAATGCGCCGGGCTTTTCTATCATAACAATAATTCAAAGGAGTAAGAAAAACGTAAGACTAACCATTTTTTTAACACGAGTGATGGTTTCTGTATACAAATAACTAAACTCTTTTGAAGGAAGGTAAATGATTTATGCAGCTGTTAATTCTTAAAAAACTCCGTTCGTTAAGGCTAAGCTGGCATTATTATTTACCAGTATGATTACTAAATATTTCGTTATGGACAAAATGGAAGTTAAAGGAAACTGGAACGAATGGAAAGGCAAACTGAAACAGGAATATGGAAACCTGACAGATGATGACCTGGTGTATGAAGAAGGCAAAGACGACGAATGGTGGGGAAGAATTCAACAAAAAACAGGTAAAGCCAAAGATGATTTGGTAAACTGGTTAAAAGGACTGGGTTAAAGCCGATCGTTCCAAATAACAATCCCGCCATGACTTACTAAGTTGCGGCGGGATTTTATAATTATATCAACTGCTAGTCACCGGTAGAAGCCGGCCACGTAAAGGCTTTTGGAGTAGTTTGCTGAAACCATTTTTCGGTAGACACAACTGTACTGTTTGCGTTATCGAAAATTTTTTCAATCGTATATTCTTCCGATTCCTTTTTAGATAAGATTTTTACCCATCCCAGTCTTTTACCTGTGCCTGCCCCTGCACCGCTGTTGTTATACTCGGCATAAGTTGTTGTTTTTTCATTTTCCGGGTTACCCCAATTATCCCAACCTTCGGCTGAAATCTGCGATGGAAATACGCAATTAAGAAAAGCGGTTTTAGCATTGCCACGCCAGGGGCGGCCTAAAAACAATTTTGTAACAACAGGGTCAGTGGTTATAGTACATCCCAAAAAAACAAATCCAAATTTTTTATCCTTCGGTGTACTGGCGGCGGTGATATAAGAATTGCTTTTTGCATTAATAATACAATTATTGAATAAGGCTGTAGAAGGACCAAATATGAAATCCGTTGTTCCTTCAATATAACAATTTGTAAAGTATTGCCTGGATGATTCGCCACCTGCATAAATCGTATCCTGGTTTCCAAGAAAGCGGCAATTTTTAAACATCGCTTTATCGGCATCTACATACAATGCAACAGCCTGGCCAACAGGTCCTGCAGTATTGGCGAATGTGATGTTTTCAGCTATAAACCGGTTACCCGAAATTTTTGCTGTAAACGAATTAAATGTGTTCAGTTTTCCCCGGCCTGAATAGTCATTGAACGCGATAATCGTTTTCTCAACGCTCTCTCCAATAAACGTTACATCTGTATTTGTAGCGGGTACTTCGATCTTCTCCGTATACACGCCATTTTTTATATACAATGTTATTGGTGCCAAGGGAAATACACGCATTGCATCAATGGCTTCCTGGATGTATTTGTAGTCACCGGAACCATCTTTTGCTACCGTAAAAATGTATTTATACTGGTGCGCATTTGCAGTTTGCGCAGTTAGCTGTTTTCCATGACACCAAACAAACAACATCAGGAAAAAACAGATTTTTTTATAGGGCATCTTTTTGAATTGTAGCTAATTAATAAATACTTTTTGAAGAAAATCGTGGATGTATTTAACTGTTGGCTGAAACCATGGATCAAACAAACAAAACGAATGCGGGGCGCCTTCGAATGTATGCACCTCGCTATAAATGTTGTTTTCATTCAGGACTTTTATATAATCTTCTCTTCCTGCATGCATCCAGGTAACAGCGCTGTTAAGGAATAAAGTGGGCGGAGTTTTTGCACTTACATAACTCAATGGCGATGCGGCTTTCCACAACATGGGATTTTCTTTTTTGGGATAACCAAACCAATAGGTGGCGGCTGAAATACGCTTGCTGTCATCCCCTTCTCTTCCTTCGGGATGATCAAAAGACAAGGTACCATCTATATCAATTACGGCATTTACCTGTGAGCCTTGTTTAGTGTTACAATTGCTTCCCTCAAACAACGGCATATTACCAGTTGTGCCCATAAAAGCCGCCAATTCACCGCCCGCTGAGAAACCCATGATAACTACTTTATTTGAATCAATAGCATAGGCTGCTGCATTTGCTTTTACCCAACGTATAGCAGCTTTAACATCATAAACCCCGGCAGGGAAAAGTGCTTCAGTTGACAAGCGGTATTCGGGAGTAAAACAAACATACCCGAGATTGGCAAGCGATTGAGCCAAAGGATAGTGCTGTGAGCGGCTACCGCTACGCCAGCCACCACCATGTACAATAATGATTGCGGTACGACTTGAAGTTGCTTTTGTCACAGGAAAAAACGCATCCAGTAACAGGTTCCGCTGATCGATTTTGCAATAGGTGATATTCTTTTTAGAACTGATATTTCGTGATAGCTGTTCAGGGACCAGTTGAATATTCGGAAAATCCTTTTTTGTACTTTGAAGCGCACTATAAGAGCTGTAGGACGTGTCGCGAATACCCGTTACACCCTGATATGATTGGGCTTGTATATTATGAAGGGAAAGTGATGCAGCAAGAAATAAAATAATACGTTTCATCATCTTAATTCAATTTTCTTTTTCTAAATTCTTTGTCACCACAATTACCAGGCGATACGGTTACCTGTTGCCTGCCATATTTTTTTCTACCCGGAACCAATCAAAATCAGCATACCCTGCATCGTTTGTTACAGAAGCATCCCTTACACAAAAGATGCCTGTTTTAGCACCTTTCCACTTACCAACAACTGCAGTAAAATCTGTTCCTGCCGGTTTAAATGATTCTCCATCCAAACTGTAACTAAAACGGCAAATCCCCCCTGTATCTACTGTAACCCTCAGGTATATTTTTGAAGAGGCTGACTGACTAATTACAGTCTCAGTTTCGGGCTGTCCAGCATCCGCATTTTTTCCTTCACCAAATACCAGATCAATGCCATCTTTATTACGTTTTAAGTATAATGCGGCATAGCTCATGCCCATAACGGTAATGCCGGCTTTTTCGCCTACCAGTTTTGTATTGGGTGAAAAGTTTACAAGGGTTGTAGCAATGAAAGTTTCCGCCGGAAATTTCTGCAGCAACAGGTTTGGTGCAAACCATAAGTTGGGGATTGAATCTAATTTATCCGAGAATAAACGTAATGCACCTGTCCCGGTATTTAAGAATGACCAGGTTGCCTTTGGATTTCCCATCCATTGCCATTGCAGGCCCAATTCGACGCCGTTAAACTCGTCGCTTTCGGCAGGTGTAACTATTGGATTTTTCAAGCCTGTTTTGGGCTTTTTATACGTTAATACCGGTTCCCCTTTTTGGGCATTGGCAGAAACCATTCCGATAACAGGCCAATCGTTTTTCCATTTCATGGGTTGAAGATGCACTACCCGGCCATAAGCTCCTTTATCCTGGAAATGCAGGAACCAGTCTTCACCTGTTTGGGTAGAAACCCAGGCGCCCTGGTGCGGGCCGTTGATGGGTCCCGATCCCTGGTCCATCACTACCCTTCTTTCGTAAGGACCATATACATTTTTAGACCGCAACACCAATTGCCAGCCTGTTGAAACACCTCCTGCCGGTGCGAAAATATAATACCATCCATTTCGCTTGTAAAATTTAGGTCCTTCAATGGTGGGATCTAAATTGTGTCCATCATATACCAGTTTGCCGGCATCTATTATTTTACTCCCGGCAGCATTCATTTGTTTTACAACAATAATAGACTTTATACCAGCACGGCTGCCTGCATAACCATGCACTAAATATGCTTTTCCATCTTCATCCCAAAGCGGGCAAGGATCAATCAATCCTTTACCTGCTTCCACTAAAACAGGTTCAGTCCATGGACCTCCCGCTTTCGGTGCTTTAACCAAATAGATTCCAAAATCAGGATCGGGATAATAGATATAAAATTCGCCCTGATGATACCTTATTGCGGGCGCCCATACACCTGCACCATGCTGTGTAGCAGTATAATAGTCAAATGGTGGCTGGCGCTTTAAAGCATGCGTAATAATTTGCCAGTTTACGAGGTCCTTTGAATGTAAAATGGGCAACCCGGGAATATCTTCAAAGCTGGATGACACCATGTAAAAATCATCTCCTACCCTAATGGCATCAGGATCACTGTAATCGGCATGCAACACAGGATTCCTATAAGTTCCATCACCATTATCAGCCACCCATGTTTTACTCGTCACTTGCTGTTTTTTTTGTGCCTGGCAAATGGTTGCAGTAAAGAAAAAAAGAATCAATAAAAATTTCATATGAATAAAAACAAATGAGATCAATTATTTCATTTTCACTGCATCAGCAGCAGCACCTGCTTCAACTTCTATCATGTCATTTGACATATTGGCACCTGCTTTTGAGATGTTTATATCCCTGCTATTTTTTCCCGATACTTTTATAATCTTCTTTACCTGGGAAGGATATGTAAGTTTTGAAGCTGTTAATCCCATTACATTTTCTGCTACAATTACGGGGTTTTCACTGGTAGTATTAAAGTATATATTTTCAAGCGTAATGTTGGCAGCATCAACTAATTCGGTCCCAATTTCTGTATTCAAAGTACAATTGCTGATGCGAATACTGCTAACGGGCATTTCGGAAAGACCCCGAATAAAAATACCTTTTTTAGCACCGTTACAAACGATGTTCTCAAAATGCATGTTCCGAAAAATGGGTGTTCCGTCATTTACAATTGGCCTGGTATCTCTTTCACCATCTGTAGCAAATTTCAGAAGGTAGAACATATCAAAAAATATCGCTTCATCCACTATATCTTTCATTACCAGGTCGCGGGCATAAATGTTTTCTACCACGCCACCACGGCCACGGGTTGATTTAAATCTTAACCCTTTATCTGTTCCCATAAAAGAACAGTTCGAGACGAATATGTTACGGGCACCGCCACTCATTTCACTACCAATTACAACACCGCCATGTCCTTTGTAAATAGTGTTGTTTCGAATGATGCCGTTTTGAGTGGGCTTACCTCTTTTACGGCCATCTTCATCTTTACCCGACTTAATACAAATAGCATCGTCACCTACATCGAGCAAGCAGTTTTCAATTAAAAAATTACTACAGGATTCTATATCCATGCCATCGCCATTCTGTGCATATTCAGGGTTTTTCACCATCACATTACGAATGATCAAATCTTCACACAAAAGGGGATGTAAACACCAGGCTCCTGAATTTTGGAAAATATTTCCTTCCAGTAACACCCTTTTGCAATTAGTAAATACCACCAAATTCGGACGCAGAAAATCTTTCATATCTTCAAAATCAGAAAGATTTTTCCGTGCAGAAAGCAGCATACTTTTATTTTCCTGTTTGGCAGCCCTGAATTGCTCGCTTGGATACCACTCGGAACTATCCTTGTTTAATACGCCACCAGTCTTTAATTTTTCAGCCCACTGCGTTGGAGTTAACTGCCGCTTTGCAACTGCACGCCAGGTATCGCCATTGCCATCAATAATTCCATTCCCGGTAACAGCAATATTCTCAAGATCGTTCCCCCAGATTGGCGATTGGTTCCTGGCAGCAGGTTTTCCTTCATAACTGCCTTCAGTTAATTTATATTGGCTTTTGTCGGTAGTAAATAAAAGCATCGCCCCTTTTTGCAAATGAAGGTTAACGTTGCTTTTCATTTCAACGGGCCCGGTTAGCCACAATCCTTTCGGCACAATTACTACACCACCACCTTTAATATTACATGCAGCAATTGCGTCGTTTATACTTCGCGAACAAAGTGTAATGCCATCCGCTTTCGCTCCAAATTTTTTTATATTGAACGTATCTTTTTTAAAGGATGTTGATTTCACAACCGGAAGGTTATTCCATGAATATTGTGCATGTAGATATCCTGAGATTAAGAACATCAGGAAAGCAAAAATGCAAAGACGCATTAAACTGGCATTTGATTTCATAAGCAAAATTTATTACAGTAGATCCCTGCTATTTAAGTGGTTGAATAATATTTATTTCCTTCATCCAGCCTTCGCAAAGATCTGTCCACATATTGGTAGTGCCCGGATTATTTCTTAATGCAATGGCATGCTCACCCTGAGGGAAAATATGCAATGACGATGAAACTCCCTGCTCCAGTAATGCTGTATAAAATAAAACGCTATTGTGCGGATCAACTGCTTTATCATTAGCAGCATGCACTAAAAAAGTGGGCGGAGTGCCTTTACTAACCTGCAACTGGTTGCTATAGTTTTCAATCATTTGTCTAGAAGCATTTGCACCCAATAAATTATCCCGGCTTCCGGTGTGCGCATACTTACCAAGATCGATTACAGGAGAAATCAAAATCATAAAAGAAGGCCTTGATGATTGGTTATCGAGTGAATCGCCGATAGATGAAAGATCTTTTATTGCAATACCCGCAGAAGCAGCAAGATGCCCACCTGCGGAGATTCCCATGATCCCAACTTTCTCTTTATTGATTTTCCATTTGGAAGCATTTGACCTGATACATTTAATGGCACGTTGTGCATCCATCAATGGGCCTGTTTCCCTTGTAACAAGGTCGGGTGAATTAGGAAGACGATAGTTTAAAACAAAAGCGGTGATACCAATGCTATTGTACCATTTTGCCAATTGTGTTCCACTAATTACATAAGCCAGTCGCTGGTAACCACCACCCGGGCAAATAACAATAGCAGCACCGGTGTTTTCCTGCACAGATGGAAAAAAAGCATAAAATCCCGGAGTTCCAACCTGGTAGATCCGTTCATTGACAATACTGTCTTTCAATGTCATGCCTTTTGAATTAGGCATTTTACCAGCAGGCCAAATAGGAATAAATTCCTGTGCATGCAAATGATTGCAAAACAAGAAAAATAAAAGGTAGAGTAATCTTTTAACTTGTTGCTTTAGACTCATGTTTTATATAGGTGGAAATAATATGTTATACAAAGAAGCTGCTGGCAAGAACCAACAGCTTCTTTGTTTCGAAGTTAATCAGTAGCCTTCGTTTTGTATCAATTTAGGATTTGCAGTAATTTGTTCATTTGGAATGGGTAAAATACCCCTGAACTTTGGAGTTACCGTTGTTTTAAATGCCCATGTTTCGTTAAAGAAAGAACCAAAGCGAATCATATCTCTCCTGCGTTGTCCTTCCCATAAAAATTCACGGCTACGTTCATCTTCAATGTCTTTAATTGTAAGCGCATTTAGAATAGAAGCATTGCTTCTTTTTCTTACTTCGTTTACCAGGGTAAGCGCATCGGCGATGTTACCCGTTCTAAACAATGCCTCTGCTTTTGTAAGTAAGATTTCAGCATACCGAACCATCACTAAATCGTTGTCACCATTGTACCCAACCCATGAAGTTCCTACCGGCGTATATTTCAAAACTTTATAACCTTCATTGTCTTCCGCACTAATAATATCTTTTACCGGCACCAGCACCAGTTGTGTACCATTAGCATATTTCAGAGGGCTGCCATCGAGATAAGTTTGCGGTCCATACTCGATCAATGATTTTCTTACATCCTGGTCTTCATACCTGTTGAGTGCAGAAGGAGTTGTGCTATAGCCATTAGCAGGCACAAAAGGCAGATTGTATTTTAATTGATCAAGCGCATTTTGCGTATACAAGATAAACTGGTTATTGCCCGCTGTTTTTGTTGGATCAATTGAAAAAGCAGAAATTATTTCTTTGGATGCAAGCTGTTTGGTAGATGTAAAATTATTGATCACCAGTGGTTCCAGTGCATAGGCACCTGTACTGATAACCTTATCGCACATTTCTATTGCTTTGGCCCATTGTGGCGTACCAGTATACACTTCGGCATTCAGGTATAAAATAGCCAGTAAAGAATAAATAGATTCTTTGGTAAAGCGGGGATAATAGCTGGTTCTGTTAACAGTTGTTACAGAAGGAATTTCTGAAACTGCTGCGAGCAGTTCAGTTTCGATAAAATTAAAAATATCTTTTCTTGGAGTGGTAGCGGGAAGGTTATTGGGATCTATTCTTGCAACGGTTACTAAAGGAATATTGCCCCAGTAATCCATGGCATAAAAATAACCATATGCTCTTAACGCTTTTGTTTCAGCAATCAAAGCTTTCAGGTTATCCGCATTGGGTGATTTCTCCAGGCTTTCAATAACAGCGTTAGCCGTGCCTATTTCCTGGAAAATAAATCTCCATGCCCTTGCCGATGTAGCATTATCTGCATTCATCTGGTGCCTGGTAATATCGATATTACTTTGATCGTACCAACCGCCACTGGCTCTGCCCGGAACAATGAATTCATCTGTAGCGAATTCACCTAAACGCCATGGATCACCAATATCTACATTGTAAGAAAGTAACTGGTAAACACCCACAACAGATGACAAGGCTTCTGCCGGCGTATTGTAGTAATTATCGGGCGACAAGCTACCAAATTGTTCTTCATCAAGTTTGGTACAACTGCTTGCAATAACCAGCAACCCGATTAATAAAGGCGCATATTTTTTTATAGAAAAGTTCATACAATTAAATTGAAAGGATTAAATAATCAGAAATTAACTGTTAGTCCAAGGCTTACAGTTTTGGCTCTTGGGTAAGCCAGGTAATCAACACCCAATGGTGCTACACCTGTACCCGAAATCTCGGAATTTACTTCCGGATCAAGCCCTGAATAGTTGGTGATCAACAATAAATTCTGACCGGTTAAATACACTCTTGCACCAGAAACAAACTTCAATGATTTTAATGGAATATTATACGCCAGTGTAATGTTGTCAAGGCGCGCAAAAGAACCATCTTCTATCCAGCGGCTGGAATATCTTTTTGGCTGATCGCGGCCAACGCCACTGGTTACTGCAGAAACAAATACATTTCTGCCGGGAAGATTGCTGGTATAACCAAGATTGTTTCCTGTAAGATTAAAAACATCATTTCCTACTGAACCTCTTAACGTGAAAGCAAGAGAGAAATTTTTATAAGAGAATGTATTATTAAACCCGAAAATGAAATCAGGTTGTGCATTTCCAATAATGGTATCCGTTGCACTCAATTCTTCTTTGCCCCCTTTAATACCTAAAAAACTGCGGCCATAAAAAGTACCTAACGGTTGCCCCGGCATAATTAACTGTGCGAAAACACCCGATAAACCAGCACCCTGCAACGGCGCTATTTGTATGTTGTTGCCTTTGTATTGATCGTTTGATAAACTCAATACTTCGTTCTTATTCCAGCTAACATTTATATTGCTTTCCCAGGTGAAATCTTTCTTGTCAATTAATGTACCACCCAGGTCAACTTCGATGCCCTTATTCTGAACACTGCCTACATTGGCAAGTTGAGTACTAACAGCAGTTGGTGAAGGCACCGGCAATCTTAACAACAGGTCGGTTGTTTTCTTTATGTAATAATCGATACTCCCATGAAACCTGCTTTTGAACATAGCGAAATCGACGCCGGCATTAAATTGAGCCGTTTGTTCCCATCTTAAATTTGGATTGGCATATTGTTGCGGCAAAACAGTTGTGATTCTTTCTCCGCCAATAATATAACCTGTATTGGTAGCACCCAATGTAGTGATGGAATTAAGATTACCAATTTCCTGGTTACCTGTTGTTCCATAACTAACTCTCAGTTTTACATCATTAAATACGTTTGAGTGAAAAAACTTTTCATTGGACAATCTCCATGCCACTGATCCGGAAGGAAACATACCCCACTTATTCCCTTCACCAAAACGGCTGGAACCATCTCTTCTTAGCGTACCGGTTACCAGGAAGCGGTCATCAAAATTGTAATTGATCCTCCCGTAAAAAGAAATCAGGGTATTGCTTTGCTTGAAAGTATTTACACTTCCAACAGTTCGTGCGGCCTGCAAACTATACCATTTAAATTCATCGGATAAAAAACCTGAAGCGGTAGACCGGTCACCTTCATTTACAAAATACTGGTGCGAATAACCTGCAATTGCATCTATAGTATGGCTGCCAAATTTGTTATTAAACCGAATAACCGTTTCAAGCAACCTGCTATAATCTTCCAACTTTTGAACGCTCGCATAACCACCCAAACCTTCACCCAAAATGTTTGATTTAGCTATATAAGAATTACGGTTGATATTCTGTTTTGTATATCCAAGATTTACGTTAAAACTTAAAGGCTTTAAAATTTTTAAGGTAGTAGAAAGATTACCCAGGAAACGGTTATTGGTTAATTCATCCAAAACATCGGTTGAAAAAGAAACCGGGTTAACTCTATAAGGACGCACATGGTTAAAATTTCCATTGGCGTCATATATTGGATAGGTAGGATTGAAGACATACGATTCGTAATTCATACTTGTACCTGCCTCACTGCCAACAGTGTTGGATACAGGTGCTGAATTAGATGCTGTTTGTCCATAATTCACACGCATATCAAACAACAAACGATCATTCAAAGCTGCATGGTTGATGTTGATCCGGGCATTGGCTCTTTTAAGATCTGAGCCAATCATTATACCTTCCTGTTTGCCATAACCGAGTGATGCACGATAGGTAGTTTTTGCTGATCCACCGGAAAGTGCCAGGTTATAATCCTGCGAAACGGCCGTTCTGTAGATCTGGTCCTGCCAGTTGGTATTTGAACCTTTATCATCCAGCGGAAGACCTAATTTATTTATTTCATCGCGGTATTGATCTGCCGATAATACATCGAGAGTATTAGCCACTTTCGATAAACCGGTACTTGCACCAAAGGTAACTTTTGCATTACCTGCTATACCTTTTTTAGTGGTTATAACAATTACGCCATTGGCACCGCGGGAACCATAGATAGCGGTAGCCGATGCATCTTTCAGCACTGTTACTGATTCAATATCGTCAGGGTTCAATGTCATTAACGGGTTAGTTGGTTCCTGGTCAAAAACATCAGTTCCATTGCCACGGATATTTGCCTGTGCCACCCCTGCCGAAGTAGAAATGGGCACACCATCAATAACATATAAAGGATCATTGGAACCGGTAAGTGAAGTACCTCCACGAATCCTGATGGTATTGGACCCACCGGGCTTACCACTGTTTTGAGAAATGTTTACACCAGCAAGTTTGCCCTGTATTGCCTGCTGTGGGCTCATTACAGGGCCACGATTGAAACCTTTGGAAGAAATAGTAGAAACAGCACCTGTAAGGTCTTTTTGCCGCTGTGTACCATATCCAACTACAATCACATCATTTAATTTATTGGTGATTGTTTTTAGAGAAACATTTAGCTGGCCCGAATTACCGGCTTCCAATTCTTCGCTGGTGTAACCAACAAAACTAAAAGTAAGAATGGTTTTATCAGAAGGAACGGTGATAGTATATCTGCCGGTTTTATCGGTACTTACACCCGCGCCATTCTTAATACTAACACTTACATTTTCAAGGGGAAGGCCCGCTTCATCCGTAACAATACCAGTTACTTTTTCATCAGCAGGAGCAGCAAAAAAAACTTCTTCCATAATTACTACGAGCTCACCATTCTGCAATTCATATTTCAAACCCGTATTTAGCAGCAATTTTTTAAGTACATCCGCCAGTGCAGCATCTTTTACCTGCAACGAAACCTTTTTACGGACTGCCTCGAGGTTGTCTTTGTACAGAAAACGGTAATCCGTTTGTTTTTCAATTAACCCGAAAACCTGTTCAATCTCCTTGTTATTGAAGGAAAGATTGATCTTTTTCTGCGAGATGCCCTCGGCGAAAACACCGGCAGAAAAAACCATCATGAGCAATAGGGAGAGCTTCATAATGCGCAAACTTTTTACAAGCAATTTGTTTTGGAAAATTCCAAAAGGATTTTTCATAATTTTACATTGATTAAATTAATAATTCAACAGCGACGTTGGTTACGATTTTGGTCAACAACGGGGAATGCTGGAACATTCTCCGTTATTTTTTTTGCCTGTGGGGAACAAGCATTGGCAGCAGTAATTTCGTTTTCATATGATTAAACAGGCGGCAATCATTTAATAAAATACGCTGGAACATATCTTATTTTGTTGTGCAGGCCAGGACTGGAACTATTCAAACAGGCCGAAGCTTAATCAGGTAGATTAATAAATACCTCATTTTTATTTATAGTGAATTTAAATGGTGTTGTTTTTTGTAATGCCATGAGAGCTTGTTCAAGTGTTTCGTTTTCGAATGAACCATTGAATTTTATAGCGGCAAGCGATTCTTCCGTAATAAAAATTTTCACATCGTACCAGCGTTCAAATTGCCGGGCAATCTCACGAAATGAGGTTTTCTTAAACTCCAGCCTGTTATAGATCCAGGCAGTTTCAAGTAACTCTTTTTCTTTTAGAGTGCTATCGAGATTTACTATTCTGCCTATTAATTGTTTCGTGCCTGCAGTATTGGCATTGCTTTTTTCGGCAGGTGTACAATCAGCGCAGCGCGATACCCTGATTTTTTCATTTGGATGTAGATAGATCGACTTGTTATCACCCGGATTTTCCCTGTTTATTTCTACCAAACCCCTGATCAAAGTAGTCTCGACAGCATCATCTTCAGCATAAGACTTTACATTAAAAGCTGTTCCTAAAACCTTAATGTTGATATTGGCTGCGTGCACAATAAATGCTCGTGAAGGCTGCTTCACCACATCAAAAAATGCTTCTCCAAATAAGGTAACTTCCCGGGTATCATTCTCAAATTTTTCTGCGTAAACTATTTTAGAACCGGCATTTAATAATACCGTTGATCCGTCGGGCAAGAGCACTCTTTTACGACTGCCATTTTCAGCGGCTATTTCAACCAGGTTTGTAGCAACAACGGAGGTACTTGCCCGGTTATTTCTGCCAATAAAATAAAGTGTAGCAGTAACTACAATCAATAACACCGCAGCATATTTTAGAAATTTTATTCCAATCTCTTTGATAGCAATTACTTGGTCAACCTTTGCTGGTGAAAAATCATTCAATTTATCTCTTTCTGCTACTGCTTTGTTCAAGATTCTATTTAAACGTTCACTGTCTTCATTGTTTACCATCGCTGCATTTTCCGTCTTTATTTCCGATGATAGCGGCCACAATTTCCGGAGCATTTCAAATTCAGCCGCTTCCGCCGGGTTGTCTTTAAGATAACTGTGAACCTGCGCAATTTCTTCTTCGCTCGCCTCCATACTTAAAACTTTCGCTATAAGGCTGGCTATATTGTTATTCATGTAAAAAAAGTATTGCGTGGTAAATAGTAAGACTGGCTTATTTAAATGATCTACTAAAAGAAAATTAGTTTTTTTCAAAATAATTTTCAGTAGGCGAAAAAGCTTGAGAAAACATATCGTTTTCCATGGCTTTTCAAATGCAATAATTACTGTAATAAGTGGAATATCAAGAAAGAGCAGGCTTCTTAATATGCAGGCTGGCACTAATCCGGCGCACTGCTATTGCCATTTGAGCATCAATGGTGTTCACTGAAATTTGAAGTATTTCAGCTACTTCTTTGTATTTAAGTCCTTCTTCCCGTACCAGCCTAAATATTAGCTGGCAACGTTCAGGAAGACTGGCAACTGCCAGTTGCAGTTGTTGGGTCATTTCTGATAAAATCAGGTGTTCGAGCGGGGAAAGTGCCGATGAATGCGTTGAAAAATCTGAAGAAGATAAGGTAGTAATTGTTGGAGTTGGTTTGCTTTCGAGGTACGTAAGTGATTGATTGCGCACTGCTGTAAACAAATAAACCCTGAGGTTTCTGATAGCCTGGATTCCTGCTTTATTTTTCCAGAATTTTATAATTATATCTCCAACAACTTCTTCGGCAGCTTCCTTTGATTTCGTAAAAGAAAACGCAAATGCACATAGCCGGTGAAAATATTGGTCGTAAATTAATGAAATAGCTTTGGGATCATCTAAGGCAGAAAGATGTTTAATCTCCTGCAAGAGTGTCTCATTGGAATCGTTTAAATAGCTATTCATGACCAAGCAGGTTACTTAAAGAAAAGGGGAACTATTTATTATTACAACTAATCGTTGTACCCGCTTAAGATGAACCGGAAATTCAAAATAATGGTGATTTACAAGCAATCTATCGGGGATACAGAAGGCAAGTTAATATTTAAAAATTGCTACTTGCTCATCCTTCGGCTTTGATCACTGCATTATTTACGCAATCGTTGGCACTGTATACAACCTGATTATTATTAAATGACACAGTTGGCCTTAAGTTGTAACAAGTGTAAAATTGAATTCCTTGCTGCGTATCCAGTTAAAAAGAGGCATGATAACCGGGGCCTTACTGATATTGCGGGGAATATAATAACAATTCCCGGCTATTGGCTACCGGGATTGCTACATTACACTGTTTAAAGGTTCTATTTTTTATTACTAATTTAAAAACGCTGTTAGTTGCTCTTTATAAATGCGGGTAAACAAACTAAGTAAGGCGGGGTATGTATACGGCTTTACATAATAATTACTCGCACCTTTCTCTAAGCATTCCTGTTTAATTTTGTCTTCATTGGAAGTTGATAAAACAATTACCGGAACATCACTGTAAAGCTCGGTAGCTCTTAATTGCACGAGGCATTCTTTTCCTGACAGAAACGGCATATTTAAGTCCAGCATAATCAATGCAGGTGCCGGTTTGTTTTCAAGTAATTGAAATAAAGCAAGGCCATCTTTTGCGATCTCTATATCCACGTCGAATTCCAGCTCTTCCATTACCACCTTGTACATTTCTGTATCATCGGGATCATCGTCCGCTATTATCAGGGTTTTGCGTTTTATCATCAGCTGCTTTGTTTATTGATTTATTAATGTAATGTAGGTATAATTAAACATTAATAAAATAACAAAAAGTTTACCAATGTTAAAAAAACCAAAGAAAAATTACATCATAGGGAAGCTATACTAGCAACTCACTAATTATCAGGAAACTACCCTAATTACCTCCTGGTAATTATAAAAATTTTTTCGCATACATTATTTTATTAAAACAGTGATTGTTTTATTAAAGCTGGCTTAAGTTCAACGAAACAGTACATTTTTGGTCATGGAAAGTGGATTTTTAATCAATGCTGAAACATTAATTCTTATTTATATCTAAACTGAAAAATAAATTTGTTTTTGTTTTAATATAATAGAACGCAGATACATTCGTAACCTGCCATGCGCGGGTACCAAAAAGCAGGGAAAATTTTGTTTACCCTGCTCTTCAAAATTTGCAATCTAAAACCACGGAATACTAACAGCAATAAATTACCAGATTTCTAAACTGCTGTTAACGGGTTAGTGTACCATTTGTGTAAAAGAATTTACGTACCAGCTGATCGGCCAGCCGGGGGAAAAGTTTACAAAGTAAAACGGTGAATTTCCCTCTTAAGGTGAGTACGGGGGCTCGTTTGCGTTTGGCTACCGCATTTAATATTTTCTCAGCGCAATCTTCCACGCTGATCATTCCGGTTTCATTGATTGGGCTTTCGCTTTCGTTATTGGGGGGTAACTTGCCTTGCGACACTGTACTGCCATAAGAGTGTGTAAACCATGGACTAACCCAAATAACATTTACACCAGTATCAAGCAATTCGGTTCTTAGCGCTTCCAGCCAACCCTGCATGGCCCATTTTGAGGCAGAATAACCAGAACGGCCGGGTAAACCGCGATTTCCTGCAATAGCCGAAATGCCTACGATATCTCCTTTGTTTTCGACAATGGTATCCAGGGCATATTTGGTACAATAAACTGCACCCCAAAAATTCACATCCATCACTTTCCGTATAGTATCGAGATCAGTTTCCTCAAATACGGCTTTCATTGAAATGCCGGCATTGTTAATCAGAATGTCTATTCCTCCAAATGTTTCGATAGTAGATTCGATAAACCGGCGGCAATCGGTTTGGTTACTTACGTCTGCAACTTTAGTATGTAGTGGTTTATTAGGGTTTGCTACCTGCAACTGGTATAATTTGTCGCTATTGCGGCCACAGGTAGCTACTTTACAATTTATAGCCAGCAACGCCTCCACTACTGCCCTGCCGATTCCTTCACTGCCACCAGTAACCGCTACTACCTTATTTTCGAAATAGGAATTATTCATAACCTGTAAAATATTGAACAAAAATCCAGAACATTATTGTAGATACCCAAAGAAATACTGTGGTCGCATTTACAGGTATTCGTCCGAAATTTAAAAATGTTTAGGGGTAAAGGTCAATATAGGGTGCGCCGGGTAACTATTTATTTAACCACAGCATGTTAAAAAGATAGTTCAAGATTTATTTGGGCGGAGAGTATCCCGCCCCTATTTTTGCACTCCCAAATCAGAAAAAGGGAATGAATTGGTAGCTCAGTTGGTAGAGCAATACACTTTTAATGTATGGGCCCTGGGTTCGAGTCCCAGCCAGTTCACAGGAAGACTCACAAAGTAACTTAAAACCTCGTAAAATGCAGATTTTACGAGGTTTTTTCTTTTTCAGGGGTCTAAGATGTATCAATCTATATCAATCTGTTCGGTTACTGATTCGGTTACTGCAGCTGTACTTAATTTGCCAGTAACCGATTTTACATGAAACCCTTACCCAGCTTACGTTTCAAAGAATCAATCGGCACCAAGATCAACCAATTTGCTCACCACAAAATGCTTTGGAGTCATGAAATTTGCACAAAACTTCGCTATTCTGTATTGGATTAGAAACAATGCAAAGATCAAAACGAAAAGAAAACAATCTATTGCCGCATTACCGTAAATGGCAAACGATCCGAAATCTCGGTCGGAATTAAAGTTGATGAAAAATCCTTCAACCAAAAGACGGGCTATGTCAAAGGAAATTCAAACGATGCCCGGCTTATCAACGCACAATTGGACGACTTCCGAACCAGGCTAAGGCACCTCTATAACAAGATTTCAGACTCAACCGATCAGGTAAGTGCAGAGATGATTCGCGCAGCATTTGTTGGTAACAAAGAAGAACGCAAAACCATCCTCGAAGCTCTGGCATGGCACAACGAAATGTTCCAACAAAAAGTAAAAGCGGGTACCCGGGTACCAAGATCCTTTTCCCGTTTTAAAACAACAGTTGACAAACTTAAGGCCTTCTTCAAATACCAATATAAAATAAGCGACATGCCTTTAGCAAATATCAAGGCTGCATTTGCTGAAGATTTTGCGCATTACCTGATGGTGGTAGATAAACTTGAACATAATACTGCTATGAAATATGTTAGCAATGTAAAAAAGGTGCTTGGTATTGCGGCACAAAAAGAATGGATTCCGCGTAACCCAATCAACGATTTTAAATGCACCTATTACAATCCGGAGCGAAACGTTTTGCAGGAAGCAGATTTAAAAAGAATGATAGAGAAAAAGATGCCTGTTAAAAGACTGGAAGAGGTCAGAGATTGTTTCATTTTAATGTGTTACACAGGCTTTGCGTACAATGATGCGGCAAGCCTTTCACCGGATGATATCAAACTAATGATTGATGGAAACAGATGGTTAGTAAAACCGCGTACAAAAACGAATGTCCGGGAGAGCGTTCCTATTCTGCCCATGGTTGAAACACTAATAAACAAATACAGCACACACCCATATTGTATTGCCAATAACAAATTATTCCCTTTCAATAGCAATCAAAAAATGAATGCTTACCTTAAAGAGGTAGGTGATATTTGCAAGCTACCATTCCCGTTAACAACGCACCTGGCCAGGCACACTTTTGCAACTTCGATTACACTTGCCAATGGTGTTCCATTAGAGACCGTCCAGGTGTTACTTGGTCATCGATCGATTAGGACGACGCAGATTTATGCAAAAGTGCTAGGTAAAAAAGTAAGTGATGATATGGCCTTATTAAAAATAAAATTGACAGAAACCTGTGAAATAAAAAAAGTAAAATAGATATAATGAAAAAAGGGCCAGTGTTAGCGCCCTTTTTTCATTATTCCACATACAAAAGTTCTTTCGTTTATCAAATTAATCGCAATGGAATGTTCTATCAAAAAAGGTTTGAATGACTTTAACCTTATTATACAATTCTATCCTTAGGACCATTCTATTTATACGATTAGCAATCAGCACAACATACAAAGGGCACTTCTGCCAATGGCGATGTTCGCAGGATTCGGTGGAAGCCCAGTTCATCACTTAATGGTTGGCTATTGTCTTCCCGATTTTTTGCCACTTTGTAATCCTTTTTCATACGGTTTGCCTCAATGGCTCCCAACTTCCCGTATTGGTTCGACATATCCTGGATAATATCACGGTGCACCGAATTGAAATCGCTAATGTGTTCAGCGATGTTAGTAATCGTTCCAAATACCTCCACGCATAGTACACTCAATGGTGCATCGCCAGACAGGCCATATAGGTACAACATCTCAGAAATATCATCATTACTCCACTCGCTTTCACCATACCTGGTAGCTTCCTTATATAAAGCCTTGTACATGCTTGTTGATTGCTGGAACTGCATTTGATTTATGTCGACTGTGCTAAACATAATTTCTTTATCACTGATTATCTTTTTAAGGGGTCTCAAAGGCTTTTGTTCCAGTTTGCGCTGGTCGAGTAGTATATTCCGATGATCCAGGCCATCGGCCTGTTTTACCTGGGCATATAGCAGGCACCAAATGCTGGTCCGAGGAGGATTGCTTGTTACATTTTTTCCATTGGCAACCGCCTGCGCATAAGGTGCGCTTACTTTCACCCTTTGATCGTCGCGGTCTACGGTACAGGTTAGAGTGGGTGCAGGGTGTTGCAAACCCGTTACCCGCAAGGCTCTCCCAAAACGGCCCTGTGCTGTACTCCAAACCTTGTCGGTGTGGCCAAATCGAAATTCGTATGTAAAAAAGCCAAAGAGTTCAGCGCTTTCTGAATGCATGCCGGCGGGAATGGGTAATAGGTAAAAATGTCGGTCATCTGTCACAGATTTTTTCATCCTCTGCATAGCATTAAGACCATTGTGTTCGCGGCTGCTTTCAGTAGTAATCACCCGTATATATTCCGGATCGACAGGCAGCGGTGGCTCCTTTGAAAGTTCAAATAAGGATGGATGATTGTTACTCAGCAACTGGTCGGGCGCATAAGCAAGTACCCGGGCGAATAATGCGTCATCAGGGTTCTCCGGTTTCAATTCAAATTCCAGCCACAGAAAGCGCCGTCGGGCTTCGGTCTGCGAATATTTTTTGTTCCGGTGGTAGGGTGATAAAGCAATACCAGCACCTACCAATTTCGGAATACCAAATGGATGAATGGTTGTAGGGAGTTCTAACCTTTTTGTTATTAAAACAGGTTCGGCATCCGTTAATTGGTCCGCATTTCTAAAGCGGGGCCGGAAACGATAAAATACGCGTAATTCATCGGGCATTTGATCCTTTGCCGGTTTGGTATCCACCGCATCTATGTAAACGATCCTGGTGAATTCCCGGTGCACCAGCCCGTCATCACCCGGCATTTGGTTGTTGTAAGAAACCGCTCTTTTAAGTTCAATATCCGGAAGGTTTTCAGCATTGATCCAGTCAAGCGACGCATCGTCTTCCGGTGCATCTTTTTCAAAAAAACTGAGTTTTTGCACTGCAAAAGAGACCTGCTCTATACCATCCCAACTCCAATCGCGGTTAATATCAAGCGTGCTGCAAACAAGCCAGTGGTGGAGCAACTCATTGGTGCCCGCAAAAGTGATGCTGCTGTTATCAGGCGCCAGTGTATGCCGGATTTTGCTGCTGCAGGCAAACTGCACCCTTTCGCCATTTGGCGAAATGATAGAGGTTTGATTCTTTGCTTCCATTCGAAGCTGTCGGGCCAGTCGTTCCACGATATGTGGCATTCCTTCTGCTGAAGGTTGTATATTTTGAGGCGAAATAATTTTCTTATCAGCTACCACCGGATCGGGTTGTAAATAAATGGCCTGTATAAAGGTTGGACTCCCGGTGTTGAGAAACAAGCTTGTTTCTACTTTAGATTGACGACGCAGTTTAAGCTGTGTAATCTTTCCGAACCGGCAATCCTTGTTTGGATCTGGATGCAGGTGGCCGAAGTAGGCATCGGGTCCTTCAGCAACTGCCCGCAGTGTCAAACGCACATTGCGGCTGGTGGGAATAATGATTTTTCCGGAGATGGCAGATATCGTTTTATTGTCTTCAGCTTCATCAAATGGAAGCGTTGTACTGTCATAATCATGTAGGTTCAGCACATTGA
Source organism: Bacteroidota bacterium (assembly GCA_040385845.1). GTDB lineage: Bacteria > Bacteroidota > Bacteroidia > Chitinophagales > Chitinophagaceae > Phnomibacter. The sequence goes on along the minus strand of JAZKGP010000007.1, from coordinate 61,415 downwards.
AATCTTTGTATTCAATGGGAACATTGATAGCGGCCGAAAAATTGACATCATCAAAAAGACGGTAAGCAGTATATATGCGGGTATAATTCTCTTTACCATTTTTGCTGGGCAGGTTGTCCATTTGTAAACTTTCCACTTCCACTACAATTTCCACTTTTGTTACATCCGGATCTGGCAGACCTATTTCATCTTTACCCGATAAAAGTGGGATAGCATTGATAAGATCACCGACAGGATCATCGTATTTGCCGGTATATACCACGGCCGGGTAACCCAGTAATGGCCTTCTGATTGTAAGATTGCTGGCATCGAAGTTTGCATCATCGGTGCCTGTTGTAATATCGTCATCGATAACCTGCAGTTTGTTGGGCGCCACATATCTTTTAAAGTCGATGGATGTGACAACAGCAGGTCCTTTAGGCTTTGGCATTCGGGTAGATGATGGTGATCCTCCGCTTATATCGCAAAGCCTAACCTTAAAGCTATAGCGGTGGCCATAAAGTAACCTGGTAGCCAGGCCGGGTGCGGTGTATATATCCGTTGGGCTGTTTGCCAGCGTTTTGCCATCGGAATTTTTTTGTTGATTTTCCTTGTGGCGGTAAATTTCGGCACCTGCCTTATCCGGTAATACAACAGAATGTTCATTCCAGTTCAGGTAATACATGGGCAGCCAGTAGTTATCAGCGTTCGCTCCCTGCAATTTCACAGGGTAAACCTGGTAGGGCAATTCACCTTCAAAACTCCCCAGCGGAATTGCTTCCAGCGCCATGTCCGTCTTGCTGCGAACGGCATTCAGGCTTTCCCATTTGCCGGCAGGGTCTGTTTCATCTTTAACATCAATATGGTAACCGGTTACGCCCAAAGCCATATCTAGTCTTTCGAACTGGCCCGCAACCGGTCCGGGTACGTTTTTGTCAGCCATCAATTGCCGCATATACCAGATCAGTATTTGCTCATCATCCCACCCAAGCCTGATACCGGCTTCGCGTTGCGGGTGAATACCATCGTGTGCTTCTTTTAGCAGGTTAGCGCTAATGGGCTGGTTGGCATGAACGATGGTGGCAAAGCCGTCGTTGTAACCACCGGCTTCAATAAATAGATCATCAAATACACCCGCAGGGCTTTCACCCGGTTTCATTACCGGGAACAACACTGCAGCAAACAGCGGCAGATCCGGATCAGCAGACATCGAAGGAATTTTAGCAGCGTATTTTTTGATGAAGATGTCCGTTGCGGGACAGTCTTTTATGGCCTGCGAATAATCGCCAGTTTCATCGAGATCTGCATATATCCAGCCGCCTTTTTTAAATTGAACCGGATCAACTGTAACAGTAATGTTTTGATAGATCAGGCCGCCCGCCACAGCCATGAGGGGATGACGTAACAAGTGTGCATACACCTTGCCCCAGCTCACCTTGCCATCCGTTGGTTTAAAGAATGGATCCCTTTTGTTGTCTTTTACTGCACATTGATAGCTATCATCGGTTACAGCGTTTGGAGTTCGGGGCGAGGTAAAATTGAAAGAGTTACGGTAAGATTCGGGTAGGTATTTTTTGATGTAATCTTCCCGCTGGCTGGGTATTGGTGCCAGGTTATCACTACCACTGCTGCGGGCTTCATCAATATCAAAATATTTCGGGTTGCCATCTTCATCTTTCGCTTCTTTCAGTTTTTTATAGATGGAAAGGGCATTGGGGCTGTATACAACAGTCGCGGTTTTTGCAATTTCGTTTGCTGGAACTTTGCCTGCAAACTCATTGGGATCGGTTACTAGTTTGATCACAAATTTAGGTTTGGCTTCGCCAAACGGCGTGAGTGCATCGGTCGTTGGAAAACCAACTGGCACGTTTTCCAGCGGGGAAAAATTGCGGGGCAGGAAAACAATATTAACGGTAAGCTGGTTGCCTTTTATATGTTGCGGAAAAGCCATTAAAGTAAAACGGGGATCAAGTGCCATAAGGAAGTTTTTTATTGCTGATTTAAACGTTGTGTGTATCGGTTTAACTGATTTGTCTTGTTTCTTCCCAGCTTTCACTAAAGCTGATATTGATAACGAGGAAGATGCTGATATCGATAGCGAATGTTACCTGTGCCTGGCAATTGCATGGCTGGTCGGCGCCCGGCAACCTTTCCACCGATCCTTTTGCTTCGATGGTGATGGTTACACTGACGATGCCACCAAGCAATTCTGCTTGTCCCCGGAAAAGCATAAAGGCAGTAACAATCATTTTCTTGGTGCTGTCCACATAAATCTCAACACCTACCAGGAACATTATGCTGACGTTGCCCACTACCGGCAAACCCACTACGAGGTTGGCGCCAAAACCAAATTTCATGCGCAGCGAGATAAGCGGGCTGGTGTCGGCGGCAATTTCGAGGTCTACCTGCCCCACGGCAAATACACTAGCTGCGGCCACACTTACCACCATTACCTGCATTCCCGCATGAAAGCGGAAAAATGCCCCAGCTGTCGGTAATAATTGAGTAGGATCGGAAGTGACTTTTAGCGCTGCGTTGAAATAAACACCCAGCCCCATGCCTGCTTCCAGTTTGAATGGAATTTGCGCATTGTTGTATTCGGGCATTGGTGGAAAGCGAAGTACAGGAATGTCTTTAGTAGCTTCAAACTTGTATTCCCAGAGGTTGGCGCTGTTGCTCATGGCTATTTTCAATCCATTCTTCACAGCATCGGCATATTTGCCGGTACTTAAAGCGGCCAATACTTCGAGCACTTGTATTATGGTCGAAAGCTCCGGTTCCTTAAACTGAATTTCCGGTGTAGGTAAAGCAAAGCCGCTGTCATCATCCGACTTGCTTCCAAAATCTGTTGATTTTCCTTTCGAAGAATTGAAGTTTCCTTTAATGGTCATCAGTCGCTCAATAGGACCAAGGTTTACAACCATGGCAATATTGTTCATGCGGCTTTTCCAGGTTTCCTTTAAATCACCAGCAATTTGTTTGGCCTGGTCTCCAAAAGTATCAATGTCAAAGTCGAGTTTTCCCGCATCAAATTTAGCATCGCTGAACTCCGGCGGTCGGTTTTTGCTGCCCGCCTTATATTCAATAAAAATCTTTAAGCCCGTAATATCCACAATAGGATATTCCATGGAAGGAAGATCGAATTTGAAAACTTTGTCAATGGCTGCATCCGCGGAGTTCTTTACCAGCTTGTAGCCTTGCTCCAGTAATTTCCCTGCTTCCTCTTTCGCTTTTATTTCCAGAAGCTGGAATGCTTGTTTTCCGGCATCTGTTAACCCCGAAGGATTAAAAGCGTCAAGCGGGTTGTGATTGGCGCCTATGCCTTTTAATAACTGGATGGCCGTGCCAAAGTTAGTTTCTGCATCCCCTGAATTAGGAAAGATGCCTTTGGTATTCAGCAGCCGGTAGGCATCTGACATCAGCGGTGGCGTCTTACTGAGGAGGTATTTCTGTGCCTGGTTAAAGGCAGGTGTTAGAAACAATACTTTTTGCGTATCCACATTTTGCAGGATGCCAAAATTGATGGTTTCCAAATTTGGCATCCGCAACAGTTCCATAGGATTTGCTACCCGAAGCAGTTTGGTAGCTGCTGCCGGGTCTTCTTGCGGTAAGTCCGTACCATAATTTTTGTTACGAAGGCCTTCTCGGATAATGGGTATGCTGGTCCCTTCCGGCAATGGCGTTACTTCACCGCTGCCACGTTCATGCTTTACCATGGTCCAGCTGCCGTCTTTGGGCAGCATAAGCGAGCCGCGGCCAGCAGCCGAAAACACCGGTGCATTACCAGCTGCATTGATGCTTTTATTTACATCGAAAGCACTTAATTGCATACGTTGGGCGGTGCCACCCATTTTTATCACACAATTGATAGCGCCGCCAATACTGCCTTTTTGTTTGGCGAGCAGGTCGGCAAATGCCGGTGCCGAAATGGGAACTCCCTTTGGTGCCACTTGTACCCAACCCATGACTCCTTTTGACGGAACCTTGTTTCCGCTGCCACCCTGTTCAAGATTTTCTATCGCAACATCAGCATCAAAAGTCAGCCCACGTAAATCGGCGGTAACAATAAAATTTGCTCCGGTATTTTGGACCTGTTTGCCATAATTGCTATTGGCCATATTGGCTTCAATATAGAAGTCGCCATTTTTAATTGTAGTATCCAGGTTATAATCGACACCGTTCTCGCGTATGTTGCGCACATTGTACAAACCGCGAATAATGCCCGGGTGAATATCGTAGGGGTTTTCGTGATTGTTGGTTGTAATACCATCAGCATTGCGTGTTTTATACGAAAAATCAAATAAGCCATTACTTTCCGCCCGCCAGCCGCTGTCGACCCTGATCACATAGCCATTGCTTAAACGGTAAAGCGTAATTGTACGCACTACTTTTATTCCCCACGGATAAAGAATGCTTTTTACTTGTATAACCTCGTGACTTGTTCGGCCAACGGCTGCATTGAACATAGCCTGGCTTACCTCGGCTATGGCAGCATCTTTATTGAGCCAGTTAGTAAATAAGCTGGCGCCATAACCACTAAGACCAATTCTTTTAACCGGAACGCCTGGCCTGCCCGGATCGCTGGAAGTATTTGTCTGGAATTCATTGTTATATATATCTCTTACCGTATTGCCAAGCGTACTGCTGCCCGTAGGGTTTCCAACCAGGTCATTTATGTTTTCCAACTGGAAGGAAATGCCCTGGAACAGATTGTCCTCCCCCTGGTAAAAAGAAGAGCCGGCGGTAAGTTCTAGCTGAATGCCGCCATGGATATTATCTCCAAAATCCGGACGCAGGTTTTCAATATTGGGTTTTTGCAAGCCATCTGCTTTCCAGCGTGACAATAAAGCGCCTGCCAGCATACCAAAAGGCAGGTTGAAAAGGGCGAAAGTGGCGCCGTCTTTTTGCTGCTGGTATTGTTGTTCCAGAAATTTCACCATGGGAATAGGCGATAGTGGAACCTGGTCGTTGCTCTGATTGCCAATAATTGCCGGAACACCGTCGTTCTCATAGTAGTTCCAACCAAAGGGGGGGTCGCCAATTACTGCATTTGGCGTGGTATTCATCACCGGCTCCCAGGCAATCTGTGGCATTGCAAATGCCCGGGCATAAAAACCATAAGTCACCATGTCCATCCCGCGTATTTGCAATGGAAATGCATTAGCTAGACCTTCTTCCTGCTGGTGCACTTCCATTAACTGGGTACCTGAAAACTTTTGCCGCCCGCCAAAAAAGCCAAAGCTTACACCCATTTGGTTGGCACGGCTGCTTACATCCAGAAGGGCGTAGGCATTAGCGCCTAATTGCAAAATTGGGTTTTGCTCTGCCATTTTTAATGGTGCCTCATAATCCCTTTTTATGAGTTGAGTGTTTTCATTGCCCAGTAATGCCAAAAATGGCAAGTCATTATCGTTTTTCAATTTTTCCCCATCTTCAGGTTTTGGAGAAAAATGAAAGGATACGCCCACTTTATCAGGTGCTTCCGGCAGAGTATTCCATTTTATTTTGGCAGTAAGCCACAGCCATTCCCTGGCCGGCACACGAACTTTCAAATGATCAGTAGGCTGCCAGTCGGTGTATTGGTTTTTTAAGATGCCGAGGTTGGCAGCATAAGGGTCAGGCAGCGTAGGTATATAACTAAAAAGGCCAAACTGGATAAATAATTGGCCTTTACTAAGGGCAGAAAATGTTTCATTGCTTTCTCCAAAGAGCAGGAAGGCTTTTGGGGGTGTGGTGGTCAGCAGTGCATTGTGAAGGGCTAGCGCATGTATTCTTCCTTTCAGTAATTTTTTTAGCGGTTTATTATAGTCCTGCACCTGTTGCTCAGCAAAATTTTCGATCGGGTTGTCTGATTCGAGGTTTATATCTACCACGTATACCAGCCGCTTTGTTTTTGAAGCGGCCAGCATAACAAGGCTGTTCTTAGCCCGAAGTTTTACTGGTTCGCCATTGGTCTTAACGGGTCTGTCTATTTTGCAATCGGTATCAGCCATGGTTAGCATAGCTTCATCACCCTTTGATAAGGTATTCCAAATTACAGCACTTTGTTTTTTATACTTACAGAGCATCTGGGAGCCAAAACGATTCGCTTCATCCGCCCAAAGCTCAAACTGCTGGGAACAGCCGGATGCATTTGATACAAGGTCCGTAACAGAAATGCGGCCTGGTTCAGCCATAATGAAAGGGGTAACAATGTCAATACCGCCACCCTCAAGTCCCTGCCAACTGCATTCAAGACCCTTTTCTGTAAGCACGGCGTATGCACCATTTCCTGCTGCTTCCAATGGATGGATTATGTCTATAGCTCCTGCGTTTAGAAACCACCCCGCGCCAAAAATGGTCGATTTGCCGGTCCAGGTGCAAAACGGACTTTCACATTTTTGTACTTCAAATTGGTTGTTCGTGGCATTCATAGGTATCGCCACCCTGCTAAGCAAGGGATTATATTCTCCCGCCTGTGAACCGCCCCAGGTGAACTGGTTCTGGCTCCCATAAACATTCCAGTTCCCATTGCCAATGGTTGTGTATTGCCTGTTATTGCCTGTAAAATTGAAATGAAAGGTCTCGGGCAATAACAGGCTCATATTGCGGGCATCTACGCCATAAGGGCTAGTTACATCGCCTGCATCTGCCGCTGCCTGGTCCAATTGGAGTTGTACCTGTACGGTGGTGGTGTTTTCAATAACCAATTTGTTGTTTTGCAATTGCGGCGCAGCACTTAAAATAATGGTGCCCTTCTTAATTCTTAGCCCGCAATAATAATTATCAGGCGCTCCGCTACCCAGCAGGCCACTGCGGATATAAACCGTGTTTGGCACTAAGGTGTATTTCGTGCTTACAGAAAGGTTTAAGGCAAATTTGTTGGTGGAAATACTAAAGAGCAAGGCAGGCAGAGTTTGCCCCTGCTGGTAGATGGCAATGAGTTTTACCACTCTGAAAACATCTACAAAAATTAGTCGGCCGTCTGCGGTATTACGGAAGGGTCCAATGGTTTCATGAAGGCGGGCACCAGCCGCAAAACTGGGCACACTACCTGCTACTTGCGTGGTTCGGATGGGTTTATCCCTAATAAAAATCCGCAGATCTGCGCCCGGCTTTTGGGAGAGGAGGCGCTGGCTAAAATTTTTTATTTTGTCCAGCTTACTGCCTTCCAGATTTTGGGTAAAAAACAGGTCCGATCTTTCAAAGGCGAAAGATTCATTTCGAATGGTCTCCGGTTCTTGATGTAGCAACGTAGTGCCCAATGTTTCCATCAGCCGATCAAGCTGCACTTCTTCGTCTTTGTTGTTAGCATGTAAATGGCCGGTTATCGTGGCAAGCAAAATGGTAAGCTGTTCAGGATTCATCGCTAGATAATGAAGTGGTGAATAGATGACTAACAAGACAATAAGAGGAGAACCATGGCATGGGCTGTTCTAATATTTATATTAGAACAGCTACTAAAATCTGCAAAAAACTTCGATACAATTATTCTATAAAAGCTAATGCCATAATATATTTGGAGTTTAATATATTATTGGATTATCTAATCTTATTTTAAGAGGTTAAAATGGTATTAAGTCTTACAAATACCCTTTAGCTTACTTTCGTTTGGAACATACGAATAAAGACTATGAGACAAAATCAATAATGATTAAAAGTAAGTTGTTATAATATACCCGGTAAGACCTTGAACTCTAATAAAGAGAAAACAATTCTTGTATATTACAAGAATTAAATTGCCCCTGATTAGCTAAAACTAATGTATACTATATAAATGTAACTACCAAGCAATACAAATAATAAAACTTGTTTTGAATATTTCGTCAAATATTGGATCGTAACAGAGTGCGGCCTTGTGTCCCCGTCAAATTCCTAGATTTTAATTCTTACGAATAGCCACGGTATGCAAAACGTTATAACAAGAAGTGCTTGTGTGTTTCCGTAATTTCAAATCGTTTTCACCCATTTTGCAAACTGTTATTTAAAACAGATTCATTCTAGATAGTAAAAATCCCCAACACAAACATTTAAAATCAGCAGACACCACAGTAAAACTTTACTGTTGAGTTCTTTAGTTAAATAACAATTCTTACTTACAAGCTTTTATAAAATTTCTTGTTTTTTCATTTACTAGATCAAACAAATGATCTCCCCTTAAAGCAATCTCGTTAGCACACATATCAACCAAAATCACACACCTATGTACCAAAGAATTCATCTACCGAAAGACCGTCCGCTACTACCCTTTTTTTAATCCTAAAGCTTCTTCTCAAAATACTGTCGAGTTATTTGGTGGTATGCCAAATTTTAATAATTTGGCCTTCAATAAAAACCTAACATCCTAACAATACCTTTCCCTAACACCCACGAATTGCTTGTAAAGCGCCAATAATTTACCCTTCGTGCTTTTGTCGGTATTGCTAACTGATAAGTACTCCTATGGAGAATACGTATGCACGCCTTGAAGGTTGCATTATGCGATTTTTCAGTACTACCACTGAACCAGGTGCTTTTACTGACGACGATAGCAATCTATTTACAATTGCCATCAGGGAATGCAACGAAGCATTCCGCAAAAAGGTAGTTTGTTACGCATTTTCCGGGGCAAGCCGTAAACAGATCGGTTTACTAATCCAGCAAATTCAGCATCAGCTCTTATTGCTTGCTGAAAAAATCGAAAAAAGCATTCATTTCATCGGACCTTTAAAAAACGCAACCACTTCATACAAATATTCCCTGGCTTATGTAACGGAGTTAATCGAGCAACAGATCTCTTTTCTGGAAGAAAATTTTCCACAGTACCTCACCAGGCAGGAGAACAGGGGGAAAAACAACATCATTAATCTGTAAAGCTCTAAAGGGATTGGTTCATTTACTGTATAACTATTGTAAGCCTGTTTGTTGATAACCTAACCTTTAACCACTCGTTTAATTGAGCCTTCTCTCTCTTTGACAATTGCCTGTTGAAGGTAAGTACCACCAGGTATGTCTGATCGATACTGGCACTGTCTGAGACAACAAATGAAGGCTGCAGAACAGCAGTTTCAATCGTTGGATGTTGTGCCTTCAATTCAGCATACAACTGGAGACTAAATTTTCGTTCTTTAGTAATACTGTCTAGCTGGTTTTTACGCACTAACTCCTGTTTAGCGCTCTCTTCCAATGCTGCAGATAACTGGTTGAACCCGGGTTTCATTTTATCCGGTTCATTTTCATTCAAATATGCAAACCCCTGTTTAATTTCCAGCGTTGCATTTTTCAGCTGGTACTTGGTCATCTGCTTTTTCACAATATCGATGTCTTGTTGCTTTATTTCATTTCCGCCATAAACCAGTAAAATGTTTTTACTTTTTGAATCGATCTTTTTATTCAGCAGGTAATCGTTTGTAAAATGTGCTTCATTTGTTATAAACCGGTTTGCTTCTTTTGTAAACTTATTTTGCTGAACAAGGTCGTATCCAAAATAAAGACTTGGTAATAATGTTACTATTACAACTATCCCAACTAAGCGTTTAGCTAACTTTTCTGCACGTGAATTCTGAAGTTGTTTATAGGGGAAATGCAGCAACCGCACGATTAACAATGTTGCAAGTGCTATGAAAACCGTATTAATGATATAGAGATAAAAGGCGCCAAAAAAATATTTAAATTGGAATGTTGCTAATCCATATCCGGCAGTACATAATGGAGGCATTAGTGCAGTAGCAATAGCTACTCCGGGAATTACATTTCCTTTCTGCCTGCTGGAGGTTGCAATTATGCCTGCAAATCCACCAAACAAAGCAATTAGTACGTCATAAATATTGGGCGATGTTCTTGCAAGAATCTCTGAATGTGCATCATCCAGCGGCGAAAGCAAAAAAAAGATTGTAGACGTTATTAATGCTACTACTGTAGCCAGAAAATAATTAAGGAATGCCTTACGTACGAGAAGAAGATCACTGATTCCCACACCTAATCCAATACCCATTATTGGGCCCATCAAAGGCGAAATGAGCATTGCGCCAATGATAACTGCTGTCGAGTTTACGTTTAAACCGAGCGAGGCTACAAAGATGGCAAATATCAATATCCACAGGTTTGTACCACGAAAAGCTACACCGTTATTAATGTTAGTAGTGATTGTTTCAATCTTTTCTTTTTCGTGATCTAGCTTAAAATGTTTAAAAAAATGCTCCACACGATATCATTTAATTGTAATACAAAAAAGTATAAATACAAGAATTATTTATCCCGGCTTTGCAGCAATTAAAGTTGGGATTAACCCTACGAAAAACAAAAACTATTTTATAAAGTACTTCGTTGAATATTCAATGCCTTGCACTCATATAAAATAGTACCAATTTGCAGTAGCACCCCTAATTACCTATGTTCAGTTTCCAATAGAGGCCATTGTTCTTAAGATGCCGGATGCCCACCCATACACATTATGGTTCATTATTGTGCGGCGCATTTGTTTCATCTTTTGATGTTGTTGTTCTTTGGGCATTTCAAGTGCAGTCTTTATAGCATCTGCGGTCTGTTCCCTGTCGTATGGATTTATAATAATTGCCCCGTTAAGTTCATGGGATGCACCTGCGAACCGGCTTAGAATAAGTACTCCGTCGTTCTGGTCTCGTGATGCAATAAATTCTTTGGCCACCAGGTTCATTCCATCATGCAATGATGTAACCATACACAAGTTGGCTGATTTGTAATAGGGCATAATTTCTTCATGGCTGTGGTGTCTTTTTAGAAACAAAATAGGTTGCCAGTTCTTGGTTTTAAATTTCCAGTTGATCCTGTTGATTTCAGTTTCCACGGCGTTTAAAAGGTCAGAATAACTTTTTAATAAAGAACGGCTGACAGCACCGATCTGCACCAATGTAAACTTTCCCTTGTAAGATGGATATTTATCAAAGAATGTTTCGATGGCAAGAAATTTTTCGATCAGTCCTTTTGTATAATCAATCCTTTCTACGCCGATGCACATAAATTCGGCATTAATTCCATGTTGCTTTAGAAGTTCTGAAGCTGTTACACGTTCTGTTGGCTTCACCTCAAAATCTTTCATAGTAAAAGAAATGCTGATTGGAAACGGTTTGACAAGCGTAGTATGATTACGCATCTTTACTGAAAAGCTTTCCCACATCACTATCGCTTCCAAAGCATTGTTAACTGTTTCCAAAAAGTTATTACAATGATACTGTGTATGAAAGCCTATAAGGTCTGCGCCCAACATACCATTTAATAGTTCTTTCTGCCATGGACAAATACCAAAAGACTCGGGATTTGGCCAGGGTATATGCCAGAAAATAGCCACTTTAGCATCAGGCCTTTCGCGTTTGATATATAATGGCAATAATGCAAAATGATAATCCTGAACTAGTATAAAAGGTTCTTCTTCATTTTTTATTTCTTCCAATACTGCTTTAGCATACAACTGGTTTACTTCCATGTAATAGTCCCAGTCAATCTTTCTGAAAGTAGGTCTTGTATGCGCAATATGGCATAGCGGCCATAATCCCTCGTTCGAAAAACCATAATAAAAATGATCTTCCTGTTCCTTGGTTAACCATACCCTTCTTAGTGTATATTTTTCTTCATAAGGCGGAACAGAAACTTTATCATTTGCATCCACGGTTTCCCTGTCTGCATCGCCACTTCCTGATGCAATCCAAAGACCACCACATGCTTTCAATATAGGCTCCATGGCAGTAACCATGCCGCTCGCAGGAACGATACATTCAATCTCTTTGCCAGCACGTATATGCATATAGGGTTCGCGGTTCGACACCACTACCATCATTTTGTCAAGCAATACCTGTTTCATTTCTTCGTTTAATCTTTCCGGTGTCCACACAGATTCTGCCGTTGTTCTCAATTTGGCTTCTTCCTTCGCAATAGCTTTCGCTTCCTGCATAGCTTTTGCGATGCCTGAAATTTCTTTATATAATGGTTCAAGAAAAGTAGCGGGTGGCAATTTTTGTAATTCCTCCACATCACCTGCTCTTGCTGCTCTTGCCCATTCTATTATTTTGTTCAGCGGCGACAAAATTCCCCATCGTACAATAAGCAGCGTTACAACCGAAATAATTAATGCTTGTAAAAACCATCTTAGAAAATTCCGCAGCCAAATACTATGAATGATATTTTCGATATACTCGGCGTCTGTGTAAAAAACTATAGCACTTCCAGGGATATTTTCTTTTTTTATGAGCCTGGTATACTGGTAATAGTTGTACCCGTTTACCGTAATAATATTTCCCATCGATGTATCAGCTGAAATGGCCTGCGCAACATAGTCAGCGGAAACTTCCAGTAAAGGTTTTACAGCATCATTGTTTGTAATTATACTGTCCGCACTAAAATAAATTGCAATACCATCAAACCTGTATTGGTTTGTGATACTGTCCGAAATTAACGAGAGATGCAAACTGTCACCTTCTTCGAATGCACTAAAATATTCATTGTAAAAATCTTCGGCTACGCGAACTGTTTTAATCTCAAGTTCATTGGTTAGTTTCCGGCGTTCACTTGATATTTGAAAAGCTGTAAAGCCAAGGGCAACCATCCCAACGGCAATTATAATAGCTACTATTAACGCTATATTTAGCTTCATAATACTAGTTTTTAAATAAATTCCTGTGTCTGTGTAAACGAAGACCTTTTGTCAAATGCTGACGCGAACGCAGTTCTATAATGAAAAAACCAGGCTATAATCATCATTGCTTGTATTGCCAGGATTAGATTTAAGTTAACACAAAGCTGCTTTGATCTAAATAATAGTACAGGAAAAATCAGGTGCAGGTACAATAATAAGAGAAATACTGCTATGAAAAGTGGATAAAGAACCAGGAAAAAGTGTATGCTTTGCCAATTATTCTTTGTTACGAATAACCAGTAGCGAAGGTTTTTGTGCTTAAAAATCGACTTTCAGCTTTACTGAATGCGCCGATCGTGCCTGTAGTTTCACTAAGGCCAAAAAACAATTAACTTAAAAAAGAATCATCAAATATATGCTTATGGCGATAGTTGCTCAATTGTAGCGTACAAACCATCACCGTAAAAGTTTAGCACTTCACCATTGTATTCTGCAACAGTGGTTTGCAGAACAGAGTTGTGCCTTTTTATGATGGTTACTGCCTGCTGTTCATTTCGCTGCATGATAGAAGTATACCCAACGATGTCGGTAAAAAGTATAGCTGCTAAACGACGTTGCTGGTATTGCATGAACGCATGTGCACAAGGAACTGACCCTGTACAGGAGCTACACTAAATGTAAAGTTTATTTTCTGATCCGGCACTGCTATTCCCCGGGAAATAACGCTACCCGGTTGTCAATCAAAATAAGCCTGAAAATCCAAAGCCATTACTTTCTCATATAACAATTCAACCTGGCTCTTTAAAATCCTGTCTTCTGATAATTCCGGAAGTTGGTTAATATCAAAATACTGAACATCTAAAAGGTCAAAACCTTTATTGATTTCATATGTCAATGGAACACAATAAAAAACCATTTTATACACATAAAAAGGTTGGGGAGGATGTGCATGCAATCGCTTATCAAATACGGCGAGGAGTGCTTTTGGAATTACGTCTAGTCCTGTTTCTTCCTTGTACTCCTTAACAACCACTTCTTTCGGGCTTTGGCCTATATCTGCCCAACCACCCGGCAAAGACCACTTGCCATCGATGCTTTCTTTTACGAGCAACACTTTCTTATCCGGAGAAAGAACAAATCCCCTGATATCAACTTTAGCAGTAGGATAATCAGAAACAACCGGAAAAGTATCCTGGAAAGAATTTATTTCCTGCCCGCTTATTTTACTTAAAAGTTTCAAACTTATTTCCTGTAGTTCTAAGTAACGTTCCCTGTCGTAATCATTATTGCAGTAAAGAATACCGATATCGGCTATTGACTTCAGTCTTTTTATTTCATCAAGAATTTCTATTTCCTTCATCACGCAAATGTAAAACTTGCAGAATTACCTGGCTTATATCACACCTGCCTTGCAACGCTTGATTTCAATGTGATTTACTAACAATTTCTTCCGCAAGGCCAAAGCTTAAAGTCATACCCGCACCACCGAGGCCGTTTACTATTGTTACACCATCTACGGGCTGGTGCACAAAATCTACTTCTCCATTTGTTCTTTTTGGGTAAGTGCCATTCCAGCTTTGAGTGATCGCCCAGTTTTTAAATATTGCGAACTTTTTTAGGTAGGTAATAATCATATCATTTAATTCTGCCCTGTCAAACGGGTCAAGATGCAGCCCGTATTCATGTGTATCACCAATAGTTAATTCACCATTGCCATTTTGAGAAACCATAACATGTATACCATATTTTAAATACTCCGGCATTGTTTGTTCAAAATGCTTTTTCAACAGATCCAAAGATGGTGAAACTTTAAAGCTATTATAATGTATCAATGAAAGACCGCCACACAAGGCCGGACCAATCCGCCAAGCATCGGGTTGTGCAATAATGCGCATCATTTGCAATTTGCATTTTGTAAAATTGTTTTCAGCAAAAACCTCCGGGTAAAGTGTTTCAAAATCAGCACCACCGCATACATAAATATAATCTGCACTCCAGCTTCTGTTCCCGGAAAAAACCTTAGGGTATTCAATACGGCTGATGGCAGTATTGAACAAAAATTTTACACCATATTTTTCAGTGAAATAAGCAGGTAAAGCCTGTATGGCCGCTCTTGATTCAATGATCATTTCATTTGGACTCCAGAGTGCTCCTTCAAGGCCATCCGGGTTTACTGCATTACTTCTTTTTATTGTTTCTGTAGTATTTAAGTACTTATATCCCCTATGTTCATACGTAACCGAAACATCTTTCAATACCTGGCTTTCAAGGCCGTTATAAGCCGCATGCAGGCTGCCAACTTCATCATACCATAAATGTGCGTCATTCAACACCTGCTGCCAAATAGAGCGGCTGTTAATGGCTCTCTCATACAGGTACCCATCTGGCTGACCAATAGGCCAAAGCATACCAAAATTCCTGATGGAAGCACCTATGGCCTGCTCGTTTCTTTCAATCACGGTAACGATTACACCGCGGCTTGCAAGACTCCTGGCCATGGCAATACCCACAATGCCGGCTCCAATTACAATGGCTGTCTTTTTTTGATTACTCATATAGCTGGCTGCAAAGGATAAATAACCTGCCTTGCATAAAATTTTTTGTGAAAGAAAAACATGCCTGCGAGTACAAGTAGTATTCCACCTGAGGCACTTATTAAAACAGTTTGCATAAAAAAGGATAACCATGAAAAGCGGAGACCTGAAAATTCTTTTAGAAACAAAATCAGTAAACTACCCAAATAACCAAACGCATCTGCTATGTACATGACAAAACCTACATTACCTGTTACTTTATAAGATGCAATCATTCGTTCGAAAAAAATACAATTGAATGGAACGTAACTTAGATATAGACCGGTGCCGACTGCCGTCATCCAAAAAATAGGTGAAATTACCTGGTGTTGAAATAGTATCGTAGCAATAAAGGCAACAAGCAATCCAAAAACTATCATCAAATGATTTAACATGAAGGCCCTGAAATTTTGCTTCACCCAAATAAGCAGTACAGTAGAAGCAAGCACAATAAGCGAAACGGGTGTTTCTGTTTTTGTAAAAA
Source organism: Bacteroidota bacterium (assembly GCA_040385845.1). Taxonomy (GTDB): domain Bacteria; phylum Bacteroidota; class Bacteroidia; order Chitinophagales; family Chitinophagaceae; genus Phnomibacter. The sequence goes on along the minus strand of JAZKGP010000007.1, from coordinate 45,814 downwards.
TATCCGCCTTATTACCAAGTCCTAATTCAATAAAAATTTCATTCATAAAATTATCGCGCATATCCCGAATAATAGTGATGAGGATATAGGCCAGCACTACGAGTGATAGCCCGGTTCCAAAACGAATGAGAAAACTTTTTCTATCAACTGCATCCATTGGTTTTCTAACTGATCTCAACGCAATATCAGTGGAATTTGGAGCCGGTAATGCCCCGAGTAAAAAAACAAATAATAACATCGGAACAAAGAAGATAGCACCTGTAAAAAATGGCATCCAGAATTCGGTAATACGATAGTCGTTTACCAGCCATTTACCAATAGTTTTCACAAACCCCGAAGCAAAAATAAAGCTGGAAGCCAGCACAGCACCCATCATCTCCGTCATTTTTCTTCCTTCTAAAAAGCTAAAAACAAGCCCCCAAACCATGCCCAGCGGAAACCCATTTACCACCATGCAAAAAGGCTTAAGTGGTAAGGAAACTACTGCAAATAAGAATAAAGCAATCCACGAAACAGTAATCAATAAGATGATGCAAGTTGACCGTTTAGCCGGTTTTATTTCGGAGATAAATTTTATGCCGTAAAATTTACTTAGCATATAACCGATAACCTGCGCTGTTATCAACCAAACTTTGAATTGAACCACTCCACCTGGCATATCGCCAAACGTAGCCACTGTAAATGGTTTGCGGAAAGCATACATACAGGAATAAGTTGCAAATGCAGTTAACCCTGCATATAATGCCAGCAACCATTGCGGTTGTTTGCCAAGAGTAGTTCGCAAACTTTGATACCCTTTATCCGGCATATTCATACTGTTCGATAATGGGCAATAATTCATGCATATTATCTATGATAAAATCGGGATTGTGTGGTTCAAGTGCTTCGCGGGAATAAGCGCCTGTGGTTATTGCAATAGTGTATAAACATTTTGCATTTCTTCCCTCGTTTATATCCACTTCTGTATCGCCAACTTTTATTACCTGCCGCGAATCAGTAATGCCTTCTGCATCCATCATTTTGTAAATCATATAAGGTTCGGGCCTTCCCTGCGGCACTTCATCGCTGGATACTGCATACTTTATCAAACCATCTGTTTGCCAGCCAAGCCTGTCAACAATAATTTCGGTAATGTTTTTACTGAAACCGGTATCTAACCCGACAACAATTCCTTTTTGCTGAAGTAAAAGCAAAATTTCTTTTATGCCCTCAATGGGTCTTACACCAGTTGATGATTTATAAAAATCAATCATGATTTCAACAAACCTCTCATGTATTTGTGTAACCAGTTCATCCGTTATCTGCAAAGCATCTGGCTCATGCCGGTCAAGCAACATACTTATTGCCAATGGTTTTTCATAACCCATTATTGGTTGCACTTCGTCCGGAACAACTGTGTACCCAAATTCATTCATGGCAGCAGCAACAGCTTTGCTTACATACATATCATCGTAAACAGTGGTACCTGCCATATCGAATACAATCATTTTTATTTTACCCATATTATAGTTTTGAAAGAGCGACATTATAAACATAGCCCTGGATATTACTTCTATACAACACCATTATTATTACCCAGGTGTGAGATAATCATTGTTCTTATTTCGTTGAGATCTATTATAGGAACGCTTTCAACTTTTGCAGCTTCATCCCAACGTCTCAATGCCAGGTACAAATCAAAGTCTACTTGTTCTTCAAATAAAATGGCTTCATCAAAAGTCATAGGACCTCCCTGGAACTGCAATGTTGATTTACTTGCTTCACTTAGTTGTACATAATAAGAGGGATATTTAAAAGTGAGGTACCTTTTTGCATTTACATGGCTATTTACAAGCCTAGCTATTTTTTCTGAAAAGCCATTTGACAACAAGTAGTTGGCCCCCATTTTTTCATGATCAGCAACCCCAAAACCATCCATATATTTTACCGGCATTATATGCTCACACATATGCCCGATATCGTGAAAAAAAGCGGCTAAGATCACTTCTTCATCGTAACCTTCCTGCATTGCCAATTGTGCGCATTGGCTCATATGCTCTAACTGGCTTACCGGTTCGCCAATATAATCCTGGTTGCCAAATTTCTTGTACAAGTCCAGGATCTCATCTGCAATTTTCGCTCCTGTTATCGCCATAAATTATAAATTAATGTGTAATGACAACGATGCACTTCTGCCCTGCCCATTGATACCACTGCCATGCGTTCGGTAATCCTCGTTAAACAAATTCAAAAAACCCAACCTTATAGCAAAATGGCTAAAGCTGTAGCCACTATAAATATTTGATACATACCATGCCGGAGTACCACCAGCAGGTATCCTGTTGTCATCCCGGTCGCCCCTGGCAAGCCGGTTTTGTTTGGCTGCAAAAACTTGTTCTATGGATGCCTGCAACCGATTTTTACGCCAGGTGGTTATCAACCTGCTATTGAAAGGCGGAATTCGGCGCAAAGGTTCTTTTACAGATAAATTTTGCCCGTATGCGTATGAGGCACCTGCTTTTATATCGAATGATTTCGTAATTCTAATATCAAATGAAGCCTCTATGCCTTTAATAAAAGATTGCTGGTTGTTTTCTTTTGTGTAAACATTGTAGCCTCCAACTTGTTCGCCAGTAACCTGTACCCTGGTAATTAGATCCGAAAGGTGCATATAATAAAATGCAATCGAAGCGGCTGTTCTTCTACCGGCAAAGCGATAACCAATTTCTGTATTGTATGTTTTCTCTGGTTTTAAGTCATAGGCAGGTAATTCGTATCGGAAATCAACCAGCCCAAGCGTACCCATGTCATCAATGTTAGGAGCCCGGTAACCGGTACTAAATGAAGCGTAAGCAACATGCTTGTGTGCAATGTGATATAGTAGTGCCATATTGCCAACCATGGAAGAAGGCTTTACCACTATATCACCCAACTTAAAAGATGTTGTAACAGTATCTGGAATTTTTATAACAAAATGATTATATCTTAACCCAGCTTCAATCCGAAATTTATTAAATGCGAAATGATGAAGTGTGTATGCAGAAAAATTTCCAATTGTAGCATTGTCCGGGTATAATCCACGTTGCATCACTCTTTTGTCTGTCGCTGGTTCTGTGCGCTGTTTGCTACTGTTAACCTTATCATGATAGTATTCGATCCCACTATTAGCCGTCCAGCTTTTTGTGATCCATGAATGCACATCCACTGCAAGTCCAAAAGTTTTTATTTTATCTTTTTCATTATAACTGAAGGCACTTCCATTTTTTTGATAACTTCTATTTTCAAAACTGTTTTGCAAGGAAGCAGTTGCAGTTATTTTTTCTATAATGCGATGATTGCCGTGTACTTCCAGCCTGGCATAACTCATCTGGCGCTGCTGCGGCGCAAATAAAGAGTACTTATAATCTTCCAGTTGTACCCTGTGATAAACTGGTACATCATTTTGCTTCACAAATTGATGCGATGCTGTTACTACTGAATTTATTGTTGGCTTCCATTTTAGCTTAACGTCAAACGCAACCTCGTTGTAACCGGAAGGATGTTGTTTACCAGTAGTATCACCTCCAACAAGATCACCAAAGTTGCGCCTGGTAAAACCGGCTATAAAGGCCAGTTTTTTTGATCCGTAACTTAATTCTCCGCGACCGGTATATTCCATATGGTGTGTAGCTGCCTTTACTGTAGCAGCACCATGCCAGGTCTTTGTATCATAAAACGCAGGATCTTTTGTAAACACCTGCACCACTCCTCCCAATGCATCAGAGCCATACTGCACCGACCCTGAACCGCGTACTACTTCGATATTTTTTACAGTATAAGCATCAATGGTATTTAAATATTGGTTAGGCCCATACCTGAAAGTGGCATTATTAAAACGAACACCATCCAGTAATAACAAAGTTTGATTGCCTGTAAGACCACGTATAAAAGGAGAGCCACCACCATGATTGGTTTTTTGTATAAAAACACCAGTGACCCCTGCCAGTGTTTCTGGTGTAGTGCGATATTGATAATCATCTGATTGTTTCCTATTTACACTACTTACCGAATAAGGTAACGAAAGGAGCACCGTATACTTCCTGGTTGCTGTTATTACTACTTCTTCCAAGCTATCGGTTACAGGTTCATGCGGTTTATTGACTGGCTGTGCGAAAGACGAACCGAAGGCCAATAAGACAAAAATTACAACATTTACAAATCTCCTCATATTTCGTCCTTTTAATCTTCTTTTTGCAATGCTAAAAAAGCACTTCTTCTCGGCGAAGGCATAATTGCATTTTCGCCTTTTACTGCTTTCCAAATTATTTCGCTAAACAACATATCAGGAATAAGATCTTCCTTGCTGAAATCGAAACTGCCACTCAGTTTTGAACTGGAAGTTTCTTTTACATTCTTATCGTTTAAATCTATATTGGCAGGCACGGCACTAAAGGGATTTAAGTTGGCGATGGGTTGAAAACATTTAAAAAGTGATGTGGCGGCTGCATCATACTGACTCATTGGAGGTAAGCCTAAAATCAGCTCAATGGTGCGCAACATAGAAGAAGTAGAATACATGGTATGATCAACAAAATTTCGCTTCACAAAGCCGCCCGCAACATAGGCAGTTGTACGATGTGCATCTACATGATCGGGGCCGTTTTGCGCATCGTCTTCAACAATAAAAACAACCGATTCTTTCCAGATACTGCTTTTGGAAAGGTGCTCGACAAACATTCCTACTGCCAGGTCATTGTCTGCAACATGAGCAAAGACCGTTGGTCTTCCTATACTGGAGCCTTCTGTATGATCGTTGATAAACCGCAGCGAATTGAACTGCGGAACAGCGCCGACCAGTAACAAAGAATCAAACTCGCGGCGCCATTGATAAAACCGGGTAGTGTCCCGAACCTTTTCATCCCAACTCGTAAAATAGGGACAGAAATGGTTTTCCAGCACTGGGAGATTGGCTTTGTAATCATCAGCGAATTCTCCATAAGTTCGATAGCTGATATTTGCCCGTTTACAATAATCCCAAATAAATCCTTCTTTAGGATTTGCTATGGCCCGATTACCTTCTGCATCATAATCTCCGCCACGCCCGCCGTAAGAAGCAACCCATGTTTTTTCAAGATAGTCGTTGGCATGTGCAGCCATGCTCCAATTATGCCCGTCGGCACTTACTTCGCCATCTACATAAAAATTATCCAGTAATACAAATTCTCTTGCAAGCTTATGTTGATTTGGAGTAACACGCTCACCAAATAAAACGAGGCTGGTATCGCCATTTCCTTCTTTTACATCTCCTAATACCTGGTCGTATGTGCGATTTTCTTTCAATATATAAAAAACGTATTTAATAGGTGATGATTCGCCCACTCTAACCGGAACAGGATTGCCTGCTTCTCCTTCTGCATTTAACTCCCGCTTTTTCGAATATGGCGTGTTACTATATACTGCTTTAGAATAGGTACTTAACTGCGCTTCACCCGGTTCCTTAATAACGCTCATAGTACCTTTCATTAACCCTCCGATATATTCTATTTCTCGTATGGCGGCTGTATCTCCTTTCTGATAAGACACTAATTGCTTTTTGCTTCCAGGATCAGGACCATTTACATTAGCAAATGAGCTGAAGCCTTTACCATTGCTTACAAAAATTTTATTACCAACTATTTTAATATTGGTGGGATACCAACCGGTAGGGATAAAACCTTTAGATACACTAAAACCGGGTTTCGCTACATCAAACACTGCCAGGCAGTTATTGTCGGCATTGGCAGCATAAAGTGTTTGCTGATCAGCCGATAATGCCAGTCCGTTTGTAAAAGAACCAGCAGGCGCATCGGGGTATAAAGCTGTATTGAGAACTTCCAGTACTTTTCGCTTCCTGATATCGATAACTGAAACACTGTTATCGCCCGCATTAGCACTATATAAGTAACGGCCATCTTTTGATAGCAATAACTCATTGGGATGATCACCAGACGTTATTTCACCAGAAATTTTTTGAGTGACCGTATTAAATACCAGGACTTTGTTTGTACCCCAAAGTGAAATGTACAATTCTTTTTTATTGGGTGACAAAATGCAGGCATATGCCTCAGCACCAAGTGGCAATCGTTTTTTGACCTGGTTCGTTTTAAGATTAATAAGGTATAGTGAGTTATTCTCCCTGGTTACAACGTACATTTTTTTTGCTGCGTCATCTGTTTCAATACCGCTTGGGGAAATTCTTTCCGGCCATTTTCTACCCAGCCTCACAGCCTGCTTTTCCACTAGTTTGTTATTGATAACTGCATAACGAAGAATCTTGTTGTCGTTACCACCACTGGCATATAAAAAATGACCATCAGCACTAAACTTTAAACCATACCATAACGATGGTACTACTACATGATGAAGAATCTTTTCTGTAACAGGGTTTATAAGTTGTATGCTTTGAACACTTTGACCGTTATTGGTTACCGCCATCATTTTACCCGATGCTGAGACAGCAATATTTAAAGGAAGATCACCTAATGAAAGTGATTTGCCTGCAGGGGTTAAGGTCCATCCATTGGGTAGCAATGTTTTTTGTGCGCCAAGTGAAAAAGCGATAATTGTGAACAATAAAAGACATTTCAACTTTTGCATAATTTTTCCCATTTGTTTGAGAATACCTTTTTTATTACAAAATGAATTTGACCTAAGTATTGCGCTCATTTTTGATCTTGTTGCCGGTAATGATCAGCCCGCATATCCTTCACGTCATCCATCTCTGCGCTTTGCTCCACCTTGCGCCAGTCGAAATCCTGGTTATACTTTTTCATGGCTTTATAAACATCAAATACCCGCTGGTCGTTTCTTTCCAAAATGTAGGGTGTAAAATCAGGTTTACTGGTAAAAAAGTCCTGCAACAAACTTGCTGTAACATCATACTGATTTACATAAGGCACCGCCAGGATATTGTAGATAGTTTTAAGTATGGAACCGAAATTGGCGTGAGTGTGAGAAACATATCCACGTTTTATATAAGGGCCTGCCATCATTAAAATACTTCGGTGTGCATCAATATGATCAACACCACCCTGCGGATCATCTTCAGTAATAATTACGAGCATATTTTTCCAATACTTTGTATGTGAAAGAAATTGAAGGATTCTTCCAACAGCCAAATCGTTGTCAGCCATATAAGAATGGGGAGCATTGTAACCATCATTTGGCCTTGGACCAGCTGTATGATCATTGGGAACCTGCATGGTAATTAAAGAAGGCAATGGCGTTTTACCATTCAGCCATTTATTGGTGAATTCCTGTTCAAACTGGTTCACCCGAAACTGGTCTGGTATATTCGTATTGTAACCAGCATAATTACGACTGGTATTTGTAAACAATGCATTTTGCATGGGCACCATCACGCCATGCGCCGCACCGGTTGCAGTATCATACCATTCTTCTCTAACGTGAGCAGTTTCGTTGGCTTCACCGAAATTATAAAAGGGTATTTTTTTTCTTTCCAGTGCTTCCCATAATCCGCCAATTTCAGCATAATCTTCCGGGTCAATGCTACCTGTGGACCCGGGAAAACGGCGGCCCGGTGCTTTTGAAAAAATCTTTGCAGTTTTATCTACACTCGAATTTGCTTCTACCCATTCGTTGGGTATTACTCCTACCATCCAATGATGGCCGTGTATAGAGGCATCACTATCACAATAAAAATTATCGCTAAATGCAAACTGCTTTGCTACTTTATGATGGTTGGGTGAAACCTTTACATTCTTATATTTTTCTTTTAATGAATCTGGAAAAGTATACTCACAATCAACACCAAAACGTGCCAGCGAGCTATCGCCCTTCCCGTTTTTCAGTTGTCCGAATACCTCATCATACGTCCTGTTTTCTTTAGTGATATATACGATGTATTTAATAGGACTCTTACTGATGCCAGGTAAAGCCGGTAACGGATTGTTACTGGCTGCACTTATTACCGTACTGGTAAATGTATTCCGGATGCTTTGTTTTGTATAAGCGGCTAATTCTTTGGTTGACGGCAAAGCTATTTTTTGGAAGCTACCCAATTGAATATCGCCGATATAAGTTCCCTGTGGAGGTTTTACAAAACCTGCACCCCCATTGGGCCCGGCGCCTAATCCGCGGCAAGTAATAACGTATAATTCTTTTTCATCTGCTGACAATTTAACCCTTGTGGGTCCCCAGCCTGTTGGTATCAAACCGATCGTCTTCCTGTTAGCTACATTAATTACTGCAACAGCATTAAAGCCAAGTAATGCAGCATATAGTGTTTTCTCATCCTTACTGAGCGTAATGCCAAATGGTAACAAGCCGCGATATTTATCGATTCGCTTATCAACAGTTATTGGTATATGGCCAATTATCTTATGATTTTTATAATCAATGATGGAAATATTGTCATTTGTTGCATTGCTTACATAAACATAGTTTTTGCCAACTGCGATGGAGTTGGGACTTGCACCACCCACTACTTCTGCTTCCTCCAATAGCTCTCCTACCTGGTAGCCTGTCTTGAATTTATCGGTCACTTTATTGGTGGTAAGATCAATTGCAAAAACGCTCATCGCCTCGGCTGAAAGGGGGCTGCCAACGCCAGGTATACTCTGACCTTCTATTGTAGTTCCTTCTATAGATTCTTTTGTGTTATTTCCATAGGGATGGTGTGAAATAAGTAATGAGTCATAATTCTTTTCGTTGGCGCCCGTAATTAGCGGGTAACTGTACATACCAACGTTGGCAACAAAAGCGATCTTTTTATCAGCGCTTATGGCAAGACCAAAGGGTTGACGTCCGGCAGGTATAGAGGCAGCAATTTTCTTATTGGCGAGATCATATCGAACCATTCGAAAATTTGCCCGGTCAAGTATCAGCAATTCGTTCTGCGATTGATTAAATAAAAGATCAGAAGTAAAGCTATCTTCGAAATGTTCACCATTAGCATTACCATTTAAAGAGATCGAATCGATACGTTTAAACCTTTCAATATCATAAACAATTACAGCTCCGTTATCGCCACCACTTAAATAAACGGTTTTAGAATCTGTACCAAAAGCGACTCCCAAAAACGAACCACGTGTAAAAGCAGATTCAATTATTTTATTACTTGTAGTATCTACTCCGAAAGCAATTTCATCAACAGGTGAATGCGTGAGTGGTGAATTGATTTTTTGGTTATAGTTTGGTACACGTAATGGCTTCATGTCAATCAAATTAATGATAGTGAATACGCCATTGTGTAGTGTTACAGCTTTTCTGCCATCAGGTGAGATAGCCATCCCAAACGGATCATGCGTGATGCGTATCAACTGACCCGCAGGTGTAAGGAATCTACCACTGGGAAGAATACTTGTACCATTCTCATCTATTTTACAAAACTGGCTTTTCCCCGGAACCTGCAATACATTAACCTGTTTTTGCGCAACAACAGAATTCAAAATGAGGCAACACAACAAAACAAAATTCTTTCTCATAGCGATAATTAGAAATGATGAAACATGGCGGGTGCCGGCGCCCCGCCATGTTTGGATACTAAAACAACAATTATGTAATCTAATGCTATAATATCATTATTTTATCACCCACATTTCTGCATTGATATCATCGTTGCCGCCAAATTGATTTTTAAGTGCTTCTGCCAAATTAATACCGTTGGTTGTACGTTCTGTACCCGGGTACTGAAACCGTTTAGGAATTTTTCCGCTATTACCTGTTCCTGGTCCATTTTGTGCAAATGCAGGGATACCTGTTCTTCTGAAGTTATAATAAGCCTGGTAACCTGAATTCTGGAAAAATGATACATATTTCTGCTTCAATATTTGTTCCAGGCCAGTAGCATTGTTTCCGGCATACTTTACCGATGACTGCTGATAATAAGTATCAAATTCAAAATTCACGTTGTAAGCAATATAATCGCCGCTTTCTGCTACTTTACCGCCTGCTTTAAGATAATAAAAAGTGTTGATGCCTTCTTTGATCCCATAAAAGCCGATAGATGCCTGTATTGCTTTTTTATACCAGTCTTCGGCATCGCCGGTGGACCATCCCCTGTTAATTCCTTCGGCTATATTAAAACACATTTCGGCGTAACCCAGTATAATTCCGGGCTCGGCTGTATAAGTGCTGTAATACCGCTTCCTGCCGTAAAAGGAATAAGTACCAGGTGTAAATCCTGCGCCATTATCAATACCCGCTTTAGATGACATATCCGCTAAATCTTCTGCAGGACTTGCCCCTAAAAATGCAGCATGATCAGATGGCGCTATACCAGCTTTCAATTTTGAACCCGCAGGATCCGCCACTACAAAAGTCCTGGGATCTTTAAGACTGGTTAAAGTACCAAGATAAGTAGACGACATATTATAACGGGTGGCATCAAAGCCAAAATTGTCGGGACTAGTAGGATACTTATTGAAAGGATTAATATAGGTATACTGGAGGTTATCTGCCATATCAGCCATTAAAGGATAATTGGTTTTATTAGCGATGATCTTAGCAAAATCCTGTTTGATATTCAGGTTGGCATCCCCTTCTTTTTTACTTAATGAAACCAATACCCGCAGGTGAAATGTATTTACAGCCTTCTGCCATTTTCTCAGGTCGTTTTTATAATAAAAATCTCCCAGCAAAGTGTTATTACCCGTACTTATTAACTGGATCAAATCGTTATTTGCTTCCTCAAGCCACTTCAATACCTGCACAAAAATCTCTTTTTGCGAATCATACTTAGGCGTTAGATTTTCTACTCCTTTCAATGCTTCTGTCATAGGCAAATCACCCACCAGCATCGTCATTTCAAAAAACAAGTGTGCCCTGAAAAATTTACCTAAAGCACTGTATGGATTTACTTCATTTCCACCGGCACGTATTGCTTCTTCTTCCATCTTTAAAACGTTTTTTAAAGTGGTATAACTCAAAGAAGCACCTCCCCAATTATACTCCTGGTTGCCATAATAATTATAGTTGCAGCAAGCAAACTGGTTCCACCTTTGTTCCTGGCTCCAGGGGCGTTGTGTATTCAGGCTATTCTCAATACCATTTAATGCAAGTGATGCCGGCACCTTCTCCGGACTGTTTGGATTTACGCTTAAATCATCAAACTTTTTATTACAGGCACTTGCCATCAATACAACAGCAATGCTAAGTATAGTTATATTCTTTTTCATTTTTACGAGAATTTTATAGTACCGGTTTATTAAAAAGTAACGTTGATATTAAATCCAAAACGTTTAACTGTTGGCGATTGTAAACTGGTAGATGTCTGGCTACCTGCATACTGGTCGATATCAACGTCTTTGTATTTTTTATCTGTTATGTAAAACAAGTTTCTACCTACAAAAGAGATACTGGCTGCATGTACAAATGATTTTCCTAAAACAGAGGAGGGAATATTATATCCTACTGTTATTTCGCGAATCTTGGCGAACGTTTTACTCATCAAATTTCCTTCGGCCTGCGAGTTATAACGGCTGATATAATCCTGCGCATATGTTTTAACTGTGTTGGGTGTGAATGTCAGTTCTTTGTAATTGGTGATGACACCTGTAACCGCATCGTAGGTGGGTGTGCCACTTGCAAGCTGAACGCCTTCACCAACATAACTTTTAACACCGAGGTAATCCTGGTAGCGTGCTTCGCCTAAAGCGCCTTCAACTGTTTCAATATGACGGCCGCCACGGAAGCTTTGCCTGCGGACATAATCTTCCATTTTACCACCTACGCGACCATCTACCAATACCGTTAAACTGAGATTTTTAAAGCGGAATTTATTGGTGATACCAAAAACCCAGTCAGGACTTGAATAACCCAGCACCTGGTTCTTTGGTAATACTATTGGTCTTCCTCCGGCGTCATTAATTATCTGCCCGTCTTCTGTTCTGGCAAAAGCTGTACCCTGGTATACATCAAGCCTGTCACCTTTTTTTACATAGATCTGACCAACTAAGATTGAATCAGCCGGTAATTCGGCATAGGTCTGCTGGTATGTTGACCAGTTGAATAAAAGATCCCATGAAAAATGCTTCTGTTTTACAGGGTTTGCGTTTAACGTTAGTTCTACCCCTTTGGTAGCATACTTAGCTGCATTTATAAACAAAGAGTTATAACCTGTGCTTTGTGAAATGGGATTCCTAAAAATTTGAGGACCGTCGACATAAGTGAAATAAACCGCATCTAAACCGATCCTGTTTTTAAGAAACCGAATATCAAGGCCCGCTTCATAATTAGTTCGTTGTGCAGTTACTATATCATCATATAAATTATCGGTGTAGTAAGCCGCGCTGGTATTATTATAATCCAGCCGCGTGCTGTACACCTTACTTACGAGATCATAAGTGGGTCCATCATAGGATGTAGTGTACGGAGATCCATAACCTACAGGATAAGAAGATGGTCCGATGTAAGAAGTAGTACCCCCGTCTCTAACACTTGCAAAGGATCCTTTTAGTTTGAAAAAAGAAATGGCTTTTGGAAATGCAATATAATCCGAAAGAACAGTGCTGGCAGATACGGAAGGGTAAGTGCTTGCCTTTGCACCCGGTATAGCCGAAGATTTATCGCTGCGTAATGTAGCACTTACGTTAAGATAGTTTTTATAAGATAAATCAAGTGAGCCATAAACGCTCATTACCAGTAACTCTGATTTAAAATTAGAACCAATAATGGGATTACTTGAATTAGCGAACGTGTAAATACCAGGCACATTCAGGTAATTGGTACTTACAAAACTGGAGTTGTAACGCATGCTGCGTGCATTACCACCAACCAATGCAGCTACATTCAAATCTTTAAAGAAAGTTTTGTTGTATTTGGCAATTACTTCGGTATTGTTTTCAAATAACTTCCTGGAATCTTCGCGGTAATCGCCTCTTGCTTCTTCACGACCATAAGAAGTAGCGGAAAAAGGTAATTTCTCGGTTCGGAAAAGATCATAGGTTGTTACAGAAGTACGGCCAAGGATTTCGAAATCTGAATTGATTTTGTAATTTAAAGTCATATAACCATACAAGTCATTTTTGTAATGACCACGCAGCCATTCCTTCGACATAAACCAGGGATTGTTATATCGCTGGTATTCTGCGTAAATCTGCTGGGTACCTTCTTTACCAGCCTGCCAGTAATTACGCATCTGGTCTACATCCCAATCGGCACCACCCCAAAGAATCATATTATAAATAATGCTGTTAGGACCATAGTTTACATCGGGTACATTAGGTGTGTACTGGCGGTTGTAATTCACATTAGCCTCGAAGCGTAATTTCTTAGAAAAATTGTGGGCTAAAGAAGTATTGAAATTGAAGCCGTTTAATTGTGTGTTTGGTACAATACCCTTTTGATAGGTGTGGCTTAATGAAAAACGCAGGTCCGACTTCTCTGTACTGGATGAAACGGATAAATTATTGGTGGTAAGTAACCCTGTTTCTATAAAGCGTTTCAGGTTGTCTTTTCCGCGGGCTAACCAGGGAGTGCCGGTGCGGATGCCGGTTGCGGGATCAACCGGGCTATCGTATTGCGGGATAAGCTGTCCTTCGAATTTCGGACCCCAGATATCATAATCACCATCATTCAAACCACCACCCCTTCCATCTGCAAAGGCATACCTGCCATGGTCACCGGGACCATACAGATCCTGCACCTTTGGTATGGCAACAAATCCTTTCTCAAACATGGTGCTTGAGTTAAAATCAACTGCAAACCCTCTTTTATCTTTGCTTCCTTTTTTAGTATTAATGATGATAGCACCATTAATAGCACGGTTACCATATAAAGCGGCGGCTGTTGGCCCTTTTAATACCGTATAGCTATCAATATCATCCGGGCTTATGTTCCAGGTATCTGAATTTATGGGAACGCCATCGACTACAAAAAAACTTAAACTATTTCCACGAAGTAAGATCTGTGGCCTGCCTAAAATTTCAGCAGAAGGCCCAACAGATAACCCGGCAACCTTACCAACCAAACCGTTGATGGCATTTGGTTCGCGGGCTTTAATCAGGTCCACTCCTTTTACCTCCTGCACCGAATAACCAAGCCTTTTTGCTTCCTTTTTTATACCAAGTGCAGTTACAACCACTTCAGTTAACTGGTTCTCACCTGGTGTAAGTTCTATTTCAATAAAAGTGGCGTCAGCAACTTCGATTGATTTGCTTTGAAAACCGACAAATGAAATCGTTAGCAGGTCACCTTTAGCGGTTAAAATTTCGAAATTGCCACTCTCGTTTGTCACTGCCGTTTTCTTTGTTATCTTGCTTTGTACAGTAACTGTTGCAATAGACGTTTTGGTAGCTGCATCTGTTACACGACCTTTTACCAGCAAGTTTTGCGCTTGTACAAATGCAAATAAGAAAAATGATAGGCATACTAATATGCATCGCCTTTTTAGCAGGTGTACATAATATTTCATCATGTTATTTTGGTTTAAGGCGCAAATGTATCAGGGCATTGTTACGCCATTATATCGCCATCATGAACAAAACGTAAAGGAATTGTTACCGTAAAATGTTTGCGGGAAAATCAGCAATGAGCAATAATAGGTATGGCGGAAATAAAAAGGCAACTGCTTTAGGCGGAAGGTTGATGCCCAATTACCATGGGAAAATTTTTATTTTTAAAAGCAACTTCCGGTGCACCTTTCGCTACCTGTTTCAATGAATAGGCAGGTTTACGACCACCTCCCGAAACTTCTTTAGCTACCTTAAATAAACAGAAGATGATAATAGTAAGTCCGGTTTTTTTGTAAACATCGCATGAGCAAACAATTAAATGATTGCACCGTTAATGTTTGCAATTCATTTTTAAGCATATGCAGGATTTAGTCTTAATTAATAAGGATTTGAACGAACTTAAGATCCCGGGGTACTTAATACTTTATAAATGCTAGAATTCTTGTGGTCAAAAATGGGGATCTGAAAATATGGCTTTGATCTATGTTTGTAAACCCGGAAGAAGTCGTAAAAACATTACTTCATATGGCATATGCCTGCAGTTCTGAACCTACCTGTATTTGCCCCCCCTTTGTTAAAGAAACGGCTCCGCAAAAACTGTTTAAAGCGGTTGTTCACAAAATGGCGCCATGCAGCAAATAGCAATCTTAGGTAAACTATGTTAAAGGTTCTTTCAGTGGCTAATTCAGCAAGCACTTCCAGTTTTCGGGCGAATTCCTTTAATTGTGGATCAATAACAGGAACGCCTGTGGTTTCGGTACGCTGTTTAGTGTAAATAATCGATACAGTTTTTGTATATTGATCGACTGCGGGTAATCCACCACTTTTATAGGTAGCTATCAATTTCTCAAGGTGATTGACATTTTCAGTTGTAACAGACCTGGTGGTATACCGTTTTGTAAGTGCAATTGGTAATCCTGAATTATCTGTAAAAATGTTTTTTGTAATTAATTCATAACCCCACATCCACATTATCTCTGTACGTTTCTCAGTTATCCCCGGCAGGTAATTAGCGATCGATTCCAAAAATTCCAATTTTTCTTTTCTCATTAGTCACATTTCAAGGCATTGCTGGCATGCTGTTCGATCTTTTGAAGGATCTCTGGTGCCATATTGGTGAATGGATAATTTGGAAGATTAGTTAATAACAGCCTCATGGAATCAAATGATTTTAAACGGGCTGCGATAAGTTCATTTTGTTTTTTTAAAGGATTGCCATCAAAAACTGAATTTGTCAAATGTTTACTAACGTTTTCCATACGGCAACAATCTTTGGATTTTAAATAGTTAATGTAAACCTTCAGTCAAACAAATAGTATGTTAAATACTTAATTTATCCATTTAAATTCAATACTCCCATTAGATAATTTTTTATAGTTGTTTAAACTTTTAAGTTTTCATGACCGAGCAAAGCTAATGTTGAGTCTAAAAGATAGGAAGGAATACCTAATTATTCCCCGAATTTTCTTTTATAGCATTTCATTTTAAGTACAAATCGCAATTATTTCATTTGTCGTTACGGAAAACTTGGGAATTTGCGTAAAAATGCTCTTTTAAATTCAGGAAATAAATGCTGCCTTTACTGGCAGTACCATGTTGTATTGATCGCCAACCAATTGGCCTGTTAGCTGCAAGTTTATGCGAAACACTTAGTAAATACTGAAACCTTTTAAGTTTCTTTTATTTGGTTCCCAACTCAGGGTCTGTCATACCGGTAGTGCACACGTAAAGGATTATTTAAAGTAATTTATACGCTTCTTGTTTCAGCAACCTTCATCCAATAATCAAAGAACACTTTTATCTTTTCAAAAGTAATCTTGTTTGTATCTGGCTTTTTGATAACAGTATTGGCTCCATTTTTATAGCATTTGTCATAATCAATCCAGCGAGGACTAACAATTAATATTATCACCGGAATAGAATCGAAATTTTCAATTGATTTTAATTTTCTTAATACATCTAGTCCAGATTCAGGAGTTAAATTATAATCAGTCAATATTATTGATGGCTTTTTATAAATTAAAGCTTCAAACATATCAGTCGAATGGGAAAAGAATTGAATGGGAACATCATAACCAAGTTCTTGAAGTGTGCTATATGTAAGTAGCTTGTCATCAGGATCTGCTAATAACATAAAAACTAATTTCTCTTCTTTCATCTTGAAACAACTTTTAATTATATGAATAGTTATCTTAATAGTGTTATAAAAATTTCCTACCGAATACAATATTTTTTTAGTCGCCATCTCAACAAATTGTTGCTGGCTGAGTAAATTAAAAGAGGTTTCTTAATATTTGATATGGATGCCTCCGTCATTGTTGCTATGTTATCGCATTGGTTTATTCTGCTTATAGTATAGAAAGGCTTACGTTGTAGTTGTATATGATTTCATTAGTACCAACTTCGTTAATTTACTTTGAACTTAAATACCCAATTAAATTCAATACAGCAAGCCAGATAAAAATACCAGAAAATGTAATAAATAAAGTGTTGATTAAAATTTTACCAACTTCAAAAATTGCCTTTTTAGAAATCTTGTACATTGGATAAAAGGAGAATTGAGTCGCAGCTTTACCTGTTCGGTAAGCCGCTGTCACACCTGTTAGAGCTACAGCAAGGCCTGCCGGGTTTAATGGGTTTAGCTGTTTTATCGCATTGTACCAATCAGTATCTGGCCATGATTTCCAAAGAATTGATTTACCTTACTCCCACCACTTTTGCCGCTCCTGCATATTCCACCTGCTCAATACTGCCATCCACAGCAGGCAGTCCAATGCGGATACCAACACCTACTACAATACTTTGATCGGGTGCCAATGTAAAATCAGTATTTGCAAGATTGCAGCTTAAAGTTAATGACCCGGTTTTGGCAGCAACCGGGAACCAATCAGAATAAATAGTATTAGTTTAAACTGGAGGAAGCGGAGTAGTAATATGGTAAGTGTCGGCAGCAAAATGAAGATCCGGTACCACTCCTGTAATCACCACAAAACTGTAGTAGGCAAACCTGCCAGGAGGTACAAAGAAATTGATCCCTGGTAAAAGCGCTGGTATGGTTACAGCGCCAACAAGGCTTTCGCGGGAGAGAGTATAACCCACCGGGTTACGGATAAGGGAATCAAAACTATTTTTCTTATTTAAAGAAAATCCTTCGGGCAGCCCGGGTGATTTACTAAGGCAAACTGAGCGCTGCCCGGCCAGTGAGGTGCTATCCATCAGTTGCAGCGGCCTGAGCAGCTTATTTAGCTCGCCAGCTATATGGTATCCCGCCAGCGGTTTCAAGCTGTTAATGCCTGCTAAAATGAATTTTGTAGCCGTGGCCCTTCCACCAAATTCCGCGTTCACCATACAGGTACCGGCCATTCTATGTGCAGTGCGTACTTTTCCCTTGAAGCCCCACCCTTCCTGCGGATCAGCACCTGGTCCGAATCTTTTCTTTTATAAAACTAAGCTGACCGAGCAGGCCGGTAAATTAGATGGGCGATGTGAGTTTAGCCATAACAGGTTTGGTTGTTAATGGTTAGGTTTTAAATAGGTTGAAGCAATATCGTAAAAATTAATAATTTATCATCAAGCAATATTCAAGGCATATATAACCTGTATATTATAAGAGCAGGTTATATACAGGTTATATACGGGTTATATACAGGTTGTATACAGGTTATCGGTGAATATGTATTGTCTTAAAATAACGGTTAGCCAAAATAAAATATCGGATAGCCTGCCCATTATTAAGACTTATATTTTAAAAGCCGATCACCATACCTGGCTTACTCCCCCTCCATATTTAACCCAAACTTCATTGTATGATAATAAAGGCTTAATAGTGCCATAACATGAAGGAAACAGTGTAAAGAGAGCTTTGGCGAAATTTCTTTCTCATGAAACACATTGTTCCCATTGCACTGATCGGGTGCAGTTTTTTGATCTCCTGCGCTAAAAATGAGTCAGCTCCCGGATCCAACAGGAAGGTTGATCCGGCAAAAAACACCATAATGCTGCAAAACGACTACTCTATTACACCATCATTGGTGGCTGCTATGCCGGGTATTGACAATCTTCAGTTTATCCCGCTTATCAGTAGTGAAGATGTATTAGCCGCTTCGCCCAATTTCGTTTTCGGCGGACAACCCGACGGACAAGGCATTCTTCGCAATCAGACCGGTCGGGGTTTTACTCTTATCTCCAACCACGAGATCTATCGTTCTGTAAGCCGTGTAACGCTTGATAAAAACCTTCGTCCCGTAAATGGTGAATACATTGTAAATGGCAATGGTGGTCAATGGCGCCTTTGTTCTGCAACGCTTGCCACACCACAGGAGCATGGCTTTGGCCCGCTATTCCTTACTGCCGGTGAAAGCGGTGAAGAAAGCATGGTACATGGAATTGATCCTTTTGGACCGGTTGGTGATGTAAGCCGTACCGACAGGGTGCTTCCTGCATTAGGCAAAGCCAGTATGGAGAACGCAGTTCCCCTTCCAAAGCAAGCTTACCCGGGTAAAACGGTAGTAGTAATTGGCGAAGACCAAAGTCCTGCCAGCAGCCATTTAAGTGCAGGCCAATTGAGTATGTATTTAAGCAATTCCGTGGGTGATCTTTCTAATGGAAAATTTTACGAACTCCGTCGTACAAACCTGGATCCTATTGAAACCAATATGGTAATGGGGACTGGTTACGATGTTGAATTTGCAGAGGTATCTAATGCAGCTAATAAAACAGGAAAGCAAATCAACGATGACGCATATGCTTTAAACGCAATACGATTTGCACGTATCGAGGACGTAGACTACCGTAAAGGAATGAATGCAAATGGCCGCGAAATATACTTTGTGGCTACAGGTGTTGCCAATGCACGCACTACGCCCGTAACAGGCTACACTATGTGGGGCAGGCTGTACAAACTGGTGCTGGATGCAAATAATCCTTTGAAGGGTAAACTTGAAGTAGTAATGGATGGCAGCGAGGGAAAATGGAATGCAACTCCTGGTAAAGACATGGTAAACCCGGATAATGTATGCGTTACCGAAAACTTTGTATACGTACAGGAAGATAGTGATAGCTATTACACTGCAAACACCCACGATGCCTATGTTTGGCTATACGAAATAGGCACAGGCAACTACAAACCGGTTATTACAATGGACCATCGCAGAACAGATCCGGTATTCAATGCAAAATTCAACCCATCCAACGATACACGCCTGGGATCATGGGAATATGGTGCTATGCTCGATATATCCGATATCACCGGCATTAATGGAACCTTCCTGTTAAATATTCACTCACATACATGGACCAGTCCAAATTTTGCGAATCCCGATGGAAGCGGTACTGCCTCTCAAACTGAAGGCGGCCAAACATTGATCGTTCGTGGGCTTCCACGTTAATATAAAATCGTCACACCCCTTAAGCCTTCATCATCACCCGCACCCGACCTGTTACTGCAGGTCGGGTGATTTTTATGGTATGTTTTGTCATCTACTATTTATGCGTAATTACTGCTCACCATTCTTTTTCCTAAGCTTCACCATTAGCCTTTTCTCATGTTCTTCCTCCACTCCGGAAGAAAAGATTCATGGCCTTGTTCAAAAAGGAATTGTTGGCATGCAATCTATTATCGATGATCAACTGCTACCAGCTGTCGAAAGGGGAAAATCGGATAGTATTTTGTTTTATTATTTGTCGCTCCGTAATGAGTATAAAGGTATTGAGGCAGGAATGGAATATTTTATGCCTGCTACCTCTAAGGCCTTAAACGGGGCACCCATTCCTGAAGTGGAATTGGAAGGCAACACCGAAGTAGAACCTACCGGCCTGCAGGTAATGGAACCTTTCATCTTTCCTGTCTATGATACGGCCAATAAAATTCAATTGCTTTCAGAGATCAGGAAAATGCGATCTGTTCTGTTAAGGGCCAATCAAATATGGGAAGTGCAGTTGCCAACCGTTGCACAATATTGGGATGCACTTTACTACGAAATGATCCGGGTGGTGACAATGGGAATAGCTGGTTTTGATACACCTGGTACAGGAACAGGAATAAAAGAATCATCTTTTGCATTGCAAACAGTGAATAACTACCTGCAAATAATAGAGCAGCATAAGAATACCCGTATAGATATGCTGCTCGGAAAGGCTATCGAATATCTTAACAAAAACACCGGCTTCAATACTTTCGATCGGGCCCTGTTTATCCGGCGATACTGGCAGCCTGCTTTTGCAGTAATTGCATCGGAGCGCTTAAAGTTATTAGAAGCAAACAGCCGCTCAGCCATTAGCAAAAATGCTACTGGTATTTTTGGAAACCAATTTTTCGATGCCAGCTTTTTTACAAGTGATTCAATGGGCACCAATTCCCAATTGGCAGCCCTGGGAGAAAAATTATTTTATGATACACGGCTAAGCTTTGATGGTTCACGCAGTTGCGCATCTTGTCATCAGCCTGAACTCTATTTTACCGATAACAAAAAGTTAAGCGACAATATTCACGGCACTCCTTTGTCGCGGAATACGCCATCCCTTTTGAACACCGTATTTCAGACGAATTATTTCTGGGATTTGCGGGCCCTTAATCTTGAAATGCAGGCAAAATTTGTGGTCGATAATCAATTTGAAATGCATGGTTCGCTGAAAGAAGTTTGTAAACTGCTGAATAAGGATGCTTCCCTGAACGCTGAAGTAAAGAAAGTGTTTGGAACAAATGAAGCGATCAATGAAACGCACATCATGCAGGCTTTGGCATCTTACCAGCGAACATTAATAGGCTTTAATAGTCCTTTTGATGCATATATGAATGGAAAGGATAATGCGATAACCGGAGATGCCATCGAAGGGTTTAATTTGTTTATGGGTAAAGCCAAATGTGGCAGCTGCCATTTTATGCCTGCCTTTAGCGGGCTGGTACCGCCACACTTCGATAGAATGGAAAGCGAAGTGATTGGCACTCCTGCCACAGCGGCAAATGCTGAAATGGATAAGGATAAGGGGCGTGGCGAGCTCTTTCCCGCTCCAACATACATGCATGCTTTTAAAACGCCTACTGTTCGAAACGCAGCGGTTACATTTCCCTATATGCACAATGGCGCTTATAACTCGCTGGATGAAGTTATGGAGTTCTATAACAAGGGAGGAGGTGTCGGCCTTGGCTACGAGGTGCTTAATCAAACGCTTCCCTTTGACAGTTTGGGTTTAAACAATAGGGAGAAAAAACAGATAGTTGCATTCATCGAATCTCTTACAGATCAGCTGCCAAAACAGGCACTATCATCAGCCAAAAGAAATTAGTGTTAGTTAAACCTCAGGCAGCGTATTAATTTTCAGGATTTATTGCGGTAACATTAGAAGCAGGTCACTTATTTCATGCCAAACAAATTAAAACTAATGGCATGGGAAGAATTCTGGAATTTTTAAATGTTCAGATTCCGACAACTGCGCTTATAACGTATTGTTTAATTTGCCTGGCATCCTTAATCGGTCAAAAGCGAACAAGTTAGATTAACCGGCCGGCTACCATCTTACCTAAAAGAGTTAGCCAGCAACAAGTTGCTGAATGTTTCAAATTGCCTGGCATTAATCAGGTCCATCTCTTTGTTTAAATGGGCCAGCAGTTTATCAAACCTTTCATGATATTTTTTAAACATCAACACAATTTCCTGTTGCTTTTTCAGGGACGGCAATTCAATATATAAGTTTTCAAAATCGGTTTTGCTGATGGAATAGTTACTGGCAAAATGCCTCATTTGATTTTGAAACTGCTCTGAAATAACCTGGTAATAAATATACTCCGGTAAGCAGGTTTCATTGCAGGTAAAAGACAAAATTTGGGAGTTACAAGCACCTGGTTTGCGGGCGATGCCTGCCCTGCCGAATTGCGCGCCGATAAAACAAATAAGGATCGAATTCTCCGGTATTAATTTTGCTTCATGCAAGCCCCGGTCTGAAAGATGTTTATAAGCGAATTCGATATTCATACCCTGCTGAAATGCAAGTTGGGTATACAAAGGAAATTCCTTTCCAAAATAACTTTTAATAGCGCCATTGGGTGTTTTACCGGCTTGTATCGTTCCGGCATTTCTTATTCTTATTATTTTGGTCTGTGCACTTTTAACCTGTCCACCTGTTTGAAAACAAACAAGGTGTTTAAATGTTTTTGAATTTAACAGGTCCTGCTCTTTCTCAATCCGGCTGATTGCTTTTTTAATTTGCTGAATGCGTGTTTCGTTCTTTTCAAGTAACTTTTTTAGTACCGGTAACAAATTTTTCTGAATAGATAAACTTGGTATCGGCACTTCTGCTTTGGCGAGCTTTTCTTTTGAGATTCGCTGGCCAGTTTTTGTTGAAATGGTTATTTGATTTTTTTTAAAATATAAATAATAGTATAGAAACTGCGGTAATATTTCAATGCTGTTACCAGGTTGTTTATTGTCAAACACCGGCACTTTACGCATCCTTGCCTGCTTTCCCGGCGGGCATGCAATTAATTTATACTGACCGTTTAATATTTCTTTTCCGGCCCAATGCAGCATTTGTTGCTCGATGTTACTGTTGGTTATATATAGGGGTTCGAAATTTAGATTGAAAAGATTGATATGTTCACGCTGTTCGTGCGAATTGGTGGCGGTGCCGCTTGTTATATAACACCGGCTGATCTGAATATCAGTAAATCTCACAAGCATGTATTCTTCCACAATTTTATTAGCAATAAACAGTAAGAAAGTAGAAAGCCCTGCCTTATAAAAGGCAGGGCCTGCGTTTTCCGGGTTTTTATTTTTTTATGAATTGCTGAACCCTGATCTGGTCAGCATTTGAAGGTTGAACTTTTATGAAATAACTACCCCTTACCAAATTTTGAACATTAATGATATGGCTATTAACACCTTTTGATAATCTTATCTTTTCCTGACTTAAAGCACGGCCAGAAACATCATTTATAACCAATATTACATCTTGTTGAACCGGGGCATTAAACACAAGGTTTAATTCTGCAAATACAGGATTAGGATAAATAGTGGAAAGGTTAAGTGCCTTAAACAAACCATTGTTTAGTAAAACAACATTTGAAAATACAGACCTTCCATTTTTATCTACCTGTTTTAATTTATAGTAGTTGTCACCATCGAATGGTTTCAGATCCAAAAAGCTATAGGAAAGTTTTGCGTAACTATTTCCATTGATAGCATTTGAAGAGACAAAACTTATTTTACTAAAATCCCTGCCATTTGCACTGCGCAATAATTCAAAACCAGCATTGTCATTTTCACTGGCTGTTTCCCAGTATAATTGGTTCTGCCGCTTAATTGTTTCACCTGTAAATTTCGTAAGTCTAACAGGTAATACCGGGTCATTAAAATCGTAATTACTAAGTGCTATAGAGCCGTCTGCGGGCCTGTAATCGGGTGTAAGAAATTCATATGGCCGTATCAAAATATTGGCTGTTGTTGCCACTGAATCGATATTGGCAATACCAGCATAGTTTGGAGCTGCACTGCTGCGCAAAATATTCCTGTTGGTACCTGCGCCTGCAATGATATTGTTACGGAAACGTAAGGTGCCTCCTACTGCATTGGCTTCTGCTGCCGATCCGTCAATAAACAAACCAGTACGCCAGTCCATCAAAATGCTGTTATAGATTTTCAATTCAGTATTCCGGCGCAAACGGGCTGCACGGCGAAAACCAAATATGTCTGAACCTGCTGCATTGCCACGTAAGGGACCGATATCTGTTACATTGCTGAATGTTGCTGAAGTGCGGGGGGTGTTAAGCGAACCGCCTGCATCATTATCACTTTCAAAACCTTCCGAGGTAGATCCGCCCGATGGTAACGTGTAAGTTGGATCATACAGATCAGGATCGCGAACACCAAGGCAAAACTGCACTTTACCGCTAAAGCCGTTATCTGTATCCCAGTTGTCATCTACCCCGCGGTAAGCTACCAGGTGTGAGCAGTTTACCGTACCACCAAACCATTCAAAGCTGTCGTCATTGGTAAAAGAACACTGTACATGATCTATTTGTGTTCCACTTCCTACTGCACCAAGCGTAAGGCCGTTAATTTCTACGTTTTGTTGAAATACATAGCCTCCAAATTCGATACGCACATAACTCAGTATACCCGAATTGTCATTGTCTACCGGGCTGGCACCACCGCCATACTGGCTTTCCGGTATATTATTCAATCCTTCGATAAACGATACACCACTGGTAGTATTGGTAGTAGCACGACCTAAAATGATGAGACCACCCCAATCTCCCGGGGCACGGGTGCCCGCTGCTTTATCAGAAGTAAAAACAATGGGTTTGCAGGCCGTACCAACTGCATTCAGTTTAGCACCCCGGCGAACAATCAAACAGGAATTAGGTACATTGTTATCGCCACGGATAATAGTGCCGGGCTCAATGGTTAATGTTATCAGTGAATCAATGCTTACTACTCCACTTAACTCGTACACGTTATTGGCAGTCCAGGTGGTATTGGCACTGATCTTACCACTGATGGTAACAGTAGCAGCCGGGTAGGCAACAGCATTAGGATTCCACTCAGCCCAGCCATCTGTCCACATAGGTGTTGGAGCAGGTGCAAAAGCACCACGATAGGTAACTTTTTTAATTGGCATCACCGGAGTTACAAAGTTGCTTATAACTGCATCCGCGAAATCTGCACCTGCCAGGGCTATAGAACCATTTGCGGGCCTGTAATCGGGTGAAAAGAACTGGTATGGTTGTACCAAAATATTGGCTGTTGTTGCCACTGAATCGATATTAGCGATACCTGCATAATTTGGAGCTGCACTGCTGCGCAAAATATTCCTGTTGGTACCTGCGCCTGCAATGATATTGTTACGGAAACGTAAGGTGCCTCCTACTGCATTGGCTTCTGCTGCCGATCCGTCAATAAACAAACCAGTACGCCAGTCCATCAAAATGCTGTTATAGATTTTCAATTCAGTATTCCGGCGCAAACGGGCTGCACGGCGAAAACCAAATATGTCTGAACCTGCTGCATTGCCACGTAAGGGACCGATATCTGTTACATTGCTGAATGTTGCTGAAGTGCGGGGGGTGTTAAGCGAACCGCCTGCATCATTATCACTTTCAAAACCTTCCGAGGTAGATCCGCCCGATGGTAACGTGTAAGTTGGATCATACAGATCAGGATCGCGAACACCAAGGCAAAACTGCACTTTACCGCTAAAGCCGTTATCTGTATCCCAGTTGTCATCTACCCCGCGGTAAGCTACCAGGTGTGAGCAGTTTACCGTACCACCAAACCATTCAAAGCTGTCGTCATTGGTAAAAGAACACTGTACATGATCTATTTGTGTTCCACTTCCTACTGCACCAAGCGTAAGGCCGTTAATTTCTACGTTTTGTTGAAATACATAGCCTCCAAATTCGATACGCACATAACTCAGTATACCCGAATTGTCATTGTCTACCGGGCTGGCACCACCGCCATACTGGCTTTCCGGTATATTATTCAATCCTTCGATAAACGATACACCACTGGTAGTATTGGTAGTAGCACGACCTAAAATGATGAGACCACCCCAATCTCCCGGGGCACGGGTGCCCGCTGCTTTATCAGAAGTAAAAACAATGGGTTTGCAGGCCGTACCAACTGCATTCAGTTTAGCACCCCGGCGAACAATCAAACAGGAATTAGGTACATTGTTATCGCCACGGATAATAGTGCCGGGCTCAATGGTTAATGTTATCAGTGAATCAATGCTTACTACTCCACTTAACTCGTACACGTTATTGGCAGTCCAGGTGGTATTGGCACTGATCTTACCACTGATGGTAACAGTAGCAGCCGGGTAGGCAACAGCATTAGGATTCCACTCAGCCCAGCCATCTGTCCACATAGGTGTTGGAGCAGGCGCAAAAGCACCACGATAGGTAACAGGTACTAACTGCGCCGAAGCAAAAAGCATGGAAAAAAGAGCAATAAAAAGTGTAAAAACTTTTGACATACAGATTAATTATTATTTGAAAATTTGTTGAAAAAGGAAACTGGTAATAAGCACTATGAACCTAATTATATTGGCGTAAACAGGATCCTGATGAACCCTTTAGAACTTGTAAGTTGCCGTTACACTGATAACTGAACCATAAGAGCGGGCATTAAAAATGAGATCTTTGTTTTTGTGGTAACTTTTACTTTCATCCAGGTCGAGAAAAAAGATTTGTTTTTGACGTAGCAGGTCCCGACAGTTTAACTTAATTTCTAATTTATTATTTAGCAAGCTTTTGGCTACCTGGAAATCAACGATTGTACGACCCTGTTCCCAGGTATCCGGCTCGTTTAGAGAACCAACGATATAGATTCGCTGTCCTACCCTGTTTGCACTTACGGAAGCCGACCATCCATACCCGGGTTGATTGTAGGATAAACCAGCATTAAACAGGTAGGGAGACTGGCCTTGCAAGGAACGATTTTCAACACCTTTAACCACACCTGCGAACGGCGCTTCTTTTACATTTGAAAATATAAACGAAGCGTTGGCTGATGCAATAAAATGACTTAAGAGTGTGCCGTCATTAGTACCAAGCAGGGAACTTAGTTGTGTTCTGAATTCGAGTTCAACACCATAATTTTTTCCTTCGAGCGCATTTTGATAAGCAGTTGAATTAAAATTATTAGGGTCGCTTGTAAGTTCGATAGGATTGGTAAAATGCTTATAAAAACCGGAAACAGAAAGCAACTGTCCTTTACCGGGATATACTTCATAGCGCAGGTCGAAATTGTTAATGCTTGCCCTTACAAGATTGGGATTTCCACCTACAACTATCCTGTTGGAAAAATCGAAAAATGCAAAAGGTGCTAACTCGCGAAACTCCGGGCGGTTAACTGTTTTGGAGTAAGAAACACGGATATTTTGTTTCGCATTTACACTATACACCAGGTTTACAGAAGGAAGCAAATCTGTTTTTTGTGTATTTAAAACTAAGGGTGTGGTGAAATCAAGAAATGAGTTGAGCTTTTGTTCAAAACTTTCCATTCTCAAACCATAAACAGCTCTTATCTTTTTTCCAATCCTGTTATCAAACATCAGGTAAGAAGCAACAAGTGTTGAACTGGCATCGTATGCAAAAGTGGGATTGGTACCATCCAATAAAAGAAATCCTCCTTTACCATTTGCAGTAAGACCCAGGTTAGCAGTATCAAATATTTTATCTTGTGAAAGCGACAAGAGATTGTTATTGAAACCATCAGAAGGACGATAAATTCCAAAACCAAGCAAGCGGGCATCAAAAGAGCGGTTGCGGTATTGATAATAGGCGCCCGCTTTTATAATTGTTTGAAAATTCTTTTTACCATCAAAATTTCGTGACAGATCAAACTTACTACTATAGATTTTTTCATTGGTATTACTGTAAAACCTGCTGCCGCTGTTATCAGAACTGATAGTAGAGGTGACGATGCCCGCTGAGTAATTATCCTGGCCTTCTGAATAGGCATAATTTAGTTGGCGTAGATCTGGAATTTTACGGTCAACCTGGCCATAACTTACCAGCCAGTTAAACTTAATTTTAGACTTTGATAAGTTATGATCACCATACAACTGGCTTGTTGCGATAACATTACTGGTATACCATAACCCACTTGCATTTGTACGAAATTCAGGATCTGCCGAAGCATCCGGTTGCCCGTCTAACATTATAACGCGGTCATCTGCGTTAACGCTTAGAATATTCTTGAAACTTATCTTATTATTTGAATTGAGTTTTAAACTAAAGTTCGCAACCAGGCCGGCAAGCGTAGCCTCACTGTGTGTATTCACCGTAGCATATTTTGCTCTTGGAATCGGAGGGTCAGAAGGATTATCGCGGTTATATTCATAAGAATTTAATTCACCTGCAGAATAACTGAATGTTTTATTGTAGGTAGCTGAAACAAGTAAGCCAAAGAAATCCGTTCCCCTGCGTTTAATATTTAATCCCTGTGATATTTGAAAGCTACTATTTGGCAAAATATGCCTGGAATTTACACCCCAGTTATTGGTAGTATATAGTTTTGCCAACTTTGCTCTGTCTGAGCTGCCTGCAGGAAAATCAACTGTTTGGGGCAGACCATTTGGGATGGCACGGGTACCATCGTCAAGACCAATCCAGTCCGATTTTCCTCCTTTATAATTGAGGCCCTCTTTAAAAGTAGTAATGGTGTTATAGCCTGTTCCGACAGAAATACTGGTAAAGTTTTTTACAGGGATTGCAGTGGTTGAAATATTAATAATACCGCCTGCAAATTCGCCCGGCAAATCGGGGGATGCTGTTTTGGATATAACAAGATTTTCAAGAATGTTTGCGGGGAAAATATCAAAAGCAAAAGCTTTGCGATCGTTTTCACTGGAAGGTAACGGTGCCCCATTGAGGTAGGCAGCGTTGTACCTGTCGTTCAAGCCGCGAACAACGGCGAACTTATTATCCTGGATAGAAACACCGCTAATTCTTTTTAATACATCACCGCTATTTCTATCCGGTGTTTTCCTTATTAATTCTGCCGAAATACCATCGCTGACTACTGGTGAATTCTTTTGAGAAATCAACAAAGCCCCCTGGTTTTCGCGGGCAGATGGACTCCTGATGATTACATTATCCAGTTCATTCACTTTTAGTGCAAGTGAAATATTTACGTCAGTAATGGTCCCGTTTTTTACAATGATTTCTGAAACTTCTTTGCCCGAATAGCCTGTAAAACTCACGTTTATGAGGTAAGTGCCATCTGCAAGTTCCCTGAACGTAAACTGACCATTTTGATCTGTTGCGGCTTTGCGATTTGTGGGAGTTAAATTTAAAGTTGCTCCAACAAGTACATCCCCGGTTGAGGCATTAATTACTTTTCCTGTTATTGTTCCTTTCTGCGCTTGCGTTATGGAAAATAAGCCAAGCAAAATTATAGTGATAGCTGCTCTCATAGATGATTGATAATCCCGGCAAATATGAATTCATCTAAAACAATAATTGTGTTGAAGCTATTATGTAAATATTATCTAAACGTTGCGGTAATGTTACCGCAACGTGTTGTAATTGTTACTGATATATGTCGTAAATGTTAACAAACCTAAACGGATCTCAATTGACAGTTAAATACCAGGATTTAAATGCATTTATAAAAATGTTTTCAGCCGGTCGAAGCACTTTTATGAAAAAATGGTCTAACCTTCTTGAAAGAGATTAAACCATTTTTATGGCAAATTAAACTTGGATGCGTCGGTGCTTATAATAATCCAGACTAAGCGAAACGATATGTCACAATTACGAAGTTGCTTCGGTTTTGCTGGTTGCGCTGCTGGCGGCTTTACTTGCCTTCTTAGCTATTTTCGATGATTTAACCGTTTTGCTTGTGGCACTTGATTTAACGGCCTTTTTTACCGGTTTTGATCCGGAGTTATTTTCTACAACATTTGCTTTCTTGTCCACTTTTTTTACCTCTTTAACTGCTTCCTGCTTGCCAGAATCAGGTAGATCAACATTTGTTAGTTCGGTTTTGGGATTTCCTTTTAATGTTTTATACAAGGCTGCACTAACTATTTTGCCAGCTTTTTCTACCGCTTTTTGAATGCTGGTTGATTGGTCACCTGGTATATATGCTACAACTATATCGGTGATCTTTGATTTTACTACTGCTGATAATTCTTTTTTAGCATTATGCTTTTTACTTCCCATATTGAATTTAACGTTTTGAGCTATTTGATAACACAAAAATAATATTGAAAAGCCGGGTTCAATGTTAAGTTTTACAACACGCGTATGAACTGAATTGATTAAGCATTTCATTCGCCATTCTTTTTCGTTTACATGTTTTTTCACTGTAAAAATTGCTGTAATAGTCTGGGCCCCGTGGGTCTTAATACTCTTTATATCCGCTAATGTTTGCGGGAGTACTTTCCCTTTTGCTGGTATTTCACCAGCAATAATAACAGGATATAAAAAGATGGAAAGCAGGATAGCGAGTTGTGAATGGTGGATGCTTCATCAACCTGATTGCACGATGAAATCAAGATTTATGTAGAGAGAGAAGAACAAGCACATGTGGAAATTCCTGCGACATTCTGAGCTTATATAGCCAGGCTTAATTTATCAAACTAATAATTATACCAACTCATTAGCGGTAGAAGATTATACATGCTGTAACGGCTCACAATCACTAAAAAATAAAAAATAGCGCTTAACCATTTTATCCCAGCCAAAAGTTTGCAAGGTATAATTCATAGCTTCATCAGTGCTGGGTTTATGACTGTCGTTGCTTATTCCTTTATTCAGAGCATCGGCCCAGGCAACTGAGTTACCCGGTTGAATAAGTATTCCGTTCCTGCCATGATGAATAGCATCTGGTATGCCATCAATGTCTGATG
Organism: Bacteroidota bacterium; assembly: GCA_040385845.1. Classification (GTDB taxonomy): domain Bacteria; phylum Bacteroidota; class Bacteroidia; order Chitinophagales; family Chitinophagaceae; genus Phnomibacter. Next base: position 15,044 of record JAZKGP010000007.1, on the reverse strand, counting down.
CAAAAACCGACGTTCCCATTAATGACGCTTCAAGGCAAACAAGCCCAAAACCTTCCATATCACCTTCAACCTTTATGTTTGGCATTACAAATGCATCTGATCTTCGTAAGACCGAAACAATCTCGGGGAATGATAAAGTACCAAGCTGTTTAACTTTGCCTTTTATGGCCGGATCCCGCAGGATTTTTCTAACATTTCTCTCATCAGAAGGATGCCCGAAAAACAGTTCAACCAGGTGTTTCAACCTGCCCGGCATTAAGCCTAACAAGTATTCAGTTAATCGTGGCTTACTGTTAAATGGGCCAATGATCAATAAAATGCAGTCATGATTTAATTTGGGCATCACTTCCCTGGCAAACCAGGAAAAACCTTTTCGTTTTACCGCTCTTCCCCATGCCACCAAAATTGTTCTACCGGTGGTAGAAAAGTGATGCTTTTTCGCTATTGTTTCAAAGCTGACGCTGGTAGCAAAGGTCGCAATCTGCGGGTCAACACCATTTGCAATAACAACCACTTTTTCTGCCTTCAGCCCAAGTTTTATGCATGCTGCTGCTGTTGCCTGGCTTACGGCAAAAATGTACCGAAAACCGTTGAATTTTGGAAGTACATACCTGCGAAAAAGATATGCCGGAAACACAACATCTAAACCATGTAAGGTGACGGTTTTTGCAAGATGATCATAGCCCCTATGCAACAAACACAAAGCGGCCATTAAGCCATCATTATAGTGGATTACAGAGATACCCGGGTTTTGCCTGCAGATTTTATTTATGCGGCGGTTCAGAGTTATAAAAAACCGTAACAGATTACCGTTTCCATTATAAACTAAAGCATGAACTTTGGCATATTTTCGCATGCCGTTTACGAGTTCATAGCTTTGCTTTTGCATGCCTCCTACCGACGGTGGATGCTTATGGCTCACAAATAATATTTCCATTGGTTCTATTAAAAAGATCACTGCCGTTTTTTCTTACATAGAGATAAAAAAATCCGCTCGCCGTTATCCAAAACAGCTGGCGTATTCTTTTTAGCAGCGATACGGTCATCCATATTTCATTTCCTGCAATTCCAATTAGCGATAACATTATTTTATTGCCATACTCTTCGAAGCCCGCCTGCGCCGGTACATAAGCACCTGCAGACTTAAAAAGAATCACACCCATGTCGAGGAAAAGCGCATCTGCCAGGTTGATATTGATCCCCAGGAATTTAAGAATAAAATAAAATTCAAGAGATCCAATTATCCAGTGTAAGGCGAAAAACAAAGCGGAAAAAACAACAGCTTTTCTTTCAGTAGCCAGGTATAAATGCACTTCCCGTAATACAGACTTTATCCTGGTTTTTATTTTTCCCATCCTGGAACCTGGTACCTGTAAGTTGGTTGAAACAAACAAGGTTCTTAGCCTGTCATTGTGTTTAAAAACAACCATAAATATTATGACCAGTATACTGAAAACCAACCCAGCGATCGCTATATTTTGCCTCAAAATCCCGGGGGGTAGTGAAATGGCTATTGTTAACCCGGCTATCACCAGCAGGAACACATGAGTTGCAATCATAATAGATCGCGAAATTATAATTGACGGGATCACGTTAATGCTTTTTAGCCCGGCATTCTTAAGTAAGGCAACTTTTACCGCCTCGCCTCCCACAATACTCGCAGGGTTTAGCAATGCAACAGTTTCACTCACCTGCCTTATCATAAAAAGCATTGGAACAGCAATCTTTCTGCCATCTGCGCTCATGCAAAAACGCCAGCCAACCGCACCCAACAGGTAAGCGAGAAAAGTTGTAACAATGATCGTGAAAAATTTAAATCCTACCTGCAACAAAGAAGTCCAGATCTTTTGCAAATCAGTCGACCTGATAAATAGCGCCAACGAGATAATAATGATTGCCGCAAATATTATCTTAATAGCTTTCACCAGCGATTTTGTAGCCAAGATTTCCTTTAATTTATAAAGATAAAAATGTTATTAATAATGCTAAATGGCTACCATAGGTTTATATGCATTAAACAGCCTCCCGCAACAACGGAGCTTTATGATAATACTGCAAGGTAAGTAAGTCATTAAAATATATAGTAGCCAGTGCTTCCCAATTAAAGGATTCGCAATGTTTTAGCGCTGCCGCCCTGATGCTACCGCTAATTTCCTGGTTTTCGATGACTAACTGCAACTTATCGACATATTCAGATGCCTGTACAGAAGCACATTTAAAGCCTGTAATACCTTGCTGTATGAAATCTTTTGAGCCTCCTCCATCCGCAATTACGCAAGGCAAACCCGAAGCCATTGCTTCAAGCACAACATTTCCTATGGTTTCAGAAATTGACGTAAAAACAAAAGCATCGGACGAAGCATAAAGTTTGGATAGTTTTTCATGACCGACTTTACCAGTAAATATTGCCCGGGGCATTTCTTTTTTGCAGGTAGCCATGGCAACACCATCTCCTGCAATAACCAAATTATACTTTAGCCGGCGGGTATTTAGCAGGTCATATATTTTCAAAAGTGTATGCAGGTTCTTTTCCCATACAAGCCTGCTTGCAAATAGTATAACCGGGTTATCATTACCAGTTAGTTCCCGAATAAATGCCTGATCTCTTTTAGAAGGAGAAAAAAGGTTCCGGTCAATACCACGCTTCCAAATTTTCATGCGCCAATTTTCAACACCTATTTCGTTTAAAGCATCCACCATTGTAACCGAAGGCACATAAATTTTGTCGCACTGGTTATAAAAAGCTGTAAGGTTTCCACGGATTTTTGTTTTCACAAAATCGATGAGAAAAGGCAGGTTTTTGAAATAATAATCTACATAAGAGATAAAATGGGTATGGTAAATAGAAATAACCGGGAGTGAATGCCTGGTTGCATATGAAAGCGCAAATTGCCCCAACAGCGACGGCGTGGCAATATGTATCACGTCAGGAGCAAAATCGTTTAACCTATCATGCAACTTTCGTTGCAGCAATTGAGGCAAAGCCATTTTATACGAGGCATTCAATGGCAATGTTAACGTTGGGATTCTAAAACATTCAAAGCCAAAAATTTCTTTAGGACCCACGCCACAAACAAATAAAAACTCAAACCTGTTTTTATCGATACGATTGAGTATTTGGAACATCGTCCTGGTTGCACCGTCAAAGTCCGCTATCAACATCTCGGCAAAGAAAACAATTTTCGATTTTTTCATAATTGCCACTTAAAACTTGAACCAATTAACTGGTCAAACCAGAACATGCAGGAGCATATAGCTACCGGTAAGATTAATTGGAGATAAGGTCAAAATTACCATGCCAATATGACCAAATTATGAAGCTAATGTGAACATTATAAGTATGATATCCTGGTTGAACAATTACCTGGATCAGGTTTTCTTCTACCATGCACCATCACAGGAAGTAACGAACAGTTGAGTTTTATAAATTGTCCAGCCTTTTCTAAATATCTACATTGGTATGGCAGGAAAATACCAGTGCAACTTCACCCGCCAATCCTTTTGACCGTTAATGCTAGCCCAATAAGGTATAAGAAGTTTTTGCAAACAGCGTATGTGCAAACATTTAAATTATTCTCACCTAAACTGTTTGCATTAGTGATTTTAAAGATATATTTTATTCGTCGCAGACTGCTTCCAGCCCATCATACCGCATTCTTTCAAGTATGGATGCATCATTAGGTTTTGATTTACCTCTTATCTGTTTTACCGGCCACGCTTCCATTCTTGCAGGAGGCATCTCAAAATCTAAAATTGCCTGTATCTCTGCCCCTGTTAAATTTGGATTCAGCCAATTCCTGATCATCGTATAATCAAGTATTAAAGGCATGCGGCCTTTATTCGGTCCATGGTTGTGAATTTTTTGCATGAGGGCATTGGCAGCACGGGTAAGAACACAAAATGTACCAATTGCCTCCCCTGTTTCAGGATGTGGGGCATACGCATATAACCCTGCCACAAATAACAATTTTTCCCCTTTGATCCGGATATGATAAGGTACTTTATTCTTAATGCCTGGTACATCCTGGTGTTCGAAAAAACCATTCATTGGTACAAGGCAACGACTCCCTATAATTTTATTCCAATAGCTCGATTTTTCCATCAGTTTTTCACTTCTCGCATTTAACATCAGGGGGCGCATTTTCCTGATCTTTTCCAGCGTATTCATATAGCCAGCAACCACTCCCCATTCAAATGGAACCATTTTTAGTTTGCCATCTTCGTTTATAATTACGGGATGCTGCAAATAAGCGTGACCCTGGATATGAAAAACGCTTTCAAAGGATAATGGCAGGGATGAAAAATATTCTACCTCGGGCAAATAACTGGAAATAGATTCAAGTGACGAATGAAATGAAATATCGTAACACATAATAGAAAGTTATAATATATTAAATAGAACTATTAAAACGACGACAGCCACTTCATCGGCTTTTACTTTCGCTTTAATGGAATTCCAGGAAAACTCGATATAGAAAATGCCAAAGGCATAGGATAATACAGCCCTGATGTCGTCAGCTTTTTTTGGCTTCCACTGTAGTTTTGAATCGATATAGTTTTTCAGCTTGCTTTTATAGGAAAGCATTTGATCCACATCTTTCAATTTCAAAGGTGTATAAATTTTGTACCCGCCTGGCTGTAAAGCAGCTTCATAAAGCTTTTGTTTATCACTTTCTACTTCGAGATCGTACACATATTTGTGAGCATCCTTTTCAATATTCTTAAGGTGAATATTTACTTGTTTCATATCATTATAATGCGTTACCAGGAAGCAAGCTTTTACATGTGCATCAAACTGCGTGTATTCGCCGGGTAATGTTTGCCTTACAAAATACCTGTGTCCCGAACGATATAAGGCAGCTAAAAGGTGCGTATTTAATAATTCCAAATCAATTACCATCAAATCTATTTTTTTATGGCATTTCAAAAAGCAAGCTAACCTTTTTATTGCCTTATCGCAAGATTAGGTCAGGAGCTTGCGTAAGTGATTACCAGGTTAGCTATGATTCAATGTATTGTTTATTTTAAGCACAAATATCCTGGTATAATTCAGGCTGTAATGGTTACGATATCAGTTAGCCGGGTGGTATACCTTGGCGACAGCCTCAACTGGCGCATGGCCCATTCTTTTTTGAATCCCTGGACGGCAAACTGCAATTTACTGTTTCCAAATCTCGCAATTATCTGGTCAAGGGATTCCATCAGCAATTTGTTTTTAGGGGAGGCTGCACTTTCAAATAAATTGGACTGGGCAACATTCTCAGGAACAAGGTCGAGCATCATTACCCCTACTTTTTTATAATTAAACCCTTCTTTATAAATAGTCTCAAATGCCCGCCTTGCTTCCCTGATCAAAATAGTAGTATTGTTGGAGGGAATTGAAAGTTGAAGGGTAATACCGCCCTGGTATTGTTGATCCTGCTGGCGGAAATTATTTGTTTGCAGGAATACGTTGATAGCCCGGGTGCAGCTTTTTTGTTTGCGGAGTTTAGCGGCACAGGTAGCAGTATAATCTGATAAAGCTTCCATTATTTGATTTTTATTCGTGAGCAACATGCCAAAACTTTTGGCACAGGTTACGCCTTTCTTGACCGGGGCTATTTCCTCCAAATCCAGGCAGCGTATACCCCTTAGCTCATTGATCATCCTGGCTCCTACCACGGTCATATTTCTCCTGATCCATTCCTCCGGTACAGACAGCAGGTCGAAGGCAGTTTGAACTTTTATCAACTTCAACCGCTGTTCATGTTGTTTGCCAATACCCCACACCTCGCCGATGGGTGTGGCTTTAAGTGCTGCTTCCACCATTGCAGGCGAATTAAGACAATGCACCCCTGTTTCCCTGGTATACTTTTTAGCAAAACGATTGGCAATCTTCGCCAGTGTTTTGGTGGATCCTATTCCGATAGTAACGGGTATTCCAATATTTTTTTTTACTTCCCGCCTTATCTTTTGACCAAATGAAAACAACTCCAGGTGCTTCAATTCACTGAGGTCGAGAAAGGATTCATCTATAGAATAATTTTCAACAGAGGGACAATAGGTTTGCAAAAAACTTATCACCCTGTTACTGATGCTTCCGTACAAAGTATAGTTCGACGAAAAAATAGCAACATTATTGTTATGCAATGCTTCTTCCATCATAAATGCCGGTGCGCCCATTTCGATGCCAAGCATTTTGGCTTCCTGGCTACGGGCAATCACACAACCATCATTATTACTAAGTACCACAACCGGCCTGTTTACCAGCGAAGGATCAAATAATCTTTCGCAACTCACATAAAAATTGTTGCAGTCTACCAGGGCAATCATCAGATCAGTTTTGAGTATCTACAATAGCGAAAGTTACTACGCCCCAAACCTGGAAATTGGTCTCCGGCAAAATGGTGATGGGAGCATATTTGGCATTTTCTGATTTTAAGATACAGCCGTCGAGGGTTTTTTCCATTCGCTTTACACACCATTGCCCGTCCAGCCAACCAACTATAATATTTCCCGACCGGGCTTCAATGCTCCTGTCGACCACTAAAATAGCGCCGCTGGGAATACAGGCATCTACCATACTATCACCCTTAACACGGATATAGAAGGTAGCGCCGGGATTGGTGATCACCATTTCTTCAAGGCAAATTTCTTTTTCAATATAATCTGTTGCCGGCGATGGGAAACCGGCAGCTACGGTATTGCTCATCATAGGAATAGGTGGCTTAACCATTGTTTCACTTTAATTTACTTGTTATTAATTCACCGGTAATGGTGTTTTATCCTTAGCACATTACCAGCATTAATATTACTAATATTTTTAGCAAATTTAGCTAAAGAAAGATGCCAGTCACAACAATGTGGGTAAAATTTCGCGAAAAAAATGCAGGCATTCAACCCAATTAAAGCATTCAAAAAATATTCGGTTTCATATGGGCCGAATCTGCTTTAGGAAAAGGCGCAGTTTTTTCTATCGTATTGCCTATGTAAAGAGAAGTGTTATGCCGGATCTTCGCTCCGGCACCCAGGCTCTTTTAAATTGGTATAAGTTAATGCCACTTATTTTAAATCGGGTATGAATTCAACGGGTAATATATCCCTTCTTCCATCGGAAAATGAAGCTTCCAGTTCTGCTCTTAATAAGCTTTTATTGTTCATATAACTTTTTGCATTCGTTGTAAGCGAGTCCATTTTTTCATGCTCGTATTCCTTTGTGCACAGTTTGTTTTTATAAACCGCTATACCCTCTTTTTGAACAATAAATGGCAGTTCTGTGATTTCAGTTGATGAATGAAAAGTGACATCATAATCCTGCTCTGAGTTTTTATACCCTAACCTGACTTTTAAGACGATGATTGCAAATGGTTCATTCGAAAAATTAAGAATGATCAACATTGGATCCCAGGTATAAAGACCCTGGCCGTCTTCAGAAGTTTCAACTTTTATAATGAAAGATTTATACGGATGCGAGACAAAGACTTTAGAGTTTTCCATCATAGCTTTATTTATCGTTGATGTAAAATTAGCATTGTTATTCTTGTTAATAAATGCAGCAAAAAAACTGGCTATTAATTATTACAGTCTTAAAAAGCTTACGTGCTGAAACAGGTTTTTTTTAAGAGGAATCTTTGCATTTTTGGACTTGAAAATAGGTTCATAATGTGGCATGTATCAAAGCAAAAAGGGCCAAATCATACCACTGGATACTTTAAGTGCAAAAAATGTTGGGCCAATACCAATTTATTTAGCGACATTCCGGCAATTCCATAATAGTAGGTTGCTTTTTACTTTTATTTTATTTACAAAATAGTAGCTATGGCTTTTAATGATACCCCGGAAATGCCAGAACAAATTGCTGCATTTCTGCATGATTCTTCGGTTGTTACCATTGCAACTTCCATCGATAATCACCCTTACTGTGCTGCTTGTTATTTTGCGTATGTGCCTGAAGAACATTTGCTGGCATTTAAAAGTGATATTGATACAAAACACATTGAAGACGCATTGCAAAACAACTTTGTAGCCGGCAGTATATTGCCTGATAAAATTGTAAGATCCATGCCCAAAGGCATCCAGTTTACAGGCGAATTCTATAAGGCAGAAGACGATATTGGAGAAAAAGCCAAATGGGCTTATCTTAAAAAATTCCCCGTATCGGGCATTTTTCGTGGTGATATTTGGGTGATCGCCTTAAGCAAAATTAAGTTTACCGATAATACGCTGGTTTTTGGCAAAAAATCGCTGTGGGAAAGATAAACTAATGACGGAAGTCTATTAACTGGGTAGTAAATATTCCATTGATATTACGCTATTTTCAGGACCAACAAAAACCAATTTAATAAAATCCCTGTCAAAAGATTGAGGGTTAGCTAAATTGTATTGCACAGCCTTCCCACCATTTCCTTTTTCCAATAAGCCGGCACGGCTTTCCGACCTGGAGCGTATCAACCATTTCGCTACCTGTTTCCACCTCTATACCTTCTATACGTTCCGTTTTTTTAAATAAAAAAATTTTATAACTGTAATTCCGACAATTAAATTTTGTTTTGTTCGTCCTGTCCTATAAATTCGCTACAGGATTGTTTAACGTTTGCTAAATTCTTATTACCGAATCTAACAAATTGGCCATATCTTGTTGAGAGCGGAACAAAGGGAAGATTACTGAACCTGTGAAGAGATGAATTGCTGCCATTGCAGGTATTTTTCAAGCGAGTTTGAAGGGAAGTTTCATAGAACAACTATGACCACCACTTAAGTTATTTCTATTTTATTGTCATTACACAAAGTCAATTTATAATGAACTGTTTTGTTCCTGCAAGATTTTGCGGGATTAACAACATCGCCGTCTCGTTAATTGTCCTTGTGACATTTTAAAAAGTTCCCTGGGAATTTTAACCAATTTAATAACGCACCGTATGAAAAGTTCAATTCTGTACACAGAGTTTCATTCGCTCTGTAATTCACCTCCTTTTTTTAGATAAAATAATAAAACCCCTAATTAATAGGGTTTTCAAGTTGATACCTTCTTTTAGAAAACGGGTAAAAGGGCTTGCTATACCACTATCCGAATGGTTCGAATTGCTGCTAAAAACCAGGTTCTTAATTAATAAACTACTGCTAATGAACATGCATTTTTACTTTTTTAAAAGGTTTAAGTATGTAACAATACTTGCCATAACCATGCTTTTTTGTACCGCTGTTTTTGCCCAGGTAGCTATCCAGGGAAAGGTCACCGATAATACAGGCAACGGCTTGCCGGGCGTATCAGTTCTTATTAAAGGATCATCTGTGGGAACATCTACTGATGTAAATGGTTCTTATTCGTTAACTGTACCAAACAGCAAAGCTGTCCTGATATTTTCTTATGTAGGATTTCCAACACAAGAGGTTGAAGTAGGATCAAAAACAACCCTTAATGTTTCTTTGCTGCCAAACCAGGGACAATTAAATGAAGTAGTGGTTGTGGGCTACGGTACACAAAGAAGAAAAGAAGTTACCAGTGCCGTCGCTACGGTAACGGCAGCCCAATTCAATAAAGGAAATATCAGTGATGTGTCGCAATTATTGCAGGGTAAGGTGGCCGGTTTATCGATTTCCAAGCCCGGCGGCAATCCAAATGGCGGATTTACCCTTCGCCTTCGCGGGCTTTCAACATTAGGTGCCAATACTTCACCGCTGGTTGTTGTTGACGGACAAGTTGGTGCCGATATAAATACGGTCGATCCAAATGATATTCAAAGTATTGATGTTTTAAAAGATGCAGCATCTGGTGCTATCTATGGTACCCGCGGTTCCTCCGGCGTTATAATAATCACAACCAAAAGAGGCGGCAGGACCCCGACAGTTGCGTATAATGGAAGTGTGACTGCAGAAGATCCGGTAGAATTTACACCGCATATGACCGCAGCTGAGTATGTTAAAGCCGGTGGAAAAGACCTGGGAGCAAGCACCGATTGGAATGACGAGATTACCAGGACCGCGGTTTCTCAAATCCACAATCTTTCGTTTTCCGGTGGAAGCGGTGGCGGCACAAGCTATATTGCTTCCCTTAACTACCGCGACGTTCAGGGCGTGGCTATAACAACCGGGTTTAACCAGCTAAATGCGCATTTCGGCCTTACACAAAAAGCGTTAAAAGACAGGCTGACATTTACTATAGATGGAAATGCTACAAGACGGTCTTCCACTTTTGGATGGGACAGGGCTTTTCAATATGCCACCATCTTTAACCCAACTGCACCGCTTCGCACTACGGATGCACCGGGTGCAGGAGGTCTAAATTTAACTGGCAGCGGTTATGTTGAACAGAATTTTGTGGAATATGCAAATCCCCTTGCAGTTCTTGAACAGAATACCAATAAGGGTACCCTGAAAAGAATGAATATCAATACCTCGGGTCAAATTGAAATTATACATGGTCTTAAATTCCTGATGCGTTATGCACAGGAAAATACCAGCAATTTCAGATCAGCTTACCTGCCTAAAACATCTTTTGATACCAGGCTGCTTGATGGAGGTAGCGGGTTCACGAAAAACGGGCTGGCGCAGCAACAGGACAATGAATCTCATACACAATTGTTTGAAAGCATTTTATCCTTTGAGAAAAAAGTGTCCAGCAAATTAAATCTGAATGCGCTGGCAGGTTATTCTTACCAGGACTTTTTATACAACGGTCTCTATGTTCGTGCAGGTGATTTTTTGTCGGATGTAAATGCTGATAACATTACCAATGCAGGTGATTTCAAAAACGGAAAAGCGATCTCAAACAGCTATAAAAATGGCTCAAGGCTGGTTGCTTTTTTTGGAAGAGTAAACTTGAATTATAATGACTTTGCTTTTCTATCGGCCAGTTTAAGAAGAGAGGGTTCTACACAGTTTGGAACCAATAATAAATGGGGTAATTTCCCGGCTGTTAGTGCAGGTTTAGATATCGGGAAACTAGTGTCTGTTAACAAAGTAAATTCACTGAAACTAAGGGCGAGCTATGGTGTCACCGGTGCCTTGCCTCCAAATTCTTATTTGTCACAATTTCTGTATGGACCAACGGGAAGATCGTTTTTATACAATGGCGTTTACATCCCGGCTTATGAACCTACACAAAACAGCAATCCTGATTTGAAATGGGAGAAAAAAGCAGAGTTTGATATCGGTCTTGATTTTGCCATGTTCAATAATCGTTTGACAGGTAGTGCTGACTACTACAATCGTAAAACTTCCGATTTGCTTTTTAATGCAACGGTACCAGTTCCTCCTTATCCAACAGATAGAAGATGGATGAATATTGGAACATTGGAAAATACTGGTATCGAATTCCTCGTAGCTTACGATGTTATAAAAAGCAAGGCATTCAATTGGAATACTTCAGTGAATTTTTCAACTTTTAATATCAAGCTGGCCTCTTTAAACAAAGATCTTGCAGGTACTGTTATTGGAGCCAGTAACCTCGGCTCACCGGGACAGGAACAAACCCAGATCACACGGGCCGTAGAAGGAGAATCTATCGGTCTCATATGGGGTCCTGTATATAAAGGACTCGATCCTACTGGTAAATTCCTGTTTGACGATGGCACAGGAAAAGCGGTACTTAGCGATGCTTACAAAACAAAGATCGGTAATGGACTTCCGGATTTCGAACTAGGCTGGACGAATACTTTCCGGTATAAAAATTTCGATTTAAACTTTTTCCTGAGAGGTTCCTTTGGCCACGATATTGTAAATACTTATCGTGCATTCTTTGAAAACTCAACGCCAACCAACATTGCAAGTTATAACGTGGTAACTTCCAAATACTTTAATACGGCTCTTACTTCACAACCTACGTTCAGTAGTTTGTATGTAGAAAAAGGAACTTTTGTAAAGCTGGATAATGCCACGCTTGGTTATGATTTTGACTTTAAAAACGATGGTGCAATTAAAGGGTTAAGAGCTTTTGTAAACGGTCAAAACCTTTTTGTAATAACCGATTACACCGGCATAGATCCTGAAGTTCGGTATAGTTATGGTGGTAACATCCTTGCTCCTGGTGTTGATGCAAGAGATACCTGGGTACGTACACGTTCTTTTACATTCGGAATTAACCTTAAATTTTAATTGCAAACCAAACGCATAAAACGTATTTGAAATGAAAATAATATCTTTTAAAAAATATTCCATCGCTGGATTAATGGTGATAGCTTCCTGCACCAACCTCGATGAGAAGAATTACCTGTACGATACAGCGACCAATCAAAATTTTGGTCAAACAGATGCGGAAGTGGTTTCGCTGATGGCAGCTGCTTATACCAACCTGTATGGTAGTTTTGGTAGTGATGGTAGCATCATGCGACTTGAAGAAGTTCCAACGGATGAAATTGTGGTACCTCAACGCGGCCCGGACTGGGGTGATGGGGGCCATTGGGTTCGGTTAAAATTGCATACAACAAAGCCCGATGATGGCGGGCCGGGTAATACATGGAGCTTCCTGTTTAAAGGTGTAAATACGTGTAACCGTGTGCTCTCTATATTGGAACCAATCGGAACCCCGGCTTCCACAAAATTCATGTCGGAAATAAAAGCATTAAGAGCTATTTATTACTATTGGCTACTTGACTTATTTGGAAATGTGCCTATTAGTACTGATTTTACCCAAACAGATCCGCCACCAAATAACACTCGTAAAGAAGTATATGATTTTGTTGAAAAAGAATTACTGGCAGCATTACCGGATTTACAAAAAACAGGTCCAAACGATAATGGTACTTATGGCCGGGTAAATTATTATACTGCCGAAACGGTGTTAGCAAAATTGTACCTGAATGCTGAAGTTTATACCGGAACAGCACAATGGGATAAAGCGATTGCTGCAAGCGACGAGATCATCAATTCAAACTTGTTTTCGCTGATGCCGAACTACAGTGACAACTTTAAAAAAGACAATAAGGGTGGAACTGAATCAATATGGGTTATTCCTTACGACGAAATCCAGGCCACAGGCTTCCAACTGCCGCATATGACACTTCATATGGCCAGCCAGGAAACTTATAAAATGGGAGGTCAGCCCTGGAACGGTTGGGCTTCTGTACAGGAATTTTATAACTCTTATATCGACCCTGCACAAAATCCCGGTCCACAAGGAACTGTTGTGGGCCTTGATCCAAAAGGTACGCCCATACAGGGAACAAAAGACAAGCGATTAGGCAACTTCATTGTTGGACCGCAATTTACTTCTGACGGTGTTAGTCCCTTAAACGATGCCGGTTATGAAGCAGCCTCTGATCCAGATGGGCCTCAACTTAACTTTACTCCTTACATGAATGAACTGGTTCCGGCCGCCTGGAGACAAACCGGCGCCCGTATTGGCAAATATGAATTTTATAAGGGAATGACCGGGCAGTTAAGCAATGATTGGGTGCTTTTTCGTTATGCCGACATCCTGCTTACCAAAGCAGAAGCACTGGCAAGAAAAGCAGCTAACTGGAATGATCCTACTGCACTGGCACTTGTAAACCAAATTAGAACAGTGCATGGAGGTGTTACTCCTTACGCAACAATGACAGCAGCTACCTTTTTGGCAGAAAGAGGACGCGAAATGTTTTTTGAATGTACCCGCAGGCAGGACCAGATCCGGTTCGATACCTATAACAGCGCATTCAGGTTTCACCCGGCCGACCCAAGTAAGCATGTTAACCTGTTCCCTATTCCTGAATCTGTTCTTAATGCAAACAAAAACCTGAAACAAAACCCAGGTTATTAATATTGATGGATTGGTTGTTATTGTAAGGGAATGCGGATTAATTTCTGCATTCCCTTCATTTAAAAAAACCAATTGCATTTAATGATTTTGGTTACACTACTCTTTCTATATTTATAAGCGAATAGACGGTTTGATTTGGTGACAATGAAATATAGAACATCTTTTGCTCCTTGTATTGCTCCTGTTTTACTATGTTTTTTACTCGTTGGCGCTTGTAAACGTGCGCCTGTTGAACATACATTATTTACCCTGCTTTCTCCTAAACAAACAGGTGTAGATTTCTCAAACAATTTAACCTGGACCGAGGAATTCAATCCTTATACTTACCGCAATTTTTTTAATGGCGGCGGTGTTGCCATCGGTGATATCAACAATGATGGCTTACCTGATATTTTCTTCTGCAGTAACCAGCATTCAAACAAGCTATACCTGAATAAAGGCGAATTACGTTTTGAAGATATTACTGAAAAAGCAGGCATTCAATCAAGAGATGTTTGGTCTACGGGAGTAACCATGGCAGATGTAAATGGTGATGGCTTACTTGATATTTATGTATGTAAATCGGGCGATAACAAGGGCGAAAAAAGAGACAATGAATTGTTCATCAACAATGGTAATCTGACCTTTAAAGAGCAGGCAAAAACATATGGCCTGGATAGCCGCGGACTTTCAACACATGCGGTTTTTTTCGACTATGATAAAGACGGCGACCTTGATTGTTACCTGCTTAGTAATTCGATCCGATCTGTTGGAAACTATGATCTTGTGAAAGATCAGCGGAATATTGCAGACTCATTGGGTGGTAATAAATTTTTACGTAACGATAACAACTTCTTTAAAGATATAACACAATCTGCAGGCATTTATAGTAGCCGGGTGGGTTTTGGCCTTGGTGTATGTGTTTCCGATTTGAATGATGATGGTTGGCAGGACATCTATGTTTCTAATGATTTTTTTGAGAAAGATTATTTATACATCAATAATAAAAATGGAACTTTCACAGAGTCGCTCGAATCATCTATTCGCGAATTGAGCATGAATTCGATGGGAGCAGATATTGCAGATATCAACAATGATGCACTTCCTGATATTTATGGTACCGACATGTTGCCTGAAACGGATGCAAGATTAAAAACCAAAACCAGTTTCGAAAACTATGATAAGTACGAATCAAATCTCTCAAACGGTTATTACAAACAATTCGTAAGAAACGTGTTGCAATTAAACAATGGTCCGTTTCCAGGTTCTGCTCACAGCAACTTTAATTTTAGTGAAATTGGAAGATTAGCCGGAGTAAGTGCTACCGACTGGAGTTGGGGCGCTTTAATTA
>JAZKGP010000006.1:0-78415 GCA_040385845.1 Bacteroidota bacterium | reverse complement strand
ATAAATTGTTTATTGATTATCAATACCTTTCCTGTTGAAAAATAAGATTGTTTGTTGCGCAAATTCCATCAGCTAACTTTTTTGTAACTTGGTTAGAACAATTTTGAAACACTCCCAGCAACTGCTTAACTTTCAACATCCTACTAATCGCATTAAGCATCGGGGGACCAGTTTTTATACAATTCATCCAACGGGTTAGGAATATTTATTAAATGTTCCTTTTTTACATGCAGGTAAATTTCAGTGGTCTTAATGCTAAAATGCCCCAAAAGATCTTTGATGTATTTTATATCAATACCTTTTTCCAGTAAATGCGTAGCAAAGCTATGGCGCAAGCAATGAAAAGAAACTTCTTTATTAATGCCTGCAGTAATTCTGGCCCGGTTGAAAATAGCCTGCGCACTTCGGCTGCTATAAGCCTGACCGGCATTGGTTCCCTCAAACAAATACACCAGCGGCCGCGGTTTGCAATGTTTTAAATAATAACGTAATATATCCAGCGTCAGCACACCCAGTTGCACATACCGGTCTTTGCCACCTTTGCTGTCTGCTACCCTAATTTGCTTGCGTAAACTGTCAATATCACTAATTTTTATATTTACGGTATCACTTACTCTCAAGCCGGCACTGTAGGCCATAAACAAAATGGCCTTGTGTTTCAGGTTGGTTACCGAAGCAAACATGCGCCTTATTTCTACTTCATCTAATACTTTTGGCAACTGCAGCTTTTTTTGCGCTCTTGGGATTTCCCAATAAATGCTTCGTTGTTTTAGCACTCCCTCATAGTACTTTTTTATGGCATTCAACCGGCAATTGGCCGTGCTGTTACTCAACCCTCCCTTTTCCATACAATACACCATATATTCAATTACCTCCAGCCTGCCCAGCCCTGCTGCCCCGCGATTTCCAAGAAACCTTAAATACAACCCGAAATCGGTTAGATAATTCCTGATGGTATTTACGGATAAAGCTTCTGCAATAATATAATTGCGTAGATCCTGCCAGGCAGTTTTATTTACAAGGCTTATACCAGGCGGCGCGAAAGCCGGCAATGCTGCCAGTTGCTTTATTCTTATTTGCTGCGGCGTTAGTGGTTGTTTTGTTTCAGCCGGTAAAGGCAATGCTGCATCAGGATAGCGGCGCAAATAGTCATTCAGAGCCAACCTGTTTATAACCGCTATTTCGTTAAAGGCATTGCATATCGCTTCGAACCATCCTTTACTAAGCGGTACATACCAGCATTTATAAGTGCCACTCCAAACTGCACCTGCCTTGCGTATAACCAGGTTTAGTTTTCCATAATTGTCAAAATAAATACCCAGGCAATGTTTGCCTTTATGAAAAAAACCTTTCAGGTTTACGGAAATTAAGGGATCGGGCATTTAAATAAATCTTCAGCCGTAATAATAAAATAGATATTTAATATAACCCTCGTCAATTGTATAATTGTACAATGGCAACACGGTTGGCCAGCAATAGCACGCTTCTATGTCTAATGTATCAAGCACCCGCAATTGTCACGATTATACTCTCCCCCAACAGCCAAACATTCTATTACCAATAATAGCAATGCCCCCTGAACTAAACCCGGGTGTATAGCAATTACAGGATTTATTCTCTTAACTGTATAGCTATTTTTAAACAATACAAGCTTATGGATTAACCGGGGATACTTCATGGATAAGTCATGGATACTCCATAGATAGTACATGGATCTTCAACGGATAGTGTATCAACAGAAGTAGTGCAGTAAGATTCGGACAGTAAAAAGGTACCTCAGCTTGTTCCCGCTTTAGTTTCCGTTAATTTTTCCCGCAGCCAGTTCTCCAATCACCCGGGTAATAACCGCCGGGTAGTGCTCGTGCTCCAATTTATGAATACGGGCAGCCAGCGAGTCGGCCGTGTCACCGGGCAAAACAGGGCACCTGGCCTGGAAAATGGTAGACCCATGATCGTACTGCTCATCTACCCAGTGGATGGTGATGCCTGACTCCGTTTCGCCGTTTGCGAGTACTGCTTCGTGCACAAAATGGCCGTACATACCTTTTCCACCATAGGCTGGCAACAAAGCCGGGTGAATATTTACAATCCTGTTCGGAAATGCCTTTATTAAAGTTGCCGGTACTTTCCATAAAAAACCGGCAAGCACTATAAAATCAATACCGGCAGCCTGTAGTTCTTCTACGTAGGCGTTACCACGGTAAAAAATGTCTTTTTCGATCACCAGGCCGGGGATGTTATTCGCTTTGGCAATTTCTAAAACACCGGCACCCGCTTTGTTTGTTACAATCAGCGACACCTCAATTCGTGGAGTTCCCGGACTGGCTGGACGGTTGGTTGTTTGCTCAATTATCTTCTTTGCATTAGTCCCGGTTCCCGAAGCAAAAATGGCAATTTTTACAAGGGTGTTCTCCACAGGTATCGTATTATTATGTTTAGTTGTAAGCCCCATTTTTTTGCCAAGGCTGGAAAGATATTGGGTAAAAAAAGAAAATTGGCCCAAAGGAATACTTACCAGCATCACCGACAAAGGCCACAATAAAGTAATAAGCAACAGGTACACCAGCAACCAGCCAACCGGGTTATCAATACCTAATAACGGCATCAGCCTTCTTCCTGTGTAACCGCACAAACTACCACCAATTGCAAAGGTTGCCAGGATCAAAATAAATCGCCAGCCATTCACTTTCCATTTCTGTTGTAAACGATTCAACATGGAGACGAAGATGCTATAAAATATTTAAAAAGAAGGCTTTACAAAAAGCATGCAACCGCATGTAAATGCAACCTCGTTTTCATACTTTCTAATAGATTGCAGGCAAATATTTTGAGAAAAAAATACTTTTTGTTTAAAGATTTTTGGTGTATTAATGAGGCTTTAAAACGAATGACGCTGTACGCTGCGTACACTGAAACCCGCGTCATCATTGGGTTAAAAAAAAATCGGTGTTAAAAGTTATTTGTCACCTTCGTGTCATATTTTTGCCCGCCGACAGCGGAAATGTTTCCGCCTGAAATTCAATTTCAGACTGTTATGACCAAAAGAATCAGCAGCCAAGTTTTTTTATGTAGTCTTTTTATTTGTTCTCTATTTTCCTTCTCAAGCCTTCAGGCCCAGGATGGCAAAGCGTTGTTCAATGCAAATTGTGCTTCCTGCCATAAGATGGATAAAGACCTTACAGGCCCCGCGCTGTTAGGCGTGGAAGATCGCTGGGCAAGTAAGGAACTCCTGCAATTATGGATCAAAAACTGGCCGGCAGCCGTTGCTACAGGTGATGCTTATGCAGCCAAAATCAAGGACTGGAGCCCGGCAGCGATGAACCAGTTTCCAAACCTGAGCGATGCAGATGTAGATGCCATATTAGGATATATCTCCAATTGGGCTCCTCCTGTTACTGCCGCGCCTGCTGGTGCCACCGCCGGTTCACCCGTAAGTGAAGATGATAATTCGCTTTTGTTTGGTGTTATCACCTTAATAATGGCAATTATTGCACTCCTGCTGTTACAGGTAAATGCCAACTTGCGCAAACTGGCCGATGAGAAAGATGGCATCCGCTCGCCCGAGCCAATTGCTTTCTGGAAAAACAAAACGTATCTCGGTTTTGCAACCGTTATCTTCTTTATTCTTGCAGGCTTCTATCTCTCAAAAGGGGCTGTAAACCTCGGCAGGCATAAAGATTACGAACCCGTTCAACCTATTTATTATTCGCATAAAGTACATGCTGGTACCAACCAGGTAAACTGTTTGTATTGCCACGGTGGTGCACAGGAAGGCAAACATGCCAACATTCCATCGATGAATGTTTGTATGAATTGCCATATGGGCATTAATGAATACAAAGGCGAGACCCTTTACGATGGCGAAGGCAAAGAAGTAAACGGAACTGCAGAAATTCAAAAATTGTATGAATTTGCAGGATATACTCCGGGCAAACCATGGGATGCTTCCAAAGCAAAACCAGTTGAATGGATCAAAATTCACAATCTTCCCGACCATGTGTACTTTAATCATTCCCAGCACGTAAGAGCAGGCCAGGTGGCTTGTCAAACCTGCCATGGTGAAATCCAGAAAATGGATGAAGTATACCAGTTTGCCGATCTAAGTATGGGATGGTGCGTAAACTGCCACCGCGAAACAAAAGTTCAATTCTATGATTCTGCAACAGGATCAGGTAACAAATTCTATAGTATTTACGAAAAGTTTCACGACGACATGAAAGCTGGCAGAATGGATAGTGTTACTGTAGAAATGATTGGTGGTACCGAGTGCCAGAAATGCCACTACTAAACTCCGGGATACATTCACACATTTCAGTTTTCCTTTAAATTTCAAATTTTCACATAGGGATATTATGAGTAATAAAATCTGGCAAAGTTTTGGAGCGCTAAACGATAGCGAGCATCACAAAGCAACAGTGCAGGATGAGTTTCAGGAGGATCTGCCCTTTGAAGCTGCAGACGGTGGCTTGCTCGATGCCAAAACACCCCGGAGGGATTTTCTAAAATATTTGGGATTTAGCACCGCAGCGGCCACGCTTGCTGCGAGCTGCGAAACACCGGTAAGTAAGGCTATTCCATTTGTAAACAGGCCCGAGAATGTTATTCCCGGTGTAGCTAATTATTACGCAACTACCTTTACGCAGGATGGCGACATCCAAAGT
Source organism: Bacteroidota bacterium (assembly GCA_040385845.1). Lineage (GTDB taxonomy): Bacteria > Bacteroidota > Bacteroidia > Chitinophagales > Chitinophagaceae > Phnomibacter. The sequence continues at coordinate 73,754 of JAZKGP010000006.1, read as the reverse complement.
TTGGTGGCAAAAGTTCGCGATGGCCGCCCAATAAAAATTGAAGGCAATGCACTGAGCCCCATCAACCAGGGTGCAACCAGTGCACGGGCCCAGGCATCCGTTCTCGATCTTTATGAAACTTCCCGGCTTCGTTTTCCTGCCCAGGTAAAAGCAGGCAAAGCAGTGGAAGTGTCGACATTTGAAGCTTTCGACAAGATGATCATGGATAGCCTGACCGTTGTGTCGGGCAAACCGGTTGTGCTTTTAACCAGTACCATTACTTCACCTACCAGCTTGCAGCTGGCGGGCGAATTCCTCGCAAAATTTCCTGGCAGCCGCCACGTGGTATACGATTCGGTAAGCTATAGTGGCCTGCTCGACGCAAACCTGGCGAGCTATGGTAAAAGAGCTATTCCTTCTTACCAGTTCAACAACGCAAACATCATTGTAAGCCTTGGCGCCGATTTCTTAGGTACCTGGATCAGCCCGGTTGAATTTGCAAAACAATATTCAAAAGGACGCAAAATTGACGAGAAAAATATTCGCTTAAGCAAACATTACCAGTTCGAAAGTATCTTAAGCATGACCGGTGCCAATGCCGATGAACGTTATACGCACAAGCCTTCCGAAGCTGGTGCTGTTGCCCTGGCATTGTTAAACGCCATCAATACCGGTGCATCAGGCTTAGCGGATCCTGCTTTAAAAGCGGGTATCGAAAAAGCTGCGAAAGAATTAAAAGCAAATGCTGGTGCCGGCCTCGTAGTAAGTGGTAGCAACGATGCAAATGTTCAGCAGGTAGTAAATGCCATTAACGAAGCAATTGGTGCAAACGGAAAAACCATTAACTGGGCGCTTACCAGCAACTTCCGGCAGGGTAACGACAGGGATATGGCTACCCTTGTAAACGATATGAACGCTGGTACAATCGGCGCTTTGTTTATTTACAATGTAAACCCGGTTTATGATTATTATGCGGCAGATAAATTCAAATCAGGGCTTGCAAAAGTGTCACTCAGCGTAAGCTTCAACAGCAAGCTGGATGAAACAACTGAGCTCTGCAGATTTGTTTTACCCGATCATCATTACTTAGAAAGCTGGGGCGATGCTGAACCAAAAACGGGCATCTTCTCTTTTATACAACCTACTATTTACCCGCTTTTCAAAACCCGTCAATGGCAGGATAGCCTGCTGAAATGGGGTGGTAAAACGGCAACTGCTACCACTACAGCAGCTGTCGACAGCACCGGCGCAAAAGCTGCCGTTGTTAGTTCAGGTTCTACATACCACGATTTCTTCCGGTCATACTGGATGAATAAAGTAGGAGGGCAGGATGCTTTCGATAATGTTCTAAGAGATGGCATCATTGTACCTGCAGAATTACCCGTGGCTGGTGCTGCCTATAACGCTTCCGCCCTGGCCACAGCAACTTCAGCAATTGGAGCTGCTCCTAAAGGTGGTGCATGGGAAGTGTTCCTTTATGAAAAAGTGGGTATTGGTAACGGTTCACAGGCAAGTAATCCCTGGTTACAGGAACTGCCGGATCCAATCACCAAAGGCACCTGGGATAACTACGCAGTTATTTCTGCTGCAGCTGCAAAAGAATTAATGGATATCGACCTTACCGATAATGGTGATACCGATAGCTACGAAGCACTGCCAAAAAGAAAGGTGTTAAAGATTACTGCAAACGGAAAAGAAGTATTTCTGCCATTTGTAATAGTTCCGGGTACGCAAAAAAATACTATTGGTATCGCCCTTGGTTATGGTCGTGGTATCAATGCGTTTGTAAACGACGATGCTACCAACGATCAGCAGGATCTTGCCGATAAATACAAGAAAACAATTGGTGTTGCAGCCATCGGTGCTGGTGTAAACGTATTTCCTTTGGTAACGTTTAATGGAACTTCATTGGCGTACACGGTGCCCAATGCAACCATTGAAAAAACCAGCAAATCATACAAAGTTGCCCAAACGCAAACGCACATGACCTATACCGATAACCTCGGTCATAAGCGTGTGGAAGTGGTGAAAGAAACTTCACTGGCAACCTTCAAAAAATACCCCGAAGTATTTAAGAAAGAAAAGGACGACCTCGTTGAGGATTATGCTCCTAAAACCGGTGATTACCGCAATGAAGGCAGCCTATATGATCCAAGGTTGAATGACCGGCCCGGTATTCATTGGGGAATGAGCATCGACCTGAACAGCTGTAATGGTTGTGGTGCCTGCGTTGTTTCCTGTAATGCTGAAAACAATATTCCGGTAGTAGGTAAATCGGAAGTGCTGCGTTTTCATGACATGCACTGGATCCGTATCGACCGGTACTTTGTTAGCAAAAGCGCTGAAAATCCTGATGATTTAACCGATGTGGTATTTATGCCGATGCTTTGCCAGCATTGTGATAGTGCACCTTGCGAGAATGTTTGCCCGGTTGCTGCAACAAACCACAGCAGCGAAGGATTGAACCAGATGACTTATAACCGTTGTATTGGTACAAGGTATTGTGCCAACAACTGTCCTTATAAAGTGCGTCGTTTTAACTGGTCTGATTACACCGGTGCCGATAGTTTCCCTGATAACCAGGTGGGTATCATCAGCGATGTAACCATGAATATGAACGATGACCTCGTACGTATGGTACTGAATCCTGACGTAACCGTTCGTAGCCGCGGGGTGATCGAAAAATGTACTTTCTGTGTACAACGTTTACAGGAAGGAAAACTGAATGCCAAGAAACAAAACCGGACCGTGGTAGATGGTGAGATAAAAACTGCCTGCCAAAGTGTTTGTCCAAGTAATGCGATTGTGTTTGGTGACCATAACGACAAATCCAGCCTTGTCAGAAATACAAGAGATCACAGTCCGCTGCGGTTGTACTACGCATTGGATCTGATCCACACCTTACCGAACGTAAATTACCTCGGTAAAATCAGGAACACCGACGAACTGGAAGTAGTTAGTCCTTATCATGTTGAAAAAGGCGAAGCTACCCCGGCAGAAAAACACGGTTAGAACTAAGTGCTGCTTAGTTGCAGTGAAAGAAGCAGTTACTTGTGAGCTATTTGAGATGGAGGTATGGTTAGCAATTCCACTGCCGGTCATCAAAAAAAAGAAAAGATAAAACAGCATATAGCACGCCGCAAACCGGCCTAAAGCTTAAGAAACTATGTCAGTAACAAGGTATGAAAGCGCTGTAAGACCACCACTTGTTGATGGTAACAAAGATTATCACCAGGTCACAGAAGACATTCTGCGCCCCATTGAAGTAGCTCCTTCCCGGTTGTGGAAGATCGGTTTCGGTATCGCCGTCGCCCTGCTGCTTTTTGGTGTGTATAGTGTTTACCGTGAAGTAACTTATGGTATCGGAGAATGGAACCTGAACAAGACCATCGGATGGGGTTGGGACATTACCAACTTCGTATGGTGGGTTGGTATCGGTCACGCTGGTACCCTGATTTCAGCCATCCTTTTATTGTTCCGCCAGGGATGGCGTACAGGTGTAAACCGTGCTGCTGAAGCCATGACCATTTTCGCGGTTATGTGCGCAGGCCAGTTCCCGATTTTCCACATGGGTCGTGTTTGGATGGCCTTCTTTGTGTTGCCTTACCCCAATACCCGCGGCCCTTTATGGGTGAATTTTACTTCTCCCTTGTTGTGGGACGTATTCGCCATCTCTACTTATTTTACCGTTTCGCTATTGTTCTGGTACGCTGGTTTGTTACCCGATCTTGCTACTGTTCGGGACCGGGCCAAATTAAAATGGCGCAAACGCTTTTATGGTATCGCAGCTTTCGGCTGGACAGGTAGCACCAAGCACTGGCAGCGTCACGAAAGTCTTTCCTTAGTATTGGCTGGTTTAAGTACTCCTCTTGTACTTTCTGTACATACCATCGTATCCTTCGACTTTGCCACCTCCGTAATTCCGGGCTGGCACACCACCATCTTCCCGCCTTACTTCGTAGCTGGTGCGGTATTCTCAGGTTTTGCAATGGTGCAGTCGCTAATGATCATTACCCGTAAAGTGCTGAACCTGCAGGAATATGTTACACTCGAGCATATCGAGGTAATGAACAAGGTAATTGTACTTACCGGGTCTATCGTGGGTGTTGCGTATCTCACCGAATTGTTTATGGCCTGGTATAGCCAGAATCCTTATGAAGGATATGCGTTTTATTACAGTCGCGGTAACTTGTTTAGCCCTTACGGCTGGAGTTATTATGGTATGATGGCTTGCAACGTGTTAAGTCCCCAGATCTTCTGGTTTAAAAAGTTAAGAAGAAACATTACGGTTACATTCTTTATGAGCGTGCTGATCAATATTGGTATGTGGTTCGAACGTTTTGTGATCATTGTTACATCCCTGTACCGCGATTACCTGCCAAGTAGCTGGAGTACTTATTATAGCCCAACCATTTGGGAGATCGGCTTCTACCTCGGAACTTTTGGATTGTTCTTCACCTGTTATTTCCTTTTTGCAAAATGGTTCCCGGTTATTGCTGTTGCAGAGATCAAACATATCCTTAAACGCAGTGGTGAAAACTACAAACGCGACCAGGACCAGCTGGAACAAAAAACAGTTCCGGAATTTGAACATGATATGGCACATTGATCAACCAAAGGTTGAGGGTGTTAAGATGATTTTCGTAAGATCTGTAGCATATTGATAAACATTTCTTCTGCGGAGAGTTTCACTTTCCGCAGGGATTAAAAGCCTCGGTCGGGGTTTTATTATGAATGTAAAAAAGTTTGTAGTTGGGTTATTTGATGATGAAGCGGTGCTTTTTCCAGCAGTGAAAAGAGTGCGTAAAGGCGGCTTCAAAATCCATGATGTTTACACTCCCATGCCAATTCATGGTTTGGATAAGGTGATGGGTCTTAGGGAAACCAGCCTGCATACTGCCGGTTTCATTTACGGCATCACCGGAACAACTATAGCATTAGGCTTTATGGGTTGGGTGTTTACTACCGACTGGCCTTTGAATATTGGTGGCAAACCACACATGCCGCTGCCTGCATTTATCCCGGTTACTTTCGAGTTTACCGTATTAAGTGCGGCTGTTGGAATGGTGCTTACTTTTTGCTACATCTGCCAGCTTGCGCCGTTTTTAAAGAAACATCATTTTCATCTGCGTGCTACCGACGACAAATTTGTAATGGTGATAGAATGTACAGGCGCAACAACTGAAGCCGATGCTACAGCTTTATTAAACGAAGTAGGCGCACACGAAGTACATACTCAAATTGCCGAAACAGGCTGGTGGTTAGGCACCTACGATAAGGAAAGGAAATTGTATGATGAGTCTCATGTAAAATTGGCTCATTAGAATTGCAGGTATAATACTGATTGAAAATTAAGAATTGAAGAAGTAAATTGTTCGGCTGCATTAAAACAACGAACAACAAAACAGATAACCGGATGAAAAAAACATTGTTCCTTTTGCCTGTATGGATTGGGTTGCTGGCAATTTCCTGTGGCCGTGGTAAACGTGATACAGGAGCTGTTTATATGCCAGATATGGCTTATAGCCGGGCATATGAAACCTATGCCGGTCATAGCAATCTCGCAGACAGCAACATATTTTATAATAACATGCCAGTTACAGGCACGGTTAGCAGGGGCGAAAACTATGTCTATCATATCGAGAGAGACTTACCCGGAGACACGGCCAACTATACTGCTTCCAATGCAGTGGCAAATCCTGTGACGTCCTTAACTCCGGAGATGTATACAGAAACAGAAAGATTGTACCTGATCAATTGCGCAATTTGCCATGGTTCCAAATTAGATGGCAATGGCCCGTTATGGAAAGATGGTGCAGGTCCATTTCCTGCAAAACCTGCCACCCTGGTTGGAGATGCCAAGTACGAGGCAATGAGCGATGGAATGATGTATTATTCTATTACCTATGGAAAAAACCTGATGGGTAGTTATGCCTCCCAGCTTTCACCACAGCAGCGTTGGGATATGATTTATTACATCAAATCGAAACAGGCAGGGGGAAAAGGCGGGGCTGCACCAGCCGCAGGTGCTGATTCAACAGCAACCGCAGCTGCAGATTCTGTAACAACCGCGGCAAAATAAACTACCCCCACACGCTTTACATCACACCAAATTTGCATTACTAATCAATTGATTAATATTTATAATGGCTTCTTACAGTAACAAATTCGTTCAGCCTGAAGGCATGAAGAAATGGGGAATAGCTCTATCTGCTATTGGTGCCTTAACCCTGATTGCCGGTATTTTTTTCCTTGCGTTCAGTGAAGATGAACATAGTGTTACCCGCTTTTGGGCAGTATTACTGCAAAACAGTACTTACTTCCTGCTGGTGGTAAATGCTGCCATGTTTTTTCTTTGCGCCACAACCCTCGCATGGGCAGGTTTCACGGTTAGCTTCAGGCGTGTAACAGAAGCCATCAGCACCCTCGTTCCCATCTTTGGAGTGCTGGCTTTTATCGTTTTAATGGCATTGGTTTACGGCCATCAGCATCATATTTATCATTGGCTTACTCCTGAAGGAGATAAAGTATTGGAAGGAAAAAGTGGTTTTTTAAACCCAACCTTTTTCACCATCTGGACGGTAATTACCATCGCCGGCTGGAGCTATCTCGGTCATAATATGCGCAAGATCAGCCGCGAAGCGGATGAAAATCCCATGTCGGTTGAAGAAGGTAAAAAGTGGATCTTTAAGAATACGGTTAATGCGGCATTCTATATCGTACTGTTTGCCTTAACCGTAGCCTCTTCTATTCCATGGTTATGGTTAATGAGTGTAGATGCACATTGGTACAGCACCATGTATAGCTGGTACACTTTCGCTTCTACTTTCGTTGCTGGTATGGCTTTGATCGCTTTGTTTATTATTTACCTTAAAAACCAGGGGCATCTTCCTTATACCAACGAAGAACATTTGCATGACGTGGGTAAATTCATGTTTGCTTTTTCTATTTTCTGGACTTACCTGTGGTTCAGCCAGTTTATGCTGATCTGGTATGCAAACATTCCGGAAGAAACAAAATATTTCCGTTCCCGTATGCTGGGCGAATACCGCGGTCTTTTCTGGTTGAACCTGATATTAAACTTTGTAACACCTTTCCTTATTTTAATGAAGGCCGGGGCCAAGAGAAATTACAGTATTGTCACCTTTGCAGCTATTATCATCATCTTTGGACACTGGTTGGATTTCTTCCTGATGGTGATGCCTGGTCCGTTGGGTGATCATGCTACAATCAGCTGGTTTGAATTGGGTATTGCGGCTGGTTATGTGGGAATGATCGTGTTCCTGGTTGGAAGAGCATTGGAAAAAGCACCGCTTGTTCCGTTGCATCATCCATTCCTGAAAGAAAGTATTATTCATCACACGTAGAAGAACAAATAGCCTGGTTAAATTATTTTAGTACTGATTTTGCCGGGATAAATTCAACAAATAAACATCTGCGTTCAAAAGCAGGTAATTTTACCACCGATATTAAGAGGGTTTAAATATGAATATCTGGATGTTGCTGGCGGTAGTAGCTATGATTTTTTTGGTGATCTTTCAGATTGCCAAAGCCAGCGAATATGTAAATGTGCTCAAGGGTGAAAAGAAAAGTCGTGAGCAGGGCAATAAGATAAATGCCTTTCTGATGCTTGCCTTTTTAATCGTTGGTTTGGCAGGTGCTTACTGGTGCCATGTATTGCTCACCCCCCAAACACTGTTTCCACAAGGTTCGGCTTCTGTAGAAGGTGAGCAGATCGATTTTATGTTTATCGTTACACTATGGGTGACCGGCGCTGTGTTTGTATTAACGCAGGTTTGTTTATTTCTTTTTTCTTATCTATACCAGGAAAAAGAAGGCCGTAAGGCAATTTACCTTCCGCACAACAATAAACTGGAAATGATTTGGACGATCATTCCCGCCATCTTCCTAACAGTACTGGTTGTTATTGGTTTACGTCATTGGTTTAAGATCACCGGCGATCCTCCTAAAAATGCTATGGTTGTTGAAATCGTAGGCCAGCAATTTGGATGGACTTATCGCTACCCGGGTAACGACGGTGTACTTGGTAAACGGTCATTTAAACTGATCAATCCTGAAAAGAATAATGGTTTGGGACAGGATTGGAACGATAAAGCCAACAACGATGATAAGATTCCAACGGTGATGTTACTGGTTAAAAACAAACCTGTTAAGCTGGTAATTGGAAGTAAAGATGTGATTCATGACGTTGGTTTACCACATTTCCGCTTGAAAATGGATGCGGTACCCGGTATTCCTACCACCCTTTGGTTTACGCCAAAATGGACTACAACAGAAATGCGCCAGAGAACAGGAAATCCTGATTTTGAATATGAGATTGTTTGCGATCAGCTTTGCGGTCAAAGCCATTATGCCATGCGTGGTGTAATACAAGTGGTTACACAGGAAGAATACGATGCTGAATTGTCGAAGATCAAGCCAAATTATTTTGCAGCATTTCCCGATAAAGATCCGGCAAACCAAAAGGCAAAAACCGATACTGTAGCTCCTGCCGTGAGCAAAGCTGCGGGCGCACCTACAGGAAAAGCAAGCAGGTAAATAAAACTTTTTAACGATCGTAAGTCGTTATATAACTATAGAAATTTTTTTAGATTATGAGTCAGGAAGCAGCGTTTAATCCCCAGGCAGGTGCAATTACTGTTCCCCCCGTTCACCATGAGGAGCACCATGTTCACCACCATGAGGAGAGTTTTGTATCTAAATATATTTTTAGCCAGGACCATAAAACTATCTCTAAACAATTCCTGATCACAGGGATTATCTGGGCAATTATAGGTGGTTTATTTTCTGTACTATTCCGCTTGCAGTTGGGTTATCCCGATACCACTTTTCCCTGGTTGGAAGATATTCTTGGCCGCTGGGCAGAAGGTGGAAAAATCAAACAGGAATTCTATTATGCCCTGGTAACCATGCACGGTACCGTGTTGGTATTTTTTGTATTAACAGCTGGTTTAAGCGGCACATTTGCCAACCTCCTGATCCCCCTACAGATTGGTGCAAGAGATATGGCGAGCCCGCTATTGAATATGCTGAGCTACTGGTTTTTCTTCGGAGCAAGTATCGTAATGGTTTCTTCGTTGTTTTTACAAACCGGTCCTTTCAGCGGAGGCTGGACGGCGTATCCGCCATTAAGTGCGTTACATGATGCTTCCCCTGGTTCTCAATTAGGAGCTGATCTATGGATCGCAGCCATGGCCTTATTTGTTGTTTCATCCTTATTGGGCGGTTTAAATTATATCGTTACCATTCTGAATATGCGCACCAAGGGCATGACCATGACCCGTATGCCGCTTACCATGTGGGCTTTATTTTTCACTGCGGTACTGGGTGTATTAAGCTTCCCGGTATTGTTCAGCGGATTCATCCTGCTGTTGTTTGACCGTAACCTTGGAACAAGCTTTTACTTAAGTGATATATACGTACAATCAACGCAGCAGATTCTGCCCAATGAAGGCGGTTCGGCTATCTTGTACCAGCATTTATTCTGGTTCTTAGGCCATCCGGAAGTTTACATCATCCTGTTACCGGCCATGGGTATGGCATCCGAAATTTTATCAACAAATGCCCGTAAGCCAATTTTTGGATACATGGCAATGGTTGGTTCCCTATTCGCCATTACCATCCTGGCGTTCCTGGTTTGGGCACACCACATGTTTGTAACGGGGTTAAATCCATTCCTTGGTTCTTTCTTTGTATTGTTAACCTTATTGATCGCCGTTCCATCTGCTATTAAAGTATTCAACTGGCTTACAACTATTTGGCGTGGTAACATCAGGTTCACTCCTGCCATGTTGTTCGCCCTTGGTTTTGTTAGTTTATTTATCAGCGGTGGTTTAACAGGGATTTTCCTTGGTAATTCTGCACTCGATATTCACCTGCACGATACATATTTCGTTATTGCGCATTTCCATATAGTAATGGGTGTGGCATCTTTCTTCGGCATGTTTGCCGGGGTTTACCATTGGTTTCCAAAAATGTTTGGCCGGTACCTGAACAATACGCTGGGTTATATCCATTTCTGGGGTACTATTATTTTCGCTTACATGATCTTCTGGCCAATGCATTACGAAGGTTTAGCCGGTATGCCACGTCGTTATTATGACTTCAGCCAATGGCAGAGTTTTAAGCAATTCGGTTCTTTAAATACATTCATCACCATTGTTTCAATTCTCAGTTTTGTACTGCAGTTGTTGTTTGTATTTAATTTCTTCTATTCAATTTTCAAAGGCAGAAAGGTTACAACAATGAATCCATGGAACAGCAATACGCTTGAATGGACTACTCCAATCAATGCTGGTCATGGTAACTGGCCTGGCGAAATTCCGGAAGTTCATCGCTGGGCTTATGACTACGGTAAAGATGGTGTTGATCATATCCCCCAAACTGTACCGGTCGGTGAACATGAGAGTCATCATTAGAGATGAATCGTCTTCTTAATAAATAATTTATAGTCAAAAGATGCCCCCGCTATACGGGGGTATTTTTTTGCAGGTACATTTGCCCACCAATTTTATTTTGAACCTGATATTCATGCAATCTGTAAAAAGCACGCCTCCTGTAAGTTTTAGTCTTTCATCTAAACTGAAAGATTACATGCAACTGATAAAATTTACGCTCAGTCTTACGGTCGTTTTTTCAAGTGTTTTAAGCTATTTGCTGGTACCAAATGTGCAGTTTAACCTCAAAATGGTGCTATTACTCACCATCGGCGGAATGTTGGTTACAGGCAGCGCAAATGCCATTAACCAGGCTTCGGAAAAAGATACCGATGCTTTAATGAAACGCACAGGTAACAGGCCTATTGCTTCAGGGAGAATGAGTGTGCAGGAAGGCTGGATCTTTGCTATTGCAAGTGGATTGGTTGGTTGTTTGATACTTTGGTATTTTTTCAATCTCCAGGCGGCGCTATTATCGCTTTTGAGCTTATTCGTCTATTCGTTTATCTATACTCCTTTAAAAAAAGTGAGTGCCATTTCGGTATTGGTTGGAGCTTTCCCGGGCGCTTTTCCATGTTTGATTGGTTGGGTTGCCGGCGCTGGTGAATTTAGTACCGGTGGATGGATCCTGTTTGCCATCCAGTTTTTGTGGCAGTTTCCGCATTTTTGGGCGATAGCCTGGGTAGCCTATAACGACTACGATAAAGCCGGGTTTAAATTATTGCCCAATCAAAATGAACCTACGCGGCAAACTGCTGTTCAGGCAATTGGGTATTCGTTAATGATGGTTCCTTTGGGCTTTTTACCTGCTTATTTTGGTATGGCGGGCACATTTAGTATGTGGCTATTATTTACAGCAAATGTTGCCATGGTAATCCAATGCATTCGTTTGTACCGTGATATGACACCGAAGGCAGCAAGAAGAGTAATGTTCAGCAGCTATATTTATTTACCTGTAGTACTGCTGTCGTTATATGGAGACAAACTATAGGAGCGGCAAATTAAAATGTATGCTGGATTGCCGGCAACCAAACACCGGGTGATTTGTTTATTTTATGGTTTATTGGAAACCAGATCTGGTAATTTTGAACTTTTAAATTAGATACAAGTGGAAAATGTTATGCAGTTTAGCGATCAGAAGAAAAAAATTCATCCCTATAAGTTTACGTTATGGGTAGCCATGGGCAGCATTATTATGATGTTTGCCGGGTTTACAAGCGCATATATTGTGAAGCGAAACCAGGTTAACTGGCAGGGATTTGATCTGCCAATGGTATTTTGGTATAGTACAGCGGTTATCGTTATCAGCAGTATAAGCATGCAGGCAGCATTGCGAAATTTTAAACAACGTCGTTTTGCGGCATACAGGCAATTAATAGTTCTTACCGCTTTACTTGGAACTGCTTTTATTGCCATGCAGTTTATGGGATTTGCAGCTTTAAACAACAACGGAATTAAGTTGATCGGGCAGGGAAGTAATGTTGCGGGCTCCTTTCTCGCTGTAATTGCAGGAATGCACCTCTTACACGTATTAGGAGGCATTATAGCCATTATAATCATGTTAGTAAGAGCAACAAGAAAACATACCCGTAATTACAACACTGTGCCCGTAGAAGTGCTAAATACTTATTGGCATTTTGTAGACGGACTTTGGATTTACCTCTTTGTATTTTTAAGCATGGTAAATTGAAATTGAAAAAATGTATCTCGTAAATAAAAAAGGAACCTGGGAAAGGTTCCTTTTTTTGTAGCTTTTATTTTCCTGTTACACCAAATTAAATTCTGTTTTGATTTTTGCAATACACTGGTTCATTGTTGAAATAACCAGTGAAATGTTAGTTGGAAGATCTGCTGTTTCTGTTTCGGTTCTTCCATATAATTCCACGATCCTTATAACGTTCGACAGCGAGGAAATATGCATGGTATCAATGGTAGGCTTTAACTTATGAGCCAATGTGCCTGCCATTTTCCAGTCATTTATTTGCTTGGCATCGCTTAGTTTCTGAATTATACCCGGCACAGTTTCTACAAATAATTTGGCCATCATCGGTACGAAATTCGGATCATTACCGCTCATGCCTTGTAAGAAACTTAGGTCATATAATGGAGGTTCAGATGACGGCAGTTCGGTTTGGATTTGTAACGGCATATTGGAGTGCGTGTAATTGATTGCTGAATTGAGTTCGAGGTTAAGTGATTGCACAAGAATATTATAAAGTGCATTTTCCGTAAATGGTTTAGTAAGGTAACCATTCATACCTGCACTGTAATATTTCTCATCATCTCCTTTTAATGCATTTGCTGTTAATGCAATAACGGGAATATTTGCTTTTGTTTTGTTTTTTATCGACCGGATCTTTTTTGTGCATTCAATACCATCCATTACAGGCATTTGTATATCCATTAAAATGGCATCGAAATGATTAGCTGATACTTGTTCAAAAGCTTCTTTTCCATTTGAAACAATAGTTACAATGCATCCCCATGAAACCAGGATATGGTTTACAAGAAACTGGTTTATTTCAACATCTTCCGCTACCAGGATATGTTTGTTTACCAGTTGTTTGAAATCATTTTCAAATTCTATTTGATTGATGTTGCCGGACGATTTTTTGTAGGGAATATTTATGGTGAAACAGGATCCTTTGCCCGGATCACTATTTACAGTCATAGTGCCTCCCTGCATATCAACTAAATTTTTACAGATAGCTAAACCCAATCCGGTTCCGCCATATTTTCTCGAGATTTCGGATCGCTCCTGTACATAAGGATCAAAAATGGCTACTAATTTATCGGCTGATATTCCAATGCCTGTATCAATGATACAAAGGGAAATAACCTGGTTGTCACCTGTAGTTGACAAGGTTTTAATTGAAAGAGTTATTTGTCCAAAATCTGTAAACTTAATTGCATTGCTTATAAGGTTTGTTAGAATTTGGCTTAGGCGGTAGGGGTCGCCACATACGAATAAGTCATTAGGCAGTTCGCTTTCAATTAAAAGCGTTATATCTTTTTCTTCGGCCTTGTAACGAAAAGAGTCAACTACCAGTTTAACTTTTTCATTAATATTAAATGGGATAGATTCAAATTCCAGTTTGCCTGCAATGATCTTTTCAAGATCAAGAATGTCATTAATAATTACAGTTAAGTTATTAGCCGATTCCAGGATTAATGAAAGAAAGTTTTGCTGTTTTGTGTTTAACGAAGTCTTTTGTAAGAGGTTGGCTATACCAATGATTCCATTCATCGGTGTTCTTATTTCGTGACTCATGTTAGCAAGAAATCTTTCTTTTGCCTTCGATCCTTCTTCGGTCACTTCCCTGGCAACTTCCAATTCATGTTCTGCAATAATTCGTTCAGTAATGTCCTGTGAAAACCCAATGATGTAAGGCTCACTGCCTACTTCATTAACCATTACGTTTTTATACAAAAGATAAACCCGTTTTCCCTGGTTATTGAAAATGCGCAAAACCCCTTCTACACTTCCGGTTTCTAATAAACTGGACAGGTAAAAACTTTGGAATTGTTCTCTGTCCTCAGGTGGTAAAAAAGAAACCAGGTTTTGCCCGATTACAAGTTCGGCCGGAAATCCTAATATTTTTTCTACAGCCGGGTTTATACTTTTTATCAGGCCTTGAACATCGTGGGTTATAATTATGCCCTGGCTGCAATTTATTAATTCCCGGTACCTTTTCTCACTCAGTTTTACCTGTTGTTCTATTTGTTTCCTGTCGGTTATTTCGAGGCCATAACCCATTACCATCTGAACATTATCGTCATCATCAACAATAGGAGTTAAGATCCTTAAATGGGTGTGAAGCAAACCTTCTGCATCATTAGAATCTTCTTCCCAGCGTATCTCATTTCTTGTTTCAATAACTTGTTGCAGGTACTGTTTTCGTATTTCGGCAGTGTGTATAGGTTTGTTGCGAAATTGAAAATAATCATGGTCAGTTTTACCGATTATCCATTTCCTGGTTTCTGTATTTTGTAATGATTTGGGGTTAATGTATCGATACCTGAATTGCTTATCATATACTGCTATATCAGCAGGAAGTTTATTGAGAATGGTTTCATAAAATGTGCGCTGGCTTTCCAGGTTCTTTTTTGCAACCGACATTTGTGTAATGTCGTTGAAGATCCACATATTTCCCATGTATACACCATTGCTGTTTTTTATTGGTGTAAACTCACGTTTCAGAACACGGCCATCTTTTAAGGTAAATTCATGATTGCCGGCACGTAAACGTTTAGAAATTAATTGCCTTGTTTCGCGTATAAATTCATCTGGTTGTTGAAAGAGACCAACAGTTTTTTTAGTGAGTTTCCAGCAATCAACTCCAATTAGTGAAGACGGGCTTTCTTTGATCCCGAATATTTTGCAAAAGCTGGAATTTGTGAGTAAAAGCGTTCTGTTCTCATCTTCCAATAGTATTCCATCCTGCAGGTTTTCCATCAATGGCCCAACCCTGTTTGCAATGTCTGAAATGTTAACAGGTATTGTATTCCCGGGAACCTCTTTTACTTCATTCCCGTAAACCAGGAAGCTGTTATCGGGGGCATAGTAATTACATTTGAACGTTACAGATCTATTGTCACAGGTTACATGGATTGCCTGGATGCCAGGAATTTTTTCCAGGGTGCCAGCAAGTGTTTTGAAAAATTTGGCTGCAGCAAGGCGAACACCGTTGTAACAGAATTCTTTTAATAGCGATGCAGCAATATTTTCAACTATTATCGTCCCATCACCGCTAATTTGTAGCATCGGATCCGGGTGAAAATGTGCTACAGCAGCCATTTGTTCTAACCCTGCATTTATTGGCGGAGATGATATATGAAGTAAAGCCGGCTTTTGTGATATTGCAGTTGTTCTATTCTCCATTTTATTTCATCTACTTTCCTGCACACCTAAATTCGCGGAGTATAGATCCTATCCACATAATCAGTTTAAACTTAAATCGCAGCCATCAAAACGAAAATTATTGTCGGTTCTTTTAACCAATTGCCATTTGGGTTTTAAGCATCCGGTAAAGAGTTGATTTACCTATTGCGAGTTTTTCTGCCACCTGTATAACATTGCCTTCGTATTTTTCAAGGTAATGTTGTACTATTTCGTGTTCGTATTCTTTTAATGTTTTTTCCTTTTCAATTACGGCTTTGATAGATGAACTTTCCTGCAGGTTGATATCATGGGATTCAATGATATCCTCGCTGCAAAGAACAACTGCTAGTTCCATTAATGACTTTAATTCTCTCACGTTTCCCGGGAATTTATAACGTGAAAGCATTTGCCGGGCACTTACAGATAATTGTTTTCCGGGTAGCATATTGTGCCTGCAAAAATCATCTATGAAAATTTTCGCCAGTAACAAAACATCTTCGCCTCTTTCTCTCAATGCGGGAATATGAATAGGTAAACCCAGCAAACGATAGTATAGATCTTCCCTGAAGTTTTTATTATTTACAGCCAGCCTGAGGTCTTCGCTGCTGGATATAATTATGCGCACATTGATCGGGATTTCGTTTGTGGAACCCATGCGGCAAATGGCTTTATCCTGTAAAAAACGTAATAACTTGGACTGCATGGTTATGTCCAGGTCCGTTATTTCATTTAGTAAAATAGTGCCGTTATTAGCCTCTTCCAGCCGGCCTATTTTGGTTGTTTGAACACCAGGCATGGTTCCTTTCTCCATTCCAAACAATTCGCTTTCGATAAGGTGTTTTGGAATAGAAGAAATGTTTACTACAACAAAAGGCTCTTTTTGCCGGGCGCTGTTGTAATGAATTGTTTTTGCAATAAGTTCTTTGCCGGTTCCGGCTTCTCCATAAATGGAAACTGTAATATTGGTTAAAGCTGCTTTTTTAGTATGATCAAATACTTTTTGCATTGCCGGGCTTTTGCCCAACATAGTATTAGAAAAATCATACATTTTTACCACTTCGTTTTTAAGTCCTTCCAACTGTTTTTTAAGCAGCTTTATTTCATAAATATGATGAAGGGAATTTAATAGCCGCTTGTTGGTGTCGCCATCTTTTAAAATATAATCAAAAGCGCCGTCCTTTAATAAAGCAATAGCAGTTTGAATATCTTCCTGGCCCGAGATGATGATAATTGGAACGTCGGGCATTTGCTTTCGAATGAGTTGCATAGCTTCCTGCCCATTTATACCGGGCATAGAAAAATCTACCGTAATAGCATCCGGCTTTTTATAAAGTTGTGCAAGCATGTCACTCGCATCTTCAAAGCGATGAATATTATAGTCCGAGTTTTGTGAGAGGTAATGTTGGATCATGGTGCCATACCATGGCTCATCATCCAATACAAATATTGTGAACATATTGGTGTTGGTCATTCATGTGGATTTAACTGTTGGAAATAAATCCAAAATCGGGCCATCTTTCTCTTTTTGGGATTTATTTTTTAGCATAACGGGGTTGTATATACGTTGATTTACCAGTTGCAGTTATAAAGAAACAACTGGTAGTATTTGCAATTGGTTGCTGGTAGAATTGCTTGTTTTACGACAATTTTTTATAAAAAAAATTGCGAACGAGGTTAACGAGGCGTGCTCAATTGATAATTGACTCGTAAACTTTTACGATTTCTGCTGCGGTTCTTTTTACAGAGAAAAGGCCTGACCGTTCAATTCCATACCTGATTGCCTGTTGCCTTATTACTTCGTTTTCCATGACGGTTTTAATCATGCAGGCAATTTCACAAGGTTTCGTAGGATCAATAAGGAGTGCTTTTTTACCCGCAACTTCCGGCATAGCAGATGTATTACTGGTTATTACAGGTGTGCCGCAAGCCATCGATTCTAATATGGGGATGCCGAAGCTTTCGTATAACGATGGATACAGGAATAACCGGGCAAGCTGGTAAAGATTTGGCATTTCTATATTCGGTACATAACCTGTTAGATGAATATGGGGCATGAGATGTTCAAATCCCTGTGCTTTCAAAAGCGCCATCAACCTGCTTTTAGTTATATCAGCTATTACCAGTTTAAAGTTTAATTTTCCCTGCGCATGCAGCATATTTATTGCACGCATCACATTAGGCAGGTTTTTCTTCGGCCCTGTATTACCCAATAACAAAACAAAGCAATCGGGTAACTGGTATTTGGCTTTAAATATCGCAAGTGCTGTCTCATCCCTATCCACAGTAAAATGCTTACTACAGGCGCTGTATATTGTTTTTACTTTTTCGGGTGCAATTTTCAGGTAGTCAATTATCCTTTCCCTTTCATACTCGCTAACGGTTATTATATATTCTGCTGTTTTTGCCACTTTAGGAACATTCCATCTGCGGTAAAGGCTTCCAAATCGTTGGTTCCAGGTGCCATGAGAGGTCATGAATTTTTCCAGGTAAATTAAATCGTGAATGGTGACAACAAGTGGCACTTTTAAACCAACGGGTGCTGTATTACTGGTGCAATGCAACAAATTAATGTTATCATATTTTATGGCTTCGGGCAACAATTGTTGCTCCCAGGTATGATAAGCTGCTGGTCCTGCCACCTGCAAGTGCATGTTATTTTTTATGGTTGCAGGCGCTTCATTTTTATTGGGTTGCGCATACAAATAAAATTCGTGTATAGAAGGCCTTTCCTGTAATTCTTTAAGTACTTCAAGGATCACAATGTCCATTCCGTGTTTTCTTGGCCTGAACATATGCTGTACTTCTATTCCAATTCTCATAAACACATTATTGTAGTCAAAAATTTTATCATATCAGTACAATCGAATGGTATAAAAATCTATAGTAGCAACTATTAATGACTGCATACAATAGAATTCTATAGCATAGCTATATACCTATCTTTTTTCTACAATGGCTTTGTTGAATGCAAGCACGATAGCAATAAAACATCATTGATGTTTTAGTTGTGCTGTTAATTTGTAAAGATGGCGGAGAAGCAATAATGCAATTGGTAGCTGTTTATTTAATGCATCCTTTTCAACGGATGAATTTTGAAACCAATTTTTTATTTTTCATAAATCTGTGATGTGCAACTGGTCTAAATGACTGAATTCAGGCAATGGATTTTAATTTAAACTGAATGTCGTTAGCATTGAAGCTGAAATTTTTAGAAAGTTACTCATCATTATAAGTGTTGCAAAACAAATGCCAACTTTTAGAAAGTTACTGTAGAACTTTCCGGAAACCTGTCTACTTATATTAGCAAAAAATAACTGGTGTAGCCACTACAAAGGGCTTGTAAGGAAATAATGAGAGAAATTGTTGATCAAAATAGTTGTAAAAATTTGGGCAGATAATTAGTGTTAGTTTTGAAATTATTACTAATAGATTCATCATTCGTATGAAAGCAGTTCTTAAATTTTTAATTGTTACAGGATTTATTTTGCAGGTACAGCAGTCTAAGGCCTGGGGTGTTACAGGACATCGGGTAGTGGGTGAAATAGCACAGCGACACTTAACAAAGTCGGCAAAAAAAGCCATCCGGGAAATTATAGGTCAGGAAAGTTTAGCCCTTTGGTCAAACTGGCCCGACTTTATTAAATCGGATACCACGCATACCTGGGATAAAGCAGATGTTTGGCATTATGTTGATCTTCCCGGCCATATTAGCCGCGACTCATTTATTGCAGGTTTGAAAGCCCTGCCCGGTAAAAATTTATATACGCAGATTCCTGAAATGCTGGCGCAGGTAAAAGATACCAATCTTTCATTGGAAACCCGCCGTAACGCACTCGCTTTCCTCGTTCATTTAATAGGTGATTTGCACCAGCCATTACATGTTGGCAGAGATGAAGACCAGGGTGGAAATAAGATAGCTCTTTTCTGGTTCGATGCAAAAACGAACCTGCACTCATTATGGGATACCAAACTGGTAGACTTTCAACAATATAGTTTTACGGAATATGCTACTGCTATCAATACAAAAAGCGTAACACAGGTAAATGCCTGGCAACAATCATCACTGGAAGATTGGTTCTATGAATCGCATGTACTAAGCGATAAAGTGTACGACCTGTCACCGGTTGATTCAAAACAAAGCTATAAATACAATTATGTCTTTAAAGACGACCTCGATGCACAACTCTTAAAGGGAGGAGTAAGACTGGCAAAAATGTTGAACGAGGCGTTTAAATAATTTCCAGTTTGCATACAAATGAAAAAAAGGTAGTGGATATGTCCGCTACCTTTTTCTATCAAACTCTTTTTTCAATTCTATCATAAAAGCCGCCAAAGTTTCCCGACCGAACGCCTTCTTCTTTGTAAAAATCTCCGGGGAAACCCAGGGGAATGCTGCTGGCTTTATCCAGCCGGTTTAATTGTTCTTCGTTTAATACAAGGTTGATAGTTTTTAAGTTTTCTTCCAACTGTTCCAATTTCGTAGCACCAACAATTGGTATAGATGAAAATCCCTGTTGCATCGTCCATTTCAGGGCTACATGTGCCGGCTGAACCCCGGCTTCCTCTGCGATGGCCATCACTTCCCTTGTAATGCGCTCGCTGTTTTCATTGAGGCGGTTGCTGCCTGCTTTTATGCGGCCTCTATCTCCTTTTAAATATTTACCTGTTAGGGCTCCGCCGGCAATAGGTGCCCATAGAGTAACAGTCATGCCAAAATGTTTGGCCATGGGTATCAGTTCCCGTTCCGGGGTACGTTGCAACAAACTGTATTCAACCTGCAAGGCAATAAACTGGCTCCAGCCCATTAATTCCGCCAGTGTATTTGCTTTAGAAACCATCCAGGCGGGTGTATCACTAATGGCAGCATAATTTATTTTACCCTGGCTTATAAGGTCATCGAGGCCGCGTAACACTTCATCTGCAGGTGTAAGCCAATCCCAGATGTGCAGGTATAGTACATCAATAAAATCTGTCTGTAATCGTTTTAAACTGGCTTCCACGCTGCGCATCATGTTTTTACGATTGTTGCCACTCGCATTGGGATTAGTTTGGTTATCGTACAAAGAATATTTTGTTGCCAGCACCCAGTAATCACGATCCTGTTGCATTAGGAATTCGCCAATAATTTTTTCGCTGATGCCATTTTGATACCGGTTAGCAGTATCCATGAAATTGCCGCCTGCTTCACCAAACTTTTCCATTACCTGGAAACTTAATTCTTTATCGGCACCCCAGCCATTTTCAGTGCCAAAACCCATGGTTCCAAGACATAACTCAGAAACTTTAAGACCACTACGACCGAGTAATTTGTATTGCATATTGTAATGTGTTTGTAAGGAAATCTTGCCCTTTCACAATAATTACCAGTTTAGCAGGCCTGTTTGGTTGGTTTGCCCGTAACTGAAGAGATCGTTGATTAACAAAAACTAAGCTGTTATGCTTGCAGTTTGTAATACTTTCCTGATCGCCGCTACCATTTTTTCTCCCTTTTCTTTAATTTGAGCTTCCGTCCAGCTAAGATTGATCAGGGTAGAAATGCACCGCCCCATGATGGCATCACTTGCAGGAAATTCGGTTTGCGCCAGTTTTACCAATTGTTCTTTAACTAACGGGCTTATTCCGTTTAAAGTTCCGGCTGTTTTCAGGTGATCCCATTTACGGATATAATGCCAGTTGTTATCGAACCAATAAAAGTTACCAGGGTAAATGCCTGCGGTTTTCATTTCTGCAACTGCAGCCTGCATAAGTTCTGTTGTGGGCAAAAACCAGCTTAGGAAAGTGCAGCTATCACCAGCTTCATCAGGCACGGTTCTAAACGTTACTTCGGGAACCTGTGCCAGGTAAGAACGAAGCGTTTTATTATTTGCCCTGTTAATGGCCAATATCTGATCCAGTTTTTTTATTTGAGCAAGACCAACTGCTGCATGTAATTCGCTGATACGATAGTTATAACCGATAAACGGGTGCAAGTCAGCTCCGCGGTCAGCTCCTCTGTGATCGTGACCGTGATCGGTATAGCCGTCGCTTTTTACAAAAATATCTTCGCTATTTGTCATTACCACGCCGCCTTCACCGCAGGTGATTGTTTTTACATAATCAAAACTGAAAGTGCCGGCATGGCCTATGGTTCCAAGGTGATTTCCTTTGTAAGTGCCACCAATACTCTGGCAGGCATCTTCGAGTAAGTATAAATTGTTTTCGTCACAAATGGCTTTCAGTTCATCCATCCATCCCATGCTACCACACATATGCACGGGCATAATGCATTTTGTTCGGTTCGTCACCGCAGCCTTTACCGCTTCGGGGTTTAATGTAAGCGTTTCATCTACATCCACTAAAACAGGGATGGCGCCTACACTTAAAACAGCTTCGAAACTTGCAACAAAAGTGAAAGTTGGCATAATAACTTCATCACCATAGCCAATACCGAGGGCTGTCATCGCCGTTGTTAATGCAGCAGTTCCACTGCTTGTGAGCTGTGCATATTTACAACCAAATACCTCCGTAATCGCTTTTTCTAATTCCACGGCTTTCCAGGTGCCATTACGGGCTCCATCAAATCCATAGCGCATTAAAACGCCTGTTTCCAATACATCATTCACCTCTTTGCGTTCTTCGGCGCCCCATAACTCAAAACCTGGCATATCAAAAAGTATATTATTATTCTTAAAAAATTTTGTCTAGGATATTATATGTCGCAAAAATACGTGCTTGCATTTAAGTGTATTTGCTTTGTGCCGGCACAAACCTTTGAGTACAGCTTATGTGTTCAACTTAAAGAAAGGACACTATATAATAAATCGTTTAATTGTTAACTCCTGTTTACCAGCAATATGGATCAGTTGGCACGTTTTTTTGACCCAGTGCATTTTAATAACCTGGCAGCAACGCAATGGAACAAAAAACATCCCGCAAAAAATATCGGCTACTCTTATTCATTGGTATTCCAATACTTATCTTATTCGCATTAGCCGTTTTTGCTGTTTCGGGTCTGAACACATTCTTAAAGCCTGTCATAAAACGATCGCTTTCAAAAGTGATTGTAAATGGATCCGACAGCCTTTACACTTTTTCGCTAAAGGATTATACAATAGGACCGGGGGGCAGATCGGCGGTTATTACAGGCCTGGACATACAGGTAGATAGCGGACGCTACAAACTTTTGAAAGCTGCCGGTTTACTACCTCCGATGATCGTTTCCATACAAGTTGAAAAAGCATCTGTTACTGGTATTAGTCCCTGGGAACTTTGGCGCAATAAAAATATCATAGCAAGCGGCATTGTGTTGAATGGTGCTAAAGTAAACCTGCAGCAACAGCAGAAATCAACAGATACTATCGCAAAAGGTCCGCAGAAAACTTTGTACGAATTAATTAAACCCGATATTAATATCATCGATATCCGTCGTATTTCGATACAAAATGCCGATATCCTTTTTAAAACGGTGCAAAAAGACACGCTTAAACGTGAGGCATGGCGATTTAAAAATGCAGGTGTAATTATAGATGATATCCTGGTGGATTCAATGTCGCATTTAGATACCAGTAAAATTTGGTATGCCAGCAATTTGCAATTGGCACTTGGCAGTTTTAATATGAATGCGACTGACGGGATTTATAAATTCTCAGCTAAAAACACCGATTATAATTTTAAAGACAGATCTGTTACCATTGAAGATTTGAAAATTTTACCCGCCATCAGTAAAGCAGCCTTTAATAAAAGAATGGGCCATGAAGCCGACCTGTTTACAGTTATAATCCCAAAAATCAATATCGAAAATTTCAATTCGTCGGCTTTGCTGATTGATAATTTTATTGAAGCTGAAAAAATAAGATTGACGGAACCTGATATCGATATCTACAAGGATCGAACAGCAGGTATTGATAACAGGAGTAAGATGGGAAAATACCCGCACCAGCTATTGATGAAAGCTGACATTGCCATCCGGGTTAAAAAGTTGGCTATAACAAAAGGGAAACTGTTAGTAACACAAAAGAGCTTGAAAACAGGAGAGAATGGTTCTTTTAAATTTAATAATGTAAATGGCGACATTGTAAATATTACCAATCAAAAAGCAGATATAGCAACCAACCATTGGCTTAAGGCAGATCTTTCAGCGGCATTTATGGGTCCAAACACTATGAATGCTGTTTTCAATTTTGACCTGGCATCAGGAAATGGGCATTTTATAACCGATGCCACTCTTGAATCATTGCAACCGTCACAAATAAATCCGGCCTTCAGGGCATTGGCGGAAGCCGAATTAGGAAGCTTCAAACTGAACCAGCTAAAGTATCATGTGGAAGGATTTGATGGTTATGCGGTTGGTGACTTAACGCTCCGATACCAGGACTTAAAATTAAATGTGCTCAAAAAGGAAGACGATGGCGATCTTAAAAAGAACGGAATAATTTCATTGCTGGCAAACATGCTGAAGATCTATGATCACAACCCAATGCCAGGTGAAGCAGAAAGAAAAGCTATCAACATTCGCGATGAACGTTTGCCCAATAAAAACTTTTTTGGACTGGTTGTTCGTACCATGCTAAAGTGCACGCAGGAAATTGCATTGAAAGGAAAGAATAAAACCTTACCCGGCATGACTGCTAAAACACCTGCAAAAAGCGATAAAAAAGAAGATAAGAAAGACCGCAAAAGACGAGAGAAAAAGAAGGATTAGTCTTTCATTTATTTGCTGGGCCTGCCTGCACCTACTACTGTTTCCTTTGTTTTTGTTTTTGCGGGTAACCACGACATAGGAGGTGTAAAAGCAGGTTGCTTATAATAATTTTGTTGCAGGGTATCGCACCAGCCATTTGGATTATTAATAAATGACTTACTGCTAAAATAAATTTGGCCATCCAAATTTGGCGTATTACGCGAAAGATCGATCATACGGCCAAGCATTGTTTTATCACGCCAGGCAGCCGGCCTGTTTGGTTCTGTTGCCCGGTATAAGGCGATACCTATATAGCAATGCTTTCCATAAGTGTGTTTACTCCACCAGTCGATCAGCGTAGTGTAGTCTGCCAGTTTATGGCCAATTTCCCAATATAATTGCGGCGCTACATAATCGATCCATCCTTTTTCAAGCCATAATAAAATGTCGGCATACAAATCATCATAATTGGTAACACCCGCTCTTGTTTTGCTTCCTTCGGGATCGTCAGAATAGTTTCGCCAAACTCCAAAAGGACTTACACCAAATTTTATCCAGGGCTTTACTTCCCTGATGGCGCGGCTGATATTTTCGATAGCACTATCCACATTACTTCTCCGCCATTCGTCTTTTTCCATGGCGCCGCCAAAACGACGAAAGCTTGGTCCGTCGGGAAAGGCTTTCCCGGCCACGGGATAAGGATAAAAATAGTCATCAAGATGAATGCCATCCAGGTCGTAGCGGGTTACTATATCCCGCACTACGTTTGTAACGAATGCACGGGCTTCGGGATTTCCCGGGTCAAAATATTTCTTAGTGCCGCCTGCATCTCCATAATTTACAAACCATTCTTTATGTGTTATACTGGGATGTGTAGGTGACACGCTCGAACGAAAAACATTGAAAACGGCCCGGTAAGGATTTAACCATGCATGAAATTCCATTCCGCGCTTATGAGTTTCTTCAATCATAAATTGTAGCGGATCATAAAACGGGTTAGGTGCTTGTCCCTGTTTGCCGGTTAAGTATTCGCTCCAGGGCTCGTAAATGCTGGGATAAAATGCATCTGCTACCGGCCTGATTTGAACAATAACCGCGTTTAAGCCATTTTTCGAATGCATATCAAGCAGGCTAAGAAACTCTAATTTTTGATACGCAACCGGCATTCCTCTTTTACTTGGCCAGTCAATATTTTCAACCGTTGCAACCCAGGCAGCCCTGAATTCGGGTTTAGCAACCTGGCTTTTTGCGGTAAACATTAAAATAATACAAGAGACCGTTGAGAGGAATAGACGCATGATAACAGGTTAAAGTGGAGAACGTAAGATCTGTAGCAGCTATTATTGTTTAAGCTGAAAATCCTAAAGTTTTTTGGAGATATTATTTCAGCTTTCGGTCAAAGCCGGGGTATGACGGATCTTATCAAGGAGGTAATTTAATTGTTGCAATTCAGCACTACTAAGATTTTCTATGATTGCATCCAGTTCGTCGGCATGCAGGTCGAGTTTTGCCAAAAGTTCAAGTCCCTTTCCGGTAATTAAAACATCCACTAATCTTTTATCGCGGGGGCAGGTGTTTTTTTGGGCCAGTTCTTTAATGATCAGCCGGTCAACAATGCGACTGGTGTCACTCATTTTGTCAAGCATTCTTTCCCTGATCTGCAGGGTGCTGAGTGGTCCCTGGGCTCCCCGAAGAATTCGAAGTATATTAAACTGCTGCATTGTAAGATCAAACTCATCTAACCGGTGCTTCATTTTTTCTATCATCCAGTTATAAGTATACACCATGTTGATGATACCCTTTTGACGATCGCTTCTGAAAACTTGCTGACCTATTTCTTTTTCAATATCCATAAACATGGTTTGGAGGCAAAAATAACAATGTTTAACGCCTGTTGAATTTCCTGCCAGTTATTAACAAAAAACAGTTGAATTTTCTGCCAGAAAAAGTAATCGCATTATTCGACAAAACTATCACTGCATCAAATAATAAACAGATAGTTCCTTAGGGAATATAGCACAGCAATATTTTATTATATATTCACAACATTAAGTCTTATCAAGATTCAACTGTTACAGCCACTGCTGAAACTACTTATATATTTCAATCAATCATTTTATACCCATTTCTATTTGTACGCTACTAAGGTTATATCCACTTATCACTTATAAAAACGTCTCAATGAAACATTCAATTTTAGTATTGTTTATTTTGATCCATGCTCACACATTCAGCCAGGTCAAAATTGGTAGTACAGGTAGTCCCAATGAAAGCGCAGTCTTAGAGTTGGATGGTGGTGGAATTAAAGGGATTTTATTGCCGAAAGTTACCCAGCAGCAAAGAGCAAGTTCAATTGTAAATCCTGCCCAGGGTCTTTTAGTATATCAAACAGATGGCGTAACGGGCTTTTATGTAAACCGAAGTTCTCTTCCGGCGATCCCAAACTGGTCGCTTCTAACAGAAGGCTCCAACTTTTGGCAAAACACTGTTCTGGCTGGTAATATCAGCAATTCCAATGCTGGCTCTGTTGGAATTGGAACTGGTAATATATCCTTATCAAAATTTATGGTGAAGGGTATTGATGGTGATGCACAAGCCATTTTTGGTGTTGATTATGGAGGTATTTCGCTCGAAACCAATGATCCTTTAATTGGATTTAACCAATATTTTAAAACCTCCAGGTTTTATATGTCCACCGGCTTTGCCGGCAGTTTTGGATTAAGCAAACAATCGGGAGAGTTCTATTTAAACTCTTACCCAAGCGGAACGGGCGGAGCAGCTACTACCCCTTCTAACCGGTTGCTTACCATTTTGCCGGGCGGGCTGGTTGGCATTGGCATATCTAATCCATCCATTGCCGGATTACAGGTTAATACAAAAGTGGGTGCCACAAATGCCATGTTTGGAAGTAATACAACAGGTGTGGCCATCGAATCAAGCTACCCGGGAATTGGTTTAAACTCGTACTATAGCGGTGGCCGGAAAGCAATTAATACAGGATTTGGTGCTTTGGTTGGCCTCGATCCTGTTGGTGGTAAATTTTATGTTTTAACAGCTCCGGCATCTGTAACCGGGCAGGGTACTAATATGCCTCTTACCGAACGTTTTGTAATCAATCCAACGGGTAATATCGGGGTTGAAGGCAACTCAGATCCAAAAGCACCACTTTCATTTGCAAATTTTGTTGGAAATAAAATTGCCTTATGGGGTGATGCTTCTGGCGCACATTATGGCGTTGGTATTCAGGGTGCGTTAATGCAGCTATATACCAACCAGTCAAATGCTCATATTGCAATGGGATATGGTTCCAGCGGAACTTTTACAGAAAAATACCGCTTTGGAAATGATGGTTATCTGAATATAAAAAACGGGCGGATCAGGTTTACCGGCCAATATGATGCTGGTAACCCACAGGGTATAGAATTTACCAACCTGGCGGGAGATGCTTTAAAAGGTTATATAGGCCAGTTCGACAATAACAACATGGGATTCTTTGGCTACGCCGGTGCTGGCTGGTCTTTATTGTTTAATCAAACTACCGGGCAGCTAAACCTTGGTGCTACCCGAAATGCAAACGATGTTTCCTACAAATTAAATGTTGGTGGAAAAATTCTCGCAGAAGAGGTACGGGTTCAATTACAATCAGCCTGGCCAGATTATGTTTTTAAAAAAGACTATAAGCTAATGCCTTTAGACCAGTTAGGTGCTTTTGTAAAAACAAATGCGCATTTACCAGGCATTCCTGCCGCAAACGAAATGGAAACCAGCGGCCTGGCTGTTGGTGAAATGCAGCGCAAAATGGTGGAGAAAATTGAAGAATTAACGCTCTATGTTATTGAACTAAAAAAGGAACTGGAAGAAGTAAAGGCGAAAGTGAAAAACTAATGTTGCCTCCATTTAAATCATTCACTTTTCTTTTTTAGTACGATGAAATCAATCAAAAGACTTTGTATTATAGCAGGCTTTGCTTGCATTGGTAATCTATTATTTGCACAGGAAGATTTCTCATCTTTATTGAATCAGCGCATCCAAAAAGGTGAAAATTTTCAATCCATCCAAAAATTTGCTGAGTACTGGTTTAAAACTCATCCCTCGGGCAGAGGTTCGGGTTATAAACAGTATAAAAGATGGGAATATGATATGAGTTTCCAGGTCTCCGGCGACGGTTTGTTACCCGGTGGAAAGCAAAACAGCAACCTCGAAAAAGCGCAAAATTTTAGCCGGTCCTCAGCACCTTCGCTACAAAATACCGGGGCCAATTGGGCAAATCTGTCACAAAGTGTACCGGTAGTGGATGGTGGAAAAAATAGTGGAGCCGGCAGGGTAAGTTCATGGGCCTTTCAACCGGGAAGTAACAATGTAATGATATCGACTCCCATGGGTGGCATGTGGAAAGGACTTTATTTGCAGGGAAGTGATAGTTATCTATGGTCGCCTTATGGAGATGCACTTCCAAACCCCGGGATATTGCAGGTATGTTATAACTATAATAATTCAAATATAATTTATGCACTGACAGGTGGCAGGGACTTCGAGACCCGTTTCAGTGCCGGTGTTTTAAAAAGTGTAGATGCAGGGCTTAGCTGGCAACCAACCGGTTTGAAAATAAAAGAAGATCAGCAGGTTTTTGTAAGAAAACTGTTGATGCACCCCACTAATCCTGAGTGTCTTTTTACCCTTACTAATGGCATGTTGCTTAAAACACTGAATGGCGGTTTAAACTGGGATACACTGAAATACGGCGATTTCACAGATGTAGCATTTAAGCCTGGAAGTACCCGGATGTATCTGGCTTCCAGTGATGCGTTTTATTATAGCGACAACCTGGGCGATAACTTTTATACCACTGGTACTAACCTTCCGGCCACTGCTGGTTATAATGTAAAAATTGGATTAACAGCAGCTGATCCCGAAACGATTTTTCTTTTGTATGGCGGCGGATCTTTTGGTTTTTACCGGCTGATGCGAAGCAAAAACGGGGGTACGAGTTTCTTTATCCGCTCTTTTGGTAATGCCAATACCAACCCTTTGGGATATTGCGACAACAACAAGGCTGAATGTGGTTACAATACCACCGGACAAGTTTTCAGGAATTGTGAAATTGCCGTTTCACCCACCAATGCTGCCAGTGTATTTGTGGGTGGTATCAATGTTTGGGAAAGTGCGGATAGCGGAGTTACCTGGACTATCAGGGCTAAATGGGAAGAGCCAAATAGCGTAGGTTATGCGCATGCTGATATACATGCCCTGGAAGTAAAAAATGGTTCTTTGTATTGCGCAAGCGACGGCGGGTTTTACCGGATGAACCTGGCTACAAAAGTATGGAAACCTTTTACGGACAACTTATCACTTGCCCAGGTATACAGGGTAGGTGGAGTTAACGACACAGAATTGTTTTGGGGTTGCCAGGATAATGGCGTTAATGCGTGGAAGTCTGGCAGCTACCGGCATGTTATCTGTTGCGACGGAACCTCGGCTGTGCAAGCGCCGTCCAATAGTAATATAATCTATGCGTCAATCCAGGCCGGCTCTTTTTCCAAATCATCAAATGCCGGTTTAACTTTTCCTACCAGGATGTATCCCCCAACCCAACTGGGTACGGGCACAACCAGTTGTAATTGTGACGACACAACCGGCGGTGCATGGGTTACGCCAATAGTTGTGAGCCCAACAAACAGCTCCAAACTTTATGTCGGCTACAGAAAATTATATAAATCATTAAATGGTGGCACCAGTTGGGAGGTAAAAGAACTTCCAAGTACCACCAGTCCAATAACTGCAATGGCCATATCTCCACAGGACGACAACATGGTATATATGGCCCGAAATACCTATAGAATTTTTCGCACAACAGACGGTGCCGCTACCATCAATGAACTTTCTCTTCTAAGTACAGCTTTAACTATAACTGCTATTGCGGTTGACCCTTCCAATAAAAACCATATTTATGTTTCGCTTGGTGGCTATATAAATGGCAACAAGGTATACGAAGGAACAGTTGATGCTAATGGACTATTGACCTGGACGAATATTACCGGCAGTTTACCTAATATGCCTTTTTATACCATTACCGCAACTGCCAATAATGGAGTTTATGTTGGGGGTGATGTGGGCGTTTACTATCGCAATAGTCAAACGAACGGTTGGGTATCTTATGGAAACGGTTTGCCAAACACCAGTATCAGGGATTTGAGAGTTGTTAGCAACCAGCTTATTGCAGGCACATTTGGAAGAGGAGTTTGGAAAACAGGATTATTTGTAACCTGCCCGGCGGATTATGTACACGATGCACAATCTGGTCTTAATAATGTAAATGGACAAGAATTTTACCAGGCTTCTAATAGTATCGTTACGAATGTTTCAGTATCGGGTGGCGCAGGTGCAGCACTCGTTTATAAAGCGGGAAATTATATCGACTTAAAACCTGGCTTCAGGGCTACAAGTGGAACTGCAATGGTAAGCCAGATTCTGCCTTGCAATACGCAGGGTATTTTGCCGGCACAATTAATTCCACTCACTGGAAAATAGTCCCGAATCATAAATCTGCCTATTATTTATTGGGAAAAGTAGTTTTTAAAAGAATTGCCAGTCGTACAGACTGGCAATTCTTTTAAAATATAGTTTCGGGCCATTTATAAATCGCCAACACAAATTAATGACTGGTATGTGGTTTTGAAGTGTCGGTGGGATGTGCACTTGCACTGTCGGCTGCTGCTTCCTTCGACACAGTATCAATAGGCGAAGCGGTTTCGGTAGTAGATGGGGCAACAGTTGCACTGGCTTCAGAAGAAGGAGTATGCCCTGGTTTTTCACCTTGTTCATGGTCGCCAGAATGCGGGGTAGTAGGCAAGGTATTCAACCGGTAATGGTTTATTTCTTTGGTGCCATCTTTCCAGAAGCTCCAAGAAAACAGAGCAAGACAAATGGCTACTATTGCTACAACAGCAAGACCAAAACCATTAGTGTTTACGCCAAATCTTTTTGCTCCCGGTGTTGAATGTGCTCCGTGTTCCATATAAAAAAGTGATTAAATTTTTGCAAACGTACTGTTTGAAGCCCAGAGGGACAAAAAGGTGGGAAAATTCGTTATAAAAAAGGATCAGACTACCTCTTTTACCGCCTGCCGCATATTTAGTACCAGGTTCGGATCAGGGCAATTCATTCGATAGTAATCCAGCTGGTTGAGCGCACACACCCCGGGATAATCTCCTTCTTTTAGTTCCATATCAACAACCAGTTGAAAATGAAGATGCGGTGGCCAATGTCCATTTTCTTCAGGCCTGCCAAAACGACCAAACTGTTCGCCGATGCTTATATATTGATTCTGGCCGATACTAAGATCAGCAAGACTTAAATGGCCGTATAAAGTATGGAAACTAAAGCCATCGATCTGGTGTTGCAAAATAATGGTTGCTCCATAATCACCGAAACGATCGTTATAAGCAAAACTATGAATGGATCCTCCCCAGGGTGCCATTACCGGTGTACCCGAGGGACCCCAAATGTCCACGCCAAGATGTATGGTTCTCTTCTTCATGGGATGATTATCAATTCCGTCAAATATGGGAGACCGGCTATACACTTCCCTGTTTTCGAGATATCCGCCCATGCCATAAGTTGCATTTTTTGAAGCTAATTCATTGGCGATATACTGTGAAAACCTGGATGTATCATCAAAAATTTCTGATGTTAGTATTGTGTTATTGCCACTTAGGTCGAGGTTTACTAAACGATCTTTTTCAACATCAAAAGGAACTACCTTTTTAAACTGGCTTTTATATTTTGACAGAAGCAGTTCTATTGGATTGTGCATATAAAATCGTCTTTATAAAATAACCAGGCTGGTAAATACCGGGAAATGATCAGATGAAAACCTTCCCCCCCAACTTTCGGAAATAGTAGCATGTTTCAGAACATGGAATTTTCCTTTTATAAAAATATAATCGATTGGGTTATTGGAAATTTCTTTTGGTCCAAATTCATTGAAAGTGCCTGCGGGTCCATAGTGCGGTAACTGGCTCAAACCCAGTGTATTTGTAAGGTGAAATTTGTTAGTTATATCTGTAAGTACTTTAATGGGTTCATCTAATGGTGCGGCATTAAAATCACCCGTAATAATGGCCGGCATCTTACCCGCAATTGAGTCTACGGCTTTAAGTAGCAGACGGGCACTTTCACGGCGGGCGACACTTCCCTTATGGTCGAAATGCGTATTAAATAGATAAAAAGCTTTCCTGGTTTTTTTATCCCTGAATTTAGCCCAGGTCACCACGCGGGTAATTGCAGCATCCCACCCTTTACTTCCCGGTTTGTCCGGTGTTTCCGAAAGCCAGAAAGTGGCGCTGTCCAGTACCTTTAACCTGTCTTTATTGTATAAAATTGCGGAGTATTCGCCCGCTTGTTTGCCGTCATCCCGGCCCACTCCAATCACATTAAAACCTGGTAATCTTTGTTTTAAATCTTCCAGCTGATCGTGCAATGCTTCCTGAACTCCAACCACATTTGCCTCGTAAAACCTGATTTGCATAGCTGCATTGTCTTTTCTGAACGGCCACGAATTTTCTTCGTCCGTTATATTATTGTACCGGATATTAAAACTCATCACATTAAGCGGCGCTTGCGCCAATAACTCACCCGAAAAAACAAATACTAAAAAAATAAAACTCAAAAGCCTCATAAGAAGAAATTTTTTAGAAGTAAAGCTATAAGTAATCAATGTTTTTTGATCTAAAGCTGTTAAACTTAACAGGTTAAAAAAATCAAACCGCAAATCTTGACTAATATTAGCAAACATTAAAGGCGCATTGTTGTTACTTTGAAAAATAAAAATACATCCATGAAGTATCTCGGATTTTTTGCACTTGTGGCCCTCTTTGCCTTTAGCCCGGCCACGACAACTGTACATCAATTTAAAGTTCCTGCCATCGATGGAGGTACTATAGATTTATCAGCTTATAAAGGAAAGAAGATCCTGATTGTAAATACTGCTTCCAAATGTGGGTATACCAAACAGTACAAAGGGCTTGAAGAACTGTATCAGCAATACAAAGGAAAACTCGTAGTGATAGGTTTCCCGGCAAATAATTTTGGCGGCCAGGAGCCTGGAACCAATTCTGAAATCAAACAATTTTGTACCGAAAATTTTAATGTCAGTTTTCCCATGGCAACGAAAGTGAGCGTCAAAGGAAAAGATATTGATCCGTTATTTAAATGGTTAAGCTCGAAAGCGGAAAACGGCGTGCTTGATGCTGAAATTGGTTGGAATTTCAATAAATTTCTGTTAGATGAAAATGGCCGCTTATTACAGCATTTCGACAGTAAAGTTGAACCTGCCAGCGAGGAAATTACAAAATACCTTAAATAGGCTTTTGCGGATATTGAGCAGCATTTATAGAAGTAAATTTATTGAAAGCGCTAATGGATTCATTGGCGCTTTTTTTAATTAGCAGCTTCAAACTCTTTCCCAAATAAGAAACCTTGTTATTTTGCAACCGTGTTATTTAATAATGTAATTGGCCAGGAAGCCATCAAGCAACAATTACTCGACCTGCAGGCAAATAATCGCCTCAGTCATGCCATTTTATTTTTGGGCAAAGAAGGCTCGGGTGCTTTACCGCTGGCTGTCAATTTTGCCCAGCACCTGGTTTCTGCTAATAAGCCGGTTGTTGCACCAGTAGTTGCAGATTTATTTGGCGGCTTTTCTGCGTTGCCTATCGATGCTCCGGCGGAAGAGATCGCCGTAAATAGCCCTGCCTTTGATCCGGCAGCAGCTCAGCTTCTACATCCCGATCTTCATTTTTCATATCCGGTAATCCCAAAGAAAGCTGGCGACAAGCCCATTTCCACTGATTATATAAAAGAATGGCGGGAATTCTATAAAATGATGCCTTACGGAAATGTGTTTGATTGGTTGCAATTTATCAATGCAGAAAATAAACAGGGCAATATTACTTCAGATGAGTGCATGGATATCATCCGAAAACTTAGTCTGAAAGCCTTCCAGGCTCCGATGAAAGTTTTGGTGATGTGGATGCCGGAATACCTCGGTAAGGAAGGCAATAAATTACTGAAACTAATAGAGGAACCACCACCTGATACCATTTTCCTTTTAGTAGCAGAAAATGAAGACCAGTTGCTTCCAACTATTGTAAGCCGTTGCCAGTTGGTAAGGATTTTGCCGTTGGAAGCCGCCGACATTGAAAAACAACTGGTGGAAAAAAGCAAGTTACCTGTTGAACAAGCCAGGCAAATCGCCCTGGTTTGTGAGGGTAATTACCGCGAAGCTTTACAATTGATTCAGCATAATACGGAAGATTGGGATGAACTTCTTAAGGATTGGCTAAATGCCAGTTTGTTGAGAGGTGCAACAGAATTCCAGCGCTTTGGGTTGCAAAGCAAAATAATTGACCAGCTCGCTGGACTGGGTCGGGAAAAACAAAAACAATTGATGCGGTATTTCCTGGAATTATTAGGTCAGAGTTTGCGGATTAGATTAATGGGAGCTGACCAGTTAAACTTGCCTGAAAACGAAAAAGCCTTTGCTTTAAAGTTGAATAAGATCAGCGGTATAAGCACGCAACATGCATTAATAAAAGAATTGGAGCAAGCTATTTATTACGTGGAGCGCAATGCCAATCCTAAAATGTTGTTTCATGCACTCACTCTTAAGCTCAGGAGTATTGTGTTAGATAAAACGGTATTTTTGACAAGTTAGCCTTTGAGTTGTTGTAAAACAGCCGGGCTTTTTTTGAAGAGAATGGAAGAGGTAAGTGTATGCGGGTGAATTAAATCCTGCTAAACATCTATAAGATTTGGATGGTCACTTATTTCGAAGTAGCAGATGATTGAGGCACAGTAGAATAAGCATATTTTATAACGATTCTCTTTCCAGGAGATCAGGAACAAGCCACTGTTTATTTTTATTTACAGCAAGGCAAAAAGTATAGAATCAAGGAACCATCAAGTTGTTTGTCAACTATCAAAACGAATGCTTAGTCCGGCCTTTTCGCCTGTTATTTCTTTCATTTTTATTGTGGAGCTTCATTTGTATGCAAGATTGAGCTGCATATTAGTGAGCTGAAATTTAATTATAAACACAACAGTAAATTGTAAATAGAATGGCATGTGGAAGTTGCGGAACAGGAACCCCAAATGGATGTAAAAGTCATGGGAGCTGTAGTACGGGTGGATGCAACAGGATGAATGTGCACGATTGGCTTATGAACCTGCCATTTAGTGATCCTGAGAGCAGTTGCAGAATTATAGAAGTTAGCTTCAACCAGGGTAGCCGGAAAGAATTTTTCCGTAATGCCCCTTTACAATATTTTGAAAAAGGAGAACTGGTTACAGTGGAAGGGGTAGCCGGTTTTGATGTAGGCGAAGTAAGTTTAAGTGGTGAGTTGGTTAGGCTGCAAATGAAGAAAAAAGGTGTTCGGGAAGATAATCCTGAAATCAAAAAAGTTTTGCGCCGCGCAGGCCAGCTTGATGTTGAAAAAATGAGAGAAAGCAAATCACGTGAAAAGGAAGTGCTTATCCGTAGCCGTGCAATTTCGCGACAATTAAATCTGCAAATGAAAATTGCAGAAGTTGAAGTACAGGCTGATGGCAAAAAGGCTACTTTCTTTTACATAGCTGATGACAGGGTAGATTTCAGGGAACTGATAAAAATTTACGCGTCAGAATTTAGGGTTAAAGTAGAGATGCGCCAGATTGGTGCCAGGCAGGAAGCCGGCAAAGTAGGGGGCATCGGTAGTTGCGGACGCGAATTATGTTGCAGTACCTGGTTGAATGATTTTAAGAGTGTTAATACCAATGCTGCCCGTTATCAAAACCTCAGCATTAATCAAACCAAATTAAGTGGTCAGTGTGGCAGGCTTAAATGTTGCCTTAACTACGAACTGGATACTTACATGGATGCTTTGCAAATGTTTCCTGAGAACAGCGATACCTTAGAAATGGCACGTAGCAAGGCAGTGCTTGTGAAAAAAGATATTTTTAAAAACCTGATGTGGTACATGCTACCCGATAGCAGCAGGCAGTATCCACTTACCATTGCCAGGGTTAAAGAAATCAAAGAACTGAACAGGCAGGGTATAAAACCTGAAGATCTGCAACCGGTTGAAGTGTTAACTGGTAAGCCAAAAGAACTTGAGCCGGAATTTGTGGATGTAGTAGGACAGATCAGCCTGCGTGCATTGGAAAAAACAAGTCGTAAAAACAGGGAAAAAGAACAAAGGCCCCAGCAGCGTCCACAAAATAGCGGATCAGCAAGACCCGCTCAGGGTGGTCAGCGTCCTCCACAGAATGTGCAGCCACGTTCGCCGCAACAAAATCCGAATAATCCGCAAAAAAGGCCGCAGATAACCGCCCAGCCTGGAAATCAGCAGCGCCCACCTCAACAACATCAGCGTCCTACCCAGCAACCGCAGCGGCCACCCCAAAACCAGCAACGGCCCAAACAAAGGCCACCGCAGGGTGGACGACCGCAACCACCTGCGCCCCCAAAAGAATCATAAATGAATTCCTGATATAAAGCCAGCCCACAAGGTTGGCTTTAGTTTTTAATTAAACCAGGCCGAAAGGAGATCACATGAAGATTAGTCGTTCCTGCTATTTATTAGTTCCTATTTTTTGGTGATTTAAACAAAAGTGTAACCTGATGGTTAGTTTATCACCATTCCAATTACAAGCAGAAAATTGACAAGTTCCAGCCCACAATAAATTCCCAGTATGTTTTTTTCCCGTTTTACCTTTCTTATTTCATTTTGCCTTTTTTTTCTATCCACTGCTTTTGGTCAAAATAGTTTTAATCAAGGTATTTTAACAGGCATCATATTAGATAAGAACACACAAAAACCATTAGCCGGTTTTACTCTACTATTAAATCCCGGGGCAAGTAGTGTAGTTTCCGATAGCCTTGGGCGATTCAGGTTTTCTGATCTTAACCCGGGAACCTACATTATTACAATTACAGGTGTGGGTTATAATACAAAAACGCTCGAAAATTTATTGGTTACAAATGGCAACGTGAACAATATTTCTATTGAGCTCGAAGCTTCATCTGTTGTTTTAGACAATGTAACTGTTACTGGTAGAAAAAACAATGTTAGGGCAACCAGTCTCGAAACGCCTTTAAGTGTTCAAAGGCTCACAACCGAAGAAATCAAGCGCAATCCAGGGGGCAATTTCGATATCAGCAAAGTTGTTCAATCCTTACCTGGTGTAGGAGGAGGGGCAGGTGGAGGTGGGTTTCGAAACGACCTTGTAGTAAGAGGGGGTGCACCAAGTGAAAATGTTTACTATCTCGATGGTATTGAAATTCCGGTTCTGAATCATTTTGGTACCCAGGGAAGTGGGGGTGGGCCACAAGGAATACTGAATGCCAATTTTATTGAGGATGTAAAAATGAATACCAGTGCCTTTGATGCGCGGTATGATAATGCGTTAAGCAGTGTATTGCAATTCAGGCAAAAAACAGGAAATAGTCAAAAAAGCCAGGGGAATGTAATATTAAGTGCTACCGACCTGGCAATAACTGCAGATGGTCCGCTGGCAAAAAATACTACTTATCTCGCATCGGTACGACGTAGTTACCTGCAGTTTCTTTTTAAAGCTATCGATTTACCAATCAGGCCAAATTATTGGGACTACCAGCTGAAAATAAACACCCGCTTAGGCAGTAAAACTACTTTGAGCCTGGTGGGAATTGGAGCTATCGACGAATTTAGCTTTGCCAGGCCGCGGAATGCTTCACCGGAAAAATTGTACGTAATCAATAGCAATCCAAGTATCAATCAATGGAATTATACGGTTGGGGCAAGTATTAAAAAGCTGATTAAAAACGGCTTTGTAAACCTGTCTGTAAGCAGGAATACGCTCAATAACCAGGTTGAAAAATATGAGGATAATGAAAATCCGACACTTGCTTCCCGCACCTTATTTACCGATAGCCGTGAAACGGAAAACAAGCTTAGAATAGATGCAACGCATAACTCAAAGGGGTGGAAAGTAAGTTATGGGCTGATGGCACAATATGTTGATTTTAATAACCGGTTTGAAAATGTTTACCGAAAGGAACTGGTGGACACAAATGGAAATATTGTTCAGCCGGAAATCAGGATAAGCGCCGCTACCAGCACTGATTTTTTTAAATATGGAGGCTTTTTACAGGTTGGCAGGCGTATTTTAAATGAACGGATGGCCGTAAGCGCCGGGGCAAGAATAGATGGAAATAGTTTAGCTACAAGCGAGTCGAACCCTTTTAAACAATTCTCTCCACGTTTATCACTTAGTTATGCATTAACCAACCAATGGAATTTGAATGCAAGTGTTGGCAGGTATTTCAAATTGCCTTCCTATACCCAGCTTGCTTTTTTTAACCAGGCCAATAACCGGGCTAATCCCGGATCTTATATTCAAAGTGATCATTACGTTCTGGGAACCGAGTATGTGCCAACAAGTTCACTTCGATTTACGGTAGAAGGATTTTATAAAAAGTACAGTAATTACCCTGTTAGCTTGTTAGATGGAGTTAGCCTGGCTAATAAAGGAAGTGACTTTGGAAGCATTGGAAACGAGCCAATCGTTCAAAGCGGAAAGGGGAGAGCATTTGGGTTGGAGTTATTCGCACAAAAGAAGTTATCAAAGCGTTTTTTCGGCATTTTAAGCTACACGTTTTACCGCTCAGAGTTTACCAGGCTTGATGGAATTTACCTGCCGGCGAGTTGGGATAACAGGCATTTGTTAAGTGCCACCTGGGGTTATAAATTTAAAAGAAATTGGGAGTTGGGTTTAAAATTTCGTTTACAGGGGAAAGCACCATTTTCTCCCTTCGACCTGGAACAATCTCAATTGAATTACCTGAGCATCGGCACAGGTGTGCTTGATTATAGCCGTTTCAATAGTGAAAGACTACCTGTATTCCATGCCAGCGACGTGCGAATTGATAAAAAATGGAATTATCGCAAATTTACCCTTGATGTTTTCCTGGATGTGACTAATTGGTATGCAGCAAAAGTGCCCGGCCCACCTCAATACACTTTTACCCGTAATGCAGAAAATACCTCATTTATTTCTAATGACGGTAATGCTGTAAAGCCAGACGGCAGCAATGCCATTCCGTTAATTCTAAAAAACAATGATGCTACTCCTACACCAACTTTCGGCTTGATAGTTGAATTTTAAAACTCTCAACGATGTTGGGAAATTCCTGGTCAAACTACAGTTTACAACTCCATGCGTTGGTATAAGTAATTTATTTTTCAAAGTAATTGCTGTTGTTTTGGTGGTTTTTTGCTTCAATCCTGTCTGTAAGGATGTAAATCCCGGTCTATATTTTTTATACATTTTTCTTATTTGTAATTAGAAAATGCCTGTCAGCCGGTTTCTTTAACGATTGAACCTCCACGATAATGGTTTGTAAACATTGGTTGCCTATTCTCCTTTTTTCAGGTATTTTGATACAAGCCTCCTGCAAGAAATCAGGTGGTGGAACGCCCATCCCGGTACCTCCTGCAGCAAAAGTTAGCATGGATTATTGGCTAACAAAGAACGATCAATCAATGCTGCTGCAAAAGCAGGCCGCCCTGGTATTTGGGCAGGTATCCAATCCGTATATAACCATCGAGGTCGATAGCAACCAGGCTTTTCAAACCATGGATGGTTTTGGTTTTACCTTAACCGGCGGCAGTGCCTATTTGATAAACAGGCTGCCAGCCACAGAAAAAGCAGCACTGCTTCGGGAACTTTTCAGCAATGATGAAAATGCAATTGGTGTAAGTTATTTAAGACTAAGCATGGGTGCTTCCGACCTTGATGCATCCGTTTTTAGTTATAATGATCTTGCTGCCGGGCAAACTGATATTAACCTGGATAAATTTACTCTCGCCCCCGATAAAACCGATCTTATTCCTCTTCTTAAAGAAATTATTGCTATACAACCCGCCATTAAGCTTCTTGCCACACCCTGGAGTGCACCAGTTTGGATGAAGGATAATAATAGCAGCATTAATGGTAGTTTACAAATACAGTATTATGATGTTTATGCGAAGTACTTTGTAAAATACATCCAACAGATGAAAGCGGAAGGCATTACGATAGATGCCATAACACCTCAGAATGAACCGCTAAATCCTCATAACAATCCCAGTATGGTTATGTCAGCTTTAGAACAAACAAATTTTATTAAAAATAATTTAGGCCCGGCCTTTCAAACAGCAGGTCTAGCCACAAAGATTATTACATATGATCACAACTGTAACAAACCTGATTATCCAATCAGTATATTAAACGATGCTGCAGCAAAGCCATTTATTGATGGATCTGCGTTTCACCTTTACGAAGGAACAATTGATGCGTTATCGACCGTTAAGACAGCTCATCCCGATAAGAACATCTATTTCACAGAACAGTACACCGCATCCACGGGCAATTTTGGTGGCGACCTGAAATGGCATCTTAAAAACGTATTAATTGGAGCCACCCGCAACTGGAGCCGCACTGTACTGGAATGGAACCTGGCCAATGATGCGGGTTTTGGACCGCATACACCAGGTGGCTGCACTACCTGTAAAGGAGCTCTGACAATTGGACCAGGTATCACCCGTAATGTGGCTTATTATATTATTGCACATGCATCAAAATTTGTTCCCGCCGGTTCTACAAGAATAGCAAGTAATAGTGTGGGAGAATTGAATAGCGTTGCTTTTAAAACTCCTGCAGGGAAAAAGATTGCTATCGTGGAAAACGATGGTGTAAACATGTCAACCATCAACATTAAATACAAGGGTAGTTGGGCAACAACGACGTTGCCGGCTGGTGCAGTTGCAACATTTATTTGGTAAAAATTAATATGGCTTTTTTCTCTGAATGATCCTTTTTATAAAATATAAAAGAGATGTAATATGAAAATAATATTTAAAGTCGCTGTTTGTTTTTTTTTAACGGGAGTTTGTTTCGTACAAAGTGCTCTTTTTGCACAGGTTAAATTTACCACTTCAGGTAAATCGGTGCAGGTTTTTACAACTGCCGATAATACTAGTATGCGACTGCAGCCTGCAGAAAAATTATCATTTACCACAATGGGCCAGCCATTGGAAACGCAACCCTGTGTTTTTGTAGATCCTTCGCACCAGTTCCAAACTTTTATGGGAATTGGTGGAGCATTAACGGATGCATCTGCCGAAGTGTTTGCCAAACTTTCAAAAGATAAGCAGGCAGCTTTTATGAAAGCTTATTACGATAAAGAAACAGGCATTGGTTATACGCTTGCAAGAACCAATATTCACAGTTGTGATTTTAGCAGTGGCAGTTATACTTATATAAGTGAAGGCGATAAAGACCTAAAGACTTTTAATATAGATCATGACCGGCAATTTAGAATACCGTTTATTAAAATGGCGATTGCCGCTGCTGGTGGTAAACTCCCTTTATATGTTAGTCCATGGAGCCCACCTGCATTTATGAAAGACAACAATGACATCCTGCATGGCGGAAAATTGAAAACAGATTACTATGGATCATGGGCAAATTATTTTGTAAAATTTATTAAGGCCTATGAACGGGAAGGAATGCCTGTTTGGGGCTTGTCAATTCAAAACGAACCCATGGCAAAGCAAACCTGGGAATCCTGCATTTATACAGCAGAAGAAGAAACTAATTTTCTGAAAAACAATCTCGGGCCAACATTGGCAAAAGAAGGCCTCGGCGATAAGAAGATCATTGTATGGGATCATAACCGCGACCTGGTTTTTCAAAGAGCAAATACCTTGTTAAGCGATCCGCAGGCAGCGAAATATGCCTGGGGAGTTGGCTTCCATTGGTATGAAAGCTGGAGCGGTGGTGATCCAACTTTCGATAATGTAAAAAAGGTAAAGGAAGCTTTTCCCAATATCAACCTGATTTTTACAGAAGGCTGTAATGAAAAGTTTGATATGGGCCGCATTAACGACTGGAAATTAGGTGAACGTTATGGATTGTCGATGATTAATGATTTTAATAATGGAACGGTAGCCTGGACAGATTGGAACGTGTTATTAGATGAAAAAGGCGGACCTAATCACGTAGGAAATTTTTGCTTCGCACCCGTGCATGCCGATACTAAAACAGGTGAATTAATTTATACCAGTGCGTATTATTATATAGGACATTTTTCTAAATTTATAAGACCGGGCGCCAAACGCATCAGCAGTTCCGGAAGCCGTAGCCCACTAATGTCAACCGCATTCTTGAATACTGACGGATCAGTAATCGTAATTGTAATGAATCAAACTAACGGTGAACTACCCTATTCATTATGGATAGATGGAGAAGCCGCTCAAAGTAAAAGTCTGCCTCATTCAATTTCAACGCTGGTTATTAGATAACTGGATTGTATACCAGATCGTTATTTAAAGCAGTCACTGAAATGCAGTCGGCTGCTTTTTTTTAATTACATGGTTATTTATCTATTAAAAGCATTTTTCATATGAAAATTTTAAGTTTGCCTGCATTTGGCTTTGCAATTTTCACCTGCTTTGCTACAAATAGTTTCGCTGCTGATTCAACTCTAACTTACTCACCTGATCATAACATAAAATTAGTTTTTTATAACACTGCCCCTGTAAGATATAGTATTCAATACAAGCAGTTCACCATCCTTCAGCCTTCTTATATTGATCTTGAATTATTAGATGGAAAAAAATTGTCGTCTGATGTTGCAATTGCAAAGCGAACTTCAGCTTATATAAATGAAACGATAGAATCTCCTGTTCCTGAAAAAAGAAAACTGATTCCCAACGAATACAATGAATTTACCATTCATTTTAAGCAACCCTATATTTTGCAATTCAGGGTTTATAACGATGGAGTAGCCTACCGCCTGCTAACATCTTTCAAAGATTCCGTTGTAATAAAAAATGAGGTCGCAAAGTTCAATTTCATTCTAAATGAAGAAGTGTTATTACCCCGTATCGATAAAAGGCAAGATGCAGACCGGTACCATACCAGCTTTGAAGGGCTTTATGAAAATATGCGCATCGATAGTCTTGCCAAAGACTTAATCACCTATTCACCCATACTGGTAACAACACGTAATGGTCTTAAAATTGGAATTACAGAATCGGACCTGGATAATTATCCCGGCATGTTTCTAAGCGGTCATGCACCGGCAGGTTTAACAGGTGTATTTGCGCCCTATCCTTTGGAAGAAAAGATGACAGAAGGAGAATTTCCCCAACTTATTGTTACCAAAAGGGCTGATTATATTGCCCGCATCAAGGGAACAAGAAGTTTACCCTGGCGGGTTCTTATAATTGCCGCTAACGACAAAGAACTTCCGGCAAATGACCTCGTATATCGTTTGGCACCTCCATCAAGGGTAGAAGACATAAGTTGGATACAACCCGGTACAGGAACCGACGAATGGATAATAGGTGTAAACCTGTTCAATGTTCCCTTTAAAGCTGGCGTTAACACTGCGACTTACTTGTATTACATCGATTTCGCAAAGCAGTTTGGTCTTGATCGCATAATGATGGATGCAGGATGGAGTAACTATAAAGACCTTTTTGATATTAATAAAGAGATCAATATGGACACTATTGCAGCGTATGCAAAACGCAAACAAATCAAGCTAAGTATGTGGACACTTTGCTCTACGCTCGACCGCCAGCTGGATAGTGCATTAACACAGTTTAATAAATGGGGTGTTGATTTTATAATGACGGATTTTATGGATCGTGATGACCAAAAAATGGTTCAGTTTTATCACCGCATTGCCGCGGCTTGCGCCAACAAAAAAATCATGGTAATGTATCATGGGGCATTTCCCCCAAAGGGATTTAACCGAACCTGGCCGCATGCTATTACACGGGAAGGGGTTTTAGGTTCTGAATTCAACATTTGGTCGGATAAAGTAACACCCGAACACGATGTTACCTTACCATTTACCCGCATGCTGTCAGGTCCGATGGATTATGAGCCAGGAATTTTAAACAATGCAACAAAAACACAATTTCGTTCTATTGAAAAACAAGTGATGACACAAGGAACGCGTTGTCATCAACTCGCCATGTTTGTAGTATATGAAAGCCCCATACAAATTTTCTCTGGAAATCCTTCGCAAGCCATGCTGGAACCAGCTTTCATGCAATTATTGGGAAGTATCCCAACAGTTTGGGATGAAACCATAATATTGGATGCGAAAGTGGGCGATTACATTATTACAGCAAGGAGAAAAAACGCAGACTGGTATATTGCCGGAATGACTGATTGGTCGCCAAGAACTTTTA
This sequence comes from Bacteroidota bacterium, assembly GCA_040385845.1. Taxonomy (GTDB): domain Bacteria; phylum Bacteroidota; class Bacteroidia; order Chitinophagales; family Chitinophagaceae; genus Phnomibacter. The sequence continues at coordinate 29,510 of JAZKGP010000006.1, read as the reverse complement.
AGCTGCCTTTGTCTTTCTTAAAGGGAACATTCCTTGCAACTTCTTGTGTAGATGGCATCAATGCAGCAAACTACCCATCCGATTATCAATTAAGTCAAAAACAATTAACTGCCTCTGATTCATTGGAGATCAATATGGCACCAGGGGGAGGCTTTTTAATCAGGCTGGAAAAGCAGCCGTAAGATAGGCTGCTGGCTCTTTGAAAATGTTATGCGATGAAACCTACAACTTTGTTTCCGGGGAAGTAATGTTATGAGTAGTACAATGAACATCGAACCAGCAATGTCTGTTCCGGTAAAAAATATCATTTTTGATCTGGGTGGCGTATTGTTAGATATTGATTTTGCTAAAACCAGGACAGCATTTCAAGCGGCTGGTGTTGCAAATTTTGATGATTATTTTCAGCAGTCGTATTCCAATCCTCTTTTCTCCGACCTGGAAAAAGGATTAATTACGCCAACTGAATTTTATGATCTTTTTCGGGTAAATACCGGCATTATGATCAGCGATACAGAAATAGAATCAAATTGGAATGCATTGCTTGGAAACTACCGCAAAGCCAGTCTTGACACGCTATCGGCTTTAAAAAAGCAATACCGGCTTTTTCTTTTTAGCAATACCAACCTCATCCATTATCAAGCGTTTATGGAGGCATTTCAACTACAGGTTGGGGCAGGCCATTTTAATGATTATTTTGAAAGGGCATACTATTCACATGAAATGAATCACAGGAAACCAGAGCCCGCATCATTTTTATTTATTACTAAAGAAAACAAACTTGTACCTGGTGAGACCTTGTTTATAGATGATACTTTAAAAAATATTGAGGGTGCAAAAGAAGCTGGATTGCAAACCCTTTGGCTACAAAACGGCATGTTGATCGAGGAAGTTTTAAAGCCCCTGATGAATTCGTAATAACTGGTTAGAACGAATAATTTTCCAGGAAATTAAAATCAGCCCGGCAATACAATCTTGATTACTGCTTTAGCAAGGAACTATTTTTCCTTTATTTCTTCAAATTTGATGTACTCGCCCTCAACATCATATTTGGGTTTCTGATTTACTCCGTTTACAGAAGTTCGCTGCTCTTTTTGTTGGGACCGTTCCTGTTGAGCTGCAGCCTGCTGGTGCATGGCATTAAACTGTTTTTTAACCTGAGAGGTGGCGTTTACCACTGGTATTACAAAACCAATAATAAAACGGTACAAAAGGTAAATTAGGAAAGCGACAAGAATGTAGGTCATAACGCTAGCAAAATTATACGCATTGAACTGTAAAGCCTGTTAAAAATTTTCATAAGCAAGCTTGTTTTTACGACCGGATCAACCCAAAATAAATAATAAAGTAGTTGTTGGTAAATACAGGCAGCGCCCTTACATTTGCAGCGGAAAATGAAGCTGCAGAAGGGAACGGACACCGTTCCCTTTTCATTTGCACATAATCGGTTTACTAATGGCGAACGAATCTTTGATACAGACTTTGGAAAAAATGATAGCAGGGCTCCTGGAAGAGATGCCGGGTTACTTTCTGGTTCAGGTGCGTATCAAACCTACAAATAACATCAAGGTTTTCCTGGATGGAGATGAAGGGATCACGATTGAAACATGTATTAAAATTAACCGCCGTTTGTATGCCATTATCGAAGAACAGCAGTTATTTCCTGACGGTGATTTTTCGTTGGAGGTAAGCAGCCCCGGGGTAGGTGAACCACTTATAATAAAGCGTCAATATGTTCGTAATATTGGAAGGAACGTAAAAGTGGAAGCCATACCTGGATTTTCTTTGGCTGAAGAGGACGGAGTTCTCATTAGTGAACTGGAAGGGGAGTTAAAAGGTGTAAGCGAGGATCATATAGAATTAGAGGTGGTTTCAGGAAAAGGTAAAAAATTAACGATAAAGCAATACCAAGTTTTATTTAGTAACATAAAATCAACAAGCGTTCAAATTAAATTCTAAAACATGCCAAACCGGGTTCAGTTTTGTAACCTTGTGTGGTATTTGAAACTTCGAAAGATATGGCTAGTATTAATCTGATTGAGGCATTCCAGGAGTTTAAAGATGCGGAGAATATCGACCGCCCGACCCTGATGAAAGTGGTGGAGGATGTATTCAAAACATTACTTCGTAAGAAATATGGTGCCGATGAAAATTTTGACGTTATCGTTAACGCCGAAAAAGGTGACCTCGAAATATTGCGGCATAGGATTATTGTGGAAGATGGCGACGTAATGGATCCAAATGAAGAGATTGCCTACTCAGACGCAGTGAAAATTGAACCGGATTTCGAGGTTGGTGAAGAACTTTTCGAAGAAATTGACCTGTTCGATTTTGGTCGCAGGGCCATTCTTGCTGCTAAACAAACACTTGCCAGCCGCATCGGGGATCTTAAGAAGAATGTACTGGTGAAGAAATATGCGGACATGGTTGGTGAAATCATTAGTGCCGAGGTTTACCAGGTTTGGAAAAAAGAGATCCTGTTACTGGATGAGGAAGGGAATGAATTATTGCTGCCACGCAGCGAACAGATCCCCCAGGATTACTTTAAAAAAGGAGAACCCATCAGGGCTGTGGTAAAAAAGGTGGAACTGAAAAACAATGCACCCGTTATCATACTCAGCCGTACCCATTCTTCTTTCCTTGCTAAATTGCTCGAAATAGAAGTTCCTGAAATATTTGACGGTTTGATCACCATTCGTAAAATAGTACGGGAACCAGGCGAAAGAGCAAAAGTTGCGGTAGAAAGTTTTGATGACCGTATTGATCCTGTTGGCGCTTGTGTAGGTATGAAGGGCAGCCGTATTCATGGTATTGTTCGGGAGCTGAAAAACGAAAACATTGATGTTATAAACTATACCACAAACCTGCAGTTGTTGGTCCAGCGCTCGTTAACACCAGCCAAGATCACCCGCATGAATATTGATCTTGAAAGGAAACATGCTGACGTATTTTTGCCGCCAGACCAGGTAAGCCTGGCAATCGGTAAAAGAGGCGTAAACATCAAACTGGCATGCGAATTAACTGAGCTGGATATCGATGTATTCCGGGATAGCGAAGATGAAGAAGACGAATTTGATATTGATTTGGAAGAATTTAGTGATGAAATTGATAGCTGGGTGATTGAAGAACTGAAACGCATCGGTTGTGATACTGCCCGTGCAGTTCTCACACTCAACGCCGATGAACTGGAACGCAGAACAGATCTTGAAAAAGAAACCATTGCCGAAGTGCGCAGGGTTTTACAGGAAGAATTTGAAAGAGGATAATATGTAACTGGCATTCGGATCTACCATCCGGGTATCCAGGAGAATAAATCACACACAAACAGTAAGCTAGAACACACTCATTTAATTTTTACTCTCGTCTATAGTCCCGCTGCGGTGGGTTCGGGAGTTTCACGATTCACAAAAAAGAATGTCCGAAATTAAATTACCACGATTACTGGCAGCAGCCAAAGAATTTAATATTGGCCAGGATACGCTCGTCGAATTCCTGGCTGGTAAAGGTTTTAGCCGCGACGAATTGAAGCCGACCGCCAAGCTTAGCGAGGGGATGTACGAATCGCTGCAACGTGAGTTTCAAAGCGATAAGGTAGCAAAGGCCAAAAGCGATATGATCGATCTTCCAAAAGGAGCATCGTCAGAACAGCGCAAAAGGCGGGAAGATGAAGAGATCCACTTCAAAAAAGAAGAGAAAAAACAGCCTGAAAAAGAAATTATTGGCGAGATAAAGGAAGAGCCAAGACCTGTAATTGTTCCGCAGGAAATTACGCCACCCATTCAAACGCCTACCCCGCCACCTCCGCCACCCCCGGCAGAACCGGAACCAGTTATTGAAGAACCAGTTACGGCCCCACCGGTTGAAGCGGTTGCAGAAATAGTGAGTCTTCCAACCGTTGAAGCATTGGTTCCTGAAGAATTTGCAACTACAGAGGATAACAATCATTTGAGATTGGAAGCTCCTGAACTTGAAGGACCAAAAATTATAGATAAAATCGACCTTTCAGCAATTGATTCATCTACCCGCCCTAAAAAGCAGGCAGCAAGATCAGCTGAATCCGTTGCGGCTCAAAAGCCGGTTTCAGCACCGGCAGTTCCAACAGTTGAAAAAGAAGCTCCTGTTGAAGCTGCGGAAGAAACAGTAACGCCGCAGGTAATTGCCGCGCCGATTGAGTCAGACGCGACAGTTGAGCCAGTTATGCATTCTGAGCTGGCTGGAGAATCTGATGAAGAAAATGGACCATTGATCGAAAATATACAGGCCGAACGCCTGACAGGTCCCGTAATTCTTGGAAAAATAGAATTGCCTGTTGATAGTGATACCCGCCCAAAAGCAGGAGGTAATAGCAATATCGACAGGGAAAAACGCAAACGCAAACGTATTCCTCTTGATAAACGGCAGGGACCGGGAACAGGTGGTGGTGGTACTCACCAGGTTTCAAGACCTCAACAACCGGGACATACCCAGGGAGGCGGAGCTGCAACACCTACAAGACCTGGTGAAAGACGTGAAGGCGCTATGGCCAGGCCAATTCCAGCCGGCCAGCCAGGACACGGCGGTGGCGGACAAGGAAATCGCGGACCAGCAGGCGGTGGAAGTCGCGACCGTACACCACGTAGGGACGGTGACAGAGTTATTGATGAGAAAGAAATCCAGCGGAAATTGCAGGAAACCCAGGCCAGGCTTACAGGTGGCAATCGTCCCGGAAAAGGATTAAAAGCTAGGTTACGCCGCGATAAACGTCGTGAAATGGCCGAATCCATGGGCGATGAAGACCAGGATCAGAAGTTGCAGGTAACAGAGTTTATCAGTGCGAGCGAATTGGCTTCTTTAATGGATATTACTCCATCTGAAGTAGTTGGTAAATGTTTTAGCCTGGGATTAATGGTTTCAATCAATCAGCGTCTTGATGCAGAAGTAATTGAATTAGTGGCAAGTGAATTTGGCTTCGACGTTGAGTTCATTGATATGGAAAAACAAGCTGAGCTGGATGATGAAGAAGACGATGATGATGAAGAAGATTTGCAACCAAGAGCACCGATCGTGACCATTATGGGTCATGTCGATCATGGTAAAACATCTTTACTCGATTATATACGTAAAGCAAATGTAGTTGCAGGTGAAGCTGGTGGTATTACCCAGCACATTGGTGCCTACGAGGTTACAACTGCCAGTGGAAAAAAAGTCACCTTCCTGGATACACCGGGTCACGAAGCGTTTACAGCGATGCGTGCCCGTGGTGCAAAAATAACCGACATTGCTGTGATTGTAGTTGCTGCAGACGATGCGGTGATGCCCCAAACACGCGAGGCTATCAGCCATGCACAGGCAGCAAATGTTCCAATGATTTTTGCAGTTAATAAAATTGATAAAGACGGTGCAAATCCACAAAGGATATACGAGCAGTTGAGTGGCATGAATATACTGGTAGAAGAATGGGGCGGCAAGTTCCAGAGCCAGGAAATAAGTGCCAAGCAAGGTTTAAATGTTGATCTTTTACTTGAGAAAATACTTTTGGAAGCCGAAATATTAGAGCTAAAAGCTAATCCCGACAGGGAAGCAACCGGTTCTATTATTGAAGCAACCCTTGACAAAGGACGTGGTTATGTAGCCACAGTATTGGTTCAAAACGGTACGCTGAAAAATGGTGACCTGGTAGTTAGCGGACAGTATTTTGGCCGTGCAAAAGCCATGTTTGATGAACGCAACCAGAAAAAAGGAGCAGCCGGCCCTTCTACCCCGGTTTTAATTTTGGGTATAAATGGTGCACCGCAGGCTGGTGAGAAGTTCAGGGTTTATGAAGATGAAGCAGAAGCGAAAGAAATAGCTTACAAACGTGGTCAAATACTTCGTGAACAGGGTATTCGTACCAAGAAACATATTACCCTCGACGAGATCGGCCGCAGGTTGGCACTTGGAAACTTTAAAGAACTGAACGTGATCATCAAAGGTGATGTGGACGGTTCCGTTGAAGCCTTAAGTGATAGCCTTGAGAAATTAAGTACCGAGGAAATTGTGGTGAAAGTAATTCTGAAAGGTGTTGGTGCCATTAGCGAGAACGACGTAACTCTTGCAAGCGCATCAGATGCAATTATCATGGGCTTCAATGTGAGACCGAATTTGCAGGCATCCAAACTTGCAGAACAGGAAGGAATTGAAATCAAACAGTATTCCATTATCTATAATGCTATTGCAGATATCAAATCGGCAATGGAAGGCTTGTTGGAGCCTAAAATTGAAGAAAAAGAAGTTGCACAGGTTGAGATCAGGGAAGTGTACAAATTTGATAAAGCCACAGTTGCAGGTTGTTACATACTCGATGGCCGCCTGAAAAGAGACGCGAAAATCAGGCTATACCGCGATGGCGTATTGATCTATCCACGCACACAGGGTGGTTTTGCCGAACTGGGTAGCTTGAAGCGTTTCAAAGACGACGCAAAAGAAGTTGCAAGTAATTTCGAATGTGGTTTGACCATTAAAAACTTTGCTGATATACAGGTGGGTGATACCATAGTAGCCATCGAAGAAGAAGAGGTTAAACGTACTTTATAGAATTGAAGACAGTAAAATTTCAGGGAAATCGGAGGTGAAAGCTTCCGATTTTTCTTTTGTTAAAAACGTGAGTGTTGTATATAGCCCATGGGCAATACAATATTTTTGACAGCTTAGATATAGTGTATGAAAAACGTAATTACAATCCTGTTGCTTTTAGCTACTTTCTCTTACCAGGCAGGTGCCCAAACTAAAAGAGTAGTAGCTGATAAAATTGTAGGAAAGGTAGGTGACAGGATCATTCTTAAAAGCGATATTGTAAATGCAGTAGCAGATGCACAGCGCCAGGGTGGCGAATTGCCGGAGCAACCTGTTTGTGCATTTATGGAATCAGAATTGATTAAGAAAGCCCTGGTGCTCCAGGCAGAAAAAGACTCACTTATTGTAGATGATGAAGATGTTGAGGCAAAGATTGATCAGCAGATTCGGTCTTTTATCCAGGGGTATGGTTCAAGGGAAGCACTGGAAGACATAGCCGGGCGTTCAGTTGACCAGATCCGCGAAGATTTCCGTAAGCCTTTTAAAGAAAGAGAGCTTGCCAACAAAATGCGGGAAAAAATAATCGGCGGTATTAAGATCACGCCAATTGAAGCAAAAACCTATTACGAATCTATTCCTGCTGATAGCCTTCCCTTTTATGAAAGTGAACTGGAAGTAGGGCAGATTGTAATATATCCAAAAGCCGACCGTGAAATAGAAAGTTATACCGCCAAGCAGTTAAACGATATCAAAAAGCAAATTGAAACCGGGGTAAGAAAATTTGACCAAATGGCCAAATTGTATAGCGATGATCCCGGAAGCCGCGATAATGGTGGTCAGTATACATTAAACAAGAACGATAAGAATTGGGATCCTGCTTTTATGACAACCGCTTTCAAGCTAAAAGAAGGGCAAATCTCAAATGTGGTAAAGTCAAAATTCGGTTTGCATATTATTCAATGTGTAAGCCGTTCAGGTGATGATGCTGTTGTAAGGCATATTCTGATGATTCCCCCGGTAACAGACGCTGAAGTAACAGATGCAAAAAACAAGCTTGATACTGTAAGAAGCAAATTACTCACCGGGGCACTCGATTTTGGAGCGGCCGTTAGCAAATACAGTGATGATGAAGATAAATTTTCAGGAGGTTGGTTAACAAGCCGCGACGGATCGACCTATTTAACAATTGATCAGCTGGATAAGGAAATGATACCGGTAATTAAAAATATGAAGCCTGGCGAATTTAGCCAGCCTGCCGTTTATCAGACAGAGCAGGGCAAAAAAGGAGTTCGTATCATTTACCTGCGGAACCGTACCCAACCTCACCGGGAAAACATGAAAGATGATTATAACCGTGTTTCACAGCGTGCACTGGAAGAAAAAAAGCAAAACATCCTGTCAAAATGGTTTTCAGAAAAATTGAAAGGATATTATATCTATGTAGATCCTGAGTTTGGCAATTGCGACGATCTCGGCCCATGGCTCGAAGCAAGCGCCAAAAAGTAATTGAAATCTCTATACAAAAACCACCCGATCTACGGTGGTTTTTTCATTTAAATAAAATAAATTTGGAATTAGATGTATATACATGTATTTTTGTCTTTCAAATTTGATTATTGAAACTGGAAACGGCAATACAAAGTAGTGGTTTTAAAAACGAAAAACAAAAAGCCGTGGTTAATATAATGTATACGGCATACCATGTAAAAAGTCGCATTAGCATGGTGCTTAAAGACTATGGCCTTACTCCCGAACAGTATAATGTTTTACGTATACTAAAAGGAAAACACCCGGTTCAAATGTGTGTTAAGGACATCGCAGAAAGACTGATAGAACGCAGTAGCAACGTGCCCCGCATTGTTGACAGGCTTGAGTTGAAAAAGTTGGTGAAGCGTTCTCAATCTGGTATCGACAGGCGGGAAACTGTAATAACATTGGCACAGGCAGGCATCAATTTATTGGAAGCTGTAAACCCGGTACTGGAAACTTCACATGACCAGATTAGTGATATGAGCGAAGCAGACATTAGGCAGTTAAACGAACTGCTCGACAGGTACCTGAAAGAATGACAGGAAATTTTTTTGGAATAATATATGTATATACATGCATTATTGAAATCGCATAAAAAAATCGAAAAATTATGAAACAGGGAACACAAATATTACACAAGGCAGGTACAAGAGGAAAAGCCAATCATGGTTGGCTTAATAGTTATCATTCCTTCAGCTTCGGTGGTTACCATGATCCTGCCAGGATGCATTTTGGCGTATTAAGGGTTTTAAACGATGATACCGTCGCTGCCGGAATGGGTTTTGGAACCCATCCGCATGACAACATGGAAATCATTTCTATTCCTACCAGCGGCGATTTGAAACACCAGGATAGTATGGGTAATAAAACTATCATCAAGCAAGGTGATATCCAGGTGATGAGCGCAGGTTCGGGCATATCGCACAGCGAAATGAACGCAAATAAGGATAAAGAAGTTCGTTTTTTCCAGGTTTGGCTTTTTCCGAATAAAAAAAATGTATCGCCCCGTTATGGACAATACACCATTGACGAAGGTAAAATGCACAATCAATTGTTCCAGGTTCTAAGCCCCGATGAAACTGGCGAAGGAGTTTGGATCCACCAGGATGCATGGTTTAGTATAGGTAATCTTGACGCAGGCTTTGAAACAGATTACCAGGTAAAGCGCAAGGGAAATGGTGTTTACGCATTTGTTATTGAAGGTGATGTAACGATAAACGGCCAGTCATTAAACCGGAGAGACGGGCTAGGGATATCGGGTACAGATACCATTTCAGTTAAAGCCGATAGCACTGCGAAGTTGTTATTAATGGACGTGCCCATGGCATAATGCCGGTATGTTTTTTTGAAGGTTTAAATGAAAAGGAAAAATGAAATGAATACTTTAAGCCACCAGGCAAGCAAAAACAGGTCGATAAGGTCAGTTGTATATGCTTCCATTTTCGATATGGACGGAATGCCGGTCAGGCAAGCATTCCCATCATCGAAATTGGTTGCTCCGGATCCTTTTTTGTTGTTACACCACGCCAATGTAAAAGTACCTGCACATATCGAAGTACGGCATGCAGGTGTTGGGCCGCATCCTCACAGGGGCTTTTCACCGGTAACATTTATATTAAAAGGAGGAGTACATCACCAGGATAGCAGGGGAAACAACAATATAGTTTATGCAGGCGGAACTCAATGGATGAATGCAGGCAGAGGTATTATTCACAGCGAAAGACCGCCGCATGATATACATGAAATAGGCGGCATTCAGGAAATTATCCAGCTGTGGGTGAATTCACCTGCTTCTCACAAAATGGATCAGCCCGTTTATTCTCCAATATCTCAAAGCGAAACACCATCTATTTTTTCAGAAGATGGACTTGTTAAGATTAATATACATGCAGGTGAACTAAATAATATCAGGGGAGTTATTCCAACCTTATCGCCGGTAAACACGTTTACAGTTGATATGCAAATCGGAGGGAAATATTTCTTCCGGTTTCCTTCAACCCACAACAGTTTTATATACCTGCTGGACGGAAAGTTACAGGTAACAGGTGATTCAGAAGTGGAAGCAAACTATGCCGCAATTTTTAATAACGATGGTGATGGCTTTGAACTGACGGCACTTGAAACTACCCGGCTTTTTATTGGAACAGGGGAGCCATTAAATGAACCCATTGCTTCACAGGGTCCGTTTGTACTGAATAATCAAACACAGTTGATGGAGGCATTCCGGGATTACCAATTAGGAAAAATGGGAGTGCTCATAGAAGATTAAAATTCTTAGCAGATTTTTCGAACAATAAATTATAATAAAACAATAAAAACAAACAAAATGGCAACTTACAAAATCGACCCAACGCATAGTGAAATCAAGTTCAAAGTAAAGCACCTCATGATCACCAATGTAACGGGTGAATTCAAATCTTTTGATGCTACTATGGAAGCGGAGAAAGACGATTTCAGTGATGCAAAAATTTCCTTTGAAGCTGATGTCGACAGTATAAATACCAACCAGGAACAACGTGATACACATCTTAAAAGTGATGACTTCTTCAATGCTGAAAAATTTCCTAAACTAACCTTTAAGTCTAAGGAGCTGAAGCATGTTTCAGGGAGCGATTATAAACTGACTGGTGATTTAACCATTCGTGATATTACCAAAGAAGTGACGCTGGATGTAGAATTTGGTGGTAGAATGGTAGATTTCTATGGCCAGGACAAAGCGGGTTTTGAATTAACAGGAAAAATTAGCCGCAATGAATTTGGTTTGAAATGGAGTGCTGTAACCGAAGCAGGTGGCGTAGTCGTAAGTGATGATATTAAACTTCAATTAGCCGCACAAATGGTAAAGCAATAATCGTTAGCTGCTTTAGTATTGACAAAATAATAAACACCTATAAGATCATCTGATCTTATAGGTTTATAAAAGTCCTTATGCAAACACAATTATTTTCCGCAGTTGAAAGAGGGATTAAAGATATCGGCTGGCTGAAAAGCAATTTTACTTTCAGCTTTAGCAGCTATTATCATCCTTTAAAAAACGGCTTTGGTTTACTGAAGGTTTTCAATGATGATTATGTGGAACCTGCCGGTGGATTTGGTCTTCATCCGCATAGCAATATGGAAATCATCAGCATTATGCTGGCTGGTAAAATGAATCATAAGGATTCAATGGGTTATACCGATGTGGTGGAAAAAGATTGGGTTCAGATAATGAGTGCCGGTTCTGGTCTCAGGCACGAGGAATACAATGTGGGAGACGAAGATGTAAACTTTTTGCAAATATGGATTGAACCAAAACTTCAAAATATTACACCCAGGTATCAACGAAGATTTTTCTCCGAAGAGAAGCGGTTAAACCAGCTTCAAACAATAGTAAGCAACGAGGAAGGGCAATCCCATTGCTGGATAAACCAAAATGCCAAATTGATTCTTGGAAGTTATACCGATTTGCAAACGATCCGGTACACATTTAACCCGGTAAATAAAGCTGTTTTTATTTTCTGTATTGATGGCAGTTTGCTAATAGATGGAAAACAGGTAGGAAAAAGGGATGGTATTGGTATTTGGGATACGGGTGAAATAGCAATTGAACTTACTTCCCCATCCCGTTTCCTGATAATAGAAACACCTGTAAACCAGTAAACACATAGGTGATTTAGTCAATTTAATAATTAGAACAAATATGAATATTCAAATAATTTCTGGAAGCCCGCGGGAGAAAAGTGTGACAAACCGTGTGGCAATATTTCTAAAAAATTATCTTTCGCAACATACTTCCCATGAGGTAGGTATTATAGATGTAAGAGATTACCAGTTACCATTACTCCAGGAGGTATGGACATCTGTAGATAAAGCTCCGCCCGAATTCAGGCAGCTTGCAACCACAATGTTTGAAGCTGATGCATTTATATTGGTCAGTCCGGAATACAATGGAAGTTATTCGCCGGCAATGAAAAATTTGTTGGATCAATTTCCCAAGCAAAATCGTAAAGCATTTGGAATAGTAACAGCTTCTCCCGGTGCAATGGGTGGTATCAGGGCAAGCCAGCAAATGCAGTTACTCGTTGGTGCATTATTTGGCATCCTGGCACCGAATATGCTGATTACGCCTTTTGTTGATAAGAAATTTGATGCCGACGGCAATTTAACGGACGTTGAATTTCAAAAAGCCATCAACGTTTTTATAAAAGAATTTACCTGGTTGGCAGAATCGGTAAATGCAAAATTGCAGCCAATTTATAATTAAGGTTGCCGGTTATACCTGCGGCGTTATTTTTGCGGCGCATTCTCTTCAATAAATATGAGCGACGACATAAAACACGAATGTGGCTTAGCCTTCGTTCGTTTAAGAAAGCCTTTTTCGTATTACATGCAGCAATACGGTTCGGTGATGTTTGGCCTTAACAGGTTGTATCTTTTGATGGAAAAACAACATAACCGCGGCCAGGATGGTGCCGGAATTGCTACCGTAAAATTAAATGTAGAACCAGGGCATCCTTTTTTGCACAGAATCCGGAGCAACGTTTTACAGCCTATTGCCGACATTTTTGGTAAGATAGCAACTGAAGTAAATGAATTTGAAAAATTTCAACCAGACTTTTTACGCCACCCCGGCTTTGCCAAGGGGCATTTGCCCTATTTAGGCGAATTGATGCTGGGTCATTTACGTTACGGTACCCAGGGAAAAAACAAGATTGATTATTGCCATCCTTTTATAAAACGGGACATCAAACCGTCCAGGAATTTGGCACTTGCCGGAAATTTCAACCTTGTTAATGTAGATGAATTATTCGGCCTGATTAATATCGAAGCTGGTGAGTTCCAAAGTCAAAGCGACCTGGCTGCCATGATGGAGGTGATCCACCATTTTTTAGTTAAGGAAGATGAACTGAATAATGAAGCACCTGATATAGCCGCCGTTTTGCGAAAGGCTACCTCCCTTTTCGATGGAGGGTACAATTTTGGAGGTTTAGTGGGCAATGGTTACAGTTTTGTTATGAGGGATGCAAATGGTATCAGGCCTTCCTATTATTACATTCATGAAGATTTTATTGTAGGGGCCAGTGAAAGAGCCGCTATTCGTACCACTTTCAATGTGGGTGAAAACGAAGTGCTGGAACTAATGCCCGGTAACGCATTAATTATTGACAATAAAGGCGACTATAAAATCGAACAGATCCTGGAGCCAAAAGAGCGCAGGGCCTGCAGTTTTGAACGCATCTATTTTAGCCGGGGTAATGATGAAAAAATTTACCGTGAGCGGATAGCCCTTGGTCATCACCTGAGCCGCCCCGTTTTGGAAGCCATCAACTACGATCTGAAGAATACCATTTTTGCCTATATACCTAATACAGCCGAAGTGGCTTTTTACGGCTTGAATAAAGGCATGGAAGAATACCTGAACAAGATTAAGGTTGACCGTATTATGAGCTGGGGGAAAGATTTTGATGAAGAAAAGCTCAGCGAGATGGTAAACCGCAAGATCCGGCAGGAGAAAATTGCCATCAAAGACGTTAAGATGCGCACCTTTATCACCGAAGATGTAAGCCGGCAGGATATGGTGCAGCACGTTTATGATATTACCTATGGGACGAGCCGGCCTAATGAAGATACCCTGGTAGTAATCGATGATTCTATTGTAAGGGGAACTACGTTAAGAGAAAGTATTATTCGAATGCTTGGCAGGTTGAAACCCCGCAAGATTATCGTTGTTTCATCAGCTCCTCAAATCAGGTATCCCGATTGTTATGGGATAGATATGAGCAAAATGGGTGACTTTATTGCATTCCAGGCGGCAATATTATTATTGAAAGAATCGGGTAGAGAAAACTTGCTTACCCAATTACACAACGAGTGCAAGGAAATGCAAAGGGCAGGAACTTTACATACGCGAAATGTAGTTCGCGGAGTTTACGAACCTTTTGCACCACAGGAAATAAGCGACAAAATTGCACATATGATAACCACACCGGGCCTGAACATCCCGGTTCAGGTGATTTATCAAACTATTGAAGATTTACATGAAAGCTGCCCAACAAATACAGGGGACTGGTATTTTACCGGTAACTATCCAACACCAGGTGGTAACAGGGTTTGTAACAGGGCATTTATGAATTACATGGAAGGAAAAAATGTAAGAGGGTATTAACCAGTGTTTGATAAGGCCGGATTTTAGATGAAATTTTGTTTATTTGGCCATCAGTGAATTCTAGTCACCCCGCTGAATAATTTTAATCATGAAATCGATATTATTTGTTCGGCATGCAAAAAGTAGCTGGGATAACCCGGCCATGAAAGACTTTGACCGTACTTTAAATGACCGGGGGAATAAAGATGCACCGATGATGGCAAAGCGGCTACTTGACAAAAAGCCGGAGATCGATTTATTTGTCAGCAGTCCTGCAATACGGGCTTTTTCTACAGCAAAATATTTTCATGCCGGCCTTAATGGCAGGAAAGAACAACTGGTTACTATCCCGGAGTTATACCATGCCTCGGTAGTTGATTTCTACCAAATCATTCATTCTCTAAATAATAGTTTCAACACGGTTGCCATTTTTTCTCATAACCCTGGTATAACCGAAATGGTGAACAGCCTGGGAGTGGCAAAAGTGGATAATATGCCCACTTGCGCCATATTTGCGGTACGAGCTGATATTAATAATTGGAATGAATTCGAACTATCACCAAAGCAATTTTGGTTTTTCGATTACCCAAAACTGGGTTCATAAGAAACATGCAAATGGTTGCAGTTCAAAAAAATGAACCACAATTTTACCTTTTCATGACTTTTATAACTTCAGCCGCTTATTTTTGCGGCATCTCATTTTAGCTACTGAAAATTATGGCAACTGCAGCAATTCCCGCAGGCACTAAATGGTGGACGGGTGGTAAAAGTCCTTTTAATGTTAGTTACGGCAAGTTAATGATGTGGTATTTCCTCATGAGTGATGCATTCACCTTTGGGGCTTTCCTAATCAGTTACGGAACTGTTCGGTTTAGTGCTAATTACTGGCCCGATCCAAACCGGGTTTTTAATGCTTTTCCGGGCCTTGGACATGCAAATCTTCCGCTTGCTTTTGTTAGTTTAATGACTTTTATTCTCATCATTAGCTCCGTGACTATGGTTTTAGCCGTTCATGAAGGGCATAAGATGAACCGTAAAGGTGTTGAGAAATACATGCTTTGGACTATACTTGGCGGGCTTGCCTTTCTTGGCTGCCAGGCATGGGAATGGACGCACCTTATAACCGGTGAACACACTGTTTTGATAAACGGTCAAATTTCAGAATTAAGCACAACTGTTACCCAAAATCCCTGGGGCCCGTTAACTGGCGAAATGCACGACGGACATGCCGTAAGTACTCCCGGCCCGGTTGCTTTTGGCGGCTTCTTTTTCGGAATTACAGGGTTCCATGGGTTTCACGTTTTAAGTGGTGTTGTCATCAATCTTATTATGTACCTGAAGGTTAAACTGGGTCATTTTGAACAGCGTGGACATTACGAAATGATTGAGAAAGCTGGTTTGTACTGGCACTTTGTAGACCTGGTATGGGTTTTTGTATTCCTTTGCTTTTATCTAATCTAACTTAAGAAACTGAAAATATTTACGACATGAGTCAACAGTTAGCATCCGACGAAATAAGTTTTGCTTCGCCACATAGTGATGACATGTATAAAACCATTAAAAAGGTTACCATTATACTGTCTGTTATTACCCTAATTGAACTGGGATTAGGTCTTACGATCTATTCAATTGGTCAAGGCAGCCATCTTTCAGTAATGCTTATTAAAGGAGTTGTTACGATTCTTTCACTCGCAAAAGCATTTTATATTACTTCTTACTTTATGCACCTGGGTGATGAAGTACGCAGTATGATGATGACAATCGTAGTTCCACTTGGATTATTTGTTTGGTTTATTATCGCTTTTTTATATGAAGGGAATAGCTGGAAAAACATGAAAAATACAAGGGCTGGTTTGGATAAGGAAAAAGTTGAACAAACAACACCTGCCCGTGAGCCAGGAACTGAAAAATAAACTTAATCTTACTTTTTTTAATAAAATGCCACCGCCAGGTGGCATTTTTTATGCCATTTGGTATAGTTGCCAGTCAGAAATAATTTGTAAAACACTGGATTTATTCAATGACCTTAAGTGTGAGCCAATACTTTTGCACCCAGAAAAATGGGTTAATTTGAATGGCCCTGGCAGAACCAGAAATCGGTTCCATTGTTACTCTTTAAATTTTTAAGCACATGAATAAAACTTCGTGGTGGGGTTTGTCTCTGGCATTGTTCCTTCCACTGGTTTGCTACTATATTGTGAAGTTTGCAGGTGAAGATGTGGTGCATATGCCCCGTCATTATTTTGCGGATTCGGTAATAGAGAAAACCAAAGATGGCATAACAACATTAGACACAGCCTGGCATACCATTCCTGCATTTTCCCTGGAAGATCAACTTGGCAGAACAATAACTCCCGAATCAGCCAATGGTAAAATCTGGGTGGTAAATACATTCTTTACCCGATGCCCAAATATTTGTCCGGCTCTTACCAGGAATATTAAAAAGCTTCAGCTTTCGTTCGAGAATCCGAAACGGAAAAAATTTGGCGATACTTCTGTGGTATATTTTATGTCGTTAAGTGTTGACCCGGGCAGGGATAGTATCGAAGCTTTAAAAAAGTGGGCAACAAGATTTAATGTTAACAGCGATAACTGGAGCCTGCTTACCGGGAGCAAAAAAGAAATTTATGATTTGCTGCTGAATGATTTTCGCCTGAGTGCACGTGACGGCGAAGGCATCGACACCAATTTTATTCATACAGAAAAGGTGATGCTTGTTGACAGGGACAGGGTGGTTCGGGGCTTTTACAACGGGTTAGATAGTATTGAAATGGGGAAGCTAGCTGAAGATATTGGTAAATTATACCTTGAACGCGACAGGAAATCGCCATCGATTTTCCGGCAGTATATTCCTATCATTCCTATTCTTATTGCGGTGCCTTTTATCGTATTTATCGGAATGTGGTTTTTAAACAGGCGAAGTTCGCCGGTCAGCAAACAACAACCAGAATCAAGTCCAGCCTCTTCCTGAGAATAATTTAAACGCTAATTTTTTTACCAGGTTGGTGTCGATGCTACTTTTTCGGCATGAATCCGTTATCAACAAATCCAACTTCATGTTTCTCCCAGCTACATTCAGAAAAAATGATAAACAAGCCAGGTTGTTAATCGGTGTTTTTTCATTTATTGTTTTTAGTGCCGTAGTGGTTCTTACAAAATTCAAACTGGATGTTGATCTGGGCTTCGATATTCATGTTTTTGCAACAGCAAACGCTATTATTAATACCATCATCGCAATAACCCTTTTAGCTGCATTAATAGCAGTGAAAAATGGCAAATACCAGCTTCATAAAAATTTAATGATGACTGCACTGGTGTTAAGTATCGGGTTTCTTATCTCTTATATTGCCCACCATCTTTTAGCTGGCGAAACAAAATATGGAGATGTGAACCTGGATGGCATCGTAGATACGAACGAACTAGCCGTATTGGGTAAGTCCCGAATCGTTTATCTCATTGTTCTTTTAACACATATATTCCTTGCTGCTATCATTTTGCCCTTAATTCTTTTTACAGCTTATCGTGGGTTAACCGGGGAATACCCGCAGCATAAAAAACTTGCCCGCATCACCTGGCCATTATGGTTTTATGTAGCGGTTACGGGACCAATCGTTTACCTGATGATAAAGCCGTATTACGCATAAGATTGTTCATTGTTTTCAATATGCGTTAATCGATAATCTGAAGCTGTTGAAATTCGATAGATGATGGATATTTCGCATTCCTGTGAATCTTAATTGTTGCTTTTTTAAAGTCGGATTCTTCTGCCTCACTGATCGTCATAAATTGATGAGGATTGCGATCTACCAACGGAAACCAGCTGCTTTGAATTTGTACCATGATCTTGTGCCCGGCTTTGAACTCATGGGCTATATCATTTAAAACAAGCTTTAGGGGTGTTATTTTTCCAGGCACAAATGGCTGTGGATTGGTATAACTGTTTCTGAATTTTCCCCTTAAAACTTCTGCTCTAACCAGCTGCTGCAAGCTGTCGGGATATACATCTATGACCTTTACTACAAAATCTGCATCAGTGTCATTTATACTTGCAAACAAACGGGTAATAATAGGTCCGGCAAGTGTTACTGGTTCATTTAATGTCTCCGTTTCAAAAAATAATACATCAGGTCTTTTGGAAACAAAACGCTGGTCGGCACCGGGGTACGATTGATCCCGAAAGCCAATTCGTAAGGCAGTATAAGGTACCGGGTTGGCAGGGTCGGATACATATTGTTCAAAACCTTTATAACTCTTTTCGGCTGATGAGGAAAGCCTTCCATTTTTATTGAAATACAACTTGAATTTTGTTGTACCTGGTGCCGGCCATTTAGAAAAACTTCTCCACTTATTTGCTCCCGTAAAAAAGATGTTTGCTTCTGGTGGATTGAAACTGCCCATGTTTTTCAGGTAATACCGAAAAAAGTCAGCTTCAATTTCAAAAAATTTGCCTGTTGTATTGCCTCCAAAATGATAGCTGGCGTAAGCGCTAAAATTATTTCTCGTCCAGCTTCCATGCGTCCACGGACCCACTAAAAGATAGTTGTTGTTTACAGGATTTTGTTGTTCAATAGCTTCGTACGTTTTTAGAGTTCCAAACAGGTCTTCTGCGTCAAACCATCCTCCGACAACCAATACTGCAGGCTTTAAATTTTTTAAGTGTGGCCGAATGTTCCTGGCTTTCCAATAGGCGTCTTTTTTATCGTGTGAAATGTATTCATTCCAAACCTGGCTGCGGTTTTTAAAGTAGAAATGATTTACATTCCTGATTGGGCCCAGACCGAGGTAAAATTGATAGGTATCTTTTATTTTTAGGCTACTGTCTAATACCGGGTAATTCATTAATGGCCCTTTACGCGGGTAATCAAATTCGTTTAGAAAGTCAACATTGTCCAATAAGAAAAAAGCGCCCCGGTGATACACATCGTCACCTTCAAATTCGTCTGTTACCGGTGCCTGAGGTGATACGGCTTTCAAAGCAGGATGTGCATTGGGAAGTGCAGCCGTAGCATAAAATCCGGGATAGGAAATACCATGAATGCCAACCCTTCCATTATTGCCTTTTATGTTTTTTAATAGCCAGTCAATTGTATCATATGCATCACTGCTTTCATCTGTTTCATTACCTTTTTTATTCGGCAGGTGTGGTGTAACTTCTGTAAATTTCCCTTCACTCATATACCTTCCCCGCACATCCTGGTATACTATGATATATTTTTCTTTTATAAAAGACGAATTGCCAAAATTAAATGGGTAAGATGTTTCTCCATAAGGTTCGCAACTGTACGGAGTTCGGGAAAGCAGGATAGGATGCAGTTCAATGGTATCGCGTGGTATATAAATAGCAGTAAACAATTTTACGCCATCACGCATAGGAATCATACGTTCTGACTTAACATATAAATTTTGTAAAGATTGTATTTGAGACTGCGTTTTTGAAACCAGTAACAAGAGAACAAGGCTTATAAAAACTATCTTTCTGTTTGCGGGCAAACACATAAACTTATAATTGAAACGAATGTAACTGACTTGCCGTATAAACTTATGCCATAATTGATTCGTTTCTCTAATAGTGAAACTACCATCAGTATGTTTTTCGCAGTTCTGATTAGAGGTAATAAGAAAATAGTTTCAAATACGGCCTGATTTTAGTAATTATGTTCTGTTGATCAGTTGCCCCCTGGTCGAAAAAAATCTTAACCACGGAAATTATTCTCCCAGGAATGTTTAACCCACCTGCTATTTCTAACGACAGTTTCAACTATAGATTATTCTTCGAGTTGTCGCCCGATTTGTTTTGCATTGCAGGTTTTGATGGTTATTTCAAAAAGGTAAATGCAGCAGTTTGTTGTTTACTAGGCTATAGTTACGAGGAATTATTGGCAACTCCCATTCATGAATTTATTTACGCTGCTGACCGACCTATAACGGCGGCTAATCGCTTTAACCTAATTAATGGAAAACCACTGTTAAACTTTGAAAACAGGTATGTTACCCGGCTAGGTGAAGTAGTTTGGCTATCATGGACTTCCATGCCGGATGAAGAAGAGCAACTCGTATATGCCATTGCAAAGAATGTAACAGCTAAAAAGAAAATTGAAGAAGACCGGTTACGGGTAATTGAAAATCTTACTAAAATTAACAATGATCTGAAGTTATTGAACTACACTACTTCTCATGATCTCAGATCGCCTGTTAATAATTTATTGGCTGTGTTTAGCTTAATTGATACTAATAAAATACAGGATAAGGAGACATTGGATTTTATCGCAATTTTAGAAGCGGCATCACAGAATTTAAAAAGTACCTTAAACAACTACACGGCTATACTCGATGATAAACAAGTAGTAAAAGTTGACACTGAGTTGTTGTATTTCAATCATTGTTTGGAAAATGTCTTAAAATCGTTAAGTACTTCTATAGAAAGCTCGAAGGCATCCATCATATGTGATTTTTCTGCTGCGGAAGCAGTGAATTTTAATAAGGGCTATCTTGAAAGCATCTTACAAAATCTTGTTACGAATGCCATAAAGTATTCAAGGCCCGCTACATTACCGGTTATTGAAATCCATACCATGAAATCAGGAAGTACAACCCATCTAATTTTTTCCGACAATGGTCTTGGCTTTGATATGGAAAAAGTAAAAGATAAGATTTTCGGATTCGGCCAGCGCTTTCATAATAATGAAGATAGCAACGGGATTGGCCTGTACCTTGTTTACAATCATGTTACCAACCTAGGCGGTACCATCTCACTTGAAAGTAAGGTGAATGAAGGAGCTACTTTCACTATTACATTTAAAAATTAGTGGCAATCAACCCGTCATTCTGATACGCTTGATAAGATGCTTGCATCTGCGTTTGCACTAGCTTTTTTAAACGCAGCTTTTGTTTTACCAGCCTCCGGTTTTTTATTTAGCAATTGTTGTGACTTTAATAATCCAGCCAATGCCCACGGATTATTGGGATTTACTTCCAGATCTTTTTTATATACATTTTCAGCTGCTGCAAACATGCCGGATGTAAGTAATGCCTGGCCGAGGTAATGTCTTGCAGGAAGCATCCAATCTTTTGGTTCATTATATAACAAAGTATCTTCCATGGCTACAGCGGTGGTGTAAAACCTGATAGCTTCATTCAAGTTGTTTTGTTTTTTTGCGATTGTTCCCTTCAGTATTTGTTCCGACACTTTTAATACGTCAAAGGCTGAATTAGCGAAGGAGGCGTATTTTTCTTTCAATAACGGCAGCTTCATTTTCTCCAAAAACAATAGCAGGTATTCGTTGGCATTATCCATCTTTCCCAGGTTGGCTGCTGCCATTCCTTTTGCGAATAATTGAAAAGTATGCTCAAAGCTTAGGTTTTTTTCATCTGCCATAGGAGTCATTATCAAATCTTCCCATTTCGCAAAACGAAGGTTTACAACAATCGGAACCATGTGAATTGACTGCAGGTAATTATTAAAGGCAGATTGTTCCGAAAAATAGGTATCCGGGATACCGTCCCGGGTTTTGTTTGCTGTGGTAAGCGCATATTGGTAAGATCCCTGCATCATGGCACAGGCAACCTGCATATGTTGATTATGACTAAGATAAAGTGCGGCCAATTCTTCAACGGCCGGGTAATCTTTTGAATAGGTATAAAAACCGTTGATGGCAGAAGTGTTTACATCAATTCCCTGTTTGTAGTTTCCTGTTCTTATATAGGTATGCGAAGGCATGTGCACCATATGCGAAACATTTGGCATCATAACCGACAGGCGATTTGCACTAGGTAAAGCTTTACCGGGTTGATCTGATGCTTCTACTGCATGAATGTAATAGTGGTTTGCCGCCGGGTGTTCCGGAAACTTTGACAACATAAATTCGAGTACTGAAACAAGTTCAGGAGTCCATGCTTTTGGTTGCTGGTTTTGCTCATAGAAATCCCAGGGATGCTGTACCATTAAAGCATCAGCATATAGCGCCCAGCCATCAGCGTCGGTAGCGTATTTTTCGGTAACCGATTTGATTGCGGCAGCATAATTGCCGTTTAATGTCTCCCTTGCAACATTGCTGTCGGATGAATACCTGCTGGCTATTACTTCTATCAATTTTTTTTCCAGGCCAGTTTTTCCTCTACTGGATTTACGTGCCATTTCAATCGCTTCAAGGGCATCGTTATTCGCCTGGGCACTTATATCGGGATAATTGATATTAGGGCCATTTGCCAGTGCCAGGCCCCAGTAAGCCATGGCACAGTCAGGATCAAAACTATACGCCTTCGCAAAAGACGCTTTCGCTTCAATCATATGAAATGAATAATACATGTTGATGCCCTGGTTAAAGTAAAATTGAGCACTGTCATTATTCGTGGTAATATTCCACCGGTAATTGCCCCAGCCTGTCAACGCAGGTATAGCTAATGGATCTTCCTTCCATTCATCTTCACCGGGTGAGCCTGGCATGCAGCTAATCGCAATTTTATGGGCCATGTAATTTTTTATTGAAACCGTTTTGGCCTGCGAAGTGGTACAGTACTGTAAAAGCAAAACACTCCCCAAACAGCATAGCAGTAAAAGGATATTTTTCATACCAAGTTTTTCGTTAAGATAATACTATTGTCTTTTTTTTAAGATATAAATCGAAACTGGTGTTGCCAGGTAATTTACTGGTTGAATAATAACTTTAGCACTACGTTATTTTCAAACAGGCTTATTTAGTTGCCTCCACTATTTTTGCGCCATGCAATTGCCCCCAGGACAAAAGGTATATTTTCTTTCAGACTTTCATTTAGGTTCACCTACATATGAAATAAGCAGGGAAAGAGAAGACAGGCTGGTTACTTTTTTTAATAAAGTAAAATTGGATGCGCATACTATATTTATTGTTGGCGATATGTTTGACTTTTGGTTCGAATACAAACATGTTGTACCAAAAGGCTATGTAAGAATACTTGGAAAACTTGCCGAACTAACTGATGCCGGCATTCAAATTCACTTTTTTGTTGGGAACCATGATATGTGGATGAAAGATTACTTTCAAACAGAATTAGGCATACCGGTTTACTTCGATGCAAAGACTTTTGAATTCAACAACAAATCATTTTTTATAGCTCACGGTGATGGCCTGGGTCCCGGCGACAATGGTTACAAATTTTTGAAAAAGATTTTCCGCAATCCTGTTTGCCAGTTTTTGTTTGGGATATTACCTCCTGCAATCGGCATTGGGCTCGCTAATTACTCCAGTAAAAAAAGCAGGCAAAAGGGAGACAAAGACTTTCAGTTTCTCGGTGAGGATAAAGAATGGTTAATCGTTTATAGCAAAGAATTGCTCCAAAACAGGCATTATGATTTTTTTATTTATGGTCACAGGCATGTACCGGTAGTAGTTTCAATTGAAGGAAAGTCGCAGTACATAAATCTTGGTGACTGGATGAGAAGCTTTACCTATGCTGTATTTGAAGGTTCGCATATTACCCTGGAGAAATACGTTTCATAATACAAACTAAAGTTGAAAAATTATTTACGTATACCGGTTCTTATAATAGCGTTGCATTGTTGTTTATTCGGCAATGCACAGGATACACTAATTCTGAAAGAGATTGCTGTTTTGAAAGACAGCATATCTGATTTTACAGTTGATAATCTTGGAAATGTTTTTTTGTTTACCGCTTACGGGCAAATAAAAAAAATGGATAGCAAACTTGATTCCCAGGCTGTATTCAATAACGTCAGGCGATATGGGAAGTTAGATTATATAGATGCTTCCAATCCATTAAAGGTATTACTCTTTTATAAAGATTTTAATTCGATCCTGGTACTCGATCGTTTTTTAAATGTGCGTACAACTATTGATTTAAGGAAGTCGGATATCTACCAATGCAGTGCTATTGCACAGTCGTTTGATAATAATATCTGGGTATTTGATGAGATGGAGAATAAGGTAAAGAAAATAGATGACAATGGCGCAGTGCTGCTGGAATCGCCGGACTTCAGGGTAGTATTTGATGCACCACCGCGCCCTTCGAAAATAGAAGATTATAATAAGTATGTATATGCCTACGACAGCAGCAAAGGCTTGTTGGTTATGGATTATTTTGGCGCCTACAAAAATTTGGTGGCATTCAAGGGCTGGCAAAATGTACATGGCATGTCGAAAGGAATTGTGGCGACTGATAATAGTGGACTGATTTATTATGAACCGGGCAATTTTAATACAGTTCATTATCATTTACCGGAAAATATCCTTGAATCAAAAAAGATCAGGATAAGCGGAACCAAATTATATGCATTACCTAAAGATGGCAGGTTGCATATTTATCAATTGCAACAATAAAACATGAACAGTATACTGAACCAGGTCGTTCTTGATAATACAATCAGTGCCTATTTAATTACCATTGCTATCATTGTTGTGGTGCTGGTCTTAAAAACGTTTCTTTCAAGAATCTTTGCTGATCTTATCTGCAGGCTGGTAGCTCAAAAATCCTGGAAGTTTAACAGGCAACGTTTTCGTGATCTTGTATTAGCGCCTATTAAATTGTTTGTAATTGTTTTAACTGTAATCATCGCATTTTCACGGTTACATTTCCCGGGAATTTTAAACATAACAATTTATAGAGTCGACCTGCAGACTATTATCGAATCATTGGCAAGGGCCGTTCTTATTGGATGCTTTATTTGGCTTTGTAACCGCGTGGTTGCTTATATAGCAGGTTTGTTACACGATCGTGCATTAGAATCTATTGATCGTGCAGATGACCAGCTTATTGTTTTTTTTCGTGATTTCTTAGCAGTTATCATCTGGATTATTGGCATACTGCTGATCTTAAAATTCTCTTTTGGCTTTGCACTTAGTAATGTATTAACAGGACTTAGCATTGTTGGTGCAGCTTTAGCACTTGCTTTCAGGGAAAGCCTCGAAAACCTGATCGCTTCCTTTATCATTTTTTTCGATAAACCATTTACTGCGGGTGATTTGGTAAAAGTTCAAAACGTAAATGGTACAGTAGAAAAAATTGGGTTAAGAAGTACCCGCATCAGAACGCTGGAAAAAACATTTGTTACTGTTCCAAACAAACAAATGGTGGATTCGATTTTAGATAATCAAAGTTTGCGTACACAAAGAAATGTGCTGATAAAACTTGAATTAGTTAAAGATACCAGGCATGAACAATTAAAAGAGTTGATCTCTGAAATTGAAAAACTTTTAGACCAGGAACATATTTTCGATTTTATTGTTTTCCTCAGCGAAACAGGACACATCTTCCATGTTCTGCAGGTAGAATACTTTGTATCAGTCGACCTGCCATTACGGGAGTTCTATAAATTGAGAGAAGCGGTAAACCTTAGCATTATTAAATTGCTGGAAGACAAAAAAGTAATACTGGCCGGATAACCATATACTTTCATTTTATTTTCGATTTATCTAAATTCAGTTCGCTGGAATTGCTGCAATTATTTCACCGAGTTCTTTATCAACAAAGGTAGTTTCTCCATATTCTACTATTCGTCCAACCTCCTTCCCATTTTGCATCACAACCATTGTAGGAACATTTGTAATATTAAATGTATGTTCTAGTTGTGCTATGGTTTTTTTACTGCGATCCATACCTACAATAGTCAAATGTTTATCGGGGAAATTTGCGGCCTGCAGGGTTGTAAAATATTTCGGTACGAGTTGTTGTGAATCATGACACCAGGTTCCACAAAAAAGGACTAAATGAATAGCATCTTTTTTTTCCCGGATGGTTTGCACAGTAGTTGAATCAGCTTTATAGTATTTTAGGTTTGTATCGTACCAGTTGAAAGCAGTATCCAGCATAATTTGTTCTTTCGTTACAATACCAACCAGGGTTTTCTTTTCGCTGGCATCAGGTAAACTTTCAAATAAATTAAGTGGTTTTGCCTGGCTTGTTTCAACCTGCTTTGCGCTGCCACATGCTATTAAAAACAATATCAATAGAGAAGTCGTAACTACCTGCCGATTTTTATAGATCATTAATTAATTTTTGGAATTAGAGCCCTGCTTTTAATTCAAATAAAAAAGATTTCAGTTTTTCAAGACGCCTGATCATTTCAAAAGTGTCGCCGGCTTTTTTATGAGATTGCAAATAATCTTTTGCGCCATCCATAGTAAACTTTCGTACTCTTAAGAGATGATGAATCAATACCAGGTTCTTTATGTCAACTGGTCTGAAATAGCGATCTCCTTTTTTGTTCTTCTTGGGCTGTAAAACAGCAAACTCATTTTCCCAAAACCTGAGCAACGATTGATTTACACCAAACATCGCAGAGGTTTCCCGCATACTGTAATACTGCCTCTTAAATAGTTCCTCATCCGGAGGAACATTCAAACCATCAGCATCTTCTTCCTGTTCAGTTGGGAACTTTTTATTCCGGGTTGTTTGATTTCCGTTTTCAATAATACCTGCATCATTATTATCGGGGGAAATGGCAATGTTTTCTGCAGTATCAAGATCATTTTCCTGTGTTTCAAACCTTGGATCTTCCAACGTTTCTTCGTCATGTGTTTCAACGACGGGTGCAACTAATTCCAGTGTTTCAATTCTTTCATCTTCAGAAAAATTTTCGTTTGCTGGTGGCAATTCTTCTTCCGGTTCGCCAGTTTCAAATTCCGAAAACATTTCAGGTTCAGAAGTTATTTCAGCAGGAGAGTCTAAATCCGTTACAGGCATATCGGAGACCGCTTCTGCCAATGCTTTACTTTCGTCAGAAGCAATTTCAATCCCTGCTGATTCATCGACATTATCAGCTGTATTTTCAAGGATCCCTGGACCTCTATGTTCATCAGGTGCCCACTCCATATTGTTTGAATGCAAAATAGAGGTGTTGTTTTCGACTGTATCAAGTTCAGGATCGTCAATATCAACGATAGCAGCTTCCTCTTTTTTGTCAGCATCAAATGTTATGGGTGCCTCTGGCAGAAATTCGTCCTCATCTACAGTTATTTTTTTTGGTGGTTTTAACGGACCGCCAAAGAGGTCCAATTGATGCGCAACCATATTAATGTATTAGGGGAGTGAAAATTAAAGTTACAAAATAAGGTTTCCTTTAAACGCAAATCTGTTTTATTCCTTGTGCTAACGGGGAATTAACATCCTTTAAATTTTTATAAGTGCTTCAATCAAAGGAAATTGAAACCGGGCAGTCAAAAATAAAAGTTGGTTTCAAAATTAAATAAACAACGGTTACTATAAAAGATTCATCAGTACGGTTATCCTGACTGCAACTAAATCTAACAGTGATGCTTATGGTTCAGCAAGACGTAATAAAAGCATATAAAAGGAAGACGAATGGGAGGGAATTCAATTCAGGCGTTTTCACCGGGCAATTGAAGGGCCATTTGACCGTCCGGGAATAATATGTGGTTTAAGCGATCTTTTGATAGGTACAACGGGCGTACTTTTTTCTTTTGGCTGAATCATTTTGAGGTATAAATCCTTAACCATATTGGCAACCTGTTCCCAGGGAAATAGTGCATGGGCTCGCTTTAATGCATGTTTTTGGAAAGTATGCATTAGTGCTTTATCGGAGAGCAAAAGGTCGATTTTCTGTGCCAGCATTGCTGGTTCGCCGGAAGGTACTATGAAACCAGTTTTACCATTAGCAACTGCATTTGTTATACTGCCAATATCAGTGCTGATTACCGGTGTGCCACAAGCCATTGCTTCTATAGGTGCAAGGCTAAATGATCCTTTCAATGGTGTTGTAACAAAAATATCAGCAGCCGAATAAAAATATTTTAAATTATTCCTGTTCTTACTACCAGTAAACAAAATACGAGGCAATACGCCAAGTTTAATGGCTAATTTTTTTAAGCGTTGGATTTCTTCTGTTTTGTCGTTTTCCGCTATTGAGCTTTTACCGCCAATTACTATAAGTTTAATTTGCTTTGTTTCAATTAACGGCAGTGATTGTATGATCGTGTCGATTCCTCTTGATGGTTTTACCTGGCCAATATAAAGCAGTATGTTTTCTTCTTCCCTAAGACCAAGAATTGTTCTCGCCAGGGATTTATCCACTACTTTAAATTCATCAGGATTATAACCACCGGTTATTATAGAAATTTTGTGTTGATCTGCATTGTATAAATGGACAAGGGCCTCTTTTTCCTGAATATTAGTAACGATTATTTGTTTCGCTTTTTTAGTAATCATCACTTCCATTTCCCTGTGCTCTTCTTCGGGTGAAACATTTAAGTTTCCTGTAATGCCATCAAGTGTCACTACAAATGGTATTTCTAACGCGTTTTCCAGTTCCATGGCAATCATCGCAGGTACACGGGAAAATGCATGAATGAGTGAATAATTAACTCCAGTTTGCCTGATTGCAGAAATGATTTCGCCTGCCAGGCAGGTAATTTGTTGCTGAGAGACAGTTTGTCTGCCTGGAATATCTACGTTTTCCTTTCTATTAAATTGAGTTACTTTAATGCCAGGCATCCAATCAACCACACCGGGGGACTCTAAGTTTTCACAAATATTGAAAATGTCAATATGAAAACCATTTCTTGAGAGAAACAAAGCGAGCTCTGCAATATAAACACTGCTACCGGTAGCATTTTTGCCATCGATATGACTTAACAGTGAAACATCCTCACAAATAATTGCAATCCTTGTGTTCATGTCAATGATTTTTGCTGTATTAATCCCGGGTGATTACCCTCATCGATAGTCTAAGCTAAACACATCCATTTTATAGCAATTCTTCCATTAAGAATACTGAAAACAATATTGTACCATTCTAAAAATCATTTTAGAAGTTGTTTGAGACAATCAAAACGCATTTTGATTAGATGAAATGTGAAAAAACATCCACAAACGTTTTGCATTAGATGACAATCCGGGTTTAAGAATAACTTTTCATTTACGGGATACTATTGATTTTACAATTTAGGCTTAATTAATAATTGCGGACTAAAATTCATTGCCAAATCTCTCAACCCATTTCTATTCAACCTAAAGATGAAGTCTTTTGAACGATAAATTAGTTCATGATAAAGATAATAATTGTAATCGTTGTCGGAACTGTTCAAACAATCTAACATATAAATTTATTAGCTCAAGTACTGGCATAGCTTTTAATTCTTTACAATAGCTTTTCTAAAAGTTGTTAGGTTTTAGTCAGCCCCGGTTTCTACCGGGGCTTTGTTGTTTTGTTCATTTGAAAACCTGGTTGAACGCTGAGGGATTAATTGATTATTGGGCACAAAAAAGCCTCCACGAGGCAGTTGGCAAAGCACATCAATTGTATGGGCAGCTAACCCAACCCTGCTGGTGGTCAACCCCAGTCGGTCCTGCTGCAGCAGGATCGGCGTTATGCAGTGTT
>JAZKGP010000005.1:269722-473684 GCA_040385845.1 Bacteroidota bacterium | reverse complement strand
TAACTACTAACTACTAACTACTAACTACTAACTACTAACTACTAACTACTAACTATTAACTACTAACTACCAACTACCAACTACCAACTACCAACTACTAACTACCAACTACCAACTACTAACTACCAACTACTAACTACCAACTACTAGCTACCAACTACTAACTACCAACTACCTTAATCCCTTCGTTATTAATGGTCGTAACATAAGTATGAAATGCAATTCCTAATGACGTATAGGTATCGATCATTTGTTTTTCAACTGCCTTTGCAGTAGTAGCATCTTTACTAAGCATGAATACGGATGGACCTGACCCGGAAATACCACCGCCCAAAGCTCCGGCAGCAATACATTGCTGTTTCATATCGTTAAACCCCGGAATTAAAATGCTGCGAACTGGTTCAATAATATGGTCTTCAAGGGAGCGGCCAATTAATTCATAGTCCTGTTTTACAAGACCGGCTACCAGGCCAGCAATATTGCCCCATTGTTTGATGGCATCTTTCAGGTACAATTGCTTTTTTAAAATGGCCCTTGCATCTGCTGTTCTAACTTCTATTTGCGGATGAACGATCGTAACAAACAAAGCAGGTGATGGTAGCGGAATGATATCAAGCGGGTGAATGGACCTGATCAATGTTACGCCTCCATAAATACAGGGTGCAATATTATCAGCGTGTTTTACACCACTCGCAACCTTCTCACCAAACATGGCAAACTGAACCAGTTCTTCATTGTTGAAACGATTATTCAATAAGTAATTTGCTGCAACCACGGCTCCTGCCGCACTAGCAGCACTGGATCCAATTCCGCTTCCAGGTTTTATATGTTTTGTGATTTTAACTTCAAATCCAATTGGTTCATCCACTGCGTCCAGCAAAGCGAGTAAGGCAGCGCCGGCAACGTTTTTCTCAGGATCAGTGGGTAGGTTGTATTCTGCATCCGGTGCAATTATGATTTCTTTCTTTTCAATCAAACGAAGTTCCATTACATCACTTGGATCATTCAACGCAAATCCAAGAATATCAAAGCCGCAAACCATATTGGCAACAGTTCCCGGTGCATGAACGGTAACTGTTTTACCTATATTCATATGCGATAAAACAGTGCTATTTTTTTCAGCGGTTTTAGTTAACATAACCAAAGATTTGTTGCAATAAATTATAACATGACTAACAATAAAATGACTGGTTTGATTCAAATCTCTATCAAACTGTAACCCTGATGATATCAGCAAATACACCCGAAGCAGTAACATCTGCCCCTGCTCCTGCGCCTTTGATAACTAATGGTTGTTCGGGATACCTGTTGGTGTAAAATAAAACAATATTGTCTTTACCATATAAATGATACAAATTATGGTCAGATGATATATGTTGCAAGCCAACTGCTGCTTTACCATTCTCGTAGGTAGCAACAAATTTTAATTTGCAATTCTCCTTATTTGCAGCATCAAATAATGCTTTAAAATGTGCTTCATTGTTTTCCATTTCCTGGTAAAAATCAGCAACACTTCCATTGAAGCAGGAGGCAGGTAGAAAGCCATTGTTTTTGATATCTTCCATTTCCATTTTATTGCCTGCTTCACGGGCTAAGATCATAATCTTACGCATAACATCCGTTCCACCTAAATCAAGCCTTGGATCTGGCTCTGTATAGCCTTCGTCCTGCGCCTGCTTTACAACCTTGCTAAAACTTTTACTTCCATCATAATTGTTGAAAACAAAATTCAATGTGCCACTCAACACAGCTTCAATCCTGTTAACGGTATCACCACTTTTAATCAGGTCATTTAAAGTGCCAATCACCGGCAAACCTGCACCCACATTAGTTTCAAACAGGAAAGACGCATTGAATTCGCCGGCCAGTGATTTTAGATTGGTATAATTTTCATATGGTGAAGAAGCGGCTATCTTATTGCAGGCAACTACCGAAATACTTTTTACAAGCAGTTTGTCATATATACCTGCTACTTCAGCATTAGCAGTTACATCTACAAATACACTGTTACGAAGATTTCGCGCTACAATACTTTCGGCAAATCCGTTTAAATCACTTTTATCGGATTGCTCTAATTGCTCTTTCCAAGTTGCGAGATTAATACCTTCGTCGGCAAACAGCATTTTACGGCTATTTGCAATCCCCGTTATGCGTAATTGCAATTTTAAATGTTCGAGCAGGTATTGTTGTTGTTGCGCAACCTGTCCCAGCAATTTGCTGCCTACGTTACCAACACCAGCTATAAATACATTCAATTGTTTGTAAACAGATTCAAAAAAAGCTTCATGTAAAACATTCACACCTTTTTTTACATCGCTGGTAGCAATTACCGCAGAAATGTTTCTTTCAGATGATCCCTGTGCGATGGCTCTTATATTGATGCCATTTCTTCCTAGTGCACCAAACATATTGCCGCTGATACCAGGATGACTTTTCATTTTATCGCCGACAACAGCAATAATAGAAAGATCGGTTTCAATTGATAAGGGTTCAACTTTTCCTGAAGCGATTTCTGTTTCAAATGCTTTGTCGACCGTTGCTTTCGCTTTCGAAATATCACCGGCATTTATAGCAACACAAATCGAATGTTCTGAAGAACTTTGTGTTATCAGGATCACATTTACCTGTTCGTTTGCCAGTGCTTCAAATAAGCGTTTCGAGAAACCCGGTATACCTACCATGCCGCTGCCTTCCAGGCTCAGTAAAGCAACATGATTGATGCTTGAAATTCCACGGATCTTATCAGTGCCATTTGCATAGCCCGATTCAATTAAAGTGCCATAATCATCCGGTGCAAAAGTGTTTTTAACCCATGTTGGGATTCTATGACTCATTACCGGTTGAATGGTAGGGGGGTAGATCACTTTCGCACCAAAATGGGATAGCTCCATGGCCTCCTGGTACGAGATATGAGGAATGGGTCTTGCATTGCTAACCCAGCGGGGATCGGCTGTCATCATTCCACTGACGTCTGTCCATATTTCAAGAACTTTGGACTTTACCGCTGCTGCAAAAATGGCGGCAGTATAATCAGATCCGCCACGGCCAAGTGTGGTAGTTTGCGCAATATCGTTGCTGGCTATAAAACCGGGAGCGAGGAATATGGCTGCATTGGAACCGTTCACCACCGCGTTTATCAATTGATCTGTTGATGAAAAATCTACGGCTGCATATCCAAAATTTGAATTGGTTCTGATCACAGCCCTTGAATCAAGCCACTGCACGTCTTCGTTAAAAGAAGAGAGGTAGGCAGCAATTATTTTCGAGGACAGCAATTCACCAAAACCGATAATGCGATCCTTTGTACGAAGAGAAAGTTCCTGTAAACGAAAAACGCCTTCGCAGATATCTTCCAGTTCGTTACAATATTGTTTAACCATACTAAGACAGCTACTCTGGCTGGTGACAGGCAGTAACTCTCTTGCTGTATCCAGGTGTCTTAATTCAATTTTTTCCAACAATTGTTTGTAGGATTCGTCTCCTGTAGATGCTAATAAACCAATATTAATCAGTTGATCTGTAATTCCACCCAAAGCCGACACAACTACCAATTGTTTTTCCGATGCGGAATGGTTGGAGATAATGTTACCAACCAGCTTTATGTTGGTGGCATTTGCCACTGACGATCCGCCAAATTTTAAAACCTTCATATAGAAATTGAAAAGAAATTGAGAATAATAACACCATTTACAATTACCTGTGATTGGTAATGTAGCCTAAGCCCCGGGATAATATAGTAATAAACAACCCTAACGGGTTGTGATAGTAATAGTCGTGGTAAAATTACCTGGAAGGGCAGCAATGGCAAAAACCACGGTATGCGTGCTTTGCAGGAGAAGAATATTTCTTAATGCTACGTTCATTAGGGTGGCGAAAGTAAACAGTTTTTCTATTTCAATTCAGGATAAGATGAAAAACTTTTAATTTGAAGATTTCTTTTGAAAAACATTATTTAATAGAAATAATATTCTGTTTAGAAATGTTCGGTTAATTTTTATCTGGTTATTGCAAAAAAGGATTCGTCTCATTCAATCTGATTTACCTGGCTATAACAGCCGCAAGACTTAAAATTAAAATGCCGTGAGTCTTCTGAAGATGGGTGAAAAAAAAAGAGGATGGCCGGTAACGGACCATCCCCTGTAAAGAGAGCAAGTTTAAAACTAGAATTTATAAACTGCAGCCAGTAATGCAGAAAATGTTGATTTGCTGGAGTTTCCGTCGTTCTTTATGAAAAGACCATCTTTAGCTGAATCAATACGCAATTCAGGAATGAAAGTAAGTGGACCCACTTTTGCATTCAATGATAAAGTAGATTCAAATATGTTTTTAGTGCCGTAGAAAAATGCGTCTTTATCAGAAATAAATTCATTTCTTAAAGTGATACCCAGGTTTGGAGTAGGGTCAACATTCAGGTAAACCGCTGCACCATACCATGTTTTTCCTTCCGCACTTTTACCTACTTCATAAACTTTTTTTCTTGACTGCAAAGTGCCGTTAAAGCCAATATTAAATTTATCGGTGATAATACCGGTTGCAACCAGGTCAAGTTGGTTCACGCTTTGTGCACCGTCAAAAGAAACGTCTGTTGACTCACTTTCGTTTCCAAAATATCCCCAATAGTTCAGGTATAATTTAATCTTATCGCTTGTTGTTGAACTTACTTGCGCCAACAGAGATTTAACTCCCGAGCTAGTCGTGGTACGGTCAACAGGACCAGCTACTCCAATCATAAGTCCCAATTTTCCGAGGGTGAAATCGGCTTTGGCACCAGTATGGAAGAATGGTCCGTTTGTGAACATATAAGACATGCTGTAGTTCCTGTTCAAAGGAGCATCTAACAATTCATAACCAACATGTGTTCCAAATTTACCAATTGTAAATTTTACTGCACTGGAAGGTGCATAAGTAATGTAGGCCTGCTTAATAAATTGTAAGGTATTGTTGCCATAATCGTTGTATGAAAACTCTTCAGCACGATGTCCATATCCAAGATCTACAGTTGCTCCTACTTTTCCGGAAAAAGCAGTTGCATCGGCTCTCAGAGAAGCCATGCCAAGTTCAAAAGCATTGTTTGCCCTGGTAAATGATGTGAAACTGTTGTATGAGCCGTCACCGGTATAACCACTACCTTTTGCTGGATTGTACCTGTAATACGCATCCAGTGAACCTGAAATTGTCAAAGCTTTTGTTGAATCTGTATCCTGCGCCATAGCTGTAAAAGCCATACCCGCAACTAAAAATGTACCTGTGATTTTTTTAAACATGTTAAGCTGGTTTTGATTGAAAGATTTGGTTGTAAACAGTAAATCCCGGTAATAAAAGGAGTTAGTAGATCGGTTGAGAACAAAACCTTCCCCTCTAGTGTCAATACCTGGTTTTTACAGGCATTGACGCTATTAATTTGAAATAAAAAGTAGGGGAAGCAGTTAGTTTTGGAAAAAGCAGGGAGTTTGAAATTTACCCCCTGCATTTATTAATTAATGATGAGCAGCTTCATTGGTTGTAACTGCACCGTTTGAACTGATCAAATGACCCTGGAAGTATTTTTCGTCGTGCTGGGAAGCATCAAGACCTTCAGCTTCATCGGCTTCACTTACACGAAGGGGAACGATGAAGTTGATGAATTTGAAAATGATGTAGGATACAATAAAGCTATATCCTACGGCAATTACCATTGCTTTTACCTGGGTAAAAAAGAAAGCAGCATTGCCATATAACAGGCCATCTTGTCCGGCAGCGTTAACAGATTTTGTTGCGAAAATTCCGGTCATCAACATGCCTACCATTCCACCAATACCGTGGCAAGGGAATACATCCAGTGTATCATCCAGCTTGGTTTTAGATTTCAGGGTTACCGCAAAATTTGAAATTAAGGCAGCGATTACGCCAATAAATATACTTTGAGGAACAGCAACAAAACCAGCGGCTGGTGTAATTGCTACAAGTCCAACAACTGCACCGATACAAAATCCGATTACAGAAGGTTTTTTACCTTTTAAAACTTCGAAGAACATCCACGAAAGGCCAGCAGCTGCTGCGGCGGTATTAGTGGTAGAGAAGGCAGAAACAGCAAGGCCATTTGCACCAAGTGCAGAACCCGCATTAAAACCAAACCAACCAAACCATAGTAAACCGGTTCCAATCAATACATAAGGGATATTGGAAGGAACAGTTTCTTTGGTGATAAACCATGATTTTCTTGGTTTCAGTACTAAAGCTCCTGCAAGCGCTGCGCAACCGGCTGAAATATGAACTACTGTACCACCTGCAAAATCAAGCGCTCCCATTTTCAATAGGAAACCATTTGGATGCCAGCTCATATGTGCTAATGGAGCATATACCAGTAAGCTAAATAAAACAGTAAACAGGATATAGGCAGTAAAGCGCATTCTTTCTGCGATTGCTCCAACAACAAGTCCCGGTGTAATAATCGCAAACATTAACTGGAACATGGAGAATAATGACAGAGGGATGGTTAAAGGTGCACCGTCCTGGAGGTTTGACGCCCCGGAAATTACATTTTTGTAAAAAAGGAAACTGGATGGACTACCAATAAAGCCTCCGATGGTGTCGCCGAAACAAAGGCTAAATCCAATAACAATCCAAAGTACACCAACAACACCTGCAGCTACAACGCTTTTCATCATTGTAGAGAGGATGTTTTTGCGATGAACCATTCCACCATAAAAGAACGCGAGGCCGGGGGTCATCAGAAATACAAGGGCGGTTGCCACTAAAATCCACGCGATATCAGCACCGGAGTACACTTTATCCGGATCCCCAAAAATTTCTGCCGGTTTTACGAAAATGGCAGCAATTGCAATAGCAGCCAGAACTGTAAAGGGCGCTACTTGTTTCAATTTGATCATGTGCAGTTTTAATTTAAAGTTTGGAATATATTTCTGATTATAATATCAACCTTAATGCCTTGAAAACTTATCTGTAACCCATTTCTTTCTAAAATAAATCACATATTATATATTATAATGTATGAGATTAAAAAAATGAGATAAAAAAGTGAGTTCAATTTTTCAAAAATCTATTTTACGCCAATGTGTGTGATGCCGGGAAAAAAATGAGAAATGAGGACCTTCACCAGGAAGATCCTGCTCTGAAGAATAATCAAATATATAAGTGATTGCTTACAAAAACCGAATTAATTTTTGTACATCGTTGCATTTTCTATAGAAAAACTGTAAAAAAACAGCCTAAAACTGTATCTAATGCATTATTTGCCTAAAATAATACATATTATATAAAATTGTAATTATTTATGTGCGAAAAGACACTTGCGTCTTTGGATTCCAGTTTAGAAAAGCCCATTAAGTACTCGTCTACTTTCCTGGCACATTCTCTTCCTTCACTGATCGCCCACACAACTAAACTTTGTCCTCTTCTAACATCTCCGCAAGCGAAAATTTTAGGTGAGCTGGTTTGATAGGCGGATTCAGAAGCTTTTACATTTCCACGTTCATCCAGTTCAACTCCAAGGTCATTAATAATTCCTTCGTGTTGCGGATGAACAAATCCCATCGCTAATAATGCAAGTTCGCAAGGCAACACCTGTTCGGTACCCGCAACTTCTTCAAAACCTGCCGGTCTTCCATCTGCACTACTTTTCCATTGAAGCCTTACAACCTTTATAGCGGTAAGATTTCCTTTATCATCTCCTATAAATTCTTTGGTATTGATAGCCCAGTCACGTACAGCGCCTTCTTCATGGCTGGAGGTAGTTTTTAAAACCATGGGATAAGTTGGCCACGGCATATAGGATGTACGGGTTTCAGGTGGTTGTGGCATTAATTCGAATTGGGTAACTGAAGCTGCACCATGACGATTGCTCGTGCCCACACAATCGCTACCTGTATCACCTCCGCCAATTACTACTACATTCTTGCCGGTAGCTACAATTTCATCATTCCAATCCGTTCCAGGATAAGTTTTTTCTCCTAATAAGTTTACGTTAGGATTTCCAACACGTTTGTTTTGTTGTTTTAAAAACTGCATAGCAAAATGAACGCCTTTTAAATTACGTCCTTTCACAGGCAGATCACGTGGAATAGTAGAGCCACCTGCTAAAACAATGCTGTTGAAGTCGCGAACCAGCTCATTCATACTAATATCGGTTCCAACATTCGTATTACATTTAAAAACAATACCTTCTTCTTCAAGAATTGCAACTCTGCGATCTATCACCCATTTCTCCAGTTTGAAATCAGGAATACCGTACCGCAAAAGCCCTCCGGGTTTATCATCCCGTTCAAATACCGTTACGGAGTGGCCCGCCAGGTTTAACTGTGCGGCAGCAGCAAGACCTGCGGGACCAGATCCTACAACTGCAATTTTCTTACCTGTCCGAATATTTGGAATTCGTGGCTTTACATATCCTTTATCAAAAGCTATTTCAATAATATGTTTTTCAATTTCTTCAATAGCTACCGGTGGTTGATTGATACCGAGTACACAGGATGACTCGCAGGGGGCCGGGCAAATA
Source organism: Bacteroidota bacterium (assembly GCA_040385845.1). GTDB lineage: Bacteria > Bacteroidota > Bacteroidia > Chitinophagales > Chitinophagaceae > Phnomibacter. Next base: position 465,190 of record JAZKGP010000005.1, on the reverse strand, counting down.
CGACCGGTAAACTCGGGAAAATTGTTCGTGGAAGATAAAATTTCATAAGCTTCCATCCAGCTTTTACGATAGATAGCATCATTAAATTCAGGGATGACATTGCCTAACGGGCAGCCGCTATGACAAAAGGGGATACCACAATCCATGCACCTGGCTGCCTGTTGGTTGAGTTTGTTATCATCATACCGTTCAACAAACTCATTGTAATGATGTATACGTTCTTCTACTGGCTTTTTGGCCGGTAATTCCCTGGTAAATTCTTTAAAACCCGTTGGTTTGCCCATAAAATAGCTAATCTGAAAATTACAAATTGGATAATGTAAGAAAGAGATTCTTATCTGCCAGGCAGTTGCCGGCAGATAAGAGTGGAAAGATTATTTCATTTCCTTTTGTGCTGCGGATTGTTTTGAAGCCAAAGCTTTTTTATAATCCTTTGGAAACACTTTGACAAAATTCCTGATCGCGTTTTCAAAATCATTCAGGATATAATTGGCAACGCCGCTTTTGGTATAATCGTAATGTTTGGTTAGCATATCGTGCAGGATGGTTGCATCTTTTTCATCACAAGGATCAAGATCTACCATCTCAGTATTGCAACGATCTGCAAAAACATTTTTTACGTCATATATATATGCAACCCCACCACTCATACCTGCTGCAAAGTTTCTTCCGGTATCTCCAAGAATTACAACAGTTCCACCAGTCATATATTCACAACCATGATCGCCTACACCTTCTACAACCGCATCTCCTCCCGAATTTCTAACACAGAAACGTTCTCCGGCTTTCCCACGGATATAAGCACTGCCTGAGGTTGCGCCATAAAATGCTACGTTTCCTATTATAATATTGTCTTCTGCCACATAAGTCGCTTTGGCGGAAGGATAAACAACCAGTTTAGCACCGCTTAAACCTTTGCCGAAGTAGTCATTTGCATCACCTTCTAATTCAAGCGTTACGCCACAAGTATTAAATGCACCAAAGCTTTGACCAGCTGTGCCTTCAAGTTTAAAATGGATGGTATCTTCAGGCAGTCCGGCAGCTTTGTACTTTTTAGTGATCTCATTGGAGAGAATAGTTCCGGCAGTACGATCGGTATTTTTGATCGGGAAACTTGCTTTAACCTTGTTTCCACTTTCGAGCGCAGGTTTTGCCGCTTCCAAAAATTGCCAGTCCAAAACATTTTCGATGCCATGATCCTGTGATTCTGTACAATACAAACCGCTTTGATCCGGATCAGGTTGTTTGTACAATATGGCGCTCAGATCAAGGTTTTTATATTTCCAGTGTTCGATGTTTTCCCGCATTTCAAGCAGATCTACTTGTCCTACCATTTCTTCAACGGTACGAATTCCAAGTTCCGCCATAATTTCTCTCAATTCCTGTACAATAAACTTAAAGAAGTTAACCACGTGCTCGGCATCACCGGTAAATCTTTTGCGTAATTCAGGATCCTGGGTTGCCACACCAACAGGACAAGTATTGAGATGGCATTTGCGCATCATGATACAGCCTTCTACAACCAGAGCAGCTGTTGCAATGCCCCATTCCTCAGCTCCCAGCAAAGCTGCAATGGCAATATCACGGCCGGTTTTCATCTGGCCATCCGCCTGAACCACCACACGACTGCGTAACTTATTCTTTACCAGTGTTTGATGGGCTTCTGCTAAACCTAGCTCCCATGGTAAACCAGCATGTTTTATGGAACTAACAGGCGATGCACCAGTTCCGCCATCAAAGCCAGCAATTAAAACCACATCCGCTTTGGCTTTTGTTACCCCGGCGGCAATTGTTCCAACACCTGCTTTACTTACCAGTTTTACACTGATACGGGCTTTGCGGTTTGCGTTTTTTAAATCAAATATGAGTTGCGCTAAATCTTCAATTGAATAGATATCGTGATGCGGAGGAGGGGAGATAAGACCCACACCCGGCGTTGAATGCCGAACCCTGCCAATCCAGTCATCTACTTTATGACCGGGTAACTGGCCACCTTCGCCAGGTTTTGCACCTTGCGCCATTTTTATCTGGAGTTCGTCGGCCTCGGTTAAATATTGGCTTGTTACTCCAAAACGGGCAGAGGCAACCTGTTTAATAGAACTTCTCATTGAATCGCCATTCGCCATTGGTTCATAGCGAATTTCATCTTCTCCGCCTTCACCAGTATTGCTTCTTCCACCAAGACGGTTCATTGCAACAGCCAATGTGGTATGTGCTTCCCAGCTTATAGAGCCAAAACTCATTGCGCCGGTTGCAAAACGTTTAAATATTTTCTCTGCAGGCTCAACTTCATCAATTGATATTGAGGGCCTTACCTTCTTAAATTGAAGTAGTCCCCTTAGTGTAGCTGCTTTTGTTGACTGGTCATTTACAAGCTTGCTATATTTTTTAAAAGTAGCGTAGTCATTCATCCTGGTGCTGTATTGCAACAAGTGAATGGTCTGTGGATTAAATATGTGGAACTCACCTTTGCGCTTCCATTGGTAGATGCCGCCCTCCGGCAACATGTCCATCGAAGTGTCCTGGCGCTTGAACGCATAGTAATGTTTAGCCAACACTTCGCGGGCAATTTCATCGAGTCCCATTCCTTCAATGCGGCTGACAGCCCCGGTGAAATAGGTATCCACCACTTCTTTATTTATTCCGATAATTTCGAAGATCTGGGCTCCCTGGTAAGATTGCAGCGTACTGATCCCCATTTTGCTAAATACTTTCAGCAAGCCATCACACACAGCCTTTATGTAATTTTTCTTAAGATCTTCCGGTTCAAGAGTAGTTTGCAATTTGCCACTTAGCTTCATGTCCCTGATGGTACTTAAGGCCAGATACGGATTAATAGCAGTGGCTCCAAAACCGATCAGGCAGGCAAAATGATGTACTTCCCAAACGTTTCCAGCTTCAACCACAATGCCCACTTTGCCACGTAAACCCTTACGAATCAAGTGGTGATGTACTGCAGCAGTTGCAAGAAGTGAAGGGATAGGAGCGTGATCACTATCAATAGCCCTGTCAGAAAGAATGATCAATTCAAACCCATCTTCTGCAGCATCAACGGCATAACGGCAAAGACGATCAAGGCCTTTTTTAAGTGAACCCGGTTTACCATCAGCCCTAAAATAACATTGCAGCGTTTTAGCCTGGTAGATACCGGTATCTATACTTCTTAATTTCTCAACTTCATAATTAGACAATACCGGGTGTTCGAGTGCAACAATATGACAGCTCAGCGGATCCTCCACCAGGAGATTGCCATTATTTCCTACAAAAGCTGCCAGGCTCATTACCAGTCGTTCCCTGATTGGGTCAATTGGCGGGTTGGTAACCTGGGCAAATAGTTGTTTGAAATAGCTCGTGAAATGCTGCGGCTGATCGCTTAGTACAGCAAGAGGCACATCGGTACCCATTGAACCAATCGGTTCTTTACCATCCAGCGCCATAGCTGCTATAATTACATCCAGGTCTTCGGTAGAGTAACCAAATGCTTTTTGGTATTTGTAAATCTGGTCGTGTTCCAGGTGGGTAAATAGTACGCGGGGTTCCGGTAATTCACCCAACCTGATCTTATATTTATTTAACCAATCGGCATATGGTTTCTGGCCGCAGATAGTAGCTTTCAAATCATCATCACTGATTATTCGTTCCTGGTCCATATCCACAACGAACATTTTACCAGGTTGTAGTCTTCCTCTTTCGATAATGGTGGACGCATCAATTGGCAGGGTACCGGATTCTGACGACATGATTACCCTGTCATCGGTAGTAACACAGTAACGGGAAGGACGCAAGCCATTTCTATCAAGTGTTACACCAATCATTTTTCCGTCGGTAAACGAGATTGACGCAGGCCCATCCCACGGTTCCATCAAACAGGCATGGTATTCATAAAATGCTTTTTTTACAGGATCCATGTCTTTATTGCCATCCCATGCTTCCGGAATTAGCATCATCATTACATGCGGAAGACTACGGCCACTCAAAGTCAGTAATTCCACTACGTTATCCAGGCAAGCACTGTCGCTTTGAGCTTTTGTAACGATCGGAAGCAACATTTCCATTTCTTCCTTGCTAAAGTAAGGAGAGGTAAATCCTTTCTCGTTGGACTTCAACCAGTTAAGATTTCCCTGTAAGGTGTTTATTTCACCATTATGGGCAATAAAGCGGAAAGGCTGAGCCAATTTCCAGCTAGGAAACGTGTTAGTAGCAAAACGGCTATGCACAAGACCGAATGCAGAAACAACTGCTTTATTAGTTAGATCTGGAAAATAGGTACGAACCTGGGAACTAATTAACTGGCCTTTGTAAACAACTGTTTTGTAAGATAAGGAGGCGATGTAAAATCCTACAGCATCTTCTTTTACCGTTTCTTCAATCAGGTGGGTAGCATAATTGCGAAGTACAAAGAGCTTGCGTTCAAATTGCAACAGATCGTGGCATTTTTCGGGACAAATGATAAACACCTGTTCCATATCGGGTTCAACAGAAAGAGCCGTTGGTCCAATATCTGTAGTGTTTACCGGAACGGGGCGATAACAAAGAATTTCAAATCCCAATTTTTCCGCAGCCCTGTTGAAGGTTTCACGACATGCCTGCTTTAGCCTTGGATTTTTTGGAAAGAATAAAACTCCCACCGCATATTTACCAAAAGAAGGAAGGTGAACATTCAGCTTCAGACATTCCTGGAAAAAGAATTCATGTGGCGTTTGAATCATGATACCGGCGCCATCTCCCGAGTTGTTTTCACAACCACAGGCTCCGCGGTGTTCCATGTTTTCAAGAACAGTTAAGGCATCAGAAATAATCTGGTGTCCTTTATTGCCTTTGATGTTTGCTACAAACCCAATTCCACAGGCATCATGTTCAAATGATGGATCATATAATCCGGTATTGCTTGCCATTTGCTACAATTTGTTTTAAATACAAAATAATTCTTCGTTCTGTTCTTGGGTTTTCAAGCAGGCCAGCAATCGCGGTAAAAATAAGAAAAATTTTAATTACTGGTCCAGTTGCTTAGAGAGATGGTAGTGTGTGGCGCTTTTTATTAGATGAGATAACCAAAAAGTGTATCATCTTTATTTATTTCTGAATAATCAATATTGAACATTTTCATGTTATTGATCAATGCGTTATAGTCGGTTTTAAGTTGAAGCTCAATACCTACAAGAGCAGGCCCAGCTTCCTTATTCGTTTTTTGCATGTACTCGAACCGGGTAATATCGTCAGATGGACCAAGTACATTATTTACAAATTCTTTAAGTGCCCCGGGGCGTTGTGCAAAGCGTACGAGGAAATAATGTTTTAATCCTTCGTACTGCAATGACCGTTCTTTGATCTCCGGCATTCGATCGATATCGTTGTTGCCACCGCTTATCACGCATACTACTGTTTTACCTTTTATTTCATCTCTGAAATCATCGAGAGCTGCAATCGATAAGGCACCAGCCGGCTCAGCAACTATGGCATCTTCGTTATACAATTGAAGTATTGTAGAACAAACTTTTCCTTCATTAACAAGATGCATCGTATCAATCGCATGCCTGCAAATACTAAATGGGATATCGCCTACTCTTTTTACAGCGGCTCCATCTACAAAACGGTCTATAGTGTCAAGTGTAACCGGGCTGCCGTTTTCTAAAGCCCTTTTCATAGAAGGTGCGCCTTCCGGTTCTACACCAATTATTGTTGTTGCCGGGCTAAACGTGTTGAAGTAGTAACCTACACCTGCTGATAATCCACCACCACCAACTGGTAGAAATATATAATCGGGTGCTTGTAATTCATCCAATATTTCTTTACCAACTGTACCCTGGCCTTCAATGATTTTCAGATCATCGAAAGGGGAGATAAAGGTCATGCCATTTGCTTCGGTAAACAATTTGGCTTCCAAAGAACAGTCATCAAATGTGTCGCCGATTAATTTTATTTCAACAGAATTGCCACCAAACATGCGGGTTTGATTCACCTTTTGTTTCGGCGTTATTACCGGCATAAATATTACGCCTTTAATATGTAGTTGTTTGCAGCTGTAAGCAAATCCTTGGGCATGATTACCAGCGCTTGCACAAACAACTCCTTGTTGCAATTGCGCATCCGACAGTGTACTCATCAGGTTATAAGCACCTCTCAATTTGTACGAGCGAACCACCTGCAGATCTTCTCTTTTCAAATAAATTTTACAATCATATCTTTTTGATAAATGCGGGTTGTATTGCAATGGTGTTTTGCGCACAACGTGCTGCAGCCGTTCAGCGGCCGCTGCTATATCAATTGGAAATGTTGTATTTAGTTTGATTTGCATAAGGATTGAATAACGATAGTTGACAACATTTCAAATGTTATCAACTATCGTTAATATATTAAACTGTTTCTGCCACATTCTGGTTTTCAGGGCGCAGACTGCGAACCGTTTTACCAGCCTGCCACATTTCGCTATCTCTTAGTTCTGCCAGTTCCACTTCCAGCTTCTCACGGTAGTCGGGTTGACTGTTTAAGTCAATTGACCTTTGAGATTCTTTACCAGTTGCAACGCTTTCGTATAATTCGGTGAACACAGGTAAGGTAGCATCACGAAACCTTTTCCACCAGTCAAGTGCACCGCGTTGTGCGGTTGTTGAACAGTTGGCATACATCCAGTCCATCCCGTTTTCTGCAACCAATGGCATCAGGCTTTGTGTTAGTTCTTCCACGGTTTCGTTGAAAGATTCAGAAGGAGAGTGGCCTTTGCTGCGAAGCACCTGGTATTGTGCAGCGAAGATGCCCTGGATTGCTCCCATCAACGTTCCGCGTTCGCCTGTAAGATCGCTGAATACTTCTTTTTTGAAATTTGTTTCGAACAAGTAGCCGCTACCAACTGCAATACCCAATGCAATTACTCTTTCGAAAGCATTGCCGGTAGCATCCTGGTAGATTGCATAGCTGCTGTTAAGCCCACGACCTTGTAAAAACATACGACGCAATGATGTGCCGGAACCTTTGGGAGCAACTAAGAAGACATCAACGCCTGCCGGCGGAATAATGCCGGTTTGTTCGTTGAAAGTGATTCCAAAACCATGGGAAAAATACAATGCTTTTCCAGGTGTAAGATGTTTTTCAACAGTTGGCCATAAAGCAATTTGGGCGGCATCGCTTAGCAGGTAGCAGATGATAGTGCCACGCTGTAAAGCTTCTTCAATTTCAAACAAGGTTTCGCCCGGAACAAACCCGTCGCGAATAGCCTTATCCCATGTTTTAGAATTTTTACGCTGACCAACAATTACATTGATACCATTGTCTTTCTGGTTTAGCGCCTGGCCCGGACCTTGAACACCATAACCAATAACTGCTATGGTTTCGTTTGCTAAAACAGCTTGTGCTTTACTAAGCGGAAACTCTTCGCGGGTTACCACGTTTTCTTCAGTGCCGCCGAAATTCAATTTTGCCATAAAAAATACAATTAGAAATTGTGAAGTTTAAAAATGTCCACGCGGTATATGCCGTTTGGAGGTGATGAAAAATTTATTGTTTATAATTTTGTTTATCAGTTGAAAGTTTATTGAACTGCGCTTGTGGTATGCTGTATTAAGTTGTTGCAGATGAAGTGAGTGACCCAACCCTGGCAGGGCAAGTCACAACGATGTTTTGGCTGTTCACTCACCACTCACCATTCACTACTCCCCACTCACATTGAAAACACTTCTTCCTGTTGATTTAAATACTTGTTTTCCAGTTCGTCTTCGCTTGGTTCCCGATACTCAAATTCCCGCAGTTTTTCATTGAAGCCACTGCTTGCTTTAATGATTGCAACCCTTGCACTACGTACAAATTCGATTAAACCATAAGGCTGTAATACTTCCACTAATTTTTCTGTTTCTTCCCTGTGGCCAGTTACTTCGAACACAGTATAATCCTTACGAATTACAACTGCTTTCGCGCCGTATTGACGTAACAATCTTTCTACCGGCGCTAATTCTGCAACCGTTTCAGTGGGCACTTTGTACAAAGCCAATTCCTGCCAGATAATTTCTTCGTTAGTATTATAATAAGCTTTTAAAACTTCCACTTGTTTTTCAATCTGGCGGCAAACTTTAATTACAACTTCTTCGGTTTCTACAATCACGATATTAAACCGGTGGATGCCTTCAATTTCGGAAGGAGAAGTATTCAGGCTGTCTATATTTATTTTTCTGCGGGAGAAAATAATTGCTATCCTGTTTAATAACCCGATATGATTTTCGGTGTAAACGGTTATGGTATATTCCTGTTTGAGCATCGTATTTAATTTGAAGTAAGCCTTTTAAATTTCATCTGTTCCCAGTACAATTTCCGCAACGCCTCTTCCCTGAGGTACCATTGGAAATACATTGTTCTCTTGTCCAACCATCACTTCGAGCAGGTAAGATCCTTTGTGGTTAAGCATGGTTGCCAATGCTGTTTTCAAATCTTTTCTGTCACTAATGCGTTGTCCGTCGATATAATATCCCTTTGCGACTGCCACAAAATCTGGGCTTGTAATATTTACAAACGAATATCTTTTTTCATGAAACAGTTGCTGCCATTGCCGAACCATCCCAAGAAATTCATTATTTAAAACCAGGATCTTAACTTCTGCGCCAAATTGCATTATGGTTCCTAATTCCTGTATTGTCATTTGGAATCCACCATCACCAATGATAGCAACAACAGTTCTGTCTGGCGCACCATATTTAGCACCAATTGCAGCAGGTAAAGCAAAGCCCATGGTACCTAAACCACCGGATGTTACATTGCTTCTTGTTTCGTGAAATTTTGCATAGCGGCAGGCCACCATCTGGTGTTGACCAACATCGGTAACAATTACTGCATCTCCGTTGGTTAATTCATTTAAGGAATCAATTACTTCCGCCATTGTCATTTTATCTGAAACGGGCGACATCTCTGGTTTGATAACTTTTTCCTGTTCTTTTATATCGCAGTCTTTAAAACGCTGGTGCCATTCAGGATGGGATTTTGCAATTATTTTTTCTGTAAGTAACGGAAGCGTTTCTTTACAATCGCCCCAAACCGGAACAGTTGTTTTTACATTTTTATCAATTTCAGCAGGGTCAATATCAAGATGAATTACTTTGGCTTGTTTAGCGTATTTATCAAGCCGTCCTGTAACACGATCATCAAACCGCATACCAACAGCAATTAAGACATCGCATTCATTAGTTAGAAGGTTTGGACCATAATTACCATGCATCCCAAGCATACCAACGTTTAGGGGATGATTGGTTGCAATGGCACTTGCACCCAAGATGGTCCAGGCCGCGGGTATTCCACTTTTTTCAACAAATTCTTTAAATTGTTTTTCTGCTTTGCCAAGTATTACCCCCTGCCCCCATATAATAAAAGGGCGTTCAGCATTGTTGATCAATTCTGCTGCTTCATCAATGTACTTTTCTCTTACAACAGGCTTGGGCCTGTAGCTGCGAATATGCTTACAAGGCTCGTAGCCACTGAATTCGGTTTTCTGTAATTGAGCGTTCTTGGTAATATCAATTAATACTGGTCCGGGACGGCCTGTTTTAGCGATAAAGAATGCTTTTGCAATCGCTTCTCCAATTTCACTGGCATCTGTTACCTGGTAATTCCATTTGGTAACGGGTGTTGTAATATTTATCACGTCCGTTTCCTGGAAAGCATCAGTACCCAGCAGGTGCGCAAATACCTGGCCCGTTATGCAAACAACAGGTGTGCTGTCGATCATCGCATCTGCCAAACCGGTAACAAGATTAGTAGCACCCGGGCCACTGGTGGCAAACACTACACCAACTTTGCCAGAAGTGCGTGCAAACCCTTGTGCAGCATGAATACCGCCCTGCTCATGTCGTACCAATATATGTTCCAATTGATCCATATAGTCATATAATGCATCATAGATTGGCATAATGGCTCCGCCCGGGTAACCAAATACTGTTTTTGTTCCTTCGGCGAGTAATGCTTTTATCACTATTTCAGAACCACTTAGTTGTTCAGTCTTAACGGGTTGTTCTACCACCGGCGCTGTCAGTTCTAATGTTTCCATAATACGTTTCTTTTTATTAATCCGGAGTTACCGGTCATTCAATTATTATTCTTAAAAGCGAATATTCAATTTCTAACATTCGTCTGTTACACAACCATCTGCTGCGGTGCTTACCGTTCTTGCATATTTATACAATAAACCTTTTTTAACTTTCAATTCAGGTTGAATCCAACCAGCTTTTCTTGCTGCAATGATTTCGTCGCTTACATTTAAAACGATCCTGTTATTTACTGCATCAATGGTTATAATATCTCCGTCTTCTACAAATGCAATCAAGCCACCTTCGTAAGATTCGGGAGTGATATGACCGACGACAAAACCATGTGTTCCGCCACTAAAACGGCCATCAGTAATCAATGCAACATTTTTACCAAGACCGACACCCATAATGGCGGAGGTAGGTTTCAGCATTTCAGGCATACCGGGAGCACCCTTCGGACCCTCGTTTTTTATTACAACAACATCACCAGCCTTAACACGCCCACTCATGATGCCGGCAATTAAATTTATTTCGCCATCAAACACGCGGGCAGGGCCCTCAAATTTCTCACCTTCTTTGCCACTGATCTTTGCTACACTGCCACCTTCAGCCAGGTTACCATATAAAATTTGTAAGTGACCTGTTTTTTTCAGAGGCCTTTCAAGCGGGTAAATAATATCCTGTGTTGCAAAGTCAAGGTCTGGTACGTTGGCCAGGTTTTCCGCTAAGGTTTTTCCTGTTACAGTAAGGCAATCGCCGTGTAATAATCCTTCCTGTAATAAATATTTCATAACAGTTGGAACGCCACCTTTTTCATGCAGGTCCTGCATCAAATATTTACCGCTTGGTTTGAAATCTGCTAATACTGGTATCTTATCACTGATAACCTGGAAATCATCCTGAGTTAAAGAGACTCCTGCACTTCTCGCCATAGCGATCAGATGCAGGACTGCATTGGTGGAACCACCTAAAACCATGATGACGGTAATAGCATTTTCAAATGCTTTACGAGTCATAATATCCAGTGGCTTGATATCTTTTTCAAGCAACAACCGTATGGCTTTGCCTGCATCCAAACATTCTTTTTGTTTTTCATCACTCAGAGCCGGATTGCTGGACGAATAAGGCAAACTCATACCCAATGCTTCAATAGCAGAGGCCATGGTATTGGCTGTGTACATGCCACCACAAGCACCTGCGCCGGGGCAGCTATTCATCACGATGCCTTTAAAATCTTCGTCGCTTAAATTACCTGCAATGCGTTGGCCCAAAGCTTCAAATGCAGAAATGATATTCAGGTCCTGGCCTTTGTAATGTCCCGGCGCAATAGTGCCGCCATACACCATAATAGAAGGGCGGTTCAATCTTGCCATTGCCATCACGCTACCAGGCATATTCTTATCGCATCCCGGTAAAGCAATCAATGAATCGTAGTATTGTGCACCACAAACAGCCTCAATGGAATCTGCAATTACATCACGGCTGATTAATGAATAACGCATGCCGGGTGTACCATTGCTCATACCGTCGCTGACACCAATCGTGTGAAAAATAAGTCCAACAAGATCATTCTCCCATACGCCCTGCTTCACAAGCTTTGCCAGGTCATTCAGGTGCATGTTGCAGGTATTACCATCATAACCCATGCTTACAATTCCCACCTGTGCTTTTTTAAGATCATCGTCGGTTAAACCAATGCCATACAATTGCGCCTGTGCTGCTGGTTGCGTTGGATCCTGTGTTATTACCTTGCTGTATTTGTTTATTTCCATGGTAGCTGCTTACGCTTGTTCTTATTTGTTATTTTACACTTCTATTAATGATGTGATATAAGAGGGTTCTTTTACAAGTTGCAGGTATGCCTTTTGGATAACTGCACCTTTAGTAGCATTCCATTCTACAGGAAAGATTGTTTCATCGACCGACTGAACACCAATTACTTCTGCAGCGGTTCCGCAATAAAAAGCACTGTCTGCCTTTTTCATTTCTTCTGCAGTAAAAAATCTTTCTGCTACGGGGATATCATATTCTGCGCATAAATCAAATATCGCAGCCCTGGTTAAACCTGGTAGTATGTTTCCTGCCGGGGGAGTTATCAAAATCCCATCTTTCTCAATAAAAATATTTGCGCCCGGACCCTCCGCTACAAAGCCATTAATATCCAGCAACATGGCTTCATCGTATCCGTTTGTCTTTGCTTCCTGGCTTGCTAAAATTGAGTTTACATAATGGCCGCATGCTTTGGCTTCAATCTTAAATCCTTTTGGATTTGGTCTTTGAAAAGTTGATGTCATAATACGTAATAATTTATCACCTAAGAATGGAGCCATTTCCCATGCCTGGATAGTGATAAAACTCTCTGTATTCAAGCTGAAACTCATGTTGGCAGGACAATAAATTAATGGCCTGATATAGGCATCCTGCAAATTGTTTTTTTCAAGTACTTCATAAGTAGCTACAATTAAATCCTCTGTGTTCCAATGATAGGGTAGGTTCAGTGCTTTTGCAGAACGTTCCAACCTTTCATAATGCTCAAACGCTTTAAACACACGGGTTTCACCATTTACAAGTTTGTAGGAACGAATACCCTCAAATACGCCAAGGCCATAATGCATGGTCTGGCTATACAAATCAATTTTGGCATCAGCTGCTTTCACGAAGCTGCCGTTTTGATAGATAATGGTATCGTGGTTGTAGTAGGTCATTTTTTTTGTTGATCGCTAATTTTTAATGAAGGTTAATAATGCTTTTATAGGTGCAATAAAAAACCCGCATCCTGTAGGAGGCGGGCTGTTATAATGCTTTTTAATTTTTATGCTAACAACTACCACCTCCGTTTATAGGAAGAATAATGACTACCACCACAGTGAGCAATTGTGCTGAAATGGTAATGACGTTATTAACTCCCCTGCTAAACATTAATTGTGGCGTTTGAACCACGAATGTAATATTTACAATTGAATATTTTTGAAAGAACTTTTTATTCTGGCTTTTTTTTAAGCCTTCGATTTTTAACTGTCTATTTAAATTATTGTTGATTTTCGCATTTCTATATTATTCTTATTTACAGCTTCGGGTACTTTGCCATGGATATAATCGGTTATTAAATCACCTATCGTGCTGGTAAAATAAAAATTAACCGGGTCAATATCTTTTGTTACAAAAGCGTTTGCTAATGTCCAGTTTACGGCAGCCCTGATAACTGTTGCTTCTTCTTTCAAGTTGAAATAATCAAGCATCATCGCAGCTGATAAAATGCTGCCAAGCGGGTTAGCAATATCCTTACCTGCAGCCTGTGGAAAAGAACCATGGATAGGTTCAAAAAAGCCTATGGTATTACCAACCGACGCAGAAGGAGCGAGGCCTAATGAACCTGTTAATACACTTGCTTCATCACTTATAATATCACCAAATAAGTTTTCTGTAAGAATCACATCAAACTGGGCCGGGTTGATGATGATTTGCATGGCTGCATTATCAACAAACATATAGTTCACTGTAATATCGGTGTATTGTGTAGCTACATTTTGAACTACTCTGCGCCAAAGCCTGGATGTTTCGAGCACATTAGCCTTATCGATAAGCGTCAGTCGTTTTTTTCTTTCACGGGCTGCTTTAAAAGCCAGGTGGGCAATACGTTCAATTTCCTCCTGGGAGTAAGTACATTCATCTTTCGCCCAGGTACGAGTTTCATTGGTTTCCTTGTTGCCAAAATAGATTCCTCCTGTAAGTTCCCTGTAAATTAAAAAGTCAACATTTTCTAATTGTTTGGCTTTTAAAGGAGACAAATGGTTTAATGCCTGGTAAACATTGATAGGTCTGATATTGGCAAACAACTGCAATGCTTTTCGGATACCAAGTATCCCTTGTTCCGGACGAACCTTCGCATTGGGATCGTTATCATATTTAGGATCGCCCACTGCACCAAATAAAACAGCATCACTTTTTAAAGCTATTTCAACGGTTTCAGCCGGCAAAGCCGTGCCTGTTTTATCAATTGCCTCTGCTCCCAAAAGGGCACGGGTAAATGTAAATTCGTGCTTATATTCTGAAGCAATTGCCTCGAGGACTTTTATAGCCTGCTGGGTCACTTCCCGGCCAATGCCATCGCCATATATTATTGTGATGTTTTTATTCATGTTGTTTTGAATGTGTGTTGTTTAAGGGTTTGTGGTCGTAAATGCTTGCGCTTCCTTCCTTTAATTCCAATACTTTTTTAACACAGGCAGGAACATCTTCAGCATAATGAGAAACATAAATCAATGTGCGTGGTGAATTGACACAAAGTGTATCGGTTAATTGAATAAAATGTTCTTTTTGGTGCTGGTCTAAACCCTGGCAAGGCTCATCTAAAATTAATACCGGAGGATTTTTTACCATGGCCCTTGCCAGCAATGCAAGCCTTTGTTTACCTGCGGGCAAAGCAGCCAATAATTGTTGTGAATGGGAAGAAAGTCCAAAATATTGCAGCCAATTTTTAACCTGCAAATTTTGAGTAGTAGTTAAAGTTCTAAATAAACCAATGGTGTCAAAAAGCCCGGAGGCAACTACCTGGTAACAACTGATCCCGGTATCAAAATACCATTGCAGTTCAGGCGACACGTATCCTATTTGTTTTTTAATATCCCAAATGCTTTCACCTGTTCCTCTTTTCTTTCCAAACAAATAAATGTCGTTGGCGTAAGCCTGGGGGTTGTCACCGGTTATCAGGCTTAACAAAGTAGATTTCCCTGCACCATTTTTTCCTTTTAAAAGCCATTTTTCTCCCTGTTGAACATTCCAATTAATGCCCTTTAGAATTGATTTAGATCCGTAAGAAACTGAAACATTATTGAAAGCGATGGCTTCAGTAAAGCTAACTTTTAATGGCTCATAAAAAATGGCTGTACCATCCAAATGTTGATGGTATGATATTGTTTCAGCAACAAATGCTGATTTAGGTATTAATTGTTTGATTTTCCCTTTTTCCAACTCCAACACATGTGTTATACAGGCTGGTGCATCAACTGGATTGCAGATAACTATACAGGTTGTACCATTAGCAGCAAGATTATCAATCGTTTTTTTCAGCTTTGTTCTTGTTTGCAAATCAAGCCCGGTAAATGGCTCGTCGAAAATGATATATTCAGGAGATTGCAGCAAGGCCTTCACCAGTTGAAATCTTTTGTGTTCACCACTGGACAAATGCAGCAACGGAGAAGCTGACAAGTCAAGCAAATCAAACTGAAGCAATAAGTCATTTATGTTGCGGGTGGTAGCATTATTTACTTTTTCCAATTCCTGGAAAACTGTTGCTGCATCATCTGCATCGAAACTATTAAAGCGTTGCTGGTAATAAAAACTATTTACGTTCGAAAGATTTTTAAAATGATAATGCTGTTCTACAAATATTACATGAGGCGTACTTTTTTTATCATTTTGTAAATAGTCAATCGTTCCAAAATGAAATAGTTTCCCGCTCAAAGCCTTTGCCAGCAAGCTTTTGCCACTACCTGAATTTCCTGTTATCAATAAATTTTCATTTGCCTGCAATTCAAATGAAATATCATCCAATACAGTATTTCCCTGCCATTTGGCAGATACTTTATTTACTATTAGAGATGATAATGGCACTTATAAAATTTGGTTTGTATGAATTTGTCGGATTAAACCAATCTTTTTAGGGCCATAGCATATCCATAATGCAAACCATCATGAACAGATACAAACTGGATAGCTTCTTCTATACTATTTAAGGATACATTATAACTGGTAGTATAGGGAGTATAATCTTTAAAAATTTTATCGTGGAAATCGAGTTTTAATTTTTCGAATGTTAGTGCGGATAACTTTTTTATATGAGCCAGTTTGTCTGCATCAATAAAACCTTCGGGCTTTGTACCTTTTTTAAAAAGGTCAACAAAGTTTTCATCAACTACTAATGGAAGGCCGGATAACTTGTAACACAATACCTGCATGGAAGAAATGCTGTGCGCAAAATTCCAGATGATATTATTGTTAAAACCAGCTGGTATTTTATTAAGTTGCTCAACGGAAAGTCCATCCATTATCCCTAGAAAGTTTGCCTTGGTCTGGCTTATTATATCGAAAACTTTTTCCATTAATATACGTAAGATTATATTTTGAGGTAAATTAGGCAGTAGCGGTTTCAAACTGTTTTGCCATGGCATGCAGGTCATCTTCCATCACTTCTTTTTTAACATCAGCTACTTTTAAAAATTCCTGGTACAATGCATCTACATCATCACGGGTAAACTGGTAACCCAGTTTGTGAAAACGAAAAGCCAGTGCACTTCGGCCACTACGGGCAGTCAGCACAATCTTCGATTCATCGGCGCCTACTTCAACCGGGTTAATAATTTCATAGGTAAGTGCTTCTTTCAAAAAGCCATCCTGGTGTATGCCGGAAGAATGAGAAAATGCGTTGCTTCCTACGATTGCCTTATTAGGCTGAACCGTCATGCGCATGGTATCAGACACCCGCCGGCTCATAGGATTCAACATTTCGGTATTGATATTAGTATATAATCCGAGCGATTTGTGTTGCTTTAAGATCATCACCACTTCTTCCAAAGATGTGTTACCCGCTCGTTCGCCAATCCCGTTGATGGTACATTCTATCTGCCGGGCACCCGCAATAACACCTGCAATTGAATTAGCTGTTGCCAAGCCAAGATCGTTATGGCAATGGCAGGAGAGAATGGCCTTATGCATATTAGGTACGTTGTTCATCAGAAAGGCCATCTTTTCACCATATTGATGAGGCAGGCAGTAACCGGTAGTATCCGGAATATTCACAACCGTTGCTCCAGCTTTTATCACGGCTTCCACTACACGGGCAAGGTATTCGTTATCGGTACGACCTGCATCTTCGGCGTAAAATTCTACATCATCCACAAAATTTTTGGCCCATTTAACCGCCTGTATAGCACGAACCAGGATGTCTTCGCGGTTGCTGTTGAACTTGGCTTTGATATGGAGATCTGAAGTGCCAATGCCGGTATGAATCCGGGGGCGTTTGGCGTATTTGAGAGCTGCACCTGCTACTTCTATATCTTTTTGAACTGCCCTTGTAAGTCCGCAAACGGTCGCATTTTTAATAACTTTTGAAATTTCTTCCACTGATGAAAAATCACCGGGAGAGGAAACGGGAAATCCGGCTTCTATGATATCAACTCCTAATGCCTCGAGCAATAAAGCGAGTTCCACTTTTTCTGCTGTGTTTAATTTACAACCCGGCACCTGCTCGCCATCGCGAAGAGTGGTATCAAAAATTTGGATTTTATCAGCCATGATATTGAGTTAAAATTGAAAAATGCCTATAAATGCTTTTTTACCAACCTTTAGTGAAGGCAAGGCATCTGGTAAAGTTAAATGCGGTTACTTTTGTTTACGCGAGCAAATTAGCAGCAAATTTACAGTGGGTAACCATGTCTTTTTCGCTTCAAATCCAATGCTGGCGCGGATTTCACTAACCAGGAGAATACAATGCCTAACAGACAAAAAGATGATCTATTTCAACTCATAAAATCGCTTGGGAAGGGCGAAAAACGCAATTTTAAGCTTTATGGGCAGCGAAACACTGCTAATCCCGAGCTTAAGGTGATCCAACTTTTTGATGCGCTGGACCGGATGGATGAATATGATGAGGTGGTATTACTCAAAAAAAATCCGGATATCAGCAAAATGCAGCTGAGCAACTTAAAGGCTAATCTATATCGTTTGATATTGGCAAGCCTTCGTTTGCTGAAGGATGAAGATAATATCGAAATGCAATTGCATGAGCAGCTCGATTATGCCCGAATTTTGTACAGTAAAGGGCTTTACCTGCAATCACTGAAAGTGCTGGAGCGGTTAAAACTTACTGCAAGACATTATAACCAACACTTGTATCACCAGTTGGTGGTCTCGTTAGAAAAGAAGATTGAAGCCATGTACATTACCCGAAGCATGGAGGCAAGGGCGGATCACCTGGCTGAAGAATCGGATATGCTGGGCACATTGATCGGCCGTGTAAATGCCATGAGCAACCTGAGCCTGCAATTGTACAGCTGGTATCTTAAACATGGCCATGCGCGGAATAAACAGGATGAAGAATCAGTGGAATATTATTTTAAAAGCCATTTACCCCTGGAATACCAACCCGGTCAATTTGGTAAGGCTCCCGGTTTTTATGAAAAATTATACCTCTACCAGAGTTATTGCTGGTATTCATTTATCCGCCAGGATTTTCTAACCTATTACCGGTATGCCCAGCGGTGGGTAGCGCTATATCACGAACATCCACAGATGAAACAAGTGGAAAAGATCCAGTATATAAAAGGCATGCACAATTTACTGGGAGCGCATTACGATCTGCGTAATTCAAAAAAATTCTTTGAAGTTTTAAATGAGTTCGAAGAGTTCTGGGAAAGTCCGCAAGTGCAGGGAAACGATAACTACCGGATTCAAACTTTTCTATACCTCTATACTTCAAAAATTCACAAGCACTTTCTTACAGGAACTTTTACAGAGGGATTGACATTAGTACAGGAAATTGAAAGCAGGCTACAGGAATATGGTTTATACCTTGACCGGCACCGTGTATTGGTGTTTTATTATAAACTTGCCTGCCTGTATTTTGGAAGCGGTGATAACGAAAGAGCAATTGATTATCTAAATAAAATTATCAACTGGAAAGTAGATCTGAGAACCGATTTACAATGCTATGCGAGATTGTTACACCTGATTGCACATTTCGAATTAGGCAATCATGATTTGCTGGCTTACCTGGTAAAATCAGTCTATCGGTTTATGGCAAAAATGGAAAACCTGAGTGCGGTGGAAGAAGCGATGTTTACCTTTTTAAGAGAGTCGTTCCATTTATCGTACAGGGATGTAAAACCTAAGTTGCAGGCCTTGCTGGATAGAATAAAAAAATATGAACACAACCAGGTAGAAGCAAGGGCTTTTGCTTACCTGGATGTTATCAGTTGGCTTGAAAGCAAATTGCAGGGTGTGCCTGTAGAAAAAGTGATCAGGGACAAATACCTTCTTGGGAAAACACGCAGTTTGCCTAAAATCTCTGCAGGTTCTCAGTCTTAAAACTGATACTTTTTTTAAACAGAACCTCTAATTGTGTAGCAAATTATTATTTGTGAACCACGTTATTTTGTTTGTCGATATACAACACTTTATCGCCTTTCATTACCCTGGCTTCATCGTTTGTAAATTCATCGGCAAAATCGTAAACAGGTTTAATTATCCAATTACCTTTTTTGTCAATATAACCCCAAAAACCTTTTGCATTGGATGCTGCAGCCAGGTTTTCTGAAAAGGCATGTGCATTGGAAAAAGTAAATGGAATTATTACCTCGCCACTAACATTTATATACCCATATTGGCTGCCTTTTGAAACAGCTGCGAGTCCGTCGTTAAAGCTGATAGCATCGTCGAAAATAGATTCCGTAATTGCTTTGCCGGTGCTGTCCATATACCGCCATTTTGCACCTTGCCTTACCGCAGTGTAGCCTTCTTTAAATGTGAGTCCTTCATCATATTCCACTTTAATCAAAACAACGCCTTCTTTGTTTACATATCCAACTTTGCCATCTTTTTTTACCCTTGAAAGTCCGCAAATACAGTTGTCTACGAAATCGTAATTTTTTTCCCATTTCGCCTGCGAATAGGTATCCATCACAGGTAGTAACAGCATCATAACCAATAGCTTTTTCATGATCGTATATTTTAAAAATGAAACATTCTTTCTGGTTACAAATTATTATAAATATGAGGTATAAAATATGATTTCAGGATGGTGAAAACATGATATTGGTTGGATTTGGAAAAGGATAAGTGGAACACGGATTACACGGTTGAGAACAGATAAAGCTGAGAGAGCAGATTAGATTTTTCTAATGAATATTGAAGACCAGGTTTATTTGATTTAGAATGGCTCACGGTTTACACAGAAAAGCCTGGTAAATTGAGGAACAGGTAGCTCTTGTGAAAATGCACATAAAAGACAATGAATGGTTCACTCATTGTAAATAGTCAATACTGATTGAACGGATAGACACAGAAATAAATGAAAAAATCAAATGCTTGTTTGAATATTAAAAGCGTTTATTTTTCACAGGCCGGTGATCTCTTCATTCAATGCAGGAATGGTGATGTTATTGAAGCCCTTGCGCATCAACCTGTCTCTTAAACCCACCTGCATTTCGTATTCACCATGAACAAGAAAGATCTGTTTAACTTGTTCCGGGTTCTGGCAGGAAACAAACCGACACAAATCATCACAATCTCCATGCGCACTCATGCTTTGTAAAACTTCAATATCGGCATTTACGGGATATTCATCACCTGAAATCGAAACAGATTTTGCTCCGTTCATTAGCTTGCCACCTAACGAAGACGGCGAGCAATAACCTACCAGCAATATTGTGTTTGCAGGATTATCAACCGTTGCCGCAATATGGTGCCTGACTCTGCCTGCATCTGCCATCCCGCTGGAAGCAATAATGATACATGGATCAGTATAGTTTTTTGCCTGTATGCTTTCATCAACAGATACGGTAAATTGTAAGCCGGGAAAGTCAAAAGGATCATCATCTACCTGCATTATTTTTTGAATGCGTTCATTGAAATATCCTTTATAGCTTTTAAAAATTTGTGTAGCAGCATAGCTTAACGGACTATCAACATAAACCGGTATCTCCGGTAATCTTTTTTCGAGGCTGAGCTGGTTTAAAAAGTACAATAATTCCTGTGTGCGGCCAAGACTGAAGGCAGGAATAACCAACTGTCCTTTTTTCATGATGCAGGTTTTCATGATGATCTTCATCAGCGTATCAGTAGTACTAAATGTTGCCTCATGTAATTTATTGCCATAAGTACTTTCGAGTATAATATAATCGGCTTGTGGAAAACAAGCGGGCGGACAAAGAATGGCATCCCGGAATCTTCCGGTATCTCCTCCAAATGCGAGCTGTTTTGAAATGCCATCTTCTACAATAGTAAAGTGAACAGCAGCACTACCCAGCAAGTGTCCTGCTTCTGTAAAACAGATTGTAACACCTTCAGCAATTGTCGTAGGCTGGTTGTATTCAATGGCTTCAAAAAGATGCATTGTAGCGGCGACATCATCCAGTGAATAAAAAGCTTCCGAATCGATTTCCTCTTTTTTTCCATGGCCGTTGTTTTGAATATTGGCCGAGTCTTCCAGTAAAATTCCTGCGAGGTCGCGGGTGGGAGCTGTGGCGAATATTTTCCCCTTAAACCCATCTTTAACCAATTTCGGAATAAGACCTGAGTGATCGATATGTGCATGCGACAGTACCAGGAAATGAACCATCTCAGGGTCAAATCCAAATTGGTTATTCAACTCGTTTGAAGCAGCTCCTAAACCCTGGAACATACCGCAATCCAATAGAATGTTTATGCCGTTTGTGAGAGAAAGTAAGTGTTTGGAACCTGTAACCGTGCGGGCTGCACCATAAAAAGCAAGCTGCATATGTATAATTAAATTAGAATTGTTGGCCTGTAAGATTAAAAACCAATGCCCGGCAATTATTGTCGCGATTCGCCACAACTCCCCGTTTTCAATTACATAATTTCCCGTCATCTTTGCCTGGTGAATCAACTGAACAATTTAGTAGTTATTGGAGGAGGTGCTGCCGGGTATTTTTGTGCGGTAAATGCAGCCAGGATGAATCCAAACCTGCAGGTAATTATTCTTGAGAGATCATCGCGGGTATTACAAAAAGTAAAAGTTAGCGGGGGTGGGAGGTGCAATGTTACCCATGCCTGTTTCGAGATCTCTCAAATGATCAAAAGATACCCGCGTGGCGAAAAATTCCTGAAAAAAGCCTTTCACCAGTTTTTCACCACAGATACCATTAAATGGTTTGAAGAGCGTGGTGTTTTACTTAAAACCGAAACCGACGGACGCATGTTTCCTGCAAACGACGATTCCCAAACAATTATAGACTGCCTGCTTAAAGAGGCGAATAATAAAGGCATCAAACTTCAACTAAATACTATTGTGACCAGCCTTGATTACGAGCAGAATACCTGGGTTATTACTACTTCTGCCGGCAATAAAATAAAAGCTGCAAATCTTTGTATTGCCTGCGGAGGATTCGCAAAAAAAGAACAGTTTAAATGGATCACATCCGCAACCAATCATACCATATCTGATCCTGTTCCGTCTCTTTTTACTTTTAATATTCCCGATCATCCTATCAGGAAATTGATGGGAGTGACCTCTTTAAATGCACAGGTAAAATTGGCTGGCTCGAAACTCGTTACAGAAGGGCCCGTTTTAATAACGCACTGGGGGCTAAGTGGACCGGCAATTTTAAAATTGAGTGCATTTGCTGCCAGGGAGTTAGCTGAAAAGAATTACAACTATTCCGTCATCATAAACTGGCTCCCAGGGTTTAATGAAAATAGTTTGCGGGAGAAAATTTTACAGCACCGGCAGGCAAAAGCCACGCAAAAAGTTGTAAATACCGAATGGATTACCATCCCACAGCGTTTATTTGAATTCCTGGTAATTCAATCGGGGGCAAGCCCGGATATCCGTTGGGCCGATTTGCCTTCAGCAGAACAAAACAAACTGGTTAAAAACCTGTGCGGGTACGAGTTGCAGGCAAATGGTAAAACTATTTTCAAAGAAGAATTTGTAACAGCGGGAGGCATTAAATTACAGGAAATTGAGGTAAATACAATGGCCAGTAAATTGAAACCACAACTATATTTTGCCGGTGAAATTATTGACGTAGATGGAATTACAGGTGGCTATAACTTTCAAAATGCCTGGACTACCGGATTTATAGCGGCAAAAGCTATAGCCGGCAATAATTAAGTTTGCATTTGAAGGAACAAGGCCAGCATTAAACTTTTTTGCCCGTTTGACTGGCAATTCCTTCATACAATTTGCTAAATTTATTGGGAAATCTTTACATTGCGGGCATGTTCGCTATTGTTGATATTGAGACTACGGGTGGAAATGCGCAATATGGTGGCATCACAGAAATAGCTATCGTGTTGCACAATGGAAACAGTACGGAAGGAAGGTATGAAACCCTTATCAATCCAAAGCAACATATACCCAATTATATCACGGCACTAACCGGTATTTCAAATTATACCGTTGCAGATGCTCCTTGTTTTGAAGAGGTTGCCGATAAAATTTACAACCTCCTGAATGGCCGTGTTTTTGTTGCGCACAATGTAAATTTTGATTATTCATTTATCCACCACCATTTGTTGCAATGCGGTTTTAACTGGCAGGCTAAAAAGTTATGTACGGTACGGTATGCCCGCAAGGTAGTACCCGGCAAACCTTCTTACAGCCTTGGCAATATTACCCGCGAACTTAATATTGGAATCGAAAATCGCCATAGGGCAGGAGGTGATGCTACTGCTACTGTTTCTTTACTTGAACAATTGATGCTGGCAGACGAAGGAAGCAAACATTTGCAGGAATTATTAAAGGGTAAAAACCCCCACAGTTACCTGCCTATGAATGTGCCCGAAGAGCAGATCAACAACCTGCCTTACTGCCCCGGTGTATATTATTTTCATGATAGAAGCGGCAAGGTGATCTACGTTGGAAAAGCAAAAAATATCAAGTTTCGTGTAAGGAGTCATTTTGCCAATAACAATCCAAACCAGCGCAAACAGGAATTCATTCGAAATATTTATAGTATTACTTACCAATCCTGCGCTACAGAATTCATGGCCATTGTGCTGGAAGCGTTGGAAATTAAGAAACGCTGGCCATTGTATAATCGCAGCCAGAAAAGATTTGAACAGATGTATGGATTGTACACCTACGAAGATCAAACAGGGTTGATGCGTTTAGTAATTGAGAAGAAAAGAAAACACCTGCCGGCGCTGCATTGCTTTAACCGGAAAGAGGAAGGTTTTAGCATAGGCCGGAAACTCATGTCGATGTTTGATATGCAGGAACAAATGGTTTTTGCAACGGCAAACAATTTTGTTTCAGATGCAAACACTGTTGCTTCCCACAATATCAAGATGAAAGCTGCGATTCATCATTTGAAAAATAACTTGCCCGGTTTTGCTATCGTGCAAAAAGGTATCGATGAAAAAGGTAGGGCAGTTCAGGTTGGTTTTTTAATAGATAGGGGTATGTTTGCAGGAATGGGTTATGTGGACGAGAATTGCCTTTCATCATTTGAAAATTTCAAGGATGCAATGACAGTTTATCATGATTATGATTTCGTAAGAGCGGCATTGCATCATCATGCCGAAAGATACCCCGCGGAAGTTGTTCGATGGTAAATATGAGCACGACGGCTTGTACGATCAGCTGAAATAGTTACCTGTAAATATTTTTAATTCATTTTCTATTTTAAGTGCTGTGAGTAAATTGGAGCGTCAGATGGTTGATAAGAAAAGATTCAATAAAACACGAGGAAATAGTGCATTTGGGTTTTTATTAATCGTGTCCGGTTTTTGTATTATCAGCTGCAATAATTCAAATAGACCGGGAGGCGGTACCGATAGTAGTTCTGTAAGCATAACATCTACTATTTCGCCTGAAAGAACCGTAGTTAAGCCTGAACCGGTTGCCAGTTACCGTTATGCCATTCCAAATGATTTAAATGCCTGGGATTTCAAAGTTTCCTTAAAAGAAACCACCCGGCGTTTTGATTATGTTTTAGAAATGAAATACCAGGAAATGTCAGGGATGGATACGATCAGTTTTCCAAATTTTGGTTTTGAGCCGGAGCCCGTTATTAAAAAAGGAAATAACGACCTGGAATGCCTGGTGGGTTTTCTTGATAAAGAGAAAAAATTTCGCGACTATCTAAAAGTTTTCGTCGACGGCGACCGGCTTAGGGTAAAAACGTTGAAACAATATTCCGTTTACCAAAAGTAAAAGGGCGATTGCCGCATTTGCATTAAGCGTCATATTACTGCTTACATCTTGTTTTCACTATTTATATTGCTTTCCATTTAAAAGATCATTCATGAACCGTTGCTTTGCCGTTATCAAATCTGTTTGTTTGTTTGCCATCATGCTGTTGGTTTTTTCCTGTAAAACTAAAAGAGAAGGTAAACCAAGGATTTTAGTGTTTAGTAAGACTGCTGATTTTTACCATGAATCAATCCCCGAAGGAAATACTGCAATTATGCAGATTGGAAATCAACAACAGTTTGATGTTGATACAACCACCAATGCCAGCTATTTCAACGAAGATTCTTTAAAGAATTATTCTGCGATCGTATTTCTAAATACTACCGGCGATATTTTGAATCATTTACAGGAAGTTGCCTTTGAAAGATACATTCAATCAGGTGGCGGATTTGTAGGTGTTCATTCAGCTACCGACAGCGAATATGACTGGGGTTGGTATGGAAGATTGGTGGGTGCCTATTTTTCTAGTCACCCGGCACAACAGGAAGCTGTTTTAAATGTAGTAGATAACAAATTTGCTGCTACCAAACATTTGCCTGCCCAATGGAAAAGAAAAGATGAATGGTATAACTTTAAAAAATTAAATAAGGATGTTCATGTTTTGATCACCATCGATGAAAAAAGCTATACTGGTGGCGACAATGGTGCCAATCATCCTATGGCCTGGTACCATGAATATGATGGCGGAAGGGCATTCTATACTGAGTTAGGACATACGAAAGAGTCATATGCTGATTCACTTTACCTGCAACATTTATTGGGTGGAATACAATATGCCATCGGAGAAAATAAAAACCTGGATTATTCAAAAGCAACAACACAATACCCGCCCGATGAAGACAGGTTTACAAAAACGCAGTTGGCGCAAGGCGACTTTTATGAGCCCACGGAAATGACTGTTTTGCCAAACCTGGATATACTTGTGGTGCAGCGTAGGGGAGAAATAATGTTGTATAAACAGGAAACTAAAAAAGTAAAACAGGTAGGCTTTTTAAATGCATATTTCAAAGCTTCGGCACCTGGTGTAAATGCAGAAGAGGGCGTGCTTGGCCTGGCAAAAGACCCCGACTTTGCAAAGAACAACTGGATCTATATTTATTATAGTCCTATTGATACAGCAGTAAACCGTTTATCAAGATTTACTTTTAAAAATGACACCCTTGATCTTACAACAGAAAAAGTAATCCTGGATGTAAAATCGCAACGTGAAATTTGTTGTCATACTGGTGGCTCAATAGCATTTGGCCCCGAAAAGGTATTGTATTTTTCTGCCGGTGATAATTCCACACCATTTGATGAAAAAGGACAAGCTTTTGTTAACAGTGGTTATAGTCCTATGAACGATTTGCCGGGACATGAACAATATGATGCAAGAAGATCTTCCAGCAACACCAATGATCTGCGTGGAAAGATCATGCGTATAAAAATCAAAGATGATGGCACTTATGAAATACCCGAAGGAAATCTTTTTCCAAAGGGAACAGACAAAACCAGGCCCGAGATTTATGTGATGGGAAACCGTAATCCATACCGTATTTCGGTGGATCAAAAAAACAGCAATCTTTATTGGGGAGAGGTTGGTCCTGATGCTGCAAACGACAGTTTCGACACCCGTGGACCAAGAGGTTATGATGAAGTAAACCAGGCACGGAAAGCCGGGTATTTTGGCTGGCCGCTTTTTGTGGGTAATAATTATGCTTACCGCCAATTCGACTATGCAACCGGGAAGAGCGGGCCGGCTTATGATCCTGCCAAACCCATAAATAATTCCAGGAACAATACCGGTTTAACAGAATTACCACCAGCGCAACCTGCATTTATCTGGTATCCATACGCAGCGTCTCACGATTTTCCCCAGGTAGCTACAGGTGGAAGAAACGCCATGGCCGGGCCTGTGTATTATACCGACATGTATCCGAAAGAAACAAGATTGCCGGAATATTATAACGGCAAATTGTTTGTGTATGATTGGATCAGGGGCTGGATAAAAGTAGTAACCATGAAGCCCAATGGTGATTTTGATAAAATGGAACCATTCTTTCCTTCTATTAAAGTGAATTCACTGATTGATATGGAAGTTGGACCCGATGGAAAATTATACCTTTTGGAATATGGTAATGGTTGGTTTACTAAGAACCCGGATGCTGGGATAGCGAGAATAGATTTTAACCCGGGTAACCGTGCGCCTGCAATTGCTGATCTACAGATCGACAAAACCTCGGGCGTTCTACCCCTTACCATCAATGCTACCATTAAGGCAAAGGACCCGGAAAAAGATAAGATTACCTACACCTGGCATTTAGGAAACGGTACTACACAAGAAACTACAGAACCTTCACTAAGTTATACTTACAAAACGGCCGGAGATTTCAATGTTTCTGTAGTTGCAAAAGATAGCAAAGGAGATTCTTCAACAAGTGAAATAAAAACTTTATACGCTGGTAATGAAACACCGCAGGTTACCATTGATTTAAGTGGAAGCAACAAATCGTTTTACCTGCCCGGCGCACCGGTAAATTATGCTGTTAAAGTGCTTGATCCAAAAGACACATCGGCGATCGACCCTGCCAATCTTTTTGTTTCGGTAGAATATGTTGAAGGTTTTGACAAAGCTGCATCAGCCATGGGTCACCAGCAGGGCCAGGCAAGTATTTCTGGTAAAAGCCTGGTGCTTTCGTTGGATTGCAAAGCTTGTCATAAAGAAGCAGAACCTTCGGTAGGGCCATCTTATCTTGATGTGTCTAAAAAGTACCTGGCCAATAAAGATGCATTTACCCACCTGACGCAGAAAATTGTAAAAGGTGGTGCAGGTGTTTGGGGCGAAGTGGCTATGCCTGCCCATCCTACTATTTCACATGGCGATGTGCAGCAAATTGTGACCTGGATCTTATCATTGGGCAATACAGCCGCTGTAAAAAAATCATTGCCGCCAACCGGGTCTGTTGTTCCACCTGCAAATCAAAAACCCGGAACAGTAATGGTGCTATCCGCGAGCTATACAGATAAGGGCGGTAATAATATCAAAGCGTTAACCGGTAATAGTTCTGCTGCCTTGTCTGGCAATATCCTTTCATTTACCGGTAAGGAAAAATTGAACGGATTTGTAGCAGGTAAAGCTGGCGGAACATCTTTCCTTCGCTTTCCGGCAGCTACCGGTTGGTTCGATTATCCAGGTATAGATCTAACAGGTGTTCGATCTATAAACCTCGAAACTGGCTGGAGGAAACCATTTGCAAACCCAATTACTATAGAGGCAAGGTTAGACGCAATTGATGGCCAGTTATTGGGAACCGCAACGTTGGCGCCACCAGCTGCAGAACAGTCAACCGGTACTTTCAAAATACCCATTCAGCCTGTGGCCGACCAAAAAATGCATACCATTTATTTCATTTATAAGGCAACAGAACAGGTAAATGGTGCAATTAGAGCAGTAACATTTGCGGCGAAGTAAGCGTTTCCGATCAGCGATTATTTTTAATTTTAAGAGTGCAGCAGTTTTTAATCAAATAGAAAAGTGTTTATGAAGAGGGGAATTTTGTTACTGTGGATGATCATGTTGATTGGATTAAAAGGTCAGTCGCAATCAACTACAGGAATCAATGGAAAGGTTACAGATGAATCATCAAAGCCAATTTATAGGGCTAGTGTGCATTTGCTTAATACTGCTATGTATGAATTTACTGATGAAAATGGGTTGTTCAGTTTTGCTAATGTGCCCCAGGGAAAATATACCATCGAAGTATCTGCAGCAGGGTATGCTTCTATGGCAACAATGATGGTGTTGTCATCTACTGGTCAGCAGCTTGATTTCAAATTATTGCCGGTAAGCATGCAATTGGAATCTGTAACCGTTACGGCCGATAAAAAAGAAACGCTTTTGCAGAAACAACCATCAAGTGTTACAGCCATCACGGCGCAGCAGTTACAGCAATATCGTTTATGGAATGCCAAAGATATCAGCGGAATTGTACCTGGTTTATACTCCGGCAATTCGGGTGATGATAGGAATGTAACTTCTATAAGGGGTATCACAACAACTTCTTACGATCCTGCAGTAGCAACCTATATCGATGGGGTAAACCAGTTCAGTTTAGATACCTATATTCCGCAACTAAACGACATCGAACGCATTGAGGTTCTGCGTGGTCCCCAGGGCACACTATATGGAAGAAATGCAATGGGTGGGGTTATTAATATTATCACAAAACAACCAACTAATAATACAAACGGATTTGTTGAATTAAGCCTTGGAAATTACCGGCAACAACGCGTAAGTGCAGCAATTAGAACACCCATAGTTAAAGACAAACTTTTTTTCGGCGCTTCAGGATTATTCAATGCCAGGAAAGGTTTTTATACCAACGAATTTAATAACAGGTCATTCGACAAACAGGATGGTTTTACCGGAAATTACTTCCTGAAATACCTGCCGGGAGATGGTTGGTCATTTACTTTGAATGCGAAACACCAGAACAACCAAAATGATGGTGCCTTTGCAATGGTTTTTGGATTGGAAGATGCCTTGAACAATCCGTTTAAACTAAACCAGAATGCGGTAAGTACGATGGTTGATAATACCATGAATGCTTCGTTATCCATACATCGTAACGGTACATCTATTGACTTTACATCTTTAACCGCATTTCAGAACAACCGGCGTTATTACAATAAGCCATTAGATGGAGATTTTTCACCACTCGATGGTGTTACTATTATAAACGATTACGGAAATAAATGGAACAACGTAAAAGTGTTGACCCAGGAATTTCGCTTGAGTTCTGCTAATAATAAATCGTCAAAACTTAACTGGACTGCCGGTACCTATTTGTTTCTGCAGGATAACCCTGTAAAACAAGCTACGCATTATGGCGAGGATGCCGGCATGCTCGGCGCACCTGCTATAAATTTTTCTACTATCAACACCAGTGAGGCAAACAATGCCGGCATTGCTTTTTTTGGGCAATTAAATTACGCATTAACAGAAAAACTTTCTTTGTTTGGTGGCCTGCGTTATGATTATGAGCATAAATCATTGAAAGTAAAAGGAGAGTACCAAAATGATGGAGATGATGCTGTTGTTATAAGACCTGATACTACGGGGAAAGTTGATTTCAGTGCATTTTCTCCGAAGCTGGGTTTGCAATACCAGCTATCAGCAAACAGCAACGTTTATGGTAGCTTTAGCCGTGGTTATCGCACCGGCGGATTAACACAATTATCAAGTGATCCTTCGCAACCGCCGCTCTATCCCTACAAACCTGAGTATAGCAACAATTTTGAAATTGGTATAAAAAATACTCTGCTGAATAACAAATTGTTCATCAATGCAGCCGCATTCGTAACTTACTTAACCGATGCCCAGGTACCGACATTGGTATTGCCTGACGCTATTACAATTACCCGTAATACAGGGTCGTTAAACAGCAAAGGTTTGGAACTTGAATTAACAACTAAACCAGCAAAAGGATTGCAATTCGATTATACTGCCGGTTATACAGATGCGAGCTATAAATCACTTAAAGTTTCTTCTAATGGGCAAACAGTTGATTTAGACGGTAAGAAACAGATTTTCACTCCCGATCTTACTTCCATGTTAGCGGCCCAGTATAGTTACACTGTAAGCGATAAACACCAGTTGCGATTAATAGCTCGTGCCGAATGGTTTTATTTTGGTGAAAAATATTTTGATCTTGCAAATACAATGAAACAATCACCATACCACCTGTTGAACACAAGGTTGGGAGTTAGCTCCCGGCATGCAGAGTTGTATTTTTGGGTACGAAATATGGGTAATGAAACTTATATAGAGTATGCCTATGATTTCGGGGCTGTGCATCTTGCAAATCCCCGTACGTATGGAGTAACATTGCGGGCAAATTTCTAAAAAGAGGTCCGGTACTTATCACATTATATTATCGTACAGCCAGGTAAACACTTGTTTAGCTGGCTGTTTTCTTGTTTAGATTGTTTGTTGCAGGAAAGCAACATTTTACTGCCAGGTTTTGTATGCGATTAGCAGTTTATCAGAAGGGCATAAAAATTTTAAGTATAAGAAGCAGTAGTAAATAGCTGATGCAACTTTTTGTAAAAGGTGTAACAGCATAAATAACCCTCTTTCTTAAACCTTAAAATATATAATCATGACAACAGGCGATACAACAACAGCAACCCTGAAAAATCCGGTAGAGCAGTATCCAAAACCACCGTTTCCTGCACAGGAACAAGATTTACCAGGACTGGAAACAAAGATGCAACCCAGGTCCGATCATGGAGAAACATCCTATAAAGGTTCGGGTAAACTCACGGGAAGAAAAGCTTTAATAACGGGTGGTGATTCCGGCATTGGAAAAGCAGTTGCCATTGCATTTGCCCGCGAAGGGGCGGATGTGCTTATCTCTTATTTGAATGAAGACGAAGACGCAAAAGATACTATGCGGCTTGTGCAGGAAGCAGGACGAAAAGCAGTACTCGTTCCAGGGGATATTAGCGAAGAAGCACATTGCAAATCTTTAATAGAAAGAACAGTAAAGGAGTTAGGCGGGATAGATATACTGGTTAATAATGCTGCTTTCCAGGAATCGCATAAAACATTGCAGGAAATAACAAGTGAAGAATGGGACTATACTTTCCGCACTAATATTTATGCTATGTTTTATCTCTGTAAGGCTGCTGAACCACATCTAAAACCCGGTGCAACTATTGTAAATACATCATCCGTAAATGCCTATAAACCTTCACCAAATTTATTGGCTTATGCTACCACAAAGGGGGCGATTCAAAACTTTACAGCAGGATTGGCACAAATGTTAGCGGAAAAAGGTATCAGGGTAAATTGCGTGGCACCAGGACCTATCTGGACTCCCTTAATTCCGGCAAGTTTTGAAGGAGAAAAAGTTAAGAATTTCGGACAGGACACACCACTCAGGCGTGCCGGGCAACCAGCAGAACTGGCACCCATTTTCGTTTTGCTTGCCTCTTCAGATTCCAGTTATATGTCGGGTTCTACCGTGCAGGTTACAGGAGGAACGCCAACAATATAGTTGATTGGTTTATTAGGTAATTGGTTAAACAGTTGCAGCAGTAAAAGTTAGAATTAGCATCAAGTAAAAACCGGTTGCCTCCAATGCGCAACCGGTTTTATTATCGTTTATAGTTTCATACTTACCAGCCGGGCATTTATTTTATCAATAATTTGAAGTCATCAGCTGATGCGGTTAACAAATTTACTTTTGGTAATCGCTTCGTTAATTCACGCCAGTTAGCATCTTTTTCATAAATTTTCTGTAGCATATTGGCAGCCTTTTTTACTTCTTTATTATTGGCCAGTGTTATTGCAGTCCAGTATTTCATTTCAAGGTTTTCGGGGAACATTTGCATCGCAGTATTGTATTCATGCATTGCTTTGGTCATGTCATTTTTTTCCACAGCAAGGTCGCCATTGTTCATATGTTCGTAAGCTTCATGCAAGCGAAGCAGGCGATCTAATTCTTTTATAGGATCATCATTGTCATCCACTCTCAAATCTACCAGTCGCTCATTCCAGGGCTCAATATTCGCATTGCCACTTACTACCAATAACACTGCGCTTTGTTTACCCCTGATATCACCTCCTGCAGCTTGAGCTCCTTTTAAAGCGGCAAGCATTCTCTTTGCCAATGGTTGGCCATAGGATTGTTTAAAAGCTTTTGCCATCGCTGCACATACAGTATTGTTCAACATCATATTACTCTGAACAGAAAAATTATCCCCGGTAATATGATCGGCAAAATCAATGCAGTTTTTCCCGGTATGCGATGCTACTTTACCATGGTGGTCAATCATAGCAACCTGCCTTACTTCACGACCACTATCTTTTTTCAGCAAAGCAGCAAGCACTTCATCAGCTGCCTTGTTTTCTCCCATAAGTTTGAGCCCGTTTGGTCCATAACTTTTATCGATAAACGATTGGGTGGCTACAACGCCTACACCAGCTTTGGCCCAACTCACAGTACTGCCCACACTAAACCAATGGCTTTGAACTGCAACTGCCATATCGCCTGTAACACTATCCCTGGCAACAATGGAAAAAGTATGGGCAAAAGGTTCTTTTTTATTGAAAACCTGGGCATTGCCGCTATAAAAAGATAACCCGGTAATAAAAATTGACAACAGAAGTTTGAGGGTAACAGGCTCATTCATAAACGATTGTTTGAAGCTTGAAAGTTACAGCATATCAATTGCGATTTTTACTTTTGTAAATGTTGATAAAAAGCCGCGGAAGGAAGCGGTTGCACGCCTACTTTCGCTGCCCTTATTTTAGGTTGGTGTTGATTACAATCAGCCCGGGATACTAAAAATATTATGCAATGATTGAATTTGCTTCAGAAGTTTCATCGAAAATAAATATTAGCAAACGCCAGGTAGAAGCTGTATTGGAATTGTTTGCCGAAGGTGCAACCATCCCTTTTATTGCACGATACAGAAAAGATAAAACAGGCGACCTCGACGAGGTACAAATTCAACAGATACAGGAGGAAGCAAAATTTCAGAAAGAGTTTTCTGAACGCCGCACTTTCATTATAAAAAGTATTTCAGAGCAGGGTAAAATGACGGAGGAACTGGCACAAAAGCTCGGGACAGCGACGTCTATTAACGAACTGGAAGATATCTACCTGCCCTATAAACCAAAAAGACGTACAAAGGCCCAGGTGGCCCGTGAAAATGGCCTTGAACCTTTGAGTGATTTAATTTTGTTACAGCAGGGTGGTAATCTTTCAGAAGCTGCAGCAAAATATTTATCCGAGAATGTGCTAACTGTTGAAGATGCTCTTCAAGGAGCCAGGGATATAATTGCAGAAAAGGTAAATGAAAATGCAGAAGTTAGGGCAAAATTGCGCCGCGTGTTTGAATCAGAAGGGTTTCTTACAAGCAAAGTGTTAAGCGGGAAAGAAGTAGAAGCGGCTAAATACAAAGACTATTTCGATTATAAGGAATTAGTTGTAAAAGTGCCCGGTCATCGGGGCCTCGCTGTATTGCGTGGCTTTATGGAAGGATTTCTTCGCATTGGTATAGAACCCGAAGAAGCTTATGCAATTGAAACGGTAGAAGAGTTATATAAACCCGAAGCCGGCCATTCTTATGAAGGATTAAGCGAGAGTTCGGTACAGGTACGAAAGGCAATTAAAGAAGCTTATAAAAGGTTATTGCAACCTGCTCTGGAAAGTGAATTTCGTATGGCATTAAAACTGAAAAGTGATGAAGAAGCCATTAATGTTTTCGCTGAAAATTTAAGGCAGTTATTGCTCTCTTCGCCATTAGGCAGCAAGCGATTACTGGCATTGGATCCGGGTTATAGAACTGGTTGCAAAACAGTTTGCCTCGATGAAAAAGGCGAACTAAAAGAAACCACTGTTATTTATATACATGAGTTTAACAAATTATATGATGCAGAGCAAAATATCAGGCATCTTGTAAGCAAACATCAAACTGAAGTAATTGCCATAGGTGACGGTACAGCAGGTCGTGAAACCGAAAAATTTATCAAATCGCTTAACCTTGATCTGCCGGTATTTTTAGTAAATGAAGATGGCGCATCCGTATACAGTGCCAGCGAAGTTGCGAGAGAAGAATTTCCTGACCAGGATGTTACTGTGAGAGGTGCTGTTAGCATAGGACGCCGTTTAATGGACCCTCTTGCCGAACTGGTTAAAATAGATCCAAAGAGTATTGGTGTTGGTCAATACCAGCACGATGTAAACCAAACAAGATTGAAAGAGAAATTGGATGCAACTGTTATTAGTTGCGTGAATGCAGTTGGTGTAAATATTAATACAGCCAGCAAACATTTATTAAGTTATGTGAGCGGCATTGGCGATACACTCGCTAAAAATATTGTGGATTACCGAAATGAGATAGGCAGGTTCTCGAACCGTAAACAATTGATGAAAGTACCTCGTTTGGGTGAAAAAGCGTTTGAACAATGCGCTGGATTTCTTCGTATTCCAAACGGGGAAAATCCACTGGATGCCAGTGCCGTGCATCCCGAAACTTATAAAGTGGTTGAGACAATCGCCGGTGATTTAAAACTAGATGTTAAGTCGCTGATCGGTAATGAAACTGTTTTAAAAAATTTGGATGTAAAAAAGTATTCTGAATTTGGTGAACTTACTGTAAAAGATATCATTAATGAACTTAAAAAGCCCGGCCTTGATCCACGACAGGCGATCTCTAACTTTGAATTCGCCAATATTTTTTCTATTGAGGAAGTAACTGTTGGTATGGTGCTGCCGGGTATGGTAACCAACCTCACGAAATTTGGGGCGTTTGTAGATATCGGGGTGAAACAGGATGGATTGGTACATGTAAGTGAAATTGCCCATCGTTATATCAGTGATCCGGCAGAAGCATTGAAATTAGGGCAACAGGTGCAGGTTAAAGTTACAGAAGTAGACGTTCCAAGAAAACGTATTGCCCTTAGCATTAAGCAAACCGAAGAAATGCCAAAACAACAACCAGGTAACGCAAAGCGGGTTGACGCATTCAAAGTGAGTAAACCCGCCAGTAACTATGCTCCCGGAAAACCATCTTCCAATACCAAACAGGCACCGGTTGAAAAAGCTTCAGAAACATTGGAAGATGCATTGGCTTTACTTAAGCGTAAGTTTGGTAAATAAACAGTAGTTAGTTTTCATCCATTGTTTTATTGGCCTAGTTAAAAGGAGGAAATACCTTATACAAGGAAAGGTCCCATTTACAAATTGTAAATGGGACCTTTCCATAAAATGTATTACTAATTGACTAATCAACTAGTTAACCAATCAACTAAATTAAAATCTATATCCAGCTGAAATTCCAAAACCTGTATGGTTTGCTTTTGCATCGGTATCACCAATACCTTCATATTTTGGATTGATATCGGTTAAGCCGAGTTGTGCATTCAATTGAAAAGAAAGTTTGTTGGCAAATTCATACCCAAACAGTACGTTTGCGCCTGCTCCAAAACTACGATAATATGCAAAATCGTCACTATCCGAATTGCTCACATCTTTTTGGAATTTAACATCCATATCCCCGGGAGCTCCGGTTCCATCGAACTTGAGTTTTCCACCTATACCAAAGTCAACATAAGGTCCGAAACCTGCGATGAGCCTGCCTGTACCCAATAAAGGCTTGAATACAAAGTTTACGGGAATTTCGATGTACGACAAATGAGTTGTAACATCAAAGGTTTGAGCTGATGATACCTTTTCCATCTTTGCACCTCTTGTTGTAAACAACACACCAGGTTGAATAAAAAATGCAGGTGCAATAGGTAGTTCAGCATTTACGCCTACATGAAAGCCCGGAATAAGGTCATTTTTCATTTTGCTATCATTGGCATAACGGCCTGTAATGTTAGCAAAGTTTACTCCTGCGCGAATACCAAAAGTAGTTCTGCCAATTGCATCTGCGCTGGAAACTGAGGTGCTTGGAGCAGGAACATCTTGTGCGTGTGTGGCTGAAAACATCAATACCGATCCAGCGCACATAATCATTGCCATTGTCTTTTTCATAAGTAGTTTAATTTAATTTATAAAATGGTTCAGGTTTATATAAAGCTTTTTAATTATTTATTGTTGGTGCTGTCTTTTGCAGCATCTGCTTTCATTTTTTCATTAGCACTGATCAGGAATTCTACCCGCCTGTTTTGCGCTTGTCCTTCTGTAGTTGTATTATCGTATTTAGCAATGGATTCACCGAAACCTTTAACCGACAATCGTGACGAAGCAATACCATTTTGTGATAAATAATTTGATACGCTTGTTGCACGTTGAACGGATAATTTCTGATTGTATTCATCTGTACCCCTGCTATCAGTGTGTCCCTGAACTTCAATGTTTGTATCGGGGTATTTATTTAATACACTAATAGCTTTATTTAAGTTGGCAGTTGCTTGCGGTGAAAGACCTGATTCGTTGAAACCAAATAGAATTTTATCGTTTAATTCCACTACAATTCCTTCGCCAACCCGTTCAACTTTTGCATCAGGTAAAGAATTTTTCATTTCTTCAGCCTGCTTATCCATTTGTCTGCCAATTACAGCACCTGTAACACCACCTACCGTAGCACCTATAATAGCCCCTAATGCAGTGTTACCTGCTGCTTTACCAATAATGCCTCCTGCAGCTGCACCGCCCGCTGTACCAATTACAGCACCTTTCTGTGTTTTATTCATATTACTGCAACTAAACAACATGGTTGTTGCTGCAATTGCACATAAAGAATAACTGATAACTTTCTTCATACTTTGTTTATTTTGATTATTTTGTCTATAAAAATGGCCTGTTAAAAAATTGGGCCAGATGACTGAAAAAGATAAATTTAAAACGGGTAACAGGTCATTTATTAACCGCTAATTTTTTTCTTTCCGACTGCCTTTACCCGGCTTTTTAGCAGGATTGTTTTGTACCACTACAACCTTTTTTTTATTGATTGCCTTTTTATTTTTGTAATGCCCGTAATGATTACCGGGATTGTCTTTTAATAACTGTTGTTTACCGTTGGATCCCCTGTACTTTTTATATTTTACTTCATAAACATTATGCCGTAAATAAGGTTTTGGTTCATTAATAACCACCTTATATGTTTTAAACAGATCAACATTTTTATACTGCGCAGGTCGACTATTTACGAAAGTCCAGTTGTTGCCTTCGAGATAAATAAATTGTTTTTTAGGAACATAATAGTAAGCGTTCATATCGGGCAGATAATAGTAATCTACATGGTTATAGCCCGATGGACCCCATGGTGGTTGTGCAGCCAGGTTTACACTAACATTCAATTGAGCAATTGATGTATTTGAAAAACAGCAGCCAAGCGATATAAGGCATACCAGCAATAATTTTTTCATTTCTCCAGGTCGTTTGGCACATCCATTCAAAAAATGGTGCCATTAGGATGTTTATGTAAAACCTTTAACATCATATAGGCGATGATTATTTATGAGAAGACACTTAGAATGAATGCATTCATGCGATAATTTTTTACCCGTTATAGATGAATAAACGTTTCAATCTGTTTAATTTGGCTGTATGATTACTGATCGGGAAAAACATTTTATGTACCTGGCTATTGAAGCCTCGAAAGCAGGTATGCTGGCTGGTGACGGAGGTCCGTTTGGATGTGTAATTGTAAAAGGTGATGAAGTAGTGGGTACTGGTCATAATATGGTGCTTTGCAATAATGATCCAACAGCCCATGCTGAAGTTGTGGCTATAAGAGATGCCTGCAGCAGGCTGCAAACATTTCAATTGGATGATTGTGAAGTGTATTGCAGCTGCGAGCCTTGCCCCATGTGTTTCGGCGCTATTTATTGGGCCAGGCCGGCAACAGTTTATTATGCCAACACAAAAGCTGATGCCGCTTCGATAGGGTTTGATGACAAGTTTATCTATGACCAGTTAAGCATGCCATTGGAAAATAGAAAAATACCCTTAATAGCCATCCCAATGCCTGAAGCTTTAAAAATTTTTCATCAATGGAGGGATACAAATGATAAAACATTGTATTAAGTAAAAACGGGTTAGTAATTATTCATCTTATTAAAACGCTTTCTTTTTACACTCAGGATTTTTTACCAGTATGCACCTGTAAAACGGTATGATAAAAACAGTTGTAGCTACATACCGCCGATCATTTACAGGCTTGTCCACAGAAATATGGTGGTTAAGTGTGGTATTGCTTATAAATCGAAGTGGCACCATGGTTGCCCCGTTTATTACTATTTACCTTACACAGCATTTGCATTATTCATTGATACAGGCTGCTATCGTAAATGGCATGCTTGGTTTGGGTGCTATAGCCGGTGCTTTACTTGGCGGAAAACTTACTGATAGCATCGGCTTCACCTCGGTTCAGTTTAGTGCATTGGCCGGTGGAGGATTGTTGTTTGTGCTTTTAGGATACGTAGAAAACTTCACTGCAATATGTTTGGTTTCTTTTTTTCTAAGTCTTGTAAATGATGCATTCCGGCCAGCCAATGCAGCTGCGGTTGCTGCTTACAGTTTGCCTGAAAACCGAACAAGATCTTATACCCTTAACAGGCTTGCAATAAACCTGGGTTGGGCTGTTGGTGCTTCTGCAGGCGGAATACTTGCGGGCATTAATTACAAGTTATTGTTTTGGGTCGATGGCATAACAAACATCGTTGCCGCAATGCTTTTATGGCGGGTATTATTCAAGCCAGGGCAAATAAAGCATATTAAAGAAAAAATAACCAATGGTTTGATTATGGCATCACCCTGGAAGGATGCAGTTTATATCCGTTTTATTGTGATTGTTACGGTCTTTGCAAGTTGTTTTATGCTAATGTTCCGGATTGTGCCGGTGTTTTACAAAGAACAATTGCAATTACCAGAAGCAGTGATTGGTCTTGTGATGGGATTAAATGGTGTAATTATCGCTTTCTTCGAAATGGTTTTGGTATCCAGGTGGGAGAAGAAGCGAAGTCACCTGGTTTATATTCGCCTGGGATTGTACCTGGGAGCGATTACTTTTCTTTCGTTATTGCTTCCGGTAAATGGAATTTTCCTGGCACTTTTTTCTATGGTTCTATTCACTTTCAGTGAGATATTGGCCTTGCCTTTTATGAACACTTTTTGGATAAACCGGGCAGGTGAAAATAACCGTGGCAGTTATGCTGCAGTATACACAATTGCATGGAGCGTGGCGCAAATAGCGGGTCCGTATTTTGGCGCATTGCTCGTAGAATATTACAATTATACTGTTTTATGGCTTAGTTGTTTTTTAGTGTCAGCTTTATGCGGGTTATCTGTTTATTTTTTAAAGAAAGACGGAAGTTTCTCAAAACGCTGATACTATTTATAGCCTGCTTATTGAAGATTAGTTTTTGCGGGATAAAAAGTAAATAGCTCCACAAAGTAGTATCGTCATCAAAAAAATTAGCAGGTCCTGGTATTTATTCCACCGGTACTGACGACTGCTCTTCTTATAATACGATTTTACCTGGTGCTGTAAAACAGGATCATATGTAGCCAGTTTGTTTAATTGTTGAATTATTGGCTTCGTCAGTACATGTTCGAGGGGAAACATACAGGACAAAATAAGTCCTCCAATTTCACGGTTAATATCTTTGTCATTGAAAGATGATAACAAGTCCAGTTTTTCATCTTCCAAAACCATTAAAATTTGTCGCTGTAGTGCTACCTGGCTCATCCTGAAATGATCCATGTTTTTAACCTCCTTCAATAATTCATTTGCCTGGTGTAAAACAAAGGTTGGTGTAATGGCCATTGTGGTAACAAACGACCGCCCCTGGCTTTTCATAAGCCATCTTTCCTGCAGGTAAGCTTCTCTTAAATTCGTGTCTGTTAAGGTCTCATAAGCTTCCTGGATCTCCCGGTACCATGCTTCTGCATACCGGTTTCCCTGGTTGGTATCAGGGTGGTATCTTAAAGCCAGCCTGCGAAAATTTTTCTTTACTTCAGTTATTGTTGCTGAAGGTGAGAGTTCCAAAATTTTGTAATAATCTTTAATTGCCATAGATGCAAAACCTGGTATTGTATATTAAACGTTATTTTTCTAATCCACAATGAGCTTATTGTTCCTTTATACCAATTTGCTAATGATTGCCCAGTGAACATTTTATTAAAAATTCATTGGAATGCAAGCTATCATAGCAGCTTCATCAAAGTCGCAATTGTATACTTCTTTATCGATATCAGCTCCTAATTTTTTGTAAAATAAAATGGCTGGTTCATTCCAGCCACTTACCTGCCATCTAACTCTTTTGCAGTTTTCTGTTCTTGCAATTTCAAACAATTTATCCAGTAGCATAGTGCCTGCTTTCTGACCACGAAACGCCTCCGGTACATACAAATCATCGAGGTATAACGATTTTCCACTCCAGGTGTAATAAGCATAAAAATAAGTTGCTATACCTGCCATTTTTCCTGATTCATCTTCAGCAATTAAACAGTGAAACAGGTCTTTATCAGTTATCATTTGTTCTACGGAATTCGTTACTTTTTCGGGTGTTTGCTGAAATGCAGCAAGCCCTTTTATCAAATCAAGTACCGTGGCGAAATCTGCTTCAACTGCCTGTCGTATTGTAATACCCATATTGTGTGATTATTCTATGCAAATTATTTGTTTTTTCGATGTACTGCCAGCGACTTCCGCGGGTAGTTTTAAGATTTGACTACATTTAATTAATGAATTCAAACGATCCGCATTTTATGCCACTTGGTGATTCCGCCCTGGTAATTCAATGGGGTAATATCATTGATCGTTCTTTAAATGAAGTGGTTGTTGCAGTGGCTGATAGTTTAAAACAACAGCCTTTTCAAGGAATGATTGACATTGTGCCTGCTTATAGCAGCCTTACCATCATTTATGACCCGGTTAGTATCAACTCTTTTCACGGGAAACAAATAGCGGTCTTTGAATTTATTCAGCAATACATGCTGCAGCTAATAAATAAATTAGACAACACTTTTAAAGAACAAACATCTGTTATTGAAATACCGGTATGTTATGACCTTGCCCTTTACAATGATCTTGAAATGATGCAATTGCAGTTAAAACTTTCTGTTGCGGACATAATTAAGTATCACACCGACAATGAATACTATGTATTTATGCAGGGGTTTTTACCTGGCTTTGCTTATATGGGAGAAGTAGATAAACGGATTGTTATGCCCCGAAAAAATAAGCCGGTACAAGTGATTGCAGGTGCTGTTGGTATTGCCGGAATGCAAACGGGTATCTATCCTGTAGATTCACCCGGTGGCTGGAATATTTTAGGATTTACGCCATTAAACATGTTTAATGCAACAGCAAGAAATCCCTGCCGTTTAATGGCAGGTGATACGGTTATATTTAAGTCGATACAACTGCCGCAATATCATAGTATGAAAGAAAATCAAACCGCATGGGATTAGCTATCGTTAAAGAGGGTTTATGCGATACCATCCAGGATGCAGGCCGCAAAGGCTTTGCTGCTTCCGGTATAAACCCCGGTGGTGCGATGGATGTTTTGGCAATGAAGATTGCAAACGCCCTAGTGGGAAATTCTTTAACAGAAGCTGTACTGGAAATGCATTTTCCGGCACCGGTTATCTACTTTCATCAACCTGCTATTATTGCCATCAGTGGTGCTGATTTAAATGCTGTATTAGACCTTCAAACGAATCACCAGGCATTGCAATTACCAATAAATAAAACTGCTTTTGTAAATGCAGGAACAACATTGTCCTTTAAAAATAAAATAATTGGGGAACGTGCCTGTTTAGCTGTGAAGGGTGGTTTTAATTTGCCTTTGTGGTTTGGCAGCTATAGCACAAATATTAAAATTAAAGAAGGCGGTTTTAAAGGAAGGACGCTAAAAGCAGGAGACCATCTTTCGTTGATGAAAAAACACCCGGCATTAAATGCCAGTAACCAGGTTTTTCCCTGGTCAGCCAATATGCAAAGCTGGTATGCCGATCCTGGTACCTGTAACTTTTTAGCCGGTCCTGAATGGCATTGGCTGAATGCTGCTTCCCAAAAACAATTCACAAACATTCCTTTCACATTAACTGCACAATCAGATCGGATGGGCCTTCATCTTGAAGGTAATTCCATAGGCATGATGCAACAGCAACAACTGCTGTCATCAGGTGTAAATTTTGGCATGATTCAATTGTTGCCGAATGGCAACCTGGTTATACTGGCTGCCGATCATCCTACCACAGGCGGTTATCCAAGAATTGCAAATGTAATTACGGCACATCTGCCAAAGTTGGCACAGGCCAAACCTGGTACAAAGATCCGGTTCTTACATACAAGTCTCGAAAATGCACAAGAGTTATTGGGGGTGATGCAAAAAGAATTATTACAATTGCAGCAGGCTGTTGCTTTTAAATTGCAATAACACAAGTATCGTTTAAAGAGAAGCGGTTCTAGCTTAGCTCTTCAAAGGATAGACATTAAATTTATTTATTATGTTTATGTACAGTTTAAATTGAATGTTATACTCTACAGGACAGAAATATATAAAGTTTATTTTTAAATTGTCTTGAAAAATGAGAATAATTGCATTAAGTTTATAAGCCTTCTACTTACGGCTTATGCTAATGCTAGTGCTGTAAAAACTTCTAATTAATGCTGTGGTATATCATGTATAATGATATGTTGTCCTGATCAATTTATTTTTTTTCCTCAACAATTAAAACTGCAAACATGAAAAAAATTCCATTGTTTTTCCTGGCATCTTTCTTCGTTTGTTTCATCTCATTAAGTAGTTGCCGGAAAGATGCAGCTTTTAATTGTGAGAATAAACCGGGAGTAGAAAAATACCAAATTCATATGCCATTAGGTCGAAACATCGTTGTATCCGGTGGCGGCACTACGCTCGAATTTGGCGCTAAAACTACCTATGAATTCAATGCAGTTCAGAGTAAAGGGAAAACAACAGGTCACTTTATATTAAAGTTTCGTGCAGCAGGCGGATCGTTATGGGTCGACCTTGATTGTTTGCGTGTTTTTGATGGAAATAAAGCTACCATTAGCGGACTAATTACAAGGGTAGAAGCAAATGGTGAAACACCTCCTCCTTTTATTTTTGTAGGCGGACGTGTTTCTTTCACCTGCCAGGATAATGGCGAAGGTGCATCGGCCCCTGCCGACATGGTTAGTGACATTGGTGAATTGCCGGGTGTGCCAGCTTCATGTGCCGATGTTTGGCCTTTATACCTGCCACTGGATGGTAATGTGCAAATCAAAAATTAATATCTATGCAAAAAAAGATCGGCTTTTATGGAGCCGATCTTTTTATACCAGATTTTAAATCCAATAAGTAAAACTTTAAATGATTTTAATGTTTGAGACTTAATCATACATCAAATATTTTGCCCTTATTTTTTTAAAAGCAGCTATGCCAGGCGCCCAGCTTTTTCTTATTTCCGAAGCTGTTTTACCATTAATAATTTGCAGCATCAGGTTTTCATTCCCACTGAGTTTGTTAAAGAAATAATCACTGCCTTTTGGGTTGGATTTTTTCGGCCGTATAAAAAAACTGTCCTTGTTTGGAAACAGTTTATAGGCATTAACGAGGTATGATAGATTGATCTGTTGATTCTCGGCTTTCTTAATATCTACGGCCGGTTCTGCGAGATCATAACCATAACATTTTTTGTCTTTAAGAGGCGGATTTT
Organism: Bacteroidota bacterium; assembly: GCA_040385845.1. Lineage (GTDB taxonomy): Bacteria > Bacteroidota > Bacteroidia > Chitinophagales > Chitinophagaceae > Phnomibacter. The sequence goes on along the minus strand of JAZKGP010000005.1, from coordinate 421,082 downwards.
TTGCACCTGCTGTACTTACGGGAGTAAACGAAAACAAATTGTTTGGAAAAAAAGGATGACCATATACTTTGAAAGGTTTGTCGGTGCCACGTCCCAGCGATACTTCGGTGCCTTCAAAAAAACAAAGTGAAGGATACAATAAAATACTTTGCATATCGGGTAGGTTGGGAGAGGGTTTTACAGGTAATTCATAATAACGGTCGTGCGTATAATTGCCACATTTTATTACCAGTAAATGAAAGGGAGTATCTGCGTTTGGTATGTGTTTCACGTTATACGCCATTTTATTATTTGCCGCATCGGTCAGCCACTGTTCTCCTGAGATCATACGGGCATATTCGCCGATCGTCATACCATAAACTATGGGTACTTTTTGCATGCCCACAAAACTTTGGTAACCACTTTCCAGAACAGGTCCATCAATATAAAAGCCATTTGGGTTTGGCCGGTCTAATACCAGGAGGGGCTTGTCGTTTTCCAGCGTTGCTTCCATCAATTCCTGTAAAGAGGAGATATAAGTATAAAAACGTACCCCTACATCCTGGATATCAAATACTACTACGTCAATGTTAGCGAGGTCTGCGGCTGTAGGCTTGCGATGTGTGCCGTATAACGAAATAATAGGGATACCGGTAGCAGAATCGACGGTGTTGCTTACATGTTCACCAGCATCAGCAGTTCCCCTAAAGCCATGCTCAGGAGCAAAAATGGTTACTATTTTTATACCCGAATTCACCAGCGTATCTACCAGGTGGGTATTACCTACCATCGAAGTTTGATTCGCGAATACCGCCACCTTTTTATTTTTAAGTAACGGCAGGTATACACTCATTCTTTCAGCACCAGCTAATATAGGTTTTAAAGTTTGAGCAATGTTGCTTCCGGTTAGCAGGAAAACAAGCGTCACCAGCAGAATTAGTCGCATATATTTCTGTTTATGCAATCTTCCGGTAAAAGCAGCAAAGCAGCAAATCTTTAAAGGATGCGGTGCGTTAATATTTCCTTGCAATAGCAGGGATGATTGTTTAAACCAGCAGCATTTAGCCTGGTGCTTATTTAAATACAATTTAAACCAGTCGTTAATGCTGTATCATCCGAAACACCATTTCAACCTATAAAATGGCTTCGCCTGCACACCTGTTCATTTACATAAGGCTTGACCATTCATCTATTGTCAAAAAGCCAAATCTTTCAAATTACCAGGCCCTCGTCCAAAATTCAGCTTTCGAAATCCTATCTTGCAAGCCTCAAAAACTAAATTATGAATACAGCAAAACAGGGCGATGTGGTTCGCGTTCATTATACAGGCAAGCTTACCAGTGGCGAACAGTTCGATTCATCTGCTGGCAGGGAACCATTGGAATTTAAAGTGGGAGCAGGCCAGATGATAGCAGGTTTTGATGCAGGAGTTGTTGGCATGGCCATTGGCGATAAGAAAGTGCTTACTATCCCGGCTGCAGAGGCTTATGGCGAATGGAATGAAGAGAATACCATTCCTTTTCCCAAAGAGAATATCCCTGCCGATCTGCAGTTGGAAAAAGGAATGGAACTTACCATGCGCAATGCTGAAGGACAGCCATTTAATGTAACTGTAGCCGAAATACTCGACGACGCCGTTATTCTTGATGCCAATCATGCACTTGCTGGAAAAGAATTAATCTTTGACGTTGAGCTTGTGGAATTGAACCCGGGAGTTAGCCGCATCATTATGCCGTAAATACATTTGGGGCCGTCAGCGGTTGAATTCAACTGAACATTTGCTCCGGTCCGTTGTAGTAGTGGCCGCAACCGCACAAGGCCAACGCAAAGGCCAGCTACTACTGCTGGCCCGGCAGCCCATCGGCTGCAAAACAGGTCCAAACATTTTTGATCTTACAAAAAAGAGGTTGTCTCAACAATTTGCGATAACCTCTTTTTATTGCATGTTTTCTCAGTTTTAATTTGAAACTAAAAAAAGAACTATTTACCCACAGGTAGATAAATCTTTCGCTATTGACAAGTGCTATTTACTTGTTTGAAATACCTGCAGCGGACCTTTATTTATAGCAGCAATTACCATCGCTTTTTTATTTATGTCTCTTGAAAGCAAACACCTGGTATCGCCTCTTAAAAATATGCCGGCTTTGTTTGCAGAACGGCAGTAATGAACTAATTGAAGCGTGTTGTGCATAAATGATGGTTCGTATTTAAAATAGGATTCGATCTACAGGTGATTATCAATAAACCATCTTACGCAATTCGTTGAAAAAAATTATTGGTGAGTATGTACTGCCAGCTTGCGTAACATATCTGTATCGATGTCTTCACTATAAGTGCCGTGTGCTGCTACAAGTACGCCTTTCACATTGCCATCTTTAGATTCAACCGCATAAACCGTGTTTTCATCACCGGGATCAGTCATTCCTTCGAACCGGTGAAACTCGGTAATTTCAAAGTCGGAAGGGTACAAAAAAATGCCGCTTTCCTTACAGATCACCCGGTCAAATGCGAGGTTAAAATCGATTTTATAACCCCTGGTTTTTAGGCCGGAAAGTGCTTCTGTAACAGTATCGTATGTAGTCATGGTTTAAAGATAAAAAATGATTCAGGAAAGAAGCAGGGCAATAAGAAAAACCTTTTTACTATCCATTCCCGATCATATCCCACAAATTGCCATACAAATCCGCAAATACAACTACTTTCCCATAGGCTTCCTGCGAAGGGCCCCGCACAATAGATATCTCCTGGTGAAGCAGGTTTTGGTAGTCGCTTTCGAAACTGGTGGTATGTAAAAACAGGAAAACCCGGCCACCGGTTTGATTACCAACCCTGGAACGCTGTTCTTCATTAGCAGCTTTTGCTAATAATACCTTACAGCCATCAACACTACCCGGCGGCGCAATTACCACCCATCTTTTCGTTTCGCTTAGTACCGTATCTTCTATCAGGGTGAAATGCAGCTTACTGGTATAAAACGAGATGGCTTCATCATAATCTGCTACTACGAGGGCTAATTGTGCAATGTGTTGCGCCATAAAAATTAGATTCATTCCTTATGAAAACAAAGGTAAGCTGGTAAATTGTATACCTTAAGATACAAATACTTGAATCGCAAAAGCCTTCACCAAATGGCAAAGGCTTTTGATAGATTCTGAGGTTTTAATTTTCAGCTGTTTTTTACGAGCACAACTTTGTTCCTGTCGGCTTTAAAAATGGCATCATAAAATTTTACAAATTCAGGATACGCAGTTGCGGGGAAATGGCCACCAGTAAATTCAATATTCCGGAAATAAAACAATTTATTTTCAACCAGTTTTACATTGCTACGGTAAATACCAAATTTGCTGGTGATGGTAACGGGTGGCGGCATAGCTTCTGAAGTAAACCCATTTGGAATTTCAATTTCTACCGTATCTGTTTTCCGGTAAGAAACGTCGAAATCAAAATCGTATTTACGGGTTGAGTCAGCGACTATTTTTGCATTGGAGCGGCTCATAACATTTGGAACAATAAATAACCTTTTGCCCGTAATTGTAGCATAATTACTCACAGTGATATCCAGCATTTCGTTGATAGCCGGCATGCTGCTTTTTTGGGATTGGTATTCAAATTCGTTGATGTCATAAGTTGCAAAATCAAACTTTGTTTCCAGGTATTCTTTCACTTTGTCTTTCGACAGAGCATGAATCATTTCATGAATATTATCCTGCTGCAACCCACTATATTTTGAGCTTGATCTTATAAGTAAAGTTCCATCATCTTCAAGTGTTGCTTTAATATTCTTTAGCTCTATATTATCAGCAATGTTGTAAACCGGTGTATTTATAAGTTTGCCTCCATTTTCATCAATCAGCAAAGCTTTACGGTTACAGGTAAACCCGCTCATATAACCGGCAGGTAATGTTTGATCGGTGCATTCGAGCCACATGGTATCTGTTTGTAAAGGAACAGAAAGAATGACATGATTAAATTGTTGTGAAGGAAAATCTTCCGTAATAGATCTCTCATTTCTGCCTGCTTTAACAAGTGTATAATACGAATTGATACCTGCTTCCTTTAACAAACTATACATGTAATTGGAAAGTGCTTTACAGTCGCCGTATCCTTTTGTTGCAACGTCTTTAGCGTCGAAGGGCTGCCAGCCGCCAATGCCAAGTTGAATGCTGATATAACGGGTGTTTTTCTGCATGTATTGGTATAACAAAGCAATTTTTTCCTTTTTATCGCTCAGGCCATCTGTAATGCGGTGAACTTCTTTTTTAACGGGTTCAGTTAAGATATCCTTTCCCTGTTTTAGAGAGTAAACAAATTTTCCAAAGTCCTGCCAACTGACCATGTTTCCGACATAATCATCCATTTGAAACTGGCTTGGCCCTAAGATCACACCAATAGTTAATTCCCGCCAGGTTGGCGCATATGGTTCTCTTACAAGAGACTTTAAATTTTTTGCAGTCCAGGTAAGTACTTTTTTGTTTTTTTCCTGTGTAGCAATTGGTTCCCCGTTATAATTAAACATTTTATAGCGAACACGATAATCCGTTGGAGCAACTACGTTAAATGAACTGTTTTCTACTGATAATAGTTCACTGGATTGTGGATACCAGGAAGGGAAAAACAACGTGCTTTTATTTTTTATTTCAACAGTGTATTCAACGGTATAGGGATACACTTTATAGTAGAAGTTATGATGCTTATACCTGTTGTCACTTATAAGTGTTCCATCGGATGTAGCACTTAGATCTTCTGCGTCCTTTTTCCTCATCGATTTAAGTTCTTTTCCCCATGCATCATACAGCGTTCCGTCGATCGAATTTATTTCCCGGTGTTTGTCGTAAAATTCGCCAAAGTCAGCCCATTTGTCTCCCTTTTCATTCAATACCGTAATCGCATAATGGTTTGTTTCAATAGTTTCCTTTGTACTCACTATCTCAAAGCGCACTTCTTCCAACCGAACTACTGCGTTGGCTCTTTTTAAAAGCACTGTATCAATTTTAGAAACAGCATATTTACCGGTTTCTGCATGAAGCGCCAATTGTATTAAAAAGACAAGTGCCGTTAAACTTATTATCTTCTTCATAGGTTAGCTTTTCTTTTTAAATACTATTTGCTCACTGTGTTTTTTAACTATCAAATTGAAGAACTCCCTGAGGATGTCATGTTCTTCCGGTGAAAAATAAGCTCTCTTCAATTGTATCCTCGATCTTAAAGAAATAAATCCTTCACTTTGCACAAGCAGGTATTCAAATGCTCCATCACCTTCCTCATTCAATTTCATTTTAACCTGCTTTGGTAATTCATCTACCACGTACCCTGCCGGTATTTCGAAACGCAGGAAATAACTTTCATCCATGGCATAAGGCATTTCAATCGGGTAACTCCTCTCGCCCGATTTAAATGGATTCTCTTTCCAGGCTTCACTAAACATTGGATTGATGTAAAGGATATCTTCCTTATCGTTATTAAATTTAAAATTGTAATTAATAGTCAATGGCAGATCGTATTTATCAATCGAATCGATCACCGTTTCTGAAAGTTCTACATCACTAACAAACGACTTTTTGATTTCACTGAATACTTGTTCCTGTCCTTTTTCTTTTACCTGGTTTCGCAGCCGGTAAGATTCTGAATACCCCGCATTGTATTTCATGTTTCCTGATAGATTGCCTTTTTCATCACTTGAAATAGCAACAAAGCTCATGGATGATTCTTTTAATGAATCTGACAACAATTCTATTGGTGTAGCATCTTCGTTAATTACAATGGCAGCACCGTTATAACATTCATAAGTGAGTTTACCAAAACCCAGCCTGGGTTCACTTGCATCTAACAAGTATTCTTTATTGCCTAAATTCAGTTTCGAAATCACATAATTATAGCGGTTTAATATGGGATATAGTGGGTAAGTATAACCGTGCGAACGGGTGCTCAACATCACCGGGTCTGCCGTCAATCCGGCTTTGCGCAACATAGCAGTGAGCAACAAGTTGATCTCAGCTTCGTTGCCGTTGCGTACCTTCACCATGTTTTTCAAAGGTTTTTCGAGCCAAATTCTATTGTGGTTCGAACAGGTCATATGATCTCTTACATAATTATAAATACTTTGGGCTTTCGAGAGGTCGCTGGTAGCATTTTTTGTAGCTTCCACCATTATGTCATTCAACCAGCCGTTGTCTTTATTTAAAGCAATACCAAAATCTTCATCTTCTAAAAGCGACTTTGTAGTTTGTTTCCAGTTGCCCATTATTGAACGGGGCGTAAGCGGGTACCTGTACTCTTTTAACTGGAACTCGATGCGTGATAAATGATTGTTGATAGTAGACGTATATGACTCTGTTTTCATCGCCCCTATATTCTTCATAACATAGCGGTAATCGGTAATATTAGCTTTAAGGGACATTCTTTCACTGGCTCCTGCACCTCCGTTGTCTGTAATGGTGAAAGTTGTGTTCCTATCTTCATTCGTTCTGATGTGAAAATCCTGGAATCCCTGTGATAACGGTAAATAATAAAAAAATTCCGGGATGCTTACATTGTATTCGCTCCACAGGCAGGGATATTCGCCCTGGAATGACCAGGGTTGCAGGTTGAACAAAAAATCAGAAACAATGGTATATTGAATTTCAATGATGCAACCTTCTTTTATATTAGGTAAGGTAAATTTTTTAATGCTTCTCCGTTTGTCAATATGGTCGGTAAACACCGCCGATTTAGTATCAAGTTTGGTTTCAACAACTTTCCCGTTTTCAAGATTATAGGTTACAGCTTTGAGGCTTTGTAGATCTTCTTCAGTATTACCACTTTTATAAATATACACCTGGTCATTGGCAGCGTCGTAGCCATTTTTACTTAAGATACGAACACGTTTGTATCGTTTGAATTCCAGACTGAACCAACCTTTTGTACTACCAATTACTTCCGTGGTTCCAATATCAGCCAGAATAACGGCGTGCGCATTGCTGTCGATGGTGTATGCTTTGGGCTCGAAATCTGCGGGGTTAATCTTTCCGAATTTTGCTGGCGATTTTTCATCTGCATAAATAACAAGCGCAGGTAAACACCAAAGAATGGTGAAAAGGGATTTAAGGTTCATAGAGTATGGGTTTTAGCCGGTAAATATTATCTAAACAATTGAGTTAACAAAATGATAATTATTTGTAAAGGAAAAAATCTAAAACTCAATTCCTTGAATCTGGTTGGCCTGAAAGTCAAAATATAAAGGAGAATTCTGAGAACACCGAATAAGAATTAGCGTTGGATTTGGAAACAATTCAGTTGATAACTGTGCAGTTTATAGCGGGTGGGTGTGTAATGAGAATCCGTTTTTTTAGCTGTATTGATTGTGGGGAAACCTGGTGTATTAAGTGCTGCGCACATGTGTATTTAAGCGGTTATTGTAATATGTGTCATTTTCAAGCAGGATTTTATACCCGGGCTCTATACGTGGCGGCTTTTTCAGAACTGGCGATCCCATTTAGGTAGCAGGTAATTTTCTCTGCTTACCATGGTTATGTCTACCAGTTAGTAAAAGCTACAGTTGGCTGGTGAGGTTTTTGTGGCAGGTTTGGGATAACTACAACCCTATGCTTCACAATTCATCCAGCATTGTTGTTATAGGAACATCGGCCGGAGGTATAAATGCATTACCCGAGTTTTTCCAGGGTTTGCCGAATGGTATCAATGCTGCCTTTTTCGTTGTTATTCATGTTTCTAAAACAGGCCTGGGGGAATTTCTTCTACACCGCCTGCAAAAGTTTTCAAATCTGGATATAAAGCTTGCTGCTGACAACGAAACAATCAAGGCAAATACCATTTATATAGCTCCAGCTGATTACCACTTAATTATTAAACCCGGCGTCATATTGCTGGGGCAGGGACCCGCAGAAAACCGCTGGCGGCCATCTATTGATGTTTTGTTCAGGTCAGCAGCGGCAGCTTACGGCAGCAGAACAATCGGGATCATTTTAACGGGACTTCTGAATGATGGAACTTCTGGAATGGTAGCAATTAGCAAATGCGGGGGAATCTGTATGGTTCAGGATCCAAATGAAGCAGAATTTCCTGATATGCCTTTATCCGTATTAAATATGATAGATGTGGACTACACGGTTCCATTAAGAGATATTCCTCCACTGCTGTCAACAATTACAAACAGGGTAATCTTTGACGAATATGAAATTCCGGCTGAAGTGAGAGCAGAGGCAGAACTGGCAGAAAAAGTATCTACTTCAATTGATGCAGTAAAAAATATAGGCGAAAAAAGTTTGTATTCATGCCCCGACTGCGGGGGTGGTCTATGGGAGATTAATGAAGGTAAAGAGCTGCATTATCGTTGTCATACAGGTCATACTTATTCAATTAACGATCTCGATTTGAAGCAAAGTGAAGAATTGGAGGAGACTTTTTGGATAGCCCTTCGTATGATGGAAGAACGACGAAGCCTTTTAATTAATTTAAGTGACCGGGAACGTAAAAAAGGCCTGGCATTTTTAGCAGACACCCAATTGCATAGAGCACAGGAAATGGAAGTGCATATTGGCAGGCTGAAAGATATTTTATTTGCCACTAAAATATTAAAGTGAAGGTGTTACTGACCTTTATTTCATATTTAGCTTGATGCAATTACCGGCGGAAAAAGTTTTTGGTGTTGCCTTAAAGTTGACCGGTAAAATGCTATCGGTTTGCCCATAGCATTAGCCTTCGCATAAAAGCATGCGGCCAATTTTAGATATTGAAATAGAAATGAAAATGGGTACTACAAATCAGGACATTGCAGTAGCATGTCTACTTTCATATCTCCTGGTGTTGATAGTACTCGTATTTACCGGGTGCAGCAGAACGCCTCCTAAATGGTCGTAAATGGCATTGCATTTTATGCCGTTGATATAGCAGTCATTTCCGGTAAAAGGTATTAACTCCTGGTTTCTTCGGTAATAACCCTGGTAACCTTGCCCTGAAAGATGGGTATGATAAAAAATTACTTTTTCGCCCTTTATATCTGTGGCATTAGAGGCACATGCATTACAAACATAATCGGGGAAATTAGCGCTGAATTCTACTTTACATTGACAGATGGGACAGTTTTGCGTAGTAAAGTTGTTCATAATCAAAGGCATTCAGTTATTAAATAAAAAGCCTGTTAATGCAATTCTTAGAACTAATGGCGGATTGCATATTGCAAATAAAGCCGGTTAAACCCACACATCCCGTTTGGTAACAAAAACTTCATATAAAATTAATATTAGCGCAGTATTACGGTACCCAAAACTTTGGTGATGTCAGTTTCGTATTTTTTCAGGGCAATATGTAATTCCAGCAGCTGCCGCTGTGCTTCAGGATCATTGGTTTTCAATAGTTCCTGCTGGTTTTGTTCAAGCATATGTTTAAGCTTGTGCAGCATAAAATGATCGGTAGAATTCCTGACATCTTTTTCCATTCGCTGCTGAATTGCCTTCAAACGGTCTTCTTCTTCTTTTTCTACCTGCTCCTTCATTTTAACTTTTGGTTTGGCGTCACCCTCTTTTTGTATATGTCTTTCGCCATCTTTCATTAGTTCCCAGCGCGGACTTAGTTCATATGGAAATTCCAGTAATGAAATCACCATATTGTTCATGGCCTCATCACCATAATATAGAAATGATTTTTCAGTAGGTTTAATACCTGCATCATACCAGTTTTTATAGGTATTGTAAATTTTTTCCAGCAGGGGATTATCAAAATGAAAAGCCGCAAGCGTTCGAAAAATATAATCAGCCATTGTCTCCTTTTCATCCAACGCCTGGATACCATAAATAAGCAAGCATTTTACAACGCCTCGTTCCTGCATTTCGTTGCCAATAATCAGGCTCAGGCTATCGTCAAATGCTTGTTCAGCAGCAGGCGGTTGCCCCTCAGCTGGTTGTTTTAATTCCTGTGGTTGTTTTCGCTCCTGTTTTTCTAATTTTTCGCGTATAAATTTATTTACAAGCGTGGTTAAACCACCTTCATCAATATTTAATAAACCTGCGCTCTTACGGATATAATCCTGTTGCCTGGTAAAATCTTCGGCCTTATCTATACGGCTGATACTTTCCGCAATCCTGTTTACAACCTCGCTTCTTTTACGGGAATCATCCCCGGCATCTTTCAGTGAAATTTCAAGCTGAAAAAGAATGAAATCTTTTTTATTTTCTTTTATAAAGGATATAAAAGCATCACGGCCAACTTTATTTACATAGCTATCGGGGTCTTCGCCATCAGGTATTAAGACCAATTGCACCTGTAATCCTTCATCCAATGCAAGGTCAAGACCACGAAGGGCGGCTTTAATACCAGCGCCATCGCCATCATATACAATGGTGAGATTATTAGTATATTTTTTTAGTAAACGCAATTGGTCGGGAGTAAGCGAAGTGCCTCCACTGGCAACCACATTTTCAACCCCGGCCTGGTGCAGGCTCACAACATCCGTATAACCTTCTACCAATAAGCATTCATCATTTTTATCGATGGCCTGTCTCGAAAAATGAAGCCCGTAAAGCACCTTGCTTTTTACATACAGTTCATTTTCCGGTGTGTTGATGTATTTAGGCGCCTTATCATTTTTTTTGATCAGCCTTGCACCAAATCCAATCACTTTACCAGCAGGATTATGAATGGGAAAAATGATCCTGTCGCGGTAATTGTCTACCAGTTGATCATCTCTTAAAGTAACCAGCCCTGATTTTAATAACAGTTCACGATTAAACTGGTTTTTGATGGCAGCTTCCGCAAAAGTGTTGCGGGATGCGGGGCTATAGCCCAACTGGAATTTCCGGATGGTTGCATCATTAAATCCCCTTTGTTCCAGGTAACTGTATGCAACGGCCTGTCCCATATCATTTTCCCAAAGTTGTTCTTCAAAAAATTTGGTAGCAAACTGGTTTATGATGTGCAAACTATCGGCAACCTGCTGAATTTCACGGTATTCCGGGCTGGTTGCCGTTTCTTCAATGGTTACATTGTATTTGCGGGCAAGCCATTTCAGCGCTTCCACGTAAGAAAGCTTGTCATGTTCCATTAAAAAACTAATGGAATTCCCGCTTTTGCCACAACCAAAACATTTGTAGATCTCTTTGGCTGGTGATACGGTAAACGAGGGTGATTTTTCGTTGTGGAAAGGGCAGAGGCCAAGATAATTGGTTCCGCGCTTTTTCAGTTTTACATATTCCCCAACTACTTCAAGAATATTAATCTTGCTTACAATCTCCTGTATGGTTTCCTGGCTTATCACGGGGCGAAAATAACGAATGAACATACTTAAATGGCGCCGGGAGAGTCATAACCTAAGTTGTATTCGGTATTAAGATCCTATTTTCAACAAATGACAACAGATAAGGCTGTCCAAAACATTTTTCTTCGAATGCATCCGTTTCACCGGATAATTATAAGTTTGGCGTTGGCTGTTGTTGCATTTTTACTGGTGAAAACCAGGCTGGACGGGACTTTGTTAAATTGGGTTGTTGGTTGGGATGTATTTGCATTCTTTTATTGTTTAACCTGCTGGATTGTATTTTTTACGAGGAACACCAGCCAGATAAAGCAACAGGCTACCCGCGAAGATGGCAGCAGGGCCTTTGTAATTGGGGTTATTGTGCTTGCCAGTTTTGCCAGTATGGTTATGGTGTTGATGCTTATGGTAACAAGCAAGGAAAATCAATCATCAAAATTAGTATACAGCCTGTCCGCGATTTTGGGGATGCTGTTTTCATGGACAATGGTGCATACAACCTTTGGTTTTAATTATGCACATATATATTATGATGATGATTTGCAGGGCAACAAGCAAAACGCCGAAGGACTTGAGTTTCCAAATGAAAAAAAGCCCGATTACCTGGACTTCGCGTATTTCGCATTTGTAATAGGTATGACCTTCCAGGTTTCTGATGTTGAGATAAGTTCCCGCCAAATCAGAAGACTGGCGTTATTGCACGGATTACTTTCTTTTTTATTAAACACATTTGTAGTGGCATTAACCATAAACCTAATTGCCGGACTTCAAAAAGGATAAAGCCAATTGGCTCTATAAAATTACAATCTAAGCGGGTCAGCCTATCTTGCCGGCCTATTCACACTTTATGAAAAAGCTATCTTTCATTTTACCCCTGCTTTTTATAGCTTCTTTTTTTATACCTGCGTGTAAACCTGGTGAAATTGAATTGCGGCTGAAGCCACAGAACAATTCCAATTATCGCATGGTGTTTAAAACAGACGGGAATGTTAGTATGAATATGGCAGGTAAAGATTTAGGTACTGATGTACATACTTCTATAGCCAGTATTTTGAACGTAGAAACGTTGCCTGGTAACCGTTACGGTTTTGCACTTACCTACGACGAATATGACATGGCTCAATCGGTAGACGGCAAGCAATTAAACGTAATAGATCTGCCTGCGGATAGCAGTAGTAATAAAGATCAAATTTTAAAATTTATAAAGGGAGTTACCTTCAAAACGGTGATGTCGGCTGTTGGTAAATCGGAGCAAATATTAGGCGCAGATAGCATTATTAATAAGATGGAAAATGCTATGGCTGGAATGCCCGAGGAAACCCGGAAGATGCTGCTAACCGCCTTAAAACCGGTTCTAACCAGTGATATGGCAAAAGGAATGCTGGAGCAATGCTTTTATGTTTTTCCTGATGAAAAAGTAAATATTGGTGATAGCTGGAAAAACGAGATCGTGATGCAAAACATGTTTTCTATGATCATTAAAAGCACCTACACTCTTTTAGATATACAAAATGGAATTGCCCGCTTAAAAGTTCATTCCGAAATAAGACCCGGCAATACGGATGTTATGATGCCTGGTTTGGCGATGGCAGCTCCCAAAGGTACCGACCATCCACAAGATATGGGAGGACTCGACCTGATGGGAATGAAAATGAAGGCTGCTTTTAGTGGTACACAGGATGGAATGGTTTGGATCGATATGAACGAGGGAATGGTTCAGAAAAATACGTTGGACCAGGATCTTACCGGCAAAATAAGTATCAGTATTCTTGATTTGCCCATGACTATGAAGATGAAAACCAGTTATGAAGTAAGTCCTAAATAGTGGTTTGTACCTCCTGTAAAAACAGGATCTGTTATTCAATGATTTTCCAGCCATTCTACACAATTCAGAATTATTAAATTTTATATATGCGGGTAATATTAGCAGGCGTTTCAGTGATGATGGTTTTTTTGTTTTCTGCTTGTAAGAATAGTTATGACCTGCAGTTTAAACCAAAAGCAGGAAGCCGTTACGAAGTTCGGATGACAACCAACTCTGTAACATCACAGGAACTGGGTGTACAAAAAATGGATATTAAAACTTTGACAGAATTGGTGATGCTTTATGAAGTGCAAAATGAAGCAAACACCAATGATTCATCAAAAACCATTAAAGTGACTTTTAAAAGTATGAAAAACACACAGGGTTCAAATGGTCAAAGTTTTGTAACAGATACCAATAATCCTGATACATCTAATCCTGCTTCCCGGATGATGAACGCGATGATGGGATCAGAATTTATTGTTACAATAAGTAAGCAGGGTGATGTAAAAAATATCACAGGAAAAGACGCCCTTGTGCAAAGAATAATTAATGCCGCCGGAGTTACCGACAGCATGATGCAGGAGCAAATGGTAACAGGTATTCAAAATTTCATGAGCGATGAAATCTTAAAGAATATGATGGAGCAGAGTTTTAAAATTTTTCCTGCAACAAAAGTGAAAAAAGGGGATTCATGGAAAAGTAATATGGTTATTACAAAGCCCCTGCCCATGAATATTCAGACAACCTTTCTTTTAAAAGATGTTAAAGGCAAAGAGGCTACCATTGACCTTTCATCTATTGTTTCTCCGGGTACGGGAGGAATGCAAATGATGGGTGTAAATGTCGAAACGGAATTAGGTGGAACCCAAACAGGAAGCATGCAGGTTGATATGGAAACAGGTATGGCATTGAACGCCGACATTTCACAGAATATCACCGGAAAAATGAAAGCAATGGGCGAAGAAATGCCCATGACTATTCAATCTGTTATTACCATGAAGTCTACAAAATTATAATGAGCAGGTTCTTTTCCAGTTTTAATAAAAGGTATGTATTTGAAATTTGAATTATGAATATGTGTAACTCATGCTACGCAACCTTTATGGAATATAAGAAAATTCTGCTTTGATTTAAGAGAAATCAAACAAAAAAAACCTTCGAATTTCTATAATTTAAATAGTGTATTACTGGGTAGAGCAGCCTGTAAAAAATAAAACTTTGTTTTGCTTTTGAATCCATTAAAAAAATTCCCCCCGTAGAAACAGGGGGACTGAAACTCTAAACCCTTAAACAGGTCAAACATATATATAAATACATATCCCGACTCGAATATTGCCGGTTTTTTAAAACTTTTTTCTTATTTCATAAAATAATTTCCTCTTTTCCGCAATACAATTCGGTTTTTAGTCAACTAAGTCCATCAAAACATATGACAAAGGTCATAATTTGAATATATTTTCTAATTCATGGCGAAAAAATTGCCACTGCAAATATTTCGGGCTAAAGACTTGAATGCGGGAAAGCTGTTAGGTTTTACAAAATATTGGGTTGCACCCTTAGAAAGACAAAATTGCATATCTGTTGCAGCATTTGAAGTAGATAAAATGATCACCGGTATTTTATCAAATTGCCTGTTTGCCCTTATCTCTACCAGGCACTGCTTGCCCGATTTACATGGCATGTTTAAATCAATAACTATAGCATCCGGAAACGGGCTCTTCTTCAGTCTTTCTAATAATTGGTTTCCATCTCCTACAATCTCTAACTGGCTTCTTGGGCAGGTTTCTTGCAAAGCTGATTTAAATAAGTCAATATCATCGAGGTCGTCGTCAGCAAATACAATTGATTTTATTGTTGTTATCATTCTTTTTGCTCCATTTATAAAATAATGCCAGCTAATGAATTACATATTCCCTAACTGCCATCGGGGGTGGGTAATAGTTGTTTTAATTCAAAAATCTGTCCAGATTTTTGCTACCAGTAAAACCGTTCTATCAGTAATATAGTAATTTAATCAGCTATTGTAAAATTAATACCTGGAAAACTTTTTGAAGCTTTGTACCAGTTAAGATAAGCTATCAGAAGTGAAGATTTTTACCGTTGTTGCAACCGGGATAGAACTTTGAAATTTTGTTGTAGAAACAAAAAATAAATTAAGAGTAGAATTTCCAGGGCGTTAATAGTTGAACTCGTTATTAAAATTTCCAGGAGATCGGTTAACTAAAATGAAATTGCACTAAACGTGTTACTAATTATTTGTTGTGGGGTAACCCTTATCAATCCAATCTTTTTTAAGATTCGAAGGCAGATTAAGCAGGTAATAGTTAGTAAAATTCATTGCTTGTAGAATATTCATGGCAGGAGCTGCATTCGGACAATGTTCGAAGGGGCAACATCCACAATACAAAACTATCTTCCTGTCTTTAGGCACTTGTTGAAAAGCCTTTTTTAGTTTCGCTATTCCAGCTTTGTCGTTAACCATCCCAATATTTACCGACCCTGGTATATTGGCCCCGGGACCCACGCATACAATCATGGGCAGATCTTTATTATTGGTAACTGCCATTGCGAGTTGAGCTGGATCCATTAACTGTTCTTCTTTCCAATTTTGTTTTTGAGCATAGGAAAAAGTTGAAGCCATTACTAATAAAAAACCCAGTAATATTTTAATCATAATTCCATTAGGTATATTCACGCAAGATAATTCAAAAATCAATCCCTATACCAGCCGATAATTACGTTTAGGGTTGCCCGGGAATCAATGAATATTTATTGTTCTGCATCATCAAATACGAATAACAGAAAGCGATGATTACATGAAATTTCTATCGGAATTAAAGATGTTGTTTCAGTTAAGTTGAGTTTCTTTCGATGATATTGAAGTTCCGCTTTAAAAAACTTCTTCAAAATAGAGTTGAATTCCTGATCTTCAAACTTAAAACGAAGCCATATATGATAAAGAGCATTTTCACGCTTGTTATTCTCACCATGTTGTTTTCAGCCTGTAACAATAGTACTCAAACAAAAGCAACGACCAGCGACGCTGCGGCAGTGGATAGCAGTGGTAACGGCTGGCGCTTTGGTGTTGCATTGTGGACTTTTCATACCATGAATTTTCCGGAATCACTTGCAAAAGTGGATAGTGCAGGGGTAGATTATATCGAACCAAATACTTTTCATTCAGCTGGTCCTGAACTAAAAGATTCTATGCTGGGACAGTTATCGTATGATGGTATAGAAAAAGTAAAAGCCATGATCTCCGGTCGTGGATTGAAAACGGAATCAATTTATGTAAATGGTGATACAACGCTTGCTTCGTGGGTAAGACAATTTGAACTTGCAAAGCAGTTTGGTGTAAAATTCATAACTACTGAACCTCCTGTGTCAATGTGGAATACGGTCGATAGCCTTGCTGGTGTCTATGGCATAAAGGTTGCCATTCATGAACATTGGAAAGGGGTAAGTGCTTACTGGCACCCTGATTCGGTTCTAGCCGCCATCAAAGATCATCCGAATTTTGGTGCTTGTGCAGATTTAGGTCATTGGCCTAAAAGTGGTATTGAGCCGTTGGAAGCTGTGAAAAAATTAAGTGGCCATATTATTGGTGTTCATTTTAAAGATATAGCTGCCTTTAATAACCCTGCTCTAAAGGATGTTGTTGCCGGTAAAGGAATTGTAAATTTTCCCGGCATTTTAAAAGAATTGAAAACACAACAATTTAATGGCAACATTTATATCGAACGCGATTCAACAGAACCAGCAGGAAATCTTCCATCTGTAATAGAGACAGTAAATTATTACAATGGCCTGATGCAGAAACTACAATGATGTATTTTCTCACATATTAAAACATTAATAAAAAACAGGAAGATTTTATTCCTGTTTTTTATTTTTTGAGAGTTTGTTTTTGATATATTTCTTCAGCATAAACCGAGTCTTTATTTATGAGAAATTATCTGATAGCGTTGCTCTTTTTCTTTTACAATTATTCGGCTGCACAATCTTTGAATGAAAATTTTTTGCAACAGCCATGGCATGCGCAGTGGATTACATCTCCCGGTAGTGACCAGGTGAATCAATGGAATGCATCTTCTAATGAAAGCTTGAAAGCTTATGGAGTTTACAAGTTCCGCAAAAGCTTTGAGCTGGCATCTCAACCAACATCTTTCATAGTACATGTATCGGGGGACAACCGTTATAAATTATATGTGAATGGAAAATTGGTTTCTCTTGGTCCGGCAAGAGGGGATTTATACTTCTGGAATTTTGAGACGGTAGATATTGCAAAATATTTACAGCCCGGAAATAATACTATTGCTGCATTGGCTTGGAACGATGGCAAACTGAAACCAGAAGCACAGATAAGTTATGTAACTGGTTTTATTTTACAAGGTAATACTGCTGTTGAAGAAGTGATAAATACAAATAAAACCTGGAAGGCCATCAAAGACAGTGCTTATGCACCCTTACAACCAGTCGTTCCGGGTTATTATGTAGCTGGCCCCGGCGAAATAGTGCACATGAAATTCAGTCCCAAAAATTGGATGAATGTAAATTATATCGATAGTAATTGGTTGCCTGCACGAACAATTGGCAATGGGTTAACCAAAGATGCAGCAAGGGATTCAAGAGGATGGATGCTTGTGCCTTCACCAATACCGGCAATGGAACTAACGGAGCAACGTTTGACGCAGCTTAGCCGGTCAACAATGCCGGTACCGGCTAATTTTCCACAGGTGAAATCTGCGTTAATTATACCTGCAAATACCACCGCCGTCTTTGTGCTTGATCAAAGTTTTCTGACCAACGCGTATCCAAATTTAGTTTTTAGCAAAGGAAAAGATGCAGGTATTTCTTTGGCATATGCAGAAGCACTGTATTATCCCGCGAAACAAAGTACCAATCAACCCTATGATAAAGGAAATCGTAACGATATCGATGGGAAGATTTTTATTGGTAAAACTGACAGCATCATTTCAGATGGAACTGAATCGCAGCAATATACTTCTTTGTGGTGGCGCACTTACCGGTTTATACAACTAAGGGTTACAACACGAAATGAATCGTTAACTATTGATGACATTTGGGGCACTTTTACAGGGTATCCGTTTACAAAAAAATCAAGCTTTAAAGCCCATGATACTTTATTCTCAAAAATACTTGAAATAGGCTGGCGCACTGCCAGGTTGTGTGCCTTTGAAACCTATATGGACTGTCCTTATTATGAACAGTTACAATACATAGGCGATGCACGTATACAAGCATTAGTCACTATGTACAATACCAGTGATGACAGCATGGTTCGCAATGCATTAACATTGATGGATCATTCACGTATTGCAGAAGGTATTACCTTAAGCAGGTATCCCACAGATTTGCACCAGCAGATTCCCACTTTTTCGTTATGGTATATACACATGTTACATGATTACTGGATGTACCGCGATGATGCGGCCTTTGTAAAAAATAAATTACCTGGTGCAAGGGAAATATTGCACTTTTTTGAGCAATACCAACAACAAGACGGATCATTGAAAAATGTACCCTACTGGCTTTTTACAGATTGGCTGAATGGTCAAAAAGGATGGGATTATGGCGAAGCACCAAAAAGTAAAACAGGTCATTCGGTTATATTGGATCTTCAATTGATGATGACTTTTCAAAAGGCAGCAGAAATGGAAGAAAAAATGGGCTTTAAAGACATTGCTGCTTATTATAAGAATAAAGCAGCTCAATTAAATCAAACTATTCGAAAGCGATATTGGGATAATTCTAAACAGCTGTTTGCAGATACTGAAGATAAAGACCTCTATTCGCAGCATGCCAATTCCCTGGCAATATTAGCTGGCGTTGTAAAAGGAGAGGAAGCCAGGTTATTGGGAGCAAAATTAATAAATGAAAACTTTTTGGCACCAGCCTCAATCTATTTTAAATATTACCTGCACCAGGCATTAATAAAAGCTGGTTATGGAAATGATTATATAAGTTGGTTGGGCAAGTGGAAAGAGAACATTGATATGGGTTTAACCACCTGGGCCGAAATGAGTAATGTAAGTTCTTCGAGATCTGATTGCCATGCATGGGGAAGCAGTCCGAATATCGAATTTTTTAGAACCATACTTGGTATTGATTCTGATGCACCTGGCTTTACTTCGGTTAAAGTAGCCCCCCATTTAGGAAATTTAAATATGGTTAGTGGTTCGATACCGCATCCAAAAGGCATGATTGATTGTAGCTTCCAATTTCAAAATGATCGATGGCGTGTTGTTATAAATCTTCCACTTTCCACCTCGGGCAAGTTTTTTTGGAAAGAAAGAGTTTTGCCGTTAAAACCGGGAACAAACGTGTTTAGTTTATAACCGAAATTTTTTATTAATAGCATTCTTGAATCCTGCAAAAATTTCAGACAGTTCAGGTGGGTTATGGTTGTAATTTGTTGCACATTGCAGTTTGCACGAATTGCTCATTAAATACCTCTTGCCATGCTTAGGAAAGTTATTTTACCGATCCTGTTACAGTTTCTTGTTTTTACCGGCTTTTCTCAAGTAAAAGTTCAGGCATTGCTGACAGAGAATGCAGTTAATCCAATTGGTATTGGCGCTGCTAAGCCAAATTTTAGTTGGCAATTGTTGAGTAATAATCGAAATACGATGCAAACCGCCTATGAAGTTGCTGTTTTCGATGGTAAATCTACCCTTTGGAATTCAGGAAAGGTTAATAGTGATCAGTCGATTCAGGTTGCTTATGCTGGCCAGGCTTTACAGAGTGATAAAAAATACAATTGGAAAGTTAGAGTTTGGGATAATAATAGTAAGGCTTCTGCATGGAGCGCACCTGCCTTTTTTCAAACGGCTTTGTTGATGCCGGGAGACTGGAAAGCAAAATGGATTGAAGCTGGTTTTGCCGAAGATGCCAGCACCCGCCCTGCAATCCTATTACGCGATGATTTTAATGTCGAAAAGCAAATCGCATCAGCTACATTATACGTTACAGCTCACGGCATGTACGAAGTGCAGATAAACGGAAGTCGGGTAGGAGATGCTTACCTGTCACCGGGTTGGACAAGTTATATTAAACGGCTGCAATACCAGGTGTATGATGTAACCAGCCTGTTGAATAAAGGAGAAAATGCAATTGGTGCCATGGTTGGTAATGGATGGTATCGGGGTTTTCTTGCGTGGAACGATAATAAAAATATTTATGGCAGTAAACTTGGTCTCCTGGCACAAATAAATATCAGGTACACAAACGGTGAAACCGCCATTGTCACTTCTGATGAGAGCTGGAAATCAGCCGTAAGTCCCGTTAAATCAGTTGAAATTTATCATGGGGAAATGTATGACGCCAGGGATGAAAAAATGGGATGGTCGGGAGCTGGTTTCAATTCAAATCAATGGAGCCCGGTAGCTGTTGCCACCTATGATAATAAGAATTTATTAGCTACAGAAAATGAGCCAATCAGGAAGCACGAAACATTTAAAGCTGGTAAATTAATAACTACACCATCAGGTGAAAAGGTACTTGATTTTGGACAGAATTTAGTAGGATGGGTGGTAGTAAAAGCTACTGGTAAAGCTGGTGACAAAATAACGCTTAAACATGCAGAAGTGCTGGATAAAAAAGGCAATTTTTATACAGAGAATTTACGTGCTGCAAAAGCTACTGCTACTTATATTCTAAAAGGCGGAGAAGCGGAAACATTTGAACCGCATTTTACTTTTTATGGTTTTCGTTATATAAAAGTCGAAGATTACCCCGGCACGATTGACCCGGAGAATTTTACTGCAGTTGCTTTGTATTCCGACATGAAACCCACAGGAACTTTTACTTCATCCAATGCAATGATCAACCAGTTGCAGCACAACATTCAATGGGGTCAGCGGGGCAATTTTTTAGATGTGCCAACCGATTGCCCGCAACGGGATGAACGGCTTGGATGGACAGGTGATGCACAGGCGTTTTCACGTACGGCAGCTTTTAATTTTGGCGTTCAAAATTTTTTCAGCAAATGGATGAAAGATGTTTCCGCCGATCAGCAACCTAATGGCAGCGTACCTTTTGTAGTGCCGAATGTGTTAGGTCCGGGCTCTGGCGCATCAACCGGATGGGCCGATGCGGCCACTATTATCCCGTGGAATATGTACCTGGCTTATGGCGATAAAAAAATCTTGGAAACTCAATACGAGAGTATGAAAGCCTGGGTTAAATACATGACTGATTCCAGTAAGAATAATTTATGGAACCGTGGTTTTCATTTTGGTGACTGGTTGTTTTACCGGCCGTTTGATGACAACGATGGCAATTCTGCAGTTACCGATAAATACCTGATAGCACAGTGCTTTTATGCCAATTCGGTTCAGTTGATGATCAACAGTGCCAAAGTGCTTAAGATGCCTGCTGATGAAGCCATGTATACAGCATTGCTTGAAAAAGTTAAAGCTGCTTTTTTACAGGAATACGTAACACCCAACGGGCGCCTGGTATCAGGCACACAAACCGCATATGTACTGGCGTTAAACTTTGATATGCTGCCGGAAAATTTACGCAAGCAAGCCGCTGAAAAACTTGCCGATAATGTGGGCCGTTACAACAATCATTTAACTACCGGCTTTTTAGGTACCCCGTATTTGTGCCATGTACTTACAAGATTTGGATACAATGATCTTGCGTATAAATTATTGTTACAGGAAGATTATCCTTCCTGGTTATACCCTGTAAAAATGGGTGCTACCACCATATGGGAAAGGTGGGACGGACAAAAGCCTGACAGTAGTTTTCAAACACCGGGAATGAATAGTTTTAACCATTATGCTTATGGTGCTATAGGTGACTGGATGTATCGTATTATGACGGGCCTTGATACCTACGAAGATGGTGTAGGCTATAAGCACATAAAGATACAACCGCATATAGGCGGCGGCTTTACGCATGCAGCCGCATCGCTTCAAACGAATTATGGAACAGTGAGTAGTGGATGGAAGTTGGAGAATGACAAAGTATTGGTAGATGTAACCATTCCAGCCAACACAAAAGCAACGGTATTTTTACCAGCCACCAGCAGCAGCAGCATCAAAGAGAACGGTGCAAGCCTTGACGCAGTTAAAGCAATTAGCGTTGTTAGAAGTGAAAATGGATACACTCAGGTTGAATTAGGCTCTGGTACTTATAAGTTTGAAATGACTAAACAAACGGTTGCAATGAAATAATAGATTAGAAAGGACAATGCTTTTATATGCTTCTCAAATGATGAAAAGTTTTTTAATTGTGTAGCTGGTCATACTTTGCTGAATAATGATATACTGCTTAAGGGGCTGCCGGATACTGCAGGTGACACGCCTCGTGGCAGCCCGCCGCGGGCCTGGCCTGCAGCAGCCGGAACAAATGTTGACATGTGTTTAACGACGGTAGCCCATAATTGAAAATATTGGCAGATTAAATATTTGTATCATCCAGTTTAAATAAGAAGTGAATATTAATTGTATAACTGTTGTTTGTGTTCGCTGAAAAATAGTTTTCGTTTGGATTTTGGTAAAACTTTCATGGTAACCTCGCTGCCATCGGATGCATATTCCTGCTGGTACACATCAAACTTTTTATTTTCTCCTGTAGTCTCCAGTTCATTGTAAAATAGTTTGGCATATTTTACTACTTCATTTATAAGCTTCGTGATTTTTGCAGCGGGTATTTTTCCGGTAATGCTCAAGGGATGAATACCTGCACGGTATAAGGCCTCGTTCCTAATTTTATTGCCAACGCCTGAAAAAACCTGTTGATCCATCAATACATCATCAATCGTTTTTGAAGCTTCATTTTTCAAAAGTTTTTTTACATGTGAAGGCTCAAACGCATCGCTTAAAATATCAATCCGCCAGTCATAAGTTTCTGCAAGGCTTGCTTCCAGTTTTTGGGCTTTAACAACGTAACCGTTTATTTCACCTTTCTCAAATTCAAGAAAAAAAGACCGGTTTACTTTTCTTCGTTTATTAATTAAAATGGATCCAAACAGCATCAGGTGAACCCTTACCGTTCCTTTCGGAAAAACAAACAGCAGGTGTTTGCCCCAGGTTAGTATGTCCTTAAGTTTTTGTCCTTTGATCCATTCAGTGGGCATCTCTCCATAGCCGCCTGCTTGCTTTACTATTTTGCCTTTAAATGGCAGTAATTGATTTCTAAGGTGTAAGATGGATGGTCCTTCGGGCATTGTAAATAAATTTCGCTGGTAGGAAAAGTAATTGAAAGCTACTGTTGCTCAAAAGGTTTGCGAAAAAACTGTTCCATGCATTTAGAAAAAAAGAATGCTTTTTACTGCTGTTCTCATCCGGGTTAAGTTACTTGTATACCATGCAGTTTTATTTTCAAGATATTTTAATAACAAACACTGAAAGGAAGCATTATATATTCACAGCCATAAACAAGTTTTTACATGATTCAGCAAAGAGAAAAAAGCTTTTTACGGGTATCCCGGAAACATTTTTTAATCGTATTTGCCAGCACTGGTATGCTAACCCAAATACATGCGCAACAATTGCCGCTTACCGATCTTTCTTATTTTGATAAACCGGCTGCCAGCTGGCAAATTGCCGGTGATGTGCATGCCGACCTTGACAAACAAAACCTTCTTACCAGTTCGGCCGGTACGGGCATTTTGGTTAATCTTCCGACAGAAAAAACCCACGGGCAGGATTTACTATCGTTGATACAACACGGTGACGCCGATCTTGAATTTGATTTTATGATGGCGAAGGGTTCTAATTCAGGTGTTTACCTGCAAGGGCGTTATGAAATTCAATTGCTTGATTCATGGAATATAAACAGGCCCGGATATGGTGATAATGGCGGAATTTATGAACGCTGGGATGATGCCCGTGGAAAAGGAAATGAAGGTTACCAGGGATATGCCCCGCGACAGAATGTGAGCATGGCCCCCGGCTTATGGCAACACTTAAAAATTGTGTTCCAGGCACCCCGTTTTAATGCGGCCGGTTTAAAAACAGCAAATGCACGTATGCTTAAAATTGAACTGAATGGCGTAACAATACATGAAAACGTAGAATTGCTTGGTGCTACCCGTGGATCGATGGGACAGGAAGTACCTTTAGGTCCGCTGCGTATACAAGGCGACCATGGTGCTGTAGCTTTTAGAAATCTCCGGCTGGTGAATTATAGTCAACCCCGCCCGGTTTTGTCAAATCTTAAATATGCATTTTATAAAGGGAAGTTTGATGTCAATCCGGATTACAAAAAAATGACTGCAGCAAATTCCGGTTTCAGCGAAATGCTTACGTCCAATATAGATACGAAAAAAGCAGATGCTTACCTCGTTCGTTATACCGGGAATATTTCCATTAAAGAAGCAGGTGACTATAATTTTAGACTGTTTGTTCCGGAAGGTGCAGGTGCACTCAAAATAGATGGCAATGTTGTAGGAAAAGCAGGAGGAGACCGAATTAATGGAACCATTACCCTTCCTGCCGGAGATCATGCGATTGAACTGCAATATGCTAAAACGGAAGACTGGGCTAAGCCATCACTTGCGTTTTATGTTGGGGGTCCCGGCATTCGGGAATACCTGGTTAGTGACCCAAATACAGTGATGTCGGACCTCACTGATCCCATCATTGCAGATGGTATAACAACGCCGGTATTAAGAAGCTTTATGGATCTTAAAGGTTTTGGAAGGCTGACCCATGCAGTAAGTGTAAGCAGCCCGCAAAAAGTACATTATACGTACGACATGGACAGGGGAAACATAGTGCAGGTATGGCGCGGTGGCTTCCTGGATGCTACTCCTATGTGGCATGATCGCGGTGATGGCTCTTCACGCCCTTTAGGTGCTACCCGATTATTAGGATTGCCATCATTTTCTATCGACCAGTTAGCTACAACAGCGCAAGCCTGGCGCCTGGATTCTGCTGGCACAAATTACCGGCCAACCGGGTATACATTGGACGCAACCGACAGGCCAATTTTTAATTACCAGCTGTTTGGTGCCAAAGTGAGCGACGCGATCCATGTACTGGAAATGGGACAAGGATTTGAAAGGGTGATCACCGTAGAAAATGCGCCGGGCCAATTATATCTACGCCTTGCTAAAGCTGCTTTAATCGAAAATTTGGGAAATGGTCTTTACCTGGTAAACGACAAATCGTACTATTTGCGGATTGCTAATGATGCCGGTAATGTAATAATTCGCGATGCTGATGGAGGCAAAGAGTTGATTGTACCTATTCAAAACAAATTGGTTTACGCCATCATTTTCTAACTACATTCTATTTCAAATAAAATGATTTCAATAATTAATATCAAAAGAGCAATTAACACAATGGTTTGCCTCGTGGTAACCAGCATGTCCGTTTATCCTGCATTTGCCCAGGAATCGCCAAAGGAAGAAGACTATTTTAAGATCATGAAAGTAAGTGCGCCGGAAGGAACACTGCTTGAAGTAGGGGGATTAACGCTGATGCCGAATGGAGATTTGGCAATAGCTACCCGCCGGGGTGATATTTTCATAGTGGAAAATCCTACAGCAGCTAAACCTTTTTTCAGAAAATTTGCGAGTGGTTTACACGAAGTACTGGGACTGGCCTACAAAGATGGCTCATTGTATTGTGCACAGCGCGGTGAATTAACCAAAATAACCGACCGCAATATGGATGGAAAAGCCGACCAGTTTGAAACAGTATACGCCTGGCCGCTTTCGGGTCATTACCACGAATATAGCTTCGGACCATTGCTGATGCCCGATGGCTCTTTTATGGTTTCTGCTAACGTGGCTTTTGGAGATGAACAATGGTACCGCGGCGAAAGCAGGGTGCCCTGGCGTGGCTGGATGATGCAGATCAAAGAAAATGGCACCATGGACCCTTATGCTACAGGTTTCCGTTCACCTTGTGGATTAGGTATGATTGACGGTGAAGTTTTTTATGCCGATAACCAGGGCGACTGGATGGGATCGGGTGGAGTAGTGCATGTTAAAAAAGGAAGTTTTGCCGGCCATCCCGCCGGTTTGCGCTGGGCGAATATGCCCAATTCGCCTGTCAGTTTAACCAAAGAACAACTTCATTCTTTTGTAAGTGCCCGCGAAATAAAAAACGCTGAAGGCCGCTATATCAAGCCCGAAAATGTAGTGAATGAAAAGTTTGTAACGCTTTTTGATGCCAAACAAAAATTCTCAGAAATAGCGCTTCCTGCGGTTTGGTTGCCGCATGGTGTCTTAGGTATTTCAAATTCAGAAATATTGAAAATACCCGATGAAAATTTTGGTCCTTTTGGTGGGCAATTGCTCGTGGGCGACCAGGGACAGAGTAAAATAAGCCGCGTGTTTATGGAAAAAGTAAATGGCGAATTTCAGGGTGCTGCCTGGGATTTTAGAAGCAATTTCCAGTCAGGTGTTTTACGTATGACCTGGGCAAAGGATGGTTCTTTGTTTGTAGGAGAAACCAACCGCGGTTGGGGGTCTGCCGGTGAAGCCAATGATGGTTTACAACGTCTCGTTTGGAACAACAGGGTGCCTTTTGAAATGCGCACGGTAAAAGCAATGCCCGATGGTTTTGAAATTGAATTTACTAAGGAAGCAAACCGTAAAACTGCAGAAGATATTGCATCTTATAACGTTGAAAGTTTTACGTATAAATATCATCCTGTTTATGGAAGTCCAACAGTAAATTCTAAAAAGCTAAAAGTGCTTGGAGTAAAAGTTTCTGCCGACGGCATGCGGGCACGCATTATTGTTGACGGATTACGTAAATATTATATTCACCAGATTACAGCAATGGGAATTACTTCTAAAGAAAACTCTTATTCATTAGTGCATCCTACGGTTTATTATACCCTCAATAATATTCCGGAAGGGAAAAAACTTTTGCTTTCTGAAGTAAGTACGAAAAATTCCGGGAAAACAACTGCCGCTATAACAGATAAGAAAGCTGGATCAACTACTCCCGATGATCCAAAGGCAAAAGCGGCTGCTGCAAAACAAGGGCTTTCCGGTATTAGCAACCTGTTGACCAAAAACACTTGTGCCAGTTGTCATAATGCGGATAAAAAACAGGTAGGACCATCGTTTAAAGAAATAGCAAAACGTAATTATTCCGCTGCAAAAATTGTAAGCCTGATTTATAATCCGCAAAAGAAAAATTGGCCCGAATACGCTACAGAAATGCCACCAATGCCACAGGTGCCAAAGGCTGATGCAGCTAAAATTGCCAGTTATATCAGGTCGCTTAAATAGACTCCATTTTATTGATAGTAAAACCAACCCTGTTTATGTGCGGGGTTGGTTTTTTATTTTACAGGGCACGAGGTTATATGGACAAAAATCAACTGTAACATTTTGCAGTACTTGTTTTAATATTGATAATACTTTCTGACTTACAATACATGCAAACAAATCCACTTTCGCCGAAAGCCCATTTCCCAATTTTAGATGGACTACGAGGTGTTGCGGCTATTATGGTTGTTGCCTTTCATATTTTTGAAGCCAATGCCCCTAATCGCTTTGAACAGATCATCAATCATGGTTACCTGGCTGTAGATTTTTTCTTTTTGCTTTCTGGTTTTGTTATTGGCTATGCCTACGACGATCGCTGGAATAAAATGACAGTTGGAAGTTTTTTTCAACGCAGGCTGGTAAGGTTGCAACCCATGGTTGTAATGGGAATGATTGTTGGAGCGCTTTGTTTTTATTTCCAGGATGCAACTATTTGGCCCGGTATCAGCGAAGTACCGGTTTGGAAAATGTTGTTGGTGATGTTGGTAGGATTTACTTTGATTCCTTTACCTCCGTCTATGGATATTCGTGGTTGGAACGAAATGCATCCATTGGACGGACCCGGCTGGTCTTTGTTTTTTGAATACATCGCAAATTTTTTATATGCAATAGTGGTAAGAAAGTTTTCAAATTTGCTGCTAGGTATATTGGTATTTATATCCGGCGCATTTCTTGTTCATTATCTCGTGATGGGTCCCAATGGTGATGTGATCGGAGGGTGGTCGCTCGATAAAGTGCAGATACCAATTGGATTTACAAGAATGATGTATCCTTTTTTTGCAGGGTTATTGTTGTTTCGGGTGTTTAAAATAATCCCGGTGAAAAATGCCTTTTTATTGTGTAGTGTTTTAGTGGTGATTGTTTTGGCCTTGCCAAGATTTGGTGATAAAGATACTTTATGGATGAACGGAATTTACGAATCAATTGCTATCCTTTTCCTATTTCCATTGATTGTTTTCTTAGGTGCTGGCGGAACAGTAAAAGGTAAATTCGCAACGTCGCTTTGTAAATTTTTTGGAGATATTTCTTACCCGATTTATATCACTCATTACCCGATTATTTATATCTACACGGCGTGGGTTTTAAATAACAAAGTACCCTTGAAAGATGCCTGGCCTTATGGCGTTATAACAATGGTTTCAAGTATTATTCTTGCTTACGTTTGTTTGAAATTCTACGATGAACCGTTAAGAGCATGGTTGAACCAAAAATTAAAACGGGGTAAGAATAAAACAACTTCTAAAGAATTGTCATACTAAGTAAACCCGTAATAGTTCCGGGCTAAATTTTATATTTAGGATAACCCGTAACCAGGTCTTTTGCAATGAATGGCAAGATGGATTCAATGCTGATGTTATCTAACCATACCGGCTTTATTTCTGAACACTTCCTCAATAGTTCTTTGTAAGGCAAGTTTAAGATCAATTGCCCTGGTAGGTTTGGTAAGAAAATAGAAAGCTCCTAAAGCTAATAATGCTTCGGTATCTTTTATTAACCGCGATGTGGAATAAATAATAACAGGTATTGTTGCAATTCCGGGGATTTTCTTTATCTCCACCAGCGCTTGCTTGCCATTCATCTTGGGCATATTTAAATCAAGGAAGATCATTGCGGGCGCTAACAGGTTGTTGGTTTTTAACGAGAGGATTGCTTCAATTCCGGTGCATGCTACCAGGCAGGTTGCGCCCGGGTAGATTTCCTTTACTATTTCGCAAAATATAGAACGGTCGTCTTCATCGTCATCAATCAATAGAACCGTAAAACGGTCATCAATTGTAAATAACAATTTAGAAGGATTATGAAGGGAAGTTGTCAATATTAAAGTTTTCCCGGGCTTTAGATCCTCAGGAGAACGGCTTACAAACTGGTAATCATTTACAATTAGGTCTCGATTGCCGGGAGGTATTTTTTTTGAGCCATAGGATCAGGCTGATTACTCAAAATAGTTCCAGTTTTCTTAATGATGTATTTACATTAAATAATCGTTCCATGCCGCAAGCAAAGAGGATGAAAACGACAGGCAGCAATATTGAAAATTGATAAGTCAACTGCCTGGAGATAGTTTTGACAGAATTTGCAAAAAACAAATGAGTAAATGGTTTAAAGCAAAGAAAATGAACAGCTAACACTAATTATGGAACCAAAGTACGGGGTTGAAACTCCACAATAAATAACGTTATTGTGACCTGTTTCGTCCTTCGTGTTTTCAAAAACTCCAATTATTTAGGCCTTTATTCACGTTAGCTAGCTTTCGTTGCTACAGATTTGATTGTATAAAAGAAAGTATACTGGTTGAAACTATTTTATGCTGTAATTCTCTGCTAATTGTTGCTTTGTCGTCACCGATTTGCGTTCCGTAGTAACCAAACTGTGCATGATTAGCACCTTTAATTTCAACGTACTTTGTTCGGGATGGTAATTTGATTTTGTTAGATATAACATCAGTTATGTTTGCTACACCGTCTTTGGATCCTGAAATTTTCATAACCGGTATTTTTAAACCGGACAGATCAATATCTCTTGGGTGCGTGGTTCCAATTAAAATAAGTTGATCAACCAGGCCCGGGTTTTCGTAAACAAATTGAGCTGCCATTTTCCCGCCCTGGGAATGACCC
Source organism: Bacteroidota bacterium (assembly GCA_040385845.1). GTDB lineage: Bacteria > Bacteroidota > Bacteroidia > Chitinophagales > Chitinophagaceae > Phnomibacter. The sequence goes on along the minus strand of JAZKGP010000005.1, from coordinate 391,167 downwards.
GATAGAATGTAGACCTTACTGCTATCGTCAAATAGTTTTAAAGCTTTTGGTTTATTATATCCTTTTGTTGCAAGCCGCCAGGGCATTTTAATGAGCTGCACTTTATAGCCACTGTCTGCAATTTGCCTGCAAATTGGTGCATACGCAACCGGGTCTACCAATGCACCCGGGTAAAAAATAAAAACTGCCTTGTAAGCTATTGCAGGTGTGAATGAAATAAGGTCCTTTGTTTCGGATACGATGATTGATTGGTTGCCGGCTAAAAAGGAGTAAGCGTTACTGGTTGCCTGCATAGAAAACCACATCCAGCCGATGAAACTAACGCCTGCAGTAACATAGATCAATCGAAAAATTTTCCATTTTGTCAACTTCACAATGGTTGTATTTATTTATTACCAGGACGATAAGCTATAGCTATAACTTTTATTAAATATACAATTGCTAATGGAAGTTGGTGTTTATGCTATTCTATTGGTGTACCAGGCAGGTTACTACGAGAGATAATTTTTTTTAAGACGTTAAATCTTTTCGATAAAAGTATTCGTAGATGATTTTTTCATCTCAAACTAAATGTTATGCCATTCTTTAATTTATCAAAAGCTGCCTTATTATCAGGGGCCATTTGCACTTTATTATTATCCTGCCAAAAGAATTTGGAACCATCCAGGCAGTCAGATGTTTCTCTTACAAAAAAAGGTGATGTAGCTGGTAAAAGCACTTTGTTTTATGCGCTTACAGCTTCAAATGAATTGGTTACTTATGTATCGGTAAATCCTTTAATAGAAAAAGCGGTGTTATCAATCAGCGGACTGTCCGCAGGAGAAAAAATGCTGGCTATAGATTTTCGCCCTGCCACAGGTCAGCTTTATGGTGTTTCATCTAATAGCATCCTTTATAGAATTAACCTGAATAGTGGGATGGCCTCGCCAGCAGGACCTGCCTTTTCTCCGGCTATATCTGGTAGCAGTGTAGGTTTTGATTTCAATCCAACAGTGGACCGTATACGTTTAGTAACAAATACAGGACAAAACCTGCGCCTACATCCTGAAACAGGCTTGGTAGTTATAGTAGATGGTAATATAAACCCTGCGGGCGCTATGGTAAATGCGGTTGCTTATACCAATAGTTTTGCAGGTGCGGCTACAACTACGTTATATGATATAGATATTCAATCTGATAAATTGTTTGTTCAATCTCCGCCAAACGATGGTACGTTAAAGCCCGTGGGAACGTTAGGTATCCAGGCTGTTGGGGAAGCTGGTTTTGATATTTCAGCCGACAATTCGATGGCAATTGCAGCTGTATTCGGAAGAGGATTAGAAGAAGGACAAAACGAAATGAGCAACGGGAATAAATACCGCTTTTATACGATCGATTTAGCCACCGGTGCAGCTACCAATGCAGGAAAGACCGATCGTGTAATTACTGGAATTGCCATACCAACAATGCCGGTTGCTTACGCTGTTGACAATATGAATCGTTTACTAATTATGAACCCGTCTTCTGGTTCCATAGTAGAAAAAAATATCATGGGGCTTGACATGGGAGATAAAATAGTTGGCATAGATATGCGGCCAGCTACGGCTCAATTATATGCCATGGGTATGATGAGTCGTATCTATACTATTAACCTGTCTAATGGAATGGCTACTGCTGTGGGTACCATGGCATTTACACCAATGTTAACCGGTAATAGTTTTGCCTTCGATTTTAATCCTACGGTAGACCGGATAAGGGTAATCAGCAATATGGGACAAAATTTGCGTCTTGACCCTTTGACAGGCGCCGTTGCTGCTGCCGATCCAAACCTGAACCCGGGTATGCCAATGGTAAGTGCTGCTGCTTACACTAATAGCTTTGTAGGTTCTGCCACTACAACTTTATATGATATTGATGTGGCCTCTGATATGCTTTATGTGCAGGACCCGGCGAATGCGGGTACATTAAAAAATGCCAAACCGTTGGGTATCGATGTGGATGCCGATAATGGATTTGACATTGGCGGCACATCCAACAATGCCTGGGGAATATTTAAAGCAGGTGCACAAACAGGATTGTATACCATTAACCTTGCAAGCGGAATGGCTACCTACAAGATGGCAGTTCCTTACATGATAAATGGATTTGCAGTTGGCTTAGGTTTTTAAAAGTCCTTACATTTTACACATGCAAAAGAGCGGCCCAGGTGAGCCGCTCTTTTGCATGTTTCATGAATATTCTATTTGTCGTCTATTCTTTTGTATACCATTTTAGAGCCGCTATCCAATGGAAAAAAACCAGACAGAAATGTTAACTCACTTTCAGAAATATGGACAAAAGTTTTCGGGGCAGCATACTCGTTATTGTAAACAATTCTATTTGTAAATTTTCCCTTTTCAATTTCTAATCCTACTTCCTTTATTACAGTTGTATCAACCAGTATAACATAATTTCCTTTTTTTATAACCTGATTCCCTTCATATTGCTCAAAGGTTGAATCAGAAAAAACCAAAAGATGCCCGTTGTTGTTTGGATAACTGATTGTAGGGGTCATTCCATTTTGAGCCTGAACCAATTCCCATTTTCCGATAATCCTGTTTTTACTGGATAAGGTTTTTGCTGCTGGTTTTTGGCAACTGTTCAAAATAATTGACAGCATACAAGCAATGATAATTGAAACGAAAACTTTCATAAACATTATTTATTGACTAATCAATAAGTATATAGGTTGAACTTATAAATGCTAAAAAAAATGAAACATTTTATTGTAAAAGATTTACTTATTTACATGCCTTATGGTAACATCTATTGTAATATTTTAATTATATTAAGTGCAACTCATTTATAAGCTTTAATTAAATTCAGCGTATGTTCCAATGATGTATTGTTATTCCAGGATTGGTGGCCGGTAATGATATAACCGGGATGTTGAAATTTTACCTGGAGGTTTTTTATAGTTGCGGGATATTCTTTTAGATTTCCATCTTCCATATTTCCCAGATCTGTTGCTTCCACACTTTTAACTAAACAACCTCCATAAAGTACTTTTTCTTTCTCAAACCAAATAACAATGTTATCAGGCGTATGCCCGGGACCAGGATAATAGGTTTGAAAATTGTATTGTCCAACAGTAAAAATGCTGTCCTTCGCCAACAAAAATTCAGCTCTTTTTTCTCTTTTTATTTTTGAGATGGAATCAGTATCCCGTGTTGTAAAAGTATTTACTCCACGTTTTTTTAAAAACTCAAGTCCGGCTGTTTTATCCTTGTGCGAGTGTGTGGCAATACAAATTACTACTTCTTTATTATGCTTAATTTGTATGCTATCAATTAATGGTTGAAATTGCGTGGTATCCCATGGTGTGTCAAACATAACAACACCTTTATCTGTAACGAGGTACATACCATTGGCTGAAACGGAATTTCCCTTGTACATATTATAGGTTGTAAATACATAGAAATTTTCCCTGAGATACGTGATCTTGAGTTTTGGTGTAACCGTTTGTCCAAAACCAAACTGAAAGGAAATGAGGAACAAAAATATTTTTAGTAAAGTTTGAAGTAGTTGCATGTTTTAACTGTAGCGAATGTTTAGCGTAATTTTTGTTTGTGCGCAGGTTTTAATGATCGTCTTTATTGAACGGTGGTTGAATGATTGATATTTTCCAAAATTGATTTAAAGCTTTCTGCAAATGTCACCAATTCCTCTACAGTTTTCGCATCGGTAATTTCGCCCTTCTTATTTATTTTTCCTTTTATACCCGGTATAAGCAAAGTCGTTTCGCTTGTAAAAACAGTCATCAAAGTTTTCATAATTAATTGCAACTCTTCATGTCCTTTTTGCCCGCTTAACGAAGCAGTAATTAACCCGGTTGGTTTACCAGAAAAAACAGTAGTTGATACGCACCATTCTATAGCATTTTTAAGACCTGCGGGGATACTAAAAATATACTCCGGTGTACAAATTATTATTCCATCAGCTTGCTCAACGGCTTGTCTGAATGCCAGGACTGGCTTTGGCGTATTTTCAATAGAAAGTTCGGGGTCAAAATGCGGAAGATCTTTAAGATCATTGTAGATAATCAAATTGAAATCGGCTTTCGTGAGATCAGCCAGTTTGTAGATCAACATTTGGTTGGCAGAATTTTGGCTGGCACTTCCAATAATAGCCAGAACATTTTTCTTTTCTTTGATAGTCATTAAAAAAGATCGCTTGATTAATTTGCCGTGTGTAGATAATTTGAATTAAAGATAGTGTCAAATTTCCCGGGTTTGTAATGCCAACTAAGGCATATACATACAACACCAGGTTATCTATGGTTTAGTAAAAATTTATTCGGTACTGTACCGTGCGGAAGCAAATCAGCTTCATATACGAAATCTATAAAGTAATAAAAATTATAAATGAAATATATCATTTGTTCACTCTAAGTTTGGCGTCATTTAGTTTTTTAAAAATCAATAATTATGGAAAAACACCAGGCCGAAGACTCAATATTAGCAGAAGTAAACACCAGTGAAGCCAAATGCCCGTTTCACGGTGGTATGCCAAAGAAAAGCGCTGGCGGCGGTACCAGGAATAACGATTGGTGGCCTAAAAATCTAAAAATCAACATCCTGCGCCAGCATTCGCAGCTCTCCAATCCATTGGAAAAGGATTTCAATTATGCAGAAGCGTTTCAGAGCCTGGATATGGAGGCTTTAAAAACGGATTTACATGCCCTGATGACCGATTCGCAGGATTGGTGGCCAGCCGATTTTGGTCATTATGGCCCCCTGTTTATCCGCATGGCATGGCATAGTGCTGGCACCTACCGGGTCTTCGACGGCCGTGGTGGTGGAGGAGCAGGGCAGCAGCGTTTTGCACCGCTCAATAGCTGGCCCGATAACGTGAGCCTCGATAAAGCCCGCCGTTTATTATGGCCTATCAAACAAAAATATGGCAAGAAAATCTCATGGGCTGATTTGATGATCCTCGCCGGCAACGTGGCTTTAGATTCAATGGGCTTTAAAACCTTTGGTTTTGGTGGCGGACGTGCTGATACCTGGGAGGCGCAGGAAGATGTGTACTGGGGTTCAGAAACCACCTGGCTGGGCAACGAAGCCCGTTACGATAAAGGAGTAAAAGGTGTTGCCGCACGTGGTGTTGTAAGTTCTGACGAAGATGCCCGCGGTAAAATTCATTCACGGGAATTGGAAGAACCGCTGGGCGCAGCACATATGGGTTTAATATATGTGAATCCTGAAGGGCCCGATGGCAATCCGGATCCTATCGCTTCAGCCAGGGACATCCGCGAAACTTTTGGCCGTATGGCAATGAATGATGAAGAAACAGTTGCCCTGATTGCCGGTGGTCACTCATTTGGAAAAACCCACGGTGCCGCTTCTTCTGAACATGTAGCAAGTGAACCGGAAGCTGCAGGGATTGAATCACAGGGTTTTGGTTGGCATAACAGTTTTGGTAGCGGAAAAGGTGCCGATACCATTACAAGTGGACTGGAAGTTACCTGGACTACAACACCAACTCAGTGGAGTAATAACTACTTTGAAAATTTGTTCAACTTCGAATGGGAATTAACCAAAAGCCCCGGCGGCGCCCATCAGTGGGAGGCTAAAGACGCAGATGACATTATCCCTCATGCACACGATGCATCGAAGAAGATAAAACCGACTATGTTAACTACCGATCTTGCCTTAAAGCTGGATCCGGCCTATGAAAAGATCTCCAGGCATTTCCTGGAAAATCCCGATGCATTTGCTGATGCATTTGCACGTGCCTGGTTTAAACTAACGCACCGTGACATGGGTCCCCGTGCACGCTATTTAGGTCCTGATGTTCCCGAAGAAGTATTGCTTTGGCAAGATCCTATTCCGGCCGTTGATCATGAACTTGTAAATGCTGATGATATAGCTGGTCTGAAAGCAACAATTTTAGGATCCGGTCTTAGCATATCCGAATTGGTTTCTACTGCCTGGGCCTCAGCTTCCACTTTCCGTGGTTCCGACAAACGTGGAGGTGCAAATGGTGCCCGTATTCGCCTGGCACCGCAAAAAGACTGGCAGGTAAACAACCCGGTTCAGCTTAGCAAGGTATTAGCAGTTCTCGAAGGAATTCAAAAAGATTTCAATTCATCGCAAACCGGTGGCAAGAAAATCTCCTTAGCAGATCTGATTGTATTGGCAGGAAATGCAGCTATAGAAAAAGCAGCCAATGATGGTGGTTATGCTGTTGCTGTTCCTTTTACCGCAGGCCGTATGGATGCATCACAAGATCAAACGGATGTAGAATCCTTTAGATACATGGAGCCTAAAGCGGATGGTTTCCGAAGCTACTTAAAACCGGGCCAATTAGCTACAGCTGAAGATCTGTTGATTGATAAAGCGCAACTATTGACGCTTACTGCACCTGAACTCACCGTTTTGATAGGAGGTATGCGGGTTTTGAACACCAATTATAATCAATCTCCGCATGGAGTGTTTACCAGCTCTCCTGGAAGACTTACGAATGATTTTTTTGTAAACCTGCTGGATATGAATACCAGCTGGAAAGCAGTTTCTGAAAGTAAAAACATTTTCGAAGGACGCAATCGTAAAACTGGTGAACTGACTTGGACTGCTTCCCGCGCTGACCTGGTTTTCGGCTCTCATTCAGAGTTGCGTGCCATCGCTGAAGTGTATGGTTGTGAAGATGGGAAACAACAGTTTGTAAATGACTTTGTAGCTGCCTGGAGCAAGGTGATGAACCTGGATCGTTTTGATTTAGCCTGATCTGCTATATAAGCAAATAAGAAAAGCGGTTGCTCCTTAAAAGGCAACCGCTTTTGTATTTTATTGCCGCAATTAATGTTGCTGATAAATTTTTTGCCGATTGTACCAGATAGAAAAAGTGTTTTCTACCTGCCTGTTATTTAACGTGCACCGCCACCGCCTTCACCATTACCATTGCCATTGTTGTTATTATCATCACTGCCTCTTTCGCGTTCGTTGTTACGTTTAAACAATGAGAAATTCGAGTTGCCAAAACGGTAGCTAAAAGTAAGTCGGAAGCTACGTACGTTCCAGCGGCGATAAGAATCCTGGTAAAAATCATCTGTATCATAGATGGTTCCCCAACGGCGGGTATTAAAAACGTCTTCAATGCTGAAGGTGAGGTTGCCCTTGTTTTCTTTAAACAGGTCTTTGCGCAAGGCAAAGTCAACACTGTATTGTTCTTTGTTTTTACCCTGCGGTATTACTTCGGGTGATTCGTATTCGCCGGTTAGCTGGAAACTCAGGTTATTAAACAATTTTGATTTTTGAGATTCTATTTTATAATTCGTGATCAGTTTAGCTTCCCAGTTAAAGCCTTCATTACTTAAGTTTTGCTTATCAATACTGGCATTTACTTTACGGTATTGCAGGTTGATATTCGGAACAATTTCAAAGTTCTTTGCCAGCTTTTGCTGAAGGGTCAGATCAATGCCTAAACGGTTCTGGTTTTTGACATTAATGAAGGTATTTAAAATGGCATTTGGATCTATCGCTGCGTTATTTAATTGCAGGTATTGGTCAGTTGTAATGGTATCGCTGTATTCTGTAATATCACCTATGGTATTTCTAAAATAAACCGATCCTAGAAAATTGCCACTGTTGTAGGTTTTGCTGTAGTTCAATTCAAAGGAGTTGGTGAATTCAGGCCGCAGTGCCGGGTTCCCCTGCCGCAAATTCACCGGGTCACTAATATCAATAAATGGATTTAACTGCCAGAAGTTGGGGCGCCGGATCCTGCGGGAGTAATTGAGTTGAAGGTCTTCCTTTTCTCCGATGGTTTTGGTGATAAACAAACTTGGAAACAAAGCATCCCAAATGTTAGCAAGTTTTGCAGGGTATTCGTATCCGAATGATTGGTTTTTATCCACCAGTTCACCATCAAAATCCGAAGTCTCTGCACGCAAACCTGCCTGGTAAGAGTAAGTATTTATTTTGTTGGAAAAAGTCATATAAAATGCATTGATCACCTGGCTAAATTTATAATGATTGCTTAAAGGCAATTTTGTTTCATCACCTGTCTGACCTAATGCAAAAGCGTTGTAGATACTATTGTTATTTTCAATATAAGTTCTTAAACCTGTCTCGAACTTTTTGTTTTCAGTGATTGGATTTACGTAATCAACTTGAATGGTTAACTGGTCGCTGCTACTATTACCATTATTTTTTACCCGGTTTGGTAATGCATATTGCGAGCCATCTGGGTTAAAATAATTATTGATGATATTGGTTAAGCTTTTTCGGTTGCCCATATTATAGCTTGCATCCGCGCTAAGCTGATGACCTGCACTCTTAAATTTATGCGTATATACTAATTGCGTGTTGCTTCGGTTGAAATTACTTATGTTGTTCGACACACGGGTGCCTGTACGTTCCGTTTGACGAAAGTTGTTTAAATATTCCTGTGTTTGATCTTCGTTATTGGTAAAATCACCATACACCAGGTTTTCGCTGATAGTTATCGTATTGCGGTTATTAATAAAATAATCCATACCAAAACGTACCGAACGAAATTTGCGAACCCTGTCGTTCCAGGTAAACTGGTTGAAATAATTTTCAACTATACCATTACTCTTGTTTTGTCGGAATGTTTTTCCATCAGCCTTACCACCAGACCGGTTATAATTTCCACTGGCAAAAAAATTGAACTTTCCCTGCCGCAAATTAAGCGTAACACTACTTGTAAATATTCCTGGAACTCCACCTGATACCGATGCGTTTCCGTTGAAACCGACCCGCCTGTTTTTCTTGAGTACCACGTTTATAATTCCACCCGAACTGGCCGCATCAAATTTGGCAGAAGGATTGGTTATCAATTCTACTTTCTCAATGTTATCGGCAGGTATTTGGTCCAGGGTAAGTATCGTCGGACGGCCATCCACAAATACCTGTGGTGAAGTATTCCTAAGTTTGACGTTACCTTCCACATCAACCGTAACTGATGGAATATTCCGCATAACGTCAATGGCAGTACCGCCTGTAGCTGTAATACTTTTTTCTACATTAAAAACCCGGCGGTCAATAGCCAATTCCATGGCAGGACGTGAAGCTGTTACCGTTACATTGCCTAATTCCTGTGCATCGGGCTCTACTTTGAAATTTCCAAGATCAGTTTCTAACGGTCCTCCGTTTGGCGCAGTAGCCAGGAGCACGGGTTGATCGATTTTTTTATATCCAACGGGCGAGATTATAATTGTTAAGGAATCATCGTAGGGAATGTTTTCAAAATTAAAATCGCCATTGCTTCGGGTAAACATGCCTGCAATAATCGAATCTTTACTGACATTGTTTGTAGTGTCTGTAGTTCTTTTCACTAATAACACGGAAACTGCGTCAATTCCTTTTTTAGATTTATTGTCGGTGATTCTTCCATAGATGCGTCCCATCGACGCACCACCAGGCCCCGGTGGTTGGGCAGTTACATTCAACAAAATAAAACATAACAATGTCAGTAAAAGTAGCTTCATATCAACGATTTATAATTACAAGGTCATCGGTAAAAACATTCCGGTTCATTAACTCCTGATTAGTGGACGTTAGTTTTCGGAAAAACGATCCTGCCTGTTAACAATTAAATAAGGCTTATAGTTCCCTTAACAACTAAATAAGAATTTTTTGCCCCTGATTTCCCCTGGTTTGATGTGATTAAAATCTAAAACTTTTTATTTTCTTACCATTCATCCTTACTTAAAATCGTTTATCCCTACTCACATTTTTATGTGAGTGTGGCTCATCCTGGGCCGGTTTATTTTGTGCCCATCAAACTGAGAATCAATTCAATCATTCTTTTATTCAATCGTATTAAAAAAAACAATTACAGCTTATAATACCAGGCCAGTTAAGTTTTTCAGACAGATTAAACTCGTTTATCATTTATCAAAATAAAAACACACACAAAAAACACAACACTTATGAAAAAGATTTTTACAATTCTTCTTTCAAGCTTTGCAACAACTTTATTAACGGCGCAGGTTACACAGTTGAATAACAACAATAGTTTGGAGTTTAGTTACCCATTAGGAAATGGGAAAGCCGTTATGCCGGGTGCCGATCAAACTCTATGGGTTACCGACGCCACACCGGCGGGTACTTTCCAGTTATCAAATAGCATGTATGTCGATTACGATTGGGCCGGTGGCATTCTGAATAATAAATTTATTTTTCCCGGTAAAACGGCAGCCTTAGGTATTGAATTGTGGATTTCAGATGGAACAAAAGCAGGAACGAGTTTATTGAAAGACATCAATCCCGGAGCTGGAAGTTCTTTGCCTGATGATGATTTTGCCCTGCTGAACGGGTTCCTTTATTTTACAGCCGAAACCCCCGGAGAAGGGCGGGAACTCTGGCGCACAGATGGAACTACTAACGGAACAACCCTTGTAAAGGATATAAAAACCGGTCCGGCACAAAGCGCACTTCGCGGTAAATACAACCTCTTTTCAAACGGTCAGTACCTGTTGATGAATATTGCTACGTTAACAGAAGGGTATGAGCTTTGGCGCTCTGATGGAACTGCCGTTGGTACTGTTATGCTCAAAGATATCAACCCGGGAATTGCAGCTTCAGATCCCGATAATTTTGAACAATTTAATAACCTGGTACTTTTCTCTGCGAAAACAGCTGCAAATGGAATTGAATTATGGAAAACCGATGGCACTGAAACCGGAACGCAACTTGTAAAAGATATTAAAGCCGGTACAGGTGATGGCTTTAATTATTTATATGTTTTCCAGTTTAATAACAAGGCATATTTCGTGGCAAATGATGGTGAGCATGGTGATGAAATGTGGAGCACAGATGGTTTCACTGCGAATACTTTCCTGGTAAAAGATATTGAGCCTGGATTCATCGGCGGATTTGGCATTACGTCTTTATTTTCGGCTATTAAATATGGCAACAAATTCATTTTTACCGCATGGAACCAGGATTATGATGTGGAATTATGGGAAAGTGATGGTACCACTGCAGGAACAAAAATCTTTAAAGAAATAGCTGAAGGTATGGAGAGCGGCATGCCATTCCTGTTAGCTCCGTTTAGCATTTCCAATCCAGGAAATCAACAGCTTTACCAGGGTAATAAATTCTTTTTTCTGATGGTATTGCCCGCATCTGGTTTCGAACTATGGGTATCCGATGGAACTGCAAATGGAACTAATAAAGTAAAAACCATTAACACCAATGAAACCAGCGGTATCGATAATCTCTCATACACATATACAAGCAACGGGTTATATTTTGTTGGGGATGATGGTATAAAAGGAGAAGAGGTTTGGTTTAGTAATGGCACTGAAGCAGGAACTGGTATGGTAACAGATATTAACCCGGGTGCAGAAAATGCAGGTGTATTATTTTATGGGGTTATAATTGATAACAAATTATTATTCCAGGCTACAAATGGTGATAGTGAATCTTCAACAGATCTTTATGCAATCAATATCGGCGGCAACGTATTGCCCGTTGTACTTGGCGAGTTTACCGGCCAGCTAGTCTCAGCAGACGCATTGCTGCAGTGGTATACTTTACAGGAAATTGAAAGCAAAGATTTTTCTATTGAAAGAAGTTTCGACGGAATACATTTCGAAATGATTGGAACAGTGCCTGCGGCTGGATCTTCTGTTACAAAACGAAATTATGTTTTCACGGACAAGAATATTATTAATAGCAAAAAAGCTTTGGTGTATTATCGTTTAATACTTAATGATAAAAATGGTAAAAGCAGTTACAGCAAAATAGTTTCTTTAAAGCTTAAAGGCACGCCGGCTTGGAATCTATCACTGTTAAACAATCCTGTTCCAGGTAATTTACAGTATAGGGTAAGCGGTGTTGTTGAGAGCCTGCAGCTTACTATAAAAGATGTATCCGGTAAAAATGTATATAACGGAAAGATAGCGTCAGATGGTACTTACACGATTTCAGTAAGTAACCTTTCGCCAGGCTTATACTTTTTGGTTGCAGAAGATGCTAGTCAAAAACGGGTACTGAAATTTATAAAACAATAAAATTATACAAGTACGTAGCAAAAATGCAGGCTATTAAGCCTGCATTTTTTTTTCATTTTTTAAACTATCATCACCAATATAAAAAGTATAAGTCATTTTATTCTAAACCTTCTATTATGAAGTGGTTGTTGTTAACTTCGATAGTATTACCAACAGTTAATCCAATAAGTTTACTACCAAGAGGTGATTGTGGAGAAATAGCCGTAACCTCTTTTTTGTCTAAAGTTACTTTGCCGAGAGAAGTACTTATAAAAAACGCTCCCTTATTTGTTTTAACAAGACTACCAGTTATAACCTGGCTGGATAAAAGCAAAGGATCAATTTTATCAAGGGCAGCCTTTTGCGTAAAGAATTCGTTTAACTGTGCCCGTTTGTTTGCCTGCTCAATTTGAATCATAGCCAGCGCCGTTTCATGTTTATCGCCCGCCGTACTTTTTGTTTCATTGGCTCCGGTTTCTTTTAAATCATTTAAAACCAACTGTAACTGCTGAATCTTCTGATTTAGCAAAAACTGGAACTGGGAGTAAATTTTTGACTTAAAGGACATAAAAATTAAGCTAAGATGAGTTGTTTTTTTAATAAATAAAGGATAGGAATTCAACCGCTAAAGATCAAATATTCCACTTAAAAGCATCTTATATATTATAGAAATATATTATTCTATGATAGTTTTTTGTATTTCAGGGTACTTAATTTTAACTAAAAAAATAAACTTATCAAGAAAACTGCCCGCCAAATTTTTTGAAGCATCAATAAATAGTATACATAATCGATTGAAAATGTTTATTTTAAGCTTCTATGAATTCTTTTTTTAAAAAAAGTTAAAATTTTTATGTGAATAAACGTCAATGGTACAGATATTGATATTAAAGTAATGTAAGCTGGAAATGAAATCAAACAATCATTCCAGCATTGCATTACACTATTCATTGTTTCACTTTTCCATGAAAATGCTATGACTACCATTGGAGGACCGATTGTTATTATTGAGCGTAATGAACAAGACCAGGTTTTAATTGCGGATCTGTTTAAAGAATTAAACCACAGAAACGAATTGGTTTTTTTTAAAGATGGGTACAATGCATTTGAATATTTGAAACACCAGGATGTATACCCGTTCCTGATTTTATCGGATGTAAACATCCCGCCGGCTGAATCTTTTGAATTAAGAACCAAAATGCAGTCTACGGAAGGTGTCAATCAAAAAGGACTTCCCTATCTTTTTTATTTCGACAGGAACAGTAAAAAGATTTATATCTGATGTTATTAGCATAAGAACCGTATTACTTTTAAGCAAAGGCTCGTTTCGTAAAAGAAGCCGGCCTTTTTTATTTAATTAATAACTTACCGGCGAGTCTTATTTCTTCTTTTCCATTTTTATGTAATCCATGGCTGCAACTATTTTAAATACAATAACGCTCAAAGAAACCTCGAATGCCATTACAACTCTTGTATTCGCTGCAACCACAAAAGCTGGCTTTGAACCATGGTTTATAATGATATTAAATGGCTTTTTTTGACTATGTCATTTTATAAGTGATCCTGAAATTTAAAAGAAACTAGCTACTTAATATTTGATTTAATCAAAAGGCAATTTGTTCTACGGATTAAGTGTCTTTCAGAAATAAAACACAGCTAAAATCGTTCGGAAGATGCAGTATGGTTTGTCTAATATCCCCCGATTAAAATTATACAGAAAGGTATAATATGCTAGCCATATATAACGGCTTATACGGCTTAATGGCCCTTTGTATTTACTGCTAAATACATTAATTGTTGTTTGGAAAAGAGGGGAAATTTATTAGTCATCTCCTTCTAAAAAACCGAGCCAAATAGCTAAATTATTCCAAGATACTTTTTGCTGATTTTTTATATTTATAGGTATGTTTGACTATTAATATTTTAAATGAATGAGCACGGCAATGAATGTCTTTAATGAAGATGCTGGTGAATTTATACCTTCAAATGAAACGGTTGTATCTGCCCCCAATCAAGAAACAAAATCCAATGGTAAGCGTGGTAAAAAACAGGTAGCCGGTAATCTTCCTGAAGTAGATGAATTAGATCCCAAAGAACTCATACGTGTATTGGCCGAAGTGAAAAACGGCAATTTTAAAGTTCGCATGTCCGTAGATAAGATTGGCATGACAGGAAAAATTTGCGATACACTAAACGATATAATATCACTTAACGAAATACTTGAACGGGAATTGATGCTTGCCCGCAATACCATTGGCAAACAGGGTAAGCTTAATCACCGCGTAGAATTACCAAAATATGCAAGCGGATCCTGGTATACAGGAGTTGAATCAATAAACTCGTTAATATCTGACCTTGTTCATCCCACTGTAGAAATTGCCAGCGTAATCAGTTCCGTGGCAAAAGGAAACTTATCACAGGAAATGCCATTGCAAATTGGAGACCATTTATTACAGGGAGAATTTGCCCGTATAGCCAATGAAGTAAATGACATGGTGAAGCAATTAAACCTGTTTTCAATGGAGGTTACCCGTGTGGCAAGGGAAGTAGGTTCTGAAGGCAAACTGGGCGGACAAGCAAAGGTGAAAGGGGTGGCAGGTGTTTGGAAAGATTTGACCGATTCTGTAAATCAAATGGCTGGTAACCTTACTGCACAAGTAAGAAATATTGCCGATGTAACAACTGCAGTAGCAAAAGGAGATCTGTCGAAAAAGATAACGGTTGATGTGCAAGGTGAGATCCTTGAATTAAAAGATACTATCAACACCATGGTGGACCAGTTAAATGCCTTTTCTTCCGAAGTTACCCGTGTGGCACGTGAAGTAGGTACGGATGGAAAACTGGGCGGACAAGCAGGCGTGCCCGGGGTGGCAGGTACCTGGAAAGATTTGACGGACTCGGTAAACCAAATGGCATCGAATCTTACAGCGCAGGTAAGAAATATTGCCGAAGTAACAACCGCCGTGGCAAAAGGCGATCTCTCCCGTAAAATTACCGTTGATGTAAAAGGTGAGATCCTCGAATTGAAGAACACGATCAATACGATGGTGGACCAGTTGAACTCTTTTTCTGCAGAAGTAACAAGGGTTGCCCGCGAAGTAGGTTCAGAGGGAAAATTGGGCGGCCAGGCAACGGTAAAAGGTGTCGGTGGTGTATGGAAAGATCTGACAGAATCTGTAAACCAGATGGGTAGTAACCTGACCGCGCAAGTAAGAAATATTGCGGATGTAACTACAGCGGTAGCGAACGGCGATTTGTCGAAGAAAATTACAGTGGATGTACAGGGCGAAATACTCGAATTAAAGAATACCATTAATACCATGGTGGATCAGTTAAACTCCTTTGCGAGTGAGGTTACCAGGGTGGCGTTGGAAGTTGGAACTGAAGGAAAACTAGGTGGGCAGGCAAAAGTGCAGGGAGTGGGTGGCACCTGGAAAGATTTAACTGATTCGGTAAATCAAATGGGAAGTAACCTGACGGCCCAGGTAAGAAATATTGCGGAAGTAACTACTGCGGTAGCCAATGGCGATCTGTCGAAAAAAATTACAGTAGATGTGGCGGGTGAAATATTTGAACTGAAAAAAACCATCAATACGATGGTGGATCAGCTCAATTCTTTTGCATCGGAAGTAACCCGCGTAGCCCTGGAAGTTGGTACCGAGGGAAAACTGGGTGGCCAGGCGAAAGTGAAGGGTGTAGGTGGTACCTGGAAAGATTTGACGGAATCGGTAAACCAAATGGGTAGCAACCTTACGGCACAGGTGAGAAACATTGCAGAAGTAACTACTGCTGTGGCAAAAGGCGATTTATCGCGAAAAATTACCGTAGATGTAAAAGGTGAAATATTGGAATTAAAGAATACCATCAACACCATGGTGGACCAGTTAAATTCTTTTGGTTCAGAAGTATTTCGGGTTGCCCGTGAAGTGGGCTCTGAAGGAAAACTCGGGGGGCAAGCCGATGTGCCCGGCGTGGAAGGTTTATGGAAAGATCTTACGGACTCGGTAAATAAAATGGCATCCAATCTTACTTCACAGGTGCGCAATATTGCCGAGGTAACAACGGCCGTCGCGAATGGTGATCTTTCCCGCAAGATTGAAGTAGATGTGAAAGGAGAAATCCTGGAACTGAAAAATACCATCAATACGATGGTGGAACAATTAAGAGCTTTTGCATCGGAAGTAACCCGTGTTGCGAGGGAAGTGGGTACTGAAGGAAAGCTAGGCGGACAGGCACATGTACCGGGTGTTGGCGGAACCTGGAAAGACTTGACAGACTCAGTAAACCAGATGGCCGGAAATCTTACGGCACAGGTGCGAAATATTGCTGATGTAGCCATCGCCGTGGCAAACGGCGATATGTCGAGAAAGATTACAGTGGATGTACGCGGAGAAATTCTGCAGCTGAAAGAAACCCTGAATACCATGGTGGATCAGTTGCGTGCCTTTGCCTCGGAAGTAACCCGTGTTGCCCGTGAGGTAGGTACTGATGGTAAACTGGGTGGGCAAGCCTTTGTGCCGGGTGTAGCAGGTACCTGGAAGGATTTGACGGATTCGGTAAATC
This sequence comes from Bacteroidota bacterium, assembly GCA_040385845.1. Lineage (GTDB taxonomy): Bacteria > Bacteroidota > Bacteroidia > Chitinophagales > Chitinophagaceae > Phnomibacter. The sequence continues at coordinate 374,621 of JAZKGP010000005.1, read as the reverse complement.
AGATGACAGGCAACCTTACATCGCAGGTGCGAAACATCGCAGAAGTTACAAAAGCCGTGGCATCAGGTGATTTGTCGAAAAAAGTAACCATTGATGTAAAAGGAGAAATCTTCGACCTGAAAAATACCATCAATACGATGGTGGATCAGTTAAACTCGTTTGCGTATGAAGTTACCCGTGTTGCCCGGGAAGTTGGTACCGAAGGAAAGCTTGGCGGACAGGCAGAAGTACAGGGCGTGGCTGGTACCTGGAAGGATTTGACAGATAGTGTAAATATGATGGGTAGTAACCTTACCAACCAGGTTAGGGGAATTGCTAAAGTAGTAACTGCTGTGGCAACGGGAAACCTGAAACAGAAACTTTCAATTGTGTCGCAGGGAGAAGTGGCACAGCTTACAGATACCATCAACGAGATGATTGATACCCTGGCGGTATTTGCCGACCAGGTAACTACAGTTGCACGCGAAGTGGGTGTAGATGGCCGGTTGGGCGGACAGGCTAGTGTACCAGGCGCTTCCGGTACCTGGAAAGATCTTACCGAGAATGTAAACCAGCTGGCTGAAAATCTTACAACGCAGGTACGTGCCATCTCCGAAGTGGCATCAGCGGTTACAAAAGGTGATCTTACCCAGATGATCAGGGTGGAAGCAAAAGGTGAGGTGGAAGAACTGAAGGACACTATCAACCAGATGATTGCCAATCTTAAAGAAACAACCTTACTGAACCAGGAACAGGATTGGCTGAAATCGAACCTTGCCAAATTTACCCAAATGCTGCAGGGTCAGAAAGATCTGAAAACAGTTACCCGCCGGATTCTTTCCGAGTTGGCACAAGTGGTAAATGCCCAGCAGGGTATGTTTTATATTTTGCAGCAGGGTGAAGAAGAACGTAGCCAGAATCTTAGGCTATTTGCTGCTTATGCATTCAATAGTCAACTGGAATTGGTAAGCGACCTGGCACTCGGTGAAGGGTTGGTAGGGCAATGTGCCATAGATAAAGAAAGAATTCTTTTGACCAATGTTCCCAACAACTATATTAAAATTGGCTCCGGGCTGGGTATGGCAAAACCCGGTAATGTTATCGTATTGCCTGTTTTATTTGAAACTGAAATAAAGGCGGTAATTGAGCTGGCTTCTTTCGATTCATTCAGCGAAACACACCTTGACTTTTTAAGCCAGTTAACAGAAAGTATCGGTATTGTTTTGAATACCATTGAAGCCAATTCGAGAACTGAAAATTTATTGGAACAATCACAATCATTAGCCGATGAATTAAGAAGAACGAACGAAGAATTGCAGGATAAAGCACACTTGCTGGTAAAACAAAAAGATGAAGTAGAAGAGAAGAACAAGGAAGTGGAAGAAGCAAGAAAGTCGCTGGAAGAAAAAGCGGAGCAATTGCAGCTTACTTCTAAATACAAATCAGAGTTCCTGGCCAATATGTCGCATGAGTTGCGAACGCCTTTGAATTCCCTTTTAATTCTTGCCCAGCAGTTATTTGAAAACCAGGAAGGAAACCTGTCCCCTAAACAGGTTCAGTTTGCAAAAACCATACATAGTTGCGGGGACGACTTAATTCAATTGATTAATGATATCCTGGATCTTTCAAAAATTGAATCAGGCTATATCTCTACCAACTTTATAAATGTACGTTTCAACGAGATTACATCATTTGTTGAAACTACGTTTAAACATGTCTCGGAAAATAAGAATCTACGTTTCAGCATCGAACTGGATGATACAATTCCAACTACAATTGAAACGGACATCCAGCGACTAAACCAGATCTTAAAAAACCTTTTATCGAATGCTTTTAAATTTACGGACAGGGGAGAAGTTAAGTTACGTATTTACCAATCGGACCACAAATGGAAAACATCCAACCCAAGTTTGGATAATGCAAACAAGGTAGTTGCGTTTGAGATAAAAGATACTGGTATTGGAATATCCAAGGACAAACAAAATATCATTTTCGAGGCATTTCAGCAGGCTGAAGGATCTACCAGTAGAAAGTATGGTGGAACTGGTTTGGGGCTCTCTATCAGCCGCGGATTGGCCGATCTGCTGGGTGGAACCATTGAACTCGAAAGTGAAGTAAGTATGGGAAGTACATTTATCTTATACCTGCCTATCGAATATAATCCTGACCTGGTAAAAAAAGAAAAGCAAAGCAGTCTTACAATCAGCGAATACCAGCTGGCACATAACGATGAAAAATTAAGCATGCAATCCGTTACACCAATCAAAAATGTGGAACACAAGGATTTGGATGTTTTCAATGAAATAATAAATGAAAGCGGTGATGACAGGAATAATATTATTAGCAGTGACAAGGTGGTACTTGTAGTGGAAGATGATATTCGGTTTGCAAAAATTATGATCGAAAAAGCACATGAAACCAACCTGAAAGTGGTGGTGGCTGCCAGGTTTAGTGAAGTGTTTGAACTGGCAAATAAGTATAACCCGATTGCTATTACACTCGATGTAAAATTGCCCGACGCCAGTGGCTGGAAGATTCTTGATCTTTTAAAAAATGATGTTAGTTTTCGTCACATACCCGTGCATTTGATTTCAGGTGAAGAAAACAGGTTGCTTGCAATGCAAAGGGCTGCAAGAAGTTTCCAGTTGAAGCCGTTGAAGAATGAGGCGCTCAAGATCTTATTCAGCGATATAATTAGTTACCAGGAACGTTCCCGCAAAAAGATCCTCATAATTGAAGACAACGAACTGGAATCGTCCAATATTGCCAAAATGCTGGAAACAGGCGATCTCACTGAAATTGTTATTGCTTCTAATGGAAAAATTGCCCTGGAAATGGTAAAAGACGATTTGTTTGATTGTATAATTGTAGATTATATGTTACCTGATATTTCGGGGCTTGAGTTGGTAGCAGAGATAAATTCAAAGGTTAAATTGTTACTTACGCCCGTAATCATCTATTCGGCAAAAGACTTCTCGCAAAAAGAAAAAACCCTTCTGAAACAATACACAAACCGCATTGTATTAAAAGATGTAAACTCATTAGATCTGTTACTGGATGAAGTTATTCTTCACCTGCATATAAGCCAGCAGGCACTGCCGGTTGAAAAACGAAAACTAATTGAGAATTTACGTTCGAGGGTAGATGTTGTATCCGGTAAAAATGTATTGATAGTTGATGATGACGTACGCAACCTGTTTGCGCTCACCACTGCATTCGAAAGGTTTAATATAAATGCTATAACTGCTGAGAGTGGCCAGGAAGCAATTAATATATTAACAGATAATAAAAACATTGACATTGTGTTGATGGATATCATGATGCCTGAAATGGATGGTTATGAAACAACACAAAAAATTAGAAGAGAACACAAGAACAGCAACCTTCCTATAATCGCAGTTACTGCAAAAGCAATGAAAGGCGACAGGGAAAAATGTATTGAAGCAGGAGCCTCTGATTATATTACAAAGCCTGTAAAAATTGACCAGTTATTATCACTAATGCGCATTTGGTTGTATAAATAAACTGATACATGGAAAAGGATAAAAATGTAAACGGACTTGCTAAAGCTGAGATTAAGATTTTAGTGGTAGATGATCGGGAGGATAATCTTTTTTCCATCGAAACAATCCTTGAAAAAAATAATTATTCAATTGTAAAAGCAAATTCAGGCAGAAGTGCATTGAAAGTTTTGTTGCAACAACAAGATTTTACATTAATCCTGATGGATGTACAAATGCCCGATATGAATGGCTTTGAAACTGCTGCTTTAATCTATCAAAGAGATAAATTAAGACACATTCCAATTATATTTATTACCGCCCATGACTATGGGGAAGAAAACATTTTCAAAGGTTATGAAACAGGTGGAGTGGATTATATCTATAAACCTATTAACCCGGATTTGCTGCGTTATAAAGTCAGTGTTTTTGCTGATTTGTACCGTAAAAATCACCAGTTGATTTTACAGGAAAGTATTTTGAAAGCAGTGAATTTAAAACTGCAGAAAGAAATTGAAGAACGTACACAAGTACAGGAAAAGATCGTATTGCTAAACCGGCAGTTAATGGATAATAATGCTATTCTTAAAACCGCCAATGAAGAACTCGATCGTTTTGCTTTCGTGGCGTCTCATGACTTGCAGGAACCATTGCGAAAAATCAGGATATTCAGTGACCGTGTATTAACTCTTTTCGAGGCATCCAAGTATGATGAAGTGCAGTTTAATCTCGATAAAATAATACTGTCGTCGAAAAGGATGCAACAGCTAATTGATGATTTGCTATCGTATTCCAGGCATACTAACGATAACACTGGTTTTGAAGAGACGGATTTCAATATTATAATAAAGGAAGTGATATCGGATTTGGATCATGAGATCCAGAAAAGAAGCGCCAGGATAAAAGCCAGCCAGCTCCCTACTACCTGGGCAATTCCAACACAGATCAGGCAGCTTTTTCAAAACATCATCAGCAATGCATTGAAGTTCGGAAAGCTCGATCATTCGCCACAAATCGAGATCGATTATGACGTAGTATCCGGGGCTGAAATTGCCGGATCAAACGAGATGAATAAAGAGGAGCGATTCTATAGAATTTATTGCAGGGATAATGGAATTGGATTTGATGAAAAATATGCTGAAGATATATTCATGGTATTTAAAAGACTACACAGTTACAATGAATTTGAAGGAACAGGTATCGGTCTCTCTATCTGCAAAAAAATAGTTGAACGGCATGGTGGATTTATTCATGTAAAAAGCAGGATCAACGAAGGATCTACCTTCACAATAACTTTACCTCAAAAGCAATTAAACTAACTGGGCTTTATTCTATCTATAAGCTGCTTCAGTTTTTAACGCTGACCTGGCTTCAGGTATTTTAAAGTATGGGAATGAATGAAAAGTCAATTATTATAGCCGATGATGATGAGGATGATGTTGAATTGTTCAAAAGTCTCGCCCTGGAATTTTGCCCGGAATTACAGATTAATGCAGTCGAAAACGGAAATGAGTTAATGCGTTTATTGGAATTAACACCGGTTCCGAATATCATCATACTTGATTTGAATATGCCCTATAAATCTGGAAAGGAATGTTTGCTTGAAATCAGGGCGAGGAAAAAATTTGATGACGTAAAAGTGATCATTTTGTCAACTTCAGATCATATTGATGATATGAATTATTGTATGTATAAAAAAGCAGACAACTATTTTGTAAAGCCTTCTTCAATCGAAGGTCTTAAAAAGATCATTGCATTCATTTGTGATGAAAAATCCGTGAATTATTCCTGAACTAAGTGTTACATACGTTGCCTTACCGCTTCATATAGAATGATACCTGTTGCAACGGAAACATTGAGAGATTCGAAGTCGCCTGGCATAGGGATACTGATAGCTTCATCGCATATCTTAGCCAGGGCAGGGTAGATGCCTTTGTCTTCACTTCCCATCACAATTGCAACAGGATCTTTAAAATCAACCTCAAATACTTTCTTGCTGGCATTCATTTCGCTTGCATACACTTTTATGCCATTAAGGTGAAGATCATCAACCGCTTTCATCAGGCTATTTACACGACAAATAGCTAATTTTTCAAGTGCACCGGCAGATGTAAGCATGGCATCTTCATTTAATGCGCCAACACCTTTATCAGGTATTATAATGGCATTAACGCCACAGCAATAAGCAGTGCGGGCTATGCCACCAATATTGCGCACATCAGTTATTCCATCTAATATCAAAAACAGGGGAGTTTGCCCATTTTCAACAATAAATGAAATGACTTCCTGTAAATCCTGGTACTGAATTTTGGAAATCAAAGCCACGCAACCTTCGTGGTTTCCAACATTGAAAGTGTTTAGTTTTTCTGCGGGAACTTTATTAACCGGTACCTGTGCCTGCATAGCCGCAAACTTAACAGCGTCTATTGCCGCACCATGTGCTGTAGTTTGTATATAAATTCTTTCCAGCTGTGTGCCCGATTTTAATGCTTTTGTAACTGCGTCAATACCTACAATTAGCGTATTTTTTTTGGGGCGATGCTGGTGCATTTGTCTGTATGGCTTCATGTTGTTTTCTATTTCAAAAGTCGCGTACGATTAAACTATGTGGTTGGTAAATGCCATTACAGACAAATAAAAATGTTGAAGTGTGAACGAAATACACCTGGTTAATTTTTAAAATAAATAGAGCTGGAGGAAACTTAAATAACTTCAGGCAGCTGGTCGTTCAATAACATCAGTTTTACTTTAAGTATGGCTGCTACACTCATCGAATCAGTTATAATTCCTTCTTCAACCATTCCATATGCTGTTTCAAAAGGAACCTTCTTTACAACAAGTTGTTCAGTGTCTTCAGGCGATGCCGTGTGTTCCGATAAACCTTGTGCAAGATAAATCACCGCAAATTCGTCGCTTACAGAATTGCTTAAATGCATTTGCACAATCTTAGTGTAAGTCGTTGCTTTCAGGCCGGTTTCTTCTTCCAGCTCTCTTGCAGCTCCAATGACCGGGTCTTCGTCAAAAATTGCACCTCCTTCAGGTATTTCCCAACTATACTGGTTTAAAGAAAACCTGTATTGGCCAACAAGCCAGGTATTATTTTCTTCATCCAATGGTATTACACCTACTGCGGTATTCTTATAATGCACCACACCGTAAATACCATTCTTGCCCGCGGGATTTATAACCTGGTGTTCTGTAACCTTAATCCAATTGTTGTTATATACAACTTTGGACTCATTTATTTTCCAGGGATTCATTTCACTTTTCAAATTACAGATTTAAGAAAATAAAAATTCCAAACTTCTGCTTTAAAGGAAGTTTGGAATTTATGTAGAAATTAATGATATTAAATACCAAAGGCTTTTTTAACCTGGTCAACATAATCCAGTTTCTCCCAGGTGAATAACTCAACTTCAACGTTTACAACTTTTCCTTCTGGTGAACGGAATTCTTTTTGAACGGTTTCATTTTTACGGCCCATATGCCCGTATGCCGCTGTTTCGCTATAAATTGCATTACGCAACTTTAAACGTTGTTCTATAAAATATGGCCGCATATCAAAAATACCTTCCACTATTTTAGATATCTCGCCATCAGTCTTGTCTATTTTTGAAGTACCGTACGTATTGATGTATAAACCCATAGGTTGCGCAACACCGATAGCATATGAAACCTGAACCAGAACTTCATTGCAAAGTCCTGCAGCTACCAGGTTTTTAGCTATATGCCTTGTGGCATAAGCGGCACTTCTGTCAACTTTGCTTGGATCTTTACCACTGAATGCGCCACCACCATGAGCACCTTTTCCGCCGTAAGTATCCACTATAATTTTACGGCCTGTTAAACCAGTATCACCATGTGGTCCGCCAATTACAAATTTGCCGGTTGGATTAATATGGTATTTGATGTCCTCGTTAAAAAGGCCGCCATACTTTTTATATTTTGCTTTTACGCGTGGAATCAATATAGAAACTATATCAGACTTTATTTTTTCCAACATTACTTTTTCTTCATCAAAATCATCATGTTGGGTGCTTACAACAATTGCATCTATTCGAACAGGTTGATTGTTGTCGTCATATTCGAGCGTAACCTGGCTTTTAGCGTCCGGGCGCAGGTATTTGATATCCGTATTTTCCCTGCGTATTGCAGCAAGTTCAATTAAGATTTTATGAGCCAGGTCAAGTGCCAGTGGCATATAATCTTCAGTTTCATTGGTGGCATACCCAAACATCATTCCCTGGTCACCTGCACCTTGTTCTTCTTTTTGCTGCCTGTCTACACCCTGGTTTATATCGCTGCTTTGTTCATGAATGGCACTTAAAACACCGCAACTATGTGCTTCAAACATATACTCGCTTTTGGTATACCCGATTTTACGAATAACACCACGTGCAATTTCCTGGACATCGAGGTATGCCTTTGACTTTACTTCTCCCGCAAGAATTACCTGGCCGGTAGTTACAAGTGTTTCACAGGCCACCTTACTTTCAGGATCAAATGCAAGAAAATTATCAATAAGAGCATCAGAAATCTGGTCCGCTATTTTATCCGGATGTCCTTCGCTAACACTCTCTGAAGTGAACAGGTATGGCATATATTGTTTGTTAAAATTGGCCGCAAATATAAAGCCGCCTGTTATAAAGTTGAATAAATTATTCTTAACTGCATACGTATTTCCGCAGGTACGTTGCTTGTTCCTCCTGCTACTTTTAAGCGACCCCTTCCAATAGGATTGATGATATTGGAAGTTGAAGACGACGTATTTACAGTAAAAGGAAATACTTGCGGGGGTGTTATTCCACTGCTGTTGGAACAATTCTGGTAAAACATATAAAACGGCGCAGAAAGCCTGAAATCGTAGATCGGCTCATTCCGGCTTACTACGGATTGGATATATCTCGAAATATTGAATTTGTAAATTGTCACCGGTTTGGAATTAACCGTGTCGATTTCAGTAACACCTCCGAAATAACTAAAGTTTATACCGGTTGCGGGGAAACAATAATAGTTGCTTAATGGAGATAAGTCGTAGGGGATGCCCTTGTAAACCCTGGTGCTGGAACTGGTATCAATTACATCCAGGTAAAGTGCTTTTGGAGCTGTAAATTCTCCCTGCGCATTTGGCAATTGAGTTATTCTTAGTTCTGCCCTGTTGATTAACCTGTTTTGTAATTTGAATGTACTCAAGCCAGGAATGTTTATTCTTGCATACGTACCCGGAGAAGTTTGAATGTATACATTCTCCTGCCCGTTTACCGGATCCGGGATCAGTGCATTTGCGACTTCAGAACCATTTCGGTCAGTTTCATACTTCACAGCATGCCCGCTGGAAGCCGTTAAGGTAAAAGAGGAAGTAGCAGTATCCTTAGCAGGAGATTTAGGATTCTTCTTGTAGTAAAATTCAAGTTTGCTAACTCCTCCATTCATTAAAAAATAAAACAGGGTATTGGCAGAAGCATCCGCTTCCAACGCAAAACCCGGGTATTGTAAATGAAAAACCGAATCTGATCTTAAACTGGCTGAATCAAAAAATAAGGCCCTTGCTTTGGCATCATCTAATCGTATTCTTAGTTGATTTACAACTTTTTCAGATGTGCTTTCACTACGGGCAATAAAGATTGAATCTTTAAATTTATTAGGCTGAGCTGTTGCAGTTCCCCATAAAATCGAGCGATCCGGCGCCAGCCCGGTTGCATTTAAATTATAATAAGGACTTAATGCAGTATCCCTGTTAACCGTACTTGCTGACTCATATAAATTCAGGGTTACAGGTAGATTACTATCACCATAATAACTAATATAATCGAGGATTAATACAGCAGAATCGAAACCTACGCCAGCACCTGTCAGGCTATCAATATGGGGGGCGAAAGTGAAAGGATAAGCACTTGGTTTCATTTGAAAGAACAAGGTAGCTTTCGATTTACCAAACACGGGGTCTTTGGTAATCCCGCCTACAACGTGCGGACTTGAGGCACTCAGGCGATATTCCTCTTCACCAAGATAAGTATTTGCAATTACAGAGAGTGTGGTGTCAAAAGTGTTTATATTATCAACTACCGGTATCAATTCACTACCTAAAGTAGTTGTTTCGATTTTGGTACATGCAGTAAGTAAAAGCAGGACAAAAATTGCCTGCCAATTAAATTTCAGGTGATTCACTTAAAGGAAATTATTTGAGGGAATAAGCTAATTATCAATGGCCCGCAAGGTCGTTATAGAGCTGTAAATACTCTGTTAAATCAACCGGGTGCCCTGAATAAGGCAGAATCTTTTTTCCTTTGACATTAGAAAATTCTTCTTTTAATTTTTCCGGAACATCAGCATCACCAAACGTTATTGCATCAGCATACGTTGCGCCACCAGCCTGCAATGCCATACAATCTGCATTAGCATAAAGCGCAAGATCCTTTTCTTTTAATGCATCACTTATGGTAGCTATTTGGAGAAAGTTTTCTCCGATTTTATCATTGAAAGTATCCGGTCCAAGTGTATAAATGACTTTGCTGTGCGCAAAAACCGGCTCTTTTTTATAGATGGTTTTAAGATACATTGGAATCAAGCCTGTCATCCAGCCACTGCAATGAATGATGTCGGGCGGCCAGCCAAATTTCTTGACAGTTTCAAGAGCGCCTTTGCAAAAGAAAACAGTCCTTTCGGCATTGTCGTCGTACCATTTTTCCGCTTCGTCATTAAAAATTGTCTTGCGTTTAAACAGATCTTCATTATCGAGGAAGTAAACCTGCAGCCTTGCATTGGGAAGACTGGCAACTTTAATTTGTAATGGAAAATCGTCGTTCCCGACAGAAACATTAATACCACTTAACCTTACCACTTCATGAAGCCTGTGCCTCCGCTCATTAATAATTCCAAACCGTGGCATGATACACCGAACTTCCAAACCAGTATTATTCGATAAGATGGCCAATTTGTTTACCGTTTCAGAAAATTCGGTCAACTCGAGGTAGGGCGACATCTCATTGGAAATGAATAATATTCTTTTCTTTGTACTCATCAGGTTAGAAAGTTTAATCTTAAAAAGTGCGCAAAGGTATTGAAATTCCTATTTTCCGAATTAATTAACCAAGAACAAGTATTTGAACTGATTGCATGATCCTATTTAAATCGATTAAATCAATTCACGGGCATTTAGTAAGTCTACGGGAAAGACAATTGTCAATTGGTTTTGTGCCAACAATGGGAGCCCTGCATGCGGGACACCTGGAGTTAATTAAGCAATGTAAAAGCCAACAATCTGTAACCATCGCCAGCATTTTTATTAACCCGACCCAGTTTAACGACCCTGCCGATTTTAAAAAATACCCGGTTTCCATCGAAAAAGATATTCAATTGCTGGAAAGTGCAGGTTGTGATATGCTATTTCTTCCTTCCGTTGGTGAAATCTATCCCGATGGACAGCAACCTGCTACCCATTACAATTTGGGTTCACTGGAAGATTTACTGGAAGGTTATTACCGGCCAGGTCATTTCCAGGGCGTATGCCAGGTGGTACATCGCCTGCTTGATATTATAAAACCCGGACACCTTTACCTCGGAAGAAAAGATTACCAACAATGTATGGTCATCCAAAAAATGATTGACCAAACCGGGTTGCAAACAACAGTTCACATGGTGCCAACCATTCGGGAACAGGATGGCCTTGCCATGAGTAGCCGAAACATGCGATTGAGTGGTACAGAGCGTAAGGCTGCTGCGTCAATCTACCGGCAATTGCAAATGATTCACTCTTTGGCTAACAAGGTAGATCCCGACATTCTACAGGAACAAGCTGCTGAAAACCTTCTTAGAGATGGTTTTTCGAAAGTTGATTATGTAAGTATTGCACACCCCGATACCCTGCTACCCGTAACAGGTTGGGAGAAAGTTGGTAAAGCAGTTATATTAATTGCGGCCTTTATAGGAAATGTTCGATTAATAGATAACCTTGTTATTGGAGATTAAACGCCGGTTTTTCCGGCTCTAAAATTTTATATTATACAGGTCAGTATGAAGAAAGCCCTTATCCAGCTGCATATCGCCATTTTCCTTGCTGGATTTACCGCGATCCTCGGAAAATTGATCAGTCTTAACGCAATTTCACTGGTTTGGTGGCGCTTATTAATTACCGTGTTCGTATTGTTTTTCTTCTTCAGGATCACTTTAAAAAAGATAAATTATGACAGGGTATTAATAGCAAAGGTTGTTGGGGTGGGGGCGCTGGTTGGACTACACTGGTTAAGCTTTTTCGGCAGTGTAAAATTTGCTAATGTTTCAATTGCACTTGTTTGTTTTTCTTCTTCCGGCTTCTTTTCTGCTTTAATTGAACCGATTATTATCAAAAGAAGAATTTCCTTGTTTGAATTGTTATTAGGAATTATCAGCATGGGTGGCATCTATATCATTTTTCATTTTGATACGCGGTATAAAGTTGGAATTGGACTTGGCGTAATTAGCGCTGCATTGAGTGCGCTATTTTCAATTTTTAATAAGATATTGGTTCGAAAAATGGAAGGTCTTCACATGACTGCTTACGAAATGGCCGGAGCTTTAGCCGTTGTATCGTTAATAATTCCATTTTCGCTTGGTTCCGGGAACGCATTTTGGCCCGAAAATATAGACTGGCTTTACCTGGCGGTGCTTTCCGTTCTTTGTACCGTTTGGGCGTTCTTTTTACAACTTAAAGCGTTGCAACATATTTCTGCTTTCACCCTTAACCTGAGTTATAATTTAGAGCCGGTTTATGGAATTGCCCTCGCCTTCCTGATTTTTAAGGAAAATAAACACCTTAATGGTTCATTTTACATCGGGCTTGCGTTAATAATCATTGCTTTGTCTGCCCAGATGTACGTGGTAAGAAAGAAAAGAATTCAGAGTACTTCCATTGCCTGATTACTAAAAAGGTTTCAAACAGATTTATTAACTAACACTTCTATAAACAAAAGCCCGTAATAAGCAAATAACTTATTACAGGCTTTTTAATTACTCAAATTTCTAACCCAGGATTCTGTTGATCGAAGTCAACTCTTCTTCCGAAAATTTGAAGTTTTTAATGCATTCAATGGAATCGGTTACCTGTTCGGGTTTACTCACACCTATTAAAACGGAGGTTACCCGCGGATCTTTTATAATCCATGCAAGAGCCATTTGGGCAACTGATTGATTTCGCTGTTGTGCGATAACATTCAGCTTCCGGACTTTTTCAATTTTTTCCGCTGTGATTGTTGTCTCTTCCATAGCACCATTTCCGCGGTGACTGGCAGCTCTTGAATCTGCCGGAACACCGTTAAGATATTTATTGGTAAGTAATCCCTGGGCAAGTGGGGAAAATGGAATACAACCAACTCCTTCATTTCCTAACAGGTCCATCAATCCGTGCTCAACCCAGCGTTCGAACATAGAGTATTTCGGCTGGTGAATCAGGCAGGGAGTGCCCAATTGTTTTAAAATTGAAATGGCTTTTGCCGCTTCTTCGGGCTGGTAACTGGAAATGCCAACATACAGTGCTTTCCCCTGCCGAACCATCAAATCAAGCGTACCCATCGTTTCTTCCAGCGGAGTATCGGGGTCTGGACGGTGATGATAAAATATGTCCACATAGTCAAGGTTCATCCTTTTCAGGCTTTGATCTAAGCTGGCAACCAGGTATTTTTTAGATCCGAAATCTCCATAAGGCCCTGGCCACATACCGTAACCTGCCTTTGTTGACACAATTATTTCATCCCTGAATGGCTTAAGATCTTTTTGGTAGATGGAACCAAAAGTTTCTTCTGCCGATCCCGCAGGAGGGCCATAGTTATTTGCAAGATCAAAATGAGTGATACCGTTGTCGAAAGCAGTCCGCAGGATTGTACGGGCATTTTGAAATGAGTCGATTTGCCCAAAGTTGTGCCATAATCCAAGTGAAACGAGGGGTAGTTTAAGACCGCTGTTTCCACACCTGCGATATTCCATTTTTTCGTACCTCGAAGAATCCGGAGAATATACCATGAAATTTATTAAAAATCTTTTTTAGATAATGTATAGAACTAGCCGAAAGTTTATACCAGGTTAGCCTTTATATAGTTAATGCTTTTTGTAATGCTATCAAAAGGTGAGCCCGGGCATTTATCCTGCTCTACAAAAAAGTACTTCATTCCGGCAGTTTTTGCATGACTGAAAATTTTCTTGAAATCAATAGTGCCGCTTCCCACTTCAGCAAATGCCTGCGAGGGTGTATTGTCCATATCCTTCACATGCCATAGAGGGAAACGGCCGGGATTCTTTTCAAACATCGCTATCGGATCCTGTTTGGCTTTTGCTACCCAGTAAAGATCAAGTTCCATTTTTACTAAATCTTTGTCGGTATTATTTAGCAAAATATCATAAGGTATTTGTCCATCCACCACTTCAAACTCAAAATCGTGGTTATGGTAACAAAACTGTATACCCGATTTTTTGCAGGTTTCCGCAGCTTTATTACAGGTTTCTGCGAGTTTTTTATATTGGTCAGCACCGCCGCGTTCTTCTGCTGATAAGTAGGCACAAACCATGTTTTTAATTCCAACCGCGGCCGCGTCTTCTACTGCTTTGTCCCAACCGTAAAGCATAGTTCCTTGTATATTCTCACCCTTATATTTTTCCAGTCCAACCCGGTAGTGGGCACTGGGCATTATAAGATCGCTTTGTTTTAAAATAGTTGCAAAACCAGCTGCATCCATGCCGTAAAATTTTTGCGTTCCGGTATAGGTTGCACCTTCCACACTATTAAAGCCAATTTGCGCCAGTTTTGCCAATGTGCCAATGGGATCAGCGGCCATGGCGTCCCGAACAGTGTACAATTGGAGACCAATGAGTTGCTTGTCTGACCGGGCAAAAATTTGTGGGCTAAAAGCCAATGCAGCAGTTGCAAGAGAACTGTTCCTGATAAATGAGCGCCTTGAAGTCATAATTTCAATCGTTTAAATGCTTTTGTAAAATATAGGTGGAATTAATTCGGCTATAAAGATTGGTATTTTGTACAAATAACAATTAACTGTCTAAAAGCAAATAGTAATTCCATTCGATTCTGTTTGGCGGGAATTCCAGGAAAAAGAACTTATAAACATAAACCTGGCGGTTGTTTATAAATAAGTGTAGAGCAGGTAAATGCCTTTAATATTTTAAAGGGAATTTCCTGAAACTATTATCTTGCAAGTCTGAAATCAACAATATCGGGTAAGTTGATAAGAAATCTTGGAAATTATTTTTGTTAAAAACCTGATTTGAATAATTTGCCTGGTAATCCGTTTTGGTCATTCAAACATCTGGCCTTACTTTTGCCATCCTTTAAACTGGGCCTTGTTCATTTTGGGGATACAATACACTACTATTTAATGGAAAACAATATGGCGCTCTGCTGCTCCGGCAACAGGGCCATTGGTGTTTTGTGTCCTCTTTATCTCACGAAAAACTGGTTGTAATTATATGTCATCAACAAAAATTCAGAGCCGGATCAACTTTGGAAAGACGAAAAATCTTTCTGATGCACCTGATCTTTTGGCCATTCAGATCCAGTCGTTCCGGGAGTTTTTTCAGTTAGAAACCACTCCTGACAAACGTAACAACGAGGGATTATTTAGGGTGTTTAAGGAAAATTTTCCTATTAGTGATACCCGAAACATCTTCGTTCTGGAGTTCCTGGATTATTTTATCGACCCACCCCGTTATTCTATTGACGAGTGTATGGAGCGTGGTCTTACTTATGCTGTTCCGCTGAAAGCCAAACTTCGTTTGAGCTGTAACGACGAGGAGCATATTGACTTCCAAACCATCGTTCAGGATGTGTTCCTGGGTAATATTCCTTACATGACTCCCCGTGGTACTTTCGTGGTAAACGGCGCCGAGCGTGTAGTGGTGAGCCAGTTACACCGTAGCCCGGGCGTATTCTTTGGACAAAGCATGCACCCGAACGGAACTAAAATTTATTCTGCAAGGGTTATTCCTTTCAAAGGTGCCTGGATGGAGTTTGCTACCGACATCAACAATGTCATGTATGCTTATATCGACAGGAAAAAGAAATTCCCCGTAACAACGCTTCTTCGTTCTATTGGTTTTGAAACTGATAAGGACATTCTTGAGTTATTCGGAATGGCTGACGAAGTAAAAGTTGATAAAAACACCCTTAAAGATTACGTTGGTCGTCGCCTGGCTGCCCGTGTTCTTCGCACGTGGGTAGAAGATTTCGTAGATGAGGATACCGGTGAAGTAGTAAGCCTTGAACGTAACGAGATCGTTATGGAAAGGGATAAAGTTCTGGATGAAAAAGCGGTTGATACCATTGTTGATATGGGTATCAAAAGCGTATTCGTTCAGCGTGAAGATGTGGGTGGTGATTATGCTATCATCTACAATACCCTGAACAAGGACACTTCAAACAGTGAGCTGGAAGCCGTTCAGCATATTTACCGCCAGTTGCGCGGAGCAGATGCGCCGGATAACGAAACAGCCCGCGGTATTATTGATAAATTATTCTTTAGCGATAAGCGCTATGACCTTGGAGAAGTTGGTCGTTACAAGATCAACCGCAAGCTGAACCTGAGCTTCCCGATCGAAAAGAAAGTACTAACGAAAGAAGATATTATCTCTATCGTGAAATACCTGGTTCGTTTAACCAATGGTAAAGCGGAAATTGATGATATTGATCACTTGAGCAACCGTCGTGTACGTACCGTTGGCGAACAACTGTATGCACAATTCGGTGTAGGTCTTGCCCGTATGGCACGTACCATCCGTGAAAGGATGAACGTTCGCGATAACGAGGTGTTTACCCCCGTTGACCTGATCAATGCCCGTACTTTATCTTCTGTTATCAACTCTTTCTTTGGTACCAGCCAGCTGAGCCAGTTCTTAGACCAAACCAATCCACTAAGTGAGATCACGCACAAGCGTCGTATCTCCGCACTCGGACCCGGCGGTTTAAGTCGTGAGCGTGCAGGTTTTGAGGTTCGTGACGTACACTACAGCCACTACGGCCGCTTGTGTACCATCGAAACTCCGGAAGGACCAAACATCGGTTTGATTTCTACGCTTTGCGTGCATGCCAAAATAAATGACATGGGCTTTATTGAAACACCTTATCACCGTGTAACGGAAGGTAAAGTGGATCTGCAAAGCATGAAATTCCTGAGTGCCGAAGAAGAAGATACTGCTAAAATTGCCCAGGCTAACATTCAGCTGGATAAAGATGGCAACTTCGTTGAAGATCGTATTATAAGCCGTGAAACCGGTGACTTCCCTATACTTGACAGGAATGATGTTCAATACATGGACGTTGCACCCAACCAGATTGTTGGATTGAGTGCTTCATTGATCCCTTTCCTTGAGCATGATGATGCCAACCGTGCGCTGATGGGATCGAACATGCAACGCCAGGCAGTTCCATTGCTTCGTCCTGAAGTGCCAATTGTTGGTACTGGTTTGGAAGCAAAAGCTGCCCGTGATGCACGTGTTCAATTAACAGCAAGTGGTGATGGAGTGGTTGAATTTGTAGATGCCAACGAAATTCATGTACGTTACGAGCGTAACAGCGAACAACGTCATGTAAGTTTTGATGATGATCTGCACAAATACCGCCTGACTAAATTCATCAAAACAAACCAGAGTACCTCTATTAACCACAAACCTGCCGTAAGGAAAGGTCAAGTGGTAAAAGAAGGTGATTTCCTTACAGAAGGATATGCTGTAAAAGATGGTGAATTGGCTTTGGGTCGTAACCTGATGGTGGCATTTATGCCATGGAAAGGGTACAACTTTGAGGATGCCATCGTTATCAGCGAAAAGATAGCGTCTGAAGACATGTTTACTTCGGTTCACATAGAAGAATTTGAACTGGAAGTACGTGATACCAAACTAGGGGAAGAAGAATTGACGCCAGATATTCCTAACGTTTCGGAAGAAGCTACCAAAGACCTGGATGAGAACGGTATTATCCGCATCGGTGCCATGGTTAAAGAAGGGGATATCCTGATTGGTAAGATTACACCTAAAGGTGAGAGCGATCCTACACCGGAAGAGAAATTACTACGTGCCATCTTTGGCGATAAAGCTGGTGACGCGAAAGATGCCTCTTTGAAAGCTCCAAGCGGAACTGAAGGTGTGGTGATCAATAAGAAATTATTCCAACGTACCAAGAAAGATAAGAACACCAAGATCCGTGAAAAATCTGCACTTGAAAAAGTGGAGAAAATACACGAGAAAAACGAGCAGGATATCATGGATACCTTGCTTGATAAATTGCAGTACTTATTGAAAGAGAGAGGATCTGCAGGTGTTAGTAACAATTTTGGTGAGGTATTAATTGGTAAAGGCGCTAAGTTCAACCAGAAGAACTTGAGCCAGATCGACTTCATGAATGTGAACCCGCTTGGCTGGACCGGTGATGCACATGTGGATGAATTGATCAACCAGTTATTACACAATTTCACCATCAAGTACAACGAAGAATTAGGTCGTTATAAACGTGAAAAATTCAATATTTCGATTGGTGATGAATTACCAGCAGGTGTATTGAAACTGGCTAAAGTTTACCTCGCAGTTAAGCGTAAGCTGAAAGTGGGAGATAAGATGGCAGGTCGTCACGGTAACAAGGGTATCGTTGCCAAAATTGTGCGTAAAGAAGACATGCCATTCCTGGAAGACGGAACCCCGGTAGATATCGTATTGAATCCATTGGGCGTACCTAGTCGTATGAACCTCGGACAGATTTACGAAACAGTACTTGGATGGGCTGGATTACAAATGGGAACAAGGTTTGCAACACCAATCTTTGATGGTGCAACAACCGCGGAAATCGAAGCTAAGATTGACGAAGCAGGTTTGCCTTCTTACGGACATACTTACTTGTATGATGGTGAAACCGGTGAACGATTTGACCAGAAAGCAACGGTTGGCGTTATCTATATCATCAAATTACACCACATGGTGGATGATAAAATGCACGCCCGTTCTATCGGACCATACAGCTTGATTACACAACAGCCGTTGGGTGGTAAAGCACAGTTTGGTGGTCAGCGTTTTGGTGAGATGGAGGTTTGGGCACTGGAGGCTTATGGTGCTTCTGCCATCCTGCAGGAATTGCTTACCATTAAATCGGATGATATCATTGGCCGTGCTAAAACGTACGAAGCCATTGTTAAAGGTGATAACGTGCCACGTGCCGGTGTTCCTGAATCATTCAATGTATTGGTGCATGAACTGAGAGGTTTGGGTCTTGATCTTAAATTCGAATAAACGAATAGCAATAAAACAATTAGCCGCGTTCAGCAATGAACGCGGCTTTTTTATTGTATTCATTTTTTGCTGTTACAGGACCTAGACTGGTTTCGTTTCAATTATTTCTGATATGAGCCGGCACTATAATTTACTGTAGGTAAATGGTTTTAAATGCCATTGAAACTGCGCTTGTTGGCAAAGATTACCAATAGTGAAAATGATTACCATTGGCATACCATTACTTTCGCCGCATAAACGCTACTATGATCACAGAACAGGCAACTGATAGCAAATACGAAGCGCTATTAAAACTGACAAGCGGAGATTTCCAGGCTTTCTTATATGATTGTGATGGCACTTTAGCAGACAATATGCAGGCACACAAAGATGCATATGTGCATGTGGCTGCTGAACATGGCCTTGACCTGGATGATGCGATCATTGATGAATTTGCCGGCCTTCCAACAGTGCGGGTCGTTGCAGAAATCAACAAGCGCTATCAAACAAATTTTGATACCATAACATTTGCTGATGCCAAATCAAATGTCTTTTACAAAGATCATCTACCACATACCAAACCGATTGATTATGTAGTGGATCATCTACTGGCTCATACCGGCAAAGTAAAGATCGGCGTGGTGTCTGGCGGAAGAAGGCAAACCGTTACCAAAACCTTGCAGGTACTTGGTATACTGGATAAAATTGATGTTTTAGTTTGTGCAGGTGATACCCCAAACGGAAAACCCTTTCCTGATCCCTTTTTATTGGCCGCCAAACAACTGGGTGTTGATCCTGCGTTATGTATGGTTTTCGAAGATGGAGAACCGGGTGTGATAGCTGCAGAGGCTGCAGGGATGCAGTGGCTGAGGATTGATAGGTTATAACTGAAACTAATTAAAATTATAAGCGGTTGATCTTACTTCGGGGATCAAACGCTTTTGTATTTTACGTTCCTCATAGCATCCGACTTGCTTATTCTGCGAACAACTTACCTATAAACAAATCATTGTTTTGGAATGCTGAAATATCGAAGCTCGTTTAGGGTTGCGAGCCGAACACCTTTGACTAGAGGCGCAAGCGGCTCCATTTACATTTGTAATTTTCGTTTCTGACACTTTATCATCCTCCATCAGTTTCACGGTTACAAGTTCCAATAAGAGAGCAATTTATTGGGGCTCATTGAAGAATGCGTAGTATGGCTGTGCAGTAAATTTATTAAATCAACTGAACAGTAAAGTAATCCTGTATTATTAATTCGGATGCGAAAACAGCTAAATAGGAAGTGATTTTCAAAGTATGCTTTAAACAAAATGGCATTTTTTGTTATCCAGCAAGAATTGAGAATTAACCCTTATTCAGGGCAACAAAATGTTTGCAGGTTGTTCACGTAAAAAATCAACTGTGTAAACTACCTTGCAAGCCTTATTTTTTACAGTATTTTTTATATGCAGGAATTAGAACCATATCATCGCTGGCGGGACTTGTACATTTCCGAGGAGGATCCGAAAAGCCCCTTCTTTGGCCGGGTGTACAGTGAATTTGAATACACCAGCACTATTTACAACTATTTTATTCACCCGCAGTGGGATGATATGGGGAGCCGTACCCTTTTTATAAAAATTATTTTTGCAGATTACCGTAAACATTTTGCCATTATAGAAATGATGGGTGAATGGAATGATGCCATCGAAAATGATATTATGACCCTTCGGCGGGATGTAACTGATTTGCTTTTTGCAGAGGGTATCACAAAATTTATTTTAATCGCCGAAAATGTGTTGAATTTTCACAGCAGCGATCGTGAATATTACGAAGAATGGTTTGAGAACGTAGCAGAGGAGGATGGCTGGATAATTTGCCTGAATATGCCCGAAGCGACTCAATATGATTTCAGAAAAATGAAGCTGAATTATTACATTGAATTAAAGGAACTTACCGACTGGCGAAAATACAACCCCGAGTTATTGTATAAACTGCTGAATGATGAACAAATGAAAAGGTTGAAATAGTGAATGGCGGGTGATGAATATTGAATAGTGAATAGTGAATTAGTAGAGGACAGGGGAAAGAAATTATATTTTTTGACCTGAGTTACTGTCGATCCATATTATCGAATTACCTGTACCGAATTCATTTTGCTCCCATGCCTCGTTTGACGGATCAGTGATCCATTGGCCGTCAACAATCAATTTGTATTTATGCTTGCCGGGGGCAAGATAGACTTTACACATCCATTTATCACCCACGCGTTTCATTGGCAAAGTAAGATCACTCCAATTGTTAAAGTCGCCTGCAAGGTAAACTTCCCGTGCATTTTGTATGCCCTTTACACCGAAAGTATAGTTGCCTCCAACTACAAGGAAAGAATTTTGTAATGATTTATTTTTACTGGTGAGTACCGCGTTTTGAGGATCGGTAATCCAGTTCCCATCAACAACAAACTTGTATTCATAATTACCCGGTGCAAGGGTATATAGCAACTCCCATCCATCTGCTGTTTTTTTCATTGGCAATTCATCACTACGCCATTCATTGAAATTTCCCGAGAGCATAACGGAGGTTGCATTGCTGTAGTTGCTTAGTTTAAATAGAGTTGGTTTTCCAAATTTTACTACACTATTTAATCCACCAGTTCCATCGCTTAATACTTCCCGGTTACCAGGATCGGTCATCCAGCTTCCATCAACAATATATTTGTAACGATGTGTGCCTTCTGCCAGGTAAATTGGAAGTAACCATTCTGTATTGCTTCTAACCATTTTCAACTCCCGCTGACGCCAACTGTTAAAGCTGCCGGATACATACACATTTTTTGCTTTAGGCTGATTATTCAATGTGAATGTATGATTAGAGAAATAGTATACCGAGTTAGTGTTACCCAGGCCATCATTCTCCTGAAGCTCATTGTCATGGTCAATCTCCCATTTTCCATCAATGATAAACTTGTACCAATATTTTCCAGGCTTCAATTTTACATCAGCTATCCAGCCTGCTTCCGTTTTTCTCATAGGCAATACAGCAGGATCCCAGTTATTAAAACTGCCTGCAAGCATAACCTCTGAAGCATCCAGTTTATTTCTTAAATAAAAGGTTACTGAATTTGATTTTATTGCAAATGACGATTTGTTTTTAAAGCGGTTAACACCATAAGCAACATCAGAACTTACAACAGGGAATAATGCTGCAAACAATTCAGACTGGGCTATGCCACTCTTAACGGGATCATTGATATTGGTGGTGCCAAAAAGAGGTTTGGTTATAACTAGCTTTTCTTTATTATTTACCAGTATTTTCCAGCCCAGTTTTGTAAGAGTATCGGTTTGGCTGGTTTTTAATACCTGTTTCAGGTTTAGTTCTCCAAGATCATATTTTGATATAAATTCCTCTATCGCCGTTAAACTGGAATGTTTATACAATTCAACAGAAAAGCTACCATCTTTAAAGTCGGTTTTGCCGGCATCCTGTGCGCCTGATAAATTAATCCCGGCAATGGAGAATATCGTCAACCAAAGCAAAACAAGTAATAATTTAATTATGGTTCTTTTTACTTCCATATGTACATCTCACGTTTTACAAAGTTAAACCCAATTTTATGCAGCGATAAGAAATCAAATCCAAGCATACCATCAACACAACACATGTTTGTTATACAGGCATTTTCAAGATTGGTAACAACTATGGGCAAAGCACCCAATTCAATGTTGCCAATTTTCATGTTTTTAATGTTGCCATACAAGGCTTCAATTTTCCTGTTACCCGTACCTGTAATACTGGTTCTGCGGCTGATGGTTACATTTTCGAAAATCTTGTTAGGCAATCTTGTATCAAGCACATTTGCTTCAGCACCCGTGTCGATAATGAATTTTAATTTTCTGCCAGCAAGTTTTGTATAGGCAACAATTTTATTTTCTACTATTTCAATAGGAACAATCGAATAGGAGTTAGTATCCGTTAACATGGGGTTTCTATAAGTATTTGTCTTTTTGGTGATTACCGGCCACATATAGATCAGGCTTTTTTCATAATCAATAATAAGCTCAGACTGCTTAAAAAAGGAAACACCAATCAATCCAATTATTTTAATGTTCTTCCGGTCTTCAATATGCCCGAGATTTACCAGGTCTGCATGTTGCCTGACATAGCTTTCTTCACCAAAAGAAAAGCTGTTTATGATAGTTTCCTGTGCGGTGCCTATAAGACCTGTAACACTGCCACGGTCATCTGCTGCCGTAAGCTGGTAATGACGGAAATATGTGAGGTTAAGTACCAGTCCCGGTGCACCGGTATCCAAAATGAAATTACCTTCAATGCTATCCGCTTTCGCTTTTATTATGATGAGATTTCCTGCCCTGTTAAAAGGAATTATTGTAGCGGTGGTATCAATTCTCTCCTTTGAATGCACGTTGACGTAGGAGAATATCCCGAACAGCAGGCAAGTGAAGTAATATATTAATGATCTGATCATCTCTACAGTGTGATACGAATGCACCGGCAAATTATTAGAACCGGTACTATTCTGAGGAAGCTTTATTTTAGTTGACTAAGTAATTATTTAAATGGTAGATATTAACTGTGATATGGGTGAGGGTATGGAGACCGATGCGTTACTAATGCCGTATATTACTTCTGCCAACATCGCTTGCGGGTATCATGCCGGTGACTATGCCACTATTCGCCACACAATAGACCTGTGCAAGGATTATAATGTGCTGGTTGGCGTACATCCCTCTTTTAATGATAAATCCAATTTTGGGCGTAAGGAGCTTCATTTAAGCGATGCTGAATTGTTTTCGCTTATTACAGAACAACTACTTTTTTTTGCCAGTATTGCAAATCAAGCTGGCATTACTATTAATCATGTAAAACCACATGGTGCGTTGTATAACATGGCTGCCAGAAGTTTAGACATGTCAACGATTATTGCAAAAGCTGTTTTTGATTTTGACCAGGATTTGGTTTTGTATGGACTTGCAGGAAGTAATTTGATAAAAGCCGGTATAAAGACTGGCTTGAAAACCATGTCCGAAGTTTTTGCAGACAGAACTTACAAGAGCGACGGGTCTCTTGTTTCAAGAAACGACCCAGGCGCAGTAGTTCAATCGCCGGAGAATGCGGTAAGACAAGTTTTACAAATGGTGAATGAAAACAAAGTAACTGCGGTTAACGGAAATGAAATTTATATCGAGGCAGACACCGTTTGTATTCATGGAGACACTGAAAATGCAGTAGCAATTGCTAAAGCAGTCTGTAACGTATTAAGAAAATTAGGCCATTTAAAAGCAGGTATCGACCCCTTTAATTGAGTTAATGACATTAGCCTATATTCAATGTACACGTTGCTGTTTTAATTCAATGAAAAGGCCAGTATTACTATGAGACGAAAAACCATGGTTGCCAGTTACAGTGGTGCAGCTTTCCTGATGGCTACATCGGCTATCGGTCCGGGTTTCATAACTCAAACCACTGTTTTTACCGGCCAGCTTTTTACCAGTTTTGGTTTTGTAATTTTAATATCCATTTTGCTTGATATTGTTGTTCAAGTTAATATTTGGCGCATTATTGGGGTATCACAAATCACAGCTGCTGCATTGGCTAATAAATTATTTCCGGGCCTTGGAACTATTTTGGTGATTATGGTTGTATCCGGTGGTTTGATTTTCAATATCGGCAATATTGGTGGTTGCGGGCTTGGCTTGCAAACATTGTTTGGTACAGATGTTCAAACTGGAGCTGCTATCAGTTGCCTGCTCGCAATGTTGTTGTTTTTGTTTAAAGAATTCGGCAGCGCAATGGATTCATTTACAAAAATACTCGCGGTAGTTATGCTGTTATTAACCCTGTTTGCTGCTATGCAAAGCCATCCTCCGTTAGAACAGGTATTAAAGCATACTTTTTTTCCTGAAACAATTAGCACCACTGCCATAATAACATTAATTGGTGGTACTGTTGGCGGATACATTTCATTTGCAGGTGCACATCGGATGCTTGATAGTTCGGCAGGTAAAGCAATACCGGTTGAACGAATTGATCGTACCGCGGTAAACGGTATTGTGCTGGCAGGCATTATGCGTATGTTGTTATTTCTGGCAGCAGTTGGTGTTGTGGCGCAAGGTATTTCAGTCGATAATGCCAATCCTGCAGCAACTGTTTTTGAAACGGCAGCCGGAGCATTTGGATTGAAAATGTTTGGGATCATATTATGGTCCGCAGCCATAACTTCAGTAGTTGGCGCAGCTTATACCTCAGTTTCGTTTTTGCAAACGCTACATCCCTTTATACACCAGTACAGGCGCTTGTTTATAGTCACTTTTATTTTCATCTCCGGAATGCTTTTTACAGTGGCAGGCAACCCGGTTAGTATACTGGTAAAAGCGGGTGCTATCAATGGTTTTATACTACCGTTTTCCCTTACAATTATTCTCATTGCAGCCCATAAACAATCAATTGTAAAAACATATAAACATCCTGCATGGCTCACCATTTTGGGAAGCCTGGTAATACTGCTGGTTACGCTTATGAGTATTAAAGTAATAGCAGGTTTGTATAATTAATCGTGCAATGCTACATTTCGGGCCGATAACCCATCTCATTTAGCCAGAAAAAGCAATCCTCTTATAATTTGATGTTGAATTGTAATGCCGATGGTTGGCATTTCACCGGTAATTTGTGGCGCTTTACCGGTAAAAAGCAGGCAATGGCCTAATGCGGGTTTGCATGAATGTTTGCCAGGTATAGTTTTACTAAAAATTAAAACAATCTACATGATACAGCAAATCGATAAAGACCAAAATACTCCTTCAGACAGGCTAAAAGAGCTCAAAAGCAACAATATACTCACAGGTATCTTTCTATTCTTAATTGGTGCAGGTATTATTTTAAAGAAGATGGATACACCAATTCCCGACTGGATATTTAGTTGGGAAATCCTGATCATTGGCTTTGGCATATACATGGCAATACGCCACAATTTTAAGGGGCCAGTTTGGTTTATCCTGCTGCTCATAGGCGGACTCTCCCTGGTAGATGATGTGTTACCCGACTTGAATGTAAGACAATACTCATGGCCGGTAATTTTGATGGTATTGGGCTTGTATTTTATTTTAAGGCCGAAAGGAGTGCAAATAAAACGCAAAAGGCATGAAGACAGTAATGAGATGCCGGGCATAGTAGAGAACCAGGGCATTTATGATAAGAGCGACTGGCTGGAGATGACCACAATACTTGGTGGTGTAAAGAAAATAGTAGTGTCCAAAAATTTTAGAGGCGGAGAAATAGTGTCATTTATGGGTGGGGCAGAAATTAATTTAAGCCAGGCAGATATACATGGAAGGGTACGGCTTGAAGCCACGAATGTTATGGGCGGCACCAAGCTGATAGTTCCCGCAAATTGGGATGTACAGTCGGAACTGGTTGCCATTTTTGGTGGGGTTGAAGATAAAAGGGATCTCAGATCTGTAACCATCGACTCAAATAAAATATTGGTACTTGAAGGAACCTGCATTTTTGGAGGTATAGAGATTAAAAGTTATTAGGTAACAAATAGCAAATTCCAAATAACAAATAACAAATTCCAAATAAAACATTCCAAATAGCTGCCAATAAGTTCTGAACAAAAATTATACGGAATAAAACCACACACTTCACTTAGTTTCTAACACACACTGTCACGGACGAACCCTTCTCCTTTTGGAGAAGGGTGGAGATTGAAAATTAATCTGCTCTCTTCACGATAAACATGAAACAATGGCATTTTTTCTTGCAAAAATAATTTACCAGGTAATTTGTGGTGATGGCGATCATACACCCCAGTTTGATGAACAATTCAGGCTAATCGCATCCGGTGATTATACAACAGCAATAAATAAAGCCAAAATGATTGGCTTACAGGAACAACACAGCTTTTACAATCAAAAACAAAAGCTGGTACAGTGGAAATTCATTGATGTATGCGAATTATATATAATTGATGATTATGCAGATGGAACAGAAATTATTTCTACAATCAGGGAAAGATATGATGCGCATTTCTACATTGAAGAAGTACATCAAAAAGCTTTGAAGCTCCAGCAACATGAGCCGTATTCATTTTTACAGGCTTATTAAAATTTTTCAACTTGTCAACCACGCCATTTTCTGTAACCAAATTTCGATACCTCTTTATCGGGTGCTGGCTGTTGTGGATAGCACTGCAAGCTAAATTGTTGCATTGGTATGCCTTCCCGGTGCAAGCTGCATTGGTAGATAGTGTAATAAGTAATGTGTTACTAGCAGCGGTTTGTATTTTATTAAGTAACATGTTTCGCTTTTATTTACCCACAAAAGATCGCTATGGTTACCTGCTTGCATTGTGCGTTTTTTTTACAGCAATATGGTTTTTTCTTAGCCGGTTTATTTTAGTGCTGATCATTAGTTCTGCCAATGATTATGAGAGCTTTTTTGCATTGTCAGTGCCTGTTCGGCTGGCCATTGCATTTTTAATTATTGGAAGCATGGTTCTGTTAAGTGTGTTATGGTATACACAACAGGATTACCAGCAAAATGAAAAGCGTAAGACCGATGCTGAAAGGATGGCAAAAGAGGCAGAGTTATATAATTTAAGACAACAATTGCAGCCACATTTTTTGTTCAACAGCTTAAATAGTATTAATGCTTTGATCGGGTTCAAACCCACTGAAGCAAGACATATGATACAGCAGCTCTCTGATTTTCTTCGCGGTACATTAAAGAAGGATAACAACCAATTTACAACACTTGAAGAAGAACTGCGCCATCTGAAATTATATCTCGATATAGAGATGGTGAGATTTGGGCACCGGCTTCAAACAAGTATAGAATGCCCTGAAAACTTTCAGCACATGAAAATGCCTGCGATGCTCTTGCAGCCGATAGTTGAAAATGCTATCAAGTACGGCTTATATGATACTACAGACGAAATCTTGATTACCGTGGCAGCTACATTTGAAAACTGCAATTTGATCATAACAGTTCAAAACCCGTTTGATCCGGCAACAAGTGCCGTTAGCCGGGGAACAGGATTTGGATTAAGCTCGGTACAACGTCGTTTATACCTCGTGTTTGCACAACATGGATTGTTACAAACACATACAGATAAAAACATTTTTACAACCACTATAACCATTCCGCAACCAAATGATTAAAGTAATTATAATAGATGATGAGCCGCTGGCAAGAATGGTTGTAAAGGAATTTCTTGCACATTATACGCAAATAGAAGTGGTTGCTGAATGTAACGATGGTTTTGAAGGTGTAAAAGCCATTGCACTTCACCAGCCTGAATTAATATTCCTGGATATTCAAATGCCGAAAATAAACGGGTTTGAAATGCTTGAATTAATTGAACATCCACCAGCCGTAATTTTCACCACGGCATTCGATGCTTACGCTTTAAAAGCATTTGAAACGCATGCTATTGATTATTTATTAAAGCCTTTTAGCAAAGAACGTTTTAATAAAGCTGTAGATAAATGGGCAATACAGTTTAGTGCAGAAAAGCCAGCACCTAAAGCTGCTGTTCTTCCTGCTACTGTACATGCCTCACCCTCGCAGCAGGAAAGAATAGTTGTAAAAATAGCGGGCAAAATAAAGATCATCCCGGTGCGTGATATTCATTACATGGAAGCCGCCGATGATTATGTAAAAATTTATACGAAGGAGAGTTGTTTTTTGAAAAACAAAACTATGTCCTACTTTAATGAAACATTGGACGGATCACAGTTCGTAAGAACCCATCGTTCGTTTTTGTTAAATGTGCAGGAAGTTACCCGTATTGAACCCTATGAAAAAGAAAGCTGGCTCGCAATTCTTAAATCAGGATCGAAAGTGCCTGTAAGTAAAACCGGCTATACCAAACTAAAGGAAGTTTTAGGATTATAAAATGTTGAAACAAAATACATAGGCGTAATGTAGCTGCAATGCCGCCGGAAAATTCTCAGAGGAATTTAGTAACCGAAATATCAGTTTGAAAATTATTGTATAAAAAAGGGAGGCCGACATAGCTCAGCCTCCCGGGTTTTTCAGAATTAGTTTTTTATTTTATTAATTTTTGTTGGTACCTGTTGTTTTTAGTTGCTACTGAAATCAAATAAATTCCTTTTGGTAATTTTTCCAGCGACAGTAGTTCAATTGTATTTGCGCCTTCAGTTACAGTTTGCATTTTTGTTGCCATCAACCTGCCGGTGTTATCATGCAATTGTATGGTAGCAATTTCTTCCATAGTTGCCAGGTAGTTGATACTGATCTTGTTAACAAAAGGATTTGGTCTTGCTATCATTGACGTTGACATACAATTAATCACCGGTTTAATGATCACACTGTATGCAACTGTTCCATCTTCTTCAAAAATTGCCAGGCGGTAATAATTGCTGCCATTAGCGGGATTTCTATGCTGATAGCTGTACCCAAAGCCTGTAGTAGCATTTCCTTTTGCATGTAACGAAGCTGCATCTTTCCATTTGTTTCCATCTGAAGAATGCTGAATTACAAAACGAGATAAATTAGTCTCAAGCAAAGTTTTCCAGGTTAAATTAACAGCACAATCGCGTATAGTATAACTGAAGCTATTAAGATTAACTGCTAATAATCCGCCATCAAAAACAAATAAATGAAGTGTGCCGCCTGCACATGCTGAAGGACTTCCATTATCACAGGTAGAATAAGCAAATTCAACTGGTCCTGTAAACCCAACAGCTGGTTCAAAGTCAAAGTTTCCACCGGCATCTAATGTAAGTGTCCCTTTACCGGCGACTGTGGTATTTTGAGGTTGTACTGATTGTGTATGTCCTTCCGGATCAGTGTCATTCAGGCTTACATTTCCACCCACCGACATACCCGATAATGTTGTATAAAAATCATCGGCCGCACTGGTGGAATTTGGTGAAGTTGTAGCATAAACGGTATAAAATTGTTGCGCAGAAGCACATTGTACCGGAACACCGTTTGCGCATACCTGGTAAGAAAGTGTATCGTGCCCAACATAACCCGCGTTTGGAGTATAGGTTATATTGCCAGTTAAATTATCAACTGTTACTGTGCCATGCAGAGGACTGTTAACAATAGTTACACTACCTGCATTTAACGTACAGCCTACCCCTGTGCATTTGTCATTTGCAAGTGATTTTACAATGACACTGTTGTCCTGCAAAGTGGTAGCGATATCGGTATTAGCAATTGGCGGATTGTTATTGCCGTTATCCAGGACCGTAATCTTCAATTCAACCATTTTGCAGGATGTTGTTTGGCCTGGCAGACAAACAGGAACTGTGAAATGGTAGACTCCGGGAATGATTGCAATAAAATCATAACTGCCATCAGGATTCATATTTATTACTCCACCGGAAGCATTTGTTTGTGCCGGCACCGGTGTGCCATACATAGTTCCGGCTGGTACTTTATCATTTGTGCTTACGTTTCCTGTTACCTGTGTATTGATGCGGGTAACGTTTATATCGGGATTGTAAATAATACCACAATCTTCGAATCCGAACATATAAGCTTTTCCGAGTCCGTTACTACCTGCTGTAAAATTCAGCAATGTACCAAGTGTGCCTCCAAGTTCAAATATGCCGCTGCTAAAATCAAGTGCCGCACCCGGTGCACCTACAATTGATCTTACGCCTTGCATGGCACCTCTTACATGTTTTGCACCAGCAACACTGTATCCCAGTAACGATCCCGCGTTTACACCACCATTATAGGATACTGAATTTGATAAAGTCCAATAGGGTGTTGAGATAAAAGTGCCATCTATTTTTCCTAAAAAGATATGTGCAGAACCTCCTACAGCATTGGCACTTATAAGACCAACACCCGATGACAATGGTTCTCCTGCAATAATATCATTAATGCCGTCGCAGTTTACATCCAGCATATTGTCTATCGATGTGCCAAACAAGGAGGAGATTTCTATATTTTGTCCTGCTAAAATGCTTAGAAGCGAATTGCCTGCGGGTGATGGAATGGCTTGTGCAGGATCTATGGTAGCAGGGTGGTTGTTTGCACCAATAAACAAGTTAATACTTCCTGTCTTTAGTTTCAGTCCCCCTACAACATTGCTTAATAAGTTTCCAAGAGGTGCAGCAACCAATACATTGCCATTTCTAACTCCGGCGGCATTTGTTACACCTTTTACCGTATAACCAAACAGGTTCGGTAATAAATTAGACAAGGTGCCCGTTGCTTTCAATTGATTACTGTAAGTTGTATTTATGCCGGTGCCATTGCCACGAAATATATAAGCAGATCCCGCCAATAAATGAGTCGGGTCTAAGGTCACACCAGCGGGAGCTCCTACAACTACATCCTGGTTTCCATCTTTATTAAAATCACCGGCGCCATCCACACTAAAACCAAAAAGCAATCCATCTGTTGTTGTAAGTAAAGGAATACCTAATAAACCTGCTGTTGGTGCCGTTAACTTTACCGGGTTAACCGGGTTGGTATTAGCCACCAGGGTATTGGAATAATAAACAAATGCGGCACCGCTTCTTGCAGATAATAAAGCGAGGCCAGCATACCCCGGTGACCCTACTACCAGTTCGTCAAGACCATCTCCGTTCATGTCGCCAGCTGCTGCAACAGAGAAGCCAAACAACGCTTTTACGTTTACATTGGAAATAAGATTTGATAGAGTTACCCTGCTAAAAAATCCGGAGCCATCAAGATAAACAGATAATAATGGAGTGGGGGAAGCAGCAGTAAGGTCTTCTCCTCTAAATACATATACTTTACCGGCAGATACACTTGCTGTTGCAGGAATGCCTCCAACAGCAGCAGTATAAGTTTCACCGGGTGCCCCCACAATGATATCTTTCCGGGAATTGCCAACGAGATTACCGGATGATATGCTATAACCAAACAAAGCATTTAAAGACGAATTTCCACGCAGCACTTTGGAAGGTGTAGCTGGTAAACCCGCTGCCGAACCAAAATACACAAATACAGCTCCGGCGCCAACAATGGTTGAAGAGGAGATAATATCAATAGCTCCGGGTGCACCAATAGCAACGTCGTCAAACCCGTCACCGTTCACATCGCCAAGCCCCGCAACGTTATATCCATATAAAGCATCCACTTGTAATTGCAGGTTTGTAAGCAACCCGGGTAAAATGCCATCTGCAGAAGTTGCCCATTCCGGTGTATGATTTAGCGGATCAATCATTATTGGATAAACTGCATTTTTATCATCAACTACCAGCGACAATTCAGTTTTGTTGAGAGCCATATAAGATGGAAGTACCTTGCCATTGGCGTCCCAGACCTTTAATTTATCGTAATACATAAAAGGCCTGGAAGTTTGCTTTCCGGTATAACATGCCAATCCACCTGTTTGATCGAGCGAATAACTTAGCCTGTCATCCAGGCGGATATTAACCCTGGGATTTTCTGTTCCGGGAAGACGTTTTTTAAGCAGGAAATTTTGCCGCATTCCCAATTCTGTATTTGCATACTCAATGGCTAATTCCTGGTTTTCATATACCAGCAAATTTCCATTGCCTGAAATGCTATAATCCGAAGGCAAATTGTAATTACCGGTACCTTTTGTAATAGAAGCTATCTCAAAATGAGTATATACGCTTTTTTTATCGTGTTGAAATCGCTCCACTTTATATCCATTAGAATTGATGTCGAACCTTAATCCATTTTTACTGTTTATTGCAACAAATACAGACTTGTCTTCGTCGGAAGGATGCAGGGCATAAGCTTCTTCTTTCAGGTAATTTATCGCATTGGCATACCAGTTTTCATCAAGGTCTTTTGCCATTACAGCAGAAGACTCCCCGATATTTTTTGATAGCAATGGTGATTTTTGTTTATCACCTGTCGGTTCGTTAGAACCACTAAAAATGATAAAGCAAAGCAGGAGTGAGTAAGGAAAAAATAATCTCATAAATAAAAATTTAAATTTGAAAAAAATGATTATGGCTTTCCTGGAAATTGGATGTTTGATATTGAATTATTGGAGTATTGTGTAGAGTCGCCTGCTATGTATTTTTCATACACAGTAAGATTATAGGCCGCTTAGAAATTATATTTCAACTGAACTTTCTATCATCGGAAAAGTTCAATAAACTGCATAGGACTTCCATTACCTGTTCGTATTTTAAAAATTTTGAACAAGTGAATTTTATACAGCCGGTATGCTAAAAAATGGGTTGTACCGGTTTTTAAAAAACTAAAGAATTTTTAGAGGTTACTTAATGTTAGGGATATATATTAGGATAGAATTGTAGGATAAAAAATTGTATACGTCCATCCCTTAAATGGAGTCGTTTATCTGGTTATGTAGTATGAATAGCCAGCATATGAAAAGTATTGATTATAATGAATATTATAATCAGCTTTCAGCTTATATATAGCAATAAGAAGGTATCAAGTAAATAAGCATTAATCTGCCTATTGATTTCACATGGCAATCGTCCACAATGGCAAATGATAACCTGGTTAGTTGCTGTAAACCTCCTGGTAAAAATTGAATTTTCTGTGGATCCCCTAAATGCAATTATA
This sequence comes from Bacteroidota bacterium, assembly GCA_040385845.1. GTDB lineage: Bacteria > Bacteroidota > Bacteroidia > Chitinophagales > Chitinophagaceae > Phnomibacter. Next base: position 341,385 of record JAZKGP010000005.1, on the reverse strand, counting down.
AATCGAGAGGTTTGTTTTCAATTAAAAAAATTGTTTAAGAAATTTAATTAATTGTTTAAACGAATATAAACGGAAACTTTAATTAAATAAAAAAAATAGAAAAAAATATCTATATTATTATTTCATTGTTAACATTGGCCCGGGCTGTAAATTTTTATTGGCAAGAGTAATTATCAGCATCTACGGAATACCCGGCTTTGTGGATTTATTTTATTTAAGAAATTACACTAATAAATTGATGGTCTAACAATAATTGCAGGAATGTAGATGGAGAATTTTAAATACACTTTTTTGATACCCAGGTACAAGGTTGCTGCCAACACCCGTAAAGGTTTGTAAGAAATGGTAATTTGATAGCTTGGCAGGGTACCCAATAATTAATTGTAATGAAAAAACGAGCCTTATATCTATTTTGCCCGGGTAGGTAAAGGGGTATTCTACGAGTGATTATTCACTTCTTAAACTCTTTACAGGGTTGGCCAGTGCCGCTTTAATGGCTTGAGAAGCTACGGTTGCAACTGCTATAAATACTGCTGCAAGGCCTGCTGCCAAAAAGATGCTCCATTGAATATTGATTCTGTAAGAAAAATTCTGCAGCCATTTGCTTAACGCCCACCAGGCAATAGGTGTGGCAATGATCATTGCTAACAATACGGGCCTGATAAACTCTTTTGTTACCAGCACTGCTACGTTTTGAACAGATGCGCCTAATACCTTTCTTACGCCAATTTCTTTCACTCTTTGTTTGATCACGATAAATGCAATGCCAAATAGTCCCATGCAGGAAAGGATTATTGCAATTATAGCTGCTATTGAAAACATGCCTGAGAGCATTTGTTCGGTTTCATACCACCTTTCAACATTTTCATTTACATAGGAGCCTTTAAATTCAACGCCAGGTTCTGCCTGCGCATAGGCTGTTTTTACGAGGTTCATGGTGGTTGCGGCATTCGGGGTAATCACGCTTACTAAAATATAGGAAAGTTTACCATCCCGGTTTAATGATATAGTGAGTGGTTCTGCCTGTTCCCGCATTGAGTAAAGATGAAAATCGGGAATCACACCAATGACATTTAAAGGCGGCTGGCTACTATCGGGATAAAACTGAGTTCCGGCTACGTTTTTGAAAGCCAGTTGTTTCGCCATGCTCTCTGTAACGATAATAGCATTGCTGCTGTCGGTAACTCTTTCCACTGCAAAATCGCGGCCTTCCAATGGTGTTATGTTCAAAGTTTTCAGGATGTCGTAATCAGCAGCAATCCAGTTTGTCCGGATCGTCTTTCCTTTGTAATCAAAAGTAGAAGTTGACTTACTTGTAGAACGATCCTGGCCGACTCCCAGGTTGACAGTAGAACCTGTTATACTGGCTATAGAAGACTGTGTGGAAAGCAGTGTCCTCATTTTTCTTACAATTTGTTTTCCTTCTGGCTGGTTATGAATCGGAATACTAATTATAGACGCTGTGTTATAACCCAGGGGTGCAGCTTTCAAATGCTGAAACTGCTGGTAGATAATGATGGTGCTACATATAAAAACACCAGCAATTACAAATTGGATAACGATAAGAGCGTTCCTAAACATTCCTGGTTTTTTCATCGATACTTTTCCCTTCAGTATTTCAACAGTCTTAAGTTTTCCCATAATAAAAGAAGGATAACCTGAAGCAACAAAAGAAACAAAGAATAATATAATTAATAGAATAAGCAAAACCACAGGTTGGTATAATAAGGAAGAGGATAATTTTATTTTTGAATGTTTGCTTATATACTGCAGAATAAAACTGATAGATATAATCCCCGCTATCATAGATACCAGCACAATAATCAAGCTTTCACCCCAGATCTGCAACCATACCTGGCGCTTACCTGCACCCAAACATTTACGAACTCCCATTTCTTTTGTGCGGGTAAATGATAATCCAATACTTAGATTTATAAAATTGAAGCAGGCAATGAGAATGATAACAACACTGACAAGCATAATTACATACAAGGCGGCTTTTGAAATTCCCTGCCGGTTACCAATAGAGGCAAAATGGATATCTGCAAAAGGAGATAAGCGAAGGGAAGCGTAAGCCCCGTTTTCATCGGCTTGATATCCCATGTTTTTAATATCATCTTCAATTTCAGGATTGTGTTTCTTTATCACCTGCTGCAATTGCCTGGTTACCTGTGATGGGTTGGCAGATGGAGCCAATTGCACATAAACACTATGGTGCTGGTTATTCCATTCATTTTTATTGACCGCATAATCAGCCCCTAATTCTATTCTTGCCAAAACATCATAGCGGATGGTTGAATTATCTGGAAAATCTTTTAAAACCGCTGCAACGACCAATGATTTCCACTCTCCGTCAATATTGGTACTGATCGTTTTTCCTACCGGATCTTCTTTGTCAAATATTTTTTTAGCCGCATATTCACTTACTACGATGCTACCCGTTTCTGCAAGTGGATTTACTTTGTTTCCTGCAACAACCGGAAAAGAAAACATACTAAAAAAATCAGTGTCAACCAGGTTTACCTGTAAGTCAAGTTCTTTATTGTTATACCTCACGCTTTTGCCAGCAAACTTTATCCTCGTTGTTTTTTCAATGCCAATACTTTCTGCTTTAAGAACCGGTGCAACGGGATAGCCCATTTCAGCACCCGTTTTCAACCCTTCGGCAGTACTGGTTAAATTATAAACCTGGTAAAGATTTTCAACATTCTTATGAAATTTATTAAAAGTGAACTGCTGGTAAACAAAAAGCAACAGGAGTATACTACAGGTAAAAGCAACTGCCATACCTATAATATTTATCGCCGTGTGCAGTTTGTTTTTCTGCATGTTTCTGAGCAGTGTTTTAAAATAATTTCTAATCATTTTGAAAATATCTTTTTAAGAAATCTATGATGTTGTATGCAGTCACCCGTACAATGGGAGTATTCCATCGAATGATTCTTTAAATCACCTTACTAATACAGCTTCATTATCTATGCCAATATCTAAACAGTTGATTTGTAAACTTTTACAAAGAATCTAAGCAGTAAAAGTGTTCGATTATGGTACAACTGTCGTTCGCGTATGAACATTAAAAGAACTTTTGTAGACTTTGATGAATGACGATGTTTGGCTAATAGGATTTATTCAACACCCTATTAATTAGCAGTTTAAGCCTTTTAAAAAAATTTAATGTAACTGGTCCTTTGGGGATGCATTTTTAGTTGCCCAATTAAAAACTGAACAATGATTTGTTTAATTTGTTAACTGGCTTTATTTAGCTGTAGTATTCCAAAGTTTACCGGAAGTTAATTTGTCACATTTTAAAATTCATTCACAGTATGCGCCTGCGAACATTCGAATCTTTTTGGCTGGTAAAAAATGGAATTCTTTATAGCTATCCTTCGCTTCAAAAAAATGTGGAAACAGAATTGGTGGTTATTGGAGGAGGCATAACCGGTGCTTTGGTTAGTCATGCTTTGGTTGAAAAAGGTTATAAGGTTTTACTAATAGATAAAAGAGATATTTCCCAGGGAAGTACCTCCGCAACAACAAGTATGTTGCAATACGAAATCGATGTTCCCCTTTTCAAGCTAGCAGAAATGATTGGAGAGGAAGCTGCAGTACAATGTTACAAATCAGGTATTGAGGCAATTAAGCAATTAGGAATGCTAATAAAAAATGTTGATATTGATTGTGGCTTTGCAACCAGGCAATCTTTGTACATGGCCCATGATGAAAATGCTGCTGTTACATTGCATAAAGAATTTGAAATAAGAAACCGTTATAATCTCGGTGTGCGGTGGTTGAATAAAGAAGAAGTTGAAGCCGTATATGGCTTCAAAGCCTTTGGAGGAATTGTATCTGATTGCGGTGCGAGCGTAGATGCCTACAAATTGGCGCATGAATTAATTCAAATGAATGTAAAAAGAGGGATGCAGGTCTATGATCAAACTGAAATTGAAGAATTTGATCTTGATCTTGAACAGCCTGTAATTCGCGTAAAAGACGGCATAACTATCACCTGCAAAAAAGTGATATTCTGTACTGGCTTTGAAGCCACAAAAATGATAAAGGAAAATATTGCTGCACTTTTCTATACTTATGCCTGTGTAAGCGAAATTGGAATTCAATTGTCGGATAGTTTAAAGAAAACACTGGTTTGGAATACCGATGAACCCTATTTGTATATGCGTTATACCGATGACGGCAGGCTATTACTTGGTGGCGAAGATTCTTCCAGCAACAATGGTTTATTTCAACAGAAAATTAAAGAACGTAAAGCTGCAAAACTGTTAGATAAACTACAGGCGATTTTACCGGGTGTAAAATTTGTACAAGATTTTAATTGGGGTGGGATGTTTGGTTCTACAAAGGATGGATTGCCTTATATTGGTGCATCCCCGGAATACAAAAATGCTTTATTTGTTTTAGGCTTTGGTGGAAACGGCATTACTTTTTCTGTTCAGGCCATGGAAATGATCACAAACATGCTGGAAGATAAAGTGCACCCACTGTCAAAATATTATGCGTTTGGAAGATGATAGATCACTGGAGATTGAGTTCTTTGAGCCGCCGATTTAACTGGTGCAGTTATTAATAAAAAGTAAAACATTCAATTTATAAATAGTGCAAAAAAAGTTCTTTTTTCCAGGTTAATTAAGGCAGGAAAAGGAGACGTTTTTATCACTCTGCTCATTCTGTCCTGATGTTTTTCACAGGGTTTGCAGTTGCAGTTTTTAAAGTTTTTAATACAATGATAGCTGCAACGAGAATAGCTATGCAGCCTGATACCAATACAAATGGCAGTGGACTTACTTCAACACGATAAGCATAATTGTTTAGCCATTTTGATACTAAAAGATAAGCTAGTGGCCAGGCAACCAGGTTGGCGATGATGATCAGTATTCCAAATTCTTTACTGAAAAGTAACATGATCTGTGCCACTGATGCCCCTAATATTTTCCTGATACCAGTTTCTTTGGTGCGTTTTGTGATGCTTTGTGTAACAATTCCCAAAACACCCAGCAAAACAATTAATAATGCAATAAGCGTGGCTGTTTCCGACGCTTTCTTCATTTGAATTTCGGTTGTATATAGCCTGCCAAGAGTGTCATCCATAAAATGGTAATCAAAAGGAGCATCGGGTAATAGTTGCGACCACTTTTTTTGAATAGTCGCTATAGCCGCCATGCTGTTACCGGGTTTCAATTTAAAAGTGAGATAGCGGTATAACAGGGCATTATTTACATGAATAAAATACATAGGTCGTATTTGTTGATGTAAGCTGCCAAAATGAAAATCTTTGGCAACACCCGTAACAGTAAAAACCTGCTGGCTACCCTGGAATTTTATTTTCTCACCAATAGCAGTCTCTGGTTCTTTCCAACCCAATCCCCTGGCCGCGGACTCATTCAACACCACATCGCTGTTGCCCGTAACGCCGCCTGCAGCGTTAAAAAACTTGCCTGCCGTCAAAGGTATTTTATACGTTTCAAGGTATTTTTCATCTGTAAAAAGTGATTCAGAAATAATTCCCTGCGTGGAGTCCTGTGATGCCTTATATAAGTTGATGTTGTTTCCCGCACTTGCGCCGTCAGGAATTTCAAAAGAGAAAGTTGCTGTTTCTATTTCCGGGGTTTGTATAAACTGGTCGCGAACAGCAGTTATGTGTTGAACGCCTTTGACCGACCAGTCACGTGGAACTCTAGCAGTAATCAAAAAGTCTTTTTTATATCCAAGATTTTTGCTAAAAAAATAATTTACCTGGTCGTTTATTACCAATGCTGCTATAAAAACAATAATTCCAGTTACAAACTGTGTTGCAATTAATGTATAGCGAAAAGCAATTTTTTCTTTTACCGTTTCAAGCTTTCCTTTTAAAGACTCAATAGATTTTTGACGGGATAAAACAAAAGCAGGATATATGCCCGCCATGCTGCCAACCAGCAAAATAATTGCTGCTGGCATTAGTAAAAAGTAAACCGGAAAGGAACTGAGTTCCGGTAACTCTTTGCCCAGCATTTCTCCGAAATAAGTTCTTGCAACTAAATAGATAATAATGGATATCAACACTGAAAATGTTACCATTACTATCGACTCAGTAAGAAACTGGATTATGAGTTGTTTTTTTGAACCACCCATTACCTTTCTTACCCCGATTTCTCTCAGTCGTGAGACTGAATTGCCAATTGAAATATTTATGAAATTGATGATTGCCATCATTAATATAAACAAGGCTACAAAACCCAGCGAATAGATCATTCGGAAAGCAACACCATTATTTGATTGCAGGTAATAATCTTTTACAGGGGTAAACACAATGCCAAGGTTCTTCTGAACATCAGGTGTTGTGTTTGTAGCCAGTAATTTTTTGACGGGTATTTCCAAAGCCGCGGGTGATATGCCTTTTTTTAATTGAACATAGCTAATGATAAAAGCATTTTGCCATGCTTCAAAACCGGCGTCCCTACCAAAAAAACGAAGACTTTTGTCTGATAAGAAAAATTCGTTACTGCCTTTGTTGATACCATTACCCCAGTTTGTGATTGTGTTTACGGGTGGATTTTTTAATACTGCGGTGATGATAAAATCCTGCTTGCTGCCAGAGAACGATTGAAGGCTAAGTGATTGTCCGATTACATCCGTTTTGCCAAAATATTTTATTGCTTTTGCCTCGGTAATGGCAATTGCATCAGGCTTGTTTAATGCAGTTACAGCATCACCATATAATAAAGGGAACCCAAACATGGAAAGCAAACTGGCATCACCTACTTGTAAGCCCTCGCTAAAATGTTTTTCTCCCTTCGAAACAATAGAGGTAATACCATCATGATGATATATTTCTTCTACCAGTTGCGGGTAATTTGTTTTTAATGCTTTTGCGAGAGGTGCCAGGGTGGAAAAATCATAACCCATATTAGGATCTTTCCATTTACTTTGAACCATGTAAATACGGTCATTGTTTTTTAGGTCTTTGTTTACCTGGAATTCGCTCCAGATAAAAGCCCCGATCAGCAATGAAAATGCAATGCCCGCCGACAAACCGAAAACATTAATAACCGAAAATGTTTTGTGCTTCAACAAATTTCGCCAGGCTATCGTGATAAAATTCTTTAACATGAGTAGTTTTTATTGACGGTGAACTTTTTTTATGATTGCTGACCTTTGATGTATGATGGATAGTTCCGGGTTAATCTAAGCTGTCGTTTACAACATTTTATTTCTTTATTAAATTTCGACAATTAAACAATTGTATTCTGTATTGGCTGTTCACTCACCACTCACCACTCACCACTCACCACTCACGACTCACCACTCACGACTCACGACTCAACTCCTCATTCACTACGAAGGCTTTTAACCGGATTAGACAGGGCTGCTTTTACCGATTGGAAACTTACTGTTATAAACGCGATCAACAATGCAATCAGTGCTGACACTGCAAAAACCCACCAACTGATTTGAACCCTGTAAGGAAAGTTTTCAAGCCATTTATTCATTAATAACCATGCGATGGGAAATGCAATTACAGAAGCGATCAACACAGGCTTTAAAAACGTTTTTGATAACATGCTAATAATGCCGGCAACACTTGCACCCAATACTTTCCGGATACCTATTTCTTTGATACGTTGTTGTGCTGTAAAAGCTGCCAGGCCAAATAAGCCCATGCAACCCACCACTATTGCCATACAGGTAAAGATCCAAAGCAAGGCACTTAATTTATCTTCCGATTTATACATCTTATCAAAATTTTCATCCAGGAAATTATAAGTAAGCGGGTATTCCGGTGAAAATTTATTCCATGTTGATTTGATATAGGCTATAGTGTTTTGAAGGTCGGAGGTTTTTATTTTTACCGCCATTTTTGCCAACACCGGCGGATAGATCTGTAAGACAGTTGTTGTTACTTTTTCATGTAAACTTTTAAGGTGAAAATCTTTTATAACCCCAATTACACGGCCTTGTTTTATAGGATGCAATGAATCGGGTTCCCATTTTTCCCAGTTAAGTTTTTGCCCGATAGCTTTTTCCGGTGTTGAGAAACCGAGTTCTTTTACTGCCGTTTCGTTAATAATAAATGCTTCCTCAATGTCTGTTTTAAACTGTTTCGAGAAATCTCTTCCTGCAACCAGTTTTAGTCCAAGGGTGCTGATATAATCTTCATCTACCATTATCTGGTTGGCGGGATAAGTTTTATCGCCCTCTTTGCCCGGAACTATAATATTATCCCCGGCAAACTGGTCACCCGGCAAACCATAGCCGCCTGTTACAGCAATTACACCTGGCGAACTTTTTAATTCGGCTTTAAAAGCAGCAGGATTTTTTGCAATGTCTCCCTGCACTGAAAAATATAGTAGCTGGTCTTTGTTGAAACCCAGATCTTTTTGATGCAGGTAATTGATCTGGCGATATACAATAATGGTACAAATTATCAGCAATGCCGATAACGAGAATTGTATAACTACCAGGGCTTGCCTGAACCAGGCATCCTTTATGTTGCCGGTACCTTTTACCTGCAGGCCTTTCAATACTTTTACAGGCTGAAACCCGGACAGAATAATAGCGGGATAGATACCTGCCAGTACGCCAATTACAAGAGCTCCCAATAGCAGTATCAATCCAAGCACAGGATTGAATACAGGTTGAAATGTAATGGCCTTACCAGTAAAGGAATTTAGGCCGGGTACAATTAGTTTAGTAGCAATTGCTGCGATTATAAGGGCTATTACAGACAATAAAATAGTCTCACCTATAAACTGCATGATTAATTGCCTGCGATCGGCTCCAATTACTTTTCTTACTCCAATTTCCCGTGCCCTCCGAACTGACCTGGCTGTAGCCAGGTTGATAAAATTAAAACAGGCTATTACCAGCACAAACAAAGCAATTATACTGAGCCCCTTTACATAAGTTTGATTTCCCCTTACGGCATTATCGTAAACAAAATCGGATGATTGCAGGTGAATATCTTTCAATGGCTGAAAGAAAGGCAGATAGGTGCTGCCGGATTCTTTCATTTTGGGATGAATGTCTTTGATAATGGCCTGCTGAAACTTCGATTGCAATTTAGTTAAATCTGTTCCCGGTTTTACTTTTATATAAGTGTAAAATTGTTGCCACTGCCATGCTTCCATCCGCTCTTTTGGTATGCCTGCGGAAGCAAGTGGCATCAGGAAATCGAATTGCAGGTGAAAATGTTCAGGAACTTTTTGCAGCACACCGGATATTCTATAATCAATCTTATCAATTTTAATGGTCTGCCCGATGGCTTCCTGTTTACCAAAATACTTGTTTGAAAAGCCTTGCGTAATTACAATTGAAAGGGGATCTGCAAGTGCTGTTTTCGGATCGCCGCTTATTAATTCCAGGGGAAAAAGATTAAAGAAGCTAGATTCTGTCAACAACCATTTTTCTTCGTAAGCCTGTATGTTATTTGCTTCTACCAGCATTTTGCCTGAAGCCATTAAAATGCGCAGGGAAGAATCAACTTCGGGATATTGTTGTTTTAAAAAGGGTGCAAATGTGGGGGGAACAACGGCAAGGCTGGTTGTGCCCTGGTTGTCCGTTCTTTTATCATAGATACGATATACGTTTTCACCTCCCTTTATGAATGTATCAAACTGTAATTCATCGTTTACAAATAAACCGATGATCAGGCATCCTGCAAGTCCAATAGATAAACTGGCAATGTTTATAAAACTAAATCCCTTGAATCTCCAAAGGTTGCGGATTGCAGTTTTGAAATAATTTTGAAACATAAAATGGATTTTTGATCTGTGATCTATTATTTGGCTTATTGTATTGGCTGTTCACTCACGACTCACGACTCACCACTCATCACTCACTACTCACTACGTAAACTCTTCACCGGGTTTGCCAATGATGCTTTTATTGCCTGGAAGCTGATCGTTATTAAAGCGATCATAATGGCAGCAGCTCCGGCCAGTAAAAAGATCCAGCCACTGATGCGAATGCGATAAGCATAATCGTTTAACCAGTTATTCATTACCAGGCCAGCAACCGGAAATGCAACAACGCAGGCAAACAATACAAGTTTGATAAAATCTCCTGATAGCAAGGTTGCCAGTTCCTTTACACTTGCGCCCAAAACTTTTCTAATACCAATTTCTTTTACACGCTGGTTTGCAGAGAGATGCGCCAGGCCAAATAAACCCAGGCAACATATAATCAGGGATAATACGGTTGATACATTGATAACCTTTTGCCATCGTTGTTCCTGTAAATATTGTCTTGCATTTAGTTCATCGAGGTACTGGTAATCGTAAATGGCATCGGGTATTGCTTTCATATAAACCCGTTGTAATGCAGCTAGTGCCTGTTGTTGGTTTGCTTTTTCAAATTTTACCCATATACCACCATCAGGTGTTTCTTTCATGTATAAAATCATGGGCTTTATAGGTTCGCGTAAAGAGCCAAAATGAAAGTCTTTTACAACTCCCCGTATTGTTTTCATCGCAGTATCGTAATTGTAATTGATCATCACCCTTTCTCCTAAAGGATTAGTTAAAGCAAAAGCTTTTACAAAGGCCTGGTTTACCAATATGCCTTCAGTTTTATCTGTAGCAAAAGCCGGCGATAAGTTTCTTCCGGCAAGCAATGGTATGCCCATTATTGCGAGAAAATTTTCATCGATATTTTTTACCTGGCCTTTATGGATCTTCTGGTTGGCTTCTAAATTTTCGGGCATGCCATCGCTGCCAAACGATACCATTGAAATTGCGGGCTCCTTTGCAAGTTCATTCTTTAGATACGTAACTACTTTATTATAATCACGATCGCCATAAACACTGGTACGTATAATTTGACTGGGATTATAACCAAGATCTTTAGTTCTTATAAAATCCATCTGGCTGTAGTAAACGATCGTGGCAATCAACAGGAATACGGATAACGAAAATTGTAATACTACAAGGCTTTTACCAAACAGGTTATTACCTGATAGTTTTTGTTTGTTATAGAGGACCTGCGATGGTTTGAAATTCGATAACAGGTAAGCAGGGTAGAGGCCGGTAAGTAAAATAATCAACACGAATACAAAAAGAAAATATCCAAGCAGTTCCAGGTTAAATGCATCAGAGAATACCAGTTGTTTTCCACTAAGATTATTGAATAGTGGTAAGCAAATATTCATAATAAGTATAGAAAGGCAAAAAGCGATCAAACAAAGCAAAGCAGATTCATTCATCAATTGAACGATAATTTGCAACCTGCTACCGCCTGTAATTTTTCGAACACCAATTTCTTTAGCACGTTTAAATGAGTTGGCAATATTGATGTTAATGAAATTTATAGCTGCCATAACCAGGATGAAAATGGCAATACCCATAAACAGGTAGGAATAAACCGGCGTACTGCCATTTGCAACGCCCGATTCTATATTTCCGGTCATAGTCTGCAACGGCTGCAAATGAATATCTGTCATGCGTTGCAATCCATAATTTATTTTAGGATCGTAACCATGTATGTCGAATTCCTTAGTTCCGAATTGTTTCGCTGCATGTATGTTATGAACGCTATTGAATTTTTTAACCACAGATGCTATGTTTGCACCGGGCTGTAATTCAATGAAAGTACCGAGATAGGAGTTTAACCAATTGTTATCTTCAAAAGAGAGTTGTAGAAATTTAAATGTAAATAATACATCAAACTGTATCGACGAATTCTTTGGAGGATCCTTTACTACACCTGTAATTATCATGGGCTTACCCAATCTTTCAAATGAAGGATCAGCATTTATTTTCAGCAGTTTTCCAACAACTTCAATGTTATTGAAATACTTTTTTGCAATGCTTTCTGTAATAACTACCGCATTTATTTCATTCAGTACAGTTGCCTTGCTGCCCCGGATCAACTTAAAATTGAAAACTTCAAAAAAGTTGGGGTCAACAAATAAATTGGTAACCCTGAATGATTTGTTTTCAAATGACAGATCAGCAGAAAACTCGCCGCCCAATATTCGAACATAATTCTTCACCTCCGGTACACCTGCTTTAAATGCCGGTCCCTGAACCTGGCCTGTGCCACCCATCGTAACCAGCTTTCCGTCTTTTTCAGTTATGTTGGTGGTGATCCGGTAGAGGTTCGGATTAGTGGTATGAAACTTATCATAGCTTCGTTCATCTTTCCAATACAGCACTGCAAATAACATGCAGGTACTGGCCGTTGTTAAGCCAATAATATTTATGATCGCATAGAGCCTGCTATGCCATAAATGCCGCAATGATAATTTTAGAAAAGTATACATGTTCTTTCAGGCTTAAACCTTTTGATTCTTCTCCCTGTATTGGCTGTTCACTCACCACTCACCACTCACCACTCACCACACGATTCACTACTCACTTCTCAAACTCTTTATGGGGTTTGCCACAGCTGCCTTTATCGCCTGGAAGCTTACTGTGCCAAATGCAATAATTACGGCCAACATGCCAGCCAGTGCAAATGCCTGCCATCCAAGATCGATCCGGTACGCAAATCCCTGTAGCCATTTGTACATACCATAACCCGCAATTGGAGCGGCAACAACAAATGCGATTAATACGAGTACCAGGAAATCCTTTGACAGGAGTCCAACTATTTTAGATACACTGGCACCCATTACTTTTCGGACACCAATTTCTTTGGTACGTTGAATAGTACTGTAGGAAGCAAGTCCTAATAAACCGAGGCAGGAAATAAAAATGGCGAGGATTGCAAAGTTCAAAAACAAGTTTCCAAAACGTTGATGATCGCGGTATTGGCGGTCGAAAAATTCATCCAGGAAATAGTAATCGAATGGTCTTGTTGGAAGCAACGTTTTCCATTTGCTTTCTATGCTGGCGAGTGTTTGTTTTACGTTTCCGGCAGGAACGCTTACCGACAACAATTCACTGCGATCAAGTTCCATGCGCATGCTAAGCGGTTTGATTGGTTCTTGTAAGGATCTGAAATGAAAGTCTTTAATGACTCCAATTATTTGTCCTTCTCGGCCCCATTGCTTGAAACGTTTTCCGATGGCATCTGCAGGTTTGCTATAACCCAGCATTTTTACAGCGGTTTCATTTAATACCATGGCCTGGGTAGTATCCGTTTTAAATTCTTCTGAGAAAGCACGGCCCGCCACTACCTTTATTTTGAATTGATTAATGTAATTGAAATCAACAAAATAAAGATCAAGGTTTGCTATCTGCAGATCACCTTTATTATTCTCAACTTCTGAGTAGGCGCCGGGGTTTCCACCACCCGGAACACTGCCTGAAAACGTAGTAGATGTAATCCCTGGTAACTGGTCGATAGCATCACGTAATGCTTTCTTGCCCGGATCGCCATGCGTGTCAATTACCAGCACCTGTTCTTTGGAAAAACCAAGATCCTGGGTGCGCATATATTTCATTTGTTTGTATACTACGATGGTAGCAATGATCAAGGCGATGGAGATGGTAAATTGGGAAATAACGAGGCCTTTTCTTAATAGTATCCCTTTAGTTCCGGTAGTGAATTTCCCTTTTAACACAACTACTGGCCGGAATGATGATAATACCAATGCCGGGTAAAGACCGGCGAACAAACCGATGGCGAGTGCTGCAACAAACAAATAGAGCAGGTAGATTGGTTTGGAGAAAATATTTTTACTAATAACGTGGCCCGACAGATCATTAAAGAATGGTAGCAGGATGGATGATAAAACAAGGGTAATAATAAAAGCTAACAAACAAATTACAACCGATTCGCCAATGAATTGCCTGGTAAGCTGGAACTTTTCCGCACCTACCACTTTTCGAATGCCAACTTCCTTTGCACGTTCGGCAGATCGGGCAGTTGTTAGATTTATGAAGTTGATACATGCAATCAGCAGGATGAAAATTGCGATGATAGAGAAAATATAGACGTTGGTAATATTACCAGATTTGGAACCATTTCTTGTAGAATAGAGATACACTTTTTCGAAGGGTTCGAATAACAAGGTGGGATACATTTGTAATTGCTTCATCTCGGTGCCATTTCTTTTTTCAAAGAAGGCGGGAAACTTTTTTACCAATGCGTTTGGATCCGTGTTTGGCTTTAATAAGAAGTAAGCCTGTGATCCGTAATTGCCCCATTGACTATCGAGGCCCGCATTGAACTTTTGTGTAATGGTACTCATCGACAAAATAACATCTCCTGTGATCTGGGAATTTTCCGGCAGGTCTTTGATAATGCCTGTTACCGTTGCAGGCAAAGCATCACCGGTAACCAATACTGTTTGGCCGATCGCTTCCTTAGTTCCAAAGTATTTTTTTGCAGCAGTTTCAGAAAATACAACACTAAGAGGTGCAGTTAATGCAGTGGTTGGATTGCCTTTTAGTAATTTGAAATCGAATACATGAAAGAAGGCCGAATCCGCCCACATTACATTATCCTCCTGGAACTTTAGTTCACCCTTTCTTATCAGGATATTATCACCCCCGGCAATGCGAACAAACGATTCAATTTCGGGAAATTCATCTTTAGCATTGGGAGCAACTGCCCATGCAGGTCCACCTGTATTGAGTACCTCTGATGGTGTTTTCAGATCCACAACAGCCCTGTAGATCCGATCACCCTTGGTATGAAACGAATCATAACTTAATTCAAACTGCACATACAAAAAGATTAGGAAACCAGCCGTTATTCCCACTGCCAGGCCCATGATGTTTATAAGCGAAAAAGCTTTGTGCCGCCATAAATTCCGTAACGCTATCTTAAAATAATTCCTGATCATTAGTGCTAATTTTATAAGGACTATTTAATTTTTTTTAATCTTTCTTCAAAACGAAATTCCTGTGATTAACTATTGCCTTTAAACCTTTATTTAAACCATTCAACATGTAAGAAAAAAGAGTGAATTCATCTCGTGATGCTGTATGGCTGTTCACTCACCATTCACCATTCACCACTCACCATTCACCATCATTCGCTTCGCAAGCTTTTCACCGGGTTTATTACGATTGTTTTTAGCACTTGTATACAAATGGTTACAATAGCGATGAATAGTGCCATAATTCCTGCTATTGCAAATACCCACCAACCAATCTCGATCCTGTGTGCATAGTCCTGCAACCATTGGTGCATAACAAACCAACCCACCGGTATAGCGAGTACCAGTGATATCAAAACAAGTTTTAGAAAATCTTTTGACAACAAAATAAGCAGGTTTTGAACGGAAGCACCCAATACCTTCCTGATCCCAATTTCTTTTGTTCGTTGCAACACATTATACGCTGACAAACCCAGGAGCCCGAAACACGCTATTAAAATGGCGAGAAAGGCAAATACAACAAATACTTTCCCAAATAACATATCAGCTTTGTATTGCTGGTTGTATGCTTCATCCAGGAAGAAATAATCGTAAGGGTCCTTCGGAAAATAATTGCTCCATAACTTCTGAATGGAAGCAATAGTCTCTTTCTCTTTCCCGGCTGCTATTTTAACTGAATAGAACGATGATATATCCGGGTAAAGCCGCAGGATCATGGGATCGATGTTTTTTTGCAATCCAAGCTGGTGAAAATTAGTAGTAATACCAACTATGTTAACCGTATCTCCACCATTTATGATTTTCTCATTAATGGCATTGGCGGCATTTTTGAAACCCAATAATGCCGCTGCGTTTTCATTTAAAATGACAGCACTTTCATCTTTGCCAAATTGTTCGGAAAAATTGCGCCCCGCAGCCATTTGCATATTGTAAGCGGGAATGAAATCATAGTCAACCCCGAGGTTATAAAGCGTTACCGAACTGGCATCAGCACCTAATCTTTTTGCTCCCCTTGTCCAATATATTTCTTCCCCCGGCACGTTACTTGAGGCTGCGATCGCTTTCACAGAGTTGATTTGTAAAACCGCAGTTTTGAAAGGTTGAAATACACTAAGGTAAAGGGAATCTTTTATTGTCTGCGGACCTTTGATAACGATGGTTTGGTTGATATCGGCGCCTATTTTTTGGTTGCGCATATAATTTACCTGCTGGTAAACGATAATGGTTCCTGCAATTAGTACAACAGATGTTACAAATTGTATGGTAATCAAACTTTTTCGAAGCAGCAATCCACTACCGGAATTTTTGAAAACTCCTTTTAAAACGGTGATCGGTTTGAAACCTGATAACACAAAAGCAGGGTAGACGCCTGAAAGCAAGGTGCCGGTAAGAAATAATGCGAGGTATAGTAGCCAATAGGTTGAAGTGAGTGTGATAGCTGAATAATTTTCCCTCCCTGTAAAACTGTCGAAGGCCGGGAGTAACAATAAAAATGCTATCAATGAAAATACCAGTGAAACAAAATTTAATACAATGCTTTCCGTTAAAAATTGCCTGATAAGACTATTGCGTAAAGCACCCAATACTTTTCTTACACCCACTTCTTTTGCCCTTTCTACCGACCTGGCAGTTGCAAGATTGATATAGTTAATCCATGCAATGCAAATAATGAAAATAGCAATTAGAAATAGAAAAGCTACAGCCTGGCCATTTCCATTTACTTCTGCCTCCTGGTTTACATTTGAATAAAGATGAATATCGCTTAATGGTACGAGGTGAAGTTCTGCCCGGTTATTGTTTGTTTTATTCCATTCCTGGCTGTTAATATATTTATCTGTAAATGCCGGAAGCTTTGCCTGCAGGTTGCTTACGTTTTGGCCGTCTTTCAATTGTATGTAAACATAGAAATCATACCATCCCCAGGCTGTTTCGCTTGCATTAGAACTATCACCCCGCAGTTGCATTTCTTTTCCAAGGGTGGAATACGACACCAGGTATTCTAAAATTAGATGTGAGTTTGCGGGAAAGTCTTTATAAACACCTGTTACTTTAAAAGTTTCGGGAGTTGAACTGTTCCTGTTTACTAATGTCTTGTTTAATGCGGCTTCGTTCCCAAAATATTTTTTGGCTGTCGATTCTGATAAGATGATCTTATCCGGTGCATCTAAAGCAGTTAAAGGATCTCCCGCCAGGAAATTTATTCCAAACATTTTTACAACGGACGGATCTGCATAATATCCTTTGCGCTCGGTAAACTTTTTTTCATTTTCTTCATTTGATAATAGCAGTTCATTATCAATCAGCCTGCAATAATCTTCTACCTCTGCAAAATCTTTTTTCATACCTGGCGCAATAGCAGGATAGGAGGTTGCCGATTTATATGCAAGCTTTCCTTTCTGGTAACTATCCAGTCTTACGCGAAATATGTTTTTAGCAGCCGGTTCAAAGGTGTCATAACTTCTTTCGAGGCTTACATGATGAAAGATCAGCAGGCAACAGGTCATACCAATTGTAAGACCAGCAATATTTAATATTGTATAACCTTTTCTTTTAGAAATATTACGAAATGCCAGTTTCAGGTGATTTATTACCATCTTTTATTATTAGCTATAAAATATTAATTCAGTTTCAATCAGCACCAGGACTTTTATAAAATTAAATGTGCAACTTGATGGTTACAAAAGTTGCATCGCTGCGGCTCTGTATTGGCTGTTTACTCACCACTCACCACTCACCACTCACCACTCACCACTCACCACTCACTACTCACTTCTTAAACTCTTCACCGGGTTGGCGACTGCTGCTCTTATTGCCTGAACGCTCACGGTAAGCAATGCAATAAACAATGCGATTACGCCTGCTAAAACTAATACCCACCAATCGATGTTAATGCGGTAAGCAAAATCCTGCAACCACCTGCTCATTGCAAGCCATGCAAGAGGCAATGCGGCCAATGTTGAAATGGCTACCAGCATTAAAAATTCTTTCGACAGCATTTGTACAATTCCTGCTACACTTGCACCCAACACTTTACGAATGCCTATCTCTTTTGTTCTTTGTTGTGCGGTAAAGGTGGCTAAACCAAATAAACCGAGGCAGGCGATTAGAACTGCCAATACAGTAAATACAAGGGCTATCTGTCCCTGCTTTTGTTCGGCAGCATATTGCCTGGCGAAGTTGGTATCAAGAAAGTGGTAATCTACCGGGTTCACTTTATCGAAGACGCTGTAAACTCTGTTCAAATATGCCAGGCCTTCATTTGTTTTACCTTTTGCGATACGTATATAAAGGTTATCACCCATTGAAGCAGCAGGAGGCATAACCATCACCATTGGTTCCACTTTATGCTGCAGTGAATAGGTATGAACATCCTTTATAACTCCGATCACTTGTCGTTCGCCTTTTGTGCCTTTGTCATCGATGTTAAACTGCATGCGTTTGCCAACCGCGTTTTTCCAGTTAAGCTTTTTCATCAGTGTTTCATTGATCAATGCTGCGCCGTATTTATCAGATGGCACGGCATCGGAGAAGTTTCTTCCCGCAAGCATTTTTATTTCCAGAGCGGGTATATAATCTGCATCAATCATTAACTCCTGGGCTACCACTGAGCTGGTTGATATAGATCCGTCTGCAGCTTCAAAATTGTACCCTAAACCACCGAGATCGTTGTTGCCAATCGGGTTGCCGGCTACGGCAACAGCTTCGATGGCGGGGTTTTGCAGCAGTTTTGTTTTTAAGGAACCAGTTTGATTACGTATCTCCCGATCATCCAGGTGAAATGTGAGTACCTGGTCTTTGTTGAACCCAAGATCTTTCTGCATAGCAAATTGCAACTGGCGATAAATAACCAACGAACCGGTGATCATTACGATGGTGATTACGAACTGGAATACAACCAGGGATTTGCGGAAGAGGAGATTTGCAAACAGGTTACCCATCTGGCCTTTTAAAGCAGGAATTGTTTTGAAGCGGGATAAAAACAGCGATGGATAGATACCACTGCAAATACCAGTTGCCAAAGCAAATGTTGCAAGAAATACAAGGGTGCTTGTTTTACCAAAACGCCAAATTATTAACTGCTTTCCAGTAAGCGTATTAAAGTAAGGGAGCACCAAAATCATCAGGAGCATTGCAACAAATGCTGCGATGATCGTTATTAAAACTGATTCGGTTATAAACATCACTCCGAGCTGGCGAATGCCTGAACCTACTACTTTGCGAATACCCACTTCACGCACTCTTGCACCCGAACGTGCAGTAGAAAGATTGATATAGTTTATAATGGCTATTGAAAGTATGAGTGCTGCGATGGCGATAAAAATATAAACACGCTTACTGCTGCTGTTGGCACTTATTTCGTATTGCAGATCGGAATGAAGATGTATGGATGTAAGCGGCTGTAACTCCATTTGATAATCATCAATCTTCATCAGACCCTGGATCGTTTTTGCTGCAAATGCCGGGAGCTTGGCTTGAAGATCGTTGAAGCTGGTACCTGGTTTGAGCAGGAGATAAGTGTATACATTAAAGTTTTGCCATCCTCCCGTAAAGTTTGCAGGAAGCGAACGAACAGCACTAAAACCCAGGTGAGAATTTTTCGGTACGTCTTCAATTATGCCCGTTACTTTATTAGGGAAGTTATTCTCAAAATAGATGGTCTCGTTCAAGGCCTTTTCCGCATCACCAAACAACCTAACGGCGAGGCTTTGACTGATTACAATGGATTGCGGTGTAGTAAGCGCAGAAGCTGCATCACCAAATAAAAGCGGAAAAGTAAAAATCTTAAAAATACTGGCGTCAGAAAAAATAATGTCATCCACTTTAAGGTTCTTATCCTTGTAGGTAATGATGCCGCCACCTTCTGTTAAGATGCGGGTGGCTTCCTGTATTTCAGGAAATTCTTCCTTAAGCGCAGGTGCAAAAGGAGCTGAGGTTGGTGCAGTATGCATCTCGTTACCTGACCAGCTGGCATGTTGTGCTACCCTGGCAATCCGGTCACTATTTTTGTGAAAGCGGTCATAGCTTAGTTCATCAGCGATATAGAGTGTGATTAGCCAGAAGGCGGCAAGGCCTAGTGAGAGACCAAATATATTGATACCTGCATAAGTCTTATGCCGGGCAATGTTTCGCAATGCAATTTTTATATAATTTATCAGCATGTTAGCATCAATCTATTTGAATCGTCCATTTTTTTGTATTCTATAAAGGCTGTCTCAACTCGCTATTCACCACTCACTACTCACTACTCACTATTCATTATTCACTATTCACCACTCACCACTCACTATTCACTTCTCAAACTTTTCACGGGGTTGGCCAGCGCAGACTTTATTGCCTGGTAACTCACTGTAAACAAAGTAATGCTGATGGCTGCAATAGCGGCAATCACGAATGCCTGCCAGGGTATATCAATGCGGTATGCAAAGTCCTGTAACCAGCGATTCATTACGAGCCATGCAACAGGCACTGCTACTACAAAGGCAATACAAACAAGCTTTAAGAAATCGGTAGATAAGAGTGATACAATGCCAGTGACACTTGCACCCAACACCTTGCGAATGCCAATCTCTTTCGTTCGTTGATTTGCCGTGAACGTTGCTAATCCAAACAAACCAAGACAAGCAACAAAAATGGTTAAGCCTGCAAAAATTCCGAGCATCATGCCGGTGTTTTTATCTTCCCGGTAAGTAGCATCGAATCGTTCATCCAGGAAAGAGTAGGAGAAAGGGGTTTCCGGGTTTAAATTATCCCATTCATTTTTTAATGTAGCCAGTAACCCGCCTACTTCCGCAGTTTTTGTCTTTATAATCAGCGTACCTGAATTCCGGCTTAAAGTCATTACCAAAGGAGAGATGCGTTCGTGCAATGATTTGAAGTGAAAATCTTTTACAACTCCAATGACATTGTACGTTATTTCGGCACCTGTATTTTCCCTGCGCTTTACAGTTTTCCCGATCGCATTTTTCTCCCAGCCAAGTGCTCTTGCTGCTGTTTCATTTAAAATGATACCGTTGGAATCTGTGGCAAACTCCGGTGAAAAATTTCTGCCGTGAACGATCTCCATTCCCAGTGTAGAAATGTAATTATCTTCTACGTCGTAACGCAAGGTTTTTATCTGCGAAGCTTCTTCCTGTGCGTAGATAAAAAAGTTGTTACCGTTGCTTGGCCCTGCAGGTAAATAGCCGGAAGAAGTGACGTTCGAAACTCTTGTATCGGCCTTAATTTTTTGCTTAAGAACAGCTTCTTTTTGACCGAGTAAATAAGTTTCGGGTAAAATGAGTACACGCTCTTTTTCGTAACCCAAATTCTTGTTTTGAATATAAGATAACTGCAGGTAAACAACCGCGGTGCCCACTATTAATACGATAGAAATGCAAAATTGAAAAACGACCAGGCCACTGCGAAGCCAGCCTGTTTTTTTACCGGCTACCAACTTGCCTTTTAAAACGGTTGCAGGGTTAAAGGAAGAAAGGAAAAAAGCCGGGTAACTGCCAGCAATAAAACCGGTGACTATTCCTAGTAACAACAAGGATGGAAGCAACCATACATTTTCAGAAAAGTTTAGCGAGAGTGCTTTGCCGGTGATGTTATTGAACAATGGTAACACGAGTTGTGCAATAGTAAGTGCTATTAAAAGCGCAATGACTGTGATCAGCATTGATTCTATCAAAAATTGTTTGACCAGCTGCAATTTTACAGAACCCATCACTTTCCGGATGCCTACTTCTCTCGCCCGTTTTGCAGCACTTGCTGTTGATAGATTCATGAAGTTGATACAAGCGATCAGGAGCATGAAGAGCGCAATGGCGCTAAAAATATATACATAGCGAATATCACCACGTGGCTCCAGTTCTGATGTAGTATCCGACTTAAGGTGGATGCTGGTTAGCGGTTCCAGCATGAAGCCGATGTCACTTCCATTTTTCCTAAATTGCTCCAGTGTAAGGCCCATTGCCTGTTGCATTTGCGGGCCGATATATTTTGATACAAGGCCGGGCAATTTGCTTTGCAATTGTTTGTAATCAGCACCCTTTCTCAATACGAGGTAAGTATAAAAGTTAGAGCTCATCCAGGAGCTTGATTTTGCTTCTTCAAAGCCACTCATAGAAGCAAAAAAGTCGAAATGAAAGTGCGAGTTGACCGGAATTTTCTTCATTACACCGGTTACTTTGTAGTTGCTGTTCCATTCTTTGAAGAACAACACTTTCCCGATGGCATCTTCTTTGCCAAAATATTTTTTTGCAGTAGCTTCTGTGATAACTACTGTATTTGGTTCCAGCAATGCGGTACGTGTATCACCGGCAATAAGAGGAAGTGTAAAAACACTAAAAAAATTCGAATCCACAAAAGCAACTGAGCCCTCTCTGAACGATTTGTCGGCGTAATTAATTATAGGCGAGCCCGCATTTTTAAGCCTGGTTGCTTCTTCCACCTCGGGGTAATCGCTCAGCAAGGCTTTGGCAACTGGTGGCATCACACTGGCCTCCTTCATTTTCTCGCCCTGCACCTGGCCAATGAAAATGATACGCGCCGTACGATCGGCTTTTTTGTTAAAACGATCGTAGCTTAGTTCGTTTTGTACAAACATCAAAATCACTAGGCAGGTGGCAATGCCAATAGCCAGCCCAAATATGTTGATAGCCGAAAACGCTTTATTGCGCCAGAGATTTCGAAAAGCTATTTTGAAATAATTTGAAAACATACAATTTGTTTAAGCTGGTAAGTACCCTTGCCGCTTCCAGCAAAATGGTACAGTGTGAGGTGTGAGAATTATACCACCTACGATATTGCTTAAATAATGCCATTTTATAACGCGTTGATAATGATGCAATTGGAATAAGTCAGGTTGGATAAGGTGTTCGATTTTGGTACAATAAACGAACGCTGGCGAACACCCGCGCCAACACATCCTGTCCGAATAAAAGCAACTAATTACAGGGTAAACAGTAATGACTGACGTATACCCTAATGATTTGCAAGGACGTTTAGTTGAATTAAATTGAAATATTGCGCAGCATTCTTTTGTGAAGTAGCCGTTAAGGGAACTGCAGTAATTTATCATCAGATCGAACTTGCTGCTCATTGAACAACTGCACAAGAGTGCGACTGTACAAGAGTGCGACGCCAATGAAGCCCAGTTTAAAAACCAATGCCGGGTCAAAAATTGTATTGCTTAAAAATCTTTGATAAGATATGCTTATTTGTTAATTCATGTTAGCCGTTCCTTCATTCACCACTAACCACTCACCATTGGCCTTCTTATTCACTTCTTAAACTTTTAACCGGGTTGGCAAATGCCGCTTTTATTGCATGAAAACTTACGGTACCGATTGCTATACCTAAAGTTATTATAGACGGTATTATAAAAAGATATACATGTACAGGTATGCGATATGCAAAGTTCTGCAACCATTGATTAGCTGCCAACCAGGCTAACGGAGTCGCAACCAGAATCGCAATTACGACTAACTGAATAAAGTTTTTAGCAAGCAGCATTGTGATGTTACTGATATTAGCGCCCAATATTCTCCTGATACCGATTTCTTTAGTACGTTGTACGGTGGAAAATGCTGCAAGGCCAAAGAGACCAAGACAGGCCAGCAAAATTGCAAGACCCGCAGCCACGGTAAATAGTTGTGATGTCCTTTGTTCTGCTAGATACAATTTGTTGTAATCGTCATCCAGGAAATGATAACTAAATGGCTTTCCTGGTACACGCTGCTTCCAAACCGACTCTATTCCTGCAATGGTTGCAGGCAGGTCTTTACCGCTAAGCCGCAACATATATGTTCGTGAAAAATCTCTTCCAAGAAAGAGTATAGCTGGCCCAATTGGATTGTGAAGGCTGCTGAAATTGAAATCTTTTACTACGCCAACAACGGGGCCTGAAACATTTTTTTCGATGATCTTACCGATCGCTTGCTGTGGTGTCCATCCAATTTTTTTTGCTAATGTTTCGTTGATAATAAATGGTTGCCGATAGTTTGCGTTATTATTTGAAGTATCCATCAAAGCAAAATCCGATTGCTGAAAATCTCTTCCGGCTACCATTTGCATTTGAAGCGTTTTAGTGTAATCCAAATCAACGGGCATGGCATTTAACGAAACAGCATGAACTCCTTTTTCATCTGTGGCATTGATACCGTCACCCCATTCAACAAATTCCGGCGTTTCGTATGCTGCTGTTACTGCTGCAATACCCGGCACTTGCAAAAATGCGTTCTTAATGTTTTCAAATTGCGGCAACATATCATTGTTAACCGGCAACACCAATACATGGTCTTTGTTGTATCCAAGATTTTTTGTTTGCATAAAATGCATTTGCTGCAATACGACCATGGTGTAAATAACCAGGAATACAGAGATGCCAAATTGCACTATGATCAATGATTTTCGCAACAGATTATTACCGCCGGTAAATGAAAATCCTTTCTTCAGCACTCCTAAAACTTGTTTACCTGATAAAATAAGTGCCGGATATAAACCTGCAAGAAAACTCACCAAAACTGCAAACAGGAATAATGACAACATTGGAACAGGTTGTAATAAAATGCTGTTTGTAAATTGCTTACCGGTAATATCATTAAAGTATGGAATTAACAGGAGACTTAATGAAAAGGCCAGTAGAGCAGCTATAAAAGTGATCAGAGATGATTCACCGATAAATTGCAGGAAGACCTGTTTTTTAGAAGCACCAATTACTTTTCTAATACCTATTTCTCCACTGCGCCCGGCAGATTGTGCAGTAGCCAAATTGGTATAATTGGCACATGCTATTATCAATATTAAAATAGCAATTACACTAAACATATAAATGTAGGTAATACTGCCATTTGGCTCAAACCCGGCAAGGTTCGAATGCAAATGAACAGAGGTAACCGGCTCCAGGTTATAGGTTAAATAATTGCTGCCTTCCATACCAGCATCCTTCCGCGTAGCTGGAGTTTGCATAAAGTCTTTCACCTGTTGTTGCAGTTTTGGAATATCCCGCTCATTTTGTAACAAAAAATAAGTGATCCAATTGGCGGTGTACCAAGTTTCGTTTTTTACATTATCACCAAGATTCATGAACTGTGTTACAAAGTCGAATTTTATTTGTGATGCTTCCGGAACGTCTTCACAGATCCCTGAAATGCGGTATTCTTTTGTGCCGCTTGTCAAAGTTTTATTTAAAGGATCTTCGTTGCCAAAATATTTCTTTGCCATCGACTCGGTGATCACCATTTTATCAGGTGCATTTAAGACTGTTGCTGCTTCACCCTGCAGTAAACGAAACGAGAAGATTTTGAAAAATGGATCATCAGCGAATAACACACGTGGCTCTTCAAATATTTTTTCGCCATTCTTTATCACGCTATGCGTAATATATGTTCTTGCATAAGATTCGATAACCGGGAAAGTTCTCTGGAAATGCGGACCTACTTTAGTACCGGTAGTTGCAACTTTACTCGTTGTGCCAGATGTGCTGTATTCCATTGTGGCACGCACTATGCGATCTGCCTTTGTATGAAATTTATCGTAGCTAAGTTCATGTTGTATATAAATACCAATTAACAAACAGGCTGCCAGACCAACCGTAAGACCAACAACATTGATAGTTGAATACAGGCTATTTTTTTTGAAATTACGCAGTGCGGTTTTAAAATAATTTCGAAACATCTTAAATAGTTTAGTGCCGTAGCTTGTTTAAATTTATTCTAAAAACAAAATTGAGGAATTGTGATTGAGGCATTTTTGAAGAATTTGCACTTAGCACCCGTTACTCATTTTTCAAACTATTCACCGGGTTTGCCATTCCTGCTCTTACTGCTTTATAACCAACTGTTATCCACGCAATAATCACAGAAATAACAATGGCAAGCACAAATACATACCAACTTATTTTTATATGATTGTGAAATCCGGACAACCATTCCTGCATCAGGAAATATCCAAGTGGTACTGCAATTAAGAATGCAATCCCGATTAAAATGGTAAACTCTCTTGAAAAGAGAAAAACAATACTTTTAACTGAAGCGCCCAAAACTTTCCTGATACCAACTTCTTTTGTTTTCTGAACAGCCATAAACGATACTAATCCATACAGGCCAAGACAAGAAATAAATATGGCTAAGAAAGCTGCTATTTTAAACAGGTTCGATGCCAATGCTTCTGTTTTATAAAACCGGGCTATTCTTTCATCTAAGAAAGTAAGATCGTACATGTATGTTGGATAGATTTTTGTAAACTTTTTTTGAACCTGCGCCAGTGTTGATTGCATTTTTGAAGGATCCATCCTGAAGGCAATAAAGTTATAAGCATGTATATTGGTTGCCAGCACCAACGGAGTTATAGGTTCTTTCAATGATTTGGTATTGAAGTCTTTCATTACACCTACAACAGGCAAATTCTTCGCATTTTCATCGAATGTCAACGTTTTACCAATAATATCTTTAGGAGAGGTAAATCCCAGTTTTCTTACGAGTGTTTCATTAACCAGCAATTCCCGCATGGTATCACAGGGATAGGAGATACGACCTGCAACAAGTCCAATTTGAAAAGTATTCAAATAACTGGTGTCTGAGAATTGAACATTTACGCTAAAGTCTTTTTTTACCGGATCAGTATCAAAATAAAAGCTATTGTTATTGGAACCAAAACTGGCCGGAGCATCCATGCAAAAAGCAGCTGCATTTATGCCCGGGATCTTTTGTATTTCTGATTTTAAAAAATTATAACTCAGTTGGTCGGTACTGTCGCTTGGTAATTCAACAAGAGCCAACGCATTTTTTTCAAAACCCATTGATTGGTCACGAAAGAATTTCATTTGATTGATAACGACAATAGTGCCAATGATGAGGAATTGTGCAATTACAAATTGCAGTACAACCAAACCTCTCCTGACCGATACACCACCGATATTGCTGGTACTTATTTTACTTTTAATAGCCTCGATAGGGTTAAAGCCCGACAAGACCATTCCAGGGTAGAAGCCAGCCAAAAAATTTACAATGACACCAATTAACAGGAGGAATAAAATGATGACTGGTGATTGCAGCAGATTTAATGTAAGTGGTTTTTGAACCAGCCCGCTGATAAAGGGCAACGCTAGTTTCGCCAACAGGCAACCGATAATTACCGAAGTAATTGTAATAATCGCCGTTTCATTTAAAAATTGTTTTAAGATCTGTGATTTTCTACTACCCAGCACTTTTCTTACACCAATTTCCTTTGCCCGGCTTATAGATTGGGCGGTAGCAAGATTTATAAAATTAATACAGGCGACAAACAAGATAAAGAATGCAATCAGCGAAAGGGACCACA
Organism: Bacteroidota bacterium; assembly: GCA_040385845.1. Classification (GTDB taxonomy): domain Bacteria; phylum Bacteroidota; class Bacteroidia; order Chitinophagales; family Chitinophagaceae; genus Phnomibacter. Next base: position 314,321 of record JAZKGP010000005.1, on the reverse strand, counting down.
GCTCTTTATGTGTTAAGGCATCACCCTTGTACGTGGAAAAATCTTCATTCAGATGCATACCCGTTAATGGTTGAAAGGAGAGCGACACCGTTGTTTTCCCGGAATTCATTGATGCGGGATAGTTTTTCTTTACAAAAGCTGGTAACAGCGCTTCAAACTGTTTTACATTGCTGTTCCTGGGCAACAGCACAAAACATTCAGAACTCCATGGCAGGCTTTCCCAATCGTTGCTTGCAAACCATTCGGGATTTAATTTTTCATGCGTAAGTTTAGATGCGCCCATCCTTATCTCGACGTCAGTGTTTTGTGGCAGATCTTTAAAAATTCCTACCACTTTCAACGGAATTCTAAACGACCACATTTGCACTGTTTGTCCGATGCCTTTTTTCCAGTCACCAAAAAATTGGTTTGCAAGTGTTTCGTTGATCACTACGGTATTTGGGTCTTTTAGTTCGTTGGAATTACCAGCAAGCCAGGTATAATCAAATATTTGGAATAGGGAGGGTTCAACAAAAAACAAACCGTTATCAACCTTGACCCTGTGCTCTTCAGAATAATCTTTTCCGGGTTTAGGTATATGAATTTGTGACCCGCCCAAATTCCAGACAGCGGCAACTTTTTCCAGTTGTGGGATGTCATTTCTTAGTCCGTTTGCCATGGTAATCGGCGCCGCACTTTCCTGCCTAATAACTTCTCCATTGCTTGTGTTTTTAAAGGTGGACACAATTCGATAGATTGACTTCTTCTTACTATTAAAATCTTCGTAATTCATTTCATAATGAATTACCAGGAAGATGAGAATACTGGTTGCGATACCTACTGCAAGCCCGATAACATTAATGGATGAATAGGCCTTGCGTTTAACAAGGTTTCTCCATGCTATTTTCAGATCGGTTCTTATCATAAAAATTATTTTAAATAGTGTTCATTTCACAATCGTATTCCGCTGAAAATTCCTTTAACGGTACAAGTGAATAACCCGCTAATGCGGAGCAAGTCTACCGCCCACCCAAATGTTGTATTCTGTATTTCTGTATTCATTATCACATCATCACATTATCAAATTGTATTCCTGTATTCATTAGCACATTAGCACATTAGCATATTGCACATTGTATTCCGGTATTCATTATCACATTATCACATTGTCACATTTGCATTACTCACTGCGAAGGCTCTTTACCGGGTTTGCTATTGCAGCTTTTATTGACTGGAAGCTTACCGTTGCCATCGCCAACAATAACACCAATAAGGCTGCAGCAGAAAACATCCACCAACTTAGTGTGATCCGGTAGGGATAATTTTCCAGCCACTTACTGGATGCGAACCATGCCATAGGTACAGCAACTATTAACGAAATGGCTACCAGCTTTAAAAAGTCTTTTGACAATGTTGTAACTACAATGCTTACTGAAGCTCCCAACACTTTACGGATACCAATTTCTTTTGTTCTTTTTTCTGCTGATAAAACTGAAAGCCCAAATAATCCGATGCACGAAATGAAAATGGTTAGCAGGGCACCGAATAGTAATATCTGTTTCCATTTTTCTTCGGCTGCATAATTTTTTGAATTTTCATCATTTTGAAAAACATAAGAGTAGGGGTTAAAAGGAAAGAATTTTTTAAAGGTTTTTTCGATATGCTGCAGACTGGCAGTTTCGCTGTTCGGTTTTATTTTAATGAAGACTTTGCCATACTCATTTCCAGGTTTCATGGTGAATAATTGCGGGCTGATCCTTTCATTCAATGGTTTGAAATGATAATCTTCCACCAGTCCAACAACCGTGTATTTTTCATTTTCGTTATACCAAAAGTTTACAACCTGTCCTATTGGATTCTTCCAGCCTGCTTTCCTGGCAAAGCTTTCATTTACCAGTATCGACTTTGTGGAATCTGTTATAAGTTCAGGCGAAAAATTCCTTCCTTTTGCCAAGGATATTTTCAACATCGGAAGATATTTTTCATCTACTGTTTCGTAGGTAAATTCAATTTGTTCATCCCCGTTTACTTTGGCAATGGTGCCCCATTGGCCGCCATTTTTAAATGCTACATCTACAATATTTGGATTAGCCAGTAATGCCTCTTTAAACAGTTTAGAGTCACTTCGTTTAATGCCCCATTTTGTTACTGTTACGAGGTCACTATCATCATATCCCAGGTGTTGATTAGTTAAATAATTAAATTGTGATGAGATGATGATGGTACCAATAATTAGAAATGAAGCGAGTGTAAACTGGAAGATCACCAATCCTTTGTGCAGGTAGTTTTTGCCTGCCAGCGTAAAGCGGTTGTATAATGTTTGAACCGGGTTGTAATTAGATAATACCATTGCCGGGTAAAAGCCAGCTACCAGGGCTGTAACAATAAAAAGAAGAATATATCCAGCTACCAGTTTTACATCGAAAAGATAAGAAATTGCCAGTGATTTGTTGGAGAGATCATTGAAAACAGGTAGTACGAGCTGTACCAGCAGAACCGCGAGTATAAAAGCGGTTAAGCACAATAAAAAAGACTCACCGAGAAATTGTATGATCAATTGTTTTCGGTTGCCGCCAACTACTTTTCTGATGCCAATCTCCTTGGCACGTTTAACAGATCTTGCAACCGTGAGGTTAACGAAATTGATACAGGCAATCAGTAAAATAAAAAGCGCAATTCCAGACAGGATGTATGCATACATAGGATTGCTGGCATTTTGCAAACCATTACTGGCGCTAAGTTCTACACTCAGGTGCATGGCAGTAAAGGGCTGAAGAAAATAAATGGTTTTATCTGTTACATCATATTTTTCAGCCATCATTTTTATGGTGGCAGCTGCGTCTGTTTCAAACACCCTTTTCATTTTGGCTTCCACTGCTTTAATATCAGCTCCTGGCTGCAGTACAACAAAAGTGTTCATGAAAAAATTGAACCAGTTTTCGTTATTGGATGCGTCCTGCTCTGACACCTTTATTGGCATTAAAACCTGGAATTTTATAGACGAATTTTGCGGGCTTCTTTTTGCGACACCTGTTACAACATAGGGAACAAATTTTTCTTCCTCTTTTACCATCATTGTTTTGCCTATGGCATCAATGGTGCCAAACTGGTCTTTGGCCATGTCTTCTGAAACAACAACCCCATTTGGTTGTAGTAAGGCAGTTTTTGGATTGCCGCTTATTAAGGGAAAAGTGAAAACTGAGAAGAAACTGGAGTCTGTATAAAAGATTTCCTGAGATTTAATTTCATTGCCCCTTTTGATATCGAGGTTGTTTTGCTGGTAACGGACAAATGCTTTTATTTCGGGAATATTTGCAGTGAATTTCGGTCCCTGGAAATACCCGGAAAAACCGTTTTGGTTTACAAAGCTGCCATCGGGTTTTATATTTTTATTTACCACGCGGTATACCTGGTCTACGTCTCTGTGAAATTTGTCAAAGCTCACTTCATCTTTCAGGTATAAAATAATAAGCATGGCAGCTGCCAAACCAAGACTTAATCCTGCAATGTTTATAAACGAATACACTTTGTTTCGCCGCAGGTTTCTAAACGTGGAAATAAAATAATTCTTAAACATATGGAGTAATTTATTGAGTTGATCTATTTTGTTCTATGTCGATTGTTGATACTGTATAATGTATTTGGCTGTTCATTCACCACTCACCACTCACCACTCACCGCTCACGATTTATTTAATGCTCAGTATTGTTTTACTGTACAAAAGTGCGACGCCTATGCAGCCCAATATTTATTCAATGCCCGGCCAATAATTGTATTCTGAATTTGTATTCCCGTATTCATTATCAAAATGTTTTGATCATCATATTTTCATATCATCAAATCATCACATTGTATTCCTGTATTCATTATCACATTAGCACATTAGCCCATTGCTTTACTCGCTTCTCAAACTTTTCACCGGGTTAGCTATTGCTGCTTTTATTGCCTGGAAACTGATCGTTCCAATGGCTATAGTAACTGATAAGAACCCGGCTGCAACGAAAACCCACCAGCTGATATCAACCCGGTAAGCAAAATCTTGCAGCCATGTATGCATAATAAAATACGCTGCAGGGGAAGCCAGTATAAAAGCAACTAAAACAAGGCGTACAAAATCTTTAGAAAGCAGCATTACAATGTTTTTAACGGAAGCACCAAGTACTTTCCTTACACCAATTTCTTTCGTACGTTGTAATGTTGCAAAAAGCGATAAACCCAACAAGCCAAGACAGGCGATAAATATGGCAAATCCTGCAAAGATGGCGAACACTTTTCCAAATAACTGGTCCTCGCTATACTGCCGGTTAAATTTTTCATCCAGGAAATAGTAATCGAAAAAATTGCCTGGGAAAAAAGCGTCAAACTTTGCTTTCACTTCAGTTATTGTTGAAGCCAGGTCTTTTGTATCAACCTTTATGCAAAGCGGGTTGTCAGTTCCATAAGATGGTACAAAAAGAGTAGGCTCCATGGGGTAACGCAATGACTTTTGATGAAAGTCATTGATCACACCGGTTATATCCCATTTTCGGCCAAATAAGGAAATTTGTTTTCCCAGGGCATCCTCCGGCGAAGAATACCCAAGCTGTGAAACAGCCATTTCGTTCAACATGATATTATGTAACTTACTGAAGTCAGAATTAAAATCTGTATTGGTGAAATTTCTGCCTGAAATTATTTTTACATCAAACACATTTGCAAAATCTGCATCGATACTTACTCTCCGCATAGAGCGTTTAGTATCTATATTTTTATCAGCACGATGTACATTAAAAGCTCTTGAAAGTTCATCGCCCATAGTTCTTCCAATAACTGAAGCACCCTTTATATGTTGCAATTGCTTCAACTCATTCTTGAAACTATTTTCTTTATCTATAAAAGTAGAATCCCAGCTAGTTAACAATGGTGGTTTAACAACAAGTATTTGTGAAAGATTGATACCAAGATCTTGTTTGTTGAGGAACTTCATTTGCGTGTATACCACTAAAGAGCCGATTATTAATGCCACTGTTACAGCAAATTGTCCTACTACCAGCGATTTGCGTAACTTTATTCCTTTTGAGGAGGATGTGAATTTTCCTTTCAGTACTGCAATGGGTTTGAATGCAGAGAGTACAAAGGCCGGATAAAAAGCTGATGCAAGAATACCTGTCATCATTACCGCAATAACGATGGTGGTAATGTAATAGTTTCCCACTGATTTGCCCACAAGGTAAGCCAATGATAAATCGTGTTTGATTAAGTTATTAAAGCCGGATTGTAAAAGAAAAACCAGTAATAACGAAATAGCAAGGGCCAGGAGATTGATAAGAATTGATTCGGTTAGAAATTGGCTGATAAGCTGGCCGCGTTTTGCACCTGTAACCTTACGTATGCCAACTTCCTTAGCACGCTCCATCGATTTTGCGGTAGAAAGATTTATGTAATTTACCCAGGCAATTACAATGATCAGCATGGCTATAATCAAAAGCGACCATACTACTGTAGCATTACCAATTTTGCCGATTTCATATTCATAATCAGAATACAGGTGTGCATGTGTAAGTGGCTGTAAAAAAAACTTTTCATCGCTGCCACTTACTTTGCTACCCTGGAAATGTTTTTGGCTAAAGGCATCCAGTTTAGCATTCAGCTTCTTATAATCTGTTCCCGGTTTTAACTGGATATAGTGCCAGAAATCTGAGTTGGTAAAATCATAATCAGCTTCTTTCCATCCGCCATTTATACCGCTGTATAAAGTATTGTAGGATACAAGAAAATTAAAATTCAGGTGTGAATTTTCGGGAACATCTTCCCATATTGCAGTTACCTTGTAAGGTGAAGAATCTCTTGAAACTGTAAGTGTTTGACCGATTATAGCTTCAAAGTTGTTACCTTTTATATCAAATACTTTCCTGGCTAATGAAGCCGTTAAAATAATTGAGTATGGTTGAAGCAATCCATTTTTATTATCACCCGTTATAACAGGATAGGAGAACATAGAAAGAAATGAATTGTCGACGGCGAGGGCCGTTTGATCACCGATCTTTTTTATTCCGTTTGTAAGAACCTGTTGATCGAATGGTTCAACCCTTGTGTTATTTACTATTTCCGGGTAATCATCTTTAAGGGCCTTACCCACCGCAGAATAAGTTATGGTGCCGTGTTGTACCAATTTCCCATTTTGATAACGGTCGTTTGCGACACGATATAAATCATTTACATTATGGTTGAAGCGATCAAAACTTAGTTCAAAGCTCACGTATTGTACTATCAACAGGCATGCCGTCATGCCAAGTGCAAGGCCTGCAATATTGATAAAGGAGAATACTTTATTCTTAAGAATATTGCGCCAGGCAATTTTGAAATAGTTACTATACATGAGAATTTATTTAAACGATTTTGCAGGTGAATCAACCATTTAAAATAGTTTTTTCACCTGCAATACTTTTGCCTGGAAAGCAGAGCCTTCTATTTAAACATTAAATTAATTTTTCCGCTGCCTGCATTTACGGAAACAGGAATTCCACCGCCATTCAGCTTTCCAACAACTTGTTCATCCGTCATTTTCCCATTGAAACTTTCCAGGTTGTCTGTTTTAATTTTATTAGCATTCAGGTTAAGATCAACTCCTTTGTTTTTAGGCAATTGAAGATCTACGTTGCCGGCTGAGTTGCTGATCTTTATATATTTTCCCGGGTTAAGAATAGCAATGTGAATATTGCCTCCACTCGTAGAAGTTTCAAGACTGCAACTCAAATCAGCGAGGTGAATACTGCCACCTGAAGTATGGGTCAATAGTTCCCCTTCAATCTTGCTTCCATTAATACTTCCACCGCTGGTATGGGCTGTTATATTGCCCTTTAAATCCATTAAGTTTAATGAACCTCCCGAGGTTGTAAGTTTGAGTGTGCCCTCGCAATTTTCAGCATCGATGCTGCCGCCGCTTGTTGATAAATCGATATCGTTTTTCGAATTCGCAACATGAATACTGCCGCCGCTTGTTCTGCCATTTGTTTTGCCGGTTATTTTATCCAAATGAAGACTGCCACCGCTTGTTGTAAAATCAAGCTTGCCCGAAAGATTATTTAAGTTAATACTGCCACCACTTGTAGTTAGTTCGGCCGCTACATCAACAGGAACAAAGAGTTTGAAGGAAAATGAAAGTCCCTCTTTCCAGTCTTTCATTCTTTCTTTTGGTTTGGCGCTTGCAGTTAATTTGTTGTTTGATACAGCAACATTAAAATCATACTTTTCATTGATACGGGTTTGAATTTCTTCTTTGGTGAGATTCGTTTTATTGTTGTTCCCGGTTACATATACTTCAACTTTAAAATCGGAACTTACACCCGCAACAGAGATGCTTCCACCGGATGTTTGAACTTCAACACTATTGAAAGTTCCACTACTCAAACTCTTAGTTAAAAATGGAACTTTATCGGCATTTTGCCTGGCAACTAAAATGTTTGTTTGTGCGGCAAGTAATAAAAAAAGAAAGAAATGCTTCATGGTGTTTATTTTAGATAAAAAATTAAAACTGGTTTTAACTATTCAGTCTTCAAACTTTTAATGGGGTTTGCTATTGCAGCTTTAATAGCCTGGAAACTTACTGTTACAAGAGCAATAATTATTGCGATACTACCTGCAATTACAAACACCCATAAACTGATGTCAATTCTATAAGCAAAGCTTTGCAGCCATTTATTCATTGCCCACCATGCTACCGGGAAAGCAATAAGGGCTGCTATTAAAACTAATTTTGCAAAATCACGTGAAAGCATGGCAACAATGCCGGTTACTTTTGCACCCAGCACTTTTCGAATACCTATTTCTTTGGTGCGTTGTTCTGCCGCATAACTTACTAAGCCAAATAAACCAAGGCATCCAATAAAAATTGCAAAAACAGAAAAGATGATAAATAGCTTTCCTGTACGTTGTTCGGCTTTATAAACATTATTGAAATCAGCATCCATAAATGTATAGCTAAAGGGCTGCGATGGTGCCATGCTTGTCCATTTGGATTCGATGCCTTTTATTAATGCAGGAATATTTTTCGAGTTGATTTTTACGGATATACTACCTGTATTTGGACCTAATTGTATGACCATCGGGCCAACTTTATCGTGCATAGAACTAAAATTAAAATCTTTCACAACTCCAACAACGTGAAAAGCGAAAGGATTTCTATCATCATCAGGAATGTACATTTTTTCTTTCAATGGTTCTTTGAATCCCAGCAATTTTACCGCTGCTTCATTGAGTATTATTCCTGAAGAATCCGAGGGAAAATCCTTTGAGAAATTTCTTCCTTCTTTCATTTTCATTGAAAGTGTTGGAATATAGTTTTCGTCAACATAAAGCGTCGTCATTATTACTGCTTTAGAAGCATCAAAAGTTGCGTCGCGAAACCAACCGTTTTCATCAAAATTTTTAGCTGTTGGTATATTGGAAGTAATGCTGGCATTTTCTATCCCCGATATTTTCAGCAATTCTTCACGAAATGCTTGCACCTGCCTATCGAGAGTATTAGTATTATGCAGCACCAAAACCTGGTTGCGATTATAGCCAATATTCCTATTTTGGATATAAGCAAGTTGATTATAAATTACAATGGTCCCGATGATAAGTATGATTGAAATGCTGAACTGGAAAACAACCAGGCTGCTGCGAAGCCAGCTGCTTTTAAAGCCGTTTGCAATTTTACCCTTTAATACAGCAATTGGTTGAAAGGAGGATAAATACAATGCCGGGTAACTTCCTGCAATACAACCTACCACAAACACCAGTGTAATTAATGCAGGCAGTAACCAGGAAGAATAAAGACTTGCTGCAAGCATTTCCTTGCCAGCAAGTTGGTTAAATAAAGGCAGCAGCAACGCGGAGATCAGCAAAGCAATAAGCAATGAAAAGAAACTTAGCATGATGGACTCCGTTAAAAATTGCAGTATTAAATGCGAGCGGAGAGAACCGGCTACTTTTCTTATGCCAACTTCCTTTGCACGGTTTGCTGAACGTGCTGTAGAAAGATTCATGAAATTGATACAGGCAATAAGCAAAATAAAAATGGCAATCACCGAGAAAATATATACGTAAGTCTTATTTCCATTTGCTTCAAACTCGGATGATTTATCAGAATTTAAATGAATATCGGTAAGCGGTATTAATGGATACCGAAAGTAATTGCCCTGTTTTTTCAGATCTTCAAAAGAACTGTGTATCACTTCCTGCAATTGTCTTGCAAGATTTTTATTAATAGTGGAGTCAATATATTTTTGTGCGGCAGCTTGTGTTACACCGGGCTTTAGTAAAACATACGACTGCAGGTTATTGCTTAACCAGTTGTCAGCATTACCTCTGTAAGTATCTTTTAAGGGTCTTATAAAACTGAAATGAAAATGAGATTGTTGTGGAATATCTTTAAAAACACCAGTGATCTTGCAATTGGTTGAATTATTTACAAAAAGAAATTTGCCTTCAACATGAGTGTTATTAAAATATTTTTTTGCAGTTGTTTCATCAATAACAATCGAGTTAGGTTCATTTAATGCAGTTAAAGGATTGCCGGCAATCAATTGAACTGTAAATACTTTAAAGAAGGTGGAATCTGCGAATACCGCATTATGATCCTGGATATTTGAACTTCCTTTCTTTATGAAAATATCTCCGTCATAAATAAACCGGACCATTTGTTCGAACTGCGGATAGTCTTTGACCAAAGTAAGGGCAAGCGGCTCAGGGATAGTAGCTGAGCTAAATTGTGTGCCATTAAAAGAAAGATCTGCATCAATTCTATAGATCCTGTCCGCATTTACATTATACCTATCATAACTTAATTCATCAACTACGTACAAAACTATCAACAGGCATACCGACAAACCGGTTGCAAGACCGATAATATTTATGGCGGAAAAAGCTTTGTTTTTCCAAAGGTTTCGCAAGCCAATTTTGAGATAATTTTTAAGCATGTGAATTGGTTTTAATCAATCATGATATCACAATTTGCGGGCTGATATTTGGTATAGAAGAAGTTAATATTTTTTTTGTAGGTTTATTCGCTTCGCAAGCTTTTTGCAGGGTTCACAAATGCTGCTTTGAGGGCCTGGAAACTAACTGTTACCAGGGCTATACAAATGGCAAGCAGGCCGGCAATTGCAAACACCCACCACGAGATCTTAATTCGATACACATAATCCTGCAGCCAGCTGTTCATTGCAAACCAGGCAAGGGGACATGCAATTAATAATGCTGCTATAACAAGTATTAAAAATTCTTTAGAAAGCAGGTTAAACAATGATGCTGCAGTAGCTCCAAGTACTTTCCGGATGCCAAATTCTTTGGTTTTTTGTTCCGCAGTGAATATTACCAGACCTAATAATCCAAGGCAGGAAATAAAAATTCCAAGAAAAGCAAAGTAGTTAGCAAGTTTCGCTACTACTTGTTCACTCTTATACAGTTTTTGGTATTCTTCATCAGAAAATTTATATGTAAAAGGGAACTTGGGATTGAGATCTTTACATACTTTTTCAAGACTGGCCAATGCCTGCTTTGTTTTGCCTGGCTCAGTTCTTATAATTGCAGTTCCCCATTCAATATTTTCACCAAGTCGTAGAACAAGCGGGTTTATTTCGGTATGTAACGAATTAAAGTGAAAATCTTTCAATACACCAATAATGGTTCCTTTCTTTTGCCAGAAAGTGAGTGGTTTACCAATGGGATCTTTATAGCCGATGATTTTTAATGCTGCTTCATTAAGTATATATCCAACAGAATCAGATGCAAAATCTTTTGAAAAGTCACGCCCGTCAACAAATTTCAGATGCATCGTTTTTGTAAAATCATAACCAACTGCGGCTTGTGTAAAATTGATATCAAGATTTGGATTTTTTCCATCCCATTCTACACCTCCTGTGCCATTTTCGATTTGTGTAGGAACATCTGTAATGCGGGTTATTTCCTTTATTCCGGGCAACTTCTCCGAACTATTTTTAAACAAACCATACCTTGGTGTAAGATCGCCCTCCAATGGAATATATAACAGGTTTTCCCTGTCGTATCCCAGGTTGTAATTTTGAATATAGTTTACTTGTTTGCTAACAACAATAGTTCCTATAATAAGGATGATGGATAAAATAAACTGAAATACAACAAGGCCTTTTCGAAACCAGATAGCGTTTCCGGAAAATTTTAATGAGCCTTTTAATACACGAACAGGTTTAAACGAAGACAGGTACAGCGCCGGGTAACTTCCTGAAAGAAAACCAGTCAGCAAAATCAATACTGCAAGGCTGACCCAAAATAATGGTTGATCGAATGGCATTTGAATTTGCTTGCCGGTTAGTTCGCTGAAAGCCGGGAGAATGAGCAGTATAAGTGCTAAAGAGATTGTGATGGCTATTATTACGAGTAACATTGCTTCACCTATAAACTGCCTGATCAAACCAAAGCGCAATGCACCGACCACTTTTCGTATACCAATTTCCTTTGCACGTTTTACGGACCTTGCTGTTGTAAGATTCATGAAGTTGATACATGCAATCAGTAGAATAAAAAGGGCAACAATGCTAAATAATTTCACATACTGAATTCTTCCTCCGGATAGTTGCCCGGTTTCATCAAATTGTGAATGGAGGTAAATATCCCCGTAGCGTTGCATGCCCAGCCTGATATAAGAGTGCGACGTTTGTTCCTTGTTGTAATTATCCAAAAAACGATTGATCTTTTTTTCAAATGTATTTGCGTCTGTTCCCTTGCGCAATGTGATGTACGTATGTGGCCCGTTGTTGGTCCACTCTTTTGCCCAGCTGTTTCCTTCCAAAAACAAATCCCAGTTCAACATATAATCAAACTGCGCAGTGCTGTTTTCGGGCACGTTATCAAATACTGCTGATATATTCAGATCTTTGCTGTTTTGATAGCGTATTGTTTTTCCAATTGCATTAGCAGCAGTACCAAAGAAATCTTCGGCCATTTTTTTTGAGATAGCAATATCGAGAGGTGTTTTTAAAGCAGTATTTACTTCACCTTCCAGGAGGGGATAGGAGAACATTTTGAAAAAATCTGGCCCTGCATGGTTACCAGTTTTCTTTAGCACTTTGTTGTTAGCTTCAAAAGTGCTTAACTCATCCCAGGCGTAATTAGTGGCAAATTGTACGTCCGGCAAAACCTTCTTCATTTCTTCTGCCAGTACGCCAGGTGTTCCATGAAAAGCATCAATTTTTCCATCGCGGTACTGGCGTTCAATAATGCTATATAATTGATCGCCATTTTTGTGAAAGGCATCTACTTTATATTCATCAATTACCCAAAGCATAATAAGCAGGCTGCAAGCCAATCCTAATGCAAGGCCCATTATATTGATAACAGAAAACGCTTTGTTTTTCCAAAGGTTTCTAAAGGCGATTTTGAAGTAGTTACGAAACATAAAAAAATTTTGTTATGATCGATCCGGGTATACAATACTTATTCCTGTAACCGTTTTATTTTCAACAACTATTATTCATTTGTATTCGGCTGTTCCTCACCTCTCTCAATTCCTGTCACTCACTTCTCAAACTTTTTACCGGGTTGGTTAATGCCGCTTTGAAAGCTTGTGCACTAACGGTTACAATAGCGATTAAGCCAGTAATAGCAGCCGCAACCACAAAGATCCACCAGCCCAAATTGGTTCTATAGGCAAAGTCCTGCAGCCACCAATGCATCAATAAACCAGCAAGTGGAAATGCAAACAGAATAGAGATTCCCACCAGCTTCAGAAAATCTTTAGAAAGCATATTTACAATGGTGCTAACGGAAGCCCCTAAAACCTTTCTAACACCAATTTCCTTGGTTCTTTGCTCGGCCATATAAGTAGCAAGGCCAAATAAACCAAGACAAGCGATAAGAATGGCCAGGATGGCAAAAGACAGGGCTACTTTGCCGGCCCTTTGTTCGGTCCGATACATCTGGTCAAATGATTCATCAAGAAACTGGTAACTAAATGGACGACCCGGCGCCATCGCTTTATATTTTGCTTCGATAGTTTTTATAAGACCGGCAACATCAGTTGTGGATACTTTAAAAGCGGCCTCCCATTTATTATTTCCAAGGTGAAACGCTAAGGGACCGACATTTTCCCGTAATGATTCGAAGTGAAAATTTCTTACTACGCCTATAATCGTGAATTCATCGGGCGGTTCATTTGGAATGCCATTTGAATTGTATATTTTTTTGCCGATGGGGTCAGCATATCCAAGTAGTTTGGCGGTTGTTTCATTAATGATAATTGCATTGGAATCACTGCCGTATTCGCGGGAAAAATTCCTTCCTTTTATCATCTCCATACCCAACGTATTGATGTAATCGTAATCTATACTCCAGTTCTGCATATTCAATGCATTTTTAGTATCCATCACAGCTTCTTTCGAAAAAGTATTATCACTGCGGGAAGAATTACCTACCGGTAAAAACCCGGCGAAAGATGAACTTTTAACGCCGCTTAATTTCGAAACTTCGGTTTTAAAAACATCAGCCGCATTATTGCCCATAATACCGGTGCCGTTAACTATTAATACCTGTTCTCTTTTAAAACCAAGCCTGGTAGTTTGAATATAGTTTAGTTGTTTATAAATTATGATGGTTCCAATAATCAGGATGATTGAAGTGGCGAATTGAAATACTACAAGTGTACTTCTGAAATGACTCTTTTGAAAACCGGCATTCACTTTTCCTTTTAATACCGCTATTGGCCTAAACGAGGAGAGATATAATGCCGGGTAACTGCCAGCCAATCCTCCAACTACAAAGGGTAAAAGAGCCAGGAACAACAGAAATTTCGGCTGTAATAATGATGAAACCGATAAGGATTTTCCTGAAATAGAATTAAAGTATGGCAATACGACGAAAGCAATTACGAGGCCAATGAACAAGGCAATCAAAACAGTAAATGTTGATTCAAAAAGGAACTGACGAACAAGCGCATTCTTTTCTGTTCCAAGTACTTTCCTAATGCCTACTTCTCTTGAACGGCTGGCCGATCTTGCAGTTGAAAGATTCATAAAGTTGATGCAGGCTATTAAAAGAATGAACAAAGCAACCGCGGAAAATATATATACATATTGAATATTGCTATTAGTGCCCAATTCGGCCATTTTATCGGAATGCAAATGGATATCCGTTAATGGCGTCAGGTAGATTTCAAGTTTGTTGCCAGACTTCGAAAATTCATCCATACTATTCAGATGCATAAATTCCTTAGCCTGTGGAAATACATATTTTTCGATAACCTGCTTAAAGTTTTTATTGAAGTCCCTGTAGTCAACTCCATCTTTTAAAAGCACATAAGTTGGGAAGTTGTTACTCAGGTAATTTCCAAATCCATATTCAACATTATCCATTGAAAAAATAAGGTGAAAATTTAAGTGGGAATTCTTTGGTAAGTCGCGGATCACTGCTGTTACCTTATACAATGTTTTATCATTGTCGTTGGTTTCGAGCATTTTGCCAATTACATTACTATTCCCGAAATATTTATTGGCAGTTGATTCGGTTATAACAACCGTATTGGGTTCATTTAAAGCTGTTTTTGCATCACCCGAAATAACAGGCAGGGTGAATACATCAAAGAGGGTAGAATCGGCATGTATAACAGCATTCTCGCTGATATATTCGTTCCCTTTCTTTACAAGTTTAGATCCATTCCGGTAAAACCTTACATAAGCTTCCACCTGTGGATAATCTTTTTTTAGGGTAGCGCCCATGGGGTCGGATGCAACAGCAAGATCTAATACGGTACCGCCTATTTTAATATCCGAATCCACCCGGAAAATTCTGTCGGCGTGTTTATTATGCCGGTCGAAACTAAGTTCATCTACTACGTATAAAGTGATGAGGATAAAACATGCAAGCCCGGTGGCTAAACCGATGATATTTATAAGAGAGAATGCCTTGTTCTTTACAAGATTCCTCCAGGCGACTTTAAGAAAATTTCTAAACATAATTTGTAATTTATTTAATCTGGAAGGCTGTGTTTGATGCCTGCTTCCTACCTATAAATCATTCTGTTTTTAGGCTTTTCGCAGGACTGGTTACCGCAGCTTTTGTTGCATAGAAAATGGCCGTTGCAGTGGCTGTAACTACAATTAAAAGAGCAGATAGCAAGAATGGTATAAATGACAAACCAGTGTTGTAAGGGAAGACTTGCAGCCACTTATGCATAAAATAATAGGCTACAGGAAATGCCACGACAACTGCAATTAATGCCAGCCATAAATAACTCTTTGTTGTTAATGATACTACCTGCATTATACTTGATCCCAGTACCCTGCGAATGCTTATTTCCTTTTGTTTTTGCTGCGTAGTAAATGCTGTAAGACCAAGCAACCCAAGACAGGTAATAATGATCGTGAGAACGGAAAATGCTGCAAATATTTTTCCCCGCTTTTGATCTGCAGCATATTGTGAATTAAAATCTTCATCGAGAAATTTATATTCAAAAGGCAGTTGCGGAAAATATTTTTTCCATGTACTTTCCACTTTCGCGATAGTGGCTGGAATATTGCCGGGATTCATTTTTACCTGGAGAATATTAGCATTGGAGGTATAAAATAACAGAAGCGGCGCAATAGGATTATATAATGATTTTTGATTGAAATCTTTTATTACGCCTACAACCTCTAAATAAGTGCCCGAAGTATCACCGGGAAAGGTGATGCGTTTTCCGATAGCATCATCCCATGCAAAATATTTTACCAGTGATTCGTTCACAACAATGCTGTGAAGCGTGTCGGCAGGGCTTAAGAAGTTACGTCCTTTAACAACAGGGATGCCTAGTGCATCGAGAAAATGTTCATCTACAGAATAACATTCTATGGCTTTATCAGTATGCCCGGTTTTTGTTGTTACGGTAAACAGGTTGAGGTTAATATTTGAACTTCCCGGGTAAGCATACCCGGTACCAACTGTTTTTACACCAGGCAAACTTCTGAAATCATTGTTCATTGACGAAATCTTACTACGTTCATCTTCACCGGTATTTATGGTTACAGTCATCACCTGGTCTTTATTAAAACCAACATCTTTTATACGCAGGAAATTTAGTTGTGAATACACTACCCAGGTACAGATCAACATAATCATAGATATGGAAAACTGCAATACAACAAGGCTTCTGCGCAGGTTAATATTACCGGAAGCTTTTGAAAGACTGCCCTTCAAAATACTGATAGGATTGAAGCCCGATAAATAAAATGCCGGATAACTTCCACCGAGTAAGCCGGTAAAAAATACAATGCTACCCAACAATAAAATATTAAAAGGTTGAAACAACGTTTTCGTTGAAAAATCTTTTCCGGATAATGTGTTGAATACCGGCAATAGAAGGATTACCAATAATGTACTTAAGAGAACAGCGATAAAGGCAGTGAGTAAAGACTCACTTAAAAACTGGAATATCAACCGCTTCCGGGTTGATCCTGTTACTTTTCGAATACCAATCTCTTTTGCCCGTCTTGCTGACCTCGCAGTGGTAAGATTCATGTAATTAATACATGCTATCAGCAACATAAAAAAGGCGACTGCCGAAAAAATATAGATATACGACATGTTGCCCAGTTCTTCCGGTTCTCTTTCGAGTTTCGAATGCAGGTGAATAGCAGTGATAGGCTGAACAACATACCGCATTTTTATACCAACGGGGGCAAAGAAAGCAGCCATATGTTTATCGTACAAAGGGAGCAATTTTTTTTCGAAAGTGGCTGCATTGGTGGATGGCTTCAGCAATGCATAAGTGAAAGCATTGAAGTTGGTCCAGTTATCCTGGGCACCAAATTGATTGTCTTTTAAAAAAGTTGAAAAAGACATCAACATATCAAAATAAAGATGCGAGTTTCTCGGAACATCTTCTATAACACCGGTTACTTTATATACATCATAAACAGTCTTCAATGTTTTGCCAACTGCAACAGTATTCTTTCCAAAATATTTGTTAGCAAGTTTTTTCGTGATTACAATAGTGTTTGGTTCATTTAACGCAGTAGCCGGGTTACCTTCTAAAAACTTATGTGTAAAAACTTTGAAGATGGTGCTATCAGCATAATAAATTTTTGTTTCGTAAAAATTATTATCGCCGTTTTTAAATAAGGTTCTTTCTCTTCCAAAAAATCTTGTTACTTCTTCAACCTCCGGGTAGTCTTTTTTTAAAGTGGCAGCTAATGGAAGTTGAGTAATTGTGAAGTTGGTTTGCTTATCCGGCTCCTGTACATAGGTAACTATCCTGTAAATACGATCTGCTTTGTCATGATAGCGGTCGTAATCCAGTTCGTCTTTAATATAAAATATAAGAAACAAACTAAAGGTGATACCGATGGTTAATCCTACTACGTTCAGCAGGCTGTACCATTTGTCTTTTTTGATATTGCGGAGTGCAACCCTAAACAAATTTTTAATCATAGCATCAACTTTTTATTGTATGTAATGATACGTTTTGGAGCATCGCTTTGGTATACCGTTCATCCTGCTTATTTAACCTTTTACATGCATGCAGAAACTATTCACTTCGCAAACTGTTTACTGGGTTAGATAATGCAGCTTTAATTGCCTGGAAACTTATAGTACAAAGTGTAATTAAAAGTATGGAAGCAAATGCTGTGAGAAATACTGGTAAACCTGGTTCCACCTTAAATGCAAAGCTATTCAACCAGCTATTTGTAGCCCACCAGGCAAGTGGAAAAGAGATGATCACAGCAAGCATGATCAATTTGAAAAAATCTTTAGATAGCAAGTATAAAACATTGGAAAAAGAAGCACCCAGTACTTTGCGAATTCCTATTTCTTTAGTTCTAATTTCTGCATTGAACGTTGCTAAGCCAAACAGGCCTAAACAGGAAATAAGAATGGCTAATGCGGCAAAGAACCGCGATAACACAGCAACTCTTTGTTCAGATACATATTGTGCCTGGAATGCATCGTCTAAAAATTTGTATTCGAATACATAACCAGGATTGAATTTTTTATAAAATGCCTCAATGCCACTAATTGTTTTTTTCTCTTCTCCTGGTCGCAACCGGGCCATAATTATAGAAGTGTTGGATGGCCGGTATATAAAAACCATAGGGGCAATTGGCTCATGCAAAGACGACAAATGAAAATCTTTAACTACACCAGCAATTGTCATTGCCTGTCCCCACATAGTTATTGGCTTTCCAACCGGATCTTTTAAACCCATTACACGAATGGCAGCTTCATTAAATATCAATTTGCTGGTATCGGCACCAAAGGCTTTTGAAAAACTTCTGCCTTCTTTGATCTCAATGCCAAGGGTTTCTATCATATCATAGTCTACAGCCCTCACTACAAAATCGATTAAGGTTTTTTCATCTTTGCCCGGCCACTCAATTCCGTAAGTAGATGCACCATTACCTGAACCCTGCTGAACTACGCTTTGTTGAATGGCAGAAACATTTACCACTCCGGGCACTTGCTTTAGTCCCGCATAAAAAGTTTCCGGGTATTGACTAATAGCTCCTTCTTTATCAAAATAGACAATATTCGCTTTGTTGTAGCCCAGGTTTTTTGATTGCACATATTTCATCTGGTTGTAAATAACCATAACTGAAATAATAAGTACCAGCGATACAATAAATTGAAATACTACAAGACCTTTTCTTGCCAGGATTTCACCGATTGAATTTTTTGGTCGTCCTTTCAAAACAGCTATCGGGTTAAATCCTGACAGGTAAAAGGCGGGATAGCTGCCCGATAGTAAACCGGTAAAAACAGTCACGCCAATTACCACTGCTATTAAATTGGTTGAAAGTTGAATAGATAATTGTTTCCCGGTTAGCTGATTAAATTGCGGCAACAACAGTATAACAACGAGGCTTGCCACAATTAGTGATAGAAAAGCCATGAAAATCGCTTCACTTAAAAACTGTGTGATGAGTGCTTTGCGAGACGAACCGATGGCTTTTTTAATACCAACTTCTTTCAACCTTCGGGATGCTTTGGCAGTTGAAAGATTCATGAAGTTGATGCAGGCGATCAATAAGATGAAAATAGCAATGATTGAAAATAGTTTCACATATTCAATTCTTCCGCCTGACTGTTTTCCGTTTTCATAATTTCCATACAAGTAAGCATCCGAATAAGGCCGGGTGAATAAAGTGAAAATGTTATCCTTATGATAGGAATCTATAAAATTTCTGATCTTTTTATTGAAGGCTGCCAGGTTTGTGCCGGGTTTTAAAAGGAGATAAGTTACAGGACCGGTATTCCACCATTTTTGACCATTGGTCCATATATCATTAAGCAGCATATCGTGAGTAAATACGAAATCGAATTTCATGGAATTGTTGGCAGGCAATTTTTCAAATACACCCGACACAGCGCCCTCGAATTTTCTACCAAATAATTCATACTGCAGTGTTTTTCCGGCAGCATTGGAAACTGAGCCAAATAAACTAGTTGCCAGGTTCTCCGAAATAACAACTGCATTTTTTGTAGCCAATACTTGTTGCGGATTGCCATGGAGCAGGTTAAAAGAAAATACTTCGAAAAAGCTTTTGCCTGCAAAAATGCCTGTTGATTTTAAAGTTTTGTCCGGCGTCTTCAAGCTAACGAACATTCCTTCCTTCTCCAGCGACATCACACTAACAGCACTTGTTACGTCGGGCAAATCTTTTGCCATCGCATCAGCTAATAAACCCTGTGTTCCATCGTGAACCACCAATTCGTTGTTTTCCTTACTCAATTCCATTACCTGGAAAAGTTGGGCGTCGTTCTTATGAAATTTGTCAAAATTTATTTCATCACTCACCCACAGGTAAATAAACAAAGTACATGCAAGTCCTGAAGAAAGACCAATAAGATTAATAAGAAATGATCCCCGAAATTTTTTCAGATTTCGAAAAACAATCAGCAAATGAAGTTTGAACATAACCGTTATGTTTTGTGTGGATTATATTGTATTTTATACGTTGAATCAGCTATTCGCTTCGTAAGCTTTTAACCGGGTTTGCCAGGGATGATTTTATGGATTGATAACCGACAGTTAGTGCAGCCACCAAAAAAGTTGCCCCGATAGCCGCAAGGAAAATTCCCGGACCAAATGGAATGCGGTATTTAAAATCCTGCAGATATAATTGCATTACATACCATGCAATTGGAGCGGCTATAAAAAATGCTATAAGCAATAGCCTGGTGAATTCTTTGCCAAACATCCAGAGAATATTCTGAACACTGGCACCCAGCACTTTTCGAACACCAATTTCTTTCGTTTTTCTTACTGCCATAAAAGACACAAGACCATACAAACCAAGGCAGCCAATAAAAATCGCAATAAAGGCAAACGCTTGAATCAATGTAAACATCATATTATCCAACTCGTAAAACTCACCAATACTTTCATCCAGGAAAGTATGGTCGTAAACATATTCCGGATATATTTCGTTCCATATTTTCTCGATAGCTGCAAGTGAATTTGTTACGTTAGCAGCAGTTATTTTAATAGCTGAGAAATTGTAATTGGTATAATCGGGCATGATGGCTACTGCTGCCATTTCATCGCGGAAGGAATAGTTGTAAAAATCATTTACAACACCAACAATAGTGCCTTCAGTACCATTAACTTTAATGACCTTGCCTAGTACATCATTTGGATTTAAAACACTCAGTTTTTTTACAAAAGTTTGATTTACCAGGTATTCTTTGGTGGTGTCGGCAGGGTAAAGATTGCGACCGGCCAGCAGTTTCAATCCAAATGTTTCAAGATATTTATCGTCGGCTTGCTTCATGTTTACCGACCAGATTTCTTCCTTAGGCCTGTTGTCGTACAATATGCTGGTATTGCTGTTGTCTCTTGCTGCAGGTGCCTGGTAACAAAAGGTGTTTTTATCAACTCCTGTAACGGCAGACAGTTTGTTACGAAAGGTGCTCATCTTAGTTTTGTCCGTGGTGGGGATCGGCACCAGCACAATTGCTTCTTTTGAAAAACCAAGATCAGATGTTTTAGAAAATTTCATTTGGCTGGCTATTACGATAGTACCAATGATCAGGATTTGCGAAATAGCAAATTGGGTTACTACGAGTATTCTTCTTAGTGAAATACCACCAATGCTTCTTTGCGATAATTTACCTTTCAAAGCAATAACGGGTTGAAATCTTGCAAGCACAAGTCCCGGGTAAGATCCTGATAAGAATACCACCAGGATTGCTGTTGATAACAGGAATAATGGTAATTTAACATTGCTTAAAAATGCAATACTCATTTGCACTTCGAAAAGATTGTTTAAAAATGGCAGGGTTAATTGTGCAATGCCGCAGGCAATAATTGTTGCAAACAAAGTGATGATGGCTGTTTCTGCAATGAATTGCCAGAAAAGTTGTGATTGCAAGCTGCCAAGTACTTTTCTCACACCAACTTCTCTTGACCTGTTTAGGGCTTGTGCTGTTGCCAGGTTTACAAAATTTACGCAGGCAGTAATAACCAGGAATAAACCTACAAAAGCTAGTGCCCATAGGTATTTCTTATCAGCATAACCGCCGAACCTTGGATCGAAATGTATGGTAGATAAAGGTTGTAAACGGAAGTTGAAAACTTTTGCGTCATCCGCATTGTAATATTTTTTACTGGTAGCGGGCAATGCTTTTTCTACTGCCTCTTTAGTAATCCCTTTTTTCAATAATACAAAACATTGAAAGCTGCTTGACACGCCACCCCAGCTGCTATCACTGTATAACCAGGCGTTCCAATCTTTTAAACTGGGAAAAGACAGGTAAATCTGTTGTCTTCTGTCGGTATTTGTAGGAAGATCTTTCAGTATACCATTCACTTTAAAATCGAACCTGTTATCCAGCCTGAAAATTTTTCCTATAGCGTTGGTGGTGCCATAATACTTCATCGCCAGCTGTTCGGTAATTACTGCGGTATTGGGTTCAATAAGAGCTGTTTTTTTGTCGCCCTGGATAAGGGGAAAGTTGAAGATTTCGAAGAAGTCAGACTCTGCGAACGCAACACCATCTTCTTCTTTAAATTTCTTTATAGTTTCACCATTAATTGTGATCAGCTGATCACCTGAAGCAGATACTCTTGCTACTTTTTCGCCAAAAGAAAAATCATTCCTAATTGCTTTACCAAGCGGGCTGGGTACACCGGAAACATGCCCTACCTGTTCACCATGAAATTCTGTAACTATCCTGAAGATCCGGTCCTTATTGTTATGGAAATTATCAAAGCTTAAGTGAAAAGTCAGCAAAGTAAAAATGAGAATGCTGCAGGCGATTCCCAAAGAAAGCCCGGTAATGTTTATAAGAGCATAAGCCTTGTTTTGCTTTAAGTTTCGCCAGGCAATTTTTAAATAATTCTGAAACATAATTAAAGGTTTTTAATGTGTGAAGCGAGTGTTTTGTGGCATTTATGTAAAGCCTGGTTTATTTTTATTTTTTTTGTTATTTTAAATTAATACGACTACTGTTTACAATTTGAGCCTGTATATTTTTAAGTAACTTGTATTCGGCTGTTCACTCACCACTCACCACTCACCACTCACTATTCACCATTCATCATCACTCATTTCTCAGGCTCTTTACCGGGTTTGCAATGGCAGCTTTTATGGCTTGTATGCTAATGGTAGCAACAGCAATTATGCCGGCAATCAATGCAGCCAGGATAAAGATCCACCAGGCGATGTCAACGCGATAAGCAAAGTCCTGCAACCAGCCCCGCATGGCGTACCATGCAATAGGAAAAGAGATTATAGAAGCAATACCAACCAGCAACAGAAAATCTCTTGATAATAAGGTTACAATTGATTGCACGCTTGCCCCCAGCACTTTGCGAATTCCTATTTCCTTTATTCTTTGTGAAATAGCAAATGCCGACAAGCCAAACAATCCAAGGCAGGCAATAAAAATGGCGATAAATGCGAAACTGGTAAAAATAGTCGCCTGCCTTGTTTCTGCCTGGTATAGTTTCTCGAAGTTTTCATCCAAAAAAGTATAATCAAATGGTGCTTCGGGAAGGTATTTTCTCCATGCTTTTTCTATGGTAGAGATTGCCGCCGGAATATTGGTACCCGATACTTTAACGGACAAGCGATTATAATTATCACTTTGATCCGGTTGTGGCAATAACATGATCAGCGGTACAATTTTTTGATGCATCGATTCAAAGTGAAAATCACCCATAACACCAATTATCCTTCCTTTTGTTCCCCCATATGATAGTTCATTTCCAATTGCATCTTTTACATTTCGAATACCTAATACACTTACCGCCGCCTCATTAACAATAAAAGACGCAGTATCTGTTCCATAATCACGGGAGAAGTTTCTTCCTGCCACCATTTTCACACCATATGTTGGAATGAATTCCTGGTCGGCTGATAAAAATTTAATATCTGCTTTTACGGGCGTTAATGAATCTCCTGAAATAGTAGATGCACCCATTGCATCCAACAATCTACCTGTTGGTATTCGTGAAGAACGGCTGGTGTTTGTTATAAAACTTTGCGCCATTAATTCGTTCCGGAATGACTCGTATTGTGGCGACAATGCATTATTGTAGGACAAAGTAATAATATGATCCCTGTTGAAGCCAAGAGATCTTGTTTGCATATAATTTAATTGCTGAAATACAACAGCAGTACAAATGATCAGGATAATGGAAATGCCAAATTGTGTTACCACTAATGCTTTGCGAAATGAGATGTTACTACCTGCAATTTTTAAACTTCCTTTTAATACCTTAACGGCCTGGAAGGATGACATAAAAAGGGCAGGGTAGAGGCCGGAAAGAATGCCAACAATTATCGGGACAAAAAAAATGGATAGTACAATGGCAGGGCGTAATAGAATATTTAATGACATGGAAGATCCCGACACTTTGTTAAGCCATGGTAACAGTAAAACCGTTAACAGGATAGCAATAACACCAGATGCTATTGATATCAACACAGACTCACTTAAGAATTGCGCAATCAATTCTTTCTTTCGGGCACCAATGGCCTTTCTTACGCCAATTTCCTTTGCCCGCAAGGCCGACCGGGCTGTTGAAAGATTCATGTAATTGATACAGGCTATCAACAAAATAAATAGTGCAATTACGCTGAATACATAAACTCTTTTAATATCGCCATTTTCTTCAGCTTCGTAATCAAGATGAGAAGTAAGATGAATGTCAGTTAGTTTTTGCAGGTATAAACTCGTTCCTTTTGAATATTTAAAATCAGCAGGAGCACCAGGAAAACGCATATATTTATCTATGAAAGCTGGGAACCCGGCTTCCATGCTTTTGTAAGGATAATTTTTGGGTAAAAGCAGGTAAGTTAGAAAAGAATTATTGCCCCAATTGGTTCTTAAATTTTCTTCGCCGTAAATGGTTGAATCACGCAATGTTTTAAATGAAACCAGCATGGAAGGATGCAGGTGCGCATTTGAAGGAAAGGCTTTGTAAACACCGGTAACTTTAAACTCAAACTGGTTATCGTAACGAATAGATTTTTCCAACGGATCGGCATCACCAAAATATTTTTTAGCCATCTCTTCGCTTAGCATAATCGAATAAGGATCTCGTAAAGCCTGCTTTGGATTTCCTTTTACAACAGTGATATCGAAAACATCGGGCAAGTGTTCGTCGGCAAAGTATACGTCTTTTTCGTTAAATTTTTTATCGCCATAACGTAATGGCGCAGTACCCGTTTTAAGCAGGCTGGTAACTTTTTGTATATCGGGAAACTCGTTTTTCAACAAAGGACCAAAAGGTGGAGCAACGGAACCGAGGTGCAACGTAACTACGCCATCCCCATTCTTAAAATCTCTTGTTACGCGGTAAATTTGGTCTGCTTTCTTGTTATAGGTATCATAACTTAATTCATGTAGAATATAGGTCAGTATTAAAAGGCAGCAGGTTAAACCTACCGTTAGTCCAAATAAATTAATGAACGAAATAAACCTGTTTTTTGAAAGGTTACGCCAAGCTATTTTAAGATAATTTTTAATCATACCTATTTGTATTAGCTATATAAAATAAAAAATCATTTCTATTATCTATCGGATGTACATACTCTGAAATGTATTATTCACTCCGCAAACTATTTACCGGGTTTGCAAGTGCAGCTTTCACTGTTTGAAAAGAAAGCGTTAGCAATGCAATCAATAGCATGACACTTCCGCCCAGTAAAAAAATCCACCAGCTTAAGTTAGTGCGATAGGAGAAGTTTTCTAACCATTTATTCATGCCAATTACAGCTATAGGTACTGCAATTACAAATGCGATCAATATCAAAACCAAAAAGTCTTTGGATATCATATTTACTATTTGTGTAATTGAAGCGCCCAGCACTTTTCTCACGCCAATTTCCTTTGTGCGTTGTGCAGTAGTAAAAATTACCAGCCCTAATAAGCCAAGACAGCTGATAAATATGGCAAGCACCGTTGACCATAGCAGCAGGCTTGAAATATTTTTTTCAGCTTCATAAAACTTTTTTATCGACTCATCGAAAAATGTATATTCAAAATCATCTTTTGGATATACTGCCTTCCATGCTTTTTCTATTTGTGCAATGGTAGTTTTCCAGTTTGTTGCTTTTTCATTTAAGGGCGATAACGATATATTGATCGTTTTTTCTACATCCTGCCAGCTGCCAATGGCTAATGGTTTTATAGGTTCATGTAAACTTTTTTGGTTAAAATCTGCCACAACACCTGCAATCGGCACTTTTTTGTTGCTCCATTCGAGTGCTTTACCAATTGCCTGCTCAGGCTTTTGAAAACCCAGGATGCGGGAATAAGTTTCATTAACGAGGTAGGAGGTTACTGTATCTGTAGAAGCAATGTTTGTACCTGCTAATAATTTTAAGTGATACAACGGGAGATAATTGCTATCGGCGTATTTCTGCTGTACATCGGTTTCAATTTCTGTATTGCCGTCCTTGAATTTCATGATGCCACTCCAGGTACTATTCGAAGAAGGAGGAGTTGTGCTGAGGCTTATCATCTGAACACCGGGAATCGCTTTCAGTTTGTTTAGTAACAAAAATTTGCTATTTCCTGAAGTGTCATAGTAGTTTACCTGCAGGTATAAAATTGCTTCCTTCTTAAAGCCCATGTCTTTGTTTAATGAGTAGCTAATTTGTTTGCTCACTAAAATAACTCCCATAATAAATACCTGGGCGATTACAAATTGAGAAACGGTAAGCGTTTTTCGAAGCCACGCATTCCTGCTTTTCCCCGTATTATTATTAGATTGATTCTTTAAAATAAGTATTGGTTTATAAGATGACAAAACGATTGCCGGGTAAAAGCCTGAAAGGAGCGTAACGATCACGATAAGTGCCGCTAAAAACAGCAGGATGATGGGGTGTGAACCAATATTAAAAGTTAAGCCTTCAGGTATAAACGCACCAAATGCTTTGAGCAGTAATGGTGTTAGTAAAACCGAAAGAAAGGCCGCGGCAACGGTTAAGATAAATGTTTCATTAAGAAACTGGATAATTAATTGTCTGCGTGAACTGCCCATTGTTTTGCGAACACCTATTTCTTTTGCACGCTGACTGCCATGTGCAGTATTAAGGTTTATAAAATTTATACACGCCAGTAACAATAAAAAAGTAGCAACAGCTGCGAGGCTGTATAGTGTCGGCTTACTTGCAACGGTATTTGAATAGGTTCCAAAAGATGCATCAAAATGTATTTTACTTAAGGGCTGCAAATCATGTTCTGTCCTGCTATTATCTCCCGGTTCTTTTTTCGAATGCTTTTTATAAATAGCTGCAATGCCAGCTTTTATTTTAGCAGTTGATGTGCCCGGGGAGAGTTTTAAATAAAGTTGCGATGCACCGTTTGTATTATTCCATTGATCCCAGTCATTTGGCTTTAAGGAAGTGTGTTCAAGTGTAGCTCTTGCAATAAAAATTTTGAAAGTAAAATCAGTGTTAAAGGGAATGTCCTTAACCACCCCACTGATGGTAAGTCTTATAGTATCATTCAAATAAAATTCTTTGCCAATAACCTGCGTCTCATTTAAAGTTGGAAAATACAAGGCCAGTTTAGATGCTGTGATAACTGCCTGGTTCGGTTGTGTTAACGCTCTGTCCTGTGATCCGGCTACCCATTCGTATCCAACCAGGTTCATAAATCTTTCATCAGCAAAAACAATATTATTTTGTTTTTTGAAAATAATGGGACTTCCATCTTTTACAGAAGAAATAGTGAGTTTGGCATCACCATCTAAAGTTCGGAAAGGAACAACACTTTCAATTCCGGTAAGTTCTTTTTTTATTGCCTCACTCATCGGCGAAGTAACTCCCGAATTTTTATATTGTTCACCTGAAAAAGTAAAGATGGAAACGACGCGGTAAATGCGTTCGTTTCCCTGTTCAAACTTGTCGAACGTAGTATGATAATTTATCAGTAAGAAGATTACCAGGGATGCACTTATACCAATGGCAAGACCCAATACATTGATTGCAGTAAAGAGCTTGTTCTTCAAGAGTGTGCGAATGGCTATGGTAAAATAATTTCTCAACATTGTTACTTAATTTCTCATATGTAATTACTTTCTATGTTTTTATTTAAAAATTTTTTATTCATTTCGCAAGCTTAACGCCGGGTTAGCCAGGGCTGCTTTTATTGCATGAATACAGATGGTAAATAATGCAACAGCCAGTACTGCAATGGCGATCAAAACAAATCCCCACCATTCGATTTGTATACGGTACACATAACTCTCCAGCCATTTAGAGGTAGCATACCATGCAACAGGTATTGCTATTAATATAGCAATCAATACCAGTTTAATAAAATCTTTCGACAGTAGTGCTGTTATCGAACTAACACTCGCTCCCAAAACTTTTCTAATTCCAACTTCTTTAATTCGCTGTTCGGCGGAAAAAACGGTTAAACCAAAAAGTCCCAGGCAGCCAATGAAAATGGTAAGGTTTGCAAAAAACAGAATGATGGACGCGGTTCTTTTGTCATCACGGTAGGTATTATTCAGCGCTTCATTTACATAACTAAATTCAAATGTGCCTTCCTGCTCGTATTCCTTGAATAATTTTTCTATAGCCGGCAGCACCTCTGTTGCTTTGCCTGGTTGAATTTTGGCGAATAAATTAAAGTAGGAATCCTTTGGCTGGTATCGGAATATAAAAGGGTTGATACCAGTATTCAGTGGTTTGAAATGAAAATCTTTTACAACGGCTATCACCTTGCCTTTAGCTCCCCAAAAATTTAATTCTTTTCCAATAGCAGTAACATTAGTGTATCCCATGCGTTTTACCGCCGCTTCGTTTAAAATAAAAGTCGAAGTGTCGTTTGATTTCTGGGATGAAAAATTATTGCCGCTTAGCAATTTCATTTCAAGTGCAGGTATGAAATCAGGTGTAACGTTTGCTTGTGAAATAAGAAATTGGTCATCCCTATTCATGCCTTCCCATTCAACATAACTTGAATTATCAACGTTTACAAGGGATATCGTGGCAGGTGAGGTGGCAACAATGCCCGGCAGACGATCAACATCATGTTTAAACAATCCTGCCTTTTGCATCAGCGCTCCTTTAAGCCGGATGGTTATCAGTTGTTCTTTATCAAAACCAAGATCTTTTTGCTGTACAAATTGCAACTGGCGATACATGTAAAAAACACAGATGATCAGTGTTATTGAAATTGCAAATTGGGTTACCACCAGGCTTTGCCTGAATACTTTGCCCGAGTTAAATTTTACAGCCTTCCTGAAAATACTGGCGGTAGAAAATCGCGATAAAATGAAGGCCGGGTATAAACCGGCCAGCAGGCCAATAGCAAGAATAAAAAATGCAAGAGACGGTAAGATTATGGATTGTGAAAAATTGGTATTTAGGGATATTCCGATATATTTTTCTATGAGCGGTTTAGCGGCTACCAGCAGGATGATGCCAATACATCCTGCGATACATGCCACCATTACCGATTCGCTTAGAAACTGAACTATCAATTGCCGGGGAGAGGCACCATTTACTTTTCTAATGCCTACTTCCATTGATCTTTTTAATGATCGGGCAGTTGACAGGTTTATAAAATTTACGGAGGCGATCAGCAATAATAACAGCCCGACACCTGTAAATATTTTAAGATATTTTATATTGCTTCGCTTGCCCCAGTCGGTATTAAAAGCAAAATCAGAATACAGGTACTGTTTGTTTAGTGGCTGTAATAACAGTAAATCGGTAGCGCCATTGTTGTAGGCACTAAGTTTGTTGGCTATTTTTTTTGAAAAAGAAAGTACATCTGTTCCGGGTTTTAACTGGAGGTAAGTGTGATAATTGTTACTGTTCCACTTATAGGACCATTTATCTGACAGAAACAGGTAGGAGAGCGGTATTAAAATATCGAACTGGATGCTTGAGTTTGCAGGAAGGTTTTTTGCAATTCCCACAATTTTAAATCCTGGTTCATTGTTAAAGATGATGGATTGTTCGAGGACAGAGCTATTGTTTCTCCAGTCTTTGCCGAAATATTTTTCCGCAATTCTTTCAGTTATTACAACGTCATTGGGTGACCGTAAAGCTGTTGCAGGATTTCCTTTTATTAAAGGAAAATCGAAGATGTTGAAAATGGAATTGTCTGTAAGTTTAATGTTCTTTTCTTCGTAGGAACGATCCCTTAATTTTATCATGCCTTCCCAATTTGCAAAACGAACAGCATGTTTTATTTCTGGAAAATCTTTTTGAAGCGCCGGTGCCAGAGGACCAGGTGTTACTGCAACATTATAGATGCTTCCGGCCTGGTCTTGTTTTTCAGTAACCCTGAAGATGCTTTTTGAATTTTTATGAAAACTGTCATGTTTTAATTCATTCCATAAGTATAGACTAATTACAAGGCAACAAGCCATACTTAATGCAAGACCTATTACATTTATGGCAGAAAATATTTTGTTTTTCCAAAGATTTCTACCAGCAATTTTTAAATTAAAAGTGATCATTTATTGAATTGAACAGATGCTTCATTGGTACAATAACCAATGAAGATTTCTAATGCACAAGAGTTAGCATAATAGCATGCCGGATGTTTACTAACTACTCACTATCGGCTACTCACTCCTCAGGCTCTTTACCGGGTTGGCCAATGCGGCCCTAATCGATTGATAACTTACGGTAAGCAATGCAATCAAAATACTTAAGATACCTGCCATTATAAATACCCACCAGCTGATTGTTACCCTGTAGGTGTAATTATCTAAAAACTTATTCATAAAGTACCAGGCAATAGGAGATGCGATCAGCAACGATACAATTACCAGTTGAAGAAAATCTTTCGACATTAGTGCGGTAATGCTCGCCACAGAAGCACCCAACACTTTTCTTACGCCAATTTCTTTGATCCGGTTTTCTGCCATGTAAGTGGCAAGCCCAAACAAACCGAGGCAGGAGATTAAAATAGTAAGTCCTGCAAATAATGCAGCCAGCGTAGCAGTACGTTGTTCGTCTTCAAATTTGCGTGCATATTCTTCGTCTATAAACTGGTATGTAAAAGGGTATTCGGGATTGTATTTCTTAAATATTCTTTCTGCCTTCGACAAATTATCTCCAGTTGATCTATCTCCATTGAATTTTATAAGCATGGTATTAAACCATGATTTAGCACCGCTAATTAACATGGGTCTTGTTGGTTCATAGGGATTGGTAAGAATAAAATCTTTTATTACACCAACTATATGCCATTCAATACCATTGTCTTTGACAATTTTACCTAATGGATCTTTAAATTTCATAACCGCCAAAGCTGATTCATTGATGATCATGGCAGTTGAATCGGTTGGAAATTGTTTAAGGTCAAAATCACGACCTTTTACAAATTGTAGTCCGGCGGTAACGCCCAAACCTTCATCCTGTGTATAACGATAGAAATCAGTTTTATCATTCGGATCTTTTCCTTCCCATTCCTGGCCCCATCCATCACTCCAGCTTTGCGTAAGTGGTGCACTTGTTTTGGTGATTGCAGTAGCAACTCCCGACGACAATAATTCATTTTTAATCAGGTCGTAATTCTTTTCTATGTCACCTGTAAACAAGTGATAAACCAGGTTGTTTTTGTTATAACCTGTATCCCTGTTTTGTGCATGATCAATGTGTTGTTTCACAATGATGGTGCAGATAATTAAAGTGATAGCAAATGTAAATTGTAATACCACCAGCACTTTTCTCGGATTAACAGCGGCATGGGCTTTTCTAAAGGTTCCTTTTAACACTTTAACCGGTTGAAAAGACGATAAGAAGAACGCCGGGTAACTTCCGGCAAGCAAACCTGTAAATAGTATAAATGCGAGTCCGGCCAGCCAAAAGCCTGCACTGCCATATTCAATAAATAAGATCTTATCGGTAAGGCTTCCAAAAGCCGGTAAACTAAGCTGTACCAGTAAGATGGCAACTACTCCTGCAAGAAAAGCCAGGATGATTGACTCCCCGATAAACTGGCTGATAAGAATAGACTTTGTAGCACCAACTACTTTGCGAATCCCAACTTCTTTTGCTCTTTTTTCGCTTCGGGCGGTACTCAGGTTCATGAAATTGATACAGGCAATTAAAAGAATAAATCCTGCTATGATGGCAAACATTTTTACAAACTGAATCCGTCCGCCGCCATCTTCTTTCCCATTTTCAAAACTGGAATACAGCCGCCATTTGCTCATAGGATAAATAAACATTTCCCATTTAGGTTCATCCTTGCTGTATTTCTGTTTGATAGTTTTGATTTTTTCCTGGGCAGAAGCCATGGAAGCATTTTCCTTCAGCAATACATAAGTACGTGTACTGTTGTTTCCCCAGTTCTCATCATCGTCCCCTTTGCTGCGTTTATAAGCCCATGGCAGCAGGTATTCGAAATCAAACCTGGTATTGTTTGGTAAATCCTGCAATACACCAGTAACCGTAAAATTTTCGCCGTTATTAATTTTTACGATTTTTCCCATCGGCTCTTCCGAACCAAAGATTTTATTGGCCAGTTTTTTTGTAACCACAATAGAATGCATGTCTTTCAATGCAGTAGTGGGGTTGCCTTTCTCCATCGGGAAAGAAAAGACCTGCAGGAAGTTTGAATCAACCGCACTGCCTTCCAGGCTCAATCTTTTTTCCTTATAACTAATCAGGTAATTCTGGTTCCAGTCCACCCGAACTGCTGATTCAACTTCTGGCAGATCTTTTTCGAGTGTTCTTGCCAGTATTTTAGGCGTAGTATTCCAACATTGTAATTTGCCGCTGAATTCGGCCCTGTTCCATGCTTCATAAATGCGCTCCTTTTTTGTATGAAACTGGTCGTAGCTTAACTCGTTTTGTATCCATAAAAAAATAAGCATGGCACTGGCCATACCTATTGACAATCCAAAGATATTTATAAATGAAAACGCTTTGTTACGACGTAAGTTTCGAAGTGCGATTTTGAAATAGTTCCTAAACATACAGGGAGATTTTGGATGTGTGATCTCAAATGCGTGATTTGTGTGTCTTATTAATTTTAAGATGAAGGTTAAATGTCGAACTGTATTTCGGGCAATAGAATCACAGTATCAGTCCAAAGACTAAAATTTAGAGAGATATGTATTTGAATTTGGCTGTTTAACTCACCTCCCGATTAGCTATCGGGACATTACTCACCATTGCTATTAAACAATAATGTTTTCAAGCACCGTTTGGCCGTCAAGCATCCTGATAATGCGATGGCTATACCTGGAATCATGTTCACTATGTGTAACCATGATGATAGTAGTTCCCTGTTCATTCAGGTCAGTTAATAGTTGCATCACCTCGTTACCATTGCTGCTATCCAGGTTACCGGTAGGTTCATCCGCCAAAATCAGCTTGGGATTATTAACCACGGCACGGGCTACGGCCACCCTTTGCTGCTGGCCCCCTGATAATTGCTGCGGGTAGTGATTACGGCGATGCATGATCTGCATTTTATCAAGTACTTCTTCCACTTTTATTTTCCTATCGGCAGCTTTTACACCGGTATAAATAAGAGGTAATTCCACGTTTTCAAAAACGGTAAGTTCGTCAATCAGGTTAAAGCTTTGAAACACGAAACCAATATTGTGTTTGCGCAAGTCGGCACGTTTGCGTTCGTTGAAATCGGCAACTTCAATTCCATTAAACATATAGCTTCCTTTATCGGGATCATCCAACAATCCGAGAATGTTTAACAAGGTAGACTTGCCGCAACCCGAAGGTCCCATCACAGCAACAAATTCACCTTCTTTCACTTCGATATTTAATTTGTTCAAAGCAACCGTTTCCACTTCTTCGGTACGGTAAAATTTTTCGAGGTTCGTAATTTTTATCATGGTCTCGTATTGTTGGTTTTTTATGAATACGTTTTAATTAAAGATTATGTTACATGAATTTTGAAGTAAGTATTTGTAAAGGGTTCATCACCCGCATGCCTGCCTTTTTTTCG
Source organism: Bacteroidota bacterium (assembly GCA_040385845.1). Lineage (GTDB taxonomy): Bacteria > Bacteroidota > Bacteroidia > Chitinophagales > Chitinophagaceae > Phnomibacter. Next base: position 280,970 of record JAZKGP010000005.1, on the reverse strand, counting down.
GTTTTTACTACTGCTGTTTCATCCTGGCAGTTGTTTGTATTTTTTGTACTTAGCTGGCAGGCCATTCCGCTATAGGTACCAGTCGCAGTTGTAAAAAGCACCAGGTACATAAACAGTAAAACTGGTTGCGATTTTTTGGAAGTTGTTTTCATGGTTGTTGATTGAGGCAGTGGATAATTAGATGTTGGTTAAGGTTTATTCAGCACTAGTTCCTGCATGTTTCCGTAGTTATCATATCCCGAGGTTATTACTTTATCGCCAGGGTTAAGTCCGCTCATTACTTCGTAATAATCAGGATTTTGGCGACCAAGCTGAATATCTACTTTGTAGGCAGTTTTACCATTGTCGCTCACTTTAAAAATCCAGTTGCCACCTGTTTGCTGGTAAAAACCACCCTTAGCCAGAAGTAAAGCCTGTGTTTCGTCGCTAAGTGCTAATCTTATTTGCAGGCTTTGTCCGCGACGAATTCCCTGTGGTACTTCTCCAACAAATTCCATATCTACCTGGAAGCGGCCATTAGTAACCTGCGTAAATACTTTTTTGATGGTGAGTTTGTATTCTTTTTCGCCCACCGTGTAAATTCCTACAAGGCCAGTATAAATGCGGCTGATATAATGTTCGTCGATATCTACCCTCACTTTAAAACCGCTCAGAACATCAATTTGCCCCAGTCTTTCCCCTTTATTTTTATTCTGCCCGATTTCTGCGTCAAGAGAGGTCAGTTGCCCATCTACCGGAGCTCTTACCACAAGGTCACCTACTTTGCGCCGCATCAATTCCAGGGCAGCCTGTGTGCGGTTATAACTTAACCGGGCCTGGTTCATTTCCTGGGTTACACTGGCAGAATCCTGTTTTAAGATCCGTTGGGTTAGTTGTTTGCGGTTGGTATTGTAGTTGTAGGTATTCTCTGCTTGTTTAAATTCCTGCCCACCTATTACTTTTTGTTCATACAAGTGTTTATTCAACTTATAAATTCTTTCTGCTTCGGTGTAAGCATTGTCCACATCAGCCATCTGGTTCAGTTTACCAATGGTATTTTGTTGAGCAGCATTGCGGCTGATCTGCATTTGTGTTAACAAATTAAAAACCGAGGTCTCCTGGTTTACCAGGCTCAATTCGAGGTCGGTGTTTGATAAGCGAAGGATGGGTTGTCCTTTCTTCATTACAGCCCCGTCGTCTACAAATTTTTCTTCTACGCGTCCACCTTCAAGGGCATCAAGGTAAATGGTGGTAACAGGAAGTACAATGCCATTTACCGGTATAAACTCCTGGAAGGTTCCTTTTTTCACTTCACTAATGGTAAGCCTTTCGGTTTCAACATTCAATTTCGACTTACCCGAAGTGAGCATGTAGCTTGAAACAATCAGTGCCAGGATGGCTACAATACCGCCGATCATCAAAAGTTTTTTAGCCGGCCATCTTTTCTTTGCAATTACTCTGTCCATTTTTTTCTTGTTAAGTTCTGGAGAATGCTTCTTCTTTTGGTTACCCTCTACCCGCATATGTGGGCGGATAGAGGGGTGAAGAAGTTTGGTGTGGTGTGTTTGTAGTGAGAAACGTGTTGGTGTGTTGTTGTGTGCGGTGCGGGTGTTTTGTTTGAATGGTGTGTTGAGTGATGTGTGTTTTTGTTGTGTTTTGTGTGCCTGTGTTGGTGTGTGTTGTTGTAAGTGTGTTACGATTAATGATATGTAAACCCTGTGCCAATCTGCAATCGTCTCATTTTCAATCAATTACAAAAGCTTCAGCCTGGTATCCCGTACGCTACCGAACACAGAGTGTCCGCTTTTGATACAATTGATGCGGACGATTTTCCGCTTATAAATTATTGATGCGTGCAGGATAATTACGGGCTATTATTGCCGGGGTAAATCCACAGTGTAAAAACCGGGTCTTTAAAAATTAAATGTTGCCTGGTTATAACATTCAACGGGTGACAACAAAGCATCACCTTAAATTTGCGGTATAGAATAAATGTTATGAAATCCAATAGAAACTTGTAACAAAAAACATATATCGCCGTTAAAGCATATAGCTGTTAAATTTCAACCAACTAACCAACAAATCATCAACTCCACCTTATTTGCTTCCAATATGCAATTAAAAAACGCAACCATTTTAATAGTCGATGATGACCCGGACGTTTTAACTGCAGTAAAACTGCTGCTTAAGACAGAGGTTAAAGAAATAATAACAGATAGAAATCCTGCAAATCTTCCTTCCTTACTTGCAGCCCGTGACTACGATCTCATGTTACTCGATATGAACTTTACCGGTTCAGTAAATACTGGTAACGAAGGCATCTATTGGTTAGGTCGCAGCCTGGCGATAAAACCCGGCGCCTGTATCATAATGATCACGGCTTATGGCGATATTGATCTTGCAGTGCGAAGCTTAAAAGAAGGCGCTGCCGACTTTGTAGTTAAACCCTGGCACAACGAAAAATTGATCACCACCATTAAAGATGTTTTGAACAAAAAAGAAGGCGGAACCAGGGCTGCCTTACGTGCCGGTTCTGCTGAAAAACAAATTATTGGAAGTGAGTTATTAGGGGAATCAGACCCAATGCAGGACATTTTTTATAAGATTGAAAAAGTGGCGCCTACAGATGCCAATATTTTGATTTTGGGCGAAAACGGAACTGGCAAAGATCTGATTGCAAGAGCCATTCATCAACAGTCGCTGAGAGCCGATAAACCATTTGTAAAAGTGGATGTTGGTGCGTTAACAGAAAGCTTATTTGAAAGCGAATTATTCGGACACAAAAAAGGAGCCTACACCGATGCGAGAGAAGATCGTGCGGGAAGGTTTGAATCGGCCAACGGGGGTACATTGTTTTTAGATGAGATAGGCAACATTCCACTTCATTTACAGGCAAAACTATTATCTGTTTTACAGAACCGGGTGGTGATGCGTTTGGGCACCAACACACCTATACCAATAGACATCAGGTTGATTTGTGCAACTAATGTTCCACTGCATGAACTTGCCAATGAAACCCGTTTCAGGAAAGATCTTATTTATAGAATAAACACGGTAGAAATTACACTGCCCACTTTGCGCAGAAGGGGCAACGACGTTTTATTGCTGGCTGAACATTTTATAAAACATTATGCAACCAAGTATTTAAAAGGCGTTTTACAACTGGGTAAGTCAGCCAGGGAAAAACTGATGCAATATCATTTTCCGGGGAATGTTCGGGAACTGCAATACACCATTGAACGGGCTGTAATTATGGCTGAAGACAAATTGCTGGAATCAAAGGATATTATCTTTTCACCTATCGAATCGGCCTCTGTGGCTAATGATGAACCAGCTGATTTTAAGTTAAGCGCTATGGAGAAAAATACCATCCTTAAAGTAATTGATAAACACAGCGGTAACATTACCAAAGCCGCCAAGGAACTGGGCTTAACACGTACCGCATTGTATCGCAGGCTAAACAAATATGATATTTAGATGATCTCTTATTTTTGATTTGTACCTGTTATAAATAATTCGTTTTTTAACCTGTAAGTTGTAAAAACTTACAGGTTTTTTTTACCCTCCCTAATCCCTAATTCCCTTTTCCTAATTTCTTAATTCCTTCCCTAATTCCCAATCGCCAAATTCCTGATTCTCAAAATAAAATCAACACATAACTATCACACAAAGTCATCCTTCAGCCCTGCCGCTTATCACATAAAGATGTGAAACCCTCACAATGTCGCATTTATACAATGAAACAGGTACTGGAATGTATTTGTTTTGCTCTATGCAATCGCAGGATTGTAAACACACATTCACAAACTTAAATTACGACACACCATGAAAACGTTACTCCTTGTAACCCTGCTTTTCAGCACAGTAGGTGCAACTTCCCAGGACTTTCTTAAGCGTATTAAAAACAAAGTTGCCAACGCTGCTGAAAACAAAGCTGCCGATCGTATCACAGAAGTGGTAACAGCACCGCTTGACAAGAAATCAGCTACAGCTAATAGTAACAGTTCTGCAGCTAACACTAACAGTTCTGCTGAAGATATTAAAAGTGAACCTGCCACGCCGGTGGAAGCCAGCAAGCCACTTACTGTCTTTTCTAAATATGATTTTATTCCAGGCGACCGCATTTTATATGCGCATGATTTTGCAGGTGAAGCAATTGGTGAATTGCCAAAAGGATGGAATACCGATGGCATGGGAGAAGTTGTAAGTATCGACGCTTATGGCGGCAACTGGCTTCAACTGCATCAGAACAATACTTACCTCAGTTCAAACTCAAATACATTTGGTGAAAATTATACAGTTGAATATGACCTGATTCTGAATTTGAAGAACCTGGGCTATACCTATCCTTATCTCACCTTTGGATTAATTGCTGCCAACCCAATGAACACTACTGATAATTCGGTGATGCAAAGAATGCACGACATGTTTTCAGCAGAGGTTTTAGTGCGGCCTTCAGGTGGAGGACAATCCTATATTTCAACTACAACTTTTGAAAAAGGCCGTAGTTATTATGATGGAAAAGATCAAAAATTTGGAACCCTTGAAAGTTACTACGGCAAACCGATCCACGTTGCCATGCAGGTTCAAAAAGAACGACTACGTATTTGGCTGGGGGGAGAGAAAGTATTTGATGCGCCAAAAGTAATGGTACCTGCGTATCCTGTAAACCAGCTGTTTTTCAAAGTTAGTGGCTCATCTTACCAGGAATCGCAAATTGGTTTGTATATCAGCAATATTAAAGTTGCTACTGGTGTAGCTGATAACCGGAGTGAATTGGCAACAAAAGGAAAATTCACTACAAGAGGGATCCTTTTCGATTTTCAAAAGGCAGATATTAAACCCGAATCATACCCGGTAATAAAAGAGATAGCGGTTGTTCTAAAAGACAATCCAGGTATGAAAATCAAAATTGTAGGTCATACCAGCAACGATGGTGATGCGAATGCGAATATGGAATTATCGAAACAAAGAGCGGCTGCTATTAAAACATATTTGCAAAGTAATTTTAGCATCGCGGCAGAAAATCTAACTACCGATGGTAAGGGAGGAACGGAACCTTCGGATAAGGGAATTACACCTGAGGCAAAAGCTAATAACAGGAGGGTAGAATTCATAAAGATTTAGCCGGCTTTATCACAATGTCCTCTAGCATTAAAAGCTTGCTTTTAGTTATCATAAGCGGTCAATTTTCTTTTTTTACGGATTCTAAACCTGGTATCATGATAATCACATCTCTAATTCTGTTATATCAATTTTTAAAAAGAAAGAAGAATAGGATTGCAAGTAGTATGTAGTTCTCCTCCTATTGCTTACCTCGCAAAATATAAGCCTGATAGAAATTTTATCTCACACACAAAAACACAAACATGACACCTAAAAAGATTTTATTCGCCAATGTGCCAGCCGATGGACACTTTAACCCCTTAACGACCCTTGCCATTCATTTACTGGAGCAGGGACATGATGTTCGCTGGTATACCGGCAAAGACTATTCTGATCGTATAAAGAAAATGGGAATTCGCTTTTATCCCTGCATTAAAGCACTTGATTTTACCCAGGAAAATATCAATGAATTATTTCCGGAAAGAAATGCCATAAGAAGCCAGGTTGCAAAGTTGAAGTACGACATGAAGCATGTTTTTATATTAAGATCAACCGAATACTTTGAAGATATAAAAGACATTCAGCGCAGTTTTGATTTCGATTTGATGATAGCAGATGTTGCATTCACCGCTATTCCATTTGTAAGGCATAAGTTGCAAAAACCAGTGATTGCCATCGGTGTATTTCCCTTAACTGAATCGTCTGTCGACCTTGCTCCAAATGGCCTTGGAATGACACCTTTAAACACCTTTGCCGGCCGGTTAAAACAAAGGGTGCTCAGGTATTTTACAGACGCATTTATTTTCCGTGAGTCGAAGCAACTGGTAGATTCTTTATACCGGAAATATGATATGAAAGCTTTAAATGAAAATTTGTTTAGTTTGCTTTGCAAGGAGGCTACTTTACTGTTACAAAGTGGTACACCAGGTTTCGAATATTACAGGAGTGATCTTGGAAAAAATATCCGGTTTATCGGCCCGCTGCTCCCAGCTAAAAAACAGGTACAGCCACTTTCATTTGCAGATAAATTAAAGCATTTTAAACACGTAGTGTTGGTAACACAGGGCACTGTTGAAAAAGATCCTGCAAAAATTATTGTGCCGACACTCGAAGCATTTAAAAACGATCCATCTGTTTTGGTTATTGCAACAACCGGTGGTTCAAAAACGCAGGAACTGCGCCAGCAATATAGCCAGCCAAATTTTATTATAGAAGATTTTATTCCGTTTGATGCAGTAATGCCGCACACCGATGTATATGTAACCAACGGAGGTTATGGCGGTGTTATGCTTGGCATAAAAAATCAAATACCTATGGTGGTTGCCGGTGTACATGAAGGAAAAAATGAGATCTGTGCAAGAGTGGGTTACTTTAATCTTGGAGTAAACCTCAAAACAGAAACTCCTGCTCCGAAACAAGTGTACAATGCAGTTTTAGAAGCCCTGTATAATCCCATTTACCAGCAATCTGTCGACAGGCTACAAAATGAATTTAACCAGTACAAACCACTTGAACTGACCGATCAATATATTTTGGAAGCACTTCAACTCGAAAACAAACAAGCAGTGCCAAAGAAATATGCATTGTTTGAACTGGAAGCCGCATAATAGTGATCAATGATCAGTTAGCAGACAACTTGTTTATTTTTATTATTCAACCTTTTTTATTTAGAAATGATTCACGCTTCACTTTTTAACAAGTGATAATATAAGTCTTGCGTAAACCACATTTAACTACAAAGAAAACACACACCATGATCACTCAACACAATTTCAATGCAAACATCAACAACCTGGATGCACTTGGTACCATGTTAGATTTAAAGCCAACGGAAGGCTTGGAAGGGGGAACGGTATTATTAATGCCACACACGTTTGGTCCGCCTCCTCATTTTCACCCAAAACAGGATGAGATATTTAAAGTAATCCAGGGCGAACTGGAAGTGCTAAAGGGGAAAAAATGGTTTACTTTGAAAGCAGGTGATAAAATTTTTGTATCAAAAAGAACACCACATACTTTTCGCAATGTTTCGAACGAGATAGTGGTATTTGATTTTGCGGTTACTCCTAAAATAGGATTAACATACCTGTTGCTTACGCTTGATGAATTGGTAAAAGCGGGTAAGATAACCAGTCCAAAAGATATTAAATCGTTGCTTTATTTAAATAGGGCAATGGTGTCTTATCCCAGCGTTACACAAAGCGTAAAACCACCGCAGGCATTTGCCAGGTTAATGGATTTCATAGCCCGGGCACTTGGATTTACCATCGAAACTGAAAAATTCAGAGCCGAGTTCTTCAGACCGGTCAAGCTCTGGAAAGGTCAAAGTAAAAAACCTGCAGATATTTCTGAAGAAATATTAGAAGAAGCACTTTTTTGACCCGTAATCGTCCAAATTATAAACTATTTATTTTTCAACAGTTTTATTCAAAACAACAAACAAAAAACACGCACAATGAAACACACAGCAATGAAAATGATGACAGTAGCCCTATTAGTCGCTACATTCTTATCATGTAAAAAAGACAAAGACACACCTGCACCCTCTGGCAGATTCTACGGACCTGCACAAACGTTGGGCGCAGGGAAAGTTAAGGCGTATGTAACTATTAATCCCGCAGGCGAACCCACCGAAATTGGCGCCGTAATCAGTGATGAAGCAATGAATAGTTTACCTGCCGGACATAGCATGTTAAATTATGTCCTGGAATTGCCCGCAATTGGCCTGGCTAAAACACCATTCAAATTTGTTGGCCTCGATTACAACCCGCATGGACATGAGCCAGATGGCATCTATAACATTCCGCATTTTGATTTTCATTTTTATAAAACAACCAATGCCGAACGCCTGAACATTACACCCGGAGATCCTAAACTGAATATTTTCCCTGATCCGGCTTATATTCCTGCTGCACATTTTCCAGGGGGCGGTGTTCCACAAATGGGAAATCACTGGATCGATCCAACCTCTCCTGAGTTAAATGGCCAACCTTTTACCACCACTTTCATCTATGGCAGCTATAATGGTAAAGTAACATTTATGGAGCCAATGATAACAGTTGATTTTATAAAAAGCCATGATCATTTTCATGCTCCAATCAAACAACCTACGAAATTTTCTCCTGCGGGATATTATCCAACCGCATACAGTGTACATCACAACGAGGATGAAAAGCAATATGAAATTTCTATGGAAAGTTTTGTAGCCCGTACAGCTAATTAATAATTTTTAGGAACAGCTGTTGTTATCTAACATCAGCTGTTTCAAACCACTTTTTCTAAAAACATAAATATCAAACAGATGAACACACCAACACTGTCACACGAAGTAGCCAATGCCACCCGCAGGCTTTACAGGGGCTCTGCTGTTGTAAAATTTCTTTTGTCCTCAGAAGATACCAACAATGCCCTTTCAATAGTTGAATTTAAAATGTTGGCCGGTACAGAACCACCTGCACATATACATTATAATGAAGATGAGGTCTTTATTATAAAACAGGGCGAGTTAACTTTCTTTATTGGTGATAACCCGGTGAAAGCCTATATCGGGGATGTAATATTTGCTCCCAGGGGAGTAGCACACAGCTTTACCATAAATACAGAATCTGCCACCATGTTAACCATTATGACTCCCGGTGGATTTGATAAGTTTTTTTGGAAACAATCAACACCATATAGTGCAGGAGAGCCTGTTAAACCAGTTGGCCCTCCCACTCAGTCAGCTATTAATGCTGTTGTGAAACTAGCCGAAGAATTCGGTGTTAGATTCGTATAAACAGAATACTTAGTGGTGAATAGTCGAAAATCAGCCTGCCCGTTTCCGGGCGGGCTTTTTAGTTTTAAATAATTATACCCCGTTTGATTTCACGAGTAGCTACCAATGAAATTGAAGGTATTTATCCTTGAATTCGAATTTGGCTTGCTGCATCTATATTTTCAATTTTGCCAATTGCTTTTTATGATAAACCTGGCCTTAGCAAAAAAAGGCTTCGCTAATTTCAAAAATAAACTATACTAATAGTTGAACTTTGCTTTTATTACTTTACAAACGGCGCTTCCCCGAAAGTTGCAATTTGCAAATTACATTAGCCGGATACAAAGCCGCTAAAAATTCTTGCCTGTTACAACCCTTAACCATGGTGCTAGCTGAACAATAAAAATGTGCGAATTAGCCGGGATTGTTAGCACAATTACAAAAACCATCCGGACACTTTCAAAATCAGCAAACTGAAGCCATTCATATTGTAGAGATTAATTATGTATTGCAGTAAAAAAACAATTAATCATCCCACAATTAAGACGAAAAACGTAAACATTATATCATATTTATTTTGAAATACTCATCAGTATGATACAAGCATAAAATGTTCAGTTTACAGAGACAAAAGTTAATTATTACAGAGAAGAATAAGTTTTTAATTAATTATTAAAATTCAACGCATTGATGATAGAAAAATTCTTTAAAAAAAGTATATAAAAAATTGCATATGTCGAAATGTTGTGTTTATATTAGTAGTTCCCTTTACGTAAAGCCCCTTTTTAGAAAAAAACTAATTGTCCATTAAAACCTAACACTTTGCTTATTGATAGAGATCTCCTTAGACATTTTATTATTTGAAGTAATCTAAAGTTTGTTGCCTCGCGTTTTATGATGCGCTTTCGATTGGCAAGTCACAATTTTCTTTGTTGGAAATTTAGTGTTTTGCCACATTGATGCAAATGATTTGCGTGCCCATCACTATAGGTGCAAACAGGGAGTACACGACTGTCGTAATCAAACTTAACTGCTGCAAAGTATATGAGGTTTTGACGTGTCAATTTTATAATTAAACAAAATTTCTGAAGAAAATTCATTTAATGCGCTGACAATACTATTTATAGTTTGTCATCGTGGGCAACGCTTATGTACTAATGATGAAAGAACAGCATTTTATTCTCAAACTTCTTAAAACAAAAACATGAAATTTTGTAGTCATCTTAATCAACTTTCAAAGTTTGCGCTATTTAATAAAAGTATTTTTACTTTCTTACAAAAGGAAGTAAAGTTTACATTTAGCCCTTTCATTTCATGGGGCTTCTTGTTTTTTGCATTAGCTTATAGTAATGTTACAATTGCACAGGTTTTCGATCCGCGGGTAAATTGTATAAACGGTTGTAATGCAAAGGATATCAAAGCAATTACTGCTGCATTAGTGTATCCAAATGCACCCTATAATCAATTGCCAACTAGTTTTTCCTGCAATAATGGTGAGCCCGTGGAGGTAAAACTGGCGATTTTTTTGACGACTAGTACGCAAAAGGCAGGTCTTTATGCTTATGCTAATGTTCGAAATGCAACAACAAACGCTTTAATTACAACTGTCAGCGAATGTGTTTCCAGTGGAGCTCTTACATCTGTTTCTGGCGTAACGAAAGTTGTATTTACCCCACTGATTACCTGGAGTTGTGGAACAGCTATAAAACTTACCGATGTTTATGTCGGATGGGGAACTGGCACTGATGACTTTTGCCAGGGAAGCACACTTCCACGTTGTCCTACTACTACAGCTAAATGTTTTTCAATTGCACCAGGTTCCTACGTCCCGGTAGTGATTCCTGTTGGAACTCCTGCAGATGCAACCAAATGTTCCGATGTTGCATTGGGAACCACTGCAACTTTTAACCTGCATTCTATGGATGCAACTATACTTGGTCTTCAAACAGGCACAGTTAGTTATTATTCAAATGAGGCCCTTACAACTGCAATCGGAACAGTAGCGCAGGAAAATGCCTATCAATCTGTATCCAAAACTATCTATGCAAAAATTGTAAGCAACGGAGTTTCAAGTGCGGCTATCCCTATTATGTTGACTGTAAAAACTACTCCAGGCGCACCAACGGTTGGAGTTGTAAACAACTGTAATGGAAGTTCAGACTTAACCGCCAGTGATTATACGGGTTCCCTGTTATGGAGTAATAATACTGCAACTGCATCCATCCACGTAACCGATGCCGCTACCTACACTGTTACACAAACTGTAAATGGTTGCACCAGTCCAACTGGTTCAGGAACATCTGCCCCAAAAACAACTCCTGGCGCACCAAAGGTTGATGTCGTTAACAACTGTGATGGAAGTTCAGACTTAACCGCCAGTGATTATACGGGTTCCCTGTTATGGAGTAA
>JAZKGP010000005.1:228680-269622 GCA_040385845.1 Bacteroidota bacterium | reverse complement strand
TAACACAAACGGTAAATGGTTGCACCAGTTCAACTGGTTCAGGAACATCTGCCCCAAAAACAACCCCTGGCGCACCAAAGGTTGATGTCGTTAACAACTGTGATGGAAGTTCAGACTTAACCGCCAGTGATTATACGGGTTCCCTGTTATGGAGTAATAATGCCACTACCGCATCCATCCACGTAACCGATGCCGCTACCTATACTGTTACACAAACGGTAAATGGTTGCACCAGTTCAAATGGTTCAGGAATATCTGCCCCCAGAACAACACCTGGCGCACCAACTGTTGATGTCGTAAACAATTGTGATGGAAGTTCAGACTTAACCGCCAGTGATTATACAGGTACGCTATTATGGAGTAATAATGCCACTACAGCATCTATCCATGTAACCAATGCTGCTACCTATACCGTTACTCAAACTGTAAATGGCTGTGTTAGCCTGGCGGGATCGGGAGATGCTACACCGAAAACAACTGCAGATGCACCTACTGTTTGCTTAGTGCAACCATCGCTCTGCGGCCCGGTAACAGGAAGCGTAACCATATTAAGTCCTTTAGGTGATGGATATGCGTATAGCATCAATAATGGAACAAGTTACCAATCGGGTAATGCGTTTCCTGGTTTAGCGCCGGGTGCTGTTACTGGCATACTCGTTAAAAAGGATGGTTGCGTGTCTGATCCTGCCGATTGTAACGTATCGAATTGTGAAGAGCCAACGGTTCAATCAAAAGCAAAAAGTTCGGTTACAACTTTAGGTAAAACAAAATCAATTCAACCCGATCGCAAAAAGATCATTGATCAGGCAACTGTTAGAGCATATCCAAACCCATTTAGTCAAAAAGTGAAATTTGTAGTTACTTCCAGCGTTGCTGGTAAGGGTTCATTGGATGTTTATAATGCCTTGGGTCAAAAAGTCAAAACTGTTTTCAGTGGCCTTATATATGCAGGCAGTCAAACTTTTGAACTAAATATGCCAGTAAACAAACAATCAAACCTGTCTTATATTTTAAGAATGGGAGATAAGAACATTTCAGGTAAGCTGATTCAGTTGAACGAGTAAGCTATCTAAAAAAAATATAAAAAAACCGCCTCCTGAAGAGGCGGTTTTTTTATATCCCAACATTCGCAAAGAAATTTTTCGTAATAGTATTCTAATTGGGGAAAGCAGAAAGTTGTAACATTTTAAACTTAATTGACAATATTCTTTACTTAACGCTACAGCTTTATTAAAGTCATTCGTATTCAAATATTATTAATCCTGTTAAGTGCGTTTAAAAATATCCACATTGGGTTAAGTCCCTGGTTTCTGAAATTCCAATTAAATAAATAATAATCATAATCTATAATTTTATTTTCTAAAATCTAATCATGTAAAACTTGTAGAACAATCGTGGAATTATATTAAACCGTTTTATCAAAAGATTGCCATTGAAGTTGAATCATATGCCATCGCGACTATAAAGATTTATATTAAGTTGTGTAATAAAATAATTTTTAAATAAATGCTGAGTAAGATAAAGATGAGGTCCGAATTATTAATGAAAAGGATGCTGATGACTTACTATTAGTTATATATCAAAGTGTTAAATAAAATAATATGATTTCGATAAATTTTATTTTTTATTTTGTAAGAAATACTTTAAAAAACCTTTGGATTAATTGTTTTCATTACTACATTAGTAGAAGCATTACGTAAGCAACCGAAAATATTTTATACAACTGTAATCAACCAATCCTATCGAAGTAAAATTTATACAAAACGTTTAAGGCTTTTCAAAATAGCTTTTGTTATGTATCCTATATGCCATATCCAATCATTCTTAGATAACTATTGCTACCAATATTTTATGCGATAGCCTCCATGTTTTTAAAATTGAATTCATTTGTTATGAAATTTAATATTGATCAACAGGCATGGCAGGTTGATCTCCTGGGGACACTGAACCAGGAAGTACATAGCCTGTTATCGTTTACACCAACTTAGCTTCAAATTAAACCTGTGTTTTAACCTAACAGGTTCATTTAAAAGTTTTACAGCAAAAAGCCGATTAATTTAAAGAACAGTCCTGTTAGAAAATCTACTAATATAACAAGATCTGTTAATTAATTGATCGACCAGCTATCTCTGCCATGCTATGTTATAAGTATGGTACTGGTAAAGTATTGCCTGGTGGTAAATAACTGCCGTTTTTCTTACGTGAAATATTAAAAAAGGTTTTAAAAACGATTAAGAAATTCTATTCATAAATTAAATTATTTATTTATGCAACCTACATTCACCTTCGTACAGCTTAAAAAATTCTATACTATTTATTTTAAGCTTTTCTCTTCATTATTGTTTTTGTTGTTAGCAAGCGCTGGTATTTCTGTTGGACAAGGAACTGGCAGCACTGTTGTTGGATTTGAAGTTGATGCAAGTTTTAAATCGGGCTATACTCCACCTTTCTGGAAAACTACTGCACCCAATCAAAATTATTTCGGAGGTATTGGTGACGACTGGTCGAAAGGAACAACAGGAAATGCCGTTTTAAAACAACTGAATAATGTTTCGGTACCAGGATTGACGGCTGACCGTACCGCGTTATGGCAGGTGGATGGAAATTGGGGTACCAACTTACCTCCGGATCTATCGGTTTTTGGTGGAACATCTAACAAAAACAGTGATGCCATTGGAGCCGGGCAAGATCCTTATGCTATTGATGAAGGAAGTGGTGGTCCTCAAAAAAACGACATCACCAATGTATTTTTGCATGCAAGAAGAAATGCTGCGAACAATAATTTGTGGTTGTTTTTCGGGGCTGAAACACGCTCAACAAACGGTAACAGTTATCTCGACTTTGAATACAACCAGGCAGGTGTTACGACTGATGGTGGTTTCATGACAGGACTTGGTCCCCTGAATGGACGCACTATCGACGATATTCTGCTTGTTATCAATTACACGCAGGGTGGAAAAACTCCAATCGTAGGTATTCGCAAATGGCTGGCATCTGGTACCTGGTCAGATGAACTAACATTGCCCGCGGGCTCCGCTTTTATGACAACGAATACTTTGGCTGTAGATGCTGTTGCACCAATGAAAGCCTTTACGGGCGACGGTGCTCCATCTAATACTTCATCAGCTTTTCAATTTGTAGAGGGCGCCATTAATGTTAGCGCCTTAGGTTTGGCCGGTTTGGAACAATGTACTCCTAATGCAACAGTAACCGTCAAAACCCGGGCATCTGCTTCTTATACTTCCGAGTTAAAAGATTGGGATGTTTTAAGATTCCCTCTGACACCAGCTTCAGCCGCGTTGGTAAATTCCATCACGCCACAATGCGAAACTGTACCTGGTCCAACTGTGTTTACTGTTACAGGTACTTATGATAATGGAACTCCAGCCTGGAGTACTACCGCCGGAACTCTTTCCAACGAGGTGTTTAATGCAGGAGTTGCTTCTGCAACACTTAGCCTGGCAGCAGGAACAACTTCTGCAATTGTTACTTTATCAACAACCAGCAGCAATCCAAACTGTCCGCCAGCTACTTCATCTAAAACGGCAACAGTATACCCAAGACCGGATGTAGATCAGCCCGGTAACCAGTTAATTTGTAATGGTACTCTCACAACAGCCATTAGTTTTACCGGAACCGGCGCAACCTCTTATAATTGGACCAATGATAATATAGCTATAGGCCTTGCAGCAAGTGGCACCGGTGATATAGCCGCTTTTTCAGGAACAAATTCTGGTTCATCACCGATTGTTGCAACGATTACTGTAACACCACGTAATACCGTTGGATCGTTAAATTGTGATGGTGCTGCCAAATCCTTTACAATCACCGTAAATCCAACACCGGCAGTTGACCAGCCTGGCAACCAGGAAATCTGCAAAGGCACCAGTACCACAGCTATAGTATTTGCCGGTGCAGGTGCTACTTCCTTCACCTGGACAAATGACAATACTTCAATAGGTTTGGACGCAAGTGGAACTGGAAATATTGCTGCATTTATCGGTACAACAGGTGCTTCATCGTCAACAGCAACTATTACAGTTACTCCACATTTCACTGGAGGTGGTTTAACCTGCGATGGTCCTTCTAAGACCTTCACTATAAAAGTAAATCCTGATGCAGCTCCGCCTCAGGTAACATTTATTCCACCAACCTGTTCAACATTCGCTTTTAGCGTTCAGGTAAACAATCCACAGCCAGGAAGCACTTACAAACTGACACAATTGGATGGGAATGAAGTAACACTTCCTCCTGGACCTGACGGATATGTGAGTGGGGACCTGATATTTACCGGGCTTCATATCGGCCAGGGTTATAAAGTAGTTTCAACAACTTCCGGAGGATGTAAATCTAATCCTGAAATGTGCCCTATAAATTTTGATGATTTAGTTTCTGATCCCGGTATTGCAGTTACTTCTAAAGCAAGTCAAAAAGTAGAGGTCTCAACATTGCCTTCTGTCTCAGCAGCACCTAATCCATTTAGTGATAAAATAAGGTTCTCAATAAGAGTGCCGCAAGCAGGAAAAGGTTCTCTGGATTTATTTAATTTACAGGGTCAAAAATTGCAGTCAGTCTTCCAGGGAAATATGTCAAAAGGAGAAGTACGGACGATTGATTATAATGTTCCTTATTCACAAAGATCAAACCTGGTTTACATATTCAGAATAGGTGATCAAAAAGTAAGTGGAAAATTGATAGGTATCAAATAACGTTTCTTAATTACTTATATTAATTATCATTTTAGAGGCTGCCTTACGGGGCAGCCTCTTTACATTTTAAGGGTATTAATTATTAAGTTTTAAACCAATTTTGATGGATGCTTTACTAAAGGATAACAAGCTGTCTCTACAGATAATATTTCCATCGGTCAAATACTTTATCGAAGCCGGTATATTACTTTTCTTCCGCACTCATCTGTGCAAATTCATGTTTTACTGGTTTTAAAGTATGCAGGTATTTATAGATGGCTTTCAAATCATTTTCACTCATTTTAGAAAAAGAATTCCAGGGCATCTCACTGTATTGTAACAGTTTTCCTTTCTTAAATCTTTTTACGAACTGATCCTGTGTCCAGTTGGTAATACGACCAGTTGTTTTATCAGGAGTAAGGTTAGGAGAGAAATAAGTGATTTTGTCAGGATCCTTCGGATGTTTAAAACCCATTCCACCTGAAAAGTCAGGGCCTATAAATGCTCCGGTCATCATATCCCGTGGTGTATGGCAGCCCACACAATTGGCAACACTATTGGTAAGGTATTCACCATAGGCAATAGTTGAATCACGCCGTATAGATTTCACAACATTTCCTTTCGGTCCCACCGGCTTTATCAGGAAAGCCTGTATTACATTGCCTACAATATTTCTTCTGTTTTCAGGTACTGGATTGTGTACTGGTTTTTGTGCCCTGATATACGAAATAATAGCGGTAAGATCTTCATCGCTGGTGTTGTGAAAAGGCATAAAATCAAATAATGCAGTGCCATCTTCTTTAACACCATAGCGCAAGGCTCTTGCAATTTCACCATCAGTTAAATTGCCTATACCCGTTTCTTTATCCGGTGTAATGTTTCTTGTAAAAATGTTCGCAATGCCAAGGCTAAATTCAAAGCCTCCCGTCAGAGGCACATCCATGTTCTTTGCCAGTTCTTCGGCACTAGCATTGGGCGCATGGCAATCGGCACAATGCGCAGGTCCAAATACCAGTTCTTTACCACGCAAAATAATGGTGCTGTCTGTAGAGGCTTTGATGTTCGGATAAGGTGCATCATAAGTCAAATTCTGACGGGATGCAACAACAACCGAAAAAATAGCAATGATGGCAAGCAGGATTAAACCTGTCCACTTCAGGATCCTGAGGATCTTCTTGATCATGGTGTGTAGTTTTTTGTAGGTGGTGTGAATTATTAACCCTGCAAATATGTAAATCTGAAAAGGGGTTAACAATCACATGTTGATGTGATTATTAAAAGCCATTTCAAAAATTAATTTCAATTAATGAATACCATTAAAATATCATGTGATGTATCATACACAAAAAACAGTATTTCTATTCGCCAAATAAAACAATCAGCTGAGTTTCGTTTTACGCAGGAATCGATGGTTTAATAAAATACTGGATGCTGTAAGACCTGCTACAAATCCAAGCCAAATACCAGCTGCTCCCATTTTCAACGAAAATGCCAACCAATAACCTGCTGGAATTCCTATCACCCAATAAGCTATAGCCACATAAAGCGTTGGGCGTTTTACATCTTTTATGCCTCGTAATAATCCAACTCCTATAGCTTGTGTTGCATCGCTTATCTGGAATAATGCGCCCAACAATAACAAACCAGCTGCCATGTGTATGACCATTGCATCTGAATTAAACAAATAGGGGAGTTGGTTTCTAAAAACAACAAAAAACAAGGCACAAATTATTCCATAGCTTATACCACCTGCTATTGTGCTGGTACCAATATTGCGTAACAGGATCTTGTTTTTTTGTCCAAAAGCATTACTGATCCTGATAGAAGCCGCCAGCGATAAACCCAGCGAAGCCATAAAGGTGAAAGAGGCACAGTTCAGGGCAATTTGATGGGCAGCCTGGGCCGTTGCCCCGAGCCAGCCGATCATAATGCCGGACACAGAAAAGGCACCGGCTTCCATAGTATATTGCAGGCTGCTGGGAATACCAATATGTAATAATTCCGAAATAGCCCTTTTATTGAAATGCCAGGCTGAATGCCGCAGTTGTATAAAGGGTTGAAAGATCCTGTGATAAAAAACAACAATGATCATGGCAATAGCCTGCAGGATGCGGGTGATGAGCGTTGCAAGCCCTGCACCTGCTAATTCCATGCGCGGCATGCCCAGGTTGCCAAAAATAAAGATCCAGCAAAGGAAGGCATTCACTGGCAAGGCAACCAAGGAAAGTACCATACCGGTTTTTGTAAATTCCAGTCCATCTGCAAATTGTTTTAGCCCTAAAAAGATCATCATCGGAAACAACGACCAGCCCATTAAAACAAAATAGGGAATGGCAGTTGTGGCTACTTTTTCTTCCTGGTCGAGATGCAATAAGATATTTTTGCCGGCAACTATTGCCAGGGAAATAATAAGACCTGTAATGGCGCTGATCCAAACGCCGTTGAACAATAGGGTAGATGCACTATGATTGTCGTTTCTGCCTCTTGAAAACGCAACGAGTGGCGAAATGGCCATTGTTATACCTGTACCAATCACTTGTGGAATAGCTACTGCATTCACTACCAGGGAAGATGCAGCCAGCTGGTAATAATCTATGGCCCCAACCATAGCACTATCAATAAGACCCAGCGAAACCTGCGTTATATTACTTAGGATTAGTGGAAATGCAATTGGCAATGTATTGCGCAGCTCTTTAAACATGGGGCGCAAATTTATTGCATTCATTTACCCAACTGAAAAATTGAGTAGGGAGTGAAAATATTGGGATATTTAAGAAAATTCAACAGGAGAAATCCTGTAGCAAGTCTACTATTTTTTCAAGATAGTGCTGGTCTGTTTCATCATAAAAATTATAATGCTCACTATCGGCATCCAGTACACCCCAAACAATTCCGTCTTTTATTAGTGGAACTACAATTTCACTTTTGGAAAAACTGCTGCAGGCAATATGCCCGGGAAATTTTTCAACGTCCGGAACAATTAATGTTTTAGCCTGTGCCCAGGAAGTTCCGCATACACCGCGGCTTTTTGCTATCCTGGTACAGGCAACAGGGCCCTGGAAAGGACCAAGCACTAGTTCATTATTTTTCACCAGGTAAAAACCGATCCACCACCAGTTGAACTGCTGTTTTAAAGCAGCTGCTATGTTGGCAAGATTTGCAACCAGGTCCGTTTCGCCAGTTAGTAATGCTTCGATTTGTGGAAGCAATTCTAAATATTGTTCTTCTTTAGTGCCGGTTATTATAAAAAGGTCTTCTGCCATAATTTATTTTGATTATCAAGTCTTGTAATTAGCATCAAAAATAAATACAGAATAGTGATGCCATTCGTCAAATTGTAAGTCTTAGCAAACTATAATTTGGATACTTTCATATCCAACAAGCAACATTTATATGACATATTTAAAAACAGTGGCGTTTTTTGCTATTGCGACTACTTTTTGTACGGCAGTAAACGCCCAAAAACAAGCGGCTGCAGGTAGTTTCAGTATTCCTTATGAGAAGTTTGTTTTAGACAATGGCTTGCAGGTGATTTTGCATGAAGATCATTCGGACCCGATAATCGCTGTTACCACTTTAGTACACGTGGGTTCAAACCGCGAAAAGCCTGGTAAGACTGGCTTTGCACACTTTTTCGAACACATGTCTTTTAACCATTCAGAGAATACACCTCGTGGAGCTAACCGCAAACTGATCCCCGAATGGGGTGGTAACCGCAATGGTGGAACCTGGAATGATGGAACAATCTATTACGAAGTAATTCCCAAAGATGCTTTTGAAAAAATCCTCTGGATTGATTCGGACAGGCTGGGTTTTATGATCAACACGGTTACAAAAGAGGCTCTTGCCAAAGAGATACAGGTAGTTAAAAACGAAAAAAGACAGAACTATGATAATGTTCCTTATGGAAATACCAACGAAATAATTTCAAGTAATTTATATCCTCCCGGCCACCCTTATAATTGGACTGTAATTGGTTCGCTACCCGATTTACAGGCTGCTTCACTGGAGGACGTAAAAGAATTTTATGAACGTTATTACGGAGCCGCTAATGCAACCCTGGTGATTGCCGGGGATATCAATATTGCTAAAACAAAAGAACGGGTAAAACTTTGGTTTGGTGAAATAAGAAAAGGTCCCCAGGTCGAAGTTTTAAAACCACAACCTGTTACTTTGTCACAAACCAAATCACTTTGGTATGAAGACAATTTTGCCCGGCTACCTGAACTGAATATGGTTTTTCCTACAGTAGAGCAATACCATCCGGATTCGTATGCATTGGATGTTTTAAGCCAATTATTGAGTGGCAACCGTAAATCTCCGTTGTATAAAATTATTGTTGAAGAAAAAAAACTGGCACCAGGCGTAAATACAGGACAGGATAGCAAAGAGGTTGCAGGAGATTTCTCCATTTCTGTTCGTGCCAATGAAGACACAAAATTGCAGGAGGTAAAAACAGCCATTGAAACAGCGTTGATTGAATTTGAAAAAAAGGGATTTACTGATTCCGACTTGCAGAGAATAAAAGCTGGAATTGAAACAAATCTTTACCGCGGAGTTGAAAATGTACTCGACAAGTCACAGCGTCTTGCAGCGGATAATGTTTTTAAAGGTGACCCTGTGTTTTTGATAAAAGCTGCTGAACTTACAAAAGCAGTTACCCGGGATGATATAATGCGGGTGTACAACAAGTATATAAAAGGTAAACCCTATGTAATGACCAGCTTCGTACCAAAAGGCAAAAAAGACATGGCGGTAGAAGGATCGGAGTTGGCTACTGTTTGGATAGAAAAAGTGGAAGCAGGTGCAAAAAATGAGGAAGTAAGCCAGGGTGAAGATGCCAAATTCGAGAAAACAATTACAAAACACGATAGGTCGGAACCAGCTTTTGGAGAAATGCCTTTGTTTAAAATGCCCGCTATTGCGACCTACACATTTAAAAATGGAATGAAAGGTTTTGCTATCGAAAGCAAAGAAATTCCGCTTGTAACATTTGAAATTGTGATCCGTGGCGGCCATTGGGCTGATCCCATCCGGAAATCAGGTGTTTCCAGTTTGCTGGCCAGCATGATGATGCAGGGAACTGTATCTAAAACTCCGGAACAATTAGAAGAAGCAATTGAATTATTGGGAGCAAACATTTTTGTAAACAGTGGTCCTGAAGAAATGCGCATAAGGGCTAACTGCCTTGAAAAAAACTTCGAAGCAACTCTTGCCCTTGTTCAGGAAATTTTACTGGAACCACGCTGGGATAAAAAAGAATATGACAGATTATATAAAGCTTTAAATACTAATATAAAAGGCAGGGAGGCAAATGCAAACGCGGTTGCAGGATTAAATTTTAATAAATTAATGTATGGAACTGATCATATTTTGGGATATCCTCTGACCGGTGTTCCAAAAACAGTTGAAAATATTACACTGGACGATTTAAAGACCTATTATAATACCTATGTAGTTCCAGCCGGTGCCGCTTTTCATTTAGCTGGTGCGGTAACGCCTGGCAGAATGCAAAAAATTATGACATCGTTAGATAGTAAATGGCAATCGAAAACGGTTACTATGCCAGCTTACAATTTACCTGCTAAAACCGCTTCGAACACCCTTTATTTTATTGATGTACCAGGTGCCAAGCAATCTGTGCTATACATTGGTAAACTGGCGCTTTCAGCTTCCGATCCAAATAGTAACAACCTTGCTTATGCCAATGAAATGTTGGGCGGTGGTATCAGCAGCAGGCTAAACCAGGTTTTAAGAATTGGAAAAGGATATACCTATGGAGCGCAATCTTTAATTTTTAATTCAAAAGAAGTGGCTCCGTTTGCTGCCATTACAAGTGTTCGTGCCAATGCTACACTTGCGTCATTGGAACTGATAAAAAATATGATTGCTGATTATAGTAAAACTTTTACTGAACAGGATGTTGCAATAACCAGGAACAAGGTAATGAAAACCAGCTCTCTATTGTATGAGACCCAAACGGCAAAGCTGGGTATGCTTAGCGATATTAGTAAGTACAACAAGACATTGAAATACATCGAAGAAGGACAACAAGAATTGATCAGCATGCAATTGGCCGACTTCAAAAAGGTAATAGACACTTATCTGCAGGAAACAGAAATGGTGTATTTAGTAGTGGGTGATAAAGCCACTCAATTGGATGAGGTTAAGAAATTAGGTAGAAATATAGTTGAGCTGGATATTTATGGCAATCAGAAGCCATGATGGTTGTGGAAGTATATTAGTAAACAGGTCTTGCCGCATAGGGCAGGGCCTGTTTTATTTTATCGAAAGGAAAAATCTATTTTGAATCATACTTCAGCCGCCCAAAAACTTCGTTGAACTTTTCCCTCTAAAAGATTAAAAACCGGATGTGTATATCTCGTGTAAAAAAACGGGGGAACAACTAAATTCAGTGGTGATGTTCCGTTTACGTTCGGCTATATTTGTCGCCCTGTCAGGTTTTCGAACGTAAAGTAACCGGCAGCCTTACCGGGTACAATAATCATTTCATTAATATAATCGACTGTGCGGCTTAAAAGTTTGGAAATCAAAGGGTTTAAAAGTTTTGCAGATAAAACCATCCTCAATTTTGATGAAGGGATTACCGGCATTATTGGCCCGAACGGTTGTGGAAAGAGTAACATTATCGATAGCATTCGTTGGGTCATTGGTGAACATAAGATCAGTAACCTGCGAAGTGAAAATCTTGAGAGCCTTGTTTTTAACGGTTCTAAAACCCGTTCTGCCTCCGGTTTGGCAGAAGTTAGCCTAACTTTTGAGAATACCAGGAACCTGCTTCCCACTGAATTTACTACTGTCACAGTTACCCGCAGGTTCTATAAAAACGGTGAAAGTGAATACAGGCTCAATGATGTACAGTGTCGTTTAAAAGACATCCATAACCTGTTTATGGATACAGGTGTAAGCACCGACAGCTATGCAATTATCGAACTGGGTATGGTAGACGACATTATCAAAGACAAAGAAAATAGCCGCCGCCGTATGCTGGAACAAGCTGCGGGAATTACCATTTATAAAACCAGGAAGAAAGAAGCTAAGTTAAAACTGGATGCAACGGAGCAGGATTTAGCACGTATTGAAGATTTACTCTTCGAGATCAACAACCAACTTAAAGCACTTGAAAACCAGGCTAAAAAGGCAGAGAAATATTTCGAAATAAAGAAGGAATACAAGCTGGTTAGCGTGGAATTAGCCAAAGCTTCACTTGAAGGCTTCAATACGCAATACCACGACCTGAATGAACAACAAAAAACAGAAACCGATAAGAAAATTGGGTTAGAAGCTTTGGTAGCAACCGGAGAAGCGGACCTGGAAAAAGAAAAATTTGTTTTTATTGAGGAGGAAAAAGCATTGCAACAAATGCAGCATGCCTTCAACGACCTCGTTCAACAATTGCGTTCAAAAGAAAACGAGAAGAATTTAGCGAGCCAACAATTAAAGTTTCTGTCGGAAAAGGAAACCACACTGCAGGATTTTCTCGAGAAGAGTGAAGGGCAATTAACCAGCCTCGCAGACAGCGTGGATTTTACCAGTGAGCAAGTAATCCTGGAACGCGAAAAATTAATTGAATTACAGGAACAGCTTTCAAAACTTAAATCGGTATTAGAAGAAAAACGCAATGTATACGATGAAAAACGGCGTGAACTGGATGCAAGTCGGAATGATCTGCAAACTATACAACGTAGCCAGTTTGACGCAGAGAAAAAAGTAGCGGTAGCCGATACAAGTATCCTTAACTACCAGCGCAGCATTATGCAGTTGCAGGAAGAACAGGAGCAACGTTTCGACCAGGTTACAAAAGAAGAAAGAGTGAAGGAGGATAAGGAAACGGAATTGGCTGATAAAAAACATTTCCTGGAAAATCTTCGCCAGCAGCATGAACAAACCAAAGAACAGATTTTGGCAGGACAGGGGCAGATGGAAGAACTGCGAAGTCATTTAGTAGATGAAAATCGAAAACTCGATCAAAAGCGAAACGAATATGATTTGTTGAAAAGCCTGATCGATAAAATGGAAGGCTACCCGGATAGCGTAAAGTTCCTGCATAAAAATCCTAACTGGAATCATCACGCACCCATTTTAAGCGATATTATTTATGTAAAAGAACAATACCGCGCCGCTGTTGAAAACGTGCTCGAACCCTATCTAAACTACTATGTAGTGAGTGATTTGGCAGAAGGAATGCAGGCGGTAAATCTTCTGGAGAACAATCAGAAAGGCAAAGCCAACTTCTTTTTGCTAAACCAGGTAAATGCATTCGTGGAAGGTGAAACTAGAAAAGCCAGCACCAATCATGGCTTGTTCCTGCCCGGCGCAAAACCAGCCATGGAAGTGATTGAAGTGGAACCAAGATATCGCAACCTCGCAATGCATTTATTAAGCAATGTATTTATTGCAGAAGATGAATCGGTTTTAGAAAATAGTAATGACCATATCATTCTCGAAAAATCAGGAAAGTATGTAAAGGGCAAATACTCTATCCAGGGCGGAAGTGTCGGACTTTTTGAAGGTAAAAAAATTGGGCGTGCCAAGAACCTGGAAAAGCTGATGCTAACCATTCAACAACAGGAAAAAATTGTTGATGAACTGAAAGGACGGATCAGTAAAAAACATGCTGAAGTTTTAGGATTTAACGAGCAGCTAAAAGAAAACGTCATTCGCCAGACCGAGCAGGAAATTTTGCAGTTGACAAATGCCGTTTTTGCTTCCCGCAATAGAATTGAAAACTTGCAGGCCAGCCAAACCAGTGCTTCAGCCAGGTTAATGAATTTTGAGGACCAGCTGCTACAACAACAGGATGCCATTGCCAGTGTAAGAGAAAACCTGGAAAAGCTGAGTGAGCAATTGTCGGATGCACAGGCAGCCATTCAGACCAAAGAAGATTTTTACAAGTTAGCCGAAGCCGAATACCAGCAAAGCGCCGGCCAATATAATGAGGGGAATATTGGATTTACCCGCCAGCAAAGCAAGATTGCAGCGCTTGAGCAAGAGTTAGCCTTTAAACAACAGCAGGTAAATAACCTGCAACGCCAGGTAGAAGAAAGTAAATTACAGTTGGGCCAGGCGTCGGAACAAATAGTTGCAAATCGCAGTCAATTAGAAACTGCTGATCAACTATTGATAAACCTGATGCGCCAGAAAGAAATTGATGAAAAATCGTTGAACCAGGCCGACCAAGCTTATTACAATCATCGCAATTCTATCAATGAACGTGAGAGTGAATTAAGGCACCTGGTAAAGAGCCGGGAAATGATCGATCATTTATTAGGTGAAATAAAAGACCAGCTCAATTCATTGAAATTGCAGCTGGCAGGTATGAAGGAAAGATTGGATGTTGAATTCAAGATTAACCTCGATGATATATTGGATCAGCAAAGAGAAAACGATACACCGCTGGAAGAATTGCAGGCAAGTGTTGACCGGATGAAAAAACGTCTTGAAAATCTTGGTGAAGTAAACCCTACTGCTATTGAAGCTTATACCGAAATGAAAAAACGGTACGAGTTTATCCTGGAGCAAAAAAACGATTTGGTTACAGCTAAGGAAAGTTTATTGCAAACCATACAAGAAGTAGAAGCGACTGCCAACCAACAATTCCTGGATACTTTTAATGCAGTCAGGGAGAATTTTCAGCGGGTGTTTAAAGCCTTATTTACAGAAGAAGATACTGCCGATATGGTCTTGGAAAATCCCGAAAACCTGGCTGAAACCGGTATAGATATTGTTGCAAAACCAAAAGGAAAAAGACCATCATCCATTTCGCAATTAAGTGGTGGTGAAAAAACCTTAACGGCAACTGCTTTATTATTTGCCATCTACCTGATTAAGCCAGCACCATTTTGTATTTTGGATGAAGTGGATGCACCATTGGATGATGCCAACGTTGGAAAGTTCACCAACATGATCAAGCAGTTCAGTGAAAACAGCCAGTTCATTATTGTTACACACAACAAGCAAACCATGAGTGCCGTAGATGTAATTTATGGCGTTACCATGCAGGAAGCTGGTGTTAGTAAATTAGTGCCGGTTGATTTCAGGAGTTTGAATTAGTCAGTAGTGAATGGTGAATTGTGAGTGGTGAGTGAGGAAGTTTTTAATTTTTGAAGAGATTTGTTTTTAATGATAAAGGAATTGATAAATTAAATTCATCCCTTTTTAAATGAAATATGCCTTGCTTCTTTTTATTTTACTTCAAAATAAACGAACCCATTCCCTGTTTTACCACTGGCAGTTATTCCCTGTGCAATTGCCACAAATTTTCCAGTTATGTCGGAACTGTAAAAATTAATTTGCGCCTGGCCGTTTGAACCCGTTTTGATATTAGGCGACCATTGCAACAAGCTTCTGAAATCAGGCTTATGGCTGGCAAATTGTTCTTCGTTGTTATAAACCGGCGCGTTAAATTCCCGCTGCAGTTGCAAAGCTTCATAATCTAAAACTGTTGCCTTTGGGTCAATTTCAAACGCTTCCAGGTCGCCTTTATAAGTTGAAAAATTTATAATGCCATCAAAATAAGTTTTGCCCATTGCAAAACGCCTTGTTACAATATCAACTTTTCGAATTTTTAAAGGATCATAAGCCATTATCGCATTAAAATTGAAAACTGGTAAACCATCTATTAATACCAGCGGATCAACGTCAAAACTACCGTTATGCTTTGAGTCATCAAATACCGGCAGATGAAAACGTCCATTTCTCCTGCGCACACTTACATATGGAACATACTCTCTAAAGATCTCTTCTACCGTTGTAAATCTTGTGTATTTATCCAATAGATAACTATCATTTGAATAATTATAGAATGGCAAACTATCGCTTGTCAAATTGGTATACAAATGTGCATTCGTAGCACCATAAACATTCTGAACTTGCATTGCAATACTTTTTTCCAGCAGCAGTGACGATGTTGGTGAAGCCAGCTTAAATGATGGTAAAAAATTATTGCTGTATTGATATGAAAAGGGGCTTGCAATTTCAACATGATTCAACGAATCGTCGCCGTCGGTAGCTGTTTGAACAATTATACCGGGTGTTGCATAAAAATCTCTCATTAAGAACTGAATATTGCCGTTAGAATCACTGGAAGCAATTTTAAAAATTGGTTTTAATCCAGGAACAGTTAAATAACCTTTTATACCAATTACGGGTTGATTGTTTTTATTATCAACGATTTTACCAGTAACAAGATGTCCGTTCAATTCCGCAGGTAATTTTATTACAGAAGGCTGGTCGTACAACATCTTATCCCAGCTAAAACGTCTCCATCCATGCGTAAGCATCAGGTTATCTGCAGCAATTACACTGCTATCTTTTTGATCAAAATACCACCAGGGTGATTCAACTTTACCAGTAAGATCTGAACTAAGCCACAAGTAATCTGTTATAGTTTGCTGATCAAAAGGTTGTAGCGAATCAAGCTTGTAAACTGCCATTGACAGATCAGCCTGGCTGGCTGCTTCCTTATCGATAGTTGCCCGGATATTTAAATCAATTTTACTCCTGCTGCCATATACTTGTTGGCCAGGTTCAATCATTATGTCGAACTTGTTTAAAGGCGGCCTGAAATACAACCGTTCCAGTATAGGATGTTTGTTTTCGTCAAAAATGGTAAAATGAGAAACACCTTCTCCTAATGATTCAACAGCAACCTTAAACACAGCAATTCCATTTGTAAATGTTGCTGACATTACCTTTTTAACGGAGTGCCGCGTATGTGCCAGCAAGAAAACAGACCTGGTATTTTTTAAAGCATTTTGGGTGGCGGTTACTGTTATCGCCAGCGAATTAGCATCCCCAGTAACTAGTTGCATCACGAAACCATCATCGTTAATTTCGGGAAGGCTTTTGGTAACAACCGTACCATCAGCTAGTGTAATGGTAGCAGTGTAACGGTGACCGGTTCCCGGTTTAAATTCAAATTTTGCCAAACCAAATTTATAAGGCGAAAAACTAGTGATGGTACTACCGTTTTCATCCGTTATAACTCCTTTATACAACAATCCTTTTGCTTCGTTATCGGTAACGGCTACAGCAATTTTAGAAGCCAGGTTATATACAAGATGCCCACCTTCAGGGTAAAAAGAAATATTGACATTTTTACTGATATTGGCAGGCGAAACATCAACCGGTTGCTGAGAATTTACTATGGTGATAGATTTTTCAAAATAAAAATCAGCACTATAATTTTTCATCCAGGCAGTGTAGGTTCTAAGTTTATAATTACCTGAAGCAAATGTAACTGGTATAAAAATAGCAGCGGTACCATGAGCCTTTTGTAATTCGGATTTGATTTGTAGAACGGGATTGTTTTTATTGTCCAATAATTCCGTGTAGGCAACAGTACTCAGCGAAAGAGGCCTGTTAAAAAAAGCATCGGTTTGGTAAATTTTCATCCAAAGCATTTCACCAGCCAGGTAATAATTTTTGTCGGTATGAACAAAAAGCTTCTCCTGCAAATTCTTTCTTCCGTATGAATTAAATTTTATCAATATAGAATCGGAAATGCTTTGACAGCAAGTGTTTGCAGGAATAATGATGGCAATAACAATAAATGAAAAATAGATACTGCCAATTACAATACGTGTAGAAAATCCTGGTCGTTTTATATTAAGAAGCATCATGTTCGTTTGTTATTAAGGCCAGAAAACAGGTTTAACATTTGTGCCCGATAAAGTGCAATCATAACATACCTGGGACGCAGTAACAAAGAAAGAAACAATCGTTTCTCTCAGTTTAATGTTTACTTCAGTAGGAAAATAACCACCGTCAATTGCTAGCTTTACACTATCGGGGTGATTCTGAATCTCTTGCCGGAGACAAGGGTAATTATGGTTCCAGCCTGGTAGCTGGTTGTTATAAATAAATAGTCTTTTTTCCTGGAGGCTGGAAATGTTTACAAAACCAATAACGGGTTCATTTGGATCAGTAACACTTCGAATATTGCCTTTTAATTCAGATGGCTGCGGATCAAAGATTGAACCGGTACTTTCCGTGTTTTTCTTCATCTTTTCCAGGAACTCAAATGCTTCTTTACTTAGTGCAAATTGTCTTACGTTGATGCTGTATAAAACGCTTATATCCTTTGAACCTTTTGGAACAAAACAAACCGGCAGGTAAACTTTATTCTCATTCAACTTTGCGGTTGAACCAAGCAAAATATTTGTAGAGGAACGACTTGACCAACAGGTCATAATGGAACGATCAGGTCCATAAGTAGTTGAATCGATATATTCAACCGTATTGTTTTTGTATTTTAGAACCTTTAGGTAGGGTGAATGAAATTCCCATGTTTCAACGTAGTCCCATAAATAATAACGGGTGGCATCCAAATTATCGTGCGCATTTACAAATGTTTCAACACCTTCAGGCGTTCTTTCCCAGGTCAGGCTATCTATAACGGGGCTCGCCTTGACAGCAACATAATCTGATAGGTATTCTTTGCCAGCTTTTATTTTTATATGTAACCTATATTCCTGCAACGGCGCAAGGTTAAGTGAAGAAATAGTATAATGGCCGGCAAATTGTTCAGGTAGTAAAACAACAGAATTGTCTTTTCCTTCAATGGTGACAATGGCACCTTGCTCATATATTCTGCCGGTTGCACTAAGTGTAGAAGTGCGTGTAAGCTGTAAGCTGGTTGTCGTATTGCCATTATTAATATTTCCTTCTACTACCAGGTATCCATTTGCCGGTGCTTCAAAAGGTGGAACATACTTTTCTTTACAAGCGCCTGTAATCAAAATTATAAACAGGTAAAAAACTTTTTTCATGCTATAAAATTTAAAACCTGATGTTTAAATTAACGTATGGAATGGCACTACCAAAAATGGATAATTTATAACCATTTACTACACCATTTTCAGAAACAAAATAAACAGAGTAGGGGTTTTTCCTACCCGTCAGATTGTATACACCAATTGTCCAAATGCTATGAAACCATTGGGTGAGTTTATGGCTTCCATCAACATTAACCGACAGGTCTGTTCTAAAATAATCCGGGATGCGGTAAGCATTTCTATCGGCATATAATGTTCTGATTGATCCGGCATAATAAAAGCTGCCAACGGGTAAGGTAATCGGGCGACCAGTACTGTAGGTGGTATTCATTGATATACTGAACCGATGCGTAAACCGGTAGTTTCCTATAAACGTAGCGTCATGCGGCTTGTCGTAATTGGCCGGATAATAATCTCCGTTATTAATCAATTCCCCGGCTATCGGATCATCCAGCTTCAGCAGCGTTCTTGCGTAAGTATAACTTACCCATCCGTTAAACTTTCCGGTCAGTTTTTTCACCATTAATTCTACCCCGTAAGCTTTGCCCTTAGTATTCACTAATTCTGTTTCCACATGTGGATTCATAACTAAGATAGCACCGCTTTTAAAATCTAAAAAGTCGTGGATACGTTTGTAATAAACTTCAGCTGAAACTTCAACGGTGTTTTTTAGCAGGTTTTTATACAACCCTAAGGAAACCTGTTCGCCATATTGGGGTT
The DNA here is from genome assembly GCA_040385845.1 of Bacteroidota bacterium. Taxonomy (GTDB): domain Bacteria; phylum Bacteroidota; class Bacteroidia; order Chitinophagales; family Chitinophagaceae; genus Phnomibacter. The sequence goes on along the minus strand of JAZKGP010000005.1, from coordinate 250,415 downwards.
TAACATTCGGATCACTCAATTTGCGAATGTCGGTTGGTGCCATCGCCGTTGTATTTGATAGCGTATGAATGTATTGACGCTGGGTATTAAATCCCGCTTTAATAGAAAAGCTATCTGTTATGGCGTAGCGCAAAGAAACGCGGTATTCAGGACCTCCATAAGTTTTTATAACATCCCCTTTTTGATACACTGTTGTTCCTGTTTGATTGCCTTCAGTTTTTGGCAGGTTGCTTGCATAATTATTAATAGTTTGTGAACCCAGGTAATTGTATAATGAGTAACGTATGCCTGCATCCAACGATAGTGCATGGGTAATATTTATTCGGTCACTAAGATATAGTGCTGATTCAAGACCTTGTTCAGTAGGTATTTTATTGTTGGTTACCAACGAGTTTTCACCCACCGGCTGATAGTTGCCGGGATTTACTTTATAAAAAATCGAATGAAGTCCAAACTCTATAGTGTGTTTGCTATTTACGTAATAATTAAAATGGGTTTTAAAATACGACTGGTTTACATTGAAGGCAAGTTTATATGCATTAACCGGGTTTTGTTCGCTTGAAATATCATACTGGTACCTGTCGTAACCGGCAGTTGCTATAGCATTCCATTTGTTGTTAAATACATGTTTGTATTTAAGTGAAATATTACGATTACCATAGGTATAAAAAGTATCGCTGTTTAAGTTGAAACGATCATTGCTTGTATAGCCTGTAAAATAAAGCGTATTTTTTTTATTGATCTCATGGCTTATATTCAGGTTCAGATCATTAAACAAAGCCTTGCTGTTTTTATACTGATCGGGCAAAAGTTTCAGCAGGTAGTTAGCATATGTTGTCCGTCCACCAATAATAAAGGATGATCTGTCTTTTATAAGTGGACCCTCTATATTCAATCTTGTAGTTAGCAAACCTATACCTGCAGTTCCCGTAATTTTTTTCTTGTTTCCTTCGCGGCTGCTGATATCTAGAACTGAAGATAGCCTTCCACCATATTTTGCCGGGATGCTGCTTTTATACAGGTCAACGTCTTTTACAACTTCGGGGTTGAAAGCTGAAAACAAGCCAAAAAAATGCGAGGGATTATAAATGGTTGCATCATTAAAAAGAATCAGGTTTTGATCGGCAGAACCTCCACGAACATTAAGTCCTGTACTTGCTTCGCCTACTGACTTTACACCGGGCAAAGTGAGTACAACTTTCAGAAGATCAGCTTCACCAAATGCTACTGGAACTTGCTTGATTGTTTTAATGTCAATTTTTTGAACACCCATTTGTGTGCCCCGGATATTGCTCATTTTTTGAGAGGAGATCACTACATTTTTCAGGGTGGTTACTTTTTGTAATAATTCGATATTAAGCTTACCATCAGCATGCAGTAGCACTTGTCTTCTTGTATCAAACATACCAATGCTTTGAATGGTAATTGTTTGCTGTCCTTTTGGCAAGCTAATAGAGTAATAACCGTATTGATCGGTAGTGGTACCTGTTTTTAATTTATCGATAGTCAACGAAGCTCCAACAACGGGTTCTCCTGTTTTTATATCTTTAACATAACCAGCTATAGTTGCATTGCCCTGTATAGATTTTAAACTTACATCTCCAACAACATACAGCTTGTTTTCAGGAGAAGCTTTGGCAAGTGGTTTGCCGCTCGGTCCTTCATCAATGGGTTGATTACTCCATGCATTACTAATGCTGTCTTTGTTACTGCCCGGAATGATTGTAGCTGGTAAAGTAGTTCTTACTAGTTTTCCCCGACTAATAAATACGCGATTTTGAGGATCAATAGAAAACTTGAAATTAGAACTATCGAATGCCATTTTTAAGGCTTCACTGAACGGATGTTTTTGCAAGGTTACAGTAACAATGGTACTGTCAAAATCAGCTAAATCATAAAAAAGTCGGTAGTCTACTTGTCGCCCGATATCTTCCAGGAAAGTTTTCATTGGTGTACGAAAATATACACCTGAAACATGTGGTTCTTTTTCCTTCTGTGCCAAACATGTTTGTGCTAATGCAATACCAATGCAAAAACAGGTAATATAGGAGAGGAGGTATTTCATATTATCTTGTTAGTTGGTCATAATATTCTGCCACCCGCACAATTGCATTTGCCATGTCTTTCTTAAAATTAAGTTTGTTCTTTTTTATGAATTGCTGCAATTCTGATTGTTTTGTTTTACAAATATCGAGTAGCTCTTTTTTCGATCGTGCTATAAAATAGCTATTGTCTTTTTTTATAAAATACGATCTTTTTCCGTCGATCAAATATGTCAGCTCTACTCCTGATTGTATTTCTTCGCGAAGAGATTTTTTTTCCTTAAGTAAAACTTCAGTAGGGCCGGTATACAGCTGCTCATAAAAGCCGGTTGAAATTTTATTGAGAGAATCTTCCTGCAACCTTTTAAACTGGTGCCCGTCTATTCTGAAGGACACAATTTTTTCATTAACCAATTCCAACCTGCCGAATTGAGCCAAAGTGATTACATAATTACTAACCTGGTCGAAAAGCAATGGAATATTTTTATACAACAGGCCGTCATAAAAAATTTCCCCGTTAGTAAATTTGTCAGTTAGGAAATAAGGAATGCCATCTTTAAAGGCATGGGGATAAGGTAAATTCATCCGACCTGTTAGAAGAGGATGTTGATCTTTGATAGTGGAATGATAATATGCTGTTGCATTTTCAATTGCGTGGTTGTATAAAGCAGTATCTGCATTTGTAAGCTGGCAATTACTTCTGCCTGGCATCATTAAAACGAACAAAAAAAGCGGTATGTATACCACCGGCCAATGTTTCATCGCAGCTAGTTAAATGTAAGAAGGTTGTCAGGGCCAAATCTATTGTTTAAATTCTTAACCCCAAATCTGTAAAAAATTTAGACGTTAACAATTTGAAAACCTTTTTACCTTTTTTGAAATTTTCTTTTAAAGTAAAGACTGGAATTTAGCTTTACTTCAAAAAAAATCCTGGCGAAAATTCACCAGGACTCCAAATCTAAAAACTCAAAACTAAGCTCAGCTGACCTGTTTATGCAAGTCGCGATATTTTTTAATAAGATCATGCGCAGTTTTTAGCGATGATTTTTGCTCTGTAATTAGTTGACGAACATCGGCACTCATTTCTGCGTCTGATGATAATGCGGTTTCATAGGCTTTTTGTGCAACGTCTTCTCCATACTCACATGATTCCAATATGGATTGGCGATCACGATTAGTAAAAGTGTTTTTAACATCCATCCATACACGATACAATTTTCCGCTGTTGGTTGTGCCATCTGCGGGCATTTCGCCAAGATTGCGAACCTCTTTCGATAATTCCGCAACATATCTTCTGCTGTCGTCAGCCATCTTATTAAACGTAGCGATCAAATCTACGTCAACATTTTTTGCTTCATCTGCCGCCCGCTCATAGCCTGTTACACGATCATTATTTATTTGAATCAGGTCGTTTAAAACGTCCGCAAGTTTTTCATTAATTGTCATAACAAGAATTTTATATTATGAATTGATTCTTTGAAAACCGTGCCAGCATACCTGATTATAGCATATTGCCGTGAAGACTGCACATTGAAAACAATCACAACGCCATGTGGAAAAATTTCTACTTAAATCTGTAACTATTAATGGTTTATAATTCATTACAAGGGCTTTAAAAGAACAGTAAATAAAAAGCGGTTAAGCTTAATACCTGAATTATTAAGCCTAACCGCAAATCACTAATTAACTTATAAACCTTAGTCTATTTTAAGCACTTTCAAAGCAGCGCTATTTTCCTGCGATTGAAGTTTTAAGAAATAAACGCCTGGCATAATATTGCCAACTACCAGTTTTTCACGGTGTGCATTACTTGCCGCAATAAACCTGTTATTAGCTATAACTGTTCCTTGTGCATTAACCAGGTTCCAGGAAACTTTCTTGCCTGCAAATCCTTTCACCAAAACGTTTACATCGCTGCCAAGCATGGGATTTGGAGCAACCTGGGCCCAATTGCCTTTGCTACCAGCAATTGTTGGTTTTACATTTATGGAAGAAAGGATTGTGACACAATTTTTGCCTGTTCCTATCACTGCGGATCCATTCATATTAGCATCGCAACCCGTGCCTGCATTAACGGCATCAACATTATATGTGCCTGTTGACTGTGTGCCAAAACTAATAGCCGATCCGGTGCCGGCTACTGTTACGCCCGTATAAACATTATTCAATTTCAAAAGGTAATTAACCCCAATTTGAGAGGAAGAAAGTCCAATGACAATTGGAGAACCATCACATAATTGACCACCCCCGGTCACTGCAAATTTCTCAGGCCTGCTGTTAGTATAGATTATTGCCTGTCCGCTCATAAGAACAAAGCAACCACCAGCAGATGTTGCGCTAATGGTATACGTTCCGTCATCTGTTTGAACAAAAGTTAATGACCCTCCGTTACCAGCTACGGCGCTGCCAACATTTTGTCCATTTTTTATTAACTGGTAATTTACACCCGTTTGTGATCCGCTTAGTGTAATAGTTAATGCAGGAACAACGCCACTGCCGTTATTGCCGCTGCATTTACCACCTCCGCCGGATACCGTGTAAAGGGAGGGAACAAGAGGTGCCTCATTGATATTTACAGGGTTGGCAGCGTATGTTTTAGAACAGGTTGGATTGGCTTTTGATCTTACTATGATGGTATAGCTGGCTGGTTGTAATTCTTCGAAAGTATTCGACTCCTGCCAATCGGTTCCATTTATACTGTATTCTAAAACACCCACGCCTGTTGCGGTAATTACAATTTTACCAGTAAAAGTTGTACAATTTGGTTGCGTTACGGCAACATTCGTAATAGTTGGCGGCGTACACAATTCTAGTCCAATTAAAACGGGATCGTGATCGGAAGCCCTGAATGGTTCGGGACTATATAAACTGGTTTGATGTCCGGCTGACTTAAATTCAACATTGTAGTCCAGTACAATTGGTTCATCAGCATTGATATGCCATTTTTCAGCACCGGTAACCTGGGCCGAAATGGTGCTGCTTCCCAAAGCATGATCTAGTGAACCAATTTGCCCATCAAATACATAAGAGTAAGAAGTGATTGGTAACAGGTTGTTGAACCCTGCATTATTTAAAGCCACTATTGGATCTTCTTTTGCATAAGCATTCAGATCACCCATAATGATATAGTCAGGATCAGTTGTTCCCGTGGGGTTTGTTTCCAGCCAGGTAGCAAGTTCATTGGCTTGCCTGGTGCGTGTACCATTTGAAAATCCTTGTCCATCACCGGCATCAGCATCACCGATACCACCGGAACTGCTTCCTTTTGATTTAAAGTGGTTTACTACCGCGGTAAAAATTTCACCGGTTGAAACCTGCTGGAATGTTTGGGCAAGGGAACCCCGGCCCACCACAACAAATGTTCCCCCGGTAATGGCAGCCGATGCGCCAACCGGGCTAACCACTGCAGGTTTGTATAGCAGCGAAACGGTAATTTCGTCACTGGAAATCGAGCCGGAATTTATAAATGCATAAGTGCCTGCGCCTGCAACGGCATTAAGTCCATTTACCAGGTCCTGGATAGCACTTGTCGCAGCAAATCCATCATTTTCCATTTCCATCAGGCCAATTACATCGGCACCTGAACTGGTAATAGCGTTAATGATTTTTGTTCGTTGGCGTGCAAATTCAGCGGCCGTAGTTGCGCCACGAGGCGTTGGAAAACCATCGCCAATTCCGTTGCCATTAAAATAGTTCAACACGTTGAAGCTGGCAACTTTTAAGGAACCCGTAAAGGTTGGTGCAGTTGCAGGCCTCGGGTTGGACGAAATAAAAGTTGGGCTCGTTAAGGTTTGTATTCTATATCCTTCAAAACGATGATCTAAAATACCTACTACGCTTGCAAAAGCGTCCCCACCCCTCAAGGTGTTTGAAGCACTAAGCGGTGATCCGCCACCACCAAATAAAATAGGATCATTGTTTTGTGTTCCGCTGCCATCATCCAGTAAAATGCTGCGTTTCGCTAATTCAGCAACATAAGCAGTATTACCCGTCACGCTGGGTGTATTAAATTGCGTGTACTGATCCAGGCGGGCATCAGTACCAGGCTGGTTACTGGCGCCATTTGCTGAAATCAGTAATTGGCCAAAACGGCCAAGCTGGAATGTTTCGGTTACAAACAGGTTGCCGCTGGTGGCAGTTAATTCAACTAACATTCCTTCATAACGTTCGAGATCCGAAACATTACTAACCGGCAATTGAATTTGCGTTATAGCTGGTAATGGCTCACCTGTTGAGAGGGTGGTAACACTTTGCAATGAGCTTATTTGAGTAAGCAAAGAAGCATTGCTGGTAAACTCAATTACACTACCAGTTACTCTAACCTTGTCACCTATATTTCCTGTAAAAAGACCGAAAGGGTCAAAAACAAACACACCTTCAGAAGTAGCTGGATCAGCATCTGTTTCCGCATCTTCTTCCTGGACATAAAACCCATTTAACTTTCCACCTCCAATAAAAGACCTGTTAACGATGCCTTCAATAGTTACTGATGCTCCCACAATAGGACTTGTAGCTCCGTTGCCCTGTACATCATGGATTTTAACGACGGTTATTTCATCGTTTGTAATGGTGCCTTGTCCCTGCATATCTGCAGTATTCGCACCAACCAAATTGCTAACATTCACAAAAAATGTTTCGGATACTTCGGCTATTTGATCACCGTTAACCAATACACTAAAATTATAAGTGCTGCTTCCAGCAGGTATTGACTGACCACTCAAAGATTTAGCAACATAATCCGTTAAGGAAGAGGCTGTATTATCGGCGGTGGCAATATCAAAGGTCACCCCGCCTGCGCCGGCAGGAGAGGAGAGGCTAACTGTAAAATGGAAGTTTGTTGTTCCGGCATTGCCCTCAGTTTGGGAAACATCACTGATGGAAAGAGTTGGTGTTACAGTTCCGCAGGTTGCGGTATGTGAGCCAAGGCCACCAAATACATCTGTAGCAAAACCATCCCATTCTGTTGCCGCATTGAAAGCATCTGCTCCATTGGCATCACCTGCACAAATATTGGTTTTGCGGCGTATGGTATTGTCGGCGGTTGAAACAAGTAAAGTTCCCCATTCCGTTCCGGGATCAAAACCAATTTGGCCAATCACATCAATTACAGTTGTGCCCTTGCGAAGTACAACGGCATCATCTCCATTAAACCAAGATGTGCCAGAAAGCTGGTCTGCCGCTGCAATTATTGTTGCATTAGCATTTGTAGGAGCAAGCACAAAAACTTCTCCGCTTGCTACAATTCCGGTTAAGTTAATGGTTAACCCTGCCGATGCAGAACCATTAAAAAACATTTGAATGCTATATCCTGCAGTAGCAAGATTAATAGCAATACCAGTACCATTGTAAATTTCAAGGGTTTTGTTGTTACTGCTTCCTTCTATGTATTCCGAAATAAATAACTCGGTTGGCTGGGCCCAGGTTTTGGTACTGCTAACGAGTAAAAACAAAAACAGGCACCAGGTGCCTAATCTTTTTAAACCCTTAACCGGGCTTTTACCGGTCGAGAAAGTCCTTTCACGTAAAGTTGTTGGCATAAATAGTTTTAGTTGAAATGTTAGTAGCTGAACAGCTAATACACAAACAAACTAAAAATTTTATAATTTATGCTCTAGAATTTAAAAATTACTATATTATTTAATCTAAAAATAATAAAACGTTTATTTTGTTAACTGTGCTTAAAACAATAATCCCCATACTTGAAAAATAAAAAAAGTGTAATGCATGGCAAAACACTTTGATATTCTATTCGGAACTTTAATTCTCTTATTTATAAAGAATTTGAACCAAAATTACTGAGCGATGAATGAGCGAGGTATTGCTTTTGGGGTGCGAATACATATAAACAGCTGCCATTTTTAACCAGGTCAATTATCGTTTGATGTTCTTTCAAAGAAACGGCAGGACATCCCCAGCTACGACCAATTCTACCGGTTTGTTTGGCTATCTCTTCACTTACATATGGGGCACCATGCATTACTATTGCACGACTTTCCGCATTATCATTGAAACCTTTTTCCATGCCTTTTAAACGCATGGAATACCCGTTACCACCCTGGTAAGTTCCACCGGTTATATAAAACCCGAGCGAACTTTGCAAGGATTCGTGAATATTTGAAAACCGTGCTGCAGTTACATTGCCGGTATTTTTACCATGTGCTACCAAGGTATTGATTACCAGCTTTTTAGAACTGATATCAATAATATACAACCGTTTCTGGCAGGAAGGCTGGCTCATGTCAGCAATGGTTAGTAATTGGTTCTTTATTAAGCCTTTAGCGTTTAATTTAGTAAAGCCATTCCAGGCTTTTTGGAAGGTTTCCCATCCAAGTCCCCTTTTTGCAAGACCCACCTTTTCGTAAAGTTGACGGGCAGTAGAATCAGCGATTATAGCTTTTGGCTTTGAAGAGTTTTTATGGGTTATTCTTTTTGCAGTATGCTTATCTGATGGAATACCAATGGCTAAAGTGAAAACCAACATTGTGATTAAACCAGTCAACCAAACAGATTTTTTCATCATAGATTTAATAATTTGGGCATAAAAAAACTAACATCAGATGCCAGGTGTTAGTTAATTCGAAGAACGAAATTACGCCGAAACGCCTGGTTGAACATGTTAAAAAGTATAACGTATTCCGGCGGGTAATATTATTCGTTCATAATAACCTTTACATCCATAAGCGGAGTATCCAATAAAAATTCTGCTATCTCTTCGTTAATAGCTATCAGTTTATCGGAAAGGTTCAGTTCAATATCATAGTTTTTCAGATCATCTTTCAACCTGAATTTCACCCAGGTGTTTCCCTTGTTTTTATGAAAGTTTTTTTCAAAAACATTTAAAACTTCCCTGGTTACATCGGCCGGGTGCATCTGCAATTCCAACCCTTTTGTTGCCTGTGTTTTCAGGGTTTCCAGCATTTGAATATTGCTGATCTTAAATTCCCAACCATCCTGTTGTAACTCTTTATTTTCATTATACCTCATCCGGGCTTTAAAATTACCCGTGATATAAATGCTGATACCGTTGATTAAAAAAGTATTGAACTTAGCAAAATCACCGCTCCACAACATAAATTCCGCTTTCCCGGTATAATCTTCTACCGATAAACTAGCAAAGTTCTTGCCGGTTTTAGTGGTACGTTGCTGGGCACTTATAACCAGGCCGGCCAGCTTTAATGTCCTGGTGGGATTTGGCATTAACTCAGGAGCAGCTGCAAATTCATTGTACTCTGCGATCGTTGTTATTCCGTAATATTTCATTTCGAACTTAAAATGGTCCAATGGATGACCGCTCATAAACATTCCGGTTACATCTTTTTCGTGGTTGAGAAGTTCGGTCAATGTCCAGGGTTCGCAAGGTGCCAGTTTTGGTGGTTCGATATCCAACGTATCGCTCAGGTTGCCAAAGAGGGTATTAGTGGTGCTGGAGGCTTCCTGCTGCACCATATTACCATATTTGATAATTTTCTCCAGTCCATTTACCATTTCTCCTTTGGCGATCGTGAAATATTGCGCCCGGTGAAATTCAGGGAAGCAATCATATGCGCCGGAATAAACGAGGCTTTCAATTGATCTTTTGTTTACTGTTCTTTGGTTCACCCTTTTTATAAAATCGAAAATATCTTTGTAGCGCCCGTTTTTTTCACGTTCAGCAATCAGGTTTTCAATAGCAGCTTCGCCTACACCTTTTAACCCGCCCAAACCAAAACGAATTTCACCTTTCATGTTTACTGCGAAACCTTTTTTCGATTCATTTACATCCGGGCCAAGCACTTTTAACCCCATGCGTTTACATTCTTCCATGAAGAAGGTGATCTTTTCTATATCACTCGCATGGTTAAGCACAGCCGCCATATACTCGCTCGGATAATGGGCTTTCAGGTAGGCAGTTTGATAAGCAACAAATGCATAGCAGGTGCTATGTGATTTATTAAAGGCATATTGTGCGAAGGCTTCCCAGTCAGTCCAGATCTTTTCAAGCGTATCTGCAGCATGTCCTTTGGCAGCTGCACCACTCATAAACTGGCCTTTCATTTTATCCAGCGTTTTCCGGTCTTTTTTGCCCATTGCCTTACGCAATACATCCGCTTCTCCCTTGGTAAAACCGGCAATTTTTTGGCTCAAAAGCATCACCTGTTCCTGGTAAACGGTAATTCCATATGTTTCCGCCAGGTATTCTTCCATATCAGACAGATCGTAGCTGATTGGTTCGCGGCCATGTTTACGATTAATAAAGTTGGGGATATAGGCAATAGGACCGGGGCGATACAAAGCATTCATTGCAATCAGGTCACCAAACTGATCCGGCTTTAATTCCCGCAGGTATTTTTGCATACCGGCACTTTCAAACTGGAAAGTGGCATTTGTTTCTCCACGTTGGTACAACTTGAAGGTTAATTCATCGTCAAGGGGTACTCCGTCGGGATCGATATCAATACCATGATTTTCTTTGATTAGTTCCAGGGCTGTTTTTAAAATAGAAAGGGTTTTCAAACCCAGAAAGTCCATTTTAATTACGCCTGAATCTTCAATGACACTGCCTTCTATTTGCGTTACCCACAATTCGGATTCTTTTGAAGTAGCAACAGGTATCAGGTCGGTTAAATCACGCGGGGCAATGATGATACCTGCAGCATGAATCCCGGTATTTCTAACCGAGCCTTCCAACCTTTCCGCTTCCTTTAAAATCTGTGCCCTGATATCATTTCCTCTATAGATCTCCCTTAATTTTTTTACATTTTCAATGTCTTCGGGTCCGAGTTGTTCTTTTTCTTCCAGGCTTTTTTCACCTTCTTTTTTGGTGATCGGTGCTTTTAAAACACGACCCAAATTAGTACCAGGTCTGTCGGGTACCAGTTTTGCCAGCATATTACTTTCAGCCAATGGAAGATCCATTACACGTGCTACGTCCTTAATCGAACTTTTGGCGGCCATGGTACCATAAGTTACAATTTGCGCTACCTGGTTCTTACCATATTTTGCAACTACATAATCAATTACCTTTTGCCTTCCTTCATCATCAAAATCGGTATCAATATCCGGCATCGATTTACGATCGGGATTAAGAAAACGTTCGAACAGCAGGTTGTATTTAATAGGATCGATATTAGTGATACCAATACAATATGCCACCACGCTTCCAGCTGCAGAACCACGCCCGGGCCCTACAAAAACGCCAAGGTCACGACCAGCCTGTATAAAATCCGAAACAATTAAAAAGTACCCGGCAAAACCCATTGTTTTAATCGTGAACAATTCAAAATCGATGCGTTCGCGGGCCGATTCCAAAGCATCTCCATATCTTTTTTGAGCACCTTCGTATGTTATATGTTTTAGAAATTCCCATTGATTTAAGTTGGCATCATCGTGAATTACAAATGCGGGTGGAATAGGAAAAGCCGGAAGCAGGATGTCTTTTTTAAGATTTAAAACTTCTACTTTGTCAACAATAGCATTCGTGTTGTCGATAGAGGCTGGGATGTCTTTGAAAAGCAATTTCATTTCATCCGGACTCTTGAAATAAAACTGGTCATTTGGAAATTTGAAACGCCTGTTTTTAATACTGGCATCATCATTAATAAAATCATCAAACCCGGGTGTAGCCTGCTTTTCACCCGTATTTATACATAACAGAATATCATGTGCATTGTAATCGTCCTGGTCGGTATAATGACTGTCATTGGTAGCAATAACCGGTACATTGTATTTTTTTGAAAACTTCAGGAGCATCGCATTAATAATCTCCTGTTCTTTCATATTATGGCGTTGGATTTCGATGTAGTAATCATCGCCAAACATATCCAGCCACCACTTAAATTCTTTCTCTGCCTCTTCTTCCGAATGATTTAAAATAGCCTGCGGCACATAAGCACCGATGCAACAGGTAGTGGCTATCAATCCTTCTTTATATTTTTCTATCAGGCCTTTATCAACCCTTGGATATTTGCTGTACATGCCTTCGGTAAATCCAAGCGAGGTAAGTTTTACCAGGTTTTGATAGCCTTGTTTGTTTTTTGCCAATAAGACCTGGTGAAATCGTTGGTCCTTTACTTCTTTGGTAAATGCTTTTTGAAAACGGTCTTTTACCACATAAAATTCACAACCCACAATAGGTTTGACCCGTGGAGTAGTTATCTCTTTTCCATTTTCATCTTTTCCTAAGACTATAGTATCCTTCCAGGCCTTGCTTACAAAGTCGAATACGCCAAACATATTACCATGATCTGTTATGGCAAGTGCTGGCATGTTATGCTTTGCTGCTTTTTTATACAATGAATCGATAGAAGCGGCACCATCCAGTAAAGAATATTGCGTATGAACATGTAAATGGGAAAACTGGCACATAATTTAGTATAAGTTAAGGCTGAGCCGAAGATTCAAATTGTTTTTATCGATGTAAAATGTCTGGGTTGCGCCCAAATCAAACAAGGTTGCGGGCAATACTACATCATCATCTTCGTTTAAATGCAGGTAAATCCGAGCTTTTTACAGGTTCAAAAATCCAGCTTTTTTGGGGTATTTTTTTTGATTGATTATCCACAAAAAGTTAAATAAAAGCCTGCCTGTAAAAGAAAAACACACTTAACATGTTGATTTACAGTAAAGAAACACTAGTTTTATTTTTCGCTTTTGCGTTAATCCGGTAGACTTTACTTTTGCGCCGCACACCCCCTTCCTCATCAAATCCGGCAAATTGAAATGTTGAAAAAGAAATTGCTTGCGTGCAGCTTGCTTTTAATGGTGTGTCTTACATCTACAGCACAAGGAAATAATTCGGCAAATAAAACAGCTTATAGTTTTATTGAAGGCATACAATTTAGCCTGGCAGGTACCAAACCAGGTACGCCAACCAAAGACAGCAGCCGCTCAATGACAGAAGTTGTTAGGGCCAGCCTGAAACAAGGCTTAAACGCTGCACTGGAAACCTTTATGCCTTTCCAGTTTAAATATGCTATCCTTTTAAATGAATCCGTTGAAAAATTAAGCAACGTTGTGTTATATAAAACAATCGACGACTGGTACGGCACGCGTTACCGGTTTGGCGGAAGTACTTATAAAGGCATCGATTGTTCTGCATTTATGCAGGTATTGGCCGGTTATGCATTTGGATGGATGCTTCCACGTACCGCCCGTGAGCAATTTGATGCTATGAAACGTATTGGCCGTGATGATCTGAAAGAAGGTGATTTTGTTTTTTTCAATACCCGTGGAGGCGTAAGTCATGTGGGCATGTACCTTCAGAACGACAAATTTGTTCATTCTTCCAGCAGCCAGGGTGTAAGTATCGGCGATCTGAATGATAATTATTGGAGCGCCCGTTTTATAGGAGCCCGCCGTTCATCTCAAAGCAGTACACAACAACTGCATTTTCCTTCTTTTAATTAAGGGTTTACTGCGTGGTAGTCAACATAGAAGTTTTTATTCCAAAGTAAATCGGCCTGAATTTCTGTAAGGTCGCAATCAACAGTTGTCCAATTGTTTGCAGCAATCGTTTTCCATAAACCGTTCTGATGATCAATTGGTAACCACATTGGCATGGTTAAACCGCTGATAGTATTATTAAGTTTTACCGATAGTTTTTTATTGCGGATCTTCCATTCCACCACAGGGATTTTTGTTGTGGTTAAATATTGTTCAAACAACAATGTGAAATCAATTCCCGCCATTTTACTGACGTATGTTTCCACCTCAGATGCACTTACAGTTTTGTGATAATATGTTTTATTTAAACCACGCAAAATCATTCTAAACAACGAATCGTTGTTGATGATGGTACGAATGGTATGAATCATATTGGAGGCTTTTGGATACATATCACCACTGCCTTCATTATTTACACCGTAAGCACCTGTAATTGGTTTATCATTTCTAATGCCTTTGCGGATTCCCTGTACATAATCCCGGGATGCCTTCAGACCACTCTGGCATTCTGTAAAAATTGTTTCACTATAGTTTGTAAAACCTTCATGCACCCACATGTCGGCGATATCGTTGGTGGTTATATTATTGCCAAACCATTCGTGGCCGCTTTCATGTATGATAATAAAATCCCATAAGTTTCCCCAGCCAGTACCGCTCAAATCTTTGCCAAGATAGCCGTTGATAAATTTGTTACCGTAGGCCACCGCACTTTGATGTTCCATTCCGAGGTGAGGCGATTGCACCAGTTTGTAGCCATCTTCATAAAAAGGGTAGGGGCCGAACCAATGCTCGAAACATTGCAGCATAGGCCTTACTTGCTGAAAATGAATTTTAGCTTTCTCCAATTCATAATCCAGCACCCAATAATTGCAGGTAAGATTGCCCTCTTCGCCTTTAAAGATTTCGCCAAAACTTTCGTATTTACCTATATAAGGCACGAGGTTATAATTGTTTATTGGATTGCGTACTTCCCACCTGTAGATGGAGGTATTTTTATAATCAATCTTGCTAATAAGTCTTCCATTTCCAACAGCCACCAGGGTATCTGGAACTATCATGGTCAAAGAGGCGCCTTCATTAGGTTCATCACTCTGGTGGTCTTTACAGGGATACCAGGAAGATGCTCCTATGCCCTGGCAAGCAACCGACATCCAAGGACGACCTTTCTCATCTTTTGACCAGATCCATCCACCATCCCAGGGTGGTTTGATTGCTTCAATCGGTTTCCCATGAAAAAATATAGAAATGTAATGCTCCTCATTATTTGGCTGTTGCCATTTATCGCCAATGTTAACAAGGCAAATATTTTTTTGCCTGTTATAATCCAGGTGATGGTTGCCCATTATTACACTGTCAATAATCAAAGGCTGCTGTAAATCAATTTGCATCGTTCCGCCCCTATTTCCAGAAAATTTGATGGTATTTCTACCCCTGATCGTACGGGAATTAAAGTCAGGTTCTACTTCAAGGTCATATCGTAAAACATTCCACCAGGTTCTGTTTGCATTTAAGCTGCCCCGAAGTGTATCATCAGCTGTAAATGCAGGTTTGATCCTTGGTGCAGTTTGACAAGAAGCGTTAATAATACATGCGGCAAAGCAAAAAAGGAGCAATAAATATTTCATGAAAAGTTATATGCATCAAACTTATACCAAACAAACTGGTATAAAAAAACCGGCTATTTAGCCGGTGAATTTTTTCTTAGTTTGTCTTTGAATACTTTTTCAAATTTATCAAGTTTAGGCCTGATCACATAGGAACAGTAGCCGTAAGTAGGATTATTGCTGTAGAAATTCTGGTGATAGGCTTCTGCGGGATAAAAGTTTTTTAGTGGTGATATTTCCGTTACAATGGGAGCCCTGTATGCACCGCTGGTATCCAATGCCTGCTTGTATTTTTCTGCTAATTGTTTTTGTTCTTCGCTGTTATAAAATACTGCACTTCGGTATTGAGGGCCAATATCGTTTCCCTGCTGATCCTTTGTGGTCGGATCGTGAACCTGCCAAAATACTTCCAGCAATTCATCAAAAGTCAGTTTTTCGGGATCAAATACAATCTGTACAACCTCTGCATGTCCGGTTTGTTTGCTGCAAACCTGGTCGTATGTTGGATTAGCTACATGACCGCCGCTGTAACCACTGGTTACTTTTAATACGCCAGCCAATTCCTGGAAAACGGCTTCTGTGCACCAAAAGCATCCTGTACCAAAGGTGGCTGTATCTGTTTTCATTTCCGAACTAGTTGAAAATTTATTATCGTCGCTATTCATTGCCTGTGCTTTAAATTGTGGCTGGTTACATCCCGCTATCATTATACCACTTAAAATCCCTCCCAACATAATTGCGTGAAACATACCTTTTATTTTTTTTACAAAAGTCATCGCTTTGAGAACTTTAAACTGATAACGTTCCGCAAATTAACACCCTCAACTACGCAACGTAATGCTAAGAACCTCAGTTATAGCTAAAACATTCTTAAAACTGTTATTAATTGTGCCTTGTGTACAATAATTTTTCAAACGATCTACGAGATCCTCTTTTACAAGGCAATTAATCTACGGTTATATTGCACTAAATAGATTGTTAATGAATATAATCTTCGACACCAGTACATCGTTGGCTCAACAACTGGACGTAGCAGATAGCCTTGCCGCTTTCAAAAGTGAATTTCATTTTCCAAAAAAAAACGGTAAAAATGTAATTTACTTCTGTGGGAATTCATTGGGACTACAGCCAAAATCAGCAGGAGTTGCTATTGAAACTGAATTAAACTCGTGGAAAACAGAAGCGATTGGCGGGTATTTTGGAGGAACGAATCCCTGGTTGAATTATCATGATTATTGCAAACCTGTATTAGCAACAATGATGGGTTGCAATACCAGTGAAGTAACAGTTATGAACGCCTTAACAGTTAACCTTCACCTGATGATGCTTAGCTTTTACAGGCCCTCTAAACAACGGTATAAAATAATAATGGAAGCAGGCGCATTTCCCAGCGATCAATACGCAGTGGAAACACAAGTAAAACATTATTGTCAATATGTAGATGGTTTAAATGAAAAAGATGCGATCATAGAAATACATCCAAGACCCGGTGAAAAATTATTACATACCGAAGACATTATAGCTTCCATTAAGGAACATGGTGATTCATTAGCTCTTTCAATATTTAGCGGCATGAATTATTATACCGGCCAGTTGTACGACATGGAAAGCATTACAAATGAAGTACATAAAGTTGGGGCTATTGCTGGTTTCGACCTGGCCCATGTTGCAGGCAATGTTCCCCTGCAATTACACAACTGGCAAGTTGATTTCGCAGTATGGTGCAGTTACAAATACCTGAATGCCGGGCCAGGTGCTGTGGGTGGAGTTTTTGTTCACGAGAAGCATGCTTCCAATAAGGAAACGCCGCGGTTGGCAGGATGGTGGGGCAATGATGAAAAGATCCGTTTTAAAATGGAAAAAGGCTTTGAGCCCAAACCAGATGTGAATGGCTGGTGCCTGAGTACTTCGCAAGTTTTTAATACAGTTTGCCTGAAGGCTTCACTTGAATTATTTGATGCAGCCGGTATAGCAAGTCTTCGCGAAAAAAGTATCCGGCTTACCGCGTACCTGGAATATTTACTGCAGCAACTGCCGCATTTGGATTTCGAAATAATTACCCCCACTGCGGCAGAAGAAAGAGGTGCACAATTGTCGTTATATTTCAAAGAAAGAGGCAGGGAAATTCACGATAAAATGATAGAAAGCGGGATTGTTGTAGACTATCGTGAGCCGGGTGTGATACGTGTAGCGCCGGCACCAATGTATTGCAGCTACCTGGATGTGTATCGTTTTTACGAGATATTACGCGATCAATTCTAAACCATATAATTTTAAGTATGTCTTCTCATATTTATTCACTTTTATGCCTTGGAGATTCTTATACAATAGGAGAGGGCGTACCCTTGTATGAATCATTTCCTTACCAGCTTTTACAATTGCTTCGTAATACAGGTTATCATTTTCATGCGCCGGAAATTGTAGCAAAAACTGGTTGGACAACTACCGAATTAGCTGAACACCTGATCCACAACAAACTGGAAGATCATTATGATTTTGTAACACTTTTAATTGGTGTAAACAATCAATATCGTGAGCAGGATATGGATGATTATGCAGATGATTTTGAGTTCCTTGTAAAAAAGGCAATTCATCTTGCAAAAGGGCATGCACAATGTGTGATGGTTATTTCTATTCCTGACTGGGGCGCAAGCCCTTTTGCAAAAGATAAAAATGAAAGTAAGATCTCAAAAGAAATAGATGCTTACAACCAGGTGAATGAAAGTATTGCTTTTAAATATGACTGCAGTTATTGTAATATAACACCGAATACAAGAATAAAAAATATAAAAGAACTGTTTGCCAAAGACGGACTTCATTATTCTCAAAAAGAATATGAAAGATGGGCAAATGAGATCGCAGCCAACATTAAAGAATTAATTACGTAATAGCACGCCATTAAATAACAGATCTGATGTTACAAAATTAGTAATCTTAGTGAAGCAGGTTTTACCAGTTTTTTAGTTTTGGAATGCTGTGCGAGTATGTCATAAAAATAAAGTTCTTCTTTCGATTGAAGAGCGCCCTGTAATTCTTTTTGCCAGGATGCGGGAATATGAGCATCACCCATTACACTTGTTTCGTTGTATATGAAGATGGTCCTTGGGATACCGGTTTTAAAATCATCGGTAAGATCTTTTCTACGCCAGGCAAAACTAAATTTTACGACCTTATAAATCCCGCCCTTTGCATCTGTTATTTTCAGTTCATTTTTAAGTATTTGCTTCGCAGCAGGAACAAGTGTTTTGCTGCTGTCTTTATATGGACCAAATTGTACAATCAGTTTTGGTTGAATAGTATCCTTTACAGGCTTAGGTTTAGCAGCATTGATTTGTGCTGTAGCCCAAAAAGAGCCAAGTACAAAAACCAACAATAAATATATTTTCCTGTTAACTATCATATTATATATTAACTCGCTATGATTTTCGCCTGGATCTTATCAACAATAGACTATACAGCAGGATAAAGGTGATCTTATCCCAATTGGGCAAGGCTCTCTTCAATAGCCCTGATTCTTGCTAATGTATCTGCCTGTTTTTTCTGCTCGATCGCCACTACTTCCGGTTTTGCATTTTGCACAAAGCGTTCGTTTCCTAGTTTCTTCTTTACTGTTTCTAAAAATCCCTGCTGGTGTTCAAGATCTTTCAGTAACGTAGTTTTCAAGTTGGTAGTATCAACACTTTGTGAAGAAGCAATCATGAACTTGTCTTTTTCTACCGCAACTAGTATAGTCCCGGGGATTGGTTCTTTTACAACTGAAAATTCGGTCGCATTTACTTGTTTTAATAAAATCCCCTTTATATCGGTATATACTTCCGGGTTAGTAGTTTGAACATACAGGCTAATTGGATCTTTGGGTTTTAACTGGTTCTTAGCTCTTGCTTCTCTTAATGCTGTAATAACTTGTTTTAATACCTGGGCACGCTGAAGAATGGTGATTTCAGCAGTGGTAATGAGGTTATTTTGCTTTGTGCAGATATCATTCTTCCTGCTTGCCAGTAAATGGTAAATTTCTTCTGTTACAAAAGGCATAAACGGATGCAGCAGTTGTAACAGCGCTGTGAAGAACTCCACTGTTTTTGCATACACAGCTGCGTCAATTGGTTGCTCGTACCCCGGCTTTACCCACTCCAAATACCAGCTGCAGAAATCATCCCAAATAAGGGAATAGATTGCTTTGAGTGCCTCGCTCAGTCGGAACTGCTTTAAAAGATTTTCAATTTCTGAAGACGCTTCATTCAGCCTGTTGGCAAACCATTCGATAGCGAACCCGCTTGCTGTTTCGCCTGTGCTACTACCTGCTTGCCTGTCTTCCCACATCTTCAGCAGCTTGAGAGCATTCCACATTTTATTGTTAAAATTGCGGCCCTGTTCGAGTGCACTTTCATCAAACATCAAATCATTTCCGGCAGGAGAGGAAACTAAAATCCCGAATCTTACGGCATCGGCGCCATAGGTATCAATTAAACCAAGCAAATCAGGCGAATTGCCTAACTGCTTGCTCATTTTACGACCTAATTTGTCGCGAACCATTCCTGTGAAATATACATCTTTGAACGGTGGCTTCCCGGCATATTCATAGCCAGCCATGATCATCCTGGCAACCCAGAAAAACAAAATATCCTGCCCTGTTACCAGGGTGGTGGAAGGATAATAATAATTGATGTCGTTATTTCCAGGATGACTGATTCCCTTGAAAACTTCCATAGGCCAAAGCCAGGAAGAAAACCAGGTATCCAGTACATCTTCGTCTTGCTTAAGATCGTGAATCGTGAATCGTGAATCGTGAATTTGAGCCTGTTGTAACGCTTCTTCGACAGTCGCCGCAACATAATAATTACCTTCATTGTCGTACCAGGCGGGTATTTGCTGGCCCCACCACAACTGGCGGCTGATGCACCAATCTTTTATATTACTTAACCAATGGCTGTAAGTGTTTTTTAATTTTGCAGGGTGAAATTTTATAGTGTCATCCATCACCGATTGCAATACTTCCGGATTCTTTTCCATGAATTTTTGCATATCGATAAACCACTGAAGCGACAGCTTGTTTTCAATCACAGCTCCCGTTCTTTCACTTGTACCTACTTGTCCTTTGTAATCCTCGATTTTTTCGATTTGCCCGAGTGCAGCAATATCACGGGCGATCCTGCTTCGTAATTCAAAACGGTCAACCCCATTATACGATCTCACCAACTCTGGAATGATGGCGTCCGTTAATTCTGTTGTGGTGAAATTGCCATTTACATCAAGGGTATCAAGGGCTGGCAACTTATGTTTGAGGCCCAGCATATTGTCGTTTTTGTCGTGGGCAGGTGTTACTTTTAAAGCACCGGTTCCAAAATCCGACGTTACATATTCATCGGCAATAATTGGAATCCTGCGGTTGATAATAGGAACAATTACTTCTTTGCCCACAAACTGGCTATAACGTTCATCAGAAGGGTTAACGCAAATGGCCACGTCACCAATTATTGTTTCAGGACGGGTAGTGGCAACTGTAATTCCTTTGCCCAAAGCCGGGTCGGCAAACTTGTAGGTAACATAATATAGTTTGGAATCAACTTCTTTGAAGATCACTTCTTCGTCGCTTAAAGCGGTTAAACTTGCCGGGTCCCAATTCACCATTCTTTTTCCGCGGTAGATCAATCCTTTTTTATAGAGGTCGATAAACACTTTGATCACACTGGCATAATAATCCGGGTCCATGGTAAAGGACGTGCGGTTCCAATCAAGACTACAACCCAGTTTTTTTAATTGTTGTAAAATGATACCACCGTATTTCTCCTTCCATTCCCAGGCAAAACCCAGGAATTCTTCACGGGTAAGAGAGGATTTTGCGACTCCTCTTTCGCGCAACATATGCACCACTTTAGCTTCGGTAGCAATACTGGCATGGTCGGTGCCGGGTACCCAACAGGCATTTTTGCCTTGCATCCTGGCACGCCGAACCAATATATCCTGTATGGTATTATTTAAACAGTGACCCATATGAAGCACACCAGTAACGTTTGGGGGAGGTATTACAATTGTATAAGGCTCCTTCCCGTTAGGTGTACTATTGAAGTAACCCTGGTTTAGCCAATGTTGGTACCAGTTTGTCTCTGCTTTTTGATGGTCGAAGTTTTTGGTGATTTCCATATATAGTGAAGCGCTTTTCTAACTGGTTTGATTCTCCTGAGATTTTTTGGAGGAGCGCAAAAATAGGCAAATGAGGCTTGCGTGAAAGCAGGGTATGTCTCGAATGCACAATGTTCACTAACAATATCTTAATTGAGCTGTAGTAGAAAAGAACACGGGCCCCCATAATACATTTGCCACGAATGCACGAATATTCACGAATGTATTCTAATGAAATGAGGATTTAATCAAACAGGTATTCGCGTTAATTCGTGCATTAGTGGCGGAATATTCATTGGACGAATACACAAGTTCAAGAATGAATTGAAAAAAGTTTCTAACTGAACAGGTATTCCTTTAATGGAACAGCTATTCCTTTAAATACATGCATTCTTCGCCAGGAAATACATTGCCACGAATGCACGAATGCTCACGAATGTATTCTAATGAAATGAGGCTTTAATTAAACAGATATTCGCGTTAATTCGTGCATTAGTGGCGGAATATTCATTGGACGAATGCACAAATGTTCAAGATTGAATTGAAAA
>JAZKGP010000005.1:8088-228580 GCA_040385845.1 Bacteroidota bacterium | reverse complement strand
CCTTTAAATACATGCATTCTTCGCCAGGAAATACATTGCCACGAATGCACGAATGTTCACGAATGTATTCTAATGAGTTTCTAATTAAACAGGTATTCCTTTTAATTTATGCATTCTTCGCCAGGAAATACATCGACACGAATGCAAGAATGATCACAAATGTATTCCAATGAAATGTAGCTTTTAAACAAACAGATATTCGTGTTAATTCGTGCATTCGTGGCGAATAATACTTTGCTTTTAATAAATACAGGATTTGTTGAGCCATTAAGATTCGTGTAAATTGTGCCTTCGTGGCAGAAATCATGGCAAATCTTCAAATTTCTTTTTCCTGCTTCAGCGTTTCCCCTTACTTTTGCAGCCCCAAAAAGTTCTTTTTAATCCGTTAAAGCGAAAGCCTATACGGAATGGAATTGGGAGACTGGCTAAAATGGCTGGTCGTTATCACCAAAAAATTTAAAAAAATGGCAAAAGAAATTAGCACTTATGTCAAACTCCAATGCAAAGGAGGACAAGCTAACCCTTCACCACCTATCGGACCTGCACTAGGTTCTAAAGGCGTGAACATCATGGAATTTTGTAAGCAATTCAATGCCCGTACGCAAGACAAAATGGGTAAAATTCTTCCGGTACTGCTTACCGTTTACACCGACAAATCATTTGATTTTGTAATCAAAACTCCTCCTGCAGCGGTTCAGCTGAAGGAAGCAGCGAAGATTCAACTTGGTTCAAAAGAACCTAACCGCGCCAAAGTTGGTAAGGTAAACTGGGAACAGGTTGAAGCAATTGCAAAAGATAAAATGCCTGATCTAAACTGCTTTACACTGGATAGCGCTATGAAAATGGTTGCTGGTACAGCCCGCAGTCTTGGTTTAACTGTTGAAGGAAAAGCTCCCTGGGATAAAAATTAACATCAACCCGTTTGGTCGTTTGAAGAAGCGGCCCGACAAACAAACAATTGGAAAATGAAACTGACTAAAAAAAGAAAAGTTGCCAATACCAAGGTTGACGTTAACAAGGTTTATACCCTGAAAGACGCTGCAACCTTGCTTAAGGAAATCAACTGCACAAAATTTGATTCATCTGTTGACCTGCATATTCGCCTTGGTGTTGACCCTAAAAAGGCGGACCAATCTGTACGTGGCACCGTGAGCCTGCCACATGGTACTGGTAAAACCAAGCGTGTACTGGTATTATGTACGCCTGATAAAGAAGAAGCTGCAAGAAACGCCGGTGCTGATTATGTTGGCCTGGACGAGTTTATCGCAAAAATTGAAGGTGGATGGACCGATGTTGACGTTATTGTTGCAACACCATCTGTTATGCCTAAAATTGGTAAACTTGGTAAGATCCTCGGACCACGTAACCTGATGCCAAATCCAAAAACAGGTACTGTAACTCCAGATGTTGCCGGAGCAGTAAATGATCTTAAAGGCGGTAAAATTGCTTTTAAAGTGGATAAAGCTGGTATTATTCACGCTTCTGTAGGCCGTATTTCTTTCAGCCCTGAAAAGCTGGTTGAAAACACCAACGAACTGATAAATGCTATCATAAAACTGAAACCATCAACAGCAAAAGGAACTTATGTAAAAGGCATCAGCCTTGCAAGTACCATGAGCCCTGGTGTAACAGTTGATACCAAATTATTTATCCATTAAAAACCGGTTACCGTTGTTTTCAACCGGCGGTCAATACAAAAGATATTACCATGAATAAAGATCAAAAAAATGAGGTGATTGATGTGCTGAAGGGTAAATTCTCCCAGTACAGCAATTTCTACATAACCAATACAGAAAGCCTGAGCGTCGCCCAGGTTACCAATCTTCGCCGTGTTTGCTTTGATAAGCAGGTGGAGTTGAAAGTTGCTAAAAATACCCTGATCAAAAAAGCACTTGAATCATTGGATAGTGCTAAATATGAAGGTGTATTTGAATCACTTAATAACGTAACAGCGCTGATGTTTAGCGACAACGCTAAAGAACCGGCACTTATCCTTAGCTCTTTCCGTGCTTCTACAAAAAGCGAAAAACCAGTACTGAAAGCTGCTTTTATAAATGGCGACATTTATGTTGGCGACAACCAGTTACTGGCACTTACCAAGATCAAATCTAAAAATGAATTGATCGGTGAAGTAATCGGGTTGCTACAAAGCCCTGCTCAGCGTGTTATTGCAGCCTTACTTAATGGTAAAGGCGATGCAGCTCCTGCTGAAGCTGAAGCTACACCAGCTCCAGCACCAGAAGTAGCAGCCGCCCCGGTAGCTGAAGCTGCTCCTGCAGTAGAAACTGCACCAGCTCCGGCTCCGGAAGTTGTACCTACACCAGCCCCTGAAGTTGCTCCAACTCCAGCACCTGAAGTAGCACCAACACCTGCTCCTGAAGTAGCACCAGCACCAACTGCGGAAGCAGCAGCTGATGATGCAACTCCGGCAGCATAATCAAAATTTAATCGGCTGAAATAATCAGCAGAAAAATAACCAAGCCCGAGGTACAGAAGGCAATTTTTTTAAATCTCCGCCGGAGTTAAAAACTTTGAAGGCGGTAAAAATTAAAACAAACAAAATGGCAGACTTAAAAGCATTCGCAGAACAACTCGTTGGTCTTACTGTAAAAGACGTACAGGAACTGGCTAACATCCTGAAATCAGAATATGGTATCGAACCAGCTGCTGCTGCAGTAGTAGTATCTTCTGAAGGACCTGCAGCTGCTGCAGTAGAAGAAAAAACTTCTTTCGACGTAATTTTGAAAGCCGCTGGTGCTTCTAAATTGAACGTTGTAAAAATCGTTAAAGATCTTACCGGTCTTGGACTGAAAGAAGCAAAAGATTTGGTTGATGGCGCTCCAAAACCAATCAAAGAAGGTATCGATAAAGCAACTGCAGAAGAATTAGCTGCTAAGCTGAAAGATGCTGGTGCTGACGTTGAAATCGTTTAAGCAAAACAGTAGTTGGTAATTAGTAGTTGGTAGTTAGTAAACAGCCAATTACAGTACAACTGAAATAATAAAGAACCCATGGCGAAAGCTGTGGGTTTTTTTAGTTTTGATAGGGGAAGGGGAGTAGTAGTTGTTAGTTTGTAATTAGTGGTTATTAATTGGTAAACAGCCAATACAGCATCATCTTAATAGTTAGTAAATCATTGCGAAAAGTGATGAATTATTTGAAACTAAAATCAGAAATCAGACATCCAAAAATCAAAAATCAAATTGCTAGTTCCTTCAGTATTTTCAAAAGTACTTTTTCATCTTTTGTATGACCTGTTTTTTCATCCGGCACTTCCAAATAATCCAGTTCATTTAAGTATTTCGACAAGTTATCTTTTTCATATAAATTGATTAGCCCCGGGTGTACATAATATTTTTTGCAAACGGTGCGGGTATTGCCAAGTTTGCTGCTTACTTCGTCCAAGGCAGCAACAATATTCTTTTTACGGGAAGTATCATCTATAGCTTCGCCAATCGATTTAAATGCCCTAAGAATGTTTAGCGATCCTGCCCAGGTACGAAAATCTTTTGCGGTAAAATCCATTCCTGTAATGGACTTGATATAATTGTTTATCATACCCGAGTCAACAGATTTCCTGTTGCCATTATCATCAAAATATTGAAACAATTCTTTACCCGGAATATCACGGCATTGCTTTACCATCCGGGCTAGTTTTTTATTTTTCAGAGACACTTCTTGTGAAACGCCTTTTTTCCCGACAAATGAAAAATGCAATTTTTCTCCTTCTACTTTTACGTGTTTGTCTTTTAGTGTTGTTAATCCGTAGGAGCCGTTTTGCTTTTCATAACCACTGTTCCCGATGCGGATATAAGTACGCTCCATCAGGCTTACTACCAGGGCAATTACTTTTGTTTCGTCCAGTTCCTTGCCTGATATATCTTTTTCAAGTTGCAGCCTGAGCGTTGGCAATACCTGGCCAAATTCATACAAACGATGGAACTTGGTTTCGTTTCTCAGCGTATTCCAAAGATTATGATACCGGTATTGTTTTCGGTTCTTAATATCAAAACCTGTTACCTGTATATGGCCATTTTCAAGAGGACAAATCCACACATTGTTCCATGCCGGCGGAATAACCAACTTGCTTATGCGTTGAATCAGATCTTTATCGTTAATTACTTTGTTATTAAAAATATAAGCGAAACCTTTTCCTTTTTTTATACGCTGAATACCAGGTTGAACGTCGCTAACATATACCAGGTTAACTGCTTTTGCAGCATTTGCATAGTCACGATCTATTTGAAGGTATTGGCTATGAGAAAGTTTTACAAGTTGCTCTTCCATACCTAATTCGTAATCTTATTTTTCAGAATAGTACCTGAATCGGGATCATCCGCTTTTTTATCCAGTTCAGAAAAGGAGTGAGTTTTGGTTATGTCCGTTTCTCGCTCAGCTTTATCGGCCAGTTTTACGTAGAATTCTTTTACGGTTTGCAGCTGTCGTTCCGTAAGATCTTCAATATCAACCAATTGATTACTGGCATTTTTATTGGCAGCTATCAGTTCATTGAGCTTTAAATGAATGGCAACGGTATCTTTATTAGCCGATTGTTGAATAATAAAAACCATTAAAAAAGTAATAATGGTGGTGCCGGTATTGATCACTAACTGCCAGGTATCAGAAAAATGGAAAACAGGACCCGCTATGGCCCAGCAAACTATTATTAAAAAGGCAATAATAAATGCCAGTGGACTGCCGGTGGCACGTGTGACCTTACCGGCAATTTTATCGAAAAATTTTTCAGAGGGTTTCACATCATCGTCAGGTCTCATAACTGTACATTTAAAGGCTATTTTTTTAAAAAAATCATGCCTTTTTAAAAAAATTCTCTTTTTTTAAAATAAACAGCGGCATGATTTTAGGCTTTTATTGTAAAGTTCTATTGCTTGCAAAGACATTTATTTGCGGCATGGAATTTCTAAATATTTAAAATGAAGTATTGCTTTGCGATTTTAACTACCTGTTTTTTGCCGCTTTTCCTTATGGCCCAGAATCAATATGTCTATCATGCAGACCTGGAGCATATTGAACACGATAAAATAGTTATTGAACTTGAACCACCGGTTTTAAATCAATCCACCGTTATTTATTCCTTTCCAAGAATAATCCCGGGCTCTTATAGCGAGAAAAACTTTGGCAGTTATATTGAAGATTTTACCGTTGTAAATAAATCCGGAAGCAAACCTGTAGTTAAAAAACTTAATCCCAACCAGTACGAAATACAGAATGCAGCTGATATCCTGCGCATTTCTTATAAGGTTAATGATACATGGGACAAACCATCCAAAGATTTTATTTTTCAGCCCGGCGGAACCAATATCGAGGCGGGTAAAAATGTTGTGATGAACAACCATGGTTTCTTCGGTTATTTTGAAGGGTACCAGGGTGTTCCAATAAAGGTTATGGTGAATAAACCTGCAGAAATGTATGCGGCAAGTAACCTGTCAATAGAGCGAACAAGTACAACTACCGATACCTGGAGCGCCAGTAATTATTTCTTTTTGATTGATAATCCCGTATTTTATTCCGTTCCCGACACAACTTCATTTCAAATAGGCAACAGCAGCATCAATATAGCTGTTATATCTGCTAACAATATTGTAAGAAGCAAACAGGTGGCTGCTTATTTAAAACCTCTTGCTACAGCTTTAAACCAGTTTTTCAATGGACTGCCTGTAAAATCATACCAGTTTCTATTTTATTTCGAAGACCCTTCGGTTGTTATTGGCAAACAAAACGCCGGTGGATTTGGGGCATTGGAACACAACTATTCTTCACTTTATTTTTTGCCGGAAATTGGGTACGAAGCAAAAATGAAGGCATTGATCCTGGAAGTATCCAGCCACGAATTTTTACACATCTTAACGCCATTGAATTTACATAGTGAAGAGATTGAAAATTTCGATTTTATTCAACCAAAAATGTCAAAACATCTATGGTTGTATGAAGGTGTTACAGAATATTTTGCCCAGCTTACTCAACTGCAAAATGGCCTCATTACGCACGACGCATTTTTTGACAATATGCGTGAAAAAATTAGCGCATCTCAGAAATACGGTAATTTTTCCTTAACTGTAATGAGTGAACATGTACTTGAGGCAGCTTATAAGGACAAATACAACAGTGTATACAATAAGGGAGCATTAACAGCTATGATGCTTGATCTGTTTATCCGTAAAAAAACAAATGGAACAAAGGATCTGAAACGGGTGATACAAAACCTGGCTGCAAAATACGGGCCTGGCAAACCATTTAAAGATGATCTTTTGTTTGATGAATTGGTTGCAGAATCACACGGGGATGTACAATCATTTATTGCAGATTATATAGTTGGCGAAAAGCCTTTGCCCTATAACGATATGTTTAAAATGATTGGTTACGAGTTTAGTGAAACCAAAAAGATCGATGCTTATTACAATGGCAAACTCGCCCTGAAATTTGATGAAAAATCACATGCGTTTGTCTTTACGGATGTTGATAAACGAAACGCCCTCGACATCAATAATGAAGATGTTTTATTAGCCGTAAATAATACGGTAGTTACGGATGATAATGCAGAAGCACTTTGGGAAAAGTTTTTTAAGAGAAATACAGTTTATCCTGAACTAACTGTAACAGTAAAACGGGAGGGTGTAGAAAAAACACTTTCAGCTGTTTTATACAAAGGATATCTTGAATCAAAAAATTACCTGGCCCCGGATTTGGATGCAGATGAAGCCCAGGTAAAACTGCGGGACGATTGGATGAAAGATTAAAATTGTGGGTAAGAAATTGTATTCGGATTAATGCTGAATTAATAAGGCTGAAAAGCCTTTAAATAGTAAGCATAAAATCTTTTAGAGGTGGTTGAGAATTACCTGTTTGCTTTATTTGCTCAATGGCCTTTTTTACCAGTTGCTTAAATTGACTCAGTTGATCAGGTTTCATCAGGTAATATTTTGCTCCATTTTCGTGCAATAACGGCGTTGAATTGTCTTCCCGTGCTGTAGAACATATTACAATGGGAAGTTGCCTGAGGTGTTGTAATTTTTTAATTTCAACCAAACATTCTGCACCGTTTTTCCTTGGCATATTTAAATCAAGAAAAAGTATATCGGGTAACGAATTTGATTCATCAGAAAGCAATTTCATCAATTCCTCTCCATCCGTTACGATTGTAAGTGTAAAAGAGATTTTTAAAGATTCTAATACATATTTAAAGAGGTATTGATCGTCCGAGTCATCCTCTGCCAGTAGTATGTTGTGGATAGCTACAAGTGTGCCGGTAGTTTGTTCCTGGTAGGTTGAGTTCATAGATTAGGTCTAAAGAGAGATATTACCGTGAGCTGCCACAGTTAATTTACAAAATACAGTCGAATTAAGTAAATTGTTTTAATAATATCGTGTAAAAACACTTTAGTATTCAATATTGATGCAATTACTAATAAACTCCGGAGCCAAAATAATGATTGAAGCCTGTTATAAAAAAAACAAGGCCTGTTTTAAAAGGTTCGCAAAAACGTGGAAGATATATTTACAATAGCTTTTATTAAGAACCTGGAGCGGGATAAACTTATTGTTATAACTCACTGTTGATACTTTAGTTTATTTCGTGACAGATGAATGTCAGCTGTAACATCTTTTTTAATCAACTAACGGCATACTTTAAATTCCAACCGATGTACGAACAATTTCTTGAACATTTTGATAAAAAGGTGCCTCTTAGTAATGAGGAAAAGGAATTGGTTAAATCATACCTGCGTCCAAAAAAAATTCGAAAAAAACAATACCTGTTGCAGGAAGGCGATGTTTGCAAGGCTTATGCATTCGTTGAAAAGGGTACAATGCGTCAATATTCAATCGATGAAAATGGCAATGAGCGTATCATCCAGTTTGCTTTGGAGGGTTGGACTATTTCAGATCTTTATAGTTTTCTTACAGGCGAAGCAGCCACATACAATATCGACGCTTTAGAAGATTCAGAATTAGTGATGATTGATAAATCGGCCCATGAAGAATTATTAATCAAACTGCCAAAGTTCGAACGCTACTCCAGGCTTCAAATCACCGGTGCTTATATTGCCATGCAACGGCGCATTACAGCTATTACCAGTCTTTCTCTAGAAGAGCGCTATCTCGAATTCAATAAGTTATATCCCAACATTGTGCAACGTGTTCCACAGCATATGATTGCTTCTTACATGGGTCTTACACCCGAAACCTTAAGTCGTGTTCGCAAAAAATTAGGAACTAAAAAATAATTGTTGCTAAAAGCATTGATTAAGATCAATGCTTTTTCTTGCTTACAAACAATGGGGCCACGGCAATGCCGGGGGTAGTTTTGCATTGTCAATTCAAACAATGTATACAAAGCAAACAATAGCAATTATAGGAGCAAGTAGCAGAAAAGCATCTGTTATTTTAAATAACATAGCCGGGGGTAATTACCGGTTACTGTTTGTATCTGGTAAAAATGACCAGTTGCAGGATTTAATCGAAAAAATACAAGCACAAAATTCATCTGCCGACATAGAGATTGTTGATTGCTCTTTTAATGCCTGCTGGGAGGCAGATATCATTATTGCCGCAGTTACCGCGGGTGAAGAAAAAGCATTTGCTGATAAAATCAAACAAGTTGCCAACCGCAAAATAGTTATCAATGTTGCGAGGCTGCTTGAAAATGATTCGTTTCAAAACTTCGATTTCAAAAGGCTGTTACCAAATACAAATGTCGTTACTATTTATAGTGCAGCTTTTGTATCTGCATTTTTTGGAACAGCTACCAGTCATCCCGTTAACGAAGTTTTAATGGCTGGTGATGAAGAAGCAATTCCGGTGGCGTCAGAATTGATTAACACAGCCGGGTATACTCCCGTAGTAGCAAATCATTTTGCTGTTTTATAAATCAGCTTATTAAATTTTTAAATAAATCTTCCATATCAAAAAAGTACAATCAATGAAAAAATTAAGCATTATCGTTTCAGCATTCTTAGTGTTAACAGCTTTTACAACAATTAAACCATGGACCAATGATAAACCACATTCGCAACTGGGATTTACAGTTACACATCTTGGCATTTCTGATGTATCAGGAACTTTCAATGATTTCCATGCAACAGTTGTATCCGAAAAGCCAGATTTCAGTGACGCGGTATTTGAACTGAAAGCTAATGTAGCCTCATTGGACACGAGGGTTGAAGCAAGAAATAATCACCTGAAAAGTGCGGATTTTTTTGATGCAGAGAAATTTCCTGCATTAACTTTTAAAAGTACTTCTATAAAAAAGGTATCTGATAATAAATACAAACTTACCGGTGATCTAACACTACATGGAATTACAAAGCAAGTTATAATGGATCTTAATTATAATGGTACTATTCAGAACCCAATGTCGAAGAAACCAACTGTTGGTTTTCAAATTACCGGTGTTATTAAAAGAAGTGATTTTGCACTTGGTGAAAAATTTCCGGCACCTATGATCAGTGATGAAGTACGAATTAAAGCAGATGGTGAATTTGCACAGTAATCAATCAAATAACCATATTATTTTTCTTTCAGTAATTAAAATTTCAAATGAAAAAATTTATAACAGCCAGTAATAATAATTCTGATTTAACCAATTTCGCATTGTTGGTGGCAAGAGTATCAGTGGCTGCCTTAATGCTAAGTCATGGCTTGCCAAAACTGATGCAGTTCTTTCAACCAGGCCCTATTGAATTTGTTCCATTTATGGGCTTAAGCCCGGCGATTTCATTGGGTCTTGCAGTTTTTGCAGAAGTAGTTTGTTCGGTGTTTTTATTAGCCGGTTTTGTAACAAGACTAAGTGTAATACCGTTAGCCATTACGATGTTTATAGCTGCCTTCTCCATTCACCAGGCAGATCCTTTTGCAAAGAAAGAACTGGCGGTTATGTACCTGGTTATTTATGTTATGTTGTTTTTTGCTGGCAGCGGAAAATATTCAGTTGACCATTTGTTGCAACGTAAACAAAACAAACAGGTAGTTTATTCCAACAATTAAAGAAAAAGCCAATTAGGGGCATAGATAAAACAAATAAGTATTTGCCTGTTTAAAGATGTTAGGGGTGTGTGGTAGGTAAACTCTGGTGTTAATTCACCGGAGTTTTTTTATGCCACCCTATGACAATAACAATATTTTTATTTTGAAAGTCGAATTATTGATTTTACCTTATGCTTATAAAGTATGATCTATCTCATATTTAATTTTGGACAGGATGAAATAGCTTCGCTTCAAATTTCCGGGCATTTTGTTTTGAATAAAGGGAAAACCATATTGTTATTGTTGCTGGTGCTGGTGCAAATCTTTGGTACCTGCCTTACAAAAGCCGACTATTTATTGAACAAAAATTTTATAGCAACAGTGTTGTGTATTAACAAGCAAAACACAGCCATGCAGTGCCATGGCAAATGCTATTTATCTAAGCAAATAAAGAAGCTTGCAGGCGAGGATGAGCAAACGCAAAATACGTCGCAAATTAAGATGCAATTTTCCGCTTACTATATACCATTGCTTTTTACATTTCCGGTTTTATTTTCATTACAGGAAGATCTTTTTCCAACCCATTTAATTGCGTACCAATCTCCAGCTATCACATCAGTTTTTCATCCCCCTTCTTTTTAAGCAGTAAACACAACCACTTCTTACAATTCTACGTATTCCAATGTAGTAATCAATTAATGCTTTAAAGTTTAAGTATGAATAAGCCTATGTGCTTAATGGTGCTGCTATGTCTTGCATCTTATAATTTATTATCACAATCAATTGCAAAGGGAAAAGTAATTGATGCAAGTACCAACCAGCCGATTGAAGGGGTAACTGTTGTTACTTCCCAATTTAATTCAGTTATTACGAACCATGCAGGTCTATTTTCCATTCAAATAAGTCCAAAAGATAGTTGCTTGTTTTCTACTGCAGGTTATCATCCCAAAAAATTAGCGGCAGCAACATTGCCAGCTTACATCATCCTGGTTCCAGCTTATAATAACCTGGAGGAAATTATTATTTCGGGAAGCCGGGAATTACAAAAAAGATCCGAAGTACCGATAGCTATCAATGTAATCTCGAAGTCGGTAATGAATGATACAAAGGCAACCCGGCTCGATATATTGCTGAATAAAGTGCCTGGTGTTTATATGACGGATCTCGGGAACGAGCAACACAGTATGGCCGTGCGGCAACCAATAGGTACCAAAAATTTATTTCTTTATCTCGAAGACGGTATACCCATTCGAACTACGGGAGATTTCAATCACAACGCCCTGATAGAAATTAACCAGGCAGCTGTGGAAAGAATTGAAGTAATCAGGGGACCAGCTTCATCTTTATATGGAAGTGAAGCAGTAGGAGGGGCCATTAATTTTTTAACACAAACACCTTCTCCTTTTTCAACCGGAAAGATCCAGGCAGAAGCCGGAAGCCGTGGATATAAGCGCATCGATTTTTCTATAAGTAACTCCTATAAGAAATCCGGGATCTTTATTGGTGGCTATTATGCCAATCAAAACCAGGCTATTGCTGATCATAACGATTTTAATAAAATTGCAATAACCATCAGGGCTGATCACCAATTTAACGACAAGTTGAAGCTATCAACTGTGGCAGATATTATTGCCTACAAAACCGATCAAAAAGGTGGTCTGGACAGCGCCCATTTTTACAATAAAGATTACAGCAGTACTTATCGCTTTACTTACCGGAAAGTAAATGCTTTTAGGTTAAGAAGCACGTTAAGTAAAATTTGGAATGAGCATAATAAAAGTTCTGCAACTATATTTTACCGGAATTCATCTATTGGTCAAAATCCATTTTATGCTATTAGCAATATTCCCGGAAATGCCTTGTTGGCCAAAGGACAAATAAATGAAGATAAATTCAAAAGTTTTGCTTCTGTGTTACAACATACCATCAAACTGAAAAGAGTTAATGCGCAAATTATTTCGGGGTTAAGTGCTGACTTTAGTCCTGCGAGTTATATTGCTCAATACACTATTATCGACCGCCAGGCAGGAAATATTTATTACCGTTCAACTAGTACTGATAGCCTGCTTACAAAATACCAGGTTAATTTACTGAATACCGCTGTTTTTTCACAATTGGAATTCAAGCCAGTTGAACGGTTAAAAATCGTTGCGGCAATTCGTTACGACAGGCTTGATTATGCTTTTAAAAATTATTTACAACCCGGTGCTTTTTCAGGAGCCCCGGATACAAAAGATCAGTTCAGTCATTTTACACCAAAGCTGGGTTTAACCTACGATTTTGGAAAAAGTAAGGGGTTCTATTTCAATTATAGCGCAGGCTTTGCACCGCCTAATATCACTGATTTGTATACGGGAGTTAAAGTGCCTGTTTTAAATGCCGCCACCTATTACAACTATGAAGCAGGTGGCTGGCTTTCACTACCCGGTAATAAATGGTATACCGAACTTTCGATTTATCATATGAACGGGATAAATGAAATTATAAGTGTTCGTTTGCCGGATGGTACTTACCAAAATCAAAACGCCGGCAGGACTTCACACCGCGGAATTGAATTAAATGTAAAATACCATCCTGTAAAAAGTATTACTATCCGCATGTCCGGATCCTACTCAAAACACAAATACATCAACTACGTACTACAAGGAAAAGATTACTCCGGAAACATAATGGCCCAGGCGCCTCCTTTTGTTTATAATGGCGAAATAACCTACAAGCCGGTTTTTCTGAAAGGGTTTCGAATTGCGGCTGAAGTACAGGGAATGAATAAATATTATACGAATCCGCAAAACACTGTTACATACAACGGATTTACCATTTTCAATTTAAGAGGAGGTTATTGCTATAAAGCATTTGAATTTTGGACAAATTGTCTGAATGTGAGCGATAAAATTTATGCTGCAACAGTAGAAACATCTGCGTTTGGAACTTCGTATCGCCCGGGCCAATTGAGAAGTTTCCAGGTAGGTTTGGCATATCATTTCAAAAAGGTGGACGACTAAGAAAAAATACCTTTTTCAATTATTAATTAGAAAACAAATGAATAAAATATTATATGCGATTTTAATGTTTGCAGCAATCCTTTTAATTTCCTGTAATACAAAAAAATCTACGCCGCAAATTGAAGCATCAGGTGAAACAATGTTAGATAGCCTTCCGGGTTCATGCCCTTACCTTACGAAAGATCATAAGAACAATATTATAGTAAGCTGGATACGAAAGACAGCAACTGGTTATGTTTTTTGTTATGCTATTTCCACTGACCAGGGAAAAAGTTTTACAAAGCCTGTTCCCGTTCCCGGAAGTGAAAATATTCATCCGCATGGAGAAAATTTGCCTAAAATAATTTTCAAAACTTCAGGAGAAATAATCACAGCCTGGGGTGCA
The DNA here is from genome assembly GCA_040385845.1 of Bacteroidota bacterium. Taxonomy (GTDB): domain Bacteria; phylum Bacteroidota; class Bacteroidia; order Chitinophagales; family Chitinophagaceae; genus Phnomibacter. The sequence goes on along the minus strand of JAZKGP010000005.1, from coordinate 215,212 downwards.
TCAAATCCTAATCCTGCGAATCCATATGCAGGCCTTGTATACTACTCACAATCCCGTGATAATGGAATTTCCTGGTCAAAGCCTGTAACGGTTACAACTGATTCCAGCAGCTACGATCAGCGCTATTTCGACCTGGCATTATTACCCAATGGAGAAGCAGGGATTGTGTGGTTAGACAACCGCAAAACCAAAGCCGCAGAGGGTTCCGGCCTTTTTTATGCCGAAACAAAGGGTGATAAGGGTTTCAGTAACGAAAAACTTATATCGGAGCCTTGCTGCCAATGTTGCCGAACCGATTTATTTGTTGATAGCAAGAAAAACCGCCACGTAGTTTACAGGGGAATAATTAATGACAGCATCAGGGATATGGTTCATATTTTTTCTGAGGATGGCGGAAACACATTTTCAACACCGCAAAGAATCAGCCCCGATAATTGGGTGATCAATGGTTGTCCGCATACCGGCCCGGCCATGACAGAAAATAAGGAAGGGTTGTTTTTTACCTGGTTTACAGGTGGTAATGATGCTGGTATCTATACAAATAATTCCAATGATAATGGGCGCAGTTTTGCCAGCAGGAGCAAGGTTGCAGGTAAAGATGCCAAACATTGCCAGTTAACAACTCTTGATCCCGGCCGCGTATTAATTGTTTGGAATGAAAATGTACCGGGTGAAAAAGGATCCGTAAATCGCATTGGAGTAGCACCTGTAAATAAAACCGGGAAAACTCCAGCTGCCTCTTACATAACGTCCCCCGTCAACAATGCAACTTTTCCAGTTTTACAAGTTATTGACGGTTCCAAAATCCTGTTAGCGTATACGGTTGAAAAAAACAAAACAGAACAAATATTTTACCAGCAGCTGGTATGGCAATAAAAGCACTGTGGATTGCCAGTTATTTAATACAGGTTCCATTAGAAACAAAAAGGCTATTCTTTTGGAACAGCCCTTTTGCTAGTACAATAAGAGGCAAATTATTTAGCTAAATAGTCCTTTTACTTTGTCCATCATCCCTCCGTTACCCGAAAACATAGATTTCAAATCGGCCAGATCAACATCACCGTCTCCATCCTTATCTAATTTACCACCACCAAACTTGTTTAGCATTCCCTGGAGGTCCATGCCCCCGGTTTTGCCACCACTCAGGTTGTTGAAAATATCCTGGATATTAAAGCTATTATCAGAAGGGTCCACTGTTTTTTGGGCTAATTGTTGCATCGCTTGTGGAACTACCTGCGAAGCCGCGGCTGCTGCTGCAGTTTCTGAAATGCCGACATTCGACTGAAGTTCATTGGCATAATTGGCAGTGGCTTCCTGCACTATCGTTTCAGATTGAGGGTTGCCGCTTTTAAAAAAACCAAGCACATCTTTAATGCGCCCGCCTGATAATGCATTTTGCAAAGTTGCCATGATAGAACTTCCGGCAGTTTCTACTGCTTGTTCGTTTTTTTCGTTCGGAATAGCATTGTTGTTGATAATGCCATCATTTGCATTCTGGCGAATAAGATTAATCAATTTGTCAATCATGATCGTTTGATTTTTAGATAATTAAATAGGATACTGTTGTGAACCAATTAATAATACTAACCTTTTATTTCTTGTAAATAGATTAATTAATGGTAAATAAAAGGTAATAACAATACAATCGTTAAGTAGCAAAAGCTAATCTATAATAATATTGGTAAAAGTCAAAGTAATTACTGCTGATAAAAGTTGCATTGCTGCAACTGAGAAAGAGAAAGATCATCCAATAAATTTACCGGATCCTGTTGCCTCTCACATGCTTTTATGTTATCTGAAATAATGCTTACCAGTTTTAACTGTATTGCCTTATATGACTCGAACCTAAATAAATGGCAGGCAGAATTTGCTGTTTGTCGCAAACTATTTTCGGTTAGTCTCAATTTTTCAACAAGCCTTCGGTGAGATTCTACTTTCGTGGCATTAAAATAATGTCATGAAGCAATTTCTTTTTTTAATGGTTCTCATCACAGGATCATTCACACTTTCCGCCCAGGCACCAGCTGGGGCACCAACATCAAAAACAATGACCGCGACCACAGGCATAGGCCATGTATACGGTAAACTGGTAGATAGCGCCAACAAACCAATTTCGGATGCATCTGTTGCCATCCTGCAATCAAAATACGATACAATAACAAAGAAATCAAAACAAGTAATGCTGAAAGGTGTAGCTACCAAATCAAACGGTGATTTTAGTTTTGAAGATTTACCAACAATGGGACAATTAACGATAAAAATATCAGCTGTTGGTTACAAAGCGATGGAACAAAATATTAGCTTTTCAAAACCACAAATGGGCGCGCCTACTAAAGCACCTGGAAGCCAGGTGCCCGATTTTTCTTCGTTGGCAGCTAACACAGATAAAGACCTTGGTAATATTGCCCTCCAGGCGGATGCTCATGAACTTGGTAATATTGTTGTTACCGGAAACAATAAAGGTTTGCGGTTGGATATCGATAAGAAGGTTTTTAACGTGGAGCAAAACCTTGTTAGTGCAGGAGGTACTGCCGCAGACGTTTTGAAAAACGTACCCTCGCTTAATGTAGATATCGATGGAAAAGTTACTTTGAGAAATGCCACCCCGCAGTTGTATATCGATGGCAGACCAACAACGCTTACTGTAGATCAAATTCCAGCAGACGCTATTGAAAGCGTGGAAGTAATTACAAACCCATCCGCAAAATACGATGCCTCCGGGGGCAATGCCGGTATCCTGAATCTTGTATTAAAAAAGAATAAGAAAAGTGGTTATAATGGTAATATCAATGCTGGTATAGACAAACGTGGTGGTGTAAATGGGGGAGGAAGTTTCAATATCAGGCAAAATAAAATCAACTTCACCGCCAGCACTTTTGGCAATCAAATGAAGAACAGGAACACAGCATCCACTGATATTGAAAGCCTGTTGTCATCTTCATCGATGCTTGTAAACCAAAGTAGCAAAGAGCGCATGAATGGGGGATTTTTATTCGGAAGATTGGGAGCAGATTATTTTGTTACTAACCGACTGACATTATCGGCAGGAGTAGTAAGAGTACATGGTGAATTTAACCCTTCAACTACGCTGCAAACTGATAGTGCTTTTAAAGGAGGACAGTATCTTAGTTATAGTGAAAGAAACACCAGTAATAACAGAACGTTCAATGCCACCGGAGTACAGGGAGGTTTCAAATTATTGTTTCCAAAACAAGGCCAGGAATTAACGGGTGATTTCAATATTTTCTCCGGTAAAAACAACAACAGTTCCCTTTATAATACCGATATTTTTTCATCGAAGGGCGGGTTACAAACCGGCAATATTCAGCAACAAATCATCGGCAACGGTACTAATAAGTTTACCACTTTGCAATCGGACTATGTAACACCAATAAAAGGCGGTGGAAAATTGGAAGCTGGCGCCAGGGTTCAGTTACGAAACCTTACCAATAGCCAGGGAAATTATATATACGATAATGCTAGTAAGCAATTCGTATTGATACCATCGGCCAGCAGTAATTATAAGAATAAAGACAATGTGTATGCAGCTTATGCTTCTTTTTCAAATTCAATAAAAGACTTTGGATATAAAGTTGGCCTTAGGGCAGAAAGTTCAAATTACGAAGGAGAACTAACCGATTCTAAACAAACCTTCACAAACAATTATCCTGTTAGTTTATTTCCATCCATTTTCGTAAGCCAAAAATTAAAGAACAAGCAGGAATTACAGGCAAGTTTTACCCGCCGTATCAACCGTCCTTTCTTTATGCAACTTATTCCGTTTATTGATTCCACTGATCAACTAAATTGGAGCAAGGGCAATGCAGGTTTAAAACCGGAGTTTACAAGTACCATAGAAGCTTCTTACACTAAAACCTTTAAAGGAAACAACAGCATCCTTGCTTCTGTTTATTATAAACATACCACTGATTTAATTACACGTTATCTCGATACCATCAGTGTGAATGGCGGCGAACAACATCCGATTAATACCTACATCAACGCAAACTCAGGCCGGTCTGCAGGATTTGAAATAACTTCTCAAAACCAGCTGGCAAAATGGTGGGATATGAACACCAACCTGAATATTTATAACTCAAAAATCAATACTGATAACATTAACGGTACATCGCAGGAAGCTTTATGGAGTTGGTTTGCAAAGATGAACAACAACTTTAAACTGCCTGCAAATTTCAAACTGCAATTGTCTGGCACCTACCAATCAAAAACGAATTTACCGGTTAATCAAAACACCGGGTTTAATGGCGGGCCTCCAATGAGTGGCGGTGCGCAGAGTGCTTCGCAAGGTTTTATCAAAGCAAACTTTGGTGTTGATGCTGCGCTTCAAAAAAGTTTTCTAAAAAACAACGCAGCCTCGTTTACACTTAGCATAAATGATATATTCAGCAGCCGCAAAACAGACCAATACGTGGTATCTGATTATTATATTCAAAACAGTCACCGGCTGGGTGATGTTCCTATGTTCAGGTTAAGTTTTGCTTACCGTTTTGGCCAAATGGACATGTCGTTATTTAAAAGAAAAAACATGAAAGGCGAGTCTGAAGGTGCACAAAGTTCAATGCAGGGAATGTAATTTAACCAGCTTAGTACAATGCGAAACTAAAAATACCAGCTGCAACTGCACATTCGTGGCATCAAAAAAAGTTACAATAAATCATTGTTTCATATAGCAAGCAAGCAAGAAACAAACGGGGGCAATTTTTATTGCCCTCTCTTCTTTATTAAAGAAAATTATTAATAACCGGATTCTGACATTTGGTGCAAAAGGATTAGTTTTATTATTAGGAAAGTATTACTAACATTCCGAAGCCATTATTAACTGTAAATAATTCAACGGAGCATTTTTAGCATTCGAAGAAAGTAGCTAAAGCCAGTTTATTCAGCGTATTTTAATTGAATTGTGTTACCGGGTTAACATTTACAATAATCCATTATAAGAAACCAGGGTCTTGCATTTTCTTTGTTTATGGCCTGTTTAAGAGAAACCCAACTATCAATTATATTTTGCCATTGTCACTTCGTTTTTTATAAAATCAACTAAAAGGTATCATTATGCAAAATTTTTACCCGCCATTTCAGTTCAAAAAATCAACAAGAAGGATTATACTGCTAATTGTCTTTTCAGGCTTTTTTACATATTCAAGTTTTGCGCAGGGAAATGTGATTTTATCCACGGGTGCTTTTGACAATTGTATGGCGCCTACGCCAAACTCCGGAACCTATATACCAAGTGGAACCATGAATGGGAAGACCCAATATGTAAAAGGGGCAAGCCTTCGCATTATTTGGACGGGTACTGCGTGGGCCGTTCAGGGAGAAGATCCTGCGATTGGCGGTATAAACTGGTCAACCGGTTGGCATAATAACAGCAACACAGCCAAACCACCAAGTGATTGCTGGATAGCTGATTTTGGTTGTTTCCCAATCACTCTCTCCGGCGATGCGGCACTGTTTACAACCCTTAATTCCATCGATAGAGTAAATCCAAATCCAACCGCCCTGAACACGATAAATTTCAAGGTAAGTTTCAGCACGTCAGTTACGACAATTTTGACAAGCAATTTCACTTTATCGACCACCGGGGTAACAGGTGCATCTATAGCAAGTGTTTCTAAATTGGCAGGAAACGATTGGAATGTAGCTGTAAATACAGGATCCGGAAATGGAACTATCAGGCTTAATATGGCCAATACAACCGGAGCCAGTCATGCACTCTGTTCGGCACTTCCATTTGCCGGAGCGAGTTATACAGTAAATAAATCATCCCTGCCCTTGCAATTAATTTCTTTTGCCGGCATAATACAACAGGAAAAAACAATACTAAGCTGGACAACAACTATTGAAGTAAATACAAAGTATTTCGAAGTACAAAGAAGTATCAATGGAAGCAGTTTCAACATGGTTGATAATGTATCGGCTGCGGGCAATTATATCGGCCAGCGTAATTACCAGTACACCGATGATATAACTTCTGTTAGAAAGCAATCACCTGCACTGTGGTATAGGCTAAAGATGATTGATAAAGATGGAAAATTTAATTACAGCAATATAATTATGATCAATAGTAAAAAGAATACTGCCTTAATTACTGCACTTCCAAATCCTTTTGGCAAACATCTATCGGTATTCATCGAATCTGCACAACAAGCTGCAACCACCATAACCTTGCATGATTTAAGCGGTAAAATGCTGAATACACAAAAGGTCATTTTGAAGCCCGGCAGCAATACCATCCGACTAAATCAACTGAACGCACTTTCAAATGGCAACTATATTTTAAAAGTTCAAAATGCACAATTAAATGAAACCATCCGGCTTCAAAAAGCGGATTAAACAGAAATAATTTCAATAAAAAGTCCCTGTTCGATTTATTGAACAGGGACTTTTTTTATTGTTACTTAAAGCCAAGGAGTTCAAAATATAAGATGATTCCCGGATGAAAATTATCGCCTTAAATTTACTTTGTTTTAATAATGTATAAGAGCAGTTTTCCCCGATAAACTGTACATTGAAATTTGATCGTATGAAAAGATTAATTGCATGTTCCCTGCTAACTTTTACAATGTCAAATAGTCACAGCCAGGATAAACTCATATATGAATCTCCTGCTTACAGCATTTTCAGTGATAGGGTAGTGCAGGGTAAATTTGAAGCAAAGGCCCTTTCTGCTACCGAATTGTTCAGTAATTATCAAAGCCCCGCAAACGAGTTTCAATCGGCTGATATTATTTTCAAATTTGCTATTAATGGCCGCGATAATGAAATGACTTCAGGAAAAGATCACCAGTTTACAGTAGTTGCCAATAACGGTGCTGCAACCACCCCGGTTATTGTATTTGGTGAACAGCTAAAAGCATCCAATAACAAAGGCGAATTCCTAACACCAAATACGCAGCTTACCATTAAACTGGATATGCGGGAAGTAATAAAACAATTTAATGAAAAAGGATTTTATACCACATTTAAAGGTGATAAAATTTATAAGGATGATTTTAAAGGGGTGTATGTTGCCGGTAATACGGCTCCTATGATGTGGGACTTTGATAATCTTGTCAACAAACCTGGTCTGCAACTAAAAGATGCGGATGAAGATGGTATTTATGAAACTACTTTAACATTGAATACAAAGCAGGAAGCTACACAAACTGCTGCCTCCTGGAACTTGTCAAAAAATATAGCCGCTTTTCCGCAATACCAATCGCAGGATGCAATTGCAGATGCATTGTATAATTTATCGCTGGAAGAAATGGAACGTGCCGTTGAACCAGACAGCACTTTCAGAACAGGTAAAGAATGGGCTGGTGTATGGACCAGGGACATAAGCTATAGTATCATTTTGTCGATGGCTCATTTGCAACCTCAGGTAGCTAAAAATAGTTTGATGCGCAAGGTAAGTAAGAAGAAACGCATCATACAGGATACTGGTACCGGGGGCGCATGGCCGGTATCAACCGATCGCATGATATGGGCGGTTGCAGCTTTTGAATTATATAAAGTTACAGTTGATAAGGACTGGCTTCAGCAAGCATATGAAATTATTAAAAACTCTATTGACGACGATACAAAGAATGTGTATGATGCAACAACGGGTTTAGTTAAGGGAGAATCATCTTTCCTGGATTGGAGGGAACAAACTTATCCCAAATGGATGCAGCCGGCTGATATTTTTGAATCAGAATGTTTGGGTACAAATGCAGTGCATTTCCAGGCAAATATCGTTCTTGCAAAAATGGCCAAACTTTTGAACAGGCAAACAGAAGCAGCTAAATACAAGGCAAACGCTAATCGCATTAAAGCAGGAATCAACAAATATTTATGGCTTCCTTCTAAGGGATATTATGGTCAGTTTTTATATGGTAGAAATAATAAAATCATTTCTTCTAAAGCAGAAGCCCTGGGTGAAGCGCTGACAGTAATTTTTGATATTGCAGATGCAGCAAAGCAGAAAAAAATTGTTGCATCAACACCCTTAACTGATTATGGTATTTCTTGTATTTATCCGCAAATTCCGGGCATGCCTCCTTACCACAACAATGCTGTTTGGCCATTTGTGCAAACCTATTGGCTATGGGCTGGTGCAAAAGTTGGCAACGAAAAATCAGTTATGGAAAGCATTGCTGCCATCTACCGGCCGGCTGCTTTATTCTTAACAAATAAAGAAAACTTTGTAGCTGATAACGGCGACTTTCTAGGTACTCAAATCAACTCAAGTAATATGCTCTGGAGTTTATCGGGAAGCTTAAGTTTGGTGCATAAAATCATCTTTGGGATCTCTATAAACGACAACAACATTTCTTTTAAACCATTCGTGCCAAAAGCTATGGATGGAAAACGAAAGCTTACCAATTTTAAATACCGTGCTGCCATACTAAATATTGAAATGGAAGGATTTGGTAATACAATAAAAGCCTTTTATGTAAATGATAAATTGCAAAAGCAAGCTGTTATTCCTGCTTCACAAAATGGCCATCACAACATTAAAATAATTCTTGGTAACACATTCCCTGGTGATGGGTCTATCAATAAAGTTGCAAATTACACAAGCCCTCTTGTGCCAACTGTAAGTTATGAAAACGGAACGTTGTCGTGGCTGCCGGTGGAAGGTGTTAAATTTTATAAGGTATTAAATAACGGAAAGGTGATAAGCGAAACAATCAACACCAGTTTAAAAGCGAGTAAAGCACAACCAGGATATGCAGCTTACCAGGTAATTGCTATCGACAAAAAGGGTAATGAATCCTTTGCCAGTGAGCCACTCGAAGTAATACCGGAAATAAACGAAAAAAGATACGAGGCCGAAACTCTGGTTAGCAAAGCAAAATATGATTACAAAGGTTTTACTGGTGATGGTTTTGTGGAAGTCACAAAAGAGAAAAATACAAAAATATTAATCCCGGTTACCGTTGATAAAACTGGTTTATACGCTATCGATTTCAGGTATGCTAATGGAAACGGTCCCACCAATACAGAAAACAAATGCGCCATCAGAACATTAAGCATTGCTGGAAAAAACATCGGCACAATAGTGTTGCCTCAGCGTGGAAAAGAAGAGTGGAGCAACTGGGGTTTTACAAATGCAGTTCAAGTATCATTAACAAAAGGAACGCACCAGGTTCTGCTTTCTTTTAAACCTGAAAATGAAAATATGAATGGAGAAATTAACCAGGCTATGCTCGATTATATGCGGGTTATAAAATTGAAATAGTTGACTTTCAGAAATAATAAATGCGAAGCAATTACCTGCCTGGCATTTTTTTATAATTATTACTTTTTGCAGGTTATTTTATCAACCTTATCGTAAAAGGATAGCGGTACAATTTTCCTTCACTTGCTTTTATACTTGCTACAATAACTAAAATTAGAGCGACAATAGCAACAACCCAAATAAACAGGATACCAATAATTGTTACCAGCAAAAGAAGGCAAACGATCACCAGGGTTATTTGAAAATTAAGTGACTCTTTAGCATGTGCTTCAACAAATGCTGAATCATTTTTCTTTACCAGGTAAATTATTAATGGCGCTAGAATGGGGGCAACGAACGTAAGCACATGCGATAGTATTGCCATAGTTCTTTCATCGCTGGTTGGTGGTATAACCGGGTTTGTATCGGTTCCGAGATAATCTCTGTCTTCCATAAAAATGTGATTTATTTTAATAAATGTACAATTCTTCCCGGTTCATCAAATAGATGACATTTAATATAAAATGCTTGTGCTTACCATTCATCCAGCAGTTTACGATGCTTACGTAAATTAACGATGCGTTTTTAAAGGCCCTGTTGATTTTTGATACCCGAAATATTTCGTACGTTGTTTTGGTAACCTGGAACGGGAACAAACTTTTAATTATGAGAATAGTGGCTGTGATAAGTTACCTGCTGGTTTTTGTTTATTCGCCTTCCAGCGCCCAGGTAATTCCACCTAAGTCATTACCAGCAATCCGCACAACCGGCACTATAAAAGTGGACGGGTTATTAAAAGAAGCCGCATGGCAGGAAGCCGCGGTAATGAAAGATTTTATTGAGTTCAGGCCCAAGATTGGAGCTACAGAAAAGTTCGGAACCCGAACAGAAACATACCTCATGTACAACGATGAAGGTATTTTTTTTGGTGGCTTTTGCCATGAAAGCACAAAAGACAGTATCGCAACGGAATTGAAAGGCCGCGATGGATTTGGTACAAACGATTATGTTGGATTGATCCTCGACACTTACAATGACAAGCTTAACGGCTTTGAATATTTTGTGACTCCGATGGGAGAACAATGGGATGCAAAAATGAATCCTCCCAGCCAGGAAAGTGATATGGAAGATTTTAGCTGGAATGCCGTTTGGAAAAGTGGTGCAGTGATAACCGACAGCGGCTGGAGCTTTGAGATGTTTATACCATTTTCAGCCATTCGCTTTGGTAAGAAAGAACTTCAGGATTGGGGTATGAATGTTACGAGAAGACGCCGTAAAACAGAACAGCAATTTACCTGGAGGGCCATTGATCCTAACATAAATGGTTTTCTTACACAAGAAGGAACCTGGAAAGGAATTGCAAATATAAAACCACCCTTACGCCTGCAGTTCTCACCTTATTTTTCAGTTTATGGCAATCATTTCCCCTCAAAAAGCACCGATGAAAAAAGCTTTAAAACCCAGGTGAATGGTGGTCTTGATGTAAAATATGGCATCAACCAGGCATTTACTTTAGATGCCACTTTGATACCAGATTTTGGCCAGGTGCAAAGTGATAACCAGGTATTAAACCTTACGCCTTTTGAAGTAAAATTTAATGAAAACAGGAACTTTTTTACTGAGGGTACAGAACTTTTCAGTAAGGGAAATCTATTTTATTCCAGGAGAATCGGGGGCTCGCCAATTCATCTGAATGATGCTTATAACATGGTTGATAGCAATGAAACAGTAATAAAAAATCCCACCGAATCTAAATTAATTAATGCAACAAAAATATCTGGCCGTATGCAGAACGGGCTGGGGATCGGATTTCTAAATGCCGTTACAAAAACTCAGTATGCAACCATTGAAAACACCACAACCGGGAAGCAACGAAGTGTAGTAACAGATCCATTAACCAATTATAATGTTTTGGTTCTGGATAAGACTATGAAGTACAATTCCAGTGTTTCATTTGTAAACACTAATGTATGGAGAGAAGGACAAGATTATGATGCAAACGTTAGTGCCGGATTAATTGAGTTGAATAACAAAACGAATACCTATAATCTTGGTGGCAAATTTGCAGTAAGTTCCAGGTTAAATTACCTGCCTAACAATGCAAATGAAACCGGTCTAAGCCATGAGTTCCATTTTGGCAAAACAAGCGGGCGTTTCAATTATAGTTTATCGCAGGAAAGAACCGATACAAAATTCAGCAGTGACGATCTTGGTTATTTTACCAATAACAATTATTTAAATCACAATGGCTTTATAGGTTATAAGTGGGTTGAACCAAAGGGCTGGTATAACAGGATCAACATAAACCTAAACGGTAACGTTAGTTTTTTAAGCAAGCAGATTGCTTCAATAGCAACCAGGTTCCAGTCTTCGCAGCTAAATACGAATATCAATATTCAAAGTAAAAAATTGTGGTGGGTCGGTATGCATACTGATTACCGTTTTAAGGAGAATGATTTTTATGAACCGAGGCAAACCGGATACTATTTTACCCGTGGAGCGAGTATTGGTTTAGGAACCTGGTTTGAAAGTAATCAAAGCAAAAAATATGCTTTTGTAACTGAAATATTTACAAGATACTACCTTGATTTTTACAAGGCATTTGCCCTTGATCTTTTTCTTTCGCATAGTTACAGGTTCAATAATAAACTCACCGTTTCTCAAACCATCAATTACCAGCCCCGCTTTAATAATATTGGGTATACCAATGTTCCCGGAAGTAATGAAATAAATTTCGCTAACAGGAAACGAAACACAATTGAACATATTCTAAGTACGAAGTATAGTTTCAATAATAAGATGGGAATTACATTTCGGGCAAGGCACTATTTGAGCAGTGTAGATAACAACGAATTTTACGTTTTGAAAAACGATGGCACTCTAACACACAATGCTAACTATCATCCAAACGTAAATAACAATGTAAACTACTTTAACATCGACATGGTTTATACCTGGCAATTTGCACCCGGAAGTTTTATTAATGTGGTCTGGAAGGATGCTGCACAACATTATTCGGATGAAGTAGAAAAGGGATATTTTACTAATTTTAAAAATACCATTAGCCAGGCTAATAACAACAATCTTTCACTTAAAGTGATTTATTTTCTTGACTACCTGCAACTCAAACAACGTCGTAAGAAATAGGTTTCCGTATGCCATACCCAAATAAATTTTCTGGGAATAAGTTTGTTGCATAATTTTCAAAATATTAATACAGCTAATCAAATGATCAGAAATAAAAAAACAGTTTTAATAATGGGACTGTTATTGTGTGTAACAACCTTGAATATCGTAGCAAGAAATAAAAAACCCGCTGAAGAATTTAAAAACCTAAAGGTTTATCCAAAAGATATTTCAGAGGCCAGGTTAGACGCAGACATGCATCTCTTCAGCCGTTCGCTCGGTGTTAAATGTGGTTACTGTCATATAAAAGAAGAGGGAAAATGGAACTTTGCATCAGACAGTTTGCACAAGAAAGAAGAAGCACGTGCAATGATGCGAATGACAAATGATTTAAATGAAAAATATTTTGGCGCCGATTTAAAAACTGCCAAACCTACCGACCTGGCAATGAATTGTTATACCTGCCATAGGGGAGAAGAGCATCCTGTAGTTCCATGGGATACAATTAATGTTAAACCAGTTCAGGCGCCCATAAGTCCCTGGAATAAATATTAATAATCAACAAGGCATGGTAATAAAAAAACCGTATGAAGTTCATACGGTTTTTTTATGTATTTAAAAACGCTTAGTTGGCCCGATTGCCACTGCTAAACCTTCTTTCGTTGGTATTAAAACTTCTCCGGTCATTATTTCCAAAACTTCTGCGCTCATTTCCGGCACCAAAACTTCTTTTTGGACCATTGTTATTATTGCCGCCATTACGATTAGCAGGCCTACCCATTGGTGGTGGTGGTAATCGTTTCATGTCCTGCTCATGCCATGGATGTGCAGCATCAACGGGTATCGGCTTACCGATAAGCTTTTGAATATCTTTCAGGTAATCAAATTCTTCTGCATCACAAAAGGAATATGCGATACCACTGAAACCAGCACGACCGGTACGACCAATGCGATGAACATAGGTTTCAGGAACATTTGGTAATTCAAAATTGATAACATGGCTTAATTCGTCAATATCAATACCACGTGCTGCAATATCCGTTGCAATCAAAACACGGGTAGCTCCAGACTTGAAATTTTTCAAGGCATTCTGTCTTGCATTCTGTGATTTGTTACCATGAATTGCTGCAGCTTCAACACCAACACGTAATAAATCAATTACAACGCGGTCTGCACCGTGCTTTGTACGGGTAAATATTAAGGCACTTTTAATTTCATTGTTTTTCAACAAATGAATCAACAAGTTTTTCTTATTGTTCTTATCAACAATATACAATGATTGTTGGATAGTTTCAGCGGTACTTGATACCGGTGTAACTTCTACTTTTACAGGATTGGTTAAGATTGCATTTGCCAGTTGCTGAATATCAGGAGGCATGGTAGCAGAGAAAAACAATGTTTGCCTTTTGGCAGGTAACCTTACGATCACTTTTTTTACATCATGTACAAAACCCATGTCTAACATGCGGTCTGCTTCGTCTAACACAAATGTGTTTATATCATTTAAATGTACAAAACGTTGCTGCATCAGGTCCAGCAAACGGCCCGGTGTTGCCACCAAAATATCAACACCTTTTTGTAAAGCTAACACCTGGTGGTGCTGTGATACACCTCCAAAAATTACAAGTGTCTTTAATCCAAGGTGACGGCCGTAAGCATTGAAACTCTCTTCAATTTGTATAGCCAATTCACGGGTAGGAGTCAGTATCAGTGTTTTAATTGCCTTTCTGCCATTATGTTTTTCTGCATAAAGCTTTTGTAAAATAGGAATAGCAAATGCCGCTGTTTTGCCAGTACCAGTTTGTGCACATCCCAACAGGTCGCGGTTCTCTAATAAAAAAGGAATTGCTTGTTGCTGGATAGGCGTAGGTTGTGTGTAGCCTTCTTCGTGTAAGGCTTTAAGGATGGGTTCAATCAAACCCATTTGATCAAATGTTGTCATTCAAAAAATTGTTTGCACGCATGTAAATCACGCATGACTGTAATGATTAAAAAATTTATGCTTGCGCCAGAGAAGTCTTAGCGGAACTGCATTCAAAGTAAAAGCTGGTTGCGTGGAGAAGGTTGCAAAAAGCAAAAAGCAGAATGAAAATCAGCGGAATCAATAGCGCCACCATTTAGGCGATTTTAATTATAGAATCAGTAATTTATTACTTTGATTTTCTATAATTGTTGCAAATGTCTGGTATTTTGTTCAAATAGTGCTTTTAAACTTTATTAACCTTTCATATTGTGCTGAGCACGAAGCAATCTGTCATTAATGGCACGACCAATTCCTTCATTTGGCACCAAGCTCGTAATAATAACATCTGCCCCCGCTAAATCTGCTTTTCTTAATGCTGAAAATAAATTTTTTGCCGCTTCATCAAGACTTCCATCTGTAGAAAGATTATAATCTTTAAAGCTTCCATCATCACCAAAACCAATATGAAGGCAGTTTTTTCCAGCGTAGAATTCTTTTAGCTCTTTTATATTTCCGATATACAAAGGGGTAACAGTAGCATAGTGACTTTTCAATTGTCCCGGTGCAACCGGATGATCAGTTGCTTCTGTTTTTGTGATTACTTTTTTTCCTAAAACCGATTCAATTTCTTCTTTGCTTACACCACCATTTCGCCTGATAACAACCGATTCATTCTCAAAATCAACAATCGTACTTTCCAACCCGATCGTACATTCCCCTCCATCCAGTATATATCCAATTTTTCCTTTTAGTCCTTCATAAACATGTAGGGCATTCGTAGGACTCACATAACCAAACGGGTTAGCACTTGGCGCAGCTAAAGGGTAATCTAATTGCTTTAACAGTTGCATTGTTAAAGGATGTGCAGGTATCCTGATGGCTACTTTATCACTTCCTGCTGTAACAATATCTGGTATGTTGTTTTTTTTGGGTAATAAAAAAGTAATTGGACCGGGGCTAAAATGCATAGCCAACGTTTTGGCAGACTGCGGGATATGTTTTACGTATTGCAATACATCTTTCCAAAAAGGCAAGTGAATGATTAACGGGTTAAATTGAGGTCTGTCCTTTGCTTTAAAAATTTTTATAACGGCGTCAGTATTCAGTGCGTTAGCTGCAAGCCCATATACTGTTTCAGTGGGGATACTTATAAGTTCACCAGCATCCAGTAATTGCTTTGCAACAACAATTTCTTTTCCAATCAACGTTTCCATTTCTTAGTTACCCATTTCATTTAAATTATAACACTATTACATCCTTGTAAGCTGGATCATGTTTGCTGATGAAAGGAAATTGTTTTTTATAAATTTCAAAATACATAGCGCCAACCGTATCATAATTATATAGTTGTTTGGCTTTATTAGCAATAGCCTGGCGATCAAAGTGCAACTTACCTTCTACCATATTTATTAATGCGATAAACAAAGCTTCTTTATCTTCACTTGGTAACATTAACCCATTTTCCGATGTAATTATTTCGGGTATTCCTCCTACATCGGTAGTTATAACTGGTAACCCGCAGCAATGGGCTTCAAGTATCACACAAGGCAAATTTTCATACCGGCTAAAAAGAAAAAGGCAGTCCGCTGTTTGCATCAGGGATGCTACGTTTTTATAAGTTAGCGGCCCGGTAATAGTTACGCATTTTTTAAGAATCTCATTTTTATCTAGAAAGTTTTTGACCATTTCAAGTTCTGGACCCACCATTATCACTTCAAATGGCAAACTTGTTTTTGATAGCCGAAGTAACACTTTTAAAATGCCCTCTATGTTTTTTTGATATCCTAAAGTTGAAATGTGCAAAAGCCGGGGGATGCCTGGCCGATTTCCTTCCGGGTTATAATAATAAAACAAGTTTGTATCAACAGCATTTGGAACAACCTTGTAGGGGACAGAACCGTAAAGTTCATTTAATGTTTCACCCAATTGTTTCGAAACAGGTATAAAGAGCTCACACTTTTCAAAGGCTTTACGGGTAATGAGTTTACGCCAGGAACTTTTTTTACGAATATTCTCAAATGCATTTACCTGGTATTCGGTGGAGTTTTCTGTTATTACAAAGGGCCATTTAAATTTCCAGTTTACATATAACGCCCAAAGAATTGCCCTCCAAACAATATTTACATGCACAAAATCTGGCTTACCATGCGCTTTAATTAAAAAAGGAAGAAAAGATTTTAAGATCCGCAGGTAATAATACTGCGACCATAATTTGTCCAGCCAACTTTTTTTGGGATAATAATAAATGTATTCATAAAGATTTCCATTATTGAAAACCACCTGTTCAACCTTATTGCCTTTGAGCCCCGGGTCTTTTTGCGCAAAAAGAACCACTGTTTTAATGTGTTTTGAAATGGCGATCGCATGCCGCTGAACAAAATCACCGCTCAAACTATCGATCCGTGAAGGATACCAACCGCAAAACTTTAAAACATATCCCATTGCTATTTTCCTTTAAAAAAAAGCCACTTTTTACCTTATTAACCTTACGCTCAAAGGGCTACATTTGCAAACTTGGATTGAAATTATGGAAGAACAAAACTTGCCTTTAGAAACGAATGATAATAATCGGATAATCAGGGTAAATATTGAAGAGCAGATGAAGACTGCTTACATCGATTACTCTATGTCGGTTATCGTTGGTCGTGCATTGCCCGATGTTCGCGATGGAATGAAACCAGTACATCGCCGTGTTTTACATGCCATGAACGAGCTCGGTCTCGATTATGGTAAACCATACAAAAAAAGCGCTCGTATAGTAGGCGAGGTGATGGGTAAATACCACCCACATGGTGATAAATCAATTTACGATACCATGGTACGTATGGCCCAGGAATGGAACATGCGTTATATGCTTGTTGATGGCCAGGGTAATTTTGGTAACCAGGATGGTGACGACCCGGCTGCAATGCGTTATACCGAAGCCCGTCTTCAACGGCTGGCTGAGTCGATGTTAAGTGATATTGACAAGGATACGGTTGATTTTCAAAATAACTTCGATGATAGTTTAAAAGAGCCATCCGTTTTACCAACCAGGATTCCAAATCTTTTGGTGAATGGCAGCAGCGGTATTGCTGTAGGTATGGCAACTAATATGATGCCTCACAACCTTAGCGAGGTAATTGACGGTTGTATAGCCTATATTGAAAACAAAGAGATTACGGCTGAAGAGCTGATCAAATATGTAAAAGCGCCGGATTTTCCAACTGCAGGTGTAATTCATGGATTTGAAGGTATCCGCCAAGGTTTTCTTACCGGCAGAGGCAGGGTAGTGCTTCGCGGCAAGGCAATGGTTGAAGCTGATGATAAAGGCAAGGATAAAATCATCATTACCGAAGTGCCTTACCAGGTAAACCGGGACATGCTGACTGATAAAATTGGCCAGCTTGTAAACGAGAAAATTATCGAAGGTGTTTCTAATGTAAACAATGAATCAAACCTTAGAGAAGGAACACGTATTGTTATTGATTTAAAAAGAGACGGTGTTCCTCAGCTGATAATCAACCAATTATATAAGTTAACTGAACTTCAAACTTCATACGGAATAAACAATGTTGCATTGGTTCGTGGCCGGCCAAGAACCCTGAATCTTCGCGATTTGATCAGTGAGTTTGTGATTTTCCGCCATGAGGTGGTTGTTCGCAGAACCAAGTTTGAACTTAGGAAAGCAGAGGAGCGGGCTCATATTTTAGAAGGATATTTAATCGCCCTCGACCACCTGGACGAAGTGATCGCATTAATTAGGAATTCGAGTACTCCAAACATTGCGCTTGAAGGATTGATTTCGAGTTTTGGAATGAGTGAAATACAGGCAAAAGCTGTATTGGAATTGAGACTGCAACGTTTGACAGGCATGGAACGGGATAAAATCCGGGAAGAGCACACAGAAATAATGAAACAGATTGCTTACCTGCAATCAATTTTAGCTGATGAAGGTTTGAGGTATCAAATAATTAAAGACGAGTTAACTGATATAAAATCCAGGTTCGGGGATGAACGCCGCACAGAAATTCAATACCTCGCCGATGAAATTAGCCTCGCCGATTTAATTGAACAGGAGGATGTAGTAATAACAATTAGTAACCTTGGATATATAAAAAGAACTTCTGCAACGGATTTCCGCCAACAGCGTAGAGGAGGAAGAGGCGCCAAAGCAAGTAATACAAGGGATGAAGATTATATAGCTCATTTATTTGTAGCTAATACGCACCATACCATGTTGTTTTTTACCGAAAAGGGCCGGTTATACTGGTTGAAGGTGTATGAAATACCGGAAGGAGAAAAAAGTGGAAAAGGACGTGCCATTCAGAATATGATGCAAATGCCCCAGGACGATAAAATCAGGGCAATTATTGATATTGAAAATCTTGAAGACAAAGAGTTTATACAAAATCATTTTATCGTACTATGTACCAAGAAAGGTGTTATTAAGAAAACGCCTTTGGAAGATTTCAGTCGCAGAAGGGCAACCGGCGTTAATGCTATTACAATTCTGGAAGGCGACCAGTTACTGGAAGCTAAATTAACAGACGGTTCCAGCGAAATAATGATGGCGTTGAAAAGTGGACGTGCAATACGTTTTCCTGAAGAAAAAGTTAGACCTACCGGCAGGGGTGCTATAGGTGTTGGCGGTATTGAAGTAGACGATGAAACTGATGAGGTTGTTGGCATGATTTGTTTGAGCAAGACCGAAGTAGAAACTGCCAATGTATTAGTTGTAAGTCAAAAAGGTTTTGGAAAGAAAACCCCAATTGATGAGTATAGAATTACTAATCGTGGTGGTAAAGGTGTTAAAACTATCAATGTAACCGAGAAGACGGGTAAACTGGTAGGGATTTTGGATGTCACAGATGAAAATGACCTGATGATTAGTTGCAAATCGGGTGTTACTATCAGAACTGGTATCGCAAGCATTCGTGAGGCTGGCCGTGCTACGCAGGGTGTGAAATTGATCCGAATCGACGATTCGGATTCAATAGCAGCAATCACTAAACTGGACAAATATGAAGAAGAAGAGCTGGAAATAGCGGTCGAAGAGGTAATTATACCTGTAGATACTATCGAATTGCCGGCTGATTCTGATCAAAGTCCATTGGGTGAAAACGGTACCGGGGAAGATAATAAAGAAGATTTGGTTAATTAGCGAGGTAAGTTTTGTATAACATTGTAAACCAATATGTTAAAAAAATGAAGAAAATTCTTTTATCATTAGTGTTAGTCAGCAGTTCATTGACCGTTGTGATAGGGCAGAATTACGATGACGTAAAAAATCTGCTTTATTTAAAGAGTTATAAAAAGGCCAAGGAAATGTTAGACAAGAACTGGAGCAACGCAAAGTTTATTGCTAAGCCAGAAGCCTATATATTAAAAGCAAGTGTATTGGCCGGATTATCCGCAGATTCCAGTATGGCTGGTGAATCTGCTGCATTACGTAGCCAGGCTTTGGAAGCATTAAAAAAATACCGGGAAATGGATCCTAAAATGACACTTGCTGTCGAACAAGGTTCAGTTTATTCAAGTGCACCAATTTCAATGTATGGAGGGTATTTCAACGAAGGGATTTCAAGTTATCAGAAAAAGGATTGGCCAGCTGCCTTCCAAAATTTCAAAACAGCAGTGGAACTTTCCGATTTGCTGAAAGAATACAAACTCGCTGATATTAAATTAGATACTAATGCTATTTTATTAGCCGGGGCTTCCGCTCAAAGTATGAAAAATGATGACGAAGCGGAAAAGTTGTTTGTAAGATTGGCGGATGCAAAAGTAGGTGGTGCTGAAAACGAATTTCTTTACCAATTCTTGACCAACAGAAGCCTTACAAGAGGTGATATGACCTCGTTCAACAAATACCTGGCTCTTGGAAAAGAAATTTATCCGCAGAGTAAGTATTTTCAATACGATGAGATCGATTACATACTTGCCATCGAAAATGAAGCTGAAAAGACCAAGCTAATTGACGAAAAGCTTGCGAAAAACCCCGACGATTATAAGTTGCAGTCGGCTTATGCTGAAATGCTTTTTGATCGTTTGAATCCCAAAGACACAGCAGTTCCAATGCCAGCTAATTTTGATGAGATCGAATCGAAAATGGTTGCATCATTTACTAAAGCAACCGAGTTAAAACCAGAAAGCGGGCTGGGTATGTCAAATATTGCAAATCATTACATCAATAAGTCAAACAAGCTGGGTAAACGGCTTGATTCAATAAGGGTTGCAATACGTGAAAAGAATAAGGCAAACAAACCTGCAACAGCGCCTAAGCCTGGAACAAAACCAGCACCTTCAAAAGTTTCTCCTGAGGATGCGGCTTTGAGAGATGAAATAACCAAACAGTATGAAGCTGCTGGTGATAAAGCAAGGGAATATTACGAAAAGGCAGTAAATATTTACAGTAAGCTGCCAAGTCCAACTTCGTTGGAAAAACAGCAATATCGCAATGCAGTTAGTTACTTAATTGACTTAACGGCCGAAAAGAAAAACAACAGCAAGGGTACACCAGCTTTGTACGACAAGTGGGAGAAAGAAGAAAAGAAGTGGAGCGATATCTATCATAAAATGTAATTACAATAGCCAGTCAGATCGACTGGCTATTTTTTAAAAGAGCTACTTAACATAATATTAATTATAAGAACAAAATAGGATTTTTTATTCATCTCAGATATGTAAGAAATTCTTGCAACTGTTTCAATTCTTGAATCAAAAATTTATATCGATTTAGTATGCTGCTTTTTAAATAATTATAGAGAAAGTTCTCATTCATATTTATATTAATAGCTTATCGAATCGAAAAAACCTACAGGCACTCATAATTAGAGAAACTTGCAATTATTAAAGTTTTTTGATAACGAAGTCAAAGTTGGAAAAATTGTCACCATTAATACATTGTGTTGCAGGTTTTTCATTTTATGCAGATACATTGCGCTCAATCTTTAAATCACAGCTTTGTTGCAAAATCGAGAATGTTTTTTAAGTATGCATATTCAAGTTTTCGAACAATATGACTGTAAGAATTTGCTAGCGAATTTTAGAAATAGATAGATCATGAAAAGAAGAAATTTTTTAAGATTGACCGCATTGTCAGCGCCGGTGTTGCTGGAAACTAAAACTGCGTTGGCCAATCACACTCCAAAAGGTCAGCCTATAGTAATTAGTACATGGGAACCAAACATAAAAGCAAATGCAGCTGCCTGGGAAGTATTAAGAAAAAACGGTACAGCGCTTGATGCTGTTCACAAAGGAGTAATGGTGCCCGAAGCCGATCCAAATGATCAAAGTGTTGGATATGGTGGCTTACCCGACAGGGATGGCCGTGTAACTTTAGATGCTTGTATGATGGATCATCTCGGGAATTGTGGTGCTGTGATGGGACTTGAACATGTAATGCATGCTAGTTCTGTTGCAAGAATTGTGATGGAGAAAACCCCGCATGTTCAAATTGTTGGAGACGGCGCATTACAGCTTGCTTTGGAATATGGTTTTAAAAAAGAAAACCTGCTAACAGAAAAGAGTAAAGACGCATGGAAGAAATGGCTAAAAACTGCCAAATACAATCCTATGACCACCGTTGATAATATTCTCGAAAATATTAAAGAACATCACGACACAATCGGAATGATTGCTTTAGATGAAATGGGAAATATTTCCGGTGCCTGTTCAACTAGCGGGATGGCTTATAAACTGCATGGCCGGGTAGGCGACTCCCCTATCATTGGTGCGGGTTTATTTGTCGACAATGAAGTTGGTGCTGCGTCCGCTACTGGCGTTGGCGAAGAAGTTGTCAGGATAGTTGGAAGTCATACGGTAGTTGAAATGATGCGCCAGGGAAAAAGTCCTGAAGAAGCTTGCAAAGAAGCGGTAAGAAGAATGGTAAAACTTAAAGGCGAAGCCAGGGCAAAGGAACTTCAGATAGGATTTATCGCCTTAAATAAGCAGGGCGAATACGGATGTTTCGCGATGAATAATGATTTCACGATGGCTGTTCATAGTGCTTCGGGACCTTTGGTTATCAAATCTAAAAGTTGGTTTTAAACTGTAATGGTTGTCGAAAATGATACTTGAAATAGCATGTTTTTCTCTGTTGGGAGCAATAACAGCTCAAACTGCAGGTGCAGATAGAATTGAATTTTGTGAAAATCCCGAAGAAGGTGGCACAACACCATCTTTTGGTGCATTAAAAGTCCTTCGTGATAAAATCAGCATCCCGGTATTTCCGATTATCAGGCCTAGAGGTGGTGACTTTTTATATTCTCCTGAGGAATTTGAAATAATGAAACAGGATATATTGCTTTGTAAAGAGCTTGGGTTTGAAGGCGCAGTAACAGGTTTACTACTGGCAGATGGTTCTATTGATACCTATCGTACAAAAATCCTGGTTGACCTTTCTTATCCGTTGGAGATAACTTTTCACAGGGCTTTTGACCGGTGTAAAGATCCGTTAACCAGTTTGGAAAATGTGATCGATACAGGTTGCCAGCGCATTCTAACCAGTGGGCAACACACTGTAGCCTTTGATGGTGCAGCTTTAATTAACCAATTAGTAACTGCTGCAAATCATCGTATTACGATTATGCCCGGAAGTGGCGTCAACAGCAAAAATTTAAATGACTTAGTTTCCAGTACCCAGGCAACTGAATTTCATGCAAGTGCAAGAACACCGATAAATACGGCTATGAATTATGAAGTGCCTGGTATGAATGAAAAGCTTGTTTATATGGGCGTGAACGCGGCTGAAGTTACTTTGATGAAATCGGTTTTACAATCCATAAATCTTAATGAATCAAGTTAAGTTACCTGTTCTCAACCAGGTTTTTATTCAAAGAAGATTTAGAGCTTGCAATTGGCCCTCTTGACTGATGTGTATAAAATTCTTTAAATATCAGGCGCAAACTTTGATCACTCGTGAAGTAATTGTAGATCCAGTTTATAAATACCTGTATCCTGTTTTTTACCCCTACGAGTAAAAAAAGATGTAGGCCCATCCAGATTAGCCAGGCAAAAAAACCTTTAAAATGCAATGCAGGTTTAGGAATATCAACTACGGCCAGGTTACGTCCTACTGTCGCCATTGATCCTTTATCATGATATTCATATTCGAAAAATGATCCAGCTTTCCTTTCCAGCCTTTTTAAATTCTCAGCAAGATTTTCTGCCTGCCCGATGGCAACATTTGCCACCTGTGGATGGCCGGTTGGATAATTTGGTGTTTCCATGTAAGCAACATCGCCCAAAACATAAATATTTTCAACGCCTTCCAGCTTGTTGTACCTGTCAACTTTAATTCTATTGCCTCTAACTACGAGATTTTTATCAATGCCTTCAGGCACATTTCCCTTAATTCCTGCAGCCCAGATGACTGTTGCGGCTGGTATTTTACGGTCGTCGGTTAAGGTTACTATTTCGCCGTTATAGTCTTTCACAATTGATTTAGTCATTACCTGGACTCCTAGTTTTTCAAGGTATTCTCTCGATTCTTCAGCTGATTTATCACTCATTGCCGCTAAAGTTTTTTCCCCACCCTCCAATAAAATAACTTTCATCTGGGAAAAATCAAGATCTGGATAATCTGACGGTAACACATATCTTTTCATTTCAGCAATAGCTCCGCTTAATTCAACCCCGGTTGGACCGCCCCCTACAATTACAATAGTCATTAATTGTTCAAGAGAATCAGGGTTCTTCTCTAATAAAGCATCTTCGAAGTTCTGAATAAGATGATGCCTGATTCTTAATGCTTCAACGGTTGATTTCATTGGTAACGCATGTTCAAGCAGGTTTTTATTACCAAAAAAATTGGTATCTGCTCCAGTTGCTATCACCAATACATCGTAATCAATGGTTTCCGTACTTGTTTCTACGAAATTTTGTTCATGATTAACCGACACGATCTCAGCCAACCGGATCCTGACATTTTTGCTTTTATGGAACATTTTTCTAAGCGGAAAAGAAATGTTACTTGCGTCCAATCCAGCTGTCGAAACCTGGTAGAACAAAGGTTGAAACTGGTGATAATTAAACCTGTCCAATAATACTACTTCAAAACCTGGTTGGTTATTGAGTTTCCTGGCAATTTTAAGACCCGCAAACCCCGCTCCTGCAATTACAACTTTCATATAAAAATTTGATGTAGCAAAAATAATTAAACTTTCAGAATAAAATGAAAGTATCTCTGCTTTGGTCATTTATTCCTTAAAAAAGCATTCCGGACTGCATTGGTTCTAATTTAGAAATCGTGATAAACAAGTCAATTGTGGTTATTGAACCCAGTGTGAAATGATCGTATTTCTACCATATTTCTTCATTTGGCAATAAAATCGAATCGAATTTGGCAATTGACTGTAAAATGGGAAGAAATCAAATATTCGTATTACCTACTTTTACATCGAAAACTAACTCATGCGATACAAGATTCTGATTCTCTCTTTCATTTTCCTTTCCACGCTTGGCGCTTGTAAAAAAACCATTAACAATATTAAGGAAGACCTGATGGTAAACCTGATCACAAGTCATACCTGGAAAGTGGTAAAGTTTATGGAGGGCACGTCAAACCTGACCAGCGAATATGCTGTTTATGATTTTGAATTTGAAAAGAATAGCACCGTAAAGGCCGTTCTTAACGGTGTAACTGAAGCTACCGGAACCTGGGTAGGTGACGAAACTTCACAGAGCATTACTGCTGCATTTCCAGGGGCAGGAGCTAAACTGAGTAAATTGACCGGAAAATGGACGGTTACCAATACCAAAAGCTTACCATGGCGGGTTTTTTCAAACCGATATGAAGGATCTAAACAATTTATTTTGGATCTCCAGGAGAAATAAAAAATTAGATTAAAAGCTTACCACAAATTTCGGGGGCACATATCTCCCCATTTGTTTCCCAGCATAAATCCAACAACAATTTCATGGGTTCCCCGTGAATAATTCTGAAGTTTGGAAGTAGTATAATCGTAGGAATAACCAATATTGAAAACGGTGGAAACGCTTAAACCTACCATGGCTGAAATTCCGTCATTGATCCTGTAGCCAGCACCAGCCCATACCCTGTCGCGATATTGAAGCTTTACATTCAGGTCAACTCCTATAGGCAATGGATCAACATATCTTACAACCACGGATGGAATTATACTTACATCTTCTCCTGCAAATAATTTATAGCCTGCAGTTAGAAAGGTATGCGGGTAAGATTTACGTTTAACTTTAATACTGTCGTTTGCAAATTCCAGCCCTTGTGGAATGATCTGCATAATAGAAAGACCTGCAAAATATTCTGCTCCATACAACCACAATCCAAAATTGAGGTCAGGTCTTAATTTATTTAAATAGCCGCTTGTTGCAACAGCAGGATCAAGTGGTGTATCAAAAATTAATTTATTGGTATTTAAAGTGTTGTTGGTAACCCCCACGCTAAATCCCGCTGAAAGACTTGTCCTGGCTGATAGTCCAAGGTGGTAAGCATAAGTTCCATAAGCTGAAAAACGATTCAACGGGCCGGTTCTATCATTAATAATTTGAGCACCCCAACCATGATGAGGTTTTGCGGCTTCATAATTTTCAGTATAGGCTCGTCCGCGAGGATTATCACCCTCCGGAACATAAGAGGTTGGGTTTGTTCTTGTATCTTCTTTGCCTATCGAACCATGGATGGTAAAGTACGTTGTTACAGGCGCATCCTGGATACCTACCCACTGGTGACGATGACTAAGTTTTATATCTGTGTAATTTTCAATCCCTGCAACACCTGGATTTATAATATAGTTATTCAGGATATACTGCGTGTAGTGTGGCCTTTGTTGCGCCTGCAATGCCATCGAACTACATAAAATAAAACTCAGCAGGAAAAATTTCATAAGTTAAAAATAATGGATTGACGGTTTTTCAAACATGTTTTTGAACCCAAATTGAAACATGTTTGATTTAATTCAACATCAATTTATTTGTATTTGAAAAAAAGTTAATAGAAGTTTATTTGAAAATGGGTGTGTAATAAGCATATTATCTCATAATCGTGAGTGAACCGGTTAATGCCGGCTTTCCTAGTTTTGGATCAATAACATAATAATAGACACCAATAGGAATCGGTTTTCCGCCGAAGAAGCCATTCCATGGCCTACTGCTCCCATTTCCCGCATATACCTGTTTGCCATACCTGTCAAATACAATTATTGTGCTACCCGGGTAACTATCAAAATATTTTATTCCCCAGGTGTCATTTATACCATCACCGTTAGGGCTAAAAGCATTAGGAATAATAGGTGCATCTACAAATTGAACATATACCTGGTCGGTAGCCTGGCAGCCCCCGGCAGCTGTTACTGTTAGGGTATAGTTAGTACTATTTGATGGAGAAGCAATGGGTTGTAAATTAGTTGCAGCATTCAGCCCCAAAGACGGAGACCAGTTGTATTGATAACCTGAACTTCCCGAAACGGTAGCCATAAGTTGTTTTTGACCACCTGCAAGTATAAACTGGTCGGGGCCGGCGTTTACTTCGGGTAAAGGGCTTACCACTACCCTCTTTATTACCGTATCTGAATTACAACCCTCGATAGTTGTATAAAATAAAGAAACATCATAGGATTTTGCAGTACTAAATAAATGGGTGAATTGCTGATCGCTGAGGGTTGTACCATCATCCAGGTTCCAGTTTAACTGTTTGATGGATTGGCTTAAAGAATTACTTTGATTGGTGAAGCTGGCTGTTTCCCCAAGACAAATAGTAGAAGGTGCCACAAGAAAATTAGCCATCGGTTGTGGATAGATGTTCGATACCGGCTTAGTAAGTGAATTTACACAACCATCTTTAGAAGTTACCTCTAATTTGACAATATAATTGCCAGTAGACGAGTAAGCAAATAATGGATTTTTTTGACTGGAACCGGAGCCGGCAATACCAAAATTCCATTTATAGGTAAACTGGTTTTGGCTGCCATCTGCAATGCTACTCTTATCAGTAAAAGTTTCGATGGTGTTAACACATAATACAGGAATATCGAAATCTACAACAGGAACCGATTTTACATCAGTTATATTCGTTGCAATTGCACTTGTACAACCACTATCCGTTTTTATTTGTAATTGAATTTTGTACTGACCGATAGCTGAATAAATTTTTGTTACCGCGCTACTATCAAGTTTATTAAGTGTTGTTCCATCACCAAAATCCCAGTTCCAGGTTATAATTTTCCCAATGGAAGTAGATGCATTACTAGTAAAAGTTGTAAGTTGGTTTACACAAACAGGCTGAATAATTTTAAAGTCGGCGGTCGGAGCTTCCCATACCTTAATTGTTTGAAAAGCAGAATCAACACAACCAGCAGTTGTTGTAAACTGGTAACGGATAGTGTGATTACCGATACCAGACTTTGAAGGATCAAACAATCCCTGTGTCGATACTCCATTTCCATAAAACAAGCCCGTTCCAGCCAGGTTCCCAATGTTAGAAACGGTATTAATTTGCCTTGCATTTCCGTCAAAACAAAAACCTGGCATTTGGTTGAAGACCAACCCGGGAGAAGCACTAAGTGTAACAACTTTGATTATTTCATTTACACAAACACCACCGGAATATGACAGCATTCTTATATTAAAAGTTCTGTTTATTGGTGTTTGAAACGGTTTATAGGAATGCTGGTAAATTTCATTTTGTGTGGGAAACGAATCAATTGTTTTTTCTGTGCTGGCTGGCCACTCCCAATAGATCTCCGTTTTTGTGATCTTTCCAAAATTCACGGTCGAACGATTAATTATTTGTAAGGCAGAATTACTGCAAGCATTATTATTAACGATATCAAAATCTGCTTTTGGCTTATCACCATTAACTGTAAATGGCTTTCCTAAAGTAGTGGTGCAACCATCTTTAGACGTAACCGAAAGACTTACGGTATAATTTCCCGTAGCAGTATAACGATGCCTGGGATCTTTAACCTGAGAGGTGTTGGGATTAGCAGCATTAGCATTTGCATCTCCAAAATTCCATAGGTAACTAAATGCATTTGTACTGCCGTCTGCGATTGTACTGCTATCGGTAAATTGCGCAAAAGCATCGGCCAGGCAAATTTCGGGAACACTAAAAACCACAACCGGGGCTGAACCAATTGGTAAAGATTTGGTTGCCGGCGCACTTTTACAACCCAGGGAAGAAGTTACCACTAGTTCAACCTGGTAAATTCCTGTGGCAGCATAAATTTGTTGAAATGCATTTCCATTCGGTTCATCTTTTGTTATTCCATTTCCAAGGCTCCACTGGTAACGGTTGATTGTTCCCGAATTGGCTATGCTTTGGCTTGTAAAAGTAACAGCTTTATCCTGGCATGTTACTGCACCGATCGTAAACATGGCTGTCGGTAGCACATTTACAATATGTGTTTTAGTAACAGTGTCGCTGCTACATCCTTTATCGCTGATTACCCAATGTTTTACCTGGTAGCTGGCAGCCGAATCGTATGTGAAAAATACATTCTTTGAGCTATCGGATTTTGTTCCCAAATTCCAGCCATATTTCACGATCACCTGGTTATTCACAATAGTAGCGTCGGTAAACAAGCTTGAATCACCAAGGCAAACCGGCGAATTGATATTGAAATCTGCTTTGGGTTGCAGGAAAACATTAGAAAACACTTTCACCGAATCTTTGATACACCCGGTATTGCTGGTGGCAGTTAGTTTAACATTAAATGGACCAGCACCCGTGTATTTATGGACCGGGTTTGTGGTGGTTGCTGAATTTCCATCTCCAAACTCCCATTTATAAGTCAGAACATCCGGAGCTGCAATACTACTTTGGTTTATAAATGAAGCAATACCTATTGGCAAGCAAACTACACCTGGCAAATTAAAATCTACTTTTGGTAATGTTGATACCGTAATTGATTTACTAATTACTTCGCTTTTACACCCCCCGCTGGCTTCAACAATTAATGAAACAACATAGGTTCCTGCCGTATAAACAGATGATCCATTTATATTGGTAGTTAAAGTGTCTTTTTTACCATTGCCATAATCCCAATACCACCTGGTAATATTGCCTGAAACAATAGTTGAAGCATCTTTAAATTCAATTTTAGAACCTTCACAAAAAGGACTCAATATATTAAAGTTGGCAATAGGCGGTACAGAAACGGTTATAATAGCTGTTGTATCTGCAATACAACCGATGTCGGTAATAATAGATTCTTTTATAGTAAACGTTCCACCAGCTAAATACTTTTTTACCGGGTTTTTAATTGAATCGACCGAGTTATCTCCAAAATTCCAAATCCATCTTTTTATAATCCCATTTGAAGTAACAGAAGTATCTCTAAATTGAACGGGATCAGTTATACATCCCGTGTGAGTAAAACTGAATTTTGCCTTCGGTTTATCATAAACCTGGAGGTCGTAATCAATTTGTTGTTCACCATCGCAGCCATCAGAACTAGGATTGGATGCCGTAACCGTTACTGGGAAACTTCCAACGGTATTAAAGTTATAACTACCGGGCAGGCGATAGCGGTACAAGGTTTTTCCGTCCACCACAAACGAAGAATCAGCAACGGGACTACTAACATTTACATCCGGTGACTTACCATAAAATTCCCAGAATAATTTCGTGGTTTTATAGGGTAAAATAATTCCAATCTCAAACGGTGTATTTACACAAGTAGCTGGGTAATTAACCGTGGCATATTGGTTTTTAATGGAGATGTATTGATACAGATCACGAACATTTGTACCGGCATTATACCCGTACGATTCAACATTTCCAAAACCGTATGCAATAGCAGCAAAATTCGAATCTGCTTTTAAAGTTTGTATTGGATTAGCAGATGAAATGGCGCTTACATCCTGTTGAAGAAATGAGTAACCGGTACCGGGAATGACAGTAAACTGGCCGGTTGGTGGATTGCCATTAACTCTAAATGTGGGAGCTGCTGCGGTCTTGATAATGATGTTGAGATAACACCTGTTCACATTACTTTGCCCGGCGGGTACAAAATTTTGATGGGCAGAAAAAACGGTAATATTATTGGTTGTTTGTTCCAGCGGACTAAGTATAACCATTTCAGGATCGCCACCATTTGTGGGTTGTGACAAACAACTTTGACTCGTAATGTATTGAACAACTGAAATCGGTTTATCAGATTCGATCATATTTGGCAGGCTACTCGAAAACTCGTAGAAACTATTCGCCTGTAAACCGGTCAACGTAGTGTTGTTGCCGTTTTCCTTCCTGGTTACGATAGCGGTGGGGTCAGAAACAAATACCCTGATAATGTCGTAATTGCGGCTAAAAAAAGGTGCTGTTAGAAAGGCTTTACCGAATGACCTGACCGGGAAAAGCTGCTGAAATAAATTATCACCTCCTGTTGCTCCATTGCAATCAAAGGCTGACCAGGTGGAAGATGAAAAAACAGCAATAGGCTTACAAACGGAGTTCCCAGTGGAAATAGAACGAACAGTTGTACCCGAAATATCAGCATCTTTTTTATACTGAACCTGGTAAACATCGCCCGGTTGTAAAAGCGTTATGGAATAAGCAGTACCCGCAGGCCTGCCGCTTACACTTGTGGCTTTTGGGTTTATTTCCACAACCGTGTTCGTATCTTTTGCAACAATAGTTATGATACCAATCCCGCTGTTTGGGCCACTTTCACCTGAACTACGAAAGCTCGGAACGAGGTATTCTCTTCCCCAAACTGTGGAGGGTAAAAGCAATGAAGCGCCAGACCTGGCTTGTTTGATAATATGTCCATAAACAACAACGGGCCGGTTGGATGTTACGTGAACGGCGGCATTGGTTGCTATACCATCAATTTGGCTTAGGTAAATTCCGGCGCTGGATGCCTCCCCGTTAGGTCCTACAAAAACGGTTCTGACGGTGTTGGCCGCGATGGAAAAAGGAATGGTGTTCCCACCAATTTGAACATTTCCCGTAGCTGCCTGGTCGGAAGTAATATAAATTCCCATGACCGAAGTAGCTGCATCAACATGGGCGGGATATGCAATCCAAAAATCTTTACCCTTATTAGATAGATCCTGGGATTGACAAAAAAGGCTGGTAAGCAACAAAAATAACAATGAAACGATCTTACCCATAATGCTGCATATTGACAATCAACTCGTTGTTAGGCTGGTTTTACTTATGGATAACGTTTCTAATACTAAAATCTTCAATTGAAACTGCTTATTTTCTCAAAGCAAAAAAGGACTTGCAATGTAGGTTTTAAACTTCTGTTATCCTACAGCTTATTTGGATGATTTTCCAGGTAAGTTCTGGCCGCCGGCCCCTCGTTAAATAACAGGTCGAGAATACTTAGATTAGTTTGAAACGGCTGGTTATATACCTGTTGATAAGGAACCAACACCTGGCTTAAACGGTTGGCTGGTATAAAGCAACTGCGATAATCAATACAGTCAACATCCATTTTCTTCTCAAATGATTGGGTAAAACTAATCGTAACATCCGATTTCAATTTTTTCAATACCCATTTTATTGTGGCCAGATTGAGTTCCCACAATAACTCAAACGATGTGAAAAGCAACGTTTGAAGCTCGTCTTTGTAATGGATAAAGAAGGCAGAGCGATTATAGCAGCTTTCCAATGTACGCCATTGCTGAACCTGCCAGGGCTGGCCGTTGTCAATTCTAACAGATGAAATCAGGCTCTTTTGATCTCTTCCTCCAATCAACGGTACAGATAGATCCAATACTTTACCTGGCCCTAAAACCTGGCACCTATTGCGATAACTCATTTTTTGAAACGACTCATATTGTTCTAAAATCAGATGTTTACCTTTTATTAAATCAATATAGAAGTAAATACATCCAAAATATTGCATTTCAATTAATTGAATAGTATTTATACGGTTGTTTGACATCTTGTCAGGCTGCACTTTGTGGCGTTTAAAGGTTGATTTTTATAGCTATAAATAATGATATCTTAACTATAAGTATATTACTCAAAATGATGATAATGAATGAATTAATGAAATATAATAATACGTAGATTTCTAGCAAAATTGCATAGGATAGTATTTTAAAAATAGGCTACAAATTTTAGCACAAGTTTTCGCAAATATTGTAATTGAATTTGTATCATGCACAAATGTTTGAAAAGAAAGTCTTGACCCTGGTCCTACCCGTTCTGTTCCTGGCGTTCTCCGCATGTAATAAACCAAAAGGTCTTCAATTCAAAGGCTTCCAGGATTTTGATGTGAAGCCGTTATCATTTACCAACTCAAGAGTATCTTTTGGTATAAGTGTGTTTAACCCGAACAAATTTGATATCAGGATCAACCACCTTGATGCGGCGATCTCCTTAGCAGGAAACAGTATTGGCGTTTACCAACTGGATAGCTTGATAACTTTGCCCGCCAGCCAACCATTCGTTTTGCCGGTACAGCTGGTTGTAAAAAATGGAGCTTTACTCAGTAATGTGTTAAGTGTAGTAGCAGGAGATTCATTACCCTATACTTTGTCGGGTAAGGTTAGGGCTGGCCGTAAAATAGCGATGGCCGAAATACCTTTCAGTTATTCCGGCCATCTAAATCAAAATGATTTTAACGGATCGACGCGATAACGCATCATTATCAATATCCAGTTTTTAATTTCCTGTTTTTTTAGGAGGACCACCGCCGTCCGATACTTTTTTACAGCAGATCGGTAATTTCTTATAAACTTCTTCATTGGCTGTAACATCATCAGCATCAAAACCAGCATTTGCAATCGCGGTTTTTATTTCTTCAATGTTTGTTCTGTCGGGATACCAGGATACCTGGGTTTGCTTTGTTCTAAAATTTACGACCATTTTCACCAGGCCATCGAGGTATTGTGGTGCTATCTTTTCGATAATGGTTTTACATTCTTCACAAGTGGCCGTTGGTGTTTTAATTACTGCACGTTGAACTTTGGGCATTTGCGCAGTTGCTGCAATGGAAATGGCCATTATCCCGGCCAGGAGTAACATCCGCATATTTTTAAATTTTATGTAAGATAAATTGACAACCCTTAAAAGCTTGGTAATGTTGCAATTTCCTTAGCGGCCCCATCCTGCCGGATCAGTGCGCCATTGCATCAGCAGGTTTTCCTGCTCGCCTGAAACCATTCCTTTTTCAACCGCCAATTGAATAAGCGATTCGTAGTTAGTTAATGACCTAAACTTTATATTGGCATCTTCGAATGCTTTTTCCGCAACAGGAAATCCGTAATTAAAAATTGAAACCATTCCTTCAATTTGCATTCCCGCGGCTTTCAGTACATCTACCACTTGTAAACTACTTTTACCGGTACTAACCAGGTCTTCAATCACCAGCACTTTTTTTCCTGGTTCATAATGTCCTTCAATTTGGTTGCCCATACCGTGTTCCTTTGGTTTTGGCCGAACATATATATAGGGTAGTTTTAATTGATCGGCAGCCATTGCTCCCCAAGCGATGCCAGCTGTGGCAACGCCTGCAAGCAAATCTGCTTCCGGAAATTCTTCAAAGATCACGCTGCACAACTCGCTTTTGATGAACTCACGCATGTATGGAAAACCAAGCACTTTGCGGTTATCACAGTAAATAGGACTTTTCCAGCCGCTTGCCCAGGTAAAAGGCTGGTCCGGGCGAAGTTTAACAGCTTCCACCTGCAATAATTTTTCTGCTACTGCTTTTAGATTTGTATGCATTGCTTACTTGTTATATAAATTATCCTAAATGGGCCGCAATATCGGTTAAAGTTGAGCGGCTCGGCGGTGTTTGTGCCGGAAAATTATCGATCGAATTTAAAAATGATATTCAATTATAAACTACCGCTTTAAATGCCACCTACTGGTACCAGGACATGAAAACCGGTTTATAACCTGAAGCTTCTACTAATTAATTTCGGTTTGGATTTGCAATAACTATCACATAAACAACCTTCGTATTATTGCCAAATGAAAGCGAGTTATTGTATCTATTTTGGAGAAAAATCGTTTTTGATTGTAAACGAGCTGGATAAAAAATTGGATGTTGTAAAACAAAATCCGGGCTCGCTTACTTACCACAAACCCTCAAGTGAAACTATTGATGAAGCGATCCGAGCAATGGAAAGTGATGCGGTAAGCAGTGTGGTGATTGTTGCTGAAAACACCCATGAAGCGCTGGATTTATTCAGTACAAAGTTCGCAATCATCCAGGCCGGCGGAGGTTTGGTTGAAAACGATAAAGGCGAATTCCTGTTTATCTTTCGAAGAGGTAAATGGGATCTTCCTAAAGGAAAACTTGATGAAGGAGAAACCATTTCCGAATGTGCGCTACGTGAAGTAGAAGAAGAAACCGGGCTTACTAATATTACCTTAAATGATCATCTTTGTAATACGTATCATGTGTATCACGAGAGAGGAAAGTTTGTTTTAAAAGAATCAGTTTGGTATAATATGAGTTGTTTTAGTGGGCAAATTTTAACTCCTCAAACAGAAGAAGACATTTCAGAAATCAAATGGCTGTTACCTGCAGAATGGCCTTCTATTTATGAAAACACTTTTCCTTCCATAAAAGATGTATTACATGCCAGCGGTAAATTGAATTTACAGTAAACAACACAAATTTTTCAGGCGGATGTATTTATTGCGCTTATTTTCTGTTTCGAATTTTGTTTTTAAGTTTTTTAAAATTCAGCGGCAATATAACGATCAATTTATCGACGCTTACCTGCAGCCTTTTTATAATGAATATGGCCATTCAATAAAAGATAGCGCCCTTCAAAAAATTAAAAAATACTATTGCCTTGGCATCCCCGTTACCTGTGCCAGTTACAAGAAAATTTACGGTAAAGATCTTTCTGACAAAGAAAGAGAGCTGGCAACACTTACAGGAATAATAACGCCGCTGATTGATGATTTTACAGATGAGAAAACACTTAGTGATGAAAGTATTGAAGCGTTAACCAGTTACCCGGAAACATATCAGCCAGCCACCGTTGAAGAAGCTATTGTAAAAAATATCTTATGCACTTTAATTAAGCAGGTGCCTGACCCGAAAGGCTTTTTATATGCACTCAACAGAACTATAAAAGCGCAACATCTGTCTGTAAGGCAAATGGATCCTGGGGTAACGGAGGCCGAATTGCTGCACATAACTTTAGAAAAAGGCGCATGGTCGCATATTTTTTTCCATTATATAATTGATGAAATACCGGTTGAAGCAACTATTGGGGCAATGGACAATATAGGCGGCATGCTTCAAATGAGTAATGATATTTTCGATGTGTACAAAGATTACAAGGAGGGCATTCGCACCATTCCAAATACTTGTAAGGATTACCTGGTTTTTGAAAAATATTATTTATCTGAGTGTAAGAAGTTTTGTGCCATGGCCAGGGCTCTACCCTATCCGAAAAAAGATCTCGAATTTTTTATCACCTTTATTGCTTTCGTGATGGCAAGGGGCATTGTGGCTTTAAAAATGCTTCAAAAATTGCAACATGCTTTAGGCGGGGGCGCTTTGCCTATCGCCAGTATCAAGCGCAAACAACTGATCTGTGATATGGAAAAACCCATAAACGCTTTGAAAACCGCCAGGTATACCCTCAGGATTGTAAAACCGTAGAATGGTGAATGGCAGATGAAAATGGTTGAACGGTTCACATAATGTACGAATCTTTTCGTTTATTTGAGTGGAATTGATAACAATACTATCAAATAATACATCAATATGATCTCAACCTATTTCAAAATTGCCTGGCGCAAACTCATGAAGGATAAAGCGTTTTCGTTTATCAACATCTTCGGGCTGTCAGTTGGATTAACCTGCTGTATGCTGATAACTTTATATGTTTTTAGTGAATTAAGCTATGACACCTCTTTTAAAAATGGAGAAAATATTTACCAGTTGGGTACCGATTTCGATCCGGATACCAGGGACGAACGCCAGGCGAATACAGCCGGGCCAATAGGTAAAATGATGCAACAGGATTTTCCTGAAGTACAATCAACTGCGAGGTTGCTAAAATTGTTTACCGACGATAAAACGCTTTTACAAGTAACAGACCAATCAGGAGAAATAAAATCATTTTATGAAAAGAACGGCTACCTGGCCGATTCTTCTTTTTTTAGCATTTTTCAATATGATTTTAGGGAAGGCAATCCAACACGTTCATTAATTGAACCTAATACTGTTGTTATAGATGAAAGCATCGCTTCCAAACTATTCGGAAAATTTCCTGCCCTAAATAAAACCATCACAATCAGCAGTAGTACCAATGGAGATCATGTTTTTAAGGTTACTGGTGTTTTCAGGCAACCCGCCAACCCATCACATATTGACGCAAGATTTATTATATCCATGAAAGGCGGAAGAATGGATGGATTTGCAAATAATAACCCGAGCATGGTAAACAACAATATGTTTTACACTTACCTGCAATTAAAAGATGGAGCAGATTCAAAACAATTGGTTCAAAAATTTCCGGCATTTACCAGTACGCATATTGGTGAACAACTTAAAAATATGGGCAAAAAAAGAGCCTATTTTTTAACCCCTTTGAAAGACATACATCTCCGTTCTGGTATAGCAGAAAATGTAACACCCGCAGGTAGTTTGACCAGCCTTTATATTTTAGCGTCCATTGCGTTTCTAACGCTTTTGATCGCTTGTATAAATTTCATGAATCTATCAACTGCCAATTCTTCAAAAAGGGCATCAGAAGTTGGTGTTAGAAAAGTACTTGGTGCCGAACAAAAAGCTTTGCTGTCGCAATTCCTGGGCGAATCAGTTTTAATGGCAATGATTGCCATGTTGCTGGCTTTTATTCTTATCCCATTTTTACGGCCATTGTTTGAAGAAATAACTGGCAAAGCCTTGCCTATTGGTATTAAAGAACACGCAACCTTATATGTGGGTTTTATAGCATTAGCAATTTTAACCGGGATATTTGCCGGTATTTACCCTGCTTTTTATTTATCGGCTTTTAAACCAATAAAAGTTTTAAAAGGCAAATTCACCAATTCACTTGCTGCTGTTTCACTTAGAAAAGGAATGGTGGTATTTCAATTTGTTATTTCAATTGCATTAATTGTAGCAAGCGTGGTTATTGCTTCACAAATGAAATATCTCCGTTCAAAAGATTTGGGGTTTGCAAAAGAACAGCAGATAGTGCTGCCCCTGAGAAGTGCGAATGCCAAGCAATTGTATACGTCTTTAACAAGTGAAATACAGAGCTATCCTGGCATTTCTTCGGTAGGTGCCTCTCTTTATTATCCCGGCATTTTCAATCCCACAGACTGGTTGCTATATAAAGAAGGAACAACAGTGAATGATGCAAAAACTGTTTACATAAACTTTATAGATCCCAATTTTCTGCAAACTCTTGATATAAAAAAAGTATCCGGCCGCATGTTTTCAAAGGCATTTCCATCAGATACCATTAACAGCATGATACTAAACGAAGAAGGCGTAAAAAGATTTCAATTTAAATCACCATCCGACGCTATAGGCAAATGGGTTGCTTTTGATTGGAATGGTGAACAACAAAAATTTAATATTGTTGGTATCGTAAAAGATTTTCATTTTAAGGATTTACATTCTGCCGTGGAACCATTCGGGTTTTTATTAAATAGCGGCACCCGTTATAATTACCTCGTAGCCCATTCGAAAGATGCTGATATAAGCAAGTCAATTGCCTTTTTAAAAACAACATGGGAAAAATTAAATCCCAACGAACCATTTGAGTATAGTTTTCTTGACCAGGATTTTCAAAAAAATTATGAAGCAGATGAGCGCCAGGCAAACCTTATAAATTACTTTACTTTAATTGCTATTATTATTTCCTGCCTCGGCTTGTTTGGATTAGCAACATTTAGTGCTACCCAACGTACCAAAGAAATTGGCATACGAAAAGTTCTTGGTGCAAGTGTTACCAGCGTGGTAACACTTTTATCCAAAGACTTTATAAAACTAATCATACTGGCTGTTTTTATTGCATCGCCCGTTGCATGGTTTATTATGAACAAATGGTTACAGGGTTTTACATATCGTATAAATATTAGCTGGCAGGTATTTGCAATAACAACGATATTGGCTGTTGCCATCGGGCTTTTAACCATCAGCTTTCAATCAATAAAAACAGCTATTTCAAACCCGGTAAAAAGTTTGCAAAGCGAGTAAAAAACAGTTAATGATTTTCATTTTTAAGTTTAAGAAATCCGGTCAGATTTAAATTATAGCATTGTTCAATCTAAACAAAGGTGTTCCTCTTTTGCAGGAATGCCTTTTTTGCTTTTGAGAATTGTTCAACAAATTTTAATTCGATGTATTTTTTTGCTAAACAACTTGTAGCCCGCTGCTTTAGTTCACAACCCGCCAATTTTTCAAAGGTTAGGGATATCTGTATCATTAACGAACAATGAATATATCAAAATCGAACAAAATACAAGTTGAATACCTAAGCAATACATTGATAATCAACTTATTATCTGTTGGCATTCAATTGGAAGTTAACAATTCGCTTTATTTCTTGTTTCCCATTATTTACCAGTAACATCTTCATTTTTAATATCATGATAAAAAATTATTTTATAGTTGCCTGGCGTAACCTGGTTCGCAATAAAATTTTCACCACAATAAATATGCTGGGGCTTGCAGTAGGAATTGCTGTTTTCCTGCTGATATTTCAATATGTAGCCTACGAATACAATTCCAACCGTTTTCATACTAATTTCAAAAATTTATATCGTGCATCCGTTGTTTATAAAGATGGAAGTAACAGTTATTATTTGCCGTCTGGTTTTGCCCCTATCATAACACAAAGGTTTACAGGTATCGCATCCTGTGTAAGAGTTGCTGATGGACTTGGAAGTGGTGTTATTTCAATAACGGATGATATAAGCAAATCAAAGACCGGGGTAAAATCTTTCAGCCAAAATGATATCAGCTATGTAGATGGAGACTTTTTAACAATGTTTTCATTTCCACTTTTGGCAGGAACGACCTCGCTCCATCAACCCAAAACAATGGCGTTATCGGAAGAACTGGCCATTAAGTATTTTGGTAATACAAATGCAGTTGGAAAAGTAGTAACAGTGAGTAACCAGTTTGGTAATACACCATATACCATAATTGCTGTTTTGAAAAAAATCGATCAGCAATCTGACATTAAAACTGGTATGCTGTTGTCGTTAAAAACATTGGAAAGCCAGGCTAACCGCAATGGTAACGACTGGGCAGATCCAAATGGAATTGAATCTGGTTTCACGAATATTTACCTGCAGTTAAAGCCTGGTATTGAAGGTCCATTTATTGCATCCGAAATCACCAAATTTGTTCATTCTATCAATCCCGATTCGAAAAGTGATAATGTCGTTTTTCAACCATTTGAAGAGTTACACCTGGCTCCATCAATTAATTATTCCCTGCAAACATTTGGCAGTCTTTTAATGGTAATTGTATTTACGTCTGTGGCATTATTAATTCTTTTAATTGCATGGATTAATTATATCAATTTATCAACTGCTCAAGCCTTAAAAAGAGCAAGAGAAGTAGGTGTTCGCAAAGTATTAGGAGCTACCAGGAGCCAATTAATGTTACAATATTTATCAGAGACCTTTTTACTAACAATCTCTGCCGCAATTATTGGGATTTTAATTGTTCAATTAATTCAACCAATCTTTAACACTTTTACTGAAAGAAAGCTGTCTTTAGCTGTTTTAAATAATGGCTATTTCTGGCTGGCTGGTGCCATCCTTATTTTATCAGGATCATTTTTTTCCGGTTCGTATGTTGCTTTTGTATTAAG
Source organism: Bacteroidota bacterium (assembly GCA_040385845.1). GTDB lineage: Bacteria > Bacteroidota > Bacteroidia > Chitinophagales > Chitinophagaceae > Phnomibacter. Next base: position 175,190 of record JAZKGP010000005.1, on the reverse strand, counting down.
CTCTTTTCAACCTATAAAAACTATCAGGGGAAAAGTTGAAAATGTAGTTGGTGGTTTTTCGTTACGTAAATCACTTGTGGTTTTTCAATTTACCATTTCCATCGTATTTATAATCAGTACAATTGTTTTGTATAAGCAGTTACAATACATGCGAACCAAGGAACTTGGAATGAACATAAATCAGTTATTGGTTGTAAAAGGTCCTACTCTATCCAGTGAAGGCCAGGCAGAAAAAAACTTGTTTTTTAAAAATGAGTTAAGTCAATTACCCTTTGTAAAAAAAGTAGCCGCGAGTAACAATGTACCGGGGCAGGGATATAACTTTTCAGCTAATGGATTCACCAGCACAAATCCGCAGCCCGGTGATGACAAGAAAAATTACTCCATGCTGATTGTGGATGACCAGTTTTTTAATACATACGGTATCAAATTTAAAGAAGGAACCACATTTACCAGCGAACAGGCGAACCAGGGCTGGATGAATAGTAAGCGTGTTGTACTAAATGAAAAAGCTGCTGCTCAATTTGGTTTTCGAATGAACGAACCTGCTGCAGGAAAAAAGATAATGTGGGGAAACGAGGCATACGAGGTAACGGGTATAATAAAAGATTATCACCACCTTTCGTTAAGAGAAGCTATTCTGCCAGCTATCTATTTGCCTTCTGTATCGTTTAGCTATTTTACCATACAAACAGATGCAATTAACATGCAGGATAAAATAAAAACGCTGAGAAACCTTTTTCTAAAATCTTTTAGCGGCAATCCATTTGAATACTTTTTTGCCGACGAAAATTATGATAAGCAATACAATACAGAGCAGAAACTTGGTAATGTATTTATTGCGTCGGCATTGGTAGCTATTTTTATTGCATGTTTGGGTTTATTTGGCTTGACCAGTTTTGCGGCACAACAAAGAGTAAAAGAAATAGGTATACGCAAGGTATTGGGAGCAAGTATTGCCGATATAACAAAATTACTTTCAAGAGATTTTGTAAAACTTGTTTTTGTTTCTATTGTGATTGCCACGCCACTCGCCTGGTGGGCGATGCACAAATGGTTGCAAGATTTCGCTTATCGTACCGATATAAGCTGGTGGATGTTTTTACTGGCAGGTGTTATTGCCTTAATTATTGCATTAGCAACAGTAAGTTTCCAGGCAGTAAAAGCCGCAATCACTAACCCGGTTGATAACCTGAGAACAGAATAAACCAATCAACATTCTATTGCTATTTTCACGCTGAAACAAAGTCCCTATTTAGTTCAGGAGAAATTCTTTGTTTGCCTGCCATCGTCACAACAATCAGTTTTTACCCAACTGCTGGTAATTAAACAGTTACCGGAAGATTTGCATCAAAAAAATTGATGATCTTGTTTTGACACTGCTGCAGTGTTCGTTAACGTACGATTACTGTACCAAAATCGAACAGTTGGCGAGGTTTATTTTAATATAAGTAATTCATTATCAATGACATACAAAATGGCATCAATTAGGCATCTTTAACCTTACAACCAATAAAAATAATGTTACAACTTAATCACATCAGTAAATGGGTAAATAACGGCAGCAATCGTACTTTTCTTTTAAAGGATATAAATCTTACTGTGAACCAGGGCGAATTTGTTTCGATCATGGGACCTTCCGGATCTGGCAAATCAACATTGCTTCACATTATCGGTATGCTGGATGATGCCAATGAAGGTGATTATATTTTCATGAATGAAAATGTAACTACACTAAAAGAAAAACAACGATCAAACTTATACAAGCGTCATATCGGATTTGTATTCCAGGCTTATCATTTGATTGATGAACTTACCGTTTATGAAAATATAGAAACCCCGCTGATCTACCAGGATGTAAAATCATCAGAACGTAAAGGCATGGTAGCGGATATACTTGACAGGTTTAATATAGTTGGCAAAAAAGATCTGTTTCCTGCACAACTATCAGGCGGCCAGCAACAATTGGTAGGTATCGCCCGGGCATTGATTTCTAAACCTCAGTTGTTATTGGCTGATGAACCAACCGGTAATTTAAATTCGAAGCAAGGGGAAGAAATTATGGAGTTATTCAGCCAATTAAATATAGAAGGAGTTACGATAATACAGGTAACGCATTCTGAAAAAAATGCAGGATATGGATCACGTATTATTCACTTGCTTGATGGCCGCGTGGATGAATTCCATAGCTAAATTTAGTTAACAACACTTATTTACTTTTTCTTTATAATTTATACCACACGCACACCTGATTTTAAAACAGTGAAAAATGAAAAGAAAATTCTTAAAGTTACTTACAGTTACAGCTTCTTTGTATTGTTTTAATGTTACCGCCCAAACGGGTGCTACTTTGAATTTGCAGCAAAGTGTTGAAACGGCTCTTACCAATAACCTTACTGTTAAACAAAATGGTTTACAATCTCAATCGGCTGAAGCTAACTTAAAACAAGCCAGGGCAACGAGGTTGCCGGTATTGAACATTGATATTATTCATGGTATTAACCAGGGTCGTAGTATCGATCCTTTTACAAATAGTTATTTGAACCAGCAGATTAATTTTGCCAATTATGGTGCTAATGCAAGTATTACTTTATTTAACGGTAATAACATTACTAATAATATCAAACGTAATATTTACAACGTTGAAGCAACCAAAATGGACTTGCAACAAAGCAAGGATATAGTTACACTTAATGTTATTCTTGCTTACCTGGATGTTTTAAGCAATGAAGACCAGTTAAAGCAAAATTATAACCAGGCTTCTTTAAGCCGACAGCAAGTTGAAAGGCTTGAAATTATGAATAAAGGCGGTGCTATTCCACCGGCGCAATTATATGATTTAAAAGGACAGTTGGCAAACGATGAACTCGCCATCGTATCCAGCCAGAATGCTCTGGATGCAGCTAAACTTACACTGGCACAATTAATGAATATTCCTTATGATAGTGGCCTGCATGTGCAACCTGTGAATATGGAGCAGGAATTAATTTTATACGATGCTACCACACAGATGATCTATGAATCTGCCAGTAAAAACCTGGGGTATGTAAAAGCTACGGGTTATCGTAAACAAAGTGCAGAAAAAGCAGTGCAGGCAGCCAAAGGTTTACTATATCCATCGGTTTACTTGGCAACGGGTTTGTATACCAATTATTCAAGTGCTGCCAACATTGCAACACTGGTCAATAGTTCAGATGTACCTTCTGGTGATTATGTTTCTGTTGGAGGTGATAAAGTGCCTGTTATTACAACCCGAAATAATTATCAGAACAACCAGATCGCATATTTCAACCAATTTAAAAACAACTATAATGCTTCCATTAGTATTGGTGTAAGAATTCCTATTTTAAATGCACTGCAAATCAGAACGCAAGTGAAGCAGGCTAAAATAAATTTAACCAATGCAAACTATGTAGAGGAAACCACCAAATTGCAATTACTGCAGGATATTGAAAAAGCAAATTTCAATATGCTGGCTGCGTTTAAACGTTATCAGAAGTTAAAAGAGCAGGTGGCCGCTTTCCAGGAATCATTCAGGGCTGCAGATATTCGCTTTAATGCAGGTGTGATAAATTCAGTTGAATACCTGGTGGTGAAAACCAATTTAGACAGGTCGAATATCAACCTGATTATTGCCCAATATGAATACCTGCTTCGCACCAAAGTGCTGGATTATTACCAGGGTAAACCATTGTGGTAATTTAATATTAAACCGATCAAAACAAATATTAGTATAAAGAAAATGCCGGCAATTATTGCAGACATTTTCTTTATACAATTAAAATAGTTTTTCGGATCAGTCTCCCCAAATTTCACCTTCTCCTTTGATCCAGCTTTTTACTAATTCCGTGGTAACACTTTTTGGGCGCTCCAGTGCAAAGCCCAGGGCCCTGTCCCAGCAAAGGCTGGCCAAAACACCTAATGAGCGGCTAACCGCAAACAGCACCGTATAGAATTCATATTCTTTCATACCAAAATGAACCAATAGCGCTCCGCTATGTGCGTCTACATTCGGCCATGGATTTTTGATCTTCCCGGTTCCCTGCAAAATCGGTGGAACTACTTCGTAAATATTCCAAACCGTTCTGCAAAGTTTATCCTGCGGCATAAATTTCTTTCCAAATTCCATTTGCGCTTCAAACCTTGGGTCGGTTTTGCGCAAGACCGCATGTCCATAACCAGGAACAACTTTTCCTGCTTTCAAAGTCTCCTGGACATATTCAGCAATCTGTTCTTTGGCAGGTAAATCGGTGTTTAACTTTTGCTGCATTTCAAAGATCCACTTTATCACTTCCTGGTTGGCCAGGCCGTGTAAAGGACCCGCCAGACCGTTCATACCAGCAGCATAACTCAGGTAAGGATCGCTTAATGCAGAACCAACAAGATGGGTGGTATGGGCGCTTACATTTCCACCTTCATGATCTGCATGAATGGTCATATATAAACGCATCAGCTCTTTAAAACTTTCAATATCAAATCCAAGCATATGTGCCAGGTTTCCCGACCAATCCAGTAATCCGTTAGGGTTTATATGTTCATCGTTGCGATACTTGCGACGATAGATATAAGCTGCAATGCGTGGAAGACGTGCAATCAGGTCCATGCAGTCATCAAAAACCGCGTCCCAATAATCTTTCTTATTTAAACCGTTTGCATAGGCTTTTGCAAAATTACTTTCCGTTTGCAATGCCATAACACCCGTTACATACATGGTCATCGGATGCGTGCCCAGTGGCAATGCATCAATCGCTTTAAACACATGATTTGGTACATGGCTGCGGCGCTGCCATGTATTTGTAAGTTCATCCACATCTGCCTGGGTTGGTATTTCTCCCAGCAACATCAATAAAAACAAACCTTCGGGTAAAGGCTCTGCTCCATTTTCAACTTTAGGTAACAATTGCTGAAGTTCCGGAATAGAGTAACCACGAAACCTGATGCCATCCTGGGCATCTAATAAAGAAGTTTCTGTTACCAAACCTGTAATGCCACGCATACCCTGGTATATCTGCGACAGGTTCACCTCCCCTATTTTCTTATCTCCATGCTCGGCAAGCATTGCTTTTATTTCAGCCCCTGCCTCCATCGCTTTCTTATAAAATCTTTCTTTGATAGTAACCATTTTTATCTGCTTTATGGAAATTTGACCGTTATTATGGAAGGAACGCCAAATGTAATTCAATCAGTTGATGCATAGACAACTGCATGCTACTAAAGTTGTGAATCAATCGTTTTATAAACAGATTTTTTAAGGGTTAATATATCATTTACAGCATTTTAAGTGACTGCATGAAGTATTTTTCCCAGGTTTATAAAAAGCGGAATTTCGTTTAGTACCGAATTATTGCGGCTTCCAGGGCTTATCAAAACGTGGCTTCATTGCCAGGTTTATACTAATCAAAAAAGGGATATATGTTTAAACCGTTACCAGTATTCAAGGCTGTTTCTCAAGTATATAAACCAGCGAACTACTGCTTTTTGTATTGGCAATGGTGCTTATCAAACACCTGGTTCCCTGCCACAATGCTTTAAAAAGGTTGCCTTTGCCATTTATATGTTGCTCACTTAACATGGCTACATAATAAGCATCCAGTAACATCGGGTGGATCGCCTTTACAGAAAAGCCATGATCTGAGGCCAGCAAGGCCATACTTTTTGGAGAAAAGTGGTAAAGATGGCGGGGCACATCATAAGCTGCCCAGTTCGACTGGTAATGCGCGGCATCAGTAGCCGTATAATTTGGCACAGCTATAAAAAGGCATCCGCTCCGGGTTAAAATCTTTTTAAACTGGTTCATATACCCATGAAGATCATGAACATGTTCGAGCACATGCCAAAGGGTGATGGCATTAAAAGAATCCTGTGGCAGGCTAAATAACGCCGGAGCAGGCAAAACATCTATGCCGTAAAGTTTACCGGCTTTATCCCTGGCACCTGCGTCGGGTTCAACACCAGTTACCTGCCAGTTGGCTTGTTTCATAGTGGCAAGAAACGCCCCTGTACCACACCCAACATCCAGCAACTTCCCGGAAGGCAAACCTGTTTGGGTTGCAATCATTCTCCTTTTGGATTGAAGAGTGTACTTGCGGGCAAGTTTATATATTTTATTAATGAACCCCTCGCCCGAATCCGAATGAGAAATATAATTGTCAGATTGGTAATACCTGCCAATCGCTTCCGAAACAGGAATATGCTGGGTAAATCGCAGCTGGCAATTACCGCATTCCCACACTTCGAAGCTTTCCTGGGAAACAGTATGGTCGCGACAAACCATCACTTTACTCAGAAGATTGCTTTTGCACGAAGGACAGCTTGTAAAACTTGTGGTTGTAATCATTTTGAGAGGCCGCAAAAATAGTTTCTAAGTTGATTGGTTGTTTATTGCTGATAATAATGATATTAAACGGCCGGTCAGGTCTTAAAACAAGTTGCCTGTTTTGAAAGCGTTGCCTAAATAAAAGTCTTGAACTGTCGCTTTACCAAATGAGAATAGTATCATAAAAAGAATGAAAAAAGGCTTTAACATGCAGACAAGCCACGAGTTCTGCAGATCATTGACAGTTGTTTTGCAAAACCTTTACATCCCAAATTCACTTCTATACTTATCTTCAATTTTCTACAAAGGAACCTGGCTTTCATGGATAATTCGACCTGGCGTCAAAAGCTTTCATATTTCACACTTTTTTTACCTGTTAGAATGTATTTACTGCTATTTGCGGTAGGTACAGCGCTTGCATATTGGTGGGTTAACAGTCAAAAACCGGGCGTAGAATCTGCCTTCGGAGTGGTATTGGCTTTATTGGTAAAAGTAGCTGCATGGTTTATAATTGCCATACTAACATTAAGTCTGTTGTCGGTTTTTATACCTTATGTTTTGTTCCTATGGCAGCGAAAAAGAAAACAGGTAAAAGTCAGCTTAAACAATACCCACCGGAACAAAAGAGGTCAGTCGGTTCAAAGAATGGAAATGACAGTTGAGCCAGTTTGGCAACCTCCTTTTGGATTTCTATTCTACCGTTTTTTATACGATGAGAACCAGCTATCACCGAAGTTTTCATTAGTGCCGTTGAAACAAACTTTACAGTTATTTCAGCCCAAAAAAACGGGTAGCTACAATTGGCCACTACCGGCAATACGCGAATATGATGTAGATAAACTGGTGGTTTATTTTGAAGATATATTCCAGTTTTTCTCTTTCAGTGTACCGGTTAGGGTTGATCAAAGTTTTTTTACAAAGCCCCGCCATACAAATACTCCCGAAGAGACATTAACACCCAAAAAGACAGAAGCTGAAAACGTAAGAATTGAAGAACTGCGTAAAGTACAGGGCGAATTTCTTAATTATAAAAACTTCGAGGATAATGATGATGTAAGGCGCATTGTGTGGAAGATTTACGCAAAAAATAAAGAGCTTGTTGTTCGTACCCAGGAAATCTTTGATCCGTTTGCTTCCCATACTTATTTCTACTGCAGTTTCTTTGATTATATCGGCGTTGATGAAACACCTATGATGCAAACAAAAGGTCTCAATTACTTCAAAAATGTTTGTTGGAGTGTTTATACCCAGTTAAAAAAATCTGGCGCCGATATCCGGTATATACCCGACCAGGATATTACAAGCCAGAATTTTAATGAAGCTTCTGAAAAAGTAGAATATTCAGTAGCGGTCAGCAGCTGGCAACATCAGCAATCGCTGGCAAACTTTGTGCAGCCACAAAATGCCTCTGTGCTTTGTGTTTCTTCATTAACAAATCCGGTGGAACTAGCTTTATTGCTTGATCAAACCGGTAGTAGTATGACTGTTGTTTTTGTTAAACTTACTCATGCTCTTAAACGGCCCGTCATAAATAGTTGGGTTGGCTGGTTAAGATGGATCTTTTTACAGGAAGAAAAAGACAGTGATAAAACAGGACTTATTGCCTGGAGATGGAGTAAGAGCCGGAGAAAAATCCGCCACAATGAAAAATTGGTATCAGATATGTTGAAAAAAACAGAAGCAAAAGTGATATCGATGTAGTTTTTGGGAAACAGGAATAAATTGATAAGAGACCAGGATCTTTAATAAAATAACTGGAAACAAAACAAGGTGAAGGAAAGAGCAATATGCAAATAAAAAGAACACATAGCTGGAAAAAAGAGATTGCACAATACATTCTGCTGGGTATTCCTACAGTGGTACTGGTTGCATTTGTGTTGTTGCTGGCTAATCAATATTTTGCTTTCCTCGAAAATAATTGGTTCAGGCAGAGCCTGGATTTCGCAGCTGGTCTTGCACTTGCAATATTTATATTTGCCCGCCGGTTTCGTTTTGCAAGCATCACTGCGGTGTTTTTACTGGCAGCTATTTTTATCTATAAATCAATAGGCAGTGTTTTCACCGGCGAGTTCGACGCATTCTTTTGGTCCGTACAATTCCGTAACCACCTGATCCTGTTTTTTCTGGGTTGGATTGTGGGTTATGGTTTATCGAGGGCTCGTTTCTTCAGCATATTCTGGTCGGTTTGGTTATTAGCTGCTATGGCAGTTGTGGTTAGCAGGGTAAGTGAAATAAAGAGCGATACCATCATCATGACGTTTGCTCCTGTTCTTGCTTATAGTTTCTACATTATTTACATGAGCGAGCTGATCCGGAACATGAATGAAGATGAGCCGAGATTCGCATGGTTTGTTACAAGAAGGCTGATTGGATTTGGTGTAGTAGTTGCCGTATTAATTTTTAGCCTTTTGTCGGTGTTCCGTACCGAGTTTGAAGCCATTGAAAAAGAATTTGGAGGTGGAGGTAAGCCCAAAGAAGGCAAAGAAGGCGGATCCAGTATGACCCGAAATGATGGCCAGGGAAGATCAACCAATAACAACATGGGTTTGAGTGGCATGAACAATAAAGCCAACAAGGATTCAGTATTGTTTGTAGCTAAACTTGACAATTATTTCGCTGATGGTAAAACTCCTAACCCGCTTTATTTTACCACTGATTATTATAGCAAGTTTGATATTGAAACGCAAACTTTCGAAATAGATTCCACAAGGCCATCGAATGATTTGTTTACACCGGATGTTTCTAAAATTCCGTTGTTTTTTACCAAACAGGACACTTCAGTTATCCGTAAAACAATGGGTGACAAAAGCATGAAGATTGTTACTGCGGAAGTGTACAAACATAATCTTTCACCAAGACTATATACGGCTCCATCAACCGGTTTTTTTGTTCAACCCATCTCTGTTCCTGATGAAAACAAAGATATCTACAGAAGTGCTTACCGTGCAAAAATGTATGTAAGTGATCTAAACAGTGCTTACTTTATTTACAATCCTGTAAACAGCCCCGACCTGGCTGCATTTCAGCAGCAACGTTTCGATATATTACGAAAAGCAAATACTGATTACAGCAAAGCTCCTGCTGATTTTATGCGTTATTATACTTTTATGCCGCCAGGTAATGAGTACGATAGCATCAGGCAACTTGCCAGGCAAATAGCAGCCAAAGCAAAAGCTAAAACCAGGGTAGATGAAATCATTTCTATGCGGGATTATTTTCTTGCTAAAGATGAAAACGGGCAGCCAAGTTTTAAATACTCTGATAACCCGGGTGTGCCAGGAATTCCCAGTGCGAATAAACTCACCTATTTCCTGTTTGAAAATAAAAAAGGTTACTGTGCTTATTATGCAGGTGCAACTTTGTTCTTATTAAGATCACTTGGAATTCCATCACGAATTGCAACTGGTTTTTTGACTGTAGATAGAAGCAATAAAAACCCGGGATGGTATTGGTTCTACGAAGACCAGGCACATGCCTGGGTGCAGGCCTGGTTTCCCGGGTATGGCTGGATAGATTTTGATACTACTGTTCCTTTTGAAGATCAGCAACAGGCGCCACAGCCTGATCAAACACCTCCCCTGACCTCCCAAACAGCCTGGCTGGTTGCCAATGGAAAAGCAGTATCGGTGGATACATTAAACAAGCGGGTTACTATGGAGGTAGATAAAATGTTGTATTGGGATAATCCTTACGAATTTGCTCCCGCAGAAAACATGCTGATGGATGTTTCTATTGCTAAAATAAGTCATGATACAGGACAGGTTACGTTGAAAGATTTACATCCCGGTGATGAAATTGTATCTGTTTCTTATTCGGAACAATTTAAAAATATAAGGCCGGGTGAATCAGAAGAAGCAATTGCAATATTAAAAAAGTTTCCTGATCCTGCACCAATCGACGAAATAAAATTGATGGCTAAAGAAGAGGCCGTTAAAAAGGAAAAAGCAAAAGATGAAAAGAGTGAGCCAGTAAACTGGTCACGGGTTTTCTACACGGTCTTTGGATTGGTATTGTTTTCAATTCTACTCCTGTTTAGTTTACCATGGCTTATTTTCCAATACCTGCATGCAAGGGCTAAAAGTATTCCAGCCGACGGAAGTAACCAGGATCAAAGGAAAAAACAGGCTTACCGACAGTTTATCGCATCGGCTTATTACCTAAATCAGATGGGGTATGAACGAGGCAACTTATCCTCTGCACAGTTTGCAAGAGATATAGTTGATCCCACTTTTGGAACCAACTTTGCCCGCTTTATGAATACGTTTTTAAAAACAAAATATAGCAGGCAACCTTTAGATAGTTACGATGCAAAAGTGATCAGCGAACATTATCCTGCATTCTACGAACAGGTTAGAGGACAACTACCAGGCAAGTACCGGTTTAGTCACTGGTTAAATTTTTACAGGCCGGTTAACTTTTTTGATAAACCTAAAGTTAAGTAGTGAGTGGTGAGTGATGAATAATGAGTAAGTTTTGCGACAAGTATTAATACTGCTGAAAAGAATAGGAATTTCAAAATGATGATTATTGAGCAATGGACATTGAATATTGAGCATTGAACATTTTTTATAAAGAAAGTAAATCAACTTACAATATGGAGCTAGTAGAATCAGCCATTAATACAGAGCAGGCAATAGATAATATTCAGCGTTTGGTGGATAACATTGAGAAAGTTATCCGTGGTAAACGGAGCCAGATTCAATACATTTTAACGGCACTATTGGCCAAAGGGCATATACTAATGGAGGATAATCCCGGAACTGGTAAAACTGTGATGGCAAGAGCTTTGGCACAAAGTATCAGTGCTCCAGGTGACCTGCATACAGGCGTTAAATTCAAACGGGTTCAGTTCACTCCAGACTTGCTGCCAATGGACCTTTTAGGATCACATATTTATGATGAAGACAAGAAAGAATTCATCTTTAAAAAAGGACCGCTATTTACCAATGTATTGCTGGCTGATGAAATAAATCGTGCTTCACCTAAAGTGCAAAGTGCCCTGTTGGAATGTATGGCAGAAAACCAGATTACCATGGGTGACACAACCTTTAGACTGGAGCGGTTGTTTTTTACAATTGCCACACAAAACCCTGTAGAAATGGAAGGAACCTATCCTCTTCCTGCTGCCCAATTAGACAGGTTTTTTATTAAGATCATTTTTGGTTATGTAGATGAAGTTACAGAACTGGACATTTATAATAATTATCTCGGTATTGCTAATAACCTTGAAAATATTGAGCAGGTATTAAGCATGGAAGAAATATTGCACCTGCAACAGGAAACAGAAAAGGTTTTTGTTCACGAAGAAATTGTAAAAGCTGTACGCAATTTGGTATGGGCAACACGTAAAAACAACGATATCACCCTGGGCGCATCTACAAGAAGTGGAATAACTTTTCTTAAATGTTTAAAGGCATTTGCATTGGTAAATGGACGCACCTATGTTACGGAGGACGATATTCAGCAACTCACATTACCAGTATTGGATCACAGGCTTATTTACAGGAATAAGGATGCTAAAGCTAATACACTGAAAAAAATACTGGAAGTTGAAATGGACAGGTTGAATAAGCTGAAACTGAATTAAGTAATTAGTAGTTAGTGATTAGAAAATACTAGTAACACTTTTTAATACAAGTGTGTGATGGATATCGATCGAACAGGATAAAATGACTCAAAGAAAAACATATATATTATTGGAGGTGTTACAACAGCAAAAGCATCTAGTTATCTTGTTGTTGTTGTGTATTGTGCAATCAGCTTTTATCGTGACTAACACTTATTCACAACGAGCTGCAGCCCGGTACGAAATAGATGCTAAACGCATTGGTGTAAGCCCGTTTGATAAAGATGCATTACCAAGAGGCAGGGAATTTATTAGACTTGACAGCACCTATTATGTTGGGTGGATGTACCAGGGCTTATACCTCAACGACCGGTCTGCAGAAGTAGTAGGATATCAGCGGGCATTGCCGCTAATGCGTAAGGCTTTTCTGCTGATGGAAAAAGATTATGGTGCACTTCTTAAAACCATATATAATAGTCCGCAGGTTTATATACAAAATAACGAACGGTACAACGACTACCTGGTACTTGCCAGCAAGTTGCGGGAAGATTATGAATTTCTTGAAATGCCCGATAGTGCGATGTGGGTATTAAACATGGTGGAAAAGAAAAACTTTCGCCGCGATTTTTTTGGCATTGCCGGGTTAAAGGCATGGATTATTCATCGCAATCGTTTTTTTACATCTGACAAATATGATTTTCTTGGAAAATCGGTAGCAGAAAATGAGAAGCTGGCACTGCAATATTGTTATAGTGGTTTTAACCGTATCCGGCGCAATGCACCTCAAAATAATCTCTGGTTCGGTGATGGACACAGTGCATTCGACAGAAATAGCATTTATCATTATTTGGCCCTGATTCATTGTTATTTGAAGAACTACGACAGCAGTGAATATTATTATAAACAGATGTCGGCAGCAGGCACTGTTTCAAATAATAACTATGGCAGTATGAAGGCGGAAATTGGCGACTTCGCTCCTGCTATCGATTTGTATAAAAAAGATCAGTACAAATATGGCGGACAAAAATTCCTGATGGAACCATTTTACTATTTGCCTGTTTTATACATTTACTCAGGCAGGTTAAAAGATGCTATGAATACTGCCAGGGAAGCCATTCGTTATTCTAATTCATCACCCGGGTTTGGCTGGTATAACCTGGCACTTGCAAGATCGTATTTGTACGATGGACAACTTGATAGCGCATCAATTACACTTGACAAAGCAGCTGCTTTTCACGAAATACATATTGGCACCACGCTTACACAACCCCAGTACGAGTTTACTACAGGATTGTTGCGTCTTGTTTGGTATAACATGAAAATTGCCCAACTCAAATTCTTCGATAAAGGATGGTGGTATCATCCTTCCAGTTTGTATGAAATAGCCACGCTGCAAGCAAAAAAATACACTCATGAATATGTCCTTGCAACGCAGTTATCATTGAACCCTGAAAGAGCAAGAATTATTTATGATCTATTTTGTGGTGAAAGCACGGTTGGTTATGACGAGATCTGGTATCTAATGCGTCGGTATAGTCCCAAATATTTCATGAAATTAATGGATCAATATATTGCTACAGATCCGCGAAATAATATCAAGCGGTATTTTCAATTATACAATGCAAAACTGGCATACGAGAATGGTGAAAAGAAGGAAGCAGAAGAATCACTTGAAAAATTAATGAATACTGTTTTACTGGATACCGCTCATGAAAAATTGTTTCTTGGACGCTTATACGAATCACTTGCCCGCTCCTATGAAAATAATAAGAAGCAAGATAAAAAGGAATTGTTCATGAACACTTTATATGGACAATATCCTCAACTTATACCTTTTTCCGGCCTCTCTTCCAATATTCATTTGCAGGTAACCGGGGCTGATGATGCTATAACAAAAAATGTAATTAGAGAATTAAAGGAGAGTAATATTAATTGGGTGCCACTAACCGCAAACACGCCTGTTGCAGTAATCAATTTTCGTAAGAAAGGAATCAAATATGAAGTGACAATCAATGTTACCGGAGGAAACAATAAACGGGTAGTTTCAAACGAAAGATTTTTATTTATGCAGGCACCTGGTGCAGGTAAAGAAATAGCTATGCGAATATTTGGCAGCAGTGGCACTTCCGAATTGGAACCTCCACCTGTTGTAAGCAAATAGAAATAGCAACCTAAAAAGGTTTATCATTTGGTAAACCTTTTTGCGTTTCTAAACTAGCGTACTAAATTAAAAAAAAATCGCTTATCAATTCATACGATCGTATTTTCTTTTGATTGTCGTAAACATAAGACGCAACCATCAGTTCATCAACCTGCGTGTCCTTTATAAATTGCTCCAGTCCTGTCTTTACTGTTTGTTTACTGCCAATATAACTATACAACATCATTTGATTTACAGCAGCTTTTTCATGTTCGTACCACTCGCCTTCCATACTGCTTACAGGGGGCTGTAATGGTTTTCTTACATTTCGTATAAGCCCCAATGCAAGCTTGTAAAATGAAGTAGCAAGAATCGCCGCCTCTTCATCAGAATCTGCGGCAATTACATTAACACAAGCCATAGCATACGGTTCTTTACATTGTTCGGATGGTTGAAAATTCTTCCGGTAAAGGCGAAGGGCTTCCTGCAAATGTGTGGGCGCAAAATGACTGGCAAAAGCAAATGGCAAACCGAGTGCTGCTGCCAGTTGTGCGCTATAAGTACTTGAACCTAGTAACCAGATGGGCACTTCTGTTCCTTCACCCGGTATTGCCCGAACCATACCGGAACTACCCTTTGGTGCCAGGTATTTTTTTAATTCTATTATATCGGCAGGGAAAGAATCGACGGAACCTTGCATGTTCCTGCGTAATGCGATCGAGGTAAGTTGATCTGTGCCCGGTGCTCTGCCCAAACCAAGATCTATTCTGCGCGGGTACAGCGATGCCAGCGTACCAAATTGCTCCGCAATAATTAAAGGCGCATGGTTTGGCAGCATTATGCCACCTGAACCTACCCTCAAACGAGATGTGCCTCCGGCAATATACCCGATCAGTACACTGGTAGCAGAACTGGCGATATTTTCCATATTATGATGCTCGGCAAACCAGTAACGGTTGTAACCGAAACTTTCAACAGCTTTTGCTAATTCAAGGCTTTTATGAAAGGAATCTGTAACGGTGTCACCAGCGACTATGGGTGCTAGATCCAGCACACTTACCGGAATTTCATTTAAACGATTCTGCATTTTTTTCTATTGAGTTAGCACGCAGCAAAAATGTTACCTAAGTACTAACAATGACAAATTGTTACTTAAATACAAACAATGATGCCAGTCGTTTGGTGATATAGGTATTTTTGAAAAATGGAAATCGGTATTTATACGTTTGGTGACCTGGGAGCGGATGTTCAAACGGGGGAAATGATATCTCCTGCCCAACGAATGAAAAATTTGCAGGAAGAGATCGAATTGGCCGACCAGGTTGGTATTGATGTTTTCGGTCTTGGCGAACATCATCGCCCCGATTACCTGGTTTCTTCGCCGGAAGTTGTACTGGGTGCGGCGGCAGTAAAAACAAAAAACATAAAGCTTTCCAGCGCCGTAACGGTATTAAGCTCCAATGATCCGGTTCGGGTATTCCAGGCGTTTTCAACGATAGATCTTCTCTCATTCGGAAGAGCGGAAATCATAGCAGGCCGTGGTTCATTTATCGAAAGCTTTCCACTATTTGGTTATAACCTCGCCGATTACGATAGCTTGTTTTCTGAGAAACTGGATTTGCTGCTACAATTAAATGAAACTGAAAAAATTACCTGGAAAGGCACATTAACCCAAACAATAAATAACCTTGGTATTTACCCAAGGCCTTTTCAAAAAAAACTTCCTGTTTGGGTTGCTGTTGGCGGTACACCGGAATCGGTAGTAAGAGCCGCCGACAAAGGCTTGCCAATGGCCCTTGCTATTATTGGTGGCAATCCTGCCAGTTTTGTACCCTTTGCAAAATATTACAAAGAACGCTACCTGGAAGCAGGTCATGATTTAAATGATTTTGGCCTTGGCATTAATTCGCATGTATTTATTGCCGATACTTCTCAAAAAGCCTCTGATGATTTTTATCCATCGTATGCTGCAGTTATGAGTCGTATTGGAAAAGAAAGAGGTTGGCCACCAATGAATCGCGGACAATTTGATATTTCAACAGGCAAAAAAGGCGCTTTATTGGTGGGCAGTCCGCAACAGGTGATTGATAAGATTTTGTATGAATATGAATTATTTGGAAATACCCGCTTTATGGCACAAATGAGTATTGGCGCAGTGCCTCATAACTTGGTAATGCGTTCCATTGAACTGCTGGGTAATATTGTAGCACCTGCAATAAGAACACATACCGGGCACATCAATTTAAAAATTAATTAGAACGTGCCCCGGGTTGATGTAGCACATAAAGAACTTTACAAAGAAGATTGAATTCAGTAAAATTCCAGTCCTTCCCTTTGTTATATTTTACCCTTAAAAATGTTTTAAGAATTACACAATTCTAAAGCTGTGGTATTTGATGATTATTAAAGCTGGGAAATCAAATTGCTGCCTATAATCACTGGTTGTTTATGACAAAAATCATAATCTTTATTTTTTGTGCCTGGTAGTTTTGTGGGGCCTAAAGATTGTTTTAAAACACCAGCATATGAAAAAGATAATTGCTCCTGTTGACTTTTCTGCTGTTTCTAAAAATGCAGCTTTATATGCAGCAAACATGGCTGCCTTTCTAAACATTCCACTTGTAGTAATGCATGTAACCGAACTGCCAATTTCTTATGCAGAAGTTCCTACCATTCCAATTAGCAATGTAACATTAATGGATGATGACTCCGTTAAACTGCAGGAATTTGTTACGGAGCTGGATAAAAAGCTCATGGGACAAGTTACAATTGAGACCATTAATCGCACGGGAAATCCGTTATACGAAATCAGCAGTTATTGCAACAGGCTAAAACCATATGCACTTGTAATTGGAACCCATGGCAATGGAAGTTTTACCCGTTTTTTATTGGGCAGTAATACGCTTGGCTTGATAAGAGATTGTTCCAGTCCCATTGTAATTGTTCCCAATGGATTTGAATTTAAAAAACCTTTAAAAATTGGACTGGCCAGCGATTTGCACGAAGTAGCTACTTGCACCCCGGCCGAACAAATTCGTACATTGGTAGAGGATCTTGGTAGTAAACTGGTGATTTTGCATGTAGATAAAAATGGAGAAGAAGATGAAGATGAAATACTAGCTGAAACCAGGCAGTTGAACAACATGTTTGTAGAGCAACATCCAAAAATTAAAATATTGAAAAGTGTTTTTACAGAAGAAACGCTGCTTAATTATGCGGCAGAAAATCAACTTGATCTTTTAATTGTCGTACCAAAGAAACATAGTTGGATTGATTCTCTTATAAAACACCAGCATACAAAGAATATCGCATTACATGCACCCGTACCGGTAATGGTTTTGAAACCAACACAATAAAAAAACTTTTAAAAAAAAGTATTTGGCTGTCTCTTTTTAGAGACGGCCTTTTTAATTTGTGGTATTCCATTCACACATGAGCAATGTCATAAGCAGGTATAAACCTTTGCCGCTAGCTTTGCGCCATCAAAAATTGCTAACCAAAAACTTTATATGTTCGATTTTGTAAAGCATCTTTTATTACCAGCTGCAGAACCGGGAGCAGCGCAGACAGTGATAGCAGTTGGTCTTGCAACATCTCTTGGGATTCTTTTAGGAAAAATAAAAATCGCAAAAGTATCAATAGGAGTTGCCGGTGTTTTATTCGCCGGCATTCTTTTGGGTCATCTTGGCTACAGGCTCAATCTCGAAACAATGGATTTTCTCAGGGATTTTGGTTTGATTTTGTTTGTATATGCCGTAGGATTACAAGTTGGACCATCTTTTTTTTCATCCCTTAAAAGTGAAGGATTGGTATTAAACCTCCTTACAGCAGGTGCTATTATTTTAAGCGTGGTAATTACCATTATTATTCTTAAAACGACAGGAACTGCCCCCGAAAATATGGCGGGTATCATGAGTGGTGCCGTAACCAATACCCCGGGATTGGGAGCAGCAAAAAATGCACTTAATGAAATTGCAGCTGCTAACCCCGGTAAAACATTTGGTAACCCTGCAAATGGTTACGCCATCGCTTATCCTTTTGGTGCAATTGGTGAAATTTTGATGATCCTTCTGATAAAGAAAATTTTCAAGATCAATGTAAAAACCGAAATGAGCAATTTTGAAAGTAAACGACTGCTTCAATACCCACACCCCAGCAATATAAAAGTTCGCATTACCAATCCAGCTGTTTTTGGCAAAACTATCGGGGACATCAAAGACCAAATAGGCGAACTCATAATAACACGATTAAAAAACTCAGGTTCAACTACAGTTATTACCCCGGGTGCAGATACGGTGTTGCAGGAAAGAGATGTTCTGATGCTGGTTGGATTACCGGAACAATTAAATAAAGCTGTTCCTGTTTTGGGAAGAGAATCGTCTGATACGTTTGTACTGTCGGATGAAGAAGTGGAGACGAGAGATATTACTGTCACGAATTCAAAATCTACCCAAAAATCGTTAGCCCAATTGAACTTTGAAGGTGCTTACAATACCAAAGTAACAAGAATCTTTAGAGCAGGTGTTGAGTTGATTGCGACACCAGCATTTGTATTACATTTTGGAGACACCGTACGCATGGTTGGACCAAAAACTTCGTTACAGGATGCCATTAAAGAGTTAGGTAATTCGGCCAAAAAATTACAGGAACCCGAACTTGCAACAGTTTTCATTGGTATTATGCTGGGTCTTCTGCTTGGTTCAATTCCTATTATGATACCGGGTCTTCCGGTTCCTGTGAAACTGGGTATTGCTGCAGGACCCTTATTGGTGGCTATTTTCATTAGCCGTTATGGCGGACTGGCAACACTGCATTCCTACATGAATCAAAGCGCCATATTGTTTATGCGTGATTTTGGGATCTGTCTCTTTTTTGCTGCGGTTGGTATTAACGCTGGTAAAACATTAGTATCGAGTTTTGTTGAAAATAATGGATGGATGTGGTTGATTTATGGCATCTGCATTACTGCAATTCCTGTGTTCTTACTCGGTGTAATCGCACGATGGGTTTTCAAAATAAATTTCCTGCAAATAGCTGGCGTTATGGGCGGAACCTACACCAGCCCTCCTACTTTAACCTTTTGCAACAGCTTCTTTAAAAGTGATATTCCAGCACAATCCTATGCAACCGTTTACCCTTTGGCCATCATCCTGCGAATATTGGCAGCACAACTTTTTGTACTCACTTTTGCCGGGTAGATAATCTTAAACGATATAGAAAGGCGGAAATAAGAGAATTATTTCTGCCTTTTTGTTTTTATAGCTTAACGTGATAAGCTATTACTTACTATTGTATCCTGCTTTTGAAAATTTCGCCGCCAGGTTTATTAAAATGTTCGGCGACAAATCATACAAGCGCTTCTTCAAAACACTTATTCATCTAACTGTATGGTTTGGATCCAATTTGCCATTTTACTTACCATGATCTTGATTGGTGCCCGTATAAAAGGCATCGGCCTTGGTTTGATGGGCATTGTGGGTATGCTGATTTTTGTAGTTGGTTTTGGCATGCGTCCGGCCGATCCGCCGCTGGATGTTATGATGATCATTCTATCTATTGTTACTACTGCAGCCGCATTGCAGGCTAGTGGCGGCTTGGATTACCTCGTCTATGTCGGTGAGAAAATAATTCGTTCTAATCCTTCAAAAATTACATTGATAGGGCCGCTGGTTTCGTATGTTTTATGCCTTTTTGCCGGAACATCGCATGTGATATATTCTTTGTTGCCTGTAATCTCAGAAGTTGCTTTAAGCAAGCGCATCCGGCCTGAGCGACCACTTAGTATTTCAGTTATTGCCTCTCACCTGGCACTTACAGGCAGCCCAATGAGTGCTTGTACGGCCGCGATGGCAGCAATACTGGCTTATCCTTCTGCCGCAGTTGATATCATGATGATCGGAATTCCATCTTGTATTATAGGTGTATTGGCTGGTGTGGCCTCGGTTTGGAAGTTGGGAAAAGATCTTGATAACGACCCGGTTTTCCTCAGTAAGTTAAAGGATCCGGAATTTGAGAAATCTTTTCTCCATGCCGGTGTAATTGCTTTTAAAGCCATTAAGCCAGGTGCGAAAACAGCGGTTTTTATTTTCGGACTAGCAATAGTAGCTATTGTATGCTGTGGGGCATTTCCACAAATCTTGCCTCATTTCGCACCCGCTGCAGATAGTTTTAGCGTAAAGGCAGATGGCACTTTAAAAATGGTAACTGTTATTGAAATTGTGACGCTTACAGCGACTACCTGTATTATGCTTTTCACTAAAACGAGTGCCCTTGAAGTTACACGGGCCAGTTTATTTACTTCAATGGCTGCCGCATTGGTTGCTGTTTTTGGTGTTGTTTGGATGAGCTCCACTTTTATGGCCCACAACCAGGCCGGGATCTTAAAGGCTTTGGGAGTTTTTACAACCGAACATCCATGGACATTTACTATTGCCGTTTTTATAATGGCAGCCCTTATGTTTAGCCAGGCTGCAACAACAAGGGCAATGATGCCTTTGGGTATGGCATTAGGCATTTCGAATCCCGCGTTAATCGCAATGTTTCCGGCAGTAAACAGCGACTTTGTTTTACCGGGATATCCTACCCTTTTGGCGGCTATAAATTTCGACCGAACCGGCAGTACTCATATTGGCCGGTTTGTAATTAACCACAGTTTTATTATTCCTGGATTGGTTTCCGTAGCCACTGCAGTTGCAACCGGTTTCCTGCTAAGTCACTGGCTTTTGTAGAAATTGGTTTATCACCTAATTCCATGACTTCAATCAGCCAAAAATTATAACTCAACCTGCAATTTTGTTGCAATGAAAGTCGATTTCTACCTTCTTAAAAACCTGGTACTTGCAGCCTTCGTTGTACTTACGTGTATTACAACTTCTACTTCTATCAACGCACAGGCCACCAAACAAATTCATAGGCAGGATCAGTTATGGCTTAGTTTAAACAGTACCATTAAATTTTCGCCGAAATGGGGTATGGTAGGCGACCTGCATCTCCGCCGGAACAATTTTGCAGAAAATCCAAGTTTTTACTTCATTCGTTTTGGTGCTGATTACTGGATCAATAAACAGGTGTCTGCCATTGTTGGTTACGGGCATATGTGGGTAGCTAATCCCATAATAGACGCATTTGTTTTTACAAACGAAAACAGGATTTACCAGCAGGTGCAATATGCCGGCAAACTAAATAAAACGGGGTTGCTCTTAAGGATCCGAAATGAACAACGCTGGCAGGAGAAACTAGTAAATGGCGTAAAATCGGGTAATAATCGTTTTACAAACAGGGTAAGATATTTAACAAGTGTAAATTTCAAGCTCTTCAAGAATCCAAAACTACCCAGGTTAATGATAGCTGATGAAATACTGGTCCATTTCGGAAAAGAAGTAGTGCTAAACACCTTCGATCAAAATCGTTTAACAATAGGCATCCAGCAAAAAATTTCAAAAACAGTTTCATTCGACCTTGGTTATATGATGGTATATCAACAGAAATATACCGGTTTCCAATACGATCTGAACAACACTGCCAGGCTATTTTTTTACTGGACACCTGACTTTGGAAAGATGCAAAAAACAAGTTTGGATCATCCGCACTTATCCGGTGATGAGTAAAGTTGTTTTTAATTACTACATTCCTGGAAATAAAGGACGGGCAATGCCTTCGCGGAAAGGCCAGGGAATAGAAACCAGGATTATTATTAACGCAATTACATACAATAACAAAGCCCTTTTATGTTTTGCCTGGTTGGTGATGGTTTTCCTATAAACACCCCGGGCAACAGTGATAAGAACAATGCTAAGAATCATACCGGTAATATGCTCCACTGCCCAAAAACGGTATGCTGCATTTTTCATAACAACTCCCATTCCTTCATTTTGAATTAGCTGGTAGCCCCAGGGACCGGCAAAATATTGATACAATCCTAACAGCAACATGATATGTGCTGTAATCATCAGCATTAATCCCCATTTTTTATCCTTGCTGCCAAAAGTTTGATTGCTGGCTGTTATATGCCTGACAATATTTATAATTAATAAAATCAGAATTACCCAACGCAAAAAATTGTGTAAGTGAACTAAACCTGTGTACATAACAAACAATATAAATGTGAAGAAATAGAAATATATAAATTTGAATAATCAACAAGATTGAAGCTATAAACAAATAAAAACAAAAGCTGGTTAATTCAATAAACAACCATCATTAAACGCCGCATTATTCCACCCAATCGGCCACAAAAATATTGGTATCTCTTGTACCTCCATTATTCCTGTTACTACAAAATACCAGTTTCTTTCCATTCGGGCTAAACATTGGAAATGCATCGAAACCTTTGTCACGGCTCACCTTTGTTAGATTTGATCCATCCTCATTTATCGTATAGAGATTAAAAGGGAATCCTCGCTTGTATTCATGGTTACTTGCAAAAATAATTCGTTTGCTGTCCGGCATAAATGCAGGTGCCCAATTTGCTTGACCCAACTTAGTTACTTGCTTTATATTACTTCCATCTGCATTGGCTGTAAACACTTCCATGTTTGTAGGCGCTACGAGGTTTAATGCAAGAAAATCTTTGTATTCTTTTATTTCAGCTGCCGTTTTTGGTCTTGAGGCGCGCCATATAATTTTTGAACCATCAGGGCTAAACCAGGCACCCCCATCATAGCCCGGCTCATTGGTAATTCGTTTTGTTTTTCCCGTTTTTAAATTCATAATATAAAGTTCGAGGTCTCCGTCGCGAACTGAAGTGAAAAGCATTTTCCTGCCATCAGGCGATATGGTTGCCTCTGCATCATAACCTGGAGTATTGGTAAGTTGTTTAACAATTTTACCATTTAGATCTGCCATGTAGATATCGAAACTTTCATAAAGAGGCCAAATATATTTGTTGCCATATTTCGCCCTGTCGGGAACAGGCGGACAGGAATCGTTCCCTTTCTCAGTAGATGCATAGATGACATGTTTGCCATTTTTTGTAAAAAAGCCGCAGGTAGTCCTACCCTTCCCGGAGCTGATCAATTTTGGTTCAAATACATCACCAGGCTTTTCAGGAATTTTACCTATGAACATTTGGTCACATAAAAAACCTTCTTTGGTATTTGTTTTTTGATAAATCAGCCATTTGCCATCGGCACTAAAATAAGCCTCCGCGTTGTCGCCACCAAAGGTGAGTTGCTGTAGGTTTTTAAAATGTTTTTCATCCGGGTATTGCAAGGTGTCCTTGTTATCAAATATTTCAAGAACTATTTCTTTTGTTTTGAATGATAATACGGATGTTGGGATTAGCAACAAGAAAAGCATCTTACTACAGAAATCTCGCATGCGGATTTTTTTGCAAAAGTAGGGTTGTAGGCACATGATAGCGCATATTGTGCGATGGGGAGTAAATTAACCGTTCAGGTTGTACTTATGCTGATTAACTTGCAATAGAACTTGCAATTATGATTAATGTATTTTTGAAAATATAATTAACGCCTTGTCATTAAAAATTAAATACAGCATCACGCTGTTGGTACTTAACCTTTTTGTTGCTTTTTCTTGTTTTGCTCAAATATGTTCCGGAAGTTTAGGCGACCCGGTAGTAAATATTGATTTTGGGAAAGGAAATAATCCTGGTGCCGCATTGAACGTGCAATTACCCAATCTTTCGTTTACTTCAATACCCTGTCCCGATGATGGATTTTATGCTATTGTAAATAGCACTTCGGCATGTTTTAATAATTCATGGCATACGATTTCCAGTGACCACACCGCAAATGATGATAATGGGTATATGATGCTTATTAATGCATATTTTAATTCCGGTGATTTTTATGTTGATACGGTAAGAGGGTTATGTGGTGGAACAACCTACGAATTTGCTGCCTGGGTTTTGAATGTTTTAAACAGTTCTTCCTGCGGCCCGGGTGCTATTTTACCCAATGTTACTTTTAATATTGAATCCACCAGCGGTACCGTTTTGGGAACTTACAACACTACCAATATTTCATTATCATCCATCCCCGAGTGGAAACAATATGGTTTGTTTTTTAAAACACCGGCTAACGGTTCAAATGTTGTTTTGCGGATTACCAATATTGCACCGGGCGGCTGTGGAAACGACCTTGCCCTTGATGACATTACCTTCAGGCCATGCGGTCCTTCTATCCAGACGGCAATTGTTGGCACAACCAATACCAGCATTAATCCCTGTATCGAAAATACTGCTCCTGTTGCACTCAGCGCCACTGTAAGTTCGGGATATAATAACCCGGCCTATCAATGGCAACGGAATACTGATGGTGTTAACTGGAATGATATTCCAGGGGCTACCACTTTGTTTTATACCCATCAACCATCAGGAGCTGGCATTTTCAGGTATCGTATGGTAATTGCAGAAGCCGGAAATATCAATACGAAAAATTGCAGGATAGCCTCCAATGAAATTACGATTTCAGTACAGTCACCTGGCAAAGGAATTAAAAGTAATAGCCCTGTTTGCACGGGTGAGAACATCAGTTTAACTGGAGCTGCTGGTAAAAGTTTTAGCTGGAAAGGTCCAAACAACTTTTCTGATACCAGCCAAAATCCGGTACTGCCGGCAACTATTGCTGCAGCAGGAAAATACGTGGCTACCACTACTGATGAATTTGGTTGCATCGGACGAGATTCTTTGCTGGTTGTAGTAAATCAAAGTCCTGTTGCTCAAACAACTGCAGCAGTTAATGTATGCCAAAATATACCCGTTCAATTAAATGCCAGTGGTGGAACTACTTTCAACTGGCTTCCTGCAACTGGTTTATCTGATGCCAATATTTCAAACCCGGTTGCAATCTTACCTGATACAACTACTTATACTTTAATCGTTGGTAATGGCACGGGTTGTGCCGATACTACCGCCGTTACAGTAAATGTAATTGCCGGTTCATTGGCAAATGCAGGGCCTGATAAAACTATTTTTGAAGGTCAGTCCACTTTATTGAATGGTACTGTAAGTGGCGGCATTTACACTTTTCAATGGACCCCGAACAATGCCATCACCGATGGTAATACGTTAACGCCAACAGTAAGTCCAAATGATGATTTAAATTATATTTTACAGGTACAATCAACTATTGGTTGTGGTAATTCTACTGATACTGTTTTTGTAAGGGTATTTAAAAAGATTACTATTCCAACTGCCTTCTCTCCAAACGGCGATGGGATTAACGATACCTGGCGAATTGATGCATTAGTTACCTATCCCGAAGCAGCTATAAACGTATTTGACCGTTATGGCCGAAAAATATATTCATCTACAGGATATTCTTTGCCATGGGATGGCAATCACAACAGCAAGCCGGTTCCCGTTGGTAGCTATTATTATGTGATTGATTTGAAAAACAACCTGCCGGTTCTAGCTGGATCAGTGTTCGTGATCCGGTAAATGATTCACTTAAATAAATCTGAAAATCAGAATGCCTGCTTTACTTAATAAGCGAAAATATGTTCGGCATTTAAGGAAGTAGTATTTACAATGTCCGACAATGGCAGCTTATAAATATCGGCCAATTTTTCAGCTATATAAATCAAATAACTGCTTTCATTGCGTTTACCCCTAAAAGGCACTGGGGTTAAATAAGGAGCATCTGTTTCCAGTACAAGATGTTCAAGCGGGATTCGTTCCACTACTTCTGCCAATCCTCCGTTTTTATAAGTAACTACTCCTCCTATCCCAAGATAAAAACCAGCTTCAATTATTTCCATAGCCTGTTCAAAAGTACCGCTAAAGCAATGGAAGATACCACGCAGATTTTTACCAGCATATTGCTTTACAACAGCGATAGTTTCGGGCATTGCATCCCTGGTATGAATTACAATTGGCAACTGGTATTTTAAAGCGAGGTCTATTTGGAAATGAAAGGCTTCAAACTGTTCGCTGGTATATGTTTTATCCCAATAAAAATCAAGGCCGATTTCACCAATAGCAGGAAACTTTCGAACTGCTAACCAGTCTTCAACAATAGCTAATTCTTTTTTGTATTTTTCATTTACAGAGCAGGGATGCAAACCCATCATCGCAAAACAGTTGTCGGGATATAAGTGCTCCATTTCAAGCATGCGATCAATTACTTCACTATCTATCCCCGGAAGATAAAATTTTCGAATGCCTTTATCAAACGCACGCTGCATCATTGTCTGCCTGTCTGCGTCAAACCGTTTACCGTATATATGCGTATGCGTATCAATCATTTAATTTCCGATTTCAGAATTAAGAAATTCAATCAACAGGTTCTACATTCTTAATTACAAACTTGTAACCCGTTTCACATCAACACTTACATCCAACTTGTGTTTACCACTGCTTAATATTACACCTTTCAATGGGGCGATATCTGCATAATCTCTTCCCCAACCGATTGTAATATGCTGCAGGTCCGGCACCTGGTTATTTGTTGGGTCAAAATCGAGCCAACCAACACCAGGTATATATATAGCAAACCAGGCATGTGAAGCGTCAACACCAGTAAGTTTTACAACACCAGGCGGTGGTAAGGTTTCAATATAACCACTTATATACCGTGCGGGTAAACCAATGGAACGAAGGCAGGCAATAGCCAGGTGCGCAAAATCCTGGCAAACACCTTTACGTGCTTCAATTATTTCATCTACAGGAGTAGCAATGGTAGAAAAGCCCGGTTTAAACTCAAATTCAGCATAAATACGCTTTGTAAGATCTAGAGTTGCTTCAAATACCGGGCGGCCGTCGGTGAAAGACTGCCGCGCAAATGCTTCAATAGATCCGTTACCGGCCGTCATGGTAGTTTGGGCAATAAATTGTCTCGCTTCAAAATTGTCTTTGGAAGGTAACAAGACCAATTGCCGTATTTTCTCCCAGGGCATATTACTGTTTTCATTCAATTCTTTTGAATGGGGATGCCTCGTGATCTCCGAGGAAACAGTTACTGTTAGCTTTTCATGTTCTTCCTGAACAGCAAAATACATCACCTTATTTCCAAAAAAATCGAGGTATTCATTTACTACATCAGGTTGAGGAGAGATGATTACAGATACCGTTTTACAAACCTGGTTAACAGTATCCCTCGGAATTAAACGTGCAATATTATGACAAAGGCTAACGGCCTGCTTGTAGGTATATGCTGTAGTATGTGTAACCTGGTAATTCATGATAGAATAAACAGCATTTATTTTAAATGGTTTCTGTTATGAAAAGTTGTCTTGGTTCCTGTGCATGTTTGAAATAAGTTTTGCTGATAGAAACCGGAACTGTACCCAACATCCCATATAATTGCTCCAGCATTTCATCCAACTTTTTAAATTGCCCGCTTTCATAATCAACTTTACATAATTCATCTTTGTCACTCAGTCTCAAAATTGTATACGCTTCAAATACCACTCTTTCGTGACCTGTCAATTTTTTTGAAACGGTAGTTTTAGGTAAAACATCCATATAGGCTTTCAGTCTTTCTACCTGGAAAATTAATGACCTCGGGTTAGTTGGATCAAAAAGTAAAAGATCTAAAACCAGTGGCAGTTGAATATGAGCTTTGTATTTATACCGGTAGTTCACCAGGCTCTCATGGCTCTTTAAAACAGCTTCCTGCAGGTTAAATGCAACCTGTTCATCTGTTTTATTTACCAGTGTTGCTCTTAACATACTAATCAGTAACTGGCACTGTTCAATTTTGCGCCCGATGTCCATCATCATCCAACCCTGTTCCCGCGAAATGCTTTCACGGTTTAAACCAATAAATGCCACTACGGCTGTAATCATATTGTCCAATACATTTTGCATTTTAATATGACTAATTGCCGACTTATCAGTGATGGCTGCACATTCGTCTTCCATGCTGCGCAGCACCCGCCAGGTATCTGTGCTCCATGGATCACGAACTGCATATACAGCCCTGCTGAATAAATGAAAATTCGAAAAAAGGCTTCCACTCCTATCCATGTCCATCATTACCGACCTAAGTTCAGGCCAGGGATCTTCAAAAGAAAAGCCTGGTTCTTCTAATAGAAACCCGGGGTAAGTAAAACTGTAGTGTGTAAGCGCCTGCAATAATCTTTTTTCTGTTTGCAGATCATTATCCGACAGCATTCGGTTCCCTTCTGAAACAAACTGTAAAATGGTTCTGAGAAAGCGGGCATTGCCTAAAAATCTTTCGACATACCGGCCTACCCAAAAAAGATTTTCTGCTGTATGGCTGGGCAGCACCCCACTATTAATGGCGTTGCCAGCAACAAATGATTTTTTAGCTATTGATTGCTGTTCAGGTTCCGGCGACAATATCCAGGTATCCTTACTCATTCCACCCAATTGGTTGGATATTACAAAGTCCTTATTATCGGCTGCGGTACGGGTCAAACCTCCCTTCATTGCTGTATACTGCCCGTTACTGCTTACTAAAAAAGTGCGAAACAGGGCATTCCTGGGCTGAATATTTCCATTTACAAGAGCAGGCGTTGCGGAAAAATTTACTTTTTCCTGGCCGACATACAAATAGGGTTTTTGTTGGATGTTTAATTTTAACTCCTGTTGCTGTTCTATTGATAACGAGGAACCATCAATGGCACTGCTACCCAACGTATCCCGGTGTATTTTCTTTATTACCAGTTTTGAAATATTGCTCAACACGTAGTTCATTTCCTTTTGCTGACCGCACCACCAGGAAGCAATATTTGGAATTATGAGATCTTCTCCAAGCAAATACTTACTGGCACTGTTCATAAAAGGCATCAGGCCCGGGCTTTCCAAAATACCGGAACCTAAAGGGTTTGCAAGACTTACATTGCCAGAGCGTATTGCTTGCAATAGTCCGGGAACACCTAACACGGAATCCTCCTTTAACTCAAGCGGATCGCAATAAATATCATCTACTCTTCTTAGAATAACGTCCACCCTTTCGAGACCGCCAAGGGTTTTAAGCCACACACAATTATCTTTTACCATCAGGTCATTTCCCTGGACTAAGGCAAAACCGAGATAAGATGCGAGGTAGGAATGTTCAAAATAGGTTTCATTACCAGGTCCCGGCGTTAAAATAACTACCCGGGGATTTGATAACTGCCTGGGATTAATTTCTGTAAGGGCTTGGGTTAAAGATTCAAAATATGGTGACAAATGCCGCACCTTAAGCCCCGTGAAAAGCTCAGGCATCATACGTGCAAAAGCGGTTCTGTTTTCGAGAGCGTATCCTGAACCGGAAGGTGCCTGGGTGCGATCACTTATGATCCAAACCCTGTTATCAGCGCTACGAGCAATGTTTGCTGAATATAACACCAGGCTATGTTTTCTCGGCTTTTTCATCATGCCTTCGCATTGCCTTAAAAATCCCCGGTGATTATAAACAAGATCTAATGGCAAAATGCCATCTTTCATTAACCTGCGTTCACCATAAATGTCCTGTAATATAAGGTTAAGTAATTCTGCTCTTTGAACCAGCCCTTTTTCTGTAAAATCCCACTCTTTCTTATCTATCAAAAATGGAATCAGGTCAAGACTCCAGGAACGGTTTTCACCGGATGGATCACCGTAAATATTATAGGTAACACCATTTTCCTTCAACAAGCGTTGAATATCCTGCTTCCTGTTTTCAATTTCTTCTTTACCAAGTTTTGCGAAAGAGCTAAAAAAGGTTTGCCAGTTAGGATCGCTGTTTGCGAGTACTTCATGGGCATACTGTTGCAGGTCATGACCTGAAGACTGGATAACCTGGTTTGCCATTTCGCCTGGTATGAAAGAATATTGGTTCATTCGTTGTAAAACTGCCGGCTTTTTATTTAAGTAACAAATTTAAACAGCGTGGTATTGATTGGTATGATATTTTAAGTAGTTCATAATTACATCTTTTCATCACTTAAAAACTTAAAAAATGTTAGGAAATAAAAAAGGATTACTCCTTGCAGGAATTGCCGCATATGCATACTACAAATACAATAAAATGAGTGCAGCGGAAAAAGAAAAAATGGTTGGAGGTTTAAAAGAGAAGGGACGCAAGTTTTATGATCAATACGTGCCTTCTGAAGTAAAAAATATGTTCGAAAAAAAGGGACAGACTGCAGGACGCACTACGGATGAAACAGGCGATTTTGCTATCTAAAACATAAGCTTTTATCAACTCTGTTTGCATAAATAAAAGTGCATGAGCCGCGGTTCATGCACTTTTTGCATATTATTAATAACACAAACGGATACAAAAGGTTTTTTTGCCTGGCTAATTTAGTTCCGGGATAAATGAGGCTTTAACTTTATCTGAATTAAAAAACGTCATGATGGATGATATAAAAAAAGATTGGCGATTTAAACTTCATGAAGTTGTTTATGAATCTAATACAAAGGCTGGAAAAGCATTTGATGTAATCCTGTTGTTTTTAATTGTTTCAAGTATTGTAGTTGTAATGCTGGATAGTCTTTCTGACTGGCATATAAAATATGGCGATTTTTTTTACAAAATTGAATGGGCATTTACCATTCTTTTTACAATAGAGTATATCTTAAGATTACTTAGTTTAAATAAACCGGTTCGCTACGTTTTCAGCTTTCTGGGGATTATAGACCTGTTATCAATTTTACCGAGTTATCTCAGCTTTTTTATAGCAGGCTCACAATCATTGTTAGTGTTAAGAAGCCTGCGCCTGATAAGAATTTTCAGGATCTTTAAGTTAACCAGTTTTTTATCGGAGATGCAGTTCCTGAAAGGGGCAATTAGCGGAAGCCTCCGGAAAATCAGCATTTTTGTAATGGTTGTATTATCACTGGTAATTATACTGGGATCAGTTATGTACCTGGTAGAAGGGGGACAAAACGGTTTCGCCAGCATTCCGGATAGTATCTATTGGGCCATTGTTACCATCACAACAGTAGGTTATGGCGATATCTCGCCTGTAACACCAAGTGGAAAATTTATTGCAAGTATTATTATGTTGCTGGGCTATGGAATAATTGCAGTTCCAACAGGTATTATTACTACCGAAATGACACTCGCACTAAGCCGCAAAGAAGAAAAACATGAAACCTGCCCCAGTTGTGGAAAAGAAGGGCATGACGTCGATGCTTTTTTCTGTAAGCGTTGTGGCACCAGGCTCTAAAGAATGGAATTAATAATCAGAAAACGGTTGGGCACCCTGTTTTACTTTTACCACCTTTTCTAAACATGCCGCCACCGCCATAACCACTACCACTGCTTCCACCAAAATTGAAAACAGCACCAATGGTTAATCCGTAGTAACTGTCTTTTCTGTCAGGGTTTGCTGCATAGCTAAAACCATCCAGGTAATCGGTAAATGTTACCCGGTAAGTACCTTCCAATGCTAATGCAACTCGTGGTGACAAAGCATATTTGATACCTGCACCCATTGGAATCACTGCCAGAGTTTTTGGTAATTCAGTGGCTGAATCCCTCAATAGTCCTGCCAGTGTATTGCCGCCATTATGCAACATTGATGAATCAATTCTGCTCCAGTCTCTTTTAATGTTTACAAATGCAGCACCACCGCCAGCGAATACATAAGGCGAAAGCCTTTGCGTCATGCTGCCATCCAGGTTGTTTCCAAACAAATTAAATACTCCCAATAACGACAGTTCGGTCAACGGTGTATTAAAATTGAAATTTCGTCTTTTCATATAATCGGGCTCTTCGTTTTTGGCATCATCCCCCTTTAAGCCACCAAAATCAAGGTTTGCCCGAACACTCCAGTAAGGTGTTAAAATCCTGTTGTAAAATATGCCAGCAACAGGTTTTGCTGTTTTAAACGAACCCAAAATACCCGGGGCAAGATCACCCTGGTAAAATAACCCTCCAACATGTATCCCAAATTCATTTTTGCCTTTATCCTGGGCAAAAACATTTAAACCGATGGTACAAAATCCAATAAATAAAACGAATTTTTTAAACAACATAATCAAACACTTAGCAGGTTAACGGTTAAAACTAAAGTAGTGTTGTAATCAATAAAATTGGGCCAGCTGTTTTAAATAGTTGGCTATTTGAATAACTTAACAACTCATTATTTATTGTTTTATTGGTAACAGGGAGTTGATTTTTAACAACAGATGGAATGCTTTTTTAGAAAAGTCGGTAAAGCTTTCTATGAACAGGGAACGATTTTACCGGCTGCCGCTACTTATTCTATGCGCCATTTTATGTGTTGCATTATTGGTTTATGGCAGGAACAATAACAATAAAGAAGAAAAGAAAAATGATCCGCAGCCATTAAATGCTGCTTACCAATGGAAAAGTCCGCCATTACCCGACGAAATAAGTTTTGCAGGAGAAAAAGTTCCATTGGAAAGATGGGAAATAAAAGAGCAATTTGATCGGCAGCTTACTTTTAATTACTACTGGCAGGGTGAAATTTTATATATTTTAAAATTAGCCAACCGCTATTTTCCAATGATAGAAGAAAGATTAAAGGCCAATGATATTCCTGTTGATATGAAATATTTATGCGTGGCTGAAAGCAAATTACAAAATGTAGTTTCTAGAGCTGGCGCAGCAGGATTTTGGCAATTTATGCCTTATACAGCACCTGGATTTGGATTAGAAATCAACAGCGAAGTAGATGAAAGATATCATGTTAGAAAATCAACCGATGCTGCCTGTAAATATCTAAGAGCAGCTTATAACAAACTGGGATCATGGACTGCAGCTGCAGCATCATATAATTGTGGACAAGGTGGTTATAACAGTAATGCGATTTTTCAAAAAACAAGCAATTATTACGACCTGTTATTACCCGAAGAAACCAATCAATATATTTTTCGCATTCTTACATTTAAATACTTAATGGATAATGCTAAAAGCCTGGGATTTAATTTACCTGATGCTGATGGTTATCCTGTTATTAAAACAAAAGAAATTATTGTCAATAAGAATATTCCAAGCCTGGTATCATTTGCTATAGAACATGGAACAACTTATAAAATGCTCAAACAACTTAATCCCTGGCTAAGGGGAAGAAGCTTGTCTGTAAGACCAGGCAAAACTTATACTATCTCTTTGCCACAGGCTTCATAAAATTTGAGAATATTTTTTTACGATTTATTCAGGCATCGGTCTATCAATCGCTAGGTTTGTATTCATAATATGAATAATCTAAACTTACCAAATGTTGACATTTATACGGATGGAAGTTGCGATACACAATTACGGGTTGGTGCGTGGGTTGCTATTATTTTATACGATAAAACCAAACAGGTTATTTCAGGAATAGAAACCGATACAACACACAATCGAATGGAGTTAATGGCTGTAATTGAAGCGATCAAGTTTGTAAATAGCGAGTTCAAGGTACAAACAGCCATGATGATCTTTAGCGACAGCCAGTATGTAACGGGGCTTCCCAACCGGAAAAAGAGTATGGAATCCACAGGTTTTTTAACCCGCAAAGGAACCCCGGTTCAAAATGAATTACTCGTAAAAATTTTGTTTAATATATTAAGTGATGTGCATGTAAATTTTGAAAAAGTAATTGCGCATCAGAAAAAAACAACAATAATAAATTACAACATCGAAGCAGATTTATTTGCCAGGAAACTGGTAAGAGAAAAAGTAAAAGAAATAACTGCGATCCAATAATTATTTAGCCACTTCAATCTTTACTTTTTTATTCTTGATTTTTTCGTTCTTAATTAATTGCATTGCATTAGCCATTTTAGTTTTACGTACAGCTGCAAACGAATGGAAGTCTTTTACTTCAATGAGACCAATATCTTCTTTTTTCAATTCACCCTTATTTGATAAAAATCCAACGATATCAATCTTATTTACTTTGTTCTTTTTACCTGCAGCAATAAAAATGGTAGACCATTTTGGCTTTTCAGGAAGCTCGGGTAATGATGGAAGCTCAATTGTCTCAATATCATCCTTTATATAAGGCGGTAATTTTTCTTCCGGTGATAAAATAAGAATAGCAGTACCGCTTGCTTCCATTCGGGCGGTTCTACCATTACGGTGTGTAAATACCTCCTCCGTCGGTGGCAGGTGGTAATGAATTATATACCGGATATTAGGAATATCCAACCCCCGTGAAGCCAGGTCGGTTGTTACAAGCACATTGGAAGTTCCATTCCTGAATTTACATAAAGCGCTGTCTCTCTCCTGCTGCTCCAATGCTCCATGGTAATACACATTTACAATTCCTTTTCCACTCAAAAATTCACTTGTCCGCTGCACCGATTCGCGGTGATTACAAAACACCACCATCGAACGATTTCCTAACATACAAATGAGTTGGAACAGGGCATCTAATTTGTCCTTTCCATCGCTTTGCAATACTTGAATAGCGAGAGCAGCTGCAGGCTCACCACTTAAATAATTTAGCCGAAGGGGTTCGGTTAATCCAATAAAAGAGGGTATTTCAACAGCTTCCGTTGCCGAAGTAAGTATTCGTTTATCCAGGTTCTTCAATTCACCTATAATAAAAGACATTTCATCTTTAAAACCCAATTCAAGCGACTTATCGAATTCATCCAGCACCAGTGTTGTGATACCGGAAGGATCTATATTCTTTCGGCGGATATGATCTGCAAGACGGCCTGGCGTACCTATGATTAATGCAGGTGCCTGTAGTAAATTATTCTCTTCGGTTTCACGTAAGTGTCCGCCATAACAAAGCGTTACTTTAAACCCGCTTCCCATGGTTTTAAATACCTGCTCGATTTGTATAGCAAGTTCTCTTGAAGGAACGATTATTAGTGCCTGGGTTGATGAATTTGTTTCATCCAGTAAACTAAGTACAGGTAGTAAAAAGGCCAGTGTTTTACCCGAACCTGTATCCGACAAAAGAATCACTTCTTTATTACCGGCTACAGCTTCAATAGTAGCTTCCTGCATGGGATTCAACGCTGTTATTTTAAATGCCGGCAATATCTTTTCTAAATCATAAACCATGCGGCAAAAATACGGGACTTTACCGCCCCTCTTAGAAATCGCCTCCGGGCAACGTAACCAGTCATTCCGTTTATC
The DNA here is from genome assembly GCA_040385845.1 of Bacteroidota bacterium. Lineage (GTDB taxonomy): Bacteria > Bacteroidota > Bacteroidia > Chitinophagales > Chitinophagaceae > Phnomibacter. Next base: position 140,223 of record JAZKGP010000005.1, on the reverse strand, counting down.
CAAATAAACTTCCAGAAATCCTGTAGAAAAACCGTTCAGCCAATTATTTACGAAATCTATCGTATGTTTGTACAACTTTAAATAAGAACCGGAATAAAATGTAACAAATTATATGAGTAAATCGTCAAATCCATTGAAGCCCACGGAAAGTGAACTCGAAATACTACAGGTTTTGTGGCAGCGCGGAAAAGCCACGGTTCGTGAAGTACATGAGGAGTTAAGTACTACTAAAGATGCAGGGTATACAACCACTTTAAAACTGATGCAGATTATGAACGAGAAAGGACTTGTTCAAAGAGATGACAGCAGCAAGACTCATATCTACGAAGCGATAGTTAGTAAAGAAAAAACACAGCAACACATAGTGGGCAAACTAATGAACACCTTGTTTGATGGTTCTGCCAGCCAATTGGTAATGCGTGCTTTAGGTGGTAGCAAACCAAGCAAGACCGAAATCGATGAAATTCAAAAACTGATAGACGGATTAAAGTAACAGGCTCTAATACCTGGTTAAAAAAACAATTTGAATGATCGATGTAAGGGGAAGTTTTTTTCGACCTGGGAAATTGATTTTAGAAGGCGGTTAATAACTGAGATAATCATTCATCACCCTGTAATAAAGCTGTATGTTCAACATTGAACAATCTCCCTTTTTACATGCATTAGGATATGCCATCGGTCATAGTTTATGGCAGATGTCGTTATTATGGCTGGTTTATACCGGCGTTATATACCTGCATCAATGGTCAAGCAGTCAACGTTATAACCTGGCTGTAACAGCGGCAACTACAGGCTTTGCTGCATTTATTATCACTTTCATTTATTATGGCAACTCTGTTACCATTAATTCTAATTTATACATTGCTACCACTTTCCCGGGTAACGAAACAGTATCTGGCAGTACCAATAATTTGTTGTTTTTCTATCAATCGTTAATGGCCACACTTCGCAGCCTGGCGCCTTACTTTAGTTGCGCATACCTGGTAGTGATGATGTTGTTAAGCATAAGGCTTGCCAACGGTTTTAATGAAGTAAAAAAACTTCGTACCCGCGGATTGGGCAAAGCAAGTGCCGACTGGCGCCTGTTTGTTACTAAACATGCCGCCTTATTAGGAATAAAAAGATCCGTACAATTAAGGGTAAGCAACATAGCAACAAGTCCTTTAACAATAGGATTTTGGAAACCATTTATCTTAATTCCACTGGCAAGCATCAATCAATTGAGTCCCCAACAAATAGAAGCAGTTCTGTTACATGAACTGGCACATATCCGCCGCAACGATTACCTGCTAAATATTATTTTACAACTGGCAGAAATCGCATTGTTTTTCAATCCTTTTATGCGGTTGCTGTTAAAACAGGCAAGATTGGAAAGGGAAAACAGTTGTGATGATTACGTTTTACAATTTCAATACAATGCCACAGATTATGCGAAGGCATTATTGGCTATTGAACGCCATAGTGTTGAAAGTATATTAGCCCTGGGAACTAATAACAACAACGAATTTCAACTGTTGAACAGGATAAAACGAATGCTGGCTCCAGAACGTAAGGCATTCAATTATCGCCAGCAATTGGGGTTGTTATTTATCATTACTATTTTAGGATTAGGTTTTACAATAATTACGCCGAGACAGGAAACACCCGCGCCCACCGCTATTATTAAACAGCAGCCGGCTGTTAATACGCTAACAGGAACAAGGGAATTTGAAAACGCATTTACGCAACCCATAGACTTAATTAAAAACCTTGAAAATATTCAGCAGTTCAAGAAGAAAAATAAAGTAGAAATAAGTATCGCGGAAAAATCAAAAAAACTCGATGTAGCAATAACGAAAGTTGCTACTGATTTCGAAAAAGTAATTGAACCCCACGCAAAAAATATCGAAGCATTAGCATTACAAATTGAAAAACTTAATAAAAACAAATCTTTCAATTATGATCAGCTGAAACTAAATGCTTTACAATTTAAGGAAATAGAACAAGCAGATTGGGCTACTGTTTTTGGACCTGCGTTTAGCGAATCTGTGAAACTAATGACTTATCCTGAAGTTTTTGGAAACGAAAAAATGCTTACTATGCCATTAGTACCGGCTGCACCAGCACCACCGGATGCCCCTGCCGCAACAGCAAACAGGCAAGTAAAGCTGAACCGTGATCAAATACGCGAATTGAAAAAACTGCAGGATAAAATCTCTGTAGAACAGAAACATCTCTATAATCTTTCAAAAGTGCACCTTTTGAAAACAGATAGTCTTCTGAATTTTCTCACAAATGCAGAAGCACCAGTTATTATTGAAAGAGATTTGGCAAGAGCAAGGAAGCAAGCTGCAATTGCACCATTCAGGCAAAGAGATGTTGTAGCAGTAACACATAGCAGGCCAGCGAAAGAAAATTATCGGTTTAAATTTTTTACTAATAAATCATTTACAAATAACAATCAAGATGAAAATGAAGATGATGTTGCAGAGAAAGTTTTAGTAATTGATGAACCGGGAGTTGCCATAGCAAACAATTGCGAATGTCCTGCTACTCCAAAAGCTTCTGTAAAAACCATTACGTTTAATGGAAAAGCACTATCTGAGAAAGTAAAACAAGTTTGGTCTGAAGCAAAACAGCAATCAGAAAAAGGCTGGACAGAGGAGATGCAACAAAAAGTTGTAAGAGAGATTGAAAAAGAATTAAAACATCTTGAACAAGCAGAAATCAAAACACGAATTTCCACTTCAGCCGATAATAACAGAACAATCATTATTGAAGTGGAAGGTATGGAGTAGCATTCATTTTAAGTTTGCGGACTTGAATTGCGATCCGTTTTTTAACTATTAGGTACAAAACAATTATCACACTTATTGTGATACCAGTAAAAACTCTTTGTGTTTGAACTTCTTTCTGCCAAATAAATACTACTCCTCCGGTAATTAGTAGTTGAATAAACATAAAAATGGAACTTACCATTATATGTGGCATTTGTAATTCGTTGGCGAGGTATTGAAACAAATGCTTGCGATGGCCTTCAAAAATGGCTTCTTTTTTATATAGCCTTTGCAGGATAGTAAAAACGACATCTACAATATATACTGTAAAAAATAACAGGAAGATTGGATTTTTGGTGATGACAATACAAGTTGTAGTTAAAAACAGTAAAATATAGGCCATTGAAATACTACCTGCATCACCGGCAAAACTCCTTGCAATTTTTCTGCAATTAAAATAGCTAAATACGAGGTTACTTAATGCAAGACAAACAAGTAACATTTCGTCAAAAGCATGTAGTAAATTGTTTACAAAAAACAACCCGATCATTACCGAAAATGAATAGAGTGCAGTCATTCCATTGATGCCGTCCATAAAATTGCAGGCATTTATCATTCCCGGAATAATTATAAGTGCGGCTATCCAAACGGGGATGAGGTGAATGGGTAATGATGCATCTATCAATAAAAAGACCGCTGCTAATAATTGAATGACAATTCTTGTTCTCCGACGCTGATGTTTGATATCATCAGCGAAACTTATTATAGTTAAGCCGAGTAAACCCACCGCAAAAAATGAATATTTCCATCCAAAAACAAGGTAATAAATGAAAATGCTTATTGGAAATATTATGCCACCTCCCCTGATTGTTGGAATCGTATGGCTGCTTCTTTGATTAGGTGTATCGGTTATATTAAAGTGTTCGGCAACTTTAAAATAAAAATATTCTACAGTAAACAGGATGAGAAATATACCTGCAACAAGCATGGCATTAGTTTATGGTTAAATGATCATACACAGGTCGTGAATTCCAGCCGAATGCCTTCCGTGCCTTTGTGTCATCAAAGGTAAGTGTGCACATTAATTTAGTAAGTTTTGATGTATTGAGTGGTGCACTTTGACCGTAAATATTACCCACAAAAGCTATCAACTTTGCCAACCACACCGGTATTGATTTCGGATCAGGTTTACCTAATTGTTTTGCAATCAATTTGCTTAATGTAGCCATTGTACAATTAGATCCATCAGTGAGGTTATAAGTTCCTCCGGCTGCTGCAGCAAATGGAATAGCTTTTGCAACATCTTCCGCTAATACCATTGATTTACGTGCATCTCCCCTGCCGATATTAAAATACCTGTTTTTATTTATAGCTCTTATCATCGATCCAAGATTCCCGGGAGGATTAATGCCAGCAATTAGTGGCAACCTAAGTATGGTAAGTTTAACCGGCTTGTTGTTGCACCAGGATTCTAAAAAAAGCTCTGTGTTTATTTTACTTTTTGCATAAGGCGACTTTCCAAGTAGCGGTGATTCTTCGTTTATCATGTTACCGGTTTCAAGACCGTAAACGGCAACAGAACTTATGAAAACAAAATGGTCAGGATATAAGCCGGCATTTTCAAAGCCCTGGCATAGGTGCCTGGTACCAAGTTCGTTGACGGTATAAAAATCTTCGGCTTCTTCTTTAGATTTAGGAATAGAATGCGCTTTACCCGCCGCGTGTACAACGAGGTTATATTTTGTAGTTATAACCGGGATTTGGGTTGCAAGATCAATCGAATAAAAATTACTGTTGCTGCGGCTCAAAGTGTGCAAAGTATTTTGAGCCGACAGATGGTTAACCAGGTATTTACCCAGGAATCCACCAGAACCTGTAATTAAAACATTTTGCATTGAAAATAGTTATTCAATTACCCTGATAAATTTTGCAGGATTGCCTGCGTAAATTCCCGGTTTGTCAATGTCTTTAGTAACTACTGCACCCGCACCTATTACTACACCATCACAAATGCTCACTGGTAATATTGTGGCATTACTTCCTATGCTAACGTGGTTTCCTATTTGAGTAGATTTCCGTTTTGCCTTGTCGCCGGCAGCAGGTTTACCAATTTTAAAAACATCATTAATAAACATAACACCATGTCCAATAAAACAATCGCTGCCGATAGTAACAAGTTCGCAAATAAAACTATGGCTTTGTATCCGGCAATTTTCACCTACAAGGACACCGTTTTGTATTTCTACAAAAGGACCTATAAAACAATTACTTCCAATAGTGCAACCATATAAATTTAATGGTGTAACAACTTGCACATTTTCACCAAAATTTACATTAACGATACCAGCTTCCTTAATGATGGGAGTCATTTTTGATTGTTATTAAATGTAGCCGCTTTATAAATTTTATCAATTATTTCCACTGTTTTTAAAGCCTCAAAAGAAAGCGTACTCATGGGTTTGTTTTCAAGCAACACTTCCGAAACATTTTCATATACTTTACCGTGATTACTCATACTACCCTGGTAATTCCCATAGTCATTTGGAAGGTTACCCTGTGGTAAATTTTTTATCTCGAAATTATCCAGGCATTGATATTCCAGTTTATTAAGGTATTGTCCGCCGATTTTTACAGATCCTTTTTCTGCAAAAATGGTAAGTGAACCTTCCATGTTTTTATGAAAGGAATTTACAGTAAAGTGAATAGATCCAAGCATGCCATTTTGAAAGCTAAGAGCCACTACACCAGTATCTTCAAATTCTATTATTCCTTTATGTGCTACATTGCTTGTCAAGGCAAGAATTTTATCAACATCGCCAAACATCCAATAAACAAGATCAATAAAATGGCTGAATTGAGTAAATAAAGTGCCACCATCGAGGTCTAGGCTGCCTTTCCAGGAATTACTGTAATAAGCCGCATCACGGTTCCAAAAACAATTGAGCTGTATCGAATATATCTTACCAAAAAAACCTGCTTCAAGCAATTGTTTAACAGCAGCCACAGGCGGATTATATCGGTTTTGCTTTACAACAAAAAGATGTTTTTGATTGATTGTTGCCGCTTCTATCATCCTTAAGCAGTCAGGAACAGATATTGCCATTGGCTTTTCGCAGAGCACATGCTTTTTCGCTTCTAAAGCAGTAATTGTATGAAGTGCATGTAAACCGTTGGGAGTGCAAACAACAACAACGTCAATGCCTGGTTCGTTGTTTAGCATATCAGCTAAACCACTGTAACTGTTAACCTGGTAAAGTTTTGCAAGCGAATTTGCCTTCACAATATCAATATCACATACGGCAATAAGTTTTCCTGACCGATGAATATGCCCGGCATGACGTTTCGCTATGTTTCCGCAACCTACAATTGCATATTGTAATTTCTGCATCATGAAAGCAATACCGGTTTAGAGCCCTAAATAAAATATTTCCTATTTAGGTATTTAGCAGGGACGGATTTTTCAGATTTTTAATTTTATCAAGGTATCGCAACACTTTGGAATCATTCGACAATTGTATCAAAGCACCTAAATGGCGATGATGGTGAAGATCAGTTCCAATCCAGGTTATCCAGCCATTATCAATTAATTTTTCTGCCATTTTTTTTATGGGCTTACCATAGTAGCCAGTAAGTGATAGCATGTTTATTTGTAAATCGCAACCGGCATCCATCAATTCTTCGTAATATTTCACCTTATGAAAATAATATGGGTAACGTTCAGGATGCGCCAAAATAGGACGAAAGCCCTTGGTTTGCAATTCAAAAATGGCATCTTTTATATTAGGCGATTCAACGGCATAACTCATCTCAATCAATACCTGCTTGTTTCCAAAAGGTATGATCCTGCCCTCATTTAAAATACTATCAAAGTCGAAGTTGAGCATGTATTCTGCCGAATATTCAATAGGAATATCCAGGCCTTTTTGAGCAAGCCCATTTTTCAAAACTTGCCAGGCATCACTAATAGTTGTTTCATCGTTGGGATGAACTTCCAGTATCACATGTGGCGTACATACAAATTTTTGATATCCTAATTCAAGCAAAACATCTATCAATTGAAGTGAAGTTTCAACATCCTGGCTACCGTCATCAATGCCAGGTAACAAGTGATTGTGCATATCGGCACCGATGAAATTCAGGTTCCGTGAAATCTTTGGATTTCGTTTAAAAAACGAGAACATGTACTAGTTATTTATTGTTGGTCAAACGAGGTTTCTAAAGTTTTAGCAGCAAAACCAGCATCGGGGTTTTCAGCTTCAATAATTGTGTTTTTTCTTACACCAATGGATGCTATAAAACGATATCCACCAATAATAAAAACCGCTATTATGGTATGAAATATAAGTACGATGTTGCTAATCAACGGAGCTCTTCCTGTCATTTTCAAAACAAGGTTTAAGAGCATTAATGCCACGAAGACACCTGACAAGGCATCAAGGCTTCTTAGTACATATTTGAAGTCTTTAGTTCCTGGCATAATTTCACCAGTTCTAAAAAAAAAGAAAAAAAGTATGTACGTAAATGCGACCAAAGGTACCTGGTAAATTACCGGTAAAGAACCTGTAGGAAATAATGCTAACCCTGCAAAATAACCAGCCAATAAAATTGAAAAAACACCAATGATTGTATCAAAAAGTAATACAAACCATTTTGGTGCAGCAATATTAAAATCGATAATTTTTTTAGGTAACGACACAGTCAATGGATATCCGCGTCTTCGGACATTGGTTTTTAAAATGATTTAAATGCTATGAAATAACCAGGGCAAAACTATTGTATTTAAAATTGAAAAACCCGGACTGTAACATCCGGGTTTTTTGCAGAGAAATTGAACTGTATTCCCTAAAGTGGGCATCAATCCTTTCCTATTGTGTTGGAGGTAGCTGGCTCTCAGGCGCTGCCGCTGGAACTCCTACTTCTAATACTTCGATATCGAAAATCAGGTCACTAAAAGCAGGCATTTTTTCTCCCTGCGATTGCGGCCCATAGGCCATCATAGCAGGAACAAACAGTTTTCCTTTTCCGCCAGCTTTAAACATTTTAATGCCTTCGTCCCAACCAGGAATCACTTCTCCCCTGCCAACTACGAATTCGTACGGCTTAACATGCTGGAAAGTGCTATCGGTATTAGAATCAAATTTTTGGCCATTCTTCAATGATCCGGTGTAGTTTACAGAAACTTTTAAGCCACTGTCAGCCTTCATACCAGTGCCTTCTCTTTCCATTAAAACAAAAACACCTTTTTCAGTTTTAACGGCGTTCGTAATACCTTTTTCTTTTAATAGTTTTTCAAGATTGGCTATCTCACGTGATTTTTCAACCTCTACTTCTTTCTCATGATCTGCGCTCATTTCAGCCTCAGTTTTGAAAGAACCAATCACTTTCAGGTAGCCTTTAATAGTTCCACCTTTTTTAAATGGTCCGCCATACTGCAGCATTTTACGATTTACCAGTGTGTCTACAGAACGAACATATTCTGCCGAATCGCCGATCTTCATCTCACCGAGGAAATCAATAAAATCGTAAGCTGTTTGAGGCATTGTATCATATTTACCATAAGCAGGAATATGATCAAATGTTGAAAACATAACAGAATCACCAATCTGGCTACTGAAATTTAATTTCAACAGCTGGCCAGGTTTGATTTGCTCTCCTTTACCATTACTAATAATTTTATAAACAAGACCTTCCTTGTTCTTTTTGAAATCGGCACTGCCGCATCCTGCTGCTAAAAGCCCTGCACTGGCTATCAGCAATACTTGTTTTTTCAGATTCATTTATTGTTTGTTTGAAATTAATGGGAGTGATTCCCTTTTATATAAAAAATTAAAATAAATTGTGTTATGCCAGTTCCGCTTCCATCGTCTTAATTACTTCATGGAAATGCCTGATGGCTTCATCCAGGCTCTCGGTTGATTTTCCGCCGGAAGCATGAAAATGACCACCTCCCTGGAAAAATTTTCGAGCAAATGTATTCACATCCACATTTCCTTTACTCCTGAAAGACCATTTGCGCTCTTCATCACGATCTATAACAATGGCTACCATTTTTATTCCTAAGATGCTTAGGGGGTAATTTACCAAACCCTCCGTATCTCCAGTTTGAATATTGAACCTCAGTAAGTCGTTTTTAGGAATGGCAATCAACACCGTATTGTATTCATATAGAACATTCATCCTGTTCAACAGAACATGGCCTGTAAACCGAAGCCTGTTTTCAAGATAACTATCGTAAATATGATCATGTACCTTCTGGTGTTCGAGGCCGGTTTTCTTCAATTCGGCTATCATCGTATGAACTGCCGAACTGGTAACAGGAAACCTGAATGAACCGGTATCCGTCATAACCCCGGTATAAAGGCATTCTGCGATGGTAATATCAACCAGGTCTTTATGGCCGCTTTCCACGATGAAATCATAAACCATTTCACAGGTACTACTCTTAGCGGGAATGCTGATACCATAATTGAATGCTTCTGACTGTGGCTCCTGGTGGTGATCAATCAATATTTTGATACCACTAGCTGCCAACAAACTGGCTTCCATGTTCTTAGTACGTGGGAGATTATTGAAGTCAAGGCAAAAAATCCAGTCTGCTTCGCGAATAATGCCTTCTGCCAACTGGCGCTTTAACTCAAAATCGACTACAGATTTGGTGCCGGGCATCCAATTTAGAAAGGCCGCCCAGTTTGTGGGCGAAATAACAGTAACGGTATGTCCAAGCTTTTGAAGAAAATGCATCAGGCCCAGGGAAGAGCCCATGGCATCGCCATCGGGTTTCTGGTGAGTGGTAATAACCACCCGGCTCGGAGTACTTAATAACGGGAAAAATTCTTTTACAGGTAGCATGTGCGGCTGCAAAATTCAGGCTGTACAACATACAGCGCAAATAAATATTATTCCCTGGTCAAATGGCGGAGGAAGGCGTTGAAATCACAACCTAATCGGTATTCAATATTGGCTTTCCTGCCCGGTCAACTGGTTGATCATAACGATTGCTGGCACTATGAAACTGAACCATAGAGACCAACATCTGTACAACTAATGCAATGAACATCGCTAATATGCCTTTTTCAATTGAGTAAGTTCCCTTTAAGATAAAAAAAACACTTATCAGCCCATTTGTAAAAAGCGCAAATAAATTTGCGTGTAAATTTTGAAGAAATCTACCATGTGCTGATTGCCAATAACTTAATAATAAGTATCCGCTTAGGAAAATCATTGCTCCGCTTAGATAAACCAGGAAAGATTTTACCCCCGCAAATGATTCGCCAAAAATCGCCTGGTACAATTCTCCCGGAATAATTAGAACAAAAATCAGTATTGAAAGCGATAAACCCGTTGTTATCCAAAAGTTCATTTGAACGTTTCCTGCCTTGTCTGTATTCTTATTTAATATGGAAGCATACATTACCTGGCCTAAACTGCCGGGAATCATCATGCTTGCCTCGGCCAACGAGAGTGCATTTGAATAAACACCAAGTATGGTAGCTGGAAGCAGAAAGAAAATAAGTCTGGAATTTAAGAGGGAAACCAGGTGGCTCGCCTGGTTTGTTACTCCTTTCCTGAAACCTTCCTTCACTATTTCTAATAACGGAAAGTCCGCCCTGTTCCTGTTTTTCACCCGGTTTAAGACCAAATAGCCCGCAATAAAAGCCAGCGACCAGCCCACAAATAAGCTGTACAGGTAGGCATCAAGCTTCTGAAAACCTGATAATAAAAATACTATTAGAAGGCAAACTACCAGGAGCGGCGCAAGCACAGATAAACTATTGAACCATCTAAAATTTTGAACCGCTAAAAATAAATGCTGGTGTATGGTATTAGCTGCGTTTAACCAGCATAAAAAAAATAGTATGCACGCTTCAAAACTATTGACCTTGTTTAATAAATAGAATAAAGTAATTATTGAAAATGAACTTACTACGGACCAGGTATAACTTATAAACCGCACCTGTTTGATATTAAATCTATTAATCAGGAAGCCAGCTGTAGGCCCTGATATCATCTCGGAAAAAACCAATGAAATCGCAATTATTACAAGGTACCAGCTACATACACCTTTCTCAACGGGTCCAAGAAAGCGGGAAATAAGGATTATTGTGCAAAAATTTAACCCTGCTATTAATAACTTACTGAAAAGCACCAATCCGGATAACCTAAGCATAGGTAAGTAACACTTTAATAAGCTGTCTTTAAATTTTATTGCCCGGGCAAAGAAAATGCATAATTGCTTTTAAACCTTTAATACACTACAAATCCAGCTGAACAGTGGTTTTCATATAATAGCTGCTTCATAATATCCCTGGTGGATTAAAATGGGCAGTAAAAAGCCGGGTTGCCAGTTTATATTGCGGCCATAATTTACAACCATGTGTGGAATAGTTGGATATATAGGAAGTAAGCAAGCATACCCTATCATCTTAAAAGGACTGAAACGCCTCGAATACCGCGGTTATGATAGTTCAGGCGTTGCACTTATCAATCATAGTTTGAAAGTTTACAAGAAAAAAGGCAAGGTCGCCGGCCTGGAAGAAAGCCTGGTTGGAGAAGATGTTTCCGGTATGGTTGGAATTGGCCATACCCGTTGGGCAACACATGGCGAACCAAGTGACCGTAATGCACATCCACATACTTCGGCTAGTGGAAACCTGGCAATGATACATAATGGTATTATAGAAAATTATGCTTCTATAAAAGAAGAACTGGTTAAGAAAGGATACCATTTTACAAGTGATACCGATACCGAAGTGCTTCTCAATTTTATTGAGGATATCAAAAAAAACAATAACAGTTCTCTTGAAGAAGCCTTACGAATTGCTTTAAAAAGAATTGTTGGCGCATACTGTATTTTGCTATTGGACAAAGATGATCCCAATACCATTATTGCTGCCAGGAAAGGTTCACCCCTGGTAATCGGAATTGGAAAAGGAGAGCATTTTTTAGCTTCAGATGCCTCACCTATTATTGAATACACGAAGGAAGTTGTTTATGTAAACGATTACCAGATAGCTATTGTACGTGCCGATGAACTGATACTTAAAAACCTGGGCAACGAAGTGGAAACGCCCTTTATTACCCGGTTGGATATGGAACTGGCCGCGATTGAAAAAGGCGGGTATGAGCACTTCATGCTGAAGGAAATTTATGAGCAGCCGGTTACCATTTATGATTGTTTGCGTGGAAGGCTACAGCCGAAAGAAGGTTTAATAATTATGGGCGGTGTTGAAACTCACCTGGATAAACTGGTTAACGCCAATCGTATAATTATAGTTGCCTGCGGCACCAGCTGGCATGCAGGGCTTGTAGCCGAATACCTTATTGAGGAACTCTGCCGGATCCCGGTGGAGGTGGAATATGCTTCTGAATTCAGGTATCGAAACCCCGTGATTATTCCGGGCGATGTGATAATTGCTATTTCGCAAAGCGGCGAAACTGCCGACACCCTTGTTGCGCTGGATAATGCCAAAGAGAAAGGAGCGTTTATTTTTGGAGTAGTAAATGCAGTTGGAAGCAGCATTGCCCGCATGAGCCATGCCGGGGCATATACTCATAGTGGTCCCGAAATAGGTGTGGCTAGTACTAAAGCATTTACCGGCCAACTGGCTGTGTTAACTATGATGGCTTTGAAAATAGCAAAGGCAAAAGGCACAATCGACCCTGAACGATACCAGCATTTGCTGGAAGAATTACATGCTATACCAGACAAAGTTGCTGAAATATTAAAGGATACTACCGGTATTATGGCTATTGCTTCCAAATACCAGCATGCTTCCGACTTTTTATACCTGGGTCGGGGTTATAATTTTCCCGTTGCGCTGGAAGGAGCTTTAAAACTGAAGGAAATCAGCTATATCCACGCCGAAGGCTATCCGGCTGCGGAGATGAAACACGGCCCGATTGCTTTGGTCGATGAAAATCTTCCGGTAGTAATTGTTGCTACAAAAGACAGGTATTACGAAAAAATCGTTTCGAATGTCCAGGAGATCAAAGCGAGGCGGGGAAAGATAATTTGCGTGGTTAGCCAGGGCGATACCGTTATTCCTTCCATGGCTGACGATGTAATAGTTGTGCCAGATGCAGATGAAGTGTTAGGAGCAATGCTCAGCGTTGTACCTCTGCAATTATTAAGCTATTACGTGGGTGTAAACAAAGGAATTGACGTTGACAAACCTAGAAATCTTGCCAAAAGTGTTACAGTAGAATAGTTTATAATGTCAAACAAATTACAGTAATACACACCTGTGGGAAACATTAATTGCCTTTCTCTACTATAATTTTCGGTATAATTATTGAGATAAGTTATTTTCGCTACTTAACGCTAATACAATAATTGTATTTACAGTTCGTTCAATAATAAAATTTCCTAAATGTCCGCATTGACTAGATTAACTCATGTTCTGCTTTTCGCAGCTTCTGTTGCAGCAGTTTCATCCTGTAAAAACGGGGGACTTTTTGCTAAAAAGAAAGAAAAGTCCGGTTCTACAGGTTGGAACTATAACGACAAAAACCAGGGCGGTTTTAGTGTTGCCAAACCAAAAGATATCAAAGCCGGCCCAGGTCTTGTATTTGTTCAGGGCGGGTCTTTTGTAATGGGTGCCACTGAAGAAGATGTAATGGCAGACTGGAATAACGTACCAAAAAGAATTACTGTAAATTCCTTTTTCATCGACAAAACCGAAGTTGCCAACGTTCATTACCGGGAATACATGTTTTGGCTGAACCGTGTATTTGATCCGGAAGGAGAACCTGCAAACCAGGCTATTTTAGATGCTGCTTATCCCGACACCCTAGTTTGGCGCAGTGAACTTGCATTCAACGAACCTTATGTAGAATATTATTTCCGTCACCCAAGCTTTAACTACTACCCTGTTGTAGGTGTAAGCTGGCGCCAGGCACATGATTTCTGTTTATGGCGTACAGATCGCGTAAACGAACTGGCAATGGTAGACGGTGGGTATATCAACAAAAAAGAAATTCAGAACCTGAATGGTAAAGGCGCTGATGCTTTTAATACCAAAGCATATCTTTTAGGTCTTACAACGCCTGCACCCGGTGCAGCTGCCAAAAGCAAAAAGAATCCTTTGAAAGATGTAAATGGCAAACCTAGAACCAGCATTACATTCGAAGATGGCATTTTATCACCCGATTATCGTCTTCCAACAGAAGCAGAGTGGGAATATGCTGCCCTTGCTTATATTGGACAAAACCCTCAGCCGCGCAGGAAAGAAAAGCAACGTGGTGAAGAATTGGTTGCTAACAAACAGGTTTATTCCTGGGCCAATAATTACAATGGTCTTCGTGATAATCGTCGCGGATCATGGCAGGGTGAAATGCTGGCCAACTTCAAACGTGGATCAGGTGACCTGATGGGTGTTGCAGGTGGTTTGAATGACCGTGCTGCCATCACTGCTCCTGTTGAAAGTTTTTATCCTAATGCATTCGGTCTTTATAATATGAGCGGTAACGTAAGCGAATGGGTAGGTGACGTTTATCGCCCTACTACTTTCGAAGTAGGTGATGATTTCAACTATTTCCGTGGTAACGTATTTAAGAAATTGTATGTAAAAGATCCATCATCTAACATTCCTGCTGATCGTTACGAAAAAGATTCAATGGGACATGTGAAAGAGGTAAATGAAAATGATTCGGATATTGCACATCGTCGTAATTACCAGAAACATTATGCAATCAACTATCTAGATGGTGATAGCCTGAGTGGTGCAAGCTACGGTTATGGTAAAACAACTCTTGTTGGTGATTCCAGCCGTGTAATTAAAGGTGGAAGCTGGATGGATCGTCCTTACTGGTTAAGCCCGGGCACACGCCGTTTTATGGAAGAAAGCCAATCATCAATGACCATTGGTTTCCGTTGTGCGATGACTTATTTCGGTTCACCTGAAGGTAACCGTACTAAGACCGGTAATCACTGGCCTACAAAACGTCAAAGAAGATAATCCCAAATATGCTTTTTACAGGAACCCGCTTTTTAGCGGGTTTTTGTTTTTTGGTTAGGTATAAGAACTAGTGCTCAATACATTAATCTTACTAGGTAGTTTCAATTCTCCTTAGTATAAGTCAAACCAGTTATCAAGGAAAATTACAGCCGCAATTATGTTAAGGAAAAAGCGTATAAATTAAAAATGTTTGTTCTGGCGTTCTGCCCATTCCTTCCATCATTTCGATAGTTGTCTTTGTATCGTCTTCGACATCTTTTGTGAATTCTTTCTGCTCGTTTAGTAAGCAGATCTTAGGTGACGTCGCAATATTTACAAGCTTAGCAAATCGCTCATTAGTTTAAATTTTTGCAACATTAGTCGAAAACAGAGATAGATTTGTTGTTAGTCCCCTTTGCAAACCCTAATCCAACATCCGTGAAATATCTTTATCTGCTGCTGTTTATTTGTAATAACGTTCTTTCCCAGAACTCGAACTTATTTACACGCGACAGCAGCAAACTTGCCAGTT
The DNA here is from genome assembly GCA_040385845.1 of Bacteroidota bacterium. Taxonomy (GTDB): domain Bacteria; phylum Bacteroidota; class Bacteroidia; order Chitinophagales; family Chitinophagaceae; genus Phnomibacter. Next base: position 124,999 of record JAZKGP010000005.1, on the reverse strand, counting down.
CCGAAACAATAATGGTAAACATCAATACAAAGCCCGCAATTATTGATTCAACTCTTCGAACGAAAATACCCATCAGTGCATTTGTTATAAACGATGTGCGGTACGATACAGCCTATGAAGGCGTTGTGATTAGGGCGGCTATTCTTGAGCCAATAGTAGGTTTTCAAAAACTGCAATTAACAAATGGGGCGAAAAATGCGATTTCTGGTTATTTAAATAACAAGAAAAGGTTCTCTTTCAATTCATCAACTCCGTCACTGATTTGTTACCTTAAACAATTCCGGTTTAGTCAAAACGACTCTTTTGTAAGTAGAACTGATAAGATAAAAATTTACAACAGCCTGAACTTTGAAATTGAAGCTTTCGTGAATGTGGGAAACGATCTGGTTCCCGCACTGAGACTGGATACTACAATTACAACTTTGTCATCTCAAAATGGTTCTTTCGACATTCTAACTGAGGCATTGGATGTATTGGTAGAAAAAACAAGGGCTATGGATTTATTAAAAGTGCTTACAAGAAAACATTATACATTTCAAGCTATCCACGAAAGGTATCAACAGAGATTTAAAAAGCCTATACTGGGAACAGACAAACCAGCAGTAGGTGTATATAAAACAGCAATGGAGTTTATAAATAATGCTCCTTCTATAACGGAATATAAGTACGAAAAAAACAGGTGGTCAAATATTTTATATACTAAAACAAAGAATAACGTTTGGGTGCCTGAATTAGATGTATTTGGATATTTCGATGGATATCAAATTTGGATAAATGCTAAAAAAAGTTTTCGGCCGCTTGTAAAAGTTGGAAATACTTTCGAATTTATTGCAGAGTTAAAACACTCCCACACTTCTAAACGAATAGTGGCCGTGGTACCGTATAGCCCTGTCATCCCTGTCGGCGTATCTGCAGGCATAGGAATTGCTTCAGCGTTGACAATGTTAGCCCTCAAAAATCAAATTATATATGCCGGAACAGTTATATACCAGGTAAATATGGACACGGGAGAGTTTTATTAGCAGGTCTGTTTAATTACTGTAAATAAGAACGTAAGAAAGTGGCAATACGAACTGGAAAATTCTTGACTGTCATTTTCGTCTCAACGTCTTCAGTCTATTGCGCAGGCGTTAAGAAAAATTAAAAGCACTTATTGCCTGGCAGCTTTAGGTTTCTTCACCGAAACAGTAGAATTTAGGGACATAGATACGATTTGAAAAGTTTTTAGCCTGCCTCTTCTTTACAACACTTGCATTCAATTTACAATGCAGTTTATATTCGCCTTTTTCTACACCAGCGCCCGGGAAAATTTATGAATACCATCTCTATTGATGCACTTTACAATATATACCTCAAGTATCCAAACATTACAACAGATACAAGGCAAATTAAAACCGGTGATCTATTCTTTGCTTTGAAGGGTCCAAGTTTTAATGCTAATCAATTTGCCTACAAAGCGTTAGAGCAAGGAGCCGCATATGCAATAGTTGATGAACCGGAATTTGCAATTAATGACAACATTTTATATACCAAAGATGTACTTTCAACACTTCAACAGCTTGCAAAACACCATCGGAAAACTTTAAATATTCCTCTTTTAGCTATAACAGGTAGCAATGGAAAAACTACAACGAAAGAATTGGTACATGCTGTATTAAGCAGCCAGTACAGAACTTATACAACCACAGGAAATCTTAATAATCATATCGGTATTCCACTTACTCTTTTAAAAATTAAGAACGATGCAGAAATTGCCGTGGTAGAAATGGGTGCTAATCACCAACAGGAAATCGCCTCTTACTGTGAATATACCTTGCCAACACTAGGCATGATTACCAATTGTGGAAAAGCACACCTTGAAGGATTTGGAGGAATAGAAGGTGTTATTAAGGGCAAAGGGGAACTATTTGATTACCTGAAATCGAATGATGGAGAAGCATTTGCCTGTTCCGATTTTGACTATTTTAAGAACATGTCTGAGGGTATAAAAACAGTACATTGGTATGGCACCGAAACAGGAGAAGTTACCGGCCATGTTTTACAAAATGAACCATTTTTAAGAGTTGAATTGAATAAGGGATTTGATTACCCCGTTACCTTACATACAAACCTGGTTGGAAAGTATAACGTGTATAATGTTTTGGCGGCCTGCGTTATCGGAAAATATTTCAAAGTTTCTTTTGATAACATTCAAAAAGCTATTGAAAGTTATGAGCCAACAAATAACCGAAGCCAGTTGATAGAAAAAGATGGTGATCGAATAATACTGGATGCTTACAATGCAAACCCAACAAGTATGCAGGCTGCTATTGAAAACTTTGCAGCTATTGATGCAGGCGAAAAAATTCTGTTTCTTGGAGGCATGATGGAATTGGGTGATGAAAGCCTCGCAGAACATCGTTTGCTGCTAGATCTGATAGCCAAATACCCTTGGAAACAAGTGGTTTTAGTTGGAGGAGATTTTGCCAGGCTCCCTCATTCTTTTCTTTTTTTTGAAGATGCCACTGCCGCTGCCGAATGGTGGAAACAACAGCAACATGGGGGTAATTATTTACTTGTAAAAGGTAGCCGGAGTATTAAAATGGAGAAAATAGTTGGTTAAAAGCTGGCATATTTTTATTGCGATAATAGTAGTGCTGCACTAGTAAACTAAATCGATAATGATAGTAGTAGCAAAATCTTCTTTCAAGGCAAGAAGGCTTGGTTTATCTTTGCAGCTGAATAAAGAATAGATAAATGAGCGACACCGATTCCGCAAAAAGCCCGAAACCCAATTATTTTACAAGCATCATCAGTTGTAAATGCCCAAGGTGCCGAAGGGGAAAAATGTATCAAAACCCATTAAGCGTCAGCAGTAAAAAAAATATGGCAATGCCCGGTGAATGTCCTGTTTGTGGCCAGCCGATGGAACTGGAAGTTGGCTTTTATTATGGTACCGGTTACGTTAGCTATGCGATCACAATTGCTATAAGTGTAGCTACTTTCATAGCTTTTTGGGTGTTGTATGGAATAAGTATCGATGATAACAGCCTTTATATCTGGCTGGTGTTAAACATAGTCGTCCTGGTGCTGATGCTTCCGTATATCATGCGCCTCAGCCGCACTCTGTGGTTATCATTTTTTGTTAGTTATGATCCTGAATGGCAAACAAAAGAACCGCCTAAACCCGAACGCATTGTAAAAGAACAGATGGGTAACTGGTAAATTTATTCACTTTTATAAAAAGGCATTTACAGGTAATTCTGCAAATGCCTTTATTCATTTATCAACTTAAATAATTCATTTTATAAGGGATTATCGCCATGTACTTCCCCCTACCTTTACCGCCCTATGCAAAAAGAACTGAACAGGCAACAGGCATTGGAATACCATGCCAAAGGAAGACCCGGAAAAATAGAAGTTATTCCGACAAAGGAGGCAAAAACGCAACGCGATCTTAGTCTTGCATATAGCCCCGGTGTTGCGGAACCTTGTAAGGAAATTTTTAAAGATCCTGATGCAGTTTATAAGTACACTGCCAAAGGAAATCTTGTAGGCGTTATCAGTAATGGCACTGCCGTACTTGGTCTTGGAAATATTGGCCCGGAAGCGGGCAAACCTGTAATGGAAGGCAAGGGAGTTCTCTTTAAAATATTTGCGGATATAGATGTTTTTGATATAGAAATAAATGAGAATGATCCTGAAAAATTTTGCCAGATTGTAAAAGCACTCGAGCCAACATTCGGCGGTATTAACCTGGAGGATATCAAAGCTCCGGAGTGTTTTTATATTGAGAAAAAATTGCGGGAGGAAATGAAAATTCCAGTTATGCACGATGATCAGCATGGTACTGCCATCATCAGTAGCGCGGCACTTTTAAATGCGCTGGAATTACAAAAGAAGAAAATAGAAAAGGTTCGCATCGTTGTAAATGGTGCCGGTTCTGCTGCTATTTCCTGCTCCATGCTTTATGTTGCATTGGGAGCAAGGTTCGAGAACTTTTTGATGTTTGACAGCAAGGGCGTTTTACATACCGGTCGTGAACACCTCGATGAAACCAAACGTCGGTTTGCAACAACAAAAAGCGATTGGACGCTTGAATCTGCCATGAAAAATGCGGATGTTTTTATTGGCCTGAGTGTATCTAATGTTATTACACCCGAGATGGTTAAAAGCATGGCAAAAAACCCGATTGTATTTGCCATGGCCAACCCGGATCCGGAAATAACTTATGAGGCGGCAAAAGGTGCCCGTAAAGACCTGATAATGGCTACCGGGAGAAGCGACTATCCCAACCAGGTAAACAATGTACTTGGGTTTCCATATATTTTTCGTGGGGCACTGGATGTAAGAGCAACTACTATTAATGAAGAAATGAAACTTGCTTCAGTGAAAGCTTTGGCCCAACTGGCCCGTATGCCCGTTCCGGAAATTGTTAACCTGGCTTACAACGAAAAGAACCTGCAGTTTGGTTCGAATTATATTATTCCAAAACCTCTGGATCCAAGACTGTTGGCCATAGTAGCACCCGCTGTTGCAAAGGCGGCAATGGATAGTGGTGTTGCCCGAATGCCTATTACCAATTGGAAAGCTTACGAAGTAGAATTAAATAAGAGATTAGGCCTCGACAACCAACTGTTGCGCATAATCGGAAATAAGGCACGCAAAGATCCCCGCAGGGTCGTATTTGCTGATGGTGATAATCTTAAAGTGCTTAAAGCCGCCCGGATTTGCCTGGACGAAGGCATCTGTTTTCCAATCTTGCTGGGTGATGAGAAGAAAATTCTTGGCCTGGCTATGGAGCATTCAGTTGAAATGGAAAACATTGTGGTAATTGATCCGAAAAGCGAGGAACAGGAAGAAAAACGGAAGTTGTTTGGACATTTGTTTTTTGAAAAAAGTAATAGGAAAGGTTATAATCTTTATGAGTCGACAAGGATCATGAAAGACCGATCTTTCTTCGGATGTATGATGGTTAAAAATCTTGAAGCAGATGCAATAATTTCAGGACCAACCAGGGATTATTCATCACTGATAAAACCAGCTTTAAGGGTAATAGGAACCGAACCCGGTGTAAATAAAATTGCCGGCATGTACATACTGATTACCAAACGCGGCCCGCTATTTCTGGCAGATGCTACGGTAAACTTTAATCCGACCGCAGAAGAACTGGCGAGTATCACGCAATTAGTTGCACAGGAAGTACGAAACCTGAACATTCAGCCGCGAATTGCCATGCTCTCCTATTCAAATTTTGGAAGTAGCCAGGCTCCCGAAGCGAAGCTGGTAGCTGAGGCCCGCAGAATTGTAAAAGAAAGGGAACCTGACCTGTTAGTAGATGGCGAAATGCAGGGTATGCTCGCTTTTAACAACGAAATGTTGAAAGAAAATTATCCATTTAGCGAACTGGTGGACCAGGAAGTAAATACACTTATTTTTCCAAACCTGGCCGCAGGTAATATTGCCTATAACTTGTTGAAAGAAATAGGAGGCACCGATTCTATAGGTCCTATTTTGTTGGGTATGGATAAACCTGTTCAGGTTTTACAATTGGGAAGCCAGATAAGGGCAATTGTAAATATGGCATTGATTGCAGTGATAGATGCGCAAATAAAATCACCAAAAGGAAAAGCCGTTAAAGAAAGCGAGGAAAAGAAAAAAACTAAAAAAGTGAAGAAAGCAGCTGTTATCGCTTAATCACTTTCAAATTAATAGTGGCTGGCATTCCAACGGTTTGCCAGCTTCTTTTTTTGATTAAATGCTAATTTGGTCAAAAGTTATCCTTAGCTGCTCTACACTGGCATAGGTTTTTATTTTATCATGTTATGAATAAACAAATAAAATATTGCCTGGCTGGCGCTATAATATCTTTTGTAATTAGTTTCATACTGGGTTATTTCGAGGTATTACCAATATTATTGGTTTTAGTGAAAGTTGTTTACATGGGGTTCACATTAGGTTTAGTATATTCCGTAATCCGTTTACTAGCAACTGCTGAAATACCAAAAAGTAATAATTGAGCCTGGCTGCTACCCCTCCAAATTTTAAAAATGCATTGAAAAGAAAATTTAATTAATGCAGCCAACCCGTACCAAGAATATTATTCGAAAAATATTCAAAATTTTCGCCTGGATTCTTCTGAGCATTATTTGTCTGTTCCTGCTGGTATTAATCCTCATTCAACTTCCTTCCGTCCAAAATTTTGGGCGTAAAAAAATTGTCAGTTTCCTGGAAAAGAAGATTGGTACGCCTGTACAAATCACCCGGCTTGATATCGATTTTCCTAAAATTATCGTCCTTGAAGGTGTTTATTTCGAAGACCAGGCAAAGGACACTTTACTAGCTGGTAAAAAACTAAAAGTAGATATCAGTCTTTTTAAACTGCTGAAAAATAAAGTCGAAATAAATGAAATTTCCCTAAGCGGAATTACGGGCAATATAAAAAGAAATGCTGACGGCGTATTCAATTTTGATTATATAATTAATGCTTTTGCAACGGAGCCAAAAACCGATCAAACGGATACAACCTCCATGCAGATCGCATTGGATGAGATTAACCTGGATAAAATAAAACTGAAGTATCATGATGACTTTATGGGTTATGATATGGCTTTTAGTTTAAATCATTTCGATACCGACATTAAAACATTCGATCTTGAGAATTCAAAGTATGAAACGGATGACATAACGCTTGAAGGTGTAACTGCTTCTCTTCGTCAATACAAACCTCTTGGGGAAAAAATTGCGCAACTGGACTCTTCTATCAAGCCAGATTCGGCGGTTTATGTAAAGCCGCTCGATCTCACATTTGGAGAAATTGATCTTACAAAAATTAAAATTGATTATAAGAACGAAATTGATTCTGTATTTACAAACCTGCAACTGGGTAGATTAAATGTTCAACCCGATAAAATTAACGTTGCGGGTGAAAGGATTGATCTAAGTAGTTTTTTACTTCAAAATACCACGGCCAATATCTACCTCGGAAGAAAACCTGCCGCATTAAAGATTGCTAAGGATGTTTCCAATGCTGCAGATACAGTGGGAGCCATCATTCAAAAGCAAGGCTGGATAGTTTATGTGAATAAGGCTATCATGAAAAACAACCATTTTGTTTACAATGATAATAACAGTGCCCCAATCTCAAAAGGAATGGATTACAGCCATCTCGATATCAGTAAATTAAGGCTGGATGCAAATTCGCTGTATTACCAGGCTGATTCCATTTCAGGTGAAATAAACGACTTTGGATTTACCGAAAAAAGCGGTGTCAATATTGTGAAATTCAAAACTGATTTTTTATATACCGCTACCGGCGCTTCTTTATCAAAACTTTATTTAGAAACACCTGATACAAGGTTACAACGGTCGTTGGATATCCGCTACCCTTCTATCCAGGCTGTTTCCAAAAACATTGGCTTACTGGTATTAGATGCTGACCTTTCTGGTTCTGAAATTGGTTTTAAAGACATTCTTTATTTTGCACCACAACTAGCTGCCCAACCATTATTCGCCAAATATCCAAATGGCAAATTAAAAACCGACATCGTTTTAAAAGGTAGTCTTCAAAACTTATTGATCCAGGAATTTGAAATTTCTGGTCTCCAAAATACGCATATCAAATTATCAGGACGATTAGCAGGAATGCCTGATGTAAATAAAATTAAAGCTGATCTTAATATTGCTGATATCAGTAGCACAGATACAGACCTGATTGCATTGTTGCCAAAGAACAGTTTACCAGCTAATATTCGCATCCCGCAAAAAATTGCAATGAATGGTTTTGTGAAGGGCAGCATGCAACAAATTCAAACTAATTTAAACCTGCGTTCTTCTTTTGGAGATGCTATTGTAAAGGCTACTGTGTCTAATCCTGTTGACTCTATCCGGGCTGTATATACTGCAGGTATCACGTTGAGTAATTTTAATGCCGGAAGACTACTGAAACAGGAAGAACAGGTTGGTTTTATTTCGATGAATGCGAATGTAAACGGCCGTGGGTATACTCCCTCACGAATGAGTGTGGCTGCTACAGGAAAAGTTATCAGTGCGCAATTAAAGAATTACACTTACCGCAATCTCACATTTGATGGTAGTGGTGCACAAGGTTTATACGAATTAACCGCCGACATTGATGATCCAAATATTGATCTTGATGTAAAAGCGTCCGCAAATTTAAATGGTGCCAAACCAGCCATCCGGTCTACTATAATGATTGACAGTTTATCAATGTTGCCGTTGCACTTTGGTAGTAAAGATATAAGGCTGCATTCAAAAATTTCGGCAGACATTCCGAACCTTGATATTGACAACCTGCAGGGTAATATAGAGATAACAGAATTACTTGTAAATACCGGAACACAAAGATTTGTTTCCGATACCATTGTTGTTAATGCAACCAGGACCGACACAGGAAATACAGTAACACTCACTTCGCCCATACTTACCGCAGGCCTCAATGGAAAATATACTTTATCCGGCCTTGGTGCTGCGGTGCAAAGAATTATTAATAAATATTATAATGTAGGAACACCACCTCCTACCGATAATATTCCATATAACGTTTCCTTTTACGCACGACTTTTCAATTCGCCTTTTTTAAGGGAATTGATGCCCCAGCTTTCACTTACAGACTCGGTCCTTATTACCGGTAACATGAATTCAATTTCAAATGAGATTGTTGTGAAAGGAACAATTCCGGCTCTTTCCTATGGCACAAACAAAATTCAAAAAGCAGACATTGCAATTAATACTACCGATTCAGCTATTAACTATGCTATCAATATAAACGGCATTTCAGGCACTTCATTTAAAATTCCACTGACTAGTTTAAACGGGCAGGTTGTTAATAATACCATCGCGTATAACTTGTCAGTTAAAGATAACGACAACAAAGAAAAATACCTGGTAGCCGGTAAGCTCGTTCAGCAAAATGGTAACTACCTCGTTTCACTGTTGCCTGATGGTTTAAAATTAGATTACGATAATTGGACGGTAAATCCGCAGAACAAAATCGAATTTGGATCTAATGGAATCCGGGCTTCTGCGTTTGAGATAGGAAATACTGAACAATCACTTGTTGTTAAAAGTCAAACGCCCAATTTTAATGCACCATTATCTATCCAGTTTTCCAATTTCAGAATAGAATCTCTTTCAAAGATTGCTGAACAGGATTCGTTGTATATGGGCGGCATTATCAATGGAAACGCATTGGTTTCAAACTTAACAGCAACGCCGGTGTTTGACGCAAATATCACCGTTTCTAATTTCAATTATAAGAAAGACACATTAGGAGACATCGTTATAAAAGCTAATAATAAGGGCGGCCAAAGTTACAATGCGGATATAGCTATCACCGGTAATGGTAACTCTTTAAAAGCTAACGGTGATTATTACACTGCCGGCGAAGGAAGATTTGATTTTGATGTAAACCTCGAACAATTAAACCTTGCATCCATTGAGTCATTTACAGCAGGTAATTTGAAACAAATGAGTGGCACGATGACGGGTCGCATGAAAATCACAGGAAATATGACGTCACCAAAAGTGATTGGAAACCTTGATTTTAAACAGGCGGCTATGAATGTTGCGATGTTGAATTCCTTATTCAGAATAAATGACGAGCGCATTAGTTTCAGGGATGACGGTATTCATTTCGACAGTTTTACCATACACGATTCCAGCAATAATACTGCTGTACTTAATGGAGCAATTTTTACTACAGATTATAAAAAGTACCGGTTTAATCTCGACCTCGATGCCAATAACTTCCAAACACTAAGTTCTACAAAAAGAGACAACCCAATGTATTATGGTAACATGTTTGTTGATACCAAAATACGGGTAAGAGGCGACATTAATAAGCCGGAAGTAAATGCTGATTTGAAAGTAAATGACAAGACCGTTGTAACCATTGTTCTACCACAAAGTGATCCCCAGGTTGCAGCAAGAGATGGCATCGTAACCTTCTTTGACCAGGACCATCCACAGCTCGATTCTATGTTATTAGCCCAATATGACACTTTGAATCATTCATCCATCAAAGGGCTTGACGTAGTTGCAAATATTACGATAGATAAAGGTGCTGAATTTAGTATGATAATAGATGAAGCTAATGGTGATTTCGTTCGAATAAAAGGAGAAGGTAATTTAAGTGGAGGCATTGATCCAAGCGGGAAAATGTCGCTGACAGGTACTTATGAAATTAATGAAGGCGGGTATGAAATGTCATTCAACATGCTCAGGAGAAAGTTCACTATCCAGGAAGGAAGTACACTTACCTGGCAAGGTGAACCCACCGCTGCAGACGTAAATGTTACTGCTGTTTATGTTGCCAACGCACCACCCATTGACCTTGTAGATCAGCAATTAACCGGGGTATCGGAAACAATCAGGAATACGTATAAACAAAAACTGCCATTTAATGTGCTGCTCACTATGAAAGGTGAGTTATTAAAACCTGTGCTGTCTTTCGATATTATCTTACCTGATAAAAACTATACAGTTTCATCCGATATTGTAAATGCATCCAATACAAAACTTACTCAAATAAGACAAGACCCGGGCGAACTGAATAAACAGGTGTTTGCTTTATTACTACTAAACAGGTTTGTGGCTGAAGATCCCTTCTCGAGTGGCGGCGATGCAACAAGTGTATCCACCATGGCCAAGCAAAGTGTTAGCAGGCTATTATCAGAACAATTGAACCGCCTGGCTGGTGATCTGATTTCTGGGGTGGATCTGAATTTTGGTCTTGAAACTACCGAAGATTATACAACTGGTCGTCAACAGGACCGTACAGATCTAAATATTGGTGTTAGCAAAAAATTAATGAACGACCGCTTGAATGTAAGCGTTGGTAGCAATTTTGAACTGGAAGGGCCACAACAAAGTAACCAGCGTTCCAACAACATTGCAGGTAACATCCAGGTAGATTACCAATTGAATAAAGAAGGTACGCTGCTATTGCGAGGATTCAGAACAGATCAATACGAAGTGGCCCTGCAGGGGCAGGTAGTGGAAACCGGGCTCACTTTTATATTAAGTGTTGATTACGACAAGCTAAGGGAAATTATAGAACGCAGGAAAGAGAAAAAAATAATTAAGGAACAGGTAAAGGAAGAAAAGGAAAGGCTGGCACCTGTAAATGATTCGATACCTGGTAATAACCGTGACTAGCCCACACGCAGTATTTATATACATGAATAAAATAATTATAGTATTAATCATAATGTCGTTGCTAACTGCATGTAACGTAACACGCCGTCTTCCTGCCGGCGAAAAGTTATATACGGGTGCAACGGTTAAAATAGAAGACAAGGAATTAAAGAAAAAAGGGCGCAAAGCCATTGCCACAGATCTGAAATCTTTCATTCGGCCAAAGCCAAATAAATCGATACTCGGCATCTATTATAAACTTTGGATATACCAGGTGGCAGGTACTCCCAAAAAAGAGAAAGGTATTCGAAACTGGTTGCGGAATAAAGTTGGTGAACCTCCTGTGCTTGCCAGTAGTGTAAACCTGGAACGAAATGTAAAACTCATTACCAACCGCCTTGAAAACAAAGGATATTTCCAGGCCCAGGCAACCGGTGATACAATACCAAAACGAAAAAAAGTAAAAGCTGTTTATACTGCGAAACCAGGTCCGAGATATACTATAAGGAAGGTGATTTTACCGGATGATACTACATCCATTATCGAACGAACAATGACCCGCACATCACGGCGTACATTGCTAAAACCAGGTGAACCATATGATCTAGATGTAATTATAGAAGAACGGATCAGGGTAGACAACTTTCTCAAAAGAAGAGGTTTTTATTTCTTTAATCCCGACTATTTAATTATGCGGGTGGATAGTACGGTCGGCGAAAATAAAGTGGATATTTTTGTTGACATAAAAAACGAAACTCCAGCACAAGCCCGTAAAAGATATTACATAAATAACATATTTATTTATCCTGATTTTCAGTTACAATCAGATACTACAAAAATGGATACTGCCCTTGCCAGGTATAAAGATTTTTATGTAGTTGATCCTGAAAAGAAATTCAAGCCGCAAGTGTTTGACCGCACAATGCTCTTTCATAAAGGCGAATTATATAATACTGCCGATCATAATTTAACCTTAAACAGGCTTGTAAATATTGGCACATTCAAATTTGTAAAAAACAGGTTCCAGGTTGCAGCGCCATCAGGCGATAGCTCAAAGCTGGATGCGTTTTATTATCTAACTCCGCAAAAAGGTAAGTCGTTAAGATCTGAGCTTACAGGTAAAACAAATTCTGCCGGATTTACAGGCACAGAGATACAATTAAGCTGGCGAAACCGCAATACTTTTCGGGGCGCTGAATTGCTTACATTGAAAGCACATGGAGGAATAGACGTCCAGGCATCCAAACAATTTAAAGGCTATAATATTTTCCAGTTAGGTGGCGAAATGAGCCTGGTATGGCCACGTATCGTTCCTATATATTTTAGATCATCCAGTGCCTATGTTCCACGTACCCAATTTTTACTTGGATACGATTGGCAAACCAGGCAAAAATTGTATACGTTAAATACTTTTCATACCGCTTTTGGATACTTATGGAAGGAAAGTGAAGGAAAAGAACATGAACTGAATATTGCAAATGTTACATATGTAAACAGTTCTTCAGTTTCCCAGGAATATTACGATAAGATCGGCCAGGATTCATCCCTGGCGCGGGTAATCGAGGAACAATTAATTATTGGCCCCACTTATTCCTACACGTTTACAAATACCACGAAAAGAAGAGTAAGAAATGGTGTTTTTTACAATGGAAAACTTGACCTCTCCGGCAATCTTATTGGTTTAATACAGGGTGCAAAAGCGCAAGATGGAAATTATAAATCCATTTTTGATGTTCGGTACAGCCAATATGTGAAAACGGAACAAGATGCCCGTTATTACCTGAGGCTGGGAAGTCAAAGAGTTAATCAGTGGGTTAACCGCTTATACATTGGTTATGGCATGCCTTATGGCAATTCCAGGGAAATGCCTTTTATAAAACAATTCTTTTCGGGCGGCACCAACAGTTTGAGAGGCTTTAGAGCAAGAACGGTGGGTCCTGGCAGGTATGCTCCTATTGTTGATGCTAATAGCTTTTATCCTGATCAAACCGGTGATATAAAATTTGAATTTAATTCAGAAGTCCGGTTTAAAATTTACAGCATCTTTCATGGGGCATTATTCATAGATGCAGGAAATATCTGGCTAAAAAACAGCAGTGATTTCAAACCGGAGGCAAAATTCACAAAATCATTTTTGAAACAACTTTATGCAGATGCAGGTGCTGGTTTAAGGTTCGATTTAAATATATTGATACTTCGTACAGATTTTGCTTTTCCACTTCATAACCCTTCTGAAAAACCCGAACTGCGATGGAAAGTTCCTGATCTGAAATTGAAAAATGTTGTTTTTAACCTGGCTATTGGATTACCCTTCTAACAGGCAACTATTTTTGATATCAATAAGAGTGTCTGGGTTTAATACCTATCTCAGCGTATCATTTATTCAATTTGAAATTCAACGAACTAACATTAGGGTATTATGCCAACAACATAAAGGGCATAAAAAAAAGCATCGAAGTTTATACTTGCTTTCGCTCGTACTTACTAACCCGATGCTTTTTTGATGGAGGCAATCGCCATACTTCAGACAGCAACTCATGCTTGTAATAAACTACATTCTTTTCAACCTGGTCCACAATCTCACAAAGTTTGGCTTCCTTCTTTCTTCCGATTGAAATATACCATTCATATGCTTTAACTGTTTCTCAATTAATGTGTTTCCGCTTTAAGATAATCGGTTTAAAATCCGCCTTTTCAATTTACTTCCCCATACCATTTCATCAGATCTCGCCAGCCGTTTAAAAGATTTCAATTTTACGCTGCAATTCCCTGTTCTTGCGATCAGCAACTTGCTTCATTAAAATTGTTCAACCTTTGCGACTGGTAGTTTCTTTCTTTCCTGGTTTGTTTCCGTCAATCTTCCATTTGAATCTACCCCATCAACTATAAGGTTCCATACATTACTGATTGGTTCTTCCTTATCGAATACGATCCACAACATTTATTTAAACTAACTTCCTTCAATCCGTTCTCACCTTTCGTCCACCAGGCTTTTCAACTTTCAAATTATACACCCTTTCTTTCGATTGAATGATAAGACTTTGCTGATTGCCTTCTGTTCAATTGGCAGTTTCTTCTTTCCGGAAAACCAGTTTGCATTCCTGATGTTTTTCAATATTCAGAATTACCGCTCATTCAGTTTCTTTTCTCTAACTTTCTAAGTAAACATCACTTTCGATCTGTCTTTCTTTTCAGTAAAGAGTTAATTAACCGATAGTTTAAAAGAACTGTTTCATTTCAGAAAATGTTTCTTTCGATCCATCTTCTTCTATGTCTGAAGGTACTTCCATTCTTTCGATTGGGTTGCCTGCAGTTACTTACAACGAGTGCCTTATCAGAAGTTCGTTTATTTAGCGCCGATGATTTTTTCGCTTTCGGTCAAATCTCATCTTTGCCTCTGTAACTTTTCTTCTTTCCTTAGATGGCTTTTCGCTTTCGTCTGATGTAAAAGTATCTTATCTATACAATTGCTTCCAAAAATTTGAGCCAATTGATACGCACCGGTTTTGCACTTAATTATGCACAATAAAAGGGGAGTTTTGCAGGTTTTTGCCGGATTATAAACCTTTTATTAATCGTTTTGGAGCAACTGCAATTTATATTGCTCAGCATATTCTCCATTTAGCGAAAGTAATTGTTCATGAGTTCCCTGTTCAATTATTTTCCCATTATCCATCACAATTACCTGGTCAAATTGCATTAAAGAAAAAATCCGGTGTGTGATAATAATAGCTGTGCGATCCTTTAGATACTCATCCAATTGCTTCAAAACTTCCTTTTCCGTACGGGTATCTACAGCGCTCAGGCAATCATCAAACACAACAATTGACGAGGCTTTTAATAAGGCTCTTGCAATTGAAATACGTTGCTTTTGTCCTCCGCTTAATGTAACGCCCCGCTCTCCTACCAAAGTATCGTACTGTTTTTCAAACCGATCAATTTCAGTAGCAACAGCAGCCATTTCAGCAGCTTTTACAACTTCTGGCCTGTTGGCGTGCTCGTTTCCAAAACGTATGTTATTTTCAACTGTTTCACTAAATAAAAAAACATCCTGCGGAACATAGCTAATCATCTTTCTTAAATCCTTTATCGAATAACTCCGTACATCTTTTCCATTTACCATCACGGCTCCTTCATTGGCATCGTACATACGCAGCAGTAGTTGAACAAGGGTGCTTTTACCGGAACCGGTTTTTCCTATCACAGCAATACGTTGTCCCCTGGCAATATTCAGGTTCAAATGTTGAATAGCTTTTATCCCGGTATCGGGATAAGTAAACGAAACATTTCGAAACTCGATGAAACTTTCTGTTCCATTTAAGGGTATCCTTTCTGCAGGTACAGGCGCAGACTCCGGAAAAACGTCTTTTATAACAGGTTCTGTTTGCAAAAATTCGTTCAATCTTTTTTGAGAAGCAGACGCCCTTTGAACCATACTGGCTACCCAGCCAATAGCACTAACCGGGAAGGTTAACATGTTGATATAAAGAACAAACTCCACTATTATTCCTACTTCACTAATCTTTCCATTTAAATAATAAATACCCCCGATCATTATGGTTAGTAAAGTGCTTACGCCGATTAATAAAAGATTAGAAGGAAAGTAAATGGCTTCCACCTTTGCAAGGGCAATAGCATTTTCACGATATGCTTCACTGTTTTTATTAAAAAAATGAAGCATTGCCTTTTCCTGCACATAACTTTTAATTACCCTGATACCGCTATAGGATTGTTGCGCATTTGTTGTAAGATCACTTAAGAGCGATTGTATCTCTTCACTCTTCTTATGAATGATGTTGTTTACATAATAAATTGTAATAGCCAATATGGGTAAAGGGGCAAGAACATATAATGTTAATTCTACATTTTTGCCAAGCATATTGTAAACTGCAAAAATGATTACAGTAGTAAGATTTATAAGATACATAACTGCCGGCCCGGTATACATCCGAACCCTTCCCACATCTTCTGAAATGCGGTTCATAAGATCGCCGATACTATGATTTTTGAAAAAATGAGTATCCAGTTTTTGATAATGTATATAAACTTCATTCTTTAGATCAAATTCTATATGACGGCTCATAACAATAATCGTTTGCCGCATAAAAAACATAAACAATCCGCGAATGATAGCCAGCAACAATATTGTGATTGAAGACAAGGCCACTATCCCTGAAAAACTCCAGTTTAAAGTTTCTGTCCAGGCGATAAACATATTTACCAGCGGATCCGTTTGTTTGGCGATATGTTTTACTGTACTGCCTGGAAGCAGTTGCTGCACCCTGTCAACAACATAGGCCGTTATTTGTGGCGCCAGTATGGCAAAGTAGTTGGAGATAATTATAAAGGAGATGCCGGCAACCAGGCGTACCCGGTATTTCCAGAAATACTTATTCAGTGCCTTAAGATGTTTCATAATAAGAAGCGCAATTTAAACGATCAGGATATGCAAACACGCCTTATTTCAATAACGTCTTCGTTGGATATCCCTCTACGTTAATTGAAATAAGCATTTATTAGTTTGATAATAATTGCCAAACCAACGCTGTCCCGGGAAATTAAGATATTAACTTTTAGGTAAATTGATGCTACAGCAAACCGGCTACATTTGTAAAAACGAACTAAATGGCCTGGAAGAAAAACATACTCGAAACTATTGGCAACACACCCATGATTCAGTTAAACAAAATCACGCAGGATTTTCCCTGCCGGGTACTAGCCAAAGTAGACTATTTTAACCCGGGCAACAGCATTAAAGATCGTATGGCTTTAAAAATGCTGGAAGTGGCCGAACAGGAAGGAAAAATTAAACCGGGAGGTACTATCATCGAAGGAACCAGTGGCAATACCGGGATGGGACTTGCGCTGGCAGCTTGTGTAAAAGGATACAAATGCATTTTTGTAACTACTGATAAGCAAAGCAAAGAAAAAGCTGATATTTTAAAGGCTGTAGGAGCCGAAGTAATTGTTTGCCCTACCAATGTGTTGCCCGAAGATCCCCGAAGCTATTATAGCGTAGCTAAAAGGCTGGGAAAAGAAGTTCCTAACAGTTATTATATGAACCAGTATGATAACCTCGCCAACCGACTGGCTCATTATGAAAGTACCGGCCCAGAAATTTGGGAGCAAACAGAAGGCAAAATTACCCACCTGGTTTGTACTGCAGGTACCGGTGGAACCATAACAGGGGTTGCGCAATATCTCAAAGAAAAAAATCCTGATATTCAAATTTGGGCCATTGATGTTTATGGCTCTTTGCTGACAAAATATTATCGTACAGGCGAGATAGACATGAAAGAAGTGCACCCTTATATCAGTGAAGGCTTTGGAGAAGATTTTGTACCACAGAATTACGACATGAGGGTGATTGATTATTTTGAACAGGTTACCGATAAAGAGGGTGCAATAATGGCACGCAAAATTGCCAGGGAAGAAGGATTGTTTTGTGGCTATAGTGCAGGCAGTTGTTTCCAGGGATTATTGCAGCTTAAACACAAATTAAAAAAAGATGACCTGGTGGTTTGCATTTTCCATGATCACGGAAGCCGGTATGTTGCAAAAATTTATAACGACCAATGGATGATGGAACGTGGGTTCCTGGAAGTGAAAACCTTCCGGGATATTGTAAATGCAAGAGGGAACCAGAAATTGGTAACCATTAAACCCGAACAAACAGTTGGTGATGCTGTTGCATTGATGGAAAAATACGATATCGAAAACCTGCCGGTTGTAAATGAGGATGGTAATACCGGCTCTCTTAGCCAGCAAGGATTGTTTAGTAAAATATTCAGCAATCCAGATTTGAAAAACCAGACAGTTGACAGCATACTGGAACATCCTTATCCTGAAGTTTCTTTTGATACGCCTGTTGAAAGGTTAAGCAGTTTAATAACTAAAGAAAATGGTGCCGTGTTATCAAAAGATGAGACAGGCGCTTATCACATTATTACAAAATATGATGTAATTAAAAGCCTGGCGAAGTAGTTGATTAGTTAATCGGTTGATTAGTTGATTGGCATTGCGTTTCTCTGCTTTTCCTAATTAACCAATTAATTAACCGATGAACTATTTTGTTCAACAAACCATTGCACCGCTAGGGCGTAGCCCGTTAGCCCAAGACCAATAATGGTTCCTGCACATTTTGCCGATACATGACTGATATGCCGGAATGTTTCACGTGCTGCCGTATTGCTGATATGTACTTCTATAACCGGTGTTGTTATTGCTGCAATAGCATCTCCTAAGGCAACTGAAGTGTGTGTATAACCACCCGGGTTGATGATAATGCCAGCTGTGGAAACTCCATATTTTTGAATGGCATCAATTAGTTCTCCTTCGATATTACTCTGAAAATATTCAAATTGAACAGCAGGGAATTGTTGCTGTAATTTCTCCAGGTAAGATTCAAAAGAAGCACTGCCATAAACTGAGGGCTCCCGCTTTCCAAGCAAATTGAGATTGGGTCCGTTAATTATTGTAAGCAGCATTATCAAATATCTTGAACATTAAAAAAAAGGATGAAAAAACTTTCATCCCGGTAATTATATTACATCATTCCAATAAAATCATCAAACAAATACCTGCTGTCGTGTGGGCCAGGTGTTGCTTCAGGATGATATTGCACTGAAAAGAATGGTTTGTTTTTTATACGGATGCCTTCAATAGAATCATCATTAAGGTTTACATGTGTAATCTCGATGTGATCGGCATTTCTTACTGCTTCCGGCTCTACACCAAAACCATGGTTTTGCGTAGTTATTTCACTTTTGCCAGTAATAATATTCTTAACCGGGTGGTTTAATCCCCTGTGACCATGGTGCATTTTAAAGGTTGGAATATCATGCGCTAATGCAAGCAGTTGGTGACCAAGGCAAATGCCAAACATCGGTTTCTCGTGTTTGGTTAATTCTTTAATCGTTTCAACTGCATAAGGCATGGCTGCCGGGTCGCCGGGGCCGTTACTTATAAAGATACCATCAGGTTCAAATTCCATTAATTCTGCAGCACTGGTTTTTGCGGGAAACACTTTGGCATATATGCCACGTTCTACCATGCATTGTAAAATATTTTCTTTCATGCCGTAGTCTAAAACCGCTACTTTTTTGGGAGCATTAGGATCGCCTGCGAAATAAGCTTCCTTTGCCGAAACCACGCTGGCCAGCTCAAGGCCACCCATCGATGGAACTTCTGCAAGTTCTGCTTTTAGTGCTTCTACTGATTTGCCTTCGCTGCTGATAATACAATTCATGGCACCTTCAGTACGAATATGACCCACCAATGCACGGGTATCAATACCTTCTATACCTACTATTTCATTTTCAACCAGGTATTCCTGCAACGTTTGCTGGGCAAACATGCGGCTGAATTTTTCTTCGAGGTTACGCCCGATCAATCCCCTGATTTTTACACCCCGACTCTCAACATCCTTATCAAATATGCCGTAGTTCCCGACATGTACACTATTCATTATCAACACTTGTCCATAATAACTTGGGTCTGTAAATACTTCCTGGTAACCCGTCATTCCTGTATTAAAACAAATTTCACCGGAGGTGGTACCAATTTTTCCGAAAGAATAACCGTGGAAAACATGACCATCTGCAAGTACTAGCGTGGCCAGCGTATGGGAATTACTCATTAATGAGGTAGAATTTTTTGCGGTGCAAAAGTAAGCGCAGTGCGCCAGAATAAGCCGGTAATTTTGTAGAAGGATTTTGACAAAATGTCCCCAGATGTTAACTACTTGTTTAGTTAGACCAATTCCAAAATTTTATCCCGAACCAAAAGGCAGCAACCTGGCAAACCAGCCCTTTCACTGATTTTAGAGATCGCCAGTCTCGTATCATTGTTTACAATACTTAGTGAATGCTGAAAAATAGCAGTTTTAACCGGCAGCAATAAAGGTTCTCCTACGGCTGCAATCATACCACCCAAAACAATTAATTCAGGGTTGAAAAGATTTATAGCCACCGCTAATCCTTTACCCAACTTTTCGCCAATTAAAGTAATGCCCTCTATGGCAAGGTTGTCTCCTTTTTGAACTCCTTCAACAATGTCTTCCAACTCCAGGTAACCTTTTGATTTCAGCACTGTTTGAAGGCTACTCGCTATTCCTGCCTTCATTTTATCAGAAATAAAATCAATAAGCGCCATCCCTGACGCTTCTGTCTCAAGGCAACCTTTCTTTCCACAAAAGCAAATTTTTTCGTTGTTAAAAATTGGGATATGACCTAATTCACCGGCATATCCAGACGCTCCATAAACCGGGCGGCCATCAACAAAAATCCCCAGCGCTATGCCGTAATCAAGGTTTGCGATCAGCACATTCTTTTCAGAACTTGCCAGGCCAAAATGATATTCTCCATAAGCAAGAGTTCGGCTGTCGTTGTCAATATAAACCGGCAACTCCAACGATTTTTCCAGTATCTCCTTCACGGGTGCATCAGCAAAATGGTAAATAGTCAGGATTTTTCCCGTTTTCACATTTATTCTTCCGGCTATACTTAATCCAATGCCTAAAATTTTCTCTTTTGGAATTTCGAGTGAGGTAAGAAAGAGTTTAATGTCTTTTATAATGGCATCCAGTGACTCGTGAGTGTCTAAAAAAGGAAAAGGAATGTTTAGTGAACTTGCTACCATTTTCTTATCAAATCCCATCAGACCGATATTCAACTTGTATTTTTTTATCTCCACACCTAGAAAATAGCAGGAGTCTTTCGCCAGTGAATAGATAGCTGCTTTACGACCAACGCCCTCTGATTTTTTTCCTGTATCTCTCACAAGACCTTCTTCCACGAGGCTAAAAGTAAGTTCAGTGGCAGTTGGTACCGAAATGTTCAGTAACTCAGCGATCTCATTTATGGTGATCTCCTCCTTTTTACTCAATTCGGAAATGATTCGCTTTTTGCGGCTATGTATTTTATAAGGAATACCAGTTAAATTAGTATTACCATTTAGGGTGGTGATTTCAGTAGTGGAAACAGTCATTAATTGTCGGTTTTTATAAAGCGGCAATTTATAATATATTTTACTCGTGACTAATTGTTAATAAAAAAACTTATCAACACAACCTGCTAATTAGAAATTTTTCTTTTATTTGTAGGCAATTGCACAAATTGTTTAAGCAACCACATTTTATCATCTAAACTGCGTGAGGGAAAATCATGAAAAAGCTATTGTTGCTCTTGTCGATTATGACATCAGCATTATTAACATTCGCCCAGGATGTTTCAGTTTCAGGTAAAGTCACCAACTCTGTAACCGGAGTAGGATTACCGGGAATAAACGTCCAGGAAAAGGGCTCGAGAAAAGGTACTGTAACAGGCACCGATGGTACTTTCACCATTTCAGTTCCATCCACTGCAACCCTGGTAATTTCAGGAATTGGTTTTGCGACACAGGAAGTGTCGGTAAACGGCCAAACATCGTTGTCGGTAACACTTGCAGAAACCGCAAGTGAATTAAGCAATGTAGTTGTAACAGCACTTGGAATTACAAAACAGGCACGAAAAGTGAGCTATGCAGTAACCACCGTTGGCGGTGAGTTATTAAGTACTGCAAGGGAAAACAACGTTGCCAACTCTTTAAGCGGACGTGTCGCCGGTTTAAAAGTAACTGGTACCAGCAGTGGTCCCGGCGGAACTGCGAAAGTGCTTTTAAGAGGTATGCCAAGTATGAACTCCGGTGGTGCTCCATTATTTGTAATTAATGGTGTTCCAATGGACAATACCCAGCGTGGTAGCAGCGGCGAATGGGGAGGTGCAGATAATGGTGATGGCATTGGTAACCTGAACCCGGATGATATTGAAACAATGACCATCTTAAAAGGTCAGTCAGCTTCGGCTTTGTATGGCGCAAGAGCTTCTAACGGCGTTATTCTCATCACCACCAAAAAGGGTAAAAAAGGTGCTATATCACTTGAATACAACATGAACCTGATGGTGGATAAGGCAATGGATAACACCGATTTTCAAACAGAATATGGCCAGGGTGATGGCGGAATAAAACCTGCTAATGCAACGGTAGCGTTGGGTACTACCCGCTTAAGCTGGGGAGGAAAATTAGACGGTTCTCAAATAACTCAATTTGATGGCAAGCAATATCCTTATTCTGCCGTTTCCGGAAATATCTCCCGCTTTTACAGGGCTGGACCATCGTTCACTAATACCGTGGCAGTTTCAAGTGGTAGTGAAAACGGATCTTTTCGTTTATCACTTTCAAATTTAGATGCCAATTCAATTCTTAGAAATAGCGGGCTGGATCGTAAAACGCTCAACCTTAACCTCGATCAAAAAATAAGCAGCAAACTGTCATTTAGCCTGAACAGCAATTATATCGACGAGCAATCTAAAAACAGGCCCCAGTTAAGTGATGGACCAATGAATGCAAACAATGGTTTGTTTCTTGCTCCAAATATCGACATCGAATCACTTGGTACAGGCTTCGACCCGGTAACTGGTTACGAACTACCATGGGGTGATGACGCTTATGCTTCTAACCCGTACTTTGTGGTTAATCAATATGTAAACAACCTGGGCAGAAAGCGCCTGATCTCTTCATTATCCGTGAAATATAATTTTACCAGCTGGTTGTATGCTCAAGGCAGGTTAGGTTATGATTTATTGCACGACAATCTTTTCAAAGTAGAACCATGGGGAACTGCTTATACAACTGAAAGACGTGGAAATTTACAGGATCTTGCAAAAATGGAAACATCTGAATTAAACCTTGATGGTTTGATTGGAGCTTCCCATGCAATTACTTCAGATTTTAGTTTTGATGCTGCTATAGGTGCAAACACCCGCAGAAATCAGTATGAAAAAGTTAGGGTGGCCGGTAGCCAGTTTATAGTTCCTTATTTGTACACTTTAAGTAATACCAGGAATGTAAATACGAACCCTAATGACAACTACGATTTTTCTAAATTGCAGGTAAACTCAGCGTACTATACGGTAGACTTTTCTTACAAAAATTTCTTTAACATCGGAACAACCGGCAGGTATGATGCCTATTCTACCATGCCTGCTGCTGACCGCACCATATTTACCCCTTCCGTTTCTGCCAGTTTGATTTTCTCGGAGTTAATAGATCTTTCAAAATTGTCATTCGGCAAACTGCGGGCATCATGGGCTAATACAAGCGGAGAACTTGGAGAAGCTTACAAAACAGCTGTTTACTATTCTTTAGGAAGCCCGTTAAATGGCAACCCGGTTGGCAGCTTTAGTACAGATCTTCCAAACGGACTTTTAAAGCCATTTACTTTAACCGAATTTGAAGTAGGTGCCGAACTTAAATTTTTCAGTAACCGCTTAGGAATAGATGTTGCGTATTACAATCGTAAAACGAAAAATGAAATTCAACCATCTTCTTTTAGTATTTCAACTGGTTACACAAGTGGTTTCGTAGGCACGGGTTCTACGCAAAATAAAGGACTTGAATTGCAGGTTACTGGTACCCCAATTAAGTCTTCGAGTTTCAGCTGGAATATATCTGCCAACGTAACTTCTGTTGATAACAAGATCCTTGAAACAGATGCAGCCGGTAAAAACCAAAACCTTGGTTCAAACAGGGGAACTCTTGGCAATGCTGTTACGTCGTTTGTAAAAGGATATGCAGGCCCACAGATTTTAGCATATGATCACAAGCGTACTGCTAAAGGTGAGATAATTGTAGATGCTTCCGGTTACCCTGTAAGGGGCGAACTGATTAAAATGGGAAGCGTTTTACCAACACTTTATGGTGGTGTTAATAATGAATTTAATTACAAAGGCGTTAATCTAACCTTCCTTATCGATTATAATTTTGGAAATAAAATATTATCGGCCACAAATTATTATGCGATGATAAGAGGGTTGCACAAGCAAACTTTAGAAGGAAGAAATGGCATAACTACGGGTGTTTTAGAAGATGGCACTGCTAACACAAAAGCTGCAGATGCAAGAGGATACTATACTGCTCTTGCCCAGCAGGTTACATCTGTAAACGTACTTGATGGTGACTATATCAAGTTGCGCCAGGTAACCCTTGGATACAACATACCAGAACGTGTATTTGCAAATGTTCCTGTTTTCAGCTCAGTACAGATTTCGCTGGTTGCACGTAACCTGCTTATCCTGATGAAGAAGAGCGATAACATCGATCCTGAATCAAATTTCGCATCAAACCTCAGGTATGCTGGTATTGAAGGCACAAGTCTTCCTTCTGCACGTACGTTTGGATTCAATGCCAACTTCAAATTCAAAAAATAATTACATGAAAAAATCACTAATTTATATTGGTCTTGCATCTGTATTATTTATGGCAGGATGCACCAAGGACTTCGACGAGATAAATACTGACCCCACCCAATCGTCCCCTGCTACATTTGACCCTAATTTCTTTTTGTCAAATAGCCAGTGGACCTATGTAGATGGAATAATGGGCTACAATGGCGCTATTTTGTTTCAAAGCGGCTGGACCCAGATATTTTCATCTACTTCATCAGGCGGAGCTAATTACTACAGCAATGCAGATAAATATGCACCGTCCAGTAATACAACCGACTACCAGGGACGTGCATGGGAAAGAGGTTTTCGTTCAGCAGGTCTTGCAAACGAAATCATTAAGAATCTTTCAGAAAAACCAGAGCTGGTTAACCTGAAAAGTGCTGCTACGATTATGAAGGTGTTGGCACTTCATTATGTTACTGACATTTATGGAGACATCCCTTACTCTGAAGCTTTGAAAGGTTCTGACGGTATCAGCCTGCCTAAATACGACAAGCAGGAAGATGTTTACAAAGCTATGCTCAGCGATCTGGAAGGGGCAATTACCCAATTTGATGCCTCAAAAGCAAAACCAACTTCCGACATTTTCAATTATAAAGGAGATATAGCACAATGGAAGAAATTTGGCTATTCCCTCATGTTAAGAATAGCAATGCGCTTAACCAAAGCCGATGCTGCCCTTGCAAAAACATGGACTGAAAAAGCAGCTGCAGGTGGCACCTTCGCTGGTGTCAGCGATAACGCATTTGTGTTACCGGACAACGGCAATGGCTATACCAATCAAAATGCACGTTCTCTTATTACAGTTGAAGATTACTATTCTGTAAGATGGAGCAAAGTCTTGATAGATTACCTGAAAGCCAATAACGATCCAAGACTTGGTTTGATTGCAGAAGTTCCGATGGCAGGTATTGCAAATAACCAAAATGCGACATTGGCGGGTGACAACACCCCTGCTAACCAGCTTGGACAGCCAAGTGGCTGGGACCTGAATGGTGGGGCAACTGATATCACAAAATCACCCGGCTATCCTGGTGGAACTGGTACAGGCGCCGACCTGTCTCCTATTGGCAAATATTCCCGTCCCAGGACATCCGTTTATACCGCATTTAATACCCCTGTTTTTGTAATTACTTATGCCGAAACCGAATTGTTGCTGGCCGAAGCAGCAGCAAGAGGTTGGTCAGTTGGTGCAACTGCCGCACAGCATTATAAAAATGGCGTTTCTGCTGCCTTACAAACACTTGGAACCTTGAGTCCCAATGCTACAATTAGTACAGCTGCTGCAGATGCATATGCAACTGCACATCCACTGGATGTATCAAGCCTGGCTAGTTCATTGAAAATGATTAATGAACAATACTGGGCAACAACCGCTTCCTACATGAACTTTACAGAAGCCTGGAACAACTGGAAAAGATCTGGTTTTCCAGTGCTGACACCCGTTAATTATGCAGGTAATTTTTCGGGTGGAGTTATTCCAAGAAGACAACCGTATCCATCTGGCGAATCCACAAATAACACCGAAAATTACAAGACTGCGATTGCAGGTCTGACTGGTGGTGATACATGGAGCGCCAGGGTATGGTGGGATAAATAAACTGAAATTGATTTATCACCTGGTGAGATAATGACTTTCTACAATAAGGCTGCCAGGAATGGTAGCCTTATTGTTTTTTTAAATGTTTGATGATCTACTATCTTCCAAGAAAACTTGCATGATCAGGAATTCGCATATCACCTTACACATTGTTCTTTTTTGCTGGATGCTGCTGTTAACTGCTAATGTTTTATCACAGGGTTTTCAATTGCTTTCATCAAAAGAAACCGGCATTAAATTCAGGAACGATATTGTGGAAACAGAAAACCTGAACGTACTTGCATACGAGTACTTCTATAACGGAGGAGGCGTTGCTGTAGGAGATATAAATAATGATAACCTTCCCGACCTGTTTTTTACAGGCAATATGGGAGCAAACAAATTATACCTTAACCAGGGAACACTGAAATTTAAAGATATAACTAAAGAAGCAGGCGCTGAACTGGCTGGTAGAAAAGATGGTTGGAAAACTGGTGTAACCATGGCAGATGTAAATGGTGATGGCTGGCTCGATATCTATGTTTGTTACTCTGGTAAAAGAAGCGAAGACTTTCGTCGTAACCAGCTGTTTATCAACAAAGGCGATGGAACATTTTCTGAACAAGCAAAAGAGTTTGGTGTAGATGACCCCGGGTATGGCACGCAAGCGGCTTTCTTCGATTTTGATAACGATAACGACCTCGATTTGTACCTGTTAAATCATAGTACAAAAAAAATTGACAACATGGAGCTTGCAAAATTTCGCTCGGAAACCGACGTGTTTGCAGGGAGTAAATTACTTGAAAACAAAGACAATCATTTTATTGATGTTTCTGAAAAAGCAGGCATACACCGCAATCCTTTGACCTTTGGTTTAGGTATCGCAATTTCCGATATCAACAAGGATGGTTGGCAGGACATTTATGTTACCAATGATTACAACGAACCAGATTATCTCTATCTCAATAACAAGGATGGAAGTTTTACGGATGCCACAAAGAAATCATTGCGGCATATAGCCCAATTTTCGATGGGAGTTGACATTGCAGATTACAACAACGATGCTTTACCGGATATCATCTCGCTTGATATGTTGCCTCCGGAT
Source organism: Bacteroidota bacterium (assembly GCA_040385845.1). Taxonomy (GTDB): domain Bacteria; phylum Bacteroidota; class Bacteroidia; order Chitinophagales; family Chitinophagaceae; genus Phnomibacter. The sequence goes on along the minus strand of JAZKGP010000005.1, from coordinate 97,914 downwards.
AACCGCCGGCAGAAACTCCTGCAACTGCAGGAAAATTATGAATCATTTGAGTTGATGCAAAAGCAGGATCTGCACAACCAGTACATGCGCAATATGCTGCAATTAAATAATGGTGATGGTACATTTAGCGAAATAGCCCAGCAAGCAGGAGTTGCTAAAACCGACTGGAGCTGGTGTCCGTTACTGGCAGATTTTGATAACGATGGATTCAAGGATTTGTTTGTTACTACCGGTTACCTGCGTGATTATACCAATAAAGATTTTTTAAGATATTGGGGTGATTATAAAGTGAAGAAAGCAATTGAAAGTGAACCCGTTTTGTTAATGGACCTCATTAAACAAATGCCGGTTACCGTACCACCAAATTTCCTCTTTAAAAATGAACACAATCTTACGTTTTCCGATAAGGGAAAAGAATGGGGAATCAAAGAACCGCTATTGTCAAATGGAGCTATTTACTCCGATCTCGATAATGATGGAGACCTCGATCTTGTATTAAACAACATAAATGAAAATGCTGCTATCTATAAAAATTTGAGCAGCGATCAAAAAAGTGCTCATTTCATTTCAATAAAATTACAATACAAAGCGCCTAACGGTAATGCTATTGGCGCAGCTGTTTATGTATACCAGGGTAATAATATACAATACCAGGAAGTAAATCCCAACCGTGGATATTTATCAAGTGTAAGTACCGTATTAAACTTTGGTTTAGGAAACGCTGCCAGTGTTGATTCCATTCGAATTGTTTGGCCGGATGCCAGCAATACCATTCTAAAAAACACAACTGCGAACCAGGCGCTAACTATCAGCTATAATCAATCGGTTAAATCACCTGCACCAGGTTTAAACAAAGCTATACCCTTGTTTACTGAAGTGAAAAATGTATTGAAATATACGCACGAAAATTTTCCTGAAAATGATTTTAAACGTCAATTGCTGATGTTGTTTATGTATTCGAAAACAGGACCGGTAATCGCGAAAGCAGATGTAAACAACGACAAGCTGGAAGATCTATACATCAGTGGCGATAAAAATAAACCGGGTGGTATTTACCTGCAACAAAAAGAGGGAGATTTTAAACTGGTAGAAGGCATGCCTTTAAATGATGAAAATTATGCAGCTGTATCAGATGCCCAATTTTTTGATGCTAACAATGACGGCCTGGTTGATCTTTATTTAGCAAAAGGCGGTTACTCGCAATTTACTCCCGGCACTGCTGCCTTACAGGATGATTTATATTTAAACACCGGCAATAACAAATTTGTTTTATCAAAAGAGGCATTGCCTGATGTAAGTACTTCTTCCAAATCATGCATACGCCCATGCGACTTTGATAATGATGGTGATATGGATGTTTTTATAGGCGGAAGAATCGTTCCTGGTTCCTACCCTGAAACTCCTGAAAGTTTTTTATTGGTGAATGATGGCAAGGCAAAATTTACGAAAACGCCCGCTCCATTTACTGGCCTCGGTATGGTGACTGATGCCCAATGGACCGACCTTGATAATGATGGCCGGAAAGATCTTGTAATAGCTGGTGAAATGATGCCCATCTATATATTTTCAAACACGCAAGAAGGTTTTATCGATCAAACAACATCTTATTTCAAGGATCGCGAAAACGGGTGTTGGTTGTCACTATGTATTACAGATGTTAACAACGATGGCAGACCCGATATTATAGCAGGCAATCTTGGATTAAATAACCAGCTAAAGGTTTCCCCCGAAAAACCAGCCGAATTGGTGTATGACGATTTCGATGCAAATGGTTCTATTGATCCTTTTTTTAATTTTTATATTGGTGATACAAGTTACCCCTTTGTAAGCCGCGATGAATTGAACGAGCAGATCTACCCTATGCGCCGAAAGTTTAATTCGTATGCTAATTATGCCAGTGCCACCATGAAAGAAATATTTAGTGCAGAAGAATTGTCAAAAGCAAAAAAGCTGGTAATGACGGAGACTAAATCTACCTGCTATTTAAATAAAGGAAACAAATTTGAAAAAGTAGTTTTACCTGCTGAAGCTCAATTTTCTATTGTTACAAAAATCATCAGTGATGATTTTACAAAAGATGGCCATCCCGATCTTTTATTATTTGGAAATCATTCAGACAACCGGTTAAAAATGGGAAGTATCGATGCAAACTTTGGTTGTTTACTTGCTGGTGATGGTAAAGGAGGATTTACATATATAGAACAACCTAAATCAGGTTTTTCAGTAACCGGCGATGTAAAATCAGCAGGACAAGTATTTATTCAAAACAACAGGCATGTATATATTGGCATCACCGACAAAGGTGTCGAATTTTATAAATTAAACCAGGGGAAAATAGCACCAGGAAAATGAAGCGACTACTGATTTTATTTTTATTTTTTGTTCAATTTGCCACGGCACAAGCTGACTTAAGGCCTTATGTGCAACCTGCTGTGTTTTCTTTATCTGTAATAATGATGCACGATGTTGTGAATCCGCCTGCAGCATCCCGTTATTACGCCTATTGCCTTATGGGTGCATATGCGATTATAAATCATAAAAATTCGGCTATTATACCACTTGAAAAAATAGTTAACCGATTTAGTAATATTCAAATTTCTGAAACCAATTTTAATAAGGAATTAGCCGCAACTTATTGCATACTCGAAACTGGCAGATTAATGCTTCCTTCCGGTGAGAATTTGCAGGAAGATCAATTGAAACTTCTTGACAAAATCAGGAAGAAAAAGAATATCAAATCATCGGAAATTACTGCATCAATAGCAGTGGCTAAAACAGTGGCATTACAGGTGGTTGCATTTGCCAAACAAGATAACTATGGGAAATTAAGTGCCAGGTTAAGGTATACACCAAAACGGCAGGAAGGCTATTGGTACCCAACACCACCGTCTTATATGGAAGCCGTAGAACCAAACTGGAAAACGATCATTCCTCTTATTTTGGATTCTGCCGAGCAATGTAAAACACTGCCCCCGGTTGCCTATAGTACCGATTCTTCCAGCGACTTTTTTAAACTTGCAACAGAGGTTTATACCGTAACAAAAAAGTTAACAGAAGAACAGTTGCATATAGCTTCTTTCTGGGATTGCAATCCATTTGTGGTTGCCACAGCCGGGCATATGTCGCTTGGATTTAAGAAAATTAGCCCTGGCGGACATTGGATGAACATTGCCTGTATCGCTGCCAAAAAAGCAGATCTTCCTTTTAATGAAACTATTCAATTGCTGGCCATAGCAGGCATTACACAAATGGATGCATTTATTTGTTGCTGGGAGGAAAAGTACAAGAGTAACCGTATAAGACCTGAGACATTTATAAACAAACACATTGATATAAAATGGCAACCATTATTGCAAACACCACCTTTCCCGGAATATACCAGCGGGCACAGTGTAGTATCTAATGCCAGTGCCGAAGTATTAAGTTATTTTTTGGGCGATACGTTTGCATATTCTGACAATACCGAACTAATGTTTGAGATACCGGAAAGAAGTTTTACCAGTTTCAGGCAGGCTGCAGCAGAAGCCGCCATTTCAAGATTGTATGGAGGTATTCATTTTAGGGATGCAATTGAGAATGGTGCCAAACAGGGAAAAGCAATTGGAGACCTGGTTACAAAAAAACTCAGGGAAGCAGGCATGAAATCATTTAGATGATAGTTCGATTACCATCTTAAATACATTGCCATTTAATAAAATTTAAAACAAAAATTTAGTAGTACAAATTCACATCACGAAATAGTTTAAAATTAAATTTAATATAAACAGTGGGCTGGTATCATTTACATTAACTTCCCTCCCACTCTATTTATCAACCAACAAATAAATCATGGTAACTTCTTACGAACAGATTCCCGTGCAAATTTTTTCGACACCCAAAGCGGGTTCCGCTTTTGCAGCAACGCAGGTAGCTGCTACCATACGAGCCCGCCAGATGGAAGGCAAACCATGTGTACTTGGGATGGCTACCGGTTCCACACCTATAAACATGTACAAAGAACTGGTACGCATGCACAGGGAGGAAGGTTTAAGTTTTAAAAATGTAATCAGTTTTAACCTCGACGAATATTACCCTATTGAAAGGGATGCCGTGCAGAGTTACTGGAGTTTTATGCACCGTCATTTATTTGATCATGTCGACATCAACCCTGTCAATATTAATTTGCCGAATGGTGATTGGCCGCAGGAACAGATTAAAAAATATTGCCAGGAATACGAGGCGAAAATTGAGGCCGCCGGCGGTATCGATCTGCAGATATTAGGAATTGGGAATAACGGTCATATTGGTTTTAATGAACCCGGCTCATCCATCTATAGCAAAACACGGTTGGTGACCCTTGAAAACAGTACCAGGATTGCCAATTCAAAAGAATTTGGAAACATAAGCAAAGTGCCTCGTCTTGCAATTACAATGGGCCTTAGTACTATTCTGAAGGCACGTAAAATTATATTGCTCGCATGGGGCTCTAAGGCCCATATAGTAGCAAAGTCGGTGGAGGGAACAGTTACCGAACATTTACCGGCAAGTTTGTTGCAACAGCATAATGATTGCATTTTTATTATCGACGAACAAGCAAGTACTGAATTAACCCGTATAAAAAGCCCCTGGTTAACCGGCGAAATTGAATGGACTCCTCAATTAGTACGCCGTGCGGTTACCAATATGGCATTGAAACTTAAAAAGCCAATTTTAAGTCTTACTAACAACGATTACAACGAGAATGGCCTGGGTGACCTTGTAGTTGAAAAAGGCGATTCTTACAATATTAACCTCCAGGTTTTTTATATCCTTCGCGATACGATAACCGGCTGGCCGGGAGGAAAACCAAACAGCAATGCAACTACACATCCCGAACGCACCGATATAATGCCAAAACGTTGCGTAATATTTTCGCCACATCCGGATGATGATATTATTAGTATGGGTGGAACCTTTATGCGGCTGCACGATCATGGGCATGAAGTGCATGTAGCTTATCAAACAAGTGGAAACATTGCCGTTTCAGATGAATTTGTTACCCGCTTCCTGGAGTTTGCAGTAGGCTTTGAAGACCTGTTTGGCATCAACACAGAAAAATCAAAAGGTATATTGCAGGAAGCCCGAAATTATTTAAGCAGCAAACGACCCACCCAAATCGATTCTCCTGAAATACGGGCTATCAAAGGACTGATACGCCGTTGTGAAGCAGCAGCCACCTGCCGGTATGTTGGTTTAAAAGAAGGCCAATGGCACTTTCAAAATCTTCCTTTTTATGAAACAGGAACGATCCATAAAAATCCAATGGGAGAAGCGGATGTTTTGCAAACTATGGAATTGCTGCGTCAATTAAAACCACACCAGGTGTTTTGTGCGGGCGATCTTGCAGATCCGCATGGCACTCATAAAGTTTGCCTCGAAATTGTTTTCGAATCGCTGCACCGAATAAAAGAAGCAGGTGATGAATGGATAAGAGATTGTTGGGTTTGGTTGTATAAAGGTGCGTGGCAGGAATGGGATATTACCGAAATTGAAATGGCCATTCCAATGAGCCCGGACCAGGTAAATAAAAAGAAAAACGGCATTTTTATACACCAGTCTCAAAAAGATATGGTCCCCTTCCAGGGAAGTGATGACAGGGAGTTCTGGCAACGTGCTGAAGAACGAAATGCCAATACCGCTAACTTGTATGCAAAGCTTGGTTTAACCCAATATGCCGCAATGGAGGCCTTCGTAAGATGGCATTTCTGATGATAAACTAATCGATTTATTATAAGATCAAAGGCAACCTGAAAACCGCCTTTGATCTTTTTTATGCCTATAAGCCTGGATAAAACTCATTCTTGCAACAACCGGGCTCTCCTTCCAATTGTTGTTGAATTGCTGTTTCCCATTTACGCTGCATTTTCCTTTTAGTACCTGAACCAGTTTCAAGGTCGTATTGCTTTTGAGTTTTATTTTTCTCGTTTATTATGCTTTCACCGAGAGCTTCAACTGACTTGCGGAAATTGCTTTTAGTTGGTTTTAATTGCTGCATCTGGCTTGCTAATTTTCTTGCATAAATTTCAGTAATATCAAAATGTCCCTGCTCGTGTTTAAGTACTTTTAAATCGGTACCATAATTGCGCCATGATTTACTTCGAACGAAAAACGCTCTAACCTGGAAATTAAGACCTGCGTCAGTATAGCGGTACGTATAGGTAATTCCGGTTGCGCTTATGGCAAGATATCGCGCTGAACGGTTGGGCATTCCCTTGAAATCATTCCAGGTTAAAGTATCTGCTGCTTTCCAGAACAAGGTATCTTGTGCTACCGAGGGCAAATTTTTACAAAGCAGTAATAAAAAAAATATGATCCTTAATAACTTCATTCCAAATAAAAGTAGGCATATTAGTAGAGTCAACACCAGGATGAATGCTTAAACTTCTGTAAACATTATCTTGTTTATTATAAATAACTAACAAAACAATTTACCAGGTGATTAAGCCGGTTGTAAAATTTAAGAGTTGTTAGGACCAATCTTTAACGGGCACAACATTTTAATAGCTAATTAGCAATCTTCAAACAGTTTATCATCAATTAAAACTAACAACATGAAATTCGGTAACTGGAATCTGACAGACACAACTATTGAGTGGACCGGAACGGCATATAATAGTTTTATTATTGATAGAGCAACTCTGCTGGAAACAATGCAGTTGCCGGAATCGGGTGAAACACTTTACCACTGGATAGTTTTAGCTACACAAGAAGACTGGCTGGACGAAGATGATCTTTATGATCTCAATTTTGCCTTTGTTTTTGCAGCAGCTTTCTCAATGGATGAATTTGATTATGAACTGCTGGATAAAACTATAGAATTTCAATACGAAATGCTGGGAGATGAGGAGGATGAGGATGAAGAATTTTAAAGTGAACTATAACTTTTAAATATTGTTTTTATATGAACCAGAATAATAAAGATGGTGCAAAAACTACTGGTGAAAGCACCCCCCAACACAAAGGCGAATCACAAAAAACCAATCAAAAAGGTGCTGTTAGTGTAAGTAAGAAAGGTAAAAAGAAACACACAAAAGATGATTCAGAAGGAACAGGTAAAATGACAACAAAAAAGCAGGGAAATAGTATCTGACTTTTATTGCAAGGATATTAATCTATTTAAAAAAAACATATTTAACCCGGTTTCTTTGTTATAAAATTTCGAAAACAGGAATAAGCAATCTGCTATAGAATTTACGTTTGTGTAAGCTTTAGCATTGATTTCGTAAACCCGGCTAAAGCTTAACTTATAATGATGAATTTTTCTTTGAAAGGTCAGTCTGCACTCGTTACAGGTGCGAGTTCGGGTATTGGTGAAGCCATAGCAATCAGTCTTGGCGAAGCGGGTGCTGATGTTGTAGTAAACTATAATTCGGATGTTGCGGCTGCAGAAAAAGTTGCTGAAAAAATTCGTTCGTTTGGGAGCAAGGCAATTACCGTGCAGGCTGATGTGAGTGATGAAGCGCAGGTTAAATTAATGTTCAAAAAGATGTTTGAAGCCTTTGGCACAATAGACATTCTTATAAACAATGCAGGACTTCAAAAAGACGCGCCGTTTCATGAAATGACCCTGGATCAATGGAATAAAGTAATTAGCGTTAATCTTACAGGCCAGTTTCTTTGTGCCCGTGAAGCCATTATTGAAATGCTTCGACGCGGGCCCGTTCCCGAAAGATCGGCAGCTTGTGGAAAGATCATCTGTATGAGTTCAGTTCATGAGTCTATTCCCTGGGCAGGGCATGTAAATTACGCTTCTTCAAAAGGTGCTATAAAAATGTTTATGCAAAGCCTGGCGCAGGAATACGGCGACCGGAAAATACGGGTTAATAATATTTGTCCCGGAGCCATTCAAACCCCCATCAATACCGATGCATGGAAAACGCCGGAAGCCATGAAAAGCTTGCTAACCCTGGTTCCATATAACCGTATAGGGCAGCCTTCTGATGTGGCCAACCTCGCCGTATTTCTTGCATCTGATGCTTCGGATTATATTACTGGAGCCAGCATTTTTATTGATGGCGGAATGACTGTTCTGGAAAGTTTTGCCGATAACGGATAATGTTCTTGTGTAAGTTGGCTTTACCTTATATTGTTCTTCCAACCAATACATAGATGGAAAACTTTGTCTATCGATCTGCCCTTGAACTAGCCAGTTTAATAAAAAACGGACAAGCAACCAGCACTGCTATAGTTACAGAACATCTTCAACGAATTAAAAGGCAAAACCCGGAAATTCATGCGCTTGTTACGGTATTTGAAAACGAGGCTTTGGAAGAGGCAGAAGCTTGTGACAGGGAGGCAAAAGATGCCAAATGGCGCGGCCCTTTACATGGGGTACCCGTAACCGTGAAAGAGCAGTTTTGGATAAAAAACAAAAAGAGCAATCTAAACGCCAAAATACTTGAAAAATTTACTGCCCCGGAAGATGCGGTCGTAATTGAACGCATCAGAAAAAGTGGCGCAATTATTTTGGGTCAATCCAATGTGCCCAAAAACCTGATCGACTACCAGGTACAGGGAGATCTTTACCCGGAAGGGAAAAATCCGTATAACCTCGAATATACACCCGGGGGAAGTACCGGCGGAGGTGCTGCTGCTTTAGCTGCCGGTTTTACTGCCCTTGAACTTGGTGCAGATTTTGGTGGGTCAATAAGACTTCCTGCGGCATTTTGTGGCGTATACGGTTTAAAACCAACAGACAAAACAGTGCCCTTACATGGTAATATTCCATCGCTTCCCAGTATAAAAAGTTTTATAGTTCATATGACGCAGGCAGGTCCGTTAGCCAGGAATATCGATGACCTGGAACTGCTTTGGAAGATCATTGTTGGTCCGCATAAAAGCGACCGGAACATTCCTGATATTAATTGGAAAATCCCTTCTGAAAGATCAATCAATCATTACAAAATAGCCTGGACAAGCGGGTGGCCAGGCTACGCCTCAAGTGAAACCGTAAAACTTGCCATTGAAGAACTGGTTGATAAACTAAAAAACAATGGTGCAAATATCCATTGTAAAATACCTGATCAAACATTGCATGTTGAAACACTCGAAATGTATTGTGATTTGTTTCCCTATATCATTTCACAGGGCACTCCATGGTATGTAAGATCATTTATAAAACATCAGTTAAAGAAGGGAGTCCTGAATGGTTTGCAACAACATTCACCGAGATTAATGAAAGCAATGAGCGATGGATTTAAACTGCAGGCTAATCACTATGGTTCAACTTTGTACCGGAGAAGTTTGCTGATAGAACGATGGGAAAAGTTCTTTGAAGAATATGATTTTTTGATATGCCCAGTCTCATTCGGCCCTGCTTTTAAACGATGTAAAATCGGGACTGCTATAAACTATGAAGGCAATGATATTGTATACCTTAATTATGTTTGGCCATATGTAGCCTGCTTTAACGCATCTGGTCATCCATCAATAACTATCCCGGTTGGTTTAAGTAAAGATGGATTACCTATTAGTGTTCAAATAGTAAGTAAGTATTGGAATGAACCTGAGTTAATTACCTTTTCCAAAAAGGTTACAGCATTTACAAGCGGCTTTACAAAACCTGCCGGATATTAATATGTTATAAAGTATCTGCCTGGTTTAAAGCAAGTAATGTTTTAAACCAGGTGTAAACCAGTTGCATTGACGCAATTACAGGCAGATCGACAAATAACTTAATACAGATGCTGATGTAAAGCTCAGGGGCAAACTATTAGGAGAAAGCATTTCCTATTTTGTCCAGTAATCTATTACCAGAACTTTGTCAAGCACCGGCTTTAATACCTCAACGAATGCTTTGTGATCCGGATGCGGCAAATAGATAGCCCTGTCAGCTTCCGAAGCAAAGCTTACAAAAAAGCAATGTGTAAAACCCTGGTTTAAATTTTCAGGACTATTGTTTGTGCCCCATTCAAAAGCCTTAACCTCTTTAATTTTTTGAGGCAAGGCAGCAAAAGCCGTTTCAACTGCCTTTGCTTGCTCAGGATTACTACCTTCTTTAAAACTAAATAGCACAACATGACGAAGTAGTTTTGATTGCATATCGTTTTTTTGTGCGATAATACTTCCAGTAGCGACAATTAGTATGCACAAAGTCACTAATATTTTTTTCATAAGGCCGGCTTTAATTAAAGTTGTATTTATTATGCCGGCAAAAGTAGCCAACTTCCACGGATACATGGTATGTAAAATACTGCTGCTCCTGCTTTTGACTACAATGCAATTTGCTAACTGGATAAAACAATTGATCCTTACCTATTTAATGTTTGAAACTGATACGGACTTCGTTTACGCCATATTTAAAGGTGACAATCAGGTCAGTTTCATCGAGCTTAACAATGGTTGTTGAAAGAACATCCATGATCAATTTTGTTTCGTCTGAATTAAAATCCCAGGTGCCGGAATCAATAAGATCAGGGTCAGCAGGATTGCATTTTGTAGCTCCTTCAGTTGCCTGGTAGGTTTTATCCGTTTTGAAGGTAGTAAGATCGTCTTTATCACATGCATCCCAACTTGACCAATCAGATGTAAATGCACCGCCCGTGCTAACTTCGGAGTCAACCTGTTTCCAGGGAGATTTGGTTAATAGCTGTGTTTTTGTAACAACAACTACAGGAACATCATCTTTTTTACAGCTTGTAAAATTTATAGTGGTCACCAGGAAAAGTGCGGGGATCAGATATTTTCTCATGACATTTGATGTTTATCACTCAATATAATTCAACTTACCCGTTAATGCTAGCAACGTAGCAAGATTTCTCATGAAAAATCATACGGATAAAAAAAGCTGGCCTTTATCTGTGTATCTAATAGCAGTAAATTCGCAATCAATTTGCCTGCCATAAAGAACGTATACTTTTCAAGGGTTATTCATTCAAGTGTGCAGCTGTACTGATGCTGTTTGATTTTTTATGCAAATGCCTGGGAAGGATCGTTTAAAGGAAAAAGCTTTGCCAGCAGGAGTTTATTACTACATCGTAAAGACGAATAAACATGGTAAGCCGTTTACGGGCTCGCTAAAAATTATAAGATTTTAATTATACATCAGTTGCCGAAAAATAAAACGTACCAGCTGTTCACTAATACCATCTGTGTTAAATGTCGTTTTAATATTCAGCTCATAAAACTATCCGCGTCCCTGTACGCTTTTATCAATGCAAGTTCCCCTTCTTTACCCTGTATAGAATTGCCATGTTCCATTCCTAATACACCGGTGTACCCTTTTGCATGTATATGTTTAAAAATGTTCCTGTAATTCATTTCACCGGTACCTGGTTCATTTCTTCCAGGGTTATCACCTATTTGTAAATAGGCTGTCTCTTCCCATACCTTATCAAGGTTGGCAATAATATTTCCTTCGTTACGCTGCATGTGATACATATCGAATAAAAATTTGCATGAAGGGCTATTTACAGCCTTACAGATCATATAGCTTTGATCTGTATGCCGCAAGAACAGATCGGGATTATCGCTTAATGCTTCCAGCACCATTATTAAACCATGCGGCTCAAAAATGGCGGAGGCTTTACGCAAGGCAGTAATCACATTTGCTGTTTGTATATCCATTGGTAACGACCTTTCAAAATTTCCGGGTACAACGGTCATATGTTTTGCATTGCATCGTTTGGCAACTTCAATAGCGTCTTTACAATTTTTTATCATCAGGTCGGTCCACTCCTGTTTACCGGATGCAATAGAGGTCTTCCAGTGCCAACCGTCCACTGTTACCACAAATACACCCATGGTCATACCGAGTTTCGCAAGCGTATCTCCAATTGATTTTTGTTGTTCGATAGTGCGGCCCATCATGCCATTGTCTTCAATAGATCTGAAGCCCATACTATGTGCAAACTTGATCTGCTCAATAAAGTCATTGCCTGCATGATTCTTAAACATGCCGTCGTGAAATCCATAATTCAAGTGGAAAGGTTTGGCATTGTCTGCAAGCTTTTCCTCTTTATTTTCCGCAGCAATTGCGGATGAAGCTGCAAACATGGCACCAGTCGCCAGCAATGATTGATGCATAAATTTCCTGCGTTGCATTCGTTGGTATTTTTTGTAGTGCTAAATTTACCGGCATTCATTTGTAAATAGCAAAATATTGTTTCGACTTATATTCTTCACAATCAGCTTTTGCCTTATAACCGTTAGCGGCATTGCACAACAAAAGCGTTTCACCTATTCTGAGGAGAAGATGGGATCACCTTTTACTATAATCTTCTATTCCAATGATTCTTTAATTGCTAACGAAATTGCTGGCAAAGCCTTCCTGCTGGTAGATTCAATGGTTACTATTTTTAGTGATTACATCGATAGCAGTGAATTAAACAGATTGTGTGCAAGAGCAGGATCAGGTAGCCCTGTTGTTGTATCTCCATCGCTTTTCGATATTATATTAAAATCAAAAATTGCCTATGAAAAAAGCCAGGGCACTTTCGATATTACCCTTGGCCCCTTGACGAAACTTTGGCGAAATGCACGAAAGAACAAACTGTTTCCAACAGATAAAATGGTAAAGGAAAAACGTATACTTACCGGTTTTAATAAGGTTAAAGTTGATACAGTAACCAAAACAGTAGAACTTACTGTGGGTGGTATGCAGCTCGATCTTGGAGGCATTGCCCAGGGCTATATCGCACAAAAAGTAATTGACTTTCTACAGTTAAACAAGTTAAACAATGCACTGGTAGATGTAAGCGGCGACATCACTACAATTGGAAAGCCTCCTGGTACAGAAGGTTGGACAATTGGTGTGAATATACCCGGTGATGCAGAAGCTTTACTAACCAGGCAATTGCTGGTAAGTAATAAGACCGTTACAACCTCCGGAGATCTGTTCCAGTTTATGGAATATAACAACAAACGTTACTCACATATCATTGATCCACGCACTGGCTATGGTATTACCGTTCAAAAAAATGTGACTGTAATTGCTGACGATGGTACAATAGCAGACTGGCTCACTAAAGCCTGTAGCCTGTTATCAAAACAGAAGGCTAAAAAACTGGTTCGATCCGTTAATGCTGAGTTGCTAGTGGTTACGAGGAAAAAAACAAAACTTGGTTATTTTTCATCTAAAGGTTTCAAACAACACTGGAAGTCAAACAAATTGTGACCAACTTTGATTTTTAAAACAATAAAATGTTTTATTTCGTACGCGTTGCAAACCAGCCGGGGATATTGGTTATTTCGTTCACATCTTCTGTTATCCCGCGAATTTTTAAATTTACGTCATTGAAATATGTTTTTTCTTCTGCATTTTTCTTAATGCAATCGATGATTCTGCAGGCACAAAGTTCCCTCGATTCCTTCAATGCCTACCAGCAACCTGTTCCGGGTTCGGCCATACAATTCAAAATGGTGGCAGTAAAAGGAGGAAGTTTTACAATGGGAAGCAACCCGGGTGAAGGTGAAGCTGATGAAAATCCACGTAAAAAAATAGCACTCTCTCCTTTTTGGATGAGTTCTTTTGAAGTTAGCCGGGATGCATTTGATGTATTTTATAAGGATGAAAATACCAGCCAGAATTCTGCCGTTGATGCTGTAACGAGGCCAAGTCCTCAATATATCGATCTAAGTTTAGGAATGGGAAAACAAGGTGGCTTTCCTGTAAACAGCTTGTCGCAATATGCCGCTCTTATGTATTGCCGCTGGCTATATCGAAAAACAGGTATTTTTTACCGCCTTCCTACCGAGGCCGAATGGGAATATGCCTGCCGGGCAAGTAGCAGTACTGCCTACTATTTTGGCGATAACGCATCCGAACTGGATAAATATGCATGGTATAAAAAGAACAGCGGTGATAAATTTCAAATAAGTGGACAAAAAATGCCAAATGCATTTGGATTATATGATATGATCGGCAATGTAAGCGAATGGACATTGGATCATTATGATGAAAAAGCATATGAAAAAATAACAGACACCGTTCCCGTAATTCCTGCCGCCAATAAAGCGAAATATCCAAAGGTGATAAAAGGCGGCAGTTATGCTGATGAGGCAAAGGCACTCAGGTCTGCCAACCGCATTCCATCCGAACCAGTATGGAACCGGCGGGATCCGCAAATACCCAGGAGTAAATGGTGGCTTACAGATGCGCCCTTCGTTGGATTCAGAATTGTGAGGCCACTTGAAGCGCCCACACACGAAGCAGCAACTGCTTTTTTCCAGGAGTACCTGGGCAAATAATTTATTTGAATTTTATTCGGTATATCAACTTTTAAAGAAAACGAAATGAACAACAACGATGCTTCCAAATCAAGAAGGGATTTTGTAAAACAAGGCAGCCTTCTGGCGGGTGGATTGCTGGCCGCGCCCTTTCTTTCGCAAGCCAATTACTTTGCAGGTGCTAACGATGTTATTAAAGTAGCACTGGTTGGTTGTGGCGGCCGTGGAACTGGTGCAGCCATACAGGCCATGTCGAGCAAGCAAAATGTAAAGCTGGTTGCTATGAGCGATGCTTTTCGCGACAATCTCGACAACTGCTACAAAGAATTAATTTCAGAAGAAAACACAGATGCCAGCGGTGCCAGCTTCAAAACAAGGATCGATGTACCGGAAGAAAGAAAATTTACCGGTTTTGATGGATATAAAAAAGCCATTGCACTGGCAGATGTTGTAATACTGGCAACACCTCCCGGCTTTCGTCCAATACATTTTGAAGAAGCTATTGCCCGGAACAAACATGTATTTATGGAGAAACCTGTAGCTACCGATCCTGCAGGAATTCAGAAGGTTTTAGCTACTGCGGCCATAGCAAAACAAAAGAAATTAAACGTGGTAGTAGGCTTGCAAAGGCATTACCAAAATAGTTACCGTGAATTATTTAAACGTAAGGATCTTATTGGCGATATCACGTCCATGCAGGCCTGGTGGAACAATGATGGCGTTTGGGTGCGTCCCCGCAAAGCAGGTCAAACTGAAATGGAATACCAGATGAGAAACTGGTATTATTTCAACTGGCTTTGTGGCGATCATATTACAGAACAACATGTACATAACCTGGACGCTGTAAACTGGTTTAAAGGCGCCTACCCTATTAGTGCTCAGGGCCTTGGCGGCAGGCAGGTTCGCAAAGGCAAAGAACACGGAGAAATATTCGATCATCACTACGTAGAATATCATTACGCAGATGGAAGCATTTTGAATAGTCAATGCCGCCATATACCAGGCACTACCAGTAAAGTAGATGAACTTTTAATTGGCACAAAAGGCAGGATACAAGCGGGCGCTGCCAATATCGTCGATTTAAAAGGAAACGTGATCTACCAGTTTGATAAAAAGACCGAAAACAATCCTTATCAAACAGAACACGATGAATTGTTTGCAGCTATTGTAAAAGGCGAATACAAATTTGCCGATGCAGAAAACGGGGCGAAAAGCACCATGACATCTATCCTGGGCAGAATGGCAACTTATAGTGGGCAGGAAGTGGAATGGGATAAAGCAATCAACAGCGGGTTGAACATCCAACCAAAAGTGTACGATTTTGCAGCCGCTGCGCCGTTGAACCCGGATGCAGATGGCTATTACCCAATTGCTGTTCCCGGTGTTACGAAGTATGTTTAATAAACAGCTGCAATTCTCTGGCAGGTACTAGCAGTTAATTCAATAATTAACTAATGATGGCGACAATAAATCCGTGTGATTATTGTCGCTATTTTAGTTTTAAGATTCATCAGGATAACTTATTGAAAAAGTATTTTTATTATCTTTTTTACCCTTCTATAAATTAATAATTAAACAAGTTTTTATAATTTTTTTTAACATTAAACTGGTAATTACTAATAAGAATGCTGCTCATTACCCCAGGTCTATAAATTTCCTTTTTTTAATTTTTTCACAGCATAATCTGCTGCCCTTGCTGTTAATGCCATATAGGTAATAGAAGGATTTTGTGTACTGGTAGATGTCATGCAGGCGCCATCGGTTACAAATACATTTTTACAATGATGCAACTGGTTCCATCCGTTCAATAACGATGTGCCGGGATCTCGACCCATTCTTACTCCGCCCATTTCATGAATGTCTAAACCGGGTGCCTGTTTGCTATCTGATTGGACAATGTTTTTACATCCCGCTTTTTTCAGCATTTCCGTACCCTGCTCCAGGAAGTCCTGTAAGATCAGTTCATCATTTTCCGTATAATCTACATTGGTGATTAGTTGAGGAATACCCCATGCATCTTTCAATGATGGATGAAGTCTTACATGGTTTGACTCCTGTGGAATATGCTCTCCCTGCATCATCATATAAATACTCCATGGACCGGGTTCAAGCAGAGATTCCTTATACGCTTCACCAATGCCCGGTTTGTTATTGCCATTCGACCAACCGCCCCTTGTTGCACTATAATGTACCATATAGCCGCGTAAAAAATCCATCTCCTGTTTGTGTACGTTTCTAAAGTTTGGCATCATAACGGCCGTTGGTTTCCTGCCATAATAATACTTGTCTTCAAATCCTTCGAATGTGGCGTTAACTGAACCCCTGTAATTATGAAAAGCGATGTATTTGCCCAATAATCCATTCTCATTTCCAAGTCCATTTGGGAAGCGGCCCGATATAGAATTTAGCAATATCAAGTTGGTATTTAAACAGGCAGCGTTCAGGAAAATAACATTGGCAAAGTATTCGATGGCCTGGTTAGTTTTTGCATCAATTACCCTTACGCCAACGGCTTTTTGTTTTTGTTCATCATAAATAACTGAATGAACCACACTATCGGGCCTGATGGTAAGATTGCCCGTTTTTTCCGCTGCGGGAAGCGTGGAAGCATTTGAACTAAAATAAGCGCCAAACGGGCATCCCCTGTAACACAAATGGCGCGCCTGGCATTGCACCCTGCCTTGTTTTAAATGATTGGGGTTAAGCCTTGTTAAATGCGCACACCTGCCTTGAATTACATGCCGGTCTTTATACGCTGCCATAATGCGTTGCTGCACTTCCTTTTCCACACAGTTCATTTCAAAAGCAGGTAAAAATTCACCATCAGGCAGCGTCTCCAAACCATCCTTGTTACCGCTAATTCCCGCAAAACTTTCAACATAACTATACCATGGGGCAATATCCTCGTAACGGATAGGCCAGTCAACCGCGAAACCATCCCTCCCAGGGGCTTCGAAATCGAATTTACTCCAACGCTGTGTTTGCCTGGCCCATATCAACGATTTACCTCCAACCTGGTAACCACGGATCCAATCAAAAGGCTTTTCCTGTACATAGGGATGCTCTTCATCTTTTACAAAAAAATGCTGGGTAGCTTCATCAAACGCATAGCAACGACCAACAACAGGATTTTCTCTTTCAATTTGATCAACGTGCAGGCGATGCTTGAATTGCCATGGATCAAGCGTTGCAGTTGGATAATCTTTTATATGTTTTACCATTGGCCCTCTTTCGAGCACAATCGTTTTCAGGCCTTTTTCGCAAAGCTCCTTTGCAGCCCATCCGCCGCTAATTCCCGAGCCAACTACAATGGCATCGTACCTATTATTCTCTGGCATGTATAAATATTTAAAGAGCAATGTGTCAAAAAGGTTAAACAGTAACCTTCCAAACAGCGGGCAGGAAAATTTCTATTTAAAGCTGCAAAATTTATACGCGAAAATAAATTGGTAGCAGGTAGAAAAGTATAAGATGGTTATAAAATAATGCGGTAACCAGCGCTGTTGTAGTTAATTTAAAAAAGGCTGCTTGTTAAGGCAACCTTTTTGCGATGTTACTGAAGTACACCGATGTTGAATATTTTTTCTATTTGTTTGCAACAACCCATACACTAACTGAACCTGCAGGAACTGTAAAATCGGCCCACCCATTTTCATCTACAGTTATAGTTGCTTCACTTTTTTGAAGGAGGTCAACAAATTTATTTCCCGCATATCTTTTACCTATTTCCATCGCTTTAAAACCTGCGTCGCCATTAGAAATTAAAACAGCACAACCTTCATGTTCTTCATCACCTTCCCTTGTAAAACCAATGCAATTTGGATGATCAAAATAATCCCGCTGCAAGCCATATGCATGATGGCCACGGGCAAAAAGCAACGGCTCCAATTCGTGTACTTTATCTAAGAAAATTTCATAGTCGTTGCCATCTTTTCCTTTATCGGTATAACTGGTACCATACAGGTCAGGATAGAAAACACAGGGATAACCTTCCTGCCGTAAAAGTATCAGTGAATAAGCAATTGCTTTAAACCAATGTTCTACAGGTGCTTCCAATGCCTGTAAGGGTTGTGTATCATGATTGTCTGTTACCGTAACAGCTTTATCCGGCATAGCTTTTACGAGGGTATCATCAAATATCTTTCTCAGGTCGTAATTAGAACCTGCCTTAGACGCCCGGTGCAAATTTGCATGGAGCGACGAATCGAATAAGCTCATGTTTCCTTCTGTAGCATCAATATATTTTAGCAACAGGTCCAGGTTACCAGGTGCCCAATATTCGCCAACCGCAAATAGTTCAATACCGGTTTCTGACCTTAATCTATGTAGCCATTCATTGTAAAACTTTGGTGAAATATGTTTAACGGCGTCCAGCCTTACGCCGTCGAAACCAATCTCTTTGAAATACCAAAGCGCCCACTGAAACAATTCTTCTCTAACAGCGGGATTACGGAATTCGATATCGTTGTACATCAGGTAATCATAATTTCCTTTTTCACCATCTACCATTTCTTCCCAGTCATCACCCCATTCATTCAAAATATTAAAAATGGCTGTTTCACCATTTGCATTATTATAATCTACACCTGTAAAACAACGGTGATCCCAAATAAAATTTGAGTACTTACCTGCACGGCCGGGAAAAGTAAATTTGGTATATGCTTCGATCTCCATGGGTTCTGACACCTGGTTATTACGGTCATGGTCTTCTACCTTAATAGCCATAAATTTTTCGGTTTCATCTCCCCCGCCCTTATGGTTTACAACCACGTCAACCATCACCTGCAGACCATTATCTTTCAATGCTTTTACAGCTGCCTTATATTCTTCTTTTGTGCCATATTTAGTTCTTACACTTCCTTCCTGGTCAAACTCGCCTAAATCATACAAATCATATACATCATACCCCACACTGTATCCGCCGGAACTAGCCTTGCTGGCCGGCGGTAGCCAAACACTGGTAATCCCAATATTGGAAAGCCATTCCGCTCTTTCAGCTACTTCTTTCCAGAAGTTTCCGTCTGAGGGCGTATACCAATGAAAGTATTGAATCATGGTTCCATTCTGCATTATCTTAATATTTAATGAAATAAAAAACAGTAAGTTTTAAAAAATGAAGCCATCAATAAAATCGCTTTTTGTTGAAGCAGTTTAAAGCATAAATAAGAGATATTTCTACACATTACTTATTAATAGCATTTAAAATAGCTTAACTGTAGAAAAATTTGCGTGCTATTCAGAATAGTATTGGCGTTATAAAGTGAGCTTAAGGCTTTATAATTTCAGCATGGGCGAAAAATCGAAAAACTACACACCCCACGGGTTTGACAATTACAGTTATAAAAAGATTCAATTTTAGCTGGCTAAAAAGCGGGAAACAAAGTTTTATAGATGCATCTTTACTGCCCCGAAACCTCTAGCCATGGAACCCTTTTCCAATTATTTTGCATTGTTAACTTTTTTTACAGGTATACTTTTCCTGGTACAATTTATAATTTTCAAGTTCTTCCCACCCGCTAATAAACGCTGGTATAATGAAATTGTAGTAAAAAAAGAATGGAGGGATAATATAGCAATTTGGAGGGAAGCACAGCGCTTTTTAATAATTCCTTACTTTATATTGGGCGTGTTTTATATAGTTGCAGCAATACTTTCAATATTTTTTTCAGCCCCTGCTATTTTTAGTTTTGAAGTAGCCATTAAAATTATTGCCATCTCTATTTTGATTGTTGTACCCATTCGGAATGAATACCTGGAAAAGAGGTTTGATGAAGATGGAAATCCCCGTTCAACATTAAACTCCTGACAGCTTTGAAAAGGTCTTGCTTTTTTCGAAAAAGCGATAATCTTTAAGCTGGTAGTTGATTGATTTGTTCTTCCATTAACAACCAAACTTTGCCATCGCTTTCGCTTACCTTATAGGTTTTAATGCCATCCTTGGCAGGACCTGCTTTAACGCCTCCATCGTTAACACCGAATTGCGAACCATGCCAGGGACATTGTACTGTGCCACAAATCATAGAGCCACCAGCCAGTGAACCTCCTTTATGAGTACAGCGATCGTCGAAAGCAACATATCTTTCTTTGGTTTTTGCGAGTACGATGCGCTTGCTGTTTATATGCAATAATTTCATCTGATTTTCCTGTAATTCACCAGTGGTTGCTATCTCAATTTTCACGTTAGCTCTAAAAAATTCCTCTTTCCATTTACCAGCATTGGCATATCTCGGATCTACACCAATTTGATTGCGATATACAAGGGTTCCTCCCATCCAACCTGCTACTGTCAGACCAATAACGCCAGCAAATTCCAAAATAATAATGAGGGCTGTTGAAGGGTCTTCCTTTTGACGGTAAAACCAAACGGCTAAAAAAAGCAGGATATTGAGCGTATTTAAAACGCCATGTTTGGCACCGCGGGATTTTGCAGAACTGTGCGGCGGTACTGTATAAATAAAATCGATGATACCGGGAATAGCTGCCAGCAACCCAGTTGCAACGCCGGCGATCTGTAACCAAAAGGCCAACATCCAAAAGCCAGGATCATTTCGTAGCCAGGCCGCCAGGTCTGAAATGAAACTACCGGTTAAAAAGGCGATAGGAAACAAGATCAACATCGGGTGTAGCGGATGTCCTTTCAGATGAGCTTTGCTTTTCATGGTATTATTTTTTGATAACATACCTAAAAAACCTTACCCTTTGAATAAGGCTGCAATTTGCAGAATGCACCTAATTTCACCGGCAATGAAATTTTCAAGACTAAAGCATTCCGTGGCGGCCATCCTGCTTTGTATACTGGCACTGAAAACCGATGCTCAGAAGAATAAAATTCTTACGACGTCCAAACCATTTGTTATTGGCCACACTATTACCATGCATTCGGCGGAATTGAGAGAAGAACGTATATTAAACATTTATTTACCCGAAGGATATACAGCAACGGATACCTTAAAGTACCCGGTCATATATTTATTAGATGGTTCGGCTGATGAAGATTTTATACATATTGCCGGCCTCGTTCAATTTGCCGGTTTTTCCTGGATTAAATTGTTGCCACCGACTATTGTAGTAGGAATTGCCAATGTAGATCGTAAAAGAGATTTTACCTTTGAACCGACAGACACAACCTTTATCAAGGAATTTCCAACCTCCGGGCATTCGAATGATTTTATTCGTTTTATCGAAAAAGAATTACAACCATTAATCAAAAAAGAATACCGCACGAGTGAAGAACGGACTATTATTGGGCAATCATTCGGTGGCTTACTCGCTACTGAGATTGCATTAAAGCAACCAGCACTATTTAACAATTACATTATCATTAGTCCCAGTTTATGGTGGGATGATGAAAGCTTATTAAGGGTGAAATCAGAAGTAGAATATAAATCCGTACCGAATGGAAAAATATACCTGGCAGTAGGTAAGGAAGGCAAAAAAATGGTGAATGACAGCAAAACATTGAATAAATATTTTCATCGAAACGTCACGCCGTCAAAGCAACTCCGTTACGAATACTTTAAAAACGAAGATCATGCTACAATTATGCACCTGGCTGTTTACAATGCTTTCAAATTCTTTAGTAAAAACAGGTAATCACCAACTATGTTCAGTCGTATTTCTTTGGATATCCAAATTACTTCCGGTTCTTGTTTATCAACCAATATAAAATAACGATAACATGAAAAAGCATCTTTATTGTTTTCTCTTTATCATTTTGCTAATCCCCGTTGTATCAGCGCAAACCGCTACTATTATTGCTATCCGGAAATACGCCGCAGAAAACGCTCGAAATATTTTCAAAGAATATACTGCCTTTTTGGCTTTGCCTAATGTGGCGGCTGACCCTGCAGGTCTGGAAAAAAACGCCGCCTTTATAATGCAGATGATGCAGGATCGGGGCATTAAAAAAGTGCAGTTATTATCTGCAGAAACCAGCAATGCTATTCCCGCAATTTATGGAGAAGTTCTTGTGCCCGGAGCAACTAAAACATTAATTTTTTATGCTCATTATGATGGTCAGCCTGTTAACCCTCTTCAATGGGCAAAAGGCCTGGAACCTTTTCAGCCCAAACTTTTTTCTGCTCCTATTGATAAAGGTGGTATCGCTATTCCTTTTCCAGCGGGTAATCAATTTGAAAAAGAATGGCGACTTTATGCAAGGGGCGCATCTGACGACAAAGCGGGTGTTGCAGCTATTTTAAATGCCTACGCCGCTATTAAAAACACCGGCATGGCACCTGGCTGCAATATTAAATTCCTGTTTGAAGGAGAAGAAGAAGCAGGATCAACGCATCTCGATCAAATTCTTGCAAAATATCACTCGCTGCTGCAATCAGATCTATGGATAATATGTGATGGCCCGGTGCACCAGTCTGGCAAAAAGCAAATAGTTTTTGGTGTTCGAGGTGATACGCATTTAGATCTTACCGTTTATGCATCCAAACGCCCGTTGCACAGCGGTCATTATGGAAACTGGGCACCGAACCCTGCGATGATGCTTGTGAAACTATTAGCATCCATGAAAGATGATAGTGGTCGAGTTACTATAAAAGGATTTTATGACGATGTCATACCTCTAAGCTTACTCGAGCAAAAAGCTTTAAAGGAAGTTCCTGATGTAGATGAACAAATGAAAAATGAATTAGGTATCGTTACAGTTGAAACAACAGGCAAGAACCTCGGCGAATGCATAAACCTTCCATCCTTAAACATTAATGGAATACAAAGTGGCAATGTAGGCAAACTGGCAAGCAACCAGGTTCCAACCACTGCTACAACTGTTATTGATCTGAGGCTGGTGTTGGGCAATGACTGGAAAAAACAACAGCAGAAAGTGGTAGATCATATTAAAGCAGCGGGTTATTTTATAACCGATCATGATCCTACCGATGCCGAAAGAAAGGTGCATGAAAAAATTATAAAAATTTTGCCCGATGTTGACAGTTACAATGCCCAACGAACTTCGATGGATTTACCAATCATTCAAAAAATTATTGCTGCTGTAAAATCAACAACAACAGATCAAATAGTACTTCAACCAACAATGGGTGGCAGCTTGCCGCTTTTTCTTTTTGAGAAAATTCTGCAGGCAAAAACAATCACGGTTCCTATTGCCAATCACGACAACAACCAACATGCAGAAAATGAAAATATACGTATTGGAAATTTTTTGGATGGCATCGAAACAATGGCAGCGTTAATGATGATTAAATAAAACTAGTGTTGTTCCTTGTAATATAATTCAACCCGGAAAAGCATAAAAGCTCCTTTTCAAGTGTTATCATTCATTTTGCAATAGATTAGCTTTTGTCCAATCGTGGCATTTAATTTTCCTGGTGATCCTGTCGAAATGAACAGTTTTTATAAATCAGGCTGTGCTTTGATCCTGAAAGATTATGATGTCATTTCAATCACTGATTATAATCAGTAATATAGTTGGAATAAAGTGAAAGCTTCGTAACAAACCGCTTTTATGCTCAGAGTTTGTTTCTTTATACTGGTATTGCTGTCAACTTACCATGTTAATAGCCAGGATAAAGTTGTCGCAAAATGGCATCTTGGGATTGAAGCTGATGCCCTTCCTTATGCAACCGGGGGATACTTTGCTGCAATATGGGCAGGGAAAAAACATGTTCGGGTTCGTGCATTAACTGCAAGGGTTTATAAGCCAAATTTTATTACAGATAAAAACTTTATCAATAACAACATAACCGCTTATGCTATAACCACTGACTACTTTTTCAAACCGAATTGGAAAGGCTTATGGCTTGCAGCCGGACTTGTTTATTGGAAGAGCAGTATTCAATCGGCAACATCCCCGGAAATTGCGAACTTCAACAACGGTTTAGTAAACGGAAGTGCTGGTTTTAATATTAGGTTATACAAACATTTATATCTAAGTCCCTGGGCTGGCATTAGTACCAGGGTCGCCGGAGATAAAAATGTAGTGGTTGGCAACAAAGCTTTTCATCAACCATTCTTTAACCCTGAGGCTTCCCTGAAGATTGGGTTTTATTGGTAAGCGTATTTTTCTATAACAGTTTACTTTAAGAGACCTGGTTAAGTCATTTCCATCTTTTAGTAGTCAAGTATCCATGAGTTTGTTGCTTTACAATTCATTAAAATATCTAGTGAATTATATACTTGACTTGTGGAGGTCGATTGTTTTTATATATTTTTACCCGGATTTAAACGGGTCTTACTTACCACACACTATTTTTAAGGAGTTACTACATAACTACCGGTTAATCACGAGCAAATAAGGTGATTTCACGGTAATGAAAATTAATATTCCGTGATAATTTAGCTGGCAGAACAGGAACTGTTTTTAAAATCTGAACCCCGAGCAATAACTAATTCAAAAAACAAAAACCAATTAAGTTTTATGAGAAAACGCTGGCTTACTTTTCCCATCTTCTTTTGCCTGCTTACGCAAGTTTCAGCACAAATTTTACCTGGCATTAGCACCAGCAATTACAACGGTGTACTGGGTACTTTTAATAATCCTTCGAATGTACTGGGAAAATACAAATGGGACGTACACATCGTGGGCGTAAATGTTATTGGTGCCAACGAAAATTCAAAAGTAAAAATCAGTGATGTTGGAGAAGATAACTTTTTGACAGAAAAATTAATCGGAACATCGGGTTATAACAATGCCAATGTAAACCTTGAAGTACCAGCAATCTCATTCCTGGTAGGTGCTGGAAAAAAATCCTCATTTGCAGTTACAACGAGGGCCCGTGTTTTTGCAAATGCAACCAATATAGATGCAAGATTAGCAAGTGCATTGCTTGAAGATGAGACCAGCAATTTGTACCCTTATACCATATTACCTGGTAATGCATCACTGGTAAAAGTGAGTGGAATAACCGATTATGGATTTACCTGGGCGAATGAGCTTATGAATAAAGGCCAGCATTATTTGAAAGGCGGAATAACTATAAAATATGTTTCAGGAGTAGGCAATGCTAATATAAATGCTGATGTTGCAGGGGTTATTAACCAGGATGCAGACGGTGAGTATATATCACCCGGAACCGGTACGATTGCACTCAAAGCAGGTGGCTCAACTTTGCTGGACGATTTTGAATTTAACCAATTATATAATTTTAAAGGTGGCGGAGCAGGCTTTGACGTTGGATTTACCTATGAATTCCGGCCACAGGGTTGGGGTACTGCTACCACAAAAGAAGGTCGGAGAGCGCACGGAAATATTCCTTATAAATTTAAAATAGCTGGTTCTATAATGGATCTGGGTAAAGTAAAGTTTACCCCGGATCCTGATCTTAGCAAGGCTTATGATGTGCATATAGCAAGCAATCAAAAATTCTATCTTTCAGCTTTCGAAGAAACATCTATTGAAGATGTGGGTGAAGTTTTTGATGCCTATCCTCAGTATTTTACATCAAAAGGTGCTATAACCGAATCTTACAAGGTTAGTTTACCAACAACACTTCGGCTGAACATTGATTTCAATCTTGGAAAAGGTTTTTTTGCTAATGCAGATGCACAACTTGCTATGAAGACAGAAAACACAATGGACAATATACAGGTGTATAATTCTTTTTCAGTAACACCCCGGTTCGAGGGGAAAATGCTAGGTGTTTTCTTACCGGTAACCTTTAACCAGCTTTCTGGTGTAACTATTGGAACCGCCTTTCACCTCGGCCCCTTATACATTGGTTCCGGTAGTATTATTTCGCTTATTACCGGCGGAAGCAAACAGGCTGATGCATTTTTTGGTTTTAGGTTTGGTGGTTTGAAATGATTTCTAATGACTTTCTTCAAAAACAAGATAATCATTATATTTTCAAATTGTAACAGGTAAATCCACAACTGTTTTCTAATGTAAAATCAATAAACGCAGCGGTTAAATCCGTTGCGATTTTCGGAACTATTTTAAAGCGTATAATCAACAGGAATTAAAACGCCTTTAGGACTGGTAGACTTTGTTTTTGACAGTCGCAATTAGCCCGTTAAAATGTCGCATCTTCCCTTATAAAAATGATAGTTTATAAAATAACTTGCAGCGATTAAAACGCGAACATGAGAAAAAATAAAAGTGTAGCTTAATACAAGCCACGATGGATAGGTTGGCTGGTAAACTGGTTGAAGCGTAATTGATTTGTATTATTGTTGACGCTGTGCCGGCTATTATTTTTATCTAAAATTTAAAATTGAATTTTTTGCAAGGTTATAAGGAAGTAAACTGTAAAAAGGATTGAATATGAATAACTCTAATCTACAATTTGAAAACGTTGATGCTTACATCCAGTCTTTCCCTGATGAAATTCAAAAAATATTGCACCAAATACGAACCATCATCCTGCAAAATGCACCAGCTGCAATTGAAAGTATTAGTTATGGTATGCCGGCTTATAAATTAAATAAAAAGCCACTGGTCTATTTTGCTGCATTTAACAACCATATCGGGTTTTATGCCACTCCAACCGGGCATGAAGCATTTGCAAATGAACTTTCGAAATATAAGCAGGGAAAAGGTTCGGTACAATTTCCAATTGAGCAGGAAATCCCTTTTTCATTAATAAAAAGAATAGTTCAATTTAGGGTAGAAGAAACTGATAAAGGCTCCATAAAAAAAACAGCTAAAAAATAAGCCGAAACTTATTTCTAGTCGCTAAAGTAAAAGCATCCACTATAACGGCGGATGCTTTTACTTTATAACAGTGACGGATTGAAAATTATGAAGTCCTTGCTATTCTCATGTTAACTTATTCTTCTGTAAACTTTTACATTTTAAAAATAATAAGCAACAAGCTTTATCGTATGTATAGGTGGACTTTATTAAAATGTAAAACCTATGAAAAGATTAGTGAATTTGTTAAATGGTTCTAAATGGAATGTTCTTGGATTATTGTTAACAATTGGTGTTTTTTCGGCATGTAAAAAGGATAGCAATAAAGATCTGCCCCGTATTCCATCTGCAGGCATTATGGCATTCAACCTGGCAGTTGATAAACCGGCAGCTGGCTTTTCTTTATCGGGAAACCAGCTTGGTAATAGCCCATTAAATTACACTGGCTATACTGGTAATTATCTTCCCATTTTTGTGGGCGACAGGGAAGTGCGTTCAGTCGATTACACCAATGGATCTACTATTGCCATCAGCAATCAAAACTTCAAAGACAGTAGCTTTTATTCAGCCTTTATTTTGGGTGCGAATGGCAGTTACCGTAACCTGGTTGTACAAGACAAATATGACCTTGTTCAGCCTGCTGCTGGTAAAGCCTGGGTAAGGTATATAAATGCTATACCCGATTCTACCGTTTCACCAAATGTATTGATGGGTGAAACAACTGAAACAGCCGCGTTTGGAAATATCTCAGATTTCAAACAAGTAAATTCTGGCGCTTTAAACGTTTCGGTTAGTAGCGGATCTGCTATCAACAAAAGCCGGACTATCAATGTGGATGAAAATAAAATTTATACCATATTGTTGGTAGGTCTTCCCAATCAAACGGATACAACAAAATCAGTCGATATCAGGTATGTTTTAAATGGCAATGCAGCAGAATAAACCCTCTTTGACAGCTATTTAACCAAAGTGTTGTACAAAAAGTAGTTGTACAAATATTCTTAAAACGAGCAGTTCCTTACGGGGCTGCTCGTTTTTTATTTTGCATGCAGTAGCATTTTTATAGAATCAAAACGCTGGTAGAAACATCCTGTTTACTCATTATAATATTAGACTATATTTAAATCGATTTCACTCTTGCTTTGTTAGCAGTTAGCAATTTCTACTGTAAAAATCATTAGATAATTCTTCCAATAATTATGAAACAATTTGCCCTGGTTCTGTTGGCTTACCTCCTGGTTTGTTCCTGTAAAAACGAGCAGAAACCTGGCAGTATCGATAAAACACGTTTATTGAACCAGGATGCCAAAGACTGGCTGACTCTGGGCGGTAATTACCTGATGCAACACCATTCACCGCTTGAAAAAATAAATGCACAAACAGTTAATACGCTTGGATTTGCCTGGGAGTATAATGCCAATACTACGGTAGGGACAGTGTACAGGGGGCTTGAAGCCACCCCAATTGTTGTAGACGGAATCATGTACACGTCAGGTGCGTGGGGTTTTGTTTATGCCATCGATGCAAAAACAGGGAGGGAGATTTGGAAATATGATCCTAAAGTAGATGCAGCTTATGGAAGAAGGGCTTGTTGCGATGTGGTAAACCGGGGCGTTGCTGTATGGAATCAACGGGTTTATGTAGGAACATTGGATGGTTTTATGGTTTGCCTCGATGCCACTACAGGGAAAGAAATATGGAGAAAAGATTCGTTTACCGATCGCACCAAGTCGTATACCATTACAGGACCTCCGCAAGTAGCAGGAGATGTAGTTGTCATAGGCAACTCCGGTGGTGAGTATGGCGTGCGGGGCTATATAACTGCTTATGACCTGGTAACCGGCGAACAGAGATGGCGGTTCTTTATTGTTCCGGGAGATCCAAAAAAGCCTTTTGAACATCCTGAAATGGAACTGGCGTCAAAAAGCTGGGATCCTAATTCTGCCTGGGGAACTGGTGGTGGCGGAACTTCCTGGGGTGAATCTGCCTATGATCCCGAACTAAACCTGTTGTACGTGGGCACAGGCAATTCTACGCCCTATCCTTCCTGGTATCGCAGCCCGGCGGGTGGTGATAACCTTTTCCTTGCTTCTATTTTGGCCATTAATCCCGACAACGGAAAGCTTGTATGGCATTACCAAACAACCCCCGGCGAAATATGGGATTACACGGCTACTATGAATATTGTTTTAGCAGACCTGGAGATAAACGGCAACTCACGAAAAGTGTTGATGCAGGCCCCGAAGAATGGTTTTTTTTATGTGCTGGACCGGCAAACAGGCGAATTGTTATCTGCTGAAAAATATACCAGGGTAAATTGGGCAAGCCATGTGGATTTGAAAACCGGCAGACCGCAGTTAACTGGCCAGGGATGGTACAAGGACACACCCAAACTGGTATTCCCTTCACTAAACGGAGGGCATAACTGGCAGCCGATGTCGTATAACCCTGCCACCGGTCTTGTTTATATTCCCGAACATAGTGACCCCATAGTTTATTCAGCCATAACCGATGCACCCTGGAAACCCGATGAAGATAATACGGAGATAAATTACAGTGTTGGAACAAGTTTCACGCAAGTGGTTAACCAGGTAAAAGAAGTTACTGATACTATTCGATCTGAAAGTTTGCTGGCCTGGAACCCGGTTACACAAAAGGCAGCCTGGAAAGTTAGTGATGGTGCGCCAGATGGTGGTATTTTATCGACAGCTGACCTGGTAATACAAGGCACAAGAACCGGCTTCCTGAAAGTATACCACGCAAAAACCGGCGAAAAACTAAAAGAAATATTTACGGGTACCGGCATAATGGCTGCACCAACTACTTACTCTATTGATGGAGAACAATACATAGCAGTAATGGCTGCTTATGGTGGTGCGCCTACTTGCTGTTACCCGGGTGATGCGGCGTTTTATACTTATAAAAACAAAGGCAGGATTATTGCTTTTAAACTAGGTGGAACTGCAACGCCTGTTGCTGAAAAATTAGAACCGGTAATGACGCCTGCTCCACCGGACACTCCGGCAGTTAAAAAGGAGTTGTTGGCAAGCGGTTCAAAATTATATTACACTTATTGCGAAACTTGTCATGGCATTGCAGAAAGCCGGCACAATTCGCTGCACCCGGATCTTCTAAAACTTACACTGGCAAAGCACCAATTATTTGAGAAAATTGTACTCGGTGGCATGTTGTCTTCAGGCGGTATGGCGAGCTTTAAAAATTCTTTGAGCAGCCAGGATGTTGAAGCCATTCATCATTACCTGGTTGCATTGCAAACAGCGGCTTTCAGGAAACAAACCTCTAGCCAGAGATAGTTCTAAAGGGCAAACAATCCTGTTTAGTAAAACAATCATTAATTTCAGAACAAAAATGATTGGAAATAAAAAGCTTGTTACTCTGCTATTATTCTTATGCTCAATTGGCACAAAAGTCATTAGCCAAAAAGCAACTTACGAAGTATTTGCAATTCGATTTGCTTCGGCTGGCAATGCATTTTCCGTGAAAGATTTTACTGAAAGCGGACCTGCTACAGACAGTTTAAAACTCGACTTTTTCATATGGCTGATAAAAGGAGATAATGGCCGCAATATTTTATTGGATGCCGGTTTTATTGATGATATTGAAGAAGCAAAAGAGTTCAATATTAGCAATTACCAGCGACCCGATTCAGCGTTACAAAAGCTTGGTATTAAAGCCTCCGATATTACTGATGTTATTCTCAGCCACCCGCATTGGGATCATGCAGATGGCGTTGATCTTTTTCCAAATGCAACGGTATGGATGCAAAAAGAAGACTTTAATTATTTTGTAAGCACCGCCTGGCAAAAAGAAGGTGATCATGGTGGATTTAATAAACGGGATGTACGTAAACTAGTTGATCTGAATCTTGCAGGAAAACTTACACTGGTTGATGGCGATGCTAAAGAAATCATCCCCGGTATTACTGCTTATACCGGTTCGCGGCACACTTACAATTCGCAATATATCCAGGTAAAAACAGGTACCAATAATATCATCCTTGCTTCCGACAATATATGGATCTATTATAGCCTTGAACACATGATGCCACCCTCTAAAGGAGGCACTTTAGATCCTGCAGGTTTTGTAAAAGCCATGCAAAGAATGAAAACATTTTCATCTGGAGATAAATTTATAATTCCCGGTCATGATGCAAAGATCTTCCAACTTTTTCCCGCAGTTACAGATGGAGTCGTTCAAATAAAATAAGTGATAATCGTCCCCCGGCTCTATTTTAATCTAAAGGCCTAAGTGGTTAAATATAAATGCAAACCACAGAGAGCACAAAGAAATACGGCACGGAGGGCACAAAGTAAAACAACCAGCTATGCCAGGATGAAACCTTCGTCACTTATGGTAACATGTAATTTGTATCTAAATCAGAGCCGAGAAATCTGATACCTTCAAATCTAAAAAAATTTCATATATATTCTCATTAACTAAACAAATCAAGATCAGACATCCAAAATCTCCTCTGTGTTCTTTGTGTGTATTCATCCGTGCCTCTGTGGTTAGATACTGATGCTAACCACGGAGAGTACAAAGAAAATACAGCACAGTGGGCACAAAGTAAAACAACCAGCTATGCCAGGATGAAACCTTCGTCACTTATGGTAACATGTAATTTGTATCTAAATCAGAGCCGAGAAATCTGATACCTTCAAATCTAAAAAAATTTCATATATATTCTCATTAACTAAACAAATCAAGATCAGACATCCAAAATCTCCTCTGTGTTCTTTGTGTGTATTCATCCGTGCCTCTGTGGTTAGATACTGATGCTAACCACGGAGAGTACAAAGAAAATACAGCACAGTGGGCACAAAGTAAAACAACCAGCTATGCCAGGATGTAACCTTCGTCACTTATGGTAACAAGTAATTGTATTCGATCTTAGCCAAGAAATCTGACAGCTTCAAATCTCAAGAAAATTATTCCATCTATATTCTCACTATCTCCCACCTAAACTAATCAGAGATCAGAGATCAGACATCGGAGATCCTCAAATTTGTATCCCCGGTACCGTTATCTTCTCCACTCCTTTCTCCCTGCATAGTGCATTAAACGCCGTTATTTTCTTTTGTATTTGATCATACTCGTTTAGCAAAGGTTGCCACAGCGCATTTAACTCGTTTATCCTGTTTTGTTGCCCGCCTGTTACAAATGGAATATTGCTATCCATCTCGCCTTTCAGGAAAATATAATCGGCGCTCAGCATGTTTACAAAATTGATGATATCATCATTGCTTTGCGCCTTGGGCTGTACCAGCTTTTCTTCCCAGGTTGTAATTTGCTTATTCAGCGATTTTCCACTATCAATAACAGCTTTGTAAGTAAGGGTATCAGTTAAAATATCCAGCAGGCTGTTAACCTGGTTGCGCACTACTTTCATCTGGTTTACTTTATCATGAATACTTTTAATACTATCATCCACTGCTAAAAGTGTTTGTTCCTGCGCATTATAATCCGCTTGCGTGGCTTGTATGCGTGGATCGGCGCTGATCATAATCGTGGTTGTTTTTTCTTCTTTACCTGCCTTTAAAATCGCTTTGTACTTGCCGGGCGCTGCTTTCCGACCGGCATAGCTGCCTTCGATAAACACGTTGGGCACACCGGGCAGCGTAGCATACCGCTGATCCCACACCATCCGGTTCATGCCGGCTTTTGCAGGTAGCAACGGTTCTTCTTCTGGCCCTCCGGGAAAACCTACAAATTTCGAATCGGGTTTACTGGAATATTTCCGCACCATCTTGCCTTTTTCATTTTGTATTTCCAGTGTTACAGCCAGGCTGTCGGCACCGGCGGGCAACAGGTAATACAAAGGCACACCGCTGGCTGCATTCACCCCGAAATTATAAGCAAGTGCAGGTCCGTCTTCATCATCTGTTGCACCATCCAGTACGCTTCCACCAGATACCCGGTAAGCTGTTTCCGGCGTAAACAATTCAAATGTTTTTTTGACATCACGTGCCATGTATTGACGCAGAATGCTTAAGTCATCTAAGATCCAGAATGAACGACCCATAGTGGATGCTATCAAATTACCCTGGTGTACTTTTAAATCGGTAATGGGTGTTACAGGCAGATTCAATTGTTGCTGCTTCCAGCTTTTGCCACCATTGCTGGAAATATAAAAACCGGTTTCTGTTCCGGCATACAACAGGTCTTTCTGTAAATCATCTTCCCTGATACAACGGGTATAGGCACCATATGGAATACCTTTGCTGATATTACTCCAGGTTTTACCATAATCAGTGGATTTATATAATGCAGGTGACAGATCATTCATCTTGTATTTTGTAGAAGCAATGTAAACAGTGGCTTTATCATATGGTGATACTTCGATACAATTCACTAACATTTCACCCATTGCTGCAGGTGTAATGTTGTTCCAGGTTTTTCCATTGTCTTTTGTGATGTAAACCAGGCCATCATCGCTGCCGGTATAGATCACGCCTTTTTCATGCGCCGATTCATTTACATACGCTATTGTACCATAGTTTTCACCACCTGCACCTTCATTGGTAAAAGGCACGCCGCTCTGTCCCATTTTAGCCGTATCATGGCGGGTAAGATCGGGTGAAATTGCTTCCCAATGCATTCCCTTATCTGCCGTTCTTAGCAAAACATTTCCTGCGTGGTAAAAGATATTACGGTCATTCGGTGAATTCAAGATCGGTGCATTCCAGTTAAAACGGTATTTCATGTTTTTTGGCTGGAGGCTTTGGTATTGTATGGGCGTGGCCATGATGTATTTACCTTCCTTAATTTGCTGGTCCAATACTTCGATGGTGCCCTGGTAACTGCCACCCATTATAAAGCGCGGATCATCGGGATTGAAAGCCATAAAAGCACTTTCACCACCTGCTGAATACGACCAGTCCCTATCACTAATGCTGTAACCGTTTAAACTGCGGCTGGCAATCTTTATGGAAGTATTATCCTGTTGCCCGCCATAAATGTTATACGGAAATAAATTATCTGCATTTATCCTGTAGATCTGTGCTGTAGGCTGGTTGTTTTGAGTGCTCCATGTTTTGCCCGTATTAAAGCTTACGGCGGCACCACCATCGTTGGCAATGATCATGTTTTTGCTATTAGCGGGATTTATCCAGAGCTGGTGATAATCGCCATGCGTACCACGAATATTGCTCCAGCTTTTACCACCATCCATCGACCGTAAGCCTGGCGAATTAAAAACATATACGGTGTTTTCATTTAAGGGGTCAACCGCTATCTCGATATAATACCAGGCACGCTGTACCAGCCTGTGATCTTTGCTTATGCGGTTCCATGCTTTACCTGCGTCGTTACTAACAAACAAACCACCTTCTTCCTTTTCGGTATCGCCTTCAACCAGTGCATACACTTTATCCGGGTTTGAGCGGCTAACTTCTACCGCCATTTTACCCTTGCCTTTTGGAAGGCCTTTTTCGATCTTGCTCCAGGTTTCGCCGCCGTCAGTAGATTTATAAAGACCACTCCCCTTTCCACCGCTTTTCATTTCCCATGGCAATCGCTGGTGTTCCCACATCGCGGCATACAAAATGCGGGGATTTTGCATATCAAGCGAAAGGTCCGAACAGCCCGTGCCATTATCAACAAACAGTGTCTTCTTCCAGGTGACACCACCATCAACGGATTTATAAACCCCTCTTTCTTCCGAGGGGCCGTTTAAGGCACCCTGTGCGGCAACATAAACAATATCGGGATTGGTAGGATGGATACGGATTGCCGCAATTTGCCTGGTAAGATCGAGACCCATTTTTTTCCAGGTTTTTCCAGCATCTGTTGATTTATAAACGCCATCCCCATAAGAGGTCATAACCCCGCGTGGCGCATGTTCGCCCATACCCACAAATACCACATTAGGATCACTTTCACTCACGGACACCGCTCCAACTGAACCCGTTTTCATAAAGCCGTCGGAGATATTTTGCCAGGTACCGCCCGCATCATAAGTTTTCCAAACGCCACCACCGGTGGTACCCATATAGTACACCAATGGATTACCCACAACACCAGTTGCTGTAACGGAACGCCCGCCGCGGAAAGGGCCAATATTGCGCCATTTGATACTTTTAAAATTGGAGTCTGTTGTATTCTTTGTTTCAGCAGTCTGTGTAACAATTTTTTTAGCTGGCTTTGTTTGGGCCGGCAATTGTTGCATCACAAAAAACAGGGCTAATAAGCCTATTATTTTTCTCATCATGTTGATTTGGTAGTTGTAATGCGGAAGATAGGCAAACAACCATACGGATAAAATTTTTATGGCTGCAGAATTTTCATTATGTAGTTACCTGGTTGTAATCTGCTGATGAGGATCAGAAGTTTTTTGATTCGTTTCGGGACTATATGAAATGTTTCAAAATACACCTGGCATCTAATTAATTTTAAAAAAACTGAACCGGGTATTTCATTTCAGATGTTGGTTGTATGGTATGGAAGGTTTCCTACCTTACATGGGCTTAAATAAATTTAGGATGCTACAAAAAATAAAACGTGTTGATGCTCTTGCCCGATACCCGAAGTTCCCGGTAACTGATATTGAAAAAAATGCCTGGTATTTTCCGGAAGTTTATGCCAGTTACCGGTTAACGGTTGCATCTGATAAAGGCCCGACCATGGCTAAAGACATCGCAGCTAATCTCACATTGCTGGTGGCTAATATGTCATATGATTCTTTACTATTTATGAGTGACCTGAAATTTCCGCTATATAGAAAACCCAGTGCATTGCCATCGGATATTAAAGCGGTTTCTTACTTGCAGGCAAACAATATTGGACCCAGGTTCACTGGCGCTATTAAGGTTGAATTGCCTTTACTCAAAGAATTTACCCGTAACCTTTACTGGATGGTGCGAACAAATACAGCAAGCGGTGCTATACACTTTTTAGATGAAGAACAGAATATTCTCGGAAGCATTCATTACCATGGAGAAGTGTTACTGGCAAGTCTTACTAGAGAAACGCATGTGAAGTTATTATCGGCTTTTAAAAAAACGGCTTTCAATACAGAACTGGTAAATCATCCCTGGCATTATCCACCTCCCTGAACTTTCTATTTCAACGCAACCGCAATTACATTAAATAAATACCAGCAATGCTATTGTTGTTTTTAAACCATTATGTGCCTGCGAAGTAGTGCATATTTACAGTGTTATGGAACGAACCGGTTCATCCTCCATTCAACCCGCGAGCTATCTATTTACATTTTGCAGCATTTTCTAAAGCTAAAATCCCTCCATCTTGCAAATTAGCGGAAGCCTGTTTATATTTAGTGAAAGTTGAAACATGAAAAAAAATCTGCTGATCTGCATAGCTTCAATAGCCTGTTTGATGGTACAGGCACAAAAGGTAGGTGTCAATAAAACAAATCCGTCAGAAGCGCTGGATGTAAACGGGAACGTAAATATCAGTGGCACTATCAAGGCAAATGGCGCGGTGGGCACTTCAGGACAAGTACTGATTAGTTCCGGCACGGGTTTAACCTGGGGTTCATTGTTTGGTTACAAACATTGCCAGATGTTTTATACTGCAGGGGCGGCTTCTTGGAAGGTGCCTGCAGGCATAAAAGAAGTGATGGTGGAAGCCTGGGGAGGCGGCGGCGGTTACGGTGACTATGTTGGCGGGAGCAGCGGCAGCTATGCAAGAGTTGTACATGCGGTAACAGCAGGCAGTTTAATCAGCTATAATGTTGGTAGTGGAGGTGCTTACAAACAAGATGGGACAGGCACCACCATAACGTTGCCATCTGGCACCTTAACAGCAATGGGAGGTGGCGCCCCCTTTCCTATGAATGGCCGGGAAGCTTCTGGATTTAACCCGATAAATCCACCGGGCAGCATGGCGGCTTTTTATATGCCTGGTAATAAGGGTACGGTAACCCATTATGAATACGGTATCAAACATGGTGGCATCTATACCCAAACTACTTACCTGTCCAAAGGCGGGGCACCCGTGGGTATGATCAATGCATCGGCTAATGAAGGAAATATCGTTTATTATGAAAACAGCGTGACTGTATGGGCAGTTTTAAATTCTGGCACTCCCTCGCTCCCTTCTTCGGGTGGTTGTTATTCATTTAGCGCTGCTCCGGGTATGGTAATTTTCTGGTGGTAGTATCCGCTTGTTCTAACAACCTACCGGGCACCTTAAAGGTACTTTGCAGGTTGTTTTTCGTTAACAATATCCTCCTTTACTGATTAAAGAAACAAACCGAGTGTACCATTCTATCGCAATGGTTATAGTTTGTTATTACATCACATTTATGTTTGAGATACAGCCTACAATCAAATTCAAAACTTAAGAACTTGTGTTTGTAGCAAATCTAATTGATAAGGTTAATTAAACTTAATCAGAAAAGATTTTGAAACCTACCTGCTCGTGTCCAAATTCTTTTTTAGCCCCTGCAAACTATTACCGTTCAAAACTTGTAGTTTATCCGCCTACAAGACAAATGCGCTAATCCAATTTCAAAGGCACCTACTCCTCATACAACTATGAATTACCCTGCAATTTTTTTCCAAAAAGATCTGCTTACTGCTAATAAGAAAATGCTGGCATCAATAAGCTTTCTAATTATTACATATATTACGGGAGCACAGCCCGCTTTTATGGAGCAACATACCAGGGATAGCCTGCAAAAAATTATAGCACTTAACAAGCAGGATACAAATGAGGTACATGCTTTTTATTCGCTTAGCCGCAGTAGTACACTTAGCAACACAAGCCAATCGGTAGAACTGGGAAATAAAGGCCTTGCTTTGGCGCGGAAAATAAAATTTCCAATGGGAGAACTGGAATGCCTTGAAGCACTTTCATTCGCTTATGCCATTACTGCTTCATTTGAAAAAGGTTTTAGCACCGCTTATGAATCTATAGAATTAAGTAAAAAGCACGCTCCCGTTCGTGAGATATTCGGGATAAATATGATGGGGCTGCTTTACCAGAAATTAGGAGATGATAAAGAAGCGCTGGTATGGGCGCAAAGAGCCTACTATCATCCCGACATAAAAAAGGCAGATCATTTTACCCAATGGAGTGCCATGTTCCTGTTGGCCCAGGAACATGAAAGACAAAACACCCTCGATTCTTCGCATCATTTTGCGCTTGAAACGGTCGCTTATTCCAAACGTTATTTCCCATTCCAAGAAGGTTACCCGATGTTGATATTAGCCCGCGTAAACAGCAAATTAAAAAAGTATGAGGATGCTGTTAGTTACGGAATGCAGGCATTAAACGGCTCGGTAAAAACCAATGAAAGCTTTTTTGCTAATGAGGTGGTAAATGAGCTTGCTACAATTCATTTTAATGGTAATAAATTAGATTCAGCTGAAAAATATGCAAGCCTTGCACTTAAGGGTGCAACGCAGCTCAAAAACTATCTTGTCATTGCGAATTCATCGAGTTTATTGTCACGCATTTTCGAAAAAACCGACCCGGCAAAAGCATATGCTTTTTTAAAGACATCAATGGCAGCAAATGACACCGTTACAAATGTTGAAAAAACCAGGCAGGTAAAACAACTGGAGATCAAAGAAAGTCAACGTGTAGCCGACCTGCATTTAGCTGAGAAATCTGCCAGGGAACAGGTCCGTTTTAATGCCAGTGCAGGACTATTTTTTAGTGCGCTTGTTATTGCTATTATTCTTTATCGAAACAATCGAAACAAGCAAAAAGTAAACCTGGCACTGCAAAAGAAAAATGATAAAATAGAAAGAACAGTATCCGAACTAAATACCACACAGGCGTCTTTGTTATCAAGAAATGCAGAAAATGAATTGTTATTAAAAGAGATTCATCATCGTGTGAAAAACAACCTGGAAGTTGTAAGCAGCCTGCTGGCATTACAAAGTAACCAGGTAGCCGATGAAAACACAAAGGAAGCAATGCTGGAAGGACAGAACCGGGTGCAATCGATAGGCATCGTTCACCAGAAATTATACCAGGGCACCAATCTTGGCTCCATTGAAATGAAGGATTATTTTATTAATTTAAGCGAAAGTATTCTTGATTCTTTTGGAGCAGAAAAAAGGGTGACCATCGAATGCGCTATGGATCAACTGGACGTGGATATTGATACGGCCGTACCATTGGGACTTATTGTAAACGAACTCTTAACCAATACCATCAAATATGCTTTCCCCGCAGGGCAACATGGGAATGTTCAAATTAAACTGCAAAAACATGCTGAAGGTGTATTACAGCTGGAGGTATCTGACGATGGTGTAGGCAAATCCGGTGTTACGCAGGGAACAGGTTTTGGCGGCCAGCTCGTTGCTTTACTCACACTGCAACTGGGCGGCTCCATGCGGGAAGAAGTAAAAAATGGCACAAGCATTTACTTCGAATTTAAAACGGCAAAGGCAGCTTGATAACTTAGCCGGGATTTCTTTTTTTTATAAAGAGAATTACAGACGGTCCAACCCCATCATTCAATAACATACTGACTCCATCACAAAATACCACCGTTTAAAAAAAAGTTCGCATTGCGTAATCAATTGTTTGGAATTTATTGTGAAAAAATGAATTAGTTAGCCAGTTTTGCAACCCATTGCAAAGCTGCTTCAAAAAGATATGCATGGTACATGCTGTTATCTTCAGCCATTCGATAATTGTTAAAGAAAAAACTGCAAGCGTAAACCAGCGCAGCAGAAAATTATATATGAGAAAGATCGCTAAACAAACAGGCAGTGCACTGTTGATTGTAATTACAGGCCTGGCCGGATGCCGCAGCAACGCTGAACAGGCAACTGCAACTGGGATCGAAAACGCCGCACCTGCATACCCTGTACTGACTGTTGGCAGGCATACTACCACCCTCTACAATGATTACCCTGCAACCATACAAGGACAGCAGAATATCGAGATAAGGCCTATGATAGATGGCTATGTCGAGGCTATTTACGTGGATGAAGGTGCCTCCGTTAGAAAGGGACAACGCCTGTTCAGGATCAATGCACCGCAATACGAACAGGAAGTACGCACTGCACAAGCCAATATAAAAATTGCGCAGGCGGATGTAAATGCTGCGCAGATGCAAGTGGAGAAAGTTCGCCCGCTCGTAGAAAAAGACATCATTAGTAAATACGAACTGCAGTCAGCCGAATACAACCTGGAAGCTAAACAGGCAACCCTCGCACAGGCCAGGGCCCGGCTTGCAAATGCCCGCATCAACCAGGGATATACCCTGGTTAGCAGTCCCGTTAACGGGGTGGTTGGAACCATTCCATACCGGCTGGGCAGCCTTGTAAACAGCAACACAACGCAACCACTTACTACCGTGGCTAACATCGGCAATGTGTTTGCCTATTTTTCGGTCAATGAGAAAGAATCGCTGATTTTTTCACGCAATGCTAAAGGCAAAACCATACCTGAACGACTCTCCACCCTTCCCCCGGTTTCTTTGATCTTATCGGATGGCACTGAATATGGAGAAAAGGGAAAAGTGGAAACGGCAAGTGGACTTGTTGTTACCCAAACCGGCTCAGTGAGTATGCGTGCCACATTCCCAAATGCAGGCGGGCTAATCCAGAGTGGCAGTACAGGTACCGTTCGGATACCGGAAACGATTGATTCTGCACTGCTGATCCCGCAAAAAGCTACTTATGAATTACAGGGAAAACGCTTTGTTTATCTCGTGGCAGCAAATGGAAAAGTAACCAGCACAGAAGTAAAAGTTCCGGATGGCAACGATGGACAGTTTTTCGTAGTACTTAAAGGTTTGAAGGCAGGCGATAAGGTAGTGCTGGAAGGCATCGACGGCCTTCGCGATGGTACGCTGGTAAAACCGGAACCCGTAAACGCTGACAGTATTTACCTTTCTGTGAAATGACGCCTGGAAACGAAACGCACTGTGCTATTCCTTTTCTTCCTAATGGCAGCCATGCTTGTATTGACCTTAACGAACCCGTTTTATGCTAAAGAAATTCATTGATCGTCCTGTATTGTCAACGGTAATTTCGATCTTAATCGTGTTGCTTGGTTTACTGGGACTAACAAGCCTGCCTATTTCGCAGTATCCCGATATTGCGCCTCCTACCATACAGGTTTTTGCCGGTTACCAGGGCGCCAATGCCGA
This sequence comes from Bacteroidota bacterium, assembly GCA_040385845.1. Classification (GTDB taxonomy): domain Bacteria; phylum Bacteroidota; class Bacteroidia; order Chitinophagales; family Chitinophagaceae; genus Phnomibacter. Next base: position 57,031 of record JAZKGP010000005.1, on the reverse strand, counting down.
TGTGGTAATGAAAAGCGTGATCGTGCCGCTGGAAGAACAGATCAACGGTGTAGAGAACATGAGCTACATGACATCTTCCGCCGGCAATGATGGCTCGGCAAATATAACCGTCATTTTCAAACAGGGTACCGACCCCGATGTAGCCGCTGTAAACGTTCAAAACCGGGTGGCGAGGGCCTCTCCGTTGTTGCCGCAGGAAGTTACCCGTGCCGGTGTAACAACGGTAAAACAACAAAGCGGAGAACTACTCATATTTGCGCTGTACAGCGAAAGTCCAACCTACGACGAAACTTTCCTGCAGAACTATGCCAATATCAACCTGCTGCCGCTGATCAAAAGGGTATCCGGTGTAGGTAATGCATCCGTATTTGAGCAAAGAGATTATTCCATGCGCATCTGGCTTCGGCCCGATATAATGGCTTCCTACAGCCTGGTACCAGACGATATAAACGCGGCATTGGCAGAACAGAATATTGAAGCTGCACCCGGGCAATTCGGAGAACAGGGAAAGCAATCATTCCAGTACATTATTAAGTACAAAGGCAAGTTGATAACAACTGCCGAATTCGGCGAGATCGTGATTCGTGCCGGCAGTAATGGGCAGGTATTACGTATGAAAGATGTCGCAAGGATCGAACTTGGCGCGGTAAGTTATTCCGCATCTTCCGAAGTGGATGGTAAAGCCTCTGTTGGGTTTGCTATTACCCAAACTGCAGGATCGAATGCCCGTGAAGTGATCAACGACTGCCTCAAAGTATTGCAGGCAGCAGAGAAGTCTTTTCCAAAAGGCATTAAGGCGAGCAGTTTTATAAATGCCAATGACTTTTTGAATGCATCCATTGCTAAGGTGGTAGAAACATTGATTGAAGCATTTGTGCTGGTATTTTTAGTTGTTTTTCTTTTCCTGCAAGATTTTCGATCGACCCTCGTACCTGCCATTGCTGTACCCGTAGCTATTATTGGCACCTTTTTCTTCTTAGGCCTGTTTGGCTTTACCATCAACCTTCTCACGCTCTTTGCATTGGTACTTGCCATCGGGATTGTAGTAGATGATGCTATAGTTGTGGTTGAAGCCGTTCATGCAAGACTCGATCATGGCTACGATTCGCCGAAAGAAGCCACTGTAGATGCCATGGGAGATATCACCGGTGCCATTATTTCTATTACATTAGTAATGGCTGCTGTATTTATTCCTGTGAGTTTTATTGGCGGTTCAGCGGGTGTATTCTTCAAACAATTTGGTTTAACCCTGGCTATTGCTATCATCCTTTCGGCAGTAAATGCACTTACGCTGAGTCCCACTTTATGCGCCATTTTTCTGAAGCCGCACCACAAAAACAAACTTCGAAACAAAGGTTTTTTCCAGCGCTTTCATACCAGCTTTAATGCCGCTTTTGAGGCCACAACCGCCAAATACCGTCGTTCCATCCAGTTTCTTGCCCGACGCAAATGGATTGGACTGGCAGGCATTGCAGTGTTTGCAGGATTGTTTTTCTATCTTTTTCAAACAACTCCAAAAGCTTTTGTGCCGGATGAGGACATGAGCATAGTTATTGCAGATATTAGTCTTCCTCCTTCAGCATCATCCGAACGTACTGATGTGGCTATCAAAGCTGTAGAAAAAATAGTGCATACCCTGCCTGAAGTAGAAAGTGTGTTTCATGTGAATGGCTTTGGTATATTTAGCGGTGCCGGAAGTAGCTACGGCGTGCTGTTCATTAAACTAAAATCCTGGCACGACCGCAAAGAAGAAGGCCAGGATGTGCAATCGCTCATTGGCAAGCTATTTGGCATGACAAGTCATGTAAAAGAAGCAAGGGTTACTTTCTTTGCGCCGCCTACACTCCAGGGTTTTGGCTTTGGTGGCGGCATCGAATTCCAGTTGCAGGATAGAAGCGGCGGCGATATTGCCCGCTTTTCTAAGATAAGTTCCGAGTTCCTGGCTGCGTTGAACAAACGACCCGAGATCCAGTTTGCCAACACTGGTTTCAGCACCAATTTTCCGCAATACGAAATTTCTGTAGATGTTGCGCGGGCTAAACAGGCCGGCCTTAGTGTGAACGATATCCTGAGTACCATGCAAGGGTATTATGGTGGCGTGTACGCATCCAATTTCAACCAATTTGGCAAGCAGTTCCGTGTGCTGTACCAGGCCGAGCCCGAATTTCGCACCAACCCCGAAAGCCTGAACCGAATTTATGTGCGCAATGCCGCGGGCACAATGGCACCTATTACCGGGTTTATCACGCTCAATAAAGTATATGGTCCACAGACTATTACCCGGTTTAATCTCTATACTTCGATTGCAGTGAATGGTGCACCGAAACCGGGTTTTAGTTCCGGCGATGCCATCAAAGCAGTAACGGAAGTAGCAGCACAATCGTTACCACCCGGCTACGGCTACGAGTTCTCCGGTGTTTCCAGGGAAGAAATTGCATCCGGAAGCCAGACTGGTTTCATTTTCCTGCTGGTGATCGTGTTCGTTTATTTCCTTCTTTGTGCCCAATACGAAAGTTATATCCTGCCTTTTGCAGTATTATTCAGCCTTCCAATTGGTTTGGCAGGCGCATTTCTTTTTACTGAAATAATGGGCATCAGCAATAATATCTATGTACAGATAACGCTGATTATGCTGGTGGGATTACTAGCCAAAAATGCCATCCTGATCGTAGAGTTTGCTGTAGAACGAAGACGACGGGGAATGAGTATTACAGCGGCGGCCCTTGAAGGAGCAGTCGTTCGTTTACGTCCCATTTTAATGACCTCCTTTGCGTTCATTTTTGGGCTGATGCCTTTGATGTTTACTACGGGTGCCGGCGCCAACGGCAACCGCTCTATCGGTACAGGAGCTGTTGGCGGTATGCTTATTGGAACACTGTTCGGAGTATTTGTAATTCCTACTTTGTTCATCATCTTTCAGTCATTGCACGAAAGAGTTGTTGGAATAAAAAATGTGGCCACTAATGAAAGCACAATTGCAGAAGCACAGACTTAGGCAACGCCAGGCGCAGTTTGCAAAGTGGCAGCACAGATAAAAGTTAAAACCAGTCAAAATCAGCCTGGCAAAATCCCCTTAAAAGAAGATCAATAAGACATCATACGAACATGAACCGAAACATCAACATATTTGCGGCGATTCCCGTGCTAACAGTTTGCATACTTGCTGGCTGCAAAGTTTCTCAGCCCTACCGGCAACCCGAATCTGTAGTTGGAGATCAATATCGTGATCAACAAATCAATGATACCAATACGCTGGCAAGCCTGCCTTATACCGAACTATTTAGCGATACTATCCTGCAGAATTTAATTCGGTCAGGCATCTCTGAAAACCTGGATCTGAAAATTGCATATACGAGGATAACCCAGTCCCGCGCCTTCTTCGAGCAAAGCCGCGCTGCTTTTTATCCAACTTTAAGTGGCACAATTGGCGCAACGGAGTCTAAGCTGACCGAAGCACAGGGTTTTGGCAGCCGTACCATTACCCAATTTCAGCTGGGTGTTTCCGCTGCCTGGGAAGCAGACATATGGGGCAAGCTAAAAGCCAGCCGCAGGGCAAACCAGGCGGCCCTGTTACAAACCGAAGCGGGCACACGTGCCATAGCTACAAGTATTGTTAGCGATATTGCGAATAACTACTACTACTTGCTGGCACTCGACCAACAACTCGCTATAACCGAACAAACGGTTAGAAACTGGGATACAACGGTAACAGTGATGCGTGCCCTGAAAACAGCAGCTACGGTTACTGAAGCTGCCGTTGTTCAAAGTGAGGCGCAGCGCTACGCAGCAGAAGTAACCATCCCCGACCTGAAACAAGCCATCCGCGAAACCGAAAATATATTAAGCGTTTTAACGGGACGGGTACCTGAGGCCATTATCCGGACGAATCTTGAACAACAGCAATCACCCGCGATGTTACAAACAGGAGTGCCTTCGCAATTGCTTGCTTACCGCCCCGATGTACAGGCCGCAGAATACGCCTATCGTAACGCATTTGAATTAACCAATGTGGCCCGTACTGCTTTTTACCCAACACTGTATGTTAATGGTTCCGCCGGATTATCGAGCCTCACCATTGGTGGTTTGTTTGATTTAGGTGCAGTTGCCGCCAGCATTGGCGCCGGACTTACGCAACCGATATTTAACCGCCGGGCTTTGAAAACAAACCTGGTAGTAACAACAGCGCAACAGGAAGCGGCTTTGTATAGTTTTAGTAACAGCCTGCTACTTGCTTCTCAGGAAGTATCCAATGCCTTATCGCTGCACCAGCATGCAATGGAGAAAACAAACTCGCGTACAAACCAGCTCACCGCCCTCACCAAATCGGTAGCATACACACAGGAACTGCTGCGCAACGGTTTTGCAAATTATACCGAAGTAATTACCGCCCGTCAAAGCCTTCTGGCTGCCCAACTTGGAAAGGTTAACGATCGCCTGCAGCAATTACAGGCCACTGTAAATTTGTATCGTGCATTGGGTGGGGGATGGAAGTAATTGCTGGTGTTGTTTCCACTTGAATTTCCAGGGCAGAGCAAGCCTTCGCTCCTATTTACAATTTCTGTTGTATTCTATTAAACCAAACTTAAAGCGTTTGAATTCTTACACAAAACTATTCAGTCCAGATGCCCCGGTACACTCTTTTGTTGATGATCACTTGTTCTTTATCGCTGGTAGTTAATAGCCAGTCAAACTGGCAACTGGTTAAAGAGCAGGACGGCATCAACGTATTTTTAAAGAATGCTCAAAGTACCGGTATCAAAATGCTGCGGGTAGAATGCGATTTACCTGCTAAACAAGAGGCGGCACTTGCTTTATTACTTGATATACCTGCAGCTGAAAAATGGATCCCGCAAACTAAAACATGGTGGTATGTTCGCCGACCTTCCGAAACGGAATGTTATTATTACACAGAGCTTAGTATGCCGTGGCCGGTATCGAACCGGGACTATGTAGTGCACCTGAAAGCATGGCAACAACCTGCCACAAAAGTGATTACTGTAAGTGCGGATGTGGTACAGGGAGAAGTGCCGGAGAAAGAAGGGATAGTTCGGGTAAAAGTATCGAATGTAAAATGGGTTTTATATCCAACTCAAAATGGCCGGACCAAAATGACTTACCAGTTGTTTACCGACCCCGGGGGCAACATACCTGCATGGGTTGTAAACTATTTTGCGAAACAGGCAGCGTTTGACATCATCAAAAAAATGCGGGAACTGGTCCAGCAAGCTCCCTACCGAAATGCTGGTCTCCCCTTTAACAAGTAATTAAGTTGCTTTATAACTCCTTGCAAAGTCTTTTGCTTGCCATTCGAACAAGCCCTTGAAGCTTTTCACTTTAATGTGCCAAAACTACTATCAAGGTATACATTTTCCCGTTCATACAGTATCAAGATTTCTCATGCGTTAATATGGCTTTGTTTGATGTTGATTTGAAAGAGTGATGGATTGCAAACAGTTGATGCAGATAAAACCAGTCAATTTTCAATGCAACGAATTAAGTGGTTATAAAACTGTAAAGAATACATTGGCGTTATTGCACAGGAGTTAAAAGCCGTTGCCCCTTATATGATACAAAAAAATGACAAAGGGATATTTAGAAGCAGATAATAGTTCAATGACCTATATGTTGGTTAGTTAAAAGCAGTGCAGGAACAACAACAAATTATAACGGCATTGCAACAACAGGTAAATGAATTAAAAAAGTTGCTAACAACTAAATAATTATGACATACAAAAAGTCGTATTGTTGGCTACAATACGACTTATATTTAAAAGCAATTACAGAACAAATGAAAATTTTTATTGACTTTAATCATCATTTAAATAAGATTGATTTCACTCACTTAAATTTACAAACTGCAGTTCAATTATCCTTTAACAAGGCTACTAGATCATCCACTTTCTAAACTTATAAAACATAGTAAGGATTCTTTCTTTCCCCCGAGCCATTCAGATCCTTTTCATTGCTAACCTTTGCAAAAAACCGCCCTTTCGCTTTATACAATCCGCTGTCATTCCTGGAATGTACCGGCATTTTCACCTGTGTATTTTCAGCTCCATTATAATTTCCGAGTTCATACAATTGCACCAGGTTTTTTTCAATATTTTGGGCAATAGTTGTCATAGGAGTATCTGTTGGTTTATTTTCAAAAGGGTCCTGCAGGTGAATAGCCATTTTTTCGATTAGTAAAAAGCAGCTTGAAATGGCAACTACCAGTGGCACTTCGAACATACCAAAATATTCTATTACGCCAAATGGAAGCAAACCAATAAACAACATCATAGAAAGATGAATATACAGGCTGTAAGTACTTGGAAATACCGTGTTCTTTATTCGTTCACATTTACCCATCGAATCACACAAGCGGGATAAAGTTCTATCCAGTTCTACTTGTTGAAAACGATTGATCCACCCTTCTTCCAATGCGAGTTGCAGATCTCTTCCCATCAGGTCGGTTAAGGCAGCTGGAACATTGTCTACCTGCTTTAGAAAGTCCATCTCACTTTTATCTAAATACCTGTCGAGACCACGGCTGGCATTTTGCCCGCGAAGATGCCTGCCAAGACTATAACACCAGGCAATTTGCCGCTTTATCATACGAAGCCGGAATGCATCGATATAGGTGTTATTATGATCAGCAGGTACAAATGAAGTAACCTGCCTGGCGAGTGTTCGTGAGTCGTTTACTACAGCTCCCCAGATATGCCTGGCCTCCCACCATCGATCGTATGCCTGGTTGCTTCTGAATCCAAGTAGTAGGGATATAACTGTGCCGAGTAATGCCGGAACTGACAATGGAATCGACATATGTGTCAGGTGAAACTCATTATACAAGATGGTAATAAAAGAAGCATATAAAGTGATGAATAAAACTTCATACTTTATTTTTCCGAATATGTATTTGAACGGGATATTTTCTTTAAGTAGCATAAGAAAGAAGTGTTTGCAGGATAACTGCCGTTTAGCAAAATATAATTGACAATTCTCTTCTTGGCAGTAAGTATAAAACTACATACCATTGGTAGAGACCAACCAGCTAAATTCCGGAACACGCTGGTTTCTGAAAACTGGTTCTGTTCTTACACCAGCTTCTTTCAACAGCGGAATTCCAGCTTTTTTGAAGTAAGAAATGCAGTCCACACTGCGATCGTGTACTTTAGAAAAAACATAATGATCAGGGCAATAAATTAAATCGATATCATTGGCCTCTGCAAAGTTTCTGAATAAGGCTTTTGAATTTCCATTCATACACCTGATAAGGATCTTATTAACTTGCTTAGGATATTCATCTTTCAATTGTTTGCAGGCTTGCCGAAATGGTTCACTCATAAGTTTTATATAAGGTTCCTTATAAGATGATGTCAATAAATCAAATGGTGAATCGGGTAATTCGAAAGCGTGAAACAAAATAATATTCGGGCAGGATTCGCCCGTCTTTTTTATTGCTTCTTCTGCTAATTTTAAAGAGGCTGGAGTAAAGTCGGTGGGTACAAGAATGTTTGCCATAGTGTTTATTTTTTATAACACAAAACTGGCCTCACCACATTAGAAAGACATAAGTATGAAATGAAAATGTGCTTAGAAAAAGATTAGAAAGAAATTAGAGGATGAAATTTATAGAAGCAATTAAGAGATTTGTTTAACTAACTTAAAAACCAAGTTTATATACTTTAAACAAGTGGTAAAGTTATGGTAACTACGGTACCGGCATTTTCCGCAGAACGTACGTTGATAGTACCCTTATGCAGACTAATAATATTATTAGACAATGGCATTCCGATCCCGTGACCATGATAATCCTGTGTATTTGATGCCCTGAAAAATGGGTCGAATATATGCTTCAACTCTTTTTGCGGAATACCAATTCCAGTATCAGTAATTATAACGAAGGCCTTGTTTTTTTCCAGTAACAATTGCATGCTCACTACTTTGTTATCCGAATATTTACAGGCATTCATTACAATATTTCCAATGGCAATTTTCAGCAGATCGTAGTTTCCCTTTATACTTATACCTGCTTCATCCGCAGGTAAAGCATCCAGGTTCACGTGTAATTTATTACCGGGTAATATCGCATCACAATTAGCTTTTACATCAAACAATAATTGATCTGTTCTTATAATTTCCCAACGCAAACGTTCGCCATCAAAACCAGTTTGTGCCAACGAAAGCAATCCCCTGGTTAATTCCTGTAATTTTTCGGCTTGTAATAAAATCTGTTGCAGGCTCTGCTGGTATGCTTCTGCAGTCCGCACTTTATTCAATGCATAGTCAGCCTCTCCTACTATAGCAGTAAGCGGTGTACGCAGTTCATGCGAAGCATTGCTAATAAAGTTGTTTTGAATTTCAAAAGCTGTCTCCAGGCGCCCAAGCATTTGATTAAATGTGCGGGTTAATTCTGCGATTTCATCCGATCCATCCTTCTCCGGCAGGCGCAGGTGAAGGTTAACTTCGTTAATTTCCTGTACCCTGCTAATGATATCCCTGATTGGTTTAAACGTTTTTCTTGCGAACACCAATCCTACGCTATAGATAAGTACCACAGCGCAAACCAATGTGATAAGTTTAATAACCAGTAAATGCCGCATCAGGTCGGCGCCGTATTGGTTTGTTGCAGATTTAATAACTAAATAATAACCCGTTTCATCCTTATACAATAAACCTGCAAAATGCCGGAACCTGCTCTGGTAATAAGCAGTCTTACCATCATTAGCTACAATATTTTTTATAAAGGATGCAGGCAGTTCTTTAGCTGTGGTAGAAAGGGGTTTACCGGTCACTGAATCTACCTGTACGACATAAGCCTGTTCCTCGGGCAACTTATCGAGATACTGTTTTTGAATCTCGCGGAAAGCTTCAGTGGACACTTCTCCCTGTTCAAACCTGTACTTGGAAGAGATACGGGCTCTTAATTCCAGTCGCTTGTTAAAATCGGTATGCGAAAGCGAATCAATAAAAACATAAACCGTTATATTTAAAATAAGAAATATCGTAGCAGTAAGTACTGTAAAAAGAATAGTAGTCTTTGTTTGTATTTTCATAAAGCAATCATTGTTACACTTTTAACATATACCCCATTCCTACTACTGTTTGAATAAATTTTCTATCTGTATTGCCGCTTAATTTTTTACGGATGTAGTTTACATACACATCCACAACATTCGTCCCCATATTAAAATCTATACCCCATACTTTTTCAAGTATTTCCATCCTTGAAAGCACCCGGTTTTTATTTCTCACAAAAAACTCCAGTAATCTAAACTCAGTAGAAGTGAGTGTAATTGGATTGCCATCCTTTTCAATCAATTTTGATTTGAAATCGATCTTAATGTTATCTAAATGTTGTACATCTTCTTCTTCCTGCAAGGCAAAGAACTTGCGCCTGTTCAATGATTTTAATCTTGCTTCCAGTTCAGCGAACTTGAAGGGTTTTACCAGGTAGTCATCGCCACCGGCATTTAAACCAACCACAATATTTTCTGTAGTACCCAGCGCAGTAAGAAATAAAATCGGTGAATTTATTTTATTCGTTCTTAGTTGCCTGCACAATTCCATACCATTCATACCGGGCAACATTATATCTAATATTATCACATCAAAACTGTTATTAAGTGCCATTTGCAGGCCCGTATTGCCGTCAGGTGCTACCGAAATGCTGTACCCATTTTCTGTAAGACCACGATTAATTATAGCTGCTACCTGCGCTTCATCTTCTACCAGCAGTACTCTCATAATTTGGTTGTTTTAATTGCCCGTTTGGAATCACAGGCTATTGACCAGGTGATAACATAAAATTTCCCGGATTGTTTTTTTCGGGTTAAAAGCTTGCTGGTTTCAATCTGCTGATCCGTGCAAATTTGCAGGATTAGATGATTGTTGTGTTTACTTGAACGTTTGATGTTGTTGTAAAATTTTGTTAACCCACCGCGTCAAACGGTGTAAGAATAGTGCCTGGCAAACAGCTGGTTAACTTATTAAGTTGAGGAATACCTTATTTACCATCAAACGGGTTAAAAGAATGCGAGCCGCCTCCATTACACATAATCAAGTACTCAAAAACAAAATTCCCTTCAGTAGTCATTTCTTTTACTTCAGGCATCAACTTTCCAGCTTCAGTATAAAATAGCACCTGATAAAACAGCAGGTTGCTTCCAGTACCTGTCAACTTGGTTTATTGCTTTCGCTAATGTTTTTAAACCAAATACTTTCATTATGAAAAAATTGACAGCACTGTTTGTTACGCTGATCTGCTTCGTCATCAGCAGTTATGCGCAGGAAGTAATTACCGGAACGGTTACTGATTCAGCAGGAGCTCCATTGCAGGGTGCATCCGTACGGGAAAAAGGCACTAAAAATGGTGTTGCCACAGCTGCAAATGGCGCCTTTTCGCTAAGAGTAAACCCCGGCGCAACCTTGATTATTAGTGACGTTGGTTATCAAACCCGGGAAGTACCTGCGTCGGCCAATATCACTATCAACTTACAGTCTGATGTTTCTAATTTAACCGAAGTAGTGGTTACTGCATTAGGTATCAAAAGAGAAAAGAGGCAGCTCACTTACAGTGCGCAGGAAGTAAATGGCGAAACCGTTTTGCAGGCAAGGCAGGACAACATAGTAAACGGACTTGCCGGAAAGGTTTCCGGCGTCCAGGTTACTAACTCAAGCGGTATGGCTGGTAGCCCTTCAAGAATTACAATACGGGGAAATGTATCGCTGTTACAGGAAAATCAGCCTTTGTTTGTAATAGATGGTGTACCTATTGATAATACCGAAGCTGGCGGTATTGATGTATTTAGCCAGGGTGCTAATAACAATGCATTGTTCCAGGGTAGTACGTCAAACAGGGCTATTGATTTAGATCCAAGTATCATTGAATCAGTGTCGGTATTAAAAGGTGGTGCAGCTACCGCATTATATGGCGCTGCAGCTGCCAGGGGCGCTATTCTTATTACTACGAAAACAGGCAGGAAATCTACAAAACCGGTAGTTAGTATCAATTCGAGTTTAAAATTTGATGATCCAATCCTGGCCGAATATCAAACTACCTATGCGCAGGGTTTAAACGGACAATATATAAACGGTAATATACAGGGAACTGCCAGCAGCCAGTCTTTCGGGGCAAGAGTTGATACCTTGATGGTTGATGGAGCCCCGGTTAAAACCTATGATCCGAGGAAGATCTTTTTCAAAACTGGCGTTACAACCGACAATAACGTAAGTGTAAGCGGAGCTACCGACAAGTCAAACTATTTGGTATCCTATTCTTATTTAAACAACCAGGGTATCATACCCACAACAGCCTTTGTCAGGAATTCATTTTTCGGAAAATTCACCAATCAAATTACCAACAAATTCGCTGCAACAATTTCCTTCAATTACATTAACACGGTTAACGACAGAACACAGGAAGGTAATGGTTTGACTAACCCTCTCTGGTCTATTTATGCAGCGCCTATTACCTGGAATCCACTTCCGGAAACATGGGAGGATGGTACACAACGGCTTTATAGAAGCCTGTCGAGAAATAACCCGTTTTATGTAATTAATAATTCAGGTTTTACTTCAACTGTAAACAGGTTTTTACCAATAGCAACATTGGTTTATAGCCCGACTGATTGGTTAACTATTACTGAGAGAATGGGAATGGATGTTTATGCTGACAATGCAAGATATTTTGAAGCAGCAACCATTAACAATGGTGTATTTCAAAACGCAGGGGGCGTTTCTAACAGGCTGCAGGATTACAGGCAGTTGAACAACGATCTCATTGTTAGCGTTCAGAAAAGGTTTGGCAGTGACTTCGACGCATCAATAGCGGTGGGCAGTAATGTTCTTGCACGCTTTTCGGATACTTACACGCAATCGGGTCTTGGTTTAAACATTCCAGGATTTTATAATATCAGCAATGCCAACAGCTCCTTAGTTAGCGATAATATCTCCAAATACAGGAAAGTAGGTTTGTATGCGCAGGCAAACTTTGAATACAAAAGAATGTTGAATTTAAGTTTAACAGGCCGCTATGATGGTACCTCTGCACTTGCATTGGATAAACAATACTATCCCTATGGTTCTGCAGGGCTGGGCTTTATATTTACGGAGCTGTTTGCCAAAAGCAATGCCTTCAGTTTTGGTAAATTAAGGGTGTCCTATTCTTCTGTTGGTAACGATAATATTCCACCATACTCTTTGGGTACACCCTTTGTACTTGGTTCGGGTATCAGTATCAATCATATTAATTTCCCTTATGATGCGGGTAACGGTCCTATCAATGGTGCAAGGCTGGCAAATGTGCAGGGAAACCCTAATTTGAAGAATGAAAGCCTGAATGAATTTGAAGTAGGTGTCGAATTGAAGTTCCTGAAAAATCGCCTGTCATTCGATGGCTCTTACTTCAACCGGTTATCTAAAGACCTGTTAAGCCAGATTCCTATCAATCCAAGTTCCGGCTTTTTATATGCCATCAGGAATGTTGGTTCTATTGAAAACAAAGGCTTTGAATTTTTAATCAGTGGAACACCCGTTAAAACCAAAAACTTTACCTGGGATGTGAATCTCAATTTTACCCGCATACGTAGTATGGTTACCTCGTTAGGTGAGGGTGTTGAGAATGTACAGCTGGGTGGTTTTGGTAACGCCGGAGTCTTCCTGTTTAAAGATCAGCCTTATGGCATTTTGTATGGTCTTGGTTATGAAAGAAATGACCAGGGTCAAATAATGGTAGATGATGATGGTATTCCAATTTCCACAACCGAGTACAAAGCAATTGGCAATACAAACCCTGACTTTAACATGGGGCTTTATAACACATTTACCTATAAAAAATTATCCCTGAGCTTCCTGTTCGATTGGAAGCAAGGCGGAGATGTGTTGAACCTCGATAACAACTATATGTGGTTCTATGGTACATCAAAAATAACTGAGAACAGGGAAGCACCATTTGTGGTACCCAACTCTGTTTATGCCAGTGATAACAAACCTAATACAACCGAAATTACAGCACAGGATTACTGGCCTGCTATTTCAGGCATCACAGAATCTAATATAGAAGATGGCACTTACCTGAAGTTGCGCACTTTAAGTCTCTCCTATGCTTTTGGCAGCATTTGGAAGAATAGTCCTTTCAAATCTTTTACGCTTAACGTTGGTGGAAACAATCTTTGGATCCATGCACCAAATTATACGGCAGGCGATCCTGAAGCAAACGTAGCAGGTGGCGGAAACGGGCAGGGTGTTACCAATTTCCAGACACCAACAGTACGCTCGATGATCGTAGGCTTAAGAGCTACTTTTTAATTAGCCTTATTCTTTTATGTTTAAAATATTTAAAATGAAAAATAAAATCATATACGGGTTAATATTAATAGTATCGATGCTTACGGCCGTTGGGTGTAAAAAATTTCTTGATGTAAATACAGATCCCAATAATCCATTGCAAGCATCAGAAAACCTGATCCTGCCTCCTATTATCACAGATATCGGTACAACCGTTACCGGCGGTACATTCTCTAATTCAAATACCTCTGGTGTTGCTTTAATAAATGCTTACTGGATGCAGCAATTATCGCTTAACCAGCCGCTGCCACAATTTGAAAGCTATAAATTTACTACCGGCGATGCAGAATATACCTGGGGAGAAATGTATATCAATATCCTGCAAAACCTGAAACGCTTAAGAGAAGCGGCAGAAGAACATGAGAACCATTCGTATGGTGTAATTGCAAAAATATTAACGGCATATACTTTAGGAGTTACCACCGATATGTGGGGAGATATTCCCTACACCGAAGCTTTTGAAGGCAACCTTCGCCCTAAGTATGATAAACAGGAAGCTATTTATACGATGATCCAGTCAATGCTGGACGATGCCATTGCCGAAAATCAAATGGAACCCGGCAACCTTACACCCGGGGCGGATGATTTTCTATACCAGGGTGATATGGAGAAATGGGAAAAATTTGCCTACGCATTAAAAGCAAGGCATTATATCCATCTTACAAAAGCACCGGGACACAATGCAGCTACGCAGGCAAACCTGGCTTTAGCAGCAATTGAAAAGGCATTTACAAGCCCGGAAGATGAAGCCAGGCTGGATATCTTCTCTGATGCGGCAGGTCACGAAAGCCCCTGGTATAAGAATACCGAAAACAGCCAGGGAGGTGTTGTGCTGGCTTCCACGCTTGTTGATACACTTATTGCCAGGCAAGATCCAAGATTGCCTTTTATTGCCAACAAGGGCTCGCAGGGAACCTATCTTGGAAGACAGAGTACTTCTGATGTTGTACCTGATGTAACCATCTACTCAACACTGGGAGATTACTACTCCGCTGCCGGCACGCCGGTGACATTATTATCCTATTCAGAACAGCAGTTTATAAAAGCAGAAGCTACTTTGATTACCGCTGGTGCAGCAGCAGCACAACCAATTTACCAGCAGGCAGTAAAAGATAATTTAACTGCAGTTGGAGTTAACCTAAGCAGCCCCGCTGCAGTAAATTATTTGGCTAAAAGAGGCCAGCTCACTTCCGCCAATGCTTTGCAAAGAATCATCGAAGAAAAGTCGATCGCTAATTTGTTATCCATTGAAATTTTCAATGATTGGCGCAGGACTGGTTTTCCAAATTTAACCCTTGCTCCTAACCCGCAAGCTGGTGTTACCACTATTCCAAGAAGATATCAATACTCTCAACAGGAAGTGAGTACAAACCCGCAACCTGAAAATACCGGAACAAAAATAACTGACAGGGTTTGGTGGGATACACAATAAATAGCTCTAACTTCTTTGCGCAAAGCCGTCTCATTAAATTGGGGCGGCTTTTATTTATTTCTTCTTTTTTTATTGGATTGGTACCTATGTAAATCCCGGATGCAGTCTCAATCTAAAGCAGGAAACTCCATGTTATGGACAATCATAAGTATATCCCCAGAGCAGTTGACCATTATCCAGTACCGACTCAATTAGACCATTGCTTTTAAATGTATATGAAAAATTTCTTGTTTCAGAAAGCGTGCAATTGCTTTCTTCTTTTACCACCAGGTTCTTACTAAAATAAAATGGAAGCTTATAGCCGGCATAATTGGCATCTCCATCACTAAAATACAAGTAGCTATAGTTAATCATTGGGTTATTCTTAGTTATATCATAGCTGAATTGTTTTGTACAAAGAATATTAGAACCCCTGCGACTTGTAACAGATGCTACATTATCACCGTTCCAGGTAAGATCGAAATCATAGTTGGCAGGAGTACCAAAGTTGCTTTCTTCCCTGATATTCATGATCCTGTTATTTACATACGAAAAAATCATTGTCGCCTTATACACCCAGTCGCTACCTTCTTTGAAATATACTTTACGCCCCGCTATTTTCCCGTTACTATTATACAACAGATCGGTACGTATAAAAGGATCGGCAACCGGTTCTTCCAATCGCAGCAAAGTTCCTGCCGGCTTAAAATACATCCGGGTTCCATAATTGCCTTCACCCCATATTACCAATGTATCACCGGAGTAATTAACCGGAAGGTTGCCGCCGGCCCTGTTAACACTTGTGAAACGGCATACAGTCTGTAGTTCCTTATTCTTTTTGCAGGAAAACAATGCCAGTAATAATAGCCCAAAATAATAAAATCGCATGATCTCTCCTTTTTACAGTTGATGTAAAGAAAGAACAAAGTTGTGATACAGAACTATTCGCCCAATACGGTTACTACAATGGTTCTTTCGCCGCCATTATTACGATGTTCACAAAGATAGATGCCCTGCCATATGCCCAATGCGAGAGAACCATTCACTATAGGTATGCTAACCGAAGAACCAAGCAATGAAGCTTTAAGATGAGCGGGCATATCATCCGCACCTTCGTAATCGTGCCGGTAGGCAGGATCGTTTTCCCGAACCGTTTTATTGAAAAACATTTCAAAGTCTGTTCTTACCGTTGGATCGGCATTTTCGTTGATGGTAAGTGAGGCCGAAGTGTGTTGAATAAACACCTGGCATAAGCCTGTTTGTACCTGTGCAATTTGTGGCAGTCGTTGCAATACTTCCCCGGTTATTAAATGAAACCCTCTTTTTCTTTCTTTCAATTTGATCAGTTCCTGGAAAATTTTCATTTACGGAGGTATTGTTTTAATAAGCTATTAAATACGATAAATTAACGGTTCTTATTAACCGGGATACACAACTTTTTTTGCAAAGAAAAGTGGAAGAACTCACATGATAATTCATTGCTATGTAGAACAGCGTACCGACTCAGGGCTGCTATATGTGGGTCTGATTTTGTTACATGTGATTTTTTGGGATTACAAGGCATTGGTTGCAAGCTTTTCTTGCATTATTGATGTTTTATCAAAGATCTTTCCTGGCTTTGTGATACCCTGTACCAGCAGCTTTGTATTTTGAATTTCTATAGCATATTTGGTGTAATAAAACTTTTTGCCGCCAATAAATATGAAGCATAACTCCTGGAAATTTCATTTTATTAGAATGGCTATTAAAGACTTTTCAATTAGGTTTTACTGAGTTATTACCAGCACACTGAACTGCGCATTGGTAGGAATAGCTGTATTATTTTCATTAAAAATTTCCCACTTGTCCCTGATAGTATTATAATAAGTACCTATTGGTGAATTATTGTAAATAATACCCGACGGATTTAAGCGCTGAGTAACAATCAATATACATGTCGGGCAATTATTCGTTATCAAATTGTCTATTACTGTTCCATTTAGGCTCAATTTATTTGCAAGCGTGGCCGTATGAACAAAAGCCGGCTTGATGGGACCAGTTACTTTAATAACACCATTGTCAATTTCCAGCGCAACTCCAACGCCAGCTCCTGAATATTTTGCTTCTACAGCTGTACCATTTATGCTAAATGTTTCACCCCTTACACCAGTAGAAACACCAGTGTTGTTTGTTGTTAAGCCATATACGCCAAAGCCGGACGGAGTTTCGCCATAAACTCCCCAACCACTACCTGCCTGGTATCCTATTACGCCAATACCTGAACCGCCGGTGCTGCTGTTAACTCCTCTTACGCCGGCAGAATATCCGCCGGCACTTACTGTAGCAACTTTACCGAAAACACCGCTGACACCTCCTGATGCTCCGATGCCAAACGAGGTAGAATTTGTTTCGCCATATACCCCTGATATTGGCCCTGTTGTAGCGGTAGACTTACCAAATAAAGGAATGCCCGTTCCATTGGTTTCTGCCTGCAGCACATTGCTCGAATTGGCATTATTTGTATTTTCAAAACGGGCTGCAATACCCAGTGTACTTGTTCCTTTTACGCCGGTACCTGTACCAGTAGCAGTGCCATAAACCCCTGCGGAAGCAGCATGATAAGTAACACCCACTGTACCATTACCAATATCACTAAATCCGCTAATGCCTGTTCCGCCAAAGAAAGCACCTCCCGTTTCGGTGGTAATGACAGCACCAAAAATGCCAACACTAGTTGGCCCTCCGTGCCCGATCATTCCAAATCCATTTACACTACGCCCTTCTACACCTGCCACCAATGTACTGTTAGAAGCGTGATTGGACTCTCCGTAAAGGGCACTTTTTAAAGCAGCTGCATTTGAGTTAACAAACCTACCCGCTCCACTGGTGCCATCTTGAAACACTGTTAATTTATCAGAGGGCGAAGTAGTACCAATACCTACATTTTGCGCCAGGCCAACAAATGCCAGTACAGGGAAGATAAAAATGAACATGGTAAAGGAAACTTTCTTCATAGTATTATTATTTTAATCTTCCTAAGATAATACCCGACAGTGAATAATACGTTCATTATATTTTATATAAGAATCGAATACATTATTTAGTAAGATTTGCCTATTCCGTTGAGATCGTTTCCTAAATATTGTTTCTCTAAAACATTCTGAATTTGTACAAAGAATTTAAATCTGACATCCTTTTAAAAAAATCTTTATATAACATGCAGATAATCGGGGTACATTTTGTTACCTTGTTTGAGAAAATTTCGATTATGATTACTATTAACGGAAGAACAAGTCAGAGCCGCACCTTACCTATGGAAAGCATTGTAAACTCCGCTACTAACAGCACTTGAATTATAATAAAGAACTATAAACTAAAGAATATATAAGTACTTTTTGATATCAGCCGAATTACCGGGAAAACGTTTATTTATCTTTCATCAATAAAATTGTTAATCATGAAATGGGTCCAAACTAAAAAAATGTTAGATGATGATGGCATTAAGGATAAAAAGGAACGAGAACACTTGTTTAAAGAATATGAGACTGAAAAAGAACTTGAAGATGACCTCAAAGATCCCTATAAATTTGAAAAATGGGTAACTTATCCAGGCGAGGATCCTTTTCAAAAAGAATTTAACTTAGATAGAAAGGCTCAAAGAAAGTACGAAATATTTTGCGGTGGATTTCTACATTATCATGATATAATTTTCAAAAAATACCCGGAAGGTGCAGGATATGAATATCCAAAAACGGCAGGGCCAGGAATAGCACCAACATGGAAAGAATATCCTGATAAAGATTTTGAACATGAAATTTATTTCGAATGGTTTCCCAAGGGAGGTGGGCCGAATAATAAAACCAGTGTAATCATACACATAAATCCAACTCCCCCGCTATATAACGGTAAACCGCCGCCACCGCCAGCACCACCGCCACCTGAATCAACTTAATGCTGACACGATAGTTCAGGCCACAGTAATTTTATAAAGCCGCTAAGCTTGTATTTTTTTATTATGGACTTTCATATCGTTATTTTTAGACCAGCCTTGCAAGGGGCTGGTTTTTTAATTATTGAAAAATTGTTGAAGTACTTCTATTTAGCAACCAACACTTCATTTCTTGTTATGAAAAAGAGGATTCGCATCCTATGTTGTGTTATGTTGTACACTGTGCATTTGCAGGCACAATGTCCGGACGGGCATGAATTAAGAAAACGGATTCTTTATCTCAGGGATACTTTACAAACCTCCGTGCAGGATCAATTAAAAGAATTACTTGGTTATGCCGCCAGGATCAACGACTGTAATTACAAAAATGATTCTACTCATGTATACTTACTTAACAGGATCAGTGATCTTTATTTTAAAAAGGCAGATTATTTAAAGTCTGTTCAATATCGCCGGCAGTCTATTGATATCATAACAGCCAATGCGGGCAGGCCTTCCACTAATATAAGATCTTTGCCTGGCCGGTATTATTATTTGTCGGTTGCCTATGACTCTTTAAACAACTTTGCTGCAAAAATGAGTGCCCTTGACAGTGCCTCGACAATTGCTATGAGGCTGCAATATATGGACCGGGCATCTTTGACGGCACTCTACAAACGGGTTGAATATTTTTTTGATATAGGCGATTATCACCGGTGTATAGACTATGCCATAAAATGCGAACAACTGGGAACAGAATATACCAGCACCGAACCACGTGCAGGCGCCTATTTTGCATCAAGCAGTTTAGGATGGCATGTCGAGGCTCTTCTGAATTTGAAACAGTTTGAAGCTGCAGAAGTATTGCTTGCCAATAAAATTGAGACCTACAAAAAAGAAAAGCTTAAAGATTACATTGGGCTGGTGTACGGTCAATTAGCACAAGTACATGTACAAAAGGGAGATCTTGAAAAAGCACTTACTTATTTTAACCAGGCACTCAGTTATTACCAGGAAGATAAAGATTATTTTAATTGTAAACAGACCTTAAAAGATATTGGTTATCAAATTTATTCCAGGCATTTTGGTGATAATGAAAAGGCATTGGAATACTATACGAAAGCATTGAAATTTGATTATAAAGACGGAGATAGATTTAGCAAAATAGATTACGATTTTGAATCATTGAATATCTATACAAATATTGCAACGGTATATGTTCAGAAAGGTGATTTTAAAACGGCGGTTAAATATTTCCAGCTTGCTTTCGACCAGGTAAAACCTGGCTGTAAAGAGGAAGACATTTTACGTAGTACGCCCCAGGAGATAATGCAATTCAAAACCATTTATTACCTCACCGATCTTTTAATAAGTAAGGCTGCTTCTTTTCGAAAACAATTTGAAAACGATAAACAAAAGAGTACCATCAGTAAAGCTATCAGCATTTATAAAGTGGCCGATCAATTATTGGATCGAATAAAAGCAGAACAAACAGATCTGCAATCCAGGTTATTCTGGCGCAGTGATAGCCGTCGTTTGTATGAAAGCGCCATTGAAGCTTGCTACCTGCAGCAAAATACTTCTGATGCTTTCTATTTCTTTGAAAAGAGCCGTGCGGTGTTATTAAACGACCAACTAAATGAAAAAAAGTTTGCTGCAGAAAAGGACATCATGCAGCAATCAGAAATACAAAAGAAAATATTGGCATTGCAATATGAAATTGACAAAACAATAAAGGGTACAGCCCGGCTTACTGAATTGCAAAACGAGCTCTTTAGCTATAAGCAGCAATTGGATCAACTAAAACAAATTATAAAAAGAAATAGCCCGTTATATTATCAAAGCTTTCTTGATTCAAACTTTATTACAATAGCGGAAGTAAAGCAAAATATACTGGAAGATCATAAAGCACTGGTAGAAATATTTACCGGGGACAGTGCTGTATATGTATTGGTAATTACCAGGCAAAATGCCAGGTTGAGAAAAATAAGTAAAACGGACTATCAAGAACTAACTACATCCTTTGTAAATTATGTTTCCAGTTATGATCTGCTGAATAAAAACTATACTTCTTTCAGAAAGACAGCTGAAGACTTAAATCAACTCCTTTTCCAGGATATTGCTTTGCCACAAGGGCGGGTAATTATTTCACCTGACCAACAATATTTTCCTTTTGAAGCTTTACTCATTAACAGACCCGGGCAGCCTTTAAAATGGTTTGTAGAAGATTATGCAGTGAGCTATACTTATTCAGCTCGTTTTTTACTGAACGATTTTAATTCCGGGCAAACAACGGGCAGCAATTTCTTAGGCATCGCTCCTGTTAACTATCCACCAGCTTTTACGCTAGCATCTTTATTGGGAAGCGATCAATCGCTTCGCAAAATTGGCGGCTATTTTAACAGCGCTGAAACACAAGTAGGGCATAATGCCACGCGAAAGAATTTCCTGGACCAATATTCGAAGTATAGGATCATCCAGTTGTATACTCATGCATCCGACAGCAGCAACCATAATGAACCTGTAATTTACTTTGCTGATTCAGTTTTATATCTCTCTGAACTCGTAAATGAATACAAACCTTTTACGCAGCTTATCGTTTTATCTGCCTGCGAAACAGGCAGGGGAAAAATTTACCAGGGTGAAGGTGTATTCAGTTTTAACCGGGGCTTTGCCGCTTTAGGAATACCCGCAGCTATTACGAATTTATGGTCGGTTGACGATGCCTCCACTTACTTACTAACCGAGCTTTTTTATAAATGGCTGGCCAGGGGTTTGCACCCCGACGTAGCCATGCAAAAAGCAAAACTTGAAATGCTGCAAACAGTTTCAAAAGAAAAAGCAATGCCCTTCTTTTGGGCCGGTCCGGTACTGGTAGGAAAAACGGGTAGGATCGAATTAAACAAACCGGGTTATTGGAAATGGATAATCGTTTTTGCGGGTGTAGGGTGTGTCGGCTTTTTACTGGTACGTAAACGATTCTCATAACCACCAAAAATGCAGAGCAGTACAATCGAAGAAAACATAAGCATCTAATTTAACTGATGAACTGTATTTCTCATGGTCTCAGTGTTGAATTTTCTTTGTGTATTTCGTGGTTTACAATTTGTCTTTTAACCACAGAGGCAAAAAAGCAATCCTCATCTGTGATGCCTGATCTCTGACCTAAATACAAATCATTTGACTATAAAATCATAGAGCTATCATCCTGGTATAGTTGGTTCTATTTTTCTGTTCTGTGTTTTATTTGCGCACTCCGTGGTTTACCCTTTGCATTTCTCCATCCGCTAACAAAAACTATTTCCTATTTTCAGCACTCCTTCCTGAAAGAATCAAATTCATGCAGTTTTCACAAGCCTTTTCTTACCTGATGCCGAAACTGGAAAAAGATCTGCCGGCAACTCTTTTATTTCACAATGCGCAACACACAAAAGATGTGATCCATGTATGCCAGCAATTGGCGGAAGTCGAAAAGCTGGCAGTCCCGGAACGGCTTATTCTTTGCACGGCAGCTCTTTTCCATGATGCCGGCTTTTTACAGGATTATGAAGCGCACGAAGAACTTTCCTGTAACATGGCCCGCGAGAGCCTGCCCCAGTTTGGGTACAGTTCCGAAGACATTGAACAGGTCTGCAGGTTGATCATGGCAACAAGACAAGGCAATCATCCTACTGACAAACTGGAAGCATTGCTTTGCGATGCAGACATGTCTTACCTCGGAACCAAAGATTATTTCAACAGGTCAGAAGCACTTTACCTTGAAATGCAGCAAATAGGTAAGTTAAAAACCTGGGAAGAATGGCAACAGCCTGAGCTAAAATTTATGGAAGCGCACCGGTATCACAGTACCGCTGCCATCAAACTATTTACTGCCCACAAATCGCAGAATTTCCTGCTTTTTAAATCAGGAGTACGACAAACGGGTAAACAAGCAGATAACCGTGTTCAAACCCTGAAAGATATTGCGCTGGTAATACTCGGAGTGCTGGCCGCAGCCTTTGGTCTTAAAGGCTTTTTGGTACCGGCTCATTTCTTCGATGGTGGCGTTACGGGTATTGCGCTCATCCTGCACACTGCATTTGATGTAAACTTATCCTTGACCACTTTTGTTTTGAACATGCCGTTTGTTGTGGCGGGATATGTTATCGTCAGCCGTTCATTTGCTATAAAGGCCTTTATCGGCGTATCACTGCTCTGCCTTTTCCTGTTAATAGTGCCGGCACAAAGCATCACGCAGGACAAATTGCTGATCGCCTTTTTCGGTGGCTTTTTCATTGGCATCGGCAGTGGCCTCGCTATTCGTTCAGGTGCCGTATTGGATGGCACGGAAGTGCTGGCGCTCTACACCCGGCGGCTCACCAATTTCACCATCTCTGAAATTATTTTAGCTATCAACATAGTGATCTTTAGCATGGCTGCGTTAGTAGAAAATTTAGAGTCAGCCCTGTATTCCATCCTTACCTATATCGTAGCGTCGAAAACCATCAACTATGTAGTAGAAGGTTTTGAGGCTTATACCGGCGTTACCATTGTTTCAGCCCAAAGCGAAATGCTAAAAAGCCGGCTGGTAAATGAACTAAGGCGAAGCATTACCGTGTACAAAGGCGAACGTGGTTACCTCCCCGGCAACATGATTAATCACAGCGATTGTGACATTATCATGACCGTAGTCTCAAGGCTTGAAATGGGCAAGTTGAAAAAGCTGGTATACGAAACGGACCCCAATGCTTTCATGTTCGCCAGTACCATCAGCGAAGCCTCTGGCGGCATTCACAAAAACAAGCGCATGCACTAGGAATGCTGCCGGATATTACTCATTTTATGGTAGTGCCCATTACATGCAAGCAATATTCCATTTAATAAAATGTGGGGTGGTGCTTACGATTCGGTCGTGCTCAATTATATTCGCCTGTACCCGCTGGATTTACTCCTTTCCGTCAAATGCCCGCTATCAGCAGCACAAATCAACATTTGAAAAACCATGTATGTAAAACGCTATTACAGTTTTTGGATGACCATACGTTGGTCACGGAGATCACTTTTTTTTGGCTTGCTGTATTCCGCCGCGATCGTTGTTGTTTATGAATTGACGCATCTCCCTTTCGCGCTGCCCTGGCAACCAATTTCAGTCATTGGTATTGCAGTGGCATTTTTCCTGAGTTTTAAAAATAATGTTTCTTACGACCGTACCTGGGAAGCCCGGAAGATCTGGGGAAAGATTATCAACGACAGCCGCACTTTTGCTACCGCTATTCTTACCATGCCAGTACAGGATGCAGGCAGCACCTGGAAGAAAAATACCATTCATCGCCACCTCGCCTGGCTTCTTGCACTCAAACACAATATGCGAAATGTAAAAAGCTGGGAGCACCAGGGCGCTATAGATATGTTGGTATTTACTCCAAACTTTATAAAAGAGTGCAAGGCTGGAATGAATGCTGAAATTGCACCCTATTTATCGCCGGATGAACTCACCCAACTTAAAAAGTACACAAATCTGCCCACACAGCTTTTGAAAAATCAAAGCCTGGAAATTGAGCGGCTTTTTAACAACGGGCAATTGTCAGAATACAAGCATGTGTGGCTTCACCAGTTAATCGGAAACCTGTATGATGTGCAAGGCATGACGGAACGCATTAAAAATTTCCCCCTGCCACGCCAGTATGCATCCACCGGGTTGTGGATTCTATATATTTTTTGTGCACTCATTCCTTTTGGTCTGCTCGATATTTTTCAACAATCAAAAACTTTACATTACTGGTTGACCATTCCATTTTCCACTGTCACAATCTGGTTGTATTTTTTAGTTGACAGGATAGGTGATTACTCTGAAAACCCTTTCGAGGCAGCCTACAATGATGTACCAATTTCAGCTATTTCCCGCGCTATAGAAATTGACTTACGGGAGATGCTTGACGAAACAACTATTCCAGCACCTTATGTGGCAGAAAATGGTTTTTTGATGTAGGTTCGAAGCTAACCTTTTTTATGTTTTGAGGAGAGCACTTTTGCATGCTTCACCAATTAGTATTCACACCTTAGCTTTGGCCTTTTTTGGTGGTTTGCAGAAGATCTAATCTGCCACTTCACCAACAAAGTATTCCCTCATTCACCTTGTTGTATGTAACAATTTCGCTTTTCTTAATACCAAAAAGCGCATCAATAAGGCAATAAGGTCACTATACGGTCATACTTTGTTGTTTCTACTAAGGTTGAAATTTCTCAATATGTTTTAGCCTTTGTTGTTGTATAGAGGATTAAGTGTGCAGGTTTCGCCAACAATATATTCCGGGCTTTCCAGCCGTTACTGGTGTTGTGCCAAAGCATTGTGAGCTGGCTTCACCAATAACATATTGCGGCAGTAATATTCAGTATTCAAATTGATGACATTCAAAAAAGAACAATTAATTCAAATTACGTTTACTTACCATCCTTCTTTTTCAACATCATTTTTATCTCCTGCATCTCTTTCTTCAGATCATCTATCTGTTGCTGCTGGCGGCTAATCTGCAGATCTTTTTCGTTGTTGGAAACACTTAGTTCCTGTACGGCTTTTACCAATGGTACCACAAACTGGCTGTAAGAAAGACTATATGCCTCCCGCTCGTTTTTTGGCGCTACTACCCCATTGAAGTCGTAACCTGTATTTTCGGCTGCCTGCGCTACTTCCTGCGCAATAAAACCGCTTTGCCTTATGCTTTCAGATGCACTGAAATCGGTGACGGATGCATATTTCGCTATGTTGCCACCAGTTAAGAACGCCTGGTATTTGCCTGCCTGGAAATTGTAGACTACCGGGCGAAGCTGGTTGATAAAAGAAAGCCCTTTTACAGCTTCCGTTACGTCTGTTTTGAAGCGGCCATCGGAAGGACTGGTAAAGGGAACCTGCCCTTCAATTATTGTAATCGCTGCATTGCCAAGCCGGATCTTATTACTGGCATTTACTATAGCTGCTGAACCAATGGCGGTTGCATTCGTGAGATTGTCGGCCGATACATTTGCCCCGAAGCCAATTGCCGTATTGTGAGTACCTGTTGTATTTGTAGTCATAGCACTTGCTCCAACAGCTACGTTGTTATTACCTGTGGTGTTTAAAAACATAGTTTCTACTCCTACAGCAGCATTGTTTGCACCGGTTTGGTTGTTGTACATACTCCAGTACCCGTTACTTACATTGTTACTACCTGTGGTGTTTTTCTGCAAGCTCCGGAAACCGGCTGCTAAATTCGACCCACCAGTAGTGTTTGCGGTTAATGCATATGCACCTGTAGCGGTATTATAACCACCGCTTGTATTAAGGTTCATACTGTTAATGCCACTTGCCGTATTAAACAAACCCTCGGTATTGGCATACAGGCTTCTAAAGCCGCTGGCGGTATTTGAATGACCCGTTATATTGCTGTACAGCGATTCAAAGCCGATACTGGTATTATTTTGACCGGTGGTAGTAGAAGTTAATGCCTTACTACCAACTGCAGTATTACCGGCACCTGTTGTATTATTAAAAAGTGCATGATCCCCAAATGCCACAATGTTGCTGATCTTGTTGTTAAACAGAGCCCGGAAACCCACTGCTGTATTATCGCTTCCTGCAATATTTGTCAACAAAGATGAAGCTCCATAAGCCACATTATTCTCGCCTGTTGCATTTGCGTACATACTCCGGTGACCATAAGCTACATTGGTATTTCCGCTGGTATTAGAATACATACTCTCAAAACCATTGGCCGTATTCCCGATGCCAATTGTATTCTTCTGCAAGCTGCTATAGCCATTAGCGGTATTAAACCCTCCAGTGGTGGTTTGCCGCAAACTAAAATACCCGTTTGCAGTATTTCCGTCGGCAGTCAAACTACTATACAGCGACTGGTAACCATTTGCCACATTTTCCTTTCCGGTGGTATTTGAATACAGGCTCTGCGAACCCGTGGCAATATTTCGTAAACCCGTGGTGGTTGAACGCATACTTTGTGGACCAACAGCCGTATTTTCTCCGCCTGTGGCGTGGTATAATGCACTGTCGCCGATAGCTACCAGGTTATTACTACTCACATTTGAATAAAGCGCCTGGTTTCCAACCGCCGTATTGCTGCTGCCGGATGCGTTTGAATACAGGGCCCGGAAACCATTCGCTGAATTTTTGCTCCCTGCGCTGTTGGTGGTTAAAGCCTTGCTACCGATGGCCGTGTTAGCCAGGCCGTTTGTATTATTAAGCAGTGCACTGTCCCCAACGGCTACCATATTGCTCATTCCGTTTTTATGCAACGACCGGTAGCCAATGGCCACGTTAGAACTGCCTGCATTATTTTCCGACATCGACTGGTAACCAATAATGGTATTTCTATCAGTCGCTGCACTGGTGAAAAGCGCATTTAAACCAATGGCGATATTGTCGTTGCCGGTTGTATTGTTGTACATGGCAAAAGTTCCCATGGCAAGATTACCACCACCCGTGGTATTTTGCAAGAGGCCCTGGTAACCTAAGGCAATATTGCCGCTACCGGTTGTATTTGTAAACAGTGTTTGATAGCCATAGGCGGCATTGCTTCCCCCGGTGGTATTCGCACGCAGGCTGTGAAAACCATAAGCGGCATTCCCGGAACCAGTAGTATTCGACAACAAACTTTGCGATCCGCTGGCAGAATTAAAGTTTCCCTCGGTATTTAGGGCTAAACTTTGATACCCAAAGGCCACGTTATTGCCTCCAATGGTATTATTAAACAGGCTTTGAAAGCCATAAGCTGCATTGTTATTGCCTGTGGTATTACTTGCCAAACTTTGAGCCCCTGTTGTGGTATTGTTATTTCCTGCCGTATTCGAGTACATACTTTGGAAGCCATTGGCTGTATTTCTAATACCGGTGGTATTTGATCGCATAGCCTGGGTTCCTGAAGCGGAATTAGCAAAACCGGTAGTATTAAATTTTAAACTTTCAAAGCCTGCAGCTACATTAAAATTGCCGGTGGAATTTGCGCTTAGACTATTATGACCGACTGCAACGTTGTTTTGCCCGGTAGTATTTGCAAACAAGGCACTGTCTCCCACAGCTACCGAAAAACTGGCTGTAGTGTTTGAATACAATGCCTGGCTGCCTAATGCGGTATTGCTGTTACCCGTGCTGTTAGAGTAGAGCGCCTGGAAACCATTGGCTGAATTCCTGTTACCGGTATTGTTGGCGGTTAAAGCTTTACTGCCGGTTGCTGTATTGGCCTTACCTGTGGTATTACTGAACATAGCACTATCACCAATTGCTACCAGGTTACTTGTTTCGTTGTAATGTAAGGAACGGTAACCAATGGACACATTTGAAAACCCGGTATTCTTCTCCGAGAGTGCCTGGTAGCCGATGGCTATATTTCTTTCCCCTGTTACATTGGAGAAAAGCGCATTCAGGCCGATGCCAACATTATCTTTTCCGGTTGTATTGCTGTACATGGCAAAACTGCCGAGGGCAAGATTAGAATTGCCGGTTGTATTTTTAAACAGGCTCTGGAAACCCAGGGCTGCATTGCTGCCCCCGATGGTATTCGAGACCAGGCTTTCATAACCGACAGCCGTGTTATTGTCTGCTGAAATACTGCTGGCCAGGCTTTGGTAACCAATTCCAATATTGCCGTTGCCTGTTGTGTTATGCCAAAGAGAACGATATCCAATGCCGGTATTAGCCCCTCCTGTGGTATTAAATGACAATGAGTATACACCTGAAGCAGTATTGAATGAACCGGTTGTATTTTCGCCAAGGCTTAATGCTCCCGTGGCCGTATTAAAGTACCCGCTGGTGTTTAATGCCAGCGAAGATGCACCAATGGCTGTATTACCGTCTGATGTTGAAATACTAAGTGCCTTTTGACCAATAGCGGTATTGAAAGTTCCTGTCGTCACCAGTTTCAACACTTCAAAACCTACCCCTGTATTGTTCGAGCCAGTGGTATTACTGGAAAGGGCTAACTGCCCGACAGCGGTATTGGTTACGCCATAGGTTTTGCCGCGCCCTACCGTAATATCGTTTACCAGTATGTCGCCACCGGCAACTTCCAGCATTTCTTTTGGGGTGATGGTATTAATGCCCACTTTGTTTTGTGCCAGCAAGGATTGATTGGCAAAAAGATGCAACAGCAAAATAGCAACGCAGGCGGATCTCGTAAAAAGTGAAATACTTTTTTTCATAGAAAACAGTTGTTTTTGTTATCGGTAAAATGAATTCGCAAGCCTGGTTGATCACCTTGCAAGAACAGCTAAATAGTACTAATACTGCAAGCCAGGTACACCAATGCCCGAATGCCTGTAAAATAAACTGTCGGCCAACCACTTACAATAAAATAACCGGGACAAAAACTGGACAATTGGAAAAGTCATTCAGAATACCCTGATTTGCGGGTAAAATGCAGGTTTATGGCACCTGGAAATAATTTTTAAATATTGCGCTTTGTGAAAGTGCAGGCTGCGAGGTGAAAACAAGCAAAGTGCGGGGAACCATAAAAAAAATGCAAAACAATCCAGCCTGCCTGAAATGACTTGCATGTATTGACTTTGATGAGGACTTCAACCACTAATTAAAAATAATTCTTACTTATCATTTTTCCTTATCAACATCGCCTGTATAGCTTCCATCTTCTTCTCCAGGTCATTCATCTTTTGCAGCAGGTTCTTAATCTGTTGGTCTTTTGCATTGTTGGATACACTTAGTTCCTGTACGGCTTTGACCAGTGGTACCACAAACTGGCTATAAGAAAGGCTATAAGCTTCCCGCTCATTAGCAGGAGCTACTACGCCATTGAAATCATAAGCGGTGTTCCTCGCTGCCTGCTCCACTTCCTGCGCAATAAAGCCACTTTGCCGGATGTTTTCTGAAGCGCTGTAATCAGAAGCGGATGCATATTGGGCAATGCTGCCACCTGTTAAAAAGGCCTGGTATTTGCCGGTTTCAAAATTGTACACTACTGGACGAAGCTGGTTAATAAACGAGAGTCCTTTAACGGTTTCAGTTACCTGCGTTTTAAAACGGCCATCAGAAGGACTGGTAAAAGGAACCTGTCCTTCAATAACCGTTACTGCGGCATTACCCAACCGGATTTTATTACTGGCATTTACAATAGCACTATTACCTATAGCAGTGGAATTTGTTACATAACCGGAAACATCAGCCAGTGTACCAATGGCCGTATTTAATATACCAATGTTGTTACTTTTAAGCGCCTTGTATCCTATTGCAACATTGAGTTCGCCGGTGGTATTTGCGAACATACTTTGATAGCCAATCGAAACATTAGAAGAGCCCGTGGTATTTGAATACAAAGTTTGAAATCCATGGCCTACATTTTCCATTCCGGAAGTATTACTGTACATGCTTTCAAAACCGCTGGCAGTATTAACGGTCCCTGTTGTATTTGACCGCAGGCTTCGCGAACCAACAGCTGTATTTTGCGCACCGGTGGAATAATACAGAGCGCTATCACCAATGGCAACTAAATTATTAGAACTGGTATTTGAATATAAAGCCTGGAAACCTACCGCTGTGTTATTGTTTCCAACAAGATTTTTGGTTAGTGCGCTTACCCCTACAGATGTATTTCTATTACCGGTTTGATTGAAAAGCATGTTACCATTACCTATGGCTACATTGTCGTTCCCGTTTGTATTTGATGCAAGGCTAACAATACCAAAAGCAGCGTTGCCCCTTCCAGTTGAATTTGCATACATGCTTTGTGTACCAAAGGCTGAGTTTTCTAGCCCGGTTGTGTTTGAAAATAAACTTTGTGTACCGAATGCGGCATTGTCCTTTCCGAAAGTATTTAAATACAAACTCCGAAAGCCGAAGGCTGCATTACCAGCCCCTAAGCTGTTTGCATACAAACTTTGGAATCCTACAGCCACATTAGCAGAGCCGGTACTATTGTTAAACATCGCCTTACTGCCTAAAGCCGTGTTCGATGTTCCGCTGGTATTATTCAGCAACGCACTATCGCCTATAGCCACGAGGTTGCTTACTTCATTACGATGTAGCGCCCGGTAGCCAATCGCCACATTCGATAAACCCACATTCTTTTCCGATAAAGCCTGGTATCCTATGGCAATATTTCTCCCTCCTGTACTGTTGGTAAAAAGGGCATTCAGGCCAATGGCTATATTTTCATTTCCTGTAGTGTTGTTGTACATGGCAAAAGTGCCCATGGCAAGGTTGGAGCTACCTGTTGTATTAAGTAATAAACTTTGGTGGCCTACAGCCACATTGCCGAAAGCTGTTGTGCTTGAATACAAAGCCTGCAAACCATACGCGATATTGCTGCTACCGGTTGTATTGAAACGCAGGCTTTGTGCACCATAGGCAACATTATTGTTGCCTATGGTATTGGCAGCCAAACTTTCAAAACCTGTTGCCGTGTTATTGTTCCCCGTGCTGTTTGCAGCCATAGCAGAAGCACCATTGGCAGTGTTGTAATTACCAGTCGTATTTAGCGACAAACTTCCATTGCCAACTGCCGTATTAAGATCACCATTTGTATTAAAAGTCAAACTATAGGCGCCTATAGCAGTATTTCTAAAACCAATTGTGTTACGGCTCAAGCTACCATAGCCATTGGATGTGTTCTCAAATCCAACAGTGTTTTGTGTTAAGCTAAAATTACCTGTAGCCGTGTTTGAGCTGCCAGTTGTGTTATCCCGCAAACTCCTGGAGCCAAATGCGGTGTTTGCGTTACCTAAGGTATTCGAATAAAGCGCCAGAAAGCCATTGGCAGTATTTTCTTCTCCAACGGTATTTGTTGATAAGGCCTTACTGCCTGTAGCGGTATTATATAACCCGGTTGTATTTTTTATAAGAGCGCTATCGCCTACAGCTACCAGGTTACTACCCTGGTTAAATTCTAATGCCCTATATCCAATGGCGACATTACTATTGCCCGTTATGTTCAGAGCATTAGCTCTGTATCCAAAACCAGTATTTCCAACACCCGTGATATTTGACTGCAAACTTTGACTACCGTTTGCAGTATTGGCAACACCTGCCGTATTTGAATACAAGCTGCGAACACCGGTTGCTGTGTTATCGCTACCAGTTGTATTGGCAAGCAGGCTTTGAGAACCTACAGCTGAATTTTGACTTCCCGTGGAATTATTGAACAGGCCTTCCCATCCAACCGCGGTATTAGTTTGTATATAACTTTTACCTCTGCCTACGGTAATGCCATGCACCAGAATGTCTCCACCGGCAACTTCCAACATTTCTTTGGGCGTAATGGTGTTAATGCCTACTTTGTTTTGTGCAAGCAAAGTTTGCGTAGCACAAACCTGGAAGAGCAAAATGAAACTACAGGCGGATCTCTTAAAAAAGCAAAGGGTTATTCTCATAATTAATTGTATTTAATACCCGTAAACAAACTCGCTAACAATGATTTACGTTGTTTTTTACGGTTTCATCGAACATTTTTTTGTAACGGGTTGAAGCATTGCAGGTTCGTTGGCAAAATAGTCGGTTAACCTTCAATATCAGTTAATTGGTGCGGGACAAAAACGCGACATTTTAATAAAAGCACTGCTTAGTTGGTGAAATGGCACTAAAAGCTTGTTGTTTTCCGGGAGTTAACTGCCAATACCAGAAAGACTATTTGCTTCATGATCATCGCTTTGCTAAAAAGATTCTAACATATGGCGAGAGTTTTAAAATATGAAAGCAGCAGCGTTTCAAATCAAACAGTTGGCGGAGGATACGGCAACGCTGGTTTTAGCGCCGGCTATTTCGGTGTAACAGGTGCCAGCGGTAGGGTGGTGATTAATTTTTGGATCAGCTTTTATATCCTAGTGTTTTAACCAATCATCCCTAAGTTTCAATGCTACTATTTTGTTTGCCGGCTATTAAATTCGAAAAAAAACTGTTTGTAGAAGCTCCAACTAATTTAGTTTGTCAAGTGGGAAAAGAGCTTGTGCGCAGAAGCATTACAGGCTTGTTTAACGGGACTTCCATTAAAGTTTATTTTAAACTATTTTTATTGCGAGGCATACCAACTCTTATCAATCCTGCTTCACATTCCTAAACAGTTTAATTATGAAAAGTCTGTTTGTCTTTGTAACAGTTTGCTTTTTTTCGTTTTGTTTAATGGGTCAGAATGTTGGCATTGGAACAACTACGCCTAAAGCACGATTGCATGTATCCGATAGTGCCGTTTTGTTTACAGGTCCGGCAGAGTTGCCAGGCGTATTTGGTCTTCCCCCAGCCACAGGCGCTGGAACCAGGTGGATGTGGTATCCCAATAAAGCGGCCTTTCGTTCGGGGCAGGTGACCGGAAGCCAGTGGAACGAAGCAAACGTAGGCTTGCATAGTGCTTCCCTTGGTTATAATACAAGAGCAGCGGGCCAGTATAGTTTCAGTACGGGATTTTCCGCCAGTGCCAGCGGAATAGCATCTTTTGCAGCGGGGGATGAATCACTTGCCTCCGGGGTTAACGCAGCAGTGTTTGGTACTAATACAACTGCAAAATCTTACGGGTCATTTGTAGTTGGCAGGTACAATGTAGTTGAGGGCAACAACACGGAGTGGATCAGTACCGATCCCTTGTTTGTAGTTGGCAATGGCCTATTACAGAATGTTGGGGGTGTAGGAGAAGTTACAAGAAGGAACGCTTTTACCATACTTAAAAACGGGAACCTGGAATTGGGAGGAAATTCAATTAGCATTGACAGTGTAGGAATAAACAATGGACCCCTAACGATCAATACGCTTCTAAATGTCAAAAACAGGTTAGCCTTCAATCCGGCTGTATATACTTACGGTGAAGCTGGCCTGAACATACTAAATACAACCGGGAGTTATTTTGTGGTAAAGCATGCCGGCACTTTTGGTACTATCCCCTATTTTCTGACTTTAAGCCCGGGTATACGAACTGGCCAAATTTTACTATTGCAATGTGGTGAAGGACGTTTTGGTTTGATAGACGACCCTACCTACAACACCAATCTTTCCACAGATAATCATTCCGGTTATGACGGCCTGATTTTCGAAAAGGGTGACTTGATTATTTTATTATGGGATGGTACTCTATGGAATGAACTTAGCTACTCGCATGTTGCCGGTTAAACAGGATTATGGATAGTCTTTAATCGTTTTTGCAATTGTAAGTGTAGTGTAGAGGGCACGGGTACATGTTTTATCAACAATGCATTTGGGGTCTATAGCCCATGTTGGTGTTGTGCAAATGCCTTTGTGATTTCACCAACAATATAAGATCCGTGTGCTGGCTCCACTTACAAAGTAGCAAATCCACCTGGTAGGTAAGCCTATTGCTGATAACAAGCACTCAATACCGAAAAAAGCTTTAATAAGGCAATAAGGTTACTAGCCGTTCAAACTATTTGTTTCTACTAAGGTTAAACAGCCATTGGCTTTTTTTTGATGTTGTGAAATGGACAGATGCTAAAATGCAACCGCATTACATGGTTGCTAAATTTTATATGTTTCAGGTTCATTTCTTTTGGCGTACTTCTACCTGGCCTTTACCAGCACATACAGCACAATTATCAAACGACTTGTGCGACGACTTTAGAGACTGACCTTCGCGTATCAATGATGCAAACCCGGTGGAAGATGCCTGGTACACATTGGGAGTTAATTGTTCGTAGGTGGTTTTAGTAGATGTTGTGTATCCCGCACCATTGCACCTGGTACATTTCTGATTTGCATATTTGGGTTGCGCAGCTTTAATGGAATCTAATCGTGGGTTGCTCACTTTAGTAATAGCACCATTCTGCACTTCTACTTTCCCACCGCTTTGCGCACTGTTATAGGTGCCTGTTGCCGGGGTACCGTCTTTATTGAAGTTGCCGTTAAAAATAATACCGCTGCCAGCGTACGTAAAACTGCCATGTACGGGATAATGGTTTTCAAACTCGCCATCCAGCACATTGCCCGAGGCAAACCGCATGATTCCTTTTCCATGAAAGAGACCGCTCCTGAAGTTTCCCGTGTACACATTGCCCGATGGAAACTTCGCTGTGCCATATCCATCATTACAATCTCCGTTGCAATCAACACCTCCGTCAAAGCGCACTTTGTTGCCACCAATTACTACCGGTGTCTCCTTGCGCACCATCAAAATACCAGCCTTGTAGGATACTGTTTTTGACGTGCCGTTTTTATACATCACCCCTTCCCCTTCTTCTTTGCCATCTACAAAATTTCCTACAAACTTTTCGCCTCCACCATAGTCCATAGTTCCATGTCCATGGGCTTTACCATTGCGAAAACTGCCGTCGTAAATGGCATAACCGTAATCGTATTTACCCTGTCCATTTTTACAGTCGCCCGATAAACACTGGGCAACTGTGGCAATTGGCAAAAAAGCCAACAGGAAAGAAATAGTCCGCAAATGCAAAAATGTATGCATAAAAAAGCCAAAAAAATGATGGAGGATTTATTAATACATACTATAGCTATTGTGGGCTTGCTGAACATTCATTTGTTTGCCATAGGCTGCATTTAATGATTTGTACGAAGCACCCGGATGCCATTCAAATTTGTAGTAACTATCGGTATAGCCATTTTGCTGTCGCACCGCTTCTATAATGGCTTCTTTGCTGGTAAACTTTTCTCCATACACTTCTACTACCGTCATACTATTCATGTTGCTGTAAAACACGGCCACGGAGCCAAGAAGGTTAGGTATAAATACATCGCCCGGCCTCCTGGGGGAATATATTCGAAAGGAAGCCACTTCGGTAACGGGGTTAACAGTTAGTTTAAAAACAACCTTACCGTTGCCCATATACTCAAACGCTTT
This sequence comes from Bacteroidota bacterium, assembly GCA_040385845.1. Classification (GTDB taxonomy): domain Bacteria; phylum Bacteroidota; class Bacteroidia; order Chitinophagales; family Chitinophagaceae; genus Phnomibacter. The sequence goes on along the minus strand of JAZKGP010000005.1, from coordinate 21,612 downwards.
AAAATCCCGGTCTTCCTTACTCATTTTGCGTTTTTCCTTTTTTAATTTGGCAGACTTAGCTATTTCATCAAAAATGTATTCGGCCGAATCAAGCATAAACCGGGTACTGGCCGCTTTGCTATCGGTAAAAGATTGAAAAAACCAAAAGCGCTCTGGTACCGATGCTGTATAGGTATTATTTTGCGGCACCTGGTAGTTAAGCTTTGCATCATCAGTTTGATTGAAAACAGACATGCGAGCCTTGTAGATTTTTTCGTACCGGTTCTCTTCCTGCAGGTCGCCGGTCGTTTTAGAGAAGCCGGTTTTAGCATCGTTTATCAATGCAAGCAAGTCGGTTGAAAACTGTTGCGAATTCACTTGCTGTGCGGCAGCCATTCGGCTTAAGATGATCAGTGTTAGAAACGAAAGTGTGATTAGTTTTTTCATATTGGATTATAGTTGAAAATAAAGAATGCTATACCAGTCAAATAGTTGCTCTTAATTGCTGTGAACTTAATTGCCAGCCTCAAATTGTTTTGCTTTCGCCTCGTAGCTTGCTGCCAAAGCATCGCCACGGTTCGTACGTTTTATACCTATAGCCATCATCATATTGGCACTTGCATTTTTTGCATCTGCTGCAAGTGCTTTTTGCGCATATTGGTACACTTCTTCCCATTTCTGTTGATCTATAGCAACCGACGCCCGGTTACAGATCATATCAGCATCCCTGCCATCAAGAGCAATCCCTTTATCTAATAGCAAAGCGGCAGCCGGGTAATCTTTCAATTTATAGGCAATGATGCCGGCAGTATTATAATCTTTTGAAGTTGGAATAAAACCAGCACCCGCCATTGCTTTTTTATAGGCAGATCCGGCTTTATCAAGTTGCTGGCTGCGCATCAAATAGGTGGCATACTCCATATGAATTTCACCATTACCTGACTGTGTACCATTAAGTGCTGTTGTAAAGAGAGGTTCCATCGCAGCCTGGTTTCCCAGCTTGAAAGCAATATTGCTTGCTCCACGGTAAAAACGGGCTACAGAAGGTGCTAAGGAAATAGCCCGCTTCATGTCTTCGAAAGCACCGGCCACATCGTTGGCAGCCATCTTAAAATCAGCCCGGTCGCTATACATGCCGGCATCTGCATTTTTGCCTTCAGCCAATATGGCTTTGTCTATATCCGCCACCGCCCGTTCATACATGCCACGGTCGGCAAACAAACTGGCCCGCTTTACATAAGGATCGCTAAACTCAGGCATCAGCCTGATAGCATCGGAGTAGCCCTTCATAGCTGCCTGCAGATCATTACCCGAAGCATGCTGGTAAAAAGCCTGGAAGAAGATGGTATAAGGATGGCCGGGAAAAGCCTTTTCCATTGCCGGCAATTGTGCTTTGACTCCATCGGTTTCGCCTGTGGAAAATGACGCCACATACGCCTTTACCATAGCATCAAATACCGGACCTGTTGGCGGTTTAAATTGTGCATGTAGTGTATTGCTGCAAGTAAGCAGCAAAAGCAATAAATTGGTGACCAACCCTTTTTTCATGCTGCCAATATAGTGGTAATTGGGAAACAGGCAAATAGAAAGCTCTGCTTTTTAATCAGCTGCTAATCTCCTTGATATTGATGGTGCATTGGAATTATGAATATTATCTTTTTGATCAACGCTTCCATGAAATTCTCCGCAACTGCAGGTTGGCAATCCGCCATTTTACCATGGCGTATTCTATTGCACTTTAATGCCGTCGATCCGCACGGATTGTTTCACCTGCATTTCTCCCTTAATGATTACCGGGTTGGTTGTTGCGTTGCGAGTGCCTCCACTTATTGGATAACCACCTAAAACTACCCCATTGGTCTTGGTGACAATAAAAGGAACGCCCCCGGGCGTTTGATAGGTACCAGCAGCTATAAGTACACTATCCACTGAAATACATCCATTATATACCTGCAGTGCCTCATAGAAAGACTGGTAAGCATTTGCCCAGCCTGAACCATCCCCTTTTCCGGCAGCATTGGCATTCACATACAAAGTTGTTGTTGATCCCGAACGTTCGTAGGCACCCATATCCACTAATGCAATATTGGGAAGCAGGTTTTCTTTTCGGGTGCTTCCGTCGAGGTCTGTCATACTGGTAGTGGCTGCATCATTTCCCGCATCAATGGCTGGAGAGCACGGCGTTAAATGAAGGTTACCTGTTGCACCGAATACTATCGCCGGCTGACCTACAAACAAGGGGTCCTGGTCAAGATTAGCTGCACCTGGATAACCACCCTGCACAATAGAATTTGTGACAGTAGCGAGGTTACGGGTGATGCTGCCGCTATTTCCCCAGATGATAGAATTTGTTATTACCACACCCATGTCGGAGCCATTACCTATAGCCGCCGCTACATTACCGGTGAAAGTGCAATTGATCATTTTGGTTTTGGATCCGGGTCTGTTATAAATGCAGGATCCATCGCCGGCGCAATTATTTCCTGTGAAAGCGCAGTTGCTGAAGGTAGCATGCGAATTATCGCGTACAAAAGCAGCACCGCCATAGATAGCATAGTTTTTAAGAAAGAGGCAATTGTTAATAGTTGGGGCACCATTGTCGCCTACATATAATCCACCTCCACGGGAAGCGGGATCGATGCCGGTATTGGCATCTGCGTTACCGGCAGTAATCGTAAATCCATCCAGCACCGCACTGGAATCCACCACAAGTGTTTCAACTACACTGTAACTGTTATCGGCAAATGAATTAGCGTTCCCAATTTCACCACTAAGTATAGTTTTATTATTCAGCCAATTTCGTTGAGATAATAGTGTCTCGCTACCAGAAAACCCTCCATAAATAGCAACATTGTTTTTTAAACCGAAAGATGCAGTACGGCTATTGAGTGTGACGCCAGCTCCCTGGTCGGGGTAATACGTGCCATTGGCCACCCAAATTTCTTTTACGCCACAGGTTGGTACTGCCTTGATGCCATCCTGGAGTCTTTTAAAAGCATTTGCCCAGTTTGCCCCTGTATTTGCCCCGGTAGCATTGCTATCTACATAAATCCGGCTGTAGACTAAAGGGTCGTTGCAGGTAAAAAATGCCAGCGGGCTCTCCCAAATGCCACGGCCATACGTGGCAGCACGCAGGCGACCGGTTGGATAAAAGATTTTCAGATCCTTCACCGGCGCAGGGGGCAGGTTGGTATTATACAAAGTCCATGAAGTTGAAGCTGCATTTCTGTGATATACGCCATTGTCGGTACCGCAGTAAACTTCACCATGTGCTCCCAACTGGGTAACAACAATGCTTGTAGGCAAATTGGGTAATCCTGTTATCCATAAAGCCCAGCTGGCGCCCGCGTCTACAGACCGGAACAAGCTTCCGGAGTAAGCGCCACAGGTAGCATATAATATTGATGAATTATTCACATCAATATGTAAACTCGACATCTGTGCCACTAATGTCAACCCATTATTTATTTGGATCCAGTTAACCCCTCCGTCAATTGTCTTGAACATATTGAAATAAGTGGCCAGGTACATGATATTGCTGTTTTTCCGGTCAATATCGATAGCAACAATGCCGTCAAAGGCGGGGCTTATAGCCGTCCAATTGGCACCATAATCGGTCGACCTGTATATTTTGTCGGATGCAGCATAAAACGTAGATGCCACATTAGCATCCTGGATCAGCGGCGTTTGAAAGATGACATTTTTAGTGAAGCCAGTAGTTGAAGTGCTGAAAGTGGCGCCACGGTCAAGCGAACGAAAGATGTTACCAAACTGGAGTGTCGTAAACATGATGTTGTCATCTGTGCGATCGACCAGGTTAAGCAGGCCATCGCCACTGGTCACCATTCGCCAACTTTCAAGATCAGTCGTTAGGTTACTTCCGTTATCCTGGTGCCCGCTTAGTATGAGGTTGCTGTTAGTAGATGACATACTAAATCCCCACAATTGCGCAATGGACAGGTTGGAAGAAATATTGCTAAAACTTTGTCCCGCATTCGTGGTTTTGTATACACCACCATCGTTGGCTATGTACATAGTGGACGGACCGGAGAACATAATGCCATGTACATCTGGATGGCTGTTAGGTACGGCGTTGGTGTAGGAGGTGGTAAGATTTACCCAGGTTTTACCGGTATCTGTTGATCTGTATAAGTCAACACCTCCTGCGTACACGGTAGCTGCGTTTACCGGATCGGCGGAAATGCACAAGTTATAACCGCCCTGGTTACCGCACATATTCGGAGTCCCCCCATTCATTTGCTTAAAAGTAACGCCTGCATCTGTGGAGCAATACACCCCCTGGCTTACGGTATAGGGTGGGATGCAGGTCCACACATAAACAAGGTTTGGATTAACCGGCGATATGGAAATGGCATACCTGAAAGCACCTGTTGGCAGCCCGTTCGTTATTGGTATCCACGTTAAACCATTATCATCGGATCGTACAAACTTTGTAGGGCCGTAATAACTCCAGTACGATCCTGCAAACATGATATTTGGGTTGCCCGGCATGACCGACAGGTCCCGGGCACCATCTGCTGCAACTTTAACGACCGTAGCACCGCCATCAGTAAAGCGGTAAATGCCCCTGGTGCTACTAACTAAAAAGCTGCCAGGCTGCGCCGGATTCATCACTATACTGGTAAATATTTCGGTGTTAGCTGGTACTATCGGCAGGCTGGTTAATTTAATCCAGGTTAATCCGCCATCAGTTGATTTGTAAACACCATCGCTATAGGCGTTGAAATAGTCGGAGTCGCCCGTGGTGGCGTATAAAATACTTGGATTTGACGGGTCTATGGCCAGGTCACCCACCCCTGCTGTGGGAAAGCCGTTTGAAATAGAGGTCCAGCTGGTACCGCCGTTCGTTGACTTAAACAACTGCGACCCTGGTGTGCAGGCATAAAGGATACTAGCATTGGTAGGATCTACCCGTACCCTGTTTACCCTGCCATTTCCCCACATGCTGTTGGACTGTGCTTTTGGGCCAATCAATGACCAGTTGTCGTTTCCTTGTAACGCCATTTTTTGTTTGATGGCGTTTACCTGCAATTGCCCTTTTTTTTGTTTCTCATACATCAGGGCGAGGTCGCCCTTGCTATCCACCACCCGCGGCCTGGTATATTCGTCCCAACGCAAAAATTGCCTGATCTCAAAAAATTCCCCTCTTTCTTCCACTAGTCCTGAATCGGTCCCGAGGGATTTCATTTTGGCTATTTTAACCGCGTTTTGCTTTTCAAAGGCAGCTTTAATATCATAGTAGTTAGCACCATTTGCCAAGAGGCTTTGCCAATCCGCTGTTTTCTGACCATAACCATTTACTGCAACTGTTATCAACAAGAAAACATAAAAAAATCTACACACTGGCAGGCTTGAAAATCGGGGCACGGTTCTCATGAAGTTGAATCTTAGAAATGTTAATTGGAACAGGTGTTAGTATTCTGTATAAAGCGAAATACCTATCAATAATGCTGAAAGTAAGTTCATTTGAAACTAACTGATTTTAACTTTTCTTCTATGATGGATTACTAATCGATTAGGTATAATGGTTTTTCACAATATTTATTTCTGGCCTGGAATCGAAGGAAAGATTTTAATTCTTGTAGCATCAACTAGTAGAACCAGGGCAGAAAAAAAAGCAGGTAAGCACCCGTCATTTGAGTTATTTTTTTCCTGGGAATTAGCGTTCGAACGATTAACGATTGCCAACCTTCAAAGCACACTATCTAAGCCAAAATAGACACATAGTTTTTCTTGCAATTTAGTAATGAGTTTAATGCCCTACCCACACCGATTGTTTCGCCTGCATTTTTCATTTAAAACTTAACTTCCTGTATCAAATAATTAAAAGCCGTTGTTTATCTCTGTGGTTTGTAGTTTTATTCAACCATAGAGATACGGAGGAAACTTCTGATCTGTGATGTGTGATCTATGAACTAAGTGCAAAACACATTAGATCATGGATCATAGATCATGGACTGAGTGGGTTTGCATTTAACCACCGAGACACGAAATTTCTGAACTCTGATGTTTGATTTCTGATCTAAATACAAAATACATTAACCATTGAGTCCACCATGATCCATGATCTATGATCTAAATACAATGTTATTTGTGCCCTCTGTCCTGTATTTTCTTTGTGCTCTCCGTGGTTTGCATTTTGTATTTAACCACAAAGGCATGAAAGAAATTTATGATCTCTGATGTATGATCTCTGATCTAAATGCAAAACACATTAACCATGGAGTTCATGATCTATGATCCATAATCTATGATCTAAATACATATCATTTTCTTTGTTCCCTCTGTGCTGTATTTTCTTTGTGCTCTCCGTGGTTTGCATTTTGTATTTACCCACAAAGGCATGAAGGAAATTTCTGATCTCTGATGTATGATATCTGATCTAAATACAAAACACGTTAACCACGGAGTTCATGATCTATGATCCGTGATCTATGATCTAGTTACATACCATTTTCTTTGTGCCCTCTGTGCTGTATTTTCTTTGTGCTCTCCGTGGTTTGCATACTGTATTTAACCACAAAGGCATGAAAGAACTTTATGATCTCTGATGTATGATCTCTGATCTAAATGCAAAACACATTAGATCATGGATCATGATAATTACATTAAATCTATCCCGAAAACTTTTTTTGTCTTCAACGCAAACGTAAGCTGCCTGTTTGAAGTAATTGTTTGTTCCATTTGATTTCTGTTATCTTCGAAAGCTGTCTGTTAAGTTTGTTACTGTTTTATGTTCAACACAAACTGCCACCAATCCGTGACTATCCAAATATTCTGATTTAAAAACTTGCTCTTCGCCGGTTATATAAGCTTCTCATATGAAACCTTTACTTGTACTGCTTTTTATTTTAGCCAGCCAAAGGGATTATGCTCAAAATGTGGGATTAGGCACTAATTCCCCTAATGCCAATGCCATACTGGAAATAAAGTCGCCCAATAAAGGCATCCTGATTCCACGAATGGACTCCGTAATAAGAAAGCAAATAGCCAGCACAAAAGGATTGTTGGTATATGATATCACCACAAATTCGCTATGGCATAATGATGGTGCTAAATGGGTGAACTACCTGGATATGATAAGGGGTAACGTTACACAGGATATGTTGTACTGGAATGGCAGCAACTGGGTTGTCATTCCGAAAGGCTTACCAGGCCAGCTGCTTGTTGCCAACGCCAGTGGCTTGCCCGAATGGCAATACCCTGCTACGTTAGCCATTAATGATGTATCGGTAACAGAGGGTAATACAGGTACATTGAATTTTACGTTTACAGTTACCAAAACGTCACTGGATGACAGGGCTATAAGTGTGCAGTATGCTACAGCAAATGGTACCGCTGCCGCCGGTACCGACTACACGCCCGTGAATGGCACGCTGAATTTTTTACCGGCGGAAATGAGCAAAACTATTACTGTGGTCGTGAACAGTGATGAACAGGATGCTGAACCTGATGAAACATTTTCTTTAAACCTATTCAACGCAGTTAGTGCTACCATAACAGATGCAACTGGCACCGGCATTATTATAAACGATGATGTATTTCCGGAAATATACTTCGACTTAAATGAATATACCGGGTCCGAAAGCAGCGAATATCCCGCCGGGTATGTAGTGGTTCCAATCTTTTTAGAAGCACCATGTAACCAACCTGTAACCGTTTATTTTGAATGTAAGCCCGGAACAGCAATTCTTGACGACGATTATTTCCCCGCCAATGGCTTTGTTACTTTTGAAGCAGGGCAGACTGAGGCGCAAATAGTTTTTGCAATCACTGCCGACAATATCTATGAAGGGGAGGAAACGTTCACCGTAGATCTTACCAGCGCCAACGGTTATTTCGTAAATGGACACTTTACGTGCGAAATTATCGACGATGATGCACCACCATATATAGAGATTGAGGATGCAGGTGGGTTTGAAAGTATTGAGGGGGACTATCTGATGATCTTCAAAGTGCATATTTCAGGTTCAAGTGCATTACCCGTCAAAGTAAAATATGCTTTGAGCAATGGTACAGCCATAATGGATGCACCAGAAGGCAATGATTTTTATCCTGATTTCGGCAACACTATAGAATTTCCAGGCAACACTATAACATTTCCACCAATGTTCGAAGGCTACTTTCAAATCCTGGTTCATGTTATAAATGATTTCGAATCGGAGCAAGAGGAATATTTCTATATAAACCTGGACAGCCCTGTTAATGGAATAATTCTAACTGACAAAGCAACAGGTACCATTTTCGATGACGATTATTAATTCCTTTATGCGTGAAATGATTAAAAGACTTCGGGATTTACGATTAGCACTTACCCTAAACAAAAAAAACTAAGAAAATACCATGAAACTTTTCCTGTTACTTCTTTTAATGCTTGCCGCCATTTGTAATTATGCTCAAAATATAGGCATAAATAATCCTGCACCAAATGCAAATGCCATACTGGATATTAAGTCCGGCAATAAAGGCCTGCTTATACCGAGAATGGATTCTCTTGCGAGAAAGCAAATCCCGAACACCAAGGGTTTATTCGTGTATGATACAACAACAGGATCTTTATGGCATAACGACGGCGCTAAATGGATAAACCATCTTAATATGCCACGGGGCAATGTTGATGGCGATATGCTAAGCTGGAATGGCAGCAGTTGGAGCGCAATGCCAAAAGGCAGTGCCGGTCAATTCCTGGGCGTTAATAACAGCGGACAGCTTGGATGGCTGCATGCGTCAACATTAGCCATCAGCGATGCCACAGTGACAGAAGGTAATGCTGGTACGGTAATCCTTACATTTACCGTTACCAAAACAGTATTGTATAATAAAACGGTAGCGGTGCAGTATGCCACATCAAATGGCACCGCCATTGCGGGAAACGATTATACTGCAATAAGCGGAACGCTCGTTTTCTTACCTTCCGATGTAAGTAAAACAATTACCGTGGTCGTAACGGGTGACGGTAACATAGAAACCGATGAAGCGTTATCTGTTACCTTGTCGAACCCTGTTGATGCTACTATTATTGATGCTTCCGGTACTGGTACGATTTTAAACGACGATTAGCAATTCGATAGGCGGCAGCAATTTTCGCCGCTGAAAGACAAGGATCGAGATGTATGAAAAATATAAACTTTAACTAAGCATGAAATTGTTTTTATTATTTCTTTTAGTGCTTGCCTGCAAACAAGACTATGCCCAAAAAATGGCGATAGGCAGCGTTATCCCGAATGCAAATGCAATACTTGATCTTTCATCGGGCAACAAGGGCTTGCTGATACCCCGGATGGACTCAGTAGCAAGAAAGTTAATACCCAATACCAAAGGGTTACTGGTATATGATACTACTACGAGTTCTTTGTGGCATAACGACGGCAGCAAATGGGTGAACTACTATAATATTCCAAAAGGAAATGCCGCTGGAGATATGATGAGCTGGGATGGCAGCAAATGGATCCTTATACCAAAAGGCACTGCCGGCCAGGTATTCGGCGTGGATAATACAGGCAAGGTTGGATGGCTGGCAGCATCAACATTATCCATCAGTCATGCATCTGTTACCGAAGGCATTGCTGGCACGGTGAACCTTACGTTCACCGTTACCAAAACCGTGGCATATAACAAAACTGTAACGGTGCAATATGCCACGGCAAATGGCACGGCCATAGCAGGTACGGATTACACTGCGGCAAACGGAACAATCACCTTGCTGCCTTCAGAGCTGAGTAAAAAAATTATCATCTTAGTGATGGGGGATGTAACCCTGGAAGCCAACGAGATGCTGTTTTTAAATTTAACCAATGCGGTTAATGCCACCATTGCCGATGCTTCCGGAACTGGTACAATTGTAAATGATGATTAAACTATGATTTGTTTGATTATTATGATTGCGGTGATGATGTCGGAACTGTGATTCGTGTGATTTTTATGATTGCTATGATTAAAGCCATGAAAATGAAACTATAAATTTTGTTCTTCATGTCTAATCATCTAATGACAAGTACTACAGTCGTGACTTTCATGTTAATCAAACAAATCACAAAAATCATAGTTCAGACTTTGTAGGATTCATATGATTGAGAACTATGAAAAATGACTCTATAAACCGTATTCTTCATAAAAATCATTTAATCACAATAATCACAGTTCAGACTTTCATAATAATCATTTAATCATAATAATCATAGTTCAGACATTTTCATACTTCAGACCGGTATTTCTTATTCGTTACTCTTTTAAAATTCAAACTGTTCTCTCCAAAATTAATTAGCAGCCCCACTTCCAGATTGTATGCTTCAAGGTAGTTGATAGCTTGTGCAAGATGCACATCTTCCAATTTGATCAATGCTTTCAATTCAACTGATATCACTTCTCCCACCAAAAAATCGACCCGTCTGCTACCAATACTAATTCCCCTGTAATAAATCGCCATGTCATGCTCCCTGCTGAATTTTATGCCGGCAAATTGCATTTCAATAGCCAATGCTCTTTGATATATTACTTCCTGGAATCCATTGCCCAATGTTTTATGAACCGTCATAGCACAGCCTATGATTTTAGATGTAAGCTCCGAATATTTGTATTGTTCGTTGATCATGTCTGAACGGTGGTTTTACTTGGTTTCTAGGGTTATTATGATTGTGATTTTGAAAGTAATTAGATTAATTGAATTCTTCATGTACAATCATTTAATCACAATAATCAACTGTGATTCGTTTGATTAATATGATTGAGAACCATGAAGAAGAGTTACTATAAATTGTATTCCTCACATTAATCATTTAATCATAATAATCATAGTTCAGACTTTCATACTAATCATTTAATCACAAAAATCATAGTTCAGACTTTTTCATTTAATCACAATAATCATAGTTCAAACTTTCACATTAATCATTTAATCACAATAATCATAGTTCAGACCTCGCTTCTCAAATTATCAACAGGATTTGCATATGCCGCTTTCAATGTTCGCGATAGAATGGTAACAAGACCTAAAAACAACATGATCAAAAGGCTTATGCAGATCTCTAAAAACCCGATCTGTATACTGTAATACTGGGTATTAGCCAGCATATGCGTAAAAAGAAAATACATTGTAGGAATGGTGATGGCTGCGGCAATCACCATCAGCAGGATGAATTCTTTTGATAACAGCAACACGAGGCTTTTAACAGTGGCACCCAACACTTTTCTTATGCCTATTTCTTTCACCCGTTTTTTAATAGTGAACGATACCGTACCCAATAAACCAAGACAGGCAACGGTGATGGCCAATACGCCCAAAAAGCCCCAAAGCTTCATGATGATAATATAAAAATTATAAGCTTCTTTTATTTCGTGCGAAAATAGTTGGGCAGTGAATTTGCCCTCGCCCCCCATCGTTTTCCACAGCTTTTCCATAGCGGTAATGCCAGCCATCCCATCTCCCTTTTCTAACTTCATATTGGCATAGGTAAACGTGGCAGGATTATATTCAAAAAAGAAAGGGGCAATCGCTTCTTTAAGCCCGGCATAGTGAAAGTTTTTCAGTACACCGGCAATCCTGAAAACACTACTATCGTTCAACGTTATTAGCATGTTAACAGCGTCTGCAGGTTCCTTTAATTTTAGTGAACTTACGAACGCTTCATTCACGATAATAAACCGGCTATTCTCCGCTTTATTTTTATTGAAATCCCTGCCGGCCAATAGAGTCAGCTTCATGTTCGAAATAAACGCTTCATCTACCGACATAGATGCTACGGCAATAGAATCGAACTTATTATCATTTTTTATATAGCGTTCATTGGCAGTTCCAATTCCTAAAATATGCGACGATAGGGAGATCGTTTTCACTTGCGGCAATTTGCCAAATTCGTTTTTAAAGATCTGCGCATCTATGTTCTGCAGGTCAACATCCAACACCTGCTCCTGTTCAAAGCCCAGGTCGTAGTTAACGGAATAACGATACTGCCGCATCATGATCACCACTGCCATTATAAAGCCCAGCGAAATAACAAACTGCAAGGTCAGCACAATCTTACGGAAGTAAGAACGGCCACTGGTAATAACCTCCTTGCCTTTTAATGCAACTACAGGGGTGATCTTTGAAAAATATATACCCGGTACAATCCCCGCAACAATGCCAACCAATACGGCAAATAAAAGGAAGCCGGCGAAAGTCTCCCAGGTAGGAGATAGATCCATCGGTGAAGTCTCTACCATCGACATTAAAAAGTCAGTTCTAACCAGTTCATAGATCACGTACGACAGCAGCAGTGCCACCAGCACAATGGTGGTGGATTCTACCACAAACTGCAGCATAATTTGTTTTCTCCTGCCGCCCATTACCTTCCGTACTGCAATCTCCCGCATGCGCTCCAGCGATTGCGAAATGGAGAGGTTTACATAGTTGGCACAGGCCGGTATTAGCACGATCAGCGTTATGGCGCCGGTTATAAAAAGCAGCAGGTAACTCCAGTTCGGGCCAATGGGGTCCCATAGCTCAGGGCCCGGTGTAATACTGTTTAACGCCTGCAGTTCAAAGGATGCTTTAACGTTCTCCCGCGCATATCTTTCTTTGGCTATTTTATCTAATAAGCCGTTGATGTTACCGGGGTCAGCATCTTTTGAAAGCAACATGTACACAAACGAACCATCAAACGATTGCCACCCGGCTTTACTATCCGGCGAAGGAACTTTTTTGTCAGCCACCAGCGTGTTATACGAAGCGATGGCGCCAAACTGCATGTGCGTATTTTGTGGCAGGTCTTTAAAAACACCGGTGATCAAAAAACTACCGTAACCAGCTATATCGATCATTTCGCCCAGCGACTCTTTATCTCCAAAGATCTTTGTGGCATCTGTTTGCGACAGCACAATGCTGTTAGGATTGTTAAGCGCTGTAGACTTACTTCCTTTCAGCAAAGGGAAGTTGAACATTTCAAAAAAGCCACTATCCGCAAAATAGCCGTTTAACTCAATTTTCTTCTCGCCATATAACGCATTGCCATACAGCGATCGGTGTATGCGTACCACTGTTTCCACCCCTGTAAACTGCTGCAGCTTTTGCGCAATACCAACCGGAGCAGATGCCATCCGGGGATTCTGCTGCTTATCGTACAGGTGCGTAGTTACGCGGTAGATCCGGTCGCCATTAACATGAAAATCGTCGAACCTCGAAAGAAACGCCAGCAGCGCAATAAACAATAAACTAAGCGACATGCCCAGTGCCAGGCCAATCACATTTAGTATGGTGAAAAACTTGTGTTTAGAAAGATGACGAACGGCTGTTTTAAGGAAGTTCCTGAACATACTGCGGTGTTTTGTTTTGGTCTTTTACCACCGGTAAGTTATTAGCTGCACATGCGGCAGCTTTCACTTTTTGTATGAGCGGTAGGGTGCGAAAGGTGGATGGGTGTGATGCAGTTACTTAGGTGGCTTTTGTTTTTATGGCACGGGGTTCACGTGGATTGGATGCCTTGTATTTCTCAGTGCCCTCTGTGCTGCCTTTTCTTTGTGCCCTCTGTGGTTTTGCATTTTGTATTT
>JAZKGP010000005.1:0-7988 GCA_040385845.1 Bacteroidota bacterium | reverse complement strand
GTGCCCTCTGTGCTGCCTTTTCTTTGTGCCCTCTGTGGTTTTGCATTTTGTATTTAACCACAGAGAGCACGGAAGAATAATACAAAGAGAACAGAAGCGGGATCAGGTAAGTTTCTATAAAAGCTGGTGGCCTTACGATAAGAAAAATCAAGTAACAGTGCAGCACAGGTCGGGTGACTTTCAATAGACCTGCGCAAGGAAGATAAAAAAGTGGTTATAAGCAACCGTAATAATCGAAGTTGAAAGCAATAGTCACCCCTAAGCAGAATGCCGCAGGAAGCCCTATTAACTTGCTGGCTGCCCATACCTAACATCAAATCAGCATTAGCCGGATGATGTTCGATGCCCGGATGCAACAAAACTACCCGTTACCCGGTTTTGGCCTCATACAAAAGCATTGACTTTTTATCAATCAAGGGGCCATCTTGACACCCTTGCATTGCCCCCTTCTGTTATATAGATAAATCCTGCTTTTATGAACAGGCTGGTAGGGGTATTCAGCCTCGAAGCAGCCTCACTGGAAAAACCAACCCCTGCTACGGTTTCACCCGTTTTAGCTCCAGGTGCCCATTTTTGCACCCGGTGGTTTAAACGATCTGCCACGTAAATAGTACCATTGGAAGTAACAAATACCGAGCATGGAAAGTTTAGTTGGTTTTCTGCTGATCCTGCCCCGTTGCCGCCCGCAACAGTAATTCCTGAGGTGGCACCTGGTGCCCATTTCTGCACCCTGTGATTACCAGCATCGGCAACATACACATTACCCAACCCATCAACAAAAACACCGAACGGACGATTAAGTGCGCCGGCAGAAGAACCGGCAATCGTTACTTTATCACTTCCGGGAACCAAACGGGCACCAGCTACTATGATGGGCGATTGCGCTCCCGGCAACCATTTGGTCACGCGATGGGCATTTTCTTCGGCTATATAAAGACCCCCTGAAGCATCTACAAAAATACCACGGGCACCACCAATAAAATATAACCAATCTCCCTGCGAAACGGTTGGGCCAAGTACAGAGTCGGACTTTGTAGCGCCAGGAAACCAACTCCTGATCATATCGCCATCTCCATTCAAATATGTTTGGGCATATACTGCTGTATTTGCTCCTGTAATATGAAGACCCCAGGGCTGGTAGACATCTCCATTGGGGTTCGAACCCTTTCCTGCAACAGTTACTCCCGTAATACTGCCAGGTGCCCACTTTTGAATACGGTTATTACCATAATCCGATATAAACATATTAGTCTCATCATCCACGTAAACAGCCTGCGGGCTGCTTAGATTATTTGAACCATCATTTACACCAGATCCGCCCTTAACGGTAACGCCCGCCACTGTTACTCCCTCAACATATTTCGCAGTAAAATAGGTACTTACTTCCCCACAGTTCCTGGTAAAAGTTCTTGGATAAATACCGTAGTTGCCTCCTAAACCCATCTTTAGTTCGTTGTAAGCTTTCCCATATTCATCGGTATAGGTAACTTCATATTTCAGCGTACCGGTTGAACTGTTGAATCCTTTTGGCCATTCCACTTTTGCGTACTTTACCGGTACCCCAAGGATATCTTTTACGACCACCACCAACGGCTGCTTTAGCCATCTTTGTGAATATTGCACCTGGTCGTTTCCACTCACAACATCTATTGAATAGGGATTTCCATCAGCGATTTTCAGGCTGTCTTCATTTCCATATAAAATCCCTGCATCGGTCTTTAAATATGACCGTACATAATATTGAACTCCTACAGTCAAATTGGTAATCGTGTCCAGGAAGATCACGTTGTTTCCGTAACCTCCTTCAAACTTTTCTAACTTATTGCCAACAGTGGGATTGATGGCCGTACTGTAGCAAAATCCTCTTTCAAATACCGAGGCTCCGTTTGATTCAAAAGTGCCCGTCACCTTTACACTTACAGCATCAAGCTGGCATCCAATCTTTGTAGTGACTGTTGCAGCGGCCTTCTCTGTATGAACAACATACAAAAATGGCATACCATACTCCAATCCATAATCTTGATAAACAATGATCTGTTTAAACACTTCATAAGTAATCCAGATGAACCCATTATTACCCCAACCCGGTCCCCAGCTGTTCATAAATTTAAAAGATTTCAACTCATCATCATACCCACACAGCACCATAGCATGCTGACCTAAAAACGTTCCCCACCGGGACATATACACTTTTTTGTTTCCAGGGTATCTCGCAAATTTCTGTTGTTGAAATCCTTGATGGACTTTTATTCCGGCAAGAACAGGCCATCCCCTATCTAAATAATTTTTAATTAGGGAAATACTAACCCAGGACAATCGATCATAATTGAACTTTACATTTTTATGAAGCGCAGCATACCGGGTTGCTTCAGGTTTTGGGTCTTCATAATAATTTTCTGTACCTGGCATGTCTACCCATTTGGGCACTCCTTGTTGTTTTACAATTTCAAGAGCAGGTTCCATTTCAGCACCTTTCGTACTGTCATGAACTCCCCGGTCATTGATATTTAATTGATTCCATATAAATGTCGGGGACACCATTTTATCCTCTGGTTCAAACTCCTTATTATCCTCTAATATCTTGTAGAAATAACCCATGATGCCATAACCAACAGCCCATCCAGTGCAACTTCCCCATCGCTGGTTCCCTGCAGGTGGCATTTTTAATTCAACAGGCCCTATGCTATGCTGGCTTACATTGTTTTGTTGCATTAATCCAGGGGCTTCAGGAAGAATATTTATGTCATCAAAATAATTTTCCTCCGAAATATAGTTGCTATCCGGTAATTCTAAACCCATCGGATAATTGGTAGTATCTATTGGCTCATTAAGTGCAGAATCGTTGAGCAACAGGAACTGCGTAATTTTTAATTGCCTGCCCGGCAGCACAGTAAATTTGGATCCTGCTTGTGCAAATTGAAAAGCATTCAAAATACAAGTATCGGTTAAAGCCTGGGATATGATAATTTGAGAACAGGGAGCGAGTGATACTGGTGGCATTACCTTATTGCTCCAGTTATCCGGGTTATCCCAATTGCCATTACCCGTGAATTTATAGACAGGCAGGTTCACTTTAATGGTTTCACTATTACTTGTATAATGAAAAGTGCCGCAGTCGGTAACCTCCGTTAATTTGCACCTTAGGGTATCATTATTATTCAAAACACTGGCATCAAATTCAGGTTTGGTGGCTCCGTCGATATCAATGCCATTCAGGGTCCACTGGTATTGCTTCACTCCTTTTTTCCTATTAGGAATGGCAAAGCATTTAAGCGCTGTTTTTATACATGCCGTCGTGTCCTTTTTCTCCAGGTAAATAGTCAAACCTGCCTTACGCAAATAAATATCCTTTTTTACACCACCAAGAGATACCCAGTTAGAGGATGTGCCGCTTAAAGCAAAGTTTACAAGGTTTCCATTTTTATTGATTCCATTTGCAGCTGTTGCAACTAATACTACGGCATTAATACTATTTGCAATGCCCTGGTTAAATTTATAATAGCCGGTTAACCCGGTTTCAGTTCCCCGCAATTCGTACTTCATGTTGTCACGAATTTCACAGGCCGATAATGCTTTATTCCAGATCCGTACTTCATCGATTTTACCCTTAAAAAAATCTGCGGGCACTGTGGATAGATTAGAACCGAAACGAAAAGTTGTTCCTGCAGTGGCAAAAATTTTGGCGCTAGTTGCATCAGCTTCGCCATTTACATACAGTTTTAAGTTAGTGCCATCGAAAGTGGCTGCTACATGCGTCCATACATTTGGTGCTATGCTTATAACTCCTGTTAAGTCGTTAGAAAGACCTGTGTAATGCAGTTTGCCACCTTTGTATTGAAGGCCAGCCGCGCCATTAGTAGTTGTTGCCGATCCCCAGCTAATAATGGTTCCATCCTGGGTGGTAGCAGGTTTAATCCATGCTTCAATGGTACGTGCTGCATTGCCCTGTGGAAAATCGGAATTCACTCCTTGTACATAATCATCCACACCATCAAAGTCAAGGGCAGTACCAGCTAATTCATTTGCCTGCACCGGGCAACTGTTTGCCACAGGCTGAAAGCCAATGTTAGTGCTGATATCGATGCCCATTGGCAGCCATGGATTAAAACTAACACTGCTGCTTATTTTACTTTCCACGGTAAAAGCATCGTTTTTGCCGAACCAGTTACAAGTAGCAGATACCTGCTGACCCACGTTTCCATTATTAATGGATATCGAATCACCTGTAAAAGAATTGCCATTGATATTTACCGTAGCTCCTATTGGCAGGTTGCCATAACCAGTAAATGGATTTCCGCTACTGGAACCATCATAAAACGCCACCGACTGTTTGAAGCCACTGATCTTATTATTGGTAATATACAGCACCGCATTTGGCGGGATAACCGCTGACCCATTATCGGTAACAATAGTAATGGCAGGATTTGCAGGAAGCGGAAAACCAGCCGGCATGGGCAACATGGTTCCTGTATTGTTTAGCACTATTTCATTGTTATCAAGGGTAGCATTTTCTACTTTTCCCCGTAAAGTGACGGGTCTTATATTCTGACTTTCAACAGCAGTAAAATCACCATTGTATGTAATCTTATTTCCCTTTATTATGAAAGTAGGATTAAGCACCGGGTTAAGCACAGTAAAAAGCATAGATGAAAATTGCTGTCCATTAACCGAAGCCAATGCCACCCCGGTAATGGTATTATTTTCCACTTTCAAAATATTAGTGGCGCCCGGTACAGAACCATTATTGCGGTTATATAAAAGAAACGGCGCTCCCCCGGTAGTATTTGTAAGCATATTATAGCTGAATTCAATGTTGGAAGATTCCGTCAACAAATTCGTCATCAACAATGCAAAGGATGAATTATTAATGATATTGTTGGTTACCTGCAGGTTGCCGATCCTGTTACCTGTAACAACTGAAACGGCATTTTCGATATAGTTACCGGAAAATAAAACAGCATCATTTATACCATTTGCTCCGGAAGTAAAAACGGTGAAGCTGCGTAAGTCAGCACCCGATACAAAAGAATTATTTGTAATAGATAGATTTTTGAGCAGGCTTGCATTGATAGCCGGTACGCTGGTTGCAGTATAATTTTCAAACCTGTTATCGCTGACAATAAAATTGGTATTAACCAGCCCCGCTTTGCTTGTTGAGACATTGCCAGTTCCCTCCATTCTAAGCGGCGCATTCGACGAAGTCATCCTCATCCTGTTCCTAAGCAGGCTGATATTACCGAGGTTTCCCCCCCAAACATAAACAGCTATAGGCACGCCCGGGTCGAACGTTAAACCTTGTAAAGAAATGTTACTTGCTCCAACAATTAAGGTGGCATTGGTAATAATAGACTCTGCATTGCGTAAGCCGTTAATTACTTTTTTATCTGCAGCACTATTGGGTGAAAGGTTGTAATTCGATCCAAGTATAGTTACCGCTTTAAGAATATCCAGGTCGGTGGGCAATATATATGTTCCCGCATCCACCATAATGGTATCCTTTTCCTGGGCGAGCGAAAGAGCATATGGAAGGCTTGCTAATGGTGAACTTTTAGATCCCGTATTTGCATCACTGCCAATTGCAGTTGTAAATACATCGCCCAATAAACTATTATCATTTACATAAATTTTGCCCTGTGAGTATATATTTTGGGCTATCAGCAAGCAACAGGCAATGCTAAAAAAGCGAATCGTTCTCATATTACTGGATAAGGTAAACCGGTAATTTACAAGGGTACTTTATACTAAATACTTCTTGTTATTACCGGCAATTGAATTTTCAAGGACATGAAACTAATGGTTTTTTGGTATGTTAGAAGAAACAACCTAATAAAGTGCACTTGTGCTTGTTTTGTGCGCTGTTTTGTTTCGGCCTGGTACTTAATTATTTTTTTAAGTATTAAATTCATTTATGCACTTGTTTCTTAGCTAGGTAACAATTAATCACTGGCGGCAGGCCACCCGCAGGGTACAGGCATCGGCCAGGTGGTGAAACGGTTTTGACATGTATACGTTCCATCTATTCCAAAATATTTATTTAACAGCCAAACCAGTGCAGCAAATAGAGAATTGAAACCGCTGTTAGCTGCTTCCTTATTTTTTCAGTTCCTGTGTTCCCTGGCCACCGGGAATATCAAAGGCATTGTTGTAGCGGAAGTTCCTGATCTCTGTGATAGTCCCGCAACATTCGGTTTGAGTGGTCTTATAGGTAATAGCCAGCGTATCAATATCACCATTGCTTAACCGCATAAAAGCTGTATCGGTTTGCGGGAAAAAGCGAACCTGCAGAATGCTGTCGTAACCTGTGCCGCTAAGTTTGATTGGCTGGTAATCAAAATATGTAGTATCTGTGCCTTTTAGTGAATAGAATTTGACCAGGTTTTTGTCGTAGATCTTAGCGGGTCCAAATACCAGGTCGGTACCAGTACCTGCAGTTATAATTCTGAAGGATCCATCGAAATTGCTGGTAACACAATCGAGATTTCTACAAGGGTCACAGGAAGAAAGCAGTGTGGCAAAAGCTGCAATAAAAAATAAGATAAGGAGGCGCATAAAAAAGGTTTTCTCATTGACAACCGAAACGTAACAGGTGTTGCACTGGTTTGTGATTCACCCTGGAACACCATCTTTATCACGGCCATGGAAAATCGCAAAACAGCTATCACACAAATGTTGTCAAAAAAGCAAATCACCCCGGCCGGTCACCTCTTTTTCTCGTGTTTGTGTACAACAACTTTGTGAACAATTGACCCGAAAACGAGCGGGGCTGAAAATACTTTTGGTTTATAACTACCAACCCAAGTTGTTTTAAACCACATTCTTATGTGATTGCGGCTAGTTAGCGCAAAAAGTAGTTTTGAAAAATAAATTATTTGGTATGCGTCCTATCGATATTGTTGCCTTGCTTTCGTCAATTGTGCTTGCTATCGTAATCAGTACTTTTAAAGTCCGCAAATCTGCAATTCCTATCAGCGCTTTTCCGGTCTTTTTTATGTTCCTCGCCCCGGTTACCATCATAGTACATATGTTCTTTCACCTCGCATTTGTCAGTTATGGAATAATCCAAAGTATTACCGCTCATTCTTTTGAATATAATTTCAGAACCTATTCGTTGTATTTAATGGCAGGCGTACTTATTTATTTTTCTGCTCAATTGATTAACCGCTTGAACCTTTTTTTAGTTACGGGTGCTTATACAGGCGCATTAAAGGCAATACTAGCGATCTGTTTGGTGAGTGCGCCAGTTATTTTACTTAATCCATTTGGTTTATTACCGATTCTCGTTTGTATGATCGCTTTGCTTGCAATGCGGTTTTCATTGAACCATTGCGGTGCAGTAGAAAGGGAGCAAATGAAAACCCAGCATGTAGCAGTAAGAAATTGATAGGATTCTTTTGCGATTTTAAATCCCCTGGGTTTGTAATTGTTAGTTGTAATTTCCTGCAGGCATCTAAAGGTATTAAATGCCATTCGTTTCGTGGTACACGGGGATAAAAGCTTCCACCTTTTTATATAGCTCAAGAAGCAGGCCTGTACCCAATTATTAGTTAACATGAACCTGGACTTCTACCCTGTATTTCTCTGTGCCCTCTGTGCTGCCTTTTCTTTGTGCGCTCCGTGGTTTGCATTTTGTATTTAACCACAGCGGAGATTTGTGATCTGTGATTTTTGATCTGTGATCTAAATACAAATACATTAACCACAAAGGCACGGAGGAATACACACAAAGAAATCTCTGATCTCTGATTTTTTGATCCCGATTGCTATCGGGACAGATTTAAATACAGAATACAACAACCGCGAGGGTTTCACTCACGATTCACGACTCACGACTCACGATTAACAACTCACGATTCACAACTCACGATTCACGATTTTCTCTGTGCCCTCTGTGCTGCATTTTCTTTGTGCCCTCCGTGGTTTGTAGTTTTTTTTAACCACAGAGGACACGGAGGAATACACACAGAGAGCACGGAGGCTTCTCGTGAATT
>JAZKGP010000004.1:26550-1245799 GCA_040385845.1 Bacteroidota bacterium | reverse complement strand
CTGATTTTGTTTTGTCAACCAGCTGGCAAGGTGGAAATGCAACATCTACGATTAATAATTCAGATAATTATATGTCGTCGGCTGCAGCTCCAAAAGGTAACCGTAATGTATTTGCGGGTGTTGCGAAAACAGCCACAGGTATCGGTGCTGCATTTAGTGAGAACAACTATATCGAATTTAAAGTTGCTCCTACAGCAGGTAATACATTCAATGCCACTTTCCTGCAATTTGGTGCTATCATGAATTCATCGGCCGGTGATACCAGCGGAAGACTTGCTGTGTATTATTCGGTAGATAATGATGCTGTTTCCTTTGCCAATTCCACCAATATGGGAACTGCTTCCTTAAAATTGTTTAATGGCAGTACCAAATCTGTGACATCATCAACTGCTGATCCAATTGTATTGCAGAATCATGCTGACCTTGGATCCAACAGGCTCTCCAATCATGCAGGTGATTACACTTTCAATCCCAATATTGTTGTTAACGATGGTCAGACGCTTACTGTTCGTATTTATGCCTGGAATGTAAAAAATCCAACGAAGTATTTAAACATAAGAAACATTGTTATTTCAAATGGTACGGCATGGCCAAACCAAACACTTACCACTAATGCGGTTACCAACATTACACCAACGAGGGCCATATCAGGTGGCAACATTTCCTCCGATGGTGGTTATGCCATAAGCGAGAGTGGATTTGTATGGACAAACAAAATTTATTATGCGCCATCACGTAATGATAAGGACGGATCTTTTGTAAATGCACCTGTAGTTACATCGGGTTCTTACAGCGATACCTTAAAGTCATTAATTCCTGCTACTACTTATTATGTTCGGGCTTATGCCAACAACGCAAACGGTGCAGCATATGGAAACACGGTGATCTTTACAACACCGGATTCTATTACTGCAAAACCAGTTGTTACAACAACAGCGGTTAGTGCGTTGTTATCGGCTTCGGCTAAATCGGGTGGTAACATCACAAATAACGGTGGCGGACAAATTGTAGCGAGTGGCGTTTTATACAGCACTACTTTATCTACCATTGAAACTCTAATACTTGGATCAGGAGCTGAAACTACTACGGAGAATGCCAAAGGAAGCTTTGTAAGTATGTTATCTGGTTTAGCAGCTGGTTCTACATATTATGTAAGAGCCTATGCATCTAACAGTGATAGCACGGGATATGGCGCTATCCTTGCAATTACTACCCCATTGCTGGATATCATTACCAATGCAGCTACAAACATTACATCTGTTACAGCAATTACCGGGGGTACTATTACACCAAATAATGGTGGCCTTATTACCGCCAGTGGTGTAGTGGTTAGTACCATTGCCAATCCTGATCTAACAACTGCAGATGCCATAATTACAACAGAAAATGCAACCTCCGGAAGTTTCGAAAGCAACCTTTCTAATTTAACGGCAGGAACCAAATATTATGTAAGGGCTTATGCAACCATTGCTGGCATCCCGATTTATGGTGTACAGGTAAGCTTTACTACGGAAACAGTTCTTCCGGTAACATTAATTTCCTTTAATGCACAGGCAGGTAAATCAGGAGTAACGCTTAAATGGATCACGACTTCTGAACGGAATGTAAAAGGTTTCCAGGTTGAACGTAGTATAACCAATTCAGGCTTCGCAGCTGTTTCAGGTATAGTAACGCCTGGTGTTGGTACCTATAGCTTCCTGGATAACACTGTAATCAGCGGAGGTTATTATTACCGCCTGAAAACACTGGATAATAATGGTGTTGTAAAATACAGCAACATTATTTATGTATCCCTTCAGCCAGTTGATCTATTGGTAAGAGCCTATCCTAACCCGGCAACAAACAAGATTAATGTTTTGCACCAGGCTGCGACACGCGGCGGTATGATTAAAGTACTGTATGTAAATGGTAGTGTTGGTATTGCTAAATCATTAACACCAGGAAATACGCTAACAACGCTTGATGTTTCTGCACTGTCACCAGGAGTTTATTTCATAGAGTTAAATGATGCAGGTAAAAAGTCAATAATTAAGTTCCTGAAAGATTAGAATTATTTTTCTAACAGCGTTTTGTAGAGCAGGCCGGAAGGACTGCTCTACAAAACGCTTCTCAAATAGATTGGGCGATTAAGTCAATAAATTTAAATCACTTAAAATGAAAAAAAATCTACTATTATTAAAGTTGTTGATCTGTTTTGGATTTGCCATATCAGTAAACAACTACTCTTTTGCACAAGTAAAAGTCACTATTAACCAGGGCGATTATAGGTCTGCACAAGATGGTTCGTGGGGAAATCCTGCTACGTGGGAACAATATCATAACACTTTTGGCTGGCGTAGTTGTGTTACTGCCAATATTGCACCACCTAATAAAGCTTCCTATGTAGTTATTAAATCGGGTACTACTGTCACCATTGACAATGGAGAAAATATTCCGGCTTACCTGGCAGCCCTGCCTTATGGTGGAGAAGGACGAACCTGCGCCTACCCATATGAGGTTAGCAGGTTAATTATTGAATCAGGTGCCAGGTTGGTTTCAACTGATGATCATAATCTAGTTGCTGGTAGTTTGAAAATAACTCACCCCTTCTCAAATATTGAAACTACAAATGCCTGGGACAATGGTGGTTATACACTTAAAGTTTTTGGCAACTGGGTGCAAAATGATGGAGAGATCGGTGGACCTGATGTAGACGGAATTATTATTGAAATGCCGGCACCTTATACTACAGGTGGAATTCTGGTGCCTGCTACTGGTTTTACGATGAGTGGAAGCGGTGCTACCGATATCTCTAAATTAAGAATGACAGGAGGCAGTTTCCCTAGTGTAAGTTCACCCGGCCCGGATATTCCGGTGGTTATTGATTTGAATATGAATATTAACGGTGCAGGTTCCGTTTTCACATGTGTTTATAAACCTGTTGCCGGCGATAATTACACTTTAAGAATCAACCCGGGAAAAACAGTAACACTTACCAATGAGCTGGCCGTTATTCATGACCAGTCATTAAGCAACGGAAATGCACCCGTTGGTGGAAAATACCTGTATGATATTGATGGCACTTTGGATGCAGGCGCTGGTACGTCGGTTAATACGTTTACCAAACTCGCACCATCTACTTCCTTAATTACAGTAAATGTTACCCAGCCGGGCAAATTGATCGTTCAACAGGCATTAACAAAGTCTGCCGCTCCCAACAGTCTTGGTGATGTAATATTCCTTCCTGAAACAGGCTCCGGCGTTGTATTGCCTCTCAACCTGCTGTCCTTTAGTGCAAAATTAAAAGAAGGTATTACTAACGAAGTGTTGCTAAACTGGTCTTCAAATAACGAGGTAAACACCCGCGAATTTGAAATACAAAGAAGTGCTGATGCAAAGAATTTTGTCGCACTTGGATCGGTAAAAACAACCAACAGAAGTGGTACACATAATTATTCCTATATCGATAGTAAACCACTTTCCGGCACCTCTTATTATATCTTAAAACAAGCTGACCTGGATGGTAAATTCAAATACAGCCCTGTTGTTTCAGTATTTAATAAAGGCAATTCAAGCCTTGTTGCTTTTCCAAATCCTACAAGGAACAAGCTTACTGTACTTCACGATAAAATAATAAACAAGGCGAGCATCCAGGTAATTGGAACAGATGGTAAATCTTTACTGGTTACAGCTCCTGCATCGGGGTCAACGCAGACTATATTAAATGTTTCAAATCTAAAGGCTGGATACTACCTGATAAAGCTTGAAAATGGCACCGGTAAATCAGTACTGAAATTTGTTATCAATTAAGAGTTATTAAGAGAATACTGTTAGCAGAGAATTACAATCTCTGCTAACAGCTTCTTCGATAGATAGGTATTAAAAGAATTTCCGGCTATTAAATATTAATCTTAGGGTCGCATGGTTTGTTTCAAAAAGATCGCATTTTCCAGCTACTTTCTGTTTTTCCTGGTGTTGTTAAGCTTTGTTACCAGCAACAAAATATCAGCACAACAGCTTGCTTTTCCGGGGGCCGAAGGATTTGGTAAATATGCCAAAGGCGGGAGGGGCGGTGATGTATATGAAGTAAGCAATTTAAACGATGCCGGCCCCGGTAGTTTCAGGCAGGGTGTTACTGCTTCAGGCAGCAACCCTTTAACCGTTGTCTTCAGGGTTTCAGGTATCATAGAATTGGCATCGAATATAAAAATTTCCCGTTCCAATTTAACCATCGCAGGCCAAACAGCACCCGGTGATGGTATCTGTTTTAGAAACTATTCTTTGATCTTCAATGGCGCTAAAATTGGTGGCAATCACGGTGATGTTATTATTCGTTATATCCGTTCCCGTCCCGGTGGTAATGTATCCACTGGCCTGTATGGGTTTGATATGGAAAATTCACACGATGTTATTATAGATCATTGCTCTTTTAGTTGGGCAAATGAAGAAGTAGCTGCCATGTACGATACAAAAAATGTTTCTGTACAATACTGTATTATGAGCGAGGGTTTGTACAGTGCCGGTCATGCAAAAGGCGTTCGCTCCTATTGCGGTGTTTGGGGTGGGCAGTATTCAAGCTATCACCATAATCTTATAACTAATAACGTTAGCCGTACCATACGGTTTGATGGTTCAAGAGCACATGATACTATTGCTGTTGTTGATTACAGGAACAATGTGATTTATAATTGGGGTAGTACTGGTGCTGCATATGGCGGAGAGGTTATGATACCCGGTGGTGTATCCCAGGCAAACATTGTAAATAATTACTACAAACCAGGGCCGGCTACTTCCAATACCCGCCGGTTTCTAACTGCCAGTTATGGAACCCCTGCCTATGGTACCGGCCAATGGTATGTGGCTGGAAATGTAATGGTGGGTGATGCTACCAAAACGGCGGATAACTGGCTTGGGGTTGACGTTAACTCGAATCCTGAGGCCGAAAGACCCAACGCAAAATCGATAGTGCCTTTTCCTATCAGCAGACCATTGCCCGAAGAAACGGCAGAAGCAGCATATCAAAATGTGCTCGCAAATGCCGGTGCCATATTTCCTAAGCGGGATGCTACTGACGAACGTATTGTGTTGGAAACAACAAATGGCACAGCAACAGGCTCGGGTACTTATGGTAAACCTGGTATCATTGATGCCCCAACTTCAGTAGGTGGTTATGCTACTTACAATTCTATTGCACCTCCTGCTGATGAAGATCACGATGGAATGGCTGATGATTGGGAATTGGCAAATAGTTTAAATCCCGCCAATGCTGCCGATCGTAATACAATAAATTCCGACGGGTATACCATGCTGGAAGTGTATTTAAACAATCTAATTGTACCACAGGTGTTGCCTTTGAAATTGGTTGGTTTCGATGCAAAGATCTTGCAACAACAAGCCAATAAAACGCAGCTTTCCTGGGTTACAAATAATGAAATTAATGTATGGAAATTTGTTGTGGAACGCAGTGCCGACGGTATAAAATTTAATTCAATTTCAGAAGTTCCGGCAAAAAACATCAATGGTACCCACAGCTATATATTTACTGACCGTCAAACCCTTTCAGGTATTTCATATTACAGGTTGAAATTGTGGGATATCAATGGAAAGTTTGAGTATAGCCGCACTATTGCTGTGGAATTAAACCATGCAACAGGTGTGGGGTTGTTTCCAAATCCTGCAGGTGATTTTCTTACCATTGTTCATCCGCAATCATCCGTTAATACGCCGGTTAACTTACTTAGTTCCGATGGTAAAATAATAATGAAGGCAAATACCGGCATCAATGTAAATCAAACTTCAATGAATGTTTCCGGGTTGAAAGCAGGCATTTACGTATTGAGTTATACAACTAATAAAAAGCCGCTTCTGTTTACGTTTATAAAACAATAGTAGACTGCCAGGGTGCAGAAAACAAATTTTGAAATAATCCAATATAAATGAGCTGTGAGAGCCTGTTATTTTAATTACATACGGTCAATTTTTTTGAGCTGCATATTAATGGCAGGGCTCAGCTTTTCAGGGAGTGCCCAATACGATAAAACGGTTGCGGCTGACGGATCGGGAGATTTTCTTACCATACAAGCGGCTATTTTAGCAGCACCCGGTAATCCTGCGATTCCCTATAAAGTGTTTATCAAAAACGGCATTTATAAAGAGAAGGTTACCATCAACAGAACCTTTGTTACGCTCATTGGAGAAAGCGTTGCAAATGTCGTAATCAGGTGGGACAATTATTACTTAAAAGTGCCCAACCTGCAACCAAAATCCACAGCTACTGTCACTATCAATGCTAATGACGTAGTGATGATAAACATAACTGTTGAAAACAGGAGCGCCAATACTATGGACGGACCACAGGCATTAGCATTGAACGTGAACCGCGATCGTTGTGCTTTTAAAAACTGCCGTTTTATTGGTGGACAGGATACCATAGCCAATGATAGAAATGGAGCAAGACAATATTTTAAAGATTGCTACATAGATGGCAATACCGATTTTATTTATGGTTCTTCCACTGCCTTGTTCGACAATTGTATTCTCTTTCCCCGCGACAGGATTGATGGTGGAAGCGGTGGATATGTTACAGCAGCCAGCACGCCCATTAACCAGGCACACGGATATGTATTCAGAAATTGCATTATACCAAATAACAATGGTGTAACAAAGTATACATTAGCACGTCCCTGGGGTAATGATGGCAGTACTGCCGATATTGACAAAGCACATAATCAAACGGTTTTTCTTAATACAACGATGGGTCAATCCATTAAACCCGAAGGATGGTCGGTATGGAATAGTGGTACCAATACCAGCTTTATAAATTACGCGGAATATAAGAGTGTTAGTTTCGATGGTGCGGCCATAGATATAAGTAGTAGGGTTGCATGGTCGAAACAATTGTCTGACGCAGAAGCTGCGCTTTATACTACTGCTGCTATTTTTACCAATAGCTCCGGCACCTGGAATCCTTGTAACATCAGCGCTGATTTTTGTACCAGCAATACTCCTGAAATCGCCCTCTCCAATTTCAGGATTAAAAAAGGAAATATCAACTCAAAAATATCCTGCAATATCAACTGGCCGGTTGGCGACATTAATGTAGCCCTTTACAGAAGTACTGATAGTTTGAATTATACTCATCTTTCTGAATCTGTATTGACCCTGGCAAATTATAATTTCAATTATACAGATGATTTGCCAGTTGCAGGTTCATCATATTATTATAAAATGGTGGCTTCCAAAACAGGGTTAACCACTTATACTTCTGAAATAATCAGGGTTGATGGCCCTGATGTACTTCCCTTGAAATTGCTGTCATTTACAGCCAATGCAGACCCAAACAATTCAGCTGCTATTAAATTACTATGGAAAACAACAGGTGAAGAAAATACAAAACTCACCGCCATTCAAAGAAGTGATAATAACAAAGATTTTATTGAAATCGGTACTTTAAAAACGAAGAACACACCGGGCATTCACGAGTATGTTTTTGTTGATAAAAACGTAAAAACTGAAATTGTTTACTACCGGCTTCAGCTGCTTGATAAATCGGGCGCATTTTCTTATAGCAAAGTGCTAAAAATTAATTTGGATGCAGCTTCGGTTCTGATGATTTATCCCAACCCGGTTGTTAAAGGGGTAATTAAGGTACAGCATCCGGTAGCCAATAGCAATGCTCATTTAATATTGGATACAATTTTAGGAACAACAATTTTAAACCTGGAAGTGAACGTAGGTGCCGTAACTTCTGTCGTTGATTTTTCCTCTATAAAAAAGGGTATGTATTTGCTGTCCTTTTTAAATAGCAATACAAGGAAGACTCTTCGTGTTGTTGTTCCATGATCATGGCCAACAGTATAAATAAATTGAACAAAAAAAATATAAAGCATTCATCAATTATATTAAATAGTAAGAAATGATAAACAAAATTGCAATGTTCATTGTTGCCGTCCTGCTAACGGGCACCGGCTATGCACAGGCACAAACAAGAACAATAACCGGTACGGTTTACGGAGACGAAACAAGCGTAGAATTAGCCGGTGCCAGCGTTGCGCTGAAGGATGGAAAAGCGGCTACGTCAACTAACGAGGATGGAACCTTTTCAATAGAGGTTCCAATTAGCCAAACCATAACAATTAATGTTTCTTACACAGGGTTTTTAGATAAACAAGTTATCATAAAGCCTACAGATAAACACATTTTTGTGCGACTTACTACTGACAATAAGATGTTAGGTGATGTGGTGGTTACAGTTGGTTATGCCAAAGTGAAAAGGGCCAATGTACTTGGGTCTGTAGCAACAATTAAAGCAGAAGACATCCAGGATTTACCGGTCGCAAACCTGGCAACAGCTTTGGTTGGACGAATCCCAGGTGTTAGCATCAATCAAACATCCGGGAAACCTGGTTCTACAACTAATCTTACGATAAGAAATCCTGTTTCGTTTTCAGGTAGTGCAAATGGAGGAAGTGTTGATCCGTTGTATATTATTGACGGTTTTCAACTAACAAAGGAAGACTTTGATAACCTGGATGCTACATTGGTTGAATCAATTACATTTCTGAAAGATGCAGCAGCATCTATCTATGGTTCAAGAGGTGCAAATGGTGTTGTATTGGTTGCAACAAAAAGAGGAAGGCCAGGTAAACCAAAGATTAGTTATACATCTAATATCGGTATCTCTTCTGCTATTAAATTTCCTGAAATGCTAAGCTCATTTGAGCATGCAAGCCTGCTCAATTCTAAGTTTGATTCCTGGACGGGCAAAGGTTTTAAATTAATGAATCCTGACCAATATTATACACAGGAGGAATTGGAGTATTTGAAGACGCATGATTATAACAGGATTGATGAAGTATGGCAAAATTCTCACCTAAATCGCCAAACCATCAACATTAGTGGTGGCAGTGATAAAATAACCTTTTTTGGCGGTGCTAATTATTATAAGGAAAACGGCAATCTCAGTGATCTTTTTGCAAAAAAATTCGGGCTACGTTTTGGGGCTACTGCTAAAATTACAACGGGTCTTTCGGCTACTGTTTCGCTTGCTACTGATTATTCGCAGTTAAACAGGCCGGCACCTAAAGGGCCACTCGGAAATAATGTGACAGAGCAGGGCGACCAGTTGAACGGTACCATGAGTTCACTGTTGCTGGCGCCGCATTGGTTGCCATTAACCTATAATGGATTAGCGGTAGGAAATGCCAATGTTTGGAGTCCATTGGAACTGCAAAATTCTAATAGCTATAGCAGGTCAAGATCGCAGGGTGTAACACTTAATGCAAGCCTTGAATATAAAGTGCCTAAAATAGAAGGGTTAACGGCAAGAGTTTCCTATGGCCTTTCTTCCAGGAATACTTATGGAAAAGAATATTATGTGCCCTATAACTTAAACGACTTTGCATTATTAGGAGAGCACGGTAAGCAGCCGGCAGGTGGTTCGGGTCCTGATATTATACAGTATCCGGCACTTACTTATCAAAATTTTGGTTTTAATGTGCAGAATGTCATCTTTTCAGATTCGTCGGTTCCCAAATTAATTGAGAATGGAAATTTTATTTCTCAAAGTCATGGTTCTTCTACCAACTACCAGTTAAATGAAACGGTATCGTATGCGAGAAAATTTAACAAACATGACATCAGCATTTTGGTAGGAGCTGAGCAAAGTGAATCAAGCGGCGAAGATTTTAAAATACAACAACCCGAAGTGCAGGTGCCTGGTATCGACGAATTATATGCATTTAGTTCCGACAGATCTTTAGCTACAATAAGTGGAGCCAGCAGTGAGGCAGGACGTATGAGTTATTTTAGCAGGCTGAATTATAATTATTTCGACAGGTATTTATTGGAAGCAACTTTCAGGGCAGATGCTTCACCAAATTTTCCTCCGTCAACACGTTGGGGTTACTTTCCCTCCGTTGCTGTTGGCTGGGTAGTTTCAGAAGAGAATTTCTTTAGAAAACATGTCGCTTTCATAAACAATTTAAAGTTCAGGTACCAGGTCGGTTTGACAGGTAACGACAATACATCAAATTACCAGTATAAAGAGAGCTATGGTATCGCCAATGGTTATTTGTTTGGGTCTACCCTGGCAGGCGGTTTATCTGTACGTGGAAACAGAAGCACTCCCAATCCTATTATATCATGGGAGAAAGCGTTGTACCGGAATTTTGGAATGGATGGAAACATGATGAACAGGAAAATAAATTTTAGCGTTGATATATACAACCGCCGGAATTATGACATGCTAAATACTCCTACATCCACTTTGCCAACTACTTCGGGCGCAGTGGTATCGGATATAAATTATGGTGAATTAAAATCGTGGGGAACAGAAGCTAGTATCGGGTATTCAGGAAGCTTTACCCCGAAGTTTAAATTTAACCTTACCACCAACTTTGGCTGGTCGGATAATAAAGTCATAAAGAAATTTACCGGCACGGCAGATACCGGTTATAAAAACCAGGTTGGCAGAAGAACAGATAGCGGTATTGAGGGATATGTTGCTACAGGAATTATAAGAAACCAGGGCGAGCTGGATGCATTTAACAAAACTCACCCAAACTATAAAATTGGCACTGATACTTTACGACTTGGTTACATGACATTCCAGGATCTGAATGGTGATGGTATTATAAACGATGGAGATAAGTCAAGGCTGGTTAGCCGTGCCGGAAGCAGGATGGGCGTTGCATTTATTATTGGTCTTACATATGGCGATTTTAAATTGTCAACCAATATTGCCTACAGCATTGGCGGGCAGGTGGCTTATGATAAAACTGTTAGAACACCACCAACAGAAGGAGCAGGTTCTTTATCAATTTGGAACGATTCATGGACTGCGCAAAATCCTAATGCAAAATACCCGGCTATCAATAGTCCTTTGGTTACCGAGGTTTACGATATGTGGATAGTGAGTGCCACAAACATGCGGGTTAATAATATGACCCTTTCTTATTCACTACCGGTTAAAATAGCACAAAAACTAAGGCTGCCGCAGTTTAGGGCTTATATCACAGGCACCAATATGTGGGATATCATCAACAATCGGCCTTACAAATATTCTGCTACAAACGTGGCAGTAGATTACCCGGCGCTTCGTACCTACACCTTTGCTATCAGCATCAATTTATAAATAGACAAGTAGTATAAAGATGAAAAAAAAATTATATATTATTTTACTGGTTTCATCAGCCTTTATGGCTTGCCAGAAACAATTCCTCGATAAAACGGATCTAAGTGGAATAGATGAAAGGATTTGGAGTAACGAAGCATCCGCAACCTTGTATTTGAACAATTTGTATAGCCTGGTAATGCCCGGGTTTCCTACTTCTCTTGCCAGTACTTCCGATGAATCAAACACCGGTAATTCTGCCTTATTGGGAGGTACATTGTCAGAACAGAATGTTACTGAATTTAGTGCGACCACTTATCAGAATATCCGGAAAATAAATATTCTTTTAAAACAATTACCTACTGGTTCTTTGCCAAAAGATGTTCAAACAAAAATTATGGCGCAAGCCTATTTTTTAAGATCATTTAAATACTTCGAGTTAGTTAAATTGTATGGCGGTGTTCCTTATGTCACCTTTCCACAAGATTGGTTAACGGATAGTTTGTATGTTCCAAGAAACAAAACTTCAGAGTGCATAGAACTGCTGGTAAAAGATCTTGATTCAGCAGCATTGGCGCCCAGTGAATTGATCGCAACCCAGCCAAATCGTGGACGGATTACCAGGTATGCTGCTCTGGGCTTAAAAGGCAGGGTACTGCTTTACTGGGCAAGCCCGCAATTTGTTGGTCCAAATACGCCATCTTCTGCAGTAACAATAAGATGGCAAAAAGCATTTGAAGCAAATAAGCAGGCATATGATGAAATGATTGCCGGTGGTCATGCATTGTATAGCAATTTCTCCAATATATTATTGGATGAAACTGCGGCTAATAAAGAATTGATCATGATCCGTTCTTACGGAATTACTGAAAATTATAATGCTTTTGAAACTGCATCGAGGCCGAGTTCAATGGGCACCGGTGGCAATTATCAGCCTACGCTAAACCTTGTTAATGCATTTCCAATGGCTGACGGAACGTCGATTACAGAATCGGCCGATTATGATCCGGCTTTATACTTTAAAAACAGGGATCCAAGGTTTTATGCAACTATCGCTTATAACGGATCTGTGTGGCCATTAGGAGGACAAAGCAATGCGAAAATTTGGACTTTTCAGAACACTTCGAGCGAAACAACTACATCGTCAACGGGTTTTTATAATAAAAAGGGTGTGAACCTTTCTCCAACCAGGGACAGGGCAGCGAATGGAACAACCGATTGGGTGGAAATGCGACTAGCTGAAGTAATGCTAAACCTCGCAGAATGTGCCGCACATACCAATAACTTAAACCTTGCATATGAGATGCTTACTGCTATCAGGAGCAGGGCAGGGATAATAAATACAAACGGTTTTTATGGATTGAAACCCGGGATGAATGCGGAAGAAATGGTTACTGCGATTTTGCTGGAACGCCAGGTAGAATTGGCATTTGAAGGTAAACGTTACCAGGATTTACGCAGAACAAGATTATTTACTGCGATGAAAGATTCAATCAGGCAAACACTTGTAATTACAGCAAAATCTCTTTGGTTAAGCAACAGAACCATCAATACATCCAATAATCATATTAATCTAAACGGTACAGCAGCAATACTACCCGCGTTAGTTATCAGGGATGAGATAGACATCAATACAAAAAGCGCTACTGCTACAGCTGTGCTTACAAGTGGATCTATCACCGAGGTAGTACCGGGACTTGGCGTGAATGCGGGTTCAGGTTATACAAATGCACCAAGAGTTACTGTAGGAAATGCCTGGTTGCCATCAACAAATTATTCTCTTAATCAACAGGTTTTTTACCAGGACAACTTATACACTGTTACTAAAGCAGGCAGAACAGCCTTAATTCCGCCAACCCATATTTCAGGAATTATTGCTGGTGGAACTGCTGATTTTATTTATGCAGGAAAGGTGGCAAAACTTAAGGCAATTGTTGCTGCTGATGGAAGCATATCGGCTTATGATGTTGTTAATGCAGGATCGGGCTATACTAATGTGCCCGCAATTATTGCAGAAGGATATAACACTTATCTAAATACTGCAAAGGGTGTCTTAAATCCGAGGTTTAATTTCCTTGATAAATACTACTTCTACGATATCCCAAGGGATGATATAAACAGGAACCCAAAATTACTTCAGAACCCGGGTTGGGGTGGTAATGATACTTTTGATCCTTACCAGTAATCTTTTCATATTGTAATATCGGGCCTGTTAACCTAACCTGGTTAACAGGCTTTTTTTGCATGTTAAAAAGTGCTGTGGATTATAGTCAATCATCAAAGCTCGAAAAATTGATATAAGTCACTGGATATCAAGTTGCAAAATATTCTTGGAAGACTTTGGCATCTCACTGTGGTACTGTTATTCAAAACAAAATAGTTAGATAATCCATCATCATAGTATAACAACACATTGTTTGCCCTTTGCTTCCTGGCTATTTTTATCCGGTAAAAAAAGGAAGATTGTTCAGGGGCGGTTGCTTTTATGTTGAGTTTGAAAACGATTACGCTTGCATGGTAGGTAATCCCTGCAGGAATTTTCCGCTATTACGCGATACAGGTTGCCATCGATCACAAAAAGCCATAAAGATGTTCCATAAAATTGCCAGTTTTTTTCCCGTTCGTTTTATTGGGTTGATCACATTGCTTTTAAAGTCAATCGTTGTTAGTCATTTTGAATTAGCAGCAGTAATAGGTAGCATGCATTTCATAACCCGATAAAGAAACGTAAAGAAAAATATCAGAAAGTTTGGTTATCAGAGCTATGACCTTACCTGCCGTGGAAACAGGCTGACCAGAATAATCCGTTCAATTTTTTCAGCAAACAATTGCACATGATCAAAAAATTAAAAATTTCTACTTTGGTTATTCTCACTTTCTTAAGTGTTAATCTCAAAACTTTTGCGCAGTATCCCGACATCCCTTCAGATGTAAAAAGATCAAGTGATTCATTGATGAATGCAGCAGTGCAACATTCCAATACAGCCTGGGCAAAAGCGCTTCCGATCATTGAAGCAGAAGCAAAACAAGGCAAGCCATATATTCCCTGGGCAGCACGCCCGGTTGATTTGCCACAGGCAGATATTAAAGCATTTCCTGGTGCCGAAGGTGGTGGCGCCTACTCTTTTGGTGGCCGCGGGGGAAGGGTGATTGTAGTAACAAATTTGAACAACGATGGTCCAGGTAGTTTTAGAGAAGCCTGCGAACAGGGTGGAGCAAGAATTATAGTTTTCAATGTGGCAGGCATCATTCGCATTAATACCCCGCTTATTATCCGGGCTCCTTATATTACCATCCAGGGACAATCAGCTCCGGGTGACGGAGTATGTATTGCCGGAGAGTCGGTATGGATCGATACACATGATGTAATCATCCGGTATATGCGTTTCAGACGGGGCGAAACATGGGTGGGTAGAAGAGATGATGCCATTGGCGGAAATCCGATTGGAAATATCATTATCGATCATGTGTCTGCAAGCTGGGGACTCGATGAAAATATGAGCATGTATCGTCACATGTACAATGATAGTACCGGTAAAATCGAAGATAAACTGGGTACGGTAAACATTACCATTCAAAATTCTATTTTCTCTGAAGCACTCGATACCTGGAATCATTCTTTTGGTAGTACACTCGGAGGCGAAAATTGTACTTTCATGCGCAACCTTTGGGCCAATAATACAGGGCGTAATCCTTCAATCGGCTGGAATGGTATTTTCAATTTTGCGAATAACGTTGTTTTCAACTGGGTACATCGTTCTACCGACGGGGGAGATTATACAGCCATGTACAACATCATTAACAATTATTACAAACCAGGCCCGTTAACACCGAAGAATTCACCCATTGGTCATCGTATTTTAAAGCCGGAATCAGGCCGCAGCAAATTGCCATACCGCGTTTATGGAAGGGCATATGTGAATGGCAATATCGTAGAAGGAAACGAACGCGTAACAAAAGATAACTGGAACGGAGGTGTACAGGTTGAAGAGATGGAAGACGCCGGTGAATACAAGGATAAAATGAAATGGCATAAACCGCTACCCATGCCTGCTATGACCATTATTCCGGCGAAAGAAGCATTCGATTATGTGCTTGCAAATTCAGGTGCCACATTACCTAAAAGAGACCCCGTTGATATACGTGTGACAGAGCAGGTTAGAACCGGGAAAATTGTAACACCGGAGAATGTTGTGTTACCTGCCAGTAATTTTAAACACCGCCGTATGGCTATCGATTCATATAAGGATGGTATCATTACCGATATCAGCCAGGTGGGTGGATATCCCGAATACAAGGGCACACCTTATAAAGACACTGATATGGACGGCATGCCCGATAATTATGAAATCAAACGTGGTTTAAATCCAAAAAATTCTAACGATGCAGCAACAATAACAAAAGCAGGTTATTCGAATATCGAAGTATATCTTAACAGTATAGCAGCTCCTTATAATAACCTGTCTCCGGCAATAAAAAGCGTTTCAAAAAAATAACAATGAAGCAAGTTATCCTTTCAGGTTTTTTGGCTTTATGCAGTTTGTTTAGTAACAAAGCAATGGCACAGTATCCAAAGATTCCACCTGCATTGGAAGATTCCGCCAATCTTGAAATGAAGCGTTTTGCGAAACTATCTGACGAAGCATGGTCCATCGCTTTACCTGTTATCGAAACCGAAGCAAAACAAGGGAAACCTTACATTCCATGGGCAGCTAAACCTGCTGATTTACCACAGGCAAAAATTCCTGCATTTCCGGGTGCAGAAGGTGGTGGTGCTTATTCCTTTGGTGGCCGTGGTGGCAAAGTATATGTAGTTACCAGCCTTGAAGACCGCGGTCCCGGAACCTTACGTGAAGCTTGTGAAAAAGGAGGTGCCCGCATGATAGTTTTTAATGTTGCAGGTATCATTCAGTTAAAAAGTCCCATCGATATCCGGGCACCTTACATCACCCTTGCAGGACAAACAGCACCGGGTGATGGCGTTTGCATTGCAGGCGAATCTGTTCTGATTAATACGCACGATGTTGTAATCCGCTATATGAGATTTCGACGTGGGGCAACCGAAGTAACCCGCCGTGATGATGGTTTGGGTGGCAATGTTGTTGGAAACATTATTATTGATCATGTATCCGCAAGTTGGGGTCTTGATGAAAATATGAGCATGTATCGACATGTATATGATCGTGAAGGAAAAGCATTGAAATTGCCAACTGTAAATATTACTATTCAAAACTCCATTTTCTCTGAAGGATTAGACACTTACAATCATGCATTTGGCAGTACGATCGGAGGATTAAACAGCACATTTGTGCGCAATCTTTGGGCAAATAATATTGCACGAAATCCCTCTGTTGGAATGTATGGCGATTTCGGTTTTGTAAACAATGTGATTTTCAACTGGTGGAACAGGAGCGCTGATGGTGGAGACAATAATTCATTCTATAATTTCATCAATAATTATTACAAACCAGGTCCTATTACACCTAAGAATAAACCAATTAGCCATCGTATTCTGAAACCGGAATCAGGACGTGATGCCAGGAATGCAAAGTCATTCGGAAAGGCCTATGTAAGCGGAAATATTGTGGAAGGAAATGATAGAGTTACAAAGGATAACTGGGATGGTGGTGTTCAAATAGAAGATGGAGAAGATGCAGGCACTTATACCGCAGACATTCGTGTGAATGAACCATTGCCAATGTCGGCGGTAACGATCTTACCAACGCCAGATGCCTATGATTTTGTATTGAGCAATGCAGGTGCTTCGTTGCCAAAAAGAGATGCTGTAGACACAAGAATAGTAAAGACTGTGAGAACAGGTGAAATGACCTATGTTGAAAATGCGAAAACAAATATTGGTGATAAATACATTAAGCGTCGCTTGCCCGAAGATTCCTACAAGCAAGGTATTATTACCCATCCCGGACAGGTAGGTGGCTACCCTCAATACACAGGCACACCCTATAAAGATGCTGATAATGATGGTATGCCCGATGACTATGAAGTACAGCATTCGCTTGATCCAAATAACGCAACGGATGCAGGAAATATCCATTCAAAAACAGGCTATTCAAATATTGAGATTTATATAAATAGCGTGGTTAGAATAGCTACAGTAGTTCCAGGCAATTAAAAGTCTTAGTCGTAAATTACATTAAGCAACTAAAAGAACTTGCATTGACAAATCACAAGCTTTTTAATATAATGTATGGTTGGCAACTGGCGCAGGTTGCTGTCATGTTGTTTGTGACATTATGCCTGTTGCTTTTTGTAAATTTAGTATCAGCGCAAAGACCGCCAGTGCCGACAGGTCCGCTGGTGCATGATAAAGAAAAAATTAACTACCATCCCGATTCATTAGGCAACCGTATTCCTGATTATTCTTATTGCGGTTATATGGCATCAGAAGCAGCTATCCCTAGTGTTGACGTAAAAGTGGTAGTAGCAGTTACAAAAGGTGATGCTACTCTTCGTATTCAATCAGCACTGGATTACGTAGCCGGTTTGACGCAGGATAACAATGGTTTTCGCGGAGCCGTTCTGTTGCAGAAAGGAACCTATCTTGTAAATGGCCAACTGAAAATAAATGCAGGCGGAGTAGTATTGCGGGGCAGCGGTTCCGGTACAAATGGAACGGTTATTTTAGGTACGGGAAATGATCGCACAACACTAATCAGGATAGCAGGAAATGGGGATAAAACAACTGCCGCACCTGTAAAAATAACAAACGCCTATGTTCCGGTAAATGCAGCCACTTTCTCTGTAACAGATGCATCATCTTTTAAAACGGGTGACCTGGTATCTGTTAATCGTCCTTCTACATCAAACTGGATCAAATTGTTAAAGACCGATCATTTTGGCGGTGGTGTTACTGCCCTTGGGTGGAAACCCGGTGAGCATAACTTGTATTTTGAAAGAAGAATAACAGCAGTTGAAGGAAATAAGATAACCATCGATGTGCCGTTGACAACTGCTTTGGATAATTTTTTCGGAGGTGGTTACATTTCAAAGATTCATTGGCCAGGAAGAATCGAAAAAACGGGAATTGAAAATCTACAATTGCAATCAACATTTGATAATTCAAATAAAAAGGATGAGTCTCACCGCTGGATGGCAGTTACATTAGAAAATGTAGCAGACGCCTGGGTGAGACAAGTAAGCTTCAAACATTTTGCTGGATCAGCCGTACAGGTGCTGGAATCAGCAAAACGCATAACTGTCGAAGATTGTATTTCGTTGGAACCAATTTCTGAAATTGGCGGGTTCAGAAGATATACTTTCTATACCAGTGGCCAGCAAACCCTTTTTCAACGTTGTTATGCAGAAAATGGTTATCACGATTTTGCAGTTGGTTTTTGTGCACCGGGCCCTAATGCTTTTGTTCAATGCCAGTCTGTATTGCCATATAGTTTTAGTGGAACGATCGATAGCTGGTCTTCAGGCGTATTGTTTGATCTTGTCAATGTAGATGGCCAGGCACTTCGCTTTGGAAATCGCGGACAAGATGCACAGGGTGCCGGCTGGACTACTGCCAATAGTTTATTCTGGCAATGCACTGCTTCCTTAATCGATTGCTATAAGCCACCCGGAGCCAATAATTATTCGTTTGGTTCCTGGTCGCAATTTGCCGGAGATGGTTATTGGGAAAGCTCCAATGAACATATCATTCCACGCAGCCTGTATTATGCACAATTAGCAGAACGTTTGCAAAAAGATGTTTCGCAACAGGCGCAGTTGTTACCTGTTGATGAAGAAGCATCCAGCAGTCCACCGGTAGCTGTTGCGATGGCTTTAACAACCAAAGCAAAATATTCTCCGCTATTATTGGTTGATTGGATTAAAGGAGCGTCATCCCGTACTCCGTTAGCTATAAATTCAGGGGTTGTAAAGTCCATTAATCAGGGCGGCATCAAACCTGCCGCCATTAACAAACCTGCCGCTCCATTACAACTACGAAAAGGCTGGCTTGTAAGGGGTGAGGCAGTTGTTACCGGTTCCCACCGGGAAGTGCCATGGTGGTCGGGTAGTATTTTACCAAACCATCTTTTTAAGGCAAAGCCACATGTTACAAGATTTGTTCCAGGTAGAACGGGAGTCGGCTTGACGGATGATCTTGATCAGGTAACAGATAGCATGAGAGCAAATAACATTGTGGCTTTGGAACACAATTATGGCCTGTGGTACGATCGCCGCCGTGATGATCATGAGCGCATCCGCCGGATGGATGGTGAAGTATGGGCCCCATTTTACGAATTGCCCTTTGCAAGAAGCGGGCAGGGGCTTGCCTGGGACGGTTTAAGCAAATACGATCTTTCCAAATACAACCCCTGGTATTGGAACAGGTTAAAAGAATTTGCCGAACTCGCTGATCAGAAATCACTGGTATTGATACACCAAAATTATTTTCAACACAACATCATTGAAGCAGGTGCGCACTATGCTGATTTTCCCTGGCGCACAGCAAACAATATTAACAATACCGGCTTTCCCGAGCCAGTGCCCTATGCAGGAGATAAACGTATTTTTTTAGCTGACCAATTTTATGACATCCGTAATACGTCAAGAAGGAAATTGCATACTGCCTATATCCGTAAATGTCTTGATAATTTTAAAAATATTACAGGTGTCATACAGTTGATTGGTGCAGAATACACCGGTCCTTTGCATTTCGTGCAGTTTTGGGTGGATGCAATAAAAACCTGGGAGAATGAAACAGGGAAAAATGAAATCATTGGGTTAAGTGCCACCAGAGATGTACAGGATAGTATTTTGGCAGATCCGGCTCGTGCTGCGGTTATCGACTTAATCGACATCCGGTACTGGCATTACCAGGAAGATGGCAAACCGTATGAACCGAAGGGCGGGCAAAGTTTAGCGCCACGCCAGCATGCCCGTTTATTAAAACCGAAACGGACTTCCTTTGAGCAGGTGTATCGTGCAGTAAGTGAGTACAAGATAAAATATCCTTCCAAAGCAATCATATATTCAGGCGATAGTTGGGATGCGTTTGGATGGGCCGTTTTTATGGCCGGCGGATCGTTGGCTGCAATCCCAAAAATGGATGAATCGTTCTTAAAAGATGCAGCCGGTATGATGCCTTTAAAAACTATCGCGGGTGATTCAGTTTATGCACTTGCTAATGGTAGCAAATCGTTTATCATTTATTGCACAAATGCTACTGCTGAAATAAAATTGAACAAGACATTTGAATACAAGGTAAACTGGATTGATACACATTCGGGAAAGACAATCAAAGAAGAAACAATACCAGCGGGTACTACTGCAAACACGTTTGTAAATCCAAAGCAGGATTCAGCAATTTTATGGATTCATTCAAATTAAAATCGTCATAATGGTTCGCACAATAACTTTTTCTATCTTGCTTTTTTATGTGTTTTTTTCAAATTTTGCCTCTGCACAGGCTGGGCAGGATGTGCGGTTGAAAGTTGCTGCCAACAAGCGTTTTTTTGAAGACAAAGATGGTAAGCCATTTTTTTGGTTGGGTGAAACTGGCTGGTTGTTATTTGGAAAGCTAAACCGCGAAGAAGCTATCCAGTTTCTTGATAACCGGCAGGCAAAAGGCTTTAATGTTGTACAGGTAATGGTATTGCACAATGTATCGGCTGTAAATGTTTACGGTGATACAGCATTGGTAGATAAAAACGTGGCAAAGCCCGTTACTACCCCCGGTAATTCATTTGAGGATAAAGCGCAATATGATTTTTGGGATCATGTAGACTTTATTATTGATGAAGCTGCAAAACGTGGTATTTTTATGGGCCTCGTACCGGTGTGGGGCACCAATGTAAAAAATGGTTGGGTAAAAAAGGAAGACGCGGTTACTTATGCAACTTTTCTTGCTGAAAGATACCGCGACCGTCCAAATATCATTTGGCTGAATGGAGGTGACATCAAAGGATCTGATTCCATCAATACCTGGAAGGCGATTGGCAATACCATCAAAGCTAAAGATCCCAATCATTTGCAAACATTTCATCCATTTGGCCGCACTACTTCCAGTGAATGGTTTCATAACGAGGCATGGCTTGACTTCAACATGTTTCAATCCGGTCATCGCAGTTACGATTTGGATACTTCCTTAGCAGAGCATCGTTTTGGACCTGATAACTACAAGTTTTTACATATGGATTACAACTTGTCGCCTACAAAACCAACGTTGGACGGCGAACCCTCATACGAGTTAATTCCTTACGGTTTGCACGACACTACCAAGCCCTTCTGGAATGCAAACGATGTAAGACGTTATGGATATTGGTCGGTTTTTGCGGGTGCCGCGGGACACACCTACGGCCACAACAGTGTAATGCAAATGCACAAACCATCTGATATCAACAAGGCATATGGGTCAAAAAAATATTGGAATGAAGCACTGGATGACAGTGGCGCTGCGCAAATGATCCACCTGAAAAATCTGATGGTTTCAAAGCCCTACTTCGACAGGGTTCCGGATCAAACTTTAATTGCCGGAAAACCCGGTTTAAAGTACGATTATATAGCAGCCACAAGAGGTGCAGACTATGCATTTATTTACACATACAAGTCCAATAATTTTAAAGTGAAAATGGGAAAAATAAAAGGTGCAAATGTTAAGGCTTCCTGGTATAGTCCAAAAGATGGATCTACCCAAATCATCGGTGAAATTAAAAACAAAGGAAAAAAACTTTTCGATCCACCCGGTGAACCCGCAGAAGGTAATGACCGGGTGTTAATCCTCGAATCTTTGTAATGATTTTTAACAACAATCAAAAAAGCCCTGAAAGGGCGAAGTATATCAACGATGGGCGCAGCCCATCGCATGTGCCTGCCATCCCGCATGTGCCTGCCATCCCGCATGTGCCTGCCATCCCGCATGTGCCTGCCACTCTGCGTGTGCCCACAACTCCGGGTATGCATCGTGCTGACAAAACCACCTTCTCATGGACTGTTAATTTAGGCATAATCAGCCTCGTTTTGCTGCTGTCATCCTGCCAAAAGAAAACATACCTTTTTACCAGCTTCCACGAGCCCGCAACCGCTGGCTTACGGATGCTGCATAGTAAAGATGGCTATCATTGGAACGATTTCGATACCGTGTTTTTACGACCGGATGTTGGTGATAAAGTAATGCGTGATCCATCTATGGTACAGGGTCCGGATGGTGTGTTTCATTTGGTATGGACCTCCGCCTGGAAAGGCAATACCGGCTTTGGTTATGCCAGTTCAAAAGATCTTATCAATTGGAGTGGTCAGCAGTTGATTGATGTAATGAAAAAAGAACCCACTACTGTAAATGTGTGGGCGCCTGAATTGTTTTATGATGATGAGAACAAACAGTTCATCATCATATGGGCATCAACTATTCCTTTTCGTTTTGAAAAAGGTATAGAAGAAGAAAACAATAATCACCGGATGTATTATACTACTACCAA
The DNA here is from genome assembly GCA_040385845.1 of Bacteroidota bacterium. Classification (GTDB taxonomy): domain Bacteria; phylum Bacteroidota; class Bacteroidia; order Chitinophagales; family Chitinophagaceae; genus Phnomibacter. The sequence goes on along the minus strand of JAZKGP010000004.1, from coordinate 1,223,278 downwards.
AGACTTCAAAACCTTTACGGAAACAAAGCTTTTTTTGGATCCAAAATTTAGCGTGATTGATTGTGTAATCGTACAACGTGGGATGAACGATTATGTGCTGGTTTTGAAAGACAATACAAGGCCAAACAGGAATATAAAAATTGCTTTCAGTAACCATGCCTTGGGGCCATGGACTACTCCATCTGCGGCATTCTCACCCAATTTCACCGAAGGACCTTCGATCGCTAAAGTGAAAGACGGATACCTGGTTTATTACGATCAATACAAGGATAAAATTTATGGGGCTATGAAGACCAAAGACTTTGTATCCTTTACCGATATAACAAGACAAGTGTCAGTGCCGGAAGGGCACAAGCATGGAACTATTTTCCTGGTAGATAAAAAGACAATGAAAGGCTTGTTGCAGATGCAGAAATAATAGTAATTATTCGGTTTGTAAAAAGACATTGCAACAAAGATCAAAGATGAAAGGTAACCGGGAAAGCTGGAATAGAGGAACGGTAGTGGTATTCCGATGAAAGGATGGTGACCACCACAGTAGCCGGCTACAACGATGATGCCACCTGTAGGTCCGCCTGTACCCCGTTTTTATTTGTATTAAATAATTTTGAATGAAAAATTGGTTCCAAAATATTGCGTTGTTGCTAAGCAGTTGCTTTTTTACAACGGCATACACGCAGGATACGGTGCGTTACACCGGTAACACTTTGGTGAACGTGGATTACCACCATGGTCAGTTAAGTCCTGTAGTTGGCGTACACAATATCCAGGTATTTAGGGCAAACCGCGAGCATCCTGAATTAGCAGAAGATTCGGGCTGGACTTATAACCATGCACCCATGCTGGCTTACTGGAACAATACTTTTTATGTTGAATATTTAAGCAACCCCGTTGGAGAACATATACCACCAGGTCAAACTTTATTGTTGTCTTCAAAAGATGGTTACAATTGGACGAAACCTGAAGTTGTTTTTCCTGTTTATAAAATTCCTGATGGTATAACCAAAGCAGGAAGAACAGAAATCACAAAAAATATGTTTTCTGTCAATCATCAGCGGATGGGTTTTCATGTAACTAAAAATGACCGGCTGCTCGCATTAGCTTACTATGGTTTGATTGTTGGTGATCACGATGACCCCAATGATGGTTTGGGTATTGGAAGAGTGGTGCGGGAAGTGTTTAAGGATGGTTCGTTTGGTCCCATTTATTTTTTGCGTTACAACCATCAATTCAATGAGAAAAATTCCAATTATCCATTTTATACCAGGAGTAAAGACAAAGGTTTTATAGATGCATGCAATGAATTGTTGAAGGATAAATTAGTTACCCAGCAATGGAATGAAGAAGCCGACCGGGACGATCCGCTTATCACGTTAAAAAAAGATTACAAGGCATTTAATTATTATCATTTACCCGATGGAAGGGTGGTTGGCCTCTGGAAAAATGCCCTTACAGCTATCAGCAACAATAATGGAAATTCGTGGCCCGAAAATGCTACCCGTGCACCCGGATTTGTAAACAGCAATGCAAAGATCTGGGGACAGAAAACCAGCGACGACAAATACATTACTGTATACAATCCTTCGGAGTTTCGCTGGCCGCTGGCATTGTCGGTAAGTGATAACGGGCTTGAGTATAAGAATTTGCTATTGGTTAATGGAGAGATCAGCCCGATGCGGTATGGTGGTGCGTATAAATCGTACGGTCCGCAATATGTGAGAGGGATAGTTGAAGGTAATGGAACACCTCCCGGCGGAAAGGCTTGGGTCACTTACAGCATGAACAAAGAAGATATTTGGGTAAGTTCTATCCCCGTACCTGTTAATGAAAGAGTAACAGCACATATCAACGAGGATTTCAACAAAATGCCTGCAGGAAAAGAGTTAGAACATTGGAATATTTATAGCCCGCTATGGGCGCAGGTTAAAATAGATAGTGTTAATGGCGTAAAAGCTTTATCGTTAAACGATGCTGATAAATATGAATTTGCCAAAGCAGAGAGAGTTGTGCCTGCCTCTAAAAAAATAGTGGTGGAGTTTAGTATTAAGCCGGATCAAAATAACCATGGCAATCTCGCGATTGAGTTCCAGGATGCAAAGGGATCGGCCGCTGTTCGGGTAGCATTTGATTCCATTGGAAACATGACTATCAAAGCTGGTTATCGTAATCGTAACCTGGCGAAATATAATGCAGGTGAAGTTTATAACGTACGCGTTGAGTTAAACACGCAAACAAGGTTTTTTACTACAACCGTTAATGGTAATAAGTTGTCGCCGGGTTTGTTTTTTGCACCTGTTAGTGAAATAGAAAGAGTGGTTTTCCGTACTGGAGAGGTAAGAAGATTTCCGGATGCAGATACGCCCACTGATCCCATGCATGAAAAATTACGGGGGGCAGGAGATAGAATATTAGAAGCAAAATATTATATCACATCATTTAAAACTTCAGCGATTAAATGATAGCTGGTAAAAAGAAATTTATTTGTGCTTTTGCTTTCGTGTTGGCAATCACTCTGCCATCAGCCGCAGCAATTGAATTGCCAAAGATTATTGGTAGCAACATGGTGTTGCAATGCAATAAACCGATAGCTATTTGGGGCAACGCTATAGCGGGTGAAAGCATCATAGTAACTTTTGATAACCAGGTAAAAAGTACTGTTGCAAACAGCAGTGGGAAATGGTTGGTTTATCTGGATCCCAGTCAGCCATCTGTCATCGCGAAAAAGATGGTTGTTAGCGGCAGCAATACCATCACGTTAGAAAACATTCTTGTTGGCGAAGTATGGCTTTGTTCGGGCCAGTCAAATATGGAATTCACCATGGCCAAGAGTTCAAAATATGCTAACGCTTCGAGGAGTAAGGGAATTGATTCAGCTGCGTTAACTAAGGAAAGCAATAAAAATATTCGCTTGTTTTTAGTAAAACGTGATCTTACAAAAAGCGATGGCGGAGGTGTTAACAAAGGTTGGAACGAAGCAGAAGGGGCGGCATTATCAGCTTTCTCTGCTGCTGGTTATCATTTCGCAAAAACCATTTCTGATAGTTTGCAGGTACCGGTTGGAATGATCGCTGCTTCTGTGAGCGGCAGCAATATTGATCCCTGGTTGGATGGTGAGTTCGGGACAGGCGAAAACCAGCAGTATGCCATAGATACCAGTAAACCAGGTAAATTCTTTACTGGCCTGGTTCAACCACTTGCACCTTTTACTTTGAACGGATTTTTATGGTACCAGGGCGAAACAAATTGCTTCCTGCATGAAATCTCAGAATACAGTTTCAAATTCAAACACCTTATACAAAGCTGGCGTACTACCTGGAACGACAACAATGCACCATTTTACTTTGTGCAAATTGCCCCATTCGAATATTCTAAGGGTAAAGGGAAAGTTTTATTATACGAACAAAGTCTTCCGGAGTTTAGGCAAGCACAGGCTGCTGCCCTTGGTTTACCAAAGACAGGAATGATAATCACTACCGACCTGGTTGACAACACAACTGATATTCACCCCACTTATAAATGGGAGATTGGTCGCCGGCTTGCTTTACTGGCTTTGGCCAATGATTATAAACGGATGCTTGTTAGCATGGGGCCGGTTTATCGTTCAATGCAGGTTGTTGGTAAAACAATTGAGCTGGCATTTGACCAGATAGCTGGTGGATTGATCAGCAGCAACGGAAAATTACTTAACTGGTTTGAAATAGCTGGCGCTGACGGTGTTTTCAGGCCTGCTAAAGCAGTCATCACAGGTGAGAAGGTTAAAGTGTATGCAAAAGGGCTTAAAGCGCCAAAATCGGTTCGTTTTGGCTGGCATGAAACGGCGCAGCCTAATTTGTTCAATTCAGCGGGTCTGCCGGCAGCACCGTTCACAGCAACAATTAAAAATGTTCTTACAACAAAATAGTTGGCTACTTAAACATTACGTATGACTTGCCTTATAAAATCATTGCGGCTATTTGTATTGTTTGCCGTTTCACTTTTCTCGTTTCACCTTTCTGCACAGCAAACTCAAAAAGTATTACTTTCTGGAAGCGGAGAAGACCAAACAGTAATGTGGGATTTTTTTTGTACCGCAGGTAGTAATTCCGGCAAATGGACTTCCATCCCGGTTCCTTCCAATTGGGAATTACAGGGTTTTGGAAAATACAATTATGGCTTTTCTAAAGACAGTTCCCGTGGCATGGAGCAGGGCTTGTACAAACATGCTTTTCAAGTGCCTGCAAACTGGAAAGGAAAAATGATTAACCTGATTTTTGAAGGATCTATGACCGATACGGAGGTTAAAATAAACGGGCAATCAGCAGGACCTGTTCACCAGGGATCTTATTATCGCTTTAAATACAACATCAGCAGCTTGCTTGCTTATGGCGATAAGAATCTATTAGAAGTCACTGTTTCAAAACATTCTAAAAATGAATCGGTAAACCAGGCCGAACGCAGGGGTGATTTTTGGATTTTTGGTGGAATCTTCCGTCCCGTGTATTTGGAAATCTTGCCGGCGTACCATATAGAAAATATAGCATTAGACGCCAATGCCAAAAAACAATTTACTGCTACAGTTGTCATTGCTGCGAATAGTAAAGCAACAAACATCTCTGCTCAAATCTTTACTGTAAAGGGAGTAAAAACAGGTCCTGCTTTTTCTGCTTTTATTAAACCTGGTGCAAACACTGTCAGCATTAAGGCGAGTGTTCCCTCGGCATTGCTGTGGACTGCTGAAACACCACATCTTTACAAAGTTGTTTTGACATTATATGAAAATGGGAGAATACTGCATTCGGTTACAGAAAGATTTGGTTTTCGCACCGTGGAACTAAGGGAACGTGATGGCGTTTATATAAACAATGTGAAAGTAAAATTCAAAGGCGTAAACCGGCATTCATTCTGGCCAACTACAGGCCGTACTTTAAGTAAAAAGTTAAGTTTAAAAGATGCATTGTTATTAAAGGATATGAATATGAATGCGGTGCGTATGTCGCACTACCCGGGTGATGATCACTGGTACGATGTATGTGATAGCCTGGGTATTTTTGTATTGGATGAATTAGCAGGATGGCATGGGGATTATGATTCTAAAACCGGTGCAAAACTTACCAGGGCACTTATCGAGAAAAATGGTAATCATCCTTCGGTAGTAATGTGGGCCAATGGCAACGAAGGCGGTCATAATTACGAGCTCGATACCCTTTTTCAGTCATTGGATATACAGCGTAGACCACTGCTGCATGCATGGGAAAACTGGGGTGGTTTTGATACCCAGCATTATCGTGAATACAATTACGGTATTGGCAATTATGAGCATGGGCACGACATTGTAATGCCTACAGAATTTTTGCATGGTATGTATGATGGCGGCCATGGTGCCGGACTGCAGGATTACTGGGAAGCGATGTGGCATAACCCATTAAGTGCGGGTGGATTTTTATGGGATTTTGCGGACCAGGGTGTTGTAAGAAAAGATAAAAACGACTCTATAGATACAGACAAAAACCGCGGTGCCGATGGTATAGTTGGACCTTACCGCCAAAAAGAAGGAAGCTATTTTGCTATTAAGGAAGTATGGAGCCCGGTACACATAGAAAGAAAGGAAATTACAACTGCTTTTGATGGAGTAATTAATCTTGAGAATCGTTATCATTTTAGTAATATGAATACCTGCATTTTCACTTATTCATTTAAAAATTTGCAGGATACCAGTAAAGTTTCTTCGAATGGAACTATAGTTTCACCAAACATTAAAGCCGGTGATAAAGGGTCAATAAAAATTACGTTGCCAAAAAATTGGATGCAGCACGATGTGCTTTATTTAAGTGCTTTTGATGCCACTAAAAAGGAAATATTTACCTGGAGTTTTCCTATTACCAAACCTGCAGACCTTGTAAATCAAAAGCTTGTTTTTACAGGAAACATTAAGCCGGAAATCAGAGAGCAGGATTCGCTTTATTTCATCAAGGCTGTGGGTTTAGCTATAACTATTAATAAAAATAATGGACAGCTATTATCTGTGAAAAATGATAAAGGCATTATTCCAATTAACAACGGGCCAGTTTTACAGGAAGGTGTCAATAACATAGCAAATTGCAGCTACAGTTTCGATGGAAATAACCTTGTTGTATCATCGATGTTCGAAGCAAAGAACAATTATAACACTATCAAGTGGACTATCTATCCAACGGGCATTATAAAGTTGCAGGTAAATTATTTCCCGGCAGAGTATTTTACGAGTATGGCGGGTGTAAATTTTTCTTTTCCCGAAGCTGCAATAAAGGGAGTAGAATTTATGGGCAATGGACCTTACCGGGTTTGGAAAAATCGTATGAAGGGAAACCAACTGGGTATTTGGAAAAAGGCTTACAACAATACCGAAACAGGCGAGCAATGGAACTATCCTGAATTTAAAGGATATCATTCAAATATGTATTGGTGTAAATTTCTTACAACCACGCAGCCATTTACAGTTTACACCGAAAACGAAGACCTGTTTTTTCGTTTGTTTACACCTGCGTGGAAAACAGATCAATGGCATAATTACGAACCCATTTTCCCAACTGGAGATATTTCCTTTATGCAGGGCATTTCCAGTATAGGAACAAAAACACAGCGTAATGAAACAACTGGCCCAATGGGTTCTAAAAATATCTATTATGATTATGAAAAAGATCCCCGCAGAAGTTTGAAACTAGTCCTCTATTTCGACTTCAACGCAGATCGTTAAAGGCGACTCTTACAAGGTAAAATGCAGGGTATAACGGCGTATTTGATCATTGATTTTATAAAATATGAACAAACTTATAGTCATATCTTTTTTTTCAATAGTCCTGGTTTTGATGTCATATAACCTGCTGGCGAACGAAGAAACTAAAGTAATGGTGACTAACCTTCGCTGTGAACTGCTTTCTAACCCGGTGGGTATTGACGCAACCGTACCAAGGTTTAGTTGGGAAATGTCCTCGGATAAAAGAGGCTTACAACAGCAAGCCTATGAAATCATTATTGCGTCTTCAGAAGCAAATCTCCTGGAAGGAAAGGGAGATATCTGGAGTTCAGGAAAAATAGCATCCAACAAATCCATACATGTGGCTTATGCCGGTGCCCCACTTAAAAGCAGGATGGCCTGTTTTTGGAAAGTGAGATTATTTACTAACCAGGGAAACAGCAGTTATAGTCTTCCTGCTATTTTTACCATGGGTTTGATAAAGGAAACCGATTGGAAAGCTGCATGGATTGGTCTCGACCGCTCATTTCCATGGGATACCATCACTAAAATGGCCCGTTTATCTGCCCGCTACTTCCGCAAAGATTTTACTACATCTAAACCGGTAAAAAAAGCAACGGTTTACATATCCGGATTAGGCTTGTATGAGCTTTACCTCAATGGAAATAAGATCGGAAAACAGGTATTGGCACCTGGTCCCACTGATTATTCTAAAACAGTTAAATACAACACATTTGATGTTACAAACCAGATGTTAAACGGGGAGAATACCATCGGTACGATATTGGGTAATGGCCGGTTTTATACCATGCGGCAGCAATACAAACCGCATAAGTGGCATAACTTCGGATACCCCAAAATGTTACTGCAATTAGAGATTGAATTTGCAGACGGATCAAAGCAATTGATAGTAAGTGATAACAGCTGGAAGGTAACTGCAGATGGACCGATAAGAACCAACAACGAATACGACGGCGAGGAATACGATGCGACAAAAGAAATGCCTGGTTGGAACAGGGTTTGTTTTAATGATAGCAAATGGTTGAAAGCGGCACTGGTAAAGGCTCCCGGTGGACAGGTGAAAGCACAAATGAATGCCAATATCCAGGTGATGGAAACTTTGAAACCTGTAACTGTTAAGCAAATAAAACCGGGCACATACCTGCTTGATATGGGACAGAATATGGCGGGCTGGATGAAGCTGGTTATGGCCGGAAAAAGAGGTGATAAAATAACACTTCGTTTTGCTGAAAGCCTGCAGCCTAACGGCGAATTATATACAGCTAATTTGAGGGACGCTTTGGTAACGGACGTTTACACCCTGAATGGCAACGGTAAGGAAACCTGGTCTCCGCGGTTTGTATATCATGGCTTTCGTTATGTTGAAGTTTCAGGATACAACCGAACACCGCAACCCGGCGATTTTTTAGGAGAAGTTGTTTATGATAATATGCAAACAACCGGCAGTTTTTACACATCAGATAGCACCGTTAACCAGGTATATAAAAATGCATACTGGGGTATTCGCGGAAATTACAAGGGTATGCCGGTTGACTGCCCGCAACGGGATGAGCGCCAGCCCTGGTTAGGCGATCGTTCAACTGGCGCTTATGGCGAAAGTTTTGTATTTAACAATGCCACACTGTATGCTAAATGGCTTGATGATATTGAAGAAGCACAAACACCGGAGGGCAGCATTCCCGATGTGGCTCCCAACTTTTGGTATTATTATAAAGATGGTGTAACCTGGCCGGGAACTTACCTGCAAATTGCTAATATGTTGTACAACCAGTTTGGTGATGCGCAACCTATAAGCAAACATTACAGATCCATGAAAAAATGGATGAATTATATGCAGGATAAATACATGGTAAACTACCTGATGACTAAAGATAGTTATGGTGATTGGTGTGTGCCGCCGGAGTCTCCTGAATTAATTCATGCCAAAGATTCCATGCGAATTACGGAGCCGAAATTAATTTCCACTGCTACCTATTACCACATGCTGCAATTAATGAAACGCTTTGCAACTATTTTAAACTATGAAACAGATGTTGCCGATTACGATGAGCTTGCTGGAAAAGTGAAGGCCGCATTTAATGATGCCTATTTTAATAATTACAAAAAGCAATATGGTAACAATACGGTAACAGCTAATATTTTGCCACTGGCTTTCGACATGATTCCGGGTGATGCAAAAGATGCGGTGTTTGCCAGTATAGAAAATAAAATTTTGGTAGAAAATAAAGGCCATATCAGTACAGGTGTTATCGGAACACAATGGCTGATGCGGTGGCTCACAAAATACGGCAGAGCAGATATCGCTTATAAATTAGCGGGTAATCGTACTTATCCAAGCTGGGGTTACATGGCTGAAAACGGTGCTACTACCATCTGGGAATTGTGGAATGGTAATACGGCTAATCCACGTATGAATTCACAAAATCATGTAATGCTGCTGGGGGATTTACTGGTGTGGTTATATGAAGATTTAGGGGGCATTAAATCCATTGATGAAATGCCTGGATTTAAAAAAATTATTATGAAGCCATCCCCCGTAAATGGATTAAATTTTGTTACAGCTTTCTTCCATTCCGTCCATGGTGAGATAAAATCGGAATGGAAAAAAACAGCTGATCATTTTTCCTGGAGTGTTACTATACCAGGGAATACTACCGCGGAGGTTTATGTACCAGCAACTTCAATAAACGCAGTATCAGAGAATGGATCACCTGCAACTGAAATGAACGGAGGGAAATTTATTCGAATGGAAAAAACAGCAGCTGTATTTGAAATTGGTTCCGGCAACTACCATTTTATTGTTGCAAATAATTGATAAGATCAGATTATTGGACTGCAATGTGGATGGAAAGATTTCTTAATATCAAAATAGCAATAGCTCATATGAAAATAAAATGGTTAACATCATTATTAGCAACTTTAATTGCTATCAATCTTTCTGCACAAACACCGCCATTTAAAAGTGGTATCATTGAGGATGAATTTATTTATGATGTCGCACCCTTTCCGGAATGCCATGCAGTTACCATAGCAGAAACTCCAAAAGGATTAATAACGGCTTTCTTTGGTGGCACAAAGGAAAGAAATCCTGATGTAGAGATTTATGTCAGCAGGAAAGAAGGTAAACGTTGGACGAGACCTGTTTCAGTAGCAAATGGAATTCAAAACGATACGTTACGCTATCCAACCTGGAACCCTGTTTTGTACCAGGTGCCTGGTGGCGAACTGTTGTTATTTTACAAGATCGGCCCAAGCCCTTCTACCTGGAAAGGATGGATGAAAACTTCTGCAGACAATGGTCTTACCTGGTCCGAAGCGAAAGCTTTACCAACTGGCTTTATTGGTCCTGTAAAAAATAAACCAGTGTTGGTGGCGAATAAAAAATTAATAGCTCCATCCAGTACTGAAGGTGATGGCTGGAAATTGCACTTTGAGATTTCGGAAGACGATGGTAAAACATGGAGAATGGTAGGTCCTGTTGATAACGGAAAAACACTCAATGCTATTCAGCCCAGTATCCTTCTTCATCCGGGCGGAAGGTTACAGGTACTTGCCAGGAGTAAAGACAGATCTGTTCTTGAAACCTGGTCATCCGACAATGGTGAAACCTGGTCTCCGCTTGCAAAAACTATTTTGCCAAACAACAATTCAGGAACCGATGCAGTTACATTAAAAGATGGAAGACAACTAATTGTTTACAACCATATTTTAGATCCGGAAGGAAAGCCAAAAGGTCCACGTACACCCCTGAATATTTCGGTTAGTAAAGATGGAAAAGAATGGTATGCATCTCTCGTTCTGGAAGATTCACCTATCAGCCAGTATTCTTATCCATCTGTTATTCAATCAACCGATGGCATGGTACATGTAGTGTATACCTGGCGCAGGGAAAAATTGAAGTATGTAAAGATTGATCCTTCCAAATTAGGGATGGTGAAAATCGAAAAGGGGCAGTGGCCACAGTTTAAAGATTACCATGCACCTAAATCTGGTAGCTCAAAGACCGAAGATTTATAGCAGAAGCCAAACGTATTATTGCTTCTTAATTAACGATGAAACAATTGCCTCTTTTTGATCTTGCCATCATATTTATATACCTGCTTGCTATGGTATTGGTAGGTTATTATTTTTCTAGAAAAAATAAAAATTCAGACCAATTTACAAAGGCCTCGGGTAAAATACCGGGTTGGGCAATCGGCCTTTCGATCTATGCCACTTTTTTAAGCAGCAATACATTTTTAGGTGTTCCGGGAAAAGCATTTGGTACCAACTGGAATGCTTTTGTCTTTAGTTTGTCTATGCCGTTTGCGGCCTGGATTGCTTCTAAATATTTTGTTCCATTTTACCGGGGAACAGGTGAAATATCTGCATACACCCATCTTGAAAAACGCTTTGGTCCATGGGCAAGAACCTATACGGTTATCTGCTTTTTACTTACACAACTGGCACGGATGGGATCCATATTTTTTGGTATTGCATTAAGCTTGCAGGCACTTACAGGTTATGGGATGGCCGCAATCATGATCGTTATGGGTATTTGCATTATTTTATACACAGTGATGGGCGGTATGGAAGCTGTCATCTGGACCGAAGTTGTACAGGGAATCATAAAAACATTGGGCGCTTTACTCATTTTGTATTTGATCGTATCTGAAATGCCCGGAGGTGTTTCCAGCATCGTCGAAATCGGAATGAAGAGTCAAAAATTCAGCCTCGGAAGCTTGTCTCCAACTTTTAAAGAATCAACTTTTTGGGTGGTACTCTTCTATGGTTTTTTTATGAACCTGAATAATTTTGGGATGGATCAAAACTATATCCAGCGATATCATACCGCAGCAACATCCAAACAAGCATCCAAATCGGTTTGGATGTGCGTGGCCTTGTATGTTCCGGCTTCCCTGCTCTTTTTTATTATTGGTGCAAGCCTCTTTGCTTATTACCAGGTTAATCCGGGTTTAATTGAAGTAGTGAAATTAAAAGTGGCGTCAGAACATTTAGGTAGCTCCGCCACTTCCACCCAGGTAGCGCAATTGGCGGCTGCCATAAAGCCGGAAGATTATGGCGATAAAGTAATGCCGCATTTTATGGTTACCAAAGTGCCAACAGGTTTAGTAGGCCTGATAGTGTCTGCTATACTTTCTGCTGCAATGAGTACAATCAGTTCTGGTATGAATGCATCTGCCACCGTTTTTACCATGGATATTTACAAAAGATATTTTAAGCCAAACATCACTGAAAAACATAAATTATTTGTGTTGCATGCTGCAACCATAGTTTTTGGCCTGATGGGATTGGCGACCGGAATCGCAATGATTGGTGTTAAAAGTTTGCTGGATATCTGGTGGGAACTCTCCGGCATTTTTGCTGGTGGCATGCTAGGTTTATTTCTATTGGGCGCCATTAGCAAAAGCACAATGAATCATGAAGCTATAACGGCTACCATTATTGGAATCGTTGTTATTTTATGGATGACACTTTCTAAAAAACTTACTTCGGATTATACCTTTTTGAAAAACCCCTTACATATAAACATGGTGATTGTAGTTGGTACCCTTACCATATTTTTAACCGGGTTGCTGTTAACAGCTGCAAAAAGAAAAGACGGTAATAAACTAGTTAGAGAACCTGTAAAAACGGATGCTTCGTACCCGGGTGATTGATCATTTAATAAATTGGAAAATGGCAGGATATTCTGTTATCAACTATTTTAGAGATGAAGACGATTTGTGAAAATGAACCATTAGTTATTAGGGAAAACAGAAGGTACAGGATGGTTAATGTATCCAGTGTTTTTACCTTGAGCAACTTAGTCATTTTTGCGTTGATCATTTTACCGATCACTGCATAGAATTAAATTTAAAAAGAAGCGTTCCTGCGAATAATAAATTGAAAACCTGTTACTTGTACTTATAAAATGCGATGTATGCCTGATTTAAAAAAATTTGTGCCGGTAATGCTCACCCCATTTAACCTTAAAGCAAAGGTTGATCTTGAAGTGGTTTCAACATTAATTGATTTTTACCTCGCTGCAGGCGTGAAAGGTTTTTTTGCCAACTGCCTGAGTAGCGAAATGTATAGCATTACAGAAGATGAAAGACTCGAACTCACAAAGCATATTGTGACTTATGTTAAAGGGCGTGTTCCTGTTGTTGCAACCGGTTCTTTTGGCTTAACGATTGAAGACAAAGCTGAATTTGCCAAAAAGATTTATGCTACCGGTATCGATGCTGTAATTATGATTACCGGGCATTTTGCCAATGTGGAAGACAGCGATGATATATTGCTCCGGAACTTTGCTAAGATGTTGCAATTGACAGGTGATATCCCATTGGGAATGTACGAATGCCCGGCACCTTACAAGCGCATTTTATCGCCGCAGGTATTTAAAAAATTATTGGATACTGATCGTTTTGTTTACCACAAAGACACTTCCATTACGCATGAAAATGTAAAAACAAAAATTAAAATTGCTGCTGATTATCCCAGGCTGGAGTTTTACGATGCACATTCTCCCAACGCCATGTTCTCCCTGCTGGCAGGTGCAAAAGGAATGTCATCCATTTCCGGTAACTTCTATCCTGAAATCTTAGTTTGGATGTGTAATAATGCCAGCGATCCTGGTAAACAGGAAGCAGTAAAATGGTTGCAATCAGAAATACAGCGGGTAGATCCCTTGATTCATGTGGCGTATCCAATGAGTGCAAAATATTTTCTTCGCAAACGTGGCTTACCCGTTAGAACCATTAGCCGGGCACATGCATTGGAACTTACACCGGAGCAAAAACAAGTCCTGGATGAAGTTCACAATAGCTTTTTAAACTGGTGCGAAAAACTGGAAATTAAACCGGTAAACATTGCAGAATTACTGCTTCCAAAAGTTCAACTTGATCCACCTATTTAATTGCTGGCAATTGCAGTACAAAAATCATCCATCAGGATAGTGGTTTAGTGCATTTTTTTTAAAGGGCTGCTTTCCTAGTTTTATTGATATATTTTAGGAGCCATCTTTTTTTGTGTTAAGGCAAAACTACAATGGTTTAAACTAGAGTCCTGAGGTTGTTTTTTGATTGTTTCAGCCTATGAAAAAAATATGCATCATAGTTTTATATGGTATTTGTTTGATGACTGCCTGTTATGCGCAAACATCTGATGAAGGTTTTAAAAAATCTTTGAAAGAGGTACTGGTGCAGGTTGAGAAACAATACAAGATAGCTATCCGGTACGATGAAAAATTAATAGCCGGTCGTTATGTTACTTATGCAGGATGGCGTTTCAGACCCGATGCCGAAATTACTTTAGCGAACATTCTTGCATCCCAGGATCTCACATTTACTAAAGAAGGCGAGAGAAAATACAAACTTCAACCGTTTCAGTATCATCTTAAAACTGTCGAAGAAGGAAAAGCACAATTAACTTATTTATCAGGTTTGTACCATGATGTTGAAAGCTGGGAATTACGCAAAGGATTATTAAAAAAAGAGATCATAAGTGCATTGCGTTTAAACACGGTTGACGAAGCGCCTGCATCTAAACCTATTGTTACTGCAATCCGAAAATTTGATGATTATACAGTGCAAAATATTGCAATTGAAACCTTGCCTGGTGTATACGTTTGCGGGTCGCTGTATAAGCCTGTGAAGTTTAAAGGAAAGATTCCGGTAGTATTAAATCCGGACGGTCATTTTGCAAGGGGGCGTTATCGCGAAGATTGTCAGAATCGTTGCGCCATGCTCGCAAAAATGGGTGCAATGGCATTTAGTTATGATTTGTCTGGCTGGGATGGTGAATCATTGCTGCAGGTTACTCCATCCGATCACCGCCGCAGTTTGGTACAAAGTATACAAGCTTTAAATGCCACCCGAATTCTAGATTATTTATTATCTTTTAAAGATGCCGATACCAGTCGTGTTGCTATCACTGGTGCTTCTGGTGGCGGAAGTCAAACCATGTTAATGGCTGCTATAGACGAGCGCATTAAATTGAGTGTTCCGGTTGCTATGTTATCATCCTATCATAGTGGTGGCTGTCCATGCGAAAGCGGTATGGGCATTCATTTATGTGGTGGTGGCACCAACAATGCCGAAATAGCGGCACTCGCTGCCCCACATGCGCAACTTGTTGTTTCAGATGGCAAAGACTGGACCCAACATGTTCCCGGGAATGAGTTTCCATTCCTGCAAAATATTTATGGGTTCTATGATAAAAAAGACGCAATAAAAAATGTACATCTTGAAAAGGAAGGACATGATTATGGTCCTTCAAAGCGTACCGCGATGTATGTTTTTTTGGCAGAGCAATTTCATTTACCATCCCCTCCTATTAATAAAATTACTGGCAATGCAGATGAATCTTCTGTAACAATAGAAAAAGAGAATGCCCTTTATGTTTTTGGAGATAAAGGCGAGCGCTTACCAGCAAATGCATTGAAAAGTTATGACGGGATAGTAAAAGTTTTTGAAGCAGCAACAAAACAATAATCAGTCCATAGGTATTGGATGATTTGGATTGTTGAATTGAGTTTTATACAATAGCAGTAAAAGTGAATTTTACAACGTTAATATAGTTCACGGTTTTAAAGTTTGAATATGGGCGTAGTAAAATATATTGTTGTTATTGTCGGTTGTATTCTGGTTACTTCATCCTGTGCACACACGGAAAAATTTAGGTCTGCTGATGCAGGAAGCAGGCAATATAAAGTGGCTGTTGTAGACCTGATGATTTTAAAACGGCAGAAGCTTGGCGCCCTGCAACTAACAAAGGATATTGGGGCAGATGGGGTTGAAATTGATATGGGTGGACTCGGCAAAAGACCCACCTTCGATAACCAATTATTAAAAGAATCAATTAGGCAATTATTCCTGGATAAAGCGAAACAACTGGGATTAGAAATACCAGCACTGTCAATGAGCGGTTATTATGCGCAATCTTTTTGTGAAAGATCTGAATTCATACCATCTATAGAAGATTGTATAAAAACCATGCAACTGATGGATGTAAAAGTCGCTTTCCTGCCTTTAGGTGTGCAATGCGATTTGGTAAAGCAACCTAATCTTCGCGATTCTGTGATCAGCCGTTTAAAAATTACTGGCAGGATGGCCGAAGCAGCTGGAGTAGTAATTGGTATTGAAACAGCGTTGGATGCTGCCGGCGAACTGCAGTTGTTAAGAGATGTAAATTCTCCTGCCATAAAAAGTTATTTTAATTTCTCCAATGCGCTGAAAAATGGAAGAGATGTAAGCAATGAATTGAAAATTTTAGGCCGTAAAAATATTATCCAGATTCATTGCACGGATGATGATGGTGTTTGGTTGCAAAACAATACCAGGCTGGATCTTAAGAAAGTGAAAGCTACATTGGATGAAATGAAATGGAGTGGTTGGCTGGTTATTGAAAGGTCAAGAGATGCTGTTGTAAAAAGGAGCGTAAAAGAAAATTTCAGTGCCAACACCAGTTATGTAAAATCGATCTTCCAGCGAAAGGGTGAATAAGTGAAATGTCAAAAGTAAATGGTGAATTGTCAGGAATCATGCCATGAAAGGGCAATGTAAAAAAGCGATGGGTGAAACCCATCGCAACATCGCATTATCGAAAATACCCATCGCCAACCGCGTATAAAAACAAGCCATTGAAAGCATTATTAACGTTTGTTATTTGTTTATTTTTTACCGTAATGGTATATGCCGGCCCGGCACAAATATTTGTGTCGGTTGCGGGAGCTGACACAAACATTGGCAGCAAGGAGAAGCCAGTCGCCACTGTACACATGGCATTGCGAAAAGCAAGGGAAATGCGTCGTTTAAAAGACACATCTGCTGTCAATGGCATCGATATTATTGTTGGCGGTGGAGTGTACACATTTTTTGAACCACTTTTTATTCGTCCGGAGGATGCCGGTACAAAAGAGGCTCCGCTAATCATTCGGGCGGCAGCAGGTGAATCACCTGTTTTCTCGGGCGGTGTTACTATAAGAGGATGGAAAAAAGTAGCAGGCGTTAAACCAGGGTTACCAAAAATAGCCAACGGTAAATTATGGGTAGCTGATGCACCTTTTGTTGGAGGAAACCTGCTTGATTTCCGCCAGATGTATGTAGGTGATTTTAAGGCGATAAGAGCGCGGTTTCCTAACGCAGACAGTATGGGCCGCATTCTTGGTTTTGATCGCAAATCGGGTACCTGCGATATTCCTTTAAGTGTATTGGCCGGTACAAGCAATGTAGCCGGTTTGGAAATGGTGATTCATCAATGGTGGGCTATTGCTAACCTAAGAATAAAGTCAATTAAAAAACGAAACGATACGGCGCAATTAGTATTTCATCAACCTGAAAGCCGTATACAATCTGAACATCCCTGGCCAGCACCGTGGATCTCAAAAGAAACAGGTAACTCCGCTTTTTATTTAACCAATGGTATTGAGTTTTTGGATGCTCCCGGTGAATGGTTTCTTGATAAAAAAAATGCAAGGTTGTATTACTGGCCTGCAGCTAACGTAGACCTGTTGACGGCACAGGTTATTGCACCTGCTATGGAAACATTGTTGAATATCCAGGGGAACGCTGATGCCCCGGTATCATTTGTGAACTTTAGGGGGATTGCTTTTAAACATACAACCTGGATGCGACCATCATTGCAAGGCCATGTACCACACCAGGCTGGCATGTATATGTTAGATGCTTATTCGTTAAAAACACCGGGAACACCTGATAAAAAGACCCTGGAGAACCAGGCCTGGGTCGGAAGGCCACCTGCGGCTGTGACAGTAAATTTTGCAAGTAACACGGCATTTGAAAATTGTTTTTTTCAACAACTAGCTTCTACTGGTGTTGATTACCACAAAGGCGTACACGATAATCTTGTGCAGGGTAACCTGTTTAAAGAAGTAGGTGGAAATGCAATACTCGCCGGTGTGTATTCGGATGAAGCCACAGAAATTCATTTGCCATATAGTCCAAAAGATGAACGTGATGTCTGCAGTGGTATACAGATCTCTAATAATCTTATTACCAACGTTACCAATGAAGATTGGGGCTGTGTGGCTATCGGTCTTGGTTATACCAAAAACAGTACGGTTTCGCATAATGAAATCGAAGACGTACATTATTCGGGTATCAGTATGGGTTGGGGATGGAGTCCTACAGCCAACGTAATGAAAAATAACAGGATCATCGCCAATAAGATTCACCATTTCGGTAAATCACAATACGATTGTGCAGGCATTTACACGCTAAGCCCGCAACCTGGTTCTGTGATCAGCGATAACTACGTGGATAGCATTTACAAAGCGCCTTATGCACATTTGCCAACCCATTGGTTTTACCTTTATACCGATGAAGGGTCTTCTTTTATTACAGTTAAAGACAATTGGACTCCGTCGACAAAATATCTGCAAAATGCAAACGGACCGGGTAATAAATGGATCAATAACGGACCACTGGTTGCTGCAGTCACCAGGGATGCCGCTGGCCTGCAACAAGGTTACCAATGGTTGTTGAATTATAAGAATCATGTGCCGCGCTCACTGCCAGTAAATAAAGAAAGAAACGAGATGATTGAATTGGTGGTGAAAGAGAATCAGATACTTGACCTAAAGAAATTGAAATCCATTTTGCTGCAGAATAGCATGGATACTGCTTGCATTTATCGATGGCAAGACCATTACATGTTGTATACCAAAGTACAGGATATTACTGTAATGCAAGGTCGGTTACAAAACAATTTTCCGGAAGTGACTGTAAAGGTTTTTCACGACCTGTTCTATGAATTCAACAGATCAAAATGCAGTGATAAAAATACCGCTGTAGAATGGGATCACATATTGCTTACAGCTGACCTGGTTGCAGATGAAAAATTACAGCAGGAATACCTTAATTACCATGCAACGCAATTTGAGAAATGGCCCGAAATTTCAAAAGGTTTTTGTAACGCAGATTTTCAACAATTGTTGTTGTTTAAAAACGGAAGGCAACTTGTACTGGTAATCAGCATTCCAAAAGGGGCAAGGTTCGATAATTTAAATCCAAAAACAATGGAAAACAATCCGCGGGTAGAGGATTGGAATGCTATTATGAAAAAGTACCAGCAAGGCATTGCAGGTACAAAAAAAGGGGAGACCTGGGTGTTTTTGAAACAACTATAACCAAGACTTGTAAGCGATTATTCTTTACTGATTATTTTATTTTTCATCAACATGTTACAACTAGGTATTTTAGGGTTAGGAGAGGGACGCAGCACCATGTCGGCTGCATTAAAAAGTGAAAAGGTAAACTTGCGCATGATCTGCGATAGAAACGAGGAGATGTGTAAACAGCGTTGCAAAGAATTTCAGTTTGACTATTATACTACCTCGTATGAAGAGATGTTGAATAATGCCGGTATAGACGCGATCGCTATTTATACTCCCGATCATTTGCATGCCGAACATATAAGGCAAGCTTTGTTGCACAACAAACATGTTATTTGTACCAAGCCTTTTATAGATGATTTAAAAGATGCAAAAGAGCTGATCGAATTACAAAAACAAACTGGTAAAAAAGTTTTTGTCGGGCAAAGCTCCCGTTTTTTTGAGCCTTATAAAAAGCAACGGCAAGATTACGAAACAGGCGTAATTGGTAAACTGATCACCATAGAAAGTCATTACAATGCCGATCACCGTTGGTTCCTTGAAAAGAAATGGTCGCTTGAAAATTCTTTTAAATGGTTGTACGGAGGACTAAGTCACCCGGTTGATTTTATAAGATATTATCTCCCAAATATTGAAGAAGTAATGGGTTATGGTATGATTAGTGAAAATGGTAAAAACGCTGGTCTGAAAAACGAAGATACCATGCATTTTATTTTCAGAGCATCAGACGGCAGAATTGCAAGAGTTAGTGGCAGTTATACCGGACCGGTTCAGCCAACTAACCGGGATAGTGGTATGACCTGTATTTTACGTGGAACAGAAGGTGCGAGCCAGGCTGATTACCATGAATTGCGCTATGCAGTTACAACGAAAGATGGAGAAGAGAAAATTATAACCTGGGGTGATGCTAAACTTAAATATTTTTTTCGTTTCGAAGGGCAAAGCCATCATGCCGGTGAATACCAGAATTACCTTGAATATTTTGCCGATTCCATTAGCCAAGACTTCACTGCTTATCCCGATTTACCTGAGGGTATTGGAACCATTGCATTGCTGCAAGCCATGGACAGAAGTTTAAGCACTGGTATGCCGGTAAAAGTAAAAAACATTTTAGATGAACATGGATTGAAATTGGTTGATTAATTCATTTGTTAGTTTGTTAATCAGTTGACTTATTAGTTGAACAGTGAATAATTCGAACGAGGGCTTCGTAAGTCACAAGGATGCTTGATAGATGTACAAATGCCGGCGTCATAAATAGCTAAAGAAAATAAATGGACAACAATATTATAGAACGCCTGACAGCACTGGATTACATCATTGTAGTGGCTTACCTGCTGGTTTTAATTTTCATTGGATACAGGGCTAGTTTTGGTAAGAAAAAAACAGAGGGTGAATCTTTATTCCTGGCAAATAAATCGCTTACCTGGCCTAGCATTGGGTTTAATATGTGGGGCACCAATGTAGGTCCTTCCATGTTGCTGGCTTTTGCAGCTATTGGTTATAGTACTGGTATTGTAGCAGTTAACTTCGATTGGTATGCATTCGTTTTTTTATTCCTTCTGGCTATCGTGTTTGCGCCAAGATATCTTGCAGCCAAAGTAAGTACCATGCCCGAATTTATGGGTAATCGTTATGGTGATTCTACGCAAACCATTTTGGCCTGGTATGCACTGATCAAAATACTTATTTCATGGCTTTCACTGGGTTTGTTTGCAGGCGGCTTTTTGGTGCGCCAAATACTCGGTATTCCCATGTGGCAATCGGTGATCGTTTTGGTTTTATTTGCTGGTTTGTTTGCATTTGCAGGTGGCTTGAAAGCGATAGCCAAAGTGAATGTTTTTCAAATGATTTTATTGATTGGTGTATCGCTTACATTAACTATCCTTGGTATAGAAAAAGTAGGTGGCATCAGTGCTTTGTATCATAAAGTTCCTGGAGAATACTGGAACCTTTTTCGCCCGGCCAGCGATCCTAAATATCCCTGGTATGCAATCATGTTGGGATACCCGGTTGCAGCAGTTGCTTTTTTCTGTACCGACCAGGCAATGGTGCAGTCGGTATTGGGTGCAAAAAATTTAGAACAGGGTCAGTTGGGTGTAAGTTTTATTGGTTGGTTGAAAATATTGTCATTGCCTTTATTCATTATTACCGGTGTTATTTGCTTTGTATTGTTCCCTGGTTTAAAAGACCCTAACGAAGCATATATGACCATGGTTACAAATCTTTTTCCACCCGGGATGAATGGATTGGTGATCGTAGTATTGATCGCGGTTTTGGTAGGAACAATTGGTTCGTCCCTCAACTCTTTAAGTACTGTTTTCACCATGGATGTTTATGCAAAAAAAATAAATCCGAATGCTACCAATAAACAGATCATTAAAGTTGGCAGGTTAACTGTGCTTGGCGGCTGTTTGTTTGCGATATTTATGGCGCTTGCTATTGACAGTATAAAAGGGCTAAACTTATTTGATGTATTTCAATCGGTACTGGGTTTCATTGCCCCACCACTTTCAGTTGTGTTTTTATTGTCTGTTTTTTGGAAACGCACAACGAAATTGGCCGTCAATTTTACGCTTAGTATCGGATCAGCAATCAGCCTTGGTATAGGGGTACTCTACTTGTGGATTTTAACGCCGGACAAGTATAACTTTTGGCCGCATTACATGGTATTATCTTTTTTAATTTTCGCATTATTGTTAGTATTAGCTATAGCAATCTCCCTATTAAATCCGTCGGGTATTTTTGCGGATACTTCGCACTCTGATACGGCAAACATTACAAAGCCAACAAGGAAAGTTTGGATGTCGTGGGCATTACTCGCAGTTGTAATGATTCTTTTGTATGTAGTCTTTAATGGGCATTAAGTGTCCTGTGATATTTCACTTTGCTACTTGAAAATTTAAATTGTTCAGATGAGAAAAATATTTCTTTCAGTTTGCATCTTGTTTTTTGTATGGCAGCAACTATCGGCACAGCAGGCAACCTGGATCTGGTATCCCGGTGATTTCGAGATTAACCTCAGTAACAAAATGCAAAATCGCCGCACCGATCGCAATACTTTCTTTCCGCCTTTCTGGAAAATGGATGCACATTATGTTCTAATGGATTTTCATAAAGTATTTGAATTAAAAACGCCGGAAGAAGTGACAGTGTATGTGGAAGGAACCTATAATTTAAAACTTGATGGAGTTGCTTTTGAAAGTGGCATAAATAAAATAACAGTTCCTGCGGGTAAGCATAAGATCAACGTAAAAGTTTGGAGCCAGGAAAATGTTCCTGCCATTTATGTACAGGGAAAAACAATTGTGTCGGATGCAAGCTGGCTGGTTACTTATGAAGACAAGGAATGGATTGATGAAACCGGAAAAACCTCTGACATTTCGGCTACTACCTGGTTAAATGCAGGTAGCTGGAATCTAAATGATCCACTACAACAACCATCTTCATTTAAACTTCCGGTTAAGGCATTGCGTGCTGTTTCTAAAATCAAAAAAAGTAATGAATACCTGTATGATTTTGGGAAGGAGACCTTCGGTTTTGTAAAACTCCATGGTATTAAAGGCAGTGGTAACATTACATTGTACTATGGTGAATCAAAAGAGGAAGCATTGTCTGCTCCTGAAGCCATGACACTTGATCGTTTGTCGTTTCCATCGGCAGTTCTCACCGATTCAACTATGTCGCTATCTAAGGCATTTCGTTATGTAAATGTGGTGTGTGATAAATCAATCAGTATCGACTCTGCCAGTATGTTGTACGAATATGCAGCTGTAAAAGATAGGGGTGATTTTAGTTGTTCTGATACGTTGATCAACAGGATTTATGACGTATCGAAATACACACTGGAATTGAATACCCGGGAGTTTTTTATAGACGGCATCAAACGTGACCGCTGGGTTTGGAGTGGTGATGCATCGCAAAGCTACCTCATGAATTATTATTCGTATTTCGATAATCCAACCGTTACAAGAACCATGATGGCATTGCGTGGGAAAGACCCTGTCTCAGGTCATATCAATACCATTTTAGATTATACATTTTATTGGTTCATCAGTATCTATGATTATTATTTGTTTACGGGTGATAAAACATTCATAGAGCAATTTTACCCGCGTATGCAAAGCCTGATGGATTATTGTTTAAGCCGTCGTAACAGCAATGGCTTGATAGAAGGCAAATCCGGCGACTGGACCTTTATTGACTGGGCAACAGGGCTAAGTAAAAAAGGAGAAATAAGTTTTGAACAAATGTTGTTTGCAAGAAGCCTGGAAACTATGTCTTTATGCGCTGATCTCGTTAATGATGCATCCGGCGCAACAAACTACAACAAACTGGCAGCAGATATAAAAGACAAACTATTCGCTTTGTATTGGAATGAACAAAAGAATGCATTAGTTCATAGCAGGATCAATGGTCAGCAATCAGAAAACGTGACCCGTTATGCAAATATGTTTGGCATCTTCTTTAATTACTTTAATGATGCGCAAAAACAAGCCGTAAAAAAACATGTGTTGTTAAACGAATCTATTCAAAAAATTACTACGCCTTATATGCGTTTCTACGAGTTGGAAGCGCTCTGCGCCATGGGGGAACAATCATATGTATTAAACCAAATGAAAGATTACTGGGGCGGCATGCTTAAGCTGGGTGCAACCTCATTTTGGGAGGAGTATGATCCATCAAAAAAAGGTGCCGAACACCTCGCCATGTACGGAAGAAAATTTGGTAAAAGCCTTTGCCATGCCTGGGGTGCAAGTCCCATTTATTTGCTGGGAAAATATTATTTAGGTGTAAAGCCAACCAGCCCAGGGTATGCTACTTATGTCATTGAACCGAAATTAGGTGGATTGAAATGGATGAAGGGAAAAGTGCCAACACCCGGCGGTGATATTGAACTGGAGATTACCACAAAAAACATCCGGGTAACATCACCTGTTGGAACGGGTACATTACTGTTAAAAAGTAAAGTAAAACCAACAGGCGCTGTTTCAATTGCAAAAGAAAATAACATGTATGAAATAGCTATCGAAAAAGGTAAGAACTATTCAGTTGGATATTCTAATTAAGAATTGCAAAAAGATTTTTACCTGGATAATGGTAGCATGATTTAAAGATGGGATCTTGAAAACAAAACATACATGGAAAGAATTACAGCAACCTATTTTATAGAAACGCCATATGAACCAGGAGCCGCCGCTGCAGTTTTGGCTGGTGAACAATCTTCCGGAACTTTTATTGAAGTGCCCGGCGAAACAGCGACATTAAAAGAACGATTTGCTGCCAGGGTAGAAAAGGTTGATTTCCTTGAAACGGTTACTATGCCAGCTATTCCGGGTGCTTTTAGTAAAACAGGAAAATATCATCGGGCCATCGTAAAAATATCCTGGAGCATCGAAAATTTTGGATACAATTTACCCGTACTTGTTTCCACTTTACAAGGTAACTTATACGAGATAAAACAATTTACCGGTTTGAAATTGATGGACATTGATTTACCCGCATCTTATGGCGATCATTATGCTGGTCCTGGATTTGGTGTAAGTGGTTGCAGGCAGTTAACCAATGTTTATCATCGTCCTTTAATTGGTACTATCATTAAGCCTTCCATCGGTCTTGACATTCAGCAAACTGCAGACCTCGTTAAAACTTTAGCAGAAGCTGGAATTGATTTTATTAAGGACGATGAGTTGTTGTCCTCTTCTGCGAATTCAAACTTTATTGACCGCGTAGATGCAGTACAGGAAGTTATTAAAATACACGCAGACAAAACTGGCAAGAAAATCATGTTTGCATACAATTTAAGCGGTGAGTTGGATGACATGTTGCATCGTTATGAAAAAATTGTAAACAGCGGTGGCATTTGTGCCATGATCAGTATAAATAGCGTGGGTTTAGCTGCTACTAAAAAAATTTGTGACCAGGGGCAATTGGCGGTTCACGGTCACAGAAACGGGTGGGGCATGCTTACCCGTCATCCGTTGTTGGGTATTGATTTTTTAGCATACCAGAAACTTTGGCGTTTGGCAGGTGTGGATCAACTGCATGTGAATGGTATACAAAACAAATTTTGGGAAACAGATGATAGTGTGGTGGCATCTATGCAAGCCTGTTCAACATCAATGTATGATCATAAAAACCCTTTACCCGTTGTATCATCAGGTCAGTGGGGAGGGCAGGCATTTGAAACCTGGCGGAGAACCAGAACCACAGACTTATTATACATGGCAGGAGGTGGAATTATGGCCCACCCTATGGGACCTGCAGCAGGAGTTACCGCTTTACAGCAGGCATGGACGGCAGCGGTTGACGGATTGACGTTGGAGGAAGCAGCAAAGCAATATCCTGAATTTAATAAATCGGTTGAAAAATTTGGAAATTGAACCACGCAGGCACAGGAAAGTGAAGGAGCATAAAATAAAACATCATCCTGGTGAATTTAGTAGCGAAAAAGGAAAAAATGAAACAGAAATTATTAGCATTTTACGGCGACGATTTCACAGGATCTACGGATGCGCTGGAATTTTTAACCCGTGCCGGTGCTAAAACGCTCTTGTTTATTGAGCCGCCCTCACTAGAACAATTAGCACAGTTTCCGAACCTCGATGCCTATGGAATAGCAGGAATGACAAGAGCATTGCCTGCATTGGAAATGGATGCAAAATTGTTACCTGCTTTTTCATTAATGAAAGCATCCAAAGTGCGGCATGTGCATTATAAAACCTGTTCTACTTTCGATTCTTCACCAGCCATAGGTAGCATCGGTAAAGCCATAGATACAGGTGCTTCGGTTTTTGCCAACAAACTTGTTCCGTTGCTGGTAGCTGCCCCGGCATTGGGTCGCTATAGTGTGTTTGGTAATTTGTTTGCCCGCATGGGTATCGGTAGCAACGGAAGTATCTTTCGGTTAGACAGGCATCCTTCTATGAGTAAACACCCTGTGACCCCCATGGATGAAAGTGATTTACAATTACATCTGGGCAAACAAACGGTTAAAAAGATTGGCTTGATAAATTTACTGCAACTCGATAAGCCGGTTGAGGAAATGTTTGAGTCTGATAATGATGAAGAAATAATACTGCTGGATTGTTTGTACGAATCACAGTTACTAAAAATAGGAACATGGATCGACCAACAAGTGAATGGGAATGCTCCCTTGTTTTCCGTAGGTTCTTCCGGTATTGAAATGGCCTTGGGTGAATATTGGAAAACAACTGGAAAAATAGAGTCAATTGTATCATGGCAGCATCCTGGTTGCGTTTCTCCTTTGTTGGTTATCTCGGGAAGTTGTTCGCCAGTTACATTAGCGCAAATAGTTTATGCAAGAGCAAATGGATTTGAGGAAGTGGTATTAGATCCTGTAAAAATTTGCCGCGAGAATATTATGGCAGGTAATTATACGGAGCAGGTAAATACGTTATTAAGGCAAGATAAGAATGTTGTTGTACACACTGGCGAAAAACAGGCTGAAAATCTATCTTCCGAAAAATTAGGAATGGCACTTGGTCTCATTGCAAAACAAGCAGTTGAAAAATCCTTGATTAAAAGAGTACTGATCTCTGGCGGAGATACCAGTAGTTATGCAGCAAGAGCTATGCAGATTGATGCAGTGGAAATGATTGCCCCGCTTGTTACCGGTGCACCTTTATGCAAAGTAATTTCATCCAATAAAATGATCAATGGATTGGAAGTGAATATTAAAGGAGGACAGGTTGGTGCTGCCAGTTATTTTGAATTGGTTAGGCAGGGCGGAATGGTGAATAGTGAATAGTGAATAGGAATAGGGAATAGGGAATTGCTTGAAATGTGTCTCTATAAACTATTAACTATGATCTATTATCAAACAGGATACGTCGTAATAAAAGAAATACAATATGTCACAGAAAACGTTAGGCCTCGTTCATACATCCGCCACTTTGGTACCGGTATTTGCAGATTTGTGCAGCAAATATTTGCCCCGGGTAAAAGTTTTTAATATAGTAGATGATAGTTTAATTAAAAATACTATAGCCTGTGGTGAACTTACAACTTCTACTTCCCGCAGGGTAGTTAACTATGCAGGTTCCGCAGAAGAAGCCGGTGCTGATTTTATTTTATTTACCTGTTCTTCCATCGGGCCTGCAGTAGAAGCTGCTGCTGCTCTCACAGGAGTTCCGGTACTCAGGGTAGATCAGCCCATGGCTGATATTGCAGTTAACACAGGCAGGCGCATTGGTGTAATTGCAACATTATCTACTACACTTGAACCAACCTGCGATTTGGTAAGAAGAAGAGCCTTAGTAGCGGGCAAACATATTGATCTTATACCTGTATTATGTGAAGGTGCATTTGAAGCACTGATGAGTGGTGATGCGGAAACACATGATGCCGTTGTGCTCAGCGCCTTGAAAAAACTGGTAATGAATGCCGATGTGATTTTATTAGCCCAGGCATCTATGGGAAGAGTAGTTGATGCATTAAATGATGATGATAAAGTCATCCCTATTTTGGCAAGCCCCGCAATCGCAATTCAACACATAGCATCGTTATTATAAATCATACATGCAATGAACAGGACAAGTTTATTTTCCGGCGTTGTTGCAGCCCTTGCAACGCTTGTCTGCCTGCTAACACAGCGTGTTGATTTTGCAAAAGCGTTGGCTGTATTTTCCTCTGTAACACTTACTATTTGGCTAGGTGCGGTGCCTGCAATGAAGAATTATCGTTATACGGCATGGATTAGTACTGCAGTTGTTGCTGGTATGTTATACCCGGCTGCTTTTACAAATTGGGCTGGCTTAGATCTGCGCAACAAGTGGTTGATCTTAATAGTAGTACAACTTGTAATGTTTGGCATGGGCATACAAATGAGCCTGAGGGATTTTACTGGAATTATGCAAACAGGGAAAGGTGTATTAATTGGTTTGCTTTGTCATTTTTCTATCATGCCGTTAATGGGTTTATTGCTAACAAAGCTGTTTCACTTTGAACCTGAAATAGCAGCAGGCATAATTCTTATTGGTTCCTGTTCCAGTGGCCTTGCATCAAATGTAATGGTGTATATAGCCAGGGCAAACCTTGTGTTAAGTGTAATTGTAACAGCAATGGCCACTATGGCTGCTCCTTTTCTTACACCGCTGTTAATGAAACTTTTAGCGGGTACCCTAATTAAGATTGATTTTGTAAATATGATGATGGAGATCATTAAAATTGTGATCGTTCCCATCTTCGCAGCGCTGCTCCATGATTACTTAAAATCAGCCGGCAAAAAAGGAAAACAAACTATTACTATTTTATTTTTTATAGCAGTAATGTATTTAATGATATTGCCTTTAGGATTACTTCATTTTATTCAAAAAAATATATCTGCCGTGGCATGGCTGCAGTCTATTGAAATATTCGGATTTTTACAGGGTGCTATTGTAGTTGGAGTAATTTATCATTGGTTGGCAAATAGATTTCCTAAACTCGATAAATACATGCCTTACCTTTCAATGTTTGGCATTATTTATTTTACTACTGTTACTACAGCTGCGGGTCATGATAACCTTTTAAAGGTTGGCTTCCTGCTTTTTATTGCTTCTGTAATTCACAATGCTGCAGGATATTTTTTCGGTTATTGGTTAAGCCGGCTTTTTCGGTTAGATATCAATTCAGCCAGGACAGTTGCATTTGAAGTAGGTCTGCAAAATGGTGGTATGGCCAGCGGGTTAGCTGGAAGTATGGGCAAACTGGGCACCGTTGGATTGCCGGCTGCCGTATTTAGCCCATGGATGAACATTAGTGGAAGTATATTGGCTAATTATTGGAGAAAAAGACCTGTTGAAACACAAAGCCAACTAGAAACAAAACAAACAGTAAGTTTGAAACCAGTAAAATAAACACAATGAAAAAAGTACTGGCTTTTATATTCATTACAGGATCATTGAATGCAGGGGCACAAATAGAATATGCCAGGCAAATGGCTGCTACAATTATGAATCAGTACAAAGATTCGATGGTAGTAAAAAAATATGCAAGTCACTTAGAACAGGATAACCTGGTTAGGCCTGGGCAAACAATACAGGATGCACAGGATAACAGGCCGGCAAACTGGAACTATGAAATAGGCGTGGTGTTAATTGGATTTGAACGACTCTCGAAGTTAACAGGAGATAAAACATATATTAATTACAGTAAACATATTATTGATCATTTTATAAATGCTGATGGAACTATCAGGACCTATTCGTTGGAGGAATACAATAGCGATAATATCCCGCCCGGCAGGCAATTGTTGCACCTGTATGATGAACATCATGAAGAAAAGTATAAGATTGCGGCTACCGCTTTGCGAAATCAAATTAGTTGGCAGCCAAGAAACAGAGCGGGAGGTTTTTGGCATAAGTTAAAGTATCCTTCCCAGATGTGGCTCGATGGATTGTATATGGTAGAACCATTCTATGCAGAGTATGCTGCTCTAAATAAGCAAGCCAATGATTTCAACGATATTATTAACCAATTTGTGTGGATGGAAAAGTATAGCCGCGATAGCAAAACAGGATTATTGTATCACGGTTGGGATGAAAGCCGTTTGCAAAAATGGGCTGATCCAAAAACAGGGTTGTCGCCTGAATTCTGGAGTCGTAGTATGGGCTGGTATATGATGGCATTGGTAGATGTGCTGGATTTTATCCCGGCAAATCATCCACGAAGAAACGAACTGGTTAGAATCTTAAACAGGTTAACTGCGGCACTGGTTAAATTCCAGGATGTAAAATCAGGGGTTTGGTGGCAGGTAACAGATAAAGCAAACCAGGAAAAAAATTATCTCGAGTCTTCGGGCACGGCTATGTTTGTATTTGCTATTGCTAAAGGCATTCGCATGAAGTATTTACCGGTTAATTTTAAAGGTCCTTTGCAGAAAGCTTATCATGGCATGATTAAATCTTTTGTAACGAAGGATGCAAAGGGGCAGTATCATTTTATACAGGCTGTAGCAGGAGCAGGCCTCGGGGGAACGCCTTATCGTGATGGAAGTTATGAATACTATGTAAACGAGCCAAAACGTGATGATGATCTGAAGGCAATCGGTCCCTTTATGCAGGCTTGTATAGAGATGGAGTTTTTGAAATCGAGATGACAATTAAGATTGTCTTAATATTTTCTCGCTGAAATACCGTGGAGCGCGCAGATTTTTTGATAGTACAACTAGGCCAGCATTAAGCGAATTTATAAATGCTTAACTTAGTTATTTAATAAGCTTTTCAAACTTAGAATGGCAACAGTAACTAACAAAAATATTCCTACCCTATATGACTGGGCTGGTGGTATGCAGGTGTTTGAACGCCTGACAGATGTTTTTTATAAGAAAGTATTGCAGGATGAATTGCTTGAGCCAGTTTTTAAACATATGTCAAAGCAACATCAATTACATGTTGCACATTTTATTGCCGAAGTATTTGGAGGTCCATCAATTTATAGTACCGAAGAAGGTAGTCATTTTAAAATGATTCAAAAACATCTGTCAAAACATCTTACAGAACAACACCGCAGAAAATGGGTGCATTTGTTAATTGAAGCTGCAGATGAAATTAATCTGCCCGATGATCCCGAGTTTAGATCTGCATTCGTTGCTTATATCGAATGGGGAACAAGAATTGCAGTTTTGAACTCCAATGAGTCTGCCATTGAAATGAATCCTGAAGAATTGATGCCAAAATGGGGATGGGGCGTTCCTGGCAAACCATTTATCAAGTAATAATAATGCAGTATCGGCCTGCTTTGTAACAGGTAGAAATAACAGTAAACGGGTTAAAATTTCTTGTAGTTTGCAGCGACACGTTCCTTTATAATTCATACTGGTTATCAATTTCAATGATAGATATCGTAAGAACTAATTCAGATGATTTACATTTCATATCCCTTGTAAGATGCCTGGATGCCGACCTGGCTGAAAGAGATGGTGCCGAACATTCTTTTTATGCGCAATTCAATAAAGTTGATAATATCAAATACGCGATAGTTGCATATGAGGATGGTTTACATGTGGGATGTGGTGCTATCAAAGAGCATGATGTTAATACCATGGAAGTAAAGCGCATTTATATATTACCTGCTTACAGAGGTAAGGGAATTGCAAAAAGAGTTTTAACTGCATTAGAAGAATGGACTATTGAATTGAATCATTCAGTTTGTATCTTAGAGACAGGAAAAAATCAACCGGAAGCTATTGGTCTTTATAACAAGGCTGGCTATAGTTTAATTCCTAATTATGGTCAATATGCAGGTATTGTAAATAGCGTTTGTTTCAAAAAATTAGTGAAGAGTGAGACAGTGTAAATATCATAGTTATAGAAGGATGAAGAAATGGAAATAGTTATTAGGGTATCAATCTTCCTGGAAATTCTTTAAAATACAAACTTTTCGCTGCAGGAAACTGTCGTGCAATCTTTATTACCGTGTATTTATAATTTTATGATAGTTGTGAGTAAACTATTTCTTTCAATTACTGTGCTTATGCAAGGCAACATATTCTAAATACTGCGGCAAATCTTTTTGGATTTTGCCGGTTTCCGATGATTATTTAGTTATAGCATTGCTTTCCAAAATCATCATTATCCTTCTGCTCATTATTTTCAATTTCATTTCCTAAGCATTTAATAATACTGGTGCAATTCTGAAAATATGTTTGAAGGTGAATGCTAATCGGGTTAAAGAAAATTGGTGCGCGCATTAATTTTATACTTTACTTAGCAAATTTATTTATAATGTAACCCCATAACCAACTACCAGCAGGCCTCTCGATATTTCATGAAATTTTCAATGAAATTGTATCATTCCTGAATGGTAAAAAAATCCTTTGTTCGTATGCAACAACCAGCAGATCTTCTTACCGAGTTTGAAACCCAAAAAACAGTCTACGGATCTTTTTTTCAGCGCTTTGTAGCTTTGTTTATCGACGGATTGATATTATCTCCGCTTGCTTTTATTGACTGGTATGATAAAACAGTTTGGAAAAGCCAGCTGATTTTATTGCTGGTCTTTGTTATACAGGTGGTTTATAAATCTTTTTTCGAGTTCAAATACGGGGCAACCCCGGGAAAGATGGCGCTGAAACTAAAAGTGGTTAGAAAAGACCTTTTTCAGCCAGGCCTGAAGGAAATTTTGATTAGAAACATTTTTGACATCACGTTTAAAATTGTAACTTTTGTTACTACCCTTACCCTATTTAGAACAACTGAATTTCTTGCAGTTACCTCGAACGCTGAATATCAAAGTCTTTATCTAAATCAAAAAAATGTGCTTTGGATTGTTGTGGCTTATTTAATCCTGCTTATAATAGATGGGATCTTCCTTATTGCTGATAAAAAGAACCGGGCCTTGCACGACCTGATGGGAGATACATTGGTCATCAAAAGTCGAAGCTAGCGTAACAATCATTGCGAGGTATAACAATTTAACATACAAACACTTGTATTTTCCTATGGTACAGGAAGTTCTTTGTTGCTTAAATTATTTTACTGGCAGATTATAATTTGTGCAGTAATAAAATTAACTTAAAGGGTGTAATCAAAAAAACCGAGTTATGCCTGGAATAAACAAAAAGTTGGCTTTTAAAAGCACCATGTTTTTTGCATTGGTGCTTTTATTTAAAGTTGCTGCCCTATCGCAATCACCAAACATTATTTTCATCATGTCCGATGATATGGGGTATGGCGACCTGGGATGTTACGGCAACAAAGTACATCAAACTCCCAATCTCGATAAGCTGGCTTCACAGGGAATAAAAATGGTGAATGCTTATGCGGCGGCACCTCTTTGTACGCCAACCCGTACCGCGTTGATGACTGGTCGTTACCCTGCAAAAACCCCGGTAGGTATCATAGAACCATTAACCGGTTCACCAGGTGATCGATCCTATGGATTAACGAGTGAAGTCCCTTCTTTGGCTACCTTAATAAAGAGCGCTGGTTATAAAACCGCTTTAGTAGGAAAATGGCATTTGGGCGTGCTTCCCCAACACAGTCCTGTGAAGAATGGGTTTGATTATTTTTATGGTTTTCTGGATGGTGCTGCTGATTATGTTTCGCATAATAGCCGGGGGCAAAATGATTTGTTTGAAAATGATACACCCGTAGATACGGAAGGATACCTTACAGATTTGTTTACGCAAAAAGCTATTTCCTTTATTCGGCAAAAACATACTAAGCCATTTTTTCTTGCCCTCACATTTAATGCACCTCACTGGCCATGGCAGGCACCGGGCGCTAAGCCTTACGATGATAGTGTGGATTTTAGAAAAGGGGGTTCAGCTGATATTTATTCTGCCATGATAAAAAGCATGGATGATGGCATTGGCAAATTGTTGCAGGCGCTGGATGAGGCCAAATTAAGTCAGAATACAATCATCATATTCACCAACGATAATGGCGGTGAAAGATATTCTGATAACGGAGGTTTGTCGCAATCAAAAGGTACCCTATGGGAAGGCGGCATCAGGGTTCCTGCTTTTGTAAGGTGGCCCGGTAAAATTCCCGCCGGAACTGTTACAAACCAGGTAGCTGTTTCCATGGATTGGACGGCAACAATTTTAGCTGCCGCAAAAGCAAAAAGCAGTAAGGATTATTTACCGGATGGAATTGACCTGTTGCCAGTTTTAACGGGTTCTGGTGAAGTATCTGAGCGTACGATTTTTTGGCGAACCTTTCAACGAACAAAACAAAAAGCTGTTAGAATGGGTGATTGGAAATATTTGCAGGATGAAAAGGGAGAATACCTGTTTAACCTGGCAGTTGACCAGGCCGAAAAAAACAATCTTAAAGATATGCAACAACCCATTATTGATTCATTAAGAAAACAATATGCTGCATGGGAAAGCCAGGTATTAAAACCTGTGTCTTTGTAGGCAATCAATTGCTGTTTTAACTTTCGAGGTTGGTTATAAAGATGTTTATTTTGACGATTTGTCAAAAAAAAGGTTGCCATATTTAGGGCAACCTTTTTTTACGGAGTATCGGTCATTAGTTAAATATTGCAGATATATATTCTACTAGTTTTTCGTCACTCATTTTATTTGACGTGCTTTCTGTAGCAATTGCGTTTTTATATTGAGGCGATTTTGCGAGATAGCTAATAAATTGTTCCTGGAAAGTACCTGTACCTGTTACGTGCACTTCGTCTACATTTTGCATGTGGCCGCTTACATTTTTAAATAACTTTGCAAGTGCATTGTTATCTGCATTGTTACCTGCATTTTCATTCGAATTACCAACCTGTCCGGTAGATTTTTCATGGCCCAATATTTCAAAGTTTCCTGCATCTGTATTATCTCTTCCAACAACAATGGCTTGTTGCGAATCCATCCAAACACCAAACTGCTTTTTGTTTTTAACTGACATTATATGTATTTGATAGTTGGATTAAAAGATCATGCCCTTAACCTATTGAGAGATACAAATTGGTGGAGAATTGCCTGGAAGATTGTACGGTATTTAGTGAAAAATTCAATGACAGCAATGCTTCCAGGTGGTTAGCAAAAAAATACACTAAAATATAAATTAGTTGATTTTAACACATAGTATCCTGAGAATCTTAGCTATTCAGCATAAGCGACATTGTTATAAATCTAAAGCAGGTTGCCAATAAATAGCATTAGTGGATTAAGGATGCCAGGTTAACCAGGGTTTGTTTCCAACCCCAAACTACCTCACCGGCATCCAAACACTCATATCGGTTTTACCCCTGTTGCCCCATGCATAATAGGGAATCAACTGTACCTGGATTTGCTTAGGCGCAATAACGGATAAGTTACGGTACAATTTATTTTTCCAGTTTCCTTTATTCAGCTGCAAACCCCTCCCGGTTAATTGCAGCACATCACTATTATCAATTCTAACCATCTTGGTACTGAAAGTTACATTGGAAGGTAGCGCAATATCAAAAATGTCCTTACCATCAATTGATTCAATACAATACACGATCGGTCCACGTTTTACTGCTACCTGGTTACGTGTTTCTTCAACCAGTGGATTGGCTTCTATCAATGTTGCCGGCATTGGTAAATTCAATAGTACTACATCTCCCTGTTTCCAATTTCTATTCAATTCAGCATAATTACCCGGCGTTAATTTGCCATTAACGGGTTTCCCATTTACCATTAGTGAAGCATTACTACACCAT
Source organism: Bacteroidota bacterium (assembly GCA_040385845.1). Taxonomy (GTDB): domain Bacteria; phylum Bacteroidota; class Bacteroidia; order Chitinophagales; family Chitinophagaceae; genus Phnomibacter. Next base: position 1,188,287 of record JAZKGP010000004.1, on the reverse strand, counting down.
CCTGGTATTCTGAAAAAGAACGATAAATTGGCTGCATTTTGTACCGTTACTTTTATGCTGCCATTCCAGGGATAATTAGTTTCCTGGACGAGTTTTACTGCTTGTCCGCTGGGCAAGGTTGTAGTTAAATTACTACCTCCATACAAGTTAAAATAGATGCCTTTCTCATTGATGCAATAAGCATAATTACTGACTTCCGCAATAGTACGAACTACATTTGGAGGGCAACAATTAGATAAAGAAATATACGGTACTCTCTCTTTGGACCAGCGCTGTTTAAAAGGCAATTCCTTTGAGTAACTTAATGGATTGGTATAAAGAAAGTTTTTACCATTTAAGCTTATACCACTCAAAACGCTGTTGTATAATGCTAGCTCCATAACATCTGCATATTTCGCATCGCCGCTCAGTTGCAGCATACGCCAGTTCCAGAGCACATTACCAATATTGGCGCAGGTTTCGTTATGAGCTGTAAAGTTGGGTAACTGGTAAGCTCGCCCATAAGCCTGGTGTAATTTTTCAACATCATTTGGGTTATACGAAGTGCCATCATTCGATACTCCATCATACAAAGATCCGCATCCGCCGGTTATATACATTTTGTGATTCACAACGTCATCCCACATCCGTTCTAACGTAATTAGCAATGTCGCATCACCTGTTTCAGCATATAGGTCCGCAACACCTGCAAACAAATAATTGGCTCTTACTGCATGACCCACAACTTCCTTCATTTCTCTAAATTGATAACGGTCAGAATTGTCATCTGAACCCGGGGCAATGCCACGTATATCAATCAGTTTTTTCGCCAGTGCTACATACCTTGGATCTTTTGTTGTTCGATACATTTCTATTACACCCATATAATGTGAAGGGCAAATAGCATTGCGTGCAATTTCGGGCGAGGCCCGCTCATAGAAATTATAGAGATAATCAGTTGCTTTTATTGCAATAGATAATAAGCTTTTTTTACCCGTCGCCCTGTTGTGAACACAGGCAGCTGTCATTAAGTGACCAATATTATAAGCCTCAAAACTTAGCCTGTCTTCAAACTGTTTTTTCTCGCCTGTTTTATGTTGATCTATTACTGCTTTGGTATAGATATAGCCATCTGTTCTTTGCGATTTTCCAATTACAGCAATCGCATTATCCATCTGCAAATCGAGTTTTTGATCTTTAGTTGCTGCATACATGCTGGCAACAGCTTCCAGTGTCTTATAAAAATCACCATCGTGAAATGAAGGGCCCTTATGTGATCCGGTGTCAATACCTGCCGCAATTTCGAAATTTTTAAACGCATGGCTGATAGTTGCATCGTTATACTGCATCCATAAATTGGGTACCATTGAGTCGCGGCATATAGCAAATCGTTCTGCCCAAAAACCTTTGGTCCATTGTACATCACTCATATTCACACTGTGTAATATGGCATAAGCACTTGCCGAATTATTTACTAATGCCTTATCCTGCGATGATACGGCGGCAGGCAACAAACATAAAAGAACGGCAAATCGTGTTATTTTTTTCATATTTTCTATCTGGCTTATTACCCATTTCTTTAATAATACGAACATCATTTTTTATGTGCCGTTCAATGCATTTAAGAATGAGTTGTAATTCATGCAAGAAACACAACTTCAAAAAACTGCAGAATACTTTTGATCAATATTAGGAAGCGGTGGCAGTATTTACAGCAATCGATATCTTAAAGCTTAGATATTCCTGAAGCATCATCAATATCGTCAATTCACAGGTTGAAAATAGAAAGAAAAAACACCTGTATTAATAAATAGTGAAATGTTCTATCAACATAGTAAAAGATGACATTGTGGGGTTGATGGCTATCTCTACCTTCAATTACCGTTAGCAACGATAGCTCTAATAACATTGAATATTGATACTCCAAAGTATAAAAAAACAGGTGGTTAACGTCTGCTATAATCGGAAATTCAATTGGTTATATTTGCCTTGCCAGTCATTAAACTTATCAATTGCCTGTTGTTTCACACGTTAGCCTTGTTCAATTTTAAAGAATGATAAAAGTATTGCCTTTGATATTCCTTTCCCTTTGGAGTTATGTGTTGCTTGCAGTACCTGTTAGAGCGGTTCGGTTAACATGTGAGTACAAGCAGAATCCAATGGGTATTGAAACTTCGACGCCCGGTCTTGGCTGGCAGATGCAATCAACCGGTCGCAATATTATGGCGACAGGTTATCAAATACTTGTGGCAGATGATAGCGTTTTGTTGAAAAAGAATATCGGTAATTTGTGGGATAGCAAAATGCAGGCTTCAGGGCAAACCATTGGAATTGCTTACGCAGGAAAAAAGCTGGAAGCAGGAAAGCAATATTTTTGGAAGGTTAAGATTTGGGATAATAAGAATAATGCCTCGGGCTGGAGTGCTGTTTCTTACTGGCAAATGGGCTTGCCTTACAGAAAAGATTGGAAAGGTGCGAAATGGATTGCTTATGATAAAATTGCCGATTCAAACCTGGCGCCTTTACCTGTGGATGGAAAAAAAGATACCTACAAAGGCAATAATATCTTGCCTGTTTTGCGTAAAGATTTTGCCGTCAGAAAACAAGTTAAAAAAGCAACTGTATTCATAAGTGGTTTGGGTCATTTTGAAATGACAATTAATGGTAAAAAGATAGGAGATCATTTTCTTGATCCCGGTTGGACCAAATACGATAGACAAGCATTGTATGTTCCTTTCGATGTAACTGATGCAGTTAAAAAGGGAGCCAACACTATTGGGGTGATGCTGGGCAATGGATTTTATTATGTGCCTCCTGTTTCTGGCCGGTACAGGAAAACAAAAACAGCATTCGGACATCCAAAGATGATTTGCCATTTGGCAATTGAATTCCGGGATGGTTCTATACAAAATATTATTAGTGATGGCACCTGGAAAACAACCAAAAGTCCTGTTACCTTCTCCAGCATTTTTGGTGGTGAAGACTATGATGCAAACCTCGAACAACCAGGATGGGATACACCAGGTTTTAACGATAAAAGCTGGCGGCAGGTTATGGTCGTAGAAGGACCGCCAACGCTGAATGCGCAATTGATTGATCCGGTAAAAGTGATGGAAACATTTACTGCCAAACAAATCTCCATTTTACCCAACAAGGATCATGTTTTTGACCTTGGTCAGAATGCTTCTGGTATACCGTTTATAAAAATGAAGGGTCATAAAGGAGATACTATTAAAATTACACCGGCAGAATTGCTGAATAGTGATAGCAGTGTAAATCAAAAAGCATCAGGTAAGCCATTTTATTTTGAATATATACTTAAAGGAGACGAGCCTGAAGAATGGCAGCCGCGATTTACCTATTATGGATTCAGGTATTTACAGGTGCAAGGTGTTGTAGCCGCAGGAGAATCCAACGAAAAAAAGCTTCCTGAGCTAATAAAAATTAAGGGATTACATATACGCAATTCAACAAAAGTAACCGGGCAATTTTCCTGTTCAAACGATTTGTTCAACCGTACATTCAATTTGATAAACTGGGGCATTAAAAGCAATATGGTCAGCGTGTTTACCGATTGCCCGCACAGGGAGAAATTGGGTTGGCTGGAAGAAGCACATTTGATGGGAAATTCATTGCAATACAATTACGACATATCACAATTGGGCCGCAAACAATTAGATGATATGCGCTATTCACAAACGGTAGAAGGATTGATACCTGAAATAGCGCCGGAGCTGGTGAAATTTGAATGGGGTGGGGACATGTTCAGGGATTCGCCGGAATGGGGCAGCAATGGTATCATTATGCCCTGGTACCTGTATCATTGGTATGGTGATATACAATTGCTGTCTAAGGGTTATCCCATGATGCAAAAGTATATTCAGTATTTGCAAACAAAAGCAAAAGGAAATATACTGAAACAGGGATTAGGCGATTGGTACGATGTCGGCCCGAATCCACCAGGTGTATCTCAACTTACACCGATGGGCGTTACCGGAACAGCTATTTACTATTATGATTTACAAATATTAAGTAGTATAGCAAGCTTATTGAACAAGCCGGCAGATGCTAGTACTTACCGGAAACTAGCCATTGAAATAAAACAAGCTTTCAACGATACTTTTTTTAATAAAGTAACCAAACAATATGCAACAGGTAGCCAGACTGCCAATGCCATGGCAGTCTACATGAATCTTGTTGAACCGCAATACAGGGAAGCCGTTATAGAAAATATTGTAAAAGATATTCGCAGCAGAAATAATAGTTTAACTGCAGGTGATATTGGTTATCGTTACCTGTTGAAAGTACTGCACGAAGCGGGTCGTTCTGATGTAATTTTCGATATGAACAGTCGTTCTGATGTACCAGGATATGGTTACCAGCTTGCCAAAGGCGCTACAGCCCTCACGGAGTCGTGGCAAGCTTTTGAAAACGTTTCCAACAATCATTTTATGTTGGGACATTTAATGGAATGGTTTTACCAGGGTATTGCAGGCATAAACCAGGACGACAGTTCCATTGCATTTAAACACATTATTATTAAACCAGAAGTAGTAGGTGAAGTTACAGAAGCAAAAGCCAGTTATCAATCAAAATATGGTACAATAAAAAGCGAATGGAAAAAAGATCCAACCAGTTTTTCATTACATGTTGTAATTCCCGCAAACACCAGGGCTACTGTTTATATACCGGCAGGTGCGCAACAGGCGATTTCAGAAAATGGGTTAACAATCAGGAACAATAAACAATTTAAAATAATGCGATATGAAAACCAAAGGGCTGTTATAAATATCGGTTCCGGAGAATATCATTTTAAAGTACAATAGCTGCTGGAAATTGATTTGATATTGTATTTTAATCAAACACCTGTATAAAGGAAAAATTATCACCCGGATGATTATTTAAATTAATACCTGCCGTTGCTTTTTCCATTCTAAACATGATGCGACTATTATTTTTTTTATACTTATTTCTTGCTGTTGTTGAAAATACTATAGCACAGGTTGGTACCTCGAAACCTTTTGAACAGGGGTATAAAAACCTTACCTACCAGCAATTGTTACAGGATTTTAACCATCCGCCTGAAAGTGCAAAACCGTGGGTGTTTTGGTATTGGATGCACGCAAGCGTTTCGAAAGAAGGAATAACGGCAGACCTGGAAGCTATGAAGTATGCCGGCATCGGCGGTGCTTATTTGATGCCCATAAAAGATACCAGTTCCAGAATAGATTTTCAACCTGATGCACGACAACTTTCTCCCGAATGGTGGGCTCTTGTAAAATACGCTTGCTCAGAAGCAGACAGGTTAGGATTGAAAATAGGCATGCATGTAAGTGACGGATTTGCTTTGGCAGGTGGGCCATGGATAACTCCTGGTTTGAGTATGCAAAAGTTGGTATGGACGCAAATACAGGTAGAAGGTAGCCAGCCTTACGGAGCTGTATTGCCGCAGCCTCTTATTAAAGAGAATTATTACAGGGACATAGCTGTGTTCGCTTATCCTGCAATGCCGGGTGATGATGTGTCCACTAATGTTATAAAGCCAGTAATAAGTACCAATAAAAACATTGATGCAGGTTTCCTGGCAGATACAGCTAATCAAAAAAACTTTAGTAGCGAAGACAGTTGCTGGATTCAATATGCGTTTGAAAAACCATTCACCTGCCGCTCAATAGTAATTCGAACAAATGGTAATAATTACCAGGCGCAGAGGTTAATGCTTGAAATAAGTAATGATGGAATTAATTTTCAAAAAGCCGGGCGAATGCAAGCACCCCGGCATGGCTGGCAGGATACGGATGAGAATGTGACCCATTCCATTGTACCTGTTACAGCAAAATATTTCCGTTTTATTTACCACAAAGCCGGGTCGGAACCTGGCGCAGAAGACCTTGACGCAGCAAAATGGAAACAATCATTAAAGATAAAAGGCATAGAGTTAAGCAGTGCTGCCCGAATTAATCAATTTGAAAGCAAGAACGGTTCCATTTGGCGAATTAGTAAAGAAACTACAGCCGAACAGGTGCCTGGCGGTGCTTGTATTGACACAGCGAAAATTATCAATATCACAAAACATTTGTCATCCGATGGGAAATTAACCTGGCAGGTACCCCAAGGCAAATGGACCATTATCCGGATGGGGCATACCAGTACCGGTCATACTAATGCAACCGGTGGTGCAGGAAAAGGCCTGGAATGCGATAAGTTTAATCCCGCTGCTATCAAACTGCAATTTGAAAGTTGGTTTGGCGAAGCAGTTAAACAGGTGGGCCCTTCATTAACACCCAAAGTGCTTAATACATTTCATATCGATAGCTGGGAATGTGGCAGCCAGAATTGGTCACCTTTATTTAGAGAAGCTTTCCTTAAAAAACGGGGTTATGACATCGTAGACTACCTGCCGGTGATGGCAGGAATTCCCATCGGATCAATAGATAAATCAGAAAGAATTTTACATGATGTAAGACAAACGATCACTGAACTGGTAGTTGATGTATTTTATGAAACCATGGGCAAACTCGCCCGTGAGAAAGGATGTGTTTTTAGTGCTGAGAGTGTGGCGCCAACGATGATGAGTGATGGGATGCTTCATTATAAAAAAGTGGATTTGCCTATGGGCGAATTTTGGCTACGCAGTCCAACACATGATAAGCCAAACGATATGCTGGATGCAATATCCGGCGCTCATATTTATGGCAAAAGAATTATCCAGGCTGAGTCGTTTACAGAATTAAAAATGGCCTGGGACGAGCATCCAGGTATGCTTAAAATTATACAGGATAGAAACTATGCACTGGGCATCAATAAACTCGTTTATCACGTATTTGCGCATAACCCATGGATGAATAAAAAACCCGGTATGACACTTGATGGGGTAGGCTTGTATTTTCAAAGAGATCAAACCTGGTGGAAGCCGGGTAAGCAATGGATTAGCTATGCACAACGTTGCCAGGCTTTATTACAGACCGGCAGGCCGGTTGCAGATATTGCGGTTTTTGCAGGTGAAGAATTACCGCTTCGTTCCCTTTTGCCTGATAGGCTGGTTAGTACCCTGCCCGGCATTTTTGGTGACGATATTGTGCAACAGGAAACAATTAGATTAGCCAACAAAAATGAGCCGTTAACCGAACAGCCTGCCGGTGTAAGGCATAGTGCAAATATGACTGATCCGGCTGATTGGATTGATCCGTTGCAGGGTTATGCATACGATTGTTTTAACCCCGATGCATTGTTATCAGCTACGGTTCAAAACCATGATATTGTATTTAAAGGTGGTTCCCGATATAAATTGTTGGTGCTGCCACAGCCGCATGCTATGTCACCATCCGGTACTATGATGTCGGTTGCAGTTGCACAAAAATTATTACACCTGGTTAAGGACGGCGCTACCTTATTGCTCAATAACAAACCACTAAAGTCTTCCGCGTTTTTTCATGCGGCAACAAAGGATAGTTCGTTAAGAGAAATCGTAACGGAATTATGGCGTTATTCTGATAAAAATGAAGCAACTAATACTTTTTATAACATAGGAAACGGACGTATTATTTATGGACCATTTACGGGAGGATCTTTCGATAAATTATTCATTTATAAAGATGTAAAAGCAGAAGAGCAAGGTGTTAGTGCGAAGGGTATTGCCTGGACACATCGTACTGCTCCGGGCATGGATATTTATTTTATTTCTAACCAGTTGGATAAAGCCAGGAAAATTAATTTTTCGTTGCGGGTAAAGGATCGTATGCCGGAATTATGGGATGCAGTAACTGGTACGATAAAACAGGCTGAAGAGTGGAAAATAAGTAACGGGCGAACCCATGTTCCTATAAGCCTGGCAGCTAACGGATCAGTATTTATAGTAATGGCTAAACCAGTTATGCGGCAACAACAAAATCCTGGTGAGTATTTAAAGAAAATTGAAACAAAATATCTACTGGATACTTCCTGGCAAGTGCAGTTCGATCCGGCTTTTGCTGGCCCGCATTTGCCTGTAACGTTCCATGGCCTGACGCAATGGAATAATAATTACGATACTGCTATCAGGTATTATTCAGGAACTGCCATTTATACACAAACATTCGAATCGAATGGGTATGAGGGCATGAAGCAGGTGTCTATAGACCTTGGAAATGTTGCCAATATTGCTTCAGTTTTTTTAAATGGCATGGATTGTGGGACTATTTGGACAGCACCATACCGGGCCCTGATTTCAAACGCAATAAGAAAGGGGAAAAATACCCTGCAGATAGCTGTCACCAATACATGGGCTAACAGGCTTATTGGTGATCAGCGGTTACCCCTTGAAAATCAACTTACAGAAACTACCTCACCCATTAAATTGGCCGGCAAACCCTTATTGCCCGCCGGGTTATTGGGGCCAGTTACAATTATTACGATAAAATAAGAAGCATATTACTTATTTGCGAGGTATCCCTATCTGAAAGCTACATATTGAAAATATAGTTAATCATGCTGTGAGATGATTTTTGTCATATGTTTTGTCCCGTTCTATTTCGTTCCTTTATCGGCTAAAAAATAGTTAACAGGTTAATCGTAATCCTGCAGTACAATGAAAAGGCTCGTAATAGCCATATTAGCATTTTTATACATGGGCAGTTCTGTTGGTGCTACCATTCAATTGCATTATTGCATGGGAAAACTGGCAGATTGGACACTTGCAATTGTAAAACCCGTATCATGCCCTCAATGTGGCATGAACAAGCAGTTGGTTGCAGCAAAAAACTGCTGCAACGATGAACTACAAATCATAAAAACAGCAACCGATCAAAAAGCTGCTGAAACTTCATTCATAACAATTTACCTGGCGGCAGCCATTCCTTCCGATTTCGTTGAGGCTCCTGCTGATCATTTAATTTCTCTTACAGAAGCAAATCCGCTGAGTAACGGCCCTCCGCAATCCAGTAGTGTTGCGATCTATCTCCGTAACCGAGTCTTCCTTATTTGATACTGATTAATGTGTGTTTGCCAGGCAATTCTTTTGCCGGGCTTTTGGGGTTTTGTTTTATCCCAAAATTTTATTTCAAACATTAAATCATGAAAATGAGAACACTTACTATGCTGTTGATGGCAGCTTTCTCCATCTTAACAATTAATGTTTTTTCACAAGAAAAAGCAGGCAAAAAAGATACTTCAAGTCATACAACTTTTTATACTTGCCCAATGCATGATTCTGTGCTTGCTACAAAGTCTGGATATTGCCCTGTTTGTGGAATGAAATTGCAGTTTACAAAAAAAGAACATATGAAATATGAAACGGTAAAGAATTATAAATGCCCGCTTCATGCTGATGTTGTAAGTGCAACAGCGGGTAAGTGTTCTAAATGTGGCGGCAAACTGGCACTTTCAAAAAAAGAAGAGATGAAAGCAGGTGCAATGAAAAGTTATACTTGTCCCATGCACCCCGATGTTACAAATCACAAGCCAGGTAAATGTGCTAAATGCGGTATGCACCTGGTGCAGAAAAAAGATGAATGATCTCCATTGCTGAAGCATTTTAAATTTTAGGAACTTTTAGTGGCAGTAAGAAAACAATAATACTTCCTGCCACTTCTAATAAAAATTTACAGATGAAATTGTACCAATATTTATTAATACTAACCATTTCTGTTATAAGTATACCATCCGCAGGGCAAACAAATAGTTCGGCAGATACTTCAGTTTCTTTTAAGGTATCAGGAGTATGTGAACAATGCAAAGAGCGTATAGAAGAAGCCGTAAAATCCAGGGGTGTGAGATCAGCGAATTGGGATATCCATACAAAATTGTTGTCCCTGGTGTATAACAGATCGCAAACTACTTTAGATAAACTGCAAAATAGTATTGTAGATGCAGGACATGATCTTGAAACTAAGAAATCGAAAGATCGTGTTTATAATCAACTGCCGAAATGTTGCCGCTACCGAACCATGGAATCAATGGTTGAAGGCGGTCTTCATAAATCTGCCATCGATACTTCACAACCGATAATTCCGGGTCTTGTAAAAGATTCCATTTTAAGGACCCCTCCTGCTGCTTCAAATACTGTTAGCGGAGTAGTGTTGGAAAGCACGAATAAAGGCGATTTTAGCCCCTTGCAGGGCGCTACAATACATTGGTTGGGAACCACCAACGGAGTTTTTGCCGATAGTGCGGGCGTTTTTCATATACAGCACGACGGAACATCATCCCGGTTGGTTGTAAGTTATACGGGATACAAAGCCGATACGATAGCTGTAACAGACTTTAAGGAATTGAAAATTATCCTCGCAACCGGGAACCACTTAGGAGAAGTAGTCGTTACTTCCAAACAGCGTTCAACCTACCTGTCTGCAAGCAATCCTATCCGCACGCAAATAATGACCGATAAAGAATTGTTTAAAGCAGCTTGTTGCAACCTGAGTGAAAGCTTCGAGACCAATCCTTCCGTCGATGTATCTTACAATGATGCAGTAACGGGATCAAAGCAAATTCAATTGCTTGGCTTGTCTGGTAATTATACGCAGCTAACCGTTGAAAACCTTCCCGGCCCAAGAGGTATAGCAACACCACTTGGTTTAAATTCAGTTGCAGGACCCTGGGTGGAGTCTATCCAGCTCACAAAAGGTATTGGCTCTGTTGCTAATGGTTATGAAAGCATTGCAGGCCAGATTAATGTTGAACTTAAGAAGCCGGAAAGCAGCGAAAAAATGTATGTAAATGCATACATCAACGACTATGGTAAAACGGATCTCAATTTGAACCTCTCAGGTAAGCTTGGTAAAAAGTGGTCTGCAGGATTATTATTGCATGATGATTTTATTGCTAACAAACAACTTGATTTTAATAAAGATGGTTTTCGGGATCTTCCAACCGGTAATCAATTTAGCCTGGTAAACAGGTACAAATATGATGATGGCAAAGGTTTTCTTACGCAGTTTGGTATTAAAATATTAAATGATAAAAGAACAGGTGGTGAAACTGCGTTTATAACAGATGTTGACAAAAACACAACAAATCATTATGGCCTTGGTATCAACACAGAAAGATATGAGGCATTTGCTAAAATCGGTTATGTATTTCCGGCAAAAAAATATCAAAGCATCGGTCTGCAAATTTCAGCAATTGATCACAAACAAGACTCCTATTTTGGATTAACCACTTACAATGCAAAACAGCAGAATTTTTATGCCAATTTGATCTATCAATCCATTATAAATAATACAGCACATAAATTTCGGAGCGGGTTAAGTTTTCTTTCCGATAAATACGATGAGGATTTTAAAGCGATAAACTATAACAGGAAAGAAATTGTTCCCGGTGCGTTTTTTGAATACACTTTTACACCTTCTGAAAAGTTTAGCGCCATTGCCGGCCTTCGTGCAGATTATAATAATCTTTACGGGTTTTTTGTTACTCCAAGATTGCATGTGAAATACGAACCCGTGAAGGGAACAATCATCCGTGTTAGTGCGGGAAGAGGCCAGCGCACAGCCAATATTTTTGCAGAGAACACCAGTGTGTTTGTAAGTTCAAGAGTATTAAATATAGTTGCAAATCAAACTGGTAAAGCTTATGGTTTGAATGCTGAAACTGCTTGGAACAAGGGCATCTCTCTTGATCAGAAGTTTAATTTATTTTCAAGAGTGGCCACCATGAGTTTGGATTATTACCGGAACGATTTTGATAACCAGGTAGTAGTTGACCTGGAAGATTCAAGGCAGGTAAAGTTTTACAACCTGCAGGGTAAATCTTATTCAAACAGCATACAGGCGGAATTGAACATTGAACCGGTAAGTAAATTAAATGTTAGGGTTGCCTACAGGTATTTTGATGTAAAATCGACTTACAGTAGAAAGTTATTGGAACGCCCCCTCATAGCCGCTAACAGGGGATTCGCAAACCTGGAGTATGCTATTAAAGGTTGGAAATTTGACTATACCCTTAATTTAAATGGTAGAAAAAGAATCCCTGGCACTACTGCAAACCCTGTTGGTTATAAGTTGGAAAATTATTCACCGGCATTCATTATAATGAATACCCAGGTAAGTAAATCTATAGGTAAAAAATCGCCGGTTGATTTGTATTTTGGTGTTGAAAATCTCACCGGTTATTTTCAGAAAAATGTAATCATTTCCGCAGATCAGCCATTTAACTCTTATTTCGATGCATCAATGGTTTGGGGACCGGTAACAGGCAGGATGTTTTATACAGGTTTCAGGTTCAAAATAAAATAGGTAGCCATGGAAAATCTTTCTCATGTACATCATCATCATCATATGGGAAAAACGGAGAGGCATAGCAAGCCTTATGTTGAAAGCGATCCACCTATGGGACATCCCGGTCACAATCATCATGCTATGATGTTTTATAATTTTCGAAAGCGATTTTATGTAGTACTATTCCTTACCATTCCCATTATGCTGTTATCTGAAATAATTCAGCATTGGTTACACATCAGCATCAGTTTTCCCGGTTCAAATATCTTATTATTGTTATTATCTACAGTTGTTTTCTTTTATGGAGGATGGCCATTTTTAAAAGGATTAGTGGATGAAACAAAAGCACGGAATCCCGGTATGATGTTCCTAATAGGCTTTGCAATAACTGTTGCTTTTACCTACAGCGTAGCAACCATATTTGGCCTTGAAGGAATGGATTTTTTTTGGGAACTGGCAACGCTTATTTTAATTATGTTGCTTGGCCATTGGATTGAAATGAAATCTGTTACAGGTGCTTCGAAGGAGCTTGAATTATTAGTACAGTTAATGCCATCAGATGCGCATATGGTAATGGCAGATATGGTACATGATGTAAAGACTGAGACGCTTGAACCTAATGATGTAATATTGGTAAAGCCTGGTGAAAAAGTTGCTGCAGATGGTATAATACTCGAAGGAGAAACTTACTTGAATGAATCGATGCTTACCGGCGAATCAAAGCCAGTTCGAAAAGCAAAAGGTGATAAGGCAATTGCCGGCGCAATTAATGGCAACGGTGTTATAAAAGTGACCGTTTCCCATGCATCGAAAGACTCTTACCTGGCGCAGGTTGTTAAGCTGGTAGATGACGCACAACAATCAAAATCAAAGACACAGCTGCTTGCAAACAAAGCAGCAAGGTGGTTAACCATCATTGCAATTATTGCGGGGATCATTACCTTTTCTTATTGGTATGTTTCCGGCCAAACTATTGCTTTTGCTATGGAAAGAATGGTAACGGTAATTGTGATTTGTTGCCCCCATGCATTAGGTCTTGCAGTTCCATTAGTAGTGGCAAAATCTACCGCATTGTCTGCTAAAAATGGGTTATTGATCAAGAACAGAACAGCCTTTGAAAATGCAAGAAACGTAACAACTATGGTTTTTGATAAAACAGGAACATTAACCGTGGGAAAGTTTGATGTTTCAAGAGTTGTCGCTTTGCAGAAAGAGTTTAGTGAACATGATATTATTCGCTTCGCCGTTGCGTTGGAACAGAATTCAGAACATCCAATTGCAACAGGCATTTTGCAGAAAGCAAAAGATCTGAACATAAAAATTCCTGCTGCCAAAGATTTCAGAGCTATTACTGGAAAAGGCGTTCAGGCTTCGGTTGAAGATAAGCGGATTGCAGTTGTAAGTCCGGGCTATCTAATTGAAAACAACATTAGCGTTCCGGTAGACTTTACAGCTAATGCTATAGAAACAGTTGTGTTTTTAATCGTCAATGATCAACTCGCAGGATTAATTGCTTTATCCGATGAAATCCGTCCTGAATCCCGTGAAGCAATCAAAACATTAAAACAAAACAATATAAAGTCTATTTTGCTAACAGGCGATAACAAAAACGTAGCTGCGGGCGTGAGTAATGCATTAGGAATGGATAGTTTTATTGCCGAAGTTTTACCACATCAAAAATTGGAAAAGATCAGGGATCTGCAAAGTAAGGGAGAGTATGTTGCCATGACGGGCGATGGCGTGAATGATGCGCCGGCACTCGCACAGGCAGACGTTGGAATTGCGGTAGGAAGCGGAAGCGATATAGCAGCAGAAACAGCAGGTATTATATTGGTAAACAGCAATCCAAAAGATATAGTCAACCTCGTTTTATTTGCAAAAACTACTTACCGTAAAATGATTCAAAATCTCGTTTGGGCAACCGGTTATAATGTAGTGGCCTTACCGCTTGCAGCAGGCGTGTTGTACAAGATGGGCATTTTACTTAGTCCTGCTGCCGGCGCCGTTTTAATGACCGTTAGCACCGTAGTGGTGGCTATTAATGCCAGTCTGTTGAAAGTAAAATAATTTTCTAAACTTGTTGCCCTTTCAAAATTTAGTTAGTGTTATAAAAGATTCTTTATTCACGATCGTCCAATCAGATACCGCGCTGCATGCCCTTTTAAACCTTTGGATTTTTGACTTACAGTTTAACCAACCCGATTTTAAGACAATCCTATGTTTTGATTTTCTTAACTTTGTTCCATGCAGGAAAAAAGTGTTCGACAAGTTTCCGAGTTCAATAATGAACTAAAGCTGAAAGGTTTCAATGTATTTCAAATTGAAGCTGACGGAAGCGCCACAAAAACTTACAGCAGGAAGGATTTTTATAAAATATGTTTAACCACAGGAAAAAGTAAGATCCATTATGCTGATAGAAGTTTTGAGCAGGAAGGCACTATTTTGTTTTTTGGTAACCCGCATATCCCATATTCCTGGGAAACAGTATCCACCACATATGTAGGTTATACGGTTCTATTTTCCGAAGGTTTCTTTAAAGCCTCCGACCGTTCTGAAAGCCTTCAAAATTCTTCCTTGTTTAAAATAGGCGGTACACCTGTTATAAAGATTAACGAGCAACAGCGGGACTTTTTAAACACCATCTTCTGCAAGATGATTGACGAGCAAAAGAGTGAATACACCTATAAGGATGACCTAATACGCAACTACATAAACCTGATTATTCATGAAGCGCTGAAGCTGCAACCTTCAGAACAATATAGCCAGCACAACAATGCTGCCTCGCGACTGACATCTGTTTTCTTTGAACTGCTCGAAAGACAGTTTCCTGTTGAAAGTTCCGATAACCCTTTGAGATTAAGAACAGCACAGGATTATGCAACGCAACTAAACGTGCACGTTAACTATCTAAATCGTGCAGTAAAGGAAGTAACGGGCAAGCCTACAACAGCTCATATCACAGAAAGAATTGTTAGCGAAGCCAAAGCACTACTGCAACATACAGGATGGAACATAGCAGACATTGCCTATGCGCTTGGTTTTGAATACACTACCTACTTCAACAACTTCTTTAAAAAGCTCACTGGTACTAATCCGAAGTCGTTAAGATTGCAGGAAGTTTGAAATTCTTACTTATTGGTTTGATAATCGTTACAGGTGGATGCATTTAGTACAGGACCTTTGTCTTATGTTATCAAATCAACATAGTAAAGATCTTTTTGAACAGATACGAAACAATGAAACCATTAAGTCGGGTAACCCGGAAGCATATAAAATGTTGGAGGCTTCTTTTGCTACCAAAAAACTATTAGTTCAGCTAAACAACGCAGCTGATCCGGCAGAAACCAGGGATTTACTAAGCCAGATCACGGGTTCAGAAATTCATGATAGCGTCGTTGTTTTCACACCACTGTATATCAACTATGGGAAGAATATCATAATAGGTAAGAACGTCTTTATCAACTTTGATTGTGTATTCCTCGATTTAGGAGGTATCACCATTGAAGACAATGTACTGATTGCCCCGAAAGTTAGCCTTTTGTCCGAAGGACACCCGGTTTCACCCGAGGATAGACACTCCCTTGTTCCCGGGCATATTCACATTAAGAAAAACGCATGGATAGGTGCAGGTGCAACTATACTGCCAGGAGTTACCATCGGTGAAAATGCCGTGGTGGCAGCAGGTGCAGTTGTTTCTAAAGATGTTCCTGCAAATACAGTTGTTGGTGGTATACCAGCCCGGCACATTAAAAATATTTAATTGAAAAAAGTATGAAACCAGTCTTCACAATTTTAGCCTGTTTAATCTGTATGCAACTTTTCTCCTGCAATAAAAGCAATGAGATTACAGGCAGTTCAACGGAAGCATCAAATACCGATAGCATGAAACTAAAAATAACCATCGGTTCAAATATTTTTACGGCCACATTGTATAACAATCCTACCGTAACTGCACTTAAAACAAAGTTGCCCATCACCATCAACATGAAAGAATTAAATGGCAATGAAAAGTATTTCGATTTACCGGATAATCTACCTGCTAATGCCTCTAATCCAGCAATGATACAAACAGGGGATTTGATGCTATACGGTTCAAACACGCTTGTGCTTTTCTATACATCCTTTGCTACATCGTATAGCTATACACCAATGGCACGTATTGATAATATATCTGGCCTTACCACTGCCCTGGGTGCAGGCAATATCACTGTGACCTTTGCCTTGCAGTAATAGATAAAGAGACCCGTATCAATTATAAGAATAATTATAAACTGCAAGTATGAAATCGACAATGAAAACAGCAATTGTTTCTTTAGCATTGCTAACGATTAGCTGCATGGAAAATAATACAAGAGACAATTACACAGAGTTGCATGTAATTTTCCCTAAAGGTGTAAAAGGTCCTGCGGAAAACTTCACCGGCAATGCCTGGAATACACCACTGGTTGCTGATGATACTACCTACAACACCGTTATTGGAAACGTGTATTTTGAACCAGGGGCAAGAAGTAACTGGCACACGCATCCCGCCGGCCAAATCTTAATCATTACAGACGGTGTAGGTTACCACCAAATAAAGGGTAAAGCAAAACAAACCATCAGGAAAGGGGATGTGATAAAATGTCTGCCAAATGTATTGCATTGGCATGGTGCAAGTGCCGATACCGGTATGCAGCAAATGTATATTCTACCCAAAACAGAAAAGGGCATAGTTACCTGGTTGCAGAAAGTAACGGATGAAGAATACAACAGCAGTAAATAACATTTAAAGGATTTTTATGGAAGAAAGTAATCATTCATCAAGAAGAAAGTTTATTCAACAAACCTCGTTGGCAGGTGCAGGATTGATGTTGGCAAATCCCTTACAAATATTTGCCCAGGCACCAGGTTTAAAAAACATCCAATCAAAAGGATATGCTGCTAAAGATGCTTCAGGAAAATTAGTGCCGTGGAACTTTGAACGCAGAGCAGTAAGTGATAACGATATTCTTATTGATATCAGGTTTACGAGTATCTGTCATTCAGATATTCACCAGATGAAAGGCGATTGGGGCGCACAGCCTTACCCGCAAGTGCCCGGGCATGAAATAGCCGGCATTGTTACCGCCGTTGGCAAGAAGGTAACTAAGTTTAAAGTAGGTGACCGGGCAGGAGTTGGCTGCATGGTAGATAGCTGCATGGCATGCGAAAGCTGCAAACATGGTGAGGAACAGTTTTGTGACAATGGGGCTACCGTTTTCACCTATGGTTTCCCTGATAAAACATCACCATCCGGTATTTCACAAGGCGGTTATTCCAATAACATTGTTGTACGGGACCATTTTGCAGTTCATATCCCCAATCATATTCCCCTTGAACAGGCTGCACCTTTATTGTGTGCAGGTATTACAACTTACTCACCATTAATGAATGCAGGTTTCAAACGCGGCGATAAGATAGGTGTGGCTGGCATTGGTGGGCTGGGACATTTAGCGGTAAAACTTGCCGTAGCGAAAGGAGCGGATGTATATGCATTTACAACATCGCCTGGTAAAGTAAAAGACATACTTCTTTTTGGAGCGAAAGAAGCAATCGTTGTTGATGATGTAGCTAAGTTGAAGCCACTAAAAGGAAAGCTGGACTACATGATTTCTACTATCCCCGCACAATTTGACGTGGCTGCCTATGCTTCAGTGGTGAAACGGGGCGGCTTCTTTACACAAGTTGGTATGCCTGTTGGATTTAACCTCACGCTGAGCAATATCGCTTTGGCAAATACACATGTCAATTTCAACGCTTCACTTATTGGTGGCATGCCCGAAACACAAGAGGTGATAGATTATTGTGCAGACAACAATGTTTTTCCGCAAATACAAATTATAAAAGCTGAACAGATAAATGATGCGTGGGCGAAGGTGCTTAACAAAGAAGCCCGTTACCGGTATGTGATTGATGCAGCTACATTTTGAAAATTAGTTGAGATCAAGAAATGGAAATGAGATAACAGGGAAAGTAGTATTTACAGGAGCTAGCAGTGGTATAGGCAAAGCTGCAGCAAAGCATAACCAGCAGGACTTTGTTTAATTAAAGCAGCTATCATTTTTTTGCTTTTCCATGCCTTGATCTGTTTTTCTCTTTGTAAAGCTTCCGGCTTTGTCATAAAAACTTCTTTATACACGAGGGTCCAGTCACTTGCAACACTTGTGAATCCGGCATGTTGTGCGTTGTGTTTTTTTAGCCGTTCAACTGGATTCGAAGTACACCCAATGTAATATTTACCAAGGCTTACGGAATTTAGTATGTAGGTGTAATACATGGTGCAATAAAAAAAAGCAGCTATGAAATTAATCATAACTGCTTATCTTTTATCGAGTGGACCCTGTAGGGCACGATCCTACGACCCTCCCGACTTTGGTCGGGATGCGCTAACCAGCAGGACTTTGTTTAATTAAAGCAGCTATCATTTTTTTGCTTTTCCATGCCTTGATCTGTTTTTCTCTTTGTAAAGCTTCCGGCTTTGTCATAAAAACTTCTTTATACACGAGGGTCCAGTCACTTGCAACACTTGTGAATCCGGCATGTTGTGCGTTGTGTTTTTTTAGCCGTTCAACTGGATTCGAAGTACACCCAATGTAATATTTACCAAGGCTTACGGAATTTAGTATGTAGGTGTAATACATGGTGCAATAAAAAAAAGCAGCTATGAAATTAATCATAACTGCTTATCTTTTATCGAGTGGACCCTGTAGGGCACGATCCTACGACCCCCTGATTATGAGTCAGGTGCTCTAACCAGCTGAGCTAAGGGTCCAAATTCTGGTTTATTAATATTCTACTTATGAAAGAACTTACTACGACCCTCCCGACTTTGGTCGGGATGCTCTAACCAGCTGAGCTAAGGGTCCAATTCCTGGTTTATTAATTTCCTACGTATGAAAGAACTTACGACGACTCTCCCGACTTTGGTCGGGATGCTCTAACCAGCTGAGCTAAGGGTCCAATATCCTGGTTATTTTTCTAACTCCGTTTTTCGAAGGGATGCAAATGTAGGAGCAAACACCTTCCAAGCAAAATTTTTGATGGGGGCAAAATGCGGAAAATGCCGGGTCTGCGAGCAGCAGAACTGGATAATTGCTGTCTTATAATTAAATCGCCTTGCTAATTGCACTGTAATACATATAAAATAGGATCACCTTTCTACAGAGTATTCGCAAGTATTTTCATGGGTTTAATAAATTGCTCTTAAAAAAACCTGCTTATAATCATTGTGGTTGCTGTTGGGGTTTTCTTTAGTTTTACGCTTTCGATTTTGCTTGCTATGTATAGATCGTATCATTTGTCTGAACTTCAGCACCGTATTGCTGCTTTTGACGACCAATCGGCTTATAAAGAACTTTTCCTGCGTTTTCAACCCAAGTTGAAAAAGTTTATCTATTCTATTATTCATTCACCGGAAGCCGCTGAAGAAATTGCGTCCGACGTTTTTATCCGCATTTGGGAAAAGAGAAAAACACTGGATCATATACATAATCTTCGACTGTACCTGTATGTAGCGGCCAAAAACCTGTCTATCAATTACATGCGGAAACAGGATAAATTTCAAAATCTCCAGCTGAATGATTTAAAAGTTGAGATTGAATCTCTTGATCTTGACCCTCACCAATTAATGATGACAGGGGAGATGTTACGGCGTATTCAGCAGGCTATACTCGATCTTCCGCCAAAGTGTAAAATAATCTACAAACTGGTGAAAGAAGATGGATTAAGACAAAAAGAAGTGGCCGAACTCTTGCATATCTCACCCAAAACTGTAGAAAACCAACTCGCGGTAGCCGTAAAAAAAATCGGCGTTTCCATTGCATTTAAAATTGACCATTCCATACGGTTATAAATATTTTTCGAAGCTATAGGGGTTTTCGCAGGATACATTGTCCATAGGGTAACGAACTGCTTGCTATGCACAACCGTTTCTGGTTTTTACTTTCTAAAAAATTAAATAGTACAGCTACTGATTTGGAGCTTTCCGAGTTGGATGATATGCTATTGGAAAATGCGGATTGGCAATTTGCAGTACAGCAGGTTAACAGTATTTGGGAAGCCAACCCTGATGAAGGAGCACCTGATACAGCTTTTGAAAAACACCTTGGCAGGATGAATGCCCTTGGTCACAATACAGCAATTTTCAGGGAAGATGATACGATTATTCTGAAGCCCCTCTTTGTGCCTGCCAAAAAGACGTACACCCGGCAGCTGCTGGTTTTCGGTAGCCTTTTTATTATATTGGCGGGTTGCTTGTGGTTTGCTACACTCACTTCAAAAGCGGTAACCACATCCCCGGATGTTGCGAAATCAAATAAGTCGATTGTTACAAAAAGTGGCGACAGAACCAAAATGCTGCTTCCCGATAGCACACAGGTTTGGTTGAACGCAGAAAGTAAATTGGAAT
Organism: Bacteroidota bacterium; assembly: GCA_040385845.1. Lineage (GTDB taxonomy): Bacteria > Bacteroidota > Bacteroidia > Chitinophagales > Chitinophagaceae > Phnomibacter. The sequence goes on along the minus strand of JAZKGP010000004.1, from coordinate 1,167,692 downwards.
ACAATAAAGAGTATGGAATTAGCAACCGCGACGTCAAATTGAGCGGGGAGGCCTACTTTGATGTGGTGAAAAATGCCAAAATGCCTTTCACCATCCAAACAAATAAAATTTACATCAAGGTAACGGGCACTGTTTTTAATGTAAAGGCTTACCCCGGTGAAAAGGTTTCGGAAACCTCGTTAATCAGGGGTAGGGTAGAAGTTACAGTTAATGCGAGGCCGGATGAAAAGTATATATTAAAGCCAAATGAAAAATTAGTTGTACGGGATGAAGATCAATTAGTACCCGTAAATAAAACTGCCAGGCTGGTTGCCGAAAGAAAAGCTAATGAACCGCTTATATTGTTAGGACATTTAAATTACCTGGAAAACGATAGTGCCAGTATCGAAACATCCTGGGTGTATAACCGTCTCATTTTTGATGACCTGTCTTTTGGTGAAATTGCCAATAAAATGGCTCGCTGGTATGGTGTAAAAATCAACATAACAGATCCTGGTATTGCTGCACAGCAATTAACCTACACCATAAAAAATGAAACGATTGAACAAGCTTTAGATAACATGAAGTATGCTCTTAGGTTTCATTATAACTTAAATGGAAAAACCATTACTATAACTAAATAAATGCTGATTGCTTATGACTCAACCTGCCAACAATACTTCCTAAAATAAAACTGGATGTAAACCGCCAGGAAAAAAGGAAGGAGATGCGCCAACATCCCCCTCCGTACAGGTTAACTTAAAAAACGATAGCTGGTTTCCGCCTCTAACAGGGGGGAATGTTTTCATTATTAACCATAACAACAAGCCATGAAAGTAATTGATTTACAGCTAAATGTCAGGGGGAACAGCAAGCTCCACCAAATTCTGCGGGTTATGAAGTTTACAATATTGCTGCTACTCATAGGGTCAATGCATGTGTATGCCGATGGATTTTCACAGAGTAAGATTTCCTTGCGCCTGCAACAGGCCGATCTTAAAAGAGCTCTCATTTTAATTGAAAAACAAAGCAACGTTCGCTTTTTGTACAACCAGAATGTACTTAAAAACGTTGGAAAAGTTTCGGTGGAAGCAAATAACGAAGCATTAGTAAAAGTTTTAAATGACCTTTTGGAAGGTACCGGTATCAGCTATAAAATACTGGAAGACGACCTGGTTGTTTTAAACTTCGATGATGAATTTTTTGCTCCAGCCGATCTGAAAGTAACAGGTACCGTAAAAGATTCATCGGGCAATCCTATTCCTGGTGCTTCTGTTGTGGTAAAAGGCACCAAGAATGGTACCTCTACCGATGCAAATGGTAGTTACACCATTACCGTAGCAGATGATGCAACATTGGTTTTTAGTGGTATCGGTTTTGCCACCATTGAAGAAAAAGTAAGCGGAAGAGCAAGCGTTAGTCCAACCTTGGCGGCTTCCGAAAGAAAACTGGATGAAGTAGTAGTTATTGGATACGGTACTGCAAGCAAAAGAGATCTTACAGGGTCAATCGTAAAGATTGCCGGTAAAGACGTGGCAGATAAACCAAACACCAACCCGATTGCTTCATTGCAAGGTAAAGTAGCGGGCCTTTCTGTTGTAAACTCAGGTACTCCCGGCCAGTCACCTGATATCCGCATCCGTGGTACGGTAAGTATCGGGGCAGTAAAACCACTGTATGTGGTGGATGGTATTTTTAACGACAATATCGATTACATCAATCCTAATGATATTGAGTCTATCGAAATTTTAAAAGATCCTTCCTCCCTGGCAATTTTTGGTGTTAGAGGTGCAACAGGTGTTATCGCTATTACCACCAAAAGAGCAAAAGCAGGGCAAACAACGGTAAATTTCAATACTAATTTTGGGTTCAAAAAACTGGTGGATAAAATAAAGCTCGCAGATGCCGAGCAGTTCAAAACACTGTTTGCTGAAGAAAGATCATATTTCGACCCGCCGGTTTTAGATCCGTTTGATTATACCGGATTAACTGCAAATACAGACTGGATCGATGCGGTTACCAGGACTGGTAAATTTAGTACCAGTAATTTAAGCGTTTCAACAAGTTCCGAAAAAAACAGGTTCAACTTCGGCGTAGGTTACCAGTATGACGAAGGTATTATCAGGCATGAAAAATTGGAGAAATGGCTGATGTCTATAAGCGACGAATTCAGGATCAGCAAAGCCGTAAGAATGGGTGTAAACGTGAACGTATCCCGTCAAAACAATCCTTATGATGCAACCTGGGTACTGGATGCCGCTAGGAAAGTGATTCCACAAATTTCTGCCGGAACACAACAGTTCCGCGTAAGAAATCCTTATGGTACCGATTCAATCGATATGGACCTGTATTCTGGTCTTGACGTAGGACTTCAGTCGGCAGGTGTGGTAAATCCTTTGATCCAGTTAGAGAATGAGTGGGATAAAAGAAGAAGTTTTGAATTGAGAACTGTAGGAAGCGTTTTTGGTGAACTTACTTTTCTTAAAAACTTTACTTTACGATCTACCCTTTATGCCGATGTAAGCAATATTAATACCCGGCAGTATACTCCGCTTTATTACGCTTATAATCCTAAAAACAACGAGCCCTATTTATACAGTCAAACAACCAGGCTGCGCGAAGAAGACAATACTTACAGGAAATTCCAGCAGGATCATGTGTTGAATTATAAAAGAAGCTTTGGTGATCATAATTTCACAGGAACCGCCGGCTTTACTACCTATTATTTTGGAAACTTCAACAGGATAGGGAATGCCAGCCAGGCTACTGGTGCAACAGGTTTACCAATTCCTGATGATCCAAGATTTTGGTATATCAACAGTGGATTCCAGGATCCTTCTAATACCGCTTCAACGGGTAGCCAAAGCGAATACACAACCGTGTCTTTCCTTGGTCGTGTATTGTATAATTTCCAGAACAAATATTACCTGAATGCTTCGTTCAGGGATGATGCATCTTCAAGGTTGCCCGAATTAAATCGTCACCAACAATTTTGGGCAGTAGGTGCAGCATGGGATATTTCGAAAGAAAATTTCATGCAAACACAGCAGGTTTTCGACTTCCTGAAAATTAAAGCATCTATTGGCCTGTTGGGAAACCAGACTGCTTCAAGACTGGATGGCACGCCACTTAACTATCCGTTTTATCCTAACCTGAATACAGGTACAAACGCTGTATTTGGCACCAATGTGTATAGCGCCGCAGATCCGGAATATATACCTAACCCCGATCTGAAATGGGAAACTGTATTTGCAAAAGAGATTGGCTTTGAAGCGAATGCATTTAAGAACAGGTTGCATGTAGAAGCTAACTACTTCAACAGGGAAACCCGTGACCTGATGACCTATGTAGATCGTTCGGCTCTTGGTTTAAAAAATAAACTGGTAAATGGTGGAAGCATCAGGAATACAGGCCAGGAGATCTCAGCCAGCTGGGATCAAAAATTCTCAAGGGACTTTTCACTTAACATTGGAGGAAACATCACATTCCTTCAAAACAAAGTGTTGAACCTGAGTTCTGATCTTCCTACCGGTATTCTTCAAAGGCGTTTTCAAAACAATGGAAGTGCTGAAAGCAGAACTACCGCAGGCTACCCAATTGGTGTTTTCTACGGTTATGTTGTAGAAGGTATTTACCAGAGCTATGCCGACATTCTGAAGTCGCCCAGTGCAGCAGCTATCGGCTCTTACCGCCCGGGTGATTTTAAATTTAAAGACGTTAACGGCGATGGCGTAGTTTCAGCAGACGACCGCACCGTTATAGGCAATCCAACTCCGGATTTTACCTACGGTACCTCAATTAACCTTACCTATAAAGGGTTTAATCTTGGAGTAGATATGTTAGGTGTTTATGGTAATGAAATATTCAGAACCTGGGGTTCACTTGAATCACCATTCCAGAGAGTAAATTACTCAGGCGATAAGATTGACAGGTGGAATGGAGAAGGTACTTCTAACTGGGTACCCATTCTAGGCCAGGGCGATCGTATCAACTACAATGGTTCAAGTTACAATATTGAAGATGGAAGTTTTTTCAGGATCAGGAACGTACAATTGGGATATAGTTTTTCACAGGCTATGCTATCTAAAATAAAAGTTAAGAGTTTGCGCCTGTTTGTAAATGTGCAGAACTTGAAAACTTTTAAAAACAACTATGGCTATACTGCAGAATATGGTGGTGATGCAACTGCGTTTGGATACGATAACGCGGGCGGAGCTTTGCCAATGGTAAGTACTGCTGGTCTGAACATCACTTTTTAATCATTTAAATTCCATTGCATGAAAAATAATAAAAAAATCTTATGGAGTTTGCTTGTAGCATTCCCCATGCTATTCTCCATCGCAGGTTGCAAAAAGTTTCTCGACCGCAAGCCATTGACTGCAACACTGGATGATCTAAACCAGGGCGCCCTGGAAGGCCAGGTTTTGGGCATGTATAATATTCTCAGATCATATGGTGGATTTTCTACCCTGCCATGGATAGATTTCCATAGCATCCGGGATGACGATGCTCAGAAAGGAAGTGATGCCAGCGACGGTAAGGAAGTGGTAACGGAATTTGATGCTTTCAACTACAGCAAAGATGACTGGGCACCTAATACATATTGGAACGACCACTATGCGATGATCAATGCTGCCAATACAGCATTGTATACAGCGGATTCATTAAAGGTAACCGACGACGCCTCCCTACGAAATGTGGGCGAAGCGCTCTTTTTCAGGGCTTATGCTTACTGGGAATTAGTAAAAACTTACGGTGAGGTTCCATTGATCAACTTCAGGATTGTTAATCCGACAGATGGTATTAAAGACAAGTCACCTCTGCCGACTTTGTATGCTTTCATTGATTCTAACTTGCAGGCTGCAACTCTTTTATTACCGCTAAATTCTGATGCTTACGGAAATGGCTATGATGGAAGAGTCACCAAAGGAGCAGCAAACACCGTGTGGGCAGAAACGTACTTGTTCAGGCAAAACTGGGCAAGGGTTGTGGCTATCTGTAACGAAATAATTGCCTCAGGTGAATACCAGTTAAATGCCGATTTTTCTGATAACTGGAGAGAATGGAAGAACAGCATTCCCGGAGCTGGAAAAAACAGTCCCGAATCGATTTTTGAAATGCAGGCAACAGTGGGAGCTAATGCAGTTAATAATTCATCGCTCTATAATGGTTCAGACTTTGGCACATCACAACAGGTAAGACAAAATGGTGCTCCCGTTTCGTGGAATTTAGGATGGGGCTGGAATGCACCTACTCAGAGCCTGGTAGATGCTTTTGCTGCAAACGATCCAAGAAAAGAACGCACAATTTTGTTTTCAGGCCAGTCTGATGGCGGACCTGCTTTAGGTGGCTTCGGTGCAACGGTGCCAGCTTATACCAATCCCGATGGTACAGGTGGGCTTGCTCAAAAATATTGGAACAAAAAATTGTATACTGGTAACGACCCGGCTATGAGAACTTATACTGGTTATATCAACCAAAGTGGTTCTGCAGGTTGGATAAACCACCGTATTTACAGGTATGCAGAAGTAATATTAATGCTTGCAGAAGCAGCCAATGAACTGGGAGATGGTGTAACAGCTGCTGCCAACCTTGAACTAATCAGGAACAGGGCCAGTGGTAATTTAGGACCAACCCGTACCATAGTTCCTCCAATTGCTTTTGTAGACAAGGCCCAGATGCGTACAGCAATTAAGAACGAACGCCATTACGAACTGGCAATGGAAGGCAAGCGTTTTTATGATCTGGTACGTTGGGGGGATGCAAATTCTGTATTGGGTCCGTTAGGATATACCAACAGGGCAAGATATTATCCTATTCCACAGCAGGCAATTGATCTCTCGGGAGGTGTGTTGAAACAAAATCCGGAATGGTAATTGAATGAAAGCCCCGGCCATTTAATTGTCCGGGCTTTCCATTTTTTCATAAAATAAATTTTTAATATGAATTTTAAACTTCAAAACGCCAGGTATGCCCTGGTCATCCTGGCTGCTGGCGTTGTGCTTGCAGGATGCCAAAAGATGGATCGTCCAGCCCTAGCAACTGACTACCCAAAAGATACCAATCCTCCGGGGGGACCATTAAAATTTTATGCTGCTTACGATGGTGGAAATGTTGATAGCACGAGAGCCAATTTCGGTGTTAGCAACAATGTCACTTTTGTAGATGGTATTTCCGGTAAAGCAATGAGTGCCGGAGCCAACGGTTATATCGTTTATCCTTCAGCCAATGATTTTAAAAACAGCACCAGTTTTACAGTATCCTTCTGGATGAAAAAGAATGGGCCTAACCCGGCTGGCGGGGGCACTTCCTTTGCCTTTGGAATTGCTACCACCACGGATATTTGGACAAGCATGGACATGTTCTTCATGTTTGAAGATGCGGGTAATCCAAGTTCTAAAGATTCGGCAGCTGCCAAGTTTTATGTAAACGACCAATGGTTTGAATTTGTAAAAGAAAAGCGTATTCCTAAGTTATTGGATGGCAACTGGCACCATGTAGCATTTGTATTTGATGGAACAGCATCAAAACTAATACCTTATGTTGATGGCGCGCCGGTAGCAAACCTGCCTGCTGATTTTGGTAAATTCAATAACAACGGTGGCAAATTGAATTTTGCGAAAATGGCGGGTGTTGTAGTAGGAGGTCCAGGGCATTTTGCAGTTGGTAAAACACCAGATGGATGGATGGGTAATTTTAATGGTGCTATCGACCAGTTCAGGTTGTATGGTACTGCTTTAAGTGCTGCAGACGTTACCAATCTTTATACTGCCAAGATGTAATTATTGTTTGAACATATTGATGAAAGAGGCTGTCTCCAATAGCGGAGGCGGCCTCTTTTTATTTTATAAAACAAGGAAGTAAATCAGGGTTTAAAAATGTTTAGATAAGTAAACTACCTGCGCTTGTTTTTCTCTAATTCTCTGATCATAATATTAGTAAGTGAAGGGTTAATACTGATAAAATGTGATCGTATCATCGCCGCAGTTGGGGCTTTTTCTCCTGGTAAAAAAACGGCAATTGCTTTAGAGGGTTTTACAGGCATATGGCAGTCAATACAGTTGGTATTTATTACTGATCCCAGCTTTTGCTCCATTTTGCAAAAGTTGTTATGCTCTTTGCTATGACAACTCATACACTTTTTTGAAAAAAGTGCTGTTTCCCCTTTTTCATTTTCATGTGAACTATGGCAACTGTTGCAGGTAAGATCGGTACTTTTTTTATAACAGGCGCTGGCACGCATTAAACCATATTGGTTACCATGCACATCAATATTCTCCGGATCTGGAGCTGTAGTATCCAGTACAAAAAAATCAGACAGCTTTTCACCTGCTGTAAATGAAAAAGAGGGTTTTGTTTTTTGTAACCTGCCCCCATGACATAAGGCGCAGAGATCCAACTTTTGCTGCCTGGAAAAATTATCGGGGTTTAGAATAAATTTTCCAATGGAATCTGAAGGATGTTTTGTTTGAAAATCGACATGTTCAGCTGCCGGGCCATGACATTTTTCACAATCTACTCCAAGCAAGATCCTGTTTTTATCAAACCGGTCAGGTTGTTTTTCACCACCGGGTATTGTTTCAGCATATGTACTGTGGCATTCCAAACAACGCGAGGTTATTACCCGGTTAAAAATGGGTTTCGGAGGAAAACCCGGACTGTTAGACCATTCGCTGGCAGCAGTAAAATAAGTGATGGGCATTTGAAAAAGGAGGTCATCCTGCCAATGTAAAAAACTTTGGCCTTTGGTTCCGGAACCAACTACCATTCCAAATTGGCGGGCTTTTTTTTCGATGCCATTTTCATATTGCACCTGGTATAATCCATCTTGTCTTTTTTCCATGGCAACAGATGCATTTGCATTATAAGCAAAAACATTTTTTCCCGTTTCAAAACTGCCTTTTATATGCTTTTCCAACGGAGCAGTGGAAGTTAAAAAATGGGCTGTTTTAATATGAGCATCGTAGATGTCTTCATGGCAATTGACACAGGCAGCTGACCCTGAATATTTAGTGAAATCAGTTTGGGTCACTACAGTTTCCGCATCATTTTTTTCCATGCATTGCGTTAATAGTATAATGCTGGTAATTAGGATGGTGATTGTGATAATTGACTTTGGATAACCAGTAATCTTTGTCATGAAATTTAGGGGTATACCTGCACTAAAAAAGTTATGTTATCTCTAAGTTTTATAAGGCTTTAAAGCTACAGCACATCGGCAAAATAACCAGTATTTTTACACCTTGCACCATTAGCGTTTTTAAAACTGTTTTACATGCCTGTTCTGCGGCCTTATTGTTTTGTGGTTGTTTTAAGTTGCCTGGCTTTTTTTTCCTGTAAAAAGCCGGCCACTTTATTTAGTGAATTACCAGCTTCAAAAACCAATATCCGGTTTGCCAATACATTGGAGAAAAGAGATGTTTTTGGGATTTTATATTACCTGTATTATTACAACGGTGGAGGTGTTAGTATCGGTGATGTAAACAATGATAATTTGCCCGACATCTACTTCACAGCTAACAGTAATGGAAACAATAAATTATACATCAACAAAGGCAATTTGTCGTTTGAAGATATTACCAAAGAAGCGGGTGTAGCAGGTACTGCCGATTGGAGCAGTGGTGTAACGATGGCTGATGTAAATGGAGATGGACTACTCGATATTTATGTATCCACAGTTAGCAACCACCATGGTTTGCTTGGCCATAACCAGCTTTTTATTAATAATGGAAAGCAAGGTGCTGCAGGTAATGTTTCATTTACAGAAAGTGCCGCAAAATACGGACTTGATTTTTCAGGATTTACTACACAAGCTGCATTCTTCGATTATGATCATGATGGCGATCTTGATTGTTACCTGCTTAATCAATCGCATAAGGCAAATGAAAATATTGTTGATACCAGCAACCGCCGTAAATATGATGAATATACCGGTGACAGGTTGTATCGAAACGATATGATTGCTGAAGCTGGCGGGGTAAAAGGTGTACCAATGTTTACCGATGTTTCAAAGCAGGCCGGCATTTATCAAAGCAGTTTAGGATATGGCTTAGGCCTGGCCATTGCCGACTTAAATAATGATGGTTGGGATGATATTTATGTAGGTAACGACTTTCATGAAAATGATTATTACTATATAAACAATGGAGATGGAAGTTTTAAAGAAGACGGTGCTAATCACTTTGCCCATTACAGTCGCTTTAGTATGGGTAACGATATTGCTGATTATAATAACGACGGTCAATTGGATGTAGTAACTGTTGATATGCTGCCGGATAATGAAAAAATATTGAAATCATATGGCAGTGACGAGAATCCTGAAGTATACAAATACAAGATCATTAAAAACGGGTTTCAATACCAGTTTTCAAAAAATTGTTTGCAACGCAACAACGGCGACGGAAACAGTTTTAGCGAAACAGCATTGATGAGCGGAGTGGCAGCAACTGATTGGAGCTGGTGCCCTTTGTTTGCTGATTTTGATAATGATGGCAATAAGGATTTGTTTATTTCAAGTGGTATCGTAAAGCGTCCGGTTGATCTCGATTATATCCGTTACGTATCCGATCTCGCAGTTAGAAAAGCTTTAAATCAATCGGATAAGTACGATGATATGGCTTTGGAAAAAATGCCTGATGGAAGTTCACAGCCATTTTTATTTAAGGGTGATGGAAATGCTTTTTTTAAACCGGTTAGCAACGAATGGGGTACCGGTAATATGAAGGGCTATTTCAACGGCGCATCTTATGCTGATCTTGACAACGATGGAGACCTTGACCTGGTTATAAATCAATTGAATGAAAAAGCGGTTGTGCTGCAAAACAATGCACCAAAGAAAAATTATTTATCACTTGTTTTAAAAGGTGCGGCTGCCAATACAAATGGCATAGGTTCTAAGGCATATGTGTTTGCCGGAAATAGAATGCAATACCAGCAATTGATGCTCACACGTGGTTTTCAATCTTCCTCTGATACCCGTTTACATTTCGGAATAGATTCAGTTGCAACCATCGACAGCATACTGGTTGTGTGGCCCGATCAGCGTTATCAACTATTAAAAAATATCCCTGTAAATAAGCAACTGGAATTGCAGCAAAAAAATGCATCCGGGTCATTTAAGCAGGATGCTTTTTTCACTCCTTCTAAACCATTTTTACAGGTATCAAATGAAACACCCATCAATTGGAAACACCAGGAGAACAGCTTTAATGATTTCAATATCCAATATCTTATTCCACACGGGCAATCTACAAGAGGTCCAAAGTTGGCGGTTGCCGATATAAACGGTGATGGTTTAGATGATCTATTTGCTTGTGGTGCAGCCGGGCAGGCAGGTTCATTATTTATTCAGCAAGGCAATGGTGCTTTTATTCCTGCAGATACAGGGTTGTTTGCTACAGATGCAGCCTGCGAAGATGTAGATGCAGTTTTTTTTGATGCCAATGGTGATGGTAAGCAGGATTTATATGTAGTAAGTGGTGGTAACCAATACCTCGATAACGAGCCCATGCTTGCAGACCGTTTATACATGAATAACGGTACTGGTCATTTTACAAAAGCTACAGGTGCATTGCCTGCCATATTAAAAAACAAATCTTGTGTAACCAGCGCCGATGTCGATAATGATGGCGATATGGATTTATTTGTTGGAACTCTTGCTGATGCAAAAGCGTATGGTATTCCTCAAACATCTTATTTGTTATTAAATGATGGAAAAGGAAAGTTTACTATTGCTGGCCAAAACCTTATCACATTAAACAACCTGGGTATAGTTACCAGTGCTGTTTTTAACGATATAAACAAAGATGGATATTCAGATCTAATAGTGGCTGGTGAATGGATGCCACTTACCGTGTTTATAAATGTAAAAGGCATTTTTAAAAAGAACATCATTCCTAATTCAACAGGTGTTTGGCAAACCCTTTATGCCAGCGACATTAACGGTGATGGTAACACAGATCTGCTGGCGGGTAACTGGGGTTGGAATAATAAATTCTGGATTGAGAAAAACGGCCCTTTGAATTTATATGCAGCTGATTTTGACAGGAACGGGCAGGTGGAACAATTGCTTTCTTATACGGTGGATGGAAAGGAATATCCATTTCTCGCAAAAGATGAAGTGGAGCGGCAATTACCGCAATTGAAGAAACATTACCTGCTTTACAATGAGTATGCAGGTGTTGTAATGAAAGATGTGTTTTATGGATGGATAGATACCATTGCACCACGGCCTGCTGAAAGATTAGGATCTGCTGCCTGTTATGGTGATGGCAGGGGAAATTTTTCTATCAATGATCTTCCAGCAAATCTCCAGTTAGCACCGGTTTTTTCATTTTCACAATTTAATAATGACTCTTTAAATAAACAGTTTATTGCGGGTGGAAATTTTTATAACGTAACGCCGTATGAAGGACGTTATGATGCCCAATCACTGGCCTTATTTGGAGCGGGTAATAAAACAATTCGATACCTCCACCAATCGCAATTAACTCTGCCGGGAGAAGTGCGGGACATCAAGAAACTGCGCACAGCAATGCGGGGAGAAGTTATAGTAGTGGCACGTAACAATGAGCCATTGATGTTTTTAAAAGCTAAGTAGTTTTCATCAAAATCGTTTTACATCAGTTCCCTTAGCTATCAACTAAAATAAAGATGATTGTTACTGTGGGTATGGTTCTTTTATGCAATTAGAAGCAACAAAATCCTGCTTCAGCATGCTGGTTAAAAACAAGCAGGTAAATGTTGCAAATAAAATCCTTAAACTCCTGTAACATGAAGGCGAAACCAACTTCAAAACGGCGGAGATTTTGGCTGATACCTATAATAATCATACTTGTATTAATCATAATACGATTACTGCTGCCATTCTTTGTTCTGCGCTACGTAAATAAAACTCTTGCTTCAATGGAAGGTTATTATGGTCATGTAAAAGATGTGGATCTTTCACTTTACCGTGGCGCTTACATGATAGATTCTGTTTACCTTAATAAAGTTGATAAAAAGCAAAAACAAACCCCTTTCATCTCTGCAAGACTTATCGATCTGTCTGTTGAATGGAAAGCACTGTTTAAAGGATCGCTGGTGGGAGAAGTCATCATCCGAAATCCTGCATTGGTATTTACGCAAAACAGGGTAGAGCCGTCGCAGGTGCAAAAGGATACTTCCGATTTTAGAAGAGTGATTAAAGATTTAATGCCACTTAAAATAAACCGCGTTGTTATACATAATGGCCAGTTGCGCTACAAAGACCTTTCAGCATCACCCAAAGTAGATATTGGAATGAAAGAATTGAACCTGGTGGCTGAGAACTTAAGGAACAGTTATCAGACAGGTGAGTTGTTGCCTGCTTCACTTAAAGCGGATGCAAAAGTTTATAGCGGCACATTCAATCTCTCTATTAAAATGAATCCCCTGGCTAAAGAGGCGACTTTTGACTTAAACTCAAAGATGGAGAACACCGACCTCACTCAACTGAACGATTTTTTACAAGCATATGCAGGAGTTGATGTAAATAAGGGAAGATTTGGATTATACACCGAAATGGCAGCCAGGAATGGCAGGTATAAGGGTTATGTGAAACCAATTATCAAAGACCTGGATGTTGTAGGACCGGAAGATAAAAGAGACAACCTTTTTGGCAAACTTTGGGAGCATGTTGTTGGAGGTGCGGCTCAACTGTTCACAAATAAGAAAAAAGATCAGCTTGCTACTGAAATTCCGCTTGAAGGAAGTACCAGCAAGTTAAAAGCCGGCACCTGGTATGCCATCATGGATATGCTGCGCAATGCTTTTATCCAGGCCCTTACATCTTCAGTTGAAAATAAAATCTCAATCGCGTCGGTAGATTCAGAGCCTAAAGAAGAAAAGAAAGGATTCTTTAAAAAACTTTTTGGCTCGGATGACGATAAAGACAAGAAGAAAGATAAAAGTGAAAAGGAAGAAAAGGCTGCGAAAGAAAACAAGAAAAAAGATTGATTTCCAATGGTGCGCAATATTGGAAAGCACTTATAAATCATAATTTAATTCACTGCGGTTAAAAAATCTGCCCTTTGCCAGGCATCAATTATAAAGGCATACTTTGATGGCAGAACAGATTATCTCATACCCCGGACCTTTATTGTGATTTGACCATTAGTGGATTTGTAAATTATCTTTGTCTTTAGTCTTATTGTGCCGCTACTCTTCCGGCAGGTTGCATTGCCGCAATTCTCAATTTTTAATTATTATCAATGAAAGCAGTGATATGCCTTGTTACCGTTTGCTTTATACTGGCCCCAGGTTGCTCAAAGAAAACGAGCCCGACAGTTACGCCCCCGGTTATACCCACAGCACTTGTCTTACAAACAGTTACTGTAGATGGAATTAACAACGGGAGTAAGTATATCGGCCTTGCCGGCAAACCCGTTACGCGGCTGGCTTTTAGTGCCCCGGTTAACCAGTCAACTGTTGCATCATCTATCAAATTACAGGATAAAAGCGGAACTGCTGTACCAATCACTTTGGCTTATGAAAAAGGAGATAGCCTGTTAGTTATTACTCCCTCCAATTCACTGGCATTTCTTACTGACTTTAAGTTGTTGGTATTAACTACGCTGGCCTCTAAAAATGGTGCAAAACTATCTTCTGCAGCCGACATTGATTTGCGGACTGATATTGATCCAACTCCAAAATACCCGGCGCTCTCCGACAATGCTTTACTCGACAAAGTACAACGTGTAACATTTAAGTATTTCTGGGATTTTGGTCATCCCACAAGCGGCCTTGCAAGGGAACGAACCAATGGTGATAATAACGTAGTAACATCCGGAGGTTCCGGCTTTGGCGTAATGGCTATTGTAGCTGCAATTGACCGGGGATTTATTACCCGTGCCGAAGGACTTGCCCGCTTGAAATTGATGACCGATTTTTTGCAGAACACCGCTCAAAAATTTCATGGTGCATTCCCGCATTGGTTGCATGGTGCAACAGGAGTTGTAATTCCATTTAGCGCCAAGGACAATGGCGCCGACCTGGTGGAAACATCTTATTTGATCCAGGGATTGTTGTGTGCCAGGCAATATTTTAATGGTGCCGATGCAGGGGAAGTTGCTTTGCGCAATACCATCAACAGCATATGGCGTGGTGTTGAATGGAATTGGTTTCGAAAAAATAACGAAGAAGTGTTGTACTGGCACTGGAGCCCCAATTTTGGTTGGGATATGAACTTGCAAGTAAGAGGTTGGAACGAATGTTTGATCACTTATGCATTGGCTGCTTCATCGCCAACATTTGCTATTCCGAAATCGGTCTATGACCAGGGTTTTGCAAGAAGTGGCAATATGAAGAACGGTAAATCTTTTTATGGACTAAGCCTGCCTTTAGGCGAAGATTATGGAGGACCCTTATTCTATTCGCAATATTCGTTTTTGGGTATTAATCCAACCGACTTAAAAGATGCTTATGCGGATTATTGGTTGCAGAATAAAAATCATACGCTTATTAATTATAACTATTGTAAAGAAGATTCAAAAAATCATGGTTACAGTGCTAATAACTGGGGACTTACAGCCAGTGATATTCCTAATGGGTACACTGCAAGTTCACCAACCAACGATGTAGGTGTAATTGCCCCAACAGCAGCACTCTCGGCTTTCCCATATACGCCCGTTGAATCCATGCAGGCGCTTAAATATTTTTATTACACACTGGGGGATAAAATTTGGAAGGAAAACGAATTCGGTTTCGTGGATGCATTTAGCTTAAAAGAGCTGTGGTTTGCCCCATCTTATTTAGCGATCGACCAGGGTCCGATTATAGTAATGATTGAAAATTACAGAAGTGGTTTGCTCTGGAAATTATTTATGGAATGTGCTGAAGTAAAGAGCGGTATGAAAGGGCTTGGCTTTACCAGTCCTAATCTAAATTAAAGGTTTTTTCTGCACCAGATTTCGAAATTGCCCGGGTGAATTTAACCGGCTGGTTAACTGGTATTATATCAGCATAATTAAAGGGCAATACAATAGAATTTTACATCCACCTCCATGACGGGAAAATCTTCGGGCAATTCTTTTTTTTCTATTTCTTTGAATCCATTCTTCTCATAAAACCTTTGCGCAGCAGTAAATCTTTCAGTTGTACCCAATACTATTTCTTCGATTCCCTTTTGCTTTGCCCAATCAAATAAAGTGTTCAATAATTTTTGGCCAACTCCGAAATCCGGGCCGCGATAAAGTTTATCTACAAACATTTTTCGCAGTGCAGCCTTTCGATTTTGAAGGCCTAATAATGAAATTGTTCCAATTGTTTTACCCTCCAATAATGCAACCCAAAAATTTCCATTCCCAGCCTGGTAAAATTGTGATATTTGATTTAGATCGGGTTGTTGGTTCAGGGTTATTGGTATCCCAAATTCTTCATTTTGGATCTTTAGAATCAGTTTTGTAATACTTTTTTTATAGTAGTCTGAATATATCCTGATAATTACTTCGCTCATGCTAAAAATAAAGTATTGATAATGCTTTCCGCAAAGTTGTAAATGAAATCAATATAGCAGCAACAATATTTATGACTCCGGGTTAAAGGTAAAATCCAATTGATTCATTACAGGCAGAATTGAGCTTCATCTGCCCACAAACCTCTCTGTAAATTATCTTTTGAAATAAGTCTAAGCCTGGGTAAGAAAACTAAAAACACCTTCCACTATAGAAGGTGTTAAAAAAATATTATATTTAATCGTAATACAAATTATTATAAGATGTACGATATGTAAAATTGAATTAAGAAAAACGTAAACCAGCTTGTTTCAATCTTAAGCTAACTATTGCTAATTTCTTGTCTCTTATTACGTATTCGATAATAAAATAGCATCAAGATCTTCGCCTGATTTGGCTATTATTTTTTGTGCTACCGGATCCCACTCAATTCTTCTTCCTAGTTTATAGGACAGGCCTCCCATATGAGCTGAAATAGCTTCTTCAAAGCCTTCTTTGATGGAACAACTTGGAGTGCCACCGTTGCGGATACAACTTAACCATTCCCGTAAATGAAGAAACGTTGAATCAACTCTTTTTCCATCTCTATAGGTCCACAATAATCCTTTGTTTGCGAAATATTTTGCCGTAGCAGAAGTAACAGCATCGGTTCCACTAACCGCAGGATCGTATTGATATATTGGAACGCCGGCTTCAATGCGTTCTTCTTTTATTAATTCAGCATATTTGGTTGATCTCGGATCGGCGTATACCGTAATGCGGTTACCCAATTCCATACTACCATCATGTCCCATTATAACAGTGCCCCGATCAAACTGGTTTCCCAATGTAGCACTATAAACAAAGGTCATTCCTTTCTCTTTGCCAGCCTTCTGGCTTCCACCGGTACTAAAATCAGGGAACTCCATCGTTACCTGCATTACATCCGGAACATTACGTCCATCGCGATGGGTATAGATACCACCTGACGCTGTTACCGATGAAGGTATTCCCATTTTTAGGATGCAATTAATGCGGTCAAAATCATGTGTCATTAAATCGCCTGATAATCCTGATCCGTAAGCCCACCATTTACGCCAGCGGAAAAAATGCTCCAGGTTAAAAGGCTCTTTTGGTGCGTTTCCAAGAAACAAATCCCAATCAATTGTTTTTGGACTTGCGGCTTCAGATATATCATATTGCCACGCACCGTTATCGTCATTCCTGTTCGTGTTTGTTTCAACCAATGATACATGACCAAGAATATTCTTTTTGATAACATCCTGTGCAGTAAGAAAACTCTGCGTTTGACGATGCTGGTGGCCAACAGCGAAAACCGTTTTGGGATTTTTGAGCACAGTTTCCCTTAATAAATAAGTTTCAGAAATATTATGCGTCATGGGTTTTTCAACATAAACGTGTACACCTGCATTCAACGCTTCAATAGCTATCGGAGCATGCCAATGATCCGGGGCTGCAATTACAATGGCATCCACTTCCCCGCTATTTATTAGTTCAGTATGGGTACGGAATCTTTTTATTTTATTATCGCCGCTGTTGAAAGATGTTAACGCGTTTTGAGCTCGCTCATCAAAGACATCACAAATAGCAGCCAGTTTTATATTCAGGTTTTCCTGTGCTTTAAAATCAGCCAGTCTTGTGTCTTTTGGATTTTTTACGAGGGCTTCATTCATTTCTTTTAACCAGCCAGTGGAGGCAAATCCTAATGCACGACAAAGTTGTTCACCCCTAATACCAAAACCAATAATACCAATACGAAGTGGTTTGCCACTCATAGCACCCGAAGCCGGGGGAGGAGAGGCTTTGATATCTAATGTTTCAAGTAAAAATTGCTTTTCACGTTTGGCAGAACCGGCCAGGCTGGCACCGGAATACCAAACGGCACCAAATAATGGAATTCCTCCAAGTGATTTTAAAATATCTCTCCTGTTCCACTTTTTGAAAAAATTATTTTCGTTTTCCATGATCGTTAGTTTATTGAAGTGACTACTTTTTTTGATGTGACTACCTTGTTCTTTGTAAACATTTTTTCTAATCCAAACAGGGATGTAAGTGGGAACTGGTACACTACAAAAAGTGCTGCCATCTCAATTAAATTTTTATTTACTATCCAATAACTTCCTTCTGAAGGACCCTGTGGTAAACCCGGTAATGGAGGATGAGCAAAGTAGTAAAGAAGCAACAGCAATACGCCGCCAATACAACCCCATTTTACCTTTATACCAATAAGAAGACTTATTCCAACAGCTATCAGTGCTATGATATTTAAGTTGTCAATAATGGAAATAAGAGAATCACTGGCGAGCCAGGCAAAAAATGGTTTTAAAATGGAGGCACTTAGCAGGTAACCGCGGGAGGTCCAGGAAGGATTATACGCTTTTATAACTCCTTCATATAAGAAATGCCACCCGATTAAAATTCGAAGCAGTACCAATACAAAACCCTGCACCCTGGTTAATTTAGAAGTATTCATATTAAATTGATTTATATCTGGTTGAGCTGAACTAGTATTTGTTTTATCATTATTATTTTAATTTTTTCCAGGAATTATAAACTGAATTACAACCAGGGTCTACAAGCCCGTTATTATATTTTTCTCAAAATTTTTGGATGCGTATTTTTTTGACAACCCATTCTCATCGTAAATAAAAAAAACATCCAGGTCCAGGTCTTTATGTTCTGATAAGAACTGTTTTGATCTTTCTAATCCCATCACCATAAATGAGGTTGCATAAGCATCGGCAGTCATGCAATCATTAGCAATCACTGTGGCACTCAACAAATTATTTTTGGCAGGGTAGCCGGTAAAAGGGTCAATTATATGAGCGTATTTTTTGCCTTCTTCTACATAAAATTTTTTATAATTACCAGATGTAGCCAATGATCTGTCGTTTAAACTAACTGATGCAAATAAGGATGCGCCTTCGGAAACGTTTTCGTTTGGCTGCTCGATACCAACAGTCCAGCTGCTATCATTCAATTTTGTGCCTTTTGCTCTTAATTCTCCGCCTACTTCAACCATGTAATTACTAATACCTTTACTATCGAGAAATGCTGCCAGTATATCTACCGTGTATCCCTGTGCGATGGCATTAAAATCCAGCATAACCTGCGGAAGATCTTTCACCAGTTTATCGCCTGTTAATCGTACTTTTTTGTACCCGACAAACCGATTTAAACTATCTATCAAATCATTCGTGATTCTTGTTCTTTTTGTAAATCCAAACCCATAGGCATTAATAAGAGGTGCCACTGTAACATCAAATAAGCCCTTCGTGTTTTCCGAAACTTCGTAGGCTTTATTAAACACTTTTAAAAAATATTCATCGACAATAACGCTTGTATCATTTCTATTTATTTTTGAAATAAGGGAACCCACATTATAGGTTGAAAGTGATAGATCAATTTTATTAAAAATAGAATCGAAAGATTGCCTGTAGTTTGAATGCTGACCGGCGAGATAGGTTATATGATAAGAGGTACCTTGTGCTGCTCCTGAAATTGTAATAGTATTATTAATTCCACGGTTGCAACCAGCAAGAAGTAAACTGACAACAATAGAAAAAAAGAGTGATTTCATTATGGCTTGAATCGTTTTTTAATTGCACAGCACTGTTGACATTACCCTTATGCAATCACATGAAATTCCATTTTTATGCGACAGGCAAAATCATTCTGCACCCAAATAACTGTGGATTGATGTCTTCGTTATAGGGTTGCTTTCAATTGCTTTTGAAGTAATACCAGGTTTTCAAAAATAGACAGGCCTGGAGCCTGAAAGAATGATTATTATCAGTCCTTTACATGAGTTTACCCGGTAAATGTTTACCCATTTAAATCTGCTTTGCATGTAAGACGGAAGTTATTTAAAATTCATCCGCGATTTCTCCAAACCCTGTTCAAAAGATACCCGGCTATATCCTGGTATTGTGCAAATTCAAAATCGATTAGATTTGATAAAACTGCCGGCACATGTGGAGGAACTATTTCAAAACTACCCTTCGTTTCCTGCTTAGAAATAAACTTTATTCTGCCATCAATGTTACCGGTCTTGCTACTGGTATCACCTGTATGCTGCTGGCCATTTTATATTGGAAAGACGAACACAGTTTTGATGAATTTCACAAAAACAACCCTCATTTATTCAGGATCACTTCCAGCTTCCTTAATGAAAGAGGAGAGCGCGGAGGCATGATGGGTAATACGGGTCACGTGCACGGACCAGCTTTCAAAACGACTACACCGGAAGTAAAGCATATGGTGCGGTTATTGGGAGGTGATGTGGGTAGTACGCTGGTGTACGGGGATAAAACCCTTGGCATAAAACCCCTGTGGGTTGACAGTTCCTTTTTCGACGTTTTTACTTTCCCGGTTTTAAGAGGTAACCCTTCAACTGCATTGAAGAATATTAACTCGGTGGTTGTTACTGAAACACTTGCAAAAAAGTTGTTCAACAGTATTGAAGTAATTGGAAAATTATTGTCACAGGAAGCTGATCCTTCGTTTCAAAAGCTCGGAATGCCGCTCGTTGTTACTGCAGTGATAAAAGATCCTCCGGGTAATTCCTCTCTTCAGTTCGATGCTTTATTAACCTTCAGCTTTATGGAGCTTTCATTCCAGAATGATAACTGGTTTGGAGCCTGGCTCGGAACATTTGTAGTGTTGCATAACGGCGCAAATGTTGAAAAGGTGCAAGCGAAGTTTAACGCCATTTATGATAAACACGCAAAAGTTCAGCTTAATAATCCCGAATACAACAATAATAATTTTGACCCAAAGGTTAGGTATGGATTACAACCCATGACGGATATACATTTCAACACATACCTCGCAGGCAGCGGCTGGAATGAAAGTGGCGTAGTTAATGTAGCCAGCCCGGTTTATTCCTATACGTTCATGGGTATTGCCCTTTTCATTTTGGTGATGGCAACGATCAATTTTATTAATCTTAGTATTGCCGGTTCGCTGAACATGGCTAAGGAAGTAGGTATTCGAAAGATAACAGGTGGCAGCAGCGGCCAGGTTGTTTTCCAGTTCTTGCTGGAGGCGACAATATTATGCTTTGCTTCTTTTTCAATTGCCTTGCTTCTGATGACAATTTCGTTGCCACTGTTCAATAATGTTACCGGTAAGCATATTTCAATCAATGAAATTTTCAACGTACAACTGCTGTCAAATTTTATGTTACTTTTTGTGGTAATCATATTGTTGAATGGTTTGTATCCTGCAGTAATACTGTCGCGGGTTAAAGCGGTTAAAGTTTTATACAATAAGCAAAAACTAAGTGGACGAAATTTGTTCGGACGCAGCCTTGTAGTACTGCAATTTGCGATCGCTATTTTCCTGGTAGCCGGAACCTTGATTTTTTACAGGCAGATGAATTTTATTCGCACAAAAAATCTTGGTTATAATCCTTCCCATATTCTAACCACTACAGTTGAAGGCGATAGGGGTGATTATAAACCCATTCTCGATTATCTAAAAAATGAACTCAGAAAAGAGTCGTCTATCATGTCGTTGTCTTTTAGTACCCATGAGAGTTCAGATGAAGTTGAAATCCATGGTCATAAATTTTCTGCCACCAGTAAGACTGCAGATGAGAATTACCTGTCGCTAATGGAAATTCCACTGCTGACTGGCGAGAATATATCAAACAATGAAAAAGGTGGCATCATTGTAAACGAAACTTTTGTAAAGGCGGCGGGCCTGAAAGATCCTATTGGAGAAACAATGTTTTCTGTCTGGTTTCACGACACTACTTACACAAAAATCGTTGGTGTTTTCAAAGATTATCATTTTGCTTCTCTTCGTGAACCCATCAAACCAATGTTTATAAAAATGGTTGAAAATACGGGCGATGGAAATGTGTTATGGATAAAATTTCAAAAGGCAAACCAGCAAAAAGCCATCGCTGCTTTAGAAAAAGTTTACAAGGGAGTTATGCCGACTGCCATTTTTCAATATCGTTTTCTTGATGAAAAAAATGCCGCTGAATACGTTCAGGAAAAACGCTGGCAAAAAGTAATCTACTTTGCTTCCTTGCTGGCATTTATACTTTGTAGTCTTGGCTTATTTGGTCTGGCGCATTTATCCACCCGGCAGCGTGTAAAAGAAGTGGGTGTACGAAAGGTTTTAGGTGCCTCAGTTGCCCGGATCATGTTGCTGTTTACAGGTAGTTTTTTGAAGCTGGTATTTATAGCGATTTTAATAGCAGTTCCCGCTTCGTGGTGGGCGATCATCAAATGGCTAAATAATTTTGCATATCGTGTAGACATTAGCTGGTGGATGTTTGCTTTGGCAGGATTGATGGCTTTATTGATTGCTTTTGTGACGGTTAGTATACAAGCTGCAAAAGCTGCCATCAACAACCCGGTTAAAAGCTTGAGAACAGAATAATAATTTAATTTACCGATAAGCGAACAATAAAGTGCCTGGCGTAATTAACTTAGGACTGGGAAGTTTACCAGTTTTCAATTAAACACCATACTGCCTTTTTGTTTTCTTTTCTCAGTCAGTATTAAATGTAACAATCAGTGGCACATGGTCGCTATACTTTATCCAACATTCGTACTCGCCTATGTCTACAGATATAAGCTTATTTAACATGGGAGATGAAACAAAACAATAGTCAAATGTGATAAGGTTTGTTTTCATGTCTGTACAAGTAAAAAGTTGGATGTTTCTCTGTTCCCGGCGTTTGTTTATGATGAATATGATATGTACTGAAAATCCCCTTATCCTCTAATTGTTTTACAACTGCAGAATGGCTTCCCATTCTATTTTTTTTGTTGTCCCAAATGGTGTTGCTGTTAAAATCGCCAATAAGCATCGATGGTTTGTCCGTCAGCAAATTGTCGTAATAAGTGATAGCTTTCCAAACCTGCGTGATATATCTTCCGTCTTCGTCGCCAGGATTATGAGCCCAGACCAGGTACAAAGTAAAATTGAAATGACCGCCAGTTATCTCAAGTGGAATTATCATTTTAAAATTTTCATTGTGATTTTCCAGGGTTTTAAAACGGTAGTTTCCGTAGGAAAAAATTGCCAGCCCTTTATGTTGATTTTTTCCAAACCATAACAAGTCTGTAGGTTTAGGTGTTTCATCCTCATAGAGTAATTTGTCAGGATGCTCACATTCAACAATAATTAAAATGTCAGGCTTCTGTGTAAGAATAATAGAGGCTTTTTTCCTGAAAGCCATGTTGCAATTCCAGGTTATAATCTTCATGATTTATCGGGAAATTCCATTGATGTAATGTCTTATGAGTACCTATTTTTTTTGGTGGTAATTTAATCCCTGTCGCCAATGTTCCGTGCCTGCTATGGCATATATATTTTTAAGGCTAAATAATCCTTAGTTTACCTTTATCGACTTCCACATTAAATCTATTATTTTTTGACCTTCTGTATTATTGTCTTCATCCATTCTTATTGTTATGATGATCAATCCGGCATCTTTTTTCCCAATTGAAGAAACTTCATAAATATTGACATCGTCTTTATACCGCAGCACGGCTTTGGTAACTTCCATCTCCTGGCCAGACTTAAGTGTTCTTTTGTATTTGGAGCGCTTCGATTCAAATCCATAATTAATACTTTCTTTAGTCATTTCTGTCAGCATCATTTCATTCAATGAAGTGGGGTTCATTGATTCATATTTTTGAATGATCATCCCCGAACCTTCGGCAGTCATAATGGATATCTGCTCGATGCCCTCGTCTAGTTTAGTGCTTGAAACTCTGAAGGCTTTGGGATACAGAAAACTAAAGAAAGTGTTTGTATAAGTTAAGGTGTCTTTAGAGCTGATTACAAAATTCAATTTGGTTCCTTTAACATCTATATTATAGGACTTATCAAGTGCTACGTTTATCAGTGTGTCATTAAAACGAATAACAAAATCCTCCTGGGCAACTCCTTTAAAGGAGCAAAAAATTGCAAATACTACTAAAGTCTTTTTCATGTTCTGAAGATATGGGTTATTATGTCGCCCAAAATCTAAGACATTAAGAAGTAATGACATTTTGAAAAATTCACCCTTTTTCGCCTTACTGCTGGGCCTTTTTGATAACGCTTTCAGCACATGTTGTGCATTCGTGCTTATTGAAATTTTTCATTTTCCTGTGTAGTATCCTTCTACATATATTGTCCGACTCGGTTTGGTTATTTAGGTGCGGTGAGCCAACACATATTAATCTGCAAATGGGTTAAGGTACTTTATTTTCTTTTTTATTTTCTTCATAAACAATTTTCCCATCAACAATAGTGAGAATGCTTTTTGTTGACAGGAGTTGACTGGCGGGTATGATAAAAATATCTTGTGATAAAACTGCCAGGTCAGCAACCATCCCGCTTACAAGCATACCTTTTTCTTTTTCCTTAAATTCTGCAAATGCATTGGTTTTTGTAAATGCAATTAAGGCCTGCTCTAAAGTGAAGTTTTCTTTTGGGTTGGGATGGGTGCTGGTCATCAGCATTATTTCAACAAAAGGATTATCAGTACCATCCGGTGCTATGCCTACTATAATGCCGCTATCCAGTAATGACCGCATCGGACTTCCCATACAAAATTTAGGTGTATGCATCACCAGGATACCCAGGTCTTTTAAAGTTTTGCGGTTTCCTGCAGAAATGTTACCTGTTCCAAATTCTCCAACACAATTATGTTCGATACGAACCCTTTTTGCTTTCCATTGGTCTCCGCTTCCCATGCCTTTCATTAAAGAAAGTACAACGCCAAAACTACTGTCCGCCGTCATGTGCATGATCAACTGCCTGTCAGTAGTTAATGCCTCACGAAAAATCTGTTTTAAAGTATCAATGGGGTAATTTATTCGCCCGTACCAGCCTGGTTTGCCCGTGTAGGGGACAGTTCGTAAGGCGTTCTCGCCCATAGGCGATCCATCAATGACATATTTAATTCCCGTAAGATAAGTTAGAGAGGAAGGATCATTGCTTTTCGCATCCCAGTCTATCAACTGACGGCCCGCTGCTGTTGACCGCGGCCAGGCGATCATCCGAATACGTTGAGGTAAGTTTGCGGCCGTCCAGACTTCTAACGCTTCTGCTGCTTTGAAACCAGTGCCCATGAATTGAACAGTAGTTATGCCACCTGCCAGTTGTTTTTGGGCATAAGCCTGTAATCCCTTTATTAAATTACCTGGTTCTGATTTGTACCTGGCAATCCAAACCGGTGCCTGTGCATTTTGCTCCAGCGATGAAATTTTATTTTCAGCATTCCTGATATACCACCCACCGACCGGATCCTTATCAGTGTCATGTAAGCCTGAAGCTTCCAGCGCTTTTTTATTTAAGGTAATACCATGTCCCCACCAAATTTGCAGGGCTACGGGATTATTCGGTGCAATACTATCTAAAGCTGCTCTCATACTGGAGTCATGAAGAACCACTACCCCTATTAATCCATGAATCCATTCACCCGGCTTTGCTTGTTTTACTAACCTGGCGACTGAATCTAACACTGCGGATTTACTTAGTCCATCCGGATGGAAATTTGTGTATGCATACTCTTTGCCAATCTGTGCATCCCGACCCGGATGATCATGCGCATTATTAAAACCAGGAACAACCACTTTTCCTTCCAGGTCAATCCTTTTTGTTTTTGCAGATGCTAATTTTTCTATAACTGCATTGCTGCCGGTGGCTACAATTTTATTACCTTTTATAGCCAGTGCCTGCACAAAAAGTTTTTTTTCATCCGAGGTGAATATTTTCCCATTCGTGAGGACCAGGTCGGCCTGTTGTGCAGATGTTTTCGTGTGTTGAAAGGACAGTAATAAAACAAGCTGCAGGAATATATATAATTTCATATTTATTATTTGTAGACTGGAAAATCTAGTTGTTTCTGAACGGATTTGATGGAGCTGCGTTTGCATCAACTTTTGTAATGTGGAGAGACGAGACTTTCCAGTTTTCGTCGATTTTTATGAGCGTGTAGGTGTACATCGCCTCAGTTGTATCTCCCGCACCTGGTCCCCTTTCCCCATTAGGAAGAATGATATCCTTCTCTACCCGGTCTCTACTATGCACAATCACCAGCGCCACAGCAGGTGCCAGAAAGCGTATGTTTTTAATGTTGTATTTAGTTGATTCGTACTGAAAAATTATTGGGGCAAATCCCTGGATACCTTTAATAATTTGTGACCTGTTTTTCCAGTACATACCTGCCGGGTTTACCAAAACAGCTTCCTCCGCATATATATCGTACTTGCCGGAGTAGGAGTAATCATGCGTATTCCAGGCATCTTCTGCTTTTTGAATGAGCGCCCTTATTTTCTGGTCATCTGCAGACTGGGCGATAGAATTAAAACCATTCAAACAACACAGAAATAATAAGCTTAATACTATAACAATAGCATTTTTCATAATGATGAAGTTTTTAAGATGTAGAACAAACTTCAATCACTAAATGTGAAAGGCTCCGGGCATTCCTGTGAAAAGGGTAATTGTTTTTGTGAGCACACGGTTTTGGTGAGCGGGGTAAAAATCCGCCGTAGAAATATTTGAAAAAAACAAAACAGATTGTATCAAATTGAGGTGGATGCTACAACCAGCCAAACTTTTGCACCAGCCTTTCTTTTTGATTTTTGGAGACGGGAATACTGATGTCGCCTTGCATCAATAAATAAGCGGCCTCACCTTTATGATAGGTTTGGATGTGGTCGAGATTAACGAGGTATTGCCGGTGTACCCGAAGAAAGTTTCTCTCTTCTAAAACCTCCTGTACTTCCCGCAAAGTTTTGCTAAGCAGGTAACTTTTTCCATTTGTTAAAAACAACTTGGTATAATTGCTGTCGGCTTCACAATAAACCAATTCTTTTAGTTCAACAAACACAACACTGTTTTGATAAGGAACGGCTATTTTTTGTGGATGTTTTCCGTTGTGTAATTGCGACCGAAGTAAATCCAACTGACCACGGGTTACCCGCTGCCGTTTTTCAGCCTTTATTACGGCCTCCTGCAGTTCGTGAGTATCCAATGGTTTCAACAGGTAATCCAATGCACTAAAGCGAAAAGCCTTTAATGCAAATTCGTTATAAGCAGTAATAAAAATCAGGCTAGATGATGGTTCGCCTAGCTGTTCCAACAGTGTAAAGCCATTCATTCCCGGCATCTCGATATCTAGAAAAATTATATCAGGATTCTGCGCCCGAATAGCTTGCAGTCCATCGCCGCTGTTAGTGTATTCTCCTAGTATTTCAACCTGCGGACAATACTCCTTTAACTGCAGTGAAAGCAACCGAATGCAATCAGGTTCATCGTCAATTAAAATAGCGCTTAGCATGTTAACATTTTAATACTTTCTATTTATTAAATTAATATCTCCAATATTACTTCTGTTCCCGCCGGATCGCCAGCTGCATCTACCAGGTCATTCACCTGCACTTTTGTATTGGTTTGATAAAGCTGGTTAATGATTGCAATTCGTTCATTAGTAACTTTCATCCCAAATGATTTATTGGCTGTAGCTGATTTGCTTTTTAACGCAGCTGCTTTGATACGACCGATACCATCATCTGTGATCGTAATCTGCAAGCAATCTTCATACAGCAATTTCACATCCATTTGTACATTGCCACCTTCCTTTTTATGCATCAGGCCATGCCAGATAGCATTTTCTACATATGGTTGTAACAGCATCGGTGGTATTTCGATGATATTGGTTTCAAGAAGCGGTGATACTTCGATGCTGAAGTTTAATTTGTCCTTAAACCGCATGGCTTCTAATTCGAGGTAGAGCTTCAATGCAGTGAGTTCATTTTCCAGCGTTACTTTTTCTGAACGGGAATTATCCAATACCAGCCTTATCAACCTGCTGAATTTAGTAAGATAGGCAGAAGCTTTTTCAGCATTGTTATCAGTTGTATAGAGCTTGATGGAGTTAAGACAATTGAATATAAAATGAGGGTTCATCTGTGCCCTTAGAGCAGCCATTTCCATTTCCGCCAATTTTTGCTCAAATGCAAGTTTCAGTTGGCCAGCATGCTGCTGTTCTAACAAGTGGCTTTGTTCTATAATTTCTTTGGTACGTTGTGAGAGTTCTTTTTCTACGCGGTTTGTATAATCCGATTGCAGGCTGTTTCTCTCTGCTTCTACCAGCTTGTTTCTATAGGCCAGCGCCAGGGAAAAACAAAAAAGTTCAAAAAACAAACCGAGTGCCATAAAAAATGGCGGGTAATTCACAAAAGAAGCAACCTGCGGTGTAATATTTACCAGCTGGAAAATTCCATGCACTGGTGAAAGGGAAACTACGTAGAGGCTTAGTGCACCTACAAGTAAGAAGGGTTTCAGCTTACTTCGGCTTCGCAGTAAAGCAATAATAAGCAACACACCCATCAACAAAGAGGGTGCTGCATCAATTATAAAAAACACGGTGGAGCTGGAAAATAAAACCCCTGTAAAAAGTTGTACAACAGCCATTGCCTGTAAGAGTATCAATAAAAACATTAAAGGTCGAATTAACCGCCACAACCTTGGTTGCTCCCGGGGAATTGAAATAATTGTAGACAGGAACAACGCATATACCAGGCCAAGGATATGAGAAAAAGAGAGGGACCATGGATGAGCCAACCATGGAAGTGAAGCAGGCGTTAACTCTAAATCAAATCGTGGATTGGCAAATTTCAGGATCCAGCATAAAGCTATTGCGGCATACAAAGCATAATACAAAAAGGCTTTATCCCGGTTAAGAAAAAATTGGTAGCCGGAGTACAAGCACATAAAGAGCATACATCCAAGTATCATTGCCATTACGAAAAATAACCATTTGGCTGAATTGGCTTCAGTCAGCAATTGGTGCTGATAGCTTTGCCTGGTATGAATTGCTCCACCTACATTATCAAAAAGTAAAAGATGATCTGTAACCTGTACAAAATAATGGTTAGTTGTTAGTGGTGGCACTATCAATGGAAACGCATAGAGTCCCAAGGGATGATTTGCTTTTTTCACACACATGCCGCCATCACCCTGGTGTAAAAAAGATCCTTGATTTCTAAGATAAAGTGAGAGATAAGCATGTATACCGCCTGCATACCATAACCGCAACGTATCTGACAATTGTGTATTGGTAATTCGAAACTGCAGCCACACAACCTGGCTTGTTTTGCTCATTTGCCTGTTATGGATAAACTTTGTTCCATACGCCGATGCTGCCGGCACAAATTCATTTTGCGATAGTTGAGAAGGTAGTTTTGCCGTACTGCCAAACGGGTATACCATAAAAAGCGCATTCGGCTCTACAGGTATGCCTTGCTCCAACACAGGTTCGTCCTGGAATACAAGTGGCTTTGGCAGCTGTGCCTGAAGGGCCATGGTGATGAGGAGAAAAGGTATGATTAGAACGCATCTCATTTTGATACCCGCGCTTTTTCGTAATATAGGAAACCAATTCGCTGTATATCGATTTTTTTTGTGAATGACCAATTATAGCATTTAAATAGCCCGGTAATTGAGTATGCAAGATTACCGTTAAAAACATAGCATCAGTTTGCTTTAAGATGTAATAGCAATACCAGCAATTCTTGAACTTTACATAAGCCGTTATCTAAACTTCCCCGCCTCCCTTTTAGTGGTTTTTGCAGGAATAATTGTCTGTTTACCCGTACAACACCGTGTTTGCAAGGGATATAATTACCTTCAGGTAAGATAAAACTGATGATTGCCATACTTACATCCTTTTACCAGTGTTTGCACCCAAAAAAACGATTGATATGCTTATGAAATCCTGGCATTTTGCTGCCCTGCTTCCTGCTTGTTTTATTTTCAATTTCTGCCAGGCACAAAAACAAAAAACAGCTGTGGCGCCTGGCGGTATTCAACCCGTTAGTATCGTCAAAAACTTAACTGATGAGCAATTGCTTGAAACGGTTCAAAAACAAACGTTCAGGTATTTCTGGGACTTTGCTCATCCCGTTAGCGGGTTGGCACGTGAGCGTAGCAACGAAGCTTATAATTATGGCAGCGAAGTAACTACTACCGGCGGCACCGGCTTTGGAATTATGGCTACCATTGTGGCAGCAGAACGCAACTGGATCTCAAGAGATACGGCAGCGAAACACCTGTTAAAAATGGTCAACTTCCTGTTGAAAGCAGATAGTTACCATGGCGCTTTTCCGCATTGGCTAAATGGTGCAACCGGTAAAACAATTCCCTTTAGCCGCAAGGATGATGGCGGTGATTTGGTTGAATCTTCTTTTCTTTTCCAGGGACTTTTATGTGCCCGTCAATATTTTACGGGCGATAACCGGGCAGAACGGGAGTTGAGAAACCGGATTGGCTGGTTATGGAATGGGGTTGAATGGAACTGGTATACCAATAACCAGGACGTTTTGTTTTGGCATTGGAGCCCCAACAACGGCTGGGCAATGAACTTTGCCGTAAGAGGTTTTAATGAATGTTTGATCATGTATGTATTGGCAGCTTCCGGTGAGCAATACCCGGTTTCGCCTTCCATCTATCACCGTGGTTGGGCACAGAGTAATTTCTTTAAAAATGGGAAAGAGTTCTATGGTATCAAGTTGCCGCTTGGTTTCGACTATGGTGGCCCGCTGTTCTTTTCCCATTATTCATTTTTAGGGTTAAATCCAAAAGGTTTGAAGGACCAGTATGCAGATTATTGGGAACAAAATCAAAATCATACTTTGATCAATTACGAGCATTGTGTACGTAACCCCAATAAGTTTAAAGGTTATGGCGAAAACAACTGGGGACTTACCGCAAGCGATACTTATAATGGCTATGATGCACATTCCCCAACCAACGATAATGGTACCATTACGCCCACTGCTGCTTTGTCGGCTTTTCCATATACACCCGATAAAAGCATGAAAGCTTTGCGCCATTTTTATTATGATTTGGGTGATAAAATCTGGACCGAGTATGGGTTTGTTGATGCTTTTAACGAAACCCAAAACTGGTATGCCAAAAGCCATCTTGCCATCGACCAGGGTCCTATAATTGTTATGATAGAAAATCATCGGACCGGTTTGTTATGGAAATTGTTTATGAGTGCTCCCGAAGTAAAAAATGGATTGAAGAAACTGGGGTTCACCTCAACCGAAATAAAATAAACTTTATGAGAAAGGTAATTTGCCAATTGAAAACAACGCATCTTTTACGTTAAACCTTTGTAAGTTTTTTCTTATAAAATTTTGTAATGCTGGTGTATTGAAAATTACTTGGTATGTCATATTAGTGCTTGTATCTCTTATGCCTGTTTTAGGTAGTGCACAAGGTGTAGGCCGTACCATCATTAACCAAAGTTTCGGGGAGGGACTTGTAAATCCCGGCGAGCCCATTTCTCCCGGAAAGACAAACTACACTTATTCAAGCGATACTTGTCTTGCAACGGGCAGCTATGCGCTTGTAAATAGCTTGTTTCGTTGTGTGTCAACACGTATCGGTCGTTCGCTTGACAATACACCATCGAGCAACAACGGGTATATGATGGTGGTTAGTCCGCCGGGTGATAAAGAGATGCTCGTTTATGCGGATACTGTGAAGCAGGAGCTTTGCGCAAATACTTCCTACGAGTTTTCAGCCTATCTAATTAATGCTTCTATTCCAAAGGAATGCGCTGTTGGCAATCCTCCGTTACCGCGGTTTAAATTAAGTATTGAAACATTGTCCGGCATTGTACTAAGTTCGGTAAATACGGGTGCGCTTCCTTATGCCTATAATTTTTCAAGAACGCCCCAGTTTACTTTTTATGCTGCTGATCTGGTAATGCCTGCAGGCATTGGTACCTTGGTTTTAAAAATCACCAGCCTTGACCACGGTATTGTTCCTTGTAATTTTTACGTGGCTATAGATGACATTCAATTTACGGCAAAAGGACCTGCAGCAAACATTGTATTCGAAGCCGGGCGAACAGACCTTGTAAAGCAAATTTGTTATCTCGATAATCAAAATATTACAATCAAGGGAGAGGTAGGTGCTTATTATCCCAACACAGCATTTCAATGGCAGCAAAGTACCGATAACGGCATTTTTTGGAAGGATATTCCGGGAGCTACAGCTTCAGATTATAACAACACATTTTCCGTAGCCGATACCTTTTTGTTTCGCTTATCAGCGGCAGATGTAAAGAACATTGGAAATGTAAATTGCAGGGTAGTTTCTAATGTTTTAAAGGTGGAGGTAAATGGTGCGCCGGTAGGATTTAAAATTTCCAGCAATTCACCGGTTTGTGTTGGTGTGGATGTTGTTTTTAGTTCTCAGCTCGGCGAAGGATTGTTTTATGAATGGAGTGGTCCCAACGGATTTTATGACAATGTTTATTATCCAAGTGTGAACCACACACAGTTAAAAGATAGCGGCATGTATTATGTTTTGGTAACCACTGTTGGTGGTTGCAGGTTTAAAGACAGTACCTATGTAAAAGTGTATGGACCAGGTGCTGTTACTGCCGGAAGAGATACTGCCATATGCCTCGGAGGCAGCGTTCAGTTACATGGGTCAAATGGATTGAAAATAAACTGGTCGCCCGGAAATTCTTTATCTGACAGCACAATTTCAAACCCCGTCGCAACACCTGTTGTAACAACTTTGTATACGTTAAGAGTGATTGATCTATCCGAATGTGTTTCTACTGCATCGGTAACGGTGCGGCTATTAAATAATAAAGTGATCAAAGCGAAAATCAACGGCCCGGGATTTCTTTGCCGTTCATCAGATTCGGCTACTTTTTATAATACCAGCGAGGGTGATCTTGCCTATTATAACTGGGACTTTGGTAATGGGCAGGTTAGTGCTTTGAAAGATCCACAGGTGGTTAATTATAACATTCCCGGCAATATTGATTTTTACAATGCACGACTCATTGTTAGTGATTCATCAGGTTGTACAGACACAGCTTACCACCAAACGAAAGTGGCAGGCAATTGTTACATCGCCGTACCCTCCGGTTTTACACCAAATGGGGATGGAAATAACGATTACCTGTACCCTCTTAATGCCTATAAAGCAACTGATCTTATTTTTAGAGTATTCAACCGCAATGGCCAGGTGATTTTTCAAACAAGAGACTGGACAAAAAAGTGGGATGGCCGCATTAATGGAATGCTTCAACCAACAGGTTTGTATGTGTGGGCACTTAATTATAGAGATGGTTCAAATAAAATTGTAAACCTCAAAGGAACAACGATGCTGATAAGATGAATTCATTAACAAAATGCTTACCATGAAATTTCAAATAAGATTGCTGGTATCAATGCTGTTTTTTACAACCATTAGCTCTGGACAGGAACCGCTTTATAATTACGTGATTTTTTCCAATAGCCGGATGAGTGGTAATTATTTCTTTACAAAAACCGATTTTTCTGCGCCTGCATTTTTAACTACAGACAACAAAAAATTGCCCGTCAGTGAAACTATTTTTCATACTCCCGGCAATGCAATAAAACTTGAATACATCAACGGTAAAAAAGGAAATTGGAATGCAACTATTTTCAAACCTAATTATCGCGGGCAGGATCATTTCAAACCGGCTAATTTTCTTTCCTTCTGGTATTATATCGCATCTTCAACTACATCGTTAACACAATTGCCAGCGTTTCAATTGATGTATAACGATAGTAGTCTTTCCGAAAAGATAATGTTGCAGAAGGATAAACGGAATGCCTGGCACCAGCAGAAAACACCCGTTGATAATTTCAAAAAATTCGCCGGCAACAATCCGGAAAATGTTATTGGCATCGTGTTTTCGCAAATGGCTGAAGATGGCAATCGTCATACAATCTACCTGGATGATATTGAATTGTTGCCTGGTGACGAAGCGAAGGAAATAACCGTTGCACCTCAAGGTATTTTGGCAACAGGCTATGCAAAACATGTAGATCTGAAATGGCCTGCTATTACAGACTCGTCACTTAGATATGTGAAAATTTACCGGTCTTCAGATGGCAAAAGCTATAAGCCAGTTGGAATACAGGCAACGACAATTAACCGTTATGCAGATTTCGTAAATACAACAGGTGACAGCTATTATTACAAGTTATCTTTTTTAAATAATGATTATGAAGAATCACCTCAGTCTGCAGCAATAATTGCTCGTACTAAAAAAATGACCGATGATGAATTATTAACTATGGTGCAGGAAGCATCCTTTCGTTACTATTGGGAAGGAGCTGAAACCAACAGTGCCCTTGCAAAAGAAAATATTTCCGGAAGAAAAAACATGATTGCATCAGGCGCTTCTGGCTTTGGGATAATGGCTTTAATTGCCGGCACTGAACGAAAATTTGTTTCCCGGGAACAGGCAGTTGACCGGTTTATAAAAATTTCTTCTTTTCTTGAAAATGCAGAAACATTTCATGGAGTTTACCCGCATTTTATAGATGGACCAACTGGCAAAGCAGAACCTTTTTTCGGTAAGCGGGATAATGGCGGTGATCTTGTGGAGACATCTTTTTTATTGCAGGGATTATTAACAGCAAAGGCCTATTTCAATAGGGAAGATGCGAATGAAAAATTGATCCGCGATAAGATCACATCGATCTGGAGTAAGGTAGAATGGGATTGGTACAAGCAATACCCCGATAGCAAATTTTTATACTGGCATTGGTCGCCCGACCAGGGCTGGATCATCAATCATAAATTGATCGGCTGGAACGAAACTATGGTCACTTATTTGCTTGCTATTGCTTCGCCAACACATGCCATTGATGCACGCATGTATTATACAGGCTGGGCTAACCTGGATAGTACCGGGCAGCAGTATCGCATAGGCTGGGGTGGTACCAAAGAAGGGGCAATGTATAAAAATGGGAACACATATTTTGGAATAAAGCTGGATGTGGGAGTGTCAAATGGTGGACCGTTATTTTTCACGCACTATTCCTATCTGGGTTATGATCCGCATGCCATCACTGATAAATACACCAACTACTTTGTAAACAATAAAAACATTGCTTTAATAAACCATCGTTATTGCCTGCAGAATCCGGGCAGGTATAAAGGATATGGAGATAGTTGCTGGGGTTTAACCGCCAGCGACGGGCCTTATCATTACAGTGCCAACGAACCAGTGTTACGACAGGATAAAGGAATTATAGCGCCAACAGGTGCCATCAGTTCTTTTCCTTATACACCAAAGGAATCGATGAAAGCATTAAAGAATTATTATTACAATTATGGAAAATTTTTATGGGGCGAGTATGGTTTTAGAGATGCATTTAGTTTAACAAACAACTGGTGTTCAGAAATTTATATGGGACTAAACCAGGCCCCTATGACCGTGATGATTGAAAATTATAGAACGGGGTTGTTATGGAAATTATTTATGAGTAATGAAGATGTGCAGGTTGGTCTCAGGAAGTTGAGGGAGGCTGATTAGTGGATTGGCTAAGAGGCTGATTAGTTGATTGGTTATGTGGTTGATTAGTTGATTAGTTTTTTGGTTGCTTCATTACTATGGTGAAAAGCGACCAAAAAGTAGCTGGTAGTTATTCGCCGGTAATTAGTAGTTGGTAATTAGTAGTTGGTAATTAGTAATGAGGAATTAGTAGAAAACCTACATCGTGTAAAACGAAACGCAAGTCATTCACAACTCAACACTCATCTTTCCGAAAAAGTAAAAAAGTGAAAAGGTAGGTGAACATAGAAACGCGGAGCACACACAATTCACAATTCACTACTCACCTCTCACCTCTCACCACTCACACCTCATGATTAAAATCAATGTTATGATTACGAAAAAGTACCGGTTTTTTCTTTCGTTTCTTATAATCTTTCTTTCGGGCATCAGTGGGGTTGAAGCGCAGGTACAAACGGGCCAGTTATCTGCTGCAAATGTTCCTGTTCCTGTATGGCATTACCAGGAAGAATATACTTTTGATACAACGGTTAATGTAGCCGCCTGGAATAACATGCCTAAGGGAATGCAGGTGTCGTTTGCATCAACAGATGAACATTATTTCCGTTCGGAACTACCTGCTGTACAAATTGCTAAAACATGGAATGGCAAAGGGTGGATCGGTGAACGTATAAATACGATGGTGCTGGTTTGGTCGGCCGATACACTGGAACAAGTAAGATTTACTTTGCATGATTTAAAAACTGCACAAGGAAAAAGAATTGCGAAGGAAAATATTCAGTATAACATGGTTCGCTATGTAATTAGTAACTACCCCTATGCCGCAAAAGATGTAACCTGTGGCGAAAGTCCTTATAAGAGTTTGTATTTAATGCCCGACAGGTTCGAGGCATTCGACAGGTTTCAATTGCCAGGTAAAACAGTAAGACCAGTTTGGATCTCAATAGATATTCCTGCAGGAACAACCCCGGGTGAATACAAGGGTATCATCGAAGTGCAGGCGCAAAATGCAACCGAGAAATTAACGGTATCGGTGCAGGTGCAAAACCAGTTATTACCGAAGCCATCTGCATGGAAACACAGGCTTGATCTCTGGCAAAATCCATGGGTAGTGGCAGAGCAAAACAATGTAAAACCATGGTCGCCAGAGCATAAATTATTATTGAAAAAGCACTTAAAACTATATGCAGATGCAGGCGGAAAGTTTATTACTACCTATGGCGTACATAGTCCATGGTCCGATAATTCGTACCGCATAGAAGGCAATATGATTGAATGGATAAAGCAAGCGAATGGGAAATGGCTTTTTGATTACACCATTTTTGATGATTATGTACAACTGGCAATGAGTGTTGGAATTAGTGATGCCATCACGATGTATACACCAGTACCATGGGGGTTTCGCTTCAGGTATATGAATGCAGCTACCGGGAATTTTGAAAATGCAGAATGGGCGCCCGATTCGGAAGCTTTTAAAACCGTCATGAATGTATTTCTTACTGATTTTAAAAAACACCTTCAATTAAAAAGCTGGTTTAATAAAACCTATATTGGCATCAACGAAAATGCAATGGAGCAAACCCTTGCGGCAATTAAAGTTGTTAAGGAGCACGATCCCGGTTGGAAGATAACTTACGCAGGTGATTGGCATAAGGAACTGGAGAGCCTGCTCGATGATTATAGTTATTTATATGGAAAAGAATCAGGTGTTGACGTTGTTAAAAACCGGTCTGCCAAAGGATTTACAACAACTTACTATGTATGCTGCAACCCGCCTGTTCCCAACAATTTTGTTTTCTCTCCGCCAGTTGAAGGAAGGTGGATCAGTTGGTATACTTCCGCACATGGTTATGATGGCTTTTTACGTTGGGCCTATGATGCCTGGCCTGCCGATCCCATGCGGGATGCAAGGCATACGCTATGGCCAGCAGGAGATTGTTTCCTTATGTATCCGGGCGGGAATAGTTGTATCCGCTTCGAAAAAATGCGGGAAGGAATTGTTGATTTCGAAAAGATCAAAATCCTGAAAAACAAAGCTGGAAAATCAACAGACCGAAGGGTAAAAGAACTGCTAATGCAACTCGAAGCGCACCTGCAAACCTTATTGGTAGAAAAAGATTTTAATACAAAAAAGATTGTCAGTGATGTTTATGCCGGCAATGAATTACTGGACCAATTGAGCGAAATGTTAGCTTCAACAAATAGCCTAAAACGGTAATACAAATACATGATAAAACGACCTGCAATTATAGTTTCATTTAGTGTAAGCATGCTGTTGCTAAACATGTTTGCTATCGGGCAGGGCTCACTTTCCTGCACTGAAAAAGAGGACTATATACTGACGCATGTATTGACGCCGGCCGGGCCTGTTCCAACAGCTTTTGACCCGAATGGCGTTTACCCCTACGTTAGTTATGCCGAAACTTCCAACAGACCTGTTCTTACATCTTATCATTTTATTATATTGGAGAATGAACATTTAAAAGCAACTATCTGTCCTGGCCTTGGAGGTAAAGTTTATTCGCTTATTCACAAACCTTCCGGTAAAGAGGTTTTATATGTACCGGGCATCGTTCGGTATACAAGAATATTGCCCAGGTTTTATTTTGTTGCAGGTGGTATCGAAGTAAGTTTTCCCATCTCACACTCACCATCACAAAACGAAAAAGTTTCTTATAAGATTGATCGTGCTCCAGGCAGAATTTATGTTACCTGTGGTGAACGTGAATTGCGTTTTGGGATGCAGTGGTCGGTAGAATATTCCCTCGGGCAAGGGGATGTTTTTCTAACTCAAAGGACCGTTTACTACAATCCCGGTTCTAATACATATCCATGGATGTCATGGTCGAATGCAGCATTACCTGCTGATACAGGAACCATCTATTCTTTTCCAAAAGGAATCGTGTTATCGCATGCTTCAAAAATAGATACCATCGATTGGCAAAAAGACGGACCTAAAACAGAAAGTGACATCAAAGAAATGACAGGATACTTCTGGAAAACAAAAGATGTAAATGCATTTGGTGCTTTTAATTCTTCTCTTGGTAGTGGGTTGTATCATATTGCAAATGATACCATCGCGCCGGGAATAAAGTTATGGAGTTATGGCAATGGTGATGACAGTGCATGGTCATTATTAAGTACCGCCGGTCATCAAAAATATATAGAGATCCAGGGTGGGCCAATTGGTGATCAATCAGTAAAGTTTGAGCTGCAATCAAAACAAAAAAGACAGCATACAGAGTACTGGTTTCCATCAAACAAACAGCTTGATATTTACGCATTAAAACTTCCTGCCAATAACTTAAGACCAGTAAACGAAGTTCCGTTATTTGATTGGGCAAGAACGAGTGATGTGCTGGTATGGCAACAACTGGTACAGGCATTTAAAACAAAAGGAAAATTGCCCGTTCCGCCGGCTATCCACGGAAATAGCTGGCCGCCTTCAGGTATGGAGAACATGGATGACGCTTTTGTTTTCGCAATAAATAATGGTTCTTTAAATGAGAAAAAATTATGGCGCTTTTATTATGGAACCTGGTTAGCAGGTACAGGTAAAAATACAGAGGCAATAAGACAGTTATTTACTTCAGAAACAGATGTGGCTAAAGTTTTATTGGCAAGATTGCTAAAACTACAAGGTGATAAATTAGGTGCAAAAAATGCATGGTATGTTATTAAAGAAACATGGCTGCAATTACATCCCCAGGTTGTGGTAGAACGCGATAAGTTGCTGCGGAGTTTGGGTAAAGAAACCATAGAAGAACGCGAAGCCTGGTTGCTAAAAGTAAGTGCATTACCAGACGAATGGATCATTGAAAGACGCGTTCAATTATTAATAGACCAGGGTAAGTTTGACAAAGCAAAAGAGCTGCTTTTATCGGTGTCTTTTCAAAAGGTACACCAAACCTATACAAGGACGCTTTTGTGGATGCAGCTTTGTGAAAAGTTATCCATTAATTGCTTGCCTGTTCCTGCTCAATTAGGAGAAGACAGGCTGGCTGCATTTGGTGCTTACAGGGAATTTGAATGAAAAGAGATTACTTTAAAAAATTGAGATGAATAAAATAGTAAGATATTTAATTATATTATCTGTATTGCCCATATTTATTAAGGCACAAAAAATTGGTATCAATGAAGGCTATCCTAATTCAGTAAAGCCAGTTGAAATAATAAAAGGTTTGAGTGATTCTGCCCTTTTGGAAGTAGTACAGCGGCAGACTTTTCGTTTTTTCTGGCATGGTGCACATCCCGTAAGTGGACTTGCATTGGAAAGAAGCAATACCGTATTGGCCGAGCATTATTGGGATTATATAAACGAGGCATGGGATGAACCAAATTTCAGTAAAACAGCTTTTGGCCCAGATGCAGGCGCAATAGGCGGTACGGGCTTCGGTATCATGAGTACAGTGGTAGCGGTTGAAAGAGGATGGATAGGAAAAGATACCGCGATAAAAAGGTTAATTAAGATAGCTGATTTTTTGATTAATGCCGATTGTTATCACGGCATTTACCCGCATTTTATGAATGGCAGAACTGGTAAAACCATCAAGTTCGACAGGTTGGATGATGGTGCCGATATTGTTGAAACATCCTACCTGCTCATGGGTTTTTTATGTGCGAGGGAATATTTTAACGGCAATACACCCCGTGAAGTATATCTCAAGAAACGCATCAATCAAATGTGGGGCGCAGCCAACTGGAACTGGCACAGCAACAATCAAAATAAATTATTCTGGCACTGGAGTCCCAATAACGGCTTCGATATGAATTTCCCCGTGTGGGGTTACAACGAATGTTTGATCACTTATATCATGTCGGCCTCATCTCCCAATCATTCTATATCAAAAGATGTTTATAACGGGTCATGGGTTGGCAGTGCCGGGTTTAAAAATGGGAAATCGTATTATGGGTATACCTTGCCTCTTGGAAATTATGATAAGGATAAGGGTGGTCCGTTGTTTTTTGAACAGTATACCTTCCTGGGAATTGATCCGCGTGGCCTGAAGGATTCATTGGGTAATGATTATTTTTTGCAGGGCAAAAATCACACGCTCATCAATCGTGCTTATTGCATGGAGAATCCCAATAATTTCAGGGGCTACAGCGATGAGTGTTGGGGATTGACCGCCGGTGATAGTTATAAGGGATATGTGGCGCATAGCCCCGAGAATGACCGGGGTGTAATACAACCCACAGCAGCTATTTCATCTATGCCTTATACGCCAAAAGAAAGCATACAGGCCTTGCGTTATTTCTACTATGGATTAGGTGATAAGATCTGGAGTAAGTATGGATTTGTCGATGGTTTTAGTATTCATCATAACTGGTATGCAAAAAGTCATCTTGCTATTGACCAGGGCCCAATAGTAGTAATGATTGAAAATTATAGGACAGGGTTATTATGGAATTTGTTTATGAAGATACCTGATATACAAAATGGCTTAAAGAAATTGGGATTTGAAAGTCCTGTAATAAAAAAGTAGCATGAAGTTTTTGTTGAATTATAAGTTGCTGATTTCGCTTGTCTTCTTAAAATGGATATTAGTAATAAATGCGTTCAATTTGTCGGCACAAAAAGTACCAAAGGTGGTTTTTGTAATTGCTGATGGCATCCCTGCTGACCTAATTGAACAATTGCCAATGCCGAATCTTAAAGCTATTATAAAGGAAGGTGGATACAGAAGGGCCTATGTTGGTGGCGAAAAAGGAGGCTATTCCGAAACACCTACGATTTCCTCCAATGGTTACAATAGTTTATTAACAGGCACCTGGGTAAATAAGCACAATGTTTGGGACAACGATATAAAAGAACCTAATTATAACTATTGGAATATTTTTAGATTCTTTAAAACACAATACCCGCAAAAAACAACCGCGGTATTTTCTACCTGGCTTGATAATCGCACAAAACTTATTGGAAGTGAAGCATCTGCAGCCGGAAACTTG
This sequence comes from Bacteroidota bacterium, assembly GCA_040385845.1. GTDB lineage: Bacteria > Bacteroidota > Bacteroidia > Chitinophagales > Chitinophagaceae > Phnomibacter. The sequence continues at coordinate 1,126,964 of JAZKGP010000004.1, read as the reverse complement.
CAGCCTGATTATTATTTCGATGGAATGGAGCTGGATACGGTAAAATATCCCCATGATTCAGCAGGCTATTTTTATAATATTATAGATGATGCAGTTACAGATACTGCCGCAGCGGTGATCAAAAGAATAGCTCCTGATCTAAGCTGGGTTTACCTGGAATATACCGATGAAATGGGCCATCGTCATGGCAATAGCAAATTGCTTACGGATGCTGTCATTATGCTGGATCAGAAATTGGGAATCTTATGGAATGCCATTCAATATCGCCAACAACATTTCAATGAAGAATGGCAGTTATTCATCACCACCGATCATGGAAGAGAAACCAACGGTTATCACCATGGCGGGCAAAGCGAAAGAGAAAGAACTACCTGGATTGCAACCAATGCAAAAGGGCTCAATAACTATTTTTATAAGTCAGAACCTGCCATAGTTGATTTGATGCCTACTATGGCTTCCTTTCTGAAAATAGCTATTCCTAAAAAGCAGCTTATGGAAATAGATGGAGTTTCATTGACAGGAAAGTTGTCTGCCATTCAGCCTAAAGCTATTCTTAAAAATGGCTCCATTCATATCCAATGGAAGGCAATGGATAAAGCAGGCTTGGCAAAAGTTTGGATGAGTACTACCAATAAATTTAAAACAGGTGGAACAGATAATTATAAATTGATGAAACAAGTGCCGGTAGCGAATGGAAAAGCAATCATCAACGTAGTTAAATATCCTTCTTCCTTTTACAAAATTGTGATCGGGATGCCTCACAATAATTTAAATCGCTGGGTGATCGTTAACAAGACAAAGTAATAATAATGCCGATCATTTTACTATGAATAAAATACATCTATACTTCTATTGTTTATTGGGAAGGCTATTGTTATTTACCTGTTCCAGTCCAGCTGTTGCGCAGGTAAATGATATCGGTCAAGTTACATCTTATATAAAAACAAAAGATGGTATAACGGGTAACACTGCTTCCGGCATTTTTAATATACAGGCTTACACCAGTAATATTTTCCGTGTACGTGTTTCAAAAAATAAACAGTTCAATAGTTTATCTTATGCACTGACGGGCGATCTAATTCCGATAATTGGTGCAGTTCAATTAGTTGATGATGGAAACAATATTTTACTATCAACAAGCATGATTGATGTAATAGTGGAAAAGTCGCCAAACCTCCGTGTCATTTTCAAAAATAAAAAGGGAGAAATAATAAATGAAGATGAAAGTGGTAATGGATTTGGCACCAGTTATATTGGTGATAAAATAAGCGTCTACAAAAAAATGCAGGAAGGTGAACGTTTTGTTGGAATGGGGGAGGCATTAGGTAATCTTGACAAGCGGGGAAGCCTCATTACCCTTAACAATACAGATACGTACAAATATGGAGATCCGCGATTGCCGATGTATGTAAGCATTCCATTTTATATGGGCATTCACCACCAGCTGGTGTATGGGATCTTTTATAACAACAGTTATAAAACCACTTTTAATTTTGGAGTTTCCACTCCTCATTTTTCTTCTGTTAGTATGGATGGCGGCGATGTGGACTATTTCTTTATGTACGATAGTTCTATTAGTAAAATTATAGAGCATTATACGGCGTTAACCGGCCGGATGCAAATGCCGCCCAAGTGGAGTATTGGCTATCATCAGAGTCGTTGTTCCTACTTTCCCGATACGCAGGTAGAGTGGATTGCACAAACCTTTCGCAGTAAGAAAATCCCTTTGGATTGTATTGTGCTTGATGCCGATTATCAACAGGGGTATCAACCATTCCGGGTGAATAAACAACGATTCCCCGATATGCCGGGCCTCGCCGCAAAGCTGTCAAAAATGGAAATCGAATTAACCGCTTCTGTTTATCCCGGCGTAAAAATCGATAGCACTTATGAATCATATACAGATGGTTTAAAAAAAGATGTTTTTATAAAGTATTCTGATGGAAGTTTATTCGAAACTGAGATAGCGCCGCTTAGATGTTACCTTCCGGATTACACAAACCCAAAAACTAGGGCTTGGTGGATAGACAAAATGAAATGGCTGCCCGATAATGGTATACATGGTTATTGGAATGATATGAATGAGCCCGCAGTTGGCGCCAGTTATCTTCCTGATAATTTGGTATTTGATTTCGACGGAAGAAAAGCTACCGCATTGGAAGCAAAGAATGTTTATGCTTTTCAAATGGCAAGAAGCAGTTATGAAGCTGCCCTGAAACATGGAAAAGGTAGAAGGCCTTTTGTTTTATCAAGATCAGGATTTGCCGGAATACAACGCTATTCAGCTGTATGGAGTGGAGACAATACTTCTTCAGATGCGGGATTATTAAGTGGCGTTTTACTGAATAGCCAAATGGGCTTGTCTGGTATGTCTTTTTGTGGATATGATGTAGGTGGTTATATTGGCGATGCATCAAAAGATTTGTATAAACGCTGGATCCAGGCAGGAGTTTTTTCGCCTTTTTGCAGGAATCACCGCGAGTATTTTGGCGCAGCTGGTGAGCCGTGGGCTTATGGAGAAGAAGCAGAAGCTATTTCGAAAACTTTTATTGAATTCAGGTATCGTTTGCTGCCCTATACTTATGCGGCTTTTTATGAGGCATCTCAAACGGGTATGCCAATTGCGAGGAGCCTTTGCATCGATTACCCGCATAAGAGCAAAGTGTATGATCTCAATTATCATTACCAATTTTTATTTGGCGATGCAATGCTTGTTGTACCTGTAACAAGCCTGGAAAAAAGCAAAAAGATGTACCTGCCGCCAGGTGATTGGTACAATTTATATACAGATGAAAAATTAACAGGTGACAAAGAATGGGCAGAAGAAGTTCCAATGTACAAGCTTCCCATTTTTATAAAAGCCTCTTCTATTATTCCCATCCAAAATGTGGTTCAATCTGCCAGGGAGAAACCCGGGGATACATTATTCATTCACTTGTATAATGGCACCAAAAAAAACAGCTTTGCCTATTATGAAGACGAGGGTGATGGCATGGCTTATCAAAAAGACGGTTTCTGTAAAAAAACCATCAGTTTTGACCCATCGAAAAAAGAGCTTGCCTTTACTGCACAGCAGGGAAAGTTTTCCTCGGCCTATAAAATATTGCAGGTTGTTTTTCATGGTTTTGGAGATACTTTAAAAAAAATATCCATTAACGGAGGCAACGACTTATTGGTGCAGGAATCCAGGCTGCCGGTTTTAGATGCATTATCAGGGCTTGCAGATGTTTATGATTCAACTTATTTCAACCAGTTAAAAGCGGCTGAAGGAAGCAATATTCCTAAAAGCATCGTGTTTACTAATAGCGCCAGCAACATATTGGTGAAATGGTAAAATAAGAAAGGTGGCCTGCATTAAGTTGCTTTGTAAATTTATAATTGATTGCCATGAAAAAAATCTCACGCCAGGATTTCCTGAAGCAAACAGCGCTTGCCGGTGCTGCTATACTTGTCTCTTCTATTGAAGGCTGGGCAACAGCTGAGGATAAGAAAATAAGGGCTGCAGTAATAGGCTGCGGCAGTGTTTCAACACAATATTTTCCCCATTTAAGCAAGCATTCGTTTATCGAAATTGTAAGTTGTTGCGATATAATTTATGATCGTGCATTAGCAAGGGCAAAGGAGTTCAATATTCCAAATAGTTATCCCCATATCGATAAGATGCTGGCTGGTGCCCCGTTCGACCTGATGCTGACCTTGACGGATATGCAGGAACATGGCCGTTTAAATAAACAGGCACTGGAAGCAGGTAGAAATGTGTGGAGTGAAAAACCCCTGGCCAATTCGTATGCGGAGGGGAAAGCGCTGGTAGATTTCGCTCAACAAAAAGGCTTGCGCATTTGGGGAGCTCCCGCTGTTGTAAACAGCCCCCAGTTTGCCTTCATGTCAAAATCTATACAGGAAGGTAAATTAGGAAGGGTATCCAGTGCACAGGCAGTCTACGGGCATACCGGCCCTACCTGGTCGGCATTTTTTTATGAAAAAGGGGGAGGAAGTTTGCCTGACCTTGGCGTTTACAACCTGGCAACGCTTACCGGTTTGCTGGGGCCTGCCAAATCTGTAATGGCTATGACTACCATTGTTACGCCCGAAAGAACAGTTGATAACAAAGGCAAAATAAAAGTGGTTGCCGAAGACAATGCACAGGTATTAATGGAGCATGCAGGTGGTATTATATCCAACGTACAATGCGGGTTTAATTTTTTCGATCCGCATGGCCATGAGGGAAAGGATGAAGCAACGCATACCATTAAAATTTGGGGAACAAAAGGTAACATGGCTTTGGCTGGTTACGATTGGGCACCACATGGCGTTGATCTTGTTACAACTGACAACGAAAAACCGCAGCGTTATGTAAGCGATCCCAAAGATTATGTGTGGCAGCAAGGTGCCACCGTTATAGCCAAATCAATACTCGATGGCAGCGAGCCACTAATCAATGTACAACATGCATTGCATGTACTGGAGATTATAGAAGCAGCCAGGAAGTCGGGTGTAAACGGTCATAAAATACCACTGGTATCAACCTTTAAATGGCCAATGGTTTAAAAAAAAATTAGGTTAGCTATAAAAAATAGACTCGACAGCATAAAATGAAATATAGAAATGTAAAAAAGTTTTATACACTTAAAAATTTTTACTATGCAACAATTTGAATTAACCAACGATCAAATAGCAGGCTATCAAAAAGATGGTTATGTTGTGGTGCGTAATTTTTTGCGTACAAACGAAGTGGATAAATTATATGCTATCGCTACACATGATGATACCTTACTAAAGCATGCTTTTGATTTAAATGACCAGTCGGGTAAAAAAACAAAGCTGACTTTATGGTACACTCCTGGTAACGATGCTTACGGTTTGCTAACAAAAAGCCGGCGTATGGTAAATTCCGTTGATAAATTGCTGGATGGTGATAGCGCCGTCTGTCATTTTCACAGCAAACTAATGCAAAAGGAACCAAGAGTTGGCGGAGCCTGGGAATGGCACCAGGATTATGGATATTGGTATAAAAATCAATTTTTATTTCCCGATCAAATGATGTCGGTAATGGTTGCCATTACAGAAGCCAATAAGAACAATGGTTGCCTGCAGGTAATAAAAGGCTCGCATAAAATGGGTAGAATTGAACATGGTTTTGCAGGAGAACAGGTGGGCGCATCACAACTCTATGTTGACCTCGTATTGAAAACAAATGAACTTATATATGTAGAACTGATGCCAGGGGATGCCTTATTTTTCCATAGCAACTTATTGCATCGTTCAGAGGCAAATCTTTCAGATACTGCCCGCTGGTCGCTGATTTCCTGTTATAACCGTAGCCAAAACATTCCTTATAACGAACCTTCAGAATCGAGTACTGTTCCATTGAAAATAGTTCCCGACGAAGCTTTGCTGGAGTGGGATACAGAAGATATTAGTGCTACTGCCAATTTCCTGGAGAAAGAAAGAGATGAAGCACTGAAATAAAATTGAAATAAATATGAAGCAATTCTTTTCACCACTTCCAATAATGCAACCTGCAGGCATTGGTATTATTCGTATCGTTGTTGGCTTGCTATTGGTTTATCATGGGTGGGAAGTATTTGATAAGGAAATTATGAAAGGCTACGCAGGCTGGGATGCTTTTAAAGGATTTAGTTCACCACTGGCAATGGCCTATTTCGGCAAAGCAAGCGAACTGGTAGCAGGAATATTATTGACAATTGGTTTATTTACAAGAGTGGCCTGCATTATAATAATGGGCACTTTTATTTACATTACCTTTTTGGTAGGAAACGGCAAGTTTTGGTACGAAGACCAGCACCCGTTTATGTTCCTGTTGATAGCTTTCGTATTCTTTTTTACGGGCCCTGGTATTTTTAGTGCAGATGTGATGTTGAATAAACAGGCAAGAAGAAATACGATTAAAGAAATGGTATCATAAGCGGTTAACCTAACGAAAGAGAATGAAGCGCAACCCCCGGCTTTTTCAAAAAATGATACTCGCCATTTTATCGATGATGGGTGTCAGCTTATTGACTTTTGCACAAAAGCCGATGAACATCATTTATATTTTAGCAGATGATCACAGGTATGATGCCATGGGATTTATGAACAAGGTGCAGGGACTTAAAACACCGGGTATGGATAGGATGGCTAAAGAGGGTGCACATCTCAAAAATGCATTCGTATCCACCGCATTATGTTCTCCAAGTCGTGCTTCTATTTTAACCGGCCAATATGCGCATACACATACGGTTGTTGATAACGATGCGCCTTTGCCAGGCAACCTTATTTTCTTTCCGCAATACCTGCAAAAAAAAGGATATCAAACAGGCTTCTTTGGCAAATGGCATATGGGCAACACTGATGATCAACCACAACCGGGTTTTGATCAGTGGGTAAGTTTTAAAGGACAGGGTGAATATTATAATCCAACGCTTAACATCAATGGCAAAAGTATCAAACAAGGCGAAGGAACTTATATTACCGACCTGTTAACCGATCAAACCATCGAATGGCTTAATAAAAGGAATAAGCAGAAACCATTTTTTGCGTACCTCTCGCACAAAGGAGTACACGCCGAATTTCAGCCTGCAAAACGCCATACCGGTTTGTATGCCAGCCTGCCTATTGTTTGTCCACCATCCATGTATCTCACAGCTACCGACAGCAGTAAAAAATTTGGAGTCGTTACAGAGCCTTCCACGAAAGTTAACAGGGATGATATACCGCTATGGGTGCGCCGGCAGCGGCATAGCTGGCATGGTGTTGATTTCATGTATCATGGCGCTATTGCTTTCGACGATTTTTATCACCGTTATCTCGAGACATTACAAGCTGTAGATGAAAGTATACAATCAGTGATAGAATGGGTAACGGAGCAGGGATTGGCGAACAATACTATGATCGTATACATGGGCGATAACGGTTTTTCATTTGGAGAACATGGCCTCATCGATAAGCGCCATGCTTATGAAGAATCGATGCGTGTGCCATTATTGATTTGGTCACCGGGAATGGTAAAACCAAATTCAGTAATCGAAAACGTGATTATGAATGTGGATCTTGCGCCTACTTTTTTAGAACTGGCAGGTATAAAAAAGCCGGAACAAATGCAGGGCTTCTCTTTTCTTGATGTATTGAAGGCAGCATCAGGGACATGGCCGAGGAACAAAGTGTTTTACGAGTATTACTGGGAAGCTGCTTTCCCTCAAACACCTACCACTTTTGCTATTCGTTCCAACCAGTATAAATACATTTATTACAACGGTATTTGGGATATAAACGAACTCTTTGATTTAAGGGCTGATCCTTATGAAATGAATAATTTAATAAGGGATACCGCTTTCAGAAAAATAGGAATTGGATTGAAAAATGAACTGTTCGATTGGTTAAAGCAAACAAAAGGATTACAGATTCCTCTTAAGAAAACTATTGACAACAGGAATGATAATTTATACCACGATACGTATTAAAATGGATAGGTACTGTTTGGATAAATTTTGATGTTTTTAAAGTGATGCATTATGACAAAACTATTAACCGGTGCGCTGTTTTTTTTGATCTGCCAGCTAAGTTTTGCGCAGGGCGATAATAACGCACAACAAAAAACCTACTGCAATCCCATCAACATTGATTATGGTTATACGCCGATTCCAAATTTTAGCGAATGGGGAAGACATCGTGCTACAGCCGATCCGGTAATAGTAAATTATAAAGGCGATTACTATTTGTTTTCTACCAACCAGTGGGGTTACTGGTGGAGCAACGATATGCTGAACTGGAAGTTTATTTCAAGAAAATTTCTTCGTCCATGGAATGAAACGATCAATGGCCACCAGGTGTACGATGAATTATGTGCCCCGGGCGTCGGCATTCTTGGCGACACCATGATTGTTTTTGGTTCTACTTACACCAATAATTTTTCAATCTGGATGAGTACCGATCCAAAAGGAAATCAATGGAAGCCGTTGGTAGATTCATTTGACATTGGCGGATGGGACCCCAGCTTTTTTACGGATGATGATGGTAAATTGTATATGTATAACGGCAGCAGCAACAAATTCCCGATGTATGGTATTGAGCTTGATCGCAAAACCATGCAACCAAAGGGCACCCGTAAAGAAATGTACCTGCTGGAAAGCTGGCGGTATGGCTGGCAGCGCTTTGGAGAATACATGGACGATACGTTTTTAGACGCCTTTATTGAAGGCAGTCATATGACCAAATACAACGGTAAATATTACCTGCAATATGGCGCACCCGGCACCGAGTTTAGTGGGTACGCCGATGGTCTTATCGTGGGCGATCATCCCCTGGGGCCTTTCACACCAAAAAGTGATCCCTTAAGTTATAAATTGGGTGGCTTTGCCCGGGGTGCTGGTCATGGTGCAACTTTCGAAGATAATTTTAAAAATTTCTGGCATATCAGCAGCATGGTTTTGAGTGTAAAAAACACTTTCGAACGCAGGCTGGGTATTTGGCCTACCGGTTTTGATAAAGACGGCGATATGTGGTGCAATACTGCGTTTGGCGATTATCCTACTTACCTGCCCGCTGCCCTAAAAAGCACAGGCGACTTACGACCCGGCTGGATGTTGCTGAATTATAAAAAACCAGTACAGGTATCTTCTACCCTTGGAACTTACAATTCCAACTACGCGGTGGATGAACTCATTAAAACTTATTGGAGTGCGGCTACGGCAAACAAGGGCGAATATATTCAAACCGACCTCGGTAAAGTATCCACAGTAAATGCCATCCAGCTAAACTATGCCGACCAGGATGTGGCAGAAGATCGTTTGGGTAAAATAAACGGCCAGTACCACCAATATAAATTGTATTCGTCCAACGATGGTAAAAAATGGAATGTCCTGGTGGATAAAAGCAATAATAAAACCGATGTTCCGCACGATTACATCGAACTGGCAACCCCGGTGCAGGCCCGTTTTATAAAAATGGAGAACATTCATATGCCAACCGGTAAATTTGCCATTAGTGGCCTTCGCGTTTTTGGCAATGGCAATGGCGCCAAACCGGATTCTGTTAAACAATTTCTCGTGTTACGTACCGAAAAAGACAAGCGCAGTGCGTATGTAAAATGGAGCCCGGTAGACAATGCCTTCGCCTACAATATTTATTACGGAACTGCTCCCGATAAATTATACACTTGTATAATGTTGCACGACTTCAACGAATATTGGTTAAAAACAATGGATAAATTAATGCCTTATTATTTTTCCATAGAAGCCGTCAATGAAAACGGCGTATCAACAAAAACAAAAGTGATGCGTGTTGAATAAACAATAATTATTAAACTCAAACAGGAAGACACGTCTTCAGCCTCGCAGGCAAAAAAATCATGAGAGCAAAACAACAATTAAACACCGTCCTTTTAAGCATTCTTTTCGCATTGTGTTCCATGCTGCTTCATGCGCAACCTTATGCCGAACAAATTGCTGCATTTAAAAAACAGGATAGCACCAGTTTTCCTGCTAAAAATGGCATCGTATTCATCGGCAGTTCCTCGTTTACCAGGTGGACCGATGTGCAGAATTACTTTCCGGGTAAAAGAATTATTAACCGCGCTTTTGGTGGTTCCACTTTACCCGAAGTAATTATGTATGTGGACGAAATAGTAACTCCGTATAGTCCGAAACAGGTTGTAATTTATTGTGGTGAAAACGACCTGACAGATGATAAGGTTACGCCGGTAATGGCCCTTGATCGCTTCAAACAATTATTTACTGCCCTCCGTTCAAAAATGCCTAAGGTTTCCATTGTTTATATGGGAATGAAGCCAAGCCCTTCCCGCCGTAAGATCTTTGGTAAAGTGATGGTGGCAAACGGGTATATACGTGATTACATGAATGAACAGCATTATGCCTATTTTATAGATACTTATTACCCGATGTTATTAAAGAACGGGCAACCAAACGGCGCCTTGTTTACAGAAGATAGTTTGCATATGAATGCTGATGGTTACAAACTATGGAAGTACCTGATGGATCCTTATATCCTTCGTGCTAAATAATGTTAAAAAGAAACGATTGCTACCCTAACGGGAATAAAATTTAGTAGAGCCATGAAAAAAACGATGTTCACCCTTGCCTGCACCATTATTTTGTCGGGCGCTTTTGCACAACAAACAAAAGCTCCTGTTGCTACAAATGCTAAAATGAAAGTATTTGTGGATGCCCTGATGAAAAAAATGACGCTTGATGAAAAGATAGGTCAATTGAATCTTCCCGGTGCCGGCGATATTACTACCGGGCAGGCATCCAGTTCCGGTATAGCGGATAAGATCAAAGAAGGAAAAGTAGGAGGCTTGTTCAATATCAAAGGCGTGGAAAAGATCCGTGACGTACAACGGGTTGCCGTAGAACAAAGCCGTTTGAAGATCCCCATGTTGTTTGGTATGGATGTAATTCATGGTTACCAAACCGTGTTCCCGATTCCCTTAGGTTTATCCTGTACATGGGATATGCAGGCTATTGAAACAAGTGCACAGATCGCTGCAAAGGAAGCCAGTGCCGATGGCATCTGCTGGACTTTCAGCCCCATGGTAGATATAGCCCGCGATCCGCGCTGGGGCCGCATTGCAGAAGGCAGTGGTGAAGATGCTTACCTCGGTTCGGAAATTGCAAAAGCAATGGTGAAAGGTTACCAGGGCACCGATCTTTCAAAAGACAATACCATTATGTCCTGCGTCAAGCATTACGCGTTATATGGAGCTGCCGAAGCAGGCCGCGATTACAACACGACGGATATGAGCCGTGTGCGTATGTTCAACGAATACATGCCACCATATAAAGCCGCAGCTGATGCAGGTGCCGGTAGTTTTATGGCATCTTTTAATGAAGTAGATGGTATTCCTGCCACTGCTAACAAATGGCTGATGACAGATGTACTGCGCAAACAATGGGGCTTTAAAGGTTTTGTTGTAACCGATTATACCGGCATCAATGAAATGATCGCACATGGTCTGGGCGACCTGCAAACTGTTTCTGCCAAAGCTTTAATGGCAGGTATTGATATGGATATGGTGGGCGAAGGTTTCCTGCTTACTTTAAAAAAATCTTTACAGGAAGGAAAAGTTACACAAGCCCAGATTGACATTGCCTGTCGCCGCATTTTAGAGGCAAAATACAAGCTTGGGTTGTTTGAAGATCCTTATCGCTATTGCAATCTCAATCGTTCAAAAACAGAAGTGTATACCGACGCGAACCGTAAGATTGCAAGAGACATAGCAGCGCAAAGTTTTGTGTTATTAAAGAACCAGGGGAATATTTTGCCACTTAAAAAAACGGGGACTATTGCATTGGTAGGTCCCTTGGCCGACAACCGTGAGAACATGCCGGGTACCTGGAGTGTGGCTGCAGATTTTGCAAAATCCATTTCAGTTTTAGATGGTTTGAAAAAAGCATTGAACGGAAAAGCAAACGTGGTTTATGCAAAAGGTTCCAACCTGTCGGAAGACAGCGTGTTTGAAGAACGTGCCGGTATGTTTGGAAAGCTAATAGGCCGCGATCGCAGACCTGCCGATACCATCATAAATGAAGCATTACAGGTTGCCGCAAGCGCTGATGTAATTGTTGCAGCCCTTGGTGAGAGTGCTGAGATGACCGGGGAAAGCAGCAGCATGACCAATATCTCCATGCCCGATGCGCAGCAAAAATTGTTGGCCGCCTTGCTTAAAACCGGCAAGCCGGTGGTATTGGTTTTATTTGCCGGTAGGCCGATGGCCATCAAATATGAAGCAGAAAATGTACCTGCTATTTTGAATGTTTGGTTTGGTGGTTCAGAGGCTGGTGATGCCATCGCAGATGTATTGTTTGGCGATGTAAATCCATCCGGTAAACTCAGTACCACCTTCCCGCAAAATGTAGGACAAGTGCCCATTTATTACAACCATAAAAACACCGGCCGTCCTTTGGAAGAAGGAAAATGGTTTTCAAAATTCCGCTCAAATTATTTGGATGTAAGCAACGAGCCTTTATACCCGTTTGGCTATGGATTAAGCTATACTAATTTTACCTACAGCGATGTTAGTATCAGTAACAAAGCGCCTAAAGGCAATCAAACGATTACGGCCACTGCAACGGTTACCAACAATGGTGCTGTAGCTGGTAAAGAAGTAGTGCAATTATATATTCGCGATGTGGTGGGTAGCAGTACGCGGCCGGTGAAAGAGCTCAAAGGTTTTCAGAAGATCAGCCTTAATCCCGGCGAATCAAAACAGGTAACATTTAATATCTCTCCCGCCGATCTAAAGTTCTATAATTATGATCTGAAATATGATTGGGAACCTGGCGAATTCACCATTATGATCGGTGGCAATTCAAGAGATGTAAAAACAAGTAGTATTACCTGGAGTAAATAAATAAGCGCATAAGCTGATACCGTGATCTTCCCGAGTTGTTGAAGAATACTTTTTAAAGACAGCGGCTTCTTTTGAAGACGCTGTTTTCTTTTATAAAGGATTTATAAAATATAACCTGCAAGTTTGCGCAACAATTGATTTGTATCGAAAGAAAAGATAAAATATGTTTGACAAGTAAATAACAAACAACTATATTATTAAAAATGATAATAAAATCATCAATGCTTCCAATAGATAAAGACTCCTCTTTTATCGTAGCTCAAACCGATATGAGTAAAGGTTATGCGAATGGTTCTATTGGTATCATTGTTTCAGGAATTATTTGGCTCATTTCTGCAACTATATCGTATAAATATTCTGCTCAACAAGCTGTTTGGACTCTTTTGATTGGTGGAATTTTTATACATCCTGTTGGTGTGATTATATGCAAATCTATTGGACTAAAAGGGGCACATACAAACGGAAATCCATTGGGAAACCTGGCTTTGGAAGGGACAATATTTATGATTATGTGTTTGCCGCTTGCTTTTGGACTTTCATTACAACATGCGGAATGGTTTTTTCAAAGTATGCTTCTTATTATTGGCGGAAGATATTTGACATTTTCGACCATTTATGGCTTGAAACTTTATTGGATTTTAGGCGCTGTTTTAGGACTTGCGGCTTACTTGTTATTTTACTTCAAAGTACAATCCCTTGGTTCATTGTTAACAGGCTCGCTTATTGAAATTTCGTTTGGTATTTTTATATTTTGTTCTTTTTCGAAAAATCGATTACAATCTAAAGCGTTAACATTATTCAATGAAATACCGTCCCGATAAATTGGTTGCGTCGGATGTAATGTCGACGATGAATTGGATTTTATTTTTACTCATTTCTTTTATTATAGTTTGATCATTGCTTAGCAACAACCTGGCCGTATGATTTATGAACATCCGGGAAAACCCCGATATACTTAAAGCAACCATAATATGGAGCGGAGCATTCACAACAGGAATAGCAATACAGCCGAACTCAGAAGTTGAGTCGATAATCCCTCAAAGAAAAAACCTGCCAGCTATTTGTTGATGGGGCTTTTTGTTTGCCTTAGCTCAACTTGAACGCCAATGTATTTTCTTCATTCCCGGTAACTTATGGGTAATTTTACGAACGCTGTTTTAATAGTATCGTTATGAGAAAAAAGCTTGCAAGTTCTTTTTTATTCGGGTTCCTTTTATTAATTGGTATCACAGGGTTTAGCCAGAGAAAAACCATTTCACAGAAAGTTGATTCAGTTTTAAAGCTTATGACGCTCGATGAAAAGATTGGGCAGATGAACCAATACAACGGCGACTGGGCATCTACGGGACCTGTTACCGAAGATGGCGACAAACAATCGCAGATCAGGGCAGGCAAAGTTGGCTCCATGCTAAATGTAACCGGCGTTGAAAAAACAAGATCGCTGCAGCAAATGGCCATGCAATCACGATTAAAAATTCCCTTGTTATTCGGGCAGGATATCATTCACGGTTTCAAAACAACTTTTCCTATACCATTGGGTGAAGCTGCGAGTTGGAACCTTGCGGCTATTGAACAATCGGCCCGCATTGCTGCTATCGAATCAGCTGCTGCTGGTGTACACTGGACCTTTGCTCCGATGGTAGATATTGCCCGTGATCCGCGCTGGGGTCGTGTTATGGAAGGTGCGGGAGAAGATACTTACCTCGGTTCGCTGATTGCTGCTGCCAGGGTAAAAGGCTTCCAGGGAAAGGGGCTTGGAAACACTGATGCGGTAATGGCCTGCGCAAAACATTTTGCAGCATACGGTGCTGCCATTGGTGGCCGTGATTACAACGCAGTTGATATAAGCCTGCAAACACTCTGGGAAGTTTATTTGCCACCCTTTAAAGCCGCTGCAGATGCGGGTGCGGCAACCTTTATGAATTCGTTCAATACCCTGAATGGAATCCCTGCTTCAGGAAGTAAATTGTTGCAGCGTGAGATCCTGAAAGGCAAATGGAATTACAAAGGTTTTGTAGTAAGCGACTGGGGTTCTATTGGCGAGATGATCCCGCATGGGTATTCAAAAAATAATTATGAAGCAGCCATGCAGGCCGTGAATGCCGGCAGCGATATGGATATGGAAAGCCGCAGTTATAAAGACCACCTCGCACAGTTGGTAAAAGACAAAAAAGTATCCGTAGAAACAATAAATGATGCAGTACGCAGGATCCTTCGGAAAAAGTTTGAAATGGGTTTGTTTGACGACCCTTTTAAATATTGCAATGAGGCAAGGGAAAAAACCGAAATGAATAATCCTGCACACAAGGAAGCTGCAAGAGATATATCTAAAAAAAGTATTGTATTATTAAAAAATGTTAATAGCTTATTGCCATTAAGTAAGGATCTGAAAAGCATAGCATTGATTGGTCCGTTTGTAAAAGCGGTAAGAGATAATCTTGGTTTCTGGAGTTATGAATGGCCTGATGATTCTTCCACTATCATTACGCAGTTTGATGGCATTAAAAACCGGTTAAGTACCGCTACAAAATTGTTGTATGCAAAAGGCTGTAATGTAAATGACAACGACACCAGTGGCTTTGCAGATGCTTTGTCTGTAGCCATGCAATCCGATGTGGTTGTAATGAGCGTTGGTGAAGCAAGAGATATGAGTGGAGAAGCGAAAAGCCGCAGCAGTATAAGATTGCCCGGTGTGCAGGAAGCATTGATCAAAGCAATTCATACCACAGGCAAACCAATGGTGGTTATGATCAATGCCGGAAGACCACTCGTTTTTAATTTTACTGCTGATAACGTGCCCGCTATTTTATATACCTGGTGGCTGGGTACGGAAGCTGGTAATGCTATTGCAGATGTGTTGTTTGGTGATTATAATCCTTCTGCAAAATTGCCAATGAGTTTTCCAAGAACAGAGGGACAAATACCGGTTTATTACAACTATCTAAAAACTGGCCGCCCTGCAAAAAATGATAGCGATCTTAATTATGTTTCTGCTTACACCGATTTACCAAATAGTCCTAAATATGCATTTGGTTACGGGCTAAGTTATACCAGCTTTTCTTATGACACCATCAAACTCAGTAAGAACCGTTTGAATAAAGCAACAACTACTATTGCATCCATTAACCTGACAAATACAGGCAATCGTGAAGGCACAGAAACAGTGCAATTGTATTTGCAGGATATGGTAGCAAGTCTTACCAGGCCGGTTCAGGAATTGAAAGGATTTCAACAGGTGAATTTGAAACCCGGTGAAACAAAAACCATCAGCTTTACGATCGATGAAAAGATGCTTCGCTTTTATAATGAGCAATTGATTTATGCGAGTGAACCGGGCGATTTTAAAGTGATGATTGGAGGTAGCAGCAATTCCGTTAAAGAGGCAATGTTTGTTTACAAATAACAGGTTATGTTAGTGCATGATGTTATTCGCTTTAACATACGTTCATTGAAACCAATGAGACCTGCTATTTATTTCTCTTCGAAAGCAAGCTCTTATTCTCCTGTATTTTGTTTTAATTTGATAACATGAATTTTATCTTACTAAAATCTAATGCTTTTATCGACATCGACTGGCATTCATTTTTGCTTGGTTCAGAAGAATGGAATTTCCTGCCGGAAGTAGCGATTAGGGCAGGCGTCATGTTCCTGCTAATATTGTTTAGCCTGCGCATCCTGGGCAAACGAAGTGTAACACAATTATCGGTTTTTGAACTTGGGGTTATTATCGGGTTAGGATCCGCGGCAGGCGATCCCATGTTTTATAAAGATGTAGGTTTATTACCTGGGATGCTGGTTTTTGTTGTGGTGATTTCCCTTTACCGGCTGGTTACTTATTTGATCAATCACAGCCAGAAAATTGAAAAAGCACTGGAAGGCGAACCCGTTTACCTTGTGGAAGATGGCAAGTTTAATTGTAAGAATTTCGAAGGCGAATCCATTGCCCAGGAAGAATTCTTTGCGCAGTTAAGACAAAATCATATAACCCACCTTGGGCAGGTAGAATTAGCCATCATTGAAACAAACGGCTCTATCAGCTTGTATTTTTATGATGACAAAGAAGTTAAGTACGGCTTGCCCATCTTGCCACATTTGTGTTCCGATAAACTAAAGTCATTACCTGCAAAGGGAATCTACGCCTGTACCTATTGCGGAAATATAGCCGAGATTAAAGCTTCGCAGCAGGAACTTGCCTGCGATGATTGTTCAAAAACAGAATGGGTACATGCCATTGATAAACGGCGGATTGCTTAATTAATAGCCTGGCGAAGCTTACCACGTATTTAAACGTTATCAAATACTGTTTGCTTTAAAATATCACCTATGAAAAAATTATTTGGTTGTTGTTTTTGGGTTTTATGCATGCAGGTGCTACAGTCACAGGCTTTGTACGAAATTCCTGCAAATGTTGAAACACGTTTAAGCAGTTTCGAGAACCCGGGTGCTGTAAAAGGAGGGGGCGGAAAAACAAATAAAACGGCCAAGGGAAATGCTTTTGAAATGATACAGCCCGGCCAAACAAAACCATTGCTGGATATCAATGGGGAAGGCACTGTAACACGGATCTGGATGACCGTCAATATAAGTCCCGTTATGTTGCGCAGCTTGCGCCTGCAAATGTTTTGGGAAGGCGAAAGTAAACCCGCAGTGGATGTTCCGATGGGTGATTTTTTCCTGCACAATCTCGGCAAAACAGTTCCTTTTCAAACCGCCTTGTTTACCAGTGGTGAAGGGCGTTCCTTTAATTGTTATGTACCAATGCCTTTTAGAAAACATGCACGTATAGTACTGATCAATGAGGGCCGGGAAGCAGCAAAATTGTTTTATGATGTAACGGTGCTGATGCAAAAGCTGCCTGTTTCTTTCACTTACTTTCATGCATATTGGAGCAGGCATTACAGCGGTAAAGTGGGTGATGATATCGAAGTACTTCCTAAGGTGAGCGGTAAAGGAAGATTTCTTGGGATGAGTGTTGGCTTATTAACCGATTCGGTATACGATAAAACCTGGTGGGGTGAAGGGGAAGTAAAAATGTTTATGGATGCGGATAGTACTTACCCATCCTACGTTGGAACCGGGGCCGAAGATTATATCGGTAGTGCATGGGGCCTCGGCACATTTAACCATTGGTACCAGGGCTGTACTGTTGCCAGCGAAGCCAGCAGGGAGTTTGAATTTTACAGGTTTCATATTCCCGATCCTGTTTACTTCAAAAAAGATCTTCGCGTCACCTTGCAACAAATAGGAGGGGGTGATTACAAGCTTATCCGCGAATTGGTAAAAAATCGTGTTAATCTTAAGCCGGTTACAGTAGATGGCAAGGTTTTTAGTAGATTGTTGGAAATGAATCCATCACCAGCAATTGCCGACAGTACTTTTCCAGAGGGCTGGGTTAATTTTTTTAGGTTGGACGATTACGCTGTTACCAGTTATTTTTATTTGGATAAACCCGTTTCCCGTTTACCAGCATTACCATCTTTACAAACCAGGCTCTTAAAAGTTAAATAAATGAGGTCGATTGTTTTAGCATTCGTTTTTATTACAATAGGTTTTTCCAGCGGGGTGATTGCACAGGACACCAGCATTTATCTTAAAAAAGTATTTATCCGCGGCAACGATTCCATGCAATACCGCATGTTATTGCCCCGGGATTACGACAGTTCAAAAAAATACCCGCTTGTTTTATTCCTGCATGGAGCAGGCGAAAGAGGCAACGACAATATTAAACAACTGACCCATGGATCGCAGTTGTTTTTGCAGGGCACTGCCCGTCGTCGTTTTCCTGCTATTGTTGTTTTTCCGCAATGCCCCGAAACTGATTATTGGAGCAATGTGCAAATTGCAACAGAGAAGAAAACAAACAAGCGATCATTTGTTTTCCAGGCAGGCGGTGAACCAACAAAAGCAATGGATCTTACAATGGAGTTGCAAAAGAACCTGATGCAGACCATGCCGGTAGACAGCAGCAAAATTTATGTTATGGGATTATCGATGGGAGGCATGGGAACCTTCGAAATTGTGAGGCGCATGCCAACTGTTTTTGCCGCAGCCATTCCTATATGCGGCGGAGCCGATAGCAGTACGGCAAAAGACATTAAAAAAACAGCTTTTTGGATTTTTCATGGCGCAAACGACGATGTGGTGCCGGTTAAATTCAGTGAAAATATGGTGAGCGCCTTACAGGGTTTTTATAATAGAGCGGATATGCAATACACTGTTTATTCCGGCATAGGTCATAACAGTTGGGACCGGGCCTTTGCAGAACCTGAATTACTGCGGTGGTTGTTTGCACAAAGACGTGAAAAATAATCCCATCAAATAAATATAAATTAATTTAATGCCTTGTGGCCCATACTACACCCCAGGTAGGGCCATCAAATGATTGATGAACAATGGTGAAATTATTCCGCTGCAATAACTTCAAAATACTGCTATGATCATTCTGGTGAATCGCCAAATGCTCGTCATCCATATGGTATTCTAAAGTGATGGCTTGCACTGATTGTAAGCTTTCAAAATCTTCCAGGATTTCCCATTCAGCACCTTCACAATCCAGTTTCAAAATATCAATCTTACCATTCATTCTTTGAAGACATTCTTTAATGGAAATTTGGGTAATATTCCCTTCTTCGCTGATATATGTTTTGCCATGTAAGGTGTCAACTCCGTTGTTTAAAGTTATTTTGCTGTTTGTTAAACCAACGGCTTCATTGAAATAACGGGCAGTAGCCTCGTTGGCGTGTTTCGATAAGCTGTCAATTACAAGTTCATTTGGTTCATAAGCATGTATTGTCGCATTGGGAAAAACATTTCTCGCAAACAAGACAAAAAGACCCTGGTTGGCTCCAATATCAACAACCGAAACAATATTGTCAATTTGTTTTTTAAAGTAAAACAAGCCATAACAGTCGTTCAAAAATATTTCGATAAAAGCGGAAGTCGTAGATGCATCCTGGTAAAGTTGTGGCTTTATTGTTTTGTGATTTATAATGATCTGCCGGGGTAATGTGAAATGAGACAACCCGCTGAAGTGTATGCCGATTTTTCGGGCATTCTGCCATCTTTTATAAAAATTAAGTATTCGCCTGGAAGTTTTTAGTAGCATTGAACGATTGTTGAAAATAATGATGCCTGTAATTAGGTAACTGGGCTTTGCTCCAATATTAAAGGAAAGATATTTATGAAATCAAGTTGAACTAAGTTCAAAATGAAAATCCCGGACTTCCGGCAACTGCATCAAATACAGGGATGGTTATCACTTTCACTTATTGTGGACCTAAGTGGTTCCATTTTTGAAAGCAGTTTAACTAAATCGCCGGCTTATAGGATTTTTTAGATTTCTGCCTTCCAAAGCTGTTCACATTTCTCCGTTTCCTATATTTGCGCCACAATTTTTATTCATGGAACGTACTGAAAAGAATCTCGGCAGGCATTGGGCATTTTTCTTTATTTCTCTTACTGCCATGATGGCCATGTTGTTGGTTACCGATTATGGCCAATGGTTTTGGCTGATTTTGCCGATCGTTTGCACCGAGTTTGCTAAAGCAATGGATATTATGTAAGCTGTCGTTTCATATAATTGATCCCCGTTTTGTGGGGTTTTAAAATAAAAAATAGTCCTGCCAGTTAATTTTGGCGGGACTATTTATTTTAAGAATCTGTATTAAAAGCACGTAACGGACCAGCTTCTTTGCCATGATCCGCCGCTTTTCAGGGCAATAATTCCTTCTTTTTCGATCAATTGCTGGTTGTGATTACTATTGTCTGTAATACCGCACCAGGGTTCTATACACACAAATGGAGCGTCCTTTGCCGCCCAAATTCCCAGGTAAGGAAAGCCGGTAAAATCAAATTGCAGCCCATGTTCATGTTTGTTTGATGCCAGGGTAGTATAATAATTCTGCAGGTGTTTCAAGACGATGGCATCTTCGTAAAACAATGCAGGTGAAAGAGGTAATTTAATGGCAGCGTTCTCGGTACCGGGTTTACATGCGATGGTAGCAATGGGTTCCTTTGCATCGCTGGTAAGGCCATTTTCAAGTTTGTAACGAAACAGCGGTTCTGCTTTACTGAATAAAAGATGGTAATCAGTATAGGCCGTTTCTTTTACCATCGGCAAAGCAAATGCTGGATGGCCGCCTACTGAAAAATACATTTCTGCATTTCCGGTATTAGTCACTTCATACGTGCAAAGCAACCGGCTGCCGCGTAGCTGGTAACGAAGTTTTAGCGAAAACGGGAAAGGGTAAACTTCCCTTGTTGTTTCATTGTCGGTTAGCGTAAAAAGAGCTTCCTTTTCATTGATCTTCTTTGCGGTGAATTCCATATCGCGGGCAAATCCATGGCGGGGAAGTTGATAGGATTTGTCCTTGAAAAAATAAGTGTCGTTTTTAAGTGACCCAACAATGGGGAATAAAACCGGTGAACGTTTGCCCCAAAATGCAGCGTCACCATTCCACATATATTGTATGCCATTTGCATGTAACAGGCTTTGTAATTCTGCACCTTTTGAATGAATAATAGCCGTTAGCTTGTCATTCTTAAGCGTTATCATACGGAAAGTTTTTATGCTGAAACAATAAAATGAAAGTAAGCGCCGGGCCAAACATACATCACTTTAGTTTGCCATGCTACTTCAACCCGGGGCAGTGTTTAAGTTATAGATGTTTCCCTGTAACATTGGGCAGCAGGTCACAACTGGCAATTGTAAGATTGTAAAGTAGCTTCGTATCAGTTATAATATTTAATTTAATAATATATAAATAATTGCAAATTATTATACAATCAAAAGTATTGGTTGTTTGTTTTTAAAATTAGAGTCACTTCGCAACTGAAAACATATTTATTAAACTACGATTTTATTATACCCGCCAGGAAAAGTAAGACAGGTTTAAAACAAAAAAACCGCACTTTTTATAAAGTGCGGTTATATGAATCACCATGTATATAGTACCAGGATGTTTCACTGGTAAGGAATTTTAATCTTTCATTTCTTCACAATAATAACCAGCCATCATCAGTACAAGTTCCACATGTTTCGGTGGTAAATTATTTGCTTCAACCCGAAGCACATGATCAATATCTTCCATGTCTACTGTAGATTTCAAAATGCCATTCAGGTTACTTAATAATTTTTGTGCCATGTTTTTATGCCAGGCATTGGCAATATCGGTTTTGAAAACCAGGATCTCCATAAGTTGATATTTTTAGCGGTTGTTATGATTGTTGATGGTTAGGTTCAATTGATATCGGATGACGTATTTGGGGTTGTGATGCTTGCATTCGTTTCAGCGTAGTGGCGGCGTCCCCATCCGCTGCAACGCTGCTTCCATTCCTGCTTCATTTTTTCTTTTTCATCGGGTGTCATGTTTTGCCATTTGTCTTTCATTTCCTGGCTCCATTGATGACGGCCTCTTCCAAAAGGACCGCCACCTCTAAACCCGCTGAATAAAATTTTACTTAATAAGAGAATGCCTGCTGCCTGCCAGAAAGTTACTGACGACACGTTTACTACAGGCACAAGAACTGCGTTCCATAAACTCATTACTATAAAACTAAAAAGAGAGAATGCTGCTATGCCTATCAATATAAATCCTGCTACTTTTCTTTCCCTGAACCTGCTTTTCATTTTTTAAAATTTAAAATGTTCATGCTATGCCTGCGCATGTTTAATGAACTTGTTTAATAAGTTTATTTCTAAACAATAATCTTTTTGTCAAATACAAAATGAGTAATAACATTATTTTCCTGTTTGTAAAATTTCCGCTTTAAGCCAACCTAATCTTTCGCGTAAATGCAGCACCGCATACCGTTTGCGACTGATTAAAGTATTTACAGTTACACCGGTAACAGAAGCAATTTCTTTAAAGGGAACACCATCCAGTTCATTCATCTCAAACACCATTCGCTGCTCTTCCGGTAATTCGTCCAATGCTATTCTAAGGGTATTCCAAAAGATTGTTTTCAGGTGTTCCAGTTCCGGGTTATTATCGGTATCGAGGAATAATTCAGCCCAACCGGCAAATGTTTCGTCATCTGCAACACTGTATACATCTTCAATCAGGTCGGGTTTTTGCTTCCGTTGTTTATCCGTTATTTTATTTCGGGTTACCCGGTAAAGCCAGGCGCTCATTTGTTCGATAGGCTCTGTGTTGCCCGCCAATTGGTAAAAAACATCCTGCAGAATGTCTTCGGCATCAGCTTCAATACGCACTCTTTTACGAATGAAGCCCATGAGCCGTTTGCCATACTCCTGTATAACACCAGTTATATTTTTTTGGGGTAAGGCAGTCATTTCAAAGTCTATCGTGGTTGCTTCATGCATGTATTAATGCTGACGGCTAAAAACAAATTATATTTTAGAACAGGAAAAATAAATTGCGGGAAGTTGACAAGTGGCAAGTTGGCGGGATGAAAGGTGGGTTGCCTTGTTCCTGGTTGAAAAGTTGATTGGTTGATCAGTTAAGAAAAATCCCAAAATCTTAAAATCTCAAAATCATAAATTACTTGATACTCGCGGCAATTTGTTCCAGCCGGCTTTCTTCCTTTACATCTCTTTCTGATACTTCATTTTTTTTACACCATTTCACCAGCCGGATATAGCCGTCGGCTATCTCGATTCCTGTAATATCACCATCGCTAAAGCAGCAGCAGCCACTATTGTAGTAAGATGGTTTTACCTGAGAATTTTCAGTAGTATCATCCGCCCGGTACTCGATAATGCGCTTGTCGATTTCAGCTTTTATCGAAGCAATCTTCTCGTCATTGCCAGCCAGCAATTGTTCTTTTAATTCTTTATTCAGTCTTTGAATATGATCCAGCGATTCAAATACGGGTTTGTGTGTATGGCCGGTAATTAAAACCATGTTCTTTTGTTGCATGGTCCATTCATACATCATGCGGTTATGTTTATCGGTAAGATGATAGTCTTTCGCCGGGGTATTTACATTTAGTTCCAGCCAGCGTTGAATGGGAACCCAGATACGCCCTACAAACCATTTGCTAAATGCATTGCTGTCGCTTACAATATCGCCCTGGTGGCCATGAGTTAGAAAAATATGCAGATCGGTCTCGTTGATGGTAGTTTGTAAAATCATTCCTTCATATACAAATGACTTATCACCAAAAATGGGGGCGAGATGTTTTTTTACGGCTGTTGCATCGAACCAAAGCAGGTCATGATTGCCAAAAATTTTATAGTAACGCTGTTCCGCAAAAAAAGCAGCTTCCATTTTTAGTTCCCTGGCATATAAATCCAACACTGCCTCCGGTTTATTTTCCCATAATTCTTCACAATCACCAAGGTTTATATAAGTGTATCCTTCTGACAGGTAGTATTTTAAAGCGGCATAGTAATTGTCTTTGTTGGTTGCAAAATCATCCGACCAGTCGCCGCCGCCTTTATGCTGATCCGATAAAATGATGAACCTGCTTTTATTGGCATCAAATGCGATAACTTCCCCGGTCCTGGTTTCTAAAATGTTTGACTCTCCACCGGGCCTTTCCTGTATACCCGTGTATAAGTTAGTAAGCGATTGATGGATTAGTTTCTTATTTGGCTTACTGGTAAAACGGTTAGCCGCCCAGGTGAAAAAACGCCGCAATAACTTTTTTATCAAGGATGCTGTTTATGGCAAACTAAACAAAATTCTATGAACACCGTTACTCCCCTGTGAAAATTTAGCCGCTTGCCTTTGGTGCCTGCGCTTTTGTTAGAAAAAATATTATTTGTAAAACCCCGTTTCAGTTTGGCATCCGGATGTTTTTAGCTTTTTCCGTTACGTTTGCAACTCTATAATTATATGAAATATCAAAAACGAATCCTGATTACCGGGGGAGCCGGTTTTATAGGCAGCCACGTGGTTAGATTATTTGTTACCAGCTATCCGCAATACCAAATAATTAACCTGGATGCACTAACCTATGCCGGTAATCTTGAAAACCTAAAGGATATCGACCAATCTTCCAATTATGTTTTTGAGCATGTGAACTTGTTGGAACCGGAGGCTTTGAAACGGGTATTTTCGCAATACGACATCTCGGATGTAATTCACCTGGCCGCTGAAAGTCATGTTGACCGGTCAATTGTTAGCCCGCTCGATTTTGTATATACCAATGTAATTGGTACGGTTAACCTCCTAATGGCTGCAAAAACTGCCTGGAATGGAGTTTTCGACGAGAGACGTTTTTATCATATAAGCACCGACGAAGTGTATGGTGCACTTGGCGATACCGGTTTGTTTACCGAAACAACACCATATGATCCAAATAGTCCGTATAGTGCCAGTAAAGCAGCAAGTGACCATTTTGTAAGAGCCTATGGCGAAACTTATAATATGCCTACGGTTATTAGTAATTGCTCCAATAATTATGGTCCTTATCATTTTCCCGAAAAACTGATACCGCTTTTTATCAATAATATTATCCACGGCAAACCATTACCGGTTTATGGAGATGGCTTGTATACCCGCGACTGGCTTTTTGTAAAAGATCACGCAACTGCCATTGATGCTGTTTTTCACAAAGGAAAAATCCACGATACCTATAATATTGGGGGCTTTAATGAATGGCGCAATATCGACCTGGTAAAACTGCTTATCAAACAGATGGATGAAAAGTTGGGACGTCCTGCAGGCGCCAGCGATCACTTGATAACTTATGTAAAAGACAGGCCCGGCCACGACAGGCGTTATGCCATTGATGCTTCGAAAATTAACCGTGAACTCGGTTGGTATCCTTCCGTTACATTTGAAGAAGGACTTTCGCAAACTATCGACTGGTATCTTGAAAATACCGAATGGCTACAAAATGTAACCAGCGGCGCCTACCAGCATTATTACGAAGCACAGTATAACAAATAACGAGCAAGGAAAGTTGTGGATGAACTTTCAGCAGGTTTCGGCTTGCAGGTAATCATGCCACTTCAACTACCTGGTAAACATCAAAGAACAACAATTCCCGATATGCAACTGATTGAAACCCCGCTGAAAGATTGTTACATACTTAGAAATACTATTTTCAATGACGACAGGGGATATTTTTTTGAAAGTTTCAATCACAAAAAATTTAGTCAGCTTACAGGCTGGGAAGGACATTTCGTCCAGGATAATCAATCTGAATCAACCTATGGCGTGGTTCGTGGACTACATTTTCAAAGTGGTGAACATGCGCAGGCCAAACTGGTGCGGGTAATTAAAGGAACAGTGCTTGATGTGGCGGTGGATATCAGACCCGGCAGTCCCACTTTCGGTAAAAGTTTCTCGATTGAATTAAGTGATCAAAACGAAGCACAATTATTTATTCCAAGAGGGTTTGCTCATGGCTTTTCAGTTATAAGTCCTACAGCAACGTTTTTTTATAAATGCGATAATTACTATCACAAAGCATCCGAAGGAGGAATTAATCCATATGATACTGACCTGGAAATCAATTGGCAAATTCCGGTAGAAAAAGCCTTGCTTTCTGAAAAAGATCTGAATTCGCCGGCTTGGACCAGGTATTTGACCACTCTTTAATTAATCCAATTTTTACCTTTATGAAAGGCATTGTACTAGCCGGCGGATCCGGTACCCGTTTATATCCTATTACGAAGGGAATTAGCAAACAACTGATGCCGGTTTACGATAAACCTATGGTTTATTACCCGCTGAGCGTTTTGATGCTGGCTGGCATACGTGAAATTCTCATCATTACTACTCCCGAAGACCAGTCTCAGTTTATCAGGCTATTAGGTGATGGCAGCGAATTAGGTTGCCGTTTTGAATACGCGGTGCAGGAAGTGCCAAACGGCCTCGCCCAGGCTTTTGTGCTTGGCGAACAGTTTATTGGTAACGACAAAGTGGCGCTGATATTAGGGGATAATATTTTCTATGGCAGTAAGTTCAGCCAACTGGTGCAGGCTTTTAATGATGTAGACGGTGCAGCGGTTTTTGCTTACGAGGTAAGCGATCCCGAAAGATATGGTGTAGTAGAATTTGACGAAGAACAAGTGGCGGTTTCAATAGAAGAAAAACCTGCAAATCCGAGAAGCAATTTTGCGGTACCCGGTTTGTATTTTTATGATAACAGCGTTGTTGAAATCGCAAAGAACATACAGCCATCTCCCCGCGGAGAATATGAAATAACCACGGTAAACAATATTTATCTTGAACAGGGTAAGCTAAAAGTGGGCGTAATGGATCGGGGAACTGCCTGGCTTGATACCGGCACCTTCGACAGCCTTCACGATGCTACTGAGTTTGTTAGGGTAATAGAAAAACGGCAGGGATTGAAAATCGGGTGTATCGAAGAAGTAGCGTTTCGAATGGGTTTTATCGACAAACAACAACTGGATAAATTAGGAAAGCAGCTGGCAAAAAGCGGGTATGGACAATACTTGCTGTGTTTGAAATAAAGAGATTTATTGCATCAGGTTATAATGAAGCAGGTATTTGGTCTTTATAAAAGACAATTTTTCCATATCATTCGATACAGCAAATATTTCGTAGCCATGTTCTTTTAGTGAGGCAAATAGCTTCTTTGTCCTGGTTTTTCCGTCTGCAAATCGTTTTTCATTGATTTTTATTAACAGCTGAACTACTTCAATCCTGCTTGTTAATATCGAATCAAGCACTTCATATTCGCTTCCGTCAAGATCTATTTTCAGGATGTCGATTTGTTTATGTTCGAATTGAAGGGTTATATCGGTAAAACTTTTTACAGAAACAGGTATCGGTAATCTTTCAGCAACAAATGGCTGATTTGCGAACCTTGCAGACAAAAGCTGTTTGTTTCCGGGTATCTTAAAGTTTACGGTTCCATTTCTTTTATTTAAACCAAAAGGATGAAAGTTAAAAGCAGGCGGTAATACTTGTTTTTCTACCCATAGTATAGAACCACGGGTAGCATCAAATGCAAAAACATGTGAAGCATGTTGGTTGATAATAGCAGTTTCAAAAGAAATATTCTGCCTGATGCCAAAAGAATAAACGATCGCAGTTTTATTTAGCAGATCCGGGAAAAGAAAAAAGCCCGAACCGCGATCTCCATACCATTCTGATCTGCAGTCTATTGCTTTACGCACCCTTGTTTTCCTGCTTGTAAGAATATTTAGTTCCCTGCCGGCACTTCGTAAAAAACGTAAAAACATTTGGGTTAATGCTTAAGGTTGAGTTTCAAATTGCAAACCTGATACCTATGGCTGGGTTGACGACCATATTTCCCTGGAACATTGATTTTTACTGGCTACAGCATGCATCAAATCGCATAGGCACAGCCATGATAATCTATTAAAAGGGAGAGTCTGTTGGCAATCAGTAATTCGCCTGTCCAGGATTTTCTATGCACAATTGCTAAAAAAACAAGCCAGTTATTATATGGTTGTGCCAGGATATTTTATATAGTTCTGCTTCTTGAAGGGGCTATTGTACATGGGTTTAAATACATTTGAATAGGTTTAATAAAGGATTGGTTAGTTCCTATAAACATACCTGGAAAGAAATAAGGAGCTACCTGCTTCAGGATCAGGGATAATTATTAGAAAAAGTTGCTAAAACCTCGCATGAAGAAGATGATCGTCACCGGTTCGTCCGGTTTAATAGGTTCGGAAGTTTGCGTATATTTTGCAAAACAGGGATGGAAAATTTATGGAATAGACAATAATCAACGCTCTATTTTTTTTGGCCCCCAGGGTGATAATCGTTGGAATCAACAACGGCTTGAGGCAAATTTGCCCGCTTTTAAGCATCATGAAATCGATATCAGGAACCGGGAAGAAATAATTGAGTTAATTAGTCTTATTGGGCCAGATGCCATTGTACACACCGCTGCCCAACCAAGTCACGACAGGGCTGCTGCAATTCCTTTTGATGATTTCGATATCAATGCAACCGGCACTTTAAATCTGCTGGAAGGATTACGGCGCTATAGTACCAATGTTCCATTTGTACATATGAGCACTAACAAGGTTTATGGGGATGCACCCAACGAAATAAAACTGGTGGAGTTGGACCAAAGGTTCGAATACGATGATGAAAAATACCAGTTGGGTATCGATGAGAATTTCAGAATCGACCAAACCAAGCATTCGTTGTTTGGTGCATCCAAAGTTGCGGCAGATATAATGGTGCAGGAATATGGCAGGTATTTCTCGATGCCCACAGCCTGCTTGCGGGGCGGGTGTTTAACTGGTCCAAACCATAGCGGTGTGGAACTACACGGATTTCTTAGTTATCTCATTCGCTGTAACCTGCAGG
The DNA here is from genome assembly GCA_040385845.1 of Bacteroidota bacterium. Lineage (GTDB taxonomy): Bacteria > Bacteroidota > Bacteroidia > Chitinophagales > Chitinophagaceae > Phnomibacter. The sequence continues at coordinate 1,098,365 of JAZKGP010000004.1, read as the reverse complement.
GGAAAAAATACACAGTTTATGGATATAAGGGTAAACAGGTTCGCGATAACATTCACTCGCTGGATGTAGCTCGTTTTATTGAAGCCTTTATACAGGCTCCGCGGGTAGGAGAGGTGTATAATATTGGCGGGGGAAAAAACAACACCTGTTCCATCCTGGAAGCATTTGAAATTATTTCCAATATTTCCGGTTTGCCAATGCAATACGAATATTTTGAACAAAACCGCGTGGGAGATCATATTTGCTATTACAGTGATCTAACAAAAATGAAGGCTCATTACCCCGGATGGGATATCACCATTCCACTGCAAAAAATCTTTGAAGAAATCTATGAGTCGATGATACAACGAAATATGATGGAAAAAGAATTGGTATACAGTTAAGAGCTACTAAATTGAGATGGAGCACCCTTATTTATTTGGGCACGGATTGACAGGTTTGTTTTAAACCGGCCATTTGATTAATAATATTTTATGTGTGGAATAGCGGGTATCATTTACCAACAACCATCTCTCAATGCTATAGCGGACATAAGGAAAATAACAGAGCTTGTTGCGTATCGTGGTCCCGACGGTTATGGATTCTGGAATAAGGGCAATGTATATTTTGGCCACAGGCGGCTTTCCATTATTGATCTTACAGAAGCCGGTGCACAACCCATGGAATACAATGGGTATGTAATTACTTATAACGGCGAAGTCTATAATTACCTGGAACTTAAAGCTTCGCTGGAAAAATTGGGTTATGCTTTTAAAACCCAATGTGACACCGAAGTAATTTTAGCTGCTTATCAATGTTGGGGACCTGGTTGCCTCAATCGGTTTAATGGCATGTGGTCGTTTGCCATCTACGATCCCTATAAAAACCTTGTTTTTTGTAGCCGTGACAGGTTTGGGGTAAAGCCTTTTTATTACCTGCAGCAACAGGATAAACTGGTATTTGGCTCCGAAATAAAACAGCTGCTTCCATTTGTGCAAAATGTAAAAGCCAATGAACAGGCACTCATTCATTACCTGGCATTTTCTATAACTGATAACGCGGATGAAAGTTTTTTTGCAGGAATCAAGAATCTTCCGGGCAGCCATTACCTTACTTATGATTTGCTCAGTTTTAAAATAGAGATAAAGCGTTATTACTCTATTTCTGTAGACAGCCAGGTTCAACATATGAATTATGCTGATGCCCTCAGCGAATTTAAAAACCATTTTAACCGGTCGGTTGCTTTGCGGATGCGCAGCGATACCGAAGTTGGGGGATGTTTGAGCGGCGGGTTAGATAGTTCGCTGGTAGCATTAACGGTAGCCCGCAACCATAAAAACGAAACTCCTTTCAATGCATTTACAGCAGCATCCATCGATCCGTTGCAAAATGACGCACCTTTTGCAAAACTTGTGGCTGATTCGCTTCAGTTGAATTGGCATCTAACAACGCCTGCTGCTTCCAATGTTTCGCATGATTTTACCGCCGTATGTACAATTATGGAGGAACCTGTTGTAACACCTTCCGTTTTCATGCAGCATTATGTAATGCAAAAAGCAAATGAATGCGGGCTCAAAGTGTTGTTGGATGGCCAGGGTGCTGATGAATCTCTTTTAGGATATAGCAGGTACATCGGAGCTTTGGCCCGCCAATTAAAAGGGGTCGACAAATGGCGGTTTCTATGGCAGGCAAAGCAGCAATACGGGTTGGATAAATCACAGTTAGCGGTTAGTTTTTTCTATTTTTCTAACTGGCAGCTTCGAAAGAAATATGCTTTACTTAAACTGAAAGGCATAAACCGCAGGTATCTTAACCAGGTAGATAACGACTATTTCCGGCAACTTTCCGAAGCTTATAAAGATCCGCTGGAACTTCAAAAAATGGAAATAACATCTTCTCAATTGCCGGCATTACTGAGGTACGAGGACCGGAATTCCATGTATTTCTCAATTGAAACGCGACTCCCGTTCCTTGATTGGCAACTTCTTGAATTCAATCTTTCTTTACCAGCAAACTTCAAAATCAAAAACGGCTGGTCAAAATACCCGATCCGGGAAAGTTTGAACGGGCAATTACCGGATGAAATAACCTGGCGCAGGAACAAAATAGGTTTCAACGCACCCGACAATATTTGGGTAAATGCTGCAAAAGCATTACAACCAGGTATTAAAAATTCTGCGTTATTAAACCAGTTGTTCGATAACCCGTTAGCTGTATATAACGGTAAAAATGGAATGTTATGGAAGCTCGCAAACATTGCATGTTGGGAAAAGACTTTCAATGTGACGATCTAACGGAACACCTATTGGTAGTTCCAGCGTTGCTACCATTTATCTCCCTTATGAAGTAAGGAATAGCTAATACCCTAAATTTGTCGCCAAATAAGAAAAGGATCGCATAATTCTTATTACCTAATACCATGAAGTTAACTTGCTTTTTAGTTCTGATAATTGCTGCAATATTTACTATAAATCCCCGGTTACAGGCTCAATCTATAAATTCCGAAAATCTCAAACAGGTTAAAGTAGATGATTTAAGTGATGCCGAAATAAAGGCTTATTATCAAAAAGCTGTTAGCAGTGGTTTATCGGAAGAGCAATTACTTACAATAGCCACACAACGGGGAATGCCAGCCGGTGAGATTTCAAAACTCAGGCTTCGGCTGGCAGGGTTAAACAGCAAGTCGGCCAGCATTGCTGATACAAGCAAGAATGCTGAATCCACGTCTGCCGGCCGTTTGATAAATGAGGATGCTATGAATGTGCCCATGCAGAAATTACAACGTGATAGTAATGTATTCGGGTCGGAATTATTTACATCCAGCAGCATGGTGTTTGAACCGAATTTACGTATCCCCACACCCTCTAATTATATTCTGGGCCCCGACGATCAGCTGATCGTTAACGTGTATGGTTATAGTGAGCAGTCTTATTCACTAACCGTAAATGCAGAAGGCAACATATATATACCAAATGTGGGTCCGATAAAAGTGAGTGGTTTTAGCATTGAAGAGGCTGGAGACAGGATCAGGAATAAGCTGGCCGCAACTATTTATCGGGCCATTAGCAGTGGGCAAACAAAGGTGGAAGTGTCGTTGGGAAAAATTCGCAGTATAAGAGTAACTGTTATTGGCCAGGCATCAAAGCCGGGAACTTATACGGTTTCTTCGCTGACTACTTTATTTAACATGCTTTACCTCTGTGGCGGTCCAAATGAAATGGGCAGTTTTCGAAACATAGAATTGATCAGGGGTAATAAACCTGTTCGCTTCATAGATCTTTATAATTTTTTGTTGCTAGGGGAACGGAAAGACAATGTTTTATTGCAGGAACAGGATGTAATCCGTATTCCTTATTACAGCATCCGGGTTCAAATGAATGGTGCAATAAAGCGACCCGGTAAATTCGAATTAAAAGCGGTAGAAACTTTCGATAAATTATTATCCTATGGTGGCGGATTTAGTGATAGTGCTTACCGGGGTATCGTGCAGGTAACCCGTCTTTCCGATTCTGGTATTGTAATTTCCGACCTGGTGGCAAAAGAGTTTTCAGCGTTTGTACCCCGCACAGGCGATGCATTCAAAATAGCTAAAAATATCAACCGTTTCAGCAATAGGGTCACCGTGGAAGGAGCAATATTGCGTCCGGGCGATTTTGAATTAAAGCCGGGTATGACTTTAAAACAATTGCTTGAAATAGCAGGGGGATTAAGAGAAGATGCTTTTACAGAAAGGGGACTTATCAAAAGGCAAAAAAACGACCTCACTTATACTACTAAATCGTTTGTAGTAAGGGATGTAATAAGCGGAAAAGAAAATGTGTTGTTAAACAGGGAAGATGTAGTCTCTATTACATCAATATTAGATTTAAGAGATGAACTATTGGTAAACCTGGGCGGCTCAGTAAGAAACCCCGGCGATTTTAATTATACCGACAGCTTAACACTAAAAGATCTGATATTAAAGGGAGGAGGATTTTTAGAAACAGCAAATACCGCTTCTGTAGAAATTTCGCGTCGCATAAAAAACCCCGACATTATGCAACGAAATTTTAAGCAAACAGAAATTATTACAGTTGATCTGAGTAAAGGTCTTTCTTCTGAAGGAGGTGAAACCAGGCTAATGCCTTTTGATGTAGTGAATGTAAGAGCTGAACCCGGGTATAATAATCCACGGCAGATTTATATTCAGGGAGAGGTGATGAATACCGGCCGCTATATTTTGCAGGCTTCCGGTGAAAGGTTAAGCAGTGTTATTAAACGGGCTGGTAGTTTTAAGGGTTCTGCAGATAGCACATCTATAACAATCAGGCGCATAATAAATCCAAGCCTGACTGTGGAAGAAAGACAGGCAATTATAGAGCGGATGTTAAATATCAGTCGTGATAGTATTAAAAAAGACAGCAGGCTTCAGGATAACTTTTTAAAGGATGTGGAACTTCTTGGTGTTAATTATTTACGGCTAAAGGAAAATATCGGTGGAAACGAAGACCTTATTCTTGAAAACGGAGATATTATTGACGTAGCAAGATTGACCAACCTAGTTAGGGTAAACGGCGAAGTATATAATCCTACATTGCTTCCTTTTGAAAACAACACCAACGCAAAATATTACATAAAAGGCGCTGGTAATTTCACAAGCAACGCCAACAAAAAAGGAATATTTGTAATTTATCCTGATGGAAGGGCAAAGTCGGTAAAAAGGTTTTTGTTTTTCAAATCTTATCCTTCCATGTCTCCAAGGTCAGAAGTTTATGTACCCTCAAAAGATCAGTCAACCAGGAAGGGTTTTGGACCCGGCGAATGGATAGCAGTGTCTTCTATAATTGCCTCGCTGGCTACCCTTATTGTGGCGGTGGTAAATCAATAAAAAAGTATTATAAATGCATTCAGCCACTGAAAAACAAGTTGTTTATACAGAAGTTGCCTTTGCTGAAATATGGCGGTCGGCTATTGCATTGATTTCGTACCTTTTGCGAAACTGGTGGATTATTTTGCTGGCAGGAATTGCTGGTGGTCTTTTGGGTATTTATAGTGCGTGGAAAGAAAAACCCAGGTACCAGTCATACCTCACATTTGCCTTAGAAGAAAGTAGTAGCGGTCTTGGAGGAGCTTTAAGCCTTGCTGCCGAATTTGGTTTAAACCTGGGAGGAGGTAAAAATATTTTTGAAGGCGATAATATAATTGCCATTTTTACTAGCAGGCATATGATTGAACGGGTTTTATTATCACCCGATACACTAAATGGAAAAGTTTCCAGCTTTGCAGATACCTACATGCAACTGCAAAAAGAAAGCAATAAAAAAACAGTTCCATCACGCCTTAGCAATATCTCTTTTCCATTAAATCAACCAAGGGAAAATTTTAGTTATCTCCAGGATAGTGTATTAAACAATATCTACAAAGAGATTTCTAAATCCGATCTCATTGTTCAGAAGCCCGATAAGAAACTCAATATTTTTCTTATTCAATTTACCAGTTTGAATGAACGTTTTTCCAAGGTTTTTACGGAAAGACTGGTAAAAGAAACAACAGAGTTTTATACGGAACTGCGGAGCAAGAAGTCAAGGGAAACTTTGGAAATCCTGGAAAACAGGGTAGCGCAATTACGTGGTTCACTTAATTCTGCTATAAGTTCCCGGTCATCCATCCAGGATGCAAATATCAACCCGGCGTTTGCAATAGCCCAGGCACCGTTGCAAAAAAAACAAATCGACATTTCTGCATTTGGCGGAGCTTACAGCGAGCTATATAAAAACCTGGAACTGGCAAGGTACCAGTACCTTAAAGCCATTCCATTGTTGCAAATGATTGATGAACCAAGATACCCGATGAAAAAAATTAAGCGGGGAAAGCTGCTCACTGGAATCGTTTATGCGTTTCTTTTTTCGATGGTTTGCATACTTGTATTACTTATTCGCCGGCAATTCAAAAAAGTAACAGTTTTACAAGGCAGTGCCTCATGAATATCAGCAGCCGGTTCAGGCAGGACCTTGGGTATTATTTAATGGGAGTAATTATTCCCGGGGCCATCAATGCTATTTCTGTTCCCCTGTTAAAAAAACTTTTAGGTACGTCAGATTTTGGAAAGTACGGCATCAGCTATAACCTTTTATTGCTATTAACGGCATTCTCTGTTGGATGGCTTTGTCAAAGCATCATACGATTTAAATTTACTGCAGCTGGTATAAGCAACTCTTTTTACAAGCAAATTTTTCGGTTAGGCACCTGGGTCGTGTTAATTTTGTCTGTATCTGCCTTGCTGATAAACATGGTTTATTTTAATAATCCAATCGCTTTTTCCCTCTTGTTTTCAACTGCTATAATTTTTTGCGGGTATCAAAACCTGCTTATCGGTTTGTCGCAGGCCAACTTTCTATCAAGGTTTACTATGTATACAGAAGCCTTGAGAACAGCAGTGTTCTTTATCCTGGCGGTAACTCTGCTGAAACTTGACGTCATGCCTTCGATCAATGCGTTGTTCCTGGCAATTGTAGTTTCCTATATTGCATCAAGCCTGCTATTATTTAAAAAAAACAAATTGTATACTATTTTGTTTAAGGCCGAAGGCCTGCAAACAACAACTGAAGTGTTTGAAATAAGCAATGTTTTCAGGTATGGTTTGCCGCTTGCGGGATGGTATCTTATCAGCTATCTGTTACTGTTCCTGGATAAACCATTGCTTGTTCAGCATATGGGTTACGAAGTGCAGGGGAATTACCAGGCATTGTATGAATTAATAAACAAAGGATCGGTAGTTTTATTGATACCGGTGTTGTATGCATTGTTCCCGTTACTTTCCAATGCTTTTGAAAATGATGATATAGCCGGCGGCATGAAACTGCTTAAAAAACTGATATTAATTGAATTGGGAATTATGATAACTGGCCTTTTGGCATATTGGCTGGTGGGATTTGCCATCCTTCAATATGTATTATCAGTGCCCGATACATTTGATTATAAGTTTAGTGGCTTCTTGATGCTTGCTTCCATTTTAATATGGCAAATAGGTATGCTGGTGCACAAACCTTTCGAATTGCGCAAGCAAACAAATATGCTGCTTTGGATAGTTATTGCTTCACTGGCTGTATTTCTGATATTGTTGTATCTCGTAAAAATATATCAACCTGTTGCTGTATACCTGTACACAACCCCGTTTTTAGGGGCCAGTATAACTTATGTATGTTTGTGTTTATACCTGGTTGGATATTACAAAAAAATGAAGACTCACTTACATCAAGCTAAAAACCTGGTAAAGCAAAAGTTATTCGATTAAATTTTTACAACTGGAAATGGAATTAATATTTATTTTCTTATTGTTTCTGGTTACCTGGCTTAACTACAAATACTTTGGAAAAGTAATGTCCCCGGGAGTGCTGTTTTCAGGCTTATGGGCTGCAGTATTTTTATTACATTTCATTTTTAGTTATACCCTATTAAAGGATCTGTACGATTTGTCGTTCAATACAATGGCATTGTTCTTTGGAGGAGTTATAGCCTTTACTGCCGGCTGTTTTTTATATCACTTTTTTCATCAACCAACATTTGGTACACAGCCAGGTTTTTTACTAAATGAAAAAGTTATTCCTCCATTTAGTTTTAAGATCCGTTTGTTGCTTGTTTTACTCTGTGCAGTGGCTTTGCCTTTTTTTATCAGAACAGCTATCCAGATTTTTATTCAATCACAACTCGATAATTTTTTGTTGGGCTTACGGTACGAGCTTTCTTATAATGATGCAGATCTTGGTCCATTGAAATATATGATTACGTTTTCTATTGTAATTTATGCCTTGTGCCAAATGGAGGCTTTAAGAAATCCCGTTGCTAAAAATAAAATTCTTGCATTCGCCAGTTTTTTAATTGCGTTTGTGTTTGCCGTATTTTCTTCGGGCCGCACATTTTTTATGTTGCTTGGCACTATTTATCTTGGCTTACAATTTATTCTAAATCCTTTATTTAAGATAAAACGCATTTTGCTGGTAATACCGGTGGTTATTTTATTGTTTGCAGGCTATGGACTAATTTTTGGAAAGGGGAGTGAAACGGGTAGTAATTTATCTGATAATATACGATCGGTTTCAGAGTATACTGCCTTGTATTTTGTAGGTTCTTTAAATGCCCAGGATTATGAATTGAATCACCAGTTTGAACCAGTCTTTAACGGTTATAATTCTTTGCGTTTCTTTTATGTGGTGGGTTCGGCTTTGGGATTTATTCCTCCCGTTAAATTTAGTGAAAGTCTAACCAGGGATTATGTACAGATTCCATACGATTTCAATGTTTACACGTTTTATAGTCCTTATTTAAAAGACTTTGGGTATCTGTATCCCATAGTATTTCTATTTGTTATTGGATTTATACATACCTGGCTTTATATAAAAGCAATGAGAACAGGATCTCCGCGTTATGCTTTGTATTATGGTGTTATGTTATACCCGCTCATCATGTCTTTTTTCCAGGATCAATATCTTTCTCTGTTATCAACCTGGATACAATTTGTGATAATTATAGAATCAGCTTTTTTATTCAATAAATTATTTATTAAGGTTACCAATACAAGCATATCGTATGTTCCCGCTTCACCGGAAACATCTTAAAACTTTTTCTTACTACTATGATCTGCAAAGGCTGCATAAGTCAATTACAACATCAGTTTAAAATTTTATTATAGTGGTTGATATTGTTGTTATAAACTGGAATGCAGGAGATTTGCTTGCCCGTTGTGTGCATTCGGTGTTGCAAACAGGCAACCGTAATTTGGTGGATAAACTTTTTATAGTTGATAATTTTAGCAGCGATAATTCTATTAACCTGTTACCTGTCGATGAGAAAATAATTATCATCAGGAATACTGCAAACCTTGGTTTTGCAAAGGCCTGCAACCAGGCATTCAGGCAGTGTTCCTCAACATTCACTTTGCTGTTAAACCCCGATGCCGTTTTAAAAGATAATACAATATCAGAGTGCATAACATTTATGCAAAATAAACCTGGTGTCAGTATTATGGGTTGCAGGTTATTAAACGATAAAGGAAATACAGCACCTTCGTGTGCACGCTTCCCCAAACCCCTGAATATTTTTTATGACGCAGCTGGCTTATCAAAATTATGGCCCGGGCTTTTTAAACCAGCAACATTGATGACCGATTGGGATCATCTCGAAAGTAAACATGTCGACCAGGTGATGGGTGCTTTTATGTTTATGCGTACGAGTGTATTTAAAAGCATTGGTTACTTTGATGAACGATATTTCGTCTATTTTGAAGAGTTGGATTTTTCAAAAAAATTGGCGGATAATGGAGGTGTTTCTTTTTATAACAATGAAATATCCATAACCCATACCGGGGGCGGTACAACGAGTGGTGTAAAAGCATTCAGGTTGTATTTATTCCTGAACAGCCGCCTCCTTTATTCAAAAAAACATTTTGGTTTATTGGGATATTACACGGTTGTTTTTTCCACCTGGATGGTTGAACCATTTGTTCGAATCCTGTATGCGTTGGGTAAAATGCGTTTTACCGAAATTAGCGAGGTAACAACAGCCCTGCGCTATTTATACCGAAGAAAAAACGGTTAATAATTTAGCGGCGTTTTAATTGTTAACTGCTTCTCTTTTAAACTGCCTTTTAACTCGTTTTCGCGGAGGGTAACACCTTTTAATACCTTTTCAGGAACAGCTACAAAAACTCCAAGAAAATTCCTGGCATTACCAGGAGCAGCTCTAAAATTTTCAGTACCCGTTATTTGATTTTGTTCGAACTGGAGGTTTGTAAAACCAGGAGCATCTCTAATGTCTGAGCTATAGGTATCTGTTACAGTTATATGAGCCGCTACTGCTTTTTCATCTGTATTTGGCTGATTATTTCTTAAAATATTTTTTAAGAACAAGCTATTATTCATTCCCCATTTACTGCCGCTTACACTTATGCTTGCAAGATTGAAGTTGCTGATGATATTATCTTCAACAAGGCTATTATGCAACGAATGCAAGTGCATACCAATTGATCTGTAAGTGGTGGCGGATGGAAGTAATGAGCTGATATTATTTGATTTTATTAACAGGTTTATAATTGGTGCATTGTTTGCATTTTCTTTCGATACGATTGTTGTATTTCCATTAGGAACTTCAATACCCACACTTATTACGGCAGAATTTCCTGCATTAGTAAGTGTAATATCATTGTAGGATATAGTGATGTTTTTTATTGAATCAACACACCAGAATGAGATACCCTTTACACATTTACTCATCGTATTTGAATCAACATGAATATTCTTCAAAATGCCGTTGGTGGAAGCAAGATATACAGCAGGAAAGCAACCTGTAAATCTATTTTTTTTTATTTCAGAATCAGAAGCATGTATTTCAACACCACCTGTAAATCCTTTTAATGCCATATTTACATCTTCCTGAACAAAAATGTTATCCTGGATTTTTGTTTCGGACCATTCACTATATAAAAAAGAAAAATCGGCCTGGTATTTATTTTCGATCTTACTTCCAACATAATGCCCTCCGTTCCTGAATTCACAGTCTTCAACACTTAGCTTTGATCCGGGTGCTCTCATCGAAATCATGTTTTGTCCCGCACAGTTTATAATAGATACATGATCCATCCGGATATCAGAACCCTGGAATACCAGGAATGCCATGGCGTTTTTATTACTGCCCTCAGGTACCAAATTATTTTTTCCATTAAGATCTATACAAATATTTTGTACAACCAGGTCTACGATATTTTGTCCTTTAAACAAATGAGCATTGGCATTTTTTTCGGGTCGATTAAACAGGTTGTCTGCAATTTTTATACTTGTTTTTTTACCATCGCCTTCAATTTTAATATGTGATTTAAGCAGTAAAAAATAATTTTCAAGGTAGGTTGACGAGGTAGTAATGTCTCTAACCAGGTATATACCGGCAGGAAAATAAACTGTCGACTTGTTCTGTTTTGATGCTGCAAAATTGATGGCTGATTGTATAGCTTTTGTGTCATCTTTTTTTCCATTTCCCGCGGCTCCAAAATTTTTCACATTAACAATTTCACCTGAACACCAATGCGAATACCCCAGGACAAATATGATTAAGAGAGATTGCCGGAACATGCTGAACTAAGTTTACGGTTAAACACTTGTATCCCGGTAAATTTACTTCTATAGTTTTATCAGAAATACTAAGATTAAAATTTAGCCTAATCAAACTAACGGCAATAGTTCAAACTACAAATACCACAACACATTAAACAATCGGTAACATTCTGTGACATAGTTTTTTAAGGGAATAGAGTTAAATTTTTAATTTGCGCCTTATTATGTCGTTCAAGCGAATACTTATTCTGGCTCCGCACCCCCCTTCTGTTTCCGCATCACAGCGCTTTCGTTTTGAGCATTACTTAACATACCTGGCAGAAAATGAGTTCTCCTACGACTATGAACCATTTATAGATTTGAAAACCTGGAAGATTTTATTATTACCCGGTCATTTCAGTCAAAAGGTTTTTGGAATTCTAATGGGTTTTTTCAACCGTTTTTTATTATTAGGCTCATTAGGTAAATACGATTATGTGTTTATCCATCGCGAAGCTGCACCCGTAGGCCCCCCTTTTTTTGAATGGTGGATCAGCAAAATAGCGGGGAAAAAGATTATTTACGATTTTGATGATGCTATTTGGTTCAAAGTTGCTTCAAAAAGCAATCCTTATGCCGGGTGGATAAAATGGCCCGGCAAAGTGAAGCATATTTGCAGTTACAGCTGGAAAGTCACAACAGGTAATTCCTGGTTGGCATCCTATGCAAAAAACTATTCCAGCAATGTGGTGGTGGTACCTACAGTTGTAGAAACTGATAAAGTGCATAGCAGAATTAAGGAGTATAACGGCTCATTGGTAACCATTGGTTGGACAGGCACCTTCACTAATTTCCCATACTTAAAAATGGTAACTAGCACCATCCATCAACTGGCTGAAAAATTTGCATTTCAATTTGTTATCATCGCAGATAAAGACCCACTTTTTGATAATTGTAAATACGTTTATAAGAGATGGAATAAAATTTCTGAAATTGATGATCTGTTGGAATTCGATATCGGTTTAATGCCGTTACCGGATACCGATCTTGCGAAAGGCAAATGTGCCTTTAAAGCTATTCAATATATGGCCCTGGGTGTGCCTGCAGTAGTTAGTAATGTAGGTGCTAATAATGAAGTTGTAGATAATGGAATAAATGGATTTGTTTGTAATAATGAGCAAGACTGGTTGGAAGTTCTTTCATTGTTATTAAATGATGCAGATCTTCGAAAAAATATGGGAAAATTAGCGAGAAAAAAAATTGTTGAAAGCTATTCGGTAACAGCTACCAGGACACTTTTTGCATCGCTTTTCGAGGGGTGATTAATGCCTGCATTTCTAATTATTAATTTCACCAATAGACAGGGATGATGAGAATATTGATACTATGACGGAGAGTAATAACAGCATAAAACTTGTTAGAATAACAACGGTAGCCCTTTCTTTAAAATACCTGCTTCCGGGTCAAATGAAGTTCATGCGTGAACATGGGTTTGACGTAACGATGATGAGTGCCGCCGGGAACGAAATTCCATTTGTAGAAGCAGCGGAAGGTTGTACATTTCATGAGGTACCTCTTAGCCGCACCATTAATCCCGTACAGGATCTGAAATGTATCTGGCATTTATACCGTTGGCTCAAAAAATACAAACCGCAGATTATACATAGCGAAACTCCGAAGGCAGGCCTGGTGGGCATGATCAGTGGTTTGCTGGCAGGTGTACCCGTTCGCATACATACGGTGGCGGGATTGCCTTTAATGGTTGAAAAGGGATTTAAATATTGGTTATTGGTTTGGGTAGAACGTATTACAAATGCCTGCGCTACCAACGTTTGGCCAAACAGCTTTTCCCTGCAGAAAATCATGTTACAAAAAAAACTGGCGAGACCTGGAAAAATGCAGGTATTAGCCTATGGTTCCAGCAATGGCACCAACACCAGCCGTTATTCTGCTGCTTCCATTATACCAGGAAGGCTGGCGGAAATAAAAGCACAAATTAATTACGACGATCGCCTGCTTTATAATCTTTGTGTTGCCAGGCTGGTTAAAGACAAAGGAATTGCTGAATTGGTAGAGGCCTTTAGCACCGTCTACAACCAGGATGACCGACAACGGTTGCTGCTGGTAGGCCCGTATGAAAAACACCTGGATCCATTGCCCGAACCAACAATTCAGCTTATAGATACACACCCGGGAATTATTAGGGTGGCAATCACAGATGCTGTAGAATACTTTCTATTTATCGCCCGGATCTTCATTTTTCCTTCTTACAGGGAAGGATTTCCCAATGTTGTTATGGAAGCTGGTTCTATGGGAATACCGGTAGTTTGCAGTAGAATTGAGGGTAATGTAGATATGGTAGATCATGAAGTAACGGGCTTGTTGTTTGAAAGCCAAAACACTGCAGACTTGTTAGATAAATGGACTTACGCTATCAAAAACCCGGAAATCATGAGAAATATGGGCGAAGCTTTGCAGCAAAAGATTCGAAAATATTATGACCGAACGGTAATTTGGAATGCAATACACCAGGCTTACCGGCAGCTGGCAAAACCAGTGAATTAAATGGCTGCCGTTGCACCTTAATTAATCATTTTTCCCGAATGCTTTATTGCGCAAATAAATAAGTTACTTGCGCTTCCAATACTAACATGGAACAGGAGCTATTAACCGCCAGGAAATTTTGTATTATCGGTTATTCCGGCCACGCATTTATTGTAATAGAAGCATTACTTGCACAGGGTTTGCAGGTTGCCGGTTATTGCGATGCATCAAAGAAATCTTTAAATCCTTATGACCTCGATTACCTGGGCTCAGAACAAGACCTCACTGTTAGCGATTATCTGAAACAAGAAGATTATTCGTGTTTTATTGCTATTGGAAACAACCAGGTTAGACAACGCGTTTTTGAAAATATAATAAACAGGCATTTGCAAGTCGCAAGTATCATTCACCCCTCTGCTATAGTTTCTGCAACAGCAGTTATAGAAGAAGGCACACTGGTATCAGCAAGTGCTATTATACAAGCACAGGCTAAAATTGGCAAGGCTGTAATTTGCAACACGGCCTCTGTGATTGAACATGAGTGCCAGGTAGGTGATTTTGCCCATATTGGTCCGGGGGCGGTTCTCTGTGGAAACGTTAGCGTGGGGGAAGGGAGTTTTGTTGGTGCCGGTGCTGTAATCAACCCCGGAGTCACTATTGGAAGAAACGTTGTTATTGGTTCGGGTTCGGTTGTGATTAAAGATGTTGCAAATAATTGTTTGGTTGCCGGGAACCCTGCGAGGGAAATAAAAAAAATATTATGATTTTGCTGTCAGCACCAAACATTGCAGGTAACGAATGGAAGTATGTTAAGGATTGTCTTGATACAGGCTGGGTTTCTTCTGTAGGAAGTTATGTTACCCGTTTCGAGGAAATGATGGCTGCATATACCGGATCGGCCCATGCTGTTGCCTGTGTAAATGGCACCAATGCGCTTCACATAGCACTGTTATTGCAAGGTGTTGAAGCTGGCGACCTGGTGATAGCACCTAATATAACTTTCATTGCCAGTATCAATGCTATTAAATATTGCGGTGCAAGCCCTGTCCTGGTAGATATTGACCCGGGAACCTGGCAAATGGATATCACTTTGCTGGAAGCATTTTTATCGGAAGACTGCCATCAAAATGATGATGGAAAAACGATTCATACCGCAACTGGGAAAAAAGTCGCAGCTATATTACCGGTGCATGTATTGGGAAATGTTGCTGATATAAATTCGTTGTGCACACTCGCTGCTTTTCATCAAATTCCCGTGGTAGAAGATGCAACTGAAGCCCTTGGTTCTACCTATAATGGCAGGCATGCCGGCAGTTTTGGCCAAATGGGTTGCTTTAGCTTCAATGGAAATAAGATAATTACAACTGGTGGCGGTGGTATGATTGTGACTGATAACCCGGAATTAGCTGCACGGGCAAAGCATTTGACTACCCAGGCTAAAGCAGATCCTTTTGAATATATACACGACGAAGTGGGCTATAACTACAGGATGGTAAATGTTCTGGCAGCTATGGGCGTAGCACAAATGGAAAAGCTGCCATCATTTATCGAAAGAAAAAAAGAAATCAACCAATACTACCGGCAACACCTTTGTAATCTCGGTGATATTCAGTTTCAGCAAATACAGCCGGAGGCAGATATTAATTTCTGGCTTTTTACTTTTCGGACCGCACAAAACCAGCCTTTACTAAAACGGCTGAACCTTGCCGGCATTCAAAGCAGGCCATTTTGGAAACCCATGAATCAGTTACCTATGTTTGTAACAGATATTTACCTTACCCGAAACAATTATTCGGATATCATCTACAAGGAATGTATCAGCATTCCTAGTTCCACCTTTTTGACAAATAACGAGTTGGAGCAAATTGTAGAACAGATATCAAATCACTTTTCATCTACACCTGAACATGATTAAGAGGTTCTACTTAAATGATTTTATTGCAAAATATGTTACAGAACGTAACTCAAGCTTATTCGAAGAAGATCTTGCCGCCAACAAGGATGCTATAAATAATGCCGTAGCCGGCAAATCAGTTTTGGTAATCGGGGGAGCTGGTACAATTGGCTCATCGTTTATAAAGGCTATGCTCGTCTTTGAACCTGCTGCGGTAACTGTAGTTGATAACAATGAGAATGGCCTTGCCGAATTAGTTCGGGATATTCGTAGCAATGCGGCAATTAAAGTGCCAGCAAAGTTTATCACTTACCCGATGGACCTTGCCAGCAATGTGTTTAAAAAGATCCTGGCTAATAACCATTTTGATATTGTTGCCAATTTTGCAGCACATAAGCATGTGCGAAGCGAAAAAGACCAGTTTTCGGTGGAAGCCATGATCACCAACAATGTGCTTTCCGCACATTACCTGCTCAAGGCACTGCATAAAAATCCTCCGGCCCATTTTTTCTGTGTGTCCACCGATAAGGCTGCTAACCCGGTAAATATTATGGGTGCCAGCAAGAAATTAATGGAAAACGTAATTTTTAATTCCTTAGATGCCGTTCCTGTTACAACTGCCCGCTTTGCCAATGTAGCTTTTTCAAATGGCAGCCTGCCGGCTGGTTTCCTCGATCGCATTCAAAAACGCCAGCCCATTTCTGCCCCATCCGATGTTAAAAGGTATTTTGTTTCGCCGGCTGAATCGGGAGAGATTTGCCTGCTTGCATGTGTCCTGGGAAAACCGGGTGAAATTCTGTTTCCAAAATTAGCAGAGAACGAAATGAAGACCTTCTCTCAAATTGCTATCGATCTATTAAAGGAAATGGATTATGAACCCGTTATTTGCAATACGGAGCATGAAGCAAAAGAAATGGCTGTTGGTTTAAATGATAGTTCGAAAAAATACCCGGTTTATTTTTTTAGATCTGAAACTACTGGTGAAAAACCTTTTGAAGAGTTTTATACCAACGAAGAACAAGTTGATTTTGACAAATTTATCAACCTTGGAATCATCAAAAGAACCGCATCTGATACAGCTATGGATCTTAATAGTTGTATCCGTGATATTGAACAATTGTTCTCAAAAGAACATTTTACAAAATTGCAGATAGTGGAAATATTAGAAGGCGCAGTTCCTGGTTTTAACCATCTCGAAACCGGCAAGTTCCTTGATGAGAAAATGTAATGCGTATGTACGATTTGATTAAAAGATTTTTTGATATAATATTTTCCTTGCTGGCTTTGATGGTCTTGTCGCCATTGTTTATAGTAATCATCCTGGTTCTAAAATTTACTGGTGAGGGTGAAGTTTTCTATAAACAACAAAGGGTAGGGTTCCGTAATCAACGCTTCGGCATCTGGAAATTTGCCACTATGGTAAAAGATAGTGCAAAAATTGGCGCAGGCGATGTAACACTACGCAACGATCCAAGGGTAACTTCCTTTGGTAAATTTCTCCGTATCTCTAAAATAAATGAGCTGCCACAGATGATAAATATTCTAACAGGCGATATGTCGTTTGTTGGACCAAGACCTTTGATGCCTGAAGGTTTTTACAGGTACAGCCCGCATTTGCAGGATGTTGTTTATAACGTGGTACCAGGCCTTACCGGCATAGGCTCCATTGTTTTTAGAGATGAAGAAATGATCGTTTCAAGCAGCGCACTTTCCCCTCATGATTGTTACACTCAAATAATAATGCCTTATAAAGGTGAATTGGAAATTTGGTATCAAAAAAATATGGGCTTTTTTACCGACCTCGGGTTGCTATTGCTTACAATCTGGTATGTTGTTTCTCCAGACAGCAAACTAGTGTACAAATTCTTTAGCGATCTGCCAAAACGCAAGCCGCAACTAGTTTAAAAATTTTCGTATTGAATTAAAAAAGATGCTTTCATAAGCATCTTTTTTAATATATAAAGGATATTATTTTTAATCCCATCCGCCTAGCCTTAGACCTATACTGTAAGGACGCATATCCAGGCCGTTTTTATACATGCTGGTAGGTGAATAGCTACCATATACCTTTAAAACTCCAACTCCCACTTCTCCTACCAGTGCAATTTTCCAGGGTTCCAAATTAAAATTGCCTTTTATTTTTTGTTTACCTCTTTCGTCGCTGATCTGTTTATTACGGCTGCTATACAGGTAGCCAATACTTACTCCGGCACTTGCATTGAACCCATGTTTGCTTTTTGGGTTGGTATTAAAACCAAGCATCACCGGAACGGTAAAATAGGACATCGCCAACTTGTTTTTTTCAAAGTCAAGTGTGTCTTTAATGATAAAAGGAGGACCACCTTTTAGATAACTGATATTGTTCTCGTAACGGTAATTGTTAGTTTCCACCATCAGGCCATAAGTAAGATTGAACACATTGTCTTTTGTGATGCCATACCGCTGGCGAAACAACCAAACATTAATGTTGAATGACTTACCGTTCCGAATAGTAAAGTCGTTTGCATTGAAAGGTTTATTGCCGGTATAGGTGTTCATAGCTGGTGAACCATAAAGGGTTTTATCTTCAAAATTACTAAACCCCAGATCTACCAGTAACCAGCTTGTTTGCAGCCTGCTGTTCTTTTTCTTATGATGCCATTCTACATTTTTCTTAGAATCGCCAGGGTAATCTCCTTTTTTGATGATGATCATGCCGCCGATCTTTATGGTATCGGTTTTCTGCGAATTACTGGTGTCTGAAGACGTTTCAATGGTCACTTTGGTGGTGTCCTGGGCAAATCCTGCCAGTGCGGCCAACATGATGGCTGCGGAAATGATTGTTTTTTTCATGATTGTGTGTTGTTTTTTATTTATTGAGTGAAGCGACATCGGCCTGGGCAACATTGCTTTTATCGAACGTGCGACCAACGGTTCTTGTTACATTTCTAAAGATGCCACGGAGTTTTTGTTTTTTAATTCGGGCACCAGCTATGTTTACGTATTCGGGTTCTTCCACCGCATCTTCATTATAAATGGTTTGTTGAGCTAAAGATCCTTCTGGAAGATTGGGCTCACTAATTGGGAGAGCTTTGCTGGTGACGGTTTCCTTTGGATCGGCTGCTGCTATATAATTATTGGGTGGAGTATTGTTTTCCCGGATCGCTACCACCGGCGCTTTAATAGCAGTTACCGGAACGGCGGGCACCGGTACGTCTTTCTTTTGAACGGGCAGCTGGTTAATTTGAGACTGCTTGTTCTTAACCAATACTGTTTCGGTAGCCGCTGTATTCTTTGTGTTTGCAGATGGCTGCTTTTCTTCAGCCGGGATAGTTAAACCGGTTGTATTTGAAACCTTGTTCTCCGGTAGTTTTTCTTTAATGACAGAAATTTTATCACTGCTGTTGTTACTTTTTTTATCATCCGTTATCCCGGCAACTGTTGGTCCATCAATAGTTTTGTTGCCGTTTATCAACGAAAGACTATACCATCCAATGCCTGCCACAACTGCTGCTGCTGCCATCCATTTTACCCAGCCAATCGGTATTGGCCTTCTGTCTTTTTCACGGCGGTAAAGGTTTTCTTTAACCGGCATTTCAATTGAGGCAGCAGGTAATTGCGTTTGCAATAAAACTGACCAATCTTTTTGTAAGAGGGGATCAGTTGCAATGGCCTGCTTTAATTCTGCACTTGTTTCAGCAGGTAATTCATTATCAAGCAGCAAAAGCATTTGTTTTTGAGTGCCGGTTAAATTTTCCTCGCTCCATTCTTCTGCTTTAAATAACAAATGCTTGCCAGGCATAGTGATGTCAGTAGTTTCTAAAACAGATTCCATCAGCATTTCTAATTCTTCTCCTAAATCAGGATGAATGCTTACAAATCTTTCTACCGCTGCCTTGTCGGAGTGGGTTAACTCTCCATCCGCATACAGCAGGAAAAATTCTTCGTAATTATTTCTGGTAATGTTCATGATCTTACAATTTTTACTTGCAACTTTCAAAAGCTGCGGTTTACACAACATGTTCTTTACGTACCAGGTAATTTCTCAGTTGTAACCTGGCACGGTGCAGGTAAACTTTTACCTGGCTTTCATTTAACCCCATTATCTCTCCAATTTCCTGGTAATTATACCCTTCGTAATCTTTCAACATTACAAGGTTGCGTTGTGTTTCTGTGAGTGTGGCGAGTGCCTGGTCCAGTGCCTGCTTTACAAAACGCTGTGGCTGGTGTTCCGATCCCAGGGCCTGGTCTGGTATTTCTTCCTTGTAGCTCATACGTTTTACTTTACGCAAATGATCGATCATCTGATGATAAGCAATGGTAAACAGGTATGATTTTGCCTTTTCCCCATCAACCTGTTCCCGGTTGATCCATAATTTTTCGAATGCCGACTGAACAACATCCTGCGCATCTTCAGAATGGCGGAGGTTTTTCAGAATGAAACGATATACATTGTCTGCATATAGTTTCACACATTCGTTGTATTCTCTTTCGGTCATGCAGCAGATTTTGGAAGTGTTTGTTGTGTGTTTGAAAGTAGTACGGTTGCCAATGCCATTATGTTACAAAGGGATAAAAAAAACCTGGAAAAAAAATGGGAAGCTTTCGAATCCCGCTATTTCCCAAATTGTAGCCTGAATAAATAGCTTTATCATTACAGAAAGCTACTATGCAACCAGCTGATCTAATTTTTTTTAATTGTGCCGACGGGCATAAAATGCCGGTACACAAATGGTTGCCCCCGGGACCCTGCAAGGCAATTGTTTTCCTAATTCATGGTATGGCTGAACATGGTGGCAGGTATGCTGGCTTTGCCGGGTTCCTCAATAATTCCGGCATAGGCCTGTATGCTGCCGATCTGCGGGGTCACGGCATGGCAGTACCAGCAGAAAGTTTATTGGGAGTAGCCGGGCCCGGCTGGGTGAACAAGCAAATAAACGATCTGTATGATTTTGTGAATAATCTTAAACAGGCACATCCGAACCTGCCGGTTTTCCTGTTTGGACATAGCATGGGTAGCTTCCTCGCACAGCGCTACGTGCAGTTATATGGTAATACTATCCGCGGGTTAGTCTTAAGTGGAACCAATGGTAAAAAAGACCCCTTGCTGGTTTTCGGAATAGGATTAAGCCGTTTGCTAATGAGCCTTCGTGGCCCATCATTCAGAAGTAATCTCATTAATAAGCTCACCTTTGGAAAATACAATCTTGCTTTTAAGCCTGCCCGAACCAAATTTGACTGGCTTAGCAGGGATAACCAGGAAGTTGACAAATATGTAAATGATCCGTTCTGTGGTTTTATAAGCAGTGTTGAAATGTTATACTACCTTTTTGTTTCACTGGATATCACTTTTAGCGAAGCCGCCATGGTAAAAATTCCCAAAACTCTCCAGGTGTATATTTTCGCAGGAGATAAAGACGCCGTAGGCATGCAGGGTAAGGGTGTTAAAACATTAATTGAAAATTGGGAGGCTGCCGGAATCGGCAACATCTCTTTCAAATTATACCGCGATGGCAGGCATGAAATGCTGAATGATATAAATAAAACCGAAGTTATGACTGATTGCCTCAATTGGATGCTGGGAAGAGTGTAAACTGATTCTAAAGGTTACCAGTCGATTTATTTTTACCAGCCTTGAAATATTTCTGTCCGCTGGTTTCTTAAAACAACCTGCAAAAATTTATAATTTGTTATTTCTTCAGTAAACCTTTTATATTAGGGAACTAATTGTCGTTCGCATGCAGGTTACACCGGCATTGCGGCTTTTATCCAGTATTTACAACCTAAGTCTGACTCCAGGTTAACCAATCAAAAAATAACACATGAAGCGGTATTTATTACTTCTATTCGTAATGTCCATTATTTCCGAAAAGCTTATTGCTCAAAAGCTTCCTTCTAAAACACCGATCAACAATGTATTTATAGTGATTTTGAAAGAGACTTTTGAAAAACCCATTATAAAAAAACAAAAAACACCCCTGGAACGCGACCGCACAAAAAGGCATACGGCCGATGCGGTAGAAAGGAAAAGAATACGAACCAGGATAATGAATGATTTTGCTTTCGTGATGAAAAATGATGCTACGATCCAGGGGCAGGATTCGGTTAAAATGTTTGCAGACGGCGTAGTTGGTTTTAGAATAAACATTTCTGATCTGAAAGACCTCGATAGCCTGAAAAAAGATGCCAGGGTAAAAGGCGTTTACCAGGATTATAACAGCCAGTTTATTCCTCTGACAAATCAATCGCTAACCGATCAGGTTTCAATTCAGCGCACGCCTATTTTACAGGTAAAGTATGAACGTACACCTATTTTACAACGGCCGCTAACGATTGAAAGAACGCCTATACTTCAACGCGAATCAACAGACGGAACAAACCCGTATGATGATTTAGACCTTGATCCAACAACCTTGCAAACGATCGCCGTTCAAAAAGCCGGTGGATCCCAGAATCAATATAATGCAACCGGTAATAATGCCATTTGGTTTCTTGATACAGGAATTGATCCCTTACATGCTGATCTTAATGTTTCTACCAAGTATTCAAGATCATTTGCATCGGGCGAGCGAAATGATTACACTGATAACAATGGACATGGAACACATTGTGCCGGAATTGCAGCCGCTATCAACAATGGTTTTGGTGTTACGGGCGTGGCTGCCGGCGCAAGGGTAATTGGAGTAAAAGTATTGGGGGATTCAGGAAATGGAAGTTGGTCAAGTTTAATAAAAGGTCTTGATTACGTAGCTGAGTATGGAATTAAAGGCGATGTGGTAAATATGAGCCTGGGTATTTTCAGTAAAGAAGAAGATCCTATCAAAAAAGAACTTACAGTATTGATGAATAATCTTGTTGTAAAAGGAATTATGATCAGCATTAGTGCAGGAAACGCAGCAGATTCGGCAAAATATAATTTGCCCGGCGGTATCAACGGAACGGGCATTTTTACTACTGCCGCCCTTACCCGCGAAGTGGAAACACATACCGATATTTTCGACGACAGGTATTCGAATTTTAATGTAAAAGAATTGGTGGATGGTCCGGTAGATTTCGTTGGTGTTGGCACCTATGTACTTTCCACCTGGCCCGGTTATAAAGATGCAAGTGGTAAATATCAATCCCAGTATTGTATTCTTTCAGGAACCTCTATGGCAAGTGCGGTTACAGCCGGTGTATTATTTAATACCAATATCAATCGAACCAAGCCCGTGGTTACCACAAAAATCAACTGGGACAATATCACCTATTCGCTGGTTAAATGGCGCTGATCGTTTAATCGTTTAATCAACAAAAAGCAAACTGATCAACTTTTTAAGTGATCCGTTTGCTTTTATAAGCTATTTGCTTTTCGCCTGAACTCTGCGGCCTTGTATTTTAACTGCGTCATTAAAGTTTTGAAGCCCTGCTCGTTGGATACATTGGTAAACCAGGCGTTTTTTTCAACAAAAAAATAATCGATCCAATTGGCCTCTGCAGCTTTGTTAAGGTAAGCAATTGACAACTCTTTTTTATTCACCATGGCAGCTGCAGCCGCGGCAAAAATGTAGCGGTCGTACCTGTTGGAGGCAGCAATGGCAGTATCGGGATATACCGCAAGTGCTTTTGACAAAATAAGTTCGGCATCTACAAATTTCCCTGCTTTTTGTTTTTGATATGCTAAACCAACCGGTGCAAAAAAATCAGGATTGTCAACAAAGGCGGGATCAAGTTCAATCGCTTTTTCAAAATAAATAGCTGCATTGTTATGGTCTCCTGACATTTGTGCAATCACACCTGCAATTTGGTAATTATCAGCATAAGTGCTGTCAAGCTTGATGATTGTGGATACCAGGTTTTTGGCCTCTTTTATTCGACCGGTTGCGAGATAATTATAAGCAAGATTAAAATAGGTATCCGTTATAGGTTTTAACTCAAGGGATTTTTTCAGCCATTGTTCTGCCATATTATAATCTCCCAACAAGCGGTAAATCCAGCCAACAATATAAAAAGGGATAAACTTTTTTGGTTCCAGCACAGCCGACTGTTTTTCCCATTTTAAAGCATCCACCATCTGGCCTAATAGCAAATAGCAGGATCCAAGGTTGCCAATGGCAGCTGCGTTATTTGGGTTAAGGGTTATGGCTTTCAACAGCAAAGATTTCGCCATGTCATAATCACCTGTATACAGGTAAAAATTAGCCATGGATTTATAGGCTTCGGAAGATTTTTTATCAAATTTAATTGCTTGTTCACTGGCAGCTTTCGATGAATCAAGCCAATGTTGTGGTAAACCCAATCTTGATTTTTGACTAAATGCATCGGCCAGACCTGACCAGGCCAATGAATATTCATCATCCAGCGAAAGCGCCATTTTAAATTCACCAATTGCAAGCAAATTATCTTCTTTTGAAAAATGATGATAATGCTCCCTGCCTCTTAAATAGTATTCGTATGCTGAAAGATTATCAGTTGGTTTTTTATTAATGCTTGATTTTTCAGCCAGGGAAAGTTTTGCTTTTAAAACCGTTGCAATAAACCTTGCAATCTCACTTTGAATTTCAAACACTTTTGAGTATTCACGGTCATAGGTTTCTGCCCAAACATTTTTACCGGTTGAAGCATCTACCAATTGTGCACTTATTCTTATTTGATCAACAGCTCGGCGAACACTTCCTTGTAAAATATATCCAACATGAAGTTCTTCACCTAGTTCCTGGATGCTTTTTGTATTGTTTTTAAGTTGTACGGTAGTAGATTGAGATAAAACATTCAGGTTATTAATTTTTGATATTTGGGTAAGAATATCTTCTGTAATGCCATCACTAAAAAAATCATTTTCCTTGTTTTCACTCAGGTTTTTAAATGGCATTACGGCAACAGTGTTTTTAATTACACTATCGGGAGATTTTAGAACAGTTGCATAAAGTACAACAGAAAGTGCCACAACGCCCAACATCATCAGTGAAATAGATTGACGTTTTCTTTTTCTTCTTTTGTAAGCCGATACACCTTTACCGGTCATTCTTTTTACATTAGGAACTGCGATACCCTCGTTAGTGATGGCATATACTTCTACTGGTATTTTTATATTTGTAAATTCAAACTTTCCCAGTGCCAGCGTTTTTATACCGGGTTGATTTTTTATTTCATCATATACCTTCCCCGAAATAAATACCCCCCCGGCAAATGCAAATGATTCGACCCTTGATGCAATATTTACCACATCTCCATAAACATCATTATGATCAATCATTACTTCCCCTGTATGTATACCAATGCGCACAGGAACAACTGGTTCAATACGCATACAGAGTTGTAATTCTATGGCAGCATTAACCGCTTCTATGGCGCTGTTAAACAAACAAAGCGCACCATCACCCAATTGCTTTACAATATCACCATTGTGCAGTGGAATAAATTCTTTTAAGCCTCCCTCCAGCTTTTGCCGCATTCTTGTTGCAAGTACCTCATCCTCGCCCATCTTTTCGGAGAACCCCTTTATATCAACAAACATGATAGCGGCTAATTGCCGGCCTTGTTTTGTCATCATAACATTACTTTATAGAAGCTGTGTGTGGTGTTATTAATTGAGAAAAAAGACATCGTAAGGTTGCAGTAGTAAGAGGTAAGTGCCTGCAATTTAAAACTTTGAACCTAGTAAACGATAGATTGTACGTAAGCGGTACAGCCCCCCATTCCATATAAAATTAATTATTTTTATATGACTTGGTCAATATGCAAAAATTGATTGCTTATGGCCTTCAGAATGTTTTTTAGCGTCAAATGCGATTATTGCTTTCGGATGGGTGAACAGCTTTGTTATGGTTCAGGGAAATACTTTTGATAATGCTGGCTTGGCGCATTGTATCTGCCTTTCGAGGAATGATCGCAAAAAAAGTTTTTATAACAGCAGACCTTGGTCAATTTTCATGTCCGACAGGGAGAACTACTGTTTTTATATGCGAAAAGGCTAATTATAAGGTGAGCAGTTGCGGCTTGTGTTTAAGTCTGGTATATTGATAGGGAAGCTTCATCCAGGTGGCAACTGGTGATGTATTTCCAATGGTTAGGAATTGGATTAACGCTGTTTTCTTTCAATTACTTTCGCAAAAACCTGGAAAGGAGTTTTGTTTCTTTAGACCACGACAATTAAGATGCAAAACATTGACATTTTAGTGCCAAGTTTTTTAGTTTTTTTGCAATAACATTATGCAATTCAAGATCAATTCGCCATACCAGCCTGCCGGTGACCAGCCGAGGGCAATCGAACAGTTAACAAGCGGCATCATCAGCGGTGAAAAATACCAAACCTTGCTCGGTGTTACAGGAAGTGGTAAAACATTTACCATGGCCAATGTTATTCAAAATACACAAAGGCCGACCCTCGTACTTACACATAACAAAACACTTGTGGCCCAGTTGTACGGTGAGTTCAAAGCATTTTTCCCTGACAATGCTGTCGGGTATTTTGTGAGCTATTACGATTATTATCAGCCCGAAGCTTACATACCAACCAGCGATACCTATATCGAAAAAGATCTTAACATCAACGAGGAACTGGACAAACTTCGTCTCCAGGCTACCAGTGAATTATTGAGTGGCCGCAGAGATATCATTGTGGTTGCATCCGTGAGTTGTATTTATGGTATGGGAAATCCTACAGAATTCGAGAATGGCATTGTTCGGATTCAGCAGGGCCAATCCATTAGCAGGCAGGGCTTTTTACATGCGCTGGTAAATAGTTTGTACAGCCGCAGCCAGGGAGAGTTTGGCCGCGGAACTTTCAGGGTTAAAGGAGATACGATCGATATCAATCTTCCTTATGTTGATTGGGGCTACCGGATCAGTTTTTTTGGAGATGAGATTGAAAGCATCGAAACCCTGGAACTAAGCACCGGCAAACGAATAACTGCTGTTCAGGATGCAGCCATCTTTCCTGCCAATCTCTACCTGGCGCCAAAAGATATGATGCAAACTGTATTGGCGGAGATCCAGGATGAATGCCAGGCACAGGTAGAATATTTTAAAGGAACCGGAAAATTTATTGAAGCCCAAAGATTAAAGGAGAGAGTGGAATACGATCTCGAAATGATCCGCGAATTGGGTTATTGCAATGGGGTTGAAAACTATTCCAGGTTCTTTGATCGCCGCCGCCCTGGCACCAGGCCGTTCTGCTTGCTCGACTATTTCCCAAAAGATTTTCTTTGTATCATAGATGAAAGTCATCAAACCATTCCGCAGGTAAGTGGCATGTATGGTGGTGACCGCAGTCGCAAAATGATCCTGGTAGATTTTGGATTTCGCTTGCCTAGTGCACTGGATAACCGGCCGCTGAATTTTCATGAATTTGAAAGCCTGCTGAATCAAACAGTCTATGTGAGTGCTACACCTGGCGATTACGAATTGGAACAAACGGGTGGGGTAGTAGTGGAACAGGTGGTTCGCCCAACTGGCTTACTTGACCCGCCTATAGAAATTCGTCCTTCGGTGAACCAGATCGATGACCTTCTGGACGAAATAGACAAACGCGTTACAAAAGGCGATCGTGTTTTGGTAACTACGCTTACCAAACGTATGGCCGAAGAGATGGACAAGTACCTGGCCCGGATCAATATCAAAAGTAAATACATCCATAGTGAAGTACATACGCTTGACCGGGTTGAGATCTTAAGACAACTGCGTTTGGGAGAAATCGATGTACTCGTTGGAGTGAACCTTTTAAGGGAAGGCCTCGATTTGCCGGAAGTATCGCTGGTTGCTATTTTAGATGCTGATAAAGAAGGTTTCTTACGTAATGAACGCAGTCTTACACAAACTGCCGGTCGTGCCGCCCGTAACGTTGATGGTTTGGTTATTTTTTACGCTGATATCGTTACGCAAAGCATGCAAAAAACCATTGATGAAACCGACCGCCGCCGCGAAAAGCAAATTCAATACAACATTGAACATGGCATTACACCAATGACCATTAAGAAAAGCATCGACCAGATAATGAAGCAAACCAGCGTCCTTGATATAAAAGGGTTTGATGCCAGTAATCCTTATGCCATTAACTATGATGAAGATATTGTGAAGAGCGTTGCTGCTGAAGAAGCCGTGCCTTTACTTACCATTCCGCAGATGGAAAAGAACATTGGTAAAGTAAAAAAGACCATGGAAAAAGCCGCCCGGGATATGGACTTTATGGAAGCTGCAAGACTCCGGGATGAGATGTTTAAAATGCAAAAGGATTTGGAGAAAATGAAAGCGTAGGTAGGGGTAAAAGGTCAGTACAAGTTAGTGCAAATCTCTAAAAGTCAAAATGTTCCGTAGGAACATATCATGGGTAATGCCTCGTGCTCTATAGCAAGGTTAGTTGAGTTTGCAACACCAAACTCCCCATAGGTATCGCCCGTCATACATACCAAACGTTCCGATGGAACGAGAGATAACTTAGGACGCATACTCTTACCTGCCATGCGTTCCGATGGAACGAAGGATAACTTAGGATGGCATACTCTTGCCTGCCAATCGTTCCGATGGAACGAAGATAACTTGGGGTGGACCATGTTCTTGCCCACCAATCGTTCCGATGGAATTTGTTGCAATAACACGAATGCATTCACTTGATGCAAACAACTAAGAAGCCTTTCCAATTTTCCGTAGGAACATATGATGGGTAACACAGACAGGTAGGATAAAAGCGTTCCATCGGAACGCCTGGTGCTCTATGGTAAGATTATACGATCTGGCAACTTCAAACTCCCCAAAGTTGTAACATACTCATGTCCACCAATCGTTCCGATGGAACGTATGGGCAACTCAGGTGCTGCATAACCTTACCTAACAAACGTTCCGATGGAACGAAGATAACTTGGGGTGGACCATGTTCTTGCCCACCAATCGTTCCGATGGAATTTGTTGCAATAACACGAATGCATTCACTTGATGCAAACAACTAAGAAGCCTTTCCAATTTTCCGTAGGAACATATGATGGGTAACACAGACAGGTAGGATAAAAGCGTTCCATCGGAACGCCTGGTGCTCTATGGTAAGATTATACGATCTGGCAACTTCAAACTCCCCAAAGTTGTAACATACTCATGTCCACCAATCGTTCCGATGGAACGTATGGGCAACTCAGGTGCTGCATAACCTTACCTAACAAACGTTCCGATGGAACGAAGATAACTTGGGGTGGACCATGTTCTTGCCCACCAATCGTTCCGATGGAATTTGTTGCAATAACACGAATGCATTCACTTGATGCAAACAACTAAGAAGCCTTTCCAATGTTCCGTAGGAACATATGATGGGTAACACAGACAGATAGGATAAAAGCGTTCCATCGGAACGCCTCGAGCTCCATGGTAAGGTTACACTGGCAGTCCCTTGCGCAACTACCAATCAACTTAACTAACCAATCAATCAACTAGCCAACCAATCACTAATTAACTAACCAATCAATCAATCAACTAATTACTAATAAACAAATTAACTAATTAACCCCTCACCTGTCCATCACCCCTAACTATCCATTTATAACTTGTTATTTCATTTAGTGCCATTGGTCCTCTTGCATGTAATTTTTGTGTACTGATACCTATCTCGGCACCTAAGCCGAACTGAGCACCATCAGTAAAGGCTGTTGACACATTTGAATAAACAACGGCAGCATCAACTGCCTTTGTAAACCGGGTTATATGTGCCTCGTTCTCAGAGATAATTGTCTCACTATGCTTCGAACTATTTTCTGCTATATGATGGATGGCAGCATTAATATCATCTACCGTTTTAACAGCCATTTTATAATCTAAAAATTCAGTACCAAAATGTTCTTCGCTGGCATGTTCAAGTAGATGTGATGGATAAATAGGTACTAATGAATCGTAAGATTTTTCATCCGCATAAATCACTACATTTTTATCCGCCATAGGCATAACCAATCCTGGTAAATCGTGCAAGCGTTGCTTGTGAATTAACAAACAATCCAATGAATTGCAAACACTAACACGCCGTGTTTTTGAATTGAAAATAATGGCTTTACCTTTTTGTATGTCGCCGTCTTCATCAAAGTAAGCATGTACAATTCCCGCACCTGTTTCTATAACAGGAACACGGGCATTTTGCCGTACAAAAGTTATCAGCGACTGGCTTCCTCTTGGAATAATTACATCTACAAAGCCAACTGCATTTAACAATTCTGAAGTTGCTTCTCTGGTAGCTGGTAACAATTCAATAATGTATTCATTTAATCCATAGCTGCGTACAACTTGTTTGATAAGATCAACAATAGCTTTGTTCGAAAAAGCGGCGTCACTTCCGCCCTTTAGAATACAGGAATTGCCTGATTTTAAACACAATGAAAATACATCGAAAGTTACATTGGGTCTTGATTCGTAAATAATGCCAATCACTCCTAACGGCACTGATTGTTTTTTTATTTGCAGTCCATTGGGAAGTGTACGCTCTTCCAATATCTTATTCAGTGGTGAAGGCAATTTTGCCACATTAAGAAGATCATTTGCAATGGCCTTTATTCGGTCCTCAGTTAATTGCAGGCGATCATACTTTGGATCGCTTGCAGGCATTCTTTCAAGATCTTCCTTATTGGCTTCGAGAAGAGATTCAGTAGCATCAATGGTTGCCTTAGCAAGACTTTTCAATAAGGCATTAATAACGACATCTTCCATCAACACCAGCGAACGACTGGCCTGTTGTACTGATTTGAATGTTTCGGTTAATGTACTGTCACTTATCATCATCACTATTCGTTATTTAGAAATAAATAATCATAATGCACCAAAGCTTTTTCATTTTTTTTGGTCATTGATTTTTGTGCTGTTTCAGAATTGTATTGCGCACGGCCAACTCCCAACTGTTTGCCATTTTTATTACAAATTCGCAACAGGTCTCCTTTTTTAAAATCACCTTCAATTTTAATTACACCAACCGGTAAAAGACTGGTAGGTTTGCTCGATAGTAATGCTTTTTCCGCCCCAGTATCTATAAGTACGGTTCCCTTTACATATCCTTCGGAATGTGCCATCCATTTTTTAATACTGGATGCATTTTTTTTGGGTTTAAAGAGTGTGCCGGTTTGTTTTCCTGAAAGGACCTCCAATAAAATATTATCTCTTTTTCCATTTGCAATTTGAACCGGTATACCCAATGCGGCAACCTTATGTGCCATATGGCATTTCGTCATCATGCCCCCGCGGCCAAAATTTGATTTTTCAGTTGTGATAAAATCCGTAAAATCTTTATCTCCGTATTCGATTATGGGAATGACCGTTGATGAAGGATTGGAAGGTGCTCCATTATAAATGCCATCAATATTGGAAAGTATGATCAGTTTATCTGCGTTAGCCATACTTGATACCAGTCCTGCTAATTCATCGTTGTCGGTAAACATTAATTCTGTGACAGAGATCACGTCGTTTTCATTGATCACCGGTATTACATTTTGCTGTAATAATGCAGTAATACAATTCTTCATGTTCAGGTAATGTTCACGGTCACGAAAATCTTCTTTTGTAACGAGCACCTGTGCACACAGCAATCCTTCTTTTTCAAAAAGACCAGCATAGATATTCAGCAATTTTACCTGCCCAACTGAAGCCAGGATCTGGCGTTGACTTACCACGTCCATTTTCGCCGGAAGTTCAATCAAACTACGCCCGGAAGCCATTGCTCCTGAACTTACCAAGATTATTTCTATACCAGTTTTATGTAGATTGCTGATCTGTTGAGTTAGTTGGTCAATGCGTTCAAGGTCAAGCCCTTCATTGCTTTTTGCTAATACATTGCTGCCTATTTTGATTACTAACCGTTTAATTTGCTTCATTGATTTATTGATCTTCCGGACTGCAAATATGAATGAGAAAAATAAGAGGAGGGCAAGGCATTTTATTCAGGAGCAAAATGCCTGCAGGTATCGATCTATATAAACTTCTTTTTGTTTGAGTTTATATTGCATTATAAACCGCGGATGCGGTAATGGAATTATCGATTTAAAAAAACCGTGTTTTGCATTAAGTTTTGTCAGAAATTGAAAGTTTTTTCCATCTCCAAGGCAAAAGGCAGTATCACGGTTTGCCTCCCATTCAAGCTGTTTGTTTAAGCAAGACACGGCAAAAGGTTCAATGTCTGCTGCTAAGTCTTTATCGTCATAATAATTCAAATTCTTACCCGCTTTTGTAAAGCCAACAGGGCTATAGGAAGTAATATAAAACTGCCTGTAAAAAGCTTCAGGTCCGCCAAATGCCCGGATCATTTGATACATGAAAACGGAAGATAATTCCTGACGTAATGGAAAAGGGTTCGCAATGCCGCAATCGCAGGCAAGCCTGATGGGATCAGTAAACGGCACACCGGTTACTCCGCCACCAAACCTGCCCGGGTTGATGCCAATTATGAGCCGCCTGGTTTTTGTATCATTGTAAAACTTGTGGTAAAAGGCATTGAAAGTAGCAGCTACCATTTCATCAGAAAAAGGTAGTAGTGATTCCACACCCGGCGGAAGTACCGGCAGTTTAATGTTGTTATAAAATTGTATGATGCGCTCGTGCCAGGTCATTTTACAAATATTATTTAAGGCTGATAACTTTTTCTAAGAAGGCCAAAAATAATATTACTCTTGAACGGTTTAAATATGTGTATCGCGAACAATTTCAAACAACCTGTATGCATCTTCTGATTTAAATAATTGGGAACCATCATTCATAGTGGCTGCACTACCACAAGCCACACCAAATTGAAGGGCCTGCCGTAACGTACCACCCTTTTGTAACTGGTAAGTGATGCCGGCAACCATACTATCCCCGGCGCCAACAGTACTGCGTTTTTCAACTGGTGGGGCCGCCGCAAAATACTTGCGGTCATCGCTCACAAGCCAGGCTCCGTCAGGTCCCATACTTACCACTAAAATTTCAGCAAATCCATCACGAACCGCTTGTTGCGCAGCGTCGGGGACTTCGCTGTTTTTAAGTTCTTCCACGTTTAGCATTTTTGATAGTTCGTTGATATTCGGTTTTATAAGGAATGCATGTTTTCCTTTGATAGCCTGCAGGGCAGGACCAGAAGTATCGACGATACATTTGGCACCTACTGCATTAGCGGTTTTTACAATCAGGCCATAGAAATAATCGGGCAAACCGGGAGGAAGACTGCCGCTGGCAATAACAAATGAAGGCGCAAAAGAGCGAATGGTATCAATCAAATTTTCAACTGCTTTCTGTTCTATTTCCTGCCCTGGAAAAGTAAAACGAAACTGGTTATTGGTGCTGCTTTCGAGCACGATCCAGTTCTCCCGGGTTTCTACCCTGGTGTCTACAGCTTCAAAATCAATTTTTTGTTTTGCTAAAAGACTTTCGAGCATATCACCATTATGACCACCTGCCGGAAATAGGGCGATTGATTTTACATCCAGTTTTTGCAATGCTTTACTCACGTTTATGCCACCGCCACCTGGTTCGTGCACTACATCGGTACAACGTAATTTACTTTCTGGTTTTATTTTTTCTACTACAGAGCTTTTATCGATGCAGGGATTTAATGTAACGGTTAAAATCATGATTTTAAATTTTTATGTTCCAAAGTTGTTAGCCTGGTTTTATTATTTTTTACGTTTACAAACGTGATTAAAACTTAAATTTGTTCTTATGATACTTGATTTCCTGTTGTCAATTATTTCTGTTTAAGCCGCTGCAATTTCAACCAATACTTTTTCAATTCTGTCTTTTAAATCTTCATAAGTTGTAAAGCCTTGTGCCAGCAGGTAAAATTTGGTTTCAGCCACCTGTATCAGCACCTGCGGGAACCCCGTTACATTTAATTGCTTGCAAAGGGCAAAATCATAATAGGCCTGTTCTTTATATTCGGCACTATGTAGTTTTTTATAAAATTCCTCAGCAGGGATGTCGTATTGTTCCAATAAATGCCGGTATGCTTCATCATCGGTTAAATCACGGCCATCATAATGCAGGGCATGTTGCAGGTCAGCCGCAAAAGCTACTGCCTTGTCTTCATGATAATCTTTGAAAACGCTTAAAGCGATTGCAGGTTTCTCGCTGGACGGGTACCAGTCGCTTTCGCCCGGGTTAATAATATGCCACAGGTAATCTTTGCCAAATACGATGCCGGTTAAAGCTTCCACCTGTTTATAGGCTTTAGCAATATAACCAGCCGAAGCCCTGATCGAAACCGGGTTCTCATTAATGATCATTCCGCCGCTTAATACGTCAAAAGCGAGCCGGTCTTTGTATTCTTCCCAAACCTTTTTAATTACAGGACTAAACCCGTAGCACCAGCCACAATAGGCATCATAACAATAATAAATTGTTGGAGTCATGGGCGCAAAACTACTGTTACAGCCCGCAAATTTGCTTGTGAAAAATTTAATTCATGATGAGATTGATCAGCTTTAAAATAATCTGCTACAATTTCATGATGCATATTATATCGATAATTTGCCACTAAAAATGCCTTCAAAGCATTTATGCTTGCTTTATCTTTCACGTCTAATTTCAAAAAGTCGTTCATTCATGCGATATTTAAACCTTGCTGCAGCTGTTTTCATTTCGTTTCTTTTATCCTTTCCGTCCCTAGCTCAAAAAAAAGTCACCCCTGCTGCGGGCGCTGAAAAACAAGATTCCATAAAGAATGTCTCCATGGCGGGGTTGAAGTTTCGCAGCATCGGACCTGCTATTACGGGTGGGCGAATAGTAGATATAGCGGTAAATCCTAAGGATAACAGCGAGTTTTTTGTTGCTTCCGGTCATGGATCACTTTGGAAGACAACCAATGGTGGCACCAGTTTTCGCCCGGCTTTTGAAGGTCAGAATTCGTTTGCTATTGGAGCCGTAAAAATTGATCCATCCAATCCTAATATTGTTTGGGTGGGTACCGGCGAAAACAACAATCAAAGTAATGTGATCTATGGCGATGGCGTTTATAAAAGTGAGGATGGTGGCAGCAGCTGGAAGAATGTAGGCCTCGAAAAATCTGAACATATCGGGGGTATTGTTATCGATCCCCAAAACTCAAACGTGGTCTATGTAGCCGCTTATGGCTCTATGAGAAATGAAGGCGGCGACCGTGGAATATTCAAAACGAGCGATGGCGGAAAAACATGGAGAAATGTTTTAAAGATCAGCCCTTTTACGGGTTGCTTTGAAGTGCATATGGACCCGCAATCTTCCGCCACAGTATACGCAGTTGCACACCAGCGGATGCGCAAAGGTTATACCAATGTAAGTGGAGGTGACGAAAGCGCCATTTACCGTAGTTCTGACAGCGGTGCTAACTGGCAAAAGATTATGAAAGGTTTGCCAACCGAAAGCGTTGGCCGCATTGGGATGACGATCTCTCCCGTGAATCCAAATTTATTATACGCGGTTGTGCAAGCAAAAGAAGGTAGCGGCGTTTACAAAAGTTTGAACCGCGGTGCCACCTGGTCAAAAGAAAGCAGTTATAATACGACCTATCCTTTTTACATGCAGAAAATTTTTGCTGATCCTAAAGAGGAAAATAAATTGTACGCCATGAGCTTGCTGGTTGATGTAAGCCTTGATGGAGGTAAAACATTTAAGCCATTGGGTGAGAAAAATAAGCATGTGGACAATCACGTAATCTGGATAGATCCAAATGATACCAAACACTTGTTATCCGGTTGCGATGGAGGTTTATATGAAACCAGGGATATGGGAAAGAACTGGGAATTCAATGCAAACATTCCCATTACAGAAATTTATACTGTTAGTACCGATAACGCTTTGCCTTTTTATAACGTATATATCGGAACACAGGATAACAATAGTTTGATGGGACCATCACGTACAATTAATTCATCGGGTATCAACAACCGCGACTGGACATTTACACTTGGTGGAGATGGTTTTGAAACACAGGCCGATTGGAAAAATGATAATATCATTTATGCGCAATCTCAAAACGGCGGACTTTTTCGATATAACAAGAAAACGGGCGAACAATTATTTATTCAGCCGACCAACATGGTGGATACAGGCTTCCGGTTCGACTGGAGTTCACCATTGCTAATGTCAAAATTTGATAATAAACGTTTATACTTTGCTGCTAACAGGGTATTTCGTACTAATAACCAGGGAAATGCATGGAATGTTATCAGCGATGACTTAACGAGAGGCATTCCTCCAAAAATGCAAAAGTTGATGGGCCGCAGCTGGAGCATCGATGAACTCGTTTCAAAAGGACACACGGCAAATATTACCTGTCTTGCAGAATCGCCACTGGATGAAAATTTATTATACGCAGGCACTGGTGATGGTTTGATACATGTAACTAAAGATGGAGGTAAAACATGGATCAAAGCTTCATCCTTACCTATTGATGAATTTACAAGAGTGCATCAAATTGCTCCTTCGCACTTTAATAAACAGGTAGCGTATGCAGCATGCCAGGCAATGACCAATGGTGACTATACGCCACATCTTTTTAAAACAATTGACGGGGGTAGAACATGGACATCAATCAATGCAAATCTCCCCGTAAGAGGTAGTACATTTTCAATAACAGAAGACCACATTGATGCAGACCTGCTTTTTGTAGGAACGCAATTTGGCTTGTATACAACGGTTGATGGTGGAAAAGAATGGATAAAATTTATGAATGGGTTGCCTGTAACCACAATCATGGATTTGGAAATTCAAAGACGTGAAAACGACCTGGTGATCTGCACCTTTGGAAGAGGGGTTTACATTTTGGATGACTATTCACCATTGCGTTCTTTATCTGCTGAATCGATAAAGAAAACAGCGAATATTTTTCCTGTGAAAGATGCGTTGATGTTTATACCGGCTAATCCATATGGGTTTGCAGGTAAAGGATTTATGGGTGCTAATTTTTATGCGGCGCCTAATCCCGAAGTGGGCGCAACGTTTACTTACTATGTAAAAGAAGAACCTAAAACGTTAAAACAAAGAAGAAGGGAAGCGGAAAAAGAAAGACAGAAAAAAGGAGAAGACATTGAATATCCAACTTACGATGTGCTGAACAAAGAAAGAGAGCAGCTTGAATCTTATTTGTTGTTTACTGTTGCTGATGAACAAGGCAATGCAATCAGGAAGATAAAAGCTCCAATTGCAAAAGGTATTAATCGAATAACCTGGGATTTACGATATGAGCCTTTTATACCTGTTTCCTTTACACCATATGATGACACGTATGCATGGAACCAACCCGATGTTGGTTATATGGTTACCCCGGGAACTTATACCGTTAAACTCGAGAAATTTGAAGATGAGAAGTTTGAAGAACTTGTAGCTCCCCAAACTTTTAAATGTGTGTCGTTAAACAAAGACCCGGTGACACCGGAAGAAATAAAATCATTAACGGCGTTTAATAAAAAGGTAGCATCTCTTACCAAAGCAATGAACGGCGCCGATGCTTTTCGTTCAGAGTTGGCACAGAAGATTCCTTATCTAAAACAGGCTGCTTTGAGCGCCACAAATGCGCCAGCAGATACCTACAAAAAAGTATTATCAATTGAGAGGCAGTTAACAAATATCAACCGGAAGTTTAAAGGTGATGATCTTCGCGGAAGATATGAAGGCGCATCGCCTATCACATTGAAAGGAAGGGTAGATATGATTGCTGGCTCATTATGGACCACCACCGAAGCGCCTACAGAAACATTTAAAATGTCTTATGATATTGCCGCAGACCATTTCCAGGAAATTTTAGATGCATTGAAACTGGCGGCAAAGGATATCAGTGAACTTGAAAGGTCAT
The DNA here is from genome assembly GCA_040385845.1 of Bacteroidota bacterium. Classification (GTDB taxonomy): domain Bacteria; phylum Bacteroidota; class Bacteroidia; order Chitinophagales; family Chitinophagaceae; genus Phnomibacter. The sequence continues at coordinate 1,061,176 of JAZKGP010000004.1, read as the reverse complement.
TAGACAAATACGATGCACCTTATACACCTGGAAGATTGCCGGACTGGAAGAAAGACTGATTTTATTTTTCAATTGATCTGATAAAACTTTTGCTTGCCATGCATCCATTTGTCTATGAATTTTTGGGTACTGCCATATTAATTTTTTTTGGGAATGGTGTAGTAGCCAATGTTGTTCTTAATAAGTCGAAAGGTCAAAATAGTGGATGGATCGTTATTGCTTTTGGTTGGGCAATGGCCGTTTTTTTTGGTGTGATGGTTTCAATGAAGGGTAGTGGAGCACACCTGAATCCAGTGGTTACGCTTACTATGGCTTATCTCGGAAGATTGAACTGGGCACTGGTGCCGGAATATTTCGCAGGTCAGATGCTGGGAGCCATGGCAGGTTCGTTGCTCGTTTATTTAAGCTACAAACAGCATTTTGATGAAACTGAAAATGGCGATGCAAAGCTTGCCTGTTTTTGCACACATCCTGCCATTCGTAACCCCTTCTACAATTTTCTAACCGAAATGCTTGCAACATTCGCTTTTATGATCGGTGTTTTATTCCTGGCTTCTCCTGTGGCATCCATGGGTTCTATCGAGGCATTGCCAGTAGCTTTTTTAGTGTTGGCAGTCGGCCTATCGTTAGGAGGTAGTACAGGGTATGCCATAAACCCGGCCCGCGACCTTGGTCCTAGAATGATGCATTTTTTCCTGCCAATGAAAGGAAAGAGAAGCAGCGACTGGGGGTACGCCTGGATACCTGTTATAGCTCCTATTGTTGGTGGTCTGCTGGGTACCTGGGTGTATCATGTTCTAATCACCAATTACTTAACAACATAATTTTTCAACGACCATATCGCATAAAAAAACCGGGGTAACCGGCTTTTTTTATGCTTTTATTTGAAGGGTTCCTAATCGAGTTATGAATATAATTTTAAGCAAACAATGGTTTTTCTAACAATGGTTTACTGCTTTTTAGCAAACCTGCCGATACATTTAACTGGCCGCTAATAGCGTCTATCAATCCATTTTGTTCTTCTTCAATATTTGTTGCCTGCGTATAAACATCACCTGCAATATTGTGTTTGCGTAATTCACGTTTATACTCCCGTATTTTCTCATCTCTTTCAAAGTCATTTGTTGGCCCGCCATAATCTCCAAAACCAAATCCACCCCATTCACTCACAATTAACGGGGCCTGGTTCTTAAAGAAAAACGGATCACCTACCACTAATGGATAGGCTGCTACACCGAGCATCTCACCAGCCACCAGCTGCTCCAGCATCTGCCTCCAACGGCTTATGTCGGGTGTATATAAGTGGGCTGTCAACAGGTCCGTTTTTAAATCTCCTTCCACTGAAATATGTTGCCAGCCATCATTATCCACCACTAAAAATTGTGGATGATTGATTTGCATGTAATGATACATATCGGTTATATACTGTCTTGTTTCGGGGTTTGTTGCAATGTCCTGCGCACCCCAGTCTTCGTTGTAAAGGCTCCAGATGATAACCGAAGGATGGGTCTCTATCAATGCCAGCATCCTGATCAATTCATCCCTGTGATTCTCACGACTTTTGTGTGTTGAACTATGCGGGCTGGGCACTTCTACCCATAATAACATACCCATTTTATCGGCGAGGTTGTAAATACGCGGATCAACTCCGGCAATATGTATACGAACCATATTACATCCCAGCTCTTTCATGCCGTGCATGTGATTCTTTATCTGCTCGTAGGTAGCAGCACCTGGCTGGTATAAGATACCATCAAGATAAACAGGGCTGTTATTCAGGTAAATGCTGGAACCGCGGGATTCAATTTTGCGGATACCAAAACGGGTTTCGATTTCCGCACTGTATCCGTGTTCATCGATCAATTCAGCTACGAGCCGGTACAGGTGTGGGTTCTCAGGTGACCATAATATGGCGTCCGGGATTCCCATCACTACTTTTTGCTGCTTTTGACCTGCTTCCAAACGCAATGGATAATCACCACTAATTAGGGGCGGCTCACCTTGCTTATGATGATAAACTTTTAAACGAAGTGTATATAATCCCGGATCATGAATGCGGCAGGAAAAATTGAATTTAACGAGGTTGTCTTCTACAATTGAAACAACACCTACCCTTGAACGTAACCTGTTGCGTTCTACCGCCTCCAGCCAAATACTGCGTACGGCACCTGTGTAAGTTTGATACCAGATGCCTCCTCTTTTATACACATAGGACTCTTGCTTCCCTCTTGGAATATCGGCATCCATCGTGTCTTCTATGCGAACAGTGATCCTGTTTTCGGGCCTGAGGATTTCTTCCGGTAGTTCGTAGGAAAAAGAAGTGTATTCGCCAATATGAACCTCTTCACCCTCGATAGTTTTTAGAGGCATACCATTCAGCCATACCTGGGTTTCGTAACCACATGCCCCAAATGTTAATTGCAACATGCTATGAGGTAAACCATCCCCGTTTGCAATTTTAGGAAGCGGAAACGTTCTTTCATACCAGGCTACAATTTTATCCTGCCAGCTATGTGCTTCCAGGTGCCCGTGCGCAGCTGCAATATGTTCTTCAATGCTGCCAGGCCAATTGCTCTTTTCTGTATAGTCATGACCCAGGAACCAACTGTTCTGGCGGCCTTTGTCTTCGGTATCCAGGGCAAATTTCCACTCACCATCCAATAAAATCGGAACATTACGCCGCATTACTGCACGCGGCAGGGGATTTATGAAATTGTCTTCAGCTGATTCTTCTTCCCGGCTTTTGGAAGTACTGTAATTTGGATGATGAGTTTCCATGTAACAATTGATATTTAGAAAATATTTTCGTTGAAATATGCCTGTGAATTCATTGTGGCAATAGTCTGGACAGGCAAACTTTTAAGTAGATTAATAAGCAATGGTTAATTTGCCAGGAACACTGGATTATTGTTTGCGTTGACAACGCAAATAACATACCAAATCACGGCATTCATTTTCACATCTTTAAAGCTAGTAAGCATCAGAAATAAAATGATGTTAATTATTAAAGAACAGCAGGTTCATTATCAAGGTTATCGGAAGAATGGGTCAGTTAAACCCTATAATTATTTTTTATTTTTTATTTTTCAACAACCTCGATCTAAACAACTTTTAAAGTAAGCGTTTAATCCCAGCTAATTATTGATGAGCTTAATTTGTTTAAGGCTACGAATGCCATAAAATTTTGGTGTGCGAAACGTAGTTCCTCTTTTTGAAACATTAAAAAGCAGCATAGGTTTAAAATATCCAGGTTCTTAGTATGCTCTCTTTTTATAACAACTTATCAAAGCTTTTATTTTTACAACAATAAAAATATTCTGATACTAATGAATATAAATGCGGCCCGGCTTCGCAATCACATTGAAGCACAAAGTCTTATTGGGAAAATTGGAGAAACAGGTCTATGCCGGCCCGCTCATTCAGCTGATGAAAAAGCGGTATTTCGTTTGGCGGAAAGCTGGATGCACGAAGCTGGAATGACAACAAGAATAGATCATTTTGGCAACCTTGTTGGAAGGCTCGAAGGTAGCGATCCTACGCTGCCCGTACTGATGATGGGAAGCCATCTCGATACACAACCATATGGTGGTCGTTTTGACGGAGTTACGGGTGTTTTGGGGGCTATTGAGGCAGTTACAACTTTATCCGAATTAGGGATAAAAAACAAAAGAGCTATCGAGGTAATTTCATTTGCCGATGAAGAAGGCTGGCGTTTCAATAAAGGCCTTTTTGGTTCAAGAGGTATACTAGGTAAACTGGAGGAAGGTGAGTTACAACGTGCTGATAAAGATGGTATTACCCGGGAACAGGCATTAAAAGATTTTGGTTGCGATATAAACCGGTTTAAAGAATCTGAATACAAGCCTGGTAGCATTCATTGTTATTTGGAATTACATATAGAACAAGGACCGGTGCTGGATAATAGCAACCAGCCATTGGGAGTTGTTTCGGGTATATCAGGGCCATTATGGTGGACAGTTACCCTCAAAGGAATGGCCGGCCACACAGGCAGCGTACCTATGCGGATGAGAAAGGATCCGATGCTCGGTGCAGCTGAAATAATTGTGGCTTTGAACGAAATTGTAACAAAGGATCCTACTGCACCAACAGTCGGATCAGTGGCCAGCATACAGGTATTTCCAAACTCAAGAAATATTATCCCGGAGGAAGTTGTATTTACATTGGACCTTAGAGATATTGAGTTGGAAAGAAGAAACAATTATGAGAAGCAAATTCGCGACTGCATTAAGAGTGTTGCCGACAAAAGGCAACTTACCTGGCAAATTCAGGAAGATACCAATAATGAACCGCGGTATTGTGCGCCATGGTTAAAGGATATCATCTATAAAAAAACAGCTGCCCTTGGACTTGATACACCCGAATTAATGAGCGGTCCTTTCCATGATGCACTTGCATTATCTTATGCCTGCGATTATGCCATGATTTTTGTTCGCAGCAAAGATGGTATCAGCCATAATCCAAAAGAGTTTTCGAGCTGGGAAGACCTTGCATTAGGAACAGAAGTATTATATGGCACTATGCTGGAAATAATTGAGAACGATTGATTTATAGCTTATTTATTTCAGATTAATTATCAAAAATTAGTAACCATATATTGCATTATGCCATTAAAAATCATCCAATCTGCAGGTATAATTATTGTAATGTTCATTACAGTTTGTTCTTGCCAAACAAATACAGCCAGGCAGACATTAAATGACAACAAAATGGATTCCGTTGATGAACGGGCATGGTGGAAAGAAGCTATTGTTTACCAAATTTATCCCCGCAGTTTTAAAGATAGCGATGGAGATGGCGTTGGTGATCTGAAAGGAATTATTTCAAAGCTGGATTACTTGCAAAGCCTTGGTATTAACTCGGTTTGGCTTAACCCGATTTATACTTCACCGAACGATGATAATGGCTATGATGTAAGCGATTACCGCGGCATCATGAAAGAGTTTGGATCCATGGAGGATTTTGATGCTCTGTTAAAAGGCCTTCATGACAGGAACATAAAGTTGGTAATGGATCTTGTAGTAAATCACAGCAGCGATGAGCATGAATGGTTTAAACAAAGCAGAAGTTCAAGAGATAATCCTTATCGTAATTATTATCATTGGTGGAATGCAGAAAGAGGCAAACCTGCCCCACGATACAGTTTGTTTGATGTAAACCATGATGCCTGGAAGTACGATTCGCTAACTAATGCTTATTACCTGCATTATTTCTCGCGTAAACAACCTGATCTGAATTGGGAGAACCCAAAGCTGCGTAATGAGGTGTACGACATAATGAAATTTTGGGCTGAAAAAGGTATCGATGGATTTAGGCTGGATGCTTTTCAGTTTGCTGCAAAAGATACCAGCTTTCCAGCTTTTCCTGAAGGGTATGAAAAAACTTTTGTCAAGTACTATGCCATGGGACCAAAGCTCCATGAATACCTGCAGGAAATGAACCGGGAAGTTTTTAGTAAGTATGATCTGATGAGTGTAGCGGAGGGTGCTGGTAATTCGTTCGAAGATGCGCACAACCTGGTGGATGCTAGCCGCAAAGAATTAAACATGGCCTATGCTTTTGAAGCTGTTGATATTGCCAAAGCGGAAGGCTATAGTCTATTGCATTTTAAAGAGGTATTTAGCAGGTGGGATAGTGCTTTTGCGAATGATGGGTGGCTTTCAATTTTCCTTGCAAATCATGACCAGGCGCGGCTTGTAAGCAGGTTTGGTAATGATAGTGCATCGTTTAGAGAACTGTCGGCAAAGATGTTGGCAACGTTTATTATGACAATGCGTGGTACACCTTACTGGTACAATGGCGATGAACTGGGTATGACAAATGCAGGTTTTAAATCCATTTCGGAATACCGTGATATGTCGATGCTGAATGAATACAGGAATCAAATAAATAAAGGTGCCGATGTTCAGTCCTTTATGAAGAAAGCCAGATTCGAAAGCAGGGATAATGGCCGTACGCCATTTCAATGGGATACCAGTGCGAATGCTGGTTTTACAACAGGTATACCATGGATTAAAATAAATGAGAATTACAAAACAATTAATGCTGCGATGCAGGATAAAAACACAAACAGCGTCTTGAATTATTTTCGAAATATCGTGAAACTTCGTAGAGAAAATCCCGTACTGGTATATGGAAGATATACTTTGCTGGATAACGAAAACCCTGATGTTTATGCTTATACCAGAGCGTTAAACGGCAAAACTTTTTTGATCTTATTAAATTTCAAAGGCAAAAAAGCAACCATTAATACGAGGTTAGATTTTAGTAAAGCAAAAACTTTAATTTCTAACTATAATGAGCCGCTTGTAAACAACACACTGCAGCCATACCAGGCAATTGTCTATGAACTTCAATAGCAGCTACTTCGCTGCTCACTACCAGCAACCAGCTTCATTCACTTTTTAATAAATGCTTTATTTTGAGAAAATTTTTTCTACTGCTGTTATTGTTACCTGCATTACAGCTGCGGTCGCAACACCTGTATTCCATTGAAAACAACGTTAATTATTACGCTGATTCAATAAATAACAAGGATGCGTATATAAAATCTCAATGCTTGCTGGATCTGTATTATCCAAAAGATATTGCAAACTATCCAACCATTATATGGTTTCATGGTGGTGGGATCACCGCAGGAAAAAAAGAAATTCCTAAAGCGCTGATGGAGAAGGGATATGCTGTAATTGGTGTTGGGTACAGGCTTTCTCCAAAAGCTACTGCACCTGCGTATATACTCGATGCAGCAGCTGCAGTTGCATGGGTCTATAAGAATATTGAAAAGTACGGTGGGAACCCTAAGCTGGTTTTTGTTTCAGGTCATTCAGCCGGTGGTTATCTTGGTATGATGGTTACTCTCGACAAAAAATACCTGGCAACTTACCAGGTCGATGCAAATCGTATCGCAGGTTTAATTCCTTTCAGTGGCCAGGCTATTACCCATTTTACCATCCGGAACGAAAGGGGAATAAAAGAAACGCAACCAATTATAGATGAATATGCGCCTTTGTATTTTGTTCGGCCGGATGCACCACCGATGTTATTAATTACCGGCGACCGCGAAAAGGAGTTGTATGGTCGTTATGAAGAAAATAGCTACCTGCTGCGCATGATGAAACTTGCAGGTCATAAGCGAACGGTATTGTACGAATTAGAAGGATTCGATCATGGTGCTATGGCAGAACCCGCATTTCCATTATTGATAAAAGAAGTTGCATCCATTACAAAAGAAGTATTGAAAAATTAAATGCCTGCAGCGCAGTAGATCAGGCAAATGAAAAACTCATTTGCGCAGCGCCTACCCATGCCCGTTGTTCCGGTAATATATCCAGCTGGTAAACAGCAGTCGCTTCATACCTTGATGCAACAATTACCTTTACGCCATTTGCATGCATATTAAACAACTCCTGCACCAATTTGGGACAGTTGTTGTTTTTTGATAAATGAGATAAAAATAAATGACTCATAAATGCTGGCCGGTAAGCTGTAAAAAGCTGCAATGCCTGTTTGTTACTCAAATGGCCTTTGCCTCCCCTGATGCGGTTTTTCAGGAAGTAAGGATAGCTGCTTTTTTCAAGCATCTCTTCATCATAATTAGCTTCCAGGAATGCAGCATGACAGGTTTGAAAATGCGCTATCAAATGCTGGCAGGGCACACCGATATCGGTAAAAACACCCACATTTATATTTCCGCAACTGATAGTGAAGCTATACGGATCACTGGCATCGTGATGCTTTGGAAACGCCTTAATGGTTAACGAACCAATTTGTATGCTTTCTGCGGCACAAAAACTATTTACAAGATGACTTTCAATAGGCAGATATCCGTTCTCCAGTGTAGCAGCTGTAATATAAACAGGCAGCTGGTATTTTTTGGCTAATACGGGAAGACCTTTTATATGATCCGTATGTTCATGGGAAATAAAAATAGCTTTCACCTTGCCCATTGCCAGGCCAAGCTCTCTCATTCGCTTCTCAATTTCCCTGCAACTAATACCGGCATCAACTAAAACGGCCTCCGATTCGGTTCCAATATAATAGCAGTTGCCGTTGCTGCCGGAGTTTAATGATGTAATAAAAACTGCCATTCGTTTGTAAAGAAAGCGGAAATAACTGAGTGGATAAAATGGATCCTGAATGGACGCAATGCGTTCAATTGCCGAAATAAAGGCACAGGTTAAATCCTTGCAACAGCAACAATGTCCTGAAAGTTTTATGCATTAACTTAAATGCAAATAGAAGCTTAGATCCAACTGGCCGGTTGCTTCCAGCCATACTTCTGTACTTATATCCCTTGCTATAGATCATTCACTTACAATCCTATCTTTGCCGCCCCCGTAACCGGCAATCAGCAGGTTTTACTAACCCGGGTCCATACCAATTACAAATTTGTAAACAGAACCAATATGTCTTACGACCAGTCTACTTTTTCAAATCTTATCAGTCACGCAAAAGAATACGGCTATATTTTCCAGAGCAGCGAAATTTATGACGGCCTTGCTGCAGTTTACGATTATGGCCAAAATGGTGCCCAGCTAAAGAAAAATATTCGGGATGCATGGTGGAAAAGCATGACCCAGCTAAATGACAACATCGTAGGTATTGATGCGGCTATATTCATGCATCCCACCACCTGGAAAGCCAGCGGGCATGTGGATAGCTTTAGTGACCCCATGATCGATAATAAGGATAGCAATAAACGGTACCGGGTCGATCATCTGATAGAGGCATATGCAGCAGAACTTGATAATGCCGGCAAGACTGAAGATGCGGAAATAGTAATTGCCGATATGGAAAGATTGTTGGCAGCAGATGACCTCGCTGGCATCAAAAGATTAATTGAAGATTATAAAATTAAATGCAATGTTAGTGGCACCTGCAACTGGACCGATGTACGGCAGTTTAACCTGATGTTCAGCACCGAACTGGGCAGTGTGGCTGAAGAAGCCAGTACCATTTACCTGCGTCCCGAAACAGCACAGGGCATATTCGTAAATTTCCTGAACGTGCAAAAAAGCGGTCGCATGAAAATACCTTTTGGTATTGCTCAAACCGGGAAAGCATTCCGCAATGAAATCGTAGCCCGGCAATTTATTTTTCGCATGCGTGAGTTTGAACAGATGGAAATGCAATTCTTTATAAGGCCGGGAAGCCAGAAAGAGTGGTATGAGCATTGGAAAGCCGAGCGCCTTAAATGGCACCAGGAGGTAATAGGAACACCGGCAGAGCGGTTAAGATATCATGACCATATCAAGCTGGCCCATTACGCTGACGCCGCCGTTGATATAGAATTTAATTTTCCTTTTGGCTGGAAGGAACTCGAAGGAATTCATAGCCGTACAGATTACGACCTGGGCCGCCACCAGGAATTCAGTAAAAAGAAAATGCAGTATTTCGATACGGAGTTAAATCAAAATTATGTACCCTATGTAGTTGAAACTTCGGTTGGTCTTGACCGCCTGGTATTAACGGTATTGAGTAACGCATATGCTGAAGAAAAATGGACGAAGGAAGACGGCAGTGAAGACAGTCGTGTGGTGCTTCGGATTCCACCATCCTTGGCCCCAACTAAACTGGCAGTGCTGCCGCTTACTAAAAAAGATGGCCTTCCAGATATTGCCAGGGAACTGGTTGCTGGTTGCCGAAACAATTTTCCTTGCTTTTACGAAGAAAAAGATAGCATAGGTAAACGTTACCGCAGAATGGATGCCATCGGAACGCCGTTTTGCGTAACTGTTGATCATCAAACAAAAGAAGATCAAACAGTTACAATCAGGTACCGGGATACAATGACCCAGGAAAGAATACACATGAATGAAGTAAATGCAAAAGTTTTTGCGGCCATAGGAAAATAAACACTGGTAAATAGCGGGAGCTTCCGTAAAATCAGAAATAATGCCGTTGCAACATGGCATTATTTCTTTATGTAAACCTTTCCCTTCCCGATTCTCTACAATATGCCCAACAGACTAATTGATCAAACAAGTCCTTATTTATTGCAGCACGCCCATAACCCGGTGGATTGGTTTCCGTGGGGCGAAGAGGCATTGCAAAAAGCAAAAGATGATAACAAGGTAATACTGGTAAGCATTGGTTATTCTGCCTGTCATTGGTGTCATGTGATGGAGAGAGAAAGTTTTGAAAACGAGGACACAGCCCGGCTAATGAACGAAAATTTTATTAACATTAAGATTGATCGTGAAGAAAGACCCGACCTGGACCAGGTATATATGGATGCCGTTCAATTGGTAAGTGGTAGTGGCGGTTGGCCCTTGAATGTTTTTTTGACCCCCGATGCAAAACCTTTTTACGGAGGAACTTATTTCCCACCCGTTCCTGCATATAACCGTAGTAGCTGGAAAGATGTATTAACAGCAATCAATACAGCATGGCTTGAAAAACCTGAAGAATTGGTAGCACAGGCAGAAAACCTGACTGATCATTTACAAAAAGCAGGAATGTTTAACAACCTGGCTGACGGTGAAACACGTTTTAGTAAGGAAGATTTTGATTTGGTATCCGAGAAATTGCTTGAAAATGCCGACCCCGCCTGGGGAGGATTTGGAAATGCACCAAAATTTCCGCAAACTTTCAGCATCCAGTACCTGTTGCGGCAACATTATTACCAGAATAAGTTTCGGCAGCTGGATAGTAATTCGGATCACACCACAAAAACGCCGGCAGTTGGCCATTCAGCCATGCTGAGCCATGCACTTCTCAGCATTGATAAAATGATAATGGGTGGGATCTATGATCAGTTGGCGGGCGGATTTGCACGTTATAGTACCGATGCACAATGGCTTGCACCACATTTTGAAAAAATGCTATACGATAATGCATTACTAATCAGTGTTATTAGTGAAGCTTATCAACTCACCGGCAAACCGTTGTACCTGGAAACCATTCAACAGACCATGCAATTTATAAAGGATGAATGGCAGGATTCGGACGGAGGGTTTTTTAGTGCATACGATGCGGATAGTGAAGGAATTGAAGGGAAGTTTTATACCTGGAGTAAAAAGGAAATTGCAGAGATTATTGTCGATCCGGAGGCACTGGACATTTTTACTTCGTATTATGGGGTTGAGGAAACGGGTAATTGGGAACACACAAATATTCTTTGGGTTCAACAGCCACTGGAAATTTTTTGTACCGCCCGCGGCCTTGAATTAGCCGTAGTAACTGAAAGCCTTAGACGTAGCAGGGAAAAGTTACTCGTTGTAAGAAATTCACGTATCAAACCATTGCTGGACGATAAAAAATTAATGAGTTGGAACTCTTTAATGATTACCGCTTGTTGCAAGGCCTGGGCCGCAACTGGTATAGATGACTACCTGGCGATGGCCGTGAAAGCATCAGATTTTATTGAAAAAAAATTGAAATCCGGCGTTGATGTTTACCATCATAATTATAAAAACGGTATAGCAGCTAACCCGGCCTTCCTGGAAGATATTGCTTGTTATATCCAGGCATTATGTCATTTACAGGAATGTACCGGTAACATACAATATCTCGAAACTGCGAGGCGTTTAACAATACAGGCGCTGGATAATTACCAGGATACTTCAACCGGTTTCTTTTTCTACACACACCAGTCTCAAACCGATATCATATTTCGTAAAAAAGATATGTATGATGGGGCCACACCTTCAGGTAACAGTTTGATGGCGTATAACCTGCTTTACCTTGGAACCTTGTACGATATTCCGGCCTGGAAAGACCATGCCTCGCAGATTACGAACCAGATGAAAAATTTATTGACTAGTTATCCGGGGTCTTTTGCGATATGGGCACAGGTTTTGCAAGCATTGGTTTATGGTATGGAAGAAATTGCAATAGTTGGGGAAAAACACAAGGAAGTTTCAGCTCAGCTGCTAAAATATTTTATTCCGAATAAAATTTTACAGCAGTCCGCAACTTCTAATATGGAATTCCCGTTATTAGCTGAAAAAGCTTTGGTTGATAACAAAACAGCTATTTACTTGTGCTATCAATATAGTTGCAAGCAACCGGTAGAAGATCCTCGGGATTTGATAAAAATGATAAACAGTTTTTGATTTGCAGATGGTTATTAAGGTTGTGTTAATAAATAAGCTCAACATTATAGTGCTTAATTGTTGCACTTTTATAGTACTAATTGCCCTCGAAAGAACAAACTGTAAAGAATTTTATCTGAAATAACAATTTGGTTCCATTTTTGACGTTTACTTCATCCGGTAGCGTTGTAATTAAGGTGACTAGACTTTGTTATTACTTTAATATTCTGTGTTTAACTGCCTGAGTTTCGTTACAATATTGTATTTTCCCTACATTTGATCCGAACAATAACTTGATTTTAAGAATAATGAAGCAGTATTTCATCCATTTAACAGCTATTGGCACACTAATGGTGGTCCTTACCGGATGTGGTAAATCCGGCAAATCTAAAGGCCTGCCCAATGATGGACAGGTGCATGGAGTTGCCACAGCTGCAAAGCCCGGCATTACCAAACCAATTGGAATGGTCTATGTTCCGCCCGGAACATTTCATATGGGGCCTAGTGATGAAGATGTGACTTATGCAATCACTGCACGTAACAAACAAGTTTCCATACAGGGTTTTTGGATGGATGCCACTGAGGTTACTAATAATCAATATCGCCAGTTCGTATACTGGGTAAGAGATTCTATCGCTGCGAAAATGTTGGGTTATGTAAAAAATGTCGATGGAGTTGATTACGTAGATCAGAAAAAAGCACAAACGATAAAATGGAGCGATAAGGCAACTGTTGAGAAGCTGGATGCCATGATTGTTCCCCCACCAGATCGTATTTATGGCAAAAAAGATATTGACCCTGAAAAAATTGTTTACCAGGTTGAGTATTTCGATTTAAAAGAGGCTGCCAGGCTGGAAAACAAAGGAAAAGCCAGAAGTACATTTATCGTTAAGTATCCCGAGAAAATTTACCCTGATACCCTGGTTTGGATGCGTGACTTCTCTTATAGTTACAACGAACCGATGACAAAGAAATATTTTTATCATCAGTCTTTTGGTAACTACCCGGTAGTTGGTGTTAGTTGGAAACAAGCCACAGCCTACTGTAACTGGCGTACAATTTACCTGAACAGTTTTCTTGATAGCAAAAAACGTTCAACCGAATCAGATTTCAGGTTGCCAACAGAAGCCCAGTGGGAATATGCAGCAAGAGGTGGTCGTTCACAAGCGCCGTTCCCCTGGGGTGGTATGTACTTAAGGAACAAAAAAGGATGTTTACTCGCCAACTTCAAACCTGGACGTGGTAACTACCCTGAGGACGGAGGATTTTATACCGTTAGAGCAGATGCGTATTGGCCAAATGATTTTGGTTTGTATAATATGGCAGGAAATGTGGCAGAATGGACAGCCTCGCTTTATTATGAAGGAAGTTACAACTTTCAGCACGACATGAACCCTGACGTTCGCTATAATGCAAAAGATTCTGATCCTCCCCGGATGAAGCGTAAAGTTCTCAGGGGTGGTAGCTGGAAAGATATCGGATACTTCCTGCAAACAAGTACGCGTACCTATGAATACCAGGATACCTCTAAATCATATATTGGGTTCAGATCAGTTATTGACTTACCTTATTTTGGTCAGGCCCGTAAATAGAATCCTATCGTTACATTTTTAATTTCACTTATTTTAAAACATAACAGTAACATCTACTAGATGAACAGTACTGTATTCATTACCTCTTAATAAACTGGCTTAAACCAATCATTCTTTTTAAAAAACATCTTATGGCAGGTGCTAACAGAAAAACAGAAATTGCATTAAATGTTGTTGTATGCGTAGGCGCATCAATTGTAATTATCGGCGCTTTATTTAAAATTCTTCACTGGAAATTTGCTGATCAAATGTTGATGGTTGGTTTGTTTACAGAAGCGGCTATTTTCTTTATATATGCATTTTTCCCACCACCGCCAACAGCTCCGCTTCCCGTTGCTTCGAGCTATGAAAATGGTAACCCGGCTTTAAAGTCTCTTGACAAATTAATGCATGAGGCAGATATCAACCCTACCAATCTTCAGAAACTAAGTGCAGGTTTTCAAAAGCTTGGAACTACAGTTGAAAAAATGGGAGAGATCGGAGATGTTGTAAAATCAACAGGTGATTTCACTTCAAGTACTAAAAGTGCTTCAGAGGCTATGAATCATATGAAAGATTCTATGATCAAAAGCGCTACTGCTATGCAGAGTTTTAGTGAAGCTGGCGAAAGCACAAAACAATTTCATGGCCAGGTGCAGGTATTAACTAAAAACCTTGGTTCTTTAAATGCTATCTACGAACTCGAATTACAGGATACCAATAACCACCTGAAGGCGATGAATAACTTCTATAGCAACCTTGCAGCTGCAAGCCAAACTATGAAAGGAAGCCTGGAAGATGCACAAAAAGCACAGGAACAAATGGCATTACTTGGTAAGAACCTGAATAGCCTGAATAATGTTTATGGCAACATGCTAACTGCAATGCAGGGCCGTGGTTAATTGAAACATGTTTTTAAGAGAACTGGTTGATTTTATTGTAAAAGATGAAAGCACCGTTTTTCTGACAATCATGGAAATAAATTTTTAAAACGTAAATCTTAAATAGATATAAATTATGGCCTTACCTAAGGAGCCACGGCAGAAGATGATCAACATGATGTATTTAGTGTTGACTGCGTTGCTGGCTTTGAACGTATCCAGTGAAATCCTAAATGCTTTCAAGGTTGTTGACAACAGCTTAATAAGCTCAAATGGTGTAATCAATACATCGAACAGCACAATTGCAAGTTCACTTGAAGCCCAGGGTAAAAAACCCGAATTGGCCGACAAGGTTGCTATCTGGAAACCTAAAGCGGATGCTGCTATTAAAATGGCAAATGGTTTGTCAGCTTCTATCGAAACATTGAAAAAACAGCTGAAAGTAGAAGCTGGATTAGAAATGGTGGATGGGGTTGAGCAATTTAAAGAAGATGATCTTGAAGCTGCTACCCGTTTGTTTGGTGTAAAAGGAGAAGGTTCAAAATTGCAGGCATCATTAGCAGCCTACGCCAAAAATGTAGCTGAAATCATACCGGCAGATAAAAGAGCAACTTTACCCAAATTGCCAATTGATGTAAGCATGCCTAAAACGCAGAATGCTAACTTGAAAAACTGGACCGATGCCTATTTTCATATGACCCCGACAGTAGCGGCATTGACTATCTTAAGCAAGTTTCAAAATGATGTGCTTCGCTCAGGGAATATTGTTGCTGAACATTGTCAAAACCAAATTGGTAAAGTAGAAGTGATCCTGGACAAATTTGAGATTTTAACAAGCCAAAACACAAATTACCTGCTCCCTGGTCAAACGCTTGAAATAAAAGCAGGTATTGGTGCGTTTAGTTCAAATGCAAAGCCTACTGTTTCCATCAACGGTGTTTCGCAGGTGGCAAACGATAGCGGCTTTGCAAGGTATACCACCCAGGTTAGTGGTGGAAGCGGTGGAAATGTTCCTATTTCAGTTTCTTTTAAAGATCCGAATACGGGACAGGTAATGACAAAATCAACCAGTGTAGCATATACAGTTGGTGTGCCTTCAGGTGCATCTATATTCCTTGAAAAAATGAATGTAATGTATGCAGGTGTTGATAATCCGGTAACTGTAAGCGCAGGTAGTATCAAAGCAGAAAAAATGAGTGTCAGCTTTAGTAAAGGATCCATTAGCCGCGCAGGTGGCGACAGGTGGATAGCTAAAGTCTCAGGTTTAGGAGAAGGAACTATTACAGTTTCAGGTGATGGTAAGTCTTTTTCTTTCCCTATCCGTTGCAAAAAATTGCCGCCACCTACACCAATGGTAGGTACCTTAAAAAGTGGTAATGTTTCAACAGCCGCTTTCAAAGCAATGGGCGGAGTTAGGGCTATATTGGAAGAATCTGAATTTAGTGGTGCGCCTTTTGTAATAACCAGTTATACAATCGGAGGTTTTATAAATGGTGAACCAAGGGAATCACAGGTAAGTGGCCCGTCATTTGGCGGCCAGGCAATTATATCAAGTGCCAAACCAGGAAGTATTGTAGGTATATATAACATCCATGCAAAAGGTCCTGATGGAAGCGATTATAAACTGGGTGATCTTTTCTACAATCTGAAGTAATTTTAAAAACGGTGGTGAAATGAAACGAATAGCGTTATTATTTTCAGTCTTGGGAAGCCTGTTAATGCTGGCTCCGGAGAATGGGATGGCTCAAAAGAGAAAAGCTCCTCCAAGGAAAAAAAATCCAAGGGCTGCTGTTAGAACGCAACAACCTGTAGTAAGCCCTGATACTACTGCTACAGTTGTTAATTTGGTTGATTCAACCGCTTTTAATGACTCCGTAACAAGAGCACATTTAATTCCGGCGGCATTGCAGTCCAAAAGACCAAGTACTACCGTTGTAGGTAATTTGATAGATGATAAATCTCCTCTTGCTTATGATAATATTCGAATAGATGACCAGGTTTATAAGCAAATCATTTGGAGGGATATCAGTGTATTTGAAAAGATCAATTCTACATTCAGGTATGAAGCAGAGGAAAATGATGGAAGTCAAGCTTTCTTTTTTGTACTGCTGCAGCATATCAGGGATGGTGATCTAACCGCTTTCGACGCTGTAAATGACCGCTTCACCACGCCTCTCACCATTTCAGACATTTCTAAAGCAATGACCGGGGGATCACAAACGATAGCTGTTCCGGATATGGTTAACGATCCGGATGGAACCAAAGGTTTAATGAGAGATACTACCATCTACGAAGAATTTGACGTTAATGGTATTGTTGGATATCGTGTTAAAGAGGAAATTATTTTTGACAGGGAAACATCAAGAATGCATTTTCGTACGCTTGGCCTTGCACCGTTAAAAGAAAAAGATATTGCGGGTCAGAAAGTGATGATCCCTATGTTCTATGTTTACTATCCCGATGCCCGTCCTTTTCTTGCAAAACACGAAGCATACAACCCGCGTAATATGGCGCAGCGTATGAGTTGGGAGGAAATATTTGAAAGCCGGTATTATTCTAGCACTATCTATAAATCAACCATTAGTAACTCTAATGATAAGCCACTGGCTTTCTCTATAAAAGACCCGATGTTGCGCCTGTTTGAAGGCGAGAACATTAAAGAACAAGTCTTCAATTGGGAGCAGGATCAATGGTCATACTAGTAAAATTCTTATAGCAAAAAAGGCGGTTCTTCTTAGATCCGCCTTTTTTATTGTCATTGAATAGGCATCGCTAAAAATTAATTGGCCGTTATTTTACATTATTGAAATAGTTAAACACGATCAAAGCCCTGTTCTTACCAACTGCATTTTCAAGCGCTTCCATATTGGCTGCTTTCACGTTTTTTACTGATTTAAAAGTTTTAAGCAGGTTTGTTGCAGTATTTGAGCCTATGCCCGGGATATTTTCCAGTTCATTTTTAAAGGTTCCTTTTGATCGTTGCTGGCGATGAAATGTGATTCCAAAGCGATGTACTTCATCCCTGATCCGCCTTATAAGTTTTAAAGCTTCACTGTTCCAATCAAGTTTTATAGATTGTTGATCTCCGGCGAAAAACAATTCCTCTTCATTTTTTGCCAGGCCTACCAATGTCATTTGGCCAGCCAGGTTTAATTCGTGAATAGCTTCAAGTGCAGCATTCAACTGGCCCTTTCCTCCATCAATAATTACCAGTTGAGGAAAGTCTCTTTCTTCTTCAAATACCCTTTTATAACGCCTGTAAACCACTTCTTTCATAGTGGCGAAATCATTGATGCCCTCCACTGTTTTTACATTGAAACGCCGGTAATCCTGTTTAAATGGCAGGCCATCTTTAAAACAAACCATCGCGGATACCGGGTAACTTCCCTGGAAATTAGAATTGTCGAAACACTCTATATGCATCGGCAATTCGGGTAACTGCAAACTCACCTGCAAACTCTCCAATACATCCAGCCGCTGACTTTCAGATTTTGTTTCGATATGGAGCATTTTTTTGCGCAAATTCTCGTCCATATAAATCCTGGCATTCTTCTCTGAAAGTTCAACTAGTTTTTTCTTATCACCTGTTTTCGCAACGGTAACCTGTACGGCAGGTTCGGCATAATCAATGGTAAATGGAACCACAATTTCAGTAGCATCACTTCGAAATGCTTCCCTTGTGTTCAGGATGCCAAAAGCGAGTACCTCCGCTTCTGTTTCGTCTAATTTTGGGGTAAGTTGTAAAGTATGTGTTTGAACGATCGTGCCATTTCTTACCATCAGGTAATTTACAAACGCAACTTCTCCATCTTTAACGATGCTAAATACATCTGAATCGCCCACTTGCTGGCTAACAATTACTGATTTCGACCGGTAAGATTCAAGATGATCAAGTTTCTTTTTTATTATTTCAGCTTTCTCAAATTCAAGATTATTTATATAATCCTGCATTTGTGACTTGTAGTATTGAGTTACTTCGGTAAGCCTTCCTTTTAAAACTTGTTTTACCCTGAACAATCCCTGGTTATAATCATCCTGGTCCTGGTGGCCGGCACAAGGCCCTTTACAATTTCCAAGATGGTATTCAAGGCAAACCCTAAATTTTCCTGCCTTGATGTTTCGGTCGGTCAATGGAAGTTTACAGGTTCTTAATTGAATATGTTGCTTTATAAATGTGATCAGTTCTCTTACCCTTGCCACCGACGTAAATGGTCCCAGGTATTCGCTTCCGTCGTTAATCCTGGTTCTTGTTAAAAATATGCGCGGGTAAGGCTCTTTTTTTATAACGATATAAGGATATGACTTGTCGTCTTTCAGATCAATATTGAATTTCGGCTGGTATTCCTTTATCAAAGCATTTTCTAGAAAGAACGCGTCCTGTTCAGAATCCACAACAGTGTATTCAATATGATGAATACGCTGAACCAGTTCGTGTGTCTTATACCCTGAAAAAGTTTTATTGAAATATGAGCTTACGCGTTTACGAAGGTCCTTTGCTTTTCCTACATAAATAATTGTATTGGACTCGTTGAAATATTTGTAAATACCTGGTTGATGAGGAATAGAAGGGGCTATCAGTCTAAAATCTTCTGTCGTCATATTTCTTTGTATTGCTCCTGATTACAAGTTTGATATTGGTTTGTCCCAGGTCACTTTCACAAGTTTTTTTAATTCTTTACCATCCGTACCTGTTCTGGAAGTAACAATTTGGAAATTCATATTATTAACCCACATCAAATTAGAGGATTCAAAATAGCCATCTTTTTTTTCCTCTTTTTTGATCATCACATATTTTACTTCCTGTGTATCGGGATTTAATAAAACATCCGCTTTCTGCACAGGTAACTTTTCATTTTTTGCGGCAATGGTAAAAGTGATGGTGTTTAAACTAAGATCTCTGAAAGAAGTTTCCTCGTATTCATTGCGCCACTTTGTTTCATTTAGATCAGGAACCATGAACGCAGTCGCTATTTGTCTAAATTCTTCGCGGGAAATAAAGCCTGAATCTTTTTTCACGCCATTTTCATAAACTACTTTTTCAATACCTAGTTGTACTGAATCGAGCCGGTTGATCTGCGCCTGTATGTATTGAGGATAAGGATATAGCGATTCCTTACTTGCAACATTGCTTGTGTCGTTGTCACTGGCTAACGTAGTTGCGGGGTTTTGATCTTTACAAGCAAAAAACAGGAACAGGAGCGGAATGCTGAGATAGATACATTTCATAAAAAAACCACTGAATAAATCAATGGTTTCAAAATTCAGTATAAAAGATTTATTATTTCAGAGTTTTAACAACGCCAATCTTGAATCCATAGTCGATCAGGCGTTCGCGAACAGGGTATTCGGTTTTTGCTCCCGGTAGAAGTTGATACCTGATTTGCGGACCAACCTGCCAGGTAACTCCGCCGGCTTTATAACTCATAAAAGCCTCCAGGTTTGTGTTCATGTTAAACGCCCGTACGAGGCCAGGTTCCTGAACATAATTTTTGTAGTCACTTGAAACTATATACATGGATTTATTAAACTGGTAAGTTGGTTGCAATCCTGCTGCAACATAAACCTGAAGTTTCTTCCAGTTTGCTACTCTCATGTCCATTGAAACAGGTATGCTTAGTTCGAAATACCGGTTTGTAAGATGCATTTGCTTATAGCCATCCTGTGTGCTGATACTTGACATAGCAATGAGCGAATCATTATAAAATCCCCGGTTTAATACAATAGTGGAGGTTTCGCGCCTTGGTGATGCATAAGCATCAATACTGTAACCGCGGAGATTCGCCTGCAGACCGGTTCTAATTCTTACAGAAGAACTTAAATTATATGAAATTCCGGCACCCAATTCAAACCCGGCTATTGGTTTATGTGTAACAAAATTATTTACTCCATGCGTGATGTTAGGAGCCAAAGGTCCATTTTGCTGGTGCAGGTCAACAACCTTGGCTTCACTTAAAAAGCGGTAACTTATTGAAGGGGCAATGTAAAAGAGCAGGTTAAGTTTTGCATTCTTCTGACTCTTTAATCCGGCTGAAACATCTTTCGCATTCCCATCGATGCTGTTCAGCCCGACTGGCTTTAAACCAATCGAGGTTGCTTCAGGGATTGTTGACATGGCGGATTCAGCTGCATCAATTCGGGAAGTTCTGTTTATTTCGAGAATGTCGGTTGAAGTGTATACAGATCCCTTTTGCAGGTTGGCGTCTTCTGGGATTTCAAGTTGACTTTCATCACTACCTACCAGGCTGTTTTGTAATATTTGAGGTTGAGTTGCTGACTCTTCCGCTACATCACTAAACGTTGCTGAAGTTTTTTCGCCCAGTTGAATAACAGGTTCGCCGACGGTTGAATTATTAACATCTTCCTGAATCTGAGCAAACGGCTCGGAGTTTATACCGACATTAGCATTGCGCTTACTACTATTTAGTGGGATGATCTTAGCACCAGCGGAAGTTTCTTTTTCAAGCTGGTTCAAAACCGCGGTTTCATTTGTTGGAGTTACCGGGCTGTTAGCTGAGTTAGCATTTTCAACGGTAAATAAATTTTTGTCGGGATGAATAAGAATAAGACCTGCTGTAATTAGTGCACCTGTAAGAAATGCGGCGAAGGTAAGTGCCGGCCATTTTTTATTTCCGTGAAGTTCCTTGTCAATATTTCTCCAAACCTTGTCCGACGGATACATCCGGTGTTGTTCTGCCGAGTCTGACAGAAAATCCTCTAAATCGTCAAGGTTAAAATTATTTTTCATCTTCAAGCGCTCTTTTCTGCCAGAAAGAATTAGCCTGACCTTACAGCCGGTTTTGGTTTGTGTTCTCGCAGTATTTTAAATCTGTTACTTGCTATCCCGCTATTTTAAAAGGCAGCAAGTAGTTCTGACTTCAGATCTGGTTTATCTATTATACGTTTCTTAATCAAAATTTGTTCCAACATTGCCTTTGCTCTCGTGTATTGACTACGGCTGGTGCTTTCCTCAATTTCAAGAATTTCTCCTATTTCCCTATGGCTATATCCTTCAATCGCGTAAAGATTTAAAACAGTGCGGTAACCCATCGGTAAAAGCCTTATACATTCAACTACCTGTTTGGCCTGAATTAAAGAATGAACATTGTCTTTTACCTGGATCTGAACAACATTTTCCAGATCAACACTATCGTTAAACTTCTTATTCCGTTTAAGTACGTTTATACAGGTGTGTACGATAATCCTTCTAATCCAGCCTTCAAAAGCACCTTTGTTTCCAAAAGTGTGTATATGTGTAAATACCTTAATAAATCCTTCCTGCAGCATGTCCTCCGCATCTTCCCTGGATTGGGAAAAACGATAACAAACAGCCAGCATTTTAGGACTATACCTGTTGTATAGTTCCCGTTGAGCAACCGGATTTTTGTTTAAACACCCCGCTATTATTAAGTCTTCTGTCATGGATAGTTGATGAACAACTACACTAATAGAGACATTTAAGTTTTAAATGTGCTGCATTAGTATGCGTTGTTTGAGTTATTAAAACTACAAAACCTTAAAACAATATTCACAAAAAGTTATTCGAATAATTTAAACGCTAATTGTATATACGCAAGTATGTACAACCTGGTTGCTGTTTAGCCTTTTTTAGGTGGCTCATAATTACCAAGAGCATTATGGGCGACAATGTTATTCCTCAGAAATAGCTGCGCAATGCAATGATGAAACTCCTTCCTGGGGATGAAAACCCTGAAGCAAAAGTTCGGTAATTGCGATCAGTTATATTTTCAACCGCAGCCTGCATCGTGAGATTTTTTGAAACATAATACTGGGCTTTGATATTTACTGTAGTCCAGGATGGCATGCCTTCAGGTGTTGCATATTGGGCATTGTCTTCTCCATCCGGGTTGTATTGCTCTATCTTTTTCCAGCCATTGTACATAAGCCAGCATTCAGCCGACCATTTCGAAGTTGCATATTGCAGGCTTGTTTTACCAAAAACAGGTGGCACATGATCAAGAGGGATCTTTGAATTATCTGCGCGGAAATACCGGCCATAGGTATAATTGATGGTACTCATCAAAGTCAAATGATTGATTGGTATAACAGAAATAGAGCCACTGGCACCATACAGGTAAGCTTTGGCTTCATTTTGAGCAGCCAATACCTGGTACTTGTTCCCATCGTAAATAATTGAATCTTGCTCATTAATAGTAAAAGGAGCTTTAACGATGGCATTCAAAAACCTGGTGTAAAAAGCAGAAGCTTCTATTCGAACCCATTTGCCAAATCGTTTTTCAATTCCAATCTCCGCATTCACAGTGTATTCGGGCTTAATATCAGGGTTTGCTACCACAATTTGTGAACTCGCCGTGCTGCTTTCGAAGATCTTTGTAAGATCATCGATATTTGGTGCTCTAAAGCCGGTATTAATGCCGCCGGTAAAACGCCAACCAGCATTTGGCATATACACCAGACCCATATTACCACTTACGCCTATGGGATTTTGCTTTAACTCGGTAAATGGCCGAAAGGAAGTTGATTGGTCTAGTATGGTTGAGTGTAGCCAGGAACCCTGCACACGAATTCCATCATTCAATACCAGTTTTGTTGATTTAAACTTGTAAAAGTGCTGGGCATATATTCCAAAAGTATTGTAAGAGTTTTTTTCAGGATACCTGGTATCCAAAGGAGTTATTGTTCCGGTAACAATATCATTTCCGAATGCTTTTGATTTTACATCATTCAACTGCATATCAATTCCAAGATGCAATTCATGGTTTCCCCAAATCTTTCTAAGGTCAGCAGTTAATCCTCCAACATTTAAGGTTTCAATCCTGTTTTGGCGCCGGTTATTTCCCCTGTCGCGCTGATGCCTGCTTTCTTCTATTTGCTGGTAACTGGCCGTAATTTTCAATTCCTTAAAAAAGCCGTTTAAATCGGCTAAAAGCTGGTAAGAGTAAAGATTTCTTTTTTGCGGACCATAATACCATTCAGCATAACGTAATCTGTTATTCCTTATATCCTGCAGCCGGTCATATCTTGGAACGTTATTAGTGTTGCTAAACTGGAAGTTAAGCAGGTGACTTATTTTCTCGTTTGGTTTGTATAATAGTTTTGCAAGGATATCATACTGATGGTAAGCGCTAAATTTCTGTACGCGGTCATCAGGGTTTTCAAATATGCTGTCTACACCGTTTATTCTCGATACGTATTGTTTTCTGCGCCCAAAATCGGGGTATTTATCAGTATAATTATCACCCATCTTTAAGTCGCCGAAGTCACTAAAAGTGCCACTGAGAAGAAGGCCAAGCTTGTTGTTGCCCAGGTTTATATCAGCATGCCCGGTTTTTTCATTATTTGCACTACTGTACCGCATAAATGCACCACCATTAAATATGGTTTTGCCGCTATCGACCGCCAGTAAAGGATCTCTTGTTTTAAAGGCAACAACTCCACCAAGTGCATCACTTCCATGCATGGTACTTCCAGGACCAAACATCACTTCAACCCGTTCAAGCATATTTTGATCTACAGTTATCGCATTTTGTAAGTGACCAGACCGGTAAATAGCATTGTTCATACGTATGCCATCAACTTCCAGCAGTACCCTGCTAGCTTCGAAACCGCGAACTACAGGGCTGCTGCCACCTTGCTGGCTTTTTTGTACATAAACATTGCCGGTATTCTGTAGCAGGTCTCCTGTATTTTGTGTATTGGCAGCGGCTATTGCCGACCTTGTTATTACCTGTACTTTCTGAACAACATTTTTCTTTTTCTCCGGAAAACGGGTTGTACTGATTAAAACTTCAGGCAGGGAGGTATCTCCCTCAGGTGTAAAAACTTTTTGTTCCTGTGAAAAAATAGGGATTGTGCCCTGGAGGCAGAGCAGTAAAAAGAATAGTTTTTTCATATATAGAATGATTTCAACTATCGTAAAGTCAACGGGAATGACTTATATACGATAATCCAGGTAGCAGAACCTGCTTAAGATTGGTAAGTTTATGTTCTCATTAAAGCAGAACTCTGTTAAAGCCATACCAAATAACTGACCAATTGCAGGTTGTTTTTTTAACAGCCGAATTGGACAGGCAAATATTGATAACAGGTTAATGCAGAACTCGAAACCAGCAAATAACCATGCTTTACAGAGATGAAAAAATTATCAGATATCCAGGGGAGGGGGAATTGTTACTGATTTTGGGAGAGAATATATATTAGCACTTTCAAAGCAAAAATACTTTTCCATACCAGGGATCAAATTGAAACAAGCCTGGAAATTTACCGGTCCGCCGGCAAAAAGATGAATCATCTGCCATGTTGTTTTTCCCTCTTCAGATTGCTTTTGATGCTTCAATGAATTACTTAAATGCTTATTGAGTTTGTCTTCTTCTTTATCAAAAAAACCGGTTACTGTAGCAATGCCTGCTTTGATAGTTATTTGTTTAACATCAAACATTTGTCCCTCGATAATTAATTCCTTGTTTTTTTTTATCCAGCAGAGTTGGTCAAGAGGAATGTTTAACTGAACTATTTGCTTCTTCGAAAACCGATGCTCCACGTGCCTGAATAATTCGTGTTTTTGAACTTGCAACAACATTACCGTAAATAATGGCATGGCCACGATTAATATCATCGCAGCAGAGACCAATCGTTTTATGGTGATGTTATAAAGTATTTGAAGAATTTATTTTGCTGAAGATATTGTACGCAGGGCATTTTCTGACCAATCAATAATTAATTGCTTTTGAGCAGGACTCAGTTTTGCTTCTTTATGAATAAAAGTATAAGAAGTTAAAGGCATTTCTCCTTCTTCAATTGTTTCTTTTACCTCCTCCAGTTTTTTAAGTTGTCTTTCGCGGGTCGTTTTTCCATTAAGGGGTGGGATGTTTACGAATTCATTGAAATTCAGATGTTGTTTACCTTCCTCAATATGGTCATTAAGCCACCATCCAATTGGTTGAATATTGGTGTACCAGGGATAATTGGTATTGTTACTATGGCAATCATAACAGGCCATTTTTAAAAGTTGTTGAACGCTATCCGGCACTGAGACCATTGCATGAATATCGTTTGTTGCAGTAATACTATTATTGTTCTTATCCGGCTGAAAAAACTGGATAATAAGGAAAATGAAAAATAAGATCAGCAATATTGTCTTTGGCCAGCGTCTTTTTCTTTTTACTGATTTTTCCGTGACTTTGTCATCCCGTGTTTCCATAAATTGCTTTTGAAAATCGAATTAAAATAGAAAAACCTCCCGGTCAACTTGCCGGGAGGCTTTTTGTTTATGACATCAAGATCGAACCGGTCATTTCTTTGGGAAGTTCAATATTCATAAATGTTAGAATAGTAGGTGCAATATCTCCCAGTTTACCTGGCTTTAATGAACCCTTCCAATGATTGTCTATTACAAACAACGGAACGGGGTTTAGGGAGTGTTGGGTATTTGGTGATCCGTCCTCATTTATTTCATAGTCACTATTACCATGATCGGCAGTTAAAAATACTGTGTAGCCATGTTCCAATGCTTTTGTAACAACCTGCTCTACGCAAAAATCAACCGTTTCAGCCGCTTTGATACAAGCACTAAAAACACCGGTATGGCCAACCATATCTGCATTGGCAAAATTCATACAAACAAACGAGGCTTCTTCCTTCTCTAATTCCGGTAAAAGCAACGCAGTTAATTCATGAGCACTCATTTCCGGCTTCAGGTCGTAAGTAGCTACTTTCGGGGAGGGTGCAATTAACCTGGTTTCCCCCTCAAATATTGCTTCGCGGCCGCCACTGAAAAAGAAAGTGACATGCGGGTATTTTTCTGTTTCGGCCAGCCTTATTTGTTTTAGGCCATGTGCCGCAATTACCTCACCCAATGTGTTGTTCAGGTTGTCTGTTTCGAACATCACATGCACATTACGATACGTTTTGTCGTATTCCGTCATGGTGGTATAATGCAACTGGAGCGGGCTCATCCCATGCATCGGCATATCTTCCTGCGTAAGAACCTGTGTTATTTCCCTGCAACGGTCGGTTCGGAAATTAAAGCAGATTAATACATCATCCGTTTTAATTAAACCGATAGGCTGCTGGTCGCTGCCAACAATAACAGTTGGCTTTATAAATTCGTCTGTCACATCGGCTGCGTAAGATTGTTCAATTGCGGCAATTGCGTCTGTTGCTTTTTCTCCTACGCCATTTACCATTACATCAAAAGCAAGTTTCACCCGTTCCCACCGTTTGTCGCGGTCCATTGCAAAATATCGGCCGCTTACACTGGCGATCTTTCCAACATTATCATTTAAATGCGCCTGTAAACTGGTCATAAATTCAAGACCGCTTTTAGGATCACAATCTCTTCCGTCGGTAAAGGCATGAATGTATACTTCCGCGATCGCTTCTTTTTTGCACAGGGAAATAATTGCTTTTAAATGTTGGGTGTGCGAATGCACTCCGCCATCACTTACCAGCCCCAGAAGATGCAGTGGTTTTTTGTGAGTTTTGGCAAATTCGATAGCATTCAGCAAAGCAGGATTTTTGTAGAATGCGCCATCGCGAATGGCAACATTGATTCGTTGTAATTCCTGGTATACAATTCGGCCGGCACCCAGGTTCAGGTGCCCTACTTCACTATTACCCATTTGACCATCGGGTAAGCCAACCTCTTCCCCGCAGGTGATAAGCGTGGTGTTTGGGTATTTGTTATATAACGAATCAACAAAAGGCGTATTGGCAGCACGAATGGCATCGGCCTCAGGAACCTGGCCGATGCCCCAGCCGTCCATTATTAGAAGAATTGCTTTTTTACTCATGCCGTGCAAGTTAAATTGCAATTTTCAAATTGCATGAAGCAGGTATTATATACCGGCAAAATAGGTGTCATAGTTTTTATTCAACATTTTAGCTATTCATTTTTTCTCGGCCCGTTTACCTTCGGGTTTAATTTATTTTCATGAGTGAAACATTTGATACAAAACTGGCCCATTTAGTAAGTGAAGCTATTCATGAAGATGTGGGAGATGGCGATCACAGTAGTTTGTGTTGCATTCCACCCGGAAAAATGGGAAAGGCTGTATTAAAAATTAAACAGGATGGTATTTTGGCGGGCATGGCTGTGGCTGAAAAAATATTTCATTTGGTAGAACCTTCGGCCCAATTAACCAATTACAAAAAAGATGGCGATAGTATGTTGTTTGGTGAAACAGCTTTCGAGGTAACAGCTTCTGTTTTGACTATTCTTAAATGCGAACGGCTGGTGTTGAATACTATGCAACGAATGAGTGGAATTGCCACCCTTACCAAAACTTATGTTGATAAATTAAAAGAATACAACACCCGAATCCTGGATACCCGAAAAACCACTCCTAATTTTCGCCTGCTTGAAAAAGAAGCAGTAAAAATTGGCGGGGCTGTAAATCATCGTTTTGGTTTGTACGATATGATCATGCTCAAAGACAATCATATTGATTTTTGCGGTGGAATTGTTCCGGCGATAGAACTTGCTTACAAGTATGTGCAAATTCAAAAACCCGGGTTGAAAATTGAAGTGGAAACAAGAACCCTGGAAGATGTGGAAGCCGCTGTAAAAACAGGAAAGGCAGATCGCATTATGCTTGATAATATGAAGCCTGGAATGATTGTACAAGCGGTTGCCATTATTAATGGAAGCTGCGAAACGGAAGCAAGCGGCGGCATCAACCTGGATAATATTGAAAGTTACGCTGCCACCGGCGTGGATTTTATAAGTGTTGGTGCACTCATTCACCAGGCACGAAGTTTAGATTTAAGTTTAAAAGCAGTGATTTTATAAGTAACCTTCATCCATATGCCCAAAAATAAATTGAACAGTTTTAGCAGCTTGGGTGGGCTGGTTTATAGCACCGATCCAAATTTTAAAACCGGAGAAGAAGAAGCAATTACTCAAACCTTACCACCTGCCGAACAGCCACTACGTATTTGGTTAGAAACAAAACACCGGGGCGGTAAAGCTGTGTCGTTAATTGCAGGCTTTACTGGTACAGACGACGACTTGCAGGGCTTGGGCAAACAGTTGAAAACAATTTGCGGTACGGGTGGATCGGCAAAAGATGGTGAGATAATTATACAGGGTGATAACAGGGAAAAAATTTTACAATGGCTGCTAAAGAATGGATATAAACTCGCAAAAAAAGCGGGCGGGTGAACTAAAACAGCTCCATTTTGTACTTATATGTTGTAACTAGCTATTTTTTACTTACAACGATTTAAAGGAAACAGATTCGGAATATGTTACTGCTTAATGCGCAGGCCGCCCTAAGTACACTGCTCAACCTGATGGCATTACCAGGGGCAATAATGACTTCGGTTGGGGGATTTATGTGGTATAATGGTTCGCAACTTGCATTAGAAAACCGAAGCAGGTATGGCAGAATGCTGGTGATGTTTGGTCTTATCCTGCTTCTAATCGTTACAATACTTTCATTATTTATTTTCGTTTTCTCTCAAAACAAGCCCGGATAGTTTCCAGGTTTATTGTACGGGTGCCAGCATTTCATTGAAAATTGAAGGATGTATTTTAGACAAACCCGGGTTTGAAAAAAAAATTTACAAAGCCGGCAATGTTTCCCAATAAACATTGGTATTTCTGCAATTTTTAGAATTTCGTTTAAAATCTATCTAATAATATCCGTATTGTGCAATATCAAGCTTAAAAAAGCCGTTTGATTAAAAAATTTCAAAACTGAATTTGGCCTTAGTTTTGAATTTCACGATTAAACGACAGCTTGTTTTATGGAAATTATGACAGCCCTCCGCCCAATGGCGGCCCTTAAAAATATAGGTATACACAATCCCCATCTTTATTACCAGCTTCCATCTGAAGTGTTAACAGAGCAAACCCAATTACGTGGGCAGGGTGAGTTGAACGATACAGGTGCTCTGTGTGTAAATACCGGGAAATTTACCGGCAGAAGTCCGCAGGATAAATTTATCGTTTCCGACGACTGGACAAAGCAGCATGTTAACTGGAACAATTTCAATATACCCATCGACGAATCTTATTTTATTCAATTACAGCGCGAGTTAAGCGAATATTTTTCCAAACTGCCTGAATTATGGGTTCGCGATTGTATTGCCTGTGCAGATCCTTCGTACAAACTAAAGATCAGGGTTGTAAATGAAGATCCCTGGAGTAATTTATTTGCGCATAATATGTTTATCAGGCCTGCCCAACACGAGTTGGATGCATTTGAACCAGACTGGCATATCCTTCAGGCGCCCTCGTTTCTTGCCGATCCAAAAAAACATGGCACAAGAAGCCCGCATTTTGCGGTTATATCTTTTAACCACCGAACAATATTAATTGGTGGAACCGGCTATACAGGCGAAATGAAAAAGGGAATTTTTACAGTCCTTAATTTTTTGTTGCCACAACTTCACGAGGTATTAAGCATGCATTGCTCTGCCAACATTGGCAATTTGGGTGATACCGCCATTTTTTTTGGTTTGAGCGGAACTGGAAAAACGACTCTGAGTGCTGATCCTGCCAGGAAATTGATCGGAGATGATGAACATGGCTGGGATAACAAAGGAGTTTTCAATTTTGAGGGAGGATGTTATGCTAAATGCATCGATCTGACCAAAGAGAAAGAACCTGAGATTTTTAATGCCATAAGACCGGGTGCTTTAGTAGAAAACGTCCGTTTTTTTAATGGGACCGATACTATTGACTTTGCCTCAAGCAAAATAACCGAAAACACCAGGGTAAGCTACCCCCTGCACTATATAGTTAATTCGGTGGAACCTTCCTATGGAAATCACCCGAAAAATATTTTCTTTCTTACCTGTGATGCCAATGGCGTTTTACCACCTATCAGCAAGCTTACACCCGGCCAGGCTATGTACCAGTTTATAAGTGGCTACACAGCAAAAGTAGCAGGTACCGAAACTGGAGTTACCGAACCAAAATCAACCTTCAGTGCCTGCTTCGGTGCACCATTTATGCCTTTGCACCCGGGTGTTTATGCAGAAATGCTTGGAGAAAAAATAAAAAAGCACCAGGTCAATGTATGGCTTGTAAACACAGGCTGGAGTGGAGGATCATATGGAACGGGCTCCCGGATGAGATTAGCGCATACCCGTGCATTAATTGCTGCCGCCTTAAACGGGTCGTTGGAACAGGAAACGTTTGTAACTGAACCTATTTTTGGATTTAGTATTCCCTTAGCTTGTTCCGGGGTACCATCGGAGATACTTAACCCTGTTAATACCTGGGCAGACAAATCTGCTTATCATAAAAAAGCCCAGGCATTAGCCGAAGAATTTGTTACCAATTTTAAAAATTATACTTCTTGTGTAAATGCTGAAATATTATCTGCAGCGCCTGTTATTTAAATTCTTTATGTTTGAGTATTGATTTTTCAATACCGGGGTAGTTGCCCGGTTTATCGATTGCCTGCCAATGAAGCCCCGGAAAACCGGGGCTTATATTTTGTAGTTACCCGTAGCGCTTTTACTTTCACCGACTATGATTTACACGTTCCTGCGGGCCTGGGTTCGGCTTTCCCATCCTTTCTTTTCCAAACGTATCCGGATTATAAATAAAGAGGCTCTTTCCTATAAAGGTCCGTTGCTTTTAGCCTGTAATCACCCTAATTCCTTTCTTGATGCCATTCTTATGGGCTGTTATATGGAGCAGCCGGTTTATTACATGACGAGGGGCGATGTATTTAAAAAAAATTGGGTAAGGAAATTCCTTACCAGCATCAAAATGATTCCTGTTTTCCGTTTAAGAGATGGAAAAGATAAGCTTGCTATGAATGATGACACTTTTGTAAAAAGTGTGGACATACTCAGAAACAACGAGATCCTGCTGATTTTCGTTGAAGGTATCTGCCTGCACCAGGCGGAATTAATTCAACCTTTAAAAAAAGGAGCTCCACGCATTATTCAATCCTGCTGGCAGGAGGGAATACCCGTGAAAGTGCTTCCTGTATGGCTTGAATATTCTTCATTTGACCGGTATGGAAAAACTATTGACATCCGCATTGGTGAACGGTTTGGCAGCGAGATTGCCACTGATATTTCACATGCTTCCTGCATCAATCAAATAAATGCGGTTACAACCAAACAGCTTTTAGAATTATCCAAGTCAGTATCTTTTGCACCGGTAACGCCTCGGTTAATAACAAGATTATTATTATTGATTCCTGCAATGCTCGGCGCTGTATTGCATGCACCACTTTACCTGCCTTTACAAAGCTTCGCAAAAAAAGTGTCAGCTGGTAATGTGCATTACGACAGCATTCTTTTAGCTACACTTTGTTTTTTGTACCCGGTGTATCTTTTTTTGATAGTTCTTATACTCTTGCTTTTAACGCACCAATGGTGGCCATTAGCTGTATTTATTATTTTCCCGCTAATGGCAAAGGCTTATTTGCATTGGAAAAAATAAAAAATCAATAGAAACTAACAAGGGTGTCAGGCCGCGCCATGCATTAGTTTTTGCAGTCTTTTAGATAATATAAACAGGATTAA
This sequence comes from Bacteroidota bacterium, assembly GCA_040385845.1. Classification (GTDB taxonomy): domain Bacteria; phylum Bacteroidota; class Bacteroidia; order Chitinophagales; family Chitinophagaceae; genus Phnomibacter. The sequence continues at coordinate 1,029,199 of JAZKGP010000004.1, read as the reverse complement.
AGACGCCATTCCGGCCATCATTACGAACAACATGAAAAAGTCGTAAAGGTTGGTGATCTCATACGAGAGCAGGTGGGTTGACTTGCCAGGTTCCGGGTAAAGGGCACTTAGTTTTCCTGCCAGGCTATTGGCTGCGCCGTTGGCCAAAAACCATACAGCCATCATCAGGCTTGCTAGTTTAAACGGCGCCAATTTATTTACCAATGAAAGACCAATCGGAGATAAACACAGTTCACCCCAGGTATGCAATGCGTACATACCTGTTAGCCACATAAAGCTTACTTTGATACCCGGAGCCACATCCTTAACTCCAAAAGCAATTACAAAAAAACCAATCGACAACAACAGCAAACCAATCGCCATTTTTGTAAGTGCGGCCGGTTCATTTTTTCCCAATTTAATCCAAATAAAAGCAAACAGCGGGGCAAAACTAACAACGAAAATAGAATTGAGACTTTGAAAAAGACTGGCAGGAATAGTCCAGAAACCCAGGTCACGCTGGGTGTTTTCATCAGCAAAAAAGTTTAATGAAGCACCAGCCTGTTCGAACGCGCTCCAAAAGAAAATCACAAAAAAAGAAGCTATAAATATTACTATCAGGCGGTCTTTTTCATTTTTGGTCAAGGTCTTATCCGAAAAAATTATAAAGCCGATAAAAAGTACGGCCGCGAGTAAAATGTAAGAGAGAAAAGGGAAAATGGTTGCATCAGCATATAAAATTCCAATCATAAGACCCGAAAGCAACAGCAACCCAACGGTCATGAATATTGGATTAATCGCCAATTTGATGTTATTGGCCGGAGTCATTCCAAGGATCTTGCCATCAGGCCCTTTCACATATTTTTTATGGAACAACAATTGGACTATCACACTGATCACCATTCCAATAGCAGCAGCAAGAAATGCCCACTTAAAATCAAGCGGGTTACCGGTATCCCCTACCACCGAACATACCAGGGGCCCAAGTGCTCCACCGGTATTAATACCCATATAGAAAATGGTATAGGCCGCATCTTTTCTCCGGTCTCCTTCGGGATATAACTGGCCTACCATACTAGAAATATTAGGCTTAAAAAAACCATTTCCAGTGATTATAAAACCTAATCCACAAAAGAAAAGAATACCCGACAAAGATTGATTGGTGGAATATATAGAGGCACAGGCAAACATGATGAATTCCCCGATAGCCATTAAAATACCACCAGTAATAATCGAACGCTGATTACCCCAAAAACGGTCGGCAATAAATCCGCCTATTAGCGGGGTGAGGTAAACAAGGCCGGTGTAGCTACCATATAAATTGGATGCAAAAGCCTTATCAAATAATAATGCTTTTGTCATAAATAAAATGAGCACTGCCCGCATGCCGTAATAATTAAAGCGCTCCCACATCTCGGTTGCAAATAATACTCCGAGTCCTTTCGGGTGGCCCTTTTGGGAGATCTCCGGTGCTTTAATTGTTTCTGTCATAAATTGTTTTATTGAAATACATTATGAGGGTAAGAAGGCGGCAAAGTAAAACTTTTTGAACACCATGCATTGTTTTCATACAAATTTGCAACGCTTTGCCGCCAGGTGCCTTTTTACAGGGTATGGTAAGCGGCCAACGAACTGATAGTAATGAATATACTGATACTCGGAAGTGGTGGAAGAGAACATGCACTTGCCTGGAAAATAAAACAGAGCCCGCTATGCGATCAACTATTTATTGCACCTGGCAATGGTGGTACCAGCCAGTTTGGAATAAATGTTCATAGTTGTAACGACTTTGATTCGATTGAAACATTTATCCGCGCCAATTCGATTAGCCTTGTAGTAATAGGTCCTGAAGATCCGCTTGTAAATGGACTGGTAGATTTTTTATATGAGGCCAATAGCAGGCAATCTTTTGGTGAACAATGGACCGGTGTTATAGGCCCTTCAAAATTTGCTGCACAACTGGAAGGAAGCAAGGCTTTTGCCAAGGAATTTATGTTGCGCCAGCACATACCTACAGCTACTTACGAAGAGTTTACTATTGAGAATTATCAAACAGGTAAAACATACCTGCAACATCATAGCCTGCCGATTGTACTAAAAGCAGATGGTCTTGCCGCCGGCAAAGGTGTTGTTATTTGCCAAACCCACGAGGAAGCATTACAGGTATTTGAAGAAATGATTTTGCACAAGCAATTTGGAGAAGCTTCTGCAAGAGTAGTGGTAGAGCAGTTCCTGGACGGAATAGAAGTATCGGTGTTTGCTTTGACAGATGGAAAAACGTACCAGGTAATTGGTCATGCAAAAGACTACAAACGAATTGGTGTTGGCGATACCGGTGCAAATACGGGCGGAATGGGTTGTGTAAGCCCGGTACCTTTTATGGACGAAGTTTTTATGCAGAAGGTTGTTGAAAGAATTATTGAGCCTACTATAAACGGTTTTTACAAAGAAGCCTTTGACTATAATGGCTTCGTGTTTTTTGGATTAATAAAAGTAGGTGAGGAGCCATATGTTATAGAGTATAATTGCCGCATGGGTGATCCTGAAACGGAAGTAGTGTTGCCTCTTTTGGAAAACGATCTTGTTCAACTATTTACCGACACGTTAAATGGAAATCTCGGGAAGGCTGAAATTCAAATTGCGCGGAAATCTGCCGCAACTGTGATGGCAGTGAGCGGCGGCTACCCGGGAGATTACCAAAAGCATATACCCATGCACATTCCCCAAGAGTTACAAACAAATGATGCAAGTACAATCGTTTTTCATGCAGGAACAAAAGTGTTGGAAACTGGACAACTCGTTACCAATGGCGGTCGCGTTATAACAGTAACCTCGCTTGCTGATGATATACAATCTGCTGCTGCTAAAAGTAAGGAGGTTATTGAACAAATAGCCTTTGATGGAAAGTATTACCGCAAGGATATTGGCTATGAATTTGAATAGTTGAAATGATAAGACCGGCTTAGTAGCAAACACCCTTGCAAAACCTTCTGTTTTTACAAGGGTGTTTTGTTGTTCGTTCACTTATCAAGGCACATTCGAAACAGCTTTTGTATCGGTCTTTACAGATGTTGTTGTTGTAGTGGTTGTTGTTGTTTTCCGAAGCCTGACTCTGCCGAAATTAAATATCACTTTTGTAATTTCCGGCTGGTTATCTCCTATTAAAAATCCGAAGGCTTTAAGACCTTCAACACGGTCGAAAATAACTTTGGCAATTGCTGTTAAGGGGATAGACAAAAACATACCCGGTATTCCCCACAGGGCGCCGCCAGTAAGCACCACAATCAATGAAACAAGGGCGTTCATCCGAACTTTAGATGCTACGATTCTTGGAACAATAAGGTTGTTATCTACAAACTGTATAATAGAATAAACTATAATTACATAGATGGCTGTGGAGGTATCCTGCGTAGCAAGTGTCATAATAACGGGCAGTGTTATGGCTACTAATCCTCCGATATATGGTATGATGTTAAGGATGGCTCCGAGTATTCCAATCAACAATGCATATTGAACACCTAACAATAACAAGCCAATGCTGTTTAAAACAGCTATAATCAATGTTTCTACCAGCAAGCCAAGCAGGTAACTTTGAATCAATGTTTTTGCTTCCAGCAATACTTCAGCCACCATATGATGTTTTTGTTTGTCGAATAGCCTCGCTATAAATTCTAACAACAATGGTTTATAAAAAAGTATCATGAAAATATAAACTGGTAACAGGAATATGAAGGCAAAAAGGTTACTGATGCCACTTACCGTTTGTCCAATAATAACACCACTGTTATTCATGGTGCCACCTTTCATGGTTTGTACCCAAATGCCAATCTTTTCATTGCTGATATTAAAGGTTGTAGCAACCCAGGTAAGCACATCGTTCCCCATTCTTTTAAATCCTTCCTGTAACTGTGGCATCGAGCTGCTGAACATGGCCATTTGCGAAACGATAAAATAAACCAGTGACGCCACAAATATGATAGCAATCAAAAGCGCTATAATAATAGCTATAATGCGATTAAACTTTTTTCGGCAGAGATAATTTACCAGCGGGTTTAATAAAATAGCAAAAATAGTGGCAAAAATAACAGGCACCAGCACAGACCTTCCTACATAAAGGATAAAGAAAAATGAGAGCAGACCCATGATTATTTGTGCCAGTTTTACATAAAGCGGAACATTGGAAACAGGCGTATTCATGAGTTTGATGTGAAGTTGAACAACAATTTAAAATTATTTATTTTGAAAAGATAATCTAAAAATCAGTTAGGAAAAAAAGGATGAAATTCAGTTCTGGCTGTACAATCTTTCTATTTTCTTCTCCTTAAAAGCAGCCAGGCAATAAGTATTACGACAAGCAGGACTAAGAAAATCCCGACACCCATTCCAGCTTTAAAAATACCTCCGATAGCTTCGCAAGAAGTTAAAAAAACCATTGCAGATGCAGCTGCGAGTATGATATTAGTTTTCATGTGATTGTTTTATTTAATAGTTACAAATAGTGAACCATCAGTAAACATCCTGCTAATTTTCATGGTTAAATGATTCTGGGGTGAAATCTCTACAATATAAGTTTATGGCAAAATAGATATTATGAATTATCATGCTATGTTTCAAAAAAGATTTTTTTGAAGTTTTATTTTTCAGAAAAAAAAGTTTGATGGGCATGATATTTAAGCTATTAAAAAATAACATTAAAAACTATAAATCATGGCAAAAACAGCAACTACTAAAAAGGCTGCACCGAAGAAATCTGCTACGGCAAGTTCTTCCCCTGCAAAAGGAAACAGTTCACGATCTTCATCTGGCAATTCGATGCCATCTTCTAACGGAGGTAGCATGGAACCTGCAATGGTTGAATTGTTTACCGATTCAATTAAAGATATTTATTGGGCGGAAAAATACTTAGTAAAATTCCTTCCTAAAATGCAGAAGGCTGCTACTTCACCGCAGCTTAAAGAAGCTTTTGGCAATCACCTGGAGCAAACGAAGGGCCAGGTATCCCGGCTTGAACAGGTGTTTGAATTATTAGGTAAGAAAGCACAGGCAAAAAAGTGTGATGCTATGGAAGGCTTATCAAAAGAAGGTGAAAGTATAATTGAAGAAACAGACAAAGGCACAGCCACAAGAGATGTTGGTTTAATTATGGCCGCCCAAAAGGTGGAACATTATGAAATTGCAACTTATGGTAGCCTGGCACAACTTGCAAAAACAATGGGGCAGGATGATATTTCTGAGTTATTGGGACAGACACTGGCTGAAGAAAAAGAAACAGACCAGCTACTTACTGATATTGCCGAAAATGATATTAACTACCAGGCTTCGGAAGAGGATTAGAATATATTTTGAGAACAGGATTACTTCCTGATGAATGCTTGTGTTAGCATTAATTAGCGCAGCAATGTTGTCATTAACTTCTAACGAAAAAAGGCAGGAATACTTTCCCGCCTTTTTTTATTGTCTAAACTAAATAAGATTCATGTGATCGCTGCGAGTTTTAGCTCTCCGATTTTGATATTGTCATTGTCAAATAGTTCTGTGAAATCTACCTTAACCTGCTTTAGTAATTTTTCTTCCAGCATATTAGCCATCGTTTCCATATAAACAATTACATCTTCCCGCACATTGCGCTTTAACCATCTAAAGCCACCTGGTAACTGCGCTAAAACATTTTTATCTTCAAGGTATTCTATACAATGAATATCAGAAGGTGTAAGTCCAATATGCTGCAATTTAGAAATTAGCAAATCAACCGGTGCTTCCGAAACAGGGCAAAAATCAATGGCAAGTTCTGTCCATTCACCTGTGCCGGTGCGACTGAATTGCAAAATTTCCTTGCTTTCTAATTGTGTAACTACCTGCAACAGGTTACCACAGTTACAACTACCGTGATTACCCCAGGCATAATGTGCACCACAACGCAATCTTTTTGCTGTTTCCCTTAATGCTTCTATAAGCTGACTATTTGGATGTGCCATGTTTTGTTTTTTTTGGTACAATTACTTTTGAAAATGAAACAACTGGTCTCGAAAATTGTTGAATGAGATTAGTTTTAGCCCTAACAGGTTATTTTTTATTTCGTTTATAGCTTCATTTTTGCTATTGTTCAAACTGTTAATTCCATTTTCAATTGTATTTATTATTATGAAGAAATATGTAGTTCTATCAGGCTTCGTGTTGTACGTTAATATAATTTTTTCGCAGCAGTTAAATTATACGGTTTCTTTTCCAAATATCTCCCATCACGAGGCCTCAATAAAGCTAATAGTTTCCGGAATTAATTTAAAAAGTCCTTCGTTTATAATGAGCCGGTCGTCGCCCGGCAGGTATGCCACACACGAATTTGCAAAAAATATTTATAAGGTTACTGCCAGTGATAAAGCCGGCAACATTTTAACTGTAAACCAGCCGGATGGAAATATTTTCCAGGTTATTGGCAATCATGATTTCATTGAATTACAGTATACCTTGTTTGCGAATTACGGCGATGGTACTCATGCGGATATAGACGAATCATCTGTTTTGCTGAATATGCCTGCAAGTTTTATTTGGCTGAAAGGAGCGGAAAAATGGCCCGTAACTATCCATTTCAATTTACCTGCAGCTAAACATTGGTCGATAGCCACCCAATTGCCACAAGCGGATGACTCATTATCTTTTTCGGCACCGGATTTACAATACTTTATGGATAGCCCGGTATTACTAGGTGAGCTTTCCTGGTATACCTGGAAAGTGAAAAACAGGGATGACAAAACCTACCTGTTCAGACTTGCTTTAAATACAGGAGCCAGCCAATCTTTTTCACAAACGGCGTTTAGTTCTTTTGGCAGAAAACTTGAAAAGCTGGTGCAGGAAGCTATGTCGGTTTTTCAAACTTTCCCGGATTTTGATTATGGCACCTACACATTTCTTGCTAGTATAAACCCCTTTGTAAAAGGAGACGGAATGGAACACCGTAATTCAACTGTGCTCACCTACCCGGTAACGTTTACGGGCGACGATTGGCTGCTAAAAACCTTCGCTCACGAGTTTTTCCATAGCTGGAATGTGGAACGAATCAGGCCGGCTTCCCTCGAACCATTCAATTTAGAGAAAAGTAATATCAGCGAATCACTTTGGTTTGCTGAAGGATTTACGCAGTACTATGGTGAATTGATTATGCGAAGGGCAGGCTTTAGCACTAATAAAAACTTTGAAGACAATGCCAGCACCTGGATTAATACCAAAGAAAATACGCCAGCCGGTAAGGCATTTTCACCTTTGCAAATGAGCCGCATGGCCGTTTTTACTGATGCCGGTATTTCTATCGACAGAAACAATTATGCTAACAATTATGCCAATTATTATTCAATTGGCGCTGCTATTGCGCTAGCACTCGACCTTGAGCTAAAAACCAAATACAACCTGTCGTTGGATGACCTGATGGTTGCAGCTTGGAAGATCTTTGGTAAAAGAGAAAGGACCTATACCGTGAATGGTTTAAAAGAAGCTTTGATACAAGTTACCGTTGACACTGCTTTTTCAAATACATTTTTTAGCCATTATGTTTATGGACACAAATCTTATGATTACACAACCGCACTTAAAAAGCTAGGTTATCAAATAACCAACAGCGACAAAACGCCATGGATTGGGAATGTTTCATTTAGTGAAAGCAATAATGGAGTAGTAATAAATTCCAATACCACAATTGGTTCGCCACTTTACGAGGCGGGAATTGATATTGATGATGAGCTTTTAAGTATTGATGCTATTCCGGTAAAATCGGCTATCATTCTGCCACAAATTTTGGAGGCTTACAAAGTAGGAGAGAAGGTTACGTTGGAATACAGGCACCGGGGACTGCTGAAAACGACGATCATTATTTTAGGTGAAAATCCTTCCTTAAAGATGGTAAGCTATGAGCAATCCGGCCTCCCGGTTCCACCTGCAATTTTAAAATTAAGAAATGCCTGGTTTGGCAGCCGGCAATGAACTACTTTAAAAAAATGTTTTTATTTTACCTGATCTCCCATGGCAGACTAATTGTTCTACTGGTTCGTTATTAGTAATTCGACCGTATTTCTATAGCAGCAATATTCTTTTTTGATTTTGATTTGGCTTCTTAAACTTATTAATGAAAAAAATTTTCCTCTTTTTATTGTTCTGTAATACAGTTTTGCTGCTTGCTGCACAACCGGTTACTGGTGTTTGGAGAGGTAAACTTACCAGCGGCAGCGGAATGTTTGCCAGTGCCGTAAAAGTGGAATTGAAATTAATTGCAAAAGGCGATAGCTTGTTTGGTACCTCCTATTATTACTCAAATACAAATAGCTACATCCGTTACTCGGTAAAAGGATATTTTGATAAAGAAGACAATGCTGTTCATTGGTGGGATGACCAGTTTTTGGGGGTTAAACCAGCTGGTAAAATAACAGTGAGCATTTACAATAATGCCATGCGCTCTGATGCAGATTTTAATTGTCCCGGTGGTAATGTGATGAAGCTGGATGGTAATAGCAAAATTGGAGATGATGGGCCGGAATTTGTTTTACATTTTGATAAAACAGAGAAACCTCTTTTTAAAGATGAATGGGATAATGTGATTGAAGGGTATTTTACAGGTATGGCAGACCCTCAGATCATTGATAGTGTGTACGCAATCACACCTGCGTATCATCCCGAAATTCCATCAGAAGTTATAGCAAAAATAAACCCGCCTAAGAACATTAAAAAAGACTCTGGGAAGGAAGAGGTCATAAATAAAAAACCAGGAGAATCTATAACCGGAAATCCTCCCACGGATAATGCCAAAATGCCCGAACCTATTAGCGTCAAACCATCCGACGTTGCCCTTGCAAAAGTTGATACGGCCGTCGACAGAGATGCAAAAAAATCATTCGGTACTGGTGCAGAAAGTAGTGAGAAAGACTCGCAGTTTATAGCTAAGCAGCAATCAATAAAAGAAGATTCAATCAATAATGAATTAAAAGCTAAAGCATCAACTAGCGCTCCGGCAACATCAGCTGAAAACCCGCTTGTTGTAAATAAGAAACCGGTAACAAGCCAAGGAGATGCGGGTGCAGGTCAAACAAATAAACAGGTCGTGAACAATACACCAGTTCCGGCCAAACCTATTGTAGTACCGCCTGTGGTAGCAACAAAAACTACCGAGCCGACGATCAATAAACCAACTAATACAAACCCGGAAACCGTTGCAAAATCTAATCCTGTAGTAATAAAACCATTTGTTACCCCCGAACGTACAGACCCTGTTGCAGTGCAGAAATTTATAACCCGCAAAAAAATAAACCAGGGTGAAATACTCATAGAAGGAGACACCATTGAATTAAATTTTTACGACAATGCAGAAGTGGATGGTGATTCTATTTCTTTATTCTTAAATGGAAAGTTATTGTTTAACCATGTGCTGTTATCGGCGCAGGCTTATACTTTTAAATTGGGTGTAAAAGATCTTCCCGCAGGTAGCGAGTTAACAATGGTAGCAGAAAACCTGGGATCTATTCCTCCTAATACTGCTTACATGATGGTTATAGTGGATGGACAACGATACACTGCCCGCCTGGAAAGTACCGAGCAAAGTAGTGGTGTAATAAAATTGGTGCGACGGCAGTAAAACTGGAGCGAAATCTTTTATTTGATGAAATAAAAAAGCGGCTGCAAGTTATGCCGCCGCTTTCCCTACTCTAATACTTTCTAAGCCGTTTCAGTTGAAGCTAATGCTGCAGTGTTTTCAGTAGAAAATTTCTCTGTCTTTTGCAAAAAGCCCAATGCAGCTTCTTCTACTCTAACCAGGTTATTTGCTACATGTTCGTGAATTTCATCCAATAACGATTCAAGATCGGTATCTCCTAATTCCATATTGTGTGCTTCAATCTGAGTTATTTTTTTTATAACTGCCGCCTGGCTGTTTTTCAAATCGTCCAATTCACGGACAACTTTATGCATCAGGTCAAACTTAACTTTTGTGTCCATCATAAAATTTGTTTTCAACAAGCTGATAACACCGTGCCAACGGTGTAAGATCCCGATTTTGATCATTTTTTTATGATGATAAGTACGGTAAGTTAAACTACTACGTTGATCATTTTCCCTTTTACAAAAATAAATTTCTTCATTGGTTTTCCTTCCATCCATTTCTGAACCAGTTCGTTCGACATCACCATCAGCTCCACATCAGCCTGGATGGCATCAAGAGAAACATTCATTGTAGTACGTAATCTTCCGTTGATGCTTACGGGGTATTCTTTGGTTGATTCGGTAACATAAGAGGCATCAAATATGGGGAATGGGGCATCCAGCACACTCTCATTATTCCCAATTGCATGGTACAATTCGGCAGCAATATGCGGGGCAAAAGGAGTAAGCATTATTACAAGCGGCTCAATAACCTGCCTTTTGTGGCATTTAAGGTCGCTAAGCTCGTTTACTGCAATCATAAATGTACTAACAGCAGTATTGAAACTGTATCGTTCTGTATCTTCCTCAATCTTTTTGATTGTTTTATGCAGCACTTTTAATTCCGCAGCATTGGGTGCATCATTGTTTATTACCAGGCCTTTTCCATCTTCAAGAATGAGGCGCCAAAGTTTTTTCAGGAAGCGATGAACGCCTTCAATTCCTTTTGTATCCCAGGGTTTACTTTGTTCTACCGGGCCAAGGAACATTTCATACATACGGAAAGTATCGGCACCATATTTTTCAACAAGCTCGTTAGGATTAACAGTGTTGAATTTTGATTTGGACATTTTTTCTACTTCTGCGCCACAAATATATTTTCCATCCTCTAAAATGAATTCAGCCTGCGCATATTCACCATTGCGCCATTTTTTAAAAGCATTAATGTCTAATTCAAAACCATCCACCATGCTTACATCTACATGTAGTTTATCCAGTTGGTTATCATGATAGAATTCTTCCTGGGTTATAAGGGTTTTGGAAACAAACTGATTGGTACCATTGATCCTGTATACAAACCTGCTACTTCCCTGGATCATGCCCTGGTTCAACAACTTTTTAAAAGGTTCATCAAAACCAATATGGCCAAGATCAAATAATACTTTCGTCCATAAACGACTATATAGCAAATGCCCTACAGCGTGTTCGGTTCCCCCAACATATAAATCAACCTGGTTCCAGTAATCACTTACGGTACGATCGCAAAAAGTTTCGTTATTATGCGGATCCATGTAGCGTAAAAAGTACCAGCTACTACCGGCATATCCCGGCATCGTGTTGGTCTCCAGCTGGCGGCTAGTCCATTCCGGGATATTAGCCAAAGGCCCTTCTCCTTCCGGTCCGGGCGAATAGCTTTCCACAACCGGTAATTCCAATGGTAATTTACTTTCATCCAGTGGGTAAGCGATGCCATCTTTCCAAATAATAGGGAATGGTTCACCCCAGTATCGTTGCCGGCTGAAAGCAGCATCCCGCATTTTATAATTCACCTTCTTTTTACCGATACCCAGTTCTTCAATTTTTTCATTTACCACAGCAATGGCATCCCGCATTACCAGGCCATTTAGAAAATCGCTGTTGTTTAAAACGGCATCCTTGGTAGCATTGGCTTCCGTACCATTAAAAGCGTCGCCAATAATGTTAGTTATCGGAATTCCAAAATGATTTGCAAATTTAAAATCACGCTCGTCGCCGCAAGGCACTGCCATAATTGCGCCGGTTCCATAACCGGCCAATACGTATTCGCTGATCCAAACCGGAATTTCGCGGCCATTGAATGGGTTGATGGCGTAGGCACCAGTAAAGCAACCGCTGATCTTTTTTTCAGCTTGTCTTTCGCGTTCGCTGCGACTTTTTACATAGGCTACATATTCATTTACAGCGGCTATATGTTCGCCGGTTTTTATTTTTTCAACGATCTCGTTTTCGGGCGCTACTACCATAAAATCAACACCAAAAATAGTATCCGGTCTTGTGGTGTATACTTCGAGGATTTCATTGCTACCGGCTATTTTAAATTTCATGTTGGCTCCGTATGATTTGCCAATCCAGTTTGCCTGCATTTCTTTCATGCTTTCGCTGAATTCGATGCGGTTAAGACCTTCCAGCAGGCGATCGGCATACTCGGTTATGCGCAGGTACCATTGACGCAATTTCTTTTTTACCACAGGATACCCGCCGCGTTCACTAACCCCATTTACCACCTCGTCATTTGCCAAAACGGTACCAAGCGCCTCGCACCAGTTTACCTCGCCATACCCGCAAAAGGCCAGGCGGTATTCCATTAAAATATCCTGCTGTTGTTTTTCGCTAAAGCCGTTCCAGTCAGATGCTGAAAAAGTTGCCGGTGCAAATTGGGTATTTGGAACCGGGTGCTGTAAATTTCCTTCGCTCCCGAACAAGCCCACTAGTGAATCAATAGATTCAGCCTTTTGAGTTTGCCGGTTGTAAAAGCTTTTAAATAATTGTAAGAAAATCCACTGTGTCCATTTGTAATAATTGGGTTCACAGGTTTTTACTTCGCGATCCCAATCATAACTAAAACCAATTTTATCGAGCTGACTTCTGAAATTATTGATGTTTTGGATGGTGCTGACAGCGGGGTGCACACCATGCTCGATGGCATATTGTTCGGCCGGTAATCCAAAGGCGTCATATCCCATTGGGTGCAAAACATTAAAACCTTTCAATCTTTTGTAACGGCTGTAAATGTCGCTGGCGATATAGCCTAATGGATGCCCAACGTGCAAGCCAGCACCGCTGGGATAAGGAAACATATCCAGTACGTAAAATTTCGGCTTTGAGCTTTTATTTGAAACCTGGTAGGCATTATTTTCCTTCCAGAACAGCTGCCATTTTTGTTCAATCTCTTTAAAATTATATTCCATGATGTTTTATCCCCGTCTACCGGTTTCTGAAGTATGTTCTAGTTGAATATTCTTTCCCGTATTGACCACCAGGGCTTTAAGAGGCAATATTCAGCTAAATGATAATTGATCTTTTTTAGCTATTTATGCAGGTATTGGTTTGGATCTGCAATTTTACACAGCTTTTAACCGTTACAACGGTCGGCAAAAATAAGGAAAGAGTGTTTCCTTTATTTTTGCGGCGCAAAAGGTGCGACAACAGGTAATCAATCTGACCAATCAATTAAAAAATTATGGCGCAAAAAAGCAAATTCGGAACTAAAAGAGGTAATACTTCTTATATCATGTCCATTATCGGGGTTTCGCTTGTGCTGTTGATGTTAGGATTTTTAGGATGGCTGGGTATTAATTATTCGAAATTGGTCGACTATTTCCGCGAATCTGTGCCGGTGCAGGTTTTTTTAAGGGAAACAACCAGCGAAACAGAAAAGGATGCTTTATTGGCACAAGTAAAAGCCCTGCCCTATATTAAAACCTATACCTATAAGGATAAAGAAACAGCCCGGAAAGAATGGATTGGCATGGGTAACGAAGATTTTACTCAATTTATCGATACCAATATTTTGCCCCGCAGCATCGAAATGAATTTGAAAAGTGAATATGTTGTTCCGGATACTTTAAAGAAAATCGAAGCCATTTTTAAAGCAAATCCTTACATAACAGATATAAAATATCCTACAAACGTGGTAGGCAATATGACCATTTTGCGACAGGTTGGGATAGGATTGCTGGTGTTGGCAATTGTGCTCGCTATAGTAGTAATTGTTTTAATTGATAATACCATCAGGCTTGCTATGTTCAGTAACAGGTTTCTTATTAAGACCATGCAAATGGTAGGGGCAACCAGGTGGTTTATTGCTAAGCCTATGAACCAAAGGGCAATAATTAATGGAGCGTTGTCGGCTATTTTAGCCATTGCTGCCGGCTGGATAGGTTTGTTGGCTTTTGAGCGTTGGGTACCGGAATTACAGGCATTGCATGATACGCGGTTATTTATCCTGTTAAGTTTACTATTGCTGGTGCTTGGTGTTGCTATCAGTTTGTTTAGTACCCACAGAAGCGTTGTGAAATACCTGAAGATGAAACTGGATGATTTATATTAGGTTGAAGTATGGGAGGATCTAGTCAGTTGATATTGATTTTGAATGCTTTGTAACTGGTATGGATACTTTTCCAGGCTCAATTAACCAATCACCTTTTTAATCAACTAGCAGCCTGCATGCACGAACCTTATTATATTGCAACTTTAATTAAAGAAAATGTTGAATAAGAAGCCGGAAATAAAGAAAACAAAAGCAGAGAAACATGGTGTTGTAGACCATTCGCCGCTTTTTATGAAAGAGAATTATATCTGGATGCTGGCGGGAGCATTGGTTATTGCAGCAGGAATGGTGCTTATGAGCGGTGGCAAAAGTGCCGATCCCAACGTTTTTAATTATAAAGAAGTTTACAGTACTACCCGTATCACCATTGCGCCAATATTGATTGTTATTGGCCTGGTAATTGAAGTATATGCGATCTTTAGAAGACCAAAATCAGCCTGATTCAGGGCTGCCTCAATATTTAGATATTTATTAATGCAGGCGGTGTACTCAACATCGCTTTTTTTAAATGGCAAATAGCTGCCATTTTTCAGCAGTCACCCCTCACACCGGTAAATTATTCGTAAAAAAAGCCGAATACTGTATGAGTATTTTTCAAGCCATCATTCTCGCTATTGTAGAAGGACTTACTGAATTTCTGCCCGTTTCGTCAACCGGCCATATGATAATTACCAGTTCTATTATGGGTATTCATAAGGCAGAATTTACAAAGCTTTTCGAAGTAGCGATACAACTTGGTGCTATTATAGCAGTGGTGGTTTTGTACTGGAAAAAATTCTTTGATTTTAAAAGTTTTGATTTCTATATTAAATTATTTATTGCTGTAATCCCCGCATTGCTACTTGGTTATTTATTGGGAGATTTTATCGACAGTATGCTTGAAAGTCCCACCACAGTGGCATTAGCACTTATTTTTGGGGGTATCATTTTCCTGTTTATTGATAAAGTATTTACTGCTGGCTTAATAAACAAGGAAGAACGCATTAAGAATAACAAGGCATTTATGGTTGGCCTTTGGCAATGCCTGGCATTAATACCCGGAACAAGCCGTAGTGCCGCAACTATTATAGGAGGTTTGCAACAGGGATTTACCCGTAAACTGGCAGCTGAATTTTCTTTTTTTCTTGCCGTGCCAACTATGTGTGCAGCTACTGGTTATAAATTACTGAAAGCATATAAAGAAGCACCCGAAATGTTGCTGAATAAGCAAAATCTTATTGCACTTGGTGTTGGCAATGTGGTTGCGTTTATTGTAGCTATTGCTGCCATTAAATTTTTTATAGGTTTTGTACAACGCTTTGGCTTTAAATATTTTGGTTGGTACCGTATTGTTGCCGGAACTATTATTCTGGCACTTATCGCTGCAGGTGTGATTCAATAAACGAGATTAGAGGAACTGTTTAGCTTGTAGTGTATACATTTAACCCTTACAAGAAACCACAATGCAAGTAACCGCTTCTAAAAAAGTTGTGAATGCCTGGGCCATGTTCGATTGGTCAAACAGTGTATACAACCTCGTAATTACAGCTACTTTTTTTCCTATTTATTTTGAATCTGTTACAAAGGGCCCCGATGGAAGTGATACCGTTACTTTCCTGGGATTTAATTTTATCAATTCTTCCCTGTACGATTATGCAATGTCTTTTGCCTACTTCATTATTGCATTGTCGTATCCCATATTAACTTCAATAGCCGACACCCGCGGCAACAAGAAAAACTTCATGCGGTTTTTTTGCTATATGGGTTCTATTGGTTGCAGTAGTTTATTTTTTTTTAAAGGAACGGAAAACCTTTGGCTGGGTATTACCGGGTTGATTTTTGGTGCTATGGGATACGTGGGAAGCCTTGTATTTTATAACGCTTACCTGCCTGAAATAGCCGCCCCGCAAGACCGCGACCGGATAAGTGCCAAAGGTTTTTCCTTTGGATATATTGGCAGCGTTATTTTACAGCTTATTGGATTTGGACTTGTTCTTGGTATGCCGGAAAGTCCCGGCTTAGCTACAAGAATTACTTTCCTGATGGTAGGTTTATGGTGGTTTGGATTTGCTCAAATCACCTTTGCAGGCTTGCCAAAAGTTGAAAACAAAGTGCAGCATAAAGGAAATGTTTTTACAGATGGGTTTACAGAAATTAAAAAGGTGTGGCACCAAACAAGGCAAATGCCAGTGCTAAAACGGTTTCTAAGAGCTTTCTTTTTTTATAGCATGGGTGTACAGGCCATTATGCTGGCAGCCACCATGTTTGGCGCAAAAACACTGGGGCTTCCGCAAACAAACCTCATCGCAACAATTGTTATTATTCAATTGCTGGCCGTAGTAGGAGCAATTAGTATGAGCCGGCTATCAGCCATTTTTGGCAATATAAAAGTGCTGATGGGAGTGGTGTTTTTTTGGATTGTATGTTGCTGGGCGGCTTACTATGCCGCGGTTTATAAAGAGCGTGGTGGTAACCCGGAAATGATGTTTTACGGAATTGCAGTGGGTGTTGGGCTGGTAATGGGCGGAGTGCAGGCACTAAGCCGAAGTACCTATAGCAAATTGATGCCCGAAACAAAAGACACAGCTTCTTACTTTTCGTATTATGATTTTAATGAGAAAATGGCCATCGTGATAGGCATCTTTAGCTTCGGCTTTATTCATGAAGCTACCGGTAGCATGAAGAATTCAATTTTGATCCTGATGGTGTATTTTGCTTTTGGTTTGATATGGTTGTACAGCGCCCTTAAAGCTCAAAAACCAGTTACAAAAAACGAGCACCACATTAACCAGTTACAAAGCTAAAACAATGAATATTTACCCGATAGCTACCGGCAACTTCAAACTGGATGGCGGTGCTATGTTTGGCGTGGTGCCAAAAGTTATCTGGAATAAATTAAATCCCGCCGATGAAAATAATCTCTGCAACTGGGCCATGCGATGCATGCTTATAGAGGACGAAGGCCGTTTAGTTTTAATTGATAACGGGATGGGTACTAAACAGGATGAAAAGTTTATGAGCCATTATTATCTTAATGGCGATGACAACCTCGATAAAAGCCTTGCTGCTGCTGGTTTTCATGCAAATGATATAACGGATGTCGTATTAACACACCTGCATTTTGACCATTGCGGTGGCAGTATAATTAAAGAAGGGGATAAGCTTATTACAGCTTTTAAAAATGCCACTTACTGGAGCAGCGACAGGCATTGGGAATGGGCCACCAAACCAAATGAACGGGAAAAAGCGTCTTTTCTAAAAGAGAACATTTTACCCATACAAGAAAGCGGTCAATTGAAATTGGTTACAGCAAATGAGCAGGGTTTAATTCCTTTTGATGGCATGAAAAATCTCAGCCTGCGTTTCGCGTTTGGACATACAGATGCTATGATGTTGCCACAACTGGAAATGAACGGCCAAACCATTGTTTTTATGGCCGATCTCTTACCTTCCACCGGCCATATACCCCTGCCTTATGTAATGGCATATGATATGTTTCCATTGACAACTTTAACGGAGAAAAAAGCATTTTTACAGGAAGCTGCAGATAATGATTATATCCTTTTTTTTGAACACGACCCGGTAAACGAATGCTGCACCTTACAGGTTACAGAAAAAGGCATTCGAGTTAAGGAAGCCGGTAAGCTGTCTGATTTTTAAGCTAAATATCAGGTAGCTGAATACCATTAATACAGAAAATTTTGTAAAAACGATCTACCAGGTAGCATTTCTGCGGGCTATTACCTGATAGAAACGAGCGACGTCAGCGGGTGCCGGAGATTGCGGTATTGCATCATGTCAATTTTTACATTACCAACTGAAATCGGGCTTTCAACCCTGATAGGAAGCCTGTTTTTATCGTCACTCACCCAAACCGTCATTTTTTCGCCGCCTTCAAAAATGGTCCCCTTTAGAAGCAGGGGTTTGAATTTTATACAACGAAATTTTCCATAACGTGTCTTGATTGTTTCTTTACCCAGGTATCGCACATACATATGAAACACTTCGTTATCAAGGAAAAGATCAAATGGAATCTGGTCGCCTGGTTTGTAGTTGTCGAAATCCATATTACGGGCCAGGTAAACTTCACTTAAAACATCCTGAACACAGGGCGGAACTTTAAATACCCCTTTGCCTGTTATAGCAGTACCCGAAGTTTGATTGAAAGTGATATTCTCGTATTTTTTATATCCACCTTCATTTACATTTCTAATAAATTTATAAGGAAGCAATGTCGCGGTATCGGTGTAAGTTTCATATTTATCGCGAACGCGGTAAATCCAGTCATACCCGGGCAAAGTGGCACCATCGCCTGTTATATGATAAACAGGACGGTTATTCAAAGTCTCGAGGTTTACAGTAAAATTCACGGTGCCGGCATGTACCCATAACCCGGCCAACGTGTAGAAAACATAAAAAGTTACCTTTTCACCATTTGAAAATGCCTTGTTCCGCATCTTACAACTATCAGTATTTGCTTCTACTGATAACAGCTGTAAAAACATTATAAATAAAATACTTAGTTTTTTCATTAATAGAATTTAGGCTTTACCAAACAGTTTAACACCCAACACAAACAAACTTCCCGCAATCGCTGGAAAAATTATGTTAATAAGCCAAATTGCCCCGGTGGCAACTAAAATGCCTAATGTATTAGTGCTAAAAATACTAAACAAAGCGATGCTTGCTTTACTGCGAATTCCTAATTCGGCCAAAGCTATGGTTGGAACTACTGCGAGTACCAAAAACAAAACGGACACCAGGCTTAATAGTTGCCATGTGAGCAGCTCCACGTTAAAAAGTTTAAATAGTAACCAGTACTGTATCACAAAAACAACATAACGTAAACAAGACAACAACAGGATTTTAGCAAGTTCCCGGGTGCCTACTTCTTCCAGTGGCTGCACGAAATAGGCATAGTTTGAAAACTGCGGGATTTTATCGATGATTTTTATTAGCCAGCTTATGCGGAAATAGAAAAGAACGATCATCACTAAAATAAAGACAGTGCCTGCAAATAAGCCATTCAGCCATAAGATTGAAACCCCTTGTAAATAACTGGTATGGTCTGTCAGGTAGTCGCGTAAAACCAGCAGGCCAATGGAGCCGGCAAAAAGCGTTATAATTAGCTGGCTCACACTACCCACCAATGTAAGAGCTGCTGCCCTGATGCGGTTTCCATCCGGCACATAAAAAACTCTCCCTATAAATTCACCCATCCGGTTTGGTGTGATCATAGTAAACGCAACACCTGCCATTACTGAACGAAATGCTTGTATAAAAGGCATTTTTATAATATGACTCAATAATACTTTCCATTTGAGACTTTCAATGCCCCAGTTAAATAACATTAATACAGATACGAGGTATAAGCGCCAGGAGTTCGGCCCTTCCAGGGAATTAACAATAGCCTGCCACTTTTCAACGGCATTTTCCTGGTGCTGTATTTGCCGGTAAATAGAAAATGCAATTCCAATAAAAAGGATCGGTCCAAGAAAATAGTTGATAAAAAACTTGAGTCTTCGGGGCAGTAGCAAACCAGGTAAAATTTAGGCCGCAATTTACTACTTACTGGTGAGGCAGCACGTTTGTGACCTTTACCTAAAGTGAAAAAGAAGATTTTAAGAGAAGGTACGGGTAAAAAACATTCGTTCACCATCCAGGCCAGGCCAGGCTATTTAAACAATAAGTGGATGACAATAATATTTGAACGCTGGCCTCTGTATTGTTTTTCTTCGTGTCTTTGTAACAGGAGATTATCATCTACAAATGGCAATGAAAGAAAAAGCCCCGGCAGTGATTGAAGCCATAGCAACGTTGCTGCCTAAACCTGTTAGTTCAAAAACAACAAAACCGGTAATTATAATGGGTGTAGATCCAGGAACTGTAGTTATGGGTTTTTCGGTAATTGCCTGTTATGGCCAAAAAATTGAAATGCTTTCCATGGATACTTTAAAAATGAGCTGGACGCATGATGTGTTTGAAAGGCTTCAGCGAATTTATCAAACCATGGATGAAGCTATTGCTGTATACAAGCCAACTCAATTTGCAATTGAAGCGCCATTTTTCGGAAAGAATGTACAGAGTATGTTGAAACTCGGAAGAGCCCAGGGAGTTGCTATAGCCTGCGCCATGAAACACAATTTATCTGTAACCGAATATTCTCCTAAAAAAGTAAAACAATCTATAACAGGCAATGGAAATGCGGATAAGGAAAGGGTTTGGGGAATGTTGCAACGCATTATGACCCTCGAAGAAAAACCTGCATCTTACGATGCCTCGGATGCATTGGCAGTAGCCGTTTGCCATCATTACCAAATGGGCTCACCGCTGGGTGCAGCACTGGGTGGTAAAGCAAAAGGCTGGGATAGCTTTATTAAAAATAACCCGGGCAGAGTGAAATGATTCTTTTGCCTTATTTCTATTCTTCCATATTCTCTACTATTTTCTGCCGTATCGCTTTAAGTTCTTCGGGTGCCAATTTTATTTTTTTCGAAAGAATATCGGCATCATGCATCCCATTCATCGGCACCAGGTGAATATGTGCATGTGGCACTTCAAAGCCTATAGTGATGATGTTAACCCTGTTGCAATCAAAGCTTTTTTGAAGTGCCTTGGCAATGGGTTTGCAAAAGGTCAGATATCCATCGAGGTAGGTTTCCGGCAGGTCAAACAATTTGTCTACTTCTATTTTTGGAACAACCAGCGTATGTCCTTTGGTACTGGGAAAAATATCGAGGAAAGCATAAAATCTGTCGTTTTCTGCGATTTTATAAGATGGAATTTCACCTGCGATTATTTTTGAAAAAATGGTCATAGTGCATTCTTTTAAGCTGGAAACCAGGAGCCGTTTGGTTAAATTGTGCAATGCAAGTAATAACAAAACCCGCGAAAACTTCGCGGGCTTCGTTTATAATATTTGAATTAGGTAGTTAGATTGTGATAGATTCTATTTTGAATTTCATGATACCATTTGGCGCTTTTACTTCTGCAATTTCGCCCACGCTTTTACCAAGCAAGCCATTGCCAATTGGCGAGCCAGCAGATATTTTACCCAATTTCAGATCGGCTTCCGTTTCGCCAACAATGGTATATTCAAAAGTTTTTTTAGTTGCAATATTGGTTATTTTAACCCGGGTTAAGATACTTACACGGCTGGTATCTATGTTACTGGTATCCACTATGCGGCTGTTTGCAATGGCCGACTCCAGCATTTTGATTTTTGATTCCAGCATTCCCTGGGCTTCTTTCGCAGCATCATATTCTGCATTTTCTTTTAAATCACCTTTTTCCCTTGCCTCCGCAATAGCCCTGGACGCTGCAGGTCTTTCAACACCTCTTAAATGCTGCACTTCTTCCTGCATTTTATCAAAGGTTTCCTTTGTTACATAATTAACATCACTCATGTTTCTCCTCCTTTAAAATTTGGTGCCGACCATGAAAAAAATTTATTGTTCGGTTGGTTTGAATTAAAAAAAATAACAACGCTTCCACCGATTGGTAGAAGCGTTGCTATGCTGCAAAAATAGGGCAAAATGATTGCCAAACAAGCAGGGCCAAAATGTTTACATGTAAGTGACAAATCGTTTCAACCGAAAAGCGTATTAGTTGTGCAGCCCCGGGAACTATTGGTCGAATAACTTTTTATAGGTTACCTGGGCCATTTTTAGAAAAGCTTCGTTACTATAGCCCGCAATATGAGGAGTTATAATAACGTTTTTTTGTTGGCAAAGCCAGTCAAGTTGTTCTTTCTCAATGGCTGAAAAGCTTTCCAGCTTTTCATTTTCAAGCACATCCAGGCCAACAGCTTTTACCTGGTTATTCTTTATTCCATTGATGATGGCATTCGTATCCATCACTTTACCGCGGGAAGTGATCAAAAGAAATGGTTGTTGCGCAAACTGATCAATGAGGGCAGCATTAACCAGATGATGCGTCTCGGGAGTAAGCGGCACATGAAAACTGATGACGTCGGAATATCTACAAACCTGCTCCAGTGAGGCTTCTTTGATATAATCTTTTGCAAACCCAAATTTATACTTATCATAAGCTAGTACGGTTACCCCAAAAGGTTGCAGAAGGCGGGCAAACTGGGATCCAGTATTTCCAAAGCCAATAACTCCAACAGTTTTTCCGCTTAATTCAATTCCACGGTTCGCATCCCTTATCCATTTGCCTTCTTTAATTTCATCAAAGCTCAAATTGATTTTATGCATCAGGCTCAGCAGCATGCCTAAAGCATGTTCAGCTACAGCAAGCCTGTTTCCTTCGGGGCTGCTTACTACTTTTATACCCTTGCTTTCGGCATAATCCACATCAATTAACTCAAGACCGCTTCCCAGCCTTCCAATCCATTTAAGATGTACGGCTTTGTCTATCAACGCCCGGTCGATGCTGAGGCGGGTAGTTACGGTAAGGCCCACCGCACCTGGGATAATTTCAGAAAGTTCATTATAGGAAATGTCGTTTCTATAATCTACATTATAGTTTTCGCTTAATTTTTCAATTAACCAGGGGTGGCATTTAGCCGTAATGATCACTTTTTCTTTCATAGAAATAAAAACCGGATAAAAAGTTATCTCATTTTAAAAGTAAGCATGGCAAAATCATGAATGCTGAGTTGCTCTGCTCTTTTGGTGAAAATCGGGTCCTGTAAAACTGTTTCATCAAACAACGACTTTACAGCATTACGTAGTTGTTTTCTTCGTTGGTTAAAGGCAGTTTTTACCAATATTTTATAGTGCCTGTCACTACGCATTTGCGGGATGGTATTTTCGTGCCCGGCTGCAGGGTTAGCCTCAGTTCCGGCTTCGGTTGTACGTATTGATTTGGGCATCATTCTAATTACGCCGCTCATTACTTTGGGAGGAGGATTAAAGCTTTCGGGCGGCACGTCGAAAAGGTATTCAACGGTAAAATAAGCCTGGATCAAAGCGCTGGTTACCCCGTACACTTTGCTGCCTGGCGGTGCTGCTACGCGTTGGGCTACTTCTTTTTGAAACATGCCTATTAAACATTCCACCTGCTCTTTCCAGTCGATCGCTTTAAATAAAATTTCGGATGAAATATTATAAGGAAAATTGCCGATCAGCGTAAACTTTCCTTCATAAGGTGGTTCCAGGTCTAAGAAATCTTTGTGGATTATTTTATTTTGAAGTGCAGGAAAAGTATGGTGCAGGTAAGCTACTTTTTCATCATCCAGTTCAACTGCTACAAATTTTATGTCGGGAATATTTACCAGGTGTTTCGTTAAAGCGCCACCCCCGGGTCCAACTTCTACTAATTGCGAAAACTTATTTTCCTGAAGGGCTGCAACTATTTTTAAGCAAATAGAATCGTCTTTCAGAAAATGCTGGCCCAGTGATTTCTTTAAAGTATAAGGCGCAAATTTCGCCATGCAGTTGTTTTTGTTTTAGCTAAAGTGTTTGATTGCCTTTGGTTAGTTATTTAGCCCCGACGAACGCAACTACCGCCGCCGACCCGCAGGGAAGGGGGAGTAGTAAGGCCGGCGGGACTACAGATCATCAAGGAACTAATGTCCTGCTTCCTGTTCTTACCCGGATAAAAACGGTTAAAAACAGGCGGTAAAGCTACAATAAAGCGGCATGACTGGGCGCGAACAACGGCAAGGCCGTATTTTAGCAGCATGAACGAACATAATAAACCCATTATAGGCTTCAGTTGCGGTGATTTAAATGGCATTGGCATCGAGCTGATCATTAAGTCGCTGGCAGACAGTCGCATGCTTGACATTTGCACGCCAGTGGTATTTGCCAGTAATAAATCCATCAATTTTTATCGTAAATCGCTGCCGGATATAAATTTTCAATATCAAAGCTTGAAGGATGCCACCAAGCTAAATCCCAAAATGATCAATATTGTAAACTGCTGGGAAGAAGAAGTGCAGATGAATGCCGGTTTGCTAACGGAAACAGGGGGTAAATATGCCAGGATTAGTTTGATGGATGCTGCAGAAGCGCTTAAATGCGGGCAAATTGACGCATTGGTAACCGCACCTATTCACAAAAGTAATGTGCAGTTGGCTGAAGTATTTAATTATAGCGGGCATACACCGTTTTTACGCGACTTTTTTGGAGCGGAGGAAGTAGTAATGCTAATGGTAGCAGAGAATATGCGGGTAGCGTTACTTACTGAACATGTTCCCGTGAAAGACGTGGCATCGTTTGTAACCCAGGCGAATATTATAAAGAAGCTAAAAATATTGATACCTGCGCTAAAAAAAGATTTTGGAGTGGACAAACCTAAGGTGGCTGTGCTGGCGTTGAACCCACACGCCGGTGATGAAGGACTGATAGGGATGGAGGAAAAGGAGATTATTAAACCTGCTATAGCTGAAGCACAGCAGGCAGGTATGTTGGTTTATGGACCTTATAGTGCGGATGCTTTTTTTGCAAGAGGCCAGCACGAGAATTTTGATGCGGTATTAGCTATGTACCACGACCAGGGTTTAATTCCATTTAAATCGCTGGCAGTTGGTGAAGGAATCAATTATACAGCCGGGTTAGATGTGGTACGAACAAGTCCCGATCATGGAACTGCCTTTGATATTGCGGGAAAAGCGAAGGCCGATCATGCTTCTTTCCTCGAAGCCATTTACCAGGCAATTGACATTATCAACCGCCGAAAGTTTTATGATGAAAACCGGGCTAATCCCCTACGAAGGATGAACCAACGCATTATAAATCCTGTTCATGAAGCGGAAGTACACTTACCAGAGTAATACTATTTTGTAAAATAACTATCCGGAACGCCCTTATTGATCTCATAACTCAGGTACTGTATCTCTACGGTACCTTTTTTATTTTTCATCTTTTCGGTATCGGGTCGTTCGCCATCGTCGAATTCGAGGGTAACACCTTTTGGTAGCTTGTAATCTTTGGTATTGAAGCTAAAAACCGTTTTATCAGGCAGGGCATAATTGCTCCATTTGTTATATGTTAATACCACATCGTATGTGCCGTTTTGTTTTGTTGTGGTTGTTATTTTATTGATCAGAAAGTTTTTTTCGTCGATGTATAACGTGGTAAGTACCACGTCACCGGCATCGCCGGAAGGCAGCACTTTGATGATGCGGGAGATTTTTCCATTAAGCGTAGTGGTGCCTGCATCGAGAGCAATAAAATCTTTTTCTGCCAGTACATCCTGCATATTTATACTTACTCCTCCACGGGGTAATATGCTAATTCCTTTTTCTTTGGTAATGCGAAATTTGTTAGGATTTTTAAAATAGACGTTCACTTTCGCCACAGGTACCTTTAAAAAGGCAACATCTGTTTTCAAACTACCAGTCGCTTTATAATCTGTTACGAGTGCCAGTTTTGCTTTCACCTTTTGAACCAGTACCAATGCAGCATCCTGTGCAGGTGCCTTTATGCCAATTAGGAAAACGCAAATAAATAACCAGGTATATCTCATCGTAGCTCTTTAGAAGATGCAAAGAAAATTTACTAACAGTATATACCAGCCAAATGTTTTGGTAAAACGTTTAAACACTGGTAAATACAATAAATTTCAATGATGAGACTTACTCTATTAAAGCAATAGTAAGATTATGCTGAGATGGCGGATAAATAATGCGAACAATAGTTACTGCAAATAAACTGAGGCATTTTGATTAGCTAAAAAGAAGATACCTGTGTGAAGCGTTTTGAACACAGGTTTTTAGAACATCCAGCCCACTCGTAATACAATACGCCTGTAATGATATTCCTGTTTTTCGATGTTGTATTCATTATAACCTTGTGGAGGTAATGAAGAAAGATAAGGTGGCCATGCAAGTTCAGTGTAGGTTGCTTTATTAAACTTATAACTGTAACCGGCATTAAAAAGAAAAGCATGATTATGTTTTTTGCCTGCGGCGATGGTGTATCCGCCCCCAACTTCTCCAATAAACCCCGTCTTTAGATCATAGTTGCTTGTACCCATCCAGCCTTTATCATTCCAGGATCCGGTTTTAACGGGTATCTGAACCCCGCTTTGTACGTAGACAAAAGGCTTGTTGTCTTTTTGAGTAAAAGCTTTTTGGCCGTGTAAAACAATGGGTACACCCGGGATACCGTAATTATCATACCCCACGCCAATGCCCGTAAGCCAGTTGTTTTTTTGAATGCCCTGCACTGTTTGAGCCGTTATAGTAATCGTACTGCTGCCTGTAACCAATCCGGCATGTACAAGCGCCTGGTAACGCCATTTACCAGCATTACCTGTTTGCTGCGCCTTTACAGAAAAAAGGCATGTATTAAGAAAAAGGCAGATTAGAAAGTATTTCATACTAATAGCATTTTCGCTCCGGTACTAAGGGATCTTATTTTGTGATGCTTGTTTTACTTAGCAGCGAAATATTGTTGATATTGGAATAATCGTATTGATAAATGCCATCTTTAGCAGTTACAATTGCCAGGCCGTTCATACATATTACATCATAGGTGTCTGGCAATTCTATTGTTTTCTTCAGGAGAATATTTCCAGGCAAGGCGGCATCGAAAATTTTTAAGCCTGCTGCGCCATCACAAACAAATAACCATTTTCCATCTTTACTCAGACCGTGCGGATTTGTAAGCGGGTAAGTTTTTAAAAGCACAGGTTGAAACAAGTTTTTTATGTCAACCACATCCATCTGGTTTGTAAATCCATTACAGGTTGTTCCGGAACGAAGTGTTACATAGGCAAAATTATCTTCTGCAATAACCGGGTCACACACCTGTGCATGACCAAAACTGCCAGCTTTTTGTGGGTTGGCAGGATCAGCAACATTGTAAATGAGCATCCCTGTATTTGAACCAATAAATAGTTTGTCTTTAAAAGGATATATGGTTTCGATGCCCCAACCTAATTCTACTGTTTTTTTCCATTGAGGTTTTTGTGGTGTGTTAATACTTAGCACATTTAGCCTGCTGGTTGTAACTGTATAAAGATGATCTGATTGAATGGCGAAGCGGGCCATACTACCACCTTTTCCACCAGCTGCTTTTGTACCAGGTGCAGCGCCCGATAAAAAATTAAATGCTCCCGTCGCGTCCATGAAAACCATATTATTAAACAGTCTTCCTAATTCCATTTTCTCCCTAACAGTAGTGTCTTTGGTAATCCACTCAGAGATTACCCGGCCGCTGTCAGTTTTAAAACCGAGCACAAACTGGCGATCTGGAAACAGATTTGGAACATGCTGTTTTAGTGTTACCTGTTTTGGATTGGAGATATCGATCACCATCAGGTCAGTATAGCAATCAGCGTACAATGTATTGCCTGTTGCAGCCATGTCTTCGCAGCCCGGAATATTTATGTAGGCTTCATTTAATGGGTTTGCAGGGTTGCTGTTGTTTATGATGTGAATGCCTTTCCCCTGCTCACTTAAAAAAATATAATTTCCCAGAACATACAATTTACCTGAACTGGTGATAGGCCTGGGCGCATCATTTTTAATGTTTGCTCTTACAGCATCAGAAGTCTGGTAAACGGGGCGATATAATTTGTAAGTATACGTTCTGTAAGCAGTGTCTTTTAAGCAGGCGCTAATCAAAAGAACAATAAAACAGGCTAAAAAAATTACCTGGGTTTTTATTTTCATAATGTGTAAAGGGATAAGCAAAACGGTATGCGAAAATAGACATCTGTGAAGAAGTAAACGCTGCTTCCGGGTAGCTTTTACCAGGGTTCAACCGTGAAGAGTAATGGGAAAAAAAACTGAGGGTAGGTTGTTGAATATTGTCATCACCGCTAATTGCACCCTGGCAAAAACAGTTGTTATTTTTAAAAGCCCCCGTACAGATATCCATAGGAATATGGTACTGTTTTTTTCAACTGTGCCCATTTACCGGCCTGCTTAACCCAGGCCTGCAATGTTGTTGGAATTTACCAGGGGCAATTAGTAATGATGATTTGTATACTTAATTGGACAGGTTTAAAACCTATTGGATTTAGTTTATTTTATGTTTAATGGAATACCAATATTTATCATAAGTGAACGCCAGTAATTATTTTGTTTATCTAATGGCTTAAATGATTTCGTAAAATCATGACTAGCCTCCATACCTGCACTCCAGCCATTATTAAAAGTATATTCCGTGCCTGCATTAACAGCGCCAAATATTTTTTCATAACGATCGCTTTTTCTTATATACCAAACATTATAGCTGTCAGGTAAAAGATACCGGTCGTGAAGATTTACGCCACCACTTATACCTGCGGTTAATATCAAAGCTGGTATTTTTTTTACGGGCATAAAACCTGCTTTGCCGGAAACATATAAACGGTAATTATTTCCGCGATGATCCAGTTCCTCACCGCTGTCGAAAAAGTAATCAGCGCCGTAATCATTATCAGGCGATGGTAGAATCGGACCGTCCCACCTCACGCCTGTTTTCTGGTGAACCTGCTGAAGTTGTGCACTCGCACCAACTCTCCATTGCCATCTTTTGGAAATCCATTCAGTTCTGTTTACTCCTAATAAAATACTTATTCCCGGTTTTATTTTGGCCATCGGTGCTAAAATCCCACCACCACCAATTCCACCTAACTGGCCGGTGTCAGTATTCTTCCGTTGTAAAAATTCATAGGCTTCGGTATTTAAAGAGACACCAGCCGATAAAATAAATTTCCATTTTCTTTCTTTAGGTTGATTGCTGGTTATACCATTCTTCGATTTTTCTGCAGGTGTAGTTGTTGTTATGGCTGTTGAAATTGCTTGTTTAGAATTAGAAGTTGCTGTTTCCGAAGTCGTTTTCAGTGGTGCATCAGTCTTTTTTTCTACGGTTTCGGTTTTCAATGCCCCCGGTTCTTTCAAGGGTGCAGTTTGCGGGCTACCAGCATTATAGAATTTCGAGTTTTCTACAGTAGTTTCATTAGATGTACCCTGATCTTTTGAATTAATATTTTCTTGTTTGGGTGTTTTGATCTGAGTGCTGGCGGTAATAGTTTCTTCTTCCGCTATTTTAGATTTATTTGGTGTTTGCGTATTTCTCTTAGAGGCGAATGCTTTGTTTTCACCAGCAGTGTAAGAGGGATTTGTACCCTTTTGATGCTTTACTGCGACAGGTACGTTTTTACTTTTATACTTACCTGTTGCTGAATTTGTTTTCGTTGAAATATCAGTAGTGCTAGCCTGTTTTGTTGAAATAGTAGTACTGCTTTTCGCTTGATTTTCTTTTGTAGAAATGTTAGCCTGCTTACCCGAATTTTCGGGATTTGGATTTACTTTATTTACTTCTGGATTTACGTTATTTGATTGTACTGTTTGTTTTCCTTGTTTTGCTGTTAAGAAGTAAATACCTGCCCCACCGGTAGCTAATATGATTGGAACAAACCACCACCATGCGAAGCGGCGCGTTCGTTTGCTTTTTAATTCATCCTTCAACCTCAGCCAAACTTCCTGCCTCGGTTCTAACGAGAAAGATTCGCTTTGTTTTTTTATTTGTTTGTCAAAATTTTCCATTGCAGGCAAGAAGGTTGATTAAATGCATTGTTGTTTTGATTTCGTCTTTTCGGCTGCTTCAATTTCCCTTATTAGCAATGCCCTTGCACGACTGTATTGACTGCGGCTGGTATTTTCATTGATGTTCAAAAGGGTGGCAACCTCAATGTGGTTGTAGCCTTCAATTGCTACCAGGTTAAAAATTGTTTGATAACCGGTAGGCAACTTTCTAATGATTTCAATTAATGCGGCAGTATGCAGGTTCATCGAAGCCTGCTCCTCAATAACAGGATGCAAGGGCATGTGCTCAAAATCCATCTGATTACGATAGCGGGTGTGTATTTTCAAATACGTGAGTGCGGTATTAACCATTATCCGCCTTATCCATGCTCCAAGGTCTCCCTCGTTTTTAAACTGGTGCAGATTAGTATAAACTTTCATAAATCCCTCTTGTAAAACATCCTCAGCATCATCAAGATTCTTGGTATACCTATAGCATATACCTAGCATCTGCGCAGCAAACAGGTGGTACAGTTCGTGCTGTGCATGGCTTTTACCTTTAATGCAATCTTTGATGAGTTGCGAATGATTCATTTGCAAACTTGTATACATTTAACTTGACTACTTATTTGTATTTACCATTGCATCCAGCCTTAATTATTTTTTTTAACACAGGAAAAGGGATGAAACATAATATAGTTAAATGAAGGGAGGCCATCATTTCCTCTTTCCGTATACAGCTGTTCCGCTCCGGAATATTATTTTCAGCCCGGGATACGAGTTTTGCCGGCGAAATAACCAACTATGAATTTTCATTTTAGCAAGTTTAACAGCTTGAGACTGATTTACTTTTTTTTTATTTGTTTTGATATCAAACCTGGCATTTACACAGAATAACAAAAGTGTTATTGAAGGTTTAATTACCACTTCCGACATCAAACCTGCAGAAGGCATCACCGAGGTATTAAAGTGTAATAACCGTAATACAACTGCCGGAAACAATGGTTTTCCGGGATAAGCGACGTAACACCAGGTATTATACATTGGTGATAACATAATTTTGGCCGTTTAACCAGGGAGGGGCAGGTCTTATGAAACGGCGATGCCAGCGTTTTTTTTGATGTAATAAAAATTCACACGGGCATTAAAAAGTAAAACCGGCATTCCTGCTTGCAGCCTTATTTGTGGTAACTTGTACTGCCAGCCTTTCCGTTGCAGGATCTTGTATTTGGTGGTAAGAAGAAAGAAAAAGCATCATCCGATGGCCCAATCTTCAAAACTAATAGTGGCAGATTAAGTGAATTTCCTGAAATAAACGTTCTAAATTATTCTTTACCCCTTCCTGTTCTCTGTTGCAATAAATCAATTTTTTTAGAAGCTTCTGCCTTCGATAAATTCAAATCAACCTGTTCACCTGCTTCAGTTGCCAGTGTCTGGAGATAAGAAAGTTGTGCGCCTGTTGCGGGTTCGTCGCCAGTTCTCCAGTTATCAGGATCTTTTAAAGTTTCAAATAAATTATCCTGCACGTCTCCGGTATTAGATACACCGATATTTTGTTTTTTTGCATCGATTAATTCCGCAGCCTGTGACTTCGTTAGATTTTCATCAAAGGGCTCACCATGAATTTCCATGAGTGTTTGAAGGTATTCTCTCTGGGTCTTTGTCATCGGTTCGTTACCGGTAGTCCAGTGTTCCGGATCCTTTATTTTACCAATATTTTTTTGTTGGTTATTGTCATTGGAATCCGGTGGAAATACAATTTGATTCGTGTCGTTATCCATTTAATTTTTACTACTATGCTTTAAAAAAGCAGGCCAAAAGAAGTAATTGAATTCGACTGAAAGCATTTTCATAACATTTGATTTTAAACAGGTTGCATATCAAATAAGCTCAGTGGCATAATTATTTAGGGTGTCACTTATTACTATTTATTCAAAAAAATTGTTGAAATGAAAAAGCTAATTAAACAAACTAGTGTTAAGGCTGTACTAGCTACCCTTATGTTTAGTTTTTTTACAGCTATTTGTTGGGCACAAGAGAATACCAGTGTTAAGATAAATGGAGAGCCTGTTGGCAATTGGATGAGCCGCAACTGGATGTGGGTTGCCGCAGGTGTAGTGCTGCTTATTTTATTAATTGGTATACTTAGTGGAGGAAGCAAAAGTCGCAGGAAAACAACTATCGTAAGAGAAGACGATGGAAGTGGCATAGTGCGTACTACTACTACTGAAATAAAAGAATAATCACAGCGGGAAGCTCTGATAAAAATTTGTGATTAAGATCAATATGGCGAAAGCTATAAGCCGGATGTTTAATAACACCGGCTTTTTTATTGTGCAGTAAGTTTTTGGATTTAAGGTTTTAGCTAACAGAGATTTACTTTTTATCGTCAATAGCAAGTGAAACATAATTATAGCCATTCACCATGTTGTCCTGTCTTTTATTATTGGCAAACAGTTTAACATTATTTTTATTTCAGTTATGTTTTGACTAGAATCTCCGTAGTTATTCCATCATAATCGCCAAAATATATTTTCCATACTCCAGGATCTTTGAAATAAAAAAAGTTGCCATGGGGCAACCTTTCTATAGAATTACTGCAATGCTTTTTATAATTCCTGTGCGGGATAAGGCGGACTCATTTGGCCTTCATCCACTATCACAGGAGGAGGTGGCGCGGCTTCTTCCGATTCATCAATTTCAGTGTTAAAGGATTCAGTGGTGTCCATGTTATGCCCGCCAGCATTAATGCCAACAAACACGAGTGTTAGTTCATTTTCTTTGTTAATACCGGGATATATCCGAACCCCTTCGCATCCTGCCTGCTCCATCAATTTAGTGAGGGCTTCTTTTCCATAAGTTATTGCCAGTGGAAAATGAGGAGGTATGAATGATAATTTGGATTCTTCTTTTTTTAAGTCTTTTCTGAAAGTTTTATACTTTCTATTCATCTCTTGTGCTGCTGGCTTGGTAATAAAGTTTTTTCTGGCTTTCAGGTCCTGCATGTCAGGAAGCCCATCTTGAATTGTTTCCATAGATAACATTGGGTTTAATTTAATAAAATAATGGATTGAATTATATGTTTACTTACACTATAAACGAAATGGAATGTTGATATTACAGCAGCAGGGAAACTTATAAATTCTACCGATTAAAAAATATTTTTATTGGTAATTTATAGAGTGATATCAAATCAATATATGTTACTGTAAAGAAAAATAGCCGTATTAAAAATTCATATAAAAGGAAAATTTTATTTTAGTATGCAATTAAAGTATTTAAAAGTAATTATTGTAATGTATTATATCTAAGTTGGATATAGTCAATGCGATATGCAATTATAATACCATAATCGATTGCAACAAAAAAATGCTTCTTTAAAAAATTTGAAGTTATTGTAATCTGTAAGCAATCAGCTTTATTAGAGGGCATTTCTTTTGGAGTTATACAACCTCGTTAGTTCCTTTTTCTTTTCCTCCCATTCTTCTTCCACAAAGCTATAATAAGCCGAATTTCTCCTTGTATTATTATCCCTGATCATGTCGTTTCGAAAAACGCCTTCGAAGAGGCCACCAATTTTTTCAATTGCTTTTCTTGATCGTAAATTATTCTCATCAGTTTTTAATTGAACCCGTACGGTAAGCAGCACTTCAAAGCAATATTGCAATAGTAATAATTTGCATTCAAGGTTTACTTCCGTTGCCCAATAATCGGGATGAAGCCAGGTGGTACCTATCTCCAGCTTTCTATGTTTTGGCTGAATATCCATAAACCGGGTACTTCCAATTATCCGGTTTAATTTTTTGTGGAAAATAGCGAAAGGAAATTGGTTGCCGATGTCCCTCTCAATAATTGAGCTTTTAAAGATGTTCCGAAAAGTTTCGGAATTGCTTCCGTCATAAGGATAGAATTCCCAAATTCGTTTTTCTTTTGCTATTGCTTGAAGTGGTAAGAAATGATCTGCCCCGAGGGAAATCAGATCTACTGTGTTGCCCGTTAATGTTAGTGGATGAAGGATCCAGTTCGACATAATATTTTTTTAGAAATTGATATAACAATTTTAAGTCGGGGATTTCATAACAGGTTTCATGAAAATGATAAAGGGCAAATCACTTTACATTTCCAGTACTACTTTTCCTTTGTGTTCGCCTCTTCCAAATAGCTCGAAAGCTGCTGGGAATTCGTTGAATTTATAAGTATGCCCTATTACAGGTTTTAGTTTTCCCTCTTCAAAAAGACTATTTATATACAATAGATCTTTGTTCGGTATTAATGCAACAATTTGAAACTGCTTTTTACTTAGCTGACGAACAAAAGGACCCAAAAGCAATGTTTGTAAAAGCCTGCCCATAGAACCTCCTACTGTAACATATCTTCCGTTTGAACTTAGCACACGTTTATAATCAAACGGCGATCTGTTTGTTTTAACGTCAAGTACAAGGTCATAGGTGTTGTTGTTTTTTGTAAAATCTGTTTTCGTGTAATCGATCACAAAATCAAATCCCAAAGTTCGCATCATGTCAAGTTTTCCGGTGCTATCAACACCTGTGATCTCTGCTCCCTTTAGTTTTGCTAATTGTACTGCAAAAGTGCCCACTCCTCCACCTGCTCCATTAATTAACAGTCGTTGTCCTGGTTGTATGTTTCCTTTGTCAACCAGTCCCTGCACGGCAAGCATGGCTGCTTGTGGAATTGCCGCAGCTTCCACAAAACTCATGGCAGCTGGTTTTATCGTCAAAGCCTTTTCAGCGGCACAGGTATATTCAGCAAAACCTCCCCAACAACCACTTAAATCTCCATAAACTTCATCTCCGGCTTTGAACAGGGTCACGTTTTTTCCAACGGATTCAATTTTCCCTGCAATATCTGAACCCAATATTTTTTGCTTTGGCTTGAATAAGCCATTAAGTATCCGATTTACCAAGTCACCTTGTAACAGGCCCATATCCCAGTCGTTTAACGATGCGGCATAAACTTTTATCAATACTTCGTCATCTTTAGGTATTGGCTTTTGTACATCTGTAATTTTTAAAACTTTCGGTCCGCCATATCGCGTGTAGATAATTGCCTTCATTTTCCTGGAATTTATTATTTCCTGTTTATTAGCTGTTTGTTACTTACAGCTACAAGTTTCCAATTTCATTCCGTTAAAAGTAAAATGTTGAAGTCAAAAGATAGCAGGTATGGTACAGGCGGCTACTATTATAGGTTTAGCGAACATTCATTAATACCACTTAAATTGTACATGCCGTAAAAATCAAAGGGTCAATTATTTGTGCAACCGAACGTTCATTAAATCAGTTTTGATCATTCTTTTAAATAATTTCTTGTGATCGTGGCGCCGGTAGTAGAACGCCTCTCATACGAGATTTGTCAATGAGAAAAACAAACAACCTGGTTTGTAGTTGCATTTTGAAGGGATATTTTAAGCCGCGACAGGGTTTTGTAATGAATGAAAACGGATTGCCAATTTGATCATAGAAGCAGTATATCTTCAATTTAGCCCATTGGAAAGCTATTAGTGCTGTTATTTATGGTGGCTCCAAATTCCCGTATTTTGGATTTTCAAGAATAATTAGCTTCAAAAAAGGTTTTAATTTTCAAACTTTCAAAACCAACAATTGGTGCTTCTCCCTTACTTTTGCAGCCGATTTTAACGGCCGCTGCACTCAGCAGTGGCTAAATCGCCTTTTAAAAATATACTCCTGATATGGCCAACGTTGGTAAGATCAAACAGATCATTGGTGCCGTAGTCGACGTGCAGTTTGAAAGCGACAAAAAGCTGCCCGAGATCTACAATGCCCTCGAAATTACTCGTCAAAATGGTGACAGACTGGTATTAGAAGCCCAGAAACACCTTGGAGAAGACAGCGTTCGCTGTATTGCTATGGATAGTACCGAAGGCCTGGTTCGCGGAATGGCAGTAACCGACACTGGTATTCCTATTGCCATGCCAATTGGTGATGCCATCAATGGCCGCCTTTTCAATGTAACCGGTGATGCTATCGATGGTTTGCCACAGGTTAGTAAAACCGGTGGACGTCCTATTCACCGTATGCCGCCGCCTTTCGACCAGTTAAGTACTGCAACTGAAGTACTTTATACCGGAATCAAAGTAATTGACCTGATTGAGCCATATGCAAAAGGTGGTAAAATTGGATTGTTTGGTGGAGCTGGTGTGGGTAAAACCGTTTTGATCCAGGAACTGATTAATAATATAGCCAAGGGTTACGGCGGGCTGTCGGTATTTGCCGGCGTGGGTGAGCGTACCCGTGAAGGAAATGACTTGTTACGTGAGATGATCGAAGCGGGCATCATGAATTATGGTGAAGCTTTTAAACATAGCATGGAAGAAGGTGGATGGGATTTGTCGAAAGTGGATATGGAAGGCTTAAAAGATAGCAAAGCAACTTTCGTATTCGGACAAATGAACGAACCGCCGGGAGCACGTGCCCGTGTTGCCTTAAGCGGCTTAACCATTGCTGAATATTTCCGTGATGGTGATGGTACAGGTCGCGGAAAAGACATTCTTTTCTTTGTAGACAATATTTTCCGTTTCACACAGGCAGGCTCGGAAGTATCGGCTTTGTTAGGTCGTATGCCTTCCGCAGTAGGTTACCAGCCAACACTTGCTACCGAAATGGGAATTATGCAGGAACGTATCACCTCTACCAAAAATGGTTCTATTACTTCCGTTCAGGCGGTATATGTACCAGCGGATGACTTGACAGATCCGGCCCCGGCTACCACTTTCGCCCACCTTGATGCCACTACGGTATTGAGCCGCAAAATTGCGGATCTGGGTATTTATCCCGCTGTGGATCCATTGGATAGCACCAGCCGTATCTTAACTCCAATCATTGTAGGAGATCTTCATTATAATACAGCCAATAAGGTTAAAATGATGCTGCAGCGCTATAAAGAGCTGCAGGATATCATTGCCATCCTTGGACTGGATGAATTAAGCGACGAAGACAAACTGGTTGTAAGCCGTGCCCGTAAAGTACAGCGTTTCCTGAGCCAGCCTTTCCATGTAGCTGAACAATTTACCGGTTTGAAAGGTGTTTTTGTAAGTATTGAAGATACCATCCGTGCCTTCAATTCAATTATGGATGGCGAAGTGGACGAGTATCCTGAAGCAGCATTTAACCTGGTGGGAACACTGGAAGATGCCGTTGAAAAAGGTAAGCGACTGATGGCTGAAGCAAATGCTTAAAATGCACGAGGTAATGATTAGTTATAGATTTCTATAATTATCACATTATCACATTATCATATTATCACATTGTATTCATGAATTTACAAATTCTTACTCCCGAAAAAAGGCTTTTTAGCGAAGATGTTTACGGTGTTCAGTTACCGGGCGTAGATGGTTTGTTTGAAGTTTTAGACAAGCATGCTCCCCTGGTGAGCGCCTTGGGTAAAGGCACAATTAAAGTGCTTAAAAACAAATCGGCGACCCAGAGTTTTGCCATTAATAGTGGTTTCGTGGAAATTTTAAACAACAGGGCTACAGTGTTGGTGGAAGGTGCTACAGAACTGTAATGCCAGCCAATGTACGAATACTTTAAAAATTCCCGGCTTGCCGGGAATTTTTACGTTTAAACCTCAAGGTCACAAAAAATTTCAAATTGGTTTGGTCCAATCAATGGCTTCTACCAAAGACCGCTTTAAAGACCGCACCACCTTTTTACGGGAAGTGTCGGCATAGCGTTTCGACCTTGTTTCTTTGCGAATGAGATGATTTTCGTTGTTGTAATAAAGTACCGTTACCAATTGCTTATTAGTGGTCATCTCCTTAATAATCCAAAATCCCCTTGCAGGAATATTGTTTGACCGTTCTTTTTTTGTAGCAGGGTTAGCAGATACATCGAAAAAAGAAGATAGTAATACGAATATTACAAGCAGTTCAATTAGCATTTTTTTCATGGTGTGTTTGTGTGTGTGTTGTTTGAATTAATAGTGCAAACATAATACTGTAATAACGCTGTAGCAATAACCTGTTTATGTAAATAGCCGGCAACAACCGGCTATTTAATCGCATAAATGGGTGAATGAATTTGCACTTACCCTAATTTCTTTTTCTTTCCTTTGTATTCAACATAGATTTTTTTACCGTTTTTTAAATAATAGCGCCCACTATTTGGCCCAATAAAAACCTTTTCTCCTTTCGGACCTTTCATTCGGTCATCCACATTGTCGATGTATTTTACCGCCATTTTTTGTTTAGGCGGAGCAGGCTTGTTGCTTGATTGTGCCCCGGAGGCTAGTGTAAGCGCCAGTAATAACAGGACGGAAAAAAAATGTTTCATATTCAACTTAAGTGAAAAGCTAATATAGAGAGAGCAGATCAATTATTGACCCGACATTCCCTTCAATTTAAGTTGTTCATCGGCATAGCCGAATACTCTTTTCATCACATCTGTTTTCCTGAAACTTAAATCCTTCCTGATTTTCTCTTCTTCCTGCGCAACCAGAAGATACATGCCATCAACCGCTCTTCCTGCAATAAATTCGGTAAGAGAGTTTTCAACTTTCAGGTTCACAAAGGGCAAATTATTGATGGTATTGGCCACTTTTGCCCAATCCTTATCGGCACCCTGCGCTTTAATGGTGCTATCTGCAATCGGTTTAAAGGCAGCGGTAAGTTGTGCCCTCGTGTTGGTTTTAAAATAGTCGGTAGCTGCATGGGTATTATTTGTTATAAGTATACCGGCAACATCGCTGAAATTCATATTCCTGATAGAATTGATAAAGATGGGTTTTGCTGCGAGAAACGCTGCAGAACCGGCTTTATTGAATTTTCCGGTCACCTGGTCAACATAACTACCAAGTCCTACATTATTCAAAGTGGTAATAATTTTTTGTGCATCACCGGGAAATACAAAAGCAAGAATGGGATTTACCTGCGGGTTTTGAAACGCATCAAAAGTCTTGAATAAGCCCTGTTCAAGAGCCTGTCGAAGAGCAAGGGCCATTTCGATGTTGGACGGACTTAAATTTTCCATCACTTTTTTAACGGTTTCGCAGGCTGAGAAAACAGAACTAAGACAAATCGCAAGAACGATAACTTTCAATTTCATGGTATTTATTTTATACGAACAGTGTGATGCATTTTAAAGGATTACAGCCATGGTACTAACCATTAACTGCATCAGGGATAGTTTTAAAGCTTCTAAGTTTAATTAAGCTGCGGATCAATGGGGTAGTTAATAATCTGGTGAAAATCTTCATCCAGTTCTTTTACAGCTTCTTTCCAAATGTCGGCAGGTTTACCATGAAAAACCAGCCTGGGATTTCCAGCTACAGTTAACCAGCTTTTTTCACTCAGTTCATCATCGAGCTGACCATTGCTCCAACCACTGTAACCAAGAAAAAACCGGATCCGGTCAAGATCAAGCGATCTTGTTCTGATCAGGTTAATTACTTCCTGGAAATCTCCTCCCCAATATACGCCATCAGCAATATTAAGCCCATCTGGAATAAGCTCTGGTATAGAATGTATAAAATGAAGGGTGTCCGTTTGAACCGGTCCTCCGTAGTAAACAGGAATGCTGTATCCATCCAATTCCGGAATAAAATCGTCGAGGCGCTGTTCGAAAGGCCTGTTTAAAACAAATCCGAAACTACCGTCGGGATTGTGCTCGCAAAGCAATACCACAGTTCGCATAAAATTGGGATCCTTTAAAAACGGATCAGAGATCAGCATGATTCCGGATTCTGGACTTATCATAGCATTAAAATAAAACACCGGTTTTGTTTTTCATAACTATCTACCCAATTTTTTCTTTTTGCATAAAGCCGGTTAAGCAAACAGGTAAAATTTTATGCCATCAATTGGTTGTTACATACTTAACAATGTTTTGAACAGGCGGTACAACGATAACATTCCGTATGCTACATTTAGGCTAATTAAAGTAAGTACACCCGTAAATTCCCCCATTTTTACAGGAAGCACAGGAAACAGTTGTTGAATTATTGCTGCCTAAATAATTGCTTCTAAACTTGTGTGTTAAAAATGGTACGACCGCAGAAAGGCTGCACCTTCAAGCTTAGATTTGTATTTTCCATACAGCCATGAAAAAAGTTTTTCCTGTTATTATTATCCTTATAACTGTTTCACTCATTGGCATCATTTACATTCAGTACAGCCGTTTTCAAAACATGCTGATTGTAAAAGAGGAACAAATGTATGAGCGGGTTGCCAGTGCAATTGATATGGTGGGAAAAGACCTGACTTATAATGCGAGCCGAATGCCTGTATTAAGAAGGCAACGAAAGTCGCAGCTAAGCTTGGGCAATGATATGCCGGTAGAACTTATTCAGCCTGCCATGGTAGCCGATCGGTTTACGCAATTCGAAATAAGGGAAAAGCTTGAGAAAGCTTTTAAAGTCAGCCAGGTACCAGCTACCAACTTCGAATTTGCTATTACCAATAATTTCAATCTTATCACCTATGAAATGCAGTCACCGAGGTTCCTTGAACTGCTAAACGACACTATAAATAACCATACGTTTAATTATGCAATAGAAGCTCCTGCTGGTACCTGGTCCGAAGGTTTGGCGCCCTATGAAAATATTGTGGTGATTATTCCAAATTACCGCAAGCTGGTTTTAAAACAATCCTACTGGGATCTTGTAGGTTCGATTGTGTTTACCCTTTTTATCATGTTCGCGTTTTTTCTTACCCTGTATACTATGATCAATCAAAGGAAATTAAGCGAGATAAAGGGTGATTTCATAAATAATATGACCCATGAATTTAAAACACCACTCGCTACAATTTCATTGGCGGTGGATGCATTAAATAATGAAAAGGTGATTAACGATAAAGAACGTGCACAGTATTTCAGGGGTATTATTAAGGATGAAAATAAAAGGATGAACCGGCATGTGGAAACTATTTTGCAGGCAGCTGCTCTTGAAAAACAAGAATTCACATTAAATAAAAAATTGTTACACGGTAATCAAATAATTACCGGTTCGCTGGCCAATTTTGACCTGGTTTTGAAAGAAAAAAATGGCAAATCAAAACTCGTTTTGAATGCAAAAAATGATTGCATCCAGGCAGATGAACAACATTTCACAAACTTGTTGAATAACCTGATTGATAATGCCATTAAGTATTCAAAAGACGAACCGGAAATAACGATTACTACCCTAAATACCAGTAGGAATTTTATTGTGAGAATTGAGGACAAGGGTATTGGAATGAGCCGCGAATCAGTAAAAAGAATCTTTGAAAAATTTTACCGTGCCCATACTGGTAACCTTCATAATGTAAAAGGTTTTGGCCTTGGTATGAGTTATGTAAAAACAATCATCGATGCTCACAAGGGCCGCATTAAAGTTGAAAGTACTATCGGAAAGGGCAGTGTGTTTACGGTGGAAATGCCCTTGTCACCCGGTAATCATACAGCCTGATTTGTTGAAATTAGAATTGCAATAACCTCCCGGGCAATAATGGAGGTTATTTTAATTTAGTACGCAGATTTAATGGCCTTATTTTTAAATTATTTTCACCTTATCTGTTTAACATTAACTGCATTTGAAATGCGTTTTATTATGAAAAAAATAGTACCTGCTTTACTTTTATTAGCTGTGGTTGCATGTAAGCAGGCGCCCGAATCGTCTACTGACCAACCAGCTAACCTGGCCAGGCATGATAGTTTGTTTGATCCCCATAGCTATGCCCGGCCTGATAGTGCAGTTGTTAAGCATCTTGATTTAGAACTGACTGTTGATTTCGACAAACACCAGCTAAATGGAAAGGCCTCGTGGGATATAAGTAATATCAATAAAGGGAATGAAATAATATTTGACGCCAACACATTGTATATAGAAAAAGTTACCCTTGGCCCTAAAGAAGATGAAAAAGAGACCACCTATTTTCTTGATTCTGCAAAGCCGTTTATGGGGCAGGCACTTCACGTGAAAATACTTCCAAATACTACGAAGCTTTCCATTT
This sequence comes from Bacteroidota bacterium, assembly GCA_040385845.1. Taxonomy (GTDB): domain Bacteria; phylum Bacteroidota; class Bacteroidia; order Chitinophagales; family Chitinophagaceae; genus Phnomibacter. The sequence continues at coordinate 987,859 of JAZKGP010000004.1, read as the reverse complement.
ATTATTCAACTTCCAATGAAGCGATGGCCTTACAATGGTTATCACCACCGCAAACCGCTGGCAAGCAATCTCCTTTTCTTTTTACGCAATCACAACCAATTTTAGCAAGGAGTTGGATTCCTTGCCAGGATGGTCCTGGTATTAGATTTACTTATAATGCCACTGTAACAGTTCCAAAAGGTTTGATGGCCGTGATGAGTGCTGAAAATGCGCAACAAAAAAACGCAGACGGTATTTATTTTTTTAAACAAACACATCCGATTCCAAGCTACCTGCTGGCCCTGGCCGTTGGTGATATTGCATTCAGGTCAATCGACAATCGCACAGGTGTTTATGCCGAACCTTCTGTAGTTGATAAAGCTGCGTGGGAGTTTGCAGATATGGGTAAAATGATGACTGCGGCAGAGAAACTCTATGGTGCGTACAGGTGGGGCCGTTATGATGTAATTGTTTTGCCCCCTGGCTTTCCTTTTGGTGGAATGGAAAACCCGAATCTAACTTTTGTTACCCCTTCTTTGTTGGCTGGAGACCGTTCACTGGTAAGTGTAATTGCACATGAACTGGCACATAGCTGGAGTGGTAATTTGGTTACTAATGCAAGTTGGAATGATATGTGGCTGAACGAAGGCTTTACAACTTATTTCGAAAGAAGAATTGTAGAATCTATTTATGGTAAAAAAGAAATGCAGATGCAGGAGGTTTTGGGCAGGCAGAGTCTCGCAGAAGCGCTTAAAGAAGTGGGAGACACCAGCAGAGATTCAAAATTGAAAACAGATTTGGAAGGACGTGATCCTGATGCAGGAATTAGCCAGGTTCCCTATGAGAAAGGGTATGCATTTTTAAGGGTAATTGAAGAAGCAGCAGGTCGCCAAAAATTTGATTCTTTTTTAAATAACTATTTCAATAAAAATGCTTTTCAATCCCGTACTACAGAACAATTTTTAGCGGAGTTAAACAGCAAATTGATTGCAGGAGACTCTCAATTGGTAGCAAAAATCAAAGCAAACGATTGGATATACAAACCTGGTATTCCCGCTAACATTGTTCCGGCTGTATCATCAGACTTTGTAGCAATCGATAGCTTAATTGCTAATTGGAAAAATACCGGAACCACCATTGGATTCGGAAATCTAATCAGGTCAACCAATCAAAAATTATATTTCATTAGCCATATACCTGCCGACATCAATGCAGCATGGATGTCGAAGCCTGGTTTGGCAGGCGCGAAAGATTCATTGTTGAATATGCAGGCCCCTTTGTATACTATTGACAGTCTTCTTCATTTCACACAATCGGGAAATGCTGAAATTCAATCAGCCTGGTATACACTCGCCGTTAACAAGCAATACAAACCAGCTTATCCTGCAATTGAAACTTTTCTAATGAATAATGGAAGAAGAAAATTGATTGTCCCAGTTTATAAAGCAATGGTAAAAACACCGGAAGGTAAGCAGTGGGCACAACAGGTTTTTGAAAAAGCAAAAGCCGCTTACCACCCATTAGCAGTTCAAACTGTTGGCGCACTTTTGAAGTAATAAAATCATGCAATTTTCATATGGTTTTTACCCATTATTTTTTCATTTCAAATCTGAAATATTTCTTTGGCAATAACCCGGCTAAACATAACTGATTTCATTGAATTGGCTTCTAACTACCCTGTGCTTGACGTAAGAAGCCCGGGCGAATTTTTGCATGCACATATACCCGGTGCTTTTAGTTTACCGCTATTTTCAGATGAAGAACGAAGGGTAGTTGGTACAGCATATAAACAGCAGGGAAAGCAACAGGCTATCAGGATTGGTCTTTCAAGTTTTGGAAGCAAGTTGTTGCCCATGATTGATGAAGTAATATCGATCTGTGAAAAATATTACGCTGGTGGCGAAAACAACCAGTCAGTATTGGTGCATTGCTGGCGGGGGGGAATGCGCAGTGCTGGAGTAGCCTGGCTACTTGACCTTTATGGATTCAAGGTATACACGCTAGTTGGGGGTTACAAAGCTTATCGAAATTGGGTTTTGGATCAGTTTTCAAAGGATTATAAACTTCAAATTTTAGGCGGTTATACCGGGAGTGGAAAAACTGAATTGCTGGATCAACTGGAACTGGCAGGAGACCAGGTAATCCATTTTGAAAAAATGGCTTCTCATAAAGGATCGGCATTTGGTGCAATAGGAATGGCAGCACAACCAACGCAGGAAATGTTTGAAAACTGCCTTGCCGAAAAATTACATAGAAGCAACAAAAAGGATGACCTTGTAATTTGGGTGGAAGATGAAAGCAGGCGCATTGGCAACATTACTATTCCGCTTCCACTTTACAATACTATGCGTAATAAGCCCGTTGTGTTTCTTTCTATTCCTTTTGAAGCAAGACTGCAAAATATTGTTGTTACCTATGGTTGTTTAAATAAAGAAGAACTAGTGGCCGCTATAGAGCGAATTCAAAAAAGATTGGGTGGTTTGGAAACCAGAAAAGCGATCAATTTCTTATTGGAAAATGATATTGCTTCGAGCTTTGGAATACTGCTTGCTTACTACGATAAATGTTATGAAAAAGCCTTGCATAACAGGGACAATTTGAAGGCACTTATTACTACTATTGAAACACCGCAGGTAGATTCGCAGGCCAATGTCGCGTTGTTAACGCATACTTTAAATATTAAAAATGATTGAAAACGATCTTGCTACTTATAAGCTTACCCAATATTCTCATGGAGCTGGTTGCGGTTGCAAAATAGCTCCGGAAGTTTTGGATAGTATCTTAAAAACAAACCTTGCTGCACCTGATAATAATAAATTATTAGTTGGTAACAGCAGTAAGGATGATGCAGCAGTGTATGACCTGGGAAATGGCACTGCACTTGTTACTACTACCGACTTTTTTATGCCTATTGTAGATGATCCCTTTTCATTCGGAAGAATTGCGGGAGCTAATGCAATAAGCGATGTGTATGCTATGGGCGGACAACCAATTGTAGCTATTGCAATACTTGGATGGCCCGTTGATAAATTACCAGCTGCCATTGCACAACAGGTAATAGAAGGAGCAAGAAGTATTTGTGCAGAAGCAGGTATTTCGCTTGCGGGCGGACATAGCATTGATAGTCCCGAACCAATATTTGGGTTGGCTGTAAATGGATTGGTAGCAATTACCAATTTAAAACGCAACAGCAGTGCCCTCCTGGGTGATGTTTTGTTTTTAACGAAACCAATTGGGATCGGTATTCTATCAACCGCACAAAAACGTGACCTGTTAAGCGAGCCGCACCTGGCAATTATGATGAATCAATTAATGCAATTGAATAAGATTGGACAGGAACTTGGCTACATAAGCGGCGTTCATGCCATGACCGATGTTACTGGTTTTGGATTGCTTGGGCACCTCGTAGAAATGTGTGAAGGAAGTAACCTGAGCGCCAATTTGTTTTACAATAAAGTCCCGGTTTTACCAGCTGCAAAATCCTACCTCGAACAAAGAGTAATACCCGGCGGATCTATACGTAACTGGAAAAGCTACGGTCATAAAATTGACCTTCATATCAGTCTCAACCAGCATGAAGCGATTGATTTACTTCCCGATCCGCAAACAAACGGTGGATTATTGATTGCTGTTAAAAAGGATGATGCTTCACTTGTAAGTAATCTGCTTGAAGCCAACGGTTTGCATCACCATACCATTGGTGAACTAACCGGGTTAAAAGAAAAAGCAGTTTATGTGAACTAATAACGGTATTAATGGTTGTTTATTTACCAGGCTGAAAGCAATAGAATTCCGATTTGTTGCATTTTCCTGTTGCATTAATTTTTTTGGCAGGGCAGCCGCTTCAAATTTATATTTGCAACAGAGTTACAAAATATCGTAAATGTTGCACAAATTATTTCCGGTTTTAATCGCATTTTATTTAGGGCTTACTTTCCAGGCTTCGGCACAGCAGGTTCAGGGCCGGGTGCAGGCTAATAAAAGAGGCAGTTTGCAGGGACGTATTACAGATGAAGAAACCGGAAAACCACTCGCTGGTGCTTCGCTATATTTTCCTGATTTACGTACGGGAGCGGCCGCGGACTCAAATGGCCAATTTAAATTCAATTATTTGCCCGTAGGTAACTACATTATTGATATCACATACCAGGGATTTGCTTCGCTTGCGCTTCCGGTTGTAATTAGCGGAGAAACATCCCGGGATTTTACCTTAAATAGTACTGTAGCTGAAAATGACAATGTAACCGTAACAGGAGTCTCAAAAGCTACTTCTATACGGGTTACCCCCATCCCGGTTTCTGTAGTAAGAAAACAGGATTTATACCGGTCTTCTGCCAACAATATAATAGAGGCACTTACGCGAAAATCCGGTGTTTCTGCATTAACTACCGGGCCAGCTGTAGCTAAGCCTGTTATTCGCGGCCTCGGCTATAACAGGGTTGTAACCCTGAGCGATGGAATGCGCCAGGAAGGACAGCAATGGGGAGACGAGCATGGCATTGAAATAGACGAATACAGCGTGCAGCGTGCCGAGATCCTGCGTGGCCCTGCATCGCTTATGTACGGCAGTGATGCAATTGGCGGTGTCTTAAATATTCAGAGTTATATACCTGTTCCTGAAAATGTAATCAGGGCGAACCTGTCGGCATGTTATAATGGAAACAACCAGTTATTTGGATCACATGCCGATATTTCCGGGAAGAAAAATGGCTTTATTTTCAGCGCCAGCGCCAGTACAAAAAATGCAGGTGATTATCGCAACAGATATGATGGCCGGGTATTGAACAGCCGGTTTAAAGAGGCAGATTTCGGAGCTACCATTGGTATTAATCGCAACTGGGGCTATTCGCACCTGGTCGTTAGCAATTTTGATCAGCACATTGGTATTATAGAAGGCGACCGGGATCAAAATGGACGGTTTTTATTGTACAGCGGAACAAACCAGGAACACGCGGCAACCAATAATGAACTTACCGGTAAAAAACTGTTTGTTCCCAATCAGCAAATACAACATTTTAAATTAGCCCTTGATAATAATTTCAATCTTGGAAACGGCAGGCTCAGTGCACTAATTGGTTTTCAGCACAACAAGCGGCAGGAATTTGGTGAGGTAGATCAACCGAACACACCTGAATCCTTTTTTGATCTGAAAACAATCAATTACAATATTGCGTATCATTTTGCCGAAACAAAAGGATGGAAAATGGCAGTAGGGGTTAGCGGTATGCAGCAAGAGAATAAAAACAAAGCTGAAGAAGCCCTGATTCCTGATTATGCCCTTTTTGATGCCGGTGGCTACTTCTTTTTGCAGAAAAATATTAATAGCAAATTGGTTTTTACCGGTGGTGTAAGGCTAGATAACCGGCATTTGGAAACCGACGAATTACTGGATGATTTTGGTAAAACAAAGTTTGAAGCACTCTCGAACAATTTTGCCAATTTTTCAGCTAGTGCGGGGGCGAGCTATTTGGCAAATGATGCTTTTACATTTAAGGCCAATATCAGCCGGGCATTCAGGGCCCCGGGTGTGGCTGAACTGACTGCTAACGGTGAGCATGAAGGAACAAACCGTTTTGAAATAGGAACTGCTGATTTAAAAAGTGAAACATCGCTGCAAGGTGATCTTGCCATTGAATATAATGCATCACATATTTCCTTTAGCCTCACACCGTATATCAACCGGATCAGTAACTATATTTTTCTTCAAAAACTGCAAACTGCTGCCGGGACCGATTCAATGATAGTTGGCGATAACGGTGACCTTGTGCCCGGTTATAAATTCAACCAGCAAACTGCTACCCTGGGCGGCCTCGAATTTTCAGTCGATCTTCATCCTCACCCGCTTGACTGGCTGCATTTTGAAAACTCACTGAGCTATGTGAAGGGAAGATTTACGCAAGCAGTAGATGGATCAAAAAATCTTCCCATGATTGCACCCCTTCGGCTGTTGTCAGAATTACGGGCAGAGTGGGCAAAACCATCGAAGTTAAAGGGGCTCGAAAACTTGTATTTCAAAGTTGAAATGGATGCCAGTCAAAAACAGTCTAATCCATTTACAGGCTATAGTACGGAAACGGTTACAGCGGGTTATGCGTTAATAAATGCCGGAATTGGCACAGATTTGCTTTTGAAAAAACACAAATGGGCCAGTTTCCATTTCTCGTTTAACAATGTTTTTGACAAAGCGTATCAATCACATTTAAGCAGGTTAAAGTATACTGCCGAAAACCAGGCTACGGGTAGGATGGGGGTATTTAATATGGGGCGCAACTTTACAGCGAGGTGTATTATTCCGCTCGAATTCAAATTAAAATCTTAGGTTAAACAAAAGATTATAGGAATTAAAAAAGCCATTCACTCTTTAAATACCCGGTCTTTTACGAGAGAAAAAAGCCGTTCCTTAAAAAACTTTCAGTACATCTTTGCAATTGATAACGATTTTTCAATTACTTTGCGGCCCGAAATGATTACAATAACTACAATTAAACGCAATAAGAAACACATTCCACAGGGAAGGTGCTAACTGTTTGTGTTGATTAGTAGAAAACATAACTGAGCGGCCTTCCAAAATTGGAAGGCCGTTTTTTTAGCTTTAACCGTATTTTTTATCATCAAAAAACAGAAACAAAACAATGAAAGTAGCAGTAGTGGGCGCTACCGGCCTGGTGGGCACTAAAATGTTGCAGGTGCTCGAACAACGTAATTTTCCGGTTACAGAACTTATTCCCGTTGCATCGGAAAAATCGATCGGTAAAGAAATTATGTTTAAGGGTAAAGGATATAAGGTTGTAAGCGCCGCTGATGCTATTGCTGCAAAACCTGATGTAGCGTTGTTTTCAGCCGGAGGTAGTACCTCCCTGAGCCTTGCGCCACAGTTTGCTGCAGCTGGTATTACCGTTATTGATAACAGCAGTGCATGGCGCATGGATCCAACAAAGAAATTGGTTGTTCCCGAAGTAAATGCAGATGTACTTACGGCAGAAGATAAAATTATTGCCAACCCAAATTGTTCTACCATTCAAATGGTTTTAGTATTAAAACCATTGCACGATAAATACAAAATCAAAAGGGTAGTTGTAAGCACTTACCAGAGTGTAACAGGTACCGGTGTAAAAGCCGTAGAGCAATTATTAGGCGAGAGAAAAAACGAAGTAAACAGTGGTGATGCATCGCATGCCATGGCTTATAAATACCAGATTGATTTGAATGTGATTCCCCAGATAGATGTATTTCTCGACAATGGGTATACCAAAGAAGAAATGAAAATGGTGAAAGAAACCAATAAGATTATTGGCGACGATTCCATTCGTGTAACAGCTACTACAGTTCGATTACCGGTTATGGGTGGCCATAGTGAAAGCGTGAATATTGAGTTTGAAAATGATTTTGATCTTACCGAAGTAAGAGCATTGCTTTCAGCAGCACCCGGTGTGGTGGTGCAGGATGATCCTGCAAATCAAATTTACCCAATGCCGTTTTTTGCTCACGATAAAGACGACACTTTTGTAGGTCGCATTCGCCGGGATGAAAGCCAGGACAATACGCTGAACTGCTGGATCGTAAGCGATAACCTGAGAAAAGGTGCTGCTACAAACGCTATCCAAATTGCAGAATATTTAAGCGCACAAGGCTTGTTGAATTAGAAATTTAAATTCATAATTAAGAGGCTGTCTCCACTAAGGGGTCAGCCTTTTTTTATACCTCCAGGGCACGGTTTAAAAACAAGATAAAAGGTTTCATAGTTTCGAAACCAGCTACTACTTTTTTTACAAGATTGATACTGGTGAGATCAGTATCATCAATAGCACTGGAAGCTATAAAACTTTTTAGTTTCAGGTACTCAATGGCAGCATTATGTTCATCATAGCCTTTCGGTGGTCGTGTGAGCGAAGTATCGGGTGTTTTTTGAAGGTCTTTAAAATGGGCTTTGAATTTTTTTGCATTTATTATGGCTTTAAATTCATCCCAGTTGTAATCTATTTCCTGCCGCACTAATTTTAAATCCGGTGCCATTGGCATCCACATTCCACCAGCTATAAATGCAGCACCTGGTTCGCAATGCAGGTAATATCCGGCGTTATTTGTTTTCTTCCCACCTTTTGAAATGTACATGGCCATATTGGTTTTATAAGGCGCTTTGTTTTTGCTAAAACGTACATCACGGTTGATTCTGAAGGTGCAATCTTTAGGTTTTAAATCTGCTATCGTGGGGTCGGTAACACGCATCTTATCAAGAACAGTTCCAACAAAATTTTCGAAATCAATTTTAGCCGCGTCATACCTGCTGCGATTATTTTCAAACCATTCCCTGTTGTTGTACTTTTTTAAATCTTTTAGAAAGCCGATGGTCGTCTTTTGCAGCATACCTGGTATTTGATTTGTGAAGGTAAACTGCTGTTATTAGAACCAGCTTTTTTGTATCAGAAATTTAGTACTTCAAGAGCAAAGGCCGGGCTGAATCAAAAAACTTTAGTTGTTTTGAAATTGCCGGTATAGCAGATTACGTACTCTTAGTTGATTTTAGATAATCGGGTTCGTATTACAACCAATAAATATATTTTAAGCGAGTTTTAGATGTTCCAATAGCAGTATTTTGTTTTTTAATTCAGTCGATTTTGTACCTGTAAACCGGTAGGTGTCTAAATACTTACATACCCCCAATTTTCACCGCGGTTAATACGGGTAATTGCCATTTCGCTTATTTCATACCGGGCAGCAATTTGTTTATAGGTAAGTTTTCGTTTGGGGTTTTGCAACAACTTTTTTATTTGTTTTACCTGCGTAACAGTCAGTTTTAAACCACGTTTGATTTCAGGAATACTTTCGCTAACTTTTTTACGATACGCTTTTACAGCCGGACTTTGTTTGCTGTGTTCGGCTACTTCTTCCTTTGTTGCCCACCGCAAATTGTCAAGCTGGTTATCCTGTTTTTTGTAATTATTATGGATAACCAATACATGTTCGGGTTTGCGTTTTTTAAGAAAATATTCCGCTACAAGCCGATGAAAAAGGAAGGCAATATACTTGCCATTAACACGGAGCCGGAGTACTTTGTATCCTTCAATATCAGAGCCTTTTAGCAGGATGCCATCCTGAATTACGCTATCGGTGTAACTGGCAAGCCTGCCCTGGTTGCTAATGGCATATTTACGCTGCATAGTTTGCCAGTTGTCAAACACAACCTGGTGCCATTTTTCACCTTCAAGTTTTTTGATCATAATCAAAAAGTTTTAGAAAGTCGTCTTCGGAAATTATATGAATAGATGGAATTTTTTTTGCTTTTTCGTGTTTGCTTCCTGCATCTTCACCCACCACAAGATAATTTAGTTTGCTGCTTACACCACTTAAAATTTGTCCACCGGCTTTTTCAACCATCTCTTCGGCATCACTGCGCTTTAATTTAGAAAGAGTTCCTGTAAAAACAAAGCTTTTGCCATTTAAAAATGCACTGTCATTGGTGGTACTGCTTTTTTGATTGGTCATATTTATACCAATTTCTTCTAATTCGTGCAGCATTGCTATATTCTGCGGGTTTTGAAAAAACTGGTGTACACTGTTGGCGACTTTGGGACCAAAATCTTCCAGCTGCATCAATTCATCTATGGTAATTATTTTTAATTCAGAAATGTGACTTACTCTTCTGGCCAGGGCCTTGGCAGTGGTTTCTCCCACATGTCTTATACCCAAGCCATAGATCAACCGGTGCAATGGCTGCTGTTTTGATTGTTCGATAGAAGCCCGCAGGTTGTCGATCGATTTCTGGCCAAATCCTTCCAGTTTTCCTAACCTGGTAAAATCTAGCCGGTAAATACCTGGTATATCGTTTAGCAACCCTAATTCGTAGAATTTTCTGACCTGTTGTTCACCAAAACTCCGGATATCCATAGCGTCTTTGCTTACAAAATGGATCATCTTCTCTATCACCTGGGCAGGGCATTCGGCATTAATGCAACGCCACACAGCTTCAGTTGTTTCTTTAAATAATTTACTTTGGCAAGCAGGGCAAATAGTTGTGTATGTAATCAATTGCTCACTGCCATTTCTTTGGTCAACCAATGGACGAACGATTTGAGGTATCACATCGCCAGCTCTTTCAATTATCACCATATCACCTAAGCGAAGGTCTTTTTCTCTAATATATTCTTCATTGTGAACACTGATACTTCCAACGGTTACGCCGCCAATACCAACAGGCTGCAGTTTGGCTACCGGCGTTACTGCCCCTGTACGCCCCACCTGGAATTCGATGGCAAGCAAACGGGTACTTGCCTGCCGTGCTTTAAATTTAAAGGCTATAGCCCAACGCGGATGATGCGTGGTCATACCTAACTTTTCCTGTAGCTTCAAGTCATTCACCTTTATTACCATACCATCTATTTCGTATGGCAGCTCATCCCTGGTTTGTTCATAACTGTTGCAATAATCGATAACCGCATTAATACCTTGTACCACCTTTGATTCTTTGACCGGGCTTCTGAAGCCTGATTGCCAAAGCATCTCCAGCATAGCTGAATGTGTTTCAGGAATATTTTGTGAGGCAACAGCACTAGGCTGGTTAACTAGATAGCTTACATGGTAGAAAAAAGCTTCTAACGATCGTTTAGCTACTTCTTTAGGATTTTTCATTCTTAAAGAACCCGCAGCGGCATTACGCGGGTTAGCCAGGGGGGCAAGGCCTTCTTCTGACAGACGCTCATTGAAAAAAGCAAAAGCTTTTTTACTCATTAACACCTCGCCTCTTATTTCAATTTGTTGTATGCCGAAATCTGAAAATCCAGCTTTCAGAGGAATGTTCCGGATCTGCCTGCTATTGGTGGTTATATCATCACCTTGTATTCCGTCGCCTCGGGTTACGCTTCGCAACAGGTAATCGTTTTCATATATTACCGAGATACTGGCACCGTCGAATTTTGGTTCTATGCAGTATTCAATTTGAGGCAGTTTACTCATTTCCCTGGCCTTTCGGTCCCAATCATTAAGGTCGGCCGCATTGTAACTGTTTTCAAGACTAAGCATCGGAACGATATGCTCTGCGGTTGTGAAAGCCGCATTCAGGCTGCTTCCTACTCTTTGTGTGGGCGAATCAGGTGTAATCCATTCAGGATATTGTTCTTCGGCAATCTCTAATTTTTTATACAGCTGGTCGTATTCCGGGTCGGTTAACAACGGTTCATTCATAACATAGTACCGGTGTTCATGAAAGAGGAGCAGGTCTTTTAATTCTTCCAGTTCCTCTCTTTTTTGTATGGTTTTCCGGCCGGTCAGCCAATCGTTGGTTGTACTAAGATTTCGCTCGATGATTTCCTGGTTTGGCATAGCTAAAAAATTATTTCCAGATTTAATCCGGTTCAGATATAGGTTAGTTCAAATGTGAAAAAGGCAACACAAAACTGGTACCCCGCAAATGACGGAAAAAAAACTTGTCAAATAAATATGTATTATTTACACATTGATTGTAGATTCGTTCCACCATTGCCCTAAAAAGAATAACTTTTATCGATTGCTGATGAAAAAAGAACTGGAAGCCGAAACACTTTCTACGGATAATCTCATACATGATGCAACCCAACTTGTAGCAAATTATCCCACTGTTGCCTTAACGGTGGATTGCGTAATTTTTGGCTTTGAAGATAATAAACTGAAGGTTTTACTTATACGTAGTGACCTCGAAGTTTTTAAAGGCAAATGGAGTTTGCTTGGCGATGTGGTAAGAGCAACAGAAGAACTGGATGAAGCAGCTTATCGTGTTTTAACGGAAAGAACTGGTATGTCGAACGTTTATCTTGACCAGGTACGTTCGTTTAGCAGCCCCGACCGGCACCCCGGAGGCAGGGTAGTTACAATTGCTTATTGTTCGCTTCTAAATACACAGCATCATCAATTACAGATAACCGCTAATGAACTGCACTGGCATCCACTTACCTCTTTAAGTGATAGCGATATGGCTTTCGATCACAAAGCCATCATAGATAAATGTTATAAATGGCTCCAGAAACGCATACAGGAACACCCGCTTGGGTTTAATCTCCTTCCTGAAAAATTCTCATTGCGGGAACTGCAAAACTTGTATGAAGCCATTTTAAATGTAGAACTTGACAGGCGCAACTTTCGCAAGAAATTTTTCTCCATGGACTTTTTAGAAGACACCGGCGAATTTGAGGAGGATGTAAAACACAGGCCGGGAAAATTGTACCAGTTCAACTTTGAAAAATACGAGAAAAACAAGCGGAAGTGGATAGGAATTGATTTCTAATCCCTCAAAACCACAAATTATTTTAAAAGAAACAAACAATTTTTTTTGACTTTGTGTAAAAAATACACATCTTTGTTTTCGACGATTTAAATAGCCGGATTTTTATTAGTTACCGGCCAACATTACAGCTTGCATATGAGATTAAGATTTACACTCCTTTTTACCTTATGGGTAATTTTCACTAATGGCCAGTTATTAACCACAACACCTGATTTTATAAAAGAATCGGATGCAGTAGTTGCCATTACCGTTGATGGATCTAAAGGAAATTTGGGCTTAAATGGCTTTACCGGTTTTGCTTATGTACATACCGGGGTTATAACAAATCTAAGTACTGGCCCCTCTGACTGGCGCTATTCGAAATTTACCTGGGGTGAGGCAAATGAGGCTGCCAAAGCTTCCGGGCCAAGTTCCAATAAATGGACTTATACCATCAATGGCGGCCTGCGTGCTTTTTATAACATCGTCAATCCTGCTGAAAAGATCCTGAAGATTGCTATCCTTTTTAGAAATGCAAATGGCTCATTGGTGCAACGCAATACAGATGGTTCCGACATGTATTTGCCTGTTTATGAAGCTGGCTTGAATGTAAAGTTCACGGTTCCGGTTCGTCAGCCAAATTTCCAGGCAACACCAGAACCTATTGTGAAAAACGTAGGTGAAACAATCGCGTTGACCGCAAAATCTAGCATCGATGCAGAATTGAAGTTTTTTTACAACGGCATACAGGTAGGTTCAACTGTGGCATCAGGTACCAGTATTTCGGCAAACCCAACAATTATAGCGGCCGGTACGCAGGAAATTATTGTGCAGGCAATAGCAGGTGGAATTACAAAACGCGATACAGTCCGCTTTTATATAGCACCCGCAAATGTAATTGCACCGGTACCAGCCGGGTTAAAGGATGGCATTAATTATTCGGATGATCCAACTGTAGTGTCATTGGTTTTATATGCACCTTTTAAGAACGATGTAAGGGTGACGGGTGATTTCAATAACTGGTCGGAAAACCAGGAATACCAGATGAAGAAAACGCCGGATGGATTGCGATATTGGCTTACAATTACCGGCCTTACCCCGGGTGTAGAATATTCATTTCAATACATTATTGATAACAGCCTGCGGGTAGCAGATATCTATACTGAAAAAGTATTGGATCCCTGGAACGATCAATATATTTCACCTGTTACTTATCCTAATTTAAAACCATATCCCGTAGGTAAAACAACCGGAATAGTCAGCATAATACAAACAGGCAAACCGGCCTACAACTGGCAGGTTCCAAATTTCAATAAACCCAACAAAGGCAACCTTGTTATATATGAATTATTAATAAGAGATTTTGTTGCTACCGAAAGATGGAAAACAGTAAAAGACTCCATACCGTATCTTAAAAGATTAGGTATCACAGCAATTGAACTGATGCCGGTAAATGAATTTGAAGGCAATAATAGCTGGGGTTATAATCCTGATTTTTATTTTGCACCTGATAAAAATTATGGTACTGAAACCGATTTCAAACAATTCATTGATGAATGCCATAAAAATGGAATTGCAGTTATTATGGACATTGCAATGAATCATGCATTTGGATTGTCGCCAACTGTTCAGATGTATTTTAACAGTGGTACCAATAAACCAGCAGCCAACAATCCGTGGCACAATGTAGATGCCAAACATCCTTTTAATGTGGGTTACGATTTTAATCATGAAAGCCCGGATACAAAAGCTTTGGTAGACAGGGTAGTAGAGCATTGGTTGCTTAATTATAAAATCGATGGTTTCCGTTGGGACTTAAGCAAAGGTTTTACGCAGGTTAATAATTTAAACAATCAAAGCGCCTGGGATAGCTACGACCAAAGCAGGATAACTATTTGGAAACGTATTTACAACAAAATGCAGGCTGTTGCCCCCAATTCGTATTGTATCCTGGAGCATTTTGCCTATGATAGCGAGGAAATTGAATTGTCGAATTATGGCATGCTGTTATGGGGTAATGCCAATCACGATTATAACGAAGCCACCATGGGTTATATTCCCAGTTCAAACTTTCAGCGTGGCATATATACGAACCGGGGATGGACAGCACCCAACCTGGTAACTTACATGGAAAGCCATGATGAAGAGAGGCTAATGTATCGGAACCGGGAATTTGGAAAGGTGGAAGTAAGAGCTCTTAATACGTCATTAAGTCGTATGGGAATGGCTGCTGCTTTTTGGGCCATGACACCCGCACCCAAAATGCTTTGGCAGTTTGGTGAATTAGGCTACGATTATTCCATAAACTATTGTGAGAATGGTACAATAAGTAATGATTGCAGAACTAGCAGAAAACCAATAAAATGGGATTACCTGTTGAATGCGAACCGTAAAGCGTTATATGAGACCTATGCTAAGTTATTAACGCTGAGGAAAGTACCTTCTTATCTGCCTGCATTTACGTCAAACAGTATTGGAAGTAGCCTGGATGGTAGTTTTAAATGGCTGCAGGTTACAACTAACGCATTAAATATTTGTGTAATAGGAAACTTTGATGTGGTGACAAAAACAGGTAATGTAACTTTTCAAAAACCTGGCACCTGGTATCCGTACATAAAAGGTGGGCTAAAGTATACTGGCACGGCTACGCATACTGCAACAGGAGCCCCGGAATCTTTCGAACTTGCAGCAGGTGAATACTATGTTTTTCTTGATCGTGATCCTACTTCGTTGCTTCCGGTTACTTATACTTTTACAGGAAACGGAAACTGGAATAATCCTGCCAATTGGAGCGGAAACCTTTTGCCACCTGCTTCTTTGCCACCTGGTTTTGACATTATAATTGATCCTGTAATAAATGGAGCTTGTATATTAAACGTACCTCAAACTATTTTACCCGGGGCTACAATAACGGTGAAAGAGGGGAAGCAATTTATTGTTGCGGGCAATTTGAATTATAATTAAGTAGTGCTTTGATTATTAGATAAAAAGGTTTAATTATAAAAGCATAAGCTATTAATGTTGTTCTAAAATGCTGATTGATTTCCTGTTATAATCTTAACTAAGTATGGCTACTTTTCATAATAATTGAATCTTTCTGTAATGATCTTGGACAAATATCAAAACAATAAATAAAGAGTGAATAAATCATCTAATTAAAAGCAACAAAAACTCATTACAACTTGTCATTAATAAGTTTATTCTATGATTTTTCCTGCTTTTTTTTAGTTCTGCGCACACCCGTTTCATCCATATGATTTACATCATTAAATCCTCGTCTTTTTCCCGCCAGTTTTATAAAAAAATTTTCAATAAAGGTTATAGCAAATTCAAATTTAAACTTCGATTATTCTACACGTAAACAGTTGATTTATGATCTCGACAAATCTGCTTAAAAGAATCGTTTTGCCGGTTCTGTTGCTAATAAGTGCAACAGTTTTTGGCCAGCAAAACATTAAAGTCACCGGCAGAGTGACTGATTCAAAAGATGGAAGCGGCCTTGCAGGCGTTTCTGTACTTGTAAAAGGAACCAACAACGGCACCTCTACGGATGCTGATGGTAATTACACTATTTCCGCACCATTAAACAGCACATTGGTTCTTTCCTCTATAGGTTTTGGACTGAAAGAAGTAAAAGTAACCGGTGGTGAAATCAATGCTTCCATTTCAGCTACTGCCAGCAGCCAGCTTAATGAAGTAGTAGTAGTTGGTTATGGTACTGCAAAGAAAAAAGATCTTACGGGATCGGTTGCACTGGTTACCAGTAAAGACTTTGTAAAAGGTCCAATTACTACACCTGACCAATTGATTGCCGGTAAAGTTGCCGGTGTTCAAATTACGCCGAACGGTGGTAATCCCGGTGCAGGTAGCCGTATCCGGATACGCGGTGGTACTTCATTGAATGCAAGCAACGATCCATTGATTGTAATTGATGGAGTGCCCGTTGATAATAATGGCATTTCCGGATCTCCCAATCCGCTGAGTCTTATTAACCCTAACGATATCGAAAGTTTCAACATTTTGAAAGATGCATCTGCAGCCGCTATCTATGGATCACGTGCTGCAAATGGCGTTATCATCATCACAACTAAAAGAGGAAGAAAAGGGGATAAGTTGAGAGTAAACTTTACAACGCTAAATTCCGTATCTGCAAAAAGGGGTGAATCAGACGTTTTATCCGCATCCGAATTTTCAGATTTTGTAAGAGCGAACGGCAAAGCTGCAGATATAGCTTTGCTGGGCGACCAGTCAACCGACTGGCAGGATATCATCTACCGGCCTGCATTTGCAAGCGATAACAATATTTCTTTTAGTGGTGGACTTAAGTCTATCCCTTATCGTTTATCGTTTGGATATTTAAACCAGGATGGCATTTTGCGTACTGATAATTTACAACGTACCAACGTAAGTTTAAATCTTTCTCCAAAATTTTTAAACGATCATCTCACTGTAAATATCAATACCAAATATTCTAATTCACAAAGTCATTTTGCCGATGGTGGTGCAATTGGATCAGCAGTTGGTTTTGATCCAACGCAGAAAATATTTTCTAATGATGTCTTCCGCTTTTTCCAATGGCAAAGTGCACCCGGCCAGTTAAATACAAATGCTGCAAAAAATCCATTGGGCTTAATTCAGCAACAGGATAATAACAGTAACGTAAACCGCTTTATCGGCAACGTCCAACTGGATTATAAACTTCCCTTTCTTCCTGATTTGAAAGCCAACCTAAACCTTGGTTACGACTACAGCAAAGGCAGGGGAACAATCTTTATTCCGGCATATGCCGCTACCGGTTTTACAAGAGTTGCGCTTGATCCAAACGACAAATCAAAAGGTGGTACCAATAATGAATACGAGCAGGAAAAGAAAAACAAATTGCTCGAAGTATACCTGAATTATACCAAAGATGTGAAAGCTATTCGTAGCAGGGTTGATCTTACTGCAGGTTATTCATGGCAAGATTGGTTAACTATGTCACCTTCTTTTGCCGACAGGCTTGCAAATGGTGCCATTGCCAATAAAGCAGGTCAACCGTTTCAAACACAAAATACGCTGGTATCTTTTTTCGGCAGGGTAAATTATGCCTTAATGGATCGTTACCTGATAACAGCTACCATGCGCCGCGACGGCTCTTCAAGGTTCGGACCAGATTATCGCTGGGGTAATTTTCCTTCTGCTGCCGTTGCCTGGAAGATTATCGACGAACCTTTCATGAAGACGTCAAAAGTATTTAGTGATTTGAAACTACGCCTTGGATGGGGTATCACTGGTCAGCAGGATGGTATTGGTGATTATGCATACCAGCCGAATTTTAATTATGGCGATAGTGCTGCCCGGTACCAGTTTGGTAACCAGTTCTACACAATTGCACGTCCCGATGGCTACGTAGCTTCGTTGAAATGGGAAGAAACTGAATCAAGAAATATTGGACTTGATTTTGGATTCTATGATAACCGTATCACTTTCAGCACCGACTATTATGAAAAAGAAACAAGCGATTTGCTGGCAGTTGTGCCAACGGCAGCTGGTACCAATTTCACAAATGAAGTGCTTACAAATATCGGGTCCATTTCAAACAAAGGGCTAGAGTTTACATTAGGTTTAAATCCTATACGCACTAAAGATTTTTCGTTAGACCTGGGTTTCAACTATACACATATAATAGAGAACGATATTACAAAACTACAATTGGTAAACGATCCTAAGTACCTGGGTGCAGCAACAGGCGGTGCAGGTGGGTTTAATACCGTTCAAATAAATAGTGTTGGTTATCGTCCAAGGACCTTCTTTTTATACAAGCAGATTTATGATAAAACCGGTAAACCGATTGAAGGATTGTATGAAGACAAAAACCGCGATGGTATCATAAATGATCTTGATAAATACTGGACAAAGAATGCAGAAGCTACTGCTTTTATGGGTTTCACAGCCAGTGCTACCTACAAAAAATTAACGGGTGGATTTGTATTGCGTTCAAGCATCGGCAATTACATGTACAACGATGTTAAGGCAGGTCGTGGCACAGTAAACAGTGCCCTCACAAACCTTGGATACCTGAACAATCCTAACCGTGAAGTGTTAAAGTCAGGTTTTGTACAACAACAAACCTGGAGTGATTATTATCTTGAGAATGCATCTTTTGTTAGAATGGATAATGCCTACCTAACTTATAGTGTTGGAAAGGTGTTTCACGATAAAGCAAACCTTCGGTTGAATGCAAGTTGCCAGAATGTATTTGTTATTACAAAGTATGAAGGGCTTGATCCGGAAATAGCGGGTGGTATTGACAATACAATTTATCCCCGGCCTCGTATGTATGCTTTAGGTATCAACCTTGACTTTTAATTGATCAAAATAAAATTTAGATATATGAAAAATATTAAATGGATGATTGCGGCGCTTAGCGTGGTGCTTATCAGCTCCTGCACTAAGGATCTTGACCGCACACCTGCTTATAGTACTACTGCTGATGTACTTTATAGTACCGAAGCAGGGTATAAAAGTGCCCTGGCTAAAGTGTATGGTGGGTTAGCCTTAACCGGCAATTCCGGACCTGCCGGAAGCGGTGATATTCGCGGTATTGATGAGGGATTTTCTGATTACCTGCGTACTTATTTCAACCTTCAGGAATTACCAACGGATGAAGCAGTTGTATCGTGGAACGACCAGACTATAAAAGATTTTCATGAAATGGACTGGAGCGCAAGTGACAATTTCGTAAGAGCATTATATAGTCGCCTGTTTTATCAGATTACACTTGCTAATGCTTTTATAAACGAAAGCTCGGAAGAGAAAGTAAATGCGAGGGGACTGTCAAAAGATGCAGATAAAATACAGGACTATCGTTCTGAAGCAAGATTTCTGCGGGCACTTAGTTACCTGCATGCACTGGATCTTTTTGGTAACGTAACTTTTGTTACAGATTCGAATGTGGTGGGCACTTCTTTTTTACCAAGACAAGCAACAAGAGCTGAACTTTTTAGTTATATAGAAAAAGAAGGTAAAGAACTGGAGACATTATTGGCAGAACCAAAAACAAACGAGTATGGTCGTATAGATAAAGCGGCATTGTGGATGTTGATGGCAAACCTTTACCTGAATGCAGAAGTTTATATTAATACAAAAAAATATACGGAAGCGGCAGAATACAGTGCCAAAGTAATGGCAGCAGGTTATAGTCTTCAACCAAAATACAATGAGCTGTTTCTTGCAGACAACAACAAATCACCTGAATTTATATTCGCAGTTGCTTTTGATGGTGTTAGAACTAAGAGTTTTGGTGGTACAACCTTCCTTACCCATGCACCTGTGGGCGGTAAAATGCTTGATATTGCAAAAGATTCCTTCGGAGTTAATGGGGGATGGTCTGGCTATCGTACCACAAGCGGTTTGGTAAACAAATTTGCCGATCCAAGTGGTGCCACCGATAAAAGAGCACTCTTTTTTACTAATGGTCAAAGCCTTCAAATAAACGACATCAGTGTATTTACCGATGGATATGGTATTAGCAAGTGGAGAAATGTAACATCAACTGGTGCCCTGGGCTCAAACTTAGATCATTCAGATGTTGATTTTCCAATTTACCGGTTAGCAGAAGCTTACCTGATTTATGCTGAAGCAAAAGTTCGTTTGGGTAGCATTCCTGAAGCGGTTGCAGCTATCAACAAAGTGGTTGAAAGAGCACACAGTGGCAGCACTAATTTTAATTACACTACGCTAACACTGGACAACATTTTAGATGAACGTGCTAAAGAATTGTATTGGGAAGCAAAGAGAAGAACGGACCTTATAAGATTTGGAAAGTTTACTACCAGCGCTTACCTGTGGCCATGGAAAGGTGGAGTAGCAAGTGGTACATCTGTACAAACCTTCCGCAACCTTTATCCTATTCCTTCACCGGAAATAAACAGTAACCCGAACCTGGCTCAAAATACTGGTTACTAAACTGCAATAGAAAATCGACCAACAGAAAAAACATTTAAAAATGAAAAATATACTCCAGAAAATTTTGTTTGGCGGCTTACTGCTAGTTACGGCAGTATCATCCTGCAAGAAAGAAGAAACAAAAATATTCTTCGAAGGGGGAACTGCCCCGGTACTTACACCAAGTAATGCCACTATTCCGGCTCTTTCAGTAGCCACCAAAGATAATGAGGCACTTAAGTTAACATGGACAAATCCGAACTATCGTTTTACTACGGGTGTCAATTCACAGGATGTATCTTATATTCTGCAGATCGATAAAGCAGGTACCAATTTTGCAAGTCCTGCCAAACAGGAAGTATCCATTGCCAAAGAATTAAGCACCAGCATGACAGTTCTGGAACTGAATGGCTTTTTAACAAAGATGGAATTGGAAGCAGATAAGCCCGCTGATATAGAGATGAGAGTTGTTTCCAGCATTAAAGGAGCTGTTCCTTTAAACTCAAACGTTGTCAAATTTACTAATGTAATTCCTTACGAGGATTTTGCGATTTTACCTCCGGCATCCAATGAATTGTACATCGTTGGTAGTGCTACAAAAGGTGATTGGTCTAATCCTGTTCCTGCGGGTCAAAAATTAACCACAGTTAAAAAAGGCTTGTATGAAATAACACTACCAATTGATGGTGGAGAATCATACCTGCTTTTACCGGTAAATGGCAGCTGGGATGTAAAATATGGTGCAATAGGTGCCAATAATACCAACAACACCGATACAGATGCTTTTAAAATTGGCGGTGGTGATTTGAAAGCTCCTGCTGCAAGCGGTGACTATAAACTAACAGTAGATTTTAAAACCGGGAAGTTCAAAATGACCAAATTGTAAGAATTCACTATGCAGTTTTGCATTTTTAGAATTCATAAATGAAACGGTCACTATCAAAAAATACAAACATGAAAAATATCTTCAAATACCTGTTTTTTGCCAGCCTTTTTGCAGGCATTGCTACTGGTTGCGAAAAAACAGAAGTACTTCCTTTTTACAAATCAGGCACGGCTCCCAGTTTAAGCAGTTCTACCAGTACCATTGCAGCAATACCAGCTGATTCTTCGAAAAGCATAATTACTTTTTCCTGGACAAACCCTGCTTATGCAGCTGATTCTGCAACCAGTAAATACGTTCTTCAAATGGATACTACAGGCGGAAATTTTGCAAAAGCTACAAGCCGCACAGTAGTTGGTACAACAAGCACAAGTTACACGGCAAAGGAAATCAACGACATCATGCTTGGCTATGGTTTCACCCATGGAAAAACCTATGGTGTTGATGTTCGTGTAATTTCATCTTATGGTAACAACAACGACCAGTTAGCTTCCAATACCATTAAGTTGCAGGTAACGCCTTATAAAATTCCGCCGAAGATCCCGGTACCTGCAGAGTTAATTATTGTTGGTAGCGCCACAATCGGCGATTGGTCTAATCCGGCACCTACGGCCGCCCAGGAAGTTGCCCAGAAATTTGCCCTTATCGATGAAACAACTTATGCAGGCATATTTTACCTGAATGGTGGTAAGCAGTACCTGATGTTACCAGAGACAGGGAAATGGGATCATAAATTTGGTGGAACTTCAAAAACCGGAGGCGAACTTTTGGTGGATGGCGCAGTGCCAGGATCCAATACTCCGGCACCGGATGCAAGTGGCTGGTATAAAATAGTTGTTGATTTTCAAACAGGTTTTTACACCGTTACTCCGGTTGCCAATGAGGTTCCAATGAATTTGTATGGCATAGGTGATGCTACTGTAGCACAATGGGATAATACTGCAGTTGGTGGTCAATCCATAGCACGGAAAAATTCTATTTGGTTCGAAGGTGATTTGCCACTCTCTGGTGGAAAAAACCTGAAATTTATCTCTACACTTGGTCAATGGCAGCCGCAATTTGGCAAAGGCGATTCCGACGGATTACTGGGAGCCAATTACGGTGGAGGTTCTGATCCCAATACCATTTCAATTGCCACTGATGGAACTTATAAGATAAAAGTGGATTTCCTGACTAATACCTATACGGTTGTAAAGCAATAACAATTGGATTATTTCTGATTAAAAGCCGTTCCCCTGCCAGGAACGGCTTTTTTGCGTTCATGAAAATTTGTAAGGCTTGTTTTTAGAGGAACCCATCGTTACCCAATCTTGTTTTTTTAGAATGTTACTTGCTTCACCGCTATTTTTACCGCATTAATTCATCGCTTCTTACGCAGCACACATTTATGGCAGAAACACTTAGATCGATGACCGGTTTTGGAAGAGCTGAAAAAAACGCCGGTACATTATCCGTATTGATAGAAATAAAATCATTGAACGGTAAACAGTTGGATGTTAACCTGAAATTACCTCCATTGTTGAAACCCTATGAGTTTGATGTTAGGAATATGGTTTCAGAACAAGTGATTCGCGGAAGCGTGGAATGCACTATTACGGTTAAACAAAACGGTGCCACAAGACCAGCTATATTAAACATTGAACTGATAAAGGCATATTACCAGAGCTTGCAGGAATTGAATGCCGAACTGCAATTAGATACTTCGCAGGTGCTTGGCGCCCTTTTGAAATTACCGGAAGTTGTTTTACCCGTAACCGATGTGGTGGATGAAGAAGGTTGGGAACTTGTAAAAGATACGTTACAACAAGCCATTGCAAATCTTACTATTCACCGGTTAGATGAAGGAAAAGTATTGCAGTCAGATCTCGAAGAGCGGATACACAATATTGAACAGCATCAGAAAGCGGTTGCGGAACTTGCTCCTTTAAGGCAGGTGAAAGTAAAAGAGAATATCCAGCGTAAAGTTGAAGAAAGTCTTGCCAAAGAAAACTATGACCCCAATCGCCTCGAACAGGAAATTATTTTTTATATTGAAAAAATGGACATCAGTGAGGAACTGGTTCGCCTGAAAAATCATTGCGATTATTTCTTCAGCATCCTGCAGGAATCAGAAATTACAAAAGGTAAAAAACTGGGTTTTGTATTGCAGGAAATCGGGCGTGAAATAAATACCACGGGTGCCAAAGCCTATGATGCCGACATGCAAAAATTTGTGGTACTGATGAAAGATGAACTGGAAAAAGCGAAAGAACAAATATTGAATGTGCTTTGATGGTGAGTGGTGAGTGGTGAGTCGTGAGTCGTGAGCCGTGAGTCGTGAGCCGTAAGCCGTGAGTCGCTTTTCACTATCGAATATTGACTATTGATTTTTGACATTTCCCATTTCACGTTTCCCATTTCACATTTCCCATTTCACGTTTCACGTTTCACAATTCACGTTTCACTTTTACACTATTGAGCTCTTTAGATTTTGATGCCTTTTTTATGAAGAAATTCCGGGTAACAGTTATTGCTTTCGTTTCGCTGATTACAACGCTTACAGGCTGCGAGCAGGTGGCTTTGTATGAACGGCTGCAAAACATTGAGAAAGCCGCGTGGAGTGAACAGCAGGTACCTTCATTTACGTTTGATATTACCGATACTACTATTAATTACAATGTATACGTGGTAGTTCGGCATACCAACACTTATAGTTATCGTAATATATGGCTAAATATTGGTTTGCAACAACCAGGCGATACCGTTCGCCAGCAGCCGTTCGAGTTGCAACTTGCTGCTATCGATAGCTGGCTGGGTACGGGTATGGACGATGTGTTTGAACATCGTGCTTTACTTTTTAGCAAACCTGTTCATTTTAGCAAACCTGGCCCTATTACTTTCACCCTTCAACAGATCATGCGCCAAAATCCTTTACCAGGTATCATGCAGGTTGGTGTTCGGGTAGAACCTGTCAAATAAAAAAGGACTGTGGTTGCATCCCGTTAGTTGCTTCGGGTTGCCAACAATTTTTTCAATTTCAACAAATTGCTGATAGTGTAATAAACAAAACCCGGTAAAGTTATTATACCCATAAACAATTGCATATCGTCACCGTTTCTATCAGCAATTATGCAACTGTAAATACCTGTAATAACGACTACTATACAAAGAATTGTTGTCATAATTAGCCTTGCTTTACCAGGAAGCTGAGTCATTGGTAAACGGGTTTTAAAGTGCTAACGGGAGATTGATAACAGGTACACGTTTAATCATTTGATTTCAAAGACAGAAGTTGCTTTTGCTTTTACAGTAAAGTTATTTTTCAACTCAATGAACTCTTTGGAAATAATATTTGTACCCTGTGACTTTTTTACCAGTATTTCAGCAAAACGTTTCGTTTCAATACTGGTATCCGTTTCATTTTTATTCATCACTACCATTACCATTTTTTCTTTGTTATAACGAAAGAAAACATAAACGCCATCAAAGGGGGCAAAGTGCAACGTTTTTCCGTTTGCTATCACACTATTTTGCTTTCTCCAATTTAAAAGTTGCTTCACATATTCCTGTACTGCCTTTTTATCCTGCGATAAACCTTCACCAGTAAATGCGTTTACACTATCCGTTTTCCATCCACCAGGAAAATCAGACCTTATCAATCCATCATTCTTATGATGACCTGTGTTATCCATTAAAATTTCGGTACCATAAAAAACCTGTGGAAT
This sequence comes from Bacteroidota bacterium, assembly GCA_040385845.1. GTDB lineage: Bacteria > Bacteroidota > Bacteroidia > Chitinophagales > Chitinophagaceae > Phnomibacter. The sequence goes on along the minus strand of JAZKGP010000004.1, from coordinate 963,135 downwards.
TCCCCGCATGGTCAAAAGGAAGGCCAGTGCCATTTTTGTGAGAGAAACATCCTGGTTCAATTGCATGTATAAACGATCCATATCATGATTATCGCCCATCAATAAAGTATTGGATGGATCGGCAAATACAAAGTCATTGGCGAGTGCTTCATAAATGCCGGCAAGCCCTTTATTAAAGGCGGCACCTTCTTTTTCTTTCAAGCCATTTATCAAAGCCTCCTGCATTTGAAAATCCATGGTTGTAGTCACGCAGCTTTTATAACCATCCGGGTTTGTTTTGCCTTTTTGCCAATAAGAAGTAATTAATGGATTGCTGCTCCACTCTTCACCCACCAAACTAAATTGCGGGTACTCTTTCATAATGCGGCAACTCCAGTTGCTTAACATGGTTTTATCAGAATAGCCATAGGTATCTTGTCTTATTCCACCCAGTTGTAAAGTTTCGATCCACCAAATGGAACCTTGGATAAGATAATTTGCCATAAATAGATTTTTACCATTCATATCAGGCATTGTTTTATCAAACCATCCATTGGTAAAAAGATCTTTATCGTAAGCAGCTGCATACAGGTCCTGGTTCACTGTTCTGCGATGATTACTGCGCACCAATGAATCGGGTTTGTTTAACCAGTTTTTAAAAGGCAAATCATTCATCCACCAATAACCTGTGCCGGTATGATTTAAAACTTCATCGAAAATCAATTTGATCCCTTTTTGTTTGGCCTTTATAGCAAGTTCTTTGTATTCATCGAGTGTGCCATAACGAGGATCAACTTTGTAATGATTGGTTATTGAGTATCCATGATAGGAATAACGTGGCATATCGTTTTCTAAAACGGGTGTTGGCCAAATTGCGGTAAAGCCCATTGCTGCTATATAATCAAGATGGTTGATAATGCCTCTTAAATCTCCTCCATGCCTGCCGCCTTCAAATGAACGATCGATCTTATTTTCTTTCAGGCCATCTACAACGTCGTTGCTGTAATCGCCATTTGCAAACCTGTCGGGCACAATCAAATAAATAGCATCCGATGTATTAAATCCTTTTATTTGTGTTGCATCTTTTTTCCTTTCAAGTAAAGGATATTCATAGGTAGAAACTGTTTTACCAGCTTTTTTAAATGTGATAGTGCAATTGCCTGGTTTGGTACCTGCCGCGATTTGTAAATCAATAAACAGGTAATTTTTGCTATCTGCTTTGTGTACTTTTTTTATAGTTACACCAGCATAATTAATAAGCGGTATAGTCTCGCCGATACCGTTGCCGTGTAACATTAACTGGAGGTTGTTATCCTTCATACCCACCCACCAGTTTAATGGCTCCGCATGTTGCACCTGCGCAAACACAATTGATGGTAACAATGCGAAAAAATAGAATAAGTTTTTAGCTAGCAATTTCATTAATGTTAGTTGATCGTTCTGTGATATTTTCCAAATCTAAAAGCACTGTTGTTTGCCATTGTGCTTTATATTAATTACAACTATACTTTTTCCATCTGTCAATATGCTTGTTAATATAATAGACATAAGTGTGCCCTGGTTGTTGTTTAAACTGCAATTACATTGCGATATAATTCTGTAGTAAACAATTATAAAAATTTAATTAAAAGTATTTGCGGCATTAGCAATTAACGTGAATATAATACCGGGTTAATGGGCGAATTTATTTCTTCACCAATTACAGCACCCGGGCACCAGGTATTCCAATCGTGCACCTGGTTCTTGTTTTCAGGATTTTTAAGCTTCATATTTTTATCCATATAAATAATCGTCATCACTTTGCGCATTTGATCGGTTTGGTTTGCACCTGCACGGTGAAAAACCCAGCCCGAATGAAAACTGATTTCTCCTGCATCAAATGGCTCGATCACATGCTTAAAGTCGGTGACTTTTAATTTTTGGTCCAGCAGTTTTTCACTTTCGTCACCAATTTCCAGTTCACGCCCCTCCACAATCAGGTGGCTGCCGGCACTAAATTCCAGTGGTCCCATTTCCAATGGTGTAGCTTGTAAAGGCATCCATGCGGTAATAGTTTTATCAGTTTCAAGCGGCCAATAATATTGATCTGCATGCCAGGGTGTAATCCCACCTCCGCCTTCTTTAAAAAGTGCCTGGTCATGGTACATTCTTACGCCATCAGTTTGCAGTAGATCGGCTGCTATTTTAGCGATACGTTTGCTGAAAATCAATGCTTTTACCACTTCATCTTCCCTCCATAAATTAAACAGCTGCAAAAAGGCTTTTCCATAGGTTGATCGTTCTTCAAGCGTTGTGGAAACCGTATTCATTTTGCTTACCCTTTCCCCGATAGCATTATTAAAAAAAGCTAGTGTTTCAGCATTTAATACTTCTTTCAACTTAATAAAGCGATACTGATTATAGAAGGCAATTTGCTCTTCAGTTAATATATAGGGTGTTTCTAAAAAATTAGTAATGGAGGCTGGCACTTGCATATCGTTTTCTTTATTCAAATGTAAATAAAGTCGGGCCAGAAAAAGTGGCATTTAATTTCTGAATGGTTAACCGTTTTTCTGAAGCGACAGCCCGACCATGATTTCATGGCACACCTTTTCAGCTTTTAGTAAAATTGAAAATATGAGGCAGGACCATAGAAAATCTCCATCTCAAATGACAAAAGTTGTGGAGCGAAATATTGATGCGCTTTTGGAGAGAAAAAAGCAGGAGGATGCCCGTAAAACAATCGAAGAAATTATAGCAGACCGGGTTACAAAATTTGCAGGAAGTATGCTTTTTGTATATATCCACCTTGCAATATTTGGTATATGGATCATTTGGAATGTGGGCTGGTTAGGGTTAAAACCTTTTGATAAGTCTTTAGTGATATTGGCCATGTTTGCTTCAGTTGAAGCGATTTTCCTTTCTACGTTTGTATTGATAAGCCAAAATCGTATGGCAGCACAGGCCGATAAAAGAGCTGACCTTGATCTGCAGATTGGCTTATTGGCGGAACATGAAATTACACGGCTGATTAAGCTTGTTTCGGCCATAGCCAGGAAGTTGCAAATAGAAGTTGCCAATGATGCAGAAATTGACGAATTATCAAAGGATATACAACCTGAAAAAGTTATGGATACTATGGAAGAATTAAAGAAGGAGAAAGGGAGAATAAATGAATAATTATTTGAAGATTAATTTTAGTGATGGGAAATTTCACTTTTGTTGCTACTGATCTTTTGTGAAAGGATAACCAATTAAATATGCGACGCTCATGCCCAATTTGTTTTTCACTTTTCCGGTTTTCCAATAATATTTTTCATCTTCAACCTGCCTGGCAATTGCTAATAATTCAACAGGTCTGTATAAACGAATCATAGAAACAACACCATCCCACATTGTGCAAATAGGTATTAAGGGAACCAGGTAAGTAAATATTAATCTTGAAAATTTAAATGGCTTGAAAAATGGTGTTAGAAAGAAAAAAGCAAAGGGTTGCAACAACGTAATCAAGATGGTAACAAAAACATTTTTATCTCCACCATCAAAAATTGCAATGCCTGAATTTGCATTAACAGCATTATTTAAAACCGCTTTTGCCGAACTTATATCGAAATGATGGAACCCTGAAAAAATGGTTCTGAATCCTTGTAATTCTGCAGGTACATTAGCAGCATCAACAGTATTTGTTTCAAAAGAAATACTCCCATTCGTTTTTTCATACAATAATTGGTAAGCATTTATGTTTGGGAATTTATCCGTTAAAACAATCTGTAAATTATAACTGCCTGTTAACTGTAAATTGTTTTTGATTTGTTCGATCGCCCCACCTCCTCCAGAACATAAATCTATTATTTGAGTAGCACCGGTTTTGGCTAATCCTTCTTTGAGTATTGGTGTAATGGGTTCATAATAATTTAGAAGCGTGATTACATACCTGAGGTAATCTGTCATGCTTTCGCGAATGATATTCGGAAACCATGATAAGTCTTCAAATTCAAAAAGCAAGTCTCTTAATCTAATCATTATTGTCGGTCCTTGCAGGTAATTAATTCGGCATATTATTTTGCATGGCGACCGCAATTTTTGCTGCCAGTTTTGCATTGTTCAGCACTAAAGCAATGTTAGCTTCAAGACTTTCACCATGTGTATGTTCGGAAATATGTTTTAAAAGATAGGGTGTTACTTCCTTGCCTTTTACACACTTACTTGCAGCATCACTTAAAGCTCTTATAATATGTGTTTCTATAATATCATTTGCTACTTCCTGTGCTGCAGGTACAGGGTTGGCAATCAATACCGAACCTTGCAAACCCAAATGCCATTTGGTGATTAGCATTTTAGCAATTTCGTTGGCAGAATCCAGTCTTAATGGCGAATCAAAACCGCTTCTACTGCTATAAAAACTTGGAAAGGCATTCTGCCCAAACGTGACTACAGGTATACCCATTGTTTCAAGGTATTCAAGTGTTAACCCAATATCTAAAATAGATTTTACACCAGCCGAAACAATCGCCACGTTGGTCTGCGCCATTTCGGTTAGGTCTGCAGAAATATCCATGGTGTTTTCAGCACCACGATGCACGCCACCTATACCACCTGTGGCAAATATTTTTATTCCTGCCATAGCAGCAATTCGCATAGTAGCAGCCACTGTAGTTGCACCCGCCAACTGCTGGCTGATTACAAAAGGCATATCCCGAATACTTACTTTCCATACATCATTTGTCTTGCCAAAAAAGTCGAGTTCGTCAGCAGATAAACCTACCAGGCATTTGCCATCTTTAATAGCGATAGTAGCCGGAATGGCACCTTCACTTCTCACAACAGCTTCCACCTGCAAAGCAGTTGCGACATTCTTTGGCCATGGCATACCATGCGAAATAATGGTGGATTCCAATGCCACCACCGGCTGGTTGTTTTCTAAAGCTTCCAGTACTTCCGGTTGTATTTTAAGCAGTTGTTTATCCATGAGGATAATAGTGGGTTAAGGCGCTTAAAAATTTTTGTTTATTTATACCCGCATCTACAGCGCCGCGAATTTGTATGATCATTGCAGCCATAGCATGACCTGCCTCTATACATGCACGTTCATCCATGCCCAAACAATAAGCTGCAATATAACCTGCCAGTGCGGCATCACCAGCACCGGTACTGTCTTTTACAGTGACTACCGGTGCTGCAATTTCCAGGCTTTTCCCTTTACTATACATTACAGAACCATTAGCGCCTCTGCGTACCCACGTTTTTTCTACACCACGTTCCATTAATTTTTTTATAGATCCTTCAGTATTTAAAGTTTCAGTATTCAACAACGTCAATTCATCTTCGTTCGGTGTAATTAAATACACGCCCTTTAAGTCAAGTTCAGATAGCTTTTTTGCCTTGACTACAGATACAGGTTCCAGGCATAACATCAAACGATGTTCAAAACAAAAAGCAATTAACCATGCCAGAACTTCGGTTGAAAGGTTTGTATCGGCTACAATAATAGTTGCAGCAAGTAGCTTTGATTTGTTTTCTTCCAGCAGTGCAATATTAAGGTAGTCGTCACAAGGGTTTACAGTAGCAGCAGTAAATAAGGAACCATTGGGCTGGAGAATAGCTACATACTTTCCTGTTTGGCAATTTGCGATCAACGCGCTGCTCACATCAATGCCTGCCGCTTTGCATTCATCCAAAAGCCAGGTACCATCGCTATCGTTTCCTGCAACGGTAATAAAAGCAGTGTCAACATCCAGCAACACAAGGTGATGAGCAATGTTGCGCATAACACCACCGGCCGATTTAGAACTGTTTGCAGGGTTAGAAGTTCCTGCGATAACAGCCTCTTTACAAAAAAACAATTCATCTACCAGTACAGCACCAATGCAAACAACTTTTTTGTTCATAAGGCATGTATACTTTACAAATGACAAATGACAAATCACAAATAACAAATCACAACTACTTGCCAATCACTCTTCCTTTCCATTCATAGGTTCCAAAGCGACCCAGCCATCCTGCAATCACAGTATATACAATATGTAAAGGCTGCATAAAAGGGAATGCCCATAACCATTGTTGCCGGTTAAAAAATTTTGCAACAGGAATTAAAAACCATAATTCAGCAACAGTTTTTATCAATATCAAAATCAAAAAACTTTTTAAAGCAGCAATGGAAAAGATAGCAGCAATACCCGTCAGGAGAAGGCTTACATTAACCATATAAACCAGTAGTAAAACGTAAAATATTCTTTTATCATCAAAAAACGCAGCCTTGCTTGCCCATCGGATCCGCTGTTGAAAAAATGCTTTCCAGGTTGGCGCGGCATCTGTTTGAACAAGGGTGTGTTTGTTTTTAAGCCAGGTTATTTTGGATGGGTGTGCTTTATAAATTTTATGCATCAGCAACATATCATCACCAGTGGGTAAAGCATCAATTCCCTCAAAGCCTTTTACTTCGTAGAATGCCTTGCGGGAATAAGCAATATTTGCCCCATTGCACATGGTATGAAAACGGCGATGAACCGAAGCGCCTGTAATACCCTGGAGCGATAAAAAATCCAGTGTTTGAAAAATAGAAAGCACGCTTGGTTCGGTCGTATAAATAACGGGGGCTGCAATAAAAACATTCCCATCCTTTTCAAAACTTCGTACCAGACTTTCAATCCATCTTTTTTCATGTGTACAATCAGCATCTGTTGCAACTATTAAATCACCGGTTGCCAGTTGAATGCCTTTTTCAACGGCCCGTTTTTTATAGGATTTTTCTTGTGCATTTAGTACCAGCGTATGCACTTTAACCTGTGGATATGCTGCTGCCATCTTTGTTGCAATAATTGCGGTATCATCTTCAGAAGCATCATCCATTACCAGGATCTCTAACAAAGCTGCGGGATAGCTTTGATCTAATATACTTTGGATGCAGTTGGCAATATTCGCAAATTCATTTCGTGCCGGGATAACAACTGTAACCCTGGTTTGAAATTCTGTTCCAACAGGCGGCTGGTCTGCAGTCTCCGGTAAATCCATCCATGCCGCTCGGTACCATATTAACAGGATCACATATAAAAAAATCAATATCGCAGGAATAAACAGCCACATGGATGCAAGATAAGTTGGGCGGATGGTTTGTTGTTTATCTGCTTATGTGAAAGATCAATTACCTGGTTTTATAATGTTGAAAATCCGTTTATAAAAAGTCGGAATTGTAAATGAAATTGCGGGTTGAAGCTGAAATAACCTGTCAACTAATATGGCACGTTAAAGTACCAGTTGCGTTTTGTTGATGATTTTATCATTTGATAATTCTGTAACGAGTTGCACCTGCGCTATGGTTTTTAATTCGGTTAAGATCAATAAGGGTAAACTGTCGTCGTTTAATTCGCCCTTCAATAACCACAGGTAATCAAAATATCGTAATTCTGATAACAGGTATTCACCATCGAACTGGTTGGCGTATACCAGGTGTAATAATTCCTGGCCCGGCTCCTTGCATTGAAAGATGGGATAGCGAAAGGGTCGTTTCTTTTTGGTAACAACTATTTCACTTCCGCTTTGGTAACGAAAATCGTATAGAAACTGTCGGTTTATATGCCAAATAAACTGGTGTGGTTCCAGCGAACATTGAATTCCAAACAACCGGGCATCCGAAAAATATTCTTCGGCTATCACATCATTGTCAATAATAAGTTTGGCCAATGCAACCGATTTTGAAATGAAAAATGAAATTCCTGTTTTGCCTGTTCTAATTAGATGCTTAAAATGTAACCTGTAATGCTTTGGTCTGGTCGCCACGTTTTATGGTAACAGTAGTGGTTTGACCTTTTTCAAATTTGTTAAGCGCCTGCATATAAGTATCCATACCTGTTACGGGGTAGTCGCCCAGTTGAATAATTACATCACCGGTTTGCATCCCGGCTTTTTGAGCGGGTCTGCCATCAATCACGCCATCAGCTTTTACCCCGGCTCCGCTAAAAGTATAATCGGGCATGATGCCGACTGAAACTTTGTACTTACTGCCGGTCATCGTTTGTTCTTTTGTTTTGGTAAAAGCAAGTTTTCCTTTCGAACCAGAATTTTCCACCAAATCCAAAATATATTGAATGATCCTTGTTTCACCGGCATAATTTATCTTATCAGCATCATCTTCAGGTTTATGATAATCGGCATGCAACCCTGTAAAAAAGAACAGGACCGGGATGTTTTTGCGGTAAAAAGAGGTATGATCGCTGGGGCCACTGCCGCTACTATCTATTTTGATATTAAAACGCGATGTGGAAGTAGTTGGTAAAACCTCGCCCCATAAAGGAGAAGTGCCAACGCCACCCACTGTCAGGCTGCTACTATCATTCAAACGGCCAATCATATCCATATTCAACATATAGTTAACGGTACTGATATCGATTAGCGGGTTTTCTGTAAAATATTTGCTGCCATACAAGCCAAGTTCTTCACCGCTAAAGTGTAAAAACAGGTAATTGTTTTTACGTAGTGCATCATACTCCATCGCGTGTTTCTTTTTGTAGGCGATGTTTGTTCGCTCTTTAAGTAAACGGGCAATCTCGATTACTGCAGCTGTGCCACTTGCATTATCATCCGCTCCATTGTGAATGACAGGATCTTTGCCGGCATAACGGGTGTTTTCATCCTCTCCATAACCAAGATGATCGAGATGGGCACCAATAATTACGGTTTGCGCTGCTCCATTGTCTAAAAATGCGGCCACATTATGCGCCGTTCTTTTCTTTTCAACAAAAGCAATATTGGCTTTCACCGAAGGCGAACTGGTAGAATTAATAGCTGTTTTTTTTATGGCGGCCGGCGTCAGGTAGATAACTGGAATGTCTACCGCTGGTGATTTGTCTTTGCGGTTAAAAGAAATGCTATCCGGCTTACCCGCGCTATTGTAAACAAATAAAGCTTTTGCCCCTTTTTTCACCGCTTCCTTGGCGAAATCCTTTAAATACTGTTCGGGTAAAAAATGTGGATTGGCGGTATTTGATTCCATCACATCACCAATGTCGAGCCACCACGGAGTAGATTGTTCCTGTAATGCTACCGAAGAAATATCGTCCACCGATCCCTCGCCACTCCACGAAAGCGGGAAGAATTCAATGCTTTTTTGCAGGGGCACATCATTGATAGTTAATTGGGTATTAGCGCCCATCGATTTTCCTTCGTCAATGATAAAAGTCTGTATGTAACTGTTACTTTTTGCCGGTGGTAAAATGGCAAGTTTCTGGTATTGCGACACCAGGTAATTTACGGTCTTTAATTCACCGGGTGTTCCTGCACGTCTGCCTTCCATGCTATCGTTGGCCAATAAATAAATATGTGTTTGCAGGTTCCGTGTAATGGTGACGTCTACTTTTTGATCGTTCTTTTTTTTGCGTGTTTCCTGCGCAGAAGCGGCAATTGCTAAAAAGCAGAAAAGGGTAAGTGACAAAAAGCTTTGCAGCCTGTATCCTGGTTTCATAGTTTTTAAATCTTGCGGTAAAAATAAATAACGAATGACCATGTATATAAGAATGAGTTGAAACTATCCTGCCTAATTTTTCTAAAAACGCGGATATTCCTATTTTGAGTATAAAACCGGGCAAGGTTGTTGGTGAGACGATATTGTTTTTAGTTGGTTTATAATGAGAGCTTAACAATTACGTATATTTTTGAAACATATGAGTTGGACCCGGGTGATTCTTTTATTGGCCATAAGTTTTATAGTCATACAATCCCGGGGGCAGGAGATTATTGTAAAAGGTATTGTAAAAGATGCCCATAACGAAGAACCCATTCCATTTGCTTCGGTCACATTAAATAACATTAAGCGGGGATCCGTTACGGATACATCCGGTTACTTTCAAGTTCAGTACCGGGCAGGTAGGGCTGATTCACTCATAATAACCTATGTTGGATATAAACGTAAAATAGTGCCCATCCTTTCGCCCGGTAATATGGAATTGACCATATTTCTTGAAAGAGCCGAAGGTGAAAACGCCCTTGTAAAAACGAAAGCCAACTGGGGGCTTATTTTATGGCGCAAAGTAATTAGGCATAAACCAGCCAACGATAGCCGCAGGTATGCCAGTTATACCTACGAGTTACACAACAAGCTCGAACTTGATTTAAACCGCATTAACAAAGAGCGGCTGAAAGACATGAAACTGTTGAAGCCTTTTGATTTTGTTTTAAATAATGTGGATAGCAGTGAAGGCGGATCACCTATTCTTCCCATTTTTCTCACAGAAACTATTTCAAACTTCTATTTTCAGCGTTCCCCAAAACGTACACGCGAAGTAATAACCGCCAGCAAAACGAACGGCATCAACAACGAGAGTGTAACTAAGCTGCTGGGAGGAATGTATCAAAACGTAAATGTTTACGACAACTTTATACCGGTTTTTGATATTCAGTTTATAAGTCCGTTGAGCGATAACGGAGATGCCTTTTATAACTATGCAGTTCCGGATACCCAGCAAATCAACGGCCGAACCTATTTTCATTGGGTTTTTAGTGCCAAGCACAAAGGCTACAACACTTTTGAAGGCGATGCCTGGGTACACGACAGCACTTATGCAATACAACGAATTCAACTACGGCTTACAGGAAGTTCAACGGTTAATTATATTGAAAACCTGAGCATTTTCCAGGATTTTAAAATGCTAAACGATTCAGTTTGGTTTTTATCGAAAGACAAGTTTATTGCAGATGTTTATCCTGTTGGTAAAAACAAGTTTGGTATGAAGGGGAAAAAAACTTCCACCTATCGAAATGCAAGCGTTAACAAGCCCTTTATTATAGAGCAAATTAAAAAAAACAAGATAACAGAACAGGTGATAGTAATGCCTGATGCCGAACAAAAAACCGACACATTCTGGACCGCAGGCAGGCATGAGGCACTGAATAAAAATGAACAGTCGATCTACCACATGCTTGACACCCTCCAGCAAATGCCCATTTTCAAAAAATATTACAATACAGTTTATTTTATCACAACAGGCTATAAAGCATTGGGCAACTACGAAATTGGCCCCTGGTATAATTGGATCAGTACCAATGCATGGGAAGGATTACGACTTCGTTTTGACCTGGGCACCACACCGGGATTTAATAAAAATATGTACCTGCATGGCTACCTGGCTTACGGTTTTGGAGATCAAAAATTCAAGGGAAAAGCAGAAATGTATTATTTCCTGAATAAAAATCCCAGGAAGTACCTGCATATTTCGATGTTGAAGGATCTTGATAATGGCCAGAACTATTACGATGAAGTTAGCCTGGACAACATTTTTACACTTGCTACCCGCAAATCGGGTATCCCTATAAAATTCATGAAGGTGGAAATGCAGCAAGCTGAATATTTCCACAGTTGGTTGAATGGATTTTCAGTTAAAGTGGCAGGTCTTCACAAGGTGTTCAATCCTTTGATGAACCTTCCTTTGAAAGATAATTTTAAAGCAGGAGAGGGCGATGCCCTGAATAATTTTGAAACTTCTGTTTCCGTAAGATTTGCATACCTCGAACGTTTTTTAGAGGGAAATTACCTGAGAATGAGTCTTGGCAGCGATTACCCCATCGTGGAATTGAAATACAGCAAAGGCTGGCCGGGCCTCTTTAAAAGTAACTACGACTATCATAAGTTCTCTGTTCGGGTAAATGACTTTATAAAAATTCCTCCGTATGGTAATCTTGATTATTCATTTTATGCCGGCAAGTTATTTGGAACACTTCCATATATGTTGCTGGAAGTAGCGCCAGGCAACGAAATTTATTATTACAATAAGTACGCCTTTAACCTGATGAACCGCTTTGAATATATTAACGACCGGTATGCTGGTTTTTCACTGGAACACAATATTGGTAATGGCTTGTTTAAGTACACGGCACTTACCCGCAAACTTCGGTTCAGGCAATTTTGGAATATAAAAACACTTGTTGGTGGCCTTAGCACGCAAAATAGAGATCTCAATTTTGTTGCGGGACATCCTTTTGAATCGCTGGATGGTAAAATGTATGCGGAATTTGGTACCGGGGTGGATAATATTTTGAAAGTTCTTAGGCTCGACCTTATATGGCGACTCGGTCCAAGGCCGTTACCAGCAAACAAAGTGGCACGATTCGGAGTTTTTGGCAGTTTTAGGCTGGCTTTTTAAAAAAGGTGCTATTCTTGATAGATAAATGCGGAAATTACCAGTTCGAAATTTTAGAGTTCCGGGATGAAAATCGGAAACAAGCTTTTTCTAATTTGGATATAGTTAAAGTAAAAATAGAAGCTGGTAATCTCAATTATATTTGTACTTCACAATTGCAAAAAATAAAAATTAATAACAATGGCAATTTTTAAATCCAGTAACCCGGCTTTAAGCGAAAAGGTTTTCAACACAATCCATCTTACTGACGCGTCACAGGCCATGACCGTTCGCGGCACAATGAACAAATTGGGCCTGATGATGATTTTTTTAATGGCAGGTGCATTTTACACCTGGACTGGTTTCTTCAAAGGTCAAAATGTACAACCGATGTTGCTGATTGGTGCAATCGGCGGTTTTGTTGTTGCCATCGTAATGGCATTTAAAAAAGAATGGGCGCCTTACCTGGCACCAGCTTATGCAATTCTTGAAGGATTGTTCCTCGGCGCTATTTCGGCGATGTTTAGTTTTGCATTCGCCGACAAAATGCCAAACATCATCACCAATGCTGTAGGTTTAACCATCGGTACAGGTGTAGCGATGTTCCTCCTGTATAATTTTAGGATTATCCAGGCAACTGAGAGATTCAAATCAGTGGTTTTTACTGCTACTGCCGGTATAGCTATTTTCTATTTGATTACCATGGTCCTTCGCATGTTCGGCGTTAACATGCCTTTTATGCACGATAGTTCACCACTTGGAATTGGTATTTCTTTATTTATTGTGGTTATAGCGGCGCTAAACCTGATCATGGATTTTGATATGATTGAGAAGGGTGCAGCACAGGGTGCTCCAAAATATATGGAGTGGTATGGTGCTTTCGGCCTGGTAGTTACACTGGTTTGGTTGTATCTTGAAATTCTGCGTTTGTTAAGCAGGTTTGCAAGCAAAGACTAAAGCATCTCCAAACGATAGTTCAATGAAAGAGCGGCTGTTTTTGCAGCCGCTTTTTTATTGAACATTTTTAAATTTGAAATTGATTGCATTTTCTTAATCCCTTCTAACCTAATCCCCAATTCCTAATAACCAAATCCTGCTGCTTACCCACGCTACTGTTCAATCCTGATAACCTGCCCATTGCCCGGTCCACGACGACCACCCATTTGTTCATCCATCATTTTTCTATATTCAGCGCGGGTAATTTTTTTGCCGGCTGCGGGTGCCTTTATGGTTTCTTTTTCCAGTTTCTGAATAGACGTAGCAGTAAATACCATTGTGCCATTGTTGAAATCTGTTTTCAGGATCAAACCCGGTAGCCCATAAAAATTCTCCGGCCCGGCCTGGCTTTCGATGGCATCAGTATACCATGCTACCACTGGTTGCTGTTGTGGTAATTGTGGTGTTTTTGCTGCGCTTGTATCCCCATTCTGTATAATCCGCCTGCCTCCACCCATGCGCATTGCCTGCGTGGTAGTTGCCTTATGGCAAACATATCCCAGGATGGTCATGGTATCTTCTTCCAGTTTCCATTTCAATGGTCGTAACGTATCATCGATGATATATTTTTTGGGTCCGAGTTCCCGGCTTTCTACTATTAGTTCTGTTTCATAATCCCTGAACGTTTCCGCGTCGCCACCTCCAAAACGAATTATCCGGCGGTTACCGTCGCCACCTGCTTGTGGCAGTTGATCTTCTTCGGCTGCGGGTACGGGGTGAAATAAGGATTGACTGCCATTGAAAAGCAATTCCATTTTGCTGGTATTGAATTCAGGAACCATGGCTTTGAATTGCTCAGCCTCTGGCGGCATATCCTTGTGCATATTTATCTTTCTTTCATAAATAACCTTGCCTTCTTTTACCTGCGCCACCACCTGCATGGTTATAAAAATCGCTGGTAACAACAACCATTGTTTCATATAAATAAATTTATTCAAAGCTAATGGCAGCAGTAAATGATATGGGTTAAGCCATCTTTATAATTGGTTAATTAAAGTTAATGGCAGCAATACATGATACTATTGCTGGATACATTTGAAATATATTCAGGTTACATGAAGCACCAACAAAAATTACAAACTGCCAGCTTGCTAATGACGCTCAGTATTTTGCTGCTGGTAGTATTGCAGGCATATTGGTTGCGCAATGCCTGGTTTGATGAACACCGGCGATTAAAACGCGAGTTGGGTGTGATACTTCGCGAAACCATTCTCCAGGAACAAATGAAACAATGGATGTTATCGGATCAGGACGGTATCAGGGGCGATAGTTCTCTTATTTTCCGAAGATTTGACCGAAAAAAAGATTCAACACTTGTAAATGACGCAGGTAATAAATCCAATATTAATATAGTTATTTCTGCTGATTCGGGCCGGATGCCCATTCCACCACGCTTCATAAATTTTGACCAGGAAAGAAATAATGAGGACAACAACGAAACAGAATTAACTGTAAGCTTTCCCATACTTAACGGAAGTAAAAACCTTGATTCGATAAAATTAAAATACGCGAGATCGCTGGCAGATGCGGGTATAAAACTAGCATTTGTCATGAATAAGATGAAGGCGGATACTAATCATATCAGGGGCGAATTCAAAATAAGAAATAATGGTAATGTCAAACAGGAACGAGTTAGAAAAATAAATGCAGAATTGATCCAGGCCAGGTTTGAAAGTCCCTTTTTAGTACTGATTCAAAAAATGAAATGGCAGGTATTCTTTGCTATCACTATGATAATTGTTACCAGCATAGCTTTTATTTTCTTATACCGTGCACTACTGCAGCAACACCGTTTGTCGGATTTAAAAAATGACTTCATTGCCAACATTACTCATGAACTTAAAACACCCATTGCTACCGTAAGCGTGGCTATTGAAGCTTTAAAAAGTTTTGATGCCATGCAGGATAAAGCAAAAACCCGCGAGTACCTTGATATCAGCAGTAACGAATTACAACGATTAAATTTATTAGTGGATAAAGTTCTTAAATTGTCGATGCTTGGTCAGCAAAACATGGAATTGCAGCTTACTTCCATCGATATAAAACTATTAATAAATGAAGTGCTCACCAGTATGAAGTTGCAATTTGAAAAACAGGATGCAGTTGTAAATTTTAAAATGGAAGGAGATCACTTTATTATCTCGGGCGATCGTATGCATTTGTTAAGTGTTTTTTATAACCTCCTGGATAACGCTTTAAAGTATAGCCCACAGCAAACAGCGATCGACATCTTGCTGGAAAAATTGCCCGGGATGGTATCGGTAAAAATTACAGATAACGGAATTGGTATAGCCGATGTTCACCAGCGAAAAATATTTGAACGTTTTTTTAGGGTGCCACATGGTAATACTCACAATATAAAAGGGTACGGCTTAGGATTAAGTTATGTAAAAGAAGTTCTAAAAAACCACGGAGCCAGTATTGACGTGCAAAGCCAGGAGGGAAAAGGAACAAAATTTACCGTAAAACTTCCAACTGGTGAAGCCGTAAGTACATGATTAAAACAGCAATTTATTAGTACTGTTTATCCCTTAATAATTACCTGGTTAAGTATTGATATTTCCTGTTCCTGGTTCCAGTCTAAAGTTCATAGGTGCTTTATTACACACTGCTTCTTTCCAGCATTGGAACAAAAAAATTAATTGGTATGCCCACTATTTTATACGCAGAGGATGAATTGTTTTTAGGCAAAATAGTAAAGGAAAGTCTTGAATCGAGAGGCTTTACTGTTTTAATGGAAAGTGATGGCGCAAAAGTATTTCCAACCTTTACAAAATCTAACCCGGATATATGTGTTTTAGACGTGATGTTGCCAAACAAGGATGGTTTTAGCATAGCAAAAGAGATACGTGCCGTAAATGCTGAAGTACCATTGCTTTTTTTAACAGCCAAAGTGCAAACTGAAGACGTTGTAGAAGGCTTTGCTAAAGGAGGTAACGACTATATACGCAAGCCATTTAGTATGGAAGAACTGATAGTGCGTATTAATAACCTGTTGCAGTTAAAGGGTGTTGCACCGCAACCATTTGGTGACCCTGATACTTTGCACATTGGAAAACTGCGGTTTAATCTTCCAAGGCAAATACTTAGTGGCGGTAATGATGAACGTAAGCTTTCGTTTCGCGAAACCGAATTATTACGGTACCTTTTTGATCACAGAAATTCCATTATCGACAGGCGTGAGTTGCTGCTTGCTTTGTGGGGGAATGATAATTTTTTTAATAGTCGTAACCTGGATGTTTATATTACCAAATTACGCGGATTTCTGAAGGATGATCCGCAGCTTGAAATACTTACCATTAAAGGAATAGGATACCGTTTTGTAACCGGTTAAAAAGTTTTTTTTCTGCATAGAATTTAATTTTTCCAAAACCACGTAATGCCATTTTTATTGTGATTGCCTTTTTTGATTTACTATTCAACTCTTCTGATACCCGCCCTTAACTTCATTACTATAACTTGCATTATGTCTGATGAACAATTGTTTTTACTGGCGAATGGAACCGCTTTCTTTGCATGGCTGTTGCTATTGATATTTCCTTTCAGGCCTTTTACAAATAAGGTTTTGATAGGAGTAGTTGTTACAATTTTATGTATCACCTACGCGGTGCTGGTATATAATTCTTTAAAGCCCGGCAACTTTAAAGATTTTATGACACTCGGGGGTGTAACCGCCATGTTATCTGTACCAGGCGCTGCACTTGCGGGGTGGATTCATTACCTCGCCTTTGATCTAATGACGGGATTGTTCATAGCAAACAATGCAGCTAAGCATGGCATAGGCTATGCCTGGTTATTGCCTTGTTTGATACTTACATTTTTGCTCGGGCCAATAGGTTTGTTGCTGTATTTTTTAATTCGGTGGGCACTAACTAAATATTACTTCGCAGATAATTATTAAGCGGTATAAACTTTGTTGTTTTTATCATTTCAGATGACATTTTACTGGGCTGTGGTTAACTTTGAACAAGCAACGCCCAGTCAAATTATTAAGCATGACAAATGATACAAAAGCAGCACCCATTGGTATTTTCGATTCAGGTTATGGAGGTCTTACAGTATTTAAAGAAATAGCAGCCAGGTTACCAGGCTATGATTATTTATACCTCGGCGATAATGCCCGGTCACCCTACGGAACCCGGAGTTTTGAAACAGTTTACTTATACACGCTGCAAGCAGTTAACTGGTTTTTTAAAAGAGGTTGCCCGCTTGTTATTCTTGCCTGCAATACTGCCTCAGCCAAGGCATTGCGTAGCATTCAGCAACACGACCTTCCAACCATGTACGATCCAACCAATAGAATACTGGGTGTAATAAGACCTACAACCGAATTAGTGGGAAGTTTAACCAGTTCTAATAAGGTGGGGGTTCTGGCCACAAATGGCACCGTAAGTTCAAATTCTTATCCAATAGAAATACAGAAGTTTTGGCCGGAGGTGGAGGTTTACCAGCAAGCTTGCCCTATGTGGGTTCCATTGATTGAAAACAACGAATTCGAAAATGAAGGAGCAGATTTTTTTATCAGTAAAAATGTTGCAGCGCTGATGGCACAACAGCCCGCTATAGATACTATATTACTTGCCTGCACCCATTATCCTTTGCTGAAAAATAAAATAGAAAAGTTGTTGCCGGCAGCGGTTAAAGTACTTAGCCAGGGAGAAATTATAGCTGAAAGCCTTGCTAAGTATTTGCAGCGACATCCGGAGATGGAATGCAGGATAACAAAAGGTGGTAAAACCAGTTTTTATACCACTGATAATACCACCAGTTTTGATGAGAAAGGTAGCCTTTTCTTTGGAAAAGAAATTGCATCCCGGCATACTAAATTGCCCGATGATGAGCTACTTCATAATTTTTAAATCAGGCTGCTTTTTTTCCTGCGAAAACTTACCCATGGTTTTGAATAACGCCCAACATTTAATTTTATCCGGCACCGTTCGATATCGGTTTGGTAATCTTTAATTTTTTCGTTGTTCATGGTATTAACCAATGCTTTTTCATAAAAAGCGATAGCCTTATGAAATTGTCCTCCTAATTCATTCAACATACCATAACGGTAATAAACCCAGCTTTTGTCTATAGACCTGATGGTAAGGCAATGAGTAAGATGTTTCTCTAATTCCGGATACCGCTCCATATCCAATAAAAGACTTGCCAGGTGAAAATAAGGATGCGGGTAATTGCGGTCGGCTTTTATGGCTGCGTGAAAATGAATCTCAGCCTTTTTATAATTA
The DNA here is from genome assembly GCA_040385845.1 of Bacteroidota bacterium. Lineage (GTDB taxonomy): Bacteria > Bacteroidota > Bacteroidia > Chitinophagales > Chitinophagaceae > Phnomibacter. Next base: position 944,840 of record JAZKGP010000004.1, on the reverse strand, counting down.
TCAAATTGTGTTTTGAAAATCCAGCCAATTGAGTTGTGAGCGGGTGCGTAAGCGGGCTCTTCGTATAAAATATCTTCATATTTCTGAAAAGCTTCGTGATAGTTGTTGTTTCGGATATCAGCTTCAGCTTCTAAAAACAACTCTTCAGTTCTCGTCGTCATGATTACCGGATTTTTAGTTTTTTAATAAAATATTGCGATCCTGGGATTAGAGGTCGAATGATACCTACTTTTTTTTCTCAAACAAAAGTAGATTCAGGTCTAAAACTAGTTAAATAATTAATGGCTCCTGTAGAAAAATCCATCAATATTTTTTATTGATAATGCAATATTTGTACCACTATCCACCTAAACAAATCGACAAATACGTTGAATAATGGAAACCAATTATTTAAATCCTAAATATTTAAGAAAGAATATTTTCTTTCTTATTATGATAAGAGAAAAGCGGAAGCAAAAAACTTGCCGCTTCAATGGAAAATGCTAAGTACTCAGTTTAAAACATGTTTAGCTTAACAGTATGGCAACGCCGTAAACCGTACATAAAATAAGAACAAAGGCAACAAGTAACAGGGTGACAGGTCTCGCAGAAAATCGCATTAGAATATTTTACCAAACATAAACTCAACAGCAGGTTTTGCCGATGAATGTTATTCACATTCTCAGCAATTCGTTAATTACTTTAATATGAAATAAAAGATTTCATCCAATGGATTAATCAATTCAGAATATAAAAAAACCTGCACGTTTTATGCAGGTTTTCATGAAAATGTCATTGAACGTTTACAAGCCAAGAATGTAGGCAAATATTAATGGCACTACAATTGTGGCGTCGCTTTCAACTATAAACTTTGGAGTATGAATATCTAATTTACCCCATGTGATTTTTTCGTTTGGAACTGCCCCGCTATAAGAACCATAGCTGGTAGTGCTGTCACTTATCTGGCAGAAATAATTCCAGAAAGGAACGTCATGCCATTCAAGATCCTGGTACATCATAGGCACCACGCAAATTGGAAAATCACCGGCAATACCACCACCAATCTGGAAAAATCCGACACCTTTTCCACTACTGTTATTACGGTACCAGTCTGCCAGCCATACCATGTATTCAATACCACTTTTCATGGTACTTGCCTTAAGCTCGTTTTTTATAATATAGGAAGCAAAAATATTTCCCATAGTACTGTCTTCCCATCCTGGTACAACGATTGGAATATTCTTTTTTGCTGCAGCGAGCATCCAGCTGTTTTTCGGATCAATTTCATAATGCTCTTCCAACACGCCACTTAGCAACATTTTATACATGTATTCGTGCGGAAAATAGCGTTCGCCCGCTGATTCTGCATCTTTCCAAACTTTGTAAATATGCTGCTGGATCCGACGAAAAGCTTCTTCCTCCGGTATACAGGTATCGGTAACCCGGTTGTAATGATTTTCCAGAAGTTCCCATTCTTCCTGGGGACTTAAATCCCGATAATTGGGCACCCTTTTATAATGACTATGTGCAACAAGGTTCATTACATCTTCTTCCAGGTTGGCGCCGGTACAGCTTATGATCGCTATCTTATCCTGGCGGATCATTTCGGCTAATGAAATACCTAACTCTGCTGTACTCATAGCGCCGGCAAGACTCACCAGCATTTTGCCACCTTCCAGCAAATGGGTTTCATAGCCTTTTGCAGCATCCACTAAAGCAGCTGCATTAAAATGACGGTAGTGGTGCGTAATAAATTCACTAACAGGACCTTTACTCATACTTTCGATGTTTTAGCAGCGCAAAAATATATTTTTCTGCCTGCTGATCCTGTTAATAAAAAAGCACCCTTCCGGATGCTTGTTCATAAAAATTATTTCAATGTAATGCGAGGTATTTATTGTTGTGACAACCCAACCTTTTATACGTTGAATTATGGTTTTAAATAGTACCTGGTAAGTTTGCCAAAAGAATCACCTTTCCAAACTTTCTTTTCGTTATTAGAAGTGGTTTCTACAAAAAAAGACTTTTCACGGATGGACGTCATTTCAAAAACCTGGTCAATTTTGGCATCACCTACTTTTTCTTTTATCGAAGCCTGTAGTTTTTTAGGTAATTGGTCCAGGCTTATAATTTTTGTACTTGCTACATATTCCCCGTTTTCATCAAAATAAGCCGACATTGTTTCATTATCCAATTCAAAGTCAGCCTTTACCAGGTTGTTCATAGCACTGCTCCATTTTAAATTTTCGACTCTTCCGAATTCTTCATTGAAGCTTTGGATGATACGGTAATTGGCGACACTTTTTTCCCTGGTGCCACTGGCGGTGGCAAATAAGCAGATTGCAAGCGCAGCTGATAAAAAGATCGATTTCATAGTTTTTGTTTTTGTGGTGAATAGTAATCGTTATTGACAGGTCAAATCTATCGGTACGAATCGCATTTTACACCCTGGAATAGGATGACTGGAAAAGCCCCTGCGACTTGTTTTGATGAATGGCAGCGGGAGCAACTGATAATGTACGAAAAAATTCGTTTTTGATGGCGTATTGCCAGACCTGTGTTTTATTGTTAACAAAAAATCAAAAATGGATGGTGCGTTGTTAATTTACAAAAAACTGCTTGCCGTAGGGATATGCGGCAAAGATTCAATAGGTTATTATTGATTTACCAGCATCGCAAAAGCCAGCAACAGAACGGTAATGATTAGGATAATTCCAATTTCTTTACCAATAGATTTAATGATGGTAGTCCACTTTCTCATAACCGGTGCCCCGGATTGTTTGATTTAAAGCTATAATAAAGCAGCAAACAGTATTTTATGCATTGATTAAAGGGAAACAGGTAATTATTAAATGGACTTCTAATATAAAACACCAAACCAAACTGCAGGTTGTTGGTTTTCAATGGGCAGCACTGTTGTTTTGGAAACTACAAAAGAGAAGAATATGCTTTAGACCTGGCATTGCCACGATCAGTAAACGATTAGAAAACAGCTTTTGATTATTTGAAACAAAAATATCACCCATATAGGGTTGAAATTAACAACGGAGTACTAAACACTTAAGTCCGCCCGCTATCCTACATCTTGTAGTTGAATTAAGCTCAGTTATTTTCGGTACAAATAACGCAGCAGGCATAAATAAAGTAAATGCCGTAACAATGCTGGCTTATTAATTAATTTGCGGCAAACCTGTTTTATTTATGAATTACCTGGCGCATGCATATTTGTCATTTGGCAACCCTGCATTAATAACAGGTAACCTGATCAGTGATTTTATTAAAGGGCGAAAAAAATTTGATTACCCGGTTAACATTCAACAGGGAATTGCACTACATCGTGCCATTGACGATTTCACTGATTTTCACGAAGGGATTAAAACGGCCAAAGAAATATTCAGGCCGCATTATCGCTTGTATTCGGGAGCATTTGTAGATGTAGTTTATGATCATTTCCTCGCGAATGATCCTGGCCAATTTGAAAAGGAGGCTGATCTTGCTTCATTTACCGCAACAGCCTACCAGGCAGTTCATGCGCATTATCCCATTTTACCCAATGCTCTGAAGGGTATGTTCGATAAAATGAAAGAACAGGATTGGTTATATAATTATCGCTTTCATTTTGGTATGGAACGAAGTTTTAAAGGTCTTGTATACCGAAGCAAATACATGAAAGAATCTGCTACAGCATACAGATTGTTTTTACAACATTATGATACACTCAAGGAAAGTTATCATGCATTCTTTCCCGATCTGCATGCTTTTGCTAAACGCTATATTCTTGATAACAATTTTTAAATGATAAATAAAAGCTTTTTTGAAATTTATCTTCGTCAAAAATAAACAGGTAATTAATTATGCGTTATTCCATTCTGTTTTTTATTGCTTTATGTATTAGTGTTAGTTCTTTTTGCCAATTGCAGGTCACGGAACCTGATAAGTCGCCGCTTGATGTAAGTTATAGCCCACAGGGATATCCTATCTTGAAATTTCAAAACAAACAGTTGGATGCAAAGCCCAATGCCCGGGTGATCTATAGCCGTCCGCAGGTAAAAGGAAGAACTATTTTTGGAAGCGAAGTAAAGTATAATGAAGTATGGCGGCTTGGTGCAAACGAGTCAACTGAGATAGAATTTTTCAGGAATGCCGTTATTGGTGGTAAGAAAGTGCCTAAAGGCCGCTACTCTTTATTTTGTGTACCCGATCAAAACAAATGGACATTTATTTTAAATAAAGACACCGATTCGTGGGGAGGATTCAGTTACAATGAATCAATGGATGTATTGAGAACTGCAGTGCCCGTTATTAAAACTGATTCACCAGTTGAATACCTTACCATTTATTTTGATAATCCCAATAACCTTGTTATTATGTGGGCAGATGCAAAAGCTAATTTGCCGATTCAATTCAGTTCAAAATAATTGAATCCATTTGGATGCATTAAATAATGTGTCCTTTTGAACACCGGATTCTACAACTGGTACATTAAAATTATTTTACAAAAATTTATCATGAGTAATAGTACGGGTACATATAAAATAGGGACAAAATTCATTCATGCAGGTGCAGAACCAGATCCTTCTACTGGTGCTATTATGACGCCCATTTATCAAACAAGTACGTATGTGCAGGAAGCACCTGGAAAACACAAAGGTTATGAATATGCCAGGAGTCAGAATCCAACACGTTTTGCCCTGGAAAGAGCTTTTGCAGAAATTGAAAATGCAAAACATGGACTTGCATTTAGCAGTGGTGTAGCCGCCACAGATGCAGTAATCAAATTACTATCTCCGGGTGATGAAGTGATTGCTGCAAATGATATGTACGGTGGCACTTACCGGTTGTTCACTAAAGTGTTTGAACGATTTGGAATTAAATTCATTTATGTTGATACAACAGATGTCAACAATATTTCTGATCGTATTACATCGAATACTAAACTTATCTGGATTGAAACGCCGACCAATCCTTTAATGAATATTACAGATATAGCGGCAGTTAGCGCAATAGCCAAACAACATAACGTATTGGTTTGTGTAGATAACACTTTTGCTTCTCCTTATCTTCAAAACCCATTGGATTTTGGAGCCGATATCGTAATGCACAGCGCAACAAAATATTTAGGAGGTCATAGTGATGTGATACAGGGATGCCTGATGATGAACGACCAGAAACTTCGTGATGATTTGTATTTCATTCAAAAAAGTTGTGGTGCAGTACCCGGTCCGCAGGATTGTTTCCTGGTACTTCGTGGTATAAAAACCTTACATGTACGCATGCAGCGGCATTGTGAAAATGGCAGGCTGGTTGCAGAATATTTAAGAAAGCACGACAAAATAAAAAAAGTGTATTGGTGTGGCTTTAACGATCATCCCGGTTATGACATCGCCGTTAAACAAATGCGTGATTTTGGTGGTATGATGAGTTTTGAATTAAAAGATGAAAGTATAGAAGCAACCAACAACGTATTAAGCAGTACAAAATTATTTGCTCTTGCTGAAAGTCTTGGTGGTGTTGAATCGCTGATCAACCATCCGGCTAGTATGACGCATGCAAGCATACCAAAAGAGGAACGTATTAAAAATGGGTTGTCTGATTCGCTTATCAGGCTGAGTGTAGGTATTGAAGATATAAGCGATTTATTGGATGATCTTGAAAAGGCATTGGCTTAACTCACTTATAAAAATAAGAACAAACTGCCCTGTATTCCGGGGCTTTTTTAATGGAATAAATTTATGAAATGAATGACAATGAAAACAAGCTTTCATCTTTAAAAGAATTTTTAGATAACAAGGTTAAAATATACAATCAACCGTCGTTTATTTCCGCAGACCCGGTATGTATTCCTCACCTGTTTACGTTGAAGCAGGATATTGAAATTGCTGGTTTGTTTGCTGCTGTTTTTGCATGGGGAAATCGCACCACCATTATTCAAAAGAGTAACGAATTGATGCAGCGGATGGATATGAGCCCGCATGCATTTGTGCTTGCCATAGAACCACAAAAGATGGTGGCTTTAAAAGGATTTAAACACCGCACATTTAAAGAAGATGATCTTTTTTATTTCATTGAATTTCTTCATCATCATTACAAAAAGTATGATTCACTGGAAGATGCTTTTACAACAAATGCTGCTGTAACTCCTGACTGGGGTGGGGGTTATGCGGGTAGTTGCCTGGTTACCTTCAGGCGATATTTTTTTAATGCCGAACATCTAAAAAGAACCGAAAAGCATATCGCATCACCGGAGTGGAATAGCAGCTGTAAAAGATTAAATATGTTTTTAAGATGGATGGTCCGAAACGATAATAAAGGTGTTGACTTTGGCTTATGGAAGAAATTAAAACCTTCGCAGTTAATTTGCCCGATAGATGTACATGTAGCCAGGGTTGCCAGGCGATTTAATTTATTGCAAAGACCGCAGACCGATTGGCAGTCAGCAATAGAACTTACTACTTACTTAAGAAAGCTGGATCCCAAAGACCCTGTGAAATACGATTTCGCATTGTTTGGTTTAGGTGTTATTGAACGTTATTGAACATATAATTATGTTTGATAAACTTTGGAATAATAGACCTTGTTTGTATTCAAGCTACCCGTTCCATAATTGTCATTTACCAGGCTGGTGATCATCATAAAATAAGCGCCAGTAATTGCAGGATTATCTCTGCTGAATTTTCTGCAGCTATCTTACCGTATTTTGTAAAATCAAGTGCTGCACTATGGTTGGCATTATCACTCAGTGAGCGAATAATCAGGAAAGGTGTCTTCCGCTGGTAACATACCTGTGCAACAGCGGCACCCTCCATTTCAACTGCATCGGCACCCGTTCGGTTGCGAAGTTGATTCCCGGTTGTTTCATCCGATAAAAAAATATCACCTGTGATAATGGTACCGAAACTTGCCCTGGGAATATGTTCATCAATTGCTTGAAGGCTTGCTTTTGCAACTGCAGTTTTTGCTAAAACAAGTAATGCAGAGTCGCATTTGAAGTAGGTAGGATTACTGGAAAAATCGATGGCATTCCGGGTAGCCCAGGTCTCGAAACTATCGGGTAGTTTTCTGCCATAATCATGATAGGCGATTTGGTTTGCAATTACCACATCGCCTGGAACGAGGCCGGGTTTCAATCCACCAGCAATACCGCTAAATAAAACTTGTGCGGGTTTAAAATGTTCAAGCAGCAAAGTAGTTATAATGGCTGCATTTACTTTACCAACCCCCGATCTTGTAATTACGACGTTACAGTTATTTAATCGTCCACTAAAAAACCGAATTCCTTCAATTACAACTTCTTTGCTGTCAGCTAACTGAGATTTTAATAATTGAAGTTCGGTTTCCATAGCCCCAATTATCGCGGTTGGGTTACCGGCTGCACCCGACTTTAAAGCTACTACCTGGCAATTGCCGGAAATGATGAAACTCTGTATTGCAATTAAAACAAGGAAAGTTGTAAATAGCTGACGCATATTTTTGAATAGGTGATACAATACAAGTTCGAAATTATTTACCATTCCATATCAGTATCAGCCTCTTTCAAATCGAGTTTTTTTATCCAGATATTGCGGTACAGCACATCGTGACCTTCTGCCTGTAATTTTATGCCTCCCGGGGAATTGGTGATTCCCTTGCCGCCATCATTCCCACCGTCAATACCAGAATTTGGTCCACCAAAAACCTGGCTGATGCGTTGATTGGTGTGCACCTTTATGCCATTGAAATACAAACTCACGATGGGCTTCTCAACTAGTACACCATTTTTAAACCGGGCTGCTCTAAATACAATATCATAGGCGTTCCATTTGCCGGTTCCATTATAGGCCGAATAGGGAGCTGCTTTTTCATTGATAACTGCAGCCATACCGTGGGTAGTAGAATCGCCATCTAAAACCTGGATCTCATACCGGTTTTGAAGATAAACGCCACTGTTACCGCCTGGTTTTGCTATTAAGAATTCAACATGCAGCCTGAAATCGGTGAAAGCTTCCTTTGTTACAATATCGGCTGCGCCATATTTGCCACCTGCTGCAGCAGGGTCATTTGTATTTACAACAGAGCCGGGTCCTAACGGATCTTTTTCGATTTTCCATTTTATGGGAAGCTCCGCAGCTAACCTGGGTCCCATCCAATACGTCCATTTTTGATGCAACAAAGCTTCGCTTCCATCAAATAAAATGATGGCATTTTCCGGTGCTTTTACTCCAACACCCGTTTGGCTTTGTACCGTTAACGGTATCGAAACAAGGCTAATTAATTGCAACAAAAGGGTAATGGATACCGCGGCTGGAAGAAATCGCTTTGTCTTCATTTATTTTTTTTAACATTCAAAAATAGTCCGCTAAACTTTTCAATCGGAAGTTCTTTCCTGGATAAGGTGAAAAGATATCAAATAAAATTTCTGCAAAACAATCGCCTGGTTTTAAGCCAGTCATTTTTTTTTAATAAATTTGTTAAACAAGCTTAACAAGCCAAGAGCTTGTTTATAAAGTTCAGCCGTTATTTTTGCGACGCCCATGCGAAAGAAAATTGTAAACATATTCCTGATCCTGGTTTTAATGGTAACAGTCTTGCCCATTAAACAGGTTGGTAATATGCTTTTCAACAATCAATGGACCGAAGAACTGAACGAACATTCAGAAAGCAGTGTTGAAAAGAAATCACAGGCAGCCAAATGGGCCTTTTTAACCGGCGCTGATATGTTGAATTCTTCCAACAACAGTTTATTGATTTTGGAATGTCGTTTTTTTGCTTTCAGCCAACGACTTCCTGTTAGCCCATCCGGGGAAATTCATTCGCCTCCACCGAATTTTATTCCTGTCGTTTAACCTTTCGAACAAGCCATTACGGGTTTGTGCGGTTAATGCATTTACGCGATGCTTTAGAACAGGTGTTCAATAGCAATCAATAATCTTATCTACGGTTCAACTCAATATTAAAACCGGGATTTGCCACTTTATTCCTGCCAAATTTGCTCATGGATAAAGTAGAGCTAGTCCTGGTATTGCCACCGTAGATCCTATTAACGTAAATCGATTCTTTATCGTCTATTTTCTAGTACAATCTTTCTAATTTTTGTTTTTTTATGAAGAATCCTCAAGGATTAACCTTTAAATACTGGAAGAATGATTTGCCATCAGGGCTGGTTGTTTTTTTAGTGGCCCTTCCCCTTTGTCTTGGCATTTCACTTGCTTCAGGCGCTCCGTTTTTTAGTGGTTTAATTTCAGGTATAATTGGCGGTATTGTTATTGGTTCTTTAAGTGGAACCAAATTAAGTGTAAGTGGTCCGGCGGCCGGGCTTGCGGCGTTGGTGTTGGCAGCTATTACCAATATTGGGGCATTTGATCTTTTCCTTTGTGCTGTTTTCATAGCAGGCATTTTGCAGATTTTGATCGGTCTTGCAAAACTGGGTGGTATTGCAAACTATTTTCCTTCCAGTGTTATCAAAGGATTACTTACCAGTATTGGAATATTGATTATTGCCAAACAAATACCACATGCAGTAGGTTATGGCAATGAAAAAAGTGTTTTAACTGAAACAGGTAATGAGTATTGGCATCCGTTGTTACAACCTCTTGCACAAATACAGCCCGGGGTAGTAATTATCTGTGTAGCTTCTATTTTAATAATGTTGATCTGGGATAAACCGTTTATCAAAAACAGGATTAAATTTATACCAGGAGCATTGGTAGCTGTTATAGTAGCCATTATAATTAATGAGGTGTTTAAAGCAACCGGAAGTCCGCTTACCGTGGGAGAAGATCACCTGGTACAAATTCAGGCGGCAAAAAGTGTAAGTGAATTCCTGGGTTTCTTTACATTTCCTGATTTCAATGGTTTTCTTAATAGTAAAGTAATTGTAACCGGTATTATGATTGCAATAATCGCAAGCCTGGAAACATTACTGAGTATTGAAGCAATCGATAATCTCGACCCCGAGAGAAATGTAACAAATACCAACCGCGAATTGATGGCCCAGGGTGTAGGAAACGCAGTATCGGCGCTTATTGGCGGTTTGCCAATTACCAGTGTCATCGTTAGAAGCAGTGCCAATTTGCATTCTGGGGCGAGGTCAAAACTGTCGACGATCTTTCATGGAATTTTATTGCTTGTTTGCGTGGTTACCATTCCGCAACTGCTCAATTTCATCCCGTTGTCTGCGCTCGCTGCGATTCTGTTGTTAACGGGTTATAAACTTTGTAAAGTGTCGGTATTTACCCAAATGATCAAAAATGGAAAGTACCAGTCGCTGCCTTTTTTTACAACTGTCCTGGTGATTATCGGGATCGATCTTTTGGGTCTTTATCCGCCACTAAAAGGAGAAGGATTACTGGTTGGAGTAATTGCGGGTTTAACAGCAGCACTTGGAGCTATTTTACATGGTAATCTTAAGAATTCCTATTTCTTTCACAAAGACCAGCATCACCAGGGCGATATTATTAAAATAAGATTGTCTGAAGAAGTGTCATTTTTAAACAAGGCTGCAATCCGCCAAACACTTGATCATCTTCCGGAAGACAGCACAGTGATCATTGATGCCAGCCGTACCGACTATATCGATTTCGATGTACTTGAACTCATTAAAGAGTTTAGAGACATCAAAGCGCCATTAAAAAACATATCTTGTAAACTCGAAGGTTTCCAGGAAAAATATCAAATAGAAAACCAGTTGAATGTGCAATCTGTACATTAATATTAAAAAATACATACAATGGAAAATTCATACCAAAAGCTAATCCAGGGCAATAAGATTTACGCAGAAACCAAATTGTTCCAGGATCCTGATTATTTTAGAAATTTATCGCAGGGACAAAAACCAAATTATTTATGGATAGGCTGTAGCGATAGTCGTGTTCCTGCTAACGAGATTACAAGCACAGTTAGTGGCGAAATCTTTGTGCACCGCAATATTGCCAACCTGGTAGTGCATACCGATAGTAACTTGTTAAGTGTACTGGAATATGCAGTTAAATACCTGGAAGTAAAGCATATTATGGTAGTGGGGCATTATGGCTGTGGCGGTGTGCTTACTGCTATGACTAATAAATACCATGGCTTTGTAGATAACTGGTTACGTAATATCAAAGATGTTTACCATAAGAATAGCCAGGAACTGGATGCAATTGCTGATAAAACAGCCAGGGCTAACAGGTTAACAGAATTAAATGTGATTGAGCAGGTAAGAAACCTGGCCAAAACTACCATTGTTCAAACGGCATGGGCAGAGCGTGAATTGCATTTGCATGGCTGGGTATATGGCCTTGACACCGGTCTAATAAAAGATCTGTCAGTTATCCATAATAATAGCGAAGACATAGATCCTATATATCGCTATACAGAAATTAAACCTGAATCTGTGGATATAAGAGAAGCAAAGAAAATGGTGCCGGTTAAAAAAACAGCCGAAATTGTATGATATGATCCATCCCGTTTTCGATGATGATCATATTTTGCACCAATTAAAACATTTCCTGCCGACGCAAACGCCGCTAAAAGATTTTATTCATCATAACTCTTTGCATGCGTTTCAAAACCAAAAATTTTATGATGCCATTTTTGCGGCATCTAAAATTTTTGGTTACCAGGTAACACTTCAATTATCAGAATTCAGGCAGCTTTATGAAAATGGCCGAATCAATAATGAAGTGCTGGAAAGAATTATTTCCAGTAGTAAAGGTGCAGAAGCATTATCATCATGGAAGCGTAAGTTGCTCCACCAACAATATGATACCCACAACGTGGCTCGTATTGGCGCACTTAGAAGCAACTGGAAGGAAAAGTATAAAACAGATCTCGACAACCTCGTACAGCCTTTACTTTTTCGTATCCTGGGCAGTTATTTAGACCAGGGTATTTCCATGTGGAAATTTCCGCAACTTAATGAAGGATTCCTGGCCGCTATCATTAGTTTAGAAACAAATTCTTATACAAGTTTTTTTAAAACCAGCCGTGCAAAACAACTGTTATTAAGTGGCGGAGCAACCATTGAAAACTTATTAGGTATTTTGGTTGGTAACAAAGCTTATTTCGAACAATATTTGTTTGATCAGCAGTTTAGTCATAGGGGATGGTCGGGAATGGTTTGTGCAGTAGAAGCAGCTCCTGCTTCTTTAATGGATCCAAAAAAAATTAGCCTTCGTGATCTGATCGTATTTGAATTGCTTTTAGAAATTGATGCACTTGACTTTACGTTTCGCAAAGGTTGGGAGCCATTAGCTTCAAGGGTGAATACAGCACCTGTTGATTTGTTTTCACCAGTGCCCACTACTGAGTTAAATGAAGTATTACGCCTTTGGCAGGATGCCTTTGAATGGAGCTATTACGACCAGGTTCTTGCTGGGATTTCTCAATCACGAAATCATAAAGTTGCAAAGGTCTCAACATCATTTACAAGTGTTGAAACAGTTGGTATTCCTTCTTTCCAGGCAATGTTTTGTATCGATGAAAGAGAGTGTTCACTGCGTCGTCATATCGAATACACAGACCCCAAAAGTGAAACGTTCGGTACTCCGGGTTTTTTTGGTGTTGAGTTTTATATGCAGCCTCAAAACGCGAAGTTTTATGACAAGCTTTGTCCTGCACCAGTAACGCCAAAGTATCTTATAAAAGAATTCAACGTTCAAGGAAAACGCAAACACGAATTGCTTTATACCAAAAAAACTCATGGCTTTATTGAAGGTTTTGCAAGTAGTTTAACACTGGGATTTATTGCAGCAGGCAAGCTTGTTCAAACCATCTTCAGGCCTAAAATGAGCCCTGCTATTTCTAATGCATTTGCTCATATGAGTAAGTCAGGTGAATTAACCATTGAAAACAAAAGCCTGGACGATCGCGAAAACGATTTGCAAATTGGATTTACGATAAATGAAATGGCTACGAGGGTAGAAGCACTGCTAAAAGGAATTGGCTTAATTTCCAATTTCTCTTCTTTAATATATGTAATAGCGCATGGAAGCAGCAGCGCCAATAACCCGCATCATGGTGCGCATGATTGTGGTGCCTGCAGTGGTCGCCCCGGTTCGGTAAATGCAAGAGTGCTTGCTTTTATGGCCAATCACATCCAGGTGCGTTCCTTATTAAACGGGAAGGGAATTGTGATACCTGCGGAAACAAAATTTATTGGAGGCCTGCACGATACCGCTGCAGATCAAATGGAATTTTACGACGAGCAGGTATTAACAGGTGATAACATAACCCGGCATCAAAACAACCTCGTTTGTTTTGAAAAAGCATTGGATCTGAATGCTAAAGAAAGATCGAGGAGATTTGCTTCTATAAACACCAAAAAAAGTCTGCAACATGTTCGTAAAGAAATATTGAAACGATCTGTTTCGATGTTTGAACCAAGGCCCGAACTTGGACATGGCACCAATACACTTTGTATTATTGGTGAAAGAGAAATAACAAAAAGCCTGTTTTTAGACAGGCGGGCTTTTTTAAATTCCTACAACTACAAAACGGATCCTGATGGAAAATTGTTAGCCGGTATTATGCGCCCGATTGGACCGGTTTGCGGAGGTATTAATCTCGAATATTATTTTTCCCGGGTTGATAATTATAAATTGGGTGCCGGAACAAAATTGCCACACAATGTTGTTGGACTTATAGGGGTGGCAAATAGCAGTGATGGTGATCTTCGGCCCGGCTTGCCTTTACAAATGATAGAAGTGCATGACCCCGTTCGCTTGCTGGTGATTGTAGAACATTATCCTGAAGTAATTCTGAGTACTATTCAGTCTGCACCTGAAATGTATGAATGGTACAATAATGAATGGGTGCATTTAATGGCAATTCATCCCGGAACAAATGAGTTCTATTATTTCAGCGATGGCAAATTCAATGCCTATACCCCAATTATAAAAGCTGTCAGTAAAATAGATGATTTACTTTTCTTGCTGGAAGATGCGAAGGAGATGGCAACCAACCATATTGCAGATGCTACTAAAGAAAATTTGCCTGTTTACGATTTAAATTAACCCGGTTTACATGTCCCAGGTACCTCAGTTATTTGTTTTGTTGCCATTGCTTGCATTCGTAATAAGTATGCTGGTACCACGTCGTAATGAAAAGCTTATTTCTGGTATCGCAATTATAACTGCAACCATACACACTGCAGGCATTGTTCTGTTTATTCTTTATTGGTTGCTTGCCGGGTACCCGATCTTAGATGCCCGCCATGTAACATTGTACACCTCTCCTGAATTCGAGTTTTTTATTGATTTTTATTTTGATCGTATTACAGCAGTTTATACTGTTGTTGGTTCTGTTATAACGATGTTGGTAGCTCATTTTAGCAGGTATTATTTGCATAGGGATCATGGGTATAAACGTTTTTTTAATACACTGCTTTTGTTTTTTCTAGGGTTTAACCTGGTAGTCTTTTCAGGAAATTTCGAAACACTTTTTATTGGTTGGGAAATATTGGGTTTTTGCTCATTTCTTTTAATCGCCTTTTATAGGGACCGGTATCTGCCGGTAAAAAATGCTTTAAAGGTTATTTCGGTTTATCGTCTTGGTGATGTTTGCCTGATGTTAGCTATGTGGATGTGCCATCATTTATTTCATGTAAACATTACCTTTTTACAACTAACCGATAATGCGTTTATTGCAGATCATCTGGCGCTTTATCCCGCCTATTTTATTTTTATTGCTATAATGATTGTTGTTGCCGCAGCTGCAAAATCAGCTTTGCTGCCTTTTTCATCCTGGTTGCCACGTGCTATGGAAGGACCCACTACTTCAAGTGCTGTATTTTATGGTTCTTTGTCCGTTCACCTTGGTGCATTTTTACTGTTAAGAACTTACCCTTTTTGGCAGGATGTTACCGGGGTTAAAATAATGATCATTGCCATTGGTTTAGCAACTAGTATTATCGCATCTTTTACTGCAAAAGTTCAGTCTGGTGTTAAAACACAAATTGCCTATGCTTCTGTAACACAAATTGGCTTCATTTTTATAGAAATAGCATTGGGTTTTCATATTTTGGCTTTGGTACATTTTGCCGGAAATGCCTTTTTAAGAACCTACCAATTGTTAGTTTCGCCTTCGGTATTAAGTTATGAAATTCATGATATGGTATTCAATTATAAACCAGCGGAGCAAAAAAGAAGAAGTGCCGGTTTTCAAAGATTGCAAAATGCTTTATTCATATTAAGCATTAAAGAATGGAACATTGATCACCTGATGTACCGGTATTTGTGGATGCCATTTAAATGGATAGGGAAAAACCTTCAATTTCTTGTACGCAGGTTTTCAATTGCAGTGTTATCCACTGTCTTCTTTATCGGGGTATTTGGTTTTTTTATTCAGGATAGCATTCCGCCACACATTGATCATCCATTGGCTCATATTTTATCAGTATTGGGATTGATACTGATTATAAGAGCTTTTGCTGAGAGAAATGATGCAAGAAGCGCATGGTTGTTTGTATTAGCCGGGCAGCTGTTTGTTACATTATCAATTGCTACTAATGCCCAGGTTCCTTTACATGTGATTGTTATTTATTTAAGTGGAATTTTTGTTGCCGGAAGTATTGGTTTTGCTTGCCTGCAATATATGGCTAAGCAAAATAGTGGGATGGATCTCAATACTTTTCATGGATACAGTTATGAAAAACCAACGCTATCTTTTGTGTTTCTTATAAGTTGCCTGGCTGTCATTGGTTTTCCTTTTACACCCACCTTCTTAGGGATTGATTTATTGTTTACTCATATTCGTTCGGAACAAATTTTACTGATCGTTTCTACTACACTTAGCTTTATTTTTATAGAACTAGCCATTTTAAGATTATTTGCCCGAGTATTCCTTGGACCGTCTAAAGTAAATGATCACCCAATTGCCTATAGATCATCTTAAGTTTTTACCTTCTTTCATTTCTTTCCTTTGTACCTGCTGTTTTAACAGGCTTATTATTATTTAACTTTAATGCGCCTTTGTAAATACGCATGCCATAAAAGATATGCAGCAATAGTTCGGTACGGGCGCCATTTTTCTGCTCTGTCAAGTAATATTTCACTTGTACTTAGCTTGTCCAACTGCAGTTCATATTTCATACTGTTTATTAAAGCTATATCACCAATAGGAAAACAATCAGTACGATGAAGTGCCATCATTAGGTAAACATCGCTTGTCCATTTGCCAATACCTTTTACCTGTTGCAGGTGAAGCGCAATTGTTTCGTTGCTTTTATTTTCCAAGTCTTCAATTACTATTTTACCCGATATAATGCAGGACGCTAGATGTTTGGTATAAATAATTTTTTGCCTGCTGAAGTAACAGTTTTTTAAATCTTCATCAGATAGTGATAATAGCGATGCTGGTGTAATTACAAGCAGCTTTTGTTTCAATTTTGAATAGGCCGCAAGGGCAGAAGCAAGAGATACTTGTTGTTCTAAGATAATATGAATTAAGGTTTCGAAGCCCTGTTGCCTGCTCCAAAATGGCGGATATCCATGATTTCGAATGATAGTTGCAAACATGGATTCTCTCGCTGCCAGCAAGTCGCAATAATAATGGAAGTTTTGGCTGTTGAAAGTTGCAGTTGATGCTAGAATTGCAGCCATGAATTATTTGCTGTTATTCTTTGTTTTAAACGCTGCAATGGCAGCCTTTGTATAAGAACTTAACACGAGCGAGCCACTGATAGCAGCCCGTTCCAAGAGAAGTGTTCCCCAATGTTCGGTGCCTTGCCAGGAAATTTTCTTAATTGCAGCCATTGCTTCCGGGCTTGATTGCTGCAAGGTTAATGACAGGCTATTAATTGCTGCATCCATTTCCACATCATCGGGATAAACGGCAGCAAACAAGCCTTTTTGCAAAGCCCATTCGCTGGTACGCCAGTTATTGGCATCAATAGCTAATTGGCTAAAAGCGGATATGCCAATTTTTCGTTCTACTACCGGGCCTACAACAAAAGGACCGATACCGATGGCAAGTTCACTGAGTTTAATGCTGGCATTCTTAACTGCTATGGCATAATCGCAGGCGGCAGCAAGTCCAACACCTCCGCCGGCACATTTGCCATGTATGCGTCCAATGATAAATTTTGTGCAGTTGCGCATGGCATTTATAAGATTGGCAAATCCACTAAAAAAGGAAAGACCTTCCGCTTCATTGGTGATAGCAATAAGTTCTTCAAAAGATGCACCTGCACAAAATGCACCTGCACCCGCTGATTGTAAAACAACGAGCTTGACATCATCATTTTGTGATGCAGTCTCGAAACTTGAAGCAAGATCTTTTAATAAAATAGCAGGTAAAGCATTGCTTTGCGGATGAAAAAATTCAATGGTTAAAATGCCAAGATCCAGTTTCTGATTAACATAGCCGTTTTCAATTTTCATAAACATTTTTTATCGGGCATTTCTCAATATTTCTTACAAATAATCCGGCTGTTAAATAATAAAATTGTAAAAAGATAAAACATAAATACAACAGGTAGTTACCGGGTTTTTCCTAATACCTAATTTCCTAATTCCTTTCACTTAATTCCTTATCCAACTCACCAAAACGTCGCATCCGGTAACACATAATGGCAGTTTTATGAAGTTGATTTAGCAACCTGTAATTAACAACCACGCCAACTGCCGCACCAATACCTGGAAGCATTTGTGCCAGTTTTGCTATATCGAGATAATCACGGTATTGCTGCTGGAAATCCCGCCAGTCCATACTGTTTAAATCGTCGGGTATCTGTTGGCTATATTGCGACCAATGTGCTAACCGTTCGTAAACAGATGCACGTTTCACAGGATTAGAAAATGCCAGTTGAAATACATATAATAAAAATACCCTTTCCTTTAAATTGCTGGTATCGTATCCATACATGGCAGCAACATCAAACATAAATTTAATTTTGATGGCGAGTAGCAAAGGAAAATCCGCTACAGATCCAAGTATTCCTGCAAATCCTGTTACACCACCTTCAACTGCGGCCGTGCTGCGATAGTATTCCATCCTGGTTTCAACAGATTGTTCAATCTCCTGCATGCTTTTGTTGGTTACAACAGCCGGCTTAACAAATTCAGATGTAAACAAGACTGCCTCTATCATTTTCTTTATTACTGCAGTTAAAGCATCGTGTATTTTTTCAGGAATATACGAGTTGATTTTTTTTTGAACCCTTGATCCCAGTTTATCAATAATGCCGGGAGATTGCTGCATTTTTTTTTGCCAGGCCTTTAGCTTTCGCAATTGTTCAATTTCATACAACGAATATCTTTCAAGTGCTTTCATGTCAACTATAATTTATTTAATCAATTGTGCCAGTAACATGAAATAAATGTGCCGGTTAAATTGATAGGATTGATTAGAATGATTTAAAAAGAAAAACCATAGCTTATCACTTTCTCACTATTGGGTTTTTAATTTTACCATCGTTAAAATCGTGGCTATGCCGCATATTTCATTAGAGTCATCAAATATTTCCACCAGCCATTTTACAATCCCTTTTGGCAGATCGGTTTCCAATTGTCCGGCGTCGTTTATTTGCGGTGGTTTGGTTTCCTGGGGCAATTTTTCTTTACAAGTAAAACGAATATAGATGGTATCTCCTGCATAAACAGGTTTTGTAAATCGTAATTCATCGATACCATAATTCAGGAGCACGGGATTCTTATCATAACTATCCACAAACAATCCTGCGGCAGCGCTCATGATAAAATAACCATGCGCCACTTGTCTTTCAAACATGGTTCCCGCAAAATCTGTTTCACGCAAATGCGCATAAAAATGGTCGCCGCTCAGGTTGGCAAAAGCATCAATGTCTTCTGCTGTAATCAGGCGTTTTTCTGTAATAATTTGCTCCCCGATAGTTAGATCCTCAAAATATTTTTTAAAAGGATGTATGCCGCCTGTAGTGCCAGCAGCATGTTGCTGGTATACATTAGTTACTGCTGTAAGCATAGTGGGCGATCCTTGAACTGCCACCCGCTGCATATAGTGTTTTATTCCCCGGGTGCCCCCCATTTCTTCACCGCCACCAGCACGGCCCGGACCGCCATGCACAAGTTGAGGCAATGGCGAGCCGTGACCAGTTGATTCCCGGGCGCAATCGTTATTGAGAATAAGCATACGGCCATGCATGGTAGCAGCCCCAAGTACATACAAACGAGCTGTTTTCGGGTCGGCAGTAACAATAGTGGTACATAGTGAACCTTTACCCATTTTACTGAGCTGAATGGCTTCTTCTATTCCTTTATACGGCATCAATGTACTCACTGGTCCAAAGGCTTCCACATCGTGCACTGCATCTGAATAAAACGGATTTTCATTCATCAATAAAAGCGGGCTTATAAAAGCACCTTTTTCTGCATCGGCATCCAACACTTCCACGCTATCAATAGATCCATAAATAATTTGTGAAGCAGCGAGCAGTTTTTGAACCTGTGCTCGAACTTCTGTTCTCTGGTTTTTTCCTGCCAAACATCCCATCCGCACTGTTTCATTCAGCGGATTTCCAATTACAGTTTTCGACAGTGCTTTTCCAAGTGCAAGTTGAACATCTTCCAGTTTATTTTCGGGCACAAAAATGCGGCGGATGGCAGTACATTTTTGTCCGGCTTTAGCCGTAATCTCTTTTCTTACTTCTTTAATAAAAATATCCCACTCGGACATAGAAGGAGTAACATCTTCCCCCAGCACAATGCAGTTCAAACTATCCGCCTCCATGTTAAAGGGAACCGATTCGCTCAATATATGCTTTTGACTTTTTAGCATTAAACCCGTAGCAGCGGAGCCGGTAAATGAAACGATATCCTGGTTATGAGTATGGTCCAGCAGGTCGCCGGCAGAACCGCAAATTAATTGCAATGCACCTTCGGGTAATATGTTGGAAGCTATGATTTCCCGTACGACGGCTTCTGTTAGATAACATGTAACGGTAGCCGGCTTGACGATAGCAGGTACACCAGCCAGCAAGTTGCAGGCAATTTTTTCCAGCATGCCCCATACCGGGAAATTGTAAGCGTTTATATGTATTGCTACGCCCTCTTTTGGCACCAAAATATGCTGTGCCATAAAGGTTCCCTGCTTGCCCAAAGGCACCGGGTCACCATCAAGGCAAAAGGTTTCGTTCGGAAATTTTCTTCTCAGCGATGCATTGGCAAATAAATTACCTATGCCTCCTTCAATATCAATCCAGCTATCCGATTTTGTAGCCCCCGTATAATAGCTTATAGCATAAAATTTTTCCAGCTTTTCCCGCAAATGCATCGCCAGTGCTTTCAGCATCATTCCACGTTCGTGAAAAGTCATGTTTCGCAGTGCAGTATTTCCTTTTTTCCTGGCATAATCCAGTATGGCGGCATAATCTAAACCCTGTGTACTGGCATAGCCAATTGTATCACCGTTTACGGCATTATACAAAGTTTGCCCGTCTCCATCCCCGGTTATCCAATGTCCGAGAATATAGTTTTCAATTTTGTTCATGTGGTGTCATTCAATCGGGTACAAAACTAACACTTGTTAGTATTCGGTGGGAGAGCTTGCTGACGTGTTTTGAATTGTTGGTGAAGCCTTGCTGCGCCGCTTCCGCTCAACACAAACAATGGCATGCTGTTGCCGTTGTTGGTGTTGCGCCAAGACTTTGAGCGATGGCCTCACCAACAACATATTGTTAGGATTACATCCACTTTCAACTCGCTTCTCTTTTTATGCAGGTTCGATGGATTTGCTTCGGATTGTTGGTGAAGCCCTGCTGCGCCGCTTCGGCTCAACACCATCAATGGCCTGGCGCTGCCGTTGTTGTTGAGCCAAGACTTTGTGTGATGGCCTCACAAACAACCTGTTGTTAGGATTACATACACTTTCAACTCGCTTCACTCTTTATGCAGGTTCAATGCCTCTGCTACGTCGTGTTGGTGAAGCCCTGCTGCGCCGCTCATGCTCAACACTAACAATGGCACAATGCAGAACGCCACAGTTATTAGTGTTATGATAGTCTTTGTGCTATGTCTTCATCAACAACCATACATGACAAACATGACTAAAATGTATTTGTTTTAGCTTTAATGCATGCAACCCATTATTACAGAATACCCGCAGTTTTTTACAGCCACCAATCTTGAATGGAAACGATTACTGCAACCAGATAAATACAAACAGGTTGTTATTGAAAGTCTTCGTTTCCTGGTAGAAAGCAATCGTGTCAAGGTGTATGCGTTTGTCATTATGGATAATCATTTGCACCTGATCTGGCAGATGCAGGCCGGGATTCAGCCAACTGCAGTACAGCGGGATTTTCTAAAGTTCACCGCTCAGAAGATAAAGAAAGACCTTGTAAAAAATCATCCTGCCGTGTTGGCATTATTCAAGGTAAACACCAGTGACCGTGAATATCAATTCTGGGAACGAAATGCGTTAAGTATTGAATTGCGAACAGAAAAATTCTTTCTTCAAAAATTTTGGTACATACATGCAAACCCTGTCAAGGCCCGGCTTTGTACAAAGCCGGAGCAGTACAAATATTCTTCTGCACTTTTTTACGAAACTGGTATAGATAATTGGGGCTTTCTTACGCATTTCAAAGATTGATTTGTAGCAGCGACTTTATATAATGACTCCGTTGTTAGTATTGAGTTCATTGTGCGATGCTTAATCAACTACTTAAAGTTGGGAATATCATGCAGGTCCAATGCCTCCGCTTCCAATTGTTGGTGAAGCCCTGGCGCACCGATCTCGCTCAACACCAACAATGGCACTTTGCTGCCGTTGTTGGTGTTGAGCTAAGACTTTTTGTAATGGCCTCACTAATAACCTGTTTATTGCGTCCCTTTTCAGCTCGCTTAGCTATTATGCAGGTTCTAAAACTCTGCTGCATATTGTTGGTGAAGCCCTGCTGCGCCGCTTCCGCTCAACACCAACATTGGCGCGCTGCCGCTGTTGTTGGTGTTGAGCCAAGACTTTGTGCGATGGCCTCACCAACAACTCTTGAACTAGAAGCCAGCCTCTGCAAAAACCTTCTCTTAGGTTCGTTTTTGGTTCATCTTATTGGTGAAGCCCGCGCCGTGTAGCTCACGCTCAACTCCAACGACAGCACTCTTCGTGCATGCCCTTTATATTTGTAGGCATGCGTCTTTTCCGCTTACCGAAAACTATCCGGTGGATACTTTTTTCTGCCCTTTTACTGTTGGTACTTTTAACCGTATACCGTGTTGTTGTTTACCTGTTATTCCAGGATGATTTTCCAGGTATCAAGGAAGGATGCAAACTGGCATTTTGGTATGGAT
This sequence comes from Bacteroidota bacterium, assembly GCA_040385845.1. Taxonomy (GTDB): domain Bacteria; phylum Bacteroidota; class Bacteroidia; order Chitinophagales; family Chitinophagaceae; genus Phnomibacter. The sequence continues at coordinate 922,641 of JAZKGP010000004.1, read as the reverse complement.
TGCGGTTTGACCTCCGAATTATTGGCACAATAACACTTTTGCTTTTTCTTTTCAGTTTTTATCCAGGAAAGCACTATTTCAAATCAGAAGAAGGTAAAAAAGTAGCTCTTTGGATATCGGGTTTTTTAGTAACTGTTACCCTGCTGTTATATGCTGCCGATATTGCCTACCTGCGCAATTTTAACCAGCGGTTAAATGGAAGTATCATTTCGGACCTTGCTAAAAATACCTTGAAAGGTAATGTTTATAAAACCAAAACTGATTGGGCGCCTATTGCAATTATCATCATTGCCTTTACTATTATGTTTATTTTTTTGATGAACAAAATGCACGGCATTATTAATAACCTGAAGGGGAATGCCAACTATGTAAACCGGCTTTGGTGGCAAACGATATTGGTGCTATTTTGCTTCCTCGTCATTTATGGTGGATTTGAAAAAAGGCCTTTAACTACCAGTATTGCTGCGAAACGTTTAACACCATCGCAATTGGCATTGTCGTTAAATCCTTTTGAAAGTTTGCTGAGTACTTTACCGGCAAAGAAATAATGATCTCAAGTAATTTTCATTATTTGATCCCCGCGACTATCAAGTCAAGTTTCCGGGAATCCTGCTTTAAATACGAATGCGCCGCCGTAGCAACGCATTCTTTCACCCCTCACAATATTATTTACTAAGGTTATTGTTTCTTGTCTTTTTTGTCGTTGTATTGTTTTTCTGCGTCTTTAGCTTTTTCAAAATCCAATACCACTCCGTTAATACAATAACGTAAACCTGTGGGTGGCGGGCCATCCTCAAATACATGTCCCAGGTGGCTTTTACAACGCCCGCATTCAACTTCTGTTCTGCTCATGCCATAGGTATTATCGGGCAGGTAGATGATGGATGTTTTACTTATTGGTTCGTAAAAACTTGGCCATCCACACCCGCTTTCAAATTTAGTATCGCTCTTAAATAAAGCATTCCCGCAAACTGCACAATAATAGGTTCCTACATCTTTCAGTGTTTCAAAAGGACTTGTCCATGGCCGTTCAGTTCCCTTTTCGCGGGCCACTTTATAAACTTCCGGGGCGAGCACTTTTTTCCATTGATCGTTACCAATTTCCACTTTTCCGGTATCTGTTCTACTGTAAACAGGATGCTTTACCGTATTTTTTTCTTCCATATTCTTTTCCTTTTTCGATTGAGAATAGCTGCAGCTAAATCCCGAGAGCATACCCAACAAAAGGAAGGTTGCTATTTTCATAATAAAGTAACGTATTAGTTGTAAATATGTTTATTTACGCTGCACCTATTTTTGAGGATTTTAAAGTTCCGGTCTTTTTTGTTAAAATAAATCCAACTCAGCGTATATATTCGCAGCAAAAGGCAGCAGGCATGTTTAATATCGTACTATTTGGCCCTCCGGGCAGCGGAAAAGGAACTCAAAGTGAGAAGTTAATAGCTCAATATGGCTTTAAACATTTAAGTACTGGTGATCTTCTTCGTAAAGAAATGAAAGAAGGAACTCCGCTTGGTTTGGAGGCAAAAAGCCTGATGGAAGCGGGGCAATTGGTACCAGATGAAGTAGTAATTGGAATGGTTAGTTCAGCAGTAGACGCCCACCCAGATGTGCCGGGTTTCTTGTTTGATGGCTTCCCCCGCACAGTGGCACAAGCCGAAGCACTTGATAAATTACTGGCAGGAAAAGGTACTTCTATCGATGCCGTTTTATTCCTTGTTGTAAACGAAGAAGAACTGATAAAAAGACTGGTGGGACGTGCTGAAACCAGTGGCAGACTGGATGATGCCAATCCTGAAATCCAGCGTAAGCGCCAGCAGGTTTACAAAAACGAAACCTTGCCGGTTGCCAGTTATTACAATGGTTTTGATAAAGTTTCCCGGATAGATGGAGAAGGAACAATAGAGGCCATTTTTGAAAGGCTAACGCATATAATCGATGGGAAAAAACAGTAGTAGCAGGTAACTTAGACTGCATGTTACCTGTAAGCGGGTGTTGCTACATTTATCTGCATACATTTTCAATTTTCTTTGAATTCAAAATACAAGGTTCCTCCGGAGCCTTTTATGCTTTTTATACTACGGTAAATAAGATGTTTGATTATCAATTTGAACAGAATCTCCGGAAAGCTGTTGTACAATTTTCTATACTTTTCACACTTCTAAAGTTTGTACACTATGCCAAAAGTTATTGTGCGGACCACTATTCCTTTTTTGCTTTTCCTGTTGCCTTTATATTCGATATCTCAAAAAACTTTACAGCCAGGTTTTAATCCGGGGGAATACGCTGACCTGTTGCAATTAAATTTTGTTGCAATAGGCGACACGTTGCCCATGCAGCATGAGTATGTGCTTGGAAATGGCATTTATAAAAAAATATTTCGTTCCCCTGAAGTAGGATTATACAACAGGTGCGAATTGTTTACAAGAGATGGAAACACCGTTGTAATTAGTTTAAGAGGCACTATTGCAAAATCCGGGAGCTGGTTGGAGAACTTTTATATGGCGATGGTGCCTGCGAATGGAAGTTTGCAATTGAATGATAGCTCCAGGTTCGACTACAGGCTGGCATCTGATAGTGGCGCATTTGTTCATACCGGCTGGTTGCTTGGGCTTGCAAGTTTGTCGGCCTATATCGATAAAAACCTCGGGCCTTTACTGGCACAGGGTATAACAGATATAATTGTTATGGGACATAGCCAGGGAGGAGTGCTTGCGTTTCTAACCACATCCTATCTCTGGTATAAATACCATGAGAAATTTCCTTCCATGCGTTTAAAAACATACGCAAGTGCTGCACCAAAACCGGGCAACCTGAATTATGCCTATGATTTTGATTTTATTACCCGGAATGGCTTTGGCTTTCGGATCGTAAACCAGGCCGATTGGGTTCCTGAATCTCCTGTATCCATTCAAACGGTGCAGGATTTTAATTCGGTTAATCCAATTACGGATGCCAAAACAACTTTGAGGAAACAAAAATTCTTATCCCGTATTGCCCTGGTACATGTATATAATAAGCTTGATAGAAAAACCTATAAATCCATGAAGAATTTTAGGAAATATATGGGTGGTGCTGTTGGAAAGCAGGTTAATAAAACACTTCCGGAGTTTGTAGCACCCGAATATGCATACAGTATGAATTATATGACTGCCGGAAGTCCTGTTATTTTAAAAGCAGATAATGCCTATTATGATCAATTTAAGTTTGATGGCAAAAATATTTTTATTCACCACCTGATAAAGCCTTACCTGTATTTATTGCAACAACACTATCCATATAAATAAAAAATGCAAATAATTTATAACGTAACAACAGCCGTAAATCACCAGGTAAATGAGGCATGGCTGCAATGGATGAAGGACATTCATATACCTGAAGTGCTTGGAACCGGTTGCTTTGTTAAGCACCAGCTGGTAAAAATTCTTGATACTGATGAAAGCGAAGGATTTACTTATGCTGTACAGTATTATGCTGAAAGCCAGGCGAAGTATGATGAATATATAAGCTACTATGCGAATGATTTTAGAAAAGCCATCACAGTGTTATGGGGAGAAAACGTGCTTTCCTTCAGAACGTTGATGGCTGTTTTAGCATAAATGGGTGCATTATTTGAAGTTTTGTTCATTAATGTCAATTAGAGGTTGCAAATAGGGGCTCATCCGTTGAAAACCTTGACTGGTAAGCTTTTCCCAATAAATATTGTGACAAACGGCATTGTTTTTGCGAAGCGTTTGCTATTATATTTGTTTTGAGTCAACAATAAAAAACCATCAACAAATGAACAAAGCTGAATTGATTGCCAGGATTGCCGAAGATGCCGGCATCACAAAAACACAAGCTAACGCCACTATTGATTCTTTCGTAGACGCAGTTACAAAATCTTTGAAAAAGGGAGATAAAGTAACATTGGTTGGTTTCGGAACATTTTCAGTTTCAAAACGTGCTGCAAGGAATGGCCGCAATCCTCAAACAGGAGCAACTATAAAAATTAAAGCTAAAAAAGTTGCCCGCTTTAAGCCTGGAAAAGATCTTGCCGAAAAAATTTAGCGCCCGATTTTATCGCTTAAAGGCACGATGTTCCCTTAAAAACAACATCTTGCTTTTTTATTTACCTCCTTTGCCTTTACATTTGCTGTTCTAAAAAAATTAATAACATGGGAAGAGGTGATAAAAAAACCAAAAAAGGAAAAATCTTTAAAGGTTCATTTGGCAAATCAAGATTGGCCAGGCCTGCAAAGAAAGCCGTTGAGAAAAAAGCCGAATAAGCTTTTTGCCAGCGATACCGTTGCAGCTATAATTATTTTTATAAGTATTATACTATAAGCTTATTGTCCTTTTTGATGTGTGTGGAAACAAGATTTTCATGCACATTTTTATTTTCCAAACCTTTTTGTTTCTTCCCTTAGCCTCCGAAGTTTCGTCCCATTATTTTGCCTGCCAATTTGAATTGTATTTCATAAGCCGTTAATTATCACATGTTCATGTGATGTTTTTTGGCCCATGTTGTACGCTTACATGGCTTATTCACCGCTTATCACTTCATCATTCTCATTCCACCATTGGTCCCGAATGCAAGCAGGATCTGCTGATTGCTTTTGAAACTTTGCTAATTCAAAAGCAAACACTTCACACACAAAAATTGAAACATGAGAAACAAAACAATTATGATGTTGATGGGAATATTCGTCACACTCAACTCATTTGCAAAAGAAACAACTGCAACCATACGCGGTTCAGTACAAGATGAAAAAGGGAAGACTATTACCGCAGCTACAGTAACACTGCATAAATTAACGGATTCGTTATTGGTAAAAACAGATGTAACAAATGCGGATGGCTCGTTTGAACTTACCGCCGTTCCGGTTGGTAAATATTTTTTGGCAATTTCTGCTGTCGGAAATACGGAATACAAATCGAATGAACTTGAAGTAGCAGCCGGTCAGCTACTGAAATTACCAGTCGTTTCGTTACAGGCAAGTATTAACGAATTAAGCGGGGTGGTAGTTAAGGCTAAAAAGCCTATGATCGAAGTACGTGCCGATAAAACAGTGTTCAATGTAGAACAAAGTATAAATGCAACCGGAAGTAACGCGTTGGAATTGTTGCAGAAAAGTCCTGGTGTTCAGGTAGACAACAACGAAAATATCTCGATGAAAGGAAAAACCGGTGTAAAGATCTATGTGGATGGAAAGATGATGCAATTAGATACGAAAGACCTTGCTGATTACTTAAAAAGCATCAATAGCAACGACATCGAAGCCATAGAGATGATCAGTAATCCATCTGCCAAGTACGATGCAAGCGGTAATGCAGGTATTGTAAATATTCGTTTGAAGAAGAATAAGAAATATGGCACCAATGGCAGTGTAAATGTTGGTTTAGTTCAAGGTGTTACACCAAAAGGAAACGGCAGCATCAATATGAACTACCGCGATAAGAAAATAAATGTGTTCGGTAATGCGGGCGTAAGCCAGGGACAAAACGAAAACCTACTTAATTTATACAGGGTTCAAAACGACACATTGTTCGATCAGAATAGCCTGAATATAAGTGAACGTAAAAGTGCCAACATCAAAGCTGGATTAGATTATTTTATCAATAGTAGAAGTACTATTGGGATTATGGCCAATACCAATGTAAGCGATAACAGTCATACAAGCGCCAGCAAAACCCGCATCAGTTACGATCCAACATCAACCTATGTAAAAACGTTGAAAGCGTTTAATACCATACCCGGTAGTCGTACCAATGCTAATTTTAATATCAATTACAGGTATGCTGATACAAGCGGACGTGAAATAAATTTTGATGGTGATTATGGCCTGTTTCGTGGTGTAGGCAGAAGTTATCAGCCTAATACCTATTATAATGCGGGTGGCCAGGTTATAAACAGTTTTATCTATCGTAACTATACTCCAACTGATATAAATATTTACACAGCAAAAGCAGATATTCAACAAAAAGCATTCAAAGGTGTCTTTGGATATGGCGCTAAATTTTCATATGTAAACACAAAGAATGCTTTTAATTTCTATAATGAAATTAGCAAAGAACCTGTTTTAGATGTTTCTAAAAGTAACAAGTTCGATTACACAGAAAATGTAAATGCAGCTTATGTAAATTATCAACGGCAGTTAAATACAAAATTTAGCCTGCAGGCAGGTTTAAGGGCCGAGCAAACCAACAGTGAAGGAAAGCTTACAAGAACAGATGGTCAGCAACAGGAAGATGATAATGTAGAAAGAAATTACCTTGATTTTTTTCCTAGTGCGGCTTTTACATTTAATGTAAATAAAAAGCATACCCTTAATCTTACTTATAGCCGGCGTGTAGACAGGCCTACTTACCAGGATTTAAATCCTTTTGAAAATAAGCTGGATGAATTAACATACGAAAAAGGAAATGCTTTTTTACGCCCGCAATACACAAATACAGTGGAATTAACCCACACATTTATGGGCATGATAAATACTACCGTTGGTTATAGCCATGTAAAAGATTTTGCCACTCAAATTACCGACACTGCCAATAAGAATGCCACTTTCGTGCAGCAACAAAATTTGTCAACGCAGCAACAATACAGTGCAAGCATCGGGGCTCCTCTTCCTATTGCAAAATGGTGGAATGGTTATGCCAATCTTTGGTATAATTACCAACAATTTGAAGGTAAGATAGGTAAGACACAATTGAATCGTGGTTACTCGTTGTATGGTGCTTATATGCAAAATACATTTACAATTGGTAAGAAAGGAACCAGTGCTGAATTGAGTGGATTTTTTAATGGACCAAATGTATGGGCAGGAACCTGGCGCACAAAAGCCCAGGGTGGTTTGGACATTGGCTTACAACAAACTATTTTAAAGAAGAAAGGAAGTCTTAAACTTAGTGTTACCGATGTGTTTAAAACCATGCCATGGAGCGCGAACAGCGATTTCGGAGGATTGAAAATTAGAGCATCCGGGGCATGGGAAAGCCGCACCTTGCGTCTATCCTTTAACTATCGATTTGGCAACAATGATGTGAAGCAATCCCGCCAGCGCAAAACTGGTTTGGAAAGTGAATCAGGAAGGATAAAGGGGTAGGATTATTTTAGTAATTAGGTTATTAGGAATTAGGAATACAATTACTCAGAGTTGAATATTAATTAAAGAGGCTGTTCTTTTAAGGGCAGCCTTTTATATAATATATTGAGTAATTATTAATTATTAATTGTTTAAAAATCTTTTAGGCTCTGCAAAGTCTCAGAAACTTTGCAGTTTTATGCATTGTGTCTCTGACACAAATAAAAAGATATCATTGGCATAAAATGGTTTAGACCAGGTGATGCAATTGTGCATACTGTAACAGCATAATTGTTTTTGCATCTTTTATTTCACCAGAACTAATCATAGATATTGCCGTTGCAAAATGTAGTTCCAACACTTCAATGTTTTCCTGTTCGTGCTCAATACCACCACCGTCATGTACTTTCATTTCGTTGGAATATTCTGCTACAAAAAAGTATAATATTTCTGTTACCGATCCGGGCGACATATACGCTTCGAATACTTTGCGAACAGCACTTACTTTATAGCCAGTCTCTTCTTCTGTTTCCCTCTTAATGCAATCCTCTGCGTTGTCTTTGTCCAATAATCCTGCACAGGCTTCAATTAACATGCCGCTTTCATTGCCATTGATAAAAGTGGGCATACGAAATTGCCTGGTTAAAATAACCGTTTTAAGAGTAGGGTTGTACAATAAGATGGTAGCGCCATTTCCACGGTCGTAGGCTTCCCGGCTCTGTGTTTGCCAGCTGCCATCTTTTTGTAAATATTCGTAAGTGATTTTTTTAAGTGTGTACCAGTTATTACTTAGTATTTCAGTGTTAAGCAGCCGGATTTTATCATTCATTAATTGAAGTTAATAGAATATTAGAAAAAGGAAAGGTTGCAAGCAGATTCGACTGTTTGAATGTTCTAATGCCTGTTTATTTGATCATACATTTTGTATTTATTTAGAAATTTTTTACTTCTAAAACACGTTGTTCAACTTTAAATATTGTAACAGTAAAATTGTATTGGCATCTTTAATTTCTCCCGTGCCAATCATACCAAATGCGTGGTCAAAATCTAATTCAAGTACCTCTATATCTTCCTGTTCTTCACTCTTTCCACCACCCTTAGCTGGTTTACGGTTCTTCGAGTAAGTGCCTATAAAATAATGCAATATTTCGGTGCTGTTGCCAGGCGACATGTATGCAGAAAATGCTTTGCTTAACCCGGTTACTTCAAACCCCGTTTCTTCCTGCACTTCCCGCATTACACAAGCTTCGGGATCGTCTTCGTCTAAAGCCCCGGCACAGCTTTCAATTAAGAACCCGGTTGCATTCTTGTTTAAATAGGTAGATAACCTGAATTGCCTGGTAAGTAAAATGGTTCGTTGCTGCTTATTGTAAAGCAGGATGGTAACACCATCTTTGTTGTGATAAACTTCCCGTTGAAGTAATTGCAATTGATTATTGCTCATCTTCATTTGAAAGGTTATCTTTTTTAAGGTGAAATAATACTGGCTTATTATTTCCTGGGTAAGTATGGAAACCTTTTCTTTCATCGTGAACCTGCTTTTCAGGCTAACGGAAAAATTATATGCCACTATATCTTCAAGAAGTATTGGATGTGCTTTAAAGTGATGCTTATTCTACAAATAGATCGGTATAAAAATTGGTGTTGCCTGGAACATAAGCATAGCCTGATAAATCGGTAATGCCTTCTCCTGCAAGTAGTACTTCATCAATAAAGCTATTACCACTACACTCACTTGCATTTTTTTGAAGAATATGCCATACACAATCTGCAAGGATATCCGGTGTGCGGCTTAATTTCATCAGCATTTCACCACCCAGTAAATTATTCACCGCTGCTGTTGCAATCGTAGTTTTTGGCCATAATGCATTGGAGGCGATATTGTCTTTTTTTAATTCCGCACTTAGTCCCAATGCAATCATTGTCATATTATACTTACTCATAGTATAAGCAAGATGACCAGCCAGCCATTTAGGATTCAAGTTTACAGGGGGAGACAAAGTAATAATGTGTCCATTGCTGCTTTTTCGTAAATGGGGTATGCATGCCCTGCACATAAAAAAAGTGCCGCGAACATTGATATCGTGCATCAGGTCGAAGCGTTTTGGTTCCGTTTTCTCCGTGGGTGTTAGAGATATTGCGGATGCATTATTGATCAATGCATCAATACCACCAAAAGTTTCAGCTGCCAGGTCGGCTACTTTTTGCACCTGGTCTTCAAAGCGAATATCGCATTGTACCGCAAGCGCCTTACCGCCCGCCGCTTCCACTTCTTTTGCAGTGGCATGAATGGTTCCACCCAACCTGGGATCTTCTTCAATGGTTTTAGCAGCAATAACAATATTTGCACCTTCTCCGGCTAATTTTAAAGCCATGGCTTTACCAATTCCCCTGCTGGCACCCGTTATAATAATGGTTTTGTTTTGAAATAGCATGGCTCAAACAATTTAGTAGTTAACTAAAATAAGTAAAGAAAATAAGCTACAGCAATCGAATGTTGCAGTGACAGCTTGTTGTAATAGAACGCATGTGGTGGCAATTGCTATTACCGTGGCTGGCGTGTAAGTTATAAAAGCAAGGCTGGAACAGAGTGCTTATGTTGCCACGAACGTTGATACCAATGCCGCAGCTTTTTGTTGTGCATTTTCCAAAACGTCGTTTACAATGATGGCATTGAAGCTTTCCTTAAAGCTCATTTCATAAGATGCTTTGCTAAGTCTTGTGGCAAGACTGCCAGCTGTTTCTGTACCACGGCTTTCCAATCTTTTTCTTAATTCGTCCACATTGGGGGCTTGTATAAAAAGGGAGAGACAGTTTCCGGGAAATTGTTTTTGCACATGGATAGCGCCTTTAACATCAATATCCAAAACCGGGATTTTACCGTCTTTCCACAGCCGTTCCAGTTCCGATTTTAAAGTGCCATAATACTTGCCTTCATAAACCATTTCCCATTCAACAAACTCATTGTTTGCAATTTTTTCCTGGAACTGCTCTTCCGATAAAAAGTAATAGTCTTTTCCATGTACTTCATTAAAACGGCATTCACGCGTAGCTGCAGAAATGGAAAAAGAAAGTTGTGGAAATTGCTCCAGTAGATACCGGGTAATAGACGTTTTACCCGCCCCGGAGGGTGCAGTAATGATGATAATTTTACCGGTTTCCATACAAAAAGCTTTAATAATTGAAACAATTGCCGGGCGAAAATAGTACTTCAGTTTGTTACAAAATCTCAATTGTCTTGCTGAGCCGTGAAACAGTAGTGATCAATTCTGTATTGAAAACGATACTTATGCATTTATCCTGAATATAGCCCGTTTATCACATCATCCTTTAATAGCGGCTGTTTATCCATACCCATATGGCTTTCATCCGTATTCGCTTGTGAATGTTAAAGCATTAAAAAATCTTTGCAGCTTAAACTAACTACATGAAGCATCTCTTCACACTAACTGTTTTTTTACTTTTTGCATTCCTCGTACAGGCAAAAACACCCGGTGCCCGTGTAACTGGAGTTTTAATAAATGTTGATGGAAAACCAATCGAAGCCGCTACCGTTTCATTGCTTCAAACAACAGATAAAAAAGTGGCCAAAGTGGCGATATCTGATAATACAGGGGTTTTTGAATTATTGGGCATCAAACCAGGAGCTTATTATGTACAGGTTACGGCTTTGGGTTTTATGCAAAAAGGCCTCGATTCGATCAATGTTGGTGCAGGTATCGATAGCTTACAAATAGAAATGAAACCACTTATGGTTTCAGATAAACAATTGGGTGGTGTTACAGTAACAGGCCGCAAACAATTGGTTGAAACAAAAATTGACCGCACTGTTGTAAACGTAGATGCCATGATTTCAACAGCTGGTTCTTCAGCTCTTGATGTACTTGAGAAATCTCCGGGTATCATGATTGATAAAGATGGTAATATCATTATCAAAGGAAAGGCAGGTGTGATCGTTTTAATGGATGGAAGGCCATCTTATTTATCAGGACAGGATCTTGCAAATTTGCTCAAAAACATGCCGGCCAGCGAACTGGAGCAACTTGAAATAATGACGCAACCACCGGCTAAGTTTGATGCGAGTGGTACTGCCGGTGTAATTAATATCAAGACAAAGAAAAATAAGTCAAATGGCTTTAACGGATCTGTTTCTTTGAGCTATGTCCAGGGACGTTACCCAAAATCTCCAAACAGCCTGAACCTCAACTGGCGCAAGAACAAATTCAATATTTTCGCAAACTATAATATGTCCTATTGGGAAGGATTTAATGAACTCAGCATCTTACGCAAATTCAGGGATAAAAACGATGCACTTTTGTCGGTATTTGATCAAACAACAAAGGGGCGTTTTTACGGCAGAAATCACGGTGTAAAAGTGGGAATGGATTACACACTTTCGAAGAACACCAGTTTTGGAGTAGTTTTAAACGGAACGATAAATCCACGTGATTTTAATTCAAAAGGCATAACTGAAATAATGGATGGCAATAACGATCTTGAATCGTACAATTATTCCAATTCGAAAAGTCATAATCTTTGGAAGAACTTGGGCATTAACCTTAATTTCAAACAGGCATTGAAAAAGAAGGGATCAGAAATCACGGCTGATGGTGATTACATCTGGTATAATTCGCAAAACAACCAGGATATTTCTAATAACATTCTTTTTCCCAATGGTACTCAGAAAGTACCACCAATTTTATTGAAAGGTGATTTACCAAGCGATATAAAGATCTATAGCTTTAAATCAGACTATGTTTTACCGCTGAAAAACGATGCTAAGTTTGAAGCTGGTGTAAAAACCAGTTATGTAACCACGGATAACAATGCAATTTATAGCACTTATAACCAGGGTACAGGTAACTGGACGCCAGACAATAGAAGGAGCAGTCATTTTTTATATGATGAAAACATTAATGCTGCATATGTAAATTATAGCAGGCAAATGAAAAAATGGGGTGTGCAGGCCGGTCTTAGGGTAGAAAATACTAATGGTAAAGGGCAACAATTAAAAGACAACACCGAATTTGAAAGGCATTATACACAGCTGTTTCCTACATTGTATATCAGTCGTAAACTGAACGAAAAAAATACAATGGTTATAAATTATGGCAGGCGTATTGAACGTCCGAATTACGAGGATATGAATCCTTTCATCAACTTCCTTGATTCGTTTACTTACCGCCAGGGAAATCCTTACCTGATGCCGCAGTTTACAAACAATATCGAATTAAGCCATAACTACAAAGGCGCTCTGAATACTACTTTGAACTATACTCATACAACAGATATCATTAACGATATTCTGCAACAAATTGATAGTACCCAGGTAACATTTCAAACAAAAGATAATATTGGAAAGCGCACAAATATCGGTATTGCTGTGAGCTATAATGCACCAGTGACCAAATGGTACACCGTAAGTTTGTATGGTAATGCATACAATAATCATTATGTGGGTGTAATTAATAATGTGCCTTTAGATGTGTCGATGTTTAGTTACATGTTTAACGTAAATAACCAGTTCCGTTTTGCAAAAACCTGGGGTGCAGAAGTAAGTGGCTTTTATAGAAGTACTACACAGGATGCGGGAATAATTATTGCCAAACCTATGGGTGTAATCAACTTTGCTTTCAGTAAACAAATATTAAAAAATAAAGGAAGTTTGAAACTCACAATAAGCGATCCATTCTGGATTCAACGCTTTAGTGGCTATACCAGATTTGACAATATAGATGCTGTAATAAAGAGCAAATGGGATAACCGTCGCGTTGGTTTAACATTTGTATATCGCTTTGGTAAACAAATGCAGCAGGCACCACGGCGTCGCAATACCTCTGCGGCTGCTGAAGAACAACAACGTGTTGGCAATGGCGGTGGACAGCAGTAGTTAGTTGATTGGTTGGTCGATTGGTTAATTAGGGAATACAACTACCGTATTTATTTTAGAAATAAGAAAGGCCCCTGCAATTTGCAAGGGCATTTCTTTTTGTGATCTTCTATTCTATTCTAGTCTATAATTGCCCCCATTACTTAAGCTTCTTCCAGGGCTTTTATATCCAGCTTTTTCATTTGAAGCATGGCCTGCATTACCCTGCCCGATTTTTCGGTATCACCACTGGTCATCAGCTCGGCCAATTGTACCGGCACAATTTGCCACGACAAGCCATATTTGTCTTTTAGCCAGCCACACATTTGTGCTTTGGGTTCGCCGCCTTCGCCTAGTTTATTCCAGAAATAATCCACTTCTTCTTGGGTTTCACAATTCACAATCAGTGAAATGGCTTCATTGAATTTAAAATGCGGCCCACCATTCAACGCCACAAAATCTTGCCCGTTAATAGAAAATTCTGCAGTCATAACTGTACCTTCTTTCTGCCCGTGTATTTCGAAACCTGCTTTTCCATAATAAGCGGTGCGTCCTGCTTTTCCATCCGGGAAAACGGAAACATAGAAATCGCGGGCTGCTTCAGCCTGTGAATCAAACCAGAGATTGACGGTAATTTTTTGCAAGTTTGTCATATCGTTTTTTTTAAAGTAACAATGAAAAAAATAGCATTTTTTCTGCCGGCACATCAAAGTTCATGACCAATCGCTTCAAAGAGGTGGTGCAAAACCGACATTTTCAGGTTTGTTTACGACAAAACAGTAACAATTGGCTCCTTGTAAATGCCCTTTGAAAGCTGGCTTGAGGATTTAAAAAATAACGGATAGTCCCTGTACTTTCACCTGATTGTGAACCTATTGAAGACGACTCTTCGTAATGTTTCATTAAATTTTATAAACTCTTAAAAGCCGGTCAATAAAAAACATAATTGTTTGCTTTTTTTTTAAGAATTTTGCGCTCCATTCTAAAAACGGGTTATAATGAGCAATTCAGCAACATCCATTTTCGATAAAGTGTGGGATGCACATGTGGTTCGCCAAATAAACGACGGTCCCGATGTTTTTTTTATCGATCGTCACTTTATACATGAGGTAACCAGCCCTGTAGCTTTTCTTGGTCTCGAAAGCCGTGGCCTTAAAGTGATGTTTCCAGAAAAAACTTTCGCAACAGCCGATCACAATACGCCTACCATCAACCAGCACCTCCCGGTACAGGATGCGCTGTCTGCCAACCAGCTACATGCCCTTGAATCCAATTCGGCCCGTTACGGTATTTCGCATTGGGGGTTAAACAATCCTAAAAATGGAATCGTGCATGTTGTTGGACCCGAAAATGGTATTACCCTTCCAGGTATGACCATCGTATGCGGCGATTCACATACTTCTACCCACGGAGCGTTTGGAGCTATCGCGTTTGGAATAGGAACCTCCGAAGTAGAGATGGTGCTTTCTTCTCAATGCATTATGCAGCCAAAACCTAAAAAAATGCGCCTGAATGTAAATGGCCAGTTGGGAAAAGGGGTAACACCAAAAGATGTGGTACTATACATAATTTCAAAACTGACTGCTGCAGGAGCAACGGGTTATTTTGTTGAATTTGCAGGGGAGGTTTTCCGCAATATGAGCATGGAAGGTCGCATGACAGTTTGTAATATGAGTATTGAAATGGGTGCCCGTGGTGGTTTGATTGCCCCGGATGAAACTACTTTCAATTATATAAATGGAAAAGATAAAGCACCAAAAGGCGAAGCCTGGGAAAAGGCGCTTGCTTATTGGAAAACGCTGAAAACAGATGAAGGAACCGTGTTTGATAAAGAATATGATTTTGATGCGGCCGACATTGAACCGATGATCACTTTTGGTACCAACCCGGGAATGGGTATTGGCATTTCAAAACATATCCCATTGTCGGAAGCAGGAAGCGGGAAAGCCAGTTATGCAAAATCACTCGATTACATGGGTTTTAACGAAGACGATTCGATGATTGGCAAACAAGTGGATTATGTTTTTATTGGTAGCTGCACTAATGGACGTATTGAAGATTTCCGTGCCTTTGCCTCTATCGTAAAAGGTCGTAAAAAAGCCGATAATGTAACGGCCTGGATTGTTCCGGGTTCGCATGTGGTAGAACAGCAAATTAAAGAAGAAGGCATCCTGGATATCTTAACCGAAGCAGGTTTTCAACTTCGCCAGCCGGGTTGTTCGGCTTGCCTGGCTATGAATGATGATAAAATTCCGGCCGGTAAATATGCCGTTAGCACCAGCAATCGCAACTTTGAAGGAAGACAAGGCCCCGGTGCACGCACAATGCTCGCCAGTCCATTAGTTGCGGCAGCTGCAGCTGTAACGGGCGTGGTTACCGATCCTCGAGACCTGCTGAATTGATTTGACGATATCCGATGTCTGATATCTGATTTGAAATACAGAGAGCAGGCACAGCACAATCAGCAAACAAAAAATCTTTGAAAACTTGGTATGTCGGAAAATAGAGATGTCTGTTCATCAGAGAAATCAGACATCGCAGATCCGACATCAACAAATCAATCTCCTTATGGCCTACGATAAATTTACAGTGCTTACTTCCACTGCAGTTCCAATGCCTATTGAAAATGTGGATACCGACCAGATCATTCCCGCCCGCTTTTTAAAAGCAACAGAGCGAAAAGGATTTGGCGATAACCTTTTCCGCGACTGGCGTTATAACAACGATAATTCTCCCAAGCAGGATTTTGTTTTGAACAATCCTATCTACTCAGGTAAAATATTGGTTGGAGGTAAGAATTTCGGCAGTGGCAGCAGCCGTGAGCATGCCGCCTGGGCTATTTACGATTATGGTTTTCGTTGTGTTGTTTCCAGCTTTTTTGCAGATATCTTCAAAGGAAACTCAGTAAATGTTGGCATCCTTCCTGTAACAGTCAGTGAGGCATTTCTTGATAAAATATTTAAGGCAATTGAGGCCGATCCCAATACGCAGCTTGAGGTAAGTCTTCCTGCTCAAACCATTACAATTCTTGCAACCGGCGACCAGGAATCATTTGATATAAATGGTTACAAGAAAAATAACCTGACGAATGGTTATGATGATATCGATTATTTACAAGCTATTAACGAAGACATTAAATCGTTTGCAGCAAAGAGCTTGTATTAGGTAGTTCATGGTTGATAGTTGATCGTTGATGGTTCATGGTTGATGGTTCATAGTAACTAACTCACTATTGTCTACTCACCATTCACTACTCACGGCTCACGATTCACGACTCACGAACACCAATCAAGATTCACAACTCATCGCTCACCATTCACAACTCACCACTCACCAATTCACCTTTCACGATTCACAATAAATGGCCCCAACTCAGCGCTATATTGAAGTAATGGATACCACGCTGCGGGATGGCGAACAAACCAGTGGTGTATCTTTTTCAGCTTCCGAAAAATTAACCATCGCCCAGCTTTTATTGCTCGAAGTAAAAGTGGACCGAATTGAAGTGGCCTCCGCCCGTGTATCGGAAGGGGAATTTGATGCGGTGAAAAAAATTACCAAATGGGCAAAGGCTAAAGGCCTGCTCGAAAAAGTAGAAGTACTCACTTTTGTCGACGGTGAAACCTCCATTCAGTGGATGGAAAAAGCCGGGGCCAAAGTAATGAACCTGCTTACAAAAGGCTCGCTCAATCACCTGACGCACCAGCTGAAGAAAAAGCCCGAAGAGCATTTTGCAGATGTTGCAGCTGTTTTAAAACTTGCAAAAAAGAAGGGCCTGGAAGCTAATATTTATCTTGAAGACTGGAGTAATGGCATGCGTCATTCTCCGGCCTATGTTTTTCAATTTCTCGATTTTTTAGCCACACAGCCCGTTAAACGCATTATGTTGCCTGATACGCTGGGTGTAATGATTCCTTCGGAAGTAACGGAATACGTGGGACAAATCGTAAAAAGATACCCCGGCATTCATTTCGATTATCATGCGCACAACGATTATGATTTAGGTACTGCCAATGTGCTGGAAGCAGTAAAAGCAGGTGCACATGGTTTGCATCTTACTGTTAATGGTATGGGTGAACGAGCGGGGAATGCGCCGCTAGCCAGTGCCATAGCAGTGCTCAATGACTTTATGCCCGGCATTAAAACATCTGTGGCTGAAAAATCATTGTATAGTGTAAGCAAACTGGTAGAAACTTTTTCTGGCTTTCGCATTCCTGTAAATAAACCGGTGGTGGGTGAAAACGTGTTTACACAAACCGCGGGTATCCATGCTGATGGAGATAAAAAAAATAAACTTTACTTCAGTGACCTGATGCCGGAACGTTTTGGAAGGCAACGTAAATATGCATTGGGTAAAACCAGTGGTAAAGCCAACATTGAAAACAACCTGCAACAATTGGGCATTGAACTTTCCGACGGCGATCTGAAGAAAGTTACACAACGTATCATTGAATTAGGCGATCGTAAAGAAGTGGTTACACCTGCCGATCTTCCATACATTATTTCGGATGTGCTCGATAGCAACACCATTGAAGACAAAGTGCGGATTGAAAATTATGTGCTAACACATTCCAAAGATTTAAATCCTTCCGTTACGTTGAAAATTTTAGTAAACGGAACTTTATATGAAGAACATGCACAGGGCGATGGACAATATGATGCATTTATGAATGCCTTAAAAAAAGTGTACAAGCAAAAGAAACTGGAGCTGCCTTTGTTGAGGGACTATGCAGTTCGTATTCCGCCTGGTGGTAAAAGTGATGCCTTATGCGAAACCATCATTACCTGGTTATTTCATAACCGTGAATTTAAAACACGCGGACTTGATAGCGACCAGACGGTTGCTGCTATAAAAGCGACTTTGAAGATGTTAAACAGCATACATCATGCTTGAGTAACCGAATGTATAGCTCACAGATAGCACAGATTATCACAGAATCTGTTGCAGCATTCAATTCTCTTTTTAATAGTTATAAATAGCATTCTTAAAACATAACAACATAGGCACACTTCAGCACAGGTTAGAAATCATAAAGGGCTATTTAAACCGTCCTAATCCATTCAATCTGTGTAATCCGTGTTCCCAAAAAAACTAGTATGGCAACAAAGCACATTCTTATTGTTCCCGGCGATGGTATCGGGCAGGAAGTAACAGCAGTAGGTAAAAAAGTATTGGACAGGATTGCTGAAAAGTTCAACCACACATTTACTTATGATGACGCATTGATAGGACATGTGGCTATTGAAGCCACAGGAGTTCCCTTGCCCGATGAATCGCTGGAAAAGATGCGCAGGTCGGATGCTGTTTTGTTTGGTGCTGTTGGTCATCCAAAATACGACAATGATCCTTCTGCAAAAGTGCGCCCGGAACAAGGTTTACTGAAGATGCGTAAAGAACTTGGCTTGTATGCCAACCTGCGTCCAATTAAACTATTTGACGAATTGCTGGATGCATCAAGTATTAAACCAGAGATTTTAAGAGGTGCCGACATACTGTTCTTCAGGGAACTAACCGGTGATATTTATTTTGGAGAAAAAGGCCGTAAAAACAATGGCGATACAGCTTATGATATTGCTGAATACAGCCGGTACGAAGTAGAGCGTATTGCACGCAAAGCCTTTGACGCAGCGATGACCAGGAAAAAGAAATTATGTTCTGTAGATAAAGCGAATGTGATTGAAACGTCAAGGCTATGGCGTGAGGTAGTGCAGGCAGTAGCAAAAGAGTACCCGGAAGTTGAAGTGACGCACCAGTTTGTTGACAGTTGCGCTATGATGCTGATCAAAGACCCCTGCCAGTTTGATGTGGTGGTTACCGCTAATTTGTTTGGGGATATTCTTACGGATGAAGCTTCGCAAATTGCAGGATCAATGGGTATGCTTGCCAGTGCCTCAATAGGCGATGGCACGGGCGTTTACGAGCCCATTCATGGTTCTGCTCACGACATAACGGGCAAAGGTGTAGCCAACCCATTGGCATCTATTTTATCGGCTGCTTTGCTGTTAGATATCTCTTTTGGGATGAAAGCAGAATCAGAAGCTGTAATCGATGCAGTTGACCAGGTATTAAAAGCAGGTTGGCGTACCAGAGATATTGCCGATCCAAAAACTGCCGCAGATAAAATATTAGGTACTGAAGCAATGGGAGAAGCAGTATTAGGTTTTTTATAAACCTGGTTTGTACTTTTCTGCAGATCTGGATATTATAAAAAAACCACCGGCAAGGTGGTTTTTTTATAATCTTACATGTAAATAAATGCCGGCAAATTTAAAGTTGCTCAGGCAATTACTGTGATTCTTAATTGCTTCTAATGAATAAATTTTTCAAGGGTTTAACGTCTATCAAAGCTGTCAGTTTACCAGCTTTGCAATTTGTTGTAGCGGAATGCCATTAATATAGTTCATCACCTCGGGTTCAGTACTTGATTTTACAGTAAATGTTACCAGTGCAGTATTAAGGGGAATATTCAATATGTAGGTTGCTTTTTCGTTGTTAGCGTTCGGTTGTTTTTCAAGCCTTGCTTTATATCCCTGCACTTTTAATGTTTTATTATTTTCATCTCTCATCAAGCCACCTAAAACCGGCATATTCAAAATCGAATTGAGATAAGTAATCATTGGTGAGTTATTGATAATTTCAATTTTTGCACCTGAAGTATCGGCCCCGTAACTACGCGAAATAGTAGCACCAATAAAACTGGTATTTGCCATCACATGATCTTCCTTCGGGTTCAGGTTGAGTGCATTCAATTTTTGAGGTAATATTTTTAGAACCTCTTTGCCAACTACCATGTCAATTTCCTGCATGGCTTGCTGAAGTGCAAAATGCGCATCTTCCAGTTTACCTGAAGTGTAAGATGTTTTAGCTGTTGCTAAATAGCCGCTAAAATCGGTTTGTGCTTTTGCTGTAAACGTGATTGCTATTGTAAAAAAGTATATAAAAAGCTTTTTCATAATGTAGATGATTGTTAGGTTATTTTATTGCTCACCAAGGGTTTTCTTAATTCCATCAATATCGAAATTCTCTGCTGCCCGCATGACTTCATTTTCATCGCTGAAGTTGATGCATTCCCAAACAATCATGCTTGTTTGACCTATGGGTGTTATCAAAGTATAACCTTTACTGTCATCGTATTGAATAAGCGATTTATTGCCTTTAACTTTTACATGTTTTACGTTTTGCTGCGAAGCATCGGCCTGTACCATGCTGTTGTTAAAATACATATTTACAAACCCCATATACAAAGCATTGTTACCTATTGTAACAGTAAGTTGCTTATCCTTTCCATCTTTATAAACCCGCTGCATCGTTAGGTTGCTCCATCCCCATTGACTGCTTGATACAAGGTCTTGCGTACTGTCTTTAGGTAAGTTGTTTACGGTAGCCGGTAATGAGAGCAATACTTTTCTTCCCAACTGAAGTTCAACGCCCATCAGTGCTTGCTGCAGCGAGTATCGGGCGTCGGTATAGTTACTTGCTTTATTTGCTGTTTCTGCATCATTCATTTGCTGCAACACATCCGGAGGAGGCGTGTTTTTTAAGCCCGCACCACCTTTGTTTACCGGTTTTCCACTGCTCGTGTTACCGGGTTGCGAACTGGTGTTGGTTGTATTGCCCTGGGAGTCTGAGTTGGGATCAATTTTGTTGTTGATGACCTTGTTAGTAGCGTCGGCTACTTTGTCTTTCAGCTTTTTCATCAACTGCGCATGGCCTGGTGCGGCCATAAACAGGAATGTTGCTGCTAATGCAAAAGCGGTGGTGCGTTTTTTCATGGTTTGATAAATGTGTGTTTTTAATGTAATTTATTTGGTTTAAAGAACAGCTTTTTTTCGAAGTATATCAAGGCAGATGGCGCCGGTTACTGTTATACTTTGTATGCTTAAACCTGGTGTAATTTATAGCAATGAAATAAGTCTTTTTATTTAAACACTAAAAGCTCTTTTACAATTTGACAGCAAGGTAATAATCGTTTCTATATTTTTCAAATAGTGGGTAGTTAGCCCTAAAAAGTTTTTTTGCCGGTGCAAATACTTGCTGCTTGCTGTTTATGGCATTTGTAGGGTTGCAATTCACCTTTTTTAAATAAAAGGTTGCGGCTCAATAAATTGGCTAAAAGCATCTCCAATCGTACTGCTCTAAAATTTCTATGCATCCCCGGCAAAATAGTATGTAACTGTGGCAAATATTAGTCAGAATAAATAATCGGTGTTCTGAAATTATTTTAACTCCACCAGGTCTTTATAACTAATTAATTGGATCCCTTTTTGCCTGATATATAGTTTCACCTTTTCACTGGTAAATAAATCAGTAACACCCTGCCTGTCTGCAGCTACATTTTCATAACCAATATGATACACCGCTCTCAATTCTTCATCATTAATCCCGGGATGATCGATAAACCAATAGGTATTTCCTGGCTGCAGTTTGCCCAGCATGTTTATGAAACTTTGTACCTTTTCATTTGATGTTTTTGATGGGCCGTCATAGCTTTTCCAAATAACATGATGCTCTTCCAAATCAATATCAATCTTGTATTCCTTTGCAAGTCTTTTCGTCAATGCTTTTACGTCTTCTGAAAGATTAGTACAACCCATATGTGAGGAGATATGGCTAATGCCGGGTATTAATCGCAGGGCCATTTCTATTTGTGCACGAAACTCTTTTTCTATATCATCAATATTCCATTTGTTTTCACTTATTGATTTTCCCGGGTAGTTTTTGTTGGCAAACACCATTGGATAAAAATAACCGTTACTATCCTTAAGGCTTTTGCAATCTGTAAGCGGCCGCCATTTAATGTTTTCCCATTCACTGGTAAGCGCTAAATGTATTCCCACGTCTATTGCTGGATTTTGCTGCAGCATTTTAACCGCTTCCGGAAACCAGGGCGAAGCAACAATAACTTCGATAGACGTTTGAATACCCTCTTTCGAGCATTTTATTAAAGCTTCGTTGCCCGAATGCGTATAGCCCATATCGTCACCACGAACAATTAAACGAATTGCTTTTTGCGCAGATATGCCTGCAACAAAGCAGAGACCTAAGAGTAAAGCAGTATATTTTTTCATGTAGGATTTAAGTAAGAAGTATGTAGTGTCAACTATTTCCAGTTGTAATTTATCGCATAAAAAAAGGAAACAGTTAATCATCTGCTTCCTTCTTAAAATTTTTATTTTGAATCTAAAACAATCCAAACAACTGGCTATCGATTTTCTGGATGATCTCGCCTAAATGTTCACTGTTTTCAGCAAATTTATTTTTGTCTACATCAATTACCAATAATGGTCCTTCCTTATAATTATCAATAAATTTATTGTAATACTCGTTTAATTTTTTCAAGTAATCCAGGCGGATATTTTCTTCATACTCCCGTCCGCGTTTTTGAATTTGTCCCACAAGCGTAGGCACAGAAGCTTTCAGGTAGATCATCAAATCTGGTGGCTGTACCATGCTTTTCAACGTTTCGAAAAACATATAGTAATTATCAAAATCACGCTTTGGCATGAGGCCCATTTCGTGCAGGTTGGGAGCGAAGATCATGGCGTCTTCATAAATAGTTCTATCCTGTATTACTGTTTCTGTTCCTCTTTGAATTTCGAGCAGTTGGTTTAACCGGCTGTTCAAAAAATAAATTTGAAGATTAAAACTCCAGCGGGGCATGTCATCATAAAAATCGCCGAGATATGGATTATGATCAACATCTTCAAACTGCGGGATCCAACGATATTGTTTGCTTAGCATTTCTGTAAGCGTTGTCTTTCCGGCACCTATATTTCCTGCTACTGCTATATGCTTTGGTTTCCTTGATTTTGCCATTTATTATGATCTTGATCTACGTATTAATTTAAAGCTTATGGTTTTCTATGAAAATACTGCCAGGTTGTATTCCGATGCCTAACTGTTAAAACACCAGTATCATATAGATTCAAGCTGCTGTTTAAGAAAGACTTTTGGTTCGTACCCGGAAAAGTATAGGTTTTTCCTTTTACAACATAATGTATTTGTTGAGTTATTACAACCACCAATAATTATTGGCAACAGCTATCTAAGCAGGATGCCATTTTAATTACTTTTTCAGTAAGATCTAATGATAATTTAAGCTCATTGCCTTACGTACCGTTTCGAGGGTTACAGCGGCATTGGCCCGCGCCTTTTCTTTCCCCTCCTGCATGATCTTGTTCAGGTAATGCGTGTCGGCAAGCAGGTCATTAGTTCTTTCACGGATAGGAGAAAGAAATTTAACCATGTCTTCGCCTAGTTGTTTTTTCATATCTCCATATCGAATCACCATATTGCCGGCAGAAGAATCGGTATAAGCTTTTTTATAAAACGCCAGTGTGTCGGAACTGCTTACCAATTGCATTAGTGTAAACAAGTTTTCGATATAGTCGGGTGGTATTGAATCAGTAGTTTCCGGCCCCTGGTCGGTTTTGGCTTTTTTAAGTTTTTTTATAACCAGTTCGTCATTGTCTGCCAGGTAAAGCGTGTTCATCTGGTTTTCGCTTTTGCTCATTTTACCATTCCCGTCCAGGCTTAAAATTTTCACCAGGTTCTTTCCATCAAAACTAAAAGGCTGTGGCTCAAGCAATATTTCCTCGCCATTGCCATAGCGGTGATTGAAACGCTGAACAAAGTTTCGGGCCATTTCAAGATGTTGCTCCTGGTCTTTGCCCACCGGTACTTTTGTTGCCCGTTGAATAATAATATCAGCAGCCTGTAATACAGGATAGGTAAGCAGCCCGGCGTTTACATTGTCGGGGTTTTGCCGGACTTTCTCTTTAAACGTTACGGTTTTTTCGAGCTCACCCTGGTAAGCCAGCATATTAAGGTACAGGTATAATTCAGCTATTTCAGGTACATCGCTTTGCACATACAGCGTTGTTTTTTCGGGATCCAGGCCACAGGCTATATTTTCTGCAAGTACCCTTCTTACACTGTTTTTTAACTCACGGGTATCGGGATGTGTGGTTAGGCTATGCCAGTCGGCAATAAAAACATAGCAATCAAAATTTTGCTGAAGCTCAATAAAATTGCGGGTAGCCCCGAAGTAATTGCCAAGATGCAACATGCCTGTGGGGCGAATGCCTGTAAGTATCCGTTCTTTCAACATAGGGCGGCGAAGATAACAAGACACAGCTTTTCCTTTTGCCCATTCTCGTCATTAGCCGTAAAAAGCTTAGGCGTGATTGGTAACCAGTTGCCTGGAAATAGCAGCGCTTTTACGGTTTTCGTTGCGTAGTCGTTTGCATAAAGTGCGCATAATGCCTTTTAGGACTTTACTATTTTGCATCAATACCTCGTAAAAGGGTTCCTGGTTTAATTTAAGCAAAACGCATTCAGTGATAGCAGTAGCGCTGGCTGAACGGGGTTGCGTATCCAATAAAGATAATTCTCCAAAAATTTCGTTGGGTTCCAGAACGGCAAACTGGTGGGCTTCATCGTGTATACTAACTGCGCCTTTATATACCAGGTACATCGAATTGCCCTCATCACCTTTACTAAATAATGATGATCCTGGTTCTACTTCTATTTCCTGCATGATATAGGCTATGTCAATCAATTCCTGTTCGGGTGTATTCTGAAAAATTTCAGTGGACTTGAGCAGTATTACTTTTTCTACCAGCAGCATTACAATAAATTGTGATTGTGAGATATTACAAAATCTTTGGTCTCTTTCAGAATTGGGGACTGGTTATAATCCGTAAAACTGGCAAGTACCGGTAGTATTCCGGGTGTTGTTTCGCGGGCGGCTACCCACCAGGTAAGTGATTTTGTCCAGTCATTAAATTTTGCCGGGTTTCCTAAAATGCTGGATGCAATAAAAACAAAAGGCTCCTGCATTTTATTGATGCTAAAAGCTTTCTTAGGATTGGTTATAAAATCCAGCACATCCTGTAGTTGCAGGAAGAGATTCCTGGGAATACTTAATTCAAGTAATTCAATGGCATTATGCATTCTTCCGTATTGCCGCATTTCCATGATTTCTATAACCCGAACTAATTTTTGCCTTCCATACTGGATGGCCAATAATTGGAAAACTGCCATACAATCGTTTTCAATTTCAGAAAAAATAGCATTGGCTAACTTCGAATGATTTAGATTATCGGTTCGATGCCATAACTCTTTTTTCATTACCAGTTGAGCAATTATTTTACTGGTTTGCTCGTAAATAGAACTTCCGGGTACAGGAGTTTCGCTGTATTGTTGCTGCCAAAGCGAGTTTGTTATCACCGCCGGGGAAATCGAATTGTTTCGTAGCAATGACAAAAGGAAAGCAGTGGCTGATTGGTTTTTAGTTTTACCCGCAATAACAGCCAGATGTTCGAGGGCATTAATTGTAAGTTCGGTTAATGGAGGAAGCGCTTCAAACAGTTTTTCCTTCAGACTGTTTAAAGCCAGCAACGCATTTTGCTTGTATTTTGGAAATGCCAGAGCCTGCCAGATTTCAGGTAGAAAGTCGATAGCTTCAAGCTTACCGGCAACATCCAGTAAGCGGTTGTAAACGTTGTCGGGAAGCTCGTTTTGCCTCAAACTGGCTAACACTCTATGCTGGAGTTCAGTGGCTACTTCTTCAATAATATAGAGAGACAAAAGCTGGTCTTCTTCCTGCTGAGAAAGGGCAAGCTGAAATAATTTGTCCTCTGCTTTGACTATTTGTTCCTGTTTGGCTGTTTTACTACAGGCACTAATCAATAACAACTTGCGATAAGTATTATTCAAATTGTGCCATTCATTTAGTTCTGCGCCAATGTAATTGTTGTCGAGCAAACAAATTGTTTGATAAGCCGCTTCAATTAATGAGAAATCGGAACTGGTATTCTTCAAGTGCCAAACCCGATCCAAAGAACCCGCATAATGGTAATGTTGAATGCGTTTTAATATATAATGCTGCAATCGAGGTTCATCTACCAGCAGCAATTCATTCATCAGGTTTTCTATTCCATCAAAGTTTGATCGTTCGAGTAAGTTCAATGCATGAATACGTTCCAGTGCTTTACCGGTTCTTGTTTTTTTCAGCAGTTTATCTATTACACTATCCTCGTTTAAAAACAACGCAATTCCGCTAAAAAAACCCTTTTGAATTGATCGTTGTACCACGTCGAAATAATGCAGGCTTATTTTTCGGATGGTAAAAAGCCAGAACATGATCAGGCTTGCCACTACCCACAAAATAGTTGTTATAGATATATGATCGTAGAGATAAAGCGACACTGACAATCCTGTTCCGACAATTAATAAGGCAGGCGGAAAAACATACCCTTTTGCAACCAGGTGACCCTTTAACCGCAGGTGAATATTTAATGGTTGAAATAAGATAAAAAATACCGGCTCCTGGATGGTATTGCGAAGCACTTCACAAAAAATAGCCATCAATCCAAAGGCGTACAGGTAAGTCTTGCCGTTTGGATCGGCCATTGGCATAAGCAGCACGCCAAATGCAATTAGCAAAATTAGTACAGGGGTAATAAGCAACGATTTTACCAGGCCGAGGCGGTTGATAAGCCGGCTGGTGAAAAGCAGTTTTACAAAAATGGAAACCAGCCTGCCGGTTGCTAAAAACAAACCTATAAAGGAGGCAAGCTCATGTGCCGATTTGTACCTGATCTTTACTTCGCTTAAAAACGTAAATTCAACAATATAGAAAACCATATAAGCTACCAGGGAAAGAGCTGAGATCCATTGAATTAATTTGTTTTTAAAAAACCGCATGCTCCAATTACCGGTTGGTTCATGAGTTACATGATGCGATTCACTTTCATAACTTTCCCAATCGATAGCTGAATGGGAAAATAGTTTTTTACATAGAAAGAAAGCAATAAGAAAAAACACGATCGCAGCAGCCATAATTGCGTTAATACCTGTTACCGACGATAAAACTGCAACCACATAATAACCTCCTGCTTTTGCGGGCAAATCGCCTGCACCGATAACGGAGAATATTCTCCTGCTTTCTCTTACATTAAACAGCAGTGATGCGAGTCCCCAATAGGCATATCCAACCACCATGTATAACATCAGGTTCCAGGCAACCAGTAGTAAAACGAGCCATTCCGATTGTATGGTAACCCACAATATCAAAAGCAATCCCATGCTAACGGCAGCAAAAACAATTGATAGCTGCAGCAATTTTTTTGAATTGAGCTTAAGATCCATTCTCGCATAAAGAGCATTTACCGGAAACAGGATAAAGGCTGCCAGCAGGTATACTTTTGGAGCATTTGTTATTGGAAAATGATACAAAAACAAGGCATACGACGAGCTGGAAAGAAAGGCGGTGGCAAGCCCGAGAACAGCTTGTATTCCCAATAAACGAAATACCACCGGCGCTTCGGCAGCATGAATATTGAGAAGTTTATATAAGCTGTTTTTGTTCATTGAAAAGATGTACATCGTTCAGTACAGGGCATAAATTTGCCAATACGCAACAACGTATTGGCAGCAATTTCTATCAGCAATAAATTAAATTTCTTCCTGGCCCCGTTAATGAATGGAAAGTAGGAAAATCTATCTTATAAATCAAATTAAGTATTTGTTTGAAGTACTAAAGCTGTAAACAAACTGGTTGCTTTATTTTGTGAGCTAATTGTAAAGGTTGATAACATCTGTACCCTCCATACTCGCTTCTCCCATTGAATACCTGAAAGGTGTAGGTCCGCAGCGTGGCGAATTGTTGAAGAAAGAATTAAACATTCATACGTTCGGTGATTTACTAAACCATTTTCCGTTCAGGCATATCGATAAAACAACCATATTGCCAATTGCAGCCATTTCTGGTAGCGAGCCGGTTCTGGTAAGGGGAGTGCTGACGCATATGGAAGAAGCCGGCGAGAAAAGAAGCCGGCGTTTGTTAGCTTATTTGAAGGATGGGAGCGGGGTAATGGAGCTAACCTGGTTCCAGGGCATTTCCTGGGTAAAAAATAACCTGGTAACCGGAAAGGAATACCTGGTTTATGGAAAAGCTAGCTGGTTTCAGCAATATGCTCAAATCACCCATCCCGAAATTGAGCCGGTTACAGAAGAAAATACCAGCGGGCGTTCTTTCCTGGAACCCGTTTATCCCACCACCGAAAAATTAAAAGCCCGCTTTATAACTGCCAGGGCAATCGGCAAATTTGTGTCGGCTTTGCTTGCACAACTAAGTCCTTCAGACATTCCTGAGTTTTTGCCGGGGACCATTATTCAACAGCAAAATTTAGATAATCGTTTTGATGCCTATCGGAATATTCATTTTCCTGCCAGCCAGCAGGAATATGGAAGGGCACTTTACCGCCTGAAGTTTGAAGAGTTGTTTATGGTACAATTAAAACTCAACCAGGTTAAGATCAGGAGACACCAGGCAAGCAGGGGAGTATTATTTGATAAAGTGGGTGAAGTTTTTAATACTTTTTACAACAAACATTTGCCTTTCGAACTTACTAATGCACAAAAAAGGGTCATCAAAGAAATACGAATTGATTGTGGAAGCGGAAGACAGATGAACCGTTTATTGCAAGGTGATGTTGGGAGTGGTAAAACAATTGTTGCATTGCTTAGTATGTTAATTGCCATCGACAACGGATACCAAACCTGCCTGATGGCTCCTACCGAAATCCTGGCGCGCCAGCATCTTAATGCAATTACTGACTTGTTAAATGAGATGGAGATCCCAGTGAAACTGCTCACCGGCAGTGTGAAAACGGCAGAACGCCGAAAGATCTTAGCCGCTGCGGCCGATGGCTCATTACCCATTTTAGTAGGCACACATGCGCTTATTGAAGACAGCGTACAATTTGCAAACCTCGGTTTCGTTGTTATTGATGAACAGCATCGTTTTGGAGTTGAGCAACGGGCTAAGCTTTGGCAGAAAAGTGTGGTTCCGCCCCACGTACTGGTAATGACAGCTACTCCAATTCCGCGAACGCTTAGCATGACTTTATATGGAGATTTGGATTGCAGTGTGATGGATGAATTGCCACCCGGCAGGCAACCGGTAACTACGGTTCACCGATATGAAAGCAGCCGGCACAATGTACTGGAATTTGTAAGGGAACAAATAACCATGGGGCGTCAGTGCTACATCATTTTTCCCCTAATTGAGGAAAGTGAAAATATGAGTTACGAAAACCTGATGAGAGGTTATGAAAATGTGAAAGCCTTTTTTCCGGAACCAACTTATTGGATCAGCATGGTACACGGGCGAATGACTGCTGAAGAAAAACAAACCAATATGATGCGTTTTGTAAAAGGTGAAACAAACCTAATGGTAAGTACAACCGTAATTGAAGTAGGGGTAAACGTTCCTAATAGTACTGTAATGATCATTGAAAGTGCTGAAAAATTCGGGTTAAGCCAATTGCACCAGCTTAGGGGAAGGGTGGGAAGAGGAAGTGACAAAAGCTTTTGCATATTATTAACCGGTCCAAAACTAACAACAGAGGCACGCCAGCGTTTGAAGATTATGTGCGAAACAAATGACGGTTTTAAAATATCTGAAAAAGACATGGAACTACGTGGTCCCGGCGATATAGAAGGTACCAGGCAAAGCGGGTTATTGAATTTTAAACTTGCATCATTGGTAAACGATCGTGAACTGATGGAGAAAGCACAAAAAATGGCAGAGGAATTATTGGAAGCTGATATTGAACTTTCCTTACCTGTTCATCAACCACTTAAAAAAAGGTTGTTATCAAAAAAAGGAAAAAGTTTCTGGAGCAAAATTTCCTGACAAATAACATTAAGTATGTAACGTTAGTATTGTAAATTGTATTTAAAATAAAAACGCTTGTTTAAATTACGGTATCTGTTTGTTGTATTGTTTTTTATTGCAGCACAGGTTAAAGCACAGTCATTTGAATTTACAGAGAACAAAGGCCAATGGGATGAACATGTAAAATTTAAAGGCGAACTTTCAACCGGCGCTTTCTTTTTATTGGGTAACGGATACCGTGTTCTGCAACATGATACAGCGAGTTATTTCCGGGCACTGGAACTTCTGTCAGGTCATTCGCAAATGCCTTCAGCAAATGATGCTGCCCGTAAAGTGTCTCCCCAGGCTGCTGCAGGTCTTTCGTCTCCCAAGGAAATAGTAGTAAAGTCGCATGCTTACGACGTGCTTTTTGCTGGCGCCAACCCGAAGGCCGTTGTAACCAGGGAACGGGAAATGCCCGGGTATGCAAATTATTTTCTTGGTAATGATTCATCGAAGTGGGCTTCCAATGTAAAAACTTATGGCGCCCTGGTGTACAAAGGAATTTATCCTGGTATTGACGTCAGGTATTATAGCGAGAATGGGTATGTTAAATACGACCTGATTTTACAACCTAATGCCTCACCTGAAGCAATCACTTTACAATATGACGGCGTTGAATCATTAACGCTTGATAACGGTGACCTGGTAATCAAAACTTCGGTAAATACCGTTCGTGAACAATTTCCGCTTAGCTATCAATTGGTGAATGGCATACGGCAGCAAGTCAAATGCCGTTACGAGATTTCAGGGAACAAAGTTCATTTTAAATTATCCGGTTATGATCGCAGTAAAGTACTTGTAATAGATCCCACTTTAATTTTCAGTTCATTTACCGGTAGCCAGTCCGATAACTGGGGCTATACTGCTACTTACGATAAAGCTGGTAATTTATATGCCGGGGGTATAGTGTTTGGCAGTGGTTATCCTGTAACCACCGGCGCTTTCCAGGCAATATGGGGTGGAGGTGGAAACACAGGTGAAAACGGCGGTTTTGATATTGGCCTGATGAAATTCAATTCAAGCGGATCCCAACGGATATACGCTACTTACCTTGGTGGAAACGGCAACGAGCAACCGCATAGCCTCGTAGTGGATAACAACGGTGATCTGATTATGGCCGGAAGGTCAACTTCTGCTAATTATCCCACAACGCGTACTGCAATGGGTACCGGTGGGGGTTGGGATATCATAATAAGCCGGCTAAGTGCATCGGGTACCACTATGATTGGTTCTGTACGGATCGGTGGAGGTGCAGATGATGGAGTTAATATTAAACACAAATACGGCAGCACCGGCTCCGGACCACAGTCCTTAATGCGTAACTATGGCGACGATGCCCGCAGTGAAGTTGTCCTGGATGGCTCGGGAAATATCCTGGTGGCTTCCTGTACACAAAGCACTGATTTTCCTGTAACCGCCGGCGTTTTTCAAAGGGTAAAATCGGGTTTACAGGACGGTCTTGTTCTTAAGTTCAATGCAAATCTTTCTACTCAAATCTTTACAACGCATATCGGTGGCACGCAGGATGATGCCGCCTATGTAATTGCCATTGGTTCAAACGGTGATATTTATACCGGCGGAGGAACCAGCAGCAGTGACTTCCCGGGAAACAAAGCAGGAACGGTTGGTCCAAATTTTAATAATGGAATCTGTGATGGTTTTATAGCGGTGCTATCTAACGATGGCGCTACCTTAAAGAAAACAACCTATATCGGAACCCTTGGAGCCGACCAGGTATATGGTATCCAGTTTGACAGGGCAGGTTTCTTTTACCTGCAGGGCACCTCAACGGGAAATTTCCCGGTTCAGAATGCTGCTTTTAGCCAACCTGGCGGAAAACAATTTATTGCAAAACTTCAGCCTGATTTATCAGCATTTGTTTATTCTACCGTATGGGGAAGTGCAGGTTCAAATGTTCCGAACATTTCTCCTATAGCGTTTCTTGTAGATCGCTGCGAAAATGTATATATCAGCGGTTGGGGTGGTACGGTCATCGAAACAAATCCTTCATACGCCGTGTCGGGCACTACTGGTCTTACAACTACACCAGATGCTATAAAGTCTGTCACCGATGGCCGTGATTTTTACTTTTTTGTACTGGAAAAAGATGCTCAAAGCCAATTATTCGGTTCTTTTTTTGGACAACAGGATGCTTCAAAAATTTCAGATCATGTTGATGGTGGAACAAGCCGCTTTGACCAGGACGGTATTATTTACCAGGCTTTATGCGCCAATTGCCAGGGGGGCCAATATCCTACCACTCCCGGGGTCGTGTCACCCTCTAACCCATCCGGGAGGTGTAACGAAGCAGTTGTAAAAATTGCATTTGATTTGTCAGGGGTGCGGGGAGGTGTAAAAGCAGCAATAAATAATGTTGATGGCGATACCACAGGCTGCGTACCGGTAACTGTTCAATTCAGGGATACCGTATTATTGGCAAAATCGTATGAATGGTTTTTTGCAGATGGATCACCTACCGAGGTTACAAATACACCCGACATCGGGCACACGTTTAATGCGGTTGGAAATTATCGTGTACGCATGATAGCAGTAGATTCCGCTAAATGCTATCCACGTGATACCACTTATGTAAATATCATTGTAAGGGCAGATAAAGCAACAGTGTTAGCTGCTGCAACCAAATTGCCCCCTTGTGAAAGCAATACTTACAGGTTCGACAACTTAACAGCTGCCCCGGCTGGTAAACCTTTTCAAAACAATTCTTTTACCTGGATTTTTGGAGATAACACACCGGATGTAGTTGCTGGTACAGCACCTGTTGTACACCAATTTCCCGGGGCAGGTACTTATAATGTAAAACTGGTACTTACAGACACTAATTACTGTAATGCACCTGATACATTTCCATTAACCCTAAGAGTTAGCCCTAACGTGGTTGCCCGGTATGAAACACCGCCAAGTGGTTGTGCGCCTTACCAGGCTACCTTCAACAATACCAGCCTGGGTGGAGCCAGCTTTACCTGGTTTTTTGGAGATGGTACTACGAGCACTGAGACCAGCCCGACCAAACTTTATGCCACTCCCGGAACTTATACCGTCAAATTGGTAGCAGTAGACAACAACACCTGCAACCTAATTGATTCTACCTCTTCAACTATAACCGTTTCCGGGAAACCTACAGCAGGATTTTCCTTTTCTCCCAATCCACCGGAAGAAAACCGTATTACTACATTCCTCAATTTATCGGAGAATGCTAATAGATACCTGTGGATTTTTGGTGATGGAGCTACCCTGGAAACCATCCGGCTTGATACTATTGTAAAACATCAGTATAAGAAAACAGATACTTATTCAGCTTGCCTTGTTGCAATAAATGAATTTGGTTGCCCCGATACTTTTTGTTTGCCAATACCCATTATCATCAATCCGTTGCTGGATGTAGTTTCGGCCTTTACTCCAAACCAGGATGGTGTAAACGACAAAGCAGTAGTAATAGGTTATGGAATTGAAAAAATGACTTTCCGGGTTTATAACAGGTGGGGACAGGTTGTGTATGAATCGGCTGACCCGGACCAGGGATGGGATGGCAGGTTTAAAGGAAAAAATCAACCAATGGATGCCTACGGATATACGCTGGATGCCATCATGTTTGGAGGTAACAGGATAAAAAAATCGGGTAGTATTACCCTGGTGAGATAATTTAAAAAACGCAACTTTTTCACAACCAAATTGTAGAATAAGTTGCCTGATTTAACAAACAATTGTATGGTTTGGTATTTGAAGTGATAAAAAAAAGGGAGTTGTAAAATGAGATCGGTTCTTAAGATGAATTTGAAACATAACACATGCAATCCAATATTGTATGCGGCATTGCTATGCCTGGTGTTTTCATTTTCAAGTCTTCGGGCACAGGACTTGCATTTTAGCCAGTTTATGAATAATCCATTGCTCACAAACCCGGCGAATACGGGCTTTAATCCTGATTTCGATTACAGGTTGGGAGCAAGTTATCGCAACCAATGGAGCAGCCTGCCCGTGCCCTATAAAACGATGAGCATATGGGGTGATGCGCAGGTAATGAGAAACCGGTTTCAGAATGGCTGGCTGGGCTTGGGAGGTGCCATCTTAAGGGATGTGGCAGGTGCAGGAAACCTTACCAGTACAAAAGCTTATGGAAGTGTAGCCTATCACCAGGAACTGGGCGAAGGAAGTTTATTAAGTGCGGGATTTAATGTTGGCTGGGCCTCGAAAAGAATTGATATAGCCAATTTTAAATGGGAGAACCAATGGAATGGTAAATTTTTTGATGCTAATGCAAATACAGGAGAACAGTTCGCCTATTCGCAAATTGGTTACCTGGATATCCAGATGGGTTTAAACTATGCCTATTTTGCCAACGAAAATTTATATCTTAATGCGGGGGCAAGCATCATGCATGTTAATAATCCAAGAGAATCTTTTTTCTCAAAAGAAGTAAGTGATAATAAAGTGCCGCAACGATATACCGGTTTTGCTAATGCCAGTTATAAAGTAAATGATCAATGGATAATCAATCCTAATGTGTATTACAGTTACCAGGCAGGAAGTAGCGAATTGGTTGGTGGAATGATGGCACAATACAACCTAAGTGGTGATGGAGAAATTCAATTAATTGGCGGCGGTTATTATAGGCTGGGTGATGCAGCAGTAGGAATGGTTGGATTGCAATGGAACAATATCAGGTTGAGTTTTAGCTACGATGCCAGCACAAGCGCTATCAGGAATTACAATGGCGGAAACGGCGCTATGGAATTTTCATTGATAAAGTTTGGAGAATATACGCCCGGAGGACCAAGAGATACCCGTTGTCCAAGCTTTTAAAGAGAATCTTTTTTTCATAAGAAAGTCCTGCCATTTACAGCAGGACTTTTTTCATAAATGATCTAACTAATTGCACCACAAAAATGCAGTGCCTCCACTTTTTAAATTAAGTCATAGTCAATAAGCAATTTTCTTCTAGTTGAATTGATTGTCATCTGCACTGGGTCCATAACTGCCCGGTATTGGAACATCCAGTAAACGTAAATAAACTCCCAACTGTGCCCGGTGATGTATGATCTGGCTGAATGTCATTCTGATCACGTCAGCTTTAGAATCTGTGCTGTAAACCTGGGCGCCATTTCGTAAAGTCCACATATCGTTCAACCGTTCTTCGTTTCCTTGTTGCAATGCCGTTCTGCCTTCTATTAGGCATTGCTCGAAAAAGGTCATCAAATCTTTTGTATTATCGATTTTTTTTGGCTCGTAAGGAGCTGTTGCAAAATCCAGTTCTGTAGTGTTAAGCACCATTGGTACCCACGTAGGTAATTCAGCAATATGAGTACTAAGATTTTGCATGGTCATGCTTTTTTCATGAGGCTTCCAGTCGTATTTACCGTCGGGGATTCTTGAGAGCATTTTACGGGTGGTGATTGCTTCTTGTTCGAGCTCCTTTAAGAAGATTTGTAACATTGACATAATGATTGTTTTTGTTTGAGATACAAAGCAACAACCGCCTTGTGACAACCCTATGTCAGCAGGAGAAAAATTATTTTAATTGCGCTGAAATATCATTCAACAAACTTCTTACTCTTTCTTTAAGCCCTGCAGGCTGGATAATTGTTGCTTTGTCGCCAAACATTAAATACCAGCGTGCAATACCTTCCAAAGAAGCAGTTAAAAAAGTCATTTCTATTTCTTCACC
The DNA here is from genome assembly GCA_040385845.1 of Bacteroidota bacterium. Lineage (GTDB taxonomy): Bacteria > Bacteroidota > Bacteroidia > Chitinophagales > Chitinophagaceae > Phnomibacter. The sequence goes on along the minus strand of JAZKGP010000004.1, from coordinate 887,295 downwards.
CAATATCTCTTCTGATACAAAACCATGATAATATTTTTCGGTAACGATGTACTTGCTGATTGTTTTAGAGATACGAAGAACAACAGTATTTAATTGTTGCGCTGAACTTGTTTGCTGCAGGAACGCAGCCAGCGACAAATGTTTTGTATGAAACGATTCACTTGTAATTTGCTGTTTTCCGATGCGGTCCACTTTAAAATTCCTGTAATCATTTCTTAACCGGCACCAGGCAATTAAGTACCAGTTTGTATTTTGTAAATAAATGCCTACCGGTTCAATACAACGATTCGAAATTTCATTTGAGTAAATGCTGTTGTAAGTAATAGATAATACTTTTTTTTCATTGATTGCCGTAAGAATGTTGTGAAGTGAAACCGGGTCACGATCATCGTTGTTTCTTTTGGCAAAATTCAGCACAGCAATTTTTTCATCAATGCCAGACAGGAAATCTTTTTCATCAGTTCTTAACACTGCTTTGATTTTATACAAGGCAGATCTGAACAGCGATGCATTATAAGGATCAATGTATTTTTCCAGAATTTTTTCTGCCATTATAAAAGCAGTTGCTTCTTCTTTGGTAAACATTACAGGCGGTAACCGGTAGCCCTCCATCATACTGTATCCTACACCCGCTTCTCCTATAATAGGAACTCCCGCTTCTTCCAGCGATTGAATATCCCTGTAAACAGTTCTAAGGCTAATATCGAACCGCTCCGCAATCTCCTGCGACTTCACTATTTTTTTCGATTGCAGTTGAATTAGAATGGCGGATAAACGATCGAGCCGATTCAAGTTGATGTATGATTTGATGATGTGATAATATCAATGCAGTTTGACCGATACAGGAGATTAGCTGAAAGGCTTTAATAATTTAAACGTTCAAACTCATCTTCGTTTTTTCTGGCTTCTTTTTTTCGGTTTTACATAATGTTTCGCCCGATCTTTCCTGGTTACATAGGTCTTTTTATTCTTCGCACTTTTTTCATGAAATGCTGGTCCGCCCGGCTCCCGCACCAATGCTTTCACATTTACTTCGGGCATAAATATTACGGGTATTTCATCTGCTGTTAAAACAGTAGATATTTCAACTTCAGGTGGAATTACATTCATATAAACATTGTAATTCATCAATTTTTCAATGGCTTCCAATTTCTCAATTTCAGCGTCTCCAACCAGGCTTATCGAGATCCCTTTTTTATCGGCCCTGCCTGTTCTTCCAATGCGGTGAATATAATGTTCGGGTTCTTCTGGTATATCAAAATTTATAACGTGACTAACTTCTGCAATGTCAATACCTCTTGCAATAATATCCGTAGCTATCAATACCCGGTACCGGCCATCTTTAAAATGTTGAATGGTGTTAAAACGATTATTCTGATCTTTATTAGAATGAATTACACCCACACCTTCGGGCAGGTAAGTGTTTAACTGTTCGAATAACAGGTCGGCAAGTTTTTTTGTGGCTGCAAAAACCAGCACCTTATTCATGGTTTCGTCCTGTTCAAGTAAATATTGCAACAGGTTCAGTTTTGTATTAAAATTCGGCACTCTGAAACCAGTTTGCAAGATATTTTCCAACGGTGTTCCGGCTGGCGCTGCTTCGATGCGGACAGGGTCATTAAAGTTATCCTGAATAAAAAATTCCACTTCCTCTGTGAGCGTAGCAGAGAAAAGCAGGTTCTGGCGCTTTGCAGGTAAAAGGGCAAGGATCTTGTTTAACTGGTGCCGGAACCCAAGATTGAGCATTTCATCCATTTCATCAATAACAAGCTTTTTGATGGCTTTCAGCTTCAACGAACCATCTAAAACCAGGTCAAGTAACCTGCCGGGTGTGGCAACAATTATATCCATCCCATCATTCACCATTTCTGCCTGCGCTTTTACCCCGGTTCCACCATATACTGCCACCGTTACCGTGCTTAAATAACTGGTTAGTTTATCTACTTCGTGCACCACTTGCATTACCAGTTCCCGCGTAGGAACTAAAATTAATATCTGGGGAAATTTGTCTTTCGTGAATTTCCACTGCCGGAGGCAGGGAAGCAGGTATGCAATGGTTTTGCCGGTTCCGGTTTGTGCAATTCCCACAACATCTCTGCCAGACATGATAACTGCAAATGCTTTTTCCTGGATTGGGGTAGGCTGCTCCAGTCCATTTTCACTGAGAGCATTCAAAAGCGGCGTAGAGAGATTTAATTCTGCAAAAGTCATTTACAATGATACTTGTTTGAAAGGTGAAGGTAAGACTCCTTTAACGACCGGCTGATTTAGCTTAAGCCGCCGTTGGCTTAAGCTATTTGGGTACGCAGATGCGAAACTAAATGCTGGCAATTGACAGTGGTGGATAACGGGATACAGGCTGTTTTCCACTGTATCGATAGGTTTATCCACAGAAATCCACATTTTTTTAACATGCTCATCCGCTGCAACCCGCGTAAACACTGCATTCACAGCCATTTAGGTATGTGCATAAGTTAAGTTTTCCACCACCAGTGAAATAAGGTGGGAAAAATAGTAGAAAAGTGTTTCTTTGTGGGAGCAAGTGTAATAACTCGCTCCTTTTTCATCCATGGCAAGATTTATAGGCGAATACGATGCCACATTAGATAGCAAAGGTCGTTTCCTTTTGCCGGCTGGTCTTAGAAAGATCATGCCGGAAGGAACTGCTGCGCTGGTGGTAAATCGCGGGCTGGATGATTGCCTCAATTTATACCTGCCGGAAGACTGGAAAATGGTGGAAGACCGGCTGAGCCAGGTAAACCCCTACGATAGCCGTGAGAACCGAATGATCCGCAAAGCCCTGATTGCAGGTGCAGTTTACCTGGATATTGATAGTGCTGGCAGGTTAAACATTCCTAAAAAGCTCGCCGATTATGCAAGCCTTGAGAAAGACCTGGTATTGGCCGGAGATATAGAAAAAATTGAAATCTGGGATAAAACCAAATACGATAAGCTCTTTGAAGCACTGACACCGGAAAAAGTAACGGCGATGAGTGCACAGGTGTTAGGAAGTGCAGCCAATAATGGCAACGGTAATATTGGATAAACGGCTCCATGAAGAAGAACAAAAGCGAAAAGCAAAGCGATTCTGCAGATGATTTTCAAGCCGGTTATCACGTGCCTGTTTTGCTCAGCGAAACCCTGGAAGCACTAAATATTCAACCTGGAGGTATTTATGTTGATTGCACATTTGGGGGTGGCGGGCATAGTACTGAAATCTTGAAAGCATTAGGCCCGGGTGGAAAATTAGTGGCCTTTGACCAGGACGCTGATGCCGCGGCCAATTTGCCAAAGGATGAGAGGTTGGTTTTCATACCTCAGAACTTCAGGCATATACAAAGGTTTTTGCGTTTGTATGGCATTGGTAAAGTAGATGGGTTAATGGCTGATCTTGGAGTAAGCAGCCACCAGTTTGATGAAGCTGATCGCGGATTTTCTTACCGCTTTGATGCTATGCTTGATATGCGGATGGATCAAAAACAGAAAAGAACGGCGGCAGATATATTAAACAGTTACGACGCGGCACAGTTGCAACAGGTTTTTAGTTCTTATGGCGAGGTTACAAATTCAAAAACATTGGCTGCTGCAATTGTTTCAGCAAGAACAAGTCAACCGTTTAAAAGTATCGGCGATCTGCTTCGGGTGCTGGCATCTTTTGCAAAAGGAAATCCTAACCGTTATTATTCCCAGGTTTTCCAGGCTTTAAGAATTGAAGTGAATGAAGAACTGGAAGCGTTAAAAGATCTGTTGAATCAATTAAGTGCAGTAGTGAAGCCCGGGGGGAGAATTGCCATTATCACTTTTCATTCGCTTGAAGACAGGATCGTGAAGCAATTTTTTAAACAGGGAACTTTTGAAGTTGTAGAAGATCCGCTATATGGCAGGCAAACTGCTTCGCCATTCAGGATGATTTCTAAGAAACCGGTAACAGCATCAAAACAGGAAGTTGAAAAAAATGTAAGATCAAGAAGTGCAGGTTTAAGGATAGCGGAAGTGAAATAGAAATTGCTTACAAGTAATAACACACCATTGGAAAAAGTATCAACTAATATAAAATCAGCAAAAAAAATAACGGCAACTGCAGTTTGGAACCGATGGATGCACGGTCAATGGATCGTTCGACATGTTCCTTTTGCATTGTTTCTTTCACTGCTCGCCATATTGTATATAGCCAATGGGCATTATACCGATAATACGATCCGAAATATTGGTAATGCGCAACACGAATTAAAACAATTGCAGTACAGATATAAAACGCTGAAAGCAGAAGTGATGTATCGCAGTAAAGAAAGTGAATTGAGTAAAGCTGTTGAAGCATTGGGATTAAAAAGATTGGAAGAACCTCCGGTAAAATTGGTGCCGGTTTCAACAGAAAAATAAAACACTTTAAATATACAACGGGCTCATAATAACTACAAAAAAGGACCGGCTCCGCAAGGTTCCAAATTTATTTCCACCAGGCATTTATGGAGTTAAAAAAAGACATACTCATTCGCACATACATGGTGTTTATTATCATGGCGGTGTTTTGTCTGGTAATACTTGGTAAAGCCATTTATATACAAACAGCCGAAGGAAAATATTGGATAAGCATGGCCGATAGCGCACATATAAGATATGAAGAGATTGAAGCTGAACGAGGTACAATATACAGCGAAGACGGGCAGATGCTAAGCACTTCTGTACCTGAATTTGATATATATATCGACTTCATGGCTGATGGTTTACGCGATCGTAATGGGTTACTATTTCAGAAGAACATTGATTCGTTATCAATCGGTCTTGCTAAACTTTTTAAAGATAAAAACGCTGCAGCCTACAAGAAAGAATTGAAACAGGGATACAGGGAAAGAAGCCGTTATACTTTGTTTAAAAGGAAAATTTCATTTGCCGATTACGAAGCCATGAAGTTATTGCCCTTGTTAAAACATGGCAGAAACAAAAGTGGTTTTATGGCGGTAGTTCGTATGAAACGCTTATATCCCTTTCGCTTATTTGCAAACAGAACTATCGGTATTGCAAGAGACAGCAACAAGGTGGGTCTTGAAAAAAAATATGATAAATATTTAAACGGTATCACGGGGAAAAGATTGGTGCGGTATATAGCGGGTGGTGCTGGTGTGCCTGTGGATGGAAGTGAAGAAGAACCGAAAGATGGCAGCGACATCGTTACTACACTCGACATTGGTATGCAGGATGCTGCACAAATTGCGTTGAAGCGTATTATGGTAGAAAATGAGGCAGTAAGGGGTACTTGTATTGTGTTGGAAGTAAAAACGGGTAAAGTAAAAGCCATTGCAAATCTCGGACGTCAACCCGATGGTAGTTATTGGGAAGATTTTAATTATGCACTTGCTTCCAGCGAGCCGGGTTCAACCTGGAAACTGGTAACATTAATGAGCGTGCTGGATGATAAACTGGTCAATCTTAACAGCGTTGTTGATCTGGAAGGTGGCCGTTGGACTGTTGCAGGAAGTACGGTATTTGATAGTGAAGTACATGGTATGCATGCAGCTACCATTAAAGAAGCATTTGAGAAAAGTTCTAATGTAGGTATGGCCAAGCTGGCATATTATAATTATTACAATCAACCATCAAAGTTCATCAGCCATATTCATCGCCTGCATCTTGACTCCATCACAGGTGTTGATCTTCCGGGTGAAGGCAGGCCGGATATTCATAAACCAGGAAGTCGCAGGTGGAGCAATACAACTATTCCATGGATGGGTTTTGGTTACAACCTAACAGTGAATCCAATGCACACTGCCATGCTTTACAACGCGGTAGCCAATAATGGTAAAATGATGAAACCATACCTGGTTAATACGTTATTGAAAGACGGAGTTGCACAAAAAACATTTGAACCTGTGGTATTGGCAAACAAGGTTTGTAAAGACCAAACGCTGGTGCAGTTAAAAGCTTGCCTCGAAGGAGTAGTAACTAATGGCACGGGTCGTAAATTAAATACTCCGGCTTATAAAATAGCGGGCAAAACGGGTACAGCACTGGTTGCAGATAAAGGCATAACCTATGCCGATCATGTTTATCAATCTTCATTCGCCGGTTATTTTCCTGCCGATGATCCGCAATACACTATTGTAGTAGTGATTCGCAATAAAGCGCACGCAGCAAAGTTTTATGGCGCTGATGTGGCAGGACCGGTTTTCAGGGAAGTGTCCGACCGGATTTTTAGTACCCACATACAACGTAGCATGCAGGCACCACAGGCAAGCGACAGTGTATTGTTTGCATTTAAAGGAACGGCTGGTTCGCTTAAAAAAATTAATAAGCTGGTTCATATTAAAAGCAAGGATTCATCCGGGGGTAAGGAATTGACGGAAGTTTATACAAACGTCAACTACCAGTCCGTTATAAGGGGAACTAACGTATCACATAAGGTTATGCCACCTCTTAATGGCATAGCATTAAAAGATGCGCTGGAAATTTGTGAAGAGAGAAAGTTAAGGGTAACTATTGTTGGACAAGGTAAAGTCGCGGCACAGTCCATTGCAGCTGGTACAACTATAAGAGAAGGACAAAATATTCATCTACAATTAAATAAATAGCCGACTATTTTAATGGCATCATTAAAGCACATACTACAGGATAGCATAACAATAGAAAGCCCGGATGATCTTTCTGTAGCCAGTATCTGCATTGATAGCAGGCAGGTTGCAGCTGGTGCTTTATTTGTGGCTATTTCTGGAACTGCAGTTGATGGTCATAATTATATCAATACAGCAATTGGCAGTGGGGCAATTGCAATTCTTTGTAACCAATTACCTGGAAACCGGCAACCAGGTATTCTTTACCTGCAGGTAAAAGATACTTCAGAGGCATTGGCATATGCCGCACATCGTTTTTACAACAAGCCATCTGAGCGTATTGTATTGATAGGAGTAACCGGTACCAATGGAAAAACTACTGTTGCTACACTCTTATTTAAATTATTCAGGGCATTGGGCTATCGCTGCGGACTTATATCAACAGTTCAAAATCAAATCGATGATACTATTATTCCTGCCACCCATACTACACCCGATGCAATTAGGTTAAATGCGTTGCTGGATGAAATGGCCGAACAAGGTTGCAGTCATGTTTTTATGGAATGCAGCAGTCATGCAATTCATCAGCATCGTATAACAGGTTTGCGTTTTGCTGGTGCGTTGTTTACCAATATCACGCATGATCATCTTGATTATCACAAAACATTTGACGAATATATCAGGGTTAAAAAAGCATTTTTTGATCAATTGCCTGCTGCTTCATTTGCTATCAGTAATGCCGATGATAAACGTGGCGCCATTATGTTGCAGAATACAAAAGCGCACCGCTATTTCTACAGCCTGCGTTCTATGGCCGAATTCAAAGGAAAAATAATTGAGAACAACCTTACCGGGCTGGTAATGGATATTAATGGAGTCGAAGTTTACTTTAGGTTAATCGGCGAGTTTAATGCTTATAACCTGTTAGCTGTGTATGGAGCGGCCCTTTGTCTGAAAGAAGATTCTGCAGAAGTATTGGAAGCTCTTAGCAATATAACCGGCGCGGAAGGCAGGTTTGATTATACCATTTCTGCTAACGATAAAGTAATTGGAATTGTAGACTATGCACACACACCCGACGCTTTATTAAATGTGCTGGTTACAATCAAAAAATTGATTAAGAACGAAGCGCAGGTAATTAGTGTTGTTGGTTGTGGGGGCGACAGGGACAAAGCGAAACGCCCTGTTATGGCGGCTGTTGCATGTGAGTATAGCAACAAAGCCATCCTTACAAGCGATAATCCAAGAACAGAAGATCCGCAACAAATTCTGGTAGATATGCAGGAGGGTTTAAAAAGTGAGTACAGGAGAAAAACATTGGTGATTGCCGACAGAAGAGAAGCCATCAAAACAGCAGTTATGTTATCGCAGGCAGGTGATATTGTATTGGTAGCAGGAAAGGGACATGAAAAATACCAGGAGATAAAAGGCGTGAAGCACCATTTTGATGATAAAGAGGAATTATTGAAATGCTTTTCAGAAATGGAGAAGTAATTGGTTGGTCGATAGTAAGAGCACGATGCAAGGCAGTAAGTCAGAAGTCAGCAATCAGACATCATAAACAGATATAGAATTTTTATGCTTTACTACTTTTTTATTTGGCTTCGCGATGAGTTTAATGTATCTGGAACAGGGTTGTTCCAGTTCATAACTTTTCGTGTGCTGCTCGCCGTTATTCTATCGCTGTTTCTTTCGGCAGTGTATGGAAAACGTGTTATACGCAGGTTGCAGAAATTACAAGTAGGCGAGGCAGTAAGGCATCTTGGATTACCTGGTGAAGTTGATAAAGCAAATACTCCAACAATGGGAGGCTTTATTATCCTGCTGGCTATACTTATTCCAACATTATTGTTTGCCAAAATTGGTAACGTGTATATTATTCTAATGATGCTCGTTACAGTTTGGTGTGGCATTATTGGGTTTATAGATGATTACTTAAAACTGCGTGCTAAAAAAATTGCAAAACTTGAAAACAGGGTTTATAAAAAAGCAGATGCCGATGGTTTGGCTGGAAAGTTTAAGATTGCAGGACAAATAGGATTGGGTTTAATTGTGGGTGCAACTTTATACTTTAATAAAGATGTTGCGGTTGAAAGAGAAGTAATGGGAACTAACGAAGTTGTGTTGCAACAGAAGGAAAGAATGTTAGGTGAAAGTGTAAAAGTGATTGATGGAAAAGCTCACCGTTATGTAAAAGTGCAAACACCCATCACTACTATTCCTTTTGTAAAAAGCCATGAATTTAATTATGCAAAACTGCTTCCAAAATCATGGGAAGATTATACATATATCCTTTACATTATCGTTGTGATTTTTATGATCACTGCTGTTTCCAACGGGGCTAATATAACCGATGGATTAGATGGATTAGCTACAGGAGTATCAGCCATCATGGCTGTTTGCCTGGGCATATTTGCTTATGTAAGTGGCAATCTCCGTTTTGCAGAGTATCTCAATATCATGTACATACCCAATCTCGGCGAACTGTCGATTTTTATTGGTGCTTTCATTGGTGCCTGCATTGGATTTCTTTGGTATAATTCGTTTCCTGCGCAGGTGTTTATGGGAGATACAGGCAGTCTTGCATTAGGCGGTATTATTGCTTCATTGGCCATTATTGTTCGGAAAGAATTATTGATCCCTATTTTTTGTGGTGTATTCCTCGTCGAAAATTTAAGTGTGATACTACAGGTATCTTATTTTAAATACACCCGGAAGAAGTATGGTGAAGGGCGAAGGATATTTTTAATGAGTCCATTACACCATCATTACCAAAAGCTTGGCTTTCACGAAAGTAAAATAGCAGTACGCTTTTGGATAGTAACCATCATTTGCGCAATAGCAAGCATACTGACACTTAAAGTAAGATAGCTGTTGTTAAAAATGTTTGGGTTTAAGTAGTGTAGATGTATTACGAAGTAAGAACGTTAGTGAAAAATATTAGATAGTCGCTAGTAATAATCGTATAAGAAAATTGAACAAAAAATTGATCATACTGGGTGGTGGAGAAAGCGGTACTGGTGCTGCTATTCTTGCAAAGAAACAAGGGTATGATGTGTTTGTAAGTGATGCAGGTGTGATCAGTGAAAAATATAAGAGCGAGTTAGATCAGTATCACATTTCTTATGAAAAGGGCGGGCATTCATTCGAAAGAATATTAGCAGCAGATGAAGTGGTAAAAAGCCCTGGTATCCCTGATAAAAACGAAATGGTGAAAGCTATTCGAAACAAGGCTATCCCGGTTATAAGTGAGATTGAATTTGCATATCGTTTCAAGGGCAACAGCAAGATAATTGCTATTACAGGAAGTAACGGAAAAAGTACTACTACTTCTTTAATAAATCACATGTTTATCACGGCCGAACTGCCGGTTGCCATGGTTGGAAATATTGGAATATCGTTTGCGAAACAAGTCGCATTAGATCCACAGCCCTGGTATGTAGCAGAGATCAGCAGTTTTCAGCTGGATGATATAATAAATTTTCGGGCAGATGTAGCTGTGTTGCTGAACATAACTGAAGATCATCTTGACAGGTACGAGTACAAGATTGAAAATTATATCAGGAGCAAATTTCGCATTGTTGAAAATCAAACTAAGGACGATTATTTCATCTATAACCTTGATGATGAAGTAACCATGAAATATATTAACGATTATCTACACCATTCTAATCCACTACCATTTTCTATGAAACAGGAACCACGCCAGGGCGCTTACATTAAAGATGAACAAATGCTGATAAAAGTTAAAGAGGAAGAAATGAAAATGAGCATACATGATTTTGCGCTTAAAGGAAAACACAATCAATATAATACAATGGCAGCAGGGATTGCGGCGGCGGTGATCGATATCAGGAAAGAAAAAATCCGGGATGCTGTTACCAGCTTTGAAAGCCTGGAACATCGCATGGAACTGGTACTTACTATAAAAGGAGTGGAATACATTAACGACAGCAAAGCCACTAATATCAACAGTACCTGGTATGCCCTGGAAAGCATGAACAAACCGGTAGTTTTAATCTTAGGTGGTGTAGATAAAGGAAATGACTATTCATTGATAGAAGAATTGGTGGAGGAAAAAGTTAAAGCCATTATTTGCCTTGGATTGGATAATAAAAATATTCATGCTGCTTTCGATGGAAAAGTTGCTTCAATTGAAGATACCATTACTGCCGAAGATGCGGTTAACGCAGCATATAAATTGGCAACAAAAGGCGATGTGGTTTTATTATCACCTGCTTGTGCCAGTTTCGATTTGTTTAAAAATTATGAAGATCGTGGCCATCAATTTAGCAGGGCTGTAAAAAACTTATAATTGGATAGCTGGAAACAAATATCAGAAAGTCTTAACCTGCAAAACGCAGAAGGCAATGCGCTTACCTTAAAGCCAAATACAAAAGGCGATAAGGTGATTTGGAGTATTGTTGCCATGCTTGTTTTGATCAGCTTACTTGCCGTGTATAGTTCTACCGGCTCCCTGGCCTATAAGCATAACAGAGGCAATGTGGAGTACTATCTTTTTCGCCAGGTCACTTTTATTGTAATCGGTGTAGCGATTATCTATTTCACTCATTTGCTCGATTATCGTTGGTTTAGTAAAGTGGCATTATGGTTTTATATTATATCAATACCATTATTAATTTACACCCTATTTTTTGGTTCTAATATTAACGATGCCAACAGGTGGATCAGGCTCCCGGTTATTAACCTTACCTTCCAAACTTCTGATTTTGCACGTCTTGCTTTGTTCATGTATCTCGCTAGACAGCTAAGCCGAAAGCAAACCATCATTAAAGATTTTAAGAAGGGTTACCTGCCTTTGGTATTACCAATTGTATTGACCTGCATATTGATTGCACCAGCAAATCTTTCAACTGCTTTGTTAACCGGGTCTACTGGTATGCTGGTGATATTCCTTGGCAGGGCATCAACCAAGCACCTTTTGCTTACTGCGCTCGTTGCATTGTTGCCCGTTGCGCTGCTTGTTACAATAGCATTAAAAAGTTACCATCCCGAAGATTCAGATACCCAGGTCAAAAGATCCGGTGTTACCAGTTCTTTAAAGCAACAGGGCCGCATTGGAACCTGGATGAGCCGTATACAGGATTTTGTTTACGCAAAAGGAGACGATGTTCCTTACCAGATACAGCAGGCGAAAATTGCCATTGCAAAAGGTGGCTGGTTTGGAACAGGCCCGGGTAATAGTGAGCAAAGAAACTTTTTACCTCACCCTTACAGCGATTTTATCTATGCCATTATCATCGAAGAATATGGAATGATGGGAGGAATGGTAATAGTATTTCTGTATATGGCTTTTTTATACCGCAGTATAAAATTGTTTAGAAATTGCCCGTTTGCTTTTGGCGCTTTTCTTGCGCTTGCATTAAGCATTACACTGGCCATACAGGCAATTTCCAATATGGCTGTTAACGTAAATATTTTTCCCGTAACGGGTGTCACCTTGCCGCTTGTTAGTATGGGTGGTACTTCATTCCTGTTTACCTGTTTTGCTATTGGTATCATTTTAAGCGTTGCAAGAAATGTTGAAAAAATAGAGGCGCCGGTAGTTGATAAAGTGCCTGCTTCAGATGAATAAAAGAACTTGATTATGAGTATGTCCGGTCAAAATTTCACTGCACCATTTATTCCTTCGCCATTAGAGCGTAAAAGGAATGGTGCCCGCATAATAATTGCGGGTGGTGGAACTGGTGGTCATATTTTTCCTGCCATAGCAGTAGCCAATGCTTTGAAAAAACTGGATGAAAATGTTACCATCCTGTTTGTAGGAGCTAGTGGAAAGATGGAAATGGAGAAAGTGCCACAAGCTGGTTATAACATAAAAGGCATTACCATCTCAGGTTTTAACCGCAGCTCCTTGTTCAGCAATATCAGTTTACCTTTTAAAGTGTTGAAAAGCTTTTTCCAGGTAAGAAATATATTTAATGCCTTCAACCCCGATGCAGTTTTTGGAGTGGGTGGTTATAGTAGTTATCCTGTATTACGGCTTGCACAAACATTTAATATTCCCACATTCCTGCATGAGAGTAATGCATTCGCCGGAAAAAGCAATATGATGTTGAGCCGCAAGGCAAAAAAAGTATTTGTTGCTACAGATGGCATGCAAAAGTTTTTTCCGAAAGAAAAAATTGTTATCACCGGCAATCCTGTCAGGGCATCAATTGCAGATAATACTGTAGACGTAATAACAGCCAAACGGTCATTTGGTTTATTGGAGGATAAAGTAACGGTATTTGCAATGGGTGGAAGTCTTGGTGCAAAAACCATTAATGAAGCAATAGATGCAGGGTTGAAAAAAATTTACGAAAACAACCTCCAGCTAATCTGGCAGACGGGCAAACTATATATTGATAAAGCAAAAGAAGCAACCGGTAAATATGATGGCGTTTGGGTAAATGACTTTATAACCGGGATGGAAAATGCTTATTCGGCTGCGGATATTGTAATAAGTCGTTCAGGTGCCATGAGTGTTACTGAATTATGTATCTCCGCCAAGCCTGTGATTTTTGTTCCTTATCCGTTTGCAGCAGAGGACCATCAAACCGCGAATGCAAAAGCCCTGGTTGATAAACACGCCGCTATCCTGGTGAAAGATGAGGATGCAAAAAATGATTTGATAAATGAAATAATTGCCCTTGCTGAGGATGCATCTAAAAGGTTAACCCTTGCTGAAAATATACAAAAGCTCGCAAGAAGGAACGCTGATATTCAAATTGCAACATTGATACTTGAGAATATTTAATGATTGAATTAAAAGACATACAACGTATTTATTTTATAGGCATTGGCGGCATTGGTATGAGCGCTATAGCACGCTATTTTATTAGCCGTGGAGTAGTTGTTAGTGGCTATGATCGTACAGCAACTTCGCTTGCTAAACAGTTGGAATCAGAAGGTATGTTGATACATTATTCAGATGATATTAACCAGCTGGATAAAGCAGCTAGCCTCGTAGTATATACACCTGCAGTTCCAAAAGAACATTCGGAATTAAACTGGTACCGGGATAATAATTACCAGGTTGTTAAAAGAAGCGATGTATTACAGATAATAACAAAAGATAGTTTCAATATATGCATAGCAGGAACGCACGGTAAAACTAGCATCAGTACTATGACGGGTCATATACTTCGGGAAACCGGCTACGGTTGTAATGCTTTCCTGGGTGGCATATCGGTTAATTACAACACCAACTTTTGGGGAAGCGATAACAACGTTTGCGTGGTGGAAGCCGATGAATATGACCGCAGTTTTTTAAAACTTGATCCTGACGTTGCAGTTGTTACATCAATGGATGCTGACCATCTTGATATTTATGGCACTGTTGAAGCTATGAACAATGCATTTGTGGAGTTTGCCGCCAGGGTTAAATCTAATGGTATCCTAATCAGGAAGCACGGTTTAACAAAGCTGAATGATGCACAGGTGCGCAGGCAATTAACTTACCAGTTGCATGCTGATATAGCCCATTACCATACACATGATGACTCCGCTGAAGCACTAAACGATCATGATCATTTGCATGATGAAACTGATAGTCCTGATGTTTATGCTTATAATGTGCAAACACAAGCAGGTGGTTACAGGTTTGATGCCAGTATTAGTCAAACAATTATTCAGAATATAGAACTGAATATTGGAGGAACGCATAATATTGAAAACGCACTTGCTGCCATTACCATTGCAACTGCTTTGAAAATAGATCAAGAAAAAATTAAAGCGGCAGTTGCTAATTATAGAAGTGTAAAAAGGCGATTCGAGTATATTATAAAGCAGTTGACACCGGCCCAAAAAAAGGCCATTGTATTCATCGATGATTATGCGCATCACCCCGAAGAATTAAAGGCTTTGATCAGTAGTGCCCTGCAATTATTTCCAGGAATGAAATGTACCGTTGTTTTTCAACCGCATTTATTTACCCGCACCAGGGATTTGGCAGCAGGTTTCGCTGGCGCCCTGGATATGGCAAACGAGGTAATCCTGTTGCCAATTTACCCGGCAAGGGAATTGCCTATAGCTGGTATTACGAGCGAAACGATTAGTTCTAAAATGAAAAAAGCACAGGTAAGCATCTTGTCAAAAGAAGCTTATCTCGAAAATATAGATGTTGAATCTATTGAATTATTAATTACAGCCGGGGCAGGTGATATTGACACACTTGTGCCACAACTGGCTAATAAAATAAATTCTTCAGCCACACAAGAAAACGTTGAGTAAAAGCAGGATAAATATCATTATTGGGCGCAGTTTACTGGTGCTGCTTATAACAGGAACATTCGTGTTACTCATTGGTGCTGTTCGTTCAAAAGAATTGAAACTGTGTACCGGTCTTGATATTCAAATAGGCATCACACAGCAAAAAGGTTTTATTGAAGAAAAAGAAATTGCAACTGTTATAAAAGAAGCAGTTAACCGTAAGCCCACTGGTACACCAATCAGGCAATTTGATTTGAGACATATAGAAAAGTTGGTTGAAGAAAATGTTTGGATAAAAAAGTCGCAAATGTTTTTTGATAACAACGAGGTATTGCATGTAGAAATAGAGCAACGGATACCGGTTGCACGCATTATTGATAAATCCGGTGCTTCCTATTATCTTGATAGCACAGGTTTTACACTGCCATTAAGCAATACAGACCGTGCTGATGTTCCCGTATTTACGGGTATGCCAATAAAGCGATCTGCCCGTTTGCAACATACGCTTCTGGAAATGGCTAATGTAATTAACGGTGATAGTTTTTGGCTGGCACAAGCAGCACAGATAAACTGGTTGCCCCGCGACAGGTTTGAATTGTACCCGGCTTTTGGCAACCATGTAGTAGACCTGGGAGATGCGCAAAATGCAGCGGATAAATTTGGCCGGTTAAAATTGTTTTATCAAAAGGTTTCCGCTAAAAAAGGTTTTGACGCTTATCCTGCTATAAGTGTGGCTTTTGGAAGACAGGTGCTGGCAACAAAAGCAGCAGTGGCCGTGCCGATGGTAGATGCCGGTAAAGCCATGCAGGTTTTCGATCAGATAGTTAAAACAAACAGGCGCACAGCGAACGATGAAAAAGAACAGGAAGATATAAAAAGAAAGATGACCAGGGATGTAATTACAAGCAGGCCTAATCCAGTTTCCGATAAACCACCTGATATAAAAAACAAAGGCAATCCCACCGCAAATGAAAAAACGAATCCCACACCAAAAGCTCTAATGCCCCGATTGAATCACAACTAATAAATAACACGTTTTATATGAACCAGAACACAAATCCGATTATTGTAGGCCTCGATATCGGTACCACTAAAATTGCTGCTATTGCCGGCCGAAAAAATGAGTATGGCAAGTTGGAAATACTTGGCTTTGGTAAAGCAAGTTCCAACAACGCCGTACAACATGGGCAGGTTTTAAATATTGAGAATGCGGTGAAAGCGATTAATGAAGCAATGAACAGTTGCCGTCAAAGTAATCCGAATCTTAGCATCAATGAAGTATATGTTGGCATCGCAGGCCATCATATAAAAAGCCTTCAAACAAGAGGTGATCTTGTGCGGCAAAACCTGGATGATGAAATAACACAACGTGAAGTAGACCAACTCATTTCCGATCAGCGTAAAACTTATATTCCTGCGGGTGACCAGATCATCGATGTAATTCCACAGGAATTTACAGTTGATAATTTTCAAAACATCAATAATCCGATTGGTTATAGCGGTGTAAAAGTGGGTGCTAATTTTCACATTATAACTGGTGATAAATATGCCATCAGGAATATTACGAGAGCCGTAAACAAAAGCAGCCTGTCTATAAAAGATATTGTGCTGCAACCACTGGCTTCTGCTGATTCCGTAATGTGTGAGCACGACCTTGAAGCAGGTGTTGCCATACTGGATATTGGTGGAGGTACCAGCGATCTTGCGGTGTTTCATGAAGGCATCTTAAAACACACTGCGGTAATACCATTTGGTGGGGAAAATATTACCAGTGATATTAAAACAGGATTAAGTGTTTTAAAGAGCCAGGCAGAGGCAATGAAAGTGCAGTTTGGTAGTGCATTGGCGCAGGAAGCAAAATCAAATGCCATCATCACCATACCTGGAATAAGAGGTATGCCACCTAAGCAGGTTAGTGTAAAAACATTGGCGCAAATAGTGCAGGCCCGTATGAGTGAGATACTTGATTTTGTTACTTACCATTTAAAACAAGTGGGTATGGATAGCCGCACTTTAAATGGTGGCATCATTCTTACAGGAGGAGGTTCTCAACTAAAACATTTGATACAGTTAACCGAATATCAAACAGGTTTAAATGCACGCATTGGATATCCTAACGAACACCTTGCCAGTGGTTATATCGAAGAACTTACCAAACCAATGTATTCCACCTGTATCGGGTTAATATTAAAAGGTTATAGTGATTACGAAAGACAACGTAAAGATTTTGTAACCAGTAATGCAGAAGTCTCTGTTCCTAAAGATTTCACCCGGCCACTTACTGCCGATGAAATTCAAAAGGAAATGGAAATTCAGCAAGTGCCGATCGCAGAAAACAGGAAACGCACAAAAACGATCTGGGATAAACTGAAAGATGGGATCTATGAAGTTTTCAGGGAAGAAGAAGACCAGGAATTGAAATAAAACTATTTAATACTTACTGTAAAATTCGCTTATTAACTCATGTTTGCCCCGTGCAAACAAAAAATTTAAAATTTATGATTCACTTTGATATGCCCCCGCAAAAATCAAATATCATCAAGGTGTTAGGCTTTGGTGGTGGTGGTGGAAATGCAGTTAACCATATGTACCTGCAGAACATTCAAAATGTTGATTTCATTGTGTGCAACACCGATGCACAGGCTCTAACCCAAAGCAATGTTCCCAACAAAATTCAGCTTGGCCCACATCTAACACAGGGCCTTGGTGCCGGTGCAAATCCAAACATAGGCAGGCAGGCCT
Source organism: Bacteroidota bacterium (assembly GCA_040385845.1). Lineage (GTDB taxonomy): Bacteria > Bacteroidota > Bacteroidia > Chitinophagales > Chitinophagaceae > Phnomibacter. The sequence goes on along the minus strand of JAZKGP010000004.1, from coordinate 869,794 downwards.
GCGAAGAAAGTTTGGAAGAAATCCGTCGTATGATGGAAGTAAATACCCGTATGGCATTTATTACTGCCGGCATGGGAGGTGGTACCGGTACAGGTGGTGCGCCTATAGTTGCAAAAATTTGTAAAGAACTTGGAATACTTACAGTAGGTATCGTTACAACGCCTTTTGCATTTGAAGGTCCCAAGCGTATGGCACAGGCGCAGCTTGGTATCAACGAACTTAAGGAACATGTTGATACATTACTGGTTATCAGCAACGATAAATTGCGCCAGCAATATGGTAATCTTAAAATGAAAGATGCCTTTAGCAAGGCGGATGACGTACTAAGCATTGCCGCACGTTGTATAACAGATGTTATTAATACAACCGGCCAGATAAATGTGGATTTCGCCGACGTTTGTACAGTAATGCGGGATGGTGGTGTTGCCATCCTTGGAAGTTCTCAAATGGCAGGCGAGGACCGGGCTATCAAAGCAATTGAAGCTGCAATAAATTCTCCGTTACTGAACGACAACGATATTGCCGGTGCCAAATGGATCCTGTTGAATATAACTTCATCTGAAGGTGATTTTGAGTTCACCATGGATGAAGTAGAAATGATTCAAAATTATGTACGTACTCAAACCGGGGATAATACCGATGTAATACTTGGTATGGGTTACGACGAATCATTAGGCGATAAATTGGGTATCACTATAATTGCAACCGGCTTCAGGCATAAGGATCCTTTTACAAAACCGGAACCTAAAAAAGCAGCTGTAGTACAGGAAGCTCCCATCATAATGACTTTGGGTGTAGCTGGTGAAGAACAAAAGATGTATGCTAAACCGGTTGCAGAAAAAAAAGAAGTGATAGCGCCGTTAATGCCAACCATTAACCAGCAGGCAGAAGAAGAAATGGACGCTCCTGAAATAATAAGCCAGCCTGTTTCGGTTGAACCAGTATTATTCGATCCGGTTGCAAGTAGCCTTGCTGATGCGGAAGAGGACAATGAGCAGCCAATTATCTTTGAATTAAGTATTGATGCTCCTGAAGCTCCAGAAGCGGCTGCTTCGCCCGTAAATGCGTTTAATGAGCCGAAAAGTGAAGATTTGCAAGCGGGTTTGAACGAACCGGTTAAAATGAGCCCCGAACATCCCATGTTTGCAGGTAGTTTCTTAAGTAAACCCAGCCAGATTTATAGTACCTCTAATATCAATCCTGCTGCAATCAAGCAGGAAGAGAAGCCTGAACCACCGGTAAGTGTGATCATGCCGAAACAGGAAGAAGAAGCTATAAATGCAATAACCCTGAGTGAAGAAGCGCTGAACCCCGTATTAAATCAACAGTTGCCAGCTGAAGAAGAAGAAATTATGGGTATGACACTTTCTTATGAAGAGCCTGTTCAGCAACCAAAGGTGCAGGCTACTTTATTTAATGAAAGAGTCGTAGACAACGGTGGTGATCTTAGCGAGGAAGAAGAACAAAAGAAAAGAGCACAGGAAAGAATTAACCGCTTGCGCAACCTTTCTTTTAATCCGCTTCATATTGATAACAGCAGCGAGTTTGAAAATGTGCCTGCTTATATGCGCAGAAATATGGAGTTGCACAATAGCATAGCCAACGTGGAAGATTTTTACAGCCGTGCACAGGTGAAAAGCGATGATAACAACCAGGCATCCATCAGCACCCTGAATAATTTTTTACATGGTGAAAAACCAGATTGATAAAGCATGAACGTGAAGGGGTCGTAAGTGTATTTGTTTTACTTTTCACATTTCACGTTTCACTTTTGTTCCCGTATACAATAAATTAACTGCTTATTTTTAGTTGTAACCCCTGTCATAATTGGCAGGGGTTTTTTAATGCCGGGGATTTAAAGAAATTAAAAGGGGCTTTCAAAAATTAGCGCCTTAAATAAATAATTTTATCAGGCTATTTCTTTTTTAAAATGACCTGTTGATCCATCAACAAAAACATGCGTTTATAAAAGTCTTTCAGCATTTCATATTCATCTCTTTCAAAAAAACTCCTCGTGGTTTCAAATTGAAATTTCATACTTAATAAGCCGTTTTCCAGTTGTAGAAATCTTGAAAACATTAATGATTTATCTGCCGTTTCCATCCTCGAGTTTTTAGGTAGTTCAACGGCAGTATAGTTTGCAGGTATCTGCAGGCTTTGGATAATAATAGTGTTTAGAGTGCTTCCAAAATTTATGTCAGAGAAACGTAAATTATTTGTAAATGGATTTTTAATTAGCCTGGAAAATAAATGATAATTAACAAAAATAAATTCTCCCGAAGTATTAAGGGTTTGAGTAAAATTCATCTTTTGTAATAAAGACAACGAATCATTATCGAGGTTAATGAGTTCGAGGCTATCTATATTAAGATCTGCATACCCGTTCGTATAATAATTTTGCAGGAAACCTGGAGTGCCGGCACTTTTATATTTAATTACCCGCTCTAGCCTGCAATAGTTTTTGCTTTCTGCGATTGCATTTGCATGTAATTCTCCCTCATCAGAAATGGTACCTTTTATCGTAATTAAATTTGATGCTTTTGATGTTTCATCAGACAACAATAAAAGTCCCTTATTCTTCTTGTCTATTTTATAACCATAAGTATTTAATAAACTAAGTGGAATCAAATGCATTGGTGTATTAATATCACTTGCATCCACAATCAGTGGTTTCGAAGGCAGGGTAATATAGGCAACCAATTTATGAAATTGATCTATAAAAGGGTATTGGATATCAATCTTTCCATCATCACGATCATTTGCCATCATCAGGCAGGCATTAACATCCGCCTGTTGAAGCAGGTTTACAAAAATCATATTTATCTCGCTGTTTGTACCGGTATGTTTTTCCCATGCTTTTTTAATTCCCTCTATTGAATACTTTCCATAATTGCCGTTCCATGTCATCTTTTGCTGTAAATAATCATAGATAACCTTTGTTCTTTCTGTTAAGTCTCCAATTTTTTTGGCAGTACTTATTATGTCATCTGTGCCGCTTAATTTTTTATTTAACTGGCCGCCAAGTTCTGGTGTTATCAGCAACTCTTTGGCTGCTTCATCCCAGGTATTTATATATTTTTCTTTAAATCCATTCCTGTTAATTCCAGATAGCTGAAACGAAACATGTTGCAGGTTATCTCTCCTGGCATCCATAAAAGCTTCATCCTGTAAAGCCGGGATATTATGCATGGTATAACTTACCTGACCTACCTGTTTAGTATCTATATCAATCGGCAGGTTTGGTAATTTGTAAACTTTAAACGCAAATTCTGCATTTTGAATAATTGAAAGCTTGTAAAAGCTGGTGATGGTTGGAAGATAGGATTGAAAACTCCATTCGTCCAGCCCACCGTAATGTTTCATTTGGCTGGTATACATGTATTCGATAATACTGCCTGTTTTTACATTAGGCATTGCAAAACGGGTCTCTGAAATACGGTCGTTTATTTTTATGGTATAAATACTTTTCCGATTGATTTGCGTTGTTGTAGATTGCCCATTTTCTTCCGGCGTTCTGATCACTGCATTGATACCGCTTAGGAATTCAAAATCATCTTTATGATAAAATCGAATATGAACATCGCCGTTGCTGATTCCTTTTTCATTCAGGATCTTCAGCTTAATGCGGTGTTCGGTTATCAGGTTATTTTGGTCGTTAAAATCTGATTTCGCCAGGTGATGAATAATAACAGCGTCTGCATCTTTTTCAAACGGAACAGATTTAAGCGCAATTTCTTCGGGTGTAAATACACCAAAAGTAACAAAACGTTCCAGCCCGTTTTGAGCTAAGGTTATATATGCAAGTAATTGGAAAACCGTCAAAAAGGAGCATGTAAAAAACATTTTGCGCAGACAAAATGTATTGCAGGAGGAAGGGGTTAAATTCATACAATAAAAGGGTTTAAGTCCAGGTTTGATAAAAATAGCAACAAATTGCAATGGTACAGTTGGTAATTTTCGATTTGATCGCTATACGGGTGTGAACCACCTTTTTTTTCTATAAAATTCAATTAGTATTTATGGTAAGTAAAACCATTTTAATTACGGGTGGAACAGGGCTGGTAGGTTCTGCATTGGCCACGCATTTAGTAGCCAATGGTCATAAGGTGATCATTCTTTCACGCAAGTCTGAAAAAGAGAAGGGCAGAGGTGACAAAAATAATGTGCAATATGCACAATGGGATGTAAAGGCCCAAACTATTGATGAAAGCGCAATAAAAGATGCAGATGTGATTGTACACCTGGCCGGTGCTGGTGTTGTCGACAAACCCTGGACCGATGCGTATAAAAAGGAAATCCTGGACAGCCGCGTACAAAGTGCTTCCCTGCTGGTTAAGGCCATGCGGGAAATTCCAAACAATATAGAAACAGTTATAAGTGCTTCAGCTATTGGTTGGTATGGTGCCGATAAGCAAGGATCAGAACCTTTCACAGAGTCTTCACCGGCAGCACCAGGATTTTTAGGAGATACCTGTCGTAAGTGGGAAGATAGCATAAAGCCCGTTTTAGAGCTCAATAAGCGATTGGTTGTTTACAGGTTCGGTATTGTGCTCGCAAGGGAAGGAGGAGCCTTAAAAGAGTTTATTAAGCCTTTAAAAGCAAGGGTGGCAGGAGTTATTGGAAACGGCAAACAAACCGTAAGCTGGATCCACATTCATGACTTATGCCGGTTGCTGTTATTTGCAATTGAGCAACCGCAATTAAATGGCATATACAATGCGGTTGCGCCGGTTCCGGTAAGTAATGAGACACTTACTTTAACACTGGCAAAAGTTATGCATGCAAACGCATTTATAAAAACCAATGTTCCTGAATTTGTTTTAAAAATTATGATGGGCGAGCGCAGTGTGGAAGTCTTAAAAAGCACCACCGTATCATCAAAGAAAATTGAAACAGCTGGATTCCAATTTCAATTTCCAAAAATAGAACAAGCCATTGCAAATATCATGCATTCATGATCATAAGCTAATCGCTGATGAAGTCACAAATCACAAATCACAGATTGCATTAAAGGTCTTCGTTGCTAAATTTTCTTACAGGGAACCAGCAATAAAATGCGATCCACGCAACGCTGATTATTAATGCGATATTAGTTTTGTAACTGCCCATCAAACTCACTGTCTTCTCGGTTATAACATTTGGTATCAACTGGTCGCTTACCTGTAAAGGCATCAGGTAAAAACCCAGTGTTGAATCTGTTCCTTTAGAAATCCATAATGCAAGCAAAAAGTCGAAAAGGATACCGTAAATAAAATAGATACCAACGGCAAGCGCAGCCCTGCGTAACAACAAGGCCAGTAATAAGGCAAAAAGAATATAAATACAGCTTTGTACAAAGAAGTATCCGATATAAGATAGTCCTTCTAAAGTGATCGATCCACCTCCGCTAATGATGCCAAAAAAGAGGCTGCTTAAGAATACGATCAATGTACAAAGAATGGCAAGTATAAATGCAAAGCCAAGCTTCGCTTTTATAAAATCAGCTCTTTCCAACCCGTCGATTATATTTTGCCTGTGCGTCTTAAACGTAAATTCATTCGTAGTATGAAAGATGATTACGAAGCCTGGAAAATACAGTAACCAACTGCTGATTTGTGTAATGGTATTAAAAACCCCGGGGAAATTAAAGCTGCCAAATATCATAGAGCTCACCATCTTGGCTCCCATATCACCCTGTGATAACTGGTGATTAAAATACCACCACATAAAGCTGATGCCAAACATGCTTATCATAAAAAGCGTAAACAGTACCCAAAACGTACGATAGCGGCGCACTTTCATCCATTCCAGTGTCAATAAATGCTTCATTTTTTATTCTCCCTAACCTCTTAAAAAAGGGGTATAATTAAGTGTATAAATATTATCCGGCATAAAAATCTCAACCTCATTCATTCGTTAATTCAATGAATTTTGATTCAAGACTTTTCTTCTTCGCCTGTAAATGATTGAGGACTACTCCACGCCTGAAACAATGTTCATTCAACTGCCCGAGGTTGGCAGTACCCGGTGGAAAATAAATAGAAATTTTTCCATTATCTGCAGCGCCAATTTTTGTGTAACCATTCATGTTTTCTAAGGCAGCCTGCAACTCAGATAAATTAGCAGCACTTATTTCTACTATATCATCATTCACTAAAATTTCATCTACATGTCCTTCGGCAATTAGAACACCTTTTTTAAGGATGGCTACATGCGTACATACTTTTTCAACTTCATCCAGTAAGTGACTGGCCATAATGATCGATTTCCCTTCTTTGGCAAGCCGTTTTATGAGGTCACGTATTTCAGCTATACCTACAGGGTCAAGTCCGTTGGTAGGTTCATCAAATACCATCACTTCGGGGTCTCCCAAAAGGCAGGCTGCAATGGCAAGCCTTTGCTTCATACCCAGCGAGTAGGTCTGAAACTTACTGTGTTTGCGCTGGTGCAGGTTTACTTTTTGTAATACACCATCTATATCAGGATCTTTAATGCCTTTGATAGCCGCAGATATTGCCAGGTTATCATAGGCACTCATATAATGATAAAAATTGGGTGTTTCCAGTAAAGTGCCAATCTTCTTACGGTCGGTGGCTGTGGGTGTATGCCCAAATAATTGTATGCTTCCGGAAGTAGCACGCAATACATCCATTATGATACCAAGCATGGTTGTCTTACCACTTCCATTTGGTCCCAGGATGCCAAAGACGGTTCCTGTTGGTACACTAAAACTTACATTTTTTAGTGCCTGGATACTGCCGTAGTTTTTCGACAGGTTGTTTATTTCTAATACCATTGACATGCTGTGAAAATAGGGGTTAAATGCTAACAATCAAATATCCGGCAAACTAAATGGTAGAGTGGAAAGATCGGCGGATATGCGGAGCCAAATGTCGCTTTGAAGCCTGGCTGGGAAAACCGTTCCAGGCAGTGGTCCCGCTATCCGCTGTAGCCCCGGCAAAGCCCGGGGGCTGCAGCTGCTATCGGGGCTATAAGCCAGGCGACAGAATAGATTGCATCACCTGGAAATTTACAGTTGGCTTAGTTATTTTTTGAAGCAGGATTGAAGAACTCTAATTGGGAAATGCCTTGCTTAATAAGCTAAAAGCCATTTATAAAATAAAAGCACTGTCGTTTCTTACATGTCGAATTTCAATAATTAGAGACCACCTGCCATTACTCAAAACCCACATTACAATTTCCCATTTTTATTATTTGTTATCTGGTTCGTAGTAAAAGATTACTGCACCACCTTTAAAAGTTTTAGTTTTTATAAGTTTAAAAGCAGTTCTACCAGTTATGTTTTCAAATAATGGCAAACCTTTTCCTACAATAACTGGATGAACACAAAGTTGAAATTCATCTATCAAATTAAGTTTCATTAGTTGCATAATTAAACTCCTGCTGCCAACAAGAATGTCTTTGCCAGGTTGTTTTTTCAGTTCTGCAACTTCAGCTTCAATACGTTGATTTACCAGTTTTGCACTTTCCCATGTTAGCGCTTTCAAAGTGCGTGAAAAAACAATTTTTTGAATTTTGTCCATAGCCTTGGCAAAATCGTCCATAGATTTTTCGCCGGATGGATTTTTAACCAGCGCTTGCCAGTATTCCATAAGCTGATAAGTTATTCTGCCATATAGAATAGCGTCTCCGGTACTTAATAGTTCCCTATAATGTTCATGTATTTCTTCGTCCGGTGACAATGCCGTATGATCGCAATACCCGTCAAGTGTCATATTGATTGCTGCAATTACATTTCTCATACCTGCATGAAATTTTTATTGTTTTTTTTATTTGCAAACATCATTCAATAAACACTTGCTTGGTAATTCGGGAGTTTTTTAATCATGGAAAGCACAGGTTTAAAGTTGCAAATCAAACGAACCAAAGATTTATAATAATCAGAAATCTTCTGTTATTTATATCGCAGTGTTCCTTTAAAATACAATTTAAGTTAGGTTATTTTGTTGTTGCCTGGTGTGCTTCGTGATATTGCGAACTAAAATCTCCTAATACCTGCTTACTATCCTTCCTGAATTTTATTTTTTGCAGGTTTAAAAGGGCAATGTCGTTTGCAGTAACCTTTCTTTTAGTTGCATCCATAGTTCCGCCAAGTTCACCTACACCTGCTGGTGCCGCTGGATTGTATTGGAATTCGGCATCAACTATAGTTCCTCTCGGGTACATAATGCCAGGCGTTCCATAACCCCTGATATCAAGAAAAATAGGATGTTCCAGCCCGATGGTATGACCGTATTCATGAGCGGCAGTTGTGCCGGTATGTAATAAATTATCCAGTTTGAAATAGCCGGTATTACTGCCAATCCCATCAACAAACGAAATATCAATTGCGCTGTATTGTTCTATCCTGAAAAAGTTTTTGGCGGGATCATCATTATACCAAACAGTTTCTGGCAAAAGGCTGGGTTCGTAAATCCCTTCGATATCAAAATATAGCAATCGACCGTTGATTACTACGGCTGGTTCATTCCAGTAATATGCTATATCATTTGCAATTTTTATAGCAAGATCTTTAGAGGCAGCAGTGCCATAAAAATAAAACAGCGAACGAATAACCAGCCTGCCATTATCATCCGGATAAATAATTCCCATGCCCTAAATTATACCGGAAAATGTTTCTTTTGAAATTCATTCATAGTTCCAAATAATAGTAGCATATCATACTTATAAAAAACCTGGTGGAAATTCCACCAGGCATTTATTCAAAGCTTGTGTTATGAATTAATAAACGCCTTTAATGGCCCCATCTGTTTTTTTTACGAAGTAAATTTTATTGTTTTCCCAATATTTGATCAGGCTGCTTTCATGGGCTTTCGCTGCTACCATTTCAATGTTGAAATCGGCGAATAATTTATATTTTGGATTGTTCACATTCTCCCAAAAACTTTCAGGGTTTTCATACAGTGTTTTAATATACCGGTACGTAATTTCAAAGCCTTTGAATACCATATCACTGGGTTTGCTATTGGCAACCGTTTTAAACTTTTTTGTTATAGCCGAATAAGCAGCTGCATTACCAGAAAATGAAACGAATGGAGTACTGTAGTAAACATCTATCCCCTGGTATTCTTTTTTCTGAAGAGGTAATTCATCCCAGGTAGGCATCCCAAAAATAGAACTGTTATAATCGCTTTTAAGCTCCGATAAATGTTCAATAACATGAAGGCTGAAATTTTTATCCAGGGAGGCGCCAATTACGGTATTTGTTTTGTTGCTATCCAGGTACACTGCCAGTTGGGTTACTGTAAATGAATCAGGCAGGCTGGCTATTTTCCATTTCAATTTTTCACCTTCTGTTAGTTTTTGTGCTTCAATCAAATAATTTTTTATGCGGTCATCGGCCGATCCTTTTCTTACACACAATACAATATTGCCACTCCGGTAATTTTTTTGCAGGTAATTATACAATGCCATGCAGTGTGTTTTTAAAGTGGAGTTCAGAATTACCAGGCTGGGGTTGCTACTGATACCTCCGTCGTTTGGATAGGTAGCTGAGATAAATGGAATTTTTTTAGCGAGAGCCAATTCGGATGCCTGTTTTAATTCTGCCGCGTTTTGCATTACGCCGATAACCATTTGTGGTTTAACCGGGTTGTATTCGCGATAAACCTGTTGAATGGCGTTTGCCTTTTTTGAATCTATAATTTCAATGGTTGCAACAATACCTTCCTGTTTCAAAGAATCTGCGGCCATCTGTACCCCGTTATAAAATTCAAGGGCAGGCAACATGTATTTGGGAATAGTATTACCGTATTGGTAACTTCCATATTTAAACGCACTGTCTAAAAAAAGAGGTAATAATATGGAGGCATTTACTGGTTTGTGTAGGGTGGAATCGAAGGCCCTTGCCTGTGTAAGGCAAAAAAAAGCCAGCAAAAACAAAGGGAATGATTTTCTGAACAGTACTTTCATGAGTGATGATGGTATAGGTGAATAATTGCTGAAAGTGCAGGGCAATTGTTCAAAACTGCTGCAAAATCGGGATTTTTACCGAACTATTAAATTAGGTGTATTACAACAGTTTTTTACCCTACTTTTGCGCCTCAAAATTTTTCTATAATGAAATCAATTACCATCGAAGGACAACTGAGGACCGAACATGGCAAAAAAGCCACCCGCCAGCTTCGCTCTCAAAAACTCGTGCCTGGTGTAATTTACGGGGGTGCCCGGGAAGTTAACTTCTCTGCTCCGGCGACAGCTTTTAAGCCTATCGTGTATACACCAGAATTCATGCTTGCCAACATAACTGTTGAAGGAAACAGTTACGAGTGCATTTTAAAAGATCTTCAATTTGACGTAGTGAGCGATGAACTATTGCACGCCGACTTTTTGGAGCTTATTTCCGATAAACCTGTAATCGCTACTTTGCCTGTTCGTTATACCGGCAATTCATCGGGTGTAAAAGCAGGTGGTCGTCTAATCACAAAAATGAAAACCCTGAAAGTTAAGGCCCTGCCTAAATATCTCAGGGAGTTTGTTGAGGTTGACGTAACCAATGTTGGGCTGAATGAAAATATTCGTGTTGAAGACGTGAAATTGGAAAATATGGAGATCTTAAACTCTCCCCGTATTCCGATGGCAAGCGTGGTTCTTACCCGCCAGTTGAAGCAGGAAGCTGCCGATGCAAAAGACGAAAAGAAGAAAAAATAATTGGTTTTTCCCCGTTCTTTTTAAGACCGGAAAATTCCACTATTCTTTATATAATTTCCCCGGCTGGTACCAGTCGGGGATTCTTTTTTGAGTACACATCCTGCTAAACGGCCTGCCCCCGGCATCAAAACAGAGGTAAATCTTATGGATAAGTTCTTAATAGTTGGACTTGGAAATATTGGAGAGGAATATGCAAATACCCGGCACAATATTGGTTTTGATGTAGTTAATGCTTTTGTAAAAAAATACAATGGAAGCTGGCAAATAGGCCGCTTGGCTGAGCAGTCGGTTATTAAACTGAAAGGCCGGCAGGTTGTACTGGTGAAGCCAACCACTTATATGAACTTAAGCGGAAGAGCTTTTAAATACTGGATGGACCACGAAAAAGTGCCGTTAGCCAACACTCTGACCATTGTAGATGAAATTGCGCTGCCACTCGAAAGAATAAGAATTCGGCCGGCCGGCAGCGATGCAGGGCACAATGGATTAAAAGATATTCAGAAAACACTTGGAACTGACGCTTATCCAAAACTTCGGTTTGGTATAGGAAATCAATATCCCAAAGGGGGCCAGGTTAATTATGTGCTTGGAAAATGGCAGGCTTCAGAGATGCCGGTGGTCTTGGAAAAAATAGACACTTGCGTTATGGTTATAGAACAGTTTGTGCTACTCGGTATTGATGCGGCTATGAATCAATATAATAAATTGATTTTTAAAGTTTGAGGACCTTTTCAATACCCGTTAGCATGTATATCTTTAACGTTGGAAATCAAGCCCTAAAATTAACTTATGAAGATAATTTGTATTGGGAGAAACTATGCCGAACATGCCAAAGAACTGGGCAATAAAGTTCCGGATGAGCCAGTAATTTTTATGAAACCAAAAAATGCCTTGTTACCTACAGGCAGTTCTCTTTTTTACCCTGCTTTTACCAACGAATTACATTATGAATGTGAATTGGTGATCAAAATATGTAAAAATGGTAAATTTATTTCGGTACACCAGGCCAAGGCCTTTTACAACGAGATAACCGTTGGGATTGATTTTACCGCCCGTGACATCCAGGATAATTTGAAGAAAAAATCGCTACCCTGGGAAAAGTCAAAAGCTTTTGATGGTTCTGCAGCCATAGGTGAGTGGATTGGCATCAACAGGTTGCCTGATCAGCGGGATGTCCACTTCACTTTTGCGAAAAATGGGATACTGGTGCAGGAAGGCTTTTCCCGTTTTATGATCTTTAGCATCGAATCCATTATTGCCGATGTATCTCAATATTTTACTTTAAATATTGGCGACCTGATATTTACCGGCACCCCGGCCGGTGTAGGTGAAACCGTAGTAGGCGACCTGTTAGAAGGTTATTTAGAAAATGAAAAAGTACTTAGTATGGAAATCCGGTAAGTGCGACGTCTTAAATACCTTGAAATTGCAGCGGCTGCCTGGATAAACCGGGCAGCCGCTTGCAGTTAGTATTGATTGTTGGTAATTATGAGACAGGCAGGGTTTCAAATCCGCTGCAAAACATTCCGTTTTTTTCTAAATAATTCTGTCAGGCCCGGCAATCACGGAGTTATTCTTCGCTTTTCGGAATGTTGATGGTTTTAAATAGTTCTTCCATCTTAAATACATATTCCAGGGTATCATCAATATAGAAATTCAACTGAGGCATACTGCGCAATTGGTTTCTTACCCTCGCGGTTAATTCTTTTTTTATTTCCCATGCCCGGTCTTTGATTTTTTGCAGCATAGCATCCGGGTCCTTTATCTGGAAAAAACTGAGATAGATCCGGGCTTCAAACAGGTCAGGAGTAATGGTAACTTTTGAAATTGAAATCATTCCACCATCTACAATATTGAATCCAAACCGTTGAAAAATATCATTTAATTCTTCGTTTAACAGGCCAGCCACCTGCTTTTGCCTTTTACTTTCCTGCATATCACATCGCGTTTAATGGAGGTAAAAGTAGTTACTTTGCCCGTTTCTCATCCTACTTGAGGATATACTAATTTATTCATGAAGAGCTTACGTAAGATTTTTAAGTACATATCTCCTTATCCAAAGCTGTTAACAGCCTATTTCAGTTTCAATGTTTTATCCTCTTTTTTCTCTGTTATTTCACTCGGGCTTCTAAGTCCTTTCCTGTTGCTCATTTTTAAAAAAGAGGATACCCTTAAAGCGGTTTCAACCTCAGATAAGTTTCTAAGCCGCATCAATCCTGTTAACCATTTTAATGATTGGTTACATGACCTGATGCAGCGCCCGAACGGAGATGTTAAAGCCCTCGCCGTGATCTGCCTGGTTGTAATGCTTTCTATCCTGCTAAAAAATTTATTTCTCTATTTGTCTTATTACTATCTCAATCCTATTCGAAATAATGTAATAAATAACCTGAGAACAAAGATGTTCCGGAAGATACTTGAATTGCCTATCGGTTTTTTTAGTGAAAAACGAAAAGGTGATATTATGAGCCGCCTTACAAACGACTTAGGTGAAGTGGAGAGTTCCACGGTAAATGTGATTGAAACAACATTCAGGGAACCCATATTGGTAATAATGTACCTGTTGTATCTTTTGTCGTTAAGTCCGCAGTTAACGCTATTTCTTATCATGTTTTTACCGGTTGCAGGTTTAATAATTGGCCGCATTGGAAAAAGCTTAAAACGGGAAAGCAGGGATGTACAGGAAAAACTGGGAGCCATACTATCCACGATAGATGAAACAATCAGCGGTATCAGGATCATCAAAGGTTTTACAGCCGAACCAAAATTGATCCATCGCTTTGATAAGGAAAACGAGGCGCTGTTTACAATAAAAAACAAGGCTAACCGCCGTCGTGACCTCGCTTCACCAGTTAGCGAAGTGATGGGTATCACTGCTGTAGTGTGCGTATTATGGTATGGCGGTAGATTGGTCTTAAATGGCTCTTTTCTTGATCCAAGCGGCTTCCTGGTTTACATAGCTATCATTTCCCAGTTGATCAATCCATTGAAAGCTCTTACTTCAGCTTCTTACAATATCAAAAGAGGTTCGGCCAGTATCGATCGTATTGAATCATTGATAGATGAGGCCGTTTCAATCAAAGAGATCGCTAACCCAATTCAAATGGCATCGTTCAGCAACAGTATTGAATTGAGAAATGTCAATTTCCAATATGATGATAAAATCGTTTTACACGATATAAACCTCTTAATAGAAAAAGGTAAAACCATCGCCCTGGTTGGCAGCAGCGGTTCAGGAAAAAGTACACTGGCAGATATGATCCCACGATTTCATGATGTGAGTTCGGGTGAGATTTTAGTGGATGGAAAAAATATCAAACATTACTCATTAAAGAGTTTAAGAGAACAAATGGGCATAGTAACCCAGGAGTCCTTTTTATTTAATGATTCTATTGCCGGAAACATTGCACTGGGTGTTCCGGGAGCATCGTTGCCCGAGATTATAGCTGCTGCAAAAGTGGCAAACGCTGATAATTTTATCCTGAATAAAGAAGACGGTTATAATACCAATGTTGGAGATCGGGGAACTAAACTAAGTGGTGGTGAACGACAAAGAATTACTATTGCCAGGGCAGTTTTAAAAAATCCGCCGATCCTGATTTTGGATGAAGCTACTTCGAGCCTCGATACTGAAAGTGAAAGATTAGTGCAGGATGCTATAAACAAAGTGATGCAGGACAGAACGACAATTGTAATTGCCCACCGCCTAAGTACCATCCGGCATGCCGATGAAATAGTTGTTTTACAGCATGGCAGAATTGCCGAACGCGGAAACCACGATGCATTGTTAGCACAAAATGGAATCTATCACCGGTTGGTGGAACTGCAGGAAGTGCGATAAATACAATGTATTTATACTTGAACTTAGCGGACTTGTTTCTAAAAATATAAAAGAGGCAAAGCCTGAACTTTACCTCTTTTATATTTAATACTTAGTTCTAGTAAATATTATAGCACCCTGGTTTTGCTGCTTTTTGCTTCCATACTTAAGGTTGCATGCGGTACCGCACGAAGACGTGCTTTTTCAATCAGCTTCCCGGTAACACGGCACACACCGTAGGTTTTATTTTCGATACGCATTAATGCCTTTTCCAGGTGATCAATAAAAGTGATCTGCCGGCTGGCCATTTGGCTTAGTTGTTCTCTTTCCATGCTCAGGCTACCATCTTCCATAGTCATATAGCGGCCATCATCATTGTCACCACCCATTTCATCTTTACGGGTGATCAATCCCTGCAGGTAAGCAAGTTCTTTTTTTGCAGATTCCAGCTTACGCTGGATCAGGGTTCTGAATTCATGTAATTCGGAATCACTGTAACGCATAGAAGGAACACTGCTTGTTTGTTGCTCTTCTTCCCTTGGGCTATCCAAAACCGAATGGGTAAAGTCAGGTTCGTACGGAACCTTTCCTGTGGCAGAAGTCTTAGGGATTTTTACTTTAGCTTCTGATTTCTTTGGTGCTGCTTCTTCAGCTTTTGCACCGGCTTTTTTCTTTGCGGGGGCTTCTTCTTTAGTAGCTCCGGCTGCTGCGGTTGTTTTTTCCTTCACGGTTTCGGATGGCTTTTGAATGATTTTACCAGCTTTTTCTAAATCATTTGCCTGGGCCGTTTTTGATCCACCAGCATTTTTTGATGCTGAGCTTACGGGTTTGGCAACTTCTTTTGCAGCAGGTTTTTTAATTGTGGTTTCATTTCCTGGTACGGCCTTGTCTGCAGCTTTTTCAACTACATCTTTAGCGGTTTTGGTAGAAGTTTTCTTTGTACTTGTATCAGCAGAAACAGCATTACCTGTTTTAGCAGGAGTCGTTTTTCTAATAGCCATCGTTAAACTTCCTTTTTTATTATTTGAACCTTTAATTTGGCCTCATTCACTTCAATTTCAGTGCCATCAGCTAAAACAGGCACCCAGTTCATTGAATCTGCCAAAATTTCCGCGCAAATATATGATTTGAAAACATTGAATGATTGGCTAATATTTTCTGGTCCCGACCAGTTAACATGGATGCGATCTGTTAACTCCAATCCATTGTCTTTCCTTATGTTCTGAATCCGGTTTACCATCTCCCTTGCGGCTCCCTCACGCAGTAAATGTTCAGTTAGCGTGATATCCAAAGCCACCGTTAAAGCTCCCTTTGAAGCCACACTCCAGCCGGGTATATCATCTGCCGATATGTCAACTTCCGATAGCGATAACGTTAATGGTTCACCTTCTATATCAATGGTTATAGCACCTTCTTTTTCAATTAAAGTAATGTCTGCAGCTGAAAAGCTAGCTATAGCTGCGGAAACTCCTTTCATTTTTGAACCCAGCTTTTTGCCGAGTGCAATAAAGTTTGGTTTGATTTTCTTTTTAATAAAACCTTCTGTATCGGCCAGGTATTCAATTTCTTTTACATTAACCTCCGCCTTTACAAGATCCGCTATCTTCTCCAGCTGTGTCTTCATGTTTGTGTTCAAAACCGGCACCAGCATTTTTTGAAGCGGTTGCCGAACTTTGATATTCACCTTTTTACGAAGGCTCAGTACCAGGCTGCTTAAATCTTGTGCCAACTGCATTCTTTCTTCCAGGCTTGTATCGATTGCGGTTTCATTTGCTGCCGGGTAGTTGGTATGATGCACAGACTGTACTTCAAATCGCCTGGTAACATTATTTAACACCTGGAAAATTTTGTCGCTAAAAAACGGCGAGATGGGAGCAACCAGCCTGGTGAGCGTTTCAAGGCACTCGTATAAGGTTTGGTAGGCGCAAATTTTATCGTGTTCGTAGTCTCCCTTCCAAAACCGGCGACGGCAAAGCCTAACGTACCAGTTGCTCAGGTGTTCATCTACAAATTGTTCCATTAACCTGCCCGCCTGCGTAGGCTCATAGTCATCCATGGAAGCCGTTACCTCCTTCACCAGGGTATTTAAAGAGGAAAGAATCCATCGGTCAATTTCAGGTCTTTCTTCCAACGAAATATAGGCTTCTTTAAAATTGAAGCCATCTACATTGGCATATAAAGCAAAAAACTGGTAGGTATTGTAAAGCGTTCCAAAAAATTTGCGCTGTACTTCTTTAATACCGTTTATATCAAATTTCAGGTTATCCCATGGGCTTGCATTCGTGATTAGGTACCAACGGGTAGCATCGGCGCCAAAATCGGCAATGGTTTTAAAAGGATCTACTACGTTTCCAAGACGTTTGCTCATTTTATTACCGTCCTTGTCCAACACCAGTCCATTACTTACAACGGTTTTGTATGCACGGCCGTCTACTTTATCGGTTGGTAAGCCCGCAGCTTCAAGTTCAGCAATAACATCCTCTTTTATCAACGATCCAATTGCATGCAACGTATAAAACCAGCCTCTTGTTTGGTCTACACCTTCGGCGATAAAATCGGCAGGGTAATTACGGGCAAACATTTCCTTGTTTTCAAAGGGAAAATGTTGTTGTGCATAAGGCATAGCGCCACTGTCGAACCATACATCGATCAGGTCGGGTACGCGTTTCATTGGTTTGCCGGAAGCAGAAACCAGGATCACATCATCCACAAAGGGCTTGTGCAGATCCAATATGCCGTCGTTCAGGTAATGTTTATTTACCTCGCCGCCAAGTACATCGCTGGCTTTTTTAATTTCTTCGTTCAGGGAGGCGATGGACCCAATGCATATTTCTTCTTCGCCGTCGTCGGTGCGCCAAACGGGTAACGGCGTTCCCCAAAACCGGCTGCGGCTCAGGTTCCAGTCTACCATATTTTCCAGCCAATTTCCAAAACGGCCGGTGCCGGTACTGGCAGGTTTCCAACGAATGGTTTTATTTAATTCCACCATCCTGTCTTTCAGGGCGGTAGTTTTTATAAACCAGGCATCAAGAGGGTAGTAAAGAATAGGTTTGTCAGTACGCCAGCAATGCGGGTAGCTATGCTCGTATTTTTCAACTTTAAAAGCACGGTTCTCCAGCTTCAGCTTTACTGCTATATCCACATTAACATCAACATAATCTTTCTCGTCTTTGTAATTTTTTACATACCTGCCGCTAAACTCGCCCATACCATGAACAAATTTTCCTTCGCGGTCAACCATGGTTAAAATGCCAATATTATTTTTTTTACCTACTTTATAATCGTCGGCACCAAAAGCGGGGGCGGTGTGCACGATGCCGGTACCATCTTCAGTGGTCACAAAGCTGTCGCACATAACTACAAAAGGCTTTGCACCAGGGGTAATTAATTCGATGGCATCCAGGTTGTTGGCTTCGTAAGGCAGTAATTGCTCGTACTGGCAACCTTCAATATCCTTTCCTTTGAACTCAGAAATTACCTTCCATGGAATCAATTTGGTTTCCCTGGAATAAGCACCAAAATCCCCATTTTCACCTTCCGCTTTCAGGTATTTACCAACGAGTGCTTTAGCCAATATTACGTTTACCGGTAAATGCGTGTAAGGATTAAAAGTTTGAACCAGCACATAATCAATGGCAGGACCCGCAGTTAACCCAAGATTGGATGGCAAGGTCCAGGGTGTTGTTGTCCACGCCATAAAAAATACTTCGGCGCCGTCAACCAAATCGTGCAGGAATTTACTTTTCTCATCCTGTTTGGCACGAAACATAACCGTTGCGCTGGTATCCTTTACATCTTTATAAGTACCGGGCTGATTTAATTCATGGCTGCTTAAACCCGTTCCGGCCGCAGGGCTATAGGGCTGAATACTTACGCTTTCATACAACAACCCCCTGTCGTACATTTTTTTTAATAACCACCATAATGTTTCTATATAGTTATTTTCGAAAGTCACATATGGCTTTTCAAGATCGACCCAATAACCCATTTTACGGGTAATATCGTCCCACTTGTCCTTATAGCGTAGTACAGCTTCCCGGCATTTCTTATTGTAATCTTCAACGGAAATTTTCTTTCCAATATCTTCTTTAGTGATGCCAAGTTCTTTTTCGACCCCCAGTTCAATCGGCAATCCATGAGTATCCCATCCTCCTTTACGTGTAACCTGGAATCCCTGCATGGTTTTATAGCGGCACACCAGGTCCTTTAGTGTACGGCTAATTACATGGTGAATTCCGGGCATGCCATTAGCACTGGGAGGTCCTTCATAAAAAACAAAAGGAGTTGCACCTTCGCGAAGTGAAACAGATTTTTCGAATGCGTTTTCTTTTGTCCACGTGGCCAGCATTTCTTCACCTATTGCCGGAAGATTAAGGCCTGAAAATTCTTTATATTTCAACTGGTCCATTTTAATATCGGGGTTCAACACAAGGTTGTTTTAAAAATGTGCGCAAAGGTAAGGAACCACGGCACTTAAGGTTTTTATGCATACTGATATTGAGGCATTGTACCCAATTTTTCCGATTATTTACATCGATTTTATAATCGAGAAGTCGTTTTTTCATGAAACCAACTTATTGCCGGGCAATTCTTAAACAGTACTGTAAATGACTGTAATCATGTAGCGATTTTTCTTGATGGCTGATATTTGCCGCGATTTAAAAAAGCGGTCTCAAAAGTTCGACTTCTGAACCTTTTACCTACATTTCAATTTATGCAAAACAGGGTACTAGTTATAAATAGCGGAAGTTCTTCGATTAAGTTTTCATTAATTGGTGTTGCTGATAAAAGCCTCGTATGTTCTGGCCTGGCAGAAAAACTTGGAATGGACGGAGCGTGTTTACATACCTCTTACTTATCAGAAAAGCAGACTGTATTGCTGCCCATTGGTAGTCATGAAGATGCCATGCATGCCATTTTGCAGTTTTTACAATATCATCAATTACCTGGTAACATTGCAGCCGTTGGTCACCGGGTAGTGCATGGTGGCGAGTTTTTTAAATCATCAACGCTTATCACTGAACCTGTTTTAGAAGCAATCCGAAAGTGTGTTCCTTTTGCACCTTTGCATAACCCCGCAAACCTTGCGGGAATTGAAGCGGCTATCACTGCCATGCCCAGTTTGCCACAGGTAGCTGTTTTTGATACTGCATTTCATCAAACGTTGCCTTCGCATGCTTTTCGGTATGCATTACCTCAAACTTTTTATACCGATTATGGTGTAAGAAGATATGGTTTTCATGGTACAAGCCATCAATATGTAAGCATGGAGGCTGCTAAACTGCTCAATATTCCACTGGAGGATAGCGCTTTTATAACTGCCCATCTCGGTAATGGTGCCAGTGCTTCCGCCATCTTAAATGGCAAAAGCGTTGATACCTCCATGGGTTTTACGCCGCTTGAAGGTTTGGTTATGGGCACCCGTTCAGGGGATGTTGACCCGGGCCTGCATGCCTACCTCGCAGGAGCCCTCCGTATTAACGTGGTAGAAGTTGAAAATCTCCTGAATAAAAAAAGCGGTTTGCTGGGGTTATCTGGTCTTTCGGCCGACATGCGTGAACTACAACAGGCTGCTGATAATGGACATGAAGCTTCGATGCTTGCAATTGAGGTGTTTGTTTTCAGGTTAGCTAAATATATCGCTTCCTTGTCGGTGTCTTTACCAAGAGTCGATGCGTTGATCTTTACCGGTGGCATTGGAGAAAATGCATATAAAGTGCGGGCTAAAACATTGGAAAGACTGGCTGTACTGGGTTATAAGGTTGACAATGCTGCAAATATCAAAGCTACTAGAGGCAAGCCGGGAATCATTTCAGAAGAGGGTAGTACCAGGGTATTGGTTATCAATACCAATGAAGAGTTGATGATTGCTCTGGAAACCATCCGGGTAGTTGCGGCAATTGAAGCACCAGCAATTAATTAATAGCTAAGGCTGTATGCCTGAAATAACCGAACAAGCTTACGCCTGTTTGGAAGAAATTAAAATTTTTTATGAAAACATATTATCTGGCCCCGGTAGGAATGGATGCTGCCCTTACTTCAATATCCCTCGGTACCGTTCGGGCATTAGAACAATTAGGTATCAAATCCGGGTTTATAAAACCTATTTCGGATACACTGTATATCGGCAAGGACAGCGACAGATCAAAAATATTTGCAGAAGCATTGTTTAAGATACAATCGCCTGAACCAATGCATATTGATCATGCCGAAAAGTTATTAAGTACAGGTCAATCTGATTTGCTGATGGAAGAAGTGGTTACATTGTTTCAGCAGGCAATGGATAGTAACGATGTATTGATTGTTGAAGGCATTGCTCAGCATCCAAACCGGCCGGTATTGTCGGCTTTGAATGTAGAAGTTGCGCGGAATTTACAGGCCCAGGTAATTTTAGTAGTTGCAGCAGATCAATTATCACCTTCGGGTATAGCAGAGCAGATAGAACTGGCAGTACAGCAATATGGTGGCGTTCAAAAAACATCTTTCGCAGGATATATTTTGAGCAAAACTCCTGCTGAACTCACCCTGCAGGAAATAGAGACCCGGATTGCACCTTTCAGCAAAACAATTACAGGAAGCAACTTGCCTTTATTAGGAATTGTACCCTACAACCATGTATTAGCTGCTCCCCGGGTTTCGGATGTTGCAGAACATATGCGATGTAAAATTCTTGCCGACGGAAATATGAAGCAGGCAAGGATGTATGACGTAATGGTAGCTTCCCGCTCGGTGGAATTTATAGCCGGAAGGTTAAGGGCAGGTGCATTAATTATTACTGCTGGCGACAGGGATGATATCTTACTGGCAACTTCACTCGCCGTGCTGCGGGGTGTACCAATTGCAGGTATTTTACTCACCAACAATTTTATGCCAAAGGAAAGTATCAGGGTGTTGTGTGCACAGGCATTATCCCAAAAAATACCGGTAATGCTCACAGAACACACTACTTATGATACCGTTAACCTGCTGGCAAAAATGGACTCCCATATACCCGCTGATGACATTGAAAGAATAACGAAGCTGGTAGATCATGTAGCTGATAACCTGGATGCAGGATCTTTAAAAGATCGCATTGGTGATCCTTCCGAGAAGCGGATGCCACCTGCAGCTTTTCGTTACCAATTAATAAAAGCGGCAAATAAAGCAGGTAAAAAGATCGTATTACCGGAAGGAGATGAGCCAAGAACTATCAAAGCAGCAGCACTTTGCCATGAAAAAGGCATTGCAAAATGTATCTTATTGGGCAAAAAAGAAAGCATACTGGCCATCGCTGATGCACAGGATGTAATATTACCTTCTGATCTTGAAATTGTAGACCCCGATACTGTTCGTTATAAATATGTTTCAAGATATGCAGAACTAAGAAAATCAAAAGGAATAACAGAACAACAGGCTGAAGATCAGTTGGGTGACAATGTCGTATTGGGAACAATGATGGTTGTAGTTGGTGAGGTGGACGGGCTTGTTTCTGGTGCCGTGCATACAACAGCCAACACGATCAGGCCGGCTCTCCAGTTGATACGAACTGCACCGGGGGCATCCATTGTTTCATCCATATTTTTTATGCTGATGCCCGACCAGGTATATGTTTATGGTGATTGTGCCGTTAATCCCGACCCAACTGCAGAGGAACTGGCGGATATTGCCATTCAGAGCGCGGATTCTGCCAAGGCATTTGGGCTCGATCCTAAAGTTGCCATGATATCCTATTCAACCGGTGCTTCCGGTACAGGTGCTGATGTAGAGAAAGTAAAAGAAGCGACCCGGATTGCAAAAGAAAAAAGACCTGATATAGTACTTGATGGTCCATTACAATACGATGCAGCTACAGTTGAAAGTGTAGGCAGGCAAAAATCCCCGGAAAGCCCTGTTGCCGGACAGGCAAATGTGTTTGTTTTCCCGGATCTAAATACGGGTAATACTACTTACAAAGCGGTTCAGCGGAGTGCCAATGTGGTAAGTGTAGGCCCCATGTTGCAGGGATTGCGCAAGCCTGTAAATGACCTGTCCCGTGGAGCTTTGGTAGACGATATTGTTTACACCATTGCCTTAACTGCAATACAAGCTACCCAGGTTAAGGAAGAATACTAATATTTTCCATTATAATAAAATAAAGCCGCGATACACCAGGTACCTGCGGCTTTATTATTATGCGGAAATGTAATTATTACCAACCTTGTTTGGCAACGCCATCTTCAATTGCTTTCATTGCTTTTGCTTCAGCAAGAATAGCAGTCATTTTATTTCCTTTACCATCATGCCCCTGTGCCATATAACCACCCCTGGCAGTTTTGGTAACTACTGCATCCTGCATAGGCACATTTTTCTCTTTTGTTTTAAGGCAATATGCGGTAAGCATCTTCGAACTGTCCATTGTATTAATTTTTAAGATTAGTAATTAGGGGTCAAAGTAACCTTTTTGCAGTCATACCTCAAGCAGGTAAATTTTTTTTTATACACAAACCAGTTAATGGACGAGCTATTTCTGCTAATAAAAAACTAAAGTTCGCCGCTTTTCGGCCTAAAAGGGTTCTACGGGCACAGTTTCGAACTGTCCGGCTATCTTAAAAAACTGCAAACCTGTTATTTTACATCCTGCAACCAAAATATGGATGCAGGTAACAACCAAACCAATATGCCTGACACGACCGGTTACACCATCCGTATGCTAGATAAGGCAGAAGCCACCCTTGCTTCAAATTTCAGCAGGGTTAATGGCAGGCCATTCGAAGCAGTAACTGTAGCATATTGCGTACATCATCATGCCACCATTTTAATTTGTTTGAGCCCTGGTGAGGGGGTTTGTGAGGGCTTACTAATTTCTTACATTTCTCCGTCAAATCCCGGAACCGCCGTAATAGATGCTATGATTTTTACAGACTCATCTATCAAGGATGAATTGGCTGTATTAATGCTTCAATATGGTATGCAATATTTTAAGAACCGGTGTGTATTCACCATTGAAGCTTCTGGTACTTTACATGGCGACTTCCCCGGCCTTTTGGAATCACAATTATTTAAACAAGTAGATGCTGAACCAGTAGTTATTTACAGGCGCAAGTTGTTGCCCGATAAAATCTGTTTGCACAACAGGCGGATGCGGCCAAAGATGAATACTATTAATGGAGAAGTAAGCGAAGAAACATTATTTGAGTATTTTCAAAAAGACAATATTGTATGGGGTACCTATTCGGGTGGCACCATTCAAAGAGGGGTTCTCATAGGGCGGATGGCAAAAAACGGTGATTGCCAGATCAACTATTTACAATTGAATAATGGCAATGAAATAAATACAGGTGTTTCACAATCAGCAACAGAATTTTTAAACGATGGTCGTATTATTTTGTATGAAGATTGGGAGTGGACCGGCAATAAAACCGGCGGCGGCCGTTCAGTAATTGAAGAGATCAAAGAATGAAAAGTTGAAAACTCACTAAAAAACCGCGGCAGTCCGCGGTTTTTTAGTTTTAAATATTCTTTTAGATTAAACATCAATCCTGGCGTACTTAGCATGAGTTTCAATAAACTCTCTGCGTGGAGGAACTTCATCGCCCATTAACATACTAAAAACGCGATCGGCTTCGGCAGCGCTTTCAATCGTTACCTGCTTTAGGGTACGATGTTCTTTGCTCATTGTAGTATCTCTTAGCTGGTCGGCATTCATTTCGCCTAAACCTTTATAACGCTGAATATGAATGCCGGATTCGCTTCCTCCTCCTATTTTTTCTACCAAAGCTTTCCGTTGTTCTTCCGTCCAGGCATATTCCTGCACTTTTCCCTTTTTTACGAGGTAAAGCGGTGGTTGGGCAATATACACATAGCCCTGTTCTACAAGGGTGGTCATATAACGGAAAATGAAGGTCAATATTAATGTTGCAATGTGGCTGCCATCCACGTCGGCATCCGTCATAATGATCAGCTTATGATAACGCAATCTTGAAATGTCGAGTGCTTTAGGATCATCCGGGGTGCCAATTCTAACACCCAGCGCTGTAAACATGTTCCGAATTTCTTCGTTGTCGTAAATCTTATGCTCCATGGCTTTTTCGACGTTCAGGATTTTACCCCTGAGCGGCAGAATTGCCTGGTAACTACGGTCGCGTCCCTGTTTGGCAGTTCCACCGGCCGAATCACCTTCCACCAGGTATAGTTCGCATTTGCTGGGATCTTTTTCGCTGCAATCGGCCAATTTGCCGGGTAATCCACCACCAGTTAGTCCACTTTTGCGTTGAACCATTTCTCTTGCTTTGCGGGCGGCAGCACGAGCCTGGGCAGCAAGTACCACTTTTTGAATAATGATCTTCGCTTCCTTTGGATTCTCTTCCAGGAAAATTTGCAAAGCAGCTCCTAAAGCTGACTCTACTGTACCTGCAACATCACTGTTACCAAGTTTTGTTTTGGTCTGGCCTTCAAACTGGGGTTCAGGAACTTTTACGCTGATCACAGCGCTTAGTCCTTCACGGAAGTCATCACCTTCAATTTCCACTTTGGCTTTTTCAAACATGCCTTCTTTTTCACCGTAATTTTTAAAAACACGGGTAATGGCACGCCTGAAACCAGTAACATGGGTACCACCTTCGATGGTATTAATGTTATTTACATAACTAAAAATATGCTCACTGTAGCTGGCATTGTAGTTCATGGCAACCTCTACGGCTACATTGGTATTTTCATCGCGGCCTTCGCAATAAATAGCCTTTGGGATCAGGTTATTCCTGTTGGCACTGCGGTCAAGCATTTCAACAAACTCAATAATTCCACCTTCGCTAAAGAAAACGTTCTTGTAAGGTTTGCCATCCTCATCATTTTCCCTCAGGTCGGTTATTGTGATGCGAATGCCTTTATTCAGGTAAGAGAGTTCACGAAGGCGGCCTTCCAAAATCTCCTTGTTGTAAACAGTACTGTTTACGAAAATGGTATTATCCGGCCAAAAGCGAACATGGGTGCCCGTTTCTTCTGAAACACCAATTTCCCTTACGGCATATTCAGGTTTACCTGCATGGTATACCTGTTCAAATACTTTACCTTCTCTTTTTACAGTAACATGAAGGGTGCTGCTCAGTGCATTTACGCAACTCACTCCCACACCATGTAAGCCTCCGGATACTTTATAAGTGTTTTTGTCGAATTTACCACCTGCATGTAATACCGTCATTACAACTTCAAGGGCACTCCGGTTTTCTTTTGTATGCATCCCTGTTGGAATACCGCGACCATCATCCTGTACACTAATCGAATTGTCTTCATGAATAATCACTTCAATGTGGCTGCAATACCCTGCAAGTGCTTCATCAATAGAATTATCCACTACTTCATACACCAGGTGATGCAGCCCTTTTACCCCAACATCACCAATATACATGGCAGGTCTTTTACGAACGGCTTCCAAACCTTCTAAAACCTGGATACTATTTGCGCCGTAATTGCCTTCGATTTCTAGTAATTCTTGATTTTCTGTGCTCATATTTTTTTCTGTACCCCGCCGTTTACGGAAGTATATTTTTTTCGACCGCCTGGTATCTGCTAGCTATCCGACATACTCTGTCACATGCTACAAAATTATACTTGCTGGCGGCCTTTGGAGGAGCGCAAATGTAGCGAAAAATAGGGCAGTAAATTGCCTTAATAAAACAGCAAAAACCTTAATGTTTTCAACAAAATCAATCGTTTATTCCACCATCGGCTGAGCAGAATGTTTTCGGCGCCAACTTATCATTATTATGGCTAATTACCGGGCTAATTTGCAAGCAGGCAACTTTAAAATAAACAAGAGCTTAAAATATGAAGAACACGACCAGGTGCATCCGGCGTTCCTTTTCGGGTTTCGTCATTAAACAGTCATATCTGAACCGGGAACGTTTCCGAAGGAGGATGGGTGCTGCCTGATGTTTGAACATTGAAAGTTATTTTGTTAATTTCGCAACCTATGCATGAAAGTCTAGCCATTTTATCAGAATCAGTTAGCCGCGACCTGATGGTTGATCAGCTTAATATGATCGCCAAACAGGAAAAGCATATTCCAAATTCAGTGGAATATGATATGCGCCGTTACGTGAAGCAACCTGGGTGGCAGGTGGATGATATTGGCATGCTTGAATACAAATACGTTTCCAAAAAAAGCAGCGAAAATGCCCTGGAGCTAAAGTTTTGCCTTTCAGGGCAGGCTTATTGCGATGAAGATGAATGCCAGGAAGGGGTAGTTTGTAAAAAAACCGGTTTGCTTGATTGTACGGACGTAATTGATACTGTAGATGTTTACTCTTTTCGTTTCACTTTTAGTTACCTGAAACAGTTTTTAACATCAAAAGTTGCTGTTAGTGAAGCTGAAAAATATCTATCATTCCAATATACACAATCAGTATCTCATATTATCCCGCTTTGTAATAAAAACCGGGTGATACTTCAAAGTCTTTTCAATCATAAGTATACCGATGTGCTTGAAAATATTTTCCTGAATAGTCAAATTCAATTTATGCTTGTTTATAGCCTGGATTGCTTGTTTGGTGAAGGTGACAGGGATAAAGTTTATCAATGCAAATTCCTTGAAGATGAAAGAGGGCGCGACACAATTGTAAGGGCGAGAGAATTATTGTTGGAACATATTGGAGATCCAATTACAATCAAGGAATTGGCCCGAAAGGTAGCAACCAATGAATGTTACCTGAAAAAAGGCTTTAAGGAAATGTTTGGAACCACCATTTTCGATTTTTACCAGGGCCAGAGAATGGAACATGCCAAATATCTTTTGTATGATAAAGGACTCAGTGTAACCGACGTTTCTTCTTTGCTTGGTTATTCATCCATATCACATTTTAGCACTGCATTTAAAAAACATACAGGTTTGAAGCCATGTGAATTGCTGGTTAGGCAATAGATATTTTTAAGAGCTAAGCTTTTTGAAAGCGGAACAATGTTTTTGTTCCGCTTTTATATTGTCATGGCACTTCAACCAATACCCAGCTTTGTTGCTTGCGGCTCCATTGAATACTGTAATCTCTGCCATGGTTTAGCCGGTAGGTTTTTGTTCCACGTAATTGTGGTAATCGCAACCAACCATAATTATATACCTCGTATTTAAATACAAATGGTTCACCTGCTTTCAGTGCCACTTTATCAAATCTTCTTCCATCATCAGATAATTCAACCTGGATATCCTCTTTGTTTCCATGTGTAAGGTAAATCCAGCTAGCCGGATCATTATCTGAAGTCGTTGGATTATTGCCACTATTATCAGGATAATTTGGAGAAGGCGTGGTTGGATTTGGATTGGTACTCGGGTCAGGATAAGTAGGTGTTGGTGTTGGGGTGGGATTTCCTTGCTGTGGAGCCATGTTATTGCCATAGTTCCAGCCTTTTGAAATAGAATTAAGCCGGTCAGTTTTGCGGGGATGAGTGGAGCTTTGCTGTTCTGTACCCAATTTGTTCATAGCAGCTATCGACTCATTAAGTGTGGCACCCATACGGGCCATCACGTATCCTGAAAAATAATCCGCTTCTATTTCTTTTGGAACAGTACTTCCTCCACTTGAAATAACATGGTTGTAATAATGATGACCCATTTCATGTGCCAGCACACTGATTGATGCCCAGTCAGTTCCCGCATACCTGTCAAGCGATTCCAAAAAATCGTTGTCGTAAATAATAAACCTGCGATTTTGAATAATTGTAGCGTAGGCATTATTGATCCCGTTTTGTTCGCGGATCTGGAAATTTTCCTGCCATTTAATGTTGGTAAGCATATCATCAACAATACTTTTTGCTTCGTAAACAGAAGCAAACGGTGTTGAGATTCCGGGTTGTTTAAACTGTTTGGGTGGAATTACAAATCCGCATTGGTTAACCTTTTGGCTAAATGCAGTAAGTGAAAATAGCAGGGTAAATACGAGACAAACATTTTTCATTGTATAGATTTTTTAAGATGCCGTTGTTGAGCATCAATCGCAGCAATAAGTGAACTGCAGGGACTTATTGTAATATTTAAAAACCTATGCCAGCTGAACATTAAATTTATTTTTTTTGAAAAATATACCTCTTATGCAACAGATTTAAGAAATGATTCGGTTAATTCAACTGTTCTGTCAAGATCATCATAGCTTAATGCATTATTCAAAAACCAGCTTTCAAATGCGGATGGTGGCAGGTAAACCCCATTGCCAAGCATATGATGAAAATACTTGTTAAACAATTGGTTATTGGCTGCGGCAGCACTGGTAAAATCGATGACGGGTTGTTCACTGAAATGGACGCTGATCATGGAACCCAGTCGGTTAATAACAAACGGTATATTGGATGATTTGAATGCCTCATCAAGACCCTTGTGCAAATGCGCTGTTTTTGCGTCTAGCTCAGCATATATTCCAGGGTTATTTCTAAGGATGGTCAACAAAGTAAAGCCAGCTATCATTGCAATAGGATTACCACTTAATGTTCCTGCCTGGTATACATTTCCAAGCGGGGCGATGTGTTGCATGATTTCTTTTTTACCGCCAAATGCTCCCACAGGTAATCCACCGCCAATTACTTTTCCATAGGTTACCAGGTCTGCGTCAATGCCTAACCGTTGTTGAGCACCTCCGGGTGCAAGCCTGAAGCCCGTCATAACTTCATCAAAAATAAAAACAATGTTTTCTTCGTTGCAAATTTTGCGCAAACCTTCCAGGTAACCGGGACGTGGAAGAATGCAGCCCATATTACCAACCACTGGTTCTATTATAATGGCAGCAATCTCTCCCTTGTTTTGCAACACCAGCAATTCAACTGCATCGAGATCATTGTACGAACAGGTAAGCGTATCGTTGCTTACACCAGCTGTAACACCAGGCACAGTTTGAATATTAAACGTGGCTAACCCACTACCAGCTTTTACTAAAAAAGCATCGGCATGACCGTGATAACAGCCTTCAAATTTGATGATCTTATTTTTTCCTGTATAACCGCGGGCTAACCGAACGGCACTCATACAAGCTTCTGTGCCGCTGCTCACCATCCGAATTAAATCCACATTTGGAACCATGCTTTTTATAAGTTCCGCCATTTCTATTTCCAGCTCGGTTGGGGCGCCAAAGGAAGTACCGTTTGTAACCTGTCGTGTTATGGCCTCAACAACATCCGGGTAAGCGTGTCCTAAAATAAGTGGCCCCCAGGATGCGATATAATCAATGTATTTATTATTATCGGCATCATACAGGTAAGCTCCTTCTCCCTTGCTTATAAAAACAGGATTGCCACCCACACTTTTAAAAGCACGAACAGGAGAATTTACCCCACCAGGTATAGACAATTGTGCTCTTTCAAATAATGATTTGCTCGATTGCATGTTCATGTTATTTAATTTCTGAGATGCAACAGGATATTTGGAATGCAGTTGCCATCTGTTGCCTTTTCCCGTTTATTTTACGCTAATAATTTTACTGCATCTTTTGCAAAGTAAGTGGCTATTAAATCTGCACCTGCACGCTTAATGGAAGTCAGGCTTTCCAGGATGGCTTTATTTTCATCTAGCCAACCCATTTTCGATGCCGCTTTTATCATAGCATATTCTCCACTCACATGGTATGCACTTACGGGAACATCTACTGCATTTTTTACTTCCCTGATAATATCCAGGTAAGCCATGGCAGGTTTAACCATTACGATATCAGCACCTTCTTCAATATCCATTATGGTTTCTTTTATAGCTTCGATGCGGTTTGCATAATTCATCTGGTAAGTTTTTTTATCTCCAAATCCTGGCGCACTATCAAGCGCATCTCTGAATGGTCCATAAAAACAACTGGCATATTTGGCACTGTATGCCATGATGCCAGTTTTTGTATAACCATTTTGTTCGAGTGCATGCCGGATGGCACCAATGCGACCATCCATCATATCACTCGGTGCAACAAAATCTGCACCTGCAGCAGCGTGGCTCAGGCTCATTTTCACAAGAGCTTCTACTGTTTCGTCATTCAAAATTTCGTTGTCCAGCACAATGCCATCATGCCCGTAAATAGAATAAGGGTCCAATGCCACATCAGTCATTACCACCATTTCGGGAACGGCATCTTTTATAGCTGTTATACTGCGTTGCATAAGGCCATGCTTATTCCACGCTTCCTTACCGGTATTGTCTTTTACATCATCTTTTGCTTTCACAAAAAGTAAAACACATTTAATACCCATCGCGTATAATTCTTTAACCTCCTTAACGGTTAGATCAAGGCTGTTGCGAAAATATCCCGGCATCGATGCAATCTCTGTCTGAACATTTTCACCTTCATCAATAAACAACGGTGCTATAAAATCAGCAGGGGTAAGAATAGTTTCCGCAACCAGGCTTCTTATTGCAGGATTACTTCTTAATATTCTGTTTCTCCTTTGTAAATACATAATTAATTTCTGATATTTAGATGTATTAATTTTTAGATTTAGCGCTTTTATTAAAACCGCAAAGAGCACAAAGTTTTTCGCAAAGAAAATACAAAAGATTTTTTCTATTTCCCTAAACACTAGCCTTTATAGCACCAACGATTTCAATGAAAACGATTTAGCGCACTTGGCGCTGTATTTCTTTGTATTTTCTTTGCGGTTAATGTATTTGTATTAGCTAAAATCTAAAGTCCATTTACAATTCTCTTAACGCCGTCCTTAAGTCTTATTACATTAAAATTAATGAGTAGGCCAAGCTTGCAGTCTGCGAGTTTTAAATAGGTAAGTACCTGGGCAAGGTGCACATCATTCAATGCTTCCACACTTTTTATTTCAAGTATCAATTTCCCTTCTACCATAAGATCAACTCTGTACCCACAATCAAGTTTTATATCTTCAAAAATCAATGGCATTGGTTTTTCTTTTTCAATCCAATAACCTTCTTTACCAATTTTATAATATAAACATTCCTTGTAAGCACTTTCTAAGAGACCTGGACCAAGCTTAGTATGTACATCAATAGCCAATCCAAGTATTTTATAGGACAATTCATTTTCTGTCATAAAAAGATTTAACTCAAGATAGAGTGTTGAATCCTTAAATTGAAATCAACAACTCACCTAAATCACAAAATCTCGAAATTGTATTAAATCCAGTCTTTCGGTTGTAAACAAACCTGCCATAATTTATCTTCTTCGGTACCCGGAATGGGTTTGTAATCATATTCAAAACGAACAGTGGGAGGAAGGCTCATTAAGATACTTTCGGTTCGTCCATTTGTTTTCAATCCAAACAAAGTACCGCGATCATGTACCAGGTTAAACTCAACATAACGTCCGCGTCTTATCTCCTGCCAGTGTTTGTTTTGTTCGTTGTAAGGCGTGTGCTTTCTTTTTTCAACAATAGGAATATAAGCATCTAAAAAAGCATAGCCTGCATCCTGGGCAAACTGTAACCAAAAGTTTTCATCTTTTGAAGTATCGGCTCTTTTATAATCATAAAAAATACCACCAATACCACGCCGTTCATTATTACGATGAGTATTCACAAAATAATCATCACAATGTTTTTTAAAAGCAGGATAAAAGGATGGGTCGTACTTATCACAAATGACTTTATAAACAGCATGAAATTGAATGGCATCTTCATCAAATAAATAATAAGGTGTAAGGTCCGTACCACCACCAAACCAGCGATCCATCACCTCACCAGTTTCGTTGTACAATTCGAACATGCGGTAGTTAAAATGTACGGTGGGTACAAATGGATTAAGCGGGTGAATCACAGAAGATATTCCGCATGCAAACCAACTGTGGCCGTTGATGTTTAATTGTTTTCGCATGGCATCTGTTACATCTCCGGAAACAACTGATGTATTTACACCACCTTTTTCAAATACTTTTCCATTGGCGATCACTCTTGTTCTGCCACCTCCGCCACCTTCACGTTCCCAGGTTTCTTCCATAAAACCTGTTTGCCAGTCGCATGCTTCCAACGCCAAACAAATGTTGTCCTGTAACTTGTGTATGAATTGTATGAATTGATCTTTGATAATCATGATGTGCAAGTTCAAAATAGTGAAACGTGAAAAGTGAAACGTGAAAAACATCCTAGTCACTGCATCATTTTCGAAATCATGGCGAAACATTTATTGAGCAGCTCACTGAAAGATTGTAATTCTTCCAATTTGAAATACTTTAAATCTACAGCTGTTTCGAACGCTGCATCTAATTCTACAATTGATCCTCTTGACATTTCTGAATACCTTTTTCTTTCTACTTCAGATCTCCGCGTAGAACCTTCAGCAAAATTTAACTTTACGGAAAGTACCGCACGTCTTACCTGTTGAACCATATTGAATTTTTCCAATTCAGGTAACTGGTTTGATAATAAATAAACCTCTCTATTAAGTTCCCTGATGGCAGTATAAACTTTTAGCTCTTTGTGGTTCAATTTTAGAAACATAAGGGTTGGATTGTATTAATGCCTGAAATATAATTATTTGACATTACAATGTAACCGGGTTCACGTTTCACTTCTGACGTTTGACGTTTCACTTTTGGCGTTTCACGAAGGCTGCCAGTTCTTCACCGCATCTACAAACGCTTTCGCATGATCGACAGGAACATTTGGTAAGATGCCATGCCCTAAGTTTACAATATAACGTTGTGCACCAAATGCATCAATCATTGCTTTTGCTTCTTTCTGAATTTGCTGAACCGGGCCTAACAGATGTGCCGGATCGTAATTGCCCTGCAACGTAACATTCGGACCTGCAAATTGCCTGGCTAGTGATGGCTTGATACACCAATCTATGCCCAATCCATGTGCCCCGGTAGCAGCCATTTCTTCCAACGCAAACCAGGCTCCTTTTGCAAAAATGATAGTAGGACACTCGTTTTTTACCGCTGCAACAATTTGCCTGATATAATGTAAACTAAAAGTTTCAAAATCAGCCGGGCTTAACAAACCTCCCCAGCTATCAAAAATTTGAACTGCATCTACACCGGCTTTTATTTGTCCTTTTAAATAGGAGATAGTAGTATCGGTTATCATTTGCAGCAACTGGTGTGCAAGTGCAGGTTGCTGGTAACAAAATGCTTTCGCTTCGTCAAACGTTTTACTGCCTTTACCTTGAACCATATAGCATAACAAGGTCCATGGCGCTCCGGCAAAACCAATCAACGGAACACGATTGTTCAGCATTTGTTTGGTAACTTTTATCGCATCAAAAACATAGCTTAATGTTTCATCTACATCAGGTACCCGAACCCTTTCCAAATCAGCTTGTGTATGAATAGGTGCAGGTAATGAGGGACCCTTCCCTTCCTCCATTAAAACTTCTAAACCCATAGCCTGGGGAACTACCAATATGTCGGAAAATAAAATGGCTGCATCTGTGCCAACGATATCAATCGGCTGCACTGTTATTTCTGCTGCCAGTTCTGGTGTTTGTACTCTTGTAAAGAAATCATACTTTCTTTTTAATTCCATGTATTGTGGTAGAAACCTTCCGGCCTGCCGCATCATCCAAATGGGTGGCCTTTGTACTTGTTCCCCTCTGAGCGCCTTTAATAATAAATCGTTTTGTAGCATATCTTATGTATAATTCTAATGTAATATTCCCGGTTGCGATGAAAATCAAGATAAATTTATCAAAACCATGCTGGTTAAACTCAATAACATTACAACTTCAATCAATTGCTCAACCAACTCACAGCCTTTTTTAATAAATCGTCTTTTGATGGTGTATCTCCAATTACAATTTTATTGTTGGTATACTCTTTAATTGTACTCGCTGTAGTTTCGCCAATGGCAAAAAACAGCGTTTTGTTTGAAACGGTATTTATTTTGAAAAAACTGTGAACTGCACTTGGGCTAAAAAACAAAATGCCATCATAGGCATCTGCAACTTTGTGTGTCGTTTCTATTGTGTGATAAATAATAATTTCCTGCAGTTCAATTCCATATTGATAAAGCTTGCCGGGTAATTCATTTCTCCGCTGATCACCGCAAAAGAAAACAATTGGTTTATTTAGTTCATGTGTTTTAGTCCAATCAATTATTGAGTTTGCAAGTTCGCTTGCATTGGAAGCAGAAGCCATTACAGTTGATGTTCCAAAATAATCTTCCACTAGTTGACGCGTTGTATTTCCCATACAAAAAATCTTCCATGCCGGTATTTTTTTTTGTAACTGCGAGATCACTGCATCCACTGCATTCATGCTGGTGAAAATAGTAATGTATACCTCACTGGACAACCGCTCTATCGCTTCCCTGGTATTGTCATTTTCAATGGCAACAGTTTCTATGAATGAAATAACATCTACGCATACCCCATTTGCAACTGCTTCCTGCAGCAGGGTTTCATCCAGCGGTCTTGTACTTAATATGCGGATAGTATTATTTTGCATTACGAATTGCTGCGGCTATAGCTTCTCCACCGTTCTGTAACAATTCATTGGCCGCAACTGTTCCCGCATTTTCAAATTCATTTAAGGAAAATTTTTTTTCAACTTCAGCTTTTTCCTTCCCATTTGTAGAAAAGATATTTCCTTTAAACTGAATGCTGTTATCATTGATTGTAGCTAATGCACTGATAGGAGTGGAGCAACCGCCCATTAAACTTCTCAAAAAATCTCTTTCTATTTTCGTGCAAATGGCAGTATTTGAATCGTTCAATAAAGTGGTTGCTTCTTTTACAGGTTCATCAGCGGTTCTGCATACAATCATAATGGCTCCCTGCGCTGGTGCAGGCAACATCCAGTTAAGTACCTCGCTGGTTGCGGGTCTTACCTGAATTCTTTCTAAACCCGCCTGTGCGAAAATAGCGGCATCCCATGGTTCGGTTTGTAATTTTTGAAGCCTGGTTATTACATTACCACGAAGATTACAAACCTCATGATGTCCAAACCGGTGCAACCATTGTGCTTTTCGGCGAATACTGCTGGTTGCGATTGTAAAATCATTTTCAGTAACATCGATGCTGTTTTCCGCAGCATCAAAATTGTTATAGATATTTTGTGTCAGTTCATTTTTAAAGACGATGAGGTCATTTACCGGCCCCCTTGGCAGAATGGCAGCCTGCGTAATTCCAACCGGCAGTTGCGTAGGAACGTCTTTCATGGAATGCACGGCAACGTCAATCCGACCATTCAGCAATGCAACGTCAAGGCTTCGGGTAAAAACACCCTGCACGCCCATGGCATATAAAGGAGTGGTGAGATCTATATCGCCTTCACTTTTTATATAAACTAATTCAGCTGCAAAACCGTGAGCCGCTAATTGTTGCTGTACCTGTTCTGCCTGCCAAACGGCAAGTTTGCTTTCCCTGGTTCCTATCCTGATCATGGTAATTTATGAAAGGGCTTCCCGGCTGAGAAAATTGTTATAAGCCGAAATAAACTGGCATCCCTTTTCTTTTTTTGTTTTCAGGTTATATACGAGTGTATTAACCGTTTTGCGAATATGTTCATCATGCTCTAAACTTGCGGGTAAGCCTGTTTCCCAATCAAGCGACATTTCGCATTTTGAATTATTACCTATACTTAAAAGTCGAAGATTCTCTTTGATATGCCGGATGGCAGGTGCATGCTGGTAGGTTTGAAGCCATTCGCAAAATTGACTTTCAAAATCACAGATGATTGCCTCAGCTTTAGGGATTTCAAGGTTGCGCCTGGCAATAGTAGAAATTGTAATGGCCGAGATTTCATCCACATTTACTAATCTCACGTTTTCAAATTCACCCACAGCAGCTTCCACGTTTGAAGGAACTGATAAATCAATAATAATTTGCCGGGATGTGCTTTTTTGAAAATGTTCCGCTTTTATAACAGGCTCCATTGCGTTTGTGCAAACGAGAATTACATCAAATTCATTTAAGCAATTTCCCAGCTGTTCGAAAGGTAAAAAGCTAGCGCCAACTTCAAAAGCAAATGCTGCACCTACCGTTGATGTGCGGTTCGTAATAGTAAGTAAGCAATTCGGAAGATAATGCCGGATGTTCTTACAAACGTTACGTCCAAATTTTCCGCTGCCAACCAGTAATATTTTTTTAGACGATTTGCCGGTATTTTTTTGCAGCCATTCGATTGCTGCAAAGGAAACAGAAACAGTTCCGGTACTTAAGGCAGTTGAACTGCGTATTTTTTTTGATGCCTGGAAAACAAAATTGATGGTACGATCCATAATTGGACCGATCATGCCTAACTGAAGAGCGTAGGTATAGGCCTGCTTCAACTGACCCTGTATTTCGAAATCGCCAATGATTTGGGAGTCAAGCCCGCATGCAACCCTGAATAAATGGTCCATGGCTTCATTTCCCTGGTAGCGGTAGCTGTGCTCCATAAAAGTAGCCAGATCGCCCCTGGTAAATTTTGTAAGTAATGCTGCCAGCTCACAGGCATGATGGGCATAGCCATAGATTTCAGTACGATTACAGGTGCTTACCACAAATACGCTGGATAGACCTAACTCTTTTGCATGTAATAAAATATCAGTATGAATAGCCTGGTCAACGGCGAATGAACCGCGTACTTCTGCTGTTGCACAGGTATGATTTATCCCGGCAACACAAAAGCGATTGATAATATGTTCAGCATGCAATTGCATAGTCGGTGCAAATGTAACAGGCATGATTTCAATAACAGGATGATTACAGTCATAATAATGTAAAAAGAAAAGTTTATGGGGGCTGCATGGTTTTACTGTTTTACGGGCCTTTTAAACAACCACATAAACGTGTTACAGGGAAACAAAAAACCGGTCACTGGAATGAATTTATGAGCCCCTGTTGAATCCAAAAAGGACGTCGATAGTAATTGCATCTCCCGAGAGATTAGAGCCGCCTTCGTTTTTAAAGTCTATTACATTGTAACGGCCCTGAATACCAATGAATTTTTTGGTCTTATAAAAATAATTGAGCCGAATTCCAGTGTTTATATTGAGAGAACCGATACCAAACGGTTTTAAATGTTCGTTATTTTCGCCGGAAGCAATATCAAAACGGTCATAGCCGGCACCTGCCATCAGTCCAAACTCAAAAGTTTTCCCGGTATATAAAAGCCGGGTATA
Source organism: Bacteroidota bacterium (assembly GCA_040385845.1). Classification (GTDB taxonomy): domain Bacteria; phylum Bacteroidota; class Bacteroidia; order Chitinophagales; family Chitinophagaceae; genus Phnomibacter. The sequence goes on along the minus strand of JAZKGP010000004.1, from coordinate 832,344 downwards.
ATCCATTCCGACATACCCACCAAAAAAATGAGTTAGATCATATAATTGGGTATTTCTTAAAACGGCATATGGATGTGCTGACCGTATAAATTTAAATTGAAGTGTTAATGCAAAATCATTGGCTTTATGATGATAGCCAAATTGTAGTCCGACTGTGGGATGAGCGCCAACTAATTTTAATTTACTGGTAGGCACCCAAAAACCACCTGTAATCGAAATATAAGCCATCGGTTTGTTTCGTTCAATTGATTCGGCTTCTTCCAGCAGGGTGAAGAGGTAGGGATAATCTGTTTTATTTTGTTTGATAAAGGCATTGGGTGATTTTACTTCACCCGTAAATACTTTACAAATAAGTACTTCATCTTTATCCAAATTATTTGAATTGAGTAAATCGGTTGCCCAATTTTTTGTAAAACGGTAAAATTTTGTTTGAAGAGGATCGGCAATATACGGGTTGTCATTTTGCAGTAGATTGGCATTAGCCCGATATTGGAGATTGAAAAATGAAGGAGCAGTGTAAAAATCTGGAACACTGAATTTGTTCGATTGGATAGCCATTAAGACCCGCAAATCGAATGTCTCGCTCGTTTTTTCGCAACTTTTCTCTATAAATTCAATCACAAAGGCAATAGAATCATAGGATCCCGCGGTTAATAGCCCGGGTAGTAAATCCATGGCGTTGGAAAATACTTCCCTGCAGCTTGGGCGGCTTTGTTGTAATCTTTGTTCAAGTGATTGCGCTTTTGTTGTTGTTATGAAGAACAAACATGCTAATAAGCTGTAAAGAACGGCAGGTTTCATAAGGAAAATGAAAGGTCTGTTTTTAGAATAACAATACGAAACAAACTAGTGCTACCAGGTGTATAGCAACCAGCCCGCCCAATATAGGACCTTAAATAATTATTTATAATGATGCCGGGTGGGTCATGATATAAATATTTACGTTGTTTTGCAACTCGAAAATTCGAAATTTAGCATGAACCAATCAAACGGTCCGATTAAGCGTGGCATTTTATTAATGAACCTTGGCTCACCCGATAGCACGGAAGTAAAAGATGTAAGCCGGTATTTGAACGAATTTTTGTTGGATGGAAGGGTAATAGATTATCCCTGGCTCTTCAGGAAAATTTTGGTGAGTGGTATTATTGTGCCCTTTAGAGCTCCGAAATCAGCCGAAGCATATAAAACCATCTGGACAAAAGACGGGTCACCGCTTATAAATATAACCCGCGAACTACAGGCCGCCGTACAAAATTTAGTGGAAGAACCGGTTGAAATCTCGATGCGGTATGGAAATCCTGATTCGAAGTTTGGCTTCGATAATTTACTGAAACGGGAACCGGGTATTGAAGAAGTTATAGCCTTGCCGCTTTACCCGCATTACGCCATGTCGTCGTACGAAACGGCCGTTGAAGACGCCAGGCTGGTTCATCAAACTGGTAAGTATCCTTTTAAACTACGTTTTATTAAACCATTCTTCAATGAGGAAGTGTATATAAATGCTTTGGCGGAAAGCATGAAAGCGTTTGTTTCAAAACCTTACGATCATATACTTTTTAGCTATCATGGATTGCCTGCCCGTCATTTACGTAAAAGCGATGTAACAAAACAACATTGTCTTAAGGTGGCCGATTGTTGTAATGTTGAATCGATGGCACATAAAACCTGCTATCGCCACCAGGTATTTTCCACCACCAAACTGGTAACGGAAAAATTAGGGATAGCACCTGAGAAATATAGTATCAGTTTTCAATCCCGTTTAGGAAAAGGGTGGCTTGAACCGTTTACTGACATCCGTTTACAGGAAATGCCGAAAGAAGGTATCAAAAATTTATTGGTGGCCTGCCCGGCTTTTGTGAGCGATTGCCTTGAAACCCTCGAGGAAATTGCCGAACGGGGAAAGGAAATATTTATGGAAGCAGGAGGTGAACATTTCGAAATGATTCCATGTATGAATACACACCCTGTTTGGGTAAATGCCGTGAAATCACTTATTGAAAAATAGAATTGAGCACATTGTTTGAACAGCCGGTACAAAAATGTACCGGCTGTTTTGATTAGCCGGGGGTTATTTCCAAGCTCATGTTCCTGCCGACTTAGTAGTTTTTTTGGTGGTGTAACTGCCTGATATTACTTGCATGGCATTCTTTTGTAGCGGTCGTGCTAACTTTAGTTCATGAACGATATTATAAAAGCCCGGCAATTAAAGAATCATAAGCGATTAGCAACAGGGTTGTTTTTGCTGATGCTGGTAGTGTATATATTAACTGCCTGGTATTTACGCCACAATAATCTCGGATGGTTAGGTTATGTAAATGCTTTTGCCGAAGCCGCCATGGTAGGTGCATTGGCGGATTGGTTTGCTGTAACTGCTTTATTTCATCACCCCTTAGGATTGCCAATTCCACATACTAATTTAATTGAGAATAGTAAAAAGTCAATAGGAGATAACCTGGGAAATTTTGTTGTATCTAATTTTTTAACTGCTTCCAATATCAGGCCCTATATAAAAAAATTAACTGTTGCTGCCTATGCGGCTCAATGGCTATCGAAAGAAAAAAACAAACAAGTTCTGATTGCTGAAATTAGTCGCCTGCTGAATGATATCATACGTAAAACAGAAGATGAAAATGTTATCCGGTTTATTGTAAAAAAGGGTAGCAGCTTAATGGACGACGTAAAACTGCATGAATTGGCCGCCAGTGCACTTGAATATTTTCTCAATAAAAATGAGCATGAGAAATTGGTGACCTTATTAGCTATAAAGATTAAAGAATATATTGTTGAAAACGAGGAATTGGTAAGAGATAAAGTAAAAGCAGAAAGTAGTTTTTTCATTCCGCGTTTTATAGATAATAAACTTGCCAAAAAGATCAGCTCGGGGCTTGTTAGTTATTTTGATGAAGTAGAAAATGACCCATCTCACCGGATCCGCGAAGAGATAACAACACAATTGTATTTATTTGCACAAAGCCTTTTAACCGATCCCAAATGGGAGCGTGATTTTTTACAGTTAAAAAGAGGTTTATTGTCAAAAGAAAAGCTTACAGATTATGCCAGGGATCTCTGGTTTTCGATAAAAACAACTTTGCAGCAGGAGCTAACTCATAAGAATTCTTCTTTAGTAAAATACTTCTCGAAAAACCTGGATGAATTTGCCGACAGCTTGCAAAACGATATAGCTATGCAGCAAAAAATTGATGGTTGGGTGCACTACAACGCCTACAAGTATATCTTAAGAAATGCAAACAAAGTAGGTGGATTAATCAGCGATACTGTTGGTAATTGGAAGGGAAAAGAACTTAGCCAAAAACTGGAACTCGAAGTAGGAAAGGATCTCCAGTTTATCCGTATCAACGGAACATTGGTTGGTGGTTTGGTCGGACTTTTAATACATACCATCACAAGTATATTTCTTTAAACATTTTGGAAATACGTTTTTGTATTTTAATCACCTGTAGTTTTAAAAGCTAATTTAATAACTATGAATTTTATCATCCGTTTATTGGTTACAGCCGCTGTGGCTTATGGTCTCGCACATTTTTTATCTGGTGTACATATTCCCGATTTTAAAGATGCAGTGATCTTTGCCCTGGCCCTGGCTGTGTTGAATGCTATTGTAAAACCCATACTGATCTTACTCACACTTCCTATAACCATCATAACACTTGGTTTGTTCTTATTTGTTATAAATGCAATTATTATTTTATTGGCAGATTCGGCCATGGATGGAGTTAAGGTGGATGGATTTTTATGGGCCCTGGTTTTTAGTTTAATTCTGTCTGTTGTGTCATCTATATTGAATGGTCTTATTTCAGATAAGGATAAATAAATTAGTGATGCAGTCTTTGAAATTTGTAAAGATTATTTAGAGCTACAAGTTTATTAAGCCTGCTAGTTTTCAAATTCATTACAATTAGTATAATTAATTAGGAAGCATAAAAAAGCCGGCGTCACTACTCAGCGCCGGCTTTTTTTTATTTTTTTGTCGTTATCGGGAATCCCCTGTGTTTCATCAATGCATCCGTTTTAGGATCATGACCGCGGAACGCACGATAAGCTTCCTGTTGATCTACCGTATCTCCTATACTAAAAACTTTTTCATACAAGCGTTTAGCAACTGCTTTATCGTATGGCCCGCCTGCTTCGGTAAATGCTTCATAGGCATCGGCGCTGATTACATCTGCCCAGATATAACTGTAGTAGCCTGCCGAATAACTATCGCTTGAAAATATGTGGCCAAATTGTGGTGTACGATGCCGCATCACAATCTCTTTAGGCATTCCATATTCAGCCAATACTTTCTTTTCAAATGCATCGGGATCAATTTTTTGATCACCTGCCAAATGCAGTTTCATATCCACCAAAGCACTTGCCATATATTCTACTGTTTTGAATCCCTGGTTAAACGTGGCAGCTTTGTTTATTTTGTCAACCAATACCTGGGGAATGGGCTGGCCAGTTTTATAATGCAAAGCATAATGTTGCAATACTTCGGGAGTAGAAAGCCAGCGTTCCAATATTTGCGACGGAAATTCTACATAGTCTCTTGCAACGTTTGTGCCTGATAGGAGCGGGTAATTTACATTACTGCTTAAACCATGTAAAGCATGCCCGAATTCATGAAAAAGAGTTGTGGCATCATCCCAGGAAATAAGCACTGGTTCGCCGGGATTTCCTTTGATAAAATTGCTATTATTAGACACGATGGTCGTAATGTCTTTTTCGAAACGTTCCTGGTTGCGATAGGCATTCATCCAGGCCCCAGAGCGTTTCCCTTGCCTTGCATATGGGTCGAAATACCAAAGACCTATTAATTTACCAGTCGTTTTATCTGAAACTTTCCAAACTTTCACGTCGGGATGGTAAACGGTTACATCTGTTACAGGGGTGAATTGGAAATTAAATAATTCTCCAGCTACCCAAAACATACCATCCCTCAATTTATCCAGTTGCATGTACTGTTTTACTTCATCCTGGTCGAGGTCGTATTTCGCCTTACGTACTTTTTCTGAATAGTAGCGGTAATCCCATGGCTCAATTGTTATATTAGCACCTTCTTTATTGGCAATTTCCTGCATGTCTGCCACTTCTTCTTTCACCCTGGCAACCGCTGGAGTCCAAACCGCTTCCATCAACTTTAAAGCATTTTCAGGCGTCTTAGCCATTACATCATCCAAACGCCAATGTGCATGCGTAGCAAAACCAAGCAGCTTTGCCCTTTCTGATCTTAGTTGCAAAATTTTTGTAATGATGCCATTGTTGTCATGCGCATCGCCATTATCACCACGGTTTACAAACATTCGCCAGGCTTTTTCGCGGAGCGGGCGGTTATCAGCATAAGTAAGAAAGGGATCAATAGAAGAACGCGTATTGGAAATAACCCAGCTCCCCGTCATTTTTCTGCGGGTAGCTTCAGCAGCTGCAGCATCCTTTAAATCTTGTGGTAATCCGGCTAATTCTGCTTCTGTTTTTATTTCCAGGTAACGATCGCCTTCATCAGCCAACAAATTTTGGTTGAATTCAGTAAACAAGGTTGCTAACTGTTGGTTAATGGCTGCAACCTGTGCTTTTTTTGCCAAATCTAACTTTGCACCTGCGTGAACAAAATTCTGGTAATAGCGCCAGGTTAATCTTTGTTGCTCGGGAGTTAGTTTTTTTGTAGCTGGTGAATTGTAAACGGTTTCAATGCGTTTGAATAAGGCGGGATTTTGGATGATCTTATCCTGGAATTCAGCTAGTTTCGGCTCGATGTCTGCCTCAATCGGTTCGAAATCTTTGCCGTTCATGGTTGAACCCCAAATGCCATAATAAGTATAGAACCTGCTAATGCTACGACCACTGCGTTCAAGGGCTGCAATGGTATTTTCAAAATTCGGTGCTTCCTTGTTCGCAGTAATTTTATCAACTTCAGCAAGGTTATCAGCAATAGCCTCGTTAGCTGCGGGTATAAAGTCTGAGAGTTTTACCTTGTCAAAAGCAGGAACGCCATTATAAGGGCCGGTCCATTCAGCTAAAAGGTCATTTCTTTCCATTTTGGATGTCTTAGTTGTTTGCGCTGAGCCTGCTAATTTATTATCGGGGTTTTTTTGCTGCGAAAACAGGCAAGTCCCGGTAATTACAAATAATGCTGTTGCACTTATACTTTTTATATTCATTATTGAAGTGTTTGTTTAGAATAAGGGTGAAAATTATGGCTAATTGACTTGGAAAAATATGATTGAGTTGATAACCATAAGGTTAAAAAAGTTAAAAAAATAATCTTGGGGTCAATCAGGGGAATATGATGTATAGATTGTACTAACGCTGGTATAGGAAAATCTTTAAACAATCAACCCAGGACATTTCAATAAAAAGACGCGCTTTTAATCCTGGGTATCAAAAATTTAATCCTTACGAATGTGTTATGCCCCTGAACTATAGTATATTGATGGTTGCCAGTTTCATTCCTGATAAAAAATATATATGCCTAAACCCCTACGCCTGTTGTCAAGACATTGGTTGTTTGTTTTTTGCATTCTTTTTAACCATCATTTGTTCTCACAGGATAATGCTTCTGAGATGCTTCATCTGCACACAGATAAAGAAAGGTATCTGCCAGGGGATACAATCTGGTTCAAGTGCTATATCATGCAGGATGGTCTTCCTCTAAGCAGTTCCTCCACCCTTTATGCCACACTTTACAATGGCAACAGCCCATATGGAGGCATTATTAGTATCCCTTTATTAGACGGAATGGGCGATGGAAACTTTGTTTTGCCCGAATCTGACCTATTTGGGATTTATTCAATTGTGGCCAGTACGAACGCAATGCTGAATCAGAAGGATTCAGAAACGTATACAAAAAGACTCCAGGTAAGTAGCGGTAAACGATCAGCTCAAAATATGACTGGAGTTGCCGAAATGCTACATTTTTATCCTGAGGGTGGAAGCATAATAAACGAAGTACCCAATACTGTGGCGATAAAACTAACTGATTCATTGGGTCTGCCATTTGAAGCAACAAGTTATTTAATGAACAACAAAAGCGAATTGCTTGATAGTTTTAAAACGCAACACGATGGAATGGCCAAACTAGTAATAACACCATCAAAGGGAGTTAGCTATTATATATTATGGAAAAACAATGGAGGAGTTCCACAAAAAACGATTCTGCCTGTTGCTGAGGATGTTGGAATAGCGTTACATATGGAACAGGTAAATGATATGCTTTATTATATTGTTCAGAACCCAAAACCGGATGCAACATTGGAAACATTGCATGTGGAGGCAGCCATCCAAAAAGAAACTGTTTACAAGGCCACACTTAAAATGGCTGACATTACTGTTTTGGCCGGTAAAATTCCACTTCAAAATTTGCCGGATGGTATTTTGCAATTAACTATTTACAACAATACAAACAAGCCCTGCGCTGAGCGAAGTGCGTTTATCAGTCAAAAGAAAACTAAGAATTTGGCTAAGGTTGATATTATTCAAAAAGGTCTTTCGATAAGAGCGAAAAACGAAATAGAACTATCAATTGCAGATACGTTGATGACCCAACTTTCCCTTTCCATTTTTGACGCCTCATTCGCAACAGGGCAAAATGACGCCAGTATTTACAGCGATTTGTTGCTGGGTAATAATATGCGTGGATACGTGCACCAACCCGGCTGGTATTTTGAAGATACAAGTATTGCCCGCAAACAGGCACTTGACCTGTTGATGCAAACCAATGACTGGAGAAAGTACAAGCAGCAAACACCAGCCGATGGTAATGTAAGTACTGACAATTACCTCGAAGTACGCGGCACTATAACGGATAAGAAAGGGAAATTGCTTGCCAACGAACCGATAACCATGATTGTGAGCCAGGCAGATTCAAGCAAAAGTTGGTACCAGTTAAAAACGAATGAATCAGGAACATTCGCACAGAATGGCCTCATTTTTTTTGATAGCGCCAGTATATTCCTAAAACTGAAAGATGCGGAAAATAGAAAAGTAACGTTCAGCGCTCCGTTTACTCCTTCATTTGCGAAGCTTACAAATTATAGATTGATAGATAACATTCCTGCTTCTAACGCGGGTGTTCAAAATGTAATTGACAGCCTGGTGATTGCAGGAAGAAAACGTAATAGTGACGTGACTTTACAAGATGTAACTGTAAGAGGGTATAAATGGAGAAACGATAAAATGCTAAAGATGGACCAAAAGTACACTACCGGGCTCTTCAGGGGTGGGGCGAACTCCTATGCATTTGATGTAATGAATGACCCTTTGTCAGATTCAAAATTTGACATATACAATTATATACAAAGCAAAGGGATACCGGGGGTTGAAGTAAAATATAATGGCACAGAAAAAGTGTTTGGTGGCCGAAAAGGAGTTAGTCTCTTTTTTCTCAACGAAACAGAAGTTACGAAAGGACAGATTGAAAATGTGTTGCTCTCCGCAATCGCATATATCAAATACATTGAAATGTACCCGGGTTATCCGGGTTTTCCCTCTGCATTGTCTGTTTACCTGAGAAAGGAAGATGACCTGAATTCGAATCTAAAATATGTAGAGGGAAATTTAATTAGTAATCGCGTAGCAGGCTATACTCCATTGAATGGGTTTTATGCCACCGATTATGCCACCGATAGTACAAATGGTACTGCAGATGTACGCACTACTCTTTACTGGGAGCCAAACATTACACTTGATAAAACAAGGCAGTCCATCAAAATTCAATTTTATAACAACGATATCAGTAAACGGCTGAAATTAGTATTGGAGGGAATCAATGAAGAAGGGACAATCATAAGATTAGAAAAGATCATCGAATAGATCCGAGTTGCGTGCACAATCCAACTGCCTTTTTAGAATTCAGGGAAAAAGAGTGTTCTCCTGGTACCAAAAAAAGGAACGGGCCTGCGCCCGTTCCGTATAGAAAAGATGTATAACAAATCAGGTATTGAAAAGTCTAATTGTTTAGCATAAGCGGCATAACTAACATCATCAGATCTTCGCCTTCACCTTGTTCGGTTGGCTTTAGAATGCCTGCTTTCGTGCTGCTGCTTAGCTCCATTACAACATCCTGTGTATCGGCCGCGTTCAACATTTCAATCAGGAATTTTGCATTGAAGGCAATGCTCATATCCTCACCGGTGTACTGGCAAGCCATTCGCTCGTTCCCTTCAAAACTAAAATCAATGTCCTGTGCTGCAAGTTGTAATTGACTTCCATTGATGGTAAGCGCAACCTGGTTGGTGCTTTTGTTACTAAAAATGCTGACACGACGCAAAGCCTGCTGAAAATCCAGTTTAGTAACCATCATCTTATAAGGATTATCTGCAGGTATCACCACTTTATAATCCGGGAAACGGGCATCAATAAGCCGGCAGCTTAGTTGCGTGGTGCCATGCACAACAAACAAATGATTGTTGTTATAGCTGATAGTCAATTCATCTTCGTTGTCGGGTAACGCTGCTTTTAGCAGGTTCAATGGTTTTTTAGGAACAATAAAAGTATGCGCTTCAGGACAGCTCACATCGGTACGCTTGTATTTTACAAGCCTGTGCGCATCGGTGGCCACACATTGCATGCCATCCGTCATCAGTTCAAAAAACACGCCGGTCATGGCAGGACGAAGGTCGTCGCTGCTCACGGCAAACAAAGTTTTGTTGATGGCAGTTACCAGGCCAGTGCTGCTCATGGTAAAACTGGTTGCATTATCAGCGGCGGGCTCTTTAGGAAAATTATCTGGGTTTTCTCCCATCACTTTGTACTTACCGCTGTCGCTGGTAAGTTCAATAGCATAATTTTTATCGATATTAAAAGTAAGCGGCTGGTCGGGCAGGTTTTTCAATGAATCCATCAGGATTTTTGCTGGAACACAAACACGACCCGGCTCTTTTGCCTCTACATCCAGTTGAATCCGCATCACCGTTTCCAGGTCAGTGGCAGTGACTGTTAACTTGTTTTTGTCGATCTCGAAAAGAAAATCTTCCAGGATTGGCAAAACGTTGTTTGCCTGTATCACACCATTAATCTGTTGCAGTTGCTTTAGTAATAACGATGAAGAAACGATGAACTTCATATCTTATGGGTTGTTTTTCTATGGCCGTAGGCGGTACAATAATGGATGATTAAAAAAGAATGGTGCATACGGTAGCGACAAACCTAAGATAAAATTTACCGTGCAACAAAGTAAGTACGGGATGTGTTGATAAATTGCGAAGATCATGGCATTTATTTCCAGAAAAAGCTTCGATGATGGCAACAGGATGAACCGGCCAGACATTAAATTAACTCCTGCCCAGGCGTGGGAAAAGATTAAACTGTATTGTGCTTACCAGGACCGTTGCCATAGCGAAGTAAAAGAAAAGTTGTATGGATTCGGCTTGCATCGTTCCGATGTGGAGCAACAAATAAGCAGGTTAATTGAAGAGAATTACCTGAATGAAGAGCGATTTGCTGTTTCGTATGCAAGTGGACATTCACGAATAAAAAAATGGGGTAAAATAAAAATTACGCAAGGACTTAAACAGAAGGGAGTAAGTGCTTATTGCATTAAGAAAGCGTTGCAATTAATTGATGAAGATGAATACCAGCTTGGGTTAAATAAATTAGCAGAGCAAAAATGGCATTTGCTCAGGAAAGAACCTGTTATGAAAAGGCGTTTTAAGTGCCGGCAGTTTTTATTGCAAAGAGGATTTGAATCGACGATTATAATGGAAACTTTAAAAAGAATAGAACAGGCCTAACTGGTTTTAAATTACTGCGGAAATAAATTTATGTTCCGCTGTATAACCGGCGTCGTTTTATGTTTGCCCTTCAAAAAATAATATGCACCAGTTTACTATAAATGCAGGCATTCAGTTAGTTCCTATAAGTTCCCAAAAGCACCCATACGAGTGGGTTGATATGGTTATCGATATAATAAAAGAGTCTGGATTAAGCTATGAGGTTGGCGCATTTAATACAAGTATAGAAGGCAGCTACGAGCAGGTGCGTCTACTGGTAGACCGTATAAACGATTTCCTGGTACAGGAACAATGTCCCGAATGGTTGCTGAATGTACAGTACCAGCTTCGGGGTGACAGGTCCATGTCCATGGGGGAGAAAACGGAAAAATTCAGGTAAATCTTTTCAATATTGGCCGGTACTTAGCAGTACAAGGGTGCAGGCTTCCTGGGCTTTAATGCCTTTTTGTTTAAGTAACTCCTCTAATTCATCGTTTTCGGTGCCGGGGTTAAAGATTACCCGTTTTGGCTGGAGTGATAAGATATAGTCATAATATTCTTTTTGATTAGTAGGGTTGAGGTATAAGGTAATCGTATCCACATCCTTTACCGGAATTTTAGCAGTTTCAATATTCACCCCATTAATTTGACCAGTTTTTCTGCCCACGGCAATTACCTCATGGCCTTTTGCTACGAGGTTATTAGTAGCAAGATTGCTGTAACGGGCGCGGTTTTCACTTGCACCAAGAACTACTGTTTTCTTTCCCATAAAGTATAAATTATTGTTGCAGGTCAGTCATAAACATCATGCCCGGGCTTTCAATTCGCAAACCCATTGATCATCTTAACTGGATAAGTGCCCTTGCTTCCCAAATATTGAGTTCGATATTGGTGATATAACAATACCATACCGCAAGTACCGGGCTCACCCAAATTAATGCAGGTAAAGATGCATTAAGCAATAGAGGAAAAAGGAGGAATGCCAATGCCGCAACAGGTAATACAACGAGAATAAATTCAAACAAATGACGGCTTCTTTGTCTTAACAGGTTATCTCTTCCAATAAAATGAAATAGGCAACTCAAAAATTGCCATGAACCAACAGCAATATAACCCATCAGCAAAAATAAATGACGGTTAATTATAACCAGTACAAGCGACGCTGCCATCAGTAATATCTGTCCGTAATAATCTATTCTTTTGAGGTTGTTCATATTGGTAAAAATGTAGCGTTAAAATAGAAATATTTATGATCAGGATCAGCTTAAGAGCTTGATCATTGTACCCCAAAACCAATTTTCTTCTGCTTTAATAAGTTTATCGAGCGATTTATCTGTTTGCTCCCCAAGCTTTTTAATACCAGCAATTGTGTCAGTAAACGTTTTAATATCCTTATCGTTAGTGTCGCCTTCAACATGACTGATGCTTTCAAGAAATTTGAGCATGGGCTCCAGTTCCCGCTTTTTTCTTTCCCTTGCTATGATTCGGGTTACTTTAAAGATGTCTTTTTCTGCGGTAAAGAACTCTTTGCGTTCGCCACGGAGAATAGTGCGGTTCACCAAACCCCAGTTTATCAATTCTCTGAGGTTCATATTGGCATTTCCCCTGCTAATATGCAAGTTGTCCATTACTTCTTCGGCACTTATTGGTTCTGAACTAATCATCAGCAATGCATGAATTTGAGCCATCGTTCTGTTAATGCCCCAGTTGCTTCCGAAACTACCCCAGGCTGCAATAAATTCTTTTTTAGCTTCCTGTAAAACCATTTGGTAAAGCTACTAACTAAACTTTCAATATTTATTGAAAGAAAAAAATTTTAATTAGTTGCAGCGTTTATTAAAATGGAGGAGTCTTCTACCATAACAACCGATACTTACTGCAATGGCTGCCTTGTTAGGCAGCCATTATTTTTTCTGGTTATTGGATTTTAAAATTCTCCCAACTTCTATTTTCGGTAACAATTTGCACCGCAACTTCGCCCTTGCTTGCCAACGGTAGTATTATAACCGGGGAGTTGGTTGGCATTCAAATACCTGCACATGCCTTCCATTGAAATATTAGTAAAAGCTTACCGGCTAATGATTGCGAGCCAGGTAATGGCAAAATTGTACGACGACAACCGAAGCCTTTGTAAATATGTGCATTCCACCAGCCTTGGGCACCAGGCTATACAACTGGCTACCGCTTTTCATTTAAAACCTATCGATTTTGTTAGTCCTTACTACCGCGACGAAAGTTTAATGCTTGGATTAGGGTTTACACCATTCCAGCTTATGCTTCAATTGCTGGCAAAGGCTGATGACCCGTTTTCAGCAGGGCGATCTTACTATTCGCACCCCAGTTCCACTGATACTAGCAAATCACGAATAATCCACCAAAGTAGTGCTACCGGCATGCAGGCAATTCCATCAACAGGAATTGCACAGGGTATCCGCTATTTTGATATCCTTCGGGAAAAAGGCATCGAGGTTAAGGAAAATGCAGCTAAAGCTGGCAGCATCGTGGTATGTTCTTTTGGCGATGCCAGCTTTACGGAAGGAGAAGTAAGTGAAGCTTTACAAGTAGCCGTTTTAAAAAAATTACCTATTATTTACCTGGTACAGGACAATCAATGGGGTATCAGTGTTACGTCGGAAGAAGCAAGGGTAATGGACGCTGTAACTTATGCCTCAGGTTTTACCGGTATACATGCAAAACGAATTAACGGAAGTGATTTTGCCGAATGTTACCAAATGATGAAAGAGGTTACTGCCGCTGTAAGAAACGGTGATGGACCCTGGCTGGTACAAGCCAATGTTCCATTACTTGGACATCATACCAGCGGCGTTCGAAAAGAATTTTACCGCACCAATTCCGACCTGGCATTACATACAGTTAATGATCCTGTACCTAAATTACGGCAACTGCTTATTGAAAAAGGAATGACCGAAAGTGACCTGGAAAACTTACAAAACGACGTTGCTGCTGAAGTTAAACAGCAATTTGCCGCAGCGCTGTCTTCACCCGAGCCCGATCCAGCATCGGTATCTGAACACGTTTTTGTACCGTCGATAGTAACAGAAAAAGGAGAAAGAGCACCTGCAGGCAAGCAAAAAATAATGATGGTGGATGCCGCCCTGTTTGCCATTCGTGAAATTATGCTGGAATACCCCGAGGCATTATTGTATGGCCAGGATGTAGGATTGCGGTTGGGAGGAGTTTTCAGGGAGGCTGCAACTTTATCGGAACAGTTTGGTGCACACCGCGTTTTCAACACCGCCATACAGGAGGCCTACATAATAGGATCAACTGCCGGAATGAGTGCAGCAGGTGCAAAACCTATTGTGGAAGTTCAATTTGCCGACTATATCTGGCCTGCATTGAATCAATTAGTATGCGAAATAAGTAAGAGTTGCTATTTATCGGCGGGCAAATACCCGGTTCAAACATTGATCAGGGTGCCTGTTGGTGCTTATAATGGTGGAGGACCTTATCATAGCGGGTGCATTGAAACCACGCTGTTGTCTATCAAGGGAATAAAAATTGTGTATCCGTCAAATGCTGCCGATATGAAGGGATTGATGAAAGCAGCTTTCCTCGACCCTAACCCGGTAATTATGCTGGAACACAAAGGGTTATATTGGAGTAAAGTAGCTGGTACCGAATCTGCTAAATGTGTTGAGCCATCAATAGATTATATCATTCCACTGGGCAAAGCCACCATTGTTTTAGAAGCCGATGAGGAGTTGGTTCGATCAGGTGAAACTGCCTGTATCATTACTTATGGCATGGGTGTGTATTGGGCGAAAGCTGCCGCGGAAAAATTTAAAGGAAAAGTGGAAATAGTTGATTTACGAACCTTATATCCTTTAGATGAGGAAATGATATTTGAATCTGTTAACCGGCATGGAAAGTGCCTGGTTTTAACTGAGGAGCAACAAAATAATTCTTTTGCTGAAGCACTGGCCGGCCGTATTGGCTACCATTGCTTCAATAATTTAGATGCACCTGTGGAAGTAATGGGATCTCTAAACCTCCCGGCAGTTCCCATTAACCTGGAACTGGAAAAAGCAATGTTGCCAAATGCAACTAAAATCGGCGGGATACTTGAAAAACTGCTATCCTTTTAAAAACAATGGTATAAATAAAAAAGTCACCAAAAATGGTGACTTGTACTGTAGCGAGGAGCAGACTTGAACTGCCGACCTTCGGGTTATGAATCCGATGCTCTAACCAGCTGAGCTACCTCGCCATGCAGAATTTCTCCTGTTCCCACTGGTTTGGGGCTGCAAAACTAAGGGAATCGGCTTAAGTAGCGTCAACTTCCAAAAATTTATCCGTGGCAGCATCAAAGGCAAAAAAAAGCCCTCCTGTGGAAACAGGACGGCTTAACGATTGCTTGCCATATGAAAAAAGGTGATGCTATTTGCTTATATAAAATCCGATATCTTTTTAGATAGATTGCGAAAATAAAGGAAAATGGAATTATTTATTACATATTTTAAAAATTAATATTTAGAATTTTGCAAAAAGTGATGAATTAATAGCTTCCTAAGCCATTAATTGACCAGTTTAGCCCGATTTGTGAGGATATTCCAGTAAAGCTTGCTGTAAACAGTCCATCGCGGAGTTAATAGAATCGACATTTAAAACATATGCCAATCTAACTTCATTTGTTCCCATGCCGGCTGTGCCATAGAATCCCGAAGCCGGGGCAAGCATTACCGTTTGATTGTTATACTCAAAAGATTCAAGTAGCCATTGGCAAAAATCATCGGTATTTTTTACCGGTAAGCTCGCCATTGCATAAAACGCACCACCGGGTGAAGGACAATAGACCCCGGGCATAGCATTCAGTCGGTCGACCAGTGTATTTCGACGTTGTTTATACGCTTCCCTGGTAACATCAAAATAGTCAGGGGGCAAATCCAACGCAGCTTCTGCAGCTATTTGAGCAAAAGTTGGGGGGCTTAGTCGTGCCTGGGCAAATTTCATGACTGCTCCTATAACAGCTTTGTTTTTAGTTACTAAAGCGCCCAGGCGGGCACCGCAGGCGCTGTATCTTTTACTAATGGTGTCCATCAGCAAAACATTCTTTTCAACCCCTTCCAGTTGCATAGCACTTATCACGCTGCCTTCATATGCAAAATCGCGGTAGGCTTCATCAGAAAAAAGGTACAGATCATACTTTAATAAAAGTTGCCTGATCACTTCCATTTCCGCAGCGCTATATAAATATCCTGTAGGATTATTGGGATTACAGATTACAATGGCTCTTGTTTTCCCTGTAATTGCTTTTTCAAATTCTTCTATTCCGGGCAAGGCAAAACCATTTGCAATGGAAGAAGTTACAGGAACAACCTTGATTCCCGCGGCAACTGCAAACCCATTGTAATTTGCATAGAAAGGTTCAGGAATTATTACCTCATCACCAGCTTCGAGGCAGGCAAGAAATCCAAACAGGATCGCTTCTGAGCCCCCGGTGGTCACTATGATCTCTTCATGATTTACAACTATGCCAGCTGCTTTATAATATAACGAAAGCTTTTTCCGGTAACTCTCATTGCCTGCACTATGACTGTATTCCAAAACTTTCATTTGACTATGCTTTACAGCATCCATCATTATTGCGGGAGTTTCAATATCGGGTTGACCAATATTGAGGTGATGAACTTTTATTCCTCTCTTTTTAGCAGCTTCGGCAAAAGGCACTAATTTCCTGATAGGTGATGGTGGCATTTGGACACCCCGTTGGCTTATCTCTGGCATAACAAAGTTTTATTAGGTATTAGCGGCACTTGTATTTATAAAAATGCACAATTACCGGCAAACAAAAAAGCTACCCTTTTACAGGTAGCTTTTTTACATATTGATATTAATGTAGTTAAATTACTTCTCCTGATATTGTCAGCACTTTCGTGTCCGCCACATTTACCAGCTTCACCGTTACTTTTTTTGTAAAAGCACCTCCTTCCTTGGCATCGTAAGTAACTTTTATTTTACCTGATTTTCCGGGAAGAATTGCTTTGGTAGGAAATTCCGGTTTTGTACATCCGCATTCAGCAGTAGCATCTTCAATTACCAGGGGTTTTTTACCCGGATTTACAAAGTCAAATTCATAGGTTACCGGGGTTCCTTTTTTTACTTTACCAAAAGCATGAGTGTTTTGGGTAAACTTTATTAGCTCATCGGCTTTTGACTGGGCTGAAATAGTTGATACCAATAAAAAACAGCTGAGTATTAGAATTAAATGACGCATTGCTGATCTACAAATATTTTATGAAACGAAAATTATTGCTGCACTTTTCCAAGGTTGCCATTAGCAGGAGCAGGAGCCGCAGGAGTCGGAACCACTGTACCTGTAATGTTTATAACTTTTTGAAGGCCTCCATTATAAGTGATGGTAACTGGCTTTGTAAAACTGCCTTCGCTGGCAGCGTTATAGCCCACTTTAATTTTTATAACTTCACCGGGAGCATAGGTACCTGCTTTAAATTCCGGGGTGGTGCATCCGCATCCGGCTTGTACCATTTCCAATTTTAAAGAATCGGCAGTAGTGCTTTTTAGTTCAAAAAAAGTAAAAACGGGCTTGCCCTGTGAAATTTTGCCAAAATCGTGACTTGATTCACTAAGCCAGATGTTTTCGGCTTTTTTATCTGTTTGGGTTTGGGCATTAACTGATGCTGCCATCAGAATAAAACAGGCTAAGAAAGCCGCCAATTGCTTTTTCATATACTTTCAATTTTTTTTAAATTTCCGCTAAAGTATTTCAAAATAATTATTAATAAAGCTAACCACGCTGTTAAATGTTTTTCGCACGCTTTTTCCCCCCATTTTTTTGGAGGTAATTCATTGATAATTGAACTATTACATTTGTATGATGGAATCTAATGTTGCCAGCCAGGATCTAAGTCAACTATCGTTCGATAATTTTCGAAACGAAGTGCTGAATGATTATAAGGTTGCTTATATAAGCAGGCAGGTTAGTTTAATGGGAAGAAGAGAAGTATTGACTGGCAAGGCGAAATTTGGAATTTTTGGAGATGGCAAAGAATTACCACAGGTTGCTTTAGCTAAATTTTTTAAGCCGGGCGATTGGCGAAGTGGTTACTACCGCGACCAGACCTGGATGTTCGCCCTGGGTATGGCTACACCCCAGCAATTTTTTGCCCAGATGTATGCTGATCCTGACATAAATAACGATCCCTGGAGCGCAGGCCGCCAAATGAATTCCCATTTTGCAACGAAAAATACTGATGAGAATGGTAATTGGCTAGCACTGGCAGAACAGTATAATACAGCGGCCGACATGGCGCCAACTGCAGCCCAAATGCCCCGTTCAATTGGACTTGCACTTGCTTCTTATACATTCAGAAATGTGGAACAATTAAAACAGTTCAAAGAACTCAGTAATAATGGTAACGAGGTTTGTTTTTGCTCCATAGGAGATGCCAGTACGAGTGAAGGACATTTTTGGGAAACCGTAAATGCTGCTGCCGTGTTGCAAATACCACTGGCTATTTTTGTTTGGGATGATGGATATGGTATTTCCGTTCCAAAGAAATATCAAACTGCAAAGGCCTCTATTTCCGATGCTTTAAGTGGCATGCAAAAAGAAGATGAAACAAACGGGCTCAATATCTATAAAGTAAAGGCATGGGATTATGCTGGTATGTGCGAGGTTTTTGAACATGCGATCGATCATATCAGGGAAACGCACACGCCTGCTTTGTTTCATGTGGAAGAGGTGACTCAACCCCAGGGACATAGTACCAGCGGAAGCCATGAAAGATATAAAAGCAACGAACGGCTCGAGTGGGAACGCGAATGGGATTGTATCAAAAAAATGAAAGAATGGTTGCTTTCCAATGAACTGGCTTCTGAAGAAGAACTGGAAGATATAGAATTGGAAGCAAAGAAAACGGTGCGTGACAGCAGGTCGAAAGCCAGGAACGATTATAATTTGCCAATACTGGCCCAGGCTACAAAGACAAAAGAATTGCTTTCGAATTTCATTGAAGCCGGTAATGCCCATCCACAAACAAAAATGGCATTATCAGAACTGGTAGCCAATAGAGAACCTTTAAGAAAGGACATTATCAAAGCCCTTTCGATAGCCTTACAATTTTCAGATCAGGATTTATTAACTGAGCCAATCAGGAATTATTATCATGCTTTATCAAGTGAAAACGAGTCGCTTTTTAATAGTTTCCTTTATAACACAGGCGTTAAAAGCGCTTTGAATATAAAAGAAATAAAACCTGTTTACCATTCAGAAGCTTTGTTCAATGGTTACGAAGTATTAAACAGGTATTTTGATGCTTTGTTTACAGCCCACCCCACGGTAATTGCTTTTGGGGAAGACCTTGGTCGTATTGGAGATGTAAACCAGGGCTTTGCCGGTCTGCAACAAAAACATGGCTCCAGCCGCATTTTTGATACGGGCATCCGGGAATTGACTATCATGGGGCAGGGTGTAGGAATGGCTTTAAGAGGATTGCGGCCTATTGCTGAAATTCAATACCTGGATTACCTGTTATATGGTTTACAGGTTTTAAGCGATGACGTTGCGTCACTGCATTACCGTACAGCAGGTCAGCAAAGCTGCCCGATGATCATTCGTACCCGTGGTCATAGGCTCGAAGGGATCTGGCATAGTGGAAGCCCGTTAGGAATGATCATCAATAGCCTTCGTGGCATTTATGTTTGCGTACCAAGAAATATGGTACAAGCCGCGGGAATGTACAATACCTTATTACAGGCAAACGATCCGGGGCTTGTGATTGAGTGTCTAAACGGATACCGGTTAAAAGAGAAATTACCGTCCAATTTGCTGGATTATACCGTGCCTCTCGGTATCCCCGAAATTTTATTACAAGGAACTGATATTTCGATTATTTCATACGGATCAACTTTACGTATAGTGCAGGAAGCTGCTACCAGGTTAAGTCTCCAAAACATCAGTGTAGAAATCATTGATGTTCAAACCCTGCTTCCCTTTGATATTCATCACAGCATTTTAGATTCCCTGAAAAAAACAAGCCGGATTTTGTTTGTTGATGAAGATGTGCCGGGTGGAGCAGCAGCATATATGTTTAATCATGTTATGGAGCAGCAAGGCGGGTACCGTTGGTTAGATACAAGTCCGCGTACTTTAACAGGCAAAGCACACAGGCCAGCCTATGGAAGTGATGGTGATTATTTTAGCAAGCCTAATACAGAAGATATTGTAAACTTGGTTCGGGAAATGATGGCCGAATAAGTTTTAATTGGTTGCGGATAAAATTCATTCAACTGTCTTACGCAGTTAAAATTCTGCTTTTTATATTTTATTGTAATCAATCCTGTTTATGACAATTAACTTTTTGCAGGTAATTGATATTTTAGGCACTGCAGCATTCGCTGTATCCGGTGCAAGGTCGGCCATGCAAAAGCGGTTGGATGTTTTTGGAGTAGTGGCAATTTCATTTGCAACAGCTATTGGCGGAGGCACTTTGCGGGATATATTAATTGGATCAACCCCGGTGGCCTGGCTGCGAAATGAAACAACCGTGTTGGTTATTTTGATCAGCGTTATTGCCACGCTATTTTTCGATTCATCCAGTAGGTATCCGAAAACATTATTCTTGTTTGATTCATTAGGCCTTGGCCTGTTTACGCTGGTTGGTATTGAGAAAGGAATAGCTGCTGAATTTTCACCGGGAATTTGCCTGGCACTTGGCACTATTACAGCCTGTTTTGGTGGTGTAATACGGGATGTTTTACTTAACAATGTGCCGGTTATTTTCAGGAAAGAAATTTATGCTTCTGCATGTTTTACGGGCGGATTACTATATTATTTCCTGCATTATTTCTCTGTTTACGAAACCCTGGCCCAAATAGTTTGTATAGCCAGCATTGTTTGTATTCGTGTATTTGCGGTGCGGTATCATTTATCTTTACCGTCCTTTTACAAACAGGAAAAATAAAAAAGCATGAAGCTTAACATATACCAGGTTGATGCATTTGGTGAAAAGCTTTTTTCTGGTAATCCCGCTGCTGTTATTCCGCTTACCGAATGGTTGCCGGTGGAACTGATGCAACAGGTTGCCCTTGAAAACAACCTGAGCGAAACAGTTTTCATTGTACCAGTTCCGGGAGAGCCGGTTATCAATGTATCAGCAGATCCTCTTGTGATCACCAATCTTGTAAGTGAAGAAGTACTGGCTTACGAAATCAGGTGGTTCACTCCTGAAGTTGAAGTTAACTTATGCGGGCATGCGACACTTGCAAGTGCATATGTGTTATTTAATATCCTTGAACATCCTTCTGATACCATTGTGTTTTATAGTGCCAGCGGACCATTGATTGTTACAAAAGAAGGAGAGTTTATATCAATGGATTTTCCACGATGGATGCCGGAAGTGGTGCCCGAAGTACCCGCATTTTTGAGTGAAGCACTGGGAGGCATGAAAATTATTTCGGTGCATCAATACCGCGATCTATTGGTTGAAGCAGAGAACGAATTTGCTGTGCAAAACTGTAAACCCGATTTTGCATTGTTAAAGCAATATTTTGACAAATTAATTATCACTGCTCCGGGTAATGACAGTGATTTTGTATCCAGGTTTTTTGCACCTGCTGCAGGAATTGATGAAGACCCTGTGACCGGTTCTGCACATGCACAGCTTATTCCATTTTGGGCTAACCGGTTAGAAAAAAAACAAATGACTGCCAGGCAGCTTTCGCATAGAGGAGGTTACTTGTTGTGTGAAGATTTGGCTGATCGTGTGATAATGAAAGGCAAAGCTATCTTGTATATGGTAGGTGAGATTTATATATAATTATTATTAAAGTTCTTTTTGCTGTAATGATTGTTACAGTACTTGTTTGACAGAACCTGGAAAAGAAAACAGGAAATAGATTTTAGTTATCCCGGTACCTGTTTGTGCCAATTTATTGAACCTATTATATTGTTTCCTGTTTTATTGCATTAAAATTTAATTCACTTATTTTATCTTGTATTTATGGCTTACTCAAAAACAGAAAATTACGATTTGCCTACTACCGAAAAGCTGGCAGATTGTTACCGTGAGTCGCTTTCGTTATTAGGAGAAGACGCTGAAAGGGAAGGATTGGTAAAAACACCCGAACGCCTGGCAAAAGCCATGCAATATCTTACACAGGGTTACCAGCAGGATGCTGTAAAGATTATTAATTCGGCACGCTTCAAAGAAAACGTGAGTGAAATGGTGATAGTAAAGGATATTGAACTTTATAGTCTTTGCGAACATCATATGCTGCCGTTTACTGGTAAGGCACATGTTGCTTATATACCAAATGGCTGGATTACTGGCCTAAGTAAAATAGCCCGCGTAGTAGATGTGTATGCAAGGCGATTACAGGTACAGGAAAGGCTTACCACGCAAATATTGGATTCATTACAAAGTGCCTTAGATCCGTTGGGTGTAGCAGTAGTAATAGAAGCCCGCCATTATTGCATGATGATGCGTGGTGTAAGCAAGCAAAACAGTGTTACCACCACTTCTGCATTTAGTGGTGAATTTCGCAATGAAACCACCCGGGGAGAATTTCTACGGTTGATAGGCAGTAACCTGCATTAATTAGTTTGACTATTAACATTAGTATTGTACCAGATAATTAAAGATTGACGGTGCATGGTGCTAAGAAAGTACAAGTGAGTGAAGCGCCAGGGTGGGGCAAGCAACAATGTTGATTAGCGTACTGCTGCTGGTTAAAAATGTATTCTATCTCCTGCAGTCAATATAATAATAATTCTATTTATGAGCAAACATGCATTTGTATTTCCAGGCCAGGGTGCACAATTCAGCGGCATGGGTAAAGCATTATATGAAACTGGTAGCCAGGCGAGAGAACTATTTGAACAAGCTAATGAAATACTGGGTTTTCGTATCAGCGATATTATGTTCGAAGGTACGGATGAGGCTCTAAGGCAAACCAACGTAACACAACCGGCTATTTTTCTTCATTCAGTAATAGCTTTTAAAACGCTTGTTACTGACGTTCCCGATATGGTTGCAGGTCATTCTTTAGGGGAGTTTACAGCATTGGTTGCAAATGGAACCTTATCATTTGAGGATGCTTTGAAGTTAGTCAAGGTGCGCGCCGTTGCCATGCAACATGCCTGCGAAACTGACCCGGGAACAATGGCAGCCATTCTTGGATTGGCGGATGATGTAGTTGAAAAGATCTGTAGCGAAATGACTGATGTGGTGGTTCCGGCCAATTATAATTGCCCCGGGCAATTGGTGATCAGCGGTTCTTTAGCAGGAGTTACAGCAGCCTGCGAAGCACTAAAAGCAGCTGGTGCCAAAAGAGCTTTATTGTTACCTGTGGGTGGGGCTTTTCATAGTCCTTTAATGATTCATGCAGAGGAAGAACTGGTGGCAGCAATAGAGGCCGCAACTTTCAATCAACCTTTTGCACCAGTTTATCAAAACGTAGCTGCTGCAGGCGTACTCAGACCCGCTGACATTAAAGTAAATTTAATACACCAGTTAACAGGCCCGGTGAAATGGACGCAATGCGTGCAGGCGATGGTGGCAGATGGAGCTAATCGTTTTACAGAGTGTGGTCCTGGAAAAGTGTTGCAGGGATTGATTCAAAAAATTGCAAAAGACGTAATTACAGAGGGAAGAAATTAGGTGAGAGTCTCTTTAGTGTCCAGGTTCATTACATTCAACAAGGAAAATATATTGATGAATAAGATTATTTGTTTTTATGTAATTGGGTTTATGTCATTTCTATCTTACGGATCCTTTGGACAAAAAAATATTGTTCCTGCAGATATAAAAGCAAAGATGGAATGGTTTGCTGATGCTAAACTTGGCATCTTTATTCACTCAGGAATCTATGCCGTAAATGGTGTAGATGAATCATGGAGTTTTCACAATAAAAAGATCAGTTACGCAGACTACATGAAGCAGCTGGACGGTTTTACCCTGGCTGATTATGACCCTTCTTCCTGGGCTAGCCTTATAGAGGAAAGTGGCGCCCGCTATGCAGTAATTACAACCAAGCATCATGATGGAGTATCCATGTATGATACTAAGCTAAATGATCTTAGTATCGTTAAGAAAACACCTGCAAAGAGGGATATGATCAAGCCTTTTTTTGAAGCACTTAGAAAAAGAAATATAAAATGCGGTGCTTATTTTTCTTTGCTCGACTGGAGTGAAAATAATTATCCCGGTTTTCTGAAAGATAGTTCGCGATATAGTGTATCATTTGATTATAACAGATGGAACAGGTACAGGGATTTTTTCCAGGGACAAATAAAAGAAATTAATACTTTGTTTAAACCAGATTTGTGGTGGTTTGATGGTGACTGGGAGCATTCAGCGGAAGAATGGGAATCACAAAAAGTTAGAACAATGATTCTTTCGCACAATCCCGCAGCAATCATTAACGGTCGCTTGCAGGGTTATGGTGATTATGAAACACCCGAGCAAAATTTTCCTGTTACCAGGCCTGCCTACAAGTGGTGGGAATTGTGTATGACCACTAATGATAACTGGGGTTTTCACAATGATAATAATTGGAAAACACCTTATGAAGTAATAACCATTTTTGTTGATGCGATAGCTAACGGAGGAAACTTATTACTCGATATGGGGCCCAAAGCGGATGGCACCATTCCAGTAGAACAGGTAAAAGTGCTAAAAGAATTAGGTAGCTGGAACAAAAAGCATGGTGAAGCTATCTTTAATACCATTGGTGGATTACCACAAGGTCATTTTTATGGCCCAAGTACCTTATCGAAAGATTCCACCATTCTTTATTTGTTTTTACATGGCCAACAGAATGGTCCCATTATGGTAAAAGGTTTGAAGAATGAAGTACTTGATATTTCAGTAGTAGGTAATGGTAAAAAGCTTACATCCAAAGTGGTAGGAAAAATTTCGTGGAGCCCTGTACCCGGGCTGGTATACATTGATGTGCCGGCTTCAGTTATTGATAAATATGTGACGGTTTTAAAACTACACTTAGACAAACCGGTTAATTTATACAAGGGACATGGTGGCTTGAATTAACCTTTGTGCCAATTAAAACGAAAAGCATTAACTCTATCGCGAACAAAATTTATTTGAAAATTATTGATTGATTTTGATACTGCAGTTTATCCATTCACCATCAAAATTTGCATCGTATTTTCTATAAAAATTAATGGCTGGTTTATTCCAATCCAGCACTTGCCAGGCAATTCCACTCAGGTTCTTTTCTGTAGCTTCTTTAATCAGTGCATCAAACAATAATTTCCCCAGGCCTTTACCACGCATGGCTTCTGTAACAACAATGTCTTCCAAATACATTCTTTGTCCTTTCCAGGTACTGTACCGGATATAATATAAAGCAAATCCCTGCACAACTTCATTTTCTTCTGCTACAAATGCCCACCATACGGGGTTTTCACCAAACCCACTATCTATAAAATGCTCCAATGTAACCGTTACTTCCTGTGGTGCTTTCTCGTATAGCGCAAGTTCTTTTACTAACTCGAGTAATCTTGGGCAATCCTCTTTTATTGCCCTGCGTATTGTAATGTTCATTATATAATTGAATTGAAATTCTTCTAAACTAATTTTTATATC
Organism: Bacteroidota bacterium; assembly: GCA_040385845.1. Classification (GTDB taxonomy): domain Bacteria; phylum Bacteroidota; class Bacteroidia; order Chitinophagales; family Chitinophagaceae; genus Phnomibacter. The sequence continues at coordinate 807,047 of JAZKGP010000004.1, read as the reverse complement.
CCGGGCCTTTTATAAATCTTCCGGGCATCGCGTTTGTGTGATTGCCCTGGCTTAATACCGTAGTTCCGTTTACCAGCACATAAGTAATCCCGGTGGCATATTGATGTGGGTTATCATACGTAGCATTATCTTTTACTTTAGCAGGATCAAATACCACTACATCCGCATAATAGCCGCTTTTTAATTCGCCTCGCCTTACGAGTTTTAAATTGGTGGCCGGTAGTTTGCTTAATTTATTTATTGCTGCAGCGAGGCTTAAAACTTTTTCGTCCCTGCAATAATTAGCAAGTACCCGTATAAAATTACCGTAGGCTCTCGGGTGGGCATTTGACTTTAGAAACACACCCTCATTGGTGTAAGATCCCTCATCACTGCCAAAGCTTACCCATGGCAATGCTACCTGTTTTTTAAGATTTTCATCATTCATTAAAAAATAGGCTACAGAAATTCTACTACTATCCTGGATGATCAAATCCATTGCCGTTTCTTCAGGTGACGTACCACGGATTGATGCTACTTCTGCCAGCGTTTTACCAGTATATTTTTTCAGGGAATCTTTTACAAAACCAAGTAACAAAACTTTACCAGGTGAACCTGCTGCATAATACAAGTTTTCCCAATCAGCAGCATTCGTGTTCATGGCTTTTTTCATTTGTAACCGGGTAGCGGGATCCTGCAGGCGCTGTCTTAATTTATCAAATCCACCATCTTGCAAAAAAGGCGGAAAGGCTGCTGTTAATCCGGTAGCACCGGCGAGATAAGTATACATGTCGGCAGTAATATTGATACCTTGTTTTCGTGCCATTTCTATCCTGGAAATTGCACTGTCTATCTTATTCCAGTTTTGATTTCCTGCTGCTTTTAAATGGTAAATTTCTGCATGAATGTTTGCTTCTTTTGCAATGGTTATTAATTCTTCCAAAGCTTCCATCAGCTTGTTGCCTTCACTTCGCATATGGCTGATATAAGAACCATTGTATTGCGCTGCCACTTTACACAATTCAATCAATTCACTGGTTTTTGCAAAAAAGGCAGGTGGATAGATAAGTGATGAACCTACGCCCATAGCACCTTCCTCCATTGCTTGTTTTACCAGTAACTTCATGCTGTCTAGTTCTGCTGATGTTGGGTCGCGATTGTCTTCACCAATTACATATTGTCTTACAGTTGTAGCCCCAACAAAGGAGGCTATATTGCAACTCACCCCTTTCGTTTCAAGATAGGTTAGATACTCACCGAGGCTATTCCATTTTACTTGGTATTTTATATCACCCTGTGCAGTAACCAGTTCTCGTTTAAGCTTTTCGTTTAATGGTCCCATGCTCCAGCCTTCACCCATTACTTCAAGCGTTACGCCTTGCCTTAAATCACTTTGAGAACGGCCATCTTCAATTAACGACTCAGTAGCCCAGCTAAGCATATTTATAAAACCCGGCGCCACTGCCATCCCCTTTGCATCAATTATTTCTTTTGCATCAGCCTCTTTTAAGTCACCAATAAAAGCAATAGTATCTGCATTAATTCCAATATCTGCTGTATAAGGCTCACCGCCATTGCCATCGTATATTACACCACTCCGGATAATAGTATTGTATACGGGTTTTTGTTTGCATGCAAACAGCAAAATTACACAGCAGGCAACAAGCAGTTGTTTGTTCATTATTTCTTCCTTTTGGCCTTAAATGTACCATTGGGTTGAATGAAGGATGCAGCAATGATTTCTCCCTGGTCGTTTCTTTCGAATTGCATAAAATAACCAGCAATGATCTTCAAACTAAATTTGTCTTTTTCCTGCATCGGCACTAATTCATAATCAGTTTGTCCCGGCACTGCAGCATAGAGCACATCACCTTTTAAATATAATTTGACAGTCATTCCTGAAAGTTCATAATCACCAGTATACAAAGTCAGTTCATCTTTCGTTAATGCTTTTGGCTTAGGAATTTTGTTGAAAATAATATGCAGTTTGGGATCTTCAATCCCATTAATTTCCAGCGACGAAATCTCACCCGAAGCTGCTGTATTAAAAATAAAACGCATCTGGGATCGATCGCTTGTATCCGGCTTATCGCCTTCTGTTAAAATGTATGGTGCATAGGTATCGTAATGATAATATTCGAGCCATAGTTTTTTATCAGGGCAATAGGCAAACAATGAATCGTGTTCATTTATCAACTCCATTGTTCCATAACCGGGATGATTGTATAATCCCTCATAAGCTTTTGCTTCATGCGAAGGATTTGTTTTTTTTCTTACTTCGGAGCCACCAGCTTTCTTGCTTTCTGCTTCTGTTTTCTTTCCTTTTACAATTGCCTTTACACGATCAGCTGTCCAATCGAAACGGGTTAGTTTAAGCATACGGTCGGCTATGATATTTCTTGCAACGGCAGGCACCCATGAGCCATTTTGGTTTGTAAGAACGATTATGCCAATGCTATCGGTTGGAAAGAAGCAGGTATTTGCACTAAATCCATCGATATTGCCACCATGTTCAACGCGGTAATGTCCTTTGTATGAACTATTAAACCAGCCAAAACCGTAGTTGCCAAACATGATATCGGGTTTTTCTGAATCAGGGATTCCGCCAGCAGTAACCATCTGCGATGAAATAGCTTCTCTTACATATGCCGAGGAGAGAATTTCTTTTCCATTAAACTTTCCTCCGTTTATCCAGGTAATGACCCAGTTTGCCATATCACTTACACTGCTGTAAATAGCGCCGGCAGGCCCCATGCCACCTATGTTGTAATGTGGTATTTTCTTGTTGGTGCTGTCCTTTTTTAATTCATAAGCTTCTGCAATTGTAGCTTCATTCTTTACCGACATATAAGGCATGTTGCTTGCCTTCATGGCTAATGGAATAAAAAGTTTTTCCCTTACATTTTCTTCCCAGGTTTTACCTGTAAGTTTTTCTACCACTTTCCCCTGCGCAAAAAACATAAAATTATTATACTGCCATCTTTCACGCAAGCCATAATTAGGCTCCTGGAATTGGATGCGTTGCAACAGCGAATCCCTGTTTGATGTTGGAAATAAGTACCAGGAGATATCATGTCTCGGCAAGCCAGTTCGATGGCTCATCATGTCCCGCAATGTGATATCATTGTTTAAGTTATTGTTGTAGAATTTTAATTCAGGCAAATAATTTTGAACAGGTTTATCGATATCCAGTTTGCCATCTTTTTCAAGTATTCCAATTAGCGAACTGGTAAAAGATTTTGTACAACTACCAATTGCGTATAAGGTGTTTTCAGTTGCTGCTAATTGTTTTTCAATATTAGCCAGCCCGAATCCTTTTGCATAAACAATTTTGTTTTTTTCAACTACTGCTACAGCAAAACTGCTTGCCTTACTCGTTTTCAGAATATTGTTAAGATCGGCATCCAGTCCTTCTAAACGCTTATCGTTTTTAATGGAGGTTTGGCTGATTGCATTTAGCGCAAAAAGAAACGTTGAGAGTACAATTCCAATTTTCATCTTTAATCGTTATTAGTTGTTAAGAGCCTGGTTTAAATCCTGTATTATATCCTGTATATTTTCAATTCCAACACTCATGCGGATAAGACCATCGCTTATACCAAATCTTAACCGGTCTTCCCTTGGTACACTTGCATGACTCATAGTGGCGGGATGACTGATCAACGTGTCAACAGTGCCCAACGAAACAGCCCGGACACACATCTGCAATTTATTGATGAATCTTTTTCCTGCATCGATGCCTCCCTTCAATTCGAAACTCATCATAGGACCGGCATGGCTCATTTGTTTTTTTGAAATAGCATAATCGGGGTGAGAACTTAAACCAGTATAATTAACCTTTTCAACAGCTGGATGCTTTTCGAGGAAGTTGGCAACCTGCATTGCATTATCACAATGCCGCTGCATCCTGATCTCTAATGTTTTAATTCCTTGCGTTAACAGGAATGCGTCAAAGGGATTTGCGTTGCCACCCAATAATGCATGCCATTTCCAGGCTTTCGTTTTCATAAATTCGATGTCTTTTCCAATGAGAACTCCACCTATGGCAGTACCATGTCCGTTTAGAAATTTTGTAGTGGAATGAAATACAAAATCAACATCGTATTTAAAAGGTTGCTGTAAATAAGGTGTAGCAAAAGTGTTGTCAACGCTGATCAGTTTGCCATACTTTTTTGCGAGCTTAGCAAAAGCCTCTATATCCACGCATTGAATAGTGGGGTTAGCGGGTGTTTCGAGGTGAATTAACCTGATTTCAGGAAATTGCTGTAAGAGTGATTCCGCTTTGGTAATATCATGCAGGTCTTCTATAATTGCTTCTATGCCATTTTGTAGGAGAAGTTTCGTTAGCATTTCATGCGTGCCACCATACAATGAATGATGGGACAAAACCTTATCACCCGTTTGTAAACAGCTTAAAAATAAAGTACTCATTGCTGCTTGCCCACTGGCATGCAACAATGCTTTTAATTCCAATGGGTTGCCATTTTCATCTTTTAAACCAAAAGCTTCCAAGGCAGCTATTTTTTGTTCACAAACTTTAAAAGTGGGATTGCCCCAACGGCTGTAGATCAATTCTTTTTCTACACTGGCAAAGCGCTCCATACCTTGTTCGGCAGTATCAAACCAAAAAGTAGACGAGGCATATATTGGAGTAAGATGCGCATGATTTGGATCGGGTTCGTTGCCTCCGTGAATGGCTGTACTACTCCAGCCAGATAATTGATGTTCACTCATATTTACTATTTAAGTCTTTTAAATAACATGGATTAAGGTGGTTGTAAAACTAAGTAATGCCTTCCAACTAAAACAGCATTAAAACGGTTTGTGCCATTTCATTTAAGCTTAATTTTATTGCACTAAAATCAACGGGTTTAATGAAGTCCTTATTTGAACATTACGCTGCCTACAATGTTTGGGCTAACCACCGGATTATATATACCGTAGAACAATGCGACCCTGTTTTGTGGTATCAAAAAACGCCTTCGAGTTTTGATAGTTTATACAAGACTATTTTACATATATGGGACGCTGAAAGTGCGTGGTGGCAGCGCATGCGGTTGCATGAAAATATTATAGTGCCCTCAGCTGCATTTGATCCCTCTTTAAAAGATGCCTGTAATGGATGGTTGCACCAAAGTATGCAATGGGAAACTTTTATAAAAAGCGATGATTTTGATGAAGCAGCGATTGCAAGTAAACTGGTATACAAAAATTTTAAGGGCGATCAGTTTCAACAGCCTGTAAGCGAGGTATTGTTACATGTTTTTAATCACAGTACCTATCATCGGGGACAGTTAGTAACCATGTTGCGTGCTTTAGAAATTAGCAGTATTCCGGTACTGGATTTTATTGCCTGGAGCAGAATGCTGCCAGGTGTTTCAGCCAGCACCTGATCGCAAATGAGTTGCCCGACATTATTGAAATATGAGGCAAAGTATAAGATAAGATTTCCGGATGTTTTTATTGCATTTCTAGTTGACCGGATCTTAACAATTCGGCGGCTAAGGGCTCCATTAATATTGCAAAGAACAATCAACTTCTTTTGTGTTATACGCCCATTTCACGATGCAGGCGCCCCAGGTAAATCCGCCTCCAAATGCTGCAAGTACGATATTGTCACCTTTTTTTAACTGGCTTTCCCAATCCCACAAACAAAGCGGTAACGTAGCAGCAGTGGTGTTGCCATATTTTTGAATATTGATCATAACTTTTTCTTTCGGCAAACCAATGCGATTTGCTGTGGCATCAATAATACGCAGGTTTGCCTGGTGTGGTACCAGCCACGCAATATCTTCACCCGTCATATTATTTCTTTCCAGTAATTCGGCACTAACATCGGCCATTCCTTTAACAGCAAATTTGAAAACGGTTTGACCTTCCTGGTAAGCAAAATGTTCTCTTGCTAAAACGGTTTCAACCGTGGCAGGACGCAAAGATCCACCACCTTTCATATGTAAAAAATTGCGGCCCGATCCATCCGACTTAAGAATGCTGTCCTGGATGCCAAAACCTTCTTCATTTGGCTCCAGTAAAACAGCGCCGGCACCATCACCAAAAATGATACAGGTAGCACGATCTGTATAGTCGATTATAGAACTCATTTTTTCGGCACCAACCACGATCACCTTTTTGTAGCGGCCACTTTCGATGTACATAGCGCCCGTTACCAGGCCAAATAAAAAACCACTACAAGCGGCCTCCATATCATAGCCCCATGCATTGGTAGCACCTACTTTATCAGCAATAATATTTGCAGTGGCAGGAAAAACCATGTCGGGTGTAACTGTTGCACAAATAATGCAATCAATTTCATTGGCCTCCATTCCCCGTTTTTTCAAAAGATCGTTTACGGCCGCTGTTCCAAGGTCCGAAGAGGCTTTTCCTTCACCTTTCAATATTCTTCTCTCAGAAATCCCGGTTCGGCTTCGGATCCATTCATCATTGGTATCCACCATCTTTTCCAGCTCAAAATTTGTGAGAACATATTCTGGTACATAACCGCCTACTGCGGTAATTGCTGCGGATAATTTATTAGCCATATTGCCGGCGAAGATAAGGTGGCTGATTTGATGTTGAATTAAGGTCCTTTTTTATTAATTCTTTTAGCTGGTGAACTGCGTAAAAAAGGCAATTATTTGCTGTTCCTATCTTCCAGTGAAATCCTACTTTTTACGGCGGTTTTAATTGTTTTACTTTAAGGTTAAATCTGGAAGTATCTTTCTTATATCTCTAACAAATTTCTTATGAACAAGTCAAAGATCAGGCTGGTAATGGTTATTACTATCTTCTTTACAAGCAAACTCGTTTTATCTCAAAACGTGGGAGTAGGCACAACTGCACCGCTGGCCGGCTTTCATGTAATCAGTAATAACGGTTTTATAGCAAGTGGAACTCTTAATACTGGTAGTACAATCAATCAAACCGGCGCCGGAAGCAAGTTGATTTTCAATTCAAAAAAAGGGGCTTTCAGGGTTGGATATTTGGATGCAGCAGGTGCTGATTTCTGGAATGATGCGTCTACTGGCCAGTATTCTGTTGGAATGGGATTCAATGTAAAAGCTCCGGGTTTAAATGCGGTAGCTATTGGCCAAAATGCTTTTGCCTCACTTACAAATTCACTGGCTCTTGGCTACGCCAGCCAGGCTCTCGCAAGTAATTCAGTGGCTATGGGGGGTGTGGGTGCCACTGCCAAAGAGCAGTTTTCGGTTGCTATAGGAAACTATGCCAATGCCAATAGTTATGGCTCGATGGCGTTGGGCCGCAATGTAAACGCTGGCTATACTTTGCCCGGCTATGGAGAAAATACATTTGCGATAGGCATTGGTGACAACACCAGCTTTTCCGCCGGCGGGCATTGCGCCACTGGTTCACGGGCCTTTGTTTTTGGCAACAATTGCCGCGCTGTAGGCGGTCGTGATTTTGCCCTGGGAAATGATTGTGTTTCCGGCTCGGATTTTTTTGCTCCCAATAGCAATCATTACAGTTTTGCCATCGGTAATTCCTGCCAGGCTTCAGGAATTTTCTCTTTTGCTTTGGGAAACAATGCCAACACAAACGGACACGTCGGATCAATGGTACTTGGCAGCCGTATAGATGGACTACAGGTGTATAGTCCTGCTGATTTTTATTTAATGGCACAGTTTGCCGGAGGTTACCAATTTCAATCCAATAATACGGGAACACTTGGTGTTTATCTTCAACCAAATACCAGTTCATGGCTATCGCTTTGCGATAGCACAAAAAAAGAACAGGTACTTCCAATGGAAGATGAAAATAGCCTGAAGAAACTTGCATCAATCAACTACACTTCCTGGAAATACAAGGATGATCCTGAAATTTCTAACCGGCATTATGGCATTATGGCGCAAGATTTTCATGCTGCCTTTGGAAAAGACGAACTTGGTACCATTGGAAGCGATACATTGGTAAATCCAATCGATTTGTTAGGAGTCGCTTATAGCGCCATTAAAGCTTTGGAAAAAAGAACCCATGAGATCGGAGAGTTAAGAATGGAAAATGACCTGTTGAAAGCAAGACTAGATAAATTGGAAATCATCCATAGCAAAAAAAGAAAAAAGCATTAATGCATTACCATTTAAATGCCTCATTAAAATAGTTGATCATTTACTTTTTGAAAAAATAATCATCCTTGCATCTGCAATGCCTTAAACATCTTTATACAAAAACAAACAGCACGCTTATTCTTCATACATTATTAAGATTTTGATGGGTTTGGAAAGAATACTGGCAGACTTACCTAACACGTTATGAACAGTAATACTGTTTTCATTATAAGACCAATCGAAAGTTGCGAAATTATCCTGCCCGGGGCCGTAATAAACCAATCCTGCATATACCGTTATAGAAACAGAAAGGATCTTTGAATAATCTAATCCATGCGTAATATAAACATACCCGTCATTGAATGCTGATGTTGTTCCAGCTAGCTTTTTCAACTTTATTGAAGGCGATGCGTTGCCTAGTTTGGTAAAACCGTTCACATCAAGTGTTGCTGATGGAGTAGTAGTTCCAATCCCTGTATTACCTCCGAATGGATTGATATAAAGTTCTCCGGCCTGGTAATAACCCAGGTATGTTTTTTTGCCGGGTGCCGGGTCAATATGAAGGTTGCCATCGGAGGATAATACCTGGGCTGTACCAGCAATACCCTGGTTTGGTGCAGCGCCAACATAGAGTTGCCCGCCAAAACTATTTGGACCAAATAAAGCGAACGAGGCATCTCCGGCGGAAACATGAAGTTTGGCCGCCGGTGCTGTTGTTCCAATGCCGGTATTTCCATTATTTGCTATGGTAAATCGTGTAAGATTCCCGTTGTTCCTGAATTGAAATCCGTTTGGTGTGGCTGGATTATTATACATGATTACACCATTGGCAGCACTTCCGGGCACACCAAATAATATAGCTGTTTCATTTAGCGCGGGGGATAATAAATTTATATAAGTGTTTACATTACTTTCCACAGTTAACAGCGTTGCAGGAAATGGTGTAACTCCCGAAGCACCTTTGCTGATATGAAGACTTGTTGCCGGAGCTGTAGTTCCAATTCCTATATTTTGTGCATAGGTAGCAAACGAGATCATGAATAAAATAAGAAGCAGTAATGTTTTTTTCATGGTTCAAAATTTAATGTTTCCCTGTTAGTTTTTCAACCTGCCTTTTCAATTCATTAATTTCTTTTTGCTGTGCCTTAATTCCCTCTACTAAAAGTGGTACTACCCTTGCATAATCGATTGCTTTAAATCCTTCCTCATTAGTTTGCACTGCCTGCGGCAATACCTTCTCAACTTCCTGTGCAACCAGGCCCACCTGCAGGTTGTTATTAAAATGTTTGGATGGAAATTCATCTGCCCGCATATAATATTCAACACCATTGATGGCTTGAATTTTTTCAAGTGAATTTTCGATGGGGGTTATTTGTTTTTTATAGCGTTCATCGGAGGCATAGTTAACGCCCGACACGTTTAAGATGCCCGTGTTGTTATTTAGATGCATGCGTTCGGTAAACACGCCGCCGGCATAATATCCGAAGCTGATTCGGGCTAAAACATTATCAGCAAACAACTGTAATTGGTAAGCCTCTACGCCAAATCCATAATAGGAATTTGCCGTTCCGTTGTAAAGGCTAATTTTAGTTCCCGTTGTATTGGCGAAAGTTAAAGGTGCGCTTGGAGTAGTATTGCCAATACCAATATTCCCGCTGTTCGAAATACTCATCCTGATATTAGAACCGGTATAAAAATCAAGACCGTTCTGATTTTCTGTTGCCGTTCTTTTTGAGTTAATACCTGCCACAGACGTATTATAATCTCCAAAAATCAAACTATTTCCTTCTAGTGTTCCATTGTTTTTGTTGGAAGGATCAATGTATACGTGGCCATTTTTGGCGATAACAAATGCATTTTTTTTATCACTGGATCCTGTCCCGTTTCCAATAATTAGTAAAGGTTCTAACAGGTTCCAGGTGTTGGTTGGTAAAGCAACAATGGGATCATTGTGCCTGCCGAGCGAAGTTGATATCCAGGAATTAGAAGTAACAGATTCACCAATGGCAATGCTGTATTCCGCGTTTGATTTAGCAGCGCCGCCTATTGCAGTAGAAGCATTTCCATTTGCCAAAGCACTAAGGCCAAGTGCAGTGGAATATCCTCCGGAAGCGAGTGACTCCGAGCCAAAAGCTATTGAAAAATCGCCGGTGGCTTGGGTTTGTGAACCGATCGCCGTTGAATAATTGCCGGATGCTTTTGTTGCATACCCCATTGCCAGGGAGCGCAAAGCCAGGGCTGAGGCCCCGCTTCCAATGGCAACAGCATGTGGTTGTGTAGCAAGTGCATCCGATCCGATAGCTGTTGAAGAATAACCCGAAGCCTCCGACATAGCGCCAAGTGCTATCGTAACCGCATCTTTTGCTTTTGCATTATAACCCGCAGCAAAGGAATAGCTACCGATGTTATCCTTATCCCATTGGCTGTCGTCTACATAACCAACTCTGAATGCCCCTTTATCAGCATACCACATCATTCTTCTTCCCTTGCCGGAAATAGGTGGGTTCCCCGGTGAAGCCGGTGCCAGGCCTGTAGCTGAAAATACTACGTTGCTGTCTTTTACATGCAGCCTTGCAAGCGGAGTGGTGGTACCAATACCAACGTTCTGAGCATTTATTGTGAACACCCAAAATAAAAATGGTGATAGCAATAATGTTTTTTGCATTTAAAGGACTTTGAAAAAATTAATTGGACATGATATCAAAATTGTTGCTAATAAAAATTAGCAACCTTGTTTATCTCCGATGGAAAAAGAATAAAAAAGCCGGCAAATTGAAAGGACGGAAAGCGATGGCAACTAGTTTGCTTAAAGATAATGTGTGCTGGTTACTTTAACGAATTTTCCTTTGTAGTAATCCTGGGTTTAAGATAGCCGGTGATAATGAAAATTTGGGTTAGATTTCCTGGTATTAAATAATTTTTATAACTAATGTTATTTTGTGATATTCAGGAGGCAGTTTTATATAATTAAAGGTTCTTCAAAATTGACTTATTCTATTTTGAAGGCATAAAAATGTGTGCAGCTTATATCTACGCTTTTGAATTTGAAATAATAACAACAGCAAACTAATCAGCAAAGTTTTTTTTGAATAGGTGGTTAAAGCAAAGCGGATGTGAAAAGTGAAGTAGCTCGCCCAGCATGTTTACATTTTAATAGCGCTAAATTCTTCCACTTTAGCTTGTACCGGGCCATCCGGTCTTGTATGCAATATTTTAAGCCGCACTTTATGCCCGGGAAGTAATTGTTGAATCGAATGAGATGATACATGGATAGTTTGAGCTGGCATATTGGTCGGTAACGGTATTGATTGTTCAAGCGCCTGCACAGGCAAGTTGTCTGCATTTAAAATTTCAATTACAACTTTCAAAGAATACTGTGGCAAATTGCTTAAGGTTGTTGTAAAAGCAACATGTGCATTAAGCGCATAAGTATTTATTTCCTGGGTTACAAATTCACCTGTTAGCATATTAAACTGGTTAGCAAAATCAAAGCGCTCAACTGTAAAACCTGGTATGATGATATTTGCTGCCGGCACGATGAATAGGTTTGAAATAGCATTGAAACCTGACGGTTGAGAGATTGCTTGCCAGGAAGGTGATTGATTGGGTCCATTACTTTTTAATACCTGTCCTGCAAGTCCCTGGTTACCCTGTACTTTAAGTTTTCCTGAAAAATTAATATCCCCGTTTATATCAAGTGCATTCACTGGATTGGGGTTATTGATTCCTACTTTACCATCTGCCCGTAAAGCGATAGCAGGAGCATAGACTTCACCATCATTATGAACACCGATCGACAAAAAAGACTGCAGGTTATCGTTTGCAAGATTTGTGTTTATTCTGAATTGTTTATTAACTCCCTGCTTACGAAATGCAATCATGTTCCCTGTTCCTTCGGCTGAATCTGATAATAACAAAGCTGGTAACGTATTGGTAGATTTATTGTTGATTTGAAAGCGGCCAGCGGGTTCCTTTGTGCTGACACCAATATTGCCATCTTCGCGTATGGTGAAAAGCGCATTACGCCAGTCATCCTGGTCTTCGATACCCCCGCCTTCATATGCCCAGGATAACAATCCAAGATCTTGTCCGCCTAAATCGGCAATTAGTTTAAATTGTTTATTTGACCCTTGCTTGCGCATAGCCAACATATTGCCTTCACCACTTGAAGAATCAACCAACATCAAAGCCGGTCTAAACCTGGCTGTTTTATTATTCACCTGCAATCTGCCTTCGGGAGCGATAGTGCCAATGCCAGTATTTCCGTTTCCTCTTATTGCGAAGCGGGATGCATTCCATGTGTCTTCATGAGTTACGCCACCCTGTGAATAATCTATTGAAAACAGTTCCAGGTCTTGCCCGCCTAATTCTAATTCCTGTCCTCCTAAACTTAACCTGAATTGTTTGTCGGATCCTTGCTTACGAAATGCAATCATATTCCCTGTGCCGGTTAATGAATCTATCAGCACCAGGCCCGGTTTCAATTTGCTTGCCTTGTTGTTGATTTGTAACCGTGCCTGCGGTATCGTTGTACCTATCCCAATATTGCCATTTCCTCTTATGGCTAAACGGGATACATCCCAGGTATCTTCGTGAGTTACCCCACCCCGGGAAAAATCAATTGAAAATAATTCCAGTTCCTGCCCGCCAAATTCAAGATCCTGTCCGCCAAAGTCATTTCGGATTCTAAATTGCTTATCATAACCCTGTTTTCTAAAGGCGATCATGTTGCCAATGCCGGAAGTAGAATCTTTTATAACGATAGCTGGTTGCAGTTTGCTTGATTTATTATTTAATTGGATCAGGCCTAAGGGCGAACTGGTTCCAAAACCCGTTTGGCCGCTACCCGTAAATACCCACGGTGTCGATTTGTCGACACCAACTTCTTTTGGATTATAATACAGGCTGGCACCATCATAAACCATGTTAAATTGTTTGTTTGCTGCTTCTTTGCGAAAGGATATGCCATTGCCATTCCCATTGGTGGAATCAAAAATTACAATAGCAGGACTTTCATTGGAAGCCCTGTGACTTACCTGTAGTTTTCCTGTAGGAGAAGGAGTGCCAATCCCAACATTTCCATTGGCTTTAAGCCACATAATTCCGGTGCTGTTGCTACGAAAAGATATTTCATAGGTGAGGCCCGATACCTCTGTAAAACCATTAACTCCAATATTTGCAAACCGCATTGTACTTCCCTGGTCAGTTGCCGAATCCATCAACATAAAAGTCGGATTTACAGGACTGCTGCGGTGATTGATTTGAACCTTTCCTAAAGGTGTGGAGGTGCTAAAACCCACGCTGCCATTTTGTTTTAACCACATAGTGCCGGGTGCCTGCGAATGAGCAATAGATGCAATAAGGTTTAAACTAATTAGTGCAGCAAGGTTCTTCATAAAATTGAATTAGGATTTCAAGATATAGCTTTAAAATTCCTTATGCAATCTATTATTCGAATGAATGGATATATCTATTAGATGGCAGAATTAATGGCTACTAATTCGCCGCATAGAAAAAATTAGCAATATTTAAAAAGCCAGTGGTAAATGGAGAGAATAGGCAAGCTATTCCGGGTTTAAATAGAACGGTTTTGCCTTGAATAGAATAAAGGGCAACTCAATAACATTTGAAATTATTGTGCTGCCCCATTTGGATTATTTCATTTTGGGTTTTAGGCGATACTGTCTGTTTCTTCGGCTTCTGCTGGTTTTTTACGCTTAAATATCTTTCGCATACTTCCGCCTACAGCTATCAAACCAATCAGTATAAATTTCCAGGAAGCAATTAGAAATTTGCCTATCATGGCAAGCACGCCGGTTTTTGCCAGAACACTTCCGGCAACGAGTGCGCCAATGGTGTATTCAGCCACTTTATCTGTCGATTCATTATAATCGCTGTATTTGTTGCCTTCAGTAAATTCAGGCATCATCAGCACTTTGTCAATATTTGCTTTTACCAACGGCAGGTCTTCGATTGCCGCAATTGCATTTAAAGAAAGAATACCTTTTCTTCCCAGCACCCTAACGTCATAGTTCAGGGTATTACTCTCTGCATCTCCAAACTTTAATTCCTTGGCCCAATGCAGTACTTTTTTGTTTTTATCGTAGTAAGGCTTGGCAGCCCAGCCCATCATTAGTATCGGCTCATATCCCTCTTTACTTCTTTCAACATTTAGGTCAGGTTCTGCTTTCTTTATGTCTTTAAACATGTCGTCGTAATCAATATCATCTGCATCGCCATCTTTTACATAACCATCTTCTTCAAAGCTTACTACAAATACATAACTGCTGTCTGCATAGGGTCCGCCATTCTCTGGAAAAATCATCCCGAGGATATCATCTCTTTCCGGGTTGCCCCATAAATCATGTAGTACAAATTTACTTTGAGTTGCGTTCAGGAATTTAAACCCTTTCGGGACTTTAATTTTTGCAATACCATTGCCAATAACAACAGTGCTGGTATCCCAATGCAGGGCGTTTTCTACGGAATCAATAAATAAGAGTTGCTTTTCAAGTTCCAGCTCTAAAGAGTCTTTGTTTCCATCTGCATAACTGAATGAAAAAGAAAAAAGCATGCAACTAAGGGCAAGGGTAATTTGTTTCATATTAGGATTTAGGAAACAAATAAAGTACTAAAAAAGCTAATGAGCAATTTTTGCATTGTTGGAATGCAATTATTTAATTTACAGGATCAACTGGAATTACGCTTCAACTTAAAGTATCGGAAAATCCCGGCTTTAATTTACCCATGCAATTATTCTTAGCGGTGCACCACTGCCCCCTTTTATCTTCATTGGTAATGCAATTACATATGCACCAGTGGCAGGTAATGCGTCCAGGTTTGCTACATTTTCAAAACCAATGATATTTGCCGCATATAAAATGCGGTGAGTTTTAAAGTCTTTCGACTGGCCATAATCAACGCTGGCAGTATCTATGCCAACTGCTTTTATTTTCTTGTTTTTTAATAGCCATTCCGATAAAGCCGGATCAATCCCTGGAAAGTGAAGACTGGCAATTCCCTTTTCTCCTTTTTCGGTAGTCCCCAGGTACCTAGCCGCATCAGGATAATATTTTCCAAACCCTGTTTTGAATAGCACAATGGCTTCAAAGGGAATGTTACCATGAATTTTTTCCCATGCAGTAATATCCTCTACTGAAATCAGGTAATCGCGGTTAGTGGTAATTTTATTGCTTACATCAATAACAATTGCGTTGCCGCTTAGTTGATCTAAGGGAATTTCGTCTGTAGCATATTTGCCTTTCGCAAAATGTATCGGAGCGTCAAGGTGCGTTCCTCCATGCTCTGGTGCACTATAGTTGAAGGCACTGTAAAAATAACCGCCGGTGGTTTGTCCATTAAAAACGGTGTCCAGGTGAAAAGTAGTACTTACAGATGGCCAGTATAAAGTTTCTTTTGAAAAACTATAAGTAAGGTCGATCCATTTCCCTTGTGATAAGATCGATTCTAAACTGGCAGCTGGTTGTAGTTTGGTTTGTTGTTGACATGAAAGCGTTCCAAATAGTGTAATAAGGAAAATGCAGATTTTCATCGGTGTTTTAAAAGCAATTTATCATTTCAAATTCGTTTTGAAATAAATATATTTTCTGTAAAACAAGTTGTATAGTAAGCAGGTCGCTTCTGAGTTATTTCCCTGGTTGGTTTGCGGTACCTGGTTGCGTGATTGTTTATTAAGATTATCGCTCGTGATGGGCATAAGCTATTTTCCTGCAGGTAAGTTAGCGTTAAAGATTTGCTGCAAAATTTTCGTTGTTATTGTTGCAGATTGCTGCTAACTTGTATATGCCTTTACCCCGTAGAATAATTTTTCCAAATTCATCATGCAGTACCCTGGGTGCCTACGAAATAATTTAATCAGTTAGCAGCCCAAACTAATTTAGTCGTACAGATGTGTTGGAAGAGCAGGATGCTTGTTAAACACTCATAAATAAATCGTTATGAAACAGCAATTCATCGTTCTTATTTTTTTTACATTGTCTTTTTCTATCATTTATTCACAAAATATTGGAATTGGCATTGCAACTCCTACCCGTGCCAGGCTGGAACTAAATGGAGCTGTTGATGCAACCAGTGCCATTTTTGGTGGGGAAAGCACTGGCATATCGCTGCAGCGCAACTGGCCAGCTGTAGGTTTTAATACCTACTGGAATGCAGGCGACAAAAAAATTGCAAATGGATATGCTGCAAAATTAATGGTAGACCCAACCCAGGGATATTTGTATTTGGATATGTATCCTTACGGAACAGCTAATACACTACCCCAAATAAGTTATAGGGCATTATCTGTTTCGCGGCTTGGAAATGTAGGCATAGGTAACGTAATTGCACATGCACCACTACAGTTTCCTAATGTTGGTAACCGTAAGATTGTATTGTGGGAAACAGGCAATGACGAAAACCAGTATTATGGTTTTGGTATCGAAGGTGGCACTTTGCGATATAATGTAGATGGCCCGGCATCAACCCATAAGTTTTATGCCGGCAACGGAGCAAATGCATCTACCTTACTTATGAGTATCCAGGGTAACAGGAAGGTATTAGTTGGGGGACAGTTTAGTGGCAGCAGGCTTGGAATAAATGCGTATGATCCTATGTATACACTCGAAGTGGTACAAACGGGTAATACAGGGATGGCATTAATAAATCCAGACTGGGGATTTCGGTTTTGGGAGTTAAGAAGCGAAAAGTATAATAGTGACGCCGGTAATCCTCATACCTGTCTTGGTTTATTCTATAATGGAAGAGCAAACCCAATTATGGGTTGGTTTAATCCCGATGACGGTTCATACACTGATAATTCAGATAAGCGTTTGAAACGGAACATTAAGCCCCTCGAAGCTGTATTGCCAAGGCTGATGCAATTAAAGCCTGCACGGTATGAAATGATAACCAACCATAAGTCTTCTCCAAATTTTATTGGCCTGGTTGCACAGGAAGCAAAAATGCTTTTTCCTGAAATTGTTGATGTTAGGTTCGCTAAAGTAGATAGCCTGAATACCATCCCGGACTTTCATGGTATGAGATATGGCAAATTGAGTGTAATTGCAATAAAAGCAATCCAGGAGCAGCAAGTGATTATTACTGAACAACAAAAGCAAATCAATGAACTTAAAATTCTTGTACAACAATTAGCAGCTGCTGTTAAATAGCTTTTACTATATAACTAATAAATTTTATAATTAAAGTGGAATAGCCTTTATGTAAAGAAATTACCTGGTGCAGGTGCCAAGGAAATTGAGCCGGCAAAAGCCAAATGATAATCAATGTGTATCATCATAAGCCTGGATTTTGCAGGAAAATATAATAGTGTTTATAAAATAGTTGCTTAGTAAAACCAGCATGTAAGTGTAAATTGAAAGGACAAGGTGATCTCCCAAGGGAATTGTATTGAAGGATTAACAGATTTTGTATCTAAACCCTCCTCAACTATTAGTTCCCATAATAATTCTGAATGGCTTTGCTGCTAAAAGTATAATGAAAGATAAATTCATAAAATTCCTGCTATTCCTGGTGATATCACTAATCATGCCTGTGACAGTGGTTATTTCACAGGCTGCAAAGCATCTAATACTAACATCATCATTTGAAAAAGGTTTTATCGGGCCGGTTTCCAGCCATCGGACAGGTGGCTCTTTCAAAAATTATTCCGATACATCTGCGGAATGGTCAAAGCTTCAAAACACTAGTTGTTGGCTTTCGCCAGGCGATGTTCATTGGCTGTACTGTGAGATAGAAAATAGGGATACGATAGATAAAACAATTAAACTATATCTTAATAATGTTCAGGCAGGCATAACGTTATTGTATTCTTTTAAAAACGGGAAGCTTGATTCACTTGGTGCAACAGGTAGCCTGCTCCCTCTTAACAAGCGATCATCCGGCGACAGGTCGTTATCAATTCCCTTTCTTGTTGCTGCAAATGAAACGCTCAATTTATATGTCAAAACGTCCCGAAAAGAAGTAGGGATCACATTAACTCCCATCTTATACGATACTTTGAAAGGCGACATGCCTGTATGGACGGATAACCTGCTCCTGACTGTATTAAGCTTTATATTTTTAATTGTTATAACCGCTTTAGTTGTATTAAAGTATTTTCTATCGAAAGAATCATTTTGGTTCTTTCTTTATATTTTCTTTGGTTTCTTTTATGTACTGGCTGCCTCCGGCTATGGTTCTTTATACTTATGGTCGAAATTTCCCTTTTTGGAAGAGAATGCTGCGGTTTTGTTAGGTGCCCTGAGTACTTCCGCCTTCCTGGAATTTAGCAGGATTATTTTAAATACTAAAAGACTTTTTCCAACCTTTAATAAAATTTTACTTGCCTGTATTGTAATTTATCCACTCGCAGCTTGTTTGGGATTCCTGTTTTATAATACTTCCATACAGGGGGCAGAATATTCAAGTTTGCTTCGTATTCCATACCTGTTGATGCCTCTGTGTTTTGGAATAACATTGGGAATTTCTATTTATAATGTTGCCGTTAAAAAGAAGAGAGAATTTGGATGGTTTATCGGTGTGTTTAGTTTTTATTTTTTAATGGTACTTGTGTTGATACTACTTGAAACCGGATCCATTGCTTATAATCATAATATACATGCAGTGTTATTGTCATTTGGCGCATTGCCACAAATGGTGCTTACACTTATTTTCCTGCTACATAGAATTTTAAAATTATTGGAATTTCGTAACAGGGAAATTCTTAGTGTTCGGTTACAAGGTCAGCAGGATTTGATGAAAGAACGATTAAGAGTTAGTAAAGATTTACATGATGAAGTGGGTGCAACGCTAAGTGGAATTGCCATGTATAGTCACCTGACCAAAGAACAGATCAAAATTGGAAATGCCCTGGAAGTAACGCAGTCATTGAATATCATGCAGCAAAGTGCCGGTGAAATGGTGGATAAATTGAATGACATTGTATGGCTGGTTAATCCCACACACGATTCGATGCAGGAACTTATACAGCGGCTTGAAGAATACGCCACCGATATGGCGCACGCCAGAAATATGCAGGTTAAATTATCGGTGCCTCCCGGCTTAATTGAGTATAAAATGCCAGTGGAAAGCAGAAGAAGTATTTATCTTTTTTGTAAGGAAGCAATTAATAATGCTGTAAAGTATAGTGAAGGGACATTGCTTGAGCTGATCATCATTAAATCAGGTGGGTTAATGCAATTCAATGTAACCGACAATGGTAAAGGATTTGACCCGGCAACGGTACAGCGTGGCAACGGGCTTGAAAATATGCAGCGGAGAGCAGATGATATAGGTGCAAAACTTCAAATGAATTCAGTTCGGGATAAAGGTTGTTCCGTTTCCTTGCAGGTAAAGATCAATTGAGAAATTCCCGTGGCTGGTAATAATTGTAAACTTCTTTCAAAATGATCAACAATGAAAACATCAATTTTAAAATTGTTTTTCACTTGTAGTTTGTTGTTTTTTTCACCAACAATTTTTACTCAAAAATTAATGATCGATTCACTCAGGTCGGTTTTGAAATTACAAAAAGATGATACCGGGAAAGTTAACACAATCAACGCTCTTACAACTTTAAAAATAGATCAAACTGATTCTACGGAGGTAGCATTTCTAATTGACCGGGCTATAACAATTTCAAAAAAAAATGACTTCAGGAAGGGAGAACTTTCTGCTCTTAAAAACCTTATACGGCTTTATGGACTGCGGGGAGAATATGAGAATGCGGTTGCACAGGCCATGAAACTTTTGCAATTGAGTGAGAAGATAAAAGATAGAAAAGAAATTGCTGCTGCATATTTTGGTATTGGTGTCAATTACAGTTTTATGAGTAATTATCCTGTAGCATTAAAAAATTTATTCCTGTCGTTACAGAATTCAGAAGAGTTGAGAGATTCAGCAAATATTATCAATACCTTAATTGAAATAGGAAGAGCTTTCAATTACCAGGGTGATTATGCCAATGAACGCAAGCACAATTTAAATGCTATCCGGTATGTAAATCGTCCGCTACCTGACTCAATTTATTCCAGGTATAATTTATCAATTGCGTATGCGTTATTCAGGATTGGTGATTATAAAACGGCTTATGATTGGTTGAATAGAATCCAGCAATACCATTATAAGATAGGTGATACAAAGGGCCTCGCTCATGATTTCACCCAGCTGGCATATATTTTTGATAGATGGTGCGATTCAATGATGGTGCTTAAAGATGTAAAGCAAGGAAAGGAATACTATTCAAAGTCGCTTTGGAATTTTGAGAAAGCAGTAGACTATTTCAAAAAAGTTACTAATTGCACTACAACTGGCAAAGGAAACCTGGGTGCGATTTATGGTGACTTAGGATCGTTTCGTATGAAACACAAATTTTTTAAAGAAGCCCGGTCCTGCTTCGAAAAGAGCCTGGAACTTTCGAAGGAAACGGGTTGGTTTGAAAATATTGCCAAAGCTTATCATAACCTGTATCTCCTTGATAGTACTGATGGTAACTTCAAAAAAGCATTATCAAATTTTAAGTTATCGGTGTTATATGCTGATAGCAGTGTCAATAGGGAAATTTTAGCCAAATCCGAAAATGTGAAACTGGAATACGAAGCAAGTAAAAGGCAGGGTGAAATTGAAGTTTTATCGGCGCAGAATAAAATGCAAACAGCGCTTGCCAAACAGCAGGCACAACGTAAAAATTTCGCCTACCTCGGCATCGGTTTTATTGTGCTGGCAGGTGGATATGGTTTTTATCGGTTTCGCAAAATAAAGGCTTTGCAAAACCAGCAAGCTTTGATGAATGAAAGGCTTCGAATCAGCCGCGAACTACATGACGAAGTGGGTGCAACGCTAAGTGGTATTGCCATGTATAGTCACTTGACCAAGGAGCAGATCAAAATTGGAAGTACAGTTGAAGTAGCGCAGTCATTAAATATCATGCAGCAAAGTGCCGGTGAAATGATAAATAAATTGAATGATATTGTATGGCTGGTTAGCCCTGATAATGATTCTTTAAAAAGGCTTTTGTTACGTTTGGAAGAATATGCAACTGATATGGCTATAATAAAAAGCATGCAGGTGAAAATGACTGTACCTGTTCCTTTTATTGAACATGAATTACCTGTAGAACATCGAAGAAACATTTACCTTTTTTGTAAGGAGGCAATTAACAATGCCGTGAAATACAGTGATGGCGATTTGCTTGAATTAAATGTTAAGCAGAATGGTAGTATTCTTGTATTTTTTGTCGTTGATAATGGCCGTGGTTTCGATCCGCAAAAAACAAAACGGGGCAATGGGCTAAGAAATATGCAACAACGTGCAAATGAAATGAATGCTGTTTTAAAAGTTCAATCGAATGAGCACGGCTCAAGTCTTTCGCTTCAATACAAAATCACCTAATGGGGTATTGTTACCAATAAATGCAATAGTTAAGTTTGATGGCTGACTTTATCGTAGTTGTATTAAATTACAGGTTCTATTATGGATATACAGGTAGCGATATTTGAGGATAATAAACTGGTCAGAGATGCTTTGCAGGCAATATTAAATGGTACACCGGGTTTCCAGTGTTGTGGAACATTTTCAGATGGAAATCGTTGGGAACAGGACATAAAGCGATGTGATCCCGGAGTGGTTTTGATGGATATTGAAATGCCCGGTCTTAGTGGTATTGAAATTACCCGCCATATAACAGAAAAGTTTCCGGGTTTGAAAATTTTAATTCAAACTGTATTTAACGACAGCGATAAAATATTTAATGCACTCTGTGCTGGTGCATCGGGTTATATTTTAAAAAATGATCCCCCTCACAAATATCTCGAGGCAATCAATGAAGTGTATAATGGCGGCGCACCTGTAAGTGCGTCTGTGGCAAAAAAATTGCTTGGTTTTTTTGTAAATAAAAATGTGGTTTTGGTTGCTCCTTCTAATGCCGAATACAACTTAAGCGAAAGAGAGAAAGAGTTGTTACAATTGATGGTTGCAGGCTACGATTATAAAGGCATCGCTGCAAAAACTTTCATTAGTTATGAAACAGTGCGCACCCATGTAAAACATATCTACAGAAAGTTGCATGTGGCCAGCCGAAGTGAGGCTGTAACAAAAGCCGTACAGCAAGGTTTGGCTTAGAGAACTAAATACCCCAATGGGGTATTGCAGCACCACTGGTTTCACAATATATTAGCATTATCAACTATTTCTATAATTGGTTTACCAGCTATTTGTTGCCAGTCTTTTAAAAAATTCATTTTCATAATTTAAAAATTTAAGTATGAAAAATATGCTCAGGCCTTTGTGCGCCCTACTTGTTTGTACAGCCATTTTCACTTCTTGTGAGCGTAGCATTGATGTAAAAACTAGAACTGTCACAGTATCGCAGTCCGCTGCAAATGAAGCGGCCAGCAATAAATGCAGGTTAGTAGCTGCTGATAACTGGAATGGCTTTACCACGGAAACCTACCATTATAATGCTGAAGGACTTGTAAGCGATTGCCAGGTTAATTTACTTGGTAGTCTTTTCATGCATGCAACCATGCAATATGATAACAAAGGAAAGTTGATAACCGGTACATTATCGTACGATAATATAACTGTCTATGATGTGGTATTTGAATATGAGAATGACCGTATTGTTAAGGAAGTTATTTATGAACCGGGAACTTCAATAATAGCCGATTATACCGTAAGTACCTATAATCAAAAGGGTCAAATTGTAAAACGAGAATCTCCGCCTTTCAATTTGTATGCAACTTTTACTTACGATGCAGTTGGTAACGTTATTACTGATGATGTATATCTTATCGATAATGATCACTTTTATTTTGGCATCGCTTTTCAGTATAACATGCCATTTAAGGAACCGAAAAGTGCAAGGCCTGGAATGCCACCATTCAGTTGGTGGTGGCTTGATGAATTAACGAGTCCTTTCTTGCCGAACGGGAGAGATGAATTTGCCGGAGATGATTTTGGTGAGCGTTTCCAGATTTATGATGAAGATCCTTCACTGACAGTTATAAATTCTGCTGCCCAAAACCTTGCTGCCGACCGGTTAAGCATTGACAATTTTTTTGGCGGTCAATTCTATAGTTCCTGGTTATACGAAAACTGCGGAGGTAAAAATACGCTCAATAAGCCTGCATCTACACCAGCAATTAATCTAGATCAGCATACAAAGGACAAGATCTTTCTCAAAATGCCATTGTTAAAAGGGCCTGGTTTAAAAAAGCAACTGGCTGAAAGAAAAGCTATTTATCGAAGATTGAGAGATTAAAAAAATGGTTAATACATAAATTTTACAGGACATACATAGTATATTATTTTCTAAACAGTATTTATATTCATTCTCACCCTAAAAACATCTCAACATGAAAAAAATGATGCTAAACTCAAGTGCAAATCCGTTAGCAATATTTTCCAACCGAAAATTATTTTTATTAGCCTTTTTAATTTTGGCTTTATCCTGTAATAAAACTGTTCAGTCACCGGATACCGGTACATCGAGGAGCCCGGATCCTGCATTCAAAGGCAACGGGTACATTGGGATAAATGTATTGCTTTCAGAAGAGCCGGGTACTGACATTTTAAAAGACCTGGGTGCGTATGGTACTGTTTTAAAAGTATTTCCTGAAATCAAAGCACTAACAATGAAAGTGCCAGGTGATAAACTCCCTGTAATAAAAAGTTTGAGTTATGTTAGAGCAGCTAACCCGGATGCTGTACGACAAGGTTCCCCGGTAGATGCGGTGCCAGTAAGTAATTTCACAACCGGGTTAAACACCTGGAATCTCGATGCCGTAAATGTCACCGATCTTAATGCTGGAAGAAGCGTTGCAGAAGATGGAGAGGGGGTATATGTAGGTGTGCTTGATACTGGTTTGCCTGATTCCTGGAGACAATATTTTCCTGAAGAAAGAATTGCCACCCAATATGCAAAATCATTTGGTGGTGGCGGTGGTGAAAATGGAAATGTTTCGGAGCAGCCAAATAAGTGGGAGCATGACCAAAGCACTCATGGAGGTCACGTAACCAGTACCATTATAGGCTATAAATTTGGTTCAGCCTATTTTAATGGAGTTGCACCAAAAGCTACTATCATCCCGGTTAAAATATTAAATCAAAATGGAAGCGGCTGGTCATCTGTAATAGCTGAAGGAATTGTATATATTGCTAAATTAAAAGATGGTGAGTTAAGTGAAAATCCGGTTATTATAAACATGAGTTTAGGTGGCCCTGTTTTAGATGCCGTAGAATCCGCTGCATTAGACTATGCAATTAGCAAGGGAGTAATAATAATTGCATCCGCTGGTAATAGTGGCGCTGCCGGTATGGGTTATCCAGGTGCGTACAAACCTGTTATTAGCGTAGCAGCGGCAGGATGGAAATCTGAATTTTCTACTCCGGACTGGTGGTACAATCTCGATGTTGCTGAACCAACTGATGTTAGTGATTTTTACCTGGCTGGTTTTTCCAGTAGACAGCTTACGGGGCAAGATCTTGATGTTACGGCACCGGGCGTATATATTGTTGGTCCTTATCAATTTAATAGCGGGCAGTTAACTTATGCGTTTTTACGGGGGACATCAATGGCCTCTCCGCATGTTGCTGGAATCATTGCTTTGATGTTGCAAAAAAAGGCGTCACTAACCCCGGCAGAAGTAGAAACTATTTTAGAATCTGTGGCCTTGCCAATGAGTGAAGGTGCTAATGCTGCCGGTAGTGGTTTTATAACTGCTAGTGCTGCATTGAGCGGGTTGTAAATGCCGCCGCAAAACGCATAAAGCATCGCTTGTTTTTTATAAATGAAGTACCACCCCGGTGCAATAAAGGAGGTTTTGATTCCAAAGGCACCCGTGTGTTTAAACAGCTACAAATAGTTGTTGCCTGCCATATTATATCAAAAATTAAATAAATAGGTATGAAAAATAAATTGTTGCAAATAGGTGTAGTACTACTGGTTATAGTGCTAAACAGTTGTCAGAAAGATATCCGTGAAACGAATAAAACGGCAGCCGATGTTCTTATAAAAGCAGGAAACAATGCAAACGTTGAAAAAAGTTGCAGGCTCCTGGTAGATAAAGGTCTGAGTGATGGATTTATTCAATCTTATCATTATAACGACAAAGGATTAGCCGATGAGTTTCAATTATTTAAACCGGGAGAATATGATATGTGGGCGACGATGGCATATGGAGAAAGGAACGAAATTACTAGCGCCAAATTCTATTATGATGCTGCTACTTATTATGATATTATTTTTGAATATGAAAAAGACAAAATTGTAAAAGAAACCTGGTATGAACCTGGAACAAACATTCCGTTTGACGGCTATATCAATAGTTATAATACACAAGGGCAATTGGTAAAACGGGACGAGCCGATCTATGAATTGTATAGCCTTTTTCACTATGATGTTGCTCACAATGTTACTAAAATTGAAATATTCGACTATGCCGGTAATTTGTATTATGGCGTTGATTTAACTTATAGCAGGCCAGTAAAAAATCCATTTACATCTGTAACGGGTTTGCCTGAATCCATCTTTTTTACTGATGCTATTGAAAGCCCAAACAGGTTTACAGGGCTCAGGTATTATTTTAATGATGACCAGGGTAATGAAGTTGCTTTTGTTGAATGGAAATCAGATGAAACCGAACTAGTTGCAGGTGCGCAAAATTATGCTGTATATCAAAATTCAAGAGATGATATAAATGGCATTTGGACCGATCAAACCTGGACCTATGAGAACTGTACGGGCAATAGCGAAGCCGCTCATAGTAGTCACGCTGTTTCTCAGGCCAAAGCCAATCCTTTTAAACAATTGTCACACGCAAGAAAAACAAGTCATTATAAACAGGACTTACTCGCATGGAAAAAAGCCTTCCTGGATCAAAATAATTAGTACGAATAATAGAATATTTCAAACCCATCCCCACAACTAAAAAGTGCTGCCCTTAGAAATTTGGGCAGCACTTCTGCTTTTTAGCGCTTTGATTTTGCAGGTATTCCTGCCTTATATGTCCATTGCTCAACATTTACCGTAAGCCAATTCGAAACCTTGTTTTACCTTACCACAATTACAACCTGGCTTATGAAAGTTATTCTGCATTTTTTAAGAACTTTTTCCTTTATCAGCATCTTTGTTTTACCTGCTATTTTAAAAGCGCAAAATGTTGGTATTGGTACTACCTCTCCATCGGCAAGGCTCCATGTACTTTCAGACAATAATAATCCCCTTATAATCGAGGGCACACCCGGAATGTATGTTTCCTTGTTTGAGTCAGGAATTTACCGCGGATATTTGGGCAGTTACGCTGGCAATGCTGAAGATGTTGACTTCGGAACAGGTGCAGCTAATTCAACCGGTAAACTACACCTTACAATTAAGGCCGTACCCAAATTTACCATTCGCGAAAACGGGTATGTTGGCATAAACACCACCAATCCTCAATGGCAACTGGATGTAAATGGTGGTATGCAATTAAACGGTCGTTTGTTTGTTTCTGGCAGCAGTGGCACCACGGGGCAGGTGCTCACTTCAAATTTTCTTTCACCACCGTCCTGGCAAACCCTGAGCAGTTCATACAGTAACGTCACCCGGTTTTCCGGCAGGTTTACCAAAAATCTTACATCCGCTAACGATTACTGTGTTATGTCAACTCCTTCCTGGTATAATCTTGATCCGTCAAACGTAGTTTTTGCATCAGATGGTATTACATTGGTAAAAGCTGGCTTATACCATTTTGACATTTTTGTAAAAGCCGGTTATAGTTTTGCAGCTACACCTGGCTTTGCTCCGGAATTTTCGTTTCAGATTTACAATGGATTACCGAATCCATATGCTTTTGCTAATGATGAAATAATGAGAAGCAGCAAGTTGCCAGCCGCTGGTCAATCATTTCAATACAACAATAAGTTCTCAATAGATCTGCATGTAGAGGCGAACAAAAAAATCAAGCTCTATCATAGTTTTGGTTTCGGCGGTGGCACCTCTTACGATGTGTCTGGCTATATTGCCGGGTATCTTATTAGTGAATAAAGCAGTTGGTTAATGCTGGCCCGGTGCAGTAGATGTTGCAATTACGGGTGTACATAATTTAAATCTTCGGGCTGCTGTGATTATAGGTTTATTTAAAAACAGCAGCAGCCAAAAAGCCTTTTTATAATTGAAAAAGGACAACTGCCATGTGCTCGTTGTCCTTTTTCAATTATGGTACGAAAGAATTAAGCCAGGTTATAAAATACCTTTTGCACATCTTCATCCTGCTCCAGTTTATCAACAAGTTTTAATACATCTTCTGCTTGTTCTTCCGACAATGATACGGTGGTAGTAGGAATCCACTCCAATTCAGCACTAATAGGGTTAATGCCTTTTTCATCAAGTGCATGCTGCAGGCTGCCGAAGTCGGTGAAAGCGCAACGCAGCACCAATACGTCTTTTGTATTTCCCGCCTGGTCGGGTTCTCCGGTTCCTTCTCCCAATTCTTCAAGGCCCGCATCGATCAGTTCAAATTCAAGTTCTTCAGGATTCAGGCCGCTGGGGTCTAATTTAAAAACGCCCATTTTTTTAAACTGGAATGCCACACTGCCACTATTACCTAATGCACCGTTTCCTTTATTAAAAATCGATTTTACGTTAGCCACAGTTCTAACATGGTTGTCCGTGGCAGTTTCTACCAATACGGCAACACCATGTGGTGCATACCCTTCATACAAAATCTCATCATAATTGATCATCTCCTTGCCATTCGCTCTTTTGATGGCAGCTTCCACCCGGTCTTTAGGCATACCCACACTGCGGGCATTTTGATAACAACGGCGCAGGGCTGCATTTGTGGCTGGATCAGAGCCGCCCGCTTTCACGGCTATCACAATTTCTTTACCAATACGCGTAAAGTTTTTGGCCATTTTATCCCAGCGGGCAAACATGGAACTTTTTCTTACTTCAAATATGCGACCCATAATACAGATTTTTTGATGTATGATCTCTGATCCCTGGTTTTAGCTGGTTGGACTTACAGATGTTATTCAGCAAAGAATTGTTTTACTTTTCATAGTCCATTAGCTAAACAGGGACGCAAAAGTAAGGCAAGGCTGTTCGAGTTTTTCCAGATATTTTGAATTTTTCAGTGCTTTAAACGCAGCAGCAATTTTGTACTTTACAGCACCAAAAACTTTTATATGAAAAAGACTACAAATAGTATTTTGCTTTTAATGCTGGTATTTGGAGTGGCCCAAGGACAGTTTACCGGCATTGGAACAATTCAACCAAAATCAAGAATGCATGTAAACGGAACTGCCTGGTTCCAGGGCGACAATACCCCGTTGGCGGCGAATGCAGGCGCAGGTATTGGAATCGGGTTTGGACCGGGAGGATCAGGTGGCTACATTTTTGCGTGGGATTATACCAGTTTTACCAGCCGAAACCTTTGGCTGAATCATACCGGGGGTAGCGTAATGGTGGGCTCAGTAGGTACACCCCTGGCAAAGTTTGAAGTGCAAGGAAATGGTATGAGAGCTATTTATGCAAATACCAATACGAGTGAAGGATTAAATGCCAATTCAAGTGGTGGACATGGCGTCATTGCTACCAGCACGGCTTTCATCGGCTTGTATGCAGTATCAACAGCTCCTGCCAATGCTGGTGTGTTAGCAGAAGGACGATATATTGGGGTACAGGGAACCGCTACAGGATCGGACGTTAACCGGCAAGCTGTACGTGGTCAGTTGGATGGTAACGTGCCGGGCGGCACCGCCGGAACATTTGTGGGAAACACCGCGGTGTTTGGAACGCTCAGTAAAACAGCGGGTGCTTTCCTGATCGATCATCCTACGGAACCTGCCACTAAATTTCTCTATCATTCTTTTGTTGAATCGCCCGATATGAAAAATTTGTATGATGGCGTAACCACCACAGATGCAAACGGTTTTTCAACAGTAAAAATGCCGGGTTGGTTTGAAGCGTTGAACATGGATTTTCGCTACCAGCTCACCGTAATCGGCCAGTTTGCACAGGCAATTGTTCTAGAAGAACTGTTTGGCAACCAGTTTGTAATTAAGACTGATAAAGCAAATGTAAAAGTGAGTTGGCAGGTAACCGGTACCCGTCATGATCCATATGCCAATGAGAATCGTATACCGCTGGAAAAAGCAAAAGCTCCCAATGAAATAGGAAAATACATTTATCCAAAAGGCTATGGTAGATCAACGAATGATTTACTGGATATTTTAAAGCCCACCAATCTTTCCAGTACAGCTACTCCATCCAGCGAAAAACTACCAGGCAATAAATAAAATATAAAAGTCTGCAGCGAGGCAGACTTCTATTTGCTTAAACTGTTTAAAGTGGAATATTTCCGTGTTTTTTTCTTGGCCGTTTAGCCACTTTATTTTCAAGCATAGCGAAAGCTTTTATCAGTTTTCTTCTTGTTTCTTTTGGTTCAATTACTTCATCAATAAAACCTCGTTCTGCAGCCAGGTAAGGTGTAGCAAATTTTTCAGCATATTCTGCTTCTTTTTCCAAAAGTTTTTTGGCAGGATCTGCTGAAGCAGCAATCTCATTTTTAAAGATAATTTCACTGGCGCCCTTGGCTCCCATAACTGCAATTTCAGCAGTGGGCCACGCATAATTCATATCAGCTCCAATATGTTTCGAATTCATTACATCGTAAGCACCGCCATAAGCCTTTCTTGTAATTACGGTACAACGCGGAACGGTGGCTTCGCTTAAAGCATATAACAATTTTGCCCCGTTGGTAATAATGCCGTTCCATTCCTGGTCTGTTCCCGGCAAAAAACCGGGCACATCTACCAATACTAATAACGGGATATTAAAGCAATCGCAAAAACGGGTAAACCTTGCGCCTTTTACGGAGCTGTCGATATCTAGCACACCAGCCAAACACATAGGCTGGTTGGCAACAATACCAATGCTTCTTCCAGCTATCCTCGCAAAACCAACCACTATGTTTTCGGCGAAATTGCTATGAATCTCGAAGAAGGAATCTGTGTCGCAAATGCCTGCAATTACCGAACGTATATCGTAAGGCTGGTTTGCGCTTTCTGGAACAATTGTTTCAAGTATATCCCTAATTTCATCACTTATGGTATAAGGTAATTTTGGAACCACATCTTCGCAGTTTTGCGGCATGTAGCTTAATAATCTTTTTACCTGTTCAATGCAATCCATGTCGTTTGGTGCAGTAAGATGGGTAACGCCTGATTTGGTGGAATGCGTGGAAGCACCTCCCAGTTCCTCTGATGTAACTTCTTCGTTGGTTACCGTTTTAACAACATTGGGACCTGTTACAAACATATAACTGCTATTCTCTACCATAATGGTAAAGTCTGTCATAGCGGGCGAGTAAACTGCACCCCCGGCACATGGTCCCATGATAGCGGAAATCTGCGGAATTACTCCTGAAGATTGTACGTTTCGATAAAAAATGTCGGCATATCCTCCCAGTGATCTGACCCCTTCCTGGATCCTTGCTCCACCCGAATCATTCAGGCCAACCATGGGTGCACCGGTTTTCATGGCCATATCCATGATCTTACAAATTTTCTCGGCATGCGTTTCCGATAATGCTCCTCCAAAGACGGTAAAATCCTGTGCAAAAACATATACCAGTTTTCCATTAACTGTACCGTAACCGGTAATTACTCCATCACCATAAAACACCTGGTCTTCCATGCCAAAATCTTTGGTTCGATGAATAACTAATGCACCTATCTCTTCAAAAGAACCCGGATCCATTAATAAGGTGATGCGTTCTCTCGCTGTTAATTTCCCTTTTTTGTGTTGTGTTTCTATCCGCTTTATTCCTCCGCCTAATTTGCCAATGGCAATCTTTTCTTTAAGTATTTCGGCTTTTGATTTCATAGGACCTTTGTTTGCTGGAAGTTCGCTCAAACTGGTTTCTGTTGTAGAGGAAATCCCGGGTAAGTTACCGTTGGTTGAAAACTTATCAGTCCCAATATTTTTATTGTTCATAATTAGGTGGTTGAGTTTTTTTACTTAGCCAGTCTTCGCTTCCAGCTGGTTGATTTATTGTCTACAGCGTTAACTATTTCCTGTTTTTGAAACCAATTTTTTAAAGCAGCAATTGCAGCTACTTCTGCATTTGCTTTTTGCTTGTCTTTTAATTTTTCAGGGGAATAATAATTTTTTACAAAATGCGTGTCAAAATACCCGGAAAAAAAGGCTTCGTGTTCAAATACAAAAGTGCCGAAAGGCAAGGTAGTAGCTACCCCTTTTATTTTAAAATCCCTGATAGCCTGCAGCATCATCTCTATAGCTTCCGTACGTGTTTTACCATGTACTATTAATTTGGCTATTAACGGATCATAATAAATGGGAATGGTCATACCTTCTTCATATCCATCATCTACCCTGATACCTTCGCCAGATGGCTTTACATATTTTTCAAGTGTACCAATAGATGGTAAAAAGTTATTTAACGGGTCTTCAGCATATACCCGCAACTCAATCGCATGACCGTTGATAACGAGGTCTTCCTGTTTTATGCGAAGCACTTCGCCACGAGCAATTCTTATTTGTTCTTCAACAAGATCAAGACCAGTTATCATTTCTGACACCGGGTGCTCTACCTGCAATCTTGTATTCATTTCAAGGAAATAAAAATTCAATTGATCATCCATTAAAAATTCAACTGTTCCCGTACTTACATAATTGCAGGATTTTGCTACCATCACCGCTGCATCTCCAATTTGTTTTCGCAATTGTGGTGTCATTATAGCACAAGGCGTTTCTTCTACAACTTTTTGATGGCGGCGTTGAATGCTGCATTCTCTTTCGAAGCCATGAATAACATTACCAAATTTATCAGCTACAACCTGTACCTCTATATGGCGCGGCGAGCTAACATACTTTTCTATAAATACTGCGCCATCACCAAATGAAGAGGTGGCTTCACTCACGGCCCGTTGCATTTGCTCTTCGAAATCAGCTTCTTTTTCCACTATGCGCATGCCTTTTCCGCCACCACCTGCTGATGCTTTTATTAATATCGGATAACCAACTTCGGCAGCAATCTTTTTTGCAACATTCACATCTTCTATTGCTTTGTCAATACCAGGTACCATCGGGATATTGTAATGCTTTACACATTCTTTAGCAGCAAGCTTTGAACCCATTACCCGCATGGCTTCAGGACCAGGTCCTATGAAAGTAATTCCTGCATCTTCTACCTTTTGGGCGAAGTCGGCATTTTCACTTAAAAATCCATAACCCGGGTGAATTCCATCTACTGAAAGTGCTTTACAAAATGCAATGATTTTATCTCCGTTCAAATAAGATTGGCTGGAAGGAGCGGCACCCAGGCAAACAGCTTCGTCGGCATATAAAACGTGCGGGGAATACCGGTCTGCTTCTGAATAAACTGCGACAGACTGAATTCCCATTTTTCGAATTGTCCGCATGATTCTCAATGCAATTTCTCCCCTGTTAGCAACTAGTATTTTTTTCATCAGGCTCTTTTTTATATGCAATTACATTTTGGTTCAATAGTGATTATTGTTAATCCAGTTCTATCAATACCTGTCCTTTGTCAACAGCCTGCCCGGCCTTTACAAGAATTTTTTTTATAATAGCATCGGCAGGTATCATTATGCTATTTTCCATTTTCATCGCCTCCAGAATCAGTATCCTTTCGCCTTCTTTTACTTCCTGTCCGTCAATTACCGAAATTTCTAACACAAGCCCCGGCATAGGCGCTTTTATCTCTTTGATATGTTTGGTGGTGGCTATTCCGAAACCCATAACTTCCAGCATCTGGTCGAGTTCGTCTTTAATGGTTATTTCAAAGTTTTCTCCCTCTACTTCCACTATCGCATTTTTACCTGTTATTGAAGCGGAAATCAGCTTTGCATTTACAGATTTATTATTGCGGATCAAATTAAAATCGCCGTTTGGTTTGCGAATACTATCCGTTGCTTTTATCTCGTCTTCGGTAAATAAAAAGGTAAAATCGTTGGCTTTTATGCTATAGGTTTTATCGCTCATAAGAATTCGTTTTTGCAAAACTTCGCTAATCGTTTTAAATCAAAACAAAAGTTATCAACCCATTATTATAATGGATGATTCGGAGGGTAAATATACTTCTTAAAAGATGGGGTTTTTATGACGAAAGTCTTGTTTACGACAGCAACTGCCTGGCTAAGCATGCCTGAATAAAAATACCGTTACCACCAAAATGATAACGGTATTTATTAATGCTACTTTAAGCTGTCTAAACCCCTCTTTTCTTTGCCATACCACTTCCAAAAATGAACAGGTGAATACCTGCAAATACAAAAGAAATGATAAGCAACGTTTTATCGGCTGCCCAGCCTTCGGTGGCCTGGTGCCATAAACCAACAATTGCGAGTAAGCCGCATAATGCAAGCCCGGTTATATGTACGGTTTGAAATCCTTTCCGATTTTGATCACCTCCGCCCAATACACTCTTCTTTGAACCATAGGCAAAATAGATATCAAGTCCGATCAGCATCCAGATCACTAAACGGATCCAGGTATCAGCCGGCAAAAACACCATCATAAATAAGCAGGTTGCAATTCCCAGGATTGGTATTAACGGAACCAGTGGTGTTTTAAACGCTCTTGGTGCATCCGGATCGGTGCGGCGCATTACCATAACACCAATACATACAAGAATAAAGGCAAATAAGGTTCCGATTGAAGTCATTTCGCCAACCACACGGGCCGGTACAAACGCAGCAAACACACTCACAAAAAGCATGAACATAAGATTGCTTTTTGCTGGTGTGCGGAATTTTGGATGTACATCGCTAAACACCTTAGGTAACAATCCATCTTTACTCATACTAAAGAAAACGCGGCTTTGTCCCATCAGCATTACCAGGATTACCGAAGCATACCCTGCAAGAATGGCAACTATTATAGCCCGGTTTAGCCAGGGATAATCGGGGTGAACCAGGCCATTGGCATCTGCTGTTCCCATATGATCGATAGCAACTGCTACAGGTGCAATTCCATCCTGTCCTTTAAAACTGGTATAACTGGTTACACCTGTCATAACGTGTGCAAAAAGAATGTACAATACAGTGCATATTGCCAGGGAGCCAAGGATGCCAATCGGCATGTCTTTTCGTGGATTCTTTGCTTCCTGCGCTGCAGTACTTACGGCATCAAACCCGATATAAGCAAAAAATACAATAGCGGCAGCCCGTATAATTCCACTAAAACCATACTCTCCAAAAGTGCCGGTGTTATCGGGAATATAAGGAGTATAATTATCGTTATTGATGTACTTCCATCCTAGGAAAATGAAAACAGCTACTACTGTAACTTTCAAACCAACAATAACAGCATTTACCCTGGCACTTTCCTGTGTGCCTTTTATCAGTAAAAGACTTACCAATACAACAATTAAAACGGCGGGAAGATTTATAACGCCACCATCCCAGGGTCCGGTGGTCAATGCAGTGGGTAAATGAATATCGAAGCCTGCCAGGAATTTCACGAGGTACCGGCTCCAGCTAATAGCAACGGTGGCAGCACCAACCGCATATTCAAGAACCAGGTCCCATCCAATGATCCACGCAATAAATTCACCCATCGTGGCATAGCTGTAGGTATAGGCACTGCCCGCCACCGGTATCATAGAGGCAAATTCTGCATAACACAAACCTGCAAATGCACACCCGAGGGCCGCAACTATAAATGATATGGTAATAGCAGGACCCGCCTGGTTTGCTGCTGCTCCCCCTGTAATGGAAAATAATCCTGCTCCAATGATTGCTCCAATACCAAGGGCAACCAGGGAGCCGGCTCCAAGCGTTTTTTTGAGACCCTTCTCAGTTTCAGCAGCTTCGGTAAGCAAGGATGCCAATGGTTTTCTAACAAATAAACTCATAAACAGTGTTGGTTGAAAAAGAATGAAACGGAAAAATAGGTAATAATGGGAACTGGCAAAATGCAATATGCTTGAGCCGGTGAAATCTTATCCAAAGACAACTTGTCCCAGTAAAAAACCATGGTTTCAAAAATTCAATAATAGTCCCATCTTACTTAATAATGTTTAGCTAACCGGGAACATCCTTGGCGTAACAACCGGTTATTATGGGAATCCTTGAAATGCAGGCACCGGCGTAAGCATGTGTTCAGAGGTTACAGCAATACGTCGAAAACAGGTGTTTAACCCTTCTTGCCAGGTTTGAAGGCATCATTGAAATAATAAAAAATCTTTTTATGAGATTTCTGTGATAAGTCCTTTCACGATTTGTGCTAGTGATAGTACATTTTCGAACTTTCATGAATAAACTAGTTTTTGTGCCGGTATCTTTATGGTTAAAATGTGACCTCATGAGAGAATGGATTAAAAGCAAGTTAAACTGGCATCAAAGGAGGTTTATCAGGAATAGCGCAGATGATTTTAAGGCCTTATTTCATAAAAAACGACTCTCAGAACTTGGAAAGATTTATCGCACCGACAAAGCAGGTGTGCATGGCTTTGCACAATTGTACCAACAACATTTTAAGAGTTTTCGTAACAAAAGAATTCGGATGCTGGAAATTGGAGTGGGAGGATATGACAGCCAGGTTCATGGCGGGGAATCTTTGCGGATGTGGAAATCATATTTTAATAATGGAAGGATTTATTCCATCGATTATTATGATAAATCCAGGTTGCAGGAACCCAGGATTCAAATATTTAAATGCAGCCAGGTTGATTTTCCACTGTTAGGGAATATCAACAGTTCAGTTGGGCCATTCGATATAATAATTGATGACGGAAGCCATCAGAATGAACATGTAATTGAAACATTTAAATTTCTCTTTCCACAATTAAAAGATGGTGGCATATATGTAGTTGAAGATATACAAACTTCTTATTGGCCTGAATTTGGAGGTAACAGCCAGGATTTGTTAAATGCACCTACAATCATGAACTTTTTTAAAGCCTTCGCAGATGGCCTGAACTACAAGGAGTTTATAAGGCCCGGATACCAGCCTTCCTATTTTGATTTAAACGTTACATCAATTCATTTTTATCATAATATCATTTTTATCTACAAGGGGAAAAATGAAAATCCCTCTAACCTGATAGTTGATAATAAGTGGTTGCGGTAGAGTAATATTAAACTCGGTTAAAGTTTTACAAGTTTGCGACTATGTCGTTGTTGTTCATTTTAGACCACCTCACAAAGAAGCATTATTAGTGTAGTTTTTAAAAAGCACCACAACTATTCTGAAACAAACTTCTGCACTATTCTCAGGTAGTGCGCAAAAATGTTTTCCTGGGAAAACTCCTTTTTCATATAAATTCTTCCGGCACATCCCATTTCTTTTCTTATTGCAGGATCCATTTGCAGCATAGCTTGCATCTGAAGAGCCAGGTCTGCAGCATCCCCGGTTCTGGCAAACAAACCGGTTGCCCCGTTTACAATGGCATCTTTGCAACCTTGCTGACTAGTTGTAATAACCGGCAATTGCATGCTGGCCGCCTCCATCAGGCAACGCGGTAAACCTTCATTATAAAATGAGGGTAGTACGAAGCAATCAGCCTTTGCAAGCCAGGGCCGCACATCAGTTGTAAATGGTATTACTTCAAAAATGGCCCGAATTTGCCAGTTGGCAATGAGCGATGGGGGAATACTGTCCGGGTGGTCGGAATCGGGTGCGCCTACCAGCAAACTGCGGAATGCAAATCCTTTTTCACGTAAGATGCCTATGGCCTCAGCCAGTGTTGCAATTCCTTTGCTATACAGCAATCGGGTAGCGGTTATGAAGGTAAAAACGGCTGCTTCCTCTTTTACATCGTAATTAACCGGATTATAAATTTGAGTATCGATCCCTTCTCCGTGCATTACAATTAATTTTTTTGGCGACACGAGTTTGTGCCTGGTAAACAGCGCCGCATCTTCTTCATTCATGAACCAGGTTTCTATTGATATTGGAAGCGAAAGTCGATACAGTAGTGCTGATACCTGGAAAAGAAAGCCGGGTTTCATAAAAGGGTAACCCGTGCCGATAATCACTGATATACATGGTATACCAGCCCGTTTTGCGGCAAAATTTCCAAATGTATTTGCCTTTATAGCAAAATGAAACAGGCAGGCAGGCTTATAAAGCTTGTACAATTTTGTAAGCGAGAGATACAGTTTTAAGCCATCGGCAACACTCCTGCTCTTATTGCTGAACTGTAAGGGAATATAGGTGATCTGCGGTAGATTAAAAGCGGGAATGGGTTGATCCGGGGGTGCAACAATTAAAATTTTATACCCCTGGTTCAGTAGAAATTGGATAGAATCCCAGCGATGGATATAAATGTACCAGGCACTGTTCGACACAAATCCAATTAGCCTGTTACTTAATTCTGCTTTGTTGTTCATGCACCTGTAGCTGCACTGCAGCTATACAAAAATATAGTTTGCTCCCGGTGCACCAAATGTCATTTCAGTATGTGGCTTAAACGAATATTACGGTATATGCTTATGTCGCATCTTTGCAGCAACCCTAAAGGTGTAGGCTGTTATGAGTTTTTTTGTTTCCAATATTCTGCCTGTTTTTTACTTTGTTATAGTAGCATGGTTGCTGCATCGAAACCGATACCTGCGAAACAATGGTATCAATGCAAAATCGATCCTGCTTTTTTTTGCCGCCAAATGTGCTGCCGGGTTTCTTTACAATTTTGTCGCTCTAAATTTCACGCCTAATGGAGGCGATATCTGGCCCTGGTTTTGGGACGGTTATGATCTTTATAAAAAGCTATTGAACAATCCTTCGGATTTTGCAGCTCAGCTCAAACAAATGTTCGTGATTGAAGACGTAGATCTTACCAATACCCAATCGGGATTTATACGTTCCGTATTTGAAGGCATAAAATTGTTCCAGTGCTTTTTAAATTTGTTCTCTTTTGGTAACCTGTATACCAACACCATTTTATTTAACGGTTTGTCATCCTTTGTTTTTTTAAGGTGCTGGATCTTCATACGACAGTATTCAAACAGCTGGACACCGGGAGGTCTATTGTTTTTATTTCCTTCTTCTTTTTACTTTAGCAGTGGCATTCATAAAGAAGGTATTGTGTTTGTAATATTGGCATGCTTACTGCCACTTTTCTACCGGGTTATGCAAAAAGCGAATGTGGCAAAACTAACCGGGTTAGTATTGTTGTTTGCATTATTGTTTTTCTTCAAATTTTTTGTTGCCATACTTTTTGCCGGAGCAATGATGCTCTGGTTGTTATTGGAAAAATTCCCCTTTCACAAAAAAAAATTATTTGTGCTTTCGCTGTTGATAGCCACGGGTATTTTCCTGTTACCGCCCATAGGCGGATCCTTCTTTAGTCTTCAACCACACCTGGTTAACCGCCAGCAGGAATTTCTTGCTATGCAAGCCAATTCACGCATTGAAATAAAAGTGCTCGAACCCGATTTTAATTCTTTTCTCAAAGCCCTGCCCGCTGCATTGGGTCATACTTTGTTCAGACCCTTTCCGGGCGAAGGCGGCAAAATGTTATACATGGCATTTTCTATTGAAATTATTATTTTATGGCTGCTGATTTGCTGGTTAATTATCGGGTCAAAAATGA
The DNA here is from genome assembly GCA_040385845.1 of Bacteroidota bacterium. Lineage (GTDB taxonomy): Bacteria > Bacteroidota > Bacteroidia > Chitinophagales > Chitinophagaceae > Phnomibacter. Next base: position 768,442 of record JAZKGP010000004.1, on the reverse strand, counting down.
GGTTTTACCGGTTACATTCACTTGCGGTTGCCATGCTTGTATTTAGCTACACAAACTTGGTTATTATCGGTTATACCATACCCAATATTGGCGCTATGGTAAGATACCGAAGCATTTTCCTACCCTGGCTATTGGTGTTCTGTTGGTTTACTTTCAATGGTGATAAGCAGCTGCTTGCTTTTAAAATTTTATTACAACGGTTCATATCCAAATAGTTATAGCTTTTCATTTTTTGTACATTTATATAATTAGCTACTCTTACCAGGTAAACGATGAATTCTAATACGATTCTTGACTATTTCAAAAAACACCAAACGGCAAAAGTAAAATTTGCTTTCGCCGACATGGATGGTATACTTCGCGGCAAAATAATAAGCACTAAGAAACTGCTGGATTCGCTTGAAAAAGGAATGGGTTTTTGTGATGTAGTGTTTGGCTGGGACAGCAATGATGATGTTTACGACGAATCTGTAACGGTGACCGGCTGGCATTCCGGCTATCCCGACAAGATCTGCCGGGTTGACCTGGCAAGTTTTCGAATTATTCCCTGGCAAAACAACCTGCCTTTTTTTATTGCTGATTTCAGTGACCCGGGAATTTCAGACGCTTCTTCTGTTTGCCCCCGAACCCTCCTGAAAATAATAACGGCAGAGGCAAAAGCTATGGGATTCACTGCCCGTTTTGCCCAGGAATTCGAATGGTTCAATTTTAAGGAAAGCCCAAAAAGCTTGGAAGAGAAGAATTATGTAAAACCGGAACCACTTACCCCGGGTATGTTTGGGTATTCTATTTTGAGACCATCCATGTACGCTGCCTTTAACAACGATCTTTTTGATTTATTAGGTCAGTTTAATATTCCACTCGAAGGGTTACATACCGAAACCGGTCCGGGTGTGTATGAAGCAGCCATTGAACATGATGTAGTGGTAAATGCTGCCGACAAAGCTGTGCTTTTTAAGAATGCCGTAAAAGAAATTGCTTTTAACCACGGTATTATGGCATCGTTTATGGCTAAATGGAATGAAACCTTGCCTGGTTGCAGCGGTCATTTACACCAAAGCCTTTGGAACGACACACAAACTATCAACCTGTTTCATAGTGAAAGCGACCATGAAAATATCAGTGATTTACTGAGGCATTATATTGCCGGGCAATTACATTGCCTGCCACATATTTTACCAATGTATGCCCCAACCGTCAATAGCTACAAACGCCTGGTGGAAGGTGCCTGGGCTCCGGTTACGCTAACCTGGGCTTTTGATAACCGAACAGCGGCTCTTCGTGTGTTAACCCCCAATGTCGAAAATACCAGGCTCGAAACAAGAGTGCCGGGCAGCGATAGTAATCCCTATTTAGCAATGGCCGCCTCCCTTGCTTCGGGTCTTTATGGAATCAAACACAAATTGCCACTCGTAATACAACCTTCAACTGGCAATGCTTACGAGGATATAAGTAACGGCGTTTTACCTGCCAACCTGTTTGAAGCAGCTACCGCAATGAAAAATTCTTCGGTTGCAAAAGAATTGTTTGGCGAAACATTCACTGCTCATTTTACTGCTACCCGGTTATTGGAATGGCAAAAATTTATGCAGCAGGTTACCGATTGGGAAATCAAACGTTACTTTGAAATAATCTGATTTTTTAAGCAGGCATTTTCATTTCAAAACATCGGGGTAAAAGAACCGTAGCAAAAGACAATCGGTAAAATTTAGCCGTATAACTGTAACGAAAGCTTCCAATATAACTATGATAGATTTCTCAGAAATTATTCGCAAGGCCTGGGAAGGATACGACCCTTCGCGAAAAATTGCCAATATTGAAGACATCAGCGCCATGGTTTCTACCAACCGCGTTGTTAAAATCACCTTTACGGACGAAGATTTTGTTATAGCAAAACTTTCCAGTTTTGGCAAGTACGAATATTTCAAAGAAGATCACCGAATCATTCAGGCACTTGGCAATAACCTGCTTTACCCTTTCGAAAACTTGCTCGCCAAAAGCCTTTTAAAAAATAACCGGGTATATACTTACAGGTACAAAAAAGGCAAGATAGATATGTGGGTGGTTTTTTATAACCCTACCCGGGTGATGCAACGTCTTCCCCGGAGGCTGGAGGATAACCAGATAAAAAGCCTTGGACGACAGATTGGTAAATTTCACCTTGCCTGTAGCCGTATCAGGAATGTGCTGCCAAAAAGCAGTAAAACGCTGCGAACCGATATCAACACGTTGTTGGAACAATTGGAAACCAATGAAAAGAAATTTGGGAGCAGAATGCATGGAGACCTGATCAAATACCATTGCGAACAGTTCTTAAAAAACCGCCTGAAGTGCAATGCCAACACCTTTGAAACGATCCCGGTCTTTATCGATTGGAATATTGGCAACTTCTCGGTAATTAATAAACACGAATTGTTCAGCCGCTGGGATTATGACTGGTTTCGCATGAGCAGCCGGATGATGGATTTTTATTTTTTTAGCAGGGTTGTAAGTAACGGTGGCGATAAAACAGTCTTCAGTTATATGGTAGATCCCATGATGGAAGATCGTTTCCTGCTTTTTTTAACCGAGTATCATAAGGTGAATCCTCTTTTAGCCGATGAAATCCGTTTTTTAAAAGAAGTGTATCGTTTCTTTATTCTTAACTATGTGATTAAAGATGGTAATTACTTTTTTAGTGAACAGTACGCCAAAAAATTAAGGTCGGAAGCATTTGAGTTATACCTGCCTTCGGTTGACCGCGATTTTAACGCCGATAAAATTATTGACCATTTAAAACTGCGGCAGAAATAATGCCCGGTTCGATCCTCACCTGATTATTTATGCTGAATACCGTTGATTTCAAATCTGTTATTGCCGATTACAAGGTCATATTTTTTGATGCCTATGGCGTTATCCGCAATTACAATGGAGTGGTTCCCAATATCGATAAAACCTTTCGTTGGTTACTGGAGCAGGAAAAATCTTATTTCGTTGTAACCAATGATTCCAGCAGGAGCCCCGAATTGCTGGCTGCATCTTACCATCGGTCGGGCTTACATTATGTTACCAGTGACCGAATTATTTCGTCGGGCATGCTGGCCAAGGAATTTCTGGATCTTAAAGTGAAAGAAGGGATTGTGGCTTATCTCGGAACAGAAAATTCGGCCCACTATATTGAACACCCGGGTATGGAAGCGTTGCCGTTGTGCGATCTTACCGAAAATGATATGGCCAGGGTAAATGCATTGGTTCTGCTGGATGATGAAGGATTTGATTGGTTTGTAGGACTCAACAAAGCTGTTAACCTGTTACGTCGCAGGGCCATACCTGCTATATTGGCGAATGCAGATGGTGCATACCCGGTAAATAACCATGATGTGGGAATTGCCATTGGCGGTTTGGCCTGGATGGTTGAAAAAATAACCGGTAAAAAGTTCATCCGCTTTGGCAAACCTGATTCGCAGATTTTTATGTTTGCCTGGGAGATGGTGCAGCAACAACAGCCTGGAATCACCAAGAAAGATATTTTAATGGTAGGAGATACGCTTCATACCGATATTTTAGGTGCTAATAAATTCGGCCTTGATACGGTGCTGGTATTAACCGGTAATATTTTGCCCGAAGATGCCGAAACCAGGATTATTGCTTCGGGCATCGTTCCAAATTTCATCTGCGAGTCCGCTGAAATAAGGTAAATCATTGATTTCCGTTCGGATTAGAACCAGCATTCTGCTTAAGTTTCAACCTACAAACAAAGAACAAATTACAAAAAATAATATTTGAAATTGTTTTCCAAAATTTCGAAAAATCCGATTAAAACTTTTGTAAAACACGAAAGTTTCAGGTGACCTTTACAATATTCCAGCATTAATTGTTACAATTGCACCGAAATTAAAAATTTATCTAAACAATTTCCCTACTGGTATGGCACTGGCAAAACTTGAGTACATCTGGCTTGATGGGTATAAACCAACACAAAGCCTTCGTAGCAAAACGAAAATTGAAGCTGATTTCAGCGGCAAACTGGAAGATCTTTCTAATTGGTCATTCGATGGTTCTTCTACCGAGCAGGCGCTTGGCGGATCTTCCGATTGTTTGTTGAAACCGGTATTCGTTTGTCCTGATCCGCAGCGTAAGAATGGCTACCTGGTAATGTGCGAAGTACTTAATGCAGATGGTACCGCTCACGTTTCTAACGGCCGTGCGCTGATTGAAGATGATGACAATGATTTCTGGTTCGGTTTTGAACAGGAATATTTCCTTTGGAATCCTGAAACTAACAAGCCTTTTGGTTTCCCGGCTGGTGGATTCCCTGGCCCGCAAGGTCCTTACTATTGTTCGGTTGGAGCTACTAATGCGTTTGGTCGCGACATCATTGAAGAACACCTTGACGTTTGCCTGGAAGCAGGTTTGAATGTAGAAGGTATCAATGCTGAAGTTGCTGCCGGTCAGTGGGAATTCCAGATTTTTGCAAAAGGTGCTAAAAGCGCCGGCGATCAAATTTGGGTGGCCCGTTACCTTTTGGAAAGAATAGGGGAGAAATATGGCGTTTCAATCAACTGGCATTGCAAACCATTGGGCAATCTCGATTGGAATGGTTCCGGAATGCATGCTAACTTCTCGAATTCTCTTTTGAGAACTGCTGGCAGCAAAGTTATTTTTGATAAAGTTTGCGAAGCTTTCCGTCCTGTAGTAAAAGAACACATCGATGTTTATGGTGCCGATAACCACCTGAGGTTAACTGGTAAACATGAAACTGCTGGTATCGATGATTTCAGCTATGGTGTTTCTGATCGCGGTGCTTCTATCCGTATTCCTGTTTTAGTTCCTGCAAAAGGCTGGAGCGGTTACCTGGAAGATCGTCGCCCAAATTCTGCTGCTGATCCTTATAAAGTAGCGGCAAGAATTATCAAAACTGTAAAAGCTGTAGAAGCGTAATTCATAGTAAGTATAGTTTTTTTCAAAAGAGTCCCTTTTTGCTTCGGCAAGGAGGGCTTTTTTTTGAAATTATGATTTCTTACATATGGTTGTTTGCTAAATTGCGGACCCTTCACTCTCCAATATTCAACTAATTAGTATAAAATTTTAGTAATTATGGATTCATTACGCTTCAAAGCCCTTGAAAATCTTGCATCTAATCCTGCCATTCCCAAAGTAGCTGGTTCAACCAGGATCACCAGCATCTTCAATGAAAATGTTTTTACACTGGCAGTTGCAAGAGCATTTTTATCTGATGAAGCGTATAAAAGTTTAATGGCAAGTGTAAAAACGGGTAAAAAGATAGACCGCATCATGGGAAACCAGATTGCTAATGGTTTAAAGGCCTGGGCGGAAACGAAAGGCGTTACCCATTTTACACATTGGTTTCAACCACTTACCGGAACTGCAGCAGAAAAACACGATAGCTTTTTTACGCTTAAAGGCGACGGAACTCCTATCGAACAATTTGAAGGCGATGCACTTATTCAACAAGAGCCTGATGCTTCCTCATTTCCAAGTGGCGGTTTAAGAGCCACTTTTGAAGCCCGGGGATATACAGCCTGGGATCCATCTTCACCTGCTTTTATTATTGAAATAGGAGAGGGAAAAACACTTTGCATTCCTACTATTTTTGTTTCTTATACCGGCGAGAGCCTGGATGCTAAAACGCCTTTGTTGCGTTCACTGGATGCACTTAATAAAAGTGCCGTTTCCGTGGCGCAATATTTCGACCGGAACATTTCCCGCGTTTCTGCAACCCTGGGATGGGAGCAGGAATATTTTGTAATTGATGCCGGTTTGGCAAATGCAAGGCCCGATCTTGTGTTAACGGGCCGCACCGTTTTCGGCCATAATTCGGCGAAAAACCAGCAATTGGAAGACCATTATTTTGGCAGCATTCCTGAAAGATTGTATGCCTTTATGCGGGATTTTGAAGAAGAATCCTACAAACTTGGGATCCCTCTGCGTACGCGTCACAACGAAGTGGCGCCGGCACAATTTGAATGTGCACCCATTTACGAAGAAGCTAACCTGGCGGTTGATCATAATATGTTGTTGATGGATGTGATGAGCCGCGTGGCCAAACGCCATAACCTGAAAGTGTTGCTCCACGAAAAACCATTTGCAGGGATCAATGGAAGCGGCAAACACAACAACTGGAGTTTGAGCACCGATACAGGTGTCAACCTGCTTGCACCGGGTAAAACGCCAAAAACAAACCTGATGTTTCTGACGTTTTTTGTAAACGTAATTAAAGCAGTGCACGATCATGCAGACTTGCTGCGTGCTTCCATTGCAAGTGCAGGTAACGATCATCGCCTTGGTGCAAATGAAGCACCGCCGGCGATCATCTCAATTTTTATAGGAAAGTATCTTTCGGAAGTATTGGAAGAAATTAAGAGCAGGGTAGGAGATAATTTTAGTGAGCAGGATGAAATTTTATTAAAGCTCGATATTCATAAAAATATCCCGGAATTATTACTGGATAATACGGATCGTAACCGTACTTCTCCATTTGCATTTACCGGGAACAAATTCGAGTTTCGTGCCGTTGGTTCTACAGCCAATTGCTCTACTCCTATGACGGTTTTAAACGCAATTATGGCCAACACATTGACCGAGTTTAAAACGGAAGTGGATAGCCTGATTGAAAAAGGAGAAAAGAAGGAAGTGGCGATCATGGAAGTGATCAAAAAATACATAGTTATTGCGGATACCGTATTATTTGAAGGCGATGGATACAGCGAAGAATGGCACCAGGAAGCCGAAAGACGTGGTTTGCCAAACCTGCCTACCACACCATTAGCACTTGATGCATATGTTACCGATAAATCAAAACAGCTTTTCGAAAACATGGGTATCTATAACCATGCGGAACTGGAAGCAAGGCATGAGATTATGCTGGAAGATTATATTAAAAAAGTACAGATCGAGAGCCGTATTATGGGCGAAATGTGTACCAGTCATATTCTTCCTCCCGCTATCAAATACCAAAATGTTTTGGTGAATAATATAAAAGGGTTAAAAGAGCTGGGTTTAAAGGAAAGCAGCTATGCAAATCAGTTGGCTATTCTTGAAAAAATCAGTATGCACATCAGCGAAGCTGCCGACCTGGTTGAAAAGATGATCCAGGCACGAAAAAATTGCAATGCTATAACCGATACAAGAACAAAAGCTATTGAGTATTGTACCAAAGTGAAAGAAGCGCATTTCGATCAAATTCGCTACCATGTTGATAAACTGGAATTGCAGATTGACGATCAATACTGGCTGTTGCCTAAGTATCGTGAAATGCTGTTTTTAAGATAAATCGCAGTTAGAAATAATAAGAAAGCTAAAGCAGGAGAATGCTTTAGCTTTTTTAGTTCCAGGTCTGTCAATTGATTGCGATCTATTCTGCCAGTGACAGCTTTTTTATTCTCGCAATAATGGCTCCTTTTGTTCTGGTAAAATGAGTTGCCATTTCCTGTAATGATTTGTTATGCCGGAACATCTTCGTTAATGCAATATCCATTTCTTCGGTCCAGGGTTGATAAGCGGCTTTGTTTATTTCTCTTGCTTTTTCAACTGAATAGACCTTTCTAAAATTTTGTTCAATTGTTTTGCTGGTTTGAATGGTTGTTTTTTCAATTACAGGTAAAGGAATTGTTATTTCGGGAAGAGGTTCTGCTTTTATAACATGTATCTGATGTGATTCAGGGTAATTATCAGGCAGCAGATCTTCGTGGATATGAATGCTATTTTTTGTTCTTGTAACAGCTACGTACAGCAAGTTTATTTCCTCGTTTATATTTGAGAAGTTTGGATCTTTTTTATTACGTTCTATATATTGTTCAATTTTTTCCCGGGTGATAAAATCATTTACCAGGTGAATTTCATCATACTCCATTCCTTTACAACGATGTACAGTTGAAAAGATCATTTCCGCTTTTTCCTTATCCTCATTACCAACATGTTTTTCTTTTATCGTTTTTATAATGGAAGGAATTTCATTTCCATATTCCTTTACAATTTCAACCATTAGTCCCAACTGCATGTCTTCTGTTTTTTCAATATAATCTTCCAGTTCTTCGATATCTTTCAGCTGTTTGATGACGGTATCTTTAATCATCTGCCTCTTGCCATTATAGAGGTTCAATACATCATAAAGAGAAGCGCCATCGTCTGCGTAGGTGTAAGAATTAATATTTCCTTCAAAATAAATCTTGTTTACTTTTTTCTTTTCTGTTATAAATTCAATTGCTTTCAACAACAGGCCAAGATTGGTTCTTGCAATAACAGCTTTGGATTTAAAATTGATACTGGTGCCATGTCCTGTTATTTTCATTGGTTCATATTCATCTTCAAATAATTTTTTCAATGATAAAACCTGCATAGCAAGACTAGCAATAGGTTCACTAAACCGAAAACTTGTTGATAATTGATAAGTGGAAAAATTGGCTTTCTCCAATGCATTTACAGCATAACGCCAGCTATAAATTTGTTGATGGGTATCACCTACAATAACTTTGGTTCCTTTTTGGAGTAGAAATATATCAAGCATAGCAGCTGAAGCATCCTGTCCTTCATCGAAAAGAATGTAATCGTAATTTAATTGCGGCTTTGATAATTGAAATTTCTTTAGGTAGAAATCATGCGTGATGTTGATTTCTCCTTTATCCATTTTACTTAACAGCAAACGGGTTTGTTTTTCTATATACGTATAATAAGTTATAACAAATGATTTTGCTTTTTTATCGCTAACTACATCCAGGTAATTTAAATCCTGTATTTTATGCTTATTGCTATTGCAGAAATAGGCAACGAATTTGTTTATATGATTTGCTATGACATATTCGTTGTATTTTTCTCCACTGCCATGTAAACTTAGCAGGTCAGCAATTTCATTTGTTCTGTAACCCGCATTATTTACCTTGTAACCTTGTTTGAATACGATGTGCTTATAAGCAAGTGAATGTGCGGTTTCAACAGTTACATTTTTCAGCCCTTTTGCTGCGAATTTTTTTTGTGCTTCTACTTTCACAGATTTATTAAAAGCCAGGTACAATATTTTACTTTGCTGCGGTCTTGATTTGGCGTATTCGATAATAGTTGTTGTTTTTCCAGAGCCCGCTACTGCATTAATTTTTATATCACCTGTTGATCGAATGATGGCAAGTTGTTCGTTTGTAAAAGTCATTGTATTGGTTTCGCTTATGGGTGTGAAATTATTTGGAGGAGGTTAAATGTAACTATCACGATTCATGTGTGCAATAGTCAGGAGACAGAAGCACCTGCCAATTATCAACCGTGTACTTAATAAGGAAAGCCGTGTTATTTTCTTATTAGAAGATCACCTGTAATCCTAAATTTCTTACCGGGCATTATAATCAATTCAGTTCCTGCCGGAAGTAGCTGGTTTGTATCCAATATACATTCGTTATTGCCTGAAGGATTGATTATTACCCTGCCATTAGCAGGCAGTATGGCTGGTGGCTTATTATGGGATATCCAGTTGTTGGTTTTGCTCCAACTTCCACTCCCGGTAAATGTATATGTTATTAGTTGCAGAGCGCCGCGCCCTATCGTACTACCTATACCTAATCCTCCACTTGCCTGGCTTTTTACCAGGTATTCCATGCTATGAATATTGTTACCGTCATTTGTATATTTCCAGGTAGTAGTATCTGCCTTTGTTGTCGGAACATATTGGCTGAATCCACTTTCATTATCTCCGCTGCTAAAAGGTATGTCAATATGTCCTTGAGAAGGATCCGTGTTATAGTTTTGGTTGGCTGAATTAATTTTCCAGGCGTACAAATTGGTATGTTGCAAGTTTACCGGTGCCGGCGAAAGTGAAAGATTGGCTTTGGAAGATAATGCATTGAAATCGCTGCTGAAATAGTAGAACCTGATATTAAGATTTGCTGTTGGTTCTATTAATGGTTTAAACGTATAGAAACGCGTCATCGTTACCCAACCACCCGGATTAGTTGCGTAATTGTTTTGAGATGGAATAGCTACAGCATTATTAGTTCCACCAACAGACACTATAAAATCTTGTTGACCCGCTTTACCTATTTCAACATTGTTCTTTTTAATACTCAATAACCTGTCTCCCGAGCTATCATAATAATTTGTCCATTGGGTTAAGCTATCAGTGCTTTCACAAGCAGCTATTGTTAACGTGCCATCAGAAGGCTTAAAGCTGCTATACTTAATGGCAAGGTCATCGAGATAGCAATTGTTACCGTATCTTGAAATAAACAGGAAAGAAATGTAAATTGAATCTTTACTGGTGGCAGCATCCGGTAATGTGAATTGTTTATAGCTCCAACCCGTTAATCCTTTGTCAGGAACACGCGGAACAAAAGCAATATTCTGCCAGTTCGTTTTATCAGTACTCCATGTTACCATCACGCCTTCTTCAGTATAAGAACCTGTAACGTAATTACTACTGTCCTGGTACCATCTGAATAAAAGATCCAGTTCTTTACCTACTACTTTTTTAATTGGTTTAGATACAAGCCTTACGGTATTACCCGATGGAATATTATAAGCATTAAACCTGAGCATGCCATTTCCCTGGATGGGAGCAACTTCAGGGTTTGTTGAATTATTTACAATAGCGAGCGCATTGCCAGTGGATGAATTATCGATCATTTCCCAATAACATTGTACGGGTTCCGACAAATAATCTCCTTCAAACTTTTCGTTGAAAGCAGGTGTAATAAAGTTGCTGAAACAAGGAGTAGTTGCACAAATACTTTTGCCAAAAGAATAAACAGAATCATTTTGTATTTTCCAAACCTTATAACAATAATTGGTATTGCCATTTAAGTTCGTATGATTAAAGCTGTTGTTTTTTCCAACATATAATACTGTTCCTCCGCCATCTATTATGGCACCAGCTGTGTACTTTAAGTTGGGTTGTCCAAAATTTTCATCCATGCTATAAGCCAGCAGGTAAGTATCACTTTCAAAACATGATTCATTGTTATTGGAAACCCAGGTTACAGTGAGTTCTGAATCGCTGTCAGCTCCTAATGAAATTGTTTCGATGGCATTTGGTTTAACTGCCACCTGGTTGGTTTCAATGTGCGAATTGGTATACACATGCAAGGCATTAAAATTCCATTTTTGCAGGTAAATAGTACTGTCTAAATCAGTAAAGTAAGAAAACGAATTTGCCTTGCCTTTGTAAATTACTTTGCCACCTTCATTTAAAACAGAGCCCGTGGAAATAATGCCGGAAGGTGTTCCCATGATTGCATAATTGGAGGCAATCAACATAACTGAATCCGTATCGCAAGAGAGATTATCTGGCCATGAAAGATCAATTAAACAGTTAGCTGCATTTTCAATTGTAATCAAACCGGATATAGTATTATAAAGGGCAGAATTTGTTTTGTGAAAGGAAAAATTTGTTCCCGAGAAATTCCAGATGCGATAATAACGCCGTCGGTTACTTTGTAATGACTCGCTAAAGTTTGTTCCCGCTCCTTTATAGATGATGGTTCCTCCACCAGGTAAAGCATCACCAGCTTGTAATGTACTTAAAGGAATTCCAAAAAGCAATGTATCCGATGCTGCAATAAGCACATTGTTACCCGCCAGGTTTTTGGTCCAGTTTAAAACTGCCATTCCGCAGCTTTGGGTCACAGTAAACGATTGAACGATATCTACTAAAATACCTGAGGCCAAAGCAGCAGATTGTACCGCATGGAATGCATTCACTCGTCCGGTTCCCAGCTTACCGGTATATTCACCATTAAGCGGGTAGATATCATCACTAGTTGATAACAGGATGTTTCGCAGTTGTTCGTTCGATAATTTGCCAATAGCCTTACTAATGCATAATGCAGCAACGCCACTTACATGCGGGCAAGCCATACTGGTTCCTTGCATCCACCCATATTTTACACCGGTGTTTAAAGGAACAGTGCTCAAAATGCCTTTTCTCCCTCCAAAACCAACATTAGTTTCTCCGCCCGGAGCACAAATATCTACCCAGGAACCATAAACACTGTACCAGCTTTTTTGATCATCGTAGTTCGTTCCGGCTACACAAACAACAGGTGGATAATTACCCGGGAAACTTTCGACTTCGTTGGCAGAATTACCTGAGGAAAATACAACCAGGCCGCCATTGAGTACAGAGCCGCCTCCGTTCATGATAAAATAATCAATAGCCTCGGTTAACAGGATAGAAAATTCTCCTCCACCCCAGCTGCATTGTGCAATAGCAGCACCCCGGTCAGCACTAAAGACAAAGGCATCTGCTGTGGCTTCATCACCCGCATAGGTACCATTGCCACTGAAAACCTGCATGCTCATAATGCGTGCTCCGCTTCCTGGTGTGCCATTTCCTCCTGCAATACCACTGATGCCAATGTTGTTATTGTTTACCGCTCCAATAATACCGCAAACATGGGTGCCGTGTTGGTTGGGTTGTAAAAGTGGGGTATTGGTATACCAGTTAAAACCAAAATGTTCCCCGTTATTGCCAATCCAGAGGTTGGGCCGAAGATCAGGGTGACTGGTATCAACACCGCCGTCAAACACAGCTACAATCACACCGGAATTCCCTGTTTCAAGATCCCATGCCTCGGGTAAATCGATATCAGCATCAATACCAACGGGAGCAGTTGCTCCCTGCTGGGCGGTATGATTAAAATTCCATTGCTGGTTATAAGCACTGTCAGACGGCGTCCATAAAACCACAGGGTCAGATCCATCAAATAATTTGCGTTGATAAGAGGGTTCGGCAATTTCAATAATGCTTGATAGCGCCTGCAGTTTCCTGGTGATGGCTTTGATGTTTGCGTTACCGGGCAACTGAATAGTAAACCAACGCTGGAAATCCCATGCCAGCATTTTCGATTTGTTGGAGGACGTTGTAAGACTTCGTCCGAAACTTTGCCTGGCATTGATCATTCCCGCACTTCGTAAAAGGTCATGGAGAGCTTTCATGCGGGAGGGGAAATGTTTGCCGCCCGAGTTTTTAAGACTTTCAATCTCCCCGTCAAAACCAGCTTTGAATTTTATATTGATTCTGCCTGGTATTAAGACCGATTCCGAAATAGTATCGAGATTAACCTGGCGCCTAGGCCCACGTTTTATTTGTCCGTTTTGGCCCCAGGCAAAGCCAGTTGAAATAATGAATGTTACCAGTAAAAATGCTTTACTATTCATAGGCGGTTTACAATCCCCGGGTTGTACCAATTAACCTGCTAATCCATCAACTTAAATCGATTTAACTGCAATTTTCTTACTACAAATGAAAAGCTTAAACATTTACACCTTAAACCCGGTGATAATCTCCTTTCCATTTGGTGATACTTTTTTTAATGTTCGTGGCACTCATTTCTTCTTTAACGGCTTTTGCAGCAAGTGCAACAAACTCCGTGTCAGTGGCAAACCTGAGTGCAACTATTTGGCCAATTCTTAAAGCAGGATCCAGCGGCTTGCCTGTAAGTACAAAATGCCGCAGGTTTTCTTCAGCCCTGATAGCCCGGTTTTGCGCCCGAAGGGCGAAACTCCTGGCATAAAATGCAAGCAGGCCCATTATGATATTCATCAAAACTATCAGCGAAGCAGAATACAAATTACTGTGATCTGAAAAGCTATTTGAGAGATTAACCACCGATCCAACAAGGCTGATTAAAATGAGTGTTAAGGTTACATAATGATAGCCCGGTACAAATTGGCGATGATTGCTAAAATTTTGGGTCATATGGTAGATATTAAATTGAAATTATTTTAAAGCGTTTAGAACAGTAAACATTTTATTTACCAGTGCAGAAGGGCTGCCATTGTAATTATTTACGATAAAGCTTACGATGTATTGTTTTCCTGTTTTAGAAGTATGATAGCCTGCAAAGCTTTTGACACCGGCGATGGTTCCGCTTTTCAATTTCATATTATTATACAGGGGTAATGCATCATAAAAATAGGAGAACCAGCTTCTTCCTTTAGCGAACTGCAAGGCCTTTGTAATTACCAGGGGTGTTATCCTGTTGGCAGGGCTCAGCCCACACCCGTCGGAAAGGCGCATGGCTTTGCTGTCAACTCCATTGGCTGCATATAATGAGTCAACCCATTCAAGACCTTTTTCAACCGAACCATTGCCTTTTTTCTCCATACCAATGGTACGAACAAATGCTTCGCCATAAAGGTTGATACTTTTCTTAAGAAACCAGTAAACAAGCGAGTCAAGTGTGGGAGAGTGATGTGTATAAACTGGCGTAATACCCGAAGGTTTCAACTGCTGGTTCGCATAGCGTTGGAGATTGTTTATTGGTTGGCTTTTTATAAAGATCTTTTGCGACTGCAGGTATTGCCGGATAGTTTGCAGCGCGAATAAATCGGCATTGGGGATCGAGCCTGAAACTTTATTTTTATTTGGTTCCAGCGTGCCCTGGTAAAGAGAGGTGACGCTAAAGGGATCGGCGTAAATTATCGACATATCTCCTGTACCTGGTTTGCCGGTTTTAACTTCATTTACAAAATTGGCTGTTCCAACCAATGCCGGGTTTGTACCGGTAACTTCAATAGGTTCATTTTCTCTTGATCCGGTTTTTACCAACAAATCATATTGATTTTCATTCCAGTTTATGGCCCAATGGCCGGCACCATAATAGTTTCCCATATCGGCCCATATCCATCCGCCAGGTACCGGGTTCAGGTCAAAACTATTATCAGTGCCAACAATATTCCCGGTTATAGTATCAATGCCGGCCTTTTTTACAGCGGCACAGATATTTGCGAGCAGTTGATTTTCGTTGGTTGCTGTATACCTTGGGCTTGCAAGGGTTGGGTCGCCATGCCCCGTGATTACAAGGTCTCCCGTTAATTTACCCGATGCAATTTTGCCGGTATAGCCTACCTCGGTTGTATATTGGTAGGCTGGTCCAAAAGCTTCAAAACTTGCAATAGCTGTAATTACTTTTTGGGTACTTGCAGGGGCCATGCCTGTATTGCTGTTCTTTTCAAACAAAACCTTACCCGTTTGCGCATCCAATACACAAATGCCGGCAAGTGCATATTTCAATTGAGCGTCATTGCAAAAGCTTTTCCATTCTGCGGCTAATTTCCCCGGAACATTTTCCTGGGCATGCAAAAACAGTGTAATTAGAGTTAACAAAATCATGATCCCGGTTTGCTTCATTCATTGCGGTTTGTGGCAAATCTAAATTCTTACAATCAGAGAAAGGAAAATTTGACACAATACGCAGGTATGGCTTTATGAGAATCCTTCAAATGTCATCCTAAGGTGGTAAACGATCTTCACCCGGGGTAAAGAAGTTGTTGCTGCTGGCTAACTTTGAAAATGCAACCTTTGAAACTTCAAAAAGTAGAGGAGCTATAAATGAATAATACTTATGCCACGCTGATTACTATTGGTGACGAACTTTTAATAGGACAGGTAATTGATACAAACAGCGCCTGGATGGCGCAACAGCTAAATGCCATTGGTGTTATAGTTAAAAGAAGAATTTCGGTAGGAGATAATAAAGACGATATAATCGGGGCTTTGGATGATGCAGCCAAAGACACCAAAATAATATTGATTACTGGTGGACTGGGACCCACAGCTGATGACATCACAAAGCCCCTTTTATGTGACTATTTCGGAGGTGCAATGGTAGTCGATCCAGGTGCCTTACAAAATGTTACTGCTATTTTTAAACGCCTGAACCGGCCGATGATTCCCCGCAATTTACAACAGGCAGAAGTGCCCGATGTTTGCACCGTTATTCAAAACAAACGGGGCACGGCACCAGGTATGTGGTTCGAAAAAAACGATTGCATTTTTGTAAGCATGCCAGGTGTTCCCCATGAAATGAAGGGCATGATGGAGAATGATGTGCTTAAGGCATTAACCGCCCGGTTTTCTTTGCCATTTATCATACACAAGACTTTACTCACTGCGGGTGTAGGCGAAAGTTTCCTTGCCGATTTGATTTCTGAATGGGAGCAGGCTTTACCGGCCACTATCAAATTGGCCTATCTTCCAAATTATGGCATGGTTCGTTTACGATTAACTGCTATAGGAGAGAATAAATCGACTCTTGAAAACAATGTTACAGCAGAATTTGAGCGATTGCAGGAACTTGTAAAAGATTACCTGGTTACTACAAAAGACGAACCCATGGAAGCAGTAGTAGCTGGCCTCTTGAAAACAAGAAAGAAAACGATGAGTACCGCCGAAAGTTGTACCGGTGGTTATATTGCGCACCTGGTGACTTCTATGCCGGGTTCTTCTGCTATTTACCTTGGTTCGGTAGTGAGTTATGATAATTCCGTTAAACAACATGTATTGGGAGTTTCAGCTGATTCATTGCAGTTGGAAGGTGCGGTAAGCGAGGAAGTGGTAAGCCAGATGTTGAAAGGTGTTTTGAACAAAACGAACACTGATTATGCCGTTGCAGTTTCTGGTATAATGGGCCCGGATGGAGGATCTGTAACAAAGCCGGTTGGTACGGTTTGGATTGCTGCTGGCAATACGCAACAAATCATTACCAGGCAATTTCATTTTCGTTTTGATCGCCGGCGAAATATTGAACTTACGGCTACCACTGCCCTTAATATGCTTCGACAGTTTATTTTGGCCGATGAAGCTGAATTGTACTAACAAAACAAATTTGGCTAAAAGTGAGCTGTTGATTTAATAATTATTCACAATTCACAGGATTTTGCTTTAGGGTTGAATAAGCAAACTGCTCATATTGTTGAAAATGCTTAATTGCCTGCCCACCAAAGCCCTGCAGCTTTTTACGAATGGCCTTTTGCCTATTTTTGCGGCCGGCGATTGCGATCTGAAAATCGTTGATCCGAACTATTAGCATTTATCATTTAAAATATTCCTCTTTCGGGGATCGGGGGTTTTTGTATGGCAATAATTGATTTGGTAATGCCCAAGCTTGGAGAAAGCATCATGGAAGCAACCATCCTGAAATGGCTGAAGCAACCAGGGGATAAAGTGGAACAGGATGAAACACTTTTGGAAATTGCCACTGATAAAGTAGATAGCGAAGTACCATCCACCACGAGTGGTATTCTTGATTCGGTACTGTTTAATGTAAACGACGTAGTACCCATTGGTGCCGTTATTGCAAAAATCAATACGGGAAATGGCGGTTCTTCACAATTGTCTTCGCAGAACAATCCTCAGGACTACCAGCCAATCTTCGAAAAACAGGAACATATCGAGACCATTCCTTTTCAACCCGTACAGGCACCGGTTACAAATCAGCCTTCTCCCAATTCCAGCGGACCAAGATTTTATTCACCGCTTGTTTTGAAAATTGTGCAGGAGGAAGGAATAAGTATGACAGAACTGGAAGCAATACCTGGTACTGGAATGGATGGTCGTGTGAGTAAAAAAGATATCTTAAGCTATCTTGAAAACCGGCAACATGCATCTGTTAAATCAAGCAAGTCCGCACAGCCTTCCGTTATGAATTCTGATGAGCAACAATTAGTAGTTTCCAGAGAACAATCGCAGGGCAGATCGGATGCAGGTGAAAATGAAAACAGGCAGGTTGCAACTTACCAGGGCAATATTGAAATTATAGAACTGGATCGTATGCGCAAACTAATTGCAAAGCATATGGTCGACAGCAAGCATACCAGTGCCCATGTAACAAGTTTTACTGAAGCTGATGTAACTAACCTGGTAATGTGGCGCGAAAAAGTTAAAAGCGAATTTGAAAAAAGGGAGAATGATAAAATTACTTTTACACCATTATTTATAGAAGCGGTTGTAAAATCAATTAAAAAATTTCCATGGCTTAACAGCAGTATCGAAGGCGATAAATTGATTGTAAAAAAAGACATCAATATTGGAATGGCTACCGCATTACCTAATGGAAATTTAATTGTGCCTGTAATAAAAAATGCAGACCAGTTTAACCTTGTAGGACTAAGTAAAAAAGTGAATAACCTTGCTGGTGCAGCCCGTATTAATAAGCTGTTGCCCGAAGATATACAGGGAGGCACTTTTACGCTTACCAATGTAGGCACTTTTGGCAGCCTGATGGGCACACCCATTATCAATCAGCCGCAGGTGGCAATACTTGCCGTTGGAGCTATTAAAAAGCGGCCTGTAGTAATTGAAACAGCCCAGGGCGATAGCATTGCCATCAGGCATATGATGTACCTGAGCCTAAGTTATGATCACCGGATAATTGACGGTGGTCTTGGTTCAACATTTCTTAATGCTGTAGCTAAAGAATTGGAAAACTGGGATGTGAACAGGAATTTTTAAAATAAAACAAACGATTCAATAGGAACCCATAATGCACCAGCCTTTATGGGTTCTTTGTTTTTAATGCTAAAACAATTGTTGCCTGGCAAATTTTCATTTTTACAACCATGCGCTGAACTGATTTTATAAAATTATTCAAATAAAGTTCATCGTTTTTGGCTGTAGATGAGATTCTTCTTAATTTAAGTTCCTGATAGTCCTGCTTGCCGCTGTTATTTAAATAAAAAACAACCGGAATAATTATGAAGACATTATCAGAAACATGGTTTGCAGATGGGTACATAGATTTTGAGTTAAAAAAATATACATTACTTGCTTACCTGAAGGAAGTGAACAAATATTTCACTGAAAGCAAATTATACCCCCAGTTGGCGGATGTAATTTTTCAATACAATAACCTGCTTCATTTTAAAACTAACAAAGAATATCTTAAACAGCAATTTCCAAAACGGCTGTCGCAAATTGATATGCAGCGATTGGAATTGTTATACGAAGCAATAATTGAAGATGATGAAATGATGGAGCAGCTGGAAGAGATCCTTCAATACTCACTTTCTAAATTAAAAGGTACCATCAAAGGCGGCACGGAACTCTATGAATTTGTAGAAGACCGCATTGGTATCAATCCTGTTGGCCTGGTTCCACTCGAATGTAACGAGGGTTATTTCTTTCTAAGAGATGGAAATTACAGGGATACTAAAGTGTACCAGTACCGCTTAAGTATTTTCGAAAAACATGATGAAAAGTACCGGAGTATTAAGACAGAATTTATTGCTGGCTGGCAGCGCAATTTTGTTAATACCTGCGAGAATATTAAAGCAGAACTAATCCGTAACCGGTCGTTTATGCCAAACCCTGCAGTGTATAGTATTGAAACCGATTTAAACATACCTGTAGAAGAGACACTATTGCCTGTTGCTAAACGGTCATTTGTGAGGTATTTATCCGAACAGATTTGATAGGTAAAGAGTCTTGATGCAGATCGGGATTATAATCGGTAATTACCTGGATATTCTTTCCGCTTTCATAACTTCCTGTATCTGTTCATTTAAAATCAACAATGTTACATCTGTGATATTAGAATTGTGCTGAACTTCGTAAATAGTTTCGACAAGGCTTTGCATTCTTGCAGGTGGCAATCCTGTTTTTGCTGCTAACATCTCACCGAATTCGTCATTGATCCCATTGTAATTCATATAGTATTTGTTACGTACATGGTCTTGCAAATAAGCAATCATTTTTAGTGCAATATTGTGGTTGTCTTTTTTGTTATAATACAATCTTGCAATGGTTTGCGTAAATTCTATACTGCTGTTTATATTAGGTTTTTGAATTGGGATAATGCGTTGTTTTCGCCAGGCATTTGTAAATATCCACAGCAAGGCGATGGCAATAAATATCCAAAAGGTATGTTGTAAAGCCGGGATAGAAAGTAAAGCACTAAACAATGACTTCCCTTCAGGAGATCTTGTAGTATTTCTACGATAAAAGTCGTCCCAGTAAACATTGCTAACATCGGTTGGTAAATAACTAAATGAAGAAAGTGCGTAGTTGTGATTGTTTTTAGTAAGTAGGAAGTAATTAGTAAAGGCTTGTGCGTTGGTCATAACAATCAACTGTCCTTTTCCATGCAAAACGCGTAAAAAATCAGGACTGTCAAAATCATTCAAACCAAGTACTTCGTGCTTTTTAATACTATCAGCATATAAACTTTTTTGAATAGGATAAAAGAAAAAAGAATATTGTGATTGATCAAATAAGAGACTATCTGAAAGTTGCTTTTTTGTATCCCGCATTTTGAAAGCAGCCTGGGTAGAAACGAGCGAAAGGTCATCCTGCATACTTAACGAAAATTGGGCAAGAAAAAACGGGTCGAAATAGTTAGCTGCAATAAATAGTGTATTGCCATTCTCTACGAATTCAGCCATCGCAAGCGCTTCATTTTTATAAGTTATCAACCTTGGGGCTACAATAAAATAAACTGTTTTCGACCAACTGTAATTATCACTTAGAAAACTATGATGCCATTTTTGAAAAGGCAGAAGGTTGTCGTATAGTGTGTCATTTGAAAATGATTTACTTGCGAGGTATTTACACACATAACCACCCATAGGTTGCATGTCGTTTCCCGAGAGCGATAACCTGTCACTTACAACTTTTTCATTTGTTTTCTTGTCGCATCCAATAAAAATAAATATGCAACAAAGCAATGCCGGGAGCAGTTTTCGCATTGCTGGTGCCTGTATTGTATTTATAAGAGACTTGATGTGCATAATTTGGTGGCTATAAGAAATGGTTTGTTTGGAGGATGTTAAAGCATGGCAATAGCCTGGTGATAAGCTATAAATTCTGTATGGATGGTTTTGAACTGCGACGCTGATAATTTAAAATTTCCAAACCAGGCATACTCATACCGTAAAGTAAGTTTCGAAAATGCTGGCTTTTGCGAACCGTTGTTTAATTCCTGCACATATTGGTAATTGGTTTTTTGAGGGGCCAGCGAAATCAGTTCTTTCTCTGCCAGCAGTTGTAAAGTTTGGAGGTAAAGGTACCGGGTAGCCATTCTAAAATTACCGTCGTAAATGGCACTATCTACTAATTGGTAAATGGGGATGTTAGCTGGTACCTCCGGAACAGGTTCGTTACTGGCTGGTTCAAGTTTCCTATTAAATGTAAACAATGAACTCTTCCCAATAAACACCCGCCACATTATCCAAATTACTGCTGCAAACGCTATCAGCCAGTAGAGCATCCTAAGACCCGGGTTCGAAAAAAAACCTGGTGCTTTTACTGGCTCTTCTACTTTTTGAAATGATTTACTTGCAAGTTTCTTATTTCTAAAAAAGCTATCTATGTATTGCATATAAGCAAAAGATTTCTGCTTCTTTATTTCCATTAAACTATCATCGGAAATACGCCTTAAAACAGGTTGGGTAAAACCTGGATAAATTACCTGTTCGATGGCCGAATCAACATTCATTTCTTCGGCAGAATCCAGGTCAATTTGAACGCTATCCGTTTGTGATATCCCTATTAATGTACAGCAGGTTAGCAATAAAAATAAAAGTAATTTCATCATCATTCTAATGTAAGAAGTGAATCGGTAGTTGCGTTCTGCCGGGATTTTCTTGTCACTTTTATCGGGTAATAAATAAAATACCATCCAATTATAAAAAGCGAAGTACTTAAAATCAAAATGCTTGCCCATAATGGTAAACCTGCTTTCGAACCCATTGTAAACGTATCACTCATTTGATAGGTAACATAGCTTTCAAGAAAGGCAGCAGCAATAAAAAAAGGAATAAGGCTCAGTAGTATTTTGATGGCTTCTTTAAAGCCCTGTTTAAAAGATTGCAGGCGGCTGAAAGTACCGGGAAATAAAATACCTGATCCAATTATTAAACCAGCCATACCAGCAATTATAATGCTCCATATTTCAATAGTGCCATGTATCCAAATAACCATTACAGATTTTAAGCCAAGTCCTTTGGCAAAAAACATGTGTTCAAAAGCCCCTATCATTATACCATTATAAAACAAAATGAAAATAGTGCCAATGCCAATAAGTATACCGTATACACAAGCTTTAAAAGCAACCTTAATATTGTTTAAAGCAATACGTACAAACATGGTAAACTTGTCACTATCCCGGTAAATTCCAAAAGGATCGCCTTTGTTGATATTGTCTTCTGTCATTGCAACGTAATCTTCACCTAATATCGCCTTAACAAACGTATCGTCTTTTGCACTGGACACAACACCAATGGCAACACTTAACATAAAGAATATACAAGTGAACAAAAGTATCCGGTGGTGCTTGCGTAGCAGCAATGGTAGCTCCGTTGTCCAGAAACTAATCAGCCTCTTGTATTTTTCTTTTTTGTTTTGATAGATGTTTTGGTAAATACCTGTTGCGATCCCATTTATCCAGCGGGTTACTTTGCTTTGCGGGTAATGCGTGCGGCTATAGGCAAGATCATCCAGCAGGGTTATAAATCGCTCTGCCTGCTCATCGGGATTTTCGGCTTGTTCCTGCTGGTACTTCGTCCACTTTTCTGCATTTCTTTTTATAAATAACGCTTCCCGCATGCTGGTGTTTAATTAATGGAAAATTAAGGTAATTAGCAGGTGATTTTACATAATGTGCAACAAGCTTCTGATCAGGAACGTTTTTAGGGAAGTTGAATTGTTCATAAACAGTACAGGATTGATAACTTCGTAAGTATGCACCCGGTAGCAGTATCCACGCCATTTAACATCGATCTTGAATTTGAGATTGCTGCTTTTCATAAAAGGCTGTTGGCCTGGTTTGCCGACCTGGTGATCTTATTGCTTTATGCAAGAGGTATGAAATTGTTCCTGGAAGAAGTATTTGTTTCTAAAGAGAGTAATTATCCTATCGGTCTCGATATTTTCCTGGTCACTATACCCATGCTTTTTTATCATTTCTTAATGGAAGCTATTTTCCAGGGCCAAAGCTTTGGAAAACGCATTTTTGGGATAAGGGTAATTAGTTTGGAGGGAGGAGAGCCTAATATCGGGCAATATTTGTTGCGATGGGTTTTGCGGGTTTGGGAATGGCCGTTGGTGTTCGGATTTGTCCAGATGCATACTTATGGTATTTACTTACAAATATTTATTACCGGGATATGTGGTATACTCGTGGTTATCATCATCGCAGTAACTAACAAAAGTCAGCGGCTTGGAGACCTCGCCGCAGGCACAACAGTGGTCGAAACACATTATCGTTATTCATTGGCAGATACACTTTTCCAGGATATTGTGGTTGCTAATTACAAAGTGATTTTTCCTGAAGTAATGAAGCTTAGCGATCGTGATATCAATGCGATTAAAACAGTACTCAAACAGGCGCAAACTATAAGCAACTATGATACAGCACACAGGGTAGCTAATAAAATCAAAGAAGTGTTGAAAATCGAAACGGACCTGGATGTAAATGAGTTTCTTGAAACACTGCTGGCTGATTATAATTTCCTGGCAACTAGAAATAACTGAGTTTTTTATTGTACTAATTATCATTTAAATTCAACAATACACACTTTTACCTGTTATAATTTTTTCAACCGGTTTACTATGGGCTTTTGGCGGCAAATATCAGAATACCTCTACATCAAAAAACGCGATCCAAACGAAGAAAGAACTCAATGGATGAAATATATGCATGGAATTAACCGCATCTCTATCCTGTTATTTCTTTTTGCCCTGTTGGTGATATTGGTTCGGGCTATTGTAAGAAAATAGTAGGTAAGCCTGTTTGGCAAGGGCTATAATCATACCAGCCGCTTTTTCCGAAGGGTTTCCATCACTTGCCAACAGGTCGTGAAGATTTTTATAATCAGCTTTGATCCGGTTTATATATTCCGGTTCAAATAAGAGCCGCTGCATTTCAGATGCTATTTTTTTACTGGTCATATCATGTTGAATTAATTCAGTTACAACTGGTTTATCCATTACCAGGTTTACAAGGGAGATGTATTTGATTTTTATCAAACGTTTTGCTATTTGGTAACTGATATTACTTCCTTTATAACAAACAACTTCGGGCACGCCAAAGAGTGCTGTTTCGAGTGTAGCAGTACCACTTGTAACAATTGCTGCCGATGCGGTTGCAAGTAAATCATAAGTACGTCCCTGCACTGCTGTAACATTGTTGTAAGGAGCCATTAACGGGGTATAAAAATCATCTTCAACTGAGGGAGCCTTAGCCACTACAAACTGGTGTGAGGGGAAATTTGCTGCTACTTGTAACATCACTGGAAGCTTTACGTTTATTTCCTGCTTCCTGCTGCCTGGTAGTACTGCAACGATGGGCTTGCCCGCAGCTACAGGTAATCGATTGGGTTTGTATGCGTCTATTATATGCACGAGCGGGTGGCCCACATACGTAACCGGCCATTGCCAGGTATCCGTATAATATTCTTTTTCAAAGGGTAATATCACCATCATAAGGTCAATACACACTTTCATCATTTTTACCCTGTTGGCCTTCCATGCCCATACTTGTGGTGAAATATAATAGGCGATTTTATATTCCTTCTTTTTAGCCCATCCTGCAATCCTTAAATTAAATCCCGGGTAATCAATCAATATCAAAACGTCGGGCCTAAAATCCGTAATATCTTTTTTACAAAATGATAAATTACTTAAAATAGCAGGTAAGTTTTTTATCACTTCTGCAAAGCCCATGAAAGCAAGTTCCTTGTAATGTTTTACCAACGTAGCACCTGTTGACTGCATCATATCGCCTCCCCAGCAACGTACAACTGCGGAAGGATCTTTGGCAAAAATTTCTTTTAGCAGGTTGCTGCCATGCAGGTCGCCTGATGCTTCACCGGCAATTACGTAATACTTCATGGCAAATTGAAAAAATTGATTAGTGAAGAATGAAAAATGCTATCCAAAGAATTTTAATACGATGGAAGCAATGGCATACAGCAACGTGATAGTGAAAATGCCTTTTGCGGTTTGATCACGATGAGTATTTATATAAAATGTAAACAGCGCAATATTCAATAAAAGACATGGAATAGTAAGCCCTGTCAGCAATGGTTTGTTTTTCGATAGCGCGTCGATATAATCACCAAAGGAATAAACACGGAAACGGAGGAAATAATAAGCTACCAGGCTAATCAATGGTGCAAGTAAACCAAATATTAATCCAAGCTTTAAACTGTCTCGCTTAAAAATGTTTTGGACCACTTTTCCTCCAGTTGTTTTTTAAGCGAATAATTAGTAAAATCAATTGATACCGGCACCACACTTACATAATTGTTATTCAAGGCCCATACATCAGTATCTTCTCCTTTGTCCATGTTAACAAATTCACCGGTAAGCCAATAATATTTACCACCTCTCGGGTCACGTCGTTCATCAAAATCTTCCTGGTATTTGGCATACGCCTGCCTGCAAATTTTTATACCAGCTATAATTTCGCGTTCACCCGCCGGAATATTTACATTAAGTAACATGTGCTTGTCTTTGGGTGTCTCAAGCAGTTTCGCAACAATATGTTTTACAATTTCGCGGGATGCTGTAAAATCTGCTTCCATGCTATGATCCATCAGGCTAAACCCTACCGAGGGAATACCTTCAATGGCGGCTTCCATAGCAGCAGACATGGTACCGCTGTAAATTACATTTATCGAATGATTAGGGCCATGATTTATACCACTCAAACATAAATCTGGTTTGCGTTTTAGTAATTTGTCAACGGCAAGTTTTACACAATCAACCGGTGTTCCGGTAATTTGCCAGGCTTCAATATCTTCAAATAGTTTAACCTTATTCATACGCAACGGATGGCCAATGGTAATGGCGTGTCCCATTCCGCTTTGAGGTTTATCGGGTGCAACCACAATTATATTTCCGAGATCTTTTACAGCCATAACCAGGTTGTGAATGCCTGGCGCTGTAACACCATCATCGTTGGTGATCAGTATTGTAGGAAGTTCGTCATTAAATTCAGCCATAAAGGTTGTTTCAGTGTACAAAAGTGGACAGATTTGATGGGATGGAAAAATATCGTTCGGTACTTATAAAAAACAACTTTTGGCAATCCCAATAATATTAGTATTTTGCAGCTAAATGTATTAGCTATGAGTTTGGCCGGAAAGAATATAAAATATTTACGCAAGCTTCGTGGATGGACGCAGGAAGAATTTGCCAACAGGGTAAATATAAAAAGAAGTCTTGTTGGCGCCTATGAAGAAGAGCGTGCAGAACCAAGACTGGAAGTGGTAGAAAGCATCTGCAGCATTTTTAAGATTGGAATGGAAGATGTGTTCTTAAAAGACCTTTCCGAGTCAGGGGAAAGTTACCTGGCCAAGCGCAGGCGGCTTAAGGCAGGTGCAGAGAAATCTAATATCCAGTTTGTTCCGGTTAAAGCAGCAGCCGGCTATCTCGCCGGTTTTAACGACCCTGAGTTTATTGATGAACTAAATACATTTACGCTTCCGATGCTTGCTTCCGGCAGTTACAGGGCCTTTGAAATTATTGGTGATTCTATGTTACCAACTCCCAGCGGAAGTGTTATTGTTGGACAGAAAGTTGAAAGCTTTGATCATGTAAAAGCAAATCAAACCTATATAGTGGTTAGTAGAACCGAAGGAATTGTTTACAAGCGTATACAACGACCTTCCAGGGCAAAAACCGCCACTATTACACTTGTAAGCGATAATCCTAATTACCCGCCTTATTCGGTAAATGCAGGTGATGTTGCTGAAATTTGGCAGGCACAAATGATCATTAGTAAACCTCCCGAAAAACCGATTTGGGATGTAGACCAGCTTAGCAACGTTGTAAATAATTTGCAGCAGCAGGTAAGCTCTTTAAAGAACCAGTTTAAGTAGTAAAAAACTTATTAATATAAAAAAACTCCCTCTGAATTAGGAGGGAGTTTTTTTTAGTTTTTTTAAGTTGTTCTTATACTTAGATGATCAGCATAGCATCTCCATAAGTGAAGAACCGGTATTTATCTTTTATTGCTTTTTTGTAAGCTTCCATAACCAGGTCGTACCCGGCAAAAGCACAAGCCATAATAAGCAGGCTGGTTTTAGGCAGATGAAAGTTCGTTACCAGGCTGTCTGCAATATTAAATTCATAAGGTGGATGAATAAACATGTTGGTCCAGCCTTCAGAAGGTTTTAATAGTTTTTCTGCTGTAAACGAAGATTCCAGTGCACGCATGGTAGTAGTGCCAATACTGCAGATGCGGTGTTCTTCTGTTTTAGCTTTATTTACAATTTTGCAGGCAATATCATCTATGCGGTAATATTCGGCATCCATTTTATGTTTGCTCAAATCTTCAACTTCAATTGGGCGAAATGTGCCCAGCCCGGTGTGCAATGTTGCTTCCGCAAAACGAATGCCTTTTATTTCGCAACGTTTAATGAGTTCGCGGCTGAAATGCAAACCGGCAGTTGGAGCAGCTACCGCACCTTCATGCTTTGCATAAACGGTTTGATAACGTTCTTTATCAAGATCGTCTGGTTTGCGTTTGATGTATTTGGGAAGTGGTGTTTCTCCTAAAATGTCAAGCATCTGGCGAAACTCATCGTCTGTACCATCCCATAAAAATTTGATAGTACGTCCCCGGCTGGTTGTGTTGTCAATAACTTCTGCTACCATTTCATCGTTATCGCCGAAGTAAAGTTTGTTGCCAACCCTGATTTTTCTTGCGGGATCAACAATTACATCCCATAAGCGGTTTGGTTTGTTTAATTCACGAAGCAGGAAAACTTCGATTTTGGCACCGGTTTTTTCTTTCCGGCCATACATACGGGCCGGGAAAACCTTGGTATTGTTAACAACGAATACATCTTTATCATTAAAATAATCCAGGATTTCGCGGAAGTATTTATTTTCCATCTGGCCGGTTTTCCGGTCAATAACCATCATCCGGCTGTCTTCACGTTTCTTGATAGGGTTTTGAGCAATAAGATTTAGGGGAAGATCAAATTTGAACTGCGAAAGTTTCATGCTGCTATAAAAGTATTTTTTTGCGCCGCAGACAACAAACCACAGTGTTTGCTAATAGAAAAAACTATTTGCCTAACCCGGTTTTTGAACCAGGTTTGTTATCGTGTTACGGCACGAGATTTAATTGGGGTGCAAAAGTAATAGCAAAACCGAATAGTAACAAATAATGGGGAAAAGTCAGCAGCTAAAACATCATTAAAACTGCAAATGCCGAACTGTCATTCCGTTATTAATGAGCTGTTTCAATGAATCAATGCCTATTTGTAAGTGACGTTCTACATATTTTGCAGTCACCCGCATATCTGAATCTTCCGTTTTTACACCATCTGGTATCATTGGCTGATCGCTAACCAGTAATAATGCACCAGTAGAGATTTTATTATAAAATCCAACCATGAAAATGGTAGCGGTTTCCATATCAATAGCGTAGGCGCGTATCTTTCTCAGGTATTCTTTAAACTCTTCATGATGTTCCCAAACCCTCCTGTTGGTTGTGTAACAAGTGCCTGTCCAGTAATCACAATTATGATCCCTGATAGTAGTTGATATAGCTTTTTGAAGAGCAAAAGCGGGCATAGCCGGCACTTCAGGTGGAAAATAATCGTTGGAAGTACCTTCGCCACGAATAGCAGCAATTGGTAAAATCAGGTCTCCTAATTTGTTTCTTTTTTTAAGTCCCCCGCATTTACCTAAAAACAAAACAGCTTTTGGTTTTATAGCACTTAACAGATCCATGATGGTTGCGGCTCCCGGGCTACCCATTCCAAAATTGATAATAGTAATATTGTTAGCGGTGGCGCATTGCATTGGCCGGTCGATACCCACAACCTTTACATTGTTCCAGTTTGCAAACATGCCAACATAATTACTGAAATTGGTAAGTAAGATGTATTCACCGAAGTTTTCTAATTTCTCGCCTGTGTAACGCGGTAGCCAATTTTCTACTATTTCTTCCTTTGTCTTCATAATTTGTAAAAATCGTGTGTTTATTTGAGTATATATGTTGTGCGCAAGGGCATTAAATTAAATATTTTTTATTCGTGCATTTGTAAAAGTAACAAATACTTTCGGGTCATGATAAGCATTCAGTTTCCACCCCCGGATTTTAGAATAAGAATGCAGGAGGGATTTGATGAAATTTTTGATGGAATTCGGAGGCAATGGATTAAACTAACCCCCGAAGAATGGGTTCGGCAAAATATGATAGCGTACCTGGTTAAAACAATTTTTGTTCCACCTATGCTAATTAGTATAGAGAAAGAAATCAGGGTGGGAGAACTTAAGAGAAGATTCGATATAGTGGTATATGATAAAAATGGATCACCATGGCTGCTGGTTGAATGCAAAGCAATCACCGTAAATCTTTCCGGAAAAACAATAGGGCAAACGCTCGGGTATTTATCTGAGATGAAGTGCCCCTACATAGTTATTACAAATGGCTCTTATACGTATGGATGGAAAATCGCTAAGGGGGGATTCCAGGCTTTAACACAATTACCCATATACGAAGAAGAGATAAAACAATAGCAGCAATCTGAAGTAAGAGGTGATTATAAAAACCGGTTGGTAAAAAAATACCAACCGGTTTTTTATGTTATGGAAAAATGCCGAGTTCAGCGTAGGATGTGCCTACTTTATTAATGGCAACTACGTAAGCGGCGGTTCGCATATCCGGTATTAAAGGGTTGGAATGCCAGGCTTCAACAACTTCTCTTGTTGCACTTATCATTGTTTCTTCAAGTCCGCTATGCACCAGGTCAATTTCATCTGGTCCATGCATAATCAAATTCCTGTCGCTTTCTGAAGCTTGCTTTCCTGATAAACGCTCCATTTGCCCGAGGATAAGACTATTAAGATTTTCGGTAAAACGCTTTTCCATCCGGCCATACCTAACATGGCTCAGGTTTTTAAGCCATTCGAAATAAGAAACAGTTACCCCACCCGCGTTCAGGTACATATCCGGAACGCATAAAATACCCTTTGCTATAAAAATTTCATCTGCTTCCGGCGTGCATGGCCCATTTGCTGCTTCACCAACTATTTTTGCTTTGATGCGATCGGCATTGGTTTCATTAATTACATTTTCGAGAGCTGCAGGAATTAAGATGTCGCAATCCAGCTCCAATACATCTTTGCTGTTGGTATAATTGGTTGCACCGGGAAAATTCAGCAAGGTTCCATGGGTTTTGCGGTACTGAAAAACTTCTTCTTCATTTAAACCATCTGCGTTGTAAATGCCGCCTTCGAATTCGGCAATACCAACCACTTTAGCCAGGCCCTTCTCCCTGAAAAATTTTGCACTATGATAGCCAACATTACCAAGGCCCTGAACAATTATTCTCTTATTTTCAAGACCTACAGTCATCCCACGGCTTTCCATTAATTCAGGCATGTTGCATACTTCCCTGATACCATAAAATACACCGAGGCCGGTAGCTTCTTTACGTCCCCGAACACCGCCCTGCGAAATTGGTTTGCCGGTTACACAGCCCAGTGCATCTAATTCGCCGGGACGCAGGGAGGTATAAGTATCTACTATCCACGCCATCTCTCTTTCGCCTGTACCGTAATCGGGTGCCGGTACATCGGTACCGGGGCCAATAAAGTTCTTCTTTACCAGTTCCGATGTATACCTCCGGGTGATTTTTTCCAGTTCATAGGCTGATAACTTCCTGGGATTAATTTTTATGCCTCCCTTAGCTCCACCAAATGGCACATTTACAATAGCGCATTTATAAGTCATTAAAGAGGCCAGTGCCATTACTTCATCCTGGTTCACTTCTTCACTAAAGCGGATCCCACCTTTAGTAGGAGATTTGTGCTGGCTGTGTTGCACCCTGTAAGCTTCAATCACTTCAATTTTACCATTATCCATTTTTACGGGAAATCGCATCTGGTAAACGGCATTACAAGCTTTAATTTGTTCTAACAGGTCGGGATTACAATTTGTAAAGGGTGCGGCCTTATCAAAGCTTCTTTCAACACTTTCAAAGAAACTGTAATGTGAGGTAGTAGACATGCATTTTGTTTTTTATATAAGCAATCGAAATCGTTAATAGTAGTATGGCATATTAAATGCCTGTATTAATTTTCCTGGCCAGCTTAAGCCTTTGATTGTTGTTCCATACGGCTAATCCTTTTATCCAATCTTATTACGTAAAATATAAGCCCTGCCAACACAGTTAAGAGAACCGCAACAACAACATATATTTTGCCGTTGCTTCGCAATCCTTCTGCCATTTGAACTTTTTCTTCAGTAGCCTGTGCAAAAAGCGAAAAATTTAATAATGTAAAAAAGGTGATAAAAGATAATGCCTGAGCTAAACTCTTAAAACGTTTGGAAGTAACAGATTCTAAAACATTTCCCGGAAAAGATGACTGGTTATCCATTTAATATGTGTTTATCGTTTAGTTTTTGTACGCGAACATGAAGCGTTGTAATCCATACACCTAAAAGCGTCCATCCCAAAACTGCAGGCCAAAATACAATCCTCATAATTGGCGCAATATCTCTTTGGCTGATCGCGGGATTGCCTTCACCTCCGGGATGCAGGCTTTCGTATAACCTTGGAATGATAAATAGGGTGGGAAACAACATGGTATAGGCGAAAATGTTGTAAACAGCACTGACCCGGGCTTTTTTATCGATATCTTCAATAGAACCTCTCAGTACGAAGTACGCAGCGTAAATAAGCAAAGCAACAGCTGCTAATATTTGTTTTATATCGTTGCTCCAGGGTGCCCCCCAGGTATAATTCGCCCAAATAGCACCTGTTATAATACCTAACAATCCTAAAAGCATTCCCGTTGAAGCAAAAAATCGGGCATTTATATCCTGTACAAGTTTGGATGTGCGTAGATATAGTATCGAGTAAATAACAGATACTGTCATTAATACCATCATGCTAAACCACATAGGAACATGATAGTAAAGGTTGCGAATGCTTTCATTAACAATTGGCCTGGCCGGAACGGGCAATAACATACCTGCAACCACGGCGTATACAAGGCAAATAATTGACAGTACTTTCCACCAGTTATATTTCATATTCAGTAGCTGTTTTGAGAAGCCCAAAATTGGAGGGCGTAAAAGTAAGGTGAACTTGATCAATGGTTAAAAGCTTCCCGTAAATATTCTCTTCAATTTACCTGTGCAATAAGTTCAAAAGAAAATCAGTAGACATTTATAACTGTTGTAAAAGATTGATTAATAACTCAATAATATATAATTGTAGGTAGCCGTCCCAGGTTCCATCCCTTTCAGCTTAATATATTCGCAGCTGGTAATTGCTAATAGGTGTCGCTTAAAATTCAAAAAAGGAACATGGCAAACAAGTACAACCGTTGTTTAAACATTAAACGGTAAATAAATTTTTATTAAATATTTGATGACATTGTTTGAAGCATTTCAATCACCATGTTATTAAGATAAAATTCATTTAGTCATTTTAACATTTTATTGCTATTGAATTTCTCATGTACTCAAAAGTGCAGTTGCCATTTAAATAGGTAATGAACCATTGATAATATTCTCTGTTAAATGTTGAGCTAACAAAGCTCGAAACCTCCCCGACACTTTATTCATTCTTTTTAAAAGTCAAAATCAAACATGAGAAAAACTTTTCTTTTGACGCTATTTCTATGCATGAGCATAGTTCAACTACTAGCTCAAACACGTACTGTTAAGGGTACTATCAGGGACGAGAGTGGGAAACCTGTTTCGTCCGCTTCAATTATGGTGAAAGGAACTAAAACAGGATCCATGTCGAACGAAAACGGGCTATTTTCAATTGATGTACCCCTGGGAGGTAAGTCTTTAGTAGTTAGTGGGATAGGGTTGGTTAGTAAAGATGTGGTCATTCCCGCATCAAACACCGTGTCGGTGGTAATGGCGTTGTCAACAAACATTATTGATGAAGTGGTTGTTACAGGCTACACCAGGCAGAAAAAAGCAAATTTCGGAGGTGCAGCAACAGTTATTAGTGCAAAAGTGGTAGAAACTGTTCCTGTTGGATCCTTTGACCAGGCTTTACAGGGCCGGGTTCCGGGCATGTTAGTAAATTCAAGTTCGGGTCAACCCGGTACCAGTGCTACAGTAACCATTCGTGGCATCCAGTCAATATCTGGTGCGGGAGCCCAGCCTCTCTATGTTTTGGACGGTATACCGATTTCTGCGGGTGATTTTCAAACGCTGAATCCCAACGATTTCGAAACTTTTACGATTTTAAAAGATGCAAACTCAACCGCTTTATACGGAGCAAGGGGCGGAACAGGTGTAATTGTTATTACTACTAAAAAAGGAAAAGCAGGCAAAACCAAGTTTACTTTTCGCAGCCAGCTAGGTTATACGATGGCGCCTGATTTCTCAAGACTAAATATGATGAATTCCAGTGAAATCCTGGAATACGAAGAAAGGCTCGGTCTAATTTTAAGTCCTGTTGCAGGTAACAATCCCAACAATCCTGGCTGGATTTATTCTAAGAAAAATCCAACCTATGCATTGGCCACACCTGAGGTTCAGGCAAGACGTGATTTCCTGTTAGACAGTATCAGGGGAATTGATACAGATCTTCCGGATATTCTTTATCGCAGGGGCTTATCACAAACACATGAAATAAATATGAGCGGCGGATCCGAAAAATCGTCATTTTATTTATCTGCCGGCTATTTCAACCAGGAAGGTATTGACCTCGGATCGGCTTTAAAAAGATATACTACGCGATTTA
The DNA here is from genome assembly GCA_040385845.1 of Bacteroidota bacterium. Classification (GTDB taxonomy): domain Bacteria; phylum Bacteroidota; class Bacteroidia; order Chitinophagales; family Chitinophagaceae; genus Phnomibacter. Next base: position 735,004 of record JAZKGP010000004.1, on the reverse strand, counting down.
ATCTCAATCATACTGAGGGTAAGTTTTCAATCCAGTGGAATAATTCGATTGGTTATTCTAAAACCAATTATTCAGAAGGAGAATTTTTAGGAAACAGTCCCAGAAATCCTTTCCAGATGACCTACCGTGCAAAACCTTATGAAAATCCATTCAGGGAAGATGGATCTCTCATTTTTGGTGCCAACACAACGCTTGCACTAAAGCAAGTTGGTAATCTTTTGGAAGGTATTGAAAACTCAAGTCTGACTACAGATCAAATGAAAATAAATTCGGGGATTACTACCAGTTACATCATTATTCCATCCATTACCGTAAGGAATACTTTCGGAGTGGATGTTACAAACGATTTGAACCAGCGTTTTGTAACGGCCGCTTCGTATATAGGCAGCCTGCAAACGTTCCAGGCAGGTATCGACCAGGAATCGAACAGGGTTGGAACCCAGTTAATCAATACTACGAGTGCTGTTTATTCCAAACGATTCAAAGATCTTCACGACTTAGAAGTTGGCGCATATTTCGAAGTGATCAGGGGATACCAGAAGGCCATTGGATTTACTGCTTATAATCTCGATCCCCGTCTGAGTTTAACTGCACAAAACGCCGGTCCTTTACCAACCAACCTGGCTACAACCGTACCTCAATATGGTAACAGTGCTAAATCAGGCTACGGTTTCCGCTCGTATTTTGCCATTGGTAGTTACACTTATAACGGGAAGTATAATATTTCCGGCAACGTAAGAAGAGATGGTACTTCCAGGATAGCAAATGAAAATAACGAGATCACTACCTGGTCTGGTGCAGTTAAGTGGAATGCTATCAAAGAAGGCTTTATGAAAGCACAGAATATCTTAACTGACCTTTCCTTGAAAGCCTCCTATGGTGTAGTGCCAAACATGGGTAGTATACCAACCAGTACCTATGGTTTGCCGGGAACAACGGTTACAAATTTCCTTGGACCACAAGTGCCTTCTTATGCTGCTACCAGTTATGCTGGTTCAACGCTTGCAGGACAAGCGCCCAGTTCACCAGGCAATCCTACTTTGAATATCGAGTATATCCAAAAGACAAACATTGGCCTTGAATTCGCCGTATGGAAAAACAAGGCAAGATTTAGCATCGATGCCTATAAAAATACTACCATCGACCTTTTTGTAAATCAACCTTTAAGTGCAACCACAGGTTTTGCCAGCACAAATATTAATGCAGGCAAGATGAGCAATAAAGGACTGGAAGCATTGGTAAGCGTTGACGTTATTCAAACAAGAGATTTTGGAGTAATGGTTGGTTGGAATCATTCGATGAACATCAATAAAATAGAAGACCTCGGGCTGGTAAATGAATATCCTTCAGGTACGTTTATTATCAGGAAAGGACTGGCCTACGGTTCGCACTATACGTTCAATTACCTCGGTGCCGATCCTGCTACAGGAAAACCGACTTACGAAACATTGGATGGCAAAACCACCAACGAGTTGGCACAGGCTGGTCGTTTTGCAAAATTTGGTACTTATTTGCCTAAACATGTTGGCGGCTTCAATGCCGAAATCAGGTATAAGGGTTTCACGGTTGCTGCACTTTTTTCTTACCAGTTTGATGTGGTACGAAGTAATAACATCAGGAACTGGATTACGAGGGGAACGTCGGGTTACCAGGCTTCCGTAAATGGCTCAAAAGAATTACTTACCAACCAATGGATGAAGGCAGGAGACGTTGCATTATTTCAATCTCCGGCTTTTGACAGGGATTTCACTTCTTCCGACCTGGAAAATGCAAGGTTTTTAAGGTTTAGAAATCTAAATGTATCCTACCAGGTTCCATTAATAAAAATAGGTGGAACTACTATTATCAAAGGAGCAAAGCTTTATGGCCAAATGCAAAATGTTGCGGTTTGGAGTCCATGGACAGGTCTCGATCCTGAAGATGGTAACAACATCAGTTTAAATGAGTATCCAAATCCAACAATGGTAGTTGCAGGAATTGATATCAATTTTTAATACTGGCAACCATCAAGTTTGAAACCAATCATTAGAATAAATTATTATAATATGAAACATTTTAAATTAATATTTTTCTTCACGCTTGCATTGTCTGCGTTTTCCTGCAAGAAGTTGATTGAAATAAAAGAGACCGACTTTGTGGGTGGTGATATTGCCTTAAAAACGGTCAATAATAACGACCAGGGTATAGTAGGTGCGTATGCAGGACTCGGTATTGAAATGGCAATTTTGATGAATGCAACTTTTTCCGATGAAGTGAAAAGAGCTGAATTTTATAACGCCGCAACAACGCATGAATGGCAGTATACATCCACCGATATCGGGATCAGGGACAACTTCACTGCCGTTGTTCCTTACTACAGAGTAATCGATAGGGTTAACAGGGTTTTGAAAGCTTTACCAACTGCCGATTCACTGGTAGCTGCAGATGGTGCTTTAAAATTGAAATTAAGAGGTGAAGCTTTGTTTTTAAGAGCATTCTGTCATTTTGAAATGTATAGATATTATTGTGCTAATTACACTGTCGACGGACTGGCGTTAGCTTATAAGGAGGAGCCTTCGTTATTACCAACTTCAAGAATAAAAATGGGACACTATTTTGAAAAGATGAAAGCTGATATGGAAGAGGCAAAAACATTGGTTCCAAATAACCTTATTGATGTTGGAAGAGCTTCCAAATTAGCCGTTGCAGGCTTACAGGCAAGGGTGGCACTTTACATGGAAGATTATAATAATGCAATAATTTATTCTACGGAATTTATCAATGGCCTTCCTCTTGCTACTGCAGCAAGTTTTAATGGTATCTGGACTGATGCCAACAACAACGAAGTAGCTTTCAAACTAAAAAGAACATCAGCAATAGGAGCTAAAATTGGCAGTCTTTTCAGAGGCACTTCCTCTAATGCCGCCAATCCGATTATTGGTACTGTAACCTGGGGCCCGTCAGATAAATTATGGGATAGTTATGATCAAATTAATGACATTCGTTTTTCTAGTTATTTTAAAAATGAAGTATTGCTTACTGGTACCGGCAGGCCTTCGCGATTGATCAAGAAGTACGCTGGTGGTGCTTATGCTACGGCCACTGAGAATGTTGCTGATGCAAAAGTTTTTAGAACTGGTGAAATGTACCTCATAAGGGCAGAAGCTAAAGCTGAAATTAATGATCTTGCGGGTGCACAAACAGATTTAAACGACCTGAGAGCGGCAAGAATTACAGGGTATATGCCTGCTGTTTTTACATCGAAAGATGAGATTATAACTGCGGTGATTGAGGAGCGGTTTAAAGAACTAGCTTATGAAGGGCATCGTTTTTGGGATTTGAAAAGAAGAAGTTTACCTGTTTCACGACTTGCAACAGATGCACCTACTGCTTCTTCTAACATACTCGCTGCGGACAATTTCAGGTTTTTATTACCTATTCCAAATACAGAAATACAGGCGAATCCATTGATGGTACAAAATCCGGGCTATACGAACTAGTACATGGTTATTTATTTATTATAAAAAGCTGTCCTCAAAAAAAGGGCAGCTTTTTGATTGTATACTTTTCAGCATTAAACTATAATTAAAGATAAAAATGGTAACGCATCCCCGGATTGTGTTACCCAATTAAGCTGAATTAATGGGGATGACCTAAATGGTATTGCTTGATTAAGCAATATAGTACCTGGAGAATTGCACGGTTAATATTGTATAGAAAAAATAACTAATTGGAGATGGCTTAATGTTGTAGCATTTGCAAAAAAAATCATGATAATCTTACCGGTTATTTTCGGATGGATTGAGCTAGAAAATTTGGTAATATATGCTGGTAAGTAAATAAGATTTTTTCCGGGTCATTTAAATGATCAATCATGCTCTGCCATTTTTCCTCACCATAGTTATCTATAACTGTTTTCTTTTTTTCTTCAGTTTGCAGGTACATACTCATACCAACAGCATCAGCTTCGGGATGAAATTGCGTACCAATGAAATAATTATTGAAACGAATACCCATTATCGCTCTTTCAAATGCCACGTGAGGTCTTTCTTTTTCTATACATAAAATAGAGGCATTCATTGCACGCAGTTTTTTATGATTTGGCTCTATCACCTGGTAATCCCTGCTATCAACAGCATAAAAAGGATCCTTTAACTGGTCAAATACAGTTTCATCCGAAGCATTCTCCAGCATGTGCACCGGGAACACACCAAAAGCAGTTGATTTCCTGGCGCAAACATTTCCAACTTCATAATACCTGCAAGCCAGTTGAAAGGAATGACAAATAAAAAAAACATGTTTCCTTGCGTTTTCTTCGACATTATTATTCCAATTTTCCACTTTTGACAGCCATCCGAAATAGGCCGTCTCCCAGGCACTGCCTACAGAGTCCAGGGGGCTTCCCGGGCCACCGCTGCTTATATAAATGTCGAAGTCCAGGTCAGGAACTTCAAGTTTCAGCCTGACGTCAAATTCTTTAACCTCAAGGGTTAAGTCATTTTTTTCTGAAAAACTCTTAAGAATATCACGAATACATCTCATTCCCTGGTTGGGAAAACCTTCATATAAATCCAGGATTGCTACTCTAATCATCAATTGCCAGTCAATTTTTGCAAAACTAATTACAATCAGCTGGGTTTAGCCAGCTTTTCACTCGCAAGCTTTCGAATTTTAGAATACCTTTTTATTTACACGAACGGTAAAATCTCTGCCTGAACAGTGATTTTGTTTAAGAAATTGCCAAAAATGGCAAATTTTCCATTTTATAGATTTTTCAATTTAAAAAGCTAAAAACTGCAAAAAGTCGGGATAATTTGGCCTGGAACAAACAAAACCTATAATTTAATGCTGAGTCAATTAACAAAATATTATTTTTAGTCTAAGTTTTCTTCTTAAATGCTAAACGATGTTAACAAACCTTGAAATTTCTTAAATGGTAGTGGCATTTTTAAGAAAGTTGTTTAAAAATTAATCAAATGCAGCATTTCTAAAAAAAAACTTGCCTTAACAATATCGCTGACAAGGACATCTTTGCAGCGATATTTTTTAAATTTTCGCAAAAACATCATGAATAGAGGCTTCCCAAGCTTTTACTATACATTTTTTATATGGTCTGGACCTTTTACAAACACACAACCAGCCTAACTTTTTAGAAAACAAAAACCAAACATCACATGAGAAAAATGCAATTAATGCTTGCAGTGCTGGTACTTTGTTCCGGAATGGCTTTTGCACAAACCCGTACAATATCGGGTGTTGTAAGAGACGACAAAGGAAACCCGGTATCATTTGCAAGTGTCCAGCTAAAAGGCAACAAGAATGGCGTTTCTGCAGATGCGGATGGCCGTTTTACCATTAAAGCTAATACCGGCGACAAACTGGTTGTTACAGCTTTAGGATTAGAAAAGAATGAATTTGCGGTAGGTGCGCAGGATGTGGTTTCAATTACACTTTCAAGCAATACCAAAGATCTTTCTGAGGTAGTGGTAACTGGTGCTTATAACACTAAGCGTACTGCGAGAAGTACTTCCTACAATGCCCAGGTTGTTAACGCTGAGCAGTTGAACACTATTCGCCAAACAAATTTGAACAACGCTTTGGCTGGTAAGGTTTCTGGTATCCAGGTACGTAGCCAATCGGCTGCAGCTTTGGGTCGTACCGGTCAAATCAGGTTGCGCGGTACAGACGGTTTTGGTCTGGGTGGTGATGTAGTTTACGTTGTAGACGGAACCATTCTTCCGAGTGCAGACGGTGTGAACATGGACGATGTGGAAGATGTAACTGTATTACAGGGACCAGCAGCTTCGGCCCAGTTTGGTAGCCAGGGTGGTAATGGTGCGATTGTAATTACACTTAAAAAAGGTAAAAAAGGCCGCGGTATTGGAGTTGATGTAAATACCGGTGCGCAGTTTGATAATGTTTATATCTTACCAAACTACCAGAATTCTTATGCTGGTGGAAACGTTTCAGATATGTACAAATATACCTGGCAGGCCGGTCAGCCAGAAGAATGGAAAGCTTTGGATGGTAAATATTACCATGATTATTCCGATGATGCCAGCTGGGGACCCCGCATGGTAGGCCAGGAGCATATTCCATGGTATTCCTGGTATGGAGGTCATTCACGTTCCTATACAACAACTCCTTTGATACCTCAACCAGATAACTCAAAAGATTTTTACAATACAGGTATAACTCTAAATAATACCGTAAGTTTCTCGAAATCTAGTGACAATGCTAACATCAGGGTATCTTATGGTAATATTGATGTTAAAGGTATCATTCCAACTTCTTCCCTTAAGAAGAATACATTTAACCTGAATTCTTCTTTTGATCTCAATAGTCATTTTACGATTGGTGCTAACGTAAACTACATCACTTCTAAAATAAGAGGCGAAGTTGAAGATGACGGTTATTCTAACCAATCAACGGGATCTTTCAACCAATGGTTTCACAGAGATCTTGACATGGGAATCATGAAAGAGTTGAAAGGACTTCGTACGGCTGACGGTATTTATGGCAGCTGGAATAAAGCAAATCCAAATGGTTTTGATCCAAATAATCAAAGAAATTTTTATGCCGGAAACTACTGGTATAATTTTTACTCCTATTTCGACCTGGTAGATCAGACTACTGCTTATGATCGTTTATATGGAGATTTAAATGTGACTTATAAAATCAACAACGATTTAAAGTTAAAAGCTACTTACCGTAAGCAACAGAATACTACATGGAACGAGTCAAAATATAGCTCCGACCTTGCACAAAGTGGATTGCAAACATCCGGTAATTCCCCTGAAACTTTAGGTTTCTATGGCGCAAACAACAGTTATTCTAACAGGCAGAACCTGGAATTCCTTGCTTCTTTTTCCAAGAAAATTTCAGACTTCCAGTTAAATATCAACGCAGGTACTGATTTCTTTAAATCTCTCGCAAAAAGTACTGGCGGATCAACCAACAATGGTTTAAGTGTACCAAACTTATTTACTTTACAGAATTCGAAAAATCCTGCTACACTGAACAACGGTCGTTCTGAAGAAAAATACAACGCTGTTTTCGGTCTTGGTAGCTTAGGTTACAAAAACTTCGCTTTTGTTGATTTCTCTTTGAGAAATGACTGGTATTCTACTTTGCCTCCTGATGACAATGCGATTTTGTCGAAGTCAATTGGTGGCTCTTTCGTATTCAGTGATCTAATCAAAATTCCATCAATCAGCTTTGCTAAACTAAGGGCTTCATGGGGTGAAATTCCGCAGGCACTTGGTACTACAACCACCACATTTGGATTTGGACGTTACCCTGGTGCTTTATACGGTGTTGGACAAGATCAATGGAATGGCAATATCTTAATGGGTACTCCTGATGGATTGGTTGATTCTGCAATCCGTGGTTCAGTAAAAACACAAAAAGAGATTGGATTAGAAATGAGGTTCCTGAAAAACCGTGTTGGTTTTGCAGTTACTTATTGGGATGGTAGTGAAATTGACATGCCTCAGTCAGTTACTCTTAATGGAGCAACGGGCATTACTGGATTCCTGACAAATATTGGTAAAATCACTAAAAAAGGCGTTGATGTTCAGTTTAACATCCGTCCGATAGAGATGAAAAACCTAAAATGGAATATCAATGCTACCTGGGGATATTTGTTGGAACAAAAAGTTGTTGACCTGAACAGTGACGGTGATTTTGATGATGCAACCGCAGTTCTGCAAAATGTTTGGGGTGGTGCCAACGCATTACCTGGTATTGTTCACAAAGAAGGTATGCAATGGGGTCAGATTTTCGGAAACGGAATGAAGCGTATCAATGGTGTACCGGTAATAACTGACGCTGGTCAATTCGTTAATGATCCTTCTGTTTATTTTGGAAGTGTATTACCACGTTATACCGGTGGTATCCAAAATAGTCTTGAAATCTTTGGCAACTTCCTGGTGAACGTAAATATTGACTATCAATCTGGTGGTAAATTCGTTTCCCTGTCTAACATGTGGGGTTCTTACTCTGGCTTAACAGCACGTACTGCTACTGTAAACGATAAAGGAAATCCGATTCGTGATGCCGTTGTCGATGGTGGTGGAGTTCATGTATTTGGTGTTGATGCTGATGGTAAACCAAAGGATGTTTATGTTGAAGGTCAATCTTATTTCCAAAACCTTTACAGCACCAAAGCATTTGATCCATATGTGTATGATCTGACTTTTGTTAAGCTTCGTGAAGTATCAATCGGATACAACATTCCTGTGAAAAAATTAGGAATTGACAAGTGGATGAACAAAGCTGTTTTCTCCGTTGTTGCAAGAAATCCAATTTTGATCTATGCAAAAACAAAAGATTTCGATCCTGCTGAAATAAGCGCTTCTTCAGGTGAATCAGGACAATATCCTGGTACACGCGGCTTTGGCTTCAACCTGAAAGTAAGCTTGTAATCCTGTAACACTAAAAGAAAAATTATAACATGAATAAACGTAAAATTTTATCACTTGCGGCAATGGCAGTGCTTGTCTTTGCATCCTCGTGTAATAAATTAGAAGATTTTGGTGATACCAATGTTAATCCAAACGGTGTATCTAAACCAATTTTAAGTGCCTTGTTTACCAATGTAAGTGTTGGTATTCCAGGATTTGCTACTCAAACAAGAGGCGGGTATTATGCCCAGTTTTTCTCTGAAACGCAATATTCTGATGCGTCCTTATATGCCATTCCGCAATTATCATTTACCGGTCTTTATTCCGGATCTCTTTATGATTTGCAGAATATCATCAACATTAATGAAAGTAATAACCTGACACAGGCGGCCAGGATCTTGAAATCATATATTTTCTGGACAATTACCGATAGTTGGGGTGATGTTCCTTACAGCCAGGCATTACAGGGTGGCGCTGTACCAAACCCTGTTTATGACAAACAGGAAGATATCTACAAAGGACTTCTAGCTGAACTTACAAGTGCAGTAAGTTCATTTGATAACACATCATTTTTGGGTGGCGATGTAAGTAGCTACAATGGAAATATTGCTAAATGGAAAAAGTTGGGCAATTCCCTGCGTATACTGATTGCGCTTCGTACTTCTAAAAAGTATCCATCTGCGTCTGGTGAGGCGGCAACTGCCATTAAAGCTGCACTAGCAGATCCGGGCGGCGTAATCTCAACCAATGCTGACAACTATTCATTCAGCTTTCCTGGTGGAAACCTGTCTAGTCCATGGTATGGTTTGTACAACGGACGTAAAGACGTTGGCGAAAGTGCAACTATGACAGCATTGATGGGCACATTATCAGATGCACGTCAAACAGTATATGGTACTGACGAAAGCGGTGCTCCTTCTACAACCGGAGTTCCTTACGGTTGGTCAAGAAACAGGGTAGATCCCTGGACACAGGCTAATCCAAAATGGACTTATGTGTTGAAACCTTCATTGCGCACTCAAACCGGCAGTGTTGTAGTTATTCCTGCTGCTGTGGTAACACTGGCAAGGGCCGAAGCTGCAGACAGAGGTTGGACTACGGAAAATGCTAAAGTTTTATACGAAACAGGTATCAAATTATCTTTTGAACAATGGGGTGTAGCTCCTCCGTCGGATGCCTATTTTACTCAGAGTGCAGTAGCTTTTTCTGCCCCTGTCGGAACTGGAGCCAATTTAAAGCAAATAGCTACTCAACGGTATGTGGCTACTTATCCCGACGGTTTACAAGCCTGGGCTGAATGGAGAAGAACAGGGTTTCCTGTTTTGACGCCGGCGCCTGACGCTTTGAATGCCAGCAAACAAATTCCTAGAAGATACACTTATGCTACCTCAGAATATCTTACCAATAAAGCAAGTGTAGAAGCAGCGGCAGCATTGCTGCCTGGCGGAGACGTACAGGATGCTAAAGTTTGGTGGGACCAATAATCTGAATTAGGTAATCATTAAATCTATCAAAATCCCGGTTAGTTCTGTTGAGCTAACCGGGTTAAACAAAAAATTATGAAACAAAATTTGTTGAAACTTATAGGATCCGTTGCGATGGTTTCCGTGTTGTTTTCTGCATGTATCAAAGATGATGATGTAGAATTAACGACGCAGGGAAGTTCTTTTATCAAAGTATTGCAGGCGCCTGAAAATGCAATCTTCTTTTCGCCATTTTCCGATATTAAATCGGTTGATCTTTTTAGCTTAAGAAAAAATGCTGCTTCAAATGCTGACCTGATGTCTCCAACAGCAGTTAAAATGACCTTAGTACCAGATTATATCGACAGGTATAATGATGCTAATGGAACCACATTTGAGGAGCTACCAGATAGTTTGTATACCACCGCTATTGCCAAAACAGGTAGTGTTTATGACATGAGCCTCGCTGCAGGCGAAGCTGCTAAAGAATTTACTATTAAGCTTAACGGTACAAAATGGGATCTTTCTCATACCTATGCGCTTGCATTTGCATTGTCAGATGTGGGTGGTTTAAAAATTAATGACGGTAAGGATACCATCATCGCGTTGTTAAGTGTGAAAAACAGGTGGGATGGCATTTACGAAGTAACTGGCACATTTTCGGATGCCACCAATGCGGCATTCACAAACGCTTATCCTTTGGAATGGCAGCTTCAAACCAGCGGTCCCAATACTTGTATAGTTGCTGATATGGTTGAACTTGGGTTCCCGGGATATTTATTTTACACCGGAACCGGCTATTCTTATTACGGAAGTTTCGGATTAATCGTAACCTTTGATCCGGCGACCGATAAAATCGTAAAAGTTGAAAACTATTACGGTATGCCTGCCAATACCAGGTCCGCAGCTTTAGATCCAACCGGGATAAATGCATACCAGAGTGATACAAAAACAATCAATATCAAATACTTTATGATACAGCCTAGCGCTGTACCTGCTGCCCCGCATATCAGGTCAAGGTTTGATGAGGTTTGGAAGTATAAAGGAGAAAGATAATTTTCTGACTTATTATAAAAAAGATCGCCACAAGGCGGTCTTTTTTTATGTCTTTTTATGGATGAAGTAGTAGCTTACTTACTGGTAATATATAGTAAAAATATATATTGTGATTTTGGAATTATTGATAACAGCAAGGTTGCGTTTGCCAATTAATTAAATATTCGAAATATTCCGAAAAACATTATTGGGAGTTATGCTTGTGTGCACAAAATGCTGAGATAATATTAATTGTATTGTCCAGAATTTAATAGTTGGGTTTTTTAAAAGTGAGCAGAACGAATTAAAAATTAAGATAATTTATTATTGACAATTTTCTACCAGTTTTATTTTTTTCTCATCCATTTATAAAGTGCATTTGTGTTGATTATTTTTACTCAGCTATGCAAATTATCCTACATTTTTTGCCATTGAAATAAGGTAATTCCCAACGGCATATTTTTTTCATTTGGTTAACGGTTAGATCAAACCTTAAATTAATCATTATGAGAAAAACGCTAATTGGCATACTTTGTATTGCCTTTTTTTGTGTGTCTGGTATAGCACAAAAAACAACAATTACCGGAAGGGTAACCGATTCATCCGGTGCAGGTATCCCCGGTGCATCGGTTAGGCAACAGGGGGCGAAAACTGGGGTAAGTGCAGATAATAATGGTTCTTTTTCCCTTTCAACTACACCGGGTACTACTTTAATATTTTCAGCAATTGGGTTCCAGGAAATAGAACAGCCAGCTAGTAATGGAATGGTTGTCATCTTACAGGTTGCCAATCAAAACCTGACCGAAGTAGTAGTTACCGCCCTCGGCATTAAAAGGCAACCCCGCGAACTTGGTTATGCTACATCCCGGGTTACTAATGCTGAACTCATCCAGGGAAGAGCCGTTAATCTTCAAAATGGATTAACAGGCAAAGTTTCCGGTTTAAACGTTACCACTGTAAACAGCGGTGTTTTTGAAGAATCAAAAATCATATTACGGGGCGTTCGTTCCCTGACCGGTAATAATCAACCGTTACTGGTAGTAGACGCTATCCCTACACCACTGGGATTTATTTCATCCATCAATCCAAATGACGTTGGAGATGTAACTATTTTGAAAGGTGCTTCAGCAGCTGCACTGTATGGACCCGATGGTGTAAACGGTGTTATAATCGTTACCACAAAAAGAGGCAATAGCAAACAGCCTGTTGTTTCCGTAAGTCATACCGCACAAGTATCCCGTGTTTCTTTTCTTCCGGATATTCAATACCGGTTCGGCAGCGGATCTTCCGAAGACCAGTTCGGCCGACCGGAATATACCCCTTACGAAAACCAACAATATGGACCAGCTTTTAATGGAGAAATAGTGGACTTGGGCAGACCACTTAAAAATGGCGACGTTCAACGTGTTCCCTATAGTCCTTTAAAAGATGAGAAACGTAAATTTTGGAACAACGGCGTGACGCTGCAAACCGATGTTTCGTTTTCCAACAAAGATTTTTATATCTCCGCCCAGGATGTAGATATCAAAGGCTTAACTCCAAAAGATAAAAATCACAGAACAAGTTTCAGGTTTAATGCAACCCGCGAATACAATAAGTTTTCAGCAGGTGTGAATGTAAATTACATACAAAATAATTTTGATATTGTAAACAATGCAGGTTATGCCAACAGGTTTGCAAGCAGCTACAACGGCAGTGTTTACTTCACGGTGTTGAATACACCGGGACAGGTGCCACTAACCAGTTATAAAGACCAAAACAACGTTTACGCACAGTATTCAAATTATTATAATGAATATTTTGTAAGCCCATACTGGGTTATTGATAACAACAGGCAGCGTGGAAGAAATGATAATATTCTCGGCTCTATACAATTGGATTATAGATTCAACAGTTGGATTAATGCCACTTATCGTGCCGGCGCGAACGTAACATTTGGTTCTTATAAAAGTGAAACAGCTCCGATTTTTGTGTCTGAGTTTGCACAAAGTACCCGTGGACAACAATATAGAAATCAACCCGGCGCTGTTGAAGACGGTTCGAATTTTTCGAGCCGGATCACCCATGAATTCTTTTTAAACGGCAGGAGTAACCCGGAAGCAGACCTGGGTTTTAACTACGTTGTTGGCGGTCGTTTTAGGGACGATTACAGCAAATTCATAAATGCCGCGGCAGGTAGTTTATTCGTGCCTTATACTTACAATCTTTCTAACATCTCCGGCATTCCTACCGCAAACGAAGGCAATTTTAGTAACCGGTTGTATTCCTTATTTGGCCAGGTAGGGTTCAACTATAAGCGCTGGGCAAATGTGGAGTTTGTAGCAGCAAACGACTGGGATAGCCGGTTAAGATTAAATGAGGAAAGCGATATATCATTTTTCTATCCCGGAGTAAATGTCTCAGTGGTTCTTACTGATGCTATACCCGGTCTAAAAAATAATTTTCTTTCTTATGCCAAATTACGTGGATCACTTTCAAAATCTGCGAATGTAAACCTTGGTGTATACGCCCTGGAAGCTATCTATTCTCAAACAGGTGGCTTTCCTTATGGCAATACCGGTGGATTTAGTGCAGGCAATACAAAGCCTGATCAGAATATCAAGCCCGAATTTGTAAATTCCAGAGAGGTAGGAATAGAGCTGGGCTTTTTCAATAATAGGGTGAACCTGGATGCCACCTATTTTAACCAGCGCAATACAGACCAGATTCTTACAGTACAACAATCCTGGACAACCGGTTATCCAACCCGGCTGGCAAATAGCGCCGACTTCGACAACTATGGCGTTGAGTTAGATTTAAACTTAACCCCGGTTGTAAAATTTGGTAGAAATGGCAGACTAAACCTGCGCACCCAATTAACCTATAATGATAATAAAATTAAGAAATTATCACAGGGAATTGATGAATTGAATATTGGTGGTGTCACGGGTTTTACACAACGAGCCGCCAGTTCACCAGAAGCATATAACTACGCCATTGTAGGATTACCTGCCTTCGTTTTTAAACTGAGTGATTATGAAAGGGATCCTGAAGGACGGGTAATTGTGGACCGTGCAACCGGTAACCCGCAGATCAGCGATAGTTTAGTAACACGCGGAAGAACCTTGCCAACCTATATCTGGGGCATTAATCCAACTTTTAACTGGAAGGGTTTAACGGTTGGAATGACCTGGGAATATCGTGGCGGACACTATGTATACCACGGTATAGGCTCCGATATGGATTTCACTGGAATTTCTGAACGCAGTGCTCAATTTGACAGGCAAAGGTTCGTTTTTCCAAATTCTGTTTATGATGATGGAACCGGAAAATATGTTCCGAATGAAAATATCCAGGTGTCGAATGGCGGTATAAATTTCTGGACATCAGGCGCATTGAACAGTTCTGTAGCCACTAATTATTTAAGCAGTGCAGCCTTTTGGAAGCTAAGAGAATTATTGATTGCCTACGATCTTTCCGGCCGCTGGATTGGTGCTAATAACCTGGTAAAAAAATTATCAATAGCGGCAGTAGGAAGGAACCTGTTTACGTTTTTACCAAAAAGTAACCAATGGACGGATCCTGAATTTAACTATTCAAGTACTGGAAACACCTTTGGAATCAACAGTGTTTTCCAGACCCCTCCTGCAAGGATTTTTGGAGGAACAGTAACAGTAACTTTTTAACGATCAAACCTTTTAACAATGAAAAAAATACAAATATTGGGCATGGTGCTTTTAGCAGTTGGTGTAATTGGCACCGGCTGTAATAAAGACCTTGATATCAATTCAAACCCAAATAGTGTTACGGAATCAAATATCACCCCGGAACTTATTTTGCCAAATGCTTTAAATGGTGTGGGCATCCAATCTGCACTGGGGTATGGATGGCTAAATAATTGGATGGGATATTGGTCACCCTCGGGATCATATTCCCCTAACACGGAAGAATCTACGTATAATCTAACGGCTTCTTTTGGCGAGAACAAATGGGATGGGATCTATAATGTGCTTTTTGACCTTGATAATGTCGAAAAGAGATCGGATAGTAGCAAAATGTTCTATGTTGGCATCGCAAAAATCTGCAAGGCACATTTGTATCAAAACCTGGTAGATCTCTTTGGCAATGTGCCTTACTCGGAAGCATTCAATTCTGCGGAAAATGCCACTCCGGCATATGATGACGCAAAAGCTATTTATGATGATTTGCAATTGCAACTGGACACAGCTATATCCATCATGCAACAGGAAGATGTTCCAACCGGTGGAGAGTCGTATGATATTGTTTTTCATGGAGATCAAACCCTATGGACAAAATTTGCAAATACCATTAAGCTCAGGTTACTTATCAGGCAATCAGAAGTTCCCGGTTTCAGTCCCACCGCAGAAATTTCAAAAATTACGGCCAACGGTGCTGGCTTTTTAGGTGCGGGGGAATCCGCAGAAGCAGATCCGGGCTACCTGAATGCAGAAGGTAAACAAAATCCTTATTTTGCCACTTACGGAGAAGATCAGAATGGTATTGCAGCAAACGAATATTACAGGGCAAACAACTATGTACTTAATATTTTAAAAGACAACAACGATGAAAGAACGGCTTACTTTTTCGCACCTGCAACGGCACCATTAAATGCAGGTGACCCTTATGTAGGAACAACATATGGCGGGGCGCCTGATGTTGATTATGGTGGCACCAGGACCTCAAATATTGGCGCCGGCTTAGTAAAATCATTCGATCAGCCTCAGTGGATTTTAACTTCAGTTGAAAGTTTGTTTTTGCAGGCAGAAGCTATTGCAAGAGGATGGCTACCGGGAGATGTACAAACTGCTTATGAAACCGCCTTACGCGAATCGTTTAGCTGGCTTGGAGTAGAAGATCCCGTTGAAACAGCCAATCTTTATTTAGAAGACCCCGACTCTCCATTAAGCTGGGACCATGCAGGTGGTTCACCACAAAGCCAAATCAATTTTATAGTCTTCCAAAAATATGTTTCATTAACTGGAATTAACCCTTTGGAAGCATGGAACGATTACAGGCGTTTGGGTATTCCTTCGGATAACACAATCCTGTCTATTAATCCTGCAAGAGGTTCCAGGAGAATTCCCGTCCGGCTTCCATATCCGGCAAGTGAAGTAGCTGTAAATGCTGAAAATGTAAGTAACCAGGGTGAAATCAATTACCAGTCAACAAGGCTATTCTGGGATGTGAACTAAACCATTAAAACATAACTATTATGAAACAAATACTAAGTATAATGTCAGGAATGGTAATGATTATTGCCACCGGATGCCTGAAAGATAAATATGCTGATGACGGATTATCAGGCTTTAAAGTTGATAATAGCAAGAAAATTATTGAAATAGCAGGTCCGCCTAATGGTTCTTATACCTTAAACCTAACCTCGAGTACAAGCGATACAACAGTAGGTATTGTAACTGTAAGACTGGCCTCAGATCAACCTGCAACAGAAGATATAAAAGTTACTTTACAGGTTGATCCAACAATTGTAGACCGGTATAATGTAGCCAATGACGCCAGCTTTGCGCAACCGGATGCCTCTAATTTCTCTTTTCCAACCCTGGAAGCTACCATTCCTAAAGGAGAAAGGGAAGGTGTTCTTCAATTTACAGCAACTCCGGATTATTTTTCGACTGCGGAATATGCGATAGGTGTCAGGCTGGTGAGTGTTTCAAATGCTGGGTATATTGTTAGTGGAAACTTTAATGAACAGGTAATCATAATAAGGGTAAAGAACATTTACCATGCAACTTATCATGCAACCGGTACATTTAAACACCCTACTGCAGGTAACCGCCCTATTGATGAAGAAAAAGACCTCAATACTACCGGGCCTAATTCAGTTGAAGCGCCTTTGGGCGATTTAGGAGGAGCAGGTTATTACATGATTTTAACCATTAATCCTGATAATACAGTTACCATTACACCATCAGGCGTTACCCCGAACATCGACCAGCAATGGGGTCCCAGCACATATGACCCTGCTACGCAAACCTTCACTTTAAACTATTCGTATAATACCGCAGCACCCCGTATTGTGGAAGAAACGCTGGTAAGACAATAGGTATAAATCAGGTAGTCCAGATCCAAAAAAAATAACGGCCGCCCTGTGATGGTGGCCGTTATTTTTAAGCAGAATGATAGGGTTTAAATAAAGTTGCTCTCTATAAATTCAGTTACTTTAACCAGGTCACAATTATTGTCTTCATATACTTTTAATTGCCGGTCTGCCCCGGTACCCTGTTCCAAAATCCGGCTGACATAATTAATAGCATGACGGCAGTTCAACGGATCAACAACATCATCTACAAAGTCAAGTAACTCGTTAATTAATCCCCGGGTATTTGTCTCCATTTCTTTACCAAAGTCAATCATCATTCCGTCAATTCCATAACGGCTTGCCCTGAATTTGTTTTCCATTACGAGGCTTCTCGGGTAGGCAATAAAGTTTAAATTTTGATTGCGTAGTTTATACAGTTTCGCACACAAGGCCTGGAATAAAGCAGCTATTGCAATGGTTTCATCAACCGTCATGGGAACATCGCAAATACGAAATTCAACCGTTCCAAAAAAAGGATGCACCCTGAGATCCCACCAGATTTTTTTTGCGTTATCAATGCAATTTGTTTTGATAAGAATATTTACAAAACGCTCATAGCTTTCATAGGTATCGAAGTTCTCTGGCAAACCTGTCCGGGGAAATTTATCGAACACTTTACTCCGAAAGGATTTGTAGCCTGTTTTACGGCCTTCCCAGAAGGGCGAATTGGTACTAAGTGCATACACATGCGGAAGAAAATAACGGGCACTGTTGGCAATATGCATGGCCATATCGCGGTTTTCCATACCAACGTGAACATGTAATCCAAAAATTAAATTACTCCGCGCAGCTTCCTGTAATTCTGCTACCAGTTCATTATAACGAACATGGTCTGTTATCATTTGGCTTTGCCAATGGCTGAAAGGATGGGTGCCACTGGCGCCTACAGATAAATTCAGATCACCGGCAATCATTTTGATGGTTTGACGCAGGTTCGATACATCAGTGTATGCTTCATCAATATTTTGACAAATGTCCGTTCCCACTTCAACTACCGCCTGGTGCATTTCTGCTTTCACCTTATCCTTGATGATCTTTTGACCTTCACTTACTATCTTTTGGTCATGGCTTTTTAGTTCCTTGGTTACAGGATCAATTACCATGTATTCTTCCTCAATGCCAAGGGTAAAATGTTTGTAGTTGGTACCTGCCATGCTATTTTGATAATGAAATGATGTGATAATTTAGTAAGGAATAGTAATGCTTATGTTAGAAGGGTAATGAATACAACTACAACATCATTTTCTAGGGTTATTCATTTTTAACCACTACATCTATGTTTGAGTGTACTTCACTGAAGATTGACAATTGAATATTGAGTATTAATTTTCATTTAACCGGTATGATGTAATGATTCTTAAATACTGTCCTAAAACAACTGTTGCTTTAAAGAGCCGGCCTGGATGTATTTTCCCCATGTAAGATTGTCCATGCCGGGTTCCTGTGCCTGTGCTCTTTCTATTGCATAATTGGCTGCAGTCTCAATTACCCAATCAAAATTTTCTTGTCCTACGCTGGTTATTTCAGCATCAGGAGCTGGGTTGCAAAAATCAATGGCATATGGAATGCCGTCTCTTAATGCAAGTTCCACGGTATTAAAATCATAACCCAGGTAATGGTTGATTCGCAATACAATTTCTTCCATTTGTTTGTATCGTTCGGGGCTTGGGCTAAACCCCGCTGCATAACGCAAATGATGCGGGTTGCGGGGCTCGTAAGGCATTATGCGAACTTCTTTGCCACCAATACAATAACAGCGGTAATATTCATCAAAAACTATCTCTTCCTGCAACATCATTATTAGTTGTTCTGTCTCAGGATGCTTTTCATAAAAGTCCGCCAGCGTATCAAGCCGGTATACATTTTTCCAGCCGCCACCAGCAAACGGTTTCATATAAGCGGGAAATCCAACATAGTCAAAAATGCCATTCCAATCCATTGGAAAAGCAAGATTGCTGAAAGATTCGCCCGATGTATCTGTGGGTAATTCATAAGAAGGAAGAATAACCGTTTTAGGTACAGGAACATCGATTTTTGTAGCAAGACAATTATTAAAAAACTTTTCATCTGCACTCCACCAAAATGGATTGTTGATTACAGCGGTGCCACATAATGCGGCATTTTTTAAATAGGCTCTATAGAATGGCACGTCCTGCGAAATACGATCGATAATAACTGCATAACCCGAAGGTTCGCCCTGGGCAACCTTCGAAATATGAACCGGTTCTGCACTGATGCCCGGAACTTGTTTGCTATTTATACGTTCAATTACACCCATGGGAAAGGAACGCTCTTTTCCGAACAGAATACCAATTTTTTTCATAAAGCATTATTTATTGTCTTCATTATACGTTATTACCGGCCTTTACCAAATATATCGGGTAACAATTGAACAGTCAAAAAATATCATGAAAGAGAAACACTATTGAAACAACAGGGAAGGGGAGGAAATATTGATAATTAGGTCACGAAAGCGATTCCTCTTTAGCCTGGGAAAGAAAAGTAAGGTTGCGTTGTATTCCTGCGTACTTACTTCGTTTAAGCGGTGAGTTGTTGAACACTTTTTTAAAAGTGTCTTCCGTCATATCCTGCCACTCGGCGCTGCTTAAGTTTAAAATGGCTGGTATTGGTTCAAATTGTGGTTCCTGGTGCGGTTTGGCAAAGCGATTCCAGGGACAAACATCCTGGCAGGTATCGCAGCCAAACATCCAGTTGTCGAATTTTCCATGCATATTTTCATTTATCAACGCATCTTTTAATTCGATCGTAAAATAGGAAATGCACCTGCTGCCATCCACTACTTTTCCTGGTAAAATTGCATCTGTTGGACAAGCATCAATACAACGGGTACAGGTACCGCAATAATCCTGGACCATCGGGTTGTCGTATTCCAGTTCCAGATCGGTAATAAGCGTTGCTATGAAAAAGAATGAACCATTTTGTTTGTTTATGAGGTTGCCGTTTTTAGCAATCCAGCCAAGCCCGCTTTCCTTTGCCCAACTGCGTTCAAGTACCGGGGCACTGTCAACAAAACCACGGCCTGCAATATCACCAAGGTTATCTCTTATGGTTTGTAAAAATTCATTTAGAGATGAACGGATTACTTCGTGGTAGTCGTTGCCAAAAGCATACTTGCTTATTTTAGGAGCATGGCCAGCCTGTTGTTTGGATGGATAATAATTTTTTAGTAAGGTGATAACCGATTTAGCTCCTGGAACAAGTAATGAAGGATCAACCCGCAGATCAAAGTGCCGCTCCATGTATTGCATATTTCCATGCATGCCTTTGTTTAACCACTGCTCAAGCCTAACAGCATCAGCATCCAATTTTTTTGCTTTTGCAATACCACAAAAATCAAAGCCAAACTGCCTGGCAGTTTGCTTTATGAAATTTGTTTTATCACCCAATGAATGCATCTGTTTTATTAAAGTACTTTCCAACTCAAGTTAAAAAACAAAGAGGAACAAGTTCTATGAGTTTTGTTTTTCATGACATACCCCCATGTTTGCGAATATTCTAAATAGCTGCTTTGCAAAAATTCACTGATCTAACTTTTTTAATTTTCTTAATACGTGTCAACAACATAATAGAAAAGAAATTCGTTTTATTTTTTACTGGCGAAAGTAGCTGCAGAATGGCTTTATTTGCACCGTTTTCAAAATGGATAAGAAATTATGGCTGATAATAACGTAATTAAAATCAAGTTGTTACAAGATGAAAATTCGATATTACAGTTGAGCTATGGCATGATTTTTTTAACCATTTTTAAACGCATTTCTTAGTTTTTTTCAAGTTAAACCAGAATTAATACGCATGAAAAAGTTATTGTTCTTTTTGTTTTTAGCCTTAATGTCGACAGCTGTTTTTTCGCAAAGTGATTATAAGACAGCTATTGGCGCCCGCTTTGGAAGTACCTATTATGATGTATTATCATTCTCGTACAAAAATTTTGTAAGCAACCAGGGAGCAGTGGAGTTTAATGTTGGTTTTGGTAGCAGGAAGTATCGTGGTTATGGACGTGCCTCTACACTGGCCGCTGCACTTGCTTACCAGCATCATTTTGATTTTGAGGGAGCCGATGGGTTGAAATGGTTTATCGGTGCTGGCGGAACCTTGTTTAATACTTTTGGGGATGAGGATAATTATACGGGTTTCGGACTTGGTGTTTTTCCAACAGCTGGCCTGGATTTTAAATTTAGCGGTGCGCCTATTAATCTCACACTGGATTTACGTCCAACATTTCATATAATATCCCCCAGCTATTACAACGCTGTTTACGGAAACCTGGGATTTGCCATCCGTTATACTTTACGATAGAGATCAATTTCTTTTGTATAGAAATAGAAGCTTTGTTTCAGAGCTTCTATTTTTTTTGTACCAGCAGCAAACCATCTCTTACAGTTAATAAAACCTGTTCTACACGGTTATCATTTTTTACATGCTTATTAAACGCATCAATAGCAATAGCGTTTTTTCCTTTCAGGATCTCCTGCAATACTTCTCCGTGAAATAAAACATTATCGGCTATAATAACACCCCCGGTTCTTACCTGTGGCAGTATCATTTCATAATACTGCAGGTATCCTGTTTTATCAGCATCTATAAAAACGAGATCCCATGTTTCATGCAACTGCGGTATAATATCAATTGCATTTCCGGTTAGTAATTTTATTCTTTCTTTATTACTGCTCCGATCAAAAAATCCTTGCGCAACGGCTGCATCTTTCTCCCTTAATTCAATTGTATACAACAAGCCATGCTTTTGCAAACCTTCTGCAAGGCATAATGCACTGAAGCCGGTGAAAGTGCCAATTTCTAAAATGCGCAGAGGCGACAACATGCTACTTAGTTGTTTTAACAGTTGCCCCTGAACATGCCCGCTGATCATATGTGCGGCAGGATGATGTTGCAGGGTGAACTCTAATATTTCCTGCAGCAACTCACCTGGTTCACTCGTATTTGCAGCTGCATATTGCTCACTGGTTAGCATATTTATAATTTTAAATAACAGGAAGCAAAGCTACAGGCCGAAGACAATTTAATGCCTGGAAAAACCATCAATGAAAATCCAGTATCAAAGTAATATTATTGTATTTCAATGGAAATAATTTCCGACCTGGTACAAGCTAATAAGCCATCAAGAAAGAAACCAATGTTTAAGGTAAATGAACGATTACGTTCTTACCTGAAACAGCATGGCCGCGAAGTGCAGTTGCCGGTTTCGTACCACGACCTTTTACGATTTACTTATTCGGTCCCCATAAAAGATCGTTTCAATCAACCAACTTTATGGGAGTCTGCCAGTTATGATTTAAGGGAATGGGATTACCTGCGACAGGGACTGGTTCATATCTACGCCATTTTAAAAACAGAGGGAGACCTTTCTTTTGTAAAACATCTCGACGTAGCACGAATTGATTATTGCAGCTTTGGCAATTCGCATCCGTTCCGAATCCGTATTGTCAATAAGTTCAATGATAATTACGATCATTATTATGTGAAGATTGCGGATGCCAATCGTATTTACGGCCTCGAGTTAGAGCACATGTTATCTCCCAACAGGTTTACTTTTTTAACTTACAAAGACACGTTGGTGGAAGAACATATCCCTGGTATTCCCGGTGATATTTTCATTACACAAATGCTTGAGGAACCAATCACTAATAAGATCAGGCTGGCGAAAGAGTTTGTAAAATTTAATGAACGTTGTTTTGTTCGTTTACTCGGCGATATGCGCAGCTACAATTTTGTGGTTGAAATAACGCCCGATATTGAAGACTACCAATACAGGATCAGGGCCATAGATTTTGACCAGCAATCCTATGAAGGCCGGCGTACAATGTATTTGCCGCAGTTTTTTAAAGAAAACAATGAGTTGGTTTTAATGACACTTCAATACCTGAATACCGAATCAATTGCGCAATACCAGGCGGAAGAGAGAACCATGATGGCTTTTCGACTGGCGTCGGCCCGCTACCGGATAAAAGAGTTGCTGGATAATATGAATACAGATACCATCTCTACCCCTGAAAAAGTGATTCAATTAGGGAATGAACTTGGCTTATATTTTCATCACCCGGCTTATCATAAATGCAAATCGATGGGGCAGATTGTAAAAACCAATATGAAACATTTGCTGCAAAAGAATCTTATGCTGGTTCCGCGGTTACGGGGCAGGTATGAAGATTAAGTATTTTACCAGCCTCCAGGCTTTTCAGTTTACATTTTTTAACCAATTCGACGATTAACCGCAAGTAAGTAGCATTTAAGCCGTCAAAAAAGGCATGAACTGGTTACATTCCTTGATTTTTTTTGTGATAATAAGCTGTATTTCAATATTGGGGCAAGCCCAGAATGCTTCTGTAAAAGGAAAACTAATTGACGGTGACAGCAGCTTTACCCTGCCCCGCGGTTCTGTAAAAATCTCGCCTTTATCTGATAGCACAAAAGCAACAGTTTCTCTCACTGATTCAGCAGGCGAATTCCAATTCAATAATCTTTTGGCCGGGGAATATCGTCTTACGTTTACCTATACTGGTTATGATTTAAGCGACCGAAAAATTACGCTTACCTCTGATACTACCGTAGACCTGGCTGAAGTATTGCTTTTCAGGAAGCTAAAAACACTGGGAAACGTTACTGTTATTGGTAAAACGCCACCCGCCCGGCAAAAAGGCGATACCACCGAATTAAATGCAAGTGCCTATAAAGTTAATCCCGACGCAACTACGGAAGACCTGCTTAAAAAAGCACCGGGGATAACTGTAGAGAACGGGGTGGTAACTGCCCAGGGTGAAGAAGTGAAAAAAGTAACGATTGATGGCAGGCAGTTTTTTGGGGATGATGCTACAGCCGCGTTAAAAAATTTACCGGCAGAAGTGGTAGATAAAATACAGGTGTTTGACCGCATGAGCGACCAGGCACAACTGACCGGCTTTGATGATGGCAATGCAGTAAAATCAATTAATATCGTTACCAAGGCCAACATGCGTAATGGTCAGTTTGGACGTATTTACGCCGGCTATGGCACAAACGAAAGATATGCAGCCGGTGGTAGTGTCAACATTTTCTCCGGGAACAGGCGCATCAACCTGGTAGGCCTTTTTAATAACGTAAACCAGCAAAACTTTTCCGGTGAAGATCTTTTGGGTATTAGTGGCGCAGCAAATAGCGGGCGTGGTAACCAGGGTAACCGTGGTGGCGGGGGCGGAGGTGGTTTTCGCGGCGGCGGCAATCAAAATAATTTCCAGGTAGGACCGCAGCCAGGTATCGCCCGCACAAATGCCGTAGGCGTAAATTTCAGTGACTTATTGCTAAATAGAAAACTCGAGCTCACTGGCAGTTACTTTTATAACGACAGCCGCACAAGCACAAAATCCACTACATCCAGGGAGCTTTTTCTTCCGGGTGGCTCCAGCCAGTTTTATAATGAAAACAGGACTAGTGTAGCTGATAATAGCAACCATAGGGTTAATATGCGATTGGAATACAAAATCGATTCTAACAATACTTTAATCATCGCTCCCAATTTTAGTTTACAGGATAATAAGTCAGTAAATCTCCAGGCAGGTACAAACCGAACGGAAAATGGCACTATCATCAACAGCACTTCCAATACAAGAAGAAGCAACCTCGACGCATACAATTTTAGAAATGAGCTTACTTACAGGCATGGATTTGCAAAAAGAGGAAGGGCGCTTACGTTTTCATTCAACTCAGGTACCAACCAGCGGAACAGTGATGTAATCCTGGATGCCATTACAGGGTTTGCCGATACTGCGGATATCCTCATACTCGATACCGTACGTCAATTAACGACCAATCTTACCAAAGGTTATAACCTGTCTCCTTCAGTCAGCTGGTCCGAACCGCTTGGAAAAGGACAGGTTCAATTTAACTACAACTACCAGTTTAATAGTAGTTCTGCCGACCAGGAGAATAATTTTTTTGATAAGGTAACTGGAAAATATGCTGATTTTGATACAACACTATCTAACCTGTTCAACAACACGGTTAAAGCTAGCATTGCAGGCATTAGCTATCGGATAGGAAACCAGGCGAACCAATTTTCAGCGGGGGTAAATTACCAGGGTACTAACTTAAACAGCGATCAGCGTTTTCCTACACTGGCAACGGTCGATAAAAACTTCAATAACTTTTTACCAAATCTTCAATACCGGCGCAATTTCGGAAAGCAGGCAAACCTTCGTATTATGTATCGTTCATCGGTAAATGCCCCGTCTGTGAACCAGCTACAAAATGTGATCAATAATACGAATCCATTATTTATAACAACTGGCAATCCTTTCCTGGAACAGGCCTACACACATTTTCTAACTGCCCGTTATAATATCACTAACACAATTAAAGGAACCAGTTTTTTTGGGGGTGTTTTCCTTCAGCAAATGAATGATTATATTACAAATGCCACTTATATCGCTACAAAAGATTCAGCTATTTCAAAAGCTGTCCTTTTGAAAAAAGGAGCCCAGTTAAGCCGGCCTGTAAACCTGGATGGCTACAAAAGCGCCCGGGGATTTATAACCTATGGTATTGCGATTAAACCCATTAAAAGCAATCTTAATTTTAATGCAGGAGTTAATTATGTTCGCACACCAGGCATTATAAATACTGTTGCCAATTTTTCAAACAATTACCAGTACAATGCAGGTATAACCCTTTCAAGTAACATTAGTGAGTATATTGATTTTAATATAAACTATTCAGCCAATTTTAGCCGGGTTGTAAATACCATTCAACCCCAGTTAAACAACAAATACTATTACCACAACACCGGGATGCGTATCAACCTTTTAACTAAATCGGGTTGGTTTATCTTAAATGATGTAACCAATCAATTGTATTCCGGTCTTGCAGATGGTTTCAATCAAAGCTTCTGGCTTTGGAATGCAAGTGCAGGTAAAAAATTCTTAAAAAATAAAAGAGGGGAATTGAAAGTATCTGTTTTCGACCTGTTGAATCAAAATCAGAGTATTGCCCGTAACGTAACCGACAGTTATATTGAAGATGTTCAAACCGATGTATTACAACAATACTTTATGTTTACATTCACTTACACACTTCGAAATTTTGGCCAGGCTGCATCCCGTAACAGTTCCCGCTCGAAATAGCATGCGGTATAGTACTTTAGCGGCCAAAACTGCAACACATTTGAACGAACAGGAACTGATCGAGCAATTGAAAAGGGGAGATGAAGCCGCTTTTAAGAAGCTGGTAACTTCCTGGCAGGATATGGTGTACAATACTTCACTGGGTATAGTGCAAAGCGAAACAGACGCTGAAGATGTGGCGCAGGAAGTATTTGTAAAAGCTTTTGAATCCATTAAAGGCTTCAAAGGCGAATCAAAGCTTAGCACCTGGCTGTACCGGATAACTGTTACCAAAAGCCTGGATTATCTTCGTAGCCGAAAACGAAAAAAACGATTTGCTTTCGTATCAAGCATTTTTGGTGAGAACAATAACCTGATTGTAAATCCGCCCGACTTTAATCACCCGGGAGTTTTGAGTGAAAACCGGCAACAATCGGCAGTATTGTTTAAAGCAATGGATAATTTGCCGGAACAACAGAAAACTGCCTTCGTTTTAACGCGTATTGAAGGGCTTGGTCACAAAGAGGTCAGCGAAATCATGGGAACCACGGTTCCTGCTGTTGAAAGTTTACTGCAACGGGCTAAAATGAATCTCAAAAAGCAACTGGAAAATTATTACCGTCAGCATTTATAATAAAAGTCGTCAAAATAGGAAGTTTGAATACATTTTGAATCTTCCGATAATAGAATTAATATGAAAAACGAATGGGAAAATAAAGCAGAAGAAGCGATGAACAGCCTCGATGGCCTTCAGCGTGCAACGGCTAATCCTTATCTTTTTACCAGGGTTATGGCTCGTATTGAAGAGCAGCAAAACAAGTGGGCCGTGTTAGCCAACTTTATTAGCCGCCCGGTAATTGCTTTGTCGGTAACCGTTTTTTTTGTTGCAATAAATACCTGGATGATTGTAAAACACCCGATTAATAGCCAGCTCGCAAAGCCGGTTACAGAAGTTGAACAATCATTGGAACCCGAATATGCCAATGTTAATTATTCGTTGGCCGAGGTAAATTCAAGTGAAAAATGAGTAGTCAGCGCAGAAGTAAAATGCTTGTTGTATTGGTAATTGTCCTGGTTCTGACTAACCTCGGGATGCTGTATTATTTGTTGCAATATCACAACGAAGAGAAAAAAAGCAAGACGGATAAGCAGATCGAATGGATGACCAAAGAGTTGAAACTTGATAATGACCAGGTAAAACAATATATCGCACTAAGGGCAAAAAGAGATTCAATTCTGCAACCGTTGAACCAGCAATTGCAATCTGAAAAGATGAAGATGGTTAACCTGCTTCAAATTCCTGCGGAGTCAGTTCCGGATTCTGCTGTGGCTGCTGCTGCTTCCCGCATTACAAACGCTCAAAAAGGTATTGAAGTCGCCTATTATGATCATTTTCGTCGGATGCAGGCACTTTGTCATCCCGATCAACTTCCCATGTTTGATTCAATGCTGGTTAGAATGGTTACGCGTATCAGCAAACCAGCGGACAAACCCAAACAGAAGTAAAATCTTTTAAGTACAGGCATATTCACGAAACCTTATTCAATATTTTTCTTAGAATTTTCTATTCTATTACCCAAAGCATTACGGGTTTTTTTGCGCCGTCAATCCTCTTTTCAAGGCGTTTCATAAATAATGGGTTTACCATTGGACAACCCTGGCTATTACAACAATAAGCAGGGAAGATGTTTGTAAGCGGAACACATTCATAAGGATGTAAAACAATAAATCGTTCAAACGCCTTGCTGTTGGTTTTTTCAAGACCATGCAGTTTATACGACCACCCAAAACTTCCCTTGTATTTAGCCCCGATTTTATAAATCCCCTTGCTGCTGCAATAACTGTTTGGCTGGTTAGAAAAGACAACGGTTTTTGAGAAGTTAACCTCGCCATATCCATGTGCTACTAATCCGCTATCCAAAACTTGCTTCCCGTTCAAATTCAACAGTACCATTCTTGGAAGTCCACTATGAATACCTAAATGGGCTATTAAAACCAATGTTTCATTCAGACCAAACTTTTCACAGGTTTTTGGTAATAAAAGCTGCAGGCTGTCGATGGAACGATAGAGCTTTTTTTGCTCTTTATACATTTGGCCAGCTATAATATTTGCTGTTGATAATTCCGGTAAATCGCCTTTACTCTCACTGGTGTTTGTATTACATGCATAGTTGAAGCAGAGCATGCAAAAAAATAACATGAAGCCAATCTTCATTATCGTTTTTTATTTTAGAATCAATTGGTAGTAAATTCCATAAAAAAAGCAGGTTCTCTTTTAAATTAGAACCTGCCCATGTATAAGTTTCTGTTTTATTGTGCCAGTGATATTCTTATTTGTAGCCCGGCCCTTGTATTTACCGTAGGTGCAGCGGTACTGATATAAGGGAAACTCCGCATCTGGTCGAAGTACAGTTTTAGGTTGATGCGGTTATTCATTACATAATCTATTGTTGGATTAATCTTAATTACTTTTTGACCAGCTGTGCTAAAAGAGCTGTTTTGATCGAGACGGCTATTGCTGGTGGCATCATCTCTCAAGCTAAAATCAAACCTGAAGGTGATATCGTTACTCAATTCTTTTCCTCCTTCCTTGTTTAAAAACTTAGGCAAAGTAAATGGTAACTTTAATCCTCTCTTTCTCCAGCTTGCACTAATCGAATACTCCGTACTATTTATTTCACTTAACTGGTAGTCGATTAAACTCAGGCTCAATTGCCGGCTACGCTTGTATTCCACCCTTGCATTGAGCTGGCCGGTTGTTGTAACATCAATTCCAATCAGCGGTTCAAAAGCCTCTGAGATAGTAAGATTTGGTACCAGGAAGTAAGGGATATAATTACCACTGGTTGGATCTACAAAGGATGGATACCCAATTCTGAATGGATCCTGGAAAAGTAAGGCTGATGTAAAGGAATTCATACTCATTCTGCCCTGGTAAGCATGGCTGATGGTAATAGCGCTAAACGTTTTTTGCAGGCTTTCCACTTTAGTTAACCCGGTAAAATTCACCCGCCAGTTTGGCATCGCCTTAATGCCGCTAAAAGGATTTGAATTGATTGTAGCATTGCTGTTTTTTAAGAGCGCCACACTGTTCGGATCCTTATTAGTATATGCTGCAATAAAGGATGGAATAAGTACTTCCTGGGCATACCTGTTATAACCTTTTGCATAACCATCTGTTTCTATCAAACCGCCACCCGTTTTCCAGTAGGGATTATTGTTGGCTGCCCTCAGGCTCAGGATCTGCCTGTTGTCTTCAAATCGTTTGAATGTCGGACTGTTTTCGTTCGGATTAAACTTCTTGAAAAGCGTTTGAAAAGAAATATAGGTGACACTAAAACCACCGGTTACATATGGGCTCAGATGTGCATGCCTGCTATTTCCCAAAGTGTCTTTAAATAATTCTGTAAAGTCCTTGGAAAACGACTTATCAAGATTTACATCCACCAAAAATTCTTTAAAAGGTTCCAACTGGGCCTGCACACTAAATTTTTGATCGAATCCCTGTGCAAACAACTGATTGAAATTTGGATCATGTGTTACAAGATTGCGGCTGGCAAAGGTATTTAGCGTATTTGTATCAGGCGTTTTACCCAGGATATAGCCAAAGCCCGGCGCACTCGTTCTAAAATTATTCCCGAAAAATTGCGTACTGTCGGTATATCCCGGAAGCCTGCTGTAATAAATTTCGCCATAATTAACAGAAGCCCGTTTCACCATGGTTACCAGTTTACCAGCTACTCTTGGTAAGCCGCTTATTTCTATATTCCGGCTCTTTCTTTCATTTTTCTTATCTAATCTTTCCTGTCGCTTCGCTAACTCCCTTTCTTTTGGAGGAAGTTTATTCATCTCACGTTCGATACTATCTTTTGTTATTTTGGCTATCTGCTTTTGTAGTTTCAGCATTTTCCTGCCGGCAGAATCAAGTTTGGCTTTTGGATTGTCATTTTCCAATGCAGCCAGCCAACGGCTTTTGCTATACAATTTACCAAAATCCAGTTCGGCATTTACCATCCTGTCAGATCCGTTTTCCATCACATTACCCTGGTTTAGGTATTGTGCCAATAAGCTACTGGCTGCCCAACGATAGCGGGCAGTGTAGCTGGCTCTTACATTCGTCCAGTCGAGTAACGGTATTTTTTGGGTGGGAACGGTATACGATAGAATAATATTTTGATCAAAGTTTACATTACGCCCGCCTCTATAGAAGTTGCGCCACATGCTATCTTTTTTCTGCTTTGTTAGCTCACCCGACGGCTCATCTACACGGGCCCGGTTAGTAGCAGTATAATCCAGGTTGAGCGAACGGGTTAAATCCCACCGGAAGGAATAGAACCGGTCGAAGTTGAAATATTTATCGTAAGTACTATCCACTCTTTCAACCTTGTTGTCGAACGTGTTTACAATGCGGGGAACATATCTTCCAAACTGCCTGTTTACATCAAACCGGAAAGCAAGATTAGTTGGTATGGGATTAAGGTTGAAGTCCTTAATAATCGTGAACCAGGGTGATTTTGATTTGATCAGTTTCTTAAAGGGTTCCCAATACACTGGTTGGGCTGAATAGGT
This sequence comes from Bacteroidota bacterium, assembly GCA_040385845.1. Classification (GTDB taxonomy): domain Bacteria; phylum Bacteroidota; class Bacteroidia; order Chitinophagales; family Chitinophagaceae; genus Phnomibacter. The sequence goes on along the minus strand of JAZKGP010000004.1, from coordinate 704,346 downwards.
GTATCCTAACATTGCCCGATGACGCTTTATAAGATCTTTGGTAACTATCGGTGAACTTAAACTTTGTTGTAAAAAGTTATAGGTGATATCGAAATTACTGATGCTGTAAAACTGTTGCTTTTTGCCCTGCCTCGGAGCAAGGCGCATATTGCTAATGTTTAGTGTTTTAGTAACCTGTTGTTCCCTGGCAATGCTTTTTACCGAATCAGGATTGTTAGTCGTTTTTAATTTGTCTTTTAACTTCACATCCTTGTCGTAAGGATCGTATTCCGGCGAACTAATCTGGGAACTAAGGCTCGCGTAAATTGGAATGGTTAACCCCACATTTTTAGGCAGCAACTTACCGGCATCAATTTGAAGACTGGCATCAAATTGGGAGTTGTCTTCCCTGCTTCGTTCATTTACCCGTTGTTCAATGGTTCCAAATCCTGCACTCGTATGATTAGCAGCCACACTTAACGTTCCAAGGTCTGCTAATTGAATATCAACCCTGCCAATGGCCGCATACCCTATATGTTCATCCAGCATACTCAGGCGTAATTCGTTGATCCACATTTCGGTACTTAAGCTTGGTCCATCTGGTCTGAAAGGATTATCAACGCCAACAAAAATTCCTTTTACTTCTCCCAGGTTTGGATTACCGAAAAGACCATAAACCCGTTTCCCGATTCTTTCAGAATAATAAGTTGTTGGTGAGGCATTCGGTTGCAGGTTTCGCCGATTTTTAAGGTCTATCAAATCCTGCAACATGAAATCAAGATTATTACTATCGGGCCAGATTAACTCGGTAGTAATATTTGGACCGGCTGGCCGGGTAACTTTTAGAGGGATCCTTATTTCATAATAGTTGCTGATATAATCCTGGCCAATACGTACCACTGCATATAAGCTGGTATCGGTAAGTGGCGTATAGGATGGATCTGTTTGCGGTAATTCTTCAGCATGTAAAAACATGCTTAGTTTTTTATACTGGCGAAGATCATTGTTGAACGTTTTGAAAACACCACGTCCATTACCCGATTGCAGGTACCGAACCTGCATACTTAATGATTGTTCATTTTGAAGAATGTTTACACCACCATTTGCAACCTGTTGAACCCTTTCAATTCCTGGAGGGATGCGATAAGGTATAGGCGTTCTTTTATCATTCTCCTCAATATTTACAGCAAGAGTATTTAGTTTGGTAAATGTATTTTGAGCTGTTGACTTATAAGTTCCGTCTCTTGTTAACTCGAAAGCAAATTGCCGCCAATTGTTCCGTACAAGATCAAGCCTGGCAAAACGCAGGTTTACACTATCCTGCCAATTGGTAAGATACATACGCATAAATCGTATGGATTTGAAGTCGGGAATGTTGCCAACTTTCCTGGAATAGCCACTAATTGGAACCCTGAACTGGTACCATTTTTCTGTACCACTTGTTCCATTTTCATATTTTACTGAAACAAAACGGATGTCGGTGATAAAATTCTGACCAACCGGCATTTCAGGTTTCATGTCTATTTTATATTCGAAATACTCTTCGTTCTCGTTGAGCGTATTATCCCTGTTCAGGTCTTCGTTATCAGGGTAAAGCGTACTGGCTTCAATTATATTGCTATTGTTATTACTAACCGGGGAGTTTCCCTGGGTGAGATTGTAATCACGGTAACGTCTTTGAATGCCCGCATTAATTGCGTCGTAATCCGTACTCCGGTAATTCACAAAGTTGTCGTTGCTTGGGTCTCTCAAGGCATTCTGGTATACGGTACTATTTGTGCCGAAGTTGGTTGCAAGCCTGCTTAAATAATCCGGGTTCCTGCGATTGCGTTCTTCAGTATCATTCAAGCCATCAAAACCTACATCCTGGTATACACGATCGTCTACTTCGTTACTAAAGGCCTGGGTAATTTGTATCGGGTTTAAAGGCGATTTACCCCATGATGCGCTACTATCAACAGCGAGGTTGGGCTGGGTAGGAGTAGGCAAACCGTTTTCGTAAAAACGCCGGCCATCTTTTAAAATATCTTCCGAAATATTACCCAGGTTAATATACAATTGACCACCTGCAGGGTTAGTATAGCCATTTGGAAACTGGATAGTTTTCATGAAAGGATCCTGCACCCAAAATTCGATAAATTCAATATTGGCTGATTCAAAGTCGGTTTGATCTATTGAGCGCATCAAACCACCCCAGCGTTTTTCCGGGAACCTAAGCGTTCCATCGGCATTGATACTGGCGTTGCTATAGTCAAAGTTATAAGTGCCTCTCAGTTTTGGATAAAAAGACAAATCGAAGGTGATCAGCTGATTTAATCCTGGTTGGGGTGTTCTTTGCGGAAACAGCTCCTGGTTGTTAACCTGCCTAACCCTTGGATCACTTAATAAATTACGATCCTTAATTGGATTGTTGGGATTCCTGCTATCCTGTAAAACAGGTTCAATCTGGTACCAGCTTAATTTGGCCCTGTTGAAATTATACGGAATTGAATCTGATAATTCAGCTTCGGGAAATCCTGCACCTTGTGGAGTGGAAGCATGTGTCCAGCCAACAAATGGAAATCTCAGGTCAATATTTGAACGGGTACCTTCAAAATCGTCCAGGTAAATTAAGCCTTCGCCACCCTTTCCTATCTGTGGCGGGTGTCCCGGTTTCAGCAATGCCGCTTCACCATAAGCCTGAATGGTAGAAAGTGTATTGGTGGAGTAAAATGGCAGTTTATCGAGCCACCTGGTTAACTGTTTCCAGTCACTGCGATAATTGAAATCCATCCCGTACATGGTATTGCGTATAGGATCCTCACCATAATTCATTTTCGTAAAAAATGGCCGCTCACCCAAACGCTGGATAGTACCCCCAAGAGACAATTTTTTATTGGCCAGGTAGTCAAGTCGTAAGGCCATAAAGCCCCGGTTTTGAATGCCAAAACCTACGTTATTTTCCAGACCAACACTTACAGGAATGCCGGAGCTTTTAATAGCCTGGTTAATAATTGTTAGTTTACCCAGGTTGTAATCAATTGTATAATCAACATTTTCTTTTAAGATCTGGCCGCCAGCAGTTACTGTAACTGAGCCCGGCGGAATATTGATGGCATTAAGGTATATATCTTCAGCGCTGGTCGACTTAGCCTCGCCGCGAACCAGGAAACGGTTGAATTGCGCATAATTTTGTTGCGCAATGGATTTAATGGTATCGTAAAGCGGCTGAAAAATGTATTTGCCCGAAATATCATCGGGAATGCCGGGAAAAGCCAATCGCTTCAGGTCGCTGCCGAATGGTTCCAGCACCGGGAACATAATCCGGCCTTGCTGCGGCTGCACGGTAAAACTGTCAACAAAGTCAAATACACCGTCGGGTTGCGGGTCATTTCGATTATTTAACCTGTCTAACTGCAAAATGCGGAGCAATGGCCTGCCCGGGTCACTGCCTTCAGGCAACATGCGTTTTTCGCCGCCGCTGGGTTCTTCATATAAAATGTTTACCCTGAAACCTTCCCGCTGAATATTATACAGGTCAAGAGAGTAAACGTTTTTCATCATCAAATCCCACAAAGGCAAATTAGGACGCTGACTGGTTGCTTTCAATAACTTCAGGTAAAGCACTTTTTGAATTCCCTGCGTGGTATCAAGAGCAATATCCTGGGCAAACTCACCCACCTGGTAAACCCTGCCGTTGTAAGTGTATTGAAAAGCTACTCCCAAAACTTCATCCGGCTGTAAAAACTGGTTGATCGAAATAAAACCTGCCTGCCGGTTAAAAATATAATCGGTGCCCTCATTCAGTTTCCGGGCGAAGGTTTTTTCAAAGTCTTCCACCGGCTTTAAACCACGACCTAGTAAAAGGCTGTTTACACTTGAGGGATTACGGAACTGTTCATTATTGATAATGTTGTAAAGGCCATTGGCATTATTATCCGGCAAGCTATCCCTGGAAGTAACAGGCGGTCTAAAGGGAATATTCGGGTTGAATGGAAAACGTTCACCCAAATCCATCAGGCCTACTACATTACGGCTTTCAGTAGTTTGGCCGTTGCGGTTAGTAACCCATACTTCAAGCCGCATAATTTGTACCTGGCTTTGCACGTATGGCAAGGTGCTCATCACCTTGTTATACTGGTTCCTGAAATATTGGCTTAGTAAAAAGTGTTTGTTTTCCTCGTAGTCATCCAACTTTTTTTCGAAGGTGGTTACTGCGGCTCCTCCTTCATAATTTTGGCTTTGCCGCTGACTTTTTTGATTAGCAATGGCACCGGTAACGAATAATTTACCAAACTGTAATTGTGTTTTCAAACCAAACAAAGCCTGTGCACCCGGTATTAAGGTTCCCTTGCTGGCAAAGCTCAAATTACCTGCTTCAATACTTTTTATAATCTCGTCATCTTTTCCCTTGTAATCAAGTTTTAACTGGTTTTCAAAATCAAAATTGGCAAGCGTATTATAATTGATCGGCAGTTTAAGTTTGTCGCCAATATTGGCATTCATATTAAACTGTGCGTTCATGTCAAAATCAAATGCTCCGTATTTGCGGGCTCTTTCAGGTAGTGTAGGATTTTTGGTGTTTTGTCCCTGGTACCCTAAAGTAAGATCTACGTTTCCGCTGGGTTTTATTTCAATTTTCCCGTTGCCGAATAGGCGGTTGAACAAATCGTCATACAAATTCAATTTAGGCTGGGTAAGTTTCCTGTTAAGTTTGAAATTGGTGAGAGATCTTTTCTGGAAATTTTCCAATTCCAGTTGACGCCCCCTAAGCTTCATAAATTCATCAAAGCTCAGGTAAGTAGGTTTGCGATAATAGCTGTTGCCAATTTTTTCAACAATGTAATATTCTTTGGTTTTAGGATCGTATTCAACACTTCGGTTAAGGTAAGCAGTGTCCTTAAGGTCAAACGCATTGTTATATCGTCCTTCAGAATACACATCACCACGCCGGTCGCGAATGGGGTAACGTAAAGTGTCTTTGCCTGTTGAATCGTTTCCCGGTATTTTGAATTTATGAAACGGACCCGCCGTCGCATCCTGGGTATAGCAAGACAACGCAAGCAAAAAGCATACGATAAAGGAATAACGAACATCCGGGAAATTCAAAGCAAATGGTATTTGGTCGGGTAGAAATGGTGCAGAGGCAACTTAGTTTAAATAGATGATTGAATAGATATTATAACGATTTAAGGGCCAGTTTAATGATTGCTTCAACCGTTAATTGTACGTCAGTTTTGGTAATAGTTACTTTTTTAATAGCTTGTTCTGCAACAGCTTTTCCAATTCCCAGCGCCATCAACCCTTCTAACGCCTCCGATTCGGGGGTATTGTGCTGTAATGGTAAACTGGTGGCTCCGGGTGCCAAAATACCTAATTTGTCACGTAATTCTAAAGCAATTCTTTCAGCAGTTTTTTTGCCTATTCCTTTTATGCTTTCAAGTAGTTTAACATTGCTCGAAGTAATGGCCTGTTGCAATTCATAGGGCTTCATACTACTTAGCATCATACGGGCTGTTGACGCACCAACACCTGATACGCCGATCAACTTAATAAAAATTTCCTTTTCCGATTGTTCAGCAAATCCGTATAAGGTAAAAGCATCCTCGGTAATCTTCAAAAATGTAAATAAAGTTCCGGAATCTGCATTGCTAATGGCACTAAAAGTATGGAGGCTAATATTCACATCATAACCAACTCCATTTATATCAACTACGAGGTGAGTTGGAGTTTTGTTTATAAACCTTCCTGTTAACTGTCCAATCATGGCAGCTAAAATAGGTAATCAGCAGGAGAGTCAATTTAATACGTTGCTTATTCTGTATTGTTCCTCAATATTTAAAGTGACAGGAATATTCTACTGGCAGCAGCTTACGACAGACCTGTATCATAATCCCTACCGCAGCTCAGGCCATCTCTTTATAAATATTTGGTACAGAACTATTTTACCTTTGCCTTGTTTGACTAGAAAATTACTTTAAAGCTATCTAATAATGGGAATAGAAGTTGGGCAATATGCCCCGGATTTTACTTTGTTCAATACCGAGAAAAAAACAGTTTCATTGAGCGATTTTAAAGGTGAAAATGTATTGATACTTTTTTTTCCGCTGGCATTCACGAGTGTGTGTACCGTTGAATTATGCGCTGTAAGAGACAATATTTCCTTTTACAGCAATGTAAATGCGACTGTATTGGGTATAAGTGTTGATTCCCTATATGCACTGGGTGCTTTTAAAAGTGCTCAAAACCTGAATATTCCACTGTTAAGTGATTTTAATAAAACAGTCTCAACCGCATATGAAGCTATGTACGAAACCTTTTCTTACGGAATGAAAGGGGTATCGAAACGGGCTGCGTTTATTGTAGACAAGGAATCTAAAATAGCGTATGCAGAAGTGCTGGAAAATGCCGGCGACCAACCCAATTTTGCAAGCATTACGTCTGTTTTAAAAACGCTTAGTTAACAAAATCTTGTGGCAGTAAAAGGGCCTTCTGTTAAACGGCAGGCTTTTTTTATTGTCCTTACTTCGTATATATTGTGCAGAATCACTTATTTTGTAGTTAAAACATTGTTCTGGTTGAAATCATTAATGCTCATATTGGTATCACTCTTGTTGGCAAATGCCACCTTTTCGCAAAAGGTGATTTTGCAACAGCCTGGCATTCAGCAAATTAAGAGCATTCGTTTTTTTCCTAACCCTGCATCCACAACCGTAACTTTCGAATTTAACCAGGCTATTGAAAAAGGTTACAGCTTGCAGGTTTACAGTTTTTTAGGACGCCAGGTGTTAACAGTTCCCGTAACTGGCCCCAGGATTTCCATAAATGTTTCCGATTTAATGAAAGGTGTTTACGTTTTCCAGGTACGTAATTCCAGTGGTCAAATTGTTGCTACCAACAAATTCCAGGTTAGTCGTTAATTCCATTTTCCCCATTTTTTTTCGTGGTTCTGTTTTTATTTTCGTTGATTAAATTCACGAACAAAATCTGCCATGCTTGTACTAAAAGCATTGATAAAAAAGTTTGACGATAAGGGAGAGAAAACCGGCTGGACTTATGTTCAAATTCCCCGGTCTGCTGCTGCTAAAATAAAACCCGGCAATAAGAAATCATTTTTAGTAAAAGGGTTTATTGATGATTATGCATTTGAAGGCCTAAGTCTCTTACCCATGGGTGAAGGAGATTTTATACTGGCATTAAATGCCAGCATCCGAAAAGCAATACACAAGCAAAAGGGTGCAACAGTAAACCTGAAACTTGAAAATGATGAAAAGGGATATCAACTAAATCCCGACCTCGTAGCCTGCCTTTCCGATGACGTAAAAGCGAATGCAGTTTTTAAAGACCTTCCTAATTCTCATAAAAATTATTACTCAAAATGGGTCGACAGTGCTAAAACTGCCGAAACGAAAGCCAGGCGTATCGCGGTAGTTTTAAGAGGTTTGGCCGACGGCCTGGATTTTGGTGGCATGTTGAGAAGGGAAAGGGAAGAAAAAGCTTTTTTCAAATAAAAAAGCCCCAAAAGGAGCTTTTTAGATTTGTTTCTTCCAGATCATTACAAGGTTTCATCCAGCCATCTGAAAAATTCTCTTTGCCAAACCAGGGCGTTTTGTGCAGTTAATACCCAATGGTTTTCATCGGGTAAATACACGAACCGGCTTTTTAAACCCCTTAGTTGTGCAGCCTGGAAAGCCTGCATTCCTTGTTCGGCTGGTACCCGGTAATCTTTGCCACCATGAAGTATCAAAATGGGCCGGTTCCATTTTGTAACAAAGTTGGAAGGAGAAAATAGTTTGTATGATTTCTGTGCGGCTGCATTAGCGGTATCCCAGTACGCTCCGCCATAATCCCAATCAGGAAACCAAATTTCTTCGGTACTGCCATACATACTACGGAAATCAAAAATGCCATCGTGCGCAATGAAAGTCTTAAAACGGTTTTTATGAAAAGCGGCCAGGTAAAACGCTGAATACCCTCCGTAACTGGCACCAACACATCCTAGCCGGCTTTTATCTACAAAAGTTTCTTTGCTTACATTATCAATCGCTGCCAGGTAATCACTTATCGCTTTACCACCATGATCCTTGCTAATATCCTCATTCCATTTAGTGCCATGACCTGGCATTCCACGCCTGTTTGGTGCTACAATTATATAACCCTGCGAAGCCATCAATTGCAGGTTCCAGCGAAACGAATAGAATTGCGTTAACGGAGATTGCGGTCCGCCCTGGCAATACAAAAGCGCCGGGTATTTTTTCTTTGGATCGAAACCAGGCGGGTAAACAACCCAAACAAGCATTTGCTGGTTATCGGCAGTTTTTACAAATCTTCGCTCGGTTTTCACCATGTTAATATTTGCATATTCGGCGTCATTTACATGGCTTAATTGTTCCATTGAACCATTGCTCAAATCAACTTTAAATAATTCGGTGGCATGGTTCATATCGGTCCTGGTAACAACCAGGTAGTTTCCTGATTGACCAACAATCCCCGAAATGTCAAAATCGCCTTTTGTTATCTGGCGAATGGGGGAAGCTATTTTTGCAAGTCCCTTGTAAGCCAAGTCAAACAGTTGAAGTGTGCCATTAATGGGTGCCCAAAAGAACAGCCGGTTATCTGTGTTGCTCCATTTAAATCCTTCAACATGAATATCATCGCGAAACCCGGTGAGATTCACAATCGCTTTTCCATCCCAAACAACAAGATCCTGTTTGTCTGCTTCGTATCCATCTCTGCGCATTTGCATCCAGGCCAATTTTCCTTTATTATTAAACTGCGGGCTTACATCATATCCTTTATTTGCTTCACTTATATTGGTGGTTTTACCTGTTTCAACATCATAACTGTATATATCGGTGTTGGTGCTGATGGCATATGCAACGCCTGATTTTTTCTTACATACATACACCACTTTTTTGCTATCCGGGCTCCAGGTATAATCTGTTTCATCGCCGTATGGTTTGGTGGGACAATCGAAAGGTTCGCCGGGCATAATATCTTTTTGATCGCCGGCTTTACCATCAATCAACGGCGCAATCATTACATGTCCATATTTGCCGTCTTCCCACTCATCCCAATGCCTGTAATTCAGCTGGTCATAAATTTGAACATTGCTTTTATCCAAATCAGGGTAGAAGTCTGAACCAAAAACTTTATCAATTTTTACCTGTGAACTACTGATGATATATTTTCCGTCGGGAGAGATCTTGCTATTTCCAATGATGGCTTCTGCCTGGTCTACCTCTTTCGATTGTCCCCCGGCAATTGGAACAGCAAATATTTTCGAGCTGCTTTTGTTTTCCGTGGCTGAAGGAGTAGTTACTTTATAAGCCACCTGCATGCCATCTTTCGAAACGCCTAATCCACTTACTCTTTGCAACTGCCAGAGTTTTTCGGGAGTTAAATTTTGTTGTGCCATAACTGTTGAAACATGCAATGCTAAAATAATTGAAAATGCAACTTTCATCTGCCATTCTATTAAGGCCGCAAATATGGTTGAAATGGATTGAAGTTTGAGTTAAGGTAATTGATAATCCAAGTTTTGGATTTGTTATAATAATTAGAAATAGCCAGGAACTTTCTTTACGCAAATCAGCTGATTTAAGTTAACCGGTTTATCGCTCACCCGTATTTTTGCGCCATGTTGCAGCAGCTTTCTATTAGAAATTATGCCATCATAGACGAACTTGAAATTCGGTTTCATCCACAGTTCAATATCATTACTGGTGAAACAGGGGCCGGTAAAAGTATTTTAATGGGAGCCCTTGGTTTAGTGCTTGGTAATCGTGCAGATAGTTCTGTTTTGTACGACGCCGGGGCAAAATGTGTGGTGGAAGCAACTTTTGCTTTAACTGGCAATGAAACCATTATGAACTTGCTGGCTGAAAACGAATTAGATGAAGATGTGTTATTGGTAGTTCGCAGGGAAATTGCAGCCAACGGAAAGAGCAGAAGTTTTATAAACGATACCCCGGTAACCCTGCAGGTATTGCGGCAATTTTCATCCAAACTGGTTGATTTGCACCAGCAGTTCGATACACTTGAAGTAGGAGAGGATGATTTTCAACGAAATGTGATAGACTCACTTGCCAATCATGCTTTGCTTATCAAATCCTTTCAGCAACATTTTTCTCAGTATTCAAAAGCAGCAAAAGAATTACAACGATTAAAAGAGCAGCAACAAAATGCCAAAAAAGAATTTGACTATTTAAGTTTCTTACTCGAAGAATTACAGGAAGCAAATTTTGAGGAAGATGAAATTGAAAACCTGGAAGCCGAACTAAAATTATTGTCAAATGCAGAAAACATTAAACTGGTTTTAGCTGCGGTAAGTTTCACTTTAAAAGAAAGCGAGCAACCTATTGTGGCTCAAATAAAATCCTTGGTGCAGCAATTACACGCATTAAGAACCAATCATGCTGGCCTGGAAACTATTTCCGAACGCATGCAGGCAGCGCATATAGAACTAAAAGATATTGCCGATGAAGTGGAATTATTGAATGACCGGGTAAATATGGACGCGGCAAGGATGCAACAAATCACTGACCGGATAGATCTTGGTAACAGGTTATTGAAAAAGCACAGTGTTTTAGCTACTAATGAATTGATCGAAATAAAAAATAAGTTGCAGGTACAACTGCAGCAAGTAATTAATATCGAAGAAAGCATTGCCGTTAATGAAAAATCTGTCAAGGAATATTTGAATTTGGCGACCGGTGAAGCAGATATTATTTCTACAAATCGCAAAGCAGTTTTAAAAGAATTCGAGTCAAAAGTTGCTCTGTTGCTTAAACAGGTGGGCATGCCAAATGCCTTGCTAAGGGTAAATTTTGAAAAACAAACTGCTTTAAATATTTATGGTTCTGACATTATCCAGTTTTTGTTTGATGCCAATAAAAGCGGTCGTTTTGAACCCTTGCAAAAAGTTGCCAGCGGAGGTGAATTAAGTCGCCTGATGTTAAGTATAAAATCGATTGTTGCCCGTAGTATGCAAATGCCAACACTGATTTTTGACGAAATTGATACGGGTATTAGTGGCGAAGCCGCCCGGCAGGTTGGTGTTATTATGAAAGATCTTGCACAGCATCATCAATTAATAGCCATCACCCATCAACCCCAGATTGCCGCCCTGGCAACTGCTCATTATTTTGTCTTTAAAAAAGAACAGGAAGGTCGTATTAAAACCCGGGTGAGATTATTGAACGATGGAGAACGGGTTGATACCATAGCACGCATGTTAAGCGGGGAGAATATCAGTGAAAGCGTTTTGGCAACTGCCCGCGAAATGGTAGATCGTAAGAATTAGCCAGCATTCTCACACAATTTCCATCGACACGGCCTTTCTACCTGGTAAAATTCGCTTGTTTCGCCCTGGTCGGATTAACGCTGGTAAACTAATCCCGCGATCGGCCAATCTGTGTTGGAGGTTTGCCTTTGCAGCCGTACTTTTGCGCACCAAAATCGGGTAGAAGAGTAATATCTCGAACAGGCTTTATTATTTTCCTCGTATTCAATTCCGAAATAAGCAATCCATAAATAAGAATTCTCCATGAGTGGTGCATTAAAAGAGGTTCGTAACAGAATAAAATCAGTACAAAGTACCCAGCAGATTACCAAAGCAATGAAAATGGTGAGTGCGGCTAAATTGCGCCGTGCACAGGATGCCATTACCCAAATGCGGCCTTACAGCCAAAAGTTGCAGGAGATGCTGAGTAATATAGTTAGTAATACTGAAGCTGAAGCAGGTGGAGCACTTACCAGTGAAAGAGCACCGGAGAAAATACTGATCATATTAATTACCAGCGATCGCGGACTTTGTGGAGGCTACAATGCAAACCTGGTAAAACTGGCCCGCACTTCCATTGCTGAACAATATGGTGTTCAACAGTCAAAAGGTAATGTAACTGTATGGGGAATTGGTAAAAGAGGTGTTGAGAGTATGGCCAAACTGGGTTACAAAACAGATGCAGCATTCCGTGATATTTTCCTGCAATTAAATTTTGAAAACGTGCAGGCTGCAGCAAAAGCAGCTATGGATGCTTTCATGAGAAAAGAATTTGACCTGGTTGAAATAGTTTACAGTGAATTTAAAAATGCCGCAACCCAACGTTTTCATCTTGAACGTTTCTTACCCATCAGAAAAGTTACCAAAGTGCCGGGCACTGCAAAATCAGATTTTATCTTTGAACCCAATAAGGAGCAACTAATTGCAGAATTGATGCCCAAAATTCTGAACACGCAATTATTCAAGGCTGTGCTGGATGCAAATGCAAGTGAACATGGAGCGCGGATGACAGCAATGGATAAAGCAAGTGAAAATGCCAATGAACTGCTGAAAGTATTGAAGATCTCTTACAACAGGGCAAGACAGGCAGCCATTACAACAGAACTTACCGAAATTGTAAGTGGTGCTGCGGCGCTGCAGGGATAGTCTGTTTAAACCTGTTCTTCTACAAAAAGAAACCTTCGTTAATTGGAGATTAGTACCATCATACCGCATATTGAAGCGCTCATTTTTGCAAGTGAGAAGCCACTGCCAACATTGGACCTGGTGGAGCTTGTAAATAATGCATTGGGCTTTATAGAAGACAGGGCTTCACTGGACCAGGTAGAAAGTGCAATGGAAGCTATCCAGGAAAAATATGAAAGCGAATTTTACCCCTTTGAAGTAAAACAAAGCGGTGGCGGCTGGCAGTTTCTTACCAAAAAAGAATACCACAAAACAGTTGCACAACTCAATGGAGAAAAGTTTCTAAAAAAACTAAGTACTGCAGCATTGGAAACATTGTCCATCATTGCCTACAAACAGCCGGTAACAAAAGGGGAAATAGAAAATATACGTGGTGTTAATTGCGATTATGCAGTTCAAAAGCTATTGGAAAAGGAACTAATTATCATCACAGGGCGGAGGGAAAATGCTCCGGGTCAACCGCTGATTTATGCAACCAGTAAGTCCTTCATGGATTATTTTGGTATAAATACAGTTAACGATTTACCAAAGCTGCAGGATATTATGTCGGGCGAAAATATTTCAGCTACTGCAGTGGGCAATTCTAATCCTGTAGATGAAGACATTCCTTTGTCGGATAATAATACCCTTGTTGTAAACGAGTCTGGTGACATCGAAGAAGTTGTTTCTGGTGAAAATGAGGAATTATTCGGGGAAGCGTTATTGGAAATTGAAAGTGATTTGCAGGAAGATGCAACTAATGATGTTATTTCAGAACAGGAAGAATTTGTTTCAGCGGAATCTGAAGATACTGATGCTGTTCAACCGCCTGAGAGTGAGGAAACATCTGACCTAGTTGAAAGTGCCCCTGGTGACAGCTCTGAAGAACTTGAGCCAGGCGAACCTGGCGAAGAAAAAAATGCTGGTAAACAGAAACGGGAAGAAGAAGAACCGGGTGAAAAAGATAATGATACAACGCAATAAACCGTTGTTTATATAATCAAAATAAGCCCGCCCATTACGGCGGGTTTTCTTATAAATAAGCAATGTTTGCACCTGCAGCACAAAGCTACAAAGGCAATAAAAAAAATGAATCAGACATTATCAAATCAGCAGCTAAACGCTATTGCGAATGAGTTTGGTACCCCAGTTTATGTTTATCATGCCGAGAAAATCGGCGCCCAGTATCAGAAGCTGGTGGATGGATTTAAGGGAACAGATGCCCGCTTTTTTTATGCCTGTAAAGCATTAACCAATCCTAATATCCTGAAATATATACACCAATTGGGTGCTTCACTGGATTGTGTAAGTATGAACGAAGTTCAATTAGGAATTATGGCTGGTTTCGAACCAAAGAATATCCTTTTTACACCTAATTGCGTTGATCTTGCTGAGATTGAAGAAGGCAAGCAGCTGGGTGTTAATATCAATATTGATAATATCAGTATTCTTGAACAGTTTGGAAACAAATACGGTGGCAGCTACCCGGTACTCATCCGTCTTAACCCACATATTATGGCCGGTGGAAATTTTAAAATTTCAACGGGCCATATCGACAGCAAGTTTGGTATCAGCATTCACCAGATGCGGCATATAGAGCGTATTGTGAAATCAACCGGTATAAAGGTGCAGGGTTTACATATGCATACCGGTAGTGAGATCAAAGATATCAACGTGTTTTTACAAGGGCTGGAAGTGATGTTTGAAATGGCGCGGCACTTTATGGATACACTCGAATTTATTGATTTGGGCAGCGGTTTCAAAGTACCTTATAGTGAAGATGATCTTGAAACCGACATAAATGCCCTTGGACAAAAAGTAACAGCTGCATTTGCATCTTTTGAAAAAGAAACCGGCAAACATTTACAGGTTTGGTTCGAGCCCGGTAAATTCCTGGTAAGCGAATCTGGTTACTTTATTGTGAATGCCAACGTTATTAAAACTACCACTGCCACGGTATTTGCTGGTGTAAACAGCGGCTTCAATCATCTGATAAGGCCCATGTTTTATGAGAGCTATCACTATATAAAAAACATCAGCAATCCCTCGGGATCAGAGAGGATCTATACTGTGGTTGGAAACATTTGCGAGACAGACACTTTTGCATGGGATCGTAAACTGAACGAGGTTAGAGAAGGTGATCACCTGGCTTTTTTTAATGCAGGGGCTTATGGTTTTGAAATGAGCAGCAATTTCAATAGCAGGTTCAAGCCGGCAGAAGTACTGGTGCAGGATGGCAAACCGAGGTTGATCCGTAAAAGAGATGAATTCAGCGACCTGGTAAAAAATGTGATCATGGAAGATTAGTCAAAAATTCAACCTGGTAATAAAGCAAGAAAGCGGCCTCATTTGAGACCGCTTTCTTGCTTTATACCTTTTAATGTATCAATTATTGTACTAAAAAACGAGAATGCATTTTCTGGTTTTCGTTATTGTATTGAACAAAATATACACCGGTTTTACTATCAGTAATTTGAATGTTTACCGATTTGTTTGCTTCGTTCATGTTAGTTGCACGAAATGATAATTTTCTTCCTTGTGCATCATAGATACTAAGGCTTTTAAAAGCAATTGCACTGATGTTGTTTATGGTAAAAGAACCTTTGTTTGGATTTGGAAAAATTGCAAGTGAAGATTTTACTTTTTCATTTTGCAGCTTAACAACTTTGCTGAACCAGCTTGATCCGTCTTTGTCGAGCACTTTCACACGGTAAAAAGAAGTCTCCAAAGGCTGATCATCAGAAACAGAATAATTGGCCACGCCAGCACTAATTTGTTTGGATGCCACCGACTTTAAAGCAGAAAATGATTGCCCATCGTTGCTGCGTTGAACTTCATAGCTTTTAGTAGTATTATCATCCTTAATTGACCAATTCAGCTTGTTTTTTGAACCTTCAACATTGACAGTGAAGGAAATGTCGCGGATAGCTAACAAAACTCCTCCGGGAAACTGGCAGGTAAATGAAGCGCTGGCAGAGAAATTACTCGTAACATTTCCGGTAACTAAATCACTCGGTAGCAGGCAATCCGCAGCCGTTTTTTTGTAAACTGCCGGAAAACCTATATCACCATAACCACTGCTAAAAGTATATGTATCTCCATTATAGGTTAGGGAAACTGGTAATTCAGCGGGAATGGTAGAAGAAGGAAACCAGGATAAACTGATGCAATTACTACCTGCAGAAATATAGGCGTTCGTTGCACATTGTGAAAAAGATCTTGAACTAACCAGGCATGACAAGACAAAAACAATTGCGTAGATTTTTCTCATGGAAACAATTTAATAAGTCAAAAAATGTTAAGAAAATGTAAGTAAAAAGTTTATTGTTGTGTTTTGTAGCAATAAACTTGCCAAAAATAATATTAACATTTAATATCAAACTATTTTCTTTACCATAAAATCAAAAAGCCGCTGCATAGTTTGCAGCGGCCTTGTTTGGAATATCACATTAATTAAAATGTAAATGCGATTCGCGTAAATATCCGCAATCCATTGCCACCCATTTGAACAGCATCAAAAGGCCCTGCAGGTTCATTATTGAATGCCCATCCCTTTGCGCCCGGTGCAAATGAAAGATCCGGGTGAATATTAAAGAGGTTGTCGACGCCGGCAAACAAACTGAAGTTTTTTGACAATTTGTAGGAGGTATAGATGTCTGTCACCAACTTTCCATTATAATCGTATTGGTCTTTAACAGTAACTGTTTCATCAGCATCTGTTGGAACTACTGGAAAGAATGGGGTACTGAAATCACCATATCCTAAAAGTGTTACTTTACCAAAGTAGGTAAGCCTGGTGCCAATGGCAAATTTGTTAATGCCATATTCCAGGTTGAACGAAAATTTGGTATTAGGTGCAGAAGCAAGAATAAAATATTTTTCACGCTCACTTAAAAAGGTTGCTCTTAATTCATCTGTGGTATTCAGTTTTTCCGGAACATTCACTTTGTCGATGGTCATGTCCTGGAAATTTCCTGTAAACAATGCTTTTATATATTGCTTTTTACGTAATGCTTTATTGTATTCAACAACAACGTCTATTCCTTTATTGGTAGTATTAACTGCATTAGCAAAGAATTGTGCATTGCTTACATTTAATTGCTTCAGGGTATTTGTAAATGTTGGGTCAAGAGAAGCATCTTCTGCAGAAAAATATCCGCTTAATACAACACGATCTTTTACCTGGACATAGTAACCATCAACGGTAAAGGTTAGTTCGCTGATGGGTTTATAAGTAAAGCCAAGGCTACCATTAACCGATTTTTCCTGTGACAGTTCGTCAATTCCAGCTGCCTTAGCAATGGCACTTTTGTTAGGAGCAATTTTTGATTCTGATACCACACCACCCTGCACATTCGTAAAAGTGTTACTAAAGTTTATTTGTGCCAGTGATGGAGCGCGGAAACCAGTACTTACTGATCCGCGAACATTTAATTTAGGTGTTATCTTATAGCGGGCTGCTAATTTATAATTACTTGTAAATCCAAAATCACTGTAATTCTCAATACGCACGGCAGCATCTACAAGAAAGTCTTTTGTTAGATCAATTTCAGCATCAATATATGCGCCAACCACATTTCTGTTTGCGTCAATTTCATCTACGGCCTGGAAGCCCGGAAAACCTTGCGCACCAGTGGCTTTATCAGGATTGTAGTTCTGGTAAGATGCTGCTTCCCCTTTATAGATCTGGTAGCGCTCAAAACGGTATTCCGCTCCAAATGCAAGATTAAAACCGGAAGCTACGTTACTGAATTCTTTACCAAAATTGGCATTGGTGGTATTCTGAAAAAAGTTGAATCCGCCATCATCAAAATGTGTTTGGGTACTACCAAGACCTGCATTAAAGGTCTTGTCACCATAATAATGAAAATCATTATTACCTACAGTATTGCTGAAATCCCAGCTAAACTTATTTTCTGTTTCTCCTTTAAAGCCTGTTGCAAAAGAAAGATCACCGATATGTGTTTGAATATGCGGATCATAGACCACATCTCCTCCTGCAACCTGGCGCATAATGCCGGGCACCAAAATCATATTGCCATTTGCATCATCCGGAAAGCGCTCTGGCCGGCTTTCAAGACTCCGGGTAAAAGCATAGGCATCAGACTTCTTAAAATTGTATCCGCCGAATGCATAGAAAATATTGTTCTTATGCTTTGCCCCTGGTATTTCCATATTCATAAAAACACCTGTATTGTTAAGGGATGCGTCGCCATTTGCCCGGCGATAGGGATTTACTGGCAGGCCATCTTCATCTTCAAGGTTATTATTTAGGGCCTGGCGAAAAGTTTTGCCATTACTGATTAACTGGCCTGAAAGGTTGATGAAACCACCATTTTTTCCAATAGGAAGTCCATAGTTAAGGCCCACATTTACAGCGTTGCCGTCAAGGCGTCCATGGTAGGGATATTCGTTTTTTAACCTTGCTTCCCAGGTATTGTATTTACCATCCATATATCCTGAATAACCAATATTGCCGGTCAGTTTTTTAGTATCCTTTTTTAGAATAAGATTAATGACACCTGCAATAGCATCGGAACCATATTGCGCCGAAGCTCCATCTCTTAATATTTCGATGCGATCGATAGCTGCAGCTGGAATGGCGCCAAAATCAGTTCCTGAATTACCACGTCCCCTGGTGCCAAATACGGCTACAAAAGCAGTTTGATGTCGTCTCTTGCCATTTAATAATACCAGGGTTTGATCGGGACCTAAACCGCGTAGTGAGGCAAGATCAACGTGGTCCGCACCATCACTTCCACTTTGTTTATTGTAGTTGAAAGAAGGTGCGCTATAGTTAAGAATAGCACCAATATCTGTTCTTGCTGTTGGTAAAGAAGCTGTAGAAATATTTACAACGTCAACGGGTACAGCGGTTTCAGATTTAACGCGGCCTGTCCTGCGACTTCCGAGCACCACTACCTGGCCTATTTCTACCAGGGATGGTTCCATTTGAATATCCAGGGTTTGTTCGTTTCCAAGTGTAATTGAAAACTCTTTGTGACCAACATTGGTGACAATTAAAACATCACCTGGTTTTGCCGTTATAGAAAAAACTCCGTCGGCGTTTGCTACTGCTCTTGCGCCCGTAGCTTTAATAAAAACATTGGCGCCAACTAGTGGGGTGCCTTTTATTCCGTCTGTTATTTTGCCGGTTAGTGTTACCTGTGCGAATGCTGCATTTCCTAAAACGAATAGCATTGCAATGAAAAGTAGTTTCTTCATGTAGTTAATTTGGTTGATCAAAATTGCAATTATTCGACTATTAGTTAAATTTTCTTTTGTTGAAAGGTGCTAGTTATTAATTGATTGGTATGAATTGAATGTTGAAACGTTTTGAAAATGCAGTGAATAACTATCTATAATTTGCTGGCTTAAAATATCTACGAATGCCTATCAGGATGGTTGATGATCCGCAGGATCAAAATGAATACAATGATAATAGTGGTGGCGGCGGAGGGCGTGGCAGCTCTGGCGGCGGCGGCGGTAATATGTTACTGGGATTACTGCCTTTGTTATTACGATCCAAATTTGGAATTGTGATCCTCGTAATTGGTGCTGCTGCCTATTTTTTTCTTGGTCTTGGTAACGGAGGCAACACACAAAATGCATCGGCCTTTTCATTAGGTGGTGATCTTGACCCGCGGGAATTTTCAAAGGCGAAAGTGTATGAAGGTTTATCTGATGATGACATCAAAAATCCATTACCAGAATATATTTCCCTGGCAAAATTTGCGCCGGAACGGCAAAACCAGGGGAAGCAGGGGAGTTGCGTAGCATGGAGCAGCGCCTATGGTGCTCAAACTATTTTGGAAGCTGCAAGCAACGGCTCAAATCCAAATCAAACTGCCTTTAGCCCAGCTTATATGTACAACCAAATTGGATTGGATGGGTGCCAGGGTTCTTATATAATCCGGGCAATGGAACTAATGCAGAAAAAAGGTGGCGTGCCTTATAATAGTTTTCCTTACACCGACCAGGATTGTTCGAATGTGCCGCCATCAAACCTCGATGCAATGGCTGCCCAAAATAAAATTCATGGATTTAACCGCTTAACAACAACTGAGGAGCCGCAGGGAATTAATATTCGGGCGGTTAAGGAGCATTTGGCAAAAGATGCGCCGGTAGTTATTGGAATGATGGTTGGTGGCAGTTTTATGGAGGGAATGATGGGCCAGCGGGTATGGCAACCCGACCAGTCTGATTATAGCCAGCAGGGTTTTGGCGGGCATGCCATGTGTGTTATTGGCTATGATGATAAGCTTGCAGGTGGTTCGTTTCAAATAATGAATAGCTGGGGCCCCGAATGGGGCGAAAATGGAATTGGCTGGGTGCGTTATGGTGATTTCAAAGAATTTGTTCGCGAAGCCTATGGCATTGATCCGCTACAAAAAGAAGGGGCAGCACTTAATAAAGCTTTTGATTGTGAGATTGGTTTAATGCAGGTAGATGAGAAAGCAAAGCCTATAAGTTATATTAACCTGTCACCCGGTGGTGGCAATGTTTTTTCCAGTACCACTTTGCCCATCGGCGTAAAATTTAAAGTGGAAGTGAAAAATAGTACGGAATGTTATGTGTATGTTTTTGGCCGCGAAACCGACGGAAGCAGTTACACATTATTTCCCTATCCATCTTCCGCCGATCCCACTAAAACGGCCTATTCATCTTATTGTGGCATTACCGGCTACCGCTTATTTCCAAAAAATAAAAGTATGCAGGCTGATACGATTGGAACAAAAGATTATATATCGGTAGTTGTAAGCAAAGATGAATTAAACTGGTACCAGTTGAATGAAGCAATTAGCCGTAATAAAGCCAGTTATACCGCAGCCATGGTTGCAGCTTTAAGTGGAATGGGTTCTGGCAAGATAGCCGTGAGTAGCACCGGTTCAGGAAATCTGAGGTTTACTGCACCGGCCGGTGAAAAAGGAGTGGCATATGCGGTAGTGGAGATCAATAAACGATAACACTTATTTCTTAAGATAGCATTTGTATATGGATTCAATTCAACCTCCATCTTCACCTCACCCTAAGCAAGCCTTTAACTCGTTTCAGCAACTGGTTCAAAACAAATGGAAGTTTGGAATATTTATGTTTTCTAAACTTCCAAGCGCCTGGATGTCCGGTGTGCGGGTAAGAAAAATAGATGCCGCTCACGCAGTAGTAAGTGTTCCTTTTAAATGGTTAACTCAAAACCCTTTCCGCAGTACCTATTTTGCCTGCCAGGCGATGGCGGCAGAAATGAGTACCGGCTTGTTGGCCATGGGTCATTTACACAAGAGACAACCAGCAGTTAGTATGCTTGTTACAAAGCTGGAAGCCTCCTATTTCAAAAAAGCAACAGAGCGAATTTATTTCACCTGCAACGATGGAGAGGCCATTTTAAAAACCATTGAAAACGCGATTGCTTCCGGGCAGGGCCAATCAATACATGCCACCAGCATCGGTAAAAATAAAATGGATGAAATAGTAAGTGAGTTTAGAATTGAATGGAGTTTTAAAGCAAGGAAGTGAGCATAGCGGGTTATAGTTATAAGTTCGCTTTCCGTTTGCTGATACTTTAATAAATTCTTTATAGCAATACCAGGACAAGACAAGGACAATACAACTTCATAGATACCCCTTAGATACTCCATGGATACTCCATAGATACTCCATGGATACTTCATGGAGACTCCGTACATAAGCCGCACATAACTTCCTCTACAAAATATACGTTATTTACAAGTTGAATATCCATAACCTCACTTAGTTATGGCTAATCACGCAACCCATCAAACTCATTGGCATCTTCTATCATTTGAGTGGTGATCGAGGTATACTTTATCAAGTTGCGTGAAGACGCAGTGAAGACATGCAACAGTTCATTACATCTTCTCAGGTTAGATCTTCAACCGGCGCTTCTGGTGCGTCCCGTTTTACTGCTTTTACTCCATTATCACGGGCTTTTAATGAGGTGTAATTTTCACTTCTGCCAATTATTTCACCATTGGTACTCTCAAGATTAAAAGTATAATTTCCATAACCATCATTTAGGGGGTAACCGAAATCCCGGGACGCATTAACCTTTACTGAGCTAATCCCATTTAAACAGGATTGCTTAGAGGTATATCCTTCACCGCTCAATATTATCTCCCCATTACCTGCAGTAAGATGAAAATAGAACTGACCGTTTTTACTACTTTGAAAGAGCTGGAACTTTGGGTTTTTCATATTATGTGTGCGTTCGTTTTAAATGCCCGGATGATCAGGCAAGTGTTTAAAAAATGAGCCGTTTAGAAATTACTTTAGCTTAAAATACTATGATGATTCAGTAAGTAAAATAATACTAAGGGGTTATCAATTTTTAAAAGTTTGTAAATGTGATACTTCAAGTATAACCGTGGCAGTCCGCTGTATAAAAATGTAGCTTAAAATTATTACACCGAATACCGTATCGAATCAAAGCAAGTGCCCTTAATCCATCTAAAGCAAATCCATCTAAAGCAAATCCATCTCAGCTCACTAATCGTTTACACAAATATTTATCAAATGAAAACAGCTATTTAACTCCCACATCTTCCTGTTTTCCTTCTTTTGCCGATAGCTTTTTTGCGCTTTCAACGAGTTTTACAAATTCTTTTTTGTATCCTTCCTTATCATTTTCAAGGGCAGTATTTGCCATTGCCAGAACATGATTATATGAGGCGTTTTGTTTGAATTCGGATTGGCGGAGTAGTAACCCGAATTCTGCAATAGCCGCGGCAAATCTTATATTTTCTGAGGCCTGTGCTGCTTGTTTTATTTGAGTATCTCCAACAACCTGGGTTATTAATTTACTTGCATTGTCAGCAGGTTTTTTGTAACGGAATTTGATGGTCATCCACTCATTGCCGCCATTCGAAACAACAGCTGGCTCCTGGTACTTTAAATCATCAACCTGTTGCAATAAATCATCAGCAATACCAGCTGGAATTATTTCATACAACGCAGTTACAGTATGCCCGCTGCCTAACTCGCCTGCGTCTTTTTTATCATTGTTAAAATCTTCTTTGTTTAGCATGCGATTTTCATAACCAATCAGGCGATAACCCTGCACTTTTGCAGGGTTAAACTCCACCTGCAGTTTTACATCTTTTGCTATGGTAAAAAGTGTTCCGCCAAATTCGGTAACCAATACTTTTTTGGCTTCGCCCAGGTTGTCGATATAAGCATGATTTCCGTTTCCTTTGTTTGCAAGTTTTTGCATTTTAGCATCCTGGTAATTACCCATTCCAAAACCCAGTACACTTAAAAAAACACCGGATTCCCGTTCTTTGGTAATCAAACGCTCCATCGCATCATCACTACTTTCTCCAACATTAAAATCGCCGTCGGTACAAAGTATAACGCGATTATTTCCTTCTTTTTTAAAATATTCCCTGGCCGTTTTGTAAGCAAGCTGAATGCCTGCTCCTCCGGCCGTTGAACCACCAGCCTGCAAATTGTCAATGGCGTTGAAAATGGTTTTTTTGTCATCACCATTCGTAGGTGGCAACACCAAACCAGCGTTGCCTGCATAAACAACTATGGCAACCCTGTCGGTATTCCTTAGTTGTTCTGCCAGCATTTTCATGGATGATTTTACCAAGGGTAGTTTGCTGGGTTCATCCATAGAACCGCTTACATCTACCAGGAATACCAGGTTGGAGGCGGGTAGTTTTTCTGTAGCAATCCTTTTACCCTGCAGTCCAATCAGCATCAACTGGTGTTTGTTATTCCACGGGCATTCGGTCATTTCTGTATTTATGCTAAACGGATCATCACCGGTGGGTTGCGGATAACTATAATGGAAATAGTTGATCATCTCTTCAATCCGAACGGCACCGGCGGGGGGCAGGCTGCCGTTTTGAATGTAACGGCGAACATTGCTATAAGAGGCGCCATCAACGTCGATTGAGAAAGTTGACAATGGATTGTCGGTAACTTTTTTAAATGGATTCTCAACAATTCCGTCATAACCTTCGCGGCTGTTTGGTAAGGATTCATCCATTTCCATGGCATATCCATCAGACAACATTTCTCTTTTATATAATCCCGGCGCAGCACCATTAAAAGGTTGACCCATCACATTGCGGTGCATCATTTTAGACCTGCGGTTGATAATTGTCTCGTCTAAACTGGTGGAAGCTTTTTTAAGAATGATCTTGTTATCGGTTGCACCGGTTATTTTTATCTCCTGCATGTCATAGCCGATATACACAAAACGAATCGTAGCCGCTGCATTATGAATCGTTAGGCTGTAATGTCCTTCCTTATCCGTTTTGGTTTGATTGTTTACCCCAACTTCTGCCACTACAACATCCTGCAATGGATTATTTTGTTCGTCGGTAACTGTGCCCGTAGCGAGGTAGGTTGTTTGTTTATCAAAAAGTGCCCAGGCAGTTAATGAAAAGATGCAGCAAAGCATCAGCAATATTCTTTTGTTCATGGCGAATGATTTAAGCCATGATGCTGCTGATAAAATGATTACACAAAATGCCGGATATTTTTTATACTAGCCGGCAGAAGCAGTGAATTGCTTATTCAACTGAAAACCAACAACTGCTCTATCGGTATTTTAAAATAGCAGCTTCCATGGCAGTATAAACCTGTTGTTTTAACGGTTCCAGGTTGTGGATCGTAAAACCATTTACTGGTATTTCCGGTAAAATCACAACTCTCGAAACGCCGGGTTTTAACCTTAGCGGGCTGCTAAAGTGCATTAGTTTTATTGCATCGAGGTATACCGTTGGCTTTATGGGCGTATTAGTTTCAATGGCAATTCGAAAGGCTCCGTCGTAAAATTTTTTCAGCGGATGGCCGGTTTCATTAAAAGTGCCTTCGGGAAAAATGAGGATGGAGATATTTTGGTCGAGTGTTTTCTTTAATATTTCCAGGCTTTTTGCCCTGTTGGCATTGCTGGATCTGTCTACTAACACAACGGCTAATTTATACAAAGTGCCAAAAACAGGGATCTTGCTCATTTCAGATTTCCCTAATACCCGGAATGAATTTTTCCGGATGGATTGGAAAATGATAGGGATATCGAGATAGGAGGTGTGGTTAGCAACAAAAACATAATGCCGGTTAGGATCAATGGGTTCAAGTATGATACTCCTGTTCCTGATGCCAATTACAAACAACCAGCAATCGCTCCAGGCACGACATAATTTAATGACCAGGTTTCCTCCACCTGGGTTTCCAAGTAAAATTGCAAACAAGACCCCCGGAAAAATGATCAGTAAGCCGACCACAAATAAAACAACGGCATAAATAACGTACAGTGTGTGGAGTATTTTTCGGATCATAATTAATGTAAATCAAGGCCGGTTCAGCATTGTTTAAAGTAAAGAAAACAGCATTTTATTACTGTCGGCTTAGTTTTCAAAGTAAACTCTTACAGTCTGGTAAAAAATTTTGGATTGTGCAAAGCCCGCATTGGCATGGCTGTTAAACGGTTGCAGGCCAAATAATCCCGCAGCGTTTCCCTTGTTTACAGCAATTTCAAGAAACCCCGCAGTATTAAAGAAAGCAAGTTTACTGCCTTCAGGAACATCAGCATAGGATGAGCTAAGCTTTTTGATTGCTTCATCTCCCTTAAAAATGATGGTAAAATTTCTGCCCCGGCAAACCGTTTCAAATTCCTGTTTGGTAATATTCACAATTACATTTTCAAAATGATCGATGTAAATAATTCTTCCTTCCAGGAAATCATCGGTGGCAATGGGTTTAAGATTGTGTTTTTCTAACAGGTGTTCTGCTTCTTCACCCAGTTCATTGAACGCTATGCCTTGTTCAACCGATTGGATCGCATTTCCTATACGGCTTACCCAGGAGAGCACATTTTTATCCCCGGAAGTTTGTTCCGGTAAATAAATAGCATGTTCGGGCATCCCGTCAAAGATCATTGGTAACAGTCCATTATCAGCACAAGCAAAATAATGCCCCTCATGATAGCAAAGCAGCAGCTTTACATTAGCCGAATCGAAAATATTAATAAGTAAAATGTGCCAGCTGTGGGTGGGGTAAGCTGAAAAACTATTTCGTACTACGTAAACCGCTTCGTTATAATTAAAAGGTGAAATCTGGTGGCTGATATCGCTGATTACAAAAGCAGGATTGATGCATAACAGCCGGCCCTTCACCGCCCCTGGCAAGTAATCTTTTGTTCCAATGTCAGAAGTCAGCGTAATAATTGCCACGATGGGTAAGTAAAATTGGTGGCCGAAAATATAGAATTAATCTGGCAAGCATCTGCCAATACAAAGAGGT
Organism: Bacteroidota bacterium; assembly: GCA_040385845.1. Lineage (GTDB taxonomy): Bacteria > Bacteroidota > Bacteroidia > Chitinophagales > Chitinophagaceae > Phnomibacter. The sequence goes on along the minus strand of JAZKGP010000004.1, from coordinate 678,668 downwards.
TATGGAATCAACAAAGTTGTTAATCTACCAGCAGGTTACATAATTTCCATAATTGCCTTGCTCCAACATTAGCATCCCATTCAAGTTCATCAACACCAACCTCTACCAGGTCGAACCCTATAATCTGCCGGCCGCTTTTCTTGAGCCTGCTGAAAAGATAATTTACCTGGTCGGCTTCAAATCCGCCCTGCACAGGTGTTCCGGTATTCGGGCAAAGTTTTGGATCAAGGCCATCGATATCAAAACTGATATGAACTTTTTGCGGCAGTTTGCTTATTACTTCATCACAGATACTACGCCAGGTTTCCCCGTCGAACTGGCGTTCCTTTAACTGGTGGTAATAATAAGTACTGATGCGGTCATTGCTGTCGTTTACAAAATCCATTTCAGCCTTGCTAAAATCCCTTACACCCAATTGAACCACTTTGACCAGGGCAGAAATTTCTTTCAAACCATTGTAAGTGATACTGGCATGGCTGTAAGTGAAGTCTTCATACGCGACTCTAAGGTCGGAATGTGCATCGATTTGAAGAATGCCAAAGTCTCCGTGTTTTTCTCCAATTGCTTTCCAAAAACCAAGGGGAGTGCTGTGGTCACCGCCTAATAATCCAACCAGTTTACCTGCATCCAGCAATTCTTTTGTTTGCAGGTACACCCAGTTATTGAGCATCTGGCTGCCTTCATTTATTTCCTTCAGGCTTTTGCTCATGAATTTGTTGCCACTCACAATTTCGCCTTTTGAAATAAAGTCAATGTATAATTCAGCTTCCTTACGAAGGAAATCACTTTTCAGTAGAATTTTTTTGTCGATGGGGCGCATAAAAAAGCCCTTCTTCCAACCTTCCGGGTTATCCGTATCATAAAGATCAACCTGCATGGAGGCTTTAAAAATATGCTCGGCAGCCCGGGCAGTTCCCGCACCAAAACTTACCGTAACCTCCCAGGGAATGGGAAGAATCACCACCCGGGATTCTTCTTCAGAAAAGGGCAGTCCAAATATGTTGTTATTGGGATTGCCAGCACTGTTTACATCAAAATTGGTATAATCGGACATAATGGGCATTTTCAGCGGGGTGCAAGGTAAATGATTTACGTATTTACGTTATAATTAAACAGAAAGTTCCCTTGAGCCTTTTAGATGCAAGGTTCATGCAAAAAAACTTTTGATAAATAATTTTGTTGGAAAGGAGCTGTGATAATTAGGTAAGAAAAAAAATATGCTAACAGTATAACAACATTTGCCACCGTATTTTTGCAGCAGATATAATTTTATGAAAAAACTTCACATTTTTTTATTGGTTGCTGTTGCTGTGGCTATTGCGGTAATGATAAGTTTTACAACGGATCTAACTACCTATGATACGATCACATCAGCAAAAGAAAAACCGGGCCAATTTGTTCATCTGATAGCAAAACTCGACCGCAATCAACCAATAGAATATGATCCAATTAAAGACCCTAATTACTGTGCATTTATAGTAGTTGACTCACTGGGAGCAAGTAGCAAGGTGATTAGTTTTAAGCCAAAACCTGCCGATCTCGAGCAAAGTGAACGCATTGTTTTAAAAGGAAGAATGAAAGAAGACGGTTTTCATTGTGATGATATTCTTTTAAAATGCCCAAGCAAGTATAAAGACGATATGGATGCTGCCAAAAAACAACTGGAAACAAAAAGCTAGCGTTACTAAATAAGCTTCATTTTAAAGAACTTTAAATATAAAAGTTAGCAATATCCTTCCCCATTGGATTGGCTAACCTACTTACGGTACTGGATACCAATTACGATTAGGGATACATACTACATGAATTATACAGGCGAACATTTATTTCCGGGACAGCTAGGCCATTTTTTTGCAATACTGTCGTTGGTTGCTTCCCTGGTAGCAGCCATTTCTTTTTATAAGTCATTTAAATTAAATGCTTTAAACCAAAAGCAAAACTGGGTAACTATTGGCAGAATTGCCTTTGCATTGCAAACCATTGCCATTTTAGGCATGTTTATTACCCTGTATTTTATTATTTCCAATCATTATTTCGAATACAAATATGCCTGGCAGCATAGTAGCCGGAATTTGCAGGTCGAATACCTGTTAAGTTGCTTTTGGGAAGGACAGGAAGGCGCATTTATGCTGTGGAGTTTTTGGTTGTCGGTACTTGGCTGGGTGCTCATCTGGAAAGCAAAAAATTGGGAAGGCCCGGTGATGACGGTTATGAGCTTTTTTCAATTTGCGCTGGCAACTATGTTACTTGGAATCTATTTCTTTGGAACAAAAATCGGTACGAGTCCTTTTGTTTTATTAAGAAATGAAATGGATGCGCCCATTTTTAGCCGTCCCGATTACCTGCAATTTGTAAAGGATGGGAATGGATTAAATGCCTTGCTGCAGAACTATTGGATGGTTATTCATCCGCCCATATTATTTCTTGGTTTTGCTTCAACTATTGTTCCGTTTGCTTATGCCATGGGCGGATTTATGACCCGCGATCATAAAGGGTGGACCACGCCAGCCTTGCCCTGGGGATTGTTTTCGATAGCTATCCTGGGAACCGGTATTATGATGGGTGCCGCCTGGGCTTACGAAAGTCTCACTTTCGGGGGATACTGGGCATGGGACCCTGTGGAAAATGCATCCCTGGTACCGTGGTTAATAATGGTAGGAGGGGTACATACGAATCTTGTATTTAAAAACAGCGGTTATTCTTTAAAGAGCACTTACCTGTTTTATGTGCTTTCATTTGTATTGATCTTATATTCTACATTCCTAACCAGGAGTGGTGTATTGGGCGATACCTCCGTCCATGCTTTTACTGACCTCGGAATGAATGTTCAATTGTTTTTGTTCCTGAATGTTTTTATCTGGGTTACTCCGTTTACCCAAGTTAAAGGAACGAAAAACAAGCTTTTAATTGTCGCAGCTTTTGTTACTACCAATGCCTTGTCATTAAGCCTGCCATATTTCAGCCTTATCTCGGCCATTTTAGGTATCGTAATTATGGGATGGTTATTGGCCATTGATAAAGAAATTCCTACCATTCACAAAGAAGAAAATGTATACAGCCGCGAATTCTGGATGTATATCGCCTCACTGGTTTTCTTTTTATCTGCCATTGTAATCAGTGCAAAAACTTCGTTGCCGGTTTTTAATAAGTTGTTTGCAACCAAGATAGCCCCGCCCGAAGATGTAGAATTCAGCCACAATCAAATTCAAATTTGGATCGCTATAATCGCTGGTATTCTTACATCGGTAACGCAATATTTAAGGTATAAAGACACTCCGCAAAAGGCATTTTATAAAAAGATACTGTTACCGGCTGCCATAGCGCTCGTATGTAGCTTGCTGATTAGTTTCTTAGTAGGAATTGACTATTCTAAACAAGGTATCGGCTTCCAGATCTCCTTACATATTGGGGTGTTTGCAGCCGTTTTCGCCATCATTGCCAACGCCTCTTATATCTGGTTGGGACTGAAAGGAAAACTTAAAGTAAGCGGCGCTTCTATTGCGCATATCGGGTTTGGAATGGTGCTGCTTGGAATATTGATTTCTGCCAGTAACAAAGAAGTTTTAAGTATCAATACCACAGGAATTTCGCCGTTAAAAGCCGATGAAAAAGAAAACTCGTATGAGAATACCACGCTGATTAAAGGCGTTGCTACAGATATGGGTAAGTACATGGTTACTTATATAAAAGATACCCTGAATCCTGAAGATAGAAAGAGATATTATGAGATTGATTTCAGGGAAAAGAAAGGAAAAGATGGCTTTAAGTTATATCCGGATGTGATTGAGAATAACAAAGGTGCCGAGGGATTAACGCCTAACCCTGATTCGAAGCATTACCTGGGCCGTGATATTTTTAGCTATGTTACTTTTTTAAGTGACCCGGAAAAGAAAAAATCAGATACGACGAGTTTTAAGAACAAAACGGTAATTATAGGCGATACCAGCTTTTATAGTAATGGCATGTGGGTAGTAAACCAGCTGGAATTTAACCCCGATGATGCCCGGTTTAAAATGTTTCCAAATGATACATTACTGGCGGCTGACATTTCTGTTATCGCAAAAGATGGACGATTATATAAATCAAAACCTGCTTTCCGTTTGCATGGCAACCAGATAGAAATGTTGCCCGATACGGTAATGAGTCAAAGCCTGGTTTTTGCATTAATTAAGCCAGGTGATCCTGCCAAAAAAGAAGTTGAAATTGGAATAAAGGAATCAAATGCTATTTTAGACTTTATTACTCTTAAAGTATATGAATTTCCGGCTATAAACGTTTTATGGTTGGGTATAATGGTAATGGTTATTGGCACGGTTATGAGTATTATAAGAAGGATACAACTGATGCAGCGTAAAAATTAGAAGCTGGCTCTATCAAAATGGAAAATGAATAGATCGTTATCTATATTGATGTTGATTTTACTAGCAAGCCTGTCAACCCGGCTTGCAGCACAACAGAAGTATGGACCAAACGATACCATTACGGTGTATGCCACTTATCTTGATGATAGCACGCTGGTTCCTACAGGCGTTTTACCCGAAGCTTACTGCTATGGTAAGATGCCAAGATGGATGCATGAGAAATTGAAAGAATGGACCAGGCTGCGAAATGCGGTTTATGTTACTTACCCGTATGCAAAAGAAGCAGGACGTATAATCTCTGAAATTAATACTTCTTTAGTCGGAATAACAGATAAAGGCACCCGCCGTAAACTTATTAAAGAGCGTGAGAAAGATCTGAAGAAAAGCTTCGGAGATAAGATTGTTAACCTGAGTGTTTACCAGGGAAAGGTTTTGATGAAATTAATCAATCGCCAGACCGGGTCAGATTGTTACGAGATTTTAAAGGAATATAAAGGCGGTGTTAATGCCCGTTTCTGGCAAACAGTGGCTTTCTTTTTCGGAAGCAGTTTGAAACAATCCTATGAAGCCCGGGGTGCAGATGCTGAAATTGAAAGCATTGTTTTGGATGTAGAAAAACTATATCATGGTTAATGCATTCGTTGACTGATCCTTGTGTTTTTTACCTTGCTATTTTCCACTACAATAATCCGGCTATTTTTGTGCCTTGATTCATGCACATAACAAACCGAAATGACTGAAACTGAACAGCCTACCAATCATTATAAATCAATTTTAGCAATAGCTGCCCACCCCGATGATGTTGAATTAAGTTGTGCCGGTGTACTGATGATGGAAAAAAGGAACGGCAAACGGGCATCAATTGTCGATCTAACCCGGGGCGAACTTGGTACACGCGGAACAGAAGAAACAAGAAAACAGGAAGCACAGGATGCCTTACTGGTGATGGGGCTTGATGCCCGGGAGAATCTTGGTTTACCCGATGGTTTTTTTCAAAATGACCAGGCATCGCAAATGGCTGTCATTAAAGCAATCCGTAAATATCGCCCCGAAATAATTTTGGCGAATGCCATAGAAGACCGTCATCCCGATCATGGCAGGGCTGCATCACTAATAAAAGATGCTTCATTTTTAAGTGGCTTAAGAAAGATTCAAACCACGAATGATGGAATTGCGCAAGAGCCATGGAGATCTACTTATGTTTTTCATTTTATCCAGGACAGGTACATGCAGCCCTCAATTGTATTTGATATTACACCGGTAATGGATCAAAAAATAGCTGCGATAAAAGCTTTTAGAACACAGTTTAATACCGGCCAGGATAATGAACCCCAGACCTATATTTCTTCACCAGAATTTTTACAGGGAATTATCGACAGGGCAAGGATGTTTGGAAAGATGATAGGTGTGCCATATGCTGAAGGATTTGTGTCAGAAAAGCTCATCGGTATCAATAGCTTTGATAACATCATTAAAAATATTACCTGATTCTTAGCTTTTGAACAGGTAACTTCGCACTCCGTTCAGGTAGAATAGCCGGGCATATTTGGCAGAAATCCCGGGGTGTGTTAGTTACAGTACTAATAGTACAAGTTCATAAACCAGGTTCTTTTTTTGTTTTATTCGTTCATTATAATTTTCCAATCGTCTCATGATTACTCCAAAGTTCCCGGCAGGCAGGCCATCATTTAACGCTGTATTGAAACAGCGGGTACAAGAATATTTTGAAGAAACCGGCAAATCGTTTACCGGTGATTTAAGATTATTTTCAAAGGCTGCTATCCTGATCACGGCTTTGATAGCATTGTATGTGCACCTGGTATTTTTTACCGCACCATGGTATATCTCCATTCCAGAATGTTTGCTCCTGGGATTGGTAATATCGGCAATCGGTTTCAACATTATGCACGATGGCAGCCATGGCAGTTTTAGCAAACATCCGTGGATGAATACAGTTGCTGCTTTTTCTCTTAACGTTTTAGGAGGAAATGCCTTTATGTGGAATAACAAGCATTGCATTATACATCATGCATATACTAACGTTCATGAAGTTGATGACGACCTGGATGCGGGTATTTTCCTAAGGTTAAGTGAGCACCAGAAACGTTACAAGATGCATAGTTTCCAGCATTACTATTTCTGGCTTCTATATATGCAGCTCTATCTTTTCTGGATTCTTTTTACCGATTATAAGAAATATTTCACCGGTAAGATTGGTGATCTTCCTATCAAGAAAATGAAACTGCAGGATCATATCCTCTTCTGGAAATTTAAAGTAATCAACCTTGGCATCTTTATCGTCCTCCCAATAATTTTTGCCGGATGGTTGCCCTGGTTAATTGGATTCCTGGTGGTAACACAAATAGGCGGGTTAATCCTTAGTATTGTATTTCAATTGGCCCATACAGTAGAAGACACTCACTTTCCATTGCCAGATGCGAGCACCGGTAAAATGGAAGATGAATGGGCAGTGCACCAATTAAAAACTACTGCAAACTTTGCAACCGGCAACAAACTGATCTGCTGGTTAGTTGGTGGTCTAAATTTCCAGGTTGAACATCATTTGTTTCCTAAAATCTCCCATATTCATTATCCTGCTATCAGCCGGATTGTAAAACAAGCTTGTGCTGAATACGGGGTAACTTATATTGAATATCCAAGAATGTACCAGGCAGTGATAAGTCATATCACGCACCTGAAAAGATTAGGACAAGCCTCTTAATAAGTATAATTTTTTTTTGAAAACCCGGTGTAAAGCCGGGTTTTTTTATTTGCATATGTAGATGCACAAATAATAAAACTGCAATATTTGCCAGCAACTACTAAGTGGTACTTATTAATTCAGTGCCTTCTTCATTTACATCAGAAAGGTTGGCTTTTTTATCCATGCTTCTTTTTCCTGCCATGAAGATGCACCAACTTGAAAGAGCGCAGATTGCCATCGTTCCTGTCATCGGGATAGCAGTATGATTGCTTAAATAACTAACTATGGCGGATGTACTTGCTCCAATGGCCATTTGTATACCGCCCATTAATGCAGAGGCGCTTCCGGCATTTTTACTAAAAGGAGCCATACAAAGTGCAGAAGCATTTGGAAAAGTAAATCCCTGGCAACTCAGAAAAATACACAAAAAGAAAATACTGCTAAAAAGTCCTAACCATCCCATCACAGCACCTATTAAAAGCGTCATCCCGGTTAACACCTGGAAACTTAGTGCAACTTTTATAATTTGCTGACTGGTAAACTTTCGTAGTAAGAAGCTGTTTATTTGGGTGGCTGTTATCAACCCCAAAGCAATTAATGCGAAAATCCAGCCATACTGTTTTTCTGTTACTTTATAGATCTCCATGAAGATATACGGAGAGCCGGCTATATAAGCATAAAGGCCTGCTGCGCCCATAGAGCCTGTAAGAGCATAAGTATAAAATTGCGGCTCCTTCAATACTTTCCCAAAGGCAATAAAGATTGGTTTAGGCTTTAAAGAGTAGTATGGGTCAGGCTTCTTACTTTCTGGTAATTTAAAGTGAACTAATGTAAGAATGGCTATTGCCATCAGGGTTAAGACAATGAACACAGCGCGCCATCCAACAGATGCTGTAAGATAACCTCCCAACGTGGGTGCAATGATGGGAGAGACCCCTACTACCAGCATTAATGTAGAAAAAACTTTTGCATTTTCTGTTACCGGGAAAAGATCTCTGACCATGGCCCGGGCTGCAACCATTCCCACACAGCCGCCCAATGCCTGGAATAAGCGTAAGCCAATTAGTGCATCAACAGAGCTTGCAAGTGTACAACCAATTGATGCCAGGATATATAAAGTAAGGCCTGCATATAAAGGCTTTTTACGTCCATATCTATCCAATAATGGCCCGTACATTAACTGGCCAAACGAAATGCCAATAAAAAAGCTGGATAATGAAAGGGACACCCGTGAGACCGTTGTCTCAAGGTCCCGGGCTATTTCCGGGAAACCGGGTAGATACATATCTATCGAAAAAGGCCCGATAGCTGTTAATAATCCTAAAGTAAGTAATAAAACAATCCTATTTCTTTTCTCCATCTTCTGCAAAACTACATTGCCCGTTGTTTTGAGGATGATGATTTACGGAATGATTACCGGCAAAAAGAAAATTAGGCGCAGGTAATATTTAACTTCCTTAAATTCAATTTTTGATGCCAATGAGCTTTGTAAAAGTAGCGACTTTTCTAAAAGCTGGTAAAAAATCAACCTGTTACATTTTAATAAATTACTGATAATCAATTAGTTCCCTTTCAACGGTTGTTAAACAGATGGGATATTGGCCATTTTGGGTTACTTTCGCACCGATCCGGATATAATCTACCACACACACATTCATTATTTTTAACTGAATGGAGGCATTAAGCAAGCAAAAACGTAAGCTTATGCACCATTAAAAACGAATTTTTTGGCTTCCTAAGTCAAGAGGTTCACTAGGAGAAACAAAATGAATTTACAAAAAGCTCAGCTACACAAGCAGTTCTTTAAAATCGCAACCAGTGTATTATTAATTGTAATATCTCCTATCAAGCAGTCATTTGCAAGGGAAAATGAGCCAGTTAAAACAAGCATTAAGACTGGCATGGCAAGTTGGTATCATGATAAGTTTCATGGTCGTAAAACAGCCAATGGCGATATTTTTAGTCAAAAAAAATTAACCTGTGCCAGCAACCAATATGCATTGGGAACCTGGTTGAAAATAACCAACCTCTTTAACGGTCGCTCTGTGATTGTTATGGTAAATGACAGAATGAATGTCAGGATGAAAAGAGTGGTGGATTTGTCGAAAGCAGCTGCTCAAACAATTGGTTTAGGTAAGCAAGGAATCAGCAAAGTAAGTGTTCAGACCTTTGGCAAACGCAAGCCAGCATTAGGTATTTAATTCAAATTAATATTATTGTAAAAAACCAGCTTTCAACAGGCTGGTTTTTTAGTTTTCATTACAATCTCAATAATCAGCTTATTTAAAGTTAAAAAGAATAAAAAAAGCCCCGGCGTGGAAACGTCGGGACTTTGGAATGGTTTGATTAAGATCACTGCTAAAGTAGCATTTCTTTTTACAAATTCAGATTTGATTATATACTTATTTTTTCTTTTGTATTGTACTTAAAAAGCATGTGAGTTCAAAGCGATAAAAAGGTGCACATATATAAAAAAAGAGGCTGCCTTATATTTAAAGACAGCCTCTTTTTCTTTAATATAAAGCTCTATTGGTAGATAGCTTCAATAGTAAAATTCATCTCATTTGTCAAATGAAGATCTGAAACAATTTTTGTTCCCATCTCTTTGCCGTTTATGGTCAATTTACCATTTGCAAATGCAATACTGGACGTAGTATTTTTTTCAATAGCACCTTCTTTTTCAAGGTTTATTAGAATATCATCTGCTTTTATATCTGCACCCTGGTTCTTAACCTTGATTTTCATTTCTTGTTTAACCGGGATTTTAATATTTGCTGAAGCGGCATTTTCATCACTGGCATGTAGTTGAGCAAGAGTAGGAGCAACAACCAGTGAAACGATAGACATTAATTTGATAAGGATATTCATGGAAGGTCCTGAAGTATCTTTAAAAGGATCACCAACTGTGTCTCCGGTTACTGCAGCTTTATGCGGTTCACTTTTTTTCTTGTACATCTGGCCATTTATTTCAACGCCTTTCTCAAAACTTTTTTTGGCGTTATCCCAGGCACCCCCAGCATTATTTTGAAACATGCCCATTAATACGCCGCTTACAGTGGCACCGGCCAAAAAGCCACCAAGTGCTTCCGGGCCAACTAAAAATCCTATGATTAATGGAGAGATGATTGCGATAGCTCCGGGGAGCATCATTTTCTTTATCGAAGCATCGGTTGAAATAGCAACGCACTTATCATACTCTGGTTTTGCTGTTCCTTCCATAATACCAGGAATGGTATGAAATTGTCTTCTTACTTCTTCCACCATTGCCATGGCAGCTTCACCAACTGCACGAATGGCCAGTGACGAAAAAATGAACGGAATCATAGCACCTACAAACAGGCTTGCTAAAACAGGTGCCTTGTAAATATCAATACCTTCTAAAACATACCCGTTGTGATTAATTACCCCAACATAGGCAGCGAAAAGCGCCAGTGCTGTTAGTGCGGCAGAAGCGATAGCAAATCCTTTTCCGGTAGCAGCCGTTGTATTTCCCACAGCATCCAATACGTCGGTTTTTTCGCGAACGTCCGGCGGTAATTCACTCATTTCGGCAATGCCACCTGCATTATCTGCGATAGGACCGAAAGCATCAATGGCCAGCTGCATTGCGGTTGTAGCCATCATACCAGCGGCAGCAATAGCAACTCCGTATAAACCTGCACACGCATAACTTCCCCAAATACCACCGGCTAGTACCAGGATTGGCAATAAAGTACTTTCCATACCAACAGCTAATCCACCAATTACATTTGTGGCATGTCCTGTTGCACTTTGCCGAATGATACTCATAACCGGGCGTTTTCCCATTGCAGTATAATATTCGGTAATAAGACTCATTAAGGTTCCGACTACAAGACCTACGGCAATCGCACCCATAACGCCGTTACGTGTAAATTCAAGATTACGAAGCGTCATAGTTTCTGGCATAATCCAGTAAACCAAAGCTGCAGAAGCAATAGCTGTAAGGATTATGGAACCCCAGTTGCCCATATTTAAAGCTCTTTGTACTGTGTCGGTATTAACACCTGCATTGTCGCTTATTCTTACAAAAAAGGTTGCGATGATTGAAAAAATTATCCCGACACCTGCAATCAGCATGGGAAGTAAAATAGGAGCATAACCCCCATAGGCATCATTCGAAACTGTTTCCTGGCCCAAAACCATAGTTGCCAAAACTGTAGCAACATAAGATCCAAAAAGGTCAGCACCCATTCCAGCAACGTCACCAACGTTATCGCCTACATTATCAGCAATTGTGGCCGGATTACGGGGATCATCTTCAGGAATACCTGCTTCCACTTTACCTACCAGATCAGCACCTACGTCGGCTGCTTTGGTATAAATTCCTCCACCTACACGTGCGAATAATGCAATCGACTCTGCTCCTAATGAAAAACCGGTAAGAACTTCAATCGTCCGCACCATTTCTTCACTGTTAGCGCCACTATCTGGTGCAAAAAAGTGTTTTAAAACAATGTATAAACCACCAAGTCCAAGTACCGCCAGGCCTGCAACTCCAAGTCCCATTACACTACCACCGGTAAAAGATACTTTAAGTGCCCTGCTTAAAGAAGAACGGGCAGCTTGTGCTGTTCTTACATTGCTTTTTGTAGCAATACGCATTCCGATATAACCGGCAAGGGCACTAAAAAAAGCTCCCATTATAAAAGCTAAAGCAATGCTCCAATGACTGTTTTTATTTCCAGTACTCATAAAAGCAAGTAATATGGAAACAAACACTACAAAGTAGCCTAAGATTTTCCATTCAGCTTTCAGGAAAGCCATTGCACCCTCGGCTATATAAGTACTGATTTCTTTCATTCGTGGGTTGCCAGCATCCTGTTTGCTTACCCATCTAAACTTGAGGAACGTGTATAGCAATCCAATGATGCCCATTGCTGGTACAGCGTAGATCAAATTGTTCATAGACAAAACGTTTGTTAAATAATTTTAAAGGCAGCAAATATAGGTGAATACCCTTACCCTTAAATTTTACATATCAGTTGATTGAAGACAATATCCATAATACACGGATGACGTTTCGAAATTGCAATGATTGTAAAGGTTCCGAAGTATTAGAAATAAAAAAGGGCCCTTACGAGGGCCCTTTTTTAAAGATGTAGGTTCTCTACTAATTAAGCTTTGAAAGTTTAATAGTTTGGTTCAGGTTATCTGAAAGAACCGAGATATTATAATCACCAGCAGGCAGGTTTCCTACGTTGATGTCTTTTTGGTTAATACCTTTTACAAACTGGGTATTCATAATCTGCATTTGTTTACCGGTCATATCTCTTAAGATAATCACCGCTTTACTTGGAGCAGGCGCATCTACAATTAACTTAGAGATACTGCGTGCCGGATTTGGATAAAGTGAGATACCCAGGCTGCTTTGATTTACATTCAGGTTACGGATCACGCTGTATACAGATACACCTGATTTGTCAACCTGTTTGATACGATAATATAATTCTTTGCTGCCCAGTTTGCTAATCAGCATATCTGCTGCTTCGTAGGTATTGATTGAACTGCCATTTCCTAGAGCATTAACTCTTGCAAACGGAGTGTAGCTTCTTGCATTGGTACTACGTTCGATATCGAAATATTTGTTTTCGTCATCGCTTCCAACAGTCCAGGAAAGCTTAGCATCATCTCCTGATTTGATCGCGTAGAAAGAAAGGAATTTAACTGGAAGAAGAACATCGGTTATTGTAACGTATGAGGTCCCAGAAAATGATTGGCCATCATTTACTGCACCGGCTCCATAAAACTGAGCGGTTGTATTTTCAACTTCAACGCCTCCCAATGCCATATAAAAGTTAGAATTCTGCGTTGTTCCGCCATTAGGTAATTGAATTAACTTAACAGAAGTTAGTAGACCGTCACCTAATAAAAAAACCTCAGCGATATTATATTCAGTTCCACCTACATAATTTGTCACGGGAACTGTCGCATCACCAACTCCACTAAAAGTATAAACATAGGATAATACCCCGGCTGCTGTTTCTTCAGTTGTTTGAATTCCTGTTCCACCATATGTTAATCCAGTTACAAGAGAAGTAATCGTATAGCCTGGCATCAAATCCGGGCTTATAGATTCTGGAATTGATATAGCAAATTGCATTGAAGAAATTTGTCCTGCGATATCTGCATTTGGTTTAATAACTATGTAAACTGAATTTGCAGCTGAGCCTTTTTTTATAGTCGCTTGAAAAGTAGTTTGCGAAAAAGCTGAAGAAAAAAGAACTAACGTAAAGAATATATATGCTATAATTTTTTTCATACAAAGTATATTTAGGGGATTAATTAGTTGGTAAGGATTGGTTTTTTACTGTGCTTTGATTAGAACCTAATGGAGCGGATAAGATAAAATCCCTATCATTTGATGGGCCATTATATCTAACTATTCTGTTTAAGTTAACGTCTCCTTGGTTGTACACATTACTTAATACGGTTGCTTGGTTTGAGCTTAGTATACTTCCTAAAATATAATCCCTGTCGTTTGTAGGGCCATTGTATCTAACATTAAGATTAAAGTTTGCATTTCCTGCATACAATACGTTTTTTACAACTGCTCCAGCTTGGGCATAATTTAAACCTGCCGTACCATAAATGTTTGCAGTATTTGCAGTATTAGTAAAATCAAAGGTTGAAGTACTTAATCCCAAAGCTAAAGCAGATACGGGATTAGAACTTATTCCAATATGATTTCTGTGGCGAATTGCTACAACGTAATTATTTGTAGCATCAACATTTTTAAAGTATACAGGGCTTACTCCATCAATATCTACCAAATCGCCATCTCTTTGCAGCAAAACAGATCTTGTTTGCACCACGGGGGCACTTGTATTTCCTGTCTTATTTCTTAGTTCAACAAATATCCAGTCTACTATCTGATTATTAACGTTGGCCAAATCGTTCAAAACACCGGCAGAGATCGTTTCAGTCACAGGATTTGCAACATGTGCAAATGCCGTAGAATAAGTTACCGTGCGGTATGGATCAGAAGCAGGAATTATATTAGATGCAGGTAAAACGCCGACTGAGTAAGCTCCTGAATTCCTCAACAAATCGGACATTAACCCGGTAGTTGTATTAAATGCACCTTGTAAAAACACTTTAGGTGAAACCAATATAAACTTGTTCATTCCGTATAACTCGTTAGTTGCCGCAACAACAGGTGCTGTTACTTTATTAGTAGCAACATCTTCAGACGTACCTTTTACCCAGGTAGTACCATTCCAGTACAAAGACCGTAAATCAGCTTCAACACCTACGATGGAAGGATCTGCATAAGTGCCTACAGCTACTTTAGTACCGCCGGTAATACCGCTGTTGCTAAGTTTCCAGTAACTATTTAAATAATCTGTTGAACGTGGATGTTTATTAGGATGGCTTCCGGTTACCGACTGAACTCCTACGAATGCACTGCTATAAGAACCAGCAGTTAACTGGTATTCCAATGGAGTATAATTTGAACCAGAGCCAACAGGTAATATATAGTTACCTGCAGCGATTACTTCTTTCTTGAAAACACCGGTACCGTTTGTTTCTGCAAATTTGCCAGCACCCTGTCCAGAATAAGTTGCAGCATTTGCCAGAACTAAATCTCTGTCTCCCAGTTGAATTTTACCATTGGTAAATTCCAAAAGCCCGGTTACTCTAGTGGCGCCACCAGTTAATAAAACGTGAGCCGCATTGTCAATCTGAAGATTTGGGATGTCTTTACCACCCATATTAAGATTTTGGAGCGCTGTTCCTCCCATTCTTAATTTGCCAGTACCAGCAGCCTGGATATTGACGTTGCTTGTGACGTCACCCTGGACTGTTACAACAGCACCATTGTCAATAAAAAAAGTGGCATTGTCAATAAAAAGCTGGGCATTGGCGCCTAAACCTAATAATAAAGTGAGGGGTAAAAATAATTTTTTCATGCGTGGAGTATTTAAATCTGGTTCAAGATAGGAGCAATTGTTTGCTGGTTAGTAAATAAATGAGTAAAAGGTGGTTTATTGCTTTTGTATGGTAGGTTTTATTATATGAAGTGTTTAGATAATCGAATATTGGCTGGTAAATAATAGGTCGAAGAAAGATTAAAAGTAATGAACCTGTTCAAATATACAAGGAATTGCTAATTTTTTTTATATCAATAGATATCTGCTGATTAGCTGGTTATGAAAGGATGGTTGAGAAATTAAAAAAATCAATTTTGTTAGTGACAAGCTGGTTCAAAAAACTCCTTGATTAATTCAAATAATATTGAACCTGACCTTCATACCGTAATGGTTTTGGTCCATTTGATGTACGTTTGCCCTCCAAAAATCACATTTCATGGCTTTAGAAATAAAGGTTCCGGCAGTTGGTGAAAGTATTAGTGAAGTAACACTTGCGAAATGGCTTAAAAAAGACGGCGTATATGTTGAAAGAGACGAAGTGATTGCCGAACTGGAAAGTGAAAAGGCCACTTTTGAAATTAATGCCGAAAAAGCTGGCATCCTAAAGTTGATTGCTACTGAAGGAGATACTTTAAAAATTGGCGATGTTGTTTGTTCCATCGACACAGAGGCTCAAAAACCGGAAAGTAAACCCGATGAAAACGCTGCTGAACCGGCCCAGGCACCTGTTGAAAAAGCAACACCGCCCGAGCCTGCTCAAAGTGCACCAGCTACTCCGGAAAATAATACGAAGGCAACTCCTGTGGCAGCCGCCATCATTGCTGATAAAAAAATGGATAAAGCTGCCATAACACCATCGGGTGATGGTGGTAAAATATTAAAGCAGGATGTTTTGGCAGCCCTGCAAAACCCTGGAAGAAATCCATCCGCTCAGATGTTCAGCCGAAACGACAGGCCTGAAAAAATGAGCAACCTGAGAAAAACAATTAGCAGGCGGTTGGTTGAAGCTAAAAATACCACCGCGATGCTCACTACTTTTAACGAGGTAGACATGAGCCGTATAATGGATCTGCGTAAAGTGAATAAAGATGCATTTACTAAAAAGCATGGGGTAGGCCTGGGTTTCATGAGCTTTTTTACTAAAGCCTGTTGCTACGCTTTACAGGAATGGCCATCTGTAAATGCTTACCTGGACGGAGACCAAATAGTTTATCATGAATATTGCGATATATCTATTGCTGTAAGTGCACCCAAAGGACTTGTTGTTCCGGTAATACGAAATGCCGAAAGCCTTAGCATGGCCGATATTGAACGGAAAGTGGTTGAATTAGCAGGAAAAGCCAGGGAAAGTAAATTAACGATTGAAGAAATGACCGGTGGTACGTTTACTATCACCAATGGAGGCGTTTTTGGAAGCCTGTTAAGTACGCCAATTATCAATATTCCGCAAAGTGCCATTTTAGGAATGCACAAGATCCAGGAACGTCCGATAGCATTAAACGGACAGGTTGTAATAAAACCAATGATGTACCTGGCTCTTAGCTATGACCACAGAATTATTGACGGCCGCGAATCTGTGAGCTTCCTGGTAAGAGTAAAAGAATTGTTGGAGAACCCCGAATTACTTTTGTTTGGTAAAGACCCGGTAAAAGCTCTATTTGAACTGTAACACAGTAAATACGTTAACTGTAGCTTAGTTTGTAAGCGTGTATGTAGTAAATGGATGTAATATAATATGAGTCTTCAAAATCATTACCTCCAAACTGCGGCACAACTGCTTACAAACTATGATGGGTCTATACCGCTTCATTTATACCTGAAGCAATTTTTTAGAGAACATAAGAAGTACGGAAGCCGTGATCGCAAACAAATTGCCGGCTTATGCTATCATTTTTTTCGCATGGGCAAGGCTGGTAAAGATTTACCTGTACCTGAAAGAATAATATTGGCACTGTTTCTTGCAAGCCAGGAAGAAAGCCCGTTGTTAGCTGCAGTGAATCCTGAATTCAATAAACTGGTAAGTTATCCTGTAGATGAAAAATGGAAAATTGCCGGGCTTTTGTATTCCACTAACGACATATTTCCATTTGAACATTCTTTATCAGGAAACCTGGATGCAGCAGGATTTGCTGCCAGTTTCCTTATACAACCCGATGTTTTTATAAGGGTGAGACCAGGTAAAAAGCAATTGGTGCAACAAAAGTTGGATCAGTTAAACTGGACTTATCATTTGGAAGGTTCAGCTGCAATCCGTTTAAACCCGGGATTGGCTGTAGACCAGCATTTTAAAATGAACAGCGAACTTGTAATACAGGACCTCAATTCGCAACGGGTAGGAGATCATCTAAAAACGACCTTTGAGAATTTCAATTTTCAGCCAACGCAATTATGGGATTGTTGTGCCGCTAGTGGTGGAAAAAGTATAATGCTGTATGATCTCTATCCCGGATTGAAGATATTGGCATCAGATATCAGGGAATCCATTCTGCATAATCTTACCAAAAGATTCAGGGAAGCAGGAATAGAAAAATACCAGTCTTTTGTGGCAGATCTTTCGGTTAAATCTCAAAAATTAAAAGTTAAAGAACAACAATTTATTATTGCTGACGTGCCCTGTACCGGGAGTGGCACCTGGGCCCGCACACCAGAGCAATTGTATTTTTTTAAAGAGAAAATGTTGGATGATTATGCCGTAAAGCAATATGAAATCGCTAACAATGCACTTAACTATTTATTGCCCGGTGGCTGGCTTGTTTATATAACTTGTTCGGCTTTTTATAAGGAAAATGAGGCGGTTGTTAGCAAGCTTTTAAACAACAATGTTGAATTGATCAACCAGGTTGTTCTTGAAGGAACAAACCAAAAATGTGACACTATGTTTGTTGCAATAATCAGGAAAAAACCTGCTTAAAATTTGAAAGTACTTTTAACCAGATCAGCTACTATTTTATCAATTGGCAAACTAAGTTTTTCACTATTGAAATGTTCCCATTCTACAAAACGAAAAGTCTCAATTTCTTTTTTCTGATGGTATATCTCAAGTTGGGTTTCATCAAAATCAAAAGGAGCAGTTCTTAAAGGAACCGCAATTGGCTCAAGCGCAGTTGCGAAATAATAGATAGATAGTATTTGATGGGCATTGTTAAATGCACTTGGTTGATAAAAATCGGTAGTGTAAATATGATCGCCAACGGCCACATTCAAATTCATCTCTTCCATAAATTCCCTCTTAAGGCAATCACGGGTGCCCTCTCCAACTTCCAAACCGCCTCCAGGAAATTTGGTATAATAACTTCCCCTTATAAATTCATCACTAACAAGCACCTGTTTGTTACTGTTAATGAGTATGCCGTAAACTCTAACTGAAATTGTCATTTGTTGTTCTTTTTACTTACATAAAACCATCCCAGTACAAGGCCTAACGCAAGGGATATAAATACCGGTACATAAAAAGCGTAATGTGATTTTTGAAATGGCAATGGTACATTCATTCCATAAATACTTGCTACTAACACCGGTATTTGTAATGCAATAGTAACATAGGTCAATCTTTTTAAAACAACACTTTGATTGTTGCTGATTATACTTGCATATGCGTCCAGCGTGCTCGACAAGATATTGGTATAAATGTTGGCCATTTCAAGTGCCTGGCTGTTATCAACAATCAAGTCATTCAAAAATTCTCTCTCGTCTTCATTTAACTGCAAGTGGTTTGTTCTTTCAAGCTTCATCATTAGCAATTCGTTACTGCGTAAAGCGGTAACAAAATATACCAGGCTTTTTTGAATCCTAACAAGTTCCAGGAGTTCGATATTTCTATTACTGTCATATAGTTGTTGTTCTAACGCATTTCTTCTTTGATTGATCTCTTTTAAAAAATCCATAAAATGCATGACCACTTTTTCAAACACCTTTAGCACCATCATTTTTCGGTTATCCGGTTTACGGTTTTGAAAAGTATTAAAGAACCTGCGTATAGCGCCGTTTTCAAAACTGTTAACGGTTACAATATGATTATGCGTTAGAATGATACAGATAGGAATGGTTATATAAAAGGCATCACTCTCATTAAAGGAATTGTTTTCAGCAGGTGTTTTAATAACAATCAACTTCACATTGTCATCAACTTCAAACCTGCTGCGTTCATCTATATCCAAAGAATCACTCAGAAAGTCGAGTGGAATATCAAGTGAGGCAGATAACTGCACAAACTCCTCTTGTTTTAAAGGCGGAATTACATTTACCCATGAATCATTTTCAGGAGTATGAATTTCCACCGTTCGATGGTCGGTATTTTTAAAATATTGAATCAATGTTGGATTATTAATAACAAAGATGAGTAGAAATTACTTGTGAAAACCGCTATAAATTACCAGGTAAAATAAGAAAAACAGCATCTTGCTATAGTTTCATTTTCATCAGCAGGTCATGCTGAAGATCTTCTCCCAATAAAAAGGAATGATCCCCAAAATATTCAAAACCAATTTTTTCGTAAAACTTAATTGCCTTCTGATTTTGTTGCCATACGCCAAGCCAAATTACTTCGAAGTTTTCTTTCCTGGATCTCTCGATGCACGTATCGATAAGTGCCTTGCCAATACCTGATCTCTTAAAGGACTGTAGAACATATATTCGCTCTAGTTCTATATTCCTCGTATGCTGCAACATTTCATGTGTTTCTTCAGGTTGACGTAGTTTAGCAAAGCCTGCAGGCTGGTCATCCAGGTATGCAATAAAATAATTTACTTCCGGGTTGTCAATTTCTTCTTCAAGCCTTTCCTTGTTGTAATTTTCGTTTGTATACTGCAACATATCGGAAGCAGTATTATATGCCGCATAAGTTTCATAAAAACTAGTTACGCCAAGATCTGTAATTATTTCAGCGTGTTTTTTTTCAGCTTTCTCAATCCTAATCATTCATTCAAATTTAAATGCTCACTGGTTATAGTTGTCCGAGTGAATAACTGATGATTTGAACACATTCCTTTACTTGTTCGGCAGTAATTGTTAACGGTGGGGCAAACCTTATTTTATCGCCATGCGTTGGTTTTGCCAGCAGGCCGTTATTCTTTAATAAAAGGCATAGTTGCCAGGATGCATCTTTATCTGCATGATCAATAACAATAGCATTTAACAGGCCTTTTCCTCTTATTAACGAAATGTATGGCGACTGCAAATTCTGAAGTTCGCTTCTCAATATTGTACCCATGGTTGCTGCATTTTCCGCCATTTTTTCATCTTTTAATACTTGCAATGCCTCCATTGCAACAGCACATGCGAGTGGGTTGCCGCCATAAGTGCTGCCATGCTCACCGGGTTTTATATTCATCATTATATAATCATCACATAAAACAGCACTTACAGGTAATACGCCACCACTAAGTGCTTTTCCCAGGACTAAAATGTCTGGCCTCACATGTTCATGATCACATGCCAGCATTTTACCGGTTCTTGCTAAACCTGTTTGAATTTCGTCGGCGATAAGCAGCACATTGTATTCCGTGCAAAGTTTTCTAACACCGGCTAAATATCCTTCATCCGGCACAACTACGCCGGCTTCACCCTGGATCGGTTCGACCATAAAAGCCGCCACATTTTTATTTTGGAAAGCTTTTTCCAGGTCACCAAGATTATTGTAATCAACTACATCAAATCCAGGCATAAAAGGTCCAAACTGGCTATAGCTGCTTGGGTCTGTAGAAGAAGAAATGGCGGCAAGTGTTCTTCCCCAGAAATTGTCTTTGGCAAATACTATAATTGCCTGGTTATCCGGGATGCCTTTGTTTTTATATCCCCAACGCCTTGCCAGCTTTACGGCAGTTTCGCCGCCTTCTACCCCGGTATTCATCGGCAGCACTTTGTCATAACCAAAATACCCGGTGATATATTTTTCGTATTCACCGAGCAGGTTACTATGAAAAGCCCGGCTGGTTAGCGTGAGTTTCGGAGCCTGATCGGTTAATGCTTTTATAATCCGTGGATGGCAATGACCCTGGTTTACAGCAGAGTAGCCACTTAGAAAATCAAAATACCGTTTGCCTTCAACATCCCACACGAATACACCTTGCCCGCGTTCGAGCACCACAGGCAAAGGGTGATAATTATGTGCGCCATACTTTTCTTCGAGTTGTAAATAATAATTGCTTTTTTCTGGAATATGGAGGGTAGATGCGGACATATAACGTATTATTAAATAGGGAAAAAGGCCGGTGATGTGAATCAGGTACCTGGGAAATAGGAAGAATAGATAATACAAACAGTGTTGTAGTGAATTCAACTACAGGGATGATCGGGAAAATCGAGATTGCAGTGCAGAAAGGAGATATTTGGATGCCTGGACATGACTGCGAAAATAATGGTTACATTTCAAATAATGTATTGCCTTTCAGCGGGTGAAGTTTTTTTGGGAGCAGGAAGCAGATACCTTTGTTTTGGGCTGATATTGAAACTCGTCTTTCAATCCGGAGGCTGGTTGATAATCTTATCAACAATTTCAGGCTTTTTTCAAAATTCATTTTGCTGTTTGCTTGGATTATCCCACTTTTGCAATCCCAAAAAAAGAATCATTATGGCAAGAGTATGTCAGGTTACCGGCAAGAAGCCATTGTCTGGTCACAGCGTGAGCCATTCGAACATTAAGACCAAGCGTAAATTCAACCCGAATTTGCAAACAAAGCGTTTTTTCCTGGCGGAAGAAGATAAGTGGGTTACATTGAAAGTATCTGCTGATGCTATCCGTACCATTAATAAAAGAGGCTTGTTTACCGTAGTTAAAGAATTACGTGCGCAGGGAGTTACTGTTTAAGTAAAGCCACATTAATTAAGTAATTAGATCCAAATCATTATAAAATGGCAAAGAAGAGTAAAGGCAACCGCGTTCAGGTTATACTTGAATGTACCGAGCACAAAAACAGCGGCCAGCCTGGTACCAGCCGTTACATTACGGTAAAAAACAAGAAGAACACTCCTGAGCGCATGGAATTGAAGAAATTCAATCCTATTCTTAAGAAAGTTACAGTTCACAAAGAAATTAAGTAATTCGTTGATCTTCAATGATGCGGGTAGCCGCTAATTGGGGTGTATACACAACTCATAATCATTTCAAATTTTTGTTATGGCAAAAGCAGCAAAAACCGCGATAAAAACAAAAGACCAGAAGGCCGCTGCCGAAGCGAAAAACTGGAGCAAAGTTATTAAGGCTGTACGCAGTCCTAAAACTGGTGCTTACACCTTTAAAGAAGCCATTGTGCACAAAGAAAAGGTGAAAGATTTCCTGGCTGATAAAGGTTAATTTCCTAAACAGGGTCAAATATATTTAGCTGTCACACCTTTTGGTATGATGGCTTTTTTGTTTTGATTCAATTTACTCTTTCATAAGTTTACCTGCTACGCAAAACCTTCGATAATTATGGGATTTTTTGATAAGCTATTTGGAAAAAAAGAAAAACAGACACTGGATGAAGGCCTGGAAAAAACCAAGCAAAGCTTTTTTACCAAAATATCAAAGGCGGTTGCAGGCAAAAGTACTGTAGATGAAGAGGTATTGGATGATTTGGAAGATGCGCTGGTTAGTGCCGATGTTGGAATTGAAACCACTGTTGCCATTATTGATAAAATCAGCGAAAGGGTTAAAAGAGATAAATACCTTCATACATCCGAGTTGAATGGTATTCTTCAAAGCGAAATCGCAAATTTGCTCGTTGATTCACCAGACCACCTGAGTGCCAGCTTTAATTTATCGGGCATGCCCAAGCCGTATGTGCTTTTGGTGGTAGGGGTAAATGGCGTTGGAAAAACTACAACTATTGGTAAACTCGCCCACCAGTTCAAACTGGCGGGTAAATCAGTGATTCTTGGCGCAGCCGATACCTTTAGAGCCGCAGCAGTTACACAGCTAACCATTTGGAGCGAAAGAGTCGGCGTACCTGTTGTTAAACAGGATATGGGCAGTGATCCGGCATCGGTGGCATTTGATTCAGTTCAAAGTGCGATGGCAAGAAATGCAGATATTGTTATCATTGATACGGCCGGTCGGCTTCATAATAAGGCCTACCTGATGGACGAGCTTAGTAAAATAAAGAGAGTCATTCAAAAACTTCTGCCAGGTGCTCCACACGAAGTTTTACTTGTTTTAGATGGATCGACAGGTCAAAATGCCCTTGAGCAGGCGAAGCAATTTATTGCCGCCACAGAAGTCACCGGCCTCGCCATCACCAAGCTCGATGGCACTGCAAAAGGTGGAGTTGTTCTTGCGATCAGTCATCTAATGAAAATACCAGTCAGGTATATTGGAGTTGGTGAGAAGATGACGGACCTGCTGGTTTTTGATAAAAAAGCCTTTGCCGAAAGTATTTTTAGTCTTGATAGCAAACCTGATTAATACACTTTATCAGCTTGTAAAAAGATGTTACCTGGCTACTTTTTGGTCCAGCTGGTGCCATCTCGAAAGGTATTTTCCAAGAATATCAAATTCGATATTTACCGTATCTCCGGGTTTGACAGTTTGAATATTAGTATGTTCATACGTATATGGAATGATTGCTACTGTTACTGAATTATCAGTGACGTTAAACCCTGTCAGGCTGATCCCATTCAGGCAAATACTTCCTTTTTCAATTACAAGGTGTGCGAATGCTGATGGAAATTCAAAAGTGAAATACCAGCTTCCGTTCATAGATTCTAACGAAGTACAAATTGCGGTTGCATCTACATGGCCCTGTACAAGATGTCCGTCCAGCCTGCCATTAACGGGCAGGCAACGTTCCATATTAATCATCGAACCATTTAGCCATCCACCCAGGTTAGTTTTTTGAAGTGTTTCCAGTACGGCGGTTACTTTATGATGTCCTTCATTTATTGCCTCTACTGTTAGACAAACTCCATTGTGACTTACACTTTGATCAGCTTTTAAAAAGTCAGATAAGTCGCTTTTTATCCAAAAGCTGTGATTAGTGCCTATAATTTCGATTCCTTCGATGGTGCCGGTTGTTTCTACAATTCCTGTAAACATTTGATTAGTAGGGGCTTGAGATTAAAAGAGAACTACATTTTAAGACAGTATCAAAATTCAAAAAACAAAAGTCGGTACAATTAGTTTTTGTAAACCAGAAAAACATACTTTTGCGTTCCAAAATTTTTTAAAGGGGGTATATTCCATGTTAATCATTGATTCAAAAGACTGCGAAAACATAGACAAGGCGCTTAAAAAGTATAAAAAGAAATTTGAGAAAGCTAAAACGTTAATGCAGTTGCGTGAACGTCAGAGCTTTACTAAGCCTTCTATCAAGCGTCGCGGCCAGGTGCTGAAAGCTGTCTACAAACAGCAGATAGCCAGTGGTAAAATTGAGATTTAATTTATTCTGATAAACCCTGTTATAAGGGTTGCACATAGCCATAAGGTATCTACCTTTATGGCTATTGTTGTTTATGCAATTACCTGAAGCAATTGTACTTTTTAAAGATTACCTGCAGTTTGAAAAGCGGTTTTCACAACATACTACCAGGGCTTACCACGACGACTTACTACAATTTTCCGAATTTGCAGTAAGGCAGTTTGATTGTTCAATCGTTGATGAAGTCATTCCTGCGTTCGTACGAACCTGGCTGGCAAGCATAAAAGACGAAGATGCCAGCGCCCGCACCATCAACCGTAAAATTTCTTCCTTAAAAACATTTTTCAAATTCCTTCTCCGGCAGAATATTATTAAGGTTAGCCCGATGGTTGGAATAGTTTCTCAAAAGCAAAACAAAAGGCTCCCGCAATTTGTAGAAAAAACCGACATGGAAAAATTATGGCGGTATACCGAATTTGAAGATACCTGGACAGGCAATACAGAACGGTTGATCTTAATGTTGCTGTATCAAACAGGGATGAGATTAAGTGAAGTAATTAATTTAAGGGAATTACAAGTTGATGGTGCCCATAATTCATTAAAAATCCTTGGGAAAGGAAATAAAGAAAGGCTGATTCCATGTAGCTCCGGTTATATCAAAGAACTGCTGGCTTACAGGGATAGAAAACGCATTGAGTTCGAAAATTTTGAAACTGTTTATTTGTTTGTAAACGATAAGGGGAAAAAGTTGTATTCAAAATGGGTGTATAATGCGGTTAGGAAATATCTTGATCCTGCTACCACCATCGATAAACGAAGTCCGCACGTATTGAGGCACACTTTTGCCACTCATTTGTTAAATGAAGGGGCCGATTTAAATGCGGTAAAGGAGTTATTAGGTCACAGCAGTTTGGCAGCTACGCAGGTTTATACACATAATACCATTGGAAAGTTGAAAGAGATATTCAAACGGGCGCATCCCAAGGCATAGTAGTTGCATCTAAACTTATACAGAAAGCTAAGTTTTAGTAATTATAGTATGACCAATCTAACCTAACTTTCATTCATAATTGCAGCCTATGGTAAATAGAATTTTACCCGTTATTAGTTCTTTATTTTATTCACTAAAAACGTGTTTACTATGACATTGAACATTCAAACTGTGCGTTTTGAGGCCGACACGCGGCTAACCGATCACATTCGCAAAAAAGTTACCAAACTCAGTACCTACCACGACAAGATTATTAAAGTGGATGTTTTTTTGAAACTGGATAATGTGGTTCACCAGATCAAAGACAAAGTAGCTGAAATCAAGGTGACTATTCCCCGAACTGAAGTTTTTGTAAAATCGTCAAGTAAATCTTTTGAAGAGTCGTTCGATGATGCATATGAAAGTATATGTACCCAAATAAAGCGAAAAAAAGAAAAGCTTACCGCCTAATTAGTAAAACCCCTGTTGAAACAGGGGTTTTTTTATTATATTCCTGCTAAATACTATATGTATAAAATATTTTTTTTATCCTTCGTAAATCTCATTAATTAATTGAAAATGAATATATTATGGAAGAGATAACCGCCAATTTCAGCACGCTTTTTCCTCTTGTTTCATAGAAAATTTTTAAAGCCCCTGAAACTTTTAATCAAATTTTTTTGGCGGATACCTAATTCACTTACTTTTGCCATCCCGAAAAAACGGGGTAGTTCTTTAAAAAAGAAGATAAATAAGCCGAAGTAGCTCAGTTGGTAGAGCAACTGATTTGTAATCAGTAGGTCGGGGGTTCGACTCCCTTCTTCGGCTCTTTCATTTTCTTTAAATGGATAAAATAATTTTTGGGCAGATGGCCGAGTGGTTAAAGGCGACAGACTGTAAATCTGTTCTCTCACGAGTACGTAGGTTCGAACCCTACTCTGCCCACAAAAATTATCCCATTCGTTGTAATGGGTTTAAATTTCTTTGTTTAAAAAGCTTTAAGCCGAAAGGCTGAAAAGTAGATTGAAACAGGGGAAACAAGCGGAAGTAGCTCAATTGGTAGAGCGATAGCCTTCCAAGCTATAGGTTGCGGGTTCGACCCTCGTCTTCCGCTCGAATTAAGATGACAGGTGTTTGATAACAGCTGTTACAAGCTGTAAACTTACAACGGTCAGCTGTAGGCTAAAAAGAAGCAAGCCGTTGTAGCTCAGGGGTAGAGCACTTCCTTGGTAGGGAAGAGGTCGTGAGTTCGATTCTCACTAACGGCTCAGGATAGTATAAAACGAATTTCAAATTGCAAATCATAGTTGGGATTAAAATTTGAAGTTTGCAATTGATATTTTAATAAAACAATCCACAACTAAAAAACAAATACAATGGCAAAAGAGACCTTTAAGAGGGAAAAACCTCACGTAAACGTAGGTACCATTGGTCACGTTGACCATGGTAAAACTACATTGACCGCTGCAATCACAATGATCCTGTCTAAAAAAGGCATGGGTAATGTGGCTAAAAAATATGATGAAATTGATGGTGCCCCGGAAGAAAAAGAACGTGGTATCACAATCAATACAGCTCACGTTGAATATCAAACTGCTAATCGTCACTACGCTCACGTTGACTGCCCGGGTCACGCTGACTATGTAAAGAATATGATTACTGGTGCCGCCCAAATGGATGGTGCTATTTTAGTTGTGGCTGCTACAGACGGACCAATGCCTCAAACCAGGGAACATATCCTTCTTGCCCGCCAGGTAGGTGTTCCAAGCATGGTAGTATTTATGAACAAGGTTGACCTTGTTGATGATCCTGAATTGCTTGAACTGGTTGAAATGGAAATCCGTGAACTTCTTTCTAAGAATGGTTTTGATGGTGATAATACACCAATCATCCAGGGTTCTGCAACAGGTGCTTTAGCTGAAGATCCAAAATGGGTTGCCAAAATAGATGAGTTGATGGAAGCGGTAGATTCTTACATTCCATTGCCTCCACGTCCAATTGATCTTCCGTTCCTGATGAGTGTAGAGGATGTATTCTCTATCACTGGTCGTGGTACTGTTGCTACTGGTCGTATCGAACGTGGCCGCATTAAAGTTGGTGAAAGCGTTGAGATTGTTGGTATGATGCCAACTCCATTGTCTTCTACCTGCACAGGCGTGGAAATGTTTAAGAAATTACTGGATGAAGGTGAAGCTGGTGACAACGCTGGTTTATTGCTTCGTGGTATTGAGAAAAGCCAGATCCGTCGTGGTATGGTAATTTGCAAACCAGGTTCAATCACTCCGCATACGGAATTCAAAGGTGAAGTTTACGTATTGAACAAAGATGAAGGTGGACGTCATACTCCGTTCTTCAACAAATACCGTCCTCAGTTCTACTTCCGTACTACGGATGTAACTGGTGAGTGTACTTTGCCTGAAGGAACTGAAATGGTTATGCCTGGTGATAACACATCACTTTCAGTTACACTTATCCAGCCAATCGCTATGGAAAAAGGTCTTAAATTCGCGATTCGCGAAGGTGGCCGTACCGTAGGTGCCGGACAGGTTACTGAAATAATCAAGTAATTTGAGAAGATTTTAATAATTTTCAATTAGCTAATTAGCAAATTTGCTGATTAGCTAATTGTTTTCTACGGGCATAGTACAACGGTTAGTATAGAGGTCTCCAAAACCTTTGATCTGGGTTCGAATCCTAGTGCCCGTGCAAAAAATTAATGTGATAATGTGCTGATTAGCCAATATGCTAATAAATGCATGAGACGTGTTATTAGTTAGCACATTAGCACATTAGCATAATAGCTAATTATGAATAAAGTGTCTCATTACTTCCGCGACAGTTGGAAGGAACTAATAGAAAAAGTAACCTGGCCTACCTGGAATCAGCTACAACAAAGTACTGTGATCGTATTAGTGGCAACACTGGTTATCACTGCCATGGTTTGGATCATGGACTTTGCCTCTCAAAACCTTTTGAAACTGATTTACTCATTCTTTAAGTAATGGAAACGTCAATAACAGATACAGCAGCAGCGGAGGCCGTACCACAGCAGGAAACCAAATGGTATGTTTTACGTGTGGTAAGCGGTAAAGAACGTTCCGTAAAAGAATACCTGGATAAGGATATTATCCGCCAGGGTTGGGCCGGAGACATTAAGCAGATTTTTCTGCCGATGGATAAGGTTTACAAAGTGCAAAATGGTAAAAAGGTAATGCGGGAAAAGAACTTCTATCCCGGTTATGTTTTTATGGAAGTTGCCGATGGTAAACTAACGGAAGATATGATTCTTCATATCAGTAACATCAGCAATATTATGCACTTCCTTACCGACGGAAAAGGGTCGAAAGGAAAGATCATCTCGTTGCGCAAAGCAGAAGTGAATAAAATGCTTGGCAAAATGGATGAAATGGGCGAAAGTGGTGGCATTACCATGAGTGAACCATTCATCATCGGTGAAACCATTAAGATCATTGACGGTGCATTTAATGACTTTAACGGGGTGATTGAAGAAGTGAATGATGAGAAAAAGAAATTAAAAGTGATCGTGAAGATATTTGGTCGCAGCACACCTGTAGAATTGAACTACATGCAGGTTGAAAAACTTAGCTAGGATATAAGGAGTTGCGCCGACTAATCAAAAAGGGAAGTTTCATAGCGAAACTTCCCTTTTTGATTTTCAAGATTGTTGTAAGATGAATAGCACTATGGTTACCTGCCTCAAAAACTTGATAGAATCGTAAACCTGTTGGTGCCTAATGCATAAGTAATACGCATATGAATAGCAAAAGGCCGCGAAGATAATTTCCTCCGCGGCCTTTAAATTTTCGAATGATCCTTATATTTTATGGAACCTGGTTGCCTTCCTGGTCAGGCGTCATTTTGCCACTCATATTTAGTGGATAAGCATAAGTTCCTTCAAAGCCGGGATATATACCTTCCAGCCTGACAGTTCCTTTGGCTTTGTTTAAAATGGCCATTAATTCCGTAGTAGTTTTAACAGGTTGTCCGTTAACACCGGTGATCACAAAATCTTCCTGCATGCGGGTAGTCTTAAGTAAACCGCCGGTTATTTTTTTAACCTGCACTCCACCTGCAATGCCATATTGGTCAGCTTTCTTCTTGTCAAGGTTTTCAAAAGTACCGCCTAGTTTGTCGTTCAGGCTTTCTGATGCGATACCTTTTACAATCTCATAATTTCCACTTTTGTTTCTTAAGGTAATTGACGAACTTAAGCTTTTTCCATCCCTGGTATAATTGATATTGATTTTATCACCTGGTTTGTAATTGGCTACCTGCTCCACCATTTCTGATCCACTATTTATTTTTACACCATTGATACCAGTGATATAATCGCCCACTTTGATGCCAGCCTGTTTTGCAGCACCATCTTCTGCTACGCCAGATACATATACACCTTCACCAGATTTGATATTTTGCTTGCGAAGTTCTTCTTCAGGAGCATCGTCTCCAAGGTATTGTAATCCCATGTAAGCACGTTGTACAGCACCATACTTAACAAGATCGCCTACTATTTTCTTAACGAGGTTTACAGGAATAGCGTAGCTGTAACCTGCATAAGAGCCGGTTTGTGATGCAATAGCTGAATTAATACCGATTAGCTTGCCATCAGTATCTACCAATGCACCACCACTATTACCCTGGTTTACAGCAGCATCCGTTTGAATGAAAGATTCAATTGGGCTGTTGCTCTTAGTTCTGTTTAAACCAAGCGAACGAGCTTTTGCACTTACTATACCAGCAGTCACCGTAACATCCAGTGTCCATGGATAGCCAATGGCCAACACCCATTGACCTAATTTTACTTCGTCGCTGTTTCCCCACGCCAGGTAAGGTAAATTGGTGCCGGTAATTTTTAGAACGGCAAGGTCACTGCTTGGATCGGCTCCAATTAATTCTGCTTTGTAAGACTTTTTGTTGTTCAGGGTTACATTGATGTCATCCGCATTTTCAATAACATGGTTGTTGGTAACAATATAACCATCATTAGTAATTACTACACCCGATCCACTGGCCCTTTGCTCGGGAATTTGCATATTTCGCTGACTTCCACCGCCAAAAAAATCATCAAAATCCTCACCGAACAGGTCTGCAAAAGGACTTCTCCTGGGTTGCGCATTAGTAACCGTCCGGGCACCAATCCTTGTTTTAATGTGAACTACTGCAGGAGTAGATGCAGCTGCAGCCGCGGTAAAATCAACAGGTAAAACCTGGCTGTTGTTTTTATCGTCTTCAAAAAAACCTGCATAGTTTGCCGGAAGCTTACCCGACTCTTGTATGAAATTGTCGTTTTTACTTTCTGTAAACTTATCATACCCCCAAATACTCGCAAGAGTAGTTGTTATGCTTATTCCAACGATAGCCAGAACATTTTTTAAATTCATATTGTTTTTCATTTTTATTACTTCGATTTAAAAGAGATACCAAATTAACGCAGCAAAGGCACTAGCCAATTGCTGACTAGTTTAGTTTAACCGCTGTTTAACAGCAGGTTCAATCCCCGTGCCAAAGCAATCAGCACTGTTCAAATGTCAGTGTGAAATATTAATTAAATATTTAATAATTATATTTAACAATGATGGTAAGAGAGCTTTTGAAAAAGGAAAACGGCTGCAGCTTAAAGTTAAGCCTCATATTTTCACCTAATGAATTTAGGCTATTATAAACTGTTTAAAACTTTCTACAATCGGAAGATATCAATCCACAGAATTGCTACAAGGATGAAAGAAATTGAAGTGTATCTACTCCGTCTGCGTAATTACTTATTGAAGGTGATTGTGCTTGTCCGAATGGGGTATAATCTCTTCCCACAATGGCTTGTAATTCATGCTCATGATGTGTAAAATTGATTGGTGGATGGCCTTTGTAATATTCAAGATTGATCTGGCTGATAGGTGAGAAGATCGCGGGGTTTTCTACTAACAATACAATGCCGTTTGTCATATAGTATTGATTGTTTAACAACAGCAGCGACAAATTATAATCATAATTGTTTTTAAACTTTTGATGGTCATCCATCCATTGAAAGGGCTTCATAGCAGCCAGGAGAGGTATAAAATCATAGGATTCAGGAGCATACAGTTTGGAAACATTTCTACATCCAAGTCCAAAATAAAGCAGCAGGTCGCCAGCCAGGTTTGCAAGATCTTCCTGACTTTCCTCACCTGTTAATATAGCTACCGACGTGCGATTTTTACGAATGATACTGGGGTAATTTTTAAAATAGTATTCAAAGTACCGGCCCGAGTTGTTACTGCCTGTTGCAATGTAGGCATCACATCCTTTCAAAATTTCTGAAAAAACGACAGACTCGCCTACTCTTTTATCCCATTCTGTCATTTTAGTAACAATATGCGTAATAAGAACACTGTCTTTTGAAGATCTTTTTATGATCATATTGTGGCCACTTACGAACCCACACAGGAAATCATGAAATCCCACCAATGGAATGTTGCCGGCCATAACAATACCTACGGAACTGGGATTCTTTCTGGTTTGAGGAAGATCATACTTTTTTATCCAGTCAATTAATTTTTCGGCATCCAGGTATTGCTTCAAAATATTGGAAATCGCAAGGTTTGTAAACTGTTCAACAAACCAGCCATTTTCCTGGTTGGCTTTGATTTTTATATCATTCCATTCTTCATCCTGTTGTATATATTGGGATAAGCGTGCCAGTAAATTCAATCTTTCTTCGAGTGTTATCATAATATTTTCTCCTTCAATATCAATTACTTACCTGATTAATTAGGTGGAGTGGTTATTTGGCTTTTTGTAAAAAAAATACACTTAAGTTTTTTTTAACTTTAAATGTTTTGTATGAGTTCTCCACTATAATTTTGAACGGCAAATGTAATTTTCAAACCAAACATTGCAGGATTAATTATGGCTATAAAAATAACAGACGAATGCATCAATTGTGGTGCCTGCGAACCCGAATGTCCCAACAATGCAATTTATGAAGGCGGTGTAGAATGGGCGATCAGTGACGGTACTTCCGTAAAAGGAACTTTTACCTTGCTGGATGGTACTCAAATCGACGCTGATCAGAAAAACGCACCTTATAGTGTAGATACGTATTATATTGTTTCAAATAAATGTACAGAGTGCCAGGGTTTTCATGAAGAACCTCAGTGTGCTGCTGTTTGCCCGGTAGATTGTTGTGTTCCAGACGAAATGTACCAGGAAACAGTGGATGAATTAATGGCGAAAAAAGAAAAATTGCATATCTGATCAACCGCATAAGTTTTTGGTAAATAATTGCAATTACTGCAATAGATTTTTACCTTGTATTAAAATAAAGGGGTAACACCCTGCATCAGGCAGCTGATATGTTCTGCCGTACGAGGTGAAGGTATTTCCTTCACCTTTTGTACGTCAATAGCAGCAAGTTTTATCAGCCATCTATAAATCTTTTTACAGGAACTACTCCCACCTTTTCTTTGCTTAAAATTAATGAATGAGTAAGCCACTTATAGCTTTCGTAACCGGTGGTTACAGCGGCGAAGCCGAAATTTCCTACAAGAGCGCTATCACTATACAAAACAATATAGATACCTCTAAGTTTGATTACTTAACAATTGATATACGGCCCGATGGTTGGTGGTGTGCTGTTGATGGAAAAGAAATAGCAGTTGATAAAAATGATTTCACGGTTACAGTTGATGGATTCCGAAAAAAATTTGAAGCTGTTTTAGTGGGTATTCATGGTACGCCGGCCGAGGATGGCAAACTTCCCGGCTATTTTGATTTACTTGGTTTGCCTTACACGAGTTGCAGTGCAGCAACTTCTGCCATTACATTCAATAAAAGATTTACAGTAGCTGTTGCGGCATTAAGCGGTATTCATGTTGCAAAATCAATACATATTTATAAAGGAGAACAGGTAGATATCAATGAAATAGCTTCCAGCTTAAGCTTCCCGCTATTTGTTAAGCCTTCGAATGGTGGAAGTTCAATCGGAATGAGCAAAGTACCTGCAATAGAAATGTTAAGTGAAGCCATAGAAAAGGCCTTCGGGGAAGATACCCAGGTCTTAATTGAAGAATTTATTGAAGGCCGTGAATTTACTATTGGAGTAGCCCGTTTAAAAGGTCAAATTACCATCCTGCCAATTACCGAAGTGATCAGTGAAAATTATTTTTTCGATTTCGAAGCCAAATACGAAGGCAAAAGCAAAGAAATTACCCCTGCAGAAATCGATGAAACTATCGCGGGAAAAATAAGGACTGCTGCCAGTAAACTTTACCATGTTTTTAATTGTGATGGAGTTGTAAGAATTGATTTTATTTTCAATGAAAAATTGGCTGAACCTTTTATGCTCGAAATCAACACTATACCCGGTCAAAGTGAAGCCAGTATAGTTCCACAGCAAGTGCGTGCCATGGGTACAAGTTTAAAAGACTTTTATTCAGCACTTATTGAAGATTGCCTCTTAAGAGCGGGGAAATAAACAATACGGTTGTTTAACAACTGTATCCTGCTCATTAAAAATATATTTGCGACCGTTATCAAAAACAAAAGCAGTTATCAATAAAAATTGGCTGTTCTTCTCAATCACCATAAATTATTTCGGTGTTTAAATTTATAACCCGGCAACATTTTATAGTCAACCTTTTATTGGCTATCGCTTTACTTTTTCTACTGGTATTTTCTATGCTATGGGCGCTGGGAATTATCACCAGGCATGGCGATTATGAAAAAGTTCCCGTGGTAACAGGCAAAAACTTTTCGGAAGCTATAAAACTTCTTGAATCAAAAGGGTTTTCGGCAGAAGTGCAGGATTCTCTTTGGAAAGAAGATATTGATCCTTTAACAGTAATACGGCAATCGCCCGAAGCAGATGAGATGGTAAAAAAACACCGCCATATTTACCTGACCATTAATCGTAGCCAACCCCCATTAATTGATATTCCAAATATGGTCGGCTTATCATTTAGAAATGCAGAACTGTATTTAAAGCAATTAGGTTTGAAATTGGGTGATACAACCCGTAAACCCGATATAGCGAAGGATGCTGTTCTGGAACAATTATATAATGGAAAACCAATTAGCCCTGCTACCAGGTTATTCCAGGGAAGTACAATAAGTTTTGTGTTGGGTAGTGGTATTGGTAAAGATGAATTTGAAGTACCGGAATTACGAGGTATGACATATGGAGAAGCCAGGGCTCTATTAAATAGTATGGGTTTAAATATTGCAGGTGTTTTGCCTGACCGTGATGTTGAAAACCAGGATAAAGCATTTATTTATAAGCAGATCCCCGAAAAAACTCTTAGGCTGCCCGACGGATTTATTCAAAAAAATAAAATTCGGGCAGGTCAGAGTATGGACGTTTGGTTAAGTACCAATAAACCGGTTATAACCGACAGTACCCCTCCGCGAATTACAGTGCCTGAATAATAATTTTATTAAAGTGATTGAAGTATGAAACAGACTACAGCAGAAATTTTAAAGTCCAGGCTTGATGCCGGCGAGAACATTCACCTTGTAGACGTAAGAGAAGATGACGAACGAAAAGAATTTAATATCGGAGGCATTCACCATCGTTTAGGTCTTATACAAACAATGGAAACGGATCCGCTGGATGATTGGAAAGAAGAAGAGATTATTGTTTATTGCAGAAGTGGAAAAAGAAGTGCAAATGCTTGTATGATCTTAGAAACAATGGGTTTTACAAATGTCGTTAACCTGGAAGGTGGTGTATTAGCCTGGCAGGAAAAATTTGGCAGGTAAACTTTCCCTTTTGTAATGATGTAACCACCTATTTGGGTGGTTTTTTTTTGACATAATCAACCCAAATGCAAAAAAGCAATTTATCATTCATGTATTTGTTTGATAATAAATTATTCAATGCTCTTTTTTGTATTTCTGGTAATTTGCAGTAATGGCAACGTGCAGGAAGTAGCAATAAATACAACCTATTGATAAGATTTATCCTAAATAATAAAGAAGTAGTTACACATAAACCTTCGGGTATGCCGCTACTCGAATTTATCCGGTATCACCAGCATTTAACGGGAACCAAAACCGGTTGCAACGAGGGCGATTGCGGTGCTTGTACCATACTCATTGGCGAACTGGTTGATGAAGAACTCCGTTACCGCTCCTACACTTCCTGCCTGGCCGCACTTGCAAATGCTAATGGTAAACATGTTGTTACCATTGAGGGATTAAACAAAGAATCCAAACCTGGTGATACCGATGAATCGACACTTAATGCTGTTCAACAGGTGCTCTACGAAGAATCTGCCACGCAATGTGGTTTTTGTACACCGGGATTTGTTGTGTCACTAGCTGGATTTTGTTTGAGTGAAAAAGAGGCTACATCAAAAAATGCCATTGCTGCCATTGATGGTAATATCTGCCGCTGTACCGGGTACAAAAGCATCGAACGGGCAGCCTGCCGTGTAGCAGGCCTGGTCGAAAAAAGATCCATGTCATCTTCCATCGACTTTCTAACTGAAACCAATATAATACCTGGTTATTTTAAAGACATTAAGAAGAGATTAATGGAAATGCGCCCATTGCATGGTAATGTCTCGCAAGCTTCAAACAAAACCTGGCTTCTTGGTGGTGGTACTGATTTGTACGTTCAAAAACACGGGGAAATAAAAGACGCCGACGTGCGGATTTTAGAGAGAAATCAACCCGGTCAGAATATCATCATTCACAACAATCAATGTTTTATTTCGCCTCAAACTACTGTTACTGATTTGTTGGAATCAACTGTAATGAACCAATATTTTCCGTTGTTACAACAGCATGTGAAATTGGTTTCGTCCACACAAATCAGGAATATGGCAACCATTGCCGGCAATTTTGTAAATGCTTCCCCGATTGGAGATTTTACTATTTTCTTTTTAGCGCTTGATGCTCAATTGGTACTTGCAAATAATGTTTCGCAAAGAACTATCGCCCTGCGAAGTTTTTATAAGGGGTACAAAAAAATTGACAAGCATGCCGATGAACATATTGATAACATTTATTTTGAATTGCCAGCTGCGGGTAATTTATTTAGTTTCGAAAAAGTAAGCAAGCGAGCCCATCTTGATATTGCCAGTGTGAATAGCGCCATACAACTAAGCTTGAAGAACAATATAATTACATCGGCAGCAATTGCCGCAGGTGGGGTTGGACCTGTTCCAGCCTATCTTGAAAAATCTTCTGAATTCTTAGTGGGCCATAAACCCGGACAAAAAATCATCAGGGAATTGCTCATTATTGTTCAATCAGAAATTGCTCCTATCAGCGATGCCCGTGGATCAGCGGATTACAAAAGATTATTGTTGAATCAATTGTTGAAAGCACATTTTCTAACTTTATTTCCCGGGTTGGCATTAGGATAAAACTCCATTAATGGCAGATAATTTTGAACCATATAAAATTGAGAATGATACTTATGTAAAAAGCGATCAGCAAGCCACTACTATGGTGTCTCCCGATGCAATTACCCATCTTAAAGGCCAATCGGTTTATGTAGATGATTTGCCTTTGATTGGAGGTACGCTGTTTGGTGCAGCGTACGGTTCACCGGTAGCCCATGCTTATGTAAAAAACCTGGATTTTAAACAGGCAGAATTAATACCAGGAGTAATAAAAATCTTTACCGCAAAAGATATCACCGGGATCAACCAAATAGGTGGCATTATTCCGGACGAGCCTTTACTAGCCGATCATAAAGTTGATTTTTGCGGCATGCCGGTAGCTTTCGTAGTGGCTGAATCGGCAGATGCTGCTAAAGCCGCCGTGAAAAAAATCAGCGCTGACTACGAACTACTTCCTATTATTACCAATGCCAGGGAAGCTAAGGAAAAAGATGAATTAATTGTTCCCCCACGAACATTCTCCCTTGGAGATATTGATAATGCCTGGCAAGAATGCGACCATATAATCGAAGGTATAGCTGACGTAAATGGACAGGAACATTTATATATCGAAACGCAGGGTGCCTATGCCGTTCCGCAAGAAAATGCGGCAATAAAAATATATTCTTCTACACAGGGGCCAACAGCTGTTCAAAGGGCGGTAACCAAAGTGCTGGGTATTCCAATGCATAGAATTGAAGTAGAGGTAACACGCCTTGGCGGTGGTTTTGGTGGTAAAGAAGACCAGGCAAATACCTGGGCTGCATTAGTAGCAATGGCAGCTTTTATTTTGAAAAGACCGGTAAAGTACATATTGCATCGCATGGAAGACATGGCAATGACTGGTAAGCGCCATCCGTATTCGGCTGACTTCAAAATAGGATTGAATAAAGCGTTGAAAATTTTAACTTACGAGGTTACTTTTTATCAAAACGCTGGTGCGGCTGCCGATTTGTCGCCGGCTGTGCTCGAGAGAACACTCTTTCATTGCACTAATTCTTATTTTATTCCCAACGTAAAAGCAAAGGCCTACAGTTGCCGAACCAATCTTCCTCCAAACACTGCTTTCCGGGGTTTCGGCGGCCCACAGGGAATGTTTGTCATTGAATCTGCCATCGATAAAGCAGCTGAACACTTGGGAATTGATGCTGCAACTATCCAAAGAGAAAATCTCAACAAAACAGGCGATGAATTTCCATACGGTCAAATAGTAGAAAGCGAAGCATTGGATTGCTGGCAGAAGGCCGAACATTTATACGAGATCAACAAGCTCCGGGAAAAAGTTGTGATGTTTAATGCTGGTAACCTGCTACAAAAAAAAGCTATTTCCCTGATGCCAGTCTGCTTTGGTATTTCATTTACCAATACTATGATGAACCAGGGTCGAGCCTTGGTGCATGTTTATACAGATGGCAGCGTAAGTGTAAGTACAGGAGCCGTAGAAATGGGGCAGGGGGTAAATACCAAGATTTTGCAGGTAGCCGCCCGTGTTTTTTCATTACCAGTTTCCCTTGTGAAGGTGCAAAGTACTAATACGGGTAAAATTGCCAATACTTCTCCAAGTGCAGCCAGCGCTACCGCTGATTTAAATGGTAAAGCAACCTTGCTGGCTTGTAATGCAATTATGGAACGTTTAAAAGAAGTAGCTGCTAAAGACTTGCATGTTGGTGTGGATGCCATTGAAATTAAAGACCAGCTTGTTTTTGTAAATAACAATCCGTCGGGTGTCGAATGGAAACAATTGCTGATGATGGCTTATGCGCAGCGGGTTAGCCTGAGCGAACATGCCCATTATGCCACACCGGGTATTCACTATAACAAATTGCAGGAGAAGGGCCATCCCTTTGCCTATCATGTTTTTGGAACCGCTATCACGGAAGTAACGGTTGATTGTCTTCGGGGTATTTATGAAATCGACGCAGTAAAAATTGTACATGATTTTGGAACAAGTATGAACCCTGCAATTGACCGGGGTCAAATTGAAGGTGGATTAGTACAGGGAATTGGATGGATGACAATGGAGGAAATAATTTATGACGAGGAAGGGAGATTAAAAAGTAATGCATTATCTACTTATAAAGTGCCTGATATTTATTCCGTTCCAAAAGAGATTAAGATCCATTTTCTGAAAACCCAGGCTGATAACCTTGCTATTTTTAAGTCTAAAGCCGTTGGAGAACCGCCGCTGATGTATGGTATCGGGGCGTATTTTGCATTGAGAAATGCAATTAAATCGTTTAATCCAAAAGCAGTAAT
This sequence comes from Bacteroidota bacterium, assembly GCA_040385845.1. Lineage (GTDB taxonomy): Bacteria > Bacteroidota > Bacteroidia > Chitinophagales > Chitinophagaceae > Phnomibacter. Next base: position 639,769 of record JAZKGP010000004.1, on the reverse strand, counting down.
ACCCTATGATGCTCCAATGACACCTGAAAAGGTTTTAATGTGTTTATATTCAGAACTGGAGTCACCAGTAATAGAGACGCAGCCACCTGTAATCACGAATGTGGAATTGCCTTAAGAATTTGACTGTACTAATGTTAGTATCACTATTTTAAATAGCCTATTTTAATGCACGAGGATGCAATTCCTATTGTTCCTGGTTTGTCTGTAATGCCGGATAATTATAATGCAAAAGCTATTGAAGTTTGGCAACTGATTCGGTCTGGTTTAAGGCAGTCCGGAGTTGTGATGCTAATGTATGTTTTGGAAAGTAATGGCAGCAGCCCCGGAAGACAGGGTTTTTCAATGGCAGTAACTGCAAATGGCGAAATGGCCGGCTCTATTGGTGGTGGTATTATGGAACACAAATTGGTTGAAATGGCCAAAGAGCATTTGCGAAATGATCCGGATTATAGTACGGTTTTTCTAAGAAAACAGGTGCACGATAAAGCGGTCGCAAAAGATCAAAGTGGAATGATTTGCAGTGGCGATCAAACAATAGCGTTTTGCCCTTTGTGTACCCGTGATCTGGCCACCGTTGAAAAGGTTTTTCAAATTCTTAAATCAGCAAAGAACGGAATCATACAATTATCACCTGCCGGTTTAACTTTCAGTGAAGAAGCACAGGAAACTGGCTATAATTACCAGTATACATCTGCTGTAGATTGGCTGTTTGAAGCTAAGACCGGGCCTTCTAATCATTTGTATATTGTTGGCGCAGGACATTGTGCGTTGGCCTTGACGAAATTGATGAGTAACCTGGATTTTTATATTCACCTGTATGATGACCGTAATTCACTTCCTACAATGGAACAGAATATTTATGCGCATGAAAAAGAGGTAATTGAGAATTATGGTATGCTGGATACTAAAATACAAGGTGGAAGAAATAGCTATGTTGTAATAATGACTGTGGGCTATCGTACAGATGATCTTGTGATAAGAGCCATGCTGCAGAAACAGTTAGCTTATTTAGGTGTTTTAGGCAGTAAGAAAAAAATAGAAAAGCTGTTTTCGGATTATATTGCGGAGGGAATCAGTAAGGATTTACTGGATAACATTCGCGCACCAATTGGCCTCGATATAAACAGCCGCACACCAGAAGAAATAGCCATCAGCATAGCTGCAGAAATCATACAGGTTAAAAACCGGTGATAAAACAGCTATCAACCATTCCAATTTTTATTGTTGCTTACCTGCCGGATAATTGTTTGATACAATTAAGTTTAATGATATGCATCTAACACCAAGAGAGTCGGAGAAATTGTTGTTGTTTTTAGCAGGAGAATTAGCTGAGAAGCGCCGTGCCCGCGGCTTAAAATTAAATTATCCCGAAGCCATTGCGCTTATAAGCAGTCACTTGCAGGAAGGTGCCAGGGATGGCCGATCCGTGGCCGATCTTATGCAGTTTGGTGCTACCATTTTATCCAGGAAGGATGTAATGGAAGGAGTAGCAGAAATGATCCATGAGGTTCAGATAGAAGCAACTTTTCCAGATGGTACAAAACTGGTAACGGTTCATGATCCGATCAGGTAAAAACTTTTATTAAGCACTTTATATTCTTAAAATTATTTACATGATACCAGGCGAATACCAGCTTGCTAAAAGCGATATAGAGATTAATGTTGGTCGTGCAGCAGTTACAGTTGCCGTTACAAATACCGGTGACAGGCCTGTGCAAATCGGTTCGCATTTTCATTTTTTTGAAGTTAACCGTCAAATGAAATTTGAAAGGGAAAAAGCTTATGGCATGCGGCTAAACATTCCCGCAGGAACGGCTGTAAGATTCGAACCCGGTGAAGAAAAAGAAGTAATACTGGTTGAATTTGGAGGCAATAAAAAAATCTTCGGATTTAATAACCTGGTCGATGGTGCTATCGATGAACATAATCGTGAAGCTGCCATTCTCATAGCAAAGCAATTTTCCAATATTTGAATGACTAATTTTTCCTGGATGAAGATGTCCTTCCATTAAAATACTGGTGAACAAAACACAATTCACCTTATTTGTTATTTGCAAAAACAACTTCCTGTCTCTTTTCAATAAATATTAATGAACCTTTTATGAAACGCATAAAATACGCCAATATGTATGGCCCTACTACAGGTGATAAAGTGCGCCTGGGCGATACCGAATTGTTTATTGAAATTGAAAAAGACTTTACTGTTTATGGCGACGAAGCCAAATTTGGTGGCGGTAAAACGATCAGGGATGGAATGGCACAATCAGCCACAGCAATGCGTAAGGATGGTGTTGCTGATCTTGTTATAACGAGCGTAATGATCATTGATCATAGCGGGATAGTAAAGGCTGATATTGCTATCAAAGACGGAAGAATTATTGGCATCGGTAAAGCAGGAAACCCCGATACCATGGATGGTGTTAGCGATAACATGACCATCGGCGCCTCAACAGAAGTACATGGCGGCGCAGGTTTAATAGCAACAGCCGGTGGCTTCGATTCACACATACATTTTATTTGCCCGCAGCAAATTGATCATGCATTATTTAGTGGAATTACAACCATGATGGGTGGTGGCACGGGCCCGGCAGATGGCACCAATGCGACAACCGTTACACCAGGTGCCTGGAACCTGCAAAAGATGCTGGAAGCTGCCGATGCTTTTCCCATGAATCTCGGTTTTTTTGGTAAAGGAAACTGCGCCAATACATCGCCGTTAGAAGAACAGGTGGAAGCCGGCGCCTGTGGTTTAAAAATTCATGAAGATTGGGGTAGTACTGCTGCTGTTATCGATGAATCCTTACAAGTGGCAGAAAAATTCGACATCCAGGTTGCAATACATACCGATACCTTAAACGAAGGTGGATTTTTGGAAGATACACTTGCTGCTATCAATGGAAGAACCATTCATACCTTTCATACCGAAGGTGCTGGTGGTGGTCATGCTCCAGATATTATTAAAGCAGCTATGTATCCCAATATATTGCCATCGTCTACCAATCCTACCAGGCCCTATACAGTCAACACCATTGACGAACATTTAGACATGCTGATGGTTTGTCACCATTTGGATAAATCGGTGCCTGAAGATGTGGCTTTTGCCGATAGCCGTATACGCCCTGAGACAATTGCAGCTGAAGATATTTTGCACGACCTTGGTGTATTCAGTATGATGAGCAGTGATAGCCAGGCCATGGGTCGCGTAGCGGAAGTGATCACCCGTACCTGGCAAACAGCTCATAAAATGAAAGTGCAGCGCGGTGCATTACCTGAAGATGAAGGAAATGGAAATGATAATTTTAGGGTAAAAAGATATGTTGCCAAATACACGATCAATCCTGCGATAACACATGGTGTTTCGGAATATGTGGGCTCACTTGAAAAAGGAAAATTTGCAGATATAGTTTTATGGAAACCGGCATTGTTTGGCGCCAAACCTGAAATGATTATCAAAGGTGGAATGATCATAGCCAGTAGGATGGGTGATCCCAATGCATCCATACCAACACCACAACCTGTTATTTACAGGCACATGTTCGGTGCTTACGGAAAAGCTTTGCATAAAACATGTATAACCTTTGTTTCACAAATTTCGCTCGATAATAATATCGTCCGGCAATATGAGTTACAAAAGATCGTGTTGCCGGTAAAAAATTGCAGGAACATCAGCAAAAAAGATTTGATTCACAACGATGCAACACCACAGATTGATGTGAACCCGGAGAATTATGAAGTAAAAGTTGATGGAGAACATCTAACCTGTGAGCCAATGTCGGAGCTGCCTTTAACACAACGCTATTTTTTGTTTTAAAGAATTATTCTTTCTACAGCAAAAAGTATTTTGATTATGATTGTTACAAAAAAAATAGGAAACATTCATTCATTACAAAGCACAGGGAAGTATGTTGATTGGCTGCACCTCGAATGGTATGAAACAGCAAAACGAATTATGCACCAGCGCACAGAATCCGGGCGGGAACTTGTTATAAAATTCCTGGGTGAATCGCAGCAGCTTGCACAGGGTGATATTCTTTTTGAAGATGATGCATCGATCATTGCAGTTGATATTCTTGCTACGAATACGATCATTATTGAGCCGGTAAGTATGTATGAAATGGCCGCCGTTTGTTATGAAATAGGAAATAAACACCTGCCATTGTTTTATGAACAAAACCATTTATTGATTCCATTTGAGTTGCCATTATACAGGTTGTTGGTAGCTCAGGGTTACCAGGTAAAGCAGGCAGAAAGAAAATTGTTGCAACCGTTAAAAACAACAGTTTCACCGCATGGAAGTGCAAATAATAGCGAGACCATTTTTTCAAAGATTATGAGAATGACAACTGCATCAAATAAATCCAAAGGAGAGGTTTAAAGTTACTTATGCAAACAGGTGACAACTATAAAAAGCCAGCTATTTCCAACCCTCCACTACCAGGTAGCAATTCTCTTCTTTCGTTATTGCAATTAGCGGATCCAGCTTTGCCTATTGGTGGTTTTTCACATTCGGCTGCTTTGGAAACATATGTGCAACATGGAATTGTAAAAGATGCGGCAACGGCAAAAGAATTTATTATTCAAATGTTGCAACAAAATTTAAAATACACTGATGCAGCATTTGTATCGCTTGCTTATGATGCAGCTGAGCATGACAACTTGCATGAAATTTTATCTCTTGATAACACCTGCTCTGCTGTAAAACTTCCCCTTGAAATGCGGCAGGCAAGTATTAAAATGGGAATGCGCCTACTGAAGATTTTTCAGTCGGTTTGTAAAAGTGAAATGATAATTGAGTACAAAAGACTAATTACGGAATTTGCGGCTGCAGGGCATTATTCTATTGTCTTTGGTATTTGTTCAATGTCGCTTGGAATTTCAAAGTTCGATGCCCTGGTAGGGTTTTATTATAACGCGGCGTCCGGCATGGTTACTAATAATGTAAAATTGGTTCCATTAAGTCAACAAGCAGGTCAGGAACTATTATTTTCATTACAACCACTCATTTCAAATTTAGCAATTGAATCGATGCATCCTCTTAAAGAAATGCTTGGAGTTTGTTGTAGTGGTTTTGATATAAGATCTATGCAACACGAAAGATTGTATTCGAGATTGTATATGTCGTGAGTGGTGAGTGGTGAGTAGTGAATAGTGAGTGGTGAGTGGTGAGTGGTGAATCGTGAGTCTGAAGTAAAATAGGCCGTGCTTACTAATAAAAAAATTAATGATTACAGAAAGAACATACATAAAGATTGGAGTTGCAGGACCCGTAGGTTCCGGTAAGACTGCCCTGATAGAAAGATTGAGCAGGCAGCTGGCAGGTGAATACAGTATAGCAGTAATTACCAATGATATTTATACAAAAGAGGATGCTGAATTTCTTACAAAGAATAGTTTGTTGCCGGCAGAAAGAATAATGGGTGTTGAAACCGGTGGCTGCCCGCATACTGCTATTCGGGAAGATGCAAGTATGAATCTCGAAGCTGTGGATGAAATGGTTGCCCGTATTCCTGGCCTTGATATCATTTTTATTGAGAGTGGTGGTGATAACCTTTCTGCTACATTTAGTCCTGATTTGGCAGATGTTACCATCTTTGTAATTGATGTTGCGGAGGGTGATAAGATACCCCGAAAGGGCGGTCCTGGTATTACAAGAAGTGACTTGCTGGTAATAAACAAAATCGACCTTGCGCCTTATGTAAATGCCAATCTTGACATGATGCAAACAGATGCTGCCCGCATGCGTAATGGCAAGCCATTTGTGTTTACCAACTTAATGCAATTGCAGGGTTTGAGCGAGGTAATCGGCTGGATTAAAAAGTATGCTTTAATAGAGGAAAATGTAACTGAACCCATTTTATGCCGATGATTGCTCAACTGCATATCCGGGCATGTTTGCGTAACGGTATTACTTACCTTAAGCATTGTTATGCAACACCGCCGTTTAAATTAGCTGATATTACGGAGGATAAAAAAGCGAATGAATTGCAATTGATGCTAATGTGTTCGTCGCCCGGTATTTTGGATGGTGATTCGTACAGTGTAAAACTGGAACTGGAGGAAAACTGCAATATGCAGCTGCATACACAGTCGTACCAGCGTTTATTCCAAATGAAAGAAGGTGCTAAACAGTTGATGGAAGTTACGCTTCAAGCGGGTGCATCACTGGTATACCTGCCTCACCCGGCTGTTCCTCATGCAACATCCATTTTTAGTTCTGTAAACAAAATTTTCCTGCAGCAAAAATGTAGCTTAATATGGGGTGAGATACTTACCTGTGGAAGACAATTGAAATCGGAATATTTTTCCTATTCAAAGTATCATAGTATTACGGAAGTATATATTGATAACAGGTTAGTAGTAAAAGAAAATTTATTGATGCAACCCGCCATGGTTAATGTAAATGCAATAGGGCAGTTGGAAGGTTATAGCCACCAGGCAAGTTTGCTATGTATTTACGACAACGAGTATTTGCCTGGTACCATGGATGCGATTTATGATTTTCTTGTTATGCAACCTGCAATTGAATTTGGCATTAGCAAAACACCATTAAAAGGTTTCATTGTTCGGATCCTTGGATTTAAAGCAGAGCAATTACACCATCTACTAAAATCAGTTGCTGACCTGGTAAAGGTTAATAACGCCTGTATGATCAATAATAAATAATCCACTAATTAAAATGTTATAAAATTGACTTCGGAGTTTCAAATATTAATTTATTCTGCCGTTACAATTGCATGCCTGCATACCGTAAGTGGTCCCGATCATTACCTCCCCTTCATCGCATTATCCAAGGCAAGAGGATGGTCGTTTGGCCGCACTTTAATGTGGACTGTGATTTGCGGCTGCGGCCATGTTTGGAGTTCTGTTTTATTAGGACTGGGTGGCGCTGCGATAGGCTGGTCAATGGCGAAATTAAATTGGTTTGAAGGGGTTCGGGGAGGTATTGCAGGCTGGGTATTATTATTGTTCGGATTAACGTATGGAATTTGGGGATTGATAAGAGCATCTAAAAACAAACCGCATAAGCATTTCGATACTTATGAAGATGGCATGTATGTATACGAGCACAAACATGGACAACTTGTTAATACTACCGAAAGATATAAGGTCACACCCTGGGTGATGTTTCTTGTTTTTTTGTTAGGCCCATGTGAACCTATGATACCTCTTTTGTATTATCCTGCAGCAAGTGGTTCATTCCAGGGTATGTTATTACTAATTTTCGTGTACACTTTTTTTACATTGCTCACAATGATAGCAATGGTTTTAATGGGTTATTATGGCGTTGGTTTCGTGCAAACTGCAAAACTTGAAAGATACATGCATGCCCTCGGAGGTTTTACCATTTTTGTTTGCGGGGCAGGTATGTTATTTATGGGTTGGTAATTTTTTTATGTAAGGTTAGTATCGAATTCCAAACAACATCATCTACAGGTATACCATTTTGCAAGTTCTCTTTTTTTGTTCTCAAAACATTTTCTCCGGGGTATTGAACAGGGTTGTTTTCTTTTTCAGAAGTAGAAGCCAGATAATCCTTTATCACCTCAAGGATCGCATTATTAATAGATGGATAGTTTTCCAATTTTGTAAGATCAATGGCAATGAATACCTGCGAAATCGCGTATTCGATTTTGCTTTCGCTGATTTGCGCAACCGATTTTCCGCCTGATAAAACCATAGCCAAAATATCCAGCAATAGCGACATGCCAGCGCCTTTCCAATACCCGGCAGGCAGCTTTCTATCGGATGCTAGTATCTCTTTTGGATCCACGCTTAAATTACCTTGCGAGTCATATCCACCAGGTACTTCCAGCATTTGATTTTTATTGGCATATACCTGCAATTTACCATGCGCATACTGGCTCATAGCCATATCCAGTACAATGGCACTATCGTTAAAAGGTATGCTCATCACAAAAGGATTATTCCCCAGTCTAGTGTCTGTTGCACCCCATGCCGGCATATTGGCGATGGTGTTGGTCCAGGCGATAAAGATGCAATTTTGTTTAGCTGCAAGCCAGGCATAATAACCGCCCCGCATCCAATGATTGGTGTTCGCCATTGCTATACAGCCAATACCATTTTCGTTGGCTAAAGTTGTGGCCCTATTGGTTGCAAGAATAGCATTTAACATGCCCGGGCCTAGTTGCCCATCCCATTGCTCCAGGGCGCCAGCAACATGCTTTAAAACTGGCTTGGCTGCAGGGTTTATATATTGGTGCTGAACATCATCCACAAATTTTAAAAACCGGTTTACGCCATGCGAATACACGCCTTCCAGGCTATTGGTCGCAAATACTTCCGCACAGGTCATTGCATTGTTGTTTGTAAAGTTATTCGCGACAAGTAGATCCGAAAATACTTGCTTCATTTCGTTGTAAGTGATCCGTGGCATATAGATTTTTTCAAATGACAAATGACAAATGACAAATAACAAATAACAAATGGCAAATTGTAGCTTCCTTATTTGGTGGAGCCAGGGTTTTATTATTTTAGAGTAGATGTTGCAGTGGTGCTTTGATCAATCCAGCAACGTATTAAATCTCTCTCTTCTTCGGTCATATTTGTTTTGTTATTCTGCGGCATTGTTTTGGTAACTACTACCCGTTGCATGATCTTGTCCTTCAAGTTGATGAGATCTGCTGGTGTATCATATACAACACCATTAGGCGGTGCTGTAAAAACATCATCGGTAGGTTTTGTGGAATGACAACTCACGCATCTTTTTTGTATGATAGCATAAGCCATTTCGGTACTTACATCCTGTTTGCATTCGCCCGGTTTTGGAGGCGCAGATATAAAAGCAGCCGCTAATAATATCAATACTGAAACAGGTAAAACAAACATCGATTGCCTGCCTTTTTCCCGAAGGTTTAAATAGTGTTTTACGCCTGCTGTTCCAAGCGAAATTATAATGAGAATAAGCCAGGGATATTTGTAACTAAATGTGCTGGGAAAATGATTGCTGATCATTACAAACAAAACCGGTAAGGTAAAATAGTTATTGTGTATCGACCTGGTCAATGCGTTTTTCCCGGGAGCAGGGTCCAATACTTTACCTGCTTTTGCAGTTCGAACCATAAACTTCTGCGAAGGAATAATTACAAAAAAAACATTGGCTGCCATCAGCGTACCAATCATAGCACCAAAATGAATATAGGCCGCCCTTGCACTAAATACATGCGTATAAAAATAAGCGAACCCTATAGCGATGATGGTGCCCGTTAAGGTAAATAAAAGTGGTTTTTTTATGAGCCTTGATTTGCATAACAAGTCATAAATTATCCATCCGGCTACAAAAGAGCCAATACCAATTGTAATGGCCACAATTGGTGTAATATTTAAAACATTGGTATCAATTAAGAACGCTTTTGCATTAAAATAATAAACCACGAACAGCAAACTAAATCCCGACAACCAGGTGAAATACGCTTCATATTTAAACCAGTGTAAATGTTTGGGAATGGTGGCCGGTGCTGTTTTAAATTTTTCTAAATAATAAAAACCACCTCCATGAACAGCCCAAAGATTGCCGGCTAATTCATCCCTGACATTTTCCGTTCTGTTTAAAGCATTTTCTAAAAAAACAAAATAGAAAGAAGCACCTATCCAGGCAATACCAAAAGTAATATGCATTAGCCGGGTGATAATGTTTAGCCATTCAAAGAGATGACCCTCAAGGTTACTACCTTTTACAAGAAAATAAACAAGTGCAATAACAGTGATAATGGTTAATACAATGGTGGCATACAGCCAGCCCTGTGAAATGGTCAAACGTTCCTCAAATTGATCTTCATTAACCCCGGTATTTTCCTGTAATGATTCACCCTTGGATTTTTTAAGATGGCGAAAATGATAGGTCATTGCCACCAGCAGCAGCAAAAGGAAGATCAACAAAAAAAAGAGAATTCCATAAAGCATATTCCACTTTCCTTCATTATTAAGTGCACCAGTACTTTCTATGCCGGCTGCATTTTTTTTATTTTGTAAACCAGCAAATTAAAATATTTGTTTTTTAATTTGCCTCTTTACGTAGAAATTTTATACCGGATGCCTGATTTTGCGATTCATAGTTACAATACAGTAATTGGAAATAATCTTGAAAATGCCACTGTAATCATTAGTAATGGCAAAATTCTAGACGTGTTGGCTGGTTTTGCCGGCGATACTGGTTGTGAAGTGATAGATGTTCATTACAAAGTATTAATGCCGGGAGTAATAGATCCGCATGTGCATATCAATGAACCCGGGCGTACACTTTGGGAGGGTTTTGATTCAGCCACAAAAGCCGCAATTGCCGGAGGCATTACAACACTTATTGAAATGCCTTTGAACGCTTCGCCGGTTACAACCACCGCATCAGCTTTTAAATTGAAACTGGAAGCAGCGCAAAATAATTTACATACGAATTGCGGATTTTGGGGAGGTATTGTGCCTGGCAATGCCGGTGAAATAGAACCGCTTATCCAAATGGGCGTTTTGGGATTCAAAGCATTTCTTACCCATTCAGGTATCGACGAGTTTCCGAATGTTACGGAAGCAGATCTTCATTTCGCCATGCCGGTTATCGCCAAACATGAATTACCGTTGCTGGTACATTGCGAACTTTCTGATACGCCGCCAGATGGCATATTTGACGACCCCGCATCTTACCAGCAATATCTTGCGTCAAGGCCCCGTAGTTGGGAGGATGATGCTATTGCCATGATGATACGATTGTGCGAACAATATCACTGCAGGGTGCATATAGTACATTTATCGTCATCCAATTCGTTAGAACAAATAAAAACAGCCAGGCAAAAAGGTTTGCCATTAACTGTGGAAACAGCACAGCATTATTTATATTTTAATGCAGAAGGAATTGGTGATAGACAGGTCGCTTTCAAGTGTGCTCCGCCTATCAGGGAAAAAAGCAATAATGAACTATTATGGCAGTCTTTAAAAGATGCAGTTATCGATTTTGTTGCAACGGATCATTCACCAGCACCACCCGAAATGAAGCAAACTGGTTCCGGTGATTTTACAACTGCCTGGGGTGGTATCGCTTCCCTGCAATTTGCCTTGCCAGCTTTGTGGACAGCTGCAAAACTAAGAGGGTTTTCCATCGTGGAGATGTCAAACTTATTAAGTAAAAACCCGGCTAAACTGGCAGGATTACAAATCTGTAAAGGCGATATCGCAGTGGGCTTTGACGCAGACCTCGTGGTATGGAACCCGGATGAAAGTTTTGAAGTTGTGGAAGATGGTATTCATCACAAACATACCATTACACCATACCTGCATGAAACCTTGTTTGGCGTAATAGAACAAACTTACCTTGCCGGAACTAAAGTATATGATAACGGTATTTTTACCCTGCTTAAAAATGGAAAAATTATAAAGCAACCAATAAAATAATTATTCGCTCACTAACAGGAATAACCAAAAAATTATGTTCAAAATAGTAAGCGAATTATTATACCGAAATCCATTTAGCGATAGTGGAGAAGCTGCGGATTATATGCAGCGGGCTGAAAAAATTATGCGGCGTGTAAAAGAGTTATCATTGGTAAGTGAAGAAAAAAATGCTATTACAAGAACCTTTGGTACCAATGCTTTTGTTGTGGGCAGCAATAAAGTGCTATCATGGATGAAGCAGGCAGGACTGCAAACAAGAATTGATAATATCGGGAATGTTCGTGGCCGTTTAATAAGTAATAATCCCGGTGCAAAAACATTGGTGATTGCTTCGCATATCGATACTGTTGTAAATGCTGGAAAATTTGATGGTCCACTTGGTGTAATAATGGGTTTGGATACCATAGAAAATATTATACAACATCATGTTTCCTTACCCTTTCATATAGAGCTGGTTGCTTTTAGTGATGAAGAAGGAGTGCGTTTTCATACCACTTATTTGGGAAGCAGGGTAGTAGCGGGAAGTTTTAATAACCAGTTGCTGGAGATGAAAGATGAACAGGGGATCACCTTGAAAGAAGTTTTGATTGATATGGGTTGTGATATCAATGCACTTCAGCTGGATGCGATAAAAAAAGAAGATTGGTTGGGCTATTACGAGATCCATATAGAACAGGGACCCGTGTTGTATGACCATAAAATTCCTGTGGCAGTAGTCACAGCCATTGCAGGTCAGCAAAGGGCAGAAATTACTTTTAAAGGTATGGCAGGACATGCCGGTACCGTGCCAATGGAAATGCGAAGTGATGCCTTGTGTGCAGCGGCAGAATTTATTGTTGAGGTGGAGAAATTCGCACTTGCCAATAAGTCAAATATTGTAGCTACGGTAGGTAAATTAAATATCCCCGCAGCGGCCAGTAATGTCATTCCGGGAACAGTAGTTTTGAGTGTTGATTTGCGCAGTGCTACCGACACTGTTTTAACAGCCGCCCATCAATCGGTCAAAAAACTATGCAGTGATATTTGTAGCAAAAGAAAATTAGCATTTGAATGGAAGCCCATCCAGCAAATGAATGCGGTTAAGTGTGATGAAAAATTAATGATGCTGCAAAAACAAGCGGTAATTGAAGGCTGTTGCCAGCTAGTGGAACTGGTAAGCGGGGCAGGTCATGATGCCGTTCCGGTATCACAGGTTGCACCAGTATCAATGTTGTTTGTGCGCTGTTACAAGGGTATTAGTCATAACCCTCTGGAGAATGTGGAACTGGAAGATATTGCGGCTGCGGCTGAAGTAACCGATCATTTTATTGAGCAGTTACGGATGGCAAAGTAGTTTCAAACTTTTTTGAGTTTAATAAATCAGCAATAGGTAACTAATTAATATCGAAATTGTATCATGGAAATTTCAGCACTAACAAGATCCGTTGTAAAAAGCACGCATGCCATTATCAGTCCCGATGGATATATCAATAGCAATGTGCCCGGCTGGTTGGATTGCACGGTGAATGTGATCATCAACGAACAGATGGGCGCAAACCTTTGCCAAACATTAATTACCTGCAATGCCGATGCGGTGATACAAGGCACAACCATTGCTTCACAACTATTTTTCTATGTTGTCTCAGGAACGGTAAAAGCAACTATCGGCAACCAGGAAAAGAAACTGTTTACCGGCCAGTTTGTATACATCCCCATCGGTCAATCTTACTTTTTTAACGAGGCACCCGAAGGCACTCAAATTCTTACTTTTCATAAAGAGTATGAACCTTTAGCAGGATATGATATACCAGGAGTGCTTTTTGGAGATGCCGCTAATGTTGAGGGACCAGGATATCTCGGCGACCCTGCATTAAGATTACAGGTTTTATTGCCGGACGATTTAGCGTTCGATATGGCAGTAAATATTTTCACCTACGATTCGGGCGGGCACTTACCCATGGTTGAAACGCATATCATGGAGCACGGCTTGATGTACCTGCAGGGCCAGGGAATTTATATGCTGGATCAGCAATGGTACCCGGTTAAAAAAGGTGATTCTATCTGGATGGCACCCTATTGCCAGCAATGGTTTACTGCCATGGGTAAAGAGCCTGCAGTGTATATCTACTATAAAAATGTAAACAGGTTTCCAACACTCATCTAAAACAAAAGACGTTTTGTGAACACTGAGCAACACCCGTTTATGGTGCGGTTATTTAGTCATATATTGAAACTTTTGTTATGACAATAATGGATTACAACCAAATGCCGGCAGAGGAGAAAAAAGTTAATTTGCTTAAATGTTGCGGTTCCACAACATGGGTAAATAAAATGCTGGAAGTACCACCATCAGAAGATATGATCGACTTGTTTCAAAATGCAGAGCAATGTTGGAACGAATGTTCGGAAGAAGACTGGAAAGAAGCATTTAACCGCCATCCGCAAATTGGTAATCCTGGCAACGGTGGAACAGAAAATCAAAGCAATGATTGGGCCAGCAACGAACAAGCTAAAGTAAAAGATGCATCGCAGGATATCAAACAACAACTGGCAGAAGCAAACCAGCAATACAAGGAAAAATTTGGATATATTTTTATTATAAATGCAACAGGCAAATCTGCAGAAGCAATGCTGGCTCAGCTAATGGTGCGATTGCAGAACAGTCCTGAGGCTGAAATCGAAATTGCCATGGCTGAACAAATGGGCATTACTAGAATTCGCTTGGAGAAATTATTACAGGAAGGGTAACTACGTTATAAAAGCCCCTCTAATTTCAAGTATTAAAACAAATCAATGAGTCAAATAACCACGCATGTTTTAGATACTACTCTTGGATTAACCGCACCTGGAATAACTGTGATCCTTTATCATCATTTAAGCAATTCATGGATAGAAGTTGCTAGCGGACTTACCAATATGGATGGAAGGATTGCAGACCTGTTACCCGATGAAATAATGCTGGAACCCGGCACCTACAAATTAAAGTTTGAAACAAAATTTTATTTCGATCAAATAGATACACCAACCTTTTATCCTTATGTAGAAATTATTTTCGAGATCAAAGACAAAAAGCATTATCATGTTCCTTTGCTGATAAGTCCTTTCGCCTATTCAACTTACCGCGGATCATAATTACAAACAGTTTTTTACAAGTATGAAGCTTTCCATAACGGCCGAACAACAGGAGAATTTATTAGGCGAATTAAAAACAGCAAACCTTTTATTTCAACGTACTTATCCCGGCGATAAACCCGACAGGCAACCAGTGCACACAGTGTATGGCGGTGCTAATTTATTTAAGAGCGATACCGCGATTAAAATGGGTGAAATAGCACTCAAAAACCTGCTTACCTATGCTCCTGATTTTACGGTACTGGCAAGAACACTTCAATTAAAAGGTTATGAGTTTTTACCAGTTAAAATCAATGAAATAAATACATTGATTGAAAAGCTAGATCATATGAGCGAGGCAGCACGCAAAAGCGAACATGCCTGGCTATCGTATTCCGTTTACAATAAAATTATTCATAAGCTGCAAACAGAAGCAGTGGAAGATTTCAGAATTGACTTTGAAGATGGTTTTGGCAACCGCCCCGATGATGAAGAAGATGCTACGGCTATGTCGGCAGCACTCGAAGTAGCAGAAGGCATGCGCAATAAAACCTTGTCTCCATTTATTGGTATTCGCATCAAACCATTCACCGAAGATTTAAAGTATCGCGGTGTGCGAACCCTGGACATATTCTTAACTACTTTACTCGATAAAACGAATGGTCTACTGCCGGATAATTTCGTGGTGATGTTACCCAAAGTAACCATTCCCGAACAGGTAATTACACTGGTGCGTTTATTCGAGATCATAGAGCAGCAATACCAGCTTCCACTAGGTACTTTAAAGATGGAAACAATGGTAGAAGCTACTCAAATTGTAATGGATGATGAAGGCCGTAATCCATTGATGCGAATCATTCGTGCCAGCGAAGGACGTTGCATCGCTGCACATTTTGGAACCTATGATTATACTGCATCCTGTGGTATTACGGCACGCTATCAAACCATGTCGCATTCAGTTTGCGATTTTGCCCATCATATGACAAAAGTTGCCCTGGGTGGTACCGGTATTTTTCTAAGCGATGGTGCTACCAACGTAATGCCCATTCCACCTCACAGGCGCGATCATCTTAGTCTCGATCAACTTAATGAAAACAGAACATCCGTACACCTTGCCTGGCGTACCGGTTTCAATCACACTATGCATTCGTTAATCAATGGTTTGTACCAGGGCTGGGATCTGAATCCGGCGCAGTTACCTATGCGGTATGCGGCAACCTACAACTTTTTTTTAGATAGTTATGAAGATGCTTTGTTCCGTTTAAAAACTTTTGTAGAAAGAGCTGCTATCAGCACACTTACCAAAGATATTTTTGATGATGCTGCAACAGGGCAGGGCTTGCTGAACTTCTTCTTAAAAGCTCTGAACTGCGGTGCCATTTCAGAAGAGGAAGCACTAGCTACCGGCCTTACCATCGATGAAATTCACAGCCGCTCTTTTTACCGGATCTTAGAAGGAAGAAGGAAGGTGATTTGAGGATGTCCGATGTCCGATGTCTGATTTCTGATCTCTGAATTCTTTACATCTTTGTATTCGGCTGTTACATTATCACATTATCACATTATCACATTATCACATTATCACATTATCACATTATCACATTATCACTTTATCACATTAACGGTGTTATCTGTATTTTGCCTTCCCATTAGCAAATTAGCACATTAGCTAATTTTCACATTGTTACCTGTATTTTGCCTTTCCATTTGCATATTAGCATATTAGCACAGTAGCTAATTCCCCCATTATCACATTATCAAATCATCACATTGTATTATGAGCGCTTTTATATTCGATCTCAACGGAACTATTATCGACGATATGAATTTTCATGTGGAAGCATGGAGCCGGTTACTAAATGGTGAACTGAATGCCAGTCTGGATTACCAGGCAGTAAAGGCACAGATGTATGGAAAAAATTCAGAACTCCTGGTTCGGGTATTTGGAGAAGGTTATTTTACCGACGAACAAATGCAGGATCTTTCCATCAAAAAAGAAACCATTTACCAGGCTATTTACAAACCGCACCTAAAACTGATTGACGGACTCGCTAACTTTTTAGAACAAGCGTACCAGCAGAAGATTCCTATGGCTATAGGTTCTGCTGCCATCATGTTCAACATCGATTTTATTTTGGATAACCTGGGAATACGCAAATATTTTGGCGCATTGGTAAGCGCCGATAATGTAATAACCAGCAAACCCGATCCCGAAACTTTCATAAAAGGCGCTCAAACCTTAGGCGTTGATCCTGCTGATTGTATCGTATTTGAAGATGCACCAAAGGGCGTTGAAACCGCAAAAAATGCTGGTATGAAAGTGGTAGTTATTCTATCAAGCCTGCATTCGGAAGAGGAATTCCATGCTTTTGATAATATCATTTGTTTTATTAAAAGCTATGATGAAATAACACCGGGAAACCTTTTTTCTAAAGAAAAGTAATTTGATATCCTGCCTGTTATCCAATCCAGTGGATCCCGGTGGTATGGCGGTCTTTTATCCGTTGCGATTGCCTTTTATATAAATCCGGTTAGCGCTTGGGGGCTTTCAATTATTTTTGCGCTTTATACACAACATCATGCAGGTTACTGAAAAATTAGTGGACGATCTGGCCCATTTATCACGGCTAAGATTTACCCCGAATGAAAAGGAAGGCATCCGCAAAGACATGGAAAAAATCATTGGGTTTGTAGAAAAACTAAATGAACTGGACACCACCGGCGTAGAGCCCCTGAGGCATATGAGCCAGGTGATGAATGTGATGCGGGCCGATGAACTGCAGGGTTCCATTGACCGCGATACCGCCCTTTCAAATGCTCCCTTACACGATGGTACTTTTATTAAAGTTCCCAAAGTGATTTCTAAATAATTACCGCTACCGCAATACTGTTGATGATGCCAATTATTCAATCGGAAAGTGTTATTGCAAAATACCTCGTGGCGAGGCTGGAGGAAAAGCTATGACACCTGTAATGATTCACCTTGACCACATTCGCAAAAGCTACTTTATGGGTACCCAAACCCTTGAAGTGCTGAAAGGAATTAATCTCGAAATTTATAAGAACGAATACGTGGCTTTAATGGGACCATCCGGCTCCGGAAAAAGTACCCTGATGAATATCCTTGGTTGTCTTGATTCGCCTACCAGCGGAAAATACATTCTCAATGGCCATGATGTAAGCGAAATGAAAGATGCAGACCTGGCCCAGATTAGAAATAAAGAAATTGGGTTTGTATTCCAGCAATTTAACCTGTTACCTCGTTTATCGGCCGTAGATAACGTAGCATTACCCCTGGTTTACGCAGGTGTTGGCAAAAAGTTACGTACCGAAATGGCGTTGGCAGTGCTGGAAAAAGTAGGGCTCGCCGATAGAAGCCATCACCGCCCAAACGAAATGAGTGGCGGTCAGATTCAGCGTGTGGCCATTGCCCGCGCCCTCGTAAACAACCCTGCTATTATACTTGCCGATGAACCCACCGGTAATCTCGATTCAAAAACCTCTGTTGAAATCATGAACCTCTTTACAGCCATCCAGGAAGGTGGAAATACCGTAGTGCTGGTTACCCATGAAGAAGATATTGCTGCACACGCCCGGCGTGTTATAAGACTTAGGGATGGTGTGGTTGAAAGCGACCAGCTACATGGGAAAGCACTTTTAGCTGTTTAGCATTCGGGATATTTTATGGGCGCACCCCGCTGAGGCAGGCGGGGCCGGGCTTTCCGTAGTACTCCGCAGCGCCGGGTTATAGTTGGTAAGCTTCGCATTCCGATCTCATTGCCGGCGCTTTACGGGGTACTACTTCCAATCCCTTGCGCGGCCCCGTAAGTTGTTACCCAATGTACTATCCAGTTCTTCTTTGCCAGTACCACCTTATTAAGTGCATGTACTTGTAACGCTGCTCAGTATTTTATAAGTTTTGTGGCAAGTTTTCTGTGGCAAATAAATCTGCCACAGAAAACTTGCCACAAAAAAGAAATCCTTAATCAAGGAAGGCCTTTGAATCTTCTCTTTTCCTGGTATTTAAATCAACGAATGAGGGTTATAGTGCCTTTCTGCGTAAAAATTTCTTTATCGCATTGCAGCTCTGTCATGTAAACATAACCGCCCGATGGCAAAGGCATGCCTTTGAAATTTCCGTCCCAGGCAGAAGAAAGATCGTCGATCATAAAGTTGCTTCTTTCAAACATAAGCACCCCCCAACGGTCATAGATCCGCAGGTAACGCACTTTATTTATTCCAAAACCTTTGATGGCAAACCTGTCGTTCAGGCCATCGTTATTGGGTGTAAAACCAGACGGTATATAAACTTTGCTGCCGGTACAAAGCAGGCTGATCGCAATAGTATCCTGCGCCGTACAACCAAAGGCATTGCCCACGGTAACCGTATATGTTACGGGCGATAAAGGAGTGGATGTAGGTGTTGCGCAATTGCTGCAAGTCAAATAATCGGCTGGCGACCAATGCCAGTTGATCACATCATTACTGGCCACCGGTTGCAATTGATAGGGAACACCAGTTATTAAAACCTGGTCGGTACCGGCATTTACAGCAGGACTACCTTTAACACTTACCGTTATGGTTGCAGTATCAGCAAAACACCCATCGTTATCACTTCCTGTAACTGTATAAATAGTTGTTTGAATGGGCGATGCTACGGGGTTTGCTACCTGGGTGCTACTAAGTGTTGAAGTATTATTTATCCATTGATAATTGCTGGCACCAGCTGCTCTTAACGAAATGGTTTTGCCAATACAAACAAAAGTATCGCTGCTCACCAGCATCGTAAATGGATGAACAATTTTGGTGTCAACAAAGTCAGTATTTGTACAACCATAATCGCTTTTGGCTTCAACCAAATATCTTGTATCGGTAACAGGCGATGCAATTACAGAAGCACCTGTTGTTGTATTCAAACCTGTTGCAGGTGACCAGGTATAACTATTTCCGCCGCTTGCCGTTATTGTTTGTGGTTTGCCTTCGCATAATATTACTTGCTTCGATGAAAGGGAAATCGCAGGCTTCGCATGCACTTGCAGCATATGCGTTATTGTATCAATACAACCATTATTGTCGATCAATAATTTTACAGCATAGGTTCCTGAATCAGCGTAGCTTTTAGCAGGTGGGTTTTGTTGTTGAACCTTTGTTCCATCATGATAGACCCATTGCCATTGGGGGTTGCCTGCAATTTGTGTGGCACCCGTAAATAAAGCCGTTTTTCCCTGGCATATCTCTAATGGTCCATTGATGATGCCACCTAAACCTTCAAAAACTTCAATGGATTTTTTTACTTCTTTTAAACATCCAAAAGGAGATCTCACCTGCAGGCTGATCGAATAATTTCCTGGGATAGCATAAACAAAAGATGGGGTTTTTGTACTGGCTGTATCTGCTGGTTTATTGGTGCCGAAATTCCAGTGATAAATTAATGTTTGTTGTGCCTGTCCGGCGGCAATGCTTACCACGTTAGGATTAAAGAATAGTTCTTTAGGACTGCAGATTTTCTTTGGTAAATTATCCACGGACACGAATAAGGAATCGATGATTATTTTATTCGCCAGCATTACAGATGCAGAACAACCATTATCATCTTTAAAAATTAATTTTGGCTGGTAAACACCAGCGCTTGAATACCGGTGAACCATGGTACTGTCAACGCTTTGTGCTACAAACCCGTCACCAAAATCCCAGGTATAACTCACGCCATTTTTTGCAGCAGCAGTAAGTGTTACAGCTTGCGATGTACATCCATGAAGTGTATCGGCAAGCAATGTTGCAGAAGGTGATTTTATCACTACCGAATCAACGGTTGTATACTTCGTCCCATTATCACTATAAGTATCCACGATTATTTTATAAAAGCCTGCTTTCGTATAAATATGACTTGGATTAAATACATCGTTTACAATAGTACCATCTCCAAAATTCCAGGTGATTTTACTTGCGTTGGAAGAAGTGTTTTTAAAAGCAACCATTACCGGCGGGCAATTACTGGCGCTTGTATACGACTGATCAATGGTGAATGCAGCATTGATAAATTTTACTGTAACGGAGATGCTGGATGTATCTGAACAACCGGTCGAATTGTTTTTAGCAATAAGAGTTACTTTGTAATTTCCTGGTTTTGTATAAGTTTTTGAAGCGTCGAAACTGGTAGAAATGGTGCCATCTCCATAACTCCATTTGTAACTGGTATTATCTGCATGAGAAGAAGTAGAAGTGTTACTAAAGTCAATTGAACTTCCAGGTGAAATGGTAGTTGCCGATGAATTAAAAGAAGCCTTAATACTTTTTTCTTCTGCATTCGCCCAGCCCTGCATTTGCGACGAGCAGCCATTAACATCCGTTACTGTCAAATACACAGGGTAATCCCTGCCTGGGTAAGTGTATTGGTGAGTGACAATGCCGGGTTTGGTATAGGTTGCAGAAGTGCCATCTCCAAAATTCCATTCCCATGATTTGATGGCAACATTGTCTACCACTTTTGTTGTATCCTCCAGGTAAACGGTCAGTCCTCCTTTGCAGGGATCGGGTATTATTTGTTTAAAGCCAGGTTTTGGTCCTGTAATTTTTAATGGAATATAATTGGTGGTATCTACACAGCTAAGTGGACCGGCCCGGAGATAAGTGCGAAGACCTTCTTTGCCAATTTCAAAATCTGATAAAATATAAGAAAACGTGGTATCGGTGTTGTTATTTGTATTGCTTACATGCATTGGGGCGTAACTTCCATCGCGGTGTTCCCATGGATAAACACTGTAACCATAATTATATTGATCCGACCAGGGATTTTTGTCAAAATTGGAGTAAGTGATCGTCAGGAAATCACCCCTGGTACAAACTTCTTTTTTGTCGGCCGTAAGTACCGGATGTTGCTTTAATAAAACAGTTGTATATATCGAATCTTTTACGGTGCAGGCACCATTGGTGGTGGTTAGCATTACCTTATACCACCCTGTTTTTGCATAAGTATGTTTAACCTGTGATTGGTCGGCGCCAACCGTTAAAGTAGTACCATCTCCAAAATCCCAGGACGATGTTATTGCCTGTTTGGTTGTTTGCGTAAGTGTTATTTCACCTCTTGTTCCTTCACAGGTATTCGTATAGCCGGCAATCTTTGGAAAGGGTGGAGACACTTTTATATAATCGGTTTTCACCATCGTATCTGCACAAACCCAATCGGTGGCAATCAGTTTTAATGTTTTTAAACCCTCTGTTTGATAATTAATAGAAAACGAACCGTATTGGCCGGTATTCGCCTGGAAATACCCGATGCCATCTCCAAGGTCCCAATGATAGTAGACCGTGTTGCCGGAAAGGTTTGTTATTGTTAAAGGGGTGTTGCCGCAAACATTGGTATTGGAAACCGTAAAATCTGCTTTCACCATATCTCTTCGTACAACGTAAGAGTCGAATTCAATTTTATTTTTACATCCTTTATCCGTGGTATAGGTAAGACTTACTTTATAATGTCCCGGGTGTTTAAATGTATGTACCGGAGTCGCATCCTGTGAAAAAGTGGTATCGCCAAATTCCCACCAGTAGTACGTTATTTTCTCATTTGTTTCAACCAGGAAATGTATAGGTCTTGGTCCGCAGGAAAGTATCTCCCCATTAGGCGCAATTTCGGGGCTGGTTATTTTCGCATAAGGTTTTAAAATGGTTATTTGTTTACTGGTATTGTTCTTACAACCCGCTGCGGTGGTAACTGTCAGGTACATGTTATCATATCCTTCGCGGGTGTAATTAAAAGACGGAGCCTGCAAATCAGAAGTAAAATAATTTGGATAATCACTATACCATTCCCATTTAACTGCAGAAGTAGTAGTGTCTTTAAAATTTACGATCACTGGTGGTCCGCAAACACTGGTAATATCAACAACAAATCCTTTTAACTCCGGAACCTGGTTTACGATCACTTGTTTTGATATAGAATCTTTACATCCGCCAAAATCGTTTATCAAAAGAACCTTGTTAGTGCCTGCCAATCGGTACGAATTAAAAACATCCTCAGCACCATTGGCCTGCAGGCTGCTGTAAAAAGCGTTTTCAAAAAACCATTCACTTTTCACAGGGGCAGGAATGCTCTTGTTTATAAAACGAATACCATTCTCATTGCAAACAGGGCCTTCCACTTCAAAGGCCGAACTAAAATTGGCTACATTGATATTGGTTAATTGTTTGCTGGTATCAATGCATCCATCAGAACTTGTAACGATAAGCGATACCGGGTAAATTCCTTTTTTATTAAAAACATGCGCTGGTTGTGCAACATTAGCATCAGTGCCATCGCCAAAATTCCACTTGTAGGTTAAGGTGCCGGGACCAGCACTGGTATTAATAAATTTAGCGGCTTCTGAAATGGTACATAAAACCGGTTTTTCAGGAGTAAAAACAGCTTTTAATTCGCCTAATACCTGCAGGTTTTGGTTTACAATAGTTGCCTGGCAACCATAACTATTGGTTACGGATAAATTTACAATCGGGTTTTGTTTGGCAGTGTAGGTATGAACTACAGTTTTATCGCTTTCTGTTTGTGTAAACCCGTCGCCAAAATCCCATAGATAATTGGATATGGTTCCGTCTCCTGCACTTGCATTGCCGGTTAAATAAACAGGTAATGGAAAACAGCCTTTCAGGGTTGAAAAATTAATGTCAGTTATAACCGGGTTCTTGTAAACTATTATTGTTTGTGTTTTTGAGGAAGTTTTGTTGCTGTCGGTTACCGTGAGGGTAACTGAATAGGATTGCGCATCAAAAAAAATAGCACCGGGGTTTTTAAGTACAGATGTATTGCCATTGCCAAAATTCCAGTCGTAAACGGCCTTACTGGAATTGCCGGTGCTTGTATTGGTAAAAGCAATGGCAAGCGGGGAGCAACCGCTTGATTTATCTACAGAAAAGTTTGCTGTTAATTGTGCAAAGTTGGTGTATGTAAATAAAAAAACGGCGATGAAAGTAGCCGCTGTTGATTTCATAGTTTTGGAAAGTTGCATTGGTTTCAGGCTTACTATACGAAAGGAAAACCCTGGTAGTTTTCCCCCGAATTTCGAAGATACCGGATTAAACAGATCAGCCAAATGATAGAACAGTTCAATATCAAATTAATGGATGAATGGTGATGCAACCGATTGAGTTTGAGTTATTTTTCTATCTGTAATTTTTTAAATTTTTTCAGCAGGTTATTTGCCGGGTAATGCAAATGCCACATAGGCATCACCACTTTTGCTTTGTAATTTGCCTCCACCACAGGCGATCACAATGTATTGTTTACCATTTACCTCGTAAACTGCGGGCGTGGCAAAACCAGCCGCCGGCAAGTCAGTTTCCAACAGCATTTCCCCGGTTCTTTTATTAAAAACCCTGAATTTTTCATCCCTGGTTGCCGCAATAAATAGTACGCCGCCCGCAGTTACAACAGAGCCACCATAATTTTCAGTACCACTGTGAATTCCTTTTGCTTTTAATTCGGGGTAATCACCTAAGGTATCTTTCCACGCAACTTCACCAGTGTTTAGATTTATAGCTGTGAGCGTTCCCCAAGGCGGAGCAACTGCCGGGTAACCCTCTTTAGTTAAAAATTTATTGTACCCTGTTCCCTTATACGGCAAATCATAATAAGGATTTATTGGCTTTTCAGGTTTTACAAAAGGCAACTGTTGTTTGGACTTCAAGTCAAGGATAAACGATGCTACGGCAGTTTTTTCCTCATTGCTTAATTGTTTAAAACCCGGCATCATTCTTCTTCCGTTTGTTACCAGCGAATCAAGTTCGGCTTCACTATACTTTTCGCCGGCTTGTATCAATGACGGATAGTTGCCACCACCCTGCCTTTCGGTACCATGGCAGCTCATGCAATTCACCTGGTAAATTTTCTTTCCGGCTTCCAGGTTGGTTTGTTTGGTTGTAAGCGCTTTTTCTTTTACAGCATCAACCAGTGTCAACACCCAGGGCATTTCATTGGCATTTACATAAAGCAGGCCAGTGGTAGGGTCAAAGGAAGGGCCTCCCCATTCTGCTCCGCCATCATAGCCGGGAAAAATAATGGTTCCGGCTTTGGAAGGAGGCGTAAACATGTTTCCGGTGTTATAAGAAGCCAGCCGTTTTTTTATATCCTGGTACGACGAATCGTCCACCACGTTGTTCAAATCTTTTTCCAGCATTATCTGCCGCACAAATGGTTTCGGCCAGGTAGGAAAGGGCTGCGTTGGTGATAATTTTTCACCCGTTAATGCCGTGTTGGTTGGCACCGGGCGTTCTTCAACCGGGTATACGGGTTTGCCCGTAGCCCTGTCCAATAAGTATATAAAACCACTTTTGGTAACCTGTGCTACCGCCTTAATTTTTTTACCGTCCTTGGTTATATCTACAATTACCGGGGCTGTGGGTGGGTCGCGATCCCAAACATCATGATGCACGGTTTGAAAATGCCAGGTACGCTTACCGGTAGCAGCATCCAACGCCAGAACACAATTGGCATAAAGATTATCACCGGTTCTTTTGCCACCGTAAAAATCATAACTCGCCGAACCAATAGGCGCATACAAAATGCCTGTTTCTTCATCTAAACTAAAACCGGCCCAGGCATTTGCGCCCCCAATATACTTGTATGCTTCTTTATCATCCCAGGTTTCATGCCCGTTTTCGCCAGGGTATGGAATCGTATGAAAAATCCAGCGTCTTTTACCGGTATGCACATCATACGCCCTTATATGGCCGGGGGCTGCTTCAGCATCCTCCGAAACCCGGGTACCGATAATCAAAAGATCTTTATAAATAATGCCTGGTGTGGTAGACACGACGTACATATCCGATACATCTTTATCCAGCCCCTGGTGTAAATCAATCTTTCCGCTATCGCCAAAAGAAGGAATGGGTTTACCCGTATTTGCATCAATGCAGTAAAGGGTAGAGGAAGCGGAATAAAACAGTCTTTTATCTTCTTTGTCATCAGTATAATAAGTTACACCCCGGCAGGCACTAATGGCAAAATAGCCCTCACCTTCTTTCCCTGTTAATCCGTCAGTAGCCGGGTCGAAAACCCATTTGGGGGTTCCGTCTGCTGCATTCAAAGCAAACAATTTTAGCCTTGGAGATACCCCATATAAAACGCCGTCAATCATCAACGGATTTACCTGTATTTGAGAATTGCTGTCGGCATCCATGGTATGATAAGTCCATGCAATTTTCAATTGACTGGCATTGGTGGTGTCTATTTGAGAAAGGGCTGAATAATGGGTAGCTCTTTTATCGCCGCCATAAACAGGCCATTGGTTACCAGCTTCTTTCGGCTTGCAGCTGGTTAAAAAAGCCATGATAATTATCAAAACTGCACACAATAAAGCAGGAAGGTTTTTCACGGAAGCAAGAGGTAGTTTAATGAACAATCTGCCGGTATGCCGGTAACTCGATAAAGTTTCAGCCAAATGTAGCAGATATAACAAATGTTTACCTGCAACCTGTAGAATAAATACTGTTGTGAGTGCTAACCTTTTTTGTTTATTCGTGTTTGTATTTTACAACTTGCGAAGATTATGGCTTTTAAAATTTATACAAAAACAGGAGATGCGGGAAAAACTTCGCTGATAGGTGGTACTAAAGTTTCTAAAAGTCACCTGAGAATTGAGTCATATGGTACTGTGGATGAATTGAACAGCCATATTGGATTATTAAGAGATCAGCTCAGCGATGAACAAAGCATTAAGTTACTAAAAGAGATACAGGACAGGTTATTTACAATTGGAAGTTCACTTGCCTGCGACCCCGATAAAGAGCCGTTGATGAAAATCCCCGACCTGGCAGAAACAGATATAACCTTACTGGAAACTGAGATAGACAGGATGAATGAAGCATTGCCACCGATGAAGCATTTTATTTTACCCGGGGGAAATTTGGCAGCCTCGCAGGCGCATGTTTGCCGCTGTGTATGCAGAAGAGCCGAACGGCTTTGCGTAAACCTGCAGGAACACGAAACCTTTGTTGATCAGCTGGTTATTATTTACCTGAACAGGCTGAGTGATTATTTATTTATGTTGTCAAGATATATTTCCCATCTCGCAGGCGCTGATGAAATAATTTGGAAGCCCAGGATTTAACCCTTTGGAAATCGGTAGTAAGAATTTAATATAACCAGCTATCCAGCGGATAGTTTCTCTTCAATTCCCGGGAATCGCTCACATAAAAAGCAACAGAGAAATAATGGGCGGTTCCAATAATATAAGCCTGCAATATTACCATTTTCATTTCAGGCGCTCTACCCTATATTTGCCGCTCATTTTAAAGGTGTCATGGCGAAAAAATATACCAAAGAAACTTATTTGTACTGGTACGAACTGATGGTTCTGATTCGCCAGTTTGAATTGAAAGCAGAAGAAATGTATAAAATGGCTGGTAAAATCCGTGGATTTTTTCACGCATATATCGGCCAGGAAGCGATTGCAGCAGGTTGTATGACCGCTACAAAAGCAGAAGATGCTTTTATTACTGCTTATCGCGATCATGGTTTGGCTATTGCGAAGGGAGTTTCACCCCAAAGTTGTATGGCAGAACTGTATGGCAAAGCCACCGGTAATGCGAAAGGCAAAGGCGGTTCCATGCACTTTTTTAGCAAGGAAAACCGTTTTTTCGGCGGTCATGGTATTGTAGGCGCCCAAATTGGAACAGGTGCCGGTATTGCTTTTGCCGAGCAATACAAAGGAACTGATACTGTTTGCCTGACGTTTTTTGGTGACGGTGCCGCCCGCCAGGGTATGTTGCACGAAACCTTCAACCTGGCGATGCTTTGGAAGCTGCCGGTTATTTTTATTTGCGAGAACAATAATTACGCTATGGGTACTTCTGTTGAACGTACCAGTAATGTACGTGATATTTATACCTTGGCTGATGCTTACGATATGCCGGGAGACGCTGTTGATGGTATGAGCCCGGAAGCTGTTCATGAAGCGATTGAAAGAGCGGTGAAACGTGCCCGCGAAGGCGGTGGACCCACCTTGCTGGAAATGAAAACATACCGGTACAAAGGACACTCAATCAGTGATCCACAGAAATATCGCACTAAAGAAGAAGTAGACGAATACAAATCGAAGGACCCGATCGAACAAATTCTTGATACCATTAAAGCAGACAATATTGCTTCACAAGAAGAAATAGATGCCATCAATGCAAGGGTGGACGCCATGGTGGAAGACAGTGTTCGCTTTGCTGAAGAAAGCCCTTGGCCGGATGACAGCGAAGTATTGAAAGATGTTTATGATGTAGATGATCCTGCATTATTTGTAATGGACTAATTTATTTAAAGACTGCAAACCCATATTTAAAGTGAAACCGGCTGATTGCATTGGCAACAGGCCTATAAAAAGTAACAATGAGCGAGACGAAAAAAGTGAATCCTGAACAAATCCAGGAAGTGGATGATAACACCAAATTTGTAAACAAAGCCAAAGGTTTTTGGGATAAATCCAGCCGCCCGATTATTTACATTGCCGGCGCTATTATCTTACTTATTGGTGGCTACTATGGCTATCAAAATTTTTATGCAAAACCGCAACAGCAAAAAGCTGCTGAAGCAGTTTGGCATGCACAACAATATTTCGAGGCAGATAGCGTAAAGCTGGCATTGAGTGGCGACGGTCAATTTCCCGGCTTTGAAAAAGTAGCAAAAACCTATAGCGGAACAAAAGCCGGTAACCTGGCAAAATTTTATGCTGGTGTTTGTTACCTGAAGCTTAACGACTATAACAAAGCCGTGTCTTACCTGAAAGATTTTTCAACCGATGCAAAAGAAATTCAGACTATTGCTTACTCACGGTTGGCAGATGCTTACAGTGAATTAAACAAAAACCAGGAAGCTGTTGAATATTATGCAAAAGCCGGCCGTTATTACCCCGAGCAGGAAAGCCTGAGTGCAGAAAACCTGTTTCGTGCCGGTTTAAAAAGCGAGATTCTTGGTAAGAATGATGAGGCTATCAAATATTACAAAGAAGTAAAAGAAAAATACAGCCGCACCGATCGTGGATACCAGATTGATAAATACCTGGCAAGATTGGGAGTTGTTGAATAAAAACCGTTTTGAAAAATCAAACCTTAAAATTAGTTATAGCCGTTATCTTGTATAACGGCTTTTTTGCGTGCAACCCTACGCCAAAAGACCTGCCGATTTTATCCGACAGTGCTATACAGGTCCGGGATGCGCAAAGAGCAAAGCGGCTTTCCAGGCCGTTTAACTGCAATATCAAATCTGATGTGCCGCTTGGTTTTATAGATACCAGCTGGATTTACCAGAATCCTGGCCTTGGTATAAAGTTCACTTTTCCAAAGGGCTTTAATGCTATAGATGATATTCGAAAATCACGGCCCACATTTGTACGGGTGGGAGGTGACTACAGTGAGTTCAGGGAAATTTATTTAAAGCCCCGCTCTTCAAAATTTAAACTGATGGTTAATGAAGGCTGGAGTGATCCGCGGTTCTTGTTTGGATTTACACATCTTGAACAACCCCCTTATCGCACCGATGTTGCTGATGTTAATTACAGGGACAGTGTGTATGCCATGGTAGCACTATTTTATGCAGATTTTCCAAATGAAAAGGCGTTATACAGTTATATCACCAAAAGCATCGTAACTGAAATGAAGCAGTCGGTAAACCGCCGGTTCCTGGAATTAAACTTGCACATTGCTGATATCAGGAAAGAGAAGATAGCATCAGACAGCTTTTACACGCATACGATCAATATTCCGGTTAATGATAACATGGTTTTGCATACGGCTACTTCGATTAAACAGGTAGATTGTTTATACCTTGCGCTAATCTATCGCTGGTACAGTGAAAAGCAACATGATGAGATTTTAAAAGGCTTCAATGGTTTAGAGCTTTTAAATTAATAGCTTTTTATATTTAGCTAATTTCGTGTTTTTGCATTTGCGGCCTGGCATCACATAAGTCACCCGGATTAATCAATCAATTTTTATGGCATCATCTGGCAACGAACAACTCATGGAAAATGGAAGCGGTATACTAGCCGGCGTCCAGGAAATTGTGATAATTAAAACGGAATGGAATGCGCCGGTTGTTGATGAATTGGAGGCGGGTTGTAAACGCATATTAGAAGCGGCCGGTGTAGAAAATATCACGGTACTAGTTGTGCCCGGTGCTGTTGAAATTCCATTTGCCATTAATGCTTATGTAAACCGGGCTGCTTACGAAGCAGAAGCCTTTATTGCATTGGGTTGTATCATAAAAGGTGATACACCTCATTTCGAATATGTGTGCCAAAGTGTTACCCAGGGAATCACAATATTAAATACGCAACTGGATGCCCCGGTGATCTTTGGTGTATTGACAGTAAACACAGAAGAACAGGCGAAGGAACGCATTGGTGGTATTCATGGTCATAAAGGTGAAGAGGCTGCAATGACAGCCTTAAAAATGATAGCCTTGTGCAGGGCTTTAGATGTTGCCGGGGAAGACGAAGAAGAAGACCCGGAATCGGAATTTTAATACACGAGAAAAAGAAGATTCGCATGAACGATGTAACGATAAATGAAAAGGGCATAAACATTAATAGCAGTTTGCAAAATGTATCAATGTTTGTTCCATGTTTTGTAGATCAATTGTACCCTGATGTAGCTTTTAACATGGTAAAAGTTTTGGAAAAAGCAGGGTGTGCTATCAACTATAATATCAATCAAACTTGTTGTGGCCAGCCCGCTTTTAATGCAGGATTTTGGGAAGATGCCAAAGAAGTTTGCAGCAAATTTTTAAAAGATTTTAGTGGTAGTGAATATATAGTTGCACCTAGTGCGAGTTGCGTGGGATTTGTAAAAAATTATTACGGAAAACTGTTTGAAAACTCGCTGCATGTAAACGATCTAAGGAAAATCCAGGACAGCATTTTTGAATTCAGTTCTTTTATGATAAACGTGTTGAAAGTAGATGATGTGGGTGCAACATTAGAAGGTATTGCTACTTATCACGACAGTTGTGCTGGCTTGCGGGAATGTGGTATAAAACAAGAGCCACGACAATTGCTTAAGAAAGTAAAAGGTCTGCAGTTAACTGAAATGATGGATGTGGAAACCTGCTGCGGTTTTGGTGGAACATTCGCGGTAAAGTTCGAATCCATCAGTGCTGCAATGGCCGATCAAAAAATCAACAATGCAATGGCCACAAAAGCCAAATATCTTATTAGCACTGATATGAGTTGCCTGATGCATATTGATGGATATGCCAAACACAAACATCATAACATCAGGTGTATGCATCTTGCAGATGTTTTGGCGAGTGGGTGGTAGTACGATTTGTGGATGTCTGATTTAGGATGTCTGATTTGTTATGATAACAACAAAAAAGGATGCATTGCTGCACCCTTTTAATCACCATCAAACCTTAACAGTTACCTGGTAAGCTTTTTATTTGGGCATCACTACATGGTCAATCACATGTATTACACCATTACTTTGAAAAACATTTTTAATTGTAATGGAAGCCATTCCTCCTTTCTCATCCCAAACCATAATAGTGTTGCCTTTCTTAGTAAAATAAAGGTTATCGCCTTGTACAGTTTTCAGCGTTGCCTTGCCATTTCCTTTTCCAATCAATGCAGTAATATCGGCAGCATCATATTTGCCAGCCACTACATGATAAGTAAGTATGCTGGTAAGCATGCCTTTGTTTTCTTCTTTTAAAAGCGTGGGTACAGTGCCTGCAGGCAACATATCAAAGGCTGCATTGGTAGGTGCAAAAACAGTAAACGGACCAGCACTTTGTAAAGTTTCTACAAGACCTGCTGCCTTTACAGCCGCCACTAAAGTGGTATGGTCTTTTGAATTAACCGCATTTTCTACAATGTTCTTTGTTGGATACATTTCAGCGCCGCCAACTTCTACCGATTTCTGTGCAAATGTTGCAGCACTAATCATTACTGATGCAAATAAGAGTGTAACTAATTTCAATGATTTCATAATTGTTGTTTGATTTTGTGACTATTTTGTTTCCGGGTTCCAATTGTTTCGCGAATCAACTAATACAGCTACGGTGAACAATCAGCAATTGGATTGCAGCTGATGCTTTTTTTTTACATGTTTTATTATGTTTAACATATTCGGGAGATGCTATATTCGTGAAGTGATATTAGTATGTAGAGTGATTGTAGTAGCAATGACTGTTTAGTTAAACAATTTATCTTATGGCGTATTGGTTAATAAAATCGGAGCCTTTTAAATACAGTTGGGACCAGTTTGTAAAAGACAAACAAACCTTTTGGGATGGGGTGCGGAACTATGCAGCACGCAACAATCTAAGGGCTATGAAAAAAGGAGACCAGGTGTTCTTTTATCATAGTAATGAAGGGTTAGAAATTGTGGGAATAGCTAAGGTGGCAAAGGAAGCTTACCAGGATCCAACCACCGAAGATCCGAATTGGGTAGTGGTAAATTTTAAACCAGTAAAAGCACTGAAAAAACCTGTTTCATTGGCAACTATTAAAGCTGACAAAAGGATACAAAATATGGAGTTGGTTCGGCTGGGCAGGCTTTCGGTGTCTGCTGTTACAGAAGATGAATGGGAAATAATAATGGAGCTGGGAGGTATGAAATAAATTTACCGAACGAAAGTCTAAGAGGTATTAAGCAGTAGACTTAATACCTCTTTTTATTTAATAGCGGGACGAAAAGGTTAGAGTTCTTTAACATATATAATTCGGGTTACTTATTTATGGATTTATGTATCAAATAGCATCTTTAGAATGCTGGGCATGCAGGCGTTTTTAAGGATCATGCAGCAGGCATGCCTGCATGTAAGCCATATTTTCCACTTCTTTTAATTACTTTTTTCAAATAAACTTTTGTTGCTGTATTAGCAGGGGTAATACACTCTCGCCTTGTGCTTGCAATGCAGGCCTTTCAATCATTTTTCATTTAATTATTAAAAACAAACTACTCATGAAACGCAATTATTTCGTGCCGTTCTTGCTATGCCTTGTAATGATATCATGCCATAGTAGTCCAACTGGTGAAGCTACCAATACCACTGATGAAAGCCTGTATTCGGTATCTGAAAAAAAGGAAGAACGGCTAGCTACTATAAAAGAAATTGCCGATACTGATAAAGAAACCAGAAATCATTTAACTGCTTCAGACACTGCCAGCGAACTGGTTGTTCAACAAGCTGCACCTATCATTGATTTTGATAAGCAAATTATTAAAACAGCAGGCATCGAGTTGGAGTGTAAAGTGTATGATTTGTTTAACGGCAAATTACATGCCCTGGTAAAACAGCATGGTGGATGGATTGCTGCAGAAAACGAAACCCGGCAAAATAACCGTATCAATAATTCAATGTCCGTTAAAGTGCCGGTTGCACAATTTGAGGCCCTGGTTTACGGCCTCGGAAATATCGATGGAAAGATTATAAGTAAATCTATAACTACACACGATGTAACAGGCGAAGTGGTGGATGCAGAGGGACGCGTTAAGGTAAAGAAAGTAATGCGTGACAAATATGTTGCCATGCTGGAAGCAGCTAAAAAAATGCAGGATGTTTTGGCAGTACAGGAAAAGATTGATGATATGCACGAAGAGATAGAAATGAATGCCATAAGGGCACTGTCGTTAAAGCAGCAAGCTGCATATAGCACCATCAACATACATTATTACCAACCCATTGAAGGTGCAGTTGGGGAGGATGAAACACCCGGTATCGGTAATCGTATTTTAACTGCTGCAACCAATGGTTCTGTATGGCTTGGCAATTTGTTGGTTGGTATTATTGGTGCCTGGCCACTGGTGCTGGCGGCCATTATGCTGTTTTATTTTGTAAGGAAGAAAATGGCACAACCTGTACCGATAAAAACAAAAGAGGAGCAGTCATAATTGTGGAAGCTGCTGAATAAATTTGCAACGGCTTCTTAATTTTATCATATGGCGGAAAAGAAAAAACTAGTGGTATTAACTGGTGCAGGTATTAGTGCAGAAAGTGGTTTAAAAACGTTTCGCGACAGTGATGGATTATGGAATGGTTATAACATTGAAGATGTTGCTACGCCACGTGCCTGGCGAAAGGATCCAAAATTGGTACTGGAGTTTTATAACATGCGGCGTGCAGAGGTTGCCAAAGCGATGCCTAATGCTGCGCATTATGGTTTGGCGGAATTGGAAAAAGATTTTAATGTTATTATTATCACGCAAAATATTGATGACCTGCATGAACGCGGCGGAAGTACCAATGTATTACACCTGCACGGGGAAATCTTTAAAATGCACAGCGAAATAAACTCCCGTAAATGGTATGATATAAAAGGCGATATAAAATATGGTGATAAGGCTGAAGATGGTGCGCAATTGAGACCTGCTATCGTATGGTTTGAAGAGCCCGTTCCGATGATAGAAATAGCTGCAGAGATAGCAGCGGAAGCAGATATTTTTATTGTGATCGGAACATCACTGGCCGTGTATCCTGCTGCGGGTTTATTACATTATGCGCCGGCTGGTATTCCCAAGTTTATTGTGGACAGATCAGTGCCAACAACTGCAGGTGTTCGCAATATCACGGCAATTGAAAAGCCTGCAACTGAAGGAATTGTATTACTCAGGAAAGAGCTTGAAGCTTTATTGTAGCGCCTGCACCTTGTTGCTTACATTTATTTAAAAGATGGTATGAACTGGAATGATCGGGTTGTAATAATAACAGGTGCAGGAACGGGTATCGGTAAGGCGACTAAAGATTTGTTGCGTGATAATGGTGCCATAGTTTATAACCTCGATCTTTTGTTGCATGAAGATGATTTGCCCGCGTACTTTGTATACTGTGATGTACGTGATAAAGCTTCAGTTAGTGCTGCAGTAAACCAGGTGTATAATAGCGCAAAGAAAATTGATATGCTGTTTGCAAATGCAGGCGTTCATCTATTTGCTGGTATTGAAGAAACAACCGATGCTGAATTTGATAATGTTATTGCAACGAATATCACTGGTACTTTCTATACCTTAAAATCGGTATTGCCGCTGATGAAAGAAAATGGGAAAGGAAGCGTTGTTTTAATGGGCAGCGATCAAAGTTTTGTTGGCAAGGGCAGGAGTGCCGTTTACGGTCT
Organism: Bacteroidota bacterium; assembly: GCA_040385845.1. Taxonomy (GTDB): domain Bacteria; phylum Bacteroidota; class Bacteroidia; order Chitinophagales; family Chitinophagaceae; genus Phnomibacter. Next base: position 605,192 of record JAZKGP010000004.1, on the reverse strand, counting down.
CACCAAGGCTGCTATAAGCCAGTTTGCAAAAAGTACTGCGATCGATTATGCGGCATTCAATATCCGGGTAAATTGTATTTGCCCCGGCACCATCGATACGCCTTTGTTGCATAAGGCAGTGGATCGTTTTGTTGTCCTTACAAATAACATCAGGGAAGAGGTATATGAAGCATTGGATAAATCACAACCTGCTGGCCGGGTTGGTAAACCCGAAGAAATTGCAGCCGTAGTTGCCTTCTTATTATCGGATGAAAACTCTTTTATGACTGGCAGCCTCGTTAGCGCTGACGGTGGTTATGTTTGCCAGTAATAATAACTTACCCGCAATAAAAAGATCGAAGCGTAATCATATGCTTCGATCTTTTTGTTTCACGTTTGCCGTTTCACTCACCACTCACCACTCACCACTCACCACTCACCATTCACTAAGTATAACTAACGCATTCTTTAATCTCCTTTTCACTATACGCATAGCCGTATTGTTTTAATACATCATCGGGCACACCATTCCATTTATTGGGCCGGTTGCCTACATAGCCAATATCTTTCCAACCCATTTCAGTAGAATAAAAACCTGACGCTGTAAGATTGCGCATCAAATTAAAAAAACTTACTCCCTGCATCATATTAGGTTTTGCTTTTGCAGGATAAGCGATGTCATCAATCATGGCTATTTGTTGTTCTTGTGAACATTGAGCAAACGCTTTTTCATAGCGGTTCAAGCATTGCACATCCAGCCAGCGCAACCCGCCGCGCATGGGCGTTTGATGCTGCGGCATATCCTTTACGATGAACGCAATAAATTCGGGCACTTTTGCCTCGCTGGCACTGCCGCTGAAGGCATCATTTGGTATAATAATATCTGCAAGAATGGTGATGGTTGCCATTTCTTCCGCAGTAAAAAAGTCATCCTGTGCCAATACCCTTTTTTCATTGGCAAGTTCATCATCATAACGCGGAATTTTACTTCCCTGCGATCCAGTTTTTTCGGTTACACCGGATGCTTTTTTATCTTCTGTTTTACAAGCATCCAGTAACACACCAGTGCTAACAGTACCAACCATTAATGCTTTGAGTGATTTTCTACGATCCATAATTTTTAATATTTGATAATGTCGGATGTATGATGTCTGATTTTAAGATGTCGGATGTGTGATCTGTGTGTGTTCTGTAGTTTCTAATTTACAGATTTTGCTTAGGTGAAATGTTGTTTCATGATCGATCTTATTCCGCTCCTCATTGGTATGCCGTTGAAGGGAGTGACCCCGCCACTGCGGGGCAAGTCACAACGATGCTACCTATTTATTCAACTGTTCGTCAACAAAAAACACATCAGCTTTTAGAATGTATGATAAAGTAAGTGATCATGAATTCGAACAAATCATAAATCACAGATCACACATTGCCCTTCTTCATTTCCCCCATGAGGTATTCACTTGCCCGCATGCTTAATGCAAGGATGGTCCAGGTAATGTTTTTATCGGCCTGGCTTACAAATTGTCCGCCATCTACATTAAACAGGTTTTTTACTTCATGCGCCTGGCTAAATTTATTCAGGACCGATCGTTTCGGATCACTGCCCATACGTACGGTACCTGCTTCATGAATAATTTTACCGGGTGTTTCCAGGCCATAATTATTATGCGGGCCATTGTTGTTTCCCCAGGTAATTACCGCACCCATATTATGCATGATCTCTTTAAATGTTTCCTGCATGTGTTTGGCCTGGTTGATCTCGTAGTCGGAATACTTTACATTGAATTTTAAAACAGGGATGCCGTATTTATCCACTACGTTCGGGTCTATCTCGCAATAATTACTTTCTAATGCCATGGCTTCCCCGCGACCTGCCATTCCAATGGAGGCACCATAAAAATGCCGGTAATCTTCCTTCAGGGAAGTACCATAACCGCCGGCTTCTTTTGTTTGACCATTTACCACGTATTTGCCATTCAGGTTTTCGATGCCCCAGTTAAAACCATAAAGCGGCTGGCCCATACCGCCGCCGTATTCAATATGATAGCCTCGCGGAAAGTCAAGTTTTTTATTATCCAGCCACCAGGGCGTGTACACATGCATACCACCAACACCATCTTCGTTGTATCGCTTGCGGCCAAACAATTCGGGTATTACACCACCCATACCAGATCCGGTACTGTCGTGAATGTATTTTCCAACCACGTTACTGCTATTGGCAAGCCCGTTTGGATGCCGGTCGCTTTTGCTGTTTAGTAGCAGCCGGGCACTTTCACCAGCACTTGCCGCAAGAATTACCGAGCGGCCAAACACCTGGTATTCCATCATGTCGGCTTTGTTTATAAATGATACTCCTGTTGCCAGGCCTTCTTTGTCTGTAAGTACCTCACGTGCCATGGCGCCGGTTATAAGATCAACTTTGCCGGTGGCAATGGCGGGTTTTATCAATACCGATGAAGAGGAGAAATCGGCATACACCGAACAACCCCGGCCACATTGCGCACAGTAAAAGCATTCACCGCGGGAGTCGTTGATCTTTTTGGTAAGCATCGACATGCGGGACGGGATCACAGGGATGCCCGTGGCAATGCCCGCCCGTTTAATCATCAGCTCGTGCAGCCGTGGTTTTGGGGGCGGAATAAAAAAGCCATCCGGGTGATCTTCCAATCCTTCATTAGTGCCAAATATCCCGATAAGTTTATCTACGCGGTCGTAATAAGGTTTGATGTCTTCATATCCGATAGGCCAGTTATCACCCAATCCATCAATGTCTTTGCGTTTAAAATCTTTTGGACCGAAGCGTAGCGAAATGCGCCCCCAATGGTTGGTACGTCCACCCACCATCCGTGAGCGAAACCAATCCCATTGCGTGCCTTCGGCCTTTGTGTAAGGTTCTCCTTCAATATCCCAACCGCCATAGCAGGCATCAAAATCGCCAAACGGACGATATTTTGTGCTGGCACCTCGCCGCAGCGAATCCCATGGGTTTTTCAACTGGGTAACGTTGATGGCCGGATCATAAGAGGGACCTGCTTCTATAAGGCAAACTGATACGCCGGCATTAGCCAGTATATAAGCAGCCATGCCACCGCCTGCACCCGAGCCCACAATAATGACATCGTACTTTTTGCTGTTCTTTTTTAACTGCGGAGCACCCATAATACCAACTGAAAAATGATGATTGAAAAAAGCAGTTTTTGGTTTAGTTCTTTAGTTGATTTACAACATCAACATATTCCTGCATGGCCACATCAGCTGTTTTGCCTTTTTGTTCTACCCAGGCATTGTGCTTGGCCTTGCCTACAAAATCAAAAGGGTTGGATGGACCCTCGTTATCAGCATCGCCCGTTGTAGCCTGTTTGTAAAGGCTATACAATTGTAACAAAACATCGTTCGAAGGTTTAGATGAAAGTTCTTTGCTGGCAATTACGGCAGCTTCAAATTGTTGTTTTAAATCCATATGGCTTTTTGTGAAAACGAATATATGGAACTCAATGGAGCCTTGCGCAACCGTTACTTTTTTGGCTAAACAAATACAAACAGCTACCAAAGGTCCATTTTAAGTTTTACAGGAAAGGTTTTTGAAAAAAATTTAAAGCAGTTTTGCAAAGAAGCTGCCCGATTGCATCCATTATAGGCGGGTGCTTGGGGGCAGCTCTTTCCCGCTATCTTTGCCGGCCAAAAAGCACTTTAAATTGTCTCACTGCCTCCAGGTACTGCAGTTCAGACTTACGACAACACAATGAAAGAGATCAGGAATTTTTGCATTATTGCACATATTGACCATGGCAAAAGCACGCTGGCCGACCGCATGCTGCAAACAACCAATACCATTAGCGAACGCCAGATGATGGACCAGGTTTTAGATGATATGGACCTGGAAAGAGAAAAAGGTATTACCATCAAAAGCCATGCAATCCAGCTGGATTATAAATATTCAGGCGATAAAAAAATAGACGGTGTTCCGAATAATAATTTCATTCTCAACCTGATTGACACGCCTGGTCACGTTGATTTTAGTTATGAAGTAAGCCGTGCGCTTGCTGCCTGCGAAGGAGCTTTGTTGCTGGTAGATGCCGCACAGGGGATCCAGGCACAAACCATCAGTAATCTGTATCTCGCTATCGACAACGATCTTGAAATTATCCCCGTCATCAATAAAATTGATATGGACGGGGCAATGATTGAAGAGGTGGAAGACCAGATCATTGATTTGATCGGTTGTAAAAGAGAAGATATATTAAGAGCCAGCGGCCGTACAGGTCTTGGCGTTGATAAAATTTTAGAAACAATTGTAGAAAAGATCCCGCCGCCAAGTGGTGATCCGGAAGCGCCGCTACAGGCATTGATCTTTGATAGTGTGTTCAACAGCTTTCGCGGAATTATTGTCTATTACCGCATCATGAACGGCACTTTGCGTAAAAATGATAAAGTAAAATTTGCAGCCATTGGCACAGAATATGGCGCCGACGAGGTTGGAATCTTAAAGATGGGCCTTGCTCCGAGGCAGGAAGTGAATTGCGGAGATGTAGGATATATTATTACAGGTATAAAAGTGGCCAAGGAAGTAAAAGTAGGAGATACCATTACCCTTGCCGCCCGCCCCGCTGATATGATACAGGGGTTTGAAGAAGTAAAACCAATGGTGTTCGCCGGAATTTTTCCCGTTGATACCGACCAGTTTGAAGAACTGCGGGATTGCATGGAAAAGTTGCAGTTGAATGATGCTTCTTTAACCTTTGAGCTGGAAACTTCCCAGGCGCTGGGCTTTGGTTTCCGATGCGGTTTCCTGGGCATGCTGCACATGGAAATTATCCAGGAAAGGCTGGAACGTGAGTTTAATCAAACAGTGATTACTACGGTACCAAACGTAAGTTTTTACGCCACCAATACCAGGGGGGAAAAAATTATTATCAGTAATCCATCCGATATGCCGGATGTGGTGAAAATTGATAAAATTGAAGAACCCTTTATTCGGGCCCAGATCATTACCAAGCCAGAATATATTGGAAATATTATGACGCTTTGCATAGGCAAACGTGGCATACTTGTAAACCAGGGTTATTTGACGCCAACCCGTGTGGAGTTGATTTTTGAATTACCTCTTACAGAGATCGTGTTCGATTTTTATGATAAGCTGAAAAGCCAGACCCGCGGTTATGCTTCTTTTGATTATCATCCACTGGATTACCGCGAAAGTGATATTGCTAAAATGGACATCTTATTAAATGGTGAAAAAGTAGATGCTTTAAGTGCCTTGATCCATCGCAGCCGCGCCAACGAATTTGGCCGTAAACTCTGCGACAAGCTAAAGGAGCTTTTACCACGCCAGCAATTTATGATTGCGATTCAAGCTGCAATTGGTGCTAAGATCGTTGCCAGGGAAACCATCAGTGCCATGCGCAAAGATGTTACCGCTAAATGTTATGGTGGTGATATCAGCCGCAAGCGTAAACTTCTTGAGAAACAAAAAGAAGGTAAGAAACGTATGCGCCAGGTAGGTAATGTTGAAATACCACAGGAAGCCTTTTTAGCAGTGCTAAAACTGGATTAAATTTTTTTAATAATAATTTTGCGTCCCGCAGTCACTTGTGTCTGCGGGATTTTTTATGTGCTGCAGACCCCGTTCCGGCAATTTTTTTTCTTACAGGTTCATACGCAATTTTACCCATTATAAGACTCCGGCCAGGATTGCTGTTTAATTTTGCTACTGTTATGGTAGCTGCTTTAATCACAACAGGATCGTCGCCTTTCGTCGCCATATTACATGTTGTAGTATCTTTTGATGATGCTTCGATGGAAGGTGAGAGCATTCCCATGTTTTTTGCATAAATCGTATCCCCGGTCAGCCAGTTATCAGGTGCGGTCTGCAGCAATGGTTCGCCTTTGATAACCTCACGAATTAATACATCGCATCCAATTAAAGTTGAACTAAAAGCCAGTATAACAATTGCCATAAATTTTTTCCACCCGGCTATCTTCCTGCTTAAAATATTTTCCGGCAGGTAAATCATTTTCGTTTCTACCTGTTCGTTCCTGAACCGGCCACATAATTTTCCGGGATCGCGGTTTAACAAATAGTTTTTTACGGCTTCATCGCTCATCATAGTAAAATCAATCACATTTCTGCAACAAACACCACAATGAGCACCTTTTTCGGTTGGTAGCATTAGCTGCCAGTCTTCATGACAAGGTTTTGGGATAGCTATTTTAAACATGCGTAATTTTCTCGTAAGATGCAATACCTGCTTAATTACATACAATCATCTGCTATTCTGTTATAAATTTGTTTGTATGAAAACGATCTGCAGAATAGCCATAGCCAGCCTGCTTGTTTGCTTTAAAATGCCGGCTTTTAGCCAGGTAAACGGGAATATGCAACAGTGGGTAACGTCAGGTGATAGTACGCTACTTTTTCAAAAACTTGCATTGCCAGTTGTTAAAACCGCTGCTTCAAAGCTTGCTGTTATTAATATCGATGATTCAAAAATTTACCAGGAAATGGATGGTTTTGGTTTTTCCCTTACTCAGGGAAGTGCCATGCCTATTATAAAAATGAATGCAGCAAAGCGAAGTGAGTTGTTGCATGAATTATTTGATACCATTGGCAACAGTATCGGGATAAGTTATATACGGTTAAGCATAGGTGCTTCCGATTTAAATGAAAAGATTTTCTCATATGATGATTTACCAAAAGGAGAAATCGATACTACGCTTTCTAAATTTGACTTAGGTCCCGATAGGGCAGATGTAATTCCGGTGATGAAGGAAATTTTGCAGATCAATCCGAATATAAAAATATTGGGTTCGCCATGGTCGCCACCAGCCTGGATGAAAACAAATAACGATACACGCGGTGGAAGGCTGATAGCGAAATACTACCCGGTATATGCGCAGTATTTTGTTCGTTATATAAAAAGCATGAAAGCTGAAGGAATAATAATTGATGCGATTACTATTCAAAACGAGCCTTTGCATCCAGGTAACAATCCAAGTCTTTTAATGACGGCTTTGGAACAGGCAAATTTTATCAAAAATAATCTTGGGCCAGCTTTAAAATCTGCCGGGTTAACAACCAAAATTATTCTCTACGATCACAATGCCGATCGTCCTGATTATCCCATATTTATTTTAGATGATAGCGCTGCTAACAAATATATTGATGGATCCGGATTTCATTTGTACAATGGTGAGATTAGTGCGTTAAGTGATGTACACAATGCACACCCCGACAAGCATATTTATTTTACCGAGCAAATGATAGTACAGTTTGGAAAGAATACAAGACCCAATCGTCCTGCTTTCAATATTGCTTCACCCGTTGAACGAATTTTTATAGGTGCTACCCGCAACTGGAGTCGTAATGTGCTTGCATGGAATCTTGCCGCTAATTCACAATTTACACCTTATACTGATCGTGGTGGCTGTAGCATGTGCCAGGGTGCAGTTTCAGTTGATGGAGATACGGTAACAAGAAATCTGGCCTATTATGCTGCAGCTCATTTCTCGAAATTTATAAGACCAGGTTCAGTAAGAATTGCTTCGAATCAACTCAAAGATCTGCCTAATGTATCCTTTAAAAACCGGGATGGAAATGGTGGTGGCTAATACCAGCAATAAAAACAGGCAGTTTCAAATTAAAATAAAGCAAAAAATAAGGACGGTTTCATTGGCAGCAAATTCGGTGGCAACTTACACCTGGTATTGATTTTTTCAAAGCTGGTATTTTCATTGTTTCCGGTTTTTATATTATTTCCTTCTTCTAAATAATCATCATGAATTTTTTTAAATCATTTTCAATCATCCTTGTTTTTTTGATGTTAGGACTACGAGCAAATTCACAGGGCTTTCTAAAGACATCCGGAAAACAAATTGTAAATGAGAAAGGAGAGAACATTATACTGAGGGGATATGGCCTTGGAGGCTGGATGTTGCAGGAAGGGTATATGCTTGGTATAAAAAATACAGGTCAGCAACATGAAATTCGCAAACGGATTGAGAAAATCCTGAGCAAAGAACAGGCTGATGAATTTTATGAAGTATGGCTGGAAAATCATACTACAAAAGCAGATATTGACTCACTTAAAGCCTGGGGTTTCAATTCGGTAAGATTACCAATGCACTACAACCTTTATACGCTTCCGGCTGAATTGGAACCTGTTGCTGGAAACAACACCTGGATCGAGAAAGGATTTGCTTTAACGGATAGTTTATTAGCCTGGTGCAAGGCAAACAACATGTATCTTATTTTAGATCTTCATGCTGCACCCGGCGGGCAGGGAAACGATCTGAATATTTCTGATCGTGATTCATCAAAGCCATCACTTTGGCAAAGCGAAGCAAACCAACAAAAAACCATTGCATTATGGCGCAAACTGGCAGAACGTTATGTTAATGAATCTTACATAGGAGGATATGATTTGGTGAATGAACCAAACTGGGGTTTTACAGATAGTATAAACGACAGGAACGGCATAAAAGAACAAAATAATGCTGCTTTAAAAAAGTTGTATATCTCAATTACAAATGCCATCCGGGAGGTAGATAAAAACCACCTGCTGATTATTGAAGGAAATGGCTGGGGCAATAATTATAAGGGCATTGTTGATGAAGGTCTATGGGATAGCAATATGGTTTTAAGTTTTCATAAATACTGGAATTTCAACGATGAGAAATCTATAGAACACATGATAAATCATCGCAATAAATTAAATGTGCCGGTGTGGTTAGGAGAGACCGGCGAAAATTCTAATGTATGGTTTACACAGGCGGTAGCATTATTGGAATCGAATAATATCGGTTGGGCATGGTGGCCGTTAAAAAAATTAGGTGCGAATAACCCATTACAGGTAAAGTCTAATTTAAACTATGATCGGTTATTAAAATATTGGAATGGTGAAGCCGATGAGCCGCCAAAAGAAAGTGATGTTTACAGTGGGTTGCTTGAATTGGCTACCTACACAAATATTGCTACAAACATCAAGCATTATGATGTGATAGATGCTTTAATTCGCCAGCCTTTTACCATTCAAACCAAACCTTTCAAAACTGTGCATTTAAGACCTGATTTAATTATACCGGCACCGAACTACGACCTTGGTAAAAATGGTATGGCTTATTACGACAGCGATACTGCAGACTATCGTTCTGCAGGAAAACCTGGTGTCGGAAACCGCGGAAGAGTTTACAGAAGCGATGGAGTGGATATTTTCAAAGATTCTTCCCTTTACGATTCGTATTATGTTGGCGATATCAAAGAGGATGAATGGCTTCAGTATACCATTGAAGTAGAAGAGCCGGGAAAATACAGCCTCGTCTTTTTTGTGTCTGCTATTAAAGCGGGAGGACTATTTACTGTTACAAAAAATGGCAAACAATTATCGCCCCAATTGAAAGTACCCGCTACTGGTGGCTATACAAACTGGCAAACCATAACCATTCCTGTGCAATTTGAAAAAGGTTCTAACAAGTTCCGTTTATACTTTGATAATGGCGGTTTCAATTTGAAATCATTTTCTTTAAATAAAAATTGAAACCTGTTATTTAGGAAGAATAATTCGAAAAGTGGTCCCTTTTGTTTGTTCCGAATGTTTTACATAAAGCTCTCCTTTGTGGTATTGTTCCATAATGCGTTTGCTTAACGACAATCCTAACCCCCATCCCCGTTTTTTGGTAGTAAAACCGGGCTTAAAAACATTTTTGATATTGGATGCTGCAATGCCTTTGCCGGTATCTGATATATCGATAATCACCTGTGTTTCTTTTTCTTCAATAGTTGTGGTGATTGTGCCTGCACCTTCCATGGCATCCAGTGCATTTTTAATAAGATTTTCTAATACCCAATTGAACAGGGTGGGAGATATAAGCACATCAATATTTTTATCATCGCCATTTAATTCAAACACTACTTTACCCGAAGCTCTACGCTTCATGTAAGTGATCATATCTCTAACAAGTGGTACCAGTGGAGTTAATTCTAATTGAGGTGTACTGCCGATTTTACCAAAGCGATCTGATACCAGTTTAAGTCTTGAAACATCTTTTTCTATATCTGGTATAAAAGATTCATTAACAGGATGCAGCTTTAGCATTTCTACCCAGCCTTCGAGGCTGGTTAAAGGAGTGCCCATTTGATGTGCAGTTTCTTTTGCCATACCTGCCCATACCTGGTTTTGGGTGCTTTTATTTTGTATAGTTACAATTGATAAGATAAGTAAAACAAAAAGCGCCACTACCAGGAGTTGGACCAACGGATAATAACTTACTTCGGTTTGTAATTTCGAATTGCCATAATAAACTTTTATGATACCCGAAGCAGTTTGCCAGATAATAGGACTATTTTGTTCTTTAAGCTTTTGCAGTTGTTTTACTGCAAACAAACTGTCCTTTGAAAGTGAATTGGAATCGAGGTTGCGGGTCTCAAGAATATTTCCCTGTTCGTCTGTTGCAATTAATGGTATGTCTTCGTTGTTAACTGAAATTAAATTTGCTAACGAAATAGCTACTGATTCACCCGATTGCTGAATAACATTGTTGGCCTGGATCCATTCCTCTACTCTTTGTCTTTCTTCTTTTTCAATCTTGCCCGCGAGGTAACGTGTGTAGAAAATGGTACCTGATATGATAGCAATGGCAAGTAATAAAACAAAGAAGCGCCACTGCAAAAAACGTTTTATCATTTTTCTAAGATATTGGTCAAAAACAACTTTGGGGATTAAAATGTAAAATTCGGGTTGGGTACTTTGTTAATGCTCCTTATTTTTGCGGCAGTTAAAATAAAAGTATGTCTCAACACGATGTTCACCATAAGCCAGATGACCGGGAATTTGGTAGAAACTGGGTAACCAGTTCAAGATTTATGTTTTATATGCAAGTGTTTGCCTTTCTTGCTTTCGTAACGGGATGCAGCTATAATGTTTATAAACACGGGTATAAGGGTAAACCAAGAGTTGAGATCCAGGAGAGTTCGCAGTTTACACCAAAGTATAAATAGAAAAATATTTGGTAGATTAAATTGAGCGGCTATTTTTGCACTCCCAAATTAAAACGGCTGGTAGGTTAAGCTTACAAAATACCGGTTGGTTTAAAGAAACAGGGGAAAATTTTAGTTCTTTTTGATCTCTTATGCGGAAGTAGCTCAGCTGGTAGAGCGCAACCTTGCCAAGGTTGAGGTCGCGGGTTCGAATCTCGTCTTCCGCTCTGAAACTCCCGACTAGTTCGGGTTTTTTTTTAAGGATCCCCTGGTGGTGGAACTGGTAGACACGCAGGACTTAAAATCCTGTTCACAGCAATGCGAGTGCGGGTTCAAGTCCCGCCTGGGGGACAAGGAAGCGGCATAGGCCGCTTTTTTAGTTGATAACAAATCCAGTTAGTCCGCAGCCCGCTTACCGTATTGTTAATTTAGAAGGCTGAAAGTGAGGCATCTATTCACGTATTTTAATGAATATGTGTAAATAATTCCCAGATGAGATTTTATACACATGGGATAATTGCAATATAATTTGCAGATGATGACCTTCAAACTGTTGATAATAAATACATCTGCTATTTATTTGCTCAACTGTTGCATTCACAAAATAGTGTTGTTTAGTATGCCTTTCAGGATTAATTTGCGGTCCGATTAGGGGGAAATATTTGGGACAATAGCTTTTTAGCTGCTATCATTTTTACAGGATTTAGCGATAAATCATTAACGTTAAAAGTTACCCATTGAATTAAGTGGCATTATAATTGAGTAAGGCCAGCCATAACATTGGTGTTATTCAGTCGGAAAAAGTAAAAAAGTTGTCGTTGCTATTAAATAAAAAATTAAGAAAAATACGTAGTACCGGGTTAATACCATTTAATGTATCATTTATTGTTTCAACAGTAAATTCTAGTAATCAATTATATAAGGCGCCACGATTGTAGTATAGCATATCGTTGCGCTTTTTTAGTTTTTACCCGACAATATGCAGGGTAATTTTTTTATCGGTGTGACCGAGGTGGCGAAGCCATAAATAACCGGTAGCAATCTTCCATTTATCAACCTGGATTAAGGTGTAGGGAAATTTGAACTTATACCATTGAATCTATAAATCAATTTGCAATATGAAGTTTAATACATTGGTTACTTATGTTTTTTCACTGGTGATAATGGGTAGCTTGTTTAGTTGTACCACCTCAAAACAATTGGCCTATTTCCAGGATCTGAAAGACACCGGGAATATCCAGAAGGTTGCCATATATCCTTATGAGCCTTTAAGGCTGCAAATTGATGACGATGTTCAAATTATTATTAGCAGTACCAGTCCCGAAGCTTCCCAATATTTCAATCTTGCCGCAGGTACTGTGTCACCCACCGGCCCGGCTTCAACTGCAGGCGGTATAGCAACACCGGGTGCGGGCAGTAATATCAGCATTTACAAAATCTCGTTACAGGGCAAAATTACATTGCCTGTTTTAGGAGAGATTTATATAGTGGGACTAACTACAGATGAGTTAAAATTAAAACTGTATGAATTGCTGAAACCTTATATAAAAGATGTAATTGTTTCTGTAGCCCTGGTAAATTTTAAAGTAACGGTAATTGGAGAAGTAAGAGCGCCGGTAACAGTGCCGGGTAAAGGAGAAAGATTAAATGTGTTGGAAGCAATTGGAGCAGCAGGCGATATGACGGAATTTAGCAATCGGTATAATGTAAAAGTGATGCGAAAAGTGGGTGATTCCGTCCAGGTAGCACACCTGAATTTTAACACCAGTAAAATAATGCAATCCCCCTTTTACCAGTTAAAACAAAATGATGTGGTTTACGTGGAACCAAATATAAACAAGGGCTTCAGAAGCGAACGCTTTTCAATCATACTTCCCTTTGTTATTAGTATTACCTCGCTGTTGCTAACAGTTTCCACCATCCTTCGTTAGGATTATTTAAGTTTTTTAATGGAAGAATATTGTTTTACGTTTTGAAAATAAACATGGTTATAAATGAACAACGAATTGAACCAGGACGCTAATCAACAACAGGAAAGCAGCTTTGATATAAAGGCGCTGCTTCTTAGAATATTATCTATCTGGCCATGGATACTGCTTTCAATCGCTGTATGTTTAACTTTTGCCTATTTCCATTTAAGATCTACTGAGCCTGTTTACCAGGCAAAAGCAGTGGTTTTGATTAAAGATGAAATGAAAGGCGGAAATGCCGGAATAGACAACGTGGTTCTACAACAAATTGGCGTTGGTGGTAATGGCGTTATGCTGGAGAATGAAATTGAAGTTTTGAAAAGCTATGATTTAATGCGACAGGTTGTTAAGGCTTCGCAACTCTACCTGAGCGTAAAACACGAAGGGCGAATCAGTGAACATACATTGTACGGAACAGAGCTGCCATTTTCATGGGAAATTGCTAATCCCGATACACTAGGTTCCTATAAACAATGGATACTTTATAAAGACAATAGCAAATGGATGCTTAAAACCTCGGAAGCAGCAAAAGCATCTGAAATTCAATTGGGAAAATGGTATAGTATAGATGGTCTGAAATGCCGCTTATGGCCTAATATCGACAATTTCGGAGCTTCTAAGAAAGTGGGCTTCTGGGACAGTTATAACATCGTGATCGCCCCTATTGATGATGCTACCAGCCAATACCTGGGTGCTTTAACTATCAAAATTGTAAATGAAAATGCGGCAGTTTTGGCAATCAGCGTCCTGGATAAGCATATTGTAAAGGCAGAAGATGCGGTAAATTCTTTGGTTAATTTATACAATCAGCTTGGATTGAGTGACAAGAATAGGGTAACTGAAAATACCATGGACTTTTTAACTGACCGCCTGGAAGTGGTTGAAAAAGAATTAAGAAGCGTTGAAACAGAAGTTGAAAAGTTTAAAAGCCAGAACAATATAACAGACATTACTACAGATGCGCAACAGTACATGGTGCTGGCTACTGAAATCGACCGGCAAAAAGCCATGCAGGAAACCCAGCTGAATATTATCAATTTGCTGGAAAAGGAATTGGTAATTAACCAGCAAGACCCAAAACTCGTTCCATCAACACTTGGCATCGCTGAAGAATCAATGTCAGTATTAATTGGCCGCCACAACGAACTTATCCTGGCAAGAGACAGGATGAAAGAAAAAGCGGGCACTTTAAACCCTGGCCTGGTTGATATTGAAAACCAGATAAAAGATATAAGAGTTTCATTGATAACCAATGTGCGAAATCTTAAGGAATCTTATAAAACTGGTTTGAACGACGTTGAGAAAAAAAATTCAATGCTGACTAACCGGATTAAAAATATGCCCGCCCTGGAGAAAAACTACCTGCAGATCACAAGAGATCAAAGCGTAAAAGGTCAGTTATACCTCTTCTTATTACAGAAAAGAGAAGAAGCAGCAGTAACATTGGCAAGCAGTATCCCTGATAGCAGGAACATTGAACGTGCAAGGGGTATCGGCCAGGTTTCACCAAACAGGAATAATATTTGGAGTATTGCCTGGGCGCTGGGTTTACTTTTTCCAATCGGCGGATTGATTATTGTCGATTTTCTAAACAATAAAGTTGGCGATCGTAAAGAAGTGGAACATAAAACAAAGGTTCCACTGCTCGGAGACATTGCATATGTAAAAAACCTCGACAACCCGCTTCCGGTGTTAAAAGGTGGCCGTTCTGTTATTGCAGAACAATTCAGAACCATCCGAACGGCAATCAGCTATACCGGTAAGGGTAAAAAAGTGAAATCTATCCTGGTTACTTCGCACCGGCCGGGAGAAGGTAAAAGTTTTACCAGTTTGAATTTGGCTGCCAGCTACGCGCTTTTAAAACAAAGCGTAGTTATTCTCGAGTTTGATCTTAGGAAACCAAGGATCTCGAAAAATTTAGGTCTCGATCCTAAAGCGGGGATAAGCACTTATTTAAGTCAAAGCTACGACATACCCCTGGATGATCTTTTGGAGAAAATCCCTAATTACGAAGGCTCTAATTTATACGTGTTACCAGCTGGTCCTATTCCACCAAACCCGGCCGAGTTAATCCATGGCGAAAAAATGCCATTACTGATGGCAGAACTTTCGAAACGTTTTGATTTTATCATTGTTGATACACCTCCATTTAGCGTAGTAACGGATGCAACATTGTTACAGCAATTTGTTGATATCAGTATTGTTGTATTGCGCCAGGGATACAGCTTTAAAGCAGTTTATGAAGAGTTGAATAACCGCATGGTTCAATACCCCGATAATCCTATTTACACTGTGTTGAACGGTGTTGGCCGAACACAGCGTTACAATGCATACGGGTATGGCTATGGTTATGGTTATGGTTACGGTTACGGAGATGGGTACTATGATAAGGAAAAAAGCAAATCAAAAAGATTTTGGAAAAAAGCATAAAGCAAAATAGATACACCATAATATGGAATTAACAGGTAAAATATATATAGCAGGACATAGGGGAATGGTTGGCAGTGCTATTGAAAGGGCATTGCTTAAATCAGGATATAAGAATATTATCAGGCGTACATCAAGTGAACTTGATTTACGCAACCAGGAAGCAGTAAATGAATTTTTTAGTGAAGAAAAACCTGATTACGTATTTCTTGCTGCGGCCAAGGTTGGCGGAATTATGGCTAATAATACATTTCGGGCCGAATTTCTTTTCGATAACCTGATGATTGAAGCAAATATTATTCATGCAGCTCACAACAGCGGCGTTAAGAAATTAATGTTCCTGGGAAGTTCATGTATTTATCCAAAACTTGCCCCACAACCACTAAAGGAAGAATACCTGTTGACCGGCTTGCTGGAAGATACCAATGAGCCTTATGCAATAGCAAAAATTGCCGGCATCAAATTATGCGAAGCCTACCGCGACCAGTATGGTGATAATTTTATTAGCGTAATGCCCACCAACTTATATGGCAAAGGAGATAATTACCATCCGCAAAATTCTCATGTATTACCCGCTTTGATCAGGAAGTTTCATGAGGCAAAAACTTCAGGTGCTAAAAACGTAATGGTATGGGGAAGTGGGACACCAAAAAGAGAGTTTTTATACGCTGATGACCTGGCAGAAGCCTGTCTTTTTTTGATGTTGAATTACGACGAAAAAACACTTGTAAACATAGGTACCGGTGAAGATCTGACCATTCGTGAACTGGCGGAAACCATTAAAGAAGTAGTTGGTTTTGAAGGCGACCTGGTATTTGATGCATCAAAACCCGATGGAACTCCGAGAAAATTGATGGATGTTAGTAAGTTACATCAACTGGGCTGGCAACACAAGATTGCCTTAAAAGAAGGGATCCAGTTAGCTTACGAGGATTTTCTAAACAAAGAAGCATCCGTTGCCGTTTAAACAGGGAAAACATTCCCGGTTTAGGTTTTTTCGGGAAATATTTAAACAGGCTTCTTCTAACAACAGTATTTCCCTTGTCGCCTGTGGTTTCAACATTATTTTATTATTGATCATTCATATTATTCACAAATGAAAACAGCATTAATTACCGGCATTACCGGGCAGGATGGAGCCTACCTTACGGAGTTTCTATTGAAAAAAGGATACGAGGTGCATGGTATCAAAAGAAGAAGTTCTTTATTCAATACAGATAGAATCGACCATTTATACCAGGATCCGCATGAAAAGAATGTAAAATTAAAATTGCATTTCGGAGACTTAAGCGATTCCACCAACCTTATCAGAATTATACAGGATGTGCAGCCCGATGAAATCTATAATCTCGGGGCGATGAGCCATGTAAAAGTAAGTTTTGATACTCCTGAATATACGGCGAACGCCGATGGTATAGGAACATTGCGTTTATTGGAAGCTATCCGCATTCTTGGCCTCGAAAAAAAGACAAGAATATACCAGGCTTCTACTTCAGAATTGTATGGATTGGTGCAGGAAGTTCCGCAAAGCGAGCGCACGCCGTTTTATCCCCGTTCTCCTTATGCAGTAGCAAAAATGTATGCTTACTGGATCACGGTAAATTACCGGGAAGCCTATGGCATGTTTGCATGTAATGGAATCCTCTTTAATCATGAGAGCCCTTTGCGTGGTGAAACATTTGTAACGAGAAAAATTACACGTGCCGTCTCTAAAATTGCACTTGGCTTACAGGAAAAATTATACCTCGGAAACCTGGATGCACAGCGTGACTGGGGACATGCGAAGGATTATATCGAAGCAATGTGGCTGATATTACAGCAGGATAAAGCCGAAGATTTTGTTATTGCAACCGGTGTAACTACCCGGGTTCGCGACTTTGTTCGTATGGCATTCGAACAGGTTGGAATTGAACTGGTTTTTAAAGGAGAAGGCGTTAACGAAAAAGGGTATGTTATTTCCTGTAAAAATCCCGAATACCAGTTAGAAGAAGGACTTGAAGTTGTTGCAGTTGATGCGGCGTATTTCAGGCCTACAGAAGTTGAATTGCTGATCGGGGATCCAACAAAAGCCAACACGGTATTGGGCTGGAAACCTAAATACGATCTTCAAATGCTGGTAGAAGAAATGGTGAATACTGACGTAGACCATTTCAAAAAAGAAAACCTGCTGAAGCAACATGGTTATATCATAAAAAACCAGTTCGAATAGTTGCTGTTTTATAAAGATGAGGTACATAGCTGGCAAGATTATTTAATGTTGAAAATGGATCTCTCTAATTGCATCATTTAATTTGTATCTATAAAAGCTGCTAAACCCGGCTAGTACTATTGTATAAGTTTTAAAAGCATTGTATTCTTGAAAACCTTTAACTGATAACTCTTAGTCTAAATCACATCTTATTGAAAATGTAAATACGTACAATTAACCCCGGTTTTAGTTAGTAGTTTCTAATATCATTTGTATGATAAAGCAAATAACTAACAGGGTAAAGCATTACAAAAATGCTATTGTAAAAGAAAGGATGCTGGCAATATGCCATAAATCACCGCGATTATCATCCTTATATTATTATCTGTTCGATACTTCCTTTGATCGGGAACACCAGGCTGTTTTATTTGGAAAAATGAAACATGTCGAGGAGTCCAAAAGCTCAAAGAAAAATTATTTTCTATTAGTAAGAAATATCCACAGAATAGAAAAAGGCTTAATAATGCGGCCGAAAAGGCCTGTGTTTGCAAAAGATTACATTAAAGAAACTATCGACAATTTTGTTAATGTATGGAATGGTAATGAATTGGAAGGCAATCCACAATTGAAATGGTTTTATGATGTTTTAAGTGATTATTTTAGTTCTGCATCATCAGACCCTTTTGTATTATCCCAATACGAAAGATTTAAAAAAACGGTCGAAAGTGAACCCACTAAAGAGGAAGCTTTTTGCTCAAGATCAGTACCCTACAAAAGACTTGAATCGGGTTTCGATATTTCTTTTGACGATTTCTATAAATTGTCAAAACACCGGAGATCTGTTAGGTGGTTCTTAGATAAGAAAGTAGAAAGAGAAAGGATCGACAAAGCCATTATGGTTGCTAACCAGTCCCCAAGTGCCTGTAATCGCCAGCCATTTACCTTTCATATCTTCGATGATCCGCAAATGGTAAAGGAAGTGGTAAATTACCCGATGGGTACAGTAGGATACGGCCACTCCATTCCCGTTTTAGTGGTAGTAGTAGGAAACCTCGACGCTTATTTTGATGAGCGTGACCGGCACCTGATATATATTGATGGATCTTTGGCAGCCATGTCGTTTATGCTGGCTTTGGAAACCCTTGAATTAAGCAGTGTGTCGATAAACTGGCCCGATATTGAGGAACGTGAGATGAAAATGGAGCAGTTTTTAAAATTAGAAAAGCATCAGCGTCCTATAATGTGCATGGGCGTTGGCTATCCTGATCCCGAAGGCCTTGTTGCTTTTTCTCAAAAGCGCTCATTAGATCATATAAGGCAGTATAATAACTGATTTTTACTATCAGTTCCTGCTAATGGCTTTCAGGCTGTGTATTTGTTTGCCCCCAAACCACCCTGCAACATCCGAAATAATAGCATAACCAACAGGTTACATTTTGGCAGGTGCAACAATTAAGCACTTGCAAGTTATTTGAATTAAAGGTCAATTCATGGTTATAAAGAATCTCAAAAAGTTCATAAAAAAATACTTTCAGAATTTCGCTTATTTCTATCAGCGTTTAGGATACCGGATTTTTTTAAGGGTCGGGTTAAATATAGCGGTGGGGTTTATGGATGGATTTGGGCTTGCCATGTTTTTACCCCTTTTAAAACTGGTCGATGGTTCCAATACCAATGGTGAGGAAGGCCTTGGTAACCTGAATTTCTTAGTGAAAGGAATGTCTGCTATCGGGCTAACACTAACATTGGGCAATGTATTGATGATCCTTTGTTTGTTTTTTGTATTCAAAGGATTGGCACTTTATGTAAGTTCTTTATATGAAGTAGTTGTTCGCCAGTATTTTGTGAAAAAGATCCGCCGTAAATTAACCGTTTTAATGGGCCAGCTTTCCTACAAATCTTTTGTATTATCGGATGTCGGTACCATTCAAAATGCATTGTCGGGAGAAGTGGCAAGAATTTCAACTGCATACTTACAATATTTTGCTACCGTGCAACAGTTGGTAATGGTAATCGTGTACATGCTTTTTGCATTTTTTGTAGATGCGAAATTTGCACTATTAATCTGTTTGGGCGGAGGTCTTTCAAGTGTAATTTACAGGAAGGTATACGCATTAACAAAAGATGCTTCGCGAAAGCTAACCTTTGGAACTAATTATTACCAGGGTTTAATTATTCAGTACGTAAACAGCTTTAAATATCTTAAAGCAACAGGTTTACTGAATGTTTATAATAAAAAACTAATAGGCACCATTGAGCATATTGAAGAAACAAATCGCAAAATTGGAAAACTGGGCGCATTGGTTTCTGCAACCCGTGAGCCGATTCTGATTTTAGTGGTAAGTGGTGTAATACTAATGCAGATCAATTTTCTGGGAGGTGCATTAAGTACTATTTTAATAAGCTTGTTATTCTTCTACAGGGCTTTGTCGTCCATGATGCTGATGCAGTCTTCTTATAACGCCTTTTTAGGAGTTGCCGGTTCAATGGAAAATATGGTTGAATTTGAAAGGGAACTGGTTGATAACCAGGAAAAAGATGGCAAATACAAACTTGAAAAATTTAACCATGAAATTAAACTGGAGCATGCCAGTTTCGGATACCTTGATAGCCTGATTTTAAAAGATCTGAGCCTGACTGTTCAAAGAAATCAAACGATTGCTTTTGTAGGTGAAAGTGGTAGTGGTAAATCTACATTGGTTAACATCTTAGCAGGTTTAATTCCTCTTAGCGGTGGTACGCTTACCATTGATGGACATGATAGAAATTCATTGAACATTGCTACTTTTCAAAAAAGAATAGGTTATATAACACAAGATCCTGTTGTTTTCAACGATACGATTTTTAACAACGTTACATTTTGGGATAAACCCTCTCCGGAAAGTTATGCAAGGTTCGAAAAGGCCATCAAACAGGCATCTATCAAAGATTTCATTGATACGCTTCCGGCGAAGGAAAAAACAGAGTTAGGTAACAACGGAATCAATTTAAGTGGTGGACAAAAGCAGAGAATATCAATAGCCCGTGAATTGTATAAAGACATAGATATTTTAATACTTGACGAGGCTACTTCTGCCCTTGATTCAGAAACAGAAAGAACCATACAATCGAACATCGAAGCCCTGCATGGAAAGTACACGGTATTAATAGTAGCACACAGGCTTTCAACTATAAAAAACGCAGATATAATTGTTGTAATGAACCAGGGGCGAATTATAGATAAAGGTAATTTCAACCAGCTGGTCACATCTTCTTCCAAGTTTAAAAAAATGACCGAGTTACAAGAGCTTTAGATTTAAAAAATGAATAGAATTTTAATGAACAGGTATGTTTTCAAAGTATTGGATACCTACAAGAAATTTTCAGTTAAAAAAACGGAAAAAAAGTATTTATCGTTATTTAAAGCAAGCAAAGAACTGGTTGCATATAAAAGCATCGACAACTTGTATCCCGATGAAGATTTTATTAGTAAGTTAATCTATAAAAATGAAAATTGGGACTATGTAAAAAAGCGATTTCATAACAGGTTCCTGGAATTCTATGGCATAAATTCCTACACTATTGATAATGTATGTACCGATAGTAAAACAAGCAGGGAAAATAATGACCTGTATTTTAAAAGCACTGGCTTAAAAGATGACTGGATCTATTATTACCAGCAGGATTATAAAATAACCAATTACGAATTGGCATTTGACGCCACCTTCAATACGCACTTTCGTGAAATACAGCTGGCTTTTAGGTACCGCGATTTTTACAACCGTTACCGGTTTAGAATAGAAGCAGGGCTGCTTCATTTTGACATCGTAAACAAAGGCCAGTTCTATAACAGTTTATACACTGCTCCTTTTACCATCAATTTAAAGAAAAAGTATCATTTCAAAATAGTAGTGAAAGGAAACAAGTATTCATTTTTAAATGATGACACTGTAATCATGACTATTTCTGATGATATGAATATTTATCTATCAGGTGGAGTCGCCATTATTTTATGGGATGACTCAGGCAATAGTAATATTGATTGTTCCTATGATAATATTCAACTTAATGCAATTGCATAAGTTTCAATCCCCAACAACTGATTCTCTTATTACTGCTTTCGTGAACCCGGTGTTTAAATTTTCCTGCTTATTATAAATGTTGGTAGTTGCAAAGTTTATACATAAGTACGATTTTAAAATATTAGTGAATAGAAAAAAAATAATATGAATATTCTTATCGATAATGCAGGCTTTATAAACAAAGGGGCTGAGTTAATGTTACGGGCCGTTATTCAAAAATCAAAAGAGAAATATCCTGCTAGCCGTCGTGTTATAAACCCACATGCTGTAAGTGGTAATATTGCCCAGGCAATTGGTGAAGGTTTGTATATCTACCGGCCGGACCTAATTGCCGGTGTTGTTCCACAAACAGTTCTTTCTAAAATCTTTTCTGTCAAAGCAAATGAAATTGATCTTTTGCTGGACGCAGGTGGCTTTCAATTTTCTGATCAGTGGATAAACGCCTATAGTGAAAAAGGTAATCAGAAATTAGAAAAATATTACAAAACATTAAAAGACAATAAGGCGAAGCTGGTTTTTTTGCCACAGGCATTCGGCCCATTCACACTTCCCCTGGCAATTGATCGTATTAAAATAGTTTATAAGTATGCTGACGTGTTGTTTGCAAGGGAAAGAATATCTTATGACTACCTGGTAAAACTGTTTGGAGAAAGCGACAAAATAGTGTTGATGCCAGATTTTACAAATTTATTGAAGCCAAAGGTGGCATTAGCACAGTTTATAGAGGATAAAAAATATGTATGTGTTATCCCTAATCTTAAAATGGTTTCTCATACCTCTAAGGAAACTTCTTCCGGGTATATTGATTTTCTAATAGGTATTTGCCAGGATTTTATTGATAAGGGTGAACATCTGGTATTACTCAATCACGAAGGAATAGGTGATGAAGAAATTTTAAATAAAATACAGGCAGGACTTTCTAAAGAAGTATTAAAACTAAATAATTTAAATGCACTGGAAGTAAAAGCCGTTATCGGTAAAATGAAATTGTTAATCTCATCCCGGTTCCACGGTGTGGTTAGCGGATTATCGCAGGGCGTCGTTACTTTTTGTACAGGCTGGAGTCACAAATATCCCGAGTTACTCGCTGATTATAAAGTGCCTGAAAATTTGCTCGATATCGGTGATCTGCCATTGGCAAAGCAAAAAGTATGGGAGGCATTATCGAATAGTAACAGCGTGCATCATGTAAAGCCTGATGTAATTACTTCACTTGAAAGGCAATCTGGTTTGATGTGGGAAAAAGCTTTTTCTGTTTAGCGAAAACATTTTTTTTCGAATCTTTATTTTATGTCGGTTTTAGTTTCAGTAGTTATTCCAACTTATAACAGGGCAAATAAAATTTTCACTTGTCTTGAAAGTATTGTTTCGCAAACGTATAAATCAATTGAAATAATTGTTGTCGATGATGGATCGACAGACGATACCGAACTTAAGATTAGTAACCGTAAGTCAGGCGACTCCGCCTGGTCAAATGTGGTTTATTACAAACAGGTTAACCAGGGTGCACCTATCGCCAGGAATTTCGGTTTAACAAAATCAACAGGTAAATACGTGGTGTTTTTTGATTCTGATGATGTTATGCTTCCAACTCGGATTGAAAAGCAGGTAAATACTATTGAATCAGAAGGAAGTGATTCCTGCACTTGCGGATTCGTTAATTCAGTTACGGGTGAAACATATATTCCGAGCATTGAAAATGGAAATGACTATATCGGGTCTCTTATTCATTGGAAACTTCTTGGCAGTACACAGTGTTGGATGTACAGGAGGGATATACTGGTTAAAATAGGCGGATACAATGTAAATTATTCCTGTTACCAGGATTGGGATATAACCTTTAGATACCTGGTAGCTTCAAAAAAAGTTTCATTGGTAAAGGAATCTCTGAGTGTTTTTGTTGACGATGAAAGTTTCGACAGAATTACCAGGCAAGTGCAATCTGATAAGAGGATACCTTATATCGGAGGGTACTATTTAAATGTTTTCAGGTGGCTGCTATATAATGGAAAAAATTACAAGCTAATAAACGAAGTAATCTTTTTCTATGTTGCTAATGTAACGCTTGCTTACAAAAAAATGGAAAAGCAAAAAGAATCTAAAGCATCCTATTTCTTATTTAAAGAAGCCCTGGATACATCAGGATTACTATCCAAAGCACGCTGTAACTTTTTGTATTTTAAACATTATCTAAAGGGTATGTCGGAAGAAAGGAAAGCCCGGGCGTGAAATTGCGATTGAGTTATGCCTCACATTTTTATCATTGGACAGATTAAGTTACGGAACCCGGGTAAATAATGAAATTATCTATAATTACCATTAACTATAATAATGCCCCCGGTTTGGAGGCGACTATTAAAAGTGTAATTAGCCAAACTTACCGTGATTTTGAATATATAATCATTGATGGTGGTTCAAAAGATAGCAGTGTTGAAATAATTGACAAATACAGCAGGTACATCCATTTTTGGGTAAGTGAAAAGGATAATGGTGTTTACGATGCCATGAACAAAGGAATAAGAGTTTCAGGCGGCGAATACCTGTTAATGCTTAATTCAGGTGACATACTCGCGGATAATTCGATTTTGGAAACAGTTTTTAAGACTGGGGCCTATAACCAGGATATCATCTATGGAGATGTTATTTGGGATAGCAATGGCGAAATCTTTATGATTGAAAAATATCCTGAAAACCTGAGTTTTCAATATTTTAGAAATAAATCATTAGGCCACCAGGCCACTTTCATAAAGAAATCACTTCACAATACTGTTGCATATTATGATGATAAGCTAAAAATAAGTTCGGACTGGAAATTCTTTTTATTAAGTATTTGTAAGTATAATGTGTCCTTTAAGCATATTCCTTTTTCTATCTCAAGATGTGATTGTGAGGGAATGAGTTGGAGTTCTAAAAATCAAAAGATTATACTTGACGAACGGAATGGCGTTTTTGAAGAGTATTTTCCCTTATTTATTGCCGATTACCTGCAGTTAGACAGGTATAAAAGCAAAGAATTTGGATCAAGGCTAAATTCTGCAAAAAGCAAATTGAAATCTACCATAAAAAAAATTATTAAAAGAGGATCTGCATCGAAAAAATAGTTATGTTTTCAAGCTCTAATTTTGTCGGATGTCAATTGTAATATGTACACTTTTTGAAGGGCACTATCATTATGGTGTTGCCGCCTTAACTAACTCTTTATATAAGGTGGGTTACAAGGGAACTATTTATGTAGGCTATAGGGGGGCAATGCCTTCCTGGGCATCACAGGCGCAGAGTTTAACTATAAAAGGTTGGGATGAATGTAAGCAACTTCAACTGGATCACGGCATTAATTTATGCTTTATAAGATTGAATACCGACTATCATCTTACCAATTATAAGCCTGACTTTATGTTGCGTATAATTGAAAGTATCGGAACTGAGATAGAAGGGATCTTTTACTTCGACCCCGATATTGTTATTACGGCTCCCTGGTCTTTTTATAAAGATTGGTTGGAATGCGGGATTGCTTTATGTGAAGATGTAAATTCTCCTTTAATGGAGTTTCACCCAAAACGGGTTGCCTGGAGAAAATATTATAAACCATTTGGTCTTGATTTAGCCTATAAAAATTCGATATATGTCAACGGAGGGTTTATAGGTGTAAACCTAAAAAATGTTGGATTTTTGAATGCCTGGAAAAGAGTGCAGGAACTTATGGGAGAAGCCATTGGTGGCCTAAACCGTTCTTCATTATCTGGTGAGCAATTGCCAACACACTTATCTGGAGATTTTGCGCCTTTTGGAAAAACGGACCAGGATGCTTTAAATGCGGCGGTTGAGTTTTACGCTTCAGAATATAGCTACCTGGGAAAAGATGCAATGTCATTAGCACGTGGTATATCCATTATGAGTCATGCTTTAGGACAACCCAAAGCATGGCATTGGAGTCCCTTTGGCCAAATGTTTAAGGGAAGACCTCCCCGTACTGCAGATAAAGATTACTGGAAAGTTGTAGACTATCCAATAGCTATATACAACAAATATCAAATAAGAAGAATGCGTGTTTTGATAAGCATAGCCGCTTTTGTTGGCCGTTTCTACAAAAGGAATTAGCTTAAAACAAGCGAAAGATTTAAAGCATATTCCTATCCAATATAATTAAGCTCATACGTCAATTTCAACTTAATCAGGCTGCAAAGTTGAAAAGCCTTGCTTAGGTTAATGCATGGATCTTTTGACTTCGATACTTTTCTGAAATGAATTGCTATTGAATTTCTGCGAACAAATTTTGAAGTGGTAAATGAAAATAGCAATTATTTGCGGATCACTAGAACAGGGTAAAGATGGGGTAGGTGATTACAGTTTGCGACTTGCAAAAGCGTTAGTCAGCCAGGGACAACAAATTTCGTTAGTTGCATTAAACGACTTTCATACAACTAACACGATCGAAACAAATATAATTAGTGGGACATCACAAATATGTGTGATGCGTTTACCTGCTTTGTTAGCTGAAAAAGAAAAGTTTAAAAAACTTAAAAAATTTATTGACTCAGTAAACCCAGATTGGATAAGTCTTCAGTTTGTGCCTTATTCTTTCCATAAAAAAGGGATGCCTTTCGGATTGGCACATCGGCTGCTTTCGGTTGGCGGCCAATCCAAATGGCATATAATGTACCATGAACTTTGGATTGGAATCAACAGCAAAACCATTTCTTTTAAAAACAGGATAGTCAGGGCAATCCAACGCCGCGTTATTCATAGGATAAATGCGGTATTAAAACCCGCGTGTATCACCACTTCAATTCCCTTATACACAAATGAGTTGAAGGCGTACAATTCAAAACTGCTGCCTTTATTTGGCAATATTCCAATTGCTGAAACAACGAATGAAACTCAGTTGGGGAACTTAAAGGAAATTAGTGTAATACATTTTGGCAGCTTCACCAGTTTTTTTGATGAACTGGAACATCAGTTCCGAGTAATAAAAGAAATCGCTGTAAGAACTAACAGAAGAATCAAATTCTTTGTTTTAGGCGATAGCGGGAGTTTTAAGTTAGAGGCTTTAACATTGGCAGAAAAGATCTTTGAAGCATCTTCGATAGTATCAATAGGCCGGTTACCAGAGAGTGAAATATCCGGGTACATGTTGCATGCTGATCTGGGAATATCACGGGCTGATTATGTTTATTACGGTAAAAGTGGTTCAACAATTGCGATGCTCGAACATGGCCTGCCGGTAGTACTTCGTGGTAAAGCTCCGGGCCATAAAATTCTTTCACAGGATCCCCATTTTTTGAATGATCAACTTTTTTTCTGTGATGACAGCTTAAAAAGCCTTCCACAAAAAAAAACACCAAATTATTTAAGCGTTGAAAATATTGCGAAGAAGATGATTGGCTATTTAAGTAATAGCTGATCTCTTAAGAGCATCCTATTAAAAGTATTATGATATATTATTATCAAGTTGAAGGACAGGTTAGAAATAATATTGGAGATGTGCTACAGGGTATGGCTGCAAAGGCATTTCTGCCGCAAGGCGCACTGGTTGCCGACCGTGAAGCTTTGTCTGAAATGAACTCCACCGAGCAAGGGTTATTTATTGCAAATGGGTGGTATATGCACTCGTTTGAAAAATTTCCTCCTCCTGGAAATATTAAACCAGTTTATGTTTCGGTACATGTTGCAAACTCGCAACTTTTAACATCAAAAAAAGTAAGAGATCATTTTAAGTTGCATTCACCAATTGGATGTCGTGATACAAAGACCCTGAAATTATTTCTTGGTTGGGGAATTCCTGCTTATTATTCAAGTTGCCTTACTATTACAACAAAGCCAAAACTTGAGCAAGGTCATCCGAAAAATGAGGAGATTATTTTAGTTGACAATGTTGACCACCCGGTGCCCGAAGACGTGATAAGCAAACTTGAAAAAAGCTATGGCAAAACATTCACCAGGATCTCTCATGACCCACCGGTAGTAGATGTTGATTTCAAAGAATATGCTGAAAGCTCAGAAAAGCACATGGAGTCATTGCTAAAAAGATATTGTGCTGCTACTCTTGTTGTCACTACTAAAATTCATTGTGCCTTACCTTGTCTTGGCATGGGTGCTAATGTATTGTTTATTCACCCGCAACCCGACGATCCACGACTTGCAACTATCGCTGAGTTTATTGATATAGTATCTTATAAAGACATTCTTGAAAAAGAAAGTATCAGTTCCTCACCAGTCAACCAGGATAAGCTAAATCAACGGAGAAAATTTCTTGTTGATCTTGTATCCCAATCTGTTCAAAAAGGTTATAATGTAATTACAAGACCCGGTTCGGATGAATATAAATCGATTCGTTTGAAAAGTATGCTAAGCGCAAAATTGGTTCGGGGAATGGTTCTTATCGCCCGTAAAGTCGGGTTCAAAAAAGAGCAGATGGATCGGGTGTATGGGAGTGAAATATAATTTTTGTTTCAACTAATAAAGGTTTGATGAAACAATTACTGGTATTTTCTACCCAGTTAATGGAAACTGGTGGTATTGAAAGTCATATACTTGAGTTTTGCGATAAGCTCTCAGCCAGGGGTGTAGAGATAACTTTGATCGTGCCAAACTTTCAAATGAAACCCTTTGAAGAAAGCAGGTTAAAGCGCTCTTGTAAAAAACTGATTGTAAATAAAGGAAAAGCAGGATTGCGCACTATGAGCTGGCTTTTCAGCAAGGCTTTTCTTATGGGTTTTAACTCTTATGATTCATTATATACAAATGGCCAGGGTGAGAGTTTGAAAATTTTTGCTACCCTTATCAGAAGAAAAAAATACTGGGTTCACCATCATCATACGGCAGGTGATTTAAATGACCAGGCCACATGGGGGAAACTATACTGGTCAACTTTAAAACAAGCCAATAAAGTAATTGCATGTTCCTACGTCAATGCAGGTAGTATGCAAACAGTATTGCATCGGGATATTAATGTAGTACCCTGCTTTTCAAGGAAAATTGAGGTTGAAAAGAAAGACGGGAAAATTAATGGCAGCGTTAAGCTTGGTTATTACGGCAGGTTAATAGCTGAAAAAGGAATTGATGTATTATGCAGTCTTAGCAATGATGCAGATTGTGCAGGTATTGAATTTCATGTTTGGGGACAAGGAGAAAATTACCCGTCCGCTTATTTCAAAAAATTTCCGGCACTGAAATATCATGGAACTTTCAATGGTACTGCAGGACTTACAGAAGTTATAACGCTGCTGGATGGATTTTTACTTATTTCAACCCATCCCGAAGGGCTGCCTGTTTGCTTACTTGAAGCAATGGGTGCAGGGCTTCCCTGGCTTGCTACAAATAAAGGAGGAATAACTGACATTGCTTTTGACCCTTTGTCAACCCGGGTTATTGCATCAACGTTATCTTATGAAGAAATTAAACGAGAGGTAATTTTGTTTGCAGAAGCTTTAAAGTCGGGTAACGTGGACAGAAGTAAGCAAATAGAAATGTACAATAAGAAATTTGCTGCTTCCGCAATTACTACCCAGTGGGAAGAAGTGCTTGCCCTCTGAAATAACACCCTGGTTGCTTTATTTTCATTAATCACCTTTCGCATTTCAATTGGTTCCGATAGTCGCAGGTAAACTGTAGCATCCTGGTAAAACCAGTTTGGTCGTCACAAAATTTGAAATGGCAACTAATGTTTTAGTTTTAATCCGGGCAATATTTATGAAAGTTGTTTTTTCACACCCTACCGGTAATGCCAATGTTCGGGCAGCAAGTCTTGGATTAATGAAGGCTGGATTATTAAGTGAGTTTCATACAACCATTGCGTGCTTTCCTGGTTCAGTGATCGATCAAATTGGAAGTTTGGGGCCATTGAAAGAACTCAGACGCCGGTCTTATGACCCTCTGTTGAAACCCGTAACTAAAATGCATCCGCTTTTAGAAATGAGTCGGATGATTGCTCTGAGGATGGATCTTAGTTCATTAACAAAACATGAAAAGGGCATTTTTAGCATTGATGCTGTTTACAATGATCTGGATAGAGTGGTAGCTTCTGCTATAAGAAGCAAGTCAATAAATGGTTTTGAAGCCGTGTATGCTTATGAAGACGGAGCTCTTCAATCATTTATACAGGCAAAAAAATCGGGTATTAAAAAATTGTATGATCTGCCGATCGGTTATTGGCGAATGGCAAAACAATTATTAGAAATTGAACGCGATGTTTGGCCTGAATGGGCTGCAACACTAAGCGGTTTAGAAGACTCTGAACAGAAATTGCAGAAAAAAGATGAAGAGCTCAGCCTCGCTGATCAAATTTTTGTTGCCAGCACTTTTACTGCCACAACGTTACATGCTTATCCTGCTGCTCTGGCGCCAGTTAAAGTAATTCCGTACGGATTTCCAACTGTTGTGACCAACCGGAATTATTCGCCAATAAATAATAAACCGCTGAAAATATTATTTGTGGGAGGTCTTTCACAGCGTAAGGGAATTGCAAACCTCTTTACCGCGATAGATAAGATTGAAAAACATGTTCAGCTAACGTTAGTTGGTAAAAAGCCAGATAACGATTGTCCGGCATTGAATAAAGCATTAGCGAAGCATAATTGGATTTCCAGTTTACCTCATCAGGATATTCTTAAACTTATGAGGGAAAATGATGTACTTATTTTTCCTTCTCTTTTTGAAGGGTTTGGTCTTGTAATCACAGAAGCTATGTCGCAGGGAACCCCGGTTATCACAACTGAACGTACTTGTGGCCCGGATCTAATTGAGCATGGTAGAAATGGATGGTTAATTGAAGCGGGCTCAACAGGTCAATTACAACAAGCAATAGAAAACTTGCTGGAAAACCCGGAGTTGATAGAATTGACTGGAAGAGCAGCGTTGCAAACAGCTGCTAACCGACCCTGGCATTTGTACGGTGAGGAATTAGTAGCTTCTATAAAGCAGGTACAATGAAGATATTCATTATAAATAGTTTGATAAAGTAATTGCCATTGTATAATCACAGTACATATCATACTTCAGTCAATACCCGGAAAAAACGAGGCAGTTGAGATGTTATTGAGTAAGACAAGTTTTCTGAGGACAATGGGATTGCAAGGGGCGAAAGACCAGGGGTTTGAACCGTTGTATATCCGAAATCTTAAAAGAGGCATCTGGTTATATTTTCTTTTATTAATATTTGAAGGGGCTTTAAGAAAGTGGGTCTTACCCGGATTATCTACCCAATTATTAATTATAAGAGATCCGGTGGCATTTTATATAATAATGCTTGCCATTAGCAGGAATATTATACCAAAAAATCCCTACCTGTTTTTTATAATTTTTATTGGATTTATCAGTTTTCTAACTGCTTTGTTATTTGGTCATGGTAGTATTATCGTAGCAGTATATGGCGCCCGGATCTTCTTTCTACATTTTCCGTTGATATTCATTATAGGGCGGGTGTTTTCACGGGAAGACGTACTTAAACTGGGTATAGCCACTATGTGGATTGCGATACTAATGGCTATTTTAATTACCAGTCAATTTTATAGCTCGCAATCTGCATGGGTAAACCAGGGTGTAGGAGGAGAAGAGACTGTTGGCTTTACTGGTGCTCTTGGCTTTTTTAGGCCATCCGGTACTTTCTCTTTTACAAACGGCAATGCTTTATTCTTCAGTTTTGTGGCAGCATTTGTGGCCTTCTTTTCAATAGAAAGAAAAAGGATAAACAAGTTTCTGCTTGCAGCAGCTGCAATTGCATTAATAACCGCCATTCCAATTTCTATTAGCAGGAGTTTATTTTTCCAGGTTGCGTTAACGTTATTGTTTCTTGTAATGGCCGTTTCCAGGAAACCCAAATATATTGGCCGGCTTTTGGGAGCTGGAATAGGAATTATCCTGGTAGTCGTTTTTTTGGCTAATACAAGTTTTTTCCAGGTTGGATCAAACGTCTTTTCTAAAAGGTTTGAAATGGCAAACAAGCAGGAAAAGGGTGTGCAAAGTGTGGTTGTAGACAGGTTTTTGGGTGGATTATACGGCGCAGTAACGACCAAAAGAAAAATGGCTTTTTTTGGTGGCGGGCTAGGATTAGGCACAAATGTGGCCGCCATGTTGTTAAGTGGTGAAAGGCGTTTTTTGGTAGGCGAGGGAGAATGGGGGCGTATTATTGGCGAACTTGGATTTCTTATTGGTATCTGCGTAATATTTACCCGGCTTCTATTGGTGATCGATTTAACGAAGCGGGCTTATTCAAAACTTGTAAAGGGAGATCTGCTTCCATGGTTATTAATGAGCTTTGGATTTATTATCATAGCCCAGGGCTCCTGGTCGCAGCCAACTGCCTTAGGATTTTCAACACTTATAGGCGGGTTAATCCTGGCATCTTTTAATAAACCTAACCTGGGCCGCTAATTATTTTTTTACCTAATTATTTTTGATTGGACATTATTCTTTTTACACACCCGGACTTTCTACCTTCCCAGAGTATGCCCCGTTTTGCTAACATGTTAATCGAAGGCATGCAATCGAGAGGTCATTCGGTCCAGATCTGGTCTCCTAATCCCTACTTTTATAAATTACCATTTCCTGCAACATTTCGCAAGTGGCTGGGGTATATCGATCAGTATCTTATATTTCCTGCCCAGGTTAAAAGAAAACTTCGGTTAGAAAATAAAAAGCAGCTTTTTGTATTTGCCGACCAGGCACTTGGCCCATGGGTGCCACTTGTTGCACACCTTCCTCATGTTATTCATTGCCATGATTTTTTAGCACAGGCATCTGCAATGGGTCAATACAAAATAAATCCTACGTCCCGTACAGGGAAAATCTATCAAAAATTAATTAGGGATGGATATAGCAAGGGAAGGAATTTTATTTCAGTGTCCAGGAAAACACAGGATGACCTTCATAAATTTTTGCCTGCGAAACCTGGTGTTTCTGAAGTTGTTTATAACGGGCTCAATCAAAAATATAAATTACTTGAACCAATTCAGGCAGGAACAACTTTTCAAAACCATATAGGTATCGATATTCACGATGGTTTTATTCTTCACGTTGGTGGTAACCAATGGTATAAAAACCGGCTTGGGGTAATAGCTATTTATAATGCCTGGCGTTCAATAAAAAGGATGGCAAATATTCCATTGCTTTTAATTGGTGAAACGCCCGACAGCACCCTGAAAGATGCGCAACAAGCATCGGAGTTTAAAAACGATATTCATTTCCTGGTGGGAATAACGGACGACCAGGTTAGAAATGCTTACGCTTCCGCTTCAGTATTCCTTTTTCCATCCATAGCGGAAGGTTTCGGATGGCCGATTGCCGAAGCAATGGCTTCGGGTACCTTAGTAATTACTACAAAAGATGCACCGATGACCGAAGTGGGTGGCGATGCCGCGTTTTATATTCCCAATTATAATGGTGACTTTGATAGTTGGGCAAAAGAAAGCGCAGAACAGTTAGAAACAGTTCTCAATCTTTCGCAATCATTAAAAGAAGATCAAAAGAACAGGGCATTTAATCATATAAAAATGTTTGATGCGGAACTTGCCATAAACCAGATCGAGAAAGTCTATCTCGATGTTTTTAGTAAATAACTGGTTGATTTATCCCAGCATGACAAGCAATAAAATTCGCAAGTATTAACCACAATTACCAGATGGAATTTACTTCTATATTGAACAGGTTTTCAGGCTTGCGAATGCTTGTAATTGGAGATATTATGCTCGACCATTATATCTGGGGAGATGTTACCCGGATATCACCCGAGGCGCCAGTTCCAATAGTTAACGTGTTACGGGACACTTATTCTGCTGGAGGAGCCGCAAATGTGGCTTTTAATCTTGCTAACCTTGGTGTTGAAACTTCATTGCTGGGTTACTATGCAGATGACGAAGCGGGAAAGCGGGTTGAAGCAATATTGAAGACTAATGGCGTAAAGGTTTATTCTCAAAAACATGCAGGGAAAAATCCAACCATTATCAAAACAAGAGTGGTTGTAAAAAGCCAGCAATTGTGCAGGATAGACAGGGAAAGTTCGCATCATGAATATGCCATTGAAAATTCTGATAAATTTTTTATTTACCTGCATGAGTTATTGGCAGGGAAAGATGCGGTAATTATTTCTGATTATGCAAAAGGCGTAGTGACCCAGTCACTCGTAAATCATATAATCGATTATTCAAGGGATCACCCGGAGCTTTTAGTTGCCATCGATCCAAAACCGTCCCGCAAATTAAAGTACCAGAATCCAGCCATATTAACACCAAATCGCACGGAAGCTTTGCAGCTGGCCGGGTACTCAGGTACAAGTGCCGATGACCCACGTTCTCTGGAGGATATTTGTCAAAAAATACACCAGCTTTATTCTCCTATATTACTTGTAATAACGCTAGGTTCCGATGGGATGGCCATCTGCGAAAAAGGTGAGATTATAAAAATTCTTCCCACGGTAGCAAGAGAGGTTTTCGATGTGTCGGGAGCAGGAGATACGGTGATTGCAACTATAACCGCAGCACTTTCAGCCGGCGCCAATTCCATAGATGCAGCAAAACTGGCAAATTTTGCTGCAGGAACTGTTGTTGCTCATATGGGAACTGTTCCGGTTGATATCGATGAACTCAAATTAAGTTTGAAGTAAGCAACCGGTAAACTGAACCACTAACTTTTTCTTTTACCCATACAATGAGAGTACTTCAAGTTATTGCAAGCATGGATCCCGCTGCAGGTGGAACCAGCCAGGGTATTCGCAATTCCATTCCTGAATTGGAGAAACTTGGATACCAAAATGAAGTAGTATGCCTGGATTCGCCGGATGCAGCTTTTATAAAGAAAGATTTGTTTAAACTTCATGCAATAGGTCCATCAAAAGGGCCCTGGCAATATAGTCCCAACCTGCTTCCCTGGCTATCTGCCAACCTCGTAAATTTTGACGTTGTAATCATCAATGGTCTTTGGTTGTACCACGGTTACGCAGTGATGAAACAGATCGGGTCAGAAAAAAGAAAAGGAAATAATAAGACCAGGGTTTATATCATGCCACATGGCATGCTTGATCCTTATTTTCAAAAAGCCGGTAGCCGGAAATTAAAAGCCATCAGGAACTGGGTATACTGGAAAGCAATAGAAGGAAAAATTATAAACACCGCGGATGGAATACTTTTTACCTGTGAATCAGAAAAAGTTTTGGCCCGTCAAACTTTCACACCCTACAAGCCCAAAAGGGAATTAAATGTTGGCTATGGAATTCAAACGCCGCCACCTTTTGACAGCACTTTTTTAACTGCGTTCTATTCGAAATGCAAAGGGGCTGAGAACCAGCGTTACCTGTTGTTTCTTAGTCGCATTCATGAAAAAAAAGGAGTGGATTTGTTACTGAACGCTTACAAGGCCGTCCTCAAAACTAAGACCGGTAATCAAGAGAAAAATCAAATTCCAAAGCTGGTTATTGCAGGGCCTGATATTGAAAGTGCCTATGGCAAAGAGATCCTGAAAATCGTGGCGGATGATCCATCATTGGAAAGACAGGTATTTTTTCCCGGTATGCTATCTGGTGATGCAAAGTGGGGTGCTTTTTACGGTTGCGAAGCTTTTGTATTGCCAAGTCACCAGGAAAACTTTGGAATTGCTGTTGTTGAAGCGCTTGCCTGTTCAAAACCTGTACTTATTTCGGACAAAGTAAATATTTGGAATGAAATTTCTGCTGAAAATGCCGGCCTCGTAGCAGAAGATACCATTGAAGGAACACAAAAATTACTTACTGATTTTTTTGCGCTTTCCACTGAAGAGAAATCAACAATGGGTCTTAACGCATTTAATTGTTTTAAAAACAAATTCACCATCGAGGCTGCTGCATTAAATTTTTCCGAAGCAATAAACAATTAGGTTATTCATCTTTCATGATTAATAAGGATACACATACAGGACCTTCTTTTACGCTAAAAAATCGAATTGCCCGTATGATTTGGATTATCATTGGTGGTTTGTTTTTTAGATTTTCACCTAAACCATTTCATCAATGGCGCTCTTTTATACTCCGTTGTTTTGGCGCAAAAGTGGGCAGGGGTGTACATATTTACCCCGGGGTGAAAATTTGGGCTCCCTGGAATTTAACCCTGGATGATGGTTGTGGTGTTGCAAATGGCGCAATTTTATATTCACAGGGTAAAATTTCGATAGGTAAAAAAGCAGTCGTTTCACAAGGCGCCCATGTTTGCGCCGGAACACATGATTACACTAAAATTGGATTTCCACTGATAACGAAACCAATTGTAATTGGCGCCCAGGCCTGGGTTGCTGCAGAAGCTTTTTTACATCCCGGCGTAATAATTGGCGAGGGAGCTGTAATCGGTGCAAGATCTGTGGTTACCAAAGACATGCCCGAATGGATGATTTGCACCGGCCATCCGTGTAAACCAATCGCTCAGAGAATATTAAATTAATTATTCTTATTAAAGTCGGTCATGGTCTGGAAAACCATGCAAATTGTCAAGTAAAAAAATGGCTGAAAAATTAGATCTCACTATCGTTATCCCGGTAAGAAATGAAGAAAAAAACCTGGAAGGTTGCCTCGCAGCAATTGGAGAGGATTTTGCACAATCGATAGTTGTGGTTGACTCACAAAGTACCGATGCTACAAAACAAATTGCAATAAGTGCTAATACAACTGTTATTGATTTTGTTTGGGATGGAAAATTTCCGAAAAAGAGAAACTGGTTCTTAAGAAATCACACGCCTCAAACAACCTGGGTTTTATTTCTTGATGCTGATGAATATTTGACGCCTGATTTTAAGAAAGAGCTTCGCGAGGAATTGCAAAAAAACAATGATGTGGCAGGCTATTGGTTAAACTATACCATTTACTTTTTAGGTAGCAGGTTAAAAG
This sequence comes from Bacteroidota bacterium, assembly GCA_040385845.1. GTDB lineage: Bacteria > Bacteroidota > Bacteroidia > Chitinophagales > Chitinophagaceae > Phnomibacter. Next base: position 568,759 of record JAZKGP010000004.1, on the reverse strand, counting down.
GAGGATATCCACTTGACAAACTTGCTTTATTTAAAGTACATGCAGGCGAATATGAGAAAATTGATGAAGATCGCTGGAGCAAAATGGATATGGAAATTCATGAGCATCCCATTTTAAATGGTAATCTTGGAAAGATAAAAAGCAAAATTGATCACCAGGATTTTAGGGGAGTAGCGCACTATGTGGCTAAACACAACGACTATGCATGGTGGGAAGCACAGCGTTTTTTGAAATCTGCGAATGATCAAAAAATTAGCAACAACTGGACCTGGAAACAAAAGATTAAATACGGACTAATGCGTACTCCGTTAATTGGCCCTGTTTATTTCCTGGGGAGTTATATTTTCTTAGGTGGGTTTAGGGATGGTTCAAGAGGCCTGGCTTTCGCAATTTTAAAGATGGCCTATTTTACACAGGTATACTGTCGTATCAAAGAACTTGATCAGAAAGGAATTGCAGGTTAAAATCAGCATTTGATGAAGGATGAAAAAAAATCAGTTCTAATTATTGGGATAAACTTTTTTCCTGAACCAACAGGTATTGGAAAATATACAGCGGAATTTGCTTTTGAACTGGCTGAAAAAGGGTTTGATGTATCTGTAATAACCAGTTTTCCGTATTACCCGCAGTGGAAAGTATTTGATGGTTACAGTAATCGGTGGTATAAAAAAGAGACTGTACGTGGCGTTAAAGTTACCCGCTGTCCGTTGTATGTTCCGTCTTCCTTATCGGGCCTCAAACGAATGTTGCAGGATTTCTCTTTCCTGCTAACAGCCTTTGGAAGCTTATTGGGGAAAATGATCAGTGGCAAATCATTCGACCTTGTTTTTATAGCTTCTCCTTCTTTCTTATCCGGCTTTCTTGGCCTGTTCTATAAGTTATTTTATAGAAAAACCAGGTTCGTTTATCATGTTCAGGATTTGCAGGTCGATGCTGCTGCTGAACTTGGCATGATAAATAATACCACTTTAATTAATGTATTGAGAGGTAGTGAAGGCCTGATATTAAAAGGTGCAGATGTTGTATCCACCATTTCGACGGGAATGGAGAACAGGATAAAGTCTAAACCTTACCGCATAAAAAAACAGTATCTGTTTCCAAACTGGGTTGATTTTGGTAGTATTCATAAGAAGAAACCTGATTTAGAAAAAATTTCAAACCTGGGCTTTCCTTTAAATAAACGACTTTGCTTTTACTCAGGAGCAGTTGGGGAAAAGCAGGGATTGGAAATGGTGGTTGATGTTGCCAAAAAGGCTGAAACAGAATTACCAGAATATGTTTTCGTGATTGCTGGTTCTGGTCCGTATGCAAATACATTAAAAGCGAATGCAAATGCATTACAGCTGGGTAACTTGTTTTTTATATCGCTTCAGCCGCTCGATATATTTAATGAACTGCTCAATTATGCATTTCTTCATTTGGTTATTCAAAAGGAAAAAGCTAGCGACCTGCTCTTGCCTTCGAAGCTTACAAACATCATTGCGGTTGAAGGCCTGGCAATTGTTACTGCTTCACCCGGCACAGCACTCTATGATATTGTAGCACCCAATAACCTGGCAATTGTTATTCCTCCCGATAACCCTGCAGCATTTTGGCAAGCCCTGGTAGAAATAGACAATGAGCCTGGCAGAGTTGCTTTAATTAAAGAAAATGCCGGAATTTATGCAAGGCAAAATCTCGGGAAATCAACAATAATAAACGGGTTTTTAAGTGAAATGAATTTAATGCTTCCGGCTGAAAATGCCGTAAAGCAATTATCTCCGGGGGGCTAGGCAGAACCGATACTGCCAATATTATAAAATGTTTTCGAAGAATTATAAAGAATGCGTACACGTTATTTATACCTGCTAAGACTAATTTTAGTATTATCTGATATGTTGCTGGTAAATGCTTGTTATTTACTGGCATTTTATTTTGTAGATCATTTCAAACTCGAATTATCTGATGAACTATACCAGCATTTTTTAATAGTATATAATTTATGCTGGTTAGTAAGCAGCAGCCTGTTTACCTTATATCGTTCGAGTACTGTCAGAAGACTGGAAAGTATTTACAGATCAACCTGGAAGTCCTTATTGGCTCATGGTTTTCTGCTTGGGTGTTACCTGATATTTACCAAGAATACTTTGTATTCCAGGCAATTTCTTTTTTTCCTGTATAGTACGCTCTGCGCCGCTTTTTTAGTAAGCCGTTTCATTATTACAGTCATCGATTTACGATACAGGCGAAGTTTTCATACCCGCAGATCTGTTGCAGTACTTGGGTTTAATGCAACCGGTATTAAGTTGGCGCAATACTTTCAAAGTCACCCCAACGATTTTAGATTTGAAGGCATATTAGATGAGGATAAAGCTTTATTTGTAGATGAAAAAGGAAAATTGAACGACCGCATGAGGGAGGGCATACGGCTGGCTGCTACTAAGGATATCAAAGAAATATATGCTGCTATTCCACCACATCTTTTATCGGAAGCAAGGCCGTTATTGCGTGAAGCAGAACGCCAATGTGTAAGACTAAGACTGGTACCTGATTTAAGCAGTGCTATGGCATCTCGTTTCCGGGTTGCTTATATGGATGAATTTGCTGTATTGAGTCTTAGGCCCGAGCCATTGGAGAATATCAATAACCGGGTTAAAAAAAGAATGTTTGACGTGGTGTTCAGTATTATGGTGGTTGTTTTTTTATTAAGCTGGTTATTTCCCATACTCGCAATCATCATCAAGGCTCAAAGTCCTGGTCCGGTGCTTTTCAAGCAACTACGAAGTGGCCGCGATAACAAATCATTTTATTGCTATAAATTCAGGAGCATGAAAGTGAACAGGGACAGTGATACCCGGCAAGCCAGTAAAGATGATGACAGGATAACACCCATTGGTAAGTTTTTAAGGCGCTCCAGTATGGATGAATTGCCACAATTTTTTAATGTGATAATGGGAGAAATGAGTGTAGTTGGACCAAGACCTCATATGTTGAAACATACCGAACAGTACCGGGCAATCATCGACCAGTTCATGGTGCGCCATTTTCTAAAACCCGGTATTACAGGATGGGCCCAGGTAACGGGTTTACGTGGAGAAACTAAAGACCCCGCATTAATGGCCAAGCGGGTTGAACGAGATATTTGGTACCTTGAAAGGTGGAGCCTCATGCTCGATATCCGTATAATTTTTATGACTGTATACGCTACTTTAAAAAACAACGATAAGGCGTTCTAATACATACTTAATTAAATAAATAAAAAAAACCTGGCATATGAACGCCAGGTTTTTTTTATTTAATTTTTTGCCGATTGCAATAAAACAGTAAATTTTTTAATTACTGAAGAAGGGAGACTCTTCGTTTACTTCTTTTAACTGCCGGTCGGTGTTATGCAACTTGTGCTGTAATAAACTATTGTATCGTTCAAGTCTGTCTATTGTCTTTCTAAACAAATTGGTTTCATTTTGAAGCTTATGCAGCATTCCGGCAACAATAATGAAAGAGAGTGCAATTCCGCCAATAAATCCAATCATAAAATACCCAGTCATAGTACAGAATTTAAAGATGAACAAATTCCTTATCTAATTCCAGGCAAACAAAAGTGTGTGACATTACTATAAGTAATTGTGGCCACGAAGCTAATACAAATTTTTTAAAAGTTCATATTAGTAAAATGTTTGCCATCAACGCTAGCGTTGATTTAAAAAAATCGTTGAAATCAAACCGAGAAATACCTGGATTCTTTGAAAGTACAAGAGGTTAATACCAATACTAATAAACAATCCGTGTGTTCAAGGTTATTCGGCTGGTTAAGTCAGCATCAATTAGCAATATTTCTACTCTATTGCATTTTTCTATACAGGGGCAGCGAATGTATAGTTTTTCTAATATACTGCAATACTATAGACAAATATTTTAATTGAAAACCTGGTTTCCAGGGTTAAACAACAAGGCATAAATCGACAAATTGTATGCCAATTAAGTGTTCAAACTGGAAGTTATAAAACGGAATATTCTCATTATCAACAAGTTATGCTTGGAAGGAAATAATTGCAGTTTTGTATTGAATCAGCTGAAATGTAGGTCTGTTATGGCTTTGAGAGCATTGGAAATTATTTGATACGGATTTTAAAATTTAAATTAATCAGCGCCTTTAAAATCAAAAACAACGCATCACAATAATTTACTGAACAATTTCTGGGGAAATAATTTCTCATGAGTTTAATTTATGGTAGTGATTGGCATGCTATTCCGTTAAACATTATTCACTGTATGAATGCGCACTTTATTTACCTGCTGGCTTGGTTTTCGCCATTACATTTGTGAATTAAAAAATATTGTTAAGTGGGAAAACACAATATGGATAAAGCAACTTCAGCTGGGCTGTTAATTGCTTTAGGAATTATATACGGTGATATAGGTACTTCTCCACTTTATGTTTTCAATTCGATTATAAGTGACAGGGTTATCACGCAGGAGTTGATAATTGGTGCACTCTCGTGTATCATTTGGACTATCACCCTTCAAACTACTATCAAATACGTTTTCCTGATTTTAAGAGCGGATAACAGGGGTGAGGGAGGAACCTTTGCCCTTTACGCGTTGGTTAGGCGAAGAAGGAAATGGCTTGTACTGCCAGCCATGATAGGTGGGGCAGCCTTGCTGGCTGATGGCATTATTACACCTCCCATTTCAATTACATCAGCAGTTGAAGGATTAAAGAAAATACCTGTACTGCACGATATCACTACTCAAACAATTGTTTTTATCGTAGTAGGTATCCTGGCTGCTTTCTTTTTTATGCAGCAATTTGGTACGGCATCCATCGGAAAATTGTTTGGACCGGTAATGTTTGTCTGGTTTGCCATGCTGGCGATCCTGGGTGCCCTGCATATCGCCGATGATGTTTCAATATTTAAAGCCATCAATCCCTACTATGCCATTAATTTTTTGATTACATACCCTGGTGGCTTTTGGCTGTTGGGTGCTGTCTTTCTTTGTACTACCGGGGCTGAAGCGCTTTACAGTGATCTTGGGCATTGTGGTCGCCCCAACATCAGGGTGTCATGGATTTTTGTGAAAACCTGCCTGGTGCTAAATTATTTTGGCCAGGGTGCTTATTTACTTGCCCATCGCCAGGGGGTACTGGTCGATAAGATTGCAAAAGAACAACTGAATATAAATTCCTTCTACGATCTTATGCCGCAATGGTTTATCCTGGTTGGTGTAATCATAGCCACTTTTGCAGCGATCATTGCCAGCCAGGCAATGATTTCCGGTTCATTTACCCTTATTAGCGAAGCCATTCGTTTAAACCTGTGGCCAAGAATGAAAATTCGTTACCCTTCGGAAGCGAAAGGACAATTATTTATTCCCGGTATCAATACACTGCTTTTTGTAGGATGCCTCGGCGTTGTTTTATACTTCAGGGAATCATCCCGCATGGAAGCTGCTTATGGCCTGGCCATTATAATGACCATGATAAGTACAACCATCCTGTTTGCCAATTACATGGTGCTCCATCGAATAAGCAAAAGCCTTATCTGGACATTTTTAATTTCATACATCTTCATTGAAATAGCATTCCTGACTGCCCTGATGCAAAAGTTTACGCATGGTGGTTATATTACCCTTTTGATTGCTATTGGTATGTTTACCGTGATGTATGTCTGGTACCGCAGCCGTAAAATCAAAAACCGTTATGTGGAGTTTGTACGTCTTGAAAATTATGTACCGCAAATCCAGGAATTAAGCAACGATAAAACCATTCCAAAATATGCAACGCACCTGGTGTATTTAACGAGTGCCAATAATCCAAAAGAAATTGAACATAAAATCATTTATTCCATACTAAACAGGAAACCAAAAAGGGCTGATATCTTCTGGTTCCTGCATGTTGATACACTCGACGATCCCTATACCTGCGAGTATAGTGTGGACCATATAATTCCAAACGATATTATTCGTGTTGAGTTTCGGCTTGGTTTCCGCATCGAACCAAGAATAAATCTCTTGTTCAGGAAAGTAATTGAAGAACTTGTAGCTAACAAGGAAGTGAATATTACAAGTCGTTACGAAAGCCTGGAAAGAAATAACGTTGTAGGCGACTTCCAGTTTGTAGTAATGGAAAAATACCTGAGTGCAGATAATGAATTGCCATTCTTTGAAAAGTTAGTCATGAAATTATATTTCTGGATCAAAGAAATAGGTTTAAGCGAAGAGCGTGGTTTTGGCCTCGATATGAGTTACGTTACGATCGAAAAATTCCCGCTGATCGTTGCACCGGTTACCAACCTGCCACTTAAGCGCATTCAACAGGAGGAATTTGAAGATTGATGTTTTCGTTTTTAATTCTATAGCGCAGGTTTTCTTTTTCCGTAATTGCAGTAATACCACGAGCCGGTTGCTCACTTCTTAAATTGGTCCGGCCAGTGCAAATTCTGCGCATTATAAATCAACTGCTAACAGCGTTATTACGTTAATTTCATCACCGTTTTAAAAGTGATATCAGTTGATAATTGCAATTTCAATATGGTGGTGGTATGCAGGAGCAGGGTATGTGCTGCTAATGATACTAATTTACCTCGTACAGGATCGGTTTATATTTAAGCCGGAAAAATTACCACAGGATTTTGTTTATAAATACAATGCACCATTCAGGGAAGTAAACTTTGATGTTGAAGAGGGTGTGCGGATAAATGGTATCCATTTCTTTGTTGAAAAACCTCATGGCCTCATTTTATATTTTCATGGCAATACACGCAGTATTAAAGGCTGGGGTAAGTATGCCCGTGATTTTTACCGGTATAATTATGATGTGATCCTGGTAGATTACCGGGGTTTTGGAAAAAGTACCGGCAAACGCAATGAGGAAGATATGTTACAGGATATGCAGGTGGTTTATGAGCAACTTACAGCAACCATCCCCGAAGATCACCTGATACTTTATGGCAGAAGTATGGGCAGTGGTTTTGCCTGTAAACTTGCCAGCGATAATAAGCCCCGCTTCCTTATCCTGGATGCACCTTATTTTAGTTTCTTAAATGCTGCAAAACGGTTTCTTCCTTTGTTGCCTGGTAACTGGTTGTTGCGCTATCACCTGCGAACAGACAAATGGATTAAACTCGTAAACTGTCATACGTACATTCTGCATGGAACTAAAGATTGGCTTATACCGATCAAACATAGTGTGGCTTTACAAAACTTAAATCCGGGTAAAATTACGCTTATACGCATCCATGGAGGTGGACACAACAACCTTCCTACTTATCCCGAGTATCATGCATTTATCCGTAGCATCTTATTATATTAAATTAAAAAACATTATATTTTGTTTAAGGCGGCCAGGTGGATAATTTTAATATATGCAGTGCTTTGTGGTGTGTTTTACAACTACCAGCAATACTTCTATTTTCAACCAAAATTACTGGCCCGTAACCACCAGTTTACATTTGCCAAAAATCAAAAGCATGAAGAAACCAAACTCGCTTTTGATAAAGAAACTGTAGTAGACATAATTAAATTTCTTCCTTCCGATACCGCACGGGGTATTGTTATCTTTTTTCATGGAAACAGGTATAATGTTGAACATTATAGCAGTTATGCTCCCTATTTTACAAAACATGGTTACGAATGCTGGATGCCCGATTACCCGGGTTATGGGCGTTCAACAGGCGAATTAAATGTTGCAGTTCTGGAAGAGTTATCTATCCAGGTGTATAAAATGGCCAGGGCACGATACGCAACTGGTCAAATTATTATTTATGGCAAATCGATGGGTACCGGGTTAGCTGCTTATCTCGCTGCAAAGCGGGATTGCAGGGACCTCATCCTCGAAACTCCTTATTATAGTTTATCTTCTCTAACTGGTAATTACTTGTTTTTTTTACCTGTGCATCTATTGCTTAAATATAACCTCGAAACAAGAAAATATTTTAAAGACATTACAGCGCCCATTACCATTTTGCATGGGGCTAAAGATGAACTGATTCCTGTAACCAATGCTGCATCTTTACTTCCCTATATGAAAGAAAACGATGCCTTTTATATCTTGCCGGAAGGCAGACACAATAACCTGCCCCGTTATCCATTGTACCAAAGTGTAATTGACAGCATTATGAGCCGATAGTTTTTGCCGTTCAAAAACAATCATACTTTTTCATTGCCGGGGTTTGGCTAATCATATTTCTTTAAATTAGTGCTGAACCTAAGCATAAGACGATAAAAGAAAACACGGGACACAGATCCCGCATCAAAACTTAACTTCGCCGCAAAAATTTACAGGATGCCGGAACTTTCAGTGGTCATACCCATCATGAACGAAGAGGACAATATACAGCCGATGATAGAGGCTGTTGACAATGCCCTGAAAGGATTCGACTATGAATTAATTTTTGTGGATGATGGCAGCACTGATGAAACAAAACCAAGGCTAAAAAAACTGGTAACAGATCGGATAAAACTGGTTGAACTGAGAAAAAATTACGGGCAAAGTACTGCTATGATGGCAGGCATTGATTTTTGCCGCGGAAAATATATCACCATGCTGGATGGAGACCTGCAAAACGATCCTGCTGATATTCCGATGATGCTGGATCTGCTTATAAAGGATGACTGGGATGTTGTTGCAGGTAACAGAGCTAACAGGAAAGATGGTGTGTTCCTTCGGAAGATTCCAAGCAAAATTGCAAATGCTTTAATACGCCGCTGGACTAATGTGTATATAAAAGATTATGGTTGCACCTTAAAGGTTTTTAAAGCAGAAATAGCACAGGATCTTGGTTTGTATGGCGAATTACATCGTTTTATACCGGTGCTTGCCGCTATGCAGGGTGCTCGCATTACCCAGGTAGACGTAAGGCATCATGCCCGCAGATTTGGTAAATCCAAATATGGTATCGGCCGCACCGTACGTGTTGTAAGCGACCTGATTACCATGGTATTTTTTAGAAAATATATTCAAAAACCCATGCACTTTTTTGGAGGACTTGGCTTCTTAAGTTTGGCACTGGGTATGTTAATTAATATTTACCTGCTTGCACTTAAAATCGCAGGAAACGATATAGGTGGTAAACCCTTACTTATCCTCGGAATGATCTTGTTATTGGGCGGTGTTCAGTTGATTACAATTGGAATTGTGGCAGAGATATCGATACGTAGTTATTTTGAAGGCACTGGCAAGAAAACATACCAGGTAAGAAATGTATTTGGTGGTTAGTTCGTTTAAATAATTATCCCGGTAGCTATTTGATTAAAATTATTGTCCCGGCGCATCTTTATCATTTTTCCCTTCCTGGATGGTTTCTGCAGCTTCTTTTTTTGTTGAAGCTTCCGGTTTTACCGCTGGTTGATCTAATTTATTTTCAGGTTCATAATCTAACTTTACGTACATGGGAAAATGATCGCTGTTCACTGTTCCCACTCGTTTCATGTTTACTAGTTTAAAATGCGAACTATGAAAAATATGATCCAGCGGCCATCGAAAAAATGGAATATCGGCATGATACGTATTGTAAAAACCCCGGCCGCGGCGGGGATCCAGGTAGCCTGTTACCTCCTGGAATAATTTGGTATTTTTCGACCAGGCAACATCATTAAAATCACCTGCAACAATCACTCCTCCTTTTTCGCGTTGAGCCTCATTGGCTACCATTATTATTTCGGCATCGCGTTCACGGGAGTCACTACTTTCGCCAGGAACAGGTGGGCGCGGATGCACTACAAAAAGTGTGATCCATTCACCTGATGGCAGTTTAACTTTTGTACGAATCGATGGAATGTCAGGTTCCATTAGATAACGGAGTATTGATTCGTCTAATGGCAAACGTGAATATAAATGCATTCCATAAAAATTATCCAGCGGCGCTCCCAGGCCATAAGGATAATCATTTTTTAATACGCCTAAAGCAGTTTGCCATTTATTGTTCGATTCAGTAGTAATAATTATATCAGGGTGATGAAAGTTTATTTCCTCTATCACTTTGTTATAAGCAGTATTAGTTTGCAGCACATTACAAATAAATAAGCTAATGGTACTACTATCGTTACCGTTGTTATTTGCCCACAAAACTTGTTTATGTGCCAATGGTGTATAAGGCCATGCTTTATACGCCTGAACTATAATTACAATTACAAAAAGTACTACAAAGAAAAGTCCTTTTCTGCCACGTTTGAAGTAAAAAGTACAATACCAAATAAGTGCAATTACTGCTATGAAAAATGTTTGAAGGCGTGGGTAATCAAATATTTGAATGTACCAGGCTTTGTGAGGTATAAGAGGAATTAACGTTGCCGCTAAGGCAATTAATGCCAGTATTCCAAATACAGATATACCTATAAATTTTAAGCTACGGTTAAGCAAAATATTTCCAGTGTTGTTTTTGATGAAAAGCTGAGCAGGATTTTGACCCGGAGCAATGGATAATTAATTTGAAATGGTATTAATGTTTCCTGTTAGTAATAATGAACTTCAAATACAGGTGTAATATAACATACTTAACAGGATTTTTTCACACAAAGTGGTTGATGCGGTAATAGTTGGTATAAATAATTTATTGTAAGGAATTGTTTTGTGTGTCTCACTTCCTATCAGCAACTTTCACTACTTGTTTTAGAATATATTTTTTTAAAAATTTGGTTTTCGATAATAATGAAAATACGGTATTAAACAATTGCTCATGCTGGAAGAATAAATGTTGAATCCGGTAACTAATACGGGCATTTCGCCATAACTTTTTATACAATTCAATTTCATACTGCTTCATAAAGCCTGCGGAAAAATCCTGTTGTTCAAAACACTTTAAAGCCTGCCATCCAGCATACCGGCCTGAGATCATGGATTGGCCAATTCCTTCGCCGGTAGCAGGGTCTATGAGGGACGCTGCGTCCCCGCAGATCATAAAATGAGCACCGCTTACAACTTTTTTTGTTGAACCCAATGGAAGTCCATAGCCTTCTATTTTGCCAGTTAATTGGGCGTTTTTAAACCGTTCTTTTATCACCGGATGATTTGCAATAATCTCATTCATTGTATGCCGAAGGTTCATACTTCTTTTTTTTATGAATTTTGTTGGAATGCATACACCAACATTAGCCTGCTGGTTTCGCATTGGAAAAATCCAGAAATAGCCGGGCAACAATTCCTTTAAAAAATGTAATTCATAGGTGTTGTTTGAAAAGCCTGTTACGTTTGTATAATAGGCTCTCACTGCGCCGGAATAATGATTCAAATCGGTGGTGTTAGGGGTAAGTTTTTTACTGGTGTTTGAGTGTGCGCCATCACAGGCAATTACCAGTTTCGATGTAAATAATTTATTGTTGGCAGTTACAATAGCCTTCTCGTCTTTTATTACAACATCGGTTACTTCGTGTTGTAAAAAACAGGTAATGTTTGGTTCGGCTGCAGTTAATTCATATAAAAAACTATCCCAATGTAATCTTTTAGAGATAAAGCCATTTTCGTTTGATCTGACGTCAATGAATTTTTCGTTTGGTGCAATTATACGGCAGGTATTCACCGTTGTTTTTTCAAGAAAACTATTTACAGCTTCCCCGTATTTTGGATGAATGGATGTAAGTACTTTGGGAACATAGGCAGCTACGGCATCTCCGCAAACTTTGTCCCGGGGAAAGCTTGCTTTTTCTATTACTGCAACCTGTAATCCACTGTTGGCGAGCGCAAGGGCGCAGGTACTTCCCGACGGGCCGGCTCCAATAATTATAACATCAAATACTTTCATTTCATTACGGTGATATACCTATAAGAAGTTATAGGCTGATGCAGGAACATATTATAGCAAATAAAAAGAAATTTATATAGCTCCCGGAATTTTGAACGGAATTGGATCATAAACTTTGAAAATAAATTGATTCGGTAAAACGGGAAATGTTTAAAAACTCAATTGATATTTCCGTTGATCCATGAACTACGAGATCACTAAGTATTTCGCCGATAGCAGAAGCAAACTTAAAGCCATGTCCGCTAAAACCTGCTGCTATAACTATCTCTTTTTTATAACCTGGTAAAAAATCAATGATGAAATGTTCATCGGGCGTATTTGTGTACAGGCATGTTTTTGTAGCCAGGGTATTTGTATAAACACCCGGAAAAAACTGGTCCATAAATCGAATATTCATTTCTTCATCTAAACCAGGTATATGGTCATATTTGTTATCGGGATTTATCACCTCACCGGGATAGTGCCAGGCCAGTTTAAAACCTTGCGGGCCTTCAAAGAGGGCAGACGGCAGTATCGGGAATCCATAGAAAATCCCCGGCCAATTATCATCAGCAATAATCCAGCAAGGAAATTTTCCTAGAGAAAAAGAGTTGTTGTCAGTAGTATTTACCCACCAGATTTTTTGTCTTGTAACAGTTAAAAGTGGTGATAAGGCAGGGGCTAATTTTCCCGCCCATGGACCAGCAGTAATCACCAGTTTAGCCGCATAAAAATCTTGTTCTTTTGTTTGCACCATTATACCATCTTCCGTTTTTTCCCACGCTAATACAATGGTATTTTGTTTGATTGATGCACCTAATGCCTTCGCTTTGCCTGTATAGAGACGAATAGCTTTTTCCGGCGTTATAAAGCCTGCCCGTGGCTCCAGGAAGCTTACATATCCTGCTGGCATATGAAAAGAAGGATAACGTTGGTGCAAATCGGGTTCGTCTATTGTATCAAGTTGTATTTGATATTTACTGGCAGATTCATGAATACCATTTATCAATTTACTCCCTGCCTTCCCAAAATAAAGCAAGCCGGTTTCGTGGTATACTTTTTCATTGCTAATATTTTCAAGATGTGCCCAATTCTCATAAGCTTTTTGCAATAGTGGAACATAAGCAGGATGTTCAAAATACGCCTTGCGAATAAGGCGGCTTTGGCCTGTGTGTGAACTTAGTTCATTTGGTATATCAAATTGCTCCAGCCCAAGTACTGAAAGGCCTTCTTTAGCGAGATAATAACAGGTTGCAGCGCCCATGGACCCAACACCTAAGACAATTACATCAAATTTTTTCATTGTGGTTGAAGCCATAACATTTATGACTGCTCATTCGATAAATAAAGCATGAATGAAAAGGTATGAAATCTTGAAATTTCTTTCATTAAGGAAGTTTATTTATTATTTACAAAGTTTAGTATGGTTAAAAGATAATAATAAATTCAGATGCTTCCGGATTTATGGCACGGAAATTTAAAAAGACAAAATGCCATTTGCGCATACTGATTTTTAACCCGGATTGAATAAAATTTTACCTAACTACTTCACAAAAAAATTTATGATTATGAAAAGAATTATTGTCTTTGCTTTTGCAGGTGTATTATTTACTGCATGTAATAATACCTCTACTGAAAGTACTACAGTTGAAACGGACACACCTGCTTCAGAAATTACAACAACAACTACTACTAAAACTTATTCTGCTAATGAGGGTGATATTTCACGCAGGAATGGCAAGGTAATGGTGATGCGCAATGGAGCCTGGGTAGAAGCAGACGCCGACGTGAAGCTGGATAATGGTGTAATAATTTACCGTGATGGTCGTGTAGTAAAAGCTGAAAAAGAAATGGAACTGCGTGACGGTGAAATAATCAACAAAACAGGTGATTTTTTTGACGAGACAGGGCAGGCAATTGAAAACGCATGGGAAGATACCAGGCGTGGTGTGAAAAAAGCAGGCAAGGCGGTAGGAGATGCGGCCCGTAAATTAGGTGATAAAGTGGAAGATGCCGTTAATGATTCTAACTAAACATTTCTTTGTCAGGATCCCTGTTTGTTTGCGGGCAGGCAGGGATTTTTCTTTTTTATTCCTGCAGGTTAGATTTAATTATACGATCTGCCGCATTATTACGATTGCCGGTTGCAGGAACTATCTTACCTATTTTTCCAAGGCCATAAGGGGGCATATTATTATAAATACACTCATATGCTCCTGCTTGAATTTTATAGGTTTCGTGCCATATGCCAACATCCCCGTTGCTTTTTATTCTGGTATTGAAACTTTTCCAGGCAGGGTAATGCAGTCCATTCCGGTCTTTTGCATAAGCCTCTAAATGCTCGAATGATTTCCAGTATTGTACTATTATTCCAAGGCTTGTTTCAGCGCCAAGAAATCCACTATCCGGTTTGCTATTTAATTCTTTTAACATCTTTGGCATTGCCATAGCTACCGGCATCCACTTGTGAAATTTCCACCACCGGTTTATTCGCATCCCAATAAGAAAAACCACGAAATCACCATCCATTTTAATTGTGACACGTTGTTTGATTGTATTTGCCATTGTTTTTAATTAAGCACAGGAATAAGATTAATTCCTTGCATAAAAATAATTTTTAAAACCGGCATTTGCAAATGCCGGTTCTGGCGGATATTAAAAACGTTTTTAATAGTGAGGAACTATCTTTCCCTTATTTATTACGGTATTTATAGTTGATATATTTTCGATCCTTTCAAGAGGATTTCTGTTCAGCAATACAAGGTCGGCGATTTTTCCTGCAGACACAGAACCATATAAATGTTGCTGCGAAAAATAAATAGCCGGGTTAAGAGTAGCCGTTTTAATAGCCTCCAAATTTGACAAACCTGCTTGCGCCAACAAAATTATTTCCTGGTGCAAACTAATTCCGGGATACACATATGGCATGCCGGCAAAATCACTACCAGCAAGAATCTTTATGCCGCTCTTAAACAATTTGTTTACGAGGTTTTTTTGTGCCAGGTAAGTTTTGTTTAGCTGTTGCATGTCTGCGGCTGTCGTATTTTTTTCTCTCCTTTTTTGCCACAAAACTTGCCATTCCTGTTTTAAAACTGCAGGAACATAATGGTTGTATTTATTATTTACAACAGTGCTGTCATAGATCCTGGTTTTAAGCTGGTAGGTTAGCAAAGTCGGGCATAAAAACGTTTTATTTGTTGCCATCAGGTTAGCGATATTTTCTAACCGCTGACTATCCGATTCATAAATCTCATCTAACCTGTTTAGATGTTCAATACTTTTTTGTCCTAATAAAATTGAGCGTTCCGGATCGATAAATTCCGACAAATGACCGGCGAACGAAAGGTGCCGGAGCTTCGCATATTCAGCAATCGTTGTTAACTCGTTTTCTTTTAGGAGAGAATAGGTCTTGAAAAAATCAGCGCCATTTTCAACCAGGCTATCGAGTACCTGTTTTATATTGCTTCGATCATTTACAGGTAAACTAAAATCGGTATGTACCGGGGGATCGCCATCTATCATTGGACCTGCACCATATATCCCGGGCCCTGGGAGCGCTCCCGATTTAAATGCTTTCATTATATTCAGATCACCACCCATATCCCTAATTCCTGTTATCCCATTTTTAAGAAGTGCAGGGTAAAGCAGTGAGTCGTTGTTTTTTTGCCAGCATAAGTGAAAATGCATATCCCAAAAGCCAGGTAGCAGGTATTTACCCTTACCGTCAAGGTATATTACGTTAGAAGGGATCTTACCCCTGTACTTTTTGCCAATGAAATAGATCTTGTCTTCAATAATTATTACTTCCCGGTTTATCATCAACTTTCCACTAAAGAGGTTTACGACATTTACACGTCTAATAACCAGGAAATTTTTTTGGCCGGTTGTATTTGTTGCTAATAAAAACAGGAGATAAGTACCTATGAAATATTTACCGAATCCTGGCTCTGATAATATCATTTTTTCAACGGTTTAAAATTTGTTCCCCAGAAATTATCATCGGGAACTTTTCTGCTGTTTGTTTCATATAAAACTGCGATTCTATGAAAATTTCAGGATGACTTTGTAAATAGTTCCGTGCGTACGTTATTTATACATGTTTTTTATTTCAGCAGGGGTTAATCGTAAAAACCTGGCGGCATTATTGAACAAAATGTCTCTTTTTTGCAGGCTGGTTAAAAAAGTTGCCAGGTTAATTGTCTTTATGCCAATTTCAATTGCCTGTGGCCAAACCATATTGTCGGAACCAAACATGATACGTTTGCCAAAACCCGCATTTACTAATCGTTCCAGGTAAAAATAAAACTCTTTTTTAGGGATCATATAGCAAATTACTCCAAGGTCAACATATAATTGCGGATGTGTATACAATGTTGCAAGCATATCGTCAAGCATCGGCCACCCGGCATGCATGGCGTAAACTCTTAATGCCGGATGCCGTAATAATGCTTCTTCCAATAAAAGTGGGCTGTGCAATTTCGCCCGGTAGTTTTTAGCAAAAATGTAGGGTGCGCCGGGAGGTCCGCACCCTACATGAATACCGACAGGGATATCTAATCGTTCGGCCATAGCAAGATATGGATCAAAGGCTGAATCGCTGGCCGAGAAGCCTTCATATTGTATAGATATTTCACCAAATACGCTGAACTCGCCGGACTTAAAAAGCTTTTCTAATGAATCGGGTGTAAGCCCGTTTTTACTCGCCAGGTTGAAAGTAAAATCAATACTGTTGATGATGTTTTTTGGTGCTGCTTTTTTCCATTCCCGTACTGTAGAAAGATCGCCGCTGGTAACGGCATAAACATTATTTTTTTTGAGTACGGCCAGGGTCATTTGTTTTAATGAATCATCTGTTGCAGGAGAGCTTATGTATTTGTCAGCCCACAAATTTGTTTTCAATGCCTTCATAAACGTCTTGCGAAAATCATCTTTAGGATCATTGATGCCGAGGTCGCGAAAAGGTGCGCCTATACTTATGGGTGCAGGTCCCTGGTCGTTTGCGTGCAGCGCATGCAGATGCATATCTATAACAGGTAAGGGTCTTTTTTGAGCTACTGCAATTTGCATCAGCAATATTGCAATACAGCAAAGAATTGTGTTGATAGCCATTTTACAATTGGTTTTTCAAAGAAGATGAAAGGGCAGGTGTTTTCCATAAAAAACATAAAAGAAATGGTCATTATAAAGTTGAAATTGCATAGTAAGCATTTCGATAAGCCTTGTGATTACAATCGGGCAGTTACCTCTGCTGTGATAATGGAACTTCAAAAGAGTTGTAAAAAGTTTCTATGACAATACTTATTTTTTTGCGGAGGCCTGGCTTATGCGCAAGGGATGGCAGCAAGTACCCCGCAAAGCCGCCCCGGCTGCGGAGTACTGCCACAGCCCGACCCCGCAGTGGCAATTTGCGGGGTTGCGCCAAAATAATCAGCCTGCAAAAGAAAAGACCATTTAGAACAGGCTGGTATTGAATACCGGGATGAATCCAAATAAGTAATTTTTCGAAAAGCATTCTATTTTTAGGAAGGCATAAAAAAATCCCTGTTGCCAGGGATTCATTCGTGCTATTTTAAAAACGATTGTGTTATTCTATCGAAAACGGTACTACAATGGTGCTTTACCAATACGTTTTTTCTCTTCTATTTTCCTAATGATTTTATCAATGTAAACTGACCAGGTAAATTCATGTACAGATTCATGCGCATTATAGCAGAGCGTTTTGTAGTTTTCATCTTCAAAAATTTTCCTGATATGTTCTGCTATTAATGTCGGATCATTTTGTTCGCAGTAGCTTCCGAAATTTATTTCCTTACCAAAGGTTTTTACAAATTCATCATACGGTGTTACAATAACAGGCGTATGAAAATACATGGCTTCAATGCAAGCAGAAAATGCGCCCCATTTAGGTGTGGTATTGATAAAAATTCTTGATTCTTTAAACAGCTTATAATAAAGTTCCATTTCTGCAGTAATACCTTTATCCAGGTATCCATGGCAAAACACATCATTTGGCAGATCCTGCAATTCTGTATTGCTGATCCCGATAATATTTAGAACTATTGCAGGATAATGAGGCTTTAATTTAGTAAATGCTTCAATTAAAGTTTTTGCTCCATCTAAATATTTAATGCTTCCTACAAATAGTAAATTATAGGAATGCAATTTATTGTCGATGTCCGATTCTGAAGCTTCATACAGTGAATTGATGACGTTACCCAGGTAATAGATTTCTTTATTGATATAACGTGATTTCATGTAATCTGAAACACTGGGAAATAAAGGAAATATTAAGTCTGTTCCAACAATTTGTGAATCTTCCCTCCTGATGCTTCTTTGCTCGAGAAAATCAGGTGTTCGGTTTAAGCGGTATTTAAAATAATGGTCATAAGTCCAGTCGCAGAACTGGATAATTGGTTTATTGGTTAAACCTGCGGAAGAAAATCGGAATGTCAGAAATATATGAGCATCAGCATCAGGATATTGGTTGATTGCTTTTTTTATTTTCCTCCTTGTTTCATGATGATACATACCTGACCGAACGTATTCATAGGTTGTTTCTTTATTTATGATTTTTAAAAGCGGAACCAGTATCCTGTTGTATATTTTTTTAAATATCGAACCGGAACCCAAATTTACCCGGTCAACTTTTATTCCCTTTGTCAATAACGTTTCAGTGAAAAAAAACGGAACATTCGACCAGGTGCTTAGTTTACTTGAATCACCATTGGCGAATACAATAACTTCTTTAATCTTATCCATTTTTTCTATACTGTTAGTCGATTGAATCTTCCATTTTATGCTACGTCTTTACCGTGGCATTGTTTGAACTTTTTACCACTTCCACAAGGACAGGGATCGTTGCGCCCAATACGTGGCCCCGCCACAACAGGCTGTTGTTTGACTGCAACTCCATCTGAAGGATCGTGGTAATCGTCGCCATGCGTTATTTCTTCCACACCGCTTGAATCGAGTTCGGTTTTTTGCTGGCGTAACTTAGTCATATCTGTTTTCTGTTCGCGGCCCTCGCGGATATCCTGTTGCTGCTCTACCGGAATTCCGCAATGACATAAGAATTGAACGATCTCCTTATTCACGTCGCTTTCCATGCGCTTAAAAAGATTGAATGCTTCCAGTTTATAAATTACCAGCGGATCTTTTTGCTCATAAGAAGCAGTTTGTACACTTTGCTTTAGATCATCCATGGCACGCAGGTGTTCCTTCCATGCGTTATCTATCAATGCCAGCGTGATATTACGCTCCATAGCGTTCATTAACTCGTGCCCCTCCGTAGTTACGGTTTTATCAAGATTTGCAAGCACCTGCATGCTTTTACGGCCATCTGTAAATGGTACTACAACGTTCTCGATATGCTTTCCCTGGGTTTTACGGATATTGCTAAATACAGGTAAGGCCTGGCGGGCAAGTTCCTGTTTTTTGCGATTGTAATTAGTAATGGCTTCTTCGTACAAATTACTGCTTAAAGCCTGTTCGTTTTCTTTTGTAAAATCATCTTCTGTAATGGTGGAATCGATAGCAAGATTTACAATACCTGCCATTTTAAAACCTTCATAATCGCTCTGCTCCTTAAAATTGCCAATGGTATCGGCAGCCACATTATAAAAAGCATTATCAAGATCAAGTGCTAGTCTTTCTCCGAAAAGTGCATGCCTGCGGCGCATGTAAATTACAGTGCGCTGCTTGTTCATTACATCATCGTATTCAAGCAACCTTTTACGAATGCCAAAGTTGTTTTCTTCTACTTTCTTTTGTGCCCTTTCAATGCTTTTAGTGATCATGCTGTGCTGAATCACTTCGCCTTCCTTGTAACCCATACGGTCCATCATGCCGGCAATACGATCACTACCAAACATGCGCATCAGGTCATCTTCCAGGCTTACAAAAAACTGTGATGTTCCCGGATCACCCTGGCGTCCTGCACGACCACGCAACTGGCGGTCTACACGACGGCTGTCATGGCGCTCTGTTCCTACAATAGCCAAACCACCTGCCTCTTTTACACCGGGTCCGAGTTTGATATCGGTACCACGACCCGCCATGTTGGTGGCAATAGTTACATTACCGGGCAATCCAGCTTCGGCAACAATCTGGGCTTCCCTTGCATGTTGTTTTGCGTTCAATACATTATGCGGAATCTTTTTACCGGTCAGCATTTTTCCCAGCAATTCGCTTACTGCAACATCGGTTGTACCAACCAAAACGGGTCGACCCGCATTGCGCAGGTTTTCAATTTCTTCGATTACTGCCTTGTATTTTTCCCGTTTGGTTTTATATACAAGATCATCGTTGTCTTTGCGGGTTACAGGAATATTCGTTGGGATGGTAACTACATCCAGTTTGTAAATATTCCATAGCTCGGATGCTTCCGTTTCAGCAGTACCTGTCATACCGGCCAGCTTGTGGTACATACGAAAATAGTTCTGCAACGTAATGGTAGCATAGGTTTGCGTGGCCGCTTCGATCTTCACATTTTCCTTCGCTTCAATAGCCTGGTGCAAGCCATCACTATAACGGCGGCCTTCCATGATTCGGCCGGTTTGTTCATCCACAATTTTTACTTCACCTTCCATTACCACATATTCCTTATCAATTTCAAATAAGGTGTATGCTTTCAGTAACTGCTGCACTGTATGTATACGATCAGCTTTCAGGCTGTAATCATTAAGCAATGCTTCTTTCAGACGTAACTTATCTTCAGCAGGCGCATCACTTTTTTCAATTTCGTTTAGTTTAATACTGATATCGGGCAATACAAAAAAATCAGGGTCTTCACCGCTTTTGGTGATCATCTGCAAGCCGCGGTCCGTTAGGTCAACCTGGTTGTTTTTTTCATCGATATAAAAAAACAATTCGCTGTCTACCCGGTGCATTTCTTTCGACTGATCTGCGAGATAATAATTTTCCGTCTTCTGCAATTTTACCTTGATGCCGGGCTCGCTTAAAAATTTGATTAGAGCACCAGATTTTGGTAAACCACGGTAGGCACGCATCAGGGCAAGACCACCATCTTTTGCATCGTCATTGCCTTCAGAAAATTTCTTTTTTGCTTCTATTAAAAAATTATTTGTTACACGCTTTTGTGCATCAATCAACTGCTGTACCCGCGGCCTTAAAATATGGTATTGTTGTTCATCGCCTTTTGGAACCGGTCCACTGATAATTAACGGGGTACGGGCATCATCGATCAATACGCTGTCCACCTCATCCACCATGGCATAATGGTGTTTGCGTTGCACCATTTCGTCGGGGTTGTGCACCATGTTGTCGCGCAGGTAATCGAAGCCAAACTCGTTGTTTGTGCCATAAATGATGTCGGCCATATAAGCTTTGCGGCGGGCTTCACTGTTGGGCTGGTGTTTGTCGATACAATCAACACGCAGGCCAAGCCATTCGAAGATGGGACCATTCCATTCACTATCCCTTCGGGCCAGGTAATCGTTCACCGTTACGATATGCACGCCTTCACCTGCAAGCGCATTTAGGTAAGCGGGCAGGGTAGATACGAGGGTTTTACCTTCACCCGTTGCCATTTCGGCGATTTTTCCCTGGTGTAATACAACGCCGCCAATCAGCTGAACATCATAATGCACCATGTTCCAGGTAACTTGTCCGCCACCTGCTATCCAGGTGTTTTTATAGGTAACATTTTCGCCTTCAACCAGGATATGCTGTTTTCCATTGGCTGCCAGCTCCCGGTCGAGGTCGGTAGCCGCCGAAACGATGTTTTCGTTTTCTTTAAAACGACGGGCGGTCTCTTTTATAGTAGCAAAAGCTTCCGGTAATATTTTCAAAAGGATAACTTCAATTTGTTCATCCTTTGTTTTTATAAGTTTGTCAACTTCCTGGTAAATGGCATCTTTTTCGGTCAATTGGTCAGCAGGTAAAGCATCAGCAGTTTCTTTTTTCTCCGTGATTTCTGCGTCAACTGATTCCAGGTGCTCCTTTATACGCTGCCTGAATTCAACGGTTTTGTTCCTTAACTGGTCATTGGAAAGGCTTTGATACTGTGTAAAAAACTGGTTGATCTGCCCTACATAAGGTTGAATCTGCTTTATATCTTTTTCACTTTTATTGCCACCCAACAGTTTCGATAAAAATCCTAACATATTTCTCGGTTATAAATTGGTAAGTTGATACAGGTTTGCGAGTTACATCAAATACAATGCTTACACCTGTTTCTGGCCATTATGGCAGGGGGCAAACCTACATTAAAAACCGGATTTCCTTTTGGTTCACCAATGCAATTGGCTTTTCATTTCCTCAACCTTATAAAAGTTGAGTAAAGATTTCAACAATATGTAGGCTATACAGTAAAGTTTCGGCCAAAAAGGTCGTGTTTACGGCTGGCACTAGTTTGGGGTTAGAACAACTACACCTCAACAAAACTTTTTTATGAAAAAGCTCACACACGTTAAAACAGTCTTTTTTTTGGTACTTGCGCTTAGTTTCCTGGTAGGATGTAGCAAGCAAAAAGAAGACCTGGATGTCATTTACATAGTAAGGGGAAATGCAGAAGCCCAGGTTTCGGCTTCAGATAACAGCGTTGCTTTTGGCAACATCTATGGCGGATATAGCGCCACGTATAAAAAATTAGCTTTTAATATCAATTGGCAAAACCTGGAGAGTGCTCCAACCGGTTCTGAATTCTACCTGGTTAGTGCATTTGGCGATGTTAGCCTTGTTAAAAAGTTTGCAGTAACTGAAGGTAATTTCAACGGGCTTACAGCAGGTGAAATTTATCTAAATGACGAACAGGCCGCCTCGTTATTGAATGGAAATTGGTATTATACAGTAACAACCATCGATCATCCTGAAGGAGAAATAAAAGGAAAAGTTACTGTTGTGAAAACTCAGTAAAGCTGGCATTAAATATTAGGTTTTATTAATTAACCTAAAATAATTTTTATGCTATTTCCTTACATCATCGCACTTATTGGAATTGTGTTACTGGTAATCGGCAAATCGGTTGTTGAGGCGCTGGGTTTTGACAAACGATAGATTGTATGACGATTTACAAGAATTATTAAAAATAAAACAGCGTCAAAAAAGGCGCTGTTTTTTATTTTAAAAGGAGAAAATACCTATAACACTTTAATAATTTAGTACAGCCTGCCTTTTAGCGATAGAATCGAATTGACGGATGCGTAACAGTAATGGCTCATGAACAATACGTTCCTTGACTGGGTTATTGATATCCCATAAACCACTTCCATGGTAATGTTCAGGGTTATCCCAGTCCAGTCTTCCAATCAATGGGTACAGGCAAACACCCCTAAGATCAACTCCCATATTCATTGCTTTCAAACATTCGGGTATTACCTGTTCAAACCAATCGGCTCGTGTTTCATCAAAATGACCGGTTTCAGCAATAATCATGGGTCTTTGATAACGTTGGTAAGCAAGTAATAAAAGACTGGATAATGGTTCTTGCCGATAGCTATCGGCTGGCCAGTGATACCGGTCCCCATTGTGTTCCCACTGGTTGTCGTAATAGTAGTTAAAACCAAGAATATCAAGAAAAGCTGGTTCACCACCCAATTCGGGGTTCATTCTTCCGCCGATAATATCCATTGCCTGGAACTGGCTCTCATTGTGGCCCTGCACCTCTTCTAAATTCATTTCACCTTCCTTTGCATGTACTTTCACCAATGGCTCAACAAGCATAATCCGGCACCCTGGATCGGCCATTTTCATGGCCTTAATACCGGCAATAGCAGCCTTGCATAAATGGTATTTTATATCGAAGCCAGAGTTAATAGCAAAAGGAGTTGTGCCCCTTACATCACCCGCATGCCATGACAGAAAACTGATTTCATTGATGGGCACTACAATCATTTGCTGGTGAGAGTGTTGCCTGTAAAAGCGTGTGAAGGCGCTGCAAAGAGCAGCAAAGCGTAGAGTGAATTTGGGGTGTGTAGGCATCAGGTCGTCAGGGAATCCAAAATGACAAATATCCCAGATTTGCTGTATGCCCGCTTGTTCGGCGGCAAGTATTCTTGTTTTTACTTCACTGAAGTCGTAAACAAAAGGATGTCTCTCAACATTGCTCCAGCAAATACCTTCTCTTACTGTTTTAATTCCTGTTCCGGCCAATAAGCTATAATCTTCTGCAACACACTTATGGTGCTGGGTTTCAAATAATAAATTTATACGGTCGCCCGACCTGTTTACATGATCTGCACATTCGTAACCACCCATTAAAAAGGATGCGAATAAGTTATCGTTCATTCTAAACTGTTAGTGTTGTTAGACTTGTTTGATTAAGCGGCCAGTAATTTTTTCCCGGCTTTTTTAACTTCAAGTTTGTTTGGTTCCTGCAATTCTTTGAACAGGTCCAGTGTGTTTTTAAAAGCCTGGTCCATATTAAAATATTTGTAATTGGCCAGTCTTCCTACAAAATAGATATCAGTTAATTTATCAGCTTCTTTTTTGTATTTTTCGTAGATACGCTGGTTCTTTTCGTTGGGTACAGGATAGTATGGATCTCCATCGGCAACGGTGTACTCCTTGACGATGGTAGTTTTATCCGATTTTTGATTGCCAAAATGCTTGTATTCAATGATACGGGTATAATCAACTTCAGTACCCGGGTAATTCACAACCGAATTATCCTGGAAATATTCCATATCAACCGTTTCCACAACAAAGTTGATAGAGCGGTATTCCAGCTTATCTTTCAAACTGTGTTTGAATTGGAAGAATGCATCGATAGGACCAGTGTAAAACAATTTTTCATATCCTTTTACCGAATCTTTAATATCAAAATAGTCGGTGTTCAACATGACGTGAATGTTGGGATGTGACAGCATTTTCTCAAACACTTTGGTATAACCACCGGTTGGCAATGCCTGGTATTTATCGGTAAAGTAACGGTCGTCAAAATTGGTACGAACGGGTATCCTGTTTAAGACCGAAGCATCCAGTTCACCAGGATATTTGTCCCATTGTTTCTTAGTATAATGCTTAAACATTTTTTCGTATAAAACAGGTCCTACTTTCGATAAGGCAGCTTCTTCGCCATTGGTAGGATTTTGAATATCCGGCCGGTTATTTTCCAGCCATTGCTGCATCTCTTCCTCGGTCTGAATATTTTGGTTAAATAATTTATTTACCGTTGTAATATTCACCGGAATAGGAACCAATTGTTCGTCTACATGTGCAATTACTTTGTGTTCCCAGGGATACCATTTGGCAAATCGATTTACATATTGCCAAACGTCTTCTTCATTGGTATGAAATAAGTGCGCACCATATTTAGACACAAGGATACCATTATCGTCGATAAAATCGTAACAATTGCCTCCAATGTGATCGCGTTTCTCAATTATCAATACTTTTTTGCCGCTCGAAGCATAGCGCTCTGCCAAAACAGATCCCGATATACCTGCGCCAATAATTACAATATCATATACTTTGTTCATTTCTTTAGTTTTTAATAATTTCCCGCATGTTTTTTACAGTTTTGTCCCATGAAGTATTGTTTAGTATTACTTCAAATTGCTGCTGCCTTTTCTGTTTTTCTGCTGCAGAATGATTCAATATTTCACGAATTGCTTTCACACATTCTTCTGCATTTTTAATAACAGCTACCGACTCATTGTAATCCCTGACTACATCGTAAATAGCGGTTGAAACAATTGGCTTATTAGCCGCCATATATTCTAATGTTTTTGTTGGGCTGATAAACTTAGTTGCATCATTTAAAGCAAAGGGCATCAGGGCAACATCAAAACCTTTCAGGTAATTGGGTAATTCGCTGTACGATTTCATGCCGGGATAAAAAATGTTTTTTGCTGAAGGCAGATCGTTTTCATCAATTTTTGCAATTGGGCCAATTAATACAAAGTTGACATCAGGCATTTTTTCGGCAACCTCCTGCAAAAGTCCAAGATCAATTCGCTCATCTATAACACCGTAGTAACCAACAACCGGTTTGCCATCGCCGGGTAAATCTTCCGGTAGTGAAATGCCATTCATAGCCTGCGCAAAATGTTTACGGTCAACACTGCTGGGAAAGCAATGTACGTTTTCGTGAACCTGCTTTTTAGATTCATAAAGTGACTTGCCGCCAGTAAAAACAACGTCAGCTTCTGAAAGCAAATAAATCTCCTGTGCTTTAAGTAATTCCGATGCATGCTTAAACATTGTTAGCTCGTCCATGCAGTCGTAAATAATTGTTTCGAATGTTAGTTCATTCAGCATGTAAACAAATGCCGGTGAATAAAACCACCCGTATGCAACAGTTGTATTAGCAACATACATTGGTAAAACAAACTTGATGTCGGCAATGGAATTAACCCGTGGTTTAAGAATATGCAGGTTTTCGCTAATAGTGATTAACTCAGCTGTTTTTTCTTCTCCTGCTCCAAACGGAATCGGCTCTTCGATAAATAAAATCTTATAATGTTCTGACATCCGGTGTATCACATGCTGTGGCCGTTGATACACAAAATCCCATCTTAAATGGCAAAATACGATCATGTCGTATTCAACCTGGTTTTCAGGAGGAATATCGGAAGAAACAGCCCCCGTTTTTGATAATGGTTTTTTCTGCATAGTAAAAATTATCTATAGTTTAAAGTTTAATGGTAATAAGAAACGATTCTGCTATAAAAAATCATCATGAGAATTGGTATCCTCCAGGTGATTTTCATTTTCAAATTCCCCGCTTTCAGTGTATTCAAAATCAGTTTTTGTATCCACCTGTTTGTTGTCTTCTTTTTGTTTGATCGTATTATCAGTTACAGGTTCTTCATAACTATTATCATCCTGTTTATTTACGATCGCGTTATCCACCTTATCTACCTTTGGCCTGGGAGGAGAAGACACTATTGCGGGATCGCTGGTTAGTTCCTCGTTTGTTGTTTTATTCATATTGCTTTTGTTTTAATAAAAATTGATATAAACATCCTTTCGACCTTCTTGTTTATTCCATTAACAGTTGGTTATGCCTTTGGTAAGCCAACCTTTCGGTATGCAATTCAGTACAGTATCAATCCTGATTCTGCTCTTTTACAAGTTTTTAGCTAAAAACTTGAAGTAGCTTTACTTTACTGCCAGGTTATTGAAAGTGAGGTAGGGATCTGTTTCAATTAATGCATCCGATCAGGCCGTTAGCTTATAAAGGCGCGTTAATACACATAATGTTGAAAAAAAAGTGCCACATTAAAAATCAGTATTTTGCATTATTTGAAATAGGAAGAATGTGGAATTTCTGACCCATTAGGCGTAATTTGTTATTTTTTATTTAACGGCTAAAAATCTAAATGATATGTGATAAAATAATAATAAGAAAAATTATGAATAAAGACAGCATCTTGAAAGAGGTAACCATGATGCCATTTATAAGTAAACTTAATAGTAGATTGTTATCGTTGTCAACAAACGAAAGAAGATTATCTGCAGAAGCTTATATGCGCAATCAATTTCCATTTATCGGTGTAGATACTACGACCCGAAGGAAAGTTTTTAAAGCAATTTTGGAGGAAGCTGGAAAACCGCTTTTCGAGGATCTGGATAAAACCATTAACTACTTATTTACGCTGGAAAGGGAGTTGCAATACTGTGCTGTTGAATTATTTGCATTATATAAAAAAGAATGGGATAGTGATTCGATTGCTATAATTGAGAAGTGTATTGTAACAAAAAGTTGGTGGGATACCGTTGATTATATTGCCAGTGATTTGGCAGGCCCTTATTTTAAGCTATTTCCGAAACAAATTATTCCTGTTACTGAAAGATGGAATAAGTCAGGAAATTTTTGGCTGCAAAGAAGCAGCTTACTTTTTCAAAAAAAGTACAGGGAACAAACAAATAAAGATTTGTTAGCGAAATATATTTTGCACTGTGCTCATTCAAACGAGTTTTTTATTCAAAAAGCTATTGGTTGGTGTTTAAGAGAGTTTGCGAAAACAGATCCTGCTTGGGTAAAAAAATTTGTTCAGCAAAATGCACTCAAGCCATTAAGTGTGAGAGAGGCGTTGAAGCATTTTTAAAATATAAATTAGCTGTGGAAAGTTTCAATGCGGTTGATTTTTATATGCCTGGCTTCTATTATTCGATTTTGTGAATTAAATGATTATGCTGAAAATGTTTATTTTGTTTATCGGGTTTTTATGTTTTAATACGGTATTACCTGCGAATGCGCAAGTCGATCAATTTCGAATTCAGTCAATTTCTTTACCTGCAGAATTAAGAGATTTCAATAACCAATTCTCATGTCTGAATATTGTCAGAGGGAAATTATACCTGCTGGCAGAAAGCCGGATCCTTGAAAACCAGGAAGCAAAAATCTATTCTGTCGAATTACATGACCTGGATAAATATTTATTAGATTCTACATACAAATTGCCTTTTAAAAAACATAGGATTATAGGTCTTGACATTCTGGTAAGTAAAATGTTGCAGCAACAACAGGTTTGCGAGGGATTAGAAGCGATGGTAGTGAAAGGAAAGAAAGTGTTTTTATCCGTTGAAACTACTACCTCATCGCCTTTCTGTTATATTTTGCGGGGCAATATTAAAAAGGATAATATATACCTGGATACCACGATGATGTTGCCGGTAATTAAGCCGGTAAAACCAAACGGTAGTTCCATTTATAATGCCAGCTATGAGGCCATGGAACGGAGAGGAAACAAACTTTTGTTGTTTTTTGAATATAATTATTTTGAGCATCGCAATGATGTTTATAGCTATAAAACCAACCTGGATGCACTTTCCAAAGATTCAATACCTGTTAACCGGATTCCATATCGTGTTTCTGATATCAAAAAAGTTGGAAGAAAACATTACACGGCCATCAATTCATTTTACAAAGGCGGTGGTAATGATACCATAAACCGTCCATCTATAGCAGATACAATAAACTTTAAACTGGTTCACAACGGGCTTGCTTTTCATGATTACGCCAGGTTGATAGACATCCGGATTAAACGAAAAAAATTTGCCTGGAAGCCTTTGTTTGAAATTCCGGCTGTTTACGAAGGGTTCAATTGGGAAGGCATATCACGATATAAAAAAGGATATTTTATAGTGAATGATGTCTATACCCCGGCAAAACCTTACTACAGTACACTTTTTTATTTACATCCTGTGAAATAATGGTAATGTAACTGTTCATCTAAAAGTAAATTATATTAGTTTTTTTGCGGGGTAACCGGCTAATATTTAATTGATTTATAAATTCTTATTTTTTACTGTTTGTTTAGGATTATTGCGGGTTCTTATTGCATAAATTGCCGGGTCAAAAACAGGTGCAGAACCGTCGCTGTTTTTGTGTTTTCTAATAGTTTTAATAAGCTTGTATTATGACTTTTGAATTAAATGAAGAACAACTGGCAGTAAAGCTGGCGGCCCGTGATTTTGCAAGACAGGAATGTCTTCCCGGTGTTATTGAAAGAGATGAGTTACAAAAATTTCCCAAAGACCAGGTAAGGCAGTTGGCTGAATTAGGTTTTATGGGTATGATGGTGAAAGAAGAGTATGGTGGCAGCGGAATGGATACTGTGAGTTATGTGCTCGCTATGGAAGAAATTAGCAAAATTGATGCGAGTGTAAGTGTATGCATGAGTGTAAACAACAGTCTTGTTTGTTATGGGTTACAGGAGTACGCCAGTGAAGAACAGAAACAACAATACCTGGTGCCACTTGCCCAGGGAATAAAGGATAATGAATTGTATATCGGCGCTTTTTTATTAAGTGAGCCTGAAGCTGGTAGTGATGCCACTTCACAACATACCACCGCCGTTGATAAGGGTGATCATTATGTTTTAAACGGAATAAAAAATTGGATCACGAATGGCAATAGCGCATCGGTTTACCTGGTAATGGCTCAAACAGATTTGTCAAAAGGCAGTCATGGTATCAATACATTTATTGTCGAAAAAAGTTGGCCTGGTGTATCTGTTGGTGCCAAAGAAAACAAACTGGGTATTCGTGGTAGTGATACCCATAGTATTTCTTTCCAGGACGTAATTGTTCCTAAGGAAAATCGTATTGGTGAGGATGGTTTTGGTTTCAGGTTTGCCATGAAGACTTTAGAAGGGGGTCGGATTGGCATTGCCAGCCAGGCCCTGGGCATTGCAAGTGGGGCTTACGAAATGGCGCTCGAGTATAGCAAACAACGCAAGGCCTTTGGAAAAGAAATTATGCATCACCAGATCATCCAGTTTAAATTAGCCGACATGGCCACCCGTATCGAGGCAGCCCGCCTAATGTGTTTGAAAGCTGCCTGGTTAAAAGATCAGCACCTCGATTATGCCTTAGCCAGCAGCATGGCAAAAGTGTATGCAAGTGAAACCGCTATGTGGACCACAACTGAAGCAGTTCAAATACACGGTGGTTATGGATATGTAAAAGAATACCATGTTGAACGCCTGATGCGGGACGCAAAAATCACGCAGATCTACGAAGGTACCAGCGAAGTGCAGCGTATTGTAATTGGAAGGGCAATTTTAAAATAGGATAGTTACTTTTTTGTAAAACGATCCGGATTTTAGAATACCTTCTTTCTAAATTTGCCTATGGCCATAAATATTGAGCAGTATAATAAGATTGTTTCCTTTTGTAACGACAAAAACGTAACACTGGTAGCTGTTAGTAAAATCAAACCTGCGGAAGATATCCAGGCTTTATATAACCTTGGCCAACGGGATTTTGGCGAAAATTACGTGCAGGAACTGGTCGCAAAAGAAGCAATACTTCCCAAAGATATCCGGTGGCATCATATCGGTCACCTACAAAGTAATAAAGTAAAATACATCGCACCATTTGTGCATCTTATTCATGGTGTAGACAGTGAAAAGTTATTGACGGAGATCAATAAACAGGCTGCAAAAAATGATCGTGTAATCCATTGCCTTTTACAGGTGCATATAGCTACGGAAGAAACCAAATTTGGTTTTGATGAAACAGAATTAAAGACGGTCCTGAATAACCTGGAGTCACTTAAAAATATCCAGGTAGATGGGCTTATGGGCATGGCATCATTCAGCGACAACCCGCAGCAGGTTAGAAGCGAATTACGATCATTAAAGGTTATCTTTAATAAGTATTCCTCTCTTACGGTGGCAAATGCAACATTCACAATCCTGTCAATGGGAATGAGCGGCGATTATATTATGGCAGTAGAGGAGGGTAGTACTATGATCCGAATTGGTAGTTTGTTATTTGGAGCAAGAATGTAAATAGATTGTCTTTAGAGTATTCTGTCACCAACGATTCACGTTTCATCACTCTCCACTCATCACTCACCATTCACCACCAACATCCCTCTAATAAAATATGAAAATATCTTTTCACGGCGCCGCCCGCACAGTAACCGGCTCAAAGCACTTGTTAACCTTAAATGATGGCAGGAAAATATTGCTTGATTGCGGTATGTTCCAGGGTCTCGGAAAAGAGACTGACGTTATGAACCGGGATTTTGGTTTTGATGCTTCAGAAGTGGATGCAATGGTGCTCAGTCACGCACATATTGACCATTGTGGCCTGTTGCCAAAGTTGGTAAAAGATGGGTTTTTGAAACCGGTTTTTTGTACCAGCGCCACAAAAGATCTGGCAACTATTTTAATGGAAGACAGTGCCGGCATACAGGCAAATGATATTAAGTATGTCAACAAGCATCGGTTATTGGAGAATAAGGTTTTATTGACACCGTTGTATTCAGAAGCGGATGCGTTGGCAGCCTCGGCCCTGTTGGAAAGAAGACCATACGGTGAATGGTTTGACGTACTTCCCGGCGTACAATGTTTATTTACAGATGCGGGCCATATAATCGGAAGTGCCTGCGTGCATTTAAAAATAAATGAACGGGGAAAGGAAACTAGACTCACATTTAGCGGTGATATAGGTCGTTACCGTGACGCCATTCTTAAAAGCCCGGAAACGTTCCCCCAGGCCGATTTTATTATCATGGAAAGTACTTATGGTGATAGTTTGCACGAAGCAGCCGTGCCATCTATAGATACTTTACTCGAATGGATCAATCGCACCTGCCTGCAAAAGAAAGGTAAACTTATAATACCGGCATTTAGTGTTGGACGTACGCAGGAACTATTGTATGCTTTAAACCAACTCGAAGAAGAGAACAGGTTGCCAAATTTGGATTATTACGTAGACAGTCCATTAAGCAGGGAGGCAACAAAAATTGTTGAAAGCCATCCCGAGAATTTCAATGCGCATTTACAGGAAGTTCTGCGCAGTGATAAAGATCCCTTTATGTTTAAAGGGTTAAGATTTGTAAAAACTGCCGACGAAAGTAAATTGTTGAATTTTAAACGCGAACCATGCGTAATAATCAGTGCAAGCGGCATGGCTGAAGCAGGACGTGTAAAACATCATATCAGTAACAATATAGAAAACAGCCGAAACACAATATTGATGGTGGGTTATTGCGAGCCAAATTCGTTAGGTGGCAGGTTAAAAAAGCGACCCGAAGAAGTGAATATTTTCGGGATATCGCATGAAGTGCATGCAGAAATTGGCGAGATGAAAAGCATGAGCGCTCATGGTGATTATAGCGATATGTTGCACTGGCTGGATTGCCAGCAGGCTGACCTGGTAAAAACAGTTTTCCTGGTACATGGAGAATACGATGTACAGCAACATTTTGCAGACCGAATCAGGAAAAAGCATTTTAAAGATGTTGAAATACCGGCCCGTCATCAAACTTTCAATTTGGAATAAATACGAACTGTTCCCACAATTATGAAAACCATCTTTATTACAGGTTGTACATCAGGATTTGGAAAAGCAATAGCAGAAAAATTTGCAGGCACAGGAAACCGGTTGATAATTACCGGTCGCAGGCAGGAAAGATTGGCAGAAGTTAAAGTGCAATTGGAAACAGATTATAAGGTTGAAGTGACGGCTTTGTGCTTTGATGTGAGGGATCGGCAGGCATGCCTGGAAGCAATAGATAACTTGCCGTCTGGTTGGAAAAATATTGATGTACTGGTTAATAATGCAGGTCTTGCAGTAGGGCGTGATACTTATGATACAGCCAGCCTGGACGACTGGGATCTTATGCTGGATACTAATGTAAAAGGCTTAAATTATATCAGCAAAGCGATAATTCCATTTATGATAGAGCGCCATAGCGGGCATATCATCAACATTGGTTCTATTGCCGGCAAAGAAGTATACCAGTATGGCAATGGTTATTGCGCCAGTAAGTTTGCCGTTGAAGCTATTACACAAGCGATGCGAATAGATTTATTACCTCATAACATTAAGGTGACCGGTATTCATCCGGGTGCAGCAGAAACCGAATTTTCATTGGTGCGGTTTAAAGGCGATGAAGAAAAAGCCGCCGCTATGTATAAAGGATTTACACCATTGCAGGCAAATGATATAGCAGAAGTAGTTTATTATGTTACTACTCAGCCAGCGCATGTATGTATAAACGACCTGGTGATTATGCCAACGGCCCAGGC
This sequence comes from Bacteroidota bacterium, assembly GCA_040385845.1. Lineage (GTDB taxonomy): Bacteria > Bacteroidota > Bacteroidia > Chitinophagales > Chitinophagaceae > Phnomibacter. Next base: position 535,608 of record JAZKGP010000004.1, on the reverse strand, counting down.
TAGCGGCATTTACTTCCACAAAAAGGTGCAATGATGTTTAATACTAATACTCTATAAAAGACAGAGGCTATTGTCAAAGCCAGTTCAGTTTTATATTGGTGACATTCTTTTCTGCCATTATTTTTCGGATAGCCGTCAATTCTTCGGCCTGCCCGGGAATTTTTGTTTCGTGTGTTTCAACATACATCATATCAAACAGCTTGTAAGTTTCATCTTTCAGGATATTAAATAAAATAGCAGTTTCCGCTCCTTCTACATCCAGTTTTATAACATTGACCTTTCCCAGTTTTTTTATAAAATCAGAAAGGTTGATTACTTGTATTATTTGCTTTTTCCCCTGGTCTACATTTACCTTATTGCCTATAATGGATGATCCTACGGTGTAAGCAACGTCTTCTGCCTCCTGGTCTTTATGGGTATAAAAAGAGAGTTCGCTTTCTTTATCCCAAACACCTTTTTGATGCAGGAAAATATTCGGTGAATTTTTAAATCTTGATTGTAATATTTTATAGGCAATCGGATCCGGTTCAAATGCGTGTACCGTTGCACCTGTGCCAGCAAATTTGTTTGTGATATGACCCACATTAGCGCCGCAATCAATCACTACTGAATTTTTATCCAGTTTGCTTAAAATAGGAATGAGTTTAATATAGGATAACCAGAGGGCACCTTTATTCAGCAGTTTTCTTTTAAACAGTTTGAAGTTCATTTTTTTGTTTGGTTTTTAGTGGGTCGGTAAAAATATACATCAAGCCGCCCGCCGATGAGATAACAACAGTAATATAAACCAGGAAACCAATAAGCACAGAGGTATGCTCATTAAGTTGAAAGTATTTGGATAATTCAAAGAATACAATTTCGCGGGCACCAAGTCCGCCAAGCGTTAATGGCAAAACCGCTGCAATAGATGCAATTAAAAAAATGAAAAGATATTTATTTACATCTTCAGTTATACCAAGAGAATACATAATAGCATAAGCACTGGCATTTGCAAATAATTGCACCACGAGACCCCAGAAGAAGGTAGGCCAAAAACCTGGCAGGAAATAAGCAAACCATTTTTTTATAACGAAATAGCAGGCGGCTGTGGCCACGAAAGCTCCGCCCGTTAGTAGCGCTATAAATAACGGATTTTCGAGAACCAATGAACCATAGAGTGCCAGCACAAAAGATAATCCAAGCAACCCTGTTACGCGATCAAATAACACGGCCGATGTGGTTTTTTTATAAGGGATGCCAAACAATTTTGTTAGCCTGATAACTTTATAAGCATCGCCGGTAATAGATCCTGGTAGAAAAAGATTATAAAATAAACCCAGCCAATATAACTTCAGGTTCTGCCATTGCGTTAACCAGATCCCAATGTTATTAAAGTAGATATTCAGGCGGATGGCTGCTACAACTTTGGATAGAATATACAGCAAAATGGCTGCAAAAAGCAACCACCAGTTCGCATTTGAAAGTGTATCCGTTAACTGGCTGAAGTCGATTTTCCTGGAAATATACCAGATGCAAACTACTGTAATTAAAAGCTTTAGAACCAGGCCGGGCCATTTTTTCTTTGCCGGAGCTGCCTTTAAATCGTCGTTTGCCATAAGAAAAGAAGGAACGGAAATGCTTTATTGTAAAAGGGCCAAAAGTAACACACAAACCTATAACGAAAACCGGTCAGTTTGAAGCCATAAACAAGCAGCCAGGTCAGCAGCAGGTTTAATTTTTCCGGGTTGGTGTATTTGTAGCCAGGTTCGGTAGAAAGTTATGTTTCATTGCAGAACCCGTAGTAAATCATACGTAACATTTTTTTATCTTTATACAAAGTGTGTTATGAAAAATGTGGTTGCTTTAGTGCTGCTGTTTTTTAATTACAATTACCTGTTTGCTCAGCAAGATCATGCAAATGAGGAAGTAGTCACAAAGCAGTGTTCTGCCATACGTGAGCTGGTATATGCAGCAGTAAATGGCCAGTTTGAACCAATTAAAATGGAACAGGTTCGTGGCAGTGAAGGTTTCCAAACAAGGGGAACCTGGCGTTTTTCTACAACGCGGTACAACACCAGTATGCAATGGCAGGGAGCCAATACTTCTTACCTCGAACATTTTGAAGAAAGTACCGACAGCTCGCATACCAACCAATGGCAATATATAGCCGAATACAGTCATGTTCCTAATGTGCTGGAAGCAGAACGATTGTACCGTCAATTAAACAGCCAGGTGGCAGGATGCCCCTATGTAATTAATGACTCAATTGATTTGCAGTTTATAGCTCTGCCTCCCGAAAAATTGCCTGTGGAGCGACCATCATCCCTCGAAATTGCCAGCCTGTACGAGTTGCCATTGGAAGATAGCATCAACCAAAATAAAGTTGCTGCCATTTCAGTGATGATAGGCATGGAAAAGCGGTTAAAAGATTACAGGGTTAGCTTAATTGTAGAGACTGTTAAAGGGGATTAGTTTATTGGTTGATTAGTTATTCAGTTGAAAATTAAAACTTACGACTCACCACTCACCACTCACCATTCACGACTCACGACTCACGATTCACGGTTCACGATTCACCACTCACCACTCACCATCATAGCCTTACAATTTTGGAAATTTTTACGGGTGGATCGAAGAATTGATTTTCTTCAGGTTTTGAATAAATTTTCAGAACGATGTCCATTCCTTTAACCACCCTTCCAAATGCTGCATAACCTTGTCCATCGGGGTTATTTTCCCCTCCATAATTAAAGCCGGGTTGATCGCCAATACAGATAAAAAATTCGGTGGTAGCGGTTCCTGGCGCTTCCCGTGCCAACGAAATTGTTCCGTTTGTATGATGCAACCCGGTTTGCTGCGTGGTTTCGTGCGGGATACCGGGTAATGTATCGGGCCTGTTTTTATTTGCCCACAAACCTCCTTGTACCAGTTCGCTTGCATTACTGCCCGTGATTTGATTATCGATGCTAAGTATGCGGTAAAAAAAGCAGTTTACATAATAGCCGGAATCAATGTAACGAAGAAATGCAGCTACAGATTTCGGCGCTTTTGCCGGATATAATTCTATCTCAATATCACCGTACTGCGATGCAATTTTTACATGTGGATTTTTATAAGTTGTTTTACATGAAGCAATCGCCAAAGAGAAAAGAATTGCTACTGATAAAATGGAGGTCCTGCTATTCATTATAAAAAGATAAAATAATCCTGTTTAAGTTGAAGCATTAAATTCAAATTGCAAGTTGAATTTTCTGATTTTTTTCCTGGTAAACTTCCAGCATTTTAATCCAACTGAACGGCTTCTTATGGTTAAAACAACGATCTTAATTCAACTGCTTTTAACTGCTTTTATTTTGCAGGCTCAATAAACAAATTGGCAACTAACTGATAAAAATGCAACTTCCGAAACCAAAGCATTGTACCGGAACCTCATACTATGGCCAAATAAAATATTTTTAATAAAACAGGTTCACATCCCGCTGTTTTATTGGTGTTGATTTCAGTGGGCTGAGTGTCAGGCCTGATTTTAAAATTGTTTCAGCTTGTATAAGCCTTCGAAAGTCCATTACTGATACCTAAAACAGGGGAGGAATTACAGCAGTTGCATGGCATTTCTATAACCCGGTTTCAAAGGGAAATTTTTATTGGGTTGATTCGGTTTCCAAACCTGCGGTTAAGTATCTTATTCCGGGTGGCAGCCATCATGATGCGTATAAAAATATCTTACAAACTGTGGCCAGCCTGGCGTTGTCGGTAAAAGGGAAAGATGGCACTTTGGCGCCTCTGATTTTCAGGCCTTTTCATGAATTGGACGGAGGATGGTTTTGGTGGGGAAAACCACATTGTACCAGGGAAGAATTTGTGTTGCTTTGGCAATTTACAGTATCCTACCTGCGGGATAGTTTGGATGTACATAATTTTATTTACACATTCTCGCCCGATTGCAGGTTTAACAATGAAGAAGAATACCTTGAACGCTACCCGGGCGATGGTTTTGCAGACATGGTAGGCGTTGATAACTACGCCGATTTTGGAGGGATGGAAAGTACAATCTGGAAGCCGGTATCCGCAAATTAAAAGTAGTGGATAACTATGCAAAAAAGCAGGTAAACTGGCAGCTTTTACCGAAACAGGTTTGGAATCTTTACCTAGTAATACCTGGTGGATGGAACGCTTTTAGAAACACTTAAAGAAGATGGAATGAAGCTTAGTTATGTGCTGGTTTGGCGCAACGACAGCCGCAGCCAAACACATTTTTATGCACCGTACCCGGGTCATCGTAATGTGCCCGATTTTATCAACTTTTACAACGATCCTTTTACCTTTTTTTAAAAAGATTTACAAGGAGTTTATAAAGAATTTTTTGGGGTCCCATACCTAAATCCTGATGCAAAAAATTCGAGGTAATCTTTTTAAAATACTGACTTTCGGAAAGCAGCCATCACCGATCATGTATCATCAAATCGCATTTCATAGATGTTTATGTTAAAGTAAATCAGACATCAGACATCAGAGATCGCCAAATTGAAATTGTATTCACATATCCGACACCAGCATATCATACACCACCACTTTATCCCATAAATGGCTGTATTTTTCAACGAACGCCTTGTGAATAGGATGTACCTGGTATTCGTCTTGTTCTGATGCGTTGTTAAAGTACATTAATTCGCTTACATCATATGAGCTATCAACTACGCTACGTTGTTCAGTGCGTGCAGGAGTGCCTATTAATAATTGCCTTATTTGTGATATGCCTCTCAGCGTTTTTAAACCTTCCATTAGCATGGCTTTATCGGCAGCATTGCCGGGTTGTTTCAGCCAAAAAAATACATGGTGAATAACCTGGGACGAAATAGCCTTGTTTCCGGTTTGTGCGATTGCCATAGGTGCTGTTACTAATGCTGCTGCAGTTGCCACGAACTGCCTGCGGTTAAAAATTTTCATGCGTACGCAAAATAATGAGTTAATACGTTGCTGCGATCAATGCAAATAATAAATTCCAAATAACAAATTGCAAATAACAAATTCCAAATAACAAATTGTAAATAACAAATTGGAGTAATAAATTCTAAATGTCGAATTCGAAATGGATTGATGATTCTAAAAAGTTTCACCGACACCAATATAAACACCAAAAGATTTTCGGCCAACACCAAAGTCTACCTGCAAGTTACTTTTAGATAATTTATCCACCATCACCCTTAACCCAACACCTGCTCCTGGTGCAATATTGCCAAATACATTTAGCGTGTTATTTGGTGTATCTGTAGTAGTAAAGTTGGCGAAAATAACGCCGCCAAAAATGCCGCCGCAGGCTGATAACGGGAAGCGGTATTCGCCTTCGCCGTAAATCATGTTTGCACCACGAAAGCGGCCTTGCGCATACCCCCGGCCAGAACGGCCCCGTTGATCATACCCAAGAGCCGGTAGCGACAGGTAAGGCAATTTCCCCACGGGTGTAAAATTGCCCATCAGCCAGGCGCCTAAAATTTTTCGTTTATCTGTTTTTGAGACATTGTAAAAGCTTCTCCATTCCAGGTTAAGCATCGTACTGTTTTTACTACTGCCTAAAAACGTCGGGTACAGCCGCCAATTGATGTTGTAGAAATATCCTTTTCGGGGGTTTACCAGGTTATCCCTGGTATCGCCGGTTAAATTCAGGCTCACACCGGAAGTTGCGTACTTTTTATTGCTAAAGCCAAAACTCCTGCTGTACAGGTAATGACTGGTCAGCAAGTTGTTAACTGTATCCAACTTTTCATCTTTAATGCCAAAATAATAATCGAGGTGATAACCAACACCTGCAAACAAAGGTTGCTGGCGAATTCGCCATGAAATAGTTTGATAAAAGCGTACATGATTGAACCGCATTGGCTGCACAAGCGAATCATCCTTTACATCGTACCCATTGATACTATAGTGGCGTTTTAAGGCTCCTCCTTCAGGCGCATTTGTGCCCAGTCCGTAAGTAGGTTGCGAAAAAATCAGGAAGCGCCAGTCCCCGGATAAAAAGATATTGTCATTTTTTGCATACACGTTATTTTTTACCGAAAAAAGAATTTGTTTTTTAGTAGTTACATAAAAACTTCCGTTCAGAAATGAATACATACTTTTTGGACGTTTATCACGGGTAACGAATTGCGCGGCAGCACCCACCATAAAACCACTGGTAGGGCTTACACCCGCTGATGGGATGATAAGTAATGAATGATTTTTTGACTGATTTTTCTTGGGTGGTTTGCCCCGCCATTCGCGTATTATTCCGGGCAGATCTTTTTGAATACATGGTTTATCTGCTGCAGCGGCTGATTGTGCATATACACCGGAATTTGAGTTTACAATAATTAGCAGCAATAGAATGACCAGCCAATTATAACGCAACGGTATAGGGAATGGAAATGATGGTTGGTTTTGGTAAGCGTGCATATTTGTACAGTAAAAAAATAGTGCCCTGATGAGTAAACAGGGCGGTATGTGTACCCGACAGTGAAATTAAGATCAACCAACACCCGGTGATGTAAACGGAGAACAGTATAGTAATCATATATTGTTGGTGTTATTTTCAGTAGATTGCAGGAATAGCTTTTTAATCGCGGGATACCTTAAAAATCCTTTTATATGAAGGGTATTTTAATTCATATCATACTCCTTTTTTTTCTTCCGGCTATTATTTGGGGACAGAAAATAATCGCATTGACCATTGATGGTAGCATAAATCCGGCTTCTGCAGGCTATATACACGATGCAATAAAAAAGGCCAATGATGAAAATGCCGGCTGCCTGTTAATTCATTTAAATACACCGGGTGGCTTGCTGAAATCTACCCGTAATATCGTTGCCGATATAATGGAATCCGAAGTTCCGGTGGTAGTTTATGTATCACCCGGAGGTGCACATGCAGGTTCTGCAGGAGTATTCATTACTATGGCGGCACATATAGCAGCAATGGCGCCTGGTACAAACATTGGAGCAGCACATCCTGTTTCAGGCAATGGTGGTATTGTTGATTCTACCATGAACACCAAAGTGACTAACGATGCAGTTGCCTTTATAAGGTCAATAGCAGAAGAGCGTAAAAGAAATGGTGAATGGGGTGAAGCAGCAGTTAGAAACAGTAAATCGATCCCCGAATTTGATGCATTGCAAAACAACGTAATTGACCTGGTTGCTATCAATGAAAAAGACCTGCTTAATAAAATAGATGGCAGGCTTGTAAAGACAAATACAGCAACAATTACCATGCAAACAAAGGGTGTGGCAATCGAAAGAATGCAGATGCGGTTTATCGAAAAGTTACTAAACTTGCTTAGCGATCCGAACGTTGCTTATATACTGCTGATGATCGGCTTTTATGGGATCTTATTCGAGCTGTATAATCCTTCTGTTTTAATACCCGGTATAGTGGGTGGAATTGCCCTTATTCTTGCATTGTATGCTATGCAAAGTCTGCCCATAAATTATGCAGGTGTGGCGTTAATTATATTTGCAGTTATTCTTTTTTTACTGGAAATAAAGGTTACCAGTTATGGCATGCTTACCATTGGTGGAGTTGTTGCTTTATTACTTGGTTCAATGATGCTGGTAAAAAAAGTTCCCGGCCTGGAGTTTTTAAGAATTTCATGGTCAGTTATTCTTTCAACTACAGCGGTTACAACATTGTTTTTCCTGTTTGTACTTGGGTTCGGATTGAAAGCACAACGCCTTAAACCAGTAACAGGCATCCAGGGATTATTGGGTAGTATTGGCGAGTGCATACTACCGATATCTCCTACGGGCACCATTAGTATAGAAGGAGAGATTTGGAATGCGATTTCTTCCTCGGGAAATATTACAGCAGGTGAAAAAGTTAGGGTGGTAGCAGTGGATGGTTTAACACTGGTAGTAGAAACTGCCTGATGTGTATTAAGTTAAATAGCGCCAGGTAATGGTTCTATTCCTGTATTCATTTAAAATGCCTTTAATAAATTAGATTATTTTGTATTTATATTTTCATTTTTCACATCTTAGGTTTCACCTGCCGTTTTGTAAAACTTTTCGGCTTTCCAGGAGTACTGGTCATCGTTTTAACTTTCAATCTTCACTTCATAAACCTTTATTATGCAAGACATCCCTTTCACCCTCATCATTGTTGTTTTTTTGTTGCTGTACATACTAGGAACTTCTATTCGTATTTTAAAAGAATATGAACGGGCGGTTATATTCCGGCTGGGGCGCTTATTAACCTCCGGTAAAGGGCCAGGATTAATCTTGTTGATACCTATTGTTGATAAGATGGTAAAAGTTAGCCTGCGTACTGTTGTAATGGACGTGCCGCCGCAGGATGTTATTACAAGCGATAACGTATCTGTTAAAGTAAATGCGGTTGTTTATTTCCGGGTGGTACAGCCCGAAAAAGCAATCGTACAGGTGGAAAATTTTCTCGTAGCAACTTCACAATTATCACAAACAACGCTGCGTAGTGTATTGGGTCAGTCCGAACTCGATGATCTTTTGTCGCAGCGCGATAAAATTAATCACCAGCTGCAGCAAATTATCGATTCACAAACTGATCCATGGGGAGTAAAAGTAAGCCATGTAGAAGTAAAGCAAATTGACTTGCCACAGGAGATGCAGCGTGCTATGGCCAAACAAGCCGAAGCAGAGCGCGAACGCCGGAGTAAGGTAATAGCAGCCGAAGGAGAATTCCAGGCTTCACAACGTCTGTCGGATGCTGCTAAAATTCTAAGTGAGCAACCGAGCGCACTTACGCTTCGATATTTGCAAACATTAAGGGAAATTGCAGTTGAAAATAATTCAACCACGATCTTCCCGGTACCGATTGATTTACTTACTCCATTTTTAAACAAAGGAATGGGTATAACTACAGCTTCCCCTGTTGCAACATCCATCGATACAAGACCAACGACTTAGCCGCTTTGCATTGTATTACTAAATACTTTAACTTGTTTTTTCTTTGATTCGCGAACTATATTAATACTTCCCGATTTTTAAAATAAAAAAAATTTCATGGACACACCGCTTGAAATTAAAGTAGCACTAACCATGCTGCAACCTCCGCCGCTCGTATTTGAGGCCATTGTTGATCCTGCAAAAATGAGTGGCTATTTTATCGCCAGTGGAACAGCACGCATGGAGCCAGGCAGTACTGTAAACTGGACTTTTCCTGAAATGGATACCTCGTTTCCCGTTAAGGTACATGAAGTAAAAAAAGATGAATCAATATCATTTGCCTGGGGTGACACAGAAGGGAATGAAACCACTGTTGATATCACATTGAAGGTGTTAAGAAACGACGCTACGCAAGTAAAAATAATTGAAAAAAGCCGGCCAAATGACGAAGCTGGTCTTAAGTGGCTAAAAGGAAATACGGAAGGTTGGGCAAACTTTCTTTGTTGCCTGAAGGCTTACCTGGAGTACGGGATCAACTTAAGAAAAGGCGCATTTGAAAAAGACCAGATGCCGGAATAAACAAACTGGTAGGAAACGAGGATCATTGATGTAACATGCTTTCAACTTCGTGGCGATACAACCTGCTTACTGGTAGTTCGTATTTTGCTATTCCAATAGTTTCAGGTTTGTAGGAGTCAATGTTTTTGAATGCAACTATAAAAGACCGGTGAATTCTTACAAAAAGGTTTTTTGGCAACGATGATTGTAAGGAAGATATAGATTGCCGTGTCAATATGGTGCGGTTCTTCGTAACCACTTTGATATAATCTTTCTGGCTCTCAAAATATAAGATATCGTCCATCGATATTTTTAATGTTTTTCTATCTACTTTAAAATAAGAATAGAGCGATTCTTTTTCACGTGGCTCACCCGTTTCAATTAGCCCGGAAATGTTGTTGTTGAAACTGTTAGACACTTTATTTACTGCCGCAAGAAATCTTTCAAAAGAAATAGGTTTCAACAAATAATCAATAGCATTTAATTCAAACCCATCCATGGCAAACCGCCTGGAAGAGGATGTGAAAATAAACCTGGGTGGCTTCTTCAACGTTTTGATAAGTTCGCTTCCCGACAAGCCAGGCATTTTTATTTCAACAAATAGCAGGTCGACGGTTTCTTCATTCAACATACTAAATGCATCCATCGAATTATTACAAGTGCCCGCAAGTGTAAATAAAGGAACAGCACTAATATATTTTTCAAGCCTGTCAAGCGCCTGGGGTTCATAATCAACAGCCAGGCAGCTTATTTTCTTTTTGTACATATTAGTAAAATTTGAGCTGTTTAAAGTGAATAAATCGTAGTGCGTTATGTGCTATGCACTTTTTCTTTTCCAGCAATGTTTACAGTATTTAATCGTAAAAACCGGGAAGATGGATACAACTGTTGAGTATATTTCTTAATTAATAAGCTGTCTAATTCCCTGATTTTTTTGCCAGTTCTATTAAATCATATCTCCGGTAGCAAATCAAAACTTTCTTTAGCGGGGTGCCTTATAAAGATAAGTATTGCAATTGCTAATAGTGAACACTACTATTAATTATTTTTAATATAAATGCCATTCATCGTATTAATGGTGCATCCTGTTGGTAATAGACATTCACTTATCGCAATTGCTGCTAATTAACATCGCCAATAATTAAGTTTGATTGAGATTAACTCCATGCATAATGGTTTCTCTTACATGTTATTACTGTATTGTGATTACTCTTTCCCTTTCGTTCAATCTTTAACTACAAAATTTTTTTTATGAGAAAAACTATTTCGATTTTTCAGCAAAATCGGTTAGCAGCATTTTTGGTATTATTTATTGCCTTAATGTATAGTTGCCGCAAAGAAGATAAGGTGTTGCTGCCTGCTTCAAGAGATCCGCAGTTATTTGGTGTAAAGGCTGAAAAAGAAAGCTCAGCAGTTGCCACTGATTGGTACAGGTTGCAAACCCGGATTATGCTCGAAAGGAATTCAGCGTTTAATGGAACTTATTTTAGCTATATAGGAATTGGATTATATGAAGCCATCCGGCCGGGAATAAAAGGAGCTGCAAGCTTTTCTTCAAAGCTCAACAAAATGCCAGCCATGCCTCAACCGCAAAACAACCAGGGGTATTCGTGGCAGGTTAGTGCCAATGCAGCGCTGGCAGCAATGGTTCGTTCTTTTTTTACCGGGCTAACACCAGCAAACATGGCAAGCATCGATTCACTGGAAGCAGTTTACAATGAAAAATCAAATCCTGCCATGCAATCTGAAGTATTTAGGCGTTCGCAGGCTTTTGGAAGAAGCATTGCAACTGCTATGCATAACTGGTTTTTAACCGATGACCTGAATCCAACAAATATTGGATATGTATTGCCTCCTTCATTCCCTGGTTCATGGCAGCCAACACCACCGGCGTTTGGTCCTATTCCAATTAATCCGTTCGTACAAAATGCAACGCCCCTGCTTATTGAAGATGTTACCGCTCTTTGCGAACCGTTTCCCCTGGAGTATAGTGAAACCCCTGGTTCGGCATTTTACAACATGCAGAAGCAGGTTTATGACCAATCGTTTGCAAATACCCCCGCGCAGAAGGCTATTGCTTTACATTGGGTAGACCAGGGCAGTGGTGTAGGTTATACACCAGCCGGCCATGATTTTCTTGTTATCACACAAGCATTTGAACAACTGGGACTGAACCTGGCAATTGTTGCTGAAGCCTATGCGAAAGCGGGTATTGCGCAAAGAGAGACTACCATTGTAACTTTTCGCTCCAAATACGCCAATTTCATATTAAGGCCTGTTACTTATATCCAGAAAGTAATTGATCCAAACTGGCTACCACTTTTCCCAACGCCTCCTCATCCTGAATATCCTGCGGCTCATGCAATGGTAACAGGTACTGTTATGCAGGCAACGGCACGGGTAATTGGAAATAATCATACGGTGGCAGATCACTCTTATGTATTCAGGGGATATCCTGTTCAAACCTATTCGAGCATTTTTGGCGCTGCCGAGCAGGCCGGTATATCACGTAATTACGGGGGCATACACTATCTCATCTCGATTACAGAGGGTTTAAGAATGGCAAAAATCCTTGGCAACAGGGTTGGCGATATTCAATTGCATGAATAACATTAGTTAACAGAGGAATACATTCTCTCGTTTTAGCAGATAGGAAAAACGTTTTTTAATTCTATGGATTAATAGCTTAATCGAATTTTAAAACAAAAATTAGCAAAATATCCGGGTAAAAAGTTCCGTTTATGAAACCTTTTACCCGGACATTTTATTGATGATGTTATTCCCTGGTAAGCAGCCTGTAATAAGACATTTGCCAACCTTGTTTTAGTTGCAGGAACTACCCCGCATTACATCGAGGTAAATACGGGATTTTTCAGCAAAAGCTCTTCCCGGTTCAGTTGAATAGCGGGCATCCAAAGCACTCATTTGTGTTTCTGCAGTATGCAGCCTCGCAAGTTGTGTACGCAGGCATCCAAGTTTGTCTGCGGCACTACCTGAGTTATTTCTCCGGACAGCAATCTCTGTTCTGCAAATACTAAGATGAATATCCAAAATATTTCCCTGCACTACAAAAAGCGGATCCATCATGCCCAATGTAGCTTTTTGAGCTTCCAGGTTTTGATAAGTATTTCCCTGCTGCATTTTCTCCAGGTTCTCCTCCTGGATTTGAAGCTGTGCGGTTCTGAAAACAGCAATATTTTCCATGGCGGCGGCGCATTCATCACCAGCTCTTATACCCGCCCTGTAACGTGCTATCTTATCTCTTTCTTTTTGTAATTCCGCAGTACGATTATTCGTCATCCGGCTTTCCAAATGTTGAAACGGCTGCGAATTGAAACAAGTGTTTACATCTTTTACATCCATAATTTTTGCACTGAAAAGATCGCTCACCAATTCCATACATAAATACAAGCCTTTGTCGGTATAATTATAGCCAATACCAAAGTTGCCAAGATATTTGTTGCTGCTAACATTAATAACTGGCGGATAACTGCCACCAAATAAATAGTATACTTCTGGTTTGTTATCGTATTTATACGCTTGTGCAGATATTCGGTTATTACAATAGCTTCGGCTCCCAGTTTTTCGACGCAATTGAGCAGTACCACCAACCGAAGTATTCATATTATACTGGTGGGTTTGCGTATTGCCGGTACTGACTGTGTATTGAAAGCCACCCCGACTTTCGGTAGTTCTGTAGGTGTAAACATTCCCTTTTAATCCAATAATAAAAACGGTAAAATCCTCTGTGTCTGGCTTTATATCGCATAAACCACCACTTGCGCCATCCAGAGGTTGCAGGTAACCAACATAACCATCAGTTGTATTAAAGAAAAGACATTGTTCATACTCGCTTCCTTTAGTGATTTTTATTTTTACCTGCTTATCGAAACAGTGATTACCATTTGGAACAATATTAACGGCTTGCGACTGTCCTGATATAACCGGGGCATCTAGTATGGCCCTTTGCCACGGTGTACCTCCCCATACGGTATCAGGAGGCGGAGGTTGCGCAAGAGTTACCTGCAAGCACATTAAAATGCAAAGTATTGTTATATTAGATTTATACATAATTCAAGATATTAGCGGTTGTGAATTGCAGCTTGCATTTCCGGATGTTAATGCAATACAAAGGCTACTATAATTTTGTAAATTCAACCCGCCTGTTTTTGGCTTTACCGGCTGCAGAATTGTTTTCACTAACAGGCATAGACGCTCCTTTGCCATCCGTTTGTATTCTTGCTGCTTCTATCGAATAATTGCTGATAAGGTAACGTTTTACCGAAGCTGACCTGTTCCTGGAAAGCTCAACATTGCTTGACGCAGTGCCATCTCCGTCAGTATGACCTGTAATTTTTATATTAAGGCTGTTGTTGTTTTTCATTGCCTCACCAAACTGGTTTATAATGGCAAAAGATTCTTTCTTAATTATATCACTGTTTACATCAAAAAGAATATCGCTTGTAACTGCTTTTCCCTCTTCCATCAGCTGTTTGATCAGTAAACTTCTTGCATCCACTTCAGATGAAGCAATGCGAATATTGGAAACGAGTACACCAACTTCAGAAGCAGGAATCATGTACATATTTGCGAGATAAAAATTATTACGCATCTCAGGCAATAGTGCTCTTGGCAGATCTATTAATTTAGTTTTATCCAGGTATAAACGCAGCCTTGTTTTATTGATGGACATACTTACATGCAGTACTTTATTTGTATAATCCAGTAATGGAAATTCACTTTTATTTCCTACCACCTGTTCTTTTATCCCGTATTCAATCAATCTTCCATCCTTTTCATTATAACGGTTCAGGGAAACGAAAAACTTTTCTTTATAACCAAGGTCTTCCCGCATAATGTCTTTTACACTGGTTAATCCAAATTGTATAAAAGGTGTGATCATTTCTCCCTGGGTTTGCAAAAACAAATCAAACTCAATGGTGCAGTTTTCCGGAAGCGGTTTATCGAGTAGCGGATGAACAATGGAGTTATGAACAATATCCAGCCATCTTCCTTCAATTCCATCCAGTGTAACCACTTTGCCACTGCCTGTGGTGTTCCATTTTGCAGGAAAGTCGGCCATGGCATCCTGTTTAAAATCATCAAAAAACAGGAGATTATTTCCAGGTTCAAAATCTGAAAAGCTATTTAGTTGTGTACCGTTGGTAACATTGGTGTTCCGGGTAGAAGTCTCTTTTGGATTATTGCTACCAGAAGTAGATGACGATGCAACAGGTTCGGCTTTGGTTGTTTTTTTATCCTTCTTTTTGAAAAGGTTATCGAGGGCCTCTTCTGCTTTGCCAAGCCCTTTATCAATTGTTCGGTCGGTCTTGTTTTCAGCACGTTGAACGGTTTTGGTCTTTACTCTTTGGCCAACAGTTTGGGCTGAGATATTTATAACGAAAAGAAACAGCGGAAGAAAACTTAATGTGATTTTCATGAGAGGTTTTTAGTATTTGGTTTTTTGACCAGGGTGATGAAATAAAATACTTTCCAACAGGGTCATGGACCCATCGATTTAATACGAGGTAATTGATAATTTCATTTTTAATGGCTTCCGTTTTGAAGTATAATATGGGCGGATATTATCACCATTGAATGGAAAGATTACCTGGGTTCAAAGCTGGTCAAATAAATAGGGTTTGTCAATTACACAATCGGGTAGTACGATATACATGTTCCCAATCAGCTTATAGCAAAAAGGAGTTTTATATAAGGCAAAGTGGTCCAATATTATACTTGTCGCCGTATAAATGCACCGCCACAATGACAAGTCACAACACTGTTTGTATTTAGAGCAGGGTTGAATTGATGACAACGTTCATCAGGTACCGGTAAACGCAGGTTCAACAGGCAGCAAATCGAAGGAAGTTTTAGCAGGCTTATTCTTCATATGTAAGAAGAATTTTAAAAGGTTTATTCATTACATTGGCACTTAGAGCAACCGATTTTACACCTACCGCAATTGTTCCACCATTATTAGGATCTACGTTTACAGTAAACAGGTAGCCAGCCTCCGATGAATGGGGTAGAAACTGGTAGCCTCCATCGGTAACAATAACACTTATAGATAAAATTTTTGCCGGTGTAACGCCATGAGGTACAAAAGTCCAGGTATTAGGAGTTCCTGAGGCAGGCGTTACCCCTGTTAGTTTTTTCATTTTGATCCTGGGAGCATCCTCGGTAATTTTACCCAGGCGGGTATAACCGCTGATGTCTGTATTGGCATTTTTATAAACCACCATTGCATTGCTTCTGTTAGCTGCTGCAATGCCATTACCAATCATTAACAACGGATCCGTTGCTACCCGGCTTGCATTATTAGAAGAAGCAATTGAATCATTATACATACCCAATGCCATACTGCCATATGATTTGGCATATGTACCCATGCCTATACCGGAAGCATAGAAGCCGGTTGCAGAATCCCGGAAGCCAATAACATTTGTATTTAGAGAACCTGCAAAGCTTACAGAACCGATGGCAACAGAGCTAGTCCCGGCTGCATCCCCATTACCGAAAGCCGTAGATGATTGCCCGCTGGCTTCCGAGGAAGGACCCGCGATAGAATAGTCACCTGACGCACTGGCAAAGATACCGGCGGCAAAAGCGTTTTCGCCCTTTGAAATGGCTGAATGGCCGATAGCAACCGAACCTTCACCTTTGGCTGTGCCACCCGCGAATGCACTGCTGCCGAATGCAGATGCAACACTGTTGGAGAAACTAGATGAACCGAAAAGAGGAGCATAAAAGCTGTTTCCCAGGGCAGTGGAATAGCCATTTGTAGCTTTTACGTTGTATCCGGCCCCTATTGAAAAAATGCCAACGCTGTCGTTATCCCATTCATCGCCGCTAACCGAGCCAACCCTGAAAGCACTTTTCCCGGGAATCCACATCATTCTTGTTCCGGCTCCGCTAACAGGAACCACCGGGCTTACGGGGTTTGAAGTAACCCGCGTAGCATTTTTAAGCACCAGGTTTCCGCTTTTGTAAAGTACCATGGCGTTGTTTCGGCTGGCATGGGCGGTTCCATTTCCGGCTACAAATAATGCATCATCGCTTTCCCATAAAAAAGGCTGTGGTGTAGTTGAAAGTAAGGTGTCGTTAAAGCGGCCTATCACTAATTCTGTATAAGACTTTGCAATGGTTTCCTGGCCCATGGTAAAGCTGGCATCCGCATCAGCAACCGTTGATTTTCCAGCAGAAAATGCTGCCCATTTTTTTGCCTGTGTAACATAGCCAACCGACATGCTTTGCAAACCGGCAGCCATTGTTTGTTGTCCGAATGCAGCACTTGCAATGCCAGATGCAATAGTACCTGAATTTGCTCCGAAGCTATATTGCCCGCAATTGACATCGCTCCATTGATCGAAGGCGCCGCCAGCCCTGAATACACCTTTGCCAGGAAAAAAAAACATACGGTTAAAACTGGTAGTACTTGGAATAACTGCTGCTGCATTGTATTCACCCGTGATGATAACTCCTTTGTTGTATGCTGTGCCAAGGTCAACATGCAACAAAGTATTGGGCAATGGTGTTGTGGTGCCAATTGCAACTGCCTGGGCCAAAACCGAAAAGTTGCATGCAACGAAAAAGCATACTAATAGTAGAAGTTTTTTCATGGAATATTATTTATAAGTATGATATAAATGAGATCCGGTTTTAAATTACATGACATCTACAATCTTATACTGCAATGCTTTTGCCACTGCTTCCGTGCCACAATTCACATGTAGTTTATGGTAAATATTCTGAAGATGTTTTTTTACGGTATCAATACTGATTGAAGATTTATCAGCAATCATCTTATAGGAGTTTCCTTTAACCAGCCATTCCAGAATTTCCTGTTCTCTTTTTGTTAATTGAAAAGAAGCTTTTAGAACCGCCTCTTTCCGGAAATGCTGGAAAACTTTTTGTGCTACGAACGGGCTCATGGGAGCCCCACCTTCGGACAATTCAATTAATGATTGAATTAGCTTCAAAGGTGGCGTGTTTTTTAGCAGGTAACCGTCTGCACCAGCACAAATGCATTCAAATATGCGGCTATCATCATCAAAAACGGTATGCATGATAACTTTCACGTCGGGAAAGCGGGCCTTAATTATTTTAGTGCCTTCAATACCTCCGATGCCCGGCATGTCGATATCCATTACTACCAGTTCCGGTTTTAAAATATCTGCCTGTTCTGCAGCCTGGTCACAATCAGGAAATGCGCCAACCGCTTCAAAGCCACTGCCTTCACCTAAAAGCAGTTCAAGCGATTGTCGCAGGCGGCTGTTGTCTTCATATATCAGGAGCTTTATTGGCATTCACCGAAAATAAACTGTTATAAGTTACATTGCTATTACACAATCAGGTAGTATGCATTTCGAGAATTACTTCTGTTCCTTTACCAGGTTGGCTGTTAATTTGTAAAAGGTCGTTCCTGCTAGCCGCTCTTTGACGCATATTGAAGATACCATTTCCTTCCCTTACGGATGTACTATCAAAACCTGCACCGTCATCTTTAATCGTAAGCCGAACTTTATTGTTGCTGGTTTCAACAATCAGGCTTGCATTAACTGCATTAGAATATTTTACCAGGTTATTGATAGCTTCTTTAAAAATAAGATAGAAATCGCGTCGTTTTTCCATCGACAAAGCGAGTTTATCTGATGTATCCGGAAATGCCATTTCATACCGGATGTTTTTTCCGTCCATCATATCAGAAGCGTAACGTTTCATTTTTACAAACAAGTTCTGTATATCATCAAAACGTGGATTAATATTCCAAACAATATCTCCCAGGCTTTCACTGATTCGCTGGATATCATCACCTGCTTTATTTAAATATTCGGCAGATTTGATGGTATTGTTTTGGTGTCGTTTAGCCAGTTCATTCAGAATATTGATATTGCTTAAAGAAGCACCAATATCATCATGCAGATCACGGGCAATGTTGAAGCGGATTTTTTCCAATGCTGCCTGTTGTTCCAAACGCTTTTTTAACTGGTAACGGTTGAATAAAACAAGCCCAAGCAGTATACACAAAATCATACTTCCAATCATCAGGTAACGTACATTTTTTTCGTTAGCGAGCTGCTTTTCATCCAGTATTTTTTCGGTAGCAGCTAATTGTAATTGCTTGGTATTTTTTTCACTTACAAGCTGTTGTTTTTGTAAAGTAATTTGTTGCTGTTTGATTTTTATATCCCGCAGTTCCTGTTGTTGTGCGAGCAGTTGTATATCGTTTCCTTTTTGTAATGCTTCCAGTTCATTACCGGCAATTATGGCTTTTTGTTTTTCAATTTCAAGCTGCTTTATTTTTTGAGCAGTATTGAGGCGGTTAATTTCAAAATCTTTTTTTTCTGTTTCGTATTTGGTTTGCAGGCCGGCAATGTTGATAGCGGTTTCTTTGTTTACAATGCTATCACGGTAAGTATAATATTTTCTCAGGTTTTCATAGGCTTGTTCAAATTCGTTTACTTTCCGGTGATAACTCGCCTTTGTGCCGTAATAATCACGCAACAACGATTTATTATTCAATTGTGCGGCAATCATATACGATTCCAGGAAGTAAGCGTTCATTCCGGCAGTATCTTTTAAATCGCCGCATAACAGCGCAGCCCAACGGCATTTATCTGCTATGGCAGCCTTGTCGTTTACTTTGCGGGATAGCGCAATTGACTTCTGAATATAAAGCAACGCCTCCGGCTTGTTCCGCTGCTTATCCATCAATACACTCAGGTTATCATAGCTGCGGATAATATAACTCTGTAGCCCCGTTTTTTCGGCGTACTTCATAGCTACCTGCTGGTATTTAGCAGCTGAATCCAGCGAATTTGCCTGGTACATCCGCGATAAGTTTTCATAGCTATTGGCAAGGCCCTGGCTATTGCCGGTCTTTTCACGCATTGCAATTACTTGTCTTGTGTATGCAATTGCTTTTGCCTGGTCGCCCAGTTTATGATAAACACCGGCAAGGTTACTGGTTGCTGTTGCCAGGCCATACAAGTCATTATTTTTTTCATATAGCCGGATTGATTTTAAATACCATTCGGCTTGTTGTTCTGTTTCATCTTTAAGTCCATGCAAATACCCAAGGTTATTATAAACAAGTGCCGTATAACTCGATTGTTCCTTATTAAATTTCAATAAAAGCGACCTTTGAAATAACTGGTTGGCTGCATCCAGTTGGTTATCGTACATAAGAAATTCGCCTTGCTGATGGCAGGCTAGCGCCAGTAAAAAACTATCTTTCAACTGAGTGCCAATTTTAAATGCCCCGGTGTAGTATGCGGGCAGATCTGTATCAAGTTCTTTTTGAAAAAGAATATCAGCAATTTTAAGTGTTGCAAAACCCTGGCCACGCTGCATTTTTTTCTGTTTGCTATAAGCCAGTGAAAGTTTGGCATAGGATAGTGCAGTATCCAGCGACCCCGACATTGCTTCTTCATCTGCTTCTTCCAGCCATTTATAAATCTGAATGGAATCGCTGCGGGTGTAAGATTGTGAGAAGGAAAAACTCACCATACACATTGCCGCCAGCAGCAAAACGGATCTTTTTAAAAGACCATAACAGGAGAATTTGTTTGGTGACATGCGTGAAATTCAATTCTAATATAAGCAACTTCGGGCGATTGTTATTACAACATTTGTAGTATGCAGGCAGGCAGCAGAATTAAGGACCGATATATTTGGCTTTGAGAATGGTAAGCCGGCAAAAAGAGGATGACTATTGCGAAGTGCAAAAGGCTTTTTTCTTTGTATTTTCTTTGCGAAAAACTTATAATTTTCTTTGCGGTTCAATCTCAGGAGTAGATTGAACCGCAAAGTGGGTACAAAGAAATCCACGCAAAGAGCGCAAAGCAGCAAGTATGTTCAGAAAATTATATTCCCATTAAGAATGATTCTTTGACAAATAGATCTTACAATTTTCAAAAAATCTAACTGGCATCTAACCCGCCACTCACCACTCACCACTCACAACTCACGGCTCACCACTCACCACTCACTATAACACCAGCAATCCCGTCTTCCACAATCCATTCACCGGTTTGTTGTCCCAAAACAATTCAAAGTCTTCAAGTCCCGCAGCATCGTAACTGTCTTTTATTTCCTGTAAAGTATACTGCTTGTTGTTGGTAATGGAAAGTTGCGGAAGTATTTCTGCCAGCCATTTTCCCTGCTGGTCATTCACTTTTAAATCTATCGTTTCGCTTCTGGTAAAAAAGGTAAGCGATGCCATCGGCCAGCTGTTTCCTTTCTTGCTTTTTACAAAATATTCGATGGTTGGAAGCTGCCCCAGGTAAACAATTTTTGCAGTAGGTTTCACGGTTTGATATGCTCCGTTTTCCAATGCTTTTTCTATGTAATCGGGAGCAATGGTTGTCTTCGGTATTTTCAGTCCATCAAACCATTTATACAACGGGTCGTCGAGGCATATACCATGCATATAATTAAGCAGCGATTTCTTTAATCCTTCACTAAAACTATCATGATCGGCACCCGTGGGATCTTCGTGCACCACATCGTTATTGGCAAATGTGGGAACCCCGCTTATAATAGCTTTTACACCAAATTTTTCCGGTGATAATCCCACCGGGCTATGTGCTGTCATGGCAAACTGGTGCCAGAAACCGGATTGCAAAATGCCCGCTTTAAACATTTGTCGCACCATTTCCAGCGAGTCGATTGTTTCCTGTGCTGTTTGCGTGGGAAAGCCATACATCAAATACGCATGCACCATAATACCCGCTTCGGTAAAGTGCCGGTTTACCCGGGCCACCTGTGCCACGGTGATGCCTTTTTGAATCAGCTCCAGCAGGCGGTCACTAGCTACTTCTAATCCACCACTTACCGCAATACAACCTGCTGTTTTTAATAACTGGCAGAGATCCCGTGTAAAGCTTTTTTCGAAACGGATATTCGTCCACCAGCTTACCACCATTCCACGTTTTATGATCTCAAGACTTAATGCACGCATCATGGCCGGTGGTGCGGCTTCATCCACAAAATGAAAACCATTCTGCCCGGTTTGTTCCATCAGGGTTTGCATGCGGTCGCAAAGCAATTGAGCGGCTATAGGTTCGTATAATTTGATGTAATCTAGACTGATATCGCAGAAGGTACATTTGCCCCAATAGCAGCCATGTGCCATGGTTAATTTGTTCCAGCGGCCATCACTCCACATGCGGTGCATAGGGTTCACCACTTCAATCGCCGAAATGTATTTATCCAGCAGCAGGTCGCTGTAATCGGGCGTTCCCACTTCGGTTTGTTTGTAATCGCTGCAAGTGCTGCTGTTTTTATAAACCAATGCGCCATTCTCTAACAGCATTGTTCTTTTTAATTGATCAGAACCCAGTGACCCTTCCACAAATTTGACGAGGTTTTCTACCGGAGCTTCCCCGTCATCAAGGGTAATCAAATCAAAGAATTCCATCACCCGTACATCGCTCATGGTGCGCAATTCGGTATTCGGAAAGCCGCCGCCCATCGCCATTTTTACTTCGGGGTAATATTGTTTGATCCATTGGGCGCAACGAAAAGCGCTGTACACATTGCCGGGAAATGGTACGGATAAACCAACGATTTTCGGATCGATAGCGGTCATCCGCTGTGCCAGTATTTCTACCAGCAATTCATCAATAAATGTGTAGGGTTGTTGCAGGGCTTCATACAGCTCATCAAAGCTGTTGGCCGATCTCGCCAGTCTTTCCGCATAGCGGCTGAAACCAAAATGCGGGTCCACGCATTCCTGCACCAGGTCGCTCAGGTCTTCGAGGTACATGGTAGCGAGGTGTTTGGCTTTATCCTGGGTGCCCATGCTGCCAAACGCCCAGGCCAGGTCGTCGGTTTGAGCAAAGCGGCTTGCTTCGGGCAAAAACTGGCGTTTGCAAATCAGGTGTGCAAGGGTAGGGTTGTGGCCCTGCAAAAAATGAATCACCGGTTCGATGGTGTTGATGTATGCTTGTTGTAACACCAAAATACGTTTCGAATTGTCACTCAGCAGCGGGTTCGAACGATCCACTTTTTCAAACAAATGCGTTAATCCTTTTTTTGAAAACAGCGCCAGGGTTACTTCAATACCAAGATCGGCCTGGAAGCAGGAAATGCCTTTGGTATTCAAAAAACCTTTGAGATACGCCGTAGCCGGGTAGGGCGTATTAAGCTGTGTAAATGGCGGAGTAATTAAAAAAACAGTTGTCTTCAAACCAGATTGTTTCCGGCAAAACTATTCGATCTGGCGGAAAGCGGCGAAAGGGATCATGGTTGATGGTTCCTGGTTCATGGAAAAGACAGGAAGCATGGTTCAAGACTCACGGCTCATGATTCACGATCATAGTTGATGGTTGATGGTTCATGGAAAAGCAGAAAGCATGGTTCAAGACTCACGGCTCACGATTCACGATCATGGTTGATGGTTGATGGTTCATGGTAAAGCAGAAAGCATGGTTCAAGACTCACGGCTCACGGCTCACGATCATGGTTGATAATTCATGGTTCATGGAAAAGCAGAAAGCATGTTACTACCCAATATCAACCGGGACAATGTGCAGTTAGTCACATCTTTTTCTTATGTTGCATCCATACCCACAATCTTATGAAAGTCTTTCATATTCTTTTCGCCCTCTTGTTTTCCCTCAGTTCTATCGGCCAAATCTTTGAAGGTAAGATGACTTTAACCAATTACTATCAAAGTAAAATACCTAATGTGACCAATGAACAATTGACTGCAATGTTTGGCTCTATACAGGAATATTATGTAAAAGATGGGACATATAAATCTGTAGTTAATGGAACATTTGTTCAATGGCAACTTTATGTAAACGCAGACAATAAATTATACAACAAGTATTCCAATTCTGATACTGTAAACTGGAATGATGGTGCTATTAACTTAGATAAAGTGCTGAAATCAGAAATCAACAAAAACGTTGTCAAAATACTGGGATATGATTGTGATGAACTGATTTTAACCTGCATGAGTGGTGTGCAGAAGTACTACTACAATGCAGCTTTTGGCATTGATCCGGCTTTGTATTCTAAACACCTTTTTGGAAATTGGTTTTCTTATGTTTCCCTGGCAAAAGCATTGCCATTGAAAATAATCTTTGAAAACGCACAGTTCCTGGCAGAAATGGTGGTTACAGAAATAACACCGATGAAGCTGGACGAAACATTTTTTAAATTACCAGCGAATGCTATCACAAAACAAGCTGCTAATTAACTACGGTTTTTCAGGAGCGATGAGCTTCAACCTTTAGTATTAAACGAATTGGGTTGTTTGGCAATCTTTTTATGTTTACTACTCACCATTGGATTAATGGTGTATGCTACCTATGGCCATTTCAACTCAAATTGAAATCCAATACTTTGAGTACGTATATAACCAAAATTCTTTCCTGGTAATTACAAATTTTGTGTGGCGCCACTATAAATATTTACCGGCTGCTTACCATCGGGGCCCAAAGTAAGCACAGGTTATTAGAAAGAAATGAGTGAGTATTTATAAATGCGCTTCCCTGCCGGATATTATTTTATTATTATCAATATCTTTAAAATCTTTAATGCAATCCCGTATACCGGTGCAATTGCAAAATCTTCGTTCCATTTTTGTATTCTTTTTCAAACCAATTTATATGCGGTTGTTTGTTTTATTTCTACTGTCAATTGTATTTATTACTACATCCTTCGCACAGGTTGGTATCGGTACTCCAACACCTGCTTCATCGGCGGCATTAGATATTAGCAGCAGTACCAAAGGTTTTTTGCCACCACGTTTAACTACCGAGCAAATTAAAAAGATGGTAGCTCCCGTAGAAGGATTGATTGTTTATAATCTTACAATGAAGAAGCCTTGTTTTTATAACGGCACACGCTGGAACTTTTATGATACCACGTATGTGTTACCGGAAATTGGCGGGTATTGGCCTGAAGGTGGCGGCATTGTTATTTATATGGATGCTACAGGACTGCATGGTATTATTGCAGCAAGTGAGGATCAATCTGCCACTGCCATTTACGGATGCCTGGGGCTTAATATTACCGGTGCAGTTAATAGTGCAATTGGAACTGGCCAGGCAAATACAAATGTGATCATGGCGGCATGTGGTACACCTGGTCTCGCCGCCAGTATCTGCGACGCACTCGTATTAAATGGTAAATCAGATTGGTACCTGCCATCCCGCGACGAATTGCACCTGATGTTTCAATATATACAAGGGCCATCCAGGCCTGTTGGCACACATATAAGTTCCACTCAGAATGACGCTAACAGTGTATGGATGGAGTCAGGCAATCTGCAATTTGCTGTTGGTAAAGATCAGCAGCGTGCGCTCCGTGCAGTAAGATCATTTTAAACGCTATTGTTGTTGATGCCATGTGCTTCCTTACCAACAAGGGTAAATACAAATTGATGCCGGGGAATATATCGCTAATCACCGGTTATTTCAACCTTGCAGGTGATAACTTTCCTCTGAATGTTGTGCCTAAAATGCCTGCTATCTTTTTTCCTTTAAATAACCGGCACTGCAGTTTTAGGTGCATTTTGTTTTGTATTAAAGTAACGTTTTCGAATGTTGTATGCTTCGTAAGTATACGTTCCAACTCTTCTGAATCCTGCACTGAATTACCTGTTTAATGCATAATGTATTAATCCTATATTTCCATGATAAGGGTCATTTTCTGCCAATTTTTATAATGGCAATTTTGATGGACAATTTCACTTTTTAAATTGCCCTGTATGAAACCATTATTCCAGCGTATTGGAAGAGATTTTTTCCCGTATGCCTTTCTTTTTGCCGCTATATCAAACATTGCTTCCTGCCAAAAAGATATTGCAAATACTACGAAAGATCTATCTTCCTCAGCCGCAATCAGTGCTGCAGCAACTACCGTAGTCCGCAATCCATTATTTCTTCCCGGGTATATCACTACAACTAATTTTACAATTACAGCAGCAGCAGGCGTTCAAAATATAGGTGGCGCCAGCACAAATGTTTGGGCATACAATGGCAGCATGCCAGGGCCAACAATTGTTGCAACAAAAGGTGATATTATAACAGCAAAATTGCAGAATAATTTACCGGAGCCTACCATTATTCACTGGCATGGCATGCTCGTTGATCATCAGAACGATGGGCAGCCAATGCAGGTAATTCCGAAAGGCGGATCTTATAACTACAATTTTCCTGTTATAAACCGGGCAGCGCTTAACTGGTACCATCCTCACCCGCACATGACCATTGGAAAACAGGTGTATAATGGCCTTGCCGGCGGATTCATTATCCGGGATGCAGAAGAAGCAGCATTAGGTCTGCCATCTGGTATTTATGAAATGCCACTGGTGCTTCGCGACATCACGCTAGATAAGACCGGCAACCCGGTTTACAGTCCAACCGGCGGAGGGTATTTCGGAAAAATTCCATTGGTCAACGGTACACGGAATGCCTACCTGGATGTTGATAAAACTGTCTATCGCTTCAGGGTATTGGCTGGTTCTACTTCCAGGGTATTTAAACTGGCTTTATCAAATGGTGCGGCGTTTGTGCTGATTGGTAATGATGGAGGTTTATTACCTGTTTCCTCCAACCAGGCAAACATCGAAATGTGTCCCGGGGAACGTGTTGACGTTCTTGTAGATTTTCGTTCGTATGCTGCGGGTACTAAGTTAATGTTACGCGATCTAAACCAACCCTTTGATCTTCTTGAATTCAGGGTTACTGCAAAAGCTGCCGCCTATAACGGGGCTTTATCAACTACGTCAAACATTACGCCGTTATCAAACCCGGTAAATACACGCGTATTTAGTTTTGATGGTATGAGTAAGATCAACGGTAAAATGTATGATATGAACCGGATGGATTTTACAGTGCCATTTGGAGTAACAGAAAAGTGGACCTTTAAAACAAATGGCAATGGACCGCATCCCATTCATATTCATGGAGCTTCGTTCCAGGTTATTTCGCGTGTCGGTGGAAGGGCCAAATTGTTTCCATGGGAAGCTGGCTGGAAAGACGTTGTACTGGTGAATGATTTTGAAACCGTCGAAGTGCTTATACGGTTTGAAGCTTACAGAGGAATGTACGTAATGCATTGCCATAAACTGGAACATGAGGATAATGGCATGATGATGAATTTCGAAGTAAAGTAATTGCAGTTAGGTACTTTTAAAAAAAAGAAGGGCTATTACAAAGCAGCCCGTTTTTTTAGTTTAGTATTTCCTTGCATTGTTAATGCGTCACCATATCAATAACAAAACATTATTTCACATTACTTTTTTCCATACGTATAATTGATATACATCTTTTATACTGGCCTATTCAACTTCGGAAGTAATATTATTGGAGACACAAAAGTCAGGCATTTCCTGTGTTTCCGCAATGCCACCTATTAAGGAGACGCCAAAGCTTCTTCCCTGGAAAACAATATCGAAGGCGGGCAAAACAGTTCTGACGCCGGGTATTGATCCAATTATTCTGCAGTTTTAAAACGGTGTTACCAGGAGTTTTTATCTTTATTTTAATTCAAAAAAATTAGATGGAACAAACAGGCGCCTCTGTTGTAATTACACACCAGATTAAAAACGGAAAGCAGCAAGCTTACGAAGACTGGTTAAATGAAATTGGTCCTCTTTGTAAAAGTTACCCCGGTAATATCGACATGCACATCATCCGTCCTATTGCTGGATTGACTTTTACTTACACGGTGATTATCCGGTTTGATACAATTGCAAACCTTAAGGCCTGGATGGAATCAGCAACAAGAAAAAGATTGATTGAAAAAGCTACTTCATTATTTGACGGTGGCGATAATTATATGATAAAGAGCGGCCTTGATTTTTTGTTTACAACAGAAAATGAAAAAGGAAAAATACCTGTGCGGTGGAAACAATGGTTGGTAACCTGGTCTGCCATTTTTCCGTTGTCTGTTTTAATTCCGCTGCTGGTATTGCCGATATTAGAAATATTACATTTCCCACATAATCGATACCTGCATGCCCTGGTTATTTCAGGAACTATTGTTTTTATCATGGTTTATATGCTGATGCCATATTACACAAAGCTTGTAAAAAAATGGCTTTATAAATAACAGCGTTAGGGTAATTATTTTTCATACACGAAAATGGTGCAGTGTACTTAATAGTTAACCATACATTACGTTCACTACACGTTGAGGAATTCATAGTTTATTTTTGAACGTTTGCTTTACCTGTAGCTCTTTCCATGGCGTAGTGCCGTCCTCCTCTCTTGTAAATTGAAAATTGTTGCTTTCACCAATCACAATCTCTGCGGTAGTGTATACATGGTTATTTTCCAATAAATGACCACCAGTGGTTTTACCTGTACTATCACTTACTGCTATATGAAGATGTGAGCCGTTGATGCTAATAGTTCCGGTTAGTGAAACAATTTCAAAATGGCCGTTCATCATCGAGCCAACCTGCTGATTTGCATAACGAATATTTGTCTGGGTAAGACTTCCAACGCAGGTAACTATCCATCCGGCCACAATTTGTTTCTGCTTAATAAAATTTTCTATTTCATGTTTTAAGTCCTGGCCGGGAGTAAGCCTGAAAGCATAAACGTTGGGCTTTTTTCAACCATAGTAATAAGCGATTTACATTGTTTGATACACATTGACATAAGAAGCCAACAGTATCTCATTAAAGAGGTAAACTGCAGCAAAACTACGAAGCAAAACGCTTCAATCATTAACAAGCAGATCTATGTTCCTTTTAGTAAACTGTATTTGTATTGATTAATTTTTGCATAAAAAAAGAGACTGTGTAAGCAGCCCCTTTTATTGAGATAAAAATTTAATGCCTAATATCGCTTTACAATACGATAATTAAATCTTTCTGGTTGACCGATTACGCCTGATGCGGCTCTTCTTTGTTTTAGTAGATCCGATTTCCAGAAAGCATTGGCCTTTGCTGAATCGTTTACTGCCACAACAACAATCACTTTTTTATTGTCATCGGCATCATGCGAATACACCCTGTCTGAAACGCCGTTATCCATTCTCATTTGCCTGCCACTGTCGAATGAACTTTTCCAGGCATCCCAATCTTTTACAGTAAAACTGCTCATCGAACGAATATCTGAACTGATGTTGCCAGTATCCTGGAACGCGGTAGTAGCAAACCTCACCTGAGGAACTCCGGTCACACCGCCTTTTTTCATGGCTTCTTTCAAGTGATTTGACTTTCCAAATTCTTTTGCTTTTGCAAGGTCATCTACTTTAATTGCCACAAGCACCATATTGGAATCTTCCACGCCGCGACCAATAACATAACTGTGTAAACCATTTGCCAGCCGCAATGAATCGTGTGCTTCGTAAGATTGTAACCATTTTCCAAAATCAGCAACTTTATGCTTTGCTACCAACATGTTTTGGGGTACGGTAGAAATAGTTGACATTGGAGTAACATCTGAAACTGAGGCAGTAGTATCGCTGCCAACGTCATCGGTGGTTTCAGTTTTAGTTTCATTACTGCCACAAGAAATTAGAAATAAAGAAATTACAGCTAAAAGCATTTTGCCGGGTAAACAAAAATGTTTCATTTGTTGAGGTTTTAATGATAAATAAATGCGAATACAGTCAGAAAGAGATGTATATGGCCAGAACTCTTAAATATAAATATTCTTTAATTTAAAAGGAAATCTTTTTAGTAAGTGGCCTGTTGTTTTTGAAAAGATATTTAAGCGCTGCATAATGCTGTGCAATACGGGTTGTTCAAAAGCCGGGATTTTACTATAATGACGAAAAATCAATTCACCGGAAAGGAGCATAATGATTAAAAGGATGGGTTGTAAATAAAGCCCGAAATTAGAAATGCAGTCAATAACTGGTAATTAATGGTCACAAGCATCTTATCATTGTGCTTGAATATTAGTGTTAACATTTTAAGATAACTGCCTTGCATTTTCTCTTTATGAGTATTTAAAAGAAATTGTATGTTACTTTTTTGATTCGGTAACTGGAATCAAATTATTGCAAAACAATACATTAAGCCTGTTTCATTTTATATTGCAAGTTTCTAAAAAATCATAGACTGTAATAAAGAGGTAAAGAGTTAATCGTTACATTGTTAACCCAAAAGAATTTTAAAATGCTTGTTCAATCCATTTTGAGGCCTCTCGTATTAGTTGTTCTATATGCTGGTATTGCCAATAAAGTCATTGCGCAAAGTTCCCTTTCTCCTGTTGTACTTAACTTTAAAACCATTGAAAATAGGCAAGGGCCAACATTAGGTTATTCGCTGGCCTCTGGTATAAAAATTCTTGAATTATCAGGGCTGCATTTTAAAGATCTGAATAAAAATGGCAAATTGGACAAGTACGAAGACTGGCGGCTGGATGTGGATGAAAGGGCCAAAGATCTTGCTGCTCAAATGACGGTGGAACAGATCGCCGGCCTGATGTTGTATAGTGGGCACCAGTCTATTCCGGCAAACCCCCGGGGTTTTGGAGCCGGCACCTATAATGGCAAGCCTTTTCCCGAAAGCGGTGCAAAAGCGTCTGATATTTCAGATCAGCAGAAGAAATTTCTTGGAGATGATAATCTTCGGCACATTTTAGTAACACGCCTGGCAAGCCCGGCAATAGCCGCCGAATGGAACAACAATGTGCAGGCTTTCACAGAGAGTCTGGGACTTGGTATTCCTGCAAACAACAGTTCTGACCCAAGACATAATGCAGTTGCCAGCACAGAGTATAATGCTGGTGCCGGCGGGGCTATTTCTATGTGGCCCGAACAATTAGGGATGGCAGCCACATTCGATCCTGCCATCGTTCAGCAGTTTGGAGAGATTGCTTCGAAAGAATACCGTGCACTTGGCATTGCAACCGCCCTTTCGCCCCAGGTAGATTTAGCTACGGAACCCCGCTGGAACCGGATTATTGGCACGTTTGGAGAAGATCCGCAGTTATCTACCGACATGGCGAGGGCCTACATTGATGGCTTTCAAACCTCAACTGGCAATGCGGAATTAAAAAATGGATGGGGTTTTCAAAGTGTAAATGCCATGGTAAAACACTGGCCTGGAGGCGGGCCGGAAGAAGGTGGCAGGGATGCCCATTTTGCTTATGGCAAATTTGCTGTTTACCCCGGTAAAAATTTTCAAACGCACTTGAAACCTTTTATTGAAGGGGCTTTTAAATTAACAGGTAAAACCAGGATGGCAGCGGCGGTAATGCCCTACTACACCATATCTTTTAACCAGGATACAAAAAATGGGGAGAATGTTGGCAATGGTTACAGTAAATACCTGGTTACAGATTTGCTGCGCAATAAATATGGGTATGATGGGGTGGTTTGTACCGATTGGCTAATTACTGCCGACGAAGGAAAAACACCAGACGTTTTCGCTGGTAAATCATGGGGTGTAGAAAAATTAAGCGTTGCCGAACGCCATTACAAGATAATTATGGCAGGCGTTGACCAGTTTGGTGGTAATAATGCAGCTCGGACAGTATTAGAAGCTTTCGGGATGGCTGTAAAAGAGTATGGCATGGATTCAGCCCGGAAAAGGTTTGAAAAATCGGCAATTCGCTTATTGCGCAATATTTTCCAGGTAGGGCTCTTCGAAAACCCCTACATCGATCCGCAAGCATCCATTAATATGGTAGGCAACCCGGCATTTATGAAAGCTGGTTTTGATGCACAGTTGAAATCAGTTGTGCTTTTAAAAAACAAAGGAGCAGTGCTTCCGGTTAAAAAAAACAGTACCGTTTTTGTTCCAAAAAGATTGATTCCGGCCGCTACCGATTGGTTTGGTAATGTCACAGGAGAAAAGCTTGAGTACCCGGTGAATATGGACCTGCTAAGAAAGTATTTCAATATAACAGAAGATCCATCGAAAGCAGATATAGCGCTTGTATTTGTAAAAGGTCCCGAGCCCGGCGTTGGATATTATAAAACCGACCGGGAAAACGCTAATGGGTATGTTCCGATAACATTGCAATACGGCCCTTATAAAGCTGATTATGCGAGAGCGCAAAGTATCGCTGCCGGAGACCCGGTTGTTGATCCTGATAACACCAATCGTTCCTACAAAGGAAAAGATTATATAGCTGCAAACTCTTCAGATCTGCAGTCCATTTTGAACACAAAAACTTTAATGGCGGGTAAGCCGGTTATAGTTTCGATTGCATTATCGAATCCTGCCGTGATGTCGGAATTTGAAAAAGAAGTGCCCGGCATCATCGCCAGTTTTGGAGTGCAGGACCAGGCTTTGCTGGACATTATATCCGGCGCTAAAGAACCATCGGGATTATTGCCGTTTCAAATGCCCGCTAATATGAAAACCGTTGAAGAACAAATGGAAGATCTGCCACATGATATGCAATGTCATGTTGATTCAGAAGGTAATAGGTACGATTTTGCCTTTGGCTTAAATTGGAAAGGATTAATAAAGGATGCAAGAACTTCGAAGTATAACAAGAAATAATTACACTCCACAAATACTCACCGTAATAATTGAAACGTTTATTGTTATTATGAGATATTTATTGTTGTTGATAGTTGTGGCATTATTAGCATTTAAACAGGTTGGCATTAAGGAAAAACCAGTGGAAAGACTGGGTGTACCCGGGCCTTTGATATTTGGCAATACCAATTTTAAATTGGCCTGGACCAATAAAACGGAATCAGGTAATTACACGCAAAAATATCTGCCAGCAGGTGATTCACTTATTAATTACAGGCAGATGTTGACCCTGGAGCTTTTTAAAGATGATACATTATTGGAGCGTGTGGTTCAAAATAAAATCCGGGAACTGGAAGCAAGAAAGAAAGTTGATGAGTATTGTAATTATAACGTTATTAAAAGCCCGGATGGAGATGAATTTATGCTCGATTTTTTAACAGGTGAAATGAAAGATAAATCCAATAAATTACTTCAGTTTAATATATGGCATTATAAGTTAATAAATATAGAAGGCCAGGGAAAGTTTATTGAACTGTATGCATACACAAAGCGTTCGTATGACAATGAAATAAAAACCTTTTTAAAGCATTTCAGAAACGACAGGATTGACATGCTTGCAAAAATGGTCTCGGCTGGTATGCCTGCCATTGTGATCAACAGGTAACTTTATTGCTTGACGCCGGGTTCACCAGTCATGTTTTACTACTCCCGTTTCACGGCTCACGATTCACTACTCCGATTTTTCCTTCGCTGCTGCATGAATTAATTCCAGCCCGGTAGAAGTACGGGCTTTAAAACCTGGCCATGTTTTTTCATTTGAATTTGACGGCACATCTAAAAATTCGTTGTACATTTTTTGTTTTAATATCTTACCTAGAAAGGCAGTTACAAAATGCTGGTTGATATTGTTGATGCGGTATTCATTCCATGATGGTTCGGCGTAATGGTAATAGTTATCAAATGGTGCGCCTGGTTTTAATGTTTCGGCCGGCGGTGGATTAGGGGCGATATTATGCCGGGCATTTATATAAGTCAGTAAATAGCGGTCGGAATTTACTGCGCCGTTATAAATAGCTTTTGTTCCTGTTTCGTGACCCGACACGTCATCAAGACTTCCCGATACAAAAAAGCTGGGTACCTTTAAACCCGCCAGTCCGTCTGCATCCCATAGGCCAAGTTTCATGCCCCAGGGAGCAAATGCTACTATTGCTTTTATTCTTTTATCATAAGAAGATTTAAATTCCTCGTTATGGGTAGTGCGTACTTTTATGGCATTACTTCCACCAGTCATTTGGCTAAAAGCCGTTACCAATTTTTCGCTGTAACCTGCGCCCGCCGCATTTAACACACCATAGCCGCCCATGGAATAACCAATCAACCCGGTATTATCCGCATCTGCCATTCCGTTTAAGAAATGATTTGAATTGTTGGTGGACAGATCTGCCAATTGGTTCAAAATAAACAGTATGTCTTTTGCCCTGTTAAGTAATGTACTTTGAAAAGCCGACCGGTCACTGTATGTTGATTCGGTATGTTCAATGGCCGCAACAACATAACCTTTGGAAGCAAGATTTTCTGTAAGATAAGTTAGCAGCAATCTTGAACCCGGGTAACCATGTGATACGATGATTAAAGGGCATTTGCCGGCAGCAGCATCAGGTTCAGCATTGCGCAATGAGCGGCCATTGAAACTGAATGGTGTTAACGGCCGGGTTGAATCGTTCTTTAAACCAAGAAAAGAATGATAGGTCTCCAGTTCTTTTTTGCGTTTCGGAACCAATGCCGGGTACCATATTTCTACTTTCAAAGGGCGGTTATATACCGTATCGCTGCCTTGTTTTGACCTGAGGATATCTACCTGGTTGGTATGCAAAAATACGAGTGTTCTTACGCCAACTTTATAGGCTCCTCTTGCCGACAAAGCTGGTGCATCGGGCAAGGCATCGCCTATAAAAAAAGAGGCATCTTTTACCTGTGAAAAAATAAACGTAGAATAAAGCAATAAAACGGGTACGATCATATAGCGTTTAGCAGAAAATGCAATCATGGTTGTTGTAAATTTTCAAGGTGATGCAATCGTTGATTAACCTTTTAAGGTTAAAGAGTTGAAATTATGTGTTAATTCAAAAGCCGGAGAATTTATTGTGGCCCTCAATCATTGAAGCCTGTAATGAACAATGCTATAATTTGAACCGGGAATTTCTAAAAGCATCGTCACAAATTTACCAGCTACAAAACGCAGCAGGCGGTATTTCTTAGCTTGTTATAATAATTGCCACAAAAGCCACCGATCTTTTTTAATGGTTGCATTTTCATTTACCTTTTGATTTGCCTACATTTATCTTTCAAAGGATAAGTAACCCACAACCCAAAGATGGAAATAGATATCAACCAAAACCCGGTTCAGGAAGGAGAGCGGTACCAAATTTTTATTTGTGCAAAGCCCACGCATATAGCCAATACCATTATTGTCAAATCGCTTCCGGAGGTAAAACTATTAGCAATCGGGAAATTTTGGCCTAAATATGTAGTAAGAAAACGTTTTGTAAAAGAAGGGCTGCATTATAGAATTACCCGCTTCGATAATGTTGTTTTTGAATTCAAATCAACCAGTTCCTGGAAGCTGCATTATTGTTGCCAGGCGGGGCAAAACCGGTATGATATTTACGGCCATTTTGGTAATAAATATTCTGTTTATAAAAACGATGCACAAATTGGTTGGTGGAGTAAAAAGACAGTAAACTGGTTCAAGGGAAACAACTATAAGATGGTTGTAAATGTTGAAACTGATGTCGATCTTCTTATGGCTTTTTACCTCGTTATCAATAGCCATATGGCTTATGATAAAAATGGAAAGATGGGAGGGTTTGATTATAAGAAAATTGCCTTTCCTGTAAAAAAGTTCAATGCAAGCTGGAAGCCCAAATAATAGTTGGCAGAAGCTATTTTGTAAGGTAATGGAGTTACCAGGCACAAGCAGGAATTGGTATTTACACTACATTACTAAATGTGCTGATCCCGGCATCATTCACTCACTTTATCGTTTTTTATTTTCATAAAGTGGATTGTATAAGTGATATGGAGATTTAAATATTAGATTTACCCGTAAGTTGTATTTTGATCTCAAACCAATTGCTATATGAAAAACCAGTATGTTATACTTTGCTGTTTGATGATTTTTGTTTTTGCTACACGGCTTAAAGCCCAGAATGCGGGTATAAATTTCAGCGGCGCGGCTCCTAACATCTCAGCAGCTTTTGATGTGGATGTAAGCGCATTGGCAGGTCAGAAAAAAGGATTGCTTATTCCCCGTGTAACATTGGCTGAATTGATGGCTATGAATCCACTGCCGGCACCTGCCCAGGGAATGTTGGTTTATCAAACTAATGCCTTACAAGGATTTTATTACAATGTAAGCAGCACCGTCGTTCCACTGTGGACTTTGCTGATTAATAAGGAAGCATTAAGATGGGATCTGCTGGTAAAACCAATTGCAGATCTCTCCATGGCACACGGTGAATTTTCAAGTTCTTTTAGTTTTAACGGCGTTACTACCAGCAATGCTTTTTCAATACTATCCACCACGCTTACATCAGGTAGTTTATTAAATCTTTTCAGCAATTCTACCGCAGGCATCAATTCTGATACTTCTGCGGTATTAAATATTCGTCGGGCAGGTGCCAACGTAAATGCAAATCATAGAACCCGGGGGATAAACTCGTATGTAAGCAACACCGGAACAGGAAGTACAAACTACGGCGGATTTTTCCTGGCCATTGGAGGCGGTGAGAATTATGGCATATTTGGCAAAGCGGCCGGTTTATCTACGGTTAACTATGGAGCCCGTTTTGAAGCAACAGGCTCTTTAACCAATTATGGTGTTTACGCCAGCAGCAGTAAAGGTTACGGAGTGTATGGATCTTCGCAGATTGGTGATGGAGTATATGGTGAAGCAAGCCTGGGCGGATCTGGCATACATGGACATAAGGATGGTGATTTTGGAGGGCTTGCCGGGTATGGAGTACATGGTGAAGCAACAGGTGCAGGAGCTTTGAATATCGGTGGGTATTTTACAGCTTCAGGCGCTACGCAAAACTTAGCTATTATGGTGCCGGAAGGTGGTAAAGTTTCATTGGGAACAGGTTCCAAGATATCATTGAATGCGATTTTAGGGATCAAGAACGGCCATATCAATTCACAACAAACTACTAAGCCAACCATCACGGCCGAAGCGAGCCTTGGGTCTGTAAGTGTAGTTTCTGTAGCTGATTCGAGTAGCGATATGGCAGGAGCATTTACATTAAAAAGTGGAACTACTTCGCTGGCTATGGGGAGGCAGGCAACCATTACGTATAATAAGCCCTATGAAACGGCTCCCCGTGTGGTGGTTTCTGCCGTAACAAGAAACGCAGCCCTGGTGAATGTGTTTATTACTTCTTTTACAGGTTATTTCACTATTAGTTTTACTGCTGCTGCCAGCGCCGGGGTAGAGCACACATTCAATTATATAGTTATAGAAAATTAGGTTGTTGTATTGATCAATATGGATTTTCCGGGTGGCTCTCGTATATTGGATTTGCACTATGATTGTTAAGCCAAATATTCCTGATTTTCAATTGGGCGGGCGTAGGATCTGGTGAAAATCGTAATAAATTAATTCTTTCTTTTTTTACTTTTTTCATCGGAGAGTAAAGGTTAAACAATTCCGTTTCGCCTTTTTTATTTTTGCGCTGAACTTTTACCACGATCATGTCTCCTTCTTTCGATTGCCGGAATAAGGCAGCGATCCTTGCATCTATATTCGAATATGATACCAGGGTGTCATTTATGCTTACCAACAGATCATCTTGCTGGTACCCCAGGGATTTACCAAACTCATTCATTTTTTGCACCCCAATTTTTACCATATCATCGGGCCCTGAACGAAACTGTAATCCTCCTAATGAAAAATCCATATAGTTTTCTGAAGGAATAAATTCAACACCGGCAATGTCAAAAAATAGATCATATGGAATGGGAGTTGTTCCTTCAACATAAGTTTGAAAAAAGTTGGAAATTTCGGGATAGGTTAAGTTAGTTATTTCCTGGAAAAGTGAATCATCGTCGAAATATTTGTCTGCACCATATTTCAATCCAAGCTCCTGTTTCAGTTGCCTGATGCCATATTTTCCACCAGATAATTGAAGCAGGTAAAGATCAAGACATGTTGAAATTAATGCTCCCTTAGAATACACATTTGTATATTGCCCGGCATGTTTACCAGCACTCTCTTTACTCAGTTCAGTAAAGGATAAATCGTCCTTCATTTGAGTACGGGAAAAGGTTATTTTTTCTGAAAGATTCTCCAGGAATTTCTCTGGTGTTATTAAGCCACCCCAGGCCTGCATATTTTGAGCATAATATTCTGTACTCCCCTCGTACAGCCACAGATGTTTGCTTAAAATGGTTTCGTTGAAATTAAACTGTTTTACCTCTTTTGAACTAATGGTAAGCGGGGTAACAATATGAAAGAATTCATGGGCAGCAATATCAATCCAATTGGCAATAGATTCCTTTTCAGGAGTTTCATCCATACTGTAAAAAGAAGAATACGAATGTTCCCATGCCCCGGGTGTTTCCAGCTTGGCTTGTTCACCATTAAAGTAAAAAATAAATGCATACTTATCTACCGGCATCTTACCCCCGAGATATGCATTGGCACGCTCTAAAAATTGACGGATGTTTTGCGCAATAAAAGTGGCAGTAGCTTTCTTTCGCGGCGAATAAACTCCTATCAATACGTCTGTAGTTCCTACTTTTATTGTAGCTGTATCGGGAACACAATACATTAATGGTGAATCATATAAAAAGTCGGCATTCCTGCAAATAAAAACATCGTTGACAGAATTTGATAAGGTGGGAACCAAACCGGTTGTAGCATAGAATCCAGCGGGTTTCACAAAGTTTAGTTCAAAGGGCAGGTTCTTCATACCATCGAAATAACCGAACAACCCCGGAGTGTTTAATACAAAGTTTTTCCCTGCTTCAAAACTGGTGCCGGCCATTGAGTAAACGACGTTGTTAATTTTCGAGTCCCAGGTATCTTCTACTTCATAGGTAAGCTTGTATAATTTGTCTGATTTCTTAATGGTCCAACCATTGACATCGTATTTTGTTACCGGTAATTTCCTGCCATTTTTATCCGTTGCTTTTAGCGAATGAATGTACTTGCCATAATTGCTGTTCATATAGGTTCCGGGAACAATTTTGGGCAGGTAAAATTTCACCTCCGTCAGGGAAATGTGGGGAGCCAATAAGGTTACTAAAAGCCTGTCGTTACTAATTCTCGTAAGATCAATGCTATACCGGTAGTTTTCTTGGGCAAACACTGGAATATCATATAACAAAAAGCATAACATTAAAGTAAGTATGTATTTTGTCTTCACCGGGTTTTTCATAGAATTTTCAAAGATATATAACAAAGAAACAGATTTTACCGGCATATAATTCGCAATTATTAAGCGGTAAATAACGGTTCATTTAAAAGGTTTGCTTTATGGTGGTGGCCTTGACGTTTCCACAACGTCGTGGCGGTTGATAATTAAAATGCAGGATACGATTGTTAAAGAATACTTGGCAGTTGCCGCGCTGTTTGAATAATTATACGAAGCATTGGCAAACCATGCAGGACTTTATCTTTACAAAAAGCAAGTTTATAATAATTCAATACTCGTATCAATGAAGATTTGTGTAGCACAATACTCCCCTGTTAAAGGCGATATCGCGGCCAATATTACCAGGCACAAGAAATGGATTGAACTGGCTGTAACCAATGGCGCTGACCTGGTGATCTTCCCGGAGTTATCTATAACCGGGTACGAGCCCGAACTCGCACAGGAATTAGCTGTAAGCAAGGATGATCAAAGGTTTGATGAATTTCAAAATATAGCTGATTCGAAAAATATAGCCATCGGTATTGGCGCTCCAACGAGGAGTAACGGGTCAGTTTGTATTAGCATGATTATTTTTCAAACCGGGCGGCCGCGAGTGGTTTATCATAAACAATACCTGCATTCGAGCGAAACACCTTTTTTTGCTAGTGGCAGATCTTTTTCCGGCTTATTAGAGGCAGAGGTAAAAGTGGCCGTTGCAATTTGTTACGAAATTTCGGTTGCCGAACACGCTGCAATGGCAAATTTATTGGGAGCTAAAATATATGTCGCAAGCCTGGTGGAATCTTTTACCGACATCGATAAAGCCCATCGAAATTTAAGTGCTATTGCTACCAAATACAACATACCCGTATTGATGTCTAATTCTGTTGGGAAAACCGGGAATTATAATACAGCCGGAAGATCGGCCATATGGAATGGCTATGGGATGCTTTTACAACAACTAAATGATTGTAATGAAGGCATTTTGATTTTTGATACCGGAAAAGTGGAAGCCTCGGTGCCAGTGCTTGTATAAAGGCAATTCTTCATTTTTTAACCTGTAACTACAGTTTACAGAACATTACTATTATTGAGCCCGCTGCAACGTTTCACACATGTTGTAATTTTTGATGAACGGTAATCCCCCCGGGTTTATCCATTCTACCTTTAAAACCTACCAGTAATCAAGCTGTTTCAGCTTTTGTCAAATTATATTTATGCTGATGATATACTTCTTCAAACATTGATTCACATTTAGTCAAAATGTATTGTCATGAAAAATCTTTATTGCTTAATTATATTCCAGTTTGTTGCGCTATTCAGCCAGGCACAGGATGTGTTTACCCGCGGTCTTGTTTACCAGGTTCCTGCTATGAAAAGGACAATTATAAAGCAGCATTTGGTATACAGGAATATTGGCGATACTGCTTTGGAATTTGATATTTATTATCCTCCGTCTTTTGCACCTGGCAAAAAATTACCTGTTGTAATTTTCAACAATGGTGCAGGTGGTATGGAAATTCCAAAATGGGCTATTTATAAAGATTGGGCAAAACTGGTAGCAGCAAATGGCATGATAGGCATCAATCATCAAACCCGCAACCAGCATGCCTTACAGGATGGTGAGGCATTATTGGACTACCTGCTAAAAAATGCCGGAACTCTTCAAATAGATACTGCGAGAATTGGGATGTGGACTTGCTCGGCCAATGCAAGAACAGGCATGCGTATCGCCTACAAATCAAAACCTAAAAATGTGCATGCACTCGTGGTATATTATGGCGGTCCAGATAGCCTTGGCCAGTTACGGCAGGATCTTCCAACATTAATGGTTAGGGCAGGTTTGGATGCTCAATTCCTGAATACTGGTATTGATAATTTTATCCAGGCTTCCTTACAACAGGATACCCGAATTGAGTTAATAAATTACCTGGAAGGAATTCACGCATTTGATGCATTTACCAATACCAAAGAATCAAGGGAAATAATTATCAGAACGATTGAATTCCTCAAGAAAAATTTACTGGCCCCCGTTACTAATCATGATTTCGTGCTGACCAATAAAAATTTCATGTGGTTGATTATGAATAACCAACTACCTGCAGCAATTGATGCTTTTAAAAACGCAAGAACAAAGTATCGCAGCGACAGTAATTTTCAGCCATTTTACAACGCAGTTATAAGAGAAGATGTATTAAATGCAAATGCCTATTGGCTGCTCTCGCATCAACGCGAAAATGACGCAGTGGAAGTGTTTAAATTAGGGGCGGAAACTTATCCGGAATCACCAAATGCCCTGGAAAGTTTATCCGAAGCATATGAACGTGTTGGCAACAATGCGGCTGCTATTCAATATGCAAAGGCATGTTTAGAGAGATTGCCTGCAGCAAACAATTTGAATGAGAATTTTAAGCGGGTACTCAGTCAAAGCACTTCGGAGAGAATTCAACGACTCTCGGTAAATTCGAATGACTCTGTGACAGGTATTCCGGCAAAAAGAGCGCATCACGATTTGGTTTATGATGAAGCAAATAAAGTGGTCCTGCTGACCGGAGGAAGTACACCATTAAATGGCGGTTCCTCATTTTCGTTTTACAATGATGTATGGCATTTTAATGGTAGGCTTTGGAAAAAAACCGGTAATGCCGGCGATCAAAGAAGTGGAATGCGGCTTTGTTTTAATAGTAAAACAGGTACTGTATTTTCTTTCGGAGGATTTTCAAAAAATAATACCACCCTGGCTGATTTAAGAGTACTGGAAAACGGGAGTTGGAGAATACTTTCAAATGACAGTTCGATGAAAGCTGCCGAGCCCGGTTTTGTGTACGACAAAAAAGCAGATCGCTTAATTGTTTTTGGTGGTTCCGTAAGCCGTGGGCAGGTTATTAATACTACCTGGACCTGGCGGTCAAATTCCTGGACGAAAATGGTAGGCGAAGGACCTGGTGGACGCCAGGCTTTTGCAATGATCTACGACGAGAAAAGGAATAAAACTATAGTGTATGGTGGAATGGATGCAAATGGAAAAGCCTATGCCGATACCTGGGAACTGGATAATGACAGTTGGAAAAAAGTGGCAAATGACGGACCAGGTGCAAGGACGTCTCCGGGATATGCCTATGATTCGAAGCGCGGTTTATTCGTAATATTCGGTGGTACACTAAATGGCAGGGTTATGAATGATACCTGGGGGTGGGATGGAACAACCTGGCGTAAATTAGCAGAAAATGGCCCGCCATCCCGTACAATGGGGTATATGGCATACGATAAACATCGCGACCGAACTGTTTTATTTGGAGGTAGGTTAGGCTGGCCAAATGATACAAATGATACCTGGGAATGGAATGGATCTCAATGGAGCGAGGTCAAGTGATAAAATAACTTCTTACCATTCCATTTTCAAAACAAAGTATTGAATGTTACTTTTATCAGATGGAAGATCTTCCATTATTTATACCGGTAGTTTTTATTACAACCACGGTCTGCTCAATCTTTTTTTTGTTTATTGCAGCAAACTTTTCACGGGTAACATTATTGGTTGTTGTCGCTTTGCTGCTCGTGCAGGCATTTTTAGGTTTAAGGGGTTTCTACCTTGTTACAAATAGCAATCCGCCGAGGCTTTTGTTCTTGTTAATTCCCCCGGTCTTGCTGATTGTTTTGTTGTTTGCTACAGCTGCCGGCAAACGATTTGTTAGATCAATGAACCTGCCTGCACTCACCATTTTACATGTTATTCGCGTGCCCGTTGAGTTGATATTGTACTGGTTATGGCTTCACAAAACGGTTCCGCAATTAATGACTTTTGAAGGTCGAAACTGGGATATTTTTTCCGGCATTTCCGCACCTTTTATTTATTATTTCGGCATAGTAAAAAAACAGTTATCAAAAAAAGTAGTTATTGCCTGGAATGTAACCTGTATAGCTTTGCTTTTGAATATTGTTGTAAATGCCATTTTATCTGCACCGGTTCCTTTTCAGCAATTTGCATTCGATCAACCCAACATAGCAGTGCTGTATTTTCCGTTTGT
Organism: Bacteroidota bacterium; assembly: GCA_040385845.1. Classification (GTDB taxonomy): domain Bacteria; phylum Bacteroidota; class Bacteroidia; order Chitinophagales; family Chitinophagaceae; genus Phnomibacter. The sequence continues at coordinate 493,321 of JAZKGP010000004.1, read as the reverse complement.
ATGGCTTCCGGCATTTATTGTTCCTTTGGTATTGTTTGCACACCTGGCAGCTATTCATAAACTCTTTCACCTGCACGACAGTTCATTGTAATAAATTTTGAATGATCGTTTAACGCTTAACCATGAATTACCTGGAAGAAATAGTTACACAGATTGAACTTCATTCCCCGGATGGAATCAGGAGTTGTTTTGAGCATGGTGTTAGCCCAAATGTTCTTTTTAAAGGCCAGCCTCTTATTTACGAATTAACAAGCGAATACACCCGTACAAATCGTTTTGCAGCCTGCGTGAAATTGTTCGTGGAGTATGGGCTCGAATTTGAAGATCAGCCACTCCTGTTAGTGTTACTAAATGACGCGATATCCTTGCAAGAATATTTAGAGAACAACCCCTCTCCAATACATAATATTTACACATTACGCTGTGCCTACACACCTCTTGTTGAAGTTAGCTTGCTGCATATTTGTGCAGAATACAACCATGTTTCCTGTGCAGAAGTTTTAATGAAGCAAGGAGCAGACGTGAATAAAAAAGCTGGTGTAGACGAGTATGGTTTTGGAGGACATACTCCCATCTTCCATACAGTAAATCAAAATTCAAACTAGTCATCAGAGATGCTGCATTTTTTATTACATCACGAGGCAGATCTTAAAATCGCGGTAAAGGGAATAATTTGGGGGAAGAGTTATGAGTGGGAGACACTACTTCCTGCAGTGAATCCAATTAGCTATGCAATGATGGGATTATTGCCGCAAATGCACCGAAATGAACTTGTGATTTCCGGCGTGGTACAAAACTTGCTTAAGCGGGCCTATGGAATAAATTATCAGCCAGTGAATATTCCATGCAGATATTTGCAACATTCATAAGAAAAGCAGCCATTTAAATATCATTATTTCATGAAAGGTGTTGTATTCGCATTTGTTTTAATAACTGTTGGTTCATGCCACTTGAATAATGGTTTAAAAGTGCAACCAGTAGCTGAGGATAATTCAATTGCATCGCCTGAAAAAGAAATTAATAGAAATGATTCAACTTCCGGCATTATTTATACTTCGGCAGATGACGGTTTAACCTGGCAAAATAAAAGCAAAGGATTGCCAGACGGAATTAATCTCACCGATTTTACAGCTTGGGATGAGGACCTGATCGCTGCTACAAAGGAACATGGCCTCTTTATCTACAACAGCCATACCGGTGCCTGGAGTAACGTAATAGCACCACAACAGGTAAAATACAGTATAGATGTGGTGATTGTATTTAACAATAATATATTTATCGGAACACAGGACGGCGGAGTAATTATGTCGGCTGATAATGGTGTAAACTGGAAAGAATATAATAAAGGATTACTTAATAGAACTATCAGGAGATTTGCAATCATCAACGATAGCCTTTACGCAGGAACCAATGAGGGTTTGTATGTATTAAACGAAAAGAAAAAAGAGTGGTTGTTGAAATTTACAGAGGGTGCGTTGCAGGTAAATGGGATTTCAGCTTTGCATAATGATATTTTTATTGGCACGAATAAAGGAGTCTATAAATCGGGTAAACCTTATGTAAAATGGCAGCAGGTTCTACGGGAAAAGTCGTTGCACAATATTGCTGTTGAAAACAATACGGTTTTTGCAATGGTATACAATGAATTGTTTGTGTCAGCCGATCAAGGTGCTACCTGGAGAACTGGTCAAAATGGAATGCCTGCAAATAAGTATTCTTTCCATGTAAAGCAAAAAAGCGGGAGGCTCTTTATAGCACAATGGGATGGGGTGTATGCAGGAAATGGCATTAACAAATGGCAGTTATCCGTAAAGGGAATGCCGCATAATTTTCCTGTTACCGAACTGGTTGTTTTTAAAAATAACCTGGTGGCAGCTAGTTCAGTTTGGTTCAATGAAACTACGTCCCGCTAATTGATAGCTTGCTGGTTTTTAAGTTCTGCACCTGCTTTCAACTAATGATAAAATTCCTTTATACTTGTTTTTTGTTGCTGCTTATATGCCATGCATCAATTCAGTGTAAACACACTGTAAAAGCAAATGTTAGCAATCAATTACCTTCTTCCGTTAAATACGAGTTGGTAAAAAATTGGCCACGTTTGCCTTCGGGCTTATTATTGAGCCAGGTAACCGGTATTGGTGTAAATAGCCAGCAGCATATTTTACTTTTCCATAGAGCGGGGCGCCAATGGAAAGAACCATTTGTTGATTCATTGATCAGTATAAATACCATTCTCGAACTTGAACGGGAAACCGGGGCGGTCCTTCATAGTTGGGGTGCAAACCTGTTTGTTATACCACACGGATTAACCGTTGATAAGCACGATAATGTTTGGGTAACAGATGTGGCACTGCAACAAATATTTAAGTTTAACAGGGAAGGTAAATTGTTGTTGAAATTGGGCGAATACCGGGTGGAAGGAAACGATAGCCTGCATTTTAACAGGCCAACTGATGTTGCTGTTTGCCACGACGGATCATTTTATGTAAGTGATGGATATGGCAATAACCGGGTTGTAAAATTTTCTGCTGAAGGTCATTTTTTATTTGAATGGGGTAGTAGTGGAACAGATCCTGGCGAGTTTGATCTTCCACATAGTATCGATCTCGATAAAAAAGAAAACGTGTACGTGGCTGACCGCGAAAATAAGCGGGTACAACAGTTTGATTCAAACGGGCATTTTTTAAAAGAGTGGAAAGACCCATCGATGAAAAAATTGTATGCGGTCGTAATAGATAAAACTTCGCAACAGCTAATGGCTGTTGACTATTTTTCGGTTTTTGATTTGTTCACAAAAGGCTCTGACATCATTGGCTTTGAAAATTCGGGACCAGTTTCCCTGCGTTTTGGCCGCTCAGGCTTTTATGACGGGCCCATTTCAAGATACCATGATATAGCAACCGATATTGATGGGAATATTTATGTGGGAGATATTTTGAACAATACTATTCAAAAGTTCAGGATAATATCAAATAAGTAATTGGGCAATAAATATCTTTATAGGATGTAAGGGTATTATGCATTTTACTAAATTGATACTGCAAACAGTTGTGCCGGAAGTCTTGTATGATTTTTACCGGAATGATCTTCAACTGCAGGCTCAGAAGTTAAGTATAGATGTATTTGAAATAATAACAAGAGATACAATTATCCGGTTTATACCCGCAGTTCAAAATACCAGCCCAACTTATCATTTTGCACTCAATATTCCTTCGAACAAGATTATCGAAGCACATGATTGGTTAAAAGAACATGTTCCATTATTATGGCTCAAAGAATATAATAGTGAGATAGCTGATTTTGTTAACTGGAATGCCAAATCTGTTTATTTCATTGATCCCGCTGGCAACGTGGTAGAATTGATTGCAAGGTTTGATTTGCAGGATGATGAACAGGCTACTTTTTCACCATTACAAATTAGAAATGTAAGTGAAATAGGACTGGTATTAGGCGTTGATAATTTCGAAGAGCAGATCACTGCTTTTATGCATGGCTTTTCGCTGCGTTACTTCGATAAGCAGCCGCCGTTACCATCCTTTCGTGCTATTGGGAATAACCATGGATTATTTATTGCTGTTCCTGAAAACAGGGTATGGTATCCAACTACGAATAGTGTATCAAAGAAAGCGCCTGTTCATATAGAATGGACAGATGGAACTAATACTTTCAGTTATACCCAATAATCTTGTTTGTTTAGTTGAGATTCTTTGTTTTGTGTAGGTAAAAGGTTATTAAAGAAAAATAAGAACCTGGTTAGGTAATAGTCATGGTTGCAAAGCTAATTTGATAGATACTAAAAGGCTACATTCGCCGCCATTTAACAATTATATGAAACTGGAAGATAGCCTCATAGCCCGCAGCGGCAACGCATGTGAATTATGCAGATCGACTGCAAACCTTGCCCTCTATGAAATTAGTTATGCTGCATTTAGGGATGAAGACAGTTGCCTTTGGCTTTGCCATAATTGTTCTGCCCAAATCGAAAAAAAAGCTGAATTAGATCACAACCATTGGCGTTTTTTATCCGACGCCATTTGGAACGAAATTCCCGCTGTCCAGGTTATAGCATGGCGCATGCTAAACCGCCTGAAAGCAGATAGTTGGGCAATGGAGAGCCTGGATATGATGTACCTGGATGAGGATCGGCTTGCATGGGCTAAGGCAGCTGGTGATCATGAAAACGATGATGCTGTGATGCTGCATCGCGATGGCAATGGCGCCCGGTTATTTGATGGTGACGCGGTTGTACTCACAAAATCACTTGATGTTAAGGGTAGTACCGTAAATGCCAGGGTAGGTACGGTTATAAGAAACATCCGCCTGGTTAAAGATAATACCAGCCAAATAGAGGGAAGAATAGAAAATCAGCAAATTGTGATACTGACTAAATACCTGCGAAAACAACACTAAAAAGTATCGTTTATAAAAATAGGTTCGATGATTGCTGGAATTTTTAAACGGGATTAGTACCATATACCGCCATTCGGCCTTCGCCCTTATATTCGCCAGCCATAAACTTCCATGACGCATTTTCAATCCATAAAAGAAATAATTACAACCCTCGGCTGGGCCCGGGATCTGCTGGTGGAAATGTTCGAAAAACGTAAATCTTTTCTATACAGATTCGATCATGCTCTCGAATTGCTGGAGGAAGACCGTATTGAAACACTGATCAATAAAGGCGTGCTTCGGCGCAATGGCATCTACCTCGAAATGGATGAACAGTTTCAAACTTTTTTCGAACAGATCCTGGAGGTTAATGAAGAAATTAATACCTCATTCATCAACGAAAATATACAACAGGTAAAACAGCACATTAATTTTTACCTGCAGGAACATAACGAGAACAGGAAATATGTTTACCTGAAACAGGTAAAAAGTGCCTTGAGAAAAATTGGGCGTATTACGCTGCGCAACATAATCGACCTCAACCGAAATATTGAAAACGCCTTTAAAACTGAACCCAATTATGCGATAAAAATTGCCAGGCTCGAAGGCTTTGATGAGAAGCGACGTGCCATTTTTGGCCTTATTGAACAAACCGACCGGCTTGTTGCTGAAGAGGAACAAACCTTTTTTGTTTCCGCACTCGACGATGAATTGAAACAGGTAGTAACAATGCTACGCAGGCAGTTAACAGAAAGCCGACACAACCTGATTGAAACACAAAAACAAATTATTGAATACCTGAACCAGGTAAAACACCAGAGCAGAATTATAGAGAAAATAAAACAGGTAAAATACCTTAAAGATCAGTTTGAGCTAAAAGCGCAAACCAACCTGTTACAAATTTTGCAGCGAAATGATGCCCTGATATTTGAACCCCGGCCAGTGTATTCACTGAGGTTATCGCTCGATTATTTACAAACAGATGAAGCCCGTCAAATTGTTGAAAAAATAGCTGCAAAAAACAAACAGTTCAAACGCGCCGGGCTACCCGTTGCCGATCATATAAACGATAGTTATTTACAAACAGAAACCGAGGAAGAAATATTTATTAACCTAGAAGAATTGCGTAATGGATTTAAAGCTTCCGGAAAACATTTATACCAGTTTATTATGGGCTACCGGTACCCGAGAGAGGTTTCGTATGAAGAAAAAATGACCATTTTTTGCCAGATGGTTTCTATCTATGAAAATGAATTTTTAGTTAGTGAAAAATACTTGAAGGATGATATGGTAGAATACGCCGTAGTAACAGGTTAGGTTGAAAATTGATTCTAATACAGCATAACTCCCAGACCATGCTTAATGCGGATTTTTAAAAGGAGAACAACATGAACATTCCCCATCAAACAACCGAAATATTTGAAACGCTTAGCAAAGGCCAGTTCATTTGCAGCAACAGCGTTAATGATACATCACGAAAATTATTTAATGTTATTGAAGAAAATTTTGAAGACCTGTTCTCCTATTTTTCTGCTATTGGTTTTTTATTGGAAAGAGGAGATGAATATTTTTATTTTACCCGCAAAGAAAACAGGGTTGATATAGAAAGGAAAATTGAACAGGCTTATCGCTGGATAGATATCCTGGATTTTTGTAAAGCGTTCAATAACAGCTTTGGTCCTGGCTTTCGTTTTACTCCCAGTGATATTTTGGTGCAGGTAAAAATTGACGCAAGCCTTAAAGATAAATTGGCGACGATTAAAAAAACAGGTAGCGAAACAAGCAACCAGGAAAGGGTAGATCGCATCATCAGCGACCTGGAAAAATTCGGTATGCTGGAACTCGAAAATGAAATCAATCAAACATATAAGGTAGCTGCATCATTCAAATACCTGGAACAATTAATTGTAAGCATACAAATGCCCGAAGAAGTTTAATATGAGGTTTCTAAATAAAATTGTATTTATAAATAGTGCTACTATTCGGTATGCTGATGTTTTGGCAGATGGTAATGTACACCTGATTGGTACGCAGGGCGTGGGTAAAAGCACCTTGCTACGGGCTATCCTTTACTTCTACAATGCCGATTCATTGAAGTTGGGAATCAGCCGCGAAAAAAAGAGTTTTTCCGAATACTATTTTCCTTTTCAAAACTCTTTTTTGATTTATGAAGTGATGCGTGAAACCGGTCCCTATTGCATTATTGCTTTCAAGTCGCAGGGAAAGGTTTGTTTCCGTTTTATGGATACGGGATATGATAAAAAATTCTTTATTTCCAAAGACGGCAGGGCTTTTGAAAAATGGGAAGAAACCCGCCAAATGCTGGATGAATTAAAAATAGATTATTCGCGAAAGATCGATCGCTATGAGGAATACCGTGACATTGTTTATGGTAACAGCGAAACAGGAAAAAAAGAGTTTGGAAAATATGCATTGCTACAAAGCAGGCAATACCAAAATATTCCGCGAACCATTCAAAACGTGTTTCTTAATTCAAAGCTGGAAGCGGAATTTATTAAGCAGACCATTATAATGAGTCTGAATGAAGAGGATATATCAATCGATCTTCAAAGTTATACGCATCACCTGAAAGATTTTGAAGAACAGCTGGACGATATACACAAATACAAACTGCCCTCGGTACAAAAGCAAGCTGAAAATGTAGTTAAATATCATATAGCTATTCGCACATTAGAGAAAGATAAAAATATCACTTGCCGCCAGCTTGTTTGGGCTGCCAGCCAGGTGCAAAGAGCTATACCAAAGCTTGGTGAGAAAAAAGAAAGAACTGAGGTTGAAAAACAATTATTATTTGCAAAAATAGAAAGCAGTGAAACAAGGTTTAGAAACAAAACTGAAAAGATTAAAGGTGAGATAAGTATACTAGACAACGATCTTAAAAAAGCGAAGGAAAGAAGTGAATATTATACGGGCATTCAAATAGCCGTCATCCTTGAAAAAGTGGAGAAAAAATCATCCAAAGAGTCAGCCCTACACCAGCTGAATAAAGAGCGGGAATTGCTTATGGCAAAATTTGCTGATATCTCCTTTAAATATGACGCTCTTTTATTGGCCCTTGAAAATAACTTGCGCAGCTTTGAACAGCAACAAAATGAAATCTTGCTACAGCTAAAAACGCAAGCCATGGCCGATAGGGAAGCCGATCGTAAATGGCTGGATAAAGTGGTGGCGGAAACAAGAGACAACCACAAACAAAACGTATTGCAGGCACGAGCTGCAATAGAGCAACAGTTGGAAAATTTGCAGGTTGAAAGGCTGAAAAAAGAAGCCATCAAACAGAAAAGATTTTACGACGAAGATAGGTTAGCCGCACAGCAACTATGGTTTGATTATAAGAACAGTATCCAGGATGCAGAACAACAAGTACTCCATGCCAAAAACAGGATGGAAACCTTGCAGAAGCAATGGCAACTCGATGAAACTTCTGCTGCACAGGAAACGGAAAGGCACCTGGAAAAATTACAGGAATCAGTTGCAAAAGAACAGGAAATAATAGCATCGGTTACTACCAAATTGCAAAACAGCGAAGATGCGTTATACGGTTGGCTGAACAAGAATAAACCAGGGTGGGAAAACAGTATTGGGAAGATTTGCAGCGAAGACATTTTATTCAATAATGAATTAGCTCCGGCAAAGGTTCAAACTGAAAGTAATGCCTTGTATGGTATTGATATTAAGCTCGAATCTATTAATGTAAAAGTGAAAACACTGGTGGAATACGAAGCTGAAAAGTTACAATCAGAACAAAAGGTTGCAAACTTTCACAAGCAATTAGGTGGTTTGCAATCTGAAAAAAATGAGAAGCTGGATAAACTACGAAAAAAATATCAGCCTTTAATAAAAGCTTGTAAAGATGAGATAGTGGAACAGCAGTACAGGCATGAGCAGGCAATTGCATTGTTGGCGCAAACAGAGCTTCAGCTTAAAGACTTGGAAATAAAAGCAGCCAGTGAAAAGCAACAGGCTTTGCAGGAGGTGGAAGATGCCATTTATACCGCACAGGAAATGTTGCAACAACGCCGTCAGGCTTTGGTTACAGCAGAAGACGAAATTACCAAACTGGTAAAAGCAAGAGAAAAAGAATTCGATAAAAAGTTTTCCAATATTGATGGTAAATTAAAAGCTGCAACGTTTGGTATAGAAAAGGCATTAGAGGATAACAAGCAATTGTATACAAGTGAAAAACAACAGGTTAAAAACCGCCGGCAAGATGAACTCGAAGGAAAAGGAGTAGATACAAAACGAGTAAAAGCAATAGAAGAGCAGGTTGATATTTTATCTTCAGAACTTTCTTATATTGAGAAGATGCGGGACGTGGTGGCAGTTTATAAAAAAGAAAAAACAGAGCTGATTGACAGGGCCGATGAAAACCGCAATAGAAAGTTGTTGCTCGACCAGCAGTATGCATTAGAGCTGGAAAAACAACGTTTGCATAAACAGGCGTTGAATGTTGAAATTGGGGAACTCGATAATGAAATACAACAGGTAAAAGAAAATTTGCAGCGGGCTGAAGAAGACCATAAAGCCTTTGTTCAATTCCAGGGAACGGAGGCATTTCAAAGTACAGAGACGACGTATAAAGAAATAAAGGACAATTACAAAACAGACAAACGTTGCAAAGTTTTAATTGATGATTTTAATCGTAATTACTATAATGCCATCAAAAGGCTGGATGATCTAAAAGAGGCTGCCAATAGTTTTCTTGGTAATTTTTCGAAACAGAATATTTTCAATTTTAAAACGGTTCTGAATTACAAATTAGAGTACCAGGAATTTGCCGAACAACTCGATGAATTTGTAAATAATGCCAAAATAGACGAGTTTGAAAAACGCATTAATGAACGCTTTGCCACTATTATTCATTCGCTCGGTAAAGAAACCGGGATGCTAATGAGTAAGGGCGGCGAAATTCAATCAGTGATCAACAACATTAATAAAGACTTCGACAATAAAAACTTTGTAGGTGCTATCAAAAAAATTGAACTGCGCCTTGATGAAAGCGCTAACAAGGTGGTGAATTTATTGCTAAGCATCAAACGCTTTAATGATGAACATAGCTATGATATTGGTGGTATGAATTTGTTTGCTTCTGCTGATCAAACAGCTAAAAATAAAAAGGCTGTGGATCTCCTGAAACAATTAGGTAAAGCAATTGGAGAATCGAAAAAAGAGTTTATTGCTTTAAGTGATTCATTCGAATTAAAATTCAGGGTAGAAGAAAATCAGAACGATACCGGTTGGGTAGAAAAGCTAAGTAATGTTGGAAGTGAAGGCACCGATGTATTGGTAAAAGCGATGATCAATATTATGTTGCTGAATGTTTTTAAAGAAGGTGCCAGCAAGCGGTTTAAAGATTTCAGGTTACATTGTATGATGGATGAAATTGGAAAACTTCACCCCAACAACGTAAAAGGCATTCTTCAATTTGCCAATGACCGAAATATTCTTTTGATAAATGGTTCTCCCACAGAAACAAATGCTTTGGATTATCGCCATATCTACAAACTGGAAAAAGACGCTAACCGTTTTACTAAAATAAAACGCATTATTACGAACTACGCACAGGCATGACCTTACCAATCTCAATAGCTATAAAATTGCAGCAAATGTTGTTGGAGGGCATTAGCTTTCCTGCTTCACTATTAAAGCATGTTGCTATAGAAAAAATGCTGGAAGATGGCGTATTGCAAAGGCGGCTCAGTGGAAAAAGCAAATCGGTTATTTTTCTAAAAAATCCAGCGGCATTGCATTCTTATTTAAGTAATCATTTTGGGATTGGTGATTTGGAGAAGTACATCATTACTTATAACAAATTAGATTTAACCAGGAGCGACGCTATTGAAATTTCAGGTAATTCCAAACTCAAGGCAATACGTAGCTTTAAAGGTTTTTTAGTAAACAGCTACGTGCCTGTTGATGCTGTTTTAAATGGTAATGCCATCACTTTACAACCAGCGCCGGGCAGCTTTACTTTTATCAGTGATTGGGAGACATTTGTGCCGGATCCAACGGTTATAATAGTGGGAATTGAAAACCCTGAAAATTTCAGCCAGGTACAAAAGCAGGATTACCTGTTTGAGAAGATACAGCCACTGTTTATCTGCCGCTATCCGCAAAGCAATGATGTTATTAATTGGCTGCAAAACATTCCAAATATGTACCTGCATTTTGGGGATCTTGATTTTGCCGGTATCAATATTTATTTAAACGAATTCAAGAAAATCCTGGGTACAAGAGCATCTTTTCTTATACCCCCGAATACTTCAGGATTGCTGCAGCAATATGGCAATCGGGAGTTATACAACAGGCAGTTACACCTTTCTCCAAAACCTGGTTCTCTGGAAGAGAGTCTTGAAGTGTTAATCAAGCTATTACACCAGTATAAAATGGTGTTGGAGCAGGAAATTTTTATTGCACGTTAGGCAACTGTTTGGTATTTCCGGCTTTTGCAAAAGGCAAAAAACTTCCAGTCAGCTTTTAAGTAAATAAAGCACAATAAAGATCCGGCTGCTCAATTCAGCCGGATCTTTTACTTTCAATTAAAAATTATATCAAACGTTATTACTGTATTACTCCACATGCTATACGCTCTCCTGAATTACCCGCAGGTTGAGATTTGTAATCATCTACTCCACTGTGAACGATAATGGTTTTGCCAATAATGTTCGTAGTCGTATCTCCACCCAAAGTCCAGCGGTTACTTGTAATATCTATTGTGCCTTTGCCGGATGCATCAAGATTGATATTTCCAATATCGCCCGAATGAAAATTACCTGTTCCCCATTTGCCATGGTTTTCATTCGTCGGGTTCCAGTGACCGCCTGCCATCTTACCCATATCTCCGCAATCGCTCATGGCATGAAAGTGAACAGCGACACTGGAATTTGCCTTTTTGGGGACAGTTAACTCCAAATGCATTTTTACTTCATTACCGTCTTTTTCAAACATAGCAGTACCATTTACCGTAGTGTCGGTTTTGGTGCCAGATATTGTTGCCATAGCTTTTGACGCAGTGTCGGGTATAGCATCATTGTCCATTGAAGCCATAGTTGTATCACCCGAATTATTATTGCTACTGTTGTTGCTGTTGCAGGCGATAAAAAATGTTATCGACAAAGAGATTGCAGCTATGGTAAACAGCTTGCTTACTGATTTTATTTTCATGTTGTGCTTTTTTTGCAACACACGAAATTTTCATGCCACTGTTAATTCAAATAACTTTAGAAACTGCCGTTTTGTTTTTACGAACCGGTTTTATTGATAAAATTCAGCCTGTTGCAATCATATCGTTATGACACTTCAATAGCTAAGTTTTAAACAGGCTTACCTTGTTCAAGGTTTTTTACAGCTGCTTCCAGCGATCTCTTATTAATATTATCCGGTGCCTGCAGCAATGCGGCTTTTGCATGTTGCAGTGCTTTTTTATAATCTCCATTAGCTGAATAAATACGCATCAAACCCACGTTACTAGGCCAGGCGCCCTTGTTTTTTGTGAAGTTTTTTTCAAACACTTCCCTTGCTTCCTGCATTTTCTTTTGATTCATAAGAAAGCGGCCATATTGGTGTAATTCAATGGGCGTAGCACTTTCGAGAGCTGTTGCCATTACTGGTCTTGCTTCCGCTGCTTTTCCTGATTTTTCAAGAAGGATAGCCTTGGTTTGCAAAGCACTGAAATTATTCCTGCCACCCAGGTTGGGATCGGTTGCGCTGGTAATCCAGGTGAGGGCTTCATCATAGTTTACGTCATTGGCTGCACACCATTGTGCAGCAGCCTGCAGGCTGGCGGGATCAAAACCAAGGGCACCGCTCATCTGCCGGCGAATATCTTCCAGGTATGTTTGTTTCTTTTCAATGGTTACATGAATTGGAAAACGCCATCTTTCCCAAACAAGGTTGATGTCAACAGAACTGTCCGTTTCATTGCTAAAATCATATAAAAGCTTTTCCTGCATTTGCGGAAGATCTTTTTGCTGTGTAGTGGCAACCTGTAATACATCCAGGTCTTTGCGGTAAAAATAGCTGCCCCACGCATTGGTGTTTTTATTGAAAATAAGCGTGCTGTTATTTGGTTGTACTTCAATAAAGAAAGCATACTCTCCAGCGGGCAGTTTTTTGCCATTTATAAAAACATCGGTAGAAAAGTTCATGGTGGTTGCTTCATCGGCACCTGCCCGCCAGGGTGATGGAATATTGGATCCAAAACCCAGTACATTATAACCATAAGGTACTACACCAGTGCCGTATATTTTTCCATCACGCCCTTTTACACTGGGTGCATTATATCGTATCTCAATACCTGTTACACCCACCTTTCTACCGGTAAGACAACTGGTGTTGGTATTGTTTGGAATGCGTAAGGCCTGGCCGTTGGCCAAATTGAAAACAGTTAAGCTTATAAAAACTGCGATCAGTTGATAGGATCTCATAGCGGTTGATTTGAAATACAAAGGAAGATTTATTTTAATTTAAAGGCTTACCGCTGGTCAAATTATACTTCCATTGCAGGGTATATCTTTAATTGGTAAGGGATGCCCGTTCTACTGCTTTGGAATACTTTTAAGAATAAAACAGGGATCACCTTTCCGCCAGTAATGTCATTCCAGGTGGTGCGGCTTGATAGTGTTGAATATAAGCATGGGATTTGCTGAGATGATAGCTCATTAGCAACTTATCTTTACGACATGGGTATTCGTTTCAGTTTGTCAATTTTTAAGTGGCTTATGCCTGTTTTCTTTGTTATTTCTCAGCCCGGTATTTCGCAGTCGCGTCCAAAATTGGTAATAGGAATTGTAGTTGATCAAATGCGATGGGATTATTTATACCGTTACCATGATCGCTGGCATAAGGATGGGGGATTCAGAAGGATGCTGGACCAGGGTTTTTCCTGTGATAAAACGTATTTAGATTATGTGCCTACATACACGGCCTGCGGACATGCCAGTGTTTATACCGGTTCAGTTCCCGCAATTCATGGTATTACGGGAAATCAATGGTGGGATCAAAAGGCACAGCGGTTTGTGTATTGCACCGCAGACACCAGTGTAAAATCTGTGGGTGGAACCTCTGATGCAGGACAAATGAGCCCTGTTAATTTACTTTCTAATACTATTTGCGATGAACTGCAGCTTTCCACCAATTTTAGAAGCAAGACTATTGGTATCGCACTGAAAGATAGGGGCGCTATACTGGCGGCGGGGCGAAGTGCCAATGCAGCTTACTGGTACGACACCGATCTCGGCGAGTGGATCACATCATCTTATTACATGAAGGAATTACCAGCCTGGGTCAAAAATTTTAAAACGAAGAAGTTAATTGATAGCTTGTATATGCTGGATTGGAAAATGCTCTATCCGCCATCAACTTATTCGCAAAGCGTAGCAGTTAAAAAACCTTATGAACTAAGAAGCTTTGGCGGACCGGCCAGGCAATTTCCTTACGAGCTAAAAAAATATGCTGAAACGAATTATAATGTAATTGAAACACTTCCCCAGGGAAATACCCTGACCACCGAATTTGCAAAGGCAGCTTTGGTTGGCGAATCAATGGGAAAAGATTCCATCACCGATTTTCTTGCTGTCAGTTATTCGTCTACAGATATTATCGGGCATGCTTTTGGTCCTAATTCAATTGAAATGGAAGATGCGTTGCTGCGCTTTGATATTGAATTAGGTAATTTTTTCGGGTTCCTGGATAAACAGGTTGGTAAAGGAGAATACCTCTTGTTTTTGACGGCAGATCATGGAACCGCCCAGGTACCTGCATTCCTGGAAGAGAATAAATTAGCGGCCGGTGTCATCAATGAAGGACAACTTGTTACGTTATTGAATGATGTTTTAAAAAAAGAATTTTTAGAAGAAAACCTATGTTTGAGAATCGTAAATTTACAGGTAGTGCTGAACATCCCGGCGATTGAGAAAAAGCGAAAATCAAAAGAAGCAGATATTGTAGCGTATGCTATAAAATGGCTGGAATCCCAGGAAGGTATTAGCAGGGCTTTTCGCCTGGATGCAGTTTCACAAACTACATTGCAGGGGTCATTAAAAACCCAGGTTGAAAATGGCTATCATCCGTCGAGAAGTGGTCACATTCAACTCGTGTACCAGCCCGGGTATATAGATGGATTTTTAAATGGCGGTACCACACATGGTACTGGATATGCTTACGATACACATGTTCCATTATTATGGTACGGCTGGCAAATACCGGAAAAGAAAACTTCTTTAAGAACCATAACATTATCTGATATTGCACCAACGATTGCCGCATTGTTGCACATACAGGAACCAAATGGATCTGTAGGTTCTGTTATTGAAGAATTATTTGAAAACAGTAATATTATTAAACGATGAAAGTCAAAATACTTTCAGCTATATTATTTACTCTTTTGTCGCTGCAATTATCAGCACAAAAAATTACCAGCAGAAAAAAATTTTTTGTAGCAGATGAGCCTGTAATTGCAACCCTTAAAACTAATTTCTACAAACTTTCAACCAATAAAAAAGATTCAACTTTTCAGCCAGCCACACTTACCTGGCATAATGCAGATACTACAGGTGATGTGTCGGAGCAAATAGGCGTTAAGCTAAGAGGTTATTACAGGAAAGATTTTTGTTCATTTGCTGCACTGACCTTTAATTTCAAGGATTCAACTAAAAAATCGAAGCTTAAAAATTTCAAGCAATTAAAAATAGTAGTGCCTTGCGAATGGGGCACGGAGGATGAACAATACCTGCTGAAGGAATACATGGTCTACAAGATTTACCAGTTGTTTACCGACCTAAGTTTTAGGGTAAGATTAATGCAATTCAGGTTTGAAGATAATTCGGGTAAAATAAAGCCTTACAAACAATACGGTTTTGCAATTGAGCCTGTTGACGACCTCGCTAAAAGAAATAATTGTAAAGAACAATCTAACCGAAAAGTGTTATCGGAACAAACCAACCGGTTGCATACAACATTCGTAAGTATTTTTGAGTATATGATTGGAAACAGCGACTGGGCAATTCCTCCGCATCATAATATCAAAATAGTGGCACCAAAAGATTCTCTTACAGTGCCACCTTATATAGTTCCTTTTGATTTCGATTTCAGCGGTGCTGTAAATGCTATTTATGCTACTCCTCCTTTAAACTCCGATCTAACTAAAGTTACAGAGCGAAAATACATGGGCTTTAAAAGAAGTTTGGAGGAAGTAAGGCCCATTGTTGCAGGGTTTCTTGAAAAGGAACAATCTGTATATAAATTAATAAACGATTTTACTTTGTTTAAACCCGAAACTAAAAAAGAGATGACTGCTTTTTTAGAAAGTTTTTTCAACGAAATAAGGGACGAAAAAAAAGTGCAAAAGATTTTTGTGGATGGTGCCAGGGTTTCAAAATAAAAAATATGGAATCAACACGGTCGTAAAGCTTTACAACCTTTGGTAAGGTAATGGACATCAGTAACAAGTTTCTTGTTTTCCCGGGTAAGAGATACGCTTTATTAAGAATGTTAACAAGCAAGATGTTGCTGCCTGCATCTTTCGTTCCAGTTTTTCACCCAGCTAACCAGTGAGTGTGGATGGAATTGTGCACTGCAAGGGTTGCCCAATAAAACTACAAGCAGTGATGCACAAATAAATGTAGTAGTAACCCAGCGGTTCTTCTTGGCATGAATTGGCATTGATTAACAAAAGAAAAAAACATCAATTTACACGCTTTCAATTTCGATAATATTATACGAAGCGGTACTGCAGGTTAATTCACAATCTTGCGTGAGATTATAAAGTCGCCACAAAATCTTCCAGGTTCATTTCGTTGGCAAGATTGAGCCGTTGCTTTAAACGCTGGCGGCTCTTGCGGGCACTTTCAATGGAGATGCCCAGCATGGCGGCTGTTTCTTTTGTGGACATTCGTAATTTCAGTAATGCAGCCATACGTTGTTCAGAAACAGTAATGCCGGGATAATTTTGCTTTAGAAGGTGAAAAAATCCGGGATATATTTTTTCCAGCAAATTTTTAAACATCGTCCAGTCATCTTCTGTGAGGATAGTTTGTTGTAAAAGCTCTGCTATAATTAACTGTTGCTCACTGTTGTCATCTCTGCCTTTTAGTTGTATTTCCAGCTTTTCAATAAGATCTGCTTTTTCAACAATATTGGCTGTAAACATTTTCAGCTGTTTGTTGGCCGAATTCATTTCCTGTTCCATTAAGCGTTTTTCCTGTTGTGCACTTTCAGTTTTTATTTTTTCTTTTAATCGTTGCCTGTTTGTAATCAGTAAAGCATTTAAAGAAACGAATAGTATAAAACCGATTATAATATTGCGCCACAGTAATTCTGTCTGTTTTTCCCGGTTCAACTTTTGAATATTAAAGCGGCTTACTTCATCGTTTAACCTTGCTTTAGAAATGGCAAGGCTGCTGGTAGCCACTTCTTTTTCGAGTGAATCATGTAGTGCCATATAGTGGTCGCTGTAATAAAATGCACTATCGTAATTGCCCATCGCCCTGTATACCTGTGTGAGTGTTTGATAAACGTCGCTGAGGTAAGGTCCGCTTGGCCAAAGCCCCAACAGGTGTATGGCTTCTTTTGCCTCGTTTAAAGCAGTTGAATTATTTCCCCTGGCCAGGCTTGCCTTTGCCATCCATTGTAATGCATTAGCTGCTTCGTTATAAATGCTATCGTCTTTGTTACATTGGTAATCAGCTTTGAAAAGGGTATACGCGGAATCGAAATTGTTTTGTGCATAGATGATCCTGCCAATATTACCCATCACTTTTGCTTTCAGCAGCGTGTCCTTATTCTGGGTGGCTAACAATAATGACTGCAGGTAATACGCGTTAGCTGAATCGTGCTGGTTGTTTTTAAAAAAACTGTTGCCTATAATATTTAGGGCTTTTATTTTGTATTTGTAGGGATCTTGATAATCTGTTTCATAACTGAGGTTTTTCCACGCGGCAATTCCTTTTTTTGCGTAGATGATACATTCCTGGTATTCTTCTACCTGGTAGAGCAATTCTGCAAGATCGGTATATACAGGTGGCTCAACTGCATAGCCTACTTTTTCAAAAAGATCTACTCCATTTTTTGAATACATCACTGCCCAGCCAGTTTCTCCAAAATTGCGCATTCGCTTTGCAGAGTAAAAGCACACCCAGCCGATGAAAATATCCTTTTCAGTATGGTATACAGCATCGAGGGCATTAGCAAAGAGTTCCATTATCTGCGGCCTGATAGGTTCTAATTCTTTTGAACCGCCTGTTTTGTGTTTGTCGTTCCCGCCAAATTTCGAATAGATAACATCGGCTTTCACCATACAGAAAAAGGTGCGAAAAAAATACCCTTTCGCATTATGCGACGCTTCTAAAGAATCTAAAAATTTAAATGCCCGCAGAGAATCGGCTTCTATCAACAAGGTGGTAAGACTACCCAGGCTATTGACTTCATTTAAAGTGGCCTTACTTAGGTTGAGAGCCCATTTATCAGGCTCTAAACCCAGCTTTTTTTGGGCATATGCCAGGGGCGCTACCGAAAGCAGCAGGGTAATAAGTATAAAAGAAAAAAATGCGGTTAATTTTCTGGTCATTGGACACATTTACACGGGCCGAAAATAAAACCATCATCTTACCCATCAATATAAATTGTAAAGTTTAATTCAGTTGACTTGTAATTCGTTCAACATCTTCTTCTTAGATTGATTGAACCACTTTGATTTTAGTACAAGGCTGCTATATATTTCTAATTGTATTAACTGATTAACCCAAAAGAAGCCCTAAACGCCCTCGTATTTTCGGCATGTTTTGTTTCGATATGCCAGGCATATGCCGCCTTTCCTGGTTCTGCAAGTGTGAACCCGGATAGTTTTCATTTAACTGGAAATAAGGAGGTACATTTATTTGAAGTTCAACAGTACGATAATGGAATGGCTAATTTTGACAACTTAACATGCTTACCATTCGCTTTGCCATTTTAGTTTTCGTTTTAGGGTTACACTGTTTTGCTTATGCAAAAGATAGCAGTGGGCAGCCCAAAAAATTGCTTGAGCAAATTAAAAGTGCACCAAGCCCGGATTATGGCGATTTCACTGAATTATGGGAATTACTGTATGTACCTGGTGCCGACCCGGTAGCATTGGCGAAGGGCTGGCGTGCACAATTACAACCCATCAAGCCCAAATCGGTAACTGAGTTCAACATGGCTTTTATAACCATGCTTGCTTATGATATAAAACATGCAGGAAAGGATATCGCATTATTTCAGCCTTATCTTGATACTTTGCTGCGTCTTGGTCTTTCTTCCAGCGATCTGCGGCAGCAGGCTTATGCCACCTGGGCGTATGGGGCACATATTCGTCCTTACCAGCGGCTCGATGAAAGCGCCACTTACTATTTGCTTTCGATCCAATTATATGAAAAGCTTCCTTTTTTCGAAAGAATGTACGCCAAATATGGTGCATTAGCCGAAGTGCTTTTTCATACCGGCGATTACGGACCCAGTATCGAATACGGCAGAAAAGCGTTGGTGGGCGAAGAATGGATCGGTAAATACTACAATTATAGCACCCTTATCAGGTATTTAAATACGATGGGGCAAGCCTATTACCACCAGGACAAAATGGACTCCGCAGCGTATTATTACAAGCGATCAAAGGAATTTGCTGCACAAAATCAAATAAAGCAATGGGTGGCCATCAATTCGAGTTTCGAAGGGCAATTGCAATTGAAAAAGGGAGCGTACCGCGAAGCACTTGTTTTATTTGAAGAGGGCTACCTTGGTAACAAAGATTTAGATGCACCCATCGAAAGCTTTAGCCTGGTGGGTATGGGGAAAGCACATTTTGCCATGGGGCAAACAAATGTTGCAAAAAAGCTATTGCAGGAGGGGCTGATGATGGCGGAAAAAGCGCCTCAAGGTCAGCGTTGGCAAGTCGCTGAATACCGAAAAGATGCTTTCAGAACGCTTGGTGAAATAAACCGAAGCCAAAACCTGCCGGATAGTTTTTATTATTATTCCAATGCGGCATTAATGCTGGAAGATTCAATGGTAAAAGTGGTTGGCTTCAGCAATTTGCGCATGGCTAATATTAGAAGCCAGGTGGAGCAGTACCGGTTGCAGGCTGCCATGCTTACCGAAAAAGAAGATCGGAGCAGAATGATTCGCAATTTTATTATAACTGGCATCGTGCTGGTGGCATCTGCCATAATTTTATTACTGAGCCGCCAAAACCGGATTTTACAATTGCAGCAGCAAATGGCGCAGGTAAAGCAGCAGGCGGCAGACGCCGAAGTAACTGCGGCCAGGGAACAGTTGAATTTATTTACACGCCGTTTGCATGAAAAGACTGAATTGTTGGAACAGTTGCAACAGACAGAGAGCGCCAATGACACCGCTTTGCAATTGCAAATGATTCAGAATTTGACCCGGCAAGCTATACTTACTGAAAACGACTGGCAGTCTTTCAGAGCCAGTTTCGATAAAATTTACCCATTTTTTATTATGCTGCTACGGCAGAATGCACCAGATATTACCGTAGCCGAACAACGAATGGCTGCTTTAAGCATACTGAACATGAATGGTAAAGAAATGGCAGCCATTCTTGGAATCTCACCCGAAAGTGTACGAAAAACCAGGCAGCGACTCAGGCAACGGCTAAACCTGGAATCTGCTGATGACCTCGTAACCTGCCTCTTCCGGCTTGCCTGAACTATAGCACCAACTCCGGAATTCATTAAATAGTTCCAGTCACATTTTTGTCCCCCCAGGGTCACATTTTTGTCCTTAATTAAATGCGCTAAATAGGAACATCCGGCTATAGTTTACACCGTAATGCGCATTACCTCATTTCAGCGAAATGTCATCATAATCATCGTTATCGCCCTGCTGCTCATTGCATTGGTATGGTGGTGGTGGTAACATTGTCGCCTTTCATCATCCATGATGTCTTCACTCAGCACCCATTGAAAATGCTTCAAATAATTAATCAAGTATGAAAAGTAAATGATCCTGGGTTCCCTCTAATTGCTAATTCCTTTAAGGATTATCAAGTGACAGTATATATAATGAGATTAATGAATGCTTAACGTGGTGAAGCGACGATTTCCAAAAGCTGGATGGGTAAAGAGCGACCGCAATTGATCCAAACTGTAAAATAGGTCAAAAGAACACAGACATAACATCATGAGAATGTTTCTACTCGCAAGTCTTTTCAAGCTGTTATTCCTATCGTCACTGACTCTGACGTTTGGGCAAACGACCCTCGCCGGAACACTTACATCACCTTCCGGCTTGTGTTATGCAAAGCCGGCAACGCCCAAAATTTTATGTACAGTTATGGGGCGGGCGAGCCCGGGGCAATGCCACCAACTGCTGGCTATTTAAACGGTAAAAAGCTGGCGATCTAAGTTTTTTAAGGCTAATGTCACGTTTTTGTCCGGTCATTGTGTTGCATAGTCCTGCTTTTGTCTCTCTCATGTCCTGTTTTTGTCGCCCCAAACAGTGCATGTATTTAAATACTGAGACTTAGTATTGAAGCATCAACCGGTTTGATGCAATTAAAAACCAAAATAGTGCTGCTAATTCTTCTTATTACGCTGCTGGCCGTAATCGCCGTTTGGTTGTATTTCGATTTGCGTATAGAAAGACTTGAGCCGCAAAAACATACTTCATTGACCGCATTCAAAAATACCCCGTTCAACAACACTTACCGATCAGCAGCTCTGCCTTATAAACCAGCGTATTAATAAACTTTATGACAAATAATTCCATGCACGCAGATATGTTACAGATCCTCCAATCCGAAGGTATTTGCCTTCCGGGGCCAGGAAGCATCTTGAGAGTTGAAGCCAGCAGTAATTATTGCAAGATTCATTTTATCAACCAGCAAAAACGGCTGGTGGTGTCAAAAGTACTGCTTTGGGTACAGGATCGGTTACCTGCCGATATGTTTATACGGGTGCACCGTAGCCATTTGGTAAACAGGTTACATGTGCAAAAGGTAAAAGGCACCAGTGTAAAAATTATTCAACTAACAAATGGAGAATTTATACCTGTGAGCCGCAGGAAACAGGCGATGCTCGACTAATCACAGTGACGTATTTTCCTTCTGTTCTCCACATTCCAAATCAAACGAAGTATCAAAATAATATCATGAGAAAATTTTTACTTACCGGCCTTTTTACACTGATTTTTCAATTGTCAATAGAAGTGATCTACGGGCAAATTGACATCGTCGAAACCCTTTCGGCAGCGTCGGGTGTATGGTCTCCAAAGCCGGGTACTACCAGCTTTTATGCGCAGGTATGGGGCGGGGGTTCCGGTGGTAACACAGGCGGATTCGATGGGATAAACGGTTTCAATGGAACAGGCGGCGGGGGGGGTGGCAGTTTTTCTAAAACCCGTCGGATTTATATTCAGGCAAGTAGTACATTTTATAATTATGTTGTTGGCGGGGGTGGCGGAATCAATCAAAACGGGGGAGACAGTTGGATTGTTACTAATGATTTTATAGCATTTGGAGGGGTTTTACGATGGCAGCCATTGAAGAAGAAAGTCCCGAATTCAAATATTGAACTATCTTATTTTGGAGGTTATGGTGGGCAGAGTTTTAGATTTTTTACCGGCGAAATTTGGCAGGGGGGTGGAGGTGGTTCGGGACGTACAACTGGGAATGGTGATAATGGGCAAGATGCCAGTGCTGATATTTTTAATAAATTTCATGGGTATGGCGGCTCGGGAACAGGTGGTGGTGGTAAAACCAATGAATACGGTCCGGGGATACCTGGCGGTGGTGGTTCTGGAGACCAGAATGGGGCGCGGGGCGAAATTCGGGTTATTTACACGTGCGATTATTCGCCGGGAATTATTGGCAATGCACATACAGTACCCTACCCAGCTGAGTTGCCAGCTGGTACTGACACTATAAAGAACGTGTCTTTTCCTTCACTTTATAACATTTACACCTATACTTATTCATGGCAAGACAGTAGTGCTTCAACCAACGGGTTATGGCAAACTATTCAGAGTGCCAACAAGCCTTATTTGATCATCCCAGCTATTTCGCAAACAACCTGGTATCGAAGAGTGATCAACGGCTGTAATCCCAATGCTGCAAATAATAGATCCAATGTAGTGAGGATACGTGTATTTAACCCGGCGGCTGTGCTGCCGGAAGAGCGGGCTAAAAACGGCCGGATCTCTGGAATAGTAAAAAGTAAAAATGGAGTAGGGGTTCCAGGTATTGTAATACGGGTTCAGAAAACAAGAAACCTAAAAGGCAGCCCACAATCCTTTTTTATTGACTCCACCACCAGGGTTGATGGAACATTTGACGTACCAAATATATTTTATGGCGATGCCTCTGGCGATTTGTCCGTTAGCGATGATGGTCCGGTGAATTTTACTATTATCCCGATAAAAGCAGATCATATTTTTGAACCCACTTCAATCACGAAGAGCTTGGATTTTAATAACCCAGTCGTGCAGAATTTAAGTTTTACAGACAATACTGTGTATACAATAAGTGGTCGGGTATATCAAAAGTGCAACAATTGTATAATTGGTACACCAGATTCGTTCGGTATACCGCGGGTTAAGTTGGATGTAGTACCACTTAATCTTGGTCTCACTTATACTGATTCTACGAAAGTTGACTCTATTGGAATCTATAATATGGTGGTAAATAATCCTGGCAACTATACCATTACCCCAAGTTTTTTTGCACAGGGGTTTAACCCGGACCAAAAAACGTTGCCAATTTTAGCAAACACTGCAAATGTGAATTTTGCAGACACCAGTACCCGGCGTATATCTGGACGCTTGCTAGATGGGGCAAACCAGCCGATTGGTTCCGGCTCTCTGCTGCTCGAAGGAATACTTCGGCGAAAGGACAGCGCAGATGTTACCACATTCAGATTACGAGCCCCTATTTTAGCCGATGGTAGTTATTCTATACGAGTGCCAGCCAGCTGCCAATACCGGGCATCGATAGAATCGTTTACACCAGGCTTTACACAAAACGACAACCGATATGTGCGGCCAGACTCTGTGATCAATTTTTTCAAAAAATGGGCACCGGAGCCGCTAATTGATGTACGTGAAAAAGACTCAAGTCGAAACCTCATATACCACCGACCGCCGGTTATAGTGATTGCTGGAGGATTGCGGGACACAGCCTGCAATAACAATGCAAGTCTTAACCCGGGTATTATTTTTAGAACCAATCAGCAACGCTATTTTCAGGTAAACGTTTTTGAGGGGCCGCCGAGCCTCAACCTGCGCATAGCTGTGTCGGCCCCTGGTGCCCCTGCCGATAACCTTGGTGATTTCCTGCGCATTTTTACAAGTGTGCACAAGCGGAAAGCAACTGACATTGCCGATACCAGCTACTATAGATTGCGCAATGCAAGTGGTACAGACGCTATGCTCGATACATCCATTATTCCCGGAGCGCCAGAAACCATTGCTCCGTTCACAAAGCCCTTTAAACTAGTTTATATTGACAGGTTTGGACGGCGGTACGATACCCTGCCTAAAAGTACCGTGGTGGGCAACTTTAATCCCCAAAATACATTCATTACGGCTTCACCCGAAAAAGTAATGATGATATTGCATGCACCGCCCGGTGATCAGAGTACTAGTTTTTGGGAGCAAAACGAAACTTTTACTACCACACGTAGCTGGTCATTAGGGAGCGGCGATGGTTTGGGATTATTTGTCAATGCTTCTTTAGGCCCAACCATAGGTTTGGAAGACCCCGTCTCCGGTATTGGTTTTGATATAGAAATTATAGCAACCGGAAGTTACGAGCAGGATAGGCGGGTGGTTCACAACCAAAAAGATGAGTTTGTAGAATCAACAAAAAGCTTGCGGCGGTATGAGGTCACGAAGTCTCCATTATTTACGGAAGATGTTTCTGGCGACTTATACATTGGAAATTCTGTTAACTACTTAATGGGAGACAGTAAAACCGTTGACTTTAAAATTGGAACAGCACCCGGCGGATGCCTTATAGAAAGCACTACAAAACCATATATAGGGGTCAAGGGTTTCAAAACTGAGTTTACTTATTCTGAGGCTCAAATTGTTAATTTTATAATTCCACAGTTTCAGAAGTTTAGGGATGCGGCAACTACCGAACCTGAGCGGAAAAATTATGAGAATCAAATAAGCGTTTGGCAACAAACAATTGATGACAATAAGGCCAATAAGCAGCAGGCAACTATGCTTAAAAACATCTCGTTTTCTGAGGGTGGCAGCACTGGTGAGTCATCTACATTACTGAAGTCGAATACAAATACAATTACGTATGATGTAGAAATAACAAAAGAATTTGCTGCCGAGTTTGGCTTCAGGGCGGCAGGAGTTGGGATATCGGGTGGGCCGCTTATTTCTATGCGGGAAACATGGGGAAACGATACCACCACCAGTCGAGAGTCTGAAACCACAGTCGGCTTTGTTTTACAGGATGATGACCCTGGAGATTTCTACTCAGTAGACATAAAAAAGGACCGTGTATATGGTACTTATGCATTTGATTTAGTAGCAGGAACCAGTAGTTGTCCACCAGAAAACGGCGCCCAAAAACGAGATCTTCCCCAAATTATATCAGGGGATATGCGGTTTGAAAACCTTATTCTAAATGGAGAAAACAATATTCAGCTTCGCGTGGTAAACAGAAGCGAAAGCAACGAAAAACGCACTGTTAATCTTTATGCAGGTCTAGGTACTGGTCAGGGTTTAAAAATTACTTCAGACGGAGTGAATCTAAAAAGTACACCACTTCCAATGTTTGCCCCCATTGACAGTGTTTTAGTTATTCCCATCAAAGTGGAAAAATCCGACACACTCGATGGAGTTGTCTCTTACCCCGACGTAGAATTCTATTTGAGCGATGATTGTAAACTCAATGGGATACCTGCACCTAACGGAATTAGTATTGCAAAACTGTCGTTCAATTTTGCCAATCCCTGCGGTAATATCAAAATGAGTGCGCCACTTCAAGGGTGGGTGGTAACCCCGGCAAACAACAATTTATTGCCAATAACTTTGTCAGACTACAACCAGGCAAATGTAAATGCGATAAGTCTCCAATACAGAGACCTTCGGAAAGACAGCTCCTGGAGAACAGGCTTCACAGTACTTCAGTCGGATATTACAACAGATTCGTATGTTCGGGATTGGAATGTTGCTAACCTTTCCGATACAGCTTACGAAATCCGCTTGCGATTGCAGTGCAAAACCGGGTCGGTTTTATTTTCAAATAGTAGTTATGGGGTGATCGATAGAGCAGCGCCGTTGTTAGTTGGTCGTCCATTGCCAGCTAACAGATTGTTTGATCCAAACGCTGATGAAATTTCATTTACCTACAATGAAATCATTAGTTCGGCCAATCTCAATAGCGGGGCTTTAGAAATGGTAAGTTTTGATAACGGAGTTACTACAGTAATCCCTGTAAATGTGACTCGGTTTGATCGAAAGATAGTGGTAACTCCTACAGTGCCACTTCCTGCTGCCGCGGACAGTTTCAGGGTAATTGCCCAAAATATCACAGATTTAGTTGGTAATGTAAGTACAAGAGTTGATGTGCTTTGGTTCAAGTTAAATACAATGGCCTCCCTGCCCTATGCAGGATCAAACGTAGCTACGGTGCACTTGCTGCAACCTTCCATTGCTGAAAACAATTCTGGAAAATTAGGAGTGGTCTTTAAGTTGAGGCAGAAAACTAACAAAGTCACTAAGCTATATTTCAATTTATCTGGTTCTGCGTTATTTGATGCTGATTACGTGATTTCATATGATACTATAAAACAAAAAAAATGTATCGATGCAGCATGCCTCAATTTTGTAAATCTGCCGGTTTTCAATGATTTTGCAGGATCCCCAGGATTCGTCAACATCGATTCTAACAAGACAGAAGCCATCATCTACATCGACCCTATCGAAGATGCACAACTTGAATCGAATGAAACGATTCGTATCAACCTGATACAAGGAGGTGAATATAGATTGCAGGATTCCGTGTTGGCCGAAGCAACCATTATAAACGCAATTGCTCCATGTGTACCAGGCAATACTTTGTATGTAAACAAAAATGCTACAGGTAATAAGTCAGGATCAAGTTGGACAAATGCTTTTACCAGCCTGAAAGATGCTTTGGCACTCACTTGCCCAAACATTACCCAAATCTGGGTGGCTAAAGGCACTTATTATCCAACTGCGAACAACAACCGTGATTCTGCCTTTACCATGCGAAATAACCTGGCGATCTATGGTGGTTTTGCTGGCAATGAAGTAAATTTAGGCGACCGCAAATGGGCGGTAAATACCACTGTATTAAGCGGCGATATAGGCACGCTCAATAATAACTCGGATAATTCCCATCATGTCATTTTCAATAACAATAACGGCCTGAATGCGACTGCTATCCTTGATGGATTTACCATCACCGGTGGCAATGCCTTCAAAGGAGATTACCTGGGCAACCGTGGTGGTGGAGTACACAACTATTTCAGCGCTCCCGCATTTTATAATTGTATAATAACAGGAAATAATGCCGTAGAATATGGTGGCGGTATGTTTAACCAGGGATTAGCAGCCAGGGTTGTGAACTCTGTATTGGCAGGTAACACCGCCAACTACGGTGGCGGTCTTTACAACGAAGGGGCAACCACGGAATTGATCAATTGCACTTTTGCTGGCAACCAAGTGGGTACTACCGGGGGAGCAATGTATACTTATGGTGTTGTTAGTCCAAAAGTCACCAATAGTATCATGTGGGGAAACAGCTCAGGTATTCAAAATGCTGGAGGAGCTACGCCCGTTGTAGCCAACAGTATTGTACAGGGTGGCACTCCTTATCTTAAACAAGATTCCATATTTATTTTAAAGCCTGCTCCGGGTTTAGGTAATATAGGTGATTTGCGACTTCGCCCTTGTTCACCCGCCATCAATACGGCTAACAACACGCCATTGGCTGGTTTTACATTTGACCTTGCAGGAAATAGCCGCATTGCCTTAACTACTGCTGACATGGGTGCCTACGAAAGGCAGGTCGCCGCAGGAGCGATCATACACGTTGACGGTACTGCTACAGGAAGGAACGATGGCAGCAGTTGGATAAATGCATACAACAGTGTAACAAATGCGATTAATGACCTTAACCAATGTGCGCCCTACAGCATGCCAACCACCATTTATATTGCAAAAGGTACCTATACAATGCCATTATTAAACCCGGCTCAATTAAACAGGATAAGTGCTATAATCCTTGGAGGATATCCTAATGGTGGCGGCAATAACTTCCGGAATGCACCAGCAAACCCCGTGATCCTGGTTGGTAATGTACAGGTATTAAAATCGGTAACTATGGATGGAGTGCGGATTTTGAAACCATAATTACCATCAGGTGAGAGTTTAAAAAACAGCAGCCTGTGATTCCTGCAGGCTGCTGTTTTTATACGAGATCCGGTAACGCAGGAAATTTCTTCTGCGGTGTTGTCTTTTGTTTAAAGCTGTTTGTTTAACAGATACTAGGATGACTTGAGCCGAAAAATGTCTGCTGATATCTTTTAAATGCAGTGTTGTCTTGGTAGGTGAAAATTTACGTCAGTGATCAAATAGATGAGTTAATAAAAAATTTGCTTGAAGAACTGAATCATCATTGTAAGCAAACGTAATAAGAGATCTTTCATGAAATGTAGAATAACCGCTTTATTGCTTAAACGATTTCTAATTATTTTGTTTTTGCTGGTGAGTGTGGCCTCGAACGCTCAAACTGTGTGGTATGTAAGTACAACCGGTAACGACGACAATAACGGGACCTCCTGGATCGCTGCTTTTCGAACTGTACAAAAGGCCTTGCAGGTAGCAGCTGTTGGTCAGTCTCTTTGGGTGGCTAAAGGAACCTATTATCCGGATGAGGGAGGCGGGATGGTCAAAAATGACCGCACAGCATCCTTTTCGCTTCTAAAAGACATCTCTGTTTATGGCGGTTTTGAAGGAACCGAGACTTTTTTATATCAGCGTAAATGGAAAATTAACCTGACCATTTTCGATGGGGATTTATCTAAAAATGACTTATCAAATTTCCAAAACTATGGGGACAACGCCTATCATGTGGTAAAAGTTGTAGGCCCGGGTATTACAAAAAGCTGCGTTTTGGATGGGTTAATAATACGGGGAGGCAATGCATTTGTATCCGCCGGAGGCAATGAACCCGATAATTTTGGGGGCGGAATGTATGTTTTGGACGCCCCTCCCTTTTTAGAAAATTGTACGTTTATAAAAAACCGGGCTTATTACGGAGGTGGAGTTTATTCAGGCTCTAGTTCTAACACAGGGTATGATGCAAGTTTTTTGAATTGTGTATTTGAAGAAAACCTGGCTATCTCTAATGGCGGTGGTACCTATAGCTCAAACACCGCTACCTCATTCTTTAACAGCAAATTTATTCGCAACCGCGCCATTTATGGTGGAGGTTTAGCCCTCACTGAAGATAGAAATATTCCAGTAAGTACTATTAGTGTTGCCAGTATTGTTAATTGCCTTTTCTATAGTAACAACGCAAATGCTGGCGGAGGTATTTTTTACACAGGTGCTTCCTTATACTTATTCAATTCAACTTTTAATAACAACACTGTAACTGATAAAGGAGGAGCTGTTTATGTGTCGGGCGATGCTGAAATTTCCAATTCTATTTTTTGGGGGAATGCTGCAGGGCAGGAAGGGCCGGAAATTTATTATTACATAATTGATGGTGTATTTAATGTAACCTACTCCATTATTCAAACAGGATTTTATGGTATCGGTAATCTTAAGAAAGACCCTCTTTTTGTTAATGCTGCTACCGGGGATCTGCGTTTATCTCCTGCCTCGCCAGCAATAGACGCAGGTAATGATGAATGGTTAGAAAACGGAGTAGTCTATCCATTTGATTTGGATCTTAAACCACGTAAGGTCCGTACTATTGACATGGGAGCTTATGAATTACAAGTGCCGCCTTGTCCAATCATCCCTGCATTGGCCACCAATCCTTCCAACTCAGATTGTGCAGGAGCTAATGTTACCATCACAGCTTCGGGCTTAGCAGGTATGGGAGCAACCTATGGTATTACTTTTAAATACTTTAGTGCGGAAACTTCCGACCCATATACCGGAGGCACGGTAATAAAGACTGTAGCAAATGGCAGCCTTTCAAACGAAGGAAGCGTTGCAAGCACTTCGACATCATTACTACCTTCTGGTAAATCGTACATTTACGCTATACTTTCGACAGCCCCTGGCAACGTTGCCTGCAGGCCAAGGCAAGTTACAGCCATCAATGTAAACGCAGCCCGTCCTATTCTTTTTGTGAAAGCTGGTGCTACAGGTGCAAATACAGGCGCTTCGTGGGAAGATGCTTTTACCAAACTGCAGGATGCACTTGAAAAAGCCCGAAGCTGCGGTTCTGTGCAGCAGATTTGGGTAGCCGGGGGTGTTTATTACCCCGATGAAGGTGCAACTTCAGTAAATAATGACAGAGCTGCCTACTTTTCTGCCCGTAGTGTATTAAATATCTATGGAGGCTTTGCGGGCAATGAAACCGACATCTCCCAACGAAATCTGAATAGTGAAAACAGGAGTATTTTAAGTGGAGAAATTCAGCAGGACAATCTCAATACCAATAATTCATACAATCTTTTTGTTAGCAATCAAAAAGATTCCTTGTTGTTACTGGATGGATTCACGATAAGAGACGGCAATGCTGGTAATATCGCTTCTGCACAGCAGTCAAGAGGAGCGGGTATTTACATCCAGAATCCGGTGGGCGTATTTATTATGAATTGCATTTTTCGAAATAACATCGCCATAACAGCACCAGCTATTTATGTTAATGGTTCGGGCACTATTCAATTTATTAATTGCGTGGCTGCCGGTAATACCTGCACTGTTGGAAATGGCATCATTTGGAATGACAACGCAGCTCCTGCCTATTTTTATTGCTCTGTGGCAAACAATATCACTATAGGGTCCGAAAAACTTGTGGTGAAAAACACCGGCACTTCTACACCAACAATTACCAATTCTATCATTTGGGGGAACACTCCTTCCATTGGCGGAGGAACGCCAACCATCACTTATTCTATCGTCCAAAACAGTACAGTTTGGCCAGGAACAGGCAACTGCAATGCAAATCCACAATTTGTTTCTGAGACAGTTAGCGATCTCCGGTTATTACCCTGTTCGCCAGGTATTAACACAGGCACCACCATCTTTTTTATATCAAAAGACCTGGTTGGTGCTTCCCGTATCTTCGGTAGTCAACCGGACATCGGAGCGTATGAATTTCAGCAATTGTCATTGCTACCCGTTAATGGAATTCTGTATGTAAATGCTTCTGCAACGGGCAATGGAACTGGCAACAACTGGGCTAATGCAGTTAGAAGTTTGCAGCATGCTTTACGATTCAGCTGTTCCAACGTTACCCAGATCTGGGTGGCGAAAGGCGCTTATTTACCTGCCACCAATACCAACCGTGACTCCGCTTTCACCATGCGAAACAATATGGAGATTTATGGTGGGTTCGCCGGAACAGAAACACAATTAAGCCAACGCAATTGGCGACTAAACCCAACCATATTGAGTGGTGATATCGGCATATCGGGCAACAGAAGTGATAATGCACATAATGTGATCTCAAACAATAATAACAACCTTGATGCTACCGCTCTTCTGGATGGATTTACCATTACCAGCGGGCAAGCCAATAAAGCGGAATATGCACGGGCAAGAGGTGGGGCCATGTTTAATTTGAACAGTTCGCCATTGGTGCGCAACTGCATTTTCACCAGCAATTTTGCTGCGGCTTATGGCGGTGCGGTCTTTAACCAGGGCGCTGCGGCAATGCCCACATTTATCAACTGTGTGTTTAGCGGTAACCAGGCACAGTTTGGGGGAGGAGTTTACAATGAAAGCGCTCAAACCCGTATTATTAATAGCACATTTAGTTCGAACCAGGTTACAGGTAATGGTGGAGCCATGTATAGTTATGGAACTCCTTTGGTTACAATAACCAACAGTATTGTTTGGGGAAATTCAAACACTGGTGTGTTTACAGCGGTCATAGATAATAGCACTCCAATAGCTGTTTCATACTCATTAATTCAGGGGGGGTACACAGGAACCGGCAACATAAATGCAAACCCGCAGTTCAACAGCCTGGCGCCAATCGGCCTGGGGCAATTGGGAGACTTTCGCTTGCTGGATTGTTCTACTGCGAAAAATGTAGGGAGCAATGCAGCCCTGCCTGTCAGTATCACTAAAGATTTGGCAGGGCTAAACAGAATTGCTTTTACAACGGTTGATATGGGTGCCTATGAAAAGCAAAGCGCTGGCGGTTTGTTTGTTTATTTGGATTTTATAGCTACCGGCTCAAATGACGGTACTAGTTGGGCAAATGCTTTCACTTCCCTGGAAGCTGCCCTTAATGATATAAACCAATGCAGCAGTGGCCTGGCGCTCACATTGCAGATAGCTGCGGGCAATTATCTATTTCCTGCAGGTAATCCTATCCTTATAAATAATTTGAACGGAGTTGTTTTGGGCGGTTATCCCAATGGAGGTGGCACAAGAAATCCAACTGCAAACCCAACTATTTTGACTGGGAATGTACAGGCATTAAAATCGGTACAAATTGATGGAGTACGCATATTAAAACCATAGTGCTACACTTCTTCTAAACAATAAATCCCGTTGCCGGTATAGCAACGGGATTTTATATTTCACGTCTCACGTCTCACGTTTGACATTTCACCTGTATTCACTCACTACTCACCTTTCACCACTCACCACTACACCCACGCATCACGTACCTGCAAAAATTGTTTGCGGATGATATTGAGCGCAGCACCGGCTTTAAACCATTCAATTTGTTGCTCGTTGTAACTGTGATTAGCAACAACAGCATCGGTTTTTCCATCGGCGTGATGAAGCACCAGTATTAATGGAACGCCAGGTTTAAAATCGACTAAACCCGTGATGTCAATAGTGTCATCTTCCTGTATCTTATCATAATCTGCTTTATCGGCAAATGTTAAGCCGAGCATGCCCTGTTTTTTCAGGTTAGTCTCATGAATACGGGCAAAGCTTTTAACTAAAACGGCACGCACACCAAGATGACGCGGTTCCATCGCCGCATGTTCACGGCTGCTGCCTTCGCCATAGTTTTCATCGCCAACCACAATGGTTCCAATACCAGCTGCTTTGTAAGCACGCTGAGTAGCGGGAACAGGTCCATATTCACCGGTAAGCTGGTTTTTGACGGTATCGGTTTTTTCGTTGAAATAGTTTACTGCACCAATCAGCATATTGTTGCTGATATTATCGAGGTGACCACGGAATTTTAACCATGGACCAGCCATCGAAATATGATCGGTAGTACACTTGCCT
Organism: Bacteroidota bacterium; assembly: GCA_040385845.1. Lineage (GTDB taxonomy): Bacteria > Bacteroidota > Bacteroidia > Chitinophagales > Chitinophagaceae > Phnomibacter. The sequence continues at coordinate 460,510 of JAZKGP010000004.1, read as the reverse complement.
TTGGCTTTGATCAGCAATTTCAATCCTTTCAAGTCGGTTCCTTCCCAGGCAGGGAATGGATCAAGCAATTGCAATCTTTTGCTTTCGGGGCTCACTGCCACCTGCACACCAGTGCCGTCTTCGGCAGGAGCCTGGTAACCTGCATCTTCCACATCAAAACCACGGATCGGCAATTCGTAGCCACTCGGCGGATCCAGTTTTACCTGTTCGCCCGCTTCGTTGGTAAGGTAATCGGTGATCGGGTTAAATCCAAGATCGCCGGCAATAGCCAAAGCGGTAACCAGTTCGGGAGAACCCACAAAGGCAAGCGTGTTTGGATTGCCATCTGCCCTTTTAGCAAAGTTGCGGTTGAAACTATGTACAATGGTATTGCGTTCCTGCTTCTCGGCACCCACACGATCCCACATACCTATACAAGGTCCACAAGCATTGGCAAAAACAGTGGCACCAATCTGGTTGAAGGTATCCAGGAAGCCATCGCGTTCTATGGTATAACGAACCAGTTCGCTACCAGGGGTAATCGTAAATTCTGATTTTGTTTTTAAGTTTTTTGCGGCTACCTGTCTGGCAAGGCTCACCGAGCGGCTGATATCTTCATAGGAAGAATTGGTACAGCTGCCAATCAAACCAACTTCTATTTTCAAAGGCCAGTTATTGGCAGCAGCCGCTTCTCTCATTTTTGAGATAGGTGTTGCCAGGTCCGGAGTAAATGGCCCGTTCAGGTGCGGCTCCAGTTCATCCAGGTTGATCTCAATCACCTGGTCGAAGTACGCTTCCGGATTTGCATAGACTTCGGCATCGCCGGTCAGGTGTTCTGCGATAGCATCTGCGGCAACTGCAACGTCTTCACGGCCCGTTGCTTTCAGGTAACGGCTCATACTGGCATCGTAACCAAAAGTGGAAGTGGTTGCCCCAATTTCAGCACCCATATTACAAATAGTAGCTTTACCGGTACAACTCATCGACTGCGCACCTTCACCAAAATATTCAACCACTGCACCGGTGCCACCTTTTACGGTAAGCACACCAGCTACCTTTAGAATGACATCTTTAGGAGCTGTCCAGCCGTTAAGTTTTCCGGTTAGTTTGATACCGATCAATTTTGGAAATTTCAATTCCCAGGGAAGGCCGGCCATTACATCGCAGGCGTCAGCACCACCTACACCAATGGCAATCATTCCAAGTCCTCCTGCATTTACCGTATGGCTGTCTGTTCCAATCATCATTCCACCCGGGAAAGCATAATTTTCCAAAACTACCTGGTGAATGATACCAGCACCTGGTTTCCAAAATCCAATACCATACTTATTTGAAACGGAAGCGAGAAAATCATATACTTCACTGCTTTCATGAGTAGCTCTTTCAAGATCAACCTTGCTGTTGTCTTTTGCCATTATCAGGTGGTCGCAATGTACGGTACTTGGAACAGCAACCTTATCTCTGCCAGCCTGCATAAATTGCAACAATGCCATTTGGGCGGTGGCATCCTGCATAGCTACACGATCGGGTGCAAAATCAACATAGCTTTTACCCCGCTCCTGTGCTTTGGTAGCATTGCCTTCGGTAAGATGGCTATATAATATTTTTTCTGTAAGCGTTAACGGACGACCAACTACTTTCCTTGCAGCATCTATGCGTGCCGGAAATTGTTCATACACCGCTTTAATCATCGAAAGATCGAACATGAGAGTATTGGTTAACTGATGAATGATGATAGGAAACATAACCTCCGGACACTTTTTAAGCCATTCCGTTGTTCCCGTTTATTAGATGCGGCGAATTTAAGCTTTCGCAGGCAAGCGGTAAAATGCTGTTACAAAAAGGCTTGTTGTTTTTTGTTGATGAGCACATTGTGAGCAAAAAAAAATGCCAGTAATGCCAGGGTTATGCAGTCATCCGGCCTATTTTTAAGTGGAGGAAGGATGAGTGTTAAAACGCTTACCAACTTCATTTAAGCTATGGTGCAATTTTTATAGTGTAGTTGTTGTATTTTGCATTTAATAATTGTACAAATAGTATGCAGCGTTTCAGAAATTTCATCGAGTTTAATGCCTTTGGCGTTTGTACCTATCTGGGCGAAAAATTTGACATTGCTACCTCGAGGATCAGGTTATATTTCATTTACCTCACCTTTTTAACCATTGGTTCTCCGGTGATACTTTATTTTTTTATAGTTTTTTGGATGAATATCAAGCGTTATATATTCTCCAGTAAAAGAAACCCTGTTTGGTATAAATAGCTTTGAAAGTATAGGATTAAAAAAGTAAGGCTACCTGTTTGGTAGCCTTGCTTTTTTAATCGATATTTTCCTGTTATTATAACATTTGAACTGATCAATTATTATTTGAATAAATTTTTACCTCTCCATTTGTTTCATTGCTGACAATTAACAAGCTGTTCCCCGAAGGGCTGTTTTCTGCATCCACAAATAACACACCTTCAGGCGCAACTCCCGCTTTTAAAAACTGCAGGAATACTGGTTTAACCGGGTTGGTAATATCATAAACCACCACTGCATTGGCCCGCTCAAGACCTACAAACAAAAGGTTTCGATTGCCAACTCTGCCAATGGTAAGGTTCTCGGGTTCAGCGCCTTTGTCATCGCTGCGGTTGTCGGCATAAGTATTACTTGCAACAGCTAACTGGTCAAGCTCATTACGACTATCATATACCTGCTCGCCGGTGTTGCCATTCCAAATGCTGAATGATCTTGCTCCAAATGAATATAGTTCGTTGTAAGTTCCATTGGTTTTACCAAGAATTGCGGTGATGTTCAATCGCCCGAGATTTGTATTGTTTTTCAAAAACAGGCTATTTGGAAAAGCACCCTGATCGAGTGTTATAGCTGCATTGTTAATGCGCTTGTTTTCGGTAAAACCACTGTATTCCCTTACATCACCTTCGTTTGCGGTGTATATAAAAGGGGTACCATTGCTAAGATTAACGGCTATACCATCTGGCTGATAGATTCCCTTTACCGGCCATGTATTGAATTCAATTTTTCCATCCTGGTCTGAAGGATCGATAGCGTTTTCCGGAATGCTGTAATCTTTAAAGCCTAGGGGGAAAATATCCGTAATAATTTGTGTGCGAAGATCAATGCGAGCCACACCATTGTTTTCCTGGAGTGTTACCCATGCGGTATTGGAATTGGCACTTACAGCAATATATTCAGGCTCAACATCCTGCCCAAAACTCGCATTTGGACCAAAGATCCGAAAGCCCTTTGCAGCCAGTACTTCCAGCTGAGATGCGAAGCCCGAAAAGCCGAGCGTGTTTACTTCATAATTTTTTTCTACATCAATGATAGAAACCGTTCCAGGAGGGTCGACGGTGTAGGCGTCGTTAGGTTCTCCTTCGTTAGCAGTTAAGATCAGTTTGCCATCAGGTGAAAAAGTGATCATATCCGGCAGCGCACCTACAGAAACAGTGGCAAGAACATTAAAATTGGTGGTGCTAAAAACAACGGCCTTCCCGTTATCAGTTTTGTTTGAAGCTTCGATAGCAGCAGCCAGTTTGCCATTGCTTACAGCAACACTGTTTACCAATCCGCCAAATGGCGCCATACTGATACTGGATATTACAACTGGCATAGCAGGATCAGAAAGATCCAGGACATCAATTTTGTTGATACCACCATTGTTTACCACAAATAATCTTTTGGTAAGCGGGTCATAAGCGCTGATTTCAGAAGCGCCGGCAGGGCCAAGTACAATTGCGCCAATCTCAGAGAAAACAGCGGATTCTTTTTTAGAAAAAGTTACACCGGTGTTTTTATCATTTACTGGTGTGAAATCCTTTGTGCAGGAAGCTAGTAGCAACATATAAGTTGCAACAGGTAATAAATTTTTCATCTAACGGCTTTGTTTTATAAGCTGCAAGAGTAATGGTAACATGTTACCACATCGTTACTTCAATCTTACCAAAATGTAAACAAGCTTTGAAATGACGTTCAGGCATAAGTATAAAAAAAGGTTGCGGAAAAGCAACCTGGTATAAATAGCAATACATGCTATGACATTATTAACCCAATTTCACAACTGTTTGCCTTAGCTCAACCAGCTGGTATAACAGGTTTTCGAGTAAATCGAGCCTTAGCATATTTGCGCCATCGCTTTTTGCTACTGCCGGATTTGGGTGGGTTTCAATAAACAAACCATCTGCCCCGGTAGCAATGGCCGCTTTGGCAATGGTTCCAATTAATTGTGGATTGCCGCCAGTGATACCGCTGGTTTGATTGGGTTGTTGCAGGCTATGGGTACAATCCATTATAACCGGTGTGCCGTGTTCTTTCATCCAGGGAATATTACGATAATCGACCACCAAATCGGTATAGCCAAAACTATTTCCACGTTCGGTCAACAGTATTTGTTCGTTGCCTGCTTTGCGTATTTTTTCCACGGCAAACTTCATCGAAGGTCCACTGAGAAATTGCCCTTTCTTCACATTAACGACTTTGCCCGTTGCCGCAGCCGCTTCCAATAAATCAGTTTGGCGGCAAAGAAAAGCGGGGATCTGTAATACATCTACATATTGGGCAGCCACCGCAGCTTCGTCGTGGGCATGTATATCCGAAACCGTAGGAAGACTGTATTTTTCTCCTACTTTTTTTATGATGGAAAGTCCTGTATCATCACCCAAACCAGTGAAAGAATTGGCGCTTGTGCGATTGGCTTTGCGATAGCTTGCTTTGAAAACATAGGGAATCTCCAGCCTTTTGCAAATTCCACTCACGGTTTCCGCAATTTCCATCACCAGGTCTTCGCTTTCTACCACGCATGGGCCGGCGAAGAGAAAAAAGTTATTGACGTTATATGTTTGCTGCTGGAAAAGCTTGTTAAGAAATGTTTCCATCGTTGTTAATCAGTTGAAGTGTTGATTAGTTAGAGAGCAATACGGGAGGTGGTCTTACACATTAAACCTGAAATGCATTACATCGCCATCAGCTACCACGTATTCTTTGCCCTCAATGCGCAGTTTACCCACTTCACGGCAGGCAGCTTCAGATCCATATTGTACAAAATCGTTGTAAGCAATTACTTCGGCCTTAATAAACCCTTTTTCAAAATCGGTATGAATTACGCTGGCTGCCTGTGGCGCTTTCCATCCTTCCTGGATGGTCCAGGCACGAACTTCCTGAACGCCGGCAGTAAAGTAAGTTTGAAGTTTCAGCAACTTATAAACTGAGTGGATCATTTTATCGAGTGCCGGTTCTGTCATTTTGTATTCGTCCATAAACATTGCCTTGTCGTCTGGATTATCCAGTTCAGAGATCTGGGCTTCAATATTGTTGTTCATGATAATGATCTGCGCATCTTCATCTGCTACTGCTTTTTTAAGTGCATCCGAAAATTTATTGCCGGTATGCATGCTGGCTTCATCAACATTAGCCACGTATAAAACCGGTTTTTCAGTAAGTAAAAAAAGATCGGCAATGGCTGGTCGTTCTTCTTTTGTAAGATGTAACGAGCGGATGCTTTTACCTTGCTCCAAATGCTCCTTACAACGTTTTAAGATCTCGAATTCTGCTTTTGCTTTTGGATCAGTTTTAGCTAGTTTTTCTGATTTGGAAGCTTTTCTATCTACGCTGTCGAGATCTTTCAGCTGCAGCTCAGTATCAATAATTTCTTTATCACTTACCGGGTTGATGGCACCTTCATCACGAAGAATATTCTCATCTTCAAAACAACGGATCACATGAACGATGGCATCAACTTCGCGAATATTACCCAGGAATTTATTGCCAAGACCTTCTCCTTTGCTGGCACCCCGAACAAGTCCGGCAATGTCAACTATTTCAATTTGCGTAGGAACCGTGCGGTTCGGCTTTACCAGTTCGGCCAGCTTGTTAATACGCGGATCGGGAACATCAACCAGTCCAACATTGGGATCAATGGTACAAAAACGATAATTGCTTGCCTGCGCTTTTGCGCTATTGCTGACGGCGTTAAAAAGTGTTGATTTACCTACGTTTGGAAGTCCCACGATGCCTGCCTGTAATGCCATAAGACGATTTTTTGATGTCTGATTTCTGATCGGTGATTTGTGTGAAACGCAATTTGAATTGAATGACTGGAATGCTGCCCCGCTCATGATTCACCACTACGTTCCTGAATTTCAGGGCGCAAAAGTAGGGTATGAGGGCGAACTCGTGGGCGGACGCTTTAAAATAGCTACCGAAAGCTACCTACATTGGAGATTGAAATAGTCATTTACAAGGAGAATACAACACTTAATTACTTGATGGTCCAGGTGAAAATAAAGTACTAACTACCTGTTTTCTTCGGGAACATCAATCACCCATTCGTCCAGGTGCCTGCTGTTGGGATAATTGAATGCCTGGTAACGAAGACCCCAGATACCGGGAGTTAAAACATGTACATTATTAAAACCCCTGGTAATTAAGAATTCAGCAGCTTCAAATGCTTCAGAATTACTGCCGAAGCCGGTAATAATGATCGGTTTGGTTTTAGGAAGGGTAGGGTATGCATTTGCTAAACTTTGTGCCGGAATATTAACTGAGCCTTTGATGCGCCCACGGTTTCGCCAACCTTCGGACGATTTATTTTCAAATTCATCCACCGGCCGAATATCCAGGATGAGGGTATTACCAGTAGCTGCACTCGTATTAAAAGCTTCAGAATCCAATAACTTATACCGGATCTTTCTTTCGATCAAACCACCTGCCAATTGTTTAGTATCATTCAATTGTAACCAGGCATCCAATCCATTGAACACCGTATAAACGTTTAAGTAGCCATTAGTGGAAAGAATCGCAGCAGCTTTGGCGGCATCTTCTCCATATGCATCTACCAGCAGTACGGGTTTGTTTTTTGGAAGTTTATCGAGCGAATTTTAAACACCTGGAGCGGAATATTTATTGACCCTTTTAACATGCCCAGGGCTTTTTCTTTTTCATCTTTGCTTAATCCATTAAAAGCAGAATCGGTTCTTACTTCAATTATAGCAATGCCCGGGTTTTCTTTTAATAACTCAGCCACCTGTTGCGGGTTGTATTGTTGCCAGGAATTATTAGTTTCAACCAGGCTTTTACAGGGAACAGTTGATTGGTCCGTAAGATATAAAGCGGTTAAGCCGCCATTGACATTAATAACATTTGTAAAGCCGCTATCTGCCAGCATTTTTGAACTTCGGCGACTGCGCTGGCTATGAGAACAATAGATATAAACGGGTTTGTTTTTGTAAGCTGTTATTTCAGGCAATCTCTTACCGAGCTCAGATACATTTATATGGGTTGCCCCGTTTAGATGCCCAATATTAAGACTCCTGCTTGGAGAAGTATCTGCAAATTCGCCATTGCTACGAACATCAAGTAAAAGCGCGTCTTTCTGCTGCAGAAACTGCGAACAAAATTGCTGCCAGTTTACCGTTTTATATAAAACATTATCGTATTTGAATTGGGGGAAAGCTGTAGCTGGAATCAGCAGGAAGAGAAGAATATATTTCATCGAAAAATATTTCCTGTAAGTAAGAACAGTTTTATGTTTCAACGAAATAAAAACCTGCTTATTATTTTGAACAATAAGCAGGCGGTGATAGCAGCAGATAAGTGGTAATTTGTCTAATATGTTTTTAGTTCTTTAGCCTGCTTTTTTGGTAAAGCAATTTCTGCAGCTGACAATCTTTTATGATGGAAATAATAGGAAAGTGCAAACAGCACAAAAGGAATCAACATAACGAGCCAGTCTATCGACGGTGGCATGGTTGAAAACATGGAGTACACTGCTCCAACAAGATCGAATAGCAAACCGGCGTAAGCCCATTCTTTCAGTCGGGGAAAGCCAGGCATAAGAATAGCGATGATGCCCAGCAGTTTTGCGATTCCAATAAAACGAATAAAATAGTTTGGATAACCCATTAGTGTACCAATCATCTCAATAGATGCTTTGTCAAGCATGATATTTGGTATAGTGGAAGAAAGCATAAACGCTGCAAATAGGCCAGTAAAGATCCAGTAGTAAATATTTGTTTTTTTCATAAAAAATGGTTGTATTTAAAAGTGCGGAGCATAATAACTACTTGATGTTTTTAACCTTCTAGTACCTGGCAGTAATGCCCTTGACCTTTTAAAATCTCGATAATTGTTTGAGCACAAAAATGTTGCCCTTCAACTCTCAGAATTTTATCGCAATCCGATAGATCGAAATTTATTTTTAACGAAGGAAGATAATCAGATAAGGTTTTAATAACTGCAAAAGCTTCTTGTTGCTGCAGTATACTCGTTTTAAAAATTTCTATCATAGTCATAACAATTCATTTAAAATGCCAGGCATTTTAAAACCTGTTAATCCCGATAATAAGCGATTATTTGTAGTCCAAATTTACCCTCTATTGTATTGCAAATTTGTTATTGCGTATACCAGGTAAGAGTTATGCCGGCATAGGTGATTATAGTTAAAAGTTATTTCCAATTAAAGCGTCATCATTTGAACGAGACTGTTTATAATGGTTTCTATACCTATTTTATTTGTTTTAATTTTTTCCATGTTTTCCAGGTACATCATGCGCCTGTCTTTGTAGTTTCCTTCCAGCAAGGGTGATTGTATTTTCACAATATTCGGATGATGAAAAACAAGATGAACGGCAGTTTGCAAACGTGGATTGAAAGTTACAAGGTCTTCCCTGAAAAAAAAGCTAGGTGCATTCCATTTTACCTGTTCTTTAATATTGTCGTTTGCATTTTTTATGATAGACCTTACTGCTTCAATTTCGTCTTTCAATGGATGTACAAGATTGCGCATAAAAAGATCGACTTCCTCCGTTTTGTTGGAAGTAGAAGCATTGGTTTTAGATGTGCCGGCTTTCTTTTTGACTGACTTGCTGGTGATTTGTCTATCGCTTGAGACTTCTTTATTGCTGTTTGCTTTTACCATAAAAAATCGAGTGCCTTGTTACAGAAAGAAAGCTGCCAGTTTACTTACGTTCGAGAATGGTTTTAAGGTTGTTAAGGCTTACGTCGAGGTCTTTACCCAGCATATTTCCCATAAAGAGATTCATAAAATTCATAGGGTAATTATTCTTGCCTGTCATGCCCCAGCTAACTTTCGTTTGATTATTACCAATGTCTTCTGTAAACATTTTTATTGATGCAATACCTTTCATAGGTTTTTCAAATCGAACTTCTGTATCCACTTCTTTGCCTTCCATCAACTTTGTTATTTCCTGTTCACCTTTACCAGCTTGTTTGTTATCACTATCCCAGGCATAAACAAATCCTACGGTTCCGTCGGTGCCGGATAACTGCTTTCTCATAGCAGGATCTGTCATTACCCATTTGCTATACTGCTCCTGGTTTTTTAAATATTTCACATAGTCATACACTATGGTATTGGATTTATTGATCGTGATATCCCGTTGAACTGAATAATCTCTTTTTATAAATAGTGCAAGTACTAGAGGAATGGCAATAATTATTGCAATAACGAGGAGTATCATTTTTAAGATTTTCATAGTTAAAACATTTTCAAACGAGCCGGGTGGTATTAGAAAAGATAAATCTATAGTGCTTCTGAAAGTTCTTTTATTTTTTCAAGCGCTTTTTCCCAGGCCTGTGACATGGTATCAAAATAAGTCTCATCCATCTCGCAGGTTATTTCCAGCATTACCCCGTTGGCAGTTGGGTGCAACTTATATGATTCCTGTGTTCCCTTCGATGCCCTGGCACCTTCACTTTCAAAATCAGGTTTACCGTCAATGAGGAAGCCGTCGTATTCAATTGTAATCTCTTTGTTTGGTATGTGCTGTACAATCCTTCCTATAATTCCGTTGCCTTTCTGATCTTTGAATACAGCCTTGCTTCCCAATTGCCAGTCGGTTTCAGCCATCACACCTTCTCCAAATGATTTATACCATTCGCGGATATGGTTTTCATCCAATAGCACCTGCCATACTTTTTCAGCTGGCGCATTTATTTCTATTGTTTTATGAATTGCCTGGAGTGTCATAGTATTCTGTTTTTTATAGTTAATAAATATTTACTGTTTTTCCTGGTAATTAAATAACCACCTGATATCATATTTGTCATTTACAACACCAAAGATGGCTCCCCAAAACTGTTTTTTAAGCGGATCGATAACTTTTCCATCAGCTGAAAACTTGTTGAAAAAATGATTAATTTCTTCTTCACTGCTGCAGTTTACAGATAAAGAAATGTTATTGCCTTTTGTAAAACCTTCCGGTCCTATCATATCGGAAGCCATAATAAGCAGTACACCGTTTTTACTAAGAGTTGAATGCAGCACCTGGTGTTGCATAGCTGCGGGACATTGACCCGCTATAGGTGACTCGCCAATGGTCTGAAAGCTAACTTCACCGCCGAGGATGCCAGCATAATATCCCATTGCTTCACGGGTATTTCCTTGAAAATTTAAATAAGAATGAATCTGTGTCATGAAGATCGTTTTCAATGAATTATAAATTTGTTTGAAACTTACTCATATCAACAAAAGCGATTTCCCAAAGATATCCATCAAGATCCTGGAAATTGTGTTCATATATAAAACCATTATCTTGTTTGCCGTGATGCAGTACCACCTGCTGTCAGTGCTTTACTAACCATATCATCCACATTCTCCCTTTAATCATATTTCATTGCGGGGTAGTCCAATAACCTGCGATATAAAGCAATTTGACCAATGCAGTAAGATTCCCGGTCTGTGCAGAAGATGAGTGAATCATACAGGGTATAATCACCACCTGGCATTTCAAACGGATCTGGTCCGTTCAGAGCTTCATCATTTAAATTTTCAACCTTATCTTTCAGTATACTGCTAATGTTATCCCAGTCTTGCTTGTATGCGGCTATTGAGGGATAGGTTATATTATCCTGGATTCCCTGGTAATTTTGAAACAACGCACCTGTTGGTTGTTCTATATCCATTCCGGTTGCTTTGGCCAGTTCGTAACGGCCGTGTACCAGGCTTCCAGCTAACCAGGCAACATGATTAGCTTTTGTTCCCATTCGGTTATGAGCATCAACATCTGTAATGTCCACCAAAACGTTATGAAACAATTTTGTATGCCAATCGTACAAACTGATTAGTACTTCGACGGCCGTTTTTGATGTGGTAGTTTCCATATAAAATGTTTTAATTGATTTCGTTTTTAGTAACAATATAAACAATGTTTTTTACCTGTTGTAAATGCCGTTTTGTATGATATAAAACAAAGTACAATAATTCTAATTTCGTTACATCTCCAAATGCCGGGTGGCTGATCATTCCACACAGGTTAACGGCATTTGATCTTTCTTCTAGTTGAGAAAAGGCCGTCTTCAATTTATTGACCAGGAGATCTTTTTCATAGTTGTGATGTGTAGGTAATATAAATTCAGGTGACTTATACTTTACCGTAAAATCAAGAAACATTTTTTTTAACCCCGGAACTTTTTCTTCAGGATCGCGGTCCGTTTCAACAGACTCCATATTAAGTGCTTTTGCAATTGAAAATGTTGACATGGTAATATGATCAGTAACTTGTGCAGCACTCCAGCTTCCTTTAAAAGGAATAGCATTCAGCACATTTACGTTTTGCGAATCAAGTATATCAACAAGTTCTGAAACCGGTTCATTTAGTAATTTGAACATGTCCTCCACTGGTATATGTTCTGTTGTCATAATCTGCAATTTTAAAAACCCAATTATCAATAGGTCTGGATTTCATTTCGATGACATGCTACAACGTCGATTTTATTTATTTTCTGCCCACCTTTTTACTTTGTGGTTGCAGGTAGCATAATCACCAGTATTTTTTTAAAAGCATTTTTTCATGGGTTAGTTCACAATGCTTACACAAACCTACATGGCATTCGTCTTTAAAAAAGGGTGCAAATGCGGCATTCTAAGGTGTTGATTGCGACAGGTAAGCTGGTTATATTTGCTTTCCGCTATCTTCAATTTAATAAATTATTCTGTCATGAAACACATATCAATTGTTATTCCGCACGGTCATTCCAGCATGGTGAATATTGAAGGAACACACCAGATATTTAACGAGGTAAATTCTTTATGCAGAAGAACCGGTCGTGAACCAATGTTTAAAGTGCAGTTAGTAGGAATAAGCAGGGAAACGAGCCAACCCAATGGATTATTTAGCATTAGCCCTGATGTGTTAATAGATGAGGTTGAAAAAACTGATTTAATTATAATTCCTGCAGTGCATGGCGATCCGCAGCAGGTGATGGAAACAAATGCCGCATTTGTGCCATGGATCATACATCAGTATAAAACCGGTGCAGAAGTAGCCAGCCTGTGTATTGCATCTTTCTTTTTAGCAGGAACGGGTTTGTTAAAAGGTAAACAGTGCGCTACGCATTGGACAGCAGCCAACGATTTCAGGGCTATGTTTCCAGATGTGCACCTGGTAGATGATAAGATTATGACAGAAGATGATGGCATATACACCAGTGGCGGAGCATATTCTTTTTTAAACCTGATAATCTATATTATTGAAAAATATGCTGGTCGCGATATGGCCATCATGATAGCCAAAGCCTTTATGATTGATATAGACCGGATCAGTCAATCGCCTTTTATTATGTTCCAGGGGCAAAAATCACATGATGACGAGTCTATAAAAAAGGCGCAGGAATTTATTGAACACAATTTTGAAGAAAAGATAACGGTAGACCAATTGGCGTCGATGCTGGCATTGGGCCGTCGGAATATGGAGCGCCGCTTTAAAAAAGCCACTTCTAATACTGTTGTTGAATATATTCAGCGGGTTAAAGTGGAAGCAGCAAAGAAAAACCTGGAAACGAGCCGCAAAAACATCAACGAAGTGATGTACGAAGTGGGGTATTCTGATACAAAAGCGTTCCGTACCATTTTCAAAAAGATTACCGGTTTATCGCCGATCGAATACAAGCAGAAGTACAATAGGGAAACGGTTATGGCCAACTAAAATCCGACTTTATACTAGACGATTTAAGCCATTTACATCCGGGTTTGAAATGTATTCACCTGGTTAGGCGGCTCCCTGCGAAATTGTTTTTTAGCATTAAAGCATAATTTTTTGAATAAGTTGTCATCTTTTGGAAGAGTTTATTGATATTGAGCGGCAGAAATAAGAGTATGGCATTAAATTATGTTTGGATCGCTTTCTTTTTGGTAGGGTTGGTTATAGCTCTTATCAAGCTGATCGTATTTCATGATTACGAAATTTTCAAGAAACTGGTTGATGGGATATTTGATGCTTCGAAATCATCGGTAATGGATGTTGCCCTTCCACTAACAGGAGTGATGGTTTTTTTTATGGGGCTGATGAACATAGGTGAAAAAGCCGGAGCCGTTAATTTCCTTGCCAGGATCCTGAATCCTTTTATGAAACGCCTGTTTCCTGAAGTGCCTGATAAACACCCGGCCATGGGACAAATGGTGATGAATTTTAGTGCCAACATGCTTGGGCTGGATAACGCGGCTACGCCCTTTGGGCTAAAAGCCATGGAAAGCTTACAAACATTGAATCCAAATAAAGAAACAGCTACCAACGCACAGATCATGTTCCTGGTGCTGCATACAAGCGGTTTAACTTTAATACCCTTATCCATCATTGCCTATCGTGCAGGGGCGGGTTCTACCAATCCCACCAGTGTTTTTATCCCCTTGATGCTGGCCACTGCTATTGCCACAATTGCCAGTATTTTAATTACCGGGCTTTACCAGCGATTGAAATTTGATGCGGTTCTTATTGCATGGCTTGGAACCATGATAATAGGGATAGGTTTATTTGCCTGGTTTATGGCCGGCTTGCCTTCTCAAAAAGATTTTGCCACTCCTGTATTATTCACCAAGGAAACATTTGGCAATGTGCTGGGCAATGTGATTTTATTTGTGTTGATCGCGGCATTTATCATTGGAGGTGTTGTTAAGAAGATCAATGTTTTTGATGCCTTTATTGAAGGCGCTAAAGGCGGATGGGAGGTAATTGTAAAAATTATTCCCTACCTGGTGGGAATGCTGGTTGCCATTCGTGTTTTTAGAGACAGTGGTGCTTTGAACAGTGTTATAAATGGTATTTCATGGATGTTGAACCTGGCAGGTCTTGGCGGTGATTATGTGGCGGCTTTACCTGTGGCCATTATGCGGCCATTTAGTGGGGCTGGAGCGAGAGGTTTAATGCTGGATATTTTTACAAACCCTGCTTATGGCCCTGATAGCTTTGTAGGTAAAATGGCCAGCACTTTCCAGGGAAGTGCGGATACAACTTTTTATATATTGGCATTATATTTTGGCAGTGTTGGAATTAAGAAAGTGCGGTATGCTATTTGGGCCGGAATGCTGGCCGATTTGATAGGTGTAATTGCAGCAATTATCATTGCCTATATCATGATGCGGTGAGTAAATATGGGGCGTTTATATGCGATCTTGTTACTGTCAGCAATAACCGGGAACAGGTAATGAGCAACAAGATGCAAAGCCCGCGAATGCTTAAACAAGAAGTAAAAAACAAGCTTTTTGTTTGTATGCAAATATCAGGAATGAAACCTATGAACAGTAAGCTTCAAAATAAAAAGCTTTCAAAGCAGTTTATTGCTGTTGATAACAAATGATGAAATATATTCACCAGCACTATATCTACTATTTATAACAAAAATCTTACCCGGTAAATTATTAATTGTACATGAGAAGAGCAGGTTTATACATTGACAAAGCAGGTAAAAAGGGACGCGGGGTTTATACTGAAAAAGCTATTCCTGCCAATACGGTAATTGAAATTGCACCTGTAATTATTTTGAACGAAAAAGATCGGAAACAGGTAGAGGAAACAAAATTGTTTTATTACATTTTTGAATGGGGCGATGATGCCAAACAAGGCATTGTAGCACTGGGTTATGTAAGCATGTACAATCATGCTTCGCCCAGTAACTGTGAATATGAAATGGATTACAAAGCTGAAACCATTACTATAAAAACAATGCGGGCTATTGTACCTGGTGAAGAAATTACTATTAATTATTCCGCAGGCTGGGATGATTGGCAACCTGTTTGGTTTAAAGAAGAAAAGAAGAAGAAAAAGAAAAAATAATCCTGGCGGGTTAGTACCAGGGTTTTAAACAAGTTTATTATTTAACTAGAAGATTGAAGACATATATAAGAATGGTTGATGATCACTGTTCGAAAAAACAGAGTGTTCCGCCTACCCATTCTTTATCTGCATTATAACGTACACCGATCATCTTTCCTTTACTTAAACGGGCAAGATTTTGTGTGGGAACCGGCCGTTCACCACCTTTCGGCCAAAAGTAGAAAATCCTGATTTCTGCCTTGGCATTGATGTCTTTTGTTTCAATTACATCTGCATATTTTACTTTGCGTTGCAATATCCAGTTCTCCGGATCTTTTATATGCGAAATATCATCGGGTTGTATATCGATTATAACGCCTTGCCCCGCAAAAGAAAATAAGGGCTTCAATACATAATTTTCAAGATCTTCTGGTATGGATTGTACTTCACTCAAAAAGCGTGTTTGCGGAACATAGGGGCTATCGATAAAGGGCAACGTGTATTTGCTAACACGATAAAACCAGTCGGGATGCGGGCACCATTCAACGGACCATGGCTTGCGGATATCAATGGTTCCTTCGGGTAAAATTTCTTTATCCAGTTCATCAAAAATCACCCTGTTATAGATGCGGCGTATGTTGTACCGGGTACCATCTTTTTCATAGTATAACTGGCTGCCATCTGCTTTTAATTTTGTGAGGCAAACAGTTTCTATTCCAACAAAATCTTTAGTACACCTGAAATCAATTCTTGTCTTTTGTTTATCGGGATATATTTCGAGCAGTATTACATTTTCTGGCTTGTGATCACCTAATATGATATTTTTTAAAAGTGCTATGTAAGTTTCTTTGTTGTATCCTCCCAGGTAAGAATCGAAATGGGCGGGAACATCGAAATGCTTGCGGGTTATTTCAGTATGTAAAACCTGGTAAGCAAACAAAGTTGGGAAGCCCTGCATCTCAATTAGCTGGGGGCTATATTCACCCGCATCATCAATACAAATGCCAAAATCAAAAGCTATAAAATCGGGGTAAGCAGTTCCATTTGGAACCTGGTCATTCTTTGGGATGGCATTGGCAGTTAAATCGATAAATCCCGGTTGCACAATTACATCTACAATGCTTTCACAAGCGGTAATTATTTTGCTGGTAAATAGTTTATCTACAAATATGGGTGTTTCTGCTACCCTGAAATCGATGTCGCCGGGATGGGTACTTTGCAGATCCTGCAGGTAAGCCTCATACTTTTCTTTAGAAAAAGATGCATTGAATGCTGTTCTTATCTCGCTGATCATATTGGTATAGTTGAAAGTGTGCTCAAATTCACAAAAGGAAAGAAGCGATAACAAATATCCTGAAACATACTTCAAATAATGCTATCCGTTCTCAGGTTTTTAACAGGCTTAATTAATCTTTCCAGAGGTAAGGAAACAGTATAAAGGCCATCATCACAACCAATACATCCAGCCCCAGCAACAGGCCTGATAATTGAAGCATTGCTCCCGCTTTAAAAACTTCGCCATAGGCTGCTTTTGAAAGTCGTACCAGTAATACCAGTTGTGGTATAATTACCGGGAATCCTAAAATGGCGATCAGGCTGGCTTGTTGCCTGGCTTTGGATGCAATGGCACTAAGCATTGTAAAAACCAGCGAAAGCCCGGAGCCGCCAAGTATCACAATGCCAAGGAACCGCCATCCATCATTTACCGGGTCACCTAATAGCAACCGAAACAACAGCATGGCCACTACCGAAAGCAGCACCATGTACACCAGGTTGAGAATCATTTTTGAAAACAGGTATTCCAGCGGGTGCACGATTGTATAATGATAGAGTTCTCTTCCTTTTGGTTCTCCAACGAAACTTTTTACCACAGCATTCACCACTATAAATAATTCGGTAATCCAAAACAGCGCATTCCAGCTTACAGCATCAGGCCGGCCGGCAGCCAGGTACAAAACAAAGATGGTGCTGATAGCGTAAACTAAAATGCCATACAGGTTTTGTTGCTGTCGTAATTCCAGCGTAATATCCTTTTGAACCAGCGTATTAATATGTTTCCACTGCATATTCATAAATCTTGTGTCAACCTTAAATCATATGGCCTTAACTGCAAAAACAACCTTTCATTATTGAAAAATATACAGAATTTTAAGCCGGTTCAATTGATCTTGAATTAAAAAACGGGTATTAACCTTCCGCATTCCTTTTCTTCATTTCGTCAAAATAATGCTTTCGGCATAGCGGCATGTATTCGTCCTTTTGGCCGAGCAATACTTGTGAATTGGCAGCTAATTTTCGGTAACTAAAACTTGCCATGTTACCACAAATAACACAAATAGCATGCAGTTTGGTAATATAGTCAGCTATCGCCAATAGCTGTGGCATGGGGCCGAAAGGCTTGCCCATAAAATCCATATCAAGGCCGGCAACAATCACCCGGATGCCCTTCAATGCCAACTGCTGGCACACATGCATTATTTCGGGGTCGAAAAACTGTGCTTCATCGATGCCTACCACATCTACATCCTGCGAAAGCAATAAAATAGTCTGTGAATTATCTATTGGAGTTGAATGGATCGAGTTATCATCATGGCTTACAATATTCATTTCATGATAACGAATATCTACCGATGGCTTAAAGATCTCCACCTTAAGATTGGCAATTTTGGCCCTTTTCATTCGCCTGATCAGTTCTTCAGTTTTGCCACTAAACATACTGCCGCAAATCACTTCTATCCAGCCGCGTCTTTCTCCTGTTAAATTTGGTTCAATAAACATCTTGTGTATAATCCGGCCACTCTTTTAAAGCGCTTTGCTTTTATCTTAGCTTGTTTGAAAGCCATAAAAGTAAATATCGCAAATGGAACGGGTACAATCACTTATTAACAAGCTCGCAGCGCAGGCAAACGACAAGGCTTCTGCTTCGGAATTGTTGCAAACAACAGCGTTATTATACGCTGAACTGAGGAGTTATAACGAACAAGTATCGACGCCTCTTCAAAATGGCATCTCAGTTTGGTTGCCACTTGGCTATTCACAAAAGGCCGGGGCTCCAACTGTGTCATCCGAACAGGTAGATGTTGAGAAGGAGGAGAATTTGCCTGCTGAAATAATAACTGACGCGGTTAAATCTGTTTCAAACCCAATTTTACAACCAGGTGACATTGAGGCCAAAACGATGAAAGTTCCGCAACCTCCGACAATGCCGGTACCACCAGCACAGGTTAAAATTTTGGAAGTTGAACCGCCTATTGCTGCAATTGCCCAACCCGGAACCATTCCGGCACAAGATCCCGATTTACTTTTTACCCTGCATTCCAACAGGGAAGAAGCTGTGAAAACAACGGAAGAATCAATACAAAAACCTGTTGCAACTCCAACCCCTGAAACTGTAAAATCAGAATCTCCCAATATCAAACCGTTTCCACAATACCCGGACGTTTCTACGCTGATGAAAAACATTTTTCCGGTTGCACCCGATCCAACACCGGTTGCCAGGGAAGTAAATCAGCTTGTAGTAGACCCGGCAATTCCTTTAAATGAGAAACTGATGGAAAAAAAGGTTGAACTGGCAGAAGTACTGGCAGCAGGTCCCAAAATTACAGACCTCCGAAAAGCCTTCACCATCAATGATAAATATCAAATGATCAACGTGCTTTTCCGGGGTGATGAAAATATGTTTGAACGCAGTATTCGCACGTTAAACAATTTTGGTAGCCTGCCCGAAGCACGTTTCTGGATGCAAAGGGAGCTGGTAGTAAAATTAGGCTGGGATGAAAAAGAAGAAACAGTTCAGCGGTTCCAGGCGCTGGTTAACAGGCGGTTTGCCTGAATAAAATCGACAATCGTGGAAGTGCTTCCTTTTTGACTGTAAACAAAGTTTTTTGCTGCCATTGAGGCGTTCTGGTAGATGATACTATCTGATAAAAGGATGTTTAATTGCTTTTCGAGGTCCAGGGCGTTTTCCACTGCAAAACTTCCACCTGCTTCCACCAGCTCTACTGCTTCCTGGTATCTTTCATATTCAGGTCCATGAATTACGGGTTTGCCATATACCGAAGCTTCCAAAACATTGTGAATACCACTTCCGCTAAATCCTCCTCCAACATAACACACAGTGGCGTATTTATAAATTCTGCTTAACAGGCCTACATTGTTTATAATAAGCACATTGCTATCCTTAATTTCCGGCTGATCATTTAGCAGGTCAGAAAAAAGTACCACATTTCCGAACAGGGAAATTGAATCTTTTAGAAGATCCGGCTCAACCTGGTGTGGTGCTAAGATTAATTTCACATCCTGGTTTTGTTTTACAAAATGCACCAGCTGATCTTCATCCTGCGGCCAGGTGCTGCCGGCAACCAAAACTTTGCCGCTTCCTGCCAGCCATTTTTCAATAGGAGGTACCGGAATCCAGTTTTCCGCAATATCAATTACCCTGTCAAAGCGGGTATCTCCACTCACGGTAACTATTTTTTCTATATTTTTTTCCCCGGGCAAAAGTGTTTTCAAAAGTGCCGCGGCGTCTTTATTCTGTATAAAAAAATGGCGGAAAAATTGTAGCATTTGCCGGTGAAAACTTCCATACCATTTAAAAAATACCATATCCTCTCTAAATATGGAGGAGACCAGCAAAACCGGGATATTTTTTTTATTTAAAGTTTTCAGGTGATGGTACCAGTATTCGTATTTAACCCAAATTACCAATGAAGGTTTGATCATTTGAATGAACCGGATGGCATTAGCTGGTGTATCGGTTGGCAAATAGCAAATAACATCTGCTCCTTTGTATTGGCTGGTGACCTCGTATCCTGAAGGAGAAAAAAAAGTGATAACCACTTTTAAATTCCTGAACTTCTGTTTTAAAGCTTCGATAACCGGTCTGCCTTGTTCAAATTCTCCCAGCGACGAAGCGTGCATCCAAACTACCGGGTTGTCATCTGCATGAAGACGGGAAGCCTCTATCTGTTGCTGCAGTTTCGAAATCCAGTGTACCCTGCCAAGCAACCATTGGCGGGCTTTAACATTAAATGGTGAAAGCAGCCATGCGCCAGCTTCGAAACATAGAATAAACAGGTCGTACAGCAGCAGTTTCAAATTGTAATGTTTAAACAAATCTAAGGAAATCGGTTAAAGACAAAGAAGCAGCTTAACTGCAGGTTTCAACGGGCTGCTTTAGGCAAGGTTCTTACAATGCAGGTATTTTCGATATAAACTTCATTCGGTAAATGGTGAAAATTGCTGGTGTTAGATCTAAGATTGGCTCTCTTCTAATTAGTGTAATTCACGTAGGTTTGCACGGCTTCAAAATAAATGATTACTATGGATGCAATCCAAATGGTTGACCTTAAAAAGCAGTATAAAAAGATTAAAAATGAGGTTGATAAAGCGGTTTTGGATGTTTTGGAGTCTTCTGCCTTTATTAATGGTAAACCGGTTCAGGACTTTGCAGGAAATCTCGCAAGTTATCTTGGGATAAAGCATGTTATACCCTGCGCCAATGGTACTGACGCTTTGCAGATAGCGATGATGGCGCTGGGTTTGCAACCGGGCGATGAAGTAATTACACCCTCTTTTACCTATATAGCCACTACGGAGGTTGTAGCTTTATTGAGGTTGAAGCCAGTTTTTGTAGATGTGGATCCCGCTACTTTTTGCATGGACCCTAAAAAATTGGAAGCGGCAATAACTCCCCAAACCAAATTAATTGTTCCCGTTCATTTATATGGTCATAGTGCTCCAATGGCGGAAATAATGGAGATAGCCGACCGGCACAAACTGTTTGTAGTTGAAGACAATGCGCAGGCTATTGGTGGTAATTATACATTTCCGGATGGTAGAACAGTAAAAACAGGAACTATTGGACATATTGGCTGTACGTCCTTTTTTCCCAGCAAAAACCTGGGATGTTATGGAGATGGCGGTGCTATGTTTACCAATGATGATGCATTGGCTGCCAAACTAAAAATGATCGCCAATCATGGCCAGGATAAAAGATACTATCATGAAATGGTAGGTTGTAACAGCAGGCTCGATACCCTGCAAGCTGCCATTTTAAATATAAAACTTCCACTTTTGGATGAATACATAGCAGCAAGAGTTGCTGCTGCAGATTATTATGATAATAGTTTCAGGAACCATCCAAAAATTACGGTTCCATATCGTGCACCTTTTTGCAAACATGTATTTCACCAATATACATTGAAGCTGGAAGGCGTAAACAGGGATACATTGGTTGATTACCTTGCTTCACACCAGGTGCCTTCTATGATTTATTACCCGGTGCCTGCACACAGGCAACAAATGTTTGCCGCTTTTGGTGGTGGTGATTATAACTTGCCTGAAACCGATGCTTTAACAAGCCGTGTAGTAAGTCTGCCCATTCACACAGAATTAGAAACAGAGCAACAGGAAGAAATTGTCAATAGAGTTTTGGAATATTTGGAGAGATAATTGCTAATATCAGCACCTAAACGATTGCTGCCTGCCAACTATTTAAACAATAAAATCATAATCTAAATTTAAAAATTACACTCGAATGAAAATAGCAGTTGTAGGAACAGGGTATGTTGGACTGGTATCAGGCACTTGTTTTGCCGAAACAGGCAATATGGTTACTTGTGTTGATATCGATCAAAATAAAATAGATAAACTTACTTCAGGCACTATTACCATTTACGAACCTGGGTTAGAAAAAATTTTCAAACGCAATCTTAAGGAAGAAAGATTGTTTTTTACTACATCACTCGAAGATGGAATAAAAGATGCCTCTATTATTTTCCTTGCCTTACCTACACCTCCCGGAGAAGATGGAAGTGCTGACCTACGATACGTATTAGGGGTAGCAAAACATCTTGGAAAACTAATAAAGCCGGGCGACTATAAAGTAATTGTTGATAAGAGTACAGTGCCGGTAGGTACTGCCGATAAAGTAACTGCGGCTGTTATCGAAGGTAGTGGTGGCACTTTAAGAGCTGGTGAAGAATTTAATGTGGTTAGCAATCCCGAATTTTTGAGGGAAGGTGTAGCGGTAGACGATTTTATGAAACCCGATCGCGTTGTTATTGGTACCGATAGCGATAAAGCCCGCGACCTGATGGGAGAACTGTACGCACCTTTTGTGCGCCAGGGAAACCCGGTGCTATTTATGGATGAAAAAAGCGCCGAACTTACCAAGTATGCAGCTAACTCTTTTCTTGCCACTAAAATTACCTTTATGAATGAAATAGCCAGGCTTTGCGAATTGCTTGGCGCTGATGTGGATATGGTGCGTAAAGGAGTTGGTAGCGACGACAGAATTGGAAAACGTTTTCTATTTCCAGGTATTGGATACGGTGGTAGCTGTTTTCCAAAAGATGTACAGGCACTTGCAAAATCAGCTTCAGAAGTTAATTATGACTTCAGGATTTTGCAATCGGTTATGGAAGTAAATGAAGATCAGAAAACTTATATCATACCGAAAATAAAAGCCTTTTTCAACGGCGACCTGGCTGGCAAAAAGTTTGCAGTTTGGGGCCTTGCCTTCAAACCAAATACCGATGATATTCGCGAAGCACCAGCATTATATATTATAGATGCATTGCTGGCAGCAGGAGCTACTGTTTCTGCTTTTGATCCTGAAGCGATGAACAATGTACGGGCTATTATGGGGCAAAAAATTGAATTCGCAGACTCGCAATATGATGCGCTTGAAAATTCTGATGCTTTAATAATCGCAACAGAATGGAGCGAATTCAGAACACCTGATTTTGAAAAGATCAACGGCTTGCTTAAAAACAAAGTAATCTTTGATGGCCGTAATTTATTCGACAGGCAGCAAATGCAAAAGTTAGGATATTATTACCTGAGTGTTGGCCGTGCCGTAGTTGAAAACTAATATGGTTCCTGCGTAAAAAATGTATGTTATTACCCGGTTTTTTCAACAGCATTTGTTATCAATTATAGTGCGTTATCATCATCAAATATTATCATGCAAACCGAACAAAAACGTGTACTCATAACAGGTGCAGCCGGCTTCCTGGGCTCACATCTTTGTGACAGATTTATTAAAGAAGGATACTATGTAATAGGTATGGATAACCTGATAACAGGTGACCTGAGAAACATAGAACATCTTTTTAAGTTACCCCAGTTTGAGTTTTATCATCATGATGTAAGCAAGTATATTCATGTACCCGGAAGGATTGATTATATCCTGCATTTTGCTTCACCGGCCAGCCCGATAGATTATCTTAAAATACCTATTCAAACCCTTAAAGTGGGTTCGTTAGGCACACATAATTGTTTAGGACTGGCAAAAGCAAAGGGAGCACGTATGTTAATTGCCTCTACTTCGGAAGTATATGGCGACCCGATGGTACACCCGCAAACAGAAGAATATTGGGGTAATGTAAACCCGGTTGGTCCACGTGGTGTTTACGATGAGGCTAAGCGATTCCAGGAAGCAATTACCATGGCGTACCATACCTTTCACCAGCTCGAAACCAGGATCGTTCGCATCTTCAATACTTACGGTCCGCGTATGCGACTAAACGATGGTCGTGCACTTCCCGCATTTATTGGACAGGCATTGCGCGGAGAAGATCTTACGGTATTTGGGGATGGCAGCCAGACCCGCAGCTTCTGTTATGTGGATGATCTTATCGAAGGTATTTACCGGTTGTTGCTAAGCGATTATGCTTCTCCCGTTAACATTGGAAATCCAAACGAAATCTCATTAAAAGATTTTGCCGAAGAAGTGTTGAAGCTTACTGGTTCGCAACAAAAAATTGTGTACAAACCATTACCAACGGATGATCCGAAACAGCGTAAGCCAGATATTACCCTGGCGCAAAGTTTATTGAAGTGGGAACCAAAGATTGATAGGGCAGAGGGTTTAAAAGCTACTTACGCCTATTTCAAATCTTTACCCGAATCAGACTGGTACAAAGAACCTAAGGAATTC
Organism: Bacteroidota bacterium; assembly: GCA_040385845.1. Lineage (GTDB taxonomy): Bacteria > Bacteroidota > Bacteroidia > Chitinophagales > Chitinophagaceae > Phnomibacter. Next base: position 436,542 of record JAZKGP010000004.1, on the reverse strand, counting down.
ATCAAGAAATAGCTGATCTTGAAAAAGCAGTAAGCAAGCCGTAAGCAGCTAATATTGTAGCCTGCTTGCGGCTTAATTTATATACGTTATGGGCATGTTGCAAAACCTGGTGAGTAAAAAGGATAAACTGGCTGTTATTGGTCTTGGATATGTAGGGCTGCCTGTTGCTTTGGCATTTGCCCGTAAATTTTCGGTAATAGGTTTCGATACAGATGAGGCCCGCATTTCCTTAATGCAACAGGGAATAGACCCGGCGAATGAGATGAATGTTTCGGCATTTGCCGGAAGTGATATTCAATTTACAAGTAACCCCGGCTTATTGACGCAAGCATCTTTTTATATTGTTTCGGTACCAACCCCGGTGGATGAACATAATGTGCCATTCCTGGGGCATTTACTGGATGCATCTGCTCTTATTGGATCTGTAATTAGCAAGGGTGATTATGTTGTTTTCGAAAGTACTGTGTACCCTGGTTGTACCGAGGAAGACTGTATCCCCGTAATAGAAAAGAACAGCGGATTTGCAGCTGGCATTGATTTCAAATATGGTTATTCACCGGAACGAATTAATTTGGGTGATAAAGAACACACACTTGAAAAAATCATTAAAGTTGTAAGCGGATGTGATGAAGACAGCTTACAGGAAATTGCAGGTACTTATGAAACAATTATTGAAGCAGGTGTGCACCGGGCGTCTTCTGTAAAAGTAGCAGAAGCCGCTAAAATTATTGAGAATACCCAACGAGATCTGAACATAGCTTTGATGAATGAGCTGTCGATCATTTTTAATAAAATGGGATTGAATACAAACGAGGTACTCGCAGCAGCAGGTACCAAATGGAACTTTCTTCCTTTTAAACCTGGCCTTGTGGGTGGCCATTGTATTGGTGTAGATCCTTATTACCTAACTTATAAAGCAGCTGAATTAGGATACAATGCAAAAGTAATATTAGCGGGTCGTGTTATAAATGATAGCATGGGAACCTATGTTGCCAAAAATGTTTTACAGCACATTATAAAATTTAATGGAAATGTAAAAGAATCAAAAGTGCTGGTAATGGGTGCAACATTTAAAGAGAATGTAAAAGATAGCAGGAACAGTAAAACGGCAGATGTTGTTAAAGAATTAAAAAGTTATTCTATCAATGTCGATGTTGTAGATCCCTATGCAAGCAGTGAAGCCCTGGTACATGAATATGGCTTTGGACTTGCTAAACAATACAATAATTATGATGCTGTAATTGTAACTGTAATACACCAGGAATACAGCACGCTTGATGAAGGTTATTTTTCTGACCTATTAAAACCCAATGGTTTATTGGCTGATGTAAAAGGATACTATCGCAACAGGATTAGTAGTTTGCATTACTGGAGTTTATAACTGGAAATAATTTGAATTACAAACATGAAACATACAATTGTTGTTACCGGTGCAAATGGCCAGTTAGGAAAATGCCTGCAGGATATTGCACCACTATATCCGGGTATTAAATTTATTTTTCTTGGCAGGGATGAATTGCCAATACAAGAATTTGACATAACAAAAAATGTTCTCGAAACAATCCGTCCCTCAATCGTGATAAATGCGGCTGCCTATACAGCAGTTGATAAGGCGGAAACAGAAATATCGCTGGCCTTACTGATTAATGGATATGCCGTTGGAAATCTTGCAGCGGTATGTAACAATATCGGCGCAAAATTTTTACATGTTTCAACTGACTATGTATTTGATGGTAATGCAATCGAACCTTACTCTGAAACCGACCTGGTATCACCGGTTAACTTGTATGGAGCATCTAAATTAAAGGGAGAAGAGTTAGCAGTTGCCGCAAATGAAAATACTGTTGTTGTAAGAACATCCTGGGTTTACAGCAGGCATGGAAATAATTTTGTAAAAACCATGCTGCGTTTAATGAAGGAACGTGAAAGTATTGGCGTTGTGGATGATCAGCGGGGTTGTCCAACTTATGCTATTGATTTGGCTGAAGCAATTATCGCGCTTGCTCTCCAGGAAAACACAGCGGGTATATATCATTTTTCAAATAGTGGACCTATAAGCTGGCACCAGTTTGCAAAAACTATAAATGATAATATTAGTAGTAATTGTATTGTAAATCCAATTCCAACATCAGCATATCCTACACCTGCAAAAAGGCCGGTCTATTCTGCATTGAATAATGAGAAAATAATTTCTGTTACAGGAATTAAACAATATGATTGGGAGGAAAGGCTGGCTGTTTGTCTTGACCTGCTAACCTGATTTTCTTTATAAGTGAGTTCTGAAAAAGATGGTCATTTTACTGATAATATCAATAATAGCAGGGGTTGTTAGATCATGGCCTTCCGGTGGGTACAAAAAGTATTGGTAAGGAATATTCAAACTAATCAATTTTGCTTTTAAAGCGTCGGGGTTCGATACCGGTACCAGCGCGTCACTACCTCCATAAGCCATAAAAGTTGGAGGTGCATTTGAATTGATTGCGAATACCGGGCTCACATTTTTATGTAAGGCTGAATCCTGCAGCCAGGTTTTTCCAAGCAACCCTACAGCCAATTGCTGAAAGATGGGGCTTCCGCTATAAAGCGGATCCGCAAAATTCGTTGGTCCTAATACAGAAGCAACAACTTTTACCCTTTTAGCGGGGTCGAATGCATAGGCATACAACAATGCAATATGAGCACCTGAGCTAACACCAACCAAAGCATAATCTTTACCGATATGCCATTTATCGGCATTAGCGTCAATATAATCCAGCAAACTTTTTACATCATTCATTTGGGCCGGATGCTGGTTTGAACCTGAACCATCGGCCAGCCGGTAATTCATATTAACAACGGCAAGATTAGGATCGGCAAGTCTTAATGGAATAAGTAAGGTATCCATGTCTGTTTTATCTCCCGAAGTCCAGAAGCCACCATGAACCAATATCATAGTTTTTGTACCGGCAGAACGATTGGCCGGTAAATAAACATCTGCTTTCTGCAAAGGATCGGTGCCATAGCTTTCATTCAATATTTGCAGGGCTGCCGCCGGGTTAAAAGGGTCCTGTATGCCATTGTCTTTTTTACTGCAACTGCTTATAAAAAATACGAGACATAAACAGGTTGAAATTAGAGGCCGGAAGTAAAATATTCTAAGAAATTGCATTGTCGATATTATAAATTTATACTGAGGAAGCAGTATTTTAAAATGAATTGTGTTTAAATGAAACTGGTATCAATGGAAATTATTTAGGATTAAGCGTCTTTTCAATTCGTTCACTTATATCCAGTAAATGGTTTCGTGTTGCAGCGTCAGCATAGCCGGGAATAGCTGTTTTAACCTGTAATTGCAGGCTTCTCAATTCTGCTCTTGTTATAGAAATGGCATCACTGGTTTTGCTTAAACCCGGAGTAACGTTTCCGCCACCACTTCCAAAGGAAAATACGATTCCCTGTCCGTCGGTATTTATCATGCCCATCAGTTTTTCCACATACGATTTTTGCAGGATACGACGGTACATATCCACTGGTTTGCGGGAGGGTAGTTCGCTAAAAATGCCTTTACGCAAGTCAGCCATCATAGCAGTAACGGTATAGGCTTTGGCTGGTTCTTCCAGCTCATATCTTAATAATTTGGAAATCGTATTTGTCCCTAAAAGGTAATTCATAGCCCTATCTTGTAAGAGGCTAATGGTTGATTGCGGATTTTGATTGGTAAGACTGGAAATATTTTTATTTACGAGCCAAACAGGTGTTTTGAAAACGTTGGATTGCAACCATTCCATTGCTTCCTGCTGCTTTGTTTTTTTTGTAAAATTGTAAACAGGTCCGGGCTGTTCTAACCTTTTTGGAGTACGTTCTATTCCGCCTATATTGCTTACAACGTGATTACAATAACGTGCAAACTGCGTAATTACCTGCGTATACATGTCCTTTAAATCTGTATAATCCTTATCAGCCTGGGAGGTCCATGCCGGTAAGCTGGCAATAATTCGCTGCAAATTCTTTACACCATAGGTACTTGCTTTCATTGCATTGTCACCAAGGTCTTCCGTTTGATTTCTTGGGTCATCCCGGTTATTTTCTCCATCACCCCAGAAAAGCCGGGTATTTCCTGTTAGCTTTTCAACGGCCCACTTATTTAAAAAAGATTTTTCGTCATCTGCATTTTTAAATTGAGGTAAATAGCGGTAACCCCATTCTATCGCCCAAAGGTCGTAATCTCCAATGCGCGGCAAAAGGTTTCTTACCGGGATACCATCTTCTGGCTGTGCCACATAATTAAAACGGGCATAGTCCATAATAGAGGGCGTATGGCCATAAGTTTCAAGAAATGCTTTATCTCTCAGTTTTTCGACGGGAACGGTGGACGAAGATCCAAAATTATGCATAAGGCCCAGGGTGTGCCCAACTTCGTGGCTGCTGGCAAAACGAATTAATTGTCCCATCAGGGTATCATCCAGTTGCAGTTTTCTTGCGCGGCTATCAACTGCGGCTGTTTGTACAAAATACCAGTTACGTAGCAAGGCCATAATATTATGGTACCAGTTTATATGCGCTTCCAGGATTTCACCACTCCTCGGATCAATGATACTCGGACCACTCGCATTAGCTACATCCGAGGGTTTATAAATAATGGCATTATGCCGGGCATCTTCAATACTCCAGGTACTGTCTTCAATTTTTGAGGGAGATAACTTACCAATGATCGCATTTTTGAAGCCTGCTTTCTCAAAAGCGGCCTGCCAGTCATTGATTCCCTGTAAAAGGTAGGGAACCCATTTTCTTGGTGTAGTAGGATCGATAAAATATACAATAGGCTTCGCGGGCTCAACCAGTTCTCCTCTTTTATACTTCTCAAGATCCTCCGCTTTTGGTTCTAACCTGAAACGACGGATGAAACGAATGCGCTCCACACCTTGTGGATTCAAATCAAAGTCAGTTATAGATTCGGTAGTAATGTAACCGATGCGGTCATCAAAATACCGGGGCTTCATTGGAACTTTTGGTAATAATACCAGGGATGCATTCAATTCAAAAGTGGCGTTCTGGGATTGACTTGCGTTTGAATTTCCACTCATACTGCCTGAGCGGCTATAGGTTTTAACCGTATTCATTTCAATATTTTCGGGGTAAGCCTGAACCCTGTTGATATAAGATTTGTCTGACTGAATCCCGCCAATACCTAGTTGCCGCTTGGTAGAACCGTCAAAAAACAAAATTTCATTGTCCCCGTTAACCAGGTCCGTTACGTCAATAACTACCCTGTTGCTGTCTGGTGACAAAGCTTTGATATCAAAGGAGGCAGCAATAGGCTGCATATTCGAATTAATTACATTCCAGTACATCCCTTCTACCGAATCGCGGCCAGTTTCCTGGTAAATCACGTTTTTTATAAACAACTTATTATTGGGTCCTCTTTCGAAACGAACCACGTTCTCACTGATTTCGTCACCTGCATACCCGCTAAATCCCGATCGAACACCCACCGCCCCTTTGGAAATGCGTGCAACTGTGAGAATATCCCTTTTAAAAAGTGAGTCAGGTATTTCAAAAAATATTTTTTCTTCTACTTTATGTACCTTAAACATTCCATGGCTCGTGATTGCTTTGTCTGTAATGACGTCTTTGTAATTTTTTAGAGCTGATTTTGAAAAATTACCGGTAGAACCGAGGGTGGTAAGAGCGATCTTTGGTTTAATGGAATCATTCGGCAAGCTGGCAGACTTTTTTTGATTGAAAGCTCCCGGGGCATTTATAAGACAAACTAAAAGGAAAAACAACCGTTTTAAAGACACAAGCATTAATTGTAGATTGAAAAGAATAAAATTAATGGGCCAAAACTGAAATAACACGGTACTGCCATGCCTTACCCAAGAATTGTAATATCATTTGCAAAATACCGCAGCGCCTCAGCAATTAGAGGTATTAGGTTTTTATTATATGAATTGCAGTTAACATCAAACGATTGTGAGAACCATAAAAATTTATTAATGAAAAAAAATCAGTCATAACCATTGTACTAACAAGGAATTCTCTATTTTGGCAGTTCCAAATATTTGTTGCTGCCACAATTATTATGAATACAATTTTTCTTTACCATTGTGGAATCAACATTTAATAAAATAAAAGTTTACAACTAAAAAACAAGAGTCATGGCAGAAAACAAACCGACTGCAACTGTGGCAAAATCGACCACTTCCGTTCAGCCCAAAAGAAGAAGTAACTCAATTAGCTGGATCGCCCCCGTTGCCTGTATTATAGCGGGTTATATTTTATGGCGTTTTGTGATGGGTAATCCGGAAGGTTTTACCGCCCCCGATCCCGCTGGTGGATTCTGGCCTAAACACAGGGGTCCAAAAGGTGCATTATCGGGAGTGTATGAAGGCGGAATTATCATTCCAATTCTTATCGGGCTCTTTTTAATGGTTTGGACCTTTGCAATCGAGCGTTTTCTTACTGTTTCTAAGGCAACAGGGAAAGGAAACACCGATGACTTTATCCGTAAAGTACAATACCATCTTGCAAACAAAAACGTTGATGCTGCTATTATCGAATGCGATAAGCAAAAAGGCAGTGTTGGTAATGTTATGAAAGCAGGTTTGCGTAAGTACAAAGAAATGATTGGTGTAGGCGAACTGGATACTGATCAAAAAGTGCTCGCTATACAAAAAGAAGTAGAAGAAGCAACCGCTCTAGAATTACCAATGCTTGAAAAGAATCTTGTATTCCTTTCTACCATCACTTCGCTGGCAACACTTGTTGCGTTGCTCGGTACGGTAATGGGAATGATTCGTTCATTCGCTAAACTGGGTGATCAAAGTGGTGGTAGCGCTGCAGCAGGTGAACTGGCGGTTGGTATCTCAGAAGCCCTTTATAATACGGCTTTCGGTATCGGAACTTCGGCCATTGCCCTTTTCTTTTACAATGTGTTTACTACCCGTATTGATAGCATAACACATGGTATTGACGAGTCTGGTTTTACATTGACACAAAGTTTTGCTTCCTTGTACAAATAATTTAGGAGAGGGGAGGTAATTAATTTTACTTCCCCTTATGGATTTTGAGAGAATTGTAATCTCATTTGTGAATCTTATTAAATTGAAATTATGCCAAGGCCCAAAATAGCAAGAAAGAGTACCTGGGTGGATATGACCGCATTCTGTGATGTTGCGTTCCTGTTGTTGTCTTTCTTCATTATGGCAACCAAAACAAAGCCACCAGAAGCGATTACTGTAATGATGCCCAGCTCCGTTTCTTCGAAAGCAGTTGAGCTGAACGACCAGGTAATGGTTACAATCAATAGAGATGGAAAAGTATTCTTAACCCTTAGTGAAGCAGAACGCAAACAAGAGGTAGTAGAAGAAGTTGCCAAATTAAAGGGCGTTCCCATTTCCGCTGCAGATGTTAAAAAAGCCGGTTCTGTTGATTTCTTTGGTGCTCCCATTGCCCAAATGCCATCATTCCTGAACCTTCCTAAAGAACAGCTAACAGGCGATCTGCTTCCCGGTATACCCGTAGTAGACAGCTCTAATAATGAATTGACTTTGTGGATGACTGCTATAAATAATATTTATAGAGGCGGAAAAATGAATTTACTGATTAAGGGCGATATCAGCACCAAGTACCCGGCTTTCAAACAAGTTCTGGATGCCTTTAAAAAGAATGATTTTCTAAAGTTCAATATTGTTACTAATTCCGAAGGTATACCCGAAGGCAGTGAATACGCCAAAGAATTGCTACGCAAATCAGGTGGAGCTGCTGAACCTGCCGATACTGAGTAGCATTAAGAAAGAACATATTTTTTATCATTAAAAATAACCACAATGGCAGATATAGGTGAAGGCGGCGGTGGTGGTCATAAGAAAGGCCCCGGTGTCAAAAAATCAGTCAAAAAAAATACCAAAGTCGATCTGACCCCGATGGTGGATCTTGGTTTCCTGCTGATCACTTTTTTCGTGTTTACTACTACGATGAGCACGCCTACGGCAATGACATTAAGGCTGCCAAAGGATACAGACAAACCAGAAGAACAAAATAAAGCGAAAGAATCTGGTGCGTTAACGCTCATGCTTGGGAAAAACAGGACCGTTTATTATTATGAAGGAATTCTTTTGCCCGATGGATCCAATTTTAAATCAACCAATTTTGGTGGTTTAAGGCAGGTGATCATCGACAAAAAGAAAAATACTAAGGCAGAAGACCTGGTAATTGTTATTAAACCAAATAATGATTCGCAGATGAGGGACGTAGTGGATGCCCTGGATGAGATGACCATTAACGGTGTCAAACGTTATGCAATGGTTGATATTTCCGAAGCAGAGACCAGTTTGATTTCCGCAACAGAAGGTTCTGGCGGAGCACCAGCAGCGGCACCTGCGCAATAACATATTCCACAGTCTTTTGGACTGAAATCAATAAGCTAAATTTTGAGCTATGGACAGTAATAAAATTTTAGAAGCCGACATTCTTGATATTGTGTTTGATGGACGCAACAAAGAATATGGGGCTTATGATCTTCGGAAAACATACAGCAGGCGAATGGGTATTGCCCTTGGTATCATGCTTACAGTAGCCCTGCTGGTTTTTGTAGGTGTAATCTTGTCAAACACTCTTGAAAAAAATAAGCAAGCGGTCGTTGAGATAAAAGATGTGACCCTTGAAGATGTGGAAGAAAAGAAAAATGAGCCACCTCCACCTCCACCACCACCGAAATTGCCGGAGCCTCCAAAAGTGGAGATCGCGAAATTTACTCCTCCCAAAATTGTTAAGGATGAGGAAGTAAAAGAGGACGAAAAGCCACCTGAACAGGAGAAATTGGATGACGCCAAGATCGGTACTATCAACCAGGAAGGTATTAAAGATGAAGGCATAGTTGCTCCACCAGTTGAAAAAGGAACGGGCGAAGTAGTTACCCCTAAAGTTGATACGGAAGATTACGACAAGGTATTTACAAAGGTGGAAAACCCTGCAGAATTCCCTGGAGGACAGGATGCATGGCGCAGGTATCTCGAAAGAAGCCTGCAGTATCCAGAAGCTGCCCAGGAAAACGGAATCCAGGGTGTAGTAAGAGTTCAGTTTATTGTTGATAAGGAAGGAAATATCAGCGAGGTACAGGCTCTGAATAACCCGGGCGAAGGTTTGGCTGAAGAAGCTGTTCGTATCATCAAAAAAGGTCCTAAATGGAAGCCCGCTGAACAAAATGGACGTAAAGTAATTTATCGCCATATTCAGAGTATTACTTTCAAATTAGAATAATTGTATAATATCATTTCCATAAAAAAAACCTCCAAACGGAGGTTTTTTTTATGGAAATCACTTAGTTTATAAATAAATAAAAATTATAATAAATTATTGTTTTTCGTGTGGAATCAGCAAGTTGTATGCTCTTATGAATAAACCATACAGCCATGATGAACGCACAAAATGTACAATCAGCCGATTATCTCGACATTTTATTTGATGGGCGAAATAAAGATTATGGTGCCTACCTCATCAGGCGGTACTACAACAAGCGACTTGCCATAAGTGTAATGATTGTCTTATCGGGTTGTATGCTGTTTTTTCTTTTTATCCGTTTGTATCTTCCGGTAAATACGACAGCGATTTTTGAAAAGCCTGGCGGAGTTGTTGAACTAATCGAATGGAAGGATCCAATTAAACCACCTGTTGCAGTAGTTCCAGCAAGGTCACAGGCAAGGCAAGTTCATTCTGCTACAATTGTTATTGTACCGGAAGAGGAAATTACTGATCCCGTGCTCCAGGTAACTGAACTGGACAACAGTGTAATTGGGTTAACTGATATTGCTGGGAAAGATGAAGTTCGAAACATTTCAACCGTGTTAGCAACCGAAGCGGCAGGTGTTTCACCTGTAATCAACAGCGATCCGGCTCCTGAAATTATTTGGACAATAACTGAAATTCCTGCCCGTTTCCCCGGCGATTGGAAGCGATACCTTGAGAGAAATCTTGATTACCCGGAAGTTGCCATTGAAAAAGAAACACAAGGCATGGTAAAACTACAGTTCATCGTGGACAGGGAAGGTGCTATAAGCGAAATAACGGTGCTTAATGACCCCGGAGACTGCCTTGCTGAAGAGGCAATCCGAATAATCCGTAGCGGTCCCAAATGGAAGCCCGCAGAGCAAAATGGCAGAATAGTAATTTCACGGCATATACAGACTATCACATTTCGGTTGCAATAATTGCCCGATAAATTCAGGACATGTAATTTTTCGTACTTAACAGGCAACTTTGCGTAAGCAGAACGAATAATACATGATGAATCTTTACGAATGGAACGATACAATTGTAGCCCTTGCTACACCACCTGGCATTGGCGCTCTTGGTATTATTCGTTTAAGTGGTAACAAATCTATAGGTATTGCAGACCAGCTTTTTCAATCAAAAGATTTGCATAAAGCAACTTCACACACATTGCATGTGGGATGGCTGGTTCATAACAGTCAACGGTTAGACGAAGTAGTAGTAAGCCTTTTCAAAGCTCCCAAAAGCTACACTGGTGAGGATCTAGTAGAGATCAGTTGTCATGGCTCACCTTACATTCAGCAACAAGTAATAGATGCCTGTATTCAATTGGGAGCCCGGGTTGCTAAACCCGGAGAGTTTACGCAAAGAGCTTTTCTATCTGGTAAGCTTGACCTGGCCCAGGCCGAAGCTGTAGCAGATGTGATTGCCAGTAATACCGCAGCATCACATCAAACAGCACTAAACCAAATGCGCGGTGGCTTCAGCAATATTTTGCAACAACTTAGAGACGAGCTTATAAAATTCAGTGCATTAATAGAATTGGAGCTTGATTTTGCAACGGAAGATGTAGAGTTTGCAGACCGAACAGCCTTCTTTTCATTATTGCTGCATATGAAAGAAGTGATTGCTGCCTTGCTTCAATCGTTCAACCTGGGAAACGTTATTAAAAACGGGGTACAGGTAGCAATAATTGGAAAACCCAATGCAGGCAAGAGTACCCTATTAAATACGCTGCTAAATGAAAACCGGGCCATCGTAAGTGATATTGCCGGCACAACCAGGGACACCGTGGAAGAGATATTGAATATAAACGGCATCCTCTTCCGTTTGATAGACACGGCTGGTATTCGCGACAGTACCGATATCATAGAGAATCTGGGAGTCGAAAAAAGCCTGGAGAAAATGCGTCTGGCCGATATTGTTATCTATCTTTTTGATATTTCTACTGAGTCTGAAAAAGACCTGGAAGCAGCCGTTTCCCTGATAAAAAATGAAAGCAGGCAGTATTTGCTGGTAGGTAATAAGGCCGATTTATTGAATGATGATAATGCCTTAAAAAAATATAACGAATCCAACTTGTTAAGCATTGCTGCTAAAAATCATTTGCACATCGATGCTTTAAAACAAGCGCTGGTTAACAAAGTAGTGAATGGTGAAATAAAGACTGAAAATACCATCGTAACTAACGCCCGGCACTTTGCGGCATTGAACGAAGTTTTTAACTGCCTGGGCGAAATTGAAACAGGATTACAAAACAATATTCCTTCAGATCTCGTGGCTTTGGATATCAGGCGTTGCCTGCATTTTTTAGGAACCATTACAGGCACAATTACACATGAAGACCAGCTCGATTATATCTTTTCTAAATTTTGTATTGGAAAGTAATTGGCAAAGAAATTCGTAGAAAGAATGGGTTCACGTGCAGATAATAGCAACATTGCCTGTGTGCTGTTCAGAAACCCAAAGCAGGGTAAGAAAATTACCTAATCAAACAAGTTTTTAATCAGAATTCATAACAAGCATTGACAAAAGTCAATGCTTTTCCTTGCGCATACGCATTGGAAACACGTATTATATGTTAGTAATTTTGTGCTATCAAAAAGCATTTAATTATGAAAAGAAGGCAAACTTCAGAATCGGGATAATAGATATTGAGTGTATGTTGATAGTTTAAATAATCTTCATAACATATGATGACCAGTTGATATTCATTTTATAATCACTTAAATAAAGCAAACATGAAAAAGTTAGATGGCAAAGTAATTATAATTACAGGTGCGGCGATGGGGCTGGGACTTGCAACAGCAAAAGAATTGGCTTCACAAGGTGCCAGTCTTACGTTGGTAGATTACAACGAAAAAAGTTTAAACCAGGCCAAAGATGAACTTGGCGCCGAGTTTCCCGGCGTAAAAATAATCGCTGTTACAGCGGATGTTTCAAACGAAGATGCTGTAAAAAATTATGTAGATGAAACTATAAAAGTTTTTGGACGTATTGATGGTTTATACAACAATGCAGGCATTGAAGGTAAACAGGCCGGCATGACGGATTATGACTTGGATGTTTTTAAAAAAGTGATTGATATTAACCTGATGGGCGTGTATTTCGGTATGCGTTATGTTATTCCGGTGATGCAAAAGCAGAAGTATGGCAGGATAGTGAACGTAGCTTCTGTTGGTGGCATTCGTGGCGTATTGAATCAAACTCCATATGTTGCCACCAAACACGCTGTGTCAGGTATGACAAAAAACGCAGCGCTGGAATATGGCAAAGATGGCATCACCACCAACGCTATTGCACCAGGTGCCATTCTTACTCCAATGGTTGCAGAAGCATTTAAACAAGTAAATCCACAGGATCCTAAAGCTGCAGAAACTGAATACGCAAAAGCAAATCCTACAAAGCGTTTAGGTGTTCCTGAAGAAGTTGCCAAAGTAGTGGCCTTTCTGTTAAGTGATGATGCATCGTATGTTAGCGGGCAAATAATTGCAATTGATGGTGGACAATCAAACAGCTATGGCAACGTTTAAGTGCAGTTCTTATGAAGTAATTACCATTAAACACTGCCTATTTTTTATAGAATTTAATTAGCGAGATCATTAAATTTAAATCATTTAAGGAAAATGGACTGTCTTATATAAATAGACAGTCCATTTTGCATTTTTAAAGCAATAAATTACTCTACATTATTTTGTAAATTTTTAATTTATTTCTTGCAGCCAGCCTGAAAAAGTAGCTACCAGCTGCAATTGATTTTCCATCTACAATAAACGAATAAGTTGTATTGCCTTTAGCGCCCCGACTATAAATGGTTTTTATTTTAGCACCTTTTACATCATACAAATCAAGGGAAACACGAGCTTCATACCTGGCAAGCTTAAAAGATACTCTTGTTTGTTTGCTTATTGGATTTGGATAAGCGGTAAGAGTATTGCTTGTATTAAGATCGCTTTCTATCACCATTTTATTTGCCGTTGAAAGCGTAGTACATGCACCAAATAAACAACCAACTGACAGGTGTTCTGCCACAGCAGCTTTTGAAACGCAACGGGTCGCATAGCTATAAACCATTTCTTCAATTTTATGCTAAACCAGGATCTTTTTGTAGCAACGTACATCCACTGCCGTTATAACAACATTAACTGTTGCTGTACATCCAATTTCGACAATGAAATTGTGCTAACTGCAAAGGATCTATATATGGAGATATATCGCATTCAGCAATGAGTTTCGGTAGTTCATTTATAGGCTCGTAGCGGCTTCTATATTTCCTTCAGCATATACCGAATCAATGCCATCACCTTTTGACCTTACGTTGTAATAATAGCGAGTTGCATACCGCAAACAATTATCACTATACTCTAACTGGCATGTTGTAGTTATGGCGCAACCCGAAACAGCATTACTGAATCGGGAATCGGGGTTATAATAATGGTTGAATTGTGTATGTAATAAGTAATACGATCTGAATAAACATGTACCCCTACAAGAACAAAAAATATTCAATGTCAGTTATCGGTACTACTTGAAAAGCAGAATAAATTATAGAATCGAAATAAAAAAATTATTGTTCACTTCAAACAATAAACGGCATGCATTCAAGTCCTCCTTATTTACTTCAACTTACAATTTATTTTTTGCTGTTGAGATCGATTGAAAAAAACCATTCTTAATTTCAACAGGCTGATGATTTTGTTTAAGAGACTTATTGTTTTGGTGAATGAAAATCATTAGGCGCCAAAATGGAAAATAGCTTTTGGGATGATGGATTAAAACTTGTTATGCAGGTTGAATAAATATGCTGCCGGCATAATTATTTAGCTTGAATAATACCAAAATAGCTTTTTAGTAGCCTGTTGTAAACTGCTTAACAGATGCCCAAACCCGTTCATGTTTTCCTTACAAATTTCAAAATATTATTACGGGGATTTTATTACCTGTATTAAGTATTGTTGAAGGCTATTTACGCGCAGGTCTTGTCCATTATTATTGAAACGCCGTGACCATTCATTTTCTCAATCAAAACTGAAAAAGATGAAAAAGAAACGACTGCTTCATGTATTTATTTTCCCATTATTTTTCCTGGTAATTACCGTAGCAGCACAAGCCCAGCAAACCATTAAGGGAACTTTAAAAGATTCTGCTGGTGCCCCGCTTGCAGGAGCAACCATCACAGTAAAAGGAACCTCGACTGCAACCGTGTCAGATGCAAACGGTGTATTTAATATCAATGCACCTATCGGTAGCACGCTTGTAATTAGCTCAGTAGGATTCCAGGATCGTGAAATAGCAGTAACAGGTGCAGAAATCAATGAAACACTTCAATCTACCAGTGCAGCTCTGAATGAAGTAGTGGTTATCGGTTATCAAACAGTAAGAAAAAGAGATCTCACCGGTGCTGTGGGGATCGTGAACCCCGAACAGGCTAATAGAAATGTTGCCAATACCATTGCAGAATCCATACAGGGATTAACCCCGGGTGTTACTGTTAGAAATACGGGCACGCCGGGTGGTACTGCTAAAATTGATATCCGCGGAGCCGGAACCTTTGCCGGTAACAATCCGCTATACATCATCGATGGAATGTATACAGATGCTGCTCCCGATTTCAATCCACAGGACGTAGAATCCATCCAGATCTTAAAAGATGCATCAGCTGCAGCCATTTATGGAAGCCGTGCGGCCAATGGCGTAATTATTATTACTACTAAAAAAGGAAGACAAGGCCCATTAGTTGTAACAGGAAGTGTAAAAGCCGGTATTCAATCAGTACCTAACCGCTATGAAATGATGGATGCGAATGAATACCGGGATTTAGCTACAAAGCTTTATGAAGCTGGCGGGTTACCAGTACCCACCTCTTTATCAACTGAGTTTGACCCTGCAATAAACACCGATTGGCAGGAAGAATTCCTGAGAACCGGTTCCATCGGGGAATACAGTCTAGGTTTGTCCGGAGCGCTGGCAAAAAAGGTGAATTTTTATATTAGCGGCAATCATTTTCAAAACAAAGGGCCGGTTATCGATAATTCTTTTTCACGTAGTGGATTCCGCATCAATACCAATACCCGTTTTGGCCGGTTTACCATTGGTGAAAATGTGTTATTCAGCTGGACCAAAGAAGATCCTATTGCATCAGGTGGTGTGGGTGTTAATCCCTTTGTAGATATGATCAGTATGCCACCTGTAGTGGCTTTGCAGGGCAGTAGATATACAAGTGCAGAAAATCCCGAAGGCTGGGGCTTAGGCTTGAACAATGCTTACCTGAGCACCCTTACCGCTAATGTTCCTGCTTTACAACGTTTGGATCAGTTTGAGCAGCGTAATTTTAAAATAAGGGGAAATGCTTTCCTGGATTTTAGAATCCTGGAAGGGTTGGTATACCGGTTTAATTTTGGCTACGAAAAAACCAACGACAAGGGTGACGGCACCAGGTCTCCCGGAACGGTTCGCCAGGGAACGCCTTCACCTAATAATAATCTTTTAGCGACGTTTAGCAACCGGGGAGAATTTGAATCCAAATTATTTGAACATACACTAAATTACGATAAAACTTTTGGTACTCTTCACCGGCTAAGTGCTGTGGCTGGGTTTACCAATCAATCCTTTGACCATCCCATTACCCGGTCTAATACCATTAGTGGTAGCCCCAGGGTGGATGATCTATATACCAATATTTGGAACATCATTGGATTTCTCGGCAGGGTAAATTATACCTTCAATGAAAAATACCTCACCAGCCTTACTTTCCGCCGCGATGGAAGCTCTTTATTCGGGCCCGAAAATCGTTGGGGCAATTTTCCTTCAGCGTCGGTTGCGTGGCGAATTTCACGGGAAGGTTTTTGGAACTGGGATGCGGTAAATGATCTCAAATTACGTGCTTCCTATGGTTCCCTGGGTAATTCAGAGTTCTTGCAGCCCTGGCTGTATTACTCGCAAATCAATCCTTTTCCCCGCGCTGTTTTTGGTCCTAACGAAACAGAGCAACTGGGTGGAATTGTAACAAGACTTGCAAATAGTGACCTGAGATGGGAACGTAAAAAAACTACCAACTTTGGTTTAGATGCTGCCCTGCTAAATAATCGTATCTCACTATCGGCCGATTACTTTATTGCAAAAACAAGTGACGTACTTGTAGACTTACCAATAAGCCTTACAACGGGTAGCGCCGGCGGAAATCCTGCCGTAAACGCAGCTTCCCTGCAGAACAAAGGTTTTGAACTCGCATTTACTGTACGTGGTAAACCTGCAAATGCCTTTAGATGGGAAGCAACCTTAAACTTCACCACTATTAAAAATAAGGTAACAAACTTCGGAAATCCAACTACTACCTATACGCAATTGGGAGATGCCCGAACAGAACTCAATCGTTCCATCGGAGAGTGGTATGTTTTAAGAACTGACGGTATTTTTCAAAGCCAGGCCGATATAGATGCACATAAAGGAAAGACCGGAGAGGTTTTGCAACCATGGTCAAAACCCGGTGATATCAGGTACCTTGATGTGGACGATGATGGTGTATTAGACCTCGATAAAGATCGCTACTATGCCGGTAGTCCATGGGCCGATTGGGAGTCAGGCCTTCAATTGAATTTCGGTTATAAAAACTTTAGCATCAATATGCAATGGTATGGTGTTGTGGGAAACGAATTGTATAATCGCCCGAGGTATACAGTGGACCGCATGGACCAGAACACTAATTTTCGGAAAGATGCTACATACTGGACTGTACAAAATCCGGGAAATGATTGGCCAAGAGCAGCGATCGGAGCACCCGACCAGGGAATACAATATAATGTTTTGCCACAAAGCGACCGCTGGTTAGAGAGTGGTAGTTACCTGCGCCTACGCAACCTGGAGCTAGCTTATAATCTCGGTAAAAACACTTTAAAGCGGATTGGGTTTAACAACAGCCGCCTGTTTATTAGTGGGCAAAATTTATTTACAATAACAAACTATAGTGGCATCGACCCGGATATTACAGGGGTCAACATTTTCGAACGTGGCCTTGATAACGGACAATACCCTGCGCTGCGCATCGTAACCATCGGTCTCAGTTTTGGTTTTTAAAACATCAACTTTAATTTATAGCAATGAAAACATTAATAAAATATGTTATAGCAGTAGCATTATTGTTATCAGTTGGTGCCTGCAAAAAAACACTCGATCTTGAAATAGACAATCCTAACCGCATAGATGAAATCACCTTTTGGAAAACACCCGAAGATGCACTGATGGGCATTAATGCAGTGTATGGAAACTTTTATAGAAGTGGTTCGCCCGGCTCTCGTTGGGTGCCTTATTACATGGATGTAAGATCGGATGATGGTTATTCTACCAGCCCCTGGAATGAACTAAGAAGTATATCTGCCTTGAATATAACTCAATATAGTTTCGAAGTAAACTATGATACCTGGTGGCATCATTGGCGTGGAATCTTCCGGGCAAACCAGGTAATTGCAAACGTACCAGGCATCGAGATGGATGCTGTGCTTAGGGACCGGTATGTAGCAGAAGCAATGTTTATTCGTGCGCTTTATTATTATAACCTGGTTACAATTTGGGGAAGTATACCGCTTATCCTGGAGCCTTCAGAACCTTCAGATAAACCTTCACAAGTGCCGGAAGAAGCCGTTTGGGCCCAAATTGAAAAAGATCTTACTGAAGCAGCAGCAGCGTTGCCGCTTTCTTATACGGGAGAAGAAATTGGAAGAGCGACCAGTGGTGCCGCTTACGCCTTGTTGGGCAGGGTACATTTACAACAGAAAGAATACCAGCCCGCAATTACGGCACTTGAATGGCTTATTACAGGGCCCGGCCAGGCGCTTTACGATCTTGTTCCCAACTACGCAGATAACTTTAGGCATACCACTGAAAATAACAAGGAATCAGTATTTGAAGTTCAGTTCAAAATGCGGCCCGAAAATGGTGGTGATGATGGTCCAACTTCTAATGTTGGTACAAGCCGTCCTCCATTTTTTGCACCTCCCGTTCATGGCTTTAATGACGCCAATATGCACAGGTGGGTAGTGCATGAATTTTTAAGAGAACCGGCTGCAAACGGACAAAGAGATCCGCGGTTGGCGGTTACCGCATTGTATGATTCTACCGATCCAAGAGGACCAGATTTTACCCAGGTCTATGGATCCTCCTTTACTTCAAAAAATTATGATGCGGGTATCAAAAATCGTGTTTGGTATCACAAATATCTGGACGATTATTTCAGGATAAATGAGTTTGAAGTATTCAATAGTCCGATCAATTACAGGATCATTCGTTTTGCTGATGTGTTACTAATGTATGCAGAAGCCCTGAATGCTTTGGGCCGCACTGCTGAAGCCTATGCACCTGTTGACCGGGTGCGTGAAAGGGCAGGAATGACCAAACTCTCGGTAAGCAGGCCGGGGTTAAACCAGGTACAGTTTCAGCAGCAACTGGAACATGAACGCATTACTGAATTAACAGGCGAGGGATTGCGCTGGAATGATCTTGCCAGGTGGGGTTATTTTGATGATGCAGCAAAATTGGCAATCTTAAAAGCCCGTGATCCCGAGTTCGAAAACTTTCAGATAGGGAGGAATAAATACATGCCAATTCCACAAAGTGAATTAGATATAAATCCTAACCTCGTTCAAAACCCTAATTGGTAATTTTATAAAGATGCCGTACCATGCAGTACGGCATCTCTTTTTAGAATAAGAATTACAGTATGATTTTAGTAAATAAATTTTCAATTAATAGTTTTTATCCGGTACTTATAGCACTATTGATTGCGGTATCGTCCTGCAAAAGAAATACCGGCGAACCTATAGTTCCGCCACCGGTTACATCCACCAGTTTTGTTAATCCGTTATTAATTAATGGACCTGATCCCTGGATCATACAAAAAGATACTAATTACTATTATACTCATACCCTGGGTAATAGAATTGCAATCTGGAAAACATCGAAAATTTCGGAGTTGAGAACAGCAAGTTTTAAGACTATTTGGTCGCCGCCTGCAAGCGGGCAGGGGTCACGAAATATATGGGCTCCGGAATTTCATTTTATAAGCAACAAGTGGTATGCTTACTATGCAGCGGATGATGGCAATAATGCTAATCACAGGATGTTTGTGCTGGAAAATAATTCGCCCGATCCCTGGCTGGGAACCTGGGAAGCAAAAGGAAAAATTGCTGATGCAAGCAATAAATGGGCTATTGATGGAACCGTATTTGATTACGGGTCGCAGCTGTATTTTGTTTGGTCGGGATGGGAAGGCGACGTGGATGTTAAGCAAAATTTATATATCGCCAAAATGAGTAATCCATGGACGATAGAAGGCAATCGTGTCATGATTTCTACTCCCACGTATGATTGGGAAACGATTGGTGCACCGGATGTAAATGAAGGGCCTGCAATCATAAAAAATGATGCTGGAAAAGTTTTTCTAACGTATTCTGCCAGTGGTTGCTGGAACGACGATTATGCTTTAGGTTTACTAACATTGAAGTCTAACGGTGACCCCTTGCTGCCAGCTGATTGGATTAAAAATGCTACACCTGTATTTGTAAAAAATCCGGGGGGATCTGTGTATGGTCCGGGACACAATTCTTTTTTCAAATCAAAAGATGGCACAGAAAACTGGATATTGTATCACGCCAATAGTTCACCCGGCCAGGGCTGTGGTGATACAAGAAACCCACGTGCACAAAAATTTACCTGGAATGCCGATGGAACCCCCAATTTTGGACAACCGGTTGCAACAGGTCTTGCGGTAAAAAAACCATCTGGTGAATAATGCGATTGCTAAGGAATACAAACCTTTTTTTCTCTTGTTTATTTATGCTGGTTGTTTTTACCAGCTGCCACGGTTTGAAGGAATCCACCTTTACAAACCCCTTGTTACCAAGGGGAGCAGATCCCTGGAGCATTTATAAAGATGGATTTTATTATTACACCCATACGCTCGGCGACCGGCTTGTTATCTGGAAAACAAAAAACATAGCTGAGCTGGCAACTGCACCCAGTAAAACAGTTTTCAGGCCCCCCGCAGGTAAACCTTATTCCAAAGATCTTTGGGCGCCTGAGATTCACTTCATCAATAATAAATGGTATTTGTATTTTGCTGCTGATAGTGGCAGGAACGAAAGCCATCGATTATGGGTATTAGAGAATGCCTCACCCGATCCCCTCGAAGGTGAATGGACTTTAAAAGGTAAACTGGCTGATAGCACAGATAAATGGGCAATAGACGGGTCGGTTTTTTCATTCAACAATGAGCTGTATCTTTTGTGGTCAGGTTGGGAAGGTGATACAAATGGCAGGCAAAGTATCTATATAAGTAAAATGGAAAACCCCTGGACTGTTTCTGGACCAAGAGTACGAATTTCTACACCAACCTACGACTGGGAAGTTCATGGAACATTGAATGACCGCAATAATCCGCCCCAGGTTTCTGTAAACGAAGGACCGCAGTTTCTCAATAAAAACGATAAGGTATTTATCATTTATTCTGCCAGTGGATGCTGGACAGATTATTATGCACTTGGGATGTTATCGGCTAAGTCAAACAGCAACCTGTTAGACACGGCTTCATGGACAAAACACCCGCAACCGGTTTTTCAACAGTCGTTAAAAAACAAAGTATATGCACCGGGGCACAATTCATTTTTTGTTTCACCCGATGGCAAAGAAGATTGGATTTTGTATCATGCAAATGATTCTTCCGGACAGGGTTGTGGCCGTTTTCGGACCCCGCGGGCACAGCGGTTTACATGGAATTCAGATGGAACGCCAGATTTCGGGGAACCCGTAAAAACCGGGGAAAAACTAAAGCTTCCTTCACAAGAAAAAAAGAGGAAAAGCAAGTAACTGCAATACCTGGAACGGTGGCATTTCAGTGTTACTATGATTTTCTATATGTGATGCAGAAACAGGTAAATAAAAATCCCCTGTATGCAGGAAATTGCTTAATTCTGAACTACATTATAACGATTAAATTTTGACAAATGAAAACACGGTTGTTACTGCTGCTTGCTTGTTTGTTTTCCCTGCACTTAGTTGCCCAGAAAACGGGAAGTTTTAACGGGCTTGATTTGAACCTTGGAAATCTTTACCGGATGTCTGATGCTACCACCCGTTCGATTTCGTCGGAAAATATTACTGGTGAAGCAGGAAAGGGAGGGATGACTACATTGGAAAAGGGCGTATCAGGAAAACAGGCACGTGAATTGGGCGTTGGATGGAAAACAAACCCTTACACCATAATCGAAGGAGGAACAACTACTACATTAGCTGAAATAAGCGGGCAGGGTGCTATCCAGCATATTTGGATGACACCTACCGGTAATTGGCGTTATAGCATTTTACGCTTTTATTGGGATGATGAAACAACACCTTCCGTTGAAGTGCCTGTAGGTGATTTTTTCGGGATGGGTTGGGGCCAGTATGCGCATCTTAATTCATTGGCTGTAACAGTAAACCCCGGAAGCGCTTTTAACTGTTACTGGACCATGCCATTCCGTAAAAAATGCAAGATCACCATGGAAAATATCAGCTCAGAAAGAATGACTGTTTATTACCAGGTTGATTATACATTAACCAGCGTTCCTGATGATGCGGCTTATTTCCATGCACAGTTTCGCAGAAACAATCCCACGCAGGGTTCTTTGTATACTTTAGTTGATAGTATTCGTGGTAAGGGCCATTATGTTGGCACCTACATGGCATGGGGTGTAAACAACAATGGTTGGTGGGGCGAAGGTGAAATTAAATTTTATATGGATGGGGATAAAAACTATCCTACGATCAACGGAACTGGTACTGAAGATTATTTTTGTGGTTCATACAATTTTGAAAATCAGAAAACGCACCAGTACCAGGAATTTAGTACTGCTTATGCCGGATTGCACCAGGTGATAAGGCCTGATGGTATGTATGCTGCGCAACAACGTTTTGGATTGTATCGCTGGCATATTGTTGATCCTGTTCGTTTTGAAAAAGATTTGAAAATAACGATACAGGATCTTGGATGGCGAAGTGAGGGGCGCTATTTGCCACAGCAGTCTGATATTAGCTCCGTAGTATATTGGTACCAGAGAGAACCTCATACACCGTTTCCAAAACTGCCATCAAAAAACCAGCTTGAAGTAAATTAATAATCAAGGTCATAAATCAATATAATTAAAAAAGCTAGCGGCATCAAAATTCATTAACGGGCAGGTAGTGATTATTCAAGTTGTGAGTGCTGGTAAGAGAAGTGCAGACTTTTTATTTAATCAAAAATGTATAATGATGAAACCTGTATTATTAATCATTGCCATTTTTTTTAAGACAATTCTTTTATCACAACAACTGGTTTTGCCTGGTGATTATCCCGACCCTTCGGTAGTTAAAATAGGGGATACCTATTGGGCCTCTGCTACAACGTCAAACTGGGCACCGGTGTACCCTTTGTTGCAATCAAAAGACCTGCTGCATTGGACTACCACAGGTCATATTTTTAAGACTTTACCAGGGTGGGCGGATTATTATTTCTGGGCCCCTGAGATAACTTACGATAACGGTAAAGTATATGTATACTATGCTGCCCATAAAAAAGGCGGCAATCTTTGTGTTGCCGTAGCCAGTGCCGATAAACCTGAAGGCCCGTATATTGATCATGGGCCTTTGATTTGTGAAGCAGCTGGATCGATAGACGCTTTCCCGATGCGGGATGAAAATGGCAAACTTTATATTATCTGGAAAGAAGATGCGAACAGTGTTGTAAAGCCAACACCCATTTGGGCAATGGAAATGAATGAAGCAAGAACTGCAGTGACAGGCACCCGTACCGAACTGTTCAGGAACGACACTGCATCGTGGGAAAAAAACCTTGTTGAAGGGGTATCGATGATAAAGAATAACGATTATTACTATGCCATTTATGCTGGTGCCGGCTGCTGCGGAAAAGCCTGTACCTATGGTGTTGGTATAGCACGTTCAAAATCGTTGCTGGGGCCATGGGAAAAGTATTCAAAGAACCCGGTGCTTACGGGAAACGATAAGTGGAGTTGTCCCGGGCATGGTACCATGGTTGAAAAAGACGGCAGGCACTTTTTTATGTATCATGCCTATGATAAAAAAAGCAATGTTTATACCGGCAGAGAAGGCCTGCTGATTGAATATGTTTTTACAGACGATGGCTGGATTAATTTCAGGCAGGATAGCATTGTGAAAGATACAATATCAATAACCCCTGATATAGCGGATGAATTTGAAGCTGATAGTTTGTCTCTAAACTGGCAATGGAGTGTATTTCAAAAACCCGTTTATTCGGTTGACGATGGAGCCTTGATGTTACAGGGTTCTCCTGATGGATCCGGTTCATTTTTAGGGCAGAAAACTTTAACCGGCAACTACGTTGTGAATACAACCGTAAATACAGTTGCTTCATCAGCCGCAGCAGGATTAGCAGCCATAGGCGATGAAAATAACATCCTATATGCCAGTTATAAAAATGGGCAGGTAAGTGTAATCCAAAATAAAAATGGAACGGATACTACGATTGCATCCCGTAATATTCCAAAGCAGGAAACAATTTATCTGCGTATGCAGGTTGCTAACGGAAAAGATATCAGGTTTTTCTATAGTGTAAATGGCAAAGTATTTACCTCTTTACATGCAAATAATATAGATGGCTCTTTTCTGCCACCATGGGATCGTGCAGTTCGTGCAGGTATTATTTCAAAAGGAGAACCGAACTCCAGGGCGGTATTCGAACGATTTGAAATGGTATTCAATCCTAAATAACAGTTTAGCTGATTTCTACTTCCAGGAGTAGTTACCCAATCTTAAAAATACTATGTAAGTAGTTTAGCATTAAGTGCTTCGCTGGCTTGCAACAGCATCTAATTAGGCGCAAGGCCTGCAACTACAACGATTTCGTGAATATAATAGTGGCTATGGAGGCAATTACATTGTGTGGCTTATTACCTTGCGAAACCAATGGAAAGTAATTCGGCATAACAATTATTAGCTAAATTGCCGGTTGCTTTCCTTTTATAGCAGGTTGTATAAATAAGCTACATGAATAAAAAGAATTTTGTGCCGGTGTTTTTGATGGTTGTTCTTCTTCAAATTTTTTGCCCGGTTTTGCTATCAGCACAATGGCAGAAGTTGTTTAACGGCAAAGATTTTAGTGGATGGAAACAGGTAAATGGTAAAGCCAAATATGAAGTGGTGAATGGCGAGATTGTTGGAACCACAGTATTCGGGGAACCAAATGCATTTCTCGCAACAGAAAAAGACTACAGCGATTTTATTTTAGAGTTTGAATTTTTGTTGGACAACGACATGAATTCGGGGGTACAATTCCGCAGCGAAAGCAAACCGGATTATATGAATGGAAGGGTACACGGCTACCAGTTTGAAATAGACCCGTCCGACAGGGCCTGGTCGGGCGGCATATATGACGAAGCACGCAGGGACTGGTTGTATCCCATGGAGTACAACACTAATAACCGGTTAAAACTTCAGTTGAAGAACTGGTACAAATGCCGCATCGAGTGCATTGGCAATAATACCCGCACCTTCTTAAATGGAAAACCCATGGCTAACCTGGTAGATAATATCGGTAAATCGGGTTTTATTGCCTTGCAGGTACATTCCATTGGTAAAGCGGAGGAAGCCGGCAAACAAATACGCTGGCGTAATATTCGCATTCAAACAACCAATTTGAAACCCTCAGCACCTGATAAGGTCTTTGTGGTTAATCTTATACCAAACGATATTTCAGACCAGGAGAAAAAGAATGGTGTGCAATTATTATTTGATGGAAAAACAACCAACGGATGGCGTGGTGCCTATAAAAATGCTTTCCCCGAAAAAGGCTGGGAGATTAAGGACGGTGAACTAAGTGTACTTCAATCAACAGGTGCAGAATCAACAAACGGCGGTGATATTGTAACTGAAAAGGAATACAGTGCGTTTATTCTTCAATTCGATTTTAAATTAACTGATAGTGCAAACAGCGGTGTAAAATATTTTGTTACTGAATCAGAAAATAACAACGGGTCTGCTATTGGGTTGGAGTTCCAGATATTGGACGATGAAAAACATCCTGATGCAAAACTGGGTTCCATTGGAAACAGAACTTTGGGTTCGTTGTATGATCTTATTCCGTCGATAAAGGAAAACCGTGCACGGCATAAAATAGGAGAGTGGAACAGGGGAATGGTAATTGTATATCCCGATAATAGGGTAGAGCATTATTTGAATGGCTGGAAAATGCTGGATTATAAAAGAGGCGCGCAGTATTATCATGCACTTGTAGCCCTGAGTAAATATGCCAAATGGCCAAATTTCGGGATGGCACCAAAGGGCCGCATCCTTATACAGGATCATGGCAACAAAGTATCATTCAGAAGTATAAAGATCCAGGAACTTAAATAATCGTATTGCAATCTTCTTTAAATGTCATATATAAAATAAGCTGTCTATGATTAACAATCGCCGCGCCTTTATCAAGAACACTGTAAAAGCATCCGCTGGTTTGTATATAGGGGGAATGGGCTTTAGTGCAAAAAGTTATGGCAATATTATTGGAGCCAATGATCGTGTAAGAGTAGGTGTTGTAGGATTTTCTGACCGGTTCAAAAATTCTTTGTTTCCTTCTTTTTACAATCATTACAAAGAATTAAATTTTGATATTGTAGGTGTAAGTGACCTCTGGAAATTGAGAAGAGAACAGGGACAAGGTTTTCTAAAAGAAAAGATGGGGCATGATATAAATACCTACCGGAACAACGACGAATTGTATGATTCCAAATCGATAGATGCTGTTATTGTAAGCACGGCGGATTTTCAACATGCATTGCATTGTATAGAGGCTGTAAAAAATGGCAAGGATGCGTATGTTGAAAAACCTTTTGCCGAAACAATGGAAGATGCACGTGCCGCACTGAAAGCGGTTAAGGCAAGTAACCAAATTGTGCAGATAGGCTCACAAAGAAGAAGCGGTGCGAATTATTGGGCGGCAGATGAATATATAAAATCAGGCAAATTTGGGCCCATAACTATGGTAGAATTAACCTGGAATGTAAATCAACCGGGACGTTGGCGCAGGCCCGAACTGGTGGCGCAATTGAAAGAAGAAGATACAGATTGGAAGCGTTTCCTGATGAACCGTCCCTTCGAAAAATGGGATCCCCGCAAATATCTTGAATATCGTTTGTTCTGGCCTTTCTCATCCGGCATGCCGGGCCAGTGGATGAGTCACCAGATTGATACCGTGCATTGGTTTAGCGGGCTTAAGCATCCACGCAGTGTAGTGGCAAATGGTGGGATTTATATGTGGAAGGATGGCAGGAAAAACTGGGACACTACCTATGCCGTATTTGATTACGGTCCCACCGAAGATCTTACTTCCGGCTTCCAGGTAACGTTTGGTTCCCGTATGCATAACGGCGATGAGAACCCGGCAGAGATATATTATGCGAATGGCGGAGAATTAAACTTAAATACCAACAAAGTTTCTCCACGCGGTGGCTTAACCGAAAGAGCCGCGGCTGCCATGAATATGAAAGCGAATTTGTTACCGGAAGCAGAACTCGCTTCCGCAGAAAAAGTAATTGCTTCTGCCAATACCGGTGGAGATAAATTAACCTCTGCACATATGCGCAATTTTATGGAATCGGTACGCCAGCGCAAACAACCAAATGCGCCGGTTGAAGCAGGTTATTCTCATTCTATTGCCACTATAATGACTAATGCAGCAGTGCATACCGGATGCAAGGCAACGTTCGATGAAAAAACTCAGGAAGTGATGGTGAATGGCAAAGTATTTAAATATTAATTATTGCTTTAGTCCTGCACAATTTTAAGCTTTTATTACCCGGTACATCCTATTGATTGTTACAAACAATAGGATGTATTTTTTGATAGCTTAAGCGTGTAATTTTCAAATTAATTGGAATGGTAGATTATAAATTTTTAGCGGGTCAAAAAGAATCAGTTTTCATGCAACCTACCATGCGTTGGTATGGCCCTAATGACCCGGTTAGTTTGTCGGATATTAAACAGGCAGGTTGTACTGGAGTAGTAAGTGCTTTGCATTATATTCCGAACGGCACTGTATGGCCGTTTGAAGATATCAAACAACGGATAGCCGTAGTAGCAGCTGCAGGTCTCGAATGGAATGTAGTGGAAAGTGTGCCTGTACACGAAGCCATTAAAACTCAAACGGGCAATTACCTGCAGTACATTGAAAATTATAAACAAACATTAAGAAATTTAAGTGATTGCGGCATTCATATTGTTACTTATAATTTTATGCCGGTGCTCGACTGGACGCGAACCGATCTCAGTTATAACTTGCCTGATGGTAGCAAAGCATTGCGTTTTGAAAAAGCTGCATTGATTGCTTTTGATATTTTTATGTTGCAACGTAAGGGTGCGGAAAATGATTACAGCAAAGAAGCAATTGCAAAGGCGAAATCGTTGTTTGATACCATGAGCAGGGAGGAAAAAACCTTGTTGCAAAAAAATATTATCGCTGGTTTGCCGGGAAGCGAAGAACATTTAACACTGGAAAAATTTCAGCAGGCTTTGGATGTATATGCTGGAATAGATGCAAACAAATTACAGCAAAACCTAATCTATTTCTTGCAACAAATTATGCCTGTTGCCGATGCATGTAAAGTGCAAATGGTGATCCATCCCGATGATCCGCCTTTTGCCATCTTTGGATTACCGCGAATTGTAAGTACTGTGGATCATATAACTACTTTATTTAACGCCGTTCCTTCTCTAAACAATGGATTATGTTTTTGTACGGGTTCATTTGGTGTTCGTTCCGATAATGATTTACCTGCTATGGTAAAACAGTTTGGCGACCGGATAAATTTCATTCACCTGCGCAGTACTGAACGCAATGACGAAGGAGATTTTTATGAAGCCAATCATTTGGAAGGCAACGTGGATATGTATGCAGTTGTAAAGGAAATAATAGCAGTGATGCGTAAACGTAAGGTTTCAATTCCAATGCGTCCCGATCACGGTCACCAGATGTTGGACGATCTTAAGAAAACCACGAATCCCGGATATAGTGCTATTGGGCGTTTAAGGGGGCTTGCGGAGCTGCGGGGTCTTGAGCTGGGAATTCAGCGCTCAATGACATCGCCAGTCTGAATATGGCTCGCAGGTCCGGCAAATCCCCATGGATTATGCCTGATATAGTTCCCGGGTGACCTGGATTGTTTAACTTGTATTGCCCGGTAAAATATTACTGAGATATTTTACATTTTAATACCTGGTGATCATGCAAAAAGTATTATGTTTTGGTGAAGTTCTCTTACGCTATTCTCCTTTACCCGGCACGGCTAGCTATAAGCAAAAATCCATGCCGGTACACATCGGCGGAGCAGAATTAAATGTTGCTACGGCTCTTTGTAAGTGGAATATACCGGTAAATTATTGCACGGCTATTCCGGATAACTTTATGTCGCATGCGGTTAAAGAATACATAAGTGAAATTGGTATTAATACATCAGCTATCCAGTTTTGTGGGGACCGGCTTGGAGTTTATTATTTATTGCAGGGAACTGATGTAAAAGATTCAGGAATTGTATTCGATCGCAAGGGATCATCTTTTACAGAACTAACAACAGGATCTGTAAATTGGCAGCAACTTTTCCAGGATGTCGACTGGTTTCACCTGAGTGCTATAGCCGCCTCCTTAAATGCTAATGTTGCAGCCGTTTGCATGGAAGCGCTGCAAATTGCAAAAGCCATGAATATCACAGTTTCCATTGATCTGAATTACCGGGATAAGTTGTGGCAATATGGTAAAAGACCTGCTGAAATAATGACTGGCCTAATGCAATACTGTGACTTGGTAATGGGTAATATCTGGAGTGCAAATAGCCTGCTTGATGTTCCAATTGATGACGGCATTCACAACAAAGGTACTAAACAGGCGTACCTCGAACATGCGCAGAAAACATCGGAGTATCTTCAATCGCAATATCCAAATTGCAAAACAATTACCAATACATTTCGTTTCGACAAAGGCGATAGCGGCATTCATTATTATGCAGCTTTATATACTAGCGACACACTTTATGACTCACCTGAATTTTTTTCCGATCATGTGGTGGATAAAGTTGGAACAGGAGATTGCTTTATGGCGGGTTTAATATTTGGATCAAAACTTGGTTATGATCCCCGGCAACTATTAAACTTTGCAACAGCAGCGGCAGTAGGAAAATTGCAGGAAAAAGGTGACACAACCAATCAATCCATTCAACAGGTATTGGCTACACTACATCAAAATCAAATGGAGAAATAATTATATAATCTCCAAATCATGCTAGCTGTCTTAGGTAACAAATGGCTTCTCTCAATCGTTAAAAAATATTTTTTTAGAAAGTTGTAACAAATAACTAAAAGCTGCCTCCAATAGCTATATAAAAACAAACGGCTATGAAAAAGTGCAGCATATTCTTTTCTCTTTGTTTATTACTGCTTCAATTGCAAGCCCAATCCACCAGAAGTTTTAAAGTGGAAGTAACCGGTAAAGGGCAGCCGGTAATACTTATTCCCGGTTATAGCTGCAGTGGTGATGTTTGGAAAGAAACAGTGGAACATCTGAAAGATCGTTATCAATGCCATGTGTTAACACTTGCGGGTTATGCGGGTGTTCCGGCAATACCGTCTCCCATTCTCGAAACCATAAAAAATGACGTTATAGTATATGTTAAGGAGCACCAATTGAAGAAGCCAATTTTGATTGGACATAGCCTGGGTGCCTTTATGAGCATCTGGGTAAGCAGTGAAGCTCCAAACCTTTTTGGAAAAATGATTTGTGTAGACGGGCTGCCATTTTTATCAGCACTGAATAATCCTGCTGCCAATGCTGATTCTTTAAAGGTTGATCCACGTTTTAACACAGATGCCGTTATCAAAAGTTTTGAAAGTTTACCTGATAGTGGTTTTATCGACAGAACTGCAAAAGTTATGTTGTACCAGGTAAATGATTCGGTTCGTGCCAGGGAAATTGCAACATGGCAATATAACAGCAACCGGCGGTCTCTCGGGTTAACGTTGGTAGAATTATCAACAACTGATTTAAGACCAGCATTGAAGAAAATATCAGAACCAATGCTGGTTTTAGGAAGTATTTATGCAAATAAAGAAAACAGTTACAAACTAATCGGGGC
This sequence comes from Bacteroidota bacterium, assembly GCA_040385845.1. GTDB lineage: Bacteria > Bacteroidota > Bacteroidia > Chitinophagales > Chitinophagaceae > Phnomibacter. The sequence continues at coordinate 406,111 of JAZKGP010000004.1, read as the reverse complement.
ACAATATGCAAATGCCAAACAGGTTATCATACATGTGGCAGACAGCAAGCACTTTATAATGTATGATCAGCCTCAATGGTTATATAATGAAATAGATGCATTTTTAAAACCATAATTCCACCAGGCAGTTATTTATAATGAAGTAAAATATTGAATGAAGGAGCAACAGCAATTTACAAATCTTTATAGTAAGTATGCACCTGGAATCTTAAAGTTATGCCTTGGTTATACGGGGGATTTGGCGCAGGCTGAAGATTTATTACAGGAAGCTTTTATTGCTGTTTGGAACAACATGCAAAAATTTAGAGGAGATGCTTCCTGGAGTACCTGGATTTACCGGGTTGCCGTTAATACCTGTTTATCTCACTTACGCAAACACAAGCAAAAGCTGGTGGATATTGAACACCCGGGGTTGCATCTTCTACACGAAGAAGTCAATAACAAGGAGCAGGAAGTTCAACTTCTATATAAGTGTATCAGCCAGCTTGCAGAAACTGATCGTATCATTATTTCACTGGTGCTGGATGATAAACCTTATGGGGAGATCGCATGTATTCTTGCTATTTCTGAGGCTAATCTTCGGGTTAAAATTCACCGCATTAAAAAACAGCTGACAGAAATTTATAATAGTTATGAAAGACTTTGAGTCATTGCAAAATTTGTGGCAACAATCAGGAAATGAGGAAGGAAAAAACCGGCAGCCTCTTGGTGGCAACAAAGCTGCTGTTAATTCAAAGAGGAGATTAAAAAATAAGCAGCTGGGTGGTTGTATAATGCTTGTTTTTACCGGTTTATTGATGCTCGCCATGGGGTTATTCTACGAATTTAATTTTCAACATTGGTATACTTACGGTGCCATTGCATTAGTAGCACTTATTTGCTTTGGCCAGGCCAGCCTGATGTTGTATACCTGGAAGCGGATTAAGGCTATTGATGATACGGCGAGCCCGACTAATAATTTACAACAATGGGAAGCATATTACCTTATGCGTAAGAAGCAAATTACATATGGGATGCCCGTTTATTATCTTGCCTTAAATGGAGCAATGGGGCTTTATTTCTTAGAAGTATTTTCAGGGAGGCCCATTGTAAACGTCATCATTTTTTTGGCGGTTTATCTTGCCTGGATGGCGTTTGCTTATTTCTATTTGGATAAGCGGTCTGTAAAAAAAGAAACAGCCCGTTTGCATATCGTTATCGGCGATCTGAAAGCTATCGTAAATCAATTAAATGAATAACTACCCTGCTTAACGTTAAAAGACAGATCAATGTAAATAACCGGAAAGCAAAGACCAGGTTGAACTCCATTAGGTACATAATGAACCAGGATGGAACAGGTCACTAAACCAGGGTGATGCCTGTTTTAAAGTATGATCCGGTTCTAATTGCCTGTTTCAGCCCATCTTTGTGTTTATACATGCAGGCAAAACACAAATTCTGGCAGCTTTCATTTTGGTCACAAACATGGGCGTTAACACCTGTGAAGCAGCGTCGGACCTTTGTTATACTTATATTGGTACACGTTCTGCTTACCGCCTGGTACAATTCTAAGCAGGGTGTGTTTTTTGACGAACCTGATTATTTTAATTACACCTATCGCTGGGCTAAAGGTGATCCCAGTCGTTTTGCACCGATCATGGATAGCAAAACGCCAATGATGTTCTTTTCACTGGTTCCTGGCATTATCAAACCTTTATTACCGGAATACTTATTAGCACAGGATGTATTTTTTTATCTGAAGGCCGGGCGGCCGTTTATGTATATATATGCAATGCTTGCAGCCTTTATTGTTTTTTGTTGGGTCGGCCGCATTGTAGGGCCAAAAAAATGGGTACTTCTATTATTGTTATTTTGTTTCGATCCATTGGTATTTGCCTATGGCATGGTGATTGGCAGCGATCTGGCCAGTGCTGCGTTACTGGTTACCTGCATGTATACTGCCTGGCGGTTCTCGGTTACAGAAAACCAGCGATATTGGTGGCTTTTAAGCATTGCCGCTGCATTGGCAATTGTTACAAAAGCATCTATGATTTATTTGTACCCTCTGTTATTGTTTTTGTTTGGGTACAGGTACTACCTGGCACGCAGTTTATCGTTAAAAAGAACCCTGTTACAGCTCCTGGTGTTTATTGTAATACAATTGCTTGTAATAAATGCCGCGTATTATGGAAAGGGCATTTTTACATCCTTCGGTGCTATCCATTTTACAAGTAAGTTATTTTCAGACCTGCAAGCTTCATTGAATTTTTTTGCAGGTTGGCCGGTGCCTTTACCCGCAGCATTTGTTCAGGGTTTGGATATGTTGCAGCAACATGCAGAATATGGTGGCTGCAAGCCGGATAGCACTTATGGTGGTGTTTGGATTTTCAATAAAGTGTATTGTAATACCAGTGTTTGGTATTATTACATTGCTACTGCTTTGTTTAAATTTCCATTATTGATTTGGCTGCTAATATTTGCAACCATTGCCAGGTTTTTCCAGCAAAAAACCAAACTACAGGTAATAAATGAAAACGTGTTTTTATGGTTACCAGTAATCTACTTTTTGTGCATACTGAGTTTCGCGAATAAATTTCAGATTGGACTGCGGCACGCTATGATCTTAATGCCGTTTTTATACATCGGGATAAGTAGTACCGTGATCACTTTGGTTGAAAGATATAAGCCGGTATTTTTTGGTTTGATTTTATTACATCTTATAAGTGTAGTGAGATACCTACCAAATCTTATTGCTTATACCAATGAATTGGTTTGGAATAAAACAATGGCCTATAAAATAGTTAAAGATTCATCGCTTGATTATGGGCAATCAGATCCCTGGGTCAAGACATTTATTGAAAAGAATCCCGAATATAAAATTCCTGGAAATATACCGGCAACAGGCAAGTTTGCAATTCCCGTAAATAAGCTCTTTGCAGAACATGAAGGACCACAGAAAAACATAGCCTGGCTGCGGGAAAACTTTGAACCAGTAGCCAATTACAGGTATACCATTTTGCTATTCGAAGTAACTGCCGCAGACTTAAAAGCTAAAGGCCTGCCAACTCCCTGAAAATTACAGTACGGTTTGCCAGAAATATTTTTGCCATTCATCGTTGTTCCACCTGGTATACACCTCTTTAACTTGTGCAAACATATCTTTCCGGGTTACTTTTTTACCTTTCAGTAAAGGCGATATTTCACTTTGTTTCGGAGATGTAAGTTCGAGTTTGGTAGCAAACACGGTTGTTGAAAAACGCGGGATAGCGATACCTAATATCATACCAGGTAAACCCGTATAATTGCCCGGTCCCGCCGGCGTAATAATTTCTTCTGTATAAAAAGCAACAACATATAAACTGTCAAAAAATTTACCAACTGCTTTGCGACAGGTAAAGCCGGCAATGTCACGGGTGTCGTTACCTATTTTCCATTCAATATTCAGCAGGCTGTCATCAAGCCGGTATAGTTTTTCAAACACTTGTTTGGTGCTAATGGTATGGCCGCTATCGTAGTTATTGTAGATCACGTTATTCTCATCTTCCCCGCCTCCCCACATTTTTTTCCAGGGATCGTCGGCTACTTCTTTACCGGTGCGGTAAGTACTCTCGTTCTCGTCAAAGCGAAGGTCAAAATAAGTAGTGCTGAACTGTGGTAATTTTCTTTTCATTTCATCTGCCCACATGCCTTCGCCCACCCGCTTGTGCATATTTACTTTCTGCTCAAATTCAATCTTTCCACTGGTAATAAATTGTGTTTGTGCTGTAGCGTCGTATACACCTACGATATACATCAACAGTATTAAATTTAAAATATATTTCATGAATTCTATTTTTAATATGATATTTCCCTTTGTCTTTTAACCAATCAACTAACTAGCCAATCAACAAAACTACCACTGTTCTTCCTTCTGCGGTCCTTTATTGAAGTTCCATGTGAGTGTGGCAGCCCAAAAACGGCGGATAACATCGTATGTTTTCTCAGTGATGAAATTTGTACTGATGTCTCTTCTGAATCCAATGTTCTGGTTCAGGAGATCATTTACCATCAGGCCCAGCCTGATGTCTTTTTTCTTCATGATTTTTTTGTTCACCGAAGCATTCCAGATAAATGCATTGTTGGTATTGAATACACCTGTTTTTTGTCGCCAGTTGTAATTGAAATCAGTACTAAGAACAAAGTCTTTTGGAAAATCAATTTTTGTGTTTAGTGTTGGTGTGATGGTCCAGTATTCTATTTTTGATTCGGGACGAATCGATGAAGTAGTATAGTTATAACTAAATTCAGTACCTAGTGAAATTTCATAAGCTTTATCCTTGTATTTGCCTGCATCAAAACCAATATTAAAGCGCCTGTTTAGGTTTTCATTCGCTATTCCATTGATGAAGTTTTGATTTCTCCTGATTTCGGGGTTTATGTTAATGCCAAAACGTATTCCTGGTTTTTTTAGTTTGAAGTTATAACCCATCCAGCCACCAAAAGTATAGTTGCCATTTACGTTTACTGATTGAGACAATCTTCGGCCACTACTGTCAATTTGATCTTTTGTACTAAAGTCGTTAGAGGTAGGATTGTAATAAAAACTGGAGTATAATCCCTGTTCTTTTAACACCTGGTAAAAATTATAACCAAGCTCAAACCTGTTATTGAAAGATTGCTTTAAATCAGGATTTCCGAGTGCAATATTCAAAGGATCGTTGTTGTTTAAAACAGGTTGTAGCTGGTTAATGGTTGGTGCCTGGGTGCGGCCGCTATAGTTTAACCGCAACCTGCTGTATTGCCCAAGTTTATAACTGAAATTGGCTTTGGGAAAGAAGTTATTGAAGTCGTAATTGCGTTCCGTATTTGTAAATAAATCCGTTTGTTTCCAGTTAGAAAAACTCACATCACTTCCAAATCCCAATACTATTTTCTTATAATTGTAACGATAGCCAACTCCTGTGCGATGCGTGCGGGTGGCAAATTTGTAATCGTTGCTAAATAACTGGTTTAGGCTTTCATATTTACCATTGATGTTATCGTAGCTTAGGCGTTTTTGCTCGCTGTTAGCCATTCCATAACCATAGTTAAATTCCAATATTCCATGTTTGCCAATGGGTTCGGTATAAGCAGCTCTTGTTTCCAGTGTCAAACTACGGCTATCATTTTCTTTTTTCTGATCGGTTGTGTCGGTTCCGGTATATATGCCATCTTTAAACAAATCTAAACGGCTTTTCAAAAAGCCATCTGAAGTGTTCATATTGTATTTTTCCGACAGGTTTACGGAGAGCGTTCTTCCTGCTTTTTTAAACTTCTTTTTATATAATGCATTTACATTAAAAGTGCCATTCTTTCCTTCGCTAATGCTGGAGCGTTCATTTTTATTTACAGGAAGTTTACTATTGGTGATTGCTTCACTTTCATAAAGATTATAAGAGTTGGTTCCCCCATAGCTACCATCGGCGGTAATAGTAAGCGACTGTGATGAATCGATAAAAATATCTGATTTTAAATTTCCTTTATTGCGCCAGCGGTTCGATTGAAACTGCGATGTTTCGTTATTTGTAAACTGGTTATTTGGAAGCAGGTTTTGCGTACTGGTAGTTGTGGTGCCTGCGGTATTTAATTTCTGGTACCTGTATGCTCCCAAAATACTATTCTTATCAGCATTAAATTTGTTGCTGAAACTGGTACCGGCCATCCAGCTTTTCGGTAATCCTTCGCCACCAAAACCACCCATTCCGCCAAAGTCATCACCGGAACTCCACATCATCATTCCCCCGTCTTCGGTAATTTCTGTTTGCATTCCCAAGCCTCCGCCATACTGGCTATCGTCGCGCCAACCCAAACCAGTTTCACCTGTGTTGGCCATTTTGCCGTACACGCTAAACTTTCTTTTGTCTTTAAACGCATTGATCATGGCGCTGTTTTGCCAGCGATCAGGAATGCCGCCTGCCAGGTTTACTTTGCCGAAATATCCTTTTTTAAATTCATCTTTTAATTTCAGGTTTATCGTTTTGGTTTTTTGACCATCATCTACCCCTGTGAAGGTTGCCTGGTCACTTTTTTTATCAAATACCTGTACTTCTTTTACAGCTTTGGCAATCATATTTTGAGTGGCAAGCGTAGGATCGTCGCCAAAAAATTCTTCTCCATCCACCAGTACTTTGGTCACTTTTTCGCCCTGTGCGGTTATTTCACCCTTACTGTTAACCTGTATCCCCGGCAATTTTTTCAACAGATCTTCCACTGTAGCACCTTCGCGCACTTTAAAACTATCTGCAATAAATGCAAGCGTATCACCTTTCATACGAATGGGGCTACCTCTTACAATTACATCTTCCAAAATAGTGGCTTTTGAAAGCAAGCTGATATTACCCAGGTCAAGTGCTTCTTTCACTTCAATCACGTCAGCATAATCAGCAAAACGTGGATGGCTGATCAGCAACACATATTTACCTTCAGGTGTATTTTTTACCTGGAACTTGCCGCCTTCTCCAACCCGGCTAAATTTAATTAATACAGAATCCTTACTTCTAAGCAAAGAAATGACTGCATTCTTTAGATCGGCATGGGTGCTGGTGTCGGTGATTGTTCCTTTTACTGTATGTTGAGAAAAGGCAGGTCCGGCAAAAAGCAGGACAGTTAGCGATAGCAGGAGGTTTTTAAGCATGAAGCAGGACTGGTTTGATTATGCAACATTCCTACGTAATAATTTACTGTAGAATGCTTTATGATGAACGGTAATGATTCGTGAATATCTGGTTTATAGTTAGCGCTATTTTTCGCCGGACATTAAATTGTTGTGAATGTTTTGGTGTTGCGATAAGTTATGACGCCTAAAAAAAATAGCAATCTATCCTAATCGCTCCCTGCTGCTAAATTGTGCAGGCTTATCTTTATTCAACTAAAGCACTTATTATCATGGCGCCATCCGGAAAAAACAACGATACGAGCTTAGTAAAAAAAAGTAAGAAAACAATTAAGCCAGCTTCTGCCCCGGCGGGTGCATTTGCCATAGCGGATTCAAAGCCCACTGCAATAATAAAAAAAGCGGCAGCTAAGAAAGCACCTGCAAAAAAAGTAACTGCATCATCCACTAAAACGCCTCAAAAAACACCCAGGAAACCATTGAGTAACGCAGCTGTTAAATACGAAGAAATTCATTTTGTTGATAGTACTAAACCAGTATGGAATTACAGTCGTTTCGCACCTGAAGACATTCAGAACTATCACCAGGGAACACTGTACCGGGCTTACGATTTGTTTGGCGCCCACCAGGTGGAAGTGCTGCAAAACACAGGTTACTATTTTGCTGTTTGGGCTCCAAATGCTACATCAGTAAGTGTTATTGGCAATTTCAATGATTGGAAACCACATGCGCATGAATTGTATGCAAGGCTTGATAAAAGTGGGATTTGGGAAGGCTTTATTCCATCTCTTCCGAAAGGCGAAGCCTACAAATATCATATTGTCGGATACCAAGGAATAAAGCTTGACAAAGGTGATCCTTATGCAAGATTTTGGGAAATGAAACCTGCTACGGCTTCTATTACCTGGAACAATGACGGCTACCGGTGGAATGATGCGCTCTGGATGAATAGCCGTGAAAAACATAATTCGTTAAAAGCACCGTGGAATGTATACGAAGTGCACCTGGCTAGCTGGATGCGCCCCGATAAAAACAACGAGGATGCCTACAACAGTTATAAGCAAATTACGGAAAGACTGGTTCCATATGTAAAGGAGATGGGCTTCACCCATGTGGAATTAATGCCGGTGATGGAACACCCTTATGATGGCAGCTGGGGTTACCAGGGTACCGGGTATTTTGCACCTACTTCCCGTTTCGGAAATCCCGAAGATTTTATGGCAATGGTTGATGCTTTTCACGAAGCAGGAATTGGGGTAGTACTCGATTGGGTACCCTCGCATTTTCCTTATGATAACCATGGGCTGTACATGTTTGATGGTACACATACCTATGAATATGCCGATATGCGCAAAGGCTATCATCCCGATTGGAGCAGTTATATCTTCAACTATAAACGCAGCGAAGTAAAAAGTTTTTTAATTAGCTCTGCCCGTTACTGGTTTGAAAAATTTCATATTGACGGACTTCGGGTTGACGCAGTAAGCAGCATGCTGAAATTAGATTATAGCCGGAACGAAGGAGAGTGGGAACCAAATGAATTCGGTGGTAACGGAAATATTGAAGCCATTGCTTTTCTGAAAGAATTGAATGAAACACTTTATCGAGATTTCAAAGGCATTCAAACTATTGCAGAAGAAGCAACTGACTGGCCAGGAATTACAAATCCAACATTTGCCGGTGGTCTTGGTTTTGGTATGAAATGGATGATGGGCTGGATGCATGATACCCTGAATTATTTTAAGCGGGATCCTATCTTCCGGAAAGATCACCAGGACCAGTTCACCTTTAGCATGATGTATTATAACGATGAAAATTTTATGCTGCCACTAAGCCATGATGAAGTGGTGCATGGTAAAAGCCCCATGCTGTATAAAATGCCTGGTGATGAATGGCAAAAGTTTGCCAACCTGCGCCTCATGTATACTTATATGTTTACGCACCCGGGTGGAAAATTGCTTTTTATGGGTAATGAGTTTGGTGCCACCAACGAATGGAATCACAAAAGCGAGCTACAGTGGGAATTGCTGCAACATAACAGTCACAACATGCTCAAGGAATGCGTGAAAGATGTATTGCACCTTGTAAGAAAATTCCCTGCATTTTACGAAAGGCAATTTGACCAGGACGGATTTGAATGGGTAGAAACCAATCGCCGGCAGGAATCGGTAATTGCCTATAAACGCAAAGGCGAAAACGAAAAAGATGATGTGCTGGTTATATTAAATCTTACACCCGTAGTACGCCATGATTTCAGCATATGGGTAAATGGAAAAGGGAAGTGGAAAGAAATTATGAATACCAACAGCGCTAAATACTATGGCACTGGTGATGTTTACAATCCCGAAATCAAAAGCGAACTGGTAGATAAAAAACAAAAACGATACGAGCTGAAATTGCAACTTCCAGCGTTGGGTGCGGTGATCCTGGGGTAAGTGTTGTTGGTGAGCATAAAGAGTAGTAAAAGGAGATACAGGTAAAACTCAATCATCAGCCGGCTAAATTCTGCCAGGCACCGGCCTTGTTATTGCAAATTCTTATAGCTATTGCGAACAGCCGCCGGGGCTTTGCGTTGTATCTATACTTTTTGCAATGGATTGATAAATATTGCTTTTTTGCTAATCAATAATTTACTCTTTCTTCTTTACCGGTTTAGCGGGCGTTTTTACAACTGGTTTGACAGCCGGTTTGTCCTTGCCCATATTTTTTTCACTCTGTTCCATCAGCTTGCTTTCATCGGCAATGCCATTATCGTTTAAAATAGTTTGTTCGCGGGGTTCGTTGCCATCACCCAGCATTTGAGTAAACAATTTTGGGTCGTTTAACCAATTACCATTTACCCATTTAAATGCTTCATAATCACCGCCGGGAACCATAGTTGCTTTTCTTTCAGGCTGGTTGCTTTCACTTACCAGGTGATCCATAATAATCAGGTCCTCTTCGGGATCATAGTTGAGTTTGGCGCTGCTGCCTTTTTTGTATTCGAGTAAAAACCGGGGCTTAACAACTGGCCTCGGAGATGTGCTGTCTGCAATCGTAAAACTGCCTCCCCACCTGGGTTCGCCATTTTTATTGAAGCTTAGCATTTCCATCCATTTACGGGTAGTCAGCTCGTTATTTTCATCATAACCAATCAGGGTATAAACATTTTCATCCTCTCTTTTTTTCTGTATGATCTTATAATACACCGCACCAATCCAGTTCTGTGGGGTACGAATAGAATCCTGCGGGGCATCGGTATAATCCGATACGTCATACAATGGAAATATTTTTAAGGAACCATCTGGAGTATTCACTTGCAGCACACCTCTTTGACGATAGTCGGCATCATTCAATGTATAATGCCAGGTAATCAGCCTGAAGCTGCTATCATCCGGGTATACAACCGGAGCCATTTGCATGGAATCGAAGCCAAAATAAAATGAATTAGGAACCCGTAAAGCCCTCACCAGTAGCCGGGTAAACATGCTGTCGGCCGTTAACCGTTTAGCAGGTAAAGTCTCATCCAGCATTTTGGACCCATATTCACCCAGTGAATCATCAATGGCCTGCAGAGTTTTAAGATGCTGGCTTTGAATTTTTTGTGCTTCAACCGGGTTGTAAAAACCAGCCAGCAAATACAAAGAAAATAAGAAACAAACGAGTCGGGACATAGTTGCAAGATAAGATGACTCTGCTAACGCATTTTTAAGTGAGAATGATATAACATAGCTGCAACAATAACAAATAACAAATAACAAATCTCAAATAACAAATAACAAATAACAGATAACAAGTCTCAAATCTCAAATCCCAAGATCTCAAAATTCCGAAATCAATTACTCACCCTTTGTTTTTAGTAATTTTAGCAGCGCTGGCAGGTTGGCAAGATCAAGATCGGCTATGCCTTCCGGTAATGCCAGTTCGGGCTGGGTTGTTCTAACAAAAGCAGTTTTCATTCCGGCATTACGGCCAAATTGCATGTCACTCAGGTTATTACCCACCATCAGGCTTCTTTCAAAAATAATTTCCGGGTACATGGCTTTTGCCTGGAAAGCCATCCCCGGATTTGGCTTACGGTTTGGGCTACTGATGTCAATATCCGGGCAATATAAAACGGCGTCGATTTTACCACCCGCGGTTAGTACGGCTTGCAATAAATTGTCGTGAATGGTATGTACCTCTCCCGCTTTTGTTACCCCTTTTCCTATACCTTTTTGGTTTGTTACAATGATAGTTTTTCCAAAAAGCAGGCTGAGTTCGGCAATTGCATCTACCACGCCATCATAAAAAACAAACTCCGCCCAGGAATGAATATAATCGGCTTCTTTTTCAATATTTATCACACCATCCCGATCGAGAAAAAGCGTCCAGGTGGAATCGGGTTGTATCATTATAGGGTTGATGTTCATTTTACAAACAGTTGAAAATTCATTGGTTTATCTGAGTTCAGTCTGAGCTTTTTTATAATCCTCCGGAATGCCAATATCAATAAAATATTGATCCTGAACAAGCCCGGCAATTTTAACTTCATCCAGTTTTTCCTGCAAAAAATCTTTTTCAAAAGAAAAAGCAGGGGGCCAATTATTTTGCATCCAGGCTGATAAATTTAACAGGTAAACTCCTGCATTAATTAGGCCGGGTGCGCCTGATTCCTTTTCCCGGAAAGCAGTAATATATCCATCTTTATTGATTTGTACTGTTCCAAAACGACCGGTTTTCTCAAATGATTTTAATAGAAGGGTACAGACAGCTTCGCTGGAATGGTGGAAAGAACAAGCTTCTCCCAGGTCAAACTTAAAAAGCGTATCGGCATTTAATACCAGTGCTGTTGTGTCTTCAATATTCCCGGCCGCTTTTAATATTGCGCCACCCGTACCAAGCGCAGAAGTTTCTACTGAATAGATTTTTTCAAGCGCTGGCCAGGTACTGTCTACATGTTGCTGAACCTGGTTTGCTTTTATACCTAATGCAAATACAAATTTCTGAATGCCCTGGGAAAGTAAATGTTCTATAACATAATCAATAAAAGCCCGGCCGTTTACAGGCGCCAAACATTTGGGCAACTCATGAACTACACTTTTCAGCCTTGTTCCTTCGCCTCCTGCCAATAAAATAGCTGTAGTTATTTGCATTATTGTGGGTTGCTTGCCTACGATTCTTTTAGTCTAGCTCCGGAGGGAAAAGCGAGTTTTCTACCATTTCACAAATAATATGCCCTGCAAGCATATGCACTTCCTGGATGCGTGGCGTATTTGTAGAGGGAACATTGAAAAGATAATCAGAAACCTCTTTCATTTTGCCGCCTGATTCACCGGTCATGCCGATTGTTAAAATGCCTTTGATGCGGGCCGTTTCAAATGCCTTCACAACGTTGCCCGAATTGCCGCTGGTACTCAGGCCAAAGAGAATATCCCCGGGCTCCATAATACCATTTACCAACCGGGCATAGACCGTAGTAAAATCAAAATCGTTGGCAACGGCAGTCATATAACTGGAATTGCAATGCAGTGCTTCGGCAGGTAAGGCACGACGTTCACGGTTATAAAATGGTCCGCTAAATTCAGCTGCGAGATGTTGCGCATCGGCAGCACTGCCACCGTTGCCACAGAAATAAATTCTTTTACCCGATTGAAAAGCGATGATAACCAATGTTACGATCTCTTCAATTACATTTATTAACCGGTCATCGGCCAATAATGCTTGTTTCACCTGTATGGATTCTACGATTTTGTTTTTTACCAGGTCTGTCATGTGCTGTTTTTCAATAGGTATTTGCTTGTGCAATAACCCGGTTTATTTTAGAGTGAACCCTTTGTCATCTTGCCATTTGGAATATTGACTTAGGGAACTCAATATTGTTTTATGGTAAACTCCAGGTGGTAAGTCCTTCGCTTGTAAAAGAAAAGGGCCAAACCTTGCCGGTAAAACTATCCAATGTTTTAATAACCGGGAAACGGGTATTTCCGGGACAATAAAAAAACATAAAACCACCACCACCGGCACCGCTTATTTTGCCACCAGTAGCTCCGGCTTGCAGCACTGCCTGGTAAACCGCTTCTATACCGGGGTTAGCAATACCTTCAGCCATCTTTTTTTTATGAATAAATCCATAATCGAATAGTTCGCCAATATCCTGCATCCGTCCTTTGATAAGCGCTTCTTTCATTAACACCGCCTGCTTTTTTAACTGGTGCATAGCAGTTATGCTTTCTAAATTATCATTCAAAACATTTTGTTGTTGTTGCCGGATAATGCTGCCACTTTGCCTGCTGTATCCAGTATAGAAAAGCACCAAATTATTTTCAAGTTCTTGTATAATGCCTGGTTGAATACGTAGCGGGTTAACGATAACTTTATCTGCTGCATTAAATTCCATATAATTAATTCCACCAAAAGTTGCCGCATACTGATCTTGCCTGCCACCAGCAAAACCAAGTTCATTGCGTTCAATATCATATGCCATTTTAGAGATATCGTATTCTCCCAGGGGAAGTTTCAACATCTCGGCAAAGACACCGATAATTGCCACCACAAGGGTAGAAGAAGTACCTAGCCCGGAACCAACTGGTGTGTCAACAGAAGTAGTAAGCCTAAAGCCCGTTAGCGGTACGCCGTATTTTTTTTGAATATGATTGTAAACACCTTTTAGCAGGTCAAGTTTGCTATCAATAGGTAATTGCGGCATCCAGTCGAAACGTAATTCCTCCTGCGCATTCGCATCATTTAATACAATTCCGTTGTCACCGGTACTTTCAAGAGAAGCATGTGCAAACAGGTTGATAGTGGCATTAAGTATGGCTCCACCAAAACGTTCGGTATATGGACTCACATCAGTTCCCCCTCCGGCGAGGCCAATCCGTAAAGGTGCTTTGCTTCTGTAAATCATGAGGGTGCAATAGGGTTGTTTATTCGTTATGCCCAACCAAAGCAGCAACCATTCGCTCCCAGCTAAGCTTCTTTTTTTCTTCGAGTAAGCCTTCCATAAAAAAAGCTTTTCCCTTTATAAAATATTCATCGATAGCTGCAGCAATATCGTTGGCGTTTGGTTCACATACAATCCCTGCTTTTTGATGCGGTACCATCTCCGGCAAGCCGCCTACGTTAGTAACGATCATTGGTACTTCAAAATGATAGGCCACAGGTGTAACGCCACTTTGTGTTGCTGATTTATAAGGTTGAATAACACAATCGGCAGCGCAAATAAAATGCTTTACATCTTCCCCGTTTATGAAATTATTGTAAATGATAATGCGATCTTCTAAGGCTAATGCTTTCACCTGTTCGAGATATGGCTTTTCTGCATCGTAAAACTCACCGGCTATTAATAGTTTTATCGTTTTATCCTTTGTTTTGGATATTGCTTCTATTAATAGATCCAGGCCTTTGTAATGTCGTACCAATCCAAAAAATACCAGTAATTTGTCATTTTCGCCGATAGAAATGTTGAATTGTTTTTGCAAGATATTTCTTGCTTCTAAACTTGTTTCGCCCTTGCCAAAGTTATCATACAAAGGGTGGGGAAGCAGTTGCACCCTTTTATTGGTAAATGTTTTCAAATCCTGCAAAACCTGCTTACTCATTACTGTAAACCGGTCTACGGGTTTTACAAAATAGCGGGTAAATTGTTTATCACCCGGCCGATGTTCGTGAGGTATCACATTGTCGGCTAAGCAAACTACCTGAGTATGCTTGTTTTGTTTGATAATGCGCAGGATGGTACCAAGACACGGACCCATGAACGGAATCCAATAACGAACAACTACCAGGTCGGGTTTAAGCTTTTTTAATTGACTGCCAACCCTGATCCAGTTCAGTGGATTTATTGAATTGATAACGGAATGTATAGGTATGTTTTGAGGTGCAGGGCCATTTGTAAACTGGGAAGAACCCGGGAATAGAAACGATGGATATTGTAAACAAAATGACCAGATGCTGCAGCTATGTCCTTCTTCTAAAAAAGCGTTGCACAAACGCTCATTAAAAGTAGTAATACCGCCGGGGCGGATAGGATGTGCGGGGCCAATTATAATAATGTTTTTGGAGAACACGGATCACACAGGATTAAAAGAATTTGCATGGATTACATTGAACCGGGCGTTTTAAGTAGATATTTTTCAGTAATGGATACTATTTATTTAGTTTATAATCATTGGTGAAAATTTTTCTTTTAACGTCCGGTTTCTTACCAAAATTTAAAAGTAAGCCAACTTCGATTTTGGAAGCTTTTAAATAATTAATCAATTGGAAACCGTGTTCTTCGCATAGACATTCAGATGCTTTTATTTCAAGAATAATACAGGAATTAACTATGATATCTGCGAAGTATTTTCCTACTGCTACGCCTTCATAATATACTTCTATACCATATTGTGATTCACAATTAAATTTTCGATTTTTTAATTCAATCATTAATGCTTTTTCATAAACTTTCTCAAGAAAACCATAACCTAGTTTATTATATACTTTATAGAAAGCATTAATAATTTCATAGGAAAGGGTTTCTTCAATCATGATACTAAATAAGGGGTTTTGAGGCTGGGGTATACTTAAAACAAAATAATGGGCTGTTTTCTTAATTTATAGATCAATAAAAAAAATTAATTGTAAACGGGCCTCGATTTTAAAGAATAAAGATTGATTTTTTCAATATCCTTTATATCCGTATAATTATGTGTAATCCGTGTGCTATAAACCCAATTTCTCTTCTATACCATACACATTTCTTTCTGGTGAATTCCTGGAAATCAGTTCTGCTAAAAAACCCGCTAAAAATAACTGAACACCAATCAAAGCCAGCACTAATGCAATATAAAAAGCGGGGCGACTGGTGAGATAAGAATGCGGATCGATTATTTTAGCAATGATCAGATAAAGGCTGATCCCAACGCCTAACATAAATACAAGACTTCCCCATAATCCAAAAAAATGCATGGGCCGCTTGCCAAATTTGCCAACAAATGTGATCGAGGCCAGGTCGAGAAAACCATTTACAAATCGTTCCCAGCCAAATTTGGTGGTACCATATTTTCGGGCACGATGTTCTACTACTTTTTCGCCAATTTTCCGAAAGCCATGCCATTTTGCAATTACCGGGATGTAGCGGTGCATTTCACCATATACTTCAATGCTTTTTACCAGTTTACGCCGGTACGCTTTCAGCCCGCAATTAAAATCATGCAGGTAAATACCACTTACCTGGCGGGTGGCTGCATTAAACAATTTGGAGGGAATATTCTTGGTAAGGGTATTATCGTACCGTTTCTTTTTCCACCCGCTTACAAGATCGTATTTGCCATCAAGCAACATTTGGCGAAGCGCAGGAATTTCATCCGGACTATCCTGTAAATCGGCATCCATCGTAATAATAACTTCACCCGCAGCTATCTTAAAACCTTCATTTAGCGCCGCACTTTTGCCATAATTACGTTGAAACTTTATGCCTTTTACGGCGGGATTTTGCTGGCGCAGGTTGCATATTACTTCCCAACTTGAATCGGTGCTGCCATCATCTATAAAAATGAGCTCATAGGTAAGTGCATTTGCATCGCAAACCTTTTTTATCCAGTCTGCCAATTCAGGTAACGATTCGTCCTCGTTTAACAAGGGTATTACAATGCTAAGATCCATTTTTATTTTGCCTGTTCCCCGGGTATGTATTCGGGATTTTTAGTTGAAAATACGGCACCGGTAACTGCGCCAAGCGCTCCTATAATGATGTATAAGACAACGGTCATTATCGAGCTCATCGCCAACGCACCATTTCGATAACCCGCTATAAACTTATCCGCTTCTTCGTGGGTTTTGCCTTGTTTAACCATATTGGTCTTTATAAGCTCCATTCCATGCTCCAATACATGCGGAAATAGATACTTCATGGAAATGAGGATCCAAAAACCTGCAATCGCTGCAACCAGCGTAGTCATCTTGAATCCGTGTTTAAACACCTCCATAAAGCTAACATTGCCGTTCATTTCCCGGGCAAAATAAAGACTGCCAAACAGGGTTCCTCCAAATACAATAGCATATGGAATAGGGCCAAGATCTTTATTGGTATCCATCTTCAGGCTGATTATAACTATGGAATATACCACCAGGATAGCAGAAATGATCAGGCCTTTTACAGCCGGAGTGGTCGGTTTATTATTCATTTATTGGGCTATAATTTTAATTTGTTTTCCTTGTACAACGCCTATTATTCTACCTGTTAATGATTGCCCTATAAAAGCATTGTTGCTTGAAAGGGATGAAATTTGTTCTTTTTGAAACACCTGTTCACCATGGGGAACAAAAAGGGTAAGTAGTGCATCGGCTCCTTCGGTAATAACAGGCAATTCCTGGTTGAAAATTGCGGCCGGCGCAATGGCGAATAATTTAGCTATAGCATCAGTACTGAGTGATGGCAGTGCTTTACGTACTGCGCCAAAGCAGCTTTCAAGACCTTCCATGCCATATTTGGCATATTCAAATTCACAAACCTTGCTATCGTATTCGTGAGGCAAATGATGACTGCTAATACAATCCACAATGCCATCGAGTACTGCCTTCTTAGTAGCTTCCATATCAGCACGGGTGCGAAGAGGTGGATTTACTTTTAGGTTTGTATCGTATTGCTGTAGGTCTTCATCACAAAAGTTTAGGTGGTAAGGAGTAACACTACAGGTAACCTGCAATCCTTCCTTCTTTGCAGCCATTATTATTTGAAATGAAGCGGCAGTACTTACACCGGAAAAATGAATGCGGCTTTCAGTATATCTAGCTAATTCTATATCGCGGCTTACCATCAGGTATTCGCCAATGGCCGGTTTGCCCGGTAAGCCCATTTGTGTACTGATAATACCCTCATTCATCAAACCCTGTTTGGTAATACTGAGTTCATCGGGCACCTGGATCACCACGCCGTCAAAAGCTTTTACGTACTGCAACGCTTTTACCATTAACTGTCCACTTTGTACCGGGTGTAAACCATCGCTGAATGCAACTGCACCGCTGGCATACATGTCATACATTTCTGCCAGCTCTTTTCCCTCGCAGCCTTTGGTTACAGCGCCAATTGGAAGAACTGATACCGGAAGCGCTTTTGATTTTTGTACAATATATTCTACCTGTGATTTTGCATCTATTGGAGGTTTTGTATTTGGTAAAACCAACACCCTGGCGTAGCCACCGGCCAAAGCTGCTGCAGTACCGGTTTCGAGGCTTTCTTTGAATTCGAGACCCGGATCGCAAAAATGGGCAAAAACATCTGTGAATGCCGGCGAAACACAAAGACCGGGAATATCGATGATGGTAGCATTTGTGCCATCATCTGAATTGCTTTGAAAACTAACTTTCCCGTTATCAATATAGAGGTCTGTTAACTTGCCATTGAGGCTGGATCTGGGATCTGCGATAGTTGCCTGCCTGATAATTAACTGCATGTGTAAGCAAAATGAATGCGGCGAAGATACAGGTTGGTTTGAAGTTTGGTTAATTGCCTGGTTGATTGATTATGGAAGAGGTGTGTGAAAAAAAGATTATCAACCGCAATTGGCATACTAGGCACCAGTAAAAAAGTGTTTTGTAAAAAAAATGAGAGACGAACTTAATCCCGTTTAGCGATGGTATCTACATTTTCTATGAAATCATCTATAAATGGTCTTAATAGTTTAAAGTCGCTGAGATTAGTGGTGATAAATTGAATTGCCTGCGTTTGTTTTTCTACCATAAACACGACGAGTTGCGTATGCTGTTTTCCATTACCCGTATTTATTTCAACCGGGGTGGCCTGGTTAATGGCTACCTGGAGCCCGGAGGAAGCATAGCGTTTTTTTACAAAAGGAATAGCTGGATTTCCGTACACTGTCATAATATTTTGCCACTGCATTTTAAAACTGCTATCAGGCTTTACCCCGGCATTTTGATTAAGGTAAACCCTTATTTCAAGGGGGATATTTAATTCAGGAACGGTACCTTCATAGGCAACTACTTCCTGTCTCGATTGTTCCTGCCAGCTGCCTGGAATGGTAAATTTCAGAAGTCCAAACGAATTTTGTTGTGCACTTAACACCAGTGTTGTAAATAGAAGCGCAACAGAAATAGTAATTTTTTTCATGTAGATAATTTCCTTCCTTGTAATCCCGGCTCAAAGATGGCTTTTTACTACGGAGCGACCGGTTAAAATAGCGGGTGTCAGGGCGATAATTTTGTTAATTATATAAAGGGCTAAACAGGCCAGCACAACGAAAGATGCTGGTCAAAATGCGTTCCTTCCATCATTCCAATTGGCACAAATTTTTTACCGTTTAATTCCTGGCGAGTTAATCTCCAGAAGTATTTTACAGGTAGGAAATTTTTTAAAAACTCAAACATTTAAAACTTTTTATTATGGATGACAATCGTCAAACACCCACTACTTCGGGTAACATTAAATCAGACAGGGGAATCTTAACAGGTATGTTTAGTGACCGCGAAAGTACCGAACGTGCTTATAATTCACTTAGCAGCCGGGGTTATTCAAAAGATGAGATAGACCTGATGATGTCGGATGAAACCCGCAAAAAGTATTTTGATAAAGACAACGATAACGATACCGAACTTGGAAACAAAGCCATGGAAGGTGCAGGTAAAGGATCTGCGATTGGAGGAACAGTTGGTGCTATTGCAGGTGTAATTGCTGCCCTCGGTACCAGTCTTGTAATTCCGGGATTGGGGATTGTTTTGGCAGGTCCTATTGCTGCTGGTCTTGCCGGTGCAGGCGCCGGAGGTTTAACAGGTGGAATTATTGGTGCATTGGTAGGCAGGGGCATCCCAGAAGAAAGGGCGAAAAAATATGAATCAGGTATAAAAAATGGTAAGATAGTAATGGGTGTGAAACCCCGTAACGATGAAGATGCCCGCTATTTGGAGAATGAATGGAAGAGCAGCCGGGCAGAAGACATTTATCGTTAATAATTACAGGTACTTGTGAGCAAATCCAATATCATTCTATGAAGTTGGAAATGTAGGCAAACCACGGAAGGAAGGATGTAATGTCCTTCCTTTCTGTTTTAATACAAAAAAAGTCCTGGTTTAACCCAGAACTTTTTTACCACACCCCTCAATGGTTTTCCAAAAAAAGATTGTTGTATCGTTTTTAGTGAATTTCTATAAAAGCTCTACAATATAGCAGTTATTTAATATGTAAAAGAAATTTATAACTCTTTTTTCTTCAGTAACTCAACAGCATGATTGGCCGCTCTTGCCGTTAATGCCATGTAAGTTAATGATGGATTTTGAGTTGAAGTCGAAGTCATACATGCACCATCAGTAACAAACACATTCGGCACCAAATGCATTTGATTCCATTCGTTTAATAAAGAGGTTTTTGAGTCTTTACCCATACGTACACCACCCATTTCATGAATATCCAAGCCAGGAGCCTGTTTGCTATCAGATGTCTCGATATTAGTAAAACCGGCCTTAGTGTACATCTCGGTCATTTGTTCAAAGAAATCTTTGATCATCTTTTCATCATTCTCATCATAATCAATCGAAATTCTTAATAGCGGAATTCCCCATTCGTCTTTCTTTTCAGGATCGAGTGCTACGAAATTAGTTTCTTTCGGAATTGTTTCGCCCATGCATTGTGAGCCCAAAAACCAGGGACCTTCTTCTTTCGGTTTCATCAGCTTGTTTTTCAGCTCATCACCAACTCCATCTGCCTCCATGCTGCCCGCCCTCGTTGCATTAAAAGTAATAGCATAACCGCGTAAAAAATTGGTTTCCTGTTTGTACACATTTCTAAAGCGGGGAAGATAAGCGCCACTCGCCCTGCCATTTTGCGTAGTACTATCCAGCATTCCATTATATACCCCGCTTATACGTCCCCTGTAATGGTGAAAAGCAACATATTTCCCAAGCAAACCATTGTCGTTTCCAATGCCATTCGGAAATCGTTTTGATTTTGAATTTAGCAAGATCAGGTTTGTATTAATGGCACCCGCATTTACAAAAATAACCGGCGCAAAATATTCTGATACCTGTTTAGTTTTAGTATCTACGATTCTTACACCTGTTGCTTTTTGCTTATCATCATCGTAAATAATACTATGCACCACAGCATTGGCACGCAAAGTAAGATTGCCGGTTTTATCTGCCCAGGGTATGGTAGTTGAATTGGAATTATAATATCCTCCAAAAGGGCATCCGCGCTGGCATAAATTCCTGGCCTGGCATTGCCCTCTTCCCTGCTCAAGATGTATGGGTTGCGGTTCTGTTAAGTGAGCGCAACGGGCAAAAATTACATGACGTTTTTCATAATTACTTTCTACAATTTGCTTAAAGTGATTTTCTACACAGGTAAGCTCCCATGGAGGTAAAAATTCACCGTCCGGCAAAGTATCTACTCCATCTTTATTACCGCTAATACCTGCAAATTTTTCAACATAACTATACCAGGGTGCAATGTCTTTGTAGCGGATAGGCCAGTCAACGGCAAAGCCATCTCTCGCAGGTCCTTCAAAATCAAAGTCACTCCAGCGCTGGGTTTGCCTGGCCCACATGATGCTTTTACCACCCACCTGGTAACCCCGGATCCAGTCAAAAGGTTTTTCCTGTACATATGGGTGCTCGGTATCTTTTACAAAAAAATGCATGGCATCTTCTTTAAAAGCATAACAGCGCGAAACAACCGGGTTTTCTTTCGCTATTGCATAAGGCACACGCAACCTGTGTTTAAATTCCCAGGGCTGCATATTGGTAGTGGGATAATCTTTGAGATGTTTCACATCGCGGCCACGTTCCAGCAATAAAGTTTTCAATCCTTTTTCACAAAACTCTTTAGCGGCCCAACCGCCGCTAATTCCACTTCCAATAACAATTGCATCGAACGTCTCAGGCATAATATTTCAATTTATCTACTGACATTGCAAAGTGAAAAAATGAATGTCAATTTTACATTTTTGTTAATGGGTAAACTAAACAAACGCATTTATAATTAAAAAATAAATTAGCTGTTTTTTGAAGCAACCGGTACACATCCTTTGAAGTTACTGCCAGGTACCATTTTGTATTTGCGCACATTCGTCATGTATTTGTCGGAAGATGTAAACGCCTGTATGGTGTATGTTTTAAACGCCTGGTAAAACATTTGTACAGACTCCGGAACGCCAGTTTTAACCTCCATTTTTGTGAGCAGTTCTTTTGACTGGTCTTTACTTAACCGATTAAAATTTTGGTTGTATTGTTTATCCACCAGCTTTTCAAAATCAGCCATTCCTTCAGCAAATTTTTTTTGAGTCTCAGGGGTTTCACATTCATCGATCATCATTAAGGCAAACTGGTGCGCTTTGATATCTGCGGCTCCAATAAAATCGCTTGTAGTTGGGATAATGGCGGATGCCAGTGACGCCAGCATTTTTTCCTGGCTGCCAGTTAATGAAAAATTTGAAAAGGTTACACTTGCTTTATCCTGAAAACAAGCAGGTATTAGGACCGCGCCTGCCGACACAAACAAAACTTGCTTTACAGCTGATCTTCTATTCATTTATTAATATTTAAAAAATGGCCCGCTGAAAATTATATATGAAATTATGAAATGAATGATGGATTATTTTTTGGAAAGCCAATTATTATCTTTCAGCCAATCCGTTAACCGTTGTGGCCAGGTATATATACTATTTAGCGAAGAACGTGAACCCATGTTAAATGCATGATCGCCCTTTGCATACATATGAAGTTCAACAGGAACCTTAGCCGAACGGTGCATCTGCAATAATTGTATAAGCGGCTCTGAGCAGCAGGCATCATCATTGGCAGCAAGTAAAAACGTGGGTGGTGCATCTTGTTTTACAAGGGCAGGCACAGCTAAAGGACCAGGATAGATCAAAACCTGGAAAGCTGGTCGTGCAGAAAGTTGATCAACATCATCTGCCTGCTTATAATGTTTTTCAACTGCATGATAAGAAACCCAACCCGCTACTTCGCCGCCTGCGGAAAACCCCATTACACCAATCCTGGCAGTATCAATATTATAATTTGTTGCTAAATGCCGCACAAGGCGCATGGCCCTAAATATATCCTCCCTGGTATTTTCGTCTGTATACTTGCTGCCAGGTTCGCGAAACAAGCGGTATTTTAAAACAAAGGCAGCCACACCAATACTGTTTAAATATTTTGCAACGGCTACCCCTTCCGAATTAAAAACCAGGTTAGTATGTCCGCCGCCCGGACATACAACAACAGCAGTTCCCTTCGCAATAGAAGGATCGGGCAAAAAGACAGTCACCGAAGGATTGTGAACGTTTCTTACCCACCAGTCTTTTGCCTGTTCAACTTCAGCCGACCTGTGTTCAAAGCCGGGTGCACCGCCCTTCCACAACGGCAAAACAAGGCTATCCTGCGCTGTTGTTATAAAGGAAGTGAGCAGGCTTAATGCAATTACAGTAAAGGTTTTATTTGCAATAATAACCGTGTGTTTTAATTTGATCATTGGTTAAAGTGATAATATATTGCTGCAATAAGTTTGAAAAATGTTATCACCGGACAAACAGTTGTGCAATCGTTTCTGCGATGAAAATAAAGCTTACAGGGCTTTGATGGTTTGAATGACTTTTTATAACCTGATTAAGCTTATAATTTGCTAAAATAGTATCATTATTAGTTTTTTTATAATTCATGGAAATGCCCGGGAATGTGATTAATAAATATTCTTTCCAATTCATTTCAAGGGTGCATTAACTTTCAAAAAATTTATCTGCTATGATTGCTTGCCTTGTACGCTATACTTTGGTGTTAATGATAACTGCTTTATTTAGACCGGATACAGTTGCAGCTGATCATCCTACTCTGTCTATTGGCGCACAGGCACCCGATTTCAAACTAGTAGGAGTTGATGGTAAAACATATACGCTGGCATCGTTTAGCAAAGCAAAATTACTTGCCATCGTGTTCACCTGTAATCATTGCCCGACAGCACAGGCTTATGAAGATCGCCTGGTGCAATTGAAAAAAGATTATACGGCAAAAGGGGTAGAGCTTATTGCTATTTCTCCTAATGATCCTAAGGCGATTACTTTAGATGAATTGGGCTATACTGATTTAAGTGATAGTTATGATGAAATGAAGTTGCGTTCGAAAGACAAACAGTTTAATTTTCCTTACCTGTATGACGGTGAAACACAGAAAACATCACTCGCCTATGGACCAATAGCTACTCCGCACATTTTTATCTTTGATGCTGAACGCAAGTTGCGTTTCCAGGGACGAATTGATGATGTAGAGAACCCTAAAAAGGCACCGAAAACAATGGATGCACGGAATGCGATGGATCAATTACTGCAGGGGCAACAGGTGGCAACACCTACAACAAAAGTTTTTGGTTGTTCGGTTAAATGGGCTGAGAAAGAAGCTTACCAGGAAGATATAAAAGCCAAATGGGCTGCTGAACCAGTAACGGTAGAAATGATCAGCGAAGCAGGTATCAAGGAATTGCTTCAGAATAAATCGGATAAGTTGCGGTTGATAAATGTTTGGGCAACCTGGTGCGGTCCCTGCGTAGCAGAGTTCCCCGATTTTATTACGATGAACCGAATGTATCGCAAACGTGATTTTGAATTTATAAGTATAAGTGCTGATGACCCGGTCAAAAAGGAAAAGGTAGAAAAATATTTAAAAAAAGTACAGGCGTCCAATACCAATTATTTAATTGACAATGATGATAAATACAAATTGATTGAAGCCATTGATCCTAAATGGCAGGGAGCTTTACCCTATACGATATTGGTGGAACCCGGCGGAAAAATAGTTTATGCAAAACAGGGCCGTATTGACGTAGCTGAGATGAAAAAGATGATCGTTGATAATCCAATGATAGGGAGAGTTTACTAGCTACCGGAATTTTAAATGCTTATGATAATTACATTTTTGCCGTAATCTTTTTCGACAGGTTAAAGATGATATATTCATGTGTTTGTTCGGCTACGTTATACGTATTCTGCAGGTAGTTAAAAAACACAGGATGTTTATTTTTAATAATGTCGTATTGAAATTGAACTATACCAAACCATCTAGCATTTTTGCTGATCAGCGATTCCAGCATTTCAATTGAGACGCTATCGTTTGTTGGTAAAGAATAGATATTCATTTTTACACCGTTTAATTCCATACATGGAAATACCCAGCCTTTACTACCACTGTAATAAATAGCAACCGGGCTACCGAGGTTTTCCCCCATCACTAAAACAAGGTCATTTTTAGTTTTAGTTTTTTTTAATGCCAGGCCAAGTTTATAACCCACAAAAGCTTCATCAGTATCATAAAGTTGTTTAATAACCGGCCTGTTTGAAAAAAGCATTAATGCAAGTAAAATACCATAAACTACAATCTCAAATTTTTGATTTCTTATAAGGCTGGTAATATATAGTACGCCCCTGGCCGATAAGGCAGCTACAATTGGGGTAAATACCTGCAAATTGTGCGGGTTGTCTATTAATTCCTTGGCACCAATAAAGTAATAAAAAATAAACCCTGCAAGCCACCAATTAAAGAACTGGGGTAAAGCAAATGATTGATGTTTCATGTTCCTGTTGAAATAGCTACTTAGGCTGCCAATTAATGTAAGCAGCAGAAAGGCGGGACCAAGTGACAGATTGAGAAGTATCCAAATAAATCTTTTTAGAAAAAATCCTTCTTTTATCCAATTGATAATGGGTTCGTTCCACACCCAGTTTTTTTCACCTGCAAAATGATAAGGCGGATAGCTGGTAGCAAGATGGTAAGCCCAAAAATAATAGGCAGAAATGATTACAGTCGCCAGGATGCCCGGTATAATTAATTGTGATAGGGTTAGTTTGCCCGGCTGTGTTTTTCGGGAATAGTAAACAATAAATGCATATAACATGGGAAGTCCTGCAATGGCTCCGGGAAGTTTGGTAAGAAAGCCCAGGCAGCCAATGATTGCCGATAGGTATAAGTATTTTAATTTCTCTGTTTGCAGGTAAATAACGAATAGCCATAAACAGGTTGTTACCAATGCTACCATGGCCGGATCCGGAAGAAAACTACGGTCACCAAAAATACTTTGCGGCAGCAATGCCATCATTGCGATGGTAATAACAGCGTGTTTTTGATCCCATACAAGTTTTGTGAGTTTATATAAAGCAAACAATCCCCACATGCCAAAACACACAGCTACCAAACGACCGATATTATTATGTATACCAAAAATCCGGTACAACAAAGAAGCTATATACGTAACGGTTTGAAATTCCCGGCCATTATAACTTGGCCCGGGGCCATTCCAACTAATTTGTGGGAAGAAAATATTAGGATTACTGGTAAAAAAATTTTCCGCCATCATTGCGGTACTGGCTTCTCTCCAGCTATATAATTCTACATAAGGCATATTAATACGCCATAACCTAAGCAATAAAGCAACCAGGAAAATGGAGAAAAGTACGATGTAGTGAAACTTTTGTTGTCTCATGAAAACCAGTTTACTTTAACGGGAGTCTGTTAGCCGGGTAAATTAACGCATAATCACTTTTTACAACAAAATTTCGCAACTGAATGAGCATTGATCACCAGGGACCTGCAGGATTAAACCAATTTGACTGTATCTAAAAAGCTGGCTATAAAAGATTCTTTATTTTCATGCCTTTTTAAGAAAGTTTCTTTTATGCATAGGATGGTTTCCATGATGTCGGTTTACATATTGTCGCCATTCAACTGGTTGATTATATTATTAATTGCAGCATACCTGGTAAGGAATAAACGGGTTAAAAAGATGTTATGGATTTCATCATTTTGTATTTTTATCATTTTTAGCAGTCCGCTTTTGTTGAGCTGGTTTATTGCAAAATGGCAGGCACCAAGAGGTGTGGTGGCTCCGGGAAAAGTATATAGTTGCGGTATTGTTCTGGGTGGATTTGCCAGCGTTGCAACGGATAGTTTTCCTTATTTTAACGGGGCTGCCGACAGGTTTATACAAGTATTAAAATTATATAAGCTGGGTTCTATAAAACATATCCTGGTGAGTGGCGGCAATGGAAAAGATGATAATAAAAATTTTCGCGAAGCAACTTTTGTAAAACAGGAACTAACCATTATGGGAGTGCCCGATTCTGTAATATTTACAGAAGACAGATCGAAAAATACTGCTGATAATGCGAGGTTTTCAAAAGCCGTTCTTGACTCAGTACACCTTCCGCCGCCCTACCTTTTAATTACAACGGCCACTCATATGAAAAGAGCCTCGTTGTTATTCAGTAAAGCCGGAATAAAGACAGATTCCTATGCCTGTAACTTTTCTCCTGGTGCACGAAAATTTAGTTTTGATATGCTGGTGCCGCAATTAGGTGTGCTCACGGGATGGAGCGGATATATAAAAGAAGCATTAGGGTATTGGTGGTATAAAAATAAATGAACATGTGATCTGTCTTGATCTTATAAGGGAAGAGTGAATGATACCATTTGTTATTTTATTCAGCCAACAACTCAGTAATCCGTAGACTTACTTTTCATTGGTAATTTTAATAAAATAGTATGCACCCGCATTATTACAAAACATCTCTCGAATGGACAGGTAACCTTGGAAGTGGAACCAGCAACTACAGTTCGTATAGCCGTAATCATCTTATAAAGGTTCCGGGTAAAACAATTATCGCTGGTTCATCAGACCCAATATTCAGGGGAGATAAATCGATGTACAACCCCGAAGATCTGCTGGTAGCTTCGTTATCAGCCTGTCATATGTTATCCTACCTGCATTTGTGCGCCATTGCCGGCATTGTAGTAATAAAATATACTGATGAAGCAACGGGCACTATGGAAGAAACAGCAGGAGGAGGGGGGCGTTTTACAGAAGTGAATTTACATCCCGCAGTAACCGTAGAAGATCCCGCTATGATTGAACTTGCAGGCGAATTGCATCATAAAGCACATGAAAATTGTTTTATCGCGAGTTCCTGTAATTTCCCGGTGAAGCATTTTGCATCCTGTATTGCCATTTGAAATGCTCCATTATTTTTCCATTAAACTATCCTGTGATAATCAGGTTTGCTTGCTTTACATTTGAAGCTGCGATTTTTATTAAATGTGATTGTACCTATGAAAAGAATGAATGTGTTTTGCGCTGTATTGTTATTATTATTATTATTTGCAGGCAATTCCAGTATTGCCCAAAAACAATTTAAGGCCTTACTAATAACTACTACAAAGGGATGGCACCACGAGGCATTGCATTCAGGCGTATTGGCAATACAGCAACTCGCAGTAAAAAATAATTTTGACGTAACCTTATGGGAAGATCCTAATGGCTTTACAGACAAATATGTACAAGGTTTCCAGCTAATAATTTTTCTGCATACCACGGGCGATATTTTCGATAGTGCCCAGCAAAAAGTAATGGAAAGATTTATCCAGTCTGGTAAAGGATACGTAGGCATACACAGCGCATCAGACACTGAATATGACTGGGAATGGTACACCAAACTGGTAGGCCGCATGTTCTATATTCATCCTGCCCAACAAACCGCGAAATTGAAAGTACTTGATCCTGCTTTCCCGGGTTTACAGGATTTTGCGAACGGCAAATTATGGACAGATGAATGGTACCATTTCGGACCGGAAAAAGCGAATGACCTGCATTATATTTTAAGTGTTGACGAATCAACCTATAGTGCCAAAGCAAATTGGGGCAGCAAAAAAACAGATGGCATGGGTGAAATGCATCCTATTGCCTGGTACCATAATTATGATGGTGGTCGTTCTTTTTATACAGCGCTGGGGCATATACCTGTCATCTTTAGCGATGCCGGTTTTCTTTCTCATTTATACGCTGGTATTCTTTGGGCTGCAACAGGTAAAAAGTAATTTTTACTATACTGCTTTTTTAGTTCGGTATCTACGATCAACCTCGTTTATTTTCTTTTGAATGGTTTGCTTGTCCGTATTTGTTCGGGCAATTTCAATGGCTTGCTTATAATAATTAACTGCTTTCCGGGCATCGATATCCACGTATAGTTCGCCCAATAAAGTAAAGTAATAATGGTTTTGAATTAGCTGCAATTTTTTTGCTTCCATAATAGCTGCCTCCTTACCATGCACTTTGGAAAACGCATAAGTGCGGTTCAATGCAGCAACGGGTGAATATTGAATTCGAAGCAACTGGTTAAAAAGGTGTAAAATACTTTCCCATTTTTCTTTTGTATCGTTTTTTATAGTATGCCAATATGCAATGCCTGCTTCCAAATGATAGGTTGTTACAAGATCGCCTGTGGCTGCCTGCTTAAAAAAATACACCCCTTTTAATATCAGCTCCTGGTTCCATAATGACTCGTCCTGTTCATCATACAATAGAACGTCTCCGTTCTGGTTTTTTCTTGCAGGTAGCCGGGAAGCATGAAAACACATTAAGGATAATAATGCATTAACAGCAGGAAGCGAGGTTGATTTGTTTTCAGCCAACAAGTATGTTAAACGAATTGCTTCCCTGCACAGTTCTTCCCTGACGATGACGTCGTTGCTTTCGGAATAATATCCTTCATTAAATAACAGGTATAATGTAGTTAACACATTTTGCAAGCGACTACTCCATTCTGCCTGTAATGGCAGTGCGAGACTGATATTCTCTGTACGTAATTTTTCTTTTGCCCTGTACAATCTTTTTTTAATTGTCTCATTATTTGTCAACAGCGCTGTTGCAATTTCATCGATGCCAAAGCCACACAATATGCGTAAGGCTAAACTTATTTGTGCTTCCCCCGGAATAGCTGGTTGACAGATGGTAAACATCATCTGCAATACACTATCTGCAATGTTTTCTTGTGAAAGATCAATTTCCGGGGCTGCTTCGAAATCAGAGGCCGGTGTGATATAATTAATAATTTTACTTTTAAAAAGTTGGCGTCTTGATATATAGTTTTTTGCTTTGTTTTTCGCAACCGTATATAGCCAGGCAGCAGGTTCGGCGGGCATTCCATGGTAAGGCCAGTTTTCTAGTGCAGTTACAAATGTTTCACTCGCAATGTCTTCCGCTGCTTCCAAATGTTCGATTCCTAAATAACGGGATAACACCGCTGTTATTTTGCCGAATTCCGTTCGGAAGAGATGTGGTATAATGTCTTGCTCTGTCATTATTTTAAAGAAAAGCCATCGTATTAAACAATGGCTTCCGGAGGTTGTTAACTAGCGGTGGTCAATTTTTCTTACTTCAACACTGTTTCCCTCGCCTAATAATACCGGGCTTCCTTTTGCAAATTCAATGGCCTCTTCTGCTGAATCAGCTTTTACAATTATATAGCCGCCGATGGTTTCTTTAATATCACCAAAAGGTCCATTGGTAACTACATTGTTATGCCAAACCACATGGCTATCAGCGAATGGTAAGCCATTGCCTAACACAAATTTATTTTGCGCCGCAATACCACCGATCCAGTCCATGGTTTGTTTCATCCAAACTTCTATTTGTTCCGGAGAAGCTATTTTCTGACCATCTTCATGCCTGAAAATCAACATAAATTCATCCATAGTTTTTAATTTAATAGTGATCAATTTTTGTTACTATTTATAACAATTGACTTCTTAAAAAAAGGACATCAAAAATGTTTCTTTGGAAGATGTTCACCACATTTCAGTTTTTTTGCCAATTCTGCTGTTCAATTTTGCTATCCAACAACATGGTTGGCATTACTAAGTTCTTTGCCGTAATGAATCAGAATTAATTTCAAGGTTAAAGTAGAAGTACACTTCTATTTATCGGAGTGCACCTGGTTTTTTTGATTGGATTACAAGGTAAAAAGCGCATGGTTAAATAATTAAACCTCTCTTTCGACCGTTATGGAACATTCGGTAATTAGAGCCGCCAATGCACCAACAGCGGCCAATACCGGCAAGAATACAGCGCCTACTACACCAATGGTCAACGGGAAACTCATAAGTTCTTTCCCGTCTTTATCATGGATCGTAATCTTCCTTATATTACCTTCTTCTATCAACTCTTTGATTTTCTTCACGAGGTTTTCACCTTCGATTTTAAATGATTCGAATGTTTTATTTTCCATATAATCCTCCTTGTTTTTTCAGGTGTTACAAATATCACTTGTATTTAACGCTACGAGAAATAAATACCATGCCGGCGCTTTCGATGCCTGGAAAACAGCAATAATTACCAACAAAGGCCGCTGTCATATTGGTATTAAAACAACGCTTTAGCTTACATTCCCATTGGGATGTTCATAATATTAATTCCTCAAATGCCCTTCTGGCAAATTGAAAACAAGGGAATGATATCGAGTTAAATTTCAGAGATGGAAATTACAGCCATCATGGCCCTTCTCCATACCAAAATCACGTTTTTATAGCCTGGTTATAAGGTCAGTCATCAATAATATTTGAAGACAGGGGCGACTTCCTAGTGTCTATCCTGGGTTTGGACGACATTTTATAGGAGGATAAAAATGGTAAAATTGTTTAGAATTTCGGCATTTACAGGCTTGAAATAGCCCTATTAATTATTGGCATGGATATTGCAAAATGTAATATCCGGTTGAGCTATTGTAGATGTTTGAAATGATTGCTGCTCAATAGGTGTTCACTCCCGGCTTTTAATTTCAAATTTTCTGCTTGTGGCTTTTGCCACCAATTCCACACGAAAAAAACCAGATGTATCATTTGAAAATAGGTTAATTGATTAAAGCACAAAAAGCAATTCGTATGGGAATAAAGGCAATGTATCAGCGTAGTCAAACCAGTGTTATTTCTTATTCCGGGAAATACAAAGCACTGTATCCTTCCATTTCGGCAGACGAACACAAGCCATTTTTGCCATATACTTTGCAAACTTCGCGGATCAGTAATCTTATTGATGCATTGTCGGCCACTATGCAGGTTGTTCCTGCGAAAGAAGTATGCGTTTTTTACCCCGGAGCAAATACGCATGAAATGTTGCCCCTGAGAGAACTCACAAGTATAGTGCCCAATTACAACCTTTGTGTAATGCCAACCGATGGCAGCTGGCTTCTAAACTACGCAGGCAATAAATGCTGGCAATGGGGCAAGCAACACGACCATGCAGCGCTGTTTTATCCCGATAAAAAACGTTTTTTTATTCACTGGGGTAGTGGTGGTTCATCTGCTATACAAAATATTATTGCACCGCTGGCTTCTAAAATGGAAGCAAGTTTTGACCCCGAAGATCTTCGCACTGCCCAAAGGGATTTTCGCAATTCTGCATCCGACTCCTTTATTTATATTGTAAAGGGGAAAGAAGTTTGGATTGAAATCTGTATGCGCCGTGAAGAAAATTATTATACCTGGCAATGTATTACTCACAACCGCGAGTTATTAGAACCATGGAGAGTTTGGTTTAACCATTACTAAGTGAAGATATTTTAGTCGCCTGCAAATCATTTGCAACCAGCTATTAACTGCATTTTTTTCTTTGAAGATAACCTGTATAGTGTTATCAACATACTTTCAATTGTTTTTTAAAATAAGGGAACTATTCACTTTTCTTTGGTGCCAGCATAGCTTTCTCCCTTTTTCTTTTCATCGATTTTAATAACGATGTAGCACCCCAAATAATTAATACCAATCCTACAATACCAATAACGGCGATAACCCCACCTGATAAACCTCCGCCATACGAAAGGCCAAAAACAATTAATAATAGTAGCAAAGAAAGCAATACAGTTCCAAGCACTACCAGGGGTGAATAATTGACATAAGCTTTTTTTGCCTGTTGTCGTAAGGTTTTTTTGTATTGTTTAAAAAAGGAAAT
Organism: Bacteroidota bacterium; assembly: GCA_040385845.1. GTDB lineage: Bacteria > Bacteroidota > Bacteroidia > Chitinophagales > Chitinophagaceae > Phnomibacter. Next base: position 373,784 of record JAZKGP010000004.1, on the reverse strand, counting down.
ATGAGCTGCTTTGGAAGGTATCGCCAGCAAAGAATAACTAGCCTGAGAATAGTGGCATGAATAATTTAGTATAGGATAATTACCGCCTGCACCTGCGGATAAGAAAAGCAGCAGCATTAACTTTATTAGGGTCACCTTTTTCAAGTTATATACAAATTTTTTCATACACACAAGTTATGTTAGATTTATTAAACTAAAGTAGAAGTTATTAGGTGAGTGCAACCCGGCATTAAAATATAACTGGACAGTTAATGCAACTACACTACTAAACTGAATGCCAGTTATGGATAGGATCATGTACAGGCAAAGGATAACAAGTTTAAAAATGAAAATCTATTGGCAGGGATAATAAGAATGGCGGCGAATATCGTACTCAAACTTATCCTCTACAATTAATTTTATGAGCAATTATTTTTGTTACAATTACATCTGATAAATTTGTTCTGAAGGTCATGTAAAATGATTACAAACAAAGAAGAATATAAGAGTTAAAAAGGTGGTTTTAACAATGGCTAACTCAAGTGTCAAAAAGTTTAAATCACTTTTAATTGGGTTCTTACTTGCCAGTTTCTACCTGGCTGGTTGTAGCAATAAGCCTGAAGAAAAAAATACCAGGACAGCAATTGATTATATAAAGAAAATACCGGGTATAAGCGATAGCATATCCATGGAACTGGCAGCAAGAGGAAAAGTTCTGATTGCTTATTCCGATTGTTATAGCTGTCATAAAGAAGATGAGCGATCGAAAGGTCCGGCTTTTAAAGATATTGCCAAACGATACCCTGTAAATAAGGTATATATTGAAATGCTTGCACAAAAAATAATCATCGGTGGAAGCAGAAATTGGGGTTATTCAATAATGGATCCTCATCCCGGCCTTTCTATGGAAGATGCAAGAATGATGGTTACTTATATCCTGTCGATGAAAAAGTAAGATCCAGCTGAATGTTATTTAATAAGCCAGTTATGCGCTTCCTGTATATCTCCGAACACGCGAAATTGATAGCCTTTATTTTGGCAGATTGTTTCCCAAAAATCAGCCATGCTCCTGAAACTGTCTGAAATTACAATTGCTATTTTCAAATCTTTTGTTTCAGGTGGAAGATTCGCAACATAATGATTTACCAGGTCGGAATAATTAAAAAGGCTAAGTGGGAACCTTGTTTCGGTATCATCCACCAGGATCTTTTCTTTTCCAAATTTTTTAATCTCCTGGTAAATTTTTGTAGAATGCTCAATTAAGCCGTCTGTCATACTCACAATACCCTTCGAAATTACCAGGAGGTATTCTTTCTTGTTTTGAGCTGATAATGTAAAACTCATGGACAGTACTCCTTTTAATCAAGAATAACGAACAGTTATAACCAAACCACTAAGAACAGGTGCCGCGAAAATTGTTAAAGGTAAACTGCATTGAAAAAATTATTCCGGCCGGTTTTAAAATTTAGAAAATTTCAAAAAAGTATGAAGAATGAAATCGAATTCTGATTATTATAAATGGTAAAGCTGTTCAACAGGTATGCAGGTGAGAAACGGAGTAAACCAAATTGACTAAGAAGAAAATACTTCTTTTCTGTAAATTCTCTGGTAAGGATGAGTTGGATTGCTAAATATTATATCTTTCGCCAAATCAACTGCATGAAAAAATTTTTACCTGTTTTTCTATTAATAATGGCATCTGCTGTAAACGGGGCCGTATTTACGGTCATCAATAATAATGATGCCGGGCTGGGTTCTTTGAGGCAAGCTATCCTGGATCTAAATGCTACACCGGGGCAGCATGTTATCTTGTTCGCTTTTCCCGGTACCATTACACTAACCAGCGGCAATTTGCCTGCTATCACTAAAGATATTGCAGTAAATGGCAATGCAGGTGGTACCATTATTTCCGGTAATAACCTGTACTCCATTTTTACTATTGCAGGCACCGGTCCGGCACATCGCAAAGCGTTGTTCAATGGGTTAGAGCTAAAGAACGCCTATTCATCTGCTACAGTAAACAGTGACGGTGGTAGTGCCATCCATGCCGATTACATGGATACACTTTTAATTAACAATTGTTATATACATGATTGCCGTTTCGAGGTAAATGCAAGCGCTTTTTTTGTGAGCGGGCACGGTGGTGCAGTATCTGTTACTGGTGGCGGAATCTGCAATACTACCAGTGTATTTTACCTGCGGCATTCCACGCTTTCCTATAATATTCTGAGTGTTACAAATGCAACAGGAAACAGCGAAGCTTATGGCGGTGGGTTGTATACCATTTCGTTGAATGATACTATTGTCAACAGCACTTTTTATGGAAACAAAGTGCTGTCTACGAGTAATGCTACAGCTGGTACGGCTACTGCCACTGGAGGAGGGATGGCATACTATGGATGCAGTATGATCATGAACCATGCTACGTTCGTTGCCGACACTGCAAAGGCAGTAAACACCGCGGGTGGAACAGCCATTTCAGGTGCAGGTGGCTTATCAACTGTAAAATATTCTTTCAGGATCAGCAATTCGTTGTTTGATTTGAATATAGCGAACAACTCGCCGGATGTTGGTTCACTTGGCGGAGCTGTAACTGAAGTAATTTCTGATGGTAATAATGCCATTGGAACAATACCGGCAAGCTGGCCATCAAAAAAAATAACGGATACGATCAATGCCCCGATGGGCGTTTTACCCCTTGCAGCAAATGGTTTTTTCATACCTACCTGCGCCATTGCGCCTAACAGCCCTGCGCATGATAAAGTGGTAATAGGTGTTACGGTACTTGTTGATCAAAGGGAGTTCAGCCGTGATATGACACCGGATGCAGGTGCCTTTGAATTAGAAGGGGTGTTAGCTGTAAGTACACTTAGTTTTAGTGCCGCCTTTTGCCAGCAAAATGTGTGTTTGCAATGGAATACATCGAATGAAGACAATACGCAAAAATTTGAAGTTCAGCGCAGTAATAATGGTACACACTTTACCACTATCAACGACTTACCTGCAATGGGAACAGGCGCCAATCGCTATACAGCCACTGATATTAAACCAATGAAAGGCATTAATTTGTATCGTATAAAAACGATTGACAGGGATGGTAGTTTTGCATTTAGTTCTGTTCAAAAAATGATTGTTGCAGATAAGAGAGAACTGAATTTTGGCCCGAACCCTGCGAGCAACTTTTTTACTCTTAAAAATAATGATGCAATTAAATCGATCCGGTTACTGGCTACTGACGGAAGAATGATCAGGCAATGGTTACCGCTTGCAAACGGCAGGTATGATTTCGGGCTGCTACCCGCGGGCATTTATTTGCTAAAAGTAGAAACCAGCAATGGCATAACAACAGGAAAATTAATGGTGCAATAGAATGTACAAAATGGAAGCATTTACATAATTCACAATGCGAAGGCCCTGGTAAACCCGGGGCCTTTTCAATTATTCCGGTAAATGTTTTGGGGTTTAATGGTCAAATAATTGATCCCGGTTCTAACATATTATCCCCGTATTTCATATCAATACTGCAGGATTAACTTTTTGAACTTATTTTTATTACTTCCTGTCTTTGAATAAACTTGGTTAAACCACCACGATAATGATTCCAGCGCCAAATCGTTTCAGCTATTGGGGCGAACTCCAGCGAAAGGTGCTATCTGTTTGTTTAGCGCTTATTGCAGGCAGCTTCGCTTTCGGGCAACCAATTGTGTGGACAACGGCAAATGCAGGAAATTGGAGCAGCCCGGGCACCTGGACGGCTAATGCAGTTCCGCCGACAGCAGGTTCAATGGGAATTGTGACCCTGGCCCATTCGGTCACGCTTGATCAAAATGCCATTGCAGCCACACTGAATATAAATGCAGGTTCTTTAAGTATTTCCGGCACAATCAAATTAACCGTTTCTGGTACGGCTACTATTGCCAACGGTGCTGTTTTTACTAATAGTAACAATAATGCTTCAAATATCGTTATTAGCAATTTCGTAGTAAGTAATGGCGGTACTTACAATCACAATGCCATTGGAAGTGCAATGAATGGAGTAAGTGCTGATTTTCCGGGTACCACAAGAAGTTTTGGTGCCAGCAGCAATGTGGTAATCACAAAATGGGCAAATGGCGGAACAGCACCTGTGGCATTACCTGTAATTGGTGCTGGTTGGGGACATTTAACTATCAATATAGCTTCGCTGGGGGGAAATTGGAGACAAACCGGTGCTTTAACCAACGTACAGGGAGATTTTACTATAAAAAATACAGGAAATAGAGAACTTTCATTATTTAGTTCTCAATCAGGTGGGACAACTTTTTCAAAAAACGTCTTTATAGAAGGCGGCGTTTTATGTGTGCTTCAAAGTGGTAACGGTAATGGGATAAATATTAATATAAATGGCAATCTCGCTATGTCGGGCAATGGCAAATTAACATTGACTACGGGCTCGTTTAGTTTTATCAGTACAAGTGAACCAAGAGTATTTCTGAAAGGTGATCTTTCAATTATTAACACAGCCCAAATTTTACAACCTAATACGACTGGTGTCGTCGCCATATTTGTTTTTAGGAAAGCATCAGGTATTCAATATTTCACCTGTAATAATTTGACTGGTGTTAGCAATGCTTACATCGGATGGGGAGTAGGGGATCACACGAGCGCAGGTACTTGTACTAACACTTTAGTTCTTAATTCCAATTTTATAGCGAGGGATTTTTGTGTATTCAGAGTTTTCAAAAATGCAACATTGGATTGTCCCGGAGAAACAGTTGTTAAAGGTGCAGGTGCAAGTTTTTTCATTAATCCTTCCGGTTTTACTTTGTATGCCGGGGGCAATATCAAAATTGGTTCCAAAGACGGAATAACAACAGCTGGAATTTATTCAGGAAATATTCAGACTTCCGGACCTAGAAATTATAATACAGCAGCTCATTACAATTATACCGGCGCTTATAACCAGGTTACAGGTAATGGTCTTCCATCGCTAATCACCGGAAGCCTCAGTGCTACAAATACCGGTGCTACCGGTAACAACACTGTTACCCTAACTACCAACAATACAGAAACAAAAACATTAAATCTAAACAGTGGTTATTTCGCTGCAGGCACCAATAAAACACTTAAGATATCCAATACCGGCAGCGTTAATGGTATCGCCGGTGGAGATTGCATCCACCTGGCACCTAACGGGGGAAACATTCATCTTTTAGGAAATAATACCGTAACGGGCTCGGCACCTGGATTTCCACATTTTTATGACATCACTATTGGCAGTGGTATTTTATCAAGCCCGGTTACCTTTCCTCAAAATGGTACTATCTATCATTACTGTACCCTTAATTCGCAAGGAACTGTAAGCCCCGCAGCTCCTACTTATGCAACAAATTCTACCCTAATTTATAATACTGCAAACAATGCTGCTTCGCCTTATATCCGTAGCATTGAATGGGGTCAGGCAGTGCCTGGCGCTGCAGGATATCCCTGGCATGTGGTAGTACAAAACCGCACCCACTTGAACCTTGGAATCACAGTTCCTCCCTTACTTGAATGTGGCGGAAATTTTACTATTGGAAAATTGGGTCTTGACTCTGGTACAGTGAATATGAACAGCTTAATCCAGCCGTTGATTGTAAAAGGGCATCTAACCATCGGCGATACACTTACCGGAGCACCCATTGGCACTTTAAATCTTAGTAATGCTGCCGGCGGTGATCTTTACCTCTATGGCAATTTTTCGCGGGGGAAAAACAGTTTTTACACCGATAATAGCCGAACCATCTATTTCAAAGGAACTAGCGATGCAACCATCAGTACACCTGTAATGACTATTACTCCCGGTGTGCCGACCCAATACTTTACAAATGTCAGGATCGATAAAACAAACGGCTCTGAACAGGTTACATTAAAATGCCCGGTCGGCATCTCTAACGAGATCCAATTCATAAAAGGAGTGGTTAACAGCTCCGCCACGAACCTGCTGTCCGTTACCAATGCCAATACGGCCAGCGTAACAGGAGGCAGCGATTTGTCGTTTGTAAATGGCCCGATGTCAAGGGCAATAAACAGTACTGCTGATTATGATTTCCCGGTAGGTAAAACAGGTTTGGCGAATGCCTGGCGACCGGTATCAGTTATTCCTTCTTCCAGCACATCCGCGAGTTTTTGGGCAGAGTATTTTGTAGGTCCTACTCCCAATAACACTACTGTGTTAGGTTCTATTACTTCGCTTGAAAACAACGAATATTGGCAGGTAAACCGAACATCAGGATCTACCAGCGCTGTTATCAAACTGAACTACGAAAACCCGGGAAGCGGAACAGCCAACTGGATGTCGATGAACCCCTGCTCCGGTTGCCATGTTGCAGTGGCGCAATACCAGGTTTCGGGCACAGGATATTGGGATCATACAGGCAACTTTGAAAGCCTGAACCCGGCTATCCCTCAAACCCGGCTGCACACAAGTAATGGCCCTGTTTATTCCGCGCCGTTGAACAGTTTTAGCCTGGCTAGTCCATTTACGGCCGCTGCTTCTTTTAATATTATTCTACCGGTGAAATTGTTGTATTTCAATGGTAAACAGGAGGGGAAAAACGCGCTGCTCCAATGGAAAATTGAGGATTCAAAAGACCTTGCCGGATTTGAGATTCAACACAGCAGGGATGGTAGAAATTTTAGTTTACTGGCTTCTGTACCTGCTGGTGTTGCCAGAGATTACAAGTGGCAGCATATTAACCTTGCTTCAGGCTCTCATTTTTACAGGCTTAAAGTGAAAGAAAACACTGGGAAATCTTTTCTAAGCCAGGTGATAAAATTAACAGATGGTCAATTTTACACTAGCATCATCGGCCTGGCAGCTAATGCATTAAATCAGCAGGTCACAGCTACAATCATCTCTGCGTCTAATCAAAAGGCCAGCATCACTATTACAGATGTGGCTGGAAGGATTATCTCCCGGAAAGCAATCCAATTATTACAGGGAGAAAACAGGTATGATATTCATGCCGAGTTACTTGTATCCAATGGGCTGTATTTTTTACATATCGAAACATCAGACCGTATAACCGCCACCCGGAAATTTACCAGGCAATAACCGGGGTGCCGGTTTCTCAACACGGAAAAAATCTTTTTCCTGATTTATACAATAGAAAATTTAATTGATCTCGTTTATAGCGATTTACTGACGCAAATCCCTGCATCCTCTAAGCCGTTTCGAAGTTTATAAGCTTGAAAAAACGGCTTTACTCGTCAAACAATTTACGCAAAGCGGTACTCCGCATTGCGCAATAACTGTTCGTAGTAATATTGCGCAAAATTTAGCAACCCCAAAATTTGAAAATGAATATGGAGAGTAGAAAACCACTTAGTACAACCATGAGAATTTTACACCGATATATAGGTTTTTTCCTGGCGGGAATAATGGCCGTTTATGCATTAAGCGGATTCGTTCTTATTTTTCGCACTACTGATTATTTTAAGAAAGAGAAACAGGTTGAAAAACAATTGGCTCCTGCTTTAACAGCAGAAGCGGTAGGTAAAGAAACCAGATTGCGAGAGTTAAAGTTCACTGCCACAAACGGCGACATACAAGAATTCAAGCAGGGAACTTATAACACCAAAACCGGCGTAGTAAATTACACCAGTAAAGAGTTGCCGTTTGTGATGGAGAAGCTTACGCATTTACATAAGGCATCAACAAAAGATCCGCTGTTTTATTTTAATATGTTTTTTGCTGCTTCTCTCTTGTTTTTTGTAGTCTCATCATTCTGGATGTTTCGGCCTTCAACAAGAATTTTCAGGAAAGGAATGTATTTTACAATTGGAGGTATCTTGTTTATGCTGATCTTATTGTATTTCTAAGATAAATATTTACTATAAAAAAACAGCTGTTTGTATCTACACAAACAGCTGTTTTTATAATACGTCGAAGGTTGAACTGCGATCAAAATGCATTGACTGAAATAAATTTTTCTACTAAAAAGAAAGTGATTTTACAACCGGATACCTGCGTTACATATTAAACGAAAATGCTACCTGAGGTTTACTTTATTTATTAGACATTTATCCCACATCCCCACGAAAAAATCAGCAGCAGTAAAAAATACCTGGCGTTCGGTTCTTGTCATACCAAGGTTTTTCAGATCCTGGTAGTAGTCGGGATAAAGCCCGATATGTGCTACACCCTCGGTATTGTAATCCCAGGATTTATTCGCAAATGCATATTTGCGCAGCTTGCGCGGACTTGTGGGTGTAGTAAAAGTAGGAGCTCCTGTTGCAGCGTATTGAACCTGTAACCCCCAGTTATTGTAAATGCTGCCACTGTAACGACTTCGTTCAGATCCTCTTCCCGGCCCGTGCCGCGGTTTGGGCATTGTAACAAAACCATTTATATCAGAACCCATCATTATACCACCACCATTCATTTTGTTAGCGCCCATTGCTATTCGAAAGTTAGCCAGGTATTGGCCGGCAGTGGATTCTGCAATCCCTAAACCAAACACTCCACCGAGACTTTTAAGATTTTGCAATTGCTGATCGGTACGTTGGTTTTCACTTATTTTATGGCCCGGGTTTTCAAAAAAACCGTCCCTCATTCCATTATGACCCGATACAACGGGGTAATGAAACTGGTTAGCTAATTCTAAAGTGCCGGTCACAGAATGGTCGCTCATATGATCAACGTCTATTATCATTCCAAGCCGCATCATTTCTTTAATGGCCACTACTCCAAGTGATGTTAAACCTAGTTGATTTTGTTGTCCGCCCCTGATGCTGTTGTATACATCCCATGCCGGATCGATAGTCAACAAACTCTTTACAATTTTGAACTGCTGTATGCATCCCAATTTAGGTATGGGGCAAAAATTTGGGCTGGTCGGATCAAGATTCAATGCCGGTGGATATGATATTTCTGAGATGCCATCAAATAGAGCTCCTATGCCAACAATAGCTGCATTCATACCACCGCCGCTAGGCACATCACCTGTAAGATTTAAGGTGTATTGTATGCGGCTATCGGTGGCTGTTTGCATATTAAACATCATGCCTGTTGGAATAGATGCACCCCATGGCAGCGGACGGCTGTTTGTGTATTTATTGCTTAGATTAAACAGTAAGCTATACACTGCAGATCCCCCGAATTTATTATTGACCAAATGAATTGGAAATATGTAGCGAACGCCTTTATTAAACAATCTTCTGATTTCATTTTTCACCGTCAGCTCGTTGGCCGTTACATCGTAGTAATTAAAGTTGCCAATGTTATCAACTTCCATACCTAAAACAACGGCCATTTTATTACTTCTGATAATGCGCCGCATGTCCAAAGGGGTAAGGGCTATTTCCATAAAATCATTGTGTCTTTCAACAAAAGATTTTATTTCATCGAGTTGCAGATCGGCAACCGTTTTATCATCGTATGGAGGATCGCCGCTAAGAACAGCGCCAAGTAACTCACTGTTAACGGTTAATGTTACCAGCACTCTCAATCCACCTTCGTAAGCTCTCCTGATCCAGTCGGCATACATCTGTTGGTGGCTTGCGCTTGAGAAATGGGGCCAGTGTACAAAGTTTGGATAACCGGCATGCGGATGATCGCCATGCAAATTGCTTTCGAATGGAACCCTGTTTTCGAACTCGCCATCGAAAGCACCGTTTAAAATAGCAGCCCGCAAATAATTGCCACAATCATTTTCAACTCCCCATCCTCCATGCGAAGCGTCACAATTACCCAGGGCATGTTCAAGAGTTGTTGCTCTTTCACTCGTGGGATTACATTCGGGTGCAAACGCATCGTAGCCTCTTTTGTGAGTGCCGGCAGGTACAATGGAACCGATATCGGGTGCACCATAAATCAATTTATTTCCCATAGCAAGATGGCTCATGAGATGTGTATGAAGATCTACTGTGCCGTAAATAGGTACATAGACATCTGACGTAATAGTTTGAGCCTCTCCGGAAACCATATCATTCACACGTATCTGCTGTACCATCAGTGAATCGTCTGTTTCGCGGTTAAAAGCAGGGTCGGATTTCACCATTTTAAAATCATCTGCATTAATGATTCCCCATGCAAGATCGGTGGCATGGTCGGTTACGCGAATTACATAAAGCTTCGATGTATCGAGTGCCTGTACATCCCACCATTCTCTTCGGAAAATGAAATTATTATGTCCTGTTTTTAAATCAATACCGGCGATAGTTTTATAACTGGTATCAATAGTGTTTCCAATAGTAGTATTGCGTGTTGTTCCTGGTAGGGCGGGTTGAGAATTAATGATTCCGCCAACATTACCTGTGAGCCGGATCATAGTTACAAATTCCAGTAATTCAACTTTTAATTGGGCTGCATTGTTCCCCCCCGCTACGAGGAAGCTGATAAAATTTTGATTCGGATATAATTTAAACGGATCGCTGGTGAGTGTGCCTGTCGCCCTTCCTCTTTCAGTAGAACTACCCTGAATGCCATCGCCTTTACTTGTCATCCACTTCTGGTGTTTATATCCTGTATGAAATTTTAGATCCTGCCAGTAGTCGCCACCAATATTCGTAGTTGAAACCACATCAAAATCATCCCAGGTATAGGTATCAGTGGTACCGAGTCTTTGCATAAATGCTCTTCCTTCCAGTTTCCAGCCAGGTATGATGCGGTGATTTCCCAATTCGAAGTCGCCGTTTGTTAAATACAGATATCTACGGACATTTGTATTTGCCTGAACTGCAGAAGGATGATACACGTAAGTTGTTGAAGTATCAGCAGGCTTTTTTATTACCGTTTTGTTTTTTACAACAGGCGCTTTCAGGTATTTGGGATTTATTTCAAAACTAATGCTGTATGGGTTTTTTGCTGGATCAATCTTATCCAGCATTACATTGTAAAACTCACGGAGCATGGCAGTATCACCGGGTCGTTGATTCAAAAAGATGATATTATAACCGTCCCTTCTGATCTCGCCATTTTGTTCCATTATCTTTAATCCCCGTTCAAAATCTTCTCTTGATTGTTGTGCATTAGAAAGCAGTGAAATCGAAAGTAGAAACGGGATGGTAAAAAGAAGGTTTTTCATATCCCTAATCTAATGCTTTAAATTCGGATATAATAGGACGCTAAATCAGAAGGCCCTTGTGTTTTAATACTGCATACTATTTCCTTATCTAATTTCTTCAATTTACAGGCCGCTCATGTTTTGCAAACCGCATTTTACAAAGCCGCATTTAATACAGGTATTGTAAATAAGTTCTAACTTTTTCCACGAGTGAAGAGCAGAAACATTAACCAGGAGCAAATAGAAACATTGAAAGTTGAAGAATAGCTTATGATGAATTCAAAATTTAACCTTGTCATCAGCAACATAGGTAAAAGCAATTTGCACCTGTGCATTCCAGGTAAAATCATTTTTATGATAGGCGCTGTAAAAAGCGGGCGGGCAGCATAATGATGGCTTTCAAAAATTGAAATACACCACCAACCGCAATGCCCAGCAGGCGAAAGGGTAGCGAGATCAGCCAGAAAACAGGATAAAGTAATAATGCAGCTATAGCCAGTGGCCAGCACAACACAAATAAAATTATCCAGGCAATAAAAGTGATCATGACATAAAGATAAAATGCATTTGCTTTTTAGAGACTAAAATACATGATCGGTGCCAGGTCCTTATCACCGTACAAAAATTGATTTCGGTAATAAAAATGCCCTGCGTTGCTAATGAAAGCAGGCAGGGCACAAGCATGTTGGTGGATGATTAGAATTTGTAGGTGAGGGTAGCCATAAGCTGTGTGGGAGGGATGGGATTAATGCTATAATTTTCGTGTACGTAGTAATTAAATGTGTTGGTAACATTGGAAACTTTAGCCAGCACCGAGACCTTTTTGAAAGTATAGCCGGCGGAAAGATCCAGGGTAACATAACCGTCTACAGTAATCAGCCTGTTATAACTTTGCGCTTGTTCTTTGGTATTATTCCATCCGCCAAAACGATCACCAATATATACACCAATCACTCCAACTTTCAAACCTTTAACTGCTGATTTTGTAAAGGTGTAAAAAGCACTTGCATTTGCGGTGTGAGCCGGTGTATTTACGAGTCGTTCGCCTACAATATAACTGCCTTTTGTAGCCGGTGTTTTCGTGTAGCGCATGTTGTTATAACTGTAGCCTGCCATCAGGTCGAGACCTCTGAGAGGATGGCCTGTAATATCCAGTTCTACACCATCGCTCTTCGTTTCGCCCACCAGTTCTTTTACTGTGGCATCGCTGTTAATAGTGCCATCGGCTTTGTACTGCGCCATTTGTGCCAGGTTATTATTCTTTATGCGATACGCTGTCAGGTTAACACTTAGTTTTCCTTCGTAAAAATCATTTTTGATTCCCAGTTCGTATTGGTCAACCAGTGAAGGTTGCAGGGCATTGTTGTATATATCCCGGCCGGTGTTTACCACAAACGAATTGGCATAGCTGGCAAAGAAGGCAGTTCCCGGAAGCAGGTTGTAAACCAATCCTAAACGCGGAGTAAATGCTTTGTCAGCCTTATTAACACCTTTCACCAGGCTATCTTTAAGCAGGTATGTTGTAGTAGCGGCCCTGGCTTCCTGGAAACTCCAGCGAACACCCGCCATTAGTTTTAATTTGGAAGTAAGACTTATAAGATCCTGCACATAGGCTCCAAAACGGTTTGTAGGCGTTTCGGCACGGGTAACACGGGTGTCGGCAAGTGGAATGTCGGTACGGGCAGGGAATTTACCCGGATCAAGTATGTTTATTTTATCGTAAGTAGTAGGATTATTGAATGTAAAGTTGGTGGTATGGTAACGGTCAGCATCAACACCTGCCAGCAGTTTGTGTTCCAACGATCCTGTCTTAAATTTGCCGTTAAGATCTGCCTGTGCCACGTAATAATTTTCTTCCGACATTAGTTTGTTAAGCGGACGCGTCCAATCGCCATTAGCAGCAGCCTGGATACGTTCTGTAGAATAGTAATCGCGGTTGAAGTTTTGGTAGGAGGTAAGTACGTTTAGCTGCCAGTTATCGCTAAAACGATGTTTTACAGTGGCCGATGCAGTAGTCTGTTTTATTTTGTTGTACTGCCATGGAGTTCCGAAAAAAGCACCGCGTTCCACATTTGGGATTTGGGTATTATCAAGTGATCCAATACCGAAATCGGGAGTGAATTCGGATGCCAGGTAATCTCCCTGAACTACCAGGTCGGTTTTGTTACCCAGCTTAAAAAGAAAAGAAGGATTTACATAAAACCGTTCGCTGCTTACCTGGTTACGGTAGCTTTTAGCAGTTTCGTAATTGCTGTTCAGGCGGAAAGCGATGTTTTTTGAGAGTGGGCCGTATACATCTACAGCAGGCCTGTACAGGTTAAAGCTGCCCGCACGCATGCTGGCTTCACCGCCCCAGTTGAACTTTGGTTGTTTGGTTACCATGTTTACAATACCGCCCGGGGCAACATTTCCAAACAAGATAGCGCCGCTTCCCTTCAGCACTTCTACTTTTTCAAGAGAGCTCATGTCTGGCATTGTACCAGTATTGATGCGACTGCCGTTCTTAAACAAGTTACCGCTGCCAAGTGCATATCCACGGGCGCCGAAACTTTCCTGAACCGCCCCGCGACTGGTTGTCATGTACACACCATTTACGTTTTTAATTACGTCGCTCAGGCGTTGGGCTTGCTGGTCACGAATAACACTCTCACCTATGATAGCAACACTTTGCGGAAGATCCATTGGCGAGATAGCGATTTTTCCAAGCGAAACAGGTTGCGTATTTATACTGCGGTAACCCTTTACAATTACTTCGTCTAACTGGTTTAAGGTTTCATTCAGGCTGAAATCAAAATGCTCACCTTCTTTGGTATAATCAATGTTACGTTCCTGTGAAGATGTGCCCACAAAACTTACCTGTAGTTGGTGTTGGCCAAATTTCACGTTATCGATGCTATAAAGGCCATTTTCGTCGGTTGTAGCACCTAGCTTAGTGCCCTTAACAACCACGTTTACATAGGTGGCTGGCTTTCCATCACTGGTTTTGATTTTTCCGGTAAGGGGGGTGTTTTGGGCAACGAGAGCGGAGGATAGCAGTAGTAGAGTGAAAACGCTGCAACATATTTTTCTCATGAAGATCCGGTTGTTTTAAAATGTTGTGCAAAAAAAGCCCGGAACAATTGTTCAGACCACCGAATTTGGGAGAAGCTGATTACGGAAAGCGGAAAACGGGTAATGCTGTGTTGTCGTATAGGTTCGAGGAATTTTGATGATGCAGGCAGGTTATAATGCAACCGATTTTGTCTCAGAAAATGACAAAGCACTGGCAAGAAACCTTACCAATGCTTTGTTTATAATTGATTTTATACGTTGTTTAAAACCTGAATTCCAGGCCAGCTTGTATACTGCTTAATGGAGTTTTGAAGAGTGTATAGTATCCCAGGTTTTGAGGTATTTTGTAGGAGATCCAGCCGCCATATTTATTATTCATAAGGATACCTGTTTGAAAGATTACGCTTGTGCGCAATCTTGAACTCTCATTATCTGTGATTGTTTTATCCTCCAAAGTACCGTCGATATATTCTGTGTGTTTATAGTTTATTTGTGCGTTCAAACCTGGTCCCGCTGATGTATACCATTTTAGTTTAGTATTATCAATCCAATTTTTACCAATAAACAGGCTGAAGTTTAAAAAAGATGATTGGAAGCTGTTATTATGTGTAGCGGAAGTAAGTTGGTTGATCTGTGTTCCGCTATGTTTGGTGTAATAATACCTAATTTGTGGTGACAGAAAAATGGAAGAAAAGCGGCGGTTTAAATAGAACATATATCCCAGCGCAATTACCGGTGAAACACTGGTATTATAATCTGTGTTTGCAAAGGTGTAACTGGTATTTTGAGGAGTTATTTTAAAGGAATTAAAACTTGCCCCGCCAAGGATTATAAATTCTCCCGATTGCTCTTTTTTATTATTGTTTGTAATTGCTGGTGATAACCGCTGGAAGAGTTTTGTAAGATCCTGTTCGGTGTAATTTGTTGCCGCAATTTGTTCCATTAATTTTTTGTTTACAGCAATACTATCAGCCAACATATTAAGCAGTTGCTGCCGAAATGAATTTATTTGGGTCAATCCATTTTGATCAGTGTTTACGCGAAACAAAAGTTCCTCGGGTTGACGGTCGGTTTGTATTACGTAGAAATTCTCTCTTTTGGAATCTTTAAATAAGGCAAGTTTATAACCGGCAGAATTAAAAAGCTCTTTTAAAAAAATACTTGCTGTATCAAACCGGAAAGTTGTATCGCTTTCATTACCAAAGCTTTTAAGCATCGTAGGACTGGTTGCCCTTGTGCCGGTAAAGGCAATATATTTTTCGAGTCCGTCGATAGAAACCTGCCTGCTGTTAACTGGAGTAAGCAGAATTTCTGATTGGTCGGAATCTTTTTTAAATAAAATCTTAACAGGTGATTGATCCCATTTTGAAAAGTTCATCACAATGCCGGTTACAACATCACCGTTAGTTGAAATATACGAGCCTTTGTATTGATTTTTTTGTGCAGCCAGGGTAACACATAACAGGGAAGACAGGCATAAAGCCAGTAGTTTAATCATAGGTTGGGGTTTTAAAGGGCCAAATGTAGTTGTTATACAAGTGTAAAAGCCGATTCGTTTACCCTTGTCTTCCACAAACAAAAACGCTTACTTAAAAACGAGGCTTTATTAAAGGTGTTCTACATTCTTTTATCAATCAAAGCGCACTTTTTTTCGCTTTTTCAATAATATCAGGAGGCCGATAATTAATTGTATTATTCCTACCAATAATAAGTATAGAAATAAGCTGTCGAAGAATCTGCCTGGTGTTTTTAACAACAATTCCTGGTAAATAAATCCGTATCCTGTAAACCTTAGATCCACTATCAGCAGGATGCCAATAAAGACTAGAAGCACCCGTTGCAAATTAGAGGTTGCTATCGTTCGCATGGCAATCAATATCCCAATTGGAATGCCAATAAAATAAGCAGCAGCTGTATAAAATTTATAAGTAATCAGCGACCCTGCGTTAAGGCCTTTGTTCTCCAGTATTGTATAAGTGGGTTTCCACCCTTCAGCATGTAATATTTGTAAAGCTTCAAACAAGTTTATATTATACAAATACGCAAGGGTCTGAGATGATAGGACTAAAAATAGGAGGCCGAAAGTAAAATGGAAAAGCTGCCTGGTATTGAGCGCTTCTGCCAGGGAAAGTAAGATCATGAAAGGATGGTAGGTTAAAGGGAATTAAAGCTACCATTGAATTTTATTAACAGGTATGTTTTATCCAGGTAATTTTTTTTCAATGTAAATAACCAGTACTAAAAACAATAACAGGCACTTGCTAGTCAGCCCACAAAATAAGTATGTTTTCAAAGGAACATTATGACGGGAAGCTAGAATTTCAAGCAGCGTGAAACTGGTTAGTATCAAAAAAACCATAAAACAAATTTTTGGGATAGTAAGAGGATGCGAATGATTGCTTGCTTATGATTTGGGTGCCTTCCCCGGTCGATAGAATTAACCGGATAGAGACTTCAATCTCAGTAATTTTCTAAAATTCTCAAGTCGTCTTATCCTTCTTTATAAAATCATGCACCGCCATTATTTAGGTTGGTGGTGACATCAATCGATTAAGGATCTGCTTAAGAGAGAATTGATTTATATTTAAACAAAATGAACAAAATGCATAAATCGATCCTGGTAATTTGTTCTTTGTATTTAAGTGGATTTATAACCGCACAAAATGTAGGCATTGGAATTACTACACCTAAAGCAAGGTTACACGTTGCAGACAGCAGCGTGGTTTTTAGTGCAACAGGGTTGGCAATGGCGAGCCCGGGTAACCCACCTCTATCAGGTAATGGAAGAAGAATGATGTGGTATGCCGATAAAGGAGCATTCAGGGTAGGATACGCTTCAGGTGATAGTTGGGATAAATCACTGGTGGGTGATTATTCTTTTGTGGCAGGTTATGCCTCTGTTGCGTCTGGCTCTCATTCCTTTGCTCTAGGTCTAAATAACACAGCAAAAGGAATTTCCAGTCTTGCATTGGGTTATAATGCAGTAGCAACTACAGATAACTCTATTGCGATTGGAACTGTTTCCTTTGCAACTGGCTTTAGTTCCACTGCTATAGGCATACAAAACTTTTCCAGCGGGCGGTTTGCTTCTGCTTTTGGATATAATAATATTTCCAGGGCTCTTGGTGGTACTGTGGTGGGTATGTTTAATGATGCTAATGATTCGCCCAATCCTGATGATACGGCTGCATCAGACCGCATTTTCCAGGTAGGCAACGGGTACTATTCTGAGTTTATTGATGATGATGTTCGCCAGAATGCGCTTACCATTTTACGTGACGGAAGAACCGGGATTGGCACCACAACGCCAGCCGCGTCGGCCTTGCTGGATCTCAGTTGTTCAACGAAAGGGTTTTTACCACCCCGAATGGATTCTACCCAACGCAATGCAATAGTGGCTCCTGCAACCGGGCTTACTATTTACAATACCAGCGTCAATGGTTTGGAGGTGTATAACGGTACTGGCTGGCATTCAACGGTGCATTATATCGGTGAAAGTTATGGGGGTGGTATTGTGTTTTTTGTATACGATAATGGGCAGCATGGATTAGTAGCGGCAACGAGTGATCAAAACGCCGGAGCGGAGTTTCAATATTTTTGTTGCGTTACTGCCAAGAAACTGGCAAAGGCTAACGGTATCGGAGCAGGTTTGAAGAATACTTTGCTGATAAGCGCATGGATATCGCAACTGTCAGCGGGGCCTATGCTTGCGGCAACTGCCTGCAACGAATATTCAGCTACGGTTAACGGCGTTACCTATGGCGACTGGTATTTGCCATCAAAATATGAATTAAACTTATTATACTTACAAAAAGGGGTAGTTGGTGGTTTTGCCAATGTTAATTATTGGAGCTCCACTGAAATTGACAATTCGTATGCGTGGGCTCAAAATTTTGTAAACAGCGCCCCGGTATACTCTCTTAATGGCAACCTGGCACGAGTTCGGGCAATCCGGGCATTTTAATATCGCTAAGCAATTTTCTGTATGATTTTGGTATTCTCACTTAGGTAGATGTACGAACACCTCTCACGGGAACGCCTGCATCACGGAAGACTCAAAAGAGTTGGATGCTTTTACCTTAAAAAAGAGGCTATCTCATTTTTTGAGAAAGCCTCATTAACGTGATTTTTAAATGGTTGATCAATAGAAAAATTGCTCTTTAACAATTTTTCCGTCTCTCACTTCGTAAACAGCGATCTCATCCATTTGCATTCGGCCCATGCCTTTCATGGTTATATCCATACCCATTACTACCGCAAAATGGTTGCCTGCTACCTGCGGAGGATTTGAATAACCGCCATGCATTTGTTCCACCATTTCATCAAACTTTTTGCCTTTTTCACGAATGGCTTCTAATCCTGATACTGTTTCCATACCAGGAGAATTTTCCGGTTCTATACTTACAGCATTGTCGGCAAATAATTCATTTTGAATTTGGTCCCATTGTCCTTTGGGTGCCAATTCATTAAAACGGTTAGCCACTTCAGTCGTGGTCATTACTGCATCAATCGTTGCCATAAAATGTAGATTAAAAGATGAAAAAATAAGGAGAAAGTTACCGTGATTTGGTATGCTTTGAAATTAACTTTTTATGAATAACATAGCCATAAATGAACACCGTGTTTATTCTTTTGTGAATGGCATTAAGGACCATGACGGTAAAAATATTATTCAGATTAACTGATGCAAACCAAACAAGAGAGGTTAAGACAGTCAAAATAGCCCTAAAGTGGCGTTACATCAATAGTCGTGGGTGCAACTCACAGCTATTGATTCCGAATGAAGCTTTATAGCCCTGAAAGGACGCGGCAATTTTGCACCATCAACGGGCGAAACCTCACGTAAATCAAAAAATGAAATGATTGAATTAAATTAGCATCATAAGCGTATTTTTTATGGAGCTATTATCATTACAATGGAAAAACATTACCCGGCAATACTTCAGCGATTCTTGGGTGGAGAACGAGATAGTAGCCATGAAAGCGATGATAGCACAACAAGAAAAGCTTCCGGTATCTGTGGAGCAAGCCAGGGCTTAAGTAAAGCGGCTCAGCGAAAGGAGCCAATCGGCCGTGAAGAAAGGGAGGAGTACGGCGAGCAAGTAAACCTCATGAAGAGAAAGCCCTCAGGCAAATGGCAATTGCTGAAAAGCTTTGGATGGATTCGGATGTTCTTCAACGCCAATATTCAGGAGAAATTCGCTCAAACACAAACAAGACAAATGATTTAAAATTTATCCAATGCTAAACCGGAGAAAATTTGTAAAAAATGCAGCTGTTCTTAGCATAGGAAGTCCCATTTTTTTGGATCGTCTTTTTGCAGCCCCCGCTAAACAAATCGTAATGACGGTCAATGGCCTGATGCTTCCATCCGACATGCAGTTTACGCTAACACATGAACATATATTGGTAGATTTTATTGGTGCCGATAAAATCGTAAGTGGCAGGTATAATGCCGATGAAGTATTTACCACCGCATTGCCCTATTTGTTGGAAGCAAAACAAAAAGGATGTACAACATTTATAGATTGCACACCTGTATGGCTTGGCCGTGATGCATCGTTATTAAAACGGCTTGCTGATGCTACCGGCCTGCACATCATTACAAATACCGGGTACTATGGGGCAGCGAAAGAAAAGTATTTGCCGAAACATGTGTACACTGAAAGTGCCCAACAACTTGCCGAACGATGGATTGCTGAATGGGAGGATGGCATTGATGGTACCGGCATCAAACCGGGGTTTATAAAAACTGGTGTAGATGAAGCACCACTTACGCCGGCGCAACGAAAGATCATTGAAGCCGCTGCGATTACGCACCTGGCAACAGGTCTTACTATTGCGATCCATACGGGCAATGGCAAAGCAAACAAAGAACAATTGGAAATATTACAAACACATGGCGTGTCACCTGCTGCACGTATTTGGGTGCATGCACAAAATGAAAAAGATAAAAGCTTTCATGTAGCAGCAGCAAAGCTTAAAAGCTGGGTATCGTTTGATGGTGTAAATGAAGGTTCCATCAACGAGACGATCGATTATTTACAGCATATGAAATCTTATGATCTTCTGAATAGAGTGCTTGTGTCGCAGGACTCCGGCTGGTACAATGTGGGAGAGATAAACGGGGGAAAATTCAATCATTACAACAGCATAAACGACCTGTTAATTCCCACATTGAAAAAACATGACTTCACAAAAAAAGAGATCGATACCATTTTCATAAAAAATCCTGCAGAAGCATTTGCTGTGGGGGTGCGGATTTTATAATTTTTAAACTGACGATGCAATAGAGGGATTAATTTTCAACGGAATGCCGGTTGCGAATGATTAAGTATAGTAACCGATAAAGGCAACCTTCAGCTCCTTCCTGCACTTCCGCTCCAGTTAGTGACCCCACCAGGGCGGGCAAGTCACAACGATGCTCAAAAGTATTCCAACTGCCCGCTCCATAAAAAAAGACCCCGCATTCACGAAGTCACTTTTTTTTTTATCGGTTGGTGTCCTCACCATAGCCGTCAACTTAAGCTTTTTTTGAGATATTTTTTATCGGTTGGTGTCCTCACCAACCGACATGAACGAAGTCCTCACCAACCGACATGAACGTAGCTTCACTCAAAGTAGCTTTTCAAAATACGAAATTCATCATAGCCATCTTTGTAGAATCTTGCGCTGCTCCACCTGTAGTCTTCCGGCCATTCGCAAAGGTTCCATTTATCTCTTACAGGGTTATCATGAATGTATTTTAACCGCTGAAAAAATATTTTTTCATTCAATAAGGGAATGGCAAGTGGATCCCGCTTCCAGAACTGAAAACTTCTGTCTGAATTTTGAACGGCATACGCGGTCAACTCGTTAGGACTTTCTCTTTCCAGTTTCGTTTTGAATTGATGTGCGATGAATTTTGCAAAACTTCCTATAGGGCTTTCTTTGCCATTTGTTTTTTGTATGCGCAAGACCAAGTGAATATTATTTGGCATAACATCATATGGGTGGTTCATTACAGCCTACTTTCGCCAGCTATAGCAGGCTTTCTAATACCATTTATATTCTTCGTGATGGAGCAAATGACGAAGCGTGATATTTTGGTTTGTGAGGATACTGTGACTACACCAACCTGTATAGGTAATGCAGCAGATCCGTACAATTAAGTTTACCAGCGCTCCAAGATGTGTTCCATAAAAAAGACCCCGCTTTCACGAAGTCTCTTTTTCTAAATTACAAATAGCAAATTACAAATTACAATCATTCAAATTCATTTATCACTCCACATCTCTGAAACATCAGACATCATACATCCGACATCGTCAAATCATTCCTCATCATGTGCATGCAGTTTATAATCTTCCGCTAACTTTTTTTGTATCTCAAATGGCACCGGGGTGTATTCGCTGAATTGCATTCTGTAACGGGCACGTCCCTGCGTCATGCTGCGCAGGCTGCTGCTGTAATCATGCATTTCGGCAAGCGGTACTTTGGCGATGATCTTTTGGAAATTGCCTTCGTTGTCTAACCCCTCAACCAGTGCACGGCGGGTTTGGAGGTCGCCCATAACACTGCCGGTTATATTATCGGGGCACAATACTTCGAGGTTGTAGATGGGCTCGAGGATCTGCGGATCGGCATGCGAAAAAGCTTCTTTAAATGCTTTTAAACCTGCAAGCCGAAAACTTATATCGTTGCTGTCAACGGGGTGCATCTTGCCGTCGTAAACACTTACGCGAACGTCGCGTACATACGACCCCGTTAGAGGACCTTCCGCCATTTTTTCCATCACACCTTTCATGATCGATGGAAGGAACCGGGTATCAATAGCTCCTCCAACAATGCAGTTGTAATAAACCAGTTTACCGCCCCAGGGTAAAGGGTGTTCTTCACGGCCGCGTACATTTAAACCAGCGGGTTCCGGCATACCATCATACCAGGGTTCTATGCGCAGGTGCACTTCACCAAACTGCCCGGCACCACCGCTTTGTTTTTTATGACGGTGCATGGCTTCTGCCTGCCTGCGAATGGTTTCGCGGTAAGCGATACGTGGCTTCTCAAACTTCACTTCCAGTTTATATAAATGTTCGAGTTTCCATTTGATTACCTGCAAATGCAGTTCTCCCTGGCAATGCAATAGAGTTTGCTTCAGCTCGGGACTCACTTCCACCAGCACAGTGGCATCTTCTTCACGAATGGTATGCAGGGCCTGGCTTAGTTTTTCTTCATCTCCTTTGCGGGTACTTTCTACAGCTACTGTTAAGTTGGGTAACGGGAATTCTATCGGTGGTAGTTCGATGTTTTTTCCGCGTTCGTGCAGGGTATTGTTTACATGGGTATTGCGAAGTTTTAAAGTGGCACCAATATCACCTGCAACAAGCTCATTCACGTTGCTGCGGTTATGTCCTTCTACAATTAGTAGCTGGTTGATCTTTTCTACGCTGCCGGTGGTTTCGTTCACCAGTTCCATACCTGTTCGGATGGTGCCGCTATACACTTTAAAAAGACTTAATTCACCCACGTGTGGTTCACTTATTGTTTTGAATACGAAGATGCAGGCAGGGCCGCTTGCATCACAGGGAAGGGGTGTGCCGGCCTTTGTGATTTGAGGCGGCATATCACATGCGCTGGGACAAACATTGTCGATAAATCCCATGATGCGGCCGCTTCCCATATTTTGTTTGGCGCTGATACAAAACAGCGGGAAAATATCGTGGTTGATCATTGCCTTTTTAAGACCAGCTTTCATTTCATCTTCAGTGAGTTCGCCCTGGTCGAAATATTTTTCCATCAGGCCTTCGTCATTGCTGGCAATGGCTTCCACCAGTTCACGGTGCAATGTTTCGGCGTTTTCTTTTTCATTGGCAGGAATTGGTAATTTTTCGGGCTTACCACCTTCAGGTTTAAACTGGTACATCACCATGTGCAGCAAGTCAATTATTTGATTGAAACCTTTGCCTGCATTAAGAGGATATTGTACGGCAACCAGGTTGGTGCCGAAATGTGCTTTTGCTTCGGAAAGGGTGCGGTTGAAATCAGCATTTTCATGATCGAGTTTATTAACTGCAAAAAGCATGGGAGTTTTAAACTTTTCTGTATAACTCCATACTATGTCGGCACCAACTTCGACACCGGCTGCCGCATTTAAAACTAAAACACCGGTATCTGCCACGCGAAGGGCACTAAGAATTTCACCGCTAAAATCGTCATAGCCGGGGGTATCGATAATATTGATTTTATAACCCCGCCAGGTGGTATGCAGCAGGCTGCTAAAAATAGAATTTCCCCGCTCCTGTTCCAGTTCATTGTAATCGCTTACGGTATTGCGTTCTTCTACGGAACCACGGCGGGTAATAAGTCCGGCTTCGAAGATCATGTCTTCGGCGAGCGTGGTTTTTCCGCTGCCGGCATGGCCGAGCAGCACAATGTTTTTAACGTGAGTTGAATCGAAGTTTAGCATTGCAAAAAGTTTTGAGGGTGTAGCCACACAGCCCTGCGCAGCGTTACCCCGATTAAAAAATGATAATAAGTAAAAGAGCAAAAGAACGGTTCGAAGCTATTAAATGCGAATACACGAATGAATACAAATGAAAAGGTTAATGATCGTGGTAATTAGTGCATTCGTTGCAACACATTTAATTGAATATTTTGTAAGGCCACCACTACACGAATGAATACGAATGAATCTATTACAAGTTTATTTTTTTATTCATCGTAAATATTGATTGAATATTTTTTCCAGCGACGAATGCAGAAAGGAACACGAATAAGATGTTTTTCGTTCGGTACTAATTCTTGTAACCATAGAAAGCAATAATCAAAGACATGAATGAAAGCGAATAAATAATCTATTAGGTGCTTATTGTTTTATTTATAGCAAACATTGATAAAAATTTTTTTATTGCCACGAATGCACAAATGAACACGAATAAGATGTTTTTCGTTCGATGCTAATTCATGTAACCAAATAATCAAAGACACGATTGAAAGCGAATAAACAACCTATTACGTGCTTATTGTTTTATATTTATAGCAAGCATTGATTAAAGATTTTTTATTGCCACGAATGCACAAATGACAACGAGTATGACGTTTTCGTTTTATACTATTTAATGAGACCGTGGCTTACATTCATGTGAAGTTTTATTGCCACGAATGCAGGAATGTACATGAATGAGGATATTCAATTCGTGCTAATTAGTGAATTCGTGGCAACTTGTATTTAATGTGCGTTGTTGAACTAAAATTTTTTTATCAGTACACTTACAAATTATAAATATGAATTACAACTCGCGATGTACGATTAACTATTCACAATTCACAGCTCACGAAAACTATTGTGTGGTTAAAAAGTTTTGAAAATCATTTTTAAGCTGATCGAGATCCCTGGTAAGTGTTTTGAATTCAGCCCCTATTTTTAAATGTGGGATTTTGTGTCCAAAATTAGGGTGGTGTTCTGCCTCAGAAATGTGGTGCTTGATGGAGTGTTTGAGGTCGTGGATGTTGATAGACTGAATGTGGAACTGGTTGTGGTAATGTTCCACTTCTCTGCAAAAATCTTTGTCGGTTTTTCCAGCTGCAGCTGAGTAAAGTTGGTTGCGGAGCTGGTTTAAATCTTCGCGATAATGGCGGAGCTGGTCGCGCCATTGCTGGCACTCAGCCAGCAAAGCCTGGTGTTCTGTTGTAGTAACCATTGTGTTTTCATTTTAAGTAAAGCAATCATGTTACACTCCAATTTTCCGGCGGGGTTTTTAGGGAGGTTGCCGGCCTATGAAAGTACAACATTCTGTTTCTAATTAACAAGCATAAAATTCAAAAAATTTATAGTAGCAGAGAATGATTCCCAACAGCGTAAGTAACAGGAATTCAACTTATATTCCGCTGTTGGTAAACGCGTAAAGGAATTGGGAATTGGAGATAGGAATTCGGGAATTCGGTAAATCGGGTTGTGACTAAGGGGATGGAGGAATTGGAAATTTTGGATTGAGGAAATTCAGGGGAGGGTAGGATTTAGGGCAAAGGAATTAGGTGATGCGGGATGGAGGAATTGTGAATATGGACAAACGGCGCTGGAAAACTGGATTGTTGAAAATATGGTTGAACAATTTGAGAGGATTTTGAAAACTTACAATTCTGCTTTCGGGTTTAGGAATCATTTCAGAAGGAGGTTTTATAGACACGGCAATCCGGCTTTATCAAACCAATGGCGGCTACCTTTGCGCTGCTAATTAATTAAAGGATTGTATGGATGATTTTATAGCAGCGAGATCGCAGATGGCCCTGTCCCTGGCCTTTCATATCGTGTTTTCGTGCATTGGGATGGTGATGCCTTTTTTTATGGCTGTGGCTCATTTTTATTGGTTGCGAACCGGCAATATCGTTTTTAAGAACATCACCAAAGCCTGGAGTCACGGAGTAGCAATTTTCTTTGCAACTGGTGCAGTCTCCGGCACAGTACTTTCATTTGAACTGGGTTTGCTCTGGCCGGGTTTTATGAAGCATGCGGGACCGATATTCGGTATGCCTTTTTCGTTGGAAGGGACTGCTTTTTTTATTGAAGCAATTGCATTGGGTTTCTTTTTATATGGGTGGAAAAGATTTAATAAATGGTTTCACTGGTTTACAGGTGTTGTGGTAGGAGTAAGTGGTCTTTTATCAGGAATTTTAGTGGTAGCTGCCAATGCCTGGATGAACAGTCCTTCGGGATTTGATTACAAGGATGGGGTGTATTCTAATATTGATCCTATCAAAGCAATGTTTAATGATGCCTGGTTTTCGCAGGCGCTGCATATGAGCCTTGCTGCTTTTGCTGCAACTGGTTTTGCCGTCGCCGGCATTCATGCTCTGATGATGTTGCGAAACAAGAACCTGGTCTTTCATCGCAAAGCATTTAAAATAGCAGCCGTATTTGCCTGCGTTGCTGCGCTTTTACAGCCCGTTAGCGGCGATATATCTGCCAAAGACGTAGCTAGGCGCCAACCAGCAAAATTAGCGGCCATGGAAGCGCATTTTAAAACGGGAAAACATGTTCCGTTAATAATAGGAGGAATACCAGATTCGAAAAATCAAAAAATCGATTATGCCCTTGAACTTCCCGGTGTATTAAGTTTTATGGCCCATGGCGATTTCAATGCGGAAGTAATCGGCTTAGATGCTTTTCCAAAAGAAGATCAGCCGCCCGTTGCTATACCTCATTATGCTTTTCAAATTATGGTAGGTCTTGGTAGTATAATGATGTTGATTGCCGTTTTGTATTTTACAGCTGTTTTTAAAAAGAAAAGCTGGTTGAATTCGGCATGGTTATTAAAATTATTCGTACTGGCAACTCCGATGGGTTTTATTGCAGTGGAGGCAGGATGGACGGTAACGGAAGTAGGCCGCCAACCGTGGATCATCAATGGTATCATGCGTACCAAAGATGCCGTAACGCCTATGCCGGGGATACAATATTCTTTTTACATTTTTACGGCCTTATATGTTTCCCTTGCACTTATTGTAACCTTTCTTTTGTATCGTCAAATTAAAATGGTTCCAAAGCTTTATGACGTTTCTTCACCGGCTTCTATAACCAACAAAAGCTAATACCATGTTGTTCATAGTGATGGGATATTTGTGGGCTTCTATTTTATTGTATGTGCTTTTGGGCGGTGCAGATTTTGGTGCAGGCATCATCGAGTTTTTTACCACCAGCAAAAACAAAAACTATGTACGGGAAAAAATGTACCAGGCTATTGGCCCGGTATGGGAAGCCAATCACATGTGGCTGATCATTACAATTGTAGTTTTGTTCGTTGGCTTCCCCGTTATTTATACCACGGTTTCCACCTACCTGCATATACCATTAGTAATTATGTTATTTGGAATTATTGCGAGGGGAACTGCCTTTACATTTCGACATTATGATGCGGTTATAGATAACATGCAAAAAGTGTATAACAAAATTTTTATTTACAGCAGTTTTATAACTCCTATGTTTTTAGGCATCATTGCGGCGAGTGCGGTGTCGGGTCGTATAGATTTAACTGCAACCAATTTTTTAGACGCATATATATTTAGCTGGCTCAATTGGTTCTCTATTTCTGTTGGTTGTTTTACCATTGCTATTTGCGGGTTTTTAGCAGCCATTTTCATTATTGGTGAAACGGATAACGAGGCGGATAGAAAACGTTTTGTGCTGAAAGCAAAACATTTTAATATAGGCTCTGTAGTTACGGGTATCCTTGTTTTTGTAACTGCGTATTTTGAAGGTGTTCCGATTGCTAACTGGATCTTTGGTAACGTAATTGGTATTGCTGCAATAAGTGCTGCAGCATTGTCTCTGGCAGCACTCTGGTATTATATCAGGCACCGAAATCATCGCATCATCCGGGTCTTAGCGGGCTTCCAGGTTACTATGATGCTATTGGCTATAACTTATAGTCATTATCCCAATATCATCCTTTTAAAAAGTGGCGAACATTTGTCGCTAATAGAACAGGCCGGCCATGAGAAAACAATTTATACACTTGGTATAGCACTTTTATTAGGAAGCCTCTTTATTCTTCCTGCGCTGGTGTATTTGCTGTATAGTTTTCACAACAAAAAAGCCGATCGGTTTGCAGAGAGGCAGGCGGAGCATGTGTGAGGAATTCGAATCAAAATACCATTAAGCGTTGTGCATAATGGTATAACCTTTCAAAGGGGTTGCAGCTCATATTAGAGTTGGTCTAGTAGCGTACCATGCGTTCCGCCGGAACGCTGTTTGCATATGTTTGTGTTTTACCCATGATATGTTCCTCCGGAACATCCAAGCGTGGGCTACATGTTTTCATAATTCGTAACAGTGTGCCAGCTCAAACTGTCTTTTCGTTTCATCGGAACGTCTGTTGGGTAAAGCACGCATCCTAAAACTTTTGCTCATCGAAACGTAAGAAGGTATTGCCTTTGATGAAGATTGTGCTAGCAGGTGTAGCACCATGCGTTCCGCTGGAACGCTGTTTGCGTATCAGTTTGTTGTTACCCATGACATGTTCCTCCGGTACATCCATGCGTGGGCTACAGGTTTTCGTAATTCGTAACGGTGTGCCCACTCAAACTGTCTTTTCGTTCCATCGGAACGTCTGTTGGGTAAAGCACTCACCCTAAAACTTTCGCTCATCGGAATGTAAGAAGGCATTGCCTTTGATGAAGATTGTGC
This sequence comes from Bacteroidota bacterium, assembly GCA_040385845.1. GTDB lineage: Bacteria > Bacteroidota > Bacteroidia > Chitinophagales > Chitinophagaceae > Phnomibacter. The sequence goes on along the minus strand of JAZKGP010000004.1, from coordinate 345,566 downwards.
TAGCGGGTGTAGCACCATGCGTTCCGCTGGAACGCTGTTTGCGTATCAGTTTGTTGTTACCCATGACATGTTCCTCCGGTACATCCATGCGTGGGCTACAGGTTTTCGTAATTCGTAACGGTGTGCCCACTCAAACTGTCTTTTCGTTCCATCGGAACGTCTGTTGGGTAAGCCCTGCCCCTGAAGTTGTCTATCGTTCCATCGGAACGTCTGTTGGGTAAAGCACGCATCCTAAAACTTTTGCTCATCGAAACGTAAGAAGGTATTGCCTTTGATGAAGATTGTGCTAGCAGGTGTAGCACCATGCGTTCCGCTGGAACGCTGTTTGCGTATCAGTTTGTTGTTACCCATGACATGTTCCTCCGGTACATCCATGCGTGGGCTACAGGTCTTCGTTATTCGTACAGTTTGCCCGCTGGAACTGTCTTTCCGTTCCATTGGAACGGCTGTTCGGTAAGAGCCCGCCCCTAAAACTGTCTTTCGTTCCATCGGAACGTTTGCCGGGTAAAGCACGCACCTTAAAACTGCCTTTCGTTCCTTCGGAACGCATGATGGCGTTGTCTTTAATGATGTTGATTTTTCGTTCTATCGGAACGTTTGATAAGTTGCAAACACGATATTTGTCCGAGAAGGAACAACAGTGAATTTGTAGATTAATCTAAAAGGTGTTGAGTTATCTTTTTTATTAAATATATTACAATGCCAAACACCTATACCCAGTTTCACATTCAATTTGTTTTCGCCGTTAAATACAGAGCCGCCCTGATAAGTAGCGATTGGAAGGATCGCTTGCATCAATATATCACCGGGATATTCCAGGCTAATGATCATAAGATGCTCCAGATTAATTCAATGCCTGATCACATTCATATTTTTATTGGTATGCGCCCACATCAGGCAATGTCTTCGTTAATTCAAAACGTAAAAACAGAAAGTAGTAAATGGATAAAATCACAGAATGTATGTGACCGGCCCTTTGCATGGCAACAGGGATTTGGTGCATTCTCTTATGCAAAAAGCCAGGTTCCAACTGTAATCCGGTACATTCAGAACCAGGAAGTACATCATCGCAAGGAAACGTTTCTTGATGAATACCGAAAGTATTTAAAAGCTTTTGAAGTGGAGTGGGATGAGCGATACATCTTTAGGGACTTGGAGTAACTCGTAGCAGCAGTCGGTGTTGGGCACCAGGCGTTCCGATGGAACGCTGTTTACCCATGATATGTTCCTACGGAACATCAAATCCATAGCAATCTTTGTAGAGTAAGCGTATAGCTTGTTCTAAAGCAGCTATTTCATTCACCGGAATATTTGATCGGTTTTAGTATGCACTGCAACAGTCATTCGTTCCATTTGATCGACTGTTGGGCAAAAGCATGACGTCCTGAAACATGTCTTTCATTCCATCGGAGCGATTGATGGGTGGCTGTAATATTATTGGAATTTTAATAAGTATCTCCATGCGAGTAGCGGATCAGGGTATCCGTAATAGCAGGAATGGTTCTACAGGTTTGAAGAAACAAAGAAGTCATTTGATTATTGCCAAATAAATTTTGTACCATTCGTCCCACTTGTAAACGGCGGTTAAAAGTGGCATGCCATTGTTTACTGTAAGTTCCATTTAATTGTTCAAGCTTGATGCTTCCATTTAAATATTGATCCAGCAACGGGGCCAATAAACTTGCTGCCTTTAAGGCCATACTCATGCCGTTACCACAAAGGGGTGTAATCAATCCGGCGGCATCACCACATAATGGCATGTTTCTTTCGTACTGTGTTTTATTAACAAAGCTAACCTGTGAAATAACTAATGGTTCTGGATATAAGAAAGTCGCTTCCGTAAAAATTTTTTTAAGATTTTTATTTTGATGCAATATGTTGCGTTCCATCATCGCTATATCATTTCCATTGGAGGCTAAATTGTTAGCAGAAGTGAGATAACAAAGGCAATATTTGTCATCTTCAATAGCTGAAATGCCGCAATAACCATTTTTAAAGTTATGCAAGGCGATGGTCTCTTTTGGATGATCGTGGCGGATATGATATTTTATTCCAAGATAATTATTCAAACCTTTTTGCGCAGACTTTACAAATGATCTTTGCCATTTAACATCCAGGTTTGATCGCTTGCCAAAACTACCCGTGCAAATAGTGCTGGTGTATTGCCCCTTATTACTTTTTACATGATATTTATTGTCAATATAATTTACATCTTCTACCCGCTCATGAAGAATGGTTACACCACAGTTTTTTGCAATTAGCGATAACTCGTAATCAAGTGTAAACCTGCTGATCCCAAACCCGCCAATATCCAGCCTGCGATTAACTTCAACACCAGAGGCGGCTGATACTTTCAAATCGGTTATATGCGGGTATTTATATTCCGGAATATCAAATCCCAGCCGTTCAATAAATGGTTTCGATTCGAGGCTGATATATTCGCCGCAAACTTTATGAAAAGGGTAGGTGTGTTTTTCAAATAGTATCACTTTCCAACCCTGTTTTGCAAGTAGAATTGATAAACTTAGACCCGCTAACCCTCCACCTATTATACAAGCATCGGCAACCGCATTTGTTTCCTCTATTGCAAGAGAAATAAATGCATCATTAGAAGGTTGCCGGTGAGTAAACTTTGTTGGGTGATTCACCTGGTTGCTATTTATAAAATATTTTTATTGTTTTTTTTTCTGAACATAATCGACTAATTTTTCAAGTGTTTGTCTGGTGCTTGCCTCATTGTCTTCCGGATTTATAACAGGCGGAATATTTGTAAATAGAAAAGTTACTCTTGTTCCACCACGAATAGTTTTTAAAGAAACCTTCATCATCATTTCGCCTGAAAACGTGTTATCAGCAGTTCAAAATTAATGGCTTCAACAATTTTCTTACCAGGTATTAATTCAATAAAACGAGTTCTAAATCTATCTTCATTTTTACGGGTTTTTCCAATAGACTTACTGTCGACACCCTGGTAATACAAATGCATTTCGTACCCGCCACCAATCTTAATTCGAACTGATGTATTTTCCCAGTCATCTGTTCCGGGGCTAACCAGCACTCCAGTGCTTCCGGCTCAGGAAATGCATTTTATATCAGCTCTGCACTTGCTTCAATATCTTTCGAATTCCGGGTTGTGGACATAGCCAGTCTGTGCTTTTATCACATCACATTATCAAATTATTCCATTTTCCTGCTTATAAATGATCAAGTGCCTGAACGCCCATTTCCATTCAATGGATGCCTGTTGTATGCCTGCTTCCTCAAATATATTTCGCCATTCGGATAATGTAAAACCTCTTTTAACAGAAAGAGGAGCATCATACTTTACCATATAACTTTTACTGAATAACCTTGTAAGTAATTGAATGCTTTTAAATGCCAGAACATGGCGGTGAAGATCGTTTATAAAAAAGCCCAACCGACTATTTTGCTGCATCCACCGCAGCATATACACCAGTTCGCTTTCTTTAAAATGATGGCAGAATAAGGAATTGAAAATGATATCTGGTTTTGTTGGTAAACTCGCCAGTTTATAATCTGAAATAATATATTCGATGGGAAAATCAGCCGTGTGTTTTTCAGCATAAGCCACGCATTCAGGCCTTATATCAATGCCCGTTAATTTTACATCAACTTTGTTAGACTTGCACCATTGGTAAATCACTTTTAAATTGTCGCCACCACCACTGCCAATTTCAACAACATGTATGGGTTGCTTTAGTTTTTCTGGACTGAAACTTTTAAAACCTTTTACTGTGATGTTGTGCCCGCCGAGCCAGGTATTGATGTTATTTATTTCTTTCAGCATTTGTGTAAATGCTGCTTCCGGAATTATTTCCGCATCCAGTAATTCTGGTTCATAAGAACGGTTAGCTAACATTTATTACCATTTAACATCATCGTTTCAATGGTGATGCCGGGACCAAATGCAGCTGCAAATATGGATTGCCCCGTATGTATACCACCTGCATAGATTATTTTTTTCAAAACAAACAAGATGGTAACGGATGACATATTGCCGTAGTTCTTTAAGATGTCATAAGACGGCGCCAATGCATTTTCCTCTAAAGCCAATGCTCTTGCAGCAGCTTCCAATATCTTTTTTCCACCAGGATGTATGGCCCATCTTGCTATTAAGTTTCGGCTTTTTCCTGAATGGATCAATGCATTTTGCAGCAAGCTTTCTATATGATCCTCTACCAGTTTTGGAATATAACTGCTCAGGTGCATCAGGAAACCATGTTCCGATAAATTCCAGCTCATATCACCTTCTCCTTCCATCGCTAGTTCAGCATAAAAGCTTTCTATTTGGTTACCTTTTGCCGCATGCTCATCTGCCACAACCAAAACGGCTGCAGCTCCATCAGCAAACAACAAAGAAGATGCAACATTATCAGGTGTAGGTTCTTTCTGAAAATGAATGGTACAGAGTTCAACACAAACTACGATGGCTACCGCTTTTTTATCGGCACGACAAATGGCATCCGCCATCTTCAATCCATGAATGGCTGCATAACAACCCATAAAATTAACAGAAGTGCGCTGGCAATTTCCTGGTAACCTTAAGAGTTTAATCAAGGCAATATCAATTCCGGGAGCCGACATACCGGTGCAGCTAACTGTGATGAGATGCGTGATGGAAGCCGGGTTGAATTCAGCAGTTAATATTTTTTCGATAGCTGCTGCTGCTAATCCGGGTGCAGCCTCATTGTACCACTTCATTCTTTCATCCAATTTTGGAAACGGTTCCAGATCATCTGATTTTGGAAAACAATTCCATTCATTTTGAGGCAAAGAAAAATCAGCAATAACTGAATACCGGCTTTCGATTTTACTTCTGCCATAAACCATACTGATGCGACTGGCAGAGCGATCGTCAAGCTGATAAACGCGTTTCATGAAATTCGCAATTTGCTGCTGATCGTGCCGGTACGCAGGTAAAGCCGTTCCAATGCTTATAATTTTACTCAATGTTTTAAAATGATTAATAAAATGAAGCCAGTGTTGGTGCAAAATGCCGCAATCACATTCATCAGCAGGCTGTTTTTATAATTTGCAGCCTTCGGTAGTTTAAAGACTTGTATTGCCCAGTAAAAAAAGTAGGCCACTGCAGGCAAAAGCGCAATACTAAATATAAAAAAAGATGTGAGGCTTCCTGTTTCCTTAAAATAGGAATATAATAAAACGTTGGCCAATGCGAATAAAATTCCGCTAAAAACAAAACTGCCCCGGTATCCCAATATATAACTGATGGAAATAACCCCGTCCTTCCTGTCCTGTTCATGCTGGTAAATTTGGGTAAGCGGGTACAATGCTCCAATCAAAATGCTGCTGGCTAACATACATTCCCATGGTGGTACTTCTTCAGCATCAGCACTGATTCCTTTAAATATCATATAAAAAGTTACCGCTCCCTGTACGAAGAAAACGGTACAGAAACCGATAACCGGATATTGTTTTAAACGAATACCGCGATAACTGTAAGCCCTGCTGCATAAAATATAAACCAGCAACCCGATAGTAAAATACCAGTTTACCAGAAAAGATAATAATACGCCTGCAACATCCATTATTATAGTTAAATAAAATAAACTGCGATTGGGTGGAGGAGGGTTTTCAATTCCACCAATACTTCCAGTATCCCGATCCATATAACTGTTGTATCCATTGCTTGCAGGGTAAATCAAAAAATGGAGTATTAAAAAAACCAGGAGCAGGTGCGTAAAATTAATTAACACTGCCTGGCTCCATGCAAAAAAGAAAGTTGGTAAAAGGAAGATTGAAAATGGAAACCTTAAAAGAACCAGGCTGTTTCTAAGGCTTTGAGTAATCATATATGGATTTTTGTTTGCTGGTACAATTTACTTTTTTGCATTAACAATTATGCTGATTGTTACCCGGTCGCTTAACATTATGCTGTTTCCTCCTACATTAAAATCACGCCGGTCGATTGTAAAAGTGCCTGTAAATAAGGCATCAATTCCATTTGAAGTTAATTGAAAAGGTATCATAGTTTCTCTTGTAATACCCTTTATTGTTATGTCGAACAATCCCTCAAATGCGCTTTGTTTTTTATATAATTTTTTGGAAGCAATCTCTATTTTTGGAAAAAGCGCCGCATTGAAATAGTTTGCATTTTGTAAATGTTCATCCCGTAAACTATTGCCCGTTTTTATATTTGCAACATTTACCGATGCTTTTAAATAGGATGCGGCTAATGTATTTTCGTCGAAAAACAATTGTCCGTTAAATCCATCAATATTTCCATCAACATACATTCCTGCATTTTTTATTTTAAAACTAACAATCGTTGAAACCGGCCTCCAGGCAACTTGTGCAGAAGTTAAATCACTTTGAAGCAGGCAGGTCAGCGCCAGGCAGTATTTAAATAAATGAAAATTTGACATCGGTGGTTTCCGGCGTAGATATGCCGGTTGTTTTATTCAGAACATTTTTCTGCTTAAAAGGTTGTGCCATATAGATGCATCAATTACAGTAAGGGTGAAACTTTTGTTTCATTTAATAAATACCAGGACTGCTTTGCTACAGGTTCACTGGCTCTGGAAAGTTAATAGCTGGAACAACATTATAAAGCATCAGTATTTATGCTGGAACTTTCCTTGGTTTCCCGCATAAAAACATAAACAATTAACGAAATAAAAATGCAGGCGGTGATATACCAGTAATACCAGGATTCATGCCCGTTATTTTTAAACAACAATGCAATGTATTCGGCTGTTCCGCCGAAAATTGCTACCGTTAATGCATAAGGCAAACCAACACCCAATGCCCTTATTTCCGCTGGAAATAATTCGGCTTTAACTACAGCATTTATACTCGTGTATCCACTTACGATCAACAGTGCTATTAACATCAGGGCAAACGCTTGCCATTGTGAGGTGGTGTTGCTGAGTGTTGTTAACAATGGTACAGTGAGAATGGTGCCCATTATCCCAAATGACAATAGTAAAGGTTTACGACCAATTCGATCTGACAATAAACCAAAGAGCGGTTGTATCAATCCAAATACAAGCAAAGAGAAGAAAGATAAAAGTGTAGACTGGCTTTTGGTAAGATGCACCGTGTTTACCAAAAATTTTTGCATGTAGGTAGTGTATGTGTAAAACGCAAGCGTACCGCCCAACGTTAAACCTACTACCGTTAAAATTGCTTTTGGGTGCTGCAATAATTCGGTAATACTTCCTTTCTTTTTTAAGGGAACCTGTTCGTTTATAAATGCAGAAGTTTCCTGTAATTGCCTGCGCAGGTACAAAGCCACGACAGACAGCATTGCACCAATGAGAAAGGGAATTCGCCATCCCCATTCGTGCAATTGTTCGTTGGAAAGTAGTTGCTGTAATAACAATTGTATAGCCAGGGCAACCAGCTGGCCGCCAATAAGCGTTACGTATTGAAAACTCGAGAAAAAACCACGACGTTGTTTGCCTGCCATCTCGCTCAAATAAGTTGCAGATACGCCATATTCCCCGCCAACGCTTAGTCCTTGTAACAACCTTGCGAATAATAGTATAGCGGGAGCAGCAAGCCCAATTGTTTTATAGGTCGGTGTAAATGCAATTAGTAAAGAACCAAACGACATCAGCAGGATGGATAAGGTCATGCTTTTTTTACGACCAGCCTTATCTGCCAATGCACCAAATAACCATCCTCCCAAAGGGCGCATTAAAAAACCTAGCAAATATCCCTGCTGTTTGAAGTAAAGCGGCAGTCTCGTTTTCTTCCGGGAAGAAAGAACCAGAAAAATAAAGAGCAAAGGCAGAATAGGCGTACCAGTCATACCATTCAACAAGGTTGCCAATAGAGCCTCCTGTAATTGCTTTTATCCTGTTGATTGGTATGCCGCCCGGGATCATATGGTTGCAAGATTATGCCACAAATGCTGATCCTGGACAATTGATTTCGGGTTTAAATGTATATTGTAGTTAAGTTTGATATCGAAGTTTTACGCTTCATCCTTTCTTAATGAAAATGAATAACTCCATGTTTCGTAATGGTCTGTTTTGCCAAATCAAACCAATTCGTTGCTTAAGAAAAATCTTAATCATTACCGGATTTTTTTTACCCGGCATCCGGGTTTCTGCAAATGACAGTTTGTACATAAAAAAGATTACAGATACCCTTTCGTCATCTGCCTTTTTTGGCAGGGGTTATGTGAACGATGGTATGGGCAAAGCCGGGCGTTTTATTTTGAATGAAATGAAGCAGATTGGGCTTGAAGTAAGTGAACAAAAGTTTACTTATGCCGTAAACACTTTCCCGGGAAAAATGACCTTAGTTATTAATGGAAAACAACTGCAACCGGGTATTGATTTTATTGTAGCTCCTGAAAGCAGGACTGTGCAGGGAGCTGGTTTATTACGCCAGTCCGACAGCGTGACGTGGACTAACAGGGAGCATAAAATAATGATCACGATGGTTGATAAACTTACCATGAGTGTGTCTGAGGGGCAAGCCAATTATACAGCTTTCAAAGTACTGAAATCAGCCGACCTACTTACAGCATTCTCTTCAGACATTGAAGCGAAAATGGAGAGAAAATTCAACTGTGCTAATATCGCCGGCACAATAATGGGAACTACAAGGCCGGATTCTATCATTGTATTTACAGCACATTTCGATCATCTCGGTGGAATGGGTGCAACTACTTATTTTCCCGGGGCAAATGACAATGCAGGTGGCGTTGCATTGATGCTTTCGCTCGCAAAATATTATAAAGCACATCCCTCGCCTTATACTATGATGTTCATTGCTTTTGCGGGTGAGGAAGCTGGTTTACTTGGGTCGAAATATTATGTTGAACACCCCCTTAAACCTTTAAACCAAATACGTTTTTTAATTAATCTCGACCTGGTTGGAAATGGGGAAGAAGGCATTACGGTTGTAAATGCCAGCATCTTTCCAACGGAGTTTGGCTTGCTGCAGCAAATCAACAACAAAAAACAATTATTTACCACGGTGAACAGTCGCGGGAAAGCTGCAAACAGCGATCATTATTGGTTTTCAGAAAAAGGAGTGCCGTCGTTCTTCATCTATACCCTGGGAAAGCGAAAATCCTACCATGATGTACAGGACATATCAGCCACGGTTCCCTGGTTTGAAGTAAATGATTTGAGCGAATTACTGGTCGATTTTGCTGATAATTTAATAAGATAGAAAATAGCTTCTTCTCCCTATTTTAAAATTTGATATACCGGAAATGAAAAGTCAGTAACTGATTCTTTTTGTTGGCAAGCGTGTTTCACATTTATCTTTTCACGTTTCACAATAACCTTTCAGCCCGCTTAATTATTGGCCGCACCATTATTTACCCAGCAGATGATTGCGTTTTTTTCAGCGGTTGAAAGGGTTCCCGTTTGTGGCATAGCTCCTGATGTTACTTGTGCTTTTATGGTGGCTGATTTTGCATTAATCAAATCGTAGCTGGTAAGTGGCCCGCCCTTGTTGGTACTTCCGGCATTATGACAACTGCTTGTGGCACATTTTGCCTGGATTAATGGAAAAACCTCTGCTGAAAAACTTGGATTTACTCCTGAACAGTTTACAGTAACAGGAGGAGGCGGAGTTACAGTACCATCACTATCCGATTTGCTACAACTGTTTATAGAAACAACAAGCAACGCCCCTAAAATTATAGTACTTGCCTTCATGCTATATTTCATAATAAGATTTTAAACTGAATACGCAGGTTCAATTAATATGGTTGCCTTTCTATTTAAAAACGAATTTGTATTTCAAAGTATTTTTACTGTCTAAATCATTGAATATGCTACATTTTACAGAGGATGCACTTAAAAGAATGTTGTATTACAAATCTTTGGGCGATAGAACATTTGAGCAGCTGGAAGAAAATAATTTTCATTGGCGGCCCGATGAAACTACCAATAGCATTGCTATTATTATTCAGCATATGTATGGCAATATGATGAACCGTTTTACCAACCTGTTAACCGAAGATGGAGAAAAAGACTGGCGTAAACGGGATGAAGAATTCGAGCCGATGGAGCTCACAAAACAAGACCTGCTGGATTGCTGGAATACAGGCTGGCATACTGTTTCAACAGCTATTGAATTACTGCAGCCAGACGATCTCGAAAAAGAAGTTACAATACGTTCAGAAAAGTTGACAGTGTACGATGCCATTTTAAGACAGCTGGCACATTATGCCTATCATATAGGTCAGATCGTTTTTATTGGAAAAATGCTGAAAAATGAAAGTTGGAAAAACCTGTCGATGCCGAAGCGGCAAAAAGGATCATAGATTATGGTTGATGGATCATAGTTATGGTTCATCGATAGATCCTTACTACTAATTAATAACTGCCAACTACTATTTGTCTTTCAGGTTTATAAGATGATGCCGGCCTTTCATCATAAATTTTTTGCTTTGTTCGATGGCATCCATTACCTGGTCGAGGATGGTTTCGGGTGATGCATCGTAATCAATGGTAAGTGGTTCTTTAAAATGAATATTCAGAAGCGTTCCCCGCTTTTTCATACGAAGCCCTTTCTTGTCGAATGCTCTCCAGAAACCGCTGATAACGACAGGGATTACGATCGGCCTGTTATTTTTTATAATATGAGCCGTGCCTTTCCGGCCTGGAGCAAAGGGTTTTGTAGTGCCTTGGGGAAACGTGATGACCCAGTTTTTGTGCAGAGCCGCATCGATCTTTCCCGTGTCATTCTCGTCGCGGGTTCTTTTAACTTCCTGTCCTTTGCTTCTCCAGGTACGCTTAATAGTTATGGCGCCACCAAGCGCAAAAATGCGGCTGATAAGATTACTTTTCATGGTTTCTTCTGCTGCAATAAATTTTACACGGGTAAAAGGCCACAGCAGGTACCAGGGTAAACCAAGGCTATTTTTTCTGCGCCAGCTATGGGCACAAAAAATATGCAGGAAGGAAATAACATCAGCAAAATAGGTTTGATGATTGCTTACAAACAATACATTGGTTTTAGGCAACAGATCGAGGTTTTCCATGCCGGATATTCGCATGCGGTTTACAATATTAAACCATGGCCAGGATAATAAGCCAACCAGTGCATATATCGGTCCTTTTACAAGTCTTGAATCCTGCAACCAGTTTATTATGGATGACATTACAATCGTTTTATTTGGCAACCATTACGGGTTGCAGATCAGTTTGGCCTAACTGCGCCACAATATATTCTACTGCTAACTTAAATATATAAAATGTTCTGCTTTGCAATACACCCTGCTGGTTATTGTCAAAAACAAATGCAATCAATGGTGTGTAAAAAATAGGGCCACGACGGGATTTCTCAATTACTGATTTTGACTTTTTAGTACTGCTAAAAAGTTGGCGCATTGGTTTGCTTCATTAACTCTTTAAATGAGGTTGCTAACATTGCTGATAAGTCCTCATTTTTGCGCCCTTAAAAAGCAGGTAGCATGTTGCGTTTAGATACAGTGATATTTGATATGGATGGTCTTTTGATTGATTCGGAGCCACTTTGGTATGAGGCAGGGGTAGAAGCGCTGGCGCAATATGGTAAGCAACTATCAAAACCATTGTATGAGAAAACAATGGGCTTGCGTACCAGTGAGTGGCTTCAATACTGGTATAGTTATTTCCAAATTTCTACGGGTAACCTGGAAAAAGATCACCAGTTTATTGAACAACTGGTTGAAGAAAAAATCAGGAAAAAAGGAAAAGCATTACCGGGGATCGAGCATATTTTTCAATTTTTTCTATCCAAAAAATATAAAATTGGTCTTGCAACTTCTTCTTCCCTGCAAATAGCGGGTGCAGTAACCGATGTATTACGTATAAAACCCTATTTGCAGGCGATTACAAGTGCAGAACACCTTGCCTACGGCAAACCGCACCCACAGGTGTTTATCGATTGTGCCATGCAACTACAATCCGATCCGATAACCTGTATCTGTTTCGAAGATTCGTTTAATGGCTTAATAGCCGCAAAGGCAGCTAAAATGAAATGTGTGGTTGTTCCGGCTCACAGCCAATTGCAGGATAGTAAATGGGGAGCTGCAGATTTAAAAATTTCTTCGTTGCAAAACTTTAATGACTTATTGCTGATGCGTTTCCAGTGATCTGATACTTCCTGGCCTTACAGGCTATTTAACCGGTTCCTCATACAGCCGGTAGATAATTACCAGCAACAGGATAACTATTACAATTTGAATAATGGCATTTACAAGCCGGGTTTGGTTGTGATAGTTTTTAACTTTAAAGTGCAGCCTGTTTAATTCTTTGCGGATCATAACAATCTCGCGGGCACGAAGCATTTCGTCCTGGGAAACCTTTACAATTTCCTGTTCCAGCATCATTTTTCTGTCGCGTCTCTGGCGTGTAGACCGGCTTCCGCTTTGTTTTTCATCCTCCCTTTCTAAATCTTCATCGCGATTTTCTTCGGCTTTCATATAGGATTGGTTTATCGTTACTATTCGTGGGCAATCAAATTACACAACATAAAAAAAATAGCCTGCCTGGTAAAGGCAGGCTATTTATAAGGTTATAAGCGCTTATTTGTTTTCGCCGCTTTCTAACTTCTTTTTCAGGTCTGCTAAAACACTCAGGTCACCCAAAGTAGCTTTTTCAACCTTTTGTTGTATGTTTTTCACCGCTTTTTTGGTAGCATCAGCTTCAACAGCTTTTTCTTTCTTCTCAGCTTCTACTTCTTCCTGTTTAGCTCTTTCCCAAATGCGTGCATGACTTAAAACGATACGTTTTTCGTTGCGGTCAAACTCAATAACCATAAACTGGTTGGTTTCGTCTGCAGCAATAATGGTACCTTCTTCTTTAGTTAAATGACGGGCAGGAACAAATCCTTCAAGGCCGTAAGGCAAGCTTACTACCGCACCTTTGTCATCTCTCTTAATTACAGTACACTCATGAATAGAACCAATCGGGAATGTTTCACCAAGGGTATTCCATGGATCTTCTTCCAGTTGTTTGTGTCCTAATTGCAGTTTACGTCCTTCCTTGTCAATGTTCAGGATGATCACGTCGATTTGCTCGCCCACTTTAGTGTATTCACTTGGGTGATTCAGGCGCTTCAACCAGCTTAGGTCGCTGATGTGGATCATACCGCCAATACCAGGTTCCAGTTCCACAAATACACCGTAAGGAGTGATATTCTTAACGGTTCCTTTGTGCTTGCTTTCAACCGGGAATTTGTTTTCGATAGTGTTCCATGGATCCTGTGTCATCTGTTTGATGCTCAGGCTCATTTTACGGGTGTCTTTATCAAGCGTAACCACTTTTGCTTCGTGTTCGTCACCTAATTTAAAGAACTCTTTAGCGTTAACCGGTGTGTTAGCCCAGGTAATTTCACTTACGTGAACCAGGCCTTCAACACCAGGCATTACTTCTAAGAATGCACCGTAATCTTCAATATTCACCACTTTACCTTTCACAACTTCACCTTCCTGGATGGTTTCAGGCAACACATCCCAAGGATGCGGGGTCAATTGTTTCAAGCCAAGGCTGATACGTTTTTTGTCGTCGTCGAAATCCAATACAACCACGTTCAGTTTCTGATCGAGTTTCAGTACTTCTGAAGGATGGTTGATACGTCCCCAACTGATGTCGGTAATGTAAAGAAGACCGTCTAAGCCGCCAAGGTCCATAAAGGCTCCGAAGTCGGTAATGTTCTTGATAGTTCCTTCCAATACCTGGCCTTTTTCCAATTTAGCCATGATCTCTGCACGTTGTGCTTCGATATCGCTTTCGATAAGGGCTTTATGAGAAACAACGGCATTTTTAATGGTTTCGTTCACCTTAACCACTTTAAATTCCATTGTTTTACCTACAAACTGGTCGTAATCTGTAACGGGCTTCACGTCAATCTGAGATCCGGGCAGGAAGGTTTCCATACCGAATACGTCAACGATCAATCCACCTTTTGTTTTGCTGGTAACAGTTCCGGTTACTACTTCGCCTGTTTTGTGCGCATCAACAATTTTTTCCCAGGCACGTGTTACGCGGGCTTGTTTGCGGCTAAGGTGAAGATGGCCATCCCTATCTTCTTTTTCAACCACCATAATTTCCACTTCGTCACCAATTGAAACTGGTGCATCGCGGAATTCGTTCAGGCTGATAAGGCCGTCACTTTTGAAACCGATGTTAACAACGGCGTCAGTTTTGGTAAGGCCTACAATAACGCCGATTACCATGGTGTTGTCGGTGATCTGTTTGAAAGTATCGTCGTACACTTTATCGTACTTCTCTCTTTCTTCCTTGTTGTAAACAGAAACATTGCGTTTGTCAACGGTCCAGTCGAAATCGTCGTGTGCAGTAGCAACTACTTCAGCTACGGGTGCAACGGCTTTAACTGGTTCTGTTGGTTCGTCGAAAATAGCCAGTGTTTCTTCAGCAGGTGCTTCAGCCGGAGCTTCTGGTGCTGCTGTTTCGGGGGCTTCAGTAACGGGTGCTGGTGTTTCAGCTACCGGGGCAGCTTCCACAGGGGCGGCTGCTTCTGGCTCGCTCACAGGTGCGTTTGGTGTCGCAGTATTGGCATCAACAGCTTCCGGAGCTGCTGCACCAGTTTCCTGTGCATCTGCGTTTAATTGTTTTGATAAAAAAATCATGATAAAACCCGTGTTTTTTAAACGGGGCGGCAAATGTAGCACTAAATGGTGGAAAAATGGGCTACAGCCGGTGTTGAAAGGCGGGGTGATTGATTTAACCCGAAACCAGGGACAAAAATGGTAGAAAGAATGGGTCGAATGGAACGTAAGGATAGGAAAATTTCAAAAAAATGTCAGGGGTTCATGCCAGTTTGTTTAAACGTATAAGGAATAGCTGCCGAAATAACAGAGTCTTTCACAAGTTATTAGTAGTTCAGCCGGCATATTGTTAGGGTATAGTTATAGCCATTTGCACATACAATTATTGCACGTGTATTGTAGTTATTAGGTTAATAAAAAAAAGGAAAAGAAATGAGACGATTACTTGTTATAATGATGGCGCTTGGCCTTACGACCGGCGCAATGGCTCAGGCTAAGATTCGTGGACAGGTTCCGCAGGTAAATAGAAATGGCAATAGTAATGCAGGCAAACAGCGGGTAATAGTAGTAAGTCCCCGGCCATATTACAATTCATATTACAGCCCGTACTATGGCTACAACAGGTGGGGATACAGCCCTTATGGATTTGGGTACAACCGTTTTTATGGCATGAACCAGGCTTCCGTTGCTGCTCCAACAGAACTTGACCTCGAGATACAAAAAATTAAAAGCGATTACGGGTACGAGATTTCTGAAGTGAGGCGGAATAAAGACATTCCGAAACCGGAAAGAAAAGATAAGATCCGTGAATTGAAGCACGAAAGAGATATGGCAGTTTTAGAGGCTAAAAAAGCATATTACAAAGGCGTTGAAAGAAATTAGTTGAGTAGAGAAGTGTGTTAAATGTCCCTCTTGTAGTGTTAGTTTTTCCCCCGCAGCAATGCGGGGGTTTTTTATGGAGTTCAAACGCCCTATTTTGGCGCCCTCACATACACATAAATGGCTACCAGGAAGAAAATTATATTAGGAGTCCAGGCTGCAAGCGCAGGTGAAAAATCACCTTTAGTACTAAAAATGGTTGAGAACCGATCAGTAAGAATAAATAGGGCGGCTATCAGAATACCAATGGCGAGATGCAGCCCGCTGCCTCCGCGTACTTTCCGGGAAGCCAGTGAAACTCCAATCCAGGTAAGAATCAACAAGGCAAAAGGTGTGGCATCCCGGTGATATTTTTCCACCCTCAACTCATTCAATCCTTCGGCACCACGAAGTGTTTCCTTCTCGATCAGGTCATTCAATTCAGGTGTATTCATGATGTCTTTGGTATACTCGCTTTTTTTTAACTCCGCCGGCTTAAAATTCAGGGTAATATATCTTTCTGCTTCCTGCGAAACTGATTCTTTACCGCTATCAATTTTATAAATAACCACGCCCTCCAGTTTCCATTTGCGTTTTGCAGTATCCCAAACCAGGTTTTCTGCCCGCACGTTTTCCTTTAACTCGTTGTTTACAATTTTCTGTAACAGAAAGCCACTTCCACGTTTAGTAAGGGTATCAAAATAAGAAACCTGCCCATAATGGGTACTGTCGTTTCTAAAATAAATTGTGGTGCCGGTACTTTTATTCCCCGGTCCGTTGTCAATGTATTTTATTTGAAAATTTGTTCTTAATTTATTAGCAGCTGGCGTTACATAGCGATAGGAAATCCATAGAATTAAAGCCAGGATAATGGCTCCGATCCAATAAGGGCGTAGAAAGCGATTGAAAGAAATACCACTTGCAAGTATGGCAACAATTTCGGTACGGCCTGCCATTTTCGATGTAAAAAAGACTACGGAAATAAATACAAAAAGCGGGAAAAGCATAGATACAATATGCGGAATAAAACCAAAATAATATTGCGTGATAATTTCGCCGCCACTCAATCCTGATTTGACGAAATCATCCGCTTTTTCACTCATATCTATTACCACTGTAATAAAAGTGAGTAATACAATGGCAAAGAAGAAAGTGGTAAAAAATTTTTTAAGGATGTACCAGTCGAGCTTTTTGATCACAGGATGAATTGAAAAATTTACGCGGTGAATGTACGGGAATGCGAAATTTTGAAAATGTGAAATATTGAATATACCAACACCTGTTTTAGTTTACCGGGCGCTCGAATACGGGTGATATGTAACGAACGGTGCCTAATTAAAATGATTTGGGACGGGCAATTTTATATAGGCCGGCTGCTGGGTATTTTAAAGATCATTTCTTTGCGTTGTTAAGAAATGCAATAATATCGTTCATATTTTTTTCAGACCATTTGCCCGCTACTGTGGCCCCGTTCATAGCAACGATACCGGTTTTTGTGCGCAGGATAGTTTTCATCACCGTGCCATCACAGGTTAAAACCGGCAGGTTAAAATGATTTGTTTCGTTGAAGTAGGCCTGTACTTTTGCCGGTTGATTGGTTACCAGGTACATCGGAATGCCTTTGTCTTTAGCCTTTAAGTAAATCTTCGAAAATAATTCTTGCCAACCGGGTTTTGTTCCATCGAAGTTTCTTGCAAAAAAGAAAAAGTAGTTACCTGTTTTTTCTAAGATTGCTTTGGTGGTGTCTTCGCCGGAAAGGCTGTACAAGGCAAAGTCCTGTATTTTGGCAACGGCATTTCCTTTACGCACTACCACCGTTTCACGTCCAACAAACTGGTACAAACTATCATCAAAATCCGCCGGAAAATCAGCAGCATCAAAACTGATTTCTTTACCTGCTTTATTGTATTTGAACATTGTAACGGTACTATCTGGTGTAGATCCTGGCGGGGGCTCCATTTGCTGCAATAGATTTTTTCCCTTCGCATAGGGCAGGCAATCAATATATGGCAGGCTTTGCAATACATTCAGTTGGCCGAATGTAAAAAAACCGGTAAAAAATAAAACAATGACCAGGTTAATCCTGGCGGATAGAAACGGTTCAATCAATTTACGTTTCATAAACAGGAACAATATCATCGCCAATAAAACAAGGTCTTTTATAAATGATTGGTGTGCCTGTAACGGTATGCAGTCGCCAAAGCAACCACAGGTTTTTATTTTGCCGCTAAATACGGCGTACCCGGTAAGAAATGTAAAAAATAGGATGAGTAAAAGCAGCAGCCATGTCACCAGCTTCGGTTTGTAACCAAGCAACAAGGCAATGCCTGCAACTATTTCAAATACATTCATAGAAATGCTTAGATACAAGCTGAAAGGTGTGGCCCAATCCCAGTGCCATACCGCAAAATATTCATCCATTTTATAGGCCAGGCCCAATGGGTCGTTTGCTTTAATAAGCCCCGAAAAAATAAATAATAAGCCTACTATAATTCGAACAATGGTTACAAGTGCTTTCATGAATAGGTAGATCTTTATAAGGATCAGTTTGATACTCCAAAGAAAAGAAGTTATTTATTTGTAACAGGATATTTACCAAATCATGATTGGTCATCTGAATTAAAGCCTGATCTTAATTCCGCCATTGACAAGGAAACCGTCTACAGGTGCATAGATATCTCTGAAGACCGGGTTGTCGATAGTGCCTGTGTAAATGGTATCAAATTTTGTTTGCCGGGTATCGAAAATGTTTTCGAAATTGATAAATACTGAGAAACGCTGCCAAAGTTTTTCGATCATCAGGCCATTTATCCAATAGTCGCGGCCGGTGGCTCCATCGCTTAATTTTTGCGGGCTGAAATAATAAGCTTCAAAACCTATTTTCCATTTTTCTTCCAATTCGTACATCAATACATTATTCAGGCGATGTTTTGCTGTGAGTGGAAACCATTCTTTTAACTGGTTAAAATGGCTGTTTACATCAGCATAGGTATACCCGATAAACAGTTTGAAATCTTTATAGGTAAAACGAAGGTTTGTTTCAAGTCCTTTTGTGTCAATAAATCCATTTGCATTTATAAAGGCACCCATTCCGCTGCCTGCATTAGTTAATACCAGTGGCTTATTTATTCTTGTCAGAAAAAAAAGCTGGTTAATGGTAAAACCAAGCCCGCCAATTTTAGTTCGGTAATTTATGTCAAGGTTGGCGCCGGAAGATCTTTCGTTTGTTGCCAATTCTTCATTAACCGGAACTATATTTTTAAACTGGATGCGCTCTGATTCCTCATTAAAAACAGTTGGCGTTTTATATCCCAGCCCTCCGCCAATTCTTATAGTAAGCTTTGGGTTAATACGCTGCATGATCGCCACTCTTGGTAAAAATGAAATGCCGTATTGTTTGGTGTAATCTGTTCTTAGGCCGGTTTCTACAGTTAAATTATTGTTGGTAGTAAATGTGTTTTGCACAAACACACCAGCGGTATTGTAGGTGTAATTTCTTAGCTCTGTGGTATAATGTCGTACCTCTTTAAAATCATCCGTAATTAAATTTGCCCCGGCAATCCAAACAGTCTTTTTTATTGTTGTATGATAATTGATTTCTGTATAGGAAGATTGTTGCTTTCCTTCGAAGATGTAATTGGGTATATTGATTTGCCGGTTGAAAGTATTATAACTGTTTTTAATAGTAATACCCCCATTTTCATTTATATTATAATCTATTGCGAGTTGCGTGGAAAAGCGATCTGATTTATTTTTTTCGAAGTAACCGCTGGTTTGGTTTTTTATATAATTTATATTGCCACCAAGCCGGTCTTCAGTTACATAATTCACGCCAATTTTCGCGTTAATCTTTTTTCCATATATTAAGAAATTTGGGTTTATGTTGTAGCGGGTAAATTCAGGTATTGCTGTTAATCCAATACCTGCAGGATCATAAGCGCTGCTGCTATTTCGTGAGCCAAAAACCGTGAGCCCGATATTTTTGAAGCGTTTACTGTAAAAGCCACTTAGGTCCAGGCCTTTGGCGGAGGTTGCATTCGCAAGAAAACTTAATTCTTTTTCTTTTTGAGGTGTTTTTGATACAAGATTTACCAATCCTGCAATTGCTCCACCCCCATATAAAGTGGAAGTAGAACCTTTAATAATTTCAACCTGCTGCAAATCAAGCGGGGTAATTTGCATTAAACTTAAACCGCCGGAAAACCCTGCATACAATGGCAGGCCATCGCGTAATAATTGTGTGTAGCGGCCATCCAAACCTTGTATGCGAATACTGAAATTATTGGACGTTGCCGATGTTTGTTGTGATTGAACCCCGGTGCTTTCATTTAACATCATCCGGATATCACCTGGTTTCATATTTGCTTTTTCCTGTAATTCTTCACCAGAAATTGTTTCAACCCTCGTTGGTATATCCGAAATGCTGCGACTAGTTCTTGTTGCCGTAACAATTACATCTTCTTCTTCTTCACTTTCGTATTCAATTTCAACCAGGTAGATGGTTAAAGTATCAGTTACTTGCAAGGTTAAATTTAATATAGTATCGAGCGATTGATAGCCAACATGCGATATGGTGATCGCATAATTTCCTGCAACAAAATCACTAATGATTGCCAGGCCATTATTATCGGCTACTATTGATTTATTAAGTGAGGTAATATCGATGGTAGCAGCAGGTAAAGCAGTACTGTCTACCGATTTCTTTATCAGCAGGAACTTTGGTTGCGCATCAATACAAGAAAACAACAGTAAACAAAAAATAGTAGCCAGTAATGTCTTTATGCAAGGCGTGTGTAGTTTTTTCATTCTCACAATAGTGGCTATTGTTTTGCCAGGCTGTTTATATCTTTTACTTCCAATATAGGTTTATTATAACCATAAACAGCTACGTGTATCATCGCCATCCCCAGGTCTTTCAAGGATGAAATAAAATTAGGTCCGAAAGTTTTGATGGCGGGGATAAGCCAGCCTAAATATTTGTAAAAACCAAGTGTATTTTTCAAGCCTTTTGTAGGTGATAAGATGCCGGGGCGAAAATTATAAACCTTGCCAAATGGTAATTTCATCAAATCGTTTTCGGTTTTTCCTTTTACTCTTGCCCACATTGTTTTTCCTTTTTCCGAGCTGTCGGTTCCTGCACCGGAAATATAACAGAAAGTACTGCCCGGGTTAATGCGGGATAATGTTTGGGCTACATGCATGGTAAGTTTATAGGTGAGATCCTGGTACTTTTCTTCTTTCATGCCAACAGAAGATACGCCCAGGCAAAAAAAGCAGGCATCATATCCTTGTAACTGGTTTTCAATTTTCGAAAAATTATAGAAATCAGGATGTATAATTTCTTTCAACTTAAGATGTGTTATACCTGCAGGTTTCCTGTTAATGATTAATATTTCTCTAATCATCGGGTGTGATAAACATTCATGCAAAACGCCTTCGCCTACCATGCCGGTAGCTCCTGTGAGTATTACTTTGATGGGCGCTCGTTGTTGTGTCATTTGTAAGTTTTAGTTATCGGCGTAAAATTAGCTCATGGTATTAATAAACAGTCACATACTTCATGTTGCTACTAAAAATTTAATGTTCAGTCAAAGATTTCAAATTTTTATATGAATTAGTAAGCTAAGCTATTCAGGCTGGTTAAATCAAGTAAACACGAGGTATTACTTCCAAAGGAATAGAACAGTTTCAAGGACATAAATTGCCTGTGTATAAAAGCAGTTTGTTTGTATTTATTGATCAGTGATTCATGATAACAAAAAAGGCGATGAAACGCTGCCGTGTTGCGCTATAATCTTTAACGTGGCATTATTTTTCAGGTTGCTTTTAAAAATTGATTATGAAAACGCAAGCAAAAATGAGTGTCTGGAAAAGGAAAGGATATGTTTTGGTAACCTTGTTGTTTTTTTTAGTTTCTATCATATTGCATTGGTGGTTCGGATGGGAAGCATATAAAGAAGAACAACAAGCACATCAGCAAGTTATTGTTGTTTCAAACTATGTTATCGAAATGATGCGGGATACAATGGAGAACTGGCAATCCGAATTCTTACAATTAATATGGCAGGTAGCAGGTCTGGCCTTTTTGTTTTACATAGGGTCTCCGCAATCGAAAGAAGGTGATGATAGAAAAGAAGAAAAGCTGGATTTTATAATTCAGAAATTAGATCCTGAAAATTATGGAAGCCTTATGAGAGAATGGGATGAAAAGTATCCAAAAAATTGATGCTTCAATTCGAATAATAAATAAAAGGGATATAAACAACAACTGTTTGTATCCCTTTTATTTATTTAGTTGCTGCAACAATTAAATCTTCCATTGTTTATAGCAGTTGATCAGTCCATTTGTACTGCTATCGTGGCTTTGCACCTGCATTTCAGATTGTAATTCCGGTAAAATTTTGTTTGCCAAAGCCTTGCCAAGTTCAACTCCCCATTGATCGAAACTGTAAATATTCCAAATAACACCCTGTACAAAAATCTTATGCTCATAGTAAGCAATTAGCTGACCCAATACAAACGGTGTTATTTTTTTAACCAGGAAAGAATTGGTTGGTTTATTCCCAGTAAAGACTTTATATGGAATCAAAGATTCGGCGATACCTTCTGCTTCGCATTCTGCTTCGGTTTTGCCATTCATTAATGCTTCGGTTTGTGCAAAAAAGTTGCTAAGTAGTTTGGCATGATGATCGCCTATTGGATTGTGACTTATGGCTGGTGCTATAAAGTCGCATGGGATAATTTGTGTACCCTGGTGAATTAACTGGTAAAAGGCATGCTGCCCGTTGGTGCCCGGTTCGCCCCAAATTACCGGCCCTGTTTCGTAGGTTACATTATTACCATTCCTGTCTACAAATTTGCCATTGCTTTCCATATTACCTTGCTGGAAGTAGGCAGCAAAACGGTGCATGTATTGATCGTAAGGCAAAATGACTTCACTGGCAGCACCAAAGAAGTTTACATACCAGGTGCCTATTAACGCCATGATAACCGGAATGTTTTGTTTAAAAGGTTTTTCCTTGAAATGTTCATCTGCTGCATGGGCACCCTTTAACAACAATTCAAAATTTTCGTAACCAATGGTTAAGGCTACACTAAGGCCAATAGCGCTGCATAAGCTGTAACGGCCACCAACCCAATCCCAAAACTCAAACATGTTTGCAACATCAATTCCGAACTTCGTAACGGCATCTGCATTGGTGCTTAAAGCAACAAAGTGGAGTGCAACTGCTTTGTCATCTTTGGCATGTTCTAAAAACCAGCTGCGTGCCGTAAGCGCATTGGTCATTGTTTCCTGAGTAGTAAATGTTTTAGAAGCAACTAAAAACAAGGTTTCTTCAGGATTGATTTTCTTTAAAGTTTCAGCGATATGAGTACCATCAACGTTGCTTACAAAATAGGTTTGAATGCCTTCTACCCAATAAGGTTTCAATGCTTCCGTAACCATTACGGGGCCAAGATCGCTGCCACCAATACCAATGTTTACGATGTATTTAATTTTTTTACCCGTATAACCAGTGCTTGCACCTGAATGTATTTTATCACAGAATGATTTCATCTGTGCCAGTACTTTTTTTATACCGGGCATTACATCTTTACCATCGGTAAGAACTGGCTTGTTACCAAAATTTCTTAACGCAGTATGCAATACCGCACGGTGTTCGGTCTCATTTATTTTTTCACCATCAAACATCGCTTTAATCGCCGACGGTAAGTCACACTGGTTGGCCAATTCGATTAACAGTTCGATCGTTTTCGAATTAATAATATTCTTGCTATAATCAAATACCAGGTCTTCGGCACACAATGAAAACTGTTGAAAACGATTGGGATCTTCAGCAAAGAGTTGCCTGATATGTGCAGATTCCATATCGGTAAAGTGTGCCTGTAATTGTTGCCAGGCAGAAGTGGAAGCTGGATTAATTTTCGGAAACATACTTCTAAATTTATAAAGCCATAATAGGCCGATCCTGATGATGAATTTATATTGAACGGGAAAATTAATTCAGGAGTTTTACCGCCCACTTAATTATTGTTCAATAATTTGTTTGAACGGCTGCAAAATAATATGGTAAGCAGCAATAAACGTTAGAAAATTATTATGATGCTGGTCAGTGCATTATTTGCTGCATAGTAAAAAGAATCCAGCACGATAGCAATTGCTGTTATTCGAGGCCCTCTATTACAGAAATAAGCCGCTTTACCATACCAGAAGTAACATTGAGGTGAAAGACAAATCTTACATATTCGGGTGAGATAGCAATAGCCCGAATACCTTCCGTGGCCAGTTTTGCAACAAGGGATGAAGCCGTAAAAGGTGCCTGGACTGAGAAAATCAGGATATTGGTTTCAACCGGTAAAATAGTTTGAATCCAGTTTTTGGAAGCCAGTACATCTGAAACTTCGCGGGCATTTGCATGATCTTCGGACAGCCTTTCTATATTGTTTTCAAGAGCAAATAAACCGGCTGCAGCTAAAAAACCCGCCTGCCGCATGCCGCCTCCAAATACTTTTCTAAATCGCCTGGCCTTTTTAATGAATGCCAAATTGCCAAGTAAAACACTTCCAACTGGTGTTCCTAACCCTTTACTCAGGCAAACAGAGATACTGTCGAATGTTCGTCCAAATTGTTCGGGGGTTTGATTTTTAGCAACAATCGCGTTGAAAATTCGGGCGCCATCGAGGTGCAGGACAAGTTCGTTTTCCCGGCAAACTTTTTTTATCTCAAGGATGTCTTCAAAATTATAACATGCGCCGCCGCCACGGTTGGCTGTATTTTCAAGACTCACCAGCCTGCTCACTGGCTTGTGCACATCATCGGGGTGAATAGCAGTTGCTACCTGTGTGGCAGTAACCCGGCCGCGGTTGCCTTTTAGCAACTGAACCGAACAACCGGAATTAACCGCAATTCCACCGCCTTCATATTGGTACACATGACTTAGCTCATCACAAATCACATCATCGCCGGGTTGGGTATGGCATTTTATAGCCAGCTGGTTTGTCATGGTGCCACTCGGGCAAAATAACCCGGCTTCCATATCAAATAATGCGGCCATCCTGGTTTCCAGCTCATTAACTGTAGGATCTTCCCCAAATACATCGTCGCCAACTTTGGCACTCATCATAGCGTTCAACATGCCGGCCGATGGCTTTGTAAAGGTGTCTGAACGCAATTCGATGACGCCATTTTCGTCATTAAAAACTGGTGAAGCAGCAGTTTTCTTATCTAAATTATACATGGGATTTGCTACGGTTAGCAGTAAAAATAAGTGTTGTAGTTAATGCATTGCGCTATACTCTTTGTAAAATACCAATTCAATTAACTGGTACCTTCCGGTTGAAGGGTAACTTTTTTAAATCCCATCGACCTTAATAATTGTTCAATTATTATCCTGGAACGGAGTGTCGCTTTTTGTAATAACTGTTGCCGGTTCGCTTCTTCGAGCAATTGTCGCCTTGCCGCATTTTTAACAGCTTTTACTTCGTCCTCCGACCAGGAACCAGATTCAATAAAAGTTTCGATATCAGAAGGGTTTGTAATCACATCCAAAATTTTGGCAGGCGGCAGGGTCATGCTTACCGAATCTTCCTTTACAAAAAGATCTTTTTCTGTCATCATTTTCAAATCAATACCGGCAATAACCTTTCCCTTAATAATCAGGACTAATGTTCTTTTTTCGGGTAATGGCAGAGGTATCATACCAATGCTTCTTAAAGTGCTGTTAGCTATACCTGCAGTAGTTAGTATGGTGGAATCTGCCACCAGTTCTGCATACATCTGCGTGGTTTGCAGTTCAGCGATATTTTTAATTTGCGTAATTACCAGCGGTGTGTTTTCAATTAGCAATGGTTTACTTTTAAACCATTCGCTAAACTTTGGAATCAGCTTGATTTGCTGAAATATCAATAGGATTGATAGCACCAATAATACTAAAACGAGCGGCCTTTTTATTAAATTATAAATGCGTTTTAAAATGGATGGTAACATGTATTTATTTTAGAAACAGTATTTGACCTGCTCCCTTAATTCAATGATTTCTTAATGTTGTCAGGAGATTTTTCACCGTAGGTAAGTTCGATTTTTTCGAAGCCCAGCTGCAGCAAATAATTGTTTAAAAATGTTTGTGTATTTAGCCGGGCCTGGGCAATAATTCCTGCAGTTTCACCGGCATTCCAAATTTGTTTTTCTGCCTGCGCTACCAATGCATCTTTTTCTGCATTAGTAAAATCACTTCTGAACAAACCAACCTCGCTGTAAGCCAGTTTTATGTTTTCGGGAGGCATATTCACCGTTAATATTTTGGGTTGTGGTAATTGAATGCTGATTTTTTTACCGTCAATTTCTATATCACCCGGTTGTATTGCCGCAAGGTCAATCCCGGCTTTTACGCTAGCCTGGCAAGTAAACAGGATCTTTCTGTCACCGGGTTTGTACCAGTCCAAGTTGTCGTTGGCTTTAACAACTTTGGTAATAGTGTATTCCACTGTAGCCAACGATTGCAGGTTTTGAAGCGCCAGTACAGTTTCTACATTATCGGGCATTTTCTTGCGACAGGAGCCTAAAAAAAAACATCCCGTAAATACAATTAAATAAAGAAATGAACGAATATTTTTTGAGAACGGAGGCATGCCCCTATCACAAAAAAAGATGCCGGAAGGTTGTTTTGACTGTTTTTCCGGAGCGGTATTACAAGTTTGATTTGACATGAATTGGCCGGAAAGTTAGCAAATGCATAATATTGGGCGGTCGTTCATGTTTGAGTAACAATTATTTTGCATTGAATTTTATATTTCTATGAACAAATACGCTGTAATAGTGGCGGGTGGTATTGGAAAAAGGATGAACAGTGATTTGCCCAAACAATTTATGTTGCTGCTTGGCAAGCCGGTTTTATATTATACCCTTCGTTCTTTCCTGGAAGCTTTTCCTGATCTTATAGTGATTCTGGTATTACCGGAAGAGCATATCGAAAAAGGCAAAGAAATTGTAGATGCCTATTTCGATGCGGGCCGGGTAAAGTTTACAGTAGGGGGGGAAACACGGTTTCATTCGGTGCGCAACGGGGTAAGCCTTATTGAAGATGAAAGCATCATTTTCGTTCACGATGGTGTTCGGTGTTTGGTTACACCACAACTGATCCGTTATTGTTACGATTCGGCAATGTTAATGGGTTCGGCAATACCATCTGTTCCGCTTAAAGACAGTGTGCGCATGCTTACTGAAACCAGTAGCCATGCCATGGACCGTAATAAACTGCGGTTTATACAAACACCCCAAACCTTTCACAGCAAATTGTTGATGCCGGCCATGGTGAATATTGAGTTTAAGGAAAAGTTCACCGATGAAGCAACGGTGGTGGAAGCTTATGGGATCGAAATTCATTTGATGGAGGGCGAGGAAACTAATATTAAGATTACCCAACCAGTTGACCTTATGCTGGCAGAACAGATACTGCTTCAAAGAATGAGCGAAGCAACAGCTCTTTAATTTCTATTTGAAATCATGGTTTTAGCCACCGTATTAAAAGAGGCAGCCTGTTGAAATGTACCCGGGGGTATTGCCTGTTTACGGGTGCAAACTTTTTATAGAATGTAGCAACAGATGGTATATCAGATCCCTCAAAATCAAGCTGGTAATTTGTGTTGCTGAATGTTTTTATCACATGATCGATCAGCAAGTGCATAGATTTAAATTCTTTTCCACGAGTGGTAGGTGCTCCTAAAACATAATACAAACGGTTCGCATCTTTAAGAAATATGGCAGAAGAAACTAATTTGTTATCTATCTCAACCCCAATGCTAAACGCTTTGTCCTGTGTGATAAAATCATTAACAAGGCGGCCCAATTTCTCATAATCGCTATTTGCTGATTTGTTAAGTAAACCGTATTGTGCTTTATACATATCTACAACATCATTTACCGGAACATCATAAATTACCTGCTGTAAAGTTGACTTAGCTTGTCGCAGATTTTTCTTTGCATCTTTATTAAATGCATTGAAATTTTCTTCATAAGGCTTTAATAGATCAAGCACATAATTGTCACGCATTATTATATTGCCTTTGTTAACAGTGCTTATATCATTTGCCTCATTCAAATCAAAAGTGCCATAACTAAAATGTAGTGTCGTTCTTTCAATAAATAGTTGCACTATTTCCGGCGAACATTTATCACTATAAAAAATTCCACCCTGGGCAAATCCAAAGGGTTGGTAAAGATACCGGATACCCCATTTTTTTTTCCATGGCAACGGCATAATAAACCCGTAATTATTTGTGGCCAGCGCATCCCAATCAGGACACAAGATATCAAGGCAAGCTGATTGTGCATATACCAGTCTATTCTTCGCATTTCGAATAGCATGATCCCAATGTTGCTTATCGATAGCAGCATGTGGCAGGTATTGAATATCGGCGTTGGTTATATTCATCAAATCAGCAAAAGAATAATCTAATTTATATTAAGGTAAGATAGAGAATGTTGTACCCATTTTTTTTAGTGACTGTAAATCAACAGTGATTGTTAATCGTTTTTGCCACCAGCTCGGTCCGCCCATACGTTCGGGGTCATTAACACTGTTTGGTTCTTCAAATGATTTGCTTTGCACCAGTGGGTAATAAATTTTTAGCACTTTAAACAAAGGCAATTCCATGCCCATGCTATACAAGAATTTTGGTAGTTCGCTGCCGGCAGTCCAGGGTGAAGCAGATGTGCCAATATCTGCAAAAATTTTCAAAGGAATTTTAACCGGCAAAACAGATAATGGATTTATTTTTCGGGGTAGATCTATTTCGAAATTTGCTGCAGATAACCAGTTGTCAAAAAAGTCGATACCATTGGTTTTTAACCCGGGCAGCAAGGCACTGAAATCACTACGATATTTAAATCCGCCATCTCTTATTACAATCTGGCGTCCTGCGAGATTGGTTGACTGATTCCGTTCGGCAAATGCATTCGAATAGGTATAATCCTGTGTTCCGTTTGGCCCGTACATGGTAAAATGATAACGGCTGTTTTGCGCCCTTATTAAATCCGTTTTTGCTGCAGTATAAAAAATCTTTCCAAAGAAAAAGCGAACTGATATTCCCTGGTTATGTGAATTGAAATTCAGAAAGTAATTAGCGGTAATAGTAGTACGTAAAAGGTCTTTTACTTTTTGAATAGATACGGCAGCATCCCATGGATACAAGGTCCTGTTATTGGTTAAACCAAAAGTTGCCTGGGGAATGACAGTAGTATTGGAAGCAGCACGAACGTTGTAAAATAAGCCATCATTTGGTGCAGGGGAGGCTACCTGTTCAAGCTGTTGCTCATTTATGATCCATGTTTTAATATCAATCCATCGATGCAGTGTTTCTGTTGCTTTTTTGTTCTTTAATTCAAAATAAACACCAGGAGTAATTTTACTAAAAGTTGTAAAAATATGCTTGTGATTTACATCCATTCCCTTATCAAAATTAAACCGGGCGGCAGATGCATATAGTTCTGCTTTTTGCAATTTCCCTTGTGGGAAAATAGTATAGCCAGCCCTTGCATAACCTACGATTTGTTTACTGCCGGTTGCAAACATGGGGGTTACAATAAACTGGAATTTGCTTGATGGTATATTGTAATTATGTACTAATAATCCCAATGATAGGTTGTCGTAGTTATTAACTCCCAAAGCAGGCGAAACACCGATATAATGGTTTTTATTTGTTTTGCCGAAATTTAACAGGCCTACAAGTTTGACAGGTTTTTTTACCGGTGTTGATAGCGGGCCGGTTGTATGCAGTAAAGCAAAATGGTCATTAAGGCTATCACCCGCAACTTGCACGGCAAGATTTCTGAAATCGGTTGGTGAAGGGTGCCGGAATTTCCAACGATTATAATATTCCCGCATAAGATGCTGCATGTTAAGAATGCCAATTCTTTGTTCGAGTTTTTCCAGCCATAAACCAGTTTTGATATACGATGCTGCATCGTAATTGTAACTGGTAAATAATTCTGCTCTTGTTTCAATTGGCTGATCTGTATGTCTGCTTATTACAAGATCCAGGAGAAATTCATCAGGATCGCCGGGAGACTTTCTGCCCAGGATTTTTTTCTTTTGATTTTTTAAAGGATAAAAATATTGTATGTATTTTTTTTCTATGAAGGTATTCATGCCTTCGTCCATCCAGGCATGTTGTCGTTCATTGGTTGATAATATCGCTTCAAACCAGTTATGACCTATTTCATGTGCAATAGTAATATCAAGTTCCCTTTCAGAATCTCCGTTACTGTTTAAAATGGTGATCATTGGATATTCCATGCCACTATTAAGTGGTATTGCGTCGCAAACAACACTTACCTGCGGGTAAGGATATTCACCTGCTTCTGCAGAATAAAAGCGCAGGGCATTTTTTGTAAACTGCATACTTTGTGCCCAACTTTTTTCATGTTGTGGTAACACAAAATTCCATGCATCCACCACCTGGTTTTTCAATATAACTGTATCATGTTTTACAAGAAAACGCTTATCGGTAAACCATGCAAAATCATTTACCTGTGTAGCTTTATAATGCAGTGTTTTCGTTTGCAGCGATGAAGCAATTATACTTGTTGCCGCTTTTTTCTCAAGTGTAAAAAGATCTTTCTTTTTTGCCGGAGCTGTTGGTGCGATCGTTGCTCTGTTATGTGTTTTCAGCCAGGCAATCTCAGTTTCATTTTGTAAAATGCCTGTTGCTCCAACCACATAGTTTGTGGGCAATGTAACCTGCACGTCATAATTACCAAAGTCATTAAAGTATTCTCCCCATTCCAGGTAGGGCATAGGGTGCCATCCTTCGCTATTGTACAATGCCACTTTAGGATACCATTGCGTAAAACTGTAATGCTGGTTTATATGACCAAGTCTTGAAAAACGGTAAGGAATTTTTACATGAAATGGCGTATTGATTACAACCGAATCGCCGGGTAACAATGGCTCGGCCAAAATCAACCTTATAATATCAATATATTGCGGGTGATCTTCTGTTAATAATGAAGTGCCATTCAATTTGAAATCAAGCCGGTTGATATAACCTTTGTCATTGTTTTTCGAAAAATAGAAATCAGTAGAACCACCGTTTAACAATTGCTCTGAAAAAGCTGTTTTGTCGTTTTTATAGGCATTCGGCCATAAGTGAATCCATAGAAACAACAAAGTGTCGGGTGAATGATTGATATACGTGATGGTTTCAAAAGCATCCAGCGTATGGTCTTTATCGTTAAGGGTTGCTGCAATCGAATAATTGACTTGTTGTTGCCAGTAGTTCCCGGATGGTTGTTGCGCAATGGTGATAACCGTTGTAAAGCAGCATAACAATATCAATAAAAAAGCATTCCTCATTTCTGCGGGAAAATTAAGCATTTCAATGGTCAATAGAACATACAGGCCATTTTCGAAGCGGCTATATTAATGAAGCCTTGCACGTCCGATGAAATTCTGTAAATCGTTTTAATATGTGTTTAAAACAAACTCATTGAATTATTCCTTTATCAAATATAAAAGCAAGATTTTCAGAAGCAATTATTCCGGTATTCCTATCTGATCTTACCTTAGCTGGCAATGAAAATTACTTTTTTTAGTACGCAGCCATACGATAAAAGCTTTTTTATAGCTGGGAATGAAGCCTTTGGATACGAACTGGAATTTCATAAATCGGCATTAGATAATTCAAATGCTAAACTGGTTACATCCAGCGAAGTGGTTTGCATTTTTGTAAACGATCAATGTAATGCTGCCGTTATAAAGATCCTAGCCGAACAAGGCGTAAAATTGCTGGCCCTTCGATGTGCCGGTTTTAATAATGTGGATATAAATGCAGCGCATGAAGCTGGAATTAAAATTGTACGGGTGCCGGCTTATTCACCCGAAGCCGTAGCCGAACATTCCGTCGCATTAATGCTTTCGCTTAACCGTAAAATTCACAAGGCTTACAACCGGGTTCGTGAGCAAAATTTTTCCCTTAATGGTTTGCTGGGTTTCGACTTCCATGGTAAAACTGTTGGCGTAATTGGCACAGGTAATATCGGGAAAGCATTTTGCCGGATTATGCTTGGTTTTGGATGCAGGGTAATGGCTTTTGACCTGGTGGCCAACCGGACAATGGAGGCTATTGGTGTGGAATACACTGATATAACTTCTATTTTTAAAGTGGCGGATGTTGTGTCACTGCATTGCCCTTTGACAGAAGGCACGAGGCATTTGATTAATGCTGAAACACTTGCTTTAATGAAGGACGGGGTGATGTTGATAAACACAAGCCGCGGCGGATTGATAGATACCAAAGCTGTGATACAGGGATTAAAAAATGGAAAGGTGGGAAGCCTCGGAATGGACGTATACGAACAGGAAGAAAAGTTATTTTTCAGGGATCTGAGTGGTGATATTATCCAGGATGATACTATTCAAAGATTAATGAGTTTTCCCAATGTAATTATTACTGCTCACCAGGCATTTTTTACAAAGGAAGCACTAACTCAGATCACCAGTATTACTCTTGAAAACATCAAAAACTGGAGCGATGGTTATTTTACAAATACAATCTAGCATGGATGTATTCATTTAAATTAAAATGGTCAGCTCTTTTAAAAAGCTGACCATTATTATTTATGTCAATTGCGATAAACAGGCAGTGACCAATCATCGAACGCTTTTCATTCACCACTCACCTCTCACTATGCCGTATACATCAACCTGTAATATTCATCTGCCATGCGGTTGCTTTCGAACTGGAATCTAACATCCTGCATACCATTTTTTACTACCTGGCGCCAGGTATCGGGTTGGTCATAATACATTGGTAATATTTCCTTTTCAAGTATCTGGTACAATTGATCAAGATCATATTCATCCTGCTCCTGTACGCTGATATTATTGTAATCAACAGGGGGCACTACAAAACCATTTTCGCCATGTTTGATAAACTCGCAGATCCATCCATCCATTGTGCTCAAATTCACCGAACCATTCATGGCTGCAGTCATACCGCTGGTTCCGCTTGCTTCACGGGGTACACGTGGATTGTTTAACCAAATATCAGAACCCTGCTTTAACCTTTTGCTTAATGATAATTCGTACCCGGTACAAACCGCTACATTTTTATATTTCTTGCTTAAATGTACCAGGTGATTAAAGTCGCTGATAGCCGGGTTATCCAAAGGATAAGGCTTGCCTGCCCAAATAATTTGAATCGGGTATTTGGAATTGTTCAACAAAGCTTCAAACCTGCGATGATCGCGTGTAATTAATTCAGCCCTTTTATAACCTGCAAAACGCCTCGCCCAAATAATTGTCAGAACATTTGGATCCATTAGTTTACCTGTTTGATCTGCCACGATCTCGAAAGCACGATGTTTCAGGTATTTTTTTCGGTCGTCGAAACCGGCATCATTGTTTTCTTCTTTAAACTTATAAAGTTGTTTGTCGGCCCAGTACCGCCAGTTTTGTGCATTGGTAATGGCTTTTATTTCGCAGATCCCTTCATAATGCCGCCACATTTTACGACTTACTTCACCATGCAACTGCGAAACACCATTGGCAATACGGGCACTGCGTAATGCAACTAGCGAATGATTAAACTGGTTATCTGTGGTGCCGGTAATTTCTCTTACTTTATCTATCGACAAACCATAGAAATAACTCATTTTTTCGCACAGGTAAATGTCATGTTTTTCATTGCCTGCTTCCTCCGGAGTATGTGTTGTAAATACAAGGCGTTTTTTAACTTCCGCCATGCTGCCGAACTTTTTATACAGGTAAAAAACGCTGCTCACCGCATGTGCTTCATTCAAATGATATACATCGGGATTGAAGTTTAACTCATCTAACAATTTAGCACCACCAATGCCCAATAATATAAACTGGGCTACTTTGGTTGCTACGTTGCCATCATACAAACGGTGGCTGATCGTTTGTGAAACGTAATCGTTCTCCGGAAGATCGGTGCTCAGGAAAAACAAAGGTGCACTGCTAAATGTGCCAGGTTTCAGGTAATAAGCTTTTACCCAAACCGGTGCATCATGTATAGGAATTTGAAATTTTATGCCGGTATCTTCTAAAAAATTATAGATTTTTTCATTCCACTGAACCTGGAGAGTTTGGTCCTGGTTGCGGGCCTGGTCGTAATAGCCATATTTCCAAAGAATGCCAATTCCTATTAAATTTTGCTTCAATTCAAAAGCGCTCCGCATATGCGACCCGGATAGAAATCCCAAGCCACCGCTGTAAATTTTTAATGGTTGATGTACTGCAAACTCCATACTGAAATAAGCAACTTTTTTGCTGTAACGATCATCAGGCTGGTATGGAAGCTGGTAATTTTGAAAAGACATAGAAAATTGAAAGTTTCTTTTGAGGCGCGAAAATAGCGTAAATGAAATTTAGATGTGTGATAATTACACACCGGTAACCTTTTCAATATTTGGAAGAAAAGAGCGTCATTAAGGATATCGCTCTTAATATTTAATCAGAAATCAGGGTAAAGTTATTTTTCCAGGTTCTAGGTTTTCTTCTTTTTTGCTTTCCCGGGTTCTTTTACCAGGGCTGTTTTTTGCCTGTTATAACTCACATTGAAGCTGCAGTCGGCCGGACGTTTGTTGCCGCAAATAGTAGTTTCCGTAATGCGTATGGATTTGCTTCCAAACTTAAACCCAATGGCGCAGGGATCTGTTTTTGTAGTGTAAACAGCGCTATCGCTTGTTACAAAAACAGCTTCTCCCTTTAGTTCGGCCTGGCAATCGCCTTTGTCCATATTTATAAAAAACAAAAACTCTTTGGGATTACCGCCGTCCCTGACAGTAATAAAATTCCGGTCATCCCGGCCATAATTACCCGAATATTTGTGTTGCGAGGGCAAAGTATCAATAGGGTTTAAGATGGGAACTATCTCGCCTTT
Organism: Bacteroidota bacterium; assembly: GCA_040385845.1. GTDB lineage: Bacteria > Bacteroidota > Bacteroidia > Chitinophagales > Chitinophagaceae > Phnomibacter. The sequence goes on along the minus strand of JAZKGP010000004.1, from coordinate 311,293 downwards.
TTGTAATCCATCTTTCATAATCATCATAAACAAGCCGGCGTTATTGTAAGCGAATACCTGCGAAAATTCGCTGGTAGTACCGTCCGTTTCTTTGTATTGATCTACCAAACTGAAAGTAAATTTCGAATCAATAGCTACACGGTTTACCTCGTTTGTTTTTTTCCCGTCGGCCATTAAAACCATGTTAGCTGAATACCGGTTTTCAGGTGTGAAAGCAAGTGCGTAAACGGCGTTCACCTTGCCTTTTGTTTTTAAAAGCAAATAGGTTTCAGCATCCTTGTTTCTAAACCTGCCCATAGCATATATTTTCGGAATTTCCGCGCCATAAAGCGGGGTAAATATCGTGTCACCTATAAATTGATTGATGATGGTGTCGCTGATTAATGTGCTGTCATTATTGTTCTTTTTTAAAAGGGAGTCGGTTATTACGAGGGGTAGGGATATATCGTCGAAAAATGCAATAAAATCAGCAACGTCTACGGCCTCTGTTCCACTCATAGTTTTCTTATTTCTTCCACAAAAAACAAATAGCAGGCAAACCGTCAAAACAGATAAAAGTATTTTAGTCATAAGCCTTGCAACATTTATAAGTAAGTAGGAGGTAATAGGATACGCAATATAGTGAGTAGCTCTAAAAACTGTGAAACGAGTTTAACCAGTTTGACTGTAAAAGAATTTTTAAAGTCGGTTGAAAAAAATATTTAGATTTGCCTAAAATTTACTGAACAGCAATTTTGTACCTTTTAAATCAAAGCATGTTTACGGTATCTGAAGAAAATTATATTAAAAGTATATACCATCTGCAGCAGCATGCCCGAAATGTTAGCACCAATGAACTGGCCGAAAGATTGCAGACTAAGCCTGCTTCGGTAACAGATATGCTGAAGAAGCTAAAAGCAAAGAGCCTGCTGGATTATGAAAAATATTATGGTGTTACTTTAACCCCCGAGGGTAGAAAACTCGCCCTGGATGTTATTCGGAGGCATCGGTTGTGGGAAAATTTCCTGGTAAATCACCTGCATTTCGGGTGGGATGAAGTACATGAAATAGCCGAACAACTGGAGCATGTTCAAAGTGTCTTGTTAACCGACAAACTGGATGCATTTATGAATTTTCCCAGGTTTGATCCGCATGGTGATCCAATTCCCGATAACAAAGGCAAAATGCAGGTTCTGCAACAAATAAACCTGATGCAATTGCCTTTAGGACAGCAGGCCGAAATTTGCGCCGTTGGTAGCCAGCAAAGCGAATTACTTGAAATGTTGCGGCAAAAAAACCTGCAAATAGGAAGTACGGTTACCATTACCCAGCGTTACAGTTTCGATCAGTCTATAGAAGTTGAAATCAATAAGAAACCATCCCAAAGTTTAAGCGAACAACTGGCAAAACAGTTATTTGTAAAAGTAAAATGAAGATTAATGGCAAAAGTTTAAATAGCACACAACGCAATTAAAATGGATCAATTACACGCATCATCTTCCTTGCAGGAAGTAAATAATACGGTACCCACCGGCGGAACTTCAAGAATAAAACGTTTTCTCGCTTTTGCAGGTCCCGCTTACCTCGTAAGTGTTGGCTATATGGACCCGGGCAACTGGGCAACTGACCTGGCCGGGGGAAGTAAATACGGTTATGCATTGATCTGGGTTTTGCTCATGAGCAACCTGATGGCTTTATTATTACAAAGTTTATCGGCTCGTTTGGGTATTGTACGTCGCCGCGATTTAGCCCAGGCAAATCGTGAAACCTATCCGAAATATGTAAATTATGCTTTGTATGTGCTGGCTGAAATTGCTATTGCAGCCTGCGATTTGGCTGAAGTATTGGGTATGGCAATCGGTATTCATTTATTGTTTGGAATGCCTATTCTCTGGGGTGTTTTAATCACCATCCTGGATACTTTCCTGCTCTTGGTTTTGCAGCGGTATGGCATCCGTAAAATGGAGGCGTTTATCATTGGTTTGATTGCCATTATTGGCATTTCATTTTTAATCAACATCATACTTGCGCAGCCACAGTTCTCTGAAGTAATCCAGGGTTTTATTCCCAGTTTCCCCGATGCAAAAGATCTTTATCCTGCCAAAGGAATCACGGCCCCATTGCCAGCTGAAACCGCACTTTACCTGGCAATCGGAATTATCGGTGCTACGGTGATGCCCCACAATTTATACCTGCACAGTGCATTGGTTCAAACCCGGAAGATTGGTTCTGATGAGAAAAGCATTTGGCGGGCTATAAAGCACAATTTCGTAGACAGCGCTATTGCATTAAACCTGGCTTTTTTTGTAAATGCCGCTATACTGGTATTGGCAGCAACTGTTTTTTTTAAATCCGGAAGAACGGAAGTAGTGCAAATAGAAGATGCGCACCGGTTACTGGATGGAATGCTGGGAAGCAAATGGGCACCCAAATTATTCGCCATTGCCCTTATTGCGGCTGGCCAGAGCAGTACCATTACGGGAACACTTGCCGGCCAGATTGTAATGGAAGGTTACCTGCGTTTGCGTATGAATCCGTGGGTCAGAAGATTGCTTACCAGGATGCTTGCAATTATTCCTGCAGTGGCGGTAATCTTAATTTATGGTGACGATGAACTGGATAAACTGTTGATCTTAAGCCAGGTAATTTTAAGCCTTCAATTAGGTTTTGCTGTAATTCCACTGATTCATTTTGTGAGCGATAAAAAAACAATGGGCCGTTATGTTATCAAACCCGGGACAAAAGCGCTCAGCTGGCTGGTGGCATCAATCCTGGTGTACCTCAATTTAAAAATGTTGGGCGAACAAGCTTTTGAATATTTCGCCGGATCTGATAATCTTACAGGCAAATTGCTCATAATTACAGGATCAACCATATTGCTCGGGTTGTTGGTTTATGTGATACTGTATCCCTGGTTAAAAAAACTACGTAAACCCTTATCCAGCATGCACCAGGATATACCAGCGCTGGAGAACCTGGCTGTTCCAAAGTTTAAAAAGATAGCGGTAGCCCTTGATTTTACCAGCCGGGATGAAAAGATTATTGCCTATGCCTTAAGCCAGGGCGATCAGGAAGCGGAATATACCTTGATTCATATTGTAGAAAGTGCCGTTGCTAAATTACTGGGACCTGCTACCGATGACCAGGAAACAGAACTGGATGAACAGCGTTTGAAAATGTATGCACAACAATTACAATTAAAAGGCTTTAATGCGGTAGCTAAATTGGGATTTAGAAACAGGGTCAGGGAAATTGTGAAAATTGTAAAAGAAAGCGAAGCCGATATGCTGGTTATTGGCTCTCATGGTCATAGTGGATTGAAGGACTTCTGGCATGGTCAAACTATTGATGCTGTGCGGCATGAACTAAAGATTCCGGTGTTGATCGTTAATTTATATTAGGAATTTTTCGTTTCATTTCTTTCAGCATAAAGTAATTCACATCAATCTTTAACCGTTTATATTACAGCCAGCGTGGCTGATTTAGAAATGGTTGCGTTACTTTGCGCATCAAAACGAACCTTAAAGCACTTAGATGTGAGAAGTTATCAAAGCTGTTTCCGGGTAACAAACCCATTTCGTGAAATGACAAAAGCGATATATCTTCTTTTTGAAAAAGTGGCGGCCTGGATAGTGTAGTGTATAAGGAAAAGTTGAATGCCGTAGATCAAACAATACAATAATGAGTGAAGAGAAAAGTTTAAATTTTTTAGAGGAAATTATTGAAGAGGATCTTGCTTCAGGAAAATATACCAATATTCTTACGCGGTTTCCTCCTGAACCCAATGGCTATTTACATATAGGCCATGCTAAAAGTATCTGCCTGAATTTTGGTTTAGGTATAAAATATGGTGGCAAAACAAATCTTCGTTTCGATGATACAAACCCGGTTACCGAAGAAACAGAATATGTCGACAGCATAAAAGCAGATATTAAATGGCTTGGATTCGAATGGGCTAATGAATTATACGCATCCGATTATTTTGAAAAACTATATGCGTTTGCCATAAAGTTGATTGAAAAAGGCCTTGCCTATGTTGATGATAGCACTGCTGAAGAAATTGCCAAACAAAAGGGCACACCAACCGAGCCTGGTAAAGGCAATGCTTACAGGAATAGAAGTGTAGCTGAGAACCTGCAGTTGTTTGAAGAAATGCGTGCGGGTAAATATGGAGACGGACAAAAAGTGTTACGAGCAAAAGTTGACCTTGCGAGCCCCAATATGCATATGCGTGATCCGCTGATGTACCGAATAAAACATGCGCATCATCATCGCACGGGCGATGCCTGGTGCATTTATCCCATGTACGATTTTGCGCACGGACAAAGCGATAGTATAGAAAATATTACGCATAGTATTTGTACGCTAGAATTTATTCCGCATCGTGCCTTATACGATTGGTTTATAGAAAAACTCGAAATTTTTCCCAGCAAACAATATGAGTTTGCAAGGCTGAACATGACCTATACGGTTATGAGCAAACGCAAACTGTTGCAGTTAGTAAACGATGGACATGTAGAAAGCTGGGACGATCCCCGTATGCCAAGTCTGAGTGGAATGCGGCGCAGGGGCTATACCGCGGCCAGCATCAAAAATTTTTGTGAGAAAATAGGGGTACAAAAAAGAGAGAATTTAATTGACCTGAGCCTGTTGGAATTTTGCGTTCGGGAAGACCTGAACAAAACAGCTTTAAGGCGGATGGCGGTATTGGATCCCATCAAACTTGTTATTACGAATTACCCCGAAACTCAGGTGGAAATGGTGGAGAGTGAAAACAACCCGGAACAACCTGGTACCGGCACCCGCTCAATTGCATTTAGTAAAGAACTTTGGATAGAACGCGAAGACTTTATGGAAGTGCCGCAAAAGAAATGGTTCAGACTGGCACCAGGAGCTATCGTTCGTTTAAAAAGCGCTTATATCGTTCGATGCACCAGTTTCAATAAAGATGAAGCGGGTAATATTTCTGAAGTGCTCTGCGAATATATTCCTGAAAGTAAAAGTGGTAACGATACCAGTGGCATTCAGCCAAAAGGAACCATTCATTGGATAAGTACTACACATGCAGCCAAAGCTGAAGTGAGATTGTATGACCGTTTATTCAAGGCTGAAAATCCTGCCAGCGAAGAAGGAGATTTCAAATCTTATATTAACGAAAACAGTTTACAGATTTTACCCGAAGTATATATTGAAAAAGCATTACTGGATGTAATACCGGGTGAACCAGTTCAATTTATCCGCAAAGGATATTTTACATTAGACAGTGTACATAGCAATATTGATAAATTGGTATTTAACCGAACCGTTTCATTAAAAGATACCTGGCAGAAAAAATGATTTCGGATACAATAAATGGTGAAGAAATTTAAAATAAATAAGCAGGAAGAGTTGCGTTATCAGCAGCTCTTTTTTATTTCATGCCTGGTTTATTTCTTCTCTTCAAAATGTAAAAACAATAATAGAAATTACTCCATTAATCAACTTCTGTAAATCGGATATTATGATCGCTTAGAAATTGCTTGATTGCTGTGGCATGCACACAAAGACCCGTATGCAAAAACGGATAATTTGAAACTTTTGCTTTACGTCCATCAGCATTTATTTCATGGTCTTTCATGTCGAAACCAAGATGCAGATGATTGGTGGCAAATTGCATGCCGGCAACTACGCCATGAACGTCAAACAGTGGTCCGCCACTTTGTCCTCTTAAACCAGGTGTGCTTAATTCAATACCTGTGATCTCACGGTTTTTCGGGTCACCCAAAAACCGTGTAACGATACCATCGATAGGGAAGGAGGGCGAGTTAGGGTTGCCGGTATTGGTCCATTCAATATCGTCTGAAATCTCATTGTATTGAAAGTTATTAAATTCCGGGAAAGGAAATCCTAACCTGCAAAGTGATTTGCCTTGTTTTATTCGCGAAGTATCTTTCATAAAAGATGCATGGCCCTGGTAATGCAACTTATTAAATCCTTTGAATTCAAGGATTGCTAAATCAAGTGTGGGATGCGCATGAGTAGTAATGCTGTTAATTTGATCAAAACAATTTAGAAAGTTGTTTTTAAACTGCACTACCGTTTCTTTAGCATATTTGTATTTGGTTTCGAGCGCCTGTAACCTAATTTTGTATTTTCCATCATTTGGTATGCGGTTCTTTTCTGCCCTGAATTTTTGATAGTTATTGTTTATTTCATCAGCAGCAATAATTGAATTAAGTACATGTTTGCAGGTAACAGCAACTCCTTCATTATTTACAAAAAAGAAGGTAGAACTTCCCGGCATTAATATGCCGCCATACGTTCTGTGGATATTGTGTAATGGCCTTGTGTATTGTAAGGCTTTTTCGATGGCAAGTGTGAACATAAAAAGAATTAGAGTTGTTTGTAGAACAAATTTTTGCCATGTGTATTCTATCCAAGCACTGTCTTAAACAGCGGTTGTTTTCTTTTTTTAGATGCCTGTTCATAAGCATAGGCAAGACTTAACAAAACAGGTTCGCTATAGGCTTTTCCAATAAAAGATAATCCTACCGGCAGATCATAAATATGTCCCATGGGAACTGTAATGTGCGGGTAACCTGACATAGCCGACGGAGGACAGAAATAAAAGCCGGTTCCATAATCACCGTTAATTAAATCGATACATCCAGCCATTCCTGTACTTACGCCGCATATTGCATCCAGGCCGTTTTGTTGCAACATATTGTTGATGATATTACGGGAACTCGTGGATTTTTCTAAAGCGGCGGTATATTCCTTGTTGTCAAGTGTACCTATTTTTTCACAGCTTTCCAGGATTTCCTGTTTGAAATAAGGCATGGCAGATGCTTCGTTCTGTTTGTTAAAACTGATCACATCTGCCAGCGATTTTACTTTTGCATTAGCTGTAGCGAGGTATTTGTTTACACCATCTTTAAATTCGTATTGAAGCACGGTATATTCAGCATCCCCTAATGGATTGGTTAATTTTTGCAGTTCTACTTCTATAATAGTGGCTCCTTTGCTTTTTAATAATTCAATTGCTTGCTTAAACAATCCAACAACGGCTTCGTGTCCCTCAAAAAAGTGTTTTTCAACACCTATTTTTTTGCCAGCCAGGGCGTTCACATCTAAAAAACTCGTGTAATCTTTTGCAGTATTTCCATTGCTTTCATTTGTTATTGGATCAGCGTTATCCATGCCTGCCATCACCGTTAATAAAATGGCTGCGTCTTTTACGGTACGCGTCATGGGACCGGCTGTATCCTGTGTTGCAGAAATTGGAATAATGCCGCTGCGGCTCACCAGACCAACAGTTGGTTTAATTCCTACAATGCCATTATGAGAAGCGGGTGAAATAACAGATCCATCGGTTTCGGTACCAATTGCAACTGCACAAAGGTTGGCCGCAACAGCAGATCCTGAACCCGAACTTGATCCTGAAGGATTCCTGTCTAACACTATCGGATTTTTTGTTTGCCCACCGCGGCTGCTCCACCCGCTACACGAGCGTGAAGAACGAAAATTAGCCCATTCACTCAGGTTGGTTTTACCCAATAAAACTGCCCCGGCTTTTCTTAACTGGCTTACAATAAATGCATCTTTTGAAGCAATATTTCCGACAAGCGCCAAAGAGCCTGCCGTAGTCATCATTTTATCGGCACTATCAATATTGTCCTTAATTAAAACGGGTATACCATGCAACGGTCCGCGAATTTTACCTGCTTTTCGTTCCGCATCCATTTGCCCGGCAATAGCTAAAGCATCGGGATTAACTTCAATTACAGCATTTAATGCAGGACCTGCTTTGTCAACCGTTTCAATTCTTTTTAAGTATAATTCGGTAATAGATTTTGAAGTAAGTGTACCAGCCTGCATCTTTTGTTGCAAGTCGTCAATAGTAGCTTCATTCAATTCGAAATCATCTTTAAAAGCACCATTTTCGACTGGCTTTTCGCCGGCCTCAACTGCTGATTTTGCGTCGCATGATACCATTCCCATTATCGGTAATGATAAACTGGCAACTGAACTGTTTTTCAAGAAAAATCTTCTATTCATATTGGAATAATAGAGGTTAAATTAATTGGGAATCATTAAAGTTAATAGCAATAACATATCAGATGCTGGGATAATAGAAATAATAATTGCGTTTTACCCTGGTGTAGAAAATTGCTTGTATAATGTCACAAAATCGACCGGTTTCTAAAGTGGAGGCAAAAAAATAGTGGGCAACGATCTTGATCATTGCCCACACGAATACTTTATCAGCAAATTTACTTACCAGGTCTTTTCACCTTTTTTCATCTTTTCGATTGTTTCCTGGTAACCGGTTAAGTCCTGGTTTTTTTCCTTTAAAATAGTTAAAGCTTTTTCTTCCCATTGAATAGCTACATCTTTTTTTCCTGTTTTATACAACAGGTTTGCATAAGTATCTATAAACATAGGATTATTTGTAAGATCAACTGATTTCTTACTCCAGCTAATCGCCTGGTTTATACAGGCAAGGTCATTGCAATTTTCAAAAATTGTCCATGCATAACTATTAAGTTCATCTGCAGAAGTTTTATTTCCATAATTTTTTAAATGATTGGTTACCGCAGCAGAAAACGACGGCCAGTCACCAGTATTTTTATAGTAAAGAACTTTAGCATACGATATTGTTTCTTCAACAACGGTTGGATATTTTGAAGTAAGTTTTGATTCTAATGAAGTCCAGTCAGGCTTTGCTTCGGATTCAAAAATTACAGGAAATACTTCCTCTCTTAATACGATCCCTTTAATTTTTTCTTCAGCCTTTCCTTCACCCATTACCTTGTTAAAAGCAGCGGTGTTTTTATACATTATTTCAAACCCCGGATCCTTGCTGGTTTGTGTAAATTCATCCAGGAACTTGATGTTCTCTTCGGTAAGTAAATCTGTTTGTGTTGCCAGGTATTCTTTTCCATAAACACCTATCTTATCCCTGTCGTATGCATTCAGGGCTGCTTGTGCAAGCGCCTTCAGGAAGGCCGGACTTTTTTCTCCTGCTTCATATCTTGCTGCCAGTGTAAAATATTGTTTGTTTGGATCAAGTGCATCTTTTCCTTTGGCAATGAAAGCAGCTGCCTCTGAAGATCCTACGGCCCGGTGAACTAATTTGCCATCAGGCGAAAAGAACAAATAGGTTGGAAAAACATTTACCTTATAATCCCGCATTATGGCGTGCGCATCTGCATACCATTTTTTAATTTCTTCGTTATCTTTTTTAGTGGTATCCAACTGCACTTTCAGGCTGATATAATTAGCATTAAAAAATGCACCTACTTCCTTCAGGGGAAAAATTTCTTTCGCCATCATTCTGCAGGGGCCGCACCAGGTAGTAAAAGCATCCATAAAAATAAATTTATTTTCTGCTTTTGCTTTTTCCTGTACCGCCTTCCAGGACGAGGCATGCTCAAAATGTATTCCGCTATCCTGTTGGGCAATTGCCAGGTTCGAGACCAGGATGACTAATGCTAAGAGTATTTTTTTCATAATGATAATTGAAAAATGCTTTTGTAAATTAACGCTTAAATCTGCAATTACAAGCTTATGTAAAGATCAAGCATACGATTGTAGTATCTTGTCGGCCAAAAGACAAAAGGTTGTGAAAACAATTGTAACAGCACAGCAAATTCCCCTGATTATAAAGAGGCTGGCACACCAGGTACTGGAAGAACATCCTGATCCATCCAAAACCGTTTTTATTGGTTTGCAGCCACGTGGTATATTTTTAAGCGACCGGCTTGTAAAAGAACTGGAAACGTTATATGGCCAGAAAATACATTATGGTTTATTAGATATCACATTTTATCGCGATGATATACGCAATCAATTGCATGTTCCCAATCAAACACATATTAATTTTTCGGTTGAAAATAAAAATGTGGTAATTATTGATGATGTATTATATACGGGCCGTACAACAAGGGCTGCACTTGACGCCCTGTTGGATTTTGGCCGGCCGGCACGTGTTGAATTGTGTGTATTGATCGACAGGCGGTTTAGCCGCGAGTTTCCCATTCTCAGTAATTATACCGGTAAAACAATTGATACGATTTTTTCCCAAAAAGTAAAAGTAAACTGGCTTGAAAGAGATGGCGCCGATGAAGTGGTCTTAATGGGATAAAAACGGGAGACGTGAGAAGTGAAATGTAAAATCTCAAACGTGAAACGATAGAAGCACACTTATCAATCATCCGTTATCAATAATTGTTGTCAGGCACTGTTCAATGCCATCTGCCCCTCCTGGATTAATTGTTTTCCTTCAACGGCCGTTCGGCAAACTTCATGTATAAACGTTAGTTTTTTAATTACAGCAGGGGATGTTACAAACGGGTATAAATCTGTATGCCCCATACTCCGGTTGATGCTGTTCATAGCATAAGTAAACGGTAACCAGCGTTTAACAATTTCATCAAAATTATCCATCAAATAAGGATCGCTGTCCATTTTAGTAGCCAAATCCGAAGATGGATGAATGTTTAAAGGGGTAACATCCAGCCCAAAAGACCAGGCAGTTTCCAACGTATCCATCATGTGCAGGTAATGTGCCCAGCTTTCTGCCCAGTCTTCCCATGGATGAGAACTGGCATAAACACTGATATGATTTTGTTGCCAGTTTGCCGGGCCCCCGATGTTATAATAGTTTTGTAATGCGGTGGCATAATCAAGCCTTTCATCACCAAACATATTGCGGAAAGATTCAAGGTATTTACTATCTCTTATTAACCGATCCCAATAATAATGTCCCACCTCGTGCCGGAAATGCCCCAGCAATGTGCGGTATGGCTCTCCCATTTGCCGGCGCATTTGCTCCCTGATTACATCATCAGCCTCTTCAATATTTATAGTAATCAACCCGTCTTCATGACCGGTTAAGATGCGGGGTTGCAGGTTGGTATTACCTAAAAAGTTAAAGGCCAGGCCGGCTGAACTATCCTTGCCTTTGCTCACTGCCGGCAATTGCAGCCGGAACAATGAATACAATAAGCGGTGTTTTGCATTTTCGATCTGCTGCCAGTAGCCTATGTTAATTGCGGATGAAATATCTGGTATGGTTTGATTTAACTCACAAGCCTGGCAATAAATATCATTACAGGAGGCAGGAATCAGCCAGTTACAAACGCCGTGCTGGTGATTTGCGCAGTAACGGTATTGTTTTTCCGGCGATTTTAAATTGTGAAATAAATTATTCTCATTTTTCTCAAGGGTTATTAATTCGAGTGTATCCTTTTCAAAACCAAAAGCATGTCCGCACCGCTCACAGTAAGTATTTTCAAAGTATACCAACTGCCCGCAATGGGCGCATTTATAAATTTTCATGAACTATTTTCTTTGTATTCCCGCTTTTTAAATTATCGTGCCTTGCTTTTTAAGATTTATGAAATATGGAATGTTCCGGAACGGATGGCATTCCTAAATGCATTGTATTTAATTTCGGCGACAGCTGGCAATTAGTGAAATAATTTTCAGTTATTAAAGGCTAAATACCAAATGATGAACGGAATTTTAGATCTGGTAGGAAATACTCCAATTGTAAAGCTTAAGAATGTTATAGTAAATGAAGCAGTAACTATTTACGCCAAACTGGAAGGAAATAATCCGGGTGGAAGCGTAAAAGATCGTGCTGCCTATGGCATGATTAAGGGCGCAATTGACCGTGGAGAAATAAAAAATGGGATCAGGCTTATAGAAGCAACAAGCGGCAATACGGGTATTGCATTAGCCATGATTGCCAGTTTGTTTAAAGTGGAAATTGAACTGGTAATGCCTGAAGATGCAACCCGCGAAAGAGTGCTTACCATGCAGGCTTTTGGTGCCACAGTAACGCTTACACCAAAAGAAAAATCGATGGAAGGTGCAATTGATTACGCCAATAATAAATTGGCAGGGGGCGGGTACCTGATGTTAAACCAGTTTGCCAATCCCGACAATGCTGCCATGCATTATAAAACAACCGGTCCCGAGATTTGGAAGGATACTAATGGAACTGTTACCCATTTTGTAAGCAGCATGGGTACTACCGGTACAATAATGGGTGTAAGCAAATATTTAAAGGAGCAAAATGAAGCCATAACAATTGTTGGTTGCCAGCCTTCCGAGGGTTCGCGTATTCCCGGGATAAGAAAATGGCCCGCGGCTTATATGCCTAAAATATTTGATGGAAAAAGAGTTGACCGCACTATTGAAATAGCTGAAAAAGATGCCCGCATTATGGCGAAAAGACTGGCAAGAGAAGAAGCTATTTTTAGTGGCATGAGCAGCGGGGGAGCGGTTCACGCAGCGGTTGAAATCTCGAAGGAATTATCTTCCGGCGTAATTGTTTGTATCATCTGCGACAGGGGCGACAGGTATCTTTCGTCTGATCTTTTTGATTAACTGGAGAATCTTGCAATAAGTACAAAAACAAGCGCAATGATCGCAGGTAAAGCCTGTACAAAAAAGATCTTTCGCTGTGCTGTAGCGGCGCCATAAATACCCGCAACAATCACGCATCCAAGAAAAAAGATCGCAACATTGCTTTGCCATTCTTTATTCTTAATTAATAAACTCCATATAAGCCCTGCTGCTAAAAAACCATTGTATAAACCCTGGTTGGCAGCAAGTGTTTTAGTAGGCGCAAACATGCTGTCTGGCAATGCCCCTTTAAATACTTTCTTACCTTTTGTTTCCCAGGCAAACATTTCCAGGTAAAGAATATAAAGATGTTCTATTGCAACCAGCAAGGTAAATAGCGAAGCTAGTGTTGTTATGATATCAGTCATTGTACTGCTAATGTACTATTAATGATACTGCTGTATACACACATGCCTGAATTATACTGTTATTTGTGCAGGCTTCGTCTTCCTTTTTAAAATGAATGCGCATATCAACGAAACCAGTATTCCTAATGGTAATATTTCAGTATAGGTCAATAAAATAATCATCAGTGGATTCTTATACATTTCTTTATAAGAATTCATTTCAGCAACTTTGGCGTCAACCTGGATTTGAGTTGCGCCACCAGCTTTTAGTTCATTCAGCGTACAAGTGGTATATAGTTCCATGAAATCAGGAAAAAATAGGTAATAACTTATTAACCAAACCACAACATAAATGGTAGATGCAATCAAAGCAATATACAACCCGGTTTTAAATGCTTTTCCAAAACTGATAATGCCATTTTGATATTTATCGCGGTAATTCTTTATACCCACGAAAATCAAGGAAAATGCCAGTAGCATGGTTGCATAACCCAGCATCATATTGCTTGATAAGTTCCCGCTTCTATAAGACATTGCAATTGTAATAATTGTCATAGAAGCAACTATAGCACCTGCAATCGATCCGCATATGATCACTATTCTTTTCATTTCTTAAATGTTAGTTGTTGATGGCTCAAAAATGAAAAATAATGTTTGCTCTTCGTTCATACTAAAGGGTGATTTTGTCTGAATACCGGTGCATTACAACTTAAGGATGATAGGGTTAAGGTATGATTTGCAATTTTTTCCCCTTTTCCACTGCCTGTGTTCTGCGTTTTACCTCCAATTTTTCAAACAACCTTGAAGCATGCGTTTTGATGGTGTTTAATGAAACATATAAATGCGCAGCAATTTCCTGGTTACTTAAACCATCAGCCATTAATTGTAAAACTTCCAGTTCACGTTTGCTTAATCCAAGTTCCAGTAATTGTTTTTCGTTGCGAACGAATTGGTTTAGTTGAGTAATATAAACTGCTTTTTCTACTACAATGGTTTCAAGTTTTGGTTTTATAAGTTTGGTAGCCAGCCAAATTCCGAGTGCCGTAAAAAGGATAGCAATTGCACCAATGTAAATTTCAAATGCATGACTAATAATAATGAAACGCAGCTCCAGCCATTTCAATAAAAACGCAAGCATTGCCAAAGCAATACCGTAAATAATTACCAACTGATGCCTTGAAATAAAATTGCCAATCATGTAAATCGCTGCTTTAATTAAAAGTAGGAATTTGTTGCTATCGTTGAAGCAGGGGAGGGATTAAATTAAGAAAGCTGCCCGTTAAACAGGCAGCTTTAAATTTATACTTATACCAGTTCTTTTTATAAAGATCAACTGCGCCCGGCAGCTATCAACAGCTGTTTTAAGTTGTCATTAAATGCAGTTTCCTGCAGCAGTTCTTCCAAAGAAATATGCATGCGATAACGCCAGTAATGTTTTGGATTTGCAGGGATATTAATGCGTTCATCGTTCGGATTTTCTCTCCTGATTTTACCATCACTTCCCATCAGGTCCTGCAACTGAAAAATGCTCCACATGGCAGAACTAAATACATGTTGTTTTATAATAGCTTCATTGATCCATGGTTCACAAAAAACCGGTGCTTCTCCAAACCTGCCCAATTCATTATTGTAAAATTGCTGCGTGGTATTTCGGTCTTCTTCCCACCAGCCGCGGATGGTGCTCATATCATGAGTACTTGGCGTAACAACGCTCATATAAGGAGCATCTGCCGGGTGAAAAAATTTCTTTTTCGGATCTTTCGGCATGCGTTGAATTTCCAGGCTTAATAATCCAAGATCTTTCATTACACCCGGTACGCAATCAGGCACCATTCCAAGATCTTCACCACATATCAGCATATTGGTACTTGCTTTCAATGCCGGGAGTTTTACCAGTGCTTCTTTCTTCCAGAAGGCATCCTGCCTGCGGAAATAATAATTTACATACAATTCCGATAACTGGTGTTTAACATGGTCATCCAGGTATTGATAGCTACTGGTTTCCATCATGCCTATCCTGAAGTGATATCCTGCCACACTTACATCCTGGTTATTGGTGTCGTCAAACAATATCACGTTGCTTAACAGGTCATATAATTTTTGTTTCAGCCAATCTTCTTTTGTTGTTTCTACCTGGAAAAATGCTTCTATTTTTCTTTGAGTATCAAATGCAGGTTTGAAGGCATAATTACCCCACTCATTTAGTTGTAAAAATTCTTCTTTTATTAATCCGGCATATTCGCCAAAAAAATCGTTCAGCACATTGTCGGTAATAAATGGTTTGCAGTAACGATTGTAATCAAACCAAATACCCTTTTCTCCAAACTCTGATTGAAAAACAGGGATGCAGGGTACAAATCTTCCCATAATGCCTTCTACCGCATGCATCGGGATGCTCCAGATGCGGAAAAATCCAAGTATATGATCAATACGGAAGGCATCAAAATAATTGCCCATCTGTTCGAATCGTTGTTTCCACCATTTAAATCCATCTTGCTGCATTCTTTTCCAGTTGTAAGTTGGAAAACCCCAATTCTGACCTTTAATTGCAAAATCATCGGGAGGTGCGCCAGCCTGGGCATCCATATTGTACAAACCAGGTTCTACCCATGCGTCACAGCTGTTGCGATAAATACCAATGGGGATATCACCCTTCATTATTACACCATTTGCGTGTGCATAGGAAACGGCGTCCTGCAATTGAAGGTGTAACTGGTATTGCAAAAAAAGGTGAATTGCCACCGAATCGAATTCTTTGTGTGCAGGCGAACTAATTTTTTCAGCCAGGCTTGCGTCATAAGAATTTTGTTCGGGCCAATTATCAAATTCACTGGTATTATACTTATCCCTCAGTTTGCAAAAAACAGCATAAGGCAACAACCAGTGTTTGTTGTCGTCGTAAAATTTTTGGTAATCACTGCTGGCAAGCCAGTCTTTTTTCATCACCGCAAACAGCTTTTTTACAAACGCCATTTTACCAGTCATTACTGCTTCATAATCTACATCGGGCAGCTTATTTAAAGTTGCTTTTTGACCGGCAATTCCATCGAGCAGTTTAACATGTTTAGCTCCGGCCAGTTTTTCCAGGTTTAGAAAAAGGGGATGCAAGGCGAATGCCGACACAGCGGAATACGGATAACTGTCTACCCAGGTATGCGTTGCTGTTGTATCGTTAAGAGGAAGTAATTGCACCAGTTTCATTCCGATTGACCTGGCCCAATCAACCAACAATTTAATATCGGTAAATTCGCCTACTCCATAACTGTTATTGCTTCGTAAACTAAACACAGGAATGGCAACCCCTGCTCCTTTAAAACTGTTGTTTGGTAACCCGGCAAATCCATCATGCAAAATGATCGTTTGTTTTTTACCTGTGCCATGTAACGTGCGGTTTGAAAAGGTTTCATAACGCCCAAACGTTTTTGCTGCAGTATCAAAAACACCATATTTATAAGCTATGGGAAACTGGTTTTCGGATAAATTCAGATGAACTGTGTACCAGTTATTTTCCAATGCCATTATCACCGGTTTCTCTTCATCCCAGGAGCCCAGTTCAGGGCAACTTCCCAGAAGACACATGGTTTGCACCGGCGTTAGCAAGGGCGCTTTTATTCGAAATATATGGGTAAAGTTTTTTGGCTTTTTTCCTGTTATTTGTGGATGCTGTAATAATGTGCCCGTAAATGGTTGTGTAAAAAAAGCATTTTCATATTCACCTGCATAATTCCAGGTATCCATTACCTGTAACTCGGTAGTTTTTATTGAAGCGGTATCTATAATGCGGTCATTGCTGCTTTCAACCGTTTCATAGCCATCACTACCTTTCAGAATATAATTGTATTGAAATGTTTTGCTTGTTTTAGCAACTTCTATTGAGCCATGCCAGTATTCATTGTTTAAATATTGGATGGGAACAGCCAGGGATTGATCACCGTTTCCTAGTTCGGGAATGTTGCCTGAAATAAAAAAGGATTGACCGTATTCTGAACGGAATCGCAGGTAAAAATGAATCGTAATCATGCAAGCAAGTTTTCTGAATGGTGCAAATGTAAGGCTTGATGTGTATTCAGTACACAAACCTGCGCAACGTAGAAAAATGCTCCTTCGAAACACTATTACGCTGCTAATTTGGTACTTACACCTTACAAAAAATCACAGGCAGATAAAATAGCGATAAAAACTGGTCTTGCGGATGCCCTGGTTCATTTTCTTATTGGAATATTTCTTCTGCCGGCTTGTGAATGCAGTAAAGGTTTTGTCGTCTGCCCTTGCACAAGTATTTTCGCAATCCCGGAAATGCTGGTGATACATGTTCTGGTGTTTCTATTAAAAATCAAATTTTTAAAGCTCATGGCATACGACGTTATTGTTTTAGGAAGCGGCCCCGGCGGTTACCCGGCAGCTATTCGTGCATCACAATTGGGTAAGAAAGTGGCAGTGATTGAAAAGGAATCGTTGGGGGGTATTTGCCTGAACTGGGGTTGTATACCCACCAAAGCATTGCTAAAAAGTGCGCAGGTATATGAATATGCCAAGCATGCAGCCGATTATGGCATTAACGTAACCGGCGCCCAGCACGACTTTGGCGGAGTTGTAAAAAGAAGCAGAGGTGTCGCCGATAAAATGAGCAAAGGCGTAACCTTCCTGATGAAGAAAAACAAGATTGACGTGATCATGGGTTTTGGCAAAATAAAAAGTGCTACCCAAATAGAGGTTACTGCAGCTGATGGCAGCAAGCAGGTAGTTGAAGCCAAAAACATTGTGATTGCCACAGGCGGCCGCGCAAGGGAATTACCAACTTTACCGGTTGATGGTGTAAAAATTATTGAATATCGCAAGGCAATGAGTTTAGCAACCCAACCAAAAAGTATGATTGTGGTAGGTAGCGGTGCCATTGGTGTTGAGTTCGGGTATTTTTATAACAGCATGGGCACAAAAGTGACCATAGTTGAATATTTGCCACGTGTGGTTCCGGTTGAAGATGAAGACATTTCAAAAGAACTGGAAAAGCAATTAAAGAAACAAGGCATTACCATAATGACCAGTGCGGAAGTAACCAAAGTGGATACAAGTGGCGACGGCATAAAAGCTACCGTAAAAACCGCTGCAGGCGAACAGGTTTTGGAGGCTGATATTGTTTTAAGCGCTGTTGGAGTTGTAGCCAATATTGAAGGTATTGGCCTGGAAGAAGCTGGCATTAAAACAGAAAAAGGAAAGATAATTGTAGATGCCAACCAGCAAACTTCTTTAAAAGGCGTGTATGCAATTGGTGATTGTACACCGGGCCAGGCATTGGCACACGTAGCCAGTAAAGAAGGTATAAATGCTGCAGAACATATTGCAGGTCATCACCCCGAGCCTATGGATTACAACAATATTCCTGGTTGTACCTATTGCTCACCGGAGATTGCATCGGTAGGTTTTACCGAAGCAAAAGCCAAAGAAGCCGGCTATGAAGTAAAAGTGGGAAAATTTCCATTTATGGCCAGTGGTAAAGCATCTGCTTCAGGTTCAACTGAAGGATTTGTAAAAGTGATTTATGATGCCAAATATGGTGAATTCCTGGGATGTCATATGATTGGTAACAATGTTACCGAGATGATAGCCGAAGCAGTTACTGCACGCAAACTGGAAACCACCGGTCATGAAATATTGAACGCTGTGCACCCGCATCCAACCATGAGTGAAGCCATGAAAGAAGCCACGGCAATGGCTTATGGTGAAGCGATAGACATTTGATTTGAGGATGTCGGATGTATGATAATACTTGATTTGACGATGTCTGATGTCTGATTTTTAAAACGAAAGATTTTTTGATGATAATCAGTGAGCCCGTTGCAGTTCAATTGCAACGGGCTCTATTATTTAATACTTTTTTGAAAGGCAATTTTGTAAAAACTCTCCGAATCAAATAAAATCAGACATCAGACATCAAAAAATGTATTTAAACACTAAAGATCAAAAGCTGTATTCATAAATAATTCTGCCTTCCTGTTCCTTCCCCTTCTTAAAAATAGTCTCAGATTTCTTCAAGCCTTTTTCATCATAATCGTATAACCAAACCCTATAAAAATTAGTCCCTGGTTGTACAACTGTTTGCTGCGAAACCTGGCCGTTTTCATTGTATTCAAATACATAATCCGGCAACATTCTCTGAGCGGTTGCATTAAAACGAACAATATCTGTTAATTGCTTTTTGTCGTCATAATAATAATACCAGGTTTCTGTTCTGCGATTCTTTTTGAACCATTGTTCTTCTCCCGGCAAACCGTTTTCAGCAGGTTTAAATACCACGGTTATGGTATCAAACTTGTCTCGCACCTTTAGCATTTTGGTAAGTTGCCCGGAAGGGTTGTAAGAGAAATGATGATCTTCCCTAATAATATATTGATTGGTATCTCCCGGCTCGTGCGATTCCGATTGTACCGATTGTAACCTGCCTGCACCATCATATTCATAATGAACCGTGTTTACCGTATTGGCCGACGAATCGGTGATATGTACAGGCAAATCATTTGTATTAAATTTTGTAACCAAAGTGGAAGTACCAGTTACTGAAGATGTGGTAAACGTGGTAAGTTGTGCCTTGGAAGCATCTACAATTTGAGTAATACCAAAAGTTTCAGTTTCGTTACCATCCGGTTCAATACTGGTTACGGTTGCTTTTTTTACCCTGTTGTTTTTAAGTAGCCGGAAATTTTTACTGGTATTACCTGCAGTCACAATATCCTGGAAATAAAATTGGGCATTGCCGGCGTGGAAATATAAACAGGCAATTACAAATAGCACCGGTCTGATCATGTACATTTTTGCGTCAAAAATAGAAGCAATGGTGTTTACGTTTAGGTAAAATAATATTCGGGTGTTTACCACCAGCTATTTAAAAGGGCTCATCCGCCTATAGTTGTCAGCATTCTTGATGCAACCCGAGATTTTTAACCTGTTCTTAAAATTTGAATTTTTCCGTTCTTCTCATTATTACGCTTTTCTTTGTTAGCAGTTGTTTTCGCGATAATGCTTTAATACATTTCTTATAAAAGACTAGTGAACTGCAACTATAATAGGATTTGAAATTTTAAGATTGATAAATTGTTGATTATGGAACCTGCTAACAGTGCCGGATTTGAGAGATTGGTTAAAATAATGGATGAGTTGCGTGAAAAGTGCCCATGGGATCGCAAACAAACGATTGCTACGCTTCGCCCGCTTACTATTGAAGAAACATATGAATTAGGTGATGCAATTTTAAATGAAGATTGGAGTGGGATAAAGGAAGAACTTGGCGACCTGTTATTGCATATGGTTTTTTACGCCAAAATAGGAGCGGAACAAAACAAGTTTACACTCCAGGAGGTAATTGATGGAGTATGTGAAAAGCTAATAAAAAGACATCCGCATATTTATGGTGACGAAGCTAATAACGGTGAATTGGTAACAGTAACCAGTGAGGAAGATGTAAAGCGTAATTGGGAACGGTTGAAATTTAAAGAGGGTAAAACGTCAGTTTTGAGTGGTGTGCCCGTTTCATTGCCTGCAATGGTTAAAGCTACCCGCATCCAGGAAAAAGCAAAAAAAGTAGGGTTTGAATGGGAGAATAAGGCAGATGTTTGGAAGAAGGTAGAAGAAGAAATGGGCGAATTGAAAATGGCTGAGACAAGCGGAGATGCCATGCATACCGAAGAAGAATTTGGCGATCTTTTATTCAGTTTGATAAATTACGCAAGGTTTTTGAATATAGACCCCGAAACTGCCCTGGAAAAAACGAATCTTAAGTTTAAGAAACGTTTTATGAAGATGGAAGAACTGGCAATTAGCCGAAACAACAACCTGGCTAATATGAGTCTTGATGAAATGGATGCGGTGTGGAACGAAGTAAAAAAGGGCATGCAATAAAAACTGGCATATTTACCGGTAAGTTCGGTATGTCCACAATTCAACGGTATGGAACGAAAGATAAAAGTGATTTCAACTAAAGGCTGATATGCAAAAACACCCGGTAAGAAAACATTTGGTTTGGCTGATAATAGCCGCCTGGGTATACACCTTTACTTTTATTTTTAATAATTACTGGTCTAAATATGCTTCTTATGATTCGGTAACAAAATCCTTTCAAAAATCTGTTACCGAAAGAGAACGCCAGTTTGAAGAGTGGGTGCAAGATTCAACCTTCTTACTTAAACTGGTAGATAGTGTAGAATCGGTAAATGCAATCAGCAAGCTTAAAGAGCAACCATTTCATGTTTTTTTATTTGGTGAGGGTGATACCACCGATGTGCCGGTTTTCTGGAGCACGAATGCCGTACTCCCCGATTCCTACCATATCAATTTTTATCCTACTGGCAGCTTTGTGAAATATGGCAACGGGCAGTATGAGTTACTAAAAAGAAATGTAAAGCTTCACAATAAACCTTACGTAGTTGTTGGATTATTGCAATTGCACGAAGAATTTTTTATAGAAAATGGAAGTCTTAGAAGAGAATATCCCGGTTTCCCTGGCCTTGGCGGAAAGATGTCACTTACTACTTCGCTTACAGCTTATCCGTTAGTGGGAGAAAACGGCAAACCGATAATCTATTTTGAACCGCAGGTGGATGAGCCCATTTATGTTTTCAATTTCGCTTCTTTCCTGATTGAATTTGTAGCGTGTATTTTTCTTTTTCTTTTTATATCAAAACTATCGCAGGACCTCGTAGCCAGGAACCTGCCGGGCGGCCTTATAATTTTCCTTGCCATAGTATGTTTATTAAGATGGGCAGTTGGTAAGTATGGAATACCAATTGCCGTCAATCAATTTCCGCTATTATCAGAAGGTTCATTGTTAAATGTTCAGAGTGCAGACGAACTGAAACGGTTTATTTTAAATGCGGTTTTTGGTTTATGGGTGGGTTCCTTTTTAACCCGTAATACGGCTTTAATTCTTCAGTTTTTAGGTGGTCTTGGCCGGGAATTGAAATGGCTGGTAATCATAGTATGTGCTGTTGTGGTTGCTGGTGGCCACTTTTTTTTGGCTTACATGGTGCGGGATCTGTACCTGAATTCAGCCGTTGCTTTTGATCTTACAAACTTTTTCAGCTTTAATTACACCACCATTCTATCGTTTCTTGTAATCTTTTTATTATGTGTTAACCACTACATGGTACTGCGTTTTGCAGTGCTGGTTTTTATGCGTCTGTCTACTACCCGTAACTGGGTTATTCTAACGCTGTTGAGTTTTGCCGGACTGGTGCTTTTATCGTTGCTACCAGACCGAACCCTGGTTTTTCCCTTATTGGTTTCGCTGATCTGGTTACTCCTATTTTTTACAGCTGGTTTTACAAGACTTATCAAACCGGCCCCCACTTCTTCGGGTATCGTAGTCGCCTGGCTTTTCATTTATTCTTTTTCGCTGAGTCTTTTTTTAGGAATGCTTAGTGATAGCCGGCTGGAAACAAAAACAAGCAATATCAGCCGCAGTTTATTGCTTCAGAAAGATGAAACCAGTGAATACCTGGTAAGAATTGCAGCTGCTAGTGTAAAACGGATCGACTGGTTGCAATTGCTGAATGAATGTAAAAGCGAAAGAGATTGCAGGATGCAAAAAGACTCCATTATTTCAGCACATTTTAGCGGTTACCTCGATCGGTATAAAACCAGCCTGTATTTTTTCGACCGCGATAAAGCTGGTGTTTATAATGGCAGGGATATTTCATATGAGTCTCTAAATACCTTGTTTTCAACCCAGGGAACGCCAATTGACAATTCCAACCTGGCTTTTTTTGGCGAGTCGTTCGACCAATTTGGTTATGTGATAAAACAAGAAATCAGGAATAAGTTAAATGGCGTTTTAGAAGGACACCTATTTGTATTAATCCGTTCGCTTAGGTCATCCAACCAGGCATTTGCACCCGAACTTTTCCGCCAATTACAAAACTTTGCCATCAATTTGCCACCCGATTATAGCTATGCCTGGTACAAAAATGGCACATTGGTAGAGCAGTATCGAAACTACCCTTTTCAAACTACCCTTCCCCCGGCAATGGTAGGTAACCAATCGATGTGGGAACATAAAACGGGCGATACCTATGAATTATGGACGAGTGCTGGTGGAGATACCGTTTTAGCCCTGGCAGCCCAGCGAAATGTGTTTATCAGTTTCATTTCCATGCTGGCTTATTTGTTTGGTGCCTTTCTTATTTTCTATTTCATCCTGGCAATGAGTGCGCTGGTGATTAAGGGTAAGTTGTTTTCAGGCGAAGCTTTTGATAAAATAAATCTTAATCTTCAAACTAAAATCAGGTTAACGGTTATAGCCATTTTAATGATTTCGTTTATCATAGTTGCGGTAGTAACGATTTCATTTTTTATCAGCCAGTTTAAATCAGAGAATACTGAAAAACTCGCTAAAACAGTTCAAACGGTTTCAGCAGAAATAACCAGGAATATTCCCGCAAATTATGACACCCTTTCTCGGGATGCCCAGTTGACGGTATTGCAACGGCTCCTTTTTTCTATAACAAAGGGGCAGGATATTGATGTGAATTGTTTCGATACTACCGGCATCATCATTGCCAGCACGCAGAAAATTTTGTTTGAAAAAGGCGTTATCAGCCCAATGGCCGATCCATTGGTTTGGTGGAATCTTACCAATGGCGAAGTGCACCGTTATATTTCTGAAGAAAACATTGGAAATTTGTCTTTCAGCAGTATTTACCAGCCATTGCTTAACAAAAAAAATGAAGTATTCCTTTACCTGCAGGTACCGTTTTTTGCTTCGCAAAATGAGCTTAACCAGGAGATCTCTAATTTCCTGGTGATCCTGATCAACATTATTGCTTTTGTTTTTCTTCTGTCGGGAAGCCTTGCTTACTGGATCTCTGGAAATATTTCAAAATCTTTTAATTTGATTGCCGAAAAAATGGACCGGATCCGGCTTTCTGAACACAACGAAAGAATTGAATGGGCACCAAAAGATGAAATTGGTAACCTGGTATTCCAGTATAATAAAATGGTGGATCAGCTAGAAGATAGTGCTAAAAAAATGGCGCGAACAGAAAGAGAACTTGCATGGCGGGAGATGGCCAAACAAGTTGCTCATGAAATAAAAAATCCGCTAACACCAATGAAACTAAGCCTGCAGTTTTTGCAGAAAGCCATACAGGAAAAAAACAGCGATGTAAATCAAATTACAGAAAGAGTGGCCACAAACCTGGTTTCTCAAATAGATCACCTGAGTAAAATTGCTACCGAATTTTCGCAATTTGCCAACCTCGGCAACTATAAACCAGAATTGTTTAACCTGCAGTTTACCATGCGGGATGTGATCCAGATGTACGAGATGCAGGAGAATCTTTCGGTAAGATGGCATTCACTTAGTCAGCCATTGAATATTTATGCCGATAAAACCCAGATCAACCGGCTGCTCACCAACTTATTTCAAAATGCCTCTGAAGCGGGCGAGCAGCAAAAAATTACCGAAATTGTGATTGGAGAAAGGCTTATTCCCGGGGCAGTTGTTGTATCGTTTGCCGATAACGGGCATGGAATTCCGGAAAGCCTGAAGCACAATATTTTTATGCCCAACTTTACCACTAAAAGCGCGGGTACGGGTCTCGGCCTTTCAATATGTAAAGCCATTGTTGAAAATGCAGGCGGTACAATTTGGTTTGAAACAGAAACAGGTATCGGAACCACATTTTATGTTAGATTGCCGCTTGCTAAATAGCAAAAAAAATTCCATAATGAATAACACAAACAAATTATTTACAGCCATTGCCCTTGTTGTTTCAACCAGTTTACAAGCGCAGCCGGATAAGAAATTGAAACTCGAGAAAATATGGGAAACAGATACCATAATAAGGACACCTGAATCCGTTTATTTTGATTTTAAACGCAGTACGCTGTATGTGAGTTTAATTGACGGCGCACCCTGGGAAGCAGATGGCAAAGGAGGAATAGCTAAAATGAGCGTTGATGGAACTACTGTTGACCAGGATTGGATTAAGGGTTTACATTGTCCTAAAGGCATAGGTGTCTCCGGCAACAAAATGTATGTAGCCGATTTAAATACCGTTGTTGTTATTAATATCAAAAAAGGAACAATAGAAAAGCGGATCAACCCCGAAGGTGCTGTCAACCTGAATGATGTAACCGTAACGCCTTCGGGAATTGTTTATGTTTCTGATTCGAAGAATGCTACAGTGTACAAAATTGAAGAGGATAAAGCTGCCCTTTTTCTTGATAGCCTTCCGGGAGTGAACGGGTTGAGCTATGTTAACAATGAACTAATTATTGCTTCAGGAAAAGATTTTCTAAAGATCAATAGCAGAAAAGAAAGAATACCATTAGCAGCATTACCGCAGGGCGGCGATGGTATAGAACCTGCCGGTAATGGTGGCTTTATTGTAAGTTCCTGGCCAGGATATATTTATTTTGTAAATCCAGGAGGAAAAGTAGACCTGTTGCTGGATACACACGAGGCAAAAAAGAATACGGCTGATATTGGTTTTGACCCCTACACCGGGATGGTTTATGTTCCCACTTTTTTTGGAAAAACCATAGCTGCGTATAAGATAAAACAAGGGGATAAATGATAGTACAACGTCGTATATAAAATTTTTGAATGTCGGCGTTTGTATTATTGTAACTTTTTTACATATATTTTTTAAAAGGCGTTTAAAGGGATCACTTTTAAATTAAGGCTTTGCAACAATCACCTGGACAGCATTAGGTATAATAGATGCTTCCAGGTGGTTTATTTTCCCCCTGTATTCACCATCTACCTGGAAATGCGCTTTGCGTTTAGAGTTTATTTGTAGAGTGTCGGTTTGAAACAATTCGGTTTTTTGCGGATTGTAATTGCTATGGGTAACCATCATTTTGAAAATTTCCATCATTGAAATTTTCTTTACCACTATCACTTCAAATACTTTGTCATCCAGGGTTCCAACAGGATTAATCAAAGCACCACTGCCATACCTTGTTGCATTTGCTATTACGATCATGCTGGCATAGCGCTCAATCAGAACTTTGTTTACAATTATTTTTGCATGCATTTTAGCATGACTGCGTAACACTTGCCAGGAGGCCTTGATATAACCCCACATGCCACGTCCTGTTCCGGCTTCAAACTTTTTCACAACGAAAGCATTAAAGCCAATATCGCTGAGATGAATACATAATTCATCATTTACTTTAATCATCGAAACAGGTGTGGTATGTCCATTGATGATTATATCCAGCGCCCCATTGAGGTTTAATGGAATAGCAAGCTCCTTTGCCATGCCATTGGCTGATCCTGCAGGAATAATGCCCAAAGGAATCTGCGTTTTCATCAGGCACTCTGCAACCAATTTGATGGTGCCATCGCCGCCTGTAGCAATAACACGGTCTGGTTTAGTTTGCTCTATTCGTTTTTTTATGAGGTCTGCAGGGCATTGTAACGGCATTACAAAACATTCAACATTGTATTGATGATTGGCCATGTAATTATTGATCTCAAGTTCATAATTTACTTTCTTATTACCCGAAGCAGGGTTAATGATAAAGAGTAACCTTAAGCTGGTACGATTATTCATAATGGTTTAGTATGGGGAAAAGCAATACACATGTAAATATCTATCATGGTTATGGGCATACCAATGATTTGGTAGTGTATGGGCATGTGTTAAAAAGCATGCCGCGAAAAATGCGACATGATTTTAATCACCCTTTTAAAAATATCATACAACTGCTGCGACTTTTTTTTGTAAAGCCCGTGGCAGATGCAAGAGTGCGGCTAACCTGGAAAAGCATGGTACTCGAAGGAACCACAGAAAAGGATGGGCTTTTCAAATTTGAGTGGGTATCAAGCGAGCATGTAGCCGCCGGCTGGCACGAAGTGACCGTAGCCCACATTGATGAAAAAGGTAGCGTTCTTACCGAAAGTAAGGGAAGCATCTATGTACCGCATGTTACACAGTATGCGTTTATTTCTGATATAGATGATACGGTATTGGTATCTCATTCAGCTACCACATTAAAAAGATTAAGAGAATTATTCATTAAGAGTGCCCGGATGCGTTCTGCCTTTGGTGATGTTGCAAAACATTATGAGTTGCTTTCAACATCCAATACGGTACCGGAAACACCCAACCCGTTCTTTTATGTTTCCAGTAGCGAATGGAATCTCTATTATTATTTAGTTGAGTTTTTTCATTTCAACCGTTTACCCGACGGAACTTTTTTACTCAGTCAGTTAAAACAATGGCATCAACTTCTTAAGACCGGTAAAAACAAACACGAAGGCAAATTGATTCGCATCATGCGCATCATAAAAGTTTTTCCATTGCAGGCATTTGTTTTGATAGGAGATAACACGCAGAGTGACCCTACTATTTATGAGGCCATCGTACACAAATACCCGGGCAAAATACATGCGGTGTATTTGCGGAATGCAAAAAAAGAAAATGAACAGGGTACACGAAAGTTGCTGGAGGGATTACAAAAAAAGGGAGTACATACCTGTTTGTTTGATCATAATTCCGAAGCAATCGAACACTCTAAAAAGATTGGTTTAATATCAAAAAACGATCTGTAAAAAAGCAGATGGAAATAGTTGATGCTGGTTAGCCAAACAATTCTTCTTCTGCTCTTTCGGCTTCTTCCACTAACGACAAAGGCAGTTCTCTAACCGGTTTTGTATGATGCACTTTTAATTTCATTTGCGATGCTGTGCTGATCAAATTTCCTTTGCCGGTATGTAATTTCTTTTTCGCATCAGTAAATGAATTGCTTGCTTTTTCGATCTGGCTTCCTACTTTTTCGAAGTCTTCCACAAAGGCTGCCAGTTTCTCATAAATGCGTACTGCCTTCTCTGCAATTTCCTGGGCATTTTGATTAATGCCTTCGCGTTTCCAGAGATCATAAACCAATTTCATGGCAGCAATTAAATTGGTTGGGCTAATAAGCAATACCCTCTTTTTATACGCATGTTGCCACAATTGCGGGTTAGCTTGCATCAGGCTTATATAAGCACCTTCTACCGGCACAAATAACATTACAAAATCCAATGCACCTACAGCTTCTGCATATTTTTTTCCACTCAGGCCGTCGATATGTTTGTTGATAGAATGCTGCATCAAATTAAGGGCAATACGTTGTGCACCTTCATCACACGCACTGCAATACTGTTCGTAATGTAACAATGAAACCTTACTGTCAATTACAATGCTGCGGCCATCGGGATAACGCACAATTACATCAGGTAATAAGGCTTGTCCATCTTCTCCCTTGTTATGTTCCTGGACAAAATAATGCATTCCTTTTTTAAGATCTGCATGTTCTAAAATACTTTCTAATATCATTTCACCCCAGTTACCTTGCTGTTTTACCTGGCCGCGTAGGGCATTGGTTAAATTGTTAGCCTGGGTAGATAATGTATTGTTTAAATCCATCATGTGTTTTATCTGCTCCCGAAGGCTGATCCGATCATCTGATTCTGTTTTGTATTTAAGCTCGAAATCAGATTTAAATGTTTGTATGTTTTCTTTTAACGGGTTAAGCAAATCGGCTAAACTTTTCTCCTGTGCTGTATGAAAACTTGTCGTTTTCTCATCCAGGATTTGCTGGGCCAGCACTTTAAACTCTTTGGTAAATTCGTTACCGATCTTTTCGAGTTGTGCTTGCTGTGTAATTAATTGTTCGTCTTTAAAACGAAGCTCGGCACGCAATCGGTGCAGGTCATTTGTTGCTTGTATTAATTCTCTTTTTGTATCACCGTG
This sequence comes from Bacteroidota bacterium, assembly GCA_040385845.1. GTDB lineage: Bacteria > Bacteroidota > Bacteroidia > Chitinophagales > Chitinophagaceae > Phnomibacter. The sequence continues at coordinate 282,834 of JAZKGP010000004.1, read as the reverse complement.
TTTTTCTTTTTCAGAAACAAAATCTTGCCTGGTGGTTGCTATTTGATCTAATGCAACTGACAGCTTTGTACTGGAAGTTGTAGCTACCTCCCTGCTTTCATTCAACTGTGTTTTGCAAACACTGATTTCTTCAGATAAATTGTTAGTATCCTGTAACAAATATTGCTTTTCAGTTTCCAGTGATGCGGTTTGCGATTTTAACTTATCGAGATGTTCATCAAGTTCTTTTAGACGATCAGCATTATTTTTTTTACTAAACCAGGCAATAATAAATCCCGCTATAAAAGCTGCCACACAAAAAAGGGCAACCGACAATATTGTAAGTTCCATAGGTAAGTAATTTAATGGGTTTGCTAATTATGGCAATGCAAATTAGCTGGCATATAAACGCTGTAGTGCAGAATTTATTCCACCGGGTGTTCAAAAAAAAGTAAGAAATATACCCGATTAAAAGATCAATGTAATTTTTGCCATTGCGGTAGAGTCACTGGTTTTATTTTTCCAGGAAGGTCCGGCGAGCATCAAACGGATGGCTTCATTGTCGTAACTATCTCCGCCTGAATTGATAATATCAAATTCGCCTGGTCTGCCCAGCTTATTTACTTCAAAAGTTAATACTACCATTACAGGTACTTTTCCCCTGCTCTTAACTTTTTTATTCGTAAGTATATAAGTTTCAAAATTTTCCCATCCGCCTTCCGGCGAGGCGTCGGAAGTGTCAATATCGCGCCTGTTTGTATCGACAACTTTTCTTTTAGTAGCATAACGCGACATCACAATTTCGCTCAGGTTTGCTGCAGATGGTTCTAATTGTAATTCTATTTTCTCATTACTACCAGTTGCCTTAAATTCTTTTGTTTTAAAACCCACGCCCGAAGCAACAAGGGAAACGTTTGAATCGGGAAGGGTAATTTCAAACCGACCCAATTCATCTGATACCACGCTGTTTTTACTCCCGCTTACCTGGACGGTAATGTTATCCAGGGGATATTTTTCAGGATCAACAATTTTACCGGAAATACTCCACTTCGCACTGGTGTTTACGTTATTTAAAATTTCCCCTTTCTGAAGAGATGACAAAGGAGATGCCCTTGAAATTTGCGGAGCTGGTGCAGGGGTGGGAAGATCGGTTGTTTTACCGGCGATAGTTTTTTGATCGGTTAAAAATTCAAAGGAATCATTATCATCCTGTGTGTCAGAATTTTCCTCTCTTTTTAAAATGGCGTTTGAAGTTGTGCTGGTTGTTCTTTCCTCCTTATTCAATCTTTCTTCCACTTTCTGTGGAAGTTTTTTGGAATTGACCGCAACAATTTGATCAGTTTTCTCCATTGGTAAAGGCTGTGATTGCGGTAACCTTCCTGATATTATTGTATCTGCCTTTACCAACGAGATATAGCTTGCTCCATTCTCGTTTACCCGGCTCGTATTTTGTATCGTGCTAAAAATAAACCAGCCGCTTCCTGCTAAAATACTGGCAGCTACGGCATATTGCACCAGCTTACGACGCCAAATTGGCACCACAACAGCATCCTTTTTTTCGCGGAGCTCAGCCGGTTCAAAAGTTGTCACCGTTTTTAAAGCTGTATTCACCACCGTTTTATCATATTGGGAATAAGCCTCACTGAATCCATCTATAGCGTCCTGCAAAAATGGATCCTCCAGTGCTGCCATCTCCATTTCACGCATTTCTGCATTGCTCATACCTCCGGCCAGGTACCGCTGAATATCAGCAACTTCGTATGACTTATTCTTCTTACTCACCACTATTTTCTTCCATGCAATTTTTCAAATTTCTCCGGCCATTTTGTATGTGGCTTCTCACCATATTCCAGTTAGTACCAGTCATTTCACTGATCTCTTTATAACTCTTTTCCTGCAGGTAAAATAGCTCCACCATTTGTTTCTGATCATTGGTAAGCTGCTCCAGGCATTTTTCCATCAGGTCTAACTTCACTTCCTTATTTAATACTTCTTCCAGATGCATTGGTTCATCCAATTGCATAAACTGCTCGGAAATTTCGGTTGTAGAAACGTTTTTGCTACTTCTTAATTTCTGCAGGCAATGGTTCTTTGCCACCATATGAAGCCATCCGCCAAAAGCATTGATCTCATGTTTCAATACCTTTTTTACCAATTCCTCGTAAATATCGGTACAAGCATCCTGCGCTGCATCCGGTGCTTTCAGGTATTTAAGGCATACCCCAAAAAGCAGGCCCGCATATCGTTGAAAAAGTGCGGCCAGGTAATGCTGGTCGCCCGATTCTTTATAGCAGGTAACCAGCACGGCATCCGGAATTTGCGTATGTGAGGGCTGTTTATTCAAATGATGTTCTCAAACTTGTGAAATACGGTAAAAAAAGGTAATTGCAACATTTAAGCTTCAGTCTGTTAGCAAAATGGACGATTATAAAATAAAGGGTTGATCAAAAGGGAATCAGATGACCATGTGAAATACGGGTTTAATCCCTTTATCATTAAAATCAAATCGTTATTTTTCAATGTATCATCAAACTGCAAAGTTTTCCCTTATTTTCCGACTTTAATCTATTTATCCGTATGTCAAGCCAACTTGTTAGTGAAAAAGTTCCAGTTTCCAGTCAACCAGCTTTCAAACAGTCCCTGAGTTTGGTAGATGCCACGATGGTGGTAGTTGGTTCAATGATTGGATCAGGTATTTTTATTGTAAGCGCTGACATTACCCGTAATGTAGGCAGTGCAGGATGGTTGATTGCCGTTTGGCTGATCACTGGTTTTATGACACTGGTAGCAGCAGTTAGCTATGGCGAATTGAGTGGCATGTTTCCAAAAGCCGGTGGGCAATACGTTTATCTTAAAGAAGCCTATAATCCCTTCGTTTCTTTTTTATATGGCTGGAGTCTTTTTGCTGTTATTCAAACAGGTACCATTGCTGCGGTTGGAGTAGCCTTCAGCAAGTTTACCGCATACATGATACCTGCACTTAGCGAGGATCATATTTTGATGAATCTTGGCTGGTTGAAAATCTCAGCGGCACAGGTGGTTTCTATTGTGTTGATTGCGTTTCTAACCTGGAATAATACGAGGGGCATTAAATCTGGTAAATTCATTCAAACCATATTTACTTCCGCCAAATTGCTCAGTCTTTTTGGTTTGATCATTTTCGGGTTGTTTGCCTTGAAGCCAGATATCTGGAACCTGAACTGGGAAAATGCCTGGCAAATAGGACAGGGAAAAGCTGATGCCGGAGCCAATGTCTCTAACTGGACTGTATTGCCATATGCCGGTATGGGCGCCATCATGGGCGCTATTGCAGCAAGTATGGTGGGCAGCGTTTTTAGCAGTGATGCCTGGAATAATGTAACTTTTATAGCTGGCGAGATAAAAAATCCACAGCGTAATATTGGTCTAAGCCTGTTTTTCGGAACGCTAATAGTAACGGTTATTTACGTTTTGGCTAATGTGATGTATCTCGCAGTATTGCCTTTATCAGAAATAGCTTCAGCTCCCAAAGACAGGGTGGCAGTGGAAGCTACCCGCGCTATTTTCGGAGAAGCCGGAACCTATATCATCGCCATCATGATCATGATCTCCACCTTTGGTTGTAACAACGGTTTAATACTTGCCGGTGCAAGAGTGTATTATACGATGGCCCAGGATGGATTGTTTTTTAAACAGGCTGGCGTTTTGAATAAAAACGCGGTTCCGCAGTGGGCATTATGGTCGCAAATGATAGTTGCCGCAATTCTTTGTTTGAGCGGCAGATACGGCGATCTGCTGGATATGATTTCCTTTGTTGTAGTGCTTTTTTATGTTTTTACGATCATTGGTATTTTTATCCTCCGCAATAAACGCCCAAATGCCGAGCGGCCCTACAAAGCTTTTGGTTACCCGTTTTTACCAGCGCTGTATGTGGTAATGGGACTAACATTTTGTACCCTGTTGCTTATTTACAAACCACAGTATACCTGGCCTGGTTTAATAATTGTAGCCATCGGTATTCCTCTATATTTTGTAGCCAGGAGTGGTAAAATGCAAAGCTAAAGAGGTTAGAGTGTAATCTTATTTTTAAAAGTTTAGCCAGTAAATAGCCTTTTTTTCCTCTTATAAAAAGGTTAAACTTGAACGAAAATTACTATGAGCAACATACCTTCTTCGAAATTTAGTATAGCCGTTCACGGAGGGGCAGGAACAATTCTAAAAGAGGATATGACACCTGGCCTGGAAGCCGCATATATCGCTGCCCTTACCGAAGCTTTGAACGTCGGTTATCAGCAATTGGAAAGTGGAAATTCGGCTGAAGACGCCGTTGCTGCTGCCGTTGCTTCAATGGAAAATAACTTGTTATTTAATGCAGGCCGTGGTTCTGTTTTTACCAAAAAAGGAGAACATGAAATGGATGCGGCTATTATGCGTGGCAATGATTTAGCAGCCGGCGCAGTGGCTGGTGTACAAAACATTTGCAATCCTGTTTTGCTTTCTAAAGAGATCATGAATCACAGCGATCATGTGTTTTTAAGTGGTGCAGGCGCCCTTGATTTTGCTCTCGAACGCGGTATTCAAATTAAACCGGCCTCGTACTTTTTTTCTGAGTTTCGTTATAATCAATGGAAAGCCATACGCGATTCTGATAGGTATACGCTTGATCATAATGTGCACGATATTGAATCGTTGATGAAGGATAAAAAGTTTGGAACGGTAGGCGCTGTAGCCTGTGATAAAAATGGTGATATTGCCGCAGCTACAAGTACAGGTGGAATGACAAATAAAAAATACAATCGCATTGGTGATACCCCGGTAATTGGCAGTGGCACTTATGCCAATAATAAAACCTGCGCTGTAAGCTGCACAGGTCACGGAGAATTATTTTTAAGGGCTGTTGCAGCTTATGATGTAAGTTGTTTGATGGAATACAAAGGACTGAATTTACACCAGGCCATGGAAGAAGTGGTCATGAGAAAACTGGTTGCTATTGGTGGTGAAGGTGGAATGATTGGTGTAAATGCCAACGGAGAAATTGCTATGCATTTTAACAGCGAAGGAATGTATCGTGGAACAAAGAATAATACTGGTTTGTTCGACGTAGCTATTTACAAATAAAGCCTGCTGAAACCTATTCTTTTATCACCTGTTTTAGAATTTCTGATGCTGCCGCTGATGCATTTGTTTCCGCACCGCTGTTGCAAAGTACAACAACAGCCATTTTTTTATCGGCACAAATATCTATTTCAGTTCTAAAGCCGCCGGTTCCACCATTATGATTCATTATCTGACCTGGTTTTCCCGGGTTTTCAAGATGCCAGGCAAGGCTGACGTTCTTGTAATCCTTCTGAAACGTAATTGATTCCAGCATTGCTATTCTTGGATCTGTTTTACTGTTTGTTCGTGGCTTCATGGTGAATTGCAGGGCATAGCGTAATAGGTCTTCCGTATTGCTTTTTATACTTCCTGCTCCCGCCATACTTGTAAAATTCCAATAACTGGTTGGTTCCTTTTTTCCATTGTAACCAATAGCAGTTACAGAGCTATCTTTTACACGACCGGAATAAGAACTTTTCATTTTAAAGGGAGTAAAAATAATTTGCTGGTAGAGGGTTTCCAATGGTTGCTGGTAAATGTTTTCTAAAATCACACCCAGTAATCCAAATCCCAAATTACTATACACATATTTTTCTCCCGGTTTGTTTACAGCCTTGAATGATTTTAGGAAGGTAAATAGTTTTGACGTGTCGTAATTTACATAGGGATCGGCCATGTTTGCTCCTTCAAAAGCATTGGAAGGCAGACGGGGTAAACCACTGGAATGATTTGCCAGTTGTTTTAGGCTAATGGCTTGCAGATCGCTGTTTGAAGCTACAGAAGGTGGTAAAAATTTTGTTATGGGATCTTCCAGTGAAACCTTTTTATTAACGACTGCATCGGCCAGTATAAATGCAGTAAATGTTTTGGTAATGGAGCCAATTTCATACAAGGTTGTACTTAACGGATGTAAGTCATCAACCAGGTTGGTCTTTCCATAATTGTAAAAATTTGCTTTTAATCCGTTCAAAACACCAATACTCATGGCTGGTGTAATTGTTTGCTGCATTTTGCTTAGTGCAATGTGATGTACCAGGCTGTCTAACTTCGTTGACAGTGCGTTATCATGCCAAACAGAACCATTGTCTGCTACCGGCGTTCCCGTTTGTGTTTTAGCAGGTGCCATGTACAGGCCGATAATTTCATTTTGCTTATTTACTGCCACCTGTAAACTCCACATTGCTGCCGCAGTTTTTAACAGGTAAAGATTTGACGGACCATTCTGTCCCATATACTTTTCAGTTGCAAAAGGAATCAGTGGATAAATCTGTGTTTCTGTCATACTAAAAAAAGCATCCTTTCCAAGTGCTTTTTTCATGTTTGAATCAAACGCGGCGTAAATGTTTTGTGCTTCTTTGTTATTGATCCAGCTAATCACTTTGCTTGCCATAGCATCGTTTCGTTTTTCTGTTTCTGAGCTTTGGCTAAATAAGCAAATACTAAAAAGAAAGAAATAAAGTGTGAGAATAACTTGTTTCATCGCCGGGTATTTTGATAAAGATAAGTTGCCTTGTAACAACAGTAATTGAAACAAATAAATGCTAGTATAAATGGCAGGAGCTTAAGAACCATTGAAAAATTTAACGGAACAAGTCAAACGGGGCAAAGGCAATGCAATTTGAAGACGCATATCTTTGTAACGCTGCTGGTGAAGGTTGTCGCCCTGAAAGGGGAGGAAAGTCCGGACAGCATAGGGCAACGCTCCGGCTAACGGCCGGCCAAATGTAAATTTGAGGGATAGTGCCACAGAAAATAACCGCCCAGGTCAAATTGGGTAAGGGTGAAAATGTAAGGTAAGAGCTTACGATGGTTTGCAGTAATGCAGGCTGTGGGTAAACCCAGCGTGTTGAAATGCCACATATAGGAACGTTTTGAGAATTCAGAAAAAGGCGGCCCGCCTGATTTATAACTGTAAAGTAATAAGCGTTCCAGGGTAGGCAGATACAGGTGATTAGTAATAATCATCGCAGATAAATGACAACACATCGCTTCACATTTGATGCCTGGCATTATTGAAGCGGCGATGAACAGAATCCGGCTTATGCAATTGGCAGCAAATTATTAAATCCTATAGGCGTTTAAGTCTTATAGGATTTTTTTTGTCGTTGAAAAAGAAGAACAGTTTCATACAATGTTAATAGTTTAGACAACCTATAAAACGTATTACATGAAAATTGGAGTTGCTGCCGACCATGGTGGGTTTGAGTTAAAAGAGGAGCTAATTGTTTATACCAGGTCATTGGGTTACGAAGTGAAGGACTTTGGTGCGTTTGAATTAAACCAGGAAGACGATTATCCCGATTATATCGTTCCACTTTCCAAAGCTGTTGCCAGTAAACAAATTGAACGGGGAATTGCTGTTTGCGGCAGTGGTGTAGGGGCGGCAATAGTTGCTAACAAAATAGCAGGTGTAAGAGCGTGTTTGATCAATGATCATTTTTCAGCTCACCAGGGTGTGGAAGATGACGATTTGAATATCTTGTGCCTGGGGGGACGCGTTACCGGTAAGATGGCGGCACAAGAATATATTTCTGCGTTCTTACGGGCAAAATTTACAGGTGAAGAGCGCCATGTGAGAAGATTGCAGAAAATTAAAACGCTTGAAGAATAAGCATTACATTTTTAGAAATAATCAACGCATAAGAGCAGGAGTTTGAGCGATGTTTATTTCTTCGCGGCTTTAACTTGTGCAAACGTTCATTCCAACAAATAATAAACACGCAAAAGCGAATCAATCTAAAATGGGTACCTGGCTCGATATGCAAATCAAAGTTTATAAAACAATACCTGCAATTACAATTCTATGAAGCCAATTAAAACAGACCCAACCATCTTCGTAATCTTTGGGGGAACAGGCGATCTTAACGCAAGGAAAATAACACCCGCATTATTTCATTTATTTCTTGATAACTGGCTGCCCGAAAAATTTAAAATTATCGGAAGTGGTCGCACGAAATTGACGGATGATGCATTTCGTAAGAACTTGCTGGATGCTATCAACGAATTTTCCAGGAGTGGAAAACCAGATCAAAAAAAATGGAAGCTATTTGCTGAACATATATTTTATATACCTTCTGATGTAAATGATGCAGCATCGTTTAAGGTATTTGGTGATACTATACAGAAACAGGAAAAGGAGTGGGGACTGAAGGCAAATATCATTTACTACCTGGCTGTAGCGCCACAACTATTTCCACTAATTGCAACCAATATCTCTAAACACAAATTGTGCAATGATATCAGTAAAACAAGGATCGTTATCGAAAAACCATTTGGTCATGATCTTGAATCTGCTGTTTCACTAAACAAATTATTACAACAGATCTTTGATGAAAAACAGATCTACAGAATTGATCATTACCTCGGAAAAGAAACCGTACAAAATATACTGGCATTTCGTTTTGCAAATGCTTTATACGAACCAATCTGGAACCGCAACTTTATAGATCATGTTCAAATTTCAGTTACAGAACAATTAGGTGTAGGTGAACGTGGTGAATATTACGAAGGTTCCGGGGCATTACGGGATATGGTGCAAAATCATTTGCTGCAGCTGCTATGTTTGGTAGCTATGGAACCACCAATTCATTTTAATGCCGATGAAGTTAGAAACCGGAAAGCGGACGTGCTGCGAGCTATGCGAAAGTTTACACCGAATGACGTTCGCACAGCAACTGTAAGAGGTCAATACAGCAGTGGTTGGATGGAAGGAAAAGAAGTGCCGGGTTATCGGGAAGAACCCAATGTTAATCCTGATTCAAACACGGAAACTTTCGCAGCTATAAAATTTTTTATTGATAACTGGCGCTGGCAGGGTGTTCCTTTTTATCTAAGAACCGGCAAAAGATTGCATGAGCCTACCTCAATTATTTCCATACAATTTAAAGATGTACCGCATTCTATTTTCGATGCAGAAGTTTCAGAAAGCTGGCAGCAAAACAGGTTGGTAATCAGCATTCAGCCAGAAATGAGTATTCGGATGCAGGTACAGGCAAAAAGACCAGGTTTGCACATGATGTTAAACCCGGTTGATATGGTGTTTGATTATAATGGTACTTATACCAGCGAAACGCCGGAAGCTTATGAAACTCTTTTATTAGATACCATGCTTGGTGATCAAACTTTGTTTATGCGTGCCGACCAGGTAGAAGCAGCGTGGGAATTGATCATGCCAATTTTAAGTGCCTGGGAAAGTAAAAAGAGTTTGAGTTTTCCAAACTATTCTGCCGACGCCTGGGGTCCCGAATTAGCGGAAGCTTTGATTGCAAGAGACGGGTATCACTGGTTTACTTTACCACATAAGCCAAAAAAGTAAGCGCAATATCTAATGTAAATGCATAAAAATGAGCCACCAGTATACAATCAATAACCGGGTTCTTCATGCAGTTTTATAAGTCTATAACCTAACACATTACTTTATTTTTTAGTTATTTTAAATTCTGTAATTAAGCACGTTTATATTTTCAAAACAGCTTGCAAATTGATCTTACATGCAACTACACATTTATAAAACGGTTGATGAATTGCTTGAGAATATTGCCGCGTATTTTTTGCATTTGGCGAATGAGTCTTTCGCAGCAAACAAACGTTTTTCTGTAGCATTACCCGGTGGCAATTCACCTAAGAAATTGTTTGCGTTACTGGCATCTGATGCCTATAAGGATAAGCTGGCCTGGAGCAATATTGATTTCTTTTTTGGTGATGAAAGATATGTGCCACAAACAAGTGCCGACAGTAATTTTAAGATGGCAAATGACGTATTGCTGCAACCGCTGAATATCGCGGCAAAACAAATTTTTGCAGTAGATACTTCGCTTTCGCCCAATGCAGCGGCCGAGGATTACTGGAATAGGATACAGGCATATTTTAATGGTAACGAACAGCGGTTCGGTTTGATCATACTTGGCCTGGGAGATAATGCACATACTGCTTCGCTGTTTCCATATACACCTGTTTTAAGTGAAACCGTTGCAGGAATAAGAAGTGTTTTTCTGGCGAATCAAAATACCTATCGAATTACATTTACCGCGCCGCTTATAAATTTAGCTGCGAACGTTGCTTTTCTTGTATACGGTGATGACAAAGCAATTGCAGTTAAAAGAGTTTTGGAAGCTGGTAAAAATACCGGGATCTATCCTGCACAACTTATTGAACCACTTAACGGAAAGCTTGATTGGTTTCTTGATGAAGGAGCGGCTTCAAAACTTAGTTCGACGACACAATAACAATAATTGATAATGTAAATTGGTTGCGCTCGTCTTTTGATTAATACAATTTGTTTATCATTTCTTGCACCAGGTCCATCATCTCTAATTGTTGTTGTAAATGTCCGTGCTGCGCCTCAATATTAAGATAGGCAATTTTCTTAGTGGCAGCATAAACCGACAAAGAACCATCATCCGTTACATTTTCATTGTCCTGTAATAAAACATTATATCCCTTGCTTTTGATGAACTTATAAATGGAGGAATCTGTTGTTAGAAAAAAATCATCTTCATCGTTTGCATTATTCACATAAACAGATTTCGCATCCATTGCATAAGGTCCGCCCTTCTTAAAACTATTTATGGTTAATCCACCGCCGTCGGTATTATTATGTAAAGCAATTACCAACTTGTGATTGTTAATATATTTCTCTAAAAAAGCATTTGCTACAGATGCGGTTATCGAGTCAGCCTCCCTCGAATATTTCCCATTGGAAGTAAGGGTTTCTTTTCGCCCTTTTAATGTATAGATTCTATTTGGATCGAACTTGTAGTTTGCAGTATCGAGCTTAAAACTTACATACCGGTCCGCCATAGATTGCCACGATACAAAACATCCCCGGTTATACTTCACCAGCATCTTCTTTGCAGCGTCCGCTGCCGTTTGTTCGTTTTCATGAACATGGATAAACTGGATTCCTTTTTGTTCACCGGTACAAATATTATTAAAAGTAATAGTGGTATTTCCGGCTTTTAGGGTATCAACGCTGGTTGTCAATTCGGTTTGTGCAGGCAGAGGTTTACAACTAACCAGTACCATTATTAGAATTCCTAATCTCATCATAATTGAAAGATAGGAATGGATTGAAAAACGGGCTGGTTAAAATCGCTTTTATCCAATTAAGTTGGCTTAAATCACAGGAGACAAGGCAGGCGGTTTCTATAAAATCAATATCCCGCTCTTGCTTATAACAAAAGTTTAAAGCCTTGTTTATGTTGTTTTTCGCTTGTTACTAAACCTTATTTTTGCGCCCTATGACACAAGAACAATTGAAAGTTATGAGGGACCGTGTAGTGGTCTTGAGGAGGTTTCTTTGACGTCGAGAACCGACGTGCGAAAATCGAAAATGACAAACAACTCTCACAGGCGCCTGGTTTTTGGGATGATAATGCCCGTGCGACTTCCATTCTGAAAGAAGCAAAGCAAAACGAGTATTGGGTGAATATGTACGTGCAGGTTGAAACTGCCGTAGAAGATTTTGCTGTACTGTTTGAGTTTTGGAAAGAAGGAGAGGAGACAGAAGAAAATGTAAAGCAGGCTTATGATTCAGCTATCCGGTTGATTGAGGATGCGGAATTTAAAAGTACACTTAACCAGCCCGAGGATGAAATGCCTGCGGTAGTTCAAATCAATAGCGGCGCCGGTGGAACAGAAAGCCAGGACTGGGCCGAGATGCTTGCCCGCATGTACCGCATGTATGGCGAAAAAAATGGTTTTACCGTAACCATTCCCGAATGGACAGATGGTGATGGAGCCGGTATTAAAAGTGCAACACTGCAGTTTGATGGTCCGTTTGCTTATGGTTTTTTAAAAGCTGAAAGCGGCGTGCACCGGTTAGTTCGCATCTCACCTTTCGATAGCAACGCAAGGCGGCATACTTCTTTTGCATCCGTTTACGTATACCCGCTGATTGACGATACTATTGAAATTGACCTGAAAGACAGCGATGTTAAAATGGAAACGAGTAGAAGTGGTGGTGCAGGCGGACAGAATGTAAACAAGGTGGAAACCAAAGTTCAGTTAACGCATTTGGCAACAGGAATCGTTGTAATTTGTCAAACCGAACGCAACCAATTGGGCAACCGCGAAAAAGCGATGCAATTGCTGAAAAGCCGCTTGTACGAAATTGAATTGCAGAAGCGAAATGCATTGAAAGATGAAGCCAATAGTTCCAAGAAAAAAATAGAATGGGGCAGCCAGATAAGAAGCTATGTGTTTCATCCGTATAAAATGATAAAAGACCATCGTACAGAATATGAAGTAGGTAATATCGGCCCGGTGATGGATGGAGAACTGGATGGATTTATTAAAGCGTATTTGATGATGGAAAAAGAAGCGGAAGCAAATGCGTAAGGATTTGAGATTTGTGATTTGAGATTTGTGAATTTTTGAAATGCATCTTTTCAAAATACTGTATTATGCCCTGGCTATTCCTTCTGCTCGCTGCTGGTTGTGAAATTGCTTTTGCAGGCAGTTTAAAACTCACACAGAATTTTACTAACCTAAAATGGTCGGTGGTATTTGTGTTTTTTTATATATTAAGTATTGTGTTGTTAAATAAAGCAGTTCAAACAATTCCGATTGGCACTGCGTATGCAGTTTGGACCGGCATTGGTGCTGCAGGAACGGTATTGATTGGTATCTTGTATTTCAAAGAGCCTTATAACTTTTGGCGTTTGTTTTTTCTATGTACTTTGATTATGTCAATTGTAGGATTAAAATTTGTTTCAGGAAATAGTAGTGGATGAACTACCGCATGTTTCTATTTTGTATTTTATTAGCACATTAGCACATTAGCACATTGCACATTATCACATTTTTACATTTGTATTATGAGTTTAGGATACTTCAACTACCCGCTGCCAGCAAACGAACCCGTATTAAATTATGCACCTGGCAGCGCAGAAAGAGCTTTGTTGCAAAAGACGTTGGCTGAACTTAAATCTTCTGAAATTGATATACCTCAATACATCGGTGGCGAAGAAATTCGCACAGGCAATAAACAACCATTAAATCCTCCTCATGAGCGGGCACATGTATTAGGTTATTACCATGAAGGTGAGGAATCGCATATTCACCACGCCATTGATGCTGCATTGAAAGCAAAGCCAGGCTGGGAAGCAATGAGCTGGGAAAACCGGGCAGCTATTTTTTTAAAAGCAGCGGATTTACTAGCTACAAAATACCGGCCTTATATCAACGGAACAACGATGCTTGGGCAAAGTAAAAATGCTTACCAGGCAGAGATAGATGCTGCCTGTGAATTGATTGACTTTTTACGGTTCAACGTGCACTTCTTAAGCGAGATCTATAAGCAGCAACCAATAAGCGGACCCGGTATGCACAATCGCCTCGAATGGCGTCCATTGGAAGGTTTTGTATTGGCTATCACGCCCTTTAATTTTACAGCAATAGGTGGTAACCTTCCAACAAGTGCTGCCATGTGTGGCAATGTTGTGATCTGGAAGGCTGCGCATACGCAAATCTATTCTGCCCAAATGTTTATGCGTGTTTTAAAAGAAGCTGGCTTACCAGATGGTGTTATCAATCTTATTTATGTAGATGGTCCAACTTTAGGTAAAGTTTGCTTTAATCACCGGGACTTTGCTGGCGTTCATTTTACAGGGTCCACCGGTGTTTTCAACCAGATGTGGGCTACCATTGGTGCTAATGTTGGAAAATATAAATCCTATCCAAGAATCGTTGGTGAAACGGGTGGTAAAGATTTTGTTCTTGCACACAAATCTGCTGATCCTGCTGTAGTAGCAACTGCCCTTGCAAGAGGTGCGTTTGAATACCAGGGACAAAAATGCAGTGCTGCAAGCCGGGCTTATATTCCGTCAAATACGGCACCAGCCATCAAAGAAAAATTGATCGCTGCCATTCAAAGTATGAAGATGGGCCCGGTTGATGATTTTGGCAATTTTATCAACGCGGTAATTGACGAAAAGAGCTATGATAAACTGGCAAAGTATATTGAAACAGCGAAGAACGACAGCAGTGTAAAAGTACTGGCAGGTGGTAATTGTAATAAGGAAAAAGGTTTCTTTATAGAACCAACAGTTATTGAAACTACGGATCCAAAGTATGTAACTATGTGTGAAGAATTGTTTGGACCTGTACTAACCATTTACACCTATGATGCAGAAGACTTTGAGGGCGTATTTCAACTGGTAGATACAACTTCGCCTTATGCTTTAACGGGAGCCGTATTGTCGCAGGATCGGGCAGCTGTTGAATTGGCTACCGAAAGACTGAGGCATTCGGCTGGTAATTTTTATATCAACGATAAACCTACCGGTGCAGTGGTTGGACAGCAACCATTTGGTGGTGCCAGGGCAAGTGGTACCAATGATAAAGCAGGAAGTATGATCAACCTTTACCGGTGGTTAAGTGCAAGAACAATAAAGGAAACTTATAACCCGCCTGTTGATTATAAATACCCGTTTTTATCGGCTGAATAATAAGACACATATTTTTTAATACTAACAAGGCATTCTATAGAGGATGCCTTGTTAGTATTGTTGATACTTATTTATTTTATTTTTTATGGAAACAATTAACTGGGGCATTATCGGTTGTGGGGATGTTACTGAATTAAAAAGCGGGCCTGCGTTTAATAAAGTATCCAACTCAAAACTAGTGGCTGTGATGCGCAGGGACGCAGTAAAAGCTGAAGACTATGCGAAGCGGCATGGTGTTCCCAAATGGTATAGTGATGCCAGTGAATTAATTAATGATCCCGAAGTAAATGCGATCTATATAGCGACACCCCCGGGCAGTCACGAACAATATGCGCTGGAGGCAATTGCCGCCGGCAGACCTGTGTACCTGGAAAAGCCCATGACCATTAACTACAAACAGGCAGTAACTATTTCAAATATTGCCGCTGAAAAGAACATAAAGTTAGTAGTGGCACATTACCGCCGAGAGCAACCCTATTTTAAAAAGATTAAAGCATTGCTCGATGAAAAAGCAATTGGGGAAGTCCGCTTTGCAAGGTTGTCGTTTTTTGATCCGCCACTTTCCGAAGAAGCATTGCAGTTATCAAAAATGGCCTGGCGCATAGACCCGGCTATTGCGGGCGGTGGTTTGTTTCATGATCTCTCACCCCATCAACTTGATCTTGCATATTATTTCTTTGGAGAACCCGTACAGGTGCTGGGTGTTAGCGCCAATCAATCAAAAATGTATCCCGCAAATGATATCGTTTCAGGCAATATTCTTTTTAAAAACAATATTCTATTCAATGGTACCTGGTGTTTCAATGTAGCTGCAACTGAATCAAAGGACATGTTTGAGATTATCGGTTCGGAAGGAAAGATCTCGTTTTGTGTTTTTGGAAAACAAAACATTATCGTAAATAAAAACGGCGAAGAAATGATCATTCCGTTTGATGCACCGATGCATGTGCAGCAACCGATGATAGAAGCGGTTGTCAACTATTTTTTAGGAACTGGTCCCAATCCCTGTAGCGCAAAGGATGGAGCAATCGTAATGAAAATGATGGATGAAATGTCTGCTACCAGTAATTAGATCTTCCAGTCTACAATCTCGTTTACCCACTCCTGCCTGAAAGAAGTAGTGATACGAATATAATTATCAGTATAGCCTTCCATCTTCCGATAACCATCGGAATCGTGTTTGCTATAACTCTCGAACAACACCGGTCTTGATTGACCTTCATGCTGCTGTGTAAAATATTGCATTTTCATATAACTCAGGTTACGCAAGGTCTTGTTTCGCTCATGACGAATATTTACGGGAACAATCGGCTTAATCTCAAGTGCTTTGGTGTTATCTCTTTCTGAATAGGTAAACACATGTAGATAGCTTACATCCAGTTCATGTAAAAAGTCAAAGGTCTCTTTAAATTCCACTTCACCCTCGCCAGGAAATCCAACAATCACATCCACTCCGATACAGCAATGCGGCATTAGCTTTTTGATGAGTGCTACTCTTTCTGCATACAGTTCGCGTTTATAGCGACGGCGCATCAATCCTAAAATGGTGTTACTTCCACTTTGAAGCGGAATATGAAAATGCGGCATAAAGGCCCTGCTCTTACTTACAAATTCAATGATCTCGTTGGTAAGCAGGTTGGGTTCACAACTGGAGATGCGGTAGCGTTGAATGCCTTCCACTTTATCCAATTCCCGGACCAGCTGAAAAAAATCTTCTTTATCTAACAAATCGTTTTTCCCAAAGTCGCCAAGGTTAACACCCGTCAACACAATTTCTTTAACCCCTTTGGCAGCCAGTTCCTGAGCATTGCGGACTACATTGGCAATGGTATCGCTGCGGCTTTTGCCCCGGGCCATGGGAATGGTGCAAAAACTGCAATTGTAATCGCAGCCATCCTGCACTTTTAAAAAAGTACGGGTGCGGTCGGTGAGGCTCCAGCTGCTGTTAAAACCATTTACTTCTGCAATATCGCAACTGCTGATGCGGGCACTGTCACCTTTAGATAATTCAGAAATATGGCTGGCAAGATTAAATTTTTCCGCGGCTCCCAATACGAGGTCAACACCGGGTATAGCTGCAATTTCTTTCGGCTTTAACTGGGCATAACATCCCGTAATAACCACCAGGCTTTCCGGTGCTTTGCGCTGAATACGGCGAACTAACTGGCGGCATTCCTTATCGGCATTGTCGGTAACACTGCAGGTATTAATTACATAAACATCCGCAAGGCCGTCAAAATCCTTTTTTTCAAAACCTTCATTCTCCATCATACGGCTGATGGTGGAGGTTTCTGAAAAATTGAGTTTACAACCAAGGGTATGAAATGCTACCGATTTTTTTTTATCTGCCACTAACATAAGGGCGGCAAAGATAATTGCATTCAGTAATGAATAATTGTTAATGGATAAGGTGAAAAAAACGCGTTTTTTATTGCAAAATTTTCAATTCACTCAATCTGGAAATTCTTACTTTATTTTAGCGTCATGGCTCAACCTCGTTCTTCTAATCGTTATGCCTCCATAATAATCATCGTATTATTATTACTTGCCCTGTTGGTTGTAAAAACCTGCCAGTCAAAGTTTACAGGCAAGGATAAGGAGCAAGAAACTACAAAAACTACCACAACAAAGGATCCAAAAGGGCTAAACCGCAATCCAACTAACATCAATTTTTCTAAACATGCCAGGTGCCGGATGGAATGCCGGCATATTGATGAAGCCGAGGTGAAAGACATCCTGAATACCGGGAAAATTAATTATGGGAAAAGCGAATTAGGCGATAATCCCGATTGCAAAAGGAAATATGCAGTAGAAGGAAATACCCGCGACAATCAAAAAGTACGCATCATTTTTGCGCCCTGCCAGATGGAAGTTACCGTAGTAACGGTAATAGATCTTGGTAAAGAATGGACCTGTGATTGCCAGTAGCTTCGGATATCGGAAATCGGCAGTGGGCAGGAGGATCAATGAAAAATTTAAGTTGCCGATCGCTGCAGGTAGTAGTATTTCATGTGTTTCGGCGCAGAAAAAACTTAAGAAACATCTAAACATTACAGGCGGCATGTAAACTTATATACCTCTAAACTTCTTAACCCCTAAACGTCCTATATTCGCCGCCTTGTAAAACCAATTGATTGCATAGCGGGAGAAGAATGATATTCAAACAATTGCTTCTCTCAAAACCAAGTTTTTATGAACTTTAAAAGGCTCAACAACATTGCAGGCTGGATCGTTTTCCTGGTTGCAAGTACAGTGTATGTTATGACGGCTGAGAAAAACGGCAGTCTTTGGGACTGCGGTGAATTCGTGGCCAGTTGCTTTAAACTCCAAATTCCCCATCCACCGGGAGCTCCGTTATTTGTAATCCTGGGGCGCTTTTTTATTATTTTATTTGGCAACGATGCAGCTACAGCAGCCAAAGCTGTAAACATCATGAGCGCACTTGCCAGTGGTTTTACCATTCTTTTTCTTTTTTGGACGATCACGCATTTTGCCCGTAAACTGGTTAACCCGGTGATGGATACCATCAACAATCAGCAGGCAATTTCCATAATTGGCGCAGGTGCTGTTGGTGCACTTGCCTATACATTTTCCGATTCGTTTTGGTATAGTGCCGTAGAAGGGGAAGTATATGCGCTTTCTTCTTTCTTTACTGCGCTGGTGTTTTGGGCCATGCTTAAATGGGAACACCAGGTAGATAAAGACAGCAGCATCGATTCAAAAGACAAGGGTCACCTAAATGCCGATCGCTGGATCGTGTTTATATTTTTTATGATGGGATTGAGCATCGGTGTGCATTTGCTAAACCTGCTTACCATTCCTGCGATCGCAATGATCTATTATTTCAAGCGTTACAATGCTACCAACTGGGGTACTTTTTGGGCCTTTGTTGTTGGTTGTGTAATTACCGGCGTTGTTCAAAAATTTGTTATCCAGTACTCGATCAAAGGCGCTGGCAATCTCGATATTTTCTTTGTAAACAGCCTTGGTCTTCCATTCTTTAGCGGTTTTACAACGTTCTTTATTATTCTTTCCATTGCTGTAATTATCGGGTTAAGACTAGCGCAAAAAAATGGCTGGTATTTCCTTCGCCTGGGTTTGTGGTGTTTTACTTTTATGCTGATTGGTTATTCTTCTTACCTCACCACCATGGTTCGTAGCAGTGCCGATCCCGGTGTAGATATGTATAATGTAGATAACCCGATGAGTCTTGTTGGATATCTTGGTCGTGAACAATACGGTGATTTTCCATTAGTTTATGGGCAGGTATTTACCGTACAAAACCGTAACATTGGCCGGGAAGAAGGTGCCATGCGTTACCAGAAATCTAATGGTAAATACATTGAGCTGGGAAATGCTGTAGAGGAAGTTTACCAGCCCGCAGATATGATGTTCTTTCCACGTGTTTGGGACAGAAGCAACGACCAGCAGCACGCTACCTATTATGCTGAATTTCTAGGAATTGGAATGAACAACGATCCTAAAGCACAGGATCCTGATACCGGCCCTTATGAACGCCGCCCAACTTTTGGTGACAACATTAAGTTCTTTCTCGGCTACCAAACCTACTGGATGTATATCCGGTATTTCATGTGGAATTTTGCCGGAAAACAGAATGATGTACAAGGGGTAAGTGCCGGCAATGTTAGGGATGGCAACTGGAAAACGGGTATTTCGCTGGTAGATAACCTGCTTTATGGCGATCAAAGTAAATTGCCGGAAACCATCAGGGAGAACAAGGCAAATAATAAATTGCTCGCCCTTCCATTGATCCTCGGTTTAATTGGTCTTTTCTATCATTACTATAAGCACCGTAAAGATTTTATAGTGAACATGTTGTTGTTCTTCTTTACCGGTTTTGCCATTATCATTTATTTAAACCAGGCTGGTAATCAGCCACGTGAACGTGACTACGCTTTTGTAGGCAGCTTTTATGCTTTTGCTGTTTGGATAGGTCTTGCAGTTCCGGGCTTTATAGACATGGCCCTTAGTAAAAACCTAAAACTGCTGCAGAAGATATGCATATCCGCAGGTATTGTTTATTTGATTGCCGCAATGGGCGGCGTATTTGCCGGTGGCGGTTCAGAAGCCTTTTTGGGTATTGCGTTAATGGGTGCCATCGGAACGGGCGTAGCATTTGGCATCTACTATTTGCTTACGGCACTTAAAACGCCATCATTAATTACCCAAATTTCAGTTGCGCTTTGCCTGATGGTATCGCTTTGGATGGGTATCCAGGAATGGGACGATCACGATCGCAGCCAGAAAACAACCGCTCCTGATCTTGCAAAAAACTATCTCGAAAGTTGTGCACCCAATGCTATTCTTTTCAGCTTTGGTGATAACGATACTTACCCATTATGGTACGCCCAGGAAGTGCAGGGTGTAAGACCCGATATCAGGGTAATCAATTATAGTTTACTGGGCATCGACTGGTACATAAACCAGTTACGGTATAAGGTAAATTCCAGTGCACCAATGGACGTGATATGGTCAACCGACCAGATCGAAGGTGATAAATTAAATTACGCCTTTGCCGACAACCGCCCCGGTTTCGAAGGCTACAATGATCTGTATACTGTTTTGAAGGATTGGGTGGGAACAACCGATGTTCAGAAGCAATACAACACTGGTGATGGAGAATTTATACCGGTAGTGCCTGGAAACAAATTTGCGGTTCCGGTTGATAAGGATTTTGTTCGCAAAAACGGCACTGTAATGGCTGGTGATACCAGTATTGCAGACTCGGTAAAATTTGAGATCAGTCGTAGTGTGTTGCTAAAAAATGACCTGGCTGTTTTGGCTGTGATTGCTGCAAATAAATGGAACCGGCCAATCTACTTTACCAGCAAATTTGATGAGCTGGGTTTCCAGAATTATCTGCGCCGGGATGGTATGAGTTACCGCCTGGTTCCAATAGCCAACGACGATGTAAATACCGATTGGGCATTCGATAAAATGATGACCAAATTTGCATTTGGAAGTGCCGAAAAGCAAGGTATTTATTTTGATGAAGAGAATCGCCGGCATCTCAACAATATCCGCCAGTCTTATGCTGATCTTTCAGTGGCTTTAAGTGGCGAAGAAAAAAAGGATAGTGCCCGCAAAGCTTTGCAAAGAGTAGATAAAATGATGTTGCAAAGCAATATGCCATACGGTTTGGTGAGTCGTTACAATATGCACAATCAAACAAGCCTGATGATGCTGGAAGCAGCACTTCGTGCGGAAGATAAAACCTTGTCCGACAAAATTTCGAAAGCTGTTCGTAAAGAACTGAACGAAGAAATGGCCTACTATGAAGCAATAGGAGAGAAAAGGGCAGAACGTATGTCTTACGAAGTACAGCGTACCCAAAACCTTTTGCAAATGATGGACCAGATGGAAGGCATGTTCAAGCAGCGTAGCCTTGAGCAGTCCGGTATAATCAAAGCGGATTCATCACCAGCTGATAATACTAAAACGGATTCGGCAAACAGGTAATTTAAAAAAAAAAATATCAAAAAACCCTGCTGAAAGGCGGGGTTTTTTAATGTCGGTATTCAAAGTAAAAAAATACCGGGTTATAAGTTGTTAAAACAATTTAATAGTCTCACTGGTTATTCAATTTGTAACTTTATTTCAAAAGGAAAAACATGTTAGGAAACAGGTTTGAAAAATTTGATCCGCGTAAAGATGGTAAAAGCAAGTTTGAACAGATGCTGGACCTTTTTATGCAGATGTTATCCTACACCAATGGCGATGCAGGAGAAGCCATGCGTTGGATGAATGAACTGGATAAAAAATACCAGCTAACGGATGACGAATATGGAATGGGTGACTTTATTGATGAGTTGAAAGAGAAGGGTTATATTACAGAGGAGAATCAAAATGGTGAAATAAAAATTACTCCTAAAACGGAACAGGGCATTCGTAAAAAAAGCCTCGAAGAAATCTTCGGAAAACTCAAGAAAACAAAGCAAGGCAATCATCAAACATTTAAGCCGGGACAAGGGGATGAAATTAATCCTGAATACAAGCCGTTTCAGTTTGGCGATACGCTGGAGCAAATAGATTTCACCGAAAGTATCCGTAATGCTCAGATCAATCATGGGGTAGATAGTTTCCAGATGCATGAAGATGATTTGCATATTCGCGAAACAGATTTTAAAACCCAGACGAGTACGGTGTTGATGATTGACATCAGCCACTCCATGATTTTATATGGAGAAGATCGGATCACGCCTGCTAAAAAAGTGGCCATGGCGTTAAGTGAATTGATCACTACAAAATACCCCAAGGATACGATTGATATAGTAGTTTTTGGAAATGATGCCTGGACTGTTGAGATCAAAGATTTACCCTATTTGCAGGTAGGTCCTTATCATACAAATACTGTTGCGGGATTAGAACTGGCGATGGATTTGTTGCGCAGAAGAAAAAATCCCAACAAGCAAATCTTTATGATCACGGATGGTAAGCCAACCTGCCTTAAAATTGGCGGGCGTTACTATAAAAATAGCTTTGGTATCGATCGTAAAATATTTAACCGGTGTTTGAATTTAGCTGCACAATGCAAGAAGGCAAAAGTTCCGATCACCACTTTTATGATTGCCAGTGATCCTTACCTGCAGCGTTTTGTAACAGAGTTTACTGAAACCAATAACGGCAAAGCATTCTTTGCTTCACTCGACAAACTTGGCGCATTTATTTTCAAAGATTTTGAAAGCGGTAAAAGGAAGACAGTTTATTAACAGCTATTGTAACCCCGTATATTTTTGATAAGTAGCTACTCCATTTTTGTAAGCGGAGGTGGCTGGCTTTTTTTTAGAAGTATACTTTTATTACAAAACATTTCAATTACTTAATTTCCAACAGTATCGCGCCTTTTGCGTTATTTAGGATATTACAATAAATATGAACCAACAAAAAATAACAACCCTCGGACAACTTAAAGCAAGCGGATATAAATCACAGTCCATCAAATCTGAAATCAGGAACAACCTTGTTGCAAAACTGAAGAATAAAGAGATCACCTTTCCCGGAATTTTGGGTTACGAAGACAGTGTGATACCGGATACGGAAAGAGCTTTGTTAAGCCGTCATAATATTCTATTCCTGGGTTTAAGAGGACAGGCAAAAACAAGGATGGCCAGGCAAATGGTCGATTTACTGGATGCCTTTATTCCTGTTGTTGCAGGCAGTGAAATAAATGACGATCCTTTCCATCCTATCAGTAAGTATGCAAGAGATCTTATTGAAGAAAAAGGGGATGAAACACCTATTGCGTGGATGAACAGGAGCGAACGTTATGGTGAAAAATTAGCAACGCCCGATGTAAGTGTAGCAGATTTAATTGGAGATATTGATCCTATTAAAGCTGCTAATTTAAAATTGAGTTTTGCCGATGAAAGGGTATTGCACTACGGGATCATTCCGCGAAGTAACCGCAGCATTTTTGTTATTAATGAATTGCCCGATTTACAAGCCCGCATCCAGGTTGCCCTGTTTAATATTTTACAGGAGGGCGACATACAGATCAGGGGTTTCAAACTTCGTTTACCGCTGGATATTTTATTTGTTTTTACTGCCAATCCTGAAGATTATACCAATCGTGGTTCTATTGTAACGCCATTAAAAGACAGGATTGAAAGCCAGATATTAACCCACTATCCAAAAACGATCGATACTGCATTGGCAATTACCGAACAGGAAGCATCTGTGCTGCCGGAGCAGGAAGAGAAAATTGCTGTGAGCGACCTTATTAAACGCTTGATTGAACAGGTTTCGTTTGAAGCCCGTAGCAATGAATATGTAGATAAGAAAAGCGGCGTAAGTGCGAGATTAACCATTGCTGCTTACGAAAATGCGGTGAGCACTGCCGAAAGGCGCGCCATCATACACAATGAAAATAAAACACAGGTTTGGATCAGTGACCTGGTAGGAATTATACCAGCAGTTACAGGTAAAATTGAGTTGGTTTATGAAGGCGAACAGGAGGGTCCTTACCAGGTGGCAGTTAACCTGGTAGAAAAAGCCATGCGAACGCTGTTCGTTCAATATTTTCCCAATCCTGAGGCGCTTAAAAAACGTAAGCCCGGAGATACCGGGCGAACCGCAAAAGCAGTTCCTCAAAAAGAACCGGAGAATCCGTACCGGTCCGTAACCAACTGGTTTAATTCCGGCAATAAGGTCGACATATTTGTAGATGCTACCGATGCTACAAAAATGGCGCAGTTATACCAGGTGGATGGCTTGCATGCCATCGTAAAAAAACATTACAATACTGGAAGTGAAAAAGAAACGGCTTTACTGATGGAATTTGTGCTGCATGGGCTGGCGGCTTACTCCTTAATCAGTAAAAAAACAATCGAAGGCAAAATCGAGTTTAAAGACCTTATGGGATCAATGCTGAATTTGGGAGAGAGTAATTATGAAGATGATGAGCTGACAGAAGACGATTTTAATTGAAATACTTAAAATAAAAGCAAAGGCGGTTTCATTGAGGTGAGCCGCCTTTTTTTTGTTTGCAGTGGAAAGCTGTATTCAAAAAATTAAATTAAAATTCTTACTAAATACAGCAGCATTAGCGCCTTTCGGGCTGTCCATCGAAAAAGAAGCTTTGATTTATAAAAGATTTATTACGGATCGTTATTAAGTTGCAATCGTATACTTTTTTATACAATTTTTAGCTTTTAGAAGTTATTGCCGTGCTAAAGGGCATGGTACAGTTTTTTAAATTTTGGTTGAACAGTTTCCCCTTACTTTTTAAAACTAGATCTTATGGTTTCCCTGGTAAATTTATTTGGATTCCTGATACAAATGATTTTGTGTCCATTGGTAATGTTGCCCTGGTTGCTGCTACGTTTATTGGTTAGTAAAGCACCCACACCGGAAGAAAGCAACCTTGAATTTGCAGAAACAAGTTTTCAATAGTATTTGCAATTGAAAGGTCATATAACCTGGTACCAATAACATTAATCATCGCTGCCAATAATTTTGGCAGGTGATAAAACTATTGTCACAAATATCCATAAAAATAATTTCTGATATAACAGTCTGCGATTTTTTCAAAGCATCTCTTGTAAGTAAATCAATGTTGTAATGCAGGCAAACATTACTATTCATTGTTCTTTTAAACTTAGCTGCACAATTTTATTTTCACCTTTGCTCCTTTCTTACAAACTCCCGGTATTTATAATATACTCAAAGTATAACACATTTTCACGATCGGTTGAAGTAAGAGTTTTTTAAATAATAACTTGTAAAAACGCAAGCGACCAGACTTAGTGTGTTTACAGATAATCAAATAATAGGTATAATTATTATTTCAAATTCAACTAAAAAAAGAGTCAACAAAGCTTATACTACAAGTTGAGATAATAATCTTTTAGTAGTTTACTAAATTCATCCGAATAGCTTCCATTTTGTTTGATTATAATACAGGTGTTTTCTGTTGTAGTATATTTTCTTTCAAACAATAATATGCTTCTGAAAGCTTCATGTTTTTCCGTTTGCTTTACACTTATATTTCTATTGCAAACCCACCCGGTTTTAAGAGCGAGGTCAATAAAATATTTTGTTCTATGAAAGGCAAGTAAAATACAGAATGCTCCATCGGTTTTAAGCAGGCGATCAATTTGCTGCATTAAATCAACCAGTGTTAAAGAGGCATCATGCAATGCTTTATTTCGGTTAACCTTGTCACTTTTTAAATCGTTTTCAAAGAAGGGTGGATTGGTAAAAATAAAATCATATAAAACATCCGTAACGTGTTGTTTGATATCTGTATGAAATGTATTGACCTGGTTTGCAAAAGAACTGGATTTTATATTTGATGTAGCCTGTGCTGCTGCGGCGTGCTCTATCTCTGCACAATCAATTTGTACGCCCTCATTTTTTTGTGCCACCATCAACGATAACAATCCAGTTCCAGTTCCAATATCCAATAATCGCTTGTCGCTTTTTCTTATAAATTGTGCTGCGGTTATAGCACCAAATAAACAGGCGTCAGTGGTTACTTTCATAGCGCACTGATCCTGGTAAATAGTAAATGCTTTGAACTGAAAATAGTTATTCGCCATTGTTAACCCTGGATACTTCCTGTTGTTCATCTTTCAACATAGTGCCCGATAATTTTAAACGTAATGATTGTTGTACCAGGTAAAAGATTTTGTCAGCTGCAATATTATAAGGCAATCCTTCGGGCCTGATATTACTGATACAGTTACGGCTTTCATCAGTAGTTCCTAACATAGGTTTATAAGTTATATATACACTCATGCTTTCGGGTGAAGTAAGTCCCGGCCGTTCGCCAATAAGCATTATAATGATCTCAGCCTGTACCAATGAGCCTATATGATCACCTAACGCAACGCGGGCTTGTGTAGCCAGGCATAAAGGCAATATTTTATAATGATGATTTTCTAATAATGGAATCAACAGATCAAGAACTGGCAATGCATGTTTGTTAATTGCTTTTGCAGATAATCCATCAGCAACTACAATACAAATTCCAGGATCAACAAAAGTTAATTGCTCTATTTTTTTAATCGAGCTTTCGCTTAAAATTCTTCCAAGATCCGGTCGTTTTAAATATTGTGTCCTTGTATTAATACTGCTTTCCAATACCAGTACACCCCGTTTTTTTAAAGCTAACAGATCGTTTAATATTTGTAGATTCAATTCTGAATAAACCGCATCTCTGGCATGTGCATGTGCCAGTTTAATCTGCAATACTGCTTCCAGCGGCATCGCATTACCTGTTCTGCCCAAAGCTATCCTTGCACTGGTAAATGCCCGTAAAGATTGCCAGGGATCGTTATATATCTTATTTAAATGTTGTTGCTCCAATATTTTCTTGAACTACCAAATTTAAAAATCAAACTCGTGTCTGTCACAATTAAGTGCCCGACAGGTTACCGGTTATTTTTATTCATTGTGTGCCGTATAATATTTCAAAAAGCATCGTGGTAATTTAACAATAAAGGGTGTGCAGACGTTGCGGGTAATAACGTGCCGTCACCCTGAATCAAATTTTGTTTAATCAACCAGTCTTCAAATTCAGGTGCCGGCTTCAGTTTTAATATGCTTCGCAGGTACAATGCATCGTGAAAAGAAGTAGACTGGTAGTTAAGCATAATATCATCTGCACCAGGAACACCCATAATAAAATTGCATCCCGCAATACCAAGCATTGTAAGTAAGGCATCCATATCATCGCGGTCGGCTTCAGCATGATTGGTATAGCAAACATCTGCACCCATCGGCAAGCCAAGTAATTTGCCACAAAAATGATCTTCCAGTCCTGCTCTTATAATTTGTTTTCCGTTATATAGATATTCGGGTCCAATAAAACCCACTACCGTATTAACCAGCATAGGATTGTACTGCCTGGCAACTGCATATGCCCTTGCTTCGCATGTTTGCTGATCTACTCCATGATGGGCACCGGCAGATAAGCAGGAGCCCTGGCCAGTTTCAAAATACATGATATTGTTACCCACAGTTCCACGTTGTAATGAAAGACCGGCATCATACGCTTCCTGTAACATGGATAGGCAAATGCCAAAGCTTTCATTTGCTTTTTGCGTACCGGCTATAGACTGAAAGATAAGATCAACCGGCGCACCCTTATTTATTAAACCGATGGTAGTAGTAACATGACTCAATACACAGCTTTGGACAGGAATATCAAAACGCAACCGAAAATCATCTAACAATTTCAGGAGTGTATGCATTGTTGCAGGACTATCCGATGCAGGGTTAATGCCAATCACGGCATCTCCACATCCATACATCAAACCATCAATAATACTTGCTGCTATACCTTTAGGATCATCCGTTGGATGATTGGGTTGCAACCGTACGGAAAAATGACCTTTAATACCAACGGTATTTCTAAACCTGGTAACTACTTCGCATTTTTTTGCCACAGTTACCAGGTCCTGGTTGCGCATTAATTTACTAACGCCTGCAATCATTTCAGGAGTAAATGCCAGTGAAAGTTGTTGCAGTGTGGTCGTATCGGCTTCTTCGCAGAGCAACCAGTTTCGCAAATCGCCCAGGGTAAAATGACTGATGGCTGCAAAAGCTCCACTATCATGCTGGTCTATAATCAGGCGGGTTACATCATCCGTTTCATAGGGTATTATTGCTTCTGATAAAAAAGTTTTTAAAGGAAGATCCGCCAGGGCCATTAAAGCTGCAACACGTTCTTCCGAGCTTTCAGCTGCCAGGCCCGCAAGAGTATCGCCGCTACGATATGGCGATGCCTTTGCAAGTAATGTTTTTAAGTCATCAAAAACATAAACATGCTGCCCAATAGTGCTGCGGTAAGCCATTTTGAGAAAAATATTACGAGGCTAAGATAGTTGTTGGAAAGCCTGTGAGTTGTAAATTCTTATTTGCGGGTTTTGGATTTTTCCAAATAGATAATTGCCTGTTGTTATTGGTTAGTTTTTGAATTCTCTTAAACAAACTGGCTGTACTAGTTGGCTTTATTTTTTAGAATATCCTCTTAATTAATTAATTATGACAATTGGACAGCAGGTTTCTACATTGTTTTTATTGGCAATTCCGATAGCTTGTATAGCGTGGACTGTAACCCACGAAGAGATTTTCAGGGAACCAAGAGAGTATTGTGAGAGATGCAGCAAAGCACGAAAATCTCTGCTGGCAAGGAAGTTTTTTTATGTATTTACCTGTGAATATTGTTTCAGCCATTATGTGACCCTTTTCTTTCTTGTATTTACGGGTTATCAACTTTTATATGAGAATTGGATGGGATATGTTGTTGCAGGTTTTTCGCTGGTTTGGATAGCCAATTTTTATATGAGCATTTACAACTTATTGCGCACCGATATCAAGAAAGAAAAAATTCATACAAAATTGAAGGAAGTGGAGCTCGAGTCACCGGAAAATGGCAATAATAAAAAAGATGATAACTGATTTTCCAGGGGAAAGATTTGTTTAATGCATAAAAAAAGGCCGCGTGCTTGCGGCCTTTTTTTTGCAACGTTTGTTTTTATTTCTTTAGTGAAAATTGTATCGATCCGCTTTTGCTGTTATCGCTGCTAAGGCGAACATCAAATTTCTGACCATTGCTTTTTACAATAGCAAGCGCAGTATTTGGAGGTGTCGTTCCCAGGTTTTCTGCAAACATCACCAGCTCATTTTTTTCTGCGTTTGGATCAAATTTCAGTTTTACAATAGCTGCTTTATCGGTCAGGCTTTGTTTGCTCATTACTTCCTTACCATTAAAATACAAGGTAACAATATCACCATCCACATCTGCATTATCATATACCTCCACTTCAAACTCAGTTGCGGTCAATTCAATCATCTTCTGAACATCCACTTTCCGGTTTCCGGGAGTGGGTTTTGCAACAGGTTTTGTGGCGGCACTGGCAGGGGCATTTGCAGCAGGTGAAGCAGGCCGTAAGATCCCGGTAATTACATTTTTATTATTTAGCAGCAAGTTGGCAGCTGCCTGTATTTCTTTTGGCGTAAGCGCCTTTATATATTTTTCAGCATTTATAAAACGTTCGGCATTATCACCGGGAAACTTCATTTCAAGAATCTGGCTTAACCAGGTTCCATTTTCCTTCATGGCTGTTTTATTTTGCTCCAGCCATTGCTGTTTAACTTTTTCAAGATCGGCTGGTTTAGGACCATTCTTTTTAAGTTTTTCGATCTCAGTATTCATGGCGTATAAAAGCGTATCAACTTTTTCAGGACCACAGGGTAATTGAATCACAAACTGGTAGTTTGGATAAGGCACTTTACTTAAACTGCCGCTCATGCCGCCACTGTAAATTCCCTGGATTTTTTCACGCAATTCTTCAATTATACGAATATTCAGGATCTCGCTGATTGCGTCTGCTTTAAGGTCCAGGTCGTCGCTGTATGGTATCTCTCCCGTGTGAAATGATACAATCAGGCTTTTGTCTGCCTGTCCTTTGTTTACATTTAAATTGACTTTTCCTTTGGCTGTGCGAACACCGTTGTCTTTGAAACCAAATTTCTTTCCGCTGGCAGGCAGGCTTGCAATGTACTTTTCAACCAAAGGTTTTAAAGTCTTTTCGTCTACCGACCCCACAATCACGAAATTCATCCCGCTTACGTCACCAAACCGCTCGTTGTAGATTGCGACAGCGCGGTTCATATCTACCTGGTCAAAGTATTCGGGTTTTGGAACCATTACCGGAGCCAATGGATTGTTGTTATAAATGGCTTTTCCCAGTGTATCAATAAAAGCAGTTTGCGGATCAGCCATAGCAAAAGCCATCTGCTGTTTGTTGCGTTGTATAAAAGAACGGAATAAGGCAGTATCAATTCTTGGAGCAGTAGCCCTTAAATATAAAAGCTGGAACATGGTTTCCTGGTCTTTTACATTGCTATTGCCGCTAAAACCGTCCATTGTTCCGGTTAGCACTGCACTTGCACTGGCCACTTTGCCTGCCATCATTTTTTGCAAATCGGTAGGTGAGAAAGAACCAACACCCATAACTCCTACAACAGTAGTAGCATATTGTGCATTGAACTTATCCTCTACACCATAATTAGACGTACCGCCTGCACGTCGGGCTCCGAGCAATACCTGGTCATTTTTGAAATCTGTTTTCTTAATGGTCACAGTTGTGCCATTGCTCAAAGTCCAGGTTTTTGTACCAAGAATAGCGTCGGATGTTTCCTTAACAATTTTACCCGGCACAGGCATTTTGTCTAAAAGGTTGGCTGCAATTGCTTTTTCTTCATACGGTTTTATGTCTTTATTATTAGCAGCTGCCTTGGCTGTAGCCAGTAAGTTTTCTTTGGTTGGAAGTGTAGTTCCGGCGGCGGATTCAGGGCCAGTAAATGCAATGAAAAAGTTTTCGTTTCCTTCCAGTTTGCTGCCAACACCATTCACTTCTTCCAGTGTAATTGCGGGTAATAATTGTTTGGCATATTCTAATTCTTTCTCTATTCCCGGAATTGTTTCCTGCTGTAAGAAGTTTCGGATGTATTCGCTCACATATGCCTCCGATTCGGTTTTATCGCGTTCGTTGTACGACCTTTCGAGGTTGGCTATAATGTTCTTTTTGGCTCTTTCCAATTCATCTTTTGTAAAACCAAAACGTTTTACCCTTTCAACTTCCTCTACTGCTGCTGATAATGATTTTTGCGCATCATTTGTTCCGTTATAAACATTAATGCTAAATTGATCATAACCCCGGGCATAACTGTTGAAATCAACAAAGGCAGCGAGGAAAGGTGGGTTTTCTTTTTGCGTTAGTTCTCTTAACCGTTGATTGGTAAGCGTTGAGAATATATTTTTAACCAGGTCTCTTTTGTATTCGCCAAGTGTTGCAGCAGGTTTAACGGGTGTTGCACTGTAGGTAATGGAGATACTATTGGTAGTTGCTTCTTTATCGGTAACGATCATTGCATCGCTGGATGTGTAAGCAGGAACCGGCGCCATGGCACGTTCCCTCCCGTTTTCCGGATTCTTTAGCCCTGAAAAATGTTTGCGGACCAGGGCTTCTGCTTTGGCTGGGTCAATATCTCCCACCACTAATACGGCCATAAGGTTTGGCCGGTACCAATCACGGTAGAAACGGCGAATGGCATCAGGTTTAAAATTCTTTATAATGCTGTCCACCCCAATTGGTAAGCGATCGGCATATTTTGAGCCTTCAAAAAGTTTTGGATATAGCTGGCGAAACATTCTGTCATCTGCACCTTTACCAGCCCTGCTTTCCTCCAGTATCACATTGCGTTCCTCGTTGATATCGTCCTCCATATAGCTTACCTGGTGGGCCCAGTCTTCCAATATCTGAAATCCTTTATCCAGGTTGCCGGGTTTGTCAAGGGGTATAGGTAAAATATAAACAGTTTCGTCAAAGCCGGTATAAGCGTTCAGGTCGCCGCCAAATTGCACACCAATACTTTGAAGAAAACTAACGATATCGTTTTTCTTAAAATTTTTAGTGCCGTTAAAAGCCATATGTTCAGCCATATGTGCAAGGCCCTGCTGGTCGTCATCCTCCAGGATAGATCCTGCATTGATGGCAAGGCGTAATTCTACTTTCTGTTCAGGCTTTTTGTTTTGCCGTATATAATAGGTAAGACCGTTGTCCAGCTTACCTATCCTGATCTTAGGATCAACCGGTAATGTATCACTCAGGTTAAGTTGTGCAAACCCGGGTGCGGCCATAAAAAATAAAACCAAAACAGCCAAAGCACTTTTGGTAAAACGAAACAGTTCCATTCTTATTAAATTTTAAGTAATGTTCAAAAGTAGAGGTGCAGTTATTAATATGATTATAAAATGTGTTAAGCGGGTTACAAACCTTTCAGTACAGCGATTTTAAAAATCACGATTCTAACAGGATTGTTGAGCTCATGCTAAAAACAATTGCTGCAGGTAGGACATTAAGCTATGGAGACTTCGGGAAGCAATCAGGTAACTTTTATATTATTTAAAAATTCCGGTCGGGGCATTTCAAAAGAGAAATTACTACTACTCAGTAAAAACTAATGCTCATCAAATTTGTATTTGCAGGAGAATTATAACGATAAGTTTTTTTTATTTTATACCAGGTTATTAGTTCCTTAGTTTAAAGTAGGGCTTATACTAAGCCTGTTGTATTCAGAAAGGCCTTTTTGAGAGAAATGTGGAACCAGTAAGGACCAGCTGTTTTTTCTGAATGATTGCAAACTGGCGGTTTTGCCGCAAAGCATTTGAAACGGAATCCAGGTCAGGATATTCATTAGCAATTGTTGAGATAAAATTTTGTAAGAACCTTTATAGGTTTCTGATTTTATAATTCCTAATTCCTGGTATACCTGCAGACGTTTATTGATGATAGATAATAGATTGTTATTGATGGTTTCCCATTGTTCCTGCAGTTGTGGATAGTTGCGTGAAATTTCCCAAACATTAATAAAACAAAAGTTATATTGATTGTTAAACTTGTAAAGACTCTTTATTGACTTATCGAAGTCTTCGAGACTTTGTGTTTTTATCTCACCGTCCAGCAACTGATTGAATTCATTAAAGGCAGTGTCATAAATGGCACAAACTATTGCTTCTTTGTTTTTAAAATGATAGGCGAGATTGCCCACGCTAATATCAGCTTCATCAGCTATTTGTTGCAATCGAACATTTGCTATGCCACGTTCAAAAAAAAGTTTACTACTTACCAAAAGAATCTTTTTTTTAGTCATTCTGCTTCAGGTTTATGGGAGAGTTTAAGGCAGTTATAAAATAATGCCCTGTTTATTTAAAGGATGAAGGTTTGGTTTATTGGAACAATTAATGTAAAAAGTTACTATATACTGTAGAGACTTTTATCTTTTATACGGTTGTTTTTTGTATTAAAAATTTTATGATGATGTGTCACAATGTATTAATTCATATTGCTAAACTAAGATAACCAACGGATGTAAAAATCACTTGCAGTATAAATTTTATTTATAAATATTTTTCCTAATCATTAACTGTTAAATTTTTCGCTAAAGTATTCGTATAAAAAAAGCTCAACAAGTGTTGAGCTTTAATATTCGATTCAAACGTCTGTTAAACATGAACGGCTTCATCCATATAGGAGCTTACCGGTTCACAAGTACAGACAAGATTTCGGTCGCCATAAGTATTATTAACCCGTCCTATTGAAGGCCAAAATTTATTTATTATAACATAAGGTAAGGGGAATGCAGCTGTTTCACGGCTGTATGGTTTATTCCATTGATCGCTCATTACTTCGCGTTGTGTATGCGGGGCATTTTTTAAAGGATTATTTAACTTGTCTGAATTGCCGTTTTCAATGGCAGCAATTTCTTTCCTGATTGCAATTAATGCATCGCAAAAACGGTCCAGCTCAGCTTTGTCTTCGCTCTCGGTGGGTTCAATCATAATGGTACCGGGAACGGGAAAGCTTAAGGTAGGAGCATGAAATCCGTAATCCATCAGTCTTTTAGCAACATCCTCCGCTTCAATTGCCGCCGATGATTTAAACGGCCGCAGATCAATTATAAATTCATGTGCACAAGTTCCGCTATGGCCCAGGTATAAAATGTCGAAATGATCCTGCAGAACAGCCCGCATATAGTTTGCGTTTAATATGGCAT
This sequence comes from Bacteroidota bacterium, assembly GCA_040385845.1. GTDB lineage: Bacteria > Bacteroidota > Bacteroidia > Chitinophagales > Chitinophagaceae > Phnomibacter. Next base: position 249,241 of record JAZKGP010000004.1, on the reverse strand, counting down.
ACTGGGTAGCTAGTTTAACCCCGGTAACTCCTAATAACCGGATATAAGCATAACTAATCAACAAAATGGAAGCCGAACCAAAAGGTGCGGCAGAAACATGACTGGTTAGAACCGTTTCTTTTTTTGCATCGTTGCCCGTTTCCAGTACAGTCATAAAATTACTGGACAGGTGCGATTTAAAACAGATCGGTCCCATACCTGGCCCACCACCACCGTGTGGAATAGAGAAAGTTTTATGCAGGTTCAAATGGCAAACATCTGCACCAATAGCGGCAGGGGAAGTAAGCCCAACCTGGGCATTCATATTGGCGCCATCCATATACACCTGGCCACCATGAGCATGTACGATTGCGCAAAGCTCTTTTACACTTTCCTCAAAAACGCCATAAGTACTGGGATAGGTAATCATTGTCCCGGCAAGCCGTGGTCCGTAATGTTCAGCTTTTGCCTTGAAATCTGCTTCATCAATATAACCGTTTTGCAATGCCTTTACAACCACAACCTTCATGCCTGCCATTACAGCACTGGCAGGGTTAGTGCCATGTGCGCTTATGGGTATTAAAATTATATCCCGTTCTGTATCGCCATTTTGCAAATGATAATTTCGAATGGCAAGTAAGCCTGCATATTCGCCCTGTGCACCGCTGTTTGGTTGAAGCCAGCATTCGTCAAATCCTGTTATGGTGCACAGGTATTTGCTTAATTGCTTCATCATTTCATGATAACCTTCTGCCTGGTTTACCGGGGCAAATGGATGAATTTTATTCCAACTGGCCCAACTTAACGGAATCATTTGAGTAGCAGCATTCAATTTCATAGTGCAGCTACCCAGGCTAATCATGGAAGTATTTAAGGAAAGATCCTTGTTTTCTAATTGCTTTATATAACGCATCATCTGGCTTTCACTATGATGCGTATTAAAATTTGGATGTAGTAAATAGGAAGATTCACGTTTAAATAGGGAAGCTGTGTTCAATACCCCAGCTTCAACTGATAAGTCAATTTTAAATTGTGAAAATCCGGCTTCCTTAAAAATAGACTCGAGGTTATGTACTGTATCCAAAGGGAATGCGGTAGCCGCCTCATCCAATGAAATTCCAATAGATCCATCTTCAAAATATCTGAAATTGGTTTTATGTGTTGAAGCAATTTGCTGGAATTTTGCCGGGTCACTTACATTGAAATGCAGGGTATCGAAATAAAATTTGTTGTATTGATCAATTCCAGCGACCTCAAATGCTTTGTTGACTGCAGCTGTCAACAAATGAATTCGTTGAGCGATTTTACGAATTCCTTCCGGTCCATGATAAACCACATACATGGCAGCCATATTAGCCAGCAATGCCTGGGCCGTACAAATATTTGAAGTTGCTTTTTCCCTTTTTATATGTTGTTCCCGCGTTTGCAAAGCCATTCTTAAAGCCCGACTTCCTGCTGCGTCAACGCTTACCCCGATAATACGACCTGGAATTGCACGCTTAAAATCGTCTTTTACGGCAAAAAATGCAGCGTGTGGTCCGCCATAGCCTAAGGGTACTCCCAATCTTTGAGCCGATCCAAAAGCTACATCAGCACCTAACTCTCCGGGAGGAGTTAGAAGAGTGAGAGCCAATAGGTCTGTAGCCATGGCAACGTACCCACCATGTTGGTGTACTTCGTTTATAAATGCGCTAAAGTCAATCACGTCACCGTTACCAGCAGGGTATTGAACCAGGGCGCCAAAATAGGTTTCATCAATAACAGCATCGCGAAATTTACCAAATACCAGTTCGATACCAATGGGAACGGCACGGGTAATTAGCAAGCTTTTTGTTTGCGGAAAAATATTTTCATCAACAAAAAACTTTGGTGATTTTATTATGTCCGTCCTGTTTACATGATGAAAAAGCATGTTCATAGCTTCTGCACCTGCTGTTGCTTCATCAAGCAAACTGGCATTGGCGATTGGTAAACTGGTGAGGTCACTTACAATAGTTTGAAAGTTGAGCAGGCTTTCCAGTCTGCCCTGGCTTATCTCCGCCTGGTAAGGAGTATATTGAGTATACCAGCCCGGGTTTTCAAAAACATTTCTTAATATAACACTGGGTGTTACAGTATCATAATAGCCCTGTCCGATATAACTCCTGAATACTTTATTTTTTAACCCCAAATCCCGGGCAATATGCAGCATTTCAGCTTCGCTGATGGCGGCTGGTAAATCAAGTTCATCACCGAGCCTGATTGAATCGGGTATTGTTTTGCTGATAAGATCTTCAATGTCATTACAACCTACCGCTGCAAGCATTTCCGCTTCGGACCCGATAGTACCAATATGACGACTAAAAAATTCATTCGATGCTTCCTCAAACAGGTTCATAAATTATTTAATGGCTTTTAAAATTACCGGTAGATAGCATTAACACAATTAATGCCAACATGTTTTAAAATAAAGGCGCAAAAGTAAACTACCGCTTTGGTTTAATAAGAATGCTGGAAATTTGCGGCAACAAATTTTGATTGATATAACATGGCTACCGAACCATTAGATAATTGGCAAAAAAAATCAGCAGAACATCAAAAAGAATACAAACAATTTTTGAACAAAGCCGAGCCAAGGAAGGTTTTGCGACAGCTGCCGGCTTTGCATGATGAAGCTTTTTCAAAAATTAATTGCCTCGACTGTGCTGCCTGTTGTAAAAATTATTCACCTCGTTTTAAAACACCAGATATTAAAAGAATTAGCAAACACCTGAGAATGAAGGAGTCTGTTTTTATTGAAACCTACCTCAACCTCGATAATGAGGGGGATTACGTGATAAAAACTAAACCCTGTTCTTTTTTGGGTGCTGATAATCTCTGTTCTATCTATAGCGTCAGGCCGTCTGATTGTGAGCGCTTTCCCTATACCGACGAAGATGTAATTATCAAAAGACAAGCGATTACCTTAAAAAATTCAACTTTCTGCCCCATTGTTTCTTTTGTGCTCGAGAAGCTAATTGAAAACAAGTAGACCCACAACATTTAAGCACGGCTTTACCTATTTTTGAAACATGACAAGGGAGACTACGAGTTTGGCTATCATTGATGAACACTATGCTGTAGAACACCTGTCGTTATTTTCCGAATTTCTTGACAGGGCTATTTTAATCGATGTCTATTTGCCAAAGAATGTTCGGGAACCCGAAAGTTTGCCATTATTATTAGTCAATGATGGGCAGGATCTTCCTAAAATGCCTTTTGCATCGATATTAAGCGAGCTGGTTCAAAATGATGAGATTGACCCGGTGCTGGCGGTAGGTATATATTGTAATGAGGATCGCAGGCTGGAATATGGAACTGCCGATGAGCCGGATTATTTGAACAGGGGATCAAGAGCCAAGTTCCATCGTAAATTCGTGATCAAAGAATTGATTCCCTATATACGGCTGAATTATCATTTGCCGCCAATAAAAAACACGGCCTTTGCCGGGTTTTCTTTAGGAGGGCTTAGTGCACTGGACATCGTTTGGAAGCATCCTGAAATTTTTAATACGGCGGCCGTTTTCAGTGGCTCCTTCTGGTGGCGCTCCAGGGCACTCGATCACGGTTACAATGAAGATACTGACCGGATAATGCATAAACTGATCCGCAACGGGAAATTTGCACCTAACCTCTCTTTTTTTCTGCAAGCCGGCCAGTTAGATGAACGAATGGACCGTAATAATAATGGCATAATAGATAGTATAGATGATACCTTGGATATTATAAAGGAGTTAAAATTAAAAGGTTATGAGTCCGGTGACCAAATCCGGTATTTCGAAATGCCCGAAGGAAGACACGATGTTCCAACCTGGGCAAATGCTTTCCCCGAGTTCTTGAAGTGGAGATATGGTAAATAATTAAATAGGTTAACTCTCATTTAACTATTGCATATATTGAGCTTGATTTTGTAACAAATAAACAAGTAGCTATGCCAAGATTTCTTGTTCCTATTGATTTTTCCGCTGTTTCTGTAAATGCCGCCCTTTATGCTGTGCAAATGGCAGAACAAATGCCAAAAAAAGAAGTCATCTTGTTTAATGTAACTGAAGAAATTCATGCGGGTGTTGATGGTACGCCAATGGATTTTAACGCTGATGCACTGGTGGCTTCCAATCTTGCAGCGTTAGAAAACCTGCAGGTGAACCTGTTCGAAATGGGCATGTCGCCTATGGAAGTAGTTGCCGAAATCGGTGAATTGCCGGAAAAACTAAGACCGGCAATAAAGAAGTATAATGTCGATATGGTAGTAATGGGAATTACCGGCACCTCGTCTTACGATGATAATTTCATGGGAAAAAATGCCCTTGATATAAGTAGGGAGAATACCTGCCCTGTTATGATCGTACCACCGGACGCTATGTTCAAGGGCTCGGGTAAAATTGCTATTGCAGTAGAATACAAAGACGTTGATACTACAGTGACACTAAAGCCAATTAAAAAATGGCTGGATGTCCTGCAGCCTGAAATTCACTTTATTTACGTAGCACCATCAACAAACTACAACCTTACCGATCAACAGGTGGTAGAACAAACCAAGCTCAAAGCAATTTTCCAGGAGTATAATCCAATTTTTTCACAGGTTTCAAACGGCAAGTTCAGCGATGCCGTCAATAGTTATATAGATGAAAATGACATTGATCAAATCATTGTTTTCCCTAAGAAGCATTCATTGTTCGAAAACCTGTTTTCTTCAGACCATACCAAAAAACTCGCTTATCATAGCCATGTTCCGGTAATTAGTGTACACGATTAAAAAAAGAAGGGGCCGCCCACTCCGTGAACGCCCCCTATTAACCCTGCTGCTTTCACTATTATTGAGTGTAACAGTAATATTTGGTTTAATTCTATTGAAAATTTAAGTGTTAAAAAATTTACATCGCTTTAAACAAAAAAGCCATTCCAAACGGAATGGCTTTTTTGGTATTTTCAATCAGGGTATTTGTAACATCTGGCCCGGCTTAATCAGATCCGGATTATTGCCAATCACAGCTCTATTTGCTTCGTAAATTTCCTGCCAGCTCTTGCCTAATCTTTTCCCGATTTTAGATAAGCTGTCACCTGCTTTTACCTCATAGGTGGAACCTTCTGAAGAGGAAACATTTATATTCAAAACCATATCTGCTGACCTGAAATCGGGATCTAACTTTTCGTAGACATCCCAAATTTGATCTTTAACGGCTGCTGAAGGAGCATCACCATCCACATACAAAACATTGTCCTGTTCGCGAACCTGTAAGTTTGAAACACCAGCTCTATTAGCTGTATTTATAACTTCTGCGTATTTTTCCTGTAATGCCATGATTGCCTCCTTTATTTTACGGTTAATTTATTATCAATGCTCTTTGGTCTTAATGCCATTATCGCCTGCATTAAACCAGGCAATTGATCACGTTTAATATTGCCGGTTAACAGCACCACTCCATTATTTACAGAAGCGCTTACACCATTGTAGCTTTTAATCAAACTATTAACGCCGCTCACCAGGGTCGAGTCCTCTGAAATTACAACCGGGGCCTGTGGCACAACGGCAGGTGTAACACTAATAGCGTTTGTTACTGCCTTTACATCTTTTACTCCCTTAGCAGCTGTTTCTGCCGAGTTTTTTGCCGCGTCATCCTGAACCGTTCCGGTGAGCGTAACATCCGCTTCTTTAACGTCCACACTGATTGCGGGATTTGCAATTGCTGTTTCAACACTGGCCTTAATATCGGCATCTTTGGGCTTGCTTTTACAGCCTGGGGCAAATAAGGCGGTGCTTGCCGACAATAAAAGAACTGCGAACAGATTTTTAGCGTTCATAAGCTTTGTTTAAGTTGATGAATAAATGATTAAATGATACTCGACAAATCTACTAAATAATTGTTCCAAGCTTATTAACAGATTGCTGCTGTATTGTTTAAAAACAAAATTGTGTTGGCTTTCTACTCCTTTACATTTGCTGGTTGAGGTCACAATCAAATATGGCAAACGCAAAAGACAACCTATTCGAATACAACGAAGATAGTATACGCACCCTCGATTGGCAAGAGCATATCAGGCTCCGTCCAGGCATGTATATTGGTAAGCTGGGCGATGGAAGCAGCCCTGATGACGGTATTTATGTACTGGTTAAAGAGGTAATAGATAATTGTATTGATGAACACACAATGGGACATGGGAAGCATGTGGACATTGTGCTTGACAAAGAAGGCAAGGTGAATATCAGGGATTATGGCCGGGGTATTCCGTTGGGAAAGTTGGTAGACGTGGTTAGTAAAATAAATACAGGCGCCAAGTACGATAGTAAAGCATTTCAAAAAAGTGTGGGATTGAATGGCGTTGGTACCAAAGCTGTTAATGCGCTGAGCAATTATTTTAAGGTAACTGCTTACCGCGAAGGCAAATCAAAAACAGCAGAATTCATAAGAGGGATTTTACAAAAAGAAACAAAAGAAGAAAAGACTAGCGGCGATAATGGCACCGAGGTAACTTTTATACCGGATGATTCCATTTTCAAACATTATAAATACCAGGTCGAATTTATTGAAAGCCAGCTCTGGAACTATTGTTATCTCAATGCGGGCTTAGTAATTAATTTCAACGGTAAACGATTTGTAAGCAAAAACGGGCTACTGGATTTGCTGCAAAGAAAAACGAATGCTGATGAATTACGTTATCCTATCATTCATTTGAAAGGGGAGGATATTGAAGTGGCACTTAGCCACAATAGTGATTATGGCGAAGATCTGTACTCGTTTGTAAACGGGCAGTTTACTACCCAGGGTGGCACCCATCAACAGGCGTTCCGTGAAGCCTATGTAAAAACCATCCGTGATTTTTATAAAAAAGATTATGACACAGCCGATGTACGTCAATCGATAGTCGCGGCAATTTCAGTTAGAGTCCAGGAACCAGTGTTTGAAAGCCAAACCAAAACAAAACTGGGTAGTGCCACAGTATATGAAGGCGGTCCCACCATGCGCAATTTTATTGGGGATTTCTTAAGTAAGGAACTCGATAATTTCCTCCATAAGAATACCGCCATTGCTGATGCATTAAAGAAAAGAATAGAACAAAGCGAAAGGGAAAGAAAAGAGTTGCAGGGAATAAAAAAGCTGGCAAACGAAAGGGCAAAAAAGGCTTCGCTGAATAACAAGAAATTGCGGGATTGTAATGTTCATTTTGACGATGATGCCCCTGCTAAAAACAAGGAAGCTTACATTGAAAAGATGAACAATTCCACCTTGTTTATTACCGAAGGAGATAGTGCAAGTGGTTCAATAACTAAATCAAGAAATGTGGATACGCAAGCTGTTTTCAGCTTACGGGGTAAACCATTGAATTGCTATTCTCTTACTAAAAAAGTAGTGTACGAGAATGAGGAATTTAATTTGTTGCAACACGCCTTAAACATCGAGAACGGCATTGAAGATCTGCGGTATAATAAAATCATTTTGGCTACGGATGCCGATGTAGATGGAATGCATATTCGCTTGTTGATGATGACTTTTTTCCTGCAATTTTTTCCCGACCTCGTTAAACGTGGCCATTTGCATATTTTGGAAACACCTTTATTTAGAGTACGTAATAAACAGGAAACAATTTATTGCTACGATGAAACAGAAAAGCAGGCAGCGATGAAGAAACTTGGGAAAAATCCCGAGATCACCCGGTTTAAAGGTTTAGGTGAAATTAGTCCCGGTGAATTCGGAAGGTTTATTGGAGAAGATATGCGTTTGCAACCGGTGCTATTGGAACAAGGCGATCATATTCAACATTTACTTGAGTATTATATGGGTAAGAACACCCAGCAAAGGCAGGAATTTATTATAGAAAACCTGCGCTACGACCTCGATATTTTGGAAACTATCTGAAGTAATTCAGTACTCGGATAAAAAAGAATTTTCCAAACAGTAATCTCATTATTTGTAAATCATATATTAAATGATTCATGTAGTTTTTCAGCAGTCAGATGTGGAAGTGCTTAAAAAAGCGCAGGAGTTAGATGAAACATTGGCTGGAACTATTTTCCATATAAAAGATGATTATGCGGTTGGTCCGCTTAAAGAGCTCGATACCCCCGATGGCTGGCAATTAAGAAGAGATTGGTGGCGTGAATTGCTGCAGGCAAGTGGCGATTATAACGTGGAAGAAACATTGGACATGGTGGATGATAAATTGACATTGCATCATATTGTGTCGACGTTAAAAGAAAATGAATCAGAAATTATATATATATGGGCGGCCCAGAACAAACACGATGTAAGTGGTTATTATTGGCTGATCAACCAATTGCAGGATCTGCAGGGTCGTGTTTATATCCTGTACCTGAACAACCTTCCTTTTATCAATGAAAAAGGGGGTATTTTCTATCCCACCAACCTGCATGAGATTCAGCCAAAAGAATTTTTAAAAGCAAAGAAATTGGCCAGGCTGGTTACCTCAAGCGAATTTGAAATTGATCCCGATGAATGGAAACGCATCTGCAATGAAAATAAAATGGTTCGCCTGCTGGAAGGTGGTAAAAAATTAGCGCAGGTAAACGAAGATTATTATGATGCGGGAATTACAAAATATGTGAACGGAGAATTTCAGAAAGCCAGTCGCATACTACAGCAGTATTACAGTAAGGAAAAAGATACTACGGCCGACGTATTCATGTTATGGCGCATGAAACTATTAGCAAATTCAAAGGGTTGGGAAGTAAGAGGAGATATCACAAAAGGATCAAAAGATTTTGAAATAAAAGACCCGTTGATTGCTTCAACCAGGAAAAAGACTGTTGTTGAAAATGAAACAGGAGGCGCATAATATTTTAATGAATTCTTGAATTAACCTACCGTTATAAAAACTGCAAACAGGTACTAAATAAAATGAACGAAGAACAGGTTTTTGAAAATACAAATAATGAAGTAACCGGTGTAAGCGATCTTTATAAAGGTTGGTTTCTCGATTACGCTTCTTATGTAATATTGGAACGTGCAGTGCCTGCTGTTGAAGATGGTATGAAGCCTGTGCAACGACGCATTCTTCATGCAATGAAGGAAATGGATGATGGGCGTTTTAATAAGGTGGCCAACATTGTCGGGCAAAGCATGCAATACCATCCGCATGGTGATATGAGTATTACTGATGCCCTGGTAAATATGGGGCAAAAAGATCTTTTAATAGATACTCAGGGTAATTGGGGTGATGTAAGAACCGGTGCTTCTGCAGCGGCAGCCCGTTATATTGAAGCAAGGCTTAGCAAATTTGCATTGGAAGTTGCTTTCAATCCAAAAACCACCAACTGGCAGTTAAGTTATGATGGCAGAAAACAGGAACCACTGACCCTGCCAATGAAATTTCCGATGTTGCTGGCACAAGGCGCAGATGGCATTGCCGTAGGTCTGTCAACAAAAATTCTTCCGCATAATTTTAATGAAATCTGCGAAGCTTCAGTTAAGTATCTCAAAGGAAAAGCAGTACAGATTTTTCCTGATTTTTTAACTGCAGGCCAGGTAGATGTCAGCAATTACAATGACGGGAAAAGAGGAGGCAAGGTAAGGGTGCGGGCACGCATTGAAGAACTCGATAAAAAAACTTTAGTTATACATGATGTACCTTATGGAGTTACGGTGAACAGTCTTATTGATTCAATTACAAAAGCTACTGAAGCGAAGAAAATACAGGTTAGAAAAGTAACAGATTTTACAGCGGAAGAAGTGCGCTTAACGGTAGAACTTTCGGCTGGTGCTTCGCCGGATATTACCATCGATGCCTTGTATGCATTTACCGATTGCGAAGTGAGTATTTCGCCCAACGCATGCGTTATTATTAATAACAAACCGAGATTCGTAAGTGCCACCGAATTATTAACCTGGAGTGTTGATAATACCAAAACTTTATTACAACGGGAACTTCAAATAAAACTGGGAGAACTCAATGAAAAATGGCATTATACTTCTCTTGAAAAAATCTTTTTCGAAGAAAAGATCTATAAAGAATTAGAAAAGAAACATGATACCTGGGAAAAGGTATTGGATGCGATCGCAAAAGCTTTTGTGCCCTTTAAGAAAAAACTAAAAAAGGACATTTCGAGAGAAGATATTCTTAAACTAACAGAAAAACCCGTACGCAGAATTTATAAATTAGATATCGATGAATTAGATGCTCAGATTAAAGGCATCGATTCCGAAATTAAACAAGTTGAATTTGACCTGGGGCATTTAAATGATTTTGCGATTCGCTATTTTGAAAACCTCCAGGCAAAATACGGTAAAGGCAGGGAGCGAAAAACAGAAATCAAATTATTCGATACGATACAGGCAAGGCAGGTAGCCATTGCAAATACAAAATTGTACATCAACCGTGCCGAAGGATTTGTTGGATCAAGTCTAAAGAAAGATGAATTCCTGGCCGATTGCAGTGAACTGGATGACGTTATCTGTTTTACAAAATCGGGTAAGATGAAAGTGGTAAGAGTAGCCGATAAAGTCTTTATTGGTAAAGACATTATTCATGCCGCTGTATTTGAAAAAAATGATGAGCGAACTACCTATAACATGATCTATGTAGATGGTAAAAGTGGCATCAGTTATGCAAAGCGTTTCAATGTAACGGGCATAACACGTGATAAAGATTATGATCTTACCCAAGGCAACGAAAAAAGCAGGGTGCAATGGTTTAGTGCCAATACAAATGGCGAGGCTGAAGTGCTGAAAATTGTTTTGAGCCCTAATTGTTCTGCCCGCGTTAAAGAGTTCGATTTTTATTTCGAAGAACTGGCAATAAAAGGTCGAAGCAGCCAGGGAAACCAGGTAACAAAGTATCCTGTAAAAACAGTCAAATTTAAAGAAGCGGGAAGAAGTACTTTGGCAGGGCGTAAACTCTGGTATGATGACCAGTTTGGCCGTTTGAACACCGATGAGAAAGGTATGTACCTGGGTATGTTTGAAGGGGATGATAAATTGTTGGTTATTTATTCAAACGGCACTTACGAAATAACGGACCAGGAGTTGACGCAACGGTTTGAAACGGATGAAGTTTTACTGATCGAGAGATTTTCACCCGAAAAAATTGTGACTGCAGTTTATTATGATGGAGATAAAATTCAATTTAATATCAAACGATTCAAAATTGAAACACACACTTTGAAGACCCGTTTCCACTTTATTAAAGAAGGGAAGGAGAATTATCTCGAAGTGGTTACCTGTGATCCGGCACCGGTTTTGATTTTAAAAGTTGGTAAAGGTGCTGCTGCAGAAACGCAAAGAATTAAAGTGGCTGAGTTAATTGATGTGATGGGCTGGAAAGCGGTTGGAAACAAACTGGTAGACAAAAAAGTGGTTGAAATGGAATGGGAAGTGGCAGAAGATGTGGGTAAGCAGGGAGAGTTGTTTGGCTAGCACCAATTAAAAAAACAGGCAAATTGATTGAGGTTAAAGATCAGACCGGTAATTGGGTTCGGCTGGGTAGTTTTCCCAAACGCATTATCTGTTTGGTGCCATCCATAACAGAATTATTATTTGACCTGGGCCTTAACGACGAAGTTGTTGGAATTACTAAATTTTGTGTGCATCCTGAACATTGGTTTAAAACTAAACCAAGGATAGGAGGAACCAAGAACATTTCCTTCGACATTATTGAAAGCCTTTCCCCCGACCTTGTTATTGCAAACAAAGAGGAAAACATAAAAGAACAGGTTCTGCAACTGGAGGCAATATGCCCGGTCTATGTAAGCGATGTTTCAAATCTTGAAGAGGCATTTGACATGATTGGGCAGCTTGGAAAATTGGTTGGTAAAACCGGCTCCGCCGAGGTACTGCTTGCTGAAATTCGCAAGGAGTTTACAATGCTGCATCCATTAAAACAGCAGCTTAAAACAGCTTACCTGGTTTGGCAGGACCCGTTTATAACGGTTGGTGGAGACACATTTATAAACGATATGCTTCAAAAATGTGGGTTTAATAATATAACTGCCGCCAACAATAGGTATCCAACTGTTTCAATTACCGATCTGTGTGAATTGCAATGCGAATTATTATTGTTAAGCAGCGAGCCCTATCCATTTTCCAATAAACATATTTCCACCATCCGCCGGCAACTTCAATCGCGGCAGATCCAAAATTCCAAATCAATAAAAATAGAATTGGTTGATGGCGAATATTTTAGCTGGTATGGTAGCCGGTTGAAGATGGCTCCCAAATATTTTAGAGAACTTCAAAAATGGATATTAAGCAATAGCTGAGGATTGTCAGTAGTACGGGTTGGTATTTCTATTACCTTAGCGCCCGCTTGCTATTAATTTAAAACCAAAAAAGTATATGAAGAAGTACACACCAGGTGTATTGTTCGGCGAACAGTTAGAAGCCTTGTTAAACGATGCAAAAGACAACCAGTTTGCTTTGCCAGCTGTAAATACTATTGGAACCAATACCATTAATGCGGTTTTGGAAACAGCAGCGAAAGTAAATTCACCTGTAATTATCCAGTTTTCTAACGGCGGTGCGCAGTTTATAGCCGGTAAGGGAATGCCCAACGACCAGTTGCAGGGCAATATCCAGGGTGGAATTTCCGGCGCACTGCACATTCATAATGTAGCAAAATATTATGGCGTACCGGTTGTTTTACATACCGATCATGCAGCAAAAAAATGGTTACCGTGGATCAGTGGTCTAATTGATGCCGGTGAACAATATTATAAAGAAAAAGGACAGCCATTGTTCAGCTCACATATGCTGGATCTTTCCGAAGAACCAATCGAAGAAAATATTCACACTTCAGTTGAGTTCTTTAAAAGAATGCAACCACTGGGTATGGCTATCGAAATTGAATTGGGAGTAACCGGTGGTGAAGAAGACGGTGTTGACAATAGCGGCATTGAAAATGATAAATTGTACACCCAGCCATCGGAAGTAGCTTATGCATACGAAGAACTAAAAAAAGTAGGCAAACTGTTTACAGTTGCTGCTGCTTTTGGAAACGTACACGGCGTTTACAGCCCGGGTAATGTTGAACTTCGCCCGGATATTTTAAATAAAAGCCAGGTTTATATCCAGGAAAAATTTGGTACCGCTGAAAAACCAGTGTACTTCGTTTTCCATGGTGGCAGCGGTTCTCCCCAGCATCAAATCAGGGAAGCTATTAGCTATGGCGCTATCAAAATGAATATCGATACCGATTTACAGTGGGCATTCTGGGAAGGCATTCAGAAATTTTACGTTAAGAATGAAGCTTACCTGCAAGGCCAGTTGGGCAATCCTGGTGGTGCTGAAAAACCAAATAAAAAGTATTACGATCCGCGTGTTTGGCTTAGAGCAGCGGAAGAAAACTTCAGCAAGCGACTGGAAGTTGCATTTGAAGATCTTAATTGTATTAACCGTAATGCATAAGAGCCGGTAACTTTTAAAAATACCTTGTGATTCATTTCACAAGGTATTTTTATCTTTAATAAGATCAGGAAAGCCGGATCATTCGTAAATTACTCATTCGAATATAAATTTTCCACACACCCTGGTTGCAATAAATATATTTTGATTCAGCATCAGTTTTTTATTTGCAATTTGCTGTAGTTTTTGAATTGGAGGTGGTATCGCTGTAACCTGTTGCCCGCATTTATTCCGCAATATGTATCGGTGTCATTTTCTATTTTGATGGATTAATTAATTACGTGTCATGAGCACTAATGATAAACAGATTGAAGACTTTGAACAAAGGTTAACCGGGGATCAATTGTTATCCGAGGTTACTGAAGAGCAAAGGCAAAAATGGTTTCGCAGAAAAGCTAAGGGGATCACTACCTCAACTGCCGATAAGAAAGAAACACCCGACGGACTTTGGGTAATGTGTCCTTCCTGCAAATTCACCAGTACAGTTATCGAGTTAAATCAGAAACTATACGTTTGTCCTAATTGCAATTATCATCACCGTATAGGTAGTGATGAATATTTTGATATTTTATTCGACGACAAACAATTCGAACGCATGTTCGATAATATACTGAGCAAAGATTACCTGGGATTTACCGACTTAAAACCCTATCAGAAACGCCTCGAGGAAACCTGGTCTAAAACAGATCTAAACGATAGTATGAGCGTTGCTCATGGTACTGTTAACTCGTTTCCTTTGGTGATTGCCTGTATGGATTTCGAATTTATTGGTGGTAGCCTCGGTAGTGTAATGGGGGAGAAAATTTGCCGGGCTGCCGACTATTGCCTTGATCATAAAATCCCATTGATGATCATAAGCAAAAGCGGGGGTGCCCGTATGATGGAAAGTGCTTTTAGCCTGATGCAATTACCAAAAACATTGGGTCGTTTATCGCTTTTATCTGATGCAAAAATTCCTTATTTCTCTCTTTGTACTGATCCAACTTTTGGTGGAACAACTGCTTCATTTTCTATGTTGGGGGATGTAATTATGGGTGAACCCGGTGCGCTTATTGGTTTTGCTGGTCCCCGGGTTATCAAGGAAACGATTAAGAGAGATTTGCCACCAGGTTTTCAACGCAGCGAATTTATGATGGAGCACGGTTTTTTAGATTTGATAGTCGACCGGAAAGAATTAAAAGAAACTATCAGCAGGTTATTAGATTTATTTAAAAGCTGATTTATTGGTATCTATTTAAAAAATGCCGCGTTTGAGTGATCTCAAAACGGCTTTTTTATTTAAACTATTTTTGCATCAGGCAACAGAATATGAGTATAAGTAATAAGGCAGCATACCACGAATTTTTTATAGAGCAGAAATACACTGCCGGCATGGTACTTACGGGTACAGAAGTTAAATCGTTAAGGGCAGGCAAGGCTAGCTTTAATGATGCCTATTGTTTTTTTGAAAAAGGAGAACTATATATTAAAAGCCTTCATATTTCAGAATATAAACTGGGTACTATCTACAACCATTTACCAACGCAGGAACGTAAATTATTGCTTACTAAAAAAGAACTGAAAAAGCTGGATACTAAAATAAAAGAGAAGGGATATACCATTGTTCCATTGAAGATCTTTTTTAGCGAAAATGGCTTTGCTAAATTAGAAATTGGCCTGGGAAAAGGTAAGAAATTACACGATAAAAGAGAAACGATTAAGGATAGAGATAACCAGCGTGAAATGCAACGCTATGTTAGGTAAGGTTTACTTCGTTAACGGGTTCTTTATATTTAGAAAAAAATAGTGGCAATGCCAATGGCAATACTTCAAAATAAGGAATGCGCATTAATAATTGATCTGACAAAAGAAACAAACCAAAGCCTGCCATTAGCCACTTATCGTATTTACGGCTAAAAAATCCAATAATAAAAAACAACTCAAGCAGGGTAGCACCCACATATAAAGCTTGTCCAATTGCGGGATGTTTTACCAGCCAGTAAATATATTTTGTAAATATTGTTCCGGGTGCCGATACAAGATAGTCGGCATGTTGCATTAATAAGATACCACTCATTTGTTCAGGATAAAAAATACCGCCTTGCCGCAACTTCCATATACCGGCTGATGCAAAAAAGAACAGGAAAAAATACCTGAGTCCATGCATTACAAAGTAGAAACTTTTTAATCTTGTGGTTGCAAAAAGCAACGGTATTAACAGCCATGCAATATGACTTTCAATTGAATTGATTGGATAAAGGGTATAACATTGTACATATACCCAGTTAACGATTAACCATAATATTGCAGCTATTGTACCTGCACCTTCATGACTTTTATAAGCCAAATACCACGTAAGTGGCATCACATAAAAAGCTACATCAAATAAGATCCAGCCCGTTCTGTTATTTAATAACCATTGGTGTATTCCTGTTTGCATCAGCAGCCAGGTTGTACCATCAAACCTGTTAATAAAAAAATAAGGGGCTGCCTGGAAAAGCCACAAACCATTTAATAATTTATAAATGGCGAGTATGTAAAAAATTACCAGGAAAGTTATAGTAAATCGCTGCCGGTGTTGTGCTGTTATTTGCATTGAAAGGATTGGCTGTTAATTGCTTTCAATGAATCTTTTTCTACCAGGCTATTTCCGTCCCATTCATATCTTAATGCGATTGTTTGAACATGTTGTTTGCCGAGTACTTTTGCCAGGTGTAATTGGTATTGTAATTTAATCATGTCAGGGTCGAGCATCGTGTTTATAAAAAAGCTTTTACCAGGATCAGGCAGATGAAATTTTTTAAATAAGCGGCTGATCTGCGTATCATAAAAATGCCCGTTACAGGTCGAAGCATCTGACTGTATTAAAGTAAAATGGATTCTGTCCCATTGCTGTGGCGTAAAATCATTGCCGGCCAACACCTCGTTATCGCCAAACACTTTATAAGCTTCATATTCTTTTGCGGGTTTAATTACTCCTGAATACATGCCATAATTAAACCAGGGAGAGAAGACCATCCCCGGGCGATAGAAAACAAGTAATTGCATCATCATAAAAAAAAGCATACCGCTACAAATCCACTTATTGTAACGGTATACTTTCTTCAAAAACATGATAATTCTTCTTTATATAAATTACACGGTGAAGCAATTACTATTTGCTACTTACTTCCCAGGTATTTAATACATTTTATCTATTCAAAATAACTAAGATTGGTTTCCGGTTTTAAATTCCTCAATGTTTCATACATCAATTGAATGGTTGCCGTGATATCGTTTTTATGCAGCATTTCCACTGTAGTATGCATATATCTCAGAGGAATAGAAATCAGTACCGAAGGGCAGCCATCATTTGCATAAGCAAAACTATCGGTGTCGGTGCCGGTGCTGCGGCTAAGTGCCCGCCATTGAACAGGAATCTCATTTTTTGTTGCAACATCTTCTACCAATGCCAGTAATTTATTGTGAACAGCCGGCGCATATGCAAGCGACGGGCCTTTACCACAACTAATATCACCTTCAATATTTTTATTGATCATTGGGGTGGTAGTGTCGTGTGTAACATCGGTTACAATGGCAATATTAGGTTTAATGCGGCGTGCAATCATTTCTGCGCCCCGCAATCCAATCTCTTCCTGAACGGCGTTTACTATGTAAAGAGCAAAAGGTAATTTGATATTATTTTCTTTTAATAACCGTCCTACTTCAGCAATCATAAAACCACCAACCCGGTTATCAAATGCACGTGCAATTAAATAATCGTAGGCAAGTTCATCAAAACCATCCTGGTAGGTAACAACTGCGCCAACATGTATGCCTAATGCTTCAATATCTTTTTTGGAACGGGCTCCGCAATCCAAAAATAAATTATCTGTTTTAGGATTTTGTTCTTTGGCATCGGTACCACCTAAGCGGGTATGAATGGCAGGCCATCCGAATACAGCTTTCACTATACCCTTTTTACCATGAATCAATACCCGCATAGAAGGAGCTATCTGGTGATCAACGCCGCCATTTCTTTTCAGGTAAATCAATCCCTGGTCGGTTATATAGTTTACAAACCAGCTTATTTCATCAACATGCGCTTCAATAACTACTTTAAAAGGGTTGTCCGGGTTAATAATAGCCGCCGCTGATCCATAAGGGTCTGTCATCACGGTATCGGCGTATTGTTTTACATAATCTATCCAAACTTTTTGACCACTGTTTTCAAAACCTACAGGACTTGGGGTATTCAGGTAATTGCGAAGAAATCCGTATGATTTTTCAGGAATTGTAAAATCAATTTTTGCCGTTTTTTTTGTGCCTTTCGCCATAGGTATTTATTTATTCGCCCGAAATTATGGAATCAGCATGGCTGTACAAACAAGAACTGTTTGTAGGAGCATACTGGCATCAAGCATAATATAACTGGTAGGAGAAAATACATGCTTGCTACTGTAATAAACCATCCATGCAGTAAAGGCAAGGCTTACCAATAAGGAGGCTAGGTAAAAAAGCGGAATATTTAAAAAGAAGCCAGGGACAAGTATCATAGCTGACACAAATAAACAGCCATAACTAATTTGATAACATTTCTTTTCGCCTAACAAACTCACAAGCGTATGCCTGGCGGTTTTGATATCTGTAATGTCATCACGCACATCAAAAGGAATACATATTGCCAGCATAAACAAAAAGCGAAATGCCAGTAACCACCAAAATTTTTCATCAAATCCGTAGGGGATAAAGGTTGCGGGAAGAACAGAAGTAGAAACGGTCCACACAATTACCAACACCGTTAGTTTAATAATGCCGTTTTGCTTGAAACGACGAAGCTGTTTAAAAGGTAAAATGGGAAAACTGTAGGCTAGCGTAATCGCTCCTAAAGCTGCAAGCCAAACAAACTGATTCCATGTCAGATTAAATAGAAGGTAACCGCTGGTAATGGCAGCCAAAACAATACTTGCGATAAAATACGACCGGTTCTTTATCCAGAAAGCCAGTTTTGGTTTGGCATTGGTAGAGCCTTTTTTTGTGAAAAGGTCATGTAGTCCGTATTGCAAAATGGTATTGCTGAACATAAGCAGTAAAAACCAATTTGGGATATACAGCCAATCCAGCAGTACGGCCGTTTGAAAACATAAAGCAACCGTTGCTGCGCCAATAAGGATATTTGAAAAATGTACAAACCTGGCAACAGAGGCCAGAAATTTGATTACCACTTTAATTTTGGATGATAACTGGTTTATCAGTACTGATAGTATCGCTAACGTTTTTAGCTTTATCCTTTATCCAAAAGTAAAACATGGTGGTATCAGGCCTGCTGCACCTGTTGCCGGTATAAATAACATTGCCGGTATTATTGGTGCCATTTTCAAAGATGATTTGAAAATTTCCTTTAAGATTGGAAGAGACAGGAAAGTCAGGAATTTTGTAGGCAGCCGGGGCGCCGTAGTCGCTGGTTGGACAATTAGCCGTTCTGTTTTGAATGTACAACGTGTCTGAAACATCTCCTTCTTTATCCCTGAATTCTATATTAAACTCAATTAATCCGCCCCGTGCTATATTATAGGAATTAACAGACGTAAAACTTAGCTGGGGCTTGGTTGTATAATTATCTTTGGTGCATCCGGCAAATAAAAAAGCAGCGCCTGAGATAAAAAGCATACTTAGAAAATAAGAATTAGTAATCCGCATACGTCAAAAGTAATAATATCTTGAATTATGAAAGTAAGGTCCTAGTGACCGCTGAAATATTTAACGTAACTAAAGAAAATTTTGTATCAAAAGCGTTGGATGTTTTTCAATATCAATGGAATAACAATAGTCTTTACAATAAATATTGCCGTTTACGAAACATAGAAAGGCAAGATGTGACTGATATTACTCACCTGCCGTTTCTCCCTGTCGAATTCTTCAAATCACATAAGGTCGTTTCTTTCACCGGCCAGGAAGAAATGATATTCAGCAGCAGCGGAACTACAGGCATGAATGCCAGCCGGCATTTTGTAAAATCTCTTGATTTATATGAGCAGTCGTTTTCTTCCGGGTTCAGTCATTTTTACGGTGATCCCCGTCAGTATGCTTTCTTATGCCTTTTGCCGTCCTATCTCGAAAGAACAGGTTCGTCGTTAATATATATGGCGGATCAACTGATAAAAATGTCGGGGAATCCTGACAGTGGATTTTTTTTAAAGGCCACCGGAGCACTCAGCGAGATATTGTCAAGGCGTGAGAAACTAGGGTTACGTACTTTTTTACTGGGTGTAACATTTGCCTTGCTCGACTTCGCAGAAAGCACCTTCCTCCGGTTAAACCATACTATAATTATGGAAACAGGGGGAATGAAAGGAAGAAGGGAGGAACTTACCCGCCTGCAGGTGCACGATCTGCTTATAAAGGCTTTTCACGTTGAGGCGATACATTCAGAATATGGGATGACCGAATTGTTATCACAGGCATATTCCAAAGGCATGGGAAGATTTACCTGCCCTCCATGGATGAAAGTATTGGTTCGCAAAGAAGACGACCCATTTTATGTAAGTACCACGGGCACCGGAATGCTTTGCATTATTGACCTGGCCAATGTGCATAGTTGCGCTTTCATCGAATCCTCCGACCTCGGAAGAGTTTATGAAGACGGCAGTTTTGAAGTATTGGGTAGAATGGATAACAGTGATATCAGGGGTTGCAGCCTGCTTGTACTTTAAATAAAAAGAGCCACTTATAAATAAGCAGCTCATTAATTATCCTGGGGAAATTGTGTTTAATAGCCTTTAACCATAAAAACGCAATCCTGTATTTTCTTAATTTGTTGAACTCTGTCCATTCCTTTTAACCTCGAATTATTAGGAATTTTTATCGAATGATTGGCTGAATCTCTTTTCAGCTCTTCAATGGCTTTATTGATATTAATTGCTTTTGATGCAAAGACTACTTCGTTTGCCAGTTTATCGCGATTGCTAAGGATGCCAATAATATCACCGTTCCGGTCGAGTAATGGTCCACCACTATTGCCCGGGTTTGCACCGATGGCAATCTGGATGCTTAAGGTGTCGTCGTTGTAGCCGCTTCTTGCACTCATATAACCGCGGTTGTATACCACTTCGTTTCTTGGATAACCGAGGGTGAAAATTTCTTCTCCCAGGTCAACTGTGCCCTTCCTGATGGAGTAGGGAAGGTTAGTAACAGTTTTCCAGTCCTCGTCTTCAATTTTTAAGATCGCGATATCATTAACATTGTCGTTGTATACTTTACGGGCAATGTATTCACGGCCTTTATTTACAACTACCAAAGTAGTAGCACCGCTTACCACGTGAGAATTCGTTACTAAATAACCGCTTCCATCTATTAGGAAACTGCTACCACTACTTTTTTGGGGACCTTCTGGGCTTTTTGCCGGTGTTGAAATAAGCTGGTTGATCTTCTTCGATTGTTCGTTGGTTTTGCCTTCCAGTTCGTTCATCTTACGGCTCAACATTTGAAGATCCGATTGGGTGGTTTTTGGAGAAAGCAAATGCAATGAACCACTTATGGTAAGTGCTGTAATACCCGCAATAGACGCCGCTACCGCCACAGTACGCTTATATTTTCTCCACAACTGGATAATAGGTGCGCCTTTTTGTTCATCAGGGGTCTCGTCAATTAAGCCTGCATCCAGCAAATGGCTATGCACCTGGTGAAGCTGGTGTTTGTATTCTCTTCGTTCGCCGTAATGGTTTAGTTGGGAAAGAAACATTTGTTGTTCCACTACCAATTGATCAATATCAGCGTTTTGAGTACGCAAAAGTTCAAATTTGGCAATTTCCTCCTGGCTCATTTGGCCATTAAGATATCTTTCCACGGTATCAAGCAACACTAAGTCTTCCATTATTCAGGTTGTTTATATTGGGCAAAAAACAGTTTTTTCAATCTCATCAGGCACTTATATTTCTGGTTTTTAGCATTGTCGGCATTGGTATAACCAAATTCTTCTGCTATCTCCACCATATGCTTCTTATTTATATAATAAGCTTCCAACAAACTTTTACAAGGTTCTCCAAGGCTTTTCATTGCCACATCCATCATTGAAAAGTCATTATCAAGCTTTTCCTTTTCTTCAATTTCTTCTTCTACCGGTATCAGGTCCTCCATGCTTTCAACGGGAGTTGCATACCGGTTGTTTTGCTGAAGTCTTTTAAACCAAATGCGCCTGCAGATAGAATAGAGATATGTTTTTATCTGGCAGGTAAGTACAAAACCAGGTTTTTTACTGTTCTCATAAAGCACCATCATAGCTTCCTGGAAAACATCCCTTGCGTCATCGTACCCTCCATTGTTCTGAATGATAAATGTTTGAACTACTCCGTAATTTTCTTTATAAATAGCTTCTGTTGAACGATGTTCATTATTAGCAAGTCCTTCAAGCAAATGTTTTTCGTAGTGCTCCGCTTTCACTTTATCCAACGTTTAATTCCGGGGTGTTTAAATAGTAACCCAATATTGTTTTTGAAATTGAACCTGTTAACTAACCTTATTATTTGATTAACAACCAGCTGGTAAAACAACATATTTTTTTCAAATAATCTTTATGTTATAGAAACGAAGGTGCTATTAAGCTTACAAAAGAATATTTTAAAGTTCAGGTTACCTTTCTTTATTTCCTGCATTAAATGGAAACATTAAAAATTACAAAATGAAAAAACTTCTTTTCGTAGCTATCTTAGGCACTTTAGTAGCTTGTGGTGAAACTTCAACTGAAACTACTACATCTGATACTTCTACTGTAGTAACTACCGATACTGCTACTGTTGTAACTGACACAACTGTAACTGTAACAACTGACACTATTGCTCCGGTTGTTGCTGATACAACTAAATAATTAGTTATAAAGCTCCCGGGTAATCCTAAATGTCTTTACCTGGTAATCGATACTAGCCTGCTGTAACGAATATTAAATTCGACAGCAGGCTTTATTTTTATTTGAAAATTTTTATTCGTCAAGGTTACTTTTTTTTAATCATTGCATTAAAGAGGAAACATTAAAAAAACAAAAATGAAAAAACTTCTTTTCGTAGCCATCTTAGGCACATTAGTAGCTTGTGGCGAAACTTCAACTGAAACAACAACTGTTGATACCACTCCTGTTGTTGATACTATTGCAGCTCCTGTTGTTGTTGATACTGCTGTTGTAGCCGATACAACTGTTGTTGCTGACACTACTGCTAAGTAATTGGGTCTTTATTGCCAGTTGAGTGTATAACTTATATCCACTGGTTTACATTATAAACTGCTGTTTGCCTCAAGCGAACAGCAGTTTTTTTTAGGAATAGCTTTGTTTTGTTGGGGGTTACTTTTTTTTGGAAAGCTGCATTAAATGGAAACCATAAAACAAATACAATGAAAAAACTTCTTTTTGTAGCTATCCTGGGCACGTTGGTAGCTTGTGGCGAAACTTCAACTGAAACTACTTCTACCGATACTTCTACGGTTACCGATACTACAATAGGTACTGTTGAATCGGATACCGCAATTATAGTTGATAGCTCTGCAGCCGTTAAAGATACTACTACCATTCATTCAGATTAATACACTTATTTTTAGGCGCCGCAGCATTGTATAACAACTATGATTTGTGTCTCAGGAAATTCCTGCTGTAAAAACTATAACTGCAGGTATTTCATTTTAAAATGATGCATTAACCGCTAAATTTCGTTTGATAATCTTGTTGATAGGTAAAATTCTTTTTTCTTTTTTTCAAAACGGATGGCTATTTGGTGGGTGTTTTTTAATATCCTTAAATAAACTACCCGTTTGTTTAAATGGCAGCTAACATTTAGTTGCTTTTTATAAAAAAAATTTGGAGATATACCCGAACATTATATTTTTGCAATCGCATGGAAAAAAATGTAGCATACACCGGTTTTTATTACTTCTTCTTTTTTAGCGGAAGCAGCCGGAGCTTGTGTGCTTAAAGAATTAAAAAATAACTTTAAAGCAATAGATATCAAGCCCGGTCTGAAAAAGACCGGGCTTTTTGTTTGTATTGGAACATTGATTGTTCAATAGAAATTATAAGGGCTAATTAAATATGAAAAAAGTTTGTATCCAGGGTTATGAAGGAAGTTTTCACCAGGAAGCTGCTATCAGTTTTTGTGGAAAAGAAGTAGAAGTTATACCCTGTGATACTTTTAGAGAACTTGTTAAAAAAGCATCCAATAAAAAGGAAAGTGACGGTGGTGTAATGGCTATTGAGAATTCAATCGCCGGAAGCATTCTTCCAAATTACACCCTGCTGCAGAAAAGTAATCTTAAAATTATTGGAGAAGTTTACCTGCATATAAAACAACAATTATTGGTAAATCCCGGAGTTAAACTTGAAGATATAAAGGAAGTGCATTCTCACCCGATGGCCTTGCTGCAATGCATGGAATATCTTGAAAAAAATCCCGCCTGGAAATTGGTAGAAACAGAAGATACCGCTTTAAGTGCCAAACATGTTCACCAGTATCGCAGCAAACATACCGCAGCTATTGCCAGTAAATTAGCTGGCGAATTATACCAGTTACAGGTAGGTGCGGCCAATGTGCATACTATGAAAAATAACTATACACGTTTCCTCGTATTACAAAGAGAAAAAGAAGCTATAGCGGTACAGGAGGCGGACAAGGCTTCAGTAAATTTTGCCACCGATCATTCGAGAGGAAGTTTGGTAAAAGTATTATCAGTTATAGCTGATGGTGGTATTAACCTGAGCAAGTTGCAAAGTATGCCCATACCAGGAACAGATTTCATGTATTCTTTTCATGCAGACATGGAGTTTGACTCCCATGATCAATTTGAAAAAGTAATTGCATCAATAAAAAAAATAACAGAAAATATATCTGTCCTTGGTATTTATAAAAAAGGAACCATTCTTAAATAAAAGCAGTTTCATCTTCTAATTATAATGAGCCAGCAAACCTTACATACAATTACAAATTTGGAAAATCAAGCCCTGCAAATAGCTACAGCTTCGAGGCTGGATGGTATTGGCGAATACTACTTTTCACAAAAATTGCGGCAAATAGACGATCTGAATAAAGCTGGTAAAAATGTAATTAATCTTGGCATTGGCAGCCCCGATATGCCACCACATCCCGATGTTATTAAAACACTTGCTGAAGAAAGTACGAAGCCAAATGTGCATGCCTATCAGAACTATAAAGGCAGTCCGTTATTAAGGGATGCCATTAGCACCTGGTATGAAAAATACTATGGTGTACAATTGGATCCTGCAACCGAAATATTACCGCTCATAGGATCTAAAGAAGGAATCATGCATATCTGTATGACTTATTTCGAAAAAGATATGGCGGTTCTTATACCTAACCCGGGTTATCCAACATATACCAGTGCAGTTAAGTTATCGGGTGCCACGCCTATTTATTATGACCTTAATGAACAACAGGATTGGGAACCCGATTTCAGTCAATTGGATAAACTTGTAGAAGCGTATAGTATAGCGCCTTTCAAAGGCGTAAAAGCTATTTTTGTGAACTACCCGCATATGCCAACAGGGCAATTACCAACAATCGATTTGTTTGATAAAATAGTAGGCTGGGCTAAAGCAAATAATTTGCTTGTAATTCATGATAATCCATACAGTTTTATTTTGAATAACAACCCGCAAAGTATGCTGGCAGCAAAAGATGCGAAAGACGTTGTTATCGAATTAAATTCATTAAGCAAAAGCCATAATATGGCTGGTTGGCGAATAGGAATGTTATGTGCTTCCAAAGAACGCATCAACGAAGTTTTACGTTTTAAAAGCAACATGGACAGTGGCATGTTTTTACCTGTACAACTTGCTGCGGTTAAAGCTTTGAGCCTTTCCGCTGATTGGTTTGAAAGCATCAATAAAGTTTATGCTGAAAGAAGAACGAAAGTTTTTGAATTGCTGGATATACTGCATTGCGAATATTCAAAATCACAGGCTGGAATGTTTGTATGGGCAAAAATTCCGGTTACATGTAAAGATGGTTATGAATTAAGTGATAGCGTACTCGAAATAGCTGCTGTTTTCATTACGCCTGGCAGCATATTTGGTAGTGCCGGAAATAGTTATATCAGGGTAAGTTTATGCAGCACCTATGAAAAAATTACAGAGGCAATAGAAAGGATAAAGCAACAGCCGGTTTAAATGCAAAAAAGTAAATGGAAAACGAAAATCTAATAGATACAAAAGCAACGGAATTAAAGCCTTTAGGTGATAATGCAGTACTCACCATAATAGGAGTAGGTCTTATTAGTGGTTCGTTTGCACTTTTACTAAAACAAAAAGGAATTGTAAAAAAAGTTATTGGAGTTAGCAGAACAAAGGCGAGTGCTCAAAAAGCCATAGACCTTGGAATTATTGACGAGGTTTTGCCCCTGCACGAAGCTATAAAACAAGCAAGTTTGATATATGTGGCGATACCTGTTGATGCCACTGTTCCCATGATGCTTACAATTATGGATTTAATTAATGGAAATCAAATTGTTGCAGATGCAGGATCTACAAAGGACGCACTTTGCCTTGCTTTGAAAGACCATCCTATGCGCTCCCGGTTTGTAGCGACACATCCTATGTGGGGAACCGAAAATAGCGGACCCGAAGCAGCTGTTACCGACGCGTTTACGGGAAGGGTTTGTGTGATTTGTGAAAAAGATAAAAGCGATGCGAAAGCCGTTGACACGATAGAAAATATATATAAATCATTAGGAATGAGTATGGCTTATATGGAATCTCATAACCATGATATGCATGCAGCTTATGTAAGTCATATTTCTCACATCACTTCTTTTGCCCTTGCAAACACCGTTTTGGAAAAAGAAAAAGAGGAAAATGCCATTTTTGAACTGGCTGGTGGTGGTTTTGAAAGCACTGTTCGGCTGGCAAAGAGTAATGCTGACATGTGGGTGCCTATCTTTGCGCAAAATAAAGAAAACGTTCTTGATGTACTAAATGAGCACATAACGCAGTTACGCAAGTTTAAAGCTTGTTTTGAAAAAGAAAACTGGGATTACCTGCGCGAACTTATTGAGCATGCAAATGGTATTAAAAGGATATTAAAGTAACCATGGCTGTGAGGCCAAAAAAGCGGAATAAAGCAAACTAATAATGGTGTTGCTTTTTAAACAAGTTAAATGAAAGAGACAATTAAGCAAAGTGGAGCTAAGGCGGAAACAACAACCGTCGCTGACGAAATCACTTTTGAGACATTAGGGTTAAGAGACAATTTATTGCAGGGTACCCAGGCGCTGGGCTTTACGCATCCTACTGCTATCCAGGAAAAAGCAATACCTGTTTTGCTAAGTGGTGTAAAAGATTTTATTGGTTTGGCACAAACGGGAACAGGTAAAACTGCAGCCTTTGGTTTGCCTTTATTACAATTGATTGATAAAGAAAACAAGAAACCACAGGCGTTGATTGTTTGTCCTACAAGAGAATTGTGCATGCAGATCACAAATGAAATTGATCTTTTTAAGAAATTTTCACCAGGCATTTTTGTGGCACCAGTTTACGGCGGTACTTCCATCACCAACCAAATTCGTGACCTTAGAAGAGGTGTTCAAATTGTAGTAGCTACGCCGGGTAGATTAATCGATTTAATTGAACGCAAAGCCATCAACCTGGAAGAAATAAATTACGTAGTGTTGGATGAAGCAGATGAAATGTTGAACATGGGTTTCCAGGACGACATTGAATTTATTTTGAAAAATACACCTAACCGTAACAGTATCTGGTTGTTTAGTGCAACTATGCCTGCTGAAATAAAAAAGGTTAGTAAAACTTATATGAAAGATCCGATCGAAGTACAGATCGGAAAAGTAAATACAGGCAACAAAAGCATCGATCACCAGTTTTATTTAACCAACGGTCATCAGCGTTACGAAACCTTAAAACGTCTGATTGATTTCAACCCGGGCATCTATGGTCTGATATTTACCCGCACCAAAATTGATGCGCAGGAGATAACCGATAAACTTACCCGCGAAGGATACGATGTAGATGCTTTACATGGCGACCTCAACCAGGCGCAACGTGATAAAGTAATGAATGCTTTCAGAAATAAAGATCTGCAATTGTTGATTGCAACCGATGTGGCTGCAAGAGGTATTGACGTCACGGGCATTACGCACGTTATCAATTTCGAATTACCAGATGATATCGAAGTGTATACACACCGTAGCGGCCGAACTGGCAGGGCAGGTAAAACAGGTGTTTGTCTCTCGATTGTAACCGCCCGCGAAAGTGGCCGTATCCGAATGATAGAACGCATGGTTCAATCTACTTTTCATAAGCTTGAAATTCCATCGGGTAAAGATGTTTGCCGTAAGCAGTTTCATTTCTTTATGGAGAAATTACTACAGGCCGATATCAGCCATGGTGATTATGAAACTTACCTGCCGATGCTCCAGGAGAAATTTGCTGATGTAACAAAAGAAGAAGTATTGCAGCGGGTTGCTGCCATGGAATTCGACAGGTTCCTGAAATATTATGAAAACGCAGGTGACCTGAATTTAAGAGAACGCGAAAGAGTTCAACGTGATCGTGGCGACCGTGGAGATGTTGTTGGAAACCGTTTTGAAAGAGGTAGAACTGATGGCCGGCAAACAGATACAAGTGGCAGGGAATTCGGAGGCGGATCCGGAAATTATACCAGGCTATTTGTAAACCTTGGTACCAAAGATGGCTTTTATAAAGCAAGTTTTTTACAGTTTATACTTGATATGAGTGAGCTGCGTAAAGACGTGTTGGGCCGCATCGATATGAAGGAAATGAATAGCTGGGTAGAGGTGGATAAAAATTCTTCCGCACAAATGATAAAAGCACTTGATGGTAAAAAATACAAGGGCAGAAGCATTAGGATGAATGACGCTAACAGCCGTTAATAAAAAAATCAAACCAGGAATTTCTTTTTATAACAATCAAATAAAACCTTACAGTTAACAACACTTTACTGCGTAAAGATGGATGATGTGAGGACTTGCACAATGGAAACACAAGCAACAACCATGCGTGAACAGGTACAGGAAATATGGGCAAAACGACCCATCATTATCAGTGGACCCTGCAGTGCTGAAACAGAAGCACAAGTGCTGGAAACAGCACAAAGATTAGCAAACACCGGAAAAATTGATGTGCTGCGTGCGGGCATCTGGAAGCCAAGAACAAGGCCTGGTATGTTTGAAGGGATCGGAACCAAAGGCTTGCCATGGTTGCAAAAAGCAAAACAATTAACAGGCTTACCGGTAACTGTGGAAGTTGCAACTGCAAAACAGGTAGAAGACGCACTACACTTTGACGTAGATATATTGTGGATAGGAGCCCGTACAACCGTTAATCCTTTTAGCGTGCAGGAAATTGCAGATGCTTTAAAAGGAGTAGACATCCCGGTACTTATAAAAAACCCGATTAACCCCGACCTGGAATTGTGGGGTGGTGCAGTTGAAAGAGTTGCAAGAGCAGGTGTTAAGCAAATAGGCTTGATTCATCGCGGCTTTAGTAACTATGGCAACAGCGAATACCGTAATGCACCTATGTGGCATTTGGCGATTGAAATGAAACGCCGTAACCCCGGTATGCTAATGATCTGTGATCCGTCACATATCAGTGGCCGCCGCGATATTTTACTGGATGTTTCGCAAAAAAGTATCGACCTCGATTTCGACGGTTTAATGATCGAAAGTCATATTGATCCGGACAATGCATGGAGTGATGCCAAGCAACAAATTACACCTGAAGTAGTTGCTGAATTATTAAGCAGCATCGTTTGGCGTAAAGAAGATGTAAACAGCGAAGAATACCATGCAGCCCTCGAAAAATTACGTCAGCAAATCAATCATTTGGATGATGAAATGATGCAGCTATTGGGACAGCGTATGAAATGTGCGGATAAAATTGGCCAATACAAGCGGGCAAATAATATCACCATTTTGCAAACGAATCGCTGGAACGAAATTCTTGAAAGAGGATTTCAGAACGGTGAAAAGATCGGCTTGAGCAAAGAGTTCATTACCCGTTACCTGGATGCGGTTCACATGGAAAGTATCAACCACCAGAATAAGATCATGAACAGCTAATGCTGTTAATCTATCATTCCTTTCTGCAGATCATATCATATTTTATGGTATGATCTGCCGGATTCGAATGGCAGGAAAATTCGGATTTGTTGTTGCTTTCACACAAATCCTTCCCCTTTGCGGCAACAGTTATATTCAGTACAGCAGATCTGAATGTCGTTAAAAGGTGACCCCTTTACCGGGGTTTACAATTGAACATCCTTTATAGTTCAATAACTACAGTCCCGATTTTTTTATCGGGGTGAAACAGTTTATTATGATACCAAAAAAAACAACGATACGCTTTTCTACTGCTGCAACTAATTTTTATTTTGATGCTCCTTTTAGTGATCTGAAAAACATCGTTGATCAAAGGCAAACGATTCTTATAACGGATGAAAATTTATTTGGTCTTCACGAAAAGAAATTTAAGGGTTGGAAAACAATTGTGATTAAGGCTGGTGAGGCGCACAAAAACCAGGCTAATATTGACAACATTATTCAGCAATTAATAGACCTGGAAGCAGACCGGAAAACAACACTTGTTGGTATTGGTGGTGGTGTAGTAACAGATATGACCGGCTATGTTGCAGCTATTTATATGCGGGGCCTTTCATTCGGTTTTATTCCTACTACTATTCTTGCTATGGTTGATGCTTCAATCGGAGGTAAAAATGGTATTGATGTTGGATTGTATAAAAATATGGTGGGTGTTATACGCCAACCTTCTTTTTTGTTATATGATGTGGCCTTTTTAAAAACATTGCCAGACCATGAATGGATTAATGGCTTTGCTGAAATTATTAAACATGCCTGTATCAAAGATTCCTCCATGTTTAAACAATTGCAATCGCATGATATTGCATATTACCAGAGAAAGAAAAAAGATCTGCAATTATTAATTCAGCGCAATGCTAAACTGAAAGCAAAAGTGGTGCAATTCGATGAGTTTGAAAAAGGCGATCGCAAGCTGTTGAATTATGGTCATACGATGGGCCATGCACTCGAAAATTTATACGAGCTATCTCACGGCCAGGCAATTTCTATCGGGATGGTTTATGCAGCTCATCTATCACAACAGTTAGCCGGTTTTAAGCAAGTGCTTCCTGTAATTACCTTGCTGGAGCAATATGGTTTACCAACGCATATTTCGTTCGATGCCGCACTTGTTTTTACCGTGCTAAAAATGGATAAGAAAAGAGAATTTGATACAATGAATTTTGTGTTACTTGAAAAAACAGGAAGGGCTGTTGTTAAACCTATCCAGCTTCAATTATTAAAATCAATTTTAGAAAACGCATAATGCAGGTAACTATACAGCCCGGAAAAGTTTCAGGAATTATACAGGCAAATGCATCTAAAAGCGCCATGCAGCGTGCATGTGCCGCGGCTTTGTTAAAAGAAGGGATTACAATTATTCATAACCCGGGTATTTCAAACGATGATAAAGCAGCACTGGATATTATTCAAAAATTAGGTGCAACGATTACTTATAACGGAAATGGAACAATTGCAATAAAAAGTGCAGGAGTTGATCCTATAAATACAACAATAAATTGCGGCGAGAGTGGTTTAAGTATTCGAATGTTTACACCAATAGCTTCTTTAAGTGATAAGAAAATTTCGATCACAGGTGAAGGTAGTCTTGTAACAAGGCCAATGGATTTTTTTGATGAAGTAATGCCAATGGTTGGCGTAAACTGCAGTTCTGAAAATGGCAAATTACCCCTTCAAATTCAAGGGCCTTTGCAACCTTCAGATATCACAATAGATGGCTCGTTAAGCTCCCAATTTTTAACAGGTTTATTGATGGCTTATGGAGCTGCTCCATCATCAAAAGTTGAACATGCCGAAAATAAACCTATAACTATAACTGTTACAAATCTTAAAAGCAAACCATACATTGATCTTACATTAGAAATAATGAAAGCTTTTGGGTTGAATGTTCCGGAAAATAGAAATTATAAAGAATTTGTATTTAGCAACTCTACTCATATTATGCTTCCCGATAGTAGTGATGCGACTCACCACTCACCACTCACCACTCACCACTCACGACTCACGACTCACGATTACACCGTAGAAGGGGATTGGAGCGGCGCTGCCTTTTTACTGGTAGCTGGTGCAGTAGCAGGTTCGGTAACAGTCAACGGTATTTTCAATACCAGCAGGCAAGCCGATAAAAAAATTGTTGATGCTATCTTGGATGCAGGGGCTGATGTAGAAGTAACCGCTACTTCGGTAAAGGTTTCAAAACAACAACTTCGTGCTTTTGTATTTGACGCTACCGACTGTCCCGATCTTTTTCCTCCTTTAGTTGCACTTGCCGCAAATTGCGATGGCGTAACACGAATTCATGGTTTAAAAAGATTAAAACACAAAGAGAGCGATCGTGGTTTAACGCTGCAGGAGGAATTTAGCAAGCTGGGAATTAGAATAGATTTAGAGGAAGATATCATGTTAGTTTATGGTAAAAGTCATATTAAACTACTAAATCAAACACTAAATTCACACCACGATCATCGCATTGCGATGGCAGGTGTGATTGCAGCATTAAATGCCGATTTTGAAATTCACATCCGTCATGCCGAGGCCATTAATAAATCGTATCCTGATTTTTACAGGCACATGCAGCAATTAGGTGTACAAGTGGAAACAAAATAATTATCTTTTTTAAAGGATAATTGTAACAGATAAAATTGATAACATGAACATTTTTGGTAAAGCATTCCGCGTTTCCATATTTGGTGAAAGCCATGGTGAGGGACCAGGCATTGTAATCGATGGATGCCCTGCAGGTTTGCCTTTAACAACCGATGATTTTCTTGCAGATTTGGAGCGCAGAAAAGGCGGTCAACAGAAAGGAACTACTCCTCGCAAAGAAGATGATTTGCCCATTTTTAAAAGTGGCATTTTCAATGGATTAACCACCGGTGCCCCAATAGCTATTTTTTTTGAAAACAACAATACGCGGAGTGGCGACTATGCTAAACAACGTGCCATCCCAAGGCCGGGTCATGCCGATTTTGTAGCCAGTAAAAAGTATGGCGGGTACGAAGATTATCGCGGTGGTGGACACTTTAGCGGAAGGCTTACAGTTTGCCTGGTAGCTGCCG
Organism: Bacteroidota bacterium; assembly: GCA_040385845.1. Lineage (GTDB taxonomy): Bacteria > Bacteroidota > Bacteroidia > Chitinophagales > Chitinophagaceae > Phnomibacter. Next base: position 216,750 of record JAZKGP010000004.1, on the reverse strand, counting down.
GAGTAATAGCAAAAAAATTATTGCAGGTTTCCAAACAAGGCACCTGGAGCAATAGCGTAAGTGTTGTTTCAACTATTTTAGAAATTGGTGGTGAACCCGATATAGAAAAAGGATTGGAGAAAGCCATTGCCAATAAAGATTCGGTAGGTGGGGTTGTTGAATGCCGTGTAAATGGATTGCCGGTAGGTATCGGTGAACCTTTTTGGGATTCTGTAGAATCGGTGATCAGCCATGCTGTATTTGCAATTCCGGCAGTGAGAGGTATTGAATTCGGTACTGGTTTTGCCGCGGCCAAAATGTTTGGTGTTGATCATAACGATGCCATAGAAGACATGACTGGTAAAACCCTTACCAATCATGCCGGTGGTATTGTAGGAGGTATTACAAACAGCAACGAACTGGTATTTAGAATAGCTATAAAACCTACCTCTTCTACGCCTAAAGATCAATTCACCCTCAACTGGGAAACGGGAAAAAAAGAAGATTTTTCAGTAAAAGGACGTCATGATTTGTGTATTGCTTTAAGAGTGCCGCCGGTGCTTGAAGCAGTTACAGCTATTTGTTTAGCCGACCTCTCCTTGCAGGAACATTTTATTCCAAGAGTGCTGCACATTCAGCATCCGGGTACATCATCCGAAAAAGAACAGTTGATCTACCATGTTACCAGCCCTGCTGAATGGGAGCTGGCTTTAAAAGAAGGCTTTTATGTTGCGCCGTCATTATTGGCAGAAGGCTTTATACATTTGAGTAAGGCTCACCAGGTGGCTGGCGTTTTGGAGCGCTATTACAGCGGTCAAACAGGATTGATTTTACTTACCGTTGATCCTTCAAAATTGACAGTCCCGCTGAAATATGAATTAGCACCTGCATTGCATGAATGGTTTCCGCATGTTTATGGAACCATTCCGGTTGAAGCGGTAGTAGCAGTTGAAAAAATATGAAGATTAAATCTATTAATAAATGGGTTGGCCGGCATTCGGTTCAACCCATTTTTTTTAAATTGACCGATTGTGCTAAGAAACGCAACCGTTAATTTATTTTTACTTTTCATATCATCGCAACTGAATAAAGATTTTTATGATGCACTCCCTTGACGAATTAAACCAGCAATTCACCGAAAAATTTTCAATTGATCATTTTCCGGAAAGTCCTGCCACACTTTATGATCCCAACCGCTACTTCCTTCAATTGGGTGGTAAACGCATAAGGCCACTGCTGGTAATTATGGGCAACGAATTGTTTGATGAAATTCATGAGGATGCATGGCAGGTTGCAATGGCAGTAGAATTGTTTCATAACTTTTCACTGATTCATGATGATATTATGGACCAGGCCGCATTAAGACGCGGCCAGGAAACAGTACACAATAAATATGGCCCGAATACAGCTTTGCTTGCTGGCGACGTGATGCTGGTAAAAGCGTATGATTATCTAATTAATATCAGGCCGGAATATACCCGTTCCATTATTTCTTTGTTTAACAGAACAGCTGCTGAAGTATGTGAAGGACAACAACTGGATATGGATTTTGAGAAAAGAAAAGATGTTTCACAGGAGGAATACCTTCACATGATTCAACTAAAAACTTCCGTATTACTTGCGTCATCTTTAAAAATGGGGTCTTTAATGGGCGGCGCCTCCAGGCACAACCAGGATCATATTTATGCATTTGGTTTAAACCTCGGAACTGCTTTCCAGGTGCAGGACGATTACCTTGATGCCTTTGGAGATCCAACAAAATTTGGAAAAGAAGTAGGAGGTGATATTCGTCAAAATAAAAAAACCTTTCTTGCTATCCATACCCAGGAAATTGCCAGTGAAAGACAGAAACAGGAATTACTTGAATTGGCTACATCAGACGATGCGTTCAAAGTTCAAAAAGTATTGGCGATAATGAAAGCCTGTGGTGTTGATGAATGGGCCTGGCAATTGAAACAACAATATTTTGAAAAAGCCATGTATCACCTCGAAGAGATAGCCGTCGTTTCGCGTCGAAAGACTGCTTTATCAGAGTTAGCGCAGTTTCTTGTGCAACGCGAACATTAAGCTAATAGCAGGAATGCGTTAATGGGACCCGGCTGATTCAGAAATTAAAAACGCTTCATAACAAGATTGTATTCTGCACCGTTGTTGGCTGCAAATTAGATTACCCTTATTTTCATCGCTTAAACCAACAACTGTTTATGTCTCTATTCCGAAAGAAATCGATAAATACGGCAGCAAGTGATGATGTGCATCCTGAATTGCATTCAGGACTTAACAAAGTGCTTGGTGTTCGTGATTTGACTTTTTTGGGAATAGCGGCTGTTATAGGAGCAGGCATTTTTTCCACCATTGGTTCTGCTGCTTTTCATGGTGGTCCCGGCGTAAGTATCCTCTTTGTAATTACTGCAATTACTTGTGGCTTTTCAGCTTTATGTTATGCTGAATTTGCCAGCCGTGTACCTGTAAGTGGTAGTGCCTATACCTATGCCTATATTTCTTTTGGTGAACTGGTTGCATGGATCATTGGTTGGGCGTTGATACTTGAATATGCCATCGGCAACATAGTGGTGGCCATTAGCTGGAGTAGTTACTTCAATAATTTATTACATGGACTTAATATCAATTTGCCTTATTGGTTAACTACAAATTATTCCACAGCCTCTGATGCTGTGGTTGCTGTAAACAAAGAATTGGCTACAGGAACCGCTGCAACTCCCGCCATGCAGGAAATTTTAAATGGAATGGCAAATGCTCCCTTGTTTTTTGGGTCAAAGCTTTTTTTAAACCTGCCAGCATTTATAATTGTTGTTCTCATTACTGCCCTTGCTTATGTAGGAATGAAGGAAAGTAAGAAGAGCGCCAATGCAATGGTAGTTTTCAAATTAATTGTTATCGCATTTATTATCGTAATGGGTTGCTTTTATGTAAATACGGACAATTGGAACCCATTTATGCCAAATGGTTTTAATGGCGTATTACAAGGGGTATCTGCAGTCTTTTATGCCTATATAGGGTTTGATGCAATAAGTACAACGGCAGAGGAATGTAAGAACCCTCAACGGGATCTGCCCCGTGGTATGATCTATTCATTACTTATTTGCACGGTCTTATACATCCTGATCTCTTTGGTATTGACTGGCATGGTGTCGTATTCCGAATTAAAAGTGGATGATCCGTTAGCGTATGTTTTTGAGAAGCTGGATATGCCATGGGTGAGTTATATTATTTCAATAAGTGCGGTGGTAGCAACTACCAGTGTATTACTGGTTTTTCAATTGGGTCAGCCACGTATTTGGATGAGCATGAGCCGCGACGGATTATTGCCAAAACGTTTTTCTAAAGTGCATCCAAAATACCAGACACCAGCATTTGCCACTATTATAACTGGCGTGCTGGTTGCAATTCCTGCCCTGTTTATACCTTCCTCAATAGTAACGGATCTAACCAGCATCGGTACCTTGTTTGCTTTTGTATTGGTTTGTGGCGGCGTGTTGGTATTGCCCAAAATTGCAAGAACTAAAGGCAATAATTTCCAGATGCCATATATCAGCGGCAAGTTTATTGTGCCTGCACTAGTTATCGTTTTTATTATAGCATTCCGCACACGAATTGTTGATGCCGTAACCAACATCGGAAGTGAAGATCACCAGGAGATACTTTTTGTTGTTTTTGTGCTGCTGGCCATTATAGGATCAGTATTGACTTTCGTAAAGAACTTCTCATTGATACCAGTATTGGGTGCTTTGTGTTGCATGTATCTTCTTATTGAAATTCCCGTGGTTAGCTGGCTTTGGTTTTTTGTGTGGATGGCTGTAGGCCTGGTCATCTACTTCGCTTACAGTTACAGGAACAGCAGGTTGGCTGGCAAGTAGGTGAAAAGTGTAAGGAAATAAATAGTGCGTTAAAGCAAAAACACTTTTATTCCTTTTATCTAAGTTTAAACAGCTATTGAAGAATTGTCAAATGCACACCAGGTTTTACCTGGATATTTACATTAGGATTGACCGTTAAACTTTTGATGACGGTACTTTGATTAATGATAATATCACCGCTGTTGATAATTACATGAGTATGCTGGTCAGGTATAGCACCGCAGTTCCAGTTTGCAGCATTCTCCCAATCATTATCCATTATACCTGTCCAGGAATCGGTAAATGCAAGTTGAAAAGATTCAATTGGTTTATTGTCAACTACGCAGCGGATGTTCCAGCCATTACAGTACGAAGGAATGTTTGATAAATGGAGGGTGTCAGACGTAGTGCCCGAATAATTACTGTTGTCACTTATTGCAACAAATCCTGATCCATCATCAACTTGCCACTGATAGGTGGAACCTTTGACGCTGGCATAAATCTTTGAATTTCCCAGGGGAGGACAAACTTCGATCGGAAGGATTTCTCCAAAGCGATTTCTGAAAATGGAGATAAAATTTACGTTTGTTTCGATAACGGCAATATCAGGTTTTTCGTCAGCATCAAAATCTCCAATAGCAACGCTGTATGCACCTTGCGGTAAATCAATTTTTATAGGATCTCTAAATGAAATTGCCCCTTTCGAACTTTGATTAAGCATAATAGAAAGCACGTTACTATAATTAGTTACTTCAGCAACATCGGGCTTACCGTTTCCATCAAAATCGCCTATTGCAAAGTCAGTGAAATAAGGGCTTCCATTAAAGATTTCTGCGGTGCTAAAAGAAATTTTTTCACTGTTCGATGTATTGCGGTAAACCACCATTTTTTCTGTTTCCGTTGTGCCTACAATGTCTTCCTTGCCGTCTCCATCAATATCACATGTACGTTGCTTTGTTAAGCTATGTTGGTTCCATATAATTAAGGGTTCATATTCAAATTGTATATTTCCTGCCTTGCTTATATTTTTATAAACATGTGAAAGACCATGATTATAAGAAATGACAATATCAGGTTTGCCATCACCATTAAAATCACCTGTTGACATACATTTTATAGAATAATCCTGGAAAAAAAAGCTGTAATAAAGGGATGACTGTTTAAATGAAATAAGTGCCGGCGAACTCGTGTTCTCCAAAAATGTAAATCCACGAAAGTCAGAATAAATGATTTCCGGTTTGCCGTTTCCATCTAAATCTGCAATCTCGGTATTAGCAGCAGTAGTTATAAAGGGAAATTTTATAAATGGCAAAAAGGAGATTTTTCCTTTTAAGCTGGCGTTTTCATATATTAATACATCTCCATACGATGTGGCTAAAATTTCTGGTTTGCCATCTCCATTTAAATCATTGATAAATTCATTTGGGTAACTAAGATAATCCTGTCGGGTCTTCAGAGCAGAAGTGGTAAAGCTTATATGTTGGGCTGAACTGTTGTTTTTATGAATTAAAATTTCACCTGCTGAAGTAGCGGATACAATAAAGTCTACTTTTCCATCACCATCCAGGTCTGATGCATCCGGGCCTGCCATTGAATTGTAAGTGGAGTGGATTTTCTTTTTAGGTAAAAAGGAGTTTGCGAAAAAGTTTGCTGCCGGGGCATTGAAGGTTTGCAGGAACGATTTTTTGCTAACAGTGGTAAGATTATGGGTAGTAACTGTTATGGGGCCAAAAGTGGAACCAACCGGCACTTTTGCAACGATTAAATTGTTAGTGGCGGAAACAACTGTGGCTATGGCATCACCAAAACGGACAACATTTTCAGCATCGTTATTTCCAAAATTGCTACCCTGGATAGTTATTACTGTATTGGCATTTGCAGTATAAATATCAATTGAGCTAATAGCCGGGCCGTTGTAAAAGTCATCGATTTCGCCTGTTCCAAATGGACTGGTTATTGAAATTTTACCGCCTGTAAAGGTTTCAATCGTTGCTGAAATAGTACTGTCCGAAATAACAACGAAAGATTGAACGGCTTCATTTGCTATCAGCAGTTTTGTTGCATCAGAAAAAGAATGCCCTTTAATGATAATTGTATTTCCAGGAAAAGCATCATGAGGTGTGAAAGAATAAATAACAGGTGCATGCACGAATACGAAACCACTTTTTAGTGCCAAACCTTTTTCTGTTCTAACGATAACATTACCGGAATTGCCGGAATCTACTATAGCCAGTATAGTGCTGTCATTTACAATTGTAAATGAGGCTGCGGGAATGTTGCCAAACAAAACAGCATGGGTTGCTCCGAATTTGGTTCCCTTTATAGTAATGGTGTCTCCCGCACCAGCAATTTTTGGTGTAAAATCAGTAAAGGTAGGAGGGGGTACAAAAATAAAACCAGGAAGACTGGCGGAACCAGTAGCAGAATTGACAGTTACGTTTCCTGTGGAACCAGCGCCGACAAAAGCTAAAATACGGGATGAATCTAGTATTTGAAAAGAATCAGCAAGACTTCCGCCAAAGCTTACTTTCTCAACTTTTGTAAGATTTACCCCATGCAAACTAATCAAATCGCCAGTTGAACTGGAACTTGAACCCCCTACAAAGCCATAGAGACCAACATCGGCAGCTAAATTCTTGAATACGGCTATGCTCCTTGAATACCAGTTAGCAGTAGCTACATCGATCCTGCCATCGGCATCAAAATCGGCTGCCGCAATGCTTGTATGCTTTAATAAACTATTATAAAATGTAGAGTTATAATCAAAACTTGCATCTCCGCCGGTGGAGGTATTTAGTTTTATTAAAATAGAACCTTCATACTGTTCACTGGAACTCACAATGTCTGCACTTGCATCATTATCAAAATTAGCCATTGCAATGCCTGGAAGATTGGTTGAAAAACTTAGCGCCTGGCTTAATTTAAATATTATTTCTCCACCAACGGTGCTTGTATTTTGAAACGCATAGGGTGAACTTCCGGAACTCACAATGTCTGGCTTACCGTCGTTATCTATATCTCCATTTATTAGTATGGCCGACACAGAATTGGAGTTTGATACGTATGGACCCATTTTTAAAGGATCAAAAGAAACGGCTCCTGGTGTACTTGTATTTTTTAAAAAAGCCAGGGGATATCCATAGTCACCATTTGGTACTGCGAGGTCTATTTTTCCATCCTGGTTAAAATCTGCTGCAACCAAGGTGGTAGATGACCATTTTACTTCGAAATCTACTCTTCCAGCAAAAGAAATATTTGCGCCATTACTGGTATTTCTAAGAATTGAAATAGTACCCCCTGAATAGGTTTGAGTTACAATGTCTGGTTTGCCATCGTTGTCAATATCAGTTATAATTACACCGCGTGGATCTGAATTGGTATTGAAATCTAATTTAGACGCGAAGAAAATAGCACCCTGAACGATACTCGTATTGCGATAAACAGATAAAGTGTTGCTGTTAGCATTAGCAACAATTATATCAGGATTTCCATCGCCATCCATATCGCCTATGGCAATACCTCTTGGCCTGTTTCCAGTAGCTATGTCAATTTTTGAAGCAAAGGATAAATTGTTTATGGTACTGTTATTTCTAAATATAGATACGGTATTGGAAGTATCATTGATAGTAGCAAGGTCAGGTTTGCCGTCATTATTCAAATCGCATGTTATAATTCGAATAGGCCCTTGTCCCGAAGGTAAACTGTCTTTCAGAATAAATGAACTTCTGGACAAAACCAGCTCAGTTGGGTAAGTGAGATTAAAAGGTACTGCCGAATACGCGGTAAGTCCGTTGCTGGTAACAGTGAAAGGCTGATAAGAAGCACCATTAGGTATGGTGATGGTAATAGAATTGGCACTGGCAGCATTAACCTGCGCTCTTACCGAACCAAAAAACACAATATTATTACTTGCAACCGGGCTAAAGTTTGTTCCGGTAATGGTTGCTAAACTGCCAGCATTGCCTGATGTTGGAAAAAAGCTTAAAATTTTTGGGGCTTGTGCAAATGCGCCGAATATCATCAGCATATGCCAGAAAAACGCAAGCAGTAATTTCATTATTAGGATTTAGTTTAAGGTCGGCTACCGGGTTCTCCTGCAAATAAAAGTTTTTTTATATAATACAGGGCTCTTTTGAGGAAATACAGCTGGCGTTTAATCAATATATCTAAACAGTCTCAATTCCTTCATTAACCTTTAAGCTATCTCAACTTACCTTTGCAGGCATATGAAATTTGAAGTAGGCGATAAAGTGGTGGTGAAACACAGCAACGAAGATGGGGTTGTAAAGGAAATTATAAATGATAAGATGGTTTTGGTGGAAGTAAGAGGCGTAAAGTTTCCGGTTCACAGCGATCAATTGAGCTTTCCTTATTTTAAAATGTTTACCCAGCAGCTACAGGAAAAAAAGCCACCAAAAAAATATATTGATGATGTGCGGAAAGAAAAAAAAGCACCAAAATACCAGGTAGCAGAAGGTGTTTGGCTTTTATTTTTCCCGGTTTTTAATAAAGACGTTTTTGATGATGATGTGGTGGAAAGCCTGAAAATTTACCTGGTAAATCAAACCAGCCTCGGTTTGAAATTTCATTTTTGGTTGCGGTTTAAAGGCGAGATTGAAATGGAACTGCAAAACGAAGTATTTGCGCTCAACGATTTTTACCTGATGGATATTGAATTTGAACAATTAAACGACAATCCATCATTTGATTTCGAATTCTCGCTTTTAAGTGAAGACAAAACGAAGGCCGAATACTTCGAAGCGAGTTATAAACCAAAAGCCAAACAGGTTTTTAAACAGGTAGAAAACATAAGGTTAAAAGGAGAGGCATTTTTTTCTTCACAACTTTTCGAACAGTATCCCAACAGGCAAAAGCAGCCGGAAGTGGAGGTAGAAAGCCCATGGAGTTTAAATAAATTATCGGAAGCGGGATTTAAAGTTGTAAACAATAAGCGGGTACATGGCGAGCCGCCACCACCAACTGTACTAGACCTTCACATAGAGAAACTAACTGATAACTATGCGCAAATGTCTGCCCACGAAAAGCTTTCCTTGCAATTATCAGTGTTCGAAAAGTACCTTGATAAGGCCGAATTACACTACCTGCAACATGTGTTTGTAATCCATGGAATTGGAAAAGGCCGGTTGAAAGAAGAGATCCATGAATTATTAAAACACCGACCGTCAGTTAAAAACTTTATACAGCAATATCATCCCTGGTACGGCAATGGCGCTACAGAGATTTTCTTAAAGCATTAATTACTAGGCTCATCTTCAAAAAAGCCCTTTGCCACAAATAATATAATTGGTCAGGGTTCAAATAATAAAAAAAACTAACCGTTTCATAAATGCTTCTTTTTTTTGTGAAATATTTTACGCTATTTTCGAACCTCAGATTACAACCTCAACTGCCTATCAGTTCTACTTCTACCCACATTAAAATAATGTTTTCGGCTTGTTTTTAAATTGAAAACATCAAATTGTAATCTGTATCACCAAATTAATTATTCAATGAAGCTAATTTTAAGTGCATTTGGCACAATGCTTTTTTTGTCAGCCGGAATTATATCTTACTCGCAATCAAATGGCAATACCATCAATGTTGTTACTTCTGCTGTGCCATTTTTACGGATAAGCCCCGATGCAAGGGCAGGAGGGATGGGAGATATTGGGGTAGCAACTACGCCTGATGCCAATTCGTCCTTTTGGAATGGCGCTAAATTACCTTTTATAGAAACAAAAGGTGGTTTGTCGCTCACTTATACTCCCTGGTTAAAAGACCTTGGTGTTGGTGATGTATTCCTTGCCTCACTTGCCGGATATTATAAACTGGATGATCAGTCTGCCATTTCAACTTCTATCCGGTATTTTAATCTTGGTGATATCCAGTTTACCGATTTTAGCGGTAATCCCATTAGTACTGGCAAGCCAACAGAAGTGGCTATAGATCTTGGATACAGTCGAAAATTAAGCGCAAAATGGGGTGTCGGAGCCGCACTTCGTTACATTAATTCCAACCTTGCCCGCGGCTATGCATCGAGCAGTGGGGTTGAATATAAAGCGGGTAATACCGTTGCAGGCGACCTTTCAGTTTTCTACAATGGCGTAAACGATGCAGGTAAAGGCTGGCGTTTTGGTACTTCTCTTACTAATCTTGGTGGCAAAATTTCCTACACCAGCAACGCACTCGAAAAAGATTATATCCCTGCTAACCTGGGAATTGGCGCTTCGTATACCGCCGTGTTTGATGAAAATAGCCGTTTGTTAATGGGATTGGAAGTGAATAAATTATTAGTACCTACACCCCCGTTAGCTACAGGCGATAGCGCTACCGATGCAAGTGCATTAACTACCTACCGCAACAAGGGAGTGGTTAATTCGTGGTTTTCTTCTTTTGGCGATTCTGATAGCGAGTTTAAAGAACTGCAGTTTAGTGCAGGTGCTGAATTCGGTTACATGGAACAATTTTTTGTAAGAGCCGGCTATTTTTATGAAGACAAAACGAAAGGAAACCGTCAATATTTTTCTGCCGGTGTAGGCCTTAAGTTCAATGTTTTCGGCCTTAATTTCTCTTATCTTGTTCCATCGGGTAATGGTACAAACCGTAACCCATTAAGCAATACTTTACGTTTTAGTTTACTGTTCGATTTTGATGAAGCACAATAAAGGCTAAACTTATTTTAAAAGATATTCACATGAAAGCGGAGATTAACTTCGCTTTCTTTTTTTTGCAGGGAACCACAAATAGCTGGCAACGACCATTTAAATAACAAGCATGTATAGAACCGGGATAGGAATAGATTTTCACCAGTTAGTAGAAGGCAGGGATTTGTGGTTGGGCGGGATTAAAATCCCACATGAAAAAGGTTCATTGGGGCATAGCGATGCCGATGTGGTGTTGCATGCTATTTGCGACGCCATGTTAGGTGCGCTTGCTCTTGGTGATATTGGCGAACATTTTCCGGATACCTCCACCGAGTTTAAAAATATCGACAGCAAAATTTTATTGGCAAGAACTGCCGAACTTATTTGGAATAAAGGCTACAAAGTGGTAAATGTTGATAGCAGTCTTTGTCTGGAAAAACCAAAGATCAAACCTTATATTGCGCAAATGCAGCAGGTAATTGCTGCCATTTTGAAAATTGAAACAGACGCAGTCGGTATCAAAGCTACCACTACAGAAAAGATGGGTTTCATTGGCAGGGAAGAAGGTGTTGCTGCTATGTCTTCAGTACTATTGACTAAAGTGCCTGTTTAATCCGCATCCAATATTTCTTAAATAATTTTAAATGAAAGTATCCATAAAGAATATTTCAGATAATCCATTGCCTGCATATGCAACTGCAGGCGCCTCCGGGGTTGATCTGCGGGCCTTTATCCCGGCAGCTATAACCCTTCAACCGCTGGAGCGCATTTTAGTGCCAACAGGATTGTTCCTTGAAATTCCGGAAGGCTGGGAAGCACAGGTAAGACCGCGGAGCGGCTTAGCCATAAAACAGGGTCTCACCTGTTTAAATACACCGGGTACAATTGACTGTGATTACCGGGGTGAAATAAAAGTAATACTCGTGAATCTTGGACAGGAGGCTCAAACGATTCAAACCGGCGACCGGGTTGCACAAATGGTTTTTCAGCAGGTGCAACAGGTGCAATGGCAGTTGTCAACCGAATTGCAAGCTTCCGAAAGGGGCGACGGCGGATTTGGACACACTGGTCACCAGTAATTTTTATCTTATCAAAAGCAACACAAACTATTTTGTTTTAAGCTTTTCTTATATGCTTATGGCATGAATGTTTTGATCAGTTAATAATGCTAGTTAGGCATTTAACACATCAAACATTTATTTAATTGATCCTTTAATGAAAAACGTAATATACGCCGCACTGTGCTTAATGATTATTGCATCCTGCAGGCCAGCAAAAAAAATTCAAAAAGTAGTTTCCATTAAGGACACTGAAGCCAAAGACACAATTCTCAAACCAAATGTACCTGTAACTGTAGTTGATTCGGTTGCAGCAAAAGCTGAAATATTCACAAGAGTGAATAGCAATAAGATCGACTTTAATTTCTTCACCGGAAAAATAAAAGTGGATTATACCGACCAAAAAGGAAAAGAAGTTAGTCCCACGATATTTGTTAGAATTAAAAAAGACAGTATTATCTGGCTTTCAGTTACAGGTTTGCTCGGCGTAGAAGGTTTCAGGTTACTAGTGAAACCAGATACAGTTATCATCATGGATAAGCTGGCTAAAAAAGTTTCGTATAAATCGGTGAGCTACTTGCAGGAACTGATAAAGCTGCCTGTTGATTTTGGTACATTGCAAGATTTGTTAGTAGGAAATGCTGTATTCTTTCCTCCGAACATTGTTTCTTACGATACCAAGGAAAATACCTTGCTGGCACTAAGTGTGGGAGATTTTTTCAAACATTTAATAACGATTGATACATCCGACAACCGTATTTTGCATAGCAAATTAGACGATGTGCAGGAAGCACGTAACCGTACCTGTCATATTACAATGAGCGACTATAACCAGCAGCAGGGAAGGCTGTTCAGTAACATCCGGGAAATAACCGTTACCGAAAAAACACAGGTGCAAATTAAACTGGAATACAAACAGGTGAATTTTGATGAACCTCAAACTTTTCCATTTAATATACCTAAAAATTATACGGTTAAGTAATAGATGGTTTAAAAAGCCGTTGTATTGTAATTCACTAACCTAACTATCCATTTCAATGAACTTCACCAGGAATATTTTATCCTTAGTGCTTGTTTTCTTTTGTTTTTCTGCGATGGCACAACAGCAAAGCAAGGAAGAAATGCAGCGTAAAACGCAGGATTTAATGAGGGAAATTGAAAACATGCGTCAAAGCTTGCAGGAAACCCAAAAGGATAAAAAATCAACCCTTGTAATTCTTAGAGGAATAGAGCGCAAAATGGATTTGCGTAACCAGCTTATCAATAATATAAAGGGCGAAGTATATTTTGTTGAAAAAGATATCATTCGCACTTACCGCGATATTGACACACTGAAAAGGGAACTTTCGTTATTGAAAGAACAATATTCCCAGAGTGTAATTTATGCTTATAAGAACCGCAGTAATTATAACTTCTTAAACTTCGTTTTTTCTGCCAGTCATTTCAGTGATGTTTTGCGTCGTATTTCTTACCTGAAAACTTATCGCAGTTTTCGCGAACAGAAAGCCGGTGATATTACCCGTACCCAGCAAACATTGGAAAAAAAAGTTGAATCACTAACCGGTAAAAGAGAAGAGAAAAGCAAAGCATTAAAAGAGCAAAGCAAACAAATGAGCGCTCTTGAAGTCGAGAAAAAAGACAAGGATAAAGCCATTTCACAACTGCAGGCAAAGGAAAAAGAGTTAAGCGTTTCCATGAAGAAAAAAGAAAATGAACGCAAGAAAATTCAGAATGCTATTGCTGCGGTTATAAAAAGAGAAAAAGAAATAGCCCTTCGTGAGGCAAGAGCTGCGGCTGCAGAAGCAAAACGGAAAGCAGACCTGGAAGCAAAAAAGAACCAGGCAAATACTACCGCTGGTAACGCAACAAACCCTGCTTCAACACCCGGAACAGTTGCTCCTCCGAAACCTGTTGTGCGTAAGCCAAGAGAGGTAAGTGTTTTGGAAAATACACCTGAAGGCGTTATTACCTCCCAGGAGTTTGAAAAAAATAAGGGAAACCTTCCGTGGCCTGTTGATAAAGGACAGGTTTCGTTACACTACGGCGATAATCGTATTCCCGGTAAAACACGTGATATCATAGTTTATAGTCCCGGAATTTCAATTGAAACTGCAATCGGCGCCAGTGTAAAGGCAATTTTTGATGGGGAGGTGGCTTCTGTTTCAAATCTTGGTGACCGCCAGCTGATCATTTTAAAACATGGTAAATATTTTACTACTTATAGTAACCTGCAAACGGTTTCGGTTTCCCGCGGACAAAAAGTTTCCCGTGGCCAGGTAATGGGCCAGGCAGGTTCTAATGATGAAGGAGTGGGATCGATGGATCTACAAATGGATACTGAAAGGGGAACCATTAACCCTGAACAGTGGATCAGGCGCAGGTAATATTCTGTAATTGCGGGTAACTCAGTTGATAAAACTTCTGCATCCCGCCATAACATTTTTTGCAAAAGGGCATTTTTGCCCTTTTGTTTTTGCTACTATTTTTCTACCCTTAATTTTACAGCCCTTCCGTTTATTACACGGTATTGTTTTCTAAGAAAAAATTAGGCTATGCCCCAATATCCGAATCGACAGTTTTTAGATTTTGAAACGCCTATAAAAGAGCTGTACGAAGAGATAGAAGCCAATAAGAAAATGGCTGAGAAAAGTCCGAAAGTTGATTATAAACCAATTATCAAACAGCTGGAAGAAACGATTCTCGAGAAACGGCATGAGATAACTGAAAATCTGACCAACTGGCAAAAAGTACAGCTTAGCCGCCACCCTGACCGGCCATATACCTTAAAATACATTCAAAAAATGTGCACCGATTTTGTGGAACTGCATGGCGACAGGACCGTAAAAGATGATAAGGCAATGGTGGGTGGTTTTGCAAAATTGGATGGAGAAACGGTAATGATTCTTGGACAGCAAAAAGGTATCAACACCAAAATGCGCCAGCTTCGGAATTTTGGGATGGCAAATCCCGAAGGTTACAGGAAAGCCCTTCGGTTGATGAGGCTCGCAGAAAAATTCAATAAACCAATCATAACACTAGTGGATACCCCCGGCGCTTTTCCGGGAATTGAGGCAGAAGAAAGAGGCCAGGGTGAAGCAATTGCAAGAAATATCTACGAAATGCTTCGCTTAAAAGTGCCGGTTATCAGCGTGATTATTGGTGAGGGTGCCAGTGGCGGAGCAATGGGAATAGGAGTTGGGGATAAAGTTTTGATGCTGGAAAATACCTGGTATACCGTAATTAGCCCTGAAAGTTGCAGTTCTATTTTATGGCGCAGCTGGGATAAAAAAGAATTGGCGGCAGAACAGCTTAAACTTACATCAGATCACATGCTGGAGTTTGGGTTGGTAGATGGTGTCGTGCCGGAGCCATTGGGTGGTGCCCACTGGGATTACGACGAAGCAGGCCGGTTATTGAAAGAATATATCAAACCGATTCTCGAAGAGCTGAAACAGATTGCACCGGAGCAGCGGGTTATTAACAGGATCAGGAAATTCGGCAATATGGGATTTTATGAAGAAAAGCCGGTTGAAGAATTTAATTAATAATATTTGCTGTCCTGATCCATCTTATACTAATTATTCATCATTATTTACCTCCGCAGAGGTTTGAAAGTTTTTCACTATGGCTTTGTTAACAGGTGTTGGAGTTGCAATTATCACTCCTTTTTCAAGTGATTTTTCAGTTGATTATGTAAATCTTGAGAAGTTGATTGATCATGTAATCAATTGTAAGGTAAATTATATTGTTACGCTTGGCACCACGGGCGAAACGGCAACATTATCGGAAGAAGAAAAACTCGCCATTCTGAACTTTACTTATGAAAAAGTAAATGGACGGGTGCCGGTGGTAGTTGGCATAGGCGGCAATAATACAACACAGGTTATTAAACAATTGCAAACCTGGCCATTAGAAAAAGCAACTGCTATATTAAGCGTTAGTCCATATTACAACAAACCCTCCCAGGAGGGCATTTACCAGCATTATGCTGCCATAGCAAAAAGCACTTCAAAAAGCATCATATTATATAATGTGCCGGGGCGCACAATGTCAAATATTAGTGCTGAAACAACTATAAGACTTGCAAATGATTTCAAAAATATCATTGGCACAAAAGAAGCCAGTGGCAATATGATTCAGTGCATGCACCTGGTAAAAAACAAGCCGGAAGGTTTCTTATTAATCAGTGGCGATGACCACATAACCCTGCCATTAATAGCTTGTGGGTTCGATGGGGTTATAAGCGTTGCAGCCAACAGTTTTGCAGCAGAATTCTCTTTATTGGTTCACCTGGCGCTGGAAGGTAATTATGAAGAAGCCCGCAAGATTCAAAGCAGGTTATTGGTTCAAATGGATTTGTTATTTGCCGAAAACAATCCTGCAGGCGTAAAAGCATTTTGTGCTGAAAAAGGTCTGTGCCAAAATGTTTTACGATTACCCCTTGTTCCCCTCAGCGAAAAATTTATGGAGCAGGTAAAACAGTTTTCCTAATAAATAGATGCGAAATTCCCTCCTTAGCTTTTGCATTTGCATAAGCCTTTGTTTGCAGATAAAAGCGCAGGTAAGGGTAACATTTATTATTGATACACCTTATTCCAAAACAGATGGAAACATTTTTTTTGCTGGCAACTTAAATGGATGGGCGCCAGCTGACAGCGCTTATATTTTCAGGCAAAATGAACTGAAAATAAATGTACCTGCTGGCAAGTATATAGAGTTTAAACTTACAAAAGGTGACTGGTCGATGGTTGAAACTGATGCTGGTGGTAAAAACATCCCGAATCGTGTGTTAACTATACTAAATGATACAACAGTTTATCTGAAAGTACAGCAGTTTAAAGATCCACTTATACCTTTTGTAAAAAATCATACTGCCAGTGAAAATGTATCGGTTCTTGATACAGCTTTTTTTATTCCGGGTTTGAATCGTACCCGAACTATCCGGCTATACCTTCCTCCCGGTTATCAAACAAATAATAAAAAATACCCCGTATTATACCTGGCAGATGGACAAAACATCTTTGATGAGTTTACGGCTAACATGGATGAATGGAAAGTGGATGAGACCCTTGATCGTTTTTACGATAGCTGCAAAAAAAGTATGATCGTAGTAGCAGTTGATCATGGTAACGAACTGAGATTACAGGAATACCAGCCTTATGCATTTGAAAGAGTTGCAAACCCAGAAGGAAAAGCATATGCGTCGTTTCTTGCCAATACCTTGAAGCCCTTTATCGACAGTCACCTTCGTACAAAATCTTCGGGAAAATTCACCCATGTTGCAGGAAGTAGTATGGGCGCATTGATTAGCATGTACACGATAATCAGCTATCCAAAACAATTTGGTAACGCAGGCATCTTTTCACCTTCGTTTTGGACTACAAAGTCTATTTACGGGGATGCGAAAGCAAATCTTAAATCTTTAAAAAACCACGTTCTATTTTTTTACGCCGGGGGTAAGGAAAGTAAGAGTATGGAGCAGGATACCAGGGAAATGTATTTACTGCTGCAGGGAGCCAGGAAATTAAAAAGTAAAATTTACATCGACAAAGAAGCACAACATAATGAAGCTGCCTGGAGCAAATGGTTCCCCATTTACTTAAAATCTATATTACAGTAAAATAAAAGTCAGATACGGAAAGTAACACCTTCGATAGCGAGGTCTGTATTGTCAAAAACTCCTTTAGCTTCTAATAAAAAATCGTCTAAGAACTCGTATTTACTACTGAAATGGCCAATTAACAGGCGTTTAGTTGCTGCTGAATTTGCAATACAAGCTGCTTGCTTTGCGGTGCTGTGAAACCTGCTGGCAGCTCTTTCAATTAGGTCATGCAGGTAAGTTGCTTCGTGGTACAGTAAGCTTACATTCTGAACTTTTAACGCCAAATCCGGATCATAAATAGTATCTGCACAATATGCATAACTTTTTCCGGGGGTATTTTCAATAGTTAGTAATTCATTTACAATAAGGTCACCATTCTTGTTGGTATAATTCTCTCCAGCCTGCAATCTTTTATAAAATGTTGCAGGAATATTAAACTTCAGGACATTTTCTTTCCAGATCTTTCTTGGAAACTTTTTTTCACGAAATAAGTAACCCCAGCATTCCACTCTATGCTGAACACTAAAACAGGATACAGTGAATTTCTCTTCATCAACAATAATTTGTTCTGCAGTATTGGCATGAAAATGCAAAGGAAATTGTAAGGTATTTCCTGCCCCTTCCAATTGAATTTCGATAATCGCCTTTAATTTCCCTGGTCCATAAATATTCAGGGGTGTTTCCCTGCCAAGCAGGCTCATGGATGAGATCAGGCCAATAAGCCCAAAAAAGTGATCGCCATGTAAGTGACTAATAAAAATGTGGTTGATTTTGCTTCTTTTGATCTTGTACTTAGCCAATTGCATTTGAGTGCCCTCACCACAATCAATTAAAAATATTTGTTCGTCAAGATATAGTGCCTGGGCTGTCGGGTGTCTTTCAAAAGCAGGTATTGCAGAATTATTTCCCAGTATAGTTAGTCCAAATAAAGGCAACGGATTTTTTGTTTAAATTTTATTGTTGTGCTCAGGGTTTGTGACATCTTCCAAGTTATCAATGCTGCAATAAATATGCCTTTTTTAAGGTGTGTATTTCACACAATGATAATCACTAAGCAGGAAAACCCGGTGGTAGCCAATGCAATAAGAATACAAAGACACTTTAAAAAATAGTTTTTAACCTAATGTATTTGAAGAAAATTAAAAGTCGTTTAATAACTCTCTCTCAATTTCTTCCATTTGAACAATATCCCATGCCTCGCTCGTAGTTGGGGTTGTATTCATTATTTCCAGTAAGCCACTAGCGTCCAGCATCATTTCTACAGGTTGTTGTACTTCGCAAACTACAAAAGAAGCACCCGATTCGTAAAATAGTTGCTGTAAGGAAGCAATTTTTTGAGCGATTAATGTGTCTGTTTCAATAACTGGTTTCATAGATAATACCACATTATTAACCGGCTCTTCCAGTAAGTTTTTGAACAAATTTTCCAGTTCATCTGTCATATTAGCAGATAAATGAGACTCTAAAATGGTAATTTCTTTAAATTTTTCTTTGGTATCTATTTTGAAGTTCATATTCAGCAATTAAGTAAATTTAATTTTCAATACTACGTTGCTTTCAATCAGATAGTATTCGTATAACTGGATGTTCAGTTTATTTAATGCTAACGGTATTCATCTGTTCAGCTTTACCAAGCTATTCACATTTGTGTATTGTAAGCATTTGGCACTCCCCGAAATTAATTCTTAATATTGTAAGCAACATATTTGTAGCAAAATGGATAATAATTTTTCAGCCCAGGTTAAAGAAATAATCTCCTACAGCAGGGAAGAAGCTTTGCGTTTGGGCAACGATTTTATAGGCACAGAACATTTGCTGCTTGGACTTATCCGCGATGGTGAAAATACCGCTATCCGGGTGCTCAAACATTTTAATGTAGACCTATATGAACTGCGCAAAGAGGTAGAACTTGCCGTAAAAGATAAGACAGGAAAAAACATTGCTAACATCAACAGTTTGCCTTTGACCAAGCAGGCCGAAAAGGTAATCAGGGTTACTGTTCTGGAGGCCAAGGCTTTAAAAAGCCCGCTGGTTGAAAGCGAGCACCTGATGTTGAGCATATTAAAAAACAAAGAAAATATAGCCACACAAATTCTTATGCAATACGATGTAGATTACGATTCATTCCGAAATGAATTGGGCATGGTACGCAGTGGCGATCATGGCCCCAAGGCAGATTACGCAGAAGAAAACGACGACGATTTTGAAGAAGAAAGAAGAGGTGGATACAGCGGTCAGCAGCGTGGATCATCCCGCCAGCAACAACCCGCTCAAAAAAGTAAAACACCGGTGCTTGATAATTTCGGACGTGATATAACCAAACTTGCCGAAAATGGAACCTTAGATCCAATTGTAGGCAGGGAAGAAGAAATAGAGCGTGTGTCACAAATTTTGTCGCGTCGTAAAAAGAACAACCCAATCTTAATAGGCGAACCCGGGGTTGGTAAAACTGCCATTGTTGAAGGACTTGCACTTCGGATTGTGCAACGTAAAGTGAGCAGGGTTTTATTTGATAAACGAGTGATTAGCCTTGATTTGGCCGCCCTGGTTGCCGGAACAAAATACCGCGGCCAGTTTGAAGAGCGCATGAAGGCCATCATGAATGAGCTGGAAAAAAATCGCGATGTCATTCTTTTTATCGATGAAATTCACACGATAGTAGGAGCCGGTGGTGCCAGCGGATCACTTGATGCCAGTAACATCTTTAAACCAGCCCTCGCAAGAGGTGAGTTACAGTGCATTGGTGCATCTACTCTTGACGAATATCGTATGTATATCGAGAAAGATGGAGCATTGGACCGTCGTTTTCAAAAAGTGATGGTTGAACAACCATCAGTGGATGAAACTATCCAGATTTTAAATAACATTAAAAGCAAATACGAGGATTATCACAACGTAAACTATAGCCAGGAAGCTATTGATGCCTGTGTAAAATTAAGTGACAGGTATATGACAGACCGCCTGTTACCCGATAAAGCAATTGATGTTTTGGACGAGGTGGGAGCAAGGGTGCATCTGAAAAATATCAATGTTCCTCAAAATATCATTGACCTTGAAAAAAGGATTGAAGATATTAAAGTAGAAAAGAATAAAGTGGTTAAGAGCCAGCGTTTTGAAGAAGCGGCAGCCCTTCGGGACAGTGAAAAAAGATTGGGTGAAGAACTGGATAAAGCCAAAGTTATTTGGGAAGAAGAAAGCAAGCATAAACGCTACCCGATCGAGGAAGAACATATTGCTGAAGTAGTCAGTATGATGACTGGTATTCCTGTAAAACGCATGGTGCAGGCTGAAACTGAAAAGTTGAAGCGCATGAACGAGGATATGAAGGGTATGGTGGTTGGACAGGATGCTGCTATCATGAAAGTGGTAAAAGCAATTCAGCGCAACAGGGTTGGTTTAAAAGATCCTAAAAAGCCCATTGGCTCTTTCATATTTCTTGGACCAACTGGTGTAGGTAAAACAGAGCTTGCCCGCTCACTTGCACGTTACATGTTCGATTCTGAAGATGCGTTGATCCGCATTGATATGAGTGAGTACATGGAGAAGTTTACAGTAAGCAGGTTGGTTGGTGCGCCTCCGGGATATGTGGGTTACGAAGAAGGTGGTCAGCTTACTGAAAAAGTAAGACGCAAACCTTATAGCGTTATCCTCCTGGATGAAATTGAAAAAGCGCATCCCGATATTTACAATATCCTGTTGCAGGTGCTGGATGATGGGCAGTTAACGGACGGTTTGGGTCGTAAAGTAGATTTTAAAAATACTACGATCATCATGACCTCCAATATAGGCGCACGGCAATTAAAAGACTTTGGTGACGGTGTTGGTTTTGCAACCGCAAGCCGTATGCAAAATGCGGATGAAAATAACAAGGCGGTGATCGAAAAAGCTTTGAAGAAAACGTTTAGTCCGGAATTTTTAAACCGTATAGACGATGTAATCATATTTAATAGCCTGGACCGCGATAACATCTTTACTATCATTGACATTTTGATGAAAGGGGTTACAAAAAGATTGGCAACACTTGGCTTTTCGCTGGAACTAACAGAAGCCGCCAAGGAGTTTATTGCAGATAAAGGTTACGATGCGCAGTTTGGAGCAAGACCATTACACAGGGCACTGCAGAAATACCTGGAAGACCCGTTGGCCGAAGAAATTTTGAATATGAATATCAAAGCTGGTGACATGTTAATTGCCGATCTTGATAAAGAAAATCAGAAGATCGTATTTACTTTCGGAGAGCCGGTTTTGAAGGAAGAAGCAGGTGCTTAATATTTAGAAGTTTTCAACGAAACGCTATCATTTTAATAGAATGATAGCGTTTTTTTTTGTTTTAAAACAAGCAGCTTCTTAAATAAAAAATTTGTGATAGTTGACTAAAACCTCAATTTTGTACCATGCAAAAGATCATCATAGCCATTGATGGCTTTTCTTCCTGTGGCAAAAGCACGCTTGCAAAAAGACTTGCAAAACACTATAACTACGTTTATATTGATAGTGGAGCTATGTACCGCGCTATTACCCTCTATTTCTTGAGAAACCATGTTGATTGGACAAAGACTGAACAGGTTAAAGAAGCACTTGATAATATCCAGCTAGACTTTGTAGTAAATGCAGATACCGATCAATCCGAAATTCTATTAAATGACGAAAATGTAGAGTATGTAATTAGGGACATGGTGGTAGCTGAAAAAGTAAGTGAGGTTGCCGCCATAAAAGAAGTTCGGGAATATGCAGTTGCTGAACAGCAGAAATTTGGAGTTAAAGGAGGAATCGTGATGGATGGACGTGATATCGGCACAACAGTTTTTCCAAATGCTGAATTAAAGCTGTTCCTGGAAGCCGACAATGGAGTAAGGGTTCAAAGAAGATTTAAAGAGTTATTTGAAAAAAATCCTTACATAACACTTGAAGAAGTTACCAATAATCTTGCTATGAGAGATTATATTGATAGTAACAGGGAAATCAGTCCACTGAGAAAAGCTCCTGACGCTATTGTAATGGATAATACTGATTTAACAAAGGACGAATTTTTTGCAATGGCAGTTGAGAAAGCTAATAAGGTGATCGGTAAATTACAACAGGCTCATTCCTGAAACATTTTGCAGGTTTAATGATGCCAATACTTCTTCTGCAGGTTTAGTACCCGAGAACAATACAAGTAATTTCGTTATTACCTCTTCAACAACAGCATCCGGGCAACTTGCACCACTGGTTAGCATGATCGTTACCGGCGAATGCCCTGGTAGAAAATCTTTTGTTGTACACTTTTCTTTTGTACGCCAGTTGAAATGCTCAATCTTCTTTTCCGACAAAATTTTATCAGGGCCATTGATGTAAAATGTTGGCAGTTTGTATTCGCATAACTCTACCAGATGACTGGTATTACTGCTGTTATAACCACCCACTACTATGGCAAGGTCTGCATCTCGTTTCAACATACCCTGTACGGCAGTTTGATTGTCATTAGTGGCGTAACAAAGCGTATCCCTGGTATCCGCAAATCTTTCGCCGATATTGGTCTCATTCAGGCTGTAATGCGTTTGAACAAGGTTTTTTAAGTAATCTGCAATAGCCTGCGTGTCACTTGCCAGTTGAGTAGTTTGATTGATAACACCAAGTCGCTGTAAATCGGTATCTATATCAAATCCATCGCTAAACTGTCCTTCAAATTCATCGTAAAATAATGCGGACGGTTTTTCTCCTGTTATGTATTTCCCGAGTTCGATGGTATCCTTCATGTTGTTCACAATAATAGAAGGTGTTTTTGCAGCACTTCGGCTAAAGGTAGCCCGGGTTTCCTCGTGTTTTGGTTTGCCATGAACCACGAGGCTATAGCCTTTTGCCGCCAGGGAATCGCCGCGGTTCCAAACTTTTTCTACAAATGGACAAGTCGTATTATAAACCAATGCAGAGATTCCCATCGAAGCAAGTTTCGCTTCAATATCAAGGGTTGTTCCAAAGGCTGGAATAATAACAACATCTTCCGGAGTAAGGCTTTCAAAAGGAATCAGTTGTTTGCCATAAGTGTCCTGTAAGAAAACAACACCACGGTCCTGCAGATCTTCATTTACCTGTGGATTGTGGATCATTTCACTTAACAGGAAAATTCTCTTTCCCGGGTTTTCTTCGATTGCCCGGTAAGCAATTTCTATAGCATTTTCAACACCATAACAAAAACCAAAATGACGGGCCAGCAAAAACTTTACAGGACCAAAATCAAGCTCGGTTGGTGTAAAATCTTTTTTAAGTTTATCCTGCTGTTTGCGGAATTGTTTTATAGCCGAAATCATTGGGCTCCTGTATTCCAGCGGAACATTGAATTGCTTCATGGCTCAAAGGTAAGCTATGCTCTTTTTTCAAAATAGTATTCTAACACATACTACTACTTTTTGCTTTTCCTCTAACAAAGATTTCAACTTTAGTTTTGTTGATGGAAGTTCCGGTTAGTGCAGTATGTCGTGAACATTCTTTCCAATGGTTTCGGTTAAACGGGCCATCGGCAAATCATTGGTATCTATGCCAAATGGTTCTTCTATTTCCTCGGCAATTACTTCAAGACTGGCGAGTACATAAAAAATAAATACTACTACCGGAACAGCAATATATCCCAACGAAAAAACGAAACCCAGGGGAAGCGTTAGCACATAGATAAAAATGAATTTTTTAATAAAGCTGCTGTATGAATAGGGGATGGGAGTATTTTTAATTCTTTCGCAACCACCACAAATATCGAGAAACGCAGTAAGATCGGTATTCAATATATATAATTCTTCTTTGCTTATTGTGCCAACGGTTAACAGGCTTTTAACCCTGCGTTGAATATGAGATATAATTTGAGAAGGTACATGCCTGCTGCGGTCAAAACCGGGTATTTCAGGGTGTGGTTTGTCGTCTAATTCCAGTCTTGTTTTTTCCTGTTGTAAATGTTGTTGTAATTCCCTGGGATATAAAGCAATCAAACTCGAAAAATAGTTACGATTTGCTTTATCTTCCATTGGTAGAATGGCATCCAGTTTAACAGCAAGATTCCTGCTTGCATTTACCAGTGATCCCCAAAGTTTTCTTCCTTCCCACCAACGATCATACGCTGTATTGGTACGAAATACCAGTAGCATTGAAATAGCAAAGCCAAGCAGGCTATGCATGATGGGAATATTTTTTACATGCTCATTTTCACTGATTTGCAGAAAGTGCGTTTCCACATAGGCTACAATTACAGTATAGATAGCCACCAGTACAAGCATCAACCATAATTTGCGAAAAGTATCTCCCTTATGAAAATAGATTAATGGTTTAAACCATTCTTTTGAATTATAAGTAAGCATGCAACAAAATAAAGCGGTAATTCATTAATCATTATAGTTAAACTGGAAAAATCCTTAAATCCCCGTCTTAATAATATTCTTTATCATACCATTGAAAATAAAATAATGAAAAGGTAGCATGGCGTACCAATACATTCTTCCCCAAATTCCTTTTGGCCTGAATGTAGCCGTTTGGCGTAATTGAAGTTGATTGTCTTTCTTCATGATTTTAAATTCAAGCCACGCTTCACCGGGTAATTTCATTTCTGCAAAAAGTAGCAAGCGTTTATTTTCTTTATCCGCAATTAAAACCCTCCAAAAATCCAGCGCATCACCAGCGTAAACATCCATTGCACTTCTTCTGCCGCGCCTTAATCCCACGCCACCAAAAAACTTGTCCATAAGGCCACGTACTTTCCATAGGTAATTTCCATAATACCATCCCTTTGCACCACCTATACTCCATATATTCTGCATCACTTTTGAAGCTTCGCCTTTTAATGGACGCCATTTTCTATCCTGGAAACAACCATACACCGGCACCTCAATAAAATTCATAAATTCAAGGGGCGTGTTGCTTGCAGTAAAGGAATCTTTCCAGCTACTTAATACCAGGTTTTGTTCAATTTTTTCAAACGCAAGGGATACTGCTTTTTTATAGGGAATAAGTGAAATCTGTAATTCCTGTGCAAGATCATTCGGTGTAGCAACCACGTTTATTTTCATGCTGTCTACTAAATTAATCGCCAGCGAATAACTGGTAGAAGTAACAAAATACAGCCAGTACGAAGACAGGCGTGGCGTCATCACAGGAACTATAAAAATGTACCTCTTAAGTTTTCTGACTTCAGCAAACTGCTGCAACATTTGTTTGTAACTAAGTACATCTGGACCTCCGATATCGAAATGCTTTCCAAAATATTTTGGTTTAAGCATAACCCCATAAAGAAAGTGAATAACATTACGAATAGCAATTGGCTGACAAAGGGTATTCAGCCATTTGGGAGCAATCATTACAGGAAGTTTTTCCACCAGGTCGCGGATAATTTCGAACGATGCACTACCGGAGCCAACTATAATACCAGCCCTTAATGTTGTAAGTGGTATTTTACCGGCGTTTAGAATGTTTTCAACCAATAACCTTGATTCGAGGTGATCTGATAAATGATCGTCATTTACAATACCACTCAGGTAAATAACCTGGCGGCAATTTGTTTTTTCAATTGCCTGGAGAAAATTCTTCGCAGTAAGGGATTCCCGCTCTTTAAAGTCCCCTTTGGTTGTCATTGAATGTACCAGGAAATAGGCAACATCGATATCAACTGGAAAATGAATGTTATCTGGTTCATTTAGTAAATCTGCCTCAATAACCTCAATGTTCTCATGAAGATTGTTTTCTTCGAACCTCCTTTTGTTGCGCACACAACAAAACAATTTGTGGTTATTCTCGAGCAACACCGGAATCAGCCTTTGACCAATGTATCCATTGGCGCCCGTAATAAGAATGTTCATAGTGTATGCAACAAATCAAAAAGGCAAAGGTTGAAAATAAACAGGAAGAGAGTTTATAATACTAACAGTGAATACTAATAATCTTCATCACTTAAAAGTTCTGATTGTGATTCAATAAATTCCTCTAAATATTTTAAGCCTTTTGATGCTAATAATTTTTTGTAGTCAATATGACGTTCAAAATCGTATTCTTTTAAACCGAGTTTGCCTGTAAAATCCAATACCTCAGGATCCCTGGTTAATTGAAGTTCGTGCCACACGTTTTCCAGTGAATCTTTCTCGTGTAAAAGAATTTTATCATAAACAAATATGGCATAGATATGTGTTTTGATATTTAATTCCGGTAATACATTAAATGGATCAAGCTGATTTGCTTTTGCATTTTCAAGAATGTCTAATTCAGATTTTGCATCTGTTAACAGGTATGTGGTAGCAGCTTCTTTTAATTGATTAATCCTGATATTAATTTCGTGCGCTGTAGGGATGTTTTCAAACTGAATAATTCGGGTAAAATCAAAACTGGCAGGCAAGCCAAAACTTTTTAGCAGCATTTTTTGCAGATGAAGAATATGTTCATATAAGTCAGCATCTTCTGAAGGCCCGCCTTTTTCCTCCAGTTCAACTTGTAGCAGGGCAAGTTCATTAAGGGCATCTTTCCACAATTGAAGTTGAAGCATATTCCTTATTTTATTAAATATACTAAATCATTTGATGCATACACCTTGTAAAAAGAGAAAACATAGTTTGGGAACTTGTAGTATAATGAATCATGTTATGCTGACTACCAACAACAAGCAATATTATAGCTGCGATATATTATAAGTAGCTTAAATGAAAATTAAAACAGGTCACTTATTAATATTGAAATAAGTAACCTGTTCTAAAATGCATGATTTAAACATGCAGGCACATCTTTATTAACAGCATGGTCTTCTAAAGCAAAATTTTCTCTAGCTCACTTTTAATTTATACTTCTTATTAACTTTTGGATCTTTAAAATATTTCTCTGCATCCTCGGCTGTAAAGTTTTCATCGTATTCTACAAGTGGCAAATCATTTAGCTGTGTTCTCGCTTGTTTCATTTCATCTTGCATTCGTTTAGTTTTCAATAGCACATCGGGATCACGATCACCAACAAGCCTGTTTTCACTTACAAGGTATTCAAGCCTTTTTACAACCGCTCTAACTTGTGTTGCAGTATTTTGCTCTTGTATTTTGTTAGGCGCTACGGCTTCTTTTACCGGAACAAGGGTCAGGCCAACACTGGGTAGTATTTTACCGAAGTTTTTCGAAGCATCTGTGCTGCCGCTCGTAGAAATTACCGTACCTGCTAATGCCGTTGTTGAACCTGTAATGTCAAACCCGGTTCTTGTTTTCTTGTTGTTTTTTACGCTCTTACTTATTACGTAAAAGGTAAGTTTCAAAGTCAGCACATATTTTTCTAATTCATCGGAGACTCTTTTATGTTCAACGTTCCGAATGGGGTAATTAATACCGGGTCGTACTATTAATTTTACAACAGCTGTATCCTTATTGTAAAACTTATCGGCTGATACAAATTGAATATTTAAAATTCTTTGTTTGGTTGTATCGTCATCTCTTATAAAATCAAATGGAACCATCCATAGAAATTCATCATCACAATTTCTAATTTGTTTGTAATTGCTGATTGGAATATTTGTATTTAGCGTTATTTGCTCTACCGGAAAACTTCCATTTTCGCATTGTATTTTGAATCGCACCGAATCTCCTTCCTCAACAAATTGATTTCCTGATACAGATGGTTTTAACCTGCTGGCATTTATTTCCGTGCTGTAAAATACAATCATAAAGCTGGTGTCAACCCGTTCAGTAGGATTTTGAAGATTTTGTACGCCAAGTTGAACTTTATATTCCTGGTCGTATTTTAATTTTCCACTCTTGAAATAAGACTTTTCAGCTTTAAAAAGAAGCTTACCGTCGTTCTTATCGATTTGAACGCCGACAGGGCTATTCCTTAAATACCAGAAATAATTTTCAGTAGAACGGTTGATATCAATGTCGTAGTTAAGGGTTGAATCAACATGTAGCGTAAAGTAAGGATTAAGATTAATGATCCGCAAAGTGGAATCCAAATAACCCTCCGGAACAACTTTCAAGGTATCGACAGGTACAATTTCCTGCGCCGATACATTTATACCCATATATAAAAAGCAAATAGCCAATATTTTGTTCATTCTTCTCATTTGGAACAGGTAAATGTTGGCTCAAAAATACAGCCGAAAAAAAGAAAAGCCTCCGTGAAAACACGAAGGCTCAAATTACTCATCAGAAATTCACATTACATTGTCTAAACTTCAAATTTTCATTGGTTTATTGCACACTAATTTGCTTCACTTCTGGTTTCACTTCTGCTTTTTTGGGAAGTGTAAGTATTAAAATTCCATTGTCATACCTGGCTTCGATTTGCTCGGCATTTACCTTTTCATCAAGAATAAATGTGCGCTTAAACGATGGAGTTAAAAACTCGGTACGAATAGATTTTACGCCCTGGTTTTCCGTTTCAGTTTTTTCGTCATAAGAAATAGTAAGGCTATTTTTTTCTACATTCAGCGAAAAATTGGCCTTATTACGACCAGGTGCTGCAAGTTCTAGCTGGTAAGCATTTTCGGTTTCTTTGATATTCACCGGAATCTTTCCGTTTGGCTGGGATGAATAATTCGGCTGGCTTTTTTCAAAATCAGCAAACAGGTCATTTACAAGTCCATTCCAGGTTCTTGCTGCAGGGCGGTTGTTTAAATTAAAGACAGTCATAGTTGTTATTTTTAAATTTTAGATGATTTCCTAATACCCATCAATTTATATTCCACAAGCTTTTATTGCTATTTTATGGTACAATTTTGCAGCCTATGCAAAATGAATGAGCCATATTGGCCGGTTTGTTTAATGTTTAAGCCATTATGGCATACTTTAACCCTTTCGATATTAGAAATGAATTGTTATTTAGGATTTAGCTCATTTATTGCAAGCTATTTATTAGCAACTTTGTGTATTAATTACAGTTAAACTTAAAATACTACATATGTATCCAGCAGAAATTGTTGAGCCAATGAAGGCAGAATTAACCGATCACGGTTTTGAAGAATTATTAACCCCTGAGTCGGTAGAAGAACAAATAAAAAAAGAAGGCACCGCTCTTGTAATGATCAACAGCGTATGTGGTTGTAGTGCCGGTTCTGCCCGCCCTGGAGTTTTGATGGCGGTATTTAATGCAGAAAAAAAACCTGATAACCTTTTAACTTCATTTGCAGGCTATGACCAGGCAGCTGTTCAAAAAGTTAGGGAACATTTATTGCCTTATCCTCCATCTTCCCCAGCCATTGCCTTGTTTAAAAATGGCGAATTAGTTCACATGATCGAAAGGCATCAAATTGAAGGTCGTCCTGCTCAAATGATTGCGAAAAATTTGATCGCCGCGTTTGATGAATATTGCTAACAACAGTAAACAGTTTTATATAAAACCTTCCAAACGGAAGGTTTTTTTATGCTTACCATTGTTTAGATGGCTTTAATTGCGAACATTGCCAATTCATCTTAAAAAATAGAAGAGCCGATTGCAATTATTATAATTGTGATGCCAAAAACTGGTCCGGTTCTATAGCAAGAAACTAATGTATCCTAATCTATATTTTTTTGTAAAAGAAGTATTTGGTGCTGATTTGCAAGGGTTTAAACTTGTAAACTCTTTCGGTCTGTTAGTAGCGCTTTCTTTCTTAGCAGCTGCATGGGCGCTTTCTTCCGAATTAAAACGCAGGGAACGTAATGGGTGGTTACATGCCACTGAATCAGAGATTTGGATCGGGAAAGGTGCAGATTTCGGTGAAATTATCTGGAACGCATTTTTTGGATTTATAGCCGGCTGGAAGTTTGTAGGCTTTTTTACTGAAAAGGAAATTGCATTCCAGGATCCGCAAGCCTTCCTCTTATCCGGTATGGGAAACGTACCTGCAGGTATTTTATTAGGCTTATTTTTCGCGGGTTTAAAATGGTATACCGGTAACAAAACCAAAACGGCAAAACCTGAGAAACGCAGTATTCGCATTTGGCCACACGACCGGGTGGGTGATATGACCATTATGGCCGCAGTTTTTGGATTTGGAGGCGCAAAAATTTTTCACAATCTCGAAAACTGGGATGAATTGGTAAGAGATCCCGTTGGCTCGCTTCTATCTTTTAGCGGGTTAACCTTTTACGGCGGCCTTATTTGTGCGGGCGCTGCTATTCTTATTTATGCAAAGAAACATAAGATTGACAGATGGCACCTGGTTGATTCTTTTGGACCAGCTTTAATGCTGGCCTATGCTTTGGGTCGTTTGGGTTGCCAGGTAAGTGGTGATGGCGACTGGGGAATTTTAAACAGTGCTTATGTTTCTTCACCTGAAGGCAAATCAATACTCGCAGGGCCGACAGATTTCCAGGATACTGTAACACATTACTTTTCTTATTATCAAAATTCACTGGAAGGTGTAAAAGAGATAAAGACTTATGCAGATGTAATGCATACCCCTGTTATTGCGCCCTCCTGGTTGCCTACCTGGATGGTTGCTTACAGTTACCCGCATAATGTATTAAGCGAAGGCATTCCAAATGCCAATTGCGAAGGACAGTGGTGCAATCATTTACCGGTTCCGGTCTTTCCAACGCCTTTTTACGAAACAATTATGGGTCTTATCTTATTTGCATTTCTCTGGGGTATCCGCAAAAAACTAAAAGTTCCGGGAATGTTGTTTGGCGTATACCTGGTAGTAAACGGGCTGGAAAGATTTTTGATTGAGAAAATAAGAGTAAATACTACTTATAACCTTGGCGGCTTTCATCCTTCGCAGGCGCAGCTTATTTCCTTTGTATTGATATTGGCAGGTATCGCCATTATTATAATCAGGCGCAGGCAGGGAGTTAGCAGGCAAATTCAAAACGTGTAAGTAAATAAAATGCGTAATAGCCTGGTAATTGCCTGAAAAGAAAAGTACCGGCATAAAAAAATCCCGTCTGCAAAATGCTGACGGGATTTTTTATTATTTCGGTTTACTTATTCGGCTATTACTTCAAACTCAATTTCGGTAGTGTTTCCATTTCCAAAATCGATTCCTGCTTTATAAGATCCCAATTCTTTAACATCATCAATGATGGTGATGCGCCTGCGGTCAATTTCATAACCTTTTTGCTCACGAATAGCGCGGCTGATCTGAACTGAAGTAACACTTCCGAAGATTTTTCCGGAGGTACCTACTTTAGCACCAACTTTAACAGCACCATCCTGTAGCTTGCTGATTACTTCTTTGATTTCCGCCAAAAGTTTGGCTTCTTTCTTTGCCTGCACTTTCAGCTTTTCTTCACGCATTTTTAAATTGCTGGAAGAAGCTTCTACCGCGAGTTTCGAAGGAATTAAGAAGTTACGTGCATAACCATTTTTTACGGTTAGCAGTTCATTTTTGCCGCCCAGGTTATTTACATCCTGAATTAAAATTACTTGCATGACTTTACGTTGTTTTTTAAAACGGCCCCAGCAAACGTCACTTTGCTGTCATCATTTTACTGAATTAGGGGGCTTGGCTTATTTCATTAAATCTGTTACATATGGCAGAATAGCCATTTGACGGGCACGTTTTACGGCCTCATCTACTTTGCGCTGGAATTTAAGGCTGTTACCGGTAATACGGCGTGGCAGCAGTTTTCCTTGTTCGTTTAAAAACTTCTTCAAGAAATCAGCGTCTTTGTAATCGATATACTTGATACCCATTTTCTTAAAACGACAATATTTCTTTGCACGCTTTTCAGTTTTAATGGCGGTCAGGTATTTAATTTCGTTACGTGCCATGATTATGCCTCCGCATTTTCGTTAACAGAATTTCTCACACCACTTCTCTTTCTTCCATTGTACTCGACGGCGTGTTTATCGAGTGCAACAATCATGTGACGCATAACCTGTTCGTCGCGAAGAAGCTGAATTTTAAGCTTCTCATTGAAGGTGGATAGCGCTGCAAATTCCAGAACCAGGTACAAGCCCGTGGTTTTCTTCTGGACTGGGTACGCCAGTGATTTAAGCCCCCAGGGATGTGATGCCACGATGCTTCCGCCATTTTCCTCAATCAAAGTTGCATACTTCTTTTGAGCGGCTTTGTAATCATCGTCAGACAACACAGGGGTAAAAATCACCATCAATTCGTAGTTGTTCATGTGATCCCTGTATTTAGTTTAAAAATGAAATTAAAGGGCTTTAATTTTTACTTTCTGCAAGCAGTAGTTACCCAAAGCCCATTTGGGGGTGCAAAAGTAAGGGAAATGAAGGAATAAATTCGGCAGTTTACAGGTATTATGCCAATAACGAACAAAAGGCTGGAATTTAGTAACTTTCAAGGACAAAAATCAAGCAGCCAGGTATTGGTTTTTGGTTTTTGTTAATGGCATGCAAATTTAGTGTTGAGTTTTTTCACCTGTTAAATAATTCCTGGAAGCAATCCTATGCCTGTGTTATCTAATATTCTACTGATAGATGATGATTCAGACGATGCTGCGTTATTTGAATACGTTTTGGAAGAAATACACCCCGATTGCCGGCTTACAATTGCCACCTTTGAACCTGGGGCTCCAAACGATTTGACACAGTATCCACCCCCTGATATTATTGTACTGGATATCAACATGCCTTATAAATCTGGTAAGGAATGGCTGGACGAAATCAGGTCGGTAAAGAAATACGACCAGGTACCAATTATTATATTATCGGGCCACAAAAACCCATCGTATATCGATCATTGTTTATCCCATGGTGCCGATAAATACTATATTAAACCGGCTACTTTACCCGCGATAAAATCAATGATTGCAGAGATTTGTGGCATCACCAAAGGAATAATTCGTGATAGTTAGATCATTTTTTACAACGTTCTTTCTACAGGTATAGAACCAAACTTTACCTAACCTGCATATTATAACCCATAGAATGTTTTAAAACAATGAAGCATTGGTAATGGACGAAAGATGGACATAAAAATCTTTTTCTAATTTAGAGCGCCTGCACTGTTTTTACTGTTATTTTTATTTCTGTTGTCTGTCTAAACCTGTCAACATAATTTATTTCAAAGCACATTTTAGCTGAAATTATTTGTAGAGAAATAGTTACTGAGAGACCAGGTTGGCGGCGCTGTTTTAATTGGAACTAAATGATTGCAACTTATCATAGCTGGTCACTATTGCAGGAATTCCTGGAGTATTCCGAAAGGCATAAGGTAATTTGTGGTGATGAGGAGTTGAGAACGGCTGACAACATAGCTGAACTTTTTAGTTAAAATCCGGATACTATTAGTTATTTTATTAAGGTAGTTTTTTTATATGGGCTGGTAGCTTTGTGCCAGCAAAATTTTCAATTCAAAACTTATGAATACAGTTACATGGACGGGCGTTTACCCGGCAATGCTTACTCCTTTTACGATTGATGATACGATTGACTTTGGCATGTTTGAAAAAAACGTAAATGCACAAGTAAAAGCTGGAATTGATGGTATCATATTAGCGGGTTCCCTTGGCGAAGCAAGTACACTGGATTACGATGAAAAGATCAGCCTTCTGATTTACGCCTCTGAAATATTGAACGGTAAAATACCTGTGATCATGAACATAGCAGAGCAATCAACCAAAGTGGCCGTTAAACTGGCCCTTGATGCAGAAAAAAATGGGGCCGATGGCCTTATGATTCTTCCCCCCATGCGGTATAAAGCCGATGACCGGGAAACTGTAAGATATTTTACAACTATCGCTGAAAATACTTCGCTGCCTGTAATGATCTATAATAATCCTGTTGATTATAAAATAGAAGTAACATTAAATATGTTTGAAGAATTGGCAAAGTATTCAAACATCAGGGCGGTTAAAGAATCAACCCGCGATGTAACCAACATAACTCGTATGCGCAACCGTTTTGGTGACAGGTTCATGTTGCTATGTGGTGTAGATACTTTGGTGATGGAAGAATTAATGCTTGGTGCTGATGGACTTGTAGGTGGATTGGTCGATGCATTTCCAGCTGAAACAATCGCCATCTATAAATTAGTTAAAGCTGGTATGTACAAAGAAGCCCTTGATATTTATCGCTGGTTTTTACCTTTACTTGAGTTAGATATTCATCCGAAATTGGTGCAATACATAAAACTCGCTGCAACCCAAACAGGTATTTCAACAGAATATGTAAGAGCTCCTCGGCTGGTGTTGGATGGTGCAGAAAGAGATTCAGTGTTAGCTACTATAAATAACGCTATTGCTGTCAGACCACAGCTGCCAGCCAACATACAGGCACCTTCTTATGCAAACATCTAATACAGAACAATCAATATAATACCGGATAAAGTGAGATGCGTTTTGCTTCTCACTTTTTTAATTAGGGTAATTATTTAATAATTCAACGTAAGTAATATTATACAAAATGATAAATGGATATAATTTAATCGGCTTGAAGCAGAGTGGTGAGGGAAGTGAAATACTCCATGCGTTTAGCCCGGTTTTAATGCAGGATTTACCAGGTGATTTTCATATTGCAACTTCGGCCGAAATGAAACTTGCTGTAACAAAAGCAGCATCTGCATTTGAGGTTTATAAACAAAAAACGCCGGTTGAGAAAGCTGTTTTCCTGGAAACAATTGCAGCAGAAATACAGGCTATAAACGAAACATTAATAAATAGGGCGATGCTTGAAACAGCATTGCCTGAAGCCAGGTTAACGGGCGAAATTGGCCGTACTTGCGGGCAATTGAAATTGTTTGCAGATATTTTAAGAGAGGGCTCGTGGGTAGAAGCTGTTATCGATGAAAAAATGCCTGAACGGAAGCCTTTACCAAGAGCCGACATCAGGAAAATGCTTATTCCCATTGGTCCCGTACTTGTTTTTGGTGCCAGCAACTTTCCTTTTGCGTTTTCCACAGCCGGCGGCGATACTGCTTCTGCATTGGCCGCAGGTAATCCCGTAATTGTAAAAGCACATGAAGGCCATTTGGGTACCAATGAATTAGTTGGAGGGGCCATCAAAAACGCCGCTGTTAAATGCGGTATGCCAGACGGAGTTTTTTCATTTGTAATAAACAATAATATCGAAGCAATTGAATCACTTGTAAAAGAAGAAGACATTAAAGCTATTGGCTTCACCGGTTCTTTTAAAGCAGGAACCGCAATTTATAAAACAGCTACGAGCAAAAGAAAAACACCCATACCTGTTTATGCAGAAATGAGTAGTGTTAACCCGGTTTTAATTCTGCCAAATAAACTTAAGAACCAGGCCGGTGCAACTGCCGCTTTATTAGCTACATCTGTCACCATGGGTACCGGTCAGTTTTGTACTAATCCAGGCTTAATATTTTTGATTGAAAATGAAGAAACGGTTCCGTTTACAAATTCTCTGGCAGGTTTACTTTCAAATATTCCTGCATCCACCATGCTAAACAAAGGTGTTTGCAATAATTATTACACCAGTCGTAAAAATCTCGAACAACAACAAGGTGTAAATGTGCTTACTCCTTTAACCGATGCATCGGATGCATACAAAGGAGCTGCAATGTTGCTATCAACAACAGCTGAAAAATTCATTAGCAATGAAGCATTGCAATCAGAAGTATTTGGACCTTCTTCACTAATCGTACTTTGTAAAAATGAAGATGAATTAAACCAATCTTTGCAGGTATTACATGGCCAGCTTACCGGAACAGTATTGGGAGAGGGTGATGATTACGAAAAATTCGCAGCGTCGGTTAATTTGTTATCAAACAAGGTTGGCAGGATCTTATTCAATGGTGTACCTACCGGTGTGGAAGTTGGTCACGCAATGGTGCATGGCGGCCCTTTTCCGGCCACCACAAATGCAGCAAGTACAAGTGTTGGGGCAGATGCTATTAAGCGCTTTACACGGCCTCTCTGCTTGCAGGATTGCCCTTCTGAATATTTGCCCGATGCTTTAAAAGATGGCAACCCATTAAATATTATGCGTAAGATGAACGGGCAATACACCCGGTAGGGTTGAATATTTCGCGTTCATTATTGAAAAGCTTTACAATGTTATCATGAGTTCAAAAACATTTTTTTGTATTGATGCACATACTTGCGGCAACCCTGTTAGGGTAGTCGCGGGCGGAGGTCCTTTCTTACAAGGAGCCGGCATGATGGAAAAACGGTTACATTTTCTAAAAGAATTTGATTGGATTAGAAAAGGGCTGATGTTTGAACCACGTGGCCACGATATGATGAGTGGCAGCATATTGTTTCCTCCGCATAACCAGGAAAATGATGCAGGCGTTTTATTTATCGAAACAAGCGGTTGTTTGCCTATGTGCGGACATGGTACAATAGGTACGGTCACAATCGCAATCGAAGAAGGATTAATTACTCCTAAAATACCAGGTAAACTAAAACTTGAAACACCTGCAGGATTAGTGTTGATAGAATACAAACAATCTGGTAAAAAAGTAACGTCTGTTAAACTTACCAATGTTAAATCATTTCTTGCAGCAGAAGCTTTGCAGGTAGAATGTCCCGACCTCGGTATGATTACGGTAGATGTGGCGTATGGTGGTAATTTTTATGCCATTGTTGATCCCCAGGAAAATTTTAAAGGACTTGAAAATTATACAGCAGATCAACTAATATCCTGGAGCCGTATTTGCCGTAGCCGTTTAAATGAGTTGTATTCTTTTGTGCATCCGGAAAATGAACACATAAAAGGGCTGAGTCATATGTTGTGGACAGGAACAACGCTTTCGCCTGATGCTACTGCACGGAATGCCGTTTTTTATGGAGATAAGGCAATTGATCGTTCACCATGTGGTACGGGTACTTCGGCACGCATGGCACAATGGTACGCAAAAGGAAAATTGAAGAAAGGGGATGCTTTTATTCATGAAAGTATCATCGGCTCAAAGTTTACCGGAACTATTGAAGAAGAGACAACCATTGGAAGCAAACCAGCTATCATTCCTGGTATTGAAGGATGGGCTGTTGTATTTGGATACAATACCATTAAAATTGATGACGAAGATCCATATGCTTATGGCTTCCAGGTAGTATAACTATTTTATCATTCAGAATAGACAACAGTGAAAAATGTAATTGTAATTGGTGGTGGTATAATTGGTTTAAGTTCTGCTTATTATTTGCAGCAGGCGGGGCATAGTGTCACAGTAATTGATAAAAACGATTTCTCCGATAATTGTTCTTTTGGTAATCTTGGTTATGTATGCCCCAGTCACTTTATTCCGCTTGCAGCACCAGGTATAATTTGGCAGGGATTTAAATGGATGTTCAATTCACAAAGTCCATTTTATGTGAAGCCAACACTTAACCGTTCATTGGTTGATTGGGGCTTGAAATTCGTGAAAAGTGCATCAGCCAAAAATGTGAAAGATGCTGCAGTTCCTTTAAAAGATATAGCAGTTTTTAGCCGGAAAGAATACATGGCATGGGCAGCCTTACCTTCCTTCGATTTTTCTTTTGAACACAAAGGCATGCTCGAAATTTTTCAAACTCAAAAAGTAGCCGATCATGCACATCACACCTACGAGCATGCAAAGCAGTTAGGACTCGAGGTAGACTTGCTGGATAAAAAGGGGTTACAAGCGTTAGAGCCGCAAACAACAATCAACGCCATGGGTGCCATTTTCTTTAAATGTGATTCCCATTTGCATCCCGATAAATTGATGGCGGCATTAAAAAATAACCTGGAACAAAAAGGTGTTGTGTTCATTCCGAATGAAACCGTTTCGCAGTTTGAAAAAAATGGAAAAAATATTTCGACAGTAATTACACAAAAAAATAGTTATAGCTGCGACGAAGTAGTTGTTGCAACCGGTTCCTGGAGCCGTGAAGTTGCAGCCATGCTGGATACTAAAATACCATTAATGCCAGGAAGGGGTTACTCCTTTACATTAAAAGATAGTCCTTATAAAATAAATCATCCTGCAATTCTTACCGAAGGGCGTGTTGCGATAACACCGTTTGAGAATGGGCAAATTCGATTTGGTGGCACAATGGAAATTGTTTCCACTAAAACACGGCCAAGATATGATCGGGTAAAA
Organism: Bacteroidota bacterium; assembly: GCA_040385845.1. Lineage (GTDB taxonomy): Bacteria > Bacteroidota > Bacteroidia > Chitinophagales > Chitinophagaceae > Phnomibacter. The sequence continues at coordinate 178,705 of JAZKGP010000004.1, read as the reverse complement.
GGTATCATCAAAGCTGTTAAAGGTTTTATTCCGGAATTTGATATCCCCATGCCCAACGCAAACAACATCTGGTCTGGTTTCAGGCCTTGTTCAGCAGATGGCGTGCCTTATATTGGCCGCATAAAAAAATATAATAACGTGGTGGTAGCAACAGGGCACGCCATGCTTGGTTTAAGTCTTGGCGCAGGTACAGGCAAACTGGTTAGTGAACTGGTTAATGAAGTAAAAACAAGCGTTGATCTCAAACCATTTGCCGTTGAAAGATTTGGATAAAATTTAGAAAGCTACTTTATAAAATTTTTGAGAAGCAGGTATTGATTGCCTGGTTTTTTTATTGAGTTGACAGGTATAAAAAAATCCCGGCTAAATTGCAGCCGGGATAAATATTTATGTTCGATTTTATTATTCTCTTATCATCCTGCAACCATATAACGGTCCAGCACTGTTCCCGGTTTTAGGAACAAATTTTACCGTAACTGATTGCTTGTTGGCTGTAAGTTTTGTTGCTATCGGGTAACTGATATCGTAGAATTGGCTTCCTTTAAATTTATTCAGATCTTCTGTAGCAATTGTTTCACCATCAATTAGAATATCAAAGATTCTACCTCGGTTATCCATCCCCCAGTAAGTACATAACAACGCATTTTTTGCTGAACTGTCAACTTTCATGGTAAAAGAAAAATAGCCGCCCGGTTCGGCCAAACGCCAGCTTTTACCATGTTCCTGTTCGGTATGTGTTTTATCACCTTCAAAATTATGATCTCTTTCTGGCTGCATTTCGCCAGGGCGGATGATGTCCACGGTCCTGGCTTCAAGTTCCTGTTGTTTTACTCTCTCTGCTTCATATATTTTTTGCTGCGTGGTCCATTTTTCAGGAGTAAAAACATCCCAGTATACACTATAAAACTCATTCTTGGTTTTATTGAAAGGAATCAATTTTATATCACCCGGTTTTGCAACATTTACCGTATTAAAAACAAGATCATTATTTCTGGTTTTTTGAATCCATTGTTTTGGATCGTTATTACCGGTAACCAAAACCGGGATCCCTTTAATTGGCTCTGGTTCTTTATCACCTAAAATACCAGCCAATAAAACAGGTCCGTAGAATAATGCTTTGCGGTCTTCGTTGTCAGGCATCGATTCGGTATACAAACTACTTGTAACCGTTAATTCTATTTTATCGTTATTACTCCAAGATCTGTTAATTACCAGGTAGCCATCTTTTCCGGTAACCATTTTTTGTGTTTTTCCATTTATCAAAACAACGATATTTTCTCCGGCCCAATTTGGCTTGCGGATACGTAAAGGCATGCTGGTTTTTTTTGCTGTGTTGATCGTAAATAAAACTTTATTGGAAGCCGGAATAGTAGTTTCCTGCTTAAATGTTATTCCTTTTGCTTTCCAGTTTAATACTGATGGTATAAACAGGTTTACAAACAAACTTCCATCCTTGCCATGATAGTAAATACTCTCGCCATATTTCACATGGTTTTCCATGCCAGAACCTACACAACAAGTAAACGATTCAGTACTGTATTCTTTACGGCCGCCCATTCTCAATGGAACGAAATAACAGACTTCGCCATTCTCGTGATTTTGAGAGGCAAGTATGTGATTGTAAAGTCCTTTCTCATAGTAATTCATTAATTCAGCTGAAGGATTTAAAGCAAATAAATGCCTGGTCAGTTTCAACATGTTATAAGTGTTGCATGTTTCAGTTGTATTATCGGTGAGCTTATCATTCAGTTTGCGTGCTGCACCAAAATATTCATAATTGCTATTACCGCCTGTTACATAAGAATGATCATATACAACTGTTTTCCAAAAGAAATTAGCAATACGTGCATCTTTCTCATCCAGGTTTAACTGGTAACGCCTGATACCTGCAATGGCTTTTGGTATTTGAGTATTGGAATGTTTTCCGGGTAATACATCAATGTTTTGCGCCAACGAATCCAATATTCTTTTATCGTAAAATTTATAGGAAAGGTCAAGATATTTTTTCTCGCCAGTTAATGCATACGTGTTTACCAGCGTTTCACTCATGCCACCATATTCACAAAACAACATTTTTTGTAGTTTCACATCATCAAGGTTCCTGATGATATGACCCGTCCAATCGGAAAATTTTTTATTGATCTCCAGGGCATTAGCATTGTCACAATAAAGCCATGCATCTAACAGGCCGGCCATTATTTTATGAACCGTGTACCAGGGCGACCATGCGCCATTCAGATCAAAACCACGACTTGTAATATTACCTTTTTCAACTTCTGCCCAAACACTGTCTTCTTTAGGAATTGCGCCTAAATAACCCGTTTTTCTTGCTTTTTGGCACTCATCCAGTTCATTAACCATGTAATTTACCCGGTTTAAAAATTCCTTATTCCCCGTAGCAGCATATTGCATGGCGCAAGCCGATAAATAATGCCCTAATGAATGGCCAGCAAGACCGGATGATTCCCAACCATCATACCTTTTTGCCTTTGCGATTAACCCCGCATGTACTCTAAAGTCACAAAGCAAACGGTCTGGTTCAAGGCGTAGTAATACTGCAGCATCGGTTTTGGCAGCATCAAGAAAAGAACCTGGTAGCAATCGTACCTGCGAAAGGTTAAAAGAGTAAGCCTGAATGTCGGCTTTTGGAGCCACTAACATTTTGCTATTCTTCCACTCCGGAACATAAGATTGTGCAGTACCGGCTTGAAAGTATAAAGCGATCGTAAAAACTAAAATGGCACGAAGTAAAATTTTCATTCGTAAATGTTGAATATTTTAAAACAGGAAATATTAGGTTAGTAAAACTATTACAGAATTTAATGGGCTGGTTTCCGGTTTTTCGCAATTAATGTACGAATATTAAGCCATTTGTTCAGATGCTTCATTAATGAAAGTTTGGTAATTTAAAGCAACAAGAAGGTAATATTGGTAGAAGAAGCTCATCGGAGTACACCTAACTTTAGAAAATATCTGGAAAATTGCTATTGATTAATTGACCCGTTTTTTTAAAGTCAGTAACCAGTGAATACAAACGAACAAACATTCATCATGAATTACAGGAATGCAGTAATCATATTATTTCTTTTGCTCCAAACAAACTGTTTTGTACTGGCCCAATACAGCGATCCAAATAGCCTCTATTCGCAAACAAGCGAAATGCACAATACGATGGTACATTATGATGCCGATCTTGGTAGTATCAATCGCTACTACACAGTAACTGATGATATGTATGCCTGGCAATACGAAAATTATTTTCATTCGCCCGAATGCCGTAAAAGGCTGTTGAAACTGAATGATGATTATCTGGAACAAATTGATGGTTTAGATTTTGATAAGATGAACATTAATGGAAAAGTAGATTTTATATTATTCAAGCGCAACCTGGAAGAGGCAAATTATAAATTGATTCAGGAAGGAAATCGGTATAATCAAATAAGCAAATTAATTCCGTTTTCAAGCAGAATATATGAACTACAAGTTCCACGACGCAGGGGGGATGTTGTCGACGGGGAAAAATTTGCAAAAACATTAAATGAAATCAATAAGGAAATAAAGAAGCGAATTGGTGATGCAAAAAAAGACAGTATTTCCATGGAAATGGAATTGGCACGTGCTGCTTCTGCAGCAATAAAAGATTTGCAATCATCGCTTAAGAATGTATTTGATTTTTACAATGGCTATGATCCCATGTTTACCTGGTGGGTACCAAAAACCTATGCTGAAACAGATAGTATTTTATTGGTGTATGAAAAAATTTTGGCTTCAAAAGGCAAACGAACTGTTACACAAAAAGAGGATGGTTCAGGAATCGTTGGAAGGCCGATTGGGAAACAGGAGTTGATCAGGCAATTGCAATCAGAATTCATTCCATACACACCTGAAGAGCTGGTGATGATCGCTAATAAAGAATTTGCTTATTGCGATGCTGAATTGCTGAAAGCTTCAAAGGAGATGGGTTTTGGTAACAACTGGAAAGCCGCACAGGAGAAGGTGAAAACAATGTTTGTTGCACCTGGAAAACAACCGCAGGCGATGTTTGATCTGTATATGCAATCAGTTGAATTTTTAAAGAAAAATGACCTCGTAACCATACCAACGCTATCGGAAGAAACCTGGCGTATGTCGATGATGGCACCGGAACGTCAGTTGGTAAACCCGTTCTTCCTGGGAGGCGAAGAATTGATTATTTCGTATCCAACTAACACTATGAGTTACGACGATAAGTTAATGAGCATGCGTGGTAATAATCCGCAGTTTTCACGTGCTACGGTGCACCATGAATTGATTGCCGGGCACCACCTGCAACAATACATGACAAACCGTAATAAAACATACCGGCATTTCTCTACGCCTTTTTGGGGAGAAGGCTATTCATTGTACTGGGAAATGTTGCTTTGGGATTTAAATTTCCCTATTAAACCCGAAGATAAAATCGGGATGTTATTTTGGCGGATGCATCGTTGCGCAAGAATTATTTTTTCACTTAATTATCATCTCGGAAAATGGTCCCCGCAGGAATGCATCGACTTTTTAGTTGACAGGGTTGGTCATGAAAGAGCTAATGCCGAAGGCGAAGTCAGGCGCTCTTTTGTTGGTGGTTATAGTCCATTGTATCAAATAGCTTATATGCTGGGAGGCTTGCAAATAATGAGTTTGAAGCGGGAGTTAGTGGATTCTAAAAAAATGACCTACAGGCAATTTCATGATGCCCTTTTTGCAGAAAATGATATGCCAATAGAAATGTTGCGTGCAATATTGATCAATCAGCCCTTAACAAAAAATTTTAGAACAACATGGCGTTTTTATGATGTAAAAACAGGAGTAAATTAAATACGTCCTTACTTTCTAAGCCCGCTGATATTAGGGTTTAGCATGATTGAAAAAAATATTTAAAATTTAGTACCAGCGCACTTTTTTTAATAAGAATATTCCACGTTCTTAAGAAAACTTGATACGTATTCACTTGGTGAACGGGTGGTTACAGTTTTAAAAACACGGTTGAAATTGGTTATGCTGTTGAAACCGCAATTATAAGCGATGGCTGATATACTATCATAAGCGCTGTCGGTTAACTGCTTACAAGCCTCATTTATTCGTACTTCATTTAAAAAAGAAATGAATGTATGCCGGGTATGTTTTTTGAAAAACCGGCAAAAGGCCTGCGGAGTCATATGGGCTTGTTTGGCAACATCTTCCAATGTGATTGCCTTATCATAATTCTGCATGATATAATTGTAAATATGGGCAATTCGAATACCCTCATTTTCACTGTATTGCTGTGGCTGTGAAGAGTTTGAAAGAGGTTCCAAATGGTCAAAGCTCATAAGTTTTCTGAAAATTTCGATAAAGCAAATCAATTGATCTACACCGGATCCGTTCTTTATCTGCGTCATCAGATTCGATATTTCTGATACGTTCTGCTCTGGTATTTTGAAGCCTGATGGATGCTGGCTGATAAACTTTTTTATATTTTTTACTTCCGGCAAATCAAATAAATAGCCAAGTTGCCCTGTAGGGTTAAAAAAAATAGTCAATGCAGTTGTTATTCTCTTGCTGTTAGGCAAAAAATAGGAGGGATCACTTTTAAATACGTGTGGTTGATTTGCACCGAGCCAAAAAATTTCATTCGACCAGAAGGCATGCATATTATTTTCTGCCACTAATGTTCCTTCCCCCTTCTGTATCCAGGATAACTGTATCTCGTGGTGCCGGTGCAGGTGCGGGTAAAAAAAAGAAAGTGTATCCTGTTGCACAATAATAGATTGGTTAATCGGAACGGGAATAGTGAACTGCAGAACCTTCATAATAGTGCTTTAAATGTCAAACATACAATTTATATATCTATGCTAGTAGTATTTTGACCAGCTTGCAATCAAAAAAAAATAAAACAGGTTAATATGTGGTTGAATCCTAGCCTTTTGTAGGAAAATGTTTTTTTGAAAAATGGATACCGGTTAATTTAAAAGATAAGAATTAAATAATATCAGGTAAATTATAGCTATGTCAAAATGTAATGCAACTATAGTTTTGTTATCTCCCGGTATATCATGTCTGTTTCTCCAAAGTGATGCAGGCTGTAATTTTTTTTAATTGTATTAAAATGATAGCAAGAGTTTTTTGTTTATTGGTTTTATTAAAATTAAAGTCTACATAATTCGGGCTAACAGTGTAGTTTATTTCGTCGTTCTGGCAATATTAAAAATCACAGCATTATTTACATTCAGGCAATATAAATTGCAAAGAGATCTCCATAAACTATGAATAGTAACCAGTTTAAACCTTCTCTTGGTTTGTTAGATGCCACCATGCTGGTTGCAGGAAGTATGATCGGCTCCGGTATTTTTATTGTTAGTGCAGATATCGTGAGAAATGTGGGTAGCGCCGGGTGGTTAATTTTTGTTTGGATCATTACTGGTTTTATGACGCTTACTGCTGCTTTAAGTTATGGCGAGTTAAGTGCTATGTATCCGAAGGCAGGCGGTCAGTACGTTTATCTGAAAGAAGCTTATAATCCATTGATAGGTTTTTTATATGGATGGAGTTTTTTTTCGGTAATTCAAACAGCAACAATAGCTGCAGTAGGGGTGGCCTTTGCAAAATTTACGGCTTACCTTTTACCTGCTTTAAGCGAAGATAAAGTGGCTGTAGATCTTGGCTTTTTTACTATATCACCAGCGCAATTATTATCTATACTGGTTATTGTCCTACTCACTTTTATTAATACCCGTGGTGTAAAAAGTGGCAAGGCTATTCAAACTACTTTTACCCTTACCAAATTAGTAAGTCTTTTTGGATTGATCATTTTTGGATTGCTGGCTTTAAAGCCGGAAATATGGAATGTTAACTGGGCCGATGCCTGGCAGCTGCACGCATTTGATGCCACAAATACTGGTGCCACCAATTATACAATGATTGCCGCTCTCGGCGCCATTGCTGCAGCTATGGTGGGCTCTATTTTTAGCAGTGATTCCTGGCATAATGTAACTTTCATAGCTGGTGAAATAAAAAATCCGCAACGCAATATTGGTATGAGCCTGATGTTGGGCACTTTAATAGTAACGGTTGTCTATATTCTTACCAATGTAATGTATACCGGGGTGCTATCACTGCAGCAAATTGCCGAAGCGGAAAAAGATCGGGTAGCGGTAACTGCCTCGCAGGAAATATTTGGATCTGCAGGAACGGCTATCATTGCCATAATGATCATGATCTCCACGTTTGGCTGCAACAACGGGTTAATTATGGCAGGTGCCCGTGTGTATTATACCATGGCAAAAGATGGCTTGTTTTTTAAAAGGGCAGGTACCCTTAACAAAGCATCGGTGCCATCATTCGCACTATGGATACAATGCATTTTTGCCTGCGCATGGAGCCTCAGTGGAAAATATGGCGACCTGCTGGATATGATCTCTTTCGTAGTGGTTGTCTTTTATATGCTCACTATTGCAGGTATCTTCATTTTACGTAAAAAAAGACCGGCTGCAGACAGGCCATATAAAGCAATTGGATATCCCCTGTTACCAATACTTTACATCATCATGGGTCTAACATTTTGTACTTTACTGATTGTATACAAACCAAAATTTACCTGGCCCGGTCTCATCATCACGTTAATTGGAATACCCGTTTATTATTTGATTATTGGCAATAGGAAAACAGCTGCAATTCAAGAGTAGTTTATTTTTATAGGTCAGGGTATTCACAACTTTAATTGCAATAGTAAGTTATTTCGTTCCGTTGCGTTTCCTTCTTTATATAGTTCAATCAGGCCAGTTTATTTTAAAGTATTTGCTAAGCAAACCTGGCCTTTCTATTATGCATTGTTCCTTGCTGCATGTTGTCGTACCTGTAATTTTTTTTCAAACCAAATTTGATAAAATAATTTAAGGATTTCATTCAGGTAGAACTTTTTCAACCATTGGGTTTGTTGCAAATCAGGCATTATAATAACCCTATATAATCCAATATTAACCCATTGAAATATCAACCTTATTATTTGATAAAATTCATACATATCCTGTTAAAATGTGTACATGTTCCGGAGAATTGCCAGGGTATTTTTAATCGCCGGTGTTATTGAAGCGTATTCAGTAACGAGTGTGCTTTAAGCCATTTTTATTTTTACTTCTTTCTGCCATATAACAATGGCTGTTCATGTGTGTATTTTTTTTATAACAACCAAAAACAATGCTTATGATGTTTCAATTCCCCGGCAAAATGCGTGAAAAACAGGTGGATTAGATTGCTGGTCATTCACCTTAATTCCATTCCTAAAAGATTTTATTCAACCAACAATTTTCAAATGAGAAGACTAACAAATTGTAGGAAGTATGTATCAAAGGCTTGTTGCCTGGTCCTGCTTCTTTTTATTATTCCGGGTGCTTTAATATCACAGAAACTGGTCACCGGTAAAGTAACTGATAGCAAAACAGCCGCTTCACTGGCTGGTGTAGCCGTTCGGGAAAAGGGAACCACAAAAGGAGTGTCTACCGATGACGATGGTAATTTTTCAATTACCGTAAAATCAGATAAGTCTGTTCTACTAATTAGTTATGTCGGGTATAACGAAAAACAGATCACGGTTGGCAGCGCAACTGATCTTTCAGGGATCACGCTGGAGCAGGATGAGAAAGCCCTCGATGATGTAGTCATCACCGTTGGTTATCAAAACGTAAAAAGACGCACCAATACTGCGGCCGTTGGTTCGGTTAGAGGCAAAGATATTGAGAACACACCGTACGCCTCTTTCGACCAGATGCTACAGGGTCGTGTAGCAGGTTTAACCGTACTAAGCACATCCGGCGAACCGGGTGCCAACAATATTGTAAATATTCGTGGTACAACAAGTCTTACTGAAGGTGGTGTAAGCACGCCGCTATATGTAATTGATGGTATCGTGTATGATGTCAACGATATGCCTACTACTTATGGAAACAGCAATCCCCTTACAGGTATCAATCCAAACGATATTGAATCGATTGATGTTTTGAAAGACGCATCGGCTTCTGCTATTTATGGTGCACGTGCAGCAAATGGGGTGATATTGGTAAGAACAAAAAAACCAAAATCCGGCAAGCCACAATTCAGGGTTTCAGCTTATTCAGGCATATCCGACAGGCCGGCTCTTAAACCCGTTGTAGTGGGTGCTTTGGAGCGTCGCCTGAAAATGGACTTGTTGCGGGCAGGCGGTGACTACAGCAATATTTCTAATGGAGCGATAAACCTATTTCTTACAGACAGCTTAAACCCGGCTTTCAATAATAATGTCGACTGGCAGGGTTTGTTTCTGCAAAAAGCGATGGTCACAAATTTTGATGCAAGCATTGCAGCTGCAGAAGAAAAATATGCTTACCGGGTTTCATTTAATTATTACAACGAAGAAGGAGTTATGAAAGGCTATGGCCTCACCAGAATGTCACCCCGCTTGTTTTTAATGATGAAGCCTGCAAAAAATGTACAGGTTACCAATAATGTTTTCATGTCCTTCGGTGAAGCTTTACATGGTAGTGGTGATGGTGGAAGGTATCCATTTTCAGCATGGGGTTTCCCATCCTCTTTCTGGGCACTTTCAACATCCGATATGCTGTCCTATACGGGTCGTTTGGATGCCAACAGGGATGACGACAGAAGTAATTCTATCAACGGTAATACAAAGGTAGAAGTAACACTTTTGCCTGGCTTATCAGTAAGCAGCACATTTGATTATAATTTTAATTTCAACCGGAGAGACTGGTTATATAGTTCAGCAGTCAACGGTTCGGGTTTATCGCAGGGTATCAATAACAATATAAATACCAGGCGTTGGGAATTAACAAACCTTGTCACCTATGTTAAGTCAATAAACGATCATAGTTTTACAGCCCTGGTGGGGCAGGCTTCCGAATCGCAAACAAATAATTATTCCTATATCTCCGGTACAGGAGTTCCCATTGAATCTATCAAAACGATTGTTGGTGTACCATCCGGTCCAAATTTGTATGCTAATTCAGGCATCGATGAACGTAGCCGCCTTTCCTGGTTCGGCCGTGTTTCATATAACTACAAAAGCAAATACATCCTCGATCTCAATTTCAGGGCAGATGCCTCTTCCCGTTATGGCAAAGAGAATCGCTGGGGTCAATTTCCTGCAATTTCAGGTGGCTGGATAATATCGGATGAAGACGCTTTTAAACCTCTTAAAAGTGTAGTTTCTTTTCTTAAATTCAGGGGTAGTTACGGCATCACCGGTATCGATCCGGGAAGTTATTATGCCCAATATCAAACACTGGTTAATACGGCCAATTATTACAATTCACGATTAGGCATTAACTATGGTGATATCACCACTTATAACGGTACTACCGTAACTTATCCGAATTATACAACTACTGCTGCAGATAAAGCAATTTCCTGGGAACAAAGCCCTCAATATAATGTTGGAGCCGATCTCGGATTATTTAAAGACCGTATAAATATTACCGCAGATTGGTACGTACGCGATTCAAAAGAAAAAGTATTTGATGTTGCCGTACCTGTTACAACGGGGTACACGTTAGTATCAAGCAATTTCGTAAATCTTCGTAATACGGGAGTTGAAGTTTCCGTGAATGCTAATATGTTGCCCCGTAACTGGAAGCTAAAATGGAATTTAAATGCAAATGCAGCGTTCAATAAAAATTATATCACCAAATTACCCGATGGGGGAAGAGACTTCTACTACGGGCCGCCATGGATGCAGCGTTCGCTTTCTGTTGGTCAGCCTTTGTTTAGTTTCCAGGTTTGGCAGGTAGACGGAGTATATGCCAACCAAAGTGATGTGCCTGTTGATCCGCTCACAGGTAACCGTATGCGCTGGGATAATGCCAATGGTCCCTTCTTTGGTGCAGGTGATCCTGCACGCCGCGATATGAATGGTGATTATATCATCAATTCATTGGATAAAGTATCTATGGGTAATCCAAACCCGGATGTAGTGGGTGGTTTAAGTAACACATTTACGTATAAAGGTCTTTCATTAGATGTTTTGTGCACATTTATCACAGGAAGAAGCCTCTGGAATGGCTACCTGTCCGACAGGTTGCAAGATGCCGGCACAAGCAATCCTTATTTTGTTTGGGGTGGCAGTGCCGGACCAGCAATGGACTTCAACGGTCGCACTTTTTGGCAGCAGCCGGGTGATGTTTCTACCTATCCTGCACTTATAACCAATACGGTAGATAAATGGCATATCGGGCAATCCATGTTTGTGGAAGATGCCAGTTTCTTTCGTATGAAAAGGGTCTCTCTAAGCTATGGTTTACCTGAGAAATTAATTAAACGTCTAAAGTTTTCGCAGTTTAGATTTTTTGGAATGCTGGATAATGTCTTTGTTCTGTCCAATGCAACGGTTCCTGACCCCGAAGCAGTAGAGCCCAACGGTTATTCAGGTGGTAACGACTACCCGATTCCAAAAAAGTTTACGCTCGGCATTGATCTTTCATTTTAATGAATTGCTGAAAGTATCAAGCCAGCTAAAATGAAACTGGCGAACATTCATCAATTACTATTTTCTGTTCTATAACTTATTATCACATGAAAAATAAACTACTGGTTATCGGTATGCTTTTTTCACTTACCACATTGGTATCCTGTAAAAAGTTTCTCGACAAAGAACCATTGAGTGCAGGCACTGATGGAAATTTCTGGAAAAATGAAGACGAAGCAAACGGTGCAGTGGCAGGGGGGTATGCCTTATTGCGCCAGTCCCTTACAGATGCATTCGCTTTTTATAGCTATGGCGATATACCTACCGATGAATTTACAACATCTATAGGGTATGAAGATCTTACACAGGTAACAAACTTTCAATGGAATCTCTCTGTGTCTTCATCAAATGTTTGGCGGCCTATGCTGAAACTAAGAAGGTATGATAACTTTTATCGTGTGATCGACCAGGCAAGCCGTTGTATAAAGTTTATACCAACGGTTCCAGCATCAGGTTTTGCTTCACCTGCAACAGCAGAAACAAATCGCAATAGCTTCATTGGAGAAGCCTATTTTCTGCGTGCCTTTACTTACTTCTATATGGCACGTGTTTGGGGCGGTGTACCCATTATTGAACAAACAGCTGATAAAATAGGCGATGAAGTTAACCTGGCCCGTTCCACAGAGGAGGAAGTACTTGCAAAAGCAAAGGCCGATGTAATGGAAGCCATCTCCAAATTAAGTTTCGGATATACCAATTCATCCAATAGGGCAGTACGGGCTAATAAGGGCGCAGCTTATGCTTTACTGGCACATATCGAAGCCTGGAGCGGTAACTATGAAGAAGCTGCCGCAGCAGCCAGCCAGGTTATCGAAAATGGCGGCTACCAGTTTGTTCCCATGCAAAATTACTTGTCCATCTTTAAAGGTCAGTCGGCTGAAAGTATTTTCGAAATTTCAGCAAATGCCACCAATGAAGGAAGCGGTTTTTCTATTGCAAATCTTACCTTGAAAGCCCCTTACCTGGCAACCAACCCCGGTACGGGAGTACCAGCCCCATTAAACATCAACTCATTTAAAACAAAGTTTCCCGACTCCAGCGATTTAAGGATAAAATATGGGTTCACAGGTTATAATTCAACAGATCCAAACGTTATTAAATATTCAAATATCATCTATCTCACAACCGATGCAGATGGCAACAAGGGTAATCCACTGTCTCAAAATAACATCGTGATCTTTCGCCTCAGCGATATCGTTTTGCTGAAGGCAGAAGCACTTGCAGCAACCGGCAAATATGGTGAAGCAAGAATATTACTCGATCAAATAAGAACAAAAGCTCAGCCCGGCAACACGTATACCGGAGGTGATGCCGATCTGTTTGATGCAGTGATCGAAGAAAGAAGCCGCGAGCTTTTCCTGGAAGGACATCGTTTCTACGATCTTGTTCGCCTCGGTAGGGCAAGGGGTGTATACGATTTCGGCGATGACCGGATGGACGAAGCTGCCTTTAAAGCAGGCAAGTTCTTCTGGCCAATTGATCCATCCTTAATGACACTGAATAACAAGCTAATTCAAACTCCATATTGGAGAGATAAGATGTAGCAGGATATTCATGTATGATTAAAATAAAAAAGTATAACATTATGAAAAATATCAATATTAAGTTTTTAATAAGCTGCCTTTTGGTTGCCAGCCTGGTGACCGGTTGCAAAAAATCAGGGTATCTTACCGATGGTGGTGTGCACACTGCTATAACGCCGCTTTCAAACTATGATTATTTAAAGCAGCATAGCTGGAATTCATTCGATACACTTATCGCCATCATTGATCATTTCAATTTGAAGGATGAAGTAAACCAGGCAGGTACTTTTTTTGCCCCGACCGATAATTCAATAGCCCGGTTTTTGAAATTTAAAACCGATTCCGTTCAACTAATAAATGAAAACAACAAATATAGTTTGGCCGACATGTTTAACCAGGTTTCCGCTGACTCTATCAGGCAATATTTGTTTGTTGATAAGTATAGCCTGGAAAATACACCAGAAGCAGTAAAACAAGTTGTAAGCGTTGGTAAAACCAATTGTGGTCTTCAAAAAATATTGCAGACCGGTGGAGAATACTACCAATGGGGAAGCACACCGGTTTACTCCTTGTATTTCACAAAAATCAGGGGAAGCCTGGATGATCCAAATGCGGCTTATGATCCAAACAATCCCGATAACGACACAAGGGTCATCTGTCAAACAACGGGCATCCTCACCAATAATGGATCTAACGTATTACATGTGCTTGCAAATACACATTTGTTTGTAAGGTTTTAATTTATAAAAAACATAATTTATGCGCAAGTTCAAAATATATTCAATTCTTACAGGCATTGCCATTGCAACTGTTCTTAGTTGCACAAAACCAATAGAAGGATTCCTGAGTGATAATATATTTTATCGTTCCAATCCTTTTACAGCAGAACAGGGTGGGGTATTTTATTCAAGCCCTTTGGAAGTAGATGGTTCTACCGCGCCGCTTACTGTTACGGTACTTGATTTACGGGATAAAGCAACTGGTAAATCGGTGCTGGATTCCTTTTCAGTACCAAAAGAAATAACCACTTTCAAGGGAGAAATTACCCCGACTGATACTTCCCTTGCTTTAATCAATGCAAAGCTTGAAAAAAGATTGGTAAAGCCTTTTAATGTTAATCCCGTTGGTGGCCGAATTGAATTATCAGCCGCAAGCCGCTACATGCCTGCAGGTACCTATGAAATGGATGTAGCTGTTAAAAATGTAAGAGGCAACCGCACCTTAACAAAGGTCTGCGACATTGTATTAAAAGAACCTACCACATCCTACGAATTCATTTACAAAGCATGGACTACATCAACTGTTGTAGGCGAAGTGTTTTCTGCTGTTCCTTTCTCTCCTGATTTTAGAATAAAATGGAATCCAACCGGAGAAAATAAGATTATTTTAAAATGGGTGGATAAGAATGGAACCCCATTTAATCCCAAAGCAGGAGAAGTAATAAAAAGAGGCGACAGGCCAACCTTTGCTAACTGGGATCCCTACTTTCCGGAAGAAAAAACCGACACCGCCCTGGTATACAGGTTCCCCGATACTGGTCTGAAATTCCCGCTTTTAAACCAGATCAGCATTGCTGGTGGATCCGTGTGGAATGATGGTATCAGTTATTACCGCGTAACTGGTGCCGCTAACGATATTGGCATGAACGTAAATACGGTCCACACAATAAAGTACCTTAAAAATGGTACCTACGAGGTAACCTTTCATCTTTCGAATGTGGTTCATAAATAGTGCTTGGAAATATATCATCAGCTTAAATGAAGCACCTGTATAGTTGATCAGAATAACTGCAATGGAAAACAATACGCCAACCAATTAAAAGGTAAAAAAAATTCTACCAGGTATCTTATCGGGTACTGCCAAATCCAGTCTTGCTGTTACCGATTTCTTTTTTGATTTATTAAAAACTGTTTTTTATATGAAAAGATTTTTTATCATATTATTCTCCTTACTTATTCTGCAGGCGCAGGCGCAGGATGTCAATATTGCGCTTACGGCCAGCGTCTCCACCTCTTATATTTCGCCATGGGAATCGCTTGCTGCGGTAAACGATGGTTTTACACCCGCAAGCTCCACCGACAGAGCCCATGGTACTTATGGCAACTGGCCCAGCCCCGATGCTATACAATCGATACAATACGGATGGCCGGTCTACTACAGCATTAAAAAGGCCGAAGTATATTGGTTTGAAGATGGCGGCGGCTTGCTGATGCCCACCACTGCTTACCTCGAATACTGGAATGGCACTTCATGGGTATTTATTGCCGATGTACCTAAAGAAAAAGACATGTTTAATGTGGTGGATATAAGCGGCGTAATTACCGATAGCATCCGCCTTTCCATGAAAAACTCATCCGAATCGGTGGGCGTGGTAGAATGGCGGGTCTCTGGTACCCCTGCCAAAGTTGCTAAAACCGTTTATATCCCTAACGAATGGAAAAACCCGGCGGCCGATATTCCATGGGATACGGCCACCCGTGCCAGGCAATCGGAAAACTTCATCGTAGCATGGGGCCCCTTGGCTGGCGTAAATCCCGAAAATGCCAGCAATCCTGATTTGCGTTTTAATCCGCAAGCCGTGCTGGATACCCTCGAAAGTATCTATGAATTTTACATCAGGAATCTTAAAGTATTAGAAGAAAAAGGCAACCTGGCCAAATACAAAATTGTTATTACCATCAACAATACCTGGAGGGATAATTTGTATACCGGCTGGGCCTTTGGAAGTGGTTGGGACAATGTAATCGGAGGTATGTGGGTCGATCCCCGCTCCATGCGGGAGAATGGCTGGGTCGTAAGCCACGAGTTTGGTCATACCTTACAATACATGACCAGTATTCTTTATCCCGGTCATGGATTTGTCGATGTCAGCCATGCAGGTTTTTTCTGGGAAACACATGCGAACTTTCTAGCCATCCAACGCTATCCAACTTTTGTAACAGCCACCGACCTCCCCAGGGCAGCTAATATGGGCCACTATTATTTCGGATCCCCCCGCAAACATTATGGCGATTGGTACCTCCTGCAATTTCTAAAAGACCGGTATGGATTTGATTTTGTTAGCCGTATCTGGCGCGAATCAGACCAGCCCAACAAAGAGCACCCGGCGCAAACTATTCGCAGGTTATTAGGAATTACACAAGACAGTATGAACAACCTCATCGCCGAATATTCTATGCGCAGGGCCGAATGGGATTTTGGAAACCGTGCCGAAATCAAAGCAGGTGAAAGCACCCTCGGCAGGGAACACTTCTTTAAAAAAACAACCTTACTGGACTCTGTCAGTGCTGGTCGTTTCGCCATACCCGATAACCTTGCGCCACAGCAATATGGAAGCAACATCGTAAAACTGTTTCCTAATATGGAACCTGGCTGTACGCAGCCCTATGCCTACCTGAAATTTGCAGGACATGAAGATGCAGCCACAAGTTCGGGCTGGCGGTATGGCTTTGTAAGTGTGGATGCAGCAGGAACATGTACCTACAGCCCGGTTTACAAAGACAAGGAAGTAACCTATAAATTTCCGGAAGGAGCCGTTTCTTACTACCTCGTAGTAACTGGTGCGCCGAACGAATATTATGTACATAACAACCAGTTCGAAATCGGGTTCCCGCTGCTGCGCCGGTATCCCTGGGAAATCAGGTTACAGGGGATGATCCCGGAAGGCTACCAGCAAAATTTTCGAAATACAGGCGTTGCAGGGGCAAAACATACTAATGGTGGCGGATTCGTTGCAGCAACGGCATCGGTGGCAGCCAGCGCCTTTGTAGGCCCGTTTGCACAGGTGCTGGATCGTGCGCAGGTAACCGGCACAGCCCGTATAGAAGGAAAAGCGGTTGTTAGGGACGATGCACGCGTATCTGGTGCGGCAATAGTAACCGACTTCGCCATCGTTGGGGGCAATGCGGAAGTATCCGATAACGCAAAAATTAGTAAAACGGCATTTGTATATTTTGGAACCGTTGTAAAGAACAATGCTACCGTAACAGATAACGCCGTTTTGTACTATAACAAGGTAAACGATAATGCGAAGATCTACGGCAACGCTTATTCCTGGGGTGCCGACAATATGGGCGGTACCGTACAAGTCGGCGGCGACGCTGAAATTGGAGGTATTTGCACCGCCGGCCGCTATCTGCAAATACCCTGGCTCTCTGCTACTGCTACTTCGCCCGCCCGCCCGCAATGCGATGGCCTTACGGATCACCCGGTAAACAGTGATGTAAATAAGCCGTACACGCTATTACCAACAGAAGAGCTGTCATTCGCTTTAAACGTGGATTGTGGCATAGTCACAGGCCTCGCCCAAAATCGCCTGCCGCTGGTAAATGCCGGCAACGATATCACCATTACTTTGCCCACTAAATCGGTGCAACTATCAGGGGTTGCCACTGACCCCGATGGCCAGGTGGTAAAATATGAATGGAAAAAAATAACCGGTCCAAACCCACATACCATTATTAGTCCTGCGAGCCAAACGGTAATGGTAAACAAACTGGTTGAAGGAATTTATACTTTCTCCTTTACCGCCTGGGACGACCGCAACGGTTGGGCAGCCGACACTTTGAAAGTAACGGTTTTAAAATCAATTACAGTACCTGCTACAAATTCGACCGATATTGTTATTCCGGCAACATTGGAATTACGGCCAAACCCGGCATCAAATACTGTTACCGCCTGGTATCCTCAAACAACCGGTGGTATGCTTATCATAAATGATGTTAAAGGCAGGAAACTATTCGCTAGATCGCTCATGGCTGGTACCAGCACGACGTTGTCGGTTCAGTCTCTTACTCCTGGTGTATATTTTATAAAAATGGCAACAGCAGAAGGTAAAAAGTACAATCACAAACTGGTAGTGCAACGATGAAATAGAAAGTGCAAAATCGGCTATTTAAAAATTGTTTTAAAAACACAATATTGCTGGTAAAAAAACTTTTTATTTTCCTTTCAATGTCCATTAAACGATACACGTTTTTATTTCAAATCAATTAAAAACAAAAACTTATATGATAAAGGCGATCAGGGCTTGTGGGTCTCTTGCTTTGCTTACAATTACCTCACTGTCCATTACTATTGTACATGCACAGGCCGATGTTGATATGCGGGTTGTTGGGTCCGCAGTACCTTTTTTGCGTATCTCTCCCGACACCCGTTCGGGTGGCATGGCCGATGTGGGCATTGCTACAGCACCGGATGCAAATGCTGCCTTTTACAACAATGCAAAAGCTGTTTTTGCAAAAGACAAAGGAAGCATTGGAGTAAACTATATCCCATGGATGAAAGACGAGGGTTTTAATGACGTATTTATGGCAACCGTGTCAGGATATTATAAGCCGGATGTCAATACAGCCTTTACTGGATCCATGCGTTATTTTAGTTTAGGTAATATCCAGTTTGTAGATATTAGCGGTAATAAACTTGATTTGTACCGCCCCCGTGAAATGGCGTTTGATGTTGGGTTGGCTAAAAAACTCAACGAAAAATTTTCTGTTGGCGCAGCACTGCGTGTTATTAATTCTACCCTCGCTGCCAATCAATATATCGGTGGCAAAACCTATGAATCCGCAACCGCTTTTGCAGCGGATCTAAGCTTGTTTTATAATACTATAAACAAACAGGGAAATGGTCTCACAGCTGGTCTTGCACTTACCAATCTCGGCTCTAAAATATCCTATACGCAGGATACCAGGCAGAAAGATTACATACCTGCCAACATCGGTTTGGGAGTGGCTTATACAAAACTCGTCGACAGCCGTCACAAGCTTTTGTTCGGTGCCGATTTCAACAAATTGCTGGTACCAACACCTCCCGATAATAAGGCGGAAAATTACGTGGCCAATCTCGAAAATTATTACAATAAGAGTGTTGTAACAAGCTGGTTTTCCTCCTTCGGAGATGCTGGTAGTTTTAGCAACGAAATAAAAGAGGTAAATCTGGCCGGCGGTGCTGAATATATCTACGACGATATGTTGATGATCAGGGCTGGCTATTTTTTTGAAAGCAAGGAGAAAGGAAACCGGCAATATGCTACTGCGGGTGCCGGGTTTAAATTTAACCTGCTAACCGTGAACTTTGCATATCTGCTGCCAACAGGTTCAGGTATAGACCGCAGTCCACTTAGTAATACCATGCGTTTTGGAGTGACATTTAATGCCCGGGAAAAATAATTTGAAAAGGCATTTAACGTCATTCTGTTTGCTTGGTGGCAATAACAGGCCGAATTACCAGCGATAAATCTCTTTAAAAGTAATTTGCTGTACATACAAGAAATTAACGGTAAATAACGGGTCTTAATCTTTGATTTTTTTCAAACCGGTTCCAAAAGATTAAAGATTATCAGCCTTGTTTGGAAACTAAAGTTTCTAATTATTTATCAGCTTGAAAATTTTAGCAAGCAGTTTTATTTAAAGCGTCCCGGCAATTCTTTGCCGGGTTTTTTTGTCCAAACTAATTTATATGATAAAAAGCTGTAATAGCACTTATGCCACATCATTCAATGATACCGGTATTTTCTTTCATGCATTACCTCCGAATATGCGCTGGTCTATTTCACGTTGAATTGTCCACAGCGCCACTTTTTTGTTAAGGGGCTGGATTCGCAGCATCCTGGAAATGTTAGGGTAATTATAAATCGATATAAACCGTGTAGAATTGATAAGAAACAGGTACCTGCAGTCAAAATCAGGCAAGTCCCGTTTACAAGTCATTTCTACCTTCACCCCACTATTTTATAACTTACATGTTGTTTTCAAATAATTAGGATGATCGTAAAAAAAATACAAATTGCTGCCTTAGCCATACTTGTTTACAGCCACAGTAATGTTGCTGCGCAAAAAGTCAAAGCAGATTATCCCATTCAGCCCGTTCCCTTTACACAGGTAAATGTGTCAGACAATTTTTGGGCGCCAAAAATTCGGGTAAATGGCGATATAACAATCCCTTACGTTTTGGACCAATGCAAAAAGGAAGGTCGCATCGACAATTTTTTAATTGCTGCCGGAAAGAAAAAAGGCAAACTAACCGAGTATACGTTTGATGACACCGATCTGTATAAAGTAATTGAAGGTGCTTCTTACGGTTTGCAAGTAAAGAAAAATCCGGACCTCGAAAGATACCTCGATTCGCTGATTGCTATTATCGGTGCTGCACAGGAAGCAGATGGTTATCTCTACACCTTTCGTACCGCTAAAACCGAAAAACGTCACGACTGGATGGGCCCCAAACGCTGGGTGTTGGAAGAAGATCTTAGTCATGAATTGTATAACTCCGGCCACCTCTTCGAATCGGCAGTAGCGCATTACCAGGCAACTGGTAAAAAGTCACTTTTAAACATTGCTGTTAAAAATGCTGACCTGTTGGTTAAAACATTTGGCTTTGGTAAAGAAGAAAGATTCCCTGGTCACCAGATCGTTGAAACCGGTCTTACAAAAATGTATCGTATCACCGGGAAAAAAGCATATCTCGATCTTGCAAAATTCTTTTTGGATGTACGCGGCCCCGGTAAACAATTCAGTGGCGAATACAACCAGTCATATAAAAAAGTAACCGACCAGCACGAAGCAGTAGGTCATGCCGTTCGTGCTACTTACATGTACACTGGGATGGCAGATGTAGCGGCATTAACCGGCAACAAACAATACCTTGATGCAATTGATGATATCTGGCACGATGTGGTGGAAAAAAAGCTATACATCACAGGTGGTATTGGTGCTACCGGTGCAGGCGAGGCTTTTGGTAAACCATATGAATTGCCAAACATGAGCGCCTATGCCGAAACCTGTGCTGCCATTGCTAATGTATATTGGAACAGCCGCATGTTTTTATTGCATGGCGATTCAAAATACATTGATGTTTTGGAACGTACCTTGTACAATGGCTTACTATCAGGTGTTTCATTAAGCGGTGATCGCTTCTTCTATCCAAACCCGCTGGCATCAATGGGTCAGCATCAGCGCAGTGCCTGGTTTGGCTGTGCTTGTTGCATTTCCAACATGACGCGTTTTTTACCATCGATGCCAGGCTATGTATATGCACAAAACAAAAATAATCTATATGTGAATTTGTTTGCAGGCAGTACATCCAATATAAAATTACCGGCGGGCAATATTGCAATCACCCAACAAACAAACTATCCCTGGGAAGGCAAAAACGACATCACTATTAATCCTGCCAGGCCTGCAACTTTTGCGCTACATATTCGCATACCTGGTTGGTCGGTTAATGAACCAGTGCCCGGAGGTTTGTATAGAGATGATAAAGCAAATGCAAAACCAATTTCAATTTTATTAAATGGTAAACCTGTTAAGTATACGAAAGCAAAAGGATATGCAGTTATCAATCGTCCCTGGAAAAAAGGAGATAAGGTAAGTTTTGAATTGCCCATGGAAGTAAAAAAGATATTGGCCGATTCAACAGTAAAAGCAGATGTAGGTCGCTTTGCCTTACAACGCGGACCCGTTGTGTATTGCCTCGAAGGACCCGATAACAAAGACGCTGCGGTAATGAATATCGTAGTGGATATAGATGCTGCTATCCAAACAGTTTACAATCCCAGCTTGCTCAATGGTATTATGGAATTAAAGATGAAAGGATCTTCTACAAAACGCCAGTTAAACAGTGATGTTCTGCTAAAATCCGAACAGGATGTTAAAGCAATACCGTATTATACATGGGCCAATCGTGGTCCCGGCGAGATGGAGGTCTGGATTCCGTTTGTGGAGTCGGCCAGCAAACCGCAGCCAGCACCCACCATAGCTTCCAAAAGCACGGTATCCGGCTCTATTGCGAACAAGCGTATGCTGAAGGGATTAAACGACCAGTATGAGCCTCTGAATGCCGGCGATGCCAGTGCTACCTACCTGCATTGGTGGCCAAAGAAGAATACTACGGAGTATGTTCAGTACGATTTTGATTCGGCGCACACTGTTTCGCAATCATCTGTGTATTGGTATGATGATGGCCCGTTTGGAGGTTGCCGCATCCCACAATCATGGAAAGTATTCTATAAAAAAGAAGGTGAATGGATACCTGTAGTTCCAACATCAGCATACGAGTTGTCGAAAGACAAATACAATAAAGTAAGTTTTGAACCTGTAACAACTACAGCCCTGAAATTAGAGTTGCAACAGCCTGTTGACAACTCAGCCGGCATTCACGAATGGATTGTAAAATAGTCCTTGTCTTGTAATGTCGGTTTACATAAAACAATTAGAAACAGTATCAATTCTGAACATGATGAAAAGCCTTGTTACGGCACTCGTTTGTATACTCATATTGCCAGGTGTTTTTGCACAGCAACAAGCTGTAATAAAGATCGATGCAACAAAGCAGGGTGCCCGTATTTCACCCACTCTGCATGGGATTTTTTTTGAAGAAATAAGTCATGCCGGTGAAGGTGGCTTATATGCAGAACTGATACAAAACAGGGGCTTTGAAGAAACAAGAATACCCGCCGGCACAAAGCTCGAAAATAATTTCCTGGTACCCTTCCCGGAAAAGCCGCATTTTATGATCGAGCCACAGAAAACAGACTGGAAATTAGAGTGGCCGCATAAATCAGCCTTTCCTGCATGGTCACAAAATTCTGTGGGAAGCAGTAGTATGATGGTTAGCCTTACCCAGGAAAAACCATTAACCACGGCTACTCCTAATTCATTATCTGTTGAAATTGAAAACTATGATCCCGCCGGAAAAGCAGAATTGATTAATGAAGGGTTTTGGGGAATTAATGCCGTTGCAGGAGAGAGTTATAATTTATCTTTTTACCTGCGATCAGATGCCCGATATAAAAGCCCCGTAACAGCTTCCTTGCAGTCTGCTAACGGTACTGTATTGGCGACGCATGTTTTTTCAACAACAGCAAACAGTGGATGGAAAAAGTATACCTGTAAACTTATCCCTGCAACTGCTGATGCAAAAGCAAGATTTGTATTGTCCTTTGGCGGAAAAGGGAAGGTATGGGTTGATTTTGTTTCCTTGTTCCCGGTAAAAACTTTTAAGAACAGGCCCAATGGTTTAAGAAAAGATTTGGCAGAAATGATTGCTGGCTTAAAGCCATCTTTTGTTCGCTGGCCGGGTGGCTGTTACGTAGAAGGTGTCACTATTGAAAGCGCTCCTGATTGGAAAAATTCTATCGGGCAACTGGAGAAAAGACCTGGCAGTTTCAGCCCATGGGGATATTGGAGCAGTGATGGTTTTGGTTACCACGAATACCTGCAGTTTTGTGAAGATATAGGTGCGGATGCCTTATATGTCTTCAATGCAGGTGTTTCATGCGAATACAGAAGCGGAACTTATATACCTGAGTCAGAATTGCAGCCATATATTCAGAATGCACTAGATGCTATTGAATATGCATTAGGACCTGTAACCTCGAAGTATGGAAAAATGCGTGCTGCAAATGGTCATCCCAAACCGTTTCCATTAAAATATGCAGAGATAGGAAACGAGCAGCATGGCCCTAAGTATGCGAGCCGTTACAATATATTCTATAAAGCTATCCAGGAAAAATATCCCCGCATCAGGCTTATGGCAAGCATGGGTATCGGTGATGTAAACCAGCATACATTAAAGGATATGAAGCAGGTTGATATTGTAGATGAACATGCTTACAAAGATGCCTACTGGAGCATGCGTAATCCCGATCATTTTGATAAATACAAACGCGGTGCCTGGGATATGTATGTAGGTGAATTTGCAACCAATGCCGGAGTTGGAAATGGAAACATGCAGGCTGCTTTAAGCGATGCAATTTATATGATTGGCATGGAGCGTAACAGCGACCTCGTAAAATGGAGCAGTTATGCACCTTTACTGGTGAATGTGAATGATGTCGACTGGCCGGTAAATCTTATCAATTTTGATGCTTCTAAATCGGTTGGCAGAATTTCTTATTACGCCATAAAATCGTTTGTGGAAAATCGGGCCGATGTAAATCTTTCTTCAAGCGTTACCACGAAAAATGCTGCTGTTGTTACTCCATTATTCGCAGGTAGTATCGGCATGGGTACCTGGGATACACAAACAGAGTATAAAGATGTTGAAATAATTGAAAATGGGGTATCGGTATATAAAAGCGATTTCATAAACAGGGGGGAAGAATGGGCAAAAGTACGTGGTAAATGGAACGTAAGGGATAGTGCCTTTGCACAAACGGCGGAAGGTGCGCAACAATTTGCGATGCTAAAGAATAAAAGCTTTAGTAATTATACCCTAAAAATAAAAGGCCGAAAATTAAGTGGTTATAATGCCTTTATTATTCCGTTCGCGGTAAAGGATAGCAACTCCTACATGAGGGCACATATTGGCAGCTGGTTAAATGCCTGCACAGTTTTTGAAAAAGTTAGCAACGGTTATGATGTAGCAGGATTGACCAACCAGGTAAAACTAAGTTCCCCCATTGAAACAGGAAAGTGGTATGATATAAGGTTAGAGATTGGCAATGATAAAGTGGAAGGATTCTTAAACGATAGCCTGGTTATGACTTATAAAGAACCACAGAAATTATTTGCGCTGGCAGGCAGGGATGAAAGCAGCGGTGATATCATTTTAAAAGTTGTAAATGCCTATGATTACCCGGTAACTACGATGGTAGAAACTGCAGGTATTACAGCTCTTGGTTCGGATGCGATAATCACAAGTATCGCTACAGAAAAATTGGAAGTTGAAAATACCCTGGAGGAGCCACTAAAATATCTCCCGGTACAGCATGTAATGCAGGTTCCTGCTAATAACTTCGAAATAAAATGGAAGCCATACTCTATAAATATCCTTCGTTTAAAAGATCCCGGTTATAAAAAAATCGCTGTTAAGCAATTCTAATCCCTTAGATGGCCTTTGGAAAAATGCGATAATGTTTTTTACGTTTTGGATTCACTTTTATATTTTCAATACATGTTCAATCAACGCAAGTATATTGCTGCTATTTTTTTCTCCCTGGTATCAATGGTGTTTTCATCGGCTTTGCAACACGCAGATGCACAAAGCCTGCCACAATATTTGCCGGACCAAAATGAAATAGCGGCATCCTATAAAAAAACGGCTCTGCTTGATTCTTTGGCAAGAAACAGTGTGTTTAAAACCAATATAAATGCCCGCTGGTTAAAGGATAATAAGCGTTTTTGGTATAAGAACCTGGTTGCCGCAAACAAATCGGAATACGTGCTGGTAGATGCAGTTAAAAATACAAAAGAGCCTGCTTTCGATCATGTAAAAATGGCTTCCATAGTATCAAAACTTGCCGATACAATTCTAGTTGCAGATAATCTTCCCATTACAAACATGGAGTTTGATGATGATCATAAACTCCTGTTTATCGAGGTTAGAAAAAACTGGTATAAGATTAATACAAATACATATGAAGGGTCTAAGCATGAAAGTATCAAAAC
Source organism: Bacteroidota bacterium (assembly GCA_040385845.1). GTDB lineage: Bacteria > Bacteroidota > Bacteroidia > Chitinophagales > Chitinophagaceae > Phnomibacter. Next base: position 153,284 of record JAZKGP010000004.1, on the reverse strand, counting down.
ACGGGAAAACAGGCCGGTAAATAGTGGCATTAAAAGCCGTTGGCAGCGGCAATGGGAATCTGATAGTATTTCGCCCAATAAGCAATATGTGGTATCTATAAAAAACGGAAATGTTTTTGTGCGATCCATTACATCTGCGCAAACTATTCAATATACCAAAGATGCCGACACTTTGCAACCTTACGGGCTGGCGCAATGGTCGCCTGATAGCAAACACCTGGTAGTGTTTCGCATAAAACCCGTAGAGGAAAAGCCGGTGTATTTTCTTTTGTCTTCCGTTGATACAACAACAAGAGCTGTATTGAAATCAAACAGGTATGCGCAACCGGGTGATCCGTTTACTTCCTACGAAATGTTTACTATCAACATTGGATCAGCTGACCTTGTTAAAACAAAAACAGAGATCTATGATTTTTTAGATTTTCCCTGGATCCATTGGCGGTATAATGATAACCGCTTTTTTGTTTTCGAAAAAGCAGATAGGGGGCACCAGCGTTTTCGTATGATCGAAGTGGATGCTTCAAATGGCGATACCAGGAATTTGGTTGACGAAAAAACGAACACCTTTATTTATGAAAGCAGGATTTTTACCTGGTATGTAAAAAATACCAATGAAGTTATATGGACCAGCGAGAAGGATGGATGGAATCAATTGTACTTGGTTGATGCTGTTAAAGGCGGGATTAAAAACAGGATTACAAAAGGCAATTGGGTAGTAAGAAACATTGATAGTATTGATGAAAAGAAAAGAGAGATTTGGTTCCAGGCAAGCGGTGTTAACCCTGGAGAAGATCCATATAATATTCATTATTACCGCATCGGTTTTGATGGAAAAAACATGGTTGCAATCACTTCTGCAAATGCTAATCACCGTTTGTCTTTTTCTGCCGATAGAACATTTTTCATCGACAATTACTCCCGCCCCGACCTGCCACCGGTTGCAGCCCTCCATCGAACAAAAGATGGTAAGCTAATCAGGATTTTGGAAACAGCAGATCTGTCGATTTTTAATCAACTTCAATTACGTATGCCGGAAGTGTTTGTAGCTAAAGCAAGAGATGGACTTACTGATATTTGGGGTATTGTATGCAGGCCAGTTGATTTTGATTCCACCAAAATGTACCCGGTAATTGAAAATATTTATGCAGGTCCGCAAGATGCATTTGTTCCAAAAAGTTTTATGTCTTACAGCGAAATGCAAAGCATGGCTTCGCTTGGATTCATTGTGGTACAATGCGATGGAATGGGAACAGCTAATCGTTCAAAAAGTTTTCATGACGTAGCCTGGAAGAACCTGGCAGATGCAGGTTTGCCCGACCGGATTTTATGGACAAAAGCATTGGCGAAAAAGTATCCTTATGTCGATACATCAAGAGTTGGCCTGTATGGTACTTCAGCAGGTGGACAAAACAGCACCGGTGCCTTGTTATTTCATCCCGAGTTTTACAAAGCTGCAGTTTCCGCCTCAGCCTGTCACGATAACCGCATTGACAAACAATGGTGGAATGAGCAGTGGATGGGATATCCGGTTGGCCCTCATTATGCTGCTCAAAGTAATATAACTAATGCAGCTAAATTAAAAGGAGCATTGATGATGATTGTAGGGGAGGCTGATACCAATGTTCCGCCCGAATCTACTTACCGCATGGCTGATGCATTAATCAAGGCTGGTAAAACCTTCGATCTGCTGGTAATGCCCGGAATGGGCCACAGCGATGGCGGACCTTATGGTCGTAAAAGAAAACGTGACTTTTTTGTAAAACACTTATTGCAGGTAGATCCGCCGGATAGAAACAAGGATATTTCAGCAAAGTACTGATTAAGTTCTATCGCTAAGTTTCGGGTTATTTTTTAAATACCCTCATCTTTAAAATTCACTTTTCTTGTGGAAAATTGACTTAGCAAACACTAATAATGAAATATTCTTATGGAGTAATTTTTTATAAGTACCCCTTATTTTACCAGGTTAAAATAGTACAAAACCCCGCGACAATAAGTCTGCGGGGTTTTGTTTGCTTAAATTGCTTTGCAGAGAGGAAGGGATTCGAACCCTCGATACAGTTTCCCATATACACGCTTTCCAGGCGAGCCCCTTCAACCACTCGGGCACCTCTCTTTTTAATAAATGCTTTCGGCTCTTCGTATTTTTAAGTGGCTTTCAAAAATACAGGGCGGCAAAAATAACAGCAAAGCCGGTATCGGGAGTAATTTTTTTAGTAGCAAAAATCAAAAATTAATATTGCTCAGTATGGACGGATTTATTGACGCAACTCCTGCAGAGGTAAGCAGTATCATGCAGGCCTCAAGCATGGCATTCCAGGTTTATAAAAGAAAGTCGCTAAGGGAGCGGGCAAATTTTATGCGAACTATTGCCGCGAACCTGGAAAGCCTGGGCGACAGATTGTTGGAAATGGCTATGAAGGAAACTAATCTTTCGAAGCCAAGGCTGCAGGGTGAATTGACCAGGACCATTTTCCAGCTAAACAGCTATGCGGATGCCTGTGAAGCAGGGGATTGGTTACAGGTTCGGATCGATACAGGTGATGAAAACAGGAATCCATCAAAACCTGATATCAGGAAAACGCAGGTTCCCCTCGGACCAGTGGTGGTATTTGGTGCAAGTAATTTTCCGTTTGCGTACTCTACTGCTGGTGGCGATACCGCCTGTGCGTTTGCAGCCGGTTGCACGGTCGTTGTAAAAGCCCATCCGGCACACCCAAAAACGGGTTATATGGTTGCAGAAGCCATTCACAAGGCCTGTGATGCCTGTAATTTGCCAAAGCAAGTATTCGGCCATATCTATGGTGCCGGAAACGACGTGGGTAAAGCACTTGTTACGCATCAAAACACCAAAGCAGTAGCGTTTACAGGCTCCTTTAATGGAGGAAAAGCGCTTTTTGATTGGGGAAACCAGCGGCAAATACCCATACCTGTTTTCGCTGAGATGGGAAGCGTAAATCCTGTATTCCTATTGCCTGGTAAACTAAGAGAAAATGCTTCCGGGATAGCAAAAATGCTGGCAGCTTCCATTACTTTAAGTGTCGGTCAGTTTTGTACAAATCCGGGGCTGATTATTGGCATTGAAAGTAAAGATCTGCAGGAATTTAAAGAAGCATTAAAGGCTGAAATTGAGCAGGTAGCGGCTGCCGCAATGCTTCACTCTGGTATTGCCGGATCGTTTCATATAAAGCTTGACGCAGTTTTAAAAGAAGATGCTGTTGAAACAATTTCAAACCCTAATATCCCCGGGGAACTGCTGGCTGCTCCTGCTATTGCTACTGTTGATGGCAGAACTTTTATGAAAAACCGGTTATTGCAGGAAGAAATTTTTGGGCCTTATTCTCTTGTTGTGTCTTGTCAGAGTATCCAGGAATTGCTCGGGGTTGCATGCAGTTTGGATGGACAGCTAACAACTACTATTATAGCAACAGCAAATGAAATCCATGAAAATGCTGAATTCGTAGATCTGTTAATGGAAAAATGTGGCAGAATGATTTTGAATGGAGTGCCTACCGGGGTGGAAGTTTGCGCGGCTATGCAGCATGGCGGCCCTTTTCCCGCTACCACAGATGCAAGGTTTACTGCAGTCGGTGCAGATGGTATCAGGCGTTTTTCGAGACCGGTATGTTTTCAAAACTGGAATAATGCCAGTCTGCCTGAGGAATTAAAAGATGGTAATCCGTTGAAAATATGGAGGAAGGTCGATAACTGTTTCACACAAAATTAACCAGGGAAAAGGCCAGGTAGTTGATTGAAGAAAAGGTGAAACCAGGTAAGCGAAATGATATTTTCCTGAAATTGAAAGAAATAATAGAAATTCGCCCCCAACTTGCAGCAATAATTCTTTTTCTCACCTGGTAATTCCATCGATGTTTTACCTTGGAAACAGGATTATGCTGGCACGATATTTAGTACAATTATCCATATAATTGCTGTTAAGATTGTAGATACATATATTTATATTAGAGTATTTATAATGTATTCTCAATAATAAACCTTACTATGTTTCACGACTTTTATTCCAATTTTATTGACGTTATAAATAATATGATTGTATCCCTTAGACCTGCATTTGAGTATAAGAATGATTTAATCTAGCCTGGATGTATCAAAATCATTTAAAATTGCAATGCAAAGAATTCCTGAATCTCCCCCAATAATATTACCAATACCAGATAGTCATGACAGGCCGTTATGGTCAATCATGATCCCTACTTATAACTGCGCCACATTTATTCCACAAGCAATAGAAAGTGTATTAAAGCAGGATTTAGGTCCTGAACTGATGCAGATTGAAGTAATTGATGATTGTAGCACCGATGCCAATATTGAAGAATTAGTAAAACGTGTCGGAAAAGGTAGGGTGAGCTTTTATAAGCAGCCTGAAAATGTAGGCAGCCTGAGAAATTTTGAGACCTGTATCAACCGATCAAAGGGCAAGTACCTGCATTTATTGCACGGAGATGACGCCGTAGAACTTAACTTTTATACAACCATTGCTTCTCTTTTCACCAGGTTTCCAGAGGCAGGTGCCGCTTTTACAAATTATAGTTTTATAGATGACCGTAGTTTTAAAGTTCCAATGGGCGATAATAAACTATCGGAAGAGAGTGGCATCATAAAAGACTTCATTTTTAAAATAGCCAGGCAGCAACTGATTCAACCCCCTGCTATCGTTGTTAAAAGAGAAGTATACGAAAAATTAGGAAGCTTTTTTGCAGCCCATTTTGGCGAAGACTGGGAGATGTGGTCACGTATTGCATCGAAGTATCCTGTGGCTTATGCCCCTGTAAAACTGGCTTGTTACCGCGTTTCTAATATAAACAGCATATCTCAAAAATCTTTTCTTACAGGACAAAATATAAAGGATATTGAAAAAATAATAAATATCATTCAAAACTATTTACCTGAAAACAAACGGAAGGAAATCAAGAGTTTTGCATTGGCGTATTATTCTATTTTCAGCGTGAAGGTTGCAAATGGCCTGCTTTATACCAATAGAAAAGCTGCTTTTATTCAAGCCAAAGGTGCCTTCAGAATGCATAAGAATATGCGTACCCTTTACTGGGTTTGCAGGTTTTATCTTATGCATCTATTCAGGTATAAACAAATAGAAAAACTAGGAGATAAAATCAAAACCAGGTTTATCTCGGCCTCACACAAATAAACTTTGCGTGTTTTTTTATCAATCCTTTAGTTTCACTAATTCGCTATGTTACAAAGAGATCAAAACTGGGATTGGGAAATAACTTCTGAAACCAGTTGGTTGGGTGGAAGCCTGAAAGAAATTTTTCATTATAAAGATTTACTTTTCCGCTTAGTTCGAAAAGATTTTTTAGCATCTTTTCAACAAACATTGCTGGGACCTCTCTGGGTAATTTTACAACCTTTGCTCACTGTACTCACTTACATTTTCGTTTTTCGTAATTTGATGAATCTCTCAACGGAGGGCTTTCCATCTTTTTTATACTATTTGATTGGTATTACACTCTGGAATCTTTTTTCAGAACTTTTCTTAAATATTTCCTACACATTTATGCAGAATATGCCGGTATATAGCAAGGTGTACTTTCCGCGTATTATTGCGCCATTGGCGTCTGTGTTGCTTTACTTATTACGTTTTGGTATCCAGTTAGTTTTTCTGTTGGTAGTATATTTTTATTTCGTTGCCACTACTGATTTGCAATTTGATTTTTTCAAGATATTATTGATTTTTCCTGCCATCTTACTAACCACAGGTTTAGGCTTTGGGCTGGGCCTTATTTTTTCAATTTTTAGTACCAAATACAAAGACTTACTTGGATTATTACAATTGATCACCAGGCTGCTGATGTTTGTATGCCCTATTTTTTACTCTCTTTCGATGGTTCCGGAAAAAGTAAAATGGATGGTTAATATAAATCCATTGGCATCTGTGTTTGAATTATTCAGGTATTCATTCCTGGGCAAAGGTCAAATCGAAGCCTTTCCAATCATCTATAGTTTCGTGATTACGGTGTTGTTAGTTATGGGGGGTATGATGTTGTTTAATAAAATGGGCGATAAACTAATGGATGTTGCCTGATAACAATTTTTATGTCGGAGTTTGTAATTAGAGCCGAAAATATATCAAAGCTTTATCGTCTTGGAACCATTGGATCTGGTTCTTTAAGGCGGGATATGCAGGAGTGGGTACTAAAAAATTTTAATAAAGAGCAGGAAATTTCCATTGAAAATAGCAACAATAATAGCAAAGACTCCATATGGGCATTAAAAAATGTAGATCTTGCAATTAAAGAAGGCGAATCCTGGGGAATAATAGGACACAATGGAGCAGGTAAATCCACCTTTTTAAAAATTTTGTCCCGCATCATAAAACCAACATCCGGCAGCATAAAAGGCAAGGGAAAAGTGAGCAGCCTTTTAGAAGTTGGTACAGGTTTTCACCAGGACCTTTCCGGAAGAGAAAACATTTTTATAAGTGGCTACATGCTCGGCATGAAGAAGGCTGAAATTAATTCCAAGTTCGATGAGATTATTTCGTTTTCAGGTATAGAAAAATTTATTGATACCCCGGTCAAAAGGTATTCATCGGGTATGTATGTGCGCCTCGCATTTGCAGTAGCTGCCCATCTCGAACCCGATATACTAATTGTTGATGAAATATTAGCAGTGGGTGACGCAGAATTTCAAAAAAAATGCCTTGGAAAAATGAAAGATGCCTCCAACACCAAAGGGCGGACCATCATTTTTGTAAGTCATAATTTACAGGCTATAAACAACCTGTGTTCAAAGGCTATCTGGTTGGATAAAGGCGTTGTTAGGGCAAATGGTGATGCAAAAACAGTAGTCAATAATTACCTGGGTTCTTTGCAGCAAAAATCATGGAAAAATAACTTTTTATCTGTTAATGAAGCTCCGGGTAATGAACATATCAAAGTACTTTCTGTTGAACTTATTCCGCAACTTGATGGGCAGGATGCTATAGACATCAGAACTCCTCTCACTGTAAAATTTCGGTTTTATAACAACAACGATAATATTAATTTATCGGCAGATCTGTTGTTGTTTACCACCGCCGGAGATTGCATTTTTGATATTCCTTCTTTATCTAAACAAACAAGCAAGGGCATCTATGAAGGTGAATGCACAATTCCGGGTAATTTCTTAAACGATGGCTCTTACTATTTTAATATATTTTTTGCTAAGGATACTTCAGTTGAATTATTCAATTTGGAAGAATGTATCTATTTTGAAGTAGCTGATTTTCGTGAAAATACAAACTGGTACGATAAATGGTGGGGGTATGTGAGGCCAAATTTTCCGCTTACCATTCAACAGTTGGAAGCAGGGTTGGAAAAGGAAAGGATTGAAATCGGATCAGCAGGGACCATAAGCACAAAAGAATAAAATGATTATTTGAATTAATGGAAACTGAACTTTCTAACAATACTGTTTTGGTTTCAGTTGTTATAACCTGTTATAATCACGGCAATTATCTTGCAAATGCTATTGAAAGTGTAAGTGCATCACCATCTGTATTAGTCGAAATTGTTGTGGTAGATGATGGTTCAACAGATCACACAAAACTGGTTTGCGGCGCTTACCCCGGTGTAAAATATATATACCAGCATAACCAGGGTTTATCTGCTGCCAGGAATACTGGTATAGTTAAAAGTTCAGGGAAATACCTTGTTTTCCTGGATGCAGATGATTGGTTATTAAGAAATGCAATTGATATAAATCTTTCTTATTTAACAAACAATCCCGGTGCTGCATTTGTTTCGGGTGCCCATATAAAATTAATAGAAGATATAAATTTGCAGGAAGAGAAAAAGGTCGTTGTAAATGATAGGCATTATGCCCATTTCTTAAAAGGTAATTATGTTGCTATGCATGCAACGGTAATGTACCAGCGTTGGGTATTTGATCAATATAGATTTGATACTACTTTAAATGCATTTGAAGATTATGATATGTACCTGAAAATCTCAAGAAGTTATCCTGTAATTCATCACCAGGAACTTCTCGCAGTTTATAGGATACATACATCCAATATGTCGGCCAATAACAAGCTGATGCTTGATAATGCTTTGAATGTTTTGAAGAGACAAGAAGCTTATTTATCGGATGAAAAAGAAAAAAGATGTTATAGGTTCGGCATAAAGTATTGGAAAAATTATTACACTGGCATCTTGTATAGAAATGTAAATACCAAACCATGGTCAGCAATCGACAGGCATGAGATATCCATGTTATTTAAAAATAATCTAACCCTTTATCTTAAGCTATTATCAAAAAAAATTTTACATGTCCGCAAAAAATGAGATAAAAAAAGTATTAAAAAAGATCGGGCTTTTACAACATGCACCTGGTATAAACCAGGTCAAATGGGGAAGCTTTAAAAGGACGGCTCCATTTAGTACAGAGTTTGGTTACGACAGGGGAGGGCCCGTTGACAGGTATTACATCGAAAACTTTCTGGAAAAGCACAAGCTGGACATAAAGGGAGATGTGCTTGAAATTGGCGACAATGAATATACGTTGAAGTATGGTGGCGACAGGCTTGTAAAAAGTCATGTGCTGCATGTGGATGATAAGAATTCAAACGCTACCTATGTAGGCGATTTAAGCGATGCGCCTCATGTGCCTGATAATGCTTTTGACTGCATCATATTAACTCAAACCCTGCACCTTATTTACCATCACAATAAAGCTATTGAAACTTGTTATAGGATTTTAAAACCCGGAGGGGTGCTTCTTTTAACTGTTCCGGGTATTTCAAATATCGATTTCACCGATTGGGCGCATCTTTGGCTTTGGGCCTATACCGACAGCGCCATAAAATTACTTTTGCAGGAAGCCTTTCCGAAAGAGAATTTTGAGGTGGGTGTTAATGGAAATGTGATGGTTGCAACTGCATTTTTGTATGGCATGGGCTTGCCTGAAATGGATAAGTCTAAATTGGATCAAACAGATCCACATTACCAGGTGATAATCACCGCCAGGGCTGTCAAATAGTTAAGTATGATGCAACAGTTGAGGCGATTGAATAACATTTTTAGCAAGAAAGCAATTGTACTGATGTATCATCGGGTAGCAAATGTGATGTATGATCCCTGGGCTTTATCAGTTTCTCCAAAAAATTTTGAAGAACAAATTGAAGTGCTTAGTAAATCTTTTAAAGTAGTTGAACTAGATGAATTAATCGATAACCATGCTGTTGGAAAGTTGAATCATAAAACTATTTGTATCACATTCGACGACGGTTATACAGACAATTTTTTACATGCAAAACCGATACTTGAAAACTTCAATAGTCCTGCAACTTTTTTTATTGCATCGGATTATATAGGTTCCGGAAAACTATTCTGGTGGGATTTACTGGAGGATATTATGCTGGGGTCGATACAACTTCCTACGTTTATTTCAATCGAAATTGCGGGGAAAATATTTGAATATTCTCTAAAAGATCCTGTTTTAAACGAGGCTCAAATTAACGAACAAAACACCTGGAGGTGGCCAGCTGAACCCCCAAATGACAGGTGCCGGTTATACCTGGCAATCTGGGAACAACTATTACCGCTCACTTTACCTGAAATAAACAAAGCCCTTGAGTTTATAGTTAAATGGGCTGGCTTTGATGAAGCGCCTAAAAATGATAAGGTCCCAATGACATTTGAACAGTTAAATACATTTTCCGATAAAGGTCTTTTTACATTGGGTATTCATACTGCCACTCATGCTGCATTGCCTTTTCATTCTAGCAATTACCAGCAAGCTGAAATGAACCGCTGTAAAACATTACTAAAAAAACATTTCACGAATATATCCAATGCAATTGCCTATCCTTATGGCAGGTATAATGAAGCATCGGTACAGGCAGCAAGAAATGCTGGTATCAAGGCTGGATTTACCACCTCGCAGGCAGCAATAACCAAAAAATCAGATATATTAGCCTTAGGTAGAATGCAGGTATGCAACTGGGCTGGTAATGGGTTTAAAAAACAGGTAGACAACTGGTTTGCAAATTGCTGATACAGACTAAATTAAACGCTTACTAAATGTTGAAGGACGAACATAAAATGGATGACAGCCCCAAAGAACCGTTGGTATCCATCATAACATCTTTTTTAAACGAAGAACAACTTATAGAAGAAACCATTCAAACAGTTCTGGCACAAACATATGCTAACTGGGAATATATACTCATTGATGATGGCTCCACTGATTCCAGCACTCAAATTGCTAAAGCTTACGCTGAAAAATATCCAGGAAAGATAATTTATTATGAGCACGAGAACCATAAGAATATAGGGGTCAGCCCAAGTAGAAATGTTGGTGTAAGACTGGCAACCGGCGAATACATTGCCTTATTAGATGGGGATGATTTATGGCTTCCCGAAAAATTGGAAAGGCAGGTGGAACTGGCATTAGAGTTTCCATTGGTAGATTTTTTTTGTGAAGGAAGTTATTACATGAATAAGGGCCGTGATCCAAATCAGGTGAATGTAGATGTACTGGTTGGAACTAAACAAAACACGTTATACCAGCCGCCTTCTTTATTCTTTACACTTCACCCCTTGTCAAAAGGAAGTGCACCTTGCGTAAGTTCACTTTTTGGAAAGACACATTTTGTAAGATCTTTTAACGGTTTTGAAGAGACATTTACCGGCAAAAATTTTTTGTATGAAGACCAGGCATTTTTGTCAAAAATATATTTTCATGGTACTGTTTACGTTTCTTCACTTTGTAATAACATTTACAGGCAAAGATCCGATTCGGCGATGCACATTTTTCTTGCAAAAGGAACAGATAATAATGTAAGAAAATTCTACCTGAAATGGCTAAAAAAATATTTACAGGAACAACATGTGCAGTATCCTTCCCTTAATGCTTTGCTTAGAAAAAATTGGTTAATGACCTTTTACCCGAGGGTTTATAAGTATACTTTCGGGCTCTATAATAAATTCAGATCCGCAATTAGAAGGTGAGGGTTCCGCTATATGAATTATGAAGTAACTGTTCTTCTGCCCGTATATAATGCTGCCACGCATCTTAATGAAGCTATTGATAGTATACTTAATCAAACACTTAAAAATTTTGAACTGTTAATTATCGATGATGGCAGTACGGATAGCAGCCTTGAAATTATAAGATCCTATTCCGATCCAAGAATAAGACTTGTTGTAAATGAAGAAAATCTTGGAATAAGTGAAACCTTAAATAAAGGCCTGCAGTTATCCCGAACAGAGCTTGTTGCAAGAATGGATGCAGATGATTTCAGCTATCCCGAAAGATTGGAGAAACAAGTTGAATTCTTTAGCCAACATACAGACTCTGTTATGTTGTCCACATCTGTAAGAATCATAACTCCTCAAAAAGAACTGGTTGAGATTATCAACTTCAACAACTATTATAATTGCTATAATCTAAATTTTATCTGTGCACAGTTTCATCCTACAATAATGTATAAACGCAGTGTGATTTTGGATATCGGGGGATACACTGTGCCGTTTTCCGAAGATTTCGATTTATGGTGGCGGCTGATGATTGCCAACTACAAAATTGATCATCTTCAGCAGGTTTTGCTTGATTACAGGTTATCAGAAAAAAGCTTGAGTACTGTATTAAGAAAACCTGAGTATGATGCATCAGCAAGAGAATTATTCTTAAGAAACATTCATTTTTACACAGGGCCGCAGTTCAAGTTGTCGTTTGCCGAGATGGAATGTTTAAGACACTACTATGATCCGTTGTTGGAGTTAAAAAGTGTAAATGCAATAGTCACTTGCTTAAAGAAATTAGCTTTTATAAACGGGAAGATATTTGAGAAGCAGAATGTGAATTACGAGGCTGCAGACTTAGTACCGTTTGTGCAAATGAAACGAGAATACATCCTGTATTATTATTATGTAAAACTACCCAAAATCAAGGCTGTTTTACTACTGCTAAGAACACACACAATAGCCCAGGTATTTGGCAGAATAAACAAGTCACTCTCTAAGCGCTAATAAATTATTAGAAACATTTATATTGAATGAACCTGTTGTAAATACAAGCATCCTGGTTTCTGTAATAATTCCATGTTATAACCATGGCAAATATTTGCCTGAATCTATTAACAGTGTTTTTATACAGGAAGGAAATTTTGTTTGCGAGATCATAGTAGTTGATGACGGTTCAACTGATGAAACAAGAAAAATTACCGGAACATTTAAAAATGTAAAATATATCTACCAGGATAATGCAGGTCTTTCGGCTGCACGTAACACCGGTATCAAACATAGCTCTGGTAAGTATTTGATTTTCTTAGATGCAGATGATTGGTTATTGCCGGGAGCAATTGCCAGGAATACCGGTTTTTTAGCAGGGTATGATGAAATCGCATTTGTTTCAGGAGCCTATCAATATAGAATTGAAAATGAAAACAGGTATGGTAATATAATAAAAGAAGTAGAAGGAGATCACTACTGCGCTCTTTTAAAGGGAAATTACATTGGCATGCACGCAACCGTATTGTATCAAAGGTGGGTCTTCGATCATTTGCAATTTGATACCCGTCTTAAAGCATGTGAAGACTACGATCTTTATTTAAGAATTGCACGGATCTATCCTATTGCCCATCACACAGATTTAATTGCCGTTTATCGCCTGCATAATACCAATATGTCCGGCAATGCAATCCTGATGTTGGAGAGTACGCAGCAAGTGTTAAAGCAACAGGCATTGAATCTTAAAAATGATTTGGAGCGAAAGTGCTATGAAGAGGGTTTAATGTATTGGCAACACTATTACGCAAAAGAACTGTTTACAAAACTTTCATTCCAGTTGCAGTTAAACAATATTAATAAGCAGGAGGAGAGTGCACTTAGAAAATATGACAAAACACTTTACAAACTTTTTGTTGCAAGGAAACGAGCGAAATACAGGTCAGGATTAGCGAGAAAACTTCCTTCCTTTATCCGGGCTTTTTACAAAGCGTTGACATCATCCAAATAAAAAGGGTTGCTTTTCCGGCAACCCTTTTTAAACATAAGACATTTTAGAACTATGACACTGCTTTGTTTACCAGGTCTGCGGCTTCACTTAAAAGTATAGCACTCTGCACCTTCAAACCACTTTGATCAATCAGTTGTTTTGCTTCAACGGCATTTGTTCCCTGGAGGCGTACAATAATAGGAATATTGATTTCGCCAATGCTTTTATAAGCATCAATTACTCCTTGAGCAACACGGTCACAACGCACGATGCCGCCAAAAATATTGATCAGGATAGCTTTTACTTTCGGGTCTTTTAAAATAATCCGGAAGCCTGCTTCCACAGTTTGTGCATTGGCACTACCTCCTACATCCAGGAAGTTTGCTGGTTCACCACCGCTTAATTTAATCATGTCCATAGTCGCCATTGCAAGCCCTGCACCATTTACCATGCAACCTACGTTACCATCCAGCTTAACAAAATTTAAATTGTATTGACCTGCCTCAACTTCGGTTGGATCTTCCTCAGTAACATCTCTCATTGCCGCCAAATCATTATGACGCATGAGCGCATTTTCGTCAAGGTTCATTTTGCAATCAACCGCAATTATTTTGTCATCGCTTGTTTTAAATAGTGGATTAATTTCCAGCATGGCACAATCCAAACCTATATAGGCATTGTATAAATTAGTTACAAATTTTACACAGCTTTTAAATGCATCACCGCTAAGTCCCAGGTTAAATGCGATTTTCCTCGCCTGGTATCCTTGCAAAGCACCTCCGGGATGAACCCATTCCTTAAATATTTTTTCGGGAGTATTGTGAGCCACTTCTTCAATATCCATACCACCTTCTGTGCTGTACATCACAACGTTCATACCCTTGCTGCGGTCCAGTAATATCGACAAGTAGAACTCTTTAACAGGGTTCGGTCCGGGGTAATATACATCCTGGGCGAGTAAGATTTTATTTACCTTTTTCCCAGCTTCGCCGGTCTGAATCGTTACTAATGTATGTCCAAGAATATTACGGGCGATCTCGGTAACATTATCCAGGCTTTTTGCTACGGCAACACCTCTTTGTTCGCTGCCAACAATCTTTCCTTTACCTCTTCCTCCTGCATGGATCTGTGCTTTAATTACCGCAAAGCTGTTGCCCGTTTGCGTTTTTATTTGCCGATATGCTTCTTCGGCAGCCATCACAGTATCAACAGCAATACCTTCCTGTACAGGGACATGGTATTTTTTCAATAACTCTTTAGCCTGGTATTCGTGCAGGTTCATAAAACAATAAATTTTAGAGGAACGAAGATAGCTGTCAGTGCTGATTTTCAAGGGTGTTAATTCAATTCTTTGTGCTAACGATTGCGGTAAAATATTCCAGGGCTTTGGCTGGCAATACATTTAGCGTCTTTTATGCCCTTCTTCAAAATCGAATGCTTTAAATTGTTTGCTGATTCAATCTCATTCCTATATTTGTCACTCAAACTGCAAATGAATCGTTAATTACCTGTAATCTGGCAGGATTAAAACCAACTAACTGTGGCGTACGAAAATAACGACCGAAAAATGGACAGTGTGTACAGTAAAAGGATCAGGGCCGGCAAACGCAGGACTTATTTCTTCGACGTTCGTTCCACGCGTGGCAATGATTACTACCTAACCATTACAGAAAGCCGTAAACGCTTCAATGAAGATGGCTACGACCGGCATAAGATCTTTCTTTATAAGGAAGATTTCAATAAATTTATAAAAGGGCTCAATGAAGCAGTTGAATACGTGAAAACTGATTTAATGCCTGATTTTGACTTCGATGCATTTAATCATGAGTATCCCGAGTCGGATGGCGACTTTGAACAACAGCCCGTTGCAGTAACAGATTCAGAGATTGTTGAAACACCTGCTGAAACAACAGTAGTAATTGAAGAAAATGTTTTTATCGCATCACCATCTGTATCTAACGGGGCTACAGAAGAAGTAGATAAATGGTAAAATAGTAAGATCTTTAAAGTAAGCCATGCTGCATTCCAGCATGGCTTTTTATTTTTCCATTATATCGCTTTTAAAAGGCTGATCGTGTGAAGGGGATTTGCAGATCGAAATACAGTATTTCCAGCCACCAAAACAGTTGCTCCTGCATCAATAATTGATTTAGCATTTTCAAGTGTAACGCCTCCGTCAATCTCAATATCAACTGCTAACCCAAGGCTGGTGATCATTTGGCGTAATTTGGCAATTTTATGTAAGGTATGCGGTATAAAAGATTGACCTCCAAAGCCAGGGTTTACACTCATAATCAAAACCAAATCTATATCCGCTAGAATATCCTGTAATGAATTTACCGGTGTATGGGGATTAAGAGCCACGCCGGCTTTCATACCAAGCGATTTTATTTGCTGGATATTACGGTGCAGGTGTTTGCAGGCCTCAAAGTGCACGGTTAGTATATCAGCACCCGCCTGTTTAAAAAAATCCGTAAATTTTTCCGGTTCCTCTATCATAAGGTGAACGTCAAACACTTTGCTGGTGGCCGGTCTAAGCTTCTCAATTACTGGTAAACCGAAACTAATATTGGGTACAAACCTACCATCCATTACGTCTAAATGAAGCCATTCTGCCTCACTTTCGTTAAACATCCTGATATCGGCTTCAAGATTTAAAAAGTTGGCTGCCAGTAATGACGGAGCTATAATTGCCATTGATAATAAGTGATTTATTGCTTTTGTAATTAGCGCAAAAATGCAATTATTTCTGTAAACATCTAGCCGAACCTAAGCCGGGCAGCACTTAAAAATAATGATAGTGAATTAAGAAGACATTAATTTGGTTTTGACACTGAAGTTGAACGCAGCCTGTCTATAGCCGTCAGTGCTTCTGCCAGTGAACGATCTAGTGCGTAAGCCTGCTCATAATTATCTATAGCATCTTGTGTTTGTCCCAAAGCTTCATTGCATTTTGCCATCCAGTACCAGGCATCTGCATAGCCATTATTTATATTGGCCAATGTTTTAAATGTTTTGAAGGCGTCCTGGTATTTCGCTTCATCAAAAAAACTGTAACCCTTCTCCATATATGCCTCACTTAATGTGTAATTGATCACAATGGCAGTATCAAGCCATTTCCGGGCATTTACATATTGTTGAACCTGGTTATAGTACACTCCTTTTATAAAGGCGGCCTCACTCTTCATCTCCCTGTTTGGAAATCGCATGGCAATTTTGTCAGCCAGGTAGATGGCATTTTTATTACCAGCTTCAGCGTAAGTATTGGCAAGATTTAGCAACACCTGTTCATCGTCCGGAAACTTATTCAGGTAGGTTTGGTAAGAAGATATGGCGCTGTCATAAAGTTGTCCCCGTCTGAAAATGTCGCCCTTTACAAACCAGTAGAAATAGTTGCTGTCTGCTCCACGACCAAGCAGTTTGTTGCACCAGGAAGCTGCCTGTAAAAATTGTTTGCGGTTGGCTAAAGTATCTATTAATCTTTCGTATAATTTAACGGAATCAGGATTTTCCTCAATAACTTCCTTCATTTGCTGAACAACATCTAGAGGTCTGTTTGTGGTCGTAGTTTTGTGCTCAGTATTGCTGCCTGGTTTACATGCCAATAAGCATGTTAGAATACTTCCATAAATAAATAACTGTTTCATAAACTCCTGCGAAGGTAGGTAGCTATTGTTTTTTTAAAAACTTGCGAAGAAGCTTTTTTGCGGCGGTGTTATTTGTTTGAAAAATGAATTCTGTTCATCATTTTCTCAACAAATAAATAAGTGGCCGGGCAATACATTATATTTTGCTTGTGTATGTACAAATAATTTTTTAAGGGTGCTTTGGTAAGGTGGGGAAAGCCGCTGCAATCAGCTGGCCGAACCTCGTATATATTGCATTTATTAGTGGTAAGATCTAGAAAAACGCAGGGCTGTTTTATCATTCGCCAATCCCGGTCTGTGGAATCGAACTCGAGGTATTTATTGGTAAAATCTCTTACTGTCATCCCCAAATGATCGGCTATCCTGATTTTATCAGATGTCTTTAAAGTTGGAGTCATTTTCTTACAGCAATTAGCACAACTTAAACAATCAATTTCCTCCCATACTTCCTTATTT
Source organism: Bacteroidota bacterium (assembly GCA_040385845.1). Taxonomy (GTDB): domain Bacteria; phylum Bacteroidota; class Bacteroidia; order Chitinophagales; family Chitinophagaceae; genus Phnomibacter. The sequence goes on along the minus strand of JAZKGP010000004.1, from coordinate 136,221 downwards.
GCTTCCTGTGCTTCCTGCAAAACGCCGCGGTGACTGCTTGTCTCAAGTTTTGTAATAAATGAGCGAAAACGCTTCCTGTTAATTGCTGATTCTTTCTTAAATGCACGAAGGTTAATGGGCATGTTGTTTTGATGTTACTACGAATGTAATTGCTTTCAGATTATCTAATGATACAACCACTAATAATTATATTTTGGTTGCTTGTAGGATGCACGGTTTATTTTGATTTGATAAAATAGGTTTCTATGCTATCTGCCAGCTGTTGAAAGAACTGGTTTATCTTGTAAACTGGCAATTGTTTTACTTGTTTAATAAGGGCTGAAATGAGGGATGAAATTGTTGTAAAGTAGTTCTTAGATATTCGCGGTCGAGATGAGTATAAATTTCCGTTGTGGTAATACTTTCATGCCCAAGCATTTCCTGCACAGCCCGCAGGTCGGCTCCTCCTTCTACCAGATGTGTGGCAAATGAATGCCTGAAAGTATGTGGCGAAATGTTCTTTAATATTCCCGCTTTCTTAGCAAGGTCTTTGATAATCAAAAATATCATAATGCGACTAAGACGCTTGCCATTACGGTTTAAAAACAGGATATCTTCTTCCCCTTTTTTTATTGGTACATGCACTCTTATACTACTGCGATAAATGTTTATAAATTTTGTAGCGTCTCTGCCAATTGGAACCAGTCTCTCTTTATCGCCTTTACCAATTACTTTAATAAATCCCACGTCAAGGTATAAGCAACTTAACCTTAAATTAACCAGTTCAGTTACTCTTAAACCGCAGCTATACATCGTTTCAAGAATGGCTTTGTTGCGGTTTCCTTCCGGTGTTGTAAGATCTATTTTATAGATCATCTTTTCTATTTCACTAAAGGTTAAAACTTCAGGTAATGCCCTTTTTAGTTTTGGTAACTCCAATAGCTCAGTGGGGTTTACGTTGCTTATTTGTTCAAGGAAACAATATTTATAAAACGATCTCAAGCCACTGATTACCCTTGCCTGGCTGCCGGCAGAAAGCCCTAATTCGGAAACCCATTTAAGAAATTGTTGTAGTTCTTTCAACGACACTTCTTTCGGCTGTAATAAGTTTCCACTTGCCTGCAGAAATTCTGTAAACATTTCCACATCATGCAGGTAGGCTGCGATAGAATTACCGGCGAGCGATTTCTCAAGTTGCAGGTATGCTTTAAATCCCTTTTTATATGGTTCCCACATCTTTTTCTATTTTAGGTATAGGTGTTGAATCCTTAATTTTCTGCAAAATAACAGCCTGTGTTCATACCGAATCAAACTCACCTTTTACCAGCATCCGCGTATTTTATGAGCAACATCAGTTTTCAACAGAGGCTGGTTATTATCTTTGTCCCGTTTTCAAAAATTTTTGTTCGTAACGCAAACGTTCATAAAAATTAATAATAATAATGGCTTTATTGCATAACAGGGTTTCTAACCAGGAACTTAAACAGCGGCTTATGGAAGAAACTGAGCCGCGGATAACCCTCAGTTTTTACCGGTATCATACTATTGCCGATCCCACAACTTTTCGCGATGAATTATGGAAGATATTAAATGAGTTAAAAGTCTTTGGTCGCATTTATATTGCTCATGAAGGTATAAATGCGCAAATAAGCGTTCCACGATCCAATTACGACCTTATGCAGGCAGCGTTATATTCGGTTGAATGGCTGGATGGTATAAGGCTCAATATTGCAGTGGATGATGATGGTAAAGGCTTTTGGGTTTTGAAAATTAAAGTAAGAGATAAGATAGTTGCTGATGGTATTACAGATACATCCTTTGATGTAAATAAAACCGGCAAGTATTTGAAAGCGGCCGACTATAACGAGTTGGTCTCTAAACCGGGTACGGTAGTTATCGACATGCGTAACCATTATGAGTACGAAGTAGGACATTTTAAGAATGCCATTGAAATTCCAAGTGATACATTCCGTGAACAACTTCCTATGGCTGTCGACCTGATGAAGGGGAAAGAAGAAGCTGATATTATTATGTATTGTACAGGAGGAATAAGGTGCGAAAAAGCAAGTGCCTACATGTTACATCATGGATTCAGGAATGTTTACCATGTTGAGGGTGGGATCATTAATTATGTAAACCAGGTAAAAGAGCAGGGAATTGAACAACAATTCATTGGGAAAAATTTTGTATTTGACGACAGGCTGGGCGAACGTGTTACCAACGATATAATTTCAAAATGTCACCAGTGCGGATTGCCAGCTGATACTCATGTGAATTGTGCCAATGATGGGTGTCATTTGCTATTTATTCAGTGCGAATGTTGTGCATCAACATACAATCAATGTTGTAGCAACGAATGTATGCAGGAAGCTGCTTTGCCAAAAGAAGATCGGGTAGCTATTCGCAAAGGAAGAAAAATGGATCAGAATATTTTTAATAAAAGCCGTAGAAATCCAAAACTAAAATTTGCCATTAAGGAATAATTTCCACGCTTTAGAGATGGGTTCCTTCTGTCAAAAATTCCTGTATTATAATGCATCGGGTATTAATGCAAAAAGACTGTACGAAAAACGTAACAGTCTTTTTGCATTTAAGATGTCAGTTGCATTAAGCAACATAGTCTTCAGCGCTATTTTTAACGCCATTAGCTTTTCTTGAAAGGTCATTCATCGTGTCTGTGGCACGTTGCTTTCCTTTTTTAATAAGTTCAGCTAAATTGTCCTTAGCATCACCTGCTTTAGATCCAATTTGTTCCCTTATTTCTTTGCCTTTCTCAGTGTAAAATAATCCACCGATGATTACGCCTACTGCAGCGGCGCCTAATATTCCGAGGGCAATTCTTGATGACTTATTCATAGTTTAATATTTAGTAGTAATGGCTTAAATACCGTGCCAACTCAACCAATCTACAATTTATATGTTTGATAATTTGGCTAACGATGCCTCTATTGATTTAAAGGTTTGATCATCCGACCAGTCTTCAGGAATAAATTTCTCGCCAATTACTTTTTCAAATAACTCTATGTACCTGTTCGAAATGGTTTGAATCCAGGCATCATCCATTTCCGGGATCGTTTGACCGTCCTTTCCCATGAATCCGTTTGCTATCAGCCATTCCCGAACAAACTCTTTACTTAACTGTTTTTGTTTTTCTCCTTTCTGCTGTCTTTCCCCGAAACCTTCAGCATAAAAATACCTTGAAGAATCAGGAGTATGGATTTCGTCCATTAAATAAATCGTATCACCAATCTTACCAAACTCATATTTAGTATCAACTAAAATCAACCCCTGTTTTGCTGCTATTGATTTGCCACGTTCAAACAAGGCCCGTGTAAAATGTTCTATCGTTATATAATCTTTTTCAGAAACAATTCCGCCTGCAATAATTTTTTCACGGCTGATGTCCTCATCATGTCCTTCAGAAGCTTTCGTGGTAGGCGTGATGATTGGTTCCGGGAAATAATCATTTTCATGTAATCCTTCAGGCATTATCACACCGCATAATATCCTTTCACCGGAAGAATAAGTACGCCATGCATGGCCCGTTAAATTTCCTCTTATCACCATTTCAACTTTAAATGGCTCACATTTTTTTCCAATACTCACATGGGGTGCGGGTGTTTCAAGCAACCAGTTAGGACAGATATCTGTTGTTGCTTTCAACATATAAGCAGCAATCTGGTTAAGTACCTGGCCTTTGTACGGAATTGGTCTTGGCAAAATAACATCGAATGCCGAAATTCGATTGCTGGCAATCATGACAAGTATGTCCTGGTGAATGGTGTAAACGTCCCTTACTTTTCCTTTATAGTACTTTGTTTGATTACTAAATTGATACTCCATTATTATTAAAAACTGGTATTTAGTGCAAAAATGAGGACTGCAGGTTAAAATGTTGCTACACCGTTTTACATTGGTGTATATTTAATTGTAAATAAATTGCAAATTTTAATAAGAATTTTATTAATCTTGATTATTACTAGCTGCATTAATTTCTTAAAACCATCAACGATTGAATATGAGAAAAGTGCTTCCATTCGTGGCTGCGCTGATCGTGGCGAACCTGTTTTCCTTTTTTGCCATGGCTCAGGACATTACCATAAAGGGTAATGTAAAGAATGCTACGACCAACGAGAATGTGTCCTCGATATCTATTATGATAAAAGGGAGTTCGGAAGGTACCTATACCGATGATAAAGGGAATTTCGCTATTACTACCAGGCGGCCACTGCCTCTTGAATTAGAATTGACCGGCGTTGGGTTTGAATCCCAAAAAGTAAAAGTTACAAGTGTTGATCAACCAATCCAGGTTAATGTAAAAACATCGATTGCTTTAGGCCAGGAAGTAGTTGTATCAGCAACGCGAACACCTTCCCGAATACTGGAATCACCAGTAAGTATCGAACGTATCAGTAATACCGCTATCAGGAATTCTGCTGCCGCGAACTATTATGATATCGTGGCAAACATGAAAGGTGTAGACATGATCTCCTCTTCGTTAACTTTTAAAACTCCTACCACCCGCGGTTTTGCAGGTAGTGGCAATACCCGCTTTAATCAGATAGTGGTGGGAATGGACAACCAGGCACCGGGTCTTAATTTTTCAGTAGGAAGCGTTATTGGGTTGAATGAACTGGATGTGGAAAGCATGGAGTTGCTGCCAGGTGCTTCATCTGCTTTATACGGAAGTGGCGGAATGAATGGTACGCTGATCATAAACAGCAAAAATCCATTTAAATACCAGGGACTAAGTTTCCAGATCAAAGAAGGAATTTTAGGTCTGACAGATCCTACTCCTTATCACAATGCCAATGTACGCTGGGCACAAAAAGTAAATCAAAGATTTGCTTATAAAATTGGGGTTGAATACATCAATGCCAAAGATTGGCAGGGTGACGATTATAGAAATTATAAACGTTTTGGCACTTCCGGACAAATTGTGCCGGGAACAAGGGAAACAGATCCCAATTATGATGGAATGAACGTTTATGGTGATGAAACCAGTACTAATATCAAAAGCATTTTAAACCTGATCGGAACGCAGGCACCCTTTCTGCAGGGGTTTATTAATACTTTGCCTGCTGAAATGTTGGTTTCCAGGACGGGATACAGGGAAAATGAAGTAGTAAGTCCAACAACGTATAATCTTAAGTTATCCGGTGCTTTACATTATAAAATTACTAAGGGTATCGAAGCCAGCCTGACTGCTTATTGGGGAAATGGAAATACTGTTTACACGGGTAGCAATAGGTATTCCTTCCGGGATTTAAAGATGGGACAATATAAACTGGAATTGAATCACAAAAATTGGTTTTTAAGAGGATATACCACCCAGGAAAATGCAGGTGAATCACATAACCTTACAGTTACAACACAACTGATAAATGAGGCGTGGAAACCCAGTGGTGGAACTACCGGCTGGTTTGTTAATTATTCACAAGCATACCTGGCACAAAGGCTAGCCGGAAAAACCGATTTTGATGCACATACAGCTGCAAGATCAATAGTTGATGTTGGAAGACCCGTGCCACGCTCTGATGAATTTAAAGCTATTTATGACCAGGTTAGATTAAAACCTATTCCACTGGGTGGATTATTGCTTGACCGTACTGATCTTTGGGTTGGAGAAGGACAATACAATTTTTCGGATGCCGTGAAGTTTGCCGAGATATTGATTGGTGGCAATTACAAACAATATATCTTAAACAGCGAAGGAACTTTATTTGGAGATAAAGCCGGAAGCCCGATTAAGATCAATGAATTTGGATCTTATATACAGGTTTCTAAAAATTTATTTAATGATGTTTTGCGTTTAACGGCTTCTGGCAGGTACGACAAAAATCAAAATTTTAATGGTCGTTTTACCCCAAGAGTTACCGCTTTGATAAGGGCTGCCAAAGATCATAACATCCGTTTTTCTTATCAAACAGCTTATCGTTTCCCTTCTAATCAACAGCAATGGATTGATTTGTTTACCGGAAATGGCAGGCTAATAGGTACTGTTAAAGAGTTATGGGACAAATACAACATGACTAGTAACCCGGTTTATGCAGCAGAATCATTAATCAGTGGAAATCCGGAAGTAGTTCCTTATACAGCAGGAAAACCAGAATCAGTTGCCTCTTATGAAATAGGTTATAAATCACTTATAGCAAGAAAATTACTGGTTGATGTTTATGGATACTGGAGTCAATATGAAGATTTCCTGAGCAGAAGGGATGTGGCCCAAAAGAAAGATCCAGCAGGCGGATTTGACCTGGCAAATATTGATGGTTATTCCATTGTTGTAAACGCCCCGGGTAAAGTAAAAGCTTATGGATGGGGTGCAAGTCTTGAATACATTCTGGCTGCAAATTTTGTAGTTTCAGGAAATATCTCTTCTGATATCCTGGATGATGTTCCCGCAAATTTCAGGGCAGATTTCAACTCTCCAAAGTACCGTTCAAACTTAACGCTGGCCAATACTGCATTTGGAGAAGAACAACGCTTAGGATTTAGCGTTAGCTGGCGCTGGCAGGAAGGTTTCTATTATCAAAGTGATTTTGCTAGCGGCGATCTGCCGTCAATCAGCACGGTTGATGCACAACTAAGTTACAGGGTAAAAAAATCATTATTCAAAATCGGAGCTTCTAACTTGCTCGATTCCCGCTACCGCAATGGCCTTGGCAATGCTACCATAGGCGGAATGTATTACCTAAGTTATGGGTATAACATTTTCTAGTTTTTCATTGTATCGTTGATTGACTTTTAGCCATCCCAAAAAATATTATATGTCTCCTATAAACAGAATAAATAAGATCCCGTTGCTTTTGCTAACCGGTCTTTTTTTCCTAACTTCCTGTAATAAGGATTTGCCAAAAGCCATCCCCATTGTTCCACCCGCCAATGGAGTAACACCAACTCTAGCCACCTTATTAGACGATCCATCCTTTTCTATTTTAAAGGCAGCAGTTGTAAAAGCCGGATTATTGGATGAACTAGCGGATCCGACTCTAAGATTTACCGTGTTTGCACCAGACAATAATGCCTTAATAGCCTCAGGTATTTCAATGGATGCTGTTAATGCGTTACCCGCTGCGTCGATTATTGGATTGATCAGCTACCACATAATTCCACAGGTTGTTACTACTGCAACTATTCCAACCAGTTTTCCCAACCTGCAGTATCCATCCATTCTTAACCCGGCGCCAGCAGTTAGCCCGCTATTGCGTTTAACTACTTTTCCAAGTAAAAGAGGCAATTTTGCGTGGGTAAATAATATTCCCATTATTGCTGCAGAGGTAACAGCTGTAAATGGTGTACTGCATAAAGTTGCAAGAGCTGTGGCACCACCGACACAATTCCTGTGGCAGCGAATTGTGGCAGATCCTAACTTAGGTTACCTGGAAGCTGCAATTATCAGAGCCGACAGTGGAGCTCCTGCCGCAACCAGCCTGGTAGGTTATCTTCAAAATATTGGCGCTAATTTTACCGTGTTTGCTCCCACTGATGCTGCTTTTAAAGCCACGTTAACAGGTGCTATCTATGTAGGTCTTTTGCCTTTAGTAACACAGCAGCTAATGGGAGCGGGCTATACTGCTGCACAAGCTGCCGCTGCTGCTCCGGGCATTGCATTACCGCAGGCAACCGCATTAGCATCAACTCCGGATGTCTTTAAAAATCCGGCATTGTTTAGTGCCTTAAAGGCTGAAACCATTAAAGGTATCGTGGTTTATCATGTATTAGGTAGCAGGGCTTTTTCGGTAAATTTACCAACTGCTGCCACTAATGTGTTAACCCTGTTGAACACCGGCCCGGGCTTAGCAAATCATCCCGGCGTTAGTGTACAAGCTACTTTTGGACCAGCCGGCGTAACTGCTGCAACGGTTAAAGGCCTGGGAAATCAAACTGCTGCTAATATTCAAATCAATCCAACACCGGCGCCGGGTGGAACAAGTGATCAGCATTATTTAAATGGCGTGCTACATGTAATTAACCAGGTATTATTGCCACAATAAATTTGAAGTATAAAATTTTATTTGAAATCCCTGCTCCAAAATGCAGGGATTTTTGCTGCTAGAACCTGCAGTTTTAAAATCAAATTTTCCGTTTGGTCCTCAGCCTTTACTTTTGTCGACCAAATTTTAAATACAAGCATGGCACGTCAAATAGCTTATAGAGAAGCATTAAGAGAAGCACTTAATGAAGAAATGCGCCGGGATGAGAAAGTTTTTGTAATGGGTGAGGAAGTAGCCGAATACAATGGCGCCTATAAAGTGACCCAGGGTATGCTGGCTGAATTTGGTGCAAAAAGAGTAATTGACACGCCTATTGCTGAACTTGGATTTACAGCAGTTGCTGTAGGTGCAGCTCAAAATGGTCTTCGCCCCGTGGTTGAATTCATGACATGGAATTTTGCCGTGTTGCCAATGGATCAAATCCTAAATACTGCCAGTAAAATGAAAGCTATGAGTGGTGGCCAGCTTGGTTGCCCCATCGTATTTCGTGGACCAGGAGGCAGCGCCGGGCAGCTAGGCGCTCAACACTCTACAGCTTTTGAAAGTTATTACGCCAATATTCCTGGTTTAAAAGTTATATCTCCTTCAAACCCATATGATGCAAAAGGCTTGTTGAAAAGCGCCATTCGCGACAACGACCCGGTAATGTTTATGGAAAGCGAAGTAATGTATGGTGATAAAGGAGAAGTTCCGGAGGAAGAATACCTGATACCAATAGGCGTAGCTGATATAAAAAGACCTGGAAAAGATGTGACCATCGTTTCTTATAATAAAATGATGAAAGTGGCTTTAGCCGCCGCAACCGAACTGGCAAAAGATGGTATCGAAGCTGAAGTAATTGACTTACGCACCATTCGCCCACTTGATTGGAAAACCATTGTTGAAAGCGTTAAGAAAACCAATCACCTGGTGATTGTAGAAGAACAATGGCCAATGTGTTCGGTTTCTTCTGAGATAACCTACCGTATTCAAAAGGAAGCGTTTGATTACCTGGATGCACCTATTCTGCGTATATGCAGTGCAGATGCGCCAATGCACTATGCGCCTAACCTGGCGGCTCTTGCCATACCAGATGTGCCACGCACAGTAGCCCTGGTTAAAAAGTGCCTGAATAAGAAATAAAAGCAAAAAATAGTAACAAAAAAAGCACCTGGGTTAGGTGCTTTTTTTGTTTAAAAAAAATTGAACTAAAATATTTTTATGGCTGGCTATCAAACTTTTTTTTCACCATGTCAAGATGCTGGATGAATCTGTTAACGTCGCCATCATAGCCATATTGAATTTCACTTAGCGGTTCTCCATCTTTGTTGAGAAATTTGTAAAGTGGTTGTGCATTAAGATTGAAAGCCGTTTTTTCATACTCCAGGTTTTTATCTCCAATAGTCCTGATTTTTTCTCCTGAGGCAGTTACTGTTTGCTCAGATTCGGGTAGTTCCGTACGATCATCAACATATAAAGAGACCAGAACGAAATCATTCTTAATACGTTTTAATACTTCGGGATGACTCCAAACTTCATTTTCCATCTTACGGCAATTTGCACAGCTCCACCCGGTAAAATCAAGCATTACAGGCTTGTTCAATTTTCTTGCAGCAACAAGTCCTTCTTCCAGATCGAAATAAGCGGTTAACCCGAAAGGAACATGAAATTTATCAATGTATTTTACCGGCTTAACATCTTTTTGTTCCTGCAATTGCTGCGATGAATTTGTAGGTGATGCCGCCTGCAAATATTTTAATTCATCCAGGTTAAAGTCCTGGGTAGAAGGTGGAGGGAGAATACCGCTAAGTGGTTTTAATGGCGCACCCCAAAGGCCCGGAATCATATACACTGCAAATGAAATAGAAGCGATAGCGATAAACAAACGGGTAACAGTAATATACTCCAGGTCGCTGTCGTGGCTGAATTTTAATTTGCCGAGCAGGTAGAGGCCAAGCATAATGAAAATAACGATCCAAATCGAAAGAAATACGTCCCGGCTAAGCAATCCCCAATGGTAAACAAGATCGGCATTGCTTAAAAATTTCATTGCTAATGCCAGCTCAATAAAACCGAAAAAAACTTTGACCGTATTTAACCATCCGCCACTGCGGGGTAATGATTGCAGCATCGATGGAAACAGGGCAAATATGCCAAAGGGTATGGCAAGACCAATACCAAAACCAAGCATTCCTATTGCCGGGCCCATGCTTACCCCTTTACCAGAAGTTTCGCTTAGTAAGCCAGCTACGATTGGACCGGTGCAGGAAAAAGAAACTATCACCAGGGTTAAAGCCATAAAGAATATACCGGCCATTCCCCCCCGTTGTGAAACTTCGTCGGTTTTATTTGCCCAACTGGAGGGTAACCCAATTTCAAAAGCGCCAAAAAAGGATATGGCAAAAACCACGAAAATGGCAAAAAATAGCAGGTTACTTATAGGGTGAGTACTAACCTGGTAAATAAATTTATCTCCAAAAACAAGGGTTAATATTAAAGTTGGTATGGTGTAAATGAGAATGATAGAAGCCGCATACCACCAGGCCTTTTTAACACCCTCGGCTTTCGTTTTACTTTTCTTCAAAAAAAAGCTAACTGTAACCGGTATAAGCGGGAACACACAAGGTGTAAACACTGCTAAAAACCCGGTTAGCACACAAATTAAGAACAAGGTCCAGCCAACAGGTTTGGTGTCTTGTAAAAGAGGCCCTGCAGGCGATTGTGTTTGTGACGAAGAATTTGGTGAAAGTTTCAACGAAAAAGCTTCGGTGCCATTTGGAAACTCATCACCCTTTTTACCAAGCCATATAAATTCACCAGAGATTTTGTTGGTATCTGCCCGATTAAGTAATAAAGGAAAGTTGAAGGTCACACTATCTGCAAACAATCGATAATCGTAATTATTAAGGGAATCCTTTACCAATTGAAGCTTTCCGGTTTCAACAACATTGTTTTGTAATAACGTATGTTTCGATTTGCTGCTGTCAAGTGTAAGGGTAGAAACAAAGGGATTATCAGCAGAAGATTTCTTAATAGAAAAGAGGTTTAATCCATCTTTTAAAACTGCTTTTACAACTAAAGTAGCTGAAGAATCGGACAGCTTTTTTACATCAAAATAAAACTGCACAGAATTGTTGTTCTGTGCAGTGATTGTATTAGTAGCAAATACTATTAAAATCAGTACTAAAAAATACCTCATGAATGGGATTTATTGCAGGGCAATCGAAAATTGTTTTGATGCTGGAGGCAGACATTGTTTGTCATCACAACTCATAAACTCTACAGCGCCTGAAAAGTTTGTTTTAACGGGTGCTTTCAATGTAATCAACTGAACCAAATCCACTGTTTTTTCATAGAATTTTACTTTATCACCGGTACTTGGGTCTTTCATGGAAATCGGTTTTCCGTTCGCTTTCAACTTTCCGGTAGCAACGCCTAAAGGATTTTGGTTGAAGCTAACAGACGTAGCTACGCCAATATCAGCTGAATGATCGATGGTGTAAATGTGCCAGCCTGGTTCAATAGCGGCAATCATATGTATTTCGTAAACTTTATCGCTGATTTTTTTAGACGAAAAGGTCCACTTTACGGGGTTTTTTATTTGTGCCTGCAAACCTGCAGCAGTAATTACCAGTACCAGCGATAGCATCAATTTTTTCATGTATCAATTTATTGTGCAAAAATAACTGCCGCCTTGTGAAGATTTGCACAAAACACGACCTCATCGCGGTAAGTTTAGTTTATAAACAATTAAATAACAGGCCGCTAACTATAAAATCAATCCAAGCTCTTTAAAAATAGCAACTCCATCGGTATTACCCAGCGCTACATCACATGCTCTTTCCGGGTGAGGCATCATTCCAAAAACATTTCGGGTTGTATTGCAAATTCCGGCAATGTTGCGATAAGCGCCATTAGGATTGGCTTCTTCGGATAAACTACCTTCTTCATTAACATACCTGTAAATAACCTGGTTATTACTTTCTAATTCATCCAGGGTATTATCATCTGCGTAATACCTGCCTTCTCCATGAGCAATAGGAATTTTAAGACCTACAGTTTCCGCACCACTCAGGTAGATATTCTTGCAGATAAATTGCTGGTTTGCATTTCTGAGTAAAATGCCAGGTAATAAACCTGCTTCACAAAGTATTTGAAAACCATTGCAAACACCCAGCACTTTTCCGCCTTCGTTTGCAAATTGAATAACACTTTGCATCATAGGACTGAAGCGGGCAATGGCACCGCAACGCAGGTAATCTCCATAACTAAATCCACCAGGCAGCACAATACAATCATCTTTTGTAAATGCAGAGAGATCCTTGTCTTTGTGCCAGAGCATAACCACTTCCTGGTTAAGAGTAGTGAGACTTTCCTGCATATCGCGATCGCAATTACTTCCCGGAAAAACAACAATACCAAATTTCATACAATTAAATTATCTGTTAAGCCCGGCAAATATAATAGCATGAATCCAGTAGAAAGAGCACAGGATGGTTAAACCGTTCATCTCCTTAAATTATTCACTGCTATTTATCGAAAATGTATCCAGCTAGCAACGCCGATCATCGCAATAATCAACCAAATAAAAAGCACCGAAAGCGTTGTTCTTTCACCTGTAAAAGCATTGGCGGCAAAACTGGCTGCCGGAAACGAAAACAGGGTTAATGCTTCTGAGGCATTGCCAACTGGAAATATCGCCATTGGCAAAATGAAAATTCCCATAAAAATTAGCTGGTACCAATTTTTCCGGCTTTGAATCAGCATACGTCGCATTTGTTGTTGCCAAATGGGTACAGCTGCCAAGATCCAAATGGCCAACACAGCAATTGCTGCCCACCAGTAAGGATTGGTAAATGGAAATTTGTGATAAACCTGCCAATCAATTAAATGTGCTTTGGGCGCCCATTGATTAGATAAAAATTCATAAGATAATAGGAAGTAAGCCGGGGTAATAAAACCTAAAAGCAACAAAAGCCATTCGGTAATACGAAAAGCACGCATGCCGGCAAGGCCAATAAAACAGCAGGGTAGCAACCAAATAAATGGATGATATAGTAGATAACCAGCACCAGTAAGCATGCCGATGTTTATTATAACAGGCCGAACTTTAGCATTGTTGTAAAGCCTGGTAATTTGCCTGAATAGTACAATAATCAGTGGTAACAACAGGGTTGCTGCACTCATTTGATTAGTGGTAGGAAATAACGAGGTGAATAAGATAATGGATAATGCAACCAGCAGGTTATTGCGTCCTGTCATTCTGCAGGAAACCAACAAATAATTTGCAAAAAGGGCCGATAAAAATAATATGAGTAATGAAACAACGGTTACAAACGTGGGATTTAACCCGGGTAGAATATCGTTTGAAAGCCATTCAGAAAGCAATCCACCGGGTTGTGAAAGCGTTTCGGTATTTGGGTGATAAATAAACACCAGTTTAAGAGCCAGTGTAACAAATAACAATGCAGGAACCTGGAATGAATTTCTTTCTTTAAAATATGCAATCACACTTTTTTGGGTTAATGGCCCCAAATGTAAACCGCAGGTGGTAATGGGGGTAAAAAAATTGCAGGTATGCTGTAATAAAACAAAATCCCCTCATAGAATTTTATGTACGAATTCTATGAGGGGATTGCCTGGAGTACAGAATTAGAATTCAAGTTTTGCGAAGCATAATAAATTTCTGTACAAACAAGGAATGATAATAGTGTTCGATGAAACCTGCTTTCCATACCTCGGTAAAAAGCTAAATCCCTTATCGAGGTTCTTAAGAGTAGGAGGGCGGGTTACCTTACCCTCAGCATCGATACTCTGGTAAGTTAAAACCACATCTCTTTTCTCATAATCGTTATAGATAAATCGAAGAGAGTTGCCATTGTTTACCAGTTGATAACTAACCAAAGCCTGGTTATCATCATCATACTGAGATTTGCGAATAGTATTGCTTAAAACCAATTTTCCTTCCTTATCAAAAGCACCTACAACAACATTATCGGCATGATAACGGGTAAGGCCACTGCTTCCCCAGCGATTAAATCCATAAGGGTAATAACCGCCATAACGGTAATAATCAAAATTGGAAATAAATGGGCTATACATATTACCCCATCGGTTAAACCCGCTTGTATTGCCCCTTGATGTTTGGTAATTGGATTCGGCTACTACTACAAAGCCTCCGTCTTTCTTGATAATGATTTGCTGGATGTAATAATCATCAAAAGCGCTTTTCAAATTGTTGTCACCTTTTGCATCTTCTCTTAATTCCTGCCCAAGCGGTATTACGTTTTTGATTACCCATTGCTTGTTGGTTTTATCAAAAATGGCATTGCTGATACCTTCGATACTGCCACCTCTTTTTCCTTTATAATAAAAACCGGTAAACAAATACCTGTTGTTATAATTATCCATCCGAAGTTTCACTTCATCAAGCGAAATATTCTCAAGTTTCAATTCGTTAAAAGAAAAAGTGTCCGCCAAGGCGGGTTTTACTACCAGGTAAAACCGGTTTATATTGTCCGAAGATCCCGGCCTGATACCCCGACCAAAAACCAGGTTGCCATCGTTGTCCAAATTAAAATCGCTCAGAAAATCATTCCGGTCATTCATTTTTAATTCGGTACGACCGCTGTGTAAAGGCGTCATGTCCTTAGAATACAACAAGGTTTTAAAAAGGTATTTCTTTTCATCACGGCTATTCACCTTAAAAACCAATATCTTTTGTTTGTCTTCGCTGGCAATTATGGAATAAACCCGATCGCCGCTGCTCATTCCAACCTGTGTAGTATCCAGTTCAATTGGTTGGGTTAGCGGTTTTCCATCAGGTCCCAATTTCAGCAACATGCAATAAACAATATTTCTTTTCTGGTACTGGTAGAATAAATAACTGAATTCAGGATAAGCAATTACGTCTGAATTGATCAGGCGCTCTGTAATAGCGGACAGAGATACATTTTCCTTTAATTGCAGGTCGTTATCATAAACACTGATATAAGAGTTGTTTCTATTGTTTTTATAGACCAGGAAATTTCCGTTGTACTTTCCAATAATTTCAAACTCAGTTTGTTTGGCTTCATTCTTTTCGGGGGTAGAGTAGGTGATTTTTTGGGCCTGGGTTTGAAAAGCTGCCAAAACAATAAACAACAGGGAGCAGGCAAGTAATTTTTTTCTGAAATTCATGAATACAAGAGTTTTAGCCAATCTTATGGCCGTTAATTATGTTTAAAGCTAACGTCAAAGTTCCTGATTGTAATACACTGTTAGCGAGTAAAAGGAATCAATTATAAAAATTTTAAATTTCCTTGTGGGTGAAACAGGTCGGAACAGCATTTTCAGTTGAATAGAACTTGTAATCATCTTACAAATACTGATTTTTTCAGAAATCCAACTAACGTAAACCATTGAGAATAAAAGGTAAACCGACCTTTAATTTCCTGTCTTTTTAAAGTAAAAGAAACCCAGAGTAATATTGAGATTGCAAGTTTGATAAAATATTCAAGCAGTTTGATGATTAGCGCTGCTTTTCCTTTTTCAGTCTTTATCCTTATTTTTTCTTCATTTCCCGTTTTTAAAAATAGCTTTTTAAAATTAGCGAACGTTAGGCGGGCGGCATCGATGTTATGATAGACCAACGCATTGTGCAAGTAAAAAACCTTGTTATTTATTGCGGCTATTGCGTGATAGATATGTTTATCATCACCCCTGAAAGTCAGCTGGTTATTAAATCCGCCAGCTTGTAGTAAAATGGCTTTACGATAGGTCATGTTACAACCTATCGGGTATTTCATTTTTCCATTAAAAACCCTGTCAGGTTCACCATGATCTACTAATCCTATAAAACCAGCGAGGTATTTGTTCATCCAAACAGGCTCGCTGCTCTCAGAATATTTGGGTAAAACTCTTCCACCTACACCAGCCGCTTCAGGGTGAGCATCCAAAAAAGCAAGTATCGTTTCAGCAAAACCAGGTATTGCTTCTGCATCATCATCAATAAAACAAACAATAGAGGCAGATGCTTCTGCAATTCCGCGGTTTCTCGCAAACGACAGGCCTTTATTAACTTCAAAAACGTACCTGAACGGCAGACCGGGATGTTGGTCGATAAATGTTTTTACGATTGATGCGGTTTCATCAGTGCTGTTGTTATCAATAATTATTACTTCCCATTTTTGACTAGCCAATGTTTGCAAAGCCAGGCACGCCAGGCATGCCCGAATAAATTTTTGGCGGTTATAGGTGCAAATAACAATGCTTATTTCAGGATGCATGGATAGGTCACAATTTATCAGTTTTTAATGCGCAATAATTTGCGACTCCATTTTTGCCAAAGCCAGTTAATTTCCTCGCTAAAGTTTCCCTTAAGTATTAGAATTCCGAAAGCTGAAATAAACAGGAGGGATCGTAAAATTCCATCGAAATATAAATTATTGAAAGCCGGGATAAGATAAACGAGATAGATAAGTAAACTACCGGATAATACCAGGATGCCATTTTTTTTACCGAAAGGCTGCAGTCCAAATTTCTTCCAGATAAAAAGAAACCTGATGGTATTGTATAAGAACATAGCAATTACGTTTGCTATAGCTGCGCCAATCATTCCATAGTTGTGAATCAGCAGGTAATTAAGTGGTATTCCTATAATAGAATAGATCAATGTGCTGGCAAAATCAAACCGCCAATAGCTTGATAACTGTATAATTATAGCATTTACCCCTGTTCCTAAATTAATCCAGCGGCTCACTACTAAAATAGCTAATGGTGTTATCATGATGGCGTACTCAGGGCCGAAGTAACGATTGATATTATCGAGGTTTATCAATATAACTCCACCTAAAGCCATACCGGCAACCAACAGGTTGATACAGGATTTCTTGTAGATGCTGTTTAACCCGCTCATGTTTTTTGCCCGCCAGTATTCGGATATTAAAGGCACGGATGAGGCCTGGATACTACGCATGGGCACTTCAAGCACCTGCGAAAAATATTGGGCGATCGCATATATACCTGCCTGGCTAAAGTTGTACATACTGGCCAAAAACAAGGTATCACACACCACGAAACCAAGATTTGAAAGCGACGTAAAAAAAACAAATCCGCCCAGTGAAAGCATCTTTTGTTTTAGCCGCCTTGTGACCTTACTAATGTTGCTTTGAATAGGAAAACCGCCAGAATTACGAACCGAAAACCAAATGATGATAGCAGCGGGAAGATAGATACAGGCAAACAGTTTCATAAAGCCATCAAAACTGACAAATCTAAATGCTATAAATAACAGGAAAACAGTTGTAAGTACCCTGAAAAGCAGTTCTTTTAATAAGTTGGAAAGGATTGTTTTACCCGAAAACCAGGCGGGCATTTCTAGAAAAACAAATACGCTTTGAAACAAAACAAATAACGGTAGGACAAAATAGTAAGGTTCGAAAAGTGGATTATTTTTTCCAAAGATCCTGATGATTTGCTCCCTGAAAATAAACATCAGGAACATAGTGACGATCAACCCCGCTAAATAAATTATAAGGGAAATAAAGGGTAGATCAATTTTTTGCTGGGGTAAGTATTTTTTATAAAAGGGGAGAAATTTCGCTATTACAATGGGTGTTCCCAATGTTGCAAAATTTGCCAGTAATACAGAAGCTTCGGTAATAACCCGTGTAAGCCCCCATTGCTCGCTGGTTAAGAGCCATTTTTGTAACACGATCAGGTTGATTGCTCCAAACCCAAAACCAGCGAAAATGATAATGGTAGAAATAATACTTTGTCGCTGGATAGAAGGCGTACTCATGTGGTAACCAATAAGTAAAGTGGATTGCAAACATGCTGAAATAAAACTGTTTCCAGTCTTAGAACTTATTCTTCCACATCATGCTTTCGATTGGCCTGTTTGGCTGGTCGCTGTATTTTGCGTTCTTTTTTTGGTTGTATTTTATCTCAATTTCACCATTAACCGGAAAATAGATCAATTGGCCGATTGGCATTCCCTTGTAAATTTTTACGGGTTGCTTCACGCTTATTTCCAGCGTCCAGTTTCCACAAAAACCCACATCCCCTTTACCAGCAGTTGCATGAATATCGATACCCAGCCGGCCGGTACTTGATTTACCTTCCAGGAAGGGAACATGAGCATGTGATTCGGTGTATTCCATTGTTACACCGAGATAAAATACATGCGGGTATAAAACAAAACCCTCTTCAGGTATTTCAAATGATTCTATTTCGTTGTGCTTTTTTGCATCGAGTATATGATCTTTATAAGTGGCCAGCACAGCACCAAGGTGCACATCATAACTATTGCTTCCAAGGCAATCACGGTTATAGGGTACGATTTTGATCGTTCCTTTATCAATTTCCTGTAAAATTTGTGTATCGGTAAGTATCATACGGTAAAAGGCAAGCGCAGTATTTTACTTTCAATAGCCACCTAACAGGTGGTTAAACGATTCGTTTGCCATGGGCCGCAAAATAAGTATTTAATGTAAAGCAAACCATTGGCGGTCCATTAAAATAAGTGTTGGGTTTTGCGGGTTTCTTCAATATTACATTGCTTATTTTCACGTTTTTACATTTGTAATTTGCCATTATACTATTCCCATATAATAAATGCAACCACAAGGCTTGCTGTCTGGCATATAAAAGAAGAAGAGGATTTTTTCCTGGAAAAAGTGCCGTTAAGCAGGAAGATTACGCATCCGCACAAGCGGTTACAACACCTTGCAGGACGGTATCTGCTGCAACATCTTTTTCCTGAATTTCCAATTCATCTTGTTCAAATTGCCGATACCCGCAAGCCGTATCTTTCGAATGAGTCACATCACTTCTCCATTTCACACTGCGGAGATTATGCAGCTGTTATTGTTAGCACAGATAAAAGAGTAGGTATCGATATCGAACTGCATTCGGAAAGAATTTTGACGGTTCAGCATAAATTTTTGAGTGCTAAAGAAGCAGCGCTGGAAAATGATATTGGCCCCGTTTTTCCTACACTGATCTGGTCGGCAAAAGAAGCAATGTATAAATGGTATAGCCTTGGAGAAATTGATTTCCAGACGCATTTACAAATTCTGGCGGTTTATCAAAAAACTTCTGTACTCGGGAAAATCGATGCACTGGTATGTAAAGATGAAATGGTTTCACTACATCTTCCCTTTGTAATTTGGAATGACCTGGTTCTTACATGGGTGTATCGTTGATAAACTAGATAGGAATACACGGCAGGCTTTTCGAATTAGCTGGATCCTGTTTTAATATGATTTTAATAATGTCATAAACATTAGGATGCTGTTGTAGTAAAAGTTCGGGTTGTTCGAAGAAGATCTCTACACTGCAGGCCCAAAATTCATCAATACTTGTAAGTGCATAGCCCGAATACAACTGTTTTTGAGCTGTATTTTTTAATCTTACTATGTGGTCCTCCAGCGATTCAAACAAGTCATAAACAATCCTGAAGTCTTTCCCTTTTCTTTTATAAAAATGTTCATGTTGCATTTGTAGCGCATGTGCCATTTCGTGTAAACCAACATTTACACCATCTGCCTTTTGATAATCTTCAAAAAAATGTTTCCAGCTAAGTGTTATCGTTTTACCGCTTACATTTCCGGCAAGTGTTCTTAATGGATTTGCAAGTACATATTCAGCAGGATGAACACAGATATTTTCGTACCATGGAAGCTTGAAATCTCTTAAACCAAAGGTTAATTGTATAGCAGAGGCCGATACCAGCATTGGCATTTCCCGGTATCCCTCATCGGCTGGTATTGTGAAGGTTTTGTCACTCATAAATGCCTGCAAACGCCTGATAAAACGTTGCTTCTCAGCCCATGCCAGTTCGCGGTAATACACAAAATATTTGTATAACACCCTGTCTAATATTTCGGGTGTGAATTGAAGTTTCGATCCATGAAAAACCTGGTACTTCCTGTTTGAAATTGGTGGTCTTGATTGGCCGGGTATTGTATAAGAAGGGTACTTTTTATCGTGCCACCGGCTTATGATTACCACCAGGATAAATGTTAGGAATACACCAAAAGGAATGGCCAGTCCTAATTGATCCTCCTCATAAGATCTTTGCTGGAGTTGTACCACGGTTGATCTCGTAAGTTCATCAGTATTATATCCTGGCGATGTGCTTCCCTGGCCCCTATAAAGGAGCATCGTATCGCTCAACGGTATTTTAATAGAGTCTTCGGGCATCAGCCATCAGTATCATAAGAATCTTCCAGCAAGTTTAAATTAAATTCCTGGCCTGCAATTCCTTCAATGGATCCTTTGAAATGTGCTACGTTTAAAAGTACTTTTTCTAATTGTTTTTCCCGGGCCTTCCACATTTTTTCCATAGAATCCCTTTCCCGTTGAATAGAATTTCTCATAGATAAAAATCCTTCCCGAATGGCATTCCATTGTTCATTGAACTCATTACTGGTTAGGTAATTATACAGTAACTGCATTTTGTCACCTTTGTTATCCTGGCTTTTTAACGCCCCTGACATTTTGATAATGCCTTCCCGTAACACATAGGCAAGCGCTTTTACTTCGGCAAAACTGCAAATCCAAACCCCATCTTTTTCACCAAAACGTTCCATGTCTTTTGGCATACGTTGGGTAACCAGGATGGCTAAATCAGCGCCCTGGCTGCGCATATCAGCCTTCAATTTATCAATCCAATCAGCCGAAAAAGCATGAGTTCTCTTGCTTTCATAAATAATGCAACCGCATTCCTGGCCAAATTTGTTGCGAACAACCTGCATACAATCAGCCCCTTTAACTCCTTTGCCAACCTCCCGAATGGTATCATAAGGAAAAGCGCTGCGTAACAATTCTTCCAGTGCCAATTCCTGTACTTCGCCCTGCAATTGCATGCTGCCCTGTTCGGCTTTGCGGCGCATTTCTTCTGCCATTTTTTTCTGATCTTCCAATTGCTTTTGCAGTTCACGTAGCTGCATCTGGTATTCGGTATCTTTCAACGAGTATTTATCTACTTCCTGTTGTCGTATCTGCTGCTCAATGTTTATACGGGCTTCCAACAATTTACGCTGAATTTCAAGATCTATCTGGTTTTCTTTATCTATTAGCCGCTGCTGTTGTTCGAGGTATTCAAGTTCTTTTTGACGTGCCGCTTTCAGTTTCGCTTCGTTTTCGGTATTCATTCTTTCAAGCATACCTAATTTATTTTCGAAATCACCAGCCAGTTGCCGCCGTATTTGTGCTTCCATTTCCAGCGCTAACTTTTTTCGCTCAGCTTCAAGGTGCTGCTGTTGTTGAAGTAATTGTTTTTCTGCTGTTTCTTTTTGCAATTGTAAAGCCTGGTTGAAGCTTAATTCTTTCTGACGAAATTCTTCTTCCTTTTCTTTTTTCCATTGTGCTGCTTTTAGATTGGCTTCTCTTTTTATTTCTTCCCGCATGATATCGGTGGGTTCAAACTGGTGCTGGCAATTCGGGCAGGTGATCAAAGGCATAGATGGATTTATAGAAGGGTATATGAAAGTTAATGGTTATTGACCTGTAAAAATAGGCAGGATAAAACTAGTAGATACGGGGCAAAATACCTTTTACAAAATGGCGAATCCCCTACATTTGCAATCCTTAAAGCGGAGGTGGCGAAACTGGTAGACGCACTACTTTGAGGTGGTAGCGCCTGTAACGGGCGTGGGAGTTCGAATCTCCTCTTCCGCACAATCAAACCGACTGGATTAATCTTCCGTCGGTTTTTTTTATTGATAATAAGGACATTAAAAAAAAATCCCGCCATAAGCGGGACTTTCTTAATCAAAGCCATTAACCATTAAACCTTATCCTATGAAAATTCAAGTCAAATATCGTGATTTGATAATATGTCTGAAAATTATTTTTCGTGAACGGTAAATTATTCTAAAAATAAAAGGCCCGGATAGAAATCCAGGCCTGTCTAAATCCAATATTCTATGAAAAACCATACATTAGATGGATGCAGCAACAAATAGGTTGCATGCTCTAAAAAATTATTTCCATTTTCCTGAAAATGTTTTCATGTACTCCTCCGGTGACTTTGTTTCATTTACTCCATCTCCATAATATTTCAAAATCATTTCTAATTCCTTGGCAGTAAATGCCCCTTTCAGCACTTCGGGTTCTCCTTTCACAGGTATTATTACTGTTGAAGGATATACCATATTCCCTCCCAATAATTTCACTGCGAGCATATTAACTTTATACCTGGCCTCATAATTATAGCTGGTACCGTTCCAGTCATAAGGGTCTTTACTTTCTGCGTTTAATTTTACTGCGAAGTAATTTGCACCGAGGTAGGCAGCAACGGAATCATTTTTCCAGGTGGTTTTATCCATCACTTTACAGTAATAGCACCAGTTGGTATAAACATCAACTATAATTGGCTTTTTATTTTCTGAATTTATCGCAGAAAATTCCGCTGGTGTCATCCAATTAACCCCTGAATTTTTATCAGAGCCGGCAATGGATACGGTTGTTTCTGAAACAATTAGAATAAGTAATAAAAAAAATATTCTGATAACCTTTATCATAGATGGATGTTATTTTGACAAAGCTAACGATACAACATGCATAAAATTGTAATTGCTATTACTGGTGCCAGCGGCTCGATCTACGCCAAAGTACTTTTGGAAAAAATAGCGGC
The DNA here is from genome assembly GCA_040385845.1 of Bacteroidota bacterium. Classification (GTDB taxonomy): domain Bacteria; phylum Bacteroidota; class Bacteroidia; order Chitinophagales; family Chitinophagaceae; genus Phnomibacter. The sequence continues at coordinate 113,643 of JAZKGP010000004.1, read as the reverse complement.
AATGACTGACCAGGTTAGCCAGATAGGGACTGTGATGAGCAACAATGCGAAAGATGTTTGGCGGCATGAACTGGGGAATAATGATTTCGAACTTTTTGCTAACCGAAGCGAGCCTTCCGTTCCAATAAAATTTTTTGAAAAGACTGACTTTATGGCGCCGTTTGCTTCCGGTTCAGGGGAATACAATATTATGATGGTAGTGCCTTGTAGCATGGGAACGCTTGGTCGAATTGCTCATGGATTGTCGGATGATCTGGTAACACGTGCTGCAGACGTAATATTAAAAGAAAGAAGAAGATTGATTTTGGCGGTTCGCGAAACGCCTTATAATCTCATTCATATAAAAAACATGGAATTGGTAACACTGGCGGGTGGAATCATTTGCCCGGCAACTCCTTCGTTTTATAGCCTTCCAACCAGCTTTGAAGCATTGGCAGCAACGGTTGTTGATAGGATGATTGATCTCGCAGGTTTGAAACTGGACACTTTTCGCTGGGGAAATTAAATAAAAAAACCCGCTGAGAGCGGGCCTTTTATTAGAACGTTTTTCAAATTATCTATTGTTCGATTTCTTCAACGCCTGGGTGTTTTGCCTTGTTGAACACAAACATTGCATCATCTAAAGCAACATTGGTTTTCAAATTGGTAATGCTGTATTCGTAAACGTTACCGCTGTTCTCGTATATTTTTGAGGATACGATCATTTGCTGAACAGGATCAACATATACATACACTTTGAAGAAGTTTTTACGTTTATCAATCGGCGTTAATTCAATTTCTGACAGGGATTTACCATTGATCGTTTTTTTACCGTTGAGTTTATAAATAAAATCTTTATCGTAAAAATTGGTAAATAAACGCTGGGGACTGATACCGGATTGATTGGAATTGTCAACGTCACTTACGGTTACTTCGTTTGCAGCTGGTTCAAATTTCCACATTTTTTTACCATCGCTTGTTAGTTCGAGGCTTTTCTCAGTAATGTGATATTTCACATTTTTAACGAATATGGACCCGTTTTTCTTACCGGCATTTTTACCAGCCCGGTTAGTAACATTCAAAACATAATTTGCCTGAACCGTTTTTAGCGTTTTGAATTTTGCGCTTACCTTATCTAAAATTGACTTTGCTGCGGGATCATTTTGCGCACTTGCGCTAATCACTAACACTGATAGAACTACTGTAATAATCGACTTCATTTCTTTAATTTAAAAGTGGGTAAAGTAACAATAAGACGATGAAACGTGTCTTAGTTTAAAAAGGCCACTGTTGATTAACAAGTATTTGGCGATCATTTTACTGGTCAAGTATAATACTGCCAAGTCATCGCTATGAAAGAAAATAAAAAAATATGCCACCAGTACGGTTCAGTAAGTCAGATACGGTCGAGGATCTCTGCCAATTCCATTTCTGATCTAACTAAAACCTCGCGGGCTTTACTTCCCTGGTTGGCTCCTACAATACCGGCAGCTTCTAACTGATCCATTAAACGGCCGGCCCGATTATAGCCCAGCTTCATACGGCGCTGAATCAGGCTGGTACTGCCTACCTGGTTTTGCACAATCAGTCTTGCCGCTTCCTCAAAAAATTTGTCCCTGTCAGAAAGGTCAAATTCTTTCGCTTCCATATCTTTTTCATCCACGTATTCGGGTAATAAGAATGCGTCGGGGTAACCATGCTGTTCCCCAATAAAATCTACAACTCTCTCTACCTCAGGTGTATCTACAAAAGCACATTGAACACGAATCAGCTCACCATTATGGCTGATTAGCATATCACCTTTACCAATTAATTGCTCGGCACCACCGGCATCTAAAATTGTACGACTATCAATTTTACTGGAAACCTTAAAAGCCATCCGGCCGGGAAAGTTTGCCTTAATAGTTCCGGTGATAATATTTACTGACGGACGTTGAGTAGCAATAATCAGGTGAATGCCTACCGCCCTCGCTAGTTGTGCCAAACGGGCTATTGGCATTTCAACTTCCTTACCGGCTGTCATAATCAGGTCAGCAAACTCATCCACAACTAATACAATAAATGGCAAGTATTGATGGCCTTTTTGGGGGTTTAGTTTGCGGCGGCTAAACTTTTCATTGTATTCCCTGATGTTTCGAACGCTGGCTTCTTTTAGCAGGTCATACCGGTTATCCATTTCAATACAAAGTGCATTAAGCGTGTGAACTACCTTTTTAGTATCGGTAATAATTGCTTCATCCTCACCAGGCAACTTGGCTAGAAAGTGTTTTTCAATGACCCGGTAAATACTTAATTCTACCTTTTTCGGATCTACTAATACCAGCTTCAACTGGGAAGGGTGTTTTTTGTACAACAGCGAAACAAGGATGGCATTGATTCCAACGGATTTACCTTGCCCGGTGGCCCCGGCCATCAAAAGATGCGGCATGCTGGCCAAATCAACAATGAAATGTTCATTGTCGATTTTCTTACCGATGGCAATGGGTAAACTAAAAGGGCTGTTTATAAATTTATCGCCACTTAGTAACGTACGCATACTAACAATACTCTTGCGCACATTCGGAACTTCAATTCCAATGGTGCCTTTGCCGGGTATTGGCGCAATAATACGGATACCCAATGCTGCCAGGCTAAGCGCAATATCATCTTCCAGGTTTTTTATACGGCTGATACGAACGCCCGGGGCCGGTACAATTTCATACAAGGTTACAGTAGGCCCAACAGTTGCAGAGATCCGCTGGATACTTATATCATAGTTTTTTAAAGTATTGATAATCTGGTTTTTGTTGTCTTCCAGCTCCCCGGGATCGGTTACAATTTTTTCGCTGCCATGCAATTCCAGCAATTCCAGGCTTGGAAATTTATAATCTCTGAGATCTAAAACGGGATCATAGGGAGGAAGATCTTTTGTTTTCTTAGCGGTGAAATCATCCTCTTCTTCTTCTTCCGGCTCACTAGTCTCGGCAGATGGCTTGATAACCAGTTCCAGGTCGGAACCTGATGATTTTTTATCCTTAACCGGTGGTTCAAAAATTGTCTCTTCAGCCTCTTCTTCTATTTCTTCTTCTGGCATTATAACGGAGATCTCACTTTCTTCTTCCGCTACATCTTCGGGCGTTTCTTCAATTTGAGCAGGTAATTTGATTTCGAAAGGAACAGGTACAACCGCTTTTTTTTCTTTTGGAACGACTTCTTCTGATAAATTAAAAGCCGTCATAGGATCAAGCTGGGGTTGGGTTTTCGGCAGAATAACTGAAATGTTTTCCTCGTCCTCTGCCAAAGCGTTTCCCCCACCAGCTACGTTTTGATTTTCAAGTGGGTTAGGGTCATTTAATAAACTATTTTGTGCCAGTTTGCTTTGGCCGCTTGCATATAATTCATTAATGCTTTTCCCGTTCGAGTTGATAGTTAAAGCTGCTTCTTCGTCCGGGATAATTGTTGTAACTGGCTTCTTTGAAGTATTATCTTTCACATCAAGCCTGGCTTCGGGCAAATCACTATCATCTGGTATTTCACTTTGTTTGATGGCTTTCTCGGGCCATTTAAATTGTGGATTAAAACGCCAGATAGCGTAGGCACCACCTAAAACCAGTAACAACAACGCCGTTCCTGCCGTTCCCAGCAAGCGAACCAGGTATTCGCTACACATTTCACCAACAGCGCCTCCAAAACTAAAGTCGCTTCCTTTAGTTAAAAAAGCAAATACTATACTGAAATAAACAGTGGCGGTAATAACGTAAAAAAGATTGCGTGGAATTGAAAAGATCTTTTTACCAAAAATGAGGTTAGCCCCCCAAACAAATGGAAGGGTGCAAAGCAGGAATGCAGCCAATCCAAAACCACCAAATACAAGTGTATGACTTACCCACGCACCCAGCCGGCCAAGCATATTATCAACATGCAGGTTCTCGGCAAAAAGAAAATTGGTACCTGCTTTAAATACTTTATCCTGGTCTTCTTTCCATGTAAAACAATAGGATAGAAGCGCAAGGAATAAAAGTACCGCAACCAACACCAGTAAAAAACCACTGATCTTATGGGTTCGTTCGTCCTTAACAACCTGCTTAACAGAAAAGTCTTTTTCCTTTTCGGTTTTCATTTGCGTGGTTGGATCTGCTTTTGGAGTCGTTTTCTTTTTATTCGTAGCCATTCGGAAATCAAAGATAAAGTGAAAGCTGTCTGTACTATTTGATGCTTTTGATTCTTCAGTTAACTCTAATTGTTGTGTTGTAAGGTCGTTTTGCAAGTAATTTAAAGCCTGATACAAGTAAAAGCATTGACCCGCCAATTGCCAACATCCATAAGCCTGTTAGAGGATAACTACCGGCTTGTAATTTTTGCACAAGACTATTATTTGGTTCCGAATCAAAGCGTGTAAATCCATTCCAAATGTTTATTATGGCAAATGCCGCGCAATACAAACCTGTTAACAATCCAAGCCATAAAGGCCATTTTTTGTTTTTAAGAAAATAGACGGTTTCAATCGATAGTAAAACAATCAGTACGCCTAAAACAACTTGTCCCGGGTAGACGGATACCAGGTATTGAGTATATTGCTGTCCACCAACATATAATTGGCTGGCAGGAAAGAAAAAGGAGCCCAAACATATAACATGGGCACCAGCATATAATTGGTTTTGGGAAACTAAACTTTGCCTATCTAATTTCATAACACAAAAACCTGTTTTGATTTTTCAATTGCTTAAACGTGGATTTCTATATAAAATTCTAAAAAGGTTCTCTCAATAAAGGCCATTAATTTATTGATGCGTATTTAGCCGGATTCAATTACCTATTTTGTTTACGTTTGCTGCAATGGTATCCAAATCATTTGATATTAATACAGTAAGTCTTCAGCCATTTGAACCATCCCGAAAAAGGCTGATTGTTGAAATAAGCCCGGAATCGGTTAGTGTAATTTTGTGGGACAAAGAAAAACGTATTCCGGAAGCTGTCGAAATATTCAAAGGTGCCCATGGAGAAGCCGGTGACTGGGAGTCGATGCTTCAGCAATCGCGGTTGCTGGGTTTTAAAGACCTGGAAACTATAGTTGTAATTGCTTATCCGGAAATGCTGCTGGTTCCCGCGTTTTTGTATTCACCAGATACAGCAAAGGCACAATTAGAATTGTTTTTTGGTAAAAATGCCAATTATTATACCAATGGAGATGTACTCCCCCAACAAGAAATGGTGGTTGCATGGCAAATTTCCGAAGAAGTAAAGGCCTATTTGTTTAATCATTTCCAGGTGTTGCAGCTGCAACATCTTGCGGGATTGCTGATTGTAAACCATAAGGTACATGAAGCTATTGAAGGGCAAATTGTTTTGTATGGCAATATTGGTTGGGTAGTTTTATGGAAAGAAGGAAACCTTCAAATTGCGAAACCGATATTGTTTTCCAAGCCTGAGGATCTTTCCTGGCATTTATTAAACTTATGCCGCCAATTTGAAATAGAACCTACAGGGGTTAGCTGGAAAGTATCGGGGATGGCTGAAGAAAGCTCACCTTTATGGCAAGCCATTTCTAAATTTCTCGACCCTGTTTCCCCATTGGATGCCGGAATTTCTTTACAGGAAGATTTACCTAAACATTATCTCGCACATCTTTTTGCGGCGATGTGATAAACAATCTTGATGATTTATTAACCTGGCTTAAAGGCCTTCAGTAAAAAAATAATGAGAATCATTGGTGGTGAATTTGGTGGTCGCAAAATAAATCCGCCCAATAAGATGCCTTATACCAGGCCAACAACCGATCTCGCCAAAGAAGGCCTGTTTAATATCCTTCAAAATCATCTTGATTTTGAAGGTACCAAAACACTAGATCTTTTTGGTGGTACTGGTTCAATAACTTATGAACTTGCCAGCAGGGGAGCAACTGATCTTTCTATAATCGAAAAAGACCAGGCTATGTTCCAATTCATCAAAGAGCATGTACAAAAACTGGGAATTCAAAATTGCCAGGTATATAAAATGGATGTTTTTCGTTTTATGGAAACCACCACCGATAAATACGACTTCATATTTGCCGGTCCACCATATGCACTCACTACGATTAATCAAATTCCAGTTATGGTTATGGAAAAACAGTTAATAGCACCTAATGGAATTTTCGTGCTGGAACATACTCCGCGCAATAATTATGAAGGATACAAAGGCTTTTTTAAACAACGCAATTACGGAACCACCATATTTTCTTTTTTTCAGAACGAAAGTGAAGTTACTTCAAGTGATGAATAACGCTTTTACGGTGCTACGAATTTGTATAACATGACCAAACAGGAATTACGAAAAATATACAAAAACAAGCGGTTACCTGCCAACCTGCAAGACACGCATTTGCTGATTGCTTCTATGCTGGAGCATTTTCAACAGATTCGGTTGCCGCATTTACAATACCTGCTCAGTTTTAAAGCGAGCAGCGCAAAACTGGAAGTTCCGGTTCATTTTTTTGAGGAGTACTGCCGGGAAGAAAATCGTGAAATGATCGTTTGTTATCCAAAAGCTGATTTTATTACCGGCACAATGGAAGCCTATGAAGACAACAATAACTTGTTTTGGGAAACCACTCCATTCGAAATTGAACAACCACGGAAAGGTGATTATGTTTTTCCCGGGCAAATAGATTGCGTATTAGTGCCACTGCTGGCATTTGATCAGCGGGGTTTCAGGGTAGGATATGGAAAAGGTTTCTATGATAAATATCTTGCGAGGTGTAACCCGGGAACAATAACTATAGGGGTTTCTTTTTTTGAAGCTGAATCCGTCATCTCCGATACCAATCAATACGATGTACCTTTAACCTATTGTGTAACTCCTCAACGCTTGTATGTCTTTTAATTTTTTCTTATTTAAAGGTTTGAGGTTATTGCTTTTCCCTTTTTCCCTGCTTGTATGGATGTACCTGCGAATTCGGAACTGGCTTTACAATAAAAAGTTTTTAACATCCGCTCAATTTAATCTACCTATTATTTGTATTGGAAATTTAAGCGTGGGAGGCACAGGAAAAAGCCCCATGGTTGAGTACCTGTTGGGCCAATTAAGCCCACAATATAAATTAGGTACAATCAGCCGAGGGTATAAGCGTAAAACAAAGGGATATGTACTGGCTGGGGAACAAACTACGGCACTGGAAATAGGTGATGAACCAATGCAATTTCATTTGAAGTTTCCACAAGTGGCTGTTGCTGTCGGCGAACAACGAATTTTGGCAGTACCCCAACTTTTACATGATCATCCAGATACGAGGGCAATTATACTTGACGATGCATTCCAGCACCGGGAAATCGTTGCAGGCCTCAATATTATACTTACTGATTACAACAATCCATATTGGTATGACTGGTACCTGCCCACCGGAGAACTAAGAGATAATAAAAGAAGCGCCTATCGGGCCCAGGTTATCATCGTAACAAAATGTCCACCTGGCATGACCGTCAGCGAAAAAAATGAATTCCTGGGCCATATAAAGCCCGTTGCAGGTCAACAGGTTTTTTTTACAATGATTGATTATGGCATTCCATATCACATCATTACCAAAGAAGAAAAACCATTAAATGAAAATCTTGAAATTTTACTGGCATGTGGAATAGCAAACCCGGCACCGTTAAAACAGTACATCGAACAACATTCCGCAGCTTACTTTGAAATAAATTTTAGTGATCACCACATTTTCACGATTGATGATTTCAAAGAAATTGAAAATCGGTTTAATAAGCTGGATGGTGAAGATAATATCATCTTAACAACAGAAAAAGATGCTGTAAGACTGGTTAAATTTGGTGAATTACTCGCAGCAAAACCTGTGTATGTACTGCCAATAAGGGCACGATTTTTATTCGAAGGTGAACAGCAATTCAACAAGATCGTTGCTGCATATATCGAGTCATATTCAAATGAAGCAAGACTAATAATTCAGTAGAAATAAGATTTGTATTTAGTGTAAATGCATGTTTATTAAAAAAATATGAGTAAGAAAAATAGGAAGCATAATAATTCGAATGACCAGTTAGTTAAAGGTAAACTGGAAATAACCCGCTCAGGAATGGGTTATGTACTGGCAGAAGACGGTGAAGGAGACATATTGGTGCGCCCGGCAGATTTTAATAAGGCATTTAATGGCGATAAAGTTCGGGTGCAAATTAAACGACCTGCTTTTAGAGATAAGAAACGGGAAGGAGTTATTGTTGATGTGATTAGCCGTAAGCAAACAGATTTTATTGGTACACTGCGAGGCCATGCAGGCAGATGGTTTTTTTTACCTGATGGAGATAAACCATTACCTCATTTCGATCTTGAAGATGATCCGGATGTAGCTGTTGATGAGGAAGGGAAAGTAATCGTTCGTTTTATAAGTTGGGAAAAAGGTCAGCGCAGACCCATCGGTAAATTTATTGACGTAGTAAGACAGGAAGACATGGGCGATATGGCTATGAAAAGTATCCTGCTTGAAAAAGGATTCCCCTTATCATTTTCAGATGATGCGATGGAAGCAGCACTGCGGATGAGTGAGCATATTTCAGAGAAAGAATTAAAGAAAAGAAAGGATTTCAGGGAGGTATTGACGTTTACTATTGACCCTGTTGATGCGAAAGATTTTGATGACGCACTGAGTATAAAAATACTGAAAGATGGATTGTTTGAAATCGGTGTTCATATTGCAGATGTGAGTTATTTTGTAGAGGAAGAAACTGCTTTAGATGACGAAGCTTACCAACGGGCTACCAGCGTTTATTTGCCGGATAGAGTGAACCCTATGTTACCTGAACGTATTTCAAACGAACTATGTTCATTAAGGCCTCATGAAGATAAATATACATTCTCTGCTGTATTTCAAATTAACAGCAAAGCAGAAGTAAAAAAGTCCTGGTTGGGACGAACAGTTATTCATAGTAATCATCGTTTTAGTTATGAAGAAGTGCAAGAAATTATAGAAACAGGCGAAGGCATTTATAAAGATGAAATAAAATTGCTTAACGATCTTGCAAGGAAGTTTCGGAAGAAACGTTTTGATAATGGTGCTATTAATTTTAGTTCACAGGAAGTTCGGTTTAAGTTAGATGATACCGGAAAGCCAATTGGAATTATTATCAAAGAGAATAAAGAAGCAAACCAACTGATAGAAGAATTCATGTTGCTTGCCAACCGAACTGTTGCGACTTCTATAAGTAAGATTGAAGTAAAAGGAAAACCGTTGCCATTTCCTTACCGTATTCATGATACACCTGATGAAGAAAAATTGGTTCCTTTTATTGCACTAGCCCGCAAATTTGGATATAGTTTCAATACCAGTGATCCGAATGCTATAGCAGCTTCTTTTAACGCTATGCTCAATGCCGCCAGGGGAACGCCACAACAACATTTGTTGGAGCAATTAGGAATTCGTACCATGGCAAAAGCGATATACACTTCAGAAAATATTGGTCACTATGGTTTAGGGTTTGAACATTATTGTCATTTCACATCACCCATTCGCCGTTATCCCGATGTAATAGTTCATCGCGTTTTGCAACAAGTGCTGGATGGTAAAATTGTACCTGATAAAAAGATGGAAGAGAAGTGCAAGCATTCCAGTGAGCGTGAACGGGCAGCTATGGAATGTGAACGTGCTTCCAATAAGTACAAACAAGTAGAGTACATGAGCCAGTTTTTAGGCGAAGAATTTGATGCTGTTGTTACGGGTGTTTCAAGTTTTGGGTTCTGGGCCGAAACCGTTGAACATAAATGTGAAGGACTAATAAGTATGAAAGACTTGAATTACTACGATGATTTCAGGTTAGTGGAAGCGGATTATACTTTAGTCGGTTTGCGATCGGTTCGAAAATTTAGGATAGGAGATTTGGTTAAAATAAAAGTAATGGCTGCAAGCCTCGAAAAAAGGCAACTTGATTATGAATGGATCGTGAAAGCTCAAACGGAACCTGATAAAGTTGCAACATCCATAAGCAACGATGCCTTAACAAATACTCCTGACCGCTTATCAGGAATCCCATTGGAAGCTGCGGTTATTAAAGCAAAAATCGAAGCTTCACGGGATAGAAAATCAAGCATAAAAAAAGGGAAAGCTACCATCGTTGCTGGTAAAGATTTGTCGTACAAAAAATCATCAAAAAAGAAAGAAAAGAAAGCAATTCCGGAAACAGCCCCTATTCCGAAAGCAATTAAGAAAAAGATCAGTGGTAAGTAAAATTATAGAGGGTATTTTTTTCAAATTTGGTTATGATTTATTTTCTCCTGGTTTAAATCTCTTTTGCCAGGAACAGGTAACTTAAAAGATACTGGTAATGAAAAAACTTATCGGGCCTTTTTCTCAAATAGTCACAATGCGACGCATGCCTCTAAAAGGTAGCCTGAAAGATGAAAAACTTGAAATTGTTAAAGATGGGGGTATCGTAGTAAAGGATGGTTGCATAAAGGCTGTTGGTGATATGAATAGTTTATCACGGTTACACCATGGGGCTACCCTTGAGAATATTGACCGGCCAGCTGTTTTACTTCCCGGGTTTATTGATTGCCATACTCATTTGTGTTTTTCTGGTACACGTAGTTCCGACTATGCTATGCGAATTTCCGGAAAATCATACCTCGAAATTGCCAAATCAGGAGGTGGAATTTGGAATACTGTTGAAAGTGTAAGAAATACGTCGGAAGCAGAATTAATGGGTTTATTGTTGCAAAGAATAAAGCAACATGTGGCTGCTGGAATTACTACTATTGAAGTTAAAAGCGGTTATGGATTGAACATTGATTGTGAACTGCGTTTGTTACGGGCCATAAAAATGGCAGGTGTTGCTTCCGAAGCTGATATCATTTCTACTTGTTTAGCAGCACATATAAAACCTAAAGATTTTAAAGGAGAAGATAAAAATTATCTTCAGCATATTATCAAAGAATTGCTGCCTGTAATCAAAGAAAAAGAGCTTTGCAGGAGGGTGGATATTTTTATTGAAGAAACGGCTTTTTGCCAGCATGAGGCTTCGAAATTTTTAATGGCTGCAGGTCTTCTTGGCTTTAACAGTACAGTGCATGCCGACCAATTTACGCCGGGAAGTAGTTTGGTAGCAATAGCTGCAGGTGCTCATTCTGCCGATCATTTGGAGGCAAGTACTGATATAGAAATAAATGCCCTGGCAGACAGCAATACAGTAGCCGTAGTATTGCCCGGTGCCTCCTTCGGACTTGGCTTGCCCTATGCTCCGGCACGCAAGATATTAAACGCAGGCGCGTGCCTTGCTATAGCAAGTGATTGGAATCCCGGTTCAGCACCGCACGGAGATTTATTAATGCAAGCAGCAATTATGGGTGCAGCGGAAAAATTGAATACCGCAGAAACTTTTGCAGCGCTTACCTATAGGGCTGCACATGCTTTAAGGTTAAATGATCGTGGTATAATCGATAAAGGAAATGAAGCCCAAATGCAAGCTTATCCAACAGCTGATTACCGTGACATTTTATATTACCAGGGTACTATGAAACCTTTTAAGGTTTGGACTAAAGAAATGCCGATGTCCGAGGTCTGACTTCAAAGAGGAATGGTTTTAGACTTAGATGATAGATGATTTTTTTTAAGACATCTAAGTTTCATAAAAGCATTTTATGTCACAAGTTTAAGGTTACCTCATTAGTATGTTTCAGTTTTAATTAAAATAATTAACATGGCCAGGTATGATCCAATTCCTTCCAATTGCTGGCAAGGACGTGTTGATGGTGACACACAGGAAGTTTTGCGTTGGCACCAGGTTGTTCAATGTATAGATCTTGCTAATGAGACATTACCTGTAATTATGAATGAACACCAGCAAGGTGTTTGTTTTATTGGTTTTTGTAGCGATGAAGGTGTTGAAAGAAATAAGGGTAGGATAGGGGCAAAAAGCGGCCCTGCTGCTATTAGAAAGGCTTGTGTGAATTTACCGGTGATTGCATCTCATATCTTAATGATTGATGTAGGTGATGTGATATGTGACCATAAAGACTTAGAAACGGCACAGCAAATGCTTGGTGCTAAAATTAAACGAATAAGGCAGGCTAATTTCTTGCCTGTTGTAATTGGTGGTGGACATGAAGTAGCTTATGGTAATTTTTTGGGCTTAGAACCATTTGAGCAAAAACTGGAGTTTGGGATAATTAATTTTGATGCTCATTTCGACTTACGTAAGATAGAAACTTCCATAGGTGCGACGTCAGGTACCGGAATCTGGCAGGTGTCGGAATTTTGTAAAAAGAAATCGATGCCATTCCATTATTTATCTCTTGGCATTCAGCGCTATTCCAATACCCGCCAACTTTTTGAAATGGCAGATAAAATGGATGCTATTTATTTTTTAGCTGAAGATCTTTATGAAACTAATGCAGAACAAATTATTAAAGTTGTAAATGGAATAATAAGCAATGCTGACATGTTACAACTTTCCATTGATATGGATGTGTTTGCTGCTGCTTATGCACCCGGAGTAAGTGCTACTTCATACAATGGAATTACACCTGATAATTTATTTAAGCGCATAATCAGGCATGTTGTACTTAGTGGAAAAGTTGCAACGGTTGATATAGCAGAAACAAACCCATTGTTTGATATTGATGCAAGAACTGCGAATCTTGCAGCTTCTATAATTTTTGACATTATCCAGGCTGCTGATGTGAATGCGGAATTTTAAATGTTTCTAGCGTAATTAAGAGCTGCAATTATAAAAACTCATGACGGTAAGATGCATTAATATTCATTTCAATTTAATTGACATGTAATTTGTTTTAAAATTGTTGCCTTAAATACGTTCTTATATCAATTGAATTACCATTGCACTTGCTCCACCACCGCCATTACAAATACCTGCTCCGCCGATTTTGGCATTGTTTTGTTTCAGAACATTTATCAGGGTAACAATGATGCGGGCACCGCTGCATCCCAATGGATGTCCTAATGACACAGCACCTCCATTGGCATTAACTCGGGAAGAGTCCAACTGCATTTTTTGTGTGTTGGCAATTCCTACAACACTAAATGCCTCATTTAATTCTATAAATTCAAGATCAGACATTTGCAGGCCTGCTTTTTGAACTGCTTTGGGAAGTGCAATGGAAGGAGTAGTAGTAAACCATTCGGGTGATTGTTCGGCATCTGCATAACTTAAAATTCTTGCAATTGGTTTCAGGCCGAGGGCTGATGCTTTGTTGGCACTCATAAGAACAAGTGCTGCAGCGCCATCGTTTAAGGTACTTGCATTTGCTGCCGTCACAGTGCCATCTTTGTTGAAAGCGGGTTTAAGCTCGGGGATTTTTTCAAACTTAACATTAAATGGTTCTTCATCTTTTGAAAATATTATCGGGGTTCCTTTGCGTTGTGGTATGGCAACAGGCACAACTTCATTTTCGAAATTTCCATTTGTCCAGGCTGCCTGGCTTCTTTGGTAGCTTGTTATCGCAAAATCGTCCTGGGCTTCGCGGCTGATATTACATTCGCGGCCACATATATCGGCAAAATTGCCCATTGCCTGGTTAGTGTAAACATCGGTAAGTCCGTCTTTTGCTATGCCATCAGAAAGCATTACATCTCCATATTTATTACCCCATCGCTGATGCGAAGCATAAAAAGGAACATTGCTCATACTTTCCATACCTCCGGCAACTACAATGTCTGCATCTCCCAACAAAATCGACTGAGCACCCTGCATAATGGCCTTCATTCCACTTGCACAAACTTTATTAATTGTGGTACATGGGATATTATCAGGCAGTCCGGCGTTCCTGGCTGCCTGTTTTGCAGGTGCCTGCCCAATTCCGGCCTGTAATACGCATCCCATAAAAACTTCATGGATCTCAGCAGGGGAAATTCCTGCTCGTTCAACCGCAGCTTTTATTGCGATTGCGCCAAGCTGGGTGGCACTAAAGTCTTTCAAAGCACCGCCAAAACTGCCAATCGGGGTTCGAACTGCCGAAACAATGACTACCTCTTTCATAAAATTTATTAGGAAGGCAAAAATATGTGAGATAGCAGGATCATGATCAAATCAAAGTGGCGTTAATGATTTTTATATAAAAATATTAGGAACTAGTAAAATGATCTTAGCTATGACAACTGCGCAAACTTGGTTGCACAGTTGTTTATCATGTAGCACAGTTATCAAAAAACATTACTTTATTGTTCAGTTTGCACCTTGTTTTACATTCATAAGAGAGAAAACAAGTAAGTAGATCACACTTACACAAGCAAGTTTAGAACGATTGATAAGAAAATTTGATTTTTTATACGATTTTTTAAATCCCTAATTTCCCAAGAATTGACCCCTTCCCAAAAACCCGGCTATATACGTCGGGTTTTTTACATTTACCGATTAATGATGAATAATTACTATCGCGTAATCTCCATTTTGCTTGCTTTTGTTTTTCCTTGCGTTGTTACTGCGCAAGAATTCAACTATGTGCAATATGATACGAAGGATGGGTTGGCAGGATCTACTGTATATGATATGTGCCAGGATAGTGATGGCTTTATGTGGTTTGCAACCGAGAACGGATTATCTCGATTTGACGGAACTAATTTCAAAAATTATACGGTTAAAGATGGTTTACCGGATAACGAGGTGCTTAAAATTTTCCCAGATTCAAAGGGTCGTTTATGGATTGGAACTTTCAACAAGGATGTATGTTATTATTACGATGGAAAAATATATAATAAAGGTAATACAGCGTGGTTGAGGAAGATAAAATTAGGTTCCGCTGCATTGATCTTTTTTGAAGATGACCTTGAAAATTTAGTAATTTCTGATTTAAATAATATTATTCAAATAGATACTAAGGGACATATTTTGATAATGACCGATTTGACCGTATTTAGGCCTTTTAAATCTATTAAAAAAACACCATTTAAAAATGAAATCGACGATGGTTTTATAATTAATATAAATGATAGTTCATTTAAATGGAGAAATAACAATTTGAGTTATTGTTGTAAAGCAATAGTCTTTTCCGACCATGTTGTGGTACTTAAAAGTTTAAAAGACAATAAATTTATTGCACTAAAAACATTTGCTTCAAGAATTAATCAAACAATTATTAACAACAATACTCTTTTTGTATCAACTACAAATGGTAGTTGGTATATTGATACTATAAAAAATAAATATATCTCTCATTTTCTTGTTGGGAGAAAAGTTTCTCATACCATAAAAGATTATGAAAATAATATTTGGTTTTCAACAATGGGAGATGGAGTTTTTAAATTACCTTCTCAAGATATTAGAAATGTTGAGTTTTCAGGAGCAGGAAAAATTTCAGAAAAGGAAGTTTTTTGCTTGGAAAAGTTCAATTCGAACTTACTAGTTGGTCTGGGGTTTAGTAAGGTTGCTATAGTTAAAGATACTTATGCTAATAAAGTTTTTAATTATGAAAACCTTATTAGCACTTCTACGAATAATTCTTCCAGAAATAAATTACATACAGCCAAAGTTCTTTCAAATGGCGAAGCAATTTTAGGTTTTGATGCTTTTTTATTAAAATACGCTCCTGATAAGCCTTTGGTTAAAAACATGATTGCTATAAAATCAATTGACCAGGTTGATGATGATAATATTGTGGTTGGCGCTTATAATTGTGCCTACAAAATGTCAACAAAAGATTTAAAAATTGTAGAAACTATATTTACTGGCAGATGTACCAAGGTGAAATATTTCAATGGAAAATACTATATAGGAACACTTGAGGGATTATACGAAATCGGAACCGATAAAACTTCAAAATACCTGGGAAGTCTCCATCCTGCATTATCGCGGCGAATTGCCGATATAAAAATTACAGGGGATGGTACCATTTGGGTGGCAACCACCGATGCAGGGTTGATCGCTTATAAAGATGGAAAGGTAAAAAGACTTATTCAAGAAAAGGATGGGCTTACAAGCAATATTTGTAAGTCGCTATTTTTAGATAAAAATTACTTATAT
This sequence comes from Bacteroidota bacterium, assembly GCA_040385845.1. GTDB lineage: Bacteria > Bacteroidota > Bacteroidia > Chitinophagales > Chitinophagaceae > Phnomibacter. The sequence goes on along the minus strand of JAZKGP010000004.1, from coordinate 97,732 downwards.
ATTGGAACTAATAAGGGTATAAATAGAATCTTGTTTGATGATCCGAAAAGTCGGATCCTGAAATATACAACTGCTGATGGATTGCCTTCCGATATCATTAATGCATTGTATGTTATGGATAGTACTTTATACGTAGCCTCTCCCAAAGGATTAACGTACTTTAATTTAAATGCAATAGAGAATACACCTTATTGTAAGTTGAAACTTTTAAACGTAACAATTTCCGGTAAGCCGAATGATGTAAAGAAAAACTACAATTTATCATATGAACAAAATAATATAATTTTCGATTATGTAGCATTTTCATACAAATCTGGTGGCGACATAAACTATCATTACAAATTAACTGGCTTAGATACAGGCTGGAAAACGACTCAACAAACCAGCCTAATTTATCAGACCCTGCCTTCAGGCAAATACATGATGGAGATGTATGCGATAAATAAGTTTGGTGTAAGGAGTAACACATTAAACGTTACTTTTTTCGTGAGTACTCCTTTTTGGAAAACATGGTGGTTCATTCTTTCTATAAGCCTGGCTTTCATTGCCATAGTAATTTATATTTTCAATCTACGCAATAAAGCTTTACAAAAACGAATTCTAGAAAGAAACGAAAACGAAATGCAATTTGCCGTTTTAGAACAGCAAGCATTGCAGGCACAGATGAACCCCCATTTTATATTTAATTGTTTAAATTCTATTCAACAATATATACTCGTAAATGATAAGCATAAAGCTAACTTGTATTTAACAGGATTTTCATCACTTATAAGACAAACACTTAACTTATCATCAGCCAAAACAATAAAAGTTTCTGACGAATGTTTGTTTCTTAACAGGTACCTTGAAATGGAACAAATGCGTTTCAATTATATGTTCAGCTTTTTCTTTACAGGGAATAAAAATCCAGAGATTGAAGACTTACAAATACCTTCCATGTTATTGCAGCCATATATAGAGAATGCGATAAGACATGGCCTTAGACATAAAACAGATGGAAAGGGAATTTTGAATATTTCTTTTGAACTTGTGGATCACACCCTGACTTGCAAGATCACTGATAATGGTATTGGTAGGTCAAAAGCTGCCGAATATAAAACCCAGCAGCACATCGAATATCAGTCTAAAGGGATGAGTTTAACGGCCCATCGCATATCGCTTTTAAATAAAATTAATGGAGGTACAATAAATCTCGAAATTTTTGACCTTACAAATGAATTCGGGCAAGCCACCGGAACAGAAGTAAAAATTCAAATCCCCTATTAACCATGAACAAAGTAAAAGCCATTATTATCGATGACGAACCAGGAAATATTATCACCCTGGAAGAATTGCTAAAGCTTTATTGCCCCGAAGTACAGGTTGTGCAAACCGCACTAAATCCTATTGTCGGGCAGGAAGTAATTCTAAAGTACAAACCTGATATTGTTTTCCTCGATATTGAAATGCCATTTGGAAATGCTTTTTCAATGCTGGACAAATTGGCGCCCGTAAATTTTGAAGTAATATTTGTTACTGCTTTTAATGAATATGCTATTAAAGCTTTCAGGTATGCCGCCCTTGATTATATTTTAAAACCTGTCAACCTGAATGAGTTAAAGGCTGCAGTTGATCGGGCAGTTCAGAGGTTTGATGAAAAAAAGATGAATACAAGAGTTGATTTGTTGCTCAATAATATGAAAGTTGAAAATCATAATTTCCAAAAAATTGGGTTACCTACACAAGATGGATTTCGGTTTGAAAGCATTCAAAACATAATTTCTTTGGAAGCAAATGGAAGTTACACTAACATCTATATCAAGGGAAATGTAAAAGAAATAGTTTCGAAGAACCTTGCACATTTCGAGGATTTATTACCCGCCGGTACTTTTTGCAGGGTGCATCATGCTGCTATAATAAACCTGAATTTCATCAAGAAATATTTTAAAGGACGTGGAGGTTATGTTGAAATGGAAAATGGAACAGTAGTAGAGGTATCAGTCAGAAAGAAAGAAGATTTTTTAAGTAAATTTATGCATTAGAAAATTTTTCTTACATCCTCTTTAAAATCAAAAAAGAGGCTACGTCAGGTAGCCTCTCGAGATTATTGTTTGATAATATTTATTGCTGATTATTTTCTGAAGAATTATTACTGTTTGACTTTTTGGATTTTTGATTTAAACTAATTGACTCACCGCTTTTTAGTTTCATGGTATTACCATCAGGCATTTGAATAGTGCCATTTGCTAATACAACTGTTCCATCGTGCAATCTTATACTTTTTAAAACCCGGGTTGATTTTCCGTTCCTGCTTACCATCAATTGTTTGCCCTTCATGTATACTCTATCATTCATGTTTCTGGACGAACTGTTAGTAGTTGTACTGCCAGATACATCAGATGTAGTTGACGTTTTCCTGTCGGTTGTTTGATCCGATTGATTGTTTGAATTATTGCTCGTTGATTGATTTCCTAGGTTTCCTGAAGTGGTACCAGATTGACTTCCTGTTGTGTCCATCTGATTACCAGTTTGACTCTGATTACCTGATTGATTCTGATTACCTGACTGAGACTGATTGCCAGATTGGTTTCGGGCCGAATCACCCATGCCAGTGCCAGTTGTTCCTGATTGTGTGCCGGTACCTGTTCCCATATTGCCGGTTCCAGATGTTCCTGACTGATCATTTCCGATGCCACTTTCTGATCCCCACCGGTCTCTTCCCTGGTAGGTTGAATCCCAGTTCCTTGATTCAAAGTTTATACTATCCCTCATCCATTCTGATCTGCCATATGGCCTGATGGTATCACCTGTGCTCCTGATATAGTAGCCCGAATCTTCATTCCAATATCCCCTGTGAATTCTTAATAAAGAGTCATAAGTCGCACGGTTTCTCCTGGCATAGCTCGTATCGCTCCACCTGTTTGAACCTGAAGAACTGGAAGTTCCTGATGTGGTATCTTGCGCAAAAATGCCAATGGAAGTGAATAAAAGCAGGGTTATAATGCTCGTTACATTTTTCATTAGATAAGTTTTTAAGTTAAGGACGATTATGGTTTATACTAGGACAAAGACAAAAAATAAACCATTCGAACTAAGCACAACTTTACGCGGAAATTCTACTCATTACGGGAAAATTTGGCAACGAATAGATGCCAAAATGAGGTATGTCTGCCATACAGGAGACATTGTCAACTGATCGGTTATGACATAAATGAATTAAAACTGCAGGCAGTGTCGATTGAGAAATTAATTAAAAAAAGCTATCACTGGTAAGAGCAACAGCGATAACTAATTTATGCTGGATAGATATCATTGTTAATATCCAAGCCATATTAATCAACAAAACCGAGTAACTATAAAAACTGTTAGATAATACGCAATAGTAAAAGCACATCAATTGCTAAACAAACTGATTTTAAATTAAACCTTTAAAGAGGAAAGTGATCCCAAAACACCGAAAACTTTTAGAAGCCAAATAATAAGTAAGATTATAACTACGATGTTTAGCAAGCTTTTTATCCTGCTTTCCATGGGTATGTAATTGTTGATAAGGTACATAATAACACCCGCGATTATAAGAACTAATATAATGGTAAGAACTGGCATATAATGTTTTTTAATGACATTATAAAAGTACTTCATCCATGGCTTTATTCAATACATCTTTTTAATTGGGTTCATAAAAGATGGTAATATGATCTATTAATCAGGTAATTCAAATTGGAAAATTCTTTCTATGGCATAATTTTTATACCTTAAAAGATGAGGTAATACGTAAATGAGTATTAAATATTTATTTGAAATTTTGCATTTTGACATATTAAATTAAAATATCACACATGATAACACGAAAATTAACAACTGCCTTTGCCGCTTTATTTGTTATTAGTTTCTTTAATGTTTCTTTTGGACAGTCTAGAAATGATCTTGACGGAGATGGCATTAAAAATAAACGTGATAAGTGTCCTGCAACACCAGCTGGTGTAAAAGTCGATGAAAATGGATGTCCTTTTGACACGGATAAGGATGGAATAGCGGATTATCTGGATAAATGTCCTGATTTGCCGGGATCACTTGAAATGAATGGTTGCCAGGATAAGGATAAAGACGGTGTGGCAGATAACGATGATATCTGCCCCGATGTACCTGGTGATTCTAGATTTAAAGGTTGTCCTGATAGCGATGCAGATGGAATTGAGGATTCAAAGGATAAATGTCCAAATGCAAAAGGATCGGATATGTTTGCAGGATGCCCTGATACTGATGGAGATGGAATTGAAGATGCAAAAGATAGATGTCCAGACTCTGAAAAAGGAGTGAAAGTAGATTCTAATGGTTGCGCAGCCGATAGCGATATGGACGGTATTATTGATGCAAATGATAAATGCCCGGGTACCCAATCCGGTGTAAAAGTGGATGAAAAAGGTTGTCCGTCTGATACTGATGGTGATGGCGTTATTGATTCAGAAGACAAGTGCCCAACTGCCGTTGGTGATCGCAATAATGGTGGATGTCCTGTTGAAAAAAAGGAAACCCCAAAGCCACGTTTGCAACTTACTTCAAGAACCTTAAACTACGCCGCCAATTTAGCAACCATTAGCGATGATAAAGTTCCGATGCTGGACGAAGTTGTGAGTATACTTAAGGCTTATCCCGATTATAATTTGAAGATATCAGGATTTAGTGATGCCATTGAAAAAGGCTCAAAAGATAATACGTTGTCTCAAAGCAGGGCTGAAGCTGTAAGTTCCTATCTTGTTAGCAAAGGTATTCCTGAAAACAGGATCAGTATTACTGCCTATGGTGCAACGATGCCGGTGTCTACAGTTAAAACTACTGCTGCAAGGGCAAAGAACAGGAGAGTACAATTGGAGTTTATTCAACAAAAATAATAACTCTTTATAAAAAGGTTTTAGATTGTATAAGTTCCGGCGTATTTACGCCGGAACTTATTTTTTGTAAATTACTTCATTGGTTATCTTTTTTAGAATTGATGTTTAAAATCACCATTAGAACTGTTTTTGATTAGTACACTTTAAAATTTAAAATCAGGTTTATATTGAATTCAGTTTATTGTAAAAGGATCTTACCAGTCAAGCAAACCTCAGTTTTCATTCGTAAATTTGCGTTTTAAATTTAGAAATGAGTAATTCAGCGGGCCTTTTTAATACATTGCCGGTAGCGGACAAGTCTCTACATCAAATCGGAAACAAAATATTGAATGGCGAACGGTTAGCTTCCAAAGAAGGACTTTGGCTTTTTGAAAATGCTTCTCTTGGTTGGTTGGGCACTATGGCAAATTTTGTACGTGAGAAAATGCATGGAAACCGGACCTATTTCAACCGGAATTTTCATATCGAGCCTACCAATGTATGTGTGTTTAGCTGCAAATTTTGTAGCTATAGCAGGTTGTATAAAAATAAAGAGGAGGGCTGGGAGCTAAATATGGATGATATGATGAATATCGTAAAAAGCTATGACGATAAACCTATCACAGAGGTTCATATAGTAGGCGGCGTTCATCCTAAAATGGATCTATATTATTTTACAGAATTGTTGAAAAATATCCGGGCTCACCGTCCTGGTTTGCATATAAAAGGATTTACCGCTGTTGAGCTCGATTATATGTTTCGAAAGGCTAAGGTTTCTACTGCTGAAGGCTTGCGTATTATGCACGATGCCGGGCTCGATTCTTTGCCTGGTGGTGGTGCCGAAATTTTCAATCCTGAAATTCGGGAACAAATAAGTGCAGACAAAGTGGATGGAGCAGGATGGCTTGAGATTCACAAAACCGCACATCAGCTGGGTATGCACTCTAACGCTACGATGCTTTATGGACATGTAGAATCATATTGGCACAGGGTTGATCATATGGAACTATTAAGGCAGTTACAGGACGAAACCGGCGGCTTTAATACCTTCATCCCGCTTAAATTCCGCAATCACGATAATGAAATGAGCCACGTACCTGAAACCACCCTCGTCGAAGACATGAAGGTGTATGCCATTGCCCGTTTGTATTTGGATAACTTCCCTCATATAAAAGCTTACTGGCCAATGCTTGGCCGTAACAATGCTCAAATGGCTTTAAGTTTTGGGGTAAATGATGTTGATGGTACTATTGATGATAGTACAAAAATTTATAGTATGGCAGGAAGTGAAGAACAAAACCCTTCGATGAGCACCAACGAATTAGTGGCATTAATTCGCCAGGCAGGTCGTTTACCCGTAGAACGTGATACACTTTACAACGAAGTAAAAGTATACACATCTGCTGCTGAAGATCTTCCCGAAATACAATTAAATTAATTGCTTGAAAGTTTCAGCAAGTGGCAAGCATTGCTTGATTACTTTTTAATCCTGTTTATTTTTTAAACTAATCAAAGTGGGTAAGCCGTCCAGGCTCATAAGATTATTCTTTGTTACATATTGATCTAAACCATCCTTGTTTTTTGATGCTGCCCAATCGAAATGTATGGTTCTTTCGCCTTTGTATTCAAAGAGTGGAACCCCATAGCCACAAGAGGTTTGAACTAAGTTTATATCAGCAACTATTATCTGTCTTGTACGTGGGAAAATGGTAAAGTGAGGGGCATAGATTTCCCATTCTTGTGATTCTCTCAATACAGTAAAACCCTTACCATAAAGCCGGAGGATTTTTGGAACTTTCTCAAACGAACAAAACATCATTACAATTCGGCCATTTTCCAGTGTATGGGCTGATGTTTCATTGCCACTGCTGATTAGATCCATATATGCAACTTTGTAAGCTGAGATCACCTTAAAGGAATCAAGTCCTTTTGGTGAAAGGTTTATATGTCCATCTGCCGAAAGTGGTGCAGTTGCTACGAAAAAAAGGTGTTGCGTTTCAATAAATTTTTGGTGCGCAGGCGTTATGGATTGATTGAACTTAACCCATTATTTTTCATCTGTATTGATTTTGAAATTTGCATGTGGTCGTTGCCGTTTTTCAGAGAGTACATTTAAAAAAAAATTTTAAAGCTGCGATTTTTATCTGCAACTTTTTTGAACTTGCTCCTTGTAATATCACAACACAAATTCATAGAAAAGATTTTCTTCTTTCTGCCATCCATTTTTTTCGTACAATTTCTGAGCCGTAATATTATCAGATGCTGTTTCCAGCATTAATCCTTTTGCATTGTTGGCCCGGCCATGAGCTTTAGCCGTTTCCAGCAAGCCAGTTGCAATTCCCTTTTTACGAAAGTTTGCATCTACGTATAAATCGTTTAAAACCCAAGTTCGGCGCATGGAAACACTTGAAAACAACGGGTATAATTGTGTAAATCCTGCTGCCTCATTATTCCAGTAAGCTATAAATATTACTGACTCTTCATTATTTAATCTTTCTGATATGAAGGCTCTTGCATTTTCTCGATCAGCCGGCTGACTATAAAACTGCCGGTAAGCATCAAATAACAAAGCAATAATATCCACATTTTCTAAAGTGCCCCGTTGTACTGTAAGCATCTGTTGTTTCTTTGCTGTAAAGAAAACGATTCGCGATGAACATTGCATGGAGCGATTTTGAAAAAATATGTATGCGGGTAGGAACCATCGTAGATGTGCAGCTATTTCCTAAAGCTAAAAAGCCTGCTTATAAATTAACTATCGATTTTGGACATCATGGTATCAAGCATTCATCAGCACAAATCACGGTATTATATACCAGGGAAGATCTGATCGGAAAACAGGTGGTTGCTGTCGTAAATTTTCCTCCAAAACAAATAGCAGATTTTTTTAGTGAATGTCTTGTTTTAGGCGTTTACAACGAGCATAACGATGTAGTATTGCTGCAACCAGATAAGCACGTGCAAAACGGTGGTAAAATTGGTTAGAAATGGCAGAAATTACTATAACTACTCCTTTGGGATGGATTCAAATAGTTTCGGAAGATAACGTGCTCACCCGTATTCATTTTATGGATGAAGCACCTTTGGAAGCTGGTAATTCAGATTCCTTTTTATTAGAATGTGTCCAGCAATTACAACAGTATTTTGATGGTACAGCCAAAGACTTTCCTTTCCTGCAAATTGCGCGGCAGACCGGCACTGATTTTCAACAACGGGTATGGAGTGAACTTGTAAAAATACCTTATGGTAAAACAATTAGTTACCAGCAACTGGCGGTAAGATTGGGCGATGAAAAATGTATTCGCGCCGCAGCATCTGCCAATGGCCAAAACAACCTGGCAATTGCTATTCCGTGCCACAGGGTAATTGGATCAGACGGCACATTAACTGGTTATGCCGGAGGATTGTGGCGCAAAAAGTGGTTACTGGATCATGAAGCTAAAAACAGCGGCAATGCAAGCCAGCCAGGTTTGTTTGATTGAAATTTAATATTTACCGCTTCATATCATCTGCAGAAAAACTTAATGGTAACAAAGACGAAGCTTTTTCTAACAAAATTATTTTTCCTGTACTTCCTGCAAGTATTAACCGGATAGGTCCCTGGTTCCGAATTTCATACTCAGCTAATGTTTGTCGGCAGATTCCGCAGGGTGCAACAGGGTTGCTGCTATCGCCGCCGGGATTGTCGTAAGTAATGGCAATTGTTTCGATTTTATTATTGGGATACATTGCACTAATGGCTGAAAGCAAGGTTCTCTCTGCACAAATTCCAACAGGGTAGGAGGCATTTTCCTGGTTGGTGCCGGTTACAATGGTGCCATCCATTAACTTTCCTGCCGCAGCCACTCTAAAGCCAGAATAAGGCGCATAGGCATCGGCAGTTGATTGCCGTGCCTTCTCCAGTAATAACTTGTCTGCATCATTCAGAAAAGTTTCATTATCAAACTCTTCCACTGGTATTTTAATTTCACGCAGCATCCTGAATATTTTGTTGCTAACAAACCTAGGTTGTTTATTTCTGCAAAAAATACTTAATGTAAATTATTTGAAGGAATTATAAAAGATGAATTCAATAGATTTATAGCCTCGATGAAATACCCCGGTCGTTTATTAGTTCTATTTTCAATACTTCTTTCTTTTATAAGTTGCCACCAACATGGAATACAACCTGGTCAGGTTATAAGGATTGATACGTTACTTCAAGCCAGCCATACATCAAAACCTGTCCGCGACAGTAATCTTATACAAAAACCGAAGAGTTTTTCAGTAATTAGAAAGCCGTAAGATTTCTCAATTTAACGGGGAAAAAATTTTCCATAAAATTCCCCGTATTGAGTTTAAAAGCTGAGTACTATTTGATTGCTGCTGTTAAAACACAGGCAGCTATCATTTAATGGCATGTTTTTTCAAACGGTGCCAAAAAACTCAGTTATGATTAAACGTAATATCTCATTAATTACATTGGCTCTTACGATGGGCCTTTATGCCTGCGGTGGCAATACAAGTGAAAGCACAACTACTACCGATAGTAGTGCGAATAATGTTCAAATGATGGACAGCGGTGCAAATATGGCTCCTGCTGAAGGTATGGGCGATTCAACCCTTAGAAATAGTGGCTCCGCAAGTTCAAGTACCGCTAATGACAGTGTAAACCGGCGTGGCGGCAGTGGCACAAGCAACGGTACCGGTGGTGCTAGTTCCGATACCAGTGGTAGCGGAAGAAGTGGCAATGGTACTGGTTCCGGCACGGGTGGTTCTGGTTCCGGAACTGGTAGTGGCCAGTAAAATTATTTCTTAACATCAAAGAGGCATGGAATTCATTTTCCAGGCCTCTTTTGATGTAAGTTCAACTTCTGTGACTATTTTATTGATTTGAACAATCTCTTCCATCTTGGCCCATGTTCCCAGCTAAACCAAATCAAACTGGCTTTGCCTACGATATGTGTTTCCGGAACAAAACCCCAAAAACGACTATCCTGGCTGTTGTGACGGTTGTCTCCCATCATCCAATAATAATTATATTTAAAAGTGTAGCTGGTGGCAGGGCTTCCGTCAATTATAAACTGCCCATTGGTTTCCTGCAAAGTATGTCCCTCATAAACTGTAATCAGCCTACGGTAAAGAGCAATATTTTCAGGTGTTAAACTAGTAGTGGTTCCTTTTTTAGGAATGTAAATAGTGCCATAGTTATCTACTGTCCATTTATGAATGGTGTCGTTTGGAAACAGGTCATCCTGTGCCATATCATATTTAATTACTGATTCAACTTCTTTTACGGTCCTCAATTTTTCAGCGTCTTCTTTTGTGAGGAAAAGAACCAATTGTTTGCTGTTGCCAAGAGCATTGGTTGCATCTTCATTTGTGTCCAGCAGTTCCCCGGTATTCGATTGCTGGCTCCACCTGAAATCAATTCCGAGGTTTTCTGATAAAGATTGAAAATCAACCGGGCTTTTTAAAGATAAAATATAAATAAGTTGAGAGCCGGTTGGTAAAGCACCCATCTTTCCGTTGACGTACAGTACACCATTTATTACCCGCACAGAATCACCGCCAACAGCAACACATCTTTTAATATAATTATCTGTTTTGTCCATGGGATGAACCAATAACTCATCTCCATATTCCCCTGCCATAAAACTTTCCCGGTTTCCATCGTATTGTGTTCTTAACACATCATAATAAGGTTTGGCAGATCCGAAAGTTGGTAAATTAATCACCGTATCACCAAGTGGAAAATTAAAAACCACCACATCATTTCTTTCTACGTTTACATAACCGGGCAATCTTTTATAAGGCAACTGTAACCAGGTAAGATAAGATGGGCGCTGACTATTAGGCATAAGGTTGTGAACGAATGGAAAGCTCAAAGGTGTTTTAGGAAGTCTTGGACCGTAGGCAACCTTATTAACGAAAAGAAAATCATTCACCAGCAACGTTTTCTCCATTGAAGGGGTTGGGATGGTGTAAGCTTCAAATATGAAAGTTCTTATCAGAGTGGCAGCCACAACAGCAAAAATGGCTGCATCTATCCACTCGCGGGTAGATGATTTTTTGTAAGTCAGGTAAACTTCATGTCCTACAAATCTTTCGGTTTTAGAGAAACCAAGAACTGGAAAATACAAAAAAGGGAAAAATATTGTTGCAGCATGTTGAAGGGTATTATACCGGCCAAAATGCATAACAAAGATGATAGTTATCCATATAGTTACAAACTGGCCGGCTATAGGTATTAATTGAAGCCAAAACCAAATTTTAGGCAGCCGGCAAACCTGCACAATGCACCAGGTATTATAAAAAGGAATTAAGGCTTTCCAGGGTTCGATACCGGCCTTTTTAAACATGCCGTACATACCAAGGTGCCAGCCAATAATTCCTATAATAAGAAGCGTTAATCCCATAAATAATAGTTTGCCGGAATATAAAATATTGTTTGCGGGCGGCAATGTAAGTACAAGTTCTTATTTATGAACTGCAATTGACTGCCCATATTCGATTTCGCAAAAGTATTGTTTCATTGAGGTGCACCAAACCAATGGTACAGTTTATCATAAGTTTAATTATTTGAAACATCGAAATGATGAAGAATAGTACTATTTGAACCTTTTTTAAAAAGCATCTTTGTATTTGTAATTAGTTTTAGGAAACAAGCCATGCAGGAATTCAACATTAAGCAATTAGAACAATTAACAGGCATCAAAGCACACACGCTTCGGATTTGGGAAAAAAGATATAACCTGATTACCCCCGATCGTACCGGCGGCAAGCATCGTTCTTATTCCAATGAAGACCTGAAACATATATTACGGGTTGTATATCTCTATAATAAAGGAATAAAAATATCAAAGATTGCCAGCCTGAATGAAAAGGAAATCCTGCATACAATGAATACTGACCTCGAGAACGGTCTTCGTGCAGACGAGGTATTGCCTGGTTTAATGGAGGCATGTATTGATCTTGATGAAAAAAAGATCAGGCGTATTTTAAACAAAGTCGAATCGCAGTTCGGTCTCGAGCAAATGATTTTTAAGCTGATTTATCCATTCCTTGAGAAACTGGGAAGTGCCTGGGTTACTGGTAAAGTGTTGCCAAACAACGAGCATTTTATCAGCCATATAGTCAGCAGTACTATTATCCTGGCTACAAGCCGGTTGAAAGTTGAAAAGGCGAAAGCTGGTGATCCTGTTTTCTTATTATTTCAACCTAAAGGGGAGTGGCATGAAATACCGTTGCTTTTTATAAGATACCAACTAAGCAAAGTGGGCTGTAAAACTGTTTATTTTGGAAGTAATGTGGGTTTTTCAGCAATCACAGATTACCTGTCGGTAAAAAAAGTAAGTCATATCTATTATCACCTTATTACGGCTCTTGGTGAACAAGAGCCACAGCAATTAATGGATGAAATGGCTTTGAAATATCCGGAGATAACTATTGTTGCCAGTGGACCTTCAGTAAAAGAGGTAAATGCAAATTACCCAAATCAAATACTTCTGAAAAGCCAACCTGAGATTTCAGATTTTATTTTGCAATCAGTACAAAAAACAACTAATTCTTCCTTTTAAAACCTTTTTACATTATCCATTACATCCTGTTCCGTGATCTGTTTATCGGAAAGTATAATCAGTCGTTCAACTATGTTGTGTAATTCACGCACGTTTCCGGTCCAGTTATGAGATTGTAGTAATTGCATGGCATTTTCATCTATTCCTTTGCGGGCGATACCATAATCGGCACAGATCAGGTTTAAAAAATGTTCAACTAGTAATGGTATATCCTGCCGGCGATCGTTCAGGCTCGGCACATGAATTAGAATAACGCTTAGCCGGTGATATAGATCGAGCCTGAAACGGCGCTCTTCCACTTCTTTTAGAAGGTCTTTATTGGTTGCTGAAATAACGCGAACATTAACCCGTATTTCTTTTTCTCCTCCAACCCTTGTAATTAACCCTTCCTGCAATGCCCGCAGCACTTTCGCTTGTGCCTCCATGCTCATATCGCCCACTTCATCGAGAAATAAAGTGCCTTCATTAGCTTGTTCAAATTTGCCGATCCGCTGCTTTATTGCCGAGGTAAAAGAGCCTTTTTCATGTCCGAACAATTCACTTTCAATTAATTCGGTTGGAATAGCGGCACAATTCACTTCGATGATAGGTCCTTTTGTTCGGTTGCTCAATTCATGCAGCCATCTTGCCACCAATTCTTTTCCCACCCCGTTTTCACCGGTAACCAACACCCGGGCGTCGGTTTGAGCCACTTTTTCTATGGTCTCTTTTATCTTAATAATTGAATTGCTTTGCCCAATGATTTCCTGGACCCGGCTGATTTTCCTTTTAAGTACTTTGGTTTCAGTTACCAAAGAATTTTTATCCCGTGCATTTCTTAAAGTGATCAGTAACCGGTTCAGATCGGGAGGTTTTGCTATAAAATCGAATGCTCCTTTTTTCACGGCATCGACTGCGGTATCTATTGTACCATGGCCGCTGATCATAATAATTGGAATGTCAGGATTTAGCAGCCTTGCTTTATCCAGGAATTCGATGCCATCCATTTTCGGCATTTTTATGTCGCATAATACGACATCGTAAGGTGTAGCTGCATATTTAGCAAGTCCCTCTTCACCATTTTCTGCCAGGTCTACCTTATAACCTTCGTGCTGTAATATTTCGGATAGTGTGCTTCTGATAGCTCTTTCATCATCAACGATCAGTATTTTCGACATTGTAGCTAATTGTTTTTATGCGTTTAAATGGGCACGCAAGAATTACATAGGTTGTGTAATAGCGGAAGTTAGGCCACCGGCTGCAATATCATGTGTAAATTTGAAATGAAAAAGGTTTATTCTCATTTATGCTTTAAAGCTGCCTCGAATACTCTTTCAATTTTTTCATTTCTTCCTTTGTTAGGTTTTGGATGCCTTTTTTTTGGATTTTGTCAAGAATTTCATCCAACTGCATTTCTTTCTTTTTTCTCGTCAGGTTATATTCCTGGTCAATAGAATATTTCTGGTGTTTCTTAAAAAAGAAATTATCAATCAGCAATATTTCTGGTCTTGTTATAACAAAATAAATGAAAATACCAATAGGTATAACGGTGGCTAAAATGGGAATATAATTAGCAATCAGTGCGGAAGGATAAAATGAAACTGCCAGTAAAACTCCCGAAAGTGCTCCGCCCAAATGTGCCTCATGTCCAATGTTATCCCTGTTCGATTTGACGCCATATATTGAATACAATGTATAAACAATGGCAAATAGCCACCCCGGAATGGATATAGGAATAAAAAATAATCCGATTCCCATTCCTGGAAATAAGGCGATCGAAGAAAATATGACTGCATTTACCGCCCCCGATGCACCCGCCGAACTATAATCGCCATGCTTGCTGTGAATTAGTAATGCAAATAAATTGCCTCCTAAAAGACCTCCCAGGTAAATAATAATAAACTTTAATGTGCCTACCTGCGATTCAAGTACGTTGCTTAAAAGGTAAAGCGTAAGCATATTGAAAATCAGGTGCATCCAGCTTACATGGACCAAACCCGATGTTAACAGTCGCCAATACTCTTTTTGCAACAATACTTTGTCGACATTAAACTTGTATTTTTCAAAAAACAGGTGATTCTTAATACCCTGGTACGTAAAAATCACGGTATTTAAAATGATGATAAAACTTATAATACCCGTACTTCCCATTATTTAGCCTTTAACCTTTTTAAATAATGAATAAATGTTTTATGAAGATTGTATTACAACAAAGATGCCGCTACCAGTTCTGCAACATCAAGTACCTGCACTTCTCCTTCTTTTTCATTTGCTTTAACGCCATCGCTTAACATGGTATTGCAAAAAGGGCAGGCTGCAGCTACAATGGTAGCGTTGGTATCGATGGCTTCCCTCGTTCTTTCCCAATTGATGCGACTGTTTCCTTTTTCTTCTTCTTTAAACATTTGGGCACCGCCTGCTCCACAACATAAACCATTGCTACGACAGCGTTTCATCTCAACCAGTTCTGCATCCAGTGCTTCTAAAACTTTACGTGGAGCTTCGTAAATACCATTTGCCCTGCCCAGGTAACAGCTATCGTGATAAGTAATTCTTTTACCCTTGAAAGTGCCTCCTTCATTCAGTTTTATGACACCTCCATCAATTAGTTGCTGCAATAAAGTTGTATGATGAATTACTTCATAATTTCCACCTAACTCAGGATATTCGTTTTTTAATGTATTAAAGCAATGTGGGCAGGCAGTTACAATTTTTTTCACCTCGTAGCCATTTAGTACCTGAATATTCTGGTAAGCCATCATCTGGAATAAAAATTCGTTTCCGGCTCGCCGGGCAGGGTCACCGGTACAAGATTCTTCCGAACCCAAAACTGCAAATGAAATTCCCGCTTTCTCCAAAATTTGGGCAAAAGCTTTTGTTACCTTTTGGGCCCGCTGATCAAAACTGCCGGCACAACCCACCCAAAAGAGAATTTCCGGCGATTGTCCATCTGCTACCATCTGTGCCATTGTTTTAATTGCCATATTGCCGGTTGATTTTTAAGATTGAAGATAGCAGATTAAGCAAGTAAATACATACTAACCTGCTGGTTATAACAAGGGATTTACTAATAGGTTTTTATATTTTCATTTCTTATAAGTAGCTAAAACCAGCCCAACTGTTACCACACACATACTTGCGATTTGTATAAAACTTACCGTTTCATGCAACAGCCAAACCGCTTCGAAACTGGCAAGCACCGGGATAAGGTTGCCAAATACTGATGTGCGGGAAGACCCGATTCGCTGTATGGCTGCGTTCCAGCAGAAGAAAGCAGCTACCGAAGTTCCGGCACCAGAATAAAGTACAATTAACAGTAAGTTGAGATTCCAGTTTATGGGAGGGCTTACCCGGGCTTCCCAGATATACATGGGAAGCAGCAGTACTGTGCCTAAAATGAATGTAATAAACAGGTAAGTTAGCGACGATAATTCTTTGGTTTTTTTACGGACCAGGATATTGTAAACCGCAAAGAAAAAAGCTCCTAGCAACATCCACTTATCACCTGTAGTAAAATGGAAATGAATAATGGCATCCCAGCTTCCTTTCGATAACAATAAGATTATTCCTGCAATACATATCAACAGACCCAACAAGCTAAGCGGTGGAATTTTTTCCCTGTAAATAATACCCGCAATTAAAAAGGTAAAAACGGGAGTTGAGGTGGTTCCAATTAAAGCCAGGTTAACTGCCGGTGAATAATGCCCTGCGAGATAAATAAGCGGGCTATATAAACTGATACCCATCAAAGTGGCAAATAAGATATTTTTCCAATGCTTCGTTATTAAATGTTTTTCAGCAATAAATCGTTGCCAGGCAATCGGAACAATAATAATACTGGCGCACAACCACCGGAAAAACGAAATAGCAACAGGTGGCATCTGCCTGCTTATACCCCTTGCAATTATGAAATTGAAACTCCACAAAATGCAGGCAGCTAAAGCCATAAGTATGCCGGCAATTGTTTGTGATCTGTTTGGTTTTTGCATATTAATAGGGTAGCGCCACCAGGTTTTGCTGTACTTGCTTGAAAACTTCTTTCACTATTAAAAATCAATTATTTTTTTATAAAAATATCGTAGGCAAACCTGAGCATAATTGCGCAGACTACAGTTAAAAAAAAGATGCGGATAAAGCGATTACCTCTGAGCAATGCCATTTTACTGCCTGTATAACCGCCAAGCATATTGCAGATGGCCATCGGTATGGCTAATTGATAGAAAATATGCCCGGTACTTGAAAAGTATAAAATGGAGGCAAGATTGGTCGCCATATTTACAAACTTGGCGTGAGCATTTGCATGCAGGAAATCTTCGTTTAGTAATGCAATAAAAACCAGTACTAAAAAGCTGCCTGTTCCTGGTCCTATAAAGCCGTCATAAAAGCCAAGAATCAATCCACTTAAAACTCCTTTGACAATGGAATTTTCTACAGGTCCGGTTTCAAATTTATTTATGCCCAGGTCTTTTTTTGAATAAGTATATATAGCTACAATTACAAGTACAACTAAAATGATGGGTTTCAAAATCTCATTATGTACAATGGTCACCAGGTGACTACCAAGTAAAGCAGCAATAAATGCAGCAATTGCAATAAAAGCAATTAGTCTCCATTGAATTTGTACCCGTTTGGAATAATGGTAAGCTGCAATACTGGTACCACAAAACGATGGAATTTTTGTTGTACCTAATAAACTTGCTACAGGTGTATGCGGGAAACTAAATAGAAGTACCGGTGTTTGAACAAGGCCGCCACCGCCGACAATAGAATCAATAAATCCTGCTATAAAAGCTACTATGCAAACCAGGATCCAGGTGCTGGCGGGCGCGGTTAGCATTTCATTCATGAGCGCAAACTTAATGAGTTTACTCCCTGTTTAAAAGGTACTTATCTTGCCAGCCTTGTAATTGTTTGATTTAATTAAATCATATTGTAAATGGCTGGTCTTTTTGAAGGTAAAGTTGCCTGGGTCACCGGCGCTTCGGGCGGTATAGGTGAAGCTATTGCATTGGCATTTGCTGCAAAGGGTAGTTCGTTGGTATTAAGTGCCCGCAGTCACGAATCACTTAATAAGGTAGCCGGGAAATGTAAAGCAGCAGGAGCGGGCAATGTATTGATACTCCCTTTAGACCTAACTCACTCTGATGGTTTCCAATCTATGGCAGCCGATATTGTAAAACAAATGGGTGCTATTGACATATTGGTGAATAATGGTGGTGTTTCGCAACGGGCATTGGTAAAGGATGCATCGATTGAATTATACAGGCAAATAATGGAAATTAATTTTTTTGGAACAGTGGCAATAACCAAAGCTGTGTTACCATATATGATTGCGAAAAAGTCCGGACAAATTATTACCATCAGTAGCCTGGTTGGTAAAATAGGATCACCGTTGCGATCGGGTTATGCTGCAAGTAAACATGCCCTGCATGGATTTTTCGACAGTTTAAGAGCAGAAGTACAGGATGAAAATATTAAAGTTCTTATGGTTTGCCCCGGTTTTATAAAAACTAATATTAGTGTTAATGCTTTAAATGCTGCGGGTAATAAAACTGGAAAAATGGACAAAAACCAGGAAACTGGCATGTTGCCGACCGTTTTAGCTGATAGAATTTTGAAAGCAATGGCGGCAGGTAAACAGGAGATATATGTGGGAGGAAAGGAAAGGTTGATCTTATATATCAAACGTTTTTTTCCGGCACTTGTAAATGGTATTGTAAGAAAAAAGCATTAATGCATTTTCGAAAAAGATAATATAAAATCTCACAGGTAATTGCCCGCATTTAATAGATAGCAGCGTTATATTATTTCACTTTCTCCACTGCTATTTTACTGCTGCTTAAATAGGTAATCAGCACTTTTACCGTATAACCTGTCTTCAATTTATCCTGCTCTTCCGGCAGAAGCGGAAGTTTTGCCTGCAACTCTTTTCCAACTATATTCAGGTAAATGGCATAAGGTGAAATCCTGGATACAGTTGCTTCAACAGGCGTTTTGCTTTTATATAATTTCATGGCCGTTTTAAAAGCGGGGATATAGGATGGATGTATTAATTCAGCAGCCACATTTTGTTTGTCAAGGTTAACCAGGCGAAATTCAAAAGCCTCATTAAAAGTTTCTTCGGAAGGTTTCACTTCCCATTGCGATAAAACCAATGGAAAAAACAGGTAACTATCTAATTCCTTTACAAAATAGGCATCATCCACCACTTTAAGAAAGCCTTTAAAATGGTTATCAATATTGGCTTTTTGAATTAATTTATCGAGCTCATTGTTGTATAAAAACTTAACGTTATAGGCATTCAAACGGTCACCTCTTGGTGTAAGTTTTAATTGAAAATTTACGGTATCGCCGGTACGAAAATGATGCTTTTTATCTTTAGAACTTACTCCCGTTTTTGCCAGGTCTTTTATGTCTGTTTGAAAGTTGATGGTTTTATTTTTTTGTCCTTCTTTATAATCAATGGTAGCATATTGCTTTTGATGATGAACAAAAGAAACAGTCCCGGTTAATATTTTTTCTTCCATAGCATTGCTTTGCACGAAGGTGCTTTAATTCTTGCGTAGTTGTACCTGCAAATCAGGCAATAACAGTATCGTGCCGGTTATTTAATTATTTAAGTGTTGGTTTTCAATTATTTTAGGATAATTGCATTGCTATTAAAAGACCAACCATGGAAAAAATTTATTTGAGCGATGCCGGCCCCAAAGTTTCAACCGCTATTTATGGTTTTTGGAGATGGAAAGACACCTCATTGAACGGGGTGGAACATATGGAGCAGATCGTAAATCTTTGCCTGGAACTGGGGATTAATACTTTCGACCATGCTGATGTATATGGCGGCTATGAGTGTGAAGAACTCTTTGGAAAAGTGATGAGCCACCGTTCTTTTAAGCGGGAAGATGTGGTTTTATTTACAAAATGCGGCCTCAACCTGCCACACACAAACAGGCCCGGAACAAGGGTAAGGCATTATAATTCCTCGGCAAAACACATCACCGAAAGTGTCAACAATTCATTGAGAAATTTAAAGACAGATTATGTTGATCTTTTTCTTTTAAACCAAATGGATCCAATATCGAATTTGGAAGAAACTGCGCTAGCCATTGAAAGTTTGCGTAATGTCGGAAAAATTAAGAATGTGGGGGTTGCAAATTTTACGGTATTTCAACACCAGTTACTTGCATCCTATCTCCGGATCCCTATAGTTACCAATTCTATTAAACTAAATTTATTACAAACAGAAGCTTTGGATAACGGCCAGGTTGATTATATCAAACAACGGTATATGCGGCCACTGGCGTCGGCACCATTAGCAGGTGGCAGAATAGAAAACGGTACTGATGAACAAGCTGTAAAAGTGCGCAGGAAACTGGAAGAGATTGGCAAAAAATACCATGCAAATGTTGAATCAACCGCGGTTGCCTGGCTATTTAAATTAGGTGCATTGCCTTTAATAGGCACTACTAACGAAGGCAGGATTCGGAATATAGCCGCTTCTTTTAATATCGACCTCGATATACAGGATTGGTATGAATTGTATAATACGTCAAGGGGTATCAGTAATGCAGAAGAAGAATCTGATTAGTATATGCTATAAATGATTAATCATATCAACTACACCTTCGCGTTTTAGAATAAGATAGCCAAGCCTGTCATTACTAATTCCTTCTTTTAGCTGGTAACTAAATGACAGTTGTTCATCGGTTACTTCCGTTTCAAAAAAACGGAAGGCGATGTTTTCGTAGTCTTTAAGTTCATGACCAATTTCGTATAAATGCGTGGAAAGAATAAAAAGCGAATTTTTTATCTTAAGCAGACCTTTTATCACTTCCGATGAACAACGCATGGCATCCTGCACATTGGTTCCTTTAAACAATTCATCAATTAAAACCAGCCATTTTTGGCCATCATTAATTTTGATAATGGTGTTTTTTATACGTTGAACTTCATTGAAAAAATAACTTTCTCCTTTTAAGATATTGTCTACTACCTGTATGTTGCTAAGCATACCATGAAACAAACTCAATTCCATTTTTTTTGCAGGAACTGCCATTCCAATATGTGCCAGGTAGACGGCTAAACCAACAGCTTTTATAAAAGTGCTTTTACCGGCCATATTAGCGCCCGTTAAAAAAATAAAGTTGTTGCTATGGTTCATTTCCAGGTGATAGGGCACCGGGTTTTTAAGCAGGATATGGTATAGACCATCTGCTACGATATAAGAGTAAGGTTCGGTTGATAGATCAGGGAATTGTAGTTGCTTTTTTTTAATAGCAGTTGCAAGTGAATAATATGCATCAAGCCTGCCATATAGATCTATCAGGTCGGTTACCTGGCTTTTAAAATGGTATAAAAAAAAATGACCGAATCTTAATTTATCCGGCATACTGACCATCTTTTTATCTTTTACTGAAAGCATTTCAAGCACCTCTTTTTTTTGAAGTAACAGGCTCATGCGATCCAGCATTTTTTGAAGCAACGGTGGTTTTTCTTCCTGTGAAAAAAGATCCAGCATTTGTTGCATGCCTTGAACAAAATCGATTGCATGGCCAACGCTATAAACGGTAAGCAGGTAATCGGAATGATGCAGGAGTTTATAATTAACCGTGCTGAAAAGACCAGGGTTTTTGGGTAGTTCATCAATTTGCGATTCGTAAAATCTTTCAATTACCATAATGGTTCCATTTGAAACCAATGTTGGCCAATTATCGTGATGTTTAAGAATCAGTTGCAGCGTTTGCTGCGTTTCAATAATGGGTTGTATTTCGCTATAAGGATTACTCAATAAATGGCGGAGCCAATGACGTCCGCCGTTGGTAAGTGTATAATTTAATGCATTAAAAACCGACTGATCTTCCTCTGCATGAAAAATAGAAAGGTCCTGCAGGGTTATGTTGTCTATTCGCATAAAACAAGTTCCAATCTCTGGTATATGATCCCTTAACTTTTATTAATTAGTCGACCAAACTTACTGGTATTGTTTTTATGAAAATACATTACCTGTTAAAGCTCAACCGCATTCCTTTATAAGATTCATTAAATATCCCATTTGCATAAATTAAGTTTCCATTTACAAAAGTATGGGTGATTGTAGCCGGCATTTGATCATTTTCCATTGGGCTCCAGCCACATTTATATAAAATATTCTGCCGCGATATGGTAAACGGTTTATTCAAATCGGCAATTACCAGGTCGGCAAAATAGCCTTCCCGTATAAAGCCGCGATTTGAAATCTCAAAACAAATAGCGGGAGCGTGGCACATCTTCTCCACCATTTTTTCAATATCCAATTTTCCTTGTTGCACATATTTAAGCATCAGTGGCAATGAATGTTGAACCAGGGGAAGTCCGCTGTGCGCTCCATCATAATTAATATCGCTTTTAGCCATCAGCACACCATTGCTGTTCCTGGAGTATTCTTTTTCTTCCAGCGTATGCGGCGCATGGTCAGTTGCAATAATATCAAGCCTGTCATCGAGTAGGGCATCCCAAAGTGCCGTTTTGTTTTCTTTGCTTTTTATTGCGGGATTGCATTTGATGAGGTAGCCTAAACGATCATAGTCCTCCGCGGTATAATGCAGGTGATGAACACAAACTTCAGCGGTTATTCTTTTGTCCTGCAAAGGAAGCATATTGCTAAAAAGTTGCAATTCTTTAGCGGTACTTATATGCAAAATATGCAAACGGGTATTGTATTTTTTTGCCAGTTGAATAGCAGAAAAACTCGATTCAAAACAAGCTTCATCGTTACGAATAACGGGGTGATGATAAGGTTCCAGCACGCTGCCTTCCAACTGGGCCCGGTTCTGGCGAATAATTTTTTCATCTTCGCAATGAGTGGCAATTAATACGCCAGCCTCGCTAAATATTTTATTAAGTGTGAGATAATTGTCAACCAGCATATTGCCCGTCGATGAGCCCATAAAAATTTTAATTCCACAAACGTCATGGCGTTTATCGTTAGTCTTTAAAACTTCATCGGCATTGTTATTCGCCGTGCCCATAAAAAATGAATAATTGGCCAGCGAACTATTCGCAGCGATCTCATATTTTGCTTCCAGCAAATCCTGTGTCAGCGCATTTGGAACGGTGTTGGGCATTTCCATATAACTGGTTACACCGCCGGCAATAGCAGCTTTTGCCTCGGTATAAATATTGGCCTTGTGTGTAAGTCCGGGCTCTCTAAAATGTACCTGGTCGTCTATTACTCCGGGCAATAAATGTTTTCCTTCACCATTAATTATGGTTGCATTTCCTGCAGTATTTATCTGCGGAGCTATTTTTACTATCTTTCCAGCGTCAATCAATACATCCAAAACGATAGATTTGCCTTCATTTACTACCGTAATATTTTGAATCAAAACTTTTTCCATAATTATTTTATTAAAATAAAAACTGCATGCAAAATAGGAATTCCCTGCTTGTCATTCTGTTAGCCTTTGTTTCTACGACTGTTTTTTCCCAAACCACTTATGTGCCATTATGGGCGAAAGAAGGCTGGTTACTAAATCGGCTGGAAATAAAAGCGCAAACAAATAACGACCTCAACCTGTCTACCGTTAAGCCTTATATGCGCAAAGCCTATGTGGCAGTTGCCGATTCATTTCGTTCTATGCTTATTAATGGTGAAAATCCTGCCCGGCTCTCAAAAGTGGATCAATATAATTTAAACCGTTTCCAGGCAAATAATAAAGAGTATTCTAAATATGATGTAAACAGCATGCCCGAGTGGAATCGAAAAAAGCCCTGGACAAAAAATTTGTTTCCGACAACAGGTAGCTTTTTAGAGGTCAATGAAAAAGATTTCTACTTACTGGTGAACCCTGTTTTCAACTTCAATGCTGGTAAAGAATCAAATTTCGACGACATGCTATATGTAAATTCCAAAGGCGCTACGTTCAGGGGATTGATAGCAAAAAAAATTGGGTTTGATTTTTTCGCAGCAGATAACCAGGAGCGTGGTCCCCGCCAGTTTCGCGATTTTGTCAATACTAACAAGGCAGTTCCCGGAGAGGCATTTTTCAAAAGTTTCAAAGGAAATGGAGTTGATTATTTCGATGCCCGTGGTAGTATAAACGCTAATGTTACCAGGTACATCAATGTACAATTTGGATACGATAAAAACTTTATTGGCAATGGCTACCGTAGCCTTTTCCTGAGTGATTTCAGTGCGCCAAATCTTTTTTTGAAATTAAATACCCGCATTTGGAAACTGAATTATACCAACCTTTTTATGGAGTTGTTTCCAACTAAAAAAAGTGCAAATAATAACAACGAAGTATTGGCAAGAAAATATTCAGCCATGCATCATCTTAGCATCAATGCTACCAAGTGGCTTAACGTAGGTGTATTTGAGGGAGTTGTATTTGGACGAAAAGATAAATTTGATTTCAGCTACTTGTTGCCGGTTATATTTCTACGCAGTATAGAAGGTAATAATGGAAGCCCTGATAATGCCAATATTGGTATAGATGTAAAAGCCAATATTAAAAGAAAAGTACAACTTTATGGTCAGGTGCTTATAGACGAAATGAATATTTCGGAACTTAGAAAAGATAAAACTTATTGGGCTAATAAGATCGGTTTACAGTTGGGAGGTAAGTATGTTGATGTATTTAATATTTCTAACCTCGACTTGCAGGTTGAATGGAACAGGGTAAGACCATTTACCTATTCCCACTTCGATAGCGTAGGTTCCTACACGCATTATAACCAACCTTTGGCACATCCGCTTGGTGCAAATTTCCAGGAATTTATAGGCATTCTAAACTACCAGCCAATTCCTAAATTATATCTTACTGCCAAAGCAATTTTTTATAAGAAAGGATTAGATAGTGCAGGTTTTACGTTTGGTAGTAACCCCAACCGCACTTACGAGGCTGCGTCTATAAACAACCCATTTGGACGAATCCGGTATAATAACTATCCCATGTTTTCGGGAGTTCCGGCTAAATGCCTGTATTCATCTTTTACCGGTTCATACGAGTTGTTTGAAAACATGTTTATCGACGTAACTGGTAGTCTTAGGATATTTAAGGCAGAAAATGCTGCTGAAATAAATACCAACACGGTGTCATTTGGTATTCGATGGAATATGTTCAGACGGGAATATGATTACTAACCGTTAGATACAAAAAACAAAAGCGGGAATTATCACATGGTAATTCCCGCTTTTGTTTGCACGAAAGATTATCGAAAAATATGGACTTCCTTATTCTTCCAAATGAATTGAGAATAAGATCATTCTTGAATTAAGTTTATCCAGCACATTGGAGTATTTTAGGTTAGGATCCCGATCGTGCAGGTTAGAAAAACCATTGCTAAATCTAATCTCCGGTGTTACCGTAACGAAGCGCAAGAAGAAATTAAAGCCTATTCCAATTTCGGCTCCCATATCGGCTTTTTTGAGCTTAATCAAATTTTCTGCATTACGACTACCGCTGTTACTGGCAAGGTCTATATCGTATTTTACACCAGCCATCATATAAACTTTAAAGTTGTTGATGCGGTCGCTATTAAATTTAATTTGAAAAGGAAAAGTGGCAATATTAGACTGGATGATTTTAGTTACAACAGAATCTTCATACAATTCTCTTTTGCCAAGATTATAGGTAAAAGAACGGTCAATGCCTAAAATCAAACCGGGGTTGATCCTGAACTCAAATCGCTTATTAATACGGGCCGTTGCCATCAACCGGACTGAATACCCGGTGCTTTTGCCCGGTTCAACCAAAAGGATGCTGTCGTTTTTTAAGAATTCCGGACTTTTGGAAGGGTGAAGATGTGAACTTGCTGCCCCAAGCGACATGCCGAAATAAATTGCTTTGTTATCCCGTTCCAACCGGTGTTGTTCTTTGTATTTAAACTGTCCAAAAGATCCAAAGCAACTAGTCAACAAAACTAATCCTGTTATTTGAAGCCGCAATAAATGGTGCATACGCCTAAGCTCAACGGTTTTTTGTAGCATTTTGTAAAGCCTGATTGCTGCATAATCTCCAGGAACCTGTTTCCTTCAGGGAAAGCCTGTATGCTGTCGTTCAGGTATTTATAAGCGGCCTGGTTTTTAGCGATGTATTTGCCAGCCTGTGGTGCAATTATACGGGTATAAAGATTATACAAAGTTTTAACGCCCGGTAGTACAGGTTTGCTAAATTCAAGTATAACCGCTTTACCTCCCGGTTTTAAAACCCGCAACATCTCTGATAATCCTTTTTCAAGATGGGCAAAATTACGAACGCCAAAAGCCACTGTCAGGGCATCAAACGTGTTATCATTAAATTTTATTGCCTCACTGTCACCTGTTTGTAACTCAATTACGCCGTCGAGTTCCTGCGCGGCTATTTTCTTTCTGCCAAGTTCAAGCATCCCTTCGCTGATATCAATGCCAATAATTTTAGCTGGCCTGGGTTTCACCATTTTGGCGGTGAGTAAAGCAACATCTGCCGTTCCGGTTGCCACGTCAAGAATAGTCGCAGGTTTAATATCGTTTAATTGCCTGATAGCTGTTTTTCGCCAGCCAACGTCAATTCCTGCGCTTAGAAACCGGTTTAAAAAGTCGTAACGATGGGCAATGTCATCAAACATTTTTGCCACCTGCGCTTTTTTTGTATCGTTCGATTCTTTAAAGGGAACAATGGTATCGTGGTTAAACTCCGTCATAATTGTATTACTTGAAAATTGCCTTCCGCCAGAATAGTAAACCGGGTAATTAATTCTGTCAGAAACAAAGGAAAAACATTAGGGCACTCCTACATACTTATGGGTTTGAAGGCTTAATTGCCATTTTGGGTTTGCTTTTATATAATTAACTATTAATGGTGTCATCTGTTCCCGTTTATCCCATTCGGGCTGAAGAAACAATTTGCAGGTATAAGCTACTTGTGCCGCATATTTTTCGGCCCAGGTAAAATCAGAATTATTAAAAACTACTATTTTCAGTTCATCTGCCTTTGGAAGAACTTCGGGCAAAGGGGCCTTGAATTTTTTAGGGGAAACGCAGATCCAGTCAAGTGTTCCGCTTAAAGCCGATGAGCCGGATGTTTCAATATTTATGATAAAACCTTCGTATTTCAAGGAATTTGTTAACGCCTCCAGGTTGTGTAAAAGTGGCTCGCCCCCTGTAATTACAATGATGGGCTTTTCCGTTTCTGTAACTCCTTCCAGTTCCAAATGTTGGAAAATGCCATTTATAATCTCTTCAACGGTTTTAACCGGGTGATTAGTAGCATCCCAGCTGTCCTTTACATCACACCATGAACATCCCACATCACATCCGCCCAGCCTGATAAAGTAGGCTGCTTTACCCGTATGGCTGCCCTCACCCTGGATGGTGTAAAACGCCTCCATAACAGGGTAGGTTAATTGTGATGCTATTGAAACAGTTGAATACAAGTTTGTGCGGTTTATAATTATAGGATCAGTTAATATGATCCCCGGTAATTTTTAGGCGGCAAAAGTAACTATAATTGAGGCTGCCGTCATCCAAAACTGCTCATACTTATCGTTTTCCGTCAGGAGTTAACGAGACATATATAAAATAACACGAATCATACGACCATTTTTTTACTTTTGAATATTAGCGAATGCTTTATGGAAACCTACGGTAAAATACTTTTAATAGCCATGCCGGCTTTTCTTTTACTTGTATTATTTGAAAAATGGTATGGTTGGCGAAAAGGGTTTGATACAGTTAATAACATGGATATGATCTCCAGCCTGAGCAGTGGTATTACCAATGCCACAAAGGATGTGCTGGGTTTAAGTGTTATTATTTTATCATATGGCTGGCTTTATAACAATTTGGCCGTCACCCAAATACCTGCAGGTTTTCTTACTTACCTGGTAGCTTTTTTAGTACTCGACTTTTCTGGTTATTGTGTTCACCGCATTTCGCACCAATACAATCTTTTTTGGAACAATCACATCATTCATCACAGCAGCGAAGAATTCAACCTGGCTTGTGCTTTACGCCAGAGCATTTCATCCATTTTCAAAATCTTTGCTTTTTTCCTGGTGCCGGCTGCCTTGCTCGGAGTTCCGGAAAAGGTAATTGCTATCGTTGCACCACTGCACCTCTTTGCCCAGTTTTGGTACCATACCCGGCATATTGGCAAAATGGGTTTTCTCGAAAAAATAATTGTAACTCCATCGCACCATAGGGTACACCATGCAATTAACCCCGAATACATCGACAAAAATTATTCGCAGATATTTATATTTTGGGATAAGCTTTTTGGAACGTTCCAGGAGGAACTGGATCTGGTGCCACCAGTTTATGGGATAACCCGGCCGGTACAGACATGGAACCCGATAAAAATCAATTTCATGCATCTTTGGTTGCTGATAAAAGATGCCTGGCGTGCCGAAAATTGGAAAGACAAATTCCGAATTTGGTTGATGCCTACCGGTTGGAGGCCTGCTGATGTGGCTGACAAATACCCGGTATATAAAATTACTGATGTCTATCACTTTAATAAATATGGACCGCTTTCTTCGAAGCCCGTAGTTTTATGGTCAGCTTTCCAGTTGTCTTTAGCATTATTAATTATTAGTTATTTGTTAGGAAATATCGCTGCTATTGGAAGCCCGGGAATATTTATATACGGGGCTTTTGTATTCTTAATGGTTTATGCTTATACCGAGTTTATGGATGGTAGCCAATACGCTATTATTTGGGAAGCTCTTAAAAATTTAACCGGTATTGGTATCATTGCGTTTATGGGCGATTGGTTTGCTTCGGATGACTTTTTTGGTTGGATAAAATATGCCTTGATCATCTATTTTATACTTTCAGGGTTTGTTACCTACTACCTGGCTTTTGCCAGCAAAAAAAGCATGCATGATACAAGTGCAGTTGCTTCTTAATATGTTCTCAGTAGCGTTTTATAAGATCAGAACATGGAGCTAATAAGTTTTTTTATTGCCTAAAAATTACATTGATGTCGCTGCAATTACGAAGAATTGTTTTTGGAAGTGAACAAAACAAGGGTAATTTATTAAGCAGAAATGAAGCCGAAACACTCTTTAATGATTGGGTTTTAAATCCAAAATTGAAGTTGCACATGAGGCAGGTTGCTTACCTTATGTCTTGCTATGCAAATGAGAAATTACAACTAAATAGCAGAGAGCAATGGGCCTGGGAAATGGCAGGATTGTTACACGATGCAGACTGGGATCAATGGCCTCATCAACATTGCAAGAAAATAATTGAGGAACTTGAAAATAGAAATATTGACCCTGAAGTAATTCATGCGATTGCTTCACACGGTCCAAACCATTTTGGAGTGGAACCTGTTACCATGATGGATAAAATGCTATATGCTTTTGATGAATTAAGTGGGCTTATACATGCTTATGCATTAATGCGTCCCGAACATTATGACGGTATGGAAATAAAAGGCGTTAAAAAGCGGTTAAAAGAAAAATCTTTTGCTGCTAATGTATCCAGAGATGAGATTTTTGACGCATGTGCAAGGGCCGGCATCGATATAGATCATTTAATTGAATTTATCATTGCCAGGCAAAAAATTGTGGAATAATATTTCCAGGCTATTTAAGAACCGATCAACCAAAGGTCAATTTATCATGAAGTATCTTTTTTTAGTAGCAGTAGTTTTTAGTACGTTTTACAGTTGTACTGCTCCTGCTAACAAGATTGTAACCAGCCCGGAAAAAAATACATCTTTCAATAGTTTTTTAGATAACTATTATGAAAGCCGTTTGCAATTATTTCCCCTGGAAGCAACGTTTATTGGAGACAA
Organism: Bacteroidota bacterium; assembly: GCA_040385845.1. GTDB lineage: Bacteria > Bacteroidota > Bacteroidia > Chitinophagales > Chitinophagaceae > Phnomibacter. The sequence goes on along the minus strand of JAZKGP010000004.1, from coordinate 68,581 downwards.
CCGTTTTAATGATAAACTATACATTGATATAAGTGAAAATGAACGGGAAAGGCAAAAGACATTTTTCAGAACAACCCTTGATAGCCTGTCTGCATTTAACTACGATTCATTAAACGATAATGATAAACTTAGTTATGATGTATTGCACCGTGATCTGTCATTAAGTTTGGAAGGGTTTCGTTTTCATGATAATTATTTGCCCATCAATCAATTTTCGTCGTTGCCTTTAATTATCGGGCAGATGGCAGGTGGTAAAAGTGCGCAACCTTTTGTAACTATTAAGGATTACGATAACTGGTTAGCACGGTTGTCAATTTTTTCCAATTGGTTAGATAGCTCCATTATATATTTTAGAAAGGGTATTGATTCCGGCATTGTACTTCCAAAATCAATCGCAATTAAATTTATTCCGCAAATAGAATCAATGATTGTTGATGATGTTGAATCGAGCTTATTTTTTTCACCGCTAAAAACTTTTCCTGCCAGTTTTGGACATACTGATAAACTGCGGATTACCGCAGCATACAAAAAAAGTATAGCTGAAAAAGTCACACCTGCATATAAAAGATTGTATACATTTTTAAAAAATGAGTACTTGCCAAAAGCTAGGTCCAGTTCAGGAGTTGGGGCATTACCTGGTGGGCAGGAATATTATAAGTACCAGGTACGACTTAGTACCACCACCAATAAATCTCCGGAAGAAATCTACAGTGTGGGTATTCAGGAAGTTGAACGGATAAAGCAGGAAATGGAATTGACAAAAGAAAGGGTTGGATATAAAGGCGATTTGAAATCATTCCTGGAATACCTTAAAAATGATAAACGTTTTATGCCGTTTAGTAAACCGGGGGAGATCTTGAATGCGTTTCATAACATCCGCGGGAAAATACAGCCTAACCTGCTCAGGTTATTTTCCGACACGCCAAAAACCAAATTCGAAATCAGGCAAACCGAAGCCTTTAGAGCGGCCAGTGCGAGTGCCGAATACAGCCAGGGAACACCAGACGGGCAACGGCCGGGAATTTTCTATATACCGATTTTAGATCCCGCCTCTTTTAATATCACCAGTGGGATGGAAAGCCTTTTTCTTCATGAGGCCATTCCAGGACATCATTACCAAATCAGCCTCCAGCAGGAAAATATGCAGTTGCCTAAGTTCAGGCGTTTTGGTGGAAATAACGCTTATGTAGAAGGCTGGGCTTTGTATTGTGAGAGCCTGGGTAAAGAATTAGGTTTGTACACCGACCCATACCAATACATGGGAGCCCTTGGCGACGAAATGCATCGTGCCGTAAGACTGGTAGTAGACGTTGCAATTCACTCAAAAAATATGACAAGGGAAGATGCGATTCGATATATGATGAATAACCAGTCCATTAGTGAAGCAGGTGCCACGTCAGAAATTGAGCGCTACATGGTTTGGCCGGCCCAGGCATTAGGCTATAAAATCGGCGCATTAAAGATCAGCGAAATCAGGATGAAAATAGAAAAGCAATTGGGATCAAAATTTAATATAGCTGAATTTCACAAACAGGTTCTTAAAGATGGCGCTTTACCATTAGATGTGCTCGAAAAAAAATTGGCAACATGGGCAGCTACTGTAAAGTAGAGAGGTGCTGTTACTAATAAACAACCTGTGAATCAGGTAAGAATGAAGCTGGCATTATCTAATTTAATAATATGAAAAGGGTTCTTTGCAAAGCAGAATTTTCTCCGGCTTTGTAAACGTTTGATTTACAATAAAAATATAGTGGTACGATATTTTAGTATTAAATGCAGTTACTTATCATTGTTGTGTTAAGCTGCTTGTTTATCTTGCAATTGGTAATTAACTAACAGATACAATTAATTTTTAGAGAATTGTATTACCCCGATTATCTTGATTTCTGATTTTGATAATCATTTCACTAACCATATTTAGATTTTGCGATTGCCTGCTTTGAAAGCATGTTGTAAGTTTTACCCATGGTAGTGCTTGCTTCATAAAATCAAATTAGATAATGTAAAACAGACCATCACACTTATGAAAAGTTACCGAATCGTAAAAGACAACTTTCTTGGATATGAAGCCCAGGTAAAATACGCCTGGTTTCCTTTTATGTGGATCCAGATGAATGATTTTTATTGGATAAATTCATGGTCATCAAAGGAGCACGCAAAATATTTTATTGACCAAAAAAAGGAAGGACGGTATACATTCCAACCGTCTGAGGATAACGCCAGCGAATACGAAAAAGAAGTAAAGCTTCTTATGTTTAATCCTAAAAATTTTTCACCCGAAGTTGTTTGGAACGACAGGGAGGAAAGAATGGCTGAACAACGTAACAGGCGTTGGAGATTGGCCTTTCCTTTAATGAATGGGTAATAACATGGGGTGAAATTTACGCATTTTTTTAAATGTTTTATCCCCGGCGCTCTATTCACAACATCCCGATTTTACAACACCAGGCAAAGCAAATTGAAATAATCTTCAATGCGTTTATGTATTAAATGAGGCAAAAATTAGCCAACGTTTCCGGCACAATTATATATAACGAAAAGAGTCTGTTTGACAGCTGCCTGTTGTTTTGGCAAGGTGTTTATAAAATAGCAACACGTTGTTCAAATAAGGATCTGTAAAAAAGTTTAATCTTTTGGCTCTTATCATCTATGGATACACCAAATATCATTTTTGTTATTAAAGTAACGGCTATGATCATAGCCGTTACTATCTTTCTTTACAAATATTTCGATGTTAAAAGATATAAATCCCGGTATAAACATATAAGCAGCCGTTGGATAATCTGGTACGATACCATTGAAATTTTGGGAACTTCATCTCAAAATAGAAGGGATTTTATGGTACTGCAGAACAAGCTTTCAACTATAATGTGGATAAGCGTTCTTGTATTTATTCTTCTATTTATCATTCCTTTTTAGGATAACAGTATCAGTAACACTTTAGTACAGAATATCTGTTACGGCTTTGCTATTTAGTTTTGTAGATATTTCCTTTCAATTATCTTTATCAACTTATTTGGTTTAAAACATTTGCTGACCTGGTAAATAGTTCAGAAATGTGGACAGCCATAGTTCGTTGTGATATCATAAAAAATAAAACTTTTAGAAAAAATGAAATCAAAGAATCTTGGGTTAATTATTATCCTCGGCGCATTATTGGTTTTTGGCGGTTGTGCGTGCACTGGTTATAATGGCCTTGTTCAACAGGACGAGAATGTTCGTAAAACCTGGAACAATGTACAGAGTGAATACCAGCGCAGGAATGATTTGATTCCGAACCTTGTAAATACGGTGAAGGGTGCAGCAAATTTTGAACAGCAAACACTCGTTCAATTAATGGAGGCTCGTGCAAAAGCCACTTCTGTGAATATCGATCCTGCTAATATCACTCCTGAAAAACTGGCGGAATTTCAACAGGCTCAATCCCAAATAAGCAGTGGCATAGGCAGGTTACTTGCTGTAGTTGAAAATTATCCTGACCTAAAAGCTAATGCAAACTTCCAGGCGTTGCAAGCGCAGTTAGAAGGAACGGAAAACCGAATTAAAGTTGCAAGAAATGATTTTAATGGTGCGGTTCAGGACTACAATGTAAAAGTTCGCTCCTTTCCTATGAATATGCTCGCTGGTATGTTTGGATTTAAATTTAAACCTGGTTTCCAGGCCGATCCTGGTAGCGAACGTGCCCCGGAAGTAAAATTTTAAACTCCTGATTGTGGGCTTATTTTCCTTTTTGAAAAGCAAAACGGCTGATTATTTTACAGAACCTGAGAAAACTGCTATCCTCAAAGCCATTAAATCGGCGGAGCAGCGAACCAGCGGAGAAGTACGGGTTTTCATTGAAAACCGCTGTAAATACGTTGATCCGCTCGATAGGGCAGCTGAAATTTTCTTTGGTTTGAAAATGGAGGCTACTGATGATCATAACGCAGTATTGGTTTACCTGGCAATGAAAGACAGGCAGTTTGCTGTTTTTGCCGACAAGGGAATTTATGCTGCTTTAGGCCAGGATTACTGGAATCGGGAAGCCGGTTTAATGGTGCAGGCTTTCAGAAAAGAAAGCTATGCCGAAGGGTTAGTAAAAGTAATCAACGACATTGGCCAGGCACTACATCAGCATTTTCCATTCGATCACAACGGTGATAAAAACGAATTGCCAGACGATATTGTGTTTGGCAAATAAAATAAAACCCTGCACTTTCTTTACAGATCGTGCAGGGCTTATTCCCCAGAATGAAGTACAAACTTGTTCTCCTTTTCTTATTGTGCACCGGGCTTGCATTTGGACAGCAAATACCGGCTAAACCATCACCACCCAAGCTGGTGAATGATTTTGTTGGGATTTTAACGCCCGACCAGCAAAGCCATTTAGAACAAAAACTAGTTGCCTACGACGACAGTACGTCTGTTCAGATCGTAGTGGTAATTGTAAATACCCTGAACGATTATGATCCTGTTGATTATGCCGTGAAACTTGGCCGTGAATGGGGTGTCGGTAACAAAAAAACAAACAATGGTGTTGTTTTCCTGATGTCAATGGAGCCTGGAAAAAGAAAAGTTTTTATTGCACCAGGTTATGGTCTTGAAGGTGCAATCCCGGATATAACAGCCAAGCAAATTGTTGAAAACAACATTATCCCACAATTCAGGCAGGAAAATTATTATGCGGGCATAAATAATGGTATCGATGCTATTATAAAAGCCAGCATGGGAGAATACAAAGCTCCTGAAGGTTATAGAGATCGCGGTAATAATAAAGGTGGTGGTGGTGGTTTTATTTTTATCATCATCCTGGTGGTCATCTTTTTAATCTTAGGCCGTGGTGGTGGTGGTGGTAAGGGTGGCGGTATGATGAGCAGGCGTGGATATCGCGGTATTGATGCTTTGCCTTTCCTGTTATTTCCCGGCGGTGGCGGCGGAAGTGGGGGCGGTGGATGGAGTGGTGGCGGTTCAGGCGGTGGCGGATTTGGCGGTTTTGGTGGCGGAAGTTTTGGCGGCGGTGGCTCTGGTGGTAGTTGGTAAAGAATAATAATATTTAGATCCTATTTCAAGAAAATAAAAAGAAGAGGCAGCCTGTAAAGGTTGCCTCTTCTTTTTATCTGAAAGGATAGTGTATTTTCCCGCTACTTTTTTTCGAACATGAAAAGCGCTTGATCTTCGATATAGATTTTTTAAGTTACTTCTTAAAATGTTCTCGCCGGCCTGGGTTTTGGTAACTCCTTCCTCGGTAATTTATCATCTGATTGGGCAGCATTAAATATAAAACTTGCTACAAGTGTTGAAGCCTGGATTAAATCGGCGGCAACCAAATGGTCGTAACTATCCATATTGGTATGGTGCGTACGGGTATCGTATTCAATTTCATCCTGTATAAATTGAAAACCGGGAACACCAACAGCATCAAAACTAAGATGATCGGTACCGCCCGTTGTACTAATGGTGACAGTCTTTGCAGTGCTGTCGCCAAAATTGTTCAACCACTCCTGGAAAATTGGCATTACCGCTTTGTTCCCCTGGCAATAAATACCACGTATTTTTCCCGTGCCATTATCAAGATTAAAGTAGGCCGCAATCTTACTGTGCTCCGGTTTAAGTTCCATTTTTGTTGGATCAGCAAGATTGTTTTTTACCCAGTTGCTACTGCCATATAAACCTTGTTCTTCGCCACTCCATAGTGCGATTCTGACCGTACGTTTTGGTTGAATCCCGCTTGCTTTTATCAATCGCACGGCTTCCATCATCATTGCGCATCCAGCTGCATTATCAGTAGCGCCTGTACTTCCCTGCCAGCTATCAAGATGTCCCCCCACCATTACGATTTCATTTTTCAGCACCGGGTCTGAGCCGGGAATCTCTGCAATTACATTATAGCCTTTCATATCATCCGTATAAAAGGAAGTACGAACTTCTGCTGCTATTTTTACCGGGATTCCTGCTGTAAGCAATCTTTGGATTCTAAGATATTCATCGGCAGAAATTGCGACGTTTGCAGGTGGTACTTTGCTGTTTTTAGTATAAGGGCCGCCACCTTGTACAAATATGGTTCCGTCAGTGCCACGTCCATTTCCTAAAATCAGTGCAGGCTCTTCAAGGTTCAATAGTTCGGTAACCTTTCTTGCTGATGTAAAATTTCGCATGCGGCGGCCCATACTTGTATCCGGAATATTGCTACGCGGAGCTGCAGGTTGAGCATTTGCCATTTTTTCCAGTTCAGCGTCACTGTACCGACTGCCATCTCCTTCAAAAGAAGGGCGTAAGGTATCTTTAACGGCCAGCATTACAATTTTGCCTTTTAGCTTGCCTTTGTAATTTGTGACAAATGAAATACTGTCGGTGGCAGTAATAAGAATTACTTCTTTTTCTATTTCTTTTTTTCCCGGAGTATTACCAGTCCACGCTTTTGGAACAGCAATAATGGGATTGTAATAAGGTGCTGTCATGGCTACATAACATTTTTCCTGTTGCCATCCTTTTCCAAATTCGCCCCAGGGTTCAAGCCGGGCATTTTCAAGACCATAGGAAGTTAGCTGATTTTTTGCCCAGGTAGCAGCCCTCATAAAACCGGGTGATACTGTAAGACGCGGACCGCTGACATCTGTTAATTGAAAGGCAATATCCATAACCTGGCTACGCTTGCTTTCAGATTTAATTTTTTCGTTTGCTGCAACAACTACCGCTTTCTCTTCGCCCGGCCCTTTTTCAGCAAGTAATAAGTGCGGGTTCGTTAAACACAATAAGACAAATCCTGGGATTACAATTTTCTTCATAGATAATATTAATAATTAATCAAGGTTTGGTTTTAGACGTTTATCTTCTTTGGACTGTTCGGTTACAGGCAAAAAATGTAATATGATAGCCTCTTGCAATTACTGGAAGGATAACTTATCTTGAAATCAAATTTTTTCGGATGCCATTACCATTAAGTAAGCAACAGGCGATCAAGTGTATCAAATGGCTCAAAACAAATTACACCCACGACTTTCAAGCTGCTGTAGCTGATACTCCTTTTTCAATTGATACTCTTTGCGGAATAGTATGCCAGGAAACAGCAAATGTTTGGTTTAACTGGATCAGCAAAAAAACACCGGATGATCTTTTAGCCCTTTGTGTATTTGATGCAAGCGGCGATTTTCCAGGTACTCAGCGCAAAGCATTTCCCCGAAACACGGTTGCTTTTAAAAACCGTTATGGAAATGAATTGACGAATAAGTTGATAAACGAAGCCAATACTAGCAGGCATGCGAGGGGGCTTTCACCAAGAGAATGGATCTATAAGGGCTACGGCATTTTTCAGTACGATCTTCAACATATTACAAATGATGAATCATTCTTCACGGGCAAACAATGGCATATTATGCATCATTGCCTGGTAAAAGTAATGAAGGAACTTACCACGAAATGGAAAATTCACCAGGATATGTTTAAAACAATAAAAGCCTACAACGGGTCAGGATCACGGGCACAAGAATATGCTAATAACGTCACCATATTTATTAGTTATAGTAAATCAGTGAGCCTATAACTACAATCTTAATCCGTTGTTTTTTTGTATCCAGGATAACGCAACCAATAATATTAAACTTGATTTATGAAAAAAAACAGGGTACTAATTATTTTATTGCTGGTAGCGTGCAAGGTTACTTTTATTACCGGTTACGATCCGGTGATTGACGACACCGCTACTAAAATGAAACGCGATTTCAACATGATGATGCTTAAACTTGCCAGGGAAGTTCAGGATAACGATCCCGCAAACCAGGCATTTACTAACTACCAATCTTATTATGATAACCTTGAAACCGATTTGCTCATATTACGAGACAGATCTGTGTACACAGGTTTGAAGGGTGAAATTGTAAGAAAACAAATTAAGAATGCAGATAGTTTGCTTACAGGTTTTATGAACCTGCACAAACAGGGTTTTGCCGACAGACCCGGTGATGATAAACGGGATTTTCGTAATGCAGTTAACTCAGCACTTAATTCGATTTCTCAATTACAGGAAGCTTTAAAAAGTACAGGTAAAGAATAATTTAATACGATTCAATCAACTTATATGGCAGCATTAGACTTCCCCCAATTATTAAAAGATTGTATATCGCTTGCAAAGCAGGAAGTAGGTAAAAACTGGAGCAAACTAAAGCCTTTTGCAGAACACGAATTTACCCAGTTTGCTGAGAGTGCCCAGTTTTTAGCGGAACTACGCTTGAAAAATATAATCGATGATGAGGAATTAAAAGTCCGGCTACGATTTCAGCAAATGGCTCTGAATAATGTATTACTTGCAATCAAAGGCATTGGTCTTAAAACCGCAGAAAATGTGGTAAATGGTGTACTTGGTATCGTAGCAAAAGCTATTAAATCCACCATTAATATTGTTCTTCCGGTTTAAGGAATGTTGAAACCGCCCGGGATTATGTCACAGGCACCCTACCTTAAGACTATTCAGTTTACGTCTTCGTTTATTTAGAATGAACAGTTTACAACACCCGAATTAAATGCCTGTAAGCTTTGGCCTAAGTCACCTACTTTTGCGGCCTTAATTTTAGAGCTATCCCACAATTATGATCAGTGTAAAAAATGTGACCCTCGCTTATGGCAAGCGGGTTTTGTTTGATGAAGTAAACCTGAATTTTTTAAAAGGAAACTGTTATGGCGTTATTGGCGCCAATGGTGCCGGTAAGTCGACTTTTTTAAAAATATTAAGCGGTGAAATTGAACCGAATAAAGGAAATGTAGAAATTACCAAGGGTGAAAGATTGGCGGTTTTAAAGCAAAACCAGTTTGAATTTGATGAACAAACGGTTTTAAATACGGTAATGATGGGCCACAAACATTTGTGGGAAGTTATGCATCAGCGTGAAGCCATTTATGCCAAAGCCGATTTTACCGAGGAAGATGGAATGAAAGCTGCCGAACTGGAAGGTGAATTTGGTGAAATGGGTGGTTATGAAGCCGAAAGCGACGGGGGAACATTATTGAGCAGTTTGGGTGTAAATGAAGAATATCACCAGAGCTTGATGAAGGATATACCTGCGAACCTGAAAGTGCGGGTGCTTTTGGCGCAGGCAATTTTTGGAAATCCCGATATCCTTTTGCTGGATGAACCTACCAACGGTCTTGACATCGAAACCATAGGTTGGCTCGAAAACTTCCTTGCAGATTATCAGAATATTGTACTGGTTGTAAGTCATGACCGTCACTTTTTAGATACTGTTTGTACGCATGTGGCCGACGTTGATCGTGCTAAAATCAAAATATTCACCGGTAACTATACTTTCTGGTACGAAAGCAGCCAGTTAATGGCCCGCCAGATTGGCGACCGTAACAAAAAGAATGAAGATAAACGCCAGGCATTGCTGGACTTTATTGCCCGCTTTAGTGCCAATGCATCTAAAAGCAAACAGGCAACAAGCCGTAAGAAAGCGCTGGAGAAATTGTCTATCGAGGAAATTGAACCGAGTAACCGTAAATACCCTGGTATCATTTTTCAGCCATTACGTGAAATCGGTAACCAGGTGTTGAATGTCGAAAAACTAAGCAAATCTGTCAACGGGCGTAAACTTTTCGATAATATTTCCTTCAGCCTGCATAAAAATGATAAGGTGGCTTTCTATAGCCGCGATCCCCTGGCAGTAAGCTATTTCTTTGATATTATAAATAGTGAAGCTGAAGCAGATAAGGGCAAGTTCGAATGGGGAACCACAGTAACCAAAGCTTACCTGCCGGTGGAGAACGAAGAATTTTTCAAGGAAGGTTTGCCAATGATGGATTGGCTGAGACAATTTGTTCCACCACACGTTACGGATGCTGATGAACCTTTTTTGCGTGGCTTTTTAGGAAAAATGCTTTTTAGCGGTGATGAGATTGCCAAGAAAGTAAATGTGTTAAGTGGGGGAGAAAAGGTACGTTGTATGATAAGCCGTATGATGCTTCAAAATCCAAACTGTATCATACTCGATCAGCCTACCAATCATCTCGACCTGGAAAGTATTCAAAGTTTCAACGAACAATGCGTTGATTACAAAGGAGTAGTTCTGCTTACCAGTCATGATCATACATTTATGGAAACAGTAGCAAACCGTATTATTGAATTAACTCCTAAAGGAATTATTGATCGTTTGATGACCTTCGACGAGTACCTGGTAGATGAGCGGGTTAAAACCATGCGGGAAGAGATGTACAAGTAAACTCAACTTCATAGTAGGTTCTGTTGAATTGATATTAAACAGCAACTCATAATAAAAATGCCGGCTATAAATATGGCCGGTATTTTTAATTATTGATTGGTCAACAAGTTCGCTGCGATACGATAAACTACTTAATTATCGTTCTGTATATCTTGCATACTAACTGCAACCTTATTTGATCAGAACTGCTTTCATATTATGCCTGCTTTGCGGAACTTTTGTTATGGGCAAGGCTCAAAACTTAAGTAACCTGCGCCAAAAAAAAATCGCAGTACAGCCAGGTTCGATGGTTGTTGATAGTTTAAGTATTGTGCCCGGCTCATTTGATATTGAAGGCATTGCACCAGCCAGCTACTTATTTGATGCAGTTAATAGTAAACTAAGCTGGTTGAGTATTCCGTCAAACGATAGTGTTTTAGTCACTTACCGTGTGTTCCCGTACAGTTTCAACAGCAAAACTTCGCGATATAAATATGACAGCATCGCAAATTTTTTTAAAGCTGCACCCTCATCTTTTCCAGTTAAAAAGAGCAGCCAAAGCGATCGACTGATTGATTTTGGTTCCATGAATTACAGCGGCAGTTTTGGAAGAAGCCTGAGTTTTGGAAATACCCAGGATGCTGTTGTTAACTCACTCTTCAACCTGCAAATAAGTGGCATATTGGGTGATAGTATCGAAATCGCTGCTGCCATTACGGATAATAACATTCCTATTCAACCCGACGGTACTACCCAGCAGCTTAATGAATTTGACCGCGTTTGGCTTCAATTTAAAAAAAGACCCTGGGAGTTAAATATTGGGGATATTGATGTGAGACAACAGCCCACTTACTTTCTAAGTTTTTTTAAACGCCAGCAAGGCATTTCATTTCAAACCAAAAATTCTATTTCGAAAAACGTGAGCAATAGCGTTATGGCAAGTGGTGCAATTGCAAAGGGAAAGTTTACCAGAAATATCTTTTTTGGCCTGGAAGGCAACCAGGGACCTTACCGTTTGCAGGGGGCTAATAACGAATTATATTTTGTGGTACTTGCCGGTACTGAAAGGGTATTTATCGATGGCGTGCAAATGCAACGGGGTGAAGACCAGGATTACGTAATCAATTACAACTCCGCAGAAATAACGTTTACCCCAAAGCAGCTGATTAATAAAGACCGGCGCATACAGGTAGAATTCGAGTATGCAGATCGCAACTATTTGAATGCACTATTTTATTTAAGTGATGAAATAACCTTTTCTAACAAATTGAAAATCAATTTGGGCTGGTATTCAAATAACGATGCAAAAAATTCTTCTCTCAACCAAACACTGGATAATAACCAAAAACAATTTTTAGGAAGTATTGGTGATAGTATTCAATCAGCCTTTTACCCCGTTGCAATTCGGGATACTTTTTCGACTTCAAAAATTTTGTATATAAATACAGATACGGTAGTGAACGGTATTGCCTATAATATTTACAAGCACAAGGCTACGTATGATACCGCTATGTTTAATCTTGCTTTTACCGATGTTGGTACAGGAAAAGGTGATTATATAGCATCGTTTAATGCTGCTAATGGGAAGGTATTTGAATGGATAGCTCCTATAAATGGAATCTCCCAGGGCAATTTTGCTCCTGTTAGTGTATTGGTTACACCGAAACAGCAAAGAATGGCTACCGTTGGGTTGAGTTACATGGTAAGTGAAAAGACTACAATTACAGCAGAAGCCGGATTTAGCCGATATAACATCAACACCTTTTCTTCAAAAGACAAAGCCAATGATGATGGCCAGGGATATAAATTCAATTTAATTGATAACCGTGCAATTAGCGTTTTAAGAAGAAAGCTCCAGCTTCAAAGTTCTGCGGGGTACGAATTTGTAAGCGAGTCTTTTAAGCCGCTGGAGAGGTTAAGAACGGTTGAATTTCTGCGTGACTGGGGTCTTCCTTATGAAACCGGGCCGGCAAACGAACACCTTCCATCGGCTTCATTAAGAGTTGTAGATAAATCTAGCAATTCTATTGGTTATCAATATAATGGATACTTAAGAAGTGATAGTTATGTTGGTAGCAGGCACCAGGTAAATCATACAACGAATTGGAAAGGCTGGCAACTAAATGATGTTTTAAATTATACCGGTATCCAGGGGAAGTCTTTTCACGGGTATTTTCTAAGACCCTCTATCTCTCTGGACAAAACCTTTTCAAAATTTGCTGATTATCAGTTTGGTGCCGGTTATGCACTTGAACATAATATGCTGGCTTACAATGCATCAGATACTTTAATGCCTGCATCGTTCTCATTCCAAACCTGGAACGCTTATATAAAAAGTAACCAGGCAAAAGGCAATCGCTGGACCCTCTCATGGTTTTCAAGAGAAAATCAATACCCTGTGAAAAAGGCTTTTGTTCCGTTGGATGTGAACCACACTTTTACCGGAACTGTAGAGTTGTTGCAAAATGCGCATCACAAGTTTATCATGAATGCGGCATATAGAATACTAACTGTAAAAGACAAAAGTCTCACAAACCAAGAATCAGAAAATAGTTTGCTCTCCAGGATGGAGTACCTCGTAAACATCTGGAAAGGAGCATTAACCGGGAATGTTTTGTATGAACTCGGCGCAGGCCAGGAGCAAAAAAGAGATTTTACATTTGTGGAGGTTCCTGCAGGACAAGGTGAATTTACCTGGATGGATTACAATAATGATGGAGTTCCCCAATTAAATGAATTTGAAACAGCACAGTTTACCGACCAGGCAAAATATATCAGGATCTTCACGCCAACCAACCAGTATGTAAAGGCAAGCTATAATACTTTCAATTATTCTTTGTTGGTTTCACCACGCCAGGTTTGGCGAACTACCACGGTTCCAATTAAAAAGTGGCTTGCAAAATTCTCCTGGCAGTCAAGTCTCCAATCAAACCGAAAACAAATAAGCGACGGTGAGTTCCATTTCAATCCATTTGAAGGCAGTGTAGCAGATACAAGCCTGATAGCATTAAACAACAATTTGGCTAATACTTTTTCCTTTAACCGGTTTAGCACCAATTGGGGTGCTGATCTCACAAATATTCGCAATACCGGGAAAGCAATTTTGACCTATGGCTTTGAAACCAGGAGTTTAAATGAGTATGTAATTAAACTCAGGAAAAATTTTGGCAGGGTGCTTACTTCTGAATTATCACTCAGGCAGGGAAGAAATAAACTAGTAACACCTAATCCAAAGTTTGATAACAGGAATTACGTGATCGAATATTACAACCTGGAGCCAAAGCTTATTCTAACCAAAGGAGCTAAATTTCGGACATCAGGTAGTTTCCGGCACGAAGACAAGAAAGGAAATTCTATAGCCGGTTTACAAACCTGTATTATCAACAGCATGAACGTTGAGGCAAAATACAACCTGTTGCAAAGCGGTGTATTGAATGGAAAACTTACCTATAGCCAGATTGACTTTACCGGTCAAACCAATACCACGATTTCTTATATTTTACTGGATGCCTTGCAACCGGGGAAAAACCTGCTTTGGAGTTTGGATTTTACCAAACGACTGGCGAATTCTCTTGAAATCAGTTTTCAATATGAAGGCAGACAGGCTGGAGAAACGAGGACGGTACATATTGGAAGGGCTGCATTAAGAGCCATACTTTAAGTTTTTAATTCGTCTGATCTGACTACTAAGGTATTATGAAGATTGCTTCTTACTTTTAATCAAGAAATGTATGAGGGATAGTGCCAAAAAAAACAGCCACTAAAATAAGTGACTGTCTTTTTACTTGCTATTATAACAGCGTAGTTATTTTATATTAACCGAATAATCCACCTTTTTTCAGGCTTCTGATACCTTCACCAATTTTAAAACCATTATGGTAAACTTCAATTTTGTAGTTACCAGTTTGGAAAGGCTTATCCTGGCGCCAGTCAAAACTTACCGGAACCTTACGGGTATTTTCATAATTTACGTTCACCTTGCTGGTAAAGAATTTTTCACCTTCTTCCCTTGAAGTAAATGTTCCGCTACCATTACCCGGAATAGAGATTGGTGTTCCGTCGGGTGCAGTAATTGACACATATAGTTCCTTATCCCCTGCAGGAGCTAAACGATTTTGATCAAGGTCGAAAGAGATACGAAGCTTGTCAACTTTTTTAGCTGTAGTAGTTTCTTTCTCTTTACCACCGCTTTTATCGTTTATTGGGGTAATGTTGATGCCAGAAACGTGTAAGGTACTTGCTATATTCCTGGTTTCTTCAAGAGCACTATTGATAGAATCTTTTTGCGCTGCAGTTAAAGTAAGGTTCTGTTCAACCTGCTGCTTTTCTACAGTAATTCTTTCATTAGTAGCTGTAAGTTCCTGATTTTCACCTGTTAACTTCTCGACTTCAGCTGCCAATGTTTCAACCTTGTTGTTTAATTCGTTGATCATCTTGCGGGCTCTTGATAAGTCGGCAGAGGTGGCATTTTTGTTAGCAAGAATCTTACGGATTTCATTTTTCATTTTGGTAATCTCGCTATTACGTCCTTCAACGCTATCAGCAAGATTTTGGTTTTGACCCATTAGTGAATCAAGACGGGACAATGATGAATTGTACAAATCACGCACTTCATCTCTTTCGCTGGTAATCATCGTATTCTGGCTGCTGAGGGTGCTAACTTTTTCGCTGGTCTTGTTCTTATCATAAATGATGTAACCCCATGTACCTAAAAGTGCTGCTACCAGGATACCATAAATAAGCGTCCGGTTGTCTTTTCTGTTTTCGGTTTGTTCAGATCCTGTAATCATAATGTGTTTTTTTATGTGATAGATACGTACAACCATTAATGCCCAAACACCATGCCACTACGTTATACCCACTGTTAAAAACTTTCCAAAAGTAGCGGCTCACAATTCAGTTTTTTTGCATTATGTCGGCGGAGAAAATTATTGGGGATTGGAAAAAAGGCGTTTTCAAACCAATTTATTGGTTGGAAGGGGACGAACCATTTTACATTGATACCATAATTGATTATGCTGAAAAACACATACTTAGCGAATCTGAAGCAGGCTTCAACCTTTCTGTCTTTTATGGCCGGGATGCTGATTGGGCCAACGTGATCAATTCATGCAGAAGGTACCCCATGTTTGCAGAGAAGCAACTGGTGCTCCTGAAAGAAGCTCAGCACATGAAGGATATTGACAAGCTGGAAGGGTATATGGAAAACCCCCTCGCGAGTACTATCCTGGTAATTGGATATAAAGACAAAAAGGTAGATGGCCGGAGCAAAATGGCTAAAGTTTTAAAGCAAAGAGGAGAAGTACTTACTACTAAAAAGCTTTGGGAAAATGAATTACCTGCCTGGATTTCAAGCCTTGCTGCTGGTAAAGGTTTCCAGATAAATCCCAAAGCAGTGATGTTACTGGTAGATCATATTGGAAATGATCTGAGCCGCATCAGTAACGAAATTGAAAAAGTTACCATCAACCTGGGAACAAGAAAACAGATTACAGAAGACGATATTGAAGCTTTCGTTGGTATCAGCAAAGAATACAATGCACTTGAACTGGAACACGCTTTAACCCAGCGGAACCTTACCAAATGCCTGCAAATCATCCAATATTTTGAAAGCAATCCAAAAGCACTGCCCATTCAATTACTGCTGCCTACCTTATATTCTTTCTTTAGCAAAGCTTACCTGGTATTTGGAGCAGGAACGAACGACGAAAACCAGTTGGCCCAATACCTCGGTTATAAATCCGCGTACGGCAGTTATGTAAAAGATATTATCAGTTGTGCAAGAAGTTTCAGGCAGGCTGGGGTAGAGAAAGCTATCTTGTTATTACACGAGTACAACCTGAAAAGCATTGGTATAAATAGTGGCAGTGCAACCAATGCCGACCTGCTGAAGGAAATGGTAGTTAAAATGATCAACTAGCATTCTAACTACTTAGAGGTTTATAGCGCTTTAAGTGCAGTAACTGCCCGGGCTTTATCGATGGCGAGTTGTGCTTTTAAAGCATCAAGCCCATTAAATTTTAGTTCGCCCCTTAGTCGCTTATGCAGGTAAACAGTTAAGTTACTTCCATAGATTTCCTCGTTGAAATCAAAAATATTTACTTCAATTACTCTTTTGGTTCCGCCAATAGTGGGGCGAATACCA
Organism: Bacteroidota bacterium; assembly: GCA_040385845.1. Lineage (GTDB taxonomy): Bacteria > Bacteroidota > Bacteroidia > Chitinophagales > Chitinophagaceae > Phnomibacter. The sequence goes on along the minus strand of JAZKGP010000004.1, from coordinate 52,270 downwards.
ATATTCATCATACCAAACAATTGTTGAGTGGTAGTTTGATTAGTAAGGATCTTTATTGGATCCAGGCTAACTGCATAAACGCCATCCCCCGGAACCAGTTTATCGGTGTTATTAATCTCGAGATTAGCCGTGGGATAACCAATGGTACGTCCCAGCTTATTTCCTTCCACTACTTTTCCTTCAAAAAAATAAGGATAACCTAAGAAGTCATTGGCTTCTTCAATATTACCTGAAACTATTGCCTGCCGAATTTTGGTACTGCTGATAATGATATTATTCAAAATCTGCTCGGTTATTTCTTTTACCCTAAAACCAAACTGGTCTTTCATTGCTTCCAGCAACAGGTAATTTCCTTCCCGGTTATGTCCAAACTGGTGGTCGTATCCAATTATGATAGTATGAGGCTGAAATTTTTCTACCAGGAATTTTTCAACATAATCTTCTGCAGGCTGGTTGGCAAATTCTGGGGTAAACGGAACAACTACGAGGTGATCAATTCCCTGTTTTTGCAGCAGGATAATCTTTTCATCTAAAGTATTGATCAGTTTGATCTCTGTTCGGGTATTAGCCAGCACTTTTCTTGGATGCGGATCAAAAGTAATAATAACAGATTCGCCATTAACAGCTTTTGCTTCTGTTTTCAATTGGTGAAGTACCTGGCAATGTCCTGTATGAACACCGTCAAAAGTGCCAATGGTTACAATTGCATTTCTAAAGACCGGTAAATTATCTGAACTGTAGTGTACCTGCATAATCGGGGTGCAAATTTCGGGGAACAGCGTTATAAATAAAGAATAGTAGCACAGGTTTGATAAATAACTCGTTTAAAGCAAAAGCTGTGGCTTATAATCCCTTCATTAAAAACCCTTTTTATACACACACAGTGTAGGGTTGTTAACTTACATTTGCCCGCATCCAGGTGTTGACTGAAAGCTTTTTTCACGACACATTTTCAAATCATCTCATTCTCTAAATAGTGGCAAATTCTTTATATGCACAGCGTGGGGTAAGCGCCCAAAAGGAAGAAGTTCATGCGGCCATTCAAAATCTTGACCAGGGATTGTACGATAAAGCTTTTTGCAAAGTATATCCGGATTACCTGGTTGGCGACAAGGATTGGGTGAACGTAATGCATGCCGATGGCGCTGGAACCAAAAGCATCCTCGCTTACATGTACTGGAAAGAAACCGGTGATATTAGCGTTTGGCGTGGAATTGCGCAGGATGCCATTGTAATGAATCTTGATGACTTGCTTTGTGTAGGTATTTACGATAACATCGTTTTCAATTCAACCATCGACCGAAATAAAAAACTTATACCGGGAGCCATAATAAAAGAAGTGATTGATGGATCGCAGGAATTATTTGAAACCCTTAAATCTTTTGGGGTAAATATTCAGTATCTCGGTGGCGAAACCGCCGATGTTGGTGATGTGGTAAGAACAATCGCAGTAAACGGCACCATGAGTGTTCGCTGGCCAAAAAACAAACTGATCACAAACGAAAAAATAAAAGCCGGCGATGTAATTGTTGGATTAGCATCTTTTGGTTTATGCAATTATGAAAGTGCTTATAATAGCGGGCTTGGAAGCAATGGCTTAACCAGCGCAAGGCATGATGTACTTGATAAGCATTACGCAAAACAATTTCCTGAAAGCTATGAACCCACCTTGCCCGAAGAAGTGGTTTATATTGGAAAACATAGGATGACAGACCTGGTAATTGATGAAACTCATTCTATCGGTCAATTGTTGTTAAGTCCAACCCGAACTTATGCGCCTGTTTTAAAAGATTTATTGGAAAATCATTTTGAAAAAATACATGGACTGATCCATTGCAGCGGTGGCGGACAAACCAAATGCCTGAAATATGTACCAGGTAATGTCAGGATAATAAAAGATAACCTGTTTGATCCGCCTTATATTTTTGACTTGATACAACAATGCAGCGGTGCCGATGCCCGCGAGATGTACCAGGTGTTTAACATGGGTTGCCGGATGGAAATTTATTGCAGCCCGGAAGATGCATCTGTTATGATTGCAGCTGCAACCAGCCTGGGTGTGCAGGCGCAGGTTATCGGCAGGGTAGAAGCCGCTGAAAAACAATCGCTGCTCATCAAAACAAAATGGGGCGAAGTAGAATATTAATCTTTCAATTTTTAGTATAAAAAAGGCTTCCAATTTTGTTGAAAGCCTTTTTTGTGAATGACCATTGAACGGAAGGAGGTAATTATTTAGAGCCCGAATTGCTACCAGGCGTAAAGTTATTCGCAGCGCTTTGAAGAATGCCTGCTACAATCTTTTCAACGAGTCCCTGCTGGTATCCTGCATCTTTTATCAGGGCAAGTTCTTTTTCATTGGTTAGAAAGCCTACCTCAATTAAAACGCTTGGTAGTTTATTTTGATCCAGAACATATACGCCTTGCGTGTTTTGCTTAATGTTTTTATGAATATCATAATGGCCGCTCTCCAAAGCGCTAAGTATGCCCGAGCCAAGAACTTTGCTTTTTTCTACCTGTCCATTGTTGTCTTTGCTTGCAATAAATAATTGAAGCCCATGTTCCTGGTCTTTCATTCTTTCAGCGGCATTCATATGTATGCTTACAAAGCAATCCGCATCATCAAACTTGATCCTGTTTTTAAGACCTTCAATTTTGTCGGTTGTGTTTCCAGGTAAAGCATCTGTGCTTCTGGTCATTATAACTTCTATGCCTCTTGACTCGGCAGCTTTTTTAAGCGACAGAGCCCATCGCAAAGCCAGGTCTTTTTCAGTAGTATTGTCTGTAGCCAAAGCGCCGTTATCATTGCCTCCATGCCCGGCATCAATTACTAATTTTATATTTTTCTCTTTTACAAGCGCATCCTGTGCATTTAGTTGCGGGTGCATTGTAACAAGCACTGTCATAATTAGCATTAAAGGGAGAATACTCCATCTTCTGGCATTACTCCAACGGGTGTTTTTAGTGTTTAACAACATAACAATTCTTCGTTTTATTGGTGGTGAAAAAAATGAATGAATCAATCCCTGGTTCTTAACTATGATTGCAGTTTTTAATAGGTTTTCAGCATAAGCTAACCTGCCGTTATGAACACGGCTCGCATCCTCATCGGCAATAAATTCGTGAATATGGGAAAGCTCGCGCCGTATTAACCAAAAAAATGGATTCCAGAAATTGATGCAGGTTAACACTTCAAGCAACATTTTATCTATACTATGCCATTGATAAATGTGCGATAATTCGTGGTGTAAGATCTCGTTTCCGCCAGGTGTGGAAGCATCGATATCAGAATGCCAAAAGAGGTGATTAAAAAATGAAAATGGTGCGAGTTTATGCGTGGTTTGGTGCCATATAATGTTATCAATCAACCGGCCGGGGTGTTGTTTTTGCAACTTCCAAATCGTATACAATCCTATTAAAAGGCGAAGAGCGAAATAAATGGCAACCAATAAAAATCCAGCAAACAGAATGCCTGCAAAATCCAGTGGATAATCATTGGTAAATCCAGTTGCAAAATCATGGGCTTCGGCTACAGTTACTACCGTGCGAATGATAATATTTTGAGGTTGTTGAACAGGCGCATAAACAGGTATTTCAATAAACGGGATTACCATTGGAAGCACAGCGGATACTAAAAGGTATAACCGGTTATAACCGTGAAATTTCTTATTTCGAAGCAGTAGCCAATAATAACACCAAAGCAAACTGCTGCTCACAATTACTTTTAGCAAAACAGGAAGGATAGCCATCAGCGATTGTTTTTAAATGGATTTATTGATTTTGGCTGGCTTTTTTAACCTCGGCAAGCAATTTTTCCAGCTCATTTAAATCAAGTTCCTTTTCGTTCAGGAAAAAAGAAACCATATTACTAAAGGAGCCCTGGAAATAACCGTCCACCATTTGATGTACCGAGGTTTTACTGTACGTCTCTTTACTTATTAGTGGGTGATATAAATGGTTGCGGCCAATAACTTCTACCATTACAAATTCTTTTTCAGTGAGTATTTTCAGGATAGTGGCAAGTGTATTTTGATGCGGTTTCGGCTCCGGCATATTATCAAGTATCTCCCGTAAAAAACCCTTGCCCATCGTCCACAACACTTGCATTACATTTTCTTCGGCCCTGGTAAGTTGCTTGTGCATGTTATTCAATCTGTTGCTCAAAACTAAATCATTAGTTTTAAAACTAAAAAATTAGTTTTGTGAAATATATATTTAAAAACAAGAAAAAAGGTATTCAAAGAGCAATGCCTTTACTTTTGTCCGAAACCTCAAAGCGTTCAGAAACATGTCGGAAATAGTTGTTGATTTAAGAAATGTAAACATCTACCAGGGAAATAACCTGATACTTCAAAACGTAAACCTTGAAGTGCGAAAAGGTGAATTTGTTTACCTGGTAGGAAAGACCGGAACTGGTAAATCCTCACTTTTAAAAACACTTTATGGTGATCTTACATTAACGGAGGGCGAGGGTAAAGTAGTAACACACGATCTTAAAAAAATCACCTGGAAAACGGTTCCTTTCTTACGCCGCGACCTTGGCGTGGTATTCCAGGATTTTCAATTGCTAACTGATAGAAACGTTCATGATAACCTGAAATTTGTTTTAAAGGCTACCGGGTGGAAGGATGAAAGCATGATGGAAGCTAAAATTTCAGACGTATTGGAGAAAGTAGGATTGAAAAGCAAAGGCTTCAAAATGCCATACGAAATAAGCGGCGGCGAGCAGCAACGTGTAGATGTAGCCAGGGCACTTTTAAATTCTCCGAAACTTATTTTGGCTGATGAACCAACGGGTAATCTTGATCCTGAAACCAGTGATGAGATCATGAGCCTGCTATTCAATATCTGTAAAGATTATGGTACCGCTATCATAATGGCCACGCACGATTACATGGTGATCAATAAATTTCCGGCCCGCATACTTCGTACCGAAAGAGGTAAAGTATATGACAGTGCTAAAAATGAAGTTGGCAATTAACCATTAAATAAAACCTTCTTTGGATGGTTTGTGCTTGCCCATTCCAATAAAAATTGCAAGGAATAAAAACAGTAAGCCAAAAAACAATACTCCTTCCTTCGGGTTAAACCAGATTACTGCAAACAGCGACATAATAGAAAGCAATAAAGCAATTATAGGAAACCAGGGGTAAAACGGTGTTTTGAAAGGCCGGTTTGCTCCTGGTTCTTTTTTGCGTAAGATCATTACAGCTATTGTGCTTACGATATACATGGCCAAAGCGCCGATGGCCGAGATGGTAATTACCTGCCCGGTAGTCCTCGTTAAAATTGCCAGCATCCCAACCATTCCCCCTCCAATAAGTGCCCAATGCGGCGTTTTAAATTTTGGATGTAGATCAGCCAGTTTCGATGGCAGGTACCCGGCCCTGGCGAGGGCAAATATCTCCCTGGAATAACCAAGTATTATACTATGGAACGAAGCGATTAGTCCAAACAATCCAATGCCTGCAAATAGTTTAGTAAGTCCGCTTTGTTTTCCTAGAACCATGCTAATGGCCTCGGGTAATGGATAATCGATATTGCTGAGTGTTCGCCAGTCGCCTATGCCCGCAGTAAATATCATTACGCCTAATGCCAGCACAACTAATGTTGAGATGGCACTAATATATCCCCGGGCTATATTTCGTTGTGGATCTTTAACCTCTTCTGCCACCATAGCAACGCCTTCAATTGCGAGGTAAAACCAAATAGCAAATGGAATGCTGGCAAAAATGCCCTTGAAACTTAAGGGAAAAGCATTTGCAAGAAAGTTTTCGGTTTTAAAATGTGGTGCAACTATCCCTGTAAATACCAATAATTCACCCACTGCCAGGATCGTGATGAAAAGTGTAAAAACAGCAGATTCCTTTATGCCAAGTAAATTGATGGCAGTAAAAATAACATAGCATGCAAGTGCTGTAGAAATAACTGGCAAGGCAGGATGCAGGAAATGCGCATAACTGCCAAGTGCGAGGGCAATAGCCGGCGGTGCCAGCAAAAATTCAACGAGGGTAGCATAACCAGCTATAAACCCACCAATAGGTCCAAGTGCTCTGTGTGCATAGGCAAATGGCCCGCCCGCATGGGGTATCATAGCTGTTAATTCGGTAAAACTGAAAATGAAAGTGATATAAAGCACCGTTACCACGAGCGTGGCAATTAAAAACCCGACGGTGCCAGCTGCCTGCCAGCCGTAATTCCAGCCGAAATATTCTCCGGAAATAACAAGACCAACTCCAATTGCCCAGATATGAATTGGTCTTAATACTTTTTTTAAACTACTGCCGGCATCTATTTGCATTGATGCAAACTAAACAATTGAATTATTGACACCAAAACTCAGCATCTCTTACTTATCCAGCAAATGGAGAAGATTATCAACTTAAGAACCTTACCATTCTGCCCTTGCGGTAGGACTTACACTTAAATCATTAAACTGGCCAGCCAAATATTTATAATAAGCCGTAATAGCAATCATACCGGCATTATCGGTACAATATTCAAAGGCTGGAATAAAAGTCTGCCATTTGAATTGTTCGCCGGCTAGTGTAAAAGCCTGTCGTAAACCACTATTTGCACTTACGCCACCTGCCAGGCAAACCCTTTTTATACCTGTTTCTTTAACCGCCTTTTTTAGTTTATTGATAAGTATTGAAATGATTCGGTGTTGAATTGAAGCGCAAAGGTTTTCAAGGTTTTCGGGAACGAAATTGGCGTTCTCTTTTTTTTGTTTTTGAAGAAAGTAGAGAACCGATGTTTTAAAACCGCTAAAACTGAAATTCAGTCCGGGAATTTGTGGTTCCGCAAAATCAAAAACAGGTTTTCCCAAAGCCGCATATTTATCTATCAGGGGTCCTCCTGGATAGGGGAGACCCAGCATTTTTGCGCTTTTATCAAAAGCTTCACCTGCGGCATCATCCAGCGTTTCGCCAATCACTTTTAGTTGTGTAGGAGTTTCGCATAAAACGATCTGGGTATGCCCGCCACTTACGGTAAGGCATAAAAAAGGAAATGCCGGCTTAACATCGGTAATCAGGTTGGCCAAAACATGCGCCTGCATATGATGTACACCAATAAGCGGTTTATCTAATGCCAGCGCCAATGATTTGGCAAAACAGGAACCTACCAGTAATGCTCCAATTAGGCCGGGTGCTGAAGTAAATGCGACAGCATCTAATTGTTCCAGGCTGATTGAATTAAGTTCTGTGCCCGGGTCATCTGCCAGTTTTAGGTCTGCCCGCCGCATTGCTTCCTGCACCACGGGTAAAATATTTTGCATGTGGGCCCGGCTGGCGAGTTCTGGAACTACACCGCCATATTGCTCATGTATACTTTGTGTGGCAATAACATTACTCAATATTTTACCATCCACGCAAATGGAAGCGGCAGTTTCGTCGCAGGAAGATTCAATTGCAAGAATAGTAACAGCCAATGAGTTCAAATTTTGTGCAAATAGAAGGAGAATAGCTGGTTGATTTTGAGAAAGAGCAACAGGTTTAGCTAAATAATATAGCTAACGTCCTTTTAGTTTCTTCCGGGAACTTATTTGCTCCTGATAGCTACTACAGGATCCATCCTGGCGGCGCTCCATGCCGGTATAATTCCCGCCAGCAAACCAACTGCGATGCTAATTCCAATTCCAACCATCATGGTACCCGGTGCCAGGAAGACTTTAAAAGGCAGTACGGAACTGAGCGCGAGTGAAATAAGGAAAACCAGCATTAAGCCGATAGCGCCTCCGATCACACAAAGGAAAGAAGACTCCAAAAGGAACTCGGTTAATATATAGGAGCGCTTAGCACCGATTGCTTTTTTCAAACCAATTTGCGCAGTTCTTTCTTTTACCGTGACGAACATGATGTTTGCAATGCCAAACAATCCCACTACCAGGCTGAAGCCGCCAATGATAAAACCTCCCAGGTTTACACTGCCGAAAAATGTATCCATGCTTTTGCTGCTTGCAGTTACATCATTCAAGGCAAAATTGTCGTCTTCGGTTGGCCTCAATTTTCGAACGCTTCGCATAATTCCTTTTAATTCATCCTTAAGATCCTGAACGGGAACGCCTTCTTTGCCTTTAACAAGTAAAAAACGTTGTCCATATCTTTCATTGACAACCTGCCGGCAAAAATTAAAAGGAACGATGATGATGTTATCGAAATCCCATCCGCCAATAAGACTTTGCCCGTTTTTTTTCATTACCCCTACAACGGTGCAGGTTCGGCCAGCTATTTGAACCTGGCGCCCAACGCCTTTTTCGGCTGATCCAAAAAGCTTTTCAGCATTGGCAAAACCCATTACAATCACCGGGCTTCCGTTATTAAACTCGCTGCTTGATAGATACCTTCCAAATCCCATTTTAATTTCCTGTATGGCATTAAAATCATCTGTAGCGCCGTACCATGTTACATTCTGAAGAACATTATCCTTGTACTCGAGATTCGAACTATTAAAAAGCATAAACGCTACCGCTTCGGCATAATGGCTCAATTCCTTGATTGGTTTTAATTCGTCGTATTTTGGTTCAGGCCGTTTCATGTATTTCCACCAGGGAAAATCGCCGCCGCCGCCCCAGGGCCATTTTTGGATATAAACCGTGTTTGTGCCCATATCTTTCAACCCGTCAGATACGCTTTTCTTAAGGCTTTCTACAGTAGCCAGCACACCAATAATGCAAAAAATGCCGATTGTAACACCAAACAGAGATAAAAATGTACGGAGCTTATTAACCCTCAATTCTCCCAGGGCCATTTTTAAACTACTCCAAACGACATTTAAGATTTTTAGCATGATTCAAAATTACAAATCAAACAACAGCAGTATATAATTTTTGATGAGTGGCTGCGTGTACGTCTTTTAAGTGATTTATTTGCTGGGGTATAGAAAATCTGTTAAGTAATTCTTGGTTTTCTTTGAATTCTTTAAAACAACCACGCATAACCTTTTGAAAATTTGTGCATACGATGGCGTATATCTCCTTAAATAAATTGCTGCCGAAAACCTTGTTCCTGTACTTTTGCACCGCAAAATAAATCGACGATTCTATGACGTGGAAACAAGTGTTCACTTCCTCAATTGGTAAGAAACTGGTCATGAGCTTTACCGGGCTCTTTCTTATCTTATTTCTTATTATTCACGTAAGTATCAATGCCTGCATTTTCGCCGATCTCTTTATTACGCAGGAGAAAGGTGAGATGTTCAATAAAGCAGCTCATTTTATGGGATCAATGGTGTTGATCCGCATTATGGAAATAGGTTTGTTCGCTGGTATTTTATTACATGCATACCAGGGTATTGTACTGGAAATTCAGAACAGGCAAAAACGCAGCCAGGGTTATGCTGTTCCAATGGGAGATCGCGGCAGCAAATGGTACAGCCGTTCCATGGGTTTATTAGGAACCATCCTGTTAATTTTTCTTGTATTGCACTGGTATCACTTTTGGGTTCCTGCCCGTTTCACAGGACAAGAATATCTTACTGATGTTTCTTATAACGGCGTAGACATGCACAACATGTTTAACCTGATGAAATTTACATTCTCCCAGTTATGGGTAGTAATCATTTATGTGCTTGCCTGTATCTCTTTATTATATCATTTGTTGCACGGTTTTCAAAGTGCATTCCGCACCATTGGTATTCATAACAAAAAATGGTTTGCTTTAATAAAATCATTGGGTATCGGCTACTCAGTAATTGTATCCCTGCTTTTTGCTTTGATGCCAATTGCTATGTATTTCAACTGGGTGTAATATTCAGGTAATAGTTGAACAGGTTGTTGGCAATTCAAACAAAATTTACAACTTACTGTTTATAACTAAATAGGCCTTTTAAAAGGCGTCAAAAAAACTATCACAATTTAAGTTATATGCTTAACGCTAAAATACCTGCAGGGCCGTTAGACAGTAAATGGAAAACGTACAAATCAACCTGTAAACTTGTAAATCCTGCTAACAAACGGAAGATCGAAATAATTGTAGTAGGAACTGGTCTTGCCGGTGCTTCTGCTGCTGCTGCTTTGGGAGAATTGGGTTATAAAGTCAAAGCCTTTTGTTTCCAGGATTCCCCGCGCCGGGCACACTCTATAGCGGCACAGGGTGGTATAAATGCAGCAAAGAATTACCAGAATGATGGTGATAGTGTTTACCGTTTATTTTACGATACCATTAAAGGTGGCGATTACCGTGCAAGGGAAGGCAACGTGCATCGGCTTGCCGAAGTAAGTGGTGCTATTATCGACCAGTGTGTGGCACAGGGTGTTCCTTTTGCAAGAGAATACGGAGGCTTGTTAAGCAACCGTTCATTTGGTGGAACACAGGTGCAGCGTACATTTTATGCTGCTGGTCAAACGGGTCAGCAATTATTACTTGGAGCGTACAGTGCACTGGAAAGACAAATTGCTTTAGGTAATGTAAAAATGTATAGCCGCCACGAAATGCTGGAACTGGTTATGATCGACGGTAAAACCCGTGGTATAATAACCCGTGATCTTATCAGTGGTGAGCTGGAACGTCATTTCGGTCATTCAGTTCTCTTATGCAGCGGCGGTTATGGTAATGTATTTTACCTAAGCACCAATGCTATGGGAAGTAACGTTACAGCTGCCTGGAAAGCTCATAAAAAAGGCGCTTATTTTTCCAATCCCTGCTTTACACAAATACATCCTACCTGTATACCTGTAAGTGGCGATCACCAGAGCAAGCTTACTTTAATGAGTGAGTCATTGCGAAATGATGGTCGTATTTGGGTTCCAAAAAAACAAAACGATACAAGAAAAGCCAGCGAGATACCTGAAGAAGAAAGAGATTATTACCTCGAAAGAAGATACCCTGCATTTGGTAACCTTGTTCCGCGTGACGTAGCCTCAAGGGCTGCTAAAGAACGTTGTGATGCAGGTTTCGGAGTAGGTACTTCAAAACAGGCAGTTTATTTGGATTATGCTGATGCCATTTTACGTTACGGCAAAATAGAAGCTGGTAAACAAGGCAACGACCATGTTGCCGAATCTGACCTTATCGTAATGGGAAAGAAAGTAGTGGAAGAAAAGTATGGTAACCTGTTCGATATGTATGAAAAAATTACCGGTGAAAATCCATACGAACTTCCCATGCGCATCTATCCTGCTGTGCATTACACTATGGGTGGTCTTTGGGTAGATTATGAATTGCAAACAACCGTACCCGGGTTGTATTGCCTGGGCGAAGCAAACTTTAGTGATCATGGTGCTAACAGGCTGGGTGCATCTGCATTAATGCAGGGCCTTGCTGACGGATACTTTGTGATTCCTTATACGATCGGTAATTTCCTTGCCGATGAAATACATGTTAAGTCTATTTCAACCGATCATCCTGCATTTGTTGAAGCTGAGAAATCTGTAAGTGACCGTATTAATCAACTGATGAATATCAGGGGAACCAAAACGGTTGAAAGCTTCCATAAAAGATTGGGAAAAATAATGTGGGATAAGTGCGGTATGGCACGAAACGAAGCTGGTTTAAAACAGGCTATCACCGAAATCCAGGCTTTAAAAGCCGAATTTTGGAGTGAAGTGCGTATACCGGGTGAGATCAATGAAATGAACCCCGAGTTAGATAAAGCAAACCGTGTAGCGGACTTTATTGAGTTAGGAGAATTAATGTGTAAAGATGCACTTAGCCGGAACGAAAGTTGTGGTGGTCACTTCCGCGAAGAAATGCAGACACCGGAAGGAGAAGCATTGCGTGACGATGCCAACTACATGTACGTTGCAAGCTGGCAATACAAAGGCGATCATGCCTGGGATTTGCATAAGGAAACACTCGATTATGAAGTGGTGAAACCAAGCCAGAGAAGCTACAAGTAGATGTTTGATTTTTGAATCTGTGATCTGTGATTTGTGACGATTAAGCGATATTGAATATGGTTAAATATTGACGAAGAAATGAATTATAAAATTCAATCATTTCGTGAAAACTCATGAAAGAAGCGATAAGTAAATAGCTGAAAATAGATAGCAGGTATCAATCAAAAAAATGTTCTACCAGGAGAAGCATCAACTAAATTTTATTTCAGAAAGCATTGACATATGGAACACAGCGAAATTAACCTCACACTAAAAGTGTGGAAGCAGAAGAACCAGAATTCTAAAGGCAGTTTTGAAACATACAAGGCGAAGAATATTTCTACCGAAATGAGCTTCCTTGAAATGTTTGATGTGGTAAATGAAGATTTGATTGCAGAGGGAAAAGACCCGATCGCTTTTGATCATGATTGTCGTGAAGGAATATGTGGTGCATGCAGTATGTATATCAATGGACGCCCGCATGGTCCATGGCATCAAAACACTACTTGCCAGTTGCATATGCGTGCTTTTAAAGACGGCGAAACGGTAGTTGTTGAACCATGGCGTGCAAATGCATTTCCTGTTTTAAAAGATTTGGTTGTTGACCGTACTGCGTTTGACCGTATTATCCAGGCAGGTGGTTTCATCAGTGTTAATACCGGTAATGCAGTAGATGCAAATGCGTTGCCAATTGATAAGGAAAATGCAGATACAGCTTTTATGGCAGCTGCATGTATAGGATGTGGCGCATGTGTTGCAGCTTGCAAAAACAGTTCTGCGATGTTGTTTACATCTGCCAAAGTTTCTCAGCTGGCATTGTTACCACAGGGAGAGCCCGAGAGAAAAACAAGAGTATTGAATATGGTAGCACAAATGGATAAAGAAGGATTTGGATCCTGTACTAATACAGGCGCTTGTGAAGCCGTTTGTCCGAAAGGCATTTCCCTGGCTAACATTGCACGAATGAACGAGGAATATCTTGTTGCCAGTATGGTAACAGATTAAAACTTTTCAATTCAGTTTACGTTATTTAAAAGGCTCTGTGTTTGCAGGGCTTTTTTTAATTTATAAGAAGAACTAACAATTATAATATTTATAATGTCAAGCGTTTTAACAGCTTTAACAGAGGCACAACAAGTGCCACATGCTCAAAAAAAGCCCACCGAATTAGAGATGCATGGTGATAAACGAACAGATGATTATTACTGGTTGAACGATTATTGGTTGAAAGGACCGGATAGCGATAAAGTGGTTGAATACCTAAATGCTGAGAACGACTATTTCGCAGCTAAAATGAAGTCGGCCGAAGCATTGCAGGAGAAACTGTACCAGGAAATTTTGGGTCGTATAAAACAAACCGACGAATCGGTTCCCTATTTTAAAAATGGCTATTGGTATATAACTAAAACAGAAAATGGTAAAGAATACCCAACCTATGTAAGGAAGAAAGCAACACTTGATGCTCCTGAAGAATTATTGATTGATATAAACAAACTGGCAGAAGGAAATACTTATTGTGCCATTGGTGGTCTTTCTGTAAGTCCCGATAATAAATTGCTTGCTTATAGTGTTGATATTGTAAGCCGCCGTAAATACACAGTGTATTTTAAAGATCTCGAAACCGGTGAATTACTTCCCGATATCATACCTGTTGTTTCGGGCGGAGTTACCTGGGCAAATGATAACAACACCGTTTTTTATACACACAAAAATGATATCACCCTCCGAAGTGATAGAATTCTTCGGCACCAGTTAGGAACTGCCGTTGAAACCGACAAAGAGATATTCAATGAACTGGATGAAACCTATAGCGTGGGTGTAGGTAAAACAAAATCTGAGCAATACATTCTTATACAAAGTGGTAGCACTTTAAGTAGTGAAGTGCAGTACCTGGATGCTAATGATCCTCTTGCAGATTTTAAAGTTTTTCATCCAAGGGAAAAAGAACTATTATATGAAGTCGATCATTTTGAAAACAAATTTTATATCAATACCAATTGGGATGCACTCAATTTCAGGTTGATGGAATGCCCGCTAGCAACAACTGGAAAAACCAGTTGGAAGGAAGTAATACCTACGCGTCCTGATGTATTGCTCGAAGGAATTGAAGTGTTCAAAAATTTCATGGTGCTAAGTGAAAGAAGTAAAGCACTTACCCAATTGCGGGTGATTGATCAAACCAGCAAAAAGGAACATTATATAAATTTTGGTGAAGCAGCGTATGTGGCTGGTGTTTCTTATAATCCCGAATTTAATACAAGCACACTTCGGTTTAATTACCAAAGTATGACCACACCACCATCTACGTTCGATTACAACATGTTATCCGGCAATAAAAAGCTGATGAAGCAGCAGGAAATTGTAGGAGGTTATGATCCTGCAAATTATACAACGGAAAGGCTTTGGGCAACCGCCGCAGATGGTACCAAAATACCTGTAAGTCTTGTTTATAAAAATGGGTTCAAAAAAGATGGACAACAACCTTTGTTATTGTATTCTTATGGCAGCTATGGCATAAGCACTGATCCGTCTTTTAGCCTTGCAAGATTAAGTTTATTGAACCGCGGCTTTGTATTTGCCATTGCTCATATCAGGGGCGGACAGGAGATGGGACGCCAGTGGTATGAAGATGGTAAAATGTTTAAAAAGAAAAACACGTTTACTGATTTTATTGCTTGTGCTGATTTCTTAATTGCAAATAAATATACCAGTAAACAACATTTATATGCCAACGGTGGAAGTGCCGGTGGCTTACTGATTGGCGCTGTTGTAAACCTTCGACCTGAATTGTGGCATGGCGTTATTGCCGCCGTTCCGTTTGTAGATGTTCTAACCACCATGCTGGATGAAAGTATCCCGCTTACTACAGGTGAATTTGATGAATGGGGAAATCCAAAAAATAAGGAAAGCTATTTTTATATGAAAAGCTATAGCCCTTATGATAACCTGGTTAAAGGCCCTTATCCAAACATTTTGGTAACTACCGGTTTGCATGATAGCCAGGTGCAGTATTTTGAACCTGCCAAGTATGTGGCAAAATTACGTGAACTAAAAACCGATAATAATTTGCTGTTGATGCATTGCAATATGAATGTTGGTCATGGTGGTGCCAGTGGTCGCTTTCAGCGTATAAAAGAAACAGCAAGAGATTACGCCTTTTTTCTTATGCTGGAAGGGATCAAAGAATGATTTGAGGTTCTTTCCTGCAACTAAAATTTCATCCAATTAATATAGCTTTATAAATGGTAAAAAAACTCTATTTGTTATTTTTTGTAATAATAAATCGATCGAAATCTCTTTAAACTAAAACAACTCAATAGGGCCATCGTAATCAACCAATCCCATAAAGGCTGCCACCTTTGGCAAATAACCTGTCAATCTTTTTTTCAATAACAGGATCAGTTTCTACAGGAGGTGCATGATGCGGTTTTATTCTTGCATCAATTACCAGCGAACCATTGCAACCCCAATGTTTGTGTTTGGTAAAAGCGTCGATACCATACATGTCGTGCGAAGGATTACAACGGGTAAAAGTTACCCATAAAAAATTTCGTAATGTAGCTGCTGTAAAATCAGCATCATCACAGATAACAATTATAGGAACACTATTTAACTGGTCGTTTTTTCCAACCAATTGTGCATCCAGCATTTGCATTTCTTTAGCGGTCTCATCATAAGTATCAAATGCTGTTGTTTGTAAAGCCACTATTCCGGGAATACAAATTTTGGGGTTTATGAAACCTTTCAATTCTTTCAGCGCAATAGGAACTTCTGCCGCCAGTTGTCTTAGTATTTCTCCATAGGCAGCCAACACTACTTTGCTGCCGCTATTCAATCCTGTACCACTATAATCAAGTGTATCAATGGTGGTATTGGTATAAAAATGAATGTCCCTGCGAAGATCTATTCTTTGTAAGAAATAAGCCATATAGGTTGCAACATCATGGCTATTCAATTGGTTGGAATCGTCTGCTGTAATAAATAGGAATTTGGCAAGACTTAATTGACCCGTACCTAAAATATGATTCGCCAGTGTTAGTATTTCAGCCGGTTGCTTTGCAGGCGTATAGGGTGTATATCTTTCACTACCGATGGCTAATAATAATGGATGAACGCCTGCAGCGTCAACGGCATGTACATCCTTTAATCCTGGTATTTCCTGTGGTATGGCGTTACCCGTTAACTCATGTATCAACTGCCCGAAACTGGTATCTTCCTGGGGCGGCCTTCCTACCACTGTAAATGCCCAGATACCATTCTTTTTTGCATACACTTTTCGTACCCGCATCAATGGAAAATCGTGTTGCAAACTATAATAACCGAGGTGGTCGCCAAAAGGACCTTCCGGCTTGTTTTCGCCGGGAAATACTTCACCGGTAATAATAAAATCGGCATCATTGCTTATGGCAAAGCCTTCTTCATAACTATACCTGAATCTTCTTCCGCCCAATACACCTGCAAAGGTCATTTCACTAATGCCTTCTGGTAAAGGCATCACCGCACTTAGGCTATGTGCTGGTGGACCGCCTACAAAACAACTAACTTTTAATGGTAATCCCTTTTTGTTGGCTTTGGTTTGATGCACACCTATGCCGCGGTGTAGTTGGTAATGCAGTCCAATTTCTTTGTTTAATTCGTAGTCGTTTCCGGTTAGTTGTATACGATACATTCCCAGGTTTGACTTCATAATGCCCGGCTGGTCAATGTCCTCGGTATAAACCTGTGGTAAGGTTATAAATGCACCGCCATCATTTGGCCAGTGTTTAATTAGTGGAAGGTCACTAATTTTAATTTTTTCGAATGTATTCGATGATAATTTTTTCGGTAAAGCTTTCAATGCCGCAAGGCCGGCATGCATGTTTCTTATCGGAGATTTGATGGCTTTTAGCGGGTCATCTTTCAAGGCAATTAACTGCTGAACCAATGAAAGGCTATCGCGAAAGATGAATTTACTTCTTTCCAATGATCCAAAAATATTGGATGCCGCCCTGAAATTACTGCCTTTTACCCGTTCAAATAAAAGGGCAGGTCCACCAGCTTCGTATACCCTTAAATGAATGGCTGCCATTTCGAGATCGGGATCTACTTCCTCTTTAATTCTTACAAGATGACCATTCCGTTCAAGATCCTGTAAACATGCTTCCAGTGTTGCATACGCCATATTGCAAAATAACAACGTTTATGAAAGGATGTTTACTGCAATTTTTGTAGATACGAAATATTGTGATAGAAATTACAGGCAATGCAATTACTGCCTGCATAAGCAATTCTGGTATTGAAAGTAATAGTTTGGATTATTATGAAGACTTGTTTTGCTATTGTGTCCTGGCACGATCCATAAAAATCGTTTTTACTGTGGAAGGTTTATCAATTTGTTTGTAAAATTCTTCCAGGTAACTTATCATTTCTTTCTTATCATAAGGCTTAAGCAACATGCAATTATTTACCACGGCAAGTATGTCTGCTTTTTTATCCTTGAACTTTTGTATGATTGGTTCCAGCTGTTCCATCTTTCTTGGAAATCCCCTGTATAATCTTTCGGTTACATATTGAATTTCGAGTTCGGGATCGGGCGTGGCATATGGTGCATTGACTATACCGGAATAATCAAAATCATAAGGCACTGCAATAGGTTTTGCAAATGAATCTTTTTTTGATCTGATCAGCCTGATATTATGATTGTTTGGTACCGACCAGTCGGTATTACCAATCATATATTCAAATATGCAGGTTAGTGTAATTTGATTATAATCTGTTGCGTCTGTTAAATACTTATTGTTTTCAATTGAAATGCATTGATTGCGCTTCGCCATCTGGTCTTCATCTTCCAGGAAAAAAGCATATTGTGTAATTGGCTTCTTTTTTCCTTTTTCATCTTCATAAGTTAGCTGCAACAATCTTACTTTAAAGCTTAAATCAGTAAGTACATTATACATTTTATATACGAGGTATTCTTTTACCAGTAACTGCTCGTAATTAGGGTTTGACTCACACGGAGATACAAGTTTTAAAGTTTTTAATGGTCCCCAGAATGAACCGGAATCTTTTAAAAAATCAATCTTTAATGGTGGAATAAAACAAATCGATTTTCGCATCTTGCCCCGCGTATTTACAATAACCTTTCCAGTCATTTTTTGCTCATTGAAAGTTGCTGTAAACCGGCCCGGCTGTTTTCCGTCTTTGATTTTTCCACTGGTTAAATTTCCCATATCGGTAGAAAATGTAACAGGGATTATTGAAGTGTCGTTAAAAAAAGCTTTTTGCTTCAGTGTTGTTTGCGCTGATAATGTTGTATTGTTAAGAAACAATACCAGGAGCATCATTTTAGAAATGGCAGTCATGTTCGTAATGTTACTAATAAAAATTCAAACGTTTTCTAATCTGTTATTTCCGTAATGGGTTTGCCTACATTTCCACTTGGGCATTGGATATGTAAAAGCTGCGATAAAGTGGGTGCAATGTCGGCCATGCTCGTTTCCCTGGTATTTTTTCCAGGTTTAATTTTCCAGCCATACCATAGCAGGGGAATATGAGAATCATATGGATACCAGCTACCATGCGTGGTGCCGCTTTTTTCGAAACCTTCAATAAATTGTGGCTTAACAATAATTTGAATATCACCGCTTCTTGAAGGATAATATCCATTAATCACCCTTTCTTTTATTGTTGCATTCAAAGGCGTTTCTCCCAGGTTGGTCAATTGAAAAGCTCTTGAGATATATGGTTGCGACGATAGATAATCAATGATAAATTTACTAACCTCCTTTTCATTTGGTTTTCCTTTATTTAATTGTGACCTGTTCAGGAAGAGCTGCCCATTATTTATATCAGTTAATAATCCACCCATCCTGAATTTTTCTTCCAGTGAATTGGTTAGTTCATCAAATAATTTTTGTGCACTAAAATTGCCTGATGGTATGTTTTTGTTTGACAGAAAAGACGGAACATTTATTACTCCGTGATCCGACGTTAAGAAAACAAGGTATTGGTCCTTGCCAAGCTGTTCATCAAGATGGTTAAGGAATTGTCCAAGAGATTGATCCAGCTTTAGAAAATTATCTTCAGCTTCAATTGAATTCGGGCCAAAAGTGTGCCCGATATAATCGGGAGACGATAAACTTATAGCCAGGAAATCTGTAATTGAATCTTTACCAAGTTGTTCTCCCTGCATGGCAGCTTTAGCCATTTCGAAAGTAAACGTATTGCCATGTGGTGTTGCTGCAATGGAGTTGTAATCTTTTCCAATCAACTGTTTTAGTGCGAAAGGGAATTTGCTGTTTTGGCCAAACACATTATGGCCTTTTGCCGCCGCAGCCAGGTCGCTTTGTAAGTAGGTTTCCGGTGGATACATTGTTTTCCAGCCTTCGTTATAATATTGGTCTACCAGCTTTTTATCATTAAAATCAGTTACCCAGTTTGGCAGCTTTTTCATGTAATAACTCGAAGTTATCCAGTTTCCATTGGCGTTATCGTACCAGTAAGCTGCGTTGGCACTATGACCAGCGGGTAACACACTGCCACGATCTTTAATGGCGATGCCAATAACTTTACTGCCGAAATTGGTAGCTAGCCTAAGTTCATCACATACAGTTGTAACCAGCAGGTTTTTAGGACTCATCCGGCCATTTTCGGAAGTTGAACCAACAGTGGTGGTGTTTTCATCGCCTGTGCAATAAATACTTTTATTTAGGTCGTAATCATACCAGTCATTTCCGGTGATGCCGTTGATTGCAGGTACAGAGCCCGTGTAAATACTGGCATGCCCACAGGCAGTAACAGTTTGTGCGTAGGGGATATGCGTGTTTTCGCAGGAAAAGCCTTTTGAGAGCAGGCGTTTAAATCCGCCATTTTCATCATACCGGTCGTAATACCGGTAAAGGTAATCCCACCGCATTTGGTCAACAATGATTCCTACTACCAATTTAGGTCTTTCAATTTTTTTTTGCGCCAGGATGCCTTTGGTAGAAATTAAAAGAAAAAATATAACCAGGTATCCTTTCATAGAAATTATTTAACCAGTTGCACAATGTTTGAATTTAAATTCACGCAGGTGAAAACCAGTGATCCGGGAAATAGCTTTTTGCAAAAGCCGTGAGTTAATAAAAATCAAGTAAGGATAAATGTACTAATTTAAATTAAATTTAATTGCTTTACAGCCCCCGGACCTCATGTGCCCGTTTACTGGTTACTTATCTAAAATATGTGTTTGTATGAATTATGGAATTATTGAAAAGGAAGTAAAAGCTTATGTAACTGAATTACACCTTATCAATGAAGGAAGAAGCTTGCCCTTTCATAACATAACAAGAACCACTGAAGTAGTGAAGGTGGTTAAAAAAATCGCCGGCCATTATCACCTTGATGATAAATCGCATTTTATAGCAGTTGTTGCCGCCTGGTTTAGTCAATGCGGCTACGTTATAGACACATGGGATAATGCCACGATGAAAGGCATTGAAGTTGCTTCAGCTTTCTTAAAACAGGCACAATTGCCGGAAGAAGATATTACAGGAGTAACTGATTGTATAAAAGCCGGCGCAGGAATTATTAAGCCCGCTCATTTTACTGAAGTTATTTTAAGTGATGCAAACACTTATTACCTGGGCACTCCCGATTTCAGGGGTTTAAACAAGTTGCTGAGAAAAGAAAAAGAAATGGTATTGTCAACGGTTTTTACCAGTGCAGATTGGACGGCAATATCAATTGAGATGTTGGAAAAGCATGAATATTTTTCTGATTATTGCCGGTCATTATTGGATCTTGGAAAGAAAGATAACCTGCTCAAATTGAAATCGAAACAATTTAAACTGGAAACCAAAACGATAGAAAACCAGTTGCCGCCAAAAAGAGAACCTGCTATACCCGTACATGCAGTTGCAATGGATGTTGTTCCTAAAAAGCCGAAAGTGGAGAAAGAAAAAACGCCTGTTCGCGGCATAGAGACGATGTTCAGAACTTCTTCAACCAATAATGTAAGGATTAGTATTATGGCCGATAACAAAGCCAATATAATGATCACGGTTAATTCCATTATTATTTCAGTGGTACTCGGGCTAATTGTAAAAAACCTCGAGAGCCAGCGATACATGATTATTCCTTCGCTGATTTTGCTTACAGTAAATGTGGTTACCATTATTTACAGTGTACTTGCAACAAGACCCAATATTGGTCCCGGAGTTTTTACACCCGAACAAGTTGAAGATAAATCTATCAACATGCTATATTTCGGTAGCTTTTATAATATGGGTTTTGATGATTATACTTCTGCTATGAAAAAAGTGATTATGGATACTGATTTTTTATATGGTTGCCTGATGAAGGACCTGTATTGGCAGGGAAAGGTGCTGGGAAGAAAATATAAACTATTGCGTAAGGCTTATACTACATTTCTCTTTGGAATTATTGCATCTGTACTTGCCTTTGCTATCGCCGGAATGTTTTTTTCTTAATATTATTTGCCTGATCCAATGATGAAACCACCGACCAACGTTTATCGGCTTGCTGTTGTATGTCTTTATTTATGCCTGATTAGTTGTTCTGCCGAAACTGCCCATTCACCCGATGGATATAATTTTGATACCCCGGTTAAATTGCCGGTGAAACAGGCATTAAGTGAAATATCCGGGATCTGCTTTCCGTCCGGCAATAGTAATTTCTTGTATGCTATCGAAGATGAAAGAGGAAAAATATATACCGTTGATTTAATATCAGGAGCAGCCACTGATTATCCTTTTGGAAAAAAAGATGATTATGAAGACCTGGCTTCTTACCAGCAAAAGTTGTATGTATTGAACAGCAGGGGAACGATAAACTCACTTACGATTCCAACCGGGGAGGCGCCAGCATTTACTGTATTAACAACTTTTGAAGGTATAGTGCCAGCTGCAGAATACGAAGGAATGTGTGTGGCAAACGACAGTTTGTATGTGCTTTGTAAAGAAAGCAGTTCGGTAGATGCAAAACACAATCTTGCTTTATATCCTTTTAAAATAGATGAAGCCGGGGATTTAATTCCGGGTACTATCATTCAACCTGTAACGGAGAATATTAAAGGTGGAAAAAATAACAGGAAGCAAAAGATTCTGCCTTCTGCAATAGCAAAAAATCCTGTTACCGGGCAATGGTATATTTTATCAGGGGTTAATAAGATGCTGTTGGTTTATAATGAGCAATTTGAATTTGTAAATAACTACCAGTTAGATGCGGGTATGTTTGGACAGCCAGAGGGCATTACATTTAATAATAAAGGTGATTTGTATATCAGTAATGAAGCAAATGGCAGCGATGCAAATATTCTTTCATTTACCTATCAGCCTGGCAAGTAGGTTTTACTTAAGAAACACTGGCTGATAAACCTCTTTTATTCTGAATCATCCCTTAAGCCTTTTATAACAACATTGCCGGTGCCTTTTTTATCACAGGGATATAAAAAATCCTTTTTGAACCGGGCCGGGTCATTGATGGTTGCATAAAATTCATCGATGTATTTTATGATCGAAACCTTTTCTTTATCATCCAGTAATTGACAATTATTTAAGAGCTCGTATACCTTTGGTTTTACTGAATTGTAGTGAGCAATAATTGGCTCGTAGGTAGCTACATCTGTAATACAATAACCGCGGTACCTTCTTTCTGAAACAGATTTCATTTCGAGAGCTTCTGCCGGTTGCGCATAAGGGGCATTCACCAGTCCCGAATGATCAAAATCGTATGCCATGGCAATCGCCCTGGTGTCGCCTTCTCCCACCAGTACAATTACATTCTGGCGATATTCAACTGACCAGTCTGTATTTCCAATAAGGTATTGAAAGAAAGCCATCGTCAGGTAGTTTTCCTGCAAGAACTGACCAGGTGTTAACTCTCTTTTAATTACGTTTAGTTTAACCCTTGCTGCCGCATCTTTTTCGTTCTCTATTAAAATGCCAAACAAAGGGGGATACTCTTTGCCTTTTTTGGCTTCGGTCATTTTCAGCTTGACCAGTTTTGCCTGTAAACTAACAGGGGTAATGATGTTATATAACTTGTATGCAAGCCATTCGCGAATCACATAGTTTTCACTTTTACAAGGCATCACTAATTTCAATTTATCGTTTTGACCGAATAATTGGGAGCCTTTGAAACTGCTGTCATTGAAATTAATAAGGAGGGGAGGATAGTTACAATTTTCTTTCAACTTTCTAAAGTGTCCCCGGGTCTTTATATTGATGTCGGATGATTTCGTTTGGTCTCCTTCCTGGTGAACGAGTTTCATTTTATAATACTCCGATTTGGCAGACCTGTCGTTCAATAATTCTTTAATATCTCCAATCAAACCGATTTGTAAAATACTGTCATTCCCAAACAGGTTAACGGAAGATCCGGAAGGTGAAGATTGCGAATGAAGATGAATAGCAAGACTGGTATTGCCAAGAATGAAGAGGATGACAGTAAGTTGTTTCATAGATACTAATGTAAATATTTTTTTATATAATACCCCGCAAATCAATTTGGCTGAAGATTGTTTGGAAAAACGCCTCAACAGAACACATCCAAATTTTTAGTCTTATAGGCTAAAAGTTGAAGCACAAAAAAAGTCCGGCTCTTAAGCCGAACTTTATTATCAATAACCTGGTTACATTTATTTTGCTAAAACGTCAGCCATTGTTCTTCCAATATCAGCCGGGCTGGCTACAACGTGTATACCACATTCCGCCATTATTTTCATTTTTGCTGCTGCAGTATCATCTGCGCCGCCAACAATTGCCCCTGCGTGACCCATCCTGCGACCGGGAGGTGCGGTTTGGCCAGCAATAAAACCTACAACAGGCTTTGTGCCAAATTCTTTAATCCAACGGGCTGCTTCGGCTTCCATGCCACCACCAATTTCACCAATCATAACAATACCATGTGTTTCGGGATCCTTCATCAGCAGTTCTACCGCTTCTTTAGTAGTTGTTCCGATTATCGGATCTCCTCCAATACCAATGGCAGTTGTTATACCAAGACCAGCTTTTGCTACCTGGTCTGCAGCTTCGTAGGTTAGAGTGCCACTTTTAGATACAATACCAATATTGCCTTTGATAAATATAAAACCCGGCATAATGCCAACTTTGCATTCATCAGCGGTAATTACACCGGGGCAATTTGGGCCAACCAGCCTGGTGTTGGTGCCTTCCAAAAAGTTCTTAACCTTTATCATATCCTGGACCGGGATGCCCTCTGTAATACAAATAACCAGCGCTATCCCAGCATCGGCAGCCTCCATGATAGCATCGGCTGCAAAAGCAGGAGGTACAAAAATGATACTTACATCAGCTCCGGTACTTGCAACTGCATCGGCAACCGTATTAAATACCGGTTTGTCGAGGTGAACCTGGCCACCTTTCCCAGGTGTTACCCCGCCCACCACCTGCGTACCATATTCAATCATCTGGCTGGCATGAAAGGTACCTTCTGTACCTGTAAAACCCTGTACAATTACTTTGGAGTTTTTATTGACAAGAACACTCATGAACAACTGTTTATTTTATTGCTTTCGCATGATTGCGGATCGCCGCAAAAGTAGGGGAGTATGCTGATAGATATTTCGTTTACCTGCTGTAAACCCTTAAGTTTAAACGGAAAGGTTTGCGTAAATAAATACCCGCATATGCCGGAACCAGTTTTAGAACCTGGCAAAAGTGTCGATTAAATTTGCCCAAGCTGAGTGGGTTGCAAAAGTAAATTCAAAATGCTTTTAGGAATTTCATTCGAAACCGGTTGATCAACTGCAACTAATTCTTTAAAAAGTTCAGATGCTGAATGCCAAACCTGGTGGTAAGTTTTATGATATATGGCCCAGCTAACAACATGTTTGCAGGTAAAGGCCAGGTACTGCTTCCCCCAGGTAATACTACTTGTTTACTCCATTTCACAATGCCATACACATCATAAATGGCTATCAGTGCTTCAATATTCTCATGATTACTTAAGATTGTTGCATACAGTATATTTTTAACGGGGTTGGGAAAACAAGTTACCAGTGTGATATCAAGGCTGCCGGAAACAATGGGTCCATTTACAACATCCTGTTTACAAATGCGGCTCTCACAACCCGATTTAGTTACAATTACCAGGCATGCTGTATAGGTTCCCGACTTCGTATAAGCATGAATTGGTGCCAAATTATTTCCATACAGGTTGTTGCCGTCTCCAAAGTTCCAGTGACGTTTTATAATACTATCGCCGGGGTTCAAAGCATAAGAACTACTGCTACTAAAACGAAGTTTTTCATTGCCAATATTTTCTGTTACAAAAGAAGCCTGGCATTTTTTTGTGCCATCCGAAACGTTAATCAACCGGCAAACCCGCTCCTCACAACCCATCCTTGTTATAATTTTCAGGCATACTTCATATTGGCCGCTATGTAAATAAGTATGATGCGGTTCTTTCAAATCGCCTTCCCCGTACTTGCCGTCGCCAAAACTCCAGATTCTTTTTATGATACTATCTCCGGCAACAATCACACTTTTATTGCTGTTCAACAAGATGGTAAAACCGTTTACGACGGAACTGAATCCCGCTTCGCAACGCAGGGTTGAAACAGGATCGGGCACTACCAGATCCTTACAAATTGAATCGTAACAACCTTTATCCGTTTTAATAAACAGGCAAACGTTATAAGTGCCACCATGTAAATAAGGATGAACAATATTGCTGTCATTTGTAACTAAACTGGTGCCGTCACCAAAAGTCCAGCGTCGGCCAATTATCTTATCATCCTTGTTAATGCCGGAACTATTACCACTAAAGAACTTGATAAAAGTTTTAGGCGGGTTTGATGTTTCCCCAATTACTTTTTCAAAGCGAAATGCTGCTTCGCAATGCTGTGGTGAAACAGGATCGGGCACTACCAGATCCTTACAAATTGAATCGTAACAACCTTTA
>JAZKGP010000004.1:0-26450 GCA_040385845.1 Bacteroidota bacterium | reverse complement strand
TTTTAGGCGGGTTTGATGTTTCCCCAATTACTTTTTCAAAGCGAAATGCTGCTTCACAATGCAATTCGCTTCCGGGTATTGTTATTGTTTTGCATAGGTAAGAGTGGCAACCGTTTCTTGTAACGATTTTCAAACAAACTTCGTAATTGCCCGGTTTCGTAAAAAGATGAGTGATGTTGGCCAAATTTGCATTTTCTATGGGAGTTCCGTCACCCCATGACCAATTTCTTGTTATGATTTCATCTGTGGCAGGACCGGACGCATGAGAATTGTTGCTGCTAAATTCAAGCTTAAGTGGATTTGAAGTACTAATTACATAATTGAATGCTGCCTGGCAATTTAAAGGGGCACAAAGAATGATATTGTATTCAACCTTTAAAGTAGCAGGTTCTTCTTTTACCAGCTGAACTAAACGTCCTTCGCAATCAATGTAGCTGATAATTGCTTTTAAAACGTTTTTATCGCATTCAATAACAGTTTCAAAAGCACCGCTTTGGTTGGTAACTATTGACTTTTTAACAAGACAAAGCGTTGAATCCGGTTGTATGGTTAAGGGATAGTTTATTGCCGCCGCACCTCCCGGAAAATTTACCGTGCCAAAAACCACAATGCGGTTGGCAGAGGCTACAAATGTTAGCAAAAGCAATGCTATCGCTAATTTCAGCCGCGGAAAAAAGAGCATATTATTGATTTACGTATTATTCAAAAGCCGTATAACACCTTACTGCAATTTACTATAAATAATTCTTGTAAATAGAATACAATAGTAGTATAGCAACAGTGTTGCTCTTAAAACGTAAACATGCCTGCAAAGAAAGCTGCCTAATAAAAACTATCCGATAGGCAGGAGAAAATCCTGGTCCAGATCAAATGTTGTTTTGCCCTTCCTTCATTTCTATCATGCGCATTTGTTTGGCGTCCTGTAAAAATTCGGAGGCAAAAATGAATTCATTTAGTTTTTCATCTTTACTATAAATGATATCCTTATTGGTACCAGTCCATTGTTTGTAGCCCTGGTACATATAAAGAATGTTATCTCCAATCTCCATTACACTATTCATGTCGTGGGTATTTATGATAGTGGTGGTATTAAATTCTATCGTAAGATCTTTAATCAGTTTGTCGATAACCATGCTTGTTTGTGGATCGAGACCGCTATTTGGTTCATCGCAAAAAAGGTATTTGGGATTTAATACAATAGCTCTTGCAATACCCACTCTTTTCTTCATACCACCGCTTATTTCCGATGGAAATTTTTTATTGCTATCCTTCAGGTTTACTCTTTCCAGTACTTCATTTACCCTTTTTCTTTTTTGCGATAGTGTTTCTCTTGTAAACATATCCAGCGGAAATTTCACATTCTCTTCCACCGTCATGCTATCAAACAGGGCCGACCCCTGGAAAAGCATGCCAATTTGCTGACGCAATTCCTTTCTTTCACTTTCTGCCATTTTTGTAAAGCTCTGGTCCTGGTAAAAAATATCGCCGCTATCAGGCTCAAACAAACCAACCAGGCATTTCAGGAAAACCGTCTTACCGCTACCACTGGTTCCTATAATTAAATTGCATTTGCCGGGATAAAATTCGTTTGTGATATCATGTAAAACGGTTTTATCGCCAAACGATTTCTTTAGATTAGAGACTGTTATCATGCATTAAGAAGTAAAATAGTAAGAACATAATCTGCCAGCAGTATAATTATACAGCTAACTACAACGGCAAGTGTACTGTTACGGCCAATTTCGAGTGCGCCACCCTGAACATTATAGCCAAAATAGGAGGAAACGCTGGAAATAACAAAAGCAAATGTGAAGGCTTTCGACATAGAAACCACAATATTAAAGGGCCGGAAATCTTCTCTTAGACCCCTGTCATAAGTAGCCGTGTCTAATATGCCAGCCAGCTCACCGGTTAACCTGCCGCCCCAAAGTGCAACAACTATCGATAAAGCCACCAGGCAGGGAACCATCAGCATTGCGGCAATAATTTTTGGAGAGATCAGGTAAGATTTGGTATTTATACCCATTATTTCTAGGGCATCAATTTGTTCACTGATTCGCATATTGCCAAGTTCAGAAGCAATTTTACTTCCCACAACCCCAGCTAAAACAAGTGAAATAATGGTGGGTGACAATTCCAGGATCAAACTATCTCGAACAATAACGGCGATGGTAGTTCTCGGAATCAGGTCGGTTACGAGCTGGTAAGCAGTTTGTACGGTCATTACTGCTCCCAGGAATAAGGATATTATCAATACGATAGGAGCGGAGCCTACACCAATATCAGTGCATTGGTGCATAAATTCCTTCCAGTACATCTTACCATTTTCCGGCTTTGTAAACATCCCACGCATGGTAATCACAAACTTGCCGAGGTGTGAGAGAAAATTCATAGCAACAAATGTAGGAGGATTGAATTAAGCAAAATTAGTACGGTGTCTGCCAGCTGGTAAACAGGTACACTAAGCTTTAAAAAAAGTTCACCACTTTAATCCAAAAAATCATACCACTACTGTTTCCGTTTGATTTTCATTACATGAGCGGTAATGAGCGCTGCTGTATTCAAATCTGAAAAAAGATAATTTCGGGTTGACTGCACTGAATACCCCAATAATTCAGCCGTTTAAAAATCACATGATTTACACATTAAAATATTTGGAGTCATTTGGTCCTTCATTGTAATTTGGCTTTCATGAACCGCACACAATTCTTACAAACAATTTTGCCAATAGGGCTTGGAGCATTCTTTATGAAAGATGCCCTCGCCTTTAATGAGCCTAACGCAAGGCCCAATTGGCCAAACACACCTGGTTTTTTAAAGCCTGGAGATACAATTGCTATTACCTGCCCGGGAGGACCACTTGAAAACAAAGATCTTCAGAACTGTATTTCAACCTTGCAATCCTGGGGCTTTAAAACTAAAGTAGGTAAAACGATTGGCCACCAATGGCAACGTTACGGTGGAACCGACAAGGAGAGGGCCGAAGATTTCCAGGCCTGCCTCGACGATCCTGCCATTTCAGCAATCTTATTTGGCCGGGGCGGTTATGGTGTTATGCGTATCATTGATACCATTAACTGGGAAAAATTTGTGGCTAACCCAAAATGGCTGATTGGATTTAGTGATATCACTGCAATTCATTGTCATGTTAATGCCTCTTTTGGAATCCCAACCATGCATGCACATATGGCAAACGGGTTTACCAATCATGGTGGCGAAGCATCCGAAAGCATCCGGCTGGCCTTAACCGGTAAAACAATCAATTATAATTTTGCCGGGACAATGGAAAATATCTGCGGGCAAATCAGCGGCGAGCTAGTTGGAGGAAATCTTAGCCTGATATATGCGATGCAGGCAAGCAAAAGTGAATTGAAAACTACAGGAAGAATATTGCTGATAGAAGATGTAAGCGAGTTTAAGTATTCTGTTGACCGTATGTTGATGAACCTGAAAAGAAGTGGAAAGCTGGAAGGACTGGCAGCCCTGGTAGTAGGAGGATTAAGCATAAAAGACGAAGCAGATCCTGATTATGTTATGCACATTGAAGAACTGGTTTATGAAAAAGTGAAAGAATACAATTACCCTGTGTGCTTTAAATTTCCTGCCGGTCACCAACGGAATAATTTTGCGCTTAAACTTGGCATACCCTACCAGTTAACGGTAGGAAAATCTTTCTGTAATCTTACCGAGTTGCCAAACAAACAATTTAAACCTGCAGTCAACCAAACTGCAACCGATTCGCTTCAGGCCAGCGACGTAAAAACCGCGGATGAAACTACTGCTGGCCAGGGATTGAAATAAACAGAACTGAAGTATCATCCTCCATTATTTGCTTGTTGAGGCTAAAACAGTTGCATTTAAATAAGGATGCAAAAACATCCAATTAATTTAAGTATAGATCTCTCTGACAATTTTAGTTGGTTATTGCCACTGCTTAATAGAACTGAAGACACTATGGTATACCTAATGCTTGTACCAGATCTCAATTGAACATTGTATTATCATTTTATTTCTTCAGTATAATTATTTTTGCTGCTTATTGTAAAAGAGACACAGGAAAGATTTTATACTTATAGAATTATTATGGCAATAGATACCATTGTTTTTGACTTCGGCGGCGTTTTAGTGGATTGGAACCCGAGACATTTATTTAGAAAAGTTTTCAGCGATGAAAAGGAAATGGAATTATTCCTGGAAGAGATTTGTACTGATGACTGGAATTTAGAGCAGGATAGGGGAAGGCTGCTGTCAGAAGCAACAGAATTGTTGGTTGAACAATATCCGGAGAAGGCAGCGTTAATCCGAATGTATTACAGTCGTTGGCCCGAAATGCTCAATGGTACCATCGATGGAACCGTTGAGATATTGAAAGCAGTAAAAGATCATTATAAAGTTTATGGACTTACCAATTGGTCAGCGGAAACTTTCCCTATTGCATTGGAACGATATGATTTTTTCAAATTACTGGATGGTATTGTGGTATCCGGCACCGAAAAGCTTATTAAACCAGGCCTTGAAATTTTCAATTTGCTAATTGAAAGATTTAATATCAATCCCCAAAAAACGGTATTTGTTGATGATAACATTAAGAATATTGAAGCTGCTAAAACGCTTCAATTTAAAACAATACATTTCCATAATCCTGAACAATTAAGGAGCAAATTACTGGAATTGGGAGTTGAGTTATAAAATCTGGAGATATGGCCAAAAGCCAATCTTTGAAAAGCAGCTGTTTATTTAGAACAAGCTGCTTTTTTAGAATTATACTGAAGCTGTTAACTTTAATGAACATGCCTTTAGTTTCAAAAGTAAATGCTCTTGCTTATTGACAACCAGCAGTGAAGTTATCAATCACCGATGTAAATTCACCATTGGCATTTTGAGTTATATGGAAAACACCTGTAAGACGGGAGTTGTTACCACCGCCCGAAGTAGTTAATATAACTTTATAAGTGTTGTTAAAGGCTCCTGGATCTGGTAAGGGAGCTGTTACCTGGAATGTGTTAACCCAAACACCACGATATATGGTGCCATCGGCAGCCTGTAAAACAAAATTGTGAACATTTGTTGATGCTATCGTTCCGTCCCTGTGACTATTTAAAAAAAATATACCACTTAAAATTAGCATTTCTTCATTGGTACAATCGTTGTGAAATGTTAGGCCTGTTACATCGACCCTCAGATGCAACATGGTAGGGTCAGCAGCCTTTGTAGTTAAATTCTCTGCAGCTGAAAGTTGTCTTTGAGTTGTATCCTCTGTAAGATCTTTTTGGCATGAGGTAAGTGCTGAGAATGCAAAAGCGGAGTAGATAAAAATCTTTTTCATAATTGTAAAGCTTTTAAAGTTTAAAAAAAGATAAGCTGGTTTGTATATTGATATATTAGATAACAATTGCCTTATCTTAACATGTATTAAATTTTAAAAAGTAGTGCGGGTTGCGACGCTCAAGTATAAAAAGTAAATCCTATATAAATTTAAAAGGGAATAAGAAATTATATTCTCAACATGAATAAAATTATTTTTCAGGTTTTTTAATCAAACTAAGTCAAGAAAAATCGCTGCTGGTTAAACGCATGACATATATTTTGAAATCATTCTCATCAACCTCTCATCCAATAATAGTATTTCTAAGATGCTATTTCAGAAAACAATCGTCACATAAAGGCAGTTAGTTTTTTTGCTTTGAAATTGTAACATCCAATAATGGGGAAGGTTATTGGGAAAGACGATTTTTTAATTTCAACAGTATTGATTATTGTTGATTTAATTTTTAGCTATATATTTTTGCTTGCATTATTTAATTACTAAAACACCAATCGGTTCCCGGTTTGAAAACTCCCCCATATTTAAAAAAAGGCGATACTATAGGCATCATATGTCCTGCCGGTTTTATGCCAAAGGAAAAAACAGATACTTGTATTTTCGTTTTGAAAGATTGGGGATACAAAGTAAAAGTTGGATATACCGTCGGACACCAGCAGCATTATTTTTCAGGTACGGATGACGAACGCTTGGATGATTTACAGGCGATGTTGGATGATAAGGAAGTGAAAGCTATTCTATGTGCCCGCGGTGGTTATGGTGTTAGTCGCATTATAGATAAATTGAATTGGAAAGCCTTTAAGAAAAACCCCAAATGGATAATTGGATTTAGCGATATTACAGTGTTGCATTCCTTTTTATTTACAAAACTAAAAACTGCTTCCTTACATGCACCAATGGCCAATGCTTTTAACGACGAAGGTTATAAGAACGAGTATGTTATCTCGTTAAAAACTGCTTTAGCCGGTAAGAAAAATAGCTATAAAACTTCGGCTTACCCGCTTAATAAAAAAGGAAATGCATCCGGCTTGCTGGTGGGTGGAAACCTAAGTTTACTGGTGCATCAAATAGGTACACCGTCTGATGTTGATACAAAGGGTTGCATCCTTTTTATTGAAGATATCAGCGAGTATTTATACCATATCGACCGCATGTTATTACAATTGCAGCGGGCAGGAAAATTGCACCAGCTTGCAGGCCTGGTTATTGGTGGATTTTCAGATATAAAGGATACTTCCATCCCGTTCGGGCAAACATTGGAAGCAATGATTTATGATCGGGTGGCACAATATAATTATCCTGTATGTTTTCATTTTCCTGTAAGCCACGATACACCCAATTATGCCCTGAAAGTGGGCGTGGAGTATGAATTAAAAGTTGGCAAAACAGTTACGCTGAAAGAAAAATGAGTATCCAGGTATTTGTAAGGCTGGTTAACAAAAGGATGTAAAAAATTTTTTTGGAGAGATCTTTCATAAACATTTTGCAAATCATCTACGATAAGATTCCCATCAATAAGTTGCCTTGCCGGGCTAAGGAAGTCACATCTAAAGGAACAAACGAATGTTGCGGTCATACTGAACCGATCAATTTTCCTATTAGGAAATGGCTTTTTTAAAATAGACTACACGCTTCCTTTTCAACCATTGCTATGGAGCGTAAACAGCATAGTCACAACGTACATTATACCCATTAGAAAGTCTTTAAGTCCTGCATTGATGTTCTGTAGGAACATGTCATGGGTAAAAACAAACAGATAACGTGAAAGCGTTTCATCGGAACGCATGGTGCGCGACACCAGCTGCTTATGAGATTCTTAGTCCTACCCGCTATGTATCAATCATCTACTTAACGCAACACCTATTCCGTTTCAGCTCGTCTGCCCCTGCGGCCGGATGAAGCCGGAGCCACTTCTAATGGTGCTGTTGGAAGCCGTGCCACATAAATACTTCTGCCATGTGTACCTAGCAATATTTCGTTTTCCCTTTCCTGGATAGTAATATCATGAATAGGTACCGATAACGGCAAACCCCTTGTCCATGCTACCCAATTAGTGCCATTGTTTTTTGAAACATATAATCCGCCATCTGTTCCCAGGTAGATCATACTAGCATCATAAGGATCTTCGATGAGCACGTTCACAGGCTCTAAAGGAAGATTCGACGAGATGGCTTTCCAGTTTTCACCATAATCATCGCTCATAAAAACATAAGGTTTAAAATGGTCGGAACGATAACCGTTTAAACTTGCATAAACACGTCCTTCTTTGTACCGGCTGGCTACAACACGACTCACCCAAAGTGCCTTTGGCAATTGTTTGTCGCTTATATTTTTCCAGCTATAACCACCATTATTCGAAAATTGAATATTACCATCATCAGTGCCTGCATACAGCATGCCAAAACGCAAGGGGCTTTCGCTGATAGTTGTTATCGTTCCAAAAGGAACATCCCCTTTTTTGCCACCATTGGTTAGGTCGGCGCTAATCGTTTTTATACCTGTTCCCTTGTTTAAACTCTGGTGCAATTTGTTGCTCGCCAGGTATAAAATATCCTGGTTATGGCGGCTTAACAAAATAGGAGTACACCAATTAAAACGATAAGCCGGCTCCCCCAATTTGTTTTCCGGGTGAATACCGAAATAACCCCC
Source organism: Bacteroidota bacterium (assembly GCA_040385845.1). Classification (GTDB taxonomy): domain Bacteria; phylum Bacteroidota; class Bacteroidia; order Chitinophagales; family Chitinophagaceae; genus Phnomibacter. The sequence continues at coordinate 18,478 of JAZKGP010000004.1, read as the reverse complement.
TGTATCTGTATTAACCCGGGAGTAAAATCCAAATTGGAAGCCGCTGTAAACCGTTTTATTATCCCTGGTATCTACCTGTACCATCATACCATCACCCCCGTTCAAGCCGGCATATTGCAGGGTATCAAAACTGGCGTCCGAAGTACTTCGTTTTCTCGTATAACCAAACCAAACGCCATTGTCCTGCAGGCCACCGTATACCCGGTACGGTTTGTTATTGTCTGTGGTAATAGCATAAAATTGTCCTACTGCCGGGGTATTTGCTTTAAACCAGTTTTTCCCGTCATCGTAGGTAATGTTTACACCTCCATCATTGCCAATGATCATATGGCCGTCGCGGTTTGGATTTATCCAGCAGGAGTGGTGATCGGCATGCACATTGTCTTTATCGATCGTGGTAAAGGTTTTGCCGCCATCCTTGCTCATATCAATCGTGTACCCGGTAATTATCAGTTTGTTTTCATCTGCAGGACTAACGAAAATTTTCCCGAAGTAATAGCCATAAGTAAAATAGAGTTTTAATGGTTTTTCATTTACTTTTTTCCAGGTGATGCCGGCATTATCGCTTCGGTAAACTTCGCAACCAATTACTGGTGTATTAAAAAGGTCTTCATTGGCATCATACAAATAATCGAATAAAGCAGTTGGCTTTATGGAATCATTTGCCACCATATTTTTTAACCTGGCTGATGTGTATTTTGTTGCCAGGCGGTTCCGGGTTAAAAAAGTATCCAGCCTTTTGCTGTCCAGCAATGAAAATTGTATTTTGGATAAACCTTCCAAATGCCGTTTTTCATAAGTTAGCGTATCTGGTTTTTTACTGGCAGTATCCGGCATATGATGCTGGTTGTCTACCACGGCATAAACAATTGCAGGGTTTTTTGGATAAACAGCAATGCCTGTTCTTCCTACACCTGTTCCCGTTGGAAAGCCACTTCCCGCAGCAGAAACCAACTTCCATTTATTTCCTCCATCGGTGCTTTTGTAGATCCCGCTGGTTTTACCGCTTTCTTCAAAATTCCAGGCACTGCGGGTGCGGTACCACATTCCCGCATAAATTTCATCAGGATTGATGGGGTTTATTGAAAGCTCAACGCCTCCGGTGTTTTCGTCTACAAAAAGGGTTTGCTTCCATGTTTTACCGCCATCGGTTGTTTTGTAGATGCCACGTTCTTTATTAGGTGAATAAAGGTGTCCCATTACAGCTACCCAGGCTATATTAACATTGCCGGGATGCAGCATGATACGGGCAATATGATGACTTTCGGGCAGTCCGATCCATTGCCAGCTTTTGCCATTGTCTGTAGATTTATACATACCGATACCACTGTAACTGCTGCGGCTGCTATTGGCCTCACCGGTGCCGAGCCAAATAGTACGAGATGGCCAGTCTATAGCAAGAGCGCCAAGACCGATCACCATTTCAGTGTCAAAAATGGGAGTGAAACTTTGACCGTTATTGGTAGTGTGCCATAAGCCACCGGTAGCATAAGCCACATAAAATTCCGTAGGATCCGCAGGATTTACAGCCAGGTCAACTACCCGGCCACTCATGATGGCCGGCCCCACATTTCTAAAGGGTGTTTTATAAGTTGAGTCCGCAGCCATCTGTTTTTTTAGCCCCAAACTTATTATGCGTTCTGCAGCAGAAGTTGGTGCAGGCTGCGCATTTAAACAAATGGTAATAATGCTGCAAAGGCAGCTACCGAACAGAATAGCGGTTAATTTTGAAATCATTTTAGTAAAATGAAGGATTCATTTTTAAACGTCTCTTACAATAAAACGTCACGGTTTTATGTTAATCGATAAAAACGACCTGGTTGAAATGGAAAAACAAATGTCAAACATAACAAAACGCCCTTTGTTCTCTGCAGTAAAGAAAAAGTGGCTCGTTGGATTGGTGTTTAGCCTGGTTGCAACTGTTGGTTATACCCAATGCAAAAGTTATTATTTAAGCGACAAAGGTGATACACTTAACTGTGTGGATTATAAGGGATTAAAACAAGGCAAGTGGATCGTAAAAGAGGCAGCCCTACGGGGTAATCCCGGTTATGAAGAAGAAGGCGAATTTGTAAACAATCAAAAAGAGGGTATCTGGCGTCGTTTTTCGGAGCAGGGTGATGTTCAATCTGTTGAAAGTTACCGTTGGGGGTTATTGGATGGAAAAAGCCAGTACTATTCCCTGCAAGGTTTAGAACGGGAAGAAAGCTGGCGGGCTATTGATCCTTCAAAAAAATACGATACACTTGAAGTGCCGGACCTCTATAATTTAGAAAAAACAAACCAGGTAATCGTGAAAAATGAAGGTCAGAGCATTAAACATGGCCGGTGGACCTGGTACGATCCGTCTACAGGATTTACTGCCAAAAAAGAAGATTATATCAACGATAGTGCTGTTAATACACTCGCTGCTTTTGGTGTAAAAAAAGGTGATCCGCGTGATCCGTCTGATACCATTGGAACCGCCAAAAAGAAAGTGGTTCCTTCTGTAGTACAGGAATGGGAAAAGAAAAACAGCGGCAAGAAAAAAGTTGTGATCCGCGATGGTTCTGCAGGTTATTGATAAGATTGATATGTTTTTGTTGATAATTGGTATGTACTGGCCACTAGTTGTTAGTCGGCCTTTCACAAATTACCAAAATTTAATCTCTGATTTCCTGATCTCTGATTTAAATAAAGTCTGCGTGAACTGAATTTGCACTCCTAATTACCAATCAACTAATCAACCAATCAACAAATCAACTAATCAACTAATTAACCAATCAACTAATTAACCAATCAACAAATTAACTAATCAACCAATCAACTAATAAACCTATCAACCAACTACCCAACCTCCCTCTCCAGTATTTCTATAAAAGATTTCCTGCCAATAAACCTTGCGCCAAGGCTCTCAAGATGCTGTGTATAAACCTGGCAATCAATTAAAAAAACACCTTCCTTTTTTAATTGTTCCACTGCCCAAATAAAAGCGGCTTTACTGGCATTGCTTTGGTGGCTGAACATACTTTCGCCAAAAAAAATGTTACCCAGTTTTACGCCGTATAAACCACCTGCCAGTTCGTTATTATGCCAGGCTTCATAACTACGGGCATATCCTTTTTTATATAAGTTAGTATAAGCCGATTTAACGGTATCACTAATCCAGGTTCCATCCTGTCCGGGCCGGAAAGTTGTTTTACAATTATTAATTACCGCTTCGAAGTTTTTATTGACCGAATAGTCAAATACATTTCGCTTTATAACCTGCCGCATGCTTTTGCTCACCACTAATTCTTCGGGATATAAAACAAAGCGGGGGTCAGGACACCACCATAGCGGGATACTGCCATCAAACCAGGGGAAAATGCCCTGTTTATAAGCCATTAAAAGTCTTTCGAAACCCAGGTCGCCACCAATGGCTATCAATCCCTCCGTATCTGCATCATCAGAAGGAGGGAACCACAGTTTGTAAGTTAGTATCGCGGGTCCCCTGGTCATTTTACTGCAAAATAATTTATTTCAGAAGCATAAAACATGATGCCTTAAATAATTAATTGGGCAATAAAAATGTTGGGACCTAAAAAAAGAAAAATTAGCAGGTGATTAATTGATATCCTCGATCGTAGCATTGATCAATCTTTCGCAAATAGCTTCACACATAGGTTTAAGAATTTCGTAGCTACCCCGCTTAACAGCGTATTTACCCTGGGTATGTATTAATAAAGCACATTGCTCTGCTTGTTCCTGGCTGTGATTACAAACTTCTTTCAGGGTTGTAATTACCCATTCAAAAGTGTTTACATCATCATTCCAAACTATCAATTGAAAACCCAACGTTTCTTCCGTGAGCAGCTCAACCTCGTCGGCTTGCGCAGGATTAACATTTGGTTTCGTTGATGGCATAATTTGAAGTTTACACACAAAATTATTAAGAAAATAAAAACAGGGACGCATTTTTAATAAAATTTAAAATCCCGCCCAGCTTTCAAATAAAAAAAGATTGCTCAACAAACTGATTTGTTAAAGATGTGTATATGTGAAAAACGGCCGGCAATCTGCCAAATATTTGACCCTTACTTTGCGTTTATCGCTGGTTACCATTAAGTGTAATAATGCTTACAACTAAAGAAGTATGCATTAAAAAATCAGCCATTATTAAACAGCCTGTTTCAAATAAGAATTACGTTATGGCAATGAAATTTTCTCTCCGGTTATTGTTGTTTTCTTTATTACCAATAACCGCTATCTGCCAGCAAACTTTTGTTCATTCCGACCCTTTTCAAAGATACCTCGATGCCAAACAATGGTTTCAGCAGGAAAATTACCAGTTAGCCTATCCCGTATTTAAAGATGTTGAGCAATCGATGCAGGGAAGTGAACGCATAAACGGGCAACTTAAATTAGAGGAGCTGCAGTTTTATAGCATTGCATGCGAATTAATGCAGCAAAATGAAAGTGCTGAAACACATGCCAGGGATTTTCTGGCAGGCCATACCAGCGAAAGCCTGAAAGGTCAGTTGGGATATTACCTGGGCATGTATTATTTCTACAAACAACAATATCCTGAAGCAATCGCAGCTTTCGATAAAGCAAATGAGGCCAACTTAACAGCCAGCCAGGTAGCGGGTTCACAATTTGCAAAGGGGTATAGCTATTTTACGCAGAAAGATTTTAAAAATGCAAAGCCATTATTGGCTACAGCCAAAAATGATAACAGTTCCCGTTATTATGTCGATGCCAATTATTATCATGGTTTGATTGCTTTCAGCGAAGGCAAATACAAAGACGCCCTTGCAAGTTTTGATATTGCAAAAGCAGATCCAAAATATGCGGGTCTTGTTCCTTATTATAGTGCCAGCATCAGGTATTCGCTTGGTAAAAAAGATGAGGCGATGACAATGGCTGAAGCTGCTTTAAAACAAGGCAATCAATTTTACAGCACGCAATTAAAAAAATTATTGGGACATGGCTATTTCGAGAAAGGCGATTATGCAAAATCACTTTTTTACCTGGAACAATATGTTGCCGAATCGGATAAAGTAAGAAAGGAAGACCTATACGAATTAGGTTACTCCTATTACAAGCAAAACCAGTTACCAAAGGCTATTGAACAATTTAAACCATTATCTGGTGGACAAGATTCGTTAAGCCAGAATGCGATGTACCTTTTAGGAGATGCTTACCTGAAAACAAATCAGAAAGCAAATGCCCGTAATGCCTTTTTGTTTTGCAGCACTAACAGTAGTAATGCTGCCATCAAGGAAGTCTCTGCATTTAATTTTGGCAAACTGAGTTATGAATTGGGTTTTGATAATGAAGCCCTTCCTGCTTTAAAAGATTTTATAACAAAATATCCTGCCGGAAAATATACACCCGAAGCAAAAGATCTGCTGGTAAATGTATTGGCCAATACCAGTAATTATAAAGAAGCATTAGAACTCTATTCTACGCTCTCCAGCCAAAGTGAAAATACCAAAAAACAATACCCGAAAATTTTATACAACAGGGCCCAGCAATTAATAAACGACAAACAAAATACCGCTGCAGAAACATTGCTGGATAAAGCACTCGCAGCTCCTTACAACGAGAGTGTAAAACCAGCGGTATTATTCTGGAAAGGTGAACTGGCCTATAACAAAGCGCAATTTGACGATGCAGTAAATTACTACAATCAGTACCTGCAAAATCCCGTTGCCAACGGCGATGCCAATGAAAACAATGCAAGGTATAATCTTGCATACAGCTTGCTTCGGTTAGAAAAATATGGTGCCGCTCAAAAAGAATTCGCAACACTCAATAACCGAAGGCTTTCATCGCAACAACAGGAGCAGGATGTGGTAGTAAGATTAGCGGATAGTTACTACATGCAAAAAGAATTTGACCAGGCAAGAAGCCTGTACACAAAAACCATCGATAACAGGAGTGTAGCTGCCGATTATGCCATTTACCAAACAGGTATGATAGAAGGAGCGCAAAATAAAACGCAAAGCAAACTCTCGAAACTGCGTAGTTTGGAAACGAGTTATCCTGCCAGTATTCTAGTGCCTGCGGCTAATATGGAAATTGCAAATACCTACCTCGCCGATGAAGCTTTTGCAGAAGCATTGCCTTACCTGAATAAAATCATCGCTTCTAAAACGGCAGAAAGTTTTAAACCCGAAGCTTACTTGAAAGCTGGCATTGCACAATACAATTTGAATAAGAATAACGAAGCTATCAATTCGTTTCGCACCTTATTAAAACAATACCCGCAGTCACCAGAAAGCGAAGATGCTATCGATAATGTAAGAAGCATTTTTATAGAAGAAGGAAAACCTGGTGAATACATCAGTTTCCTGGAAAGTTTAGGCCGGGGCGTTAATGCAGGCACTGCTGATTCGCTTACTTACAGTGCTGCCGAATTACAATTAAGTGATGGCAAAAAAGAACAGGCATTAGCATCTCTTATAAGCTATATTCAAAAGTATCCTGAAGGCAGGTACAGTGTTGTAGCAAATTATAATGCAGCAGAATTAAGCCGTGATAAAAAGGACTTTAAAAATGCTTCTGCCTACTATGAATTTGTAGCAACAAAAGCGCCCAACAAGTATGCCGAAAAAGCCATGCTTGCCGCTGCCCGTATTCACTATTTCGAATTTAAGGATTATACAAAGGCAGCCACCTTTTACCAGCAACTGAAAACGTATGCATCCTCGCAGGAAAATAAACTGGAAGCCATGCGTGGCCTGGTGCGTTGCCAATATTACAGCAAGCAATATGCAGCTGCGGTCGATAATGCTAAAGACCTTTTAAACCAACGGGATATTGGTGCAGACGACAAAATATTCGCCAGCCTGGTATTAGGTAAAAGTGCACAGGAAGCAGGCAATTGTTCCGAAGCTATTACAAATTATAAAACGGTAGCAAACTTAAGCAAAGCTGAACCAGGTGCTGAAGCACGCTATGAGATCGCTAATTGCACTTATAAATTAAACAAGCTGGAAGATGCAGAAAAAGCAGCTTTTGAAGTAATCAAAAAAGCAGGTTCCTATGAAGTTTGGGTAACAAGATCATACATTCTTTTAGGTGATATTTATTTCGCACAAAAAGATTATTTCAATGCAAAGGCTACCTATAAAAGTGTATCGGAAAATTCAACTTTCCCAGACCTGAAAAATGAAGCGGCAGAAAAATTAGTGAAGGCAGAAGCAGAGGAACAGGCAGCTTCAAAAATGGATAAGACCAATTAAATTTTTCCCACTTCTAATTTTCATCTTTTACTTCATTCAAACTTCACACCATCACCTTCCATCAATCATCAATCACTACCATCACATGACTAAATATATTTCGTTTGCATTATTGCTGGTTATAAGTTTTGCGGTTCATGCACAGGATACAAGCCGTAAAAAAACAATCAATATAACCTCCACTTTCAAACCTGTTTTGCGAACTCCGTACAAAATTGGTTTTACCGCGAGCCCTGCAAATACCGATTCTATGCGGCCTGCCCTGCAATACAATGTGCCCGTTCAAAACCTGGCTTTTTCTTTTACGCCGGCTACTTTAAAGCCATTAGCCTTCGAGGATAGTATGCTCACAGCAGAACGCAACAAAGCCTATATAAAACTTGGCTTCGGAAGTTTTACCACACCATATGCAAAAGCTGCAGTAGGTTTTGGAGATGGTGTTAAATCAAATGGAAGTGTGGAAGGCTATTATATTTCTTCCAAAGGAAAATTAGCTTACCAGCAGTTTTCAAAGTATGGTGTTCGGGGAAGTGTTATTTTGAATGTGAATGAAACCAATGACTTGCGCCTGCATGCTGGTATCGAAGGCAACGGCACTTACCGCTATGGTTATGCGCCGGATTCACTCAAGTTTCCAAAAGATTCTTTGAGATTATTATACACCGATTTTAGCGGTGGTGCTACCTTCTCCAACAGGCGTCAAAAAGATGCAGCTTTCTGGTATGATCCATCCGTTTCCTTTCACTTATTTGGCGACAACAATGCTGGCAAAGAAACGCAGTTCAATTTTGCTTTGCCACTCGAAAAGAATATAACCGACAATATTGGTTTGCAGGTTGGCATAAGTGGAATGCTTGATTCGTTTAAGGGAGATACTTCTTCTTTTTCCAACAACCTGTTTATGGTTAATGCCGGTATCAAAACAAGCATCAATGAGAATATCCAATTGAGGGCTGGTGTATTGCCATCCTGGAATAACGGCGTTTTTAAATTGCTACCCGACGTGGAGGCAGACTTCCTGTTAAATGGCAGCAGCTTTGTTTTCCAGGCCGGCTGGAAAGGTTATTACCAGGAGCAAACTTTCCGCAGCCTCGTGGCTTTTAATCCCTGGATCCAACAACCGGGAAACAATGTTACCAACACCCGCAACAGCGAACTGTTTGGCGCTATCAAAGCAGTGGTCGACGATCACCTGTCGTTTCGCATCAAAGCCGGTTATGTTAGCATGGCAAATGTGCCGCTCTTTGTCAACGACTTTGGTGATGGCAAAACATACCGGGTTTTGATAGAACCAAAAATGAATAAGATGAACATCGGTGGCGAACTGGCTTATGTAAGAGGCAGTGCGTTTCAATGGTACAATTCGCTGGCACTCAACAAATATGGTGGAATTGATGTAGCGCCCGATGCTTATGGCCTGCTTCCCCTCGAATTTAAATCATCTGCAAGGGCTCAAATCATAAAAGATCTTTACCTGAAAGCTGATCTGTACAGTTTTGCAGGAACCTGGTATGCCGATAAAAACAACGGGTCGAAAAAAAGCGGCTCAGGTTTCGACCTGAATGCTGGTGCTGAATTCAAAATAATGGATAAGATTGATTTATGGCTGCAGTTTAATAATGTTTTCAACCAAAAATATCAACGCTGGAACCAATACCAGGTACTAGGTTTCCAGGCTATCGGCGGCGTTATTTTCCACTTGTAATTTCTTTGGGGCCGGCATCTGAACAGCAACACTGGTCTTTTGTTCCGGCTGCTGCCAGGTAGTACCCCCAACGCAAAGGCCGGGCGCAGGGGTAGCTACCATGCCAGCATCCGGCAGCCCTTCATCAGTTATGCAAAACCGGGCAGTACGGTACATTCACCTACAACTCCGGCGCTATGCTTAAAATCCATGTTTCACAAATCCCGGAAAGCCTAAATTGTATTACTTTGCCCGCATGTTTGGATTGTTACATCAATACCTGGTCGAAAATCGCAGCGTGTACCTCCGTGGTACCGGGCAGTTACACCTCGTTAACCAGGCCGCCAGTTTCGATGTAGCCAATCACCAGTTATTGCCACCCGTTAGCAGGGTGCAACTATCGCCCAACGAACAAGCGGGCAGTTTACAACCCCTCGTATCGTTCATTTCCAGGCAGTTAGATGTACCGGAAGAAAATGCGATTTCTATTTACGAAGCTTTTTGTAACAAATTGCAGCAGGATCTTGCCACCCATTCAAAAGTGAGCTGGCAAAACCTCGGTGAATTTGCAAAAGATGCGGTTGGCAACACCGTGTTTAATCCCGATGAACGACTGGCACAATACAACCTGCCGGTCACAGCAAGGCGAATCATCAGGGCCAACACCACGCATAATATGATGGTAGGCACAAGGGAAACAACGAATACCGCCATGATGGAGTTGCTGGGCGAACAGGAACCGGCCCGGGTTCAAAACCGCTGGTGGATAGCTGCGCTTATCCTGGGCTTAACAGCTATAACACTGATCTTCCTGAAGAAAATGCAATACCTGTAATTGCGGAGTTTATAATTTTCACAAATTAAAGCTGAAGCGTCTTTTTACGGTTAGCCAGGTAAGCTTCCAGTTCGGTCACAGTAAAACTACTCAGGTTGCTGGCTGGTGACAGCATTCCCTTTTGGGCAGCAAATACGCCATAAGCCACATCACTAAAGGCCAGCGTTGAATGCGCATCCGGGTTAATAGAGATCATAACACCTTTTTCGATGGCATACCTTATCCATCTCCAGTCCATATCCAGCCTTCTTGGGTTGGCGTTCAATTCAATTACAACGTTATTCGCCGCACAGGCTTCGATGATCTTTTTATGATCTGCGGGGTAACCACCGCGGCTTAATAACAACCTGCCCGTCATATGCCCTAAAACGGTAGTATAGGGGTTCTCAATCGCCTTTATTAACCTTGCAGTAGCTTTCTCTTCCGTCATCTTTAAACCCGAATGGATCGAAGCTATTACCAGGTCGAAACTGGCCAATATTTCTACGGGATAATCAAGACTGCCATCAATAAGAATATCGCTTTCGATGCTCTTAAAAATTTTGAATGGTGCCAGCTGTTTGTTCAGGTTTTCTATTTCAGCATGTTGGTCAATAATTCGTTCTATTGGTAATCCATTTGCATAACCGGCACTGCGGCTATGATCGCTGATAGCGAGATATTCAAAGCCTTGTTCAATGGCAGCCCGGGCCATCTGCTCCAGGCTTTGTTTGCCATCGCTCCACGTACTATGGCTATGAATAATTCCCCTGATATCTTTTGTAGTAATGGCAGCAGGAATACGGTTGTTTGCGGCCAGCTCAAATATCTTTTCGTCTTCCCGTAGGTAAGGAGGAATAAATGCCAGTCCGGCATTTTCAAATATAGATTTTTCTTCATACGGCCTGCTTTTTTCAAGGTCCGCATTTGGGTAGTTTACCCGAAAAAAATTGGTAAAACTGGCAGAACCGGTAGTAAGAAAAAGTGTGGAGGCTATATTTTCGGTTGCGCAACAATACAATTTTAGCATCGGTCCGCTTTCCATTCTGTACTTTAAAAGCCCTGGTTCTTCCACCGAAAAATGCATGCCTGTTTGTTCATCAAAAAAACTTTTTATGTTGGCAGCGGAAACATCTGTTACAAATTCCAGTTCTTCTAATGTCTCAGATTGTCGCCTGAAATCGCCGGTTGTGTGAATGCTGTTTGAAGGGAATTTTTTTTGCAAAATTTGTATAATAGATTCTGCATAAGGCATCGCTTGTTTGTATAAAAAAAATCCCTGCCTGCTTAAATAAAATTCAATAGCGGCTTTAATATTTTGTTCGGTTTTATCACCAAACCCTTTGTAACGTGCGAGGCGGTTTTCGTTACAGGCATACAGCAATTCTCCAACCGATTCTATCTCCATTTCTTTCCATATGATATTGATCTTTTTTGCACCAATTCCTTTTATATACATCATCTCCAAAACACCTGGTGGTGTATCGGCAATGTATTTTTCGAGTAACGAAAGTTTGCCGGTTGTAAGTAGTTCTGCAATTTTTTTCCCGGTAGCATCACCAATACCCTTTATGGCTGAAATGCCCGCTGCATCAAGGTTTGCGAGTTGTTCGGGCAATCTTTCCACCTGGAATGCAGCATTCACATAGGTTTTTATTTTAAAACTATTTTCACCATGTATGTCCATGATTTTTGCAAGCAATGCAAACACGTCGGCTACCTGTTTGTTGTCCATCTGTCAAATGTAATACTTGGGAAACTTTAGAGCAGGCACAAAAAAAAGTTCTGCCGGGGCAGAACTTTAAGTGCGTAATAATAAAAGTTTAATTAAGCTTTTTTAGCGCCTTTTTTTGCGGCTTTCTTAGGAGCCTTTGCAGCTTTCTTAGGAGCGGCTTTTTTTGCAGCTTTAGCAGCTTTCTTAGGAGCGGCTTTCTTTGCAGCTTTTACAGCTTTCTTAGGAGCAGCTTTCTTTGCAGCTTTTACAGCTTTTTTAGGAGCAGCTTTCTTTGCAGCTTTAACAGCCTTAACAGCTTTTGCAGCCTTTACAGCTTTTTTAGGAGCGGCTTTCTTAGCAGCTTTTTTTACCGCTTTTTTAGGCGCAGCTTTCTTTGCGGCCTTCTTTGCAGTTGCCATGTGTTTGAAATTTAAATGGTTAGTAAATCACAGTAAAAATAACTATTATTTTATTTATCCACATTTTTTTATACACGGGTTATCCACCGCACAAAAAAAGACAGCCGAAGCTGTCTTTGATATATACAAAAAAGATAATAATAAAATTATTCTGCAGTAGCTGCAACCGGGGCTGGTGCAACAGAAACGAAAGTTCTGTCAAGCCTTCCTTTGCGGAACTCAACCACGCCATCAGTTAAGGCAAAAATGGTGAAGTCTTTACCAACACCAACATTGCTGCCGGGATGATAAACGGTACCACGCTGACGCAGGATGATATTACCTGCAGCTGCTGGCTGTCCGCCAAAAATTTTGATACCAAGTCTTTTGCTTTGTGAATCACGCCCGTTTTTTACCGAGCCTTCACCTTTCTTATGTGCCATTGTTAAATGATTTAATGATTTCTGATTGAATGATGCGTGGATGTAAAAAGTAACAGCAATCGCAATTACCTTAAAAACCCGTTTTCAACTACGCTATACTGGTAACCTTGATCCTGGTATAATGCGTACGATGACCATGCTTTTTACGGAAACCTTTACGACGTTTCATTTTAAAAGCAATTACCTTATCGCCCTGAACCAGGTCGCTGATAATTTCAGCCGAAACAGTGATGTTTAAACCAGCACCTGCTTCAACCGAACCATCCCGGTCAACAAACAACACATCGCTTAATTCAACTTTATCGCCTGTTTTTCCAGCAAGATGCGGAACATACAAATTCTGACCCTCGGTCACTTTAAATTGCTGCCCGGATATTTTTACAACTGCAAACATTATTCCTAAAATTTTGGGATGCAAAAGTAGGTATTTCGATGAGATTACCAAGTCTTTTTTATAAATAATCTACAATTTTCTACCACCCTTCAAATTAAATACCGGCGCATGCCCACGGAAAATATATTTGCAGGTAACATTTACTTTATTCAGCCAAAACTTATTGCCTTGAAAGCGCTGCTGTTCGCCAGCAGGCAAAATTATATTAATCAGATAGCTTCTGCCGTATTGCAGGGAAGAAAAAAAATGGTATGAATTTAAAATCGTTGTTTGCCCGTCCTTTTGCCAATTTCATTCATAAACAGGTAACAAAAGGCTCAGAATCGGCAGTAGAAGACCAGGAGAAAATTTTGAAAGAACTCCTGTCGAAAGGGCAAAAAACAGAGTTTGGCAAAGAACACAAACTTGGCGAAGTAAAAGATTACGAAGGGTTTAAGAAAGCTGTCCCGGTTCGGGATTACGAACAGTTCAAAGTATACATCGACCGTATAAAGGAAGGCAAACACAATGTGCTCTGGAAAGGCAAACCCATCTATTTTGCCAAAACCAGCGGCACTACCAGCGGGGTAAAATACATCCCCATTACCAACGATTCTATCAGCAACCATATCAATTCGGCCCGGAATGCACTGCTTTGTTATATGGCCGAAACCGGTAATTACCAGTTCGCTAATGGCAAAATGATCTTTCTAAGCGGCAGCCCCGAGCTCGAAAGGGTTGCAGGCATCCCCACAGGCCGTCTCAGCGGAATTGTGAACCATCATATTCCAAAATACCTGCGCACCAATCAATTGCCCAGCTACGAAACCAATTGCATCGAAGACTGGGAAACCAAACTGGAAAAGATCGTTTCGGAAACCAGCAACCAGGATATGACCCTTATCAGCGGGATTCCACCCTGGATGCAGATGTATTTTGACCGGCTTACCGAAAAGAGCGGGAAAAATATCAGCCAGCTTTTTCCAAACCTCTCCGTATTGGTGCATGGCGGTGTAAACTTTGAACCTTATAAGGGCAAGCTTTTCAATAGTGTGGGCAAAACAATTGATACGGTAGAAACTTTCCCGGCTTCTGAAGGATTTTTTGCCTTCCAGGATTCCCAAAAGAAAGAAGGGCTTTTACTAAATACCAACAGCGGTATTTTCTTCGAGTTTATCCCGGCTGCAGAAATAGGGCAGGAGAACGCCACCCGAATCTCGCTGAAAGATGTGAAAGCAGGTGAAAACTATGCGCTGATCATTAACAGCAACGCCGGTTTATGGGGCTATAACCTCGGGGATACCATCAAATTCCTCACGGTCAATCCGTACAGGCTGGTAGTTACGGGTCGCATCAAGCATTTTATCAGTGCTTTTGGCGAACACGTAATTGGCGAGGAAGTGGAACATGCGTTGATGAAAGTTGCCAACGAAGAAGGTATTCGCATCGCGGAATTTACCGTGGCACCCAATATAGCCGTTGGCGAAGGAAAAAGTTTTCACGAATGGTTTATCGAATTTGAAAATACGCCAAAAGATTTAGCGTCTTTTGCAGCCAAAGTCGACCAGAACCTCCGGGAAAAAAATGTGTATTATGATGACCTGGTTGCGGGTAATATCCTGCAACGGTTACAAATAACGGTGGTTAGAACCAACGGATTTATTGACTATATGAAATCCATAGGTAAATTGGGCGGCCAAAACAAAGTGGCACGGTTAAGTAACGACAGAAAAATTGCAGCGGAGCTGGAAGCCTTTGTGCAACCACCGGCCAGGCTGGTAAATGATGTAATGAATGAAGCAACCTAACGACAATATATCACCGCAAGGTGTAGGATTAAAAAGACTGGCAATATTTGGCTCAACAGGTTCTATCGGTACACAGGCACTGGAAGTGGTAAAAGCTAACCCGGCCATGTTTTCCGCAGAAATATTAACCGCTCAAACCAACGATGAATTGTTGGTAAAACAGGCACGTGAGTTCAACCCCAATATTGTAGTAATTGGCGATGAAACCCGCTACCGGAAAGTAAAGGAGGCGCTGGCTGGCACCGATATCAAAGTGTTTGCCGGTGAAGATGCACTGGAAGATGCTGCTGCTATGGATTGTTACGACGTAATGCTGGCAGGGATCGTTGGCTATGCGGGTCTAAAACCTACCCTCCGCGCTATTGAAAGCGGCAAAGCCATTGCTCTTGCCAATAAGGAGACCCTGGTAGTAGCGGGCGATATCGTGATGAAAAAAGCCATCGAAAACAAAGTGCCTATCATCCCGGTGGATAGCGAACATTCGGCTATTTTTCAATGCCTGGTGGGTGAAACCCGTAATAAGATCGAGAAGATCATTCTTACAGCTAGCGGCGGGCCGTTCCGCGGACGCAAACCCAATTACCTGGTTAATGTAAAAAGAGACCATGCCCTGCAGCATCCCAACTGGAACATGGGCGCAAAAATTACTATCGACAGTGCGACGTTAATGAACAAAGGGCTGGAGATGATCGAAGCCAAATGGTTGTTTGGATTAAAACCTGAACAGATCCAGGTAATTATCCATTCGCAAAGCATTATCCATTCAATTGTTCAGTTTGAAGATGGCAGCATGAAAGCGCAAATGGGTTTGCCGGATATGAAATTGCCCATTCAATACGCACTGGCTTTTCCCTATCGCATTCCAAATACCTTTCCCAGGTTTGATTTCCGGAAATACGAACAACTTTCGTTTGAAGAGCCCGATATCCGCACTTTCAAGAATTTGGCACTTGCCATCGAAGCCCTGAATAAAGGCGGTAATCTTCCTTGCATAATGAATGCCGCCAACGAAATTGCCGTTTGGGCTTTCCTGAAAAACCGCATTGGATTCCTCGACATCATGGCAGTAGTCGAACAGGCCATGCAAAAAATTCATTTTATTGAGAAACCCAGCCTGCAGGATTATTACGATACCGATGCAGATGCCCGGGAGTTCGCAGCATCCCTTATAAAATTATAGATCTTTGAAAACTTCACCCATTAACCTTGAACTGGTTTATAAACTTACAATCCATTTTATAACAAGCCCTTAATGATAGTTCGGTGATTAGAAATACCCAAAAGGGTACATTTGCCGGTTTCTGATTAAATATTTTCAAATTTTAAATAAGTTCTTCCGAGCGCAATCAATATGTTTTTAGCAATAATCTGGAGTGAAGTAGGCATCAAAGTAGGTCAGTTGATCCTTTCATTGTCTATACTGGTGGTGTTGCACGAGTTTGGCCATTATATTACCGCGAAGTGGTTTGGCTGCCGGGTAGAAAAATTCTACCTGTTTTTTGATCCCTGGTTTTCGCTTTTCAAAAAGAAGATCGGCGAAACCGAGTATGGAGTTGGCTGGTTACCACTGGGTGGTTATGTAAAGATCTCCGGCATGGTGGATGAGAGCATGGATAAGGATGCGCTGAAATTACCACCACAACCCTGGGAATTCAGGAGCAAACCAGCCTGGCAACGCCTGATCATCATGATCGGCGGTGTTACAGTAAACGTGTTGCTCGCATTCCTGATTTTTGCGATGATCCTGTTTGTGTGGGGCGAACAAAAAACGGTGAACAGCTCTTTAAAAAATGGCGTTTGGATCACCGACTCGCTGATGTATGATCTTGGCATTCGTAACGGCGATAAGATTGTTTCCGTAAACAATGAGCCAATCAATTATTTTGAAGAAGTTCCCAAAAAGATCCTTTTTAGTGGCGGCGGCCAGATCCAGGTCATCCGCAATAATGTAGATACCACGATCCAGATCCCGGTGGATGTGATCGGCAAACTGGTAGAAAGAAGGCGTTCAAAACAACCTTTGTTTTTCCCGCGTTTACCAGCCATCTCGGGTTCCTTTGGCAAATTGGATACAACCAATGCCCAAAAAGCCGGTCTGCAATACATGGACCGCATTATAAAAGTGGATTCTACCCCGGTAGCATTTTTTGATGATGTGGTTGCCTACACCAATGTTCGGGTAAACAAACCGGTGGTATTAACCGTACTACGTAATGGACAGGAAGTGGCATTGCCTGCAAAAGTGAACGAGTATGGCAAACTGGGCATCCCCAATTTGCTCGACCAGCAATACGACAGCATGGGTACTTACAAAGTCGAGAAAAAGTCCTATGGATTTTTTGAATCTTTCCCGGCCGGGGTGCGTTTATCTATTTCCACCTTATCCGATTATATCGAGCAATTCAAACTGATCCTGAAACCTTCCACCGGGGCTTATAAAGCAGTAGGTGGTTTTAAAAGCATGGGCAGTATTTTTCCAAGGGAATGGAATTGGGAATCATTCTGGAAGATCACAGCCTTCTTTAGCATCGTGCTCGCATTTATGAATTTGCTGCCCATTCCGGCCCTCGATGGCGGTCATGTACTCTTTACCCTCGTGGAGATGATCAGCGGCCGTAAACCCAGCCAAAAGTTCCTGGAATATGCACAGGTGGTAGGTATGGTGATATTGCTGTCGCTAATGTTGTATGCCAACGGCAACGATTGGTTCGGATGGGGTAGAGGAAGCTAATATTTTTACCTGGTAAAAATTTATATTGAGCGGCTGGTTGGCGATGTCAATCAGCCGTTTTTATTTGCAATATCCGTCAGCCTTCAATTCTTTAGTTTATTTGTAAGACCCAGAATACTTTGTGCGTACCAATAACCTTTCAATTAGAGTTTTATAACAGGTATACTTTATAATTTGCATACGAAAATTGAGTTGATGGTTAGTTTTGAAACGCCATTTTCCAATGGGGGTAATTTTCAAGATCATTAATTGTATTCAATCGACATTTCCTACCGTGTCCATGTTGGTGGAAGAACCGAATGCCATCGATACAATCCTGAAGGGTTAAACAACTTTACGCAACGCCATTTCTAGTCTTACAGACATAGGAATTTGCCTACTTCACTTCCAATATCTCCCTCAAGCGAATATCCATACTCGAACTCCCGATCATCAGCCTGAATTCGCCGGGTTCAATTACTTCTTTCATATTTACGTCCAGCATCTTCAGCATACCGGGTGTGATTGAAAATTGCACTGTTTTTTCTTCATTAGGTGCAAGGCTTACCCGTTGAAATCCTTTCAGTTCTTTTACCGGCCTCGCCACGGAAGCCAGTTCATCCCGTAGGTACAATTGTACTATTTCATCGGCTTTATAGGCACCGGTGTTTTTTATTTTAAAGAATACCTTCATGGTATCACCGGCATGAATAATGTTTTTAGAAAGCTGCAGGTCGGCATATTCAAAAGGGCTATAACTTAAGCCAAAACCAAAGGGAAACAAAGGCTGGCCCGTGAGATTGTTGTAATCATCGCCGCGGCCGGTTGGTTTGTGGTTATATACCAATGGCAATTGCGCCTCTGCAACCGGGAAAGTAATGGGTAGTTTTCCGGAAGGACTAATATCACCAAACAACACATCGGCTACCGCAGTGCCACCAGCATCACCAGGGTACCAAAGATCCATTACTGCAGGTACTTTATCCAGCCAGTTGTTCATAGTGATGGCGCTGCCACCCACCAGCAATACCACCACCGGTTTGCCGGTAGCTGCAATTCTTTTGATCAGTTCTTCCTGTTTACCCGGCAACGACAACAAAGCCCTGTCGTTAAATTCTCCTTCTTCAATACCCGCCACCACAATAGCCACATCACTGTTCTTTGCCAGGTTAACCGCTGCCTGTATTTTTTGTTCTGAGCTATCCACCACACCAACATTCCAGATCAGGCGTAGCCAGGCATTGCCTGCCGGTTCGTAATACTCAACACGGATATCGTATTGTTTGTTTTTCTCAAAATAAAACGGCACCAGTTTGGTGGAGT
>JAZKGP010000003.1:283696-354667 GCA_040385845.1 Bacteroidota bacterium | reverse complement strand
TAACTATGAAGCTGTTGGTATCGTACCATTTGTTGCAAACAGCCCTGCCATGAATTTCTTTTACAAATATGATCCGCCGGAATACAAACAGCACATGAACAAAGAAGGCGAATTAAAACCGGGGAATATTGCATGGCACCAGGAGAATAACACTTATTTATTTTCATACGGTTTAGGAACGGTGATAGTACTGATTGGTGTGATGATCGCTTTGTACCCGCTTTTACCCGCAGTATCCGCAATAGGTAGTTTGCTTGCCATTATTATGTCGCTTGTAACCTTATCTTTTTTAGTAACCACACCTGAAACATGGGTGCCTTCTTTAGGTGATAGTGAGCACGGATTTCCTTATTTAAGTGCTGCAGGCAGGCTTGTAATAAAAGATGTAATAATGTTGGGTGCAGCAGTAGTTACAATGGCACAAGCAGCAAAAAAATACTTGCAACGTCAAGGCAGTTTAGTCACCTTGCAATTACAACCATTACCAGCAAATAAAACAGCTTTAGTTGTCATTAAATAATTTTTATTGAAGCACCAGAATTAGAATTTAGATCTATAATAATTTATGAAAAGAGATCAGTTTCTTAAAACAATAATAACAGGAGCAGCAGGTATGACTACACTATCAGCATTCAATAATTTTACCAGTGGTTTAGAAAAGCAGGACCAGGTTATGCCTGCATTGTTCATCGGCCACGGGTCGCCTATGAATGGAATTGAAGACACAGAATTTAGCCGCAGGTGGACACAGATGGCAAAAGAAATTCCAACCCCTAAAGCAGTATTAGTGGTATCAGCCCATTGGTTTACAAAAGGAACTAAGATTACAGCAATGGAATTTCCAAAAACCATTCATGATTTTGGCGGGTTTCCGGATGAACTTTTTGCAGTGCAGTATCCTGCACCAGGTCATCCCGTATTAGCAAAAGAAACTGCAGCATTACTTCATTCTGCCCATGTGGAATTAGACCATGATTGGGGTCTTGATCACGGCACATGGACAGTGGTAAGGCATATGTATCCGGAAGCCAATATTCCTGTATTGCAGCTCAGCATCGATTACACAAAGGGACCTCAATATCATTACGATCTCGCTAAAGAATTACAGTCACTCAGGAAGAAAGGAGTTTTAATTATAGGAAGTGGTAACATGGTTCACAATCTTAGAATGGTGGCCTGGGATAAATTAAATGGAAAAGAATTCAGTTACGACTGGGCAAAAAACATCAATGAAAAGTTTAAATCTTTGATA
Organism: Bacteroidota bacterium; assembly: GCA_040385845.1. Classification (GTDB taxonomy): domain Bacteria; phylum Bacteroidota; class Bacteroidia; order Chitinophagales; family Chitinophagaceae; genus Phnomibacter. The sequence continues at coordinate 353,415 of JAZKGP010000003.1, read as the reverse complement.
CAGCATGGTGATCACCATCCATTGATTAATTATAGCAGGTTAGGTAGCGAGGCAATGCTTGCTATTCCTACTCCCGAGCACTATTTGCCATTGATGTATACGTTAGGTGTCAAAAATAACACAGAAGATGTTTCTTTTTTTAATGATAAAGCTGTTGGTGGATCTTTAACAATGACATCAGTGAAATTGGGGTAGGTAAAAACTAAAGCTGCTTACTATAAATGCCAGCAATAGACGGTGCTGTGACAGGTTTTCAAAACAAAGATTAAAAATGTATTCCTTAATTTGGTGCGGCTGACTGTTTATACATCTATTAAGAAATATAGTAATTATGACTCTCGAAATACCAGTACGAATCATTTTGCAAAGTCCTCCACCTGGGGTTGATTTTGGCCTGCAAAAAGGGAAGGGAAACAAGTATGAAATAATACAAAAGCAGAGATCGGACAAAGTCGATTTATTATTTGAATGTAAAATTTCAGTAAAAAATCTTGAAAATCCTCAGCCTGATTTTGCAGGACCATTTGTGCAGGGCCCGGTAAACGAGCGTTTCATTTATATCGGCATCGGAGCTTATGCCGGCCAGCAGGAGTCAGTTTGGAGCAGAAGGTTAAAAATTCCTTTACGTGACATACCGCTTGAAACCATCAACAATTTATTGAACGATTCCGGGTTTGTATTACAAGCCAGTGTCCCAGGAACAGGGAAAGACGGAGGACCTAATTGCGCAACTGTAAAACCTTTTGTGGGCTGGCATTTAACCCGCATATAGATGCAGAATGAAAAGGCATTTTTTATAAGGATTGTTACTTGTGAAAACTGAATAGGAATTAAAGCCAGTTCGCAGCTAACCCGGATAACACGAGGATCTATTCAATATTTAATAAATGTGGCTGGATGTTTTTAAATATAACCCCGGAGAGCCACTGGTTGGCCATGCCGATAAAGCACATTCTCTTTCTGCACAAAGAGATCTTTTCGCAATACCTATTTCGACTATAGATCTTTGGCAGCTAAAAGAGCCACAAAGTATTTTAAGAAAGCAAAATATAAATGGTTCATGGGATTATCCTGGTGCGAAAGAACATATACGATCAAAGGAAAATTACAATCAACTGGAGACGTATAGAAATGTAGGCATCCTGGTTGAAATGTTTGGATTTACAAAACAACATGTTGCCATTCAAAAAGCAGCCGAATACCTTTTCACTTTTCAAACAAATGAAGGAGACTTCAGGGGCATTTATGGCAATCAGTATACTCCTAATTATACTGCTGGTATTGCTGAATTATTAATCAAGGCTGGATATGAACCCGATAAACGAATTGAAAAAGTATTCCAATGGTTAGTTTCGGTGCGGCAATCGGGCGGTGGATGGGCATTGCCTTTCAGAACAAGAAATTGTCATATCAATGTCATATCAACTGATTCTCCTGTAATAAAACCGGATCTGTCAAAACCCTTTTCGCAAATGATTACAGGTGTTGTATTAAGAGCATTTGCAATACATTCTTCATACAGTAAATTAGCAGAAGCAAAAGAGGCAGCTAGGTTGCTGTTACCTGGTCTGTTCGAAAAAGATAATTACCCGGATAGGACAAGGAAAGAATATTGGCTAAGATTTACTTTTCCATTTTGGTATACCGATATAATTTCTGCTCTTGATACCCTTTCCCTTCTTGGTTTTTCAGAGCGGGAGCCCCGTATAGAAAAAGCACTTGAGTGGTTTGTAGATCACCAGCAAAAAAATGGTATGTGGGACTTAAGAATTACCAAGGGGCGCGACAAAGAACTTACCCGTGCATGGCTTTGTTTGGCAATCTGCAGGATCTTTAAAAGATTTAATGATAATTAATTCTTTTGAAAAAGTGTTAGGGTTTAATCACCAGGTCACGCTCTTTAATAGGCACTTATAATATTGATTTTATAATATTGCTTATTAAAGTCGTGATTGACATTAATAAAAAAATTTAATGATGAAGACCTGGCGTTTAATCCTGGTACTATCTTGCCTGTTAACCGGGTTTTCAACAATAGCGCAACAGGTAAAAATCAGGGTTGCTTGTATTGGTAATTCAGTTACATACGGCTATGGCTTGAAAGATCCTGCTAACGAATCATATCCTGCTAAGTTACAGCAACTGTTAGGCAGTAAATACAGTGTAAACAACTTTGGACATAACGGGGCTACATTATTACGAAAAGGCCATAATCCATATTTTAAAACCACTGCTTTTGCGAATGCTATTGCATTTCATCCTGATGTTGTTGTGATTCATTTAGGCTTGAATGATACAGACCCACGCAATTGGCCAAATTTCAGCGATGAATTTGAAAGCGATTATTCCTGGTTAATTGATACTTTGAAAAGTATTAATCCTTCTATCAAAGTATATCTATGCAAACTCACTCCAATTTTTAGTGAACACAAAAGGTTTAAATCAGGAACACGTGATTGGTATTGGCAAATACAAAATTTAATACCACAAGTAGCTAAATCAAACAAAACTGGTTTAATAGGTCTGAATGCAATATTGTACAATCGCCCTGATCTGTTTGCTGATAACCTGCATCCCGATAAAGAAGGATCATCCATTATTGCTAAACTGGTTTATCAGAATGTTTCTAAAGATTTTGGTGGGTTAAACCTCGCCGCTGTGTTTACCGATAATATGGTCTTGCAGCGTAATAAGTTAATTCCTGTTTATGGAACGGCTAATGCCGGTGAGCTGGTTACAGTAAGTTTTAACAACCATAAAAAAATTATTAAAGCAGATGATGCGGGAAACTGGAAAGTGTACTTTCCTGCTATGTCACATGGTGGTCCTTATAAGCTTCAAATAAGGAGTAGTATTAAAAACATTGAATTGCAAAATATATTGATTGGAGATCTATGGTTGTGCAGCGGTCAGTCGAATATGGACTTTCAGCTCAGGAATGCTGATACAGGACCGGGAGAATTAAAAATGCTGTCAGTAAATCCTTTGATACGGTTATACAAATTAAACAACTTAGCGCAGACTAATAATGAAGCATGGGATTCAATCACGCTGTATAAAGTTAATCAATTAGAATTTTTTTCAGGCAGATGGAAGGAATGTGCTGTGGCTACTGCTGAGAATTTTTCAGCAGTAGCCTATTATTTCGGTAAAAAACTGGCTTTGGAAGAAGGCGTTCCAATCGGATTGATCCAGGTATCAATTGGTGGCGCTCCTACAGAATCGTTTATCGACCGCAATGCAATGGAACAGGATAACCTGTTGGTGGATATGTTGGATAACTGGCGCAAATCTGATTTTACAATGGAGTGGTGCAGGGAACGTGCCGCTGTAAACCTGCAAAATGCAACAAAAATAAAGCAACGGCATCCTTATGAACCTTGTTATAACTACGAATCAGCTATAGCGCCACTAGCAAAGTTCCCCATTAAAGGTGTTATCTGGTACCAGGGTGAAAGCAATACACACAATATTGGCTTACACGAGCAATTATTTAAAACCTTAGTTAGTAGCTGGCGCAGAAACTGGGGTGATGAAATTCCCTTTTATTATGTTCAATTATCCTCAATAGATCGTCCATCCTGGCCGGCTTTCAGAAATAGCCAGCGAAAGTTGCAGGAAGAAATTTCGAACAGTGGCATGATTGTAAGTTCTGATCTTGGTGATTCATTGGATGTACATCCTTTAAAAAAGAAAACAGTAGGCGAGAGGCTTGCGATGCTTGCATTACGCTACACTTACAAGAAGCAAATAATTGCTAATGGACCACAGGTATCAGCAGTAAAGCTTGCAGGCAACAGCATAGTGGTATCTTTTTCATTTGCCAAAAAATTATCGACTAATTCAAAGCCGTTAACCGGTTTTGAATTAGTTAACGAAAAGGGATTGCACTTGAAAGTGGATGCAAAAATCGTCAAAAACAATGTACTTATTACTGTTCCTGCCGGTGAAAAAATAAAAACTGTTTTATATGCCTGGCAGCCATTTACGCGGGCCAACCTGGTTAATGAAGCAGGTCTTCCTGCATCTACTTTTTCAATAGCAATTAGATAATAGATACGTAATGCGAACCCGGCGTGTGAAAATTTAATGTGCTGTAATGAAAGGGTTTTCTGAAGATATTTTTTTAATGAAGGATAGAATAATAAATTTTAGAAATTGAATAATAAAACAACCAGTTTTACATTAATAGCGCTATTCCTTTGTATCCTATTTAATGCAGCTGCACAGCAACGGCCCAATATTGTTATAATCATTTCAGACGATCATGCTTACCAGGCGATTAGTGCATATGGTAGTAAACTAATGAAAACGCCAGCCATTGATCGTATTGCAAGGGAAGGGGTAATCTTTAAGAATGGGTTTGTGAATAATTCTATTTGTGGCCCAAGTCGTGCAGCCATACTTACAGGCAAGTACAGCCATAAAAATGGATTTCGCGATAATGAAAATTCCCGTTTTGATGGAAGCCAGGATTCTTTTATTAAACAATTGAGATTAAATGGTTACCTGACTGCCTGGATAGGCAAATGGCATTTGGAAACAAAACCACAAGGCTTTGATTACTGGCAAATTCTGCCCGGCCAGGGCCAGTACTATAATCCTGATTTTATTATGATGGATAGTAGTGTAAAAAGGGTAGATGGATATGTTTCAAATGTAGTTGAAGATGTTGCTGAAAACTGGTTGGATAACCGTGATAAAACAAAACCTTTTTGCCTCGTAATTGGCCATAAAGCAACCCATAGAACCTGGATACCGGATACCGGCGACCTGGGAATGTTTGATACTGTAACCTTTCCGCTGCCAACTAATTTTTATGATAACTATTCAGGAAGAGCCGCGGCTGGCCGGCAGGATATGACGATTGATAAGACCATGAAAATGGGCTATGATTTAAAGATGTTTGATGATGCAGAAACCGAAAATAAAGAAGGCAGTATAACCAGGATGAATGCGACACAACGTGCTGCTTTTGATGCATATTATCAATCGGTTTATAAAGATTTCAAAAGCCGCAACCTCTCGGGAAATGCATTAACCGAGTGGAAATACCAGCGCTATATAAAAGATTACTTAAGCACTGCTGCTTCACTGGACCGAAACATTGGCCGCACTTTAGATTATCTTGACAGGAATGGTCTGAAAAATAATACATTAGTTATTTATCTCTCGGACCAGGGTTTTTACCTGGGCGAACATGGATGGTTCGATAAGCGCTTCATGTATGAAGAATCATTTCGTACGCCTTTGGTAATGCGTTATCCCGGTTCAATCAGGCCGGGCATTGGTAATGACAATTTTGTAATGAATATTGATATTGCACCAACAGTACTGGAGGCAGCGGGTGTAGCAATACCCGCAGACATACAGGGTGAATCGATGTTGCCTTTATTAAAAGAAAAAAATAAAGGTCGAAAGGCATTGTATTACCATTATTATGAAAACGGGGAACATTCCGTTTCACCTCATTTTGGCATCAGAACAAACAAGTATAAGCTTATTCGTTTCTATAAAAGATTAGATGATTGGGAACTATACGATCTGAAAAAAGATCCGCATGAGATGCAAAACTTATATGGCAAAAAAGAGTATAAAAAAGTAAGTCTTGATCTGCATAAAAAACTTTTGGAACTGGTAAATAAATACGAAGATGAAGATGCAAGAGCGATGCTAAAAAAAGGGAATTAAGAAAATGATAGGTTGAGCTTTATAAATAGCATCATCCTGACATCCAGGTTCAATTTTAAAAAACAGTTGTCGATCGTAATGCTGCTGTAGAAGTACATGTACAATTTGAAATCGTTTAAAATGAAAAAATGTAGTTTGATATTTGGTTTATTTTATTCATTAATAAATTTACAGGCGCAAGTTTCCTTACCAAAATATCCTGATTCTCTTTTCTCTACTTATTACCATCAGCGGGTAACTCTTTTCAAATCGCTTCCACAAACAACTGGCGATCTCATTTTTATTGGCAATAGCATTACTGACGGTGGCGAATGGAGTGAATTGTTTAAAGATCTCCGTATTAAAAATCGTGGCATCAGCGGTGATGTTTCTGCAGGTCTTGTAAACCGGATAAATGAAATATCACAGCGAAAGCCTTCAAAAGTTTTCCTGATGATTGGCATTAATGATCTTGCAAGGAATATTTCGCCGGATAGCCTGGTTAAAAATATTTTATTGATTGCCACCTGGCTAAAACAGGAAGCACCATCTACGCAATTATTTGTTCAAAGTCTGCTTCCGGTGACAGACCATTTTGGCAAGTTTGCAAGTCATACGGGTAAGTACAAACAAATACAGGAAGTAAATGAACAGTTAAAGCAAAAGGCGGTAGAGTATTCTTATCAGTTTGTTGATCTAAACAATTTCCTTTCAGATAAATCGGGAAAGCTCAGGGAAGAATTAACCAATGACGGTTTACATTTAAACGGTAATGGTTATCTTCTATGGAAACATAAAATTTCCCCTTTTGTTTATGGCCTGCAGCAACAAATTTCTTTATTACCTAAACCACGGGAAATGGAGATAAAAACCAGCTTGTTTCCATTATATCTATGCCGCAATATTTTTATTACTGACACTGCTTTACGCAAAGAAGGCCTGGTTCTGCAAAAGGAATTTCAGGCAATGGGAATTGACCTTTCGATCATTAATAAAGAAAGTGAAAAAGATGGGCATGTTATTGAATTGAAATTAGGATTAGTGGAAGCGCCCGCCATGAAAGAAGAGGCATACCGACTTGAGGTAAATGATACAAAAGTGTTGCTCACAGCAAATACGCCTCATGGTATTTTCAATGGTGTTCAAACTTTATTGCAAATGGCAGTAACGGGTGTTTTTATTGAAGGTTGTAGTATCAGGGACTGGCCTGCATTTTCATGGCGGGGTTATATGATGGATGTAGGTAGAAATTATATGACCATGGAATCATTAAAGGAACAAATAGATGTAATGGCGAAATATAAATTAAATGTTTTTCATTTTCATCCTACGGAAGATATCGCCTGGCGGATAGCCATTAAGCAATACCCGCAATTAACCGCACCTGAGCATATGTTGCGTAATAAAGGACTTTATTATTCGGAAAAAGAAATAAAGGAGTTGATAGCTTACTGCCGCGAACGTCATATCGTTTTCCTGCCAGAAATTGATATGCCGGGTCACAGTGCAGCTTTTAGCCGCGCCATGAAAACAAATATGCAGAGTGACACTGGTGTAAGGATCGTAAAAAATATTTTGAAAGAATTTTGCGAATCTTTTGATGTTCCTTTTATTCATATTGGTGCTGATGAAGTGAAGATCACCAACAAAATTTTTATTCCTGAAATAACAGCTTACATAGAAAGCTTTGGTAAAAGAGTAATAGGCTGGCAGCCCGGTGGAAATTTCTCCAATAAAACCATCAGGCAATTATGGATGGATGATAATGGCCATGCATCCAGCAATGCAACTATCCAGTTTATTGATTCAAGGCATTTGTATGTAAATCATATGGATCCGCTGGAAAGTGCAGTGACTATTTTCAACAGGCAAATTGGTAACAAAACAAAAGGTGATAATACAACACTGGGCGGAACGCTTTGCGTATGGCACGACCGTGCGGTGGCAAATGAAGCAGATGTTTTGCAAATGAACCCGGTGTATCCGGGTATGCTTGCATTTGCAGAACGTAGTTGGTTGGGTGGTGGTAAAGCCGGCTGGATTGCAAATATCAGCGATGGTGATAAAGATGCCTTCGCGCTTTTTGAAAGACGATTATTGGATCACAAGAAACTATTTTTTAAAAACAAACCTTTTCCTTACCAGGAGCAGTCAAGTCTTCAATGGCAGCTCTTTGGTCCATTTGATAATGGCGGTGATCTGCACAAAAAATTTGCACCGGAAAAAATTGCCGACAGCAATAGGTTAAAGCCAGTAAAACAAGAAGTTGGTGGCACCGTGGTCTTACATCATTGGTGGTATCCACAAATAAAAGGAGCCATAGATTTTTCTCCGGATAGTTCAACCTGGTATGCCACCACAAAAATTTGGAGTGATGAAAGAGCAATTAAAAATTTCTGGATTGGGTTTAGCAATCTCTCACGGTCAACTGCCACTAATTCACTTCCAGTAAACAGTTGGGATAACAAGGGCAGCGCTGTTTGGGTAAACAACAATTTGATTCCATCGCCACAATGGAAGAGAGGCGGCCAAACGGGTCATTCTGAAATTCCACTGTCAGATGAAGGATATGAATACCGGGAATCCACAAAAATTCTTTTGCAGAAAGGATGGAACAAAGTGTTGATTAAAGCACCTGTTGGAAGTTTCAAAGGAACTGATTGGCAAAACCCTGTAAAGTGGATGTTTACATTTGTGCCAGTTACAGAATAGCCAGGAAACTGGATTTACCTGTAAGCATAAATATTTTAATAAAATTTGCTGGTATAAAACTTTTAGAACGGTTAATAAAATCGAAGTAATAAGTTGTAATGCCTTATGTATTACGATAAGCATTAGCCTTTGGTACCGCAAATTTAATTTTGGGTTGCAATTGATCCTGTAAAAATTTCAAAAGTGCTTCAAAGAACAATTAATACCTGCAGTACTGTTGACATATCCCTGTAATTAAAAATTACCAGGGAATCTTCTCTACCATTTAAAATTCTATTTTTCAAATTCCACTTGAAAAATTCAATAATTTTTGTGGTAGCTTTAAGCCACAAGCGCATGAGGCTTTGAAGAAGGTTAGTCTCATATTAATTCTACTAGTCCTGCCCTTCGTGGCTGAAGCGCAACTGGTTAACTGTACTCATAAACCATCCCAGTTTAGTATAGATTTCGGGGTTGGCGAAGCTGACTTAAATAACAATGATCTTTCCAATTATCGTCGTGCTGCAGGTGCTTGTCCCAGTGATGGTTTTTATGCAATTACTCCTTATACTTATGCATGTTTTGGTGATGATTGGCATACGCTAACAGAAGATCATACAACCCGCGATGATGGCGGGTATATGTTGCTTATAAATGCTGCAAGGTACCCGGGCGAATTTTTTCGAAGCACTGTAAGCAGACTCAAGGGAAACACTGAATACGAAATAGGATTTTGGCTCATCAATCTTTGCAAGCCCACAAAGAAATGTCCCTCGCTATTACTTCCTAACCTTTCTGTTCGTTTGGAAATACCCGAAGGAAAGGTTGTTGCAAATTTTGTTACCGGCAATTTGCCAAGAGTTCAGGAGCCGCGATGGACACAGCACCGGGCTCATTTTACTACGCCTGCTTCAGCCTCAAATTTAATACTCGTAATGTCGGATAATGTGCCCAGTGGTTGCGGCAATGATTTTGCTTTGGATGACATCACCTTTCGTGAATGTGTAAAGCAAAATAACCCTGTAAATGCAGTTTCAAAAAAAGTTCCTGCAAAAAAACAAACGGATGTTTCAAAAGCCCCGCCAAAAAAAGTTACAAGGCCACCACAAAAGAAAATTCAGCCGGTACCGGTGATCAAACCGATAGCCGATACTATCTCAAAATCAATAGCGGTTGTTAAACACCCAATAAAAATCTTTCCATCACCTCCCCTGGTTTTGAAGACCAGGGAAAATGCACTGGTAAAAAAAATTGAAACCGAAGGTGGTGAAATCAAAATTGATGTTTATGATAACGGTGATATCGATGGAGATACGGTTAGCATCTATCACAACAACGTATTAGTAAGATCACACATGCGGCTTTCTCAAAAACCGATCACCCTTTCTATCAATATAAATCCCTCTCAGTCCCATCATGAAATAATTATGGTTGCGGAAAACCTGGGATCCATACCACCAAACACCTCGGTGATGCTTATCACCACACCAAACAAACGGTATGAACTTTTTATCTCTTCCAGTGAGCAGAAGAATGCGAGAGTTGTATTAGACTTAAAACAATGAAGAAGCCTGGATGCTCCTGTCATCAATTATCCTCAGAAACAGCATTATAAAGCCCATCGTCTGCACCTGGTTGTTGCCCTTGTTAATTTCACCATGGTACTTCAAATGACAGCTAAATGAGCTGAAACTAGCTTTACCAATAATTCCCCTGTCCCCGGCTGCAACTATCGGGCAATCTCATCGATTTTCATCAGGGGGTAACCAAATAGCTGAAACAAACTTACAAACCCGACCTACCTGGAACTGCCTCCTTTCAACAGATTTTTTGGAACAAATATTTGGCAATCTGATCTACTTACATGTACATTTGTTCGAACATTGCTACATATGGAACTCCAGATTGACCATAACAGTAAACTACCGCTTCATGTACAGGTGGAAGAATTGATGCGGAAACTGATAGCATTGCCAGAATTTAATAACGGTGCCCTGTTGCCAAAAGAAATCGAATTAGCCAACAAACTGGGGATCTCACGTAGTACTATCCGGCAGGCAACCAACAAGTTAGAGAATGAAGGCCTACTCAAACGAAAGAAGGGAGTTGGAACCACTGTAGCCAAAAAGAAGTCGTTATCAACAGGGCTTGATCATTGGTACAGTTTCACACAAGAGATGAAAGAGATCGGCATTGAAGTCAGAAACCTGTTCATTAAATCTGAATTTGTGCCTGCAAATGAGATGCTTGCAAACTTTTTTAAAATCGATTTAGATCGCCCTGTCCTGAAACTTTCTAAATTAAAAGGTACCGGTGACGACCCTATTGTTTTTTTCGAAAGTTATTTTCATCCAAGAATTGGTTTAACCAAGGAAGACGATTTCACCATTCCATTGTATACGATGCTGGAAGAAAAATATGGCGTCAAAGTGGTACGTTCCAGTGAACAGATTACAGCAAAACGTGCCGGCCGAATGGCGTCTAAACTTGATATAGCAGCAGATGCACCCATTTTATACCGGGAAAGATTCGTGTATGATCCAGGTGATAGGCCTATTGAATATAACGTGGGATATTACCGGTCTGATAAGTTTACCTACTCAATTGATATAAGGAAAAATACATAATTTTTTTGCTCATGCGTAATATGTACGAACATTTGAACAATACGGTGATTTTGGGAGTTGATATTGGAGGCTCGCATATTACAGTTGCTGCAATTGAGACATTAAGCGGGAATATTATTGATGGAACAGTTACCAGGAACCGAATTGATAATAAAGGAGAGAGCAGTATTATACTTAATCAATGGGCCGACACTTTACGTTCAGCCCTCTTTAAAACGAACGGATCTGAACTAAAAGGAATCGGATTTGCCATACCAGGTCCGTTTAATTACGAGGAGGGCATATGCATGATGGAAGGAGTAAATAAATACGAATCCTTACTTGGGGTGGATATTAAAAATTATATCCGTGAAGAATTGAAATTGAAAGAGGACATTCTGCTGAAGTTTGAAAATGATGCTTGCTGCTTTGGTTTGGGGGAAAGTTTGTCTGCAGAGGCTTTGCCTTTCAAAAATATCATAGCGATCACGCTGGGTACAGGGTTTGGTGCAACGTTTATACATAACACCCAAATTAAAAAAAGTGGTGAAGGCGTGCCGCCTTCCGGTCAACTGTATGATTCTCCTTACCTGGAAGGCATTGCAGAAGATTATATTTCCTCGGCCTGGTTATTAACAAAATACAATGAGCTTTCAGGCGATCGCATAACAGAAGTTTTACAAATAGCCGAGAAGGCAATAGTACAACATGACAAAAATGCACAATATGTTTTTAGTGAATTTGGTAAACATCTTTCAGCTTGTCTTATTCCCTGGATTAAGTCTTTCAGGGCAGAGTGCCTGGTGATTGGTGGCAGTATCAGCAAATCCTCCAATTTATTTTTATCTCCATTAAGGGCTGCTTTACAAAAGGAAGGCATTCGCCTGGTTATAAGAACCTCTACGCTTATGGAACTTTCAGCAATAAAGGGTGCTGCTTCCCTGGTTAGGCAATTGGGCAAACCGATAGCCAAACAAGAAAATAAAGTATGGCGGAAAACTTCGCAGGATTTATTACCAGCAAACACCATTGCGCTAAGCAACGATGCCGCTGCTTACAATATCTATCCGTATTACAACATAGGCGATGGAAAAATTTTTTCTGGATATGATTCACTGGCTGCATGGTTATCTACCCAGCAATGCGTAATGATTGATGGATATGGCGGGAACGATTGGAAGTTAATACAATCCAAACTAGCTGAATATTTCAACGGGAAACATATACGGGTTTGCTGGTATGAAACGCAGATGTTTCAAAAACCTGTTGATACCATTAACGAAATGGTAGATCCTTTTATGGGTGAACGTGATTCAGTTTGGGGTAAGCGTACCAGTTTGTCATTAGAGGATTTTTATGACGTTGATGCACTAACAACTATCAATCGTGATCCCAGTTTTGAACTATCTATCCTAATTGGGACCGGTGCAGCGCTGGCAAATTGGGAAACACTGGTTTATGTTGATCTGCCAAAAAATGAAATCCAATACCGGATGCGTGCAGGCAGTATCACAAACCTTGGTAACGATGTGCTGGAACCTCCGGTACTAATGTATAAACGTTTCTATTTTGTAGACTGGGTTGTATTGAATAAACACCGTCAGCAAATAGCTGGTAAAATTTCAGTGATTGCAGACGGGCAGTGGAAAAATACTATCAACTGGTCCTATGATGATTCAATACAAAATGGGCTGCTGAAAATTAGTACTGATGTAATACGGGCCCGGCCATGGTTTGAAGCAGGTGCCTGGGGCGGTCAATGGATGAAGAATCACATTCCAGATATCAATAAAAACGAAATAAATTATGCGTGGTCGTTTGAATTAATCGCACCCGAAAATGGTCTTGTTTTAGAAAGCGATCATAATTTATTAGAACTTTCTTTCGACTGGCTGATGGAGTCGAAAACAAAGAATGTTCTTGGAAAAGATGTCGAAAGATTTGGTGCTGCCTTTCCAATCAGGTTTGATTTTTTGGATACGTATGATGGTGGCAATTTATCGATACAATGCCATCCTACTCTTAACTATATACAGGAAGAATTTGGTGAGCAAATTACGCAGGATGAAACATACTATATTCTCGATTGTAAAGACAATGCGAAAGTCTATCTCGGCTTCCAGGAAAATATAGATAAGGAAGATTTCAAAAAAGCACTTGAGTCAAGCGTTGATGAAAATAAAGAGATTGATATTACCAAATATGTGCAGTCATTCGATGCAAATCGTCACGATCTTTTTCTTATACCAAATGGCACTATACACAGTGCAGGAAAGAATAACATGGTACTGGAGATAAGTGCTACTCCTTACATTTTTACGTTCAAAATGTACGATTGGGTGAGACTGGATCTTGAAGGAAATCCACGCCCGATTAATATCGAACACGCTTTCAATAATCTGAATTTTTCAAGAAAAGGGGAGAGCGTTAAAGAAGAACTGATTTCAAGACAAATTCTTCTCGAAAAAAACGACGACTGCAGCATTATTAATCTTCCGACACATGCAGATCATTTTTACGCGGTACACCAGGTGAAATTTTCTACCAGCGTTATAATGCAAACTAACAATCAATGTCATATCCTGATGTTGGTAGAAGGAGAATCGATTACTGTAAAAACAAGTAATGGTAAGGCTCATCGATTCAACTATGCGGAAACGTTTATTATACCGGCCGCAGCCATTTCCTATGAAATTGTCAACAACGGTAATAAACCTGTGATAGTTGTTAAGGCCTTTGTTAAATGATATAATAAACGTTTGCTGTTATGAATGATAACGAATTTACACTTGCCAAACCAAAGACGAAATACCTTTTTGTCATATGTTTTATAGCAGCCATAGGAGGATTCTTGTTTGGTTTTGATACGGCTGTAATTTCAGGGGCTTTGCCCTTTCTTACGAACGATTTTCACTTCGATCCTTTTATGGAAGGTTGGTTTGTGAGTTCTGCACTTTTGGGTTGTATTATAGGAGTTGCAGTTTCCGGTAAGCTAAGTGATAAGGTAGGGAGAAAAATGGTTATGATCTTGTCGGCCGGGTTATTTTTTGTTGCGGCTGTTGGTTCAATGCTTGCCACCGGGGTTTTTTCCCTTATAAGTTTTCGCATAATTGGAGGTCTCGGCATTGGCGTAGCATCAATGATCTGTCCTTTGTATATTTCTGAAATAGCACCATCCAATTACAGGGGGCGTATGGTTACGTTATACCAGCTTGCAATTACTATCGGAATCGTTGCTGCTTATCTATCCAATGCCTACCTCGCTAAACTCTCCGGCAGTATTGAATTTACCGGTTGGTTGCATTATATTTTTGTAGAGGATATATGGCGGTCAATGATTGGTATTGGACTTATACCAAGTGTCATATTTTGGCTCGGATTATTTTTTGTTCCTGAATCGCCACGCTGGTTACTTCTGAAAGGACGCCATAACACAGCATACAATACTCTATTGAAAATAGATCCGGCTACGGCAGACCAGGAGATGATTGCTGTTCAGCAATCAATGCTGGAAGAAAAAGGCAGTTTCAAACAACTTTTTTCACCCGTTTATCGTACTGCATTAATAATCGGGCTTGCACTTCCATTTCTATCACAGGTTTCAGGTATCAATGCAGTAATTTATTACGGGCCTGCTATTCTCGATAAGGCTGGTTTTTCTTTAGGTGAAGCATTAGGTGGCCAGGTTACCATTGGACTGGTTAATGTAATATTTACTTTTGTTGCCATTTTTACAGTAGATAAATGGGGTAGAAAACCCCTACTAATTCTTGGCGTATCCTTAGCTGTTATTGCATTAGTTGTAATTGGTTTCCTCTTTCATACAAACCTTACAGAAGGTCCGTGGATACTGTTATTCATCCTTCTTTTCATTGCCAGTTTCGCCTTCTCTTTTGGTCCTGTAACTTTTATAATCATTAATGAAATTTTTCCGAATGCGGTTCGGGCCCAGGCAGCTTCATTGGCCATACTCTCTTTATGGATTGCAAACTTTTTTGTAGGTCAGTTAACACCGATGATGCTGAAGTCACCTGCATGGGGGCCATCTGCCACTTTTTGGGTCTTTGCCTTGTTATGTGCGCCAGCTTTATATCTCACTTTCAAACTAATACCTGAAACAAAAGGTAAAACATTGGAGGAAATAGAGCAGTTCTGGAAAGCAAAACAGCAGTCAAAGAAAAAGATAATAAAACGGTACCAAAACAACTAATCAAATAAATCTAAACTAAACGTCATACATATGAAAACAAAAATACGAGCAATGGTTAGCCGGACCAGGATGCATCCAATCGCATTTATGTCCCTCTTCTTTTTATTAAGTGTTTTTTCATTGAAAGCCCAACAAGTTATCACGGGGCGGGTGAGTGATAGTTCGGGTGCACCTATGGCCGGAGTGTCCGTTGTTTTGAAAGCTGCGGCTATCGGAACACAAACAAATAATGACGGTCGCTTTTCAATGAATGTGCCTTCCCTGCAACCTGGCGATGTTCTCCTGTTTTCCTATATAGGCTATGTAAATCAGCAGGTGCAGCTCAATGGAAAATCCGAATTCAATATTAGTCTGACAAGAGAGTCGGAAAGTTTAGGTGATGTAGTAGTTGTTGGATATGGTACACAACGAAAAATAAATCTGACCGGCGCCGTAAATGTAGTGACCTCAAAAGATATTGAGAACAAACCCGTAACAAATGTTTTGCAGGCATTACAGGGAGTATCACCCAACCTGATTATACAACAAACAAACCTTAACCCGGGAAGCAACGTAAACATCAATATCAGGGGATTGGGTACATTGGGAGATAACACTCCTTTGGTAGTTATTGATGGAATTATTGGTGGAAATATTAATACCATAAATCCGAATGATATTGCAACGGTTACTGTGTTAAAAGATGCGGGATCTGCAGCAATATATGGATCACGGGCTGCCAACGGCGTGCTGTTGATAACCACTAAAAGTGGAAAGTTGAAACAAAAGCCAACTGTTAGTTATAATGGTACTTACGGTATGCAGGATCCGCATGTGCTGGTGCAGAAAGTAAGTGCATGGGACAATGCTTATTATAAGAATGAATCTCTCGTAAATTCTGGTTTACCACCCATCTATACACCCGCTGAGATACAGGCATTAAAAGCCCAGGGCAATGGTACATGGGACATTGAGCATCTCCTGAAAAATGCAGCCATGCAAACTCACAATGTAAGCATTAGTGGTGGCGGTGAAAACAACTACTATTTTGTTTCCGGGGGGTATCAAAACCAGGGAAGTAACCTAATTGGAAATGGTGGTTCCGGTGCCGATTTTGGATATAAAAAATATAATTTTCGTTTAAATCAAACATCCATTATTGGCAAGTTCAAAGCCAATGTTATTTTGAGTTATACCAAATCTCAAAACAAAACAAACAGTGTTGGTGATAATAACGTGTTTGCAGATGCAAACAGGGTACCATTAAATTACAACTGGAAAGACTCTGCAGGCAATTATCTCACCAACCCTGTTGCATCCCAATACAACGAATACGGTGTGTTAGAAAAAGGTGGTTCTAATCTTGCTGACAATGATGAAATATTTGGAAATATAAACGGGCAGTTAAGCATAACAAAGCACCTTAAATTGACCGGTGTATTTGGTGGTACCATTAACAATAATGGAAGCTTTTACCGGAGAATACAGGTAAATTATTTACCCGCCGGCGTTTATGGCGATGACCGCGCTGTGTTGGATAACAATTCAAGATCCATGTTACTCAATACACAGTTGTTAGCAGAGTATGCAAGGAAGTTTGCGGATCACGATTTCAAATTATTGTTAGGTGGATCTAATGAATCTTATAGCCAGAGAGGGTTTCAATTACAAAAGACTCTGACAGATCAATACCTCGGTACACCAACCACGGGAACAATCCTGGATGCTGTTAATTCTTTTAATAGCGTGGCACTGAATGAAACGAGTCTTAATTCCTTTTTCGGAAGAGTAAATTATGCATTTAACAATAAGTACTTGCTGGAAGGAAATTTCAGGCTGGATGCTTCCTCTAAATTTGCGAAAGGTAACAGGTCCAGCTTTTTTCCATCAGTAAATGCAGGATGGATTATCACAGAAGAGTCTTTTATGCAGGGATTGAAACCAACCATTAGCAATGTAAAAATCCGGGCATCTTATGGAGTACTGGGCAACCAAAATGTAAATTCATTCCAATATCAAACCACTTATTTTAATTACCCGAGTGCTTATGGTTTTGGCAATAATTCAGTAGGCGGTGCAGGATTTTTATTAGGGAATCCTGATCTGACCTGGGAAAAAGCAGCCAATTTTAATATTGGTGTTGATGCAGGACTGTTTCAAAATAAACTTACTTTTTCTTTTGATTATTTCGATAAAACAACCAGCGACATTCTACAACCAAGACAAGATGTGCCATTGATTTACGGTGCAGGCTTTCCTGATTTTAATGTGGCAAAAGTGAAAAATAAAGGTTGGGATGCCGTTATTACTTACAACCTGCGCAACAAAGCAGCAACTCATACTTTCAGTTTGAATGCAGGTGACAATCAAAACGAAGTACTGGCGCTTACATCAGGAGCTACACAGATAATTGTTAACCAGGATGTGTTTTCACTGCTTAGAAAAGTTGGCGGGCCTATTACACAATACTATGGCTATCAAACAGCTGGTGTTTTTCAAAACAACGAGGATATAACCAAATCAGCGAAACCGGCAGGTGTTTCAGTGGCTCCGGGCGATCTGAAATTTAAAGATCAGAACAACGATGGTATTATTGATGATAAAGATAAAACCGTTCTTGGTAATCCTTTCCCCAGGCTCACATTCGGATTTATTTACAGGTTGAATTATAGAGGCTTCGACATGCAGGTTTTCATCCAGGGCGTTGGTAAAAGAGATGCGTTTCTGCGGGGTGAATTGGTTGAACCATTCCATTACAATTATGGTCAAACAATTTATGAGCACATGACTGATTATTGGACACCTTCTAACCCCGATGCTAAGTATCCAAGATTAGCTGCAATTGGTTCTGCATCCAACAATAATAATTGGCGTATCGGTTCAGATATTTATAAGTACGATGCTGCATATGTTAGGCTGAAGAATATCAATATCGGTTATACACTATCTCCGGACCTTACCCAAAAATGGGGTATAAAGAATTTACGTCTTTCCTTGATCGGGCAAAACTTACTTACACTAACCAAGCTCAGTTTTGTTGATCCTGAAACTTCTGAGTTTAATAACAATTTAAATATCGGCGCAGCTTCAAACAGTGTTCGCAGCTATCCTCTGCCCGTATTTTTCGGAGGTGGAATCGACATTACATTTTAATTAATAAATGTTTAAAATAATACATATGAGATTTTTAAAACAGCTGACAATATATTTTCTTCTTGCCAGCCTGGTACAGGGATGTAAAAAGTTGGACCTGGCCCCAACAGACCGTTTTTCAGAGTTAAATTTCTGGACAATAGATGCCAACGTAAATAATGCGCTGAATAATAATTACAGCTTAATGTACAACAGCAATCTATATTTCTATAATGAGGGATTGTCCGACAATGCCTATTCACCTTCCGGCGATATCGGTGTTATTTCCAGTGGTTCCTATACGCCCGAATTGGGAAAATTTAGAAATGACTGGGGCTATTATTACAGCACTATAAAATCCTGTAATCTTTTTCTAACCTATGTTGATCAGAATAAAACCTTGCCTGCAGACGTCATCAGCAGGATGAAAGGGGAAGTGCGCTTTATACGTGCATTTGAACATTTCAATCTGGCTAAATGGTATGGCGATGTTCCATTGGTAGATAAAAATATAACTCCCGAAGAAGCACAGGAAATTCCACGATCTCCTAAGCCTGAAGTTATCCAGTTTGTTGTAAGTGAACTTGAAGCTGCTGCTGCTTTACTGCCTTCCAAAGACCAGTATTCTGCTGGTGAAAATGGCAGGATAACTAAAGCGGCCGCATTGGCGCTGGAAGCCAGGGTATTACTTTATGAGGGTAATAAAATGAATGAGGTAGCTGCCATTTGTGAAAAATTAATGAATGAACAAAATACCTACGGCCACTACAGCCTGGTTGCCAGTTATAAAGACTTATTCAATAATCCCCAGGTAAACAAAAACAACAATGAAACCATATTGTCGCTGCAGTATGTACCAACTATCAGAACCTGGAATGAGTTCTTCGATTTTGCGCCACGATCAGTAGGAGCACGTGCCAATAACATGGCGCCAACACAGGAACTGGTTGATAATTACATCATGTTGAATGGAAAGGCGATCAGCGAAGCCGGATCCGGTTATGATGAAAATAATCCTTATACTAACAGGGATCCCAGGTTAACTGCCACAGTAGTTTATGATCGCTTTAACTGGACAAACCCCGACGGAACATCAAAAATTATATACATAAAACCCGGTTCAGATCCCAGCGGATCAGCAATCGATGAATACAGTGCAAATGGACAGGGTTCAAAAACAGGATACTACTGGAGAAAATATTTTGATCCCATCGCATCAGCTTCATTCACGTCAGGATCAGACCTTCATTTAATCAGGTACGCCGAAGTTTTATTGATGTATGCTGAAGCAAAAAACAGCCTTGGCCAGATGGATGCTGCTGTTTGGAATAAAACGATTGGAGCATTACGGGCAAGGGCAGGATTTACGGATGCAGGAGCATTGGATTACCCGGGTAACACCAATATGACCAACGTTATAAGACAGGAGAGAAGATCGGAATTTGCTTTGGAAGGATTACGCATTGATGACATCAGGAGATGGAAAATTGCAGAAGCAGTTTTGACTGGTTATGTGCATGGCGCCAGGTTCGGAGATCCCAATGTTGACAATGGTTATATAAGGGTACAGCGCCGGCAGTTTGATCCGGCGAAGAACTACCTGTGGCCCATACCAACATCGGATATTTTATTAAATAAGAATCTTACTCAAAATCCTGGTTACTAATTAATGATCATATTTTAAATATTATAAATGAAAACGATATTAAATCCGGGAACGATCATACTGGCAATTATTATGATGCTGGCTTCCTGCAAAAAAGATCAACGTGCCCTAAATGAAAATCTTACACCGGTAATAACCTTGTATCTCCGCAGGAACAAGTTGCCATTCAACTGGAGCCTACGACTAGTGCTACTGAACTTTTTAAGTGGGATGCAACAACGGCAGCAGATGGTAACTTTGTTTTATACGAAATTGCTTTTGATAAAGAAACCGGCGATTTTAGTAACCCGGTTTTTAGAACAGTTTCTGACGGTGGTGGAGTAGACCCACAGATTACATTAACCCATAAAACACTTACTAAAATAGCAGCTGCAGGTGGTATTCAATCATCCAGTACGGGCAAACTAAAATGGACGGTAATTGCATCCAAATCTACGAATGAAAAATTAGCGACTGTAAGCAGGACATTGCAATTAATAAGGCCCGCAGGCTTTGCAGAACTCCCTGTCAATCTTTATTTGACCGGTTCGGCAACAGAGGGTGGCGCTAACGTTGAAAATGCCATCCCATTAAAAAAATTGGAAGACGGTGTATTTGAAATTTACACTTCTTTAAAGCCTGGCAGTTATCACCTTACTGATCAACCTGCAGCCACTGGTAAAAAGTTTTATGTGGAAGGAGTAGTTGTAAAAGAAGGCGCAACTGAAATGACGGTTACAGGTACAACCAAAGTGGTTCACCTGAAGTATGATTTTAACGTAGCAAGCTTGCTTGAGGAAAAAGAAATTCAGAGTATAGGTTTATTTATGTCGGCATACAACAAAGAAATAGCGCAGCTTAATTATGTGGGCAATGGTGTATTCGAATCGCCGGTAACACCAGTTGAGTTTTACCAGTTTTCGTGGGGCCGCGACGAGCGTTATAAATTCGCCTTACATACACCGGCAGGCATTGATTATTATGGAAGCGTCAACGCAAATAATTCGTCGCCCGTAGGACAGCCTCCTTCATATTTCAATTTAACGCCGGTTACAAATAGCCAGTGGGATAATACTTATAAATTCAATCCCTCGGCAGATATGCATAATGTAAAAGTGACCTTGAAATTTAGCGCAGATGGACCTTATACTCACGAGGTAGTCACGCTTTAAAGTATACCATTATTTTTCAAAATAATAAACAGCTTTAGCGATCAAAGGCAAACAGGTACCAGCATCTGTATGCACCTTCTGAAAAAATATGAATAAATTAATTCTGTACCTGTGCATCGTAAGTTTTACGTTGCTTGCAGTTTCCTGTAGCAAAAAAGATGCACCGATTACAACACCGCCGCCTCGCCCTGTGGATACCGTACCAGTTGTTAAAATTTCCTATCTCAAACTGGCAACAGAAACCCATGAATATGTTGTTTCAAATTTGATGACACAATACAGCAGCTATCGTGCAAATACCAGTTCCAATTCCAATGCCGCTTTCGAATGGTATCATGTCAGTCAAATATATGCTGATGCAGCCATGGTAGCAGCAGGAGAAACAGCTTACCTGCCCTATATGAATAACACCTTTAAATGGATGGAAAACATGTGGGACAAGAATGATCCGAAGGGTGGTTACTTTGCTGCATGTAACCTGAATGGCACAGGAGCTGGAGGGGATAAGTATGTAGATGATAACGGCTTAACCGGGATGGTGTACCTGGATGCTTACGATATAACAACCGGCATAGATAAGGCCGCTTATTTAAGCAAAGCAAAAGCCTGTGGCGATTGGATAATTAACAGCGGGCTGTGGGATGTTACTTATGGTGGCGGTTTTTGGTGGAGTACTGCTAAAGAATTTAAACCTACCCAGGCAAATGGCGTGGCTTTACAACTATTTCTACGCTTGTATGAAATTACATCACAACCAGAATACAAGGAATGGGCTATTAAAACAGATACCTGGCTATCTAGTAAATTGTACGATGCCACGAAACGTTTATACATCTGGAAAATTGATGGCCCCGGTGCCGGTACAAAGCATACTGAATTATTTACCTATGACAATGCAGTTATGATTGAAGCAGACTTATTATATAAAAAAGTGTTGAACAACGCCGATTATCTTACAAAAGCGCAGGCTTTGGGTAATGCAATGAATACCATTTTATGGAACCCGCTTTATAAGATGTATATCTTCAATACAGATCCTACGCAGTCAAGAGTAAATCCTGCATGGTGTGGCTGGGGTTCCCAGGGTATGATCAGACTATATGAAGCGGATAATAACACAAAGTGGCTTGACTATGCACAGAATAATATCGACGGGTTGAACAAAGCATGCAGGGATGTTAATACAAACGGATATAGTTTTTTTGCCAGAATGGATGGAACAGATAGGGCACCTGAAAGAGAAGGTGTAGACCAGGCATGGATGCAAAGGGTGCAGGCTATGCTATCTAAATACCGTTGATAAAAAAACTTTACAGATCATCAATTTGAGAGCTAATTGCAGGTACCTGTTAACAGCATTGATGGCGAAACGCATCATCAGAATCACATGAAAAAAGTATTTCAGCTAATTCAAGTAGTGTCTTGTTTTTTTGTGCAGGATAGTTTAAATGCACAGGATGTTATTAAATACGTCAATCCAAACATAGGTACGGCACATAGCAGGTGGTTTTTTTACACTCCGGCAGCATTACCACATGGTATGGCAAAGCTGGCTCCTTCTACTAATGGCCACTATGGTAATGCACAGGGGTGGGAAGCTGTGGGTTATGATGCGCGGCATAATTCTATTGAAGGATTTGTGCATTTTCATGAATGGCAGGTTGGCGGTATTTCCATGATGCCGGTTACAGGCGAGTTGAAAGTAAAGCCAGGTCTTCTTGAAAAACCTGGAGAAGGTTACCGCTCAAGGTTTGATCGTAAAAATGAAATAGCTGAACCCGGTTACTACAAAGTGTTGTTAGATGATTATAATATCACAGCCGAATTAACAGCTACCAAAAGAGTTGGTTTTCATAAATATACTTTCCCTGCCAACGACCAGTCGCGAATAATTTTTGATATTGGAAATGTACAGGGAGAAAGCGGCCCGGTAACTGATGCATCTATTCGTATGATTGATGGCAAACATTTTGAAGGTTATATAGTCACTAACCCTAAATACGTTGAAAAATATGACAAGGGCGGCAGGGTCTCGATGTACATCTATGGCGAAGTCAGCAGAAAACCATTACAGGTTGGCGGTTTTGATACAGGGGGTATTCATCAAAATACCAAAGAAGCAAAGGGGATAGGTGCAGGTCTTTATTTAGAATATAAAACCAACAGCAATGATGTTATCGAAATAAAAGTTGGGCAGTCATTTACCTCCATAAAAAATGCACAACTAAACCTACAGGCTGAAGCTGCAACACTCTCATTTGATGAAGCAAGATCGCAGGCAAAAAAGGTGTGGCAGCAGGAATTAGGAAAGCTTACAGTGGAAGGAAAGAAAAATGACGATAAAGTAAAATTTTACACAGGGCTTTTTCATGCCTTGTTAGGCAGGGGAATAGCAAGTGATGTAACCGGTGATTATCCAAAACAGGATGGCTCAATCGGGCATTTGCCTGCCGATAAAAATGGCAACTTTACACACAATTTTATCAATACCGATGCCATCTGGGGAGGCTATTGGAACTTAACACAGTTATGGGCATTATCTTACCCTGAGCAATACACCAATTTTGTATATACGCAGCTGGAAATGTATAAGCAAAGAGGATGGTTTGGCGACGGTATCGCCAACAGTAATTTTGTGTCAGGCGTTGGAACCAATTTTGTAGGATTAGCTATTGCCGCAGCCTACAACATCGGCTTGCGTGATTATGATATAAACTTAGCTTATAAAGCAGTAAAGAAAAATGAACTTGGTTACAAAGATCGATTAGTAGGTTCGGGTAAATTGGATGTAAAAGAATTTCTCGACCGAGGTTATTCTCCATACGCTCCTGCAGATAACATGGATATCAGTGGATCCCAGTTTGGTGCCTCGCATACTCTTGAATATAGTTTTAGTGCTTTTGCTGCAGCGCAGATGGCAAAATCATTGGGATTAAAAGAAGATTACAAAAAATTTATAAAATATTCGAATGGATGGAAACTGATTTTTGATTCTACGAAAAAATTGATCCGTCCCAGGAATAAAAATGGTGAGTTTATTGATAAGTTTGATCCCTATGAGCCATGGAGAGGTTTCCAGGAGGGCAATGCCATTCAATACACTTTTTTTGTTCCGCAAAATCCCGCTGGTTTAATAAACAAAATTGGAAAGGAAAATTTTAATAACCGCCTGAATGCCATTTTTGATACTGCACAAATGAATTCATTTGGAGGTGGTAAAGAAATAGATGCCTTTGCGGGAGTTAAATCAATTTACAATCATGGCAACCAGCCCAATCTTCATATAAGTTGGTTGTTCAATTTTTCCGGTAAACCATGGCTCACTCAAAAATGGACAAGAGCTATTTGTAATGACTTTTATGGTACTGAACCAATTCATGGTTATGGCTATGGCCAGGATGAAGACCAGGGCCAATTAGGTTCCTGGTATGTAGTGGCTGCACTTGGTTTATTTGACGTAAAGGGCTTCACTGATATTCGTCCCATTGTTGAAATTGGTAGCCCGCTTTTTGACAAAGCGTCTATTCGGTTGGGCAATGGAAAAAAACTCGTTATCCAAACGAAAAATAATTCAGCCGGCAACGTTTATGTTCAATCAGCAAAATTAAATGGCAGTGTGTTGAATAATTGCTGGCTCTATCGTGATCAATTGATGAAAGGCGGAGTTTTAGAATTGGTAATGGGAAGCAAACCAAACATGAAATGGGGTGTAAAACTGCCGCCTCCTTCCATTCAATAATTTCTGCTGTATACGTTCCGGTGAGTAGTAGTATTATATCTTATAGGGAAGTAACATTGGTATCATCCCTACTTCTACTGACAATAGTTACATTGCAGGTTTATTGCCTGGAACAATAATGCATTCCCGAAATCTGTATCAGGTTAATTTGTATTAAAACAATAACAATCGTAATGTATATTAGAGGGTGTTACATAAATTCACTACGCTTTCTTATAATGTGTACGCTCTTTCTATTCATTTCATATAGCATACATGCTCAAATCTCTTCAGCTGAATATCTTCAAAGAGCAGAGTTAATGTACGCCAATGTTTGGAAGTATTACAGGGTGCCTTCCCACACCGGGTTGTTCACCGAGAATTTTCCTTCCAACGGTGCAGATTCATTGACATACATGGAAGGCGGTGGTGTTAAAGAAAAAACAGTAAGTTTTCTTTGGCCGTTTTCGGGAATGTTTTCTGCCACTAACGTCCTTTTACAAATTCCGATTTTACATTTAAAATATTTGCCATACCTTGATACATGTGTATTAGGGATGGAAAAGTATAAGGATACCACCAGGTCGCCAACAGGTTACCAGGCATATCCCGCAGCATTTGAAAAGTCGGATCGTTATTACGACGACAATGGATTGGTGGGCATTGATTACATGGAGGCTTACTTCAATACAAAGAATCCTGTTTATTTAAAAAGAGCTGAAAAAGTATTTAGGTTTATCCTGAGTGGTTGGAACAATGACCTTGGTGGTGCAGTAACCTGGCTGGAAGGACATAAGGATCAAAAGCCAGCGTGTAGTAATGGAACAGCAACGCTTGTGGCTTTGAAATTATATGAAGGAAATAAAAATCAATTTTATTTGAATTGGGGGAAAAATTTTTATGACTGGATGTATCGCAATCTCCTGGATTCGACAGGCGTAATTAGCAATGACAAAAAGCTGGATGGAAAAGTAAACAGAACTTTTTATACCTACAATTCCGGCTTCGTGCTGGAGGCTGCTGTGCTTTTATACAAGTTCACCGGTGATAAACAATACTTGCAACAAGCGCAAAAACTTGCCAAAGATTCTTACAAACATTTCAGTGCTGTTACTCATGATAATAGGCTTTCTTTTTACATTGATTTGCCATGGTTTGTAACCGTACTTTTCAGGGGATATGAAGCGTTATATCAATTGGATGGCAACTATCAATACATAGCTGCTATTGAAAAAGAACTTAATTATGCGTGGCAACATTCACGGGATCAATTTGGATTTGTTACACATAGCTGGACGCCAGTTACTAAAGAATTGGCAAAACCGAAATGGATATTGGATGAAGCATGCATTGCCGAATTGTATGCCCGTTTAAGTATCCTGCAAAAGTCTAAAGCGAAGGAATGACAACGAATTATAAACTTGATGTTTTTCAGATATTCAATAAAACCTGTTTGAAAACCAGGGAAGTTTTCGTTAGAAGCATTTGAATATTTCTAATCGATTTAAATAAGGTGTAATGATAGGTAAGCCAATAATTTTCCAGTTGATTTTTCTAACTATCATGCTACTATCTTTTACCCAGGGCAAGAGCCAGCAGACCCAAGGTTATACGAAGTACGTAAATACTTTTATCGGCACTTCGCCGCTTACCGATTCTGCTATTCTTGGTTATAAACTCCCGGAAGGCTGGAGATCGTGGGCAGGATTAACTTTTCCCGGTAGTTCGTTACCTAACGCCATGGTGCAATTAAGCCCAATGACAGAATTTGGTTCAGGCGCTGGTTATGAATACGAGGATACTGTTATTTTAGGGTTTACACATACCAATAAAGGGCATTGGAACCTTTGTAATATTCCTGTTCTTCCAATGTCAAATCCCGGAACTAAGTTTGGTTCGAAGTTTACACATAAAAGCGAAAATGCTTCCCCGGGTTTTTACCAGGTATATCTCAATGACTACAATGTAAATGTTAGTTTAACTTCCACCTTAAGATGCGGCTATCATAAATACGAATATGAAAATACTTCAAACAGGCAAATACTTTTTGATCTTGGTAAAGCCAATAGCAGGGTAACCACCTGGAGCATACAACAGGATGGCGACAATGCAATACAAGGTTTCCAGGGAGGTGAAAACGTTTACTTCTATGCAACACTTAATCATAGTATTGAAAAGTTGGATTTAACTGGTGTAGGTCTCCGCACAGGCTTTGCAATTATTCATTTGGCGAATAGCAATGCAGCGCCAGTTGAACTTAAAATAGGATTGTCTTTTGTGAGCATGGAAAATGCAAAACAAAACTTGCAACAAGAAATTGGAGACAAATCTTTCACGGACATTCGTAAGGCAGCTAACCAGCAATGGGAAAAATTATTATCCTCCATACAAGTAAAAGGCGGAACAGAAAAGCAGGTGCAAATGTTTTATTCCTGTTTTTACCGGTCATTTTTATGGCCAGCATTGCGCAGTGATGTAAATGGAGAATTTACAGACTCAAAACATAATGTAGTTAAGGCCAATTTCAATTACTATACCGAGCCTTCGTTATGGGATACTTATCGTAATAAAGATGTTCTTTTAGGCCTCATTACACCTGCCGTTACCCTCGATGTAATAAAGTCGATGAAAGATGTAGGCGACAAAACGGGATTTATACCAACCTTTTTTCATGGTGACCATGGTGCCTCCTCCATTGCCGGTGCTTACCTGCGGGGAATTGATAATTTTGATATTGAAGGCACATACAAAATACTACTGAGAAATGCCAATGCGAGTGATGTTCCCCGACCGGCCCGCCCTTATATTGACGAATACATTCAAAAGGGTTTTATCTCTGATCCGGACGTTCCTAATCCTGAAGTGGAAACAAAGGCAAAAGCAGGAGTATCAAAAACGCTTGAATATGCTTATGATGATTATTCACTCGCACAAATTGCAAAGAAATTAGGCGACACCGCCAATTACAGGATATTGATGGCGAGATCAAAAAATTATAAAAATATGTTTGATCCGTCTACGCGATTTATGCGTGGCAGGCTGGCAAATGGTGACTGGATTAGTCCTTTTAATCCACAGTATCCTTATTATGAATACATGTACCGGGAAGCAAATGCCTGGCAGGTTTCTTTCTTTGCGCCACACGATATGCCAGGCTTGATTGAATTGTATGACGGAGCGAAAGGGTTTGAATCAAAACTGGATTCGATGTTCAGTTTACCCTGGAATTCTAATCACATTGCCAGGAACGTAGAGACGATGATTGGTCAATATTGTCATGGCAATCAGCCTGATCATGAAGCGCCATTTGCTTATTATTTTATTGGAAAGCCCGAAAAATCTCAAAAAATAATTGATCACATTTTGAATAATTTATATGGCATACATGACGGACTTACGCTTGCGGGAATGGATGATGCCGGCGAAATGTCGGCCTGGTATGTATTAAGTGCATTAGGACTTTATACTTTTTCTGCCACTGATCCTGAATACCTGGTAACTATTCCGCTTTTTGATGAAGTAAAATGGATGCAACCCAATGGAAAGTCCCTGACTATTAAGAAGAAGGGAAAGGGTAGAAACATGACCGGTATTTTTATTGATAATAAAAAAAGTAACGGCTATTTTGTGTCACACGACTTACTTAAAACAGGTGGTATAATTGAAGTAACTACAAAAGAATAGTTCTGTTTTTAAAGACAAACATTTTCCACCAGGGAACTTCTCTTTATTCACACAGAATGTAAATAGACTTAATTGTCAGATTATCGTTGACAGCTTCACGTATTATATCTATTATATATTTACTATGTTAATAGGGCTACCCATTTGAAAAGAAGAAACATTTTTGACAACGAGGTCCATCAGTCTTGTCCGCGCTTCTTTTGTAGCCCACGCTATATGCGGCGTAATGATGCAATTCTTTGCTTTGAAAAGCGGGTTGTTTTCGGAAGGTGGTTCCACTGATAAAACATCTATTCCTGCACCGGCAATGATATTATTGTTTAATGCGTTCGCGAGGTCTTCTTCAACAACTATAGGGCCCCTGGAGGTATTCAAAAGGAAGGCGCTTCGTTTCATCATTGTCAGCGTCTCGTGGTTAATTAATCCTTGTGTGGCAGGAACTAAAGGACAATGAATGCTTACGACGTCTGATTCAGCCAAAAGTTCAGGCAGCTGCGCCCATTTAAAATTATTGCGGTGCGTTTGGTCCGTTTGGGTTTTGCTGTATCCAATTATATTCATCCCAAATGCGGTACCAACATCTGCCACCTGTTGTCCAATTCTTCCAAAGCCTATAATGCCAAATGATTTGCCGGCTAATTCCACCAATGGATAATCCCAAAAACTCCAGTCTGCAGACCGCGCCCACTTACCTTGCATCACGGAATCGCTATGTTTTTGTACATGCAGGCACAACTCTAATAACAATGCAATGGTTAATTGAGCAACCGAGGCGGTACCATAACCGGGCACATTCGACACAATGATTCCTTTTTGTTTGGCTGCCAGTACATCAACTATATTGTATCCTGTAGCCAGCACGCCAATAAATTTTAATGAATCAAGCCGGCCAATGATGTCTGCACGCAAAGGGGTTTTATTAGTAAGTACAATGGCTGCTCCTGAACAGCGTTCGGCAACCTGATTAGCAGGTGTTCTGTCGTAAATAGTAACATCGCCCAGTGCATGCAGTGCATCCCAGCTGATATCGCCGGGGTTGAATGTATATCCATCGAGTACAACTATTTTCATCTTATTTTTTTCATCTATATTATAAAAATTAAGGTCGTCTGTTTTTACGTTCCCGTATCAACCCGTTTTTTTTGTTTGATGATTATTGTTTGAAACCCGCAGTACAAGCGCAGCTATGGCAATTAAAATGACTGCAAGAATTACAAGATAAATATAGCCGTATGAACCGGACTCGCGCTGTGTGGCAACAGAACTACTGCCTAATGTATAAGAAGGGATTATCCAACTAAATAAATAAGCTTGTCCTAACGTAAGCATACAAATGAGGAAAAGCATTATAAAACTGTGCTTTACAGTAAAACGAAAAAGATCAGATTCCTTTCCAACCAAATTGCCGGCTGCAGCAGCAATGGCGATTGATTGTGGTGAAATCATTTTACCCACCACACCACCAGAAACATTAGCACCCACGGTTAACACCGGGTCTACTCCAATGGAAACAGCGGTTACATGTTGGAGCTTTCCGAATAAGGCATTCGCTGAAGTATCTGAACCAGTAATAAAAACACCCAGCCAACCCAGCATCGGCGAAAAAAAGGGAAACCAGGAGCCGGTATTAGCTAATGCCTTTGCCATGGTATTCGAGATCCCGGAATTATTTAGAAGGGAGGAAAAACCTAATATGGCTGCAACAGTAAGAATGGGCAGTGCCAGTTGCTTTAAAGTTGCCTGGAAGATCTTTAGTCCATCTTGGAATTTTATGCCTGTAAGGGGTAACGAAATGATCGCAGATATCAAGATCGCCGTACCGGCCGCACTCAGATAATTTAAACGGAAGATTTGCGGTAGTAATTTTCCATCACCTAACTCGATAGAATTGTGCAAACCCGGTAATTCAAATTGTACAAGCCCGGTTGCATTCAGTATATCTTTAACCGGCTGAAGTCCCCAGGCAATAACTATAAAAGTTAGAATAATAAACGGCGAGAATGCTCTTATAATTTGACCGGAAGAATAATTGATTTTTGTTGCAGGCGCCTGTACGGTTTCCCCTTTAAACCGCCAGGTATTCCGGGGTTTCCAGTATTTCAATAAAATGACAAGTGTTATGATGGAACCGATGCCTGCTAATACATCGGGAAGCATTGGACTGAGATAATTAGATGCGAACCATTGCAGAACCGCGAAAGAAATACCGGACACCAAAATGGCAGGTAAAACCTCGATTGATTTTTTAAACCCGCAGATCAACACCACGAGGTAAAAGGGAATGAACAGTGAAAGAAAAGGAAGCGTTCGGCCAACCATTTGTGATATCGCCATTTCGGGTAATCCTGAAACCTGTGCTGCTACCGTTATTGGAATACCAATTGATCCGAATGCCACTGGAACAGTATTAGCTATCAGGCAAATACCTGCTGCGTAAAGCGGATTAAAACCTAGTCCCACCAGCATGGCTGCAGTGATGGCTACCGGTGCGCCAAAACCAGCCAGGCCTTCTAAAAAAGATCCAAATGAAAAGGCAATTAACAATGCCTGTAATCTTCTATCCGAAGTAATGGAAGCCATGAAATGCTTGATGATTTCCAACTGCCCGCTTTTCAATGTTATATTGAAAAGATAGACAGCAGTCAATACTATCCAGCAAATAGGAAAAAGACCATACAAAGCACCGTGAGCGGAAGAAATTAATGCAAGCTTCACCGGCATTCCGTAAACAAAAACTGCAATCAGCAATGCAATGAGAAGGGCAACTAAACTTGCTTTGTACCCTTTCATTTTCTTAATAATTAAAGCCCAGAAAATAAAAAGGATAGGAGTTAAAGCCACCAATGCGGACAAAGCCATGTTATCAAACGGATCTATTACTTGTGTCCACTGCATATTCAATTTTTACTTCCTTAAATGCTGTTTAAGATCACTCCAGAGGTGTACGAAGCGGTGCCTGTGTACTTTGCCGGGTTTTTCTTTGCGCTTTCTCCGGTTTTAATTCAGGACTTTTACTGCCAAACCCGCCTGGTTGCACGCAAAGTTCGCAGAGAAAAAGTTGAAAGCGCATTCTTGTTAATTTATGGCAGGTTCCTGTGCCTGGTTACGCTTTACCAGAGTACTTTTTGTACCCCGCGACATAGCCTATGAATGTTGGTGCGTACAGAAGAAATCAAGGAAAATGAAAAAAAAATCTTTTGATGGGTAAAGGATGGGATTACTGTAAATGAAATAACCAAAAACGGTGGCTACTTTTGACCCATGACGGACCGTTTGCAAAAGCTGGAACAAATACTGGAAGGCGAACTTTTCTATGATCAGTCTCCTTTTCACCAGGGACAGCTAAGGGCCTATAGTACCGATGCTTCGGTGTATGAAGAAAAACCGCTGGCTGTCGCCATCCCCGCTTGTGAAACAGACATCATTCAGCTGGTAAATTTTGCAACAAGCAATAAAACTACGCTCATACCACGTGCGGCAGGTACTTCCCTTGCCGGGCAAGTGGTTGGCAACGGCATAGTGGTAGATGTCAGCCGCCATTTTAACCAGGTACTGGAAGTAAATGTTGCAGAAAAATGGGTTAGGGTTCAGCCCGGCGTAATTAGAGACGATTTAAATCATTATTTGGCTCCAATGCGCTTGATGTTCGGCCCGGAGACTTCCACCGCCAGCAGGGCCATGATAGGCGGCATGGTAGGTAATAATTCCTGTGGACTTCATAGCATTGTTTGGGGAGCGGTTAGAGATCACCTGTTGGAAACCAGGGTCGTCCTTAGTGATGGAAGTGTTGTGGTGATTAATGCACAAACAAATAGCAATATATCCTCTAAAAATCCCTTGCTGAATTCAATTTACAACGCTTTGTTTAACCTGTTAGTGAACGAGACGAATCAAACGACTATTCATAATAATTTTCCTAAGAAAACAGTTGTAAGAAGAAATACCGGTTACGCATTGGATGCACTGGTTGAGATGAAGCCATTTAATGCCGGTGGCAAAGCATTTAACCTCAATAAACTTATTGCGGGTTCTGAAGGTACCCTTGCAATTACTACAGAAATCAAGCTGCAGTTATTGCCATTGCCTCCCCAGTATATTGCATTGGTTTGCGTGCATTGTACCAGCATTACTGAATCTTTACTGGCTAACCGTGTGGCTTTGCAACACCGGCCAATGGCGTCGGAGCTCGTTGATAAATTTATTCTCGATTTTACCAAAGGGCATCCTGTATACGAACAAAACCGTTTTTTTATTGAAGGCGACCCTGGTGCCATTTTGATGGTAGAGTTTATGGAAGAAGCACCCGGGTTGGCTGCTGAAAGAGCACAGGCTATGATCAGTGAGCTACAGCAAAATGACTTTGGATATGCTTACCCGGTATTGTTTGGTGACAACGTTAAAGCTGCATGGGAAGTAAGAAAAGCAGGACTTGGATTGTTGCGAAATATTACTGGTGATGCGCAGCCGGTAAATCTTATTGAAGATTGCGCCGTTGCTGCTGAAGATTTGCCATTTTACATTGCAGATCTGCAAGTAATTCTTGAAAAATATAAAGTTGCTGCTTCTTTCTATGCGCATGCCGGTGCAGGCGAAGTACATGTAGAACCTATCATCAACCTGAAAACAAAAGAAGGTGTTTTTATCTTTCGAAGCATCCTAAAAGATACCGCTGCTCTTGTAAAAAAATACAACGGCTCTTTGAGTGGCGAGCATGGCGATGGCAGGTTAAGAGGAGAATTTATTGCAAGTGTAATGGGCGATGAAGTAATGCGTTTATTTAAAGAAGTAAAACGGATGTTCGATCCCCATAATGTTTTTAATGCAGGTAAAATTGTGAATACGCCTGCTATGGATTCAAACTTAAGAATGCGGCAGGATGAAGTAATGCCTCTTATAAAAACACATTTTAGTTTTCCGGGAAAAGGTGGCATAACAACCCTGGCAGAAAAATGTTCCGGTTCGGGCGATTGTCGCAGAAGTGTGGTTTCTACCGGTTTAATGTGCCCGAGTTATATGGCTACTCGAAATGAGTTTGATACTACGCGGGCCAGGGCTAATGTACTGCGGCAATACCTCAGCGATCCAGGTGATGCAGCGCCTTTTAACCATCAAGAAATTAAGGAAGTAATGGACCTTTGCCTTAGTTGCAAAGGCTGCAAAGTAGAATGTCCGTCGGGTGTTGATATTACCAAAATGAAAGCGGAATTCTTACAGCATTACTACGTAGAAAATGGCATACCGCTACGTTCAAAATTGATTGGAAATTTTGCAAAACAAATGAGGCTGGCATTTTTGGCTCCGGGGTTGTATAATTTTGTTTTACGCACCAATGTCCTAAGGAGAAATATGAACCGGTTGGTTGGGTTTCATCCCGACAGAACAATGCCTTTGCTGGCCA
Organism: Bacteroidota bacterium; assembly: GCA_040385845.1. Classification (GTDB taxonomy): domain Bacteria; phylum Bacteroidota; class Bacteroidia; order Chitinophagales; family Chitinophagaceae; genus Phnomibacter. Next base: position 319,510 of record JAZKGP010000003.1, on the reverse strand, counting down.
AACAAACGCTTGAGAACTGGTCCGACAAAAGGCAGTCATCACATGCTGCAAGTTCAAAAAAAGTCTACTTGTTTTGCGATGAATTTACCAACTATCTTGATGTGTCAATAGGGCAGAAAGCCATCTTGTTACTGGAGAAATTAGGTTATGAGGTTGTGATTCCTAAGCACAGGGAAAGTGGCCGTACCTTTCTTTCAAAAGGATTGCTAAAGAAAGCGGCAACCGTTGCTAACAAAAATATCCGTTCACTGGCCAGCCTTGTATCGAAAGATATGCCGCTTATTGGTATAGAACCATCTGCTATTCTTACCCTTCGGGATGAATACATCGACCTGGCAGAACCTGCCTTACTGGCTGATGCAAAACATCTGGCAGCATACACGTTTACGATAGAAGAATTTCTGTATAACGAGATTAAGCAAGGCAATATTCAGCAGGAGCAATTTACACTTGCCACCCAGGACATTGTTTTGCATACGCACTGTTATCAAAAAGTATTGTCATCTTCCAGGTACAGCCTTTTTATTTTAAGCTTTCCATTCAATTACACCGTTAAAGAAATCCCTTCCGGTTGTTGTGGCATGGCGGGTTCTTTTGGTTATGAAAAAGAACATTACGAAGTATCACAAAAAGTTGGGGAGCTAGTCCTATTTCCATATGTAAGAAAACTGGAAGACGAGGTGCTGGTGGCAGCAGCGGGAACATCCTGCAGGCACCAGGTAAAAGATGGTACGCAAAAAGCTGCCCTGCATCCTATTGAAATCTTATACCAGGCATTGGTATAAGATAATCGACCTATAAAATTATCCTTCTTCTTTTTTGGAAATAAGCCCGATGAAAAATGGCAATTCTGCCGGCAGACGGGCATTGATTACGATATCCCCAAATTAGCTCCTGAATTTACCGGCATAAGTCGATTGACAATTACGATTCCTTTGCCTGGTCAAAAAAAATATTTAAAGCAAATGGATTTGTATTAACCTGTTTGGAAGGCGATCAGATCTACATGACCAATATAAAATTGGGTTTGCCAAACCGTGGTGCTATTTCATGCCTAACCATAAGTTAGCGGCAAGCGACTACATTCGATACATGACAGCAAAAAGTGAAATTGCATTCGAGATTTTCGCGGACTACTTTCGATTTTACATTCAAGACGAACAGTGTGCGATGCTTGGGAAGGCGCCAAAGTCATATGCCGGCCTAAATAAAATTATTCCACCCACTGTACTAATTTAGATTTATAATAATCAATTCCCATTGCTTTAAAACGTAAGGCCTGGTTACCTAAACGTACTTTATATTCATCCCAACTTCTACCCGAAACCGGTGACCATGCAATCTCTGCATAACCTGGCAAACGTGGAAATACCATGTACTCGATATCTTCCATATTGGTAATGGTCTCCGTCCACAAGGCAGCCTCCACACCAAGAATATTGTTGCGTTTGATGCTATCGGCATAGTTTGCAGGATCCCATAGGTACGCACTGTCTACCTCAATATATGCGGCCCAATGCAAACCAAGTTTTGTGGTGGAATCGTACTGCATATCGAGGTAAGCTTTTTTTGCAGGAGACATGATTACTTTGGCGCCTTTTGAAACAGCCAGTTTCGAATTTTCTGCGTCGGCCCAGAACTGCACTACCGTATTAGGTTGAATGGTTGAAAGTGCAATTTCATCCCAGCCGATCACCTGCTTGCCATGTGCTATCACCATTTGCTGCACACGGCTCATGAAAGGGATATAATCTTCTTTCGATGTAGCATGACTTTCATCGCCACCGATATGTATCCATGGACCCGGTGTGATTGCTGCCAGTTCCCTTATAACATCATCAATAAATTTATACGTAACAGGCTTGTGTGTACGTAATGAACTAAAACCCACCTCCGTACCGGTGTAAAGATTAATCGCGGTATCCTTAGGAAGTTCAGCATTTGATCGAAGGTCTTCTGTGCTATGCAATTCTTCATATGAAGCCAGCGCTGCATTGGTATGGCCTGGCATATCAATTTCAGGAACAATGGTAACAAACCGATCCTGTGCGTATTTTACAATATCCTTGTATTGCTCCTGCGTATAAAAGCCACCTGCACCACCGCCAACTTCTGTACTACCTCCAATTTTGGTAAGATTGGGCCATGATTTGATTTCTATGCGCCAGCCCTGGTCATCAGACAAATGCAGGTGCAGTATATTCATCTTATAAGTAGAAATCAGATCGACATAACGCTTTACATCATCCACACTAAAGAAATGCCTGGCTACATCAAGCATACTGCCACGGTAAACATATTCCGGGTAGTCGCGAATAGTGCCGGTGGCAATTTGCCAGGAGGCCTGCCGGACTGTTGATTGTTCTACATCCGCAGGTAATAATTGTCTTATTGTTTGTAATGCATAGAACCAGCCTGCAGGTTTGTTTGCAGCTATTTTTATGACCTCTTTTGAAATAACCAATTCATAACCTTCATTACCCAGGGCAGCATCATTGGCCGCATGAACCAGGTAAATACCATCCGGTTTTGATTCTTCTTTTGATAAGGCGACCTTTAGATTAAAGCCTGTAGCAGGTTTCAGCTTGTCTGCAAACCATTGGGCCACATGCAGGTCACTGGCACTGTCACCGAGCACATAAATTCCAGTTTCTTTTGTTAGTGTAAAGACATCATTTGTTTCTGTTACCGAAACAGGTTTTGGAATAAGGTTCGCCATGGTACTTTTCTGCGACATTTCCTGCTGCTTGCAAGACACCAAAGCACTAAAAAGAGCAACGACCGGCAATAAATAGTTTTTAAAATCCATATAGCATTTAGGTTAAGTGTATTAATTAATTTCTTCCAGGCTTACTGTTCGTGAGGAAAACTTGTTGTTAGAATTCTTTAACCAAAACACTAACAACGGCGTAAAAAAAAGCCCGGCGCTGTGAGCCGGGCTCTCTGCGTTTTGAGCTTAACGTGCTTGCTGTTTCTTTGGATCCGCTTTCTTCTGTGCTGAGCTTTTCTTTTTAGTAGGCTTATTCTTCTTTGGTTCAGCTGTCTTTTTCGGCATAAAATTAAAATTAAGGTTAGTGAACTATTTACTCATGGCCGCATTATTTCTTTTGTCCTTTTCAGACGCGGTAACTGTACAGCCAGGAACAAAGATATGCCTATAAGGGTAAATACGATATGGGATCGAATTATGGCGACTGTTTACTATGACCGACAATTAAGAACAAAAGGACTTAGAAACTGGTAAATATTTCAAACATAGCATAGGACCGTATTAATTGAAGTCACCAATTTATAATGTATGAAGAATGTAGAAAAACCAGGTTCCCATTTTAATGAAATGAGTACCATTCTTCAGGGGTAATGTTACCAGCTATTTTTTTCTGTACCAATTAATAGCCGCAGTCTAACATTGCAAGCCTGCGATTGTCTCCCTCTCTTCCGACCGTCAATCAATTTATTAATAAATACCTGGTCGTTAACAAGTATATCCTTCGTCTTGCCATCATTCATTAGAATTTTAAACTGCATTCCATTCACCTCGCCTATATTCATGGCTAATTAAATGGCATTTGAATGAAGCAGATGTTGAATGTTGCCCTGGTATTATTATCTCTAACCTTATGGAATCAAGCCTTCTGCCAGCGCGATATTTCCAGCTTAATCGATCACAAAACTTTTGATCCTGCTACTTTGTTATGGTACCGGTCGCCGGCTGCCGTGTGGGAAGAATGCCTTCCTGTTGGAAACGGGCGGCTTGGTGCCATGGTATTTGGTAAATATGGAGAAGAGCGCATTCAACTTAATGAAGATACTTATTGGTCTGGCGGTCCTTATTCTACTGTTGTAAAAGGTGCGTATACATCATTGCCCGCTATTCAAAAAAACATTTTCGAGGGACGGCCGATAGAGGCCCATAAACTTTTTGGAAGATCACTTTTAGGCTACCCGGTGGAACAACAAAAGTACCAGTCGCTCGCAAACCTGGTACTCACTTTTAAAAACGAAGACACGGCAACTGATTATAAACGATGGCTTGACCTGGAAACCGGTATCACATCTGTAAAATATAAAGCAAACGGCGTTACTTATTTAAGAGAAGTTTTTTCTTCGGTGCCAGATCAAACAATTGCGATCAGGATAACCGCCGATAAACCCGCAAGCATTTCATTTAATGCTTCTTTAAGAGGGGAAAGAAATAAAACACATTCCAATTATGCAACAGATTATTTCAAAATGGATGGTGCAGGAAAAGATGGCCTGGTGTTGTCAGGAAAATCAGCTGATTATATGGGCATCGAAGGTAAACTTCGTTTTGAGGCCAGGTTGAAAGCAGTAACAAAAGGAGGCACTACCCGGGTAGAGGATGCTGACCTGGTGATTGAACAGGCAGATACAGTAACACTCTATTTTGTTGCTGCAACAAACTTTGTTAACTATAAAGATGTTAGTGGTGATCATCATGCAAAAACCAACAAATATCTTAAAGATCTTGATGGTAAAAATTATGATGATATTAAGGCGGCCGCAGTGAAAGATTATAAGGCATTGTTTGACAGAGTAAGCCTTATGCTTCCATCCACTAAAAACTCTTTTTTACCGACTGGTGAAAGATTAAAAAGTTTTGACACCGAAGCAGATCCTTCGCTGGCTGCTTTGTGCTACCAGTTTGGCAGATTCATTTTAATTTCCGCTTCCCGCCCGGGCACGCAACCTGCCAACCTTCAGGGAATTTGGAACAACAACATGAATCCTCCCTGGGATTCAAAGTATACCACAAACATAAATACAGAGATGAATTACTGGCCTGTAGAGACCAGTAACTTGTCTGAATTATCAGAACCTTTGGTTAACATGGTAAAAGAACTTACCGACCAGGGTAGCCAGGTGGCGAAGGAACATTATGGCGCCCGGGGATGGGTGTTTCACCAAAACACAGATCTATGGCGGGTTGCAGCTCCTATGGACGGACCAACCTGGGGCACATTTACGGTGGGAGGTGCCTGGCTCACCACGCAATTATGGGAGCATTACCTATTTACGTTAGATAGAGAATATCTTAAAGATATTTACGCGCTCATGAAAGGATCCGTTGAATTCTTTATGGATTTTTTAGTGGAGTATCCCAACAACAACAAACACTGGCTAATTACCAATCCCTCTAATTCACCTGAAAATCCACCTGCCGGACCAGGCTACAAATACTTTTTTGATGAGGTAACATCCATGTGGTATTTCACCACCATTTGTGCGGGTGCGAGTATTGATATGCAAATATTAACTGATTTGTTTTCATACTACCTGGAAGCTTCTAAAACATTGGGCATCGATACCAGTTTTGCTATGAAAGTTGCAGCAGCAAAAGACCGGTTGGTGCCTCCGCAAATTGGCAAGGATGGGATGTTACAGGAATGGGCAGAAGACTATGATCAACTGGAAGCTAAACACCGGCATAATTCTCACCTCTACGGATTGTATCCAGGTAATATTTTCTCAATTAAAAAAACACCTGCTTTTATTAAACCCATAAAAAAAGTGCTTGAAGCGAGAGGCGATGAAGGTGCAGGCTTCTCGAGAGCGTGGAAAATAAATTTATGGGCACGATTGCACGATGGCAACAGGGCTTTCAAAATATTTAAGGGCTATATCAACCAGCAGACCTTTCCTCAATTGTTTGCAAAATGTTTTACTCCCATGCAGGTAGATGGCACGCTGGGTGTTACATCGGGAATCACCGAAATGCTGGTACAATCGCATGAAGGTGTAATTGAGCTGTTACCTGCTTTACCGGATGTATGGAGTGAAGGAAAGTTTACAGGCATATGTACACGTGGCGCTTTCGAATTAAGCCTTGCATGGAAAAATAGTAAAATCACCACGGCTACTGTCTTATCAAAACAAGGTGGATTGTGCAAAATAGATGCTAAATTACCAGTAGTAATAAGCAGCAATGGACGAAAAATTGTTTCTAAAAATATTGGCAACGGAGTGATAGCATTTTCGACCGTCAAAGGAACGCTATACCAGGTAACAGCAAAATAAAAAAACTTTCCATAAGATACATCCTTTAAAAAACTAAAACCAACTAATATATGATGGGACGTAACATATTAAAATTAAATCGTACGGAAGGGATTATAAAATAACCAGGTGGATACTACGGATAAAAACAGGCGGAGTATGTAAGAAATAAACTACTTGAAACTACAAATTATACAAAGGGCGCATGAAGCATACATCAAACAAAATGATCAGGAATTTATTAATGCTTGCAACCGTTTTTCTTCCGGGTTTTATGTGCATAGCACAGCAGAAAAAAACTGCGTTAACCCTGGAAGACATATACAGCAACGGAACTTACAACCAAAAAGGTTTTGGACCTGTAAGATGGATGAAAGACAACGATGGCTATTCAACGCTTGAATCCAATAAGCAAATCGGCGGACAAGATATTATTCGTTATGATGCATTGTCTGGTAAAAGAACTGTATTGGTATCGGCTGAAAAACTCATACCGGCCAATGATAAAAAACCGTTGGCTATAGCAGGTTATCATTGGAGCAGGGACGATAGCAAACTATTAATTTTTACCAATACCCGGAAGGTTTGGAGATACCATACACGCGGTGATTATTGGTTATTGAACCTTGAAACAGGAAAGTTACAGCAGCTTGGAAAATCGGTCGAAAGCACCACCATGATGTTTGCTAAATTCTCACCCGACGGAAGCAAGGTTGCTTACGAAAGCGGGTACAACATTTACGTGGAAGAACTTGCTACGCAGCACATACAACAAATTACACACGACGGTGGCGGAAATATCATCAACGGAACATTTGACTGGGTGTATGAAGAAGAACTGGATTGCAGGGATGGTTTTAGGTGGAGCCCCGACGGCAAACACATTGCCTATTGGCAGTCTGATACAAAAGCAATAGGAACGTTTTATTTGATCAATAATGTTGATTCGGTCTACTCCGTTCCGATACCCCTGCCTTATCCAAAAGTTGGCACCAGTTTATCGGCGGTAAAAATAGGAGTAGTACCCGTTGATGGCGGTTTAACACGCTGGTTCAATATTCCCGGTGATCCACAGAATAACTACTTGCCGCGTATGGACTTTATACCGGCTTCCAACGAAGTAATGATCCAGCAGTTAAATCGTACGCAGGATACCAATCGTATCTGGATGGGGGATATCAATACCATGAAACTTGACAACCGCCTTACGGAAACAGATAAAGCATTTCTCGAAATACATGATGATATCCTTTGGCTTGATCATGAAAAATATTTTACCTGGTCAAGTGAAAGAGATGGATGGTTGCATTTGTATAAAGTATCCCGGGATGGTACATCTGTTGATTTGATTACAAAGGGAGATTTTGACGTGGTTGAAATTTCCTGCATTGATACAACCGGTGGCTATGTATATTATATCGCTTCTCCCAAAAATTATACGCAGCGATACTTATACAGGAGCCGTATGGATGGTACAGGAACAGCAGAACGCGTTACCCCTGCCAACATGATGGGGCAAAGCAGTTACCAGGTGTCTTCCAATGCGCAATGGGCTATACAGACGTTTCAAAACAATACAACGCCACCTGTTATCTCATTGATTAGTTTGCCAGGCCACAAGACCACGAAATTGCTGGAAGACAATCGCGTATTAAAGGAGAAATATGATCGGCTTGGGTTAACTGCCAAACAATTTTTTAAGATAGATATAGGGGATGATGTATTAGATGCCTGGATGATTACACCCGTTGGTTTTGACACTGCGAAAAAATACCCGTTGCTTTTCTTTCTTTACGGTGAGCCTGCCGGTTCTACTGTGCAGGACAATTGGGATGGAGGCGATCTTTGGCATCATTATATGGCGCAACAGGGCAACATTGTGATTAGCGTAGACAACCGGGGCACGAAGACTCCCCGTGGCAGAGACTGGCGAAAATCGATTTACCGGCAGATAGGAATACTGGCATCACAAGACCAGGCTAAAGCCGCTCTTAAAATTTTTGAAATGCATCCGTTTATCGATACTTCGAGAGTAGGAATTTGGGGATGGAGCGGGGGCGGCCAAATGACTTTAAATTGTATGTTCAGGTATCCTGCTATTTATAAAACGGGCCTTGCTGTTTCATTTGTTTCTGATCAAAGGCTATATGATGCTACTTACCAGGAACGATACATGAACCTCCTTCGCAATAATGCCAAAGGCTACCACGATGGTTCGCCCATTAACTATGTAAAAAATCTACGTGGCAAACTAATGATCATTCATGGCACAGCCGACGACAATGTACATTACCAAAGTTTTGAAAGGATGGTGAATGAATTGATTAAGCAAAATAAGTTGTTTCAGATGATGTCGTATCCCATGCGTACACATAGTATTGATGAACGACCAAATACATCGCTTCATTTACGCCGCACGATGGAAAGTTTTTGGAAGGAAAACTTGTAAATAATCACACAAATAATAGCAGCAATGAAAACTATCTCACATTCTTAAGAATGTTGATGGTACAGGAAATGCGTTTTTTACATTAATATTCATAGCCCGTCAGATGTTGAATTTTACCTAATAGAAAATCGCGTGATAGCAACTTAAAAGCCATAAACGATTGAATTGAAAGTCAAGCTGAACAGTAAAAATGCCACACCATGTGTCATCTATGTGTAAAAGTTTGTGTCAAAAAGCGAATAAAAGCGGGAGAATACAACAGCTAAAAAAGAAAAACCCGTTGTAAATCAGTCATTTACAACGGGTTATAAAATGTTTTTTTGGTGCCCGGGACTGGATTCGAACCAGCACATCCTTGCGAACGCTGCGACCTGAACACAGTGCGTCTACCAATTTCGCCACCCGGGCAATAAAACAGGAACAAAATGAACATCCTGTTCCTGCTTTCAATAAAAACCTTTTCAGGAATTTTTTTCAGATCGGGCAGCAAATATAGGCCGCCGGACCGATTAAAAAATTCAAAATTTAAGTGACTGTTACCCGGCTCCTGATTGCCCGGGATTCAATCGATGGGTTGCAGAAATCTCAAAATCTCAAGTTTCAATTTCCCAAAATTGTACTATACCGCCACATTAAAATCCCGAAGCGCATCATTCAAACTTGTTTTAAGATCGGTACTCGCCTTACGCTGTCCAATGATAAGCGCACATCCCACTCCATAATCTCCGGCAGGAAATTGTTTGGTATACGACCCGGGAATTACCACGCTGCGGGCTGGCACACGACCTTTGTATTCAACAGGTGTAAGTCCGCTTACATCAATGATTTTTGTTGATTTTGTCAGTACTACGTTTGCTCCCAATACAGCTTCTTTTTCTACAATTACACCTTCCACCACGATACACCGGCTCCCGATAAAACAGCCATCTTCAATAATCACGGGTGATGCCTGCAGTGGTTCCAATACACCACCAATTCCAACACCACCACTTAAATGAACATGCTTGCCGATCTGCGCACAGCTGCCAACCGTTGCCCAGGTATCCACCATCGTACCCTCATCAACATATGCGCCGATATTTACATATGATGGCATTAATACAACGTTGCGGGCAAGGTAAGCACCATAGCGGGCCACAGCATGAGGTACCGCTCTAACGCCTAAATCTGCATAGTTAGATTTGAGTTTCATTTTATCATAAAACTCAAAAGGGGGCAATACAAAAGTTTCCATCTTACGGATACCGAAATACATCAAAACAGCTTGTTTAACCCATTCATTCACCTGCCATCCATCTTCTGTAGGAGATGCAGTACGCAATTTGCCTTTGTCCACTTCTTCCAATACCTGTTCTACTGCTTCGCTGTATTCGATATCTCTTAATAATTCACGATCTGCCCATGCGGCCGCTATTTTTTCCTTGAGTGTCATACCGTCTTTTTTTACTTTATTGTGATTATTGGATCTAACTTTTTTTCGTTTGCTTGTTTACAAAAACAATAATTGCTTAAAGGGCATCCGGAAATAATCGCTGCCCGAGCATTCAATATTTCTTTCACACACCACTACAAATTTCATACACCATCTTCTATTCTCCAGGCGGGAAAATCATCTTCATAAACAAGTCTTCCTATAGAACTCTTTTCTGATATGACCAGCTTATGCCTTACGAAATGATCCTATCGATTTCACATCCAACGGAATCAACCTCCAATTACATCTTCAATTAAATCGCCGGCAAAACTAAAGGTTTCTCCTTTTCCTATACTTAGTAATAATATCGCCCGCCTATCTTTGAATTCATGCAACAGCAAAAAAAGCCGGGTTTATCGGTGGTTATCATCACACTTAACGAAGAAGTAAATATCGGGCGCTGTATTCAGTCAGTATTGCAGGTAGCAGATGAGATTATCGTAGTTGATTCTTTGTCTGCTGATAACACAAAAGCAATTTGTAGGTCTTATGCCGTTACGTTTATCGAACAACCTTTCCTGGGCTATATTGAACAAAAGAACTTTGCACTTCAAAAAGCAAATCATACATATATTTTAAGCCTCGATGCAGATGAAGCACTTAGTGAAGGGATGATTTCATTTTTAATGGCTGAAAAGGCTAAGGGTTTTTCATGTGACGGATATGTCTTTAACCGGTTCAATAATTATTGCGGTCAATGGATAAAACATGGCACATATTATCCCGATAAAAAGCTGCGTCTCATCAAATCAGGCATGGCGTCCTGGGGAGGACAAAATCCACATGATAAATTAATTCCTGTTGATGGCTCAAAGGTTCGTTATGTAAAAAAAGATATCCTGCATTATATCTACCGGAGCTATGATGAGCATATTTCACAAATGAATAAATTCAGCACCATTGCGGCAAATGCATTGTTTCTAAGGAACAAAAGACCATCGTATTTAAAAGCAATCGTAAACCCGGCCTGGGCATTTGTTTATGCTTTTTTCATAAGACTTGGCTTTTTAGATGGATGGAACGGCTATATGATTGCCAAATTGCAGGCATTTCAAACTTTTGGAAAATACAGCAAACTCATCCAGCTGCATAAGCAAAAAGAACCTTAAATAAAAATGCATTTCGTTTTTTTTATAGGAAAGTTATTTGTGTAGTTAGGGGCAGCCTCCTACATTTGCAGCGCCAGGTCTCATACGGCCAGCTCCTGCTGAACTCCCCCAGGACCGGAAGGTAGCAAGGGTAGGCGGTTGTAGCGGTGCGATGTGAGTAGCCTGGCATTTTTTTTTCTCTTAGTTACTTCAAAATGTATTTAACCCGTAGAGGGTTATTTTTTTGCCCGGGAGAGGGATGAGTCCATGGTAACTGGAAGTTAGTAGTTGGTAAAAGGCAGGGATGTGGCTAATATCAAACGTGAAATGGCAGACCTGTACCGCTAGTGACAAGAAGAGATGCCACAAATGCACGAATAATGGATGGGAATTAAAGGCATCTTTTTACAAATGCTTGCCACGAATGCACGAATAAACACGAATAAAAAATAATGATCAGGTGAAAAGTGAAATGTAGAAATTAAAATTGCAACGCGGAGCATTCACGACTCACGACTCACGACTCACGATGCACGACCCGCGATTCACGACTCAAGAAAACATTAAACATCCAAGTGAAACCCGAATCGCGGAGCACTCACGCCTCACGACTCACGATTCACGATTCACGACTCATGAAAACATTAAATATCCAAGTGAAACCCGAATCGCGGAGCACTCACGCCTCACGACTCACGACTCACGATCACCACTGACCACTCACTTTTCACCGCCTTATCGCTTATTAAAAAACAACAGGCTGCTCAATTCAGTAAATCCTACCAGTTCATCGGAGCGGCTGCCAAATGGCCGGTAATATACCAGTACCGAATATTGATTTTCAGTATCCCAAACCGTTCCTTCCGTAAAACGGAAACTTACATTTTCTTTCCCGGGATCTTTGGTTACGTACGCATAACTGTAATACCCGTTTTTTAAAAGCAGGTCTTTTGTATATGCTTGTTTTTCTTCGTTCCATTGCATGGCACTGGCAGGCGAAACATCATAGTTATTTAATTCGCCCACCAAAAACAGCGGCCTGTTATCAAAGTCGCTATGGTTATTGGGTAAAAATGTAAAATGAACCATGGCATAGTCGCTTTGCCACCAGGGGTTGATATCCTCCAGCGTTTCTACGAAGTAGCGGCCGTTTAAATCCTGGTAATAGATATAACGCATCGGGCTTCTGACAGAGTCGGGAACAGGAAATACGTCGTACGATTTATTGTTATAATCAATTTTCCGGACCCGGTCGCTTTGCAAACGCAAACTTCTTAAATCAAGCCAGCGAAACTCTTTGCCACCCTCGAAAATAAATTTATCCTCCCCACTGTATTCATATTCCTTGCCCCTGATAAAATTTGGAACATTGGCTTGCTGTGCATTATCCCAGCGGTTATTTTGTAGTACCACTACTTTAATTTGTTGCGCCGGGTTAAAAATGTCGAGCGGGCCAAAATTTACCTTGGTAACTATTTTTTGGTGAGATCTAAACGTTTCCTGGCTAAAAGGCTGCAGCACCTGTACACCCATGGTAACCCTTTCCTGCACCACCATCATACGACGGCTAAAAACCAGGTTACTGGTATCGCCATTTGTAAATACTTTCAAAAGATAATTGCCCGAGCGGGAGGGCATACAATTTGCCGCCGGTAGATTGATCTGGTAATGCACATAACGGGTAAATGCAATAGAAGAAAAACGGTACAAAGTGATGCGGTTTTGGCTGAAGCCCTTTATATAATCCATTTGGCTCAGGTTGGCGGGCTCCCAGTTTGCATCACATAGCTGGTAAGTGTAATAGTAGCTTTTTGAGGAAGTTTGAAAATCGTCGAAGTGTAATTCCAGTTGTTCAAGGGCATTTAGAGGAATTACTGGTAATGCTACCTGTGCCCCTTTTTTAAACAGTTTTATACTGTGAACAGTAGTGCTTCTGGTTTCCTCACCAATAGCAAAACAAACTGAAGCAGCCAATAAGAATCCCGTAACTAAGAAGAAGCCCTTTACCATACAATCACTTTAATAATACACAATATAAACACCATTTTTCAGAAGCATTCCTTTGACGGTGAAAACCGTTTATGTTTAATGAGGCAACATTCCTTTGTTTAAACCGTAATTTACTTTTGGTTTATGCCTGTATTTTTTAAGGCAACTCCGGGCGAAATAAACTTATTGCTGCTTCTCCTGTTCAATACTTGCAACAAAATCATTGTTTCTGTAAAACTACTCCTGTAATTTTTGTTCCTATTTCATTCCAACCAGATTGCTGCAATTTCATTTCCTTTGAAAAAAATAGCCTTTATTGAAACTTACTTTCTTCATTGCAAGGCGGATCATCTTTAATACACAGCCTTCCTTTTCCCGGTTTATCATCAGGCTTGCCGTAACAGCTACCGCACTTAGTGTGGCGGCAATGATCATTACGCTGAGTATGGTCAATGGTTTCCAGGAGGCAGTCTCCCGCAAAGTTTTTAGCTTTTGGGGACATGTCAGAATTCAAGCTTTATCTCCCATTCGTTCTATGGTGTCTGAAGAAGGATCTTTTAAAAGAACTGATACCATTGAAGCTGCCATTAGGAAAGTGAAAGGCATTACCCATTACCAGTCATTTGCAGTAAAATCGGTAGTGCTAAAAACCCGGGAAAATTTTGAAGGGGTATTATTAAAAGGCATTGACCGCAAATTTGAAAAACAGCCTTTTGATTTTATAAAATCTGGCAAAACGATAAGTTTCACAGATAGCGGCTACAGCCGGGATATTTTATTAAGTGAGCATACTGCCAAACAGCTGGACGTGATTCCGGGGGATACCCTTCAATGTATTTTCATCAGGGGAAGTGATGATATCAGAACCCGTCCATTGATCGTTAGCGGGCTGTACAAAACAGGAATAGAAGAATACGACAATAGTTTTGCCCTGGCTGATCTCAATTTTTTACGCCGTCTTAATTTATGGGATTCAACAGAAGTGGGTGGTTATGAGGCTTGGATCGACCCCGAAAAATCAACCGATTCAGTAATCGCCCGCCAGGTCAGAGCTAATCTTCCCCAGGGGCTTTCCAGTTACACTATTAAGCAATTGTACCCGAACATTTTCGACTGGCTCGCCATCCAGGACCAAACCAAAATGATCGTGGTAGGAGTGATGATTTTGGTGGCGGTAATTAATCTTATCACCTGCCTGTTGATATTGGTAATGGAACGTACAAGGATGGTTGGTGTATTAAAAGCTATAGGTCTTTCAGAAGCGGGTATCAGCCGGATCTTTTGGTACTACGCGGGCTATATTTCACTTACTGGAATTGGATTAGGATTGATTATTGGTCTTGGTTTATGTTGGTTGCAGCAGTATACAGGCTTTATTAAAATGGATGAAGCCACTTATTATGTTGCGTTTATGCCTGTTCACATCATCTGGTGGCAGGTTGCTGCCGTAGCTATTGGAAGTTTCATAATCTGCTTCCTTGCCCTTCGTTTACCGTTATTATTTGTAAAAACTATTTCACCGGTGAAGGCCATTCGTTTCGATTAAATATAGTTGAAGGCTCGCTTTCCTGTGAATTCAAACCCTGCAGTTAAAGGATTGAAATAAAACTACTATGATTGGCAATTACGTTTTTACCTGGATGATCCGTTCACCAGTTGCGCCAATACGATACCCGTTGCTACAGCAGCATTTAAACTTTCGGCTTTGCCTATTTTCGGAATGGTCAGCGATTTGGTTGTTTTTGTGACCATCGATGGCCTTATGCCTTTTCCTTCGTTGCCAATGATCACAATGCCTGGCGGCAGCGGTGAAGCAGTATAAATATTTTCGCCTTCCAGCAATGTGGCATAAACAGGAATACCTGTTTGTTGTAACCAGGCATCAAAGTCGCCGTAGCAAACAGTAATTCGTAATAAACTGCCCATGGCCGCCTGTACAACTTTTGGGTTGTAGATATCAGCGGTACCTGTTGAACAATAGATAGCACCAATTCCAAACCAGTCTGCAATCCTGATAATACTTCCCATATTTCCCGGATCCTGTATACCATCCAGCATCAGCAGCCATTTTCCTTTTTGAAAGGGGATTAATTCGTTTTCTGGCATTGACATCACTGCCAATACATCCTGCGGTGTTTGTAATGCTGAAATTTTATCCAGCTCAAAAGATTCAATTTCCCTGGTGGCGATATTTTTCGGCAGGTTTTCGTTTTTATCAAACCAGCTTTTAGTACCATAAATGCATACTATATAGCTTGGGTATTCGTTTAGCAGGTCGGCAACAATTTTAGGGCCTTCAGCAATAAACTGCTTAAGCACCGTTCTTGATTTTTTGTCGCTTAAACTTTGGATATATTTGACTTCTAATTTACTAAGCATACGCATTTGAATGCCATTACATTCCCGCAGCGAACATACATTACAGCCCAATAACATACTCGTTTTTTTGTTGATCAGTACATTATTTGCAACGTCCTGTGCCTCCATTAAAAAGCCGCCTCAAAACGTTCCTTTTGTTTATGATAACAAGATAAACCTCAAAGCCCCAAAATTGGGCGGCGAAGAAAAAACCCTGCTGGTAGAAAAATTATATACTTACCTGGATGATAGTTTGCAGGTGCCTCAACGCAGCATCCTTGGTTTTACACAACGTTTAAAACCTGCTTTGTTCGATTCGGGTAATGTGACAAGGAGTATTACATTCATGAACGGATACCTCAATTCGCTAGGTTATTACGCTGCCCGCTTTGATACTTTTACTGTGAAGATGGATACCATCCCTGAAAAAGAGCAGATACGGGTTACCACCACTTTTAATGTAAATCTTGGTAAAAATCTTACAGTCGATACGCTGATTTATGCGCTTGATACACCCAATGTGCAGCCATTCTTAAAATACCTTGCAGATAGTGCCGCGAAAAATGCTTTGTTGCGAAAAAACAGTCCTTATTCAAAAGATGCGGTGGCAGCGGAACTGGAAAGACTGGCAACGCTGTTTCGAAATAACGGTTATTTCCGTATGAGCCGTAATGCACTTATTATTGAAGCTGATACTACAGATCCTTCCCTGATTTCGTTTGATAATGACCCGATTGAACAATTATTGCAGGCACAAAGAAGGAGGGAGGATCCAAGAATAATTTTAAAGGTCTTGCAAAGACCGGGAGTAGATTCAAATACTTTCCGGCAATATTTTATCGACAGCGTTTACCTGTACCCTGAAACTAAAATAACGGAGGAGCCCGAATTACTGATCAGCGATTCAACCTTTAATACTTCTGTTGGTAAACAACGCCCGATAATTATAAAAGAAAGAAAAAGCCTGTTTCGTCCAAGGTTAATCAGGCGCAACAATTACCTCATTCCCACAAGGTTATACAATGATGCGGCGTACTTCCGTACGATAAATAATTTTTGGCGCATGGGACCCTGGCAACAGGTAGACGTGAAAACTTTCATGCATTATGACTCTATTGCCAAAGTTAATTTTCATGTTTTTTTGTACCCGGCGAAGAAGCAAAACATTCAATTAGACCTAGAAGGAAGCCAGAACAATAATATTTCAGTTAGTAATGTTCTTTCGGGTCGTTTCCTCGCAATATCCATTAATGCAACACATCGCGGGAGAAACCTTTTTAGGTCCGGGGTTCAATCAACTTCATCTGCCCGCCTCGGATTCGAGCTCAATTCATTAAATCAAAATGCAGCTTTCTTCCAGGCGTTTTTATTATCAGGTACGCAGAGTTTTTCTATTCCCAAATTGATCTGGCCATTTGCATTTTTAGACAGAAGAAAACTGGATGCCACCCGTACCCAGCTTAATTTTTCTGCTTTATATACCGATCGTTTCGATTTTTATAAGCAGATTGCTTTTACAGCTGGTCTTCAATGGGAGATTCGAAAAGGGAGAAACTCTTACACCTGGTCTATTCCAAACCTCGAATCTGTTTCGATAAACGAAACCGATAGCCTGCGGAAAGAAATAGAAGTGAATCCCTCTTTGCGGTATGCATTTACACCAGGTAATATTTTAAGTGCAAAAATGTCGTGGGAGCACAAAATGTCATTTCCAAGGAACCCTCGTCGTGCTGGCTATTTCAGGTTTGCTGGGGAGGTTTCACCTTTTGATTTTGAAATTTTTAATAAAGAGTCTTTTCAATTTTTCAGGGTAGAAGGCCAGTTTGTTCATAGTGTGCAACATGCCAAATCCTCAATGAATTACCGGGCATATGCTGGAGTTGGATGGAATTTCGATAAGGATGAATTTGGAAAACGGGCAACCTTACCTTACTACCGCCAATATATTGCCGGTGGAAGTAACAGTATGCGGGCATGGGGATTGCGTCAGCTCGGTATTGGAAGAAGTATAATCAGTGATACTACCAAAGGATTTACAGATCGGTTTGGGGACATACAGTTTGAAATGAATGCTGAATTTCGTTTTAAACTGTTTCGGTTATTTGGGTTTAATATCGGTGGAGCCTTGTTTACAGATGTTGGTAACATCTGGAATCATTCAAATAATGCTGATGGCGAGGGTAAGTTTTTCTTAAAAAATCTTTACTATGATCTTGCAATGGATGTTGGAACGGGTATTCGCTGGGATGTGAGTTACCTGGTTATCAGGCTTGATGCCGCTTATAAAGTGAAAGACCCGGTTAGAGACGGTGCTGGTTGGATGAAAACAGTAGAATGGAGTACTAAAAACCGGTTAGGCACCGAAGCAAAAAACAATATTGGCTTCCAATTTGGAATTGGATATCCTTTTTAATCACTAAAAATGTCCGACTATTTCAAGATAGCGAATATCTGATTTTCAGCTACATGTAATGTTTAATTGTCAAAAGGTAC
The DNA here is from genome assembly GCA_040385845.1 of Bacteroidota bacterium. GTDB lineage: Bacteria > Bacteroidota > Bacteroidia > Chitinophagales > Chitinophagaceae > Phnomibacter. The sequence continues at coordinate 301,641 of JAZKGP010000003.1, read as the reverse complement.
TTGTTCTTTTTCTCGAAATGTCTTCATTTCCATTTCTATTTCGGCAGGAGTCTTTGCATCGTCTACAGAAAACATTCCAATTCTTGTTCTACGTAAAGAACTGAGATAACCACCCACCCCAAGTGAGGCGCCAAAATCGTTTGCAAGGCTCCGGATATAGGTTCCGGTACTGCAAACCACTTTGAAATGAACCAGCGGTAACTCTATAGCTGTTATTTCAAATGATTGTATGGTTATTGCCCGTGGTTCAAGCTTAACTATTTTGCCTTGTCTTGCCAGGTCATAGGCCCGCTGACCATTTATTTGTATGGCCGAATGGGCCGGGGGAATTTGTTGTATGGGTCCTTTAAAAGGAACAGTTGCATCAAAAATTGCTTCTTCAGTTAAATGGTTATATGCTTGGAAATCAAATGGTTCACTTTCCAGGTCATAGGTGGGAGTGGAAGCACCAAGGGTAATTGTTCCGCGATATTCCTTCTCCATTCCCATGTAATCGTTAATCTTTTTGGTAAACTTTCCTGTGCAGACGATCAGCAAACCAGTCGCTAAAGGATCAAGCGTGCCAGCATGACCTATCTTCTTGATTTTGAATATCCAGCGAAGTTTACCAATAACCTGGAAAGAGGTCCATTCCAATGGTTTATCTATAAGTAATACCCGCCCGTCCAGTAATTCCTGTTGTGTCAAATTAGTCTTATTTATAAATCGCGAATATCGGCCAACAGCGCGACAGATTTTTGATAAAGTCAACATCCCGGCAATTCGATGGTCTTAAAATAGCTATCAGATCGCCTGCCTGCTCTTAAGTTCAAGGTATTTGTTTACAGCCTGCACTGTTAATAATTGGGGGGTGGTTAGCAGGGATAGAATGCCGTATTGCATTAATTCTTTTACGATTAGTCTTTTCTCCATTACAAATTTTCCAGCAATGGTTTTGGTATAAACAGCTTCCAGGTTATCCGCAGGTTCGTCCATTAACTCTTTCAACTCTGTGTTCTCAAAGAAAACTACCAGTAATAAATGATGTTTGGCTAATTGCAACAGGTAAGGTAATTGCCTCCGCATACCACTTAGCGATTCAAAATTGGTAAACAAGACCAGCAGGCTGCGATGCCTGACATATGTTCGAACCTGTAAGTATAATTTTTCAAAATCGCTTTCCAGGAATTCGGTCTCCAGCCGGTAAAGCGATTGTAAAACATTGTTTAACTGGATAGGTTTTTTTTCAGCTGGTAAAACCGTTCCCAACTTATGAGAAAAGGTAATCAGCCCAAATTTATCCTGCCGGTGCAGGCTTACATTACAAAGAACCAGGCTGCTGTTAATCGCATAATCCAACAACGACAAACCGTTAAAAGGCATTTTCATCAACCTTCCTTTATCAATAATAGCATATACCTGCTGGCTTCTTTCATCTGCAAAATGGTTCAGCATCAGGCTTCCGCGGCGGGCAGTTGCTTTCCAGTTTAAAGAGCGGATATCGTCGCCGGCTACATATTCTTTAATTTGTTCAAACTCCATGCTGTGACCAATCTTCCGCATTTTTTTTGAACCCGCTTCAGACAGGTATGCCTGTCTTGCCTGCAGTTCGTACTTCCGCATTTGAACAAAAGATGGATATACTTTCACTTCGGCGGGCTCGCTACCTGTGATTTTTAAACGGGCAAGATTCAATTGCGTAGATGCAAACAAAATAGTATATCCAAATTCATATAATCCGCGTGTAACAGGCCGAAGATAGTAAGTGAAGCTTTTTTTGGAGAACCCGGTAAGCGTTAAGTTGAAGCTGTTGTTTCTTGCCTGGAACTGGAAAGGCAATTCTTCAATGATCTCAATGCGGGTAGTAAAAGTATAGTAGCTAAGTAATTTGATATGAACGGCATTTCTATCACCGTTGCTCAAACGGTCACTAATGATACGCTGGCACTTTACCTTTTTCTTATTTAGCAATAATGCAGTGATATCCGCTATTGTCAATAACACAAAACAGGATAATAATAACCTGGGAATTTCAATCGGGAATTCCAATAACCAACTGAATATAAAAACAATTGCAATGCCTGCCAGCAGGTAATAAAAACGATTGGTGAATGAAAGAGGCAAAGAAAAAGTTTACAGGTTCAAATTAACGACACTTCCAAATGTAATTAAGAGCTCTGTAAACTAAGAAGCTTTTGTTTTGCAACAATAACAGGAAGATTTTTATTCTTCGCTGGATTTTAATGCGGGGTCGTAACGGAATCTTACCATGGCGTTTTTTTGTTCATTACTTGAAAGCCTTACGGTATATCGTTCCCTTCCAGCCTGTACGATCATTAATGCAGTATTTGGAGGTATTGATCCAAGATTTTCTGCCACCATCACAATTTCGTGTACATTCTCATTTTCATCTAGTTGCACAGTCAGATTGATAGGATTTGCTGTTAGTCCTTTTGCCCTCACAAGCAACCGGTTGTTATTATACACTGAAATGGTATCGCCATCGATTTCACCATTATCATAGAAACTAATGGTAATTTCTTTAGAACTGGTGGTGATTGTTTCAAACAACTCGTTTTTACGTTGTTTTAATACCGGTGGAGCCGGTAGTTTTGTAATAGTGGGCTGCTTTTTAGCGACCATTGTATCCTTATCAACAGGTCTGTTTGCCGGAGGCTTTGCCGCTATGGTAACTTGTTTTGAAGCGGAGCTATCTGTTTTTTTGGGAGTTGTTACCGGTTTGTTTGAACCTACAACAGGTTTTTTAACAGGGGGAGTGGTCGTTTTTGCTACAGGCGGAGTAACAGGTTTTTTAGTTGCCGGAACGGTTTTCTTTGGTACCACCTTAGTGGTTCCTGGTGTAGTTGGCTTTTTTACAGGCGCTTTAGCTACCGGCTTTTTTGCTGGCGTGGCTGGTTTTGTCCTGGGGGTATTTACCAGGTAATCTTCCTGGCCGGGTTTTAACTTTCCTGCTGTTTTGGAATCATTTTTTTTCTTGAGGAAGTCTTCTTTTTCGAAGTCACTATCCACCACTCTTTCCAGGAAAACCTTCCCGCCGCCGCAATCATTGCCATTGTTCATATTGCGGCTGGTATACGTTCCTTCGAGATATTCTTTGTCTCCTTCTTTTCTATAATCGAGGTAACAGGTCATCAGGCAACCTTCTCCGCCGCCTTCAATTTTCAGGTCTTCCATTTTTTCTTCCTTCATCACAAGGTTATTGGTGCCCGGTGTCCACATACCCACCAACGAAGCTTTCCCATAAAAACGGGTAGTTTGATAAGAGTAGGTTACTCCTTTTACATTTTTCCCCTTGTTGTCTATTTGAACCTCATAGCGGTACCTGGCGCCGCCCATCATTACCTCACGGATATTATAAAAGGATCCTCTCCAAATTCCGGTCAGATCCTGGGAAATGAGGGTAGTTGTAAGTAAAGTAGTAAGAATTAAGGTGAAAATCTGCTTCATAATTGGCTTCCCGGAATCAAAAATTAAAAATAGACTGGTTATTATTTTACATACCGCCACCGCAAGTAATTGTTTGTTAATTTTGCCCCCCTTTAATCAACTACGATATTCAAGATAATGAGCATAAATGTAATGTTTCCAGATGGTTCTGTCCGCCAGTTTGAAGCTGGCATAAGCGGTTTAGCAATTGCAAAATCAATTTCTGAAGGCCTCGCAAGAAATGTATTGGCTGCAAAGATCAATGGTGAAGTAAAAGATTTATCTGCCACGATTACCGAAGATGTATCGATCAATTTTTTGAAATGGGACGACCAGGAGGGAAAAAATACTTTTTGGCATTCTTCTGCTCACCTGATGGCTGAAGCTGTTCAATCTATGTTTCCCGATGTAAAGTTTTGGGTAGGTCCGCCGGTTGAAAAAGGTTTTTACTACGATGTTGATTTGGGTGATAAAAAATTGGCGGAAGAAGATTTGGCGAAGCTTGAAAAAAAGATGAATGAGCTTGCCAGGCAAAATGAGGTCTTCGAAAAAAGGATGATTTCAAAGGCCGATGCTATAGACTATTTCACAAAAAAAGGAGATGAATACAAATTAGATCTTCTGCAAAATTTACAAGATGGCGAGATAAGTTTGTATACCCAGGGAAGTTTTACTGATCTCTGTCGCGGACCACATATTCCTCATACAGGTTTTATCAAAGCCATCAAACTTACGAGCATTGCGGGTGCTTATTGGAAGGGTGATGAAAAGAACAAGCAACTAACCCGCATCTATGGGGTTACGTTTCCCAACCAGAAAGAACTGGATGAATACCTCGCCTTGCTGGAAGAAGCCAAAAGACGTGATCACCGCAAACTTGGGAAAGAGCTTGGAATTTTTACATTTGACGATGAAGTAGGACCAGGCCTTGCCTTATGGATGCCAAATGGAGCTGTGGTTATCGAGGAACTTGAAAAACTGGCTAAAGAAACAGAAGAAGAGGCCGATTACAAAAGAGTAGTGACCCCGCATATCGCTAAAGAAAGTCTTTATATCACCAGCGGCCACTTACCATATTACCAGGAAAGTATGTATCCTCCTATGGAACTGGATGGGGTTAAGTATTACCTGAAAGCGATGAATTGTCCGCACCATCACAAGATTTTCGCGGCCGAACATCGCAGTTATAAAGAAATGCCTTTACGCCTGGCAGAGTATGGTACCTGTTACCGTTACGAACAAAGCGGGGAATTATTTGGGTTGATGCGGGTACGTTGCCTGCATATGAACGATGCGCATATTTATTGCACCCGCGAACAGTTTGCCGACGAGTTTAGGGCAGTAAACGATATGTACCTGAAATATTTCAAAATATTTGGAATTGATAAATATGTAATGCGCCTGAGTTTACATGATCCCGCAAAACTCGGACAGAAGTATATTGATGAGCCGGAATTGTGGCTTGAGACAGAAGAGATGGTTCGCCAGGTTTTAATAGAATCCAATATTCCGTATAAAGAAGTAGCAGACGAAGGTGCTTTTTACGGCCCAAAAATTGATGTGCAGATATGGAGTGCTATTGGGCGGGAATTTACGCTGGCTACCAACCAGGTCGATTTTGCCCAGGGCCGCAGGTTCAAGTTAAGCTTTACTAATTCAAACAACGAACCCGAAATTCCGCTGATCATTCACCGGGCTCCATTGGGTACCCACGAACGTTTCATTGGCTTTTTACTGGAACACTATGCAGGTAAATTCCCATTGTGGTTAAACCCGCAGCAAGTAAAAGTGCTGCCAATCAGCGATAAGTTTTTAGACTATGCGAAAGGGATCGCCAAACAACTAAAAAAGGCTGGTATCAGGGTAAGTGTAGATGACCGTAGCGAGAAAGTTGGCAAAAAAATCAGGGAAGCAGAACTGCAACGAGTATCGTATATGTTGGTGGTCGGTGAAAAAGAAATGGAAAGTAACAGTGCAGCCGTCAGGCGGCAGGGCAAAGGCGATATTGGTGTTCAAACAATTGAAACAATCATACACTCATTAAAAACAGAAATAGAAGAAAGATCATCACCAGAATAATTTTTTATTATTTTGCATGTATTACTAAAAAAATAAAACCATTTTTTAATTAAATCAACTTAATGGCATTTCCCCCACGCAGCAGAGGTTTTAACCCCCGTTTTCAAAGGCAGGCAGAGCCTGAACATCGCATCAATGAAAAAATTCGTGTTCCCCAGGTACGTTTGGTAGGAGAAAATATCGTTACCGGCGTTTACCCGATCCAGGAAGCACTTCGTATAGCAAAAGAACTGGAACTAGATCTTGTCGAAATATCGCCAAATGCCGATCCACCGGTGGCGAAAGCTATTGATTACAGGAAATTCCTGTACGAAAAAAAGAAGAAAGAGAAGGAAATGAAAGCCAACTCGAAACAAAGCGAGGTAAAAGAAATTCGCTTTACGCCGAGTACGGATGATCATGATTTTGATTTTAAAAGCAAGCATGCTGAAAAGTTTCTTAAAGAAGGAAACAAGGTAAAATGTTACGTACAATTCAGGGGGCGTGCCATTATGTTCCAGGACAGGGGACAGGTTTTGCTGCTTAAATTCGCAGAGCGTTTGGCAGAAGTAGGCTCGTTGGAAAGCATGCCTAAAATGGAAGGCAAACGAATGATTGCGGTCTTTGCACCAAAAACCAGCAGTAAGAAAAAATAAACGAAACAGCGCAGGTTCAAGATTACAACCTGCCTGGTCTCATAAAAAACTCCCGGATTTTCCGGGAGTTTTTGCGTTTTTACAACCGGGTATAATTATTGCAAACAGGATAAGAGAAGCTGGGTGATATTGGATAAAAAATTCTTTTGTTATATTCTATTGTTCAGCATTACTTTAAAGTATGAAACTATATGCCAATTATAAAAGGTATATAAGTGTTATGATTGCCAATCCATTTAAATTCTGACCTAATGCATTCAACCCAGCAAATGCTTGCCTTTGTGATGGACCTGCTAAAGGAGAAAATTCCGCCGGAATATTATTATCATAACTACCTCCATACACAATATATTTTCGAAAAAGCTGAGAAGATTGGTAAGGCTGAGCATTGCAGTCCTGAGAACATCGAACTGCTAAAGATGGCAGCGCTTTGGCATGATGTGGGGTATATTAATATTTATGAAGGGCACGAAGAGGAAGGTTGTAAATTGGTAAAACACTATTTTCCGAAATTCGGTGTTGAACAAAACGACATGGAAAAAGTTTGTGGGATGATTATGGCAACTAAGTTTCCGCAGTCGCCAAAAAATAAACTAGAAGAAATTATTGCTGATGCGGACCTTGAATATTTGGGAACTCAAAATGCCGGATCAATGGCCAACCAGCTTTACCGTGAATTGAAACACCGGGACCCTTCACTTACCCCGGACGAATGGAATAAAACACAAATTTCGTTCATTAACAATCACCATTATTTTACTGACTACTGCAAGCAACACTGTGAGCCTGTAAAACAGGATTACCTAAATAGATTAATACATCACGGGTGTTAGTTCATTTCAGTTCTTTTTATCATCCCATATTTTACCAGTTCAGGATCTTCAAAAGGAGCCAACATTTTCAAGCCTTCTTTGTCCTTCATTTTCTTCTTGCCTGAACAAAAACCGTTTACAAACAATTGTTTTCAAATAGGGCCGATATATCTATATTTATTTCCCAGTATCTCTAGCTGATTTTTACCAACCAGTTATCCAGGGTGCCCCCGTTTCGCCAATAGTTTTCTTAAATAATTTTTTTGCATGAGAAGATGTAATTCAAGATACTTCTGTGTGTTGCTGTCCGTTAGTTTTTATTTTATTTTCTTATCGGATTCAATAACCCTCCATGCTCAAACCGAAGCAGAAAGAGGCTTGCCTTTTATAACTAATTATTCTGCACGTGCCTACAATGCACTTCCGCAAACATGGAGCATACAACAAGATGACCAGGGCATAATGTATTTTGGAATTCAGAATTACTTGCTGGAATATGATGGTGTAAAATGGCGTAAAATATTATTACCAAATACCACTTCAACCGTAGTTAGGTCGTTGGCCAAAAATGATAAAGGAGTTATACATTACGGTGGCCTCGGCGATATAGGTCACTTGTATAAAGACAGTATAGGACAAACAGCTATTAAATCGTTGTCTTATCTCATTCCAAAAAACAATAAAAATTTTTTGGATGTATGGTCAACATATTGCACGCCTTCCGGCACTTATTACCAGGCAAGGGAATATATTTTTCGGGTAACAGATTCTGCAAAAGATGGTAAAAGAGCTATTAAGGTTTGGACACCTGCCAGCAGGTTTATGTTTGCATTTTACATTGATGACACTTACTATGTTCACCAGCAGGGTCTTGGTCTGTACAAAATGGTAAATGACTCATTAGCTTTTATACCCGGAAGCGAGATAATGGGCCAGGAGAGAATGCAAATAATGCTTCCTTATCCTGCCGGACCGGATGGGGAAAAGCAATACTTGATGGGCCTGTTTTATTCAGGGCTCTATATCTACAATGGAAAAACTTTCCGGCCATTCGAAACAAAAGCTGATGTTGTATTAAAAGCCGGTGCAATTGCTTATAAAGGTCTGAGCCTCGATAAGGATCATTATGCTATCGGAACAACAGGAAAAGGTCTTGTGATTATTGATACAAAAGGCAACCTGATACAACAGGTCAACAGGGAAGTAGGCCTGCAGGATGAATCTATTTATGGAACTTTCCTGGATAGAAAAGGTACTTTATGGCTGGCACTAGACAATGGTATATCAAGAGTTGAAACAGCTTCTCCCATCACGCGGTTTGGTGTTCAGTCGGGAATAACTACAGGTGTACTATCTATTAACCGTTATAAAGGAGACCTTATTATTGGTACCACGAATGGCGTGTTGAAATATAATCCAATAACTGCTTACTTCGAACCGGTACCAGGTATTCCGTTAAACCAGGTTTTTAACCTGCTGCCTGATAGCAATCAATTGTTGATTCCCGGGGATGGCCTTTTTGCATTACGGAATAACAGGGCAACTACACTGCAACAATCTGTGAGCGGTGATCTTTCGTTAACTGCTCTAAAAATACTTGCAAAACATCCTGCTTATTTGTTTGCCAGCGGCCAATCAGGCGTTGCAGTTTTTGAGAAAGAAAAGTTAGGTCCTTCAGTTGGACACGGCTGGAAATTTGTAGGCAATATCCCGGGTATAGATGACCAGATCTGGAGTTTTGCCGAAAACGCAGATGGTTCTGTTTGGGCGGGTACTCAAAACTCGAGAGTCTATAAAATTTCACTGCCATTTGATATAAATGGCAAGTTGCAGATTACCAAAGTAACGCACCAGATGTATGGTATTGAAAACGGTTTAAAAAATGCTATTGGCCAGGTAACTCAGGTATTTGGTAAGAACTATTTTCATGCGGATTCCAGCATTTACACTTTTGATGAAAAAACCAAACAGTTCCTGCTGGATACTTCCATCATTAATGGGAATGTATCGGGAGGAAATACGGAGTTTAATATGGTGCCGGATAGCAAAGGCAGAATTTGGCTACGGTTTGGAAAAGAGATTCTATTAGGGTATCCAAAACAAGGTGGAGGATTTAGTCTTAGAGAAACAGGTTTAAATCCTATAACTGAACTCACGATGCAAAGTATTTATCCCGAGGATAATGGCATCATCTGGTTTTGTACCACCGACGGTTTGATAAGATATGATGAGAAGCTGGTTAAAAAAGATGAACAGGCATTTATATCTGTTTTACGACATATTACGGCAGGTAAAACAGCCCTGAATATTACGCAGGAAGGTATTAAACCGGTTTCAATTGATTACGATGATAATACCCTTCGGTTCGAGTATGCAGCCCCGTTTTTTGAACAGGAAGAAAAAACCCGTTATCAAACCTGGTTAGAAGGTTTCGAGAAAGGGTATTCGGATTTTGACAATAACTATTATAAAGAATTCACTAACCTGCCAGCCGGTGATTATGTATTTCATGTAAGAGCCAAGAACATACATGATAAAATGAGCATAGAAGGCAATTACCGCTTTTCTATTTTGCCGCCGCTTTACCGAACCTGGTGGGCTTATGCGCTCTATGCTTTGATAATTGGTGCATTGCTGTATTTAGTAATTCGCTGGCGCACCCGGCAGCTACATGAAAAGCATCGTGAACTGGAAAAAATAGTGGACGAAAGAACACAGGAATTAAGCCAGAGAGCCAGTGAACTATCAGTAATAAACAGTGTGCAGGAAGGCCTGGTTAAACAACTTGACATCAAGGGAATTTATGAGCTTACAGGCGAACGCATCAGGAATGTGTTTGATGCACAGGCTTTGGGAATCGCAACTTTCGATCATACAAATAACACGGAGCAATTACATTATCTCATCGAAAAAGGACAACGTCACTACCCGGGGCCCTTTCCTTTAAATGGCATTCGAAAACGCCTGATTCAAACAAAGGAAAAAATACTGATTAATAAAGATTTTGAAGCGGTAGTGGCTAATATGGGTGTAGAAAAACTGGAAGGCACGGAACAGCCAAAATCTGCTTTGTATGTTCCGTTGCTGATTGGTGAAAAAGTAACAGGTTATATCAGTCTGCAAAATGTAGACAGGGAAAATGCTTTTAGTGCTGCCGATGTAAGATTACTTGAAACCCTGGCAAATAGCATGGGCGTTGCGCTGGAAAATGCAAGACTATTTGATGAAACAAATCGATTGCTGAAAGAAACCGAACAGCGTACAGCTGAACTCGCCGTAATAAACAGCGTTCAGGATGGTCTTGCCAAAGAGTTGGACATGCAAGCTATTTACGAGCTCGTAGGGGAACGTATCCGAAACGTTTTTGATGCACAGGCTGTAATAATCGCTTCTTTTGATGAGACTGGTGAAAATGAAATTTTTAACTACGCTATTGAAAAAGGGGAAAGGTTTTATTTACAACCTAGGAATTGTGACAAGTTAAGAGAACACCTCATCAAAACCCGCGAAAAGATCTTAATCAATTCAAACTACGAAAAGGCAAGGGTTGATTTTGGCATGCAGGTGCTTCCGGGAACAGAGTATCCTAAATCGCTTTTATTTGTGCCGCTTATTATCGGTGGCCGGGTAAGAAGTTATGTAAGTCTTCAAAATGTAGATAAAGAAAATGCCTTCAGCGATTCGGATGTAAGGCTGCTCGAAACCCTTGCGAACAGTATGAGTGTGGCGCTCGAAAATGCCAGGTTGTTTGATGAAACGAGCCGGTTGCTTAACGAAACCGAGCAACGTACCGCGGAACTCGCTGTAATCAACAGTGTGCAGGAAGGATTGGCAAAAGAGTTGGATATACAGGGCATTTATGAATTGGTTGGAGACCGCCTTTGCAGTTTGTTTCCTGATACACAAACACTTGTAATTAGAACGTTCGATCATCAAAATGCCCAAGAAAATTTTCACTACGCCATCGAAAAAGGGCTTCGCTTTCCAATAGATGCAAGGCCATTGAACTGGAGCAGTAAAGAATTAATAAAAACCAGGAAACCTTTAGACATCCGTGAAAATTATGTGGAAACTGCCATAAAGCATGGCGGAACGGGCGTTACAAAAGGACAGCCACCAAAATCAGCCTTGTTTGTACCCATGATAGTGGGCGATGTAATAAGAGGTTCTATCAGTTTACAGAATGTAGACAAAGAAAACGCGTTCTCCTCTTCTGACTTACGGCTTCTTACAACTATTACAAACAGCATGACGGTTGCGCTTGAAAATGCCCGTCTTTTTGAAGAAACAAGCCGCTTGCTCGGTGAAACCAAACAAAGAGCGAGTGAACTTGTAACTGTAAACAATATCAGCCAGGCACTCGCTTCCCAATTGAATCTCGACCAGCTTATCAAACTGGTGGGTGATGAGATGCTGCAGCTTTTCAAACCCAATATTGTTTACCTGGCACTGCTCGATAAAAATACCGACATCATCAGCTTCCCTTACCAATATGGCGATGACCTGCAACCATTGAAAATCGGCGAGGGGCTAACTTCAAAGATTATTAAAACCGGCAAGCCATTACTGATAAACAAGGACCTGCAGGAGTTAAGAGTGCAAATGGGTGTAACTCAAATTGGCATTCCCGCCGCTTCTTACCTTGGTGTTCCAATACCGGTAGGTGAAAATATTATAGGTGTTTTAAGCATTCAAAGCACCGAACACGAGAATCAATTTAATGAAAATGATCTGCGCCTGTTATCTACCATTGCTTCTTCTGTAGGGGCTGCCATTCAAAATGCCCAGTTGTTTGAAGAAGTAAAACAGGCAAAACTCGAATCAGAAGCTGCAAGAAAAGCAGCGGAAAAAGCCAATCATGCAAAAAGCTCTTTTCTATCAACCGTTAGTCATGAATTAAGAACACCGCTTACATCGGTTCTTGGTTTCGCCAAAATCATTAAGAAGCGACTGGAAGAAAGAATTTTCCCGCTAACAGATGTATCAGATCCAAAAACCGGTAAAACAATACAACAGGTTGTAGATAATCTTGGTGTAGTGGTTTCAGAAGGTGAAAGGCTTACTCATTTGATAAATGATGTGCTCGACCTGGCGAAAATTGAAGCGGGTAAAATGGAATGGAATATTGAAAATGTTTCCATGGCTGAAGTAGCTGAACGGGCAATAGCTGCAACTTCTTCACTTTTTGAAGGGAACAAAATTAAACTGGTAAAAGAGATAGATCCAAACCTGCCCGAAATACAGGGCGATCGTGATAAATTGATCCAGGTTATGGTAAACCTGGTCTCAAACTCGGTGAAGTTTACACCCGAAGGAAAAGTAACCTGCCGGGTATTTCGCAAAAAAGGCGAGGTTGTAGTTGAAATTTGTGATACCGGCATCGGCATTGCTGCGGACGACCATGCAGCTGTTTTCGAGCAGTTTAAACAGGTAGGAGATACCCTTACGGATAAACCAAAAGGAACCGGGCTTGGTTTGCCCATCTGCAAGGAAATAGTAGAACACCATGGGGGTAGAATTTGGCTCGAAAGCAAACTGGGAGAAGGCAGCAAATTTTATTTTGCCCTTCCTGTTTCGAAATCCAACGAACCAAAACCGGTACATATTGAAGACCTGGTGAGACAATTAAAGGAGCAGGTTGCCCAATCAAAATTGAATGGCTCCGATAATCATTCCAAATTGCTGATCGTTGATGATGATGATTCCATCCGTTCGTTGCTTAACCAGGAATTAACGGATGCCGGCTATATCATTGAAGAAGCAAAAAACGGAAAGGAAGCCCTCGTGAAAATCAGGGCAAACCGTCCCGACCTGGTAATCCTTGATATTATGATGCCGGAGATGAATGGATTTGATGTAGCGGCCATTCTTAAAAATGACCCGCAAACCATGGATATTCCCATTATCGTACTCTCCATTTTACAAGATAAGACACGTGGCTTCAGAATTGGTGTTGACAGGTACCTGACCAAGCCGATTGATACGCATCTTTTATTTTCTGAAATAGGAAACCTGCTTGAACAGGGGAAATCAAAAAAGAAAGTAATGATTGTGGACGAAGATTCTGCTGCAGTAAATACGCTTACCGAAGTACTGAAAACAAAGGGTTACCTGGTGCTCGAGTCGGATGAAAAACAGATGCTGGAAAATGCTATCACACATCAGCCCGATATAATAGTCATGAACTCGGTTCTCTCAGGAAAACATGATTTCGTCACCACTTTACGTTTCGAAAAAGGCCTGGAAAATGTGCTGTTTTTCGTGTACCAGTAAATAGCGATCCCACATTAAAAAAATAATATGAGTAAGAAAATTTTGATTGTAGATGACGAAGCACATATCCGTATGCTGATTGAACAAACACTGGAAGAATTGGAAGATGAAGGGGTTGAATTTTTTACTGCTGATAATGGTGAATCTGCCCTTGAACTAATTCAAACAGAAGAACCTAATCTTGTTTTCCTGGATGTGATGATGCCTAAAATGAACGGCATGGATGTATGCAGCAGGGTAAAAAAACAGCTCGGCATGAATCATGTATTTATAATACTGCTTACTGCAAAAGGACAGGAGCTCGATCGCCAGAAAGGCCAGGAAGTGGGGGCGGATGTGTACATGACCAAGCCATTTGATCCTGAGCTTTTGTTAAGCAAAGCAATTAGCGTTCTTGGTATTTAACCTTTTTAACCGCCCAACCTTTTCAACCGCAAACGCTACATGGCCCGCATCAGCTTAAAAAACATCCTTGGGAAAAATAAACCGATAAGTACTGTTGTGGCTGACCTGGTAAGTCATGTAAGCCCGTTTGCCTGGATTGAAGATGAAAACAGTGTGCTGGTTTTAGGTAATAAAAGTGATTCAGCCGAATCTTCCTTTCCGCTGCTTTTGGGTGAAGAGCTAATTGGCCGGGTAAAGGGCGACAAAAAATCGCAGGTGATTGCAAATCTTGTAAATCATTTTATTGAAAAAGAAGCGGAGAAGAAAAAGCTGGGTACCGAAGTGCTGAATCTTTACCAGGAGATAAATGTGATATTCAATTTTTCTGAAAAGTTATCTCAGGCAATAGAACCAGATGTAATTGCCGGTTTTACACTCGACCAGGCAATCAACAGTATTGAATCGCATGGAGGAGTAGTGATTTTGTGGGATGACGGTAAAAAGCAAATGGAAATTTCTGCTGCTTCGGGAGAACCATTATTTAGTCCGAAGGCAGTGAATGACAATGCGGGGCTTCTCTTGCAAATTGGTATAAATGGCCAGTCAGAAATTATAAATGACCTGGCACTTTTAAAGGAAAAAAATATAGTTGCGCCGGAAGTACAATCCCTTGTTTACGCCGCCATGAAAGTGAAGCACCGGATTATGGGTGCCATTATTTTGGCAGGGAAAGCGCCCGACCAGTTTTCCGCTGGAGGCCTTAAACTGCTTATCACACTTGCCCTGCAATCATCATCGGCTATCGAAAGCGCAATGCTTTATGAAAAAAATCTGCAGGAAGTAAAGGAACGGGAAGAAGCAATTTTGAGGATCCACGAGGTAACCAAAAAGTTTGTACCTAACGAGTTTATACGGGCTTTGGGAAAACAGGCCCTTACTGAAATTAAGCTGGGCGACCAGGCAGAGAAAATTGTTACGGTTCTTTTTACTGATATCAGAGACTTTACCACATTGTCGGAAAGAATGACACCGGAGGAAAACTTTCGTTTTGTGTCCTCATTTAATGCGAGGCTCGGACCAATCATCCGGGCGCATAACGGATTTATCAATCAATACCTGGGTGATTCTATCATGGCTATTTTCCCTGATGCAGCAGATGATGCAATCAGGGCAGGAATTGCTATGCAACAGTCAATAACGGTATTTAATAAAGAAAGGAGAGACCAGGGTTTTTCACCCATTCACGCCGGAATAGGCATGCATACCGGTCCGCTGATAATGGGAATTACCGGTGACGAACACCGGCTTGACGCAGCTACCATTTCGGATACCGTTAATACTGCCGCAAGACTGGAAAGCCTGACGAAATATTACAAATCTCCCCTGTTGTTAAGCCAGCAAACATTCAGTCATCTTACCGATCCGCAACAATTTCACCTGCGCCATCTTGGCTCGGTGAGATTAAAAGGCAAGCATAATTTGCTGAATGTGATTGAATGCTTTGACGGCCAGGAATCGGGGGTATTTGTAAAAAAATTACAATCGCTCCATCATTTTGAGCAGGCTTTGGAATCTTATCATCAGCAGGATTTTACAATTGCCATTGAATTATTTACGGAGATGCTGGCGGAACATCCCGAGGATCTTACGATCCACTACTTTCTCGATAATGCCATAAAATACCAGTTGGAAGGGGTGGGAGAAAACTGGACAGGTGCAGAAGAAATGAAATATAAGTAGGCAGAATTTCCAATGCTTGTTAAGCTATGAAGAATTGGAATATTGAATCAGTCTCATCGCAGCTGTCATATGCAAGTGGCAGTTATTTATTCCGTTGTACAATTTCCTGGTTACTTACTGCAAATGTGGGTTTCAATAAAGTAATTACCAGGTAAGCAGTTCGTTCATGACTAATAATTTGTATTAGTCAGATGCCCTGTTTCAATAATATAACACAATTGCCAACTTCAAAAAATACAGAAGTGCAACTACAACATAAATAAACTTAGATGCTGCGCAACATTCCGCTCCTAAATTGTATCTAACCAACAAATTGCTGCTCTATGAAATATATACTTTTATTTATGGGTACTATGCTCCTTAGTTCCTGCTGGAAGTTTAATAGCGGCTATTTGCCGCCTCAACCGCAGCAAAAAGTTTGGGGAAGCAAGCCGGTTTATGCAGCAAAAAGTGCGGCTGAAAAAATTAGCTATACCGATCAAAAACACCCGAACATACAGCCTGGCAATATTTATGCCTTTGGAAAATTCATTTTCCAGGTAGATGTTGGACGTGGTATTCATGTTATTGACAATGCGGTGCCATCACAGGCTGATCGGATTGGCTTTATAACTGTGAATGGATGTGAACAAATCTCAATCAAGGGAAATTATTTATATACCAACAGTTTTGCCGACTTAATTACACTTGATATTAGTAATCCGGCCAGGGTAAACGAAGTGAGCCGTGTACGAAATGCATTTCCTGAATTAATGTATAATTATCCGTTGGTACAGCCACAGGAAAGCGGTTATTATAATTGTCCCCAGCAATTGGACAGCGTAGTGATAGGCTGGGTGAAAGATTCCATTTTCACCAGTTGTTACAAAAACTAACCCTTAAAATCTTCATATGAGCATTAAATTATCTGCGTTCGGCGCCATTCTTTTCATTATCTCATTTACTTTTTTCTACTCTTGTACTAAAGAGGGTGTGTCTGCTAATAACAATGCAGGTACAGGAAAAGGTGGTTCACTTACACGGTTTACCATCGCCGGTGATTACCTGTATGCCGTTGACAATCATTACCTGTATGCTTATAGCTTAACTAACCCGATGAAACCCGCAAAAGTGTACACCTCCCCGCTAAATTTCGATATTGAAACGATTTACCCCTTTGATAAATACTTATTTCTTGGAACAAGGACCGGTCTGCTAATTTATTCTATTGATACTGCTTCAGCACCAAGGTTAATTGGACAAGCAAGTCATGCCCGCAGTTGCGACCCGGTGGTAGCGAACGATTCGGTGGCATTTGTAACATTGAAAGGGAATGGCAATTGCGGTCCTGCTGTAAGTGGTCTTTATGTTTATGACATAAAAACAATAGGGACACCGATGCTACAGGAAACGGTTGAATTGCACGAACCGGTTGGCCTTGGCCTGCAGGATAGTGTTTTATACGTATGCTGCGGTGATGCCGGCCTGAAGGTTTTTAATGTAAAAAGTCCCTATTCACCAAAACTTATCACCACTAAAAAGGATGCTTTATATGTCGATGTGATACCTTATAACGGCATCCTGATTTGCTTTGCAAGAGCTGGGATATTACTTTACGACATTGCCAACCCAGCAATTCCTATACTGGTAAAAGAAATAGCTAATTAACCTGGCAGAGTAAAACAGAGGGCTCTTCTAAAAGAAAAGCCCTGTGTTTTTTATTGTACTTGTGTTTAATATTCGATCGGCACTTTTACCATTTCGGCGTATCGGTTTTGAAACTGGTGAACCGTCATGGGATAAATTATATGGCTTTTTTCTTCGCGGTACCACATCAGGAAATCGTTAAAACGCCTGGTTGGACCGATCAAAACCCTGAACGGTCCGTATTTGTATTTGATGTTTCCGCTTTCCTGTACTTCTTTTTCGAAGCCCATATTTAGCAGGTGTTCCTCTTCCAGCGGAATGGCTTTAATGTCTTCTGTAACATACCACGCGTCCTGCACGCCGGTTTCAATATGTACTTGTCCGCCGTCATCGGCATTAATTTGGGTTACTGTTCCTTCCATCCAGGTGCCTTCGTTTTGAACCAGAACTTTGTTACCTGGGCGCAGCTCATTAAATTTAATCATATGGGTAACTTTTTTAATTGAGTGGTAAGTTATAACTCATTTAAATAGAGCGCGTGTGATTGTGGAATTTTTTGATTTTGGGATATTGGGATTTGGTGATATTGGGATTTTAACGGATTGTTATTGATAGTTAGGCTCTGCGAAGTCTCCAGACTTCGCAGTGTTATGTTCTGTGTCTGTGACACAGATGTCAGTCGCAGACAGAAAGCATATAGCTTCGAAGTCAGAGACTTCGAAGAGCCTTTAGGCTTCGATATACGGGATTTCGAAGATTGTAAATAGCACTTCACCACTGCACTCTGCAAAGTCTTCCGGCTTCGCAGTTTTATGTTTTGTGTCTGTGACACATGTATTAGAAAACATCAACCGATAGCCATCGGATCTCCCTGCTTCGCAGTTTTATGTAAAGTGTCTGTGACACTTATACCACGAACGCTAACCGGCCAGCACTAGGGAGGCTCTGCGAATCCGATAGCCGTCGGATA
>JAZKGP010000003.1:0-283596 GCA_040385845.1 Bacteroidota bacterium | reverse complement strand
GGCTTCGCAGTTTTATGTTTTGTGTCTGTGACACATGTATTAGAAAACATCAACCAGCCAGCACTACCAATTACTTTTGCTATTGCAACCTGCGCCAGGGATGGAGGCGAGTACCGCCCCCGCGCTGATGCTCTGCGAAGTCTCCGGACTTCGCAGTTTTATGTAAAGTGTCTGTGACACTTATACCGGGAACGCTAACCGGCCAGCACTAGGGAGGCTCTGCGAATCCGATAGCCGTCGGATATCCCGGCTTCGCAGTTTTATGTTTTGTGTCTGTGACACATGTATTAGAAAACATCAACCAGCCAGCACTACCAATTACTTTTGCTATTGCATCCTGCGTCAGGGATGGAGGCAAGTATCGCCCCCGCGCCGTTTGAAAATAGCGGAAAGAAAACCTGTTGATACGGCGGGGGGGAGTACTGCTGACAGCCAGGCCCGAAGGGGGCGCCCAAATCCGTTTGCAGTCTCCTTAAATTTGCTGCCGTTTTTTAACCGTAAACCATTACTTTTGCGCCCCCAACAGGGTAAAACCTGCCGGGATATTTCCCACAAGGCTCCATAAGTTCCCGAAAGAATCGGGACGCCAGCAGGGTATAACAATAAATGTTTTTAATAACATGCCAAAGGTAAAAACCAATTCAAGTGCCAAAAAGCGTTTTAAAGTAACGGGCACCGGTGAGATCAGCTACCAAAAAAGCTTCAAACGCCACATTCTTACCAAAAAATCTAAAAAACGTAAACGTAACCTGCGTATCGACGGTCTTGTAAGCCCGGCTAACACGCATTTCGTAAAACGTTTATTGCGGTTGAAATAATCCAATACCGCCAACATCAACCGTAACCGAAAACGCGAAAAGAGCAGCGACGCCTGTATTCATTTTCAAATTTTCAAATTTTCAAATTTTCAAATTCCTCAGATATGCCTCGTTCAAAAAATGCTGTAGCCTCCAGGGCCCGCCGTAAAAGGGTACTCGACCAAGCCAAAGGCTTCTATGGCAAACGTAAAAATGTTTATACCGTAGCCAAAAACGTAGTAGAAAAAGGTCTTACCTATAGCTATGTTGGCCGCAAACTTAAAAAACGCGATTACCGCACTTTGTGGATTGCCCGTATCAATGCGGCCGTTCGTGAAGAAGGACTTACCTACAGCGTGTTCATGAATAAACTGAGCCAAAAAGGTATAACCCTTGATCGCAAAGTTTTGGCTGACCTGGCTATGAATGAGCCTGCCTCTTTCAAACTGCTAGTTGCAAGCGTAAAATAATTGGAGCATCACTAATGGGATTGCAATTTCTTATCCATATAAAGTTGCTATCCCGTTACAAAGCCTTCCACTTTATTGTTAGTTTATAGTAAAACCGGACAGATTAGATCTTGTCCGGTTTTTTTGTTTTTGGTTATGATTGTACAAGTACTTTTGTGCCTCTTTTTTACACCTGAAATTATTACTCATCGCTGATGAACAGACGCTTTGCAGACCCGGTGCAGAATACCTACACCGAATTGGTAAACCAGACTTTTCATTTCCCCCAGGAAGATTTCAAAGTAACAGACGGTTTTCTCCGTTACAACGGGGTTGATCTGAAACACCTGATAGAGAAGTATGGCACGCCTTTAAAAATTACCTACCTGCCAAAAATTGGCATGCAGATCAACAAGGCAAAAGATATGTTTGCCAATGCTTTCAAAAAACACAAATACGAGGGTAGTTACAATTATTGCTACTGTACAAAAAGCTCGCATTTTAGTTTTATTGTTGAAGAAGCACTGGAGCATGATATCCATCTTGAAACCTCTTTTGCTTATGATATCGAGATTATCAATAAGTTGTTTGAGAAGAAAAAAATTACAAAGGATACTTTTATCATTTGTAATGGCTACAAACAAAAATCTTATACCAGCCGTATTGCGAAATTGTTGAATAACGGCTTTAAAAACGTTATTCCAATACTTGATAACAAAGAGGAATTAACGTCGTACAGAAGATCGGTTAGAGTGCCCTTTAAAGTGGGTATCAGAGTAGCCGCTGAAGAAGAACCAACCTTTCCTTTTTACACTTCAAGACTTGGTATCCGCATAAAAGATATCCTTGAATTTTATGTTGATCATATCGAAGGGAACGAGGATAAGTTCCAGCTGAAAATGCTGCACATCTTTTTAAACAAAGGCATAAAAGATGACATCTATTACTGGAGTGAATTAAATAAAGTAATCAACCTTTATTGCCAGTTAAAAAAGATTTGCCCCGAACTGGATTCGGTGAATATCGGTGGTGGTTTCCCTATCAAACATTCGTTGGGTTTTGATTATGATTACCAGTTTATGATCAACGAAATAGTTGGTGTAATAAAAGCTGCCTGCAAAAAAGCGAAAGTGCCGATGCCAAATATTTTTACCGAATTTGGTAGTTACACTGTTGGTGAAAGTATGGCGCATATTTACAGCGTTATCGGCCAGAAAGACCAGAACGACCGCGAGTGCTGGTACATGATCGATTCTTCTTTCATCACAACACTTCCTGATACCTGGGGTATCGGCGAAAAGTTTTTGATGTTGCCCATCAACAAATGGGACAATGAATATCACAGGGTTGTCCTTGGTGGCATCACTTGTGATAGCCACGATTACTACGACTCAGAAGAGCATATCAATGAAGTGTTTTTGCCCAAGCTAAATGGCAGTGATGAACCATTGTATGTTGGCTTCTTTCATACCGGTGCTTACCAGGACCAGATCAGTGGTTACGGCGGCATAAAACATTGCATGGTACCATCACCCAAACACGTTATTCTTGAACACGATAAAAACGGGAAGGTGATTGACTGGGTATATGCCAAGGAGCAAAGTGCACAAAGTATGCTGCGGTTGCTAGGGTATATTAAGTGATTAGTTAATTAGTTGATTAGTTTATTGGTTAGTTAGTAGGTAAGTAAATAATAAAAAGGCATCATGCAAATGATGCCTTATGCTTTTTTTGGGCTATCGGTAGTAGTGCAAAATTCGGCATTGGCCCGGGCTGATAGCAGTAGTGGCCTGCCTACGCACGAAGCCTGCACACGGGCCAGCTACATGCGTCCATCCCGCAGCTTTTGAGCTGATGAATCGGTGCTCAGCTGCTTAAACCAGCCGGTGCGTGTTAATGTGCTATTTTTACGATTGTGTAACAGTAATAAAAAAACGCTGTTGTAATTCACAAGCTGCTGCAACGGGCACGACTTTATGCTCAAACGTTTTTTATGGAACAAACAAAAGAATTAAAACTCGCCGTACTTATAGATGCCGATAACGTGCCTTATTCCAACGTAAAAGGCATGATGGAAGAGATTGCAAAATATGGTACGCCAACCTTTAAAAGAATTTATGGCGACTGGACAAAACCAACCTTAAGCGGATGGAAAAAAGTGTTGCTGGATAATGCCATTACACCCGTGCAACAATACAGTTATACCACTGGTAAAAACTCAAGCGATTCTGCATTAATTATTGATGCCATGGATATTTTATATACCGGCGGCATGGATGGTTTTTGTATTGTTAGCAGTGATAGTGATTTTACCCGGCTGGCAACCCGCCTGCGCGAAGGTGGTATGAAAGTGTTTGGCATCGGCGAAAAGAAAACCCCTTCTTCATTTATTGCCAGCTGTCATAAATTTATTTATATAGAGATATTAGAGAAGAAAAAAGACAAAGAGTTCATTCCCGCCAAAGCAAAAGAAAAAAGCAAATCATCCAAACAAGCCAAAGGAATGTCAAAGCAACTTGAAGTTCCGGAGTTAAAGGAAGAACCAAAGGAAGAAATAAAAGAGCCCGTTAGAAATTACCCGGACTTTTCACCAATTGATGCCGACTTGATCCGCTTGATTTCCGATAGCATTAATGATTTGGCTGATGAAGAAGGCTATGTTTTCCTTGGAGTATTGGGTAATTTGATTTTGAAAAAACAACCCGATTTCGATTCAAGAAATTATGGGTATAAAAAGCTGGTCGATATCATTAAAAAAATTCCCTCCATTGAAATCGATGAAAGAAGAACAGGAAAAAACCATGTAGCGATGTATGTGAAGAATCGGGAGTCGTGAGTGGTGAGTGGTGAGTGGTGAGTGGTGAGTGGTGAGTGGTGAGTCGTGAGTCGTGAATCGTGAATCAATGTCGTTTACTTAAGCTACAATTGTTTGTAATTCATGGAAGGCGGCTTCTTTCTGATTTTTTTGCGGGCGAATGTTCTGTTTTTCCTTACCAATTCGGTTGTTGCTTTCATGATTTTATCGAATGCCGCGATGGCAGGTTTAATCATTTTATTTATAATGATTTTAAATGCTATCTCGCTGGTCATTGATAAAGCATTTGTCTTGTTCACTTTATTACAATGCTTCCTTTTACTGGTCTGTTCTGCTTTAAGTTTTTCATCTATCGGAAAAGCCAAAACAGCGCTGGTTGTCATTGTGAAAATTTTGGCAAAGAAGTCTTGCTTTACTGCTACAGCGGTCTTTCCAGAGAATGCTTCCAGCTGAAGTCTGCATTTAAATAATTTGTATCCTTCCTCAATATTCCACCTGTAATGATATAGTTCCGCAAAGCAGTCGTAAGGAAGGATTTCGGGGCTTAATACAGATGTACACAGCACTTCGCTGATACCATCTTCGAGCTGCACGTGAACCAGGCGGCAGTTTAAATTTCTATCGGTTGTATCAAACTTTTTAAGTAGTTCGGCTTCGCTTTCCGGAAGCTTAAAGGTTACTTGTTTATCCTTCTCACCAGCCGAGAGCATTTTTCTTATTTCAAGCCACCGGTCCGCCTGCATTCTGATCAGATAATTAATACCTCTCGCCTGCATTTCAAACATGAGTGCAAGGCTTGGGTAACCGCGGTCAAAGATTACAAGATCTTTGCCTGCTTCTGCAAAATTCAGGTGTCTACGGGCCATCTCACGTTCGCTCTGATCGTATTTATCTATCTGTGCGTCAAGAACCGTCAGGTTAAGTACATCGTATAAAACAGATGTTCTCGCTACAGAGCGGGGCGAATCGGCATGAGGTCCAAAGTTTGTTGTGCCAAAATCCGCTTTGATTGTTTTATGATTTGGTAAAACGGCTGTACTTCCATCAATAGCAAGTAGCCTGAACCCTTTCCAACTTCGCCAGGGTGCATTGGCATAAAAGCTTTTAATTCCAACCTGATTTAACTCTATAAAAGCAGCAGGCTTTAGTTTGGAACGGCAACGGCTGAAAGCACCTTTGGTAACATGCTGGATACTGAAATCAGTTTGCTGAAGCTTTTGATAAAAGCTGTTTAACTCCCGTTGTATGGAACGATTTAAACCTTGCGTAAGTAAAACTATAAGATGAATGAAAGTTATTTTTCGATTACGGGAAAACCCTTTACCGCCGTCTTCTGAACGGCTTCTGTCAACAAATTTTTCATCTTCTATTCTAGTGATTATGTCATTGAAATACATTTCCCGAAAATCAAATAGAGCCCTGTTTCTTTGATTGATACTGCCCCTATAATCCTCTACTCAAAAATAAAGGCTTACCACTAAATTACACCAATTGTCAAAGAACTATTTTTGAACGGCTTAAGTAAACGACATTGAATCGTGAATCGTGAGTGGTGAGTGGTGAGTGGTGAGTCGTGAGTCGTGAATCGTGAGTGGTGAGTGCTCCGCGGTTTGGTTTTCACGATTGACATTTGATTTTTCACTTATCGTGAGTCGTGAATCATGAGCTCCGCGGTTCGACTTTCACGTTTCATGTTTGACGGTTCACTTATTGTGAATGCTTCGCGGTTGCACTTTTCACCGTCATCGTATTTCATTCGTGTTTATTCGTGTATTCGTGGCGCCTTATTTTTTACTTAGATGCATTTAATCAGAGATTAGAGATCAGAGATCAAAATAGGGTTCTAGTTTTTCCCGTAAAGCAGCGGGCATTTCACTTCGCTTCATCGTGGCTGCTTCCATAAAATACAGGGTAACCGTGCCAGACGTAGCCAGTGTTCCTGATTCGGTATATACATCACAGTAAAAAACAACTTTGTGATGTATGGGTAATTCTCTTAATGTAATTTTTACTGTTATCAGTTCATCGTATTTGACCGGGGCTAAAAATCTTGCGTGAAAATCTACAACCGGCATGATGATACCCATTGCTTCCAGCTCCTTGTAAGTAAACCCAAGTTGCCTGATAGCCTCTGCTCTGCCAATCTCGAAAAATTGTGCGTAATGCCCATGATAAACTACACCCATCTGGTCGGTGAGTGCATAGTGAACTCTAATTTGTGTGCTGCTTTCGTACATGGTATTAATGTGCTAATTTGCTAATTTGTTAATGTGCTAATGGAACAGCAAATACAAATTTGATAATGTGATAATTTGATAATGTGATAATAGAAAATGAGCCAATGTGCTAATCTGCTATTGTGCTAATGGAACAGCCAAATGCAAATGTGATGATGTGATGATTTGATAATGTGAAAATGAAACATCCGGTACGATTTGATGATTAGATAATAAAAGCGGTTGAAAGAATATTGCAAGGCGGAGCTGAGGAAATCACAAATCACAAATCAAAAATCACAAATCAAAAATCACAAATCAAAAATCACAGATTGTGCTATTTGATCTTCTGAGCTACCATAATCATCCTCGGCGTTTTTCTGACATGATAGCTTCCTAATTTATAATCACCAAATACTTCTTTGATTTGCATGCCCTGGAATGCCAGCATATCCGTAAAATCACCCAATGAAAACTTGGCCACCTTTTCGGTATAAACATGAGGCTCAGTAAACGTATCGTGTTCTACTTCGATTTTCTTATAAAAATGATTTTCGTCCATCCATTTGGTAATATGAAAATTATATCCGTCGATGGTCTTATCAAATGAATGAACAAGATGGTCTTCGGCATAATGCACATTCAGGTAATCAATTACCATGGTTCCATTTAAATTCAATGACTGCGAAATAGTTCTTATGGCAGCATCATGCTCGCGGTTTGTTTTAAAATAACCAAAGCTTGTAAAAAAATTAAAGGCATAATCGTAATAGTTAATCCGGAAGGGCTGACGCATATCATGCTGGTAAAAATGAAGCCGGTCATGTTCCAGCTTTTTTGCGTCTTTAATAGATGAAAACGACAAATCGATCCCGGTAACATCGAATCCTTTTTCCGCCAGTTGCCCGGCATGGCGTCCTTTGCCGCAAGCCACATCCAGCATGGTACTGCACGGTGCGGGTTTAAGAAAATCAATAAGGGTATTTATAAAAGAAGCCGCTTCCTCATGATCGCGTTCGAAATACAATAAATGATAATAGGGTGTGTCAAACCATACATCAAACCATTCAGTAGAAACCATTTAAATTAACATTTCGGCAAACCTAAGATAAAATAAAAAAAAGGTTACCTCATTGTTGTTAACGGTAAATCATTGCCTGCTGTCGATTTTCTTCCATCTTCAAATCTTAATCAGAAATTAATCTTGATAAATGGTAGTAGGGGTCAGCCCAGTTTATATACATTTGAACTCTAACTTTAAAACACATGAAAAAAGTATTTTCACTTTTGCTATTATGCAGCTTTTTTGTTACAGCCAATGCACAAACAGTAGATGAAATCTTAGACAAACACATTGCTGCTATTGGCGGAAGAGATAAATGGCTTTCTCTTAAAAGCGTTATAATGGATGGTAACCTTTCTGTGCAGGGTACCGATGTTGCTGTAAAAGTTACGCAGCTCCACAACAAAGGTTTTCGTCAGGATATTAGTGTTGCCGGCATGAGCGGGTATGAATTTTACACCCCAACAGAAGGATGGGGATTTATGCCATTCCAGGGTCAAACAAAGCCAGAAGCCAAAACTGCGGATGAAGTAAAAAGAAACCTGGATGATCTTGACCTGCAGGGTAGTCTCATTGATTACAAAGCAAAAGGTCATACCATTGAATATCTTGGTAAAGAAGATGTTGAAGGAACTGAATGCTACAAACTTAAGGTTACCCGTAAAAACAGCGGCGAACAGACTTATTTGATCGATCCTGCCTCTTATATGATAGTGCGTGTTATTTCTAAAACGCAGGCTGCCGGCCAGGAGATGGAAATTAAAGTTGATTTTTCTGACTATAAAGATGTGGATGGGTTGAAGATGGCTCATAATATCAGCCAGCAGTTCGGCAATATCATTTTAAGTAGCATTAAAGTAAACGAGCCCGTTGATGAAGCTCTTTTTAAGCAAGCGAAATAATTCCTTCTGAATAACAAAAACCCGGTTTAACCCGGGTTTTTACATACCAAAACAATGAGAAAATATCTTACAATTTTACCGGCTTTTGTAGCATTGACTGCGACTGTTGCGCAAGCCCAGCAATTAAGCAGCGCCACTTTTGGGATGATGGAAGCCCGCTGGTTGGGTCCCGGTACCATGAGTGGCCGTATTACTGATATAGAAGGAATTAATAAGGAGCCTAAAACCATTTATGTGGCTTCTGCGGGCGGCGGGATCTGGAAATCCACCAATGCCGGTGCATCTTTTAAACCCGTTTTTGATAAATATTGCCAAAGTATCGGTGATATCGCTATCGACCAGCTCAACCCAAAAGTTGTATATGCAGGTACTGGTGAAAGCAATATGCGGAATTCCGTTTCCGTTGGTGATGGCTTGTATAAAACCAGCGACGGCGGTGATAACTGGACCAAAATTGGTTTGGACAGTACAGAGCATATTGCAAAAATTGCCATCGATCCCAAAAACAGCAATATTGTTTTCGTAGCTGCACCTGGTCCGCTTTGGAGCGATAGCAGGCACCGCGGTTTGTATAAGTCGGAAGATGCCGGGAAAACCTGGAAACAGGTGCTTTTTGTTAGTGAAAAAGCCGGTGCTGCCGATGTTATAATCGATCCTTCCAATCCAAACACTATTTACGCAAGCACCTGGGAATTCAGGCGCAAGCCATTCTCATTTAATAGCGGTGGGCCGGGAAGTGGTATCTGGAAAAGTGTAGATGGCGGAAAAAACTGGCGACGTATCCAAAGCGGCTTCCCGCAAGGTATTATGGGCCGTACCGCTCTCGCCCTGGCACCTTCTTCTCCAAATAACCTGGTGGCAATTACCGAATTGGAAAATGATAAAACCGGTTTATATATTACCGACAATGGAGGAGAGAACTGGAAATCGCAAAGCGCCACTATGAATGTAGTAAGCAGGCCTTTCTATTTTGCCTGTGTTGTTATTGACCCAAAAGATCCTAAACGGATCTACCGGCCAGGTTTCGTGTTTTCGTATAGCAGCGATGGCGGCTACAGCTTTTTTGATGCCAGCAACGAAGGTGGTTGGGTTCACAGCGATCATCATGCGTTATGGATCAACCCGGTTAATACCAGTGAATTATGGTTGGGCACCGATGGTGGGGTGTATGTGAGCTTAGACCGTGGTGCCACCTGGACCTTCAAAGGCAATTTGCCCCTCGGACAATTTTATCACGTGGCTGTTGATCAAAAAGAGCCTTATCGCATGTATGGCGGGTTACAGGATAACGGAAGCTGGGTAGCACCAAGCGCAGCACCAGGCGGACTAACCAATGCAGTATGGCAGGACATATATGGCGGCGACGGATTTTGGGTGGTGCCGGATTGTACGGATCCAAATATTTGTTATGCCGAATACCAGGGTGGTAATATGGGAAGGGTAAATCTTACTAATGGGAAACAAGTTGCGATTCAACCGCAAAAAGCACCAGGTGATGAAAAATTACGCTGGAACTGGAATACGCCTATTCATGTGGGGCCCGTTTCGAAAGCCTTGTACACAGGTGCGCAGTATGTTTTCAAAAGCACTGATAAAGGGCGTAACTGGGTTAAAATTTCTCCGGATCTAACGACCAATGATAAAGCCAAACAAAAGCAGGAAGGCAGTGGTGGCATCAGCGCTGATAATACTTCTGCTGAAAATCATTGTACACTATTTAATATTTCGGAGAGCCCGCTGGATAGTAATATTATTTGGGCAGGTACCGATGATGGCAACCTGCAGGTTACAGTAAATGGTGGCAAAGCCTGGACGAATACTGCCGTTAATTACAAATTAGCAGGTGTGCCGGCTCAAACCTGGGTAAGCAGTATTGAACCAAGCTTGTTTGATAAGAATGTAGTGTATGCCACTTTTGACAATCACATGTATGGCGATATGAATACCTATGTTGCCAAAAGTAGCGACCTGGGTAAAACATGGCAGCTATTAAAAGGAGGCGATGCGTTCACCGGTTTTGCTCATAAAATAAAAGAAGACCTGGTGAATAAGGACCTGCTGTTTCTGGGAACAGAAATGGGCCTTTACGGCTCTTTAAATGGTGGTAAGGAATGGTTTAGGATGAAGAATAATATCCCATGGTATGCACTCGTTAGAGATATCCAGATACAACCAAAAACAAACGACCTGGTACTCGGTACACATGGCCGCGGTATTATAGTTGTAGATGATATCAGTCCCATGCGCAGTATGACCAGCGAGATTGCATCAAAAGAAGTGGTGTTGTTTGAAAACAAACCGCTGGTTTTACAGGATAGCAAGTTTGGCGGCAGTGGTTTCCCCGGTGGTGGTGGATGGTCTGCACCAAATCCTCCAAGCATCCAGCCCATGCAATACTACCTGAAAGACAGAGTAATGAGCGGCGAAGTAAAAATTGATATCCTGGATAAAGAAGGCAAGCTGGTACAAAGCATGCCGGGTTCAAAAAGAAAAGGAATAAATAAAGTAACCTGGAACCTACGTATGAATCCACCTAAAGTGGCGGCGGGAAGCAAAAAAATGGATGCTGCCAGTTTTGCTGCACCAATGGTTTTGCCAGGAGACTATACCGTAAAACTTACTGTCGGTAACAAAGAATATACCCAACCCTTAAAAGTAGTTCATGATGATAAAGGCGAACTTACGGAAGCCGAACGGCAAGCACAATACGATGCTTCGATGAAGTTGTATAAATTGAACGAAGATCTTGCCGCTCTGGTAGATACCATCAGTAAAACACAAACATTGCTCACCGATAACAAGTACAAATTGCAAAGTGAAAAGAGCAAAAAACTGGTAGATGATTACTATAATAAACTGGAAGAGTTAAGAGCTAGTTTAATGTCGACCAAACAAGCCAGTATTTTTGCAGATGAAAAGCGGTTAAAGGAAGAAATGAATGAATTGTATACCTCACTTGTTTACAGTGAAGCAGCACCCAGTAATTTGCAGATACAAAATATCGACCAGTTTAAACAGGAAATTAAAACTTCAGAAACAAAGGGACAAACTATCATGAAACAGTATAGCAAACAGGTGATGGATGCCTTTAAAAAAGAAAATATTGACACCAATATTAAAAAAGGTTCTATTAGTAATGCAGGTGCCGGTGGCGGTTAATAGTAGCATTATTGTTTGAAGAAATGGCTGCTGTTTTTGGCAGCCATTTTCTTTTGCAGCTGTATTGTTTACTTTACAAATGCAATAGCAATTATTTGTACCGGCTATCATACCTTGTATACGTAATCATTTTGTTATAGTAGATTTGAAAAGCCGTGCTGTTACCAAACAATTTTCATACATCCCAAAATATCTTATTATGCGTTTTTTAGTTGTTTTTATCGCAGTCCTTTTTTCAACAGTTGCATTTGGCCAAAACGATAGCACAAAGCCAAAACCGAAATATGAAATGAAGCAATATTGGTTTGTGATGTTGGTTAAAGGAAAAGACCGGGATAAGATCACAGACACAACTGTTTTAAAACAATTACAGGCGGGGCATATGGCCAATATGCAACGGCTCGCAGATATGGGTAAGCTGAATGTAGCCGGACCTTTTGGAGATGACGGAAACTGGCGTGGCATTTTCATATTCGATTGTAAAACAAAAGAAGAAGTGGAAGGTTATTTGAAAACAGATCCGGCGATTGCAGCGGGAAGGATGGATTATGAAATTCATCCGTGGTGGACTGCGAAAGGAACCACATTTAAATAAACATTTTACTTAACAAAATGGTAGGTAAATGAAGGTATGCCAGGCAGGTATAAACTTTTTTTTAATTGTGCTGGTTGGTTGTCTTACAGCCTGCGCACAAAATAAGCAGGGTACCGAAGTGGTGTTTTGGAAACCCGGAGAACGATTGGACTTTAGTGATTTTAAAGCTAAGCCGAAGCAGGATAGCGCTAATAACAGCACAGTTAATAACATTCACAAATTAGGTGTGATTGTCAAAAGCATTGATGTACAAATAATTACTTCAAATGATAAAACCGTTTTCACTATTTATGCCGGCATGATACCGGGCCTTTCATGGATTAAAACCTCTGGTGATTCAATAACCCTTCGCCATGAACAAGGTCATTTTGATATTTGTGAAATTTATGCCAGGAGGCTTCGAAAGGATATCAGGAATGTAGCGTCAATCAAAGAGGCAAAAAAGTTATACAATAAAATTTCGCTGGAAGAAGAAGCCGAACATGATATCTATGATAGTGAGAACAAATATTCGAATGGTGGAATTATACCGGCATGGCGAAAAAAGATCGAAAGACAGTTATTGTTATTGCAACAATACCAGCAACCGGTGGTTGAAATGGTATTTAGAAAATAATCTCATTTTTTAAATTCTGCTTACCGGCCTTTTTTGCCGGTTTAATTACAATGTGCCCCACTTCATTAATTATTTAAACAATGGTATGCGATAAGTGGCCAATTTTGATTGCTTATGACGCCACAACAAGTTATAATTGTTAAAAGAACATGGAAACAGTTCCGCGATATGGA
Organism: Bacteroidota bacterium; assembly: GCA_040385845.1. Taxonomy (GTDB): domain Bacteria; phylum Bacteroidota; class Bacteroidia; order Chitinophagales; family Chitinophagaceae; genus Phnomibacter. Next base: position 270,811 of record JAZKGP010000003.1, on the reverse strand, counting down.
TCCTGCAATTGTTGGCGATGCTTTTTATAGTAAGTTATTTAGCGGCCAGCCGGCTATCAGGCGCATGTTTCCAAAAGACATGAACGCCCAATATAAAAAGCTAATGGATATGCTGAGTACTATTGTAATGCGGCTTGATAATTTTGATAAAATTTCCGCTGATATTGAAGCAATGGGCTTGCGCCATGCTTCATACAATGTAAAACCCTCGCAGTATGCACTGGTAGGTGAGGCACTGTTATGGACCCTTGAAAAAGGTCTTGGCAATGGCTGGAATGAAGAAGTTAAAGAAGCCTGGACAACCTGTTACAATGCCCTGGCAGAAATAATGATTAATGCTTCCAGCAATAAATAATATTTCAGGAAAGCTGTTTGACAAAATGATGTGCTGTAATCGTAAATTTCTTATTAAGATATAAACGGTGTGCATCGTAACGGTGATGGCCCGAATCAAGGGTAATTGTTTTATACCCGCATTTTGTTGCTTCAGCCTCAACATAATCTAATAAAGCCGCTGCATATCCCTTGCCCCTATAACCAGGTAAGGTCACCAGGTCGTCGATATAAATGTGTTTACCGTTGTATAAAAATTGCAGGTGCCTGTATCCGATGGCTGCCACTCCCTTATCGTCTTCTTCAATAAATGCCAGTTTGAAACCATCCTGCCACATTTCTTTTACCATTAGCACCAGTTCGTTTTCGGTTAAGTGTGGCCTGAGTATACGAAGGACATCACTGCATTTTACTATTTGATCTTCCGCATTTGCTAATTGTATTTTCATCTTTTTTTTATTTAAAAGCTGAAACGAAAATATTAAAATATGAACGGGAATAATCACTATGTTATTATGAAGAAAATTTCGGAGTGGCCTGGCTTTATAAATTTCCAGTCAATCTCCTTTCACTAAAAACAAAAACACTAATCTTTGCAAATCGCATCTTCAAAGAAAGCATAACCTGCAAATTATCCTGGTAGCAATGAAATTGATTTTAGAAACTGGCAGGTTATATGCAAGGCGATTTGAACTTACAGATACAGCCTTTATTTTGCGGTTGCTAAATACCCCGGGATGGTTGCAGTTTATTGGCGACAGGAAAGTTTATACCGAGGAAGAAGCTACAACATACCTGCTAAGTGTTCCTCTTAAAAGTTACCATGAAAATGGTTTTGGACTCTGTTTAATAGCACTTAAAAGCAACAATGAACCCATTGGAATGTGTGGGTTAATCAAACGTGAAGCGTTACATGGTGTTGATATTGGGTTTGCCTTTCTTCCGGAATTTACCGGTAAAGGATACGCCACTGAAATAGCTGCTGCTACCATGCAGCATGCCAGGGATATTTTGCAAATTCCGGTGGTACTGGCTATTGTACTCCCTTCAAATATTAAAAGTATCCGGTTGCTAAAGAAAATTGGTATGCACTATCAAAAGCAGATAACGTTGCCAACCGATGCGGTGCCGGTAATGCTGTTTTCTACGAATAATGGACCAGTTGGCCTGGCTTAAATTTTTCAGCATCCACCAGGGTGTTTGATTTTAATCAACATCACTTATTTAATCTTTCTAGCACTTATTTATTGTTCCTATCTGAACAGGTTAATAGCTTATATCAATAATTATTTACGCTGAGTTCGTAGAAAGTAGGTATGATACATCCATTCATTTTTAAAACGTAGTGATTTGTTTCGGGCATAATTTTTAACCTGTTTTTACTCAAAATTCTTTCAGTAAGAAAAGTAATTATTATAACCCTGGTTAAAGCATGCTGCTACCCGAGATCATTAAGCAAAAAATAAAAGAATCCGGTCCTATTTCTTTTCATGATTTTATGGAAATGGCGCTTTATTATCCTGCCCTGGGTTATTATACATCAGCTAAGGAAAAGATAGGGCTTAATGGTGATTTTTATACCAGTTCCAGCCTTACACCTGCATTTGGAGCTGCCATAGCACGTCAATTGGAACAGATGTGGGAGTTGCTCGGCAGAAAACCTTTTACCATTGTTGAATTAGGTGCTGGAACTGGTATACTATGTTTTGATATCTTAAGCTATTTAAGAAGAAATGAATGTCTCTATGAACAACTCGAATATTGTATCATCGAAAAGAGCGATACTTTGCGGCAGCAGCAGCAACAAAACTTAAAAGAGAAAGTAAGCTGGTATTCTTCTGTCTCTGAATTAAAAAACATTTCTGGATGTATATTATCCAATGAATTACTGGATAATTTTTCGGTGCACCAGGTAGTAATGCAGGACGAATTAATGGAAGTTTTTGTAGACGATGACCATGGACTTGTAGAAAGGCTTCAACCTGCTTCGAAAGAAATATTGGAATATTTTGCAGCATTGAAGATCAGCATACCTAAAGGTTTTAGAACGGAAGTTAACCTTGAAATGACCTCCTGGATAAAAGATATTTCTGCCATCCTTACTAAAGGATATGTGATCACCATTGACTATGGTTTTACCTCTGCTGAATTGTACCAGGAACGCCGGAGAAATGGAACATTAATTTGTTATCATAAGCATGATATAAATGAAAATCCATATACATTAATTGGCGAGCAGGATATAACTGCACATGTAAATTTTTCTGCATTATGTTATTGGGGTTTTCAAAATGGATTATGCTGCACCGGGCTTACCAGCCAGGCAGATTTTTTATTGGCACTTGGGTTTAAAGAGTTGCTTCGAAATATGCTGGATAACGGTGAAGACATATTGACGATAGTAAAAAAAGAAGCCCGGATATCCTACACAATGCTGGTTGATATGGGTAGCCGTTATAGAGTTTTGGTGCAGCAAAAAGGAATACCCCGTATGGCATTAATGGGATTGCCTTATCAACATTGCTCTTAAACATCATTCAGAAATGTTACCTGTTAATTGCCCCTGTTTTTTATGTTTCCATACAAATGATTAAGTAGGTTTGCTGCAACAGTTAAACAATTGTATTGCTAAAAGATACTCCCTATGAAAAAATATTTTCTGCTAAGCTGTAGTTTACTGGTTATTGTATTTTTTACAGCCAACTCTCAAAAAGTCGCCCAATTATCTGAAGTGACCATTGCTAACGGTACCCTTGCCGGCACTATTGGTACAAATGGCGTTAGAAGTTTTAAAGGCATTCCGTTTGCAGCACCACCAATTGGTGAATTACGCTGGAAAGAACCTCAACCGGTAGCAAATTGGACAGGAGTAAAAGAGGCAATTGCATTTGGTCCGCGGGCAATGCAGGCTCCTATATTTGGTGACATGAATTTCAGGTCCAATGGTGTAAGTGAAAACTGCCTGTACCTGAATGTTTGGACTCCCGCAAAATCTGCCAATCAAAAATTACCTGTCTTGGTTTATTTCTATGGGGGTGGTTTTGTGGCAGGCGATGGTTCCGAACCCAGGTATGATGGCGAGAGCATGGCCACAAAAGGCATTGTTGCCATCACCGTAAATTATCGCCTGGGTTTGTTTGGTTTTTTAGCCCATCCCGAACTTACAAAGGAATCGCCGCACAAGGCATCGGGCAATTATGGCGTCCTGGATCAGTCGGCTGCATTGCGTTGGGTTCAACAAAACATCAGTGCTTTTGGTGGCGATCCTGCCCGGGTTACCATTGCTGGAGAATCAGCAGGTTCAGCGTCAGTTAGTGCGCAAATGGCATCCCCTTTATCTAAGAATTTAATTGCAGGTGCCATTGGCGAAAGTGGTTCGGTGTTGGGAACACTTCCGGCGATACCACTTCAACTGGCAGAACAAAATGGTTTGAATTTTGCCAAAGCGATTGGAGCTACCTCATTAACAGAATTACGAAAAATGAATGCCGACACTTTGCTAAATGCCTCGATGAAATCTGGACCGTTTCGGTTTTCAATGACTGTAGATGGATACTTTTTTCCAAAAAGTCCCTATGCTATCTACGAATCAGGCGAGCAAGCCCATGTGCCGTTGCTCGCAGGCTGGAACTCGCAGGAATCAGATTTTCATGCTATTCTTGGTAATGAAAAACCCACTATTGAAAACTACAAAAAAGCTTTGCAGAAATTGTATGCTGATAGTGCAGAAAGGGTATTTCACTTGTATCATCCCACCAGCAACGAAGCAGTGGAAGGAGTGGCAACAGAACTTGCCAGCGATCGCTTTATTGGTTTTAGCACCTGGAAATGGGCCGATATCCAAAGTAAAACAGGCGGTCAACCCGTGTACCGTTATATGTACAACCGGCCCCGCCCGGTTATGACACCAGAGATGGGTAATGCAACTGCAGGGCTGGCTGGTGGTGTGCAGCGCAACACAGGCAACACGCCACCGGAACCTCCGGCTAAAGGTGCGGTGCATTCAGCAGAAATTGAATATGCGATGGGTAACCTGTCGACCAATAAAGTTTTTGCCTGGACGCAGGACGATTACAAAGTGTCGGAAACGATGCAGGAATATTTTGCCAATTTTATAAAAAAGGGCGATCCAAATGGTAAAGGATTGCCGGAATGGCCCGCTATCAATAATGTTGCTCCGTTGCCTGTAATGCACATCGATGTAAACACAAAATTATTATCTGAAACCAACCGCGAAAGGTATTTGTACTTCGATAAAACTGCCAGGAAATAGTTGTATTTCCAAAAAACGTTGACATCCCGAAGTATTAAAAGGGTTTAAAAAAAAGCAAGGTTTAAATTCCTTGCTTTTTTTAAACCTTAGTACCAGCGCTCTAAACCAAGCAGCTTTTTTCCTAACGGGGATAGTATTGCTGTTTCATATTTTGTTTGCTCCCAATTGCGTGGATCTCCCGGGAAAGCATAACCCTGCGGCGCTATGCGGTTCTTCCACGATGCAATGCGCCATTCGCGTAAAGCATCATTGTCTTCTTCTGCCGGCATCATAGAAATATATTGTGCTATTCGTACTTTATTTTTACTCACGTTAGCACGTATACCATGCGGTGTACTGCTGTTAAAGATCAACAGGTCTCCTGCTTCGAGTTTCACTTTTTCCATCTCAAAACCGGATGTATCCGGCTTAAAATGATTGCGGTCTGCAGGTTGTGTCAGTTTCCAGGTATCGTAAGTTCTGTATAACTCCGGTATGCATTGAAAGCCACCCATATCAAGATCTGTTTGATCGGCTAATGCCAGAACACCCTGCACATTTTGTGGCTTTGTTTCCGGGTCATAGTCCCAATGAATAAAAGCTTTGTATTCAAAACCAGGTCGTAGTGGGAAATTTAAATTAGCCCGGTCGATCGTACACCATAATTTTTCTGTGCCCCAGATATCCGCAAAGGCTGCATGAACTTTCGGCACCTGCCGGTTGTCCCATAAGGTTTGGTGATTATACACTTCCACCATACCTGTATTTGTTAGTTCTTTCATCTGCATTTCTGCTCTTGGCGGTGCATACCAGGTTTCAGGATTTGCCAGGTCTTTTTCCTCAAATTCCCACAAGAAATCAGCCGTTCTTTTTACCTGTTCTTTTGGTACTGCGTTCTTAATAATTACATAACCATTATGTAACCAGAATTGCCAGTCGTCTTCACTCAAAACTCTTAACGGTTCGCCATTATTTCTGTCGTTTAACTTAATGGCACTGCTGGTTGCTGTTGATGGATTGCCGGGTATTTCTTTATGCGCATTGTTCGGTATCATAGTTGGCGCCATGGTTGGCGTCATCGTTGGTTGTTGCATGTTGCTGAAGTTTTAATGTCGTTATTGATACTGCAAAACTGTGAAAAGCATTTGTGCTTCCAAGCCTCTGCAATGATCTTCTTTTGCTCTGTATTGACATAATTGGTCTTAAAAATTCTATTTTCGATATAAATTGCCATATGAAAATTCAAAAAGAGGTGGTGATTACAGATCCCGGGCAGTCTTTTAAATTGTTCAGGCCTAGCCTCAGACATTCGTTTTATTGGCATTATCATCCCGAGTTTGAATTGGTTTATGTGGAAGCAATCAGTGGTATCCGGCATGTGGGGCAACATATTTCCGGATACATGGAAAGTGATCTTGTGCTAATCGGGCAAAACATTCCGCACCTCAATTTCGATTATGAAATAAAAACAGATTACAGGCAAATAGTAATCCAGCTGAAAGAAAATTTTATGGGTGATGCATTTAAAAATGCGCCGGAATTTGCTGCTATTCAGAGGTTGTTTAACAGGGCTTATCTTGGTTTGTCCTTTAGTGGAGAAACTAAAAGAATTGTTGCTGAAAAATTGAAATTAATTGAAACACTCGGTCATTTTGAACAACTGCTTTCGCTGCTTCAAATTTTTGAGATACTTGCCCATTCACAAGAGGTAGCCGAATTAAATGATCGTGATACCAGTATCAAATTATTTTTGAATGATAAAATAAGAATGGGTACTGTTTATGAATACATTCATGATAATTACAGCGAAAATCCAGACGTAAATATAGTTGCTGCGATGGTTCATTTAAGTACACCTGCTTTCTGCCGTTATTTCAAAAAACAAACAAAAATTACTTTCACTGATTTTGTAAATCAATACCGGTTAACCATTGCAAAAACCTTGTTGTTACAAAACAAATCTGTTTCTCAAGTTTGTTATGAAACCGGTTTTGAAAGCCTGTCCTATTTCAACAAACTGTTTAAGAAAATTGCAGGTGAAAATCCTTCAGACTTCAAAAAGCGTTATCTCGGATAGAGTTGTAGCGTATTCCGGCGAATACATGTTAGTATAAAGTCATTAATTAATTAAAGGGTGTAATAGTAAAATTTGCCACTCTGCATTTAATTCAATTGATAACAACTGTATGTTTTTATCCTGTTGAAGCGTCAAGTTCAATTTAACGGGTTGCTTTACAAACTGTTATCTTCATTTTTAGACTCTGCATCTTTTTTTATATTAATTTTCCCCCCCTGCATTTTTTGTAAGTGGCAGTAATGTTATGAAGTGGCCCAGGTATCTCTTAATGATTTTTGTTGCAATCTTTTTAGGTTGTAATAGCAATTTTTTATTTTCCCAATTCGAACATACAGGCATGAAAGTGCAATATGATTCTCCATGGGTGTATAAAAAGTTGAAACTTATTCCTGTTCGTTACGATAATTTACCGGGAAAAAGTTCGGCGCCCATCGACCCCTCTTTAAAAATCATCAGTTTGGCAGAAGCCATGAAAGATAAGAAGATCAAAGTGAGAGAGCTATCGCCACAGGTGGGAGCTGATGTGGCTGTTTTGAAGTTACAGAACGAATCAAAAGATTACATACTTATTAATAGTGGTGAAGTAGTAACTGGTGGAAAACAAGACAGGGCTGCTGGTGAAACTGTTTTGTTGCCTCCAGTTAAGGAAGAGTATTATATGAGATCGTATTGCGTGGAGAAAGGAAGGTGGGCAAAAAAAGAGAAACCTTTTAAGTATTTCCGGCCTGCCGATCTGAATATAAAAAAGAAGATAGATATCGAAAAGAACCAGGCACATGTATGGCAGGAAATTGACCGGCAGTTCAAAGCTTCCAAACAAACTTCCGATACCTGGGCCTACCCGGAAGTGGTTCTAAAAAATCAGTCTCCTGAAGATTCAGGTTATATCAAATTTTTTACAGAAAAATTCAGGAATTCCGATAGTGGGTACGCCGGGTTTATTGCTGTTACTGCCGACCGCATTATTGCAACTGATTTATATGCTACCTCACAACTAACCAACAACGCTTTCCAGGCTATTTTACATACTTACGTAAAAAACGCCGTAACATTTGGTGAAAAGCCAACTATTAAAGATGAAGTAGTTAAGGAGTTTATGGATCCTATTTTTGCCGACGCAAAAACCCGGCGTGACTTCCTCGCACGGCATGGAACTACCCATTATTTCCAGGGAAAACCCATTCACATTGTTGCATATGGCAATTAGATCTACTCTTTCTCAATTATTTATTTCTGCATTTCCTGTTTTATCCTGATCAAACCGCTATTAAACTAACTTGTTTTTATCAGACCTTTGAAGCTGGTAATTATTCCGGGATGAAAAAACTGATTCCATTGCTTTTGATGCTATTTGCTTTACTGCGTGTTGCTGCGCAGGCGGGTAATGTGCATTTTGTGCGTTCAGATATCAGCAAAGGACTGAGTAATAACCAGGTAAACTGTATTTACCGTGATGAAAGTGGTTTTGTTTGGATTGGTACTATGAGCGGCTTAAATCGCTATGATGGCCATGCGTATAAAATTTTTCGAAATAACGCAGGCGATACAAACAGTCTTAACGATAATTATATTCACCGGATCTTTCCTTTTCCAGGCAATCGTCTAATGATCCTCACCCGGAATGGTTCAGATATTTATGAACCGCTCACAGAACAATTTAACAGGAATAGTGGAGCCGTTCTTCAAAGTATTGGATTACCTGCCACTGGTCTTGATAAAATAGTTCGGGATTCTAAAAATAATTACTGGTTTATATACAACAACGGCGGTTTGTGGATGTATTCGCAGCATGGGAAGTCAGTTAATTTTGGTAGCGACAAGGCATCGGCCGTTAGATTGCCATCAGGGCGCATTACAGATGTTACAGAAACTTCTGCAGGGCTGCTTTGGATGGTGTATTCCGATGGCCGTTTGGTGCAATTGAATAACGTTAAAAATCGCATTTTAATAATCACAGACGTAATTAAGCGTAAGGTTGGTGGCAACAATATTCTATATGTTTTATTTGCTGCAGCAAACGGAAATTTATGGGTATATAGTTTCAATGAAGAAAATGGCGCTTTCTGTTTAGCGCCAAAAGATAATAAGGGAAAATTATCGGTAAAGCATTATGCTAAGGAGTCGACCGGGTTGCAACTCAACTCTAGTGTAATATTTGGCATAACAGAAGATAGAAGTGGTAATACCTGGATCGCAACCGATCATGGTGGAATTAACCTGGTGAATAGCAATACAGGAAAGATCAGTTATATACTTAATCGCCCCGAAGATCCGCGAAGTATCAGTCAAAATAGCACCGTTTCCATTTACCGGGATAAGGAAGGTATAATTTGGGTAGGTACTTATAAACAGGGATTAAATTATTTTAATGAGAACCTTGCACGCTTTCCGCTCTATAAACATTTAGCTAATACTGAAGGCAGTTTAAATTATGAAGATGTAAATCGTTTTGCTGAAGATGCAAAAGGTAACATTTGGATTGGCACAAACGGCGGTGGCCTGATTTATTTCGACCGGGAAAAGAATAATTTTCGTCAATACCTGGCTGGTCCGGGTTCTATAAGTAACAATGTAATAGTTAGTCTTTGTATTGATCATAAACAAAACCTCTGGATAGGATCTTATTTCGGCGGGCTTGATAAATTTGATGGAAAGTTTTTTACCAATTTTAAAAACAATCCTTCCGATACTAATTCATTAGCAGATGATCGTGTTTGGGAAATCTTCGAAGATTCAAAAAAGAACTTGTGGATTGGAACACTCAGTGCTGGTTTGGATCGTTTCGACAGGGACCGGAATGTTTTTGTTCATTATAAAAATGGAATTCCTAATTCGGTAAGATCTACTTACGTAAGTACGATTCTTGAGGATACGAATGGCAACACCTGGTTTGGTACAGCAAACGGTATCAGCGTATTACAGGCCAATGGCGTCTTCAGCTATTTTCAAAGTGTTAACGACAGTGCAAATACATTAAGCAATAACAATGTTATCTGCATGCTGCAGGATAAACGTGGCTTAATTTGGATAGGTACAAGAGAAGGCTTGAATGTGTTGGATCCGGCAACAAAAAGGATCCGCAATTTTTATACATCTAATGGATTGCCAGACAATACAATCCTGAATATACTGGAAGATGAAACCGGTAGTTTTTGGGTGAGTACTCCGGGCGGACTGGCAAAAATTGAATTGCAGTGGTCTGGCAAAAATCTACAACACATAAAATTGCTTGTTACACATTTTGATGAACTTAATAACCTGCAGGCAAGAGAATTTAACGAAAATGCCAGTTTAAAAACAAGCAGGGGTGAATTGGTGTTTGGCGGTCCTTTTGGTTTCAACATTTTTAAACCTGCCGAGATTTTTCCGGCACGAAATAAACCTGCATTGTTGTTTACCGATCTCGAAGTATTTAACAGACCCGTGAAAGTAGGTGAACAATTGAACGGAAGGGTGTTGTTGCCAAAGGCTATTTTTTCATTGAAAGATCTTACGCTTCGTTACAATCAGAATGTATTTTCAATTGGGTTTGCGGCTCTTGATTTTGCACATACCGAAAAAAATAAATACGCATATAAACTGGATGGGTTTAATAATGAATGGTTATTTACAGATGGTAATTTACGTAAAGCAACTTATACCAATCTTGATCCGGGAAATTATAAATTTCATGTAAAAGCCGTTAATAATGATGGCTCTTTTAGTGATGCAGAAGCAACATTGAACATCAGGATATTGCCACCGTTCTGGAAAACGCCTTTTGCTTTTTTTCTTTACTTTTTAATGGTGATACTGGCACTTTGGTTTGCCAGGAAGCTGGTGCTTCAAAGGGCCAAAATGCGTTTTGCCATCGAGCGTGAAAGACAGGAAGCAAGACGCATGCATGAATTGGATCTTATGAAGATCCGCTTCATTACAAATGTGAGCCACGAATTTCGTACGCCACTTAGTTTGATTATTGCACCTATCGAAAGTTTGCTTAAAACTACTGAAGAGCCTGCCCGTAAAAATCAGTACCAGTTGATCCACCGGAATGCACGGCGCTTGTTAAACCTGGTAAATCAACTGCTTGATTTTCGAAAAATGGAGGTGCAGGAATTTAAATTTAATGGGGTAGAAGCTGATATCATTTCATTCGTAAAAAATATCGGTTATTCTTTTGTTGATATAGCAGAAAAAAAACACATACATTTTAGTTTCAACTCCGCTGTTAACTCGCAATCAATGCAGTTTGACCGCGATAAAATGGAGAAGATTTTATTAAACCTTTTATCAAACGCCTACAAGTTTACACCGCAGGGTGGCAGCGTTGGTATAGATATTAGTTTGGGTGAAACGGAGATTGGTTCGCTGGTAAAAAACCAGTACATCGAATTAAAAGTTTGGGATACCGGTATTGGAATAGATAATGCACATACCGAAAAAATATTCGAGCGATTTTTTCAGAACAGCATGCCTGGCGAAATATTAAACCAGGGAAGTGGTATAGGGCTTGCGCTTGTAAAAGAATTTGTACGCCTCCACAATGGAACTATCCAGGTAGAAAGTGAACTAAATAAAGGCAGTTGTTTTATCATTAAACTGCCAGTGATTAACGGGCTGGAAGAAATTATTCCAATGCAGGAAAGCCCGGCTTTAAGTACCCAGGCAATAAATAGATCACAAGATTTATTGCCACGTTTAAAAGGCAAACGTGCAGTGATTTTGATAGTGGAAGACAATGAAGATTTTCGTTTTTACCTGAAAGATAATCTTGGGTTGCACTTTCATATTATTGAAGCTTCTAACGGCAAAGAAGGCTGGCACCAGGTGCAGCAATTGCATCCCGACCTGGTTGTAAGCGATATTATGATGCCGGTTATGAACGGTCTTGAATTAGCTAAGAAAATCAAGCACGATCCGCGTACCGCTTCAACACCTGTGATCCTGTTAACAGCACGTAGTGCAGAAGAGCAGCAGTTGGAAGGACTGGATACCGGGGCCAACGATTATATCAGCAAACCATTCAATTTTGAGCTGTTACTGAGCCGTATCAAAAATTTGCTGGAAGAACAACGGTCTAATAAAAAAGGAATCAAACAAATAACTGTTAGTACCTCTGATATTTCCATTGAGTCGGGTGATGAAAAATTTATTCAGCAAGCCCTGGAACTGGTAGAAAAAAACATGTCAAATATAACTTTTTCAGTAGAAGATCTTAGCCGCGAACTGTTGCTTAGCAGGGTAGGGTTGTATAAAAAAATGGTGATGTTAACCGGCAAAACACCCATCGAATTTATAAGAGATATACGGATGAAAAGAGCTACCCAGCTATTAATAAACAGTAAAATGAATGTTGCTGAAATTGCCTATGAAGTAGGATTTAATGATCCCAAGTATTTTGCGAAGGCTTTTAAAAAGCAGTTTGGTGTGTTGCCTTCCGGCTATATTGGAATCAGTGAAAATGATTCAATGTAAAGCTACTGGTATCAAGTTTATTCAGTGGTTCCATTTTGTACAAAACCCCGATTAACTATTTTGTTTTTACTAGCGGGGTCGTATTTCATCAAAGATGATTGAACGCTATTCTTTTTCATTATAAAATTAGTTCCATACTTTTTATTTTCTTTAATTTTCGCAACGGGGTTATCACCTAACTGGTACAAAGTATGCTGGCCTGTTTCAATATTTTTGTTATAGGAAATAAGGCGGAAATAATATGTTTTTCCCGGAAGAAGTCCGCTGACCATCACTTCGTTGCTGCTTCCGTTATAAACAACGTAATTGCTGTTATTGCCCATTTTTTTTAAACCATATTTATTATTTGCCGCGTAATCTTTTCCATTTTCCGGATATGCATTTACTGGCGAGTCTTCACTTGCTATTAAAAGATATTTATCACTGTTTCCTTTATCCCAGGAAACCATCATTGTTTTTTGCTTAGTACGTTTTAACGTTAAATTAGAGGCATTGATGGAAGGCGCCAGCATCAGGTCATAACAAGGCCATGATTTTGTGCTGGAAATACAACTCCAACCAAGGTTGTCCAAAGCCCGCCAGAAAGCACTGTTATTGAGCTGTCGTTTGTTTAATAATATCACCCAGGTATATCCATTATTGGTACGAACCTGTTCACATGCAGTGCCATCAATTGCGCCTGTATGCCACCAGTTGTTATTCGAACTAACAAACCATCCTTTAGCATAATAAGGGTTATTTACTGAAGGCGTAGTCATTGCCTGGATAGTAGCTGGTTTTAGCAGGTCTTTTTTGGAAGCAAATCCATCTGCAGCAACCAGCAACGTAAGAAGGTCTCTTGCCGTTGTGATCCATCCGCCATAAGCATCCATTGCTTCCATATTAAACCCGCCATATTCCCAGGGCACCAGTTCCCCCGTATTATAGCAGGATAATGTTTTATACCCGTTGCCGTTATATTCTACTTCTCTTTCCTGCTTGTTAGTCAAAAGATTTTTTGCCAGATGCATATCGAAGATGCCAAGCGGGTGCAAAATATTTTTTTGGATGTAATGCTCATAATCAAGTCCTGTTAATTGTTCTATTATTTCGCCCAATAATAAATAGCCCATATTCGAATAACTAAACCTGGTTCCCGGTGTGAAATCCAGGCCTTTCTCCAGAACATATTTTGCCATGGCATGTTTGCTTATTGGGTTGGGGGTTTGCGTAAACATAGCTACCCTGAGCGGCATATTAATTGGATCACAGTTGTTTACAAAATAGGAATATGGCAATGTAGGATTTGGATTGCATTTACTATCACGATCCCAACCGGCACTGTGCTCCAGCAATTGCTGCACTGTAATGTCATAAATCCGGTCATCAGTAATAGTTGCTTTCGACAGTACCGGGTGATATTGCAGTAAACCGTGTAAACCAAATACACGATCGGTCATGTTAAGCAAACCATCTTCAATCAATTTCATGATGGCAATGGAAGTGATTTGTTTTGATAAACTGGCTATGCGAAATAGGTAAGAAGGTTGGGTTGGTTCAGTACGATTTAGATTGGCAAAACCAAAACCACGCATGTAAACTATTTTGCCATCTTTTGCAAGGGCTATAGATGCACCCGGAATATCATAATCCTTAAGAAATTGTTTTACAAGGCTATCCGGCTTTTGCATGGCAGGATCTGCAATGCCTGTTTGCGCAATAGATCCGCGTACTGTTGTTATAATAACCAGGAAAAAAAAGAGAATTTTCATGAAAGAACAGGCACCTAAAATGAGCTGCTGGTTTTTAGAATATCGAATTTTTAAAACTAGGGAATTGTTGTGTTTATTTGCTTCAATTCTCTTGCCAAACTTGTTCGAATTTTAATGAATTATTTGCTGCTGATCAATAGCCAAAAATTAATACACATAATCTGGTCATTACCAAACATGTTCTTGTTGAGCAAATTTTTTAGGCCGGCAGCGCTGCCATTATTATCAAATATTATTCTTGCATTAAGGCATGTTCCCGTTGTAACTTTAATGTATTGTTCATCCTAAATAAAAATATATGAACCTCTTGCTTCGAATTGGGGATTGGGGTGAAAAACACCATCCCCGTTGGGTTGATATTATCCGTATTATGCTGGGTGTATTTTTGATTTACAAGGGAATCGATTTTCTACTACATCAGAGCAGGTTAATAGGAATCATGGGAATTACCGGCAGGCAATTTGGCGATTTTGTATACATGCTCGCCGGCCATTATGTAGTTTTTGCACACCTTTTAGGAGGATTAGCCCTGGTGCTTGGTATGTTTACCCGGGCCGCATGTCTTATCCAGATTCCGATTTTATTGGGAGCCGTGTTTTTTGTTAACAGAAATCCCGACTTACTTCAGCCATATGAAGTACTCAGTTCAATAGTAGTTTTGCTATTGCTTATTTATTTCCTGGTGGCAGGCAATGGTCCATTATCATTTAAACTGCCGGAAGAAAGACCACACGGTACATAGAACGGATGATTCCCAGAAAAAAATGATATACCATTTGTAAAAATGGCTACGGTTGATCCTATGCTAAATCATAGCAAATATTCTATCGAAAACGCTATCACAATGATTGGAAAGATTGTAAAATACTTATCAATTATAAATGGTTGCCATCCAGTTATAATTAATTAGATCCTGCTAATTGAATAAATAATTACCGGCTGTAATAACCGCTGTTCTTTTTCTGGTTGTTCATGAATTTTCTTTACCACTTTCATTCCTTTGATTACCCGTCCAAAAGCTGCAAAGCCCTGCCCGTCGGCATTTCTTGTTCCCCCATGATCAAGTGAAGGTTGTGTATTGATACAAATAAAAAACTCACTGGTTGCAGTATTTACGCCATCCCGGGCCATAGAAAGAGTTCCGTCTCTGTGCCGTAAATTGGTTTTGGTTGTATTCTCCATTACAATAGGTGCAGCATGTTTTTCATCCGGCACATTACCACCCTGTATTACCTGTATCGGAACAGCTTTACTCGCTTCATTAGCAGGCGTACAAACTCTAAAAAAACTACTGCTGTCGTACAAATGCTTATCTACATAATAAAGAAAATTGTTTACAGTAACAGGTGCCTGCTGTGCAAACAATTCCAATGTTATGTCTCCCATATTGGTTTTAATGAGGCACTTAATATTTTTTTGTGCATTTGCCGCTAATAATAAAAAGGCGGCAATTATTACCAGTGTTATTCTTTTAAAAACCATGGCCAAAACTAAGCAGTTTA
Source organism: Bacteroidota bacterium (assembly GCA_040385845.1). Classification (GTDB taxonomy): domain Bacteria; phylum Bacteroidota; class Bacteroidia; order Chitinophagales; family Chitinophagaceae; genus Phnomibacter. The sequence goes on along the minus strand of JAZKGP010000003.1, from coordinate 255,439 downwards.
AAGGTTATCGATTTCTTTTTGAATGCCGTTTTCTACATCTGAATCTTTCAGTTGCAAAAATAGCCGCGTCTTTTATTCAGGCCTGCATGGCATACATAATAATGTTTAAGGCAAATTTTGTATTGTCTTCTGCAAGAAAACGCTTGTTTTTAAAATCATAATCCCACTCACAGCCATAATCTTTATTACTATACAACACACCAATACGCTCATTGATGGTAATAGCTTTCAGGTATTCATGCACCAGGTCATCGCCCCACCCGTTTAATTCAAACGATGTGGTAGGCGGCCCTTTTTCAAACTTGAAAAACGATTGGTACAAAACATGATTATTAGGTATTTTTTTTAAAGCACCGGCTCCAAACAATGCCGCCATCTGTGCTTCAAATGATTTTGCAAAAAGGCCGTCAATATCATGGTTGCAATCGTCCACAAATACAAAGCCGCCATTTTGAACGTATTTTTTAAAATTAGCCGCCTCATGCGTATCAAATTGCACCAGCTTGTGCCCGCTTAAATAACAAAATGGGTAATCAAACAAATCATTACTGCCAAGTTCCACTACCTTTTCCTGCAATTCAACGGGAATGGTGGTGTATTCAATAATTGAATTCAAAATATTTGAAGGCATTCGCTGGTCTGTATTCCAGTCGCCGGACCTATATTTTATTCTTGTAAAAGTAAACTTTGCTCCTGCCATTTCTGTTGTGTAATAAAAACCGTTCTGGCTGCTCTTTTTTTGAAGTTGGGTTTTTTGCCCTAATTTTCTTTTTCTACCACCAATTTAACATTAAAACTAACGCTTTGGAATTAACAGGGAGCCGTGTCACTCAATTATTAGGTAAACTATCGCAGTTAAAAACTGAAGTGCAAAAAGTGATCGTAGGGCAGGATATTATTTTAGATGAAATTATCGTTGCCTTAATTGCAGGAGGTCATTGCTTGCTGGAAGGCGTGCCAGGGCTGGCAAAAACATTAATGGTAAAAAGTCTGTCGCAGGCGCTTGACCTTTCTTTTCGACGCATCCAGTTTACTCCCGACCTGATGCCAACTGATATTATTGGAACCGAGATATTAGAAGAAGATCATACCACTGGAAAACGTTTTTTTAAATTTAATGAGGGGCCTTTATTTGCCAACATTGTACTGGCGGATGAAATCAATCGCACTCCTCCAAAAACACAATCCGCCTTGCTGGAAGCCATGCAGGAATTTGAAGTTACTTATGGTGGAAAAACCTACCCGCTTGATCGTCCTTTTTTTATCCTGGCAACGCAAAATCCTATTGAGCAGGCAGGCACATACCCGTTGCCCGAAGCGCAACTGGATCGCTTTTTATTGTACATCAAAATTGGCTATCCTACAGCAGAGGAGGAACGTGAAATACTTGGCAGAACAACAGGTAATGTAAAAGCAAAGATCGAAGGCATATTGGATGCAGAAGAAATAAAACTATTGCAGGGTTTGGTGCGTGACGTAACTATAAATGATGATTTAATTGCCTATGTAACCAGTATTGTACGAGCCACCCGCCCCAACGACTCACCAGTACCATACATTAGGGAATGGGTTCGGTGGGGCAGTGGTCCGCGGGCCGGGCAGGCACTTATACTTACCGCCAAGGCAAGGGCGTTACTTAAAGGCCGGTATGCCGTAATCATGGAAGATATTCATTCAATGGCCTTCCCGGTTTTACGTCACCGGGTTTTAATGAATTTTAAAGCGGAAGCCGCAGAAATAACGTCAGATAATGTTACGGAAACCTTGTTAAAAACAATTGAACGGCCGAAAGGTAAATTAGCTTAATTTTTTTTGTTGACCAGCAGTGGTGCCCTGATTTGACTGCATTGGCGACGCTCCGTTCGAAAGTAGTAATGCTATTTGGCAGGGAAAATTCGATTGAGGTTTATAACGGGAAAATAAATACGTAACAGTATGAGCAGGCTGGCAGATCCAAAAATAGTAATGGCCATTAAAGATTTACCGTTGGCTGCAAAAACAACGGTAGACGGCTTTATGGCGGGTATTCATAACAGTAATGTAAAAGGCATTGGAACCGAATTCAGCCAGTATCGCAGCTACCAGCCAGGCGATGATCTTCGCCGCCTCGATTGGAAAATGTTTGCCCGCAGCGATCGGTATTATATCCGCGAATCAGAAATTGAAACCAGTATCTCTGTTCGTTTTTTAATTGATGCCAGTGCCTCTATGAATCATGCAGATGGCGAATTTACAAAGATTGAATATGCAAGGTACCTTACTGCATCATTGGCTTACCTGGCAACTTTACAGGGCGATGCCATTGGTTTGTATGTTTTAAACGATGGTGGTTTGTATGCCCTGCCAACTAAAAAAGATCACCAGCATTTGGCTCGTATATATCACCAGCTGGAAAATATAAATCCCTCCGGAAAATTTGCAAATGCCATTGCTTACAATGAAATTTTTACAGGCGCAGGCAAAAAAGAATTGCTCATTTGCATTACGGACTATTATGAAGAACAGGGCGAGATTACAAAATTGCTGCATGCTTTGGCTGGCAGTAAACATGAGGTAATTGTATTTCATTTAATTGGTAAAAATGAAATGGATTTGGATTTTAAAGGTTACAATACCCTGCAAGACTTAGAAACGGGAAAAACCGTGCAGGTTAATACTGAGCAAAATATAAAACAGTATAAAGAACGATTGCAACAACATTTGGAATCCATAAAAAAGAGTTTACTGGATAAAAACATTTTCTATGAACTAATTACAATGAATGAGCCGATTGAGAAAGCATTGATCCGATTTTTAAAACATAGAAATAAGTCAATCCGTTAACTTTTGTTTCAACTATTACAATCCATATGGCTTTGGGCAATTGCTGCAATTGTTGTTCCCGTTATCATTCATTTATGGAATGTGAAAAAAGGCAAAACATTAAAGGTGGGAAGTATTGCTTTGCTGTCAGAGTCTGCCAAATCAAAGGCTGCAAGTATAAAAGTTTCTGAATGGCTGTTATTGTTGCTGCGTTGCCTGATGCTAATTGCACTGGCTTTGGTACTTACAAAACCATTTTGGCAAAAACAATTAAATGCTGGCAGAATTAAGGGTTGGATCATGCTCGATAAAGACCATCTAAAAGAGGGTTACGAAGCTTTCCAAAAAGAGATCGATTCACTAGCCCGGTCAGGTTATTCTTTTCATTACCTGGAAGATGATTTTAAAGAGTTCAATTTGCAGGATGATTTAAATGTAGTTGATACTGCAAAAAAGCCTGCAAAGCATTACTGGTCTCTTATCAGCCGGTTAAACCAGCAATTACCAGCAACAATTCCAGTTTACCTTTACACCAATAACAACCAGCAATATTTTACTGGAGTTCGGCCAACAGTTGATCTTAACCTGCATTGGAAAACATTTGCTTCAAAAGATACTGTTGCTCATTGGTTGCAGGACGCCTGGTTAACAAACGATGATGATAGTATCAGAGTTATAACAGGCAAAAGCAATAACCGTGAAACCAGGTTTGAACAGCAGACCATCAGCAAATTTGTTGGCAATAGTAACTTCACTATTAGCATGGAGCAGGATAAAACTATGGTGTCGTTGAATACTCAAGCTGGTGCTCCAAAACAATCACTACAAGTGGATGAAACAACTTCTACAATTATAATTTATGGGGGTAAAGTGAATGTAGATGCACGTTATTTACAAGCTGCTCTTGATGCTATAAAAGATGTTGGTGAGCGAAAATTAAATACGATACTTGTTTCTAATACATCATCTATTCCAAATAACTATAACTGGTTGTTTTGGTTATCGGGCGATACTATACCAGGAACTTTGAAAAAGGAAAACATTTTCAAATATGAGCATGGTATCCTTAAAAAACAATCTACGCCATTGGTAGTAGCCTCTGAAACCGAACTAACTGCCATTCAACCCATAGAGCAATATCAATTCATTATTACCGATAATAAGAATCCGCAAGCTATTCCTGTTTGGAAAAATGGCTTTGGTGAAAGTATTCTTTCTAAAGAGGGAGATAAGCCATTACTGTATCGTTTCTATAGCCGATTCAACCCTCAATGGAGCGATCTTGTATGGAGCAGCGAATTTCCCGGGTTGATTCATAATATATTGTTTCCGGGGATTGACAATACACAAATAAATGAACGGGATAAACGGGTACTCGATACCCGGCAAATCATGCCTTCTGTTGCTAAAGGACATACTGTAAAACAAGCAATGCTGTCGACAAAAGATTTGACAAAAATCCTTTGGCTACTGGCCTTTTTATTCTTTGCATCAGAAAGGCTGTTATCACATTATTCTAGAAAAACGATGGTGGTATGAATGATAACCTGCAACATATCATTTCCAAACTACAAACAAAGTGGACAATTCACCAGGTATTGATATTGTTAATCGGTTCCCTGGCTTTTACCTTAATTTTTTTGGCAGTTGTAAGTCGGTTACTGGTAGTAAGTTGGTGGATGATGCCAGTTGTATTAACGGCCGGCATATTGTTGCTGTATTACTTTTGGTTCAAGCCCATCAAGCCTGCCGATATTACCCGTTATTTAAACAAGACTCACCCTGGAATGGAAGAAAGTGCTGACCTGGTACTTGAACCTTATGATACATTGAATTTGTTGCAACAATTGCAGTATCAAAAAATAGTTCAATCATTGACCCTGCCGGTTGCTATTCCGAAAACCATTGTAAAACAACAACGTATTTCAATATTGATCTTATTGGTTGCAGCAATGTGTAGTGCGTTTATTTTCTTTTATCCTGCTAACCACCAGGATAAAAATCTTGTCGAAAATTCGGGAAAGCCAGTAGTGTTTAAACCAGAAATAATACTTCCGCAGGTAAAACAGGTAACAATTATTGTTGCTTCTCCCATGTATACAGGTATAAATAAAAAGGAACAGAATAATTTTAATATTACTGCTGCAGAAAATAGTGTTATTACCTGGAAAATAACTACAACCGTACCAGTAAAAAAAGCAGGTTTATTATTCAACGATAAATCAGTGTTGTTGTTAAAAGCACAGGGTAAAGACAATATGAGTTTTACAAGTAGCAAGCAGGTTTCAAAAGCTGGGTTTTATCAATTGCAGCTCGATACCAGCCAATCAGAATTATACAAAATCGAAATTTTAAATGACCAGCCACCGTCCATAACAGTGCAATCTCCCAAACCCAATACATTAATTGAAGCCGGCAGGCCGCAGGTTACAAATATCCAGGTATCTGTTACTGATGATTATGGGGTTAAGAAGGCTTTTATCGCAGGCACAATTGCCAGCGGAAATGGCGAAGCAGTTAAGTTTTCAGAGCAGCAGTTATCGTTTAATAATTTTACGCCTGGCAAACGTCAATACCAGTTGCAAAAGCAAATAAACCTATCAAGTCTTGGTATGGTGCCAGGTGATGAACTCTATTTTTATATATCTTCCACAGACAACAACAACCAGGAAAAAAGATCTGGAATCTACATTGTACGACTCGAAGATATTTCGCCCCTTATGAGTATGGATGGTCTTGCAAACGGGCTTGATATAAAACCTGAATTTTTTAGAAGCCAGCGGCAAATCATTATAGAAACTGAACAACTTTTGAAAGACCGGGATACTCTTTCAGTGCAGGATTTTAATAAAAAAAGTAATGATCTTGGAATTGACCAGAAATTACTAAGGCTCCGGTATGGTAAATTCCTGGGAGAGGAGACCGATGCAGAAATTGGCGCTGATCATGATCATGATGAGCCGGGTCATGAAGATGAAACAACTGTTTTTAGTAGTGCAGAGAAAATCATGGAACAATATGCGCACATGCACGACCGGGCAGAAGATGCTACTTTTTTTGATGCACAAACAAAAAAACAATTAAAAGCCACACTCGCAGAAATGTGGAAGGCTGAATTGCAACTGCGTACTCTTTCACCAAAAAATGCGTTGCCGTTTGAATACAAGGCATTAAAGTTGTTAAAGGAACTGCAACAGCAAACAAGGGTATACGTGGCGAAAACCGGCATTAAAACGCCGGCATTGAAGCCTGAAAAAAGATTGACTGGAGAGCTGACCGACATTTTACAACCAGTTAGCCGGCAAGATTATAAAGTGCCGGAAAATAATTTGGAATTACTCAGGAAAGCCCTGGCAGTTTTAGCCTTGCTGGAAGTAAATACAAAACCCGGCGCTGTCGAATGGCAAATTTTACAGGAAGCAAATTTACAGCTTGCTACAAAAGCTGCATCCGATCCATCGGGGTATTTACCCGCCTTGCAGGCATTGCAAAATATACTTCGTCAGAAGGGCAGCGGCAGTGATGTTCAGGCAGCAGGAAAAGGCTTGCATAAGATGGTTGCATCTGTTCCAAAACAACCACAACAAACTGATTCAAAGCCCGGCATGCCATTGTCGGAACGATATTTCTATCACCTAAAAAAGCGCCAATGAACAACTGGACATTGACTGTGCTTTCTTTAGGGATTTTGTTGTTAATCCTGTTACTTTTTAAAGAATACAAGCGGGAAAATAAAGCAAGATTGTGGTGGCGGATCATTGCTACTGTAATTGCTATAACTGGTTTTATATGCTTGATTTTACCAGTCTCTTACATGAGTTTACAAAGTGAAAAAAATACCAATATAATATTATTGACGCCAGGTTATGATGATACTGCAGTTCGGAATTTTTTATCAGTAAATCAAAGTGAACAGGTCTATTCAACGGAAGCGGATTTGCAGGTTTCAAATAAATTCAAGGCCACTATTATCAATGATATTAATACATTGTTGCGTAATGATACTGAAGTTGCTATTCATGTATTCGGTTATGGGCTTCCTGCAGAAACATTAGAAATATTCCATAATCAATCCTTCATTTTTCATCCCTCAAAATTACCACAAGGTATTTCGGCTATTCATTGGCCGGCAAAACTAAAAACGGGGGAAACAATCAGGGTACAGGGATATTATAATAACACTTTGTCCAAACCTGTTTCAATTACCTTAAGCAGCTTTAATAAGGTGCTCGATTCAGTAATTATTCCTGCGGCAAGCCATGCACCGTTTGATGTAAACACGATACCGCACCAACTGGGGCGTTCTGTTTATCAAATAAAAGTTCATTTAGGCAAGGATACGCTGTCGCAGGAATCCATACCTCTGGAAATAGAAAGGCCCCGGCTATTAAAAGTTCTGTTATTATCAAGTCATCCCGACTTTGAAAACAAGTTTCTGAAAAACTGGCTCGCCGAACAGGGTCATTCAGTAGCAGTAAAAACTGTGATTAGTGCAAACAAATTCAACAGCGGATTTTACAATACGCCAGGCGCAATGGAAAATAGGTTAACTGTTGGATTTTTAAAAACTTTTGATGTGGTTAAAGCTGATGCAGGCTGGTTTAACACTGTTACAAAATCTGAGGCTGCATTAATTCTGAACGCAGTAGCAGCAAACAAATTAGGTTTGATTGTAACTGCTGACAGCGTTAGCCGAAATCCTTTTTCGAATCAATTTCCGCTGGCAGTAACCGGTAGTTCATTGCAGCAGGCAATACTTAAAACCCATGATAGTTCAGCTGTTTTAAAGCCGCTTAAAATGGAAACTCCATTGTATTTAAAACCACAAAACACCTTACAGTCTCTTATCACCGACCAGGTGGGTCGTGTATATGCAGGCAACATGCTATATGGTTCCGGGAAGTTGTTGTATACCACGGTAACAAATAGTTTTAATTGGTCGCTGGCAGGGCATCAAAATGACTATGCTTTTTTCTGGACAATGCTTTTGCAGAAAGTAGCACCGGCGAAGCAAACGGAAGAGGCGTGGAGCATCAGGCCTTTTTTACCTATCACAGATCATCCGGTAAAGGTAGAAGTACAATCCGGTCAACCGGTGCAAACCTCGGCTTATCTAAATGATGTTACTGTTTATTTAAAAAATGATCATACAATTTCAAACAGCTGGAATGGGAATTATTGGCCGTCAAAAAAAGGCTGGCAATCACTGGTGCAATTCAATGGCGAAACAAGGTGGTGGTATAATTATGAACAAGGCAATTGGAAAACGATAACTCAATTTGACAGATTGCAAGCAACTACGCGGTATGCTTTAAGTAATAAAAACAAAACAGATGATCTGTTGAATATAACAAAAAAAGTACCAGTGGCCGTCCCGGGTATTTATTTTTTCTTAATTATACTTATGGCTGCAGCCTGGTTATGGTATGAGAAAAAATTATCCCTGTAAAAAATATAACAGGAAAAAATGCCATAGATTGCTATTTATCAAAACTAAAGGAGGGTATAAAATTGAAAAGGAAAGATTTTCTTCAAATGTCTGCCATGAGTCTCGGTGGAATATTTATTCCTAATTCGTTCCTGGTTGGAAGATCAATCGATCCCCTGCAGGTATTGAACGATGGTATGGACGTTTCGTTGAAAAAGCAATTATCAGACATTGCACTGGAAACCGCGAAATCGAAAGGAGCATCTTATGCTGATGTTCGTATTGGCCGCTATCTTAACCAGTTTGTATCGGCCCGGGAAAATAAAGTTCAGGCAGTTGCAAATACCGAATCATTTGGTGTGGGAATACGCGTTTTGGCTAATGGTTGCTGGGGGTTTGCAGCTTCTGATAATGTAACAAAAGAAAATATTGCGGTAGTGGCAGAGCGTGCTGTTGCAATAGCAAAAGCCAATTCAAAAATCCAGGGCGCCCCGGTACAACTTGCACCGCAAAAGGGTTTCGTCGAAGTAAGCTGGAAAGCTCCCATCAAAAAAAATGCTTTCGAAGTGCCTGTAAAAGATAAGGTGGATTTGTTACTAACGGCCAACGCCTTGGCGCTTAACAACGGGGCTAGTTATGTAAACTCCGTCATCTTTGCTGTAAATGAACAAAAATATTTTGCATCTACGGACGGGTCCTATATCGACCAGGACGTTCACCGGCTTTTCCCCACATTCAACGTAACTAAAATTGATAAGGCAACTGGCAAATTTGATACAAGGGCATCGTTAAGTTCTCCTGTTGGCATGGGTTACGAATATTTAGAACCGGCTGCAGACCAAAAAGTAGCAGGCATTGTAACCCGTTATAAAAACAGGTACGATATGCTGGAAGATATAAAAGCTGCTACATCGGACGTTGCAGAAAAAATAAAAGCAAAATCTGTTGAACCAGGCAAATACGATGTGGTACTCGATCCAACACATTTGTGGTTAACCATACACGAATCAGTTGGTCACCCAACCGAACTCGATCGGGTACTCGGTTATGAAGCCAATTACGCAGGAACAAGTTTTCTAACACTGGATAAATGGGAATCTAAAAAGTTCAAGTTTGGAAATGAGCTTGTAAATGTTGTTGCTGATAAAACCCAGGATGGCTCGTTGGGTGCGGTAGGATGGGACGATGAAGGTGTACCTTGCAAACAATGGGATATTATTAAAGATGGCATACTTGTAAACTACCAGGCCATTCGCGACCAGGCACATATAATAGGAGAAAAGGAATCTCATGGTTGCTGTTATTCTCAAAGCTGGAGCGATGTGCAGTTTCAGCGAATGCCAAACATTTCTTTGCAACCCAATAAACAGAAACGCAGTGTTGATGACCTGGTCAAAAATGTTGAAAAGGGTATCTATATTATTGGCAATGGTTCCTTTTCAATCGATCAGCAACGATATAATTTCCAGTTCGGCGGACAAACATTTTACGAGATTTCCAACGGTAAAATAACAGGTATGCTACGTGATGTTTCCTATCAATCCAATACACAGGAGTTTTGGAATTCACTGGCCGATCTTGCCGATAAGGATGACTATCGTTTAGGAGGTGCCTTTAATGATGGCAAAGGACAGCCAGCACAATCAAATGCTGTATCCCACGGGTGTGTTACTTCCCGTTTTAATGGCGTTAACGTAATAAATACTGCAAGAAAAATTTAAATAATTGAAATGTCTATATTAACTAAAGAACAGGCACAAGCAATTTTAAAAAAAGCACTCAGCTACTCCAAAGCCGATGAATGTACGGTGAGTCTTAACGGTTCAGAGGGAGGTAATATCCGGTATGCAAGAAACGCGGTATCTACTGCTGGCGATGTCAGTCAAATGTCCCTGGCTGTATCCTCGGCATTTGGTAAAAAATCTGGTGTTGCCACCATTAATGAGTTTGATGATGCATCGCTCGAAAAAGTAGTGCGCCGTGCAGAAGAACTGGCTCAATTGGCGCCTGAAAACCCTGAATACATGCCCTTACTCGGGCCGCAAACTTATCTTGAGCCTGTAGGCTTCAAACCATCAACGGCTGCCATCAATCCTGACGCAAGGGCGGCAATGGTTGCGAACAGTTTAAATGTTTCCAAAGAAAGCAAATTAGAAGCTGCAGGCTATCTCGAAAATTCAGTGGGTTTCAATGCTACCCTGAATTCAAAAGGACTGTTTGGATATAATAAAGATTCTGACGTAACCTTCTCGGTAACGATGCGCAATGAAGCCGGTACCGGGTCGGGATATGTGAGTAAAAGTTATAACGATGCGTCAAAGCTTGATACGTTAGCGCTTACTAAAATTGCCGCATCAAAAGCCAATGGATCTGCTGGTGCAAAAGCCATTGAACCGGGCAAGTATACGGTCATTTTAGAGCCTTTGGCTGCAAGCGATCTTATCAGCAATATGTTTAATGGATTTGATGCACGCAATGCCGACGAAGGGCGTAGTTATATGAGTAAAAAAGGTGGTGGAAACCGGCTGGGAGAACAACTGTTCGACGAAAAAGTGACCATCTTTTCAGATCCGTTACACCCGGATTTACCCTTTTCAACTTTCAGCGGGGATGGCAGGCCGCAGAAGAAAACCGTATGGGTTGATAAAGGCAAAGTAAAAACATTGTCCTATTCAAGATATTGGGCCCAGCAAAAAGGAGTGGAGGCACAACCTGCCGCTAACCGGATGGTAATGGAAGGTGGTACTTCATCTTTAGAGGATATGATTAAGAACACGGACAAAGGAATACTGGTAACCCGCTTCTGGTATATTCGTTTTGTTGATCCGCAAACATTATTGCTTACCGGGCTTACAAGGGATGGTACCTTTTATATAGAAAATGGAAAAATTCAATTCCCTATTAAAAATTTCCGCTTCAATGAAAGCCCCGTTATTATGCTGAATAACGTAGAAGAACTTGGTAAGCCGGAAAGAACAGAAAACATGATTGTACCACCTATGAAAATCAGGGATTTTACATTCACATCCTTATCTGATGCAGTTTAAAATTCTTAATATAAAATTGCTATTATCGATTAACGACTAATTACTAACGACCACATAATTTTTAAGCTGTGAAAAGAAGAGAATTACTGCAGTTTGCAGGGCTCGGAATTGGTGCAAGCCTGTTGCAATCAATGCCACTATTTGGCAAACATGTTTCTATTGAAGATATCTTATCACCTGTAGATGTGGCCTTGAAGAAAAAGATGGCTGATATAGCGTTAAATGCGGCTACGTCAAAAGGTGCCAGTTATACAGATGTGCGGATTGGCCGGTACCTGAACCAGTTTGTAGTTACAAGAGATAAGAATATCGAAAATACGGTGAATACAGAATCATACGGTATTGGCATCAGGGTAATAGCAAATGGCAGCTGGGGCTTTGCAGCTACTGATGATATGACTGACGACAGCATTGCTAAAACGGCTGAACTGGCTGTGCAGATTGCCAAAGAGAATGGCCGGTTACAATCAGAACCCGTTAAACTTGCTGCACAAAAAGGACATGGAGAAGTTTCATGGAAAACACCTATTCAAAAGAATGCTTTTGAAGTGCCTGTAAAAGAGAAAGCAGACTTGTTGCTCGAAGTAAATAATGCTGCTCTTAAAAACGGGGCAGATTATATCAACTCTGTCTTGTTTTTAGTGAACGAACAAAAATATTTTGCATCAACAGATGGTTCTTATATCGACCAGGATATACACCGGATCTGGCCTACTTTTGACGTTACAAAAATTGATAAGAAAAGCGGCAAATTTGAAACACGATCTTCGCTCAGTGCCCCGATGGGTATGGGGTACGAATATTTGCAAAGCAATCCTGCCAACAAAATAAACGGTGTTACTTTATTGTACTCCGATGCTTACGATATGTTGGAAGATGCCACTGCTGCCGCACGACAAGCCGGTGAAAAAATAACGGCAACTTCTGTTCTTCCCGGTAAATACGATTTGGTATTAGACCCCACCAACCTCGCACTTACTATTCATGAATCGTCAGGTCATCCAACAGAATTGGACCGGGTACTTGGTTATGAAGCCAATTATGCAGGCACCAGCTTCCTTACAATGGATAAATGGGAATCAAAGAAATTTAATTATGGCAGCAAGCTGGTAAATATTGTAGCCGATAAGAAACAGGCTGGTTCATTAGGTGCTGTTGGCTACGATGATGAAGGTGTTGAAACAAAGGAATGGGATATTATTAAAGATGGCATACTGGTGGATTACCAGGCAATTCGCGACCAGGCACATATTATTGGCAGAACATCCTCACATGGTTGTTGTTATGCGCAAAGCTGGAGTGATGTGCAGTTTCAGCGAATGCCAAATATTTCATTACAACCAGGTAAAGAAAAAAAGTCAGCGGCGGACCTGGTTAAAGATGTTGAAAAAGGTATATATATTATTGGAGAAGGATCGTATTCGATAGATCAGCAGCGTTATAATTTTCAATTTGGCGGGCAGCTTTTTTACGAAATAAAAAATGGTAAAATTGGTGGTATGTTGAAAGATGTTGCTTACCAGTCTAACACGCAGGAGTTTTGGAATGCATGTGTGGCTATTGCCGATAAAACTGATTACAGGTTGGGGGGAACTTTCTTTGATGGAAAGGGACAGCCTGGTCAGTCAAGTGCCGTTTCACATGGTTGTTCAACATCCCGGTTTAATGGAGTAAACGTAATTAATACCGCCAGAAAAATTTAATCTATGTCATTATTAACAAAAGAAGCAGCCAGGGCTTTATTAACGAAAGTACTTAGTTATTCCAAAGCAGATGAATGCGAAGTAAACCTGGATGGATCTGAGGGCGGCAATTTACGTTATGCAAGAAATTCGGTAAGTACAAGTGGTGGATTTAGTAAAAACACCCTTGTTGTATCCTCCTCTTTTGGTAAAAAATCCGGCGTTGCAACCATTAACGAATTTGATGATGCATCGCTTGAAAAAGTTGTCAGGCGTTCAGAGGAATTGGCGAAACTGGCACCGGAAAATCCCGAGTATGTTTCTTTCCTTGGGCCACAACAATATGCAGAAGCAAAAACATTTACTGCAAGTACAGCAGCTGTTTCCCCAAAAGAAAGAACGGACGCAGTAGCTGAGAGTTTACAGATTGCTAAAGATAAAAAACAGGTAGCTGCAGGGTTTCTTGAAAACAGTACCGGCTTTGCTGCAATGATGAATTCGCACGGCCTTTTTGCTTATGATACTACTACTAATGTTGCTTTTAATGTAACGTTGAGAACGGAAGATGGAAAAGGATCCGGATATGCCTCAAAGGGCTATAATGATTTCGCTAAACTTGATGTAAAAAAAGCCACTGCAACTGCTGCTTTCAAGGCAGGCGCATCCGCTACTGCAAAAGCCATTGAACCCGGAAAATATACTGTGATCCTGGAGCCAGCTGCTTTGTCTGTTTTACTTGAAAACATGATTTTTTCATTAGACGCCCGTTCCGCCGATGAAGGAAGAAGCTTTATGAGCAAAGCAGGTGGCAAAACCAAGTTAGGTGAGAAGTTGCTGGATGAACGGGTCACAATTTATTCTGATCCGTTTGACCCTGAATTACCAGGCAGCACATGGGCGCAGGATGGAAGACCGCATGAAAAAATAAATTGGGTTGATAAAGGAGTTATTCAAAACCTCTATGCTTCGCGTTACTGGGCGCAAAAAACAGGAATAAAGCCAATCCCGTCTCCAGAAAGAATCATCATGAAAGGTGGCACTGCTTCACTCGATGATTTGATCAGGGGAACGGATAAAGGAATTCTTGTTACGAGATTATGGTATATCCGGTCTGTTGATCCGCAAACACTTTTATATACGGGGCTTACAAGAGACGGAACTTTCTACATTGAAAATGGAAAAATCTCGTTCCCGGTTAAAAATTTCCGCTTCAACGAAAGCCCGATTATCATGTTAAACAACATTGATGAAATTGGTATTCCCGAACGCTGTGTAAGTGGTGAATCTGATCGTCATTATTTGCTTCCGCCACTTAGGGTAAGAGATTTTACATTCACTTCTTTATCGGATGCGGTTTAGTTGATTGGTTGATTAGTTGATTGGTTAATTAGTTGATTGGTTAATTGGTTGATTAGTTAATTAGTTAGTTATGGAAACGGAAAATAAAAATCTTCAGGGTTCATTGTTGCAAAGTATTTGATCTTGAAATACATATGATATCAATGAAGTTAGGCATCGATAATAATTGAATAATTAATAATCAATAATCAACTCGTTCGTGAATAGAAGAAGATTGCTACAATATGCAGGTTTGGGAATGGGTGCTTCTATACTGCAATCTTTCCCTTCATTTGGAAATACCATCGCCATTGAAGATTTAATGGCTCCTGTTGATATTGCTTTAAAAAAAGAACTGGCTGATATTGCTTTGAATGCTGCTACGTCAAATGGTGCCAATTATGTGGATGTTCGCATTGGGCGTTATCTTAATCAATTTCTTACTACCAGGGAAAACAGGGTCGAAAATATTACCAATACCGAATCGTATGGCATTGGCATCAGAGTTATTGCAAACGGCTGTTGGGGCTTTGCCGCAACTAATAATTTATCCATAGAAAGTATTGCAAAAACAGCGGGCATAGCTGTGAAAATTGCCAGGTCAAATGCAAAGCTGGTAGATGAACCAATTAAGCTGGCACCGCAAAATGGCTATGGCGAAGTAAGTTGGAGAACTCCCATCGTAAAAAACGCTTTCGAAGTTCCAATTATAGAAAAGATCGATTTATTGCTTGATGTAAATAATACTGCTTTAACAAACGGGGCATCATTTGTTAGTTCGCAATTATTTTTTGTAAATGAACAGAAATATTTCGCCTCTTCTGATGGTTCTTATATCGACCAGGATGTGCATAGGTTATGGCCTACGTTTACTATAACAAAAACCGATAAACAATCCGGCAAATTTGAAACAAGAAATGCCTTAAGCTCTCCTGTTGGTATGGGTTATGAATATTTGATGCCTCCTTAGTAATGAAGAAATTGAAACTAATGTTACCGTTTACAAAAAGCGGTACAATATGCTGGAAGATGCCATGGCAGGAGCTTTGCAGGTGGCTGAAAAACTAAAAGCAAAACCTATAGAACCAGGTAAGTACGATCTTGTACTTGATCCCACCCATCTTTTTCTAACCATTCATGAATCCGTTGGTCATCCCACTGAATTAGACCGGGTGCTGGGTTATGAAGCTAATTTCGCCGGCACCAGTTTTGTCACCCTCGATAAATGGAAATCGGCAAAGTTTAATTTTGGCAATGACCTGGTGAATTTTGTAGCGGATAAAACACAGCAAGGCTCATTGGCTGCCGTTGGTTATGATGATGAAGGGGTGAAAACAAAAGAGTGGAACATTATAGAAAAAGGCTTGCTGGTAGATTACCAGGCTACCCGCGACCAGGCCCATATTTTAGGTCATACCGAATCGCACGGATGCTCTTATGCCGATAGCTGGAATAATGTTCAATTTCAGCGCATGCCTAATGTTTCACTGCTTCCAGGTAAAACTGCAATGAGTGCAATGGAGATGATAAAAAATGTAGAGAAGGGCATTTATATCCTGGGTCGTAATTCCTATTCAATCGATCAGCAACGATTTAATTTCCA
Organism: Bacteroidota bacterium; assembly: GCA_040385845.1. GTDB lineage: Bacteria > Bacteroidota > Bacteroidia > Chitinophagales > Chitinophagaceae > Phnomibacter. The sequence goes on along the minus strand of JAZKGP010000003.1, from coordinate 239,539 downwards.
GTTTAGCGGCCAGTTATGTTATGAAATTAGTAATGGCCGGATCACAGGCCTTTTAAAAGATGTAGCCTACCAATCGAATACCCAGGAATTCTGGAATTCAGTTGCTGCAATTTGTGATCAAAACGATTATCGTTTAGGCGGTTCTTTCTTCGATGGAAAAGGCCAGCCTTCGCAGGCGAGTGCTGTTTCCCATGGCTGCGCCACAACACGCTTTAACGGTGTAAATGTTATAAATACAGGAAGGAAAATTTAAGCTTACGATTTTACCATCAACTTTTAAGATTGTAGAAATACGGCCGGTATGGAAAAAACTAAAAGGAATTCTATTTTAAATGATACTGATTGTTATTTTTAAATTGAAAGCTTCTGCCTCTGCTACTTTTCTTTACTATTTATTACAAAAAAGTAAGCTATTCCGGGTAGCCGGGTATATTCAATCCAAGGATAATATCATGATCTGCAACCAGGATTCCATTCTTTGTGGTTAATTTCAGTACTCCATTTCCACCCCTGTTTTCCAGGTTTTTTCGTTTTGATGCAGTCAGCAATGGGTCGTCGTCGAATACCAATTCGTCGATATAATATTCATTTGCAATGCCAGGCTCTTTAATTGATACATGGATGTGAGCAGCATTATCGGAATTAGGATAGGAGGCCGGCCGAATAGTATAGATCATATACTTTCCCTGTTCATTGGTTTTAACCCAACCTCTCAGGTGTCCGTGACGTTTTGCCACTTCATTCATGTTTTCACCTGGTGAATACAGCCCGTTATTATCTGTATGGTAGTAATATAAAATCACGTTCGAAGCCGGGGTCTCCTTATCTTTTTTAAAGATTGTTCCGGTTAGTAATAATCGACTGCCTGTTTCATTCCACCCCGCGCTGGTATCTGTCCAGTCGATCGAACCGGGCATGCCGGCATACATTAATTCGCAGCCATCGCATCCGCCACCAACAACCTGGTTCTTTCCTGGTGCAGCTTGTTCATTGCTGTTGCTGTTTTGTCCGTTGCAGAAGGTAAGCAAGCAAGTCATCAAAGCTGCTGCAAGGGAAAAGTGAATTAGTTTCATGTCGGGCGATTTTGTTCTTTCTAAGATAGTAATGATAACCAGAAATAACCTGCCATTTTTATATGAGTGGTACTACAAAAACCTGCTGAAATAAAAAAAAGCACCGGTTTTATACCAGTGCTTTTTGCTGATTGTTTAATGGTTGATTATTTTGGATCGAGTATCTTTTTCAAACGATCGCTGATATCCATCAAATGATATTTGGAAGGTTTGTCAGCAGTACCTGCTGCTGCTGCATCTGCCGCTGATTTCAGTTCACGCACATGACCTTTCAGGTAAGAAAGTATATCTGACTTTTTTGTATCAACAGAAGGCGCACCTCCACCAAAACTGATGGTAAATCCACCGGTAATTGTCGGTGGGTTTATAATGCCGTTCAATCTTTCAACATAGGCTTTCTGTAAGTTTCTACGATAGATGTCAATTGGCTTTTTAGCGGGTAATTCGGTAAATGCCATTTGTTTCAGATCCGTCAGCAGATCATTTACAGTATATGCTTTGTTGCCAATCGCAGCTTCTGCATTCAGCATTTTATTCATGGTAGCAGTACTTAGCATTTTATTCAAAGCACTTTCCTGCAGCGATAAAATAGTGCTGGCAACATTTGTATTTGTTTTACTGGTTATGTCTTTGTTGATCAGCCAGGTAGGAGTTGTAAAAACTTGTTTGTTTATAAATGCTGCTGCTTCTTCCTGTGTGGCCTTGCTAACATATTCATAAACATCACCCTGCTGGTTATTCTTTTTAAGGTTTTCGTACACTCCGCCAAAGTTGTATCCAACATGACCAATATAACGCCTGAATTGTGTAACAACCTGGCCATACATACTGCTTAATGAGCTATAATCTTCATTGGGTTCTTTTGTCCATGCAGCAAGGTTTGGTACAATTCGCTGCAAATTTTTAATACCATAAGCAGAAGCAGTCATGGCATTGTCGCCAATACTTTCGCTTTGGTCACGCGGATCATCCGGTTGTCCCTGGCGTCCAAAGTAATAACGTTTGTCGTTGGCTTTTGCTTCTATCCATTTATCTAAAATGGCTACTTCTTCTTCAGATGTTTTTGCTTCAGGAATTAGCTTATAACCCCATTCGATGGACCATTTGTCGTATTCACCAATGCGCGGATATATACCGGAAGGACCGATCTTGTCTTCAGGTTGTGCTACATAGTTAAAGCGGGCGTAATCCATAATACTTGGAGTATGTCCATTTGCTTCTACCCAGGCTTTGTCGCGTAATTTTTCTACCGGTACGCCGGCAGAAGATCCAAAGTTGTGCGGTAAACCTAAAGTATGTCCAACTTCATGAGACGATACAAAACGTATCAGCTGACCCATCAATTCATCATCAAATACCATCGTGCGGGCCCGTGGATCAATAGCACCTGCCTGTATCATATACCAGTCGTGCAGCAATTTCATAACATTATGAAACCAGCCAATATGGCTTTCCATTATCTCTCCACTTCGTGGATCAACCGTAGCAGGGCCATATGCATTTTCAACAGGCGACGGTTTGTAGATTAGTCCACTGTTACGGGCATCTTCCATACTCCAGGTGCTATCCTGTTCCCAGGTAGGTGCTTCTTTACCAACAATAGCATTTTTGAAACCGGCTTTCTCAAACGCAACCTGCCAGTCATTGATGCCCTGTATCAAATAGGGTATCCATTTTTTTGGTGTAGTGGGATCGATGTAATAAACAATTTGTTTAATTGGTTCAACCAGTTCGCCTCTTTTGTATTTTTCCATGTCCTCGGGCTTTGCCTCGAGGCGCCAGCGGGCAATCAGTTCAACGTCTTTAACGCCTTGTGGGTTGACGTCGTAATCTGTGTATCTCGTTCCGAAATATCCTACGCGGTCATCATTGCGTCTTCCCTTCATCGGTTTCTCCGGCAACAACACCATGGAACTGTTCATTTCCAGGGTTACTGTTGCCATGCTTGGTGAGGCAGGCGGAAAACCGGGCATCGCTTGTCCCCCCGACTTTGAAAAGGTTTTAACCGTTGTAATTTCAATATTGGTAGGATAGGCACGGATCGAAACTATGTATGACTTGTCCGATTGAAAAGCACCTGCCATAAATTGAGACTTAGAACCGCCTGAAAAACCGAAAATATCATTATCAGCAGTAATGTTATCTGTGATATCGATCACTACGCCACCACCCAGGCTATCGCTCGCAATGCTTTTAATATCAAAAGCTAATGCTATCGGTTGAATGTTGCTGTTCATCACCGATTTATACATAGGCTTTGAACTATCAGGGTTTACATTGTAAGAAATGTTTTTAAGGAACAATTTGTTATTTGGTCCTCTTTCAAAACGAATCACATTTTCACCAATTTGGTCGCCTGCATATCCGCCAAAAGCTTTAGGACTTTCAACAGAAGCTTTTGAAACCCTGTTTACAATTAGAATATCTCTTCCAAAAAGTTTGGGAGAAATTTCCAGGAAATATTTTTCTTCGATCTTGTGAACCGTGAAGAATCCTTTGGATGTTTTAGCCTTATCTGTTATCACATCTTTGTAAGGCTTAGGCCCGGTCTTTGGTGCTTCTGCAGCAGATTTTTCACCAGGTTTGGACACCTTTGCCGAATCGGCTAATGTTTTAGATTTTGTTTGCGCAGATACGGTATTTAGCGCACACAAAGCCACACACACAAAAGCCAGTCTGTTAAAGCCCTTGATCATAATAAATTTTGAATTTTTTAGAATTTTGCCGAATGTATACAATTGAATTAATTCCCGAAAGCAGATAATTTCCTGTCTACTATATGGCTTAATACATTAGAGGATTAATAAACATTTCCCCTGTTGTTAAATAAATTTTTAAACGAAATTGGAATTAAGATCTTCACATGATAAGGGATGTTTTAAATGAAAGATCCAAATACAATTCAACCGGCTGATTTGTTGTTAGAATGGGAAGAATTTTAATCTATGGATATTTAAAGGGGTTAATTGCGGGTTTATCATTTCCACCGACAAATAAAAGTAGGAATGTGACCCTACAGGACTATATCTTATTGGTAATTACAAGGTGCTTTAAGGCCCCGGGATATAACAGGGTTACTTGTTTTTTAATCGAATGGAATACATGGAAAAAAGCAAATAAGATAATTGTTCCACAAGTAAAGTAAATGCAAAATGCAAGCCTTGATTCATAATGATCTCCTGTAAATAATAGCATATCAAAAAGAAAAGACACAAAACCTGCGCCCATACCTGCCTCAATAAGCATTAACCTTCTATACCTTTCTTTAAATTTTTGAAACTTGATGATCAATGCAACCTTGCTAATAAAATAAACAATTATAAAAGCCGGCATCAATAACCACAGATCAAACAGGCTGGTTAACTGCCAGGAGATTATTGCAAATAAAATTAACAACCCGAATTTAGGCCAGCTTAAGAAAGTACGAACGGCTTGCCACCATAATTTCCTGCCAGCCTTGGCCACTTGTATTTGTTTTTCCTGAACCAATTTGGCAAATCCAAAAAGGCCGAATTGCTGGTAGATTTTTTCAACAGCTGTTTCAAAAAGTAATCCCGGATCTTTATCCATTTCCGCTTCGATGTGCGATGCAAGATGATCTGCTAATTCAATTTGCAGATCGTACCAGTACACGAATTTGCGTTCTATAAATTTGAAGAGGTAGTCAATTTGTTGATCTGATAATTGCATGGAATCAGCTTATTGTTAGCGTAGGTATTTTCAGCCCAAGTAATTGTTGCATTTCCGAAATAAACTGGCTTATTTCTTTTAATTTGATAACTGCTTCTTTTTTACCGCTCTTCGTTAATGCATAATATTTTCTCGGCCTGTTTCCAACCTGTTCAATGGTGGTTACAACCAATCCTTCCGCTTCAAGTTTATGTAATGCCGGATATAAAGCGCCTTCTGTTAATACCAGCTGGCCATTCGTAAGTTCCTTCACTTTTTTTGTGATTTCGTAACCATACATTTTTCCACCGCCGCTTAGCAATTTCAAAACAATGGTTGTAAGCGATCCTTTAAATAATTGCTGGCTAGGTGGCATGAAGCAAATATACCTAAGTAACTTATGTATTCATGTCTTTGTAAAAACAATTTGACTATCATTCCAAATTTATGTGCTTAATGATTTTTTTAATTTTCCTTGCCTCCAAATTGCCTTACGCAATTTCAACTTACCTTAACCAAATACTTTAAAAAAAATCTTATGCTCGATATAGTTATAGACGCCCGTAAAGCTGCCATTGCGCCTGGTATGGATGTTCGAAGAATTCTGCCCTTTCGGCTGCGCAGGATGGTGGGTCCTTTTATTTTTATGGATCATGCCGGGCCGGTAGATATTGCTGCTCCAACCAATATAAACATGGATGTTCTGCCCCATCCGCATATAGGCCTTTCAACAGTAAGTTATTTGTTTGGCGGGCAGGTAATGCACCGCGACAGCCTGGGAGTTGAACAAATTATCCGGCCGGGAGAAGTGAATTGGATGACAGCCGGAAGTGGCATTGCTCATTCTGAAAGATTTGAAGATCCGGCTGTTTTGGCCGGCGGCAAATTAGAGATGATTCAAACATGGGTGGCACTTCCCGAAAAGGATGAAGAGGCTAATCCTGCCTTCAATAATTATTCGGAAGCAGAACTCCCAATATTTACTGAAACAGGCATTTGGATGAGACTAATAGCAGGAAACGCCTATGGTTTACGAAACGACGTTAAAACCCACTCCCCGTTGTTTTACCTGCATGTTTTACTACAGCCAGGTGCGAAATTTGGTTTGCCAAAAGAACATGCAGAAAGAGGCGTTTACATCGCCAAAGGGAGTCTTGAATTAAACGGGATAATACATCCAGCCGGTCGGATGCTTGTATTTACAAAAGGAGTGGATCCAATACTGATTGCAAAAGAAGAAACTACTTTAATGTTAATGGGCGGCGAGCCATTGGGCGATCGTTTTATCTGGTGGAATTTTGTTTCGTCAAGGAGAGAGCGGATTGAACAAGCAAAAGCAGACTGGAAAGAAGGCCGCATTATTTTACCGCCAACTGATAATCACGAATTTATTCCGCTACCGGAAGACCGGTCTAAACCTGCGGGCATGCCACCTCCTGAGGCGCTATCCTGATGTTCTCAATACGTTATTTAATCGAATGAATTTTTGTGAAATTCGTGAGATAATAGTTATCTATGATCACGTGTTGTCTGTTCTAACGCGGCAGGGCTGGCTTGCTGCTGAACCCATTACTTTTAGCTGATCATTTTATTCTAAGTGTTTAGTAATGTTACAGGCATAAAAACCAGGTGCCGGTTTTGCAACTGCGGTTGTGTTAAATGGAACATTGCTTTACGGTGGTATGTAATTTGTGTTAGAAGCAGCAGAATGGAAGCTGTAGAAAACCAAGGCTGCAGTTTGCTCAACTGTGAAGAAAGAGATGAAAAATTACATACAATCGATTGCTAAAACCGAAGCTGGTGATAAGCGAATAAGTGTTCTTGAAATTATAGGAACCGCTACCCGTGGAGGGATGGAAAATTACATTATAAATTTTCTAAAGAACTTACCTGCAAATACCTTCCGCATTACCTGTATATGCCCTTGCGAAAGCTTGTTTACAAATGCTTTACGACAGGCAGGCGTTGAGACAGTGTATGTAACCCCATTGTCAGATAATCCGGAATGGCGCTCTATACAAATGGCCATGGAAGTTTGCCGCCTGCACCAGGTAGATGTATTACATGCACACATGCCTAAATCACATGTACTTGCGGGAATAACCGGTTCGCTGTTGCATAAGCCGGTCGTTGCCACGGTACATGGTATGCATATGACCCCGCATGAACTTGGAGTAACCCTGGCGGTCAAATCAACACTGGCAATGAATTGCCTTGAAACTTATATACAGGCTATTGCTTTGGGTGTGCCCGAAGAAAGAGTAAACCTGTTTCACAACGGTGTTGATACAGAAGCTTTTAAACCTGGTAAAAGGGGCGAAAAACTACGTGAGCGAATGGGTATTTCGCCCTCCGGCATTTTAGTTGGATTTGTTGCACGGCTTGAACATGAGAAAGGACCTGATTTGTTTCTGCGGGCAGCAGGACATGTTCATGAAAGTTTGCCTGATGTTCAATTCGCTGTGGTGGGTGCAGGAAGTATGCTGAAAAGACTATTGCAAATGCGTCAATTTCTCGGTTTAGAAAATCATTTGCATTTTGTGGATTGGTCAACAGATCCGGCAGATGTTTACCCTGCTTTTGATTTGATGGCGCATACATCACGTAATGATGGCACTTCCCTGGTCTTATTGGAAGCAATGGCTTGTGGCAGGCCCGTAGTGGGCATGTCGGTAGGTGGCGTAAGGGAAGTTATTGAAAATGAACACACAGGCATGTTGGTAGAACCAAACGATTGGGAAGCGATGGGCAACCAAATCATTAGTTTATTACAGCAACCCGATGTTTTGCAATCAATGGGCGAAGCCGGCCGCAAGCGGGTTGAAACTAATTTTAATGTACTTACAAATACCCGGAAATTAGCCGACCTGTTAAGCCGGGTAGCACTATCGGCCAAAGAACATTCTTATGACCGGATACCTGATCTTTCACAGGTAAAACGCGGCCTTGGCTCTTTTGATATCTCCGCATAGATAAATATGCTACAGCTTTTTTGCAGTGCTTGTGATTTGATAACCGCATGTCATTTATTATCAAAGAATAGTGGAAAAAAGTCCTCACAAACTTGATCAGTTGTATAATAAAATTTCTTTTTTTATAATTGCCCATGCCGATGACTGGCAATTATTTATGCAGCCATTTGTGTTCGATGATCTTGTAATGCCCGGCTGTAAAGTTGTATTTATTATAACAACCGCAGGCGATGCAGGAATGCAGGAAAAATTTTGGCGGGCGAGGGAAGAAGGACATAAAAGTTCAGTCCGGTTTTGTATGTCAGCCATTGATACTTTTTCAGAATTCAATGGTGCGAAGTGCTATAATGAAAAAAATATTGATTACTGGTCCTTGCATCATTCAACTACTTTTTTTCTTCGCTTGCCGGATGGTAATTTAGATGGCAGCGGTTTTGATTCCCACGATTATCAAAGTCTTTCTAAATTTCAATTAAATAAAATAAATTCATTGACATCGCTGGATGCATCGTATAACTTTTCAAATTGGGATGAGTATGTAAAAGTGCTGGCAACTATTATCAGTTGTGAAAGCGAAGGCATAGCTGATAAAAATATACATTACCTAAATCCCGATCCTGTTCCTAACCCCGGTGATCATGCAGATCATATATCAACAGGTATTGCAGTTGGGCAGCTGAATGTTACTAAATCTTTTAAACAGTTTTTATATGTAGGCTATAGCATTCAAAATTTAGAGACCCAATTATCTCAAAGCGATATGTTTTGGAAGGTGAGTATGTTCGCGGCTTACGAGAAAGCAGTTTTTGATTACTGCGGTTACAGTACATTAAAGGAGAATACTGATTTATATTTAAGATGGTGTTGCAGTAAACCTTTCGTAGAAATTATTGCACCTTCATTATGAATGAAAAGTTATGCAACTGGTTCAATTAAATTTATCTTGCTTTGCCTGTTTGATAATCTTATAGTGGGAAAGATTTTTACCAAAGTATTCCTTCAACTTTCTTTTGGTTCATAATTTAGTACCACAATCCCGCATTCAAAGGGCAATGCCTTTTTAATCTTTAAATTTTGCAAGGTTTCCAGTTTATTAAAAATAGGCATGCCATTTCCTATTGCAGTTGGATTAACTAACAGGTGATATTCATCTATTAAACCTGCTTTGATTAGCGCTGATACAAAGGTTGCGCCGCCATAAGCTATAATGTCTTTGCCATCCTGTTGTTTGAGCTCCTTTATTTCAGTAACAAGATCTCGTGTTGCCAGCCTGGTATTTTCCCAGGTACTTTCTGTAAGGGTTCTAGTGAAAACAATTTTACTTGTTTCCGTAAATTTTATTCCTGCCGTATGTTCGGGATTCCCAGTATCTGCAGCAACAGAAGCCCAATAAGGAATAAAGCCTTCCGCCAGTTTTCTGCCAAGCACTATACAATCGACTGGCTCGGTCAATTCTGAAATATAACTTTTTAGAGTTTCGTCCCAGTTCCATACCATCCAATCCATTTCGCCATTTGGCCCGGCAATAAATCCATCAACCGAAATCTGTACCTGCAGTTTTAATTTTCGCATGTGAAGTCTTTTAATTCATTCTTGTTTAAAAAATAGCTCACGTGTTTGTTTAATCAATTAGTCATTATGCAATTCAGTTATGATTGCTGGTACAAAACACTAAGGCAATTGATTTTTATCCAGGAATTCTTCTATAAGATTAGTTGCATTGAAAGCTGGCCAGTTCCCATTCTCCAGTGATTCAATCGCACCAAGGTATGCGCCATGACCGCCGGGAAAAATAGCGAGTTCGCAATTTGGAATTAGCCTATACATTTCAACAGCGTGTTCGGGGGTTCCCACATCATGAGTGCTATTTATAATGAGAGTAGCTGCTGTAATATCCTTTATGTTTTTCTCACTCCAGTCGGTGAAAGATTTCATTCTTTGAACATCTTTGTTAAACATGTTTTCAAGCGCCGCTTCGTTATTGTTTACCTGTAAGAAATGCTCTTTCAAAATGGAAGGCATTTGGTTTAAGGTTACCTGGTCAAAACCTTCCCAAAAATTCGGAATGGCCCCACTTCGTTTAAAAAAGGTAGAAGCGAGTATAATTTTATTCAGCAGGGCAGGATGTCGAAGCGTCATAGATAAAATTGTATGAGCCCCATTACTAAATCCTAAAAAATCTGCTTTCGGTATTCTTAGCTGCTTTAAAAGCTCTGATATATCATCAGCATCCTGTTCAAATGATAAATCGGTATTTCTGTCATTGGTACGCCCATGTGCCTGTAATTCAACGGCAATAATTTGCCGGTTTTTTGCAAGTGCAGGAATGATCCTTCCGAAAGAAGTTTCAATGGTAGAACCGCCGCCATGTATAAGTATGAGGGGTTTTCCCTGGCCATGTATTTCATAATACATTTTTAATCCATTGACGTCAGCATACCCATTTAATAAATTGTTACTACCCATTTTAATTTTATCCGCTATTTTATTATGGAGGATACAATATACAATTTCAAACTGCCTGGATTGACAAATTACAAAGCAGCCTGCAATTAATTGAATGTGCCGAAGTGCCAAAGAATCCCCGATGGATCATGCAAAAAACATTCTTTGCCCCAATCGTTTACTGCGATAGGCGATAATCTTACATGCTCATATTTTTTATCGAGTGCTAAATTCTGTAATTCGTTATAGTACCTGTTTACATCATCCACTTCAAGAAAAAGCATGGTATTATCTATCCAATCTTTCACGTATGCATCCTGCAGGTAAAAACATAATGTTTCTGTCACCCTGAATACCGACATGTTGTTTGATAACACCGTTTCTGAGAATCCTAAATCTTTATAAAATTGTCTCGATATTTCGAAATTTTTCGATCCGATAAAAGGCCTGAGTGAAGTTGCATTATGTTTCATAATAAAGTTTTAATACTAGAGATCAGGATGCAGCTTGTGGCCTGCTGACCCAATTTGGAGCATCATTTATATTTTGTCTTAAAATTAAATTTAATTGCGCTGTATGATGTTGTACATGCCGCATATTATAAAGCAATATTTCAAATACAGAATAATTCATTGTCCCCGATTGATTAACCCATCTTTTGTTTATAGTTTCTAAAGTTAGACCTCTAATTAATGCATTGCATTTGTCAAAGCTTAATTTCAAATAGGTGAGCAATTCATCTTTTTCGTAAACCCTGGAAGGCAAACTGTCCTCAAACTCCGATAATGTAAAAAGTGGGGGCGGTGCAAAATTTGTTGGTTCCATTGTTAAGTAATAATCAAGATAAAACAGGCAATGATAGGCATTGTACCAAAATTTGTTCTCATTATCCCAATAATCATTTGGACAAAATTCTATTGCATTTTCCAGCATAATAATGCTTGCGCCAAATTGGTTCCATAGACTTTCTTTTAGATTATTAAGCATAAGTGGATAGTACTTTTTTATTATTTTGCCAGGTATTTTGATTTAAGCTCTTTGCTTAGTTTTTCAACAGCATATCTTAAGGTAATTCTAGGCATAGTTGCAGCATATTTTTCAAGAAAATTTAAGAGCTTTTGCTCATCTCTTTTTCCAGCTTCACGTATCCAGCTTCCAACTGCCATATGTATGTATTCATGGTTGTCGTTGATAAGCATTTCAGCTATTTTAAAAGTGTCGTCTATTTCATTTTTCCTGATAAAATAGTAGGTACTCACAATAGCTGTTCTACGTTCCCACACATTTTTTGATGTTGCCAGCTTATAAAGTATTGCCCTGGATTTATCTGCCAAATATCCACCAACTACATAGGGTGCACTTCTATCTACCAGGTCCCAGTTATTAATTCTGTCATGGCGCTTTATGTATAAACTAAATAAATCTTTTTTCGCTTCTTCTGTTGTTTTTTTATCCCTCGCCTTAAAATCCATGATGCTGACTGCACCCATTCTAACTTCATAATATTCGCTGTCAAGTAATTTGTTGATTTCTTGTAACGGCAAGTCAATAAATGCTTTCGCCAGTGTAAAAATATTGCCCATTTTTGCCCCTAAGCATCTATTTTCTTTATCTGTTCCCCGGAAATACTTCTCGTTTTTTGCCCCATCCTTTTCTGCAATAGCAATCATTAGATCAATAAATGTACGGGCAGAAATAACCCGTGTCATAGTATTAATTTTTTTTGCTTTACTCATTTCAAAACGTAAAATTTATAAACAGGGTTATATAAAGTCGTCCGTTTTTTCAATTGTCACAAAGTAGTACATGTTGAATATCTCATTACTGGTTTGTATGTAATTCGTTCGTTTTTAAAGCGGCTCTCTTAAAAGCAAACATGATGATAACACCGAGAATCCAAAGCATTGAAAAGGCTATTAAGCCATTTAAATTAGATTGTACATCCTCCGGATCAAAACGGCCATGTATTCGTTTGCGAAAGAAGCGGTTAGAATAGGCTTGAGCGTACTCTATTATAATTCCTAATATATAAAGCGAGATAAAGATTATCACATGCCTTGCAATTTTAGTTTTGGCGAATAGTAAGTTCAAAAAAGCAGCTGCCAGGAAGTAGAAAGCAGCATGTAATTCTTTATCAATATGTCTGAAACCCGATGGTAGTTTTATCATAAACCCAGCGATCGCCATTACAAAACATCCAAATGCTACAAATACTTTCGGCCAAAATGGAAATCCGGATTTCATGAGGAGATTAATAAAAAGGCAATTAGAAATAACTGGTATAATTAGCGGAAAGCTATTTATTAATATCCGGAGCAGGAACTACTTGTAACTATTTCTTTTTTAATCTTAGTTAATGCCTCTTTAACCATTGCTATGTTATGGCTTTCTGTCATCTTTATAGAAAACTGTTTGATGTAAAACATTCGGGCACTTGATTAAATTACCCCTATTTTAGTTTGCTATTTATTGATTCGATGATATATGATGATGTATATTTTCAATAAGGTCATACAAATAGAAAAAAGTAATGAAAATTGCAACGACGATTTCGCGAATCCTGCTTGGATTTATCTACCTCGTATTTGGCCTTGACTATTTCCTGCAGTTTATTCCATATCAGCCAAACCATACCGGAAGGGTAGCGGCGTTCAAAGCGGCTCTGGTAAGTGTAGGATATTTTTACCCGATGATTAAATCTCTCCAGGTCGCAGGCGGTTTATCTCTATTGTTAAACCGGTTTGCACCTTTTTCCGCTGTTGTATTATTTCCTGTTAGTTTAAATGTATTGTTGTATCATACCATTTTGGTCCCTTCCGGTTGGCTGATGGGTGTTTTGCTAATTGTTCCTAATTTATTTTTAGGTTATGCATACAAAAGATACTATGCTGGCATGTTTGTAATGAAGCCCGTTTTGTAAGTAAAAATTATTTTTAAAACGGTACTGAAAGCCTATAAATTGAATTTATATTTTATAGTTAATAAGCTTTATTAGGTAGTAAGCAAATGATCGTTTAAGAAAAAGGATTTACAAAGTAAAAGCCGGGCCCAAAAGGGAAGACCCGGCTTTTAAATTATATACCTATGTTATAATTCAATTGCTTTATAAAACATATGCAAGAGATATTTGATGTTCTATTCCTAAAGTTCAACCTAAAAACCTTTCTTATCAACGGTTACTTTCAGGAAAGGTGCGTCCAGTGCTATGTTACCAGCTATAACCTCCGGGCTAGTAATTTTTTCCGCTCCCAATGTTTGACTTTTGTAACGACCGGTAGTAATATTCCGGATCACACTGGCGAGATTTGATTCGGTAACATCTCCCCAATCTTTGTCTAATCCATCCGGCACTTCATTCGACACAGAAATTCCATCAAAATAATTGCCGTCGCCATTCTTATTTACCGATCGGAACGATACCGGGAAAATATACCATTCGTTACCCACAGGGATAGGGAAATAACCAACTGGTTTGCCGTGTGTATGGGAAGCACCAACCAAACGAACGTCCATATATGGCTTCAGGTTGTTGATCAGTAATTCACTGGCTGAAGCTGTTCCACTACCCACTATAAAATATATCCGGCTAAGGTTCAAAGTACCGGTCTTTTTAAACCGGGTGATTTTATTGTATTGCTTGTTTACATCGTTGTACATCTGCGTCATCATAATGCCTCCATCTCCTGCATTGTTTACAAGGTAATTGGCCAGGTCTTCCTGCAGCGACACATAACCTCCACCATTATAACGCAGATCTATTACAATATCGTTGATGCCAGCCTGGCTGAACTTGTTAAATACACGCTGAAATTCAGACTTCACTTTGTCTTCATCTCCCAAAAATGAATTGAATACCAGGTAGCCGATTTTTTTACTACCTACTGTATACACTGAGTCGAGGTAAACGGGTTTTTCCGTATAATGATCCGCTGCCAGCGTAATCACTTCTTTTGTTCCATCCGGCTTTTCAAAAGTGATGGTCGCAGCTGTAGACTCATAAATATTTTTAATTATGAAGTTGGCATTAGCGACCGTGATATTCGTGCTGCTGTTGATCTTGATAATTTTCCAGCCACGGTGAATGCCTTTTATACCTGCTGGTGAATTGGGTTCCACCAGCCTTACCCGCAGATCGCCATCTTCCAAAAAGAAAACAGTAAAGCCAAAATCGCCCTGTGATTCATGGTCGTCCATTAACAGGTTTAGGCCTTCGCTCATATTGTCCCAGTCTTTTTGTTTCATAGCAAAGCTCCACCGGTCAACAGCCGACGGAAAACCGGATTCTTTACTATAAGCCCTGATCCCTGTCATTAGTTTTTCAGGATCAGCAAAACTGCTGGTTGCAAACGATGCGGGGATTTGTTCATTCCATAGGTAAATGTCGCGGCTGTAATACAGCATAGAATCTTTCAAAACACTCATCGATAAACCGGGTACCGAATCGGTAGGTGTTGCTACCGGCGGTGGTGTTGCCGCGATATCGTCTTTCTCTTTTTTACAGGCAGTGAGGCTCACCAGGACCACACCGAAAATAGACAAAACGGTTTTGAAGGATTGTTTAACCATTAAAATGTGGGATTGTTTTAATTAAGTAACATACGATCAAATACGTTGCTATAGTTTGTCCAGCGCTTGCTTTTAACAAGGCATAAAGTTTTTTAGAATTGATTATCAATCAGGATTTTTTTGAAGCACAACGGTATGGGCATTGCTGACAAAATGGCCGCCGATATTTATCAATCCCTGCGGTTTTACTTTTTACGCCCTTGAAAGGTTTCATTCAACTGTATTCATTTTCAACAGAATAGCCCATCAGCATTATTTCCTGTTATCATTTTTCCTCCTTTTATTATCATTTTTCCTACACCTGTTATCATTTTTCCCCTTTTTAAAAACAATCCTCACCCCCTCCGGCGATGGATGAAAATAGTTTTGGGCTTGCAAAAGGGCTTGCTCCAGACTTGCGATTGCTTAACGATTTTGAATATGAAAATGACTGCTATTTACCCGGTTTCCCGAATCAGCGTGCTTTCCTTAGTTATATGCTTCTCTTTTTTTACCCTATTTAGAAGTATCACAACCCAGGCCCAAACTTTCAGGCAATTGCCCGATGGCGCCGTAATTACCTTAAACAATGCACCTGCTACCAAGGCAAAGGCCATCCGCTTAACGGTTGTTTCTGATAAAATAATTCATGTAGAAGCAACACCCACCGGCGTTTTCTCAACCATCAAAAGCTTATCGGTTTTACCATTAAAATCAACCCCGGTTTTCAAAATTCAAAAAGCAGGCAACGATCTCCAGCTTAAAACTTCAAGAATAACGGTAACGGTTTCATTACAAAATGGTAGGGTGTCATTTACAGATGCCAGTGGAGGAATGTTGTTGCAGGAAACAGCAACGGGGAACATTTTTACCCTTGCACCTGTAGACAACCAAAAGCAGTATGCGATACAACAAACCTTTGAAGGAGAGAAAGACGAGGCTTTTTACGGTTTGGGGCAGCACCAGGAAGGCATGATGAACTACCACGGAGAACAGGTTACGCTTCTTCAGCAGAATTCGGATGTGGCGGTACCATTCTTAGTTTCCAATAAAAATTATGGCGTACTCTGGGACAATTATTCTATCAGCCGGTTTGGCGACTGTCGTCCTTTTGAACCACTTTCATCGCTTTCCATCACCGATAAGAACGGGCAGCCAGGCGCTCTTACTGCTACTTACAGTTATCCAAAAAAAGACCAGGCCGATTCAGTGTTTATAATCCGGCCTGAAGGTGATATCGATTATCCTTTTCTTAACGACCAGTCCAAATTTCCGGCAGGTTTTCAATTAGCAAGGGGAGTGGTTACCTATGAAGGAAATATCACTGCTAAGTCCAGCGGTATTCACCGTTTTCATAAGTATTCAGGGGGATATATTAAAATTTGGATTGACGGCAAATTGGTAGATGATACCTGGCGCCAAAGCTGGAACCCTGAAACGGCCACCATCCGTGTGCCATTTGAAAAAGGCAAAACCTATCCTATAAAAATAAGTTGGATACCCGACGGTGGAGAGGCATACCTGGCTTTAAAAGCCTTGCAGCAAGTTGCAGAAACCGACCAGGATAAATTTAGTTTTTGCTCCGAGGCCGGTGATCAGCTTGATTATTATTTTGTTCATGGCGCCAACATAGATGAAGTAATCAGTGGCTACCGCAAGTTGACTGGTAAAGCCACTTTATTGCCAAAATGGGCGATGGGTTTCTGGCAAAGCCGTGAACGCTACAAAACACAGGAAGAAATACTATCTACCGTAGCGGAATTCCGCAAACGTAAAATTGGTCTTGATAATATAGTGCTTGACTGGAGCTACTGGAAGCAGGACCAATGGGGAAGCCATGAATTTGATAGCACACGGTTTCCTGATGCAACAGCAATGATTAAAACACTGCATGAAAAATACCATACACAATTTCTTATTTCCGTATGGCCGAAGTATTATACCAATACTGCCCATTATGCTCAAATGAATGACAGTGGATTTCTTTATAAACGCAATGTGGAGCTGGGCAGAAAAGATTGGATTGGTGCGGGATACACTTCTACTTTTTATGACGCTTACAACCCGGGAGCGAGGGCAGCTTTCTGGAAGCAGCTAAACGAAAAATTATACAGCAAGGGAGTAGATGGCTGGTGGATGGATGCTTCAGAACCTGATATTCATTCCAATGTGTCTATTGAAGATCGAAAGGATTTTATGAATCCTACCGCCCTTGGAAATTCAACAAAATATTTTAATGCTTATGCCTTACAGAATGCCAAAGGAATATACGAAGGTCAGCGCGGGGTGGATCCTAATAAACGGGTGGCAATTTTAACCCGTTCGGCTTATGCAGGGATGCAGCGTTATGCAGCCATTACCTGGAGCGGTGATATCGGATCCAGGTGGGTTGATATGAAAAATCAAATTTCCGGTGGCGTGAATTTCAGTATGAGCGGAATGCCTTACTGGACGATGGATATAGGCGGTTTTGCCGTTGAAAAAAGATTTGAAAAACCCAACGAAGCCGATAAAGCAGAATGGCAGGAACAAATGACCCGCTGGTACCAGTTTGGTGCTTTTGCACCCATCTTCCGGGTACACGGCCAGTTCCCTTTCCGCGAAATCTTTAACACTGCACCAGATGAACATCCTGCTTACCAGAGCATGCTCTTCTACAACCGTCTCCGCTATCGTTTGATGCCTTATATCTATTCTTTGGTTGGTATTGCCTACCACCAGGATTATACGCTGATGCGTGGCCTTGTAATGGATTTTCCGGCAGATAAACAAGTCACCAATATCAACGATCAATTTCTTTTTGGACCAGCTCTTTTGGTAAATCCGGTTACCGAATACAAAGCCACCAGCCGCAATCTTTATTTACCTGCGGGTAATGGCTGGTACAATGCCTATAATGGCAAATTCGAAAATGGCGCACAAGAAATAAATGCCCCTGCACCCTATGAAAGGATGCCATTGTTTATAAAAGCAGGTTCTATTATTCCAATGGGCCCTGCCATTGAATACACCATGCAACAACAAGCTGACACGCTCACCATTTTTATTTATACCGGTGGTGATGCAAAATTCACTTTGTATGAAGATGAAGGGCTGAATTATAATTATGAGAAAGGCAGTTTCAGCACCATTCCATTAGCCTGGAATGAAAATGCAAAAACCTTCGTGATCGGTAATCGAACAGGCAGTTTCAAAGGGATGCTTACTCATAGGATTATCCGCATTGTTGCTGTAAATAAAACAAATCCGCAGCCATTGGATGCTGATGCACTTGCGCAGTACACCATTCGTTACAACGGCGGCGTCATTTCCACGCGAATTGCTTTTTAAACTTTTGAATAAATGTTAATATGATTTATTTCTTCTAAACAAAAACCAATCACTAATCATGCAAATGCTTTGCTTTATGAAACATTACAACCGAATGGAAGCAATGGTGCGCCTGGCCCATTTCCCCATTATTAAAACAACCAGGTGGATGCTGTTGCTTTTATTGGCTTCAGTTTTCTTTTGCCAGCAAACGCTCGAAGCACAAACAACTAAAACTTCGAAAATTTCCGGCAAACTTGTTTCCAAATCGAAGGGCGAACCTGTAGCTGGTGCCACTATCACCATTAAGGGAACGAACGAAATAGCTCTTACTGATGCTGCCGGTAATTATACCATACAGGCTGCCCCGGGTAGTACGCTTGTTATTACCTCCGTTGGCTTTGCAAAAACAGAAGTAAAAGTTGGCAATTCTGCAACCTTAGATCTACAACTGGATGAGACTATAAATAACCTTGACGATGTAGTTGTAGTAGGGTATGGTAAAATGAAAAAGACCGATCTCTCCAGCTCACAGGTAGTGGTTACGGCTGCTGATCTTAAAAAAACAGTGAATACTACATTTGAGCAAGGTTTACAGGGCCGTGCAGCCAACGTTTATGTTACCAGCAACAGTGGTCAGCCCGGTGCTGCACCAACAGTAATGATTCGCGGCGTAAACTCGTTGAATTACAGTAACCAGCCTTTGTATGTAATTGATGGTGTTCAGATAAAACCAAACGATCCAAGTGGCGGTTCAGGAACATCTACCAACCTGTTGGCTGGAATTAACCCTGATGACATTGAAACATTAAACGTGTTACAAGGTCCGTCTGCCACTGCAATATATGGAGCAACAGGCGCCAATGGTGTAATTATGATCACCACTAAAAGAGGTAAAGCTGGTGAAACAAAAATCAATTTTAATGCGTTGAATACTATCCAGGACAAACCTTCTACCGTACCTGTAATGAACTTGCAGCAGTACGCTACTTACCGTAATGAAATGGCTAAAAATGGCAATATTCCTTTCGAGCCATCATTTGCCGACCCATCCGTTTTAGGACCTGGTACCAATTGGCAGGATGCATTGTTCCGCACCACCATGTTACAGAAATATGGTGTTAGCCTTAGTGGCGGTAGCGATAAAACAACATTCTATGTAGGTACCGAATATTTCAGCCAGGAAGGTGTAGTTCAGGGATCGGGATTCGACAGGTATTCTATAAGATTGAACCTCGAAAATCAAACCCGTAAATGGCTTAAGATTGGTACTAATTTAAACGTAAACCAAACTAAGCAGGTTGTAAATACCTCTAATGGCGATCTGCTGAATATTGCCATCCGTCAAAGCCCCGATATTCCTGTAAAAAACCCCGATGGAAGTTGGGGTGGACCAACCAGTACTCAATATCAAATCACTAACCCGGTAGCACTTTCTTCCATAAATGATAACCATAATAAATCGATGGCGTTTATTGGTGGAATGTATGCTGATATCACGTTATTGAAAGGCCTCGTATTTCATAATGAAGCCAATGGTTCTTACCAATACACTAACGGCTACTCCTTCAATCCATCTTATAAATTCAATGGATTTGAGAACTCCACGACTGTTTCAAGCCGTACGGCAGGCAACAATTACTGGTGGGGATTTAATAGCAGGCTTCAGTACGATACAAAAATCGGCGCACATGCTATTGCTGTAATGGCAGGTCATGAATCATCAGCGTATGGAAGTGAAGGCCTTGATGGTTTGCGCCGAAATTATGTAACCAATGCTATACAGGAATTGAGTGGCGGTGATGCATTAACTGCAACCAACAGCAGTTCAAAAAATTCCGGGGCAAGGGAATCCTATTTTGGCAGGTTAAATTATGTATATAATAATAAATACATACTTCAGGCTACCTTCAGGGCGGATGGAACTTCGAATTTTGGACCAGAAAACAGGTGGGGTTATTTCCCGGCATTTTCTGCGGCCTGGCGTGTTTCACAGGAAAATTTTATGCAGAATGTTGCGGCCATCAGCGACCTGAAAATCAGGGCTGAATATGGTATCGTAGGCAACTCTGCTGCTACCGGTTATTTCGCCAAACTATATACTGTACCTACAGCATGGGGAACCGGTTATCTTTCCGCCAACTTTAGTAATCCGTTCTTACAATGGGAAAACGATAAAACATCCAATCTTGGCTTTGACCTCCGCATGTTTAAAAACAGGGTTGAACTTGTTGGAGATTTTTACCTTAAGAAAATCGACAAGCTGCTTACCACGAATGATTATCCTTATTATTCCGGGGGCGATATAGCTTACTCTTCCGGTTATATCGGCTTTCCTACAACCAACGTTGGTTCTATGGAAAACAAAGGATTGGGATTATCGCTGAATACTCGAAATATCGAAAGAAAAGGGTTTACCTGGAACTCCGGTATTAACTTCTCTATCGACAAAAACAAGATCACAGCTTTAAATGATGAACGTCCTATCAACAGCACTTATAAAGGTAGCTCACTCATTACTTCTTCAAGAGTTGGTCAGTCCGTTGCCTTAATTACCGGTTATGTGGCAGAAGGAATTTTCCAAAATATCGAGGAGATAAAAAAACACGCAATACAAACTGCCAATGGTGTAATGACTGTTAGTCCAACACAGGGTACATGGGTTGGTGATATCAAATTTAAAGACATCAACAACGATGGTTTGATAAACCAGGATGACCGTGTTGTACTTGGCAATCCATGGCCCAAGTTTACCTATGGCATCAACAATGGTTTTACTTACAAAGGTTTCGATCTGAATATATTTATAATGGGCGTGCAGGGTAATGATGTTGCTAACTACACCCGTTTTTTAAATGAGAATCCAAGTGGTACCAGCCCGTCGAGTAATTATTTTCAATCGGTATCAAACTTTGCAAGACCCAGCAGCACAGATGTGGCTGATGACAAAGCTTTCCTGACTAACCCGGGCTTCCAGATTGCACGTATTAACACCGGTGACCCTAATGGAAACAACAGGTTTAACAGCTGGTATATCGAAGATGGTTCTTACCTGCGGATTAAAAATATCACCCTCGGTTATAATCTTCCAAATCAATGGATCTCAAAGATTGGTATGAAAGGAATCCGTGTTTCAGGTGGTGTGCAAAACCTCGCAACGTTTACAAAATACAAAGGTTACGATCCCGAGATTGGTGTGCTTTCAAGTTGGGGAACTCCACCGATTTCCGGTGTTGATGATGGCCGTTATCCAACAACCAGGATTTATACTTTCAGCCTCTCTGCTGATTTCTAACCAAACTAAAAAATTACAAAATGAAATTACTATTAAAAATACCTGTGATGATCTGCGCTCTTGCATTGATGCAGGGATGCAAAAAAGAATTTCTGAATAGGCCTCCGGAAGACCAGCTTACGGCAGATGTTTTTTATAAAACTGCTGAAGAAGTTATGGCTGGTACAGCACCCTTGTACAACATTGTATGGTTTGATTATAACGACAAGGCAAACCTGAGTTTTGGTGATGCACGTGCCGGCAATATGATCTCCAACGACCGTGATGCTTATTATCGTTTTGCAGTACAGGCAACTGAAACTTCAACTTTATTGCCGGCCTATAAATCGTTCTATAAGATTATTGCGCAGAGTAACCAAACCATGGTTAACATCCAAAAAAATGCAACTGCAGTTGATGAAGCTGTAAAACGGGCTGCTATCGGCGAATGTCGTTTTATGCGTTCAATGGGTTATTATTACCTGGTTTTAAACTGGGGTGCTGTTCCTATTATTTATGATAATGAAAAACAGTTAAGCGATAAAACGGTTACCCGCAATACTGTGAAAAGTATTTGGGAGTTGATTATTCGCGATCTTACTTATGCTGCTAAGAATTTACCTGTTTCAGTAGCCCAGGATGGTCGTTTAACTAAATGGTCTGCCGAAGGAATGCTGGCAAGAATGTACCTCTACCGGTCTGGTGTTGACGCAGCTGCGGGGGCACGCAAACAATCTGACCTTGATAGTGCTAAATTTTATGCAGGTTCTGTAATAAATAGTGGTGTTTACAAACTCGAAGCTAACTATGCCGACCTGTTCAAAAGCGAAAACCATAACAGCTCACGTAACAACAAGGAAAGCCTGTTTTCTATTCAATGGATGCCTATTAAAGATCCATGGGGTATTAACAACAGCTTCCAGGCATATATGGCCCGCAACGGAGATATTACAGGTAGTTGGGATGGTTGGGGAGCAGCACATGGTGCATCCGCAAACCTTGTAAAATATTATTTGGCCAATCCTGCAGACAGTAACCGCAGGAAAGCCACGTTTATGTTCAATGATGATTTTTATCCCGAGATCAGGAAAGATCTGGGAGGTTATAAATTCACTGCAACAGATATTGCAAATACAAAAAAATATATTATCGGTTCTGTAAAAGATAATGGTGGAAAAGGATCAGAAATGAATGCCTACATCAACACTTATATGTTGCGTTTGGCAGAGATCTATTTGATTTATGCAGAAGCAACCATGGGTAATGCAGCTGCAACAAGCGATGCCGAAGCATTGAAATATTTTAATGCCGTTCGCAACAGGGCAATGCCTGGCGCCACGCCAAAAACATCCATCACATTCGATGATATTTTTAATGAGAAAAGAATTGAAACAGTGTTTGAAGGTGTATACTGGTATGAACTTGTAAGGCTATATTATTTCAATCCTGCAAAGGCAAAAGAAATTATTAATGCGCAGGATAAGGGGAACTATACTTTAACACATGTTGCGGGTACCGAAGCCCCCAGGCAATACACGGCTACCTACAATTCTGTAACGTATCCAATCAGCGATCAAACCATGTTTTTGCCAATGCCGGAAGCCGAAATTATTAAAGCACCAAATCTCTTGAATACGCCTGTGGATTTTGATTTCAGCGTTATCCCGGATTAATCTTTTTATCACTACTTAAAATAGTATTATGTTACCATATCGAAATATTCGAATCACCTGGTTGTTGTTGCTTTCTGTCGGGCTGCTTTTTCAGTTCGCTTGTAAAAAAGAAAGTTTAAGCAGCAACCCGCCTAAGATAAACCAGCTCAGGGCCATCAGCCCTGCACCAAACGATAGCGTACTGACAGCAGCATTACCAGGGCAATATCTTGTTATCCAGGGAAGCAATCTTCGTTCTGCACACAGTATCAGTTTTAACGGTTTTCCGGCAACATTTAACCCCGGTATTTTTTCGGATGAAAACCTGGTGGTAGCTGTGCCACTAATAGCCTGGGATAGTATTCCTGCAGGTAAACTAAATATTTTGGAAGTAACTACTGCCGGCGGAACAGCTTCGTATACTTTTACTGTTACAGCACCTGTTCCTTCTGTTTCTGCTATCTCGAATGAAAATGCTGTAGCCGGCCAGGAAATTACCATTTCCGGGTCAGATTTTTACGGCATCACAAAAGTGACTTTTCCGGGTGGTAAAGATGTAACTACAATAAAAGCAAATAGTTCAAAAAGTCTGACACTTACAGTTCCTGACGGGGTTGGTTCCGGACCGGTTCAAATAACCGGTGCTTATGGCTCGGGACTATCCACTATTATCTTTAATAATCACGTTGCACCAGCAGTAGGATTTCTTGCAAACTTTACGGATGGAGATCCCTATTTTGGATGGCAATGGTGGGGCGGAAATAAGACCGGTGATGCATCGATTTTTCCCAATAATACCGGTAATTATATCCAGGTACATCCACCTTCAGCTATTGGTCCGAACAATGGTGGCTGGTATGCCGATAACAGGGCCGTTATGGTTGATAAAAAAGAATGGCTTCCCAATGCAAACCTTTCTGATCCTATTAGTAATTACGCTTTGAAATTTGAAATAAGTGTAAAAGAACCATGGAAAAATGGAGCTTTCATGATTGTGCCAAATGGCAACTTCAATTTTATGGCTCGTTATGCGCCATGGGAAACAAGTGCTACAAAAGAATACACTACAAATGGCACCTGGCAAACTGTTGTAATTCCACTAACGAAGTTTCTTAGTGGGACAGGAAGTTATAATGCCAGTGGTGCACCTGCCGCAAGTATTGGCGGGTTAACTGGTGGTACCAATGCTGCTTCCATGCAATTCATGTTGTACAACGATAGTGCCACACCACTTGAAAGTTTTAAT
This sequence comes from Bacteroidota bacterium, assembly GCA_040385845.1. Classification (GTDB taxonomy): domain Bacteria; phylum Bacteroidota; class Bacteroidia; order Chitinophagales; family Chitinophagaceae; genus Phnomibacter. The sequence goes on along the minus strand of JAZKGP010000003.1, from coordinate 215,354 downwards.
GCAGCTATAGACAACGTAAGAATTGTAAAACTTAATTGATCTAAATAATCGAAATTTTCACCACTCATTTCTATCTGTGGTTCGCATAGCAAGCAATCGTTAGTGAAACATACCCGGGTTGCTTTAAAAAGCTCCCGGGTAATGTTACTTGTATAGCGTGAATTTGTATTACCAATAAATTATTTAATGCTTCCATGGAGTTGCTCTGTAAATCCTGGGATGTTCTTCGGGTAAAACATTACAAATGAACCTTAACCACTTTAGGCTACCGCTATTGTATGTTGTTTTAATATGCTTTACGCTGGGTTGTAAAAAAAATTTTAAAACTGGAACAATTTAGTAAACAAAATACCTCGATTAAAAAATGGGTATTAAGAGATGAATTATTTCTATTTGAGTGAAACATTTTCAAATAGCAATTCCATTGAAACAAATATTAAAAGTCAGTATCAAATGAAGCGTGTTTGCCTTGCGATTTTTTGTTTTTTCATAAGTTTTACTTCCTTTTCTCAAAGTAATACGCATAACAGTAAATTAATATCAGAACGGAAATTAAGTATTGATTTCACCAACGAGAAGGGTCCTTTAAATTTCATGTTTAACGAGTGTGTCGGGGCGGGAAGAGCGAATGAAGGACTTCGTGCAGACTGGCAACAGCAACTTGCATATGTAAAAAAGGAATGTGGCTTCAGATACATTCGAATGCATGGGCTATTAACGGATGATATGGCAGTTTATAAAGAGGATAAAAACGGAAACCCTGAGTACAACTACATGTACATAGATGCATTGTTTGATTACTTACAAAGTATAGGTATGAAACCATTTGTCGAATTGGGTTTTATGCCTTCTGCGCTGGCTAGCGGAAACAATTCAATCTTCTGGTGGAAAGGAAATGTAACACCACCAAAAGATTACGAAAAATGGGGAGCATTAATAGAAGATCTTACCCGGCATTTTACAGAACGTTATGGAGAGAGTGAAGTTAAAACCTGGTATTTCGAAGTATGGAATGAACCAAACTTGTCGCCCGGTTTTTGGTCAGGTACACAGGAAGAATATTTCAAATTATATGCCTACTCAGCTAAGGCTGTGAAAACTGTAAACGCATCATATCGTGTTGGCGGACCTGCAACTGCAGGAGCAGCATGGGAAAGCGAATTGATTGATTATTGTTATAAAAATAAAGTTCCGTTAGACTTTATAAGCACGCATGCTTATGGCGTAAAACAAGGTTACCTGGATGAATTTGGTAATTCGGGTACAGTGCTCGATAAAAATCCAATGAGTATAAGTGGTGATGTGTTGCAATCGCGAAAAGAAATTACGAGTTCGCCAATGCCAAACCTGGAACTACATTATACTGAATGGAGTGCTTCCTACACTCCGGCAGATCCCATTCATGACAGCTATCACGAAGCAGCTTATGTATTGCAAAAACTTAAGCAAGTTGATAATGCGGCCAACTCGATGTCGTATTGGGTTTTCACAGATATTTTTGAAGAACCGGGACCACGATTTACACCTTTTCATGGTGGCTTTGGAATGGTGACTATCCAGGGTATCAACAAACCAGTTTTTTATGCTTACCAATTTCTAAATCGACTTGGAAATACTGAATTGGTAAATCACGATGCTGCTTCATGGGTTTGCAAAGACAACTCCGGAAATATACAGGCACTCGTTTGGGATTTTACAAACACCCATCCCGGAGATTCGATTAACAACCAGGATTACTATTTACGCGATTTGCCAGCTAAGCCGAAAGACAAACTTTCTTTCAACATTTCGAAGATTCCTTCGGGAAGTTACTCACTTGAAATTTACAAAGTTGGATACCGGAGTAATGATGCTTACTCCTCCTATCTTTCCTTAGGCAGGCCTGCACAACTCAATAAAATGCAGGTAGATAAAATCAAAAAACAAAATGATGGATCACCCGTTTTTCGTGAGATCATTACTATAGCAGGCGGGACCCCCTTTTCAACAAAAATAAATATCAGCGAGAATGATGTTTACTTTTTAAACCTGGTAAGGCTTTAAAAGGTAATCTCTGATAAATTGAAATGCGTTTCTGTTGTGCATGTTGTTAACGTTGTAGGATATTCTGAAATAAAATAAACCAGCAGTTTACGGGATGGAGTTTTTTAATAATTTTTCCCGAAAAAAATATTGCAAGCATATGAAAACATGTTTTCCGGAAAGATATATATTATCATTTACGCTAATGATTGTAATGATAATGTTCTGTTCATGTAAAAAAAAGAATAGTGGTCCCGTTGAACCGCCGCCACCACCGCCGCCTCCTGTAACCGCAAAAGATACTATACCAACTGACCCTGCTACCCAGGCCAGTGTCGGGTTTTTTATGGATGGCTGGCAGCCCAAAAATTTTGTAGCTCCGGGTACTGTTACCGATCAACCATTAAGTGCAGAAGCCACTGGTGTAACTGTTACAGTAAACACAGGGCAGGTATTAGCAAAAATGCCTGCGACTTACTATGGCAACAATTCAAACCTATGGATTGGACAGTTAAATAATGAGCCATTACTATTGACGCATTTAAGCAATTTTCAACCACGTATTTTGCGTGGACCTGCTGGAAGTGTAGGCGATGTTTTCTTTTTTAATGCACTAAATAATACTCCTCCGGCAGATGCACCCACAGAATTTGTAAAAGCCGATGGAACAAAGGAAAAAAGCAGTTTTTGGTATGGTAAAAACAACGACACCTGGACCTTTAGTGTCGATGGTTATTACGACCTGTTGCTAAAAACAAACAGTGTTGGTTTGTTAACTGCAAATTATGGCTATGCCCGTTATGGTACCGGCCCTGACCCGGTAGCTGCAGCTGCACACCTCGCTGCAGATTGGGTTCGTTATGATAAAGGCCGCACGAAATATTGGGAAGTAGGTAATGAAAATTTTGGTGAATGGGAGGCAGGGTATCGTATTAATACTTCCAACAATAAAGATGGGCAGCCGGAGTTTATTACAGGCGCTTTGTATGGCAAGCATTTCAAAGTATTTTATGATAGTATGCATAAAGCTGCAACCGAAGTGGGTAGCACCATCCAGGTTGGAGCATTGTTATATGATAGTCCGCCAGCCACCTGGAATACCGAAGCAATAAAAAATTGGAATAGCGGTGTGTATGCTGAAGCTGGTAACAAACCTGATTTTTTTAGTGTGCACAGCTATTTTACCAACTTTAATGAAAATTCAAATGCAGCTACCATCTTAACCACGGCATCTGCTGTGCCTGTTGCAATCAAAAATTATGTTTCAGCAGGTATAACAAATGCTGGCCTCATGCAAAAGCCAATAGCAATGACTGAGTGGAATTTATTTGCAAGCGGCAGCAAACAAAATGTTTCACATGTGGCAGGTATGCATGCTGTTATTGCCATATCAGAATTTATAAAAAATGGATATGGCGCATCCCTGCGATGGGACCTGGCTAATGGTTGGTCGGGAGGTGATGATCATGGTTTGTTTAGCCTGGCCGATGAACCCGGTGTAGCCAAATGGAATCCACGGCCAGCTTTCTTTCACATGTATTATTTTCAGAAGTACACTGGTGATAGAATGCTTGCATCCTCGGTCGTTGGCAGTAATGATATAGTAAGTATTGCCAGCTCTTTTGCCGGTGGTCAAAAGGGAGTGATACTGGTAAACAAAAGTGCTTCTTCCAAAACAGTCGATACAAAATTTCTGTACTTCACACCCGGTAATAAGTTTTATTATTTAATGTTAAATGGAGATACTGATAATGGCGAATTTTCGCGTAAAGTTATTGTAAATGGCCAGGGACCTGCAAACGGTATTGCCGGAGGCCCTGCAGATAAATATGAAACCATAAAAATGTTTGCGACACCTACTGTTAATGGCATAAGGGTTACCTTGCCTGCCAGAAGTGTGGTGTTTATGGTGGTGGATAAACGGGAGTGATCGTGAGTGGTGAGTGGTGAGTGGTCAGTGGTGAGTCGTGAGTGGAGATAGGTGAGTAATGAGTCCAAACATTAGAAACAACTTGTATCAGCAACTTGCAACCTGCAACCCGCTCCCCACAACAGCTGAAAAATTTTAGAAGATGAAAATAAAAATACTGTTCTTATTACTGGTGATCGTTCCAGGCTTAGCAGCAAATGCACAAACGCGTACAAAAAGTAATTTTAATGCAGCCTGGAAATTTATGCTGGATAGCAGTAATACTTATTCCGATGACAAAGTAAATGATGCTGGCTGGCGTACTTTAAACCTGCCACACGATTGGAGTATCGAAGGAACCTTTAGCGAAAAACATCCGGCAACAGAAGGTGGAGGTGCGCTACCCGGTGGTATTGGATGGTACCGCAAATCGTTTACTATTCCAACCACAGAATCAAAGAAGAAAATCAGCATTTATTTTGATGGGGTTTATAAAAATAGCGAGGTATGGATTAACGGGTCCTACCTTGGTAAAAGACCGAATGGGTATATTAATTTTCAATATGATCTTACCCCTTACTTAAAATATGGAAATCAAAAAAATGTTATTGCCGTTAAGGTAGATAATTCGAAACAGCCCAATTCAAGATGGTACTCCGGCTCTGGTATTTACCGTAATGTTTGGCTGGTAAAAACAAACACCATTCATTTAATAAATAATGGTTGTTTTATTAGTACGCCGGAGGTAACAAGTAAAAATGCAACCGTTAATATTGAAACAAGACTTTTAAATGAATCGGGGAGAGAAGAAACAGTTCAGGTTGTAACTACATTGTATAACAAGGACGGATCCGTTAGAGGAAAACAAACCAGTAACCATCCCCTGCGAATTTCAGATAGCGCTACGCTCCGCCAGCAAATAAAAGTAGCGGTTCCAATCCTTTGGTCTGTTGAAAACCCATACCTGTATAAAGCCGTGGTAACTGTGTTGCTCAACGGAAGAAAGGTTGACCAATACGAGCAATCATTTGGCATTCGTTATTTTAATATGGACGCTGCAAAAGGGTTTTCCCTGAATGGAAAACCGTTGAAAATTCTTGGAGTTTGTAACCACCATGACCTTGGATGTCTGGGTGCTGCAATTAACACAAGAGCCATCCAAAGGCAACTTGAATTATTGAAGGCAATGGGTTGCAATGGTATTCGTACTTCGCATAATCCACCTGCACCAGAATTATTGGATCTTTGTGATAAGATGGGTTTTATTGTGATGGATGAAGCGTTTGATATGTGGAAAAGAGAGAAACGTCCTTTCGATTATCACCTCGATTGGAATGAATGGCACAAGCAGGATCTTGCTGATCAGATTGTAAGAGACCGCAATCATCCTTCTATCTTTTTTTGGAGTGTTGGAAATGAAATTGGTGAACAATGGACTGATGAATCAAAAGGAGATAGTACCGGCAGGATAATCGGGAAAGAATTGGTGGATATTGTAAAATCGCTGGATACTTCAAGACCAGTCGTAACAGCCAATGACAATGTTTCACCGCAAAATAAAATAGTTTTATCAGGCGCTTTTGATGTAATTGGCTTTAATTATCACCATAAGGATTGGGCAGCTTTTCCTCAAAATTACCCCGGTAAAAAATTGATTATTACTGAATCGGTTTCTGCTTTGCAAACCCGTGGTCATTACGATTTGGTACCGGCAGATACCATTCGCAGGTGGCCCATCGCCTGGGATAAACCTTTTACTACAGGCAACGCGGATTTTACGGTTTCAGCATACGATCATGTAAGTACTCCATGGGGCAGTACCCATGAGGAAACGTGGAAAATCTTTAAGCAGTACGATCATATATCCGGCATGTATATCTGGACTGGCTTTGATTACCTGGGTGAGCCAACTCCATATTCCTGGCCATCCCGAAGTTCTTATTTTGGTATCATGGATTTAGCCGGATTTCCAAAAGATGTATACTATATGTACCAGGCTGAATCTACTAATAAACCAGTGCTGCATTTGTTTCCGCATTGGAATTGGGAAAAAGGAGATACAGTTGATATGGTTGTTTATTATAACAATGCTGATGCAGTCGAATTATTTTTGAATGACCGTTCATTAGGAAGCAAAACTAAAACCGGAGATGCGGTGCGTGTTACCTGGAAGGTTCCCTTTGAACCAGGTACTGTAACAGCAATTTCAAAAAAAGATAATAGAACAATACTTTCCAAAAAAGTTACTACAGCTGGGGCGCCTGCAAAAATTATTTTGTCAGCAGATTGGTCCACTATCAAAGCAAATGGCAACGACCTGAGTTTTGTGAAAGTGACCATTGTTGACAAAAGCGGAATTACCGTGCCCGTTGCTGATAATTTGGTGAACTTTTCAGTAAAAGGAGCGGGGTTTTTAGCGGGTGTTGATAATGGCGATCCAACCAGTCATATGTCTTTTAAATCCAGTTCCATCAAAGCTTTAAATGCTTTATGTTTGGGAGTATTGCAATCAAATGGCGGCAAGGGTAATATAACTCTAACAGTGTCTTCACCAGGATTGCAGCCTGCAACAATTTTAATAAATGCGAAGTAAGCTTATACTTATTATAAAGTTAAATAATCACCATAATTGGCTAAAAAAAGCCGGTCTATGCTGGTTAACTTTGCACACCGTGATGATTGTTTTTGTTATAAGTCACGACAGGACTAGAAACTTTCATTTGCCCTCCTCATGCCATTATAATTTTTTAAAATTAAAAATTTTTACGGTGCTGCCATTCAACATCGGATCTCTAATGCTTAATGTTTGTTTATGAAAAAACTGCTATCAATAATTTCAATTTGTTGTATGAGTTTACCCACTCTTGCGCAAACCAGTAACGATATCAAAGCAGTTGCTTTGGTTAAGAAAATGACTCTGGAAGAAAAAGTAGGTCAAATGACACAGGTGACACTCGCAGTAATTGCCAAAGGTGCATGGGCTAATACGGATGGTTCATTGGATCCCGCCCTATTGAAAGCAGCCATCACCAAATACCAGGTGGGTTCAATATTGAATACAACGGCCCACGCCTTGCCGGTAGCAACCTGGCATAATGTAATTACACAAATCCAGGATGAAACAAAGAATACACGGTTGAAGATCCCTGTCATTTATGGTCTTGATGGTATACACGGGCAAACCTATACCCTCGAATCGACCTTGTTTCCACATAATTTGGGAATGGCAGCTACAAGAAACCCGCAATTGGCTGCGGCTGTCACAAAAGTGGCTGCTAAAGAATTACGTGCTTCCGGTGTACGGTGGAACTTTGCTCCAGTCCTGGATATTGGCCGCCAGCCTTTGTGGAGCCGTTTCCCGGAAACTTATGGAGAAGATGTTTATATAGGAACAACTATGGGCGCCGCTGTGATAAAAGCCTATGAGGAAGATGGGTTGAAAAGCCCGACCGCTGTTGCAAGTTGCATGAAACATTATCTCGGTTATTCAGCCTCCCGCAGTGGTAAAGACAGAACGCCAATCTATATGCCTGAAATTGAAATGCGTGAATATTATTTACCGCAATTCAGGGCAGCAGTTAAAGCCGGTGCTTCTACCATCATGATCAACTCTTCAGAGATCAATGGAACACCTGTTCATGCGAGTAAATATTTGTTGACAGATGTTTTAAGAAAAGAGCTTGGCTTTGAAGGTCTGATTGTTACCGACTGGGAAGATATCAAACGCATTCATAACTGGCATCGTACTGCCGCAACGCCACGCGAAGCAGTGGTGAAAGCCATCAATGCTGGTATCGATATGAGTATGGTGCCAAGTGATTATTCGTTTTATGATTTGTTGATTGAAGCGGTAAAGAAAGGTGAAGTGCCTATGTCGAGGATAGATGATGCAGTGAAAAGAATCCTCGTTTTAAAAATGAAAGTGGGCTTATTTGATAACCCATATCCCGAGCCTGCAGCAACAGCAAATTTTGGTAAAGCCGAATACCAAACACTTGCTTTAGATGCAGCGCATGAAGCCATGACTTTATTGAAAAATTCTAATAATACCCTGCCATTGTCAAAAACTGTAAAGGTATTGGTTGCTGGTCCTGGTGCACAAAGCATAGCTGCTTTAAATGGAGCCTGGAGTTATACCTGGCAGGGCCAGGAAGAAGAATGGTATCCAAAAGATAGCAAAACAATTTTGCAAACCATTACTGAAAAAGTAGGTGCTGCAAATATAATTACCACCACTGCTAAAGGCTTTACAAGTGCAGCTAATTTCGATGCAGCAGCTATTACCACAGCGGCAGCAGGTGCAGATGTTATTGTATTGTGTTTGGGTGAAAATGCTTATGCCGAAAGCCCGGGCAACATCCGCGATCTTGCATTGGATAGTAACCAGGTTCAAATAGCAATGGCAGCAATTGCAACAGGCAAACCAATTGTGTTAGTACTTACAGAAGGTCGTCCGCGTTTTATCAGCAATATTGAACCGGCAATGAAAAGTGTTTTGTTCACCTATTGGAGTGGTAAAAAAACGGCAGAAGCTGTAGCAGATGTGTTGTTTGGCGATTATAATCCTAATGGACTGTTGCCATTCAGTTATCCGCGTACAATGGGCGAAGTGGTATTGTATGATCACAAAGGATCAGAAGAAGTGCGGGAAGTTTTTAACAACGATATTCATACTGGATACGATCCGTTGTATGCATTTGGAACAGGACTAAGTTATACCACTTTCGAATATAGTGACCTGCAGCTAAGTACAAAAACTTTAAAGGGCGCAGCAAAGATGACGGTATCTGTAGCTGTAAAAAATACCGGAAGCAGGGCTGGAAAACATACCGTGGAATTATATAGCCGCGATCTGTATGCAAGCATTACACCGAGTATGAGGAGATTGCGTGCTTTTCAAAAGATCAGCCTTGAACCAGGTGAATCAAAAACCGTTTCATTTGCTATTGATAAAAACGATCTCGCCTTTGTAAATGCGCAATTAAAAACGGTTACAGAGCCCGGTGATTTTGAAGTGATGATTGGGAATAAGAAGGCTGGTTTTGTTTATGATAATTAGGTAAAAGTTGATAAGTTATTGGATTTTAAGATATTGACAACTATTATCGCGTAAGTAACAACCGTGATTGGATGTTTTTTAAGAGGTTGACACATTTCTATAAATCAAATGAAATTTGCCTGACGAAGCATTTGTTAGTTCAGCAAAACAAAGAGTTTTTCTGTAGAACTTTTAATGTAATCCGGTTTGTTATGACTGTTTGTTATAAGCTATAAAACGTTGAGAGCTTTGCGAAAGAACGAATGGCAACCTTCCCTGGTTGATGTTTTATTACCGCCGGGCATGCAGGTGCGCTGGGCGTTACTTAATTGCAAAAGTCTATTAATTCAAGTAGTTGACTAATTAATTTAAACAATGACAAGATTGGATCCCATTATTGCCGTAAAGGATGTGGAAGAAAGCTCAAAATGGTACAAGCAGATATTTGGATTCCGAGCTGATCATGGAGGTGATACTTTCTCAGTTTTGGTAACCGATGATGGCGAAATTATTATGTGTCTGCATAAATGGGGTGAACATAGCCATCCAACTTTGACAAACCCGGCTTCAATACAAGGTAACGGCTTATTACTTTACTTCAGAACCAATCACTTGAAAGGAATATATGAAAATGCTAAGAAATCAGGTTGTAAAATAGAAGAGGATCTTCACATAAACCCAAATTCACTGAGAGAAGAATTTTCGTTTCGTGATCCTGATGGATATTTTTTGACCATAACACAATTTCATAAGTATGATGATTAGCCAGGAAAATTAAAAGAGACGGTCTGAAGACTATTCTTTCAATACTTTTCGTTTAATCTCTGCATGTTTTCACAGCGGTTTTTATTTTCCATTACATCACCTTCAATCAGCGCTTTTTTAAAATGAAGAGTATTTTATCGTTTCTTTTTACGGTTTTATTTTTTTCTGTTATTGCGCAATCAACAGATAGCATTCGCATTAATCAACTCGGTTATTATCCCAAAGCTCAGAAGATTGCTATTTTAACCGGTGTGCCGGCTGAAACTGACTTTTACATAGTTGGGGACGAAAAAAACGATACGGTTTGGAGTGCCAAATCTGGTCCGCTAGTGCAGTCAAAAAATTCTTCCATTAAGGCTTCAGAGGTTTATTTTACTGCTTTGGAAAAAGAAGGCAATTATAAAATTATTGTCCCTCTGCTAGGTGCTTCATATCCATTTACCATTAAAACAAATGTAATTGCGCCTGCCGCTGTTGCTGCACTAAAAGGCTTTTACTTTATTCGTTCCAATACGCCGCTTACAGCAAAGTTTGCCGGTAAATGGGCAAGGCCTGCAGGTCATGCTGACACTGAAGTTTTAGTACATCCTTCTGCTGCAACTGATAAACGCCCTGCGGGAACAATTATCAGCACGCCGGGTGGTTGGTATGATGCCGGGGATTACAATAAGTATATTGTTAACTCCGGTATATCGATGGGCACCTTGCTGTCGGCCTATGAAGAATTCCCATCTTATTTTAAATTGCTTAAAACCAACATTCCTGAAACAGGTAATGGCGTGCCGGATATTCTGAATGAAGCACTATACAACCTGCGATGGATGTTTACTATGCAGGATCCTGATGATGGTGGTGTTTACAACAAATGCACCAATGCTGCCTTCGACGGCATGGTAATGCCGGGCGTAACCAGGCTGCCCCGATATGTGGTTCAAAAAGGCACTACGGCCACACTTGATTTTGTGGCTGTAATGGCACAGGCATCCCGCATATTTGCTGCATATAAAAAACAACTTCCTGGTTTAAGCGATAGTTGTTTAAAAGCCGCATTGTATGCATGGGATTGGGCAGGTAAAAATCCTGCAATGGAATACAACCAGAACTCCATGAACAGAATGATGCACAAGCCAGCTATTTCCACTGGTGGTTATGGTGATAAAAATTTTGGTGATGAATGGCTATGGGCATCTGCTGAAATGTATGTAACTACAAAAGATGAAGCCTATTACAAGTTAATAGCAAGAAACATCAACAATCCGCTCACATTACCAACCTGGAACAATGTTTTTGCGCTGGCTTTTTATACACTGTCACGAAACGAAAATACAGTGTCACCAATACATGCCGGAGACATAAAAACTATAAAAACAGCTATCATCAATATGGCTGATTCTTACAAAGATCATTATAAGGAAAATGCCTTTAGAACGGTTATGGGCTTGACGCCGAAAGATTTTAATTGGGGTAGTAGTTCAAATGCTGCCAACCAGGGTATTTTGTTGATAAATGCGTATAAGTTATCAGGTAAATTGACTTACCTGGATGCGGCACTTACCAATGTCGATTACCTGCTTGGCCGTAATGCAACGGCTTATAGTTTTTTAACAGGAGTTGGTTCAAAAACTCCTATGCATCCGCATCATCGTCCGTCCGTGGCCGATGGTATAGAAGAACCAGTTCCCGGTTTATTGTCCGGCGGACCCAATCCGGCTAAACAAGACTCTTGTAACTATTTATTTTCTGAACCTGAAACGGCTTTCAGTGATACCGATTGCTCTTATGCATCCAATGAAATTGCCATCAATTGGAATGCACCTGCCGTTTATCTTTTTAATGCATTGGAAGCGTTACAATTTGAAGCAGGATATGCGGAGAAAAAGACTGTAGCACCGAAGAAGAAGTAGGTTTATGCTAATTTGCTAATGTGATAATTTGCTAATTTGCTAATGTGATGCAGTAGTGTCCTGTTAAGTTTTTGTGTTGGTTTGTATAACCGTGCATTTGCAAGCTTTTCAAGGGTTATTTCTTCCGTGACGATTTGAAATTGATTTTTTAAAAAACGACAAATAAAATTTCTGCATACGTCTGAAATGGCATTGCTAAATTAATCTTTTTCTCTTCTACGAATTTAACAGGACACTACTGAATGTGATAATGTGATAATGTGATGATGTGATAATGTGATAATGTGATGATGTGATAATGTGATGATCTGATGATGTGATAATGCGATAATGTGATGATGTGATGATGTGATAATGTGATGATGTGATAATGTGATGATGTGATAATGTGATGAGGTGATAATGAACAGCCAAATACAGGTTCCCTCAAAAAAAATGGCTAGTAAAAGGGTAGAGGTTGATGATGTAATAATTTGATGATGCAATAGTTTTAATGACGTGAAAATATTATGATGTGTAAATCTATATCGACGTAGCCCTGAAAGGGCGTAATATATTAACCATGGGTGCAGCCCATGGAGTATCACCATCAACCGCCCAGTAGTATCGCCATCAGCCCATGGAGTATCACCATCAACCGCCCAGTAGTATCACCATCAGCCCCCATGGAGTATCACCATCAGCCCCACATCGAGTATCAACATCTGATGTCTCTAAAAGCCCTGAAGGGGCACTTCCTATCAACCATGGGTACAGCCCATGGGGCATAGTATCTATAAAAAAATTCCAGCCTTTTTGGAAGCCGGGATTTTTAATTATGTACAGTACTAGTTACATTTTGCCCGCAACTATTTCCTCCACAACTGCCGGATCAAGCAGGGTAGAAGTGTCGCCTAAATTAGCAGTTTCGCCTTCTGCAATTTTCCGGAGAATGCGCCGCATTATTTTACCGCTTCTTGTTTTAGGCAGGCCACTTACAAACTGTATTTTATCGGGCTTCGCTATTGCACCAATAATTTTCGAAACAGTTAGCGTGATGTCCTGTCTTCTCAAACTTTCGTCGCCATGGTGACCATTATAAATCACGAAAGCATAAATTCCCTGTCCCTTTATATCATGTGTATAGCCAACCACAGCGCTTTCAACAACACCTGAATGCATGTTGATAGCGTTTTCCACTTCTGCAGTGCCAATGCGATGGCCACTGATATTTAGTACATCATCTACACGACCGGTGATCCGGTAATTGCCATCTGCATCTTTCAATGCTCCGTCGCCGGTAAAATACATACCCGGGTAAGTAGCAAAATAATTCGTGCGGCAACGCTCATGATCACCATAGGTTGTTCTTAAAATACCCGGCCATGGAGCTTTAATGCAAAGATTGCCTTTCATAATGCCGTGCTCATCTTTTTCGGTTATTTCCTGCCCGTTTTCATCTACCAGCACAGGTTGTATTCCCGGCATTGGTAAAGTAGCCCAACTGGGTTTTGAAGGTGTAACACCTGCCATATTTGAAATCAGTGTTCCACCTGTTTCAGTTTGCCACCAGGTATCAACGATCGGGCATTTTTTTCTTCCGATATGCTCGTCATACCAATGCCAGGCTTCTTCATTTATTGGCTCCCCAACCGTACCTAAAATTTTCAGCGAGGAAAGATCTTTACCCTTAATTGGATCGGTACCAAAACTCATTAAACTCCTGATAGCTGTAGGCGCAGTGTAGATGCAATTCACCTTGTGTTTTTCAACAATTTCCCAGAAGCGTCCTGCATCGGGCCAGGTCGGAATTCCTTCAAACATCATGGAAGTTGCGCCGGCACTCAAAGGACCATATACAATATAACTGTGGCCTGTTATCCAACCAATATCTGCTGTACAAAAATGCACATCACCGGGCTGGTATTGAAACACATTTACAAATGTATAATTCGTCCAGAGCATATAGCCGGCAATGGTATGTACTACACCTTTTGGTTTGCCGGTAGACCCTGAAGTATATAGAATGAACAGCGGATCTTCTGCATCCATTTCAACCGCGGGAAATGAGACAACCCCATTTTTTTCTACCTGTGTTTCGGCATAATCCATTTCATCTTCCCACCATACATCACGGCCCTTGATCATTGAAACAGGTGTTCTTGTACGCGTATAAACAATTACTTTTTTAATAGTTCGATTACCTATTAGGGCATCGTCTATAACGCTTTTTAATGGAATGTCTTTACCACCCCGAAAGGCTCCGTCGCAGGTAATTATAAATTCAGCCTGGGCATCATACAAACGGTCGGCAATACTTTGTGCACTAAATCCTCCAAAGATCACACTGTGTATAGCGCCAATTCTTGCACAGCCTAAAACGGCATAAGCAAGTTCGGGCACCATGCCCATGTAAATACAAACACGGTCACCCTTTTTAACCCCATTATTTACCAGCATTTGGGCTACCTGGCAAACTCTTTTATGCAGACGGGCATAGGTAACAACTCTTACTCTGTCTTCGGGGTTATTGGGCTCCCAAATAATAGCTGGTTTGTCGGCCATCGTTGGTAAATAACGGTCGATGCAATTTTCGGTGATATTGAGCTTGCCTCCTTTAAACCATTCAATTTTTGGTTCTGTGAAATTCCACTCGAGTACTTTGTTCCATTTTCTATGCCATTGAAAGTTTTCAGCTACAGAACCCCAAAATGTTTCGGGATCTTCGATACTTTTATTATACTGCTCATGGTACTGTTCAAGACTTTTTATTTGGTAAGGATATGACATAGCAACTTATTTTGACGGGTTAAAAGTAGGAAGCAATAAAAAGCAATTGAATAAAACCTTGCTAATAAAGCTAATCCTATTGAAAAAAGTCTACTCAACCAGTCATTTTGAAATATCAAACGTTTGTTTTTTGCATAAAGAATAAAATTTTTTTACCCGTCCTTTCTTCAGTTTGCCATCCTGTGAACATTATGATGTAAGTTGGGCCGTTGTTTGGTGCCATAGATTGTGGAACCGCCTGGCCTGTATTGATCCTGGAAAGCGTTTTAATTTTTATTCCAAATTACTTGCTATAATTATTTAACCGAAAGAACCGATATAAATAATCATTGTAGTTAATCTCAATTTTTTATCACTAATCCTTCTATTATTTTTAAACAGAAATATGATTCAACAAGCGAACAGTGAAAAAGGCATGGGTTTTATCATAGGCGCTTCTTCAGTTGGCACCTTAATCGAATGGTACGATTTCTATATTTTTGGGATGCTGGCCACAATTATTTCCACGCAATTTTTTCCGGAAGATTCAGGCACATCGGCTTTACTAAGTACGCTTGCTATTTTTGCGGCGGGTTTTATCGTTCGCCCATTTGGCGCATTGGTTTTTGGAAGATTGGGAGATATGATCGGGCGAAAGCATACGTTCCTTCTAACCCTTGTTTTAATGGGCGGCTCTACGTTTGCCATTGGCCTGGTACCGGGTTTTAAAACGATTGGATGGGCAGCTCCCATTATTGTGCTGGTGCTTCGCTTAGTACAGGGATTGGCCCTAGGTGGTGAATATGGTGGTGCTGCAACTTATGTAGCCGAACATGCACCCGCACACCGTCGTGGTTACTGGACAAGCTGGATACAAACCACTGCTACGCTTGGATTATTTCTTGCCCTTGGTATTATCATCCTGATCAGGCAATCACAGGGTGTTGAGAAATTTTCCGCAGAATGGGGTGGATGGCGCTATCCTTTCTGGATCTCCTTACTGTTGGTTATCGTTTCCATCTTTATTCGTATGCGCATGAGTGAGTCACCCATGTTTGCAAAAGTGAAAGCAGAAGGAAAACATTCCATTAATCCTCTCAAAGAAAGTTTTGGTAACCGGGCTAATTTTAAAATGGTTTTACTCGCTTTGTTTGGTGCTGTAATGGGCCAGGGCGTTGTGTGGTATACGGGCCAGTTTTATGCTCAGAGTTTTATAGAAAATATTTGCAAAGTAAATTTTGTTGATTCAAGAGATATCCTACTGATCGCTATTTTACTGGCTACACCGTTCTTTGTCATTTTTGGCTCCTTAAGTGATAAGATCGGGCGTAAATGGATCATTATGACCGGCCTGCTATTGGCTATTTGTTCCTATCATATCATCTTCACCCAGTTTTTAAATTTAACGGATGCTGCGGCCAGGAGAGATCTTATTGATATTTCAAAAACAACTAAATCTGCAGCGATCGCAACCTTTGATTCAAAAGACAGATCAAAAATGCTGGTAAGTACGCATTACGATTCAGTGTACACCGATGGCGCAGTTTATTCGTACACTTATGTAGATACAATTTTGCTATCTAAAGCTTATACAGGTAATACAAATGCTATAGCATATTCGCTTACTTCAAATAGCAGTAACACAACATCTGATTCTATTATGGTAACTGCAAAAGTCATACCCGGAGTATCATTTGTAAATGGGATCACCAATGTTTTTGCTGTAAATAAAGCAGGTAAACCGGGCCTGGTTATTGAAAAAGCACTAGACAGAAGTACATTCTGGAAGATGGTGTTCCTTGTTGCAATCATGGTCGTATACGTTACCATGGTGTATGGTCCTATAGCAGCATTCTTAGTTGAATTATTTCCAACTAAGATCAGGTATACTTCGATGTCGTTGCCCTACCATATTGGTAATGGGGTTTTTGGAGGGCTGGTACCTTTTCTAGGTACACTGATAGTAGAATTTACAAAAACAAAAGAGAATCTTGCAGGTGACCCATTAGCAGGTTTGTGGTACCCGGTAGGCGTAGCTGCACTCTGCTTAATTATTGGAGTCGTTTACCTGCGCAATCATATCGATGAAGATGTACTCGATTAATTTTTTCAACTTTTTAATTGTAAATAAATGAACGAAATAAAAAAATACCTCGGCATACTTTGGATCTTATTATCGCCGGCTATCGTTATATTTTTATTCTGGCAGGCTGCCGATAAGATCACACAAGCATCCAATGCAACCAGGGCAAACGTTACGCTTCAATGGAGTATCATCTTAATAATTTTCATTCCAATTTGTATCGGGCTGGCCATTTTTGGTTATTACGCATTTAAAGGCTACTATGAACACCTCCCCGAAAGTTCAACTGAAATAAGCGATTAAAGTATTGAATTGATCCTTGCAAGTATTTAAATTTCGAAGGGCATAAATAATTAATTAAAACTGCAGGTTATATATGTGAAGAACTTCCGTATGAAACTTGTGTTGTTTATTAATACAAAAATTTAATACGAATGAAAAATGTCCGGCTTATCTATTCTGTTTTATTTTGTTTTTTGTTGTTATCATGTACAAACGTAAAAAGGCAATCCATTACCAGTCGTGACATAATCACAAATCCATTGTTGCCTGGTTACTTTGCTGATCCAACAATTATCAAAGACAGCGGCCGGTATATTATTTATGCCACAATTGATCCCTGGGGTGGTGAAGAACTGGCCGTTTTTGAAACAATTGATTTCAAAAAATTTGATCGGAAACATATTAACTGGCCCACAAAAAAAGCTTGTACAAGCCCAACTTCCAATGGCTCAATGGTATGGGCTCCTTCTGTTCGCAAAGCAAACAACGGTAAATATTACATGTATGTTTCCGTGGGCAGCGAAGTATGGGCAGGTGTTAGTGAACATCCGCTTGGTCCATGGAAAAATGCAAAGCCGGATAACTCACCATTGGTCGCAAAGAATGATTTTCCATTGGTTCACAATATCGATTCTGATCTTTTTATTGATGAAGATGGACAGGCATATTTGTATTGGGGTTCTGGTTTTAATTGGGTAAACGGACATTGCATGGCAGCCAAACTGGGGGATGATATGATTTCTTTTATTGGTACACCTGTTGAAGTAACGCCACCCAATTATTTCGAAGCACCACATATGATCAAACGGAAGGGATTGTATTACCTGATGTTTTCTGAAGGAAAAGCCATAGATGCAACTTATAAAGTAGGTTATTCAGTTGGCACATCACCTTTCGGGCCTTTTAAAGCAGGTATAAACACCCCTGTTCTCACAACGTCGGAAGACAGTACCATTTATGGCCCCGGGCATCATACAGTTTTCAATGAGAAAAACCAGGATTACATTTTATATCATCGCATATACCCGCAAAAGGAAGAATATGTTTTGCGGCAATTATGTATTGATAGCTTGAATTTTGATAGCAATGGAAATATCAGAAAAATAATTCCTAAAGGAGTGGTTGCTTTTTAAAGGCATCGTCTTATTGCTAATATATTTTATTACTAAAAAAGTGTTCGTGAAAGTTAAATTATCACTGCTTGTATTTTTTCTTGGCTTGTCGTATACCTTGTTGGCGCAGCAAACCGAGGTACGTTACTTATCAGGAACCGATAAAGATCATACAGTAGCATGGGACTTCTTCTGTAGTAAGGGAATGAACAGTGGTAAATGGACAACCATAGCGGTTCCTTCCAATTGGGAACAACAAGGGTTTGGTGGATACAGCTACGGTCATGATAAAGTAAAGACAGATGAAACAGGCAGGTACATACATTCTTTCAGGGTGCCTTTAAACTGGAAACGCAAAAAAGTTTTTATTGTTTTTGAAGGCAGTATGACGGATACAGAAGTTAAGATCAATGGTATACTGGCCGGACCCATTCACCAGGGAGGATTTTATCGTTTTAAGTATGATATTTCTGAACTGGTACGACCTGGTAAAAATAATTTACTGGAAGTGTTGGTAAGTAAACAATCGGCGAATAAATCGGTGAACCGTGCCGAACGCGATGGTGATTTTTGGGCATTGGGAGGCATTTTCAGGCCTGTCTACCTGGAAGCCCTTCCGCCTGTTTATATAGATCGCGTTGCCATCAATGCAAAAGCCGATGGAAGCCTCAGTGTGGATGTCTTTGGAAAAGATATTGTTCCCGGCAATAGCATTGTTGCGCAAGTTCAGGACCTGTCAGGTAAGAACGTAGGAGATTTTTTTGAACAGGCAATTTCTACAGTGCAGGAAAAGTATGTTTTAAAGCAAAGGTTTAATAAACCTGCGCTATGGAACCCTGAGTACCCGGCTTTGTATCAACTTAATATCTCGTTGAAAGATAAAGAAGGTATTCTTCATTCCATTTCACAAAAATTTGGATTTCGCACTGTGGAATTAAGGGCCGCCGATGGCATCTATGTTAACGGTGTCAAAGTAATGTTTAAAGGTGTGAATCGTCATAGCTCCTGGCCCGAAACAGGTCGCACACTAAGCAAGGAAATTAGTTTGCTGGATATTAGTTTGATGAAGGAAATGAACATGAACGCGGTACGCATGTCGCATTACCCGCCCGATCAGCATTTTTTGGATGCCTGTGATTCGTTGGGCCTGTTTGTACTGGATGAACTAACGGGTTGGCAGGCAGCTTATGATACAATTGCAGGAAGACCATTGGTAAAAGAACTGGTTATTCGTGACGTCAATCATCCCTGCGTTATCCTTTGGGCAAATGGCAACGAAGGAGGCTGGAACCGGGCATTAGATAATGATTTCAGATTATACGACCCGCAGGAAAGGCTGGTATATCATCCATGGGAAAAGTTTAATGGAACCGATACGAAGCATTACCCTGATTTTAATTACCTGGTCAACTCATCCCTGTATTCCAACCAGGTGTATTTTCCTACGGAATTCATGCATGGTTTGTATGATGGCGGACATGGTGCCGGTCTCGATGATTTTTGGAATGCCATGCTGTTACATCCTTCCGGTGCAGGTGGTTTTCTTTGGTCGTTTCACGATGAGGGCATTATGCGAAAAGATAAAAAAGACAGCCTTGATACAGACGGAAATCATGCGCCTGATGGTATCGTAGGGCCACATCGTGAAAAGGAAGCTAGCTTTTATACCATTAAAGAAATTTGGTCACCTATCCATATCAGGCAGAAAAAAATAGGAACTGGTTTCAATGATAGCATCGCAGTTGAAAACCGCTACCTGTATACTAATTTGAGTGCCTGCACATTTACCTGGAAACTGGTGAAACTTCCTGTTGCACGTGATACAGCTACATTGCCGGTTATCAAAACTACGGGTAGTGCTTCATTAGCATTGGCGCCAGGGCAAACCGGGTTATTACAGTTAAACCTGCCTGCTGATTATTTAGTAAATGATGCATTGTATCTTACTGCCTTTGACCCGTATAAAAAAGAAATTTATACCTGGAGCTGGTCATTGCAAACACCAAAAACGATTGTTGAAAAATCACTGCCTGTTTTGGCTGTCTCGCCCGTTCAAACAAAGGAAGTTGCAGGCAACCTTGTGGTATCATTTGGTAGCATCGAATATTATTTCAACCTGGCTAATGGCCATCTTTCAAAAGTGATAAATGAAGTCGCTACTATATCCTTATCGGATGGTCCGGTAAGTAGTAATTCCACACAGGTATTGAAAGAAATAAAACATTACCAGCAGGGCGTTCAATACATAGTAGAACCTGTTTACCAGGGCAAAGATTATTATGCCGTTAAGTGGATATTTACCCCCGGTCAACCCGTGCAATTACAATATGCTTTTTCGCAAAATGGTGCTGCAGATTGCATTGGGATCAGCTTTAATTATCCCGAAGAAAAAATTACAGGGATGAAGTGGATGGGCAATGGACCATACCGCGTTTGGAAAAATCGGGTGAAGGGGCAACAATTTGGTACCTGGCAAAAAAAATACAACAATACTATTACAGGTGAGAGTAGGAACTATCCCGAATTTAAAGGGTTTCATTCCAACCTGTTTTGGGTTCAGGTTCAAAATAGTGAAGCTGCTTTTACAGTATATACCGACCAGGAAAATCTTTTCCTGCAAATGTTACACCCCGCAAAGCCAAATGGTGCCGGTAACAACAATGTTAGTCCGCCATTTGCCGCGGGAAATATTGCATTCCTGCAAGCCATTACTCCAATTGGTACCAAATTCCAGGCAGCAGATAAAATGGGTCCTCAAAGCCAGCAAAATATGCAGTTGGGTTATACCCCCTTTAGTGGCAACTTATGGTTTGATTTTAGCCATCATTAGTTGTTAAGATAATTTAAAAACAAAATTTGGCCGGTTAAATGAATTGACTAGTTTTGTGCAAACGATTGCACAATCTTGGAAAAGAGAGCTACTATTTTAGACATCGCAGAGCAACTTGGAGTAACACCCGGAACCGTTTCCCGGGCACTCAATAATCATCCTAAAATTAGTGCTGAAACAAAACAGGCGGTTATTCAAATGGCCGAAAAACTGAATTACCGCGCCAACCGGATTGCCTCTTCTCTTCGTTCGGGAAAATCGCATGTAATTGGAGTAATGATACCCAGTGCGGAAATCAATTTCTTTGGATCGGTAGTGCATGGTATTGAAAGTATAGCCAACATGCATGGATATAATGTACTCATATTTCAGAGTAATGAATTACAGGATCATGAGGTAAAAGGTATAGAAACTTTTGTGTCGGCCAGGGTCGACGGTATTCTTGCTTCCATAGCAAAAGACACTAAAGATTATTCTCATTATCTCGAAGTAAAAGCCCGTGGTATTCCATTGGTTTTTTTTGATAGGGCTAATAGTCAACTTGGTATTCCTTCTGTAGTAATTGATGACTATAAGGGCGCATATATTGCAACATCACATCTTTTAGAGCAAGGGTATCAAAGGGTAGCGCATATATCCGGCCCACAGCATATTAAAATTTTCAATGATCGTCAAAGGGGGTACGTTAATGCCTTGCAGGATAAAGGAATTGCATATGATGCATCGCTCGTTTATACCGGTGATGTTTCAATAGAAGCGGGACGGGCAGCAGTTAATTATTTCTTTCAGTTACCAATACCACCTGATGCTGTTTTTGCAGTGGAAGATTTTACTGCTCTTGGAGTATTAAAGGCTTTAAAAGAGCGGCATATCCGCATTCCGGAAGATTTTGGAGTAATAGGCTTTGCCAACGAAATGTTTGGATTGCATGTAACACCAACGCTATCTACCATCGATCAGCAAACCGTTTTAATGGGCAGGGAAGCAGTTTCATTGCTGTTGCAGATCTGCAATGAAAAAGATGGTGGCACTTTAATTAATAAACAGGTAGTGCTGGAGCCTTTGCCCAATTTTCGGGAATCTTCGCTTCGTAATACAGTTAGATGAATGCTTTACAAAATTTAGAATATATGAGAATTACAACCCTGCTTTTTTTAATGTTGGTTACACACGCTATAGGTTTGTATGCTCAAAAGGAAAATAGAAATAATGATGTTTATGTAGATGAAAAAGGAATAATGCGCTGGCCGGGAACAAACAAGGAAGTCCAGGGATTTGGCATAAATTATACTGCGCCTTTTGCCTATGCTTTTCGTGCCGCCAACCAATTAGGAGTGTCGGTTGAAAAAGCCATAGATGCCGATGTTTATCATTTTGCAAGGCTGGGTTTTGATGCATACAGGGTGCATGTTTGGGATACGGAAATTAGTGACAGTATTGGTAATCTTTTAGATAATGAACATCTGCGTTTATTTGATTACCTCGTATATAAATTGAAGCAACGGAATGTGAAATTATTAATTACTCCCATAGCTTACTGGGGTAATGGATGGCCAATGCCCGATGAAAAAACGCCCGGTTTTTCTCATAAATATGGTAAGGATAAAAGTTTGACTGATACAGGAGCCATTCGTGCTCAAAAAAATTATTTGTACCAGTTTTTAAATCATGTAAATCGCTATACAAATTTGCCTTATAAAAACGACCCGGATGTGGTTGCTTTTGAAATTAGTAATGAACCACATCATGGCGAAGCACCTGGAAAAGTGACTGCATTTATTACTGGTATGCTGCAATCGATGCGCAATACCGGGTGTAAGAAACCAATATTTTATAACATCAGCCATAGTATTCATTTAGCCGATGCTTATTTTAAAGCAGGTATAAATGGAGGCACTTTTCAATGGTATCCTACCGGTCTTGGATTTAAAAAGGAAATAAAAGGTAACCTGTTGCCAAATGTGGATGCTTACAAAATTCCGTTTGCTGAAAACCCTGGCTTTAAAAAAATAGCCAAAGTGGTATACGAATTTGATGCGGCTGATGTGGGCCGTTCCTATATCTATCCCGCTATGGCAAGAAGCTTTAGAACAGCAGGCATACAATGGGCTACCCACTTTGCATATGATCCCACCTATACAGCCTTTGCAAATACCGAATACGATACGCATTATATGAACCTGGTTTATGCGCCTCAAAAAGCCATCAGCCTGATGATTGCAGGTGAAGTATTTCATCGGATGCCCATGTACAAAAGTTATGGGGCCTACCCGGCAGATACTGCCTTCGACGGTTTTCGGGTTAGTTATCAAAATGACCTGGCTGAGATGGTTACGCCGGAAAAATTTCTATATACAAATAATACCAATACCTCTCCTGCAACCAGTGCACTGCAACAAATTGCAGGAGCAGGAAATTCTCCCATTGTAAAATATGAGGGAACGGGGGCCTATTTTCTTGATAAGATACGTGAAGGTGTTTGGCGGCTGGAAGTAATGCCCGATGCAATTTGGCTGAATGATCCTTTTGGCCGGAACAGTTTAAAGAAAACCGTGGCAGTGGTAAATTGGCGAACCAACAATATGCAAATTGATTTGCCTGTTTTAGGAAGCCAGTTTAAGGTAACCCCTTTAAATGAAGGAAATCAATTCAAAACTGGCGCAGTTAATGGTGCTTTTTCTGTTTCTCCCGGTGCTTATCTCCTGGTGAAAGAAGGAGTTAGTTCAATCGTTAATGGCACAGATACTATTAGTAATATATTTCTAAATGAGTTTAGTGCTCCTGCTGCTACACTTACAAATACTACTGTTTTACATGAACCACCCGTTAACATTAGTGCAGGAAATTCAGTATCAATAAGTGCTGTAGTTGCCGCTGTGCAGAAACCCGAAAAAGTTGAATTGCATATATGGAACGGATTCAGGTCACAGGTAATAGACATGCAGGCTTCCAAAGCTTACCATTACAATGCAATTATTCCCGCTTCCTTGCTCACAGAAGGCTACCTGCGATATTATATCGCTGTAAAAGATCTGATAGGTTATACTACTTTTCCGTCTGGCACAAAAAACTCTCCGAAAGATTGGGATTTTTATGATGTATCTGCTTACAAGGTCCCGGTAGTAGCGAAATCTTCACCTGTGTATTTGTTTGATGCTTTTAAAGATGCAGGTAGCGTAGCCAGAAATTGGATCCGCACTTCTGCTGTTGTGCCGGGTGGTCCGGGTAAATCACTAATGACGGTCAACGTTGAAAAGCTTTTTGTACCGGATGCCGAAAACAGGGGAGCTGCCGCCATCTATGATTATTCGATGCGCTATTCTTTTGCCGATGATATTTCCTTTAATAAGGCCGATCTTGGATCCAAACAAAAATTAGTATTGCTTGGTAAGGCATTGAACAGTAAACCTTGTATGGTTCAATTAGCGCTAATTACAGCCGATGGGGTGGCTTTTGGAGGTACTGTAAACGTTGATACTTTAAAAGGCGATTATGCCATTGCACTGAACGATTTGAAGCAAGTTAAAACTGTATTGCTTCCACGGCCTTATCCTTCTTTTCTCTCGTATTATTTTTCTCCCTCAATAAACAGCTTCGATCTTTCGAAAATTGAGACCCTGCAAATATCTATTGGCCCGGGTATCCCTGAAACTCAGTTAAAGGACCGGCATGGTTTAGCAATCGAAAGTATCAGGTTAGAATAGGAGACTGGTCTTTTAATTAGTCGAATTGTTGTAAGCAAATAAGTAAATAGTATTAAAGCGTATAAATCATAAAAAAAATTCTTATGAATATTCAGTCAAATATTGCGCAGGCATTCAGGGATAAATTTAAAGAGGAACCAGCTATTTTCAAATCCCCTGGAAGAGTGAATCTAATTGGCGAGCACACGGATTATAACAATGGGTTTGTGCTTCCTGCGGCAATAGACAAAGCTGTATATGTTGCTATTACTAAAAGAACGGACAACCGTTTCGTTTGGTACGCTTACGACTTAAACGATGTATATGAAGGCAGCAATGATGCTGTGGCAATCTCTTCAAAAGGCTGGCCAAATTACCTGCTGGGTGTTGTAGACCAATTGCAAAAAGCGGGATTTTTTCCCGGCGGTTTTAATGTGGTGATTGGTGGTGATGTGCCGAATGGCGCTGGTATGTCGTCTTCAGCAGCTGTTGAATGTTCTACCATTTTTGCGTTGAATGAATTATTTGGTTTTGGCATTGATAAAATATCCATGGTTAAAATGGCGCAAAAGGCAGAACATGTTTTTGCAGGTGTAATGTGTGGCATTATGGACCAGTTTGCCAGTATGATGGGTAAGGCAGGACATGTTATAAAACTTGATTGCCGTTCGCTCGAGTATGAGTACGTACCATTCGATTTTGATGATATTGAAATTGTATTGTTTGATACCAAAGTAAAACAT
This sequence comes from Bacteroidota bacterium, assembly GCA_040385845.1. Lineage (GTDB taxonomy): Bacteria > Bacteroidota > Bacteroidia > Chitinophagales > Chitinophagaceae > Phnomibacter. Next base: position 190,235 of record JAZKGP010000003.1, on the reverse strand, counting down.
TCACTGGCATCCAGTGAGTACAATACAAGAAGGCAGGAGTGCGAAAAAGGAGTAGCTGAAATAAAAAAATATCATCCGGAAGTCAATAGTTTGAGAGACGCCGACATCCCGATGGTTGAAAAATATCTAAAGGGATCGGGCAAAGTTTATGACCGGTGTAAATTTGTAGTAGAAGAAATAAAAAGATTGCTGGATGCCTGTGAGGACCTGAACCGACATGATCTTAAAGCCTTTGGTGAAAAGATGTTTGCTACGCATGATGGCCTGAGTAAATTGTATGAAGTAAGTTGTCCGGAGCTGGATTTTTTTGCAGCTTGTGCCAAAGAGGAGCCTGCAATTTTAGGTGCCCGTATGATGGGTGGAGGGTTTGGCGGATGCACCATTAACCTTATTAAGAAAGACTCAGTTGAAGAAGTGGTGGAGCGTATGTCGAAAAAGTACAGGGAGCAGTTTAATATAGAAACCGAAGTGTATCGTACGTTCGCTTCGAATGGTGCATCACGTGTCTCTTAACACATAGATTTTTATAACCTTTGCAGCAAAAAATAGTTTTTTCTTATTTTTGATTTTTCCCCGGGGTAAAATTCGGTTCAGGGTGGTAACAATTTTTTATTGCGGGGATTTATTGTATAATCCTTTCAATACAACAATTTGGTAGTTAATCGCCTGGTTGTTCGTTTTAAAGATCAAACATGCATTCTGTTAAATCCAGTATTTTGTTAGTACTTATTTTAATAATCCCATTTTTATTAAAATTAAAAGGGTACGAACCTTATCCCGCTATTCTGTTTCCCGATGGTTCCGGCAATCTTGTTAAAGAAAACAATCAAATTGATATTTATGTAAAGGAAGTTTATGCACTCGATAAAAATAATGCCTGGAGAAAAGTAGATGCTAATCGTTTCTTTTCGCCGGTTCCTGGAAAATATTTTTCTTATGGTATAATGCGTGATTTTCAATTAGGATTAACTGAAGCAAAACGTCATAAAATATTGAAACGTTTTCACATTGAATCGCCCGATGTACCGGTAAGCGATATCAAAGAAAGAAATGACTGGATAAAAAGTAAACTTGAAAAACAACAACTGAATTCTTCTGTTATAAGGATCGCAGTTGTAAGACATATTTATTCAGCGGATTCTGGAAAATTAATCGCAAAACATATTAAGAATGACAAGATTTTATACCTTGATAAATAAAATAAATACCTGGTTTTGGTCAAGGGTAGTAGCTTCGAGTCATTCTAATATCAGGTCGCTAAATGTTTTTCGCATCATCCTCGGATTATTCCTTTTGTTGTTTTACAGTCCCAATTACGGATGGATTGGAAAAGCGCCCAAAGTATTTTTTAATCCTCCTTTATTAAGCCTTGGAATTTTCCTGGATAAGTTCCCTTCAACTACTTTTTTCCAAATACTGGACATTCTTATTTTGTTATGTACCCTTTTTATCATAACCGGTATCAAAGCAAAAATTTCATCCCTTAGCTATGGTATCCTGAATATTATTGGATTAACCTTCCAGTTTTCATTTGGAAAAATAGATCATACCATTTTTATATATGTTATGCTGATTTGTTTAGCCTTTTCGGGATGGGGAACCGAACTTGCCCTGGTTCCCGATAAGAAACCAAATTCAGAAGCCCCCCAAAAAAGTTTTTCGCTGATCGCTGTTCTTTTATGTTTTGCCTTTTTCACGGCTGGTTTTAATAAGGCATTTCACTGGTTGAATTTCGATACATCTAAAAATGGTACAGGGTTTTGGTTATACCAGGGTTGGATAAATTTAGGGAGAGAGTATCTGTTGGTAGGATTCGTTAAAACATTACCTTTCTGGTTGTTGAAAGTACTGGATTTTTTTGCAGTTATTTTTGAACTAACTCCGTTGTTTTTTCTGCTGTATTCCCGTAAGGCATGGCATACCTGGTTGTTAGTTGCCGGTGTTTTCCATTTTACAAGTTTGTTTATTTTAAATATCACGTTTCTAATTCATATCATTATTTATTTGGCTTTTTTCGATTTCTCAATTATTTACGACCAGGCGAAAAATATCATAAGTAAAAAGGGTTTCCAGGTTGCCGCATTCATTTTTTTAGCTGCGGTATTCCTGGTAAGAATTTACGATGTATTCAATATAAACCTGTCATCCTTTCTTTTTTTACCTGATGCTAATATCTTACCTAACCTTGTGGCAGCAATGATTGTATGGATCTTTGCAATTATGCTATTATTTAGAAATGCTTTTCTAACACCACCTGGTCAGCGTTTTTATAAATGACAGCGTTTTCTCTAAAAGAAATTCAGGATACATCTAATTGCTTAATTGAAATCCTTCGCTAGCGGGTTTGAAGCTCTTGTTACACGTTCGCTTAGATGACTATACTTCCGGCAAACCGTATTTTTTATATTAATCAGAGTTAGTTATGTAATGCAACGAAGGTGGTGTGAAATAAGCCTCTTCGTCATATTAAAAAACGAAGCCTTCAATAGATTCATTTGTCTTTATTGTTCCTTCATAATTGCCTGTAACCTGCTGGTTTCGGACAACAAGGAGAAGACTTTTTTGTTTGAAATGTAAAGCCTGTCTGTAAACCGACATCATTATAAATAAGTAATCTGCCGTATTTTTAGGTTATGAAAATCGCTATGTTAGGTTCCGGCTTTATCGCCCGTTTTTATGCAGAGTCATTGCATGCCCAACGCAGAAAAGATGTAATCTACTCCGTTTATTCCCGCAATATCGATAAGGCAAAAAGCTTTGCGCAAGATTATAAGCTTTTGCATTTTACAACTAATATAGATGAAGCCATTAATGATCCTGCGGTAGACGTTGTACTCATATCGTTACCCAATCACCTGCATTTAAAAGCAGTGGAGGCCTGTGCAAAATATAAAAAGCATGTACTCTGCACCAAACCGTTGGGCCGCAATGCAGCAGAAGCAAAACGCATGCTGCAATTGGTAGAAGATGCCGGGATATTTGGCGGTTATCTCGAAGATCTTTGCTATACTCCTAAATTCCTGAAATCACTGGCAAGCATTCAGCAGGGAAGCATAGGCCGGGTGCTGTGGGCGAAGTCAAGAGAAACACATCCCGGGCCGCATAGTGATTGGTTTTGGGATAAAGAAAAGTCCGGCGGTGGCGCTATCATCGATCTTGGTTGCCATTGCGTGGAGATCAGCAGAAATTTTATTGGCAAGAACGTAAAACCTGTTGAAGTGATGTGCTGGGCAGCAACACAGGTGCATCCAATCGACGCAGAAGATCATGCAATTGGCCTGGTGAAATATGCCGATGGAGCTATTGGGCAGTTTGAAGTCAGCTGGGCTTTCAGGGGCGGCATGGATTTGCGTGATGAGGTAATGGGCACGGAAGGTACCATTTGGATCAATAGTTTTTTACGTACCGGTTTCGAAATGTTCAGCACCGGAAAGGGAACTGGTTACATAGCCGAAAAAGCAGAAATAAACACGGGCTGGCTCTTTCCCGTTGGTGATGAAAGTCATGAATTGGGTTACCCAAACATGTTTACCGATATGTTTGAAGCCATTGAGAATAAGCGGCAACCTATGGAATCTTTCTATGACGGGTATGTTGTAAATGCTATATTGGACGCCGCATTTTTATCTGCTGGCACTAAGCAATGGGAGCCTGTGATAATTGATGATTGGCGTGGAGATGAATTAACCGGGGAACAAGCAAAATTTACTTCCTTTAATAATGAATTCTATTTGATTAAAACAGAAGTATTACCAAATGGCGAGGAGAAGCTGATTTTGAAAAATAAACTTACAGGAGAGGTAATTGTACAGCACAAATAAGAGGTGTAAACTGGTTATAGTTCTCGGGGTAAAAGAAGAAGTTAGTAGCTCCCGGAAAGCTTAAAACATCAACATTGCAGCATTTCTGCCCGTTTCAAACGCAGCCTCAACTGTGCCGGTTTTCGCACCATCATATAACGCTTCGCCAGCAAAAAACAACGTATTCTTTACAGGTTGCAGTAAAACTTCTTTTGCTGCCTCTGATTGCAAAGTATCATAAGAATAGGCGCCTTTTGCAAATGCGTCATCACCCCAATTAGTAACTATACAGGCTACAACTTCCTGTTCTATAAATTGTTTACTCTTCCCGAAAATATAGGCCAGTGATTCAAAAGTTTTTTGTTTGGCAATTTCGGATGATAATAAATTGTATGTAGTAGCAGGTGGACCAGCCAGCCAACCGCATAATTGAGGTGCTTTACCGGGGTTTGGAGTCCACCAGGTTGGTATGGTTGCGTCGGAAAAAATAAAGCCTGCATCCGGCATGCTGATTTCGCCATTCTGTTCCCAAAATGCGTCTCTAAATTCTACATTAACCTTTACAACATTCCCGTATCCCATTTGAGAAGCAGCCGCTTCTTTTTCATGAAGAGCAGGAATAAATTGTATAAAAGCTTCATTGTTTGATTGCCATACGCCAAGTGGCATAGTAATCAATATTTTCTCCGCAACAAAAGATTGGCCATTTGAACAATATACAATGACATTTTCTTTTTCCCAGTCTACTTTTTTAACTATGTGCGATAATTGAATACTGGCGTTATGAGAATTACATTCATCCCTTAACCAATCCATCACCGCGGAATATCCTTTATCAATTCTAAACTGGTGTCCATCATCTTCCTGTTGCCATTCATTCAATAAACTTAAGGAACTAACTTTAGCAGGATCAGCAGCATCAAAACCCTGCACAAAACGGGTAACCGACTCCTTCAATTGACTGTATTTGTCTTCGTTAAAGTAAAGATTTAAAAATTTCTCAATCGTCATATCCGTTTTAAGACGCTTCAAATTATTCATCAGTAATTCCCAGTCGATGCCGGCATTTTCATCTTCCATAAGTTTGCCATCTTTTATCCTGTAAGACTTCCCTTTCATAGCCTTGTATCTTAATCCTGATTGTTTTAAAAGCGACAATGTAATGGGTAGTTTACCATGTACAAATTCTGCACCTGTTTCTACAGGCACTGTAAAATTGTTGTTCGTAATAGTATGTATTCTTCCTCCAACACGATCTCTTGCTTCAAGTACTAAAACTGACTTACCCGCTTTTGATAAATCAAAGGCAGCCATTAATCCTGATGCACCTGCGCCAACTACTATAACATCCCACATAAAGGCTATTTTTTTTGTTGGTTTAAATTAACTGCCAGCATTATTGATGGTTCATTTGTATACGGGTTTGTGCAATCTATGGAACAGCAATGCGGGTAGTTTCATACAAGATAATCAAACCTTAGCCGTTCGCCAATTACTGTAAAAATTCCGTTCCTACATATACTAATTTATTTACCTTTTCCATCGTAATTACATAAACATGTGATTTTGATGTAAGGCAAAAAAATAGCAGGGCTGTTCCCTAAATTTGTTTCCAACTTATGAGAGTGCTGTTTCTTCTTTTTTTGAGTATGCTTCTGGTTGTGCTTTCCCGGGCTCAGCAGGGATTAGCATTTACCCATTTTTCAGCATTAGATGGATCAGGCTTATCGAGCAATACAGTTAGCTGTCTTTACCAGGACGAAAAAGGCTTTATTTGGGTTGGCACGGCCAATGGTTTACAACGGTTTGATGGTAGTAAATTCATCGAGTTTGGTCCAAATAAAAAAGGTGGTGACCCAATGCCACATGCAAGCATATACCAGATTGTTCCTTCAGATAGTGGCAAGTTGATGTTGGGAATGAGAAGTCTCGGTGAATTTGGAGTCTTTGATCCCTCGGATTTTTCTTATAAAAAGATCGAAATAGAAACTAAGCGGCCCCTGCCGCCGAGGGCTGAGTTTAGGATATGGAAAACTGCTGACGGTGAGATCTACGTCAATGTACTCCGTTACGGCATATTAAAATTGGACAAAAAACGAAACCTGCTGAGCGATTATGAACAGTTTAATGTTCCAAAAGGATGGAACGTCTACCTCACTGCAGTGCATGAAGATCTCATTAAAAACCAGGTTTGGTTTGGTTCCGATAGCGGGCTTTTTGTGTACGACAAGGCAACCAAACAAACCTGGTACCGTGGCAATAATCCCAGGAAACTTGCTATTCTCGAAAACAAATTGCTGCGGGATAACATCACCCAGGTTTACATTGATTCAAAACGCAGAATGTGGGTTTTTGGCTGGCCGGAATGGAACGTTTACAAACAATTTAAATTTTGTTTTGATACCGCGGGTAATTTCTTAGCAAAAGATACAACAGGGCTAAACATCGGCACCAGTGGCTTTACTGCATACGATCATTTCTTTGAAACCAAAGAAAAAGATCTTTGGATCTACGGTGCGGGAGTTTTATACAATTATGATAATTATACAAAACGATTTCAGCTAAACAAAAGCCGGGAAGGAATTGAGAACATCAGCGTCCATTACGAAGTTGTATTTGATGTAATACAGGATAAAGACGGTAGCTTATGGATTGCAACAGATAATGGCTTGTATTATACTTCCAATGGAAGTGGAAATATGTCTGTAATTAATCTCGTATTAAATGATGATAAGGAAAGGATCTCAATTACCGATTTACTCGAAACCAAAAATGGTGAATTATGGTTTGCAACAAGAGGTAACGGTATTAAGTCTGTTGACAAATTATTTAACCGGATTCCAAACAAGGTCTATGCTGATCCGCCACCAGCAAATTGGACAGCAGCACAAAAGGCCGATATTAAATTTGTGTGGAGCTTGTTTGAAGATTCAGCTTCAGGTAATATTTGGGTTGGATGTAACTACGGTGTGCTTCTAATACATAATATAACCACGGGAAGGACGAAATACCTGTTGCCGCCGGAATGTAATTTCAGCAATATAAATTATATTACTTCTGATAATAATGGGACAATTTGGTTGGGAACAAGAGGAGGCAGACTGATTAAATATGTAAATGAAACATTTACCGTTGTAGTGGATATTGGCACTATCATTTATAAAGTATTTAATGATAACGATGGCTGGTTATGGGTTAGCACCTCCGGTAAAGGCTTGTATGCTATCAACCCGTTGGATGGCGAAGTTGTACAACACTATACCTCAAATGGAAACAGCAATGGACTCTATTCTAATACTGGCAAAGATATTGAGCAATTGAATGACAGTATTATTGCCTTTGGTGCAGGTGCATTAAATTTTATAAACAAAAAAACAAGATCAGTACGAATACTTCAGTATGAAGATGGACTGCCCACCAATAACGTTGAAAGATTGAGAATGGACCGTTCTGGCTTTCTATGGATTATTACTTTAAACGGCCTTTGCAGGTATAATCCAAATAATAATCGCATTACTCCTTACGGCCCGAAAGATGGTATTGTTCTGGGTGAACAAACCAGTTCAGCAGATTTCGAAAGCAAGGATGGATACGTAATCTTTACCGGCGCTAATTCGGTGCTGATGTTTAAACCTTCGGTATTTACAAGTAATCAACAGCCACCAAATGTAACAATCACAGATTTTAAAATTTTCAATCAATATATCCCGGTCGATTCTATTCTTCAATACCCGGAAATTAAACTGAAAACAGATCAAAACTCGTTTAGTATCTATTTTGCTTCCTTAAGTTTTAAACAACGTGATAAACTTACCTATTACTATAAAATGGAGGGAATAGATAAAACGTATATAAAGGCCGACAGGTCCTATTATGTAAACTATTCCTTACTGCCTCCCGGTAAGTATACCTTCAATATTTACTGTGAAAATATAGAAGGGATTGCATCACCTAAAATCACTTCTTTAAATATTTATATCAGGCCGCCATTCTGGCGAACCTGGTGGTTTTTAAGTTCTTTATTATTTCTGATAGCCATCATTATTTATGTTATTCATGAATTGCGGTTAAACAAATTATTAGCGGTCGAGAACTTACGTCACAGGGTTGCGAGGGACTTGCATGACGACATGGGCAGTACGCTGAGTACTATTAATATTTTGAGTTCAATGGCAAAGGCAAAAATGAATACGGATGCTATACGCACCAGTGAATATTTATCAAAAATTAGTGAGAACAGCCAGCGAATGATGGAAGCAATGGATGATATTATCTGGAGTATAAAACCGAGTAATGATAGTATGCAGCGAATTGCGGCCCGTATGCGTGAATTCGCAACCAGTGTTTTAGAAGCCAAAGACATTGACCTGGATTTTAATATCCGGGAAGATATTTATGAAGTAAAACTTAATATGGAAGCAAGACGCGATTTTTTTCTTGTTTTTAAAGAAGCTATAAATAATGCAGCAAAATATTCCGGAGCCGATAAAGTGTGGGTGAATGTAACAATGGATAACAGGAAACTTATTTTAATGGTAAAAGATAATGGAAGGGGGTTCAACATTAAAAATGTTGAAGATGGTAACGGGCTTGGGAATATGCAAAAAAGAACCGATCATATGAATGGCCGTTTAAATATTCATTCAAAGCCGGGAGACGGTACAAATGTTACTATTAGTATTCCCTTGTTTCAATAATTTTCCAGAAGTATAGATCGCCGCCTAACAATCATCCCGCACGCATGAATCGTTTTTTAAGTCAAAAATTTAGATTTTATTCTTTTGTCTGTATTTCTCTATTGCTGTTTGTGCATGGGTATAATTTAAAAAATACCTACCTGGAGCCATTTAGTATTGTAAAGGAACGACTCACTTTTACCACTTTCTTCGAATATTTTGTTGCAAACGGGATATTACGTTTTCGATTACCAATGTTGTTTGCTATTTCTGGGTATATCTACGCCATGCAGGATTACAAACAATATACTGAACGCATTCAGAAAAGGTTTAAGACTTTAATGGTTCCCTATTTTATATGGAGTGCCGTAGGTTTATTGATCACTTTTTTATGGCAGCAACACCCGGTGTTGGCCCAGGTAGTTTACGATGCACAGCTGGATCAATTGGGTGATAACCGGCCTTATACTGAAATTGGCTGGGAAGGTATTTTAAAGAGATGGATATTGCGGCCAGTTTCGTTTCAGTTATGGTTCATTCGAAGCTTATTTTTTTACAATTTGGCTTACCCCATTTTTCGTTGGGGTATCATGAACTATCCGCGGTTATGGTTTCTTCTAATGTTTGTGTTATGGATTTCGATGTTTCGTATTTTATTTTTTGAAGGACAGGGTATGCTGTTTTTTTCATTGGGTATCTGGTTATACAAATACAATTATCCAATTGAAAAAAAACCAGGCTGGTACAGCCGTTATTTAAGCTGGCTTTTCTTTTTTGGCTTAAATATTATAAAGACCTTTATGGCGTTTGAGTTCGAAGAATCAAACAGGCTCACCATAACAGTGTTTATCCTACTGCATGTTAGTTCGGTTATGTCAGGTGTAATTGCCATTTGGTATAGTGGTGATGAAATAGTTAAATGGTTTGCAGATAAGAAATGGTTTTTATGGGTATGTTCTTTTTCATTTATTATTTACGGATTGCACATTCCATTACTTTCATACGTGATGCGGTTGGCGTACATGTTTGGCAGCGACATCCCTTTTTACCGACTTGTATTTTATATAACGGTGCCACTTGCAGTACTAATCTTCTGTATTGCGGTAGGTGCCCTGTTTCGGCAGGTTTGGCCAAAAGGATATAGAATCAGTACAGGTGGAAGAGGCTTTTAAAAAACTTGTAAGATATCTTTAATGTTGATTTTATTTTTGATGCCTAAACAACCAACGCCATGTATGAAACTTTATTGACTGAATTGAAGGATGGAATTTTCGTGATTACTATTAATCGCCCGGAAAAGTTGAATGCGCTAAATAAAACTGTTATTACAGAACTTGGTGCCGCAATAAATGAGGTTTATTCGAATCCTGCTATCAGGTCTGCACTGATAACAGGCTCAGGTGAAAAAGCATTTGTAGCCGGTGCAGATATAAGCGAATTTCTAATGCTTGATGGCGAAAAAGGCAGGCAGTTATCGCAAAGAGGGCAGGAACTTGTTTTTAATAGGATTGAAAATTGTCCAAAGCCGGTAGTCGCAGCTGTAAATGGCTTTGCATTGGGCGGCGGCTGCGAACTTGCCATGGCATGCCACTTCAGATATGCCAGTGAGAATGCCCGTTTTGGTCAGCCTGAAGTAAACCTGGGACTTGTGCCGGGATATGGTGGAACACAAAGGTTAACACAATTAATTGGCAAAGGCAGGGCGATGGAACTTACTATGTCCGGTAATATGATCCATGCTCAAGAGGCCTTAAAGTGGGGTCTTGTAAACCAGGTATTCGCCCCCGAATTGCTTTTTGAATCTACCTTCAAATCATTGCAGACAATCAATTCGAAAGCGCCGCTTGCAATTCAAAAAGTTATTGAGCTGGTTAATGCAGCCGCACAAGCGCAGCCTGATGGATTTGCCCGTGAAATTGAAGCTTTTGGAACTTTATTTGATACACAAGATGCGAAAGAAGGAGCCACAGCATTTATTGAAAAAAGAAAGGCTTCATTTATTGGCAAATAATAATAAAAACAGCCCCGGAATAGGGCTGTTTTATCGGTGTGCGCTGATCGGGAGGAGGAGGTGGTGTCAATTGTTTTCCAGTTCTTCTATAGCTTCCATTGTATTTTCATCAATGCGAATCGTTTTGGAATATTTATCAAATTTTATGTGAACCAGGAAAATGGTTTTGTTGTCAATCAGTACTTCTTCAGCACCAATTATCGCATAATCATAATATGTAGTTTTTACCATATGCCTGATTTCTTTTGGAAGTTGTTTTTCGGTATGGCGTTTAATGGTATACAGGTATTTACCATTGTCATTATAAAATACCATGTTTAGCGATTCATCTTGATGGAAGGACGCGATATAACCTCCTGTTTGCCCGGCTACCCAGTCGGCGTTAGTTACATTCTTAAAAGTTTTTGAGAAGTCTTTGAATGCTCTTGCTGTCATCTTACTGCTTTTCAAACTACTTGCAGAAAGCTTTTTCATTTCACTGTTTTCTGAGTTGCCAGTTTTCTTTCCGGTATTGGCATAAGCAACAGCTCCGTTGAATTGTGCAAATACATTTACAGAGAATAAGAGAGCGGCGGTGGCGGTGAAAGCCAAAGATAATTTTTTCATTTGTTTGAGTTTTATTGGTGTGAATTTTTGTAGTCATTTATTTGGCTACAATGAATGAATCGTAATGCCATCAAAAATGGAAACAAAAGCCAGGAAATTATTTTTAAAGAATAAGTGGGATCTGTTATAATCACCAGGAGTATGGTGGGTGTAAAGTCGGGGTTTTATCAAAATCAGTATTTTATCTTTAGAAGATCAACAACGGGTATTTTAATGTTAGTCAGTTAGCTATTGTTATTATGTTATTTATAAATTATATTTGAGAAATCGCATTTCTTGAATTCCCCCGATAAAGAAATTTTAGCAGGCTTACAATCAGGCTATAAGCAGCGCCTTATGCATGAGAAAAGGCTATACAGTGATTATTCTTATTTTATAGGAGAAGGATGTAAAAAATTTCATCTTAGCAATGACGATAGTTTCAGTGCCTACAGTGATGCAGTTTTGTCTGTAATCCACAATGTGTCAGCCAACAGATTTGATGGCCGGTCCTCTCTTAAAACCTATCTTTTTCAAATTTTTTCTAATAAGTGTATTGACCTTGTCAGAAAAAACACGACTAATAAGCAACAGGTACACCAAACGATGCCCATGCCTGAATTGCTGAATCAATTACCCGACCAGGCAAGAACAGTCATAGAGCAACTGATGGATCAACAGAAACAGGCAGCCATTCAAACAAACCTGGATGCCATCGGACAGAAATGCCGGGCGTTATTATTATTGTTTGAAGACGGGTTAACCGACAGGGAGATTGCCGATGAGCTTGAATATAATTCGGCAGCTGTGGTTAAAACAACCAGGCTGCGTTGTTTGGAAAAACTCAGGGAAAAAGTTCAAAGCCTGTTTCTGTAAAAGAAACCATTGTTATGTGATAAAAAGTATAAGCCATCGAAATGAGCGAAACATTGCAGTATATCGAATCTTATTTTCAAAATGAGCTGAGCCACGATGAGAGGCTTGCATTTGAAAACAGGTGCACAACGGACCAGTCATTTGCCGGCGAGGTTGCTTTTTATGTTGCATCCAGGCAGGCATTAAAAGACAATTTACTACAAAACAAACAGAAGGAATGGGTTGAATCATCCATAAAGGATGAATGGAAAAGCGGTTCCGCGGTCCGTAAAATATACCAGCAGCCTTTGTTCAGGTATGCTGCCGCAGCCTCCGTTATCATCCTGGTTGCGTTGTATTTGGAGATCACGCCAGCCAATCCCCAACAACTCGCTGAAGATTACATTAATTTAAATTACCAGCACCTCGGTCAAAAAATGAGCGCTGCTTCAGATAGTATCGAGCTTGGTATTGCAGCCTATAATAGTAAGGATTATGTGAAAGCGGCTAACATTTTTGAAGTATTAAATAATGCCAACCCGGGAAATGCAGAATTAATTAAATACCGGGGTTTGGTTTACCTCCAGTTAAACAATTACGATAAAGCCATTGCTGCTTTTGATTCACTTGCATCGACAAAAAATTTGCATAGTAATCCGGGGTTATTATTACAAGCTGCCGCCCTTTTAAAGCGGGGAGACCCGGGGGATGTAGATACATCAAAATTATTGTTGCAACGTGTGATAATAGAAGATAAGGAAGGAAAGGATGAAGCTGAAAAATGGATAAAAAATTATAAGTAAATCTTAAAGTGTCAGGGTCATTTTACAAATTAAAAACATGAAAAATAGTAAGCGGATTTATTGGGGAATTTTCCTGGTCGTTTTGCTCTGTCTTGTAGGTATAGGTTGTTTTAATGATAAAACCCCCAATACACCCATAAGCTACAATCCAAATTTTCCTGCAGATAGTCAACTAATAGTTTGGATGGCACCTGAAGCTGATACAGCCAAATTTAAAGATTGGTTGAAGAACTTGAAGGACAATAATAGTACCGTCAATTATAATTACTGTGATCAATGTGATAGCAGTCTTGTTGTTTTAAGTGGCCCCAATTTGGTGACTGCCGTTTCAGGGGCGCTGGCGTCAGGGGGAAGCAGGGGAGGAAGTGGTGGTCCTTCGGGAGGCGGGACCCTTTATTACTGGTGTTACAATTTCGATATCAGCATTTCTGACTCCCTTTATGAAACAAGTAAAAAAGATACAGTAAAAATAGATGAAATAAGATATTTGGATCCGAAGCCTGTTACAATTGCAGTTTTTGATACAGGTATTGATTCAGCTATGCTGACGGATGCTAGTTATACTTACAATAGTCCAAATCTATCTTGCCTTGGCCCGCAAGCAAACAAAGGATGGAATTTCATTGCAAGAAATAATGCAACTAATGATGATTATTTTTCTCCCGGTCATGGATCTAATGTATCGAGAATTATTTTGAAACAAATTCAGCAACTGGGAAAAAATCCTGTAAAAATATTGCCTGTAAAAATCCATTCTAAAGAGGGTAAAGGAAACCTATTTGATGCCTTATGCGGAATAGCTTACGCTGAAAAAAGCGGCGCGGTTATAATTAATGCCAGCTTCGGATTTTATTCACCCAGGGTTCAGGAAAGAACTGTTGATTCAGCGGCACTTCTTTTTAAAGAATTTACTAAAAAACACCTTACAAATAATAAGATCCTAATGGTTGCCGCAGCAGGTAATACCAGTGATGCACAACAAATTGCAGCCATTAATTTTATTTCGCGAAATTTAGATACAATGAATTTTTATCCTGCGTCTTTTGCTGGCGATCCTGAAATGCAAAATGTTATCGCAGTAACAACCGTAAAAGAAAGTGGTGACGGAAGCAGGGTTTCACCCCGGCAAAATTTTTCAGGAAATGTAGTTGATATTGGTGTTGTATCTAATAACATAATTATGCCGGGTGATTCTATTTACCTGATCAAAAATCCAAGATTAGCCAATTCAATGTTGGAAGGTTCTTCATATGCTGCACCGGTAGTAGCGGGTTATATTGGCGGAAATTACAATGAGCTGAGATCAAAGATCGATTCCAACGAATTTAATAAACAAAATATTTTTGATACGCTGGGAATCAGGGAAAATGCGACACTTACACCATATGTTAAGGCTGGCAAAGTAATTAAACAATGATCGGATCCCTGTTGTTATAAATAATATTAAATGATCCGTTTCTTATTATATTTTTATAAAGCAACTCTAATTACTCTAGCGTTCCTGTTAAATAATCTCACAGGTTATTCAAAATGTGGTTCATCAAAAAACATATGGGATAAACTTGCTGAAATTTCCACTGGAGATTTGTATGACCAACAAAATTTAAGTGCGGTTTATATACTTCAAAAAGAGTTTCATAATTGTGGATTTGAAAAGGATTCTGTGTATGCCAGAATTTTGGACAGGATAGCTTATTATGAATACAGGGTTAATGGAGATTTGAATACTGCCATCCGTTTTGGTTTGGCGTCAGTTAGTGAAGCAAAAGCCAGCAAAAAAAACTTTTCTTATTTAGGCACTGCCAGAACATACAATAATCTTGGTTATTATTATTTAGAAGCAAATGCTTATAGCAAGGCATTAACTTGTTTCGATACAGCAATAATGTATGCAAAAAATGTTGCAGCTGGTAGCGAACTGGAGCTGATGGCTAGGAATGAAAAATGTATTATACATTTTAACAAAGGAGACTATCAGAAATGTATCGAAGAAAGCACGATAGGCCTGGCGGATGCAGAAAGTCGAAACAATCTTGCACTGCGTGCCATATTTTTCAATCAAAGAGCACAATCTTACAATTTTCAATCTTCATTAAACAAAGCATCTGTCGATGCAGATTCCGCCTTAAAGATTTCAGAAAGGATCCAGGATTCATTTGAAGCCGCTTCTGCACTGAAAACTTTAGCTATAATCAATACGAAATTGAAAAAGTATTCAGAGGCGAATAGTTTTTTTAGACAGGCAATAAAAATACGAAGCAACCATGGAGACGTTTTGCAGATAGCTGATGATTATATTGATTATGGCAATTATCATATCAATGATTTAAGCCAGTTTGAAAAAGGTGTAGCCTACTATTTTGAAGCTGTAAAATATGCAAAGGAAGGCAATCATCCTGACAGACTTTCTGCTGCTTATGTAAATGTTGGACAAACCTATTTCCGGCAAGGTAATTACCATGATGCACAGCGGTATTATTTATTGGCAATGCAGCAATTGAACATCGGCATAGGCAATAGCTTTCTACCAACTAAAACCTCCCGGCAATTAAATGTTATTCCAAACAAAGAATTGCTTTTGGTTATACTTGAAAATAAGACTGAATTATTAGTAGCATTATATAAATCAACTTTAGACAGAAAAATACTTACTGCTGCATTAAAGACCGCTGAAGTAACCGATACGGTTATCGGGCAAATACGACAGGAACAAGTTGGTTTACAAAGTAAATTATACTGGAGAAATAAAACAAGGAGTTTTTATACAAACGCAATTGAAGCTTGCTGGTTGGCAAATAATAAAACGCTTGCATTTTTTTTCATGGAAAAAAGCCGGGCAGTACTTTTAAATGATCAACTAAATGAATTAGGTGCAGTGGCTCAATTAGCACCGTCAGATGCAGCTAAAGAACAAGCGTTGCAGGTTAATATCATTATGCAACAACAGCAACTTCACAGAATTGATAGTAAGCCTGCTGAAGAAAAGAAGTTATTGCAAACTAAAGATGAACTGGAACATTTTATAAGTTCACTGGAGCAACGATACCCGCTTTATTACCAATACAAATATGCAAGCCAGGTAGTCAACTTACCTATGCTTCAAAAATTCCTGGATATCAACAATCAACAATTTGTACATTATTTTATTAACGATACCGTCATTTATGTACTTGGAATATCTTCTGATAGTTTAAAATTTATCCGGCTTGCCAGGTCTGAGTTTTCAACAGGAGAACTAAGAAATTTCATTCAATATTGTTCCGATAAAAACCAGTTGAATAGTCACTTTAGTGATTTTGCTTCCTTGTCGTTCCGAATTTATTCTAAGATTTTTGCACCAGTTGTGTTAAGTAAAAAAGGCCGCATAATTATTTGTCCGGATAATTATTTGATTCCATTTGAGGCGTTATCCTCTTCTTCTGCCGGAACACAATATCTCGCTTACGATTATAGTTTTAGTTATGTGTATTCTGCTAATTATTTACTTAAGAAATTTAGTCATTCACAAAATGGTAATTTTCTTGGAATTGCTCCAATCTCCTTTGCAGCTGGCCTGAATGTGCCCGACTTAAGAAATTCAGGGACAGCTATAGAAAAATCAGCAGCTTTTTTTAGACAGTCAAATGTATACTCCGGTAAAAACGCATCGCGAAAAAACTTTCTAACTTCTTTCTCAAAATTTGCAGTTGTAAATATTTTTTCACATGCGTTGGCTGATAGCAGCACTGAGGAGCCGATATTGTATTTGCAGGATTCGGTTATTAAATTATCAGAGCTGGAACTTATTAATAACGCTTCTGCACAGTTAGTAATTTTAAGCGCTTGTGAAACCAACATTGGTAAAAGAGAAGAGGGAGAAGGAATATATAGTATTGCCCGTGGGTTTGCAGCATTAGGTGTACCTGCAGTTGCTGCAACGCTTTGGAAAGTGGATGAAGAATCAACCTATGCTATTGTAACTTTATTTAATCAAAACCTGGCAAATGGATTAAATAAGGATGAGGCTTTACAAAAAGCAAAACTTGATTTCATAAATAAAAATGATCACGAAAAATTATTGCCTTTTTATTGGTCAAGCATGATCCTTGTTGGAACGGCCGGGCCATTACAACTTCCCGGATCTTCAAACTTTAAGTTTTATTTTTTTGCAGCAATAGGGCTTGTCGTTTTTTTACTATTCTTATTTCGTAAAAGAAAATACGTAGTAAATTATAAAACCCGGTTTTTATTCTTTAGTTAATCATTAAAAATTCTTCTTGGGTTACCTTTTACGCAATGGTATCATTATGTATGTAGAATTTTTAAAGCAGTTTAATTTTCCTGCGAAATCAACATTAGTTTAAATGTTACTATGTAAGTAGTTTCTTGTTCTGACATTATAAATGTTATTAACAAATAACGCAGGCTAAATATTTATTTTTTGACGTTTTATATATTTGCATATCAAAACCGGTATCAAATTGAAAGCTTTTGATCAAGCTTCATAGTAAAACATTACATTATTTCAATTGAATACCTAAAAGAAAAAAAATGGTACAAAAAACTTATCTCAAGACAAAAGATGCTTGCAAAGTGAAATTTTCTGTGGACGCAAATGGTGCATCTTCAGTAAAAATTCTAGGCTTAAATAATGACTGGAATACACCGGTTGTAATGAGCAAAAAGAAAACAGGAGAATTTAGTACTGAGGTGACGCTTCCAAAAAATTCAGCCCACGAATTTAAGTACCTGGTAGATGAAGAAAAATGGATTAATGATCCACAGTCCGATAGTTTTTCTCCTGACGCTTTTGGCGGAACCAATAGCGTTATCAGTTTATAATTGCTTTATAACTGGCTGCATCTCGAACTAATGTGTTATATTTTTGAAGACAGCGGTTGCAGCTGGTAATTGTTTCACATCCTTGCATTTGCCTCTGCTTATTATTTTTCTTTGAAGAATAACCTGTGGTCGCGTAGGCGGAACTTTTCGAATTTAATTTCCATGCCTGGAATGGGAAACTAATAACCCCGTTCCAGGTTTTTTTATGGCCAGGCCTTGTTTGTGTAGCCCGGCCTATCTGTCCCGTTAACATGCTCTGAAATAACGGTTTACAGGTCTTTGAAAATGCATTCCAGATTATTTAAGTTTTCATTTACAAATTTTCTGGCTTCGCTGGATTTTGTTTGATGGTTATTCAGGGAACTAACTTACTTTTGCCAGCTCAATTGTGCCGGAAATACCCGTTTTACAGTTTAAATCTATTGATTTTCAAGTAATTACATCGTTTTCTCTGAGTAGTATACTACCACATCGAAATCGAACAGGTGTTTTTAGCCCATATATTAAAATTTGTCAAAAGCAATATGGCGATTAAAAAAGACAACAGGCCCAAGTCAAACTTCTCCAGCATCACCATTAGCCTGGCCAGCCCCGATAGTATATTGGAGCGCAGTCATGGTGAGGTTTTGAAACCTGAAACGATTAACTACCGTACCTACAAGCCCGAGCGTGATGGATTGTTCTGCGAACGCATTTTTGGTCCCGTAAAGGATTATGAATGTGCTTGTGGTAAATACAAACGTATTCGTTATAAGGGTATCGTTTGTGATCGTTGCGGCGTGGAGGTAACAGAAAAGAAAGTTAGGCGTGAACGTATGGGACACATCAAATTGGTGGTTCCGGTTGTTCACATCTGGTATTTTAAAAGCCTGCCAAATAAAATTGGCTACCTGCTCGGCATGAGTAGTAAAAAGCTGGAAACCATTGTTTATTATGAAAGATTTGTTGTAATCCAATCTGGTATCCGTGCAGATAAAGGGCAGAATTATGGTGATCTTTTAAGTGAAGAAGAGTACCTGGATATCCTGGACGCACTTCCAAAAGACAACCAATATTTACCTGATGATGATCCGAATAAATTTATAGCAAAAATGGGAGCCGAGGCAGTAAGTGAATTACTGAGCCGCCTTGACCTTGACCAACTCAGCTATGATTTGCGTAATGCTGCTGCCAACGAAACCAGCCAGCAACGCCGGGCAGATGCTTTGAAACGTCTTAGTGTTGTGGAAGCTTTCCGCGATGCTAATAGTCGTATTACCAACCGCCCCGAGTGGATGGTAATGCAATATATCCCGGTTATTCCACCTGAATTGCGCCCGTTGGTGCCTTTGGACGGCGGCCGTTTTGCCTCTTCCGATTTAAATGATCTTTACCGTCGTGTTATTATCCGTAATAACCGCTTGAAGCGTTTGTTGGAAATCAAGGCACCTGAAGTTATCCTTCGCAATGAAAAACGTATGTTACAGGAAGCTATTGATAGCTTGTTTGATAACAGCCGTAAATCAAATGCAGTAAAAGCAGAAGGTGGCCGTGCCCTGAAATCTTTAAGTGACGTTTTGAAAGGCAAGCAAGGCCGTTTCCGCCAGAACTTATTAGGTAAACGTGTCGATTATTCCGGGCGTTCTGTAATCGTGGTTGGACCCGATCTTAAGCTGCACGAGTGTGGTTTGCCAAAAGATATGGCCGCGGAATTATTCAAACCGTTTATCATTCGTAAACTGATTGAAAGAGGAATTGTAAAAACAGTAAAGAGTGCCCGTAAACTGGTGGATCGTAAGGAAGCCATTGTTTGGGATATTCTTGAAAATATATTAAAAGGTCACCCGATCTTATTGAACCGTGCACCAACTCTGCACCGTTTATCCATCCAGGCTTTCCAGCCGAGGTTGATCGAAGGAAAAGCGATCCAGCTTCACCCATTGGTTACATCTGCATTTAATGCGGATTTCGATGGTGACCAGATGGCGGTTCACGTACCTCTTAGCAGCGCTGCCGTGCTGGAAGCACAATTGCTGATGCTAAGTAGCCACAACATTCTTAACCCGCAGAATGGTACACCTATTACCCTTCCTTCACAGGACATGGTACTTGGATTATACTATATTACCAAGGGTAAGAAAAGCACACCAACCGAAAAGGTTAGGGGTGAAGGCAAGATATTCTACAGTGCCGACGAGGTTATTATTGCACTGAACGAAAAACAGGTTGACCTGCACGCACCAATAAAGGTTCGTACCACCATCCGTACCAAACAGGGTGCTCTTGAAACCAAAATAATCGAAACAACTGTTGGAAGGGTGCTATTTAACCAGCACGTTCCGGCAGAGGTTGGATTTATAAATGCTTTGTTGACCAAGAAAAGTCTGCGGGAAATTATCGGTGACATCGTTAAGATCACTGACGTTCCAAAAGCAGCAAAATTCCTGGATGATATCAAGACTCTCGGGTTCCGTATGGCATTCAGGGGTGGTTTGTCTTTTAGCATCAATGACCTGATTATTCCTGATGCTAAGAACGAATTGCTTGAGAATGCGAAACTGGAAGTGGAAGAAGTTTGGGAAAACTATAATATGGGTCTGATTACCAACAATGAGCGCTACAATGCCATTGTGGATATCTGGAGTCGTGTGGATACCCGTATTACTGAAACGCTGATTCATGAAATGGCGACAGACAAGCAAGGATTTAACTCCGTGTTTATGATGCTGGATAGTGGAGCACGTGGTAGCAAACAGCAGGTTAAACAGCTGGCTGGTATTCGTGGATTGATGGCAAAACCTAGGAAATCAGGTTCAACCGGATCTGAGATCATTGAAAACCCGATCCTTTCCAACTTCAAGAATGGTCTGAACGTATTAGATTACTTTATATCAACCCACGGTGCCCGTAAGGGTCTTGCCGATACGGCATTAAAAACAGCGGATGCAGGTTATCTTACCCGTCGTTTAGTGGACGTTTCACAGGATGTGGTTATTTCTGAAGAAGATTGTGGCACATTACGCGGCATTGCAACTTCTGCATTAAAAGATAATGAAGATGTAATCGAACCATTGAGCGATCGTATTGAAGGTCGTACTTCTTTACATTCTGTTTATGACCCGGTTTCAGACGAATTACTTGTTGAAGCAGGAGCAGAAATTGATCATGATACTGCCAGGCAAATTGAAGATGCAGGCATCGAGATCGTTGAAATTCGCTCAGTACTTACCTGCGAAAGTAAGCGTGGCGTATGTGTAAAATGTTATGGTAAAAACCTTGCAAGTGGTTATACCACGCAGCGTGGAGATGCTGTTGGTATTATAGCGGCCCAGTCAATTGGAGAGCCAGGTACACAGCTTACACTTCGTACCTTCCACGTGGGTGGTGTGGCCGGTTCTGCTTCTGTAGAATCTACATTGCCAGCTAAATTTGAAGGAACAGTTCAATTTGATGGTCTTCGTACCGTTGCAGGAACAAATGCACAAGGCGAAAAAGTTCAGATCGTAATCGGTCGTACCGGCGAATTACGTATCATGGATGAAAAAAATGATCGCCTGCTGATTACCAATAACATTCCTTACGGTTCTACCCTTGCAGTTAAAAACGGCCAGCATGTAAAAAAAGGTGATGTATTGTGCAGCTGGGATCCGTTCAACAACGTAATTGTAGCAGAACAAACTGGTACTATCCGTTTTGAAGGAATTCTTGATGGTATCACTTACCGCGAAGAATCGGATGACCAAACTGGTCACCGCGAAAAAGTGGTTATTGATACAAAAGATAAAACTAAAATACCTGCGATCCTGGTAGATGGTAAGGATACAAAAACCTATAACCTACCTGTTGGATCTCATATAGTAATTGACGAGAAAGCTGAGGTAACCCCGGGACAGGTATTGGCCAAAATACCACGTGTATTGGGCAAGCTTCGTGATATCACCGGTGGTCTTCCACGTGTAACCGAATTGTTTGAAGCACGTAATCCAAGCAATCCTGCAATCGTTAGTGAAATCGACGGTGTAGTAACTTTTGGTAACATCAAACGTGGTAACCGCGAGATAATCGTTGAAGCTAAAGATGGTACCACCAAAAAATACCTCGTTCCATTGACCCGCCAGATCCTCGCACAGGATGGTGACTTCGTAAAAGCTGGTGTTGCACTTAGCGATGGCTCAATATCGCCTGCTGATATTCTTTCCATTAAAGGTCCGTTTGCAGTGCAGGAGTATGTTGTAAATGAGATCCAGGAAGTTTATCGTTTACAAGGTGTACGCATTAATGATAAGCACATTGAAGTGATCGTTAGGCAGATGATGAAAAAGGTTGAAATTGTGGACGCAGGTGATACCCGCTTCCTCGAGGAAGATCTTGAAGACCGCTACGACTTTAACGAAGAGAACGACCGTATTTACGATAAAAAGGTTGTGACTGAGCCAGGTGACAGTGGTAAATTCCGTCCGGGCCAGATTGTTAGCCTGAGGGAATTAAGGGAAGAAAACAGCCAGTTAAGGCGTAATGATAAAAAACTTGTTGAAGTGAGAGATGCTAACCCGGCTACTGCCAAACCGGTACTACTGGGTATCACAAAAGCTTCCCTGGGTGTGCCAAGCTGGATTTCAGCAGCATCGTTCCAGGAAACTACCAAAGTACTTAGCACGGCTGCCATCCATGGTAAGCGTGACGACATGTTAGGTTTGAAAGAGAATGTAATTACTGGTCATGCAATACCTGCTGGTACCGGCTTACGTGAATTCGAAAACCTGATAGTTGGTAGCAAGGAAGAATATGAATTACTTAGCAGTACCCGCGAAGCAATGAGCTTTGATGATGATGAATAATATACATCAACAGGTTTAAAATAAATATCAAAGAGCGATACTGAAAAGTGTCGCTCTTTTGTTTTTTACTGTTAGAAAACGCAAAAAACCGAAATTTCAAATGTTGAATTCAATAAAAAAAGGAGTAAACTCCATCAGTTGAAGTTTACCCCTTTTTTTAATTCAAAGTTTTTATTAGCTTCTTTTCTTAATACTTGCAAGTTTAAAAGGCTGATCGCCGGGTAATTTATCTTCCTGGCTGCTATCGCTATTTTGAATTAATTTATTTGTTATTTCAGCTTCTGCCATTAGTTTTTTATTCAGTTCCAGTAATTGCCAAAGCTGGTTGGATAACTCATGGTATTGACTGGTTTGATTGTTCAGTTTTTGAGAAAATTCTGTTTTAAATTCTTTAATGGATTGTTTAAGCAGGTTAAATTGCTCTTTGGTTTTTATTTTTTCAGCCTCATCCTCCGGTGTTACCGGAAGTCTAGTCTCATTAATTGCTCTTTTTATTGATTCTATTATTTCCTGGTTCCAGCTTTCTAACTTTGGTGGTTGAGCATTGGTCTGTTTAACACGTATTTCAAGTTCAATAATTTTTTGAAGCGCTTCTTCTTTAGCGGTAATAGTCGATTCGAGCTTGTTTTTTGCTTCTGTTAACTGTCCTTCTGTATGTTTAATTCTTTCTGCCAGTATTGCATATTGGTTTTGCATGATGTGCTGGGATTCCTGCAGCGGTCTTACTTCATCACGATGGATATATTGGGAGGTATACCACATCCTGCTGATAAGCCAGGTAATTATCAGTATTAAAAAACCTGCAGCAATATTGGGAATCATTGAAATAAGTGAAGCAATCATA
Source organism: Bacteroidota bacterium (assembly GCA_040385845.1). Taxonomy (GTDB): domain Bacteria; phylum Bacteroidota; class Bacteroidia; order Chitinophagales; family Chitinophagaceae; genus Phnomibacter. Next base: position 167,023 of record JAZKGP010000003.1, on the reverse strand, counting down.
TCAAAGTGTTGGTAGTGGTTTGTTAGTAACGGGGTAATTACGTAACAAGTGTTAAGTTGGTTTAAAATCTTTAAAGTAAAGATATCGTTCTACAGCTAATATGTAAACCCTGTTATACACATCTAGTAATAAGTCTTTGCTTTTAAATTATTACAAATATTTACCTGTGTGGCTTTCAACTACTTTCTTAAGACCTGACGGTATGCCACTATATACCAACCTGCCGCCATCTTCACCTGCCTCAGGACCCAGGTCAATAACCCAATCAGCGCTTTTAATTACATCGGTATTGTGCTCAATTACCCAAATAGAATTTCCCTGGTCGATTAAAGCATTAAATGATTGTAACAGCTTTTTTATATCATGAAAATGAAGTCCGGTAGTTGGTTCGTCGAAAATAAAAAGAATTCCGGGGTTTGTTTTGGAACTGGCTCCTTCATTCAATGGCTTTGCTTTACTTAAAAAACTTGCCAGTTTTACACGTTGTGCCTCTCCACCACTAAGCGTATCACTACTTTGTCCCAGTTTCACATATCCCAATCCCACACGGTTAAGCGGATTTATTGCAGAAACGATTGTATTACTTTCTTTGGTATTGATTTCTGCAAAAAAACTTATTGCCTCATCAACACTCATTTGCAATACATCGTGAATGTTTTTCCCATTACAGGTTACTTCCAGCACTTCGTCTTTAAATCTCTTACCGCCACAAACTTCACAAGTTAAATGCACATCGGCCAGGAACTGCATTTCAACCACCTGTTCGCCTTCACCTTTACAGGCATCGCACCGCCCACCGTCTACATTGAAGCTAAAATGTCTTGGTTGAAAACCCCTGATTTTGCTGAGTGGTTGATTGGAAAATAAATCACGTATTGGATCGTAAGCTTTTATATAGGTAACCGGGTTGCTCCTGCTTGATTTACCGATAGGGTTTTGATCGATCATTTCAATAGAAGTAATGGCATCTATATCGCCGGTGAGCGAACTAAATGCCCCGGCTTTTTCGCCAAAGCCCCCTTTGATTTTTTGCAAAGCAGGATACACCACCTGTTTTACCAGGGTTGTTTTGCCACTACCACTAACTCCGCTAATTACTGCAAGGCAATCCAGGGGAATGGTTACATCAATATTTTTCAAGTTATTCTGCCTGGCGCCTTTTACAGAAATACTCCGCTTTGATTTACGAAGTTTTGCAGGCGGGTCTATGTTGAGTTTACCCGTCAGGTAATTTCCTGTCAGGCTTTCGGGATTTGCTGTTAATTGCTCATAATTACCTTCAGCTACAACTTCGCCACCAAGATGACTTGCGAGCGGGCCCATGTCGATAATATGATCGGCTTCCCGCATCATCATCTCATCATGCTCCACTACCACCACCGTATTATTAAGATTTCGTAAATTCTTTAATACTGCAATTAACCGTTTTGTATCTCTTGCATGCAGGCCGATAGAAGGTTCATCTAAAATATATAAGGCATTGGTAAGATTGCTTCCGAGCGACCTGGTAAGTTGTATCCTCTGGCTTTCTCCACCGGAGAGGGAATTTGCGAGCCTGTTTAAAGTAAGATAACCAAGGCCTACGTCCAATAAGGTTTGAAGCCGGAGGTTTATCTCCATTAATATTCGTTTGGCGACCTCCATATCGTATTCGCTAAGTTGAAGTTCAGCAAACCATCGAAAAAGGTCTTTAACCGGCATCTCGCATAAGTGTCCGATATGCTTGTTTCCAACCTGCACATGAAGGGCTTCTTTACGTAAGCGATACCCGGTGCAATCAGGACAGATTGTTCTACCCCTGTAACGGCTAAGTAAAACCCTGTACTGAACTTTATACAGGTTCTGTTCTACTTCTTTAAAGAAAGCATTTAAACCTTCAAAATATGCATTACCGCTCCATAACAAATTATACTGGGCTGTAGTAAGATCATGAACCGGCGTATGTATTGGAAAATCTGAACGGGAGGCTCCCCTGATCAGCGCTTTGTTCCATTCACTTAGTTTTTCGCCACGCCATGGCGCAATGGCTCCTTCATACACGCTCATGCTTTTATCAGGAATCACCAGGTCGGGGTCGATGCCCAGCACATGTCCGAATCCTTCGCATACCGGGCATGCACCATATGGGTTATTAAAAGAGAAAAGGTTTGGAACCGGTTCTTCAAAAACAAGCCCGTCCAGTTCAAACTTATTGCTGAAAGGCAGCCATCTTACTTTTAGCGGGTCACTTGCATCAGTTACATGCAGTGTACATTGTCCCTCCCCTTCAAAAAAAGCTGTATCCACCGAATCCGAAATCCGGTGCCTGTCATCTTCGTCTAATGGGCGTGCAACCAACCGATCGATAATTACGTACACCGCCGTTGTACCTGAAAAAGTCGTTGTTATCAATGATTCATTTTCCAGTAAATCTTCAATTCTTAAAGTATTTAGTTTATTTGCGGCAACAGATTTTTTAGCAGTTGACTGTGCTGCAACCCTGGTAAAACCTTTTTGCAATAAAATATTTAGTTCCTCTTTTGTGTTCCTGTTCTGGTGCCGTTTAAATAGCACCAGCAATAATATTTTATCGCCCTCCGGTAAGGTTGAAATTTCGTTTACTACGTCCTGTACATCATCTTTTTTTACTTCACGACCACTAACCGGCGAAATTGTTTTACCAGCCCTGGCAAACAATAAACGCAGGTAATCATACAATTCAGTCATACTTCCCACCGTACTTCTTGGCGTGCGGGTAATAACTTTCTGTTCAATTGCAATCGCCGGGCATAAACCTTTTATATAATCTATATCTGGTTTATTCATCCGCTGCATAAATTGCCGGGCATAAGCACTCAAACTTTCTGCATAACGACGTTGTCCTTCGGCAAAAAGCGTATCTATGGTTAAAGAAGATTTTCCGGATCCACTTACACCCGTTACAACAACTAATTTGTTGCGGGGAATACTAACATCAATATTTTTAAGATTATGCGTACGTGCCCCTTTGATAAAGATATCATCTTGTTTTATAGGCGCTTGATTATCAACGGTAGTTCCTGTTTTTACTTTCATTTACATATACATTAACTGATTTACAAAGTAAACAGTTCAAACCTTGGCAAAGTATTTAAATCTATTATATTGTTCTTACCGTAATTTTATAATTCAGTTTACAATTTTTTAGCATAACATTTGCAAAGCCAACAGTATAGAAATTTGATAACTGTCCGTAAATTGGTCCATTAAATTAAACAATCAGCCTATAGCATTATTTCTACGCAATCTTATTGAAGTCCCAAACAATAATTCATAGAAATAATGTATAACTATTCCAACCACGCTGATTTACAGCTTATACAAGCATACCGTGATGGCGAACTCCAGGCCATAGAAGAACTTGTTTACAGGTACAAAGACCGCATTTATTCTTCCATTCTTTTTTTGGTGAAGGACAAATACCTTGCCGAAGATATTTTCCAGGATGTGTTTTATAAGATCATCGATACGATTAATGGCAACCGCTATAATGAAGAAGGCAAGTTTCTGAGTTGGGCCATGCGTATCGCTCATAATCTTTGTGTCGATCATTTCAGGCGTGTGAAAAGGGCGCCGTCAATCCGAACAACTGATGGCCAGGACGTTTTTGAATGGATGAGCTTTAGTGAAGACGGGCCTGACAAAGCAATGATGAAGCAGCAAAGTTATGACAGGGTTCGGCGTATGCTTGACCTGTTACCGGAAGAACAAAAGGAAGTGATTGTATTGCGTCATTATGGCGATTTAAGCTTTAAAGAAATTGCTGATCTAACAAACTGCAGTATCAATACAGCTCTTGGCCGCATGCGTTATGGCCTTATAAATCTTCGTAAAATGATGACGGAAAAACAGATCGCTTTGTGATTTTTATAAACTACCCGGTACTTATTTTTATGCCGTTTTTTAATAAAATTTTCACGGGAAAATATCGATTAACAACAGATCTGGTGTAATTTTTTTGGGCAGGTATCTTGTTTTGTAACCGGGTGAAACGGGATAGCGATAATAAGAAAATAATATAACATTACTGTCATTCTGTATTTCCAGTTGCTGCCTTTGACATTGGCCCTAAACAATTGCCTTGCCGAAATTTATGGTTACAGGTTAATGCAGAGTGACACCAAATTAAATGATCAACTATTGATGGGTTGGTCATTATTATAAAGCCGGCATTTTGCCGGCTTTATATTTTCATTAGACTTTTTCAGGTAGTACCAGTCTCGCAAACTATTCTATTTTCTTTTTCATAGTAATTTCAATCACACCATCCTTTCCTTTACCTCCATATTTTTCAATTGCCTTTGCTTCCCTTAATACATTTACGCTCTCAATATCATTGGGCTTGATTGTTCCCATTTCTTCAGATGAAATAGCTTTTCCGTCAACATAAAATAAAGGGCTTGATTTTGAATTTGCATAACCCGTTACGCTTACTTCCTTCAGTCCTTTTTGGCTATCTTTTGTTTTTATTTGCACTAATCCATTCTTCCCTTTTTCGCCAACGGCTTCCATCGCATTTACACCTTTTACAACATTTACGCTTTCTATAAGTTCGGGATTTACTTCTTGTAATTCCACATCTGTTATTTCTTTGTCATTTAAAATAAATACAGGTTTGGTACTATCTCCCCGAAGGAAAATCTTATCGATTTTCTGATCATTATCAGGATTATTTTTCTTATTGATACGAACCCTGATAGTATCTGTGCTTGTTGATTTAACCAATGGTGGTGTTTTTACAATCTCAACTTTAGGAGGTGATTTTACGGGTATTTTTTTTGTTCCGGTAACAGGTTTCACTACAGCATTTTTGTCATTTTTTTGCGCTTCAACGCCTTGAATTGAGAGCGTTAAAATTAGTGCTGCACATGTCATAACTACCAGTGCGCTAATCCGGCGCAGGTAGCTGTATTTTGGTTCTTTAGAAGAAGTAATCATTGATAAACGACGTTTAATTTGTGATGAAAAAAATGGATTTACAAGTCCATTAGTACTTAAGGGCTGCAGGTGCATTGCTTGTAAAATCATTAAGGCAAATGCAGCACCGTTGTTTTTTCCAACGGCTTTTTTATCCGCAATAAATTCGTGAATGATCCCCAATTCACGACGAATAAGCCAGAAGAAAGGATTCATCCAGAAAAAACATACCAGTAATTCTGTAAACAGTTTGTCGATGCTGTGATTTTCACTGATATGTGTGAGTTCATGTGTGAGAATTCTTTGTCCCGTTTCAGAAGCAGGATCAATATCCTTTCGCCAAAACAACCAGTTGAAAAATGAAAAAGGTGCATGGTTGATTGTGGTGAAAATGAGCCGAACCTGGCTACTTATAACTGTGACCTGGTTGCTATACCGGGCGAACAATAATTTTATTATACCAGTAAGAAACCTTGCATATAAAACAATAGTAATAAATGCCATAAGACCCTGGAGAGCTTGCTGCCAGCTGACAATAGCCGGCTCTTTAAAAGCGGGAAGATTGCCGTTCCATGGTAAAGCAGCAACTGCGCTGGCAAGGTTACCCGATTCATGAGTTTCGAATATTGGAATTTGAATGAGCGGTACGAATACCGACAGCACCATCGATGCCAGCAAATAAAAACGATTCCATTGGTGAAAGCTTTCATTATACAGGGCAAACCGGTAATACGAATACAGCAAGCCTGAGCAAACCAGCATTTTCAAAAGGTAGATGGCTACAATTTCCATTGCTTATTTGGTTTTTAATTCTTTTAATAAAAGTTCCAGGTCTGAAACACTTAATTGTTTTTGATCAACTAAAAAGGAAACGGCATTGCTAAAGGATCCATCGAAATAATTACTGACAAGACTACTCATGGTTTGCTTGCTGTAATCGTTTTTACTTATCAGTGCACTATATAAGTTATTGCGACCTGTAGCCTCGGCTTTTACAAAACCCTTATCAATTAAAATTTTAAGGAGCGTTGCCACTGTATTGCTGTGTGGTTGTGGGGGTGGTATAGCTTCAATGATATCTTTTAAAAAAGCTTTTTCTTTTGACCATACCGCCTGCATCACTTGTTCTTCTGCTTTCGTGAGAATTTTTTGAACCTGTTTTTTCACCTGGGGGGATGATTTTTTGATGAATAATTTAAATACGCTAAATGCCAATCCGGATGGCAAAACGAATGTAACTAAGAATTTAGTTACAAACAACTAATTTTTTAGTTATTATTTAGTTATAGATAGATGGGCGTACTTAAAGTTGTTATCAAACGGAATCTGCGAAAGGGATGGAGCGGATACCCCACGGCCGGCGAATTTTTTGGGAAATCAAAACGGTTGTGTTTCGGCCGTGGAGTATGAGTGACAGCCCGGTGCCGGCCGCCGCCGCGGCAGGACGGCATTTGCCAAAAAATACCAGGATACATTCTAGCTATTCATCCATGCATCGCGTTCGCCGGGGTTAAACTTCCACGGCGCGAAATTGTTTTCTATATTTCCAAACATGGCATTCCATTCTCCCGGGCTATTACTTTCGTCCAAAATCAGGTAACGCCGCTGTTTTAAAATAATATCTAAGGGGGAAATGCCCACGGGGCACTCTTCCACGCAAGCGTTGCAGGTAGTACAGGCACGTAATTCTTCGCTTGTAATATAATCATGCAGCAAGGTTTTACCGTCTTCAACAAACGATCCTTTGTTTGCATCCATGTTTGCACCCACCGTCTCCAGCCGGTCGCGGGTTTTCATCATTATCAACCTGGGGCTAAGTGCTTTGCCGGTAATGGTTGCCGGGCATGCCGCTGAACACCGGCCACACTCGGTGCAACTGTAAGCATCCATTAAATTCTTCCAGCCCAAATCAAACACATCTTTGGCTCCAAATTGTGCGGGAGGAGTATCTGGCAGGCTTGCCAATAGTTGATGATTACTGATATCGCCTCCCATGGCAAGCAAAACTTCTTTTTGGATCTCGGGCATATTATACATTTTGCCCTGGGGATCGGGCCGGGTATAGTAGGTATTAGGAAATGCCAAAATGATGTGCAAATGTTTTGAATAAGGCAGGTAATTTAAAAAAGCAAGAATGCCCGCAATATGCATCCACCAGCAAACACGCTCAAGCGTTATTAATCCCCCGGTGCTAAGATCATTTAACCATGGAATTATCCACTGGCTGATGGCGAAAGTGCCTGTTGGATTTTCGGAATAATGCGCCACGTTCCTGCTTTGTAAAATGGAATCGCATGCGTTCATGGTTAAAAACAAACTCATTAAAATGATCTCGGTGATAAGGATATAATTGGCATCACTACGGGGCCAGCCATTCAAATCACGGCTAATAAATCTTTTTAATTTGATAATGTTTCTTCTAACCAGGAAGGCGATACAAACTACAATTACTCCTAATGCAAGCCATTCAAATGCATTTATAAGAAATAAATACAAGGCGCCTAATACCGGTGCAAAGAGCCGGTGTGTACCAAACAATCCATCCAGTATTATTTCGAGTACTTCGATGTTTATTATAATAAACCCTGCATAAATAATAAAATGCATGAAAGCTACCAATGGGTACTTAAACATTTTTTTCTGACCAAAAGCTAAGAGCAGCAGGTTTTTCCATCTTTTGCCGGCATCAGGTTCAATTGGTTCTTCTTTTCCCAGCAAAATATTTCTCCTGATGGCTTTTGCTTTCCGGGTAAACATCCAAACAGCAACAGCCAGCAATATTAAAAACAGTATTTGTGATACTACTTGCATGGTATTTATTTTTGGCATTGTGCAATCACTTGCGATAATGTTTTTTAAAAAGCAATTAATTTGAACGATTACAAACGAAAATCATACAACTAAAATAAGTTAACTATCTGCTCACTTGCCGCTTTGTTCTAATTTTACCGCAAACTTTTACAGTGGCAGCTACCTATATACTCGATAAACAGGCAATATCTCTTAAAATTCGGCGCATGGCGCTGGAAATTGCAGAACGTAATACCGATGCTGACCGAATTATTCTATTGGGTGTTGAGCCTAACGGCACCGTAATGGCGCAGCAAATTAAAACCTTGTTAGTTGAGTGGTTTAAAGGATCTATTGAACAAGGTGAGCTGATGCTAAACAAGCGGGCACCCACAGAAATAACTGTTAGTAAAGATCTTGATTTCAATGAAGCCGTAGTGGTACTGGTAGATGATGTGGCAAATAGTGGTAAAACACTCACTTATGCACTAAAGCCTTTGCTGGCTTTTTTTCCACAGAAAATTCAAACACTTGTTTTGGTAGACCGAACCCATAAAGAATTTCCCGTGAAGCCCGATTATGTGGGTGTTTCTATTGCCACGACCCTGCAGGATTTTATTGATGTTGAATTGGAAAATGGTGAACTTACCGGGGCATTGGTAGACCAACGGTAGATGGCATGCTTTTATACATTGCTGTGCAATAAATTGTTGATATATTATGTATGAAAAACAGGTTACCTCGCAGGACCAGGCACTGACGCATTTGCTACTTCATTGTTGTTTGAAAGACGGGCGTTTTGAAGATGCAGAAATTGATAAGGTCTCAGACATTTTTGTTCAGTTTGATTTACAGAAGGTACAAAACTTTAAAAATGAAATTCACCTGTACAGGGGTTATTTTCCTGCTATTACCGATGAACAACAGTACATTGATTTCCTGGTGAATTTGATCATGCCGGTAAATGTGCTTGCACTTTTTTCGTGGTGTCTCGAGCTGATGTTAATTGATGATAGTATTTCAACGGAAGAAGAGGCATTGCTCCAAAAAATTGCAGATGCACTGGACATTTCAGCTGAAGAAAATGCTGTTGTTTATAAATTGATGGTTCAGAGACGTATAGTCTTAACAGATAAGATTTGGTAACTCTTACATTCGTTCCCACAAGATTTATTGTATCCGATTCTCTTATATCTTTAAGTTTCTAACGTATTGTTTATGGGAGCATCCGCACTTATTCCGCTTATTGGTGCAGCCATCGCATTTTCGGCTGGCGGCCTATTGATCTCGAAATTATTTGTGAAAGGATCGAAGAATGCTGCAAAAGGCCTTCCGTACGAGTGTGGCATACCAGCAAAAGGTACCCCATATATCCAGTTTAATGTTGGCTATTATTTATTTGCGCTGATCTTCCTGATTTTTGATGTGGAACTGATTTTTTTATATCCCTGGGCGGTTGTTGTAAAGCAAATTGGTATGCCGGCCTTAATTGAAATAAGTATTTTCCTTTTTATTTTATTTATGGGCTTCTTATATGCACATAAAAAAGGTGCGTTAAAATGGGTTTAAGTAGTCCTGAAGAAAGATCTTCATTGAGGTTTAATGACTATTGTATTGCCAGTCGTGACCAATTATTCTAATCAATCGTTTTCGCCAGGCAGCTTATTGTTTTTATTTTTATTTACGTGTAAATCGAAGTACTTCATTTTCATTACTTAAAAGAGTAAGCTTGTCTTCATTGGTACGAAAATGGGTAATAGTCTTAAGCGCTTTAAAAAATTCGGGTTCGCCATTACCCTCACAAGCCATCATGGTTGATAAAGGATGATCGAAGTTTATTTTTTTGCCATCAACTTTTATAACACTACTAAACCCATTACAACCACCATTTCCAGTGGCGTATTCGACGGGTAAATTAAAAGTTATTGTAGGTTTCTTTTCAGGAAACAAACCATCAAAAGCTATTTTCAGACCAGAAATGTAATTGAGTTCCCAGGTGCCATTCAATGTAGCCAGTCCTTCGCTTACAGGTTTGCGTCCATTGAAGGTAGCCAATACATTTTCACCATTTTTCAACTGCAATTGCTCACTCGTTACCATCCAGTTGTCTGCCTGCGACAATACCTCCAATAGCTTTTTTTCTGTGGAAGCAATATTCTCTTCCGCGCAGGCCATTTTTGTTGTTGCAAGTGAAGAGAATTTGATGCTGTTGCCGGCACTTAATTCAAATGTGCCATTCAAAAGGTTACAGCCCGTATTGCCAGTTATCTTATTAATTGTTCCAGGAGCTAAAGAAATGGCAGCCTTTGTTTCCAATGGAACATTCTTGCCTTGTAATTCTATTAATTTCCACTCACTCGTATATAATAATTCACTACCGCCAGCTGACTTTGCAGTTGTTTTATTAGAATTAGAGCAACCCGCCAATATTGCTGCGACTAAACCAAGTGTTATTATCTTATGCATATCCACAGTTTTTTTTAATGGATGATTTGTTTAGCATAATTACACAACACGGTTAAGTAATGGCAATAAATTGTACGTTAAAAGGTTTTGCTTTTTATAATTGTTAAACAAAATAGTACGTTGGAACATCATTACTATTTTCCGGGTAACAGGTTGCAGGAACTATTTAAACATTTGAAAGAGCATAAAATTCTCACGGTAAAACAAGTGTGTAATAGTGATTAACGAATTAGGCAAGAAAATTCTACGTATACAAAACTATACAGGTGTAACTGCTTTTGGTATCAACAAACAAGTAATGGCCGTTTCCCATTTTTGTAATTCAAGCTGCATGTTCTCCACCATTTTAGTCGCTTCAGGTTGTGCTATGGATGCCAGTTTTTTATAGTATTGAATGCCTTCCAGTAAATTGGCCTGGAAGTTTTTTAAGTAACGGATTTTGTTGTTATTAAGCACTTCAAGGTTTTTATCTATTTCTTTTTTTAAATAGGTCACATATAAGCTCAATTCATTTACAAAAAGATTTGGTCTTTCAACGGTGTTTAAAATATTTGTTCTTCCGTAAATATGATCTACCATTTGTTTGAGAGAAAATATACCTGAAAAATAAGCAAGGTTAGGGCCCGGACAGATAGCTACAGTATTAATCTTATGGCTTGGTGTAATGTTATTGTTGATTAAGGCAGAAGCACTTAATCCTGTACAAAGGCAGGCCTTTTCCGTTATCTCATTGTACCTGGTCTCAAATTCATTTGATTGTAAGCCCTGTTCCTTTAACTGGTCTATTTTTAATGACTGGTATTGGCGGGATGCCGTGCAAATTGGTTGCTCTGTAAACTCTGTATTCGATGCCAGGAATTTTCTGTGACAGGGGCTGCCGGGTTTACCTTTGGCAATTCTTTCCAATCTTTGTTTTTCAGAACTGCTTTTCCGAAAGTTATTGAAAGGAACACCCAATGGTGAGGCATTGCTAATGTAATAATCCAATGGAGTGGCGGTTGCTAAACTTTGTAAGGTTTCCTCGTCTACATTGGTCGCTTCTGGTACGAGTAAAAATGGTGATCCCCAACCCGTGCTGCTGGTGCTATAGTAATCAATTAAAAATTTATTTTCCACACTTGTTCCAATGCCACCCTGTACCGTAATTTGTAAAGATGGCGATGTGCTAAATGGGTGCTTGCCCTTTGCAATCAATGCCTGGTTGCACATTGTCAATAATTCTTTACTTAATGCATCACGGTTAAGTTTAAAGTTTTCTAAAATGGGGCCTAACAGCAACCCTTCTGTCGCAAACGCATGACCTCCACAATTCAATCCCGATTCTATTCGGAATTCGGAGATCCATAATCCTTTTTTTGCCAGCATTTTTCCCTGGGTAACTGCGCTTCTGTAATCGCTGACTTTAAGTATAATTTTCTTTTTTATATACCCGCTTTCGTTTGGATAAAAGTCGCTAAACGATTCTGCATAAGCATATAAAGAAGGGTTATATCCTGCAGAAAAAATGATAGATGAACATACCTGGCTATTGGCATAGCCTCTCAGTGCGGCTAATGCATCAGAATGTTCTTTTGGTAATGCTGTTCCATCTTTTGCATAATTGATCCTATCCAGTTTCGACATAATATTTACATCAATGGCACCCGCACATACTTCATTACGTAGCAGGGATTGACGTTCCTCTTTTACAGGTCTATCGTTTGTAAAAAGCATTTGATGATAAAGCTTTTTTAACGCCGAATCGTCTGGTAATAATTCGAAATATTTCGTAAGGTTAGTTCCGGGTAAAAACGCTTCTTCTTTTAATGAAGTTGTTTTTTGTTGAACAAGATGATGGACCAAATTGAGATATGCGGTGATCCTTTTTGCACGATAATCTGCTTCCTTTTCCGTGATAGGAACATAAGGCAAATTGTTTGTTTCGAAATAATGTTTGCGCATATGTTCAACAAGTCCATCTTCTACAATGGATATCACGGAAGAAATGCCGAAATGGGCTACTTTGATTGGTGTGTCAATAGTGAAGCCTAAACCCATAACCGGGATATGAAAAGAATGAACGGCTTGTTTTTGCATGTAAATTTATTATCAGCAGAATATATGAATTGCGCAAAGTTCAGTTCTAAAAAAGCTTAAAAAATGATGATGGTCATGTTTGTTCTTATAAACGCTTATATGGAGGATTAATATAGATTATTGTCCAGCTAATTAAGTCGTAAATAAAGTTTTGAAAGTTTTTCTAAGAACCCTAAAAGAAATGATTTGACGGTTCACGACAATATTTTATACAATTCACACCATTGTGCAAATCCAACAATGATGCGTTTTGTAGTAATGGGTAATAAAACCATCAAACATGATAACAGTTAACAAACCCAGGAATTTTTTTGTGGCAGTTGCTCTTGGCGCCTTTCTTACAACTTCATTTACGGCTTGTGATAAAGATGATAACGACATGGCCGGTCCTCAGAGTATTGCTGATATAGTAAATACAAATGCCAGTTTTAGTTTATTAAAAGCGGCAGTTGCAAAAGCAGAACTCGGTGCTGCGCTATCTTCCGGAAGCCTTACTGTATTTGCACCCGACGATGCGGCATTTGCTGCATCCGGCATCACTTCAGCTACAATTGGAAGCTTAACCAAAGAGCAGCTGGCTGATATTTTAACTTACCATGTCGTAGGTGCAGAAGTGCCTTCTTCATCAGTTCCCGCAAGTGATACTGTGAAGACCTTACAGGGGCGAAATATTTATGCTTCCAAAAATTCAAATGGTGTTTTTGTAAACGGAAGTGCTGTGAAAACGGCTGATGTAGACGCTTCCAATGGTGTAATACATGTAATTTCCAGCGTACTAATGCCGCCAACTAAAACCATTGCCCAATTGGCCGCAGAAACACCAGCCTTGTCAGTTTTATATGCAGCCGTTGCAAAAGCAGGTCTTGCAGGTGCGGTTAGTGGTGCTGGAAAATATACCGTTTTTGCACCCACAAATACCGCACTTGCAGCAGCAGGTTTTCCAACGCCGGAATCTATTAACGCTGCCGATGCTGCCGCCGTAGCAGGTATTGTTACAGCACATGTATTGCCTACCAATGTTTTTTCCAGTGATTTAATAAATGCCGCAACTGCTGCTACCATAAAACCGGGTACCAGTCTTACTGTGGGAACTACGCCGCCTTCCGTAAAAATCAGTACGAGTGCTGCAACACCTTCAAATATTGTTGTTCCGGCTGGGGTAAACATTATAGCAACAAATGGTGTTATACATTTAATAGATAAAGTATTGCTGTAAAAAGAAAAAATTATATATAAAAGAAGGATTGCTTTTTACAGATTAAGAATGTTTAAAGCAATCCTTTTTAATACTTACTGAATGTTTACGCATAAAAGCAGGTATTTGTTTGCCTTATTGCTTTCGGTATACACTTACCTGAATACCGAGTTTTGTAATGTATATGAATATTTCGGTATTCGTGTAGAATGGTATGTTGCTTTTCTTACAATTACTGTCCTTAGTTTTTTAATACTGGAAGCAAATAGGATTATTGCCCCTTTTATAAGTGGAAAGGTGCCAGAGAGGCATTATACAACCCGCTTTCCAATCATTTTTTTTATTGCAGGAAGTTTACTCACTACGGTAATTACTTTTATCCTTGTTTTGATTGTAGGCATGTGGTTGCATAAATTTTCCATCAGCGAAAACATCATTCCATTAAAACTCAACCTTACATATGCATGGCTGGTTAATTTGCTGTATCATTTATTGAATACCGTTATTTTTTATTATAAAGAATACAGTTCCAGCAGGGTAGAGGCAGAAGAGTTAAAACGATTTCATACACAGGCAGAATTACAATTGGTTAAAAGCCAGATCAACCCTCATTTCCTGTTTAATAACCTGAATGTTTTATCAGCGTTAGTAATACAAAATCATTCAGAAGCAAACCGCTTCATTGAAGAATTTTCAAAAGTGTATCGTTATATACTTAATAATCACGACAAGGAACTGGTTGATTTGAAAACAGAATTACATTATATTGATCCCTATCTTTTTTTATTAAAGAAACGTTTTGGCGACGGCTTGCAAGTGAGTATTGATATACCGGAAAATTATGAGAAATGCCTGGTGATACCCGCCGCCATCCAGATGCTGATCGAAAATGCTATTAAACATAATGTGGTAAGCAGGCGCAAGCCATTGCAAATTAACCTTCATGTTAATGGTAATAATACAGTAGTAGTGAGTAATAATCTACAGGCAAAACAAACCGTTGAAAAGTCTACTGAAATTGGTTTAAAGAATATAATAAAACGATATAGCCTCGTAAGTAACCGCGAGGTATTAATTAGTAACGAAGCATTTGCATTTAGAGTAGAATTGCCGTTGATTAATCCTAATTAAATTTCATATGACCATTCTAATTGTGGAAGATGAAATGCTTGCTGCAGAAAGACTGCAATTATTGATCAAACAATATGACCCTGCAATACAAGTTCTGGCTTGCCTCGACAGTATTGAAGAAACCGTGCATTGGTTACAAACTAAAAGTCATCCTGACTTGTTGTTCATGGATATCCATCTTTCAGACGGGCATAGTTTCGAGATCTTTAAACAAGTTTCAGTTCAAAAGCCAGTGATTTTTACAACTGCTTATGACAATTATGCAATTGAGGCTTTTCAACATCTGAGTATCGACTATATTTTAAAGCCTATTACTGACACTTCTCTGGCAGCGGCTATACAAAAATACCGGGCACTAACGCAACCGGTGTTCAATCCTGGTTACCAACAAAAACTTGAAACATATCAACCAAACGGAGTAAACCGTTTTAAAGACCGGTTTCTTGCAAAAGTTGGCATGCGTACATTTTTTATCCAGTCAGAGGAAGCGGCTTATTTTTTGGCGGATAATAAGACTGTATACCTTGCAGATACTGCAGGAAATCGTTTTATAATTAATTATTCTATTGAAAAATTAGAGCCGTTATTAGATCCGTATTATTTTTTTCGCATCAACCGTAAGATGATTGTGCATAGCAAATGGATTGATGTAATTAAGCCTTACAGTAACAACAGGTTGAAAATTGCCTTTAAAAACCTGCCGGTTAACGACGACATGATTGTAAGCCGGGAACGGGCGGCTGCTTTTAAAAAATGGGCCGATGGTTGAGCTTTTAATTATTTTATCTACCACCCAATACCATAATCCTCTCCATTATTGCTTGATCCGCCCCAGAAACTGCGATGTTTCCAATCAAAATAAATGGCATTGATAGGGCCACTACTGCGGCTATCGAAACTAAGTGTATAACCCATTTTCTTTAGTTCCGTTTGAACAGCCTCCGGCGTATCTGTGTTCAATAAAATGTTTCCGGGTCTTGGTTTGCGATCGTTTATCGCGGTGCCACCCAATGAAAGCCAAAGCTGGTTGCTATTTATATTGGAAGCCTCAGCAGATTGTTGCACATTCATGTCAAACTCTGTGACATTTAGAAAAAATTGCAGTAGGTTTTGGTCCTGTGTATCGCCACCTTGTACGGCAAATGATAAGTAGGGTTTTCCATCTTTCAGGGCCATCGAAGGAGTGAGGGTAACTCTTGGACGTTTACCCGGAGCTACCACATTGAAAGGATTGATAGTTGAATCGAGTACAAAACTCTGCATCCTTTGGCTCATGCCAACCCCGGTATTGCCTGCAATACAAGCTGGCAACCACCCACCGCTTGGTGTAATAGAAACCACCCATCCTTCTTTATCGGCAGCCTCAACACTGGTGGTTCCAAGCCACAATCTTTGCTGGTAATCAAGCAGCGAGCTGTTATTGATAAGATCGTGGGAAGGGGCAAAATTTCGTTTACTACTATCCATTTCAAATCCACGACTTTTTAGCAATTGTACAAAAGGATTGGTATTACCCTCGAACGGGTAAGGGTCACCGGGCCCGATATTTGGATCATTTTTGTCCCATTTGATCAACCCTGCCCGTTGTTTCCCATAAGCTTTGCTCAATAAACCTTCCATGGGTTCCTGCGGTGCAAATTTTGGATCACCATAATAAAAATCCCGGTCAGCAAAAGCAAGGCTCATTGCCTGGTATATGGTATGAATGTATTTAGTGCTGTTATAGCCCATGCTTTTTAAATCAAAATTCTCCAGGATATTAAGTGATTGCAAAAGCACCGGGCCTTGTGTCCATTGCTGCATCTTATAAACATCAATACCCTTATAATTTACTTTCAAAGGTGTTTCCTGAAGGGGTTTCCAGTTAGCGAGATCCTGCATAGTGATCAGTCCGCCTTGTTCCTGGCAACCTCTAACAAATTCGCGGGCAATATCTCCTTTATAAAAGCGATCGCTGGCAGCCATGATAGCCTGCTTCCTGTTTTTGCCAGATTTGCGGGCGTTATTTTCCGCTTCCACCATTTTGGTTAAAGTAGTCAATAGTTCTTTTTGAGTAAAAATTTCGCCGGCCTCGGGGGCTTCTCTTTTTTCCCCCTGGTGTGTCAAGAATGTTTTTTTACTATAAGGCCATTGTTTGATTTGTTCTTTACCACGTTCCATGCTATTCGCCGTTTGTGCATCGATAGGGTAACCGGCCGCCAATTCCATAGCGGGTGCCAACACTTGCTTAAGGCTCATGGTTCCATAATTCGCCAGCATTAAACATAATCCGCCAGGCGTGCCTGGGGTGGTGGCTGCAAGCGGGCCATATTCCGGCGGAAAATGATAACCTTTACTCCTGAAAAATTCAGCTGTGGCACCTGTTGGTGCTACGCCCATGGCATTTATCGCAATTACTTCCTTTGTTTTAGGATTATAAATCAGCGCCTGCGTTTCTCCGCCCCAACTCAATACATCCCACATAGTGCAGGTAGCGGCCAGCATAGCACAAGCAGCATCAACGGCATTCCCACCTTTCTGAAAAATCATAGAACCAGCTGTTGCCGCCAGTGGCTTACCAGTTATAGCCATGTAATTTTTTCCATGTAAAACAGGCTTTTGGGTTCGTTGTGATCTAACAATTAGAAATAAACTGAGGCATAAAATAGTTGAAAGGAAATATTTCATGAGATAAACTTAAATGCTAAATCCTGTGAAAATGACTTTTTAAATCTGCAGAATTAATTTTGCAATACATTCCTGTTTGGTCACTTGTTCATACAATTTTCAAATAGTGCATGAATTAGTATGCTGTTACAAATGGGTGAAGTAAGTTGCATCCCCATTGGTATAATTTTATTATTAATCAACTGCTTTTCATGCGAATAGCATTTTGATAAATTGTTTTTTCTATTTGTATCTCGCTTTAGTAATTAAACACAAATAACATGTTTGGAAGACTTTCGCTCATTATTTCTGCAGCAGTATTTGTAACTGCGTGCCAGCCTGGTTCGAAAACCGAAAATCCGCCAACGGCCAACGCTAATGAATTAGTTGATACCGTAAATGCCGTGGAAACAAATGAACCCAATAGTAAGTACAAACCTGCATTTGCCGGCCAAACCCGGATAGCAGGCGTTAAAACTACTACGCCCTATGAAGCAAAACTGCTTAGCGAGCAACTGAAAAATCCCTGGGGAATTGCCGTTTTACCCGATGGCAGGTTACTGATTACTGAAAAGGGGGGTACCATGCGTATTTCCACCACCACCGGTACTGTAAGCGGACCAATTATTGGCATCCCAAAAGTAAATGCTGCCGCACAGGGAGGTTTATTAGGTGTAACTATAGATCCATCTTTTCAGTCAAACCGAATGGTTTACTGGGTTTTTTCCGAAGAATTACCTGAAGGAAATTTAACAGCAGTGGCTAAAGGAAAATTGTCGGCAGATGAAACAAAAATGGAAGGTGCAACTGTTATTTACAGGGCCAAACCTGCATATAAAGGAACACTTCATTATGGCGGGCGAATTCTTTTCAACAAAGACGGAAACCTTTTCGTAAGTACCGGCGAGCGTTCTGACCTGGAAACAAGGCCTAAAGCACAAAACCTGGATGCAGCCCTAGGTAAAGTGGTGCGTATTACAACAGATGGTAAGGCTGCAGAAGGAAATCCTTTTATTAATACCGCGAATGCACTTCCGGAGATCTATACTTATGGACACAGGAATGTACAGGGCCTGGCGATACATCCTGAAACAGGTGATTTATGGGAAAACGAATTTGGCCCAAGGGGCGGAGATGAACTGAACCTTATTCAACCAGGAAAAAATTACGGTTGGCCAGTAATAACTTATGGTATTGAATATGGCGGCGGACAAGTGGGCGATGCTAAAACCCAACAGGAAGGCATGGAACAACCCATCTATTATTGGGACCCGGTTTTGTCGCCAAGTGGCATGACGTTTTATAAAAGTGATAGCATGCCTGAATGGAAAAATAACCTGTTTATTGGTGGTTTGAATAGCATGCACATTGCCAGGTTGGTTATAAAGAATAATAAAGTTGTTGGGGAAGAAAGGTTGCTCACAGATCAAAAGCAACGGTTTCGTGCTGTAATGGAAGGCAATGACGGTGCCTTATACGCAGTAACTGATGGTGGCAGGTTGTATCGAATTGCAAAAAAATAAAACTTCCTCCTGTTTGGAATAGTTGTTTAGCGGCTGGAAAGACGGATCTTTTCAGCCGCTTTGTTTTACCGACGTCTTTAATGACACTTTCGTTTCGGTTGGTATAAAAAATATTTGGAAAAGGAAAAACCCCTATCTTTCTGCTTAAATTTATAAAGTTTCTTAATTTTTTTAAGAAGTATGGCTGAAAAAAAGGATGGATATACCAGGCAGATATTGAAGCAATTGTATTTTAATAATATGGTTAGCTGCGCCGAACTCAGTCTGAAAATAAATAAGAGTCTACCGCTTACTACTAAGATTTTAAACGAATTGATTGAAGACGGATGGGTAATTGAGACTGGCTATGCTCCCTCCACGGGAGGACGCCGGCCAGCCATGTATTCGATTCGCCAGGACGTGATTTACGTGGTAGCAGTAGCAATGGACCAGTTTGTTACACGCATAGCCATTATGGATATGCAGAATAATTATGTAACAAGGGTTGAAAAACTGGAATTACGGTTGGTAAAAAACTCTGCAGGTCTTCCTGTTCTTATTGATAAAATAAACCAGATAATTGATAATTCCGGGATTGCGAGAACCAGCATTGCAGGTGTTGGTATTGGTATGCCAGGTTTTGTTGATGTTCAGAAAGGAATAAACTATTCTTTTTTTGAAACCACCGATAAAAGCCTAAGCAAAAGAATTGCTGAAAAAGTGAATTTGCCAGTGTTTATCGATAACGATTCCAGCCTTATTGCATTGGCCGAACAACGCTTTGGCGCCGCCAGGGATAAAGTGAATTCCATGGTTTTAAATATTGGCTGGGGTATTGGTTTAGGAATGATCCTGAATGGTGAATTATTCCGGGGACATAATGGTTTAGCAGGTGAGTTTAGCCATTTACCGCTTTTTCTGAATGGCAAACTTTGCAGTTGCGGAAAACGCGGGTGTCTTGAAACAGAATCATCACTATTTGCCGTAGTAGATAAAGCAAGAACTGGGATGGCAGCAGGCAGGGTTTCAACCATTAAAGAGTTGCCGGAAGAACATGTGGAACAAGCCAGTGAATCTGTAATTACAGCAGCATTGGAAGGCGACCAGTTTGCCATTGAGTTATTGTCGGAAGCCGGTTACAATATCGGCAGAGGGGTAGCTATTCTTATTCACCTTTTTAATCCCAAAGAGATCGTATTAAGTGGAAGAGGTTCCCTCGCGGGAAAAATTTGGCAGGCACCTATTCAACAGGCAATAAACGAACATTGTATTCCGAAACTGGCATTACACACCGAAATCGCGTTATCCACCCTTGGATATGAAGCAGAACTGATTGGCGCTGCAGCTCTTGTAATGGAAAATTACGAGCAGGAATCTATAACCAAAGCTGCCACTACTAAATTCCAGCTTCAAAAAATACTGGACAATTAGAAAGCAGTGGCAATTTTAGTCGGGTTAACCGCTATAATCAAATTTTAACTGGCATTCTTTCCCGGATTTACCATTTTCCAATCTGGCCATTTTGTAAAATCACATTTTTATGGGCAAGTCTATTTATTTGTTAGCCGTATTGCTTTCCTCATTTAACCTTGTAACAGCGCAGCAAAATGTGCACCAGCAATCGTCTGTTTATGAAGCGCCAACTGACCCGGCCGTAAAAGCAAAACTGGATAAATGGCAGGATCAAAAGTTCGGCATCATCCTGCATTGGGGATTGTATGCAGTGCCGGGAATAATGGAATCCTGGAATCTTTGTTCTGAAGATTGGATCGATCGGGACAGCACTATTGCTTACGAGGATTATAAAAAATGGTATTGGGGTCAGAGCAAAAATTTCAACCCGGTAAATTTCAACCCTGATGCATGGGCAAAAGCAGCAAAACAGGCTGGCATGCGATACCTGGTTTTTACCACGAAACACCATGATGGATTTTGCATGTTTGATACCAAAGAAACAGACTTCAAAATATCTGCAGGTCCTTTTAAAAACGATCCCAAAGCGGACGTGGCCAAATATGTTTTCGAATCTTTCAGGAAAGAGGGAATGATGATAGGAGCTTATTTCTCAAAACCCGATTGGCACTCTGAAAATTATTGGTGGCCGAAATATGCCACTGCCGATCGAAATGTAAATTATGATATACGAAAGTTTCCCTGGCGCTGGAATAAATTCAAAAGTTATACCCAAAGCCAGTTAAAGGAATTGATGACGAATTATGGAGCAATGGATATTCTTTGGCTGGATGGTGGCTGGGTAAGACCCATCGAAACAGTAAACGAAGAAGTACGCTCTTGGGGTGCCCGCATCCCCGAATTCAGCCAGGATATTGATATGCCGGCCATTGCCACCATGGGGCGGAAAGCCCAACCAGGTTTACTTATCGTTGATCGTACCGTTCACGGACCTTATGAAAACTACCAGACACCAGAACAGAGAATACCTGCAGAACAACTTCCTAATCCTTGGGAAAGCTGTATGACACTAGCTAATAACTGGGGCTATGTGCCTGGCGACGTTTACAAATCACCTGCAAAAGTCATTCATTCGCTTATCGAAGTCGTGGCAAAAGGTGGCAGTCTTTTATTAGGAGTTGGTCCAAAACCAGATGGTACTTTACCTGCAGAGGCTGTTGAAAGAATGGCAGTTGTTGGTAAGTGGATGGACAAAAACGGCGCGGCAATTTATAACACCCGCATCACCAAAAATTATCATGAGGGCAATACATGGTTTACAAAAAACCACCAGTCGGGAACCACGTATGCGCTTGTTTGTTTTGGCGAAAATGAAGCGTTGCCTTCGTCAGTAACATGGAAAATAAATCCTCCTAAAAAAGGTGCCATTATTCAATTATTACAAACCGGTACAAAAGTAAAATGGGCATCAACGGCTGATGGAATAAAAGTATTCCTTCCCTCATCTCTTGTTAAATCCAATATTCCTATTCCTGCACTCGCATTGTCATATGAAGCGGCAGATTGATGTTTTAAGTATTTCAACGATTTGCAATTGCTGTATGCGTAGTAATAATTCTTTTATTATCTATTCATCGCAACCTTTAATTACATGTCAACTTTTACGCTATCGCATCCTTTGGCAAAGGTTGTAATGTTAGTATTAACATTTATTCCTGTTGCAAAGCAAATAGGGGCTCAATCTGTAAATGGAGCTTCGGAAATAGGGGCAGCCATTCCCAAAGCCTACATAACAAGGTACACAACACAGCCTCCCAACATAGATGGTATTATAGACGATACATGTTGGCAAAAGGCTGTTTGGTCTGATAAATTTGTAGATATTGAAGGTGAGAAAAAACCGAAACCGTCATTTGATACAAGGATGAAAATGATGTGGAACGATACCTGTCTTTATATTGCTGCAACCTTATCGGATCCGCATGTGTGGGCAACATTAACCAGGCATGATGCGGTTGTTTTTCATGATAATGATTTCGAAGTTTTTATAGATCCGGAAAATGGCACGCATGGTTATTTTGAAGTTGAAATAAATGCATTCAATACCATCTTCGATCTTTTTTTAAACAAACCGTATCGCAATGGTGGCAAAGCCTTACACAGTTTTACCGTAACAGGCCTGCAATCTGCCGTTCATATAAATGGTACATTAAACAACGCAGCAGATTTGGATTCGGGTTGGTCAGTTGAAATGGCGATACCTTTTCGAGCCTTAACAACGGGTAAAATAAAAAAACAGCCCGGAGAGGGTAGTACCTGGCGAATTAATTTTTCACGTGTACAGTGGAACACAAACATTGCAGCTGGCAGATATATAAAATCTGTTGGGGATAATGGCAAGCCAATATCAGAAAATAATTGGGTGTGGTCGCCACAAGGTGTAATCAATATGCATTGGCCCGAAAGATGGGGATACCTTCTTTTTACTAAAAAAGACCATAGCGTACTTTCTGAGTTTGAGCCGACAATCAAAATATACCAGGAGCAATATTTATGGCTATTATATCATAAGCAACAAGCGTATTTCAAAAAGTATCACCATTATGCAACTACATTAAAAAACCTGGGATATAAGAATGAATTTTTTAAGATCAAAGAGGAATTAAACCAGGTTAGTTTGAAAAGTGATGGTTCTTTTTTTACAATTTCTATCCTTGGAAAAACAGACACCAGCAGCATCAACAATAATGGGCTGATCAATTAAATAGCAAGGTTTATTATATGATTAAACCAGTTTTGATGACAATTACATCGGTGAGTGGGTTGAAAATTTTTAATAATCTTTCTAAAATTTAGAGTAAAATCAAAAACTGTCTGAAATTGGTGGTTTAGGTAGAAGTTTTCAAGTTTTTAATTTATTTAAAATGTTTTTAAATAATTAGATAAGCTTCCCTTATTTTTATCTTGCTAACAACCTAAACATTCTTCGTCCACCATTATTTCTGATTAAGAGGAAGTGATTGAAAGGCAACAATGTTTAAACGATTGACTTTGCTGATTTTTTGAGGAAAACAACTTTAGGGAATTGCTGGATGCGAAACCAGGTTTTCTATCGTATGAGATTAAGTATAACCAAAACTATTATTTGAAGCATCAAATAATCAGCTACGCTTATGGTAATTACCATAAAAATTTTTTAAATAATAGGGTGATTTAGAATCACTTCATAAAGATTTTGATCGATCATGGTCCTGCAAGCCATGATTAATCAATTATTGATTAGTATTCTTTTTGTTCAAAACCAAAACAAACGCAATGAAGAAAGCAACTACGTATCTATTGCCGCTCCTGCTCTTATGTATGTGGAGTGGTGTAACCTTTGCCCAGCAAAAAAAGGTTGTAAGCGGTACAGTTACCGACAGTTCAGGATTGGCCATTCCTGGTGTTACCATCCAGGTAAAGGGCACGAAAACAGCCACGGCCGCTGATGCACAGGGAGCCTTCCGCATCAGTTTACCAACAGCCGACGCTACTTTGGTATTTACCAGTATTGGCTACAAATCAAGAGAGTTTTATGTAGGTGATAAGGACTTTATTGCAGTACAGCTTTTAAACGAAAGTAGCCAGCTAAATGAAGTAGTGGTTACTGGTTTTGGTACAAGAACAAACCTTAAAAAAGTTGCCTACGCTATTCAAAGTGTGCAGGGCGACGAACTGGCAAGGGCTGGTACTGTAAACGTAGTAAACTCTTTACAAGGTAAAGTATCGGGTGTAATGATCAACCAGGGTGCCGGTGGTCCTTCTTCAAGTTCACGTATTCGTATCCGTGGTAACTCAAACATCAGTGGCGGAACTATGCCTTTATTTGTAATTGATGGTGTGTTGATTCAGCCAGGAGCAACCGGAGCCGATTCATGGGGTGATAACCGTGACTTTGGCAACCAGTTGAAAAACCTGAACCCGGATGATTACGAAACGTTAACTGTTTTAAAAGGATCTGCTGCAAGTGCGCTTTATGGTTCACAAGCTTTGAATGGTGTTATCCTGATCACTACCAAAAAAGGTAAAAATCGCCCGGGTCTTGGTGTTACTGTAAATCATACTACCACCTGGAACAAGGTATTTAAATTGCCAGATTTTCAAAATGAATATGGTGGCGGCGATAAAGGTGTTTTTGCCAAGACAGCAGATGGTAAAGACATGATTCCTAATAACGACTTTGCACCTTATTATAGCTTTGGACCAAAATTCGATGGCCGCATGATTGTTGACGCCGACGGTAAAACACGTCCTTACGTGGCCAACAATATGAAAGATCTTTATCAAACAGGTTTGCTGAACAATACCAATGTTGCGGTAGAAGGTGGAAGTGATAAAACAACAGTTCGTTTTTCTTATACAAAAACATCTCAAACAGGTATAGTTTCAACTAATAAATTTGACAGGAATAGCTTTGCATTGCGAGCTACTCAAAAAGTTGGAAAGTTGATCAATATGGATTTCTCCATCAACTATGCCATCTCCGATTCAAAAAATCCAATGCAGCAGGGTGGCCAGGGTAGCTTATTGTACAGGCTTGCTTATTCCAACTCCCGCGGGTTTCCAATCGATGAATTATTCAATAATTATATAGATCCGGTTAATGGCGGCCGGGTTCAGAGATCTCCTTACCTGCGTGGATCTGTTACAGATGATATGTGGACGATCTATCAAACTAATGTTAGCCAGAAAGAAAATAACTTATTGGCCAACCTTGATGTTACTGCGAACATCACCAGTTGGTTGAACGTATTAGTAAGAGCCAATATTAATAGTATTGATATTAACCAGGAATACAAGGAAAGAGGTGACGGCGCCGGGTTTAACAGTAGCAGCTATGGCCGTTACCAGTTATATAATTCTTCTCAAAAGAATGGCCGTTTACAAGGTCTGTTAAACGCACATAAGAAATTTGGTGAAGATTTCGATCTGAGCGCATCTGCAGGTGGTGAAACACAACGCGGCTTAGGCGGTTCACAATTAAGTTCTACTACTTCAGGTGGCTTCAGGCTTCCTGATATTTATGCTTTATCAAACTCAAAAAATGCAGCTGTTGTAAATGGTAATAGTGGCAGGTATCCTCAAAGCAGGCTCGATGCAGTTTATGCTTATGGTGATATCACCTGGAAAAACATGCTGACGTTAACAGGAAGTTTCCGTAACGACTGGACTTCTACTTTGACCTACCCTGACGGACATGGTGACTATTCTTATTACTATCCTTCAGTTGGTTTGTCCTGGATCTTCACTGAAATGATGAGTAAAAACCTGAAATTCGACTGGATGTCATTTGGTAAATTAAGAGCCAGTTATGGAGAAACAGGTGGTGGAACTGATATCTATACTACGTCTACCGGTAATTATCAGCTTACAGGAACATTTACAGATGCAAACGGAACACCTTTGCCACGTTATGGCTTCCAAAGCAATTCTCTTGGAAACCTTAACTTAAAACCCAAGAAGGCGAAAGAATATGAATTTGGTGCTGACCTTCGATTTGTTGACAACAGGGTTAGATTGGACGTAGCCGTTTACAAAAAGAATACTTACAACGAGATTATTCAATTAGGAGCGCCTGTTGAAAGTGGTGTGGATAGCCGTGTAATTAATGCCGGTAATATCCAGAATAAAGGAATTGAAGTGTTATTGTCTGCAGTAGCTGTTAAGAAAAAATTCCTGCAGTGGACTTCAACTGTAAACTTCTCCAGCAACCGTAACAAAATTGTTGAATTATATCCTGGTGTTGAAAGCCGCGATCTTGATTTGGCTTTTGGTGCTGATGTTCGCAGCGTAGCTAAAGTGGGTTCTGATTTTGGAACCATCGTAACATCTTACGCTTATGCAAGAGACCCTCAAACTGGTCAGAAATTATTGCAGCAAAATGGTACTTACTGGCGTTCCGGTGCTTATGGACAGGGTGAGAAAGAATTGGGTTCAACTATGGAAAGATTCCTGGTAAGCAACATCAACGAAGTAAGCTATAAGAACTTTAGCCTGTTTGTACAGGTGGATGCCAAAGTGGGCGGTAAAATCGCTTCTACAACTCACCAGTATGGTGCACAATACGGTAACTATAAAAGCACTTTATTTGGACGCGATGCTGAACATGGTGGTATAGCTTATACCGATGCAAATGGTGTTCAACGTAATGATGGTATCATTCCTGAAGGCATTTTTGGCAAGAACACCTTTATTAATAACGTTGATGTAAGTGGCCTTACTTATGCTGAAGCAGTTTCGAAAGGACTTAAAAAACCATTGTCGGCATTTGAATATTATGAAGGTATCGCCAGTTGGGGTACAGGTATTCGTGAATATTCAGTAATGGATAATGACTGGGTTTCTCTTCGTGAGATCTCTGTAGGATACGATTTTCCTAAGTCTGTTACAAGCAAATTGAAAATTAACAAACTCCGCTTAAATGTTTCAGGCCGTAACATCGTTTACTTGTTTTCAAATACAACAGATGGCATTTATCCTGAAGCAATTTATTCCAGCCGTCCAGGTGCATTTGCTGAAACTGGAGGTGGTCCTTACCAACGCCAGATTGCCGTTGGTGTAGTTGCAGGATTTTAATAAGCAGGAACTCTTTTAAAATAATAAATTCTTACAAATGAGATTTCAAAAATATTCTTTACTAACGCTTCTTACAGCTACTCTTTTCTTCGCAGGCTGTAAAAAATCTGCGTTCGTTGAGCTAAATACCGATCCGAATACGCTCTATTCCATTAAGCCGGAAGAGCAATTTTTAAATGCAGCTATCCAGGCGCATGGCCAGGACTTTGAACAGTTTTACGATAACTATCGCCGTATTATGTTCTGGACACAACAGTCAACTGCCAATGCCGGAAATGGCTCTGTTACTCTAAAAACAGTGGGTAATTTCAACAGTCGTTACGGCATATTTTTCCCGGGATTAGGTAGTATACTAACAGACGTGCAGGCGCTTATTAGCAAATTGCCTGCTGACGAACAAGGTAAATATGCTCAGATCAATGCTATAGCAGATATACCTAAAATGTATTATGCATTTTATGTATCTGATATCAATGGCAGCATTCCTTACTCAGAAGCTTTCCAGGCCAGGTATGGTGGAACGTTTACACCTAAGTATGAATCACAACAGGAGTTGTTCAGCATGTTTGATACAAGGCTAAAAGAAGTGATTACATTATTAAAAGCTGCTCCTTCTGTACCACAGGTTAGCCTTGGAAACAATGACCTCTACTACAAAGGCAACGTAGCAATGTGGGTTAAAGCAGCCAATGCCTTGCGCTTAAGAATGGCTATGCGCCTCATGAAGCGTGACCCTGCTAAAATGGCAATTATCGCAAAAGAAGTGATTGCAGATCCAACCAATTTGATGCAGAACAATGATGAAGGTTGGGTAATGTATGCCGATGTAAGCTTTACTGCTGGTGGCAACTGGGCTCCTGATGAGTTTCGTGCGCCAAAACCAACGGTTGATTTCATGTTTGAACAATCCGACCCAAGGCTTCGTATGTTCTACAAAAAGAACAATTATACCCAGGCAAATATTACTTCGGCAATTGCAGCTGGTGTGCTACCTGCAGGTACAACATTTAACCCGCGTCAATACGTAGGTGCCCCGGTAAGCCCTGATAAAGTGAACCTGGTTAAATCATGGTTTACTGTTAAAAAAGTTAGCGATGCGCTTTCTTTGGATACCGTGTCTTACCTGCAATGGCGGATGTTTCAACCAGCCAATAATACTGGTACCGGCAAAAGTTTTTTCCCTTTGATCACTTATGCAGATGAATTGTTTATGAGAGCTGAATTAGCTGCAAGAGGTGCAACTACCGAAAATGCTGAAGAACTTTACTACAAAGGCATTGAAGCTTCTTTAAAATTCTTTGACAAAGCAGCGGCAAATGCTAAACTGGAAGATTACATGGCATTGACAGATGCGGAAATTACAGCCTACAAAGCCGCGCCTGCTATTGTTTACAACCCTGCAAAAGCGGTGGAACAAATTGCCATCCAGGCTTACCTCGATTTCTACAAACAGCCTAACGAGGCATGGGCATTGTATAAAAGAACAGGTTATCCAAATGCCACTACTGCGTTGGCTAACGATAATATTATGATTGATGGTACGCTTTACCAGATCCCAAGAAGGGCTGCATTAAGTGCCCCATCTTCTTCTGATCTAAATAAAGCTAACAAACAAGCAGCGCTAGACCAGATGTCACAGGATCCTGACTTCGGAACCGGTCTTGATGATCTTTACGGCCGTGTTTGGTGGGATAAAAAATAGGTTTTGATTGATGGAATAACTCCGGGTGCCGATGGCCTGGAGTTATTTTATTTTAAGGATATCTCAACAGGAAAATAGCTATGTTTGACAAGTTTTTAATTGCGGTTTTTTATCCTGTTTAAAATATTTATTGGGGTTACATTGTGCAGGTAAATAGTTATCAAGTGGATGAAAGGATTAAGTGTGATTATATTATTCCAGGTGTTAGTCGGTAGCATTGTGAATGCGCAGGAATTAACCATTCCAAAATTTTTTCCCGCATTAAATAGCTTTCCATTAATCGGGATGGCACATGGAAAACTCTCGTTTATAAATACTTCTGAAAAGACCCTTCGCCTGCTTGTATTTATTTCACCCGAGTGCCCGCTTTGCCAGAATTATTCCGCAACACTTAATGCTATTCAAAAACAATACAAGCAACAGGTTCGGGTAATTGGAATTATACCTGGTAATGCTTATGATTTCAACACTGTTCGCGGGTTCCGTAAAATATATAAAACGGATTTTGATTTTTATATTGACAGTTCCATGGAACTAACGAATTACCTGCAGGCAACAGTTACACCACAGGTGATGCTATTAAATGAAAGTATGCAACTGGTTTACTCCGGAGCTATCGATAATTGGGCTGTAACAGTTGGGAAAAAAAGATTAAAGGCTACCGCGTATTATGCCCTGGATGCTATTGAGAATATCCTTCGCCAACAACCTGTATTAGTTAGTCAAACAAAGCCAGTTGGTTGTAAGATCAACGATTTTTAATTATGCGGTATTTTATACTTCTGCTTTTTTTCGTGATACATTTTAAGGCTTTCTCCCAGGATATTACCTGGTATAAAGACATTGAGCCTCTCATTCAAAATAAGTGCGCTTCCTGTCACCATGAAGGTGGCGGCGCTCCTTTTTCCTTAATAAATTATGAGGATGTAAGTAAAAGAGCAACTTTTATAAAAGAGGTTGTAACCAGCCGGTATATGCCACCCTGGAGACCTGATAAAAATTATACGCATTTTTCAAATGACCGCTCCCTGAAACAGGAAGAAATTGATTTGATTGCAAAATGGATAGACAATAAAAAACCGAAAGGGAAGCCAATAAAAGAAACAACGAAGCCACCAACATTTTTCACGCAAACAAAGTATACCAGGGCACCAGATCTTACCCTTACAACGGCAACTAGTTTTGAGATAAAAGGTGACAATGCAGAAAGATTTGTGATCTTTAAAATACCTTTTGATTTGCCGGAAGGTGGCAATGTAGAAGCAGCTGAATTTTATAGTAGCAACAAAAAAGTTATTCATCATGCCAACTATGAAGTACATGAGATTGCCGATACTGCAGTTGATATTATTAGTACAGCTCCCTACATTAATTTAACGGATGATGATCGCAGTAAGTATGATCAATATAAACCTTATCGAAAAACTATCACTTACTATGGAGGATGGATACCGGGAACTACTTATGAATATTATCCAAAAGAATTTGGATGGGTAATGCCAAAACGGGGTGTGATTTTGATAACAGTACATTTTGCACCTACTGCGGTAAAAGAAGAATGTATCGCGGGTATAAACCTTTTCTTTAAAAGCACGCCGGTTACAAGGCCTGTTAAAGTCATTAGCTTCGGATCAGGTGGTGTAGGTCAAAAACAAATTACTCCTGATTTCTATATCAACGCAAATGAAAAGAAAACTTTTACCCTTGAAATGACCAACCCGGGATCAGATCTTTCTGTGATGTATGTATGGCCGCATATGCATTATATCGGCAAAGAATTTACAGCTTTTATCGTAAAACCTGGCGGTGATACTGTAAAATTGGTGCATATACCCGAATGGGATTTTAGGTGGCAGGAGATCTATCGTTTTCCAAAGTTTGTAAAAGTGCCGAAAGGTTCTGTTATGCATATTGTAGGCACTTACGATAACACGGCATCTAATCCTGCCAATCCGTTCAATCCGCCCCAAACCATTATGTCGGTGGGAGATATGCGCTCAACCGATGAAATGATGACCTTATTAATGATTTATCTTCCTTATAAGGCAGGCGATGAAGATATAAGTCTTGAATAATAGCAGGCGACCTAACACAACCAGATGAATCGTTTGTATTGGTATTTTTTATTGGTTTTTCTTTTTCCTGGCAAACAGCTTTTTGCGCAACAGCCAGGCCGGCCATTATTTACACTATTAAGTGAAAAAGAAACTGGTATTCAGTATCTCAATAACATAACTGAGAATGATTCTTTGCACGTAATGCGCTATGAATATTTGTACAACGGAGCAGGGGTTGGTGTAGCGGATTTTAATAATGATGGCTGGAATGATGTTTTCTTTTCAGGTAACACCAGCGCTAATAAATTGTTTCTAAATAAAGGCGCTTTTGCTTTTTCCGACATAACCACCACCGCCAAAGTTGCCGGTAATAATACCTGGAGCACCGGTGTAAGTGTAGCCGATGTAAATGGCGACGGATGGATGGATATTTATGTTTGTCATTCAGGCAAATTCGATGACGCTAAAAAATTAAGCAATGAATTATTCATTAACCTTGGACTGGAAAATGGCGTGCCGGTATTTAAAGAAGTAGCAAATGAATTTGGATTGGATGCACCAGGTACGCAATCAACACAAGCTGCATTTTTCGATTATGACAGGGATGGCGATTTGGATATGTTCTTGCTTAATCATTCAAATCATACTTATAATCCCTTTTTAAATACCCGGAAAATTCGGGCAACACCCAATTTTAATTTTGGAAACAGGTTGTTTCGTAATGAATCGGTAGCTGGCGGAAAAATGCATTTCACGGATGTAACCCTTCAAGCCGGCATTATAAATAACGCTTTAAATTTTGGTTTAAGTGTAATTATAAGCGATATCAACAAAGATGGCTGGCCGGATATATACACAACCAGCGATTATACCGAAAAGGATTGCTATTATGTAAACAATCGTAATGGCACATTTACCGAATCACTTTCAAATTCCTTTGCACATATTGCAAAGTATGCGATGGGTGCTGATGTGGCGGATTATAATAACGATGGCCGGGCTGACGTACTTACATTGGATATGTTGCCCGAAGATAATTTCCGTCAGAAGTTATTGAAAGGACCAGATGAATATGATCAGTATCATTTGCTTTTGGACAGCGGTTATTATCACCAGCAAATGCGCAACATGCTGCAGCTAAACCAGGGCAACGATGCGAAAGGTAATGCAAGATTCAGCGAAATAGGGCAGCTCGCAGGTATCTCGAATACCGATTGGAGCTGGTCGGGTTTAATGGCCGATTTTGATTGTGATGGCTGGAAAGACCTGTTTGTAAGCAATGGTTATTTGCGTGATTTTACAAATCTTGATTTTTTGAAATATACCGTTGCAGATGCAAAAACTGCCGCTATCAAACAAGGTAATTTCAATTTCCAAACATTCGATTTGGTAAAGCAAATGCCGGCTAACAAATTGAGTAACTATATTTTTCAAAATAAGAAGGATCTTACATTCCAGGATAGATCAGTCGATTGGGGTATTTCTAAACCTGGTATCTCAAATGCAGCAGCCTATGCCGATCTAGACAATGATGGCGACCTGGATCTAATAGTTTGCAACAACAACGAACCCGCGTTTGTCTATCGCAATAATTCGGCTGAAAATAAAGGTTCACATTATATAAAGTTGCGTTTCCGTGGTAACGGCTTAAATTCACAAGCATATGGCGTAAAGGCGCAACTTGTTACAGGTAACACCAGCCAGTATCTCGAATTGTTTCCAGTAAGAAGTTACCAGTCATCCATTGCACAGGAATTGATTTTTCATTATCCTGCAAAAGATTCTATACATAATCTTGTTATTGACTGGCCTTCCGGCAAACAAAGCTTTCCTGTTATAAACAAAGCCGATACCATTTTAACTATCAACGAGCCTGCTGAAATTGCAGTTTTTAAACCCGCTGCAAATACACAGAAATTGTTTACTGATATAACTGCAGTTTCGGGGTTAAAATATCGTCATACCGAAAACGATTTTGTTGATTTCAGAGATGAAGTTTTGTTGCCTTATCAATTATCAAAACAAGGACCGGCATTGGCTAAAGCTGACGTAAATGGCGACGGACTGGAAGATGTATTTATTGGTGGTGCCATTGGACAAACTGCCGCATTGTTTCTGCAAACCAATGACAACAAATTTATCCAGGTGTCTAACGGAGCATGGCTTGCCGATTCAGTTTGTGAAGATGTACATGCTGTTTTCTTTGATGCAGATAATGATGGTGATACTGACCTGTACGTTGTAAGTGGAGGTAACGAGTATGGCGATGATTCGCCTGAGTATGCTGACAGGTTATACCTCAATGATGGGAAAGCACACTTTTCTAAAAGCATGGATGCTTTACCTGCGATGTTGCACAGTAAACAAGTAGCTGCAGCCGCCGATTTTGACCTGGACGGTGATATTGATTTATTCGTTGGTGGAAGTTCTGTTCCGGGTTCATTTCCTATAGCTGCTCCCAGCTATTTGCTTCGTAATGACAGTAAAAAAGGTACTGTGAAATTTACAGATATAACATTAGAGGTTTGCCCTTTTTTACAAAAGCCCGGAATGGTTACAGCAGCACAATGGGTGGACATGGATAAGGATCAATTGCCCGAACTGGTTATTGCTGGTGATTGGATGCCTGTTATGATCTTTAAGAATAATAAAACAAGTTTTGAGAATATTTCAGTTTCATCGGGACTTCAAAATCTGAATGGAATGTGGTCATCGTTGGAAGCTGCCGATGTGGATGGTGATGGAGATAGAGATTTGATACTTGGAAATTGCGGCTACAATGATCAGTTTTCAAAAGCTAACAAAGACAGGCCTTTGCAATTGTTTGTAAATGATTTTGACGACAACGGCACGCCTGATGCGGTCATGTGTTATTATATCCAGGGTAAAAGTTACCCTATGGCCTCCAGAGATGAATTACTCGACCAGGTAAACATGCTAAAGAAAAAATTTATAAAATATAAGGACTATGCCGATGCTACTATAAATGATATTTTCTCAAAAGAAAAGATTGCGGCGTCGCTGGTTTTACATTGTGATGAACTTGCATCGGGAATATTATACAATGATGGTAAAAATCATTTTAGTTTTAAACCGATGCCATTGCCGGCACAGTTTTCAAAAATGTTTGGTAGCCTGTCTTTCGATTTTGATAAAGATGATAAAATGGACTTATTGTGTGCGGGTAATTATTTTCCATACAGGGTACAGTTGGGAAGAGCCGATGCCAGTTTGGGAGCCTTATTAAAACAAGCAGCTAATAACTCACTTTCAGTAGTAGATGCCACTACATCAGGGCTTTATCTGGATGGAGATATCAGGGCTTTGATGTCAGTCAAAAATAAAGCCGGCCAACTTTTAATTATTGCAGCAAAAAACAATGATGATGTACAGGTAATTAAAATGAATGATCAGTGAAATTCATCCTCTTTATCTTTTTATTTATTCAAATTGCAACCAATGCAGCGGCAGCAGGTTGGCAGGAGGATGCAGCTCCATTGCACCGGGCACAAAAAGCATTGACACAGGTTATTATTCATGATATCTTTTCGCCCCCAGTTGCCAGCAGAATATATGCTTACACCAGTATGGCCGCTTACGAGTTATTGGTGCAGGAAAATAAAGAATATCGATCTCTCTCTGGCCAGTTGAACGGATTTCCTATCGTTCCTGCTTCATCTAAAATAATAAACACATCGCTTGCTTCGGTATATGCCTACCTTCTAACGGGCAAGGCATTGGTGTTTTCAGAAGCTGTTTTACAAGATTCCATTAACGCTATTTTACAATGGTACCGGCACAAGAAGATGGATCAGAAGCAATTCGATGCATCGCTGGCTTATGGACAAGTTGTTGCCACTGCAATTTTAAAATATGCGGCTGGTGATAAATACAGGGAAACGCGTAGTATGAGACGTTATAATTTTTCAAAACAGGAAGGAAAATGGATACCAACGCCGCCCGTTTATATGGCTGCTATTGAACCGAACTGGAATAAATTACGAACACTTGTTATTGATAGCTGTACGCAATTTAAACCTGCTGTCGCAGTAACCTTTAGCAGCGATTCAAATAGCTTGTTTTACCAGCAAGCTATGGAAGTTTACAAAACCTGTAATGCCATTACGGCGGAACAAAAATCAATAGCAAGTTTTTGGGATTGCAATCCTTTTGCTGTTAGTACAGAAGGGCATTTAAATTTTGCGACAAAGAAAATATCGCCTGGCGGCCATTGGATGTCAATTGCGGGAATTGTAGCAGCTAATCAACAGGCAACCATCACCAAAGCTGCTGCAGCATATACCATTACGGCGATAGCATTATATGAAGGTTTTATTGTGTGCTGGGACGAAAAATATCGCAGCAATGTGATACGTCCTGAAACTTATATCAACAAATACATTGATGAAAGCTGGCGGCCTTTATTACAAACGCCTCCCTTTCCAGAATACCCCAGCGGACATAGTGTGGTTTCTACTGCTGCGGCGTTGGTGTTATCACAGTTCTTTGGCGAAAACATTGCTTTTGATGATGATACGGAAGTAGAATTCGGATTGCCTGTAAAACATTTTAATTCTTTTAGATCGGCTTGCGCAGAAGCTGCAATTTCAAGGTTGTATGGCGGTATTCATTACAGGGCAGCTATCGACAATGGTACCAGGCAGGGCGAAGACCTCGGAAAGTTTATAAACAAGAAGATCAGGTTATTGCAATAATTAATTAAGCGGAATATAATGAGCATGGTAACAAAAAAAAATGGCCTTTTGATGTTAGTAGTTTGCCTTTTCCATTTTGGAATGGCTCAAAAAACCATCTATCTCACAAAGGGGTTATTGGTTAATGGCGTACATCGTTATGGCCGTGAAGCTTTATATAGTGATACCCTCGCATATAGTATGTATAGCAATAATTTAAAAGCTCCTGTTGAAGGGAACAAATTAGCCGCCGGTATTAAAGATGGTTCAACTGTATGGAAGCAGGTAGAAGCCGACAGTGAACATGTTTTCAAAACCCGCAGTTTTGGTGGGGGCGGATACCTGTACTTCAATTATCCTTCAAAAAAAGCGGAAGTAGTTTTGTTGAACATAAAAGGCAACAGCGCAGTTTATGTAAACGGCATTTTACATGCTGGTGATCCCTATGGATCGGGTTGGTTGTACATACCCGTACAACTTAAAAAAGGAAGCAATGATTTATATGTACGCACTTATTTTCAAACAGTAGTATCCATTGTTTACCCGGAGAAGAAAATAACGATCAGCACTGCTGATTCCACGATGCCACACGTGGTATTAGAAAAACAAAACGGGGTGTTGAAAGGCGCACTGGTTATTATAAATGCAAGCGAAAAGCCACTCGTAAATTACCAGTTGAAAGCCGCAGTTAATGGTAAAACAATTGTTTCACAAGTTGCTGAAGTGCCAGCTTTAGGAAGCAGGAAAATCATTTTCGAATTTGATGCTGCTGGTATCAGTTCTGTTGGTTCGCATAATTGCGAATTAACCTTATTCAACAGCAATAAAACTGTCGATCAAAAGAAAATGATCGTGGAAGCGGTAACTGCTTCAAATAAATTTAGCACCACTTTTATCAGTGGTATCGATGGCAGTTTGCAATACTTTGCAACTACCCCCCAATTAAATGGAAGCAAGCCAAATGAAGCTTTGTTTTTATCGGTTCATGGAGCAGGCGTAGAGGCAATAGGCCAGGCAAAGGCATACCAATCAAAAGACTGGGGAACACTGGTGGCAGCAACTAACAGAAGGCCACGTGGTTTTAACTGGGAAGACTGGGGAAGAATGGATGCACTGGAAGTATTAAAGATTGCTAAGCAAACGTATAAACCAGATCCAAAGCGGATCTATCTCACCGGGCATTCGATGGGTGGACATGGTACCTGGTTTTTAGGAGCAACCTATCCCGGAACCTGGGCCGCAATTGCACCTTGTTCCGGTTATCCTACTTTAAAAGAATATGGTTCTGCCGATGGAAAAATTCCTGCGGGAAGCACTATTGCAGCCGAACAGATGTTGTTAAGAGCCGGTAATCAAAGTGATGTTATTAACCTGGCAGCAAATTATAAACCACTTGGCGTATATGTGTTGCATGGCGATTCCGACAGGGTAGTTTCGGTGAAATATGCCAGGCAAATGAAAAATGTTCTCGCAAGCTTTCATCCCGATTATAGTTATTATGAATATCCTGGCGGAGAGCATTGGTTTGGTGACCAAAGTGTAGACTGGAAGCCTTTATTTGAATTTTTCAAATGGCATACAAGGTTAGATGACAGCCTTGTTAACGAAATAGATTTTACAACTTCAAGTCCTGGCATATCGGCAGAATACCGGTGGGCTTCGGTCATGCAACAAATGCATCCCTTACAATACAGTAATTTATTGCTGAAAAGAAATTCGAAGACAAATACGATCAGTGGTTCTACAAAAAATGTTTCTGTATTAAAGCTTGCTTTCCCAAATATTTCGGCAAACACACCCGTTACTATTTTGCTGGATAGTACAAGTGCAGTTCATTATACTACTGCAGTTGCAAATGATACTGTTTACTTAACCAGGAAAAAGGCCAATTGGGAAATTTCAGGTAAGCCGGGCATCCAACAAAAAGGGCCTCACAATTATGGGACCTTTAAAGAGGCTTTTAATCACAACATGGTTTTCATTTATAGCACCATGGGTTCTAAGGAAGAAAATGAAGCAACTTATAACAAAGCTAAGTTTGATGCTGAAAGCTGGTATTACAGGGGAAATGGCGCTGTGGATATCATTGCCGACAAAATGTATGACCAGGATACTTACAAGGGCAGGAATGCCATTATTTATGGCAATGCGGCTACCAATGCAGCCTGGAGTATGTTGTTAAAGGGTTGTCCACTTCAGGTGGAAAGAAATAAAGTGACTGCAGGTGGAAAAATTTATAACGGTGATGACCTTGCTGCATATTTTGTTTGGCCCCAGGCCGACGGCATCCATTCTACCGGCGTAGTGGCTGGTACCGGTTTAAAAGGAATGCAGGCAGCAAATGCCAATCAATATTTTGCTGGTGGCAGCGGCTTTCCTGATTTTATAATTTTTAGCCTGGACATGCTTGTTTCTGGTGCAAGTGGTGTAAAAACGACTGGTTTTTTTGATAACAACTGGAAACTGGATCTCAATGAATCAGTTCAAAACAATTGATGTATTTTTTCAAACCAACAATCATACGGTATACAAGTTTCTGCTTAAGAATTCATTCCTGAATTTTTGAGCAGGATCCAGTGTTGCTACCATCGCCTTAAAATCTTCCATTTTTTTATAGCGGTTAGCTAATACAGCGGGGGTAATGGTAAACAATTTGCCCCAATGTGGTTTGGCATTAAAATGTTCAAGTTTTTTCTCCACAAGAGGAAGCAAAGCCATTACTTCAGGTATGTGTTGTTGCCAGGTAAAATGTATGGCTACAGAAGCTTGCTGGTAATGCGGGCTCATCCAGAAATTGTCTGCAGCAATGGTGCGGATCTCTGATATAAAAAGATGCGGACCAATAACTTTTCCAAGTGCAGCAATTGCAAAAATAGCATCAGTGGCTTGCTGCATGGGAATGAAATATTCTGATTGCAATTCCACGCCGCTACTAGGAGTAAAACCCATTTTAAAATGAGGCAATCTTTCATGCCAGGGTCCAGGTACACCCATTTGTTCGGTACAATTCACGGGTGATAAAGTTGCTATGGGATGCAGGTTTGTAGTAGCAGCCTGTGCGCCAAAAAAATCTTTTACTCCATCATAATTAACGCCGTTGTCTACACGGCTTTTGATCCAAACCTCGTTGATGTTCGGCGTTTGCCAGTCGGTAAACAAACTAACACTGTATCCTGCTCCAACTATCTTGTTAAAATTATCTTTTAGAGCCTTCATCGGCATGCCGGTAAATACATGTTGGCGTACCTGGTACGTAGGTTCGATGGCAAGGGTCACTTTTGTCATGATTCCCAAAGCTCCCAGGCCAACAACTGCAGCATTAAATTTTTCACCATCTTTTTCTTTTGTAAGTTGTAACACACTTCCATCTGCCAAAACAAGTTCTATCCCTCTTACAGCAGCAGCTAAATTGCCATTACCAACGCCCGAACCATGGGTGGCGGTAGTAATCGAACCACCAACAGAAATATGGGGCAATGATGCAAGATTGTGTAATGCAAAACCTTGTTCGTGCAGGTAAGGAGCCAGTTCTCCATATTTTATACCGGATTCAACCGTTACAGTGAGATTGTTTTTATCCAGCGAAACCACCTTATTTAAAGCCTTTGTTGAAATAAGATTTTGTTTGCTATCAGCAATAGTGTTAAAGCAATGCCTGGTACCCAGTGGTCTTAAATATGTACATTTTTTTACCAGGTCCTGTACTTCAGAAACAGTGTTTGGATAATACACATTGTTGGTACTAAAACTAAGGTTGCCAGCCCAGTTTTGCAGTGGTGTAGTTTGTGCGAGGCCTTCTAAAGAAGCTACCAAAGGTGCTGCGATTAATGCGGAAGTTAGTTGCATAAATTCTTTTCTTTTCATAGCAAAGCATTTATCAGTTTGGCAGAATGATTTTTTATTTTAACCCGGCACAAACATATTTTTTGGAACTGGCAAGCTTGCTTTTTCACAAGATGAATTAAGTTTAAATTATGCTTTAGATCAACCTATAAAACGAGCACTTTTTCCTTTGCACTTACACTGCCATTAATGTATTCTACAATGTAAACTCCGGGAGGAATTAGCACAGCAGGTATGGTTAAAAAACTGGAAGCTACCGTTTGTACTGATACCAGTTTCCCGGTAATATCCAATAAGCGCAGTTGTCCGCCAGTCTCTGAAAGCCGTACACTTAAATTTCCGGTTGTTGGATTGGGATATACTGTAAGCAGCTTCGTGATTACCGGTCCATCGCAGGTGGGAAGATTGTAATTAAATGTTACCGACTGGCAATCGGGATTGGTAATGGTAAAAGTTTGCTGGCTTCCTGTTGGTGCAGCAGCATAATTAATCAAAAATCTTATTTGGGTAGGACTTTCAAATGTTATTCCGGTTACCTCAATATTTCCGGTTGATTGAATTTGTAACCTCTTGCTAAAACCTGGTCCGCCGGTATCTTCACCAGGGTCAAAAAAACCAGTGCCGTTGGTTGACTGGCCAGTAAGTATTACTTCCGAAATTCGTTGTGTATTGCAAATTATTGGTGATAAGCTAACGGGAGTGGAAGGTGGGGGGGCCTTTAACTGGGTTGCCCTTTCGCCCCAACTATTTGTGGCATTGGTATACTCCTGGAAAGTCCAGAGGGTCATATTATCTGAAGGGTCTACAACAGTTTGCGAATAATCACCCCAGCGTTGTTCATCACCTGTTTCACGGTTGTAAGTATTCGAAAAATTAGTCGCAAATACGGGTTGATTTAATTCGCCAAGGGTTTGGGTATTATACCTGCCGGCAATAATTACGTTGGCATGTTTATCGGGCCCTGCAGCACTGGCACCAGCTAATGCATGCCCTTGTCCGCTGGCTGCTATGCTGCCCATCCAAAAGCCCATCGGGTTGGTGGCAGAGTTATCGTACCAGGTGCCGCTTTGTTTTAAACTTAAAGCAGTATTTGTTACATTCAGTTCATACCATCTAACAGCGTTTCTCAAGTTTGTTCCACTAGCGCTGCCTAACCCCGCTGCGGTAACGGCAATATTTTGAGCTGTCCAAATAGTGTTTATTCCTGATACCTTGTTCTTCATCATTTGAACATTCAGTAAACGATCGTCGCCTGCATCCAATGGCTTGTTACTTCCTTTTGCAGTTTGATTTATCGGTGATGATGTAACAGGTACCGTAATAGTTCCTGTTGTAGTGGTGGGTGTTCCACCGGGATCATTAACTATTACATAATTCAAAATGCCAAAGTTGCTCACACTTACGCCAACAAAATATCCTCGTGTTGACTGCGGATCGTCGTTAAAAGCAGGGTTGGGAGCAAATATGCCGGAACCGGTTGCACCAATTCTTCTGAAGGCAGTAAAAACGATCGGGCCTGATGAAAGTATTGAAGATTTCTTTATCACATAGCAGGACGATCCTTCATATTCGCTATTGTCTGCATCAAAAATAAGTGCACCGATATACAGGGCATTTTTGTCGAGACCCATCATTGGGAAGTCTCCAAATTTTTCAAAATCAAAACCTCCTGAAACGGTTCCCTGGTCATGTGTAAAAAAGAAAAATGTAAAAGAAGTGCTGGCAGTTACTTCAGCGGAATTACTTACTGCAACTACCATGCGGTTGCTTTTATTTGCTACGTTTATTGCCACAATAAACCAGCGTTTAGTTAAGCGATCGTAATGAACCTGCGGATCAGTAATGTCGCTATTGTTTCTTACTAAATTAAAAAATACATCAAGATCGATATTAAACTGTGGATTGATCAATGAATTACTACCTGCCGTAATGCTTGTAATAACTGGTTGATCACAAATGGTTGGTTTTGCATAAAATTTAAGCCGGCCGTTTGCCGCAATACAAACCTGTGTTTCACTCAGGTCACCCATACAATCAGGTGGTACTGCATTACTCTCACTGAGG
The DNA here is from genome assembly GCA_040385845.1 of Bacteroidota bacterium. Taxonomy (GTDB): domain Bacteria; phylum Bacteroidota; class Bacteroidia; order Chitinophagales; family Chitinophagaceae; genus Phnomibacter. The sequence continues at coordinate 125,894 of JAZKGP010000003.1, read as the reverse complement.
CTTATTGCCTGGAAATTAGAGTGCATAGCCTGTGTTGTGCCAAGATCCATCAAAGCGGGACCATCGGGGAATTTTGAGATAGCAGGCGAGGAGGGATGATTTTGAAGATGACGGTCAATCTCTTCTTCCTGGCTAGGTTTTATTTTCCGCGGAGGAGCGAGGTCAGAGAGTTTTTGTAAATCACCCATGCTCATACTCACACCACTGTCACCAATTACAGTAACCCCTCTTATATCATTTGTTTGCTGCGAATAACCGGAAGAAACCAGAAATAAAAAAAAGAGGGCAGAAAAGCAATGCGTTACAATTTTATACATACAATACATCGTGTCGGAAAAATAAAATTACTGGTTTTAGTAATGGAGTCCGATAATCGCTTTCGGGGCCTCTTCAAATAGTTGTTTCGGTTTGTAAACTATTTAAACACAGTAATATTTAAATATCCCGGTACCGACTATTTATTTTGTGAACCACTTATTTCCGCAAGCTTTTTTAAGGCTTGTTCAATATTTACTGCTTTGCCCAGCACACCTGAAAAAATATCACCTTGCTCTCTTATCCTGGCAACAGCATTGTAAATATTGAAATCTTTCATTTGTAAACCTTTTTTTACCTCTTCCCAATGGAGGGGCATCGAAACAGTTGCTCCGGGTTTTGGTCTTAGTGAGTATACAGAGGCAACCGTTGCCTGCGGGCGGTTTTGCAAAAAGTCGAGATACATTTTTCCTTTCCTGTTACTGGTAAGTCTTTCAATACTTGTAAAGGCCGGTATTTGGGAATGAACTTCTTTAACCAATGCCCTTCCAAATTCTTTGGAATCTTCATAAGTGTATTTAGCACCAAGCGGAATATAGATATGCAAGCCGGTTGATCCCGAGGTTTTGCAGAATGCCTCCACTCCAATGGCGTCCAGAACTTTTTTGGTAACCTGCGCCGCTTCTATTACTTGCTCAAAAGTGTTTTTATCAGGATCAAGATCAATTATGCACCAGTCAGGATGATTGGGTGTTTGCCTGCAGCTGCTCCAGGGGTTCATTTCAATACATCCTAATGAAGCTATATATAACAGGCTCGCTTCATTGGTGCAAACCAGAAAGTTTTTTTCCCTGTCATCCGCTTCACTGAAATAGGGAAATGTTTCTATCCAGCCTGGTATTTTGCCTGTTACATCTTTTTGATAAAAAGCTGGTTTATTAATTCCATTTGGATGACGGTTCAGGGTTTGAGGCCTGTCTTTCATATAAGGCAACATAAATGGCGCAACCTGGAAATAATAGTTGAGCATATCACGTTTTGTAACCTTTTCTTCCGGCCAAAATAGTTTACTCAGGTTGGTGAATTTTAGATCGTGGCCTTCAATGTTTCTTGTTTGTGTTTCATCCGCGGGATTTAGAAATGTCTTTCTTTCTTTTTTACCGGCCGATGAAAACAATTTATCGCTTTTGGCAGACTTTTGCGGTTCAATCAATTGTTCGGTGGATGCAACATTTTCCTTCACTACATCCCTGGCATTTTTATCTTCCCGAAGACCTTTAAACGAAGGATGACGTAAAGCCCCGTCCCTGGTTAATTCACGGTAACTTATCTCTGCTACTAATTCCGGTTTAAGCCAGGTAACTGTTGCCTTTGGCGGATTTGGCCGAAACCGGGAGGGCTTGTTAAAATCCGGAATTGTACTAAAAGGACATTTAGTGGTTTCCAGCTTTTTAAATTTATTCAACAAGGAAGTTTGTACTTTTTCAGAAAAGCCTGTTCCAACCGGCGACACAAAATGCAGGATAGCGTTTTCGTACCAGCCTACCAGCAAGGCACTAAATTTTTTTGAGCTGTTTTCATTTATGGTATAGCCGCCAATAACCATTTCCTGCCGCTTTTCAGTTTTAATTTTCAGCCATTCTTTCGAACGGTTACCAAGTTCATACAAACTATCGGTTTTCTTAGCAATTATGCCTTCCAGTTTCATGTCTTCTGCAATTCTGAAAAATTCAGTTCCGGTAGCCTCAAATGTTTTGCTAAGCTTAATCGTGTCGTTATCCGGCACAATAGATTCTAATAGTTTCCTTCGTTCTGTGAGCGGCAGTTTTGTAAGGTCATAGCCATCCAGCCATAATAAATCAAAAAGATAAAAAATCAATCTTCCGTCAGCCTCACTTCGCCATCCCTGCAAATCACTGAAATCGGATATGCCTTTGTCATTGGCAACAATAATTTCTCCATCCACCACGGCATGTATTCCCCATAACTTAATTGCCTCGTAAACTGGATAAAATTTTTCGTTGAATGATTTGTTGTTTCTTGAACGTAGCTCAACGGATGAACCATCGAGATAAGCAAGTGCCCGGTAACCATCCCATTTTACTTCATAACTCCAGCCGGGTTCGTCAAAAGGTTTATTGACCAGGGTAGCCAGCATAGGAAAAAGATCGGAAGGAATGGGTGTTTTTGGAACAGCGAATTGATCCGGAATTGTTTTACCCGGCTTTTCATTAGCTATTTTGCCTTTTAGAATGCCTGGCTTTTTACCTTCTACTGCATTCGTATTTTTTACCGGCAATTCCTGCGAACTATTTGTGGATCGCGGCTTTTTTTTTGCTGTTAATGACATAATACACCTTTCAAAAAAATATGCCAGAACAGGGTTTAACCAGGAGTATAATTTGCTGCTTTAGAAAGACTATTTGGTTCGTTACCAAAGGAACTTAGCGCCGGGAGAGTTAGCTACTTTTCTAAAATGCAGGTTATTCGAAGTTCCCGGGCAAAAAAAAAGCGTCCATCTTCCGATAAACACTTTCTTGGTTTTCTCATGTATTCTACCTGCTTAATTCAAGGTATTCTTTCATAGTGATTTTGCCACTGATCAACTGGTTGTAAAGCAGGTTTTCGTTCAATTCTGCATTTTTCAACTTGTTAATCATTTCTTTATCAAATACCAGTTCTTTAATAATCGTTTTCATAATTGTTTGTTTGCACAGGAATGTCAACCCCTGTAGTTACTAAAATTGTTGTTTTCATACAACAAACAAACCTTTATTCGAATATGCAAATATACTTAGTGTATTATTTACACATTGTTAATTCTAAATGGCAGAAAAAGTAACCCAATAACTTCCAGCAACAACGTTCAAAGATTTGTTGACAATCTCAACTTACTTTAAATCAAACCGGGAAGTTGTTGCTTAATTAGTTTGAAAGTTCTTAAAAAGAGATGCGGCACCAAGAATACCACTATGATCAGATTTGGAAACCAGAATTTTAAGATGCACTAATGCCCGCTGATAGGGAAACGTTTGTAGAGATTGCCACATGGTTTTTTCAAAAAATGGAAATGCTTTTTTTACTGAGCCCCCGATAACAATGCGATCAACGTCGACAGCAAATAAGATCGTTTTTATGGCATTGCCAAGATGTGTACCAAAGGCTTCATACCTGTTAAGCGCTATCGCATTGCCCTGCTTTGCATCTTCGAAAACAGCTAATCCGTTGCATTGAAATTCGTTTTCAAAAAACTGGCCGCTTGCATAGTATTCATAATTGTGATCGAGATAAGGAATCATACCAAATTCACCTGCACCGCCGTTCCTGCCTGTGTACAGCTTTTTATGCAGGATCAAACCTGAACCAAGTCCTGTTCCAATGGTAAGTCCAACCATAGAATCAATGCCGGAATTTTCCATCGTATAATATTCACCCAGTGCAAAACAATTGGCATCATTGTTAACGAGCACAGGCACTTTATACCTTTCTTCCATCCATTCAATCAATGGCACTTTTTGCCAGGCGGGAATATTTACAACATCATAGACCAATGCGTTTTGATGGTCTACCAGGCCCGGTACACCAATTCCAATAGAGAGAATACTATCATCAAAAAGCGGATCAGTTATAGCATAAACCTGCTGCAGGATCTCTGCAGCGTTTCCATTGGCATTAAGCCTGGCTGATAAGATGTTTTTAAGTTCATTTCCTTCCAAAATTCCTGCACGGATATTGGTTCCACCCAGGTCGATGCCAATATGATTTCTTGCTAACATATTAAGATGTTTGCAGGTAGGATGCTGCTTCTTTATCGAGGTAAATATGTAGCCCGGGATGATCCCTGAAAAGAGTAGCAGGCAGTTCTTCTGAAACAGGAATTGTAAGCATCTCCTTAACAATAGCTGCTTTTTTAATGCCATTAACCATCATTAAAATATGACGGGATTCCATTAGAGTCGCAATGCCCAAAGTAATGCCCTGTGTTATCTTTTTGGGTGAAGAGAAATATTTTTGACCGACGGCTTGTGTTTCGGGTGCAATATTGCTGATATGCGAACGTAGTAATGCATTGGTGCCCGGTTCGTTCATAGCAACATGTCCATTGGTACCCAGGCCAACTATGGCAATATCGATACCTGCATGCTGGTTAATAAATGCCTCCACTTTTTCGCATTCGCCTTGCGGATCGGTTGCTCTTCCGTCAAAAAAACAAATTCTGTTTTCGGTAATTTGCAAAGGCTCAAAAAATTGTTGATCCAGTGATTGCCTGCAACTGCCTTCATCTGTTTCATTCATACCCAGCCATTCATCCAATCCAACAAAATCCCAGGTAGCAACATCCAGCAGATTTGAATTTGCAAGTGTTACCATTTGTTTGTATAAACCTTCGGGTGTGCTTCCTGATGCGGGGCAGATCAATGGGTTAGTTAAGTTGCTTGTCAACAGGCTGAGGTGTGCCAAAACCTGCTGACACATATCGTCATAAGTATCGCTGATATTAATTTGCATCCGAAATTTTTGTTTGCTAATTATAAATATTAAAAATTAAATTATCGACCCGTCGAAATAAATATTTAATGATATTTATTTGATTGCTTTTAAACTTTATCAGCTACCCAGCCAGAGATCAATTGGTTTTTTAACTACTGGCGTGAAAGGCAACAAAATCTTTTTTCCCTCCCTTGCTGATGCATACGCAGCGTAAATTATTTCGAGTACAGCAAGTCCATCATCACCTGTTACCAGGGGTTGTTTATCATGTTGAACACAATCGATAAAATGTTGCAATTCATGCGGGTAACCCTGGTTAAAAACTTCTTCAAAAACTGTAAAGCTCCATCCAACAGTGGTATCGGCTTTTTCCATCGCATAGCCATAGCCATTTTTGCTGTAAGTGATGGCGGCATTACCCATAAACAGGTCGGCATACATTACTCCGCCGGTTCCATACACCTCACTTTTATCATCCATACCGCCGTGCTTGGCCCAGCTGTTTTCTGCTACTGCGGTTACCCCATTTTCAAATTCAATAATAATAACCGAATTGTCTTCGCCCCTGGTTCGGCCGCTGTGGTAAACTGTACTCATGGTGGCATAAACGCTGGTCGCTTTGGCGTTGTTGAGCATCCACCGGAACCAGGCAATGGCATGGCAGCCCATATCCATTATTACACCACCTCCGGAAAGATTGATATCATAAAACCAGTCGGAATGCGGACCGGAATGTTTTTCAGATTGTTTGAGCATGTAAATATCTCCGACAGCGCCTTCTTTAACAAGGTGCCTAACTCGTTCGTATTTGGGAGCAAAACACAATTCTTCCGCATACATCAATTTTACTCCCGCTTGCCGGCAGGCAGCAATCATTTCCCGGCCCTCTTCTAATGTGACAGCCAATGGTTTTTCAATGATAATATGTTTACCGGCTGCAGTAGCTTTCAAAGTAGCATCCCTGTGCAAATAGTTAGGTAAACAGATATCCACAACATCGCAACCACTGTTTTTAATTAGAGCATCCATATCAGAAAACCACTGGGGGATATGATGTTTTTCTGCAAATGCCTTTGCTTTTTGTTCATCCCGGGTATAAACCGCAATTACCTCTGCATTAGGCACAAAGCGATGATAACTTTCTACATGTATATCTGCAATAAAACCAGCACCTAAAAGGGCGACCTTTATCCTGTTCATAGCAATCGTTGTTTTTCGATTGTGAAATTATTTGATTGCAGTTGTTTGTTGACATCTATGGAAAATAAAAGTTTTACTTTCAAAAAATGTTTGGGTTCGTTATACCTCTTACAGGAACACTATAAACGATTGTTATGCCGGGAGATTCAACTGCTGCAAACCTGAATACCAGGGGAATTGCGGCTAATAGTTTTGATGCGATAGTAATAGGATCTGGAATTAGCGGGGGTTGGGCCGCTAAAGAACTATGTGAAAATGGCTTGAAAACTTTGGTACTGGAACGTGGGCGAAATGTAGAACACAATAAAGATTATCCCACAGCCAACAAAGCCCCATGGGAATTCAAGCATCGGGGGCAAATGTCGAAAGCTTTTTACCAGGAGAACCCCTTAATCAGTAAGGCTGCCGGGTTTGGTGAAGACACCGCTCACTTTTTTATTAAAGACAAGGATCATCCCTATATCCAGGAGAAGCCATTTGACTGGATCAGGGGCTACCAGGTTGGCGGAAAGTCGCTTACCTGGGGCAGGGCCTGCCAACGCTGGAGCCAATACGATTTTGATGCCCCGGCCAGGGATGGATATGGTATTCAATGGCCGGTAACTTACAGGGAAATAGCGCCGTGGTATTCGCATGTCGAAAAGTTTATCGGCGTATGCGGCACAAGAGACGGCATTGATGCAATGCCGGATGGAGAATACCTGCCGCCTTTCGATTTAAATTGTGTTGAATCGCATATTCAAAATACCATCAAATCAAAATACCCGGATCGCCATTTGGTACATGCAAGATGGGCACACCTTACGTCACCAACGGAACTGCATTTGCAACAGGGAAGGGCCAAATGCCAGGCGAGAAACCTGTGTATGCGTGGCTGTCCGTTTGGTGCTTATTTCAGTTCGGTTTCTTCAACTATCCCCTGGGCAAAACAAACGGGAAATCTTACCATCAGGCCACATTCAGTGGTGCATTCCATTCTATTTGATTCGCAAAAAAATAAGGCTGTTGGTGTAAGAATTATTGATAGTGAAACCAAGCAATCAACGGACTATTTTTCGCGGATCATTTTTGTGAATGCGTCTGCTTTGAACAGTAATCTTGTTTTACTAAATTCTACTTCCGGTCGTTTTCCGAATGGTCTTGGAAATGATAGTGGACTGCTGGGGAAATTTGTAGCGCATCATAATTACAGGGCCAGTGTGAATGGACGGATAGAAGGGATGCATGATAAGTATTATTACGGCCGAAATCCTACAGAACCCATTATTGCAAACTATAGGAACCTGTATAAAAACGATATGGAATTTAAAGGAGGCTTTACTACGTTTATGGGTGCCTACCGCGGCAGGTTAAATAGCGAAAGCATTCCTGAAAGTATAGGTGCTGACTTCAAGGAGGCTTTAACCGAAGCCGGTGATTGGGGAACCTATATGTACATGCAGGGAGAAACAATTCCAAAGGAAAAGAACCAGGTCCGGTTAAGTTCAGACAAAAAAGATCAATGGGGGATACCGCTTCTGATTATGGATGTAGATTATGATGACAACGATGATAAAATGATTGGCGACTTTTTGACACAAAGTGCAGAGATGCTCGACATGGCGGGTGTTAAAAACATCGGCCAGCATGATAACCATCAACCACCGGGCCTCGATATACACGAAATGGGAGGATGCCGTATGGGCAAGGATCCGAAAACATCGTTGCTTAATGGAAATAATCAACTGCACCATTGCAAAAATGTTTTTGTTACAGACGGAGCGTGTATGACAAGCACCGGGAATCAAAGTCCCTCTTTGTTGTATATGGCATTTACTGCAAGAGCGGCAAATTTTGCAGTTTCAGAAATGAAAAAAGGCAATTTGTAAATAGAGTATGCTGAAACTATGTAGCAAGTCATAGACTTGCAACATAAAACTGCGAAGTCAGGAGACTTCGCAGAGCAGCTCTTGTTGTCGGCAGGTTAGTTTGATAAGTCATAGACTTGTAGCGTAGCTATTCGAAGTCAGGAGACTTCGAATAGCTACTCAAACTTCTCACTGTATTATAAATTTCGAAGTGCCTTTAATTTTATTACAACGACAGGGTCACTTTTTTACCTGTTGCGGCTGCTTCGAAAATGGCATCAATGATCTTCATATCTTTTACGCCTTCTTCGCCGTTAACTGGAACAAGCGGTTGTTTTCCTTGTAAAATGATAGCTGCCATTTCATCCATTTGAAGCGTTTGATGCGTAACAATGGGTTGCTTTAATTCGCCTTTGTTTGTGCGTGCTTTAATAGGTCCATAACCTGTTGAAGGATTTAATTCAGCAAAGCCCTTTGTGCCATTTAGAAAAAAGCGGTCAAGGTTGCTCATACTATAAGTAGAAAGACAGGAAGCAACAGCGCCGCCGGGGAAACCCATTTGAAACAAAATAGTTTCGTCAACACGGGGCTCTGCGAAGTCGGGGCTCTGCGAAGTCTCCTGACTTCGCAGTTGTATGAAATAAGTTTGCGACTTATTATAAAGTGTTTTATCAATTGAAAATGCCAGGCGATGTTACCTTGGTACACTAATAAAGCAAGGTTATCTCTAATTCTCCTCCCAGTTCAGCATAGTTAGAAGCACTTGAATATAAATAATTTTCTGCTCTGCAACAATTCCTGCCCTAACAGGATTTTCATGAATATATCTCAATTTTATTAATGTAAATTTAGTACTGTAACAAATTTCAGGATGATTGTCGTTTGTCCAGATTTGCATAAGTAGATTATTAGGATTTGAACTGCCATAGTACTTAAACTGGTGTAACATCCATAAACGCCGGCTTTCTATATCAGACTTAATAACCTTAATCATTTCACGATGAGTAAATTTTTTAAAGTCTCTGACGATATCACTCAATGTTTTTCTTTGGTGCTCATTTGCCTTCATTATCACATGAATGTGATTACTCATAATTACGTAACCGTAAATAACCAATTGGTTATTTAACTGCGCATACCTGAATGCATCTAAAACAATATCTCTGTATATTTTTCTTGAAAACAAATCAATCCATCCACATATAGTGAAGGTTAAAAAGTGAGGGGCATATTGATCCCTGATGGCATAGCCTTCTCTGAAGAGGTCCATTGGTGAATGATTTTGAATATGAACTTAATACATTGGAATGTTTAGTCATACTGACAACATAGAACCGGCGAAGTCAGGAGACTTTGCAGAGCAGTATAAGTTTATAGGTGTGAAAATGACCTTTGCCTTTGGCGGGTAAAATAACTAATTGACTGATAAAAAAACATATAGTAAGTCCGGACTTACGTCATAGAACAGCCCATTCACGAACTAAGATGAAAAGTATCTCAAATCTTAATCAAGTGTTGTATGAAAATAATACCTTAAAAAGCAAGTCATAGACTTGCAACATAAAACTGCGAAGTCAGGAGACTTCGCAGAGCAGCTCTTGTTGTCGGCAGGTTAGTTTGATAAGTCATAGACTTGTAGCGTAGCTATTCGAAGTCAGGAGACTTCGAATAGCTACTCAAACTTCTCACTGTATTATAAATTTCGAAGTGCCTTTAATTTTATTACAACGACAGGGTCACTTTTTTACCTGTTGCGGCTGCTTCGAAAATGGCATCAATGATCTTCATATCTTTTACGCCTTCTTCGCCGTTAACTGGAACAAGCGGTTGTTTTCCTTGTAAAATGATAGCTGCCATTTCATCCATTTGAAGCGTTTGATGCGTAACAATGGGTTGCTTTAATTCGCCTTTGTTTGTGCGTGCTTTAATAGGTCCATAACCTGTTGAAGGATTTAATTCAGCAAAGCCCTTTGTGCCATTTAGAAAAAAGCGGTCAAGGTTGCTCATACTATAAGTAGAAAGACAGGAAGCAACAGCGCCGCCGGGGAAACCCATTTGAAACAAAATGGTTTCGTCAACACCTGGTTTAAATTTTACCGGGTCATTTTTTGTTTCCTGTGCCGTGATCCAAATAGGATCTTCACCAATCATGTATCGTGCACCATTGATAGAGTAAATGCCGATATCCATCATTGCTCCGCCACCAGATAATTGTTTATTTAACCGCCATTGGGTCGGGTCTCCAATAGTAAATCCCGATAAGCCCTGGAAGAACAATACTTTACCAAATTCACCTGCATCGCGTAAGCGGATTACTTCAAGTGTATGTGGTTCAAAATGCATCCGGTAACCTATCAATAATTTTACCCCGGCTTTGATGCAGGCATCCACCATTTCCTGGCCTTCTTTTGCATTAATGGCCATCGGCTTTTCGCAGATCACATGTTTTCCTGCTTTTGCAACACGAATTACCTGGTTGTGGTGTAATGCATTTGGCGTAATCACATAAACAGCATCAATATCCGGGTTATTCTTTATGTCGTCGAAGTTGTTGTAATTGTAGCAATTCTTTTCTTCAATATTGAATTTGCTTTGCCAGTCCTTTATTTTAGATGGTGTGCCACTTATCACACCAACTAACCTGGCCATTTTACAATCTTTCATTGCTTCTGCTACGCGGTTACCGTAGCTACCCAGGCCCATAATAGCAACTCTTAAAACAGGTCCATCATATGGAGTTTCGTCAACGTTTTTCCCATATGCCAATTGCGATAGTAATGGGATGGTTACAGAGGCTGCGGTTAATTTTTGTATAAAGTGGCGGCGTGAATTCATTACTTGATTTTTAATTTTTTTATATGGTCTGTTTCCAAAATTAAATGTTAGGATGATAGCAAATATTTGTTGTACTATTTCGCTTCTTTTACTTCCAGTATCACACTCCTGCGATTAGCATTTACATCGGGATTGAAACCAACGGTCATCAGGTAGTCGCCGGAATAGGTTTCCATCTCGTTATTTAAAGTTGATTTGGTACCGGGGTATAAATTGGTCTCGGTAACGGTGTATTTTTTATTAGCATCAAGACCTTTCAGTTTTACCGGTAACATGGTTGCTGTAAACAGGAAACGTTGTTCTGTAAAATAATTAAAGACTACTGCATGACTTTTGTCGTCATTTACATACAATAAGCTGGCCAGGTGGTTTTTCCATGGATCAACCAGTCGATATTGATCACCATGCAAAATAAGCCCTTTCAATTGTTTATAATTGCTTACAGCGGATTGCGCAAAGGCGAGGTCCGTTGCAGTCAGGGTATTTACTACGATATCAAATCCCAGTTTTCCCATCATTGCCACATCTGTGCGATATTTGAGCGGCAGTTTGCTCCAGTCGGTCACATGGTTGCAACTGGCGATAGCAGGATAAAAGTAAGAATATTCCCATTGAATGAAAATACGTTCTAACGGATCTGTATTGTCGCTTGGCCAATATTCCGTGAAATATTTTAAGGCTTCATAATCCACCCTGCCACCACCGCCTGAACATAGCATCATTGGAACTTTGGGGTATTTAGAGCGAAGTCTCTCCAGTACCTTATACAATCCTTTGATGTAATCAACATAAAGATGCGTTTGCGGTTTCCCCGTTTTACCAAGATAGGTTGAATGCGCATTATAGGTAACGGCGTTGCAATCCCATTTTATAAATGATAGTTGTGGATTTTTAGTAAACAAAGTATCAAGCACACCAAACACAAAATCCTGTACCGCTGGGTTAGACAAATCGAGTACCAGTTGGTTACGATAATAAATCTCTTTACGCTGCGGTTCGCGAATCACCCAATCAGGATGTTTTTCATACAATTCGCTTTCAGGATTCACCATTTCAGGTTCAACCCAAATGCCAAATTTTATACCAGCAGACTGTGCTTCTTTTACAAGCCAGCCAATACCATGCGGAAGCTTTGCTTTGTTTTCCTGCCAGTCACCAAGGCCAGCATTATCGCCATTGCGGGGATACTTGTTACCAAACCAGCCATCATCCAGTAAAAACAAATCAACACCTAATTTCTTTCCATCCTTAAACAACCCGGCTAATTTATTTTCATCAAAATCAAAATAAGTAGCTTCCCAATTATTTAGAAGCGTAAGCCGGTCGCCTTCTCCATCAACCAACCGGTATTTTTTTGCCCAATGATGCAGGTTGCGGCTTGCTTCTCCTTTTCCATTTTCGGAATAGGTATAAATAAGTGAAGGTGTTTGAAAACTTTGTCCTGCGGCAAGCGTGTATTCGGAGGCATAAGGATTGATGCCTGCAATAAGACGTAGGTTGCCTGCCGGATCTATTTCGAAATCAGCTTTAAAATTACCCGACCAGGCAAGGTTGGCCATTAACACTTTTCCATCATCTTCGGTTGCTGGCTGATCAAATGAGATCATGAATACGGGTGGTGTAAACATATTGGCCCTTGTGCCAAGTTTGGTATCCAATGATTTTATACCATGAGTGAGTTCAATTTCAACGGGTTTCATTTCGCGGCCCCAAGCTCCATGATAGTGATTTAAGTAGAACTTCTGACCGGCAAAAAACAAATTGGCAGATGCATATTTCTGCATCCTGATTGGCTTGTTCTCACCATTTTTTATTACTGTCCACTGCTCAATTACATTTTCTTTAAACCAGGTTTTAATAAACAAGGTCACCTGCGTTGGATAAAGAGAATCCCGCAAAACGATTGACGCGAGGGAGGTATTGTCATCCAATTTCTGTATGTCGTGGCTAATGTATTTTAAGTCCAGTGACATATTTCCATCAGCATGCATTAGTTGAATAGCCGGTTCTACCAAACTGTAGGTGCCGGATGAGGTGTAAGCGTTGTTGTAATAGGTTTGGCTATCGTCTTTGAAGTTAAACTGCCTTAGAATGCCCCCATATTCGGGAAGGTTCGCAAGCTTTTTGCCGAAATAAGTTATTATAAGCCTGTTATTGGCATCGGTTTGCAGCACAAAAGCATTCTTACTGGTTACAATAGGAATGGTGGTGTTTTTTTGTGCTATCAGCAAAGTAAAAAACAGGCAGGAAACTATAGCCAGCACGGTATGCTTTATGGCACGGGCAGATCGTTTGGTAATCATATGATCGAATGAAAGGTGTAATTGCAAAAATGGAGTCAAAGTTGGTTGATTGTTACAATAGGATAAAAAAGTACGCGGAATTGTTAGGAACTCCACTTTTTAAGCCATGGTTGTAGCTTGTAAACGACCAAATTGCGGAAACTACCTGCCAAAATACCGTAGAATTACTCAAAAAACTCAGTAGAATTACGTAGGAATCGCAAAAACGGGAATACAATTTTGTAGCGCAACAATAAACCTGCTGCAACAATCTTATGAAACCTTCCATCAAAAACATTCCTTCGTTTTATACCGATTCACCTCTGAACATCGTATTGCTTGGATCAGGTGCAGTTTGTTTAGGAGCCTTTCAAACACTTGTAAAGAAAATAGCTCCGTTAATGATCGACGGGAGAGTGCAACTTACTTTAATAAGCAAAGATGATTTTCATACGAGTTACGGATGGATGCAGGAATGTATGACCGGGTTACTCGACGAACCAATGCTTCGGGTTCCGGTTGAAAGTTGTTTTCGCCAGGCAAAACGGGTTATAGGTTCATTAGTGCAGGTAGATCCTGCCAGGAGGCAAATTCAAGTTAAGGAAAATCAGGGGGTAACTGTTCATCATTATGATCATTTGCTAATTGGCGATCAATTTTGCGGCGATGCGTCCACCATTGCAACGGACCTTGGTTTCCCCATTCAATCAGCACTTGACATGGCAAAGATGAAACAAGAGCTTCAAATACTTGCTGAAAAAGCTGCCAGGTCTAAAGACAAGTTTACAGCCGCACGTCATTTACGTGTAACACTGGTTGGAAATGGCCTGGTGGCTGCAGAACTTGCAGGAACTATTTCAGTTTATTTAAGGCAGTTATGCAGGCAGCAGTTCGTTTCAGTAAAGCCAACCATATACCTTGTAACCAACGAACCCTCTTTACAGGTTAGCGGACCCAATGCGATGGCTTTTAAAGCCTATGTAAGCCGTGTTTTAAAGGAAGAAGGAATTAGGGTTATATGCAATAAGGAACTTTTAAGGGTAAATACCGACGGTGCTGTGTTAATTGACGGAAGTTTTATTAACTGCAGCCTGGTGTTTAATGCCAATCCTTTTTGCGGAAAGCAGGAGCCAGGTTTGTTATCAGGTGCTATACCCTCTTTAGAGTCTGATCGCTACGGGCATGTAATTAATGCAACAGACGTTTGGCGGTTACGTGGTTCTTTGTCCAGGCAATTTAAATCTCCTTCCTCATACATTTATAATGTAAAGCAGGGTAGGTTAATAGGTGCCAATATAGCAGCCAGTATTTGTGGAAAAAACGAAGTTGCATTAAAGACCAGGGAATCGTTTTTGATGGCAAACATGGGAAACGGTCACGCAATATCCTGCATCAATGGATGGCCGTTATTTGGATGGCTGGCGGCTTTTTTAAGAGGGGTGTATATGCTTAAATACCTGCTACCGCAAAACAGGGCAAAAATTCTTCGTGCCATATTTAGTCATCTTGCCGGGAACCTTTCATTGACTTCTCACAGGCCTGACCGGGCTCAATATAAACCGCGTATGACTTTCGGGGAAGTGGCATATTAAATTGGTTTGCGCTAACAAAAATCTAAACTTAACATTGCCGCTGGGCATGGCTTTCATACATTTGAATGGCACCCAGTTGTTCCATATGGCATCCAAAAAAAATATCATTCCCCGCGACATAAGTTGGTTGAGTTTTAATGCCCGCGTTTTGCAGGAAGCAAATGATCCTTCAGTACCGCTGAAACAGCGGATTAAATTTCTTGGTATTCATTCCAATAACCAGGATGAGTTTTTCCGCGTTCGGGTTGCTACTTTGAAACGGATGCTGGAAGTAATGAAAAAAGGTACACAGGCCGCGATGCACCTCGAATATTCAGCCGACCAGATCCTGGACGATATTCAACAGATTGTGTTGCAACAGCAAAACGAATTCAGCCGCATTTGGGACGAAATATTAGAGCTGTTAAAACAGCAGCATATTTTTATTGTAAACGAGAATCAGCTGAATAAGGAACAACAACAATTTATTGAAAAGTTTTATGATGATGAGGTAAGTTCCAGCCTTATACCACTTATGATTGAAAGCATTCCGCAGATGCCGTACCTGCGGGATAAATCTATTTACCTGGGTGTGGTAATGCGCAAAAACAATACCGCGTACGGACAGAAATATGCATTAATTGAAGTGCCGTCAAAAGCAGTTGGAAGGTTTGTTTTATTGCCTTCAAATCCAGGCGAACAACATATTATACTCCTGGAAGATGTGATCCGGTTTAATCTTCCCCATATTTTTTCCTATTTTGAATACGATCAGTATTCTGCCCATGTTTTTAAAGTAACCAAGGATGCGGAAATTGATATCGATAATGATATTGCTACGTCGCTGGTTCAAAAGATTGAAAAGGGTTTAAAAAAGCGGCGTGAAGGCAAGCCAGTACGTTTTATATACGACAAGGAAATGGATGCCGGCTTATTGGAATACCTGATCAGGAGATTGGGCCTTGCACGCAAAGACAATATTATACCGGGTGGCAGGATTCACAATTTCCGTCACTTTATGGATTTTCCTGATGTGTTTGAAAAAGACGACTCCCGCAAACCATCGTTTATTCACCCGGCACTTGATGATGGAACCCGGGTAACCGATGTTGTATTGAAACACGATGTGCTGCTATCTTTTCCTTATCATTCTTTTAATTCGGTGATTGATCTGCTGCGTGAAGCCGCAATGGACCCGTATGTAACAACCATCAAAGTAACCTGCTATCGCCTCGCATCAAACAGTAAAATTGTAAATGCATTACTAAACGCGGTACGCAATGGCAAACAAGTGGTTGTTATGCTTGAATTGAGGGCCCGTTTTGATGAAGAAGCCAACCTGGAATGGAAGGAAATACTGGAGCAGGAAGGAGTAAAAGTGATAACCGGTTTGCCAAATTTGAAAGTGCATGCCAAGCTTTGCCTGATCAAGAAAAAGATGGGCAAAAAGAACATACAATACGGATTTGTAAGCACTGGCAATCTTAACGAAAAAACAGCGACATTATATGGCGATCATTGTTTGCTTACCAGTGATAAGGGTATCGTATCCGATATAAACAGGGTGTTTAATTATTTGGAAAAACCAGGTGGAGATGCGGATGAATTGCGGTTATGTAATAACTTATTGCTTTGCCCGGCAAACATGCGGCAACAAATTATCAGGCGCATCAATATTGAAATTAAAAATGCGAAGGCCAAAAAACTGGCCCGTATAATCTGCAAAGTAAATTCGTTGTCTGATGAAGATTTAATCAATCATTTGTACAAAGCTGCTGCTGCTGGCGTAGAAATTAAATTAATTGTAAGAGGTATTTATTGTGCCATGTTTGAAAAGAATAAAAGTAAGTACAAGCCATATGCCATTAGCATTGTAGACGAATACCTCGAACATGCACGGGTATTTGCATTTTACAATGAAGGAGATGAAAAAGTATTTATTTCCTCTGCAGATTGGATGGTTCGAAACCTTGATCACAGGATAGAGGCAGCTTGCCCTATAAAAGATGAAAATATTAAAAAAGAACTCTTGGACATTTTAGATATTCAATTAAGTGATAATGTGAAAGCCAGGTTACTGGATACTAAACTTAGAAACAGGTATGTACAGGCTGAGGATAATAAACGAATAAAATCGCAGGTAGAAGTCTATAATTACCTGGCATTAAAAAAAATGCGTTCGCCATTGCATTCACGGTACGATACAAGGGAATTGGAGAATTTGCTGCGGGCGGTTTAGGGGCGTGAATAGTGAGTGGTGAGTAGTGAGCGGTGAGTGCTGTCGCGAATTGGAGTTGCGGAAAATTTAATTTGGCGCCTCAAGTCAAATTCATAAGTTTCAAATCATCAATTGAAATTGATTTTTGCATCTTCGTTTTTTATTTATAGACGTGAAAGTTTAATATGAATACTCCCTCATGATGAATTAGAGAACGCATTTCATTAATTTTTTAATTTGACAAGGTTTCACGCTTCGCAATAATATCCCTGATGATTTTTACTGCATGTTCACGGCTGTTTTCAATAAACCAAACATGTGTATCCATGCCCCCGCAAACAACGCCGGCAAGGTAGATGTTTGGCTGGTTGGTTTCCATGCTTTCAGGATTATGCAACGGGTGCAATTTTTCGTCCTTTGAAAGCTCAATACCTAATGATGTTAGAAACGAAAAATTGGGTTGATAGCCTGTCATAGCTAAAACAAAATCGTTTGCTATTGTTACAATTCCATCGGCTGTTTGAATGTCAACCGACTTTTCGCGGATTTCAGAGAGTGTCGAATTAAAATAGGCAGTGATACTTCCTTCTGCTATGCGGTTCACGATATCTGGTCTTGCCCAATATTTTACCCGGTGTCCTATTTCGCTGCTTTTTAAAACCATGGTTACTTCTGCGCCTTTACGCCAGCATTCAAGTGCAGCGTCCACAGCACTGTTATTACCTCCTACTACCAATACTTTTTGAAATGCATAGAAAGCAGGATCGGTATAATAATGTGAAACTTTGGGCAAATCTTCACCTGGTACCTGCATCAATACCGGCAGGTCATAAAAACCGGTGGCAACTATAATATTGCGGGCAAAAAAGGTTCCCTTTGAAGTAATTATTTTATAATTGCCTTTTTCGCCGGAGTTGGTTTCTCTTACCTCAATAACCTGTTCTACCTGTTCAAATAACCTGGGTTGCAGGTTGAATTTTTCTACCACCCTTCGATAATATTCCACTGCTTCAGCGCGGTTTGGTTTTGGGTTCAGGCTCATAAAAGGAACACCGCCAATTTCCAGTCTTTCCGAAGTCGAAAAAAAAGTCATATTAACAGGATAGTGGTAAAGGCTGTTCACAAGGCATCCTTTGTCTATCACAAGATAGGAGAGATCCGCTTTTTTGGCTTCAATAGCGCAGGCAAGGCCTATAGGCCCGGCTCCGATTATAAATACATCTACATCGCCTGTTATAAGGCCGATGTCGGTTCTTTTCGGTTCAATCATGCTTGATTCCAGTTGCTGCCCTAACGAGGGAAATGTTTGGCTGCAAAGGTGTAGAATAAGCACCTGATAATCCAATTAGAATTGATGCATTTATTGTAAAAAGTATGACCAGGTTAAACCGTTAAAACCACAACTGACCGATAACTGTTTAGGATGACTTCACTTTTAGCTCTTATTACCATTTCCAGCCTGGTAATACAAAATACATAATGCTACAATCGCCATAGCCGAGTTCAAGATAGAATTTAAAAGGACCCGAAACCGGCAGCGTTTCTCCATTTTCCAAAACTGCTTTCCATCGCATGCCACCTTCCACGTAACCAAGGGCTAATTCATCTCCCTCTGCATCGGCCTCCTGCTTTTCATAACTCGTTTCAGAAATAAAATAATCGGTTTCTTCAAAAGCATTATAAGAATCAAAAAGTTGCTGCAACTTCACTTTAAAGCTTTCCTGGGGGAGTAGTTGACCATTGTCGAGAATAAATTGTTTACTGACTATACCGGTGCATTTTTCAATATCCCTGTCAAACCAGCCCTCCAGGAATGTTTTTACTTTTTCCTCCATATCACTGGCGTGGTTGGGATGAAATTCTTCGTAAATAAAACCAAGCATCATACCTGGCATATTCACCAGCATGGTTTCGTGCAGCGGAAGCTCTTCTGTAGCAAAACGGTATTTTACGGAAGTAGGATACTCGTTGGTAAAATCTACACTCATGCCCTTTTCTTCATACAGATCGAGCACTTTTTGGTATTCGGAGTCCAGGTCGGCTGCTGCTATGGCATTGATGGGTATAAAATTTGGATTGCCTAACAATTTTGAAACCGTTGTAATTTCCTGTTTTTCCCAGGCTTTTTCAAAGTCATAGACTTGTTTAAGAAATTGTTGTTCCAATTCAGGCGACACATCTTTAGCTATTTCATCAAACTGGGCGCCAAATTCTGCCTGCATTTTGAGTTTCAAAATGTCATTTTCGAGGCGTAAGGCTTCTTCATCATCCTGTTCATTTGGTAACTGCGGGTCTTCTGGTATCATAATCCGGGCTTTTGTTGTTCTAAGTTAGGGGAATTGAAAAATACGCGCTTTTTCAAAAAGATTAAAAAAATCCTTTGCCTGTAAGGTTTGATACCCTTATTTTTGCACCCCGAAAGAAAGTAAATTACTGATTTCGACTGGCTGCGTAGCTCAACTGAATAGAGCGTCTCACTACGGATGAGAAGGTTTCAGGTTTGAATCCTGACGCGGTCACAATTTAGAAAGTACTGCCTTGTAAATCAATGATTTGCGAGGCATTTTTGTTTTAGGCTATAAAAGAAGTACTAATAAGTTCAATAGGTTGCCCTTCACTGCATTTTATCAAAAAATTTATTGAAATGTAAAAGAATATTGTTTGTTAAACAGGCTTACAAAAGACTATTCGGACTATCTACCAAGTCGCCGTCCTCGATAGTTAAGCAGTCATTAGTTAACCATGTAATGGAATCAAAGAGACAAATAAAGCGAACGTCAAAAAAGGATTCAAGTACGGCATTGGGCAAGATTCTCCAACCTTTATTAAATAACTTAGCAAACGATCAGGCTCAATAAAAGGAATCCTGCAAAAGAACATCTTGAAAGTGGGATGAAACTTATGTTCGATAAGATAAAATAAAAATGACTCTACTGAAAAAGTATTATTCGTAAAGTAATTGTTTGAAAAGTATGAATGTTTTAACTATACGCAAATCGAAAATTCTTGGTTTTGTCGTGTTCGTTTTGCTATTTAGTTGCCAGGACAATAATAGCAAGTTACAAGTTCAAATAGAACAGGATTCCACATTATCCTGTATGCAGGTGCCTGCAAGATTTAGCAATGGTGCCGATACTTCGGGGATAACTTTTAGTGGCGACAGTTCTCTATTGGGTATGGTATTGATACCTGGTGGCAGTTTTGATATGGGAGCGGATAATGAACAAGCTTCTGAAGATGAATATCCAAAACATAAAGTAAAGGTTAACCCCTTTTATATGGATATCACAGAAGTGACCAACCAACAATTTCAAAGATTTGTTGATGCAACAGGTTATGTAACAACTGCTGAAAGCAAACCCGATTGGGAGGAATTAAAAAAGACTGTTCCACCGGGTACTCCGAAACCGGCCGATAGTTTATTAGTGGCAGCATCTTTAGTTTTTAAAGCAAGCGAAGGTCCCGTTGATTTAACTGATTATTCGCAATGGTGGAGTTGGGTAGCCGGGGCAGATTGGAGACATCCGGAAGGCCCGAAAAGCAGTATCAAAAGCAAAGAAAATTTTCCTGTAGTTCAGATTAGTTGGTATGACGCGCAGGCGTATTGCAAATGGGCTGGAAAGCGTTTGCCTACAGAAGCGGAATGGGAATTTGCTGCAAGAGGTAAACTTAACAACAATATTTATCCCTGGGGAAATGAACATGTAAATAACGGCTCACCGAAAGCCAATAGTTGGGAGGGCAAGTTTCCTTATATAAACGATCAGAAAGATGGCTTTTTGAAATACGCTCCTGTAAAAACATTTAAATGTAACGGGTTCGGCTTATTTGATATGTCGGGAAATGTATGGGAGTGGTGCAACGATTGGTATGATCATAATTATTACCAGTCACTCACAAGTAATATTAATTTAAATCCTGCTGGTCCGCAAAAAAGTTACGATCCACAGGATATATATACACCAAAGAAAGTATTGCGCGGCGGAAGTTTTTTATGCAACGATACTTACTGCAGTGGCTACCGCGTAGCAAGAAGAATGAAAAGCAGCCCCGATACCGGGCTTGAACATACAGGATTCAGATGTGTGAGGGATGTAGCTGTTAAATAGAATAATCATTCGGTTTCTGATGATTATTCTATTTACAGTATAAAATATGTTCCTTCTTTTGTTTTGATGAATATTCAATAAAAGGAAATAAAGCTTTCGTACATCACTTCAAATTCAACCTTACAAATTGCTTTTTTCGAGGTTTTCTTCTTCTTTCAGATAGTGTTCATGAAGCCTGGCAGCAGGAGCTTTTGGCTTGTGCATTTTCATTTGTAAAACATCCACACCCAAAGAAAACGCAATGGCAAAATAGATATATCCTTTTGGTATATGAAAGTCTAATCCTTCGCCAATTAGTGAAACGCCAATCAATAACAGGAAGCTTAAAGCCAGCATTTTAAAAGCCGGATGTTTATTGATAAAATTACTGATTGGTTCAGCGGCAAAGAACATAATCGCTACGGTAATGATCACCGCCGCATACATGATCCATAGTTCGTCTACCATACCAACTGCTGTAATGATACTGTCAACAGAAAATACCAGGTCGAGAATTAGTATTTGAATTATCACGCTTCTAAAAGAAGTGACCTTTATTGTTTTGGAAGTATCGCCTTCTTCGCCTTCAATTTTATGGTGAATTTCTGATGCTGATTTAAACAAAAGAAACAAGCCGCCAACGATCAATATGATATCTTTCCATGAAATGCTGTTACCAAACACATTGAATAATTCGCCCTGTAGTTTAAGAATCAAAGAAATGATTGTAAGTAGTCCCAGCCTTAATACCATCGCAAGTAATATCCCCAATCTTCTTGCTTTTTGTTGCTGGTGTTGCGGCAAACGTGCCGCGATAATTGATATAAATATGATATTGTCGAGACCAAGTACAACTTCCAACAAGATTAATGTTACCAGGGCTATTATTTGCTCCATATTTTTTGATTAGTCGTTATGATGATTTATTTTTTTAATTATTAATGCAATGCTTTAACGCCAGGTCATTATTCCCTGCCTGTCACCAGGCGGTTTCAAGTCAGTGTATCGTTGTTTTATGATACCAGTGATAGACTGCAGATATTAAAAGTAACGGCAGTGTTACTAATAATACCGGGTACATTGTTTTATGATTTAGAAACGCATGTTTTGCTATGATAACATTCAGGCATAAGAGCATTAAAACAATAATGCCACTAAATGTAATCGTTTTATTATGTATGTGCTTGCGATCGTTAATTAACATGATTTAATTTTTTAAATATCGTGAGAAAATCGGTTTTAGGTCAGTAATTACAATAATTACGACCTTGATCCTATTTGTATAGGGTACAATCCTGCCAGGGTCATTTCCCTTTTAGGATGTAATAAACTTGCTACAATTTTTTGCCATTTTGTTGCTAGTCTTTCTAATTGTTCCACATTTTGAGTAACCTGTTTTTTGGGATCAAGTATTGGAAGTGAAACTGAGCCGGAACGGTTTTTAAAGACTAGCTTTAAATTGATATGATGTAAAAAATGATGTAACTTATTCTTTAGTAATTCGCCGGCAGCGATGCTTTTATATTCTTTTTTAATAGTACAACTTTCGATTTTGTTTAAATCGAGAATCAGACAGGACGCAGTACCAGGCTCTGTTGCCGCATATAAAAGTTTTCCTTTAGTCTCATCCAAAGCAATAACATTAGTGCCTACTTCATCTTTATCTGTAATTGTCAGGTTCCTTTTTACGGCAAGTTTTGAAAGGTTCTCAATTCGTATTACCCTTCCGTTTGAATAACTATCGAAAGGAACAATTATAGTTGTCATTTTGTGGCATTTATTTTACAGGTATTGTAATATATGAAATCGTGAGTGATCTATCCCTTTGCAGGTTAATGCTATTGCACCAGGTGCAACAGCATAATTTGAAGTAGCAATTACAGCTTAACAAATAATGAAATGCATAACAATAATAGCATGCATATAATTAGTGCTAAACCTGGATGGAATAAAAAAATGGAATTTGCCCTCGGGCTGTGGTCAGGCTTGGGTAATAGCCTCAAAAGCTTTAAAGCTGGAATAATAATACATGCCGGAATTGAAAGGCAGGAACTCGGTAAATGAACAGGTATAACAATCCCTCATATCAACGACAACAAGAGGTCTCCTGATAAGTTTAAAATTGTTATTTGTTTTACCTTTTGGCATTCAACAAACTTACATAATTAAAACGGGAGAAATGGTTAAATTTTGTTTAATCATTTTTGTACCCGGTTTAGATATGGAACTGGTAGGTATAAAGGAAAAAATTTTAGGGTGTAATTCAATCAATTACAAACCAGGTGTATTTACCGGCTTCAATGGAAAATGTCAGCTCAATTTCGTGGTTCCTGTCAAGTGTTTTTTCGAAAATTACACCCTCTTTTTCTCTTACAATTGCCTTTTGTGTTAGCCCGGTATAATATAGCGGCACTCTAATGGTACGGGTAATCTTTTCCTTTAATGGGTTGTACAGCATCATCAATCCTTTTGTTTTCAGTCCCGGGCTTACATGCAATATGCCGTCCCAATCTCTTCCATCAGGCCTTCTTAAATGAATGATGGGAGCATTCAGTATGGGGCGGTATTTTTTATACCAGTTTATAACATTAGTTACGGTTTTTTTGGTATTTTCTGTATCATACAGTCTTGGTCCGCGGTAACATGCCTGAACACCGGCGCCATAATACTGCATCATCAATTGTTCATAATCCTCCAGGTGATCACTTAATGGTTCCAGTACTGCTTCCGGTCCGCCACCCTGGTACCTGGTCAGCGGAACAAATCCCCAGCTCATAGATCCAGTTTTTTCCCAGGTGCCATCAAAAATATTTTGCCTGTTCAATATTTTTTGATTTTCTCTTGGCAATGAGAAATTTACTTCGCGGTAACCTATTCCAATCTTGTGAGTGCCATCCAAAAAATACCAGTCAGGTGCATTGATGTAAACACCTTTTTCATTGAGCCAGTGATACAGTTCTTTTTGAATTTCCATCTGCCGCCACTGCGAGTCATCCAACCCCTTATGACCAGGGTGTACGACAGATGCGCACATATCACCAGGATACGGGCCATCATTTTCCCATATATCAAAACCTGTTTTAGTAAAGAAGTATTTTATTTTGTTACGGTATGCAAACCCCCAATTGCTGCCAAAACACGGTGCATTGCCAAAGAAAGCACCGCCCGTTTTTCCGGTAACAGGGTTTATAACATCTTCTTCCTCGCTAATGCGACGGGAACTAAATAAAGAATACCCGCCAATTTTTATGCCTTTGCTATGAGAATAAACCGCGTTGTTTTTCCAGCGCTCAATATTTAATTTACTGGTATCCTCCATATCAATATGACTACCAAAACTTAAGATCACTGCTTCATAGCCGGTAGCTGCACATTGATCAACGGCCTGTTTAACTTCTTCATCATTCTTGCTAATAAGATGCATAAAGATGGGGTTCGAAGTGGTCCAAGGTGCAATAGTGTTATACATCCTGCGAACAGCCAATCCTCTTCTTTCACGGTCATAGCTATCCATCAGCAATTCGAAACTGCGAACAGAAGCAAAACTATCTTTCGGTTGAAGTACAACGGCTTTTACTTTATCGGGATAGATTTCTAAAACGCAGGGCGTATTGTAATCATAGTTTACCTGTGAAGTATAAGAGGAATCAATTTTCCAATGTAAAGTTTGATCACTGAGATCGTAACGCATGGCATTGTTAAATGCATAATTTGTTTCAATATAAATCCCCTGTTGTTTCTTCATTAGCTCCGGTTTGCCAACTACGGCACTTTCTTCTTCCACTATACCCAGTATTTCATTTTTTACAGTTCCGATTGTAATTGAGTTTGTGCTATTGTTAGTAACGGTTATCCATTTTGATACGAGGGGGATATTATCGTATAAAGCATAATGGACGGATACGATGACATCAATTAATGAAGCATCATTGTGTTTATAATTGAACTTTATAACTTTTCCACCCGGGTGCTTTTTATTTGAAGTCCACCAAGTTCCTGCATCCCAGTTTATATAAGGTTTCAATTCACTGATTTCATAATCAATAAATTGAAAATCATTTTTATCACTCCTGAAAGTATCTAACCATTCAGGTAACAAATAAGCTTTTTCTTTTTGTCCATACAAGCCCCCGATATTATAGGTTTTTTCATTTATAGTTACAATTGCTTCCGGCTTTAAGGCTCTTAATAGTTGTTGTCCTGTACTTAGATTTTTATAATCTGTACAAACAACGTTGGGCAACAAACGAAAAGTTCTTTTTACCAGTCCATTGTTAAGTATAATGTCTTTTTGGTCTTTGCTAATGTATATAGCAGCCTTTGCGCTGCATTGTTCAAGAAGCCAGTCCTGGTGGCATAATTTCTCTTTTGAAGCGGTATAAATCGTTGGAAGTATTGATTGGGCAGAAACTATGGATACGGTACTTACCATCAAATGAAAACAACTTGTGAACAATATTTTGAAGTTCATTTATTCAATTATTAGGTAAAAAATTTCGCCTGTTACTGTTTATTGTTATAATAGAATTTGTAAAAGATAAACCTGTTTAAGGCTTTGCAGACAGTACAGGATAGTTCCTTTAAATGTTGTAAATAATTTGCCAATCTAATGCTTGTCCGTCGAATGCTGCGAGTCAAATTGAAATTTACATGAATTCAATAACCAATTGGTTGTTTTACGTATCAACCCCGGAGAATTAACTGCTGTTCAACCGGGTAATTAAATTTTAGCCCGCACCATCGATCATTGCTATTCCAAACCAAAAAAAAAGCTGTATGAAACCATTTGCTCTTCGAAGGAACATGCTGTTTACGCTATTCCTTTTTTTATTTGCTTTATCCTCCAATGCGCAAACCAGTTCGAAGGTTTCCGGTACGGTAACAGATGATGCCGGAAAACCATTGCAGGGAGTTACCGTTACTGTAAAAGGCGGAAGTAGTGCAACAGTTACTGCTGCAGACGGAAGTTATTCAATTAATGCAGCACCAGGTGCTGTTCTATCCTTTTCATTTATTGGTTTTGCCCAGGCCGATTTTCCTGTAAACAATAATACAGTCGTAAATGCGACTTTGAAAAATGCTGCTTTGTCACTGGATGAAGTAGTGGTAATTGGTTATGGTACCAGGAAAAGATCGGATGTAACTGGTGCTATTTCTTCGGTTTCAGGTGAAAACCTTCGGTCGGTGCAAACAGCTAACCTTTCGCAGGCATTGCAGGGCCGTGTTGCGGGTGTTGAAGTTACAGCGGGAAGTTTCCGTCCTGGTTCCGGTAGTTCCATCAGGATTAGGGGAAACCGTTCGTTAAGCGCAGGTAATGATCCGTTGTTCGTTGTGGATGGATTTCCTGTAAGCTATACTATCGATGATATAAATCCTGCAGATATTGAATCTGTTGACGTACTTAAGGATGCCTCCGCCACTGCCATTTACGGGGTACGTGGAGCAAACGGTGTGATCCAGGTTACAACCCGGAAAGGTAAAAATGGAAAAATATCCATCAATTACCAGGGAAGTCAATCAATGGAACAAATTATCAGGCAGTTACCCATTTTTAATGGTGTTGAGATCAGCGATTCATGGCGCCAGGCTTTTTTTGCCGATAAAAGTTATACCAATACCCGCGGCGTTGCTACAGCCAGTAACCCCCTATATTATTATCCAACCGCTTCGGCCGATGTAGCTTTATTCCTAAGAAGATTTGGCAGTATGGAACAATGGAACGGTATAAAAGATGCTTATACCTGGTTGAATTACGATCCTGCCAACAATATTTTCCAGGCACAGAAACGGGCTACTACCCCCGAAGAAAAAGCTTTGCTTCAAAACCTTGGCCTTTCCCGTTCCGATAGCATTGATATGTATGATCCGTCGAAGGTAAAAAGCTTTGACTGGCAGAATGAAGTAGGCTTGCGCAACGGGCTTACCGATAATCATAATATTTCTGTTACCGGCGGCAGTGAAAAATTCAAAGCATCTATGAATGCCGGGTATTTCAAACAGAAAGGCATTGAATACGCACAGGACTATACCAGGTACACCATCGGAAATTCTGCCGAATTTAAGCCTGCAAAATTCCTGACATTTGGTGCTACCATCAATTATATTAATTCTACTACTAATACCAGTACCAGTTCTTATGGCAATGCGTCTGGAATGATACCACTTGTTACACCTTTCGATAGCGCCGGTAACTGGGTAATGTTTCCAAACCGCGATCAACAAATTATTAGTGCTATCAATGATAAGTATACCGTAGAGGACGAAACCAAAGTAAACAGGGTTTTTGGAAATGTATATGGCGAAGTGACGCTTTTGAAGGGTTTAAAATTCCGCACCATGTTTGGCCTTGACACCCGTAATAGCCGGCGCGGTACCTTTAATGGAGCACAATCATCCATTAGGCTGGGAAGTGCCGCTAATGCGTCTCAAACCACCAGTAATTCAAGTTCCTGGGTTTATGATAACATCTTAACTTATACAAAATCATTTGGCGATCATAGTATCAACGTAACCGGCCTGCAGGAATTGCAAAGTTTGAATCGTTCTTCCAGCTTTACCATGTCGGCCAACAACCTCATTTTTGAATCGCAAAAATGGTATTCGCTCGATAGAAATACTGATGCAGTAGTTACAGGCAGCGGTACTTATTCTGCACAACAATACCTGTCTTATATGGGACGTATAGAGTATGGGTTCAAAAATAAGTACATGCTTACCGTGAGCACCCGTTACGATAATTCTTCGGTACTGGCTAAAGGCAACCAGGGCGCCTATTTCCCATCTGCTTCTGTTGCCTGGCAAATAGACAGGGAGAAATTCTTTGAAAGCCAGCAAATTTTCAACAACGCTAAATTTAGAATAGGAGTTGGGCAGGTAGGTAATGCATCCATAGCACCCTACCTGACTGGTGGACCACTAGGATTTACAAATTATAACTGGGGAAATGGTACTGCCGCTATTGGTGCTGCACCAACAACTTTTCAAACACCAGACCTGGGTTGGGAAAAAACCACTACTTATAATGCAGGTGTCGATTTTAGTTTGTTGCGCAACAGGATTATGGGAACAATAGATGTTTATAAATCTTCCACAAAAGATATCCTGCAATCAAGAACCATCCCTGCTGCCAATGGTGTTAGCAGTCTTTATGTAAACCTTGGTGAAACCAGTAATAATGGAATAGAAATCAGCCTCACTACTCAGAATATTGTCAGTAAAGATTTTCGCTGGAGCACCGATTGGATGTTTACAAAAAACAAGGAAAAATTGGTTGACATAGATGGTAGCGGCAACAGCAACTTTGCCAACTTATGGCTATTGGGACAACCGTTACAAGTGTATTGGGGTTTTCAAAGTGAAGGCATTTTTCAATACAGTGATACTTCGGGCAAAGGCGACTTAAGCAGTTATTACTGGCAAAAAGCAGGCAATAAGTCAAACGGCAGTTACCTGCCAGGCCGTATCAGGATTTTAGATGCCAATGGCGATACCTCTTTCAGCCCTGCCGACAGGGTTGTATTGGGATCTCATAACCCGGATTTCATAGCTTCTATCGGCAATACCTTCACCTATAAAAATTTCGATTTGAACTTCCTGGTTTATTTCAGGGTAGGAGGTTTGTACCGGGTTCCAAGGCCAGGTCTTGTAGGCCGCTACCAATCGAATAAAGTTAACTACTGGACTCCATCTAACCCAAGTAACGAG
Organism: Bacteroidota bacterium; assembly: GCA_040385845.1. GTDB lineage: Bacteria > Bacteroidota > Bacteroidia > Chitinophagales > Chitinophagaceae > Phnomibacter. The sequence goes on along the minus strand of JAZKGP010000003.1, from coordinate 97,403 downwards.
TACCAGCAACCAACACAAACAAGCGATATTCCATTAAACTGGGAAGCGCTTACCTATCGTGAAGCCACATTTGTAAAAGTGAAAAACATCTCACTTACTTACCGTTTGCCTTCAAAACTTATACAAAAGATTCATGGCAATAACATGGCAATCTATTTCAACGCAGTAAACCCGTTGCTGTTTCACAGTGCATCAGATTACGATCCTGAAACGGTGCCATACCGCGAGTTTCCGGGTACTACTACCAACCAAACCGGTCCAACTTCTTACAGCTACAGAAGTTTTGTACTTGGTGTAAGACTCGGCTTGTAATTGAATCATTTTACTTAAGTTAATTTATTTTAATATGAAAACTAATTTGAAAACATATAAATGGATAATGCCACTGGCTTTAGTGGTGGTAATCTCATCCTGCAAAAAGTTTATAGAAGAAGACCTGGTAACAACACTAACGGAAGAATATTATAAAACGGATGCAGGTCTCGAAGATCTCGTAAAATCAGCTTATGCTCCATTGCAATGGAAGTTTAGTGGCGAACAGTCTTATGGCATGTATAATTTTGGTACAGATGAATTTCGCGAAGGTGACCAGTTTAACAACGTTCGCTATAATGATTACGATGCCAATCTTAACAGCAATGATGCCTTTGTAAATGGTTTGTGGATAAACAACTATTCAGGTATCAGGCGATGCAACCAGGGTATTGAAATGATTGCTGCCTTTGAGAATCCGGCCTCTAAAATACTGGCCACACCGGCTCAAAAAGATTTAAGAATTTCAGAATTAAAAGCGCTACGTGCATTTTATTACCTGCAACTTGTTCAACAGTTAGGTGGAGTGCCTTTAGTAATATCTGTTCCTAAATCGGCTGAATATGAGTTTCCAAGAGCATCTGTTGCCGATGTTTACGCACAAATTATTAAAGACTTCAAAGAGGCAGGTCCGCTGTTGCCATGGCGCTATGTTGGTGCTGATCGCGGTCGTGCAACCAGGGCAATGGCCTATCACTTTTTAGCGAAAGCTTATTTTACACGCGGAAGTGCGGTTAAGGATGCAAGGGGACAGCAGGGTACCGATATGGACAATGCTATCCTATATGCCGACTCTGTTGTTACCAATAGTGGCCATGCGCTGGAAGCAAATTATGGCAACCTTTTTAGCGCAGCTTTTCCTGATGGAAGAATTCCTGCCCTGGGTGAAAATGGATCAGCCCCAACGGGGAGCAAGGCAACCCTGGATGCCAATAATGCCAGTAATGAAATCATCTACGCGGCCCAGTTTAGTGCCAATCTCAGCCTCGCAACTGCTACCAACAATCAAACGCATTTGTTTTATCCTTCACAATACGATGCCGGTATACCGGGCATGACAAGAGATTTCTTTAATGGTCGCCCATTCCGAAGGTTAGCACCAACAGATTATACCATAGATATTTTCAATAAAGTAAATGATTCGCGGTTTTTCAAATCCTTTCAAACAGTTTTTCACAGGAACGTTGCTTCTAATACTGGTTTGCCCGTATTTACAGTTGCTAACGCACCAAATCCCTCATTAGTAGGAAAAGTAAGAGTGGGTATTGGCGATACGGCTGCATTGTATATTGTAAATTCAATGTCAATGCCTGTTCCGGCTGCTACCATTGCAGCCATGCGATTTAACAGCGTTTATGCACGTTACAGGCAAACAGGAACTGCTATTACCAGCGATTATTCCAACAACAAATATCTTACACTTTGGAAATTTGCCGATCCAATCCGGTTAACCACCACCAACAATGAAGCAAGGGGTATTCGGAACGGAACGTTTGCAAGACTGGCCGAAACCTACCTGATTTTAGCAGAAGCCTATGGAAGAAAAGGTGATTATTCAAAGGCGCTTGAATATGTAAATGTGTTGAGAACCCGTTCGGCCTATAAGGCAGGCGAAGCAAGAAGCCCCCAGATTTGGCAATTCCTGGGTGGCCCCAACAATTTGGAAAGCACTATCACTAACAATTTGGCAACCATGGAATTATTTACAACCAACGCTTCAAGCGAATTGTATCCTTCTACGGTAACAGGTACCGAGCAACGTTTTATCCATTTTATGTTAAACGAACGTACCAGGGAATTATGTGGTGAATTCTATCGTTGGGAAGACCTGGCCCGTACTGAAACACTTTTCGAGAGAACAAAATTATTCAACCTCGATATTAGCGGTTCGTTCGCTGAGTATCATAAGTTGCGTCCTATTCCATACCTCCAAATGATTGCACAAACGATCAATGGAAATCCTTATAGTGAAGCAGATATGAAAAGCTATCAAAACCCGGGATATTAATAGTAAAATCAAAAAAATAAAAGGCAGGGTTTCATATCCTGCCTTTTTAATTTATCAATAGCCCGGTCTTTATAATGCGATATAAAAACTTATATAAAAATGGTTACTGCGCATTAATGATGGCAGCTGCATCATTACAAACCTTTGCTCAGAAAACATCGTATAAGTTTGATTTTGGCACTGGTAAAAAGGTAGCAGGTTATTTTGCTGTAACACCACGAAGTGAGTACAATGAAACAACAGGTTATGGGTTTGATAGTGGGTCAAATTTGAAAGCAGTTAGTGCTAATAAACAATCGTTAACAGGCGATTATATTACTGCAAATGCTCCTTTTTCTTTTTCTGTAAAATTACCTGAGGGTAATTATGATATTGAAATTTTACTTGGTGATAGAAAGGGTAGTTCTGCAACCACGATACGTACCGAATGCAGGAGATTGATGCTTGAAAATGTTCGTACTAACTATGGAAAAATAACGCGGCAAACATTTACCGTACACGTAAAAGATAGTTTGATCAGAAATGCAAACGGATCGGTTATAAAAAAAGTAAAACTCAAACCCAGGGAGCTAAAATATCTTCATTGGGACAACAGGCTTACAATAGAATTCAATGACTCCTTGCCAAAAATATGTGCGCTTAAAATCAAACCCAATAAAACAGCCTGCACAATTTTTCTTGCAGGAAATTCAACGGTAGTTGACCAGGATCGTGAACCCTGGGCCGCCTGGGGACAAATGTTTCCTGCTTTTTTAGTGCCAGGAAAAGTCGCGGTTGCTAATTATGCCGAATCCGGAGAAACTTTACTGGCTTTTGAAAGGGAAAACAGGTTGAATAAGATTTGGAGCATGGCAAAACCAGGCGATTATTTATTCATCGAATTTGCACATAATGATCAGAAGCCTGGCGGTAACCACCTTGACGCATTTACTTCCTATAAATCAGTTTTAAAAAAATGGATTGACGAAGCAAAAAAAAGAAAAGTGATCCCCGTATTAATTACTTCCATGCATCGCCGCAATTTTGATTCGGCCGGGAAAATTATAAATACCTTATTAGATTACCCGGAAGCAATGCGGCAAACAGCAAAAGAAGAGAAGGTATTATTGATTGATTTAAATGCTATGAGCAAAATACTTTACGAAAGCTGGGGGCCGGAGAGATCTTTAAAAGCCTTTGTGCATTATCCTGCTAATAGTTTTCCCGGGCAGCAGGTAGCCTTGAGCGATAATACGCATTTCTCCACCTATGGTGCTTACATTCTTGCGCAGTGTTTTGTCAATAGTATCATCAAACAAAAGCTGCCGTTAGCTGCATTTTTAAAGAACGATTTGGTGGAGTTTGAAGTTAAAAATCCTTCGCCCTTTGAAAATTTTTACTGGCCCCCCGCATCTTATCAACAGGTATCTAAACCGGATGGAAATTAATATTTCTAATTATGAATAAATCACTTATTATTTTATTCTTATTGGTTGTGTGCACTATTCAAGAAATAAAAGGTCAGCCCATCCTGCAAACTGGTGGAGGTAAGATGCCCGACGAGTGGGTGGATGCCGATACACATCATAAAGTGATAAAGTTAACCCGGAGAACAGGTAATAATATGAGTTTCTATTTTCATAATAATCCTTTTATCGGGAATACCATGATCTTTTATGGAACCAATTATTTGAATACTTCCGCTAACGATTCTGTAAAACAGGAAACAGGCAACATCCCTTCTGTAAACAAACAATTATATAGTGTAGATCTTAATACACTGGAGATAAAGCAACTTACAAACCACTCATTACCGATGAATGGTGAAATAGTGGCTGCAAAAAACAGGCTTGTTTATTACCAAATTAATGATAGTATTTTCTCAACAAGTTTAGATCGAAACGATACTAAACTGGTATATATTTTCCCGGAAGGTTTTAAAGGAAATATAACTACGTTAAACAGCAATGAATTACTACTCGCTGGTGCATGGAGTAGTCCAAAAGAAAAAGACATCCAGAAAAATAATCCAAACAAATCAAGTTATTTCGATTTGATCTATGAGGCCAAATTGCCCAGGACATTATTTACCATAAATGTAAAGACCGGCGAATTGAAAAAGATCTTCAGCGACAGTGCGTGGTTAAATCATGTACAATTTTCTACCACTGATCCCAACCTGCTCATGTTTTGCCATGAAGGGCCATGGCATAAAGTAGATCGTATCTGGACCATTGACCTGCAAACAAATAAGGTAAGTTTGGTGCACAAGCGAACCATGGATATGGAAATTGCCGGGCATGAATGGTTTGCACCCGATGGCAAAACTATTTGGTTCGATTTGCAGCAACCCCGGGGCGCTACCTTCTTTGTTGCCGGAGCAGATCTAACTACCGGTATCGAAAAAAAATATGCATTAACAAGAGATGAATGGAGCATACATTTTAATACTTCGCCGGATCAAAAATTATTCTGTGGTGATGGTGGCGATCAGGGACAGGTAGCAAAAGCAGTAAATGGCAGATGGATTTATTTGTTTAAGCCCGAAGGTGACGATTTTGTTTCAACTAAGTTGGTAAATATGAAAAATCATAATTACAAACTGGAACCAAATGTTCATTTTAGTCCTGATGGAAAATGGGTGATCTTCCGGGCAAATTTCGAAGGACATACAGACGTTTATGCCGTGGAAATAGCAAGTCCTGGTAAGCCTGTGAAGTGATTGCCACGTGACTTTAAAATAGAATCATTGAAAGATCGTTTTTGAAACCTGTTGCAAATTGTTATGAAAAGTATCATAATCCTGTTAATTGTTTATTGCATTAATTCTTTCGCTGCCGGCCAGGCAATTTCGCAGAAAAAGGAAATTAAATATTTATCGGGCACGGATAATATTCACACCGTGAGCTGGGATTTTTTTTGCACAAACGGCAGAAACAGTGGATACTGGACTAAAATTCAAGTGCCATCGCATTGGGAACAGCAGGGATTTGGTGAGTACAACTACGGGCGTGATTACAAAACCTATGGTCGTAATTTTAGTTTTGCCGATGAACAGGGATTTTACAGACATTCATTCGAAGTGCCTGCATCCTGGAAAGGAAAAAAGATCTTTATTGTTTTTGAAGGTTCTATGACTGATACAGAAGTAAGGATCAATAAAAAAATTGCAGGAGGTAAACACCAGGGCGCATTTTATGAATTTAAATATGATATTACCGACAAAATAAATTTTTCAGCAAAGAATCAACTGGATATTAAGGTAAGTAAAATGTCTGCTGATGAATCGGTGAACAATGCAGAACGCCTCGCCGACTATTGGGTATTTGGTGGCATATTCCGTCCCGTTTACCTGCTGGCAGTTCCGCAGGAATACATTGAAAATGTTGCTATTGATGCAAAAGCTGACGGTTCATTTTCAATGCATGCATTTCCCAAAAACATCAAAGGCGCTAACACAATAACTGCTGAAATTATTGATAATACGGGTAAAATAGTTGCCACTGCTTCAGAAAATATATCTGCTGCCGATTCTCTTGTGTTGTTACAATCAAAAGTAAAAAATGCATTGACATGGTCGGCGGAAGATCCCAATTTATATAGTGTGAATGTGTATTTAAAAAATGCATCCGCAACACTATATAAGCTGACTGAAAAGTTTGGATTCAGAACCATGGAGATCAGGCAAGGCGATGGCATTTACCTGAATGGAGTAAAGATAAAAATGAAGGGTGTTAACCGGCATGTCTGGTGGCCGGAAACAGGCCGTTGTATTAATGCTTCCATTGATCTTGCGGATGTATTGTTGATTAAGGAAATGAACATGAATGCAGTCCGTTGTTCGCATTATCCGCCTGATAAAAAGTTTTTGGATTACTGCGATTCGTTGGGTTTGTATGTGTTGGATGAACTCGCCGGCTGGCAAAAAGCCTACAGCACCAAAGCAGGTACACCTTTAATAAAAGAAATGGTTACCCGTGATGCAAACCATCCTTCTATTATTTTTTGGAGTAATGGAAACGAAGGAGGTCATAACAAAGAACTGGATGATGATTACAGCAAGTATGATCTTTCCAACCGGCCGGTCTTACATTGTCATCACCGGCCAGGCAATGCATTTAATGGTATCGATTGTAATCATTATGAAGATTATTATAGCACGAAAAAAATCCTGGATGATAGTTTGATCTATATGCCCACCGAGTTTTTGCATTCACAGGATGACGGGGGAGGGGCTGCCGCACTAAGCGATTTTTGGGAATTGCACTGGCAGTCAAAAAAAGGTGCCGGTGGATTTTTATGGGCGTTGGTGGACGAAGGAATTGTAAGATCAGATAAGCAAAATATAATTGATGTAAACGGTGTAAATGCACCAGACGGCATTGTTGGACCGCACCGCGAAAAAGAAGGAAGTTTTAATGCTATCAAAGAAATTTATTCACCTGTCAAAATCTCATTAAAATCATTGCCGCAGGATTTCGACGGAAATATTCCCGTTGAAAACCGGTATCATTTTACCAACCTCAGTCAATGCAAATTTGAATGGGAACTTGTAAATTATCAACTTCCCAACAATAGATTGATTGGGTATGAGGTAAAGAAAAAAGGCACTACTGCCAGCCCGGTAATTGCTCCTTGCGGAGGCACCGGAAATATTAAATTAAATCTGCCGGTCGACTGGAAAAATTATAGTGCGCTTAGCTTTTCTGCCTTTGATAAAAATGGAAAACCTATTTACACCTGGTTATGGAAAATTAAGAATAATGATAGGCTTCTGTCCAGTGTGATACTAAAGGATACAGCTGCGGCTTCATATACAGAAACCGATAGTACAATAGTGTTAAAAGGTGGCGATGTATCCGTAGCAATCAATAAAAAAGACGGAATGATGGCTGGATTAAGCAACAGGAATAGTGATGTATTGTCGTTTGGGAAAGGCCCATTGTTTATTAATGGCGCTGTTACCGTAAAAGAAACAAAGCAGTATATATCAAACAATGAAGCAGTAGTTGAAATTAGCTATGAAGGCGGCTTGAAGTATACCATATGGAAGATGAATGGAAGTGGATGGTTAAGCCTTGAATATGCATACCAATTGAATGGATCATACCCCTTTGCAGGTGTAAGCTTTTCCTATCCTGAGAATTTTGTACTGGGTGCCAAATGGCTTGGTAAGGGTCCTTACAGGGTGTGGAAAAATCGCTTGCAGGGGGTTATTGATAATGTATGGGAGAACACGAATAATGCCACACAAACAGGTTCGCATCCTTGGTTATATCCTGAGTTTAAAGGATATTATGCTGATATTGTTTGGATGGAATTCAATACCGTGCAGGGTAAATTTTATGTAGCCAGCAAAGACACCGGTTTGTATGTTCGGTTATTTGACTTTTATGGTTTGTCTGGTATAAAACCATTTCCATCTTTACCACCAGGGGATATTTCTTTTCTCGATGTCATACCACCCATGGGTACAAAACTTGCGCTTAATATTAGCCCCAACACAAGTGCACTGGGACCACAGAGTGAACCGGCTAAAATAAACGGTCTAATGAAAAGAACCTTGTATTTCTATTTTGGTTTGCCCAAGCCTGCTGATCAAAAACAGAATTTTACCATGCCACTTGTTAATGAACTGTTTTTTGAAAATTGATGTAGCGATCAGCGTATTTCAAACTTGAATTAGTAAAATAAAAAATATAAACGGGTGTGTAAATAACCCGGTCGCGTATGAAAATGAAGTTGGTTATTGGCCTATCTATTTTGTATTTTATGAGCTTCAGTATTGTTGGCAATAGCCAGCCTGCCGGAAACTTATGGCATGGAATAGAACGTACATTGCGTTATCATCCCGAAGGAACTGATTTTGTAATTGAGAATGGCAATAGAAGGTTTACAAGAGCTTTGTATGGAACTAATACTGCTTTTAGAGTAGAGGCTGGCGACCTGCCGGAGTTTGCATTGTATATGCCGGGAATGGGTGGCACTATAAAATTGGGTATATCCGCTAGCGCTACCAGCAAATGGCTGATTAATGCAGATAAAATCACAGCACGATATCGCCCCGGTAGTATGCTGTATGATATTGAAGACAAGTTGTTGGGTAATGGTAAACTTCATCTTGCTGTACTTGCCATGGCAGATGCTGAAGGAGTGATTATAAAGTTGGATCTTGAAAATGTTTCACCCGGAATAAATGTAGTTTGGGCTTATGGGGGAGCGTCCGGCAAAAAATTTTTTCGGGATGGTGATATGGGACCAGACCCGGAAAGTAGTTTTTATTTAAAGCCCGAATATTGCAGCGACAATAATTACACCCTTTCCGGTAATAGTTTTCTCCTGAAATACGGAACTGGTATGTTGGCTGAATGGGATCCCTACGTCAATAGAAATCTTGCTTCAGATACTGTGAAACCGGCTAAGATTGGTAAAGAGCAAAAGATATCTGGTTTTGTTCCACCCGCCATGAAATTAAAAGTGGCAGATGCCGGGAAACAGGAAACCCCGGAAGCCCTGTATCAATCATCGCAAAGTGCCTCTCCTTTAATTACGGGCCGGCTGGAGATTCAAAATAATGAAGCCTATTTTTTTTCAATAAGGAAGTTTGATAGTATTAAGACGTATTCTTATGCAGATGCTGGCGCTTTATTCAACAAAGCAGAAACTGCAAGAAAAGAAATTGCCGGTCGTATAAAATTGGTTACACCCGATCCGTTTATTAATACACTCGGGGCGGTGCTTGGTACAACAGAAGATGCCATTTGGGAAAGCCCGACCTACCTGCATGGATCCATTGGATGGCGCATGCGGTTAAATGGCTGGCGTGGGCCTTATGTTGGAGATGTACTTGGTTTGCACGACAGGGCCAGGATGCATTTTAAGTCCTATTCCTTATCGCAGGTTACTACGCCGGAACATGGACCGGTAGTTATGGATACTGCGCTGCATTTGGCAAGAACGCTGGAGAAAATGGGAACAGCATTATTTACCAGTGGTTATATCTCCCGGAATCCAAATGGCGATCTACGCCCGCATCATTATGATATGAACCTGGTTTATATTGATGCCTTATTGCGTCATTTTTACTGGACAGGGGATAAGGCGTTCGCAAAAGAAATGTGGCCGGTAATTACCCGTCACCTTGCATGGGAAAAAAGAAATTTTGATAGCGATGACGATGGCTTATACGATGCATATGCTGCCATCTGGGCAAGTGATGCCCTGCAATACAGTGGTGGTAGCGTAACGCATAGTTCGGCCTATAATTACAAAGCCAATAAAGAGGCGGCAGTTATTGCAAAGTGGATCGGTGAAGATGCGACACCTTACGAGAAAGAAGCTGCAACAATATTAAAGGCAATTAATAGTACTTTATGGATGCCATTGAAAGGTACTTATGCGGAATACAAAGATTTGCTGGGTAATAAATTGCTTCATTCGAATCCAGCGATCTGGACCTTGTATCACAGTCTTGACAGCGATGTGCCGGATGCATTCCAGGCTTATCAAAGTATGCGGTATATCGATAAAAATATTCCGCATATACCTGTAAAAGCGAAGGGTTTGGAAGATGGCTATTACACTTTGAGTACTTCCAAATGGATGCCTTACGACTGGAGTTTAAATAATGTAGCCACTGCGGAAGTGATGCATACTGCGCTTGCCAATTGGCAGGCAGGCAGGAATGAAAAAGGATATCATTTATTCAAGAGTGAATTATTAGCAACTATGTATCTCGGAGGAAGCCCGGGTAACATTGGGCAAATATCTTTTTATGATGCAGCACGGGGCGAGGCGTACCGTGATTTTGCAGACCCTGTTGCGATGGTTTCAAGAAGTTTAGTTGAAGGACTTTTCGGCATTTTGCCTGATGCCATCGGTGGTGAACTGTTAATAAAACCAGGCTTCCCGGCAGCATGGAATAATGCATCCCTTGAAACACCGGATATTGCCTTTGATTTTAAGCGGAAGCAGCAGGTAGATATCTATCATATTGTCCCAAAATGGCAACAGCCGATGCAATTGAGAATGCTGTTAAAGGTGAATGGCTCTTCACTGAAAAGCATACAGGTTAATGGGAAACCGCAGAAATGGAAAAATATAGAAACTGTCATCGGGATCCCGGTAATTGAACTATTAATCCCTTCAGCAAAAGATTATACTATCAAAATAATATGGGCAGGACAAAAAACCTTTATCCCGGAAAATAATATAACAATTGCAGGGGGAGATAAATTCATTGCCAGGTTTCCAAATGCAGTAATAAAAACTGTTTATGATCCGCAGCAATCATTGAAAATTAGCAAAAAAAATGGAAATACGCTTTATGCAACTGTAAATAAACAGGAAGGAAACAAAACACTATTTGTAAAAACAACGCAAGGCATCTTTACAAGTTGGCAACCAGTTTATCTTGAAATTAAAAGTCCTGTTGAAATCATCGCATCCTATCATCAGCCACGTGGTGCACTGGTATTTTTTGTCCGTAATAATACCAAAACATCTATAGATGCTAAACTGGTTGTTAATCCTAACGGCAATCCGTTTGACGTTGCTTTAAGCATTCCTCCTGTTTCCGGTTCGAAAAAAATAATTATTCCTGCTGACAGGTTAATTGCAGGTAGTAATAAAGTCGTTGTTAGTTACAGCGCATTACCAAATAATAAAATAATTCAGCAGGGGATTATTAATTGGGCAATCGAAAATAAATCGAATACCGCCTATGATATTGTGGATGTAAAGCCGTTTTTTAATGATAAGGTTACGCAGATTTTTAAGAACCAATATTTGTCTCCGAGACCAACTGTTCCAACGCTTCAATTGCCCACACAAGGTATCGGCGACTGGACACACCCGTTGAAAACTGCTGCTATTGATGATCGTGGATTGCGAATGTTAGCCGCCGGCAAAGAATCGGTTACATTGCCGCAAGGCATTCCATTTGCTACACCTTATGATAGCCTGCAATCAAATATTCTTTTTACTTCGCAATGGGATAATTATCCTTGCCATGCCATTGTTCCTTTATCTGGTAAAGCTTCTCATGCTTACCTCTTAATGGCTGGTTCAACAAATCCTATGCAATCAAGAATTGTAAACGGCTATGTAATTATTTCTTACACCGATAATTCGGCTGATACACTACTATTGAAAAATCCGGAAACATGGTGGCCTATCGAGCAGGATTATATGGATGATGGATTTGCATTTACTATTGATGCGGCCAGGCCGGTACGTATTCATCTTAAAACGGGAAAGATTGTTTCTGATTATGATAACAGTATTTCAGCTTTTGCCGGAAAAGCAATTGATGGGGGTGCTGCTACCGTTTTGGATATTGCCCTGGATAAAAACAAAACTTTAAAACAATTAAAACTTGAAACTGTTGCTAATGATGTCGTAATTGGCTTAATGGCGCTTACTTTGGTTCGATAATTAACTAAAGGCAAATGGCACCTCATATGTAGTAAAGCTAACCTGCATCTTATTGTGATTACAACGAATGTGTTTTTGTTAATAAGTGGTATAGTTGTCGTTTTTATTAAGAAGCTATTTTAGTTGCTGTATTTATTTCCTTCAGCGTTCTAAGTGTATATGTTGCGCTTCTGCGACTTACAGCAATAATATCACCATTACTCATTAGGATCGTTTTATGTTCACCATCGCTAATTTTTGTAACATATGATTTGTTTACAAGATGGCTTCGGTGTACCCGGGCGAACATGTCTTCCGGCAGCTTTTCCTGGCACCAGGTAAGTACCTTACTTACCACCAGCGGATTGCTATACACCAGGTAAATTTTGCTATAGTTTCCCAACGCTTCTATTCGTATGATTTTGTCTGCAGAGATCCGGTTAATTCCTGTTTGACTATGAATAATTAGTTGCATACAGTGTTAGTTTAGAATTGAAATTCTTTTCATCGGCCAGGTTAAAACACCCGGCCGAATAAAAAGGGGCTTAAAATCAGTTACCTGTTTTTCTGTTATACTTTGAGTACTTCAGAAATTTAATGGAGTGGTGCGAGGCTCTGGCATTTTCCGTTGATAGTAATGACTTTATTGTTCTTTGTTTGAAGCGTTGCACCGTTACGAAGTTGTACTGAAGATGCTACTGCATCGGCGGAACTGATAATACATATTCTTACTGTACCAGTTGGAATGATAACGTGTGTAGTTATTGTTGGTACCTGTGCCGAATTCCAGTTGCCGGCTACATGCCAGTCGGTACTTATTGCGCCGGTCCAGGTGGCAACATCCAGGTTTATAACTGCAAAAGCAGTATCGGTACAATTGGCTGCATTGGCCGCTACCAGCCTGTAATTGCCAGGGGGTGCTGCTGTTGGTGTAGCAGTATTCCAGGAAGGCGTTAAGTTACCCGTGTTAAACAGTGTGGTTAGATTAGTGGTTTCCCCAAAGCAGGTATGGGTAACATTTACATCAGGGCCTAACGAAGGTTTGCTGAGATTAGAAATTGTAACGTTTACCGGTTCGCTTACCCCACTAAAACCATCTATAGTATAAACGGTCAGTATATAAATGCCCGCAGTGGTAACATTCAGTTGCTGGTCGGTGCTGCCATTACTCCATGAGTATGCATACACAGGCTGACCATCAATTGTATTGTTTGTTGAAAGTGTAAGTGTCTGACCAAGGCAAAGATTAATGGGACCGTTCTTGAAAACTACCGGCGGGGTATGGTCATCATTCTTGATGGTATCTGTCATACTTAGCACAGAGCCTAAAAGATAACCTCCACCTTCTGCAACACTCACTGTAATAGTTTCATTTGATTCAAATAAACTTTCGCCCACAGCCTTTATTCTCAAAACCGCTGTAGTGGTATTTTTTAGAATAGTAATGTTTCCCTGCGTGCCATTAAAACTAGTGCTTGCGGGTTGCCCTGCAGGATAACGAACGGTATAATCACTTAAATGATTGGCCGTGCCAGTGATGGTATAATTTACCTGTGTGTTGACAGCGGCAGGTGCCGGTAATGTAAACCGCACTTCCAGTGAATCGAAGGCATTTTCAAACATTGTTCTCCTGTTTGATGTGAGGTTTAGAACAGTTGAACCTGCACCCGGAACCGTAAGACCAACAGCAAAATAGGTGGTATCTGCCTGTTGTTTGCTGTTTCCATACACGTCGGCTACCCCAGTCATAATAAGCCGCATAGTGTCGCCTGTAAACCCCGAAATATTGGATGACGGCACGATCACCACTTTGTTCTGGAAACCGCTTGCCTGCAACGGTATTAAAACGTTATTACTCATCCGGCGCAATTCTATTTTGTTTGCAAGATTGCTGTTATCGATATTTTCATTGTAGGTATAAGCGATGATATCACCGGTCACATAATTATCATCAGTAGGGTCGGGTGTTCCAAATACAACAGGTGCGGTTCTGTCCACAATACCTGTTACTCTTTGCGAATAAACGGTACCGCTTGCACAAACCAGTTTGAATCGCAGGTCATAAGCACCATCCGGGAGGTTAGTGGTATTCCAGTTTACCGTGGTGGAAGATGCATTTTCAATTTGGCCCTGGAATACAGTTGTGTCGGTAATCCATGCGCTACTGCCGGAAGTGGTATGTTCCAGTGAAACTGTTTGCAAGTTGGGCAATGTATAACCGCTAAACTCCACAGCCAGGTTATTGTTATTAATGCTGTTAATACGCCAGTTGTCGGCCGGGGCACTTAGTAAAACACTGCTGCATGGGCTGGTGAAGTATGCCGAGATAGTGGCCGTTTTGGAGAGTCCTCCATCGCAAAAATCAGTAGCCATAAACTTAAGTCCCTCATACGAGAAAACCTGGCTTGCCTGGCTCTTTCTTACTGATACGGTTATTACCTGGTTACCAAGATATGGAATGGTATATTGAACAGGCGTAATAACCGGGCTTCCACCAATAGTCACAATGGCGCCATTCGGGTTGCTTCCCTGTACAAAAGACAACAGGTAAGTTCTTTCTTCGCGGCTTTCGCTGGTATTACTCAGATGCAGCTCAAACAGCGCTTCATTTGCAGCAGGTATATTGTTTTTAACAGGTACAGGTATCAGCAATTGACATACATCTCTTTTTTGAGCCACAGGTTCTTGAGGGCAACTGGCGGTACCGGCAACCAGTGAGAATACTGGTGTGCTGTAAACGGGATCTTTTTTCACGTCTACGGTAAAGTAATCACCCGGGTCATCGTCATCAATGGTATAACCAATGGTAGTTTGCGTGCTGTTGGTAGTGGTTTTGCTCTTGCCAGTCTCTGTTTTCATCGCAATATTTACACCGCCTTTTATACCGGAACCAGCAATTTCAAGCCCCAGTTCAACAGCTATAGCCTGGTTTATTTCAACATTAAATTCAATGGTATTTGAATTGGTTGCAGTAGAACTGGTACTCGAGGTCTGCGACCCCACGTTGCCATCGAAAGAAATGTTTTTATCGAAAACAGCTTTCGCCTTGTTATCAGCATTGTTTTTTACTACCTGTTGCCAAACCTTCATCTGGTTTAAGTAATCTGCCTTCTGAGGATCACTGGTATTATCAGCCAGGAACTGCAGGTTAGGTATCACGTTGTTTACTATATGACTTTCCGAGTAAGTGTAGGTAGTTGCAAAATCTTTTTCACCAATCATCAGCCTGTTTTCAATACCGAGTGTACACGCACTGGTAAACTTTAATTCGTGGCCGACGGCATACAGCAGGTTAAGTGCCGCACCAATATACACGTCGCCTTCATCCCCAATAATATTTCCATCTGCTGTGGAATAATACTGGCTGTTGGTGGTTGTGATGATTGCTTCCTGAGCTTCATTGATGGTAGTGGAAACGCCCATATTGAAATTCAGCGATCCCCAAATTTGGGTTTGATAAGAAACACCAAAACCAAGCAACAAACTGACGCCCAATTTTGCTTCCAGCCAACCATTGAAACTTTCGTTTGATAAGGTGGAAAAACGCATGGCTGTTTCTGTCGTTTTATTCTGTTCCCAGAAACTAATACTTTGATCGCCCGGGGGATCGTGTAATACCAGCAATGGAATCTCAGGAGAAACGGTGGTAAAAGTTCCGGGATCATTTTTAACCCCGAGTACTACCGCATTACGGTTGATGGGTACAGCACTACGGCCATACTTGTCTTTAAATGTTAGGTTGAACATTTTATAATAAGGCGCCACAAGGTTAGGATAGCCCGGTAAAAGGCTAATGCTACTCACGCCATTCGCTACGAGGTAATACAGTGAGTCTGGTATATCGTCGGCCTGAACCGAGGTAACAAGCGCCAGCCTGGTAGAATCTGCAAGAGGGCTAACGATCTTGAAATTGTGGATGGGATCACCTTCCCAAACATTCACGGTAAACGATCGTTCTTTGCCTTGTTTGAAAACAATGTATGGCCCGCAAGTAGTATCAGGCAGGCTAACAACCTGGAGTACCGGCGTACGGTGATAGATAAGATCAAGTATTTTGTTCGTGCTGTCGATATTAGTGATGGTAGAATCTTTGGTAATTGTATTAAAGAAAGTAAACAGGTCACCAGGAGGGATATCACTTCCTGCTACGTTAGGGCTGAATGACACTACCCGAACTTTATAACGCCTGGCAGGCAAACTGATCGAGTAGGAACCGTCGGCAGCTGTAATTACCTGTTTTTTGAACCTGGTGGTTTTGCCCTTTACAGTATCGGAAAACTCAAGTATAGCAGTGCCGATTGTTTCATTATTACCGGCTTTAAAAACACCGGAAATGATCCGGGTAGTATTGTTCACAAAGTTCACATTTGTGACATCGCCGTTTATTATTGTAATTGTGCTGTCTGCCGGGGAAAAACTGTTATTTAGATACGATGGTATTATCTTGTAAATGCCCGGATCAGTCACCGTTACTGCATATTTACCTGCACCATTATCACCGCTATAAGATGATGTAAATGGTATGGGCGAAGGAGGCTTGGTAGCTAACAATTTTACGCTGTCAACATCGTCGGTGGTAAACCCTGGAACACATCCTGCACAAGTTTGTGTCACTTTGCCGGAGACTGCATAAACAGTATTATCTATAAAGTCTATATTGACTTTTTCATGCGCATTATTGGCCAGCGAAACCGCAGAAAAAGTATCAATTGAATTTTGTACATTAAAAGTATGGCCGGGTTTTGAAGGAATGACATTAAAAACAACACTGGCCGGATCGCCATTATTAAGATCACCATAATACAGGTTTAATAACTCGTACCGTCCGTCGCCTGACGTTACTGTTGAATAAGTATGGGAAACCGGGCTACCCAAAAGCATTATAGTCTTTTTTGCAGTAATGGTAATTCCACTTACCCCGGCGCCAAAGGTGCTGGTTACCTTTCCCGATATACTTCCGTCAAGTTTGCCGTTTGCCTGGGAAAACGTTTTGATTTTAACTGAATTGCTGGATACGCGACAACCAGTTTCATTACGACGGTAATAAATTTCATCAGGTGGATTGTCGACTTGTAAAGGAAATGACCTGGTAGTAACACCACCAGGAGCAGTTGTCCATACAGTATTGTTTGTACTCTGTTGCCAGCTATAAGGGGCAGCTTGTTCACTACCGATATTCTGGTTATAAACAGAATCAATTATTAGCTCATAGGGAAATGGAACAGTGTGACCAATGATTGTCCCAGGATTAAAACATTGTGAAATGGAAACCCTGCCCATGCCGCCAGTGCCTAAGCCATTAACAAACGGAGCCCCGCCACCACCGCCGGGTGAACTTCCTGCACTACCAAAAGGCGGATTTGTATAAGTGGAGCAAGAATTTGTTCTTCCAGCCTTGCCTCCATTCCCGCCTTCCCCTACAGCAAGGCCTCCGGCGGCATAAACAGTAGTACTCCCATTAGCACCATTTCCACCTGTGCCACCAGTGCCGCCTGAAGCGCCGCCACCGCCATAAAAATTATCTTCATAACCATATTCTATCAAAATGACATTCGTACCGGCATTGCCGCCTCCGTAAGAATAATCAACATAAGGACCCGTGCTGGGTCCTGCTCCATATCTCATGCTACCCCCCAAAGCCGCAACGAGTTTATTACCACCAAGCGATATAGATGATTCTTCACCACTCAATGTACTGGCATAGCCACCTTTTCCAACGGTTACTGTAAACACCTGTCCGGGAGTTACTGAGATCGGTTTACTTTGCACAAATGCACCGCCACCGCCTGAGTATAAGGTGCAATTGTGTCCTGCCGCTCCTCCGCCACCCCATAGTTTGATGCTGATAGAATGTACTCCTGCAGGTACGGTGTAAGAATAGCTGCCGGGAACAGCATATTGCAGGCTGGATGGTAACCACGATGGTCCATTTATGAGTGTTCCGGTATTACCATTTCCAGTAGCATCCGCAGTAGTGATACCAGTGCCTTCATCAAATTTATAATAAGCAACTAAACCCGGGCTGTTTGGCGCTACCGGGATGGTCATATTAGCCTGTATTTGAGCCGGAGTTCTTAAAACATTCCATAATCTCACCTCATCCATCATTCCGCTAAAAAAATTGCATTTACAACCGCTTGGTTGTTGCCTGCCGATATTCATTTCTCCATTATCCTGCGAAAATGGAACTGGTGCACTGCCGGAAGCCACACCATTAATATAAAATGTGAGTATTCCTCCACTAAGAGTAATAGCAACATGTGTTTGTATCCCCACTGGTACCGTTCCGGTTGAATAAACCCAGGAGTTTAGCGACTTATTTGAAAAGCCCATTTTTCCGCCGTTTGTATTAGCATCCAAAGACCATAAAAAGTCATAATCACCTTTGTCTATGATCGTACTGTTTGAACCGGTATAATTCACAAAAGCCTCCATGGTAAAAGTTGCCCCGAGGTTAATGCTGCTGCTGTGCGGAACACTAACATACTGGCTGCTGGTTTTTACAAACGATAATGCGTAACCGCCTTGTGCTGCACCCGGCAATGCGTATAGTAAAAAGCAAATGATGACTATAATGCCGTAGAAGCTTTGAGTAAATTTTGCTTTCATATTGTTAGTTTTTTATTGCCAACTCTTTACCCTGCAGGCAAAAGAGAATCATGGCTAAACATAAACTATAGAAAGCATCGTTAGGTGAGTGTACGGACGAACAACCCCGAAAACTGTCCGAACAGGGGTAATTACTTACCAGGCAAAAACTTGTAGCCTGGTTATAAGGATATGGGGAAGAAGGTTGACTTTAAACTTATTTGCAGAATACAGAAAAATTTCAATTGAAAGTCACCTTGGTGACTTGTAAACCTCAGGGCATTTTCAAAATATATTAGTAGAGGTAATCACATTGGGGAAACAATCATTGAGTTTATTTTTTTGAATTCTGGTGATCTTAATTGCTTTTTCCTTCCTCAATTCTTTCTTAATAAATTTAACTGCGTTTGATGAGCGTAGAATGCAGCACTTTAATTTTCCAATGATTTTTCTCCTTAATTAAAACAACTGTTTCCAACCATTTGATAGCAGATTGTTTGGTATCACGGGTGACATCTGAGCTAAGGTTATAGGTTACCCAGGCAATGTTTTTGTTTACCGTGGTATTTATAAACTCAAAACTATTTGTTCGCTTGAAATCAGGTGCAGTATTTAAAGTAATTGCCTTTTTAATCAGCGTATCAAGGTTCCAGGTAGCGCCATTTTCAAATAACATAATATCGGTGGCACAATATTCTTTTAACATCAGGGAATCTTTTTTTGATAAGGCGTCAAAGGCATTAATAATCGTACGCTGAACTGCATACTTGTTTTCTGTTGAAGGTTCCTGTGCTTGCAGCAATCCTGTTATTAAAGTTGTAAGGATCAGCCCTATAATGTTTTTCAAATTGTTTGATTTTATGAATACTTTGTTTGTATTATTAAATCCTGGTTTTATCATTCTCATTCCGCTCTAGTTTTTCATTGTTGCTAAATTGCTATTGGATTTAAAAGGTTAAACAGCATTTTTTTTGCTTTGCTATTTTTCTTCATTGGCTTTAAACACCCTTAAGAAATTTTCACCTAAGATTTTTGCAATATCCTGCTTACTATAGCCTTTGTTTACCAATGCTCTGGTAATGTAAGGATAAGAGGCAACATCATCCAATTGCTGCGGTGTAAGGTTGATCCCATCGAAATCAGAGCCTAGACCAACATAATCTATCCCTACTAATTTTTCAATGTAAACAATATGATCAATAACCATTGACAAAGGAGGCCGCATACGATTGCCTTCTTCATGGTATTTTTTATACAGGTAATCCATCATGTAGAACTCACCCAAGCCGCTTTTTAAAAGTGAATCTTTTTCTACCACGTGTTCCTCGAAAAAAGCAGTTTCTTTTCTGTCGAAACTGCTGTCAATAAAACCCGGATTAAAACTTACCTGGATCACACCACCGGTTTTTGCTATCGCTTTTATTTGATCATCTTTTAGGTTGCGACGGTGCGGTACCAGATGGTACACAGAACTGTGTGACGCCATTACCGGTTTTGAAGTAAGTTTTATGATGTCCCAAAATGTTTGTTCACCTGCATGACTTACATCTATAATCATCCCAAGCTGGTTCATATGCAGCACCACCTGTTTTCCAAAATCCGATAAACCTTTATGCGTAAGATTTGGGCTTGTGTTTTCGTCTTTTGCACTGGTTGCCCAGGAGGGTGCAATATTATGCGTTATGGTTAGATACCTTACGCCACGTTTGTAAAATGAATCGAGTTTAAATAAATCATCTTCTATCATATGACCGCCTTCTACACCAAGCATGGCAGCCAATTTATGATGCCTCATCGTTTTTAATAAATCCTTATAGTTAGCCACCTTTGCAATTTTACCAGTGTTCCGGGCTATTATTGCATCGAGGCTATCTATTTCCCTATTTGCAAAGGCGTAAGCATTTTTTACATCACCATCACAATATACAGAAAATACCTGCAAATCCAGGCCACCTGCTTTCCAGCGTGCTAAATCACTATGTGCTTTTTGTGTAAGGTCATTGTCGAAGACCAATCCTGTTTCTGCAGCCTTCATCAGGATGTCGTTGTGCGTGTCGGCAACAATAGCCTTCCGGTGTATTTTTTTATAAGATTGTGCATGAGATTGTTGAATTAAAAAAATGCTGACCAACAGTATAATGCCTTTCATGTGTCTGTTTAAATTGCTTACAACCAGCGGATGGCGGAATACAATAATAAGCTGTTTACATTAACTGACAAGTATACGGGTAATTGAAATAATAACCGCCCGGAAAAAGAACAGTTGGATTACAACAGTTGATGGAATTGGGTGGTAAAATAACGGTTTTGTTTTTATGGTTTTTACAGGGTGGCAGTTTCAATATTCATCCGTAACAAGCTGTGGTTTTTTCAATTCATTTTTGTTTTTCCGGATAGGATATTTCTTTTGATAACTAAGGATTCTCCATATCCATTCCATCGGGCCGAATTCGAAGTATTTCAACCATACAGGACTGATGATTAACTGGAAGATCCAAATAGAAAATACGACATATAATAATTCGTGCCGCTGCAATTTTCCAAACATTCCAAAGCCAGCACCTGTAAAGAAAAATAATGCGATAACTGAATGCATCATGTAATTGGTCAACGCCATTTTACCCACAGCGGCAAGGCTTGTTTTTAACCAAATAAGGATGGGTAATTTACAAAGCAACATGATAACTGCAATGTGACCAAGTGCAATAGGAATTCTCCCCAAATCATATGTTAAGTAGGATTTTGAAAATCCAAGTAACGAAAAATTGCTATCTAAAATCATTTTTACTTCATAATAATTTACGCTGAGGCCGATCGCATAACCAATTAATAACATGGTAAAATAAAAACGGTAGGATTTTTTTGCAGAAAGAATATTTAACTTGAACAAGGCAATACCCAGCAACATCATACTCAATACATCAAAGGGGTCATAGCGGTAAGGAAAATGTTCATTTTTTTGTAAGTTAACAGGTGCAAGAAAACCAACAACCTGCACATAATTTTTACGCATGTTTAAATTATATTCTTCTACTGCTGCAGGTGATCTTTCTTCTTCGCGTTTTTGCCATTTTTCATTGGCTTCTTTTAACTCCTTTGTTAAGGGTTTTCCTTCAGACTGGTAGGTTTTTACAATAGCTACCTGTTCAACAAACTTTAGGTCATTTTTATAGTCAGAATACGTCCATAATGAACCAGCAGAAAATAAAAGTAACGCTGCAAGAATTAGTTTTCCTGGTACCATATTTCTAAATGAAAAAACGAGAAATCCCATTAAGGCATAATTGTATAAAATTTCACCGCTCCATAGCAGCAGGTAACAATGAATCAATCCAAAAACAAGCATCCAGGTAAGCCTTCTAAAATAAATATTGGCTGCGTTTATTCCTGCACCTTTTTTCTCGAGGCGGTTAAGAAGGATAAACATCCCTACTCCAAATAGAAGGGAAAATAAGGCTCGCATAGTTCCCTCAAAAAACATATTGGTAACAATCCAGGTATAGAGATCCCAGCTGGTAGATCCACCGGAAACAGTGGGATCATCGTAGGCATGTGCTAATCCCATGCCATTGATATTCATCAATAGAATTCCAAACAGTACGATACCCCGCATCACATCAAGTGACTGAATTCGATCAGAGAGTTTAATAGGTGCGAATTGCGTTTCGAAGTTTGACATGTTTGTTATATATGCTAAATAATTTTTTGGGAATGCTGGCTCCTGGCGTTCAGGCAACCTGGGCAACTTTATGGTAGCGATTTTTTACCTCATCGGCTTCAATGCCATCAAGCCTGACGAGGTGTTTCTGCAACCGGAGAAGCATTATAAAAAATAAGGCTCCTAGTGCCAGCAGTCCAACAGTTACAATTACATATTGCCAGCCAAAGAGATCTTTTAACGGACCAAGCAGCGAGGCACCAACAGCCCTGCCCATGTTGGAAATAGCCATGTACAGCGTAAACTGTGTGGCCGAAACACGGCACCAGCATAATTCCATCCCTATTGCAAAAGAAGCTATACAAATAAAAACATACAACACATAATACAAAGCCATAAAACCAGTAATTATAAATTCGTGGTTCCAATATGACTGCAGTAAGGCCATAGATGCAAATACCATTACAAAAGCAATCAGATAAATGCTGATCATTCTTCTCTTACCAAACCTGTCTGCAAGGAAACCTCCTGCAACCATACCCAGGATACCACTGATAATATTGATAACAGAAAATATGTTTGAATATCCATCATTGGTCCAGCCTACCTTCTGTATGGTAAAAACTGGCAGTAGCGCATCATTTAAGCCAATGCCTGTATTGAATAAAAAGAAAGCAACACCCATCAGTAAACTAGATGGCAATTTGAAAACTTTATACAGGCTTTTAAAGATCTCCACAAAACTGTGTAACTGGATATTGGCTACTGCAGGTGTAGTTTTTCCTTTTGTCCATGGCAACAATTTTTCACCCGGCCTTTCCCGAAAAAAAAGCGGTATCAGCATAATAAGGCAAACAGCAACAGAGAGTGATAGTATTGCCTGCTTAAATCCATAATGATTTATGATCCAGGTACCTGTGGCCAATGAAAGCGAAATGCCAACAGTCTTAGCACCCCACATCAACCCATTTGCTCTTGCCTGCTCAGTAATGGGCACTATATCTATCGCCATGCCATCAGTAGCCACATCCTGGAAAGCGCCAAAAAAACTTATAAAAAATCCTGCAGTCATTAATATAGGTAAATTGTTAAGCGGGTCTGGCACTATCGACATCGCAATAAAACTTACCATTAATCCTAATTGTCCAAACAATACCCACGGCCTTCGCCGCCCCATGGGTAAAAAACTAAACCGGTCCATAAATGGGGCCACTATAATTTTAAAACTCCACGGAATGCCAATTACTCCAATAAACGCACCAACTTCACCCGGCGTTTTGCCATTCATCGCCATCCAGGCAGGAATGCCAAAATAGGTCATGCCCTCTGGAATGCCTTGGGCTATGTAGAGAAAAGAAAAATTAAAATATCGAAGAAAACGATGTTCGCTAAGTGCTGGCAATTCTGTTGCTTTTCCAGGAAAAAAAGTTTGGGACATTGATTTTTTCTTTTAGCGGTTTATAAAGGGCTTTCCGATTTAGAACGTTGCTCAAACTCATTCAATCGTCTGTGTTATTCAAACATGTTTTTAATTCGAATATTTATAGGCGGGTACAGGTAATTGAGGACATATTAGTGTATTTCATCATCATTATTTTGATAAATTAAATTCAATAATGAACAAAATTTTCAACCATCTACAAATGTTTGTACCTCGCGATGCCTTTTGAATGTCAAATGCTATCACTGATATTGGTTGCTATTTAAAAGACACTGCAAGTGCAGGTATTTACTTCTGTTAGTTATCTTTCTTGAAAAGGCCTTTGCCTTGATATAGTGTTCTAAAAAGAGTATGGTAGTATAGCTTCTAATTAAAAATTTACCTCCAGGTATACCGACAGATTTCGTATACCATTTTTATGTTTTTTTAATTTACCAGTTAATCTAACCCTGCACAATTCCAACGAGTATGGAAACACCACCAGTAGCAAAATTGGAAAGATCGGAAGCAGTTGCCTGCCCTGCAGGTGATGCCATAGTTTGTTGAAGCGCTTCGGGACCATCAAACCAAAATTCCGCCATCCTGTAATAGGGAGAAGGAGAATTATCCGGTTGCGGCATAAACATCGTTAACTCTGAACGGGTATGTCCCGCCATGGCAGCTGCAAGAGGTAAATGGGTGGTTGCATAGTAATCTTCAAAGGCAGCGGTATCGGTCGGGTGTCCATAAAGAACAGTAAGTTTAATCATTGGCTGGTATTAATTTATCTAAAAAAAATTGATCTGTTCCGCGATATTGATGAAAGGAAGATTGCTTATAATTTTCACAGTTCAAAGAAAAATGTATCCTTTATTTACTTCCGGTGTAAACAAGCAATAGCTCACATTATTATGAACTATTGCTGTATGTATAGGGGCTTTATATTTTTTTATTCTTTAACCATCTTCGAAAAATCGCCATAGATAGTTTCACGTACAATTTTTCCTTCTTTATTAAACGTATCAAATATGACCATAGGGATCTTTACGATCTCACCGGTTTTTTTCGACTTTCCGCTCCAGGTCCACCATGATTGTACTACCCTCGCATCCTCGTCTTTATAATGCAGGTAATCAGGATAGCCAACTTGTTTTTGTGCAACGCTGTCATAAAAGTCAAAATCAGACAACCACATCTTAAAACCTTCTGCGATTGGCACCGATTTTGGCATACCGGAAGATATAAACCTGGCAGTATCGGAGTAAAGCATTTTCAAAGCAGCGACGTCTTTTGCCAGGTACGCTGCGGTTGATTTTTGTACTATGTCGATATAAGGGTGCTTTATATAAATGGTGCCATTTTCCTGCTCCTGGCAAAATGCTGCTGTGGCGAGGAGTACTAAGCCAATTGTTGCAAAATAATTTTTCATGATTTGATGTTTTGATTTCCTACTCGTTTGGCTTTTCGGTTGCGCCCCGTTTTTATAGTGATCGCTGGTCTTCACTTTCATTTTTTTACTTTAATTATATACCAACGTGTTGTGCTATTAAAAACTGAGTGCGTGTTTAATTTTTGCAAGCGGTCTTCCGTTTGTGTAGTTAATCCAATGTAGGATAGACATAGCTGATAATTTTGAAGCGAGCCTTGTTTGTAACCCTTCAAAGCTCTTTGAATAATTACGTTTTAAGTTTAGCTGATCACACATTTGCGCAAAGAATGTTTCAACCATTTGCCGCTTTGATTTTAGCTTTTTTGGATGCTTTTTATAGTTATGTTGGTTCATCCTGAAAGGAACTTTTAATTTCACATTATAATCCTCGAAAAGCGAAGCCTGTAAAGGATTTGAGACATATGCTCTGTCACCTAAAAGCACCTTTCCTTCGGGCAATTTATCAACAGTTTTTAGAAAGCTTATATCATGAATATTTCCTTTTGTCAAACCGCTTTGTTGTACTACGCCATTGTCCCAAATTATGACATGAAGCTTGTAACCTATAAACCAACCGTTATTTACCGCGCTGTAACCCTTTGCAGGAGCTGTTTCATAATCCGACTTGAAAGAGCGAAATGATTTTTCTCTTGCTAATTTAACCACTGGAACCGGTACACTATCAATGATCATCGTGCTGGATGTATGTTGTAGTTTGTTTGAAACAAATTCCTGTACCCTGGTTATTTGGTTCTGCAAACGTTTTCTGCGGCGATTAAAGCGACTGCGGTCAATTAAATTAGGAAACAAATTAGCATAGTGCTTTTTAAGCTTATACCACAGCAGGTTTTCAGAATCAATGCTTAACGCTTCCATACATAGGGCCAATGCAACTAATTGTAAATCATTCATTTTGGGCGAAACGGGATAAAATTGAAAATTGTTCTTAGCATTAACTTCACTTTCAAAAAGATCTTGACAAATACCATAAAATTTTCTGAAGTTTGTTCTGATGTTGTGCATGTTTGATTCGTTTGTTTAGTCACTAACTATGACAACTGCACAGCATCTTTTTTTAAAACATCTTATCAACATATCTTAATAGCACAACACGTTATATACCAATATTTATCGACAGAAATGTTACGACAGTATGCATCAACGGGTATTTACATTCATTTAAAAACTTATTTTTTCATTTCAACCCTTACCAGCCTTATTGTTTTTGTCTTGCTTAGATTTTCAACAGCGTGCGGAGCTTCCGCTTCTTTGTACATAGTTAGTGGTAATACCAGTGGTGAAGGCAGCTTCCGCGTATCGAGGATAACAGTCCCGGCAGCATCGCGGTCTATAAAATCACCTGCTTCCATTATGTATAAAACGGACGACCATTGGTGATGGTGAACCGCTTCTGTTTCACCTGGTGCGAGTGTCACTTCTAAAACTCTTACTTTATCATTCTCCATTAATATCTTATGATTTTTTGGAGCAGCTGTTACGGCATCCTGATCTTTAGGCCAATCTGCGGGATTACCCTTTTTATAGATGATCGGCTGCGCTTCTTTCTTTTCATTGGATTGGCTATAAGTAATGCTGTTGATGCAAAAGATGAATACAAGCAAGGCAATAAGCCTTTGACTGGTAGTAAATGGATTCATATCAGAAATTTGATGAAACGTGAAAAAGAATACCTGCAATTTTTGTTGATGTTAGCACAAAGAACTCCGATCAAAAATATTAATGCGGGTAAGGCATTAATTAGCAGACTGCCATTAGCATTTTATTATTTTTAGGTGATTAAATGAGATTTTTAAATGCAATAAAATTTTCTTTGTACAACCTGTATCTATGCTTCATAAACATCGTGTTTTTAAATGTAGAATTAAAGAGTCCAAGGACGAACAGGGTCTAAAACTGTCCGAACAGGTGGAATTATTTACCGGTAACATCTGCCGGGTTTAATTGAACGTGTAAAAAGTAGTAGAAGCTTTAGATGAAGAGGGCTGCCCCCGTTTGAAAACACTGCGTTAGCGAAGCCCAACTGAATGACAGTTTTGATAGCTGAACTAAAAATATATCTTTAAAATCAGGCGGCCTTAGAAGGTTTAAATTCAAAATAGATATGCGTTCCATCTTTTATTTCTTCCCGCATAGAACCACTTAGTTGTTGTGTAAGTAACGACACCAGCTGCCCGCCGAACCCCGTGCCATGTGTTATGCCATTTTTACCTATGCCATCATCAGAAATTTGTAAGTGTAAAACACCATCATTTCGTTTTTCCAGTTTAATAAGTACTTTACCATGCTGGCCTGATGGAAAAGCATACTTAAGCGTATTCGTAAGCAATTCATTTACGATTAAACCAAGTGGAACAGCAGTGTCAATATCCACATCTAACTGGCTCATAGCACATTCAATGGTGACACGTTTTGCTGCACCAAACGAATCAAGAATACTGTCACTTAAATTGATAAAGTAATCTTTCATTTCGATAGCTCCCAGGTTGGATCCCTGGTACAATTTCTGGTGAACGATACCAATGGATTGTACGCGGTTCTGTCCTTCCAGCATCGCATCTTTAGTATGTTGATCATCTATTTGAGCCGATTGTAATGCCAGCAGGCTTGAAACCACTTCAAGGTTGTTTTTTACGCGGTGATGGATCTCTTTCAACAGCAATTCGTTTTCCTTGTTTTTAGCTGCGAGTAATTTATTAGTGACCGTACGGGCATTGTAACTGCGAAATCCAAAGAATAAAAAACCTGCTAGTAAACCAGCTATACCAATGCTAAGCCATTGAGTCATTCGTTGCTGAGAGAGTTGTGTGCCCTGTGAGGCAATGATGACTTCCTTTTTTTCCGTTTCATACTGCGTCATCAATTTCGACATAGCTGCATCACTTTCGAGGCTGGCGGTACTATCCCGCAGTTTGCGGGCTTTTTTTTGAAATTCAAGCGCCAGCGGATAATTTTCCAACTTTTCATAGATCGTACTAACGTGCCCGTAATTTTCTACCAGGTTACTATAATCGTGGTTTTCTTCCTGCAGCCGCACTGTTTCCAATTGGTAAGGTAATGCCGCCGCATAATTGCCGGATAGCAATTGTACTTCACCCAGGTTGGCAGTTATAGCAGTAATTGCATTGGTGTAATTTATCCGCACTGCTACTTCCATAGCAGCTTTATAAGCTTGCAGGGCCTCGTTGTACCGGCCAAGATGTTTCAGGGCATTCCCGCGACTGTTTGCAAAGTCGGTTAAAGAGAGTGCATCAAGATCAATTTTACGGGCAAGAGTAATAGCAATGTCATAGTAGGCTAATGATTGCTCGTCTTGCTGCATGGCAATGCTTACATCGCCAGCACCCGAATAGGCGAAAATGAGCTCGTTGTCAAATTGATTCTCCTTACAAAATGCAATACTTTTTTTCGAATAGGCAAGTGCTTCCTGCAGCCTTCCCTGCCTGGTAAGATCTTCCGTAACACGGGTATAAGCGCTTGCAATTCCTTTTTTATCATTTATACTTTCCATGATGCGCAGCGCCTTTAAATCAGTCGCCATCGCATTTTCCATATCATCTTTCTTTCTATATACCCAGGCCATTTTGAACAAAGTGGTTGCCTGTCCTTTTTTATTGTTAACTACGGTATAAGCAGGCATTGCTTTATCAAAATAAAACGAAGCAGAATCAAGGTTAACCAGGTTAGCATGCATTCTTCCAGTCATTTCGTAAAACTTAGGGATCCATTCTTTATCGCCTGTTTTTTCTGACAGGGCGATACCTTCCCGTGAATAAGATAATGCTTTATGCAGATCCGAGCCAAATGCCATATCTACCTGTTCTTCAATAAGGGCAAATTTCCTTGCAGGCACTTTCTCACTATTTACCAATTGTTGCAGGCTATCGTAATTATTGGACTGGCTAAATAAGATTTGCAGAGGGATGCAAAAAAGAAGTAAAAATTTTTTCATACGATAGTAGCTTAGTTGGATTCACCTGGATTTATGCACCCGACTGGTATGAGAGATGATTTATGTTTGCCCGAAGAATTGTGTGTGATCAAATACTGTGTGTTGCACAACCGGTTTGCCATTCTAAATACATTTCATTTGCAGGAAAGATCGAATCATAAACAGAAATTCCAGAAACCTGGAATAAGTGCTCTTGCCAATTATATCAGGCGGCTTTCGCAGGTTTAAATTCAAAATAGATATGCGTTCCATCTTTTATTTCTTCCCGCATAGAACCACTTAGTTGTTGTGTAAGTAACGACACCAATTGCCCGCCGAAACCAGTACCATGCGTTATACCCGATTTACCTATGCCATCATCAGAAATTTGTAAGTGTAAAACGCCGTTATCCCGCTTTTCCAGTTTGATAAGTACATTACCATGCTGTCCTGCAGGAAAAGCATATTTAAGTGTATTGGTAAGCAATTCGTTTACGATCAAACCAAGCGGCACCGCGGTATCAATATCTACATCTAACTGGTTCATGGCACATTCGATGGAAACGCGTTTTTCTGCTCCAAACGAATCGAGAATACTTTCACTTAAATTGATAAAGTAATCTTTCATTTCGATGGCACCTAAGTTAGTTCCCTGGTATAATTTCTGGTGAACTATGCCAATGGATTGTACGCGGTTTTGTCCTTCCAGCATGGCGTCTTTAGTATGCTGGTCTTCTATTTGGGCCGATTGTAAGGCAAGCAGACTGGAAACCACTTCAAGGTTATTTTTAACGCGGTGATGGATCTCTTTTAACAGCAATTCGTTTTGGGTAAGTAACTCATCGCTACGTTCCTTTTCTTTTGCTATTTTGTTCCGTTGACGGAACAATGCGACAGAAAATACCAATACAACTGCAAGCAAGGCAAATGCGGAAGTCAGAATGTTACGTTGACGGCGCATTTTTTCCTGTATACTCAAATCCTTTTTTTCCTGGGCTGCTTTTGCTATTCCTTCCTTTATGCCGGCCTCATATTGCATCTTGGACGTTACTAATTTCCTGAGCGTTTCTTTGTTAAATGAACTGTCTCTAAGTGCAACATATTGCTGGTAATTATGGTAGGCATCTTTCCAATTTCCGGTAGCACTGTCCAACTGCCGTTTCCCATCGTAATAGGTGATCATAGATCGCTGCTTACTATCCATTTGCTTGTAAAGCGACATACCATTTTCAAAAGTTCTTTTTGCGAGCGGGTAATTCCTTAACAGCGTATAGATCATACCAATGTCGGAATATAAACTTGCAAGGTCTACCTTACTTGCAAGCACTTTATACTTTATCTCTGCGAGCTGATAATTTGTAAGTGCCTTGTCGTATTTGCCTTGTGAATGGTAAACATGGGCGATGCTGCGATAACAATTGGCGATTAAAGGTAAGTCTGCCACTTCATTTGCCAGCTTCAGGGCTGCAATGCTATAATCGAGTGCGGAGGAAAGAACACCAGCATCAAGGTAAAGATCTGATATTAAGTTTGCTAGTGTAGCCTGGTACATTTTATCACCAGTTTCGGTGGCTATCAGCAAGCCCTTCTTAAAATATTTTAATGCATCATCGTTGTTTCCCATAAGCCGTGCATTAAAACCGAGGGTATAACTGGCATGCACTATACCTTGTTTATTACCTGTTTCTTCATTTATCTTCAGGAAAGCATACGATGCCTTTGATGCTTCTTCTAAATTACCCTGCATAGTATACAAGTAATTTAGTTTGTCGTAAGCCTGCGCAGAAATGCTTTTGTCTCCTGCATCACTGCTTTCTTTTATTGCCTTGTATAACCATGTTTCTGCTTCAGCATATTTGCTGTTATCGAGGTAATCCTGTCCTATTTCAACCAATACATATGCGGCGCTTACATGTCTGCCTTCTTTGACATATAATTTTCGCGCTTCAAAATGATGTTTTAATGCCGCTTCAAAATTTCCTAAACGCCAGTAAAGGCGTCCTGTGCGTTGTTCTATCGTAGCAATGCCAAACACCCAACCGATTTTTTTGGCTAGTGTCAATGCTGGCTCCCTGTAAGCTAACCCGTTTTCAATTTTGTGATAAATGTGGGTAGCCATAATGGCAGCATACACTTCTACTTTGTTTGAATCTTCTTTAGAATTGGAAAGTACAACAAGCAAAGAATCTATGCGATCCTGGTCCCGCTTTTGTGAAAAGCCTGTAAAATGCAACGAGAGAAGTACGGCAAGAAAAATATTTTTTTTCATCTGCTGCTGACAGGCTTTTTAAAATTACAGGGTTTGTATGCGCTGCATAATTTGTTCTCTCATCCCCTTACCAAGCGGTATGGCTTTTCCGGAGATAATTACATGGCTGTCGGCCACCTCATCTACTTGCGAAAGATTGATCATATAAGAACGATGTGTGCGCAAAAAAAGATCTTGTGGTAATTTTTCTTCGATTGATTTGAGGGTAATGGCAAGAATATATTCTTTAGTCCTGGAAAAAATGCGGCAATAGTTCCTGTCGGCTTCTATATACAAAATATCTGTAATAATTATCTTAACCATTTTTTCATGATGGCGCACAAAAATGCGGTCACTTAGTATAAAGGGCTGGTCCTGATCTGCATTTTCTTCAGCAACGGTCCCGGTTTCTTTTGCTGCTAAAAGGCTGATGGTTAATTCAATGGCCCTTTGCAGATCGAGTTGCTTAAATGGTTTGGAAATAAACGCAAAAGGCCTGGTAGGTTTCGCCCGGTTAAAAGTGGCTTCATCAGTATTGGCGGTTAAATAAATAATAGGAATGTCAGCTAGCTCATGAATCTGTTTTGCGGTTTCAATGCCATCAATTTTACCTTTCAAATTAATATCTAATAAAACGATATCAGGCCTGTTATCTTCCACTTGTAAAATGGCTTCTTCACCTCGTGGTAAGATGCCCGTCACTTCGTAACCTAGGTTGGTTAACTGCATGGCAATCTTTGCTGCAATAATCATTTCATCTTCTACAACTAATATTCTGACGAGGTTTTCCATTGGAAATTTTGAAATATTATCAGGCAAGTAATCGTCAGGCTATTCTTCAGGTAACGTTGAATTACCGGATTTTTAGTAGCGTACATTCCTGCATGGTAAAAACCGGCGCTTTTTTGGTAGAGCACAAACAAGTGGTTTTATAGTTTGCTAGCTAAAAAGTTCCTTCTGCAATGTCAGGCTTTTATAGCAATCAAAAAATATATAATAAAAAGAGACTACAAAAAGTATTTAATAGGAGTGAATTTTCCCAACGCAGGTAAATTGTTGATGGTTTTGCTGGCAATGTTTCATCAATACCGATTTGAAAAAACATTATTCAAATATCCTGGCGAAATGATTTTCCAAATGAGAGCGCATAGCTATACGAAATTCATCGGGTGTTCCATTTTCAATAATAGCTACCAGTCCCTGGTGTGAAACAAAAGATTTTAACAGCGGTTGCTTTTTAAGCAGGCCACTATTATGTACGTAGTCAAAAACTGGTAACAATAACTTTTGGAATTTTTTCAGAGTTTCATTACCGGTAATCTCATACAGTTTGCCATGAAAAGCAATTTCGTGTTCGATATTAAAAAGATGGTATTGTGCTGCTGGTGGTTCATTACCTACAATCTCTTTAAGTTCTTCGATGTCTTTTTTGGTAATTCGGTGAAAGAGCAGGTCGCCCATGCCAATTTCCAGCACCAGCCTTATTTCGAATATCTCTTTCAGGGTTTCCTGGTCCAGTATATGCGGGTTCATGCTTTTACTCATGATCCCAAATAAATCAGGGCTGGTGATTACGGCGCCCTTCTTCTTTTTTGATTCGATCAATCCCATCATTCTAAGTCTAAGCAACGACTCCCTGATCACAGTTCGGCTTACACCAAGTGTTTCTGCCAACTCAAGTTCTGTTGGTATCTGATCGCCTACTTTCAACTTCCGCTGCTGTAATAACTCTACCAGGTTTGCTTCCACACGGTCAACGAGCGAACTGGTATCTACCGACTTCATATTGCTTCTTAACGCCTCAAAACTCATATTAAGTTGTACTTAAATCAAAGATATAGAAAAGCCTATCTGCGCCATATTATTTAAATCCTTTCATTATTAGTTTGAAAATTAATGAGTTATAAATGTGGATAAGTATTTTACCATCAAATTAGATAATCTATCTACTTTTATTATGTCATACATAATACAAATATTAAAATGTTAGCCATGAAATCTGTTCTGTTGAAATGTTGCCTGTTCACCGCCTGCTGTCTTTTTACAGCAATCGGCTGGTCGCAGGCCAGGAAAATAACCGGCACCATCAGTGCTTCCGAAACCCAAAAATTATTAGAGGGAGTAACGGTGCGATTAAAAGGGAAAACTGTAGCCACCCAAACCAACCAGGATGGCGTGTTCGTTATTGAAGCTGAGTCATCAGATTTTCTCCTGTTTAGTTATACCGGGTTTAATAGCCTGGAACAGCCAGTAGGAACCCAGCTAACCTTTGATATTGTCTTACTGCCTGATGTTTCAAAATTGGACGAGGTGGTAGTTATTGGTTATGGCACTCAAAAAAGATCGAAAATAACCGGCTCCGTGTCTAAACTGGATAGCAAAGTGCTGGAAACCGGCGTTCGGTCAAACCCTGCATCTGCCCTGGCAGGTACCGTTGCCGGCCTTAGAGTACAGCAAACTTCAGGGCGTCCTGGTTCGGTACCCAATATTGTTTTGCGTGGTGGAACCAATTATAACGGTTCGGGTGCTCCGCTTGTAATGGTAGACGGTCTTTTAAGGGCTGGTTTTTCCGAAATTAACCAGGATGATATTGAATCAATCGAAGTTTTGAAAGATGCATCGGCTACAGCTATTTATGGTGCACGTGCAAACAATGGCGTGATCTTAATTACAACAAAAAAAGGGAAAGCAGGTGCTTCCAAAATCGTTGTAAATTCCAGGGTTGGTGTAAATAAATTGAACCTTCCGTTTACTTTTCTAAATGCCAGGGAATATTTGTTATGGGCAAGAACAGCGGTTAAAACATCCGGTATATATGACCCGGCACGCTTATCACAATTAACCACTGCAGGCCCGTTTGGTACTGGTAATTTCTATTTGGATCCTACCAGCGGAGCGGTACTGGATGGTAACCTTGATTCAAGGGCTGTATGGAGCACCATGAAATTAAACAATACAAATCGCGGTAAATTAAACGACGGCTGGGAAACTATGATTGATCCTGTAAATGGCCTTGATACATTGATTTTCAAAAACTTCAATTATGGTGATTATGCCATAAGACCAAATGCACTTACACAGGATTATAATGTATCGTTAAGCGGTGGAAACGATAAAGGAAAATATTACGCAGGTTTTGGTAATTATAATGAGAAAGGCTTACCGATTAATACTTTTTATAACCGCTTTACATTTGTTTTAAACACAGAATATAAAATTAAACCATGGTTAACCACCACTTCCAGTTTAAATTTTGCAGATGCCACCTGGCGTGATCCGGTTACCAATTCAGAAGGTAATTATTTGTCGCGGTCTCTGGGTGCACCACCTACTATGCGTGGCACCAATGAAAAGGGTAATTTATTGGTAGGCAGAGACTTTGGTGATGGCAATCCATTGGTTAATGATGATAAGTTTATACGCAAGAACAATACGGATAAATTTACTATGACCCAGGGGTTGAAATTAGACCTTCTTCGTAACCTGTATGTAAGAACAACGGCCAATTTATTTTATGATGAAGGCATGTATGAAAGCTTTAATAGAGATTACCTGCAAAGCCCGAATAATATCAACCGTACCCGTGCATCCAGTGCCTCATTTAGCAGAACTTTAAGCCAAACCTATAATGCGGTAATTGGTTATAATACCACTTTCAGTAAGCTTCACAATTTTGACCTGATGGCAGGCTCAGAGTACTATGATATTTACCTGAAAGGCCTTTCAGCAAGTGGCCAGCAGGCACCTTCAGATGATTTTTCCGATCTGGGATTGGTTAAAAGAGACAAAGATGTGCAACCATCTATTGATTCTTATCACGACCGTCAACGTATACTTTCATTCTTTGGTCGTTTGAATTATGATTACGATGGAAAATATTTACTAAACGCTACTTTCAGAAGAGATGGTTATTCGAAATTGATCAACAATCGCTGGGGTAATTTCCCGGGTGTTTCACTGGGTTGGTTGATTCATAAAGAAGATTTCTTTCGCTCCAATATTGTAAAGAGTTTGAAACTCCGGGCAAGTTATGGACAGAATGGTAATGTAAGTGGCATCAGTTCCTATGGCTTACAGGGTTCGTATGGCACCAATCGGTACAATAGTACTGCAGGGTACCTCTTTTCATCATCACCATTCCCCGATTTATTATGGGAGCGTTCATCCACCTTCGAAGTGGGTGTAGAAGCAAATATTCTTAATAAAATTGATTTATCTGTTGCGATGTACCAGCGAAAAACAGCTGATAAGATTTCAAGCTTTACGTTGCCTGCCACATCTGGTGTAAGTGGATTAACAACCAACAATGGCAGCATGGAAAATAAGGGAGTTGAAGTGGAACTGAATTATCGTGTAATTCGTCAAAAAAACCTGCAGGTTGATTTCTCTGCTAATCTTTCCTATAATGCCAATAAGATCCTTTCATTGCCTTCAAACGGGCTTGACAAAAACCGGCAGGGTGGCTTGCAGGTTTGGGATCCAAAAACGAACGGACTTATTTGGGTAGGTGGTTTCCAGGAAGGACAGGATCCCAATGTTGCTTATGCCTATGTACCGGACGGCTTATACAGAACACAGGCCGACCTTGATGATAAAACTGCTTTAAACAGGGTTGATTTAAACGGTGCAAAAGTATTGCTTGGATTAGGTAAATACAATGCACTTACTACTGCTCAAAAAACCAGTTATTTCCCATTGGCTTTGGGCGATGTAAGATGGAAAGATATAGATGGTAACGATACTATAGATTTTCGTGACCGTGTTTATATGGGCCGCACTGTACCCCGCTACACCGGTGGATTTACTGCAGCTGCAAAATGGAAAGGATTATCACTTAGTACCCGTTTTGATTATGCGTTGGGCTTTGTTGCTTATGATGGAGCAAGAGCCTGGTTTATGGGGAATGCACAAGGCACTTTTAATACCATTACAGATGTAAATGATACTTATTCTGCTACCAATGTAAATGCAAAATTTCCAACCTATTACTGGGCCGACCAGTTGTTTAAAAACAATGTACTGCGCGAGTCGGAAATGTTTTACAAAAAAGGTGATTACCTCGCATTACGGGACGTAACAATTGGATATTCGCTACCTGCTTCATGGGCTAATAAGATTAAAAGCCAGTCGGTGAATTTTACAGGTACCATCCAAAACGTTGCCTATATCAGCCAGGCAACTTTGTACTCACCTGAATCGGGCAGTATTGCCAATACTGCTGCGGGAAGCGGTGGATATCCTTTACCCCGCGTATTCATATTCGGTGCCCAAATCACATTTTAATCAATCAACATATTTAAGCAATGAAAAAGATAATAACAGGAATAATAATAATGGCGATGGTTGTTTCCCTGGGCGCCTGTAAAAAACTGGATCTTGCACCGGAAGATTATTTTGCCAGCAGTAGTTTTTGGAAAACCCCATCGCAGGTAGAAGGTGCCATGGTGGGTTTACACAACCAGTTAAGGGGTTTTCAATTCACATTTTTTAACCTCGGCGAATTAAGGGGTGGTACTTTGAAAGATGCTACCGGGGCCACAGGAACTTCGTCATTAAATTCTGCTTCGGTTATCCGGCAGGACCTTCGGGAATCAAGTCCCGGAATTAGCAGTTGGGCTGGAATTTATAGTGCTATTTTCCAGGTAAATAATTTTTTATACCAGGTAGAAAAAGCAGACTATTTACTGGAAGCCGACAAAAATTATTACCTGGGCCAGGCATATGGTCTAAGAGCATTTTATTATTTTAATTTATACCGCACTTATGGCAGGTTGCCTCTTGCAATGGAACCAAAGATCTTAATTAGTACACCTGCATCTGCAAGTGATGCTTACCTTGCACGTACCACCACGGAAAAAGAAACATTTGATTTTATTAAAGCAGATGTTGAAAAATCAGTTACCGGTTTTTCAGGAAATTACGCTTATAAATTTCAACAGGCGCAATGGTCGCTGGCAGCTTCCCAAATGCTGAAAGCCGAACTGTATTTATGGTCCGCTAAAGTGGTGATGGATGGCAAGTTGCCAGTAAATACAACGGCTGATCTTGCTATCGCAAAAACTGCTATAGAAGATGTATTAACCAGGACTACGAAACAGAATAATTTTGCCGATGTTTTTAGAACAAAAGGCAATAGTGAGATCATTTTTGCATTACGTTTTATGGTTGGTGAAGCAAGCAACAATTACGGCCAGTTTATTTATGCGCAAACCGATCCTATGGCGAGCTTCTTTAATGCTGCAGGTAATCCTCTTACTTCCGACCAGGTTGGTTCATCTCCGGCCGATCCATTGAAAGTTGCAGGTGGTGGTTCTATCATTCGTTATGAATACAAATACGATTTGTTTGAAAAATTTGATACCGCGTTAGATAAACGTGCCCGGGCCACTTTCTTCGATTTTTATAAAAAGCCCATTACTGCTACGGCAAAATACATCAACCTGCGAAAATTCCTGGGTGTGATGGATGGCACCAACCGTAGTTTTACAGATGATGTACCTGTGTATCGCTGGGCAGAAGCCATGTTGATTCTTGCTGAAATAAAAAATAAAATGGGAGAGGATCCAACTGCGGAAATAATGGAAGTTCGTCAGCGTGCTTACGGAACCAATCCTGCTCCAGCTTTTGTTAACGGCAGTTTCGAACAAAATGAAATTGCCATTTTTGAAGAAAGAGGAAAAGAACTAGTAGCAGAAGGAAAGCGCTGGTTCGATCTGCGCAGAATGCAGGATGCAACAGGTGATCCACTGGCATTTAGAAAAGATTTACCATTGATAGGTGTGCTGGATAAAACAACCGAAGCATTTAAATTATTATGGCCAATTGAT
This sequence comes from Bacteroidota bacterium, assembly GCA_040385845.1. Taxonomy (GTDB): domain Bacteria; phylum Bacteroidota; class Bacteroidia; order Chitinophagales; family Chitinophagaceae; genus Phnomibacter. Next base: position 59,571 of record JAZKGP010000003.1, on the reverse strand, counting down.
CGCCCTACTTTAACTAGTGATCCTACTTTAACGGCACATCAGAATCCGGGTTATTAGTTCTTTATATTTCGTAAACAGAATGGTAAAGTGGCAAGGTCTGTAAGATCTGTTAATGACACCTTTTTGTACGAACAGCCGGGGCTTCCTGGTTCCGGCTGCTTCTTTTATTTAAAATACTTTGATTAAAGCAATTTTTATGCAAACTCAAAAACTCGAAGGACTAATAGCTGCGCCATTTACACCCATGCATGAAGACGGTTCATTAAATATATCTGTTATACCGGCTTACTATTCATTGCTTAAAGCCAATGGTGTTACAGGTGCATTCATTTGTGGATCAACCGGTGAGGGAGTTTCTTTAACAACAACAGAAAAGAAAGCAGTTGCATCAGCCTGGGCCGATGCAACAAATGAGGATATTGATTTTAGAGTGATGTTGTTTTTAGGTGGAACCTGTTTGGCAGATTGTAAGGAACTCGCTATGCATGCCCGCCATATCGGGTTGTATGCTGTGTCATTTACAGCACCTTTTTATTTTAAACCTGCAAATGTTCACATGCTGGCAGACGCCTGTAGGGAAGTAGCATCGGAAGTTCCAGACATGCCTTTTTATTATTACCATATTCCTGTTCTAACCGGTGTTGGTTTTGCCATGTACGATTTACTCCAGGCAATTGATGGCAACATTCCAAATTTTGCAGGTGTAAAGTACACGCACGAAGATTTTATGGATTTCCTTTCCTGTATGAACTATAAAAAAGGAAAATATGATATGTTGTGGGGCAGGGATGAAAACATGTTGCCGGCATTATCACTCGGTACCAAATGTGCAGTTGGCAGTACCTTTAATTATGCGGCTCCGCTTTATCATCAAATGATAGACGCTTTTAATAGCATGGATTTGGAAAAAGCAAAAAGCCTGCAACAAAAATCCATTGATATGATTCGATTGTTGGGTAAATATGGTGGCATAGCTACAGGCAAGGCATACATGAAATTGGTAGAAATGGATTGTGGTTCATTCCGGCTCCCGGTAAAAAATATGTCAGTTAAAGACTTTGAATCTTTTAGTAATGATGTAGCTGCTTTGGATTTTGAAAGTTTCTGCAGCAAGCAGGTTACTGTAACCATATAAGCTAAAATGAATCGGTTAACAATATTATTCTCCTGTTATATGATGATGTTTACGGCGCCGGTAACCGCGCAGAAAAAACCGGTACCTTTTGTTCAAAACTGGGAAGTAGCAGCAACCATTCCAGCAGTGGAAGGACAGGCAAAAGCTTTAGGTGTTGCAGGCCCGGTGGCAGGTTTTCATAATGGAGTAGTAATAGTGGCCGGAGGTGCTAATTTCCCTGGAAAAATGCCATGGGAAGGAGGTGCTAAAAAGTATTATGATGAAGTTTTTGTTTACAACATTGTCCACAACCAGTTACTACTTCTTAAAACAACCTTTAAACTTCGTGAACCTGTTGCTTATGCAGCCAGTGTTTCTACCACATTTGGGATTGTGTATGCAGGTGGGGAAAATAAAAATGGTATGTGTAACGGGGTGGTATTGCTGCAGTGGGACCCTGTATTGCAAACAGTGATCTTAAAAGAATTGCCTTCCCTGCCATTTGGCGTTACAAATGCATCAATTAGTACCTACAAAGATGGATTGTATTTAGCAGGCGGTGAAACATCAAATGGTGTGTCTAATCAATTTTATTTTTTGCAGTTGGGGGATACTACGTCAGGGTGGAAAGAATTGCCCTGTGTTCCGATACCTTTATCACATGCAGTTATGATGGCTCAATCAAATGATTTGCAGGAATGTATTTATTTAGTGGGGGGCAGGCGGAAGAATAGCAATGGTATCAGTACTATTTATGATCAGGTGTTCCAATTTGATATAAAGAAAAAAGTATGGAGCAAAAAAGCCTCGCTGCCGTATGCATTAAGTGCTGGTACAGGTATTGCACCTGGCGACGGCAGCCTGCTTTTATTTGGTGGCGACAAAGCAGAAACATTTAGTAAAGTGGAAACGTTGATCGCAGCTATCGATACAGAAAAAGAGGAAGAGAGGCGAAAGGAATTGATTATAAAAAAGAATTCATTACAGTTAAATCATCCGGGCTTTAGCAGGCAGGTGCTGGCGTATGATATTATGAAGGATAAATGGTTGCAGCAGGGTAAGATACCGTTTGATGTTCCGGTTACTACAACAGCCTTTCTTTTGAAAGACCGCGTTTTTATAGTAAGTGGTGAAATAAAAGCAGGAGTAAGAACACCCCAAATAGTATCAGGCAAATTGAAAGAGCAGGTACCTGCATTGATTGAAAATAAACAATGACTAATTCAAAAAAATATCCCTGGGTAGTTGTAGGCTTGCTATGGGTAGTAGCCTTGCTAAACTATATGGACCGGCAAATGCTTTCAACCATGCGCCCCTCCATGCAGGTTGATATTGCCGAATTGCAGTCAGCTACCAACTTCGGTTACCTGATGGCTATCTTTCTTTGGATTTATGGATTTATGAGCCCGATTTCTGGAATTATAGCAGATAAGTTTAACCGCAAATGGCTAATTGTGGTAAGCCTTTTTGTATGGAGCGGAGTAACCTTTGCTATGGGATATGCAACTACTTTCAACCAGTTATATTGGCTCAGGGCAATCATGGGAATCAGTGAAGCGCTTTACATACCTGCGGGGTTGTCTCTTATTGCGGATTATCATTCCTCTAAAACAAGGTCGCTTGCAGTTGCCATACATATGACAGGCTTGTATATGGGCCAGGCATTGGGTGGCTTTGGCGCAACCCTGGCAGCAAGTTTTTCATGGCATACTACCTTCCATGTATTTGGTATAACGGGTATTGTATATTCATTTGTTTTGCTGCTGTTTTTGCGTGAAAAAAAGGTCGCATCGACTGTGTATGGTCCGGGTAATAATGCTAGCGGCAATACGGTGCCGTTATTTAAAGGGCTCGGACTTTTATTTACAAACGTATCGTTCTGGATCATCCTTTTTTACTTTGCTATCCCCAGCTTACCGGGATGGGCTACTAAGAATTGGCTACCTACTTTATTTGCCGGAAAATTAGGTATCGATATGGCAACCGCCGGACCGTTATCTACTATCACTATTGCAGCTTCATCTTTTCTCGGGGTAATAACGGGTGGAATTTTATCCGACAGATGGGTACAGAAAAACATCAGGGGACGCATTTATACCAGTGCTATCGGGCTGGCATTGACCATACCTTCCATATTGTTGATTGGATATGGTGATTCACTGGTGCATGTAATTGGAGCGGCAATGTGTTTCGGGTTTGGCTTTGGTATGTTCGATGCCAATAACATGCCCATTCTTTGCCAGTTTGTGCCGGCCAGGTCCCGGGCAACGGCGTATGGCCTGATGAATATGACCGGCGTATTCGCTGGTGCGTTTATTACCAACCTATTGGGTAAATCAACCGACAAAGGCAACCTTGGAAAAGACTTTGCCATGCTCGCTATTATTGTACTTGTGGCATTGATCATCCAATTAAAATTCCTAAAACCGGCAACAAACGACCTTGTGGATGCATAGTATCCTGATTAGTAATAAACATACAATGAGCAGCGAAATAAGTCATATGGGTTATTCAGAAAAGGAATTGAATGCTTTAAAAGATTTTTATTCAAATCAATTATTGCAGAATACAGTGCCGTTTTGGTTTCCGCGTTCTTTCGATGAGGAATACGGAGGTTTTTTACTAATGCGGGATGCAGATGGTTCATTGCTGGATGATGATAAAGCGGTATGGATCCATGGGCGGGCTACCTGGTTATTGGCTACATTATACAACACCATTGAACCAAAGGAAGAATGGTTGCACGGTGCTAAAATAGGTTACGATTTTCTCAACAAACATTGTTATGACACCGATGGACAAATGTTCTTTCATGTAACAAGAGATGGAAGACCTATTCGGAAACGACGGTATTTTTTTTCTGAAACATTTGCCGTTATTGCCATGGCTGCTTATGCAAAAGCAAGTGGAAACCAGGAGGCGGCAGACAAAGCCAGGGCCTTGTTTGGCAAGTGTATCTTGTATGCAGAATCAAAGGGATTATTACAACCTAAGTATACAGATACACGTCCCTCGATCGGAATCGGTGTGCCGATGATTTTAATGAATACGGCGCAACAACTAAGAGAAACCATTGGTGATCCGAGATGTGATAAAATGATCAGTAAATGGATCTGCGACATTGAAAAGAACTTTGTTAAAGATGATATTCGTTGTGTGATGGAACAGGTTGCACCAGGTGGTAGTATCATCGATCATATTGATGGAAGAACTTTGAATCCCGGTCATGCTATGGAGGGTGCCTGGTTCATACTACATGAAGCAAAATTTCGAAACAACGATCCGGCACTAATTGATCTTGGATGCAGGATGCTGGATTATATGTGGGAACGGGGATGGGATAAACAGTATGGTGGCATTTTATACTACAGGGATGTATACGATAAACCGGTACAGGAATATTGGCAGGATATGAAATTCTGGTGGCCGCATAATGAAGCAATCATCGCAACATTATTAGCTTATACCATCACCGGAAATAATAAGTATGCTGAATGGCATAAACAAGTTCATGATTATGCCTACCAGCATTTTCACGATAAGGAAAAAGGAGAGTGGTTCGGCTATTTACATCGGGATGGAACCATAGCACAAACTGCAAAAGGAAATTTATTCAAAGGACCATTTCATCTTCCCCGCCAGGAATGGTACTGCAGGCAATTATTAAAAGAATATCTAACAGGTTAAAAAATATGAAATACAAAACGTGTTTAAAAATCGTAGCTGTCTGCCTGTTACTCAATTGCCTGCAGGTAGCGTATGCACAGGATAAAGTACCAGTGTTTGTATCGGGAAAGGATGGCCACAAAAGCTATCGGATACCAGCTATTATTAGTTTGCCGAATGGAAGTATTTTGGCCTTTGCAGAAGGAAGGGTAAATGGTGCCGGGGATTTTGGCGATATCAATATAGTAATGAAAAAGAGTTCTGATAAAGGTAAAACCTGGTCGGTAATTCAAACGGTGGTAGATGCTGATAGCCTGCAGGCAGGCAATCCCGCCCCCGTGGTTGACCTGTATGATCCGCTATATCCAGATGGAAGAATTTTTCTGTTTTATAACACGGGCAACAACCATGAAGGAGAAGTGCGAAAGGGTAAAGGATTAAGGGAAGTATGGTATAAAACTTCTGTTAATAATGGAGTTACATGGAGTGAGGCAGTAAATATTACAACCCAGGTGCACAGGCCCAAACAAACAAGTTCAAATACCGCCTATAATTTTAAAGAAGATTGGAGAAGTTATGCCAACACGCCGGGTCATGCCATGCAATTTTCAAACGGAAAATTTAAGGGAAGAATATTTGTAGCTGCTAACCATTCGGAAGGGGATCCGCAGAAACATGCAGAAGACTATAAGGCACATGGTTTTTATACCGCAGATCATGGTAAGACTTTTCAGCTCGGTGAAACAGTAAATGTTGCTGGTGGAAATGAATCGATGGCGACTGAATTAAGTAATGACAAACTGGTGATGAATATTCGTAACCAGAAAGGAGATATAAGGGCAAGAATTGTTTCGGTCAGTAGCGATGGCGGTGCAAGTTGGGATACCACTTATTTTGATAAAGTGTTGGTTGACCCTGTGAACCAGGGAAGTATTTTAACGGTAGGTAAAAAGAAAGGGAAAGCGATCGTTGCTTTTTGTAATGCGGCAGACGAAAAATACCGCAACAATCTTACTTTGAGAATAAGTTATGATGATGCCAGAACATGGGCAAAAAGTTTTAAGGTTGATGGAAATCCAAATGATCCAAAAGGAGATCCAACAGCTTATTCTGATCTTGTAAAGCTTGCAAAGAAAAAAATTGGTGTGTTGTATGAGCGTAATGGCTATTCGGAAATAGTTTTTTCGGTGGTGAACTGGAAGTAACAAAACAGGATAATATTTTTAGAATTGCACCGCCAGTTAAACACAACAATAGCTCTAAATACAAGGCTAAAAAATTGAAACAACCGGTTGCGTAATCTTATAAGCCATCAACCGGTTACTTTTAAGGATTATTATTCTATCGTCAATCGTTAAATACAAACACGTGAATAGAAAAGAATTTGTAAGGAATGCATCTTTTGCTGCCGCTGCCTTTGTAATGCCCGGTAAAGGACTGTTTGCCGCAGGCAATGAAGCAAAGGTGAAAATTGGTTTAATTGGCACTGGTCTTCGTGGTCAGAATCATCTTGAACTGCTATTGCAAAGAGAGGATGTAGACCTGGTATCCATTTGTGACATCAACGACAAAATGCTGGCCTCTGCAAAAGAGATCATTGCAAAAAGCGGTAAAAAGATGCCCGAAGTTTTTACTGGTAATGCAAATGCCTGGAAAAATTTGGTTGAAAGAAAAGGTGGTCTCGATGGTGTAGTAATTGCAACGCCCTGGGAATGGCATAAAGAAATGATTATTCACTCGCTCGAAGCGGGTATCAAATATGTTGGTACCGAAGTGGTACTTGGAATTTCATTGCAGGATCATTGGGATGTGGTAAGAGCTGCCGAAGCAAACAATGCGCAGGTAATGATGCTCGAAAATGTTTGTTATCGCAGGGATGTGATGGCGGTATTAAACATGACCAGGCAGGGTTTGTTTGGCGAATTGATTCATTTACAGGGGGGGTATCAGCACGACCTTCGCGAGGTTAAATTTAATGATGGCAAACAGGCTTATGGTAACGGTGTAGAGTTCGGTGATAAAGCCTTTTCAGAAGCACAGTGGCGCACCAATTACTCGGTTCACCGCAATGCCGATGTTTATCCAACCCATGGCATTGGACCTATTGCGCACTATATCAATATCAACAGGGGAAATCGATTTCTTAACCTCAATTCATTTTCCAGTAAAGCCCGTGGCCTGCATAATCATATCGTAAAAAATGGCGGTGCCAATCACCCCAATGCAGCCGTAAATTTTAAATTAGGAGATGTAGTTACAACTTCTATTGGTTGTTCAAACGGTGAAACAATTTTGTTACAACACGATACCAATTTACCAAGACCTTATTCATTAGGCTTTAGAGTACAGGGAACGAATGGTATTTGGATGGACGTTGCTAAAGGAATTTATATAGAAGGGAAGTCTCCTAAGGCCCATCAATGGGATGACGCTAAAACCTGGCTCGATAAATACGATCATCCTTTATGGGAAAGATGGAGTAAAGAGACCGCCGGGGCTGGTCATGGTGGAATGGATTTTTTTGTAATACATGCTTTTGTTGAATCTATCAAAAGAAAGGTTCCGACACCTATGGATGTTTATGATGCCGCGGCATGGAGTGCCATTACACCTCTTAGTGAACAGTCGATAGATTTGGGAAACGAAACAGTGGAATTTCCTGATTTTACCGGTGGAAAATGGATGACAAGAAAACCTGTTTTTGCTCTAGGTAATGATTATTAGCCCGGCTACATACTACCAGGCATTAAGATATTTTCAGATGTATTTTGTGCAGCAGTTTTAGATGGGGAGGTGTCCGCCCGGGCATCTCCTTTTTTTTAAAAAATTTTTATGTTGGCTCAAAAACTTGCCTTTCTTTTCCTGGTATTTGTGAACGTTTATGTTACGGGTGCTTCCCAGGCGGTTTCAAAGGAAAAGCCAAACATTATTTTTATTTTGGCAGATGATCTGGGCTATGGTGATATTGGTTGCTACGGTCAGCAAATTATAAGAACGCCCAATATCGATAAACTTGCAGCAGGTGGTATGCGCTTTACCGACTTTTATGCAGGAACTTCAGTTTGTGCACCTTCAAGAGCAGCTTTTTTTACTGGTAAACACACAGGCCATACCGATATCAGGGGCAACTATGAAGTTCAACCCGAAGGACAATTTCCTATATCCGATTCAGCGCATACAATAGCAGAAATGTTCAAAAATGCAGGTTATAAAACCGGCTGTTTTGGTAAATGGGGCATGGGTTTCGTTGGTTCTTCCGGCGATCCTTTAAAGCAGGGATTCGATCAGTTTTTTGGATACAACTGTCAACGTCAGTCACACAATTATTTCCCCGGTCATCTTTGGAATGGAAATAAAAAAATAGAACTGGATAATACTGCCGTTTTACAAAAACAATATGCGCCGGATCTTATTCAGCAGCAAGCAGTAAATTTTTTAGATTCAAATAAGGCTAATCCTTTCTTTATATACCTGTCGTATACCTTGCCACATGCAGGTTTGCAATTACCCGAAGGCGATACAATATTTGATGGTTATAAGAAAACCTTCAATGAACAACCGTTAGCCGTAAGCGATAAGTGGAATGCCGTGGGCTACCAGCCCCAGGCTTACCCGCATGCTGCTTATGCCGCTATGGTAACAAGACTTGATAATTATGTTGGAGAAATAATTAAAAAGGTTAATGAATCCGGCAATGCAGAAAATACCTTGATCGTTTTTACCAGTGATAACGGGCCGCATCGCGAAGGCGGAAATGATCCTGGTTTTTTCAAGAGTAGCGGAAATTTCAGGGGAATTAAAAGATCTTTATTCGAAGGTGGAATTCGTGTTCCCATGATCGCATCCTGGCCAACTAAAATCAAACCGTTTTCACAATCAGCATTGGCGGCTGCATCCTGGGACTTTATGGCTACATTCTCCCAAATTATTTCACAGCAATTGCCTGGTAAACAGGATGGTATTTCGCTGTTGCCGACTCTTACCGGTAAAGGCGTGCAAAAATTGCATGACTACTTGTATTGGGAATTTCATGAAGATGGTGGCAGGCAGGCAGTGAGAACAGGCAAATGGAAAGGCGTTCGGGAAAATGTTTTGAAAAACAGCAACGGTCCGATTCAATTGTTTGATCTTTCGACAGATCCTGCAGAAACAAAAGATGTTGCAGCAACTTTTCCGTTACTGATTGCTAAAATGAAAAAAGCGATGCAGGAAGCTCATATTGAAAGCAAAAATTTTCCTTTTACACATTAACGATACTGCCCGGTAATATTTTTACTTTGAATGTTTTGTTACCTGAATAAATACGATATGCGACTGATAGCTAATTCCCTTTTAACTTTTTGTGCGGTAATTATTTTGTCTGTAACCCTGGGATATTCACAGGCGAATTTGTATACCGTTCCATTGGGTGGAAATTCATGGGTAACAAAAACAGTACCTGGCGGAAAAGAGGCAGTAACGGATACTGGCTGGATCAATTGGAGAAACCCGGGAGCCGTGTTTAGTACCTATGTTTATATTGACAAACCAGGCTTATTAAGCATTTCATCAAACATAATAGTGCCTTCTGGAAAAAGTAAAATAAAATGTATTTTAAATGGCAAAACATTTATAAAAGAAATTACAGCAAAGAAGGTGAAATACCATTTAGGTGATTGGAATATTACAAAGCTCGGATACCAGAAAATAGATCTGCAGGGAGTAAGTAAAACAGGAAATATTTTTGCTGTAATGGATGCACTAACCATTACCGGTTCCGCAGTGAATGAACAGGCAGTCTTTGTAAAAAGCAATGATGATAATTATTTCTATTGGGGACGCCGGGGGCCATCCGTACATGTCAATTACGATATCAGTGAGGTGAAGGATGATATTGAATGGTTTTATAACGAGATAACCGTGCCTGTTGGCAATGATATTGTTGGTTCTTTCTTTATGGCGAATGGATTTGCAGAAGGTTATTTTGGTATGCAGGTAAATTCAACCACGGAAAGAAGGATCTTGTTTTCAGTATGGAGTCCTTATACAACCGATGATCCCAAATTGATCCCCGAAGACAAACGAATTATTTTATTAAAGAAAGGTAACGATGTGTATACCGGCGAATTTGGCAATGAAGGTTCGGGTGGACAAAGTTATTTGAAGTATAACTGGAAGGTGGGTGATACCTGTAAATTTTTGTTACGTGGGAAACCATCAGGAAACGGACATACAATTTACACGGCATATTTTTTCGATAAGCAAGTAGCGACATGGCTATTGATCGCAAGTTTCAGCAGGCCTGCTACTCAAACCCATTTAAAAAAATTACATTCTTTTCTCGAAAATTTCGAACCCGAAACCGGTTGGAAAACCCGCAAGGCTTTATATGGTAACCAATGGGTAAAAACAAAAGCAGGGGAATGGAAAGCGCTTCATAGCATGACCTTTACCGCAGACAATACCGCACGAAAGGCTTACCGGGTTGATTATAGCGGTGGGGTAACAGGTAACCATTTTTTTCTTCAGAATGATGGGTTTTTTAAGGGTGCCGTGAAGATAAACAGCAGGTTCCAAATTCCCGTTCCATTACATACACCTGTAATCGACTTTTCAATATTGGAGTGAAGGTTTATTGTCCTTTGTAAGAATTGTTGCCCGATTGAGAATCGGGCTTTTTTGTGCAATGATATTATTGGTTATATTATTTGTTTTTATTAAGTATTTTTGATTACATGCGACCTGGAAATAACCCGAAGTAATATCAGCCTATACAAACAACCCTAAATGAAACAGTTTATACTTATCCTTTTATTTGCAGGTGCCATCCAGGTATTCTGTAAGGGAAATACCTTTTATCTAAGTAATCTTGGCTCGGATGATAACATTGGTACTTCGAAAGCCAACCCCTGGAAAACAATTGAATGGGTGAATTCGTTTGATTTTGCTGTTGGAGATTCTATTCTCCTAAAAGGTGAAGAAACATTCTCAGGTCCTGTGATTGTTAACGAACATAAGATCTATGTTGGAAGCTACGATGGTACTGCAACCATTATCGGTCCATCAGGTGTTCAAATCTTCAATTTCGATTCTTGTAAGATCGAGAATTTAATTTTGATCAGCGCTTATAATTACTACTCAAGTAACGGCGTTGAAGCACTGCTCGGTTATTACGAAGCTCAATCGATTTTCATAAATCGAATATCAGCCTCAGGATTTCAATGGTCAGGAATTAGTCTTGAAGGCTTGTATCGATCCATCTCAATCACAAATTGCATAACTTATGAAAACCAGGCTAATGGAATAACAATAAGTACTAATTATATTCCCGGGTATGATATCCAAAATCTGCACATAGATAGTTGTAAATCCTTCAACAATGATGGATTTCCAATGACTATCAGGCGTTTTGGAATTGGTCACGGAATTTCGATTTCAAATGCCTCTAATGCACTAATTGAGCACACTGAAACATATGGTAACGGCTCCGGTGTATTTACAAACCCTTCCAATGGAATGCCTGAAACTGGTCATCCAGGTGGAATTGTTTTAAAAAACGTTAGAAATAGCCGGATATCCAATTGCATCAGCCATGAAAATCGATCAGGTAATAATAAAGGAGGATCAGGATTTATATTGTTTTCAGATTGTGCAGCTGATACTATCGAAAATTGTATTTCATACGAAAACGAAGGACCTGGTTATCAAATAAATAATGTGTATCCGCTAGATTCAAGCAGTGTAATTTTACTGAAAAACAACAGATCTACGAACGATGCAAAAATTCGAAATGGAAGCATCTCGATAAAGCAATTAAGTAGTTCGGATACGGCATTTCATATGATGGTTAAATTAGATTCAAACACCATTTACCAAAATAAAAGATTTGTATTTGATGCATTCAGTCAAATCGCAGATTCACTCAAAATCGAAAACACAAAAATCTGTTTAACCGATTCAGGAAAGGAGTACACCGAATTACCACCACCGAATGTAGTCGTAACAAATACCACATACATCTGCGATGTTATCTTATCATTACCAAAACCAGATACCATTACAAGGATTCAAACTTCAAAATTTTCGATATATCCAAATCCAATTCATAGTACTTTGATAGTACAAACACCAAAGCTCAATTCTAAATACGAAATTCGGATAGTAAATTCAATTGGAATTGTTTTGATATCGGCTCGGGCGATCGAAGGTAAAAATACAATCAATGTAGGAAAACTTCCAGCTGGGATGTACCTGGTGCAAATTTTGAACCCCAGTCGGATCGTTCAATCTGAAAAAATAATCAGGTTGTAGTTTTACGGATCCATTTATTCCTAACAAGCTGAGGTGTTCCTGACTAAATTTTACATTGAATCAACCACGTTTTAACTTCAGCATTATAAGTCAAAGTATCTTTTTGAAAAAGATGTATGTAAAATAATATACTTCTTCTTAATAATTTTTTAATTACAAATGATTCGGTAATCGGGGAAAATAAACCGTTACGCTGGTGCCAGCGTCTATCGCACTTTCTATATGAAATCCGCCCTGTAATTTTTGCAATTGTTCTTTTACAAGCGATAACCCGATCCCGCTTCCCCTTTCATGATGCGTGCCTTCTCTCACTTCCAGGTGATCAACGTTGGTATTGTTATAATGTTCTAACCTGATACCAATGCCAGTATCTTTTACACAAATAAAATGCTTTGTATCTTTTACAAAATAAGATACGGTAATAGTTCCTTCTGAAGTAAATTTTACGGCATTACTCAATAAGTTTCTTACAATAAACCTGGTTGCATGTTCATCGCCATAAATAATTATTCCCGGTAATACTGCATTGGAAAATAGATTATTTTTAAAATGACTGTTTAATTGCAATTCTTCCATGCAGGTTTCCACCAATTGAAAAAGTGAAAATTCGCTCCTTTGCTGCGTGTTATCCAGCAATTGTATTTTCCCCCAGTCCACCAGGTTATCAAGAAGACCGAGAGTGGATTCAAGTTGGTCTTTAACAAGTGGCATTAATTGTAAAATTTTTTCAGAGGAAAGTATATTTTCAGTTTGCATTTTAATCATCAGGTAAAGCGATCCCAATGGGTTTCTCACATCATGTGCAGTAATGGAACTGATCTTATGCAATAGGCCGGTAAGTTGTTCCAGTTCCTTATTGCGGAGCCTTAATTCTATCAATTTCATTACCTGTGTAGCCAGGCCCTTTAACATAGTTACTTTATCCGGCCCAAGTTGCCCCGGCTTTGTGTCTAATACGCACAAAGTGCCAAGCTTGTAACCTTCCTGGCTTACCAGCGGTACACCGGCATAATATCGTATAGATGGAGCGTTGATAACCAAAGGATTAGTGTTAAATCGTTCATCCTGGGTGGTATCGGGTATTTCCAATAGCTCATTGCCTAAAATGGCATGGCTGCAAAAAGAGATATTTCGGTTTGTTTGTTCGGCATTTACCCCAACTTTTGCCTTAAACCATTGCCGCTCAGCATCAATCAGAGAAATCAACGATATAGGCATCCCGCAAACCTGGGATGCAAGCAAAACAATTGCATCAAATTCGGCTTCATAAGGCGTATCTAATAATTCAGTTCTATACAAGGCTGCCAACCTTTTCGCCTCGCTAACAGACAAGGTACTACTGTTCACATGAGTTGATTTGACCACTGTTGAGAATGATGAATAAAACCAATAATAAATGTAGCCTAATCCGTAAGTATTACTCAAAAAAGTGAATAAAATTTAAGCGACCAGCAAGAAATGCTAAAAAAATTAGTATTTTGCATTAATTATGGAGCTGGATATTATAGAAATACGAGCTTACAATTATTTTGAATGCCAACGGCAGGTAAAACAAATTGATGTACAAGATCTGATGGTTATCAATGAACTTATAGATCATTTAAAACCTATAGCCATTACACATCAACGCCTTTTTAAACTAAATTTTTTTATAGGTACAGAAGCTGAAAAAGGCAAACTGGTGAGAACATACAAACATTTTATTTTCAGGTTTGAAAAAGTAAAAGGTGACAAACTGTTATTATCCATAAATAACTCGCTTAAACTCCCCGAAGTAGCATATATACATCAACTTCAAAATATTTATTACGATATAACTGGTGATGTGCTTAAACGGGCTGAAAGTACTGGTACCAACGAAAAAGTTAGTGGTTCAACTGTCACCAAAAATTCCTCCGTTAAAAAATGGTATTAGTGTTTTGATAAAGCCTGGTTCAACTTTAAATAATCAATTTTCCTTTATAGTTTACACCAGTTATCCTGGCGGTTTCTGCATACAACTCAATAGTACTTACAGAAGCTGTACTTATCTCTATTCTATGAAAAAGATCTAAAGGAATTCCGGCATAAAAAAGTATCACGGATCTTATCAAATCTGCATGGCTTACAATAGCGATGGTTTTACCAATGTAAGTGGAGGTTAGCTTTTGCATACCGGCAATAAATCTCGCCTGTGCTTCTGCCATCATCTCACCACCTGGTATTCGGGTGAGGCTCCTAACACTATTAAACAACCGGAATGCTGGCAATTCGTTCAATACTTCAAATGGAAGATTTGTCCAGCTACCAAAATCCATTTCATTAAAAGCCTCATCCTCAATTGCATTTACCTGTTGTAAGCTTGCAATTGGCGCAGCAGTTTCAATAGCACGATCAAGAGGACTGGTGTAAACAGCTGCCAGTTTTAGAGCAGACAATTGCTGTGCTAATTCTTGTGCCTGGATTCTTCCTGCATCATTTAAATGTACCCCGTTTGCTCTGCCGGAAAGCCATTTTCCGATCGCATCCGTAGCAGCATGCCGCACCAGCAGAAACCTCGTCATATCTTATTTATTTTTCGTGTAATGTATTGTAGCACTAACAAAAACAAGCCAGTGAAATAGTTGTGTTAATTTGAGAAAGAAGTTAATTGTAATGATAAATAAAACCTTCTGGCATTTAATTTTTATGAACAGCTATAACATGCAGTGGGTGTAAAGGAAATGCATACCAAACGCACATGTCATCCTGATTTATATAAACCCAAATTCCAGGCCAATGTCCCGATTGAAGATTGGTGTGCTAACTTTTCATCGTTGTATAAATTATGGAAGTTATTGGCAAGCCCGCTGTTTGGTTGAATCTTTAAGAACAGCAGGCCACGATGCGGTATTGCTGGATCATAATTCGAAGCGCATAAACCTGGCAGAATGGAAATGCGCCTATCAGCCAGTATTGCCAATCGAAGTTCCTGCAGAAGATTACCCCTTATACCGAAAAAAAATAGAGAATTTTTTTAAAGCGTTTGATGAGTTGCCTCTCTCAAACTGTTTTTCATTAGAGCAACCAGGAGAAATGGAGTATTATGATGTGGTAATTATAGGGAGTGATGAAGTGTGGAATTTGTTTCATCCCTGGTATGGTGGTAATGGGTTTTTTTATGGCGAAGGCATCAAAGCCGGGCTAATTATTTCTTATGCAGCCAGTTTTGGAAATTACCCGGCGGTAAATGGATTGCCTGCGGAATATGCTGAAAAATTATTCCAGAATTTCAATAAAATTTCTGTGCGGGATGAGAATTCAAAAACAATCATTTCAAATGCGCTTGGAATTGAAAGCCCGATTGTTTTAGACCCGTGTTTGGCGTTTCCAATAATAGAACACTTGCAGCAAAAGGTAATACCCTGGCAACAACCCTACGTTGCGGTTTATGGTCATAATTTTTCTGAAACTTTTGCCAGGAATATAAAGAAATGGGCAGCTCATCGTAATCTACCGCTGGTAAGTATTGGATACCGGAATGAGTGGGCTGATAAACAATGGCTAACTGCAGGTCCCCGTGAGTTTGCGCATTTTATTTCCCAATCGGAAGCAGTAGTAACCAACTTCTTCCATGGATGCATTTTTTCTCTTCGCTTCCAAAAGCCGTTTGCTTGTGAATCGTCTGCATACCGAAGCATTAAGGTGAGCGAGTTAATGGTAAAAATAGGAGGGCAGAAACACTTGCTGAACAGTCATGCAACCCTTAATGAATGTCATAAGCTATTGGATCATTCAATTGATAAAAATATTCTTGAAAATATTCTCCGCTTACGGCAGCAATCGGTCAATTATCTCGAATCATCGGTTCCTTGTTTACATCATCAAACAGCATGAATCAATTGTTTAGTCCCTCAGATATTGTGCGTTCCAAACTTTGTATTGGATGTGGAAGTTGTGTTGGTATGCATGGTGGAACTAATACTGAAATGTTGTTTACAAAATTTGGTGAATTGCATCCTGAAGGGGATCCCGAATGGTATCAAAAGCCAACGCAAATATTTACCCAAACCTGTCCTTTTTCGCCATCAGCAAAAAAGGAAGATGAACTTGCTGCCAATTTATTTCCAGGGACAACAAAAAAGGATAATTCAATTGGTTTGTTTGAAGCGGCTTATGCAGGTTATGTGGTGGAAAATGATTTTCGATCACAGGGAAGCTCCGGCGGAATGGTAAGTTGGGTAGCTACTACTTTGTTACGGCAAGGGCTTGTAGATGGCGTTGCACATGTGGTTTCTACTACTGACCCGCAAACTGAAGGCCGGTTTTTTAAGTACCAGCTTTCCTATTCAGAAGCTGCGGTAAAACAGGGAGCAAAATCACGGTATTACCCGGTAGAAATGTCGGAAATCATCTCACATATACGTGAAGTTCCGGGTAGGTATGCGATAATTGGTATTCCTTGTTTTATAAAGGCTATTCAGTTACTAAGGGAACAGGATCCAGTTTTAAAAGAGCGGATTTGTTTCACGTTAGGATTGTTTTGCGGGCATATGAAAAGTGCCCGGTTTGTAGAAAGTTTTGCCTGGCAAATGAAGGTTCCTTTTGAAAAAATAAGAGCAGTCGACTTTAGGTATAAAGACCCGGACCGCCCTGCAAACTGGTATAATGCAATGCTTACCCTGCAGGATGGCAAAACTATAAAAAAAGATTGGTGGCATCTTGCTGATGGTGATTGGGGTGCGGGTTTTTTCATGAATAATGCTTGTAATTTCTGCGATGATGTGATGGCGGAAACAGCAGATATTTCGTTTGGTGATGCCTGGATAGAACCTTATGCTTCCGACGGCAAGGGGACCAACGTTATAGTGGTGCGTTCACCCGAATTACATACAATTTTACAAGACGCAGCTATATCGGGTAAGCTGCATCTGGACTGCATCACAGCGGCTTCGCTGGTACAAACACAAGCAGCTGGCTTAAGGCAAAGACGTGAAGGATTAGCTTACAGGCTGGAATGGGCAACCAGCGGTATCCGGCCAATTAAAAGGGTAGCACCGGGTTACATTATTAAAAAGGAACGAAAAATCATTTACCGCCTTCGCTATTATATTTCAAAATGGAGTCACCGGGTGTTTTGGTTTGCAAAACGTTTGCGGCAGCCCAAAATTTATCTTGGCTGGGCAAGCATGGCTGCAGCTATTTATCATGGATTAGCTTATCACAAAGGTAAAACTGGTGAAATTGTAAAACGGTTTTCGCAATTGCTATCGAGTAGCAAATAACAAATAGCAAATAGCAAATAACAAATAACAAATAACAAATAACAATTAACAAATAGCAAATTGCAATCAGCAGCTAGCAACCTGCAACCAATCGCTTCAACTCTTCAACAACAACTTCAATTACTTTCTCCCAATTGCCATTTTCACTTTGCCGGAATAGTCGCATGGATGGATACCAGGGACTGTCCTGTCGTTTTTCCATCCAGCGCCAATCGGCCTCTGCGGGCAGTAATGTCCAAACCGGAACACCCATGGCACCAGCCAGGTGTGCCGGCATCGAATCTACTGTGATCAATAAGTTTAAACCACGTAATACCCGTGCATAATTATCCAAATTAAATTCACCCGGGTACACTCCAAATCCTTCCTGCCATCCTGCTTCTTTTACATTTGCCTGCATTACGTATAACTGCATGCCGGTAATCTTCGTAAGAGGTGATAAAACAGTGAATGGAATATTGCGCTTTTCATCCCAGTTACCAGCCTTCCAAACGAGCCCCACAGAAAATTTCTTCTCCTTCGATAGCTGCAATGGTTCCACTTCGAGGTAAGGAATTTTTGCCGGTATTGTTTTAATGGTGGAACGAAAGACATGTGTCAATTCCATGATCTCCACTTCTGCATCATAAGCTACTTCAGGAGTACCGTTATGAAGGGGTAAAAGCTGGTCGATACCCTTAACTGAATGCAGCAAGCCCAGAAGTTCGGGTTGTGCCCACACAATAACTTTTTTGGCTATCGATTTTAGAAGCGGCATAAACCTGGTAAACTGGATCGTATCTCCAAGGCCGTGATAGCATCGAACCAGCACCGTTTTATCATTTAGTGATTCACCGTTCCAGATAGGCTGAAAATGCCTTGGAAGGTGCCAGTAAGACTGCCCGGCGCGGCTTTTTAGAACGGCATCGCTCAGCAGCCATGCATTTTCAAAATCACCTTCCCGCATGTATTGCATCCAAAGGTCGTTTGTATCGCTGCTGCTCGCGGAATTTACTAGTTCAACAATCGAACGTTTACCTGGCATAACGACGCATCATGGTTACACAGAAATCAGCATACTCTTCCAGGTATACCGGCGGGCTGGTGTGATGCGGTTGAATACCCCTGGATTCGGGGGTAAAACAAAATGTAACCGTTACATCAAATTCTTCAATCGCATGCATCATCCGGTCGAACCACTGGATAGCTCCGGGGCGCAGATAATCGGCCCAGCTCAGACCGGTACGTAAATAACGAACCCCCAGCCTGCGTAACCAGGAAACGGCCTGCTCCAGCCGGTGATCTTCAAAATGAAACCACTGGCAAATTCCCAGCTCTGGCGTAAACTCAGCAAAGTGAGATAAGGCGAGCTTCGGGCTGCCATCTTCACGGAGAAGGCCCATATAAAAATGCCGGTAGTAAGAGGAACCTTCTGCTTCACGGTGACGGGTAGTCGCTTCCCAGGCTTTGGGCAGATCGTATAAGCTGTACCAATGAATGCGCTGCACCCGACCTCTTAATAATTCTGCCGTTCGTCGAAAACCAAATTCCTGCACTTCTTCGGCACCGAAAGTGGAAACACCTGCTTCGGTAACCCAAACAGGTAAATGCGTAACAGATTCTATATCGGCGATCTTATCCGGCCACTCATTGATCTGCCAATGATTCCAGTCCAATGGAAAACCATGTACCGCAACAGCATCAAGGTGCTCAAGTACCCCGTTGTTTTTTAACCGGTTCATAAAAAGAGAATCTATGGGTGAGATTCCTCCCAGTACCCTTGTAACTGCAGGTGCTTCCGCTTTAACTGCCTGTGCTGCCAATTTTACCATATCCGAATACATACTCCATTCAGGGTCCAGCAAGAAATCCCAGTGTGATTTATTGTTTGGTTCGTTCCAGAATTTTACTGCTTCAATCATGAGGGTTTTTTTAATCGTGAGACGTGAGTGGTGTAGTGAATGGTGAGTGGTGAGTAGTGAGTGGTGAGTGGTGAGTGGTGAGTGCTGCCGCATATTAAATAGTTAGGTGAAACATGAGCATTCTTTTATTCGTGCATTGTGAACGCTTTATCAATATTTATTGAAACGATTTGGGCAATTTTCATTGTCATTTGTTCCACAAGTTGTATTTGTATTTAAATCAAAAAATCAAAAATCAGAAATCAAAAATCTCAATAGTATTCCTGCCGTTGAAGGGAGTGACTCTGCCATGACGGGGCAAGTCACAACCGCGGCGTCAATGCCTTGTTCAATTCTCGTCACCAAAAATGCATCTAGAAAAAATTTTCTATCCTAAACACAGTCCTGTACTTCAAGCTGCCAATCCCCAATACCTAATCCCCTAATCCCCCAATTCCTAATCCCTAATTCCCACAATCCCAAATCCCCAATCCCAACTACTCCCCACGTCTCACCTTTGCTTCCAAACTATCTAACCATTGCTGACCTGTGGCCGATAAATATTCCGAACGGTTCCACGTGGATGCAACGGCTGCCAACGATTCGTCTCTTTCAGCGATATACATTTCATGTCCCGGCCTTGTAGTAATTTTTAAACCACAGGTTCGCAGCATCGCCTCGATACACGCATGGTTTGGCGCCCACCAGTTGGTAGGATCTTTGGCCAATCGTTTCTCTATAAATGCCATTACAGGCCATCCGGGTTGCAGCATTTCCGGCCTGTCATCCAATTCCATTTCTGGTTTGGTATCATACACTTCTTCACCGGGCATGGTAAGTGTTTGAAAAATCATCATCTTATTCAATTTCGAACTTACAATATCCAGTGCCAGTAAAGGGTATCGCAAGTGATACAGTACGCCCATAAAGATGATGAGATCAAATTTTTGGTCCAGTTTAATTAGATCGTACACCTGCATTTGCCGGAAAGAAACGCAATGTGACAGCCCCATTTTTTCAGCCACCCAATTTGCCTGTTGCAGGTAGTGCGGATCTAAGTCAATACCCAGTACGTTAGCGCCGCGTTTAGCCATTTCGAAACTGTAAAAACCCGCGTTACATCCAATGTCAAGAGCGGTCCAACCCTGCAGGTTGTCAGGGATACAGATTTTAATTTCCTCCCATTTAAAAGAAGGAAAATCACCAAAATAATGACCGGGCGCAGTTTGCTGCCCATCAGGTAAATGGATGTTGTGAAACCATGGTGCAAGCGCAGCTATTTCACCTGTTAATGTACTGCTACCGGCGGGGTTATTATGCATAGCGCTTCTTTGTAAAAATTTTCTAATTCGGTAGCACGGTGGGCAGCTGTATGCATCGACATTACTTTTATGCAGGCATTTTCACCGATGGCTTTGCTTTCAGTTCCCGGTATATCTTTTAAATACTCCTGGCAATCCTTTGCAGAATGTGCTATCAATATTTCTTTACCCGGTTCAAAAATGCTTTCAATCCCTTCCCAGTAATCGGTGATAATGGGAGTACCACATGCAGCCGCTTCAAATAAACGTACAGAAGGAGCGTAGCCTGCCCGTATCATATCGCTACGGGTGATGTTTAAAGTGAAACGTTGACTTTTATAAAAATGCCGGTGTTCCGAAGGTGGTAAATGTTCAATTCGTTGTACCTGCTTCGGCCATTTGATAGTTGATGGATACAAGGGACCGGCAACAACAAATTTTCCTTGCGGAAAACGCTTCGCAGGATCCAGCAATAACTTTTCTAACGACGGTTGCCTGTCGCTGCTATAAGTTCCCAGGTAACCGAGATCCCATTGTGTTCTTTGTGGTTCCGGAAAGTATAATTCAGGATCGAATGAGCAGTATAAGTGTCGCACCATTGGTGAACCATATTGTTGCCCTATCTTTTGCAGTATGGGGCCACCTGTAAAAGATAAGTACATATCGAAATCTGCAATCAATGAAGGATGCAGGTATTCAAAATCACCACATTCTAATTTTGATAACGTGATAGGTGTATCTATATCATAAAAGGCAGTAACACCACCTGCAATATCAATTACCAATTTGCCAACAGCGACTCCTTCCGGTACATAAGAACCCACAATAACAAGATCAGCATTTGCAATCAATGAACTGTATTTCCCGGTTAATTCTTCTATACTATCATATAAAATAGTCTTGCAATAAGTAGGGTCAGGCAAATCTCTTGCATTCGCATACCAGGGTTTGTTGCGTTCCAGAAAACTGATGTTGTGTCCTCTTTGATGCAATGCATTTGCCAGCCCGCGAAATGTAGTTGCATGACCATTACCCCAGGAGGATGTAATGGATAAGCCAAGTATTACTATATTTAATGCTTCAGTATTCATATCACTGCATTTGAGTGTGCCAACTCTTTAGATAATATTCTGTCCAGTTCAATGGCCCGGTGTGTATAGGTATGTTTATCCAATACTTTTTCCATGGCTGCCTGCCCGATTTCCTGTGCTTTAACTAGTGTTAATTCAGCAAGGATTTGTTTTACTTCATCGCCGTTTTCAGCTATAAGTATTTCTATTCCGGGTTCAAAAAAATAGTCGATTCCCTTCCAGTAATCCGTGATAATGCAAGCGCCTGCACCCGCGGCCTCAAACACTCGGGTAGCAGGTGAAAAACCATAGTGCGCCATGCTATCCCTGCTGATATTAAGCACTGCTTTCGCCGAACAATTCAGGGCATTATGATCTTTTGTATACACATGACCGATGTAATGGATATTGGCTGATTTTGATTTATCCTGCCAGCCATTGCCGCCGAGTATAAATCTTTGTTCGGGCGTTTGTGCAGCTACTTCCAGGAAAAAAGATTCGACTCGTTTTTCACGGTCCGGTAGCCGGTTCCCGAGAAAAGTAAGGTCTGCTTTAAAGCGGGATTCTTTTTGCACCGGGAAATGTGTTGAGGGATCCAACGCATTGTAAACAGGGAAACAATTTTTAGCTCCAAAAGCAGTATAGGAATCTACTACAGGGTCGCCACCACCGTAGGTTAAAATGAGGTCATATTGTGGTATCAGCTTTTTGAAGTAATCATTTTTCTGATATTTTACCCGGTCTAATGTAGCTGGCGCATCCACATCCCAGAAGATTATAAATTTTCCCTCTTCCTTTAATTCAAGCACTTCTTTTTCGAGTACTGCATCAAACACACCTACACCACTTGTTTTAACAATGATATCTGCATGCCGGGCATCATTCAGTGCAAAAAATAAATCAGTTTCAGTTGGCTTATACACTTTGATGTTACACCATTCGGGATCAGCCATATCGCGGTGTTCCTGGCGATCATATGCATCGGGTTCATAGAAGGTAATGCGGTGTCCTTTTTCATACATAGCACGAATAATGCCCCGGTAATAAGTAGCAGCGCCATTCCAGTAAGCAGAAACAAGGCTCGAGCCGAAAAAAGCAAATGTCATAGGAATGCTTTTTGATGATTTAAATTTTTAACACCCAAGGTTTCACAAATGGTATAAAGTTCATCTACCCGGTGGGCACAGGTATGGCGCTCATGGATAGTCGTCAAGGCGTGTTGCGTTAGGTCATCCACCAGTTGATCATCCTGCATTAGTTGCTGCATACGCCGAATCATTTGTTCTTTGTTGCCTGCAAATAGAAAATCTTTTCCGGCTGTAAAAAGATGCTCTGTATCATTCCATGGAGACGAGAGTAACGCAATACCGCAAGCCATTGCTTCAAATGGTCGAATGGTAGGTATACCTGGTAATGATTGCACATATGGTTGCCGGGGAATATGGGCTGTAAAGCGGTATCTTGAAAAAACTTCCGGTACTTTAAAATTGGGCAACCATCCACCATAAGAAATACCAGCATCTGCCAATGCTTTTATGGCATGTTCCGGGTAACGTACGCCATAAACTTTCGCCTTTAATCCTAGTGTTTTCACGGGCTCTATTAAAAAGCTAACCAGCTCCTTTGTTCTTTCATCATCTCCCCAATTACCAATCCATATAAGATCACCATCGCATTTGTCTGCCACAATCGGTTGGAAAATCCTTGTATCAGCGGCTTCGTGCCAGGTCCATGCTTTTTTTGCCCATTGTTCTTTTATATAAATGTTTTCAATCACCTTACCATAAGCCAGTACCCCATCATAGTTGGAAAGGTCGTACTTACTCATGGTTTTTTTATCGGTAATTGTGCGGTGATGGGTATCGTGAAACAATAATTTGAAAGGAATCTTTTTTCTTTTTTCACCAATTGATTTTACAAGTGTATGATCATTCCATTCATGTACAATTACAAGGTCGGCATCGCACAAAATAGTATCAAGCGGAGTGTTTGAGGGATCAAATTGTTCACTATCAAGGTTGGGATAGTAATTATAAAATTCCTCTATAGCTTGTTCTCCGGCATCTTTTAAAAGGTTTTGAAAGCTCCAGCCATTTAAAGGCTCGTAGATTTTTACAGTATTACCACGGGCAATTAACTCTGTAGCTACACCCCGCAAAAAATGCGCATTGCCATGATTCCAGTCGGATAAAAGAGAATGATAAAATAGGATGATATTCATATCAGGCAGCGGTTTGTGTTATTTGAGTTTGCTGGTTATAAATAAGATTTGTGTAAGCGTCCAGGTAAGCTGCAGCCATACCATCTGCCGTATATTTTTCAGCTCTTTGTTTTGCTTTTTTTTGATAGTAACAAAGCAATGATTTGTTTGACATCAACCGGTTGATGGCCTGCGCCAATAATGCAGGTTCGTTAACGTCAACATACATTGCGTTATCCTGCCAAATTTCTTTTAATGAGGGAATGTTGGCCAGTACCAGTGCGCAGCCGCTTAAGGCGGCTTCAAGCGCTGATAATCCAAAAGGTTCATATTTTGCAGGCAACACATATATGGCTGCTTCTGCCAATGTTTCTGTAACCGATGACATATCAAGCCGGCCCATATATTCAATTGAATTGACCATACAGTTAATATGGTTTAAATGAAATTGCTGGTCACCTGCTATTTTCACGGGATAACTGGTCTGCTTCGCAGCATTGGTTAAACAACTAATATTTTTTGCTTCATCCCATACACGCCCCATGGTAAAAACAAATTGTTTTTTATCTTTCTCATAAAAAAGTTTTGGATTTCTACCATTGTAAATAACTCGATTTTCGGTTGTGATGCCGTACATATTATGCAGCACTTTCATCATCCAGCAGGAAGGAGCTACCAGTAAATCACATTTCGTAATACCCGATTGAACTCTTTTAAAATACTCTTTCCAGCCTGGGCCCGGCAGCTCATTTTTTACGGCTACCCACCACGAAAACACATCAGAGTGTGCAGTTATTAAAACCGGTGCAATAAAAGGCAGACTGCCATATGCAAATGCATTTAAATGCACAAGGTCGGGCTGAATAATTTTTTCCAGTGCCAATAAGTAAGAGCCCGAAGCATCTATATCCTGCCACGGATCTGACATCCATTCCAGTTTATAGTCAGTTTCATAAACTGCTACGTTTGTTAGCTGTTTTAGTTCTGATCTCTGGGCCTTATTTAACGGTGCTCCCATGGTTACCAGGTGAAATTGCAAATGCGGTAACGTACTGCACAATTCCATGCAAAAGGTCCATACACCACCGACTGTATCAGTGGTAACCAGGATTTTTTTAGGATTGTTTTTATTGTCTCTCATAAATGCGGTCCAGCACTTGTGCTGATTTTAAAAAGTTAAATGCAGCAGTATCAAACTGATCTCCTGCAGATAGTTGTTTTATCCAGTTTACAAGTGCACGTCCGCCCCAGGGATCGGGAGGTTGTGCGATAATTTCTGATTTTGTACCATTGTATCTTAATGCGGTAAAATCATAAAAGGATCCATTTATATTTTGCAGGGAAACGCCGCCGTCTGTGCCATAGAACGAAGCTTTTATGATGGCTTCGCAACCTGCCTGTAAATTCCAGGAACAGCTTAGTTGCACCGAAATATCGTTTTCAATGTGCAGGAGCACGTCTGCAAAATCTTCCACTTTATTTGTTCCTTTAACAGGAATTCCTTTGGCATATAATTCACTGGTCACAAGTTGCACTTCCGGAAAATCAAGTGCATACAGCATAAGGTCTACCAGGTGAATACCAAGATCGAGTACACAGCCACCACCGGATAATTCTAATTCATAAAACCATTGTTTGCCTGGTCCATATGCATTGTGAAAAACAAGATCTATTGCATAGATTTTACCCAGTTCCCCTGACTGGATAATCTCATGTATTTTTTTAAAGGCTGTAGTGTAACGATAAGAAAAATCAGCTCCCAGCAATTTGTTTGCTTTTAGTGCTGCTTCTATCAATGTTTTTACTTCCGTGGCATTTCTTCCAAGCGGTTTCTGGCAAAAAACGGCCTTTCCATTTTCGAAGGCCTGTACCGCCTGCTGCATGTGTAATGCACTGGGAGTGGCAATTACAATCGCATCTACTGAAGGGTCATTTACCGCCGCATCAAAACTCGGAACCAATATTGCTTTGGGTGCAATTCTACCTGCCGCTTCCAGGCATTCTGCTGCGGGATCAGAAATCATTACTATCTCGGCAAGGCCACTTTCTTTGGCAGCATGCATCCTGTTGCGGCCAATCCAGCCAGCACCTGCAAAGGCAATTCGGGGTTTAATATGGTTTAAAGTTTCCATGGAATGTTAATAGCAAATAGCAAATTGTAAATTCCAAATAACAAATAGCAAATTCCAAATAGCAAATAGCAAATAGCAAATTCCAAATAACAAATGACAAATTCCAAATAACAAATTCCAAATAACAAGAGTAATTATTAATACTGAATGCAAACACTACTAACTACTAACTACTAACTACTAACTACTAACTACTAACTACTAACTACTAACTCTCAACTCCCAATTACTAATTACCAATTCCTCCAACCACTTGCCACCCGCCACTCACAACTCACCACTCACCACTCACAATTCACGATTCACGATCACCACTCACCAACAATGGCCTTCATAAAACCATCCGGTCTCGTGCTGGTTAATGCAAACCCATTATTTAGCTGGTCAATTGGAAGCATATGTGTGTACAACAATTGAGGAGTAATGATGCCTTTAATTACCGCATTAATAGCTTTCTGCATACCCGATAAATATCTCTTCGGATCTCTTTCATGCGCATTGATCACATCAATTCCTTTCCAGTTCCATTTTTGTAAGTTTACCTGCCTCATACCATCCTGGTGGTAACCCGCAATGATGATTTTACCACTTTCGGCAATGATCTCTGTAGCGAGATCAATTCCTTCCTGTTTTCCTGTTGCTTCAATAACACGTGTACAAAAATTATTGTTTGTTATTTCTGCTATTTGGTTGATTAGCTCCGGCGTGTTAGTTAGAGAAAAGGTTTCATCTGCTCCGAATTTTCTAGCCATTTCTAAAGAGTATCTCCTTTTGGAAATCACTATTAATTTCGCCCCGCTGGATTTAACCAATTGGCATAGCAGCGTTCCGAGGAAACCAGAACCAATAATAGCGACGGTATCGTTTGCTGAAATACAGGCTCTATAAAAGATGTTCATGGCACAACCCAGCGGCTCTCCCGGAAAGGGCTGATCATGCAACTCCAGTGGTAATTTAATGAGGTTGTTTTCACCAGCTATATCATATTCGGCATAGGCATGGTAGGAGAGAAAGGATACATAATCACCTGTTTTGACAATGGATACTTCTTCGCCAATAGCTTCTACAATGCCCCATCCCTCATGACCCGGTGATCCCGGTTCGCAAGGATATTTAAACCATTCTCTTCCTTCCCACAACGGAAGGCTTGATGAACATATACCACATCCCCGCACCTTAATTTTTACTTCGTTGGATTTAAGTGTTGGTAAAGAGACCTTTTGCAGTTTAATAGTTCTCGGATGGGTGAGTACAGCTGCTATCATTTGTCTGTTGTTTCTAATTGTGAATACATTCTTTTTTGCAGCCGTTTCTCATGTTTGCCATTTATAACGAGGTCCGCATTTTCTTTTAACCAATTAAAAAGAATTGTTATACCGTCCTTAGTATTAATAGCGGGTTCCCACCCGGTTGCCGATTTAAATTTGGAAAAATCAGAAACATAATATTTTTGATCGCTTGGGCGCCAGTCTTTTAAAATAATATCGGGGTAGATACCCGATATTTCTTTTATTATCTCCAGTAATTCCAACAGGCTGACTGTATTTTTTTCGCCTCCGCCTATATTAAATGCATGGCCGTAAACGGTATCGATATTTTCAAGTGCCATTATAAAAGCACCTACCAAATCATCGATAAACAATATGTCTCTTACCTGCTTTCCATCTCCATACAAGGCAATGCTCTCGCCTCTTATAGCTTTGATTAAAAAATGAGCTATCCATCCCTGGTCTTCGGTTCCAAACTGGTGCGGTCCGTAAATACAACTCATGCGAAATACTACCGTTTTTAAACCAAATGTGCGGGCATAATCCAGCATGTATTGTTCCGCAAACCCTTTTGTACAACCGTATGGGCTGTGAAAATCGAGGTTTCTTTTTTCACTGATTCCCTTCTTTGCAATAGCCTGGTTTTCGGGATAGTAACGGGTGTTATTTGGAATTAATCCTACATCTTCAAGATCGCCATACACTTTATTTGTTGACGTATAAAAAACGGGAGGTTGATGGCTACTATTGCGAACTATTTCTAATAGATTAAGAGTTCCCAATGCATTTACTTCAAAATCATAATACGGGTCAATAAGGCTGGTTGTAACAGCTACCTGTGCGGCAAAATGAAACACATATGCGGCTTCATTTACTGCTAATTCCAATGCCTTTTTATCGCGGACATCTCCAATTGTAATTTTTAGATTCTTGGTATGTTTTTGTTTTAACCAATGGAGATTTTTTCTAACGCCATCTCTTGATACATTATCGAAAATTAGTACCTGTTTTCCATCGGACAACAACTTGTCGGCAA
This sequence comes from Bacteroidota bacterium, assembly GCA_040385845.1. GTDB lineage: Bacteria > Bacteroidota > Bacteroidia > Chitinophagales > Chitinophagaceae > Phnomibacter. The sequence goes on along the minus strand of JAZKGP010000003.1, from coordinate 31,371 downwards.
GATTGATACCTACAAACCCGGCGCCCCCTGTTATTAGAATATATTGAGGAAATTTTGCAGGATGGTACAAAGCTGCAACCTCTTTTTTCGTGGAAAGAATATCCATGATTATGGGTTTTATAAGTTAAACAGTAAGGCCTCTTTCGGCCAGTTCCCTGCTTGCGGCTGGTACATTGTCTTCAGCTGTTTGCCCTGCAAGCCAATCGGCCAGTTCATATAATCCATCTTCCAGCGATACCATAGGTTCGTAACCAAGGATGTTTTTGGCTTTTGAAATATCAGAAAAACAATGTCTTATGTCTCCAACCCGGTATTTACCTGTAATAGCTGCCCTTATATCATCTTTGTCTAAAATAGAAGCAAGCTTATCTGCTATTTCAACGATGGTATAAGATCTGCCACTGCCAATATTAAAAACATCATTCGTTGCTTCCGGTGTTTCCAGTGCCAGCCTCGAAGCTCTTGCTATATCGAGTACACTTACAAAGTCCCGTTGTTGTAAACCATCCTCAAATATCAACGGTGCGTTGTTGTTAAGCAGGCGGGATGCAAAAATGGCCAGCACACCCGTGTAAGGATTCGACAAAGCTTGCCTTGTACCAAAAACATTGAAAAACCGCAGGGCAACTGTAGGAATATTGTATGCTTTACCGATCATCAAACAAAGTCTTTCCTGGTCGTATTTGCTTAACGCATAAACGGAAGAAAGGCAGGGAGTTTTTGTTTCAGGCGTTGGAAATGGCTGTAGTAAGTTTCCACCGTTATCATAAATTTCCCATCTGCCTTTTTTCAGGTGTTCAAGTTGTCTTTCTACTGCATTCTGAATTTGTCCATTTGAATTTTTATAAAGCCCTTCGCCATAGATACTCATGCTGGAGGCTACAATCAGTTTTTCAACAGGATGCCTCACCAGTTCTTTCAGCAGCACCGCCGTACCTAGATTATTTACATCAGTGTATTCCTGTATCTGGTACATGCTTTGGCCAACACCAACCATTGCTGCATAATGGTAAACCACATCTATACCTTTTAATGCCTGCCGTACTTTTTCGGTGTCTCTGATATCACCTTTTATTAAGGTAACGTCGGGGTGTAAATAGTTGGGTCGCGAACAATTTTGACCATGTACCTGTTCGCTTAAATTATCGAGTAAGGTTACGCAGTATCCTTTTGATAAAAGCTCGTCCGCTAAATGAGAACCAATAAAACCTGCGCCACCAGTTATTAATACTCTCATGTTTTGTTTAAGGTGTTTGGTGAGTAATTCACTTGAACAATAAAATATTGTTCCAACCTTTATATAACCTGTTTATACACTTTGAATTATATCAGGTGAACTTGTACATATATATTAAATAGCTACTATAAAGGCTTTTTTTAAGCTCAACTTAATTTTGTGTAAAATCAAAATGAGGGTACTACTTGATTATTAATAATAGCGCGGCAATTTTATTGATTCTTGAAGTGAAATATAAAAAGAATATAATACGAAACTTGATAATATTATGATAGAATCATCAAAAAACAGGTCTTGAATGAATTTCTTAATACTGTAGTGTATCGACGAATCGTCTCCTGTAAATGGTTGAACTAATTTTCGTGTAACAAATTATAAAATAAAATATTATAAATTTTTTGTTACCTAAAAAAATTATTGTAAAGATTGGATTACATCCAATGGGTTTTTTGCAAGCTGTAGTTTTGTTGTTTTCCGGGCAACATAAAATATAATGTAGAAGTTCTTTCCTGTTTTCTCTGTTAGGTACTTAGCTCGGCTCCTGATTATGAACCTATTCTGATACTCTTTTCAGCATCAATTTTGGTAGGCATGTTATCTGAATTCATTAATTTAAACAGGCAATAATTTGAACTGCTAAGCTATCTACAAAAAAAGCCCCGGCATTGCCGGGGCTTGGAAGTTGAACGAAAAAATTTATTGTTCGGCACCAGGTTCTAAATTATCCAAAACCATCGTAAAAGCTGTGTAAATATTTCTTAGTTCTTCAGCATTAAAGATGGCACTATCAATTGTAAATTCCAGTGCTATACTATCGGGATTATTTGGAAGGTGTTGTTTAGTAGTGCCCAGGGTATAGTTTGCTAATGATCCAAATACGTTTCTCACAAATGAATCTTCAAACAAATGTTTTACCCGATCCGCATCATTTGTTTTGACAATTACTTTTTCATCAAACTCAGCATAACCTGTAATCACATCCTGCATGCCCAGCAACTTGCCTATCTCATCTAGAAAACCTTTATGATGGATTTTAAAAAGACAGATGGGCTTTGTTCTTACTTTTGAAACAATCGTAGTTAATTCAAATCCACCTTCAAAGCCTCCACCGGGGTCAATTTCAATCGACAGGATGGTAGTTCTGCCATCCTGCACAATCTCCCGTTCATAGTTCAGTAAAGAAGGGTCTGCTTTAAAATCGGCAGCTACCTGTTCAAAAATGCTTTCTGTTATGTCGCCGTAAATCGTTGGAGTAACTTTCATAATAGATATTTATTTCGGCCTCTTATAAATTAATTGGTGTAGATATTGTAAAAACGCAACAGCTTTCATTTTAATTCTCATGCTTAAAAACAGTTAGTATATTAAACAACAATTTCAGGTGATAAATAATTCATTGAATGAAATTTATAGATTGCTCGGGTTTAGGTATCAGGTAATCTCAGCAGAACATCAGCTATACTACTTAACTGATCTTTAGGTCTTTTTGAATTTGTTCCAGCGAACGGCCTTTTGTTTCAGGCACTTTTAATAGTACCCAAACCAATTGCAAGACCATCATAAAAGCAAAAAAAGCGAAGATAGGCCAGGGGTTGTCTTTGTAAATGCCATTGTCTTTGTCGAGAAAAACCGGCGTGATCAATGTGATCAGGGCTGCAAATACCCAGTGTGTGCTGGCACCAAATGATTGGCCGGTTGCACGTATCCTGTTGGGGAAAATTTCTGAAATAAATACCCAGATAACGGCTCCTTGCCCGATAGCATGTGCCGCAATAAAAAACAACAGGAAAAACAGCAATAAGCCTGCGCCTGCATGTGTATAAAAACACCAGGCAACCATGGCGAGGCTGATAATGTACCCTGCAGATCCAATGAGCAGTAAAGTTTTTCGTCCAAGCCTGTCAATCAGGTATAAACCTACGAAAGTAAAAGCTAGGTTGGTGCCACCAATAGCGATGGAATTAAACAGGGATTCTTTTGCCGCCAGCCCGGCCCGTTCTAAAATTTCAGGAGCATAATACAGGATGAAATTAATGCCTGAAAGCTGGTTAAAGAATGCAATCATAAAAGCCAGCCAAAGCAATGGTTTAAATTTTACGCTAAACAGGTGAGCGTTTTCCTCTTTTGCAACTTCATTTTTGCTTGTTTCTGTAATCGCGGCTATTTCAGCATCTACATTTTTTACACCCAGTTTAACCAATATGTCATTTGCAGTTTTTGTGTCGTTCTTATTTGTAAGTAACCACCTGGGACTTTCAGGAATTCCAATAACCAGCACCGAGTAGATAAGCGAAGGAATCGCCAATGCACCCAACATCCAGCGCCAATCATTTTCGCCTCCAAATCCTTCCAGGAAATAATTGGAAAGAAAGGCCACCAGGATGCCGAAAACAATATTGAACTGGTATAAGGCACCTAACCTGCCACGGGTAGATGGGGTTGAGATTTCGGAAATATAGGTTGGGGCTGCCACCGAAGAAATGCCGATGCCGAGTCCTCCTAAGAACCGAAAGAAAGAAAATGTGTAGGGATCTGGTGCAAAGGCTGTTCCCACTGCCGACAGGCTAAATAGGATCCCTATCCAAACCAATACTTTTTTCCTGCCGTATTTCTGTGTAGGTAATCCGCCGAAGATGGCACCAATCACCGTTCCCCATAAGGCCATGGACATAATAAAAAAACCATGAAACCAGGGGGAAGTATGCCATAGTTCTTTAATGGGCAGGTTAGCTCCTGAAATTACCACGGTGTCAAAACCAAAGATAAAACCCGCCAGGGCCGCTGTGAGTGAAATGCGCAGCACATACCCGCCCATGCCTTTATTTTTTAGGTCGGAAGCATAGTTTTTTTGATGTAAATTTTCTACAAGCATCGGTTTATTTTTTTGAAGGTATCGTTTTAAAAAACAATCCTCTTTATTGGTGGTTTGAAGCACATAAATTCAGTGGAAGCTTGTTCTATTGAAAAAATCTGTCATTTTCCACAAATTTTAAACTGCTTCTTTTTTTTTGCCTGCAGTGAATATTACAGGATCTTTTAGCCGCTTTTTACAATGAAGGAAACCAGGTGCCGGGCAGGTTAAACTCTTTGTAGTATTCTTTACTGTATTCAAAAAGATGACTGCACTTTATTAGTATTAACAGACCTGGAAAACCAGCGGAGACATCCTTACATATTATGCTTCATTTTAAACTGTATTCAAGGAAAAAGTATCGATACCCGCTAATTAAATCTCGTTAGTAACTGAGAATTTTTCTGAGAGCATCTTTATCCAACAGGTTGACAAGCGTTTATAAAGTTGCAACATCAATAATAGTTGTACAATTTCAGTTGGCATATAAATAAACAGCAATAATAAATGCAATCGGTTGCAAATTGTATTCTGAAAAATAACTATTTGAAATGGCATTTAGGTTTAAAAAAACGCGATTTAAATCATGCTCTTTTATTCAAAGGATTTGTAAATTTGATATGGCGTTTCGAGCTTTAAACCAGCGTTAAGAGCCTTATAGATGAGTAGGTTTAAAAATCGGTAAATATCGGAGAATGTTCAAAACCAAAGGGTTGTAGAATTGCGATACATAGTTGGAAAAAATAAAATATTTAATTTTTGTTGAGTTATTTAAAAAGTTATATTTACTAGGTCTTTAACTCTTAAAACTTTTATCAATTGAAAAAACTCAAAACCATCTTACTGGTAGATGACGATATTGACGATCGTTCAGTTTTTTCGGAAATTATCAACGAGATAAATCCCACATTAAGATGTATCACTGCCTTCGATGGAATTGATGCTCTTAATATTCTAAATGAAAACGGCTGTTCCCCCGATCTGATTTTTCTTGATATCAATATGCCGCGGTTAAGTGGTAAACAATGCTTGTATAGAATAAAACACACTCCGGGAATCTCATCTATTCCCGTGGTAATGTTTTCTACTACAAAACGGGAAAAAGATATGGTTGAAAGCATCGAAATGGGAGCTGTTGCTTTTATGTCGAAACCTTACCATTGGCAGGATCTGAAGGCGGCAATAACCGATGTGTTGGAAACGCAGCTGTTTAAAACCATCTCTGGCAGAAACCAGGTTGATAAAACTGAAATATCATCCTGCTAATTATTTGAATTACCCCGTGTCGCAGTAAAAAATACTACCCCCGCCGCAACATTTAACTCTAAGCCCAGCGGCATCCCGGGAATTTATTCCCGGGTTTTTTTTGCCTTTTGTTTTGGCCATGGCAGTCTCCCTACCAAGACAAGTAGACAGCGACAGGTGATTTAATCCAAGTTCCCATTTAACTTATCACTGGCAGAACTGGTTCCCTGGTCTCACCTTTGTGAGAAATCAATAACATATTTCACCGTCAGCCTGCGCCGGCTTCCTGTTGATCGCCGGGATAGCAAGTATTTACACTTCAAACCTTTATTCAGTCGGTTTAAAATACCAAATAGCAGGTTCTCAGGATGAGGTTTGGTGTTTCGTGGAATAAATAGGTATTTTGAAATGCATGAGAATTTTCCTGGCAATTTTTTGTAAACTGGTCCTGTGCAATTGCTTACCGGCACAACAAAGCACCATCAACTTCCAGAAACTGGGATTGCAACAGGGCTTACATGATGGTACTATTCGCTGTATTGGCCAGGATAAATATGGTTTTGTCTGGATTGGCAGCGTGGGAGCCCTCAACCGTTTTGATGGAAAAAAAGTTACCCATTTCACCAATATACCCGGCGACTCAACTTCTCCGTACGGTAGTCAGCCCCGTTGCATTTACACGGATAGAAAAGGCAGGCTGTGGATTGGCTTTGAATCGGGGCTGATGAATTATGATTTCGCCAGCGCATCTTTCAAAAAATGTCCTTCCGTCAATGGCGCTTTCACAGGAAAAATTGTTGATGCCAGCGACAGTATACTCTTTCTTGCGACCCGCAGCGGTTTGATCCGGTTTAATACAATCACAGGTTCCTCTTTCTTTTATGCTTTGTCGCAGGATCCTTTGCATGCTGCATTGAAAAGTAATGCTGTTTTTGATATTGCAGTTCGAAACGACAGTTTATACCTGGCAACACAAAAGGGTTTGGTTGTAATGAAAAAAAGTGGAGGCCTGGCAACAAAAATCAACATACCAGCCATCGACGAAATGGGAGTATATGCCATTGCCACCGACAAGGATGGAAATATTTGGATGGGCCTGCATAACCGGGTAAAGCTGCTGAAATTGAAAACCGGGTTCCAACAATTAGAAATTTTTGACAAATACCTGACCGCGGATATCAATACCCAGGCGCTGAATGTAATGGATATATTAGTGGATAGCCGCAACAGGGTTTGGGTAGCTACCGCAGTAGATGGCTTATTACAATACGATAGCAGCAATAATGGTTTTATTAAACATCTGCATAACAACTTTTTACTATCAAGCCTTTCCGATAACAATCACCGCTGTATTTTCCAGGATCAAAAAGGCATTATCTGGCTGGGAGGAGATTTTACGGGTGTCGATTTTTTTGAACCGGATAATAATTTTTTCAAAACCATTTTTCCGTTTCCCGACCGCCTCGATGAAAGAGCCCGCCAGGTTGGAAGGGCTGTTGCCGAAGATCAGCAAGGAAATATCTGGATGGGAAGCCACGATGGCGTAACACGTTATAACCCTGTTTCAAAGCAATATACCGTATGGCGAAACATTGAAAATAAAAAACCGGTATTGTATAATAACGTAGTACGTGCCATGTATTGCGATGCAGAAAACAATACCTGGATAGGAACGGCTTCTGGTGTAAACCGCTATAATCATTCCACCGGCATTATGGAATTTATAGCATTGGAAAATCTTCCTGGCGCATTTTACAATTCTATAACCGGGGATAGAAGCGGTAATATTTGGTTTTGCCTGAATGATGATGCTGTGTTGTATTGGTATGATACGTCGGAAAAAACTTACCATAACATTAGCGACCATCCGCAACTAAAACCCTATAAATCTATAGCAGCTACCTCTTACGTGTTGGAAGATAGTAAAAACAGGCTATGGATTTCTTTTTCAAGGAAAGGTGTGATTATGTTGGATAAGAAAACAAATGTCGTTAAACATTATTTGGCATCCGGTACCAATTCAAATTCTATTATTGGCAACCAGGTGGTTGATATTAAAGAGGACCAAAAAGGCGTAATCTGGCTAACCAGTTTTAATGGGGTTTCAGGTATCAACGTGGAAGCAGATACTATCATTTCGTTTAACAATAAAAATGGTCTCGCCGGGAACTGGGTTGGGCCGTTAGTTGTTGATAATGCCAACAGGATTTGGATGGGTGTAAACGGGGGACTGACGATGCTGCATCCCGACCGTAAACAAATAACCAGTTTTTCGTTGAGTGATGGATTATCGTCGCTTGGATATCCCGAGCATGCAGGAATACAAACCTCTAATGGTGATATCATGATCCCCAGTTATAACGGGTTTATACGTTTTACACCTGGTGATTACCAGGAAGAAAAAACAGCTTTGCATTTTTACCTTTCGCACTATACCATATTTGATAAACATTATGATTTTAATTCTTATGATACGAACCCTTCGCTCAACTTAAAACCAACCGAAAACTCATTTGCTTTTGATTTGGTAGCACTCAATTTTATTCATCCAACCAAAACATGGTTTGCCTATAAGTTAGAGGGTTTCGAAAAAGAATGGCACTACACACAGGATGCAAAAGCAGTGTATACAAATGTTCCCGGCGGAGATTATACTTTTTTGTATAAGGCCTCCGGAAACCAGGGTAACTGGGATGAGATCGCTCCAAAAAAATTATCTGTAAACCTGGATACAATTTTCTATAAATCAACAGTTTTTCGTATCATTTTCATTACCATTCTTGTGGCTATGTTTTTTGGCGTTTACCAATACCGCATTCGGCAACAAAGGGAAGTATTTCATTTAAAAAGCAAGGCAGAAGCACTCGAAAAAGAAAAGACGCTGGTTCAATATGAAAGCCTGAAGCAGCATCTTAACCCGCATTTTCTTTTCAACTCGCTTACCTCTTTGCGAAGCCTGATAAAAACTGATTCTAAAAACGCTGCAAGATTTTTGGATGGAATGAGTAAGATCTACCGTTATGTTTTACGCAGTGGCGAACAGGAGCTGGTGATGGTGCAGGATGAAATAGAGTTTGTAAAAACATTTGCCGAATTGCAGCAGGTTCGCTTTGGCCAAGGACTGGAGGTAACGATCAATATCAGTGAAGCACAGTTGCACCGGTTTATTGCACCGGTTGTGTTGCAAAACCTGGTCGAAAATGCCATAAAACACAATACAACTTCCACCGACCAGCCGCTGGTGATTACTATTTTTTCGGAGCAGGATTATGTAGTGGTTTGCAACAACATGCAACGATACCGCGTTGTGGAAACCAGTAATAAAAGCGGGCTGGCAAGCCTGCAGAAATTGTACGGATATTATACAGATAAGAAAATTGACATCACAGAAAACGAAGACGAATTCAGGGTACGTATTCCATTACTTTAATATGTTTTTACTATGAAAGCTTTGATCATTGAAGACGAACAATTGATTGCAGCAGAAATGCAGGTAACAATTAATGCAGTAGCACCGGATGTGGAAGTGCTGGCCATTTTACCCAGTATAAAAGCTGTAAAAAAATGGTTTGCAAGCAACACCATGCCCGACCTGCTTTTTATGGACATCAAGGTTAGTGACGGGCTAAGTTTTGAGCTGTTTGATCAAATCGCCATTACTTGCCCGGTTATTTTTTGTACCGCATGGGAAGAATATGCCATCAGGGCTTTTAAAGTTAATGGCGTAGACTATCTTCTAAAACCGGTGCAGGAAGAAGAATTAAAAAACGCAATTGACAAAGTTCGTTCGATGCAGCAGGGTCCGTCTGCTATCCCGGCAGATATTAAATCACTGATAAATTATTTCTCGCAGGCGGGTAACCCTAAAACGCGTTATAAGGAACGCTTTATTGTAAACAGCAACAACAAATGGACCCCGGTTGAAGCAAAAGACATCGCCATCATTTGCCGGGAAAATTTAAACTATATCTACAAGTTTAATGGCGATAAGATTATATATGACTACACACCACTGGAAGAAATAGAAGAAGTGCTTGACCCTGAATTATTTTTTAGGGCAAACCGTCAAACCATCATTAATATCAACTCTGTTCACTCGGTAAAGCCATATGGCAATCAAAAACTGATGGTGCATTTAAAGCCACCATTAAAGCAGGAAGTAGATGTAAGCCGCGAGAAAGCACATCTTTTAAGAAAGTGGATTGATAAGTGAGGGTTGGTAGATTAGTTGATTAGTTGATTGGATGATTGGTTGATTAGTTGTTAAAACATCTTTTCATGTAATATGTTTTAATAAATGGTTGTTACCAGGTGCCCGCTAAACCAGGTAGCTGAAGGAGAGCCAGAGACAACTCCATCAAAACCGTGATGATAAATTTCCAGCCAAACCAGGTCGCCCGCTTCGAGTTGCGCATCCAGTGCAAAGCTGGTAGTCTTAGTGATGTTATCATACTCATCCCTGTTATTCCCCCATGTATGGTACGCCTGGTCAAATACATTGCCATCCCGGTTTATACGCATACGCATTTGAACATTTAAGGTTTTTGTAACCCATTGTACCTGCGCATTAAAATGATAGATGCCTTTTACCGGTACTGCAAATTGCGATGCACCTGGTTGATATTGTAACCCGATATTGTAACGGGCAACAGGATTAAAAAATACCTTTTGCCAGCTATAGGTTGCCATGGTACTGTTCTCATTATCTGGCAAGCCTTGCGCCCGGAAAGCATAGGCCCTCGCCCAGGTGCTGTTACCATTGTCGTCTGCGCTAACCAATGTACTGCCCGCCCTTGGAACGTTGCCCCGAACTCGCAGGCTGCCATTTATATCAAGTGTATTGGTAGGGACAACGGTATTAATTCCGATGTAGCCTATGGCCGATATTGTAAGCCTCGAATGAGAGCCATTGGTTCTAAAGTCCATCGCGCCGGCTGCAATACCGGGGTTGTAAACAATGGATGCCTTTGTGTTTACAGGATCAGCAAAACTGATGCTGCTTGCACTGCCTTCCGGAAGAACGAATCTTAAGTTACTATTACCGTTGCTTTCGAGTGTAATGCCGTTCATATGGGTAACCGCTCCACCAGCTGAGCCGCTGTATACATGAAGATTTGCTTTAGGTTGCTGCGTACCAATTCCCACAGATTGCGTATAGCCGTAAGCCGTTACCAACGGTATAGCGGCCAATAGTACAAATTTTTTTTTCATATTGTTAAATGTCATTTGATATTGACTTTTCAAAATTGGCTTCTGCTTTAGCATTTAAAAAGTAATTTAAAATGAATGGTACCATTTTTAGAACGAATGGGTTATTTAGTTGATTAGTTAATTAGTTGATTAGTTAATTGGTTGATCGGTTGATTAGATTGATTTATTATTTTGATGATGATTATTTAGATAGTTGATTTATTGGTAGAATGGTCATAGGTTGAACGAACACCCTGGAAACGGTGTTTAAATAGGCTTTTTGTAATAGTGGTTACAACATAAACAACGGCTTATTTTCATTTTTCCTGGTAGATGGTTCAGTGGGCTCAAAGGGAAGAAAAATAAAAGGAGGATTGATACCTGTAGCATTGGTATCAATCCTCCTTTCAGCATCATAACCTATTCTAAAAAATTTACTGAGAGATTTTGCTGAACTCCAATTAGAACAAGTGATATTTAATAGGAATGGTTAGCAGGTTCATTGAAAAGAAATTATTCTTCGAATACAAGGTGACATGCAAAGCTGGCTGTTTCAACTGACGCGTCCAGTGGTTGATTGGCTTCTTCGTCATTCTCCTGCCGCACTTCTATCCATATCATATCACCTGTGAGAAGCCGAATGTCATCATCCATGCTAAAAGGTACAGTTCTCATCTCTGAAGGATCTGTCCACATATATTTTTGTGAGTAATACGATGTAATACCGTTTCGGGTGATGACCAGCCGAATAGCAAGATTTGTATAGTCATTGAAACTGCTGGTGGTAGCAAAAACTACATTAGCAGAGTAATGATAAAGGCCTGTCGCCGGTGCTGTGAATTTGCTCCTGTTTTGATCGAGCGGGCTAAGATTAAAATCGTTTCCATAATCATAACTTTTTTCTTTTAAGTATAACCGGTACCAGGTATTGTTTGCAATATTGGCTGCTCCCAAAGACTCGATGCCTTTTGCACGAAAACCAACACGGCGCTGCTTAAAACTGATGACACCGTTCGCATCCGAAACAGGTATTTTTCCTGCACCCGGGTTACCACCACGAATACGAATTGTTCCGTTGACATCCAGGGTAGCGGTTGGGTAATAAGTTCCTATTCCCGTGTTCTGGGTGAAGCAAAATTCTGTAAAGCAAAACAGGCTAATTAAAACAAGTAGTGGCTTTTTCATAAGCTAGTGTCATTTTGATCTTGACGCTCCAAAACTCATAGAGTAGCAACAACAAAAAAAGCTGTTTGCAGGGAATGGTAGATCTTTTCAAATGAATGGTATCGGAATAAAAATGAGCATCAAATTTTTGACAATTAGAACTTTGATTTTATTTCAGATTCAAAGCAGATGTTTATTAAGCTTAAAACCTGCAACCAGGAAATTTTTTTACTGTTTTGCAGGTTGGCTTTTTTAGGTGACAGCTAATTAGCTCAGCAGCTGCTTCGAAACTAACGCAGCGGGTTGCTTATTTTGCCCCAATGGCAATGGCCCTGAAGGTGCCTGAAATATCAGCAGTTACGTTGGTGGGATTATACATCGTAACAATTGCCGTGGTGGTTGTTACATCATGAATAGTGTAAATAACTTTGTCATACGAGGCGGTTCCGCCCGGCACTTGTGCTACCGCTACATATGGAATAGAAGAAAAATTCCAACCACCAATCACAAAAGTTACAGATTTGCCAACCCCCAGGTCTGCAGCTACTCCGCCTGAATATAAAAAAGTTTTTAACTGGGTGCTGCTGCTATTGGTAACCATACCGGCCCCATTATTTGTTATGTTGCCGTCATCATCAATTGTCATTGAATTTTCATTGGCAGAATTGCGGAAATAGAATTTGTCTCCAACGCCAAAATTGCGAAATTTCATACCGAAATCGTCATACAGGATAGCACCGGTTTCCGAATTAAACCTGCTCTCCATCATTATGTGCTGGCCCCAGTCATTTTCCGGCAAAATTCCTTTCAGGTAAAGCAGGGCACTTTTATTACTGGAATTAATGGAGAGCCGCCCGCCAATCTCCAAATTGTTCCCGACCACGGCATCAGCAAAATAGCTGTTGCCTCCAACGTTAAGGCTAAAATTAAGGGCAGTATTGGTATTGATACTTACCCTTCCAATCGAATCAATCGTCATTCTGCGAAAGCCACCGGTTACAAAATTTAACCCGCTGCGTGAAAGAAGGCCTGGAGTTCTGTTATTAAAAATGCCGGTTTTCATATCGCTCCCAAAGATCAAAGCATTGTTATTTATAGCACTTATAGATCCGGTGTTGTGATCGCCCTGGTCTATCACCAGGCCGCCATCTATTGCCAGCATTGCTTTTGGTTGGAGTGTGCCAATGCCTACCGATTGGGAAGTTACCAGTTGCGATATCGCCAGCAATAATAATAACAAATTACATTTTTGTTTCATGGGAAGTTGTAGTTGAATGATAAAGAATAAAAGTTGGTAACGGCTTTTGTATTCAGATTTTTGTCGTAGTTGATTGCACAAAACTCCTGTTGTGCAAGTGTTTTGCAATGCTTATTGTAAGGAGCAGTAGTGTTTTTAAATTGAATGGTACCGGGTAGAAGATAAAAGGTTAAAGCATGTAATTTCCCTTCATGTTTCTTCAGGCAATTCAATTTGAAACACATGAAATCCAGGAACTAAAGAAAGAATCTTTGACTATGTGCGAGGGCTGCACGACAGGCAGATGGTATGGGCATTATTTTTAATCTACCTTGGCCGAAATGTTGTCTATGAAAAACTTTCGATTGTTATTTAAAAGCCTGCTCATTATTGCTATGGTATTTTGCGCTTCTTATTCGCTTCAAGCCCAGGTAAAAATTGGTAATAATCCAAATAGCATCAACAGCAATTCATTACTTGAAATGGAGAGTACAGCAAAGGGTGTATTGCTTCCAAGATCTGCTACGCCTCAAATCGCTGCAATGACTGCTGTTCCAAGCGGGATGATCTTGTTTAATACCACCGATTCTGCCATTTATCTAAGAAGGGACACAGGTTGGGTAGTACTGGCAGTTTCGCAACGCGGCGTAAATCCGACGCTTCTTCCTGCACCGCCGGTGGCCACACCCACTTTTGCTGATTTTTTCGCACTAATGCCAGGCGACAACCCGGCTACAGTAGCACCAGGCAATGCAGTTGAATTTCCGCAGGATGGTCCGCAATCTGGTGGGATCTTCCGTTTAGGATCATCCTCCTTTAACCTGGAAAAAACTGGATCTTACCTCGTGAATTTCAATGTAAGTATCAGCGAATTTGGTCAATTAGTGGTGTCCCTAAATGGCATGGAATTACCTTATACTGTTGTGGGCAGGGCTACTGGCACCAGCCAGCTAAATGGCATCTGCATCATTATGGTCACTCAGGCCAATTCGGTGCTGGAAATAAAAAACCCCGCTTCTGCTTTTATTGCTTTATCTGTTACTCCATCTGCTGGTGGCAGCATGCCGGTTTCGGCACATCTTGTGATCAGCAAACTGCAATAGCAAACCGGTTATTTATGATCCATTTTTGATGTGTGATGTGTGATGTGTGATCCTGTGATTCCGAAAGCTATAACGTTCGTTGTCCTATATACAGCCGATCCCGGATAATAATGCTGTTAAGACTAATTGGGCTCTAAGATGATTTTTGATAAACAAAATCAAACATCTTCTATTCCAGGAACAAAAGGTCGGCCATTGGCACGCTTTTAAAGGATCAGTTGCATATAAAAAATGAATCAATGGCAACTAAAGATCTATCAGCTATCAGTTCCCGGATGAAAAAACTGGACATCTGTATGATGACCACTCAAAGTGGCCGTGGTGTGCTTACCAGCCGGCCTATGAGCAATAATGGCGACGTGGAATACGATGGCAACTCTTGGTTTTTTACTTTTGAAGGGTCGCAGAAAGTAAAGGATATTACAAACAATCCGCAAGTGAACCTCAATTTCGAAGGCCCCAAAAACCTGTTTATTTCGGTTACGGGCTCAGCAAAGCTAATACACAATAAAGCCCGCCTGCAGGAACATTGGTTGGACGAGTTAAAGCAATGGTTTAAGGAAGGCGTTGACACACCAGGCATCGTATTGATTCATGTAAAAGCCAGCCGCATCACTTATTGGCAAAACGAAGATGAAGGGGAGATCAAATTGTAGGATGTGTGAGTTGTGATTTGTGATTTGTGATCTGATCTCGGGAGCGGCAAACGTGAAAATCGAACCGCTACTTACGATTCACAACTCACGATTTACGATCATGAAAACCGAACCGCTACTCACCACTCACCACTCATCACTCACCACTCACGATTCACGCTTACTGGCAGCACCCACAATACAATTTCTGATTTGAGGATGGCTGATGTCTGATTTAATACAAATGCCACGAATGCACGAATAAACACGAAAGCGAAAGTGATCATCGAAATGCGGAAGCACCCACGATACAATTTCTATACAAACGTTGCCACGAATGCACGAACATGCACGAAAGTAAAAGTGATAATCAATTCGCGGCAGCACTCACCACTCACGGCTCACCACTCACGGCTCACCACTCACGCTTCCTGGCAGCATCCACAATACAATTTCTGATTTGAGGATGGCTGATGTGTGATTTAATACAATTGCCACGAATGCACGAATAAACACTGATGGAATACAATTAGGAGGTTAAGGTTAAATTTAATTGCGATAACGCCACAACTCAACTCTTACCCGGAGTGAAAGGACAAAACTTAAACAAGAACTTAAAATCGCGGCAACACTCACGACTCACGCCTCACGACTCACGAAAGTAAAAGTGATAATCAAATCGCGGCAGCACTCACCACTCACGGCTCACCACTCACCACTCACCACTCACGCTTCCCAGCATCCACAATACAATTTCTGATTTGAGGATGGCTGATGTCTGATTTGATACATCTGATTTAATACAATTTCCACGAATGCACGAATAAACACAGATGGAATACAATAAGCAGGTAAAGGTGAAATTCAAATAGTGATAATGCCACAACTCAACTCTTACCCGGAGTGAAAGGACAAAACTTAAACAAGAACTTAAAATCGCGGCAACACTCACGACTCACGCCTCACGACTCACGACTCACCACTCACGCTTCCCGGCAGCATCCACAATACAATTTCTGATTTGAGGATGCCTGATTTCTGATTTAATACAAATGCCACGAATGCACGAATAACCACAGATGGAATACAATTAGAAGGTTAAGGTAAAATCCAAATTGCGATAGTGCGTACAACTCACCTCTTACTAGGGGTGAAACCTCAAAAGTTAAACAAGAACTTCAAATCGCGGCAGCACTCACCACTCACGACTCACGACTCACGATTCACGATTCACGAAAGTAAAAGTGATAATCAAATCGCGGCAGCACTCACCGCTCACGCCGCACGCCTCACGACGAAATTTTAACCGCAATCTCAAAATTTTATAAATCTTATCCATAATTGTGTAACAGCCACGCTGTAGCACCATAGTAGCTTTGTCATAACAAAAACCATTGTTATGGCAACTAATAATAACAGCACAATAAGTCTTCCTTTAGAAGGAATGGACAGCGAACATTGTGCTCTAATAATCGATAAAGGATTAAGCAAAGTTCAGGGTATCAAAACTCATACTGTAGAACTTAATAATAACAGGGCTGTCATAAATACAGGTGACGATGCAGAAGTGCTGAAAAAAGCGGTTGAAGCTGTGAGAGATCTAGGCTATAATGTTTCTACTGTAAAAACGAACTTTCCTATACTCAATATGACCTGTGCATCCTGCGCAGTAAGTTCAGAAAGCATCCTGAAAAGTGAGCCGGGGGTAGTAAGTGTTGCGGTAAACTATGCTAATGCAACAGCCCAGGTAGAATATGTTCCTACTGTAACAGACCCGCATAAATTAAAGGCTGCTTTGCAAGCCATAGGTTATGATTTAATAATCGATGAAAGCGAAGAAGCAAAGGATCAGCTGGAAGAGATACAAAAGCAAAAAGCCGGTACTTTAAAAAAGAAAACAACTGGTGCCATACTGTTATCAATACCCACGGTAATTATTGGTATGTTCTTTATGAATATGCCTTATGCTAATTATTTTATGTGGGCACTATCAACACCAGTCATTTTAATTTTTGGACGACAATTTTTCGTAAACGCCTGGAAGCAAACAATGCATCGTTCCGCAAATATGGACACACTTGTTGCATTGAGTACAGGTGTAGCCTACCTGTTCAGCGCATTCAATACATTATATCCACAATATTGGAACAGCAAAGGCTTACAAGCCCATGTTTACTTTGAAGCTGCATCCGTAATCATAGCATTTATTCTTTTAGGTAAAATGTTGGAAGAAAGAGCAAAAGGCAATACTTCGTCGGCTATAAAAAAGCTAATGGGTTTGCAGCCCAATACTGTAACGGTAGTACATAATGGCGGACACCAGGTGGAAATGCCGGTCGCAAAAGTAAAAGCAGGTGATACACTAATAGTAAAGCCTGGTGAAAAGATTGCGGTTGATGGAACAGTAAGTGAAGGCAGTTCATTTATAGATGAGAGTATGATTAGCGGTGAACCGATACCCGTTGAAAAAACGCAGGGAGAAAAAGTATTTGCAGGAACAATAAACCAAAAAGGCAGCTTTCGGTTTATAGCAGAGAAAGTAGGTAGTGATACCATTTTAGCACAGATAATAAAGATGGTACAACAGGCACAGGGAAGCAAAGCACCTGTGCAAAGATTGGTAGATAGAATTGCAGGCATCTTTGTACCCGTTGTTATACTTATCGCTATTCTAAGCCTTATTGCCTGGGTACTGCTTGGAGGCGATAACGGGTTAACACAAGGATTACTAGCCCTCGTAACAGTCCTGGTGATTGCATGTCCTTGTGCTTTAGGCCTGGCCACGCCTACCGCAATAATGGCAGGTGTGGGTAAAGGTGCAGAAAACGGAATATTAATTAAAGATGCAGAGAGCCTTGAATTAGCAAAAAGAGTAAATGCAATTATCCTTGATAAAACTGGAACTATCACAGAAGGCAAACCCGTTGTAACAAACATACTTTGGCTAAACAATGATGAAAGCAGCTTGCCTGTTTTAGCATCATTACAAAATGCTTCAGAACATCCTTTGGCAGTGGCAGTGGTAAAGCACATTGGTAAAATTTCTTACCCGCAGGTACATCACTTTGAAAGCATAACAGGCTTTGGTGCAAAAGCCCGGGTAGCAAATAAAAACTACTATGTTGGCAATGCTTCGCTCTTAAAAACAAACAACATTTCTATTGCTTCGCAATTAGAAAGCTCCGCGTCTGAATGGCTTAGTCAAGCCAGGACCGTTATTTACTTTGCAGATGAAAATCAGGCATTGGCAGTAATTGCCGTTGCTGATAAAATAAAAGAAACTTCTGTTCAGGCAATAAGAGAATTAAAGGCAGCGGGCATAGAAGTATATATGCTTACAGGCGATAATCAGTCCACAGCAAAAGCAATAGCAGCACAAGCAGGAATAAGTTATTATAAGGCAGAAGTATTACCAGTACAAAAAGCGGAATTTGTAAAAGAACTACAGCAGCAAGGAAAAGTAGTAGCAATGGTAGGCGATGGTATTAACGACAGTAATGCATTAGCGCAGGCCGATGTAAGTATTGCCATGGGAAAAGGAAGTGATATAGCGATGGACGTTGCAAAAATGACGATCATTTCTTCAGACCTTTTAAAAATACCACAGGCAATAAAACTGTCAAAGTATACAGTTACAACTATCAGGCAAAACCTGTTTTGGGCATTTATTTATAATTTAATCGGTATTCCAATTGCTGCCGGGTTATTATACCCAATTAATGGTTTTCTTTTAAACCCGATGATTGCCGGCGCCGCCATGGCATTAAGCAGTGTAAGTGTTGTAAGTAATAGTTTAAGATTAAGAAACAAGAAAATTTAATCTAAAAAATGTGTAGGATTGATCTTGAAATACAAATAATACATTTCACAAAACACTCACTAAAAGATCAGGAAAATGAATACCATTTTAAGAACAGGTAAGTAGATGAGAGATTTTTAGGAAAGAGAATAGCAAGGGCAGGAATTTACTATAAATGGGATCGTTACACTGCCAATTGTTTGGCGGGCATCCAACGAAGTTTGTTTCTAAAAATTGAGCATTGAATAAAAACTAAAAAGAATAAAGATGAAAGTTTTCTGGACTATGCCACTAAGTTTAAAACCATATTTCCGAAAGGAACTGGAAGATTATAAAGTTGAATTACACCAGGGTCATTTCATTGAGGCGTGGAAAAAACTTGAAAGGGCACACATTATAGGTCAGAAATGGTTTGTTGAACATACTTATGTTCATTGGCAGATGCTAAAGTTCGGTATCAAAATTAAAAGTTCTAAAGAGATAGTAGGTCAAATACCGAGATTATTGGTTGGCGGCGTGAAATCATTTGTTGGCAAAATTCCCGTAGGAAATACGGGAGGCGCAAATGTTCCTCCGTTAAGAAAAATGGAGATACCAGCTGATTTACAACATGTACTTTCTAAAAGATAAACTGCACACAAAAATTATGTAAATACAATCAATGATTCTATAACAACCGTGAAAGCTGTCTGGAATAATTTTACATACAATAAAAAACAAATAATCATGAAAACAATAGAAGTTAAAACAAACATTATGTGTGGGTCTTGCATTGCGAAAGTAACTCCTGCATTAAACGCGGAAATCGGAGAAGGAAACTGGAAGGTTGACATCTTAAATCCCAGGAAAGTACTTACAGTAATAACAGAAGATCTTGACAAGTCACAAGTAATCGGGGCAGTTCAAAAGGCAGGTTACAAAGCCGAAGAGTTATCATAGAAAGAAAATTAGAGTGCATGAAACTGTTGCCGGCATGATTTGTTTTAATATAATCGTATTTGCATGGTACTTATGGCTGTAATTGGGCCAGCCACCTTTTTATCAATCATTAAGTGGAAAATAAGCTTGTTAGTTGTCTTCCGAATGCGAAGCATTAGTTGCAGCATTCCAAAAAGTAAAAACATGAAAACGATCTTTTTAATACTAATGCAGGCTGTGTTGTTTTCCCCGGTAACATGGGCACAAACCACAAAAACGGTTTATACCTGTCCTATGCACCCTGAAATACAAGAGGCAAAGCCGGGTAACTGTCCTAAGTGTGGAATGAACTTAGAGAAGAAAACAATTAAGGTGGCTGCACGAAAAACAACACCAAGGAAAGCAGCTACAAAACCGGCTGCATCAAAACAAAACAGCAGCACCAAAAAGCCAACGACTTCATCAAACGCCAACACATCTGGTAAACAGGCCAGGGAGTTGGCGGAGATGAGGGATATGATAAAAGAATTGAAGATTGAGGTAGCCGAGATAAAAGAAATAGTCAAAGAATTAAAAAGCACAGGTACGGCAGCAGGGAACAGTACAATTGATGAGCACGAAGACCATGATATGCACAAGCATAATGCTGATACCAGCCAGGTAACAAAAGCATCTTACACCTGCCCGATGCATCCCGAAGTACAAAGTGATAAGCCGGGCAATTGCCCAAAATGCGGAATGAAATTAGTCATCGACAAAACCAAAAGTTCCACATCGCAGCCTGCCACCTACATCTGCCCGATGCATCCCGAAGTAAAAAGTGATAAACCAGGCATTTGCCCTAAATGTGAGATGAAACTAGTCGTCGATAAAACCAAAAGTTCCACATCGCAGCCTGCTACCTACATCTGCCCGATGCACCCCGAAGTACAAAGTGATAAGCCGGGCAATTGCCCAAAGTGCGGGATGAAACTAATCATCGGCAAATCAAAAAGTGCCACATCGCAGCCTGCCACCTACACCTGCCCGATGCATCCCGAAATACAAAGTGATAAGCCAGGCAATTGCCCAAAGTGCGGGATGAAACTAATCATCGACAAATCAAAAAGTTCCACATCGCAGCCTGCCACCTACACCTGCCCGATGCATCCCGAAATACAAAGTGATAAACCAGGCAAATGCCCAAAGTGTGGAATGAATTTGGAATTAGATAAGTCTGCACTCACGCATGAAAATGATGCAACGCTGGAAAATATCCGGGTTGCTAAAGAAAATTTAGGACCCATAAAAACAGTTGCCAGCCAGGTGCCGCCAAGAACAGTTGTATATCATCTTTATATCGGAGATACAACGGTAACTTTTGGCAAAAAACCAAAACGGGCCATCGCTGTAAATGGCCAGATCCCTATGCCCACACTTACTTTTACCGAAGGTGATACAGCAGAAATTTGGGTACACAACGAGCTGAAGGAGTTAACATCGCTGCATTGGCACGGCCTGTTTTTACCCAATAAAATGGATGGCGTTCCCTATCTCACCCAAATGCCCATAAAGCCTGGGGCAACTTACTTGTATAAGTTTCCAATTATTCAGCACGGAACCCACTGGTATCACAGCCATAGCGGCTTGCAGGAGCAAATAGGTATGTACGGATTGTTCATCATGAACAAAAGAAAAGAGTGGGACATACCCACCATACCAATAATATTAAGCGAATGGACAGATATGAAACCGGAAGAAGTGCATCGCAGCCTGCATGCAGCCACCGATTGGTTTGCTGTTCAAAAAGGGGCCACGCAAAGCTATTCTGAAGCTATAAAAGAAGGAAAATTTAAAACAAAAGTTGCCAATGAATGGAAGCGGATGAATGCCATGGATCTAACAGATGTTTACTATGACAATTTCCTGGTAAATGGCAAAAATCAATACATAGCCTCGTCCTTTAAGGCGGGGGATAAAGTTCGTTTACGCATAGCCAACGGTGGCGCATCCGATTATTTTTGGCTTAGTTATTCGGGTGGTAAAATAACAGTTGTGGCAACTGATGGAAACGATGTGGAACCTGTTGAAGTGGATCGGTTAATTATAGCTGTTTCAGAAACTTACGATGTTGTGGTAACCATACCTGGAAACAAAAGTTACGAGTTTTTAATTACACCTGAAGACCGCACGAAATATGCCTCAGTGTGGTTGGGAAGTGGAGAAAAAGTACCTGCTACGAAACTGCAGCGGCCAAAATATTTTGCAGGGATGCAAATGATGAACGACATGATGGATATGCAGGGCAACATGATTGAAATGAAGGGTGTAAACATGCAAAATCAAATTATTGATATGAACACCGTGGTGTACCCCGAAGTAACTGGTCCCGGGAAGCCGAAGAACAAAAAAAACAAGGTGGATGAGCCAATGGACCACAGCGGTCACAACATGGCCGGCATGGAAGAAGGCGGGTCTGATATTGTTTCACTGTATTATGAAATGTTGCGGGCACCCGAAAAAACTACTTTGCCCGATGGGCCGTGGAAAGAATTAAAATTTGACCTCACCGGCAACATGAACCGGTACGTTTGGAGTATCGACAATAAAGTGGTTTCAGAAACGGATAAGATCCTAATAAAAAAAGGAGAGAATGTAAGGATAATCATGTTCAACAACAGCATGATGCGCCACCCGATGCACCTTCATGGGCACGACTTCAGGTTGCTGGGCGGGCAGGGTGAGCATGCCATTATGAAAAACATTATTGACATTATGCCGATGGAAAGAGATACCATAGAGTTCAAAGCAACCGAACCTGGTGGTGACTGGTTTTTTCATTGCCATATTCTCTACCACATGATGAGCGGTATGGGGAGGGTTTTTGCTTATGATAATCCACTGCTTGACAAAACTGATATAACCAATCCCAAAGTAGCAAAACGTGGCCTAAACTCTGATGACAGAAAATTTCACCTGATGGGCACCGTGGGTTTGGAAAGCAATGGCAGCGACGGTGAAATCATGTTAGCCAATACACGCTATAAGCTTTCCTCCGAATGGCGGCTTGGATTAAAAGCCCATCATGGTAATGAAAGCGAAACTTATTTTGGCAGGTATCTTGGCAGAATGCAGTGGTGGTTTCCTTTTATTGGTTTCGACTATCATTACAACAGTACCATGAACGAAAGCGAAAAAAACATGTTCGGCCAGCAAAGTAATCAAACCAACAGGAAGGCTTTTGTAGCCGGTATTCAATACACGCTTCCTATGCTGGTTACCGCTGAAGCACGCATTGACAGCAAAGGCAAATTCCGCTTTCAACTAATGCGGGAGGATATTCCACTAACACCAAGGCTGAGGATGAATGTTATGGGAAACAGCGATAAAGAATACATGGCTGGTTTAAGATATATCATTACCAAATACTTCAATGTATCCACCCATTACGATAGTGACATGGGATATGGAGCAGGCATCACATTTACTTACTGATTTATTATTTTTTACAATCAACAACCTATGAAAATCCTGGGAACAATTCTGACTGTTGCAATTGTGTGCAGCGTTACAATTATTTCAAATGCACAGTAAGAAAAAAAATCAGAGGAAATTTGCTACAATCCAAATGCCAAAGGTGATACTACAAAACGCAGTATTAAATCGGCAGCCATTGGCAAAATTGGAGAAGCCAATATCATTATAAACTATTATTCTCCCGGTGTGCGAAAAAGAATTATTTGGGGTGGGCTTGTACCTTATGATGAAGTGTGGGTAACCGGTGCACACAATGCAACCAATATAGAGACAGATAAAGCAATTATTGTTGGCGGTACAACTATCGCTGCTGGTAAATATGCCTTCTTCACCATCCCGGGTAAAAACATGTGGACCGTTATCATAAACAAAAATTGGGAACAGCATTTAACAGACGACTATGATGCAAAAGAAGATATCGTAAGAATACAGGTGCAACCAACAACGCCTGCCAAACCTATTGAGCGCTTACAGTATTTTATCAATAGTAAAACAGGTAACAAAGGCGCCATTGCAGTTGGTTGGGAGCAGCAGCTGATTGAGTTTGAAGTACAAGCAAATTGATCTTGCATGCAATGCTGGCCCGAAGTGTTGGCGGCAGGCAAAAACAACAGGCCATTAAAGGCAGTTTTGCGGCAGGTTTAAAAATGAAAGCAGTGCGGTACACCACTGTAAAACGCTTGCCGCTTTCAGAAAAAATATATAGAAAAATTTTACCGTAAATAAGGGAGGAGGTTGTTGTGTTTGCAAACCATCGCCTGCCACACCAACGTTAGTATTTCCTTTACCATGGTTTCGGTAAAGTTTAAAACTTTTTTACAAAGTTTAATAACCAGTACCTGCCTGGGGCAAATACAAAACGTCATTGATTCACGCTTATCATAAGTGAAACGTCAAACGTCAAACGTCAAATCCGAACCGTTACTCACCTCCCGATCGGGACATCACTCACCACTCACGACTAGCTGGCTGCCATCCTGTTGCTTCAGCACCATCAACCTTCGGATAGGTGAAGACATGAGAATTAAACTTTTTGATTGCGATATAATGCGCCACTCAATGCACCTGCCCGGGCACGATTTTCGACTGCTAAATGCAGAGGGTAATGATGCTGTAATGAAGCATATTATCGGTGTCGCCGGTCTTGTAACAAATAATAATAATAGGTAAAATGAAAACAATGATTACAAAAATCAAACTTCTGTTGATAGCAACAGTTTGCTTGTATGGTTTTAATGCATGCAACAGCAATACGTCCACATCCACTGATTCAGATACAACCATAACTGGAACAGAACAAAATGATGCGCGAGATACCATGTCTGCGAATAATCATACAATGCACGATACAGGGTCAGCTGGAAATCCATTTATGAAATCCATGCATGACCATATGGCGCAAATGCAGAAAATGCAAGTGACGGGCGATTTTGATATAGACTTTTCGAATATGATGATACATCATCACCAGGGTGCAATTGACATGGCAGAGGTGGAAGTAGCACAGGGCAGCGATGAAAAATTAAAAGCATTGGCGCAAAAAATAATTACCGGCCAAAAAGAAGACCAGGATAAGCTACGGACCTTTATTAACGACTATAAGCCTTCCGGGATGAAACATGGTGAAGGCGCTCTGCAGAAATCTATGAATGATATGATGGGTAAAATGCCAACAATGCAAATGAGCGGCAATACCGATAAGGATTTCGCATCCATGATGGCTATACATCATCAACATGGAATTGATATGGGCAAAATGGAATTGGAACATGGTATGAGTAAAGCCCTCAAACAGATGACACAAAAAGAAATGGACAAACAACAAAAAGAGATCGCTGAACTTAAAGCGTGGCTTGCTTCAAACAAATAGTTGCAACCTCTTTCACATAAAAGCAATCTCTGAATTACTCACCACTCACGAAAGGGAAACGTCAAATGTCAAACGTGAAAACCGAACCCCTACTCACCACTCACGCTTCCTGGCAGCATCCACAATACAATTTCTGATTTGAGGATGGCTGATTTCTGATTTAATACAAATGCCACGAATGCACGAATCAACACAGATGGAATATAATAAGCAAGTAAGGTGAAATTCAAATTGCGATAACGCCACAACTCAACTCTTACCCGGAGTAAAACGTCAAAAGTCAAACGTGGATTTCAAATCGCGGCAGCACTCACGACTCACCGCTCACGACTCACGTTTGCTGGCAGCACCCACAATACAATTTCTGATTTGAGGATGGCTGATTTCTGATTTAATTCAAATGCCACGAATGCACGAATAAACACAGATGGAATACAATTACGAGGTTAAGGTGAAATTTAAATTGCGATAACGCCACAACTCAACTCTTACCTGGAGTGAAACGTCAAAAGTCAAACGTGAACTTCAAATCGCGGCAGCACTCACCACTCACGACTCACGACTCACGATTCACGCTTCCCGGCAGCACCCACAATACAATTTCTGATTTGACGATGTATGATCTCTGATTTAATACAAATGCCACGAATGCACGAATAAATACAGATGGAATACAACTAGCCACAACTCAACTCTTACCCGGCAAATGCCACGAATGCACGAATAAACACAGATGGAATACAATAAGCAAGTAAGGTGAAATTCAAATTGCGATAACGCCACAACTCAACTCTTACGTGGAGTGAAACGTCAAAAG
Source organism: Bacteroidota bacterium (assembly GCA_040385845.1). GTDB lineage: Bacteria > Bacteroidota > Bacteroidia > Chitinophagales > Chitinophagaceae > Phnomibacter. The sequence goes on along the minus strand of JAZKGP010000003.1, from coordinate 5,789 downwards.
TCAAACGTGGACTTCAAATCGCGGCAGCACTCACCACTCACGACTCACGACTCGCGACTGACGACTCACCACACGCAATAAGTGAAACGTCAAAGTCAAACGTGAACTTCAAATCGCGGCAGCACTCACCACTCACCACTCACTACTCACTACTCACCACTCACCGCTCACTATTTCGCCCCCACGATGATCGCCTTAACCTGGCCATCAATTCCGGCAACAACATCCGTCGGATTATAGACTGCAATCACCGCAGTGGTGGTAGTAACATCCGTTACATTATACACCACTTTGTCGTAACTGCCGGTGCCTTCTGCAACTTGTGCCAATGAAACAAACGGTATGGCGGCAAATGCAGGGTAGGCGATCGTTATTCTAACAGAACTACCCGGGTTAAGATTTTTTAGCAGTGCGCCGGAGTATAAAAATGTTCTTAGCTGCGTGCTGCTGCTGTTTACTACAAGGCCGTCTCCGTTATTAGTAATATTTCCCTCGTCATCGATGATCATGGAACTTTCATTAGCCGAATTTCTAAAGTAGAATTTATCGCCGGCACTGAAATTGCGCATTTTCAAACCACCACCGTCGTACATAATCGCAGCATAGGTAATATCCGATTTGTTTTCCAGGATGATATGCTGACCCCACTCATTAGAAGGTAAAATCCCTTTCAGGTACAGCAATGCCCCATGATTACTGCTGTTAACAGAAAGCCGGCCATTTACTTCCATCGTATTGCCAACCACGGCATCATCGGAATAAGTAGCGCCACCCACATTTAGCCGGTAATTGATATTGGCATTGGCATTAATACCCACCCTTCCAAGCGAATCAATGATCATCCTGCGGTTTCCGCCCGTTACAAATCCTAAACCACTACGCGAAACCGAATTTGGCGTCCGGTTGTTTAAAATGCCGGTTTTCATATCACTGCCAAAAAACAAGGCATTGGTATTGTTTACATCCAACACGCCCTGGTTAAGATCATTTTGGTCTATTACAAGCCCGCCGTTTATTGACAACCTCGCTTTGGGAACTATGGTGCCGATACCTACGTTTTGGGCTGTTAAAAATGGGGAGCAACTTATCGCAAGGATGAATAGCCCGGAATATTGTTTCATAGTAATAGTTTTTGGTTATTAAAGAAAAATCAAATTCGCCGGTAATAAAAGTGGTATTTATCGGGGTGTTTGTTTGGTTGTGTAAAATATCCCGGTAGTTAAATGCCCCCGGATCTTTCGCCTTGATCAACGATCCGGTATACCGGCGTGGTGTTAACATTAAAAGAAGATCAGCCTGCGAGTCAGCAATAGCAGTATGATAGCTGACACGAATTTATTTAGGGGAACAATAGTTATCTTTAGGACGGATAATTAAAGCGCCTGTTGACTCATTTCTTAAGCAACATTTGCATGAAAAATACCTTTAGCGTTCATTACGGGGGAAACGAAATCAGAATAGTACCCTTACCAGCCGATAAACACGGCAATATTTTTTATGATGCTTATTTGCCGGGAGAAAAGATAACGATTGTGTACAAAGAAGATGATGAAGGCGCGGGTCACTGGCTCGATGAAAAAACAAATAACACCACAGCCATTTCATTGGAGATAGGGGAGCTGATCGAGCTTTACCTGTTGGAAAACAAGTTGGACAATTAGCCCTGCGCCGTTGTTTTATAAAAGCTTGAAAGTGTTGCAGCTGATGTACTGAATTCACAAACCTGCCAGGCCTTAATCGGGCTTCAATTTTCAAAAACCAAATGACATGAAAAAGAACCTGCTCATTCTCTCTCCAATACTCATTGCAAGTATCGGCATGGCAGTGGTTGGAAAAAATTTTAATGGTACTGTTGCAAGCCCGGTTGAAAAGATTGCATTTGCAGACGCAATAGGATGTGGTCCTGCCACCAATGAAAATATCGATGCAGGTAATAGCGGAAAATTTATAAACATTTTACCAGGTTGGGGCAACCATTCCTATCCCATTACAACTACAAGCGACAGTGCTCAAATCTATTTTAACCAGGGATTAAGCATGTACTACAGTTATCATCTTACGGAAGCGATCGCTTCATTCAAAGAGGCGGCAAAATTTGATAGTACCTGCGCCGTATTGTATTGGGGACAAGCATTGGCTATGGGACCAGATTACAATTTTGGTTACACTTATAAAATGAGTTCCAGTGTTCCTGCAGTAATGCAGCTTATGAATGAAAAAAAAGAACAGGCATCACCAAAGGAGAAAGATTTGATTGATGCGATGAACAGGCGGTATAACCTGGATGACCTTGATGACCGGCAAAGAAAGCAACTTAACGAAGATTATGCCGCGGCGATGGAGCCACTTGTTACAAAATACCCCGGCGATCTCGACATAAAAGCCTTGTATACCGATGCCGTGATGCTGGTGCACCCCTGGACTTTTTGGAATAACGACGGAACGCCGAAATCATGGACCCCTCAACTGGTTCAATATTGCCAGGACATCTTAAAAAAAGATCCGCATCATCCCGCCGGCTTGCATTATTACATCCATATAACAGAAGCGTCCCGTAAACCAGAAGTGGCCCTCGGAAATGCAGACTCATTGATAAAACTTTTTCCCGGCGTTGCACACATGGTACATATGTCGAGCCATGAATACGAACGTATCGGCTATTATGCACAAGGTGTTATCGCTAATGAAGCAGCCGACAAGAGTCTTGGCAGCTATGCCTCATTGGCAAAAGATCTTAACCTGTCAAAACATGCTTCTCATTATTTTGCCGTAGATGCTTATTGTGCAATGAGTGGCGCCATGTATAAAAAAGCCATTCCAAAAGCTATGGCCGTTCGCAACATCGTTAAACCTACAATTGAAAGCACGTACGCTCAATACCTGTATATGTTTCCCTCTTTTGCAATGATGCGAATGGGTAAATGGCAGGAGATCCTACAGGATACAGCCTCCATCAACCCGCAATGGAAATATGCAGGTATATTGAATGATTTTGCAAAAGGAATGGCTTTCGCAAAAACAGGGAACTACACGCAAGCTGAAAAATTTCTTGCACAACTCCGGGAAAAGCAAGAAGATCATAAACTCCGCGTTCGGTTTGCTCCGCACAGGAGCAGCCCATATGAGTGCTCCATTGTTGCGGAAAATATCTTGACGGCGAATATTGCGTTTAGCCAGCAGAAATACAGAGAAGCATTTACATTTATCAATAAAGCTATTGTTGCAGAAGATAGCCTCACCTATGCTGAACCTAAGATCTGGATGTTACCTGCCCGGCAATATTTGGGCGCATTTCTCTTAAAGTTGGGCAAAGCCAATGAAGCGGAAAAAACATACCGTGACGACCTTGTATGGAACCCCGGTAACGGATGGTCATTGCTGGGATTATATCAAGCACTCAAAGTACAACGAAAGACCAGGGAATTAAAAAAAATAAAAGCGCTTTATATGCATTCGTTTTCAGAAGCGGATGTGATGCCTGCCACTTCGGCTTATTAATGTATTTGCAATAATCACACAACGGTTTTTGTAAAAATTATTGATTATTAATTATTGATTAATCATCATCTGTACTTGCCTTTCCCTAATTAACCAATTAACAATCAACCAATCACCACTAATCTGCAAAAACCAGGTAACCGGAGAATTCTCTATTTAGTATTCTAACTTGGAAACCGGAGAAGTTATTTGACCAGGCCACTATTTTAACTTTGTCCCCGGCATTTAAATGAATGTTGGTACTAATTTCTAATGGAATATTCGAATCCGTAGTGGAGCCATTCGGTGCAGCACCGGTACGAGTTTCTATAAGAGTGCCATTTAATTCTAATCCAATATAAGCGTCCTGCAAATTAGCAGTTGTAGATTCCAGACTCACATAACAGGCAGCATCGAAATGATAGAAACCACTAACAGGAACAACAAACGTGTTTTTATTGGCTGCTGCTGCATTTACATTAAAGTCGTCACCCGGGTCGTATGGATTTTCATCAAAAGTCAAAGCAACATATGCTTCATCATTTGCAGTTTGATTGAAGAAATCACTTGTAGAGGCTTTAAAACCAATCCTGTTATTTTGCCATACCGCCTTTCCGGTTGCATCACTGGTAAGCACAGCGCCATCCGACGGGTTGGTATTTCCGCCGCTGATCGACAGTTTTCCAATAACCTCCAATGCTGTACCGCTTAAACTAAAGGCCTTAACACCGGTTCCGTCGAGGGCAGATCCAAATACTGCCACAGTACCTACGTTACCGCCATATCCTTTAACGCCTACTCCGTTAGTTGATTCACCATAAACAGCTATGCCATTAATAGAGGTAGATCTTATGCCATAGGTACCAACAGCATTGGATTCTGCAACAACGCCAGAACCTGCTGCACCAGTATTAACGGCGTGGATCACATTAACAGCCGAACCAACCACATGTAGTTTTGCATTTGGCGAAGTAGTGCCAATACCCACATTTTGGGCAAAAGAGACAATACTTACAATACTGGCAGAAAGTGTGAGGATAATTTTTTTCATGTTGTTTGTTTTATAGTTATTAGTAATGTTTGTCATACCAGATTTTTTAAACAGGATGAGCCTGCCGGAAAAGCTTATTCCTTTTACAATGGTATTCAAACCTAAAAAAAGGATGATATAACGGAAATGAAACCTAAACGAAACTGCTTTTTTGTACCCTGAGATGGAGATTTACGGGTATGAACTGCGAAGCTGCCGGGGAGAATGTTTTGTATTTTGTGATTTGCCTTTGTACTACTTACTAACTGTAAATGCAATAACTATTAATTATTACATTATTAATTAATAAGCAATACCTGCATTTACTCTGAACTGGGTCTTCACTAATTACCAATTACCTGTATTTGCCTTTCCTAATTACTAACTACCCTTATGAGATATAATAATTAATAATTATTAATGAATAATTACTTCCTGCATTTACCCTGTATTTGCCTTTCCCTAATTAACCAATTAACTAATCAACCAATTAACTAATCAACCAATTAACTAATTAACCAATCAACCAATTAACTAATTAACCAATCACCCACTCCCCACTCTACTAATCTTCAAAAACCAGGTGGCCACTAAACTGTGCCGTTGTAGTTGACGTATAAGGAATTTTTCCATCCCCACCTGCTATTTGCGCAATCTCCAGCCAAACGATATCGCCTTTAAGCAGGTATACATCTGTATTTAGCTGCAGGTTAGAAACGTCGTATACTTTAAGTTCAAAATCGTTAACGGCCACGCTGCCATTGTTGAACACCAGGGTAGAGACCGTCCCTGCCCGGTTCACCTGGAGACGGATATCCGTTTGAAAAAGGGAGTTTAATCCCTCGCCCCGCACCAGCAATTGTGCATCAAAATGATAAATGCCACTTACGGGCGCAGTGAATGTGCTGCTGTTGCTTGCAGGCGAGCTACTGGCAAGGAGATTGTAACAACTTCCAAAATCGTAATTCTCGTGCGCAAAATGCACTTTCCTGTCTGTGTTCTCAGGTAACGAACTAAAACCGCTGTAAATGCCCATTGCTTTAAAACCAATTTTGTTTTTCTGCCAGACTGCGTTGCCATCAGCATCACTGGTAAGCACTGCGCCATCCGACGGGTTGGTATTTCCGCCGCTGATCGATACCTTTCCAATTACCTCTAATGCCGTACCGCCAAAGCTAAAGGCCTTAACACCGGTGCCGTCAAGGGCAGACCCAAATACTGCCACACTACCGGCATTGTTACCATATCCTTTAACGCCTGTTCCGGCAACTGACTCACCAAA
>JAZKGP010000002.1:551027-556750 GCA_040385845.1 Bacteroidota bacterium | reverse complement strand
AAAGCCTCTTTAATCCTGAAGAGGCTTACTGAACTACCGAAGGTTTAGTACAACAGTGGTGTTTGGTACAATGGCGGGATTTTACGAGTGCTGATCGATATAACATTCTTGAACTGTTGAATATAGGCGGACTGGAATAACACGGACTATCGCCACTGCGCCAAGCCCTAACCGCTAACGTCAAGCAACTTAGCCCTTCTACAAAATGACAGAGAGAAACATTTATAAGGACATATTATTTGGTGTGGCGATTGGGGACGCTTTGGGAGTTCCTGTTGAATTTAAAAGCCGTAATACAATTTCACAAAAGCCTGTGACTGATATGACAGGCTTTGGAACTCATAATCTTCCAGCAGGAACATTTTCTGACGACAGTTCTTTGGCATTTTGTCTTGCTGAAGCTTTGACACAAGAATTTAACCTGAATGTAATTGCAGATAATTTTGTTGCATGGCTTAATCATAACTATTGGACACCAAGGGGAAATGTTTTTGACGTTGGTATTGCAACCATTCAAGCAATAAGACGATTGCAAAAAGGTTGTAGTCCTGAATTAGCAGGAGGAATAGATGTTTCAGAGAATGGCAATGGATCATTGATGCGAATTTTGCCATTACTTGTTTATATAAAAGACAAAGACAAAGCCGAAAGATATCAAATTACAAAGCAAGTATCATCAATCACACACGGACACATTCGATCCGTAATTGCTTGCTTCTATTATCTTGAATTTGCTCGCCAAATCATAACTGGAACAGACAAGTTTCAAATTTATAGAAATCTCCAAAACGAAATACCTGCCTTCTTAAATTCTCTTTCAATCAATGCCAAAGAAATAAGCTTGTTTGACCGACTTTTAAAAAGTAGTATTTACGAGCTGACACACAATGAAATCTTTAGTAGTGGCTATGTTTTGCATACACTTGAAGCAAGTATTTGGTGTCTGTTAACAACTCACAATTATGAAAATGCAACTTTAAAAGCCGTAAATTTAGGAGAAGACACAGACACTACTGGAGCTGTTACTGGCGGACTTGCCGGACTTCTTTATGGATTTCAAAAAATTCCAAAAAGTTGGTTACAACAAATTGCTAGAAAGAAAGACATAGAGGATCTGGCAGGCAGACTTCAAGACTTTGCCAGCCGCTAACACCGGTGTTTGCCATATGCCGGCTTCCTCAACTCATTCAAAAGAAAAATAATAAAATTTTGCTTTTATATCTTTAACCCGGCGACAGTAATTCTACTATCGCCATATCGCAAACAATTTATCGTTGGCTGCAAGTTTTAAAAAATCCTTTATTTTGAATTATAGAAATGCGAAACTGCACTTAATTCGAATAAAAATCTTTTCAGCTATTTTATTCTGTTCTCTATCTTCCTCAGTTCAGACAAAAATCAGTAGGATTTTTAAATTACCAAGCAGTCGACCCTGTTAAGTATGCAATTATTAAATTTGAGGCAAAGAATACCTGTATTTTTAAAAATGTTAACCCGACTACTTTAACTGTTGACGAAATTGAAGAAGCATGATAAAGAACTACAGAAAGTGGTATAACGGCTTGATACGATTTAAAAAAATGGTTTTGTTTTTTATTTTGAATTGGTCTTTTTGGCTAATAAGCTGGTTGATTTTCGAACAATTTTTTTTTGACGAGAAACGTTCCTGGAAGTACCATGTCTTTCATGCCACATGGATGTCGCTATTCATGACCATAACTTTCAATTGGAAAGAATTGAAACAAATATTTAAACCGCAGAAGAATTATCCTCAGAATTTTAAAAACGATTCTGAAAACTGAAGCACAGCAAATGGAAGTCCTGGTGACAATATTCACCAGCAAGCAACGGGCGGTTTGGCAATATCGCGGGACGATGATTTTATTCTCAACCTTTTTTGTTCGCTGCCAGCATTAGTCAGGGCATAACTCGAACATCAAATACAGGTACCCGGCACTACCGGTTTGCCAATGTAACATTCAATTACCTACTAAACTACCTGTCAAGCGACCTTTTTTAGCAGGTAATCTACTCCGTTTTATTTAAAAGCCCTGATGCATATTCATCGTATGCTGTGGTAAATACTACCGGGCACTTTAGCGGACATTCATCGAATATATCGAAACTTACTCCGTTGATCAGTTGTATGTCCATAAACATCAGATCTGGTTCTGCATGCTCGCTTAACCACTTTCTTGCTGTTTTCAGGCTGGGAAGTATAGCAAAACAAAATCAATTTGCTGTTCAACTACCTCTTACTATTCAAGAAAGCATAGTGACTGTTCGTATCATCCTGAGGAAAAAACAAACGGCACTGTTAGAAACGTTGATCATAAAAAGTTTACAACACTTACTATACCAGGAAGTCGTTCGAGTTATGAATGGTTCACAAATATGGAAACCGACAATGCAAAACGTGCAAATGACATTCAACCAGCCAATAACATTTACGACCTATAAAGAGTGTTTGCAAGTAAATAGATTCAAGGAACTCATTTATAAAATGAACGGGCCGGCCTTCTTATTTGCGCCCATCTTTACAGGGACGCTAATGCATCTATTTACTATAGACCTTTCCTGTAGGATTTCAGTTTGACCTGGCCTTACTTCAGAACTGAATCATCAATTAACGCTGGCAACTTTGAACATCCACGACTATTGCGTGGCTTTTTGAATAGAATCCGATTTACCAGCTTCCGAACTATTGCCGACTGCCGAATCAGGACTGATCACGGAGTCATTTCTTAATGACATTGAATCGGGAATTGTTTCCGCAGGGGGATGCACTTCAGAGGGATCTTTCGTTTCAGCGCTATTAGAACAGGCGAGGCCAATTATACAAAGAAAAATTATACTCAGCTTTTTCATAAACATCATTTTCACTATATGATCTCCGGTAAAAATGCCATGCCATCTTATGCAGAGCACATGTCAATAGTCAAAATATTCTTTTATACTATTTAATCGAATGATCTGGCATAACGCTGTTTTTAGTGTTGTGATAATACTGCTCTGTATGGTTCTCAGGCAACCAAGCTAACTCCGGCAGTATATTAATAATTTAGCTTGCACAGAAGATTTTACAAACTAAAAACATTGGCAGGAACCCAGGTGCATATAAAAAACATAGCCCGTAAATTCTCCACGTATAATACAATTTCCAAAAGACAGAACTCATTCAAGAGAAGATTACTAACCTGTCTTTTACATCTTTAAACTGTAAACAGGAATTATGTTGACAGCATATCACAAACACGTTCAGGTGGCCGTAATTGTAAGACAGTATTCTTTCACATACCACCTGATAACGCCTTGAAGAAAGTAACCAGGAACAAAATTTAACAATCAATCAATATGAATTCAATTGGTTACTTTGAAATTCAACCTGGCCACCGACCTTTGGAACATAGGAGTTACATCAAATACCCACCTGAAAGGACAAAACCTTTACAAACTCTACAACCTTTCAAAAGCTACACTTGATAAAGAAAATATTCCTTCAATAAACGCAAGATTAAGAAAGCTAAAGAATGATAGTGGCAGTTAAGGGTTCAATGCATATTTCACTCGTCAAGCTCACCGGCAATTCAAAATTCCGGCCTTTTGAACAAAGCATATTCGGACGTTTGAACAAAGACAACACACAACATCCTCTCTAGTTTTGTTACATCAAATAATCTTAAATTTAAAAAAGATGGGACAAAACAATTACCAGGGATTGTTGCAGAAACCTACCGGTTCTAGCTTTAATGCCACATCCACAACAAGCGAAATAATCAAAGGCATCGATCTTACCGGCAAAATCGCCATCGTAACAGGTGGTAATACGGGTATTGGGTTGGAAACTACCAAAACGCTGGCAGCCGCAGGTGCAACAGTAATTGTGCCTGCAAGAGATATAGAAAAAGCAAGAAGAAATTTAGCAGGCATCGCCAATGTAGAATTGGAAACAATGGATTTGATGAATCCAACTTCCATCGACGCATTTGCCGCAAGTTTTCTGGCTTCGGAAAGGCCGCTTCATTTACTTATTAATAATGCCGGTATCATGTGGGTGCCTTTGCGTAAGGACAGCCGTGGTATCGAATCGCAGTTAGCCACCAACTATTTAGCACAGTTTCATTTGACAGCCAAACTTTGGCCTGCTCTTAAAAATGCCGATGGTGCACGAGTAATAAACGTATCTTCTCATGGACATCAATTCGCACCTTTTAATTTTGACGATCCTAATTTTGAATACAGGGAATACGATACGCTGCAGGCTTATGGACAATCAAAAACTGCCACCAATTTGTTTGCTCTTGAATTGGACAATCTTGCTAAAGCATTTAATGTAAGAGCCTATTCATTGCACCCTGGATCTATTGCCGGAACTGAATTGGGCAGAGAAGCATCATTAGAGCTTTTCCAGCAAATGGGTTTTTGCGATGCCGAAGGAAATATTTTACCAGAAGTGGCCGCTTCATTGAAAACAATTCCACAAGGTGCAGCTACAACCATTTGGTGTGCAACCAGTTTTTTAATTAAGGATGTTGGAGGTGTTTATTGTGAAGATGCAGATATTGCCGAACTGGCATCTGACACTTCATTGTCAAATGGTGTAAAGCGTTACTCATTGGATGAAGCCAATGCTAAACGATTGTGGACATTAAGCGAAGAAATGACTGGCATAACATTCAACATTAGCTAACTAACATATTCATACTGAAAATTAAAAAGGCCTGGTTAAAGCTTCCGTTGTTAAAGACAGTAAAAGTGGCATCGGGTATACGTCGTAATGATACTACAGTGCCAACTTTCCCGGTTGATGGAGCACTATCGGAATAAAGTAACCGCAAGATTATTTTATTTTTGTATTTACAATTTCATGCCTGAGTAAGCAAACTTTAAAATATCAGCAATGGATTACCAAGCAAAGTATATAACCAGCGACATTAAACTTTCCTGTTATGAGGACAGGTTTTTCAAGTCGAATATTATGTTTGATCACCATATGCTTATTTGGTTCATTTCGGGAGAAACAAAAATTGTGCAGGCTGATGCAACCTATTATTTCAAGACAGGTGATATTTTTTTAATCCCAAGAAATCAACTGGCAACGATTATAAATTATCCTACCAATGGTCAACCTCATAAAACCGTGGTCATGCACCTGTCTACAAACAGGCTTAGAGAATTTTACGCCAGCCTCAATGTGAAACCCGGATCTATGAAACCGAAAATATATTCTTTCAACAATCACCCACTGCTGGAAAGTTGTTTGGCGTCATTGGTGCCATACTTTGAAATGAAAGAACTACCTGGAAATATTGCTACATTAAAAATTACAGAAGCAATTAGTATTCTCAGGACAATTGACAAAGGGATTGACAGGGTATTGGCAAACTTTGAAGAACCTGGGAAAATTGATTTGGCAGACTATATGGAAAGGAACTTTATGTTCAATCTGCCGCTGGAAAAATTTGGCTATCTCACCGGGCGCAGCCTGACAACTTTCAAACGAGATTTTAATAAACTATTTAATACAACACCACAACGCTGGCTTACACAAAAGCGACTGGAATTAGCACACTATCATTTTGTAGAAAAAAAAAGAAAACCAATTGACGTTTGCTACGAGGTTGGCTTCGAAAATTTATCGCACTTCTCATATGCGTTCAGAAAGCATTTTGGTTATGCACCTACCGACCTGATAGCAAAACAAGCCAATCGCTAGAAAAGAC
>JAZKGP010000002.1:17446-550927 GCA_040385845.1 Bacteroidota bacterium | reverse complement strand
TTTGGTTATGCACCTACCGACCTGATAGCAAAACAAGCCAATCGCTAGAAAAGACGCAAGCCTGTTCGATCTCGGGTTCAGTCCTTTAGAGTATTAAACATACATTCTAAGAGACGAATGCAACTTATAGTGACGCTGCGATACTAACGTTCCCGGATGGCACAAAAGGATCCCGCCAAAGTTCTTCAACCCGGCTTACAAATATCACCGGCACGTAATATCTTTATTGAGTAACTGCTGAAGACTGGTGGAAAACATTTAACCCAACTGCATAGACCAGTAAAGACCATATTAGTCCCGACGTCAACATAGTTTAATATGAAAAAGAATCTCTTCTCACCCAGCTTTTCTTTCCCGTTGCCTTGTTTGTATGTATGCAATAGCCGTGATTCCGGTAAAACAGCAGAAAACTTATTTATTACATTGATATCGGGAAAGGTGCATCGATAGTAGTATTATCAGCTGCATGCCAGGCCGGCTGAACATAGATGAAAAACTGTAGGCTGCAAGAAGAGCAGCAGAAGATGTAATTTGGAAAGAAATTAATGATCACTATGAATACCGTGAACCAACAATGCAAGCTTGCAAAAACAATCTATGAATATTGAAATAAAAAAACTTACAAATAACGAAACTGATCACTTTTTACAACTGCTGCACATTTTTAATAATGTTTTTGAATGGGATAATTTTTCAAACCCCAACCCTCTTCAGTTAAAAAGACTGCTAGATAATAAATTTTTCATCGTATTTATTGCGATCGCAGACGATGTAGTAGTTGGTGGATTAACGGCATACATCTTAGAAAGGTATGATTCGGAGAAACCATCGGCATATATTTATGACATCGCTGTTACGAAAGAAATGCAGCGAAATGGGATTGGTAAAAGCTTAATAGAAAAATTTATTGCGTATTGCAATGACCAAAAATTTAGTGAAGTATTTGTACAAGCGGAAAGTGAGGACACACATGCCATCAATTTTTATAAAAAGACGCCTATAAGCAGCGAACTTCATGCAGTGCATTTTACATACCTGCTTGATAAGTATAAATTGTAATGGATAACCACAATACAATAATAATTGAGGAATATCTAAATACTAATTCAATAAATGCATAACACCTTTTCGTCGAAAGCGTTTTCACTTTTTCTTACTTTACCGTTTGCAATGATCGGATGTAAAAGAAGTGATGTTTTCAAAAATATTTCAGACCGCCGAAGTATTGAATAGAGCTTATTAAAAAATTAATTACACGATTAATGTGTTATTTTGCAAGTGCATGCGGTAAATAAGTTATCATTAAATATCATGGAAACAAAAAGCCTGGAAGATAGAAAATTGAAGAAAGCTTTTTTGCTTTCCAGTGCCCTGCTGTTTTTGCTTTCCCTGACTCAAAAATGTTATTGCACTACTTCTCAATGCGCCGATTCGATATTGGTTTTTTTGCTGGGATGGGCAGCTGCATTCTCCGGCGCAGGATTTTCATGGCTCGCCAATCCTTTATTGTTCGCTGCCTGGCTAACGTTAAGAAGAAACTTAAGGGCATCCATGTTTCTAAGTGTGTTTGCAACCCTGGTGTCACTTTCATTCTTACTGTTTGACAATATTACTGATAACGAAGCCGGGCAACAAAAACAAATCATCGCTTACAAACCCGGTTATTGGCTTTGGGTCGCAAGTTCCGCAAGTATGCTTATAGGAACTTTTACTTTAATGCTAAAACACAATACAAGAATCGCCATCGAAAAAGCAAAAACAAAACCAGGGTATCAAATCCCGGTGCAAACTAAATAATGTATAGCGGTTTGTTTTTTTATACGAAAACATTTATTAACACCTATTCGATAATTTATTTAAATTTAAAATGAGAGGAATAAATTACCTGGCTGCTCTTGGTACTGTCTTCCTGTTTGCAGGAATATTTTGCTTTAAAGCACTTAATGATAAGAAAACTTTTAAAGAGGAAACCGACATGCATACTCCTCTTAAGAATTACCAAAAACGAAAATTAATATTGGCGGGAATTATTTGTATGGTAATTGGGCTGTTACTAATCTTGAAAGCTCTCAAATTAATATAAGTTTTCTGCTTCTATTTTTGTGGGATTCCATGTACATCGCTGAACTTTTATATCTAATTTCAACTTCCATTTTCAATCTGCAGTTACGATACATGGAATCTTATTGTTTATGAAACAAGCCTATTAGTTTACTTAATGCTCTTAAATGAAATCAAGCCCGGTCTTTTTTTGACTGATTACATCAGGCTGTACAGGATTATAGACTTTCAATTTCCCGGCCTCGCCGATATCCCGCCTAAACTATATTCTCCACGTCCCGAACAATGTCTTCAATTTTATCCAAAAGATACGGAAACAGTAACCTACGCGGGTAGCAATAGCATCATTTCGAATAAAAAAGTAACCATCACAGGACAACATACTGTTGTAAATAACCGCCAGGTAGGAAAAGAATTCTTGAGTATACAAGTGGTGTTTCAGCCCGGGGCTCTTTACAATATCACGGGTGTAAACATGCAGGAACTGGTTAATGTTTACCTGGATGCAGAAGACCTGTTTGGAAGCCAGGTGAGAATGGTAAATGAACAATTAGCTTACGCGGTTTCGTACGCTGAAATGATAACCATTGTAGAACATTTTTTGAGCGAATTAATCAGCCACAATAAAAAGGAACGAGGTCGTATTGATACTGCCGGAAAACTGATGCTGCTGCAGGAGGTAAATTTTAGCCTGGATAAGTTCATCAAAGAAAGCTGCCTTTGTCACCGGCAATTTGACCGCACTTTCAAAGAGGCGAGCGGCATTCCACCGAAACAGTTTTTAAAAATTATTCGCTTTGACAAAGCCTTTCGCATGAAGAATAAATACCCTAAAATGGATTGGCTGTCAGTTGCCATTCACTGCGGCTACTATGATTACCAGCACCTCGTTAAAGATTATAAAGAGTTCACCGGGTTTACGCCTCCACAGTTTTTTGCCATCGACAACCAGGCACCTGAGCGAACTTTCGGAGAGGCTGAAATCTAAAAAAAAAGTCCGGTTTTTACCACTTGTACAGCAGTCATTGACTATAGGTTTGTGTTCTAAAATAAATATCAATGAAACGCAAACAATTTCTGCTGTCAACAATAACAGCTTTGCCAGCACTGGCTTTAGGGCAACTTACTGCAAACGGCAATACAAACAAACCTTTTGTGGTACGTTCCGGTAAAAGCCGTATTGGTGAACCGATGAAATACAAAGGCGTTCATCCGAACAATGTAGTGATTTCAAAAAAAGACACCAACAATGCATTGAGCGTTTTTGACTATACAGGTTATGCCAAAATTGGTCCGTCGCTGCACCTGCATTTCAACCAGGATGAATTTTTTTATATAGTTGAAGGCAAATACCGTTTTGTGGTTGGGGATGAAACGATGGAACTATCTGAAGGAGATACAATTTTTTTACCACGAAATATTCCCCACTCATGGATACAATTAACAGAAACAGGAAGACTAATATACGCAGTACAACCTGCAGGCACCTTAGAAGAGTTTTTCTCGGAAATGAATAATCTAAAAAAACCACCAACAGAAGAAGAGGCTAAAGAAATTCATACAAAACACGGGATGAAATTGATTGGAGCACCTTTACAATTATAACTTTTATTAACACAACTATTCCAGCTTCTGTTCAACTGGAAGAATTTTTTTTAGTATAAATAATAAAAAAAAAACGGAAAAGTACTGGCAACATCCGAACCTATTACGATCATTCTAAATTCTATTATTCATATATCTTTAAGCAGGCTAAGCTTCCTTATTACCAATGACGAATACTCAATAGATAACAGAGCTGCCAGGTCGCCTGCATAGTGTTGTTCGGGTATTACAAGCATATCAAAAAGAATGAGTAACTACATTAACTAGAACAAGTATGCTAAGACTATTGACTACTGTCCCCTTCCTAATAGCAACTTATTTAACCATTGGACAATCCACTGCAAAAACAGAAGTTGAAATAAGAAAGCTGGAACAAACTGTAGTAGCGGCAATTTTAGCTTCAGACACAAATACACTTAAACAAGTATGGGCAGAAGAATTCCTGGTTAATAACCCGAGAAATAATATTTCTGCCAACCGGAACGTTGTTCTACAAACCCAAAAATCGGGCATGATCGATTACAGTCATTTTGAAAGAGTGATTGAACAAATACAATTTCAAAAAGATCTTGTAATCACCATGGGATACGAAATGTTTGTTTCAAAAAATGATATCCCCGGAGCTAAGGCTGGTCAAACTTATAAAAGACGATTTACAAATATCTGGATGAAGAAAAAAGGCCGGTGGCAGCAAATAGCAAGACACGCTTCTATCATTTGCCAGTAAGGGCAAAACATGCTTATAAGGCAATTGCATACCAGCCTTGAGTTGAGCCAGGTCTCACCTGCTCATCTTTATCTTTCTAATTGCATTTTCGTTTACGGTTCTTGCCAGCAGCAAATTACCCTTACTTTTTAAACACTACGCATTTTAAAAAAAGATGAACACAATATTCTTATTTTTAAAATACATTTCACGATCACTGATTTTGTATTACCCCCGGTTGACTACAAGAGCAATAAAACAAGCTAACAGGATTATGTGATAGATTCTTTACTATAAAAATATTTTAAAATGGGCAAATTAATAATGTGGAATATCATCACGCTTGATGGGTACTTTGAAGGTGAAAACAATTGGGAGCTTCCTTTTCACGAGCTTGTTTGGGGCGCTGAAATGGAACGATTTTGCCTGGAGCAACTGGAAAATACGAGTTACCTGGTATTTGGTCGCGTTACTTACGAGGGTATGGCTGCCTATTGGAAAACAGCCGAGGGAGAAGGTGAGATTACCCACTTCATGAATAACCTGCCGAAAATTGTATGTTCCAGGACGCTCCATTCAACAGACTGGAATAATACAACCTTGATAAAAGAAAATGTTGCAAATGAAATCGCCGCATTAAAAGCCAAGAGCACTAAAGACCTCTATGTGTTTGGCAGTGCCATTTTGAGTGAGACATTAATTCAGGAAAATCTTTTTGACGAATACAGGATCGGAATTGCACCAGTGCTTGCAGGCAAAGGCAGGTATTTATTTCCTAACGGGCTTGCCGAAAAAAAACTTTCATTAATTTCTTCACAGCCTTTAATGACAGGCGGAGTAATTCTGAAATACAAGCCATTAATTGTGTAAGCAACAATGGTGTTAATTGATAGAAAACAAAGAGCGAGGTGAAAAGCAAGGCCAATTTTTTTGTAACCAGTCTTTCATTAATTAAATTATGAGATCAGCTTCATTGATTGGCCGTGTTCTTTCATTTTTGATTACAATTGGATTTACAAAACAGCAGCTTACTCCAAGTCCGTTAAAAAATTGCTTTACCTGCGACTCAGTACCTGAAGGAACTATTTTTTGCGATGATTTTGAAAGCGAAACAAAGCTTACCGACAGGTATTTTGAATATGATAGTAATGGTGGAGACTTTATACGGGTTAAACAAGCAGGCAGGAACGGAAGTGCAGGTATGCGTGTTGTTTGGCAACCCGGTGAAGTAAGTGCAGGGTCTCTTAAAAAATCATTTGGAAGAACACCGGATGAATACATTGGTAAGCATGCTGCCTACCCTAAAGAAGATTTTAACGAGATCTATTGGAGAATTGATCTCAAAAGACAGCCTGGTTGGCAAGGTGGAGGTGGAGAAAAACTAACAAGAGCCATGGTATTTACGGGACCTGCCTGGTGCCAGGGAATGATAGCACATCTTTGGTCTGCTGATAACTTCCTGGTAATGGATCCCGCAAGTGGCATTGATAGAAACGGGATACTGAAATCTACCAGGTACAATGATTTCAATAACTTGCGTTGGCTGGGTAATAAAAGGGGTACAACGGATTTGTTCAGTGATGCGAACACCGGCAAATGTTATTGTATCGTTGCTCATGTGAAACTTAATACGCCCGGTAAATCAGACGGCATTTTTGAGTTTTGGATAGATAATCAGTTACAGGCAGGTACTTACAATCTGAACTGGCATGGTAACTGGAATTCGGACTCCAAAAACTATAAGATCAATGCTGTGTTTTTTGAAAACTACTGGAGCGGCTCCCCTATTTTGCAGGAACGCTATTTTGATAACCTGCTGATCTCTTCAGAGCATATTAACTGTGACTGTGACTAACAGAGAACCAGTTTGAAATTATATGAGTGATATTGCTTGTCATGCAAAATAAAATATCAATACGCCTCCAACAAATAGTAAATGCCTTGCCTCTCAAAGAAGGTCTTCGAATTTTAGAGATCGGGTGCGGCACCGGTGTTGTTGCAAGGGAAATAGCTAAACGATTAAAAGATGTTTACCTGCTTGCTATTGATCGTTCTGCAAAGGCAATTAACCAATCGGTGTCAATCAGCCACACAGAAATCTCCAGTGGCAAACTTCAATTTCAACAGGTGGCAATTGAAGAATTTATATTTGAAGGTGATCAATTGTTTGATCTTGCATTTGCTATTCGTGTTGGAGCGCTGGATGGAAGACATCCCGAAATCAGACAGAAAGCAATTTCAAATATTGCGAAGGCCTTGAAACCTAACGGAAAGCTTTTTATTGATGGCGGAACTCCCCTGCAGGAAATTGATCTTAAAAAGTACAGGTGATGCCGACCGGTAAAAATATATTTAATGATGTATAATTTGAAGCAAAGCATTCATTGAATTATTCACTGCGATACGTTGCAAAAAACACGTTTTGTAAAGGAAGTTTTAAGATGTTTTCGACTATAGAATAATAAAAGCGAAAGTTGACAAATTTCTATTTCGATTAACCTAAAAATATGCGGTTCACATTCCCTTCTCCATCAGCAAAACATTAAATTTATGACCATCAGGATCGGCAAATGCGAAACCATAATACCCGTTTGCATCCCGTTCCAACTTGTTAATAATGCTTCCCCCGGCTTTTAGCACTTTATCCTGCCACTCTTTAACTTCCTGCTCAGTTTCTGCAGAAAGCGTAAATATTATTTCATTTCCATTATTGGAACCCGCGGTTAAGTATTCATCTATTTTTGAATTTTGTTCAAAAAAATGAATAACAAAATTATTATCGCCAAAGAAAAAACTTGCAAGTTTTGGATCGCTATGTGAATCGTTAGACTTAAATCCCAATCGTGTATAGAACTCATTGGTGAGCCTCGCGTTTTTTACGCTGAAATTAGCCCAGATTTTTTTTGCTCCCATACCTGTATATTTTAAAATATAATGCAATAAATATACCCTGCATTCTATAACCTGTGGTAGTTACTTATTGCCTTGCACAACCAAATTCAAAATGCTTGCACAAAAGATCTGACTTACCACCACCGCGAACAGGATACTGCAATTCGAAAGGATATCAGCTTAAACTTGAGATTTACCTGTAACAATATGAATAACTTCGGTACCTCATGGAATTATTAACGATTGCTGACATGAAAAAACATTCACGGATTTCGTTGCTCTTTATTTTAATTACCGTTATCACAGGGTTGTCATTTAAATTACCCGCCCCCAGGCACGAATGGAAACCATTGTTTGATGGTAAAACACTAAATGGTTGGCATACCCTGCCGGGGGGAAACTGGAGAGTAGAAGATAGCATGATCGTTGGCACCAATGAAAAATCCGATCCCCGTCATGGAATGCTGGTTACCGATAGCATCTTTACTGATTTCGAATTAAGCTTAAGCTTCTTTGTTGAAAAAGGCAATAGCGGTTTGTACTTTAGGGTTAAGGAAGTAGGAGGGCCTTACGGTGTAGAAGGTTTACAGGCAGAGATCCATTCTACTGAGGCTGTTGGAGGATTGTATGAAACAGGTGGAAGAGGCTGGGTAGTGGAACCCGATTCCGCTGATGTAATAAAATGGAATAAACCAGGCACGTGGAATACCTTGACGGTAGCTGCAATTGGCCAATCGGTAATCGTGCATGTGAACGGTTATAAAACAGCTGAAATACATAACGATCCCGGTAGAAGAGCAGGACATATAGCACTTCAGCTTCATGGCGAACAGGATATGCTGGTTTCTTTTAAAGACATCAAAATAAAAGCCCGGTAAGGGCAAAAGAATACTGGTATGCAAGTCCATTTTTATGTTGTTTGTTTTAT
The DNA here is from genome assembly GCA_040385845.1 of Bacteroidota bacterium. Taxonomy (GTDB): domain Bacteria; phylum Bacteroidota; class Bacteroidia; order Chitinophagales; family Chitinophagaceae; genus Phnomibacter. The sequence goes on along the minus strand of JAZKGP010000002.1, from coordinate 542,735 downwards.
TGAATGCATTTCATAAAGCTCCCTGGAAAAAACCAGGCAGTTTATTTAAAAATTTTTGATCCTGTCTTCCCGTGACGCTATTGAATATAAAATCTCTTCTTTGCTGGCTAACCCTGTTTTTTTTTAGTGCCTGTTCACCAGGCAGTAAAGACGATCCTGCGGCATGGCCCACTTTTGGTCATGATGTTTCCAACAACAAGTTCTCTGCACTCACAACTATCGACAAGACTAATGTTGCTAAGTTGCAGGAGGTTTGGCGTTTTGATGATACCACGGAAGGTGGCGGAATCTACTTCAACCCGGTGATGATGAACAATAGGGTCATCGGTTTGATGCCTTCCAACAAACTGGTTGCACTTGATGCTGTTACCGGAAAGTTGTTATGGGAATTTATTCCGGACTCATCGGAAATTTCTAACTGGTCTAAAGGAATGACTTATCATGCCGGCAATCCCGACAGGATCTTTCTTATTTCCGGCGCAACCCTGTATGCCATTAACGCAGAGAATGGTACCGTTATTAGCGATTTTGGAAACAACGGCCGTGTTGATTTCTATGAAGGACTGGATTTGCCTGCTTCGATGCGTGCAAAGGTTCCGGTATCCAGCAATGCACCGGGTGTAGTGTACAATGACCTCTTCATTGTAGGATGCAAAGTACCGGATGAACTTCCATCTACACCCGGCGATATAAGAGCGTTTAATATCCATACCGGCAAACTGGAATGGGTCTTCCATGTGATCCCCAAACCAGAAGAGTTTGGTGCTGATACATGGGCCGCCAATGCCCGCCAGCGCAACGGTGGCGCTAATTGCTGGGCAGGCATGGCCCTCGATGAAAAACGGGGCATTGTTTTCGTTCCTACCGCGTCGCCCTCCTTTGATTTTTATGGAGCAGATCGTCCCGGTCAGAATCTTTTCGCCAACTGCCTTTTGGCACTCGATGCAAAAACAGGCAAACGCATCTGGCATTTTCAAACCACTCACCACGATCTCTGGGATCGTGACAATGGTTCTCCACCCAACCTCATTACTGTAAAGAGAAACGGGAAGGAGATCGATGCCGTTGCCCTTGTCACAAAGATGGGGTACCTGTTTATGTTTGACAGGGAAACAGGCGAATCGTTATTTGGCGTGAACGAAGTGGCGGTTGATACCGTAAGCAGTATGCCGGGAGAAAAACCCTGGCCTACACAGCCAATTCCCGTGAATCCGCCATTTGCACGCCAGGGTTACAAGGAAAATTATTTTGGCCGTTCATCAGCGTGGATCAAAGAAGAGATTAACAAAAACAACTATAAAACGGGTATCTATGAGCCGCCATCCATGGAAGGATCGATCCTTCTGCCCACAGCTCATGGAGGCTCTAATTGGGGAGGTGCTTCGGTGAACCCCTCTACAAACCGTTTATTCGTTAATTCTACTGATATCCCGATGATCCTGAAGTTAACCGATCTGAAACAGATCCGGGCCGCCAACCAGCTTAATCCCGAGATATTATACAGAACTTATTGCACGAGCTGCCATGGTGCCGATAAAAAGGGAACGGGCGTGGGGCCTGATCTTACAGGGCGTGCCAAAAGGTTCAATCCTGCTCAACTCACCAGCATTCTTCAGAAGGGCGCACCGCCTATGCCATCGTTCAAATTTTTGTCCCCCGAACAGCTCGCATCGATTGTAGCTTATGTAAAAGATACTGCCATCCAGCATTCATTCGAAACACCAGACATTCCGCAAAACAATGAACCCTACGGCTTCAATGGATACAGTTTTTATCTTGATCCCGAAGGTCGTCCTGCCATCGCTCCGCCTTTTGGTACTATGACTGCCATAGACCTGAATACTGGCAATATCGTGTGGCAGGTTCCTTTAGGAGAAGACCCGGAATTTAAAAAGATAGGAATTCCAAATTCCGGCATGTTCAACCGCGGCGGCGGAATAGCTACTGCAAGCGGTTTGATCTTTATAGGTGCCACCGGCGACAATAAGATGCGAGCCTTTGACCAGGAGACTGGAAAAATCTTATGGGAATACCAGCTTCCGGGAATGGCAAGTTCAATTCCCTCCACCTATGCTGTTGGTAACAAACAATACCTGGTGGTGTCTGTAAATGGAAACCAGGAAAAAAATTTTAAAGGCGGATATATTGCTTTCACGATCCGGTAGAAAGTCATTTGCCATTTCCAGCGGTGATTTGGGAAATGAATCACACAACAATGATCACAGCCAAGCCGACATACGTTAGCCGGTGAAGATGAAGGCCTTTTAATGTTACAAAGAATAACTATAAATAGTTAAGGAGACGGAATTAATTTGAACTGAACTTTCTAACTTGGTCTTTATACATTAACCCCTGGAAAAAGACTACTGGCACCTCTACTTTGCCAACAATTTGCCTCCTGGTAATTGCCCTGAAAATGCGTAGATTACTGGCTTATGAATGAAACTGAAAACATAGAAATTTTTGACTGGTATCGAATATTTCATTCGGAGAATATACCAATTACCTATTTAGCAGAGATTGCTTTTAGAACGACAGTAATGTTTCTAATATTAATCCTTGCCCTAAAGTTTTTGAGTAAAAGAGGCGTTAAGCAATTATCCGTGTTCGAATTAGCTATTCTAATTGCGCTGGGTTCTGCAACAGGTGACCCCATGTTTTACAGTAATATCCCAATTACCCACGGAGTTATTGTTTTGGTTGTGGTTATACTTTTATATCGAATAATAACAAGTTTCACCGCAAAAAGTAAAAAGATAGAAATGCTTCTGGAAGGAAAACCAGTATGCCTCTTACAAGATGGTAGAATTAATTATGAAAATTATAAAAAAGTGGGTCTTCCATATGATAAGTTTTTTGCTGAAATGCGATTAAAAAGCATTGATCATCTAGGCCAGGTGAGAAAAGCCTATTTAGAAACTTCAGGAGAAATCAGTTTGTATTTGTTTGAGGATAACCAGGTACGGCCGGGCTTACCAATTTACCCGGAATCAATAGCAAATGCTTTTGAAGAAGTAAAGAATAATGAAAGCTATGCATGCATTTATTGTGGTTACATCCAAAAAATAATTGTTGAAAATAGTAAGTGTGATAACTGCCACAATAATAAATGGCAGCTACCGGAATCTAAGAAAAGAGTGCATTAATAACCATCCCGTCAACAAGCAAATTTTCCAAAATTTACCAGGTTAAATTATGACTCAAATTTTCCCGGAAGATTATCCTGACAGTTTTACATTTTTGATTTGCATATGCAATTTTTCAATCATCATAATTCAGAGGCAGACGGAAGTATGTAATTTAAGCAGGCAGACGGTAATAACACAATAAACCCGCAATGAAATGAATGGTTGAAATTAAAATAAATACGCTCAACTCCTTAAAACTATAACCAATACAAATCACCGCAGCGTGCATTGATACTGTAAAGGCAATGCTAACAATTATCCAACGAGTGCAGTTAAAAACATATCAATTTTAAGACCTTAGAAGATAACGTCAAGTAGCAATTTTTACTGTATGCTCATACCGGTCCGCACCTCGTTTGTACTGCTTCCTGGCAAGTGTTAAAAAGTAAACGTAACCCCGCAACACCGCTTTATACCCGCAGAAAGCACTTAGATTTAGACTCTATATCCTGGTACGCAACCGACCATTCTGAATGTCGCATTCACACTGCAATAGTCCGCGGTTTGACTACGAGATTTGCATCAAAACAATAACAACATGAGAAAAATAACTGTTTTATCGATGATCACCTTAGATGGCGTAATGCAGGCACCTGGTGGTCCCGCGGAAGATACATCAGGTGGTTTCGAATATGGAGGTTGGGTAGCACCGTATTCCGATGATGTTTATAATAAAGTAGTACAGGAAGAATTGCAGCCTGCCGATTATCTTTTGGGCAGAAAGACATTCGGGATATGGGCCGGTTACTGGCCTGAACATGGAGACTTTTGGTCAGGTATAAACGAAGGCACAAAATATGTGTTTTCGAAAAAAATGAAAAAGTCGGACCCCCTCGTTACCGGCTGGAAGAATTCAGTGTTATTAAAATCGGTAGCAGATCTTAAAAAGCTTAAAAATTCAAATGGACCTGGTATCCAGGTTTGGGGTAGCAGTAAGCTTGTTCAATTGCTTCTAAAAAATGATCTGGCAGACGAACTCAGGCTCAAAATTCATCCGCTAATTTTAGGCAAAGGCAAACAGTTGTTTGATAAGGAAGCGATGCCGGCAGCGTTTACACTAACAGAGAGTATCGTTACACCAGGTGGAGTCATCATTGCCGTTTACAACAGGGCAGGTAAAGTTAAAACAGGTACTATTGGATCTTAAATAGTTGCTTCTTTGTAAACTGTAGTTCTTGTAAGCCTTGTCACCAATTGTATTTTGGTTGCGGCCATAGTTAATAATTACATTCATATCCGCAATCTGATAAATGTAAATTGTAATTCATACAAGCCCCGGATTCAACCATTGTATTAACCAAAAACGAAAGCATGGTAATAGAAATACGCAAAGCAACTGAAACGGAAACCGACATCTTGCTAAGTTTTGAAAAAGGAATAATAGCTACCGAAAGACCCTTCGACAGTACTTTAAAGGATGGCGACATTCACTATTATGACCTTGTTGAGTTGATCAGGTCTGATAGATCTGAAGTATTGATAGCTGTAGTCAATAATGAAATTGTAGGATCGGGCTATGCAAAAATTGTGTCCGCCCAACCATATCTTAAATTTAATGAATACGCTTACCTGGGTTTTATGTATGTAATTCCTGCTTTTCGTGGCCAGGGAATAAATCAAAAAATTATACAGGGCCTTTTAGACTGGGCCAAAAGTAAAAATTTGACAGAAGTTCGCTTAGAAGTATATGAGGAAAATATAGTAGCTAAAAACAGGTATCTAAAAGCAGGATTTAAACCAAATTTATTAGAAATGCGGCTTGAAATTTAAACGAGCTTATTTATTCAAACCACATGTATAATTGCTGAGAACATTAGTGCAGGATACTCACCGATCCAGATACCTATCAAATGCTAATACCACTATAAAAGAGATAGCACTGCAGCCAACTGTTTACATTCATTCAGACCCCGAACAAAAAAAATGCACTCAAAATGAAGAATACAGCCCTTATAATTTTAGCAATTTTATTATCCTTCTATTTCGGTTACGCTTTCAAAACAATTACAACAACACTGAACAATCAAACTCAAATTAAAAAAGTAACGGGTATCGGTGGTATTTTTTTCAAATGCAAAGATCCTAAGAAAATGAGGGAATGGTACCAAACTCATCTTGGCTTGAATACTAATCAATACGGGGCGGTTTTTGAATGGAGGCAAGGTGCAGATACAACCAAAAAAGGGTTTACACAATGGAGTCCATTTTCCGAAACAACGAAATACTTCGAACCTTCTGCAAAGGAGTTTATGATAAACTATCGCGTGGAAAATTTGGAATCGCTTATTGAACAATTAAAAGCAGAAGGAGTAATAATAACTGACAAAATTGAAACCTACGATTACGGCAAATTTGTTCATATTATTGATGTTGAAGGAAATAAAATAGAGTTGTGGGAACCAAACGATATTGAATATGAAAAACTTGGTCTTCAAATGGGGAGTAAAACAACAAAATAGTTTCAGGATAATATGCTTGCTATAATATGATATTGTTTCATATCATTACAATACAAGATATAATACGTTACTACCAATTTGTATTGTTTCATCGACAACCTGTAAGTATTATTAAGATTGCTGTCACAATTTGGATAAATAAATTCTTTACCGGGTAAAGACCGGCAAAAAAATTAACTGACTTTAATTTGATAATTTTTCAAAGATGGATCTATCGAACAACGGTTACTCTTAAAAAATTAGCAGTAATAGAAGTGAAATCATCTTTGCCACTTTGATTCTGGCTGGTAAATAATGCAACCAACTCCTGTTGTAATTCTGCGGCCTTACCATTTTTCTCAGCAGCTTCAAATGCATTCATGGTTGGACCATAATATTTTTTAAAGGAATCAACCAGTTCAGCCGGCGAATACGGTGCATTAAAAGTAAACGTATCTTTTATAAAGGATATATTCTCCTCTGCAACGCCAGCGGCTGTAAACCGCTCGATCACATTCTTTTCTACCCCCCACAACATTGGGCTAACAAATCCCTCAGGTGGTGGTGGCGTATAGGCTGAACTAATCTTTAATATTTGGGCAACCAGCGTAGGGTCGCCGGGAATCCAGTTTCCCATTACAATTTTTCCACCCGGGCGGGTAACGCGAACCATTTCTCTGGCAACATCAAATGGTTTCGGTGCGAACATTGATCCAAACACACTTACTACCAAATCAAAACTATTATCCTTCAAACCGTGCAAATCAGTCGCATCGCCTTCCTGTATTCTGCAATTGCTGAGTCCTTCTGCCTTTATTCTTGCATTACCGGCCTCAACAAGATTGCTGGCTATATCAACACCTAAAACATTTGCTCCAAGCTTAGCGGCCGGTATAGCAGTTGTTCCATCGCCACAACCAAGATCTAAAATGTCAAGATCTTTTGTAACACCAATCCTGGCTACGAGCTCAGCGCCACTCTCCCGCATTGTTTGAGCAATTTTAGTGAAGTCGCCTTTTTCCCATAATGCTTTATTTGGATTCATTGTTCCCGGTTTAGATATGTAAAAATTGTAGTCAATTCAATATTAATGATGTAATCAAATCCCACACAATATAAAAAACATTTGAAGCCAAAACAAAGTGCATTTCCGATAAAAATTTACTACATGTATTGAATCCAACAGCGATATCTTAAGACGGATCATGGCTTTTAAAATAAAAACGAACTGGATGTGATACCAATTTAGGACGATCCACGAGGCAAACCAGCCACCACCAGGGAAGTTTCCTGGTATCAGCAAATTCATCTATCCGGCTATACAATGAAGTGCTCTTTAACTTACAGCTGCAATAAATTATTCGTGAAAACAAATTAATGGACATTGGAAGCTCTATACACATCCGCCATGTAAAGTGCCATAAAAGTACTGGGTAAATTCAATAAGAAAATAGCTTCTTTCAGAAGTTGAATTACTATCTTGTAAGCTTGAAAAATAGAGAACTACTTTTCAAACATTATTAAATCATCAACAATGGCAACAACAAACACCTACCTCAACTTCAATGGTAATTGCGAAGAAGCATTCAATTTTTACAAATCTGTTTTCGGGGGAAAATTCAACTATATTGGTCGTTTCGGCGAGATGCCTGAAAGCGAAACTTACAAGGTTCCCGAAGACGATAAAAACAAAGTGATGCATGTTTCACTACCTATCGGATCTTCTATATTGATGGGAAGTGATTGTGGCGGCGAATGGGCTCCTTCGTTCAAACAGGGCAATAACTTTTCTGTTTCTGTTACGGCTAATAGCAAGGAAGAAGCAGATTCTATCTTTGGCGGACTGGCCCATGGCGGACAAATTACCATGCCGCTCGATAATACTTTTTGGGGGGATTATTTCGGAATGCTTACTGACAAATTTGGCATCAACTGGATGATGAGTTATAATGCGGAGCAACAGCAAGCATAAACATTACATTGTACAGAACTTCTATTAAAACGATAATCTATTTTCATCGTCGAATCAGGTTATCGTTTTTCATTTAACTTGTAACTTGAAAGCATGTGATGGCACGACAACAATAAAATGTAACTATTATTTTCAACCCTTACAATTTAATTACAATGGATGAAGATCTATCTCAACTGAGTACGGGTGAGCTTATCGAAGAAATAAAAAAATTACGGGCAGGAATTCGAAAACATCGAGACAGCACCGGTCAAAATTTGTGCTGGCATCATCCGGGGCTCTGGTCCCTCTTACCTGAAAAAACAGAACCGGGTATACTAGTTCCCGAATGGCCTGAATTTATGAAAGGTTGCGTCAAATACCGGCAATCTCTCGACATGGAACCTAAATAGCCAGTAGTTGTTTATTAAATTTTTCAACTCTTCCTGCGATACGATTTTACCACAGTAGACACAACAGCCATCGGGTCACAAATGCATATTCATAATAGAATGTTGTTGGTTGGCGAAAATGCAGTTAAGAGTTGTTATTACTCGCAGTTTTAATTCCTCGCTAAGCAACTGTTAGGAATAATGCTGGCATTACCTGCCATGTCAATGCCACTGGATTTGCACAATTCTATTATTTTTTTAATACCTAAACGATGTTTCTGAAAAAAGGAGCTTTGACCTTACTTTTATTAGTACCAATTTTACTGATGGCCCAATCAAATAAGAAGATAACAACTGATTTTCTTCAGACTTTTGCTGATGCATTTAACGCCCATGATGTCCCGGCTATCATGTCTCATATGACAAATGACTGCGTGTTTGAAGCATCTGCGGGACCAGGTGTAAATGGTGAAAAATTTACAGGGCAGGAAGCCGTTAAGAAAGCATTTGAAAATGTATTTGCCATGTTCCCGGATGCATATTGGCATAATGCAAAGCATTTCATTGCGGGAAACAGGGGATTTTCTGAATGGACTTTTACCGGAACAAAATCGGATGGTATTAAGGTCGAAGTATCAGGTTGTGATCTATTTACTTTCAGGCACGGAAAAATAGCAGTTAAGAATTCTTACAGGAAGAATCGTCTCCAAAACAATTAAGAGCTCTCCGGTTAATGGTACAAAAAGAAAATACTATTTATAATTTTGAACTGTCATGGATCCAATAAAAATTATATCCCTCGTTCTTGCCATATTTGGTTTGCTGCCACTAGTAATTGCAGTAATAAAAAGCAGGTCGCAAAAAGCGTTTATGAAAAAAGCGATCACTACTACGGCCGAAGTCACGAATTGCGAAATGCGACATGGGATAAAAGGATCTGTTTATTATATACTGTCGCTGCAATACATTACAACTGGAAATAATAAAATGTTTTATGGCACTGTGGGTTCGAAGAAACAAGAAAAGGGGGATCAAATTGTACTAATGTACCTGCCGGATCAACCGACAAAATTCAGCATCGACTTTGGTAGAAAAACGCCTCTTGCGATCATTCTCACCTTCTTATTTTTTTTAACTATTTTATGGGTTTGTATTTGTCTATATAACCTTGATTATACACCAACCTGAAAACGTACAATACAATTTCAATCCGGGATTTATGAGAAATACGAACACAATTTATAAAGTAAGTATCCACTTATTGTTAGCTACTTTATCTAATTTGATTTCATTTGGTCAATTGAAAGAACTCGAAACTTCGAAAATAAATTGGATCACAGTTGGTGAAATAAAATGGCTGAAAAATACAAAAGCCAGTTTAAAATATTTTGAAAATAACAAGGATACAACTTACCTGTTATACCTGCAGGACGATCAAAAGTTACAGAACACGTCAGGCATGGCAGTAACGAAATATTTCAGTATTCGCTATAGTGAGATCGATAATACTACAGGAAATCTATATGACCTGCTATCTTCTTTTTTCAACGATGAAAACCGGAAAAATAGAAAATTAGAAAAAATATTTACTCTCGGAAACGAAATGATACATATACAACACTACCCGAAACTTTCAGGTCCTGCAATTATGTTCTCCACTAAAGAGAATCATATCGTTTTTACCCAAAAAGAACTAAATAAATTATTCAACAGGTAATAAAAAACAACTGGAATACGTATTCTTTTACAAACGACCTTTAATCAAATGACTTAAACTAATTTCCAAATACTGCTGCAAATACTTAATACATAGCCAACTTAGTTCGATGGAATCTATGTAGCATAACTGGTTGGTTTTACATCATTTAAAAACAACGAAAATTAAATTTTTTCAAAGCTACAGAACAAAAAATCCTGGACAACATTGTTTGGAGTTACATGATCTTCCCGGACACATTTGACCCTCCGGAAAGCAATTTCAAACCTGGCAGACATAGATGTTTCTGAGTATTGCTTCACTTCCAAACCGCTGCATTTTCCCGGGCCATTTTCCGAAAATGTTCCCAGAATTAAATAGCCATTATTACTGATAGCATCTTCAGCAATAGAAACATATTTATAAATCATCTCATCCGAAGTTAGAAAATGAAAAGCGGCCCTGTCATGCCAAAAATCATATTTTACCGGTGGTTTAAATTCTGTTATATCGCTAACGACCCAATGTACTTCCGATGCTCTTTCACCTAAGCGTTTTTTTGCTTTCGCTATTGCATTTGCCGAGATATCAAGTACCCAAATATTCTGATATCCTTTGTCAAGCAGGGCATCCACAAAATGACTATTTCCTCCTCCAATGTCGATAATAGTTGCAGTTAAGGGAAGATTAAAAAGTTCGATAAACTCCATCGATGTCCTGGGATAAGGCTGAAACCAGCTTACCTCATCTTCCGCCTTTGAGAGATAAATATTTTCCCAATGGTCTTTATTATCCAAAAACATTGAAACTGTTTTTTTATTGACTTGCTATTATTGTTAAAATCTAAAAGTTACAAATTTACCAGTGAAGCTATTTTTACTGTTGGTTCAAGTATAATCTTAGATTTTATTGAATTTGAAATCAGGCAGGCCGCTTCTGATTTTTTTAAGATCCGCATGGCTCTTTCCTGGTCTTCTTCGTAAGGAACTACCACTGTTGGCAGTAAAGTAACCTCACTCATAATAAACTTACCGTCTACCATCTCTAGTTTTCCCATCGCTTTCGATGTAAACCCGGAATAAACAAGTTTCGAGTTTTCCGCTATTGCAAGAAAGGTTGTCATAAGACAGCTATTTACTGCCGCTACAAACAAATGTTCGGGTGACCATACCCCTTCAATGCCTTGTGCAAATTGAGGCGGTGTAGCTACTTCTATTGCCTTGTCTAATACGGCTGAAGTCATTGTTCCTTTACGACCTTCCTCCCAGTCGACGGATACATCGTAATAATGTTCTTGTATCATTTTCTGTTATTAATTTAAATATGATTATAACTTTAAAATTGCTTTATAGCTTCGCTTAAATCAAAGACTTTTACTTTTCCATTGAGGGCTGATTTTATAATAGAACTACCTGCAGCACTCCGGTAACCGCCAGCACAATGCACCACAATTGGTTTGCCCGCAGGTATTTCATTCACCCTGTTTCGTAGCTCATGTAATGGTATGGTAATACTATTTTTAAATGGCTTGCTTTGTTTTACTTCTGAACTATTTCTTACATCCACAATAGTATAGGATGCTACATTTTGCCTGAACGCATCAATATCAATCACCGGTTCTGAAATAGGTGCAAACTTCAATACGAACGCTTCTGTAATTTGAGATTCATAACCAATGGCAGCTGCACGCTCAACAAGTTTTTGCAATTGCTCTGTGTTTTCTCCAGCAAGGTAAAATTGCTCTCCTGGTTTAATAATACTTCCTAGCCAGGTCTCAAATTTGTCCCCCTCCATCAGGTTTATGGAGTTCGGCAAGTGGCCTTCCTTAAATGCTTTCTCCTTTCTTGCATCAACAATTATATTATTCGCTTTTAAGGTATTTGCGTCCGTTTCATTTTTTACGGCATTGGATATTTTAACTGCCTCAATACTTTTTTTAAATGGTGCCGCACCTTTCCTGTTTATCTCTACATCAAAAGGAAAATAAGCAGGAATAAAAGGTTGATCCATTAATAAGGTTGTAACAAACGCTTCTTCTGTCATTGTTTGCAATGACCAGTTTGTTTGTTTTTCCTGGCCCATAGTACTGCTGTTTGCATTGCTTAAATCTTTACCACATAAAGTACCAGCGCCATGTGCCGGGTAAAGCGTAACATCATCATTAAGAGGCATTAACTTGTTCCTTAAAGTATGGTACATACTTTTTGCGAGTTCAAGTCTTGAGCTTCTCAGTTTCCCCGCACCTTCTCTCAGATCAGGCCTGCCACAATCGCCTATAAAAAGCGTGTCTCCCGTAAAAATTGCTTTTTGTTTACCGTCATATTCTAACAATACAGATATGCTATCGGGTGAGTGACCGGGTGTATGTAAGGCCCTTAGTTTGATCTCTCCAATTTCGAGAATATCTCCTTCATCAAAGCCAGTATGTGGATAGCCCGCATCTACCAGGCTACTGATGTATATTGTTGCTCCTGTAAGCTCGCCAAGCTCTGCATGACCGCTAATGAAATCAGCATGCGGGTGTGTTTCGATGATACCTGTTATTGAGGCTTTATTCTCCCTGGCATATTCCAGGTAAGGATGCGGGTTACGGGATGGATCGATCAATATTATCTTCTTTTGATTTTCGCTCAATATGGCATAACTAAATTGAGCCAGGTTTTTGTCTTTCCATTGTTTTATCTGCATGGTGTTTCTGTTTTGATATTGCAAATTTCCATAAAGCTTTTAAACCATATAGTGACAGTTGTCACATATAAAAAAACATTTGGAATTAACTGGTTGAAAAAAATAAAGCATTAAATCGCTGGCAATTTCTTGCAAAAAGTAAAAAAACTATTCCGCTGTTTAAATGCATTTAGTGTGGCAACCTTTCACGGAAATATCCATATACCCAGGTACCGGCTACAGCACTCAATAATACCACGCCAATAACAAAAGCACCTGTTCCAACCTGGGCGAACAACGGACCAGGGCAAGCACCAGTCATCGCCCAACCGAGGCCAAAGATCACCCCACCAATTATTTGCCCTTTGTTAAACGTCTTCCTGTGAAATTGTATGGATTCGCCATGTATGGTTTTTACCCTGAATTTTTTAATAAGCCAAACGGAAATTATGCCTACAACTATTGCTGTACCAATAACGCCGTACATGTGAAAGCTTTGAAGCCTGAACATTTCCTGGATTCTGAACCAGGAGATAACTTCTGCTTTTACCAATACCAGTCCAAATACTACACCTATCGCCAGGTACTTTAAATTATACCACCAGGGATGCCGCAATACTGTTTCATTTATACACATGGTATCCAAACTCCGAACCTCGTAATCCGTTACCGCAACATCCTTTTCACCAGTGATATATGTCATATTAGAAAGCCGTAAATCTTGCTTCATTAATAATCTTTTTTATAGTTTGAGAATAAAAGGCAATAAAAAGTTTGTCATCAAAAAACCACCAGCCATAAAACTTATTGTTGCAATAAGGGATGGTAATTGTAAGTTGCTCAAACCCATGATAGCATGACCGCTGGTGCATCCGCCGGCATACCTCGAACCAAACCCCACTAAAAAACCGCCACCTACCAGCATAATAAAACCTCTTATGGAGAGTAAGCTTTCCCAACTAAATATCTCCGGGGGCACAAGATGGTTATAGTTATTAATGCCATAGTCTTTTAACGACAGTACCAAAGCAGGATCAACCTGAATGGCATTAGGATTAGTTAAGAATCTAGCTGCAATAAAACCTCCGGCTATTATTCCTCCAACAAAAAATATATTCCATATTTCTTTTTTCCAATCGTACTTAAAAAAAGAAATGCTAAAGGGAAAGCAAGCAGCACACGCATGACGAAGATTTGCAGAGACACCAAAATGCTTATTGCCTGATAATAATAATGCAGGAACTATTAAACCAATCACAGTACCTGCTACATACCATGTCCATGGCTGTATTAAAAATTCTAACATAATTTGTTTGTTGATTTTGAATGCAAACTTCAGGTGGTGTGATAGAACGGTCGGTGACATTTGTCACGTACTACCAGTAAGCTTTCTGATACTCTTGAAGCGTTATATGAAATGAAGAAGAAACTACAAGTGAAATGCAATCAAGCTTTTATAAAAACAGTTTCCCTGACAATAATATAGATGCCCATAACCAGGACGAAATAGCCGAAGCCTTTTTTTAGCTTATTGTTGTTTACACCCTGGTTGATATAACCTCCAATAAAAATGCCCATAATTGCTATGGCAGAAATAATGGAAATAAATTTCCAATCTATTGCGTGGCGACCAATATCACCTGTAAAACCAACCAGCGAATTAAGTGCAATTATTAACAGCGACGTACCAATTGCTTCTTTCATTGGCAGCCTCATTAAAATAACTAAAGCAGGAATCAATAGAAAGCCTCCACCGGCACCCAGGAACCCTGTTACAAGGCCTATAAGCACTCCATATATAACTAAAATTTTGGGACTTGATTTTGCTCTTACTGCTGTTTCAACTTTCTTACTTTTAATCATTGCAACCGAAGCGGCTACCATAAGAATAGCAAAAACAACCATCACAAAAAGCGAATGCGTGACATTAAAATTTCCGATTTTAAAAAATACATCCGGCAAGTATGGAATGAGAAATTTACGTGCAACAAACACGGTTGTGATGGAAGATGATCCGAATAATAAAACAGTTTTAAAATTCACCAGTCCTTTACGATAATTGTTGTAAGCACCTACCAGGCTGGTAAAACCAACAATAAAAAGAGAATAGGAAATTGCCATTGTGGGTGACACAGCAAACAGGTAAACCAAAACTGGCACTGTTAGTATGGAACCACCGCCACCAATTAAACCCAACGATACTCCGATAAACAAAGATGCTAAATATCCCACTATTTCCATATTGCAAAATTGAAAGCACCGGCCTTAATGTACAGTGATATTTGTCACAAAGAAAAAATCAATGCTTCTTTGTCCACTCAATAGCATTTCTATGAATAACAACCCAACCTTTAGCTTCCATCTTTTTTAATAACCTGCTAATAACTTCCCGGGAAGAATTCAGATCGGTGGCAATATCCTGGTGCGTTATTTTTAAGTGATTGCCTAACCGGGAAACTTGTTTTTCAATATAGCTCTCCAGTCTTTCATCCATATTGGAAAACGCAATGGCATCTATTGTTTGTAATAGCTCTTCAAACCTGTTTCTATAAGAAGTTATTACAAACTGGTACCAGCTTTTATACTTACTCATCCACTGTTCCATAAACTCTAACGGAATACTCAATATTGTTGCATCAGTAAGTGCTTTGGCCAATACTTCACTGGTTTCATGCTTTGCTGCACAAACCATAGAAAGCGAACAAGCATCACCGGCATCGAGATGGTAAATAAAAAACTCTTTACCCTGGTCGTCTTCTCTATATAGTTTTACCAGGCCTTCTAAGATGAGCATGGTAGAACGGATAGTCTGTCCTACTTTTAAAATAGTATCACCTGCCTTTACTTTCTTGATAGTACCGTGTTGCACCATCTCATCGTATAGGTCATCTTCAAGAACTGGGAATAGTATTTTTAAAAAGTTTTTATCCATTATTGTTGTTATTGCAGTGCAAAGTTGCATTTTTCAATTGAGTATATTGCCTGCCAATTAAAGCTTAAAAGGTAATTTGGCATCTTACATCTTGCAGTCGTAAAAATTCTTAAGAATGACACCCACTTTTTTTGCAACACAATCTGAGTTCAGAAAATGGTTAACCAAAAACCATAAAAAAGAATCGGAACTACTGGTTGGCTTTTATAAAGTGGGTAGCGGCAGACCCAGCCTGACCTGGTCGCAGTCAGTAGACCAGGCACTATGTTTTGGCTGGATAGACGGGGTACGCAAGTCGATTGATAAAGACAGTTATTGCATTCGTTTTACACCAAGAAGACCAGGCAGTATCTGGAGTGCAATAAATATTGCGAAGATGGAAGTACTTACGAAAAAGGGGTTAGTAAAACCGGAGGGACTTTCCATATTTCAAATGAGAAAAGAAAACAAATCAGGAATCTATTCCCATGAAAAAGAGCCGGAAAAATTAACGGTTGAATATGAAACCATATTTAAAGCAAATACCAAAGCATGGGACTATTTTACAAAACAGGCACCTTCTTATAAAAAGGTAATGATACATTGGATAATGACGGCAAAACAAAAAGCAACTCAAATAAACCGGCTGGATAAAACAATACAGGAAAGTGAAAAGGAAAAACGCATTTTATAAGTTTTCCAAACAATTATCTATTTCAAGAATCATTTTATCACCAGGCGTCAAACTATTTAATCAATTGGAACGAACATTCAAACTTAGCAGGTTCCGGATTTTATAGCAATAAAAATAAGTTGACCTTTGGCTTTCAAATTCGAGTAAAATGGAATCACAGGTAAGCATAAATTATAACAGGGTAGCCGCCGCTATAGATTTCATCAATCAACATTTCAAAGCTCAGCCTACTCTTGAAGAAATAGCTGAAAAAATACATGTAAGTCCATCACACTCCCAGCGGTTGTTTACAGAATGGGCAGGAACCAGTCCTAAAAAGTTTTTACAGTACATCAGCATACAGCATGCAAAAAAAATGCTTCGGGATAGTAACGTAACACTATTTGACGCAACAGTTGAAACCGGGCTTTCCAGCACCAGCCGGCTGCATGATTTGTTCATAAGCATCGAAGGAATGACACCTGCTGAATATAAAAACGGTGGTAAAAACCTTTCCATTAATTACAGTTTCGCTGAAAGTCCGTTTGGTGCTATTGTTATTGCCTCAACGTCAAAAGGTGTTTGCTTTATGGCTTTCGAAGAACACGAAGAAAAAGCGTTACAGGATCTGGAAAGCAAATTTCCAAATGCAACCTTTCATAGAAAACTAGACCTCATCCAACAAAATGCGCTTTTTATTTTTCAGAATGACTGGAGCAAACTGAACGAAATCAAATTGCATTTGAAGGGTACCGGTTTTCAATTAAAAGTTTGGGAAAGTTTGCTAAAAATTCCGATGGGTAAACTTGTTACTTATGGAAGTATCGCTTTAAAAGTTGGTAACCAAAATGCTTCAAGAGCGGTAGGCACAGCCATTGGAAGTAACCCCGTAGCCTTTCTCATCCCATGCCATCGGGTGATTCAATCCAGCGGAACACTTGGTGGTTATATGTGGGGCACAACCCGTAAAACTGCAATAATTGGCTGGGAAAGTGCACAAATTACCCCTGATTTTTAAAGGAATGACCGTGCAGAAAAGTAAAGAGGAAACAAGGGATATCGATATTGGCTCCATTATTTATCACCATGATATAAGTGATGCTGTTTTGCGTAGTAAAATCAAACAAAAAGTGATCTTATTGGCCGGTAACCGCAATTTAAAAATTTACGGAAAATTAAACTGTGCGATGGGCAAAAAAATGAAACGTCAAAACAGGATATTTTTTTCTACCGAAAACGTGGCACTTAAAAATAATTTCCGGCCTTGCGCCTGCTGTAAGCCTGCTGCTTATAAAAAGTGGAAAGAAAACGCTATTTGATAGCCTTGCCAATTGCTGTATCTTTTAGGGCTAAACAGCTTTTATGAAGATATTAATTTCAATATTGGTGTTCTTTCTTTGCACCATAACCGTTGGTGCACAAAATGTAGGTATCGGTACGCTTAAACCATTGTCTAAACTTCATATTTCTTTTGGACCATCGGGTAATATTGAGCCCTATTCTCCGCTAGTGGTAGAAGGCAACAACAACACGTATATTAATTTATTAACACCTAACGATAATGAGTCGGGCCTTTTATTTGGAAAGGCAAATGATGCAGCAAGTGGCGGTATCGTCTATAACAGTGGAAGTAACACTAACGGACTTCAATTTCGCACCAATGGCAATACTACCCGGATGACGATTAGCAATAATGGTTATGTAGGTATTGGTGTGAATGTCGCAAATGCACTGCTTTCTATTTCATCTAATGGAACAGAACTTGCAGGCATTACTGCAAGTAACCTATTGAGAATACATGCAGGAATACTTGGCAATGTTGCTGGCAACGAGCTAAATCTTGCGAGCATTGGCTTTGCCAGCGGAAATAACTCCTCTTTGGGAATAAAGGCATATCGCACTTCAGCGGGATCTGACTGGACCACAACTTCGCTGTTGTTAGCACATGATGTAGATAACAGTTCAAAGATAAATGGCGGTTACCTGGCTTGGCAGCAAATGGCAACATCGGCATAGGCACTGCTACTCCAACGGCCAAGTTACATGTATCGTCCGGCAATGAATCTTTTGCATTGTTTGGGCCCAATATATATGGTGGGAAGCTGTATGTAGGTGCAACAACCAACCAGGGAGAGGCATTAACTGCGCAGGTAATATCATCTGATGGCAACCTGCACATTGACCCCGCCCCCGGTAGAAATTTATACCTTGGCTATTATCAGCCCCGCGATATTTTCATTAATCCGTTTGGAGGCAAACTTGGTATCGGTACAACCGCACCCACAGCAACATTGGAAGTAAATGGATTTACAAAGCTGGGAGTTGAAGCCCCAGCCATCAAATACAAAAAATTAATAGGCACAACCGCATCTGCCCAGGGAGAAGTCGTAGGCATAGCACATGGACTTGACAAATCGAAAATATTGGCTGTATCTATTTTAGTTTTCTACGGCAACAACAACATGAACATGACCGGTCCGAACTCAATAGGAACAGGAGAAAACTTTCATTGGTTTAATGTAGATGGGAATATCATAATTTATAACTGGCCTAATGATTCAATAGACATTCTTTCAAAACAGGTTAAGATTTTGATAGCTTATGAAGAATAAATTATGCGTGAGAAACTAGTGCCAGGTAAACAATTGTACGGAAATGAGTTTTATGTTTTAAAGAAAACGCAAAACCTGCGATCCTGCGTTTTCAACCAATGCATTTTATTATTGCCCGCCACCATTTTTGCGGCGTTCTTCCCGCATTTTTTGTTCTGCTTCTGCCAATTTCTTCATTTGATCTTCACTTAGCGTTTTCCTGAGTTTTTCGTTGCGGGCTTCCATTTCTTTTTGACGTTCCTCCGGCGAAGGGCGACCATTTTCCATTAGCTTTCTCATGGAAGTATAGAAATCGGTATACACAGGCAGTATGTCTTTTTCCTGTTGCTCCGTTAAGCTCAATTCCTGCTTTAGTCTTTCAACCGTTTTCTTTGCCCTTTCAGCAGGTAACGGCTGCGGGTTCTGAGCATATGAGATACTTACTGCCAAAAACAAGGCAAGTACAGAATACAAAAGTTTCTTTTTCATATTTTATTTATGTTTTAATGTAGACGTTAAAACAACTTCATTTATGCGGGGTTAATACAAAAAATAAAAACAAACTTTAGCTGCATTTCTTAGCAGCAGGATGCTTTAATTTGGCATCCTATTCTTTTACTATGAATAAAATACTTTTTGCATCCTGCTTGTTGATCGGTTTTAATTTACAAATACTTGCCCAGCGGCCATCAACTGTTTTAAAAATAACGGAGCCGGAACTTGCAGGATTTTCCGATGTGGCTATTCATCGGATTGATAGTTTGCTGCAACAATATACCAACAAGCACCTTATAGGCGGGGCAACGGCGCTTGTAGCCAAAGATGGAAAAGTGGTTTATTATAAAGCAGTTGGTAAACGCAATTTCAATAACCAGCCAATGGAACGGACTGATATTTTTAGGATAGCTTCTCAAACAAAAGCTATTACTGCTGTTGCTGTCATGATGCTGTATGAGCAGGGCAAATTTTTACTCGACGACCCCATCAGTAAGTTCATACCTTCTTTCGCAAACCCTGTTGTTATTGATTCGTTTATTGCAAGCGATTCCAGTTTTACCACCAGGCCTGCTAAAAGAGAAATCACTATTCGCGACCTGCTAACACATACATCAGGTATTCATTATTCACAAATCGGGAATAAAACTTTCAATGCCATTTACAGCAAAAGCGGGATAACCTCCGGCATCGGTGTGAAGGGTCATATACTGGGTGAAGACATTATTAAACTTGGCAAATTGCCACTGGCACATCACCCCGGGGAAAAATTCACCTATGGCCTGAATTCGGATGTATTGGGTTATTTGGTAGAAGTAGCCAGCGGCCAAACATTAGATAAATTTTTCAAATCAAAAATCTTTGATCCGCTTGGAATGAAGGATACCTATTTTTTTCTTCCTAAAGAAAAACAACAAAGGCTTACTGTTTTATACGGAGAAGATGAAGCCAAACTAGTGGTAAAAAAAGAAGCAACTTTTCCATTGAATGGCGATTGGATAACAGATTATCCCAACACAAACGGAACTTATTTTTCGGGGGGTGGTGGACTATCTTCCACAGCTTACGATTACAGTTTGTTTATGCAAATGATGCTGAATAAAGGCAGTTATAATGGCCATCGTTTGCTTAGTCCTTCCACCGTAGAAATGATGACCATGAATCAAACGGCACAATTTGGTCTGCCAGATGCTAACCTGGGTTTGGGCTTTGGCATATCTACGCTGAAAGAAAAAGCCAAATTGGGTATGTCACCCGGTAGTTATTCATGGGGCGGCATGTTTAGTTCCAGTTACTGGATAGATCCTGAAAAAAATATTGTTGCACAATTATTTATCAACCAGCTACCAATGAGCCATGGCGCAATTCATGATAAGTTTAAGGCACTGGTGTATGCGGCTCTGAAGTAAGTTGATGGTTCATGGGGCATGGTTCATAGGTCATGGTTGATGGATCATGGGTCATGGATCATAGCTAATGGTTGATGGATCATGGTTGATCGTTGATGGTAACAAAAAATACAAGTAACCGATTTTGAAATAAAAAAGAGGCTTCCTCAGTAGATTGAGAAAGCCTCTTTTTATTATTAAAGATGGTAATGAATAATACTCACCACTCACGACTCACCATTCACGACTCACCATTCACGATTCACCACTCACCACTCACCACTCACAACTCACCACTGACCATTCACCACCTTAAGACATTTCCTTCTCCACCAGCCTGAAACCATTGCCATGAATATTCACTATCTCCAGGTTTTCGTCTTCCTTCAAATATTTACGCAATTTGGCAATGTAAACATCCATACTGCGGCCGTTGAAGTAAGTATCACTGCCCCAGATTTTTTTCAATGCTTTTTCACGTGGTAACAGATCATTTTTATGCTCTGCCAGCATGCGTAATAATTCATTTTCTTTTGGTGACAATGTTTGGTTTTTACCATCTATTCCCAACTCACGCAACTTGGGATTGAAATGAAATTTTCCCAGGTCGAATTCCATGTTTACTGATTCGCGGTTTAATTCTTCATTGCGTTTCAGTATGGCTTTTATTTTATGCAGTAGCACCTCGCTATCGAAAGGCTTGGTGATATAATCATCAGCACCCAATTTGTAACCGGAAATAATATCTTCCTTCATTGTTTTGGCACTTAGAAAAAACAATGGAATATCAGGATCAACATCGCGAATTTCCTCTGCAAGGGTAAATCCATCCATATGTGGCATCATTACATCCAGCAGGCAGATGTCAAATTTTTCACGTTGAAAAGCAGCCAGTCCCAGCCGTCCGTCACGCTCCAGGGTTACATCATAATCGTTCAACTCTAAATAATTCTTTAGCACCATACCCAGGTTGGTATCGTCTTCGCAGAGTAATATCTTGTACTTTTTAGTTTCCATATATTGTGTTTAAACAAATTAATATACTATTTACGTAAGTGGTTTGTAAAGTAAATGAAAGATTTTGTTAATCAAACTGTATAACTAATTGTGATGGCACCTGTTAGGTTTATTTACCAGCTAAAAAATCGTACTAAGGTTAAAAATCTGCAACTGATGCACAAACCTCGTAGGTTTTAATATAAATTCGTTTTGAATGGAACAAACAATTCCCGAGATTAGAAAATATAGTCTTACTGCCGAACAGGAAAAAAAGGAAATCCTTCGCCAGTACCGGGCGTTGCTGAGAGCTTTAAAAACAAAGCTTAAACCAGGTGACAGGGAATTGTTGCGCAGGGCATTTGAAATTGCCGCTGATGCGCACAAAACCATGCGCCGAAAAAGTGGCGAGCCATATATTCTTCATCCACTGGCTGTTGCCATGATTTGCGTGGAAGAGATTGGCCTGGGTGTAAGAAGTACCATCTGCTCTCTTTTACACGACACTGTTGAAGATACCGAAGTGACGTTGGAAGACGTACAACGCGAATTTGGCGCCGAGATAGTTCGCATCGTAGACGGACTTACAAAAATCAGTAATGTAATAGACACCAATAGCAGCCAGCAAGCCGAAAATTTCAAAAAAATTCTGCTTACGCTTACTGATGATCCCAGGGTTATCCTCATAAAATTAGCTGACCGCCTGCACAACATGCGCACGCTCGATAGCATGAAGCGGGAAAAACAATTGAAGATCTCCAGCGAAACAGTTTGGGTATATGCGCCGCTGGCACACCGCATGGGCTTGTATACCATTAAAACTGAGCTGGAAGACCTGGCCATGAAATACATGGAGCCCGAGGCTTTTAAAGATATTGCCCAACGACTCTCCGAAACCAAGCGGGAACGAAGCCGCTATATCAATGAATTTATCAGGCCTTTAAAAGAAAAACTGGAAAGTGCCGGTTTCAAATTCGAGATCTATGGCCGCCCAAAAAGCATTCATTCCATTTGGAATAAAATAAAAAAGAAAGGCGTTTCGTTTGATGAAGTGTATGACTTGTTTGCTATTCGGGTAATTCTCGATTCGCCCCCGGAGCAGGAAAAAGCAGATTGCTGGAAAGTGTACAGCATTATTACGGGGGAATACCAGCCCAGCACCGAAAGATTAAGGGATTGGTTAAGCAGGCCGAAAAGCAATGGTTATGAAGCCCTGCATACCACCGTAATGGGGCCACAGGGCCGATGGGTGGAATTACAGATCCGTACCCGCCGCATGAACGAGATAGCCGAAAAAGGACTTGCAGCACATTACAAATACAAGGAAGGTTCCAACGAGGAAGACCGGTTCGACAAATGGTTTCACCAGATCAGGGATGTTATCAGCACGCAGGATGCCGATAGTGTCGATTTTTTGAACGACTTCAAGACTAGTTTTCTTGCTGAAGAAATTTATGTGTACACACCTAAGGGCGACGTGAAAATGCTGCCACTGGGGAGCACCGCACTCGACTTCGCCTTTTCGATCCATAGTGCCATTGGCGCAAAAACAATTGGCGCAAAAGTGAATCATAAACTGGTTCCGCTAAGTCATAAACTACGCAGTGGCGACCAGATAGAAATTATTACCAGCAACAAACAAAAACCGACCGAAGACTGGCTGAATAATGTTGTAACGGCCAAGGCAAAAACCAAAATAAAAGATGCTTTAAAAGAGGAAAAAAGAAAAATTGCAGAGGATGGAAAATATTCCCTGCAGAAAAAATTGGAAGGCATGGGCTCCTCCATGGCGCATTACAATATCGAAGCGCTGGTGCAACATTATAAACTACCTTCTGCGCTCGATTTGTATTATAACATCGCTACCAAGGTTGTAGACCTGAAAGACCTGAAAGAGTTTTTCGTTCACGGAGACCGGCTTGAAATTCCGAGACCTGAAAAAAAGATCACCGAGGTAAAACTTCCTGAGCAGGATCATACCAGGAACATTCCTTCAAAAGATACCGAGCTGATCATTTTCGGTGAAAGAAGCGACCAGATCATGTACACGTTAGCCAATTGCTGCAAGCCAATACCTGGTGATGACGTATTTGGTTTTATTACTGCTACCGAAGGATTAAAGATCCATCGTACCAATTGCCCGAATGCTGCAAGATTACTAGCCAATTACGGGCATCGTGTGGTAAAAACCAAATGGGCAAAAAACAAGGAGATCTCCTTCCTCACAGGCCTCAAAATTGTTGGACTGGATGATGTAGGTGTGATTAACAAGATCACCAATGTAATCAGTGGTGATATGAAGGTAAACATCAGCGCACTTTCCATCGAGAGTGGCGAAGGGCTTTTCCAGGGGTTAATAAAAGTGTTTGTGCATGATAAAGAAGAATTGGAAGCACTGGTAGAAAGATTAAAAGCACTACCGGGCATCGAATCGGTAGATCGTTTTGAACCCGAGGAGAATAAGTGATTGCCACTTTAGTTGTTCCCGGTTTACAGGATTTTATCTTAATAAAACAACTCATTATTTGTTGATGAAACTTTTGGAACTGCATTTATAAAGTGTTGCTGCTCGTTGATGATTATAAGTATCATCCGCATAACAACAATGCAATCGCTGGCGTAAGCAGCATTTTTATTGTTTATCTATTTCTTTTAATGCATTTGCACAGCAACCCTGCAGATTTCTAAATTTGTTCCGGCGCCAATCACAAAATGGCTTGTTTCCCCAAGCTTCGTTATTTTTGAGACCTTGCCTGCCAGCAATTTTTCCAATCAATTAACGTATGGATTATAGTAAATCGACAGCACTTGAGAATTTTAATAATGAAGTAGGCATCAAATTTCAGCTCTATAATAGTCTTTTCTCTTCCCTTCCGTTTCACCGGATTGAAAAAACGGGGATTCATTTGGCACTTTTATTAACCGACTGCGAAGAAGGTTACGATAAAGGCAAGAGCCCTGTTGAAATCATGGATGAATTCTTTACCAAGAATTATCCCGCAGCCGATGAAAAAACCAGGATCGACGTTCTTTTCCGGTTTATACAATATGCCGAACGCCAGGTTGTGTTATTTGATGCCCTTGAAGACGCAGCTTTTCGCCAGGTAAATGACATGAATGGCCCGGGAACCTTAAAATCTTTGGAAGCTGAGCTTGCCCAATCACAGTTACAGGATGTTTTGGCTGAAAAGCTAAAAGATTTTGCCATCCGGCTGGTGTTAACCGCCCACCCAACACAGTTTTACCCGGGTGAAGTGCTGGGTATTATTCACGATTTGAGCGACGCTTTAAAGGAAGACAACGCAGCCCTGGTAAATCAATACCTGATGCAGTTGGGCAAAACCCCTTTCTTCAAACACGACAAACCAACACCATACGATGAGGCCATTAGTCTTATCTGGTACCTGGAGTTTGTTTTTTATCCTGCAGCTGGTGAAATTCTCAGCTTTATGAAGGCCCATTTTGCCGAAGCAATGCATCATGGAAATTCCATTATCCGCCTTGGTTTTTGGCCGGGTGGCGATCGTGACGGCAATCCCTTTGTAACGGTTGATGGCACGCTTAAGGTTGCCGATGCCTTACGTAGCGGCATTCTTCGCTGTTATTACAACGATGTAAGAAAATTACGTCGCCGTCTTACTTTTAAAGGTGTAACTCAAATACTGGCTGAACTGGAAAAGAATTTGTATAGCAACGTGTTTATTCCTGGTTCTGCAAACCCTCTTACAAAGCAAGATATTTTGAGCAGTTTGCATAAGGTGCAGCAGATGTTGTATAAAGATCATCGCGGCCTTTTCGCCAGCCTGGTAAGCGAACTGATTAATAAAGTCGAAGTATTCGGAATGTTTTTCGCCTCTCTTGATATCCGGCAGGAAAGCACTGTTCATGCACTGATTTATTCGGAACTGGCTGCACAAACTGATTTGCTTCCAAAGGACTATGATAAACTTCCGGAGGAAAAGAAAATTGAAGCTATCACAAGCATCCATTCAGTAGTAGATGATGCGATACTAACAGACAAGGTTCAGAATGATACCTTGAAGGCTGCAGGAGTTATAAAAACGATACAGCAAACAAATGGCGAAGAGGGATGCCATCGTTTTATCATCAGCCAATGTAACAGTGCGCTGAATGTAATAGAAGTATACGGCTTGTTTTTATTGAACGGATGGAAACCGGAAGAATTGACGGTAGACATTGTACCGCTGTTTGAAACCATTGATGATTTAAAGCATGCGGCTGATATTATGCGCATGTTGTACAGCAATAAACAATATCGCCAGCATTTGCAAAGGCGTGGCAATTTGCAAACTATTATGGTAGGCTTTAGTGACGGTACAAAAGATGGTGGATACCTGATGGCAAACTGGAGTATTTACAAAGCCAAAGACGAACTCACAGCACTTAGCCGCAGTTTTGATGTGGATGTGGCTTTCTTTGATGGCCGCGGTGGTCCACCTGCAAGAGGCGGGGGCAAAACACATAAGTTTTATGCTTCCATGGGCCAGAATATCGCGAACAAAGAAATTCAGTTAACCGTGCAGGGACAAACGGTAAGCAGCAACTTCGGCATCATCGATTCGGCCCAATACAACATTGAACAAATGGTGCACGCCGGCCTGTCAAGCTCGCTGTTTACCAGCAGGCTTTCAACCATGGATAAGCATGAAGAAGCACTGCTAAACCGCCTGGCAGAAGACAGCCTGCAATCGTACCTGAAATTGAAAAACCATCCTAACTTTTTTGATTACCTCGGTCATGCGAGCCCATTGCGTTTTTATGCCGACACAAATATTGGAAGCCGCCCTGCTAAAAGAGGCGGTTCTGCCAAACTCTCGCTAAAAGACCTTCGCGCCATTCCTTATGTAGGTTCCTGGAGCCAGCTAAAACAAAATGTAACCGGGTATTATGGTGTGGGAACAGCTTTAAAAAAGATGGATGATGAAGGCAAGTGGAACGAGGTAAAAGATTTATACAGAAATAGTTTGTTCTTTAAAACATTAATGGATAACTGTGAGATGGCCATGAAAAAATGCTTTTTTCCATTAACCGCATTCCTGGCAAATCACCCGGTATATGGTGCTGTCTGGAAAAAAATCTATAAGGAATATGAATTAAGTAGAAGCATGATCTTAAAACTCAGCGGGCATAAAGAATTAATGTCTGATTACCCCGTGGAACAGATGAGTGTACAAATGCGTGAACGAATTATATTACCAGTTACCACCATTCAGCAATATGCCATTACTAAAGTACGGTATATGGAAGAGCAGGTTATGCCAACACCATTGAAAGAAAAATATGAGAAGCTGGTGATGCGTTGTTCGTTCGGTATTATCAATGCGGGACGAAATTCAGCGTAGTGAGTGATGAGTGGTGAGTATTGAGTATTGAGTGAGTTTCTAATATGAAAAATAATAATAGGCACTGCAAACGCGGTGCTTTTTTTATTGCGGGCGATGCGAAATATCTTCAGTCACGAAAGCCTATCAAAAAAAAATAAAAAAATTTGGTGGAATAAATTTCAATCGTACTTTTACGATGAATTTAGAAACGGCGGAAAACAAACCGCTTTTATTTTACCTCAAATTATCGTAAACATACGATCATGGCAATTGCAAAAACAGAAGAGTTTACAAAGAAAGAACAGGACCTGGCGGCATTTGCAAAAGCTATTGGCCACCCTGCAAGAGTTGCCATACTTAAGGTGTTGGCGCAAAAAAATGAATGTGTATGCGGCCAAATAGTTGAAATACTACCATTAGCGCAAAGTACCGTATCGCAACATTTAAAAGCATTAAAAGAAGCAGGCCTGATAGACGGCACAGTTGATGGCACCAATAGTTGCTATTGCATTAACTGGAAAGCGTTTTCTGCTTTCAGGGAAGAATTCAATTCGCTTTTCGATAAGCTAAAAGTTAAAAATGAAAAGGCTTGCTGTTAATGGAAAGTAGTTAGGAATTGGGGGTTGGGAATTAGGGAAATATTGTAGGGAATTAGGAATTGGGAGGAAAGGAATTAGGAGGAAACAAAAAAGAAATTAGTAATTAGGAGAAGTAAAAGGAATTGGGCTCGCAAAATGAATTGATTATTAAAGGTGAAAACAACTTAAAAAATTAATAAAAATTTTCTCACACCAAAAAACAAATAAAATGACAACAGAACAAGAATTAAAATCGCTGGTAAAAGAAAAATACAGCGGTATTGCATTGCAATCAAAAGAACAAAATGAGACAAGTTGTTGCGGCGCAACAGCCTGTTGTGGCAATGATCCCGATAACGAGGTGTACAATATCATGAACGATGATTATACAAAACTGGAGGGATACAATGCCGATGCCGATCTTGGCCTCGGTTGCGGTATCCCTACAGCCTTTGCACAAATCAAGGCTGGCGATACTGTAATAGATCTTGGAAGCGGAGCGGGCAACGATGCGTTCGTAGCAAGAAAAGCAGTAACTGAAACGGGCAAAGTGATCGGGATAGATTTCAGCGAAGCCATGATTGCAAAAGCAAGAGCCAATGCTGAAAAAGTTGGGTTTAATAATGTAGAATTCAGGCTCGGGGATATCGACAGCATGCCAGTTACTTCTAACAAAGCAGATGTGATTGTAAGCAATTGCGTATTAAACCTAGTACCCAATAAACACAAGGTATTCAGTGAAATATTCCGGGTACTAAAACCTGGCGGCCACTTTTCCATCAGTGATATTGTACTCGAAGGCGAACTCCCCGGTAAATGGAAAGAAGTTGCAGAATTGTATGCCGGTTGCGTAAGTGGCGCTATACAAAAAAGCGACTACATGAATATCATTAGTGAAGCTGGATTTACCGAGATTTCTATTCAAAAGGAAAAGAACATCGTTATTCCTGCTGAAATTTTATCGGGGTATTTAAGTGCCGATGAAATCAACGAATATAAAACGGGCAACACAAAAATTGAAAGCATTACCGTGTTTGCCGCCAAGCCTTCAAAGGATGATCGCAATTGTTGCGAGCCGGGAAGCGAATGCTGCTAAAAATAATACACACTACACTCTCTTACCTCACACACTGCCTTCACTTTCACACAACAACCATCACACACTACAACACCACAATACACGGCGGCATTTGAAGAACAAATGCCGCCTGTTAATATGATAAAGAATACATGAATAAAAAACTTTCCCTGTTAGACCGGTATCTGACAATCTGGATTTTTACTGCCATGATTTCAGGTGTTGCAATTGGCTACTTTTTACCAGGCGCTGAAAGTTTTATAAATTCATTCAATAGCGGCACCACTAATATTCCCATTGCTGTCGGGCTAATTCTTATGATGTATCCACCACTAGCTAAAGTGAAATACCATGAATTACCTAAAGTTTTTGAGAATAAAAAAATTCTTGGTTTGTCACTTGTTCAAAACTGGCTAATAGGTCCGCTGCTGATGTTTTTACTTGCAATTCTTTTCTTAAGAGATCAGCCCGAATATATGACTGGCCTGATCCTGATAGGCATTGCACGTTGTATTGCCATGGTAATTGTGTGGAATGACCTGGCTGGCGGCGACAGGTTATACGCAGCAGGATTAGTAGCATTCAACAGCATTTTCCAGGTTCTTTTTTATAGTGTATATGCCTGGATATTTATAACCAAACTGCCACCATTGTTTGGTTTAAAAGGATATGAAGTTAATATCACAATCGGCCAGGTTGCACAAAGTGTTTTTATCTATTTAGGAATTCCATTTTTAGCAGGTATCATTAGCCGTTATCTTTTAATTAAATGGAAGGGAGAAAGCTGGTATGAAAAAAAATATCTCCCGGCTATTAGTCCCATAACCCTTGTCGCATTGCTATTTACAATTGTGATCATGTTTAGTTTGAAAGGCCAGCTTATTGTGCAAATACCCATGGACGTAATTAAGATTGCTATTCCACTTGCAATCTATTTTGTAATCATGTTTTTCTCCGCATTCTTTTTAAGCAGAAAAGCGGGGGCTGGTTATGAAAAATCTACTTCATTGGCATTTACGGCAGCGGGCAATAATTTCGAGTTAGGAATTGCTGTTGCCATTTCAGTATTTGGTATTAATAGTGGTGCAGCATTTGCGGCAGTAGTTGGGCCGTTGATAGAAGTGCCCGTTTTGATCTTATTGGTTCGGTTTGCACTAAAAGAAAGAGGAAAATTTAGTAAAAAACTTGTTTAGTAATTGATAAAAAATTTTATGACTGAAAAAATTAAACTGCTTTTTGTTTGTGTTGAAAATAGTAATCGCAGCCAAATGAGCCAGGCGTTTGCAAAAATGTTGGGTGGTGGTATGGTAGAAGCTTACAGTGCAGGATCTAAACCTTCGGGTATTGTGAATCCAAAGGCCATAGCAGCGATGAAAGAGCTTGGGTATGATCTTTCATCTCACGATTCAAAAAGCCTGCAGGAAGTGGAACAATACGCTCCCTTTGATGCAGTAGTTACCATGGGCTGTGGAGATGCCTGCCCGTGGATGCCCGCGAAACAATTTATCGACTGGCAAATACCAGATCCAAAACACATGGAACCAGCAGATTTTAATAAAGTGAGGGATTATATTGCCGGTCTTGTAAGCGGATTACTGCAAGATTTAAAAGTGCCGCAATTGAAACAAGGATAAAAAATTACAATATAAAAAAATGAATGCCTTTTAAGGAGGCTTTCATTCTTTTTTTATTCAACAACTTAATGACTTGAATTGCTATCTAAAAATTTACACTGCATACAATCATGTCTTATACTGGATGATCTCCATGCATTTTAATTTTAAAATCACATGCCCGGCCTGCCTATCATTTGAATTTGCGGACCCTGCCTCGATCCACCGATCATTCCAAATTTACTCAGGCTATATGTAAACGTCAGCATCGCATAACGCTTCAAAACGGTATATCGAATATCTTCAATATAGTTGCCATTAGCATTTCGTGTAACGCCGGTATTTTGATTTAAAATATCATTCACGCTAAACCGAAGTTCCCCTTTTTTATTCTTAAGAAATGATTTTGCAATGGATGCATTCCATAAAGTGAAATTATTATTATAACCTTCTGCACGACCGGTATTAGCGGTAAAATCCATATCAGATCCCAGTGTAAATCCCTTTGGCAAAAACACATTAAAATCAAATGAACTTGAATAAGATAAATAATTGGTGTTTTGAACAGGTTGCAAAGAATATTTGGCCTGGTTCCAGTTTACACCACCGCCCAGGCTTATATCAAACAATTCTTTAAAAGTATAATTGATAGAGACAGACTCGCTGATACTGGCAGTTTTGATATCGTTTTCATCGCCGTTCAAAATATTTGTAGTATGGCCAAGTGATCCATAAGTGGTAAGGTTAACGTTGGCCTTCGAAGCTCCAATTTTCAACGGCAACCCTATTGACATATTTGCATTTACATTGTACACTCCGTTTGCATTTACATACGTTGTTCGCTTGCCACCGAATGCACCCAAACTATCGCTGTTAACAATGGCGTTGGAAGTTTGTCTTCCTGTTACAAAAACAAAGAAACTTTTCATGGTATAAGGATCAAAGCTATTGTAGCTAAGCCGAAGATTATTGGTGAACGATTGTTTAAGATCCGGGTTACCAATTGTAATATTCAAAGGATCGCTGATATCTTCAACAGGTTGCAATTGCGTAATGGAAGGTTGTGAAGTGCTGCCCGAATAATTCATCCGGAAATTGCGATAACGATTTTTACTGATCTGTAATTGAGCATTGGGTAGCAGGTTTAAAAAACTTTGCGAGATTGGTTGTTTTGTTCCCTGGAGCAAGCTTGTAAGGGAGGCATGCTGCAATTTTGTTCCCACGGTATAATTCCAACCCTTCCTGTTTTCCCTGTAGTTTATTCCAGCTCCCTTGTAATTATAATCGTTATCAAAAAAGTTGGTAAGCCTGTTATTAATTAAATCATACTCACCTGTTAGCTTATTAAAATCATAAGTTGTTTTATCGTTCGCATTATCGTTGTGATTATACCAGGTATTAAACTCCAGGAGCGACCTCTTACTAACAGGTTCTGTGTAACTTACATTTATGCTGTAGCTGTTAGCCACTGCATTATTTATATTCTGTTGATTGATAGTATCATTTCTAAAACTACCGCCATTTACATATTGGTTATTAACAGTAAACTGGCTGCCATCACCTTCACTTTCATTTCTGCCAACCCTAAGCTCGGTTGAAAACGTACGACCTCTTTTTGCAAATCGGTGTCGCCATAATGCTGTGGTACTTAGATTATATCCGTCGTTTGATGTGTTAGAATTACTATAACCGTTCGTTAAAGCAATACCTTTGGGTCCAAGCGTATTATAAACTCTTTGTGAATTTATATTAGTTGTTTGATACGTAAACATTGGTGTAATTTTAATAGAATTGTTACTATCAATTTTCCAGTCGAGACCAAGATTCAAACGATTATTAAAATTATTTTTACTATTACCGCCTTCCTCATTGTACAACTGGGTGGAGTCTCCAATAAAGCTTTCTCTTCTTGTTGTATTGTTGTTATCCAGCTGTGTACCATTGAAAAAATAACTGCTAGTAAAATCAAGTTTATTGTTCTTGAAATTATTGTAATTAATTCCCGCGGCTTGCGTGGCAGTTATGCCCTGCGATGTTGTACCTCCCATACCACTAACATTTAATCCTGATGATCCATTCATCATATTCATACCACCTCCACCGGGTCCACCACTAAAATTTAAGGCATCCATCAAACTAAAACCTTGTTTGTTTATGTCGTTTGCCTGGGCTATAAAAGAGATCTGTTCGCCTTTCTTAAACCTGTTTATATTGGCATTTGCCTGGTAATGTCCTTCTGATCCGGCACCTGCACTCACCTTACCAAATACACCATTGCGTTTATCATTTTTCAAAGTAAGATTTATAGTAGGTTCACTGTTACCATCATCAAAACCTGAGAATTCACTCCTGTCTGATTTCTTATCAAACACCTGAACTTTATTTACCATATCTGCCTGCAGGTTTTTAGTTGCCAGCTTGGGATCATTTGCAAAAAAGGGTTTTCCATCTACCAATACTCTTTTCACTTCCTGGCCATTTGCTTTTATGTTTCCAGCTTTATCTACTTCAACACCGGGTAGTTTTTTTAATAGATCTTCAACAACTGCATTTGGTTTATTTACTTTAAAGGAAGCCGCGTTGTACTCAATGGTATCACCTTTTATAACGATAGGGTCAGCTGTTATTTCCACATCTTTTAATGTATTCACCGAGGTCATAGCAACGATAGCAAAATCGTATAAAGGCTTGTCATTTGTAATAGAAAACGGCTGCTGCAGTTTTGCAAAACCTGTGTAAGTAACTATGAGAAGATAATTATTGATTGCCAGTTTCGGAATAGTGAAACTGCCATCTTCTTTGCTTCTGCCAAAACTTACCAGCGAACTGTCTTTAGCATCCAGTACATTAATAGTAGCATTTACCAGGTTTGTTTTGCCCGATGTATCTGTAACAACTCCCTTAACTATTCCCGGCCTTGTTTGCGCCTGCACATTTAATGAAAAAACTAAAAGTGAAAAAACTAAAAGCGTAGCAAGCCTGGTATGCATATTAATTGCTTATGGCAACAAATGTAAATGCGTAAAGTAACGATTGCAGTTAATGGAAGTGGAATCATCGTTAATGAATGTTAATGGGCTTTCGTCGAATTTGTGTTGGTCATTATTGCACACTTGAAAAAATATGACCTAATAATTACAGTTGCGGTTACAACAATTATTGCCGGCTACCTTCGCAGCATGAATAACGTTGGGGAGATAAGGCAATCATTAAAAAAAAGATTCGACCGCATCAACAATGAATCTCTGAAAAATAATGTTTTGCAGGCAATGCCATTCTGGATTGCATCGGGCATTACCGGCATTATTGCTGTTGTATATGCACGGTTATTTGCTATGGCAGAAAGTGCTACCCTGATGATCACAGAAACATATCGCTGGATGATTTTTATATTAGCTCCTCTTTTCTTTTTCTTAGCCTGGTGGATCGTTCAAAGATTTTCCCCTACCGCAAGAGGCAGCGGAATACCACAGGTTATGGCGGCAATTGAGTTGGCAAATCCAAAGGAAAATAGCAAAGTAGATAGCTTGCTTAGTTTGAAAGTAATAGTAGTTAAAGTGTGTTCCAGCCTGTTAATGGTTGTTGGTGGTGGGGTAGTTGGAAGAGAAGGACCAACTATTCAAATTGCCGGTTCTATTTTCAGGTGGGTCAATAATTTAATACCTGCAAGCTGGCCGAAAATTTCGAAACGTAATATGATTATGACAGGTGCCGCCGCAGGCCTGGCAGCTGCCTTTAATACTCCTTTGGGAGGAATTGTTTTTGCAGTTGAAGAACTCACGAAAACACATTTCAGGTATTTTAGAACAGCTATTTTTTCGGCAGTTATCATTGCGGGTTTAACCGCCCAGGGATTGCTGGGGCCATATCTATATCTTGGTTTTCCGGACATGTTTGGCCTGAGCTGGTATATTATCCTGGTTGTAATTATTGTAGCAGTTGTTAGCGGCCTGGCGGGAAGCAGTATGGCAAGGCTTATTGTAAAATTGCTGGCATATAAAAAGCAATTTTCTTTCAGGAAGCAGGTTGTCTACCTTTTTGCAACCGCTATTGTCATTTCGGCTTTTAGTTTCTTTTTTACGCCACTGGCAGCTGGGTCGGGCAAAGAAATTATGACCAGCACCTTGTTTACCGATAACAAGATCGTAGCCTGGTATTTACCTGTATTAAGATTTGCGGGCACTATCCTGTCGTTTTGCGTAGGCGCAGCAGGAGGGGTATTTGCACCGGCATTGGCTGCTGGTGCCAGCGTTGGCTCTGTAATGGCAGGATGGTTTAATATGGCTGGCAGTAATGCAAATATCCTGATCCTTGCAGGAATGGTTAGCTTTTTAACCGGTATTACCAGGTCTCCATTCACATCTGCCATTCTCGTACTCGAAATGACGGACCGCCATAATGTAATTTTTCATTTAATGGCAGCTGCAATGGTGGCTAATTTGGTGTCGATGATAATAGACAGGAGATCGTTATACGATCATTTAAAGGATGGTTACCTGGAAGAAGCAGGACACGATATAAAAAAAGGAAACGATCCACCGCCTGCTGAATCCTACTAATAGAAATAAAAAACGCCTGCTGAGAATTGTCAACAGGCGTTTTTATTATTAAAGGCAGATCAAACATTTGTTGTAATTGGCGGCTCCACCACCTTGCTTCTTGCAACCCTGTAAAGCGTAAAACCCATAATAGCAAAGAACAAAACACCCAGGAGAAAGTAAGCTGTTTCACCTCCAAGCATATTGGTTATTGCATGTTCGGCATTTACTCTGGCCAATGCCTTGCTGATTGGTTCTGAAGCTAGTAAAAATGCAACTACCACACCTGCCACTGCTCCCCCGGCAACTAGCCCGGTAGCAAATAAATTCCCTTTACCAAGATCTTCTTCTTCTTCATTCTTCACTTCGCCCTTCTTTTTACCAGCCCATTCTGCAATACCCCTGATAGCACCACCTATAAAAATGGGTAAAGTGGTAGAAAGGGGGAGGTAAATACCAATAGCAAAACTGAGAGCTTTAATGCCGCAAAGTTCCATCACAAGGGCAATTGCCGCACCTACTATTACAAATTGCCAATCGAGATTAAAAGAAAGAATGCCTTTTATCAGCGTGGCCATTAATGTGCCCTGGGGCGCTGGATACTTATCGGTTCCAATGGCATGCATTACACCTTGCTGCACCATTTCCTGCGTGGGACGATCGAGGATTTGGATAGTGGCGCCAATGGCCAGTGATGAAACGATAGCGCCTACAAATAAAGCAAGCTGCTGGTATTTGGGAGTGGCACCAACTATATAACCCGTTTTCAGATCCTGTGAAGTAGCACCGGCATTGGCGGCGGCAATACAGATCATACCACCAACCACAAGCGCCATGGGTTCGTAAATTTTCCCGGTCCATCCAACTGCAATAAAAATAAGACAAGTGCCCATGATAGTGGCGATGGTCATGCCGCTGATTGGATTATTGGAAGAACCGATCAAACCAACTATGCGACTGGAAACGGTAACGAAGAATGCGCCAAAAATGATCACGAGTACACCGATCAGCAACTTGCTTAAAAAGCCGTCACCCGGCACCTGTGGCAGTATACTAATCAGGATAATCATTGCCAGGCTACCTATACCAACCACTCTCAGGCTCAGGTCGCGGTCGGTACGTTTTATACCTTCGGGGCTATTATTTTTTTCCTTCAGAGATCCGATACTTCCCTTGAAGGAAGAGATGATAGTTGGGATTGTTTTAAACAAAGTAATAAAGCCTCCCGCAGCTACTGCACCAGCACCGATCTGCCGGATATAAGCCCGGTATAAAGCGGCAGAATTATCGGCAAAAGTATGGGTAGCAGCATCCCATCCCCCCGGGCCGCCGTTGGTTGCAAGATCTTTTAAGTATCCCAGTTTTACCAGTTGCGCGGCGGTAATATCAAAAGGCACCAATGTTGCCAGTAAGGGTATAAAAACAAACCAGCTTAATACGCCCCCCGCTACTAGTATCCCCGAGATTTTTGGACCTATAATGTAACCAACCCCCAGGTATTCCGGTGTAATTTCTCCGCTGATTCGGGCAGATGGAAAATATTTGTTGGCCTGGGCGGTCATAAAGGCCGGGGTTTCGGCAATCACATGAAATACCTTTTGAAACATGGCATACACAAATGCAAAACCAAGGCCGGCAAAAGCAGTTTTTGCAAAATGACCGCCTTTTTCACCTGCTTTTAATACGCTTGCGCAAGCAGTTCCTTCCGGGTAAGGCAACACGCCATGCTCTTTCACAATCAGTGCCTTTCGCAGCGGAATCATCATCAGGGTGCCAAGTATGCCGCCAAAAACAGCCAGTATCAGGATAGTCCAGTAGTTGAAGTTTTCGGCACTTTGTGCATCACTTAGAAACAGGAAACCCGGCAAGGTAAAAACAACTCCTGCTGCAATGCTTTCACCAGCTGAACCGGTAGTTTGAATGATGTTGTTTTCGAGTATCGTAGTTTTAAAAAATGTTCTTCCAAGGGTAATTGCAATTACCGCAATTGGAATAGAGGCACTTACAGTTAAACCCGCTTTAAGGGCGAGATAAACTGTAGCTGCCCCGAAAATAATACCGAATAAGCTTCCCATCAGGATGGCTTTTACGGTAAACTCCTTCATGTTTGTCTCAGGATGTACAAAAGGCTGGAACTCTTTTTCAGCTGCCATATTATTTGTTTTAAGCGAAACGGAAAGATAGGGGAAATTGGGAGCAAGCTTAACGAATGGTAAATGATATAAATCAACCATTTACTGCAAAAAAAAACGATTGAAATTTCATCGTTGCAGGAACGGTTTTTAAATTGAAAGAAAAACTCTTTTTTTTAATTTATATTACTAAACAGCATGCTATGCAAAGACAGATAACTTACCTGAAACACCTGAATAAACCGGAGTGAGCACCTGGTTTCTTATTTCTTGTTTATAAGATCCTTCAGTTGGCTGACAGCAATAGTAAGTACCTGTATTTCTTTCTTTAAGGCTTCTACATCTTTTGTTCCTGCTACTGGCGCATCTTTCTCTTCGGCATCTCTCCCAATGAAAAAGGTAGCCAGTGTTGCAGTAACATAGCCGAATATGGCATAACCAAATAAAGCAATCATAAATGCAAGACCCCGTCCTTCTGGTGTTAGAGGATAATATTCGCTGCCAGCAGTTATAACCCGCATAGCGGTCCACCATAGTGCCATGCCATAGCTCTCAAAACCGGGTGTAGTTTTTTCAATAGCATGCATGCCCGCCGCACCTGCAAAAGTTACTGCCAGCGTTAATACCAGCACATAACCGAATGCACGGCGACGCATGGTAGCGGAAAGGCTTTTCATACTTCGGTTGAGGGAAGAAACTATACGAACCAGCCGGATGCCTCTTAAGCCTCTCAACACCCTAACAAACCTGAAAATGCGAAACACCCGTAAAGCAGGAATGATCAATGAAATGGCAGTTAGCCAATTTGTTTTCAGAAAATAAAGTTTGCCGGGAGCCAAAATAAACTTGAGCAAAAAGTCAACCAGGAATATTATCCAAATAGAGAGTGACAGGTATTCCAACATTTTTGGCAACCCCCATATCAATTCCACTACCAGTAAGATGAGCCAAATAAATCCCAGGAAAATAATAGGCCCTTCCAATAGTTTTTCAAAAGAATGCAGAAGTTTTTTTCTTTCGCGTACAAATTGCTCTTTCATAGAAACAAGGTTTAGAAATGAACCTGGAGATCCCGGTTTGGTAGTCCGTTTCTGCGTTAATACTGATATGAAGGAAATGACCCGGTCCTGCTGCTTCCTGCCCACCCCCTGCTGATGACTGAAAAATGATGCCTGCCCAAAAGAGTCATAACTAGCTAAAAATTATTTGGTTTATTTTATAAACTACTTTACGTTTGTGTTGTCAATCGAATAAAATGAAATCAATTACACTTACCATCACACTTTTACTTGCCATCACCGCCTTTTCACAAACCACACCAATTAGCGGCCGTATTACTGACAACAAACGCAAGCCGTTAATGGGTGTAAGCATCAGTATCAAAGGATCTTATGATGGCGCCACCAGCGACAGCGCCGGCCTATACAAATTTTCCACGACTGAAAAAGGAAGCCAAACGCTTGTTTTTTCTTCCATGGGTTACAAAAGCATTGAGCAACTATTTGAGCTGGCGGGCAAGCCACTGGTTTTTGATGCTGCCATGAAAGAAGCTTTAGATGAGCTGAAGGCGGTTGTTATTACAGCTGGCAGTTTTGAAGCCAGTGACGAAAAAAAAGTAAGTGTTTTAAAGCCGTTGGATATCGTAACAACTGCAAGTGCCAATGCTGATGTTGCAGCCGCTATGAAAACCCTGCCTGGTACGCAACAAATTGGCGAAAGTGCCGAACTATTTGTTCGCGGCGGTGCTGGTTATGAAACCAAACAATTTATTGACGGAACAATGGTAGCCAATCCAAATTTTGGACAAGCGCCAGACCTGGCAAGCCGCGGCCGTTTTTCGCCATTTTTGTTTAAGGGAACCGTGTTTAGCACCGGTGGATATTCGGCACTTTACGGGCAAGCCCTTTCATCGGCACTAATCCTGGAATCCATAGATCTTCCCGAGCGTTCACAAGCCAGTGCTTCTATCTCCCCGTTGTTTGTTGGTGCGCAATATCAAAGCCTTGAAAAAAATAAAAAAAGCTCCTGGGGTTCAACCATTGGTTATACCAATGTGGGTTTATACTTTAAAGTTGTAAAACAAAAACCCGATTATTTTCATGCACCTGAAATATGGAATGGCGATTTCAATTTTAGGGTGAAAACTTCTAAAACAGGCATGCTGAAATTTTACACAAGCTATTCCCGCAACAAATTGGGTTTGCGAAACAAGGATATTGACTCTGCTGCATTAAAAAATGCGTTCGGTTTAACCAACGACAACTGGTATGTAAATATGAGTTATAAAGAAAGAATTGCCAACCGCTGGAAGTTAAATACTGGTTTAAGTTTTAGCCTGAATAAAGATGGCATTTCGCAACAGTTGCAGGATGCCAATAACTCACCTGTTTTAAATGGTCTGCCGGTGTATTTGAGCAATAAAAATTATGGGCTAAAAAATACAAACCTGCTTGCCCAGGCAAGGGTTGTTATTGAACACAAATTGATTGGTTTAAGTGCTGTGCGATTTGGAACAGAATATATGTTTAGCCATGACCAAATGAAATACAACCAATTTAAAAACAACCTGCATGATCATTTTAATGCTGCTTTTGGCGAAGCTGATATTTACATAACCAACAATATTGCGGCTAAACTTGGAACAAGGCTTGAGCATTCCACCTTAATGGATAAATGGAATATAGCGCCTCGTATCTCACTGGCATATAAGATCAATAAAAAAGCACAGTTCTCAACAGACTACGGCATCTTTTATCAGAAACCACAAAATCAATATTTACTGTTTAACAACACACTTACTTACATGAAAGCCACGCACTATATCGGCACTTACCAGGTAATAGATGCCACACATACTTTTCGTGCACAAGCATTTTATAAAAAATACAACCAGCTAATACAAACGCAGGCTGATACTGCCAGTACTGGTACTGGTAATGCACAGGGCATTGAATTCTTTTGGCGGGACAAACAAACATTTAAAGGGTTTGATTATTGGCTTACCTATTCTTTTCTCGATACCAAAAGAAATTACCTGAATTACCCTTATTCTCTTACACCAAACTTTGCAGCGAAGCACACAGCTAACCTGGTTATTAAAAGATTTTTCTCCAAAATAAACACACAGTTAAATGCCAACTATCAATTTGCTACTGGTCGCCCTTATTATGATATACAGTTTAATAATACAGCTAACAAATTTCAAATAAGAGACCAGGGAAAAACCATCGCCTATAATAATTTAAGTTTCAGTGCCAACTATTTAACCAGCATAAAAAAAGCCTTTGCCGTTGTTGTATTCAGTGTAACAAATGTGCTGGGCAGCAAACAGATCTATGGTTATAATTATTCGCAGAATGGCATGAACAAAGTAGAAATAAACCCGGCCGCAAGCAGGTTCTATTTTATTGGAATTTTTCTAAGCTGGGGAACCGACAGAAGACAGGATGCAATAAATAATAACCTGTAACAAAAAACAATATAATTCTTTAAACAGCCTTAACAGGCACAAATTTACGACCATGGATAATCATGAAGATGCATTGTGGGAAATTGCAAAGCGCAGAGCCGCTTTTAAAAAAAGCTTGTCGGTGTATTTTGTTGTAAATAGCTTTTTGTGTGCTATTTGGTTTATAACATCCGGTAAAGATGGCGGGCACTTCTGGCCAATCTGGGGAATACTTGGCTGGGGATTAGGTCTCGCAATACAGTACGCAAATGCCTATAACAATATGGATGTTTTTTCTACCGAAAAAGAATACGAAAAATTAAAAAAAGAAAACAACACAACTGGATAATTAATAATATACTACTTCATTTTAAATAAAATACCATGAAAAAAATCACCGCTATCACACTCCTGTTTATTGCAATCACCAATAGCATTTTTGCACAAAGTGAAAAGTACCAGGAGTTCATGAAAAAGAACATAGCAACTGTTTATACAGCTGCCACAACTGACGATTTTCAAAATGCCGCTAATAATTTTGAACGAATTGCAGTAGCAGAAAAAGAGCAATGGCAACCGTATTACTTTGCCGGCTATTCATTGGTCATGAAAGCCTTTTTTACAAAAGATAAAAGCCAGGTAGATGGCATTTGCGACAAAGCGGATGAACTAATAGCAATAGCAGAAAGCTTGAACAATAATAACTCAGAAATTACAACTCTAAAAGCTATGGTCCTCCAGGCGAGGCTAAGTGTAGATCAAAGCCGTGGCATGACAATGGGGCCAAAATCGAGTATGCTATTGCAACAGGCTTTAACGCAACAACCAGCCAATAACCCCCGTACCTATACCCAACTTGCTCAAACAATGTATTATACGCCAACTGCGTTTGGAGGTGGTAAAGATGTAGGTATTGGTATGTTAAAAAAAGCCATGGCAGCATATGAAACATTTAAACCCGCAAGCGAACTTGATCCTAACTGGGGAAAGGAATATGCGGAAGGCTTATTGGCACAATGGAGCAAATAAATTTTATGGTGCTGTATATTTTATTACTTGTCATATTAAAGATTTGTTTCGATTTGATTGTAAGTATACCACCGGTGCAGACGGCGTTTGTTCACGTTAAATACCCGTTATATTCGTCGAAAATCTGCTTAAGGTAAAATAAGGTCAGGTTATAGAAGTGCATTGGAAAAAAGTCGCAACTGGCATTGCTAAATTTAAAATCGAAATGGCATTTTAATGAACAACGAAGAAAAATTATCGGAAAAAGAAAGCCTGGCACTTATAACCAGCATGATACAAAAAGCTAAAAACAGTTATCATGATAGTGGTACTGCTAGCTTATTATGGGGAAGTGCGGTAACGGTGGCATCTTTTGTTACTTACCTGCAATTGCAGTTTGATTTCGAAATTGGTTTCGATATCTGGCTGATTGTGTTTGCCGCCTTTATTCCACAAATTTTTATTTCTATCAGGCAAAGAAAAACAAGACAGTTCCAAAGCCATACCGATACAGCCATTAATGCTGTTTGGCTCACTTATACTCTTACTATTTTTGGCTTAAGTCTTTACCAGAATATCGTTCCCGGAGTTACAAACGAATTGATAAAGGCAGAGGGCTGGAATATGATGAAACATTACAATGATGTAAGTAAACCCGATGAACTTCTTAAACCATTTACGCCCAGTCTTTATAGCATTTATATCTTGATTTACGCCATACCCACGCTGGTAACAGGTATTGTAAAAAAGTTTAAACCCATGATCATCGGGTCGGTGATAGCTTATGTTTTATTTGTATGCTCTTGTTTTACTGCCGTTAAATACGATATGCTCTTTGGAGCGATAGCAGCATTGGCTTGCTGGTTTGTTCCCGGCTTAATACTTCGCAACAGATACAACCGGCAAAAAGGCGTACATGTTTAAAGAACTGGATCCCATATTACATTCACAATTGCGACTGGCAATTGTTTCATTGCTTATTGGGTTGAAGGAAGCTGAATTTACTTTCATCAAAGAAAAAACCAACGCAACTGCGGGAAACTTAAGCGTTCAGCTAAATAAGCTGAAAGATGCGGGATATGTAGAAATCACCAAACAGTTTAAAGATAATTACCCGCTTACCAGTTGTAAAATTACCACAGCGGGGATCCATGCTTTTGAGCAGTATGTAAAGGATTTACAACAGTATTTAAATGTGGGCTAATACTACCCCTTATAAGTAATGTAATACCGGAGTATTAAAGTGCAGCACATCTTATTTTCGCCCGTTTTCCGAAATAGGTGTTACCACCACCAGATCTTGATCCGCCGAAACCCATACTGTTTCGAACGCGGTTTATATTTATTCCAACCTTAATTACCATGTTCCAATATGCATCGCTGTCGGCCGATTTGCCGCGTGGACGGGTATTGCGGGGTGGATTTATAACGGTACTCCGGTTATATAATTGAGTAGCAATAGCTGCTTGTGCAGGATCGAGGTATTTATAAAACAACACCGGATCTATCCAGTTTTCCTGGCTTACATCATCCAGGTAATCGGTAAAAAGCATATGCCTGGCAAGCTCCAGCCGCACATTTAAAAACTGGGTAGCTTCGTATCTAACGGCTATGCCGTATGGAACCCCAAAAGTATTTCGTTTATAACGCTTCCGATCGGGGTATTCAGAAAAGCCCTGGCCTTCTAATCGTAATGGTTCCAGTTCATGCCAAACGCCATTCAGGTTAGCTTTTGGATTAAATTTAGTCCAGCTAAATGCGGCAAATACATATGGCGAAAGTCTTGGAGGTTCACGGTCAATATAAGTTCTAAGCATCAGGGGATGAATCTCGGCCCCGAGGCCGACTTCAAGGATATTTGTTCTGAAACTTAAATTACGCACATATCGTCCTTCGGCAAATTTGTTGGTAGTTCCTTTAAGATTACTATCAGCTGCTTCAATTTGACCGAGGCTAAAATCGAAACGGCCTGCGATAAAATCCCTGTAAGTTGCATTCAAATAAAGCCCCCCGGACAAATTTGACTTCATAAAAGTAAAATCAAACACAGGGCCGGCGTTTGCTTTTCCTTTCTTACTTCCGCCTACATCTGTCATGCCATTAACCATTCCAACCGAAAGACCGCCTTCCAGTACTACGTCACTTTCATAATAGCCATTATTATAGAAATAGTAGCCCTGGGAGATAGCAATATTTCCGAATAGCAGGTACGCTACCAGTAGAAAGATATTAAGGTTACAACATTTGGTGAATCTCATATTAAGGAGCAGTGGTAATGTGGCTTATGATGCCCTGGTGTGGTTGCTTACATTCAAAAATAACAAACTGTTATTACAATCCTAATTTTACAGGCTTGTGCAATTTATAAAAATTACAAACATCTTTTAAACCACAGACCCTGCACATGGGGCTACGGGCGGTACAAACATACCTGCCATGTAATATTAGCCAGTGATGCGCCTTATAAATAAGGGCCTTAGGTATATACTTAACCAGTTGTCTTTCAGTTTC
The DNA here is from genome assembly GCA_040385845.1 of Bacteroidota bacterium. Lineage (GTDB taxonomy): Bacteria > Bacteroidota > Bacteroidia > Chitinophagales > Chitinophagaceae > Phnomibacter. The sequence continues at coordinate 499,098 of JAZKGP010000002.1, read as the reverse complement.
CAGCGGGGTTTTTGCCTTTATGGTTAACCCAAGCCTGGCACTGACCCTGAAAACATGGGTATCTACTGCCATATTTGGTTGCTTATCTACCACCGAAGTAATAACATTGGCAGTTTTTCTTCCTACACCAGGTAATGTAACCAGTTCTTCTACCGTCAAGGGAACCTCCCCGCCAAATTCGTCAACCAGTTTTTTGGCAAGACCTAATAAGTGCCTTGTTTTATTATTTGGATAACTAATGCTTTTAATAAAGGGAAAAAGCGTATCAAAGTCCGTTCCGGCGAGCGTTTCAGCGTTAGGAAACCGTTCAAAAATGGCCGGCGTTGTAAGGTTAACCCGCTTATCGGTACACTGGGCCGACAAAACCACTGCTACCAGTAATTGGAACGGGTTATCATAGATTAATTCTGTTTCGGCGTTGGGTGTATGTTCCTCGAAATAAGCTATAACAGCTTCAAACTTTTGTTTCCTGGTCATCCTTTACAATACTGGTTACAACTAAATGGAATTACTGCCATCGCATTGCGAATATCTATGATTACCAGGTACGAATTTACGGCAGGCGCTTAAATAGAAACTTTTTCATGACGTGCTGCGTAAGCCACAATTGCATTGATTACCTCCAATCGCGGCTTTTCTATTGATTTATTCAACCTGTTTGCCGCTTCGCGAATCACTTCCATTTTTTGCCTTAGGGACCAGTTAGATTTCAGCTGGTCTTCCAATGCTTTTCTTTGTTCAGGTGTCATTTCGTTGTATTGATACTCAAGCAAATCTTCTGGGGAGAATTCTTTCATAAGCAAAGTTTTTGACTCATTTTATAAAAGAATAAACGACCTCTCCAGCAACATATTGCGTTTAGACAGCTTAATTATTCTACGGTATTAAGGCAAGGAAAAAAACGAACAAGTGGCAGAAGATTATTGTCAATTTAGGGAGTATTGCTAATTGCCGGACTATCAATTATATACACATCTTCATTGTCGCGTTTCATAAAATATTTTTCCCGCGCATACTTTTCAAGCATAACCGGGTCATTTTGAAGATCGTTTAGCTCTTGTTTTGTATCAGCTACCTGGCTTTTATAATATTCAATCTTTTTATTCAGCTCATTCAACTCCCGCGTACGTTGTCTTTGAACAAACAAATTACTTTCGTCGAAAAAAGCTACCCATACTGCAAATGCAGAAATAGCCAGCAAATACCGGTTACTGACAATTAAAAAAAGTATTCGGATAAACTTCATAAAAAGTAAAGATGCGTATGAAAAACGTAAAATGCCGACACCAGATTGTTCACATTTACACAAGGCGTTCTTTATTTACCGGATAGCAGGAAATAAAAATCCCGGATCACTAATAACCCGGGACTTTTTTATAAGGCGATAACTTTATTTACCAAATTTCAGCTTGTTACCCAGGAAAACTGAATTACCCTCCAGCATTTCTTCAATACGAATCAACTGGTTGTATTTGGCTATACGATCTGTACGGCTGGCAGAACCGGTTTTAATCTGGCCGCAATTCAAAGCAACAGCAAGATCCGCAAGAGTGGTATCTTCTGTTTCGCCGCTACGATGGCTCATAATGGTATTATAACCAGCATGCTGTGCCATAGTTACTGCATTGATTGTTTCTGTGATACTTCCTATTTGGTTAACTTTTACCAGCAGGCCATTGCCTATTCCCTGCTCAATACCTTTTTGCAGGCGGGTAACATTGGTTACAAACAGATCATCACCAACTAACTGGCATTTGCTTCCGATAGAATCGGTTAAGTTTTTCCAGCCTTCCCAATCATCTTCGGCCATACCATCTTCGATGCTGATAATAGGATATTGTTTTACCCAACTGGTCCAGTAAGCCACCAGTTCATCGCTGGTCATTTCTTTACCATCACTCTTATGAAAAACATATTTGTTCTTGGCTTCTTTCCAAAGTTCACTATTAGCGGCATCCATCGCAATTTTCACATTGTCAGTGCTGTAACCTGCAGCAGAAATTGCCTCCAAAACGGTTTCAATGGCTTCTTCGTTACTTTGAATATTTGGGGCAAATCCACCTTCGTCACCAACATTGGTGCTATAGCCTTTTTTCTTCAGGGTTGTTTTCAGTGCATGAAAAATGTCAACTCCCCAACGCAAACCTTCGCTAAAGCTGGTAGCGCCAATAGGCATGATCATAAATTCCTGGAAATCAATCTTATTATCAGCATGTGCACCGCCATTTAAGATATTCATCATCGGTACCGGCATGGTGCGGGCATTTGTTCCGCCTATATAACGAAACAAAGGCAAACCAGCTTCTTCTGCTCCTGCCTTAGCAACAGCCATACTTACAGCAAGAATGGCGTTTGCGCCCAGTTTTCCTTTATTTGGAGTGCCATCCAGGGCAATCATTGCACCATCAATACCAGTTTGATCCGATACATCCATTCCAGTGATAGCGTCGGCGATGGCAGTATTTACATTTTTAACGGCATTCAAAACGCCTTTACCACCGTAAGTAGCCTTATCGTTATCGCGAAGTTCTACCGCTTCGTGAATGCCGGTGCTGGCGCCACTTGGAACTGCTGCACGCCCAAATGCACCTTCGTCGGTTATAACGTCAACTTCTACTGTAGGATTACCACGGCTATCTAAAATTTGCCTGGCATGAACGGATGCGATGTAAGACATATTGATTACTATTTAATTTTTAGAAAATGATTGATTTGCGCAAAGTAAATATTTGATTATTTAATTTATAATGATCGTGCGCATTAATCTGAATTGTTCACGATTTTATAATCAAACAATCAAAAACACCATCAGGCAACTGAAATTTTGCAGTAAGCATTTACTGATACCTGATGATATTTAATCTCCATGTAAATGATTTCCAGGTATCCTCTACTCGCAAAATCGATCAAAATAAACTCAAAAAATGCAGAATAAGTGCACTAATTAACAGTCAACTATTTTAATCGTTACAATTGAGTTAGTGATAATGTATAAATAGAAAAATGGGCTATCACAATTTTTTGCGATAACCCATTTTTAGGATACAGAAATTGTTACTTATGTTACCAGCGTTCTTCATCCGGTATATCTGAAGGTTTTGTCTGATTGGATTTTTTAGATCTTAACCTTTGTATTTGTCTTTCTACCAGCAGGCTGGCTATGATTGTACCTGCATCCAGGCCAGTAGCGGAAGAAAAAATATTTCTTAACTTTTCTTCTGGAACATCGAGTTGATACAAGATTTGAACCAGCCTGTTAAAATCATGGGTGATCAATTCATTAATAGCACATTCCAACGCTTCAATAAAATCACGGGATTGTAATACTAGTTCGTCATCCGGTTTAACCAGGTAAGCTAATATATCTGCAGAAGATTCCATGCCTTTTTACGTCACTAATTTACATCAATGATTTCTGTACTAAAAAGGAAATGCGGAATCAGAGTTTTATTTCTTCTCCATCAGGATCAAGAAAACGATAATCTACCAGGTGCATGGCATTATTCGCTTTTACTTTTATCAGCTGCCTATATTTCCAGCTCCATTTCAGCCTTATAGACGGAAAGCCTTTATGCAGGTAAGCCGCCATGATAGGATGAACCATCAGCGAAAGCTGCTTATGTCCATGATGCAACAGGTAATCAAGATTTTTAGCTATTTCATCTTCCAATACCAATGCGCTGCTGATTTTGCCGGTTCCCTTGCAGGCCGGGCAAACTTCATCTGTTTTAATGATTACCTCGGGCTTCATACGCTGCCGGGTAATCTGCATGAGGCCAAATTTGCTGATTGGAACGATACTATGCCTGCTACGGTCAGCCTTCATAAAAAGCTCCATGGCATCAAACACTTTTCGTTTGTTATCGGGCAATTTCATATCAATGAAATCCACCACAATAATGCCTCCAAGATCACGAAGCCTTAACTGGCGGGCGATTTCTTCAGCGGCTTCCAGGTTTGTTTGAACACTGTTCTCCTCCTGGTTATTGCTTACACTTTTATAGCCGCTGTTTACATCAATTACATGTAAAGCTTCGGTGGGTTCTACGATCAGGTAAGCGCCACTCGGCATGCTCACGGTTTTTCCGAAGGCCGATTTCACCTGGCGTGTTACACCAAAGCTGTCGAAAATCGGAGAACCATTGTGGTACATGGTTACAATTTCCGCTTTTTCAGGCGCTATTTTTTCAATATAACTTTTAGCATCCTGGAAAATAGTTTTATCGTTTACAACGATCCGGTTGAAATCAGCGCTTAATAAATCACGCAGTATGGATGTTGTTTTATCCTGCTCGCTTAAAATTCTTTGTGGAGCAACTGCGCCTTTTAAACTTACCTGGATTTGCTTCCATTTCTCTTCGAGCATCAACAGGTCTTCGTGCAGTTCGGCGGTGTTTTTTCCTTCTGCTGCTGTACGAACAATTACACCAAAGTTTTTCGGACGAATAGCATCAATAATTTTTTGGAGACGGCGGCGTTCTTCACTGCTATGTATTTTCTTAGAAACTGCAATTACATCGTTGAATGGTGTTACTACGACAAACCTGCCCGGTAACGAAATTTCGCAACTTAAACGCGGGCCTTTGGCGGCAATTGGTTCTTTAAGAATTTGAACGAGAATATTAGGTTTGCCACTAAGTACTTCGTTAATCTTACCTGTTTTTACGATTTCGGGTTCTACCGTAAAACGGGAAAAATCATATGGATCCGCGGCTTTCCATTCCTGGTTAACCTGGGTAAACTTAAGAAGGCTTTTTACGAATGGACTCAGGTCGGTATAATGAAGAAAGGCATCTTTTTCAAAACCAACATCAACAAATGCGGCATTCAGACCAGGCATTAACTTCTTGACTTTGCCAAGATATAAATCTCCTACCCCGAAAACATTTTCAGAATTTTCTCTATGTAGTTCTACTAATTTTTTATCCTCGAGCAACGCAATTTCAACCCCCTGAGGCGCTGCGTTAATAATCAGTTCCTTATTCACAAATACAATTTCATCTAAATGTTAAGCAATACTCTTACAGCTACCAATAACTTGATACCTGTAAATCTGTTCAAAAAAGGGGGGATAATATGAACGGAGGTAATAACAGGAATTTAGATATTCTGTACCAAAACGGAATCCTGGCAGGAATAAATTCCGGCCAGGATTATAGAAAAATGAGAAGTTGAAAAATTATTTATTCTTCTTCTTATGACGATTTTTTCTCAGGCGTTTTTTACGTTTGTGCGTGGCGATTTTATGACGCTTTCTTTTTTTACCACAAGGCATACTCTGTTCTTTTTACAATTATGAATAAATCAAGTTTCTGAATATCTATGTTACCAACCAGCTTTTAAAATCCGGATGGCTTTTACTTTTTAAGTTCAATGATCCGCTTTTCGATAGCTTCTTTCATTTGAGTGTCGCTAACTTTTCCAATTATTAACTGGTACCAGCTGATTGCTTTTTCGTTGTTGCCCAACAACTCGTTCGCCTCTGCCAATTTAAATAAAGCTTCCAGGTTATCAGGTTGCGCTTTTACTACTTTCTCAAACCTTATTGCCGCTTTATCGTATTGCTTACTCACCATGCCACCTACACCCAACATATACTGGGCAAACAGGTTATTGCTATCTCTTGTTGCCACTTCCCGCACTTTCATTATTCCTGCCATGGTTCCATCTGAACCTGGTTCGGCGCCATACATTATGCAAGCTCCTGCACCTACGATACTGGAATCATTTGCCGGATTTAATGTCAAAGCTTTCTCGAATAAGGCTTTTCCTTCACCTGCCAGCCACGATTGTTCTTCATGACTTTGGGCAAACGGAAGATACCCTAAAATTGAATGGGCGGCAAAAGTGAGGGTTTTTTCGTTATTATCCAACTCAGCTGCTTTGGCGGTGTAATTAAAATGCAGAATCGGGTTTGGAACCGAATCTTTCCAAAAACGTGCAAGCTGGTGATTTGCGTGAATGGCCTGGTCTTTAACATCACCCCTTTTCACACTTTCCCTGATACCGGTTAGATAACGCTGTCTCTCCTGGTCAAGTTTTGCAATTGCTTGCTGCTCGTATTCAGCAATATCAAAAGCATGGTTGTGCGAGCTATCTGCAGCGGCGGTTGCAGGCTTTTTAGTAGGCGCTATGGTAGGACCAAAAAAATAAAGCCCGGCAATGGTGGCCAGGCCTGCTATAATTAATAAAAGCTGCTGCTTGTTCATGCCCAATTTTAAAAGTGGGCAAAGTTAAGGAGCGGCAGCTAAGCGGTTCAGTTATAAAAAGAGAAAATAGTTTTAAACCTGCCTTAATTATCCCGAAATAGATTCGGCATTACCCGTTTTTACCTCGCTTACAAATTCTTTTGCTGGTTTAAATGCTGGAATAAAATGTTCGGGAATTTCAACAGCTATGTTTCTTTTAATATTACGGCCAATTTTGGCAGCCCGTTTTTTAGTAATAAAACTTCCAAATCCCCGTATATAAATATTTTCACCCCGCGAAAGACTTTCTTTCACTTCTTTAAACATTGTTTCCAGGGTAACCAGAACATCTACTTTGGGAATGCCTGTTTTTTCTGCTATTTGGTGAATTAAATCAGATTTTCTCATTGTTTGAATTTTTTGAAGAAGGTTACGAAGGCTAAAGTTTAATGTGATATAATTGTATTGATGCTAATTATATGTATCTCAAATATAAATGATGGTTATGAGTCTTCAAAACTACCTAACCAATTTATAGCATAATTAGAATCAAGGACTTACTTAATATTTACGTTAAAAAATCGTGCTTGGGATAAAATGAGGAAAGCTAGAACACAAGGTCATATTTTTTCAGATCAATTACTTCAATGGCATTACCAGGTTAATAAACGGCAAATGCCATGGAAAGGTGAAAAAGACCCATATAAAGTTTGGTTAAGTGAGATAATTCTTCAACAAACCCGTGTTGCACAGGGACTTCCGTATTATTTAAAATTTATAGAAACTTACCCAACTATAAAATCCCTTGCTGGTGCTAATGATGATGATGTTTTTAAACTTTGGGAAGGTCTTGGCTATTATTCCCGTTGCAGAAACCTGCTCGCCGGGGCCCGCCAGGTAATGGAAGATTTCGAAGGCGTCTTTCCTTCAACACATGAAAACATATTGGCTATCAAAGGTGTTGGTCCCTACACCGCAGCTGCAGTCGCTTCCTTTGCCTTTAATCTTCCGTTTGCTGTTGTCGACGGTAACGTAACCAGGCTATTATCGCGGTATTTTGGTATTTACACGCCTTTTGATACAACCCCTGGAAAAGTTCAGTTTGCAGCTTTGGCACAGCAACTTCTAAAAACAACCGCTCCGGCAGCTTTTAACCAGGCGATAATGGATTTTGGTGCTTCAGTTTGCACGCCTGCTGAACCGTTATGCATTCAGTGTGTATTCAAACAGCAATGTGTGGCCTTTAATACTAATGCCACAAAGGACTTGCCGGTTCGTTCGAAAAAATTGGTAAAGAAAAAGCGATGGCTTACCTATTTTGTAATCACCAGTAACAATAAAGTCCTGGTGCGGCAACGCAATGAAAAAGATATATGGCAAAGCCTGTACGAGTTTTACCTGGTAGAAAAAGAAGCTGACCTTGAATGGAGCAGCGACCAGCTAATGAATTCTTTGGATGCATTTACAAATGCAGAAGTCACCATTACCGGTCATTCCGACATTTATAAGCAGCAATTAAGCCATCAAACTATTTACGCAAGGTTTTTCGAAGTAAATGCATTGCACCAGGTAAATGCCCCTGCAGGGTATCAATGGGTATCTAGTAAAGAACAAAATAAACTTGCTTTTCCGCGAATTATTAATTCTTACTTAAGCAATAAGGAAATGCGTCCGCTTTTACTTTTCTAAATTCTTCCGGGGTACAATAGGGTTCTTTCATAAAAAAATCTACTTTTAGTAGTAATTCCGGCAAGCAAAACCGCATTCATATGAGAGGCGTTAATCGTGTTACACTAATTGGCAATTTGGGAAAAGATCCTGATGTACAGTACCTGGAGGGAAATATTGGCGTTGCAAAATTCTCGCTGGCTACTACCGAAACCTTCAAAGACAAAACCGGTAAACTCATAAGCCAAACTGAATGGCATACCGTGGTTTTATGGAGAGGATTGGCAGATTTAGCCCAAAAATACCTGCATAAAGGAAGCCTTGTTTATATTGACGGAAGATTAAAAACAAGGAGCTGGGAAGATAAGGACGGAAATAAAAAATTTGCAACCGAAATAGTAGGCGAAAACATGATAATGCTGGATAAAAGAAACGAGGCAGGCCACTTACAGGGTGGCACTATGCATCATGATGGCATTGAAGGTTTTTTGACCAGCGATATTCCTCCATCAACCGATTCATCGGAGAACCTGCCGTATTAGGAAGTGATTTCATAAATTAAAAATGCTTTCTATCCGGTGGTTGGTTTTCTTTGTCATGTATTTAGCCGTAAAGGCATATTGTTTCACTTATCATTCAAACTTTGGATCATCATTCGTTTCTAATTCAAATACTGGCATTTATTGGTCCTTTACTGGCATTTACCACCGAAATGACAACCATCCTGGTTGTGCTGCTGATGGTACTTTTGTTTGTATCTTTTTGTGTATCAGGCGCCCAAATTGCATTTTTCTCGCTAAATTTTAAGGATATCAATTACCTTAAAACAAAACAGCAACCACCTTACAAGCGGGTTATAACATTAATGGAACAACCCAAAATATTATTGGCTGCCCTGACCATTGCCAATTATTTTGCCAACATCAGTATTGTACTCATCGGAAGTTTTATGATGGCCCAATGGTTTCCTGTAGAAAATCACTGGCTTTCATATGGCATCAAGCTGGTAGTTATCGCAACCATCATTCTAATTTTTGTTGAGATTTTACCAAAAACCTTTGCCTCGCAAAACAATGTACGATTCGCAAAAGATGTTGGCTGGCTGGTAGAAGGTCTTTACCTTTTGTTTAAAGGGCTTGCAACGAGACTGGTACTTTTTTCCGACAATATCGAAAAGGCGCTGGGCCAAAAATCGATGGCCGCAAGTCTGGAAGAATTAAATCATGCTATTGATCTTACAACAGAATCAGAAGCTACCGAAGAAGAAAAAAACATCCTGAAAGGCATAATAAAATTTGGAAATATTACGGTCAAACAGGTTATGAGAACCCGGCTGGATGTTAATGGAATAGAATATAAAACGAGTTTTCTCGAGTTGAAAAAGCGGGTGGAAGATCTACATCACAGCAGGTTACCGGTTTACAAAGGATCCCTTGATGAAATAAAAGGTATCATTCATACCAAAGACTTGCTTCCGCACATAGGAAATGACGACTCGTTTGACTGGCATTCGCTCATGAGGCCGGCATATTTTGTGCATGAGCAAAAATTTATCGAGGACCTGATGAAAGAGTTCCAGGTGAAGCACATTCATTTTGCCGTAGTAGCCGATGAATTTGGTGGTACCAGCGGCATTATTACCCTCGAAGATATTTTGGAAGAAGTAATTGGTGAGATTTCGGATGAGTTTGATGAAATAGAAACAGGCAATAAGAAGATCGACGACATGAATTACATTTTTGAAGGCAAAACAATGTTGAATGATGTACGTAAAATGATGAGTCTATCGGCTGACACCTTTGATAAGCTAAGTGGTGAAAGTGATTCTCTTGCGGGTTTATTATTAGAAATTGCCGGTGAAATACCTTCTGTGAACCAGGAAATAAAAGCAGGCGATTTTAATTTTACCGTGCTGGAAGTAAGTAAAAACCGCATTCAGAAAGTGAAGGTTACCATTAATGGTGGTGAGTAAATCATTCCAGTTTGTTCTGCACACCCTATGCCAATACCTTCGAATTTTTACTATAATCGCATGAATGTTTTTAAATTAAGATTAGCAGGCGTTACCATGTTGTGTTTGCTGTTATCTTTTTGCAACTCTACTTTCACGCCAAAACCAAGGGGTTACGCCAAAACCAATTTTCCCCCGCACCAATACCAACTCTTTAATGCCCCGGGCTATCCCTACCAGTTCGAATATCCTGTATATGCCACCATAGTTAAGGATTCCACTTTTTTTGAAGATAAGGCAGAAAATCCCTGGTGGATAAATGTTGACTTCTCCAAATTCAACAGCCGTATATACATCAGCTATAAAGCGCTACCTGCAAACAATTTTAGTAAGATGGTGAACGATGCATATAATCTTACTTACAAACACAGCTATAAAGCTAGTTTTATTGAAGACTCGCTTTTTCGCACGGCAAATAATGTTACCGGGGTACTATTTAAAGTGGGTGGCAATGCAGCAACTGCCAGTCAATTTTATTTAACTGATAGTACACGGCACTTTCTGCGGGGAGCTTTGTATTTTGATGCCCCTCCAAACGAAGATTCACTTAAACCAATCAATGATTTTTTAGCGGAAGATCTAAGACACCTTTTCAACACGTTTCAGTGGAAGAAATAGTTGATTCAGAATCTTAAGTTTTAGTTCGTAAACGGAAGCATCGCCTTTAAACACAATAGCAGCTTGAATTATGATTGCGATAGATAACAAATTAGTAAGCGACGAATTGATTGAAGAACAATTTGTATGCGACCTTGTAAAATGCAAAGGGGGTTGTTGTGTAGATGGAGATGCTGGCGCTCCCCTGGAAAAAAGTGAAAAGGCCATGCTTGATAAAGTATATGAAGCAGTAAAGCCCTATTTATCGCCTGATCATATACAAGAAATTGAAAAGCAGGGCAGGTATGTTTACAACAAAGAATTTGGTTGGGTAACTCCTGCCATCAACGGTGGCATTTGTGTTTATGCAATTACTGATAAAGCTGGGATCGTAAAATGCGGGATCGAACAGGCTTATAACGATGGAAAGGTGGATTGGAAAAAACCGATTAGTTGTCACTTATTTCCTGTACGAATCAAAAGGAGTAAAAAAAGCGATATTGAATATGTGAATTACGAACCCCGTGAAGATCTGTGCAAATCAGGCTGCAAACTGGGCAAAAAATTAAAGGTACCGGTGTACCAATTTTTAAAAGAATCATTGGTTCGCAAATATGGTGCTGACTTTTATGATGCTTTAGACGCAGTTGCCAAAGAATACTTTAGTTTAAACAGGAGTAAGTAAGATAACTCTCATACATTTTTTTTGCGTTTGTGCCGGCATCAATACATTTGCAACGGTTTGTAAATCACTATTTGTAAAAACATAGTCATAAATGAAATTTCCATTTTTTGCCACCACTGCTCTCATTTCTATTTTTTGCGCCATGCTGCTTATCAAAAGCTTTGATTATGGCCGCGCCTGGGCTATTGTTCTTGCAGCAATTGGTTTACTATTGTTTTCAATACTTACCATCCTGGCTTTGCAATATCAAATGCGCCAGCACGATGATAATCAGAATGGCGGTCATTAATAAGTCGCCTGGTCATTAATCAATTTACATCCGTTTTCATTCTTCCTGAATACGATACCTATTGAATAATTCTGATTCCTTTATAGCTAAAAGCACCATAAAAGCCGGGGATCTCGATCACCGCCGAAAAATTAATTTCAATATTGGTAAGTATAATTCAGTTGTACCTATTGGGAAACAACAATTTGCCAACCTTGAAAAAGCAAGAGAGCAAGCGAAAAACCTTAAATGGCAGGCTGTTGAACAGCTGGATAAAACACTGGAAACTTTCGAAAAAAACTTCTCTGCTAAAGGCGGAAAAGTAATTTGGGCCGAAACTGCAGAGGATGCCCTGGCAGAAATCTTAAAAATTAGCAAGGCAGCCGAATGTAAAACAGTGGTGAAAAGCAAAAGCATGGTAACTGAAGAAATTCACCTGAATGCTTTTCTTGAAAAAAACGGAATTGAAAGCATTGAAACCGACCTTGGTGAATATATCCAGCAATTAGATGGGGAGGCTCCCTATCATATTGTAACACCAGCTATGCATAAAAGCAAAGAGGATGTTGCCAGGTTATTTGCACAAAAATTGGGTACTGAACCCAATCTAAACCCCGAACAACTTACCCAGGTTGCCCGGCATAAACTACGCAATAAATATACTGCTGCAGAAATAGGAATAACCGGTGCCAATTTCATAATAGCAGACACAGGCAGTATTGCCATTACGGAAAATGAGGGAAACGGCAGGCTAAGCTGCGGATTTCCAAAAATTCATATCGCTATTGTTGGCATCGAGAAAGTACTTTCTTCGCTTTCAGATCTAGGATTGTTTTGGCCCTTGCTTTCCACTTATGGAACAGGGCAAACCGTAACTGTTTACAACAGTATTATCAGTGGACCCCGCCAGAAAAACGAAGCCGATGGTCCGGAAGAAATGTATGTGGTACTGTTGGATAACGGACGTACGCAGCTACTGGCAAATGCAAATAGCAGGGAAGCTTTGTATTGTATCAGGTGTGGCAGTTGCCTGAATGCCTGCCCCGTTTATAAAAATATTGGTGGGCACAGTTACGAAACCACTTATAGCGGACCGATTGGAAAGGTAATTACGCCCTGGCTAAGGGGAATGCATGAATATAAACACCTAAGTTATGCGTCTTCGCTTTGCGGAAATTGTACCCAGGTATGTCCAGTGAGGATTAACCTGCATGAATTGTTACTTGATAACCGCCACCAGGCCGTGATCTCAGGAGAAAGCAACCTTGCTGAACGAATAGCCTGGAAAATTTGGAAAACGGCCAGTTTGCACCGGAGCATTATGAATACAGGCAAAGGCTCGCTTAAAAACAAAGTAGTTAACCGGTTATTTAAACAGTGGGCGAAAAGTCACGATGTGCTTGATTTTGCTCCCAGGACCTTCAATGAACAATGGAAAGAACGAACTGCTGCCAGGTAGATTATCTATTGTAATGTTGTTTTGACTTTTCAAATTTATTTCCTGATAATTACCTGTGTACCCAGGCCGATCATGCTGTACAATTCATCAAGGTGATCGTTGCGCATACTAATACATCCTAATGTCCAGTTTTGTAAGTATTCAACCGCAAAGTCTTCCCTTGGCCATGTTCCATGAATTGCAATATCGCCACCTATTTTGGCATTAGCTGGTATCAAACCACGGCTCTTTCTTTCGTTAAATTTTTGACGGTCGACCGGGGTAGGGTAATCCAGCTTCATCATCTTATGCCATTTTTTGTGGCCTCCTTTAGTTATGATATGAAAACTGCCTTCCGGTGTTTTCCGGTCACCCTGCACCATTTTGTCACCCATATCGTTGCTTCCAAAAGTACAGGGCCATTGTAACACCCAATCCACATTGTCATACAACGTAATAGTGTTGTCGCTTTTATCAACTACCAGGTAGTATTGTGATTTGGTTTCCGGTGAATAACTATCAAAAGCAGAAACAAAGGCAGGAGTGTAGAAAAGGGTTAACAGCAGCCAAACATGTTTCTTCATATTGCTAAACTCATTTGCAAAAAGAACGCCATACCCTTCGTTGCATTGTGCCTTTACAAAACTTTATAGAATTTTCAGGTGCCAAATTCTTAGGTAGGAATAAACTATGGCTCAAATTAAAAAAAGCGATTTCCCCAAAAGGAAAATCGCTTTCTATTATCAATCCAAAAAGATTATTGTTTTGGCTTTGTTGTAGCTGGTTTAGCAGCTGGTTTTGTGGCAGGCGCTTCTGCCGGTGCATTTGGATCAACTGGTAATTTCAAACCTAATTTTTTTGCCACCAATGGAATCAGGTTATCACCCGGAGGAGCAATCCAAAGACTTTCTCTTTTGAAAACATAACCATATTTGTTTTCTTCTACAACCTGTTGAAAAGCACCCAACGCTTTATTTAAAAACGGAGCCATCAATTCCTGTTGCTTGGCCTGGCTTACCTGCTGTGAATATTGCTGCCAGTTTTGAAGCACGTAGAATTTCTGGATCATATCATTTTTCTTTTCCTGGTACAAGCGGGCAGGCATTTTAGCGCTGTCAGCTTTAAGGGTGCTATCATTTCTTTGAAATTCGCCTAAACGAAAATCATATTCCATTCCAAGTGAATCTCTTTCAAACTGGGCCAATAGGGTATCAACTTTTGATACTCCGGGCATAAGACTAACCACGTATTCAAGGTCGAAATACCCCATTTTACTTTGAGCAGTAGCCTTTTCTGAGCCAGCCAGCATTAGACCTGCAACGGCTGCAAGAGCCACAAATAACTTTTTCATGCGCTTTTAAATCTGTGTTTTTTGTTTTATTATGTTTAAATTAATTCTACTTTACGCCCAACTCTTTTAAAACATCTTCGCTTTTGTCCAGTTTGGGGTCGGCAAATATAACAGTAATGCCTTCACTCTTATCCAAAATAAAATCATATGTACGGGCTACTGCGAGCCGTTGTACAGCGGTGTAAACCTTGTCCTGTATTGGCTTTACAAGTTTTTGCCTTTCCTTGAAAAGATCACCTTCATAGCCAAAACGCTTCTTCTGAAGGTCCCTTACTTCTTTCTCTTTATTAAATAATTCGTCTTCTCTCTTCTTTTTTAGCTCATCAGTTAACATCACTTGTTCCGCTTCAAAATCACGATACATTTTGTTCAGCTGCTCCTGCTTGCCATCAATTTCCTTCTGCCACATATTAGCAGTAGCATCCAACGTTTTCTGTGCATCCTTATATTCAGGCAATTTGTCGAGAATGTAGCGGGTATCAATAATAGCATAACGCTGTGCTACTGAGGTAAGTGCAAACCCGGCCAGCAAGCAAAAGCTTACAATTATTTTTTTCATATATAACCGTTTTAGAATGAGAAAAGTATTAATCGTTTAATGATTAGTTGTTAAAGAAAGCTATCTTCTTCCACATACCCCTATTCTGGCTCAAAGCCAAGCATAAATGTAAACTTGGTAGCGTTTTTCAAGCCGTTTCCTGGCTGAAGCCTGTCGAGCCCGATACCATAATCAAAGCCAAGCAAACCAAACATTGGTAAAAAGAAACGCATTCCCAAGCCAACGCTTCTGCGCAACTGGAATGGATTGTATTGCTTAATATCATACCATCCATTTGCTGCTTCCATAAAAGCAAGTGCAAAAATGGTACTGCTGGGGTTGGTACTTAGCGGGTACCTCATTTCTGCAGTATACTTATTAAAAATGGTAAAATAAGTACTGGCACCTGATTGATCCGGGTTGATTTTAGGATTGCTGGTTTGATAAACCGGGTATCCTCTTTGCGCAATAATATCATAACCCAACAATGCATATTGATTGCTTAACCCTGCGTCACCCACCTGGAACCTGCCAAACGGAGATATTTCGAGGTTTGAGTTATACTTGCCAATGAACCCGTATTTGGCTGCCAGTTTCATTACAAACTGCCTGTTTTTTTCAGATCCATGTGGTTTACCCAGGGGCACATACCATTCACCTGTAAAACGCCACTTGTGATATTCCACCATCTTGTACTTTTCTTCCGGCGTGTTATATGTTTTATTACCTCCATTCATCAACGACCAGGGCGGTGTTAACTGGAGACTGGCTAAAAAGCTGGAACCACTTCTGGGGAAAATAGGCTGGTCAATGGATGAACGTTGCAAGGCCAGTTTAAAACTTAAATCATTGGACACCCCGTCGCGGAAATCTTCAAAAAACAAATAATCTTTTAGCGTATACTTGGTATAACTAACAGAAGTGAGCAAACTAAAAAAGTCATCGGGCCATTTCAGCTGCCTGCCCAGGCTTATGCTTGCACTGGTTGTTTTAATATATGATTTCGGAACCCTTTCATACTGACCCGTAAGTGGATTATAAGAATTGGCAAACTTGGAATCATTAAAGGCAACAGTAAAAGAATTGCGCTTTTTTCCACCCAGCCAGGGTTCTGTAAAACTTAGATTATAACTTCTGAAGGCACGACCATTACTCTGCAAACGAACACTCAATTTTTGCCCGTCACCACTCGGCAATGGATCCCAGGTTTCTTTTCTAAAGAAATTTTTAATAGAAAAATTGTTGAACGTAACACCTAACGTTCCGGTAAGCCCAATACCACCACCGAAACCTGCAGACAGTTCCAGCTGGTCACTTGATTTTTCTTCAACGGTGTAATTGATATCTACGGTTCCGTCAGAAGGATCCGGAATGGGATTGATCCCAATTTTTTCCTGGTTAAAATAATTAAGGTTAGCTATCTCACGATTCGACCTGATAAGATCTGTCCTGCTAAATTTCTCACCCGGAATGGTTCTTAGTTCACGGCGAATTACATATTCCTTGGTTTTTTCGTTACCAGCGATCCGAACATTCTTAATCGTAGCCTGCGGGCCTTCCGCTATTTGAATCTCGTGGTCAATAGTATCGTTATAAACTGCTGTTTCGGTAGCATCGGCGCGAAAAAACAGGTAACCATCATCCATATACAGTGCACTGATGTCAGCACTGCCGTCCTGGCTTAATTCCTTACCAAGCCTTTTATTTAGTATTTCGAGGTTATAGGTTTCTCCTTTCTGAATTCCTACAATCTGGTTTAAAATAGAATCGGAATATTTGGTATTGCCCCTGAAAGTAATGTTTCCGAAATAGTATTTACGGCCTTCATTCACCTGTACCTCAACATTAAGATTACCAGTGCTATTAGGGTATACGGTATCTTTTACAATTTGTGCATCCCTGAAACCTTTTGTATTATAAAAATCAACGATCTTTTCTTTGTCTTCTTCGTATTTCTTACCATTGAATTTGGCGTTGCTAAAAACCTTGAAACGGAAATAAGGATCCAGTGAATTAAGAACCACCGTTGGTTTTAAGAAACCCTGGTTTTCTAATAAACTTTCAACAGACTTTTTATTGGCACCTGGTAAAACTGCTGTGTCTTTTGAAGCATACAAAGAGAAACGGCTTGTTTCTTTGGTGCCCTTCATTTGCTTTTTCAGTTTCAGATCCGGTATATTTTCATTACCCGCGAAATAGATATTTCCCACTTTTACTTTAGTGCCCTTATCTACGTAAAACACAATATCAGAGGCGTTTTGCACATTGGGACTGGCAATTTCTTCTACCCGGATGGATACATTTCTAAATCCCTTTTCAGCGTAAAATTTTTCAATTTGTTCGCCTGCATTTTGCTTCGAATTATCTGTTATGATCCTGCCTGCCACCAGGCCTACTTTCTCTTTCAGATCGTCGGCTTCACTTTTCTTTATTCCTTTGAAACTGAACTTTTGAAGTCTTGGTCTTTCCTGCACTTCTATTTCAATATGTATTTTATCAGGTTGTTCAAGTGACGTAATATATATGGCAACGTTTCCAAAATAATTCTGACCCCATAGATTATTAATAGCACGGCTAAAATTATCTCCGCCGGGAATCATTACTTTATCACCAACATTTATATTGGCTACGGACATCAATAAAGTATTATCAAAAAATTTATTTCCAACCACTTTTACAGAGGCAATGGTGTATTCTTTTGGTACTTTTTGTGAGAACATGGCTTCCAGTTCTGGATCGACGGAAGTGGTAGTGGAAGTAGTATCCTGGGCGCCAGACCGGGCTGCAATCAGCAGCACAAATACAGTTAGCATTGCCGGGCGGCTAATAAAATTGAACATCCGGAAAAAAATTGTCAGTTGTTGGGTGTTATTCAAAAAAGGATTGTCAGGGCGGCAAGATAATTGCAAAGATTGAAAGTGTATGTTAAAAGGACACCTGCCCTTACCAGCCTGGTTGCCCTAGCAATTAAAACTTCATTTACAGTGAGTTATTCCTGTAAATCCTGGAGCTGAGCACTTGTTTTTCCGAAGCGGCGTTCGCGGTTTTGGTAATCAAGAATTGCCTCGTACAGGTGTTTTTTGCGGAAATCAGGCCAACGGGTATTTGTAAAATACAATTCTGCATAAGCCAGTTGGTAAAGCAAAAAATTGCTGATCCGGTATTCCCCGCTGGTACGAATCATTAGTTCAGGATCGGGATAATCGCTGGTGTAGAGATAATTACGAAGCGTATCCTGGTCAACTTCGGATGCCTTTAGTTTTCCTGCTTCCACATCGAGCGCCACCTGCTGAACGGCATGTACTAATTCCCATCTTCCGCTATAACTAAGTGCCATTATAAGGTTTAGCCCGGTATTTTGACGTGTAATCTCAAGGCTTTCATCCAGTTCCTGGTTCACATATTGGCTTAACATGTTCCTGTCACCAATTACATGTAACCTGATATTATTGCGATTTAACGTTTCAGTTTCCTTTCGAATTGTATTCACGAGCAATTCCATCAATCCATTTACTTCATAGTCGGGCCGATCCCAATTTTCGGTGCTGAATGCATATAAAGTAAGGTATTCAATTCCGATTTCGGCACAACCTTCCACAATATTCCTTACACTTTCAACGCCATGAAAATGCCCGAATAAGCGGTCTTGTCCCTGTTCCTGTGCCCAGCGACCGTTGCCATCCATAATAATTGCAATATGCCTGGGCAAAGAGCCTTTTGTAACACGATCGGCTAACTCTGTTACGGGAACATCAGCATTAACTGAAGATTCCGCAGATTCATTTTCTGTCATATACTCTTTAACAAGCTGCAAAAGTAACCTAAACGGGCTTTGTATAAAATAATTGATATTACCGAAACCGGCATGTTAAGAGAAAGTTTTTTTAAGCAAGGTGGCAGCAGGTTGATTAAATTATTTCGACTGTGGCATTTAAACTGGAAGAGGAACCTTTAATTTGCGTCCTCTTTATAAAACAGAAGACGCATGGAGTACAATAAATTGATCTCAGTAAGTGGTTTACCAGGACTATTTGAACTTATTACCACAAAAAACGATGGCGCAATTGTTCGTTCGCTGGAAGATGATTCAACCCGGTTCATAAGCAGCAGGGGTCATCAATTTTCGCACCTGGAAAGCATTGAAGTATATACTACCACTAACAATGTAAATCTTGCCGAGATTTTTGTTGCTATGAAAGCCAGCGATGAAGCCCTACCTGATATCAAAAACGATAAGGCTTTAAAAGCTTACTTTTTGAAAGTGTATCCTTCTATTGACCTTGAAAGGGTATACTCAAGTGACCTGAAAAAAATGGTAAAATGGTTGCAGATATTAAATACTGCGGCAGTTGACATAAAGGTTGAAGCGCCCGCAGAAGACGAAGAACCCGGCAGTGAAGCAGCAACCGATGACAAAAGCATTGTTGCCTGATAAAATATTGTAACTGCCCTATTATGGGGCAGTTACTTACATATTTCTCCTGTATTGCCCTCCTACTTCGTACAGGGCATGTGTAATTTGACCAAGGGAACAGTGTTTTACTGTTTCCATCAATTCGGCAAAAAGATTTTCATTATTGATTGCCGATTTTTTCAAACGTTCTATCATAAGGGCAGAGTTTGTCTTATTTCTTTCCCAGAAGGCATGTAAGTTCTGTATTTGCTGATCTTTTTCTGTATTGCTGCTCCTAATAATTTCGGATGGCTGAATTGTAGGACTACCATTTTTATTTAGAAAAGTATTTACCCCGACCAATGGTAATTCCCCTGTATGCTTCTGCATTTCATAATGCATGCTTTCTTCCTGGATTTTATTTCGCTGGTACATTCTTTCCATAGCACCAAGCACGCCACCCCGCTCGTTAATACGATCGAATTCTGCCATAACCGCAGCTTCTACCAAATCGGTCAGGGCTTCTATTGCAAAACTTCCCTGGATAAAATTTTCTGTTTTAGCCGATCCCAATTCCCGGTTAATAATCAGCTGGATTGCCATTGCCCTTCTAACGCTTTCCTCGGTAGGCGTTGTGATGGCTTCGTCGTAAGCATTTGTATGAAGACTGTTGCAGTTATCGTAAATAGCATACAATGCTTGCAGTGTAGTTCTGATATCATTAAAATCAATTTCCTGTGCATGCAGGCTACGACCACTGGTTTGAATATGATATTTCAATTTTTGCGACCTGTCATTTCCCTTGTATTTATGCTTCATGGTTTTAGCCCAGATTTTTCGGGCTACCCTTCCAATTACACTGTATTCAGGATCCATTCCATTGCTAAAAAAGAAGGACAGGTTAGGAGCAAAGTCATCAATATGCATACCACGGCTCAGGTAATATTCCACATAGGTGAAGCCATTTGCAAGAGTAAAGGCAAGCTGGGTAATAGGATTTGCACCAGCTTCTGCTATATGGTAGCCGCTTATACTAACGCTGTAAAAATTGCGGATCTTGTTGTCAATAAAGTATTCCTGCACATCACCCATTAGCTTGAGCGCAAATTCGGTGCTGAATATGCAGGTATTTTGTGCCTGGTCTTCCTTTAATATATCGGCCTGAACCGTACCGCGTACCTGGACGAGGGCATTTATTTTTATTTGATCATACACATCAAGCGGCAAAACTTCATCGCCACTCAAGCCCAGAAGTTGCAAACCCAGGCCATTATTTCCTTCAGGTAATCCATTCTTTCCAAATTCTTCCAACAAGTAAACCGGAAGATTGCCAGCTGGATATTTCCTGTCGAACGCTGTTTTCACCAAATCTTCCCTGCTGTTTTCTTTGATCCATTTTTCACATTGCTGGTCGATAGCTGCATTCATAAAAAACGCCAATAACATGGCTGCCGGTCCGTTAATGGTCATTGAAACAGAGGTAGAGGCACTGCAAAGATCGAAACCACTGTATAATTTTTTGGCATCATCAACGGTAGCTATGCTTACACCGCTATTCCCAACTTTACCATAAATATCTGGCCTTGGAGCCGGGTCTTCGCCATAAAGAGTAACGCTGTCGAAAGCAGTACTAAGTCGTTTTGCCGGTTGGCCCGCACTTACATAATGAAATCTTTTATTGGTTCTTTCGGGCGTTCCTTCTCCTGCAAACATGCGGGTAGGATCTTCTCCTTGTCGCTTCATTTCGAAAACACCAGCGGTATATGGAAATTCGCCCGGAATATTTTCCTGTAAAAGCCAGGTAAGAATATCTCCCCAATCGCGGTACCCGGGTAAAACCACTTTAGGTATTTTGGAGCCGCTCAGTGACAAGCTTGTCAGTGGTTGCCTGATTATTTTTCCCCTAACCTCGTATTCAACAAAATCGGCCTGGTATTTCAGTTGCAATGCTTCCCATTGCTGTAAAAGCTTTTTACAATCAGGTTGTAATTGATTTTCATACCTGGCTTTAATTATTTGAAGTGGCTCCACGCCTTCGGTTTCTGACTCCTCGAGTATGCTTTGTAACTGACCAAGTTTTGATGCTATACCGGCCTGTTCTTTTACCCAGGTATTATAATTGGAAATCGTTTCAGTGATTTCTGATAAATACCGAACCCGCGCCGGGGGAATAATGGCTTGCGAAAAGGTAGCCGTTGCAGTAAAGCTGTATTCACCGAATCTTATTTGCTTTTTTTCTTCGATTTTAGCTAATAACTTTTCAAAAAGCTGGTTCATTCCCTCATCGTTGAATTTACTGGCTATACTGCCAATAATTGGAAGGCTATCGTCGGAGGCTGTCCAAAATGAATGATTGCGCTTGTATTGTTTGCGAACATCTGCCAGGGCATCAAGGGCTCCCGCTTTATCAAACTTATTGATGCACACAAGGTCTGCATAATCCAGCATGTTTATCTTCTCCAATTGAGAAGCTGCGCCATATTCGGGCGTCATCACATAAACACTTATATCACAATAATCAAGGATAGAAGCATCACTTTGACCTACGCCGGCACTTTCAAGAATTATGCAATCGAACCCTGCATTTTTACACACATTTATAGCATCCTGTACATAAGAACTCAATGCTTTATTGTCGTCCCGGGTCGCCATACTTCGCATATAGGCTCTTTCGTGAGAAATGCTGTTCATGCGAATCCGGTCTCCAAGCAAAGCTCCCCCTGTTTTCTTTTTCGAAGGATCAACCGAAATAACTGCTATCGTCTTTGTCGTAAAATTTCCCAGGAACCTTCGAACAATTTCATCTGTAACAGAAGATTTACCAGCACCACCGGTACCGGTGATACCGATTACTGCTCCCTTCCATTCGTTGTTTAAGGCAGCACCAGTTACATCATCGTCAATAACTGGTTTTAATTCTTTGGGTATTTTCAAAGAATCTACCCCGGAAAAGAACCTTTCGGAAGCACCAATTTTTAATTCGGCATAGGTAATTTCCCTGGCAATCCGCCGTATATCTTTAGTTTCCCCCAACGGCAAAACTCCATTCCAGGTTGAAGCAGCATGCCAGAATGGATGTTTGGAACCGCTGTTAATTTCCATTGAACCCGCAGTGATCCTGCAATGATCTATTACATCTTCAATCATTCCCTCGAGGCCCATGGTACGCCCGTCATCAGGGCTGTAGATTCTTGTAATACCGTACGAGTGCAAGGCTGCTATCTCGTCCGGCGAAATGGTACCTCCGCCACCGCCAAATATTTTCACATGACCACATTTGCTTTTTACCAGCAAGTCTTTCATGTATTTAAAAAACTCTACGTGACCGCCCTGGTAACTGGTAATCGCTATACCCTGCACATCTTCTTCTATTGCAGCTTCTACAATTTCATGTACACTTCGGTTATGACCCAAATGAATAACTTCCACCCCTTTGCTTTGCAAAATGCGCCGCATAATATTGATGGCAGCATCATGTCCATCAAACAAACTGGCAGCTGTAACAATACGAATTTTTTGTTCCGCGGAATTTTGCATAGGAAGCAGTTTGTAATCGGTAAAAATACAATAATAACCTTGCGGCAAATGATGCCCTCCTGAACCTTTAAATCAAACTCCTGCCGGCGTAGTTTTTTTACCCGGAACAAAAGAAATGTAGTAATGAAATGCGCAGGCAGGAAACCAGAAAAGCACGTCTTATTTATAGGCAATCATGCTTATTTCAACATTAACCCCTTTCGGCAATCCTTTCACTGCCACTGTTTCCCGGGCAGGATAATTGGCTGTAAAAAACTGTCCGTAAACAGTATTAACAGCAGCAAACAAGTTCATGTCGGTTAGAAAGATCGTAGTCTTTACCACATGATTAAAGTCGTAGCCGGCTTTTGTAAGAATAGCCTGCAGGTTCTGCATAACAAGGGTCGTTTCCGTTTCCACCGTAGAAATTACCAGTTCACCGGATGCAGGGTTTAAAGCAATTTGCCCGCTGATATACAAAAAGCCACCCGCAATAACAGCCTGGCTATAAGGACCAATTGGAGCGGGTGCTTCGTTTGTTTGAATTACAGTTTTGTCCATTATTATTTTGAAATAGAAACAAAGAAAGTAAAGATTGCTTTCATTCGTTCAACTTTGCCGCCATTAGAAAATTCACCGGAATTGCGCAACCCGGAGCAAAACAAAAGATGAACATAGTAATAAACCAATCCGGCGTTAATCTTTCATGGTGCAGACCAGATACGGTGAATCATCAGTTGATAATTGTTCACAATGCCACTGAGTTTGAGATGTACGCTCATGCTGATGCTTTTATTGATTTGAATTTCAATGGCATATTTTTCGAGGCCGGTGATAAACCTTACCTCGTAAACGAAACTATTAAAACGTTCAGGGAATTGCCTTATGCTCCGGCAAACGTTGGCAGGTTTTGCGGTTGGTCGGGCTTACCCGACAGGCCGGTTTGGGAAGTAGCTACCAATACACAATCTACAACCTCGCTAAAAGCGCTTATGAAGGCTATTGGAAAACAATATGAATTTGTAGCAGATCAGCCGGGACTGGTAGCTCCCAGGATTTTAAGTATGATAATTAATGAAGCTTATTATGCCATCGCGGAAGGAATTAGTTCCCCGGAAGAAATTGATATGGCAATGAAGTTGGGTACCAGTTACCCGGAAGGACCAATAAACTGGGCAAATAAAATAGGCATACATCATATTAAGGATTTACTTACCAGGTTAGAAAGTACATCTGCCAGGTATCGTCCGCATCCTTTATTATTAAATCATATTTAATGGCGCTGATATTACTTATTGATGTTACCGGTAAAGATGGCTTTATTGCTTTAGCTGAAGATGATGTACTAATTGATTCAGAAGTTAATAATGAACCAATGCAACATGCTGCTTTTTTGCAGCCTTCTATTCAGTCATTATTAAAAAAAAACAAGGTCGGTTTAAATGAGTTGCATGCAATTGCAATTAATAATGGACCGGGGTCATATACTGGTCTGCGGGTTGGACTTGCCAGTGCCAAAGGTTTGTGTTTCGCATTAAAGATTCCACTAATAACCATCAACAGTTTACAGGTAATTGCTAAGGCAGCAAGTTTATTGGTTAAAGAAGAAGATGACATTAAGATGAATGAGAATTATACAACTATTCAAACTCAAATTAATGCCATCGATACAAATTATAACGATTTTTTATATTGTTCTATGATTGATGCAAGACGTATGGAGGTGTTTTTTGCGTTATATGACAGTTTAAATAACATCATTATTAAACCCTCAACAGCTATAGTTGATGCTCAATTTTTAAATGATTATTCAAATGAACATAGGGTGTTTTATACGGGAAGCGGAGCAGATAAATTCCGGAGTATAAACGAGCATACCAATTTTATTTATCTCCCGGAAGCTGATACAAAACGTGCATTTTGCCTTATTGCTTATGCTTATTTTAAATCTGCAACTTTTACTAATTTATTGTCCGCTGAGCCGTTTTATTGTAAAGAATTTTACAATCCCACAATAAAAAATTTACAATAATCCGTTAAAGTTTATACGCAACTGTCAAAATATTAGCCAATAATAAAGTGTACACAACATTGGTATAAATTTTTAATGTGATTTAGAATGCTTTTTCTAAATTGCCGAACTTTTATATTTAAGAATTTTTTTTTATTAAATTTATTAGATATATCAAAGGGGGTAATCTTTTTATGTATTTTCGATCAAACTCTAAAAGAATAGAGTTTTTGATTAAACCTTATTGTATTAACTATGGCAACAAGCAATCAACATTTCCTGGTGCTTTATCCGGGAAGCAGAAAAGAAATCCAGGTAGAACTTCTGACATTAAAAAAAGCTGACCTGATTATTAGAGCGCTTAATCATAAGCTGCGCTTGCAAATCATCAGGTTATTGCATGACAAGGATGAGCTTACTGTAACAGAAATTTATGTGAAGTTGCGACTCGAACAATCAGTGGCTTCACAGCATTTGGCAATTCTGCGCAGGGCCGGTATTGTAAAAACAAGGCGTGACGGGAAATTTATATATTATAGTATAAGCCCTAGCCGGATTGATGAGATATTTAAAATATCCAAAACACTGGTTGTTTAATTCAAACGTTCTAACATTACTAAGGTTGTCCATAACAGGCAACCTTTTTTTTTGTATTTTGTAAGCATTGTCAATAATTGTCATTTGTTTTTTCTTAATATGAAAATATTAGTACAGCATATCGTGTAAAAAGCATAAGCTTTTTTTGACACCGTAATGCAGGGGTTAGAGCACTTTTTTTTATCCTGTTTCATTTGTAATTTAACAGCAAGCATACCTATCGAAGCAATTTTTGCTTTTGATTTGTATTAAATAAGTACAATATTATGTATGTACAACAGTTATACACTTCCTGCCTGAGCGAAGCAGCTTACTATATTGAAAGTAATGGGGAGGCCGCTATTATTGATCCGTTAAGGGATATAGAGCCATATATTGAGCTGGCTGCCGCGAGAGGAGCGAGCATCAGGTATATTTTCGAAACCCATTTTCATGCTGATTTTGTAAGCGGTCATATTGACCTGGGTAAAGCAACAGGCGCACCTATTATTTATGGTCCTGAAACAAAGACCGATTACCCTGTTCAGATTGCAACTGACGGGCAAGCTTTTGCTCTTGGAAACGTGACATTTATTGCACTTCATACACCCGGCCATACCATTGAAAGCACTTGTTGGTTATTGAAAAATGAAGCGGGCAAGAACCATGCATTATTCTCCGGAGACACGCTTTTTATTGGTGACGTAGGCCGGCCTGATCTTAGCAGTGGCAACCTTGACAGCAGCGAACTGGCGGGCCTGTTATTTGATTCCATCCAGGAAAAGATCCTGTCTTTGGAAGACGACGTAATAGTTTATCCTGCCCACGGGGCTGGAAGTGCCTGTGGTAAAAACCTGGGCAAGGAAACGGTTAGTACAATCGGCGAACAACGAATTACTAATTATGCTTTACAACCAACAACACGGGAAAATTTTATAGAAAAGGTGAATGAGGGATTGGATGAAGCACCAAGGTATTTTGCTGTAAATGCGAGAATAAATAAGGAAGGCTATGAATCGCTCGAAATTATCAGGCAGAAAGGAATGGTTCCAATACCAGTAACAACTTTCAAGGAAAAATTGGAAGATGAGAATATAATTGTGCTGGATACACGCCCCTCCAAAACGTTCACCGAAGGATTTATTCCAGGTACAATTAGCATTGGACTAGATGGTCGTTTTGCTGAATGGGCAGGTAGCCTGTTGCCATTTGATCAACCGATGATGTTGGTTTGTGAACCCGGCACCGAGGAAGAAAGTGTGATCAGGTTGGCCAGGGTGGGCTTTGACAAAATGCAGGGTTACCTTGAGGGTGGTTTTGAAGCCTGGCGCCAGGCAGGAGAAACGATTGATCTTATCATAGAAATTGAAGCAGATGAACTGGCGATGGACCTGCCACACGACGAGAATTTACTGGTTGTGGATGTTCGTAATGAAAGTGAATACGCAAGCGGCCATGTAGAAGGTGCCTTAAATCTTCCTTTAAAAGATATGAATGATCCCGGCCAGATCGCTATGATTCCCGAAAATGGTAATATTTACCTTCATTGCGCCGGTGGATACAGAAGCATTATTGCAGCATCCCTGATAAAAAGACAAGGACTGCACAATATTCGGAATATTGAAGGTGGTTTTAATGCTATTAAGGAGCAAAAAGATATATCGGTAGTATTGGAGAAGAGCTTGCTTAACTAAATAGTTTATTAGAAAAGAAGGGATCAAATGCAAATGCTTTTCATCCCTTCTTTGTAACTCATTGAAACGGCATTTTTACCACTTTCGCTTTTAGAAGTTTACCCCGCACATCTATAAAAACCTCGTTATCCAAATTCGCATGAGCGATTGCCACATAACCCATTCCTACCGCTTTCCCCAGGCTGGGGGCCTGGGTACCGCTTGTAACAATACCAATCGTATTTGCATCGGCATCTTTTATATCGTATCCGTGTCTTAAAATCCCTTTGTCAATCATTTCCAGCCCAACTAATTTCCGGGAAACTCCTGTTGTTTTCTGTTGCTTAAGCCATTCGCTATTTGTAAATGGCTTTGTAAATTTTGTGATCCAACCAAGACCTGCTTCAAGTGGTGATGTTGTATCATCAATATCATTGCCATATAAGCAATAACCCATTTCAAGCCGAAGGGTGTCTCTTGCTCCCAGCCCAATTGGCTTTAAACCTGATGGCCCGCCAACTTCAAAGATGGCCTCCCAAATTTTTTCAGCCGCCCCGTTTTTATCTTCAAAATAAATTTCAACACCACCACTACCAGTATAACCGGTGGCACTGATCAACACGTTATCTACTCCCGCAAAAACACCCCGAACAAATGTGTAATAGGTAAGGTTACAAATATCAACCTCCGTAAGTGGTTGTAAAATCTTACAGGCATTTGGTCCCTGGATGGCAAGCAAACAAGTTTTATCGCTAATATTATGCATCTCAACATCATCCGTGTTGAAACTGCTGATCCAATCCCAATCTTTGTTGATATTACTTGCATTTACCACCAGCATATAGGCCTTGTTCTCCTCCAGGCAATATACAATCAGGTCATCTACAATGCCTCCTTCCTTATTAGGAAGACAACTATACTGGGCTTTGCCCGCCGTTAGTTTAGAGGCATCGTTTGAAGTTACTTTTTGAATCAACTCTAACGCTTTGGGTCCCTTTAAAATAAATTCACCCATATGGCTTACGTCAAATATGCCAGCGTTGCTCCGAACCGATGCATGTTCATCGTTTATACCTGAATAGCTTATAGGCATATTATAACCTGCAAATTCAGCCATTTTAGCCCCTAACGCAATGTGTTTCTCTGTAAAAGGAGTATTCTTCATGAAGGCATATTTTGAACTCTGGCAAATGTAAGGGTACCCGGTTCATAATATGGATTGTACGCCTGTAATAGCCATCATTAAAATGATATGATGCATAACAGGTAAAATAATGCAATAAAAAACTTGCAATAAATAGAAGGATATGTAGCGTGAAGCTTTTGAGGAGCAAAGAGTTGGATCGGGATTCGTTTTACTCACATCCTGATTTTCCTCATACGTCAACAAAGCATTATTTGCCGGATAAAACTGGTGGGGTATTATAAGATTTACGATGAACCAGCTTGCCTTTTTTATATTCTGCCAGCACCGTTAAAGTTGCTTCCCTGCTGTAATATTTCCAGCTACTATTTTTTAATCCGTTTAAATAAAACCCGGTGGCACTCAAAACTCCGTTTGTATAATATTCGTTCCAAATACCATCTCTCAATCCATTCTTATAATGCCCCGAGTCTTTGATCACGCCGTTCGGATAATAATTCATAAACAAACCGTCATGAAGGCAGAACTTAAAAGGTGGTTGATATTTTTTTCCGTTTGCAGGCAAAGTAGCAAATGAAGCAGCACCATTTGTCAGGGTTTGATAATGCCGGGTATCCCAGCCAACAAGTTTGGACAAATTATGATAATAAATTTTCGTGTTTCTCCTGTTTACCTCCGAGTGAACAGCATACCATTTATCTGCATTGTAGGTACGGATACTCCGAACCTGGCCATTAGGATACCAGCTTCTCCATTCACCATCAGGGATATTGTTATGAAACTGGCCGGAATCTGCCAGTTGATTATTAGCATACCTGCTAGTCCATAACCCATGCAGGTTATCACGCTTGTAGCCAGTAGTGAACAATTCGCGCCCTTCTTCTTCGGCAACTATCATTCCCGAATTCCTATTTTTCCTGTTATCAGATAACACAACTGAGTTGGTATTTATAGCAGGCAACGATTTGAGTATTTTCTTTGAAATCTTACTTTTTTCCGTAAACTCAGGAACATTCTTTTCATCAAGCCCACTATGCATGGCACTATAATAAGTTTCATTCAAAATCTCATCGGTATGCTGTGCTCTAAGAGTGGGTGATATTAAATATAACAAACCCGCACATAATAATTTCTTGTACATGGCTGGCTCAATCATTAAAATTATTCAAACACTTATAAACCTTTAAGTATAGAGAACAGGTGAATATCAAAGGCTACAAAGTTGCTTGAAAATAACGCATTTAGAAGAAAAAAAAATGAAAAAATTGAGCCAAAAAACATCGCTGAACTATATAACACATAAAGTATAATAAAATACGTTTTTATCTATCTGTTCCGTCGTAATAACCGTTGATGCCAATAAAAATACAAGTAATTAGCAGGATTGAATCAGTATTGTATACTTGTGATAATCACTAATAATATTATTATTTTTTACTATTTTATTTTTTGTGTAATAAGCAAGGATTTAAAATCGCTGCTATCGCCATTGAAAACATTGAAGTCCACAAAAGCATCGATACCATTTACGCGGCCACTTTCGTTATGCTGCCAAAAATACCAATGCCTGCTAACCCTGGGTTGGCGCTTTTCCTGGTAATGGGCTATCCATAAAGGATAATCAGAAAATTTACTATCGAGATAAAGATTATAAAAGGCTGCGTTGGTATAAATTATTGGCTTAACATGGTAGTGTGCTTCAACTGTTGTCAGCCAATCGCTTACTGCGTTTTGCATTTCAGTTGTTGTAGTGCCATCTAAAGTTTCTATATCTAACACTGGAGGCAGATCGCCGGGAAGTAAGGTTACGGTGTTAATAAAATGACGGGCTTGTTTTTTACCGTTTCCGCTTGCCCTCAGAAAATGATAGGCGCCTCGAACCATCCTGTTCTCCTGCAGTTTACGCCAGTTTCTCTTAAACTGGGCATCCGTAAAAGAGCCACCTTCCGTGGCTTTCACAAAAGCAAACCCCAACCTGATATTACCTTCCGACATCCTGCTTACAACCGGCCAGTTCACTCTTTTCTGGTATCTGCTAACATCTATTCCATGTATTTTATAGCCATTTGGCAGGGCAATTCCAAAGCCAGGGTACATCGTAAAATTATTTTCAGCCGCGTCTGCGTCAAAAAACTGGCGAACATTGTTGTAAAAAAGATATACTACCAGGCCACCTATAAAGAGTAGCATAACAATGGTAAACTTATTAAACTGGTTTCGACTTTTTCGTGCCATGTAGATTATTGCCATGCAAAAATGCCTGTAAATACAAAAAATGTCGTGATAAATTACCGGTAAACCTTATGACCTGCTGAATTTAAGATGACCATGGACGATAATTCTGCAGAGCATTCCCGATTAAGGAAGTACGCATCTTATAGCAACCATTAACTTGCACCACTACAATTAATTTGACTTATCACACAGGCATGTATTTTAATTTAAATGATACCATTAACCTGGCAGGCAAACTTACTCTTAGGCGGCTATGGAACGCTGCAAGTGTTTATGGAAGCTACCAGTTAAGCAAACTTTCAAAAAAACCGGTTCAATGGGGATTTCCGGTTTCGATCTCCTTTGAACCTACTACCAGCTGCAACCTTCGTTGTCCCGAATGCCCTAGCGGACTTCGGGAATTTACCCGGCCGACCGGGATGCTGAAAAAAGATTTTTTTAGGGAGACCATTGATGACATCTATAAAGAGTTGCTTTACCTTGTATTTTATTTCCAGGGCGAACCATACCTGAATCCCGATTTCCTGGATATGGTAAAATACGCTCACGACAAAGGCATTTATACGGCTACCAGCAGCAATGCCCATTACCTCACCGATGAAAAGGCCAAAGCCACGGTTGAAAGTGGGCTGGACCGCCTGATAATTTCAATTGATGGTACTACACAGGATGTTTACCAGCAATATCGTGTTGGTGGAAAACTAGATAAAGTGCTGGAAGGTGCCCGCAATATTGTTAAATGGAAAAAAGAATTGAATAGCAAAACACCTTTTGTTTTTTTCCAGTTTCTTGTGGTAAAACCCAACGAACACCAGATTGATGAAATTAAGCTGCTGGCAAAAGAGATCGGGGTAGACCAGGTTCGTTTTAAAACAGCCCAGATATATGATTATGAAAACGACCCGAATAATCTGCTGACGACACTAGACAAATACAGCCGTTACCGGAAAAACAAAGCAGGTAAAATGGAAATTAAAAGTGGCTTGCAGAACCATTGCTGGCGATTGTGGAGTGCTAATGTAATAACCTGGGATGGCCTGGTTGTACCTTGTTGCTTTGATAAAGATGCAACCCACCAACTTGGCAATCTTAAAACCCAATCATTTAAACAGACCTGGCAAAATGATAATTACAAACAGTTTCGGCGTGAATTAATGACAAGCCGTAAAAACATTGACATTTGCGCAAATTGCAGTGAAGGTTTAAAGGTTTGGGAAGAATAAATTTCAGGCATTATCTATGCCATTCCGGAATTACAATGCAAGTGATTGAAAGAACAGGTATTATTCCATGTGATGTGACTTAAATAAGCGCAATCAAAAACGACTATCCTTATTTATGGCTGAGGTTCTCCAGGCTCCTAACGTGCCGAACATAGTATTTTCCAGATCTCTGCGCTTTTTTGCACAGGTTGTTTCCTGGATAGCCCATCCTTTATTTATTCCGGCAATTATTACAGGGGTGCTGCTGTTTTTACACCCTATTAACCAGCTGATGATTCCATATGAAAGCAGGATAAGGATCATGGCAATGGTTTTTATAAATACCATCCTGTTTCCCGGCTTGCTGGTATTTCTTTTGTTCCGCTTAGGTTTTTTGAAATCAATGTACATGGAAACCATGAAGGAA
This sequence comes from Bacteroidota bacterium, assembly GCA_040385845.1. Lineage (GTDB taxonomy): Bacteria > Bacteroidota > Bacteroidia > Chitinophagales > Chitinophagaceae > Phnomibacter. The sequence continues at coordinate 467,177 of JAZKGP010000002.1, read as the reverse complement.
CGCATCATTCCGCTTACGGTAAACCTGATGTTTTATTTCTGGGCGTGGTATGTAAGCCGGAATATTGAAGCGATACCCGTTGCTCTTCAACAGTGGTTACTTGGGGTATTTCTTTGCAGCTGTGCGGCGATGTTTACCAATATCTGGAAAAAGATCAGTCTTCATACTATCGGTATTGGCGGAATGATCACTTTTTGTGCCTGGCAGCAAGCGACCGATCAGCACTGGCCTTTTTTCATTTTAATACCTGCCGTTATTATTGCAGGACTTGTTGGTACAGCCCGGTTGATCAGGAATGCACACGAACCTTCCGAGATTTATGCAGGATATCTTGCAGGTTTCATTTGCCAGGTTGCTGCAGGAATCGCAACGCTTTAAAATGCCTTCTATTTGTAATCTTCTCTTACAGGATTGAAAATATCCAGCAGCTTGCAATCGGTAATTGCCCTGCCCGAATGCGTAATATTGGAAGGAATTACCACAAATAACCCTGGCTTTAAAGTTTGAGTTTCACCATTAATAGTCATTTCAAATTCACCTTCGAGAACAAAGGCACATTGGTGATGGATATGCTGGTGTAAAGGAAAAGAGCTACCTGCTTTTACGGAAATGAAGTTTATGGTGTTTCCGGGCGTATGTATCGCCTGTGCCCAAAAACCAGTAAGGATCTCCTTAGGATGAATTTCGTCAAAGGTTCGGAAGATTGGCTGCTGCATGATTAGACTGGTAAGTTGTTAATTGGAAAATATTAGAAAATGAATGCCGCTAACCCGCATTGGTTGTGCTGTATTTGTATTGGTTTACCGCTAACCTGTGTTTACAAATTTGAATTTCAGCTTCATCGTTACTACAAATAATCAGTAATCGTTCCTGGCAATGAGTTGCAAGCAACCGGTTATATAATTCTATTCCTTCAATGTCGAGATTACTGGTTGGTTCATCCAGCATAACAACAGTAGTTTTTGTAAATATCGCCTGTGCCAGTTTAACTCTTTGCTTCATTCCGCTGCTAAAATTCCGGATTTGTTTATTGGCAGCATCCTTTAAGCCAAGCGTATCAATAATGGTTGTAACTGAATAACCATCTAAAAAAGGTTTGAAGGAATGATGAAAAGAAAGAAATTCAAAAAGCGTTAGTTCTTCAATAAGTTCCAGGTAAGGCGCGGCAATTGAGGTGTGCTTGTAATGAGCTTCAGGCGGAAGCAATTGGTTATTCAATGTCCAAAGCGAATCTCCTTCAGACTTTTCAACTGCCCCGGCAATAACTTGCAACAATGTACTTTTTCCTGATCCGTTAGGCCCCACAATAGCATAGGCATTTCCGGTGGTAAATTGAAAATCTAACTTGCGAAAGATCCATTGCCGGTTGAATCGCTTGCCCAGGTTACGCAGTTCAATTTGCATGCAGCTTATCTTACCCGGTTTAAGATTAATAGGTCACTTTTTATACAAGGCATTTAGAATTAATACCGTTGACGATCTATCATATTTATTCTTCGAGAGCACCCTTAGTATATCTTTTTATAATACCCCGTCCACTTTCACGAACGAAAGTGACTATCTCATCCCGCTCATCGTTTATTGGTAATTCTTCTTCAATGTATTCCAATGCCTGGGTAGTATTCATTCCCTTGTTATAAATACAACGGTAGATATCAAGAATTTGATTGATTTGCTGGTTACTAAAGCCTCTTCTTTTTAAGCCAATGGAATTTACACCAGCATAACTTAATGGATTTCTACCAGCTTTTATATAAGGCGGAACATCTTTGCCAACCAATGAACCGCCGGAAATGAAGGAATGCTGGCCAATTTTTACAAACTGGTGTACAGCGCAAACACCTCCCATTCCAACCCAATCACCTAAAATAACATGACCCGCCAGCTGGGTATTGTTGCTGAGGGTACAATTATTTCCAACAATGCAGTCGTGACCGATATGCGAATAAGCCAGCAACCAACAACCATTTCCGATCACCGTTTTCCAGCGGTCGGAAGTGCCGCGATGAATGGTTACAAATTCCCGAATTGTGCAATTGTCACCGATTTCGACGGTTGTTTTCTCGCCATTGAATTTCCTGTCTTGCGGAATAGCACCTATTACCGCACCTGGAAAAACCCTGCAGTTCTTCCCGATCCGTGAACCTTCCATTATGGTAACATTACTACCGATCCAGGTTCCTTCACCAATTTTTACGTTTCCGTGAATAACAGTAAAGGGATCCACCTTAACGTTATCAGCCAGGTGCGCATCGGGGTGAATATAGGCAAGAGGATGTATCATAAGCTATTAGCTGCAAGTGGCAGGCCCCGGTAATGCCATGCAACTTTATTTATTTATAACCCTTATCCCGGTTTTTGGTTGAGGCAAAAGTAATAAGCTGATTGTGAATTATTTTAAAAAGGCTGAGGTCGGTTACAATTCACTTTCACCGGCTGGATTACAGTGATATTCATTTGCAATAATTACATCACAATTCAAACAACAATTTACTTGCTGGAACGAAAACAAAACCGGTTATGAAATTATCGCTTAACGAGCTGCGCCACCATATCGGCCTCCGTGCAAACCCTGTTGCCAACATACACAGTTCCTTTCATATCACAAATACCCCTGCGTATAGGACCATTCAATTCCATTTTTAAGATCATGGTGTCCCCGGGCTTTACCATGCTTTTAAATTTACAATTATCAATTTTCAGAAAATAGGTGTCGTACTGTCCTTCGGGCATAGCATTAATACATAAAATTCCCCCGCATTGGGCAAGTGCTTCAATCTGTAATACACCTGGCATAACGGGGTTTCCCGGAAAATGACCCTGGAAAAACCATTCATTAAAAGTCACGTTTTTTACACCGATAATTTGTTCGGTATTTAAATCAATGATTTTATCTACCAGCAGAAATGGAAAGCGATGTGGAAGCGTTTTTTCGATCTGTGCGAGATCATAAATAGGAGCTTTGTTGGGATCGTAAACCGGAACTCCAAAATTTTGCTTGTTCTTTTTTATGTATTGTTTTAGTTTCCTGGCGAATTCGACATTGGCTGCATGACCTGGCCGGTGAGCAATAATATTTGCTTTAACAGGATATCCAACCAGTGCTAAATCACCCACAATATCAAGCAGCTTATGCCTGGCAGGCTCATTTGGAAAATGTAGTTTTAAATTGTTTAGGTAGCCTTCTCCCTGGATTTCGATGTCTTCTTTATTAAAAGCTAATTGCAGGCGTCCCTTGGCTTCATCTGAAATAGGTTTGTCGACTACTACAATGGCATTGTTGATATCACCGCCTTTTACCAGGTCATGTTCCAAAAGCATTTCCAGTTCGTGTAGAAAAACAAATGTGCGGCATGGTGCAATCTCATGTTTAAAATCGCTGATATGTTTTAATTGCGCATGTTGGGTGCCCAATACCTGGCTATTAAAATCTATCAGGGCGGTAATCTTGTATTCATTTGAGGGCAGGGCAGTAATTTCAACCCGCCGGTTCTCATCTATTAATGAAATATTCTCTGTCAAGGTGTACCAGATTTTTACTGCGTCCTGTTCAATAACGCCAGATGACTCGATCACCTTTACAAAAGGCAGGCTGCTGCCATCCATGATGGGAACTTCCGGTCCATTGATCTGGATCAAACAATTGTCTACTCCCATAGCCACCAGGGCAGCTAAAATGTGCTCCACGGTGCTAATTTTACCACCATTTGCTTCCAGTGTAGTACCACGTGCCGTTTCAGTCACCAGGTCACAATCGGCTTTGATAATTGGCTGCCCTGTTAAATCAACCCGCTGAAACTGGTAACCAAAACCCGGCCTTGCAGGTTGAAGCGTCATATCAACATATACTCCTGTATGAAGTCCTGTTCCTGAAATAGTTACTGCATTGCTTAACGTGTGTTGCTTATCGGCATTAAAACCCTGGTCCATTAAAATTGATATTGAGATTGTTACAAATGTAATTGAGATAGAATAAGGCTACAGTAACTTGTTTTTATTAAAATTGCCCTGTTACATTCTTTCCTGTGTTCTAAGCCAGCGTTCCGGCAAATCGTTATTACTGGCTGCATAATAGTCGGCAAAACTGCATGCAATAAAATTTTTATCGGGCATTTGCATCCACCAGCGACTGGTATTACGGCTTTGCAAAAACAACGTATCTACTTCAGCGCAAAGCGTGTGATATTCGTTATAGCCCGAACGATCGTCCAGGCTGGTTTCATGTTTTTGTTTTTGCATACCATCCATAAAATACCAAACCATCTGCGCCACCTGCATGGCAGTTAAATTATAAGGGTCGTTGCCGGCAAAATTGAAAAGTCCCGTTACAATTGTTGTATCACTCATCCCGGCATATTGCATAAGTTTACACATATCCTGCCCGGTAAAACCGTTGGGCGACAATGCATTTGCCGGTGCATAGGCATGGGCAACTGCGTTCATATCAACCGACAATAAATGACTGCTCCTGATTGCAGGCTCTACTTCATCCATTTTTTCCTGGACACGGCCAACTCTAAAACAATCAAACCGAAGTTTATCAATAGTTTCAAGCAGATCGGGATAGGTAAAATAGCTTTGAAAGCCAACAAGATTAAAGTGCCGGATATAATTGGGTGACTTAGTTAACATTTCCAGCAAGAACCGGCGACTTGCTTTTTGGTTGTATTTGTCGAGATCAATCAGGGCATCTATAACTGTGGCTTCAATGATTTGTTCTCTTTCGGCAAATACCTGGTAAAGCGGAAGCGTGTTATCATGACTGCCACCGATGACCAGTACTTTCTTTCCGCTATCAACTAAATCTTTTACAACCATTTTCATTGCGGCATAGGTATCTTTTATGCCGGCGCCGGTTACAATCGTACCTGCATCCGCAATCTTAATCTCATGGTGCCAGTGATATAGTTTATACAATTGTTCGCGAATAATATCCGGGTTTAAGTCAGCTGCACCTGGCCCGGCTCCCCGCCACTCATTGCAGCCTACAATAACAAGGTCGGCCGTTTCGAGATCATTATCCTGCAAAAGCATTTGACCTATTTGACCTGTTTCATACCCTTCATCGCCTGAAATAGCATGCGGATCGGCTGGAATTAAAAATGCAGAGAGAGAGGAATATGGCATTAATTACCGTAGTTTTTATGCCGGTGAAGATAAATAGTGCAGGATTTTATCACAGGTTCATTTTATTAACAGCATTGGAAAGAAAAAATTACCAGTTGTCAAACGTCTCAATCTTATAATTACCAATGCCTTGTACGTATTTTCTAATAGAACATCTTTACTGACCGACGAATAAAACCAATCAAAAGGTCAAAACGTTTCCCGTTCCTTTATCCGTAAACTTTTATTCCTTTCTTAGGGAAATCTGGTAGGATTTCAACAATACCTTTGCCCGCTTTTAGGCAAATGCCCGGTATCGTTTAAATCACCCGGAGAAAATAATTGAGCTCAAAAAACATTCATATAGGTCTTGTAGGAAATCCCAATAGCGGGAAAACTTCTCTTTTTAATACGCTTACCGGCTTACATCAAAAAGTTGGCAATTTTCCCGGGGTTACGGTAGACAAAAAGACCGGTGTTACGGTGATCTCCGAAACCTTAGATGCCAACATTATTGATCTGCCCGGCACTTACAGTTTATACCCCAAACGCAGCGATGAATGGGTAAGCTACAAAGTGTTGTTGCAACAAGATCCTGATGTATTTCCTGATATGGTAGTTTTGGTAGCAGACGCCAGTAATTTAAAACGAAACCTGCTTTTTTGCAGCCAGATAATAGATCTGAAAATACCGGTTGTAGTGGCTTTAACCATGATGGATATCGCCCGCCGGAAAGGAACACAAATTGATGTAGCTGGTCTTGAAAGGGAATTGGGTGTTGCCGTAGTGCCGATCAATCCACGCAAGAACAAGGGAATTCCACAACTTAAAAAAGCTATAGAAACGGTTGCCCGGTCGCTTAATGCTGCAAGCCCAAGGGATTTTATTGAAAACAAACTGTTGGCTCCGGATGCTATTAATGCCATACAGGTACAGTTTCCGAAGTTGAGTGATTATAATGCCATCCATTACCTCATAAATCATGAGCACTTTGAGCTAGCACCGGCTTTGCAGCAAAAAATAGAGCAAATAGAAACAGATCATGCTTTTAATCCTACCAAAACGCAGGCTGAAGAAATTGTTCAGCGTTATCGTCATATCAGGCATGTAATGCAAAATACCGTTATAGAAGCGGATCCATTAAAGAAGACCTTATTTACGGAAAAACTCGACAATGTTTTATTGCATCGCAAATGGGGCTATTTAATCCTAATCACCGTATTATTCCTGCTATTTCAGAGTATCTTTTGGCTGGCGCAATTTCCAATGGACGCCATCGACTGGACATTTGGCCAGGCCACTCATTGGTTAAGTGGAAAATTGCCGGATGTATGGTGGAGCGACCTGCTTATTAACGGTGTAATTGCAGGCATTGGTGGTATTTTAATTTTTGTGCCCCAGATTATGATCCTGTTTGGCCTGATCACACTTTTGGAAGATACCGGTTATATGGCCCGAATAAGCTTTCTTACCGATAAACTGATGCGTAAAGTGGGTTTGAATGGTAAAAGTGTAATGCCCATGATCAGCGGCTTTGCTTGCGCAGTTCCCGCCATAATGAGTGCCCGATCCATTGAAAATAAAAAGGAAAAATTACTGACTATACTGATTACGCCTTTGATGAGTTGTAGCGCCCGGCTCCCGGTTTTCACCATCATAATTGCCCTGGTTGTACCCAATACTTACTATTTGGGTATTTTAAGTTTACAGGGCTTAATTATGATGGGCCTGTATCTACTGGGACTTTTTGTAGCATTATTTGTTTCCTACGTTGCAAAATGGTTTATTAAGATAAAAGAAAAGAGCTTTTTTATTTTAGAATTACCGGTATACCGTGCACCCCGTTGGGCAAACGTGGGATATACAATGGTTGAAAAAGCCAAAATATTTGTGACGGATGCGGGTAAAGTGATAATGGTGATCAGCCTGGTGCTTTGGGCACTCAGCACTTTTGGACCGCCACAAAGAATGGAAGCGGTAAATGCAAAATATGCCCAATTGAAGTTGGATAATCCTGCTGAAACTGATGAACTGGAGAAACGATACCGGACAGAACACCTGGAGTCCAGTTTTGCCGGCATACTTGGTAAATCAATTGAACCGGCGATCACACCATTAGGGTACGATTGGAAAATTGGCATTGCGCTGATCACGTCTTTTGCAGCCCGTGAAGTATTTGTTGGAACCATGGCTACCTTATACTCGGTGGGCGAAGACTCGGATGAAAACAATAATACCCTCAAAAAGAAAATGTTGGGTGCTACGCGAGCCGACGGAACAAAAGTTTACACGCTGGCTACAGGCGTTTCGCTCATGATCTTTTACCTGTTTGCCATGCAATGCATGAGTACCCTTGCCATTGTAAAAAGAGAAACTAAAACCTGGAAATGGCCCTTGATCCAGTTAGTTTATATGACAGCACTTGCATATTTAATGAGTTTTGCAGCATACCAGATTTTAGTTTAATACTGCATCTCCCTCACTATTTTTCTATTTCTATGTGATAAAAGCTAAACTGTCTTTGGTTTTGGTTTTAAGATGCGGTTATCAACCGGTTGAATTTCGTCAACAGCGTCCATTTTGCCAAAAGGACTTTTCAGTAAGGCCATAAAATCCTCATCCTTATCCATGTTGTAATATTTATCCAATCCATAGGTAATCTGTGACGGGTCGAGGTAAGTATAAGTTCCAAAAATGCGGTCCCAAATACTAAATGCCGTACCATAATTGCTGTCAGTAAACGGCTGCTTATAATGATGATGCACTTTGTGCATATTAGGGCTGATCAAAATATAACTCATGGCTTTATCTAACCATCCCGGAAGGTTTATGTTCGCATGTGTAAACATTGTAAACATGCTCATAATTGTTTGGGCAATCATCACAGCATAAATAGGCAAACCCATCAACAATATGCCCAGGGAAAAGAAAATCCATCGAAAAAATGCTTCAAAAGGGTGGTGACGCAAACCACTGGTAACATCCACATTGGTATCAGTATGATGCAGCAGGTGTATACGCCATAAGAGGGGTACTTTGTGTTCGGTAATATGCACCAGCCATCCACCAAAAAAATCCATACTTAGAATTCCAAAAATTACAATCGCCCAAATCGGGAAATTCAGCCATTGAACCAGCCCAAAATGATTGGCAACACACCAATCGCAGATCAAAACGACATATACTGCCAGGGCTGCATGAATAATCAAATGAAAAAGAGTAAACGTAAAATTGATGACAGCATGCCTGAATTTACTTTTTTTATAGCGCATCGTAATAAGAGGAATTCCTCCTTCGATGAGCCACAATATTAAAATGGAACCGGCCAGGAAGGCAAGCCTGTGTAACGGCCTATGTTCAAGATTATTGAAATATTCCAAAAAAGCGTTCATAGGTGGTCGATCGTTTAAATGGCACAAACAAAGAATGCAGTATAAAAGTATTTAAAATGTCTTAAGTCCACGTGCTGAAACTTATGATCTGCTTGCTTTAATTTACCAGTTTATTAAAAAGGTACTTTCGTGGCATGTACGCTTATATAAAGGCATTGCACATCATCTTCATAGTTACCTGGTTTGCAGGTTTATTTTATATGCCAAGGCTTTTTATTTATAATACTGAAGCTGATGAGAAAGAAACTACAGCCCGCGATGCATTAAGAGAACAATTTACCATTATGATGAAAAGACTTTGGTATGGAATTACCTGGCCTTCCGCGATTTTGACTTTATTATTAGGCCCATTGGTTTTATTTATGGGCGGTTGGCACCTACAACTTTTCACTCCGGGCTTTCAATGGTTAGTGGTTAAATTATTATTCGTTTTGTTTTTGTATGGCTACCACTTTTCGTTGCAACGCATATTATCACAGCAATTAAAAGGCATTTACAAATACAGTTCCCAACAATTGCGGGCCTGGAACGAAGTGGCAACCATTTTCCTGGTTGCGATTATTATGCTGGTAGTAGTGAAACAAAATATTAGCCTGTTATGGGGCCTCGGCGGTTTAATCCTTTTTGTTTTCTTACTTATGATTGCTATTAAAACCTACAAACGACTCCGCAAATAAGCTGTAAATGTTGCATTAACTGTAAACCTTCTACGTTTTACTGTTATTTTTTGAAAAAGTTTGTTCAAGAGCTTGTCATTTGGTTTCAACTATTTACATTTATCTAAATTAAATTTTAGACAAGACTAAATAATGAAACTGCTTTTACTCATACTATCACTTTGTTATACTCTTTCTTCATTCACACAACAACTGGTAAGCGGCCATGTAAGCGATATAAAAACCGGGGATAAAATTGGCGGTGCCACTATAACGTCTCATACGAAGCAAGTTGTATCAAAAATTGACGGGTCGTTCGACATTGCAATTTACGCAAATCATCCCCTGGTAATTTCCGCCGTTGGATATAAAACCGATACGATTAATGTTAATGCGGCAAAAGACTTTATTCACGCTGCACTTGAACCAATTGCCAATAATTTAAATGATGTAATTATTAGCGGGAACATGCGGGCTATCCAACGTAGCGAAAGTGCCATCCCGGTAGAAGTTTACCAGGCTAAATTTTTTCGGAAAAACCCTACTGCGGGGGTATTTGAAGCGCTTTCCACCCTTAATGGGGTACAACCACAATTGAACTGCAATATTTGTAATACAGGCGACATTCATATCAACGGGATGGAAGGGCCGTACACCATGGTGCTGATTGATGGCATGCCGATTATCAGCAGCCTTTCCCGCATCTATGGCTTCAGCGGTATTCCAACCAGCCTGGTAAAGCGAATGGAAATTGTAAAAGGTCCTGCTTCAACGTTGTATGGCAGTGATGCTGTAGCAGGATTAATAAACATTATAACAAAGGATGCCAGTTCCGCAGGAAAATTTGCCGCCGACATCAGCTTTACTTCAATGGAAGAATTGAATGCCGATCTTTCAAAAGGATTTCATTTAAAAAAAGCAAATGGAATATTGGGTATAAACCTGTTTAATTACTGGAAAAAACAGGACATTAATAACGACAATTTCACGGACGTAACCCAACAAAGAAGGGTGTCGGTTTTTAATAAATGGGATATTGAAAGAGAAAACAAACTCCCCTTCTCAATCAGTGCGAGGTATATGGCAGAAAACCGCTGGGGTGGCGAATTAAACTGGAATAAAAATTATAGAGGCAGTGATTCAATATATGGCGAAAGTATTGTTACACACCGCTTTGAATTAACAGGTGTATATGGTTTAAAAGGTGGAAAGAATGATGCATTGCTTGATTACAGTTATAGTTATCACAACCAGGAAAGCTATTACGGCACTACCAGTTTTGATGCCATTCAGCATCTTGCATTTGCGCAACTGCACGGAACCAGGCAGTTCAAAAATCACCAGCTTTTATGGGGCGTTCCCCTGCGTTATACCTGGTATGACGACAATACTTTTTTAACTCAAAAAGACAGCCTTAATAAAGCAAGCAAACAAATAACTGTTGCAGCATTTCTGCAGGACGAATGGAAACTTGGAAAGCAATGGCTGATGCTTGCAGGTTTGCGATATGAATACAACAATCTTCATGGCAATGTGTTGTCACCACGCCTGGCTTTTAAATGGCAACCAAACATCGCTCAAACTTTTCGGATCAGTACAGGTAATGGCTACCGGATTGTAAACTTATTTACCGAAGATCATGCTGCGTTAACTGGCGCAAGAAACGTTGTAATTTCTGAAAATCTTACTCCCGAAAAAAGCTGGAATGTAAACTTAAATTATACCACACAATGGATGCGGGAAAAAGCATTTTATAATATCGATGCGTCCTTATTTTATACGCGGTTCAGCAATAAAATAATTGCTGATTATGACACCGATCCAAACAGTATTATTTATGATAACCTCGAAGGATACGCCGTATCAAAAGGACTTAGTGTAAATATGGAAATGGCCATTAAGAAAGGACCAAAATTGCTAGCGGGATTTACCTGGATGGAAGTGTTTGCTAAAGAACCGGGAAGCGACGGTATAACAAGCAAAGTACCGCAACTATTTGCACCAAAATTTTCTGCAAACTATGCAGCCAGTTATAATTTCCCAAAATGGAATACAAGTATTGATCTTACGGGGAAATTATTCGGACCGCAAAGATTACCGATAGTACCAAATGATTTCAGGCCTGGTTATTCTCCCTGGTTTACTATCATGAACCTGCAGGTAACCAAAAAAATAAATGGACAATGGGAGTTATATACGGCTGTAAAAAACTTATTGAACTTTATTCCCGGTTACCCGATCCTTCATCCTGACGATCCTTTTAACAAACCTGGCGGTAAATACTTTGATGTTGATAATAAACCAAGATCAGATACAAATCCTTACGGTTACAGTTTTGATCCGTCTTACAGTTATGCGCCCATGCAGGGCATCAAATTAATGGTGGGTTTCCGATGTAATTTTTAGTACAATAGCTTTAGCTTAAAATATCTTTTCGTTTAAAGGAATACAATGCTATACTGAAAAATAATACGATGTGCCCCACAAGAATAGCAGCAGCTCTTACTACAGCCTCCACGCTATAAATAGAACCTCTTATTGCCGAACCTTCGGCATCTACTTTCATATTGAAAAAACCTTTCCAGGCTGTCATGTAGCTGGTAAATAAATAAGGATTTATGCGGGTAAACAAGGGCATGTCCATCGTACTGATAATGGTGCAAACAATAATAATGCTCATAGTAGTGACAATAGGACCAATTGAATTTTCGGCAAACACACTTAGCATAAACGATAAAGCAGCCACTGCACTTAAAGCAGCATAGGCCAAACCAAAAGCACACAGGTAACGCCAGAAAACATCATCACCTGTATTATCAACATAAAACTGGATAACTACATAACTTTTATTAACCAAAAGATCGTTTGTTCCAAATACTGCCATACTAACCAATAAGGCAAGCACTGCCATCCAGATTAACAATAAAAATGTGTAAAAAAGGCTGGCCAAAAATTTAGCAAATAAAATATTACTGCGGCTGATTGGTTTTGTAACCAACAGCCGTAAAGTGCCCATATTTGCCTCACCGGCAACCATATCACCCGTTACCAATGCAACTAGCAAAGGCACCTGGATCAACAAAGTGTTCAGTATTAAAAAGCACACAAAATAACCATTCAGAATATTGCCGTTTTGAATTTCAAACATACCGTCCATTCCGCTGAACATGAGCTTAACCCATGTTGGTCCATCGGCTTTCATAGCCAGTTGAATTAATAACACTACAACTGCTATGGCAATAAAACTGATATAAGTTCGGGGCTTGCGAAAAACTTTATACAATTCAATTTTCAATAGGGTAATAACCACGTTTAAAACAATTTAATTTGATGTAGGGATAACTGCTGGATGGCGATAACTGGTAAGGTTCAGGAATAAACTTTCAAGCGAGTGTTTCTTATTCAGGTTATAAATGTCAATTCCCATGTCTACCATGTCTTTTGCAAGCATGGGTACCTGGTTAGCATGCACTTTAAATACAAACATATCATGCGACGATTGCAGGTTATCTTTCCATTTTGAGTGGACTATTTTTTCTAAAGCATCCACATTGGATGTTTCCAGTTCTACAAGTGTATCGGCGGGATTAAAAAGTTCTTCTGTTGTTCCCTCCACCACTTTCCGGCCTTTGTCTATTATAATCATCCTCGTAGCTACCTGTTCAATTTCATTAAGTAAATGACTGCTTACAATTACTGTTTTCTGGTGTGTTTTCCTGAGATCAATAATAAGGTTACGCATGTCCGCTATACCTTGTGGGTCGAGGCCATTGGTTGGTTCATCCAGTATTATCAATTGCGGATCATGAATAAGCGCGATGGCAATACCCAATCGTTGCTTCATTCCCTGGCTGAAAGTTTGTGTTTTGCTTTTTGCACGATCTGCCAATCCAACTTTCTCTAACTGATTCATTAACTGGTTCCTCGTTGGCTTAATTCCACTTAGTTTGGCAAATATTTCAAGGTTATCGTATGCACTTAAATACTTATACAAATCGGGCCGTTCTATAATGGCACCAATGTTTGAAAGAATGGCATTCCTGTTATGCTGCAATTCTTTGTCAAAGATTTTTATACTGCCCGAAGATGGTTTAATTAATGTTAGCAACATACGTATTGTGGTACTTTTTCCGGCGCCATTTTGCCCAAGAAAACCGTACACATCACCCTGCATTACTCTAAAAGATAAATCATTAACCGCCGTTAATTCTTTAAATGTTTTCTTTAGTCCACTTACTTCAACCAATATATTCATCAGTTTGATTTTTACAAAAGTACTGTTAGAACAACCTGCAACCCACTTGGTTCAACCTGTTGTATAATCCTTTATCTAATGAGCCGCTTCTAATGACTTTAAATCCGTTTCATAAAATTTTCCTGCACTCGCTATTTTTGCCCATCATTTTGTAGACATGAACATATTAATTACGGGAACTGCGGGTTTTATCGGGTATCATGTAGCCAAAAGGATGATTGCCGAAGGCTGGAATGTAACCGGCCTTGATTCTGTAAACGATTATTACGATGTAACATTAAAATACGACCGGCTTAAAGATTGTGGAATAGATCGTGAACTGGTCTCCTACAACAAAATGGTTCCTGGTTCCAGTAGTTCAAACTATAAGTTTATCCAGTTAAAGCTGGAAGACAGGGAAAATCTTCAGCAACTTTTCGCCGATCAAAAGTTTGATGTAGTCATTCATTTGGCAGCCCAGGCAGGCGTCCGTTATAGTCTTACTAACCCTTTTGCATATATAGACAGCAACATAACCGGTTTTGTTAATATCTTAGAATGCTGCCGTCATCACCAGGTATCGCACCTTGCATATGCCAGTAGTAGTAGTGTATACGGTGCAAATGAAGCCGTTCCTTTTTCTACCAGCCAGGTGGTTGATCATCCTATTAGCTTATACGCAGCCAGCAAAAAAAGTAATGAGTTGATGGCACATGTCTATAGTCATTTGTTTCAGTTACCAACTACCGGCATTCGCTTTTTTACCGTTTACGGACCATGGGGACGGCCTGATATGGCTTTATCACTTTTTACAAAAGCCATACTGGAAGATAAACCTGTCCAGGTTTTTAATAACGGATTGATGGAACGTGATTTTACCTACATTGATGACATCGTTGAAGGTGTATTCCGGGTTGTAAAACATCCTGCTGGTTCCAACCCGGAATGGAGCGGATTACTGCCCGATCCCTCTACCAGTAAAGCGCCTTACCGCATCTACAATATTGGCAATAACGCCCCGGTAAAGCTGATGGACTTTGTTGAGACTATTGAAAAAAAGCTGGGTAAACAAGCAAAAAAGCAACTGATGCCTATGCAGCCAGGTGACGTATCAAAAACCTATGCTGACGTTACAGATCTTATTGAAGACCTGGGTTATAAACCCGCTACACCACTTGCAACCGGAATTTCGAATTTTATTGACTGGTACCTGGATTATTATAAAGTAGAAATTTAGTCACCCAATTGATGATTTGATATCCCCGGCAATTACACCTTATTCATGATGGAAAAATCCATTAGGTGACCTGGCTATGCTTCCCGTTGGCAAACTTTAAAGGTCTGATAATTGCAAACCCTGGTTTACTTTCACCTCCTTTATCAGAATATCTTGTTTCAATTCTCCCAGGTCAATTGATAACTTAGTGGGCACTTTGATCCCTTCAAAACTTTGGTAATCAGCAAATTTCGTTGTTATAGTCATCTCACCTCCCATTGGGCTGCTGCTTACACGTTTGTCCTGCAGTTTCAAACCTGATACTACATCATAAAATAAGGTGCTTTCGCTTCCTTTCGGAGATATTACATTTATAACATAAGCATCTTTTCCATCAACCTGCTCGGTACCCTTTACTGTATAAATGTATTTTGGATTCGAAAGCATAAACCGTTCAGTAAAGAAGGCAGAACGCATATCTATTTCTTCTTTTGCTGCATCATCAATGTCATTACCGCCGGCACCACCCGGAATTTGCAGATCATAGGTGGTATCTATTTTAGACTGTTTCATAATTGGTGATCCTCCCATGGATACAGCAGTTGCAAAACCATTGGGAAAAACATTCTTTTGCGAATACTCAAGGGATTGCCCCATAATATCTACTGTTCCATTTAACTGTATGTCTTTTAACGATGCAATTAGCTTTTCACCGCCATATGCTTCGATGGCTTTTAATAAAATATCCTCGGCTTTTACATCGGCAATATTATTCTCCCGAGTCATTTTATCATCGGATAAAATATAACTGACTGATACTGCTGAAATTGTTTGTGGTACTTTTTGTGCGATAGCACCAATAGAAAACAATAAGATTCCCGGAACGACAATTAGCTTAATCATAATCCTGTTTTATTGAAACGCAATTTTATAAATAAGATACGAAAGACTTTCTTTTTACTGAATAGTTGAATAATTAACGGTCTTAAAGTTTTTAATCTGTCTTTAATTAACAGTTCACTTTTATCTTAGCTCCTTTATGAGAAGGATCATTTTAGCTATTACATTACTCCAGGGTTCCGCATTCGCACAATCAAAAGACTCCATTTCACTTAGTATTTTATCCCGAAACATTATGCAGCAAAGCGCAGCCTATGAAAACCTGCGTTATATATGCAAACAAATCGGACCCCGTTTAAGTGGATCTGCCAATGCACAAAAAGCAGTAGAGGCCACCGCCCGTATGTTAAAGGAAGCTGGTGCGGATACCGTTTACCTGCAACCCTGCATGGTGCCTCATTGGGTTCGCGGTGCAAAAGAACAGGCAGTTATCACTTACGGCAATAATAAAAAGGCATTAAATATCTGCGCCCTTGGTATGAGTGTTGGCACGCCAGCCAATGGTATTATGGCACCTGTTATTGAGGTAAAAAGCTTTGAACAATTACATGCTTTGGGTGAGGCGGGTGTTAAAGGAAAAATCGTTTTTTTCAACTATGCCATGCGGCCTGAGTTGATTTCCGGAGGTTATGGTGATGCCGTTAAGTTTCGTGGAAATGGGCCCGTGGAAGCAGCCAAATTAGGTGCATTAGCAGTAATGGTGCGAAGTGTAACCCATGCCCTGGACAATAACCCACATACAGGAGCTACCCGCTATGATTCTTCTGTAAAAAAAATACCGGCTTTGGCTTGTAGCACAATGGACGCGGAATGGTTAAGTAAATTACTCGCTTCAAAAAATGGAAAGCCAGTATCGCTGTATATCAAAATGAATTGTAAAACGCTGCCTGATGCGCTGAGTTATAATGTAATAGGCGAAATAAAAGGGGCCGAACTGCCCGGTGAATTTATTACTGCCGGCGGCCATCTTGATAGCTGGGATTTGGCTGAAGGAGCACATGACGATGGAGCAGGTATTGTACAAACAATTGAAATGATCAGGGCTATTAAAACAAGTGAACTGAAGCCAAAAAGGACTATTCGGGCGGTTATGTTTATGAATGAAGAAAATGGATTAAAGGGCGGATTGAAGTATGCAGAACTGGCAGAAAAAAACAACGAGAAGCACCTTTTTGCCATCGAAAGCGATGAAGGAGGTTTTGGCTGTGTTGCTATCGGGCTTTCCGGCAGCAATGAACAGGAAGCAAAGATGCGGCAATGGCTTCCTTTGTTTAAACCCTATGGAATACTCGACATGCCTCATGGCGGTGGAGGAGCCGACATCGGACCACTGGTCAAACTGGGAGCTGTAATGAGTAGTGTTGACCCTAACAGCCAGCGATACTTTGATCATCACCATTCGGCCACTGATGTGTTTGAAGCGGTAAATAAACGCGAACTTGAATTAGGTGCTTTTGCCATGGCGGCATCCGTTTGGCTGGTTAGCGAACATGGCTTGTGATCAGTATTATATTTTCTTTAAACATGTCTCAAATATTTCGGTCGTAAAAAAGTTATTATTTTAAGTCTTAATACGGGTACAATACTTGCAGCATAAAACTTTCCTTTATACAATAAGAGACAAGTAATTACCCTAATTATTTGCTCGCTTTTATTTCTTATACTTCGAGGATTTATATGAAGAAAATTATCGCTTTTACTTTTTTTTTCGGTGGATTTTTGTTTTCACAGGCACAGGTTAAACCCGCGATATCAGGCTATGATATTAAGTTATCATTGAAACCTTATAAAAACCAATGGTTATACCTGGCATATTATTATGGTGGTATAAAAGGACTAGCCGACAGTGCCTGGCTTGATGTTAATAGCTTGGGGAGTTTTAAAGGTAAAACTCCTTTACCACAAGGAATTTACATTGTCGCTTCGCCATCCAAAACCATTTTATTTGAAATGCTACTTGGTGAAAAGCAGCAATTTTCTGTAACAGTCGATACCGCCCAATTGGAAAACCTGGTCTTCACCGGGAGTGTGGATAACCAGCAGTTTATGGATTACACCAGGTTTATTGCTCCAAAAGCAAGAATAAGTGAAGAGAACCGCAAACACCTGGCAGAAGATTCCACCGCATCGGCTGAAGTAAAAACCGCCCGGCAAGCTACGATAACAAAAAATTTAGAGGAGATAGATGCTTACCGCAACGAGTTTATAAAACAACATCCGGATGCTATCTTGAGTGTATTGTTTAAAAGCATGCAGGAAGTAAGTTATCCTGCAAACCTGAAACGCCCTGCCACCCGCCAGGATTCTGTGGCACAATACCGTTATGGTAAAGATCATTATTGGGATGGTGTGGATTTTATGGATGGCCGGCTGGTTCGTACGCCCATTTTTGAAAACAAATTGAAAGCTTACTTAAACAACTGGGTGGTGCCCGATGCTGATAGCATCATTTATGAATTCAACTGGATGATTGCGCTGGGCCGAAATGACCAGGAAATGTTTAAATACCTGGTTGGATATTTTGTAGACAATTACATGTATCCAAAGATAATGGGACAGGATAAAGTATTTCTGCATGTGTACCAGCGTTACTTAAGTGGTGAAAAGCCAGTGGCAAACTGGCTGAATGAAAAACAAATGAAAGCCATTACCGACAGGGCTTATATGATAATGGCAAACCAGTTGGGAACACAAGCCTGGGACATGCAATTGTCTGATACCAGCGGTAAAACAAAATCTCTGTACAGTGTAAATGGAGACTTCACCATCGTTGCTTTTTGGGACGTGCATTGTGGTAAATGCCGGGAAGAGATCCCTAAATTAGATACCCTTTACCGGACTAAATGGAAATCTGAAAATGTGAAAATGTACGCAGTAATGGTGAATGAGGAAAGCCTGAAAGATTGGCCGAAATTTATCACCGAGCATGCTCCCGAATGGATACATGTTCACCAGCCTGCGGCTATGCGCACGCAGGAAGAAAAAGCTGGCAAACCTAATTTCAGGCAGCTGTATGATATGAGAAGCACGCCTACCCTTTACCTGCTTGATAAAGACAAAAGAATTATTGCTAAAAATATCGGGGTAACAGACCTTGATAATGTGTTGCATGAAAAAATAAAACAACGAAACGCCAAACCAAAACAATAACCCCGGTTACAACGGGCACATCAACCAAGCTATCATATGAATAAATTGCTTACCTGCTTTTTAGCTGGTATTGTATTATCGACTGCAGCTAAGTCGCAAACTCTTTTTACATACGGCGCAAAAACAGTTTCACAAGCAGAATTTATCGCAGCTTTTGAAAAAAATCCAACACCAGGAAATAAACGGAAGGCCGTAGAAGAATATCTGCCTCTGTACATTAACTATAAACTAAAAGTGCAGGATGCCATTGATAAAAAAATGGATACTCTTTCGAATCAAAAAGACGAATTGGCAAACTATAGATCTCAACTAGTAGAAAATTATATTAATACAAAATCAAATGCGATTGCATTAGTTAAAGAAGCTTTTAATCGCAGCCAAAAAGATATTTTATTAGGACACTTATTTATTGGGTTTAGCGATTCTGCAGGATTAACAAATGCAGCAACTGTGGCTGGTAAAGCAAAAGCTGCACTGGATGCAAAGGAGGATTTTTCAACAGTTGTAAGACAATACAGTACCGATGAAGCCAACAAGGCAAGTGGCGGAAGAGTTGGCTGGATCACAGCATTTTCTATTCCCTATCAATACGAGACTGCTGTATATGATTTACCCGAAAATGGATATTCAGAAGTAATAAAAAGTTCTGCAGGTTTTCACCTGTTTAAAAAGATATCAGAGCGCCCTTCTGCAGGAACTGTAAAACTGGCCCAAATAATGTTGATCAATACCGAGCCAGGTAATAAAACCTTTGAAGAAAAAAATAAAAAGCTGGCAGATTCTTTATACGGTGCTTTAATAAATGGAGCCTCTTTTGACTCATTGGCTTTAGCATTTAGCAACGACAGAACTTCTTATAACAATGGAGGAATTTTACCAGAATTTGGCGTTGGCACCTATTCAGGCGTTTTCGAAGAACAGGCTTTCAGCCTCACAAACAAGGGCGAAATCAGCAAGCCTTTTTTAACTGAATATGGTTGGCATATCTTAAAACTTGTTGAAAAGAAAGCGACTCCAAATAATTTGGAGGATGCTGAATATAATGCGGTTATCACTCAAAAGGTAGCAGCATCCGGCAGAACAGAATCAGCAAGGAATAATTTTCTAAGTTTAAAAATGAACCAACTCGGTTTTAAATCATTTCCTGTTAGCGAACAAGACTTATGGCAATTTACCGATTCCGCTTTTTCTACAGGCAATACAAAAGGATTGAAAACAAGGGATAATAGCGTATTGTTTTCTATTTCCGGCACCGCTTCAACAGTTGGTCAATGGGTTCAATTTGTAAAATCTGCGAGGCTTGCACAAGGTGGACAAAACAGGAAATATCCTGAACTTTTACAGGCATTCAAACTGTCAGCAACAGAGAATTACCTGCAAAAAAATTTTGAAAAAATAGAACCGTCATTTGCCCGGCAATTAAAAGAATTTAAAGATGCAAACTTGCTATTCGAAGCAATGGATAAGCAGGTATGGAGTAAAGCCTCGTCGGATGAAAAAGGATTGCTATCGTATTATAACCTCAATAAAAATAAATACAAATGGGCATCCAGTGCAAATGCGCTGATGATTACTTGTACCGATTCTGTTATTTTACCTGAAGTGCTAAACCTCGTTGAAAAGGATCCGATGCAATGGCGCCAGTTGAATACCTCATTTGCTGATAAGGTAGTAGCCGATAGTGGACGATATGAGTTAACGCAACTTCCTGCAAATAGCAATAGAGAATATAAAACCGGCGCTATAACTGATGTAATAATGAATGAACTGGATGGCAGTAAAAGCTTTGCTTTCGTTCTACAATTATTGCCAGCTAATGAACAAAGAAGTTTTGAAGATGCCAGAGGTTTTGTTATAAACGATTACCAGCAAATATTAGAACAACGTTGGATTAATAACTTAAAAAACAAATACCCGGTACGCATTAATAAAAATGTTTTTAATACACTACTTAGCAAGTTAGATTGAGTTTATTCAAAAGTTCCCGGAGGCTGTTTCTAAGAAAATGATTCAGCCATTTTGGGCAGATATGCGAATCCACTACTACTAATTTATTATTGAAAATCAATTGCATCTGGCGTAAATAGTATTTTTTGTAACTGTTAATTTTATTAGGTTAGTGTTTCAAATTATTTATAATGGGAAACATGGCAGACATTAATTGGCTGGCAGTAATAGTAGCTGGCTTATCGGCCTTTGCAATAGGTGGTTTATGGTATTCTCCGGCATTGTTTTCAAAAGCATGGATGAAGGATAGCCAACTTTCAACCGATCAAATTAATTCGGGAAACAAGGCTGTGATATTTGGCGCTACAGCCATATTCTCGCTTATAATGGCGTTTAATCTTGCTATGTTTTTAAACGACGTGAAAACTGACTGGCAATGGGGAATGATGGCCGGGTTCTTAGCGGGTATCTGGACCTTTTGTGCAATAGCAATTCATAGCTTATTTGAATTAAAAAGCTGGCGTTTAATATTTATAAATGGCGGGTATAGTATGGTTTCACTAATTGTAATGGGCTTAATAATCGGAGCCTGGAGATGATCGATGTTTTTGATGAATGGTAGGATCAATTCTGGCCCAAATACATAATTTTCTACAGCCGTACCCGACAAATTATTTCTACATCTCCGAACTTGTTTTCGACGGAAAAATGGATTCGAAAATCACATCAATTAATTTCTGTTGATTATGAAAAGAAAATCTTTTCTATACACTGTTCTACCTTTTATAGGCGCATTTACAACTTCACCTGGTACATATGCGCAGGACAGTACAAAACCCGCTGTTTTAAATCCCGATCTTGTAAAAAATTTTGTAGGCGCCGGGCATAACAATCTTGAAAAAGTAAGGGAATTACTTGAAGAGTCTCCTAACTTATTATATGCAGCATGGGACTGGGGTGGAGGTGATTTTGAGACAGCATTTGAAGCAGCCGGTCATGTTGGAAACAAAGAAATTGCCAATTACTTAATTGAAAAAGGTGCCCGAACCAATCTTTTTGTACTAACAATGCTTGGGAAAAGCAATATTGTAAAACCCTTTATAGAAGCAAATCCTTCGATGCTTAATTCCAGGGGACCACATGGCTATTCATTTTTACACCATGCACAGAGAGGAGGAGAAGAAGCAAAAGAACTCCTGGAATATTTCTCTTCAAAAGGATTATTAGAAACCCGGTTTAAACTTTATTAAATTATTTCTTCACTTTAAACGAATAAACATGTTTAACAAAAATGCCATCAATTGGTTTGAGATACCTGTTGCTGATCTTCAGCGAGCTCAAACATTTTACGAAACAATACTTGGAATGCAACTGGTTCCGATGGATATGCCGGGGATACAAATGCGAATGTTTCCGCTTGATGAATTTGGAGGTACAAGTGGCGCACTTGTTTTTGCACCTGAATTTTACCAGCCTTCAGCTAACGGTACTATGGTATATCTAAATGGCAATCCTGATTTACAAACCGTGTTGGACAAAGTTGAAGCAGCGGGTGGCACAATTGCAATGCCCAAAACAGCAATCTCAGATGATCTAGGTTTTATGGCAGTGTTTATGGATCCGGAAGGAAACAGGGTGGCATTACATTCCGGTCCCGTATCATAAAACAATACCAATCTTCATTTCATATTAAATAAATACAGAAAGTTTTTGCCATGACCCGCACTCAAAAACTATGGCTGACAGTTGCAACTATTTTCCAATTATTAACTGCAGCAATTCATAGCTTGAGCTATTTTTTTGACACCATTCCTGCCAACGAAACCGAGAAGCAGTTTCTTGACTTATTCAATAATTACAGAACTGATATGGGAGCGGGTTTTCAACCGAGCTCTGCTGAAATGTTTCTTTGTTTCAGCATATCGTTTACACTATTATTTGTTTTTGGAGGCCTGGTAAATATTACATTATTAAAAAGCCAGGCTGCTCTTTCATTAGTTAAAACAATTTTTGGAATTCAAACTTTTATCTATGGAGTTATTTTCATTGCAACAGCTTTACTAACTTTTCTGCCACCTATTATTTGTACAGGGTTAATTTTTGCTAGTTGTTTGATGACATTTTTGTACCTAACAAAAAAGGAGAATAAACTTGCCTTATATGCACAAAAAATCCGCTAACAATTGCCAGCGGATTTTTCAAAACTCTTTTACTTGTTTATTTTTTAGACGCCACAAGATCCAGTTTAAGCTTTACCTCTTTCTTTATGAACCAATCCTGTGGATTATTAGGTCCTTTATAATTCAATCCCCAATCGGTGCGATCTATAGCAAAATCGGCTTGTGCTGAAACCTTCGTATCATCCAGGTTCACTTTAGCCGGGAACGTTACGTTTTTTGTACTGTCCTTCAAAGTTAAGTTGCCACTGATAATATGTGTTGCACCTGGCATCGTAGAAGTTGCAGAACTATCAGCTACCTCAACTTTGGTTATTTCAAATTTTGCACCCGGAAACTTTTCTACCTGGAAAAAATCTGGGCTTTTTAGATGTCCTTCTAATTTGCCTTTGTCTTCGCCCTGCAAATCATTTACAACAATTGCGGCTACATTAATGTCAAATTTGCCGCCAGTTAATTGGCCATTATTTACTGAAAGGCTACCATCCTGAATCGAAAACTCTCCGTTATGTTTTCCTGTTTGTTTTGCTGCAAACCATTCCAGCTTACTGGCTGTTGTATCAACAACATAGTTCTCTCCATCACTAGAAGCAGCTACTTGTTTTTCTGTTGTCTCCGCTTTGTCGGTTTGAGTTTCAGCATTACAAGCAATCAATACGGTCATTACTGACGCTAAAAAAAATAAAGAACTTTTTGTTTTCATCGGTTGTTTTTGAATTGGGCACAAAAATACAACCAAAATATCACTTAATGTTTAAACATTAATTATTTTCAGATTAATTTATGATTTGCTCAATGGATCTAAACTGCTATTTGTTGTAATACTGTCCTTCCGGCACTTTAAAAAGCCGGTTTCTCTGGTACTTATTAAAGGCGGCGTACTCAGTGCTATGAGCAGTTGTCCATGCCTGGTAAATACTGATATTTTCAACACTTCCAAATAGCCATTGATTGTAAGAATCAAAGAGACCTTCCTGTAATAGTTGCCGGTGTAATTCAAACAGCTTAAAAGGGTATTTTTTTGACATTGTCGTATTCCAGTCAAGAACAAAACGGGTTCTCATGGCAGTTAAAATTTCTGTTGTAATGCCATTTCCAGTTAAGCTGGTTTGTTTTCTTAAAGTTTCCAGCATGCCGTCTTCAAAGGGGCTTTTACCCTTTGCTGTAAGCAAGCCGAATGCATAGATTTTCTTATAGCCTTCCAGCAATAAATGTTTTATTTCCGTTGTACGGCCCGTAAAACTTTCAAGATTTACAAAGATTTCACCATACAATAGCCCCCACATATCCGTAGCGCTGTTGAGGTAGTATTTAGTGGCGTAATAGTAATTGTTTGGATATTCAGGATCTATTTCAATACCTTTTTCCCACAATTGAATACCCTTACTTAATCCCGGGTCTTTAGATTCCAGCAAATCACCATATTCAGCATACAACATCCCGCTTTTTGGAAACTTTTTTAAAGCTGCTTTATAGGTGCGATCGGCCTCTTTAAAATTTTGTTGACCCCGGTAGATTAGCGCAGTAACCTGGAAAGTTTGTTCATCGGCATCGGCCCGGTCTGCCAAAGGTTTCATCACTTCTATTGCCTTCTGGTACTGACGCGAAACATAGTAGACAAGTCCAAGTTCTTTTTGAACATCCGGGTTCAACGGTTCTATTCCGGCTGCTTTATTCAGTACTAAAATGGCATTATCGTAATCGCCTTGTTTTTGAAAAGAACGGGCGGTTTCCCTTAATTGCTGCACATCCTGTGCCGGTAAATTTGTAATGATTAGTAAGCCAACAAGTATAAAGGACAATTTGTACATAGCAACAAAAATAAAGCGATGATGGATTTATTGCTGTTAAAAGAATTAGCAGTAGTTGATCAAAAAAAATCGCCACTTGCAGGCAAGTGACGATTCTGTTATAAACTGTGAAAGAGATTATTTGTTTGGTTGAGGAGTGTAGCGTAGATATGGCTTCACAACTTTTACCCCTTTTTCAAATTTCTTAACTGCATCTTCGGTAGAAATTGAAGGAACTACAATCACATCTTCGCCTTCCTTCCAATCGGCTGGTGTTGCAACACTATATTGAGCGGTTAGTTGCAGGCTATCAATAACTCTTAAAACCTCGAAGAAATTACGGCCGGTGCTTGCCGGGTAAGTAATAAAAAGCTTTACATTTTTATCTGGTC
This sequence comes from Bacteroidota bacterium, assembly GCA_040385845.1. Taxonomy (GTDB): domain Bacteria; phylum Bacteroidota; class Bacteroidia; order Chitinophagales; family Chitinophagaceae; genus Phnomibacter. The sequence goes on along the minus strand of JAZKGP010000002.1, from coordinate 442,217 downwards.
CTATGATAAACAAGCTACGAACTGTTGCTGTTGCGCTGGCATTTGGATGGATCATATCATACAAACTTGCTACCACCCTGTTTTCGTCTGCAATTATTGGAAAATCGACGGTGCAATTTTGAGTTTCATTAATATCACCTATCCAGCCTTTGTGATTTTCAAGATCATCCACGCTAACTGCCAGTACTTTCACGTTGCGCTTTGCAAATTCTTCTTTTAATAAGGCTGTACGGCCAAGCTCTGTTGTACAAACAGGGGTATAATCTGCTGGATGGCTAAATAGCACTCCCCAGCTATTGCCGAGATATTCATAAAAATCAATTGGGCCAACCGTTGTTTGGGCCTGGAAATTAGGGGCGGGATCGCCGAGTCTTAAGCTCATGAGTAAATTTTTATGGTTATTGTCCGCAAAAATAATTGTTCACTTGTAATGTGAAGATTTATTTTTGTGTAAGTTCCATTTAGATTTAATAAGATTGCTTTATGTTGTCACAGAAAGCCAAATATGCATTAAAAGCAATGGGTTATTTAGCAGCTCATTATGGCCAGGGTCCTATCTTAATGCCCATAATAGCACAGGAGAAAAATATTCCCTTACGTTTTCTTGAAAATATATTTCACCAGTTAAAACAAGCAGGATTGTTAACCAGCCACCGGGGAAGGCAGGGTGGTTATGAATTACTGGTGGCACCAAACCAGGTAAACCTTGCCCGGATCATACGCCTTGTTGATGGGCCCATAGCTATGCTTACCTGTGTTAGTTTACATTTTTATGAGCCATGCGCCGGTTGTGACGAACATTGCTGTGGCTTAAAAAGAGTAATGGCTGAAGCCAGAGACGCCCTGCTTGCCATCCTGGAGAAAAAAACTCTAACAGATATTATTGATGTGCAGGAACTCATCAACAAATAGTAACCAACAAAAAAACCGCCCATTTTAGAGCGGTTTTTTTTGTTGGTTGAATTCTTAGCCATTCATACTGGCAAGAAATTCATAATTATCTTTTGTACCACGCATACGTTTTAATAATTCATGCATAGCTTCTTCGGTTTTCATGTCATTGAGGTATACCCTCAAAAGATTCATTCTTTGCAGAACATCCTTATCCAGCAAAAGGTCATCTCTCCTGGTGGACGAAGAAACCAGGTCGATAGCCGGGAATACTCTCTTATTCGCAAGCCTGCGATCCAATTGTAATTCCATATTGCCGGTACCCTTGAATTCTTCAAAGATTACTTCATCCATTTTGCTGCCAGTGTCGATTAATGCTGTAGCTAAAATAGTGAGTGAACCCCCATTTTCGATTTTGCGGGCTGCACCAAAAAATTGTTTTGGCTTCTGCATTGCGTTGGCTTCCACACCTCCGCTCAATACTTTACCTGATGCCGGAGCTACCGTGTTATGTGCTCTAGCCAAACGGGTGATACTATCCAGCAAAATCACCACATCGTGGCCACATTCAACCAGTCGCTTAGCCTTTTGAAGGGCAATGGTGCTTACCTTAACGTGTTTATCTGCAGGTTCATCAAAAGTGCTCGCCAATACTTCCGCCCTAACACTTCTTTCCATATCGGTTACCTCTTCCGGTCTTTCATCGATCAGTACTACCATCAGGTATACCTCGGGATGATTGGCGGCAATGGCATTTGCAATTTCTTTGAGTAAAACGGTTTTACCTGTTTTTGGCTGTGCCACAATCAGTCCGCGTTGCCCCTTTCCTATCGGGGTAAAAAGGTCGATAATACGCGTACTTAAATTGGTAGGCGCAGTAAACAAAGTAAGTTTTTCAAAAGGGAATAATGGTGTCAGGTAATCAAATGGAACCCTGTCCCGCACTTCTTCGGCTGTTTTACCATTTATAGTTTCAACTTTTAACAGCGCAAAATATTTCTCACCTTCCTTTGGAGGGCGTACCGCACCATAGACGGTATCTCCGGTTTTAAGGCCAAATAATTTGATTTGGCTTGGGCTTACATATACATCATCAGGAGACGACAGGTAGCTATAATCACTACTACGTAAAAAACCATAACCATCAGGCATCATTTCTAAAACTCCCTCGCCGAGCACCATGCCATCAAAGTCGATGTTAAATACATTTTCCTTCTCCCGGCGGCGGTCGGTAGTTTGCAATTGCCTTTGAGGTTGACCGTTGGGCCCTGAATTGCTATTACTACTTTGAGGCAAATCAGTTACCTGGGCTGCAGAAGCGGCCGCAGCCTTGGCGTCAAGAGCATCGAGGGTACTTAATGCGTCCCGAAAAAGGGATGGCAACTCAATGCCGCTATCGTCGTAGTTACCACCGTCCTCAGGGTTTTCTTCGCTTTCAACAGTACCGTTTTGAGGTGGTGATGGCAAAGGCTCCGGTTTTAGAAGCCTTGGCTTACGCCCACGCTTCGAATTTTTTTCCTCCTTTTCATCAACAACCGGGCTTGGTATTACTACCTCCTGCGGTTCTTCAATTACGGGTTCAGCTACGGCGACAATTGGCTCCGTTTCAGCTGGAGAAAGAACGCCTGGTGCAGATTTTAGAATTCTTCTACGTTTGGGTTTTTCGGCAGCAGGCGCTTCTTCCTGCCTGGCAGGATCACCTTTTACAGCCTGTTTGTCTAAAATTTTATAAATCAGATCTTGTTTGTCTGACTTCCTGGCATTGCCGATTTTAAGTTCTTCAGCAATATCAACCAGTTCAGGAACGAGCATGTCGTTCAGTTGCAAAATATCGTACATACACGGGTTTCGATAAAGTTCAAATGAGATTTGAATGCAGGAATTAATTCGTGTGAATAATTAGATCAAAAAAAAGTTGTTGAAATGGAAAACAACAGAAGAGATGCAGATAAATAGATGGGGTGTTCAGTGATTTTCCAATGCAATAATAAGGCAAAATCTGAAAAAATAAAATACTATAAAAAACTTATAACAATTTTAAGAATGAATAGCAACCCGTAAAAACGTATTTGCCGGATAGTAATAGCTAAGTAACCAGCTTACCGTTTCACTTGTTTGACCGTATTATAACCCTGTTAGACTAACTAAATGGTTATCAACCTAATTATTTAAAAAGTCGTTTACTACCAGGTTAGCTATTAACGCCAATGACTTTTAGTAGACTTTTAGTTTGAAAGATGTGCCAAAAAAAATTTAGTCCGGCTTAATCGATCTAAATTTCCTTGAAATCTTGCACTCCCGGAAGTTAAAATCAATCCGACACATCGATTCAATACAGTAATTTCCCTTCATTAATACCTGCCATGTTGTATGACCGCAAAGACTTTTCCGATGATAAATTAATAGAAGTTTATAAAAATATTTTATTACCAAGGCTGATTGAAGAACGCATGTTATTGCTGCTTCGCCAGGGAAAAATCAGTAAATGGTTTAGCGGTATTGGCCAGGAAGCTATTCCTGTGGGTGTTACTTATGTCCTGGAAACCGATGAATGGATCATGCCTTTACACCGGAATCTCGGGGTATTTACTGGCAGGAATATGCCGCTCCATAAACTGTTTCTGCAATGGCAGGGAAATACAGCAGGCTATAGCAAAGGGCGTGAAAGAAGTTTCCATTTTGGCTCTGCGAAACATCATATCTGTGGCATGATCAGCCATCTTGGTCCCCAATTAACTATTGCAAATGGTACAGCGCTGGCAGCTAAACTTCGAAACGAGAAAAAAGTTAGTGTAGCCTTTACGGGTGAGGGAGGTACCAGTGAAGGCGATTTTCACGAAGCCCTTAATGTGGCCGCTGTTTGGGAACTGCCCGTAATATTTATAATTGAAAACAATGGTTATGGATTAAGTACACCAGTTAGTGAACAATACAAATGTAACCAGCTTGCGGACCGGGCCAGGGGTTATGGCATGGAGAGTGTTGTGATCGATGGTAATAATATTCTCGCTGTAATCGATACTATTAAAGGTGTTAGAGAATATTGTTTGGAAAAACAAAAACCGTATTTGGTTGAATGTATGACTTTTCGAATGCGGGGGCATGAAGAAGCGAGTGGAACTAAATATGTTCCGCAGCATCTGTTGGAAGAATGGAAAAGAAAAGATCCGGTAGAAAATTTTGAATATTATTTATTGGATACAGGTGTTATCAATCATACGCAGATAGAAACCATTCATCAACAGTTTAAAAGCGAAATTGACAGGGAACTTGAATTAGCTAATTCTTTTGGAGACTTACAACCCGGCATAACAACAGAATTACAGGATGTGTATTTCGCTCCTGATGAAAAAATACCAACGCAAATTGTTACCAAGACTGCGAATGAACCGGTCAGCAGGTTTAAAAAACCGATAGCTGAATTGAATGTAAATAATAAAGTTGAAGCAAATAGATCAATTCGATATGTAGATGCCATTTCTGAAGCACTGAAATTAAGCATGCAAAAAGATCCTCAACTTATTTTAATGGGCCAGGATATTGCTGAATACGGTGGGGCTTTTAAAGTTACAGCAGGCCTATCAGATGAATTTGGAAAAGAAAGAGTTAGAAATACACCATTGTGCGAAAGTGCTATTGTAGGAGCTGCACTGGGTTTAAGCCTGGAAGGATATAAATCGGTGGTTGAAATGCAGTTTGCCGATTTTGTAAGTGTTGCATTCAATCAAATAGTGAACAACCTTGCTAAAATTCATTATCGCTGGGGGCAGGCAGCCAACGTAGTAATAAGAATGCCAACGGGTGCCGGTGTGGGTGCCGGGCCGTTTCATAGCCAGAGTAATGAAGCCTGGTTTGTACATACACCAGGCTTAAAAGTAGTTTATCCTTCAGATGCTTATAGCGCAAAAGGTCTTTTAATTGCAGCTATAAACGACCCCAACCCGGTAATGTTTTTTGAACACAAAGGATTGTACAGAAGCAACAGTGGAAATGTTCCGGAGGGTATTTATGAAGTGGAAATTGGAAAAGCTAAAACTATTACTGAAGGAAATGATATTAGTATAATAACTTATGGAATGGGAGTTCACTGGGCTTTAAATTATTCTGCTACAAACCCGGAATATAGTTTGCACATCATCGATCTACAAACGCTGCTTCCATTAGATTTTGAGGCTATTAAACAAGCAGTAATAAAAACCGGCAAAGTGCTTATTTTACATGAAGACACTTTGACTGGCGGTATTGGAGGAGAAATTGCAGCATGGATAAGCGAACATTGTTTTGAATGGCTTGATGCACCCGTTTTAAGATGCGCATCGTTAGATACCCCGGTTCCATTTAACCTGACTTTAGAAAAGCAATTTCTGGCAAACAGCAGGCTCGACGAATTTGTTAAAAAATTAATATATTATTGATAACACCAGCATAAAAAAGGCTAAAATGCCAATGAGGTATTTAAGCCTTTTTTAAATGGGCGAATCAGGAGCTGGTGCAGCCCTCTCAATCAATAGTATTAATACAATCCTTCAATGCTTAAATATCTTTCCCCTGTATCGTAATTAAAACAAAGCACTGTACTGCCTGGGATCATTTCCGGAATTTTTTTAGCCACTGCTGCAAGCGTAGCGCCACTGCTTATTCCACCAAAGATCCCTTCTTCCAATGCAGCGCGCTGCGCATATTCAAACGCTTCTTCCTTAGTTACCTGTATGGTTCCATCCAACAAATCTGTATGGAGATTCACCGGTAAAAATCCCGCTCCAATACCCTGGATTGGATGTGGACCCGGCTGGCCGCCGCTTATTACCGGGCTTAAAACGGGCTCAACTGCAAATACTTTCAGGTAAGGGAAATGCTTTTTAAGCACCTGTGCCACACCTGTTATATGACCACCGGTACCAACGCCGGTTATCAGGTAGTCGAAGCCCCTGTCAAAATCACGCAGAATTTCTTCGGCAGTAGTTTGAACATGCACTGCTATATTGGATGGGTTGTCAAATTGTTGTGGCATCCAGCTATTAGGTGTAGTAGCTACCAGCTCAGTTGCTTTTTCAATTGCACCTTTCATTCCTTTTTCCCTGGGAGTTAATTCAAAACTTGCCCCATAAGCCTGCATCAGTTTACGACGCTCAACGCTCATACTTTCGGGCATTACCAGGATAAGCTTGTACCCTTTCACGGCGCAAACCAATGCCAAACCAATTCCAGTATTTCCACTGGTAGGTTCTATAATTACACTGTTAGCATTTAATACTCCTCTTGCTTCCGCATCTTCAATCATGCTCAAGGCAATGCGGTCTTTAATGCTTCCCCCCGGATTATTTCTTTCCAGCTTTGTCCATACTTCCACATTGGAATTTTCGAACAAACGGTTAATCCGAACATGCGGAGTATTTCCAATGGTATCAAGAATCGAGTTTGCTTTCATATTGTTGGTTTTTGCAGGCTGCAATTTAAGGAACCTGTTGTTTACATTAACGACAGTCGTTGGAACTTAGCTATTTAAACATAACATTATATTACCCAATTTAATACTTCCCGAACTTCTTTGCGTTCACCTACCACCTGTTCCTGCTGGTGATATACAACGCTGTATGGCAGAATGCTTTCGGTTATCCAGGTATTTCCGCCAATTACACTATCATGTCCAATAATTGTTTCACCGCCAAGAATGGTACTGTTTGCATAAATTACCACATTGTCTTCGATAGTTGGATGACGTTTGTTTTTTGCATCTTCTTTGCGCACGTTTAGTGCACCAAGGGTTACTCCCTGGTACAATTTTACATTGTTGCCGATAACGCTGGTTTCACCAATAACAACACCGGTACCATGATCAATAAAAAAGGGTTGCCCGATAATTGCACCCGGGTTAATATCAATACCAGTACTGCTATGAGCCCATTCACTCATCATGCGGGGAATGATAGGTACATGCATTTTATATAATTCGTGAGCCACCCTGTGAATGGTAATGGCCCTGAAGCCCGGATAAGTTACAATTACTTCTTCCAACGAATAGGCTGCCGGATCGAAATGCAGGATCAATTCAGCATCCTGGCGAAGGTTAGTGCAAATGGCATCCATTTTTGCAAATAGTGCGTTGCCGGTTTCTGTAGCTTTTTGTGAATCCTGGAGCACAGTCGTTAAGTATCCTTCCAATTCAGCTTCCATTTTCTTGATCACAAAAGCTTCAAGGCACCGATTATCATCTGCGGCAATTATTGGTAATAATGCTTCGTATAAATTCTCTGTAAATTCATTTAAAAGCTTCCGCGATGGAATATTATTTAATGCTGGCATGTACGCTTAAAATTTAGAATTGTGTGCTGTGTAATACAGAATTTTCATCTATGCAAAAAGCGAGGGTTGTAATCCCGTTCCCGGTAACTGCCTTCCCAAATGACTGTAAGCTTTAGCAGTTACTTCCCGCCCTCTTGGTGTACGCTGTAAAAAACCCTCCTGGATTAAAAAAGGTTCATACACTTCTTCAATAGTTCCCGATTCTTCGCCAACGGCGGTTGCAATGGTAGTAAGTCCAACCGGGCCGCCTTTAAATTTATCGATGATGGCTGCCAGGATCCTGTTATCCATTTCATCGAGTCCATGTTCATCAACATGCAAGGCTTTCAACCCATGCTGCGTTATACCAAGATCGATAACTCCATTACTTAAAATTTGTGCAAAATCCCGCATTCGCCTCAATAAACCGTTTGCTATACGGGGAGTACCGCGGCTTCGACGGGCAATTTCAAAAGCGGCATCACTGGTAATTTTAGTCCCCAATATTCCGGAACTGCGTTGTACGATTTTCTGAAGTACTTCAGCAGTGTAATAATCCAGCCGATTTTTTATAGCAAACCTGCTCAATAACGGGGCGGTTAATAATCCACTTCTTGTAGTAGCTCCAATTAGGGTAAAAGGATTTAAATTAATTTGAATGCTTCTTGCATTCGGACCACTATCAATTAGTATATCAATACGGTAATCTTCCATTGCCGAATACAGGTATTCTTCTACGTTGGTACTCAGCCGGTGAATTTCATCAATAAACAACACATCATTTGGCTCCAGGTTGGTTAAAAGACCAGCAAGGTCGCCGGCTTTTTCAATAACAGGGCCGCTGGTTTCTTTAATATTTACTCCAAGTTCATTTGCTACGATGCGACTCAGCGTCGTTTTTCCCAGGCCCGGCGGTCCATGAAACAGCAGGTGGTCCAATGCTTCTCCACGAAGTTTGGCGGCTTTAATAAAAATGGACAGGTTCTCAATCAGTTGCGGCTGTCCACTAAATTCATCTATTTGCTTTGGCCTTATACTATTCTCGTATTCCTGTTCAACAGTACTTTGGATATTCTTATCGGTATTGAGATTTGCATTACTCACGTTTCAAAGATAAAGGCGGAACAAAGACATTTTAAAAATTTTATTTGTACATACAAACAAAATCGTATTATATTTGCATTCTAGTTACAACAACAACTAACCGGGTTAAATGAAAACATCAGAAAGTAAATTTTGTAATTGCCTGTATTTTACTACAAATGCATTGGCACGCAAAGTAGAAAAACTCGCTGGTGAAGCCTGGAAGCCGGTTGGAATTTCTCCAAGTCACGGTTATCTTTTATTGATGGCAATTGAAGAACCGGGTATACAGCCCGGTACTTTGGCCGACAACCTGCAACTCAGTCCCAGTACCATTTCCAGGCTAATAGAGAAACTCGAGGAAAAGAAATTGGTAGTGCGAGTTACCGAAGGAAAAATGACAAATGTTTATGCCACACCGGCTGGAAAGAACCTGCTTCCAAAACTCAAAAATTGCGTCGATAATTTCTATAAAAATTATACAGACATTTTAGGAAAAGAGGAAAGTGATCTGATTGTAAATAGTGTTCGAAAAATGGCAGATAGGTTTTCTTAATTTTTTTATGATTATAGTTGTATATACAAGTATAATTTCTTTTGCTTAGCAGACAACAACTTTTTTATACCAAATTTTAAATTTCAAGATCATGCATTATGTTATTACAGGTTCTTTAGGCAATATCAGCCAGCCTATTATTAAAAAATTAGTAGAAAACGGCCACACAGTTAAAGTTATTTCCAGCAACCACAACAGGGTAACGGAAATCGAAGCACTTGGGGCTACAGCCTCAATCGGTTCTGTAGAAGATGCGGCATTTTTGATTACTGCCTTTGCTGGCGCTTATGCGATTTATACTATGGTTCCACCAAAATGGGACGCTGCAGACTGGAAAGCACATATTGCTTTGGTCGGAGAAAATTATGCAGCAGCTATAAAAGCAAACAACATTAAATGGGTTGTAAACTTAAGCAGTATCGGTGCGCATAAACCTGGCGGCGTTGGACCGGTAAGCGGCCTTCATCGTGTTGAAAATGCGTTAAACAATTTGGAAGAAGTGAATGTCCTTCATTTAAGGCCGGGCTATTTTTTTAGTAACTTTTTTGCCAATATTGGAATGATTAAACATTTGGGCATTCTTGGAAGTAATAATGAACCAAACAATGAGATGATTTTATCCGATACTTCTGATATAGCTCTTGCAGCTGCAGATGCTTTGCTGGCCCTGGATTTTAAGGGCCATACGATAAAATACCTGGCTAGTGACAAAAGAACCCCTGCTGAAATAGCGAGCGTTTTAGGAAAAGCAGTGGGAATAGATGCTCTGCCATGGGTAACTTTTACAGATGAGCAAAATCTTGCCGGGATGATACAAGCCGGCCTGCCACAGGAAGTTGCGGCTAACTATACCGAAATGGGGGTTGCAATGCGTACCGGCGAGATGGCTGAAGACTTTTATAAACAAAAGCGAGCGGTTCTTGGAAATGTGAAACTGGAAAATTTTGCCACCGTTTTCGCTGGTGCATTTAATGCCTGATCAGCAAACCCTGGATTCACGCATTAAAATAAAAGATGAAATAACAACAGGAATGCCAGGCAATAATTGCCCGGCATTTTCTTTTTATATCCTTTTCAGCTATCACCGATCACAATTTCAGTTTTTTACAACAGCTTATTGAGGGTACAATACTTATTTTGCCGATCTATTATATGTTTCCCATTTTCAAAAAAGAGATCAGCCAATTTTTCAGCAGTCTTACAAGCCATTTAGCAATGGGTGTTTTCTTATTGCTCATGGGTTTGTTTCTTTTTATTTTTCCTGAAACCAGCATATTAGATTATGGTTATGCCACACTCGACAAGTTTTTTGAACTGGCGCCATACATCTTATTATTACTGGTTCCGGCCATTACCATGCGCAGCTTTTCCGATGAGTTAAGATCAGGCACATGGGAAGTTTTGAAAACCAAACCTATTTCGTTAACGCAGGTTATTACCGGGAAATACCTCGCAGCCCTGGTCATCGCTTTGCTGGCACTGGTACCTACGCTTATCTACGTTTTCACCATTAAATCACTCAGCATTAATGGTGCTATAGATGGTGGAGGCATAACGGGTGCTTATATAGGACTGTTTTTCTTAACGGCCCTTTTCACAGCTATCGGACTCTGTTGTTCCGCTTTGAGTTCGAATTCAGTTGTTTCTTTTGTTTTAAGCGCCTTTGTTTGTTTTATTGTTTTCATGGGTTTTGGCGCTATCAGTCGTATAAGTGCCTTGCAGGGAAGTGCCGATTACTGGATTGAAAACTTTGGAGCGGATATGCATTACCTTAATATGAGCCGTGGGTTAATTGAAGTAAAAGATCTACTTTTTTTTATAATTAGCAGTTTGCTTTTCCTGCTGTTTACAAAAAAATTGGTACTGCAGAAATAGAAATTAATAGTTGGTAAACACAGATGATTTCACTCAAAAAAGCGGTTTACAGCATTCGAGCTAATGGATAAAATATTAAAATCAAATATTGGAACCTGGATATTACTGGCATTGGCTATACTGCTTGTGATGGCCGTTCCATTTATTCCGGGACGAATTGATCTTACAGGTGAGCAGCGGTTTACTATCAGCCAGCCTGCCCGAAATCTGCTTTCCAGCTTAGATGAACCCGTAATGATAACTGTGCTTTTACAAGGTGAAAAGCTACCTGCTGGTTTTAAAAAATTGCAAAACAGTACCGCTTCTTTCCTTGAAAATTGCCGCCGTTACAGCAAAAACAATATCACCTACACTTTTGCAGATGCGGAAACATTTTTAAAGGACTCTATCCGTTTTCCATTGAACGACACGGCAAAAAGAGAGTGGTTAAAAGAAAATGCAGTAAAACAAAATGAGATTGAAAAGGGTGGAACCAGGGCAGTTTTCAATTACCCGATTGCTTTACTGGAGTATAAAGGCGCATATGCTACCGTTAATCTATTGCAAGGACAGGGAAACAAAGGTTTTTTAAATCCCGGTGCTTCGCTTTTACAATTTGAAGTGATTAACAATGCAGAGGCACAAATGGAATACAATTTTACTTCTGCTATCCAGTCCCTGGTTCAGCAAGAGGTACCTTTTATTGCCTATGCTATGGGAAATGGCGAACCTGCAGGTCCTGAAACTTATGATCTAAGGCGAACGCTCCAGTCTAAATACAGGTTTTACCTGCTCAATCTTCAGCAACAACCTTATATCAGCGACAGCATCAAAACCTTACTGGTAGTTAAACCCACTATACCTTTTTCAGATGCCGATAAATTAAAACTCGATCAGTACCTGATGCGGGGTGGTCATATCCTGTTTTTGGTTGATGCGCTGAATGCCGGCATGGATAGCCTGGTTGCAAGCGGAAAGGAATTTACAGCTTATTCCCGCAATTTGAATTTGGATGATCTTCTTTTCAGGTATGGCGCAAGAATAAATAACGACCTGGTACTGGATAAACAAAGTGATGTATTACCTCAAAATGTGGGAACTGTTGGGGAGCAGCCACAAATAGAGCTGTTACCATGGCCATATTTTCCCTTATTGTATAGCAATTCCAGCCACCCGGTGGCCAAAAATCTGGATGCAGTGGTGATGCAATTTCCAAATAGCGTGGATACGGTGCAAGCCCCGGGTATTCAAAAAGAAATTTTATTAAGTACGAGTAATACCAGCCGCCTAACCGGCGCTCCGACAATTGTGACTGTTGAAATTTTAAAACAAACAGATAATGCGGCGGCCTACAGGCAATCGAATATTCCTTTGGCGGTTTTGTTGCAGGGTAAATTCAAAAGCCTTTTTGCAAATCGCCTCGCACCTGGTTTACAGGATAGTTTAAAAGCTTATGAGAGGACGTACCTGCCTGTGGCGGAAAAGGAAGGCAAAATTTTAGTAACGGGAGATGGAGATTGGGTGTTAAATGGTTTTAGCCGTGAAGGACCCGAAAGCATGGGCAGAAACCCATACACAGATTACAATTTTGCAAATAAAGACTTCCTTCTAAATGCGCTGGAATTCATGAATGATGAAACCGGCATAATGGCTAGTCGCAGCCGCCAGTATACATTAAGGCTTTTGGATCCAAAAAAATTAGAAGCTAATAAAACAGGATGGCAATGGCTAAACATTGGCTTACCCATTTTCTTAATATTGCTGGCAGGTATTATTTATAACTGGAACAGGCAAAGGAAATTCGCATGATTGCCTTCAAAGGCTATTTTTGCCAGCTACCTATCATTTAACCATCACAAATGTCTACTGTACAAATAACTTATATTGTTTTTGGAATAGTCATCCTGGTTGCCCTGGCACTAGACCTGGGTATTCTGAGTAAGAAACACAAGAAAGTTTCCATCAAAGCAGCAATGTATCAAACATTTTTTTGGGTGGGGCTTTCACTGGCATTTTTTGCTTTTTTATGGTGGGAAGAGAGTAGTGCCGCTGCTGTTAAATACATTACCGCTTACCTGATGGAATGGAGCTTAAGCATTGATAACATTTTTGTTTTCATTCTCATCTTTTCCTTTTTTAAGGTGAAAGAAGATGATGCCGGCCGGGCATTGTTGATTGGTATTCTTCTCGCAATCGTTTTTCGCATCTTGTTTATTGCTTTAGGTATAGAACTCATAAATCGTTTTCATTGGTTATTGTACGTGTTTGGCGCCTTTTTGCTATATACCGGGTTTAAATTGTTTTTTCAAAATGAAGATGACGAATACGATCCCGGGCATTCGAAAGTGTATATATGGGCTACAAAGGTTTTGCGTATCAGCCATGTTGAGCCAAAAGGCAGGTATGTTATCAGGGAAAACAACAAAATCGTATTCACCCAGCTCGCATTAGTAGTATTTATGCTGGCAGCTACAGACATTGTTTTTGCACTGGACAGCATTCCAACTGTGGTGTCCCTGGTACGGGATGATCCGAATATTCCATTCAGTTCCTCTGATATCCTGGTAATTTATTCGTCCAATATTTTCGCGGTGCTTGGCCTTCGTTCGCTATTCTTTTTATTGAAAGGCGCGGTAAGTAAATTCGATTTCTTACAACAGGGAATTGCTATTGTGCTCATTTTTATTGGCGTTAAAATGCTGATTGAATATTTTGGCATTCATATTCCCATCTACATTTCGCTTGGGGTGATTGTACTATGCCTGGGTGGTTCCATTTTATATTCGATTAACCACAACAGGAAAGGTCTTACCAAAAAAGTGGAAGCTGAAAATTCACCAGAACCATTTACTTAATCATTCCTTTTTGTATACTTCCGGAATTATAGCTTCGATTGTAAATGGACACCTATCAGGTGTTGATGTAAATCCCATAACCTATTTATCGGTCGATAGCCGTAAGATCTCTTTTCCTTCAGAAACGTTGTTTTTTGCACTGGTCACCAGCAGAAGAAACGGACACCAGTTTATTGGGGATGTATACAACCAGGGTGTAAGAAGTTTTGTGGTAAATAATCTTGATAGCATCGGAGATTTTCCCGGCGCCTGCTTTATCCTCGTGCCCGATACCCTGTTTGCACTTCAACAATTAGCCTCTCATCATCGTTCCGAATTTACAATACCGGTGATTGGCATTACAGGCAGCAATGGAAAAACCATTGTAAAAGAATGGCTCAACCAATTGCTCCAATTTAAAAACAAGGTTGTCCGAAGCCCGAAAAGCTTCAATTCACAAGTAGGTGTTCCCCTAAGTGTTTGGCAAATGACCGAAAGCCATACCGTAGGCATTTTTGAGGCAGGCATTTCCAAACCAGGTGAAATGGCTGCTTTACAATCGATCATTCAACCCACCATCGGCATTTTAACCAATATTGGCGCTGCACACGACGAAGGATTTATAAACCGCAGGCAAAAACTGGAAGAAAAAATACAGCTGTTTTCCACGGTAAACACGCTGGTATGCTGTTTTGATGATTTATTGATTAAGGAACTTGTTACCTTGCTACAATTGCACGCTTTTTCCTGGGGCAAAGATGCAGGTTGCACTATGCAGGTAACCGGCATTACGTCCACTACAACCCAATCCGCCATCAGCATTATATACAATGGAAAAGCCGAGGAATTTTCTATACGGTTTACCGATTCCGCTTCCATTGAAAATGCACTTCATTGTATTGCCTTAATGCTGCATGCAGGTATACAGGTTGCAGATATTGCAGAAAGAATCTTACAACTGCACCCGGTAGAGATGCGACTTGAGTGGAAAAAAGCCATTAACAACTGCTACCTGCTTAATGATAGTTATAGCAATGACCTTTCATCATTTATTATAGCCCTGAATTATCTTGAACAACAGCACGAGGGGAGTAGCCGAACCGTTATTTTAAGCGACTTTTTTGAAAGCGGTTTATCCGATGAAATGCTCTATACCCGTGTTGCAACCATCTTAAACCAGCATCAGATTAACCGGTTATTTGCCGTTGGGGAACATATTACCAGATACCAGTTATTATTTGAAGCGACCGGTTTATTAGTTTCCTCTTTTGATAGCACCGAAGCTTTAATTGATTCTTTTGATGCAACGCAATTTGTTAGCGATAACATTTTATTAAAAGGAGCCCGCCGTTTTGGTTTCGAACGCATAGTTCAATTGCTGGAACAACAGGTACATCAAACGGTACTTGAAATTAATCTTACAGCGCTTACACACAACCTGCATCAATACAGGCAATTATTACGGCCTGGTGTAAAATTGATGGTTATGGTAAAGGCATTTGGTTATGGGAGTGGTGATGCAGAAGTGGCCAAAGTATTACAATACAACAAAGTGGATTACATTGGTGTAGCCTATGCCGATGAGGGCGTTGCATTGCGAAAGGCTGGTATTCATTTACCGGTAATGGTTATGAATCCTGAACCCGGCACGTTTGAAACGATAGAGCAGTATAACCTTGAACCTGAGATCTACTCATTCAGCATACTGGAAGCATTTGAACAATATTGTGAAACGCAGGGCATCAGTCAATACCCCATTCATATTAAGCTGGATACTGGAATGCACCGGCTTGGTTTTGAAATGCATGAAGTATCCAAACTAACTGAAAGACTTCAGCACCAAAATATTTTGGTTGTAAAAACGGCTTACACGCACCTGGCAGCAAGTGAAGATCCGAAGCATGACGATTTCACTCAACACCAGTCGGACCAGTTTGCAGCAGCGTGCGAGGTTCTCGAAAGTAAATTAGGCTATCCTGTTATTAAACATGTGGCTAATACTTCTGCCATTCGCAGGCATCCCAACAAACATTTCGATATGGTAAGATTAGGGATAGGGATGTATGGTTTAGATGTAAATATGGAGGATTTACAGGTGGTAAACACTTTGAAAACAACTGTTGCACAAGTTAAAAAAGTGGCTGCAGGCGAAACTGTTGGCTATGGCAGAAAAGGTGTTATTTTAAAAGATTCGGTGATTGCTACGGTTCGGATAGGCTATGCTGATGGATACCGAAGACAATTGAGCAATGGACTTGGTTTCATGCATGTCAAAAACCAAAAGGCGCCTGTAATTGGAAATGTATGTATGGACATGACGATGATTGATATTACACATATACCCGGTGTAAAAGCAGGCGACGATATTGAAATATTTGGTATTCATATACCTATTCAGCAAATAGCGAGGCAATGCAATACTATTTCCTATGAAATATTAACCGGGATCAGTCAACGGGTTAAACGGGTTTACCTGCAGGAGTAGTGCTTTTCAGGCGGTATTTTGTACCCGGTTATAAGCACATTAAGGGTCATTTTCGTTGAATAAAAGGTAAATCTTAAATGGCTTAAATCCGCCCCTTTATCTTTGTTCGCTCTCTAAATGTATACATGTGAAGAAAATTCAGGTTATATTAATTATTTTGATTGTATTGGTAATTGACCAGGTTTTTAAATTTTATATCAAAACAAATTTTTTCCTGGGGCAGGATCAACCGGTAATTGGCAATTGGTTCCGGTTGCATTTTGTTGAGAATGAAGGAATGGCCTGGGGTTGGAAATTAGGTGAAAGTGGAAGCTGGGGTAAAATTGCGTTAACCATTTTCAGGCTTGTAGCTGTAATATTCGGCGTGTATTATATCAATCAAATTATTAAGAAAAAATATCATACAGGTTTTATCATTTGTGTTGCTTTGATATTTGCGGGTGCGGTTGGAAATTTGATTGATTCTCTGTTTTACGGAATGATTTTTGATGCTAGTGACCCCATGATGCAGAACCTCGCCAGGTTTTTACCTGAAGGAGGAGGTTATGCAGGCTTCTTACATGGTAAGGTCGTTGACATGCTTTATTTTCCAATAATTGACGGGTATTGGCCGAAATGGGTTCCCTGGCTAGGCGGTGATTCATTCGAATTTTTTAGCCCGGTCTTCAATATTGCAGATGCGAGTATTTCTATAGGGTTGATTATAATATTATTGTTTCAGAATCGTTTCTTCAAAAAGCCGCTGGAAGAAAAACATCCGGTTGTTGAAACAAATGTTGCAACCAATGACGATGTACAGGTGCTTTAACCGAATTTATATGAAATTAATTGCCCCGCTATTTTTTATAAGCCTGTTCATTTCTGTTCTATTTACTTCTTGTGAAAAAGAATACAGCCTGGAAGACAAAGGTGGATCAGGTGTTATTATTGGCGGTGGAACTTCTATGGGCACACTGGGCGGAAGTCCCGGCGAATGTGCAAATGCAGTTGATTCGGGTGTAATCCTGGCAGGCACAGCTTTAACTGCCGATAACAGGATCACCATCGAAATGAATTTTACCCAAATCGGAACCTATTATATTTCTACCGATACCGTTAACGGCATCTATTTTTCTAAAAATGGGATTGTAAATGCTACCGGACCAACCCAGATTGTTTTAACTGGTTCGGGAAAACCAACGGTAGCTGGTGTTTATTCGTTTATAGTTAGTTTCAAAGGAAGCACCTGTTCATTTGACGTAACAGCCTTTGATCTGCCACCTGTTGTTACCGGCGATTATTTTCCAACTACCGCAGCAAGTTACTGGAGTTATATTTCAAGTGACCCGGCGGCTGCTACCGACGACACACTAAGAAATACAGCTACAAGTGTTACTTACACTTTAAACAGCAACCAGTTTACACTTTTCAAAAGCCAGGCCGGAGTTGATACAGATTCCTTATTTTTTAGTAAAAGCAATGGTGAATATCACCAGTTTGGTGATCTTGACCTGGCTGGTACAGCAAGCAACGTGGTAGCAGCAGATTACATTTTTTTGAAGGACAATGTTGCCGCGGGAACAGAATGGTTTAGTCCTGAAGGTGATGCTACGATAAATTCTGCCACAGTAAAAATCCGGCTAAAATTTACAATTGCTGCTAAAGATGTTACCGCCAGTATTGGAACAACGGCCTTTAATAACGTGATAAAAGTTACCACTTCCCAACAGGCACAATCTGCTGCAGGCTGGTCGACCATATTAACTTTCGAATCATGGTATGCAAGAGGGATTGGTTTGATAAAACTAGTTGCGCCTACACCATTTTATGGGTATGAAATAAAATCTTACCAGGTTTTATAAGAATTTCCTACAACACACCGCGAGGATATCCACCGTTTATCCACAATAAATGGAATATTGAGCATAAGTACTTGCCCCACACCGAGGAACAAGTATTTATTTTTAAACCTATATAAAAGGTAAATAGGGTGTAAGCATGAAAGCAAGACTTATTTTAGGTTGCCTTGTAACCATAGCTTTTTTAACCTCCTGTCAAAAGGAACTTAAGGAAGAGGATAATCCAACATTTTGCAACGTTTCCACCATTACTATAAAAAATGGTAACAGCAAGATCACGGCAAAATATAGCTATGAGTACGACAGTGTAACCCGCCGGGCAACAATGCTGAAATTTCAAAACTTTGAATCTGGCGCTATTAAGATTATTTATCCAACTTATTCCGGCGATACTGTGTTCCTGTCACAAAAAGGCTACCTGGTTTTGGATGCTTCAAAACGTCTTACAGCTTTACAAGATCCTAATGCACCGGGAGGGAAAAACCTCTCTTATTTTTACTCCTACAACAGCCAGGGCAGCCTGGAACAACGATTAATGGATGACGGAGTTAATGATGTTTTACGTACCAACTTTTCCTATACTAATGGAAATTTGACCGGCTATAAACAAGACTATGCAGGGTTCCCCCAATCCCTTGCCGCTACTATTGAGTTAAATACAACTACTAATGTTACGGGTTTTAATCAATTAGCTTTACTCGACCTTTTTCCTGAACTGGTATTTTACCTCCCTACTTTCCAGTTAGGAAAAATTTCAGATTTTCCACTATCTAAAATCCAGGCCAACATTGGAGTTACCAACCTGCCTGCATCTAGTTTCGTTAATACCTACAATAATTACACCCTTACACCTGAAGGCTGGTTATCTTCTTTTCAAACAGATGAAGTAATAGTTGGTGTGCCGGAATCAACAACGAGTTACTCTTTTGAATACAACTGTTTTTAGTAAAAATTTCCAAAGATTATCAGAACCTGGTATTCAGGTAGTGTGGTAAAACGTGCCGCCATGTAGGCCAGTCATGTTTCCATTCCTGTCCCCAGATATCTAATTCATAATTGATATTCTTGTTATATAAAATTCCGGCAAATTCACGGGCTGCATCGGGGGCCTCATACGGACCTTCTCCACTAAAAATATGAATATGGTTGCTGCGACGGATATGTTCGAGGTAATAGTTATCTGAAAGATTGGGCATATAATGTGCCGGGCTATTATAATAGACCTGTTCATCGTAATAGCCATCTGTGTATTCCATCAAATTATAAACTCCGCTCATAGCAATAACACCGTTTAACAGGTCTGGCCTTTTTAGAAAAAGATTCATGCTATGAAGGGCGCCAAAGGATGCACCACATATAATCAGCGGCGTATCCCAGGAAGTACTGTTTTTTATAAAAGGAATTACTTCTTCATAAACATACCGATTCCAATCATTTTGACGAATGGCTTTGTGAGCGCCTTCCATCTGCTTATTCATCCAGCTTTGTAAATTGATGCTGTTAATACTAAAAACTTTCACTTTACCGCTTTCTATAACAGGTGCAAGGGCATCAATTAACTGGAAACGCTCGTATTCTAAATAATCAGCCGCAGCAGTGGGAACCAGCAGCAAAGACATTCCATAATGACCGTAAGTGACAATAGGCATTTCCTGGTTGAGTGATGGACTATACCAACCAAATAACTCTCTTTGCATAAGCGTATTTAAATGTGACCGTGAATGTAGGCAAAGGCTTGCATCATCTAATTAGCTGAAGTATAAATGTTTTTAATAAGCCTGAATCAATGGAGCTAATAGACTTCATTTTTATTTTAACTGGTTAAAATAGATTGGATATAATTCGATTTTGGATTAATTTTCTTTAGCTGGTACTAAAATTTAAGTAGGTTTAGAAACTTTAATTGCCCGTTAAGGCCCTCAAATACCTTTTCCTATAAGTTAACTTCCAATTATTTACAGTCATTTATTATTTTGCCGGTACTAAATGAAGTTATTAAGTCCTGCCATATCAAGATTTGCACGTTTGCGCCTCGGTGCGATAGAACATTGGATGCAATACCCGGTAGAAGCTCAAAGGGATGTACTCCAGCATTTAATTACTGAAGGACAGTATACCGAGATTGGCCGCAAGTATAAATTTAGCAGCACTTTTAAGATCAGGGATTTTAAAAACGCGATTCCAATTCATGGATATGAAGATTTAAAACCCTGTATTGAAAAAATGATGTCTGGTGAAGACAATATACTTTGGAATACACCCATTGAATGGTTTGCAAAAAGCAGTGGAACTACCAGTGAGCGGAGTAAATTTATTCCAATTAGTGAAGAAAGCCTGGATACCAATCATTACCAGGGAAATAAGGATGTACTTACCATGTACTATAACAACTACCCCGACAGCGACCTGCTAACGGGAAAAGGTTTGGTGATTGGCGGAAGTCACCAGGTAGCACATGTAAATGATAACATTCATTACGGAGATCTAAGCGCAGTACTACTTCAAAATGCACCCGTTTGGGCACAATGGATCCGTACACCCGAATTAAGCATTGCTTTACTGGATGAGTGGGAATCAAAAATTGAAAATCTCGCACAAAATACCATCAACGAAAACGTAACATCTGTAAGCGGAGTACCAACCTGGACGCTGGTTTTGTTCCGGCGCATTTTAGAAATAACAGGGAAGAAATGTATCAAAGAAGTTTGGCCTTCGCTGGAACTTTACCTGCATGGAGGCGTTTCGTTTACACCGTATCGCCAGCAATTCGAAAAATTAGTGGGTGGCGATATTCGCTACCTGGAAGTTTATAATGCCAGTGAAGGTTTTTTTGCCGCGCAAACAAATGTGGATGAAAATGGCATGCTGCTTTTTTTGGACCACGGGATCTTTTATGAATTTCTACCGGTAGAAGAATTTGACAAAGAAAATCCGAAAACGATTGGCCTGAAAGAAGTTGAAATTGGAAAGAATTATGCCCCGGTAATCACTACTACGGGCGGATTGTGGCGCTACCTGATTGGCGATACGATCCAGTTTACAACGCTATTTCCTTTTAGGGTAAAAGTGAGCGGACGCATTAAACATTATATAAATGCATTTGGTGAAGAAGTAATAGTAGACAATGCGGATAACGCTATTGCAACCGCCTGTGAAAAAACAGGTGCTGTTGTAAATGACTATACTGCGGCTCCCATCTATTTTAGTTCCGAAAGCAATGGTGCACATGAATGGTTGATTGAATTTGAAAATTTACCCGGCTCGCTGGAGACATTTGCTTATGAATTAGATAAAACTTTAAGAGAAATAAACAGTGATTACGATGCCAAGCGCTATAAGGATATAGCCTTGCGCTCTCCTGTTATAAGAGCCGTTAAAAAAGGAATTTTTAATGAATGGCTTCGCAGTAAGGGAAAATTAGGCGGCCAGCATAAAGTGCCGCGACTCAGTAACACCCGAACATACATCGAAGAAATTAGCTTGTTAGGTGCTTAATCTCCATACAAAATATATTGAATGAAATTACTTGAGAACAAAGTGGCCATTATCACTGGCGCAGCCAGGGGTATTGGTGAAGGGATAGCTTTAAAGTTTGCAGAACAAGGCGCAGATATTGCTTTTACTTTTATTAGCGATAGCAGTGCAGAACGAGCAAAAGCGCTTGAAGAAAAATTGCAATCTTATGGTGTGAAAGCTAAAGCATATCAAAGCAATGCCGGCGATTTTGCTGCCTGCGAACTGTTTGTAAATGAGGTTTTAAAAGAATTTGGCAAAATAGATATCTGTGTAAACAATGCCGGCATAAGCAAAGACAATCTGTTACTACGTATGACCCCTGAACAATGGAACGATGTAATCCAGGTGAACTTAAACAGCGTGTTTTACATGACCAAACAGGTAATTCGTCCCATGATGAAAGCTAAATCGGGCAGCATTATTAATATGAGCAGTGTGATTGGCGAAATGGGAAATGCAGGACAAACCAGTTATGCAGCAAGCAAAGCGGGCGTTATCGGCTTTACAAAAAGTGTTGCCAAAGAGTTGGGCAGCAGAAATATCCGGTGCAACGCCATTGCTCCGGGTTTTGTTGAAACAGACATGACCAGCTATTTAAAAGATGGGGACAGCGCAAATAAATACAAGGCCGGGATACCATTAGGGCGTTTTGGAACTGCAGAAGATATTGCGAATGTTACACTCTTCCTTGCATGCGATATGGGTAACTATCTAACCGGCCAGGTAATAAGTGCCTGCGGTGGACTGAATATTTAAGGATTTAATTTTCTAATAAGTATAATCCCCTTTGAAATTTCGGTTCAAAGGGGATTATTATTATATACCTGTGGATTTTAAACTTACAAGATTTACTAACTAATATTCTCTGCCAAGGCAAGGCCTTTTGGTTCTACCCAGGCTTTGTTTTCTTTGAGCAGGTTGATTAATTCGTCGACCGCTATTTCACTGTCAACATTTCTTTTGATCACTTCTTTACCCCGGTATAAGGTAATCTTACCTATTCCACTTCCAACATATCCAAAATCGGCATCGGCCATTTCACCGGGTCCATTCACAATACAACCCATGATGGCAATTTTTATACCTTTCAGGTGATTCGTCCTGGCCCTGATTTTGGCAGTAGTTTCCTGCAATTCAAATAAAGTGCGCCCGCAACTTGGGCAACTGATGTACTCTGTTTTTGAAATACGGGTGCGTGTGGCCTGCAAAATCCCAAAGGAAGTTGCGTTTATAAATGCTTCGGGAGTAGCGTTGTTCTGGTAATTTCTGCCGCTTGCATTGGTAGTTCCTGCGGTTTGCAACTCGTAACTTTTCATACCCATACCAAGACAAATGCCGTCGCCAAAACCATCTAATAACAAAGCGCCAGTTTCTGTAGCATAATGAATAAGATGTTCATCCGCTGTATTCCAATTACTGTCGGTTATTAAAATAATTGGATTTTTGATGCCACGCAATAAAAATTCGATAGCCATACGGCGAACTGCCTGCATTGCGTTTTTCCGTTGGCTTGATAAACAAATTACCACAGTTGGATCATTGGCCAATTCATCCAGGTAAGTAAAATCATTGATAGTGGTATCGTCGGTAAAACAATCCACCATCACAAAATTCAATTTGTCACTTTTTGTAGTTCCATCTACAAATCCAGCGGCATCATAGATCGGGTAATTCTTCATTTTATCGAAGCCCGATTCCCAATAATTAGGCCAGGTAATTACTTTTAAAGTTCCTGGTAAAGCAAAATCAAGTTCGGCTTTCCCGGTGAAAATGTAGTCGGCAGCCATATCGCCAATGCTCCATTTATCTGTTTGCGAATCATATGTATACCCCACACTTTCCAGCGACTGCGGCGTAATTGATTCCATCTTACTTAGATCAGCAATTACCACCGGCACATGGGTACCGCCGATATTGTCGACGGCAAAACTTTGCCTGCGGGAATAATGAAACGGGTCAAAACCAATAGCAGCTCCTGTATTAGAAGCAATCACAGGAACGGCTCCAGTATTTACTTCCTCTCTATTCCCGCCACTGTATCTTTTTATGATATCCTGGCATACAGGTATTTCCAGTTCAGGATCTTCTGTCAGAGAAACGCGGATCGTATCCCCGATGCCATCCTCCAGCAATGTTCCGATGCCAACAGCACTTTTAATACGGCCATCTTCCCCATCACCGGCTTCTGTTACACCAAGGTGCAGCGGGTAACATTCACCAAACTCTTCGTCCATTTTATTGATCAGCAGCCGGTAAGCCTGTACCATCACCTGTGGATTGCTCGACTTCATACTGAGCATGATATTGTGATAATCTTCTGCCCTCGCAATTCGTAAAAATTCCATGGCACTTTCAACCATTCCAATAGGAGTGTCGCCATAACGGCTCATAATGCGGTCACTCAGGCTACCATGATTAGTGCCAATGCGCATTGCAGTTCCATGTTCTCTGCAAATTTTTACAAGCGGGGTAAATCTCTCCGTGATGCGTTCGATCTCTTCCAGGTATTCAGCATCCGTGTATTCAATTTGTTCAAACTTTTTTTTATCAACGTAATTGCCCGGGTTTACTCTTACTTTTTCAACTATACGGGCAGCTATTTCAGCGGCATTCGGTGTAAAATGTATGTCGGCAACCAGGGGTGTATTATAACCCCGGCGTCTTAGTTCATCCTTAATATTCTGAAGGTTTTCGGCTTCCTTTTTAGAAGGCGCCGTTATGCGAACCAGTTCGGCTCCCGCTTCTATACACTTAATAGTTTGCTCAACCGTTGCCAGGGTATCCATGGTATCGGTTGTTGTCATCGTTTGAACACGAATGGGATGGCCATTACCCAACAGAAGGTCACCAATTTTCACTTCCCTGGTTTTTAGCCTTTTATAGTCCGTAATACTTTCTGTATAGAGTTGCATAATTTATAAACCGGTGGCAACAAACAACGAATTTTGGTAACCAGCATTGGTTTCCATGGCATCATCGTTGTGTCACTCACTTGTACTTTTTGTTATATTGGCATCGGCAGCATTAAATTCCGTCACCTTTCTATTCACAAATGTCATCAAAATGCCGCATTTAAATAAACGCTGCAATCGGAAAATGGTTTCGACCATTATTGCTCACTGGTTGAAATAAATTTTTCAATCAGAATAATTACCATTCTTTATCGCTGGTATTTCCATTTACTGGTTGCTTCATTTTATCCCTGATCTTTTTTTCTTCCTGCCTTAATGCCGCCATCTTTTCTTCGGCATCTTTCTTCTTCATCTGGTTTTGCGGTTTGGGTTTTGGCGATTGTTGTTTGTTCGAATCCGGTTTGTCCTGCTTTTGTTGTTGTTGTTGTTCCTGTAAAGCTTTCATCAGGTTATTCCGAACTTCTTCATCAAACGGATTTTTACGAATGGATTCTTTAAACGATTCAATGGCTTTTGGAAGATCCTTTTGCTGAACAAAACTTAATCCTTTATTATTCCAGGCACCTGCCGCGGCCTTAGTAGTTTCCTGCTTCTGAGCGGTTACATCATCATAGGTTTTTACAGCTTCTTCGTATTGCTTCCTGCGATAAGCAATATTTCCCAAATTGTATTTTGCTACATTGTTTGCAGGATCATTTTTCAAAACAGACTGGTATAATTTTTCTGCCTCATCATATTGGTTCTGGCGGTAAGCTTCATTGGCTTTATGCAATAACATGCGGGTACTTTGCGCATTCACCATATTACCTGCAAACAATAACATAAAAAGCAAGGTCATTTTCTCAACTGCAGGCGTAACAATTCTCTTTGCACTTTCCGATGCCGGGTTTACTTTAGCGGGCAATAAAAATTCGAAAATTAAAAGCACCAAAGCCAATGCAATCAGCCATGGCGAATAGCTTTTATAATTCACCATGGTAGCATTTGAGATTGGTTTTTGATCCATCGTTTTCAATTCGGTTACTATAGCATTTAATGTTTCGCTTGTTTCTCCCATTAACCGATAAGTACCACTTGTTTCTGCTGCCAGGTCTTTTAATAATTGATCATTTAATTTACTGATAACCGGTTCGCCCTTTTCATCCCGGCGAATTCCGCCATTCTCGCCCGGTAAAGTGGCGCCGTTTTGTGTGCCTATACCCACCGGTAAAATCACTACTCCCGCTTCTTTCAATTCCTTAGCGGCATCCATTGCTTTTTCATCCAGTTCTTCCCCGTCCGTAACCAGTAGAACAGCCTTGTACTGGTGGGCAGCCGGATCCATCGATTCATTTATCAAATGCAATGCATTGTAAATATTTGTACCCTGGTTTGGTACAAGCCCTGTACTTACGGATTGCAGGTACAATCGGGCGGCAGTTAAATCGGTAGTTAGCGGCAGTTGCAGGTAGGCGTCTCCTGCAAAGGCTACAATTCCTACACGGTTGCCCTGCAAGGTATCTATTAACCTGGCAGCCAACAGCCTGGCCCTTTCCAACCTGTTTGGTGAAACATCGTTTGCCTTCATGCTATTGCTTACATCCAGGGCAATCATAATGTCGATACCCTTTAATCCGCCACCCGGTTGTTGCAGGGGTTTTTGATAATTGAGCATAGCAATTGCTAATAAAACAATTGCCAGTACAAAAATGCCTGCTTTCACCCGGTTTCTTTTCTCCGAGGTTCCAATCATCATCAGGCTGATAAGTTTGGGATTCCCGGCTTTCTTCTTCACTGTTTTTTTCCAGTGTTCATAACCAAGGTAAAACCCAATCACCGGCAAAGCTGCCAGTAACCAAACCAGGTTATTTAAGTATTGAAAATGTGCCAATGAAAATATTTTCTTTAAAAAATTAGGCTAAGCTGAAACAATTTTACATGTCGCCTTTAAAAAAGCCCTGTTGTGTTAATATGCCTTTCAGTATGTTCATCCGAACGGCCATCATATCGATATTCTTATCAGGTGATTCAACATTCATGCTAAAAAAATACACGTGGCGGTTCTCTTCAATCCATCCAACGATCCAACCGAGTTGGTTTCCTTTCTCAGTAGTACCCCAGCCGGTTTTATAAGCTAAAATGTATTTGTCTGTTTTTTCACGGATCATCAGGTCTTTCACAATTTCCTGGTCGCGGTTTTGAAATGACAATTGTTTAAAAAACAATCTTTTTACAAATCCCAGTTGTTCATCTGCCGTTATCTTTAAACTATTATCCAGCCAAAATTTGTCAACGGCTCCACCAATTTTACGGTTACCATATTTCACACTATCCAACAGCATTTGCATGGTATCTTTTCCAATGCGGCGTGCCATTTCCTGGTAAAAACCAACATTGCTTACCTGGAAAGCTTCCCGCATATTCATGTCTTTATTCCATGACGCCATGGTATCACCACCTGGTCCCATACGTACTACCCTGTCCCAGGGAACTATAACCGTATCGCTAAAAATGCGCCCTGTACTTAACGCAGCCAGTGAATTGAATATTTTAAAAGTAGATGCGGGTAAATACGCACTGTCGCGAAAACGCTGCAAATTATAAATGGTAAACTGGTTTTGAGCATTGTCCCAAAGGCCGAAGCAACCTGCAACATTATTGTCATCAAAATACTTTTTAAAACTGTTTTCAACGGTTACATTGTTGCTTTTGCAACCATGAATAAAGATCAATATAACAATAAGTGAAGCTAAAAGCAATATTCTTCGAAACATTCGGTTTACTATTTGGCAGCAAAAGTAGCCCGGGAGAAACTCAAATAAATTTTAATGTCTTTTAATAATCATTTAAAAATCCATCGTTTCAAATGAAATACCATTTTCTTCCGTTTTATCTTATGCTACTGCTTGCAGTTTCATGTAAAAAAGAAACCAGCAATGTATCAACCGCTAATGTCATCTTCAAATTTAAGTTTGACCCTGCCCAGGAAAGACTAAATAATATCGGTCAGCCTTCCGTTGTACCTGCTGGTAATGCTGCGCTAAGTCCAATATTTAATGGAATGAGTGCGCATTATGTGGAGCTCGCCCCAAATGCGTTCACTGCTTTGGGTGCCGGAGCAGTTTTATACCATGCAGATGAAACGACTGTGGGAGGTGGCAATGCTATTGATTTCGAAAAATGCACCATTGTTAAAGATGGGGCGACTTTTATCAGCCTTCCTGTAAAAGATATACCAGCGGGTGAATATGAATGGCTACGACTTTCATTAGCGTACCAGAATTACGATATCCAATTTAATATAGATACGGTAATAAGTGGTATTGCGATTAAAAACGAGTTTACAGGAACCGTAGCTTCTTTTATTGGATTTAATAGTTATATCAAAAGTTATACGCTTAAAACAGATACCATTCTCGTGAATGGCAACAGGAAACAGGGATATTGGGGCCTTGAATCTACCGGAACTATTGCGGGCACTCCGCTCACATTGAAAACAAGCGGGCAAGCACCGGAAGGCGCAACCACGGTTGTAAATCCAATCTTTGCATCGTCACCGGTTCCTGCCGGAAGTTGTGTAGTTACGGCAAGTTTTAAGCCTGGCAAACTAGTAGTCACAGGAACTGAAACCCGTGATATTATCATTGAAGTAAGCTTAAGTACCAACAAGAGTTTTGAATGGAAAGAGGTTTTGAATAATGGTAAATGGGATCCTCTTAAAGGGGAAAAAGTAGTTGATATGGGCATCAGGGGTATGATACCAATTATTCAATAAGAGAATACCAACGTTTGATATTCTCTTATTGACCCGCATAATTTATCGAGGTATAACACAAAATTTTCAAAAGCCATTAAACAGGAAGTTCCGTTTTATTAATAACACCGAGTTCTTTTCCAACTTTGGTAAAAGCAGCAATTGCTTTATCCAGTTGTTCCTGTTGGTGTGCCGCACTTAACTGTACCCGAATACGGGCCAGGCCTTTGGCTACCACAGGAAAAAAGAACCCGATGACATAAATTCCTTCTTCGAGGAGTTTGGCAGCGAAATTTTGTGCCACAACCGCATCGTATAACATTATGGGTACTATCGGATGATCGCCGGGCTTTATATCGAAACCAGCTTCGGTCATTTTAGTTCTGAAATAACTGGTGTTGAACTCCAGGTTGTCACGAAGTTCAGTTGTTTCTGTAAGCATATCCAGCACGGCAATGGAAGCACCCACAATAGATGGAGCTACGGTATTACTGAATAAATAGGGCCGGCTTCGCTGGCGCAATAATTCTATAATTTCTTTACGGCCGCTGGTAAAACCGCCGCTTGCACCGCCCAATGCCTTGCCAAGAGTTCCGGTAATAATATCAATTCGGCCCATAACGCCGCGGTATTCATGTGTACCACGACCTGTTTTGCCTAAAAATCCACTGCTATGGCATTCGTCAATCATTACTATAGCATCGTATTTATCGGCGAGATCACATATTTCATCCAGCCTTGCAATGGTACCATCCATGCTAAAAGAGCCATCGGTTACAATAATCCGGCTTCGTAAATCTTTTGATTCTATTAGTTTGGCTTCAAGATCATTCATATTATTATGCTCATACCTAAAGCGTTGTGCTTTACACAACCGAACACCATCAATGATGGATGCATGATTTAAAGCGTCGCTGATAATTGCATCCAGCTCGTTAAACAACGGTTCGAACACACCACCGTTTGCATCAAAAGCTGCAGCGTATAAAATAGTATCTTCTGTACCCAGGAATTCGGCCAGCTTATTTTCAAGGGTCTTATGTATGTCCTGCGTGCCACAGATAAAACGAACACTGCTCATACCATAACCGTGTGTTTCAATTGCCTCATGAGCAGCAGCAATTATTTTTGGATGACTGCTCAATCCCAGGTAATTATTCGCACAAAAGTTCAGCACCTTTTTTCCATTCACCGTTATTTCGGGACCTTGTGCACTGATGATTATGCGTTCTTTTTTTATTAACCCGGCTTCATCAATCTGCTTAAGTTCTTCCGAAATACGATCTACAAATTTTTCGTTCATGCTTATGTTTTATAACGGTACAATCAATTAAGATAAAGATAGAATTGTTTGATAATCACTATTATTAGAAAACGACTCGGAATGAGTTCCTGTAAGGTCAAAGAAAGCTGGCCACTTTGCTAAACCGTAAAAATGCAAGATTCGGCAAATGCGTTTTACCTGCCATAGTCCAATGTTAAGTTTCGGTAAAAATCGTTGCTTTTGGTTATTTTTTTTAGGGCTGTAACATTTTACGAATAACTTCGTCTAATCTTTCAAATCGCTTATATGTCCAGGCATCTTCCAAAACTATTATGGTCACTAGCTTTTTTGCTGGGACTTCTTTACTTAGTACAAGGATTTAGTTTTAAACCTAAAGCACCACGCATGGAGGCGGGCACCACAGAAAAGGGCAGCGATATAAAAATTAATTCTAACCTTGATATCAGGAATTTGAGTCATCACCTGCTTGATTTCAATAGATAAGTTTTACTGACACAAATTAAAAGCTACAATAGAAAAAGCAGGATCTAAAAAACTCCTGCTTTTTTATTTTATAATCAGCAGCGTTTACAAATCCCTTTATAATCGCAGTACTCACAAATTTTAGGATTGGTTGTCTGATCGAACGGAACTGAGGGATCAAATATTTCCTGCAAAACAAGTCGCAGGTTTTCTTCAACATCCAATAGAATATCGTTGACGTTGTCGGCTGTTACTGCAGTTTTCATACTGTTCATTACTAGTCTTGTGTCACCGGTAGTTTTATTTATTTCACGCAACGGAACCAGGGCGGGTTCAAAGCGTTTGTGCTGGGGAAACTGCTTTTGAAACATCCAGCTGTAAATAAGCGTTTGTAATGCGGCTTTGTTTTGTTTTTTGCCATCCCTTTCAAACAGGCTTTCAACATCATGAAAGGCAGTCTTATCACCCCCGGTTTTATAATCTACCATCCGGTACAAACCGTCTTTTTCATCTACGCGGTCGATTTTTCCATTTAGTAATAGTTTTTTTTGCTGATTACCCATTTGAATGGCAAAGGGTTGAGGCAAGGTTACCTCCAGGCTTTCTACGGTAAACGGTGTATGCGTTTCATCAATAGCCAAAAAGCCTTCCACATATTTTTCAACCACCTGTTTTATTACTTCCAGTAAACCAATAAATTCGATTGGGCTGCTGGGTTTGTTGTTCATCCATACTTTTCTAAAGGCCGGTTCAATTACCAAACCAACCTGTTGGCGCATCCAGTTAATGGAATCTTTTGTTACCATCCAATCGCCCTGGTGATCTTTTAACCGTGCATACAATTGCTCCATTATTTCGTGAACGATGGATCCGAGGGTAGCAGCATCTACTTCTTCTGATAAAGTATCCGGCTTTTTTAAAGATGCGAGGTATTTAAAAAAATATTGCAGGCGGCAACTGATATATGTATTTACCTGGCTGGGAGATACGGAAACAGGTTTTTCGCTCAGCAGGTATTTATTCAGGAATCGAAAAATTTCCGGAGTTTTTTCAATTGAAATCACCGGCAAAGCCGATGGTTTTACAACGGTACCAGGATGCTCAAACCGAAAAGGAATGTTCGTTTCAAATTGCAGTTGCTGTATAAAACGCGAAGGTTCGCCGGTACCGTTATCAGATACAAGTGCATTATACGCCAATTGCATGGTTTCACAGCGGTGCAACAAGCGGTAAAACGTGTATGCGAAAATGGCGTCCTGGAATTCAGGAACAGGAAGTCCAAAGGCCCTTCTTACGCCATCGGGTAAAAAAGTTTGTGGTGCATTTATGCGGGGCAGGGTTCCTTCAGCGGCACCTAATATCAATATATGTTTGAAATCAAGACCGCGGCTCTCCAACAAACCCATCACCTGTATCCCGCTTAAAGGTTCACCTTCAAAAGGAATCGTAATAGTAGATAAATGGCGCCGCAAAACTTGCACTACCAGGTTTAATGAAGGAGTGGGTTTTAGTTGCTCAAACAAAGGTTCGGCTGTTTGTAAAACCTGCCATGCACCCACAATAGCACCTTGCAATAAAGCATCGTCCTGTAAGGCAGGTTGCTGTTGCATTATTTGAAACATTTGCCTGAGCCGGCCGAACACATCGGCTTCCGCATTTATTTTTAGCAAGACCAGGTCGGTTATTGCTGATTTTTTAAACAGCATTTTAAGCGGTACACGCACCAACACCTGCTGCACAATTTTCTGCAGCAAACCCAGGCGAAATTCTTCCGGCAAATCGCAAAGCGGATGATGAAGCCATTCCTGAACCAGTTCGAAATGCAGGTTTAACCACCGATTTTTGGCGAGATCGGCTTGTATGGTAAAGTATAAATTGAAAAAAGAAAATACCGCCGTTTGCTGTAATGGATAACCCATGGTTACATTCACAGGTATGTCGTTGCCCGGTAATGATTGCAACACCGGTAAGATCAATGATTCGTCGGCCAGTAAAATGGCTGAAGTTTCAATAGGATTGCCGGGAGGAAAAAGCTGCAACCAGTCGGCAATAATTTTGGCCTGTGCCGTATGACCCTGCACTGCTTTTACCGTTATCGTGTTGGGATGATTGCGGATCCTGTTCAATACAGGTAACTCATTTTTCAGTTGGATTTTTTCGAGGTTTCGCCTCAAGAAATAACCTGCTTCCTGTTTTTTATCCGAAAGATAATATTCATCCGCATCGAACCACAATGAAGCAAAACCCGTTGATTGCCATTGTTGCAAAAACGTTTCTTCAGCTTTATTAAAGGCATTAAAACCGACAAAAGCCACATGCTGCCAACCGCCCGAAAATTCGGGAGGGGAATGTTTGTTGGTTGCCAGCGAGCGATAGGATTTCCCTAAAGTGGTAAATCCAATTGCCTCCAGTTGTTGGTGAAACAGCTGGTAAATAGCAGGCAGGCGTTTCCACAATTTCAAAAACCGTTCCTGTGCTGCGCCTTTGTGTGTAACCGATGCCCAAAATTGTTTAAGAAAAGATTTTTGTTCTTCTGATAACTGGTCAAATGCCTTTTCAATGGTTTCAATATTGTACAATACGCTACAGACTTCTGATACATTTAATAAGTAAGCGTCCATCTCGCTAAAATCCTTGAGCAGGGTTTCACCGATTGGAAAAAACTGTTCGTAATCCGGCAAGCCGGATGCTTCTTCGCCTTCTTCCAGGCAAATGGTTTTATAGGCTTTGTACAATTCGAAAGATTGCAATAAGCTGTCGGCAGCTGGCATAGCAGCAGATTGTGCCACCAGTTGTTCAATCGTTAGCATTTGCGGCATAAAAGCCGGTGGTTCCGCAACCTGCAAAAAGTAATGACGAAAGAAAATGGATTGCCTTCGGTTTGGAAAAACAACCAGGAGCCGGTGCAAATGCGCCCGGTGAATGTTATATAATTCGGTTGCTACTGTTTTTAAAAAAGCCATATCGAAAAATTAGGTTTGCTGCTTATTAGCTGGCAGTAATAAACCAGCAACAGTTGTATTTTTATTTGAGAAAATGTTGTCGCTGTTTTATTTTTCTTTCCAAATATTGAAGGCATTTCTTATGACGGATAAGAGAGATGAAAAGGAGTTTAGCTCGTCAACTTCCGGATAATGTGCCAGGTAACTTTCAGGATTGTGATAGTCTATAAAGTTGGCTTTACCACCAAAGCGTACAAATGTTTTGTAACCTACACCATCCATAATGGATGTTTTTGAGCGACTCAATACAAGTTCATCATCAACTAATATAAATTGTCCTTTACCCTTTAACTTATATTCGAAGCTCTCCCAATTAGGCAGGTATTCTATATCAGTGGCCTGGATCTTTAACCAAATCAGCTGGTACGTTTCGTTGGGTTGTAAGATTGATTTTTCAAATCTTGGTTTTTCATACGCATTTACATTATGGTAGTATTTATATAGCTCTGAGATCCATCGCTTTTCATTATCCTCATAAATCCGAAATATTTCTGTTCCGTTCGTTATATCAAAGCTTTTATAGATCCTAATTTCCTTTTCATTTAACTGATTTGGTATTCCAAGTTGTATATTAATTTCTGATACCGTTTGCCCAAACGAAAAACAGAAGGTGAACAAAAAAGGGAACAAATACAGGCGTTTGCCTTTTAGCATTTTCATAAGCTTTCTATTTAAAAACCGACTACACCACTTTTACAATCCTCACCTCTTCGCCTGCATACAACAAATAACCAATGATGGATGGAAAGCCTATTTGCTCCAGTAAAGCCACATAATCACGAACCTGTTGCTGGTATTTTTCATTTGATTTTTGATCCTCCGTAAACTTGAAATCAATTACAATCGTTTCTTCGTTATTGTACAATACCAGGTCGGGCCGGCGAATTTCCTTGTTTGCCCCTATTATTTCACGTTCACTCAGGCGCTGCATATTTCCACTGCGCCATCCTTTCATTACAGGTTGATCCAATATTTGCTGCAGCGTATATTTTACCGGGGGCAGTTGTGAAGCAGACATCAACCCTTGCTGGTTCATTTGCTGAAGTACCCGATCAAGCGAACCAGGCCTCGTTAATCGTGCAATTGCCTCATGTAATAAAATACCTTGTTTTCGTGGTAGTTGTACCAAAATTTCCTGCTCGGTCATTAAAGGCTGGTATTTAACTGTAAGACGGTCTTTCCAATCGGCCTGTTTCAACAATGGTAATAACTCCGGTTCGGGTATCGAAATAAGTTCTGGCTGAATGTCATCTGTACCAAATTGCCATTGCCCGGTTATTGTATCAAAACCATCCTGTACCATCTCGGCTTCCTCCAATAATAAGTGGTTTTCAGCTTCTGAGAGATCAGCATCTTTCACCCTCACGGTAGCCGCGGCAAATAATAATCTTTCCAGGCAATTAAGATTATCGATCTTTTCCGGCCAGGGCGCGAAACCTATAATACGGCGTCTTGCCCTTGTAGTTGCCACGTATAAAAGGTTCAGGTTATCCATTATCCCCAGCAAATGTTCTTCGAAGTAGTGATAGGCAAAAGAGCTTTGCAATAATTTGCTGGTATACCGAACGGGCACCAACGGCACATCATCAAAGGGAGTGCCTGCCGTTTTCACCCACAGTTGAATATTCTTTATCGGGTCCGGTTTAATTTCCCATTTTAAAAAGGGGAGCAATAAAATGGAAAACGCAAGACCTTTTGATTTATGGATTGTAAGAACTTCGATGGCATTTGTATTGGCGCCGCCGGGAAGTGATTTTGCTTTTCCTTCATCTTCCCAATAAGTAAGAAAAGTTTGTAACCCCTCACTTCCAAACCTGCTCCATTCACCCACCATATCCTGGAAGGCTAATAAGTAAGCCGCATCAAAAGGATTTTTATTCAAGT
Source organism: Bacteroidota bacterium (assembly GCA_040385845.1). Classification (GTDB taxonomy): domain Bacteria; phylum Bacteroidota; class Bacteroidia; order Chitinophagales; family Chitinophagaceae; genus Phnomibacter. The sequence goes on along the minus strand of JAZKGP010000002.1, from coordinate 407,600 downwards.
CGAAAATTCGGATGATGGCACTCACCATTTCAGGTAGTGGTAGCCGGTGTAATGCTGGTTTTTCCCTGGTAAAAGCAACCGGTAAAATCGCTTCCTCCTCTTCTTTGCAGACATACAAATGATAATCGGACACTTCCAGCTTGCTTTGCTTGGCAAAAAGGTGGCGCAAGTTGGCAAGTGCCAGTTTGCCTCCAGAACCAGCCAGCAATTCCATTGCCACCATAATCAGCGATACAGCGTTATTATTAGAAAGTAGTAAAGCATCTGCCGACAGCAAATCAAACTGGACTGCATCATTTTCCTGTGCATTCATCAGGAATTCTATTACCCTTGCTGCTTCACCATTGTTGCGGGTTAGGATGGCAATATCTTTTGCCACGAAGCCTTCTGCCAGCAACAATTTTATTTTTTCATGAAGCAGGGGCAACATCACTTCATCATAATCCAGGTCTTCCTCCTTTCTCAGAAATTGAATATCTACTAATCCGTTTACAGGAGCGTTTTCCGGAATTTGCTGCCTGCTTTCGGCATATGCATCTTCGATAATATTGTTGAAACCTTCTCGGCCTAGCCGAACCCTGATTTGTTCCGGGGCTTCCAGGATCAACTTGTTTAATTCGTCCTGCAGCAACTGAGGCATCACCCTGTAAATAAAATTATTGAACTGGATGATGGGCCGGGCACTTCGCCGGTTATCCTGCAATGAATGTGTATACACATCAAAACTACCCAGCTGCTCTTTAATTTTCTTTTGAAGTAACTGCCAGTCGCCACTTCGCCACCGATAAATAGCTTGTTTTACATCGCCTACCACCAGGTTATAATGTCCTTCTGCCAAAGTATTTTCCAACAATGGTTTAAAATTATCCCACTGGAAACCACTGGTATCCTGGAACTCATCTATGAGGTAATGCCTGAAGCGGTTACCTGTTTTCTCATAGATAAAACTTGCTTCAGTTTCACGGGTAAGCTGGCGAAGCAGTAAATGCGTGTCGCTGATCAGCAGTTCATTGTTTTCGCTGCGATAAAAACTTAATTGTTCCGAAAAGACCTGCATCAAACGCAGGTTGCCCACGTTCTTACTAAGGATTAATGCAGTATTGTATTTTTCAAACTCAGATTCGCATTGGGTGCAAAGCGAGTTAAGCAAATAATGCAATTGCGCCTGTATAGATACAATTACCGGATCCGGTTTTTTTTGGTTTTTGGACATGCTATCCGGGTTCTCCAAAACGGCTAAAACCCTGGAGCCCGGCATTTCTATTTTGCCATCCCTGGCTTTATAGAAATAATTGATGAATCCGCTTTTGCCATAATAAAAATCCAGCTCGTTCAGAGAATTTGCGGCTAAAAGTGCTAATGCTTTTTCACCCGTTTCACGCCATTTCTTTTCAAAGTCGTTGACGGTCGCAAACACTTTCTGGCGCATTGATTTAAAAGCCTCGTCTACATCCGGGATCGTTTTCAGGCTTGCTTCAAATTCCTGGAACGGCTCTTTGAATAACTCATTCGCTAATTCAAGCATGTCTTCCCGAAAGTTCCAGTTCTTCCCTTCACTTAATCTTTTAATTGCGAGTTCGCTTACCCAATGTCGCAGACTGGCATCAGTATCTAACAATCGAAAGAGCCTTGCGGCTAAATCTTCTTTTACAATGTCTGTGTTCAGTTTCAATTTGAAACCTGCGTCCAGTCCAATTTCAAAAGCAAAGGAGCGAATGATTTTCTGGACAAAACTATCAATCGTAGTTACGGCAAAACGGCTGTAATCATGTAGTATAGAACTATAAATAGCTACTGCCTGTTGCTGTAACCCCGCCCGGGTTTGGTGCGGCATTGCCTCTAAAAGTTTCTCACCATAAACCGTTGTTTTTCCTGTTGCAAGGTTTTGTAATTCACCCAGGATACGCTCCTTCATTTCGGCTGTAGCCTTATTGGTAAAAGTTACAGCAAGTATATGCCGGTAATTGGAAGGTTGCTCAAACAATAACCGGAGATACTGAATGGTTAACAAAAAAGTTTTGCCACTGCCCGCTGAAGCTTTGTATATGTCGAGTTGAGAAGGTAAAGGCATTTTCAAACTTACATGGTAAGCGGTTAACGATAACCGGTAGTTATGCAGGGTGGTTGTAGAAAAGGGTTTCACAGATAAATGAACACTTTGAAGTTACCATTCAGCCTTTCATTTTTTCTTTTATCACAATCCATATACTTGTTGAGAGGATTCTTCGTTTTTTCATTTACCAGTCTGAGCACAAATTATTTTCACAATTCCAATGTCTTCCCATGAACGGCAATACGACTGGTATGGTTTCAACTGAGCAGGAACCTTCTCAAATGGATCTTTTTTTGTGGTGGCTGGCAACAGCTGAAAAAGAACTGATCTACAATTGCGTGGTCGATCGGAACAGGTACCGCATTGTTGGTTTATCGGTTTTGGCAACCTGGTTATTTGCAGTGCTCGCATGGACTTATTTTTTTAGCACCGCTGTCGACTCTCCGCTACTGTATGTGCCTCTTGGTTTATTTATGGGGTTCATCATTCTTACTATCGACAGAACCCTGATCAAAGGCATCAACAAATCCAACAAAAACAAGCTAACTCCTTTGCTTTTCAGGGGTATTCTCGCTATCACTATTGGCACATTTATGGCGCAGCCTGCCGTTTTGTATTTGTTTGACAAGGAAGTAAAACTTCAGACTTCCCTTGATAATGAAGGTCGGAAAATGCAAAAAAGACAGGAGCTGGATAAACTTTACAGTGGTCAGAAGAATACCATTGAACTTCAAAAGAAGCTGCTGGAAAAAACGCTCGCTGATAAATATGCCGAAGTAAATACAGCCAGGACAAACTTTTTAGCTGAAACGGATGGCAGCGGCGGGAGCGGCAAAGTGGGTATCAGCACCATTGCACTTGCAAAAAAACGCGAATACGAAAAGTTGGAAAATGATTATAGTATCCTTCAAAAAAATAACCAGCCGCAATTGGATTCTTTACAACGGCAGCTCATTGGAATAGAAGATTCCATAAAGACACAGGAAAAGAATTTCGCTAACCTGCTGAATAACGGATTCTTAACCCGGATCCAGGCACTTCAAAACTTAGTTAAATCAAATGATGCACTTGCCTTCCGGTATTACCTTATTGTTGTAATCCTAATGTTAATTGAACTGATGCCGGTAATTGCAAAAACTTTATTGCCTGCCGGTACGTACGATGAACGGGTTCGAATGCAGGAAGATCTTGAAAAAGATTTGACGCGGCGAAATATTAGCCGCGACCGGGAATTGAAAGAATATTACAATGATGCTGCCATGGCTGCAGATAAGATGGCAATTGATGATTTTTTTCTTGCCAGCAAAAAAAGACGATTCGAGAAAATGGACAGCTATGCTCATAGCTGGTCCGGTGACAAACACCAAAGTTTTGATGGCCTCTGGCAAAAGATGAAAAAAGAAATAATGACCCGCTGGGAAAATTAAACGCCGGAAATATTAGACCTGCAACATAAATAATAATAAATCTTACAGTATAAATTACCTGTTTACAGCAGTTAAACTGGTATTTACTGCGTTTTACTGACCAGATTAAGGGCCGCGGCTTATAGAAACTGCTTACAATTCAATTGCTTATGATTTACCGCTTTCCATGTGGCTGCATTTCGAAAGTCAATTTCCGTATTTTCGCCAGCTAACCACTCATTTCTGCAAAAATCAAAATGCGTATGGAGAGGAATAATTGTATTGTGAAACAAAATAAACATTTGCCAAATGGATCCCTTAGTACTATCAATTATAATTGGTGTCATTTGCCTCATCGTCGGCGTAGTTGCAGGTAAAATTATTTTTGCCGCCAACACTCAAAAGCAAATAGAGGACGCGGAATTACAGTCGAAGAAAATTTTAGCAGACGCTCAGCAAACAGCTGAAACACTTAAAAAAGAAAAATTATTAGAAGCCAAAGAAAAATTTGTTCAAATGCGGGCCGAGCACGACAAAGAAGTGCTGGAGCGTAACAAAAAGTTAGTAGAATCTGAAAGCAGGATCAGGAGCCAGGAGCAAAGTGTAAACAGTAAAAACACCAACCTCGACAAACAGATCAAAGACAACGAAACGATCAAAGAAAATTTAAACCGGCAGATTGAAGTTGTAAACCAGAAACGGACAGAGTTAGAAAAACACCAGGAAGAACATATTCGCAGGCTGGAAAAAATTGCAGCGCTTACTGCCGATGAGGCCCGTAACCAATTAATTGAAAGCCTGAAACAAGAAGCACAAACCCGTGCAATTGGCCTTCAACAGGAAATTATTGATGAAGCCAAACTGAAAGCCAACAAGGAAGCACGGAAAATTATTATCCAGACCATTCAAAGGACTGCGGCTGAGCAAGCTATAGAGAATGCAGTTACAGTCTTCAATCTTGAAAGCGACGAAATCAAAGGCCAGATCATTGGTCGTGAAGGTCGTAACATCAGGGCTATTGAAGCTGCCACGGGCGTTGATCTTGTAGTGGATGATACACCGGAAGCCATCATACTTTCATCCTTCGATCCATTGCGTCGTGAAATTGCCCGCTTAAGCCTGCAACGACTGGTAAGTGATGGCCGTATTCACCCCGCCCGTATTGAGGAAGTGGTTGAAAAAACCAAGAAGCAGATAGAAGAACAGGTTATGGAAATTGGAGAGCGTACCGTAATTGAGCTGGGTATTCATGGCTTACACAAAGAACTAGTTAGAATGGTTGGCCGTATGCGCTTCCGCAGTTCTTACGGACAGAATCTCCTGATGCATAGCCGCGAAACCGCTAACCTCTGCGGTATTATGGCTGCTGAACTTGGCATGAATGCAAAACTGGCTAAACGTGCTGGGTTGTTACATGATATTGGTAAAGTTCCTGATGAAGAAACTGAATTAAGCCATGCTTTGCTGGGTGCTAAACTTGCCGAGAAATATGGTGAAAATCCTGCAGTTGTAAATGCCATTGGTGCGCACCACGACGAGATGGAAATGCAGTATGTAATTAGCCCGATCATCCAGGCTTGTGATGCCATTAGCGGCGCAAGACCAGGTGCACGGCGCGAAATTATGCAGCAATACCTGCAACGTATTAAAGACCTGGAAAATATAGCCCTTGCTTATGCTGGTGTAGAAAAAGCCTATGCCATACAGGCTGGTCGTGAGCTTAGGGTAATTGTGGAAGCAGATAAAGTAGGCGATAGCGACAGTGAGAGATTGAGCTTCGAAATAGCCCAGAAAATTCAAACCGAAATGACCTATCCCGGACAAATCAAAGTAACTGTGATCAGGGAAAAAAGAACCGTGAACGTTGCGAGGTAATTAGCTTTAATTAAAATTTTAAGAGAATACAAGAGCCCCCGGTTATCCCGGGGTTTTCTTTTACCTGCTTTAAATTCAACTAATCGCGTATCTTATTTTGAGTTACCGCTGGTTCTGCTCAACTGGCTGTTTTTCCCTAACATTGCCCCGCAAAACAACTATTATGCAGGAAAGAGTCATCAGCGGTATTCAGCAGGTAGGCATTGGTGTAACCAATGCAGATGAAGCATTTCAGTGGTATAAAGACATTTTTGGTTTTGACATCCAGGTATTTGCAGATGCAGCTGAAGCAACTCTAATGACACTTTATACAGGAGGCGAAGTGCACAAGCGGTATGCTATCCTGGCTCTTAACCTGCAGGGTGGCGGCGGACTAGAAATCTGGCAATACAAAAGCCGAACACCCCAGGCAGCGAAAGAGCCGCTAATTTGGGGTACACCCGGTATCCAGGCCATTAAAATCAGGTGCAGGGATGTAGCCGCATTTCATAATGAAGCGCTTACCAAGGGGGTATCCGTGATTAATCCACCCGCTCCGAATCTATTGGGGAAATCTCATTTTTACCTGAACGATCCATATGGCAATATTTTCGAGATACTGGAAGATGATTACTGGTTCACAAATGGAACTGGCCTTACCGGTGGCGTCATTGGGGTAACAATCGGCGTTTCAGATCTTGAAAAAGCCACTGATTTTTACAGGGAAATTTTGGAACTAAATGAAATGTTTTACTCCAACAATGCCGCCATAAAAGATTGGCGGAGTATGCCATTGCAGGCAGGAGTTTATGGCAGGAGTTTTTTGTGCAGCCAGCCAGGTGAGCAACCAGGTGGCTTTGGAAAGTTATTGGGGAGTTTCGAAATAGAATTGGTACAAGCAACTCCGCAACTGGAAGGTCATCTATTTAAAAATCGTTTGTGGGGCGATCTCGGTTATATTCATATCTGTTTCGATATTAAAGGATATGAAAGGCATACAGCAATTTGCAGGGAGGCTGGCTACCCGCTTACCATTGATAGCGGTAGCTTTAATATGGGAGATGCTGCAGGTCGTTTTTCTTACAATGAAGACCCTGATGGAACGCTCCTGGAATATGTTGAAACCTATAAAGTTCCGATCCTAAAAAAAATTGGCTGGTTTCTCAACCTTAAAAACAGGCCAGCAGCCAAACATTTGCCGGATTGGATGGTAAAATCATTGCGTTTCTCAAGAGTAAAATAACAGCTGTTGACACTTTAACACCTGGTATAGCAGCGCCTTCGCTTCCAAAAGGTTCCGGGTGATTGCAGCCGTTTTAATTTCTTTGCTGCCCATGAATCACGGAACAGAAGTACAACATTCAGATAAAATACTTAACAGGCTTGGAGTTGCTTGTCTGGGACTGTTTCTGTGGTCCTATCTAAGCCACCTTGGAGTTTTACCCCTGGATATTAGAACCGATGAAGCAAGGCGGGCACTTGTTTCACTGGAGATGATGTTGAGCGGAAATTATATTTCGCCCACCCTGAATGGTGAAATATACCTGAATAAACCACCGCTTTATAATTGGATCATGGTTGCCTTTATGAAGATGGGTGGTTCTTATGATCCATTTTGGTACCGGCTTCCAGTAATTGTTGCCATCGGGGTTTTTGGCTTGCTGATTTATAAATATGTGAGCCGCAACAGCACAAAGTTGATTGCGCTTGTAACCACTTTCGCCTTTGTTACGAACGGGCGTATTTTAATTTATGATTCACTACAGGGATTAATTGACCTCACCTTTGGTTTTTGCATGTATTGGCTCATGATGCTGGTTTTCCAGTTCGGCGAACAAAAAAAATATTGGCAGTTATTTGTTTTTACCTACCTGCTAACGGCTACAGGCTATCTCATGAAAGGCCTGCCAGCATTGGCTTTTGAAGCTATCACGCTTCTTACCTACTTCAGCTACACAAAGCGGTTTAAAGTCCTTTTTTCAATTCAGCATATCGCCGGCATCCTGTTGCTGGCGATTATTTTGGGAGGGTATTATTGGGTTTATTTTACTTCCAATAATTTGTCACCGCAGGTGCTTTTTACGAAATTACTTACAGAAAGTACTGATAGAACGGCCGTTAAATATGGTTTCTGGTATACCCTTTTCCATTTTATTTATTACCCTTTTATCATGGTGTACCACTATGCACCATGGATGCTGCTTGCGCTTGTTCTAATAAAGAAAAATGTTTTCAAAATCATCAATGCTGATCCTTTTATAAAATTCAACTGGTGGATTTTTCTCGCCAATTTTTTTATTTACTGGACCAGCCCCGAAGTTTATGCCCGTTATTTATTTCCCTTGCTTGCACCATTGTTTACCGTTTTAATCTCGCTTTTTTACAAGTTGCACCCGGAAGATTGGCAAAGAAAATGGACAGAGAAAATCTTCGGATGGCTACTGGCGATCTGCACCCTGGCTTTGATTGTGGTTCCCTTTACCGGCGCAGTTAGTAAGGTTTCTTTCGAATGGATTAAGGCACTATTTTGTGCGATGGCCATTGGTTTTTGTACCTTGTTTTATTTTAAACAACCCATTTACAGGTTGCTTACCCTATGTGTAGCTTTATTTGTAGTCAGGATCGCGTTTAATTGGTTTGTTATTGATCAGCGGGGTAAATATCTCCGTAACATGGAAGCACTTGCAATTCAAATACATAACATCACAAAAGGCAGTCCTTTATTCCTTGAAAAGGATGCTAAAAGCGGCAATTTTGATGGTATGAGTTTTCATTTAGCGTCCCGGCGAAACCAGGTGCTACGCTTTACCACTGCCGATACAACAAGCTTTTTTATTACAGACTCAGTTCACCTGCAGGGAAAAAATTATACTTCCTTCCTGGATTTCGATAATCCCTATGCCGATCATTTATGGCTGGTGAAATATAGTTCTGGTAAGAAATAGGTTACCATCAGGACTTAATTAGTATGATTAAGGTGGCAGGTTTCTAAATCGAATGACGCGGCAGCAGATATTTCTAAAAGTCTGTAATTACCATTAAAGTATTGTTGAGCTGTTTTGCTGGTATGGTATTTAATCAATGCCGTCCAAGTTGAACAGTTATCTTAATTTCAACCATAATAACGATTGCTGCCATTTTAAATGGAAGTTTAATTTATGACAGCTGAACAACAAAGACTTAAAGTTAGCGCCACGGCCAAAGTTCCTTTAGAACAATGGGGGCCTTACTTAAGTGACCGCCAGTGGGGTACTGTTCGCGAAGATTATAGCGAACATGGGGATGCATGGAATTATTTTCCATTCAGCCAGGCACATAGCCGTGCCTATAAATGGGGCGAAGATGGAATCGCAGGTATTTGCGACTACTTTCAAAATCTTTGTTTTTCCGTAGCCATGTGGAACGGAAAAGATGAAATATTAAAAGAACGTCTTTTTGGTCTCGGAAATAGCGAAGGAAATCATGGAGAAGATGTAAAGGAACTATATTATTACCTCGACAACATCCCATCTCACTATTATATGCAGATGCTGTATAAGTATCCGCAAAAAGCTTTTCCCTACCAACAACTTAAGGAAGAAAACAGGAAACGGACGAAGCTGGAGCCCGAATTTGAAATTCTTGATACCGGTGTTTTTGACGACGATGCCTATTTTGACGTACAGATAACCTATGCTAAGTATGGCAAAAAAGATATTGCCATCAAAATTGAAGTAACAAACCGGGGTAAAATACCAGCACCCATTACTTTATTACCAACTCTTTGGTTTTATAACAGGCAATCGAACCAACGGCAAAAAACCAAACCAACCATCAAACTTGTAAATGAGAATACGGTAAAAGCTACCCACGAAAGGCAAGGTTCCTATTATCTCTATTTTCAAAAAACCAATGATTGCCTGTTTACTGAAAATGAAACCAACCTGGAAAAAGTAAACGGCGAAACCAATAAAACTCCTTTTGTAAAAGATGCCTTTCACGATGCCATCATCAACAAAAAGAATGTTGAACTGCTCAAAAACAAAAAGTCAGGCACCAAATTTTCACCCGTTTATCATTGCCGCGTTGCTGCCGGTGAAACCAAAACTTTTTATCTACGCTTAAGCGATACGCTGTTGGGCGCACCGTTTACCAGCAATCAGAACCAGATTTTTGCCCGGCGCAAACAGGAAGCAGATGAATTTTACGAAGCCATTTTGCCATATCACGAATCGGCCGATTTGAAATTGGTACAACGACAGGCACTGGCAGGTTTGCTCTGGAGCAAACAGTTTTATCATTACGATATTGAACGCTGGATAAAAAATGGCGATGGCATCACCCAGCACCATGATGGGCGGAAAATTGGCCGCAATCACCAGTGGATGCACTTAAAAAACCAGGATATTATTTTAATGCCTGATAAATGGGAATATCCCTGGTATGCCGCATGGGACCTGGCTTTTCATTGTATTGGCATTGCTATGATCGATCCAACTTTTGCCAAACACCAGTTATTGCTGGTAATGCGGGAATGGTATATGAAACCCGATGGTCAGCTTCCTGCTTATGAATGGAACTTTAGTGACGTAAACCCCCCGGTACATGCATTGGCGGCATTGCAGGTTTATAATATAGAAAAAACCAATACTGGTAAAGGTGATATTGATTTTTTAAAGCGGATTTTTCATAAACTGATCATCAATTTCACCTGGTGGATCAATCGAAAAGACACAAATAATAACAACATATTTGAGGGAGGATTTCTTGGGCTGGATAATATCGGGGTATTTAACCGAAGCATTCAATTGAGTGCCGATCTTAAACTTGACCAGGCCGATGGAACCAGCTGGATGGGAATGTATGCCCTGAACATGATGGATATTGCCATTGAAATAGCAAACCACGACCGAAGTTTTGAAGATAGTGCTACTAAGTTTTTTGAGCATTTTGTAATGATAGCCGAGGCCTTAAATGAACTTGGATTATGGTGCCCCGATGACCGCTTTTTTTACGACGCTCTTTGCCGGCAGGGTGCGTCGCCAATGATGATGCGGATACAATCGGTTGTTGGTCTTACGTCGTTGTTCGCCGTTTCAATTATTGATAAAAAAACACTGATCAAACTGGAGGATTTTACCAAACGCACAACCTGGTTCGAAAAATACCGGAAAAGGAATAACCGCTATTGGCCTAATGAAGAAAGAGCTGAAGACGAAAAGGTGCTGGTTTCCCTGGTGGCAAAAGAAAGGCTGATTGCGTTGATAAAAAGGATGATCAACGAAGAGGAGTTTTTGTCGGAAGGTGGTATCAGGGCCTTATCGAAACACCATGAAAAACATCCTTACACGGTAAATATTGACGGCATAGATTATACCATTCAATATGATCCGGGTGATTCTACTTCCGATTTCTTTGGTGGCAATTCCAACTGGCGCGGTCCTGTATGGATGCCTATCAACTACCTGCTGATCCAATCCCTTAAAAAATTCGGTGAGTTTTATGGCGATTCATTAAAACTTGAATATCCAACAGGTTCAGGCCAGGAATTGAATCTTACAGAGATAGCTATGGAGCTGATTAAAAGAGTAGTAAGCCTTTTTGTAAAAGATGATAAGAACCAGCGACGGTTACATGGAAATGATAATTGGTTTTATGAGAAACCCGAAAATCAGCACCTGGTACTTTTTTATGAATATTTTCATGGAGATAGCGGCCGCGGGTTAGGAGCCAGCCATCAAAGTGGTTGGACAGCACTGGTTGCAGAGATGCTAAATGAGTTGGCTGAAAAAGAAAAACCTGCTTCCACCAGGCAGATTCCAGTTTTTGAAGACGATTAAAACTAAAGCAGGCTGGTAGCAAAACTAGCCTGCAATTAATGATCCTTCGTGATAGGTTGGTAGAACATTTGCGACATCTACACTGATACACCATTCCATGTCTTTTTCAAGACCATAGGAAGCAAGGCGGTGATAATGGGTTGTTTTCTTTATAAAATTCCAGGTATCCGCCAGCGAATGTTCATATAAAGTTTCAGCCGCAAGGGAGGCATCACAGTGAATGGAAAAATGATCCTTTACCCGCTTTACAACAGCACCCGCAAACAAGCTGTCTTCCATATTTACCCTGTCTTTCCAGGCCGAACAACCCAGTAATACATTTTTACCGCTTCCAATTAAGTGGTTACATACTGCTGATAAGTTTGGGAACGACCCGGTGATAACTTCAGAAGCTCCCTTTTGCAGCGCCATATGAAGCAATTTCGTGCCATTTGTGGTCGTGAGTACCAAAGTCTTGCCTTGTATAAAATCACAGGGGTACTCAAATGGTGAATTCCCGTATTGAAGTCCTTCAGCTATTTTACCGTCTCTTTCCCCCGCAGTAATGCAACCCATTTCAGTACCAATGTCAATTGCCCCCCGCACGGTATCCACCGGTATTACCCTGGTTGCACCGTTGTAAAGTGCAGCGGCAATAGTGCTGGTTGCTCTAAAAACATCAATAATTACGACAACACAATTATCAAGATCATAGAGGTGAAGCATGGAAGGCGAAAGGCAGGTAAACAGAGTTGGCTTTCCGGTCATGGTTTTTGCAAATGGTTCGCGGCAAAGATGCGGATTGAAACAATGCTACAAATGCATTTGAGTAGTATAAATGTAAATGCCTTTATACTGAATAGCCATATACCATTTGCAACCTACTTTTTCCCCGATAAATTTCTCAAGCAATTCATTCAACCATGAAAGGAACACCTGGTTTTTTACCTGTAAAAACCTTGATTGTAACTCGCCGGGCGACCCCCAAAAAATGAAAATATGCGCAATTGATCTCCTGGTAGGTTGACTTCTTGAACTGCTTTCATTTAACCTGGTAGAACCAGGAGATTGCCTGCCGGTCTCTACAAACTGGCAGCGCGGGTAATGATTTTTTTTACAAGGGAGTATTATGAATAAAAACTTACTGTGCCAGATAATCTATACCATTTACATTAAATAGCCCATGCGATTTTGAGTTGAAACAAATGCTTCAGGTCCATGACCGACAAAGTCATGGCCTGAAGCTTAAAACATTAAGCAGGCTTTTTACTGAGTACCAGTAGTTCATTGGCAACCACTTCAGTAATGTATTTCTTGATGCCTTCTTTATCTGTATAATTCCTTGTCACCAATTTGCCTTCAATGGCGACTTCGGTTCCTTTGAACAAAAGTTTTTCTGCAATTTCTGCGGTTTTTCCCCAGGCTACTACATTATGCCAATTTGTTTCGGTTACTTTTTCACCTTTGGCATTGGTGTAAGTTTCACTGGTCGCCATATTTAAACGGGCCATTTTTTTGCCGCCTTCCAGGATTTTTACTTCAGGATTGGCACCTAAATTACCTATCAACTGTACTTTGTTTTTAATCGCGTTCATAACGTTTTTTGTTTTTTGAGATGTGTGAAAATTGTTTTTGTCGTTCAAGCCGGCTTATTGCGATTGACCAAACAAAGATGTGTGTGGCAATAAACGATAGCCGGTTTTTAATCATTTACTTACGTATATAAACATTTATAAGCGTTTACGAACGGCTGGCAATTAGTATTTGCCGGGCAAACGAATATTGTATTTTGGGCATATGAAAAATCCAAACTCCACCTGTGAGGCCTGTGGCAAACCCATAAAAGGCCGCAGCGATAAGAAATTCTGTAATGATTATTGCCGCAATAGTCACAACAATTCTATTAACAGCGATACAACGGCATTGATGCGGTCAGTAAACAACCTGCTACGGAAAAACCGCAGGATATTACACGATTTAATACCTGCAGGTGATGATCTTGCCAAGTTTCCGAAGGGCAAATTGCTTACGCTCGGTTTCAATTTTCAGTATTATACACACCAGTATGCCACAAAAAAGGGAGGCATCTATCATTTTTGTTATGAGTACGGCTACATGTTTTTAGAAGGTGAATGGATATTGCTGGTAAAAAAAACAACTTTAGCGCAATAACAGGCTTTTGCGGCAGTTTCGTAATAATCCCCTACCGATAACTTTGCCCCTTGCTAAAACCCTGTTTATGCCGGCAGGCTATTGGCATCATATGGAATATCCCGATAGTGGATTTGCCTGGAGCCTGCAACCATCTCTTTCAGGTAAATTGAAAGGAGTTTGGAGCCTGATGGGAATGCGTACCATCGATTCTATGCTTAAAAAAACCGCTCCCAGGTGGTGATACTAATACAAAAAAGGAAAGGTATTCAGCTCTGCAAGAAAAGTTTTAGAAGCTTCTGCTTTCTAGCTATTTCCGCAATAAATCTTTCGCACTATTCATTTTTCCCAACGGGCATAAAATTTAATTGGCGGTATACAAGGACAATATTACTTTGACACACTTTTATAAAAGCCGTGTTATATTGCTGTTGTCTAAAAACATATATACCTCTTTAATCACACTGGCATTGTACACGGCAATGCTTCCAGTTAATGCCCAGGTACAGGACAGTTCTGCTTCAAAGAAAACACCAGGTTATATAGCCTCTTACTGGCATAATGGAATCGGGTTAGTTACCAGCCCCTTTAAATGGAAAGGTGATGAATGGGCAAAATTTGGTGGAAGTATTGCTATTTCAGCGGTTATTGTAAGTATGGATGAGCCCATCAGCCAGCCTTTTTTTAATTGGCAAACTAAAATTGGAACCGGTTTTGGCGACGCCGGGAAAGTAATAGGAGGTGTACCATTTCAACTGGGATTATCTGGCCTCGTTCTGGGCACCGGAGCTCTAGCACATCATAAACCGCTTATTAATTTCGCCCTAGACAATTTACAGGCACAAGCTTATACCGGGGGTGTTACCTGGGTGGTAAAGGAACTATCGCACCGTGCAAGACCCAATATGGGAGTGGGCGCTTATAAATGGTTCGGGCCGTTTAAAAATGGGTCAGATGGTTATGCAAGCTTTTTTAGCGGACATTCCAGCGTGTCTTATAGCACCGCAACTATGATCTACCTGCACAGTAAAAAAAAATGGTGGGTAGGCCTCATCAGTTATACGCTGGCTACCGGGGTGGCAATAAGCCGGATGCAAAGACAGTCGCACTGGGCAAGTGATATTGTAGTAGGTTCTATAGTAGGCTCAGCTGTGGCAACCTATGTGTACAAACAACAGGAAAAGAGGCGAAATCCTACCCAAAAGTTGCTGATCATTCCTTAGAATCTTTCGATTACAGGAAAAATTACCTTCTTAGACTGGCTGAAAGCTGGCTTCGGCGAAAAAGCCGATTGTACTTGTTATTTTTGCAAGTAGTATTAAATAACCTGGAAGACATAAAAGCCTTCCCCCGGTCAACCCGGAAAAATTCAGGATCATGATTAAAACAGGAAATCCCATTATCAGTATTTATACAGAAATGACGCCTAATCCCGAAACGATGAAGTTTGTTGCAAACAAACTTTTATACCCGGGTAAAAGCATCGATTTTCCGGATGAAAGCAGTGCCACGCCTTCACCGCTTGCAAAGGAGCTTTTTAGCTTCCCTTTTATAAAAAGCGTGTTCATTGCCAGCAATTTCGTAACCCTGACTAAAACTGGCGATACCGAAGATTGGCAGGATGTCATTCCGGCTATTAAGCAATTTATGAAAGACTATCTTGAAAACGGTGGTGTGGTAATAAATGAAGATGAGGTTGTACTGCATAAAAAACAAGATGCAAGCAATACAGTTCAGGCTGATGATGAGGACGTGGTAGTTCGAATTAAAGAACTATTGGAAAATTACGTAAAACCAGCAGTAGAAATGGACGGCGGCGCTATTCAATTTAAAAGCTATGCGGATGGGGTGGTTAATCTCGCTTTACAAGGAAGCTGCAGTGGCTGCCCAAGCAGTATGATTACTTTAAAAGCCGGAATAGAGGGAATGATGAAACGTATGATTCCTGAAGTACAGGAAGTAGTGGCAGATGCAGAATAAAGAGTTTTATCATTTTATTTATCGATAAGTTTTAATGTTGTGAAAAGCAGTGCTCCAGCGCTGCTTTTTCATTTGCCGTCTGAAATATTTTTGCAAAAGCGTATAATTAGACAGTTATGAAACCTCCTATCGAAGTAGCTCATTTGTTTCCGATAATAGACGAGAAACTAATTGCATTATTAAAAACACTCACCCCTGCCGAATGGCAGCTTATTACGCTTGCAAAACCATGGACTGTTAAAGATGTGGCAGCACATCTATTGGATGGAAATATGAGAGCAATTTCCGCCAGGCAAGGTCATGATGGACCTCCGGCACCAGCTATTCACTCCTACGAAGAATTGGTTGTTTTTTTAAATGACTTGAATGCAAGCTGGGTAAAAGCCATGCAACGTGTGAGCACTTCTTTATTAATTGAATTACTCGAGAATACAGGCCGTCAATACAGTACTTTAATGGCTGCTGCGCCTCTTTTTGAAACGGCACGATTTAGTGTAGCCTGGGCAGGTGAAGAATCATCTGTAAACTGGTTTCATTTAGCAAGAGAATATTCGGAAAAAATGCATCACCAATTGCAAATTCTACATGCCCTTAACAAAGAATCCGAACTTTTGGAACCTGTATTATTTTTTCCTTTTATTGCCACGCTCATGTATGGAATTCCACATGCGTTGCGAAACACGATTGCAGCCGAAGAAACCACTATTCAAATAACAATTAATGGCGACGCAGGAGGACATTGGTTTGCAAAGAATATTTCAGGAAAATGGGCTATGGTACGCAATGATCAAACAAACGTTATTGCTGCAGAGGTAAGACTTTCAGCCACTGATGCATGGAAATTATTTACCAAGGGAATCACCGCTAGTGAAGCAATAGTACAAAAACACGGAGATGAAAAACTATGTGATGCAGTGCTCGGTATGATTGCAGTAATGGCATAAAAAAAGAGCCACCAAAGCAGCTCTCTTTTCAATAGGTCTAATGATTATCCAAGCGTTGCTTCAGAAGAAATTGCAATGGCCGGACTTAACAATTTTGAAATCGGGCAATTAGCTTCTGCATCTTTTACCGAGGCATCGAACTGCTCTTTGCTGATTCCAGGCACTTTACCTTCAACAATGAGGTGTGATTTTGTTACAGCGCCATTTTCAAACGTAATTTCACACTTAGTATTTAGGGAATCTGGTGTAAAACCTGCAGCACCCAATACAAAACTTAACTTCATAGTAAAGCAACCGGCATGGGCGGCGGCAATCAGCTCTTCCGGGTTGGTACCAATACCATCTTCAAACCTTGTTTTATAAGAATATTGAGCGCTGTTTAAAACAGTGCTTTGAGTACTTAAGGTTCCGTTTCCTTCTTTTCCTGAACCGTTCCAAACGGCATTTGCAGTGCGAATCATAATAGTGCTGGTTAATGATTTAAGAAAAACTTTCAACGAATGTAAGCCGAATGGCTTTTTGAGTATGTTATGAAAAGAGGAAAATAAATATATATCACGAACTCCATTTTAATTGCGAGCCGATTGTTTAACGATGTTGAAAAGACCTTTTAATTTTCTTTGAACCAAATTATTTTTCTTTGCCAGGTGAGCATAGATGTTATTTACCAGCGATTAATAGAAGGATTATACCAAACTACCTGGCTGGAATTTGTAGCCGTGGTCTTTGGAATTGCGAGTGTACTGTATTCAAGAAAAGAAAATATATTGGTATATCCAACAGGCATTATCAATACTGTTTTATATACCTGGTTTTGCTTTAACTGGTGGGGTTTATATGCAGAAGGAAGCCTGAATTTTTATTATACCATCATGAGTATTTATGGGTGGGTACTTTGGGCAAGGAAGAAAAAAGACGGAACTGGTAAACAACTGGCAATTACAAAATCAACCCCTAAAGAATGGGTCGGTTCGTTGTTATTTTTTGCCGTTTGTTACGTGGTATTATATTTTGTACTTATAAAATTTACTAGTAGTACGGTTCCGTTTGCCGATGCATTTGCCTCGGCTGCAGCATACACCGGCATGTGGCTGATGGCGAAAAAGAAACTGGAAAACTGGTTATGGTGGATCATTACCAACCTGGCATCGATACCCTTGTATTTTCTAAAAGACGCTGTTTTTACCAGCTTTCAATACCTGGTTTTTTTAGTTCTTGCTATTTTGGGATATATAACCTGGCAAAAAAAATTACACCCGGCAAATGCTTAAAAAGATTGTAATAATCGGACCTGAAAGCACTGGTAAAAGTACGTTATGCCAACAATTGGCTGTAGAATTTAATACCATTTGGTGCACGGAATATGCCAGGGAATACTTATTGGAACATGGCACTACTTACAGTTTTGATGACTTGTTAACCATTGCCAAAGGGCAGTTGGAACAGGAAAAAAGATTTGAACGAATAGTGCTTGGGCAGGGAGATTTAAACCAAATTGAACCGATAAATTCGGCGACAAATAAAATACCTGCACCTGGTTTACTGTTCATTGATACCGATCAATATGTTATGAAAGTGTGGTGCGAGTTTGTGTTTAATCAATGTCATACCTGGATCCTGAACAGGATAGCAGAACGTCCTTATGATCTTTACCTGCTTTGCAATATTGATCTGCCCTGGATAAAGGATGATTTAAGAGAGTACCCGGATGAAGGTCCGAGGATTCGCCTTTATCACATGTACAAGGATTTACTGGTAAATCAATCCGTTCCGTGGTTTGATATAAGTGGCAATTACGACGAAAGGTTTTCTAAGGCAAAATCGGCTGTTCAAAATCAGTTTTACGGAGTTTATTAAATAGAATTTAAAAAATTTTGGTTCTTTAGAAATTCTCTTACACTTTTGTACCGCAATGAAGAATATTCAACATAACATTTGGTGGTGGCAGATCGAACATTAATTGTCGGTATGCTAAAACTTTGTTATGTGTAAAACATAAAATATTTGATAGCCCCGGCACTTGCCGGGGTTTTTTATTGTTCACATATATTTCGGATAATATTTCGCACAAGGGGTATACAGGATGAAAAAAATTGTATTAGAAACAAGTTGCAAAAAAAAGTTGGCAGATATTTTTACACCGGTGGGTATATACCTGCGTTTGCGTGACCGGTTCAGGGATACTATTTTATTGGAAAGCGCTGATTTTCATACTGCAGAAAATAGCTGGAGTTTTATTGCTGTACAGGCTATCGCGGGTTTTGAAGTATTGGACAAACAAAACATTGAATATAAATTTCCCGGCCAGCCACCTGTTAAACAAACCATTGCCAAACCTGGAGAAGTTGTACCGGCATTAAACAAGTACATTTCGAACTTTCAATGTGCTGGTCATTGTGATATTCCGGCTGCGCAAAACTTTTTTGGTTATACCAGTTACGATGCAGTGCAATTTTTTGATACTATAAAGCTGAATGCAGGCGGTAATGCGGCTTCATTTCCATTACTACGTTACCGCCTCTATCAATACGTAATTGCAATTAATCATTTTAAAGATGAAATGTTTATTTGCGAGAATAAGGTTGAAGGTTTGGAAAGTGAATTGTCGGTATTAGAATCGTATATCTATAGCAAGGATGTGCCTGAATATCCGTTCAAGCTTAATGGCAACGAATCAAGTAATATGGCTGATGCCGATTATATTGAGATGGTCAAAAAAGGAATTGCATCTGCTCACAGGGGAGATGTTTTCCAGATTGTTTTAAGCAGGAGATTTAAGCAAAAATTTACAGGCGATGAATTCAATGTGTACCGTGCTTTAAGAAGTATAAATCCTTCACCCTATTTATTTTATTTTGATTATGGTGATTACCGGTTATTTGGTTCTTCTCCGGAAAGCCAGTTGATTATTGATAAAGGAAAAGCCATTGTTCATCCTATAGCCGGCACTTTTAAACGAACCGGAAATGATGAAGAAGATAAGAACCGTGCAGCAGCATTATTGCTGGATGCAAAAGAAAATGCGGAACATGTTATGCTGGTTGACCTTGCCCGTAACGATCTAAGCAGGCATGCAAGTGATGTGACCGTAAGCAGTTACCGCAAAGTTCATTTTTACAGCCACGTTATACATTTAGTAAGTGAAGTAACGGGAACAGTGAATAAAGAAGCGCATGCATTTGATATTATGTCGGATACTTTTCCGGCAGGCACATTAAGTGGTGCACCAAAATTCAAAGCCATGCAATTAATTAATAATTATGAGCCCGATAGCCGTGGTTACTATGGAGGTGCTATTGGCATGCTGGCTCTTGATGGAAATTTCAATCACGCTATTATGATCCGCACTTTTTTAAGTAAAAATAACACCCTGTTTTACCAGGCTGGTGCCGGTGTAGTAGCAAGAAGCGAACCTGAAAGCGAATTACAGGAAGTAAACAATAAGCTGGGCGCTTTGAAAAAAGCTATTGTATTAGCGCAGGAAATTTAGGTTAAAGCAAGGTATGAACTCAAACATTGTAAGTTCATGATCATTAAAATAGCAACAGCAGAAAACGGGAAAATAAAATGAAGATCTTAGTATTTGATAATTATGATTCTTTTACTTACAACCTTGTGCACCTGGTTGAAAAGATAACGCATATAAAAGTTGATGTTTTTCGCAATGATCAGATTACCCTCGAAAAAATTAAGGACTACGATAAAATTATTTTATCACCGGGACCCGGTATACCAACGGAGGCTGGCTTGCTGCTACCGTTAATTAAAGAATATGCAGCAACAAAAAGTATATTAGGAGTTTGTCTTGGACACCAGGCAATTGGCGAAGCATTTGGTGGAACGCTTACGAATCTTAGCGACGTTTACCACGGAGTTGCAACCAATTGTAATGTACTTAAAAGTGATGCACCCTTATTCAGCGGGCTGGGTAAGCAGGTTGAAATTGGCCGCTATCACAGCTGGGTAGTTTCTAAAGAAAATTTTCCATCCACACTCGAAATAACTGCTGAAGATGATAATGGTATGATCATGGGTTTACAGCATAGAACGCTTGACGTACAAGGTGTTCAGTTTCATCCTGAAAGCGTATTAACACCTGCAGGTGAAACTATTATGCGCAACTGGCTTAAACAATAAGTTATCCTTAGTAAAGTTATTTATGCAAGTTGAATTATATTATAAATAAACCTGCAGCACACTAATCACCACGTTATTTATAAAGAGGAAGAATGAAAAAAATTTTACAATACCTGTTTGAACATAAAACGCTTTCAAAAGAACAGGCAAAGGAAGCTTTAATTGGCATAAGCAGGGGATTATACAACGAGCATGAGGTAACATCATTTATGACTGTTTACCTGATGCGGAGTATTACCATTCACGAACTGGAGGGCTTTAGAGATGCGTTACTGGAACTTGCCGTGAAAGTAGATTTAAATGGCCATGAAGTTATGGACATTGTAGGTACTGGTGGAGATGGTAAAAACACGTTCAATATTTCAACGCTCAGTTGTTTTATTGTTGCAGGAGCCGGCCATAAAGTTGCCAAACATGGTAACTACGGCGCATCCAGTGTAAGTGGATCGAGTAACGTAATGGAGCAACTTGGTTACCAGTTTAAAAACAACAGCGATCTGCTTAATAAAGAACTTGAGGAAGCAAATATTTGCTTTTTACATGCACCATTGTTTCATCCGGCCTTAAAAGCGGTAGGTCCTATAAGAAGAAATCTTGGCGTAAGAACATTTTTCAATATGCTTGGCCCCATGGTCAACCCGGCAAAGCCAGCGTTCCAACTGGTGGGTGTTTACAACATGGAAATGGCAAGGATCTACAATTATCTATTGCAACAAACAGGCAAAGCTTTTACCATCATACACAGCCTGGATGGATATGATGAGATTTCTTTAACTAATGACACCAAAGTTATTACAAAAGAAGGTGAACAAATAATGAGCCCCATTGAACTTGGAAAACGTATGGTGCAGGCTTCAGATATTTTTGGAGGTAACTCGGTAGAAGAAGCCGCAAAGATCTTTAGAAAAATCATCAGGGGAGAAGGCACCTGGGCGCAAAATGCAGTTGTACTTGCCAATGCTGCTATGGCGCTTCATTGCACAGGAAAATACCCGGCTTATAATGCGGCTTATAATGCGGCTGTTCAGAGTCTTGAAAGTGGAAAAGCTCTCAAAACTTTAGATAAACTGGTTGCGGTTAAATCATAAAAAGAACGTATCAATAATAAGCTATTTCTGAAAACATGAATAATATAAGAGCCGGATTACATCAACAAAATAATATTAAGTCAGCCGCCACAAAAGCAACTGGCAAAGCCACTATTTTGGATGAAATCATTGCTGCAAAACGTATAGAAGTTGCACTAAACAAGCAATTTCAAACAGTGCAGGAACTAGAACAAAAACCGTATTTTGAAAGAACAACATTATCCTTAAAAGCTTCTGTTAAACAACATAGTGGCATCATTACCGAATTCAAAAGGCGCTCACCTTCGAAAGGTATCATTAACGATACCGTTACAGTAGCTTCAGTAGTATCGGGATATGATGTAAATGGCGCATCCGGCATTTCTATTTTAACAGACACCCCTTATTTTGGTGGCTCAAACAGCGATCTGCTGGAAGGAAGAATTGTTTCTTCAAAGCCTATCTTGAGAAAAGATTTTATCATTGATGAATACCAGATAATTGAAGCTAAAGCTATAGGTGCGGATGTAATCTTATTAATAGCAGCAAACCTCACTGTTAAGGAGGTAAAGCAATTTGCAAAATTCGCTAAAAGCCTTAACCTCGAAGTACTCCTTGAATTACATACGGAGATAGAGTTAGATCATATTTGCGATGAAATTGATTTGATTGGTATCAATAACCGCAACCTGAAGAATTTTGAAGTAAACCTGGAACATGCTATAAACCTGGCTGCTAAATTACCTGCCGATAAACCCCGGATTGCAGAGAGTGGCATCAATAATGTTGAGAGCATCTTATATTTGAAGCAACAGGGTTTCGACGGTTTTTTGATTGGAGAATACTTTATGAAAGAACCGGAACCAGCGATTGCTTTTGCCAATTTAGTAACAAAGCTTCCATGGTAATCACCGGGGCTCAAACAATTGGTGCGCAATAATGCATAACAGTAACAGTACTTCAGTATCCGGAGCTATGCGACTAAAAGTTTGCGGCATGACACAGCCCGCACAAATAGACGAACTAGAAACAATTGGCGCCACATTTGCCGGGTTAATTTATTATCCCAAAAGTCCGCGCTATGCTTTGCGTCATATGACCACGTCTCATATAAAAAGTATTAAGAACATAAACAAAGTTGGTGTGTTTGTAAATGCAAGTGTTGAAGAAGTAAGACATATGGTTGATGAATGCCGCTTACATATGGTGCAATTACATGGCGATGAAACCCCGAAGTACTGTGAAAAAATTGCAGACTACATATCGGTAGTTAAAGCTTTCAGAATTGCCCCGGGTGATAACATAGAATGGAAAATAAAGGACTACATGGATGTTTGTGACATGTTTTTATTTGATACCGAAGGCGCTGGTTACGGTGGCACAGGAAAAAAATTCGACTGGAACATGTTGAAAGGATCGCAAATAGGTAAACCTTATTTTCTAAGTGGTGGAATTACACCGGATGATGTACCTGCAATAAAAGAATTCTCAAAAGAAACTGTTGCAAAAGCATTATTCGCTTTAGATATAAATAGCAAATTTGAAACTGCCCCAGGTGTAAAGGACCTGGAAAAAGTACGCAAGTTTTTTGAAGCATTAAATTTAAAATAGAAGTTGTGTTATTGCTTCTTTGCCTATCATTAGAAAGAATTGTGAACGAAAAAATAATAAGAGATGACAGATACCTTATCATATAAAATGCCGGATGAACATGGCTATTACGGCAAGTTTGGAGGTGCGTACATTCCTGAAATGTTGCATCGTAATGTGGAAGAACTAAAAAGCCGCTACCTGGATATCATGTATGATGCATCTTTCCAAAAAGAATATCAAAACTTGCTGCACGATTATGTAGGAAGGCCAACACCATTGTATTTCGCCACCCGTTTAAGTAAAAAGCATAATACAAATATTTACCTGAAACGCGAAGACCTTTGCCATACCGGGGCTCATAAAGTAAACAATACGGTTGGTCAAATTTTATTGGCTTTAAAACTTGGCAAAAAACGCATTATTGCCGAAACGGGTGCCGGGCAACATGGCGTTGCTACCGCCACTGTTTGTGCGCTGAAGGGTATTGAATGCGTAATCTACATGGGTGCAAAAGATATTGAACGTCAAGCTCCCAACGTTGCCCGTATGCGTATATTGGGAGCAACAGTTATTCCAGCTGTAAGTGGCAGTCAAACTTTAAAAGACGCCACTAATGAAGCCATTCGCGGATGGATCAATAATCCGCACGATACCCATTATATTATTGGCAGTGTAGTGGGTCCTCATCCTTACCCCGATATGGTGGCACGCTTTCAAAGCATCATAAGTGAAGAAACAAGATGGCAGTTAAAAGAAAAGACCGGTAGTGAACTGCCAACGCATGTATTAGCATGTGTGGGAGGCGGTAGCAATGCTGCTGGAATGTTCTATCATTTTTTGGATGAACCCACAGTGAAAATTGTTGCTATTGAAGCAGGCGGACATGGTATAGCCAGCGGCATGAGTGCAGCAACTACTGCATTGGGTAAACCAGGTATTTTACATGGCAGCAAAAGTCTTTTAATGCAAACTGCAGATGGCCAGGTCGTTGAACCGCATAGCATCAGCGCCGGTCTCGATTATCCTGGTATTGGACCCTTACATGCGCATTTGTATGAGAGTGGCCGTGGTAAATTTTTGAGTGCTACTGATGACGAAGCCCTCGAAGCTTCCTTTGAACTGGCAAAACTCGAAGGTATCATCCCAGCACTGGAAACATCACATGCACTGGCTGCATTAAACCAGATGGCCTTAACTCAAAAAGACCAGGTTGTTG
This sequence comes from Bacteroidota bacterium, assembly GCA_040385845.1. Classification (GTDB taxonomy): domain Bacteria; phylum Bacteroidota; class Bacteroidia; order Chitinophagales; family Chitinophagaceae; genus Phnomibacter. Next base: position 383,401 of record JAZKGP010000002.1, on the reverse strand, counting down.
TTTGCTTAAGTGGCAGAGGCGATAAAGATTTGGCCACTTATATGGAACATATTTCTTAAGGATAAAAAGGTTAATCTATCATGTGAATCTTCAAACAGATATCAACCTACCTCTCCACACTTTTAAATAAATAACCGGCCATGAGGTTAAAAATATAGTATGACCCGTTTACAATCGTTATTCCAGCATAAGCCGCACAATGTTTTAAATGTTTATTGTACTGCAGGCTACCCGCAACTTAACAGTACTCTTACTGTTATGGAAGCCTTACAAGCAAATGGTGCCAACATCATAGAATTAGGAATGCCTTACAGTGACCCTCTTGCAGATGGGCCTGTAATACAAAACAGCGGGCTGGTTGCGTTGCATAATGGCATGACAATAGCCACACTTTTTGAACAGCTAAAAGACTTTAGAAATACCATTGAACTGCCGGTGATTTTAATGGGTTATATGAACCCGGTCCTGCAATATGGCTTTGAAAAATTTTGTGCGGATGCAGCAGCAGTGGGCATAGACGGACTAATTCTTCCTGATCTGCCGGAATATGAATTTGAAACAGAATACGCTGCTATCATAAAAAAACATGGTCTGGACTTTATCTTCCTGGTTACCCCTGAAACATCCAGGCCCCGCATCAAAAAATTAGATGAATTAAGTACCGGGTTTTTATATGTTGTATCGTCTTCTTCTACAACCGGCAGCGATAAAAACATGAGTGATGTAAGTACTTATTTAGAAGGATTGCAGGCCATGCATTTACACAATCCGTTGCTGGTTGGTTTTGGTATAAAAGATAAGGAAAGTTTTGATTCAGCATGTGTGCATGCCAATGGTGCTATTATTGGAACTGCTTATATTAAAGTATTAGAAAATACATCTGATGTTAGTTTATCTACAGCCCGCTTCTTACACCAGGTATTGGGATAAATAGTTCTATAGATTATTTTGTGAGGGTACCAATTCTGCTTTCGTAAATTGAAATACACGCAACCTTTCAGGCTTGGGACTTGTGTATAAATATTCTTCCGGAATGCCCTTACCCTTAAAAAATTTACCGGATACTTTCAATACATAGCCACTATCTTTTTTATTGGAATAATCAGCAGGAAAATCAACTGAACCTGTTGCAGGCGTCAGGTATAAATAATCTTCTTCCAATCCTCCCTTCCCCGTTGTAAAAACCGGAACACCATTTACATTGCTTACAGGGTAAACCGTAATGGAATAGGTTTCTTTTTCCAATGTTTTTGGCAGATCAAAAACAGAAGGTTCGCTATTCCCCTTCCACAAACTTTGTGACCAGTAAAGAATACCAACCACAGATACCAATATAAATAACCATCGTGGTAAACGCATAATACAGATTTAATGATGTGCGATGTACGATGTCTGATATGACAATACAAATACTCGTACTAGTCAACCGATCAACGAACTAACCAATCAACTAATCAACTAATCAACCAATCAACTAACCCCCGTGCTGCCAGCCCTGTGCCACAATTTCATGTGTATTTCCGCCTTTTGTTATGATGGTAACTTTCTTTTCAATTTCTGTTATATAGCCGATCACACTAATATTTTCACTTAAAACAATCTTATCGTAATCCGTTTGTTTTACAGTGAATATTAACTCATAATCTTCGCCTCCGCTTAACGCACATGCAGTTGGATCAAGCTCTAATGTATAAGCAAAATTTTTAGAGTCGGGATGTATAGGAATTTTCTCTTCATATAAAACAGCACCCACATTACTTTGTTTGCAGATGTGCAAAATTTCGCTGCTCAATCCATCACTTATATCCATCATACTTGTAGGTACGATCTGCTCCTGTTCCAAAAATTCAATGATTTCTTTTTGTGCTTCAGGCTTTAATAACCTGCCAACAATATAAGACTGGCTTTCAAGATCAGGCTGTACCTGCGGATGTTCGAGATAGATTTTCTTTTCTCTTTCCAGTAACGTTAAACCAAGAAAAGAGCCACCCAAATAACCACTCACACATACCAGGTCGCCGGGACGAGCACCGTTACGTGTTACAAACTTATCAGGCGCTACTTCTCCCAGGGCAGTTACACTAATTATGAACCCTTTATTGGAACTTGATATATCACCCCCTACAAGATCTACATTGTATTTTTCACAGGCGGCATAAATACCTTCATAAAACTCATCGAGGGCTTCTACGCTAAACCTGTTGCTAAACCCAATGCTGATGGTAACCTGTGTAGGTGTAGCATTCATGGCATATATATCACTTATGTTTACCACCACACTTTTATACCCAAGATGTTTCAATGGCGTGTACATCAAATCAAAATGAATGCCTTCTATCAAAAGGTCTGTAGAAACAACCGTTTGTTTACCAAAATGATCAATTACAGCTGCATCATCTCCTATCGATAACACGGTAGAAGCCTGTCTTGTTTCATTGTTCTGCGTTAAATGATCTATCAATCCAAATTCACCCAGCGTTGCTATTTCCGTTCTTTCCATAATTATAATCTTTTAATGCGTAGTCGTTAACACCTTCTCTGTAAAACCACTAACTAATTACCTAATCAACTAATCAACCTGTAATCATCATGTTCATTATTAATTACCCGCACCAGCTCGTCATGAATAAGGCCGTTAGTGGCAATGATATGAGGCTGATAGGGACTATAATATTCATTTTTAAAATCGGTCACTTTACCCCCTGCTTCTTCTACCAGTAAAAAACCGGCGGCACTATCCCAGGCATTTAATTTATGCTCGTAAAAACCATCAAACCTGCCAGCTGCCACCCAACAAAGATCGATTGCTGCACTTCCCAATCTTCTTACCGGAACGCCTTTCCTGATAAATCTTTCGAAGCATTGCAATGGTCCGTTTGCGCTATCAAGGTAAGTGTATGGAAAACCAGTTACAAGACAGGCATTGATCAAATCTGGTTTTGCACTTACATGTATTTGCTTGTCGTTTAAGAAAGCGCCCTGTCCTTTTTCTGCATAATAATATTCCTGCATCAGCGGGTTATAAACCACACCTGCAATCATGGTTCCGGCTTTTTCAAGACCAACACTTACACAACAAATAGGTATGCCATTTGCAAAGTTGATGGTACCATCTATCGGGTCGATGATCCATTTATATTCACTGTCGGTAGTAAGCGTTCCGGTTTCTTCACTTAAGATAAAATGATCAGGGTAAACAGCTTTAATGGTATCAATAATAGCTTTGTCCGAAGCATGATCGGCTTCCGTTACAAGGTCGTTTACTCCCCCGGCTTTTATACTCGTTTTAAGTGTATTACTGTTGAAATATCGTACCAGTTCTGCGGCACCAGCTTCTGCAGCCTTTCTTAAAATATTCGTAAGCATACGGCAAATATAACTATGCGAACTCTCTCCCTTTTTCCAAAAAGTTTTTATTCGGTAAGTCTTCACTTTTAATCGTTGCAATTGCACAATTATTTTAGGGGCCGTCGACAGTAGTTAATAAGAAGCAGTTGTTCCTGCTGCAGCCAGGTAGTGGCCGCATAGCTGCACATCCCCGCAATGGCCAGCTACCATGGCAGCATCAGGCAGCCCCCCGGCAATTGTACATAACCAAACGAAACAGCTGTAAACCCTCTAAAAATGGAATTCTGCTCTTCCTTTACATTTTTTTTAGTGGTTCAAAAAATCGTATTTCGCAATGCCACATGCTGCTCTCAATTATTATAGTCAATTATAATGTAAAGCATTTCCTGGAGCAATGTCTTTGCTCGGTAAAGATTGCTATGCAGCAAATTGATGCAGAAGTAATTGTGATTGATAACAATAGTACCGATGACAGCGTTCCTTACCTTCAAAGCCAGTTTCCATGGGTAAGATTTATCGAAAACAGGGTAAACAGGGGCTTTGCAAGAGCTAATAACCAGGCTTTACCGTTTGCTTCAGGTAAGTACATCCTGTTTTTAAATCCCGATACCTTGTTGCCTGAAGATTGCCTGCAACAGTGCATTCAATTCCTGGAAAACAATAAAGATGGCGGAGCACTGGGAGTTCGGATGATTGATGGAAGTGGACGTTTTTTAAGAGAATCAAAAAGAGCTTTTCCTTCCCCGCTCACTTCACTTTTCAAGCTTTCGGGATTATCATCATTGTTCCCGAAGTCAAAAATTTTCAGCCGCTACCACCTGGGACATTTACCTGAAAACGGCAACCACCAGGTAGATGTTTTAGCCGGCGCTTTTATGATGACGCGGCAAGAGGTAATTACAAGGGTAGGTTGCTTTGATGAAAAGTTTTTTATGTACGGCGAAGATGTGGATCTAAGCTACCGCATTCAACAATCAGGCTGGAAAAATTATTACTTTTCCGGCACTTCCATCATTCATTTTAAAGGCGAAAGCACAAAAAAAGGTAGCCTTAATTATGTAAGAATGTTTTACCAGGCTATGCGGCTTTTTGTACAAAAACATTATGGAAGCGGCCAGGCAAAATTCTTTAAAGTGTTTATCAACATCGCAATTTTATTAAGAGCCGGCGTTAGTGCTTTCAGTCGTTTTATAAAATGGATGGGATTACCATTGGCAGATATAATACTTACTTTAACGAGTATTGTTATGGTAGCACGAATATGGGAAACATTTGTAAAACCAGGTATTGAATACCGGCAGGACGTAATGGTAATAGTGCTGCCGCTATTTACATTAACTTTCATATTGGCAGGTGGCATCGCTGGTTTATACGACAAATGGTACAGGCCCGGGCGGGCCTGGATAGCCATGCTTATTGCCACCATCTTTAATCTTGCAGTGTACTCGTTGTTTAAAGAAGATTATCGTTTTTCCAGGGGAATCATCTTATTTGGTGGCATCCTGGCATCCGTTTCTATAATTGTATTTCGTAAAATTTTATTGCGATCAAATGTCTTTGTCGTGCCTGACGAATCAGTTGAAAAACGACAAACACTGGTAGCAGGCAGTAAGTTCGGGTATGATAAAGTATTAGAACTTATGCAACAGGCAGGACGCAACGAGCGGGTACTTGGCCGTGTTGGCAAATCTGATAATGAACCAAACACTACCGGTGCTTTCCACCAGCTTTCAAAATTGTTACAGGTGATACCTGCCCGTGAACTTGTTTTTTGTATAGATGAATGCTTTACATTGGCAGATGCCATTGGATTTATGGAGTCTGAAAAAAGCATTATGCGCTACAAATTTTATTATGCCGGCAGTAATAGCCTGGTAGGAAGCGATAGCAAAGAAACCAGTGGAGAATCCTTATCGAGCACCGAAACTTTTTTGATTGACACACCGGAAAGCCGCCGGATGAAAAAAATAAACGACATTTCCTGGTGTATTCTCCTTTTAATTTTATACCCGGTTAATTTATTTGTAGTCAAAAAACCAGTAAGTCTGTTGCGAAATATATTCCAGGTTTTTACAGGAAAAAAAACATGGATAGGCTACTGCCTGTACACTGAAAAATTACCCCCGATTTCACCGGGTGTTATTTGCACCAATGGGATACCGTTAGCTACAGCACAAACTATTCATAAAGATAGTTTAGCCTTGATAGATTATTGGTATGCCAAAGACTACGAATGGTTGGGTGATACAAACAGAATTTGGCAGGCTTACCGATTTCTTGGTCATTAAAACATGGTGTTTACAATTGGCTAAAAACATGTTACCGCCTGATGGATCAATCATCGCTTAAAATATTTATTCATTAGTTTTCGCTTTAAATAAATCCACCTGGTTCGATCTCTTTTCATATTATTTTTTATATGGATGCCAGCTGGTATTCAGAGTCAGCCAAACATTACATTTCAACATATAACTACGTTAAACGGGTTAAGTGATAACCACGTTGTAAATGCCAGTTTTGACCGGAATGGATTTTTATGGATTTGTACCACGGAAGGCCTCAATAAATACGACGGCCGGGTAATGGAAATTTTCACTAAAGAAGACGTCCCTGCATTGCGTAATAATAACATACGCGAACTGGTTTGTGATCAGAAAAACCGTTTATGGATCCGCAGTTTCGGAGGCTATATTTCGATGCTTGATGAAAAAAGACAATGGCATGCGATAAATATAACCGACGGAAAAGATACCGTAGACATTTACAACATCATACAAACTAGCAGCCGCGGAATAGTACTCTTTCGCGGTGACAAGCAATTTGTGAATGCCACTGCCGATACATCATTTAAACGCTGGCATTTTGATGACGACACCGTCTTTAATCAACGGTTGTATTACTACAGTCATCTTTCCCCCGATAAAGTAATATGGACAGGAAAAGATGAATTTTTCATAATGAATTATGAAACGGGAAAGATCGACTTACGGAAGAAAATGCCAGGAATAACCAGCGCTGTGGCATTTAACAACAACGAATTATATATTACTACTTCCAGCAATGGCGGTCTTTTTCACCTGGATATAAACACCGGTGAACTCCGCTCATTAACGCATTTGAGCGACCAGTTTGGAAAGGCAATGTTCAGCAGTCTTCAAATGATTCGCAAAATGGCGGATAACCGTTTGATCATTACTTCAGCCTTTGCAGGCATCTATGTATTTGACCCGGTAACCAATCAACTTTACCGCTACCCGCACGACCCTTTGAACAACCGGACCGTTTCAAGCAACCACTCCTTAAACCTGGTAGCAGATAGCTCCGGGTATGTTTTAATCGCCTCACTGGCAAGTGGTTTAAGTTATTTTAATGTACATGATAAGCCAGCTTCATGGGTTCCTGCCCTTAGCGACAATAACGGGTTGGTTTTTGATGGATATATAAATTCGATTTTGCAAAGCAACCAATCGAATACCTTTTGGTTAGGTGGATTTAACCAGCTGATCCGGTGGAACAAACTAACCGGTAAAGCTGAATTTGTTGACTATAACGCGGCCGGGAATGGTGAATCAATCCCGGCAAACGAAGAGGTCTTATCATTAGCCAATGATGGTCCCGGTAATGTTTGGGTTGGTACAGGTCGTAATGGAATCACGGTTTTAAATGCAAATGGCAAATATTTGGGTCAAATAAAAAAGCCTTTTCAAACGGGCCAATTGATCAACCGGGTAAATTACCTGCTGCCTGAAAACGGTAAAATGTGGGCAGCAACCAGCCTGGGCTTATGGTATCTAGATACAAAAACAAGAAGCCATATCCCTTTATCTTCCAACCATTTATTACGCCAGCTGGATAGCCTTGAATGTGGAAAATTATGGTGGGACAGCCAGGGCAGGCTTTGGATCGCAACTGCCCGTAACGGAGCGTTTTGTTTTGATTCCAAAAAAAATACCCTGCAAAATTTTGCAAAACCTCCGAATGGCCATAGCATGGAGGTCTTTGACTTTGAAGAAGACAAAAACGGTCGAATTTACCTGGGAACGCATGCCGGATTGCAAGTTTATGACAACGACCGGATGATTGAGCTCTACAACCAGCAAAACGGTTTAAAATCCGATCGTTGTGAAAACCTGTTGAAAGATGCAAAAGGCAGAATATGGATTGACAATCACACCTGTATCTTTTGTTTTGATCCTGTAAATAAAACTTTTGCTGTGTATGACGAAAAGTCGGGGCTTAGTCCTTTTGGCTCAAGACCACACAGCAGTTTTAAGTCGGATGACGGTATGTTTTATCTTGGAAACGAAACCGGGTTTAGTTACTTTCATCCTGATTCGATACGGGTGCCAAGACAAGCGCTAAAGGTATCGGTAACAAGCATTCAACATGATGAGCGTACAGTGCCTGTTCCAGGAAATCAAATTGTCGACATTCCAACAGGCAACAACCAGCTGGTCGTTCATTTTTCTGCCATTTCACTCGACCAGTCAAAAACAATCTACTACCGTTACAGGCTACAGGGTTTTGATAAACAATGGATCACTGAACCCAACATCTCAAGTGTCAGGTATAATGCTTTGCTCGCCGGGCAATACCGCTTTGAGTTACTCGCATCAGGTGATGGTATTAATTGGGTGAATGCATTAACTACAGTTCCGCTGGAAATAAAACCTGCCTATTGGCAAACAGGCTGGTTTCGATTTACGGCTGCACTCCTCTTAGCTATCTTCTTTTATTTTTCGCTGAAGCAAAGAGAAAAACGCATCAATTTAAAAGCAGAAGAACGTGCCAGGGTCGAAGAAATGCGCTCGCAGGCATTACAGTATCAATTGGAAATTGAACAGGTAATTAACTATTTCGCCAATTCAATCAGTAGCCTTCACACTGTAGATGACGTGGTATGGGGTGTTGTAAAAACCTGTATCAGCCAGCTAGGATTCCAGGATTGCGTGGTGTATTTGTACAATAAGGAAAGAACATTGCTTTTACAAAAAGCAGCTTATGGACCAAAAAATATTGATTACAAAGACATCTATAACCGAATTGAAGTGGCACCCGGTAGCGGCATCGTTGGGAATGTGGCGAATACTGGTTTGGCAGAAATTATAAATGACACGTCAAAAGATGCACGGTATATACCTGATGATGCCGTTCGCTTATCAGAAATTGCAATTCCGTTAATTGGATCAACTGGTATAATTGGAGTAATAGACAGTGAACACCCCGAAGCCAATTTTTATAACAACCGCCATTTGCAGATTTTAACTGCAATAGGATCGATGGTTGTAAACAAAACCGAACAACTGGAAGCTGAAGCTAATAGCAGGAATAAAGAAGTAGAGATGGCAAGATTACAGCGGGATGTGGCTACCCTGCAGCTAACCGCCACCCGTGCCCAAATGAACCCACATTTTATTTTTAATGCATTGAACAGTGTTCAGCAGTATATTTTACAGGGTAATACTGATGAAGCCAATAAATACCTTTCCAAATTCAGCCGCCTGCAGCGCGAAATTTTAAATCATTGTGATCGTCCCTTTATCTCCCTTCAAAAGGAAATGGAAATGCTGAAAATGTACCTGCAGCTGGAACAATTACGTTTTAATGGCGATTTTGAATTTGACATAACGGCCGACAAAATGTTGGATGCTGAAGAAATCAGGATTCCGCCGATGATTCTGCAACCGTTTGTAGAGAATGCCATCTGGCATGGACTGATGCCGAAAAATGGCCAGCGAAAAGTGTCTGTAACTTTTTGCCTGGAAGAGAAAACCGACTTGCTTTATTGCAACATTACTGATAACGGAATCGGACGACAAGCCGCTGCCAATAACAAAATACAGAACCTGCCTAGTTCCGATTATGTATCGAAAGGACTGTCGCTTGTATATAAACGACTACAGTTGTTGCAGGAACAGATGGGAAAATCATTCACTTCTACCATTAACGACCTGGTAGATGAAGAAGGAAATGGGATGGGAACTACCGTCCAGGTAACTATGTTTACTGGTTTTTGATTTGACTTTTCCCCCTTTTTCAGGAGATAAATAGTTCAGAAAACCGCTACCTTTCGGCCATGATTAAAGCATTTGCGGTAGATGATGAACCAGCCGCCATAACTACCCTCAGTTTGATGATTGAGCGTTATGTTCCTGAAATTACCACGCTGAAAACTACCAACAGGCCGTTGGAAGTGCTGGAAATTATCGAAAGTTACAAGCCTGACCTTGTTTTTATGGACATTCAAATGCCGGGATTGACGGGCTTTGATGTACTAAGGCAATTAAACAATATTGATTTTGAAATAATATTTACTACGGCTTATGACCAGTATGCCATTGAAGCTATCCGCTTTAGCGCACTGGATTACCTATTAAAACCTATTGATGCCGAGGAGTTGAAAGCTGCCATCCAACGATTTGTAAAATACAAAACCGATGCAGAAAAAAGCCGTACAGAACTATACAATAACCTCCTGCACAATATCAAAACAACACAATCGGAATTCAAGCTTGCAGTTAGCAGCAGCGATGGCATTTTCTTTTTCAACCCAAATCAAATTATTAGGCTCGAGGCAGAAAGCAATTATACCAGGTTTTTCTTCACTGATAAAAAGCCTTTGATTGTTGCAAAAACATTGGGAGAATATGACGAGTTACTCGCACCACACGGGTTTTTAAGAACACATCGTACGCACCTTGTTAACCGGGTTTATGTGCAATCGTTTCAGCCGGATGGCTATTTGGTAATGAAGGACAACACAAAAGTGGAAATTTCGCGGAGACGAAAAGACGAGGTGCTCGAAATTTTGAAACATTAATAGATCAAACTATCTGAAGAGCAGACCTAATTATCTTCAGGCAATGCGGCTAATCCTTTGTCAACAAGTAATTCCAACCGCTCAAATCCTTCTTTAACTTCATCGCTCATCAGGGAAGTGGCAATTGAATCAACTGGCTGTGTAGCAATCCAGATCAACGCCATCGATACATAATCCTGCATGTCTTTACCGGCAATGGTTCGCTTAAACTCCAGCACTTTATCATTTATAAATTTTACCGTTTTACGAACCGGTTCTTCATCAGCAGGCTCTACCCTGATCCGGTAAGTTCGATCTGCTATCATGATAGTGATGGGTATAAGATCGTTCATTGAATGATGTAATTTATTGTTTGGAAATCGGGTTTAACCGTTCAAATGAACGATGACCTTATCGATATCTTTAATATACTGGTTGATCTTTTTTTCGAACTCCTGTCTTGGTTTGTCTTCCATTTTACCAGCCGAAGCCTTCATAACAGAAAGCTTTTCTTCGAGTTGCGACATGTTTTCTTTCAAACTGACCAGCTCGTTTTCTTTTGAAGATATCCCGGAACGCAGGCGTTCATTTTCTTTGCGTAATTGTTCCTGTTGCTTCAGCAATAATTTCAACTTGTTGGCAATTCGAACAATATATGGCTGCAGATCACTCATAACGAAACAGGGGTTTATAGATGCATATCTAAAAAACAGTTTACACCCAAAAAGTACAAATCAGTTTCAATGGTACCAAACTGAATATTAAAAAAAGTCAGCTTTAAGGATAAACGGTTTAGTTACTATTTTCTTATTTCAGCTCCCAGTTCTTCTTCATAAACTTTCACCAGTTTTTGCATCATGCCGTCTATATCCTGGTCGGTCATTGTTTTTTCACTATCCTGAAAAGTAAAATTTACGGCCATTGATTTCTTGTCTTCACCCAATTTATCGCTTTCAAAAACATCGAAAAGTTGCATACCGGTAAGTTTACCAGCCTTTGCTCTTTTTGTAACTTCCTGTATCTGTTCAAATTTTACTGATTTATTTACCACCAACGCAAGATCTCTTTCCACCACTGGAAATTTAGAAATCTCTTTGAATTCCACTTTTTTCTTTTTGGCTGCAGCAATCAGTGCAGTCCAATTAATATCAGCATAATACACGGGTTGTTTCACGTCAAATGAAGCGGCTTTTTTTGCAGGCACCATTCCAATTTTTATTATCGGCTGGCGACTAACAGTAAGTTCCTGCCCCTGCAAACTTTCCGTCTCCAATGCTTCAGCTTTATCAACCTGTAAACCAATGGCAGTTAAAATTTTTTCTATTACGCCTTTCAGGTAAAAGAAATCGACTTTAATAGGTTTATTTTTCCAATGCCCGCTAGTTAACACGCCAGTGGCGTACAGCGTACAATGCATTTGTTCAGCATATTTTCCAGGTTCAGTAATGCTGTATGTTTTGCCAAACTCAAACAAGTTAAGACTGGCACTGCGCCTGTTTAAATTATGTGATACTACTTCAAGGCCTGTTTCCAGCATCGATGGCCTTAAAACATCCAGGTCGGCACTCAAATTATTCAGCATTTTAACGGTGGACTGCAAGATTGTCTCCCCGTAGTATTTGCTATTGGTAATGGAATTGGTGAAGATTTCGCTGAACCCTGTAGCTACGAGTAAGTGGCTAATTTTTTCTCTTGTTGCTTCTTCAAAAGATAGGGTATCGGGCGAAGGAGCCATGGTAATGCCAGCGGGAATTTCCACGTTATCAAGCCCGTCGATACGCATAATTTCTTCTACAATATCAGCCGGTAAGGTTACGTCAGGCTTGCTAAAGGGAACATCAAACCAAAGGTCGTTGGTACCTTCTTTAATAAAAGTAAATCCAAGTGCTACCAGGATCTGTTTAACGGAATCGGGATGATAATTCTTGCCGCTCAGCTTTTTTAAATAATGGAATTTCAATGCTACCTGCGTTTTCTCTTTTGGTGCAGGATACACATCCACTATTTCACTGGAAATTTCACCACCTGCTATTTCTTTGATCATCAGGATGGCTCGCTTTAATACGTTCACCGTGTTGCTGATGTCCACACCTTTTTCGAACCTCGTTGCAGCGTCAGTACGCAGGCCATGCCGAAAAGAAGTTTTACGAATTGTGGTTGGATTAAACCAGGCGCTTTCAAGAAATATATTGGTAGTAGCAGGAGTTACGCCACTGGTAACACCTCCAAAAACGCCCCCAATACACATACCTATACCATCACCATTACAAATCATCAGGTCGTCGGCACTTAACTTTCTTTGCTTTTCATCCAGTGTTGTAAAAAGGGTTCCTTCGGGCAGATTTTTAACGATAACCTTATTGCCTTTGATATAATCTGCGTCAAAAGCATGTAATGGTTGCCCTGTTTCGTGTAGTATAAAATTGGTGATATCTACCACGTTATTTATAGGGCGAAGACCAATTGCCTTCAATTTATTTTGAAGCCAGGCCGGGCTTTCCTTGATGGTAACACCCTTGATACTTACACCGGCATAGCGCTGGCAGGCGTTCTTATTTTCAATTTCTACGGATATTTTTAATGCTGTTGGATTGTCAGCTTTAAACCCGGTGCCTTTAACTGGAGATTTAACAACACAATGCTCGTTGTTATGATGGGTGAGGTAAGCGCATACATCCCGGGCTACACCAAGGTGGCTCATGGCGTCCATTCGGTTTGGTGTAAGGCCGATTTCATACACCCAATCTATATAGGGAGAAAAGTAATCAGCTGCCGGAGTGCCAACTATTGTGGACGAAGGTAAAATCATGATCCCGACATGACTTTCACCTATACCAATTTCATCTTCTGCGCAAATCATGCCCTGGCTTTCCACACCCCTGATCTTAGCTTTTTTCATGGTTAAAGGCTCACCAGATACAGGATATATAGTAGCCCCTATAGTTGCAACAATTACTTTTTGACCAGTAGCAACATTTGGAGCACCACAAACAATTTGCAATGTTTCACTGGCGCCAACTTTTACATTTGTTACCGATAATTTATCCGCATCGGGATGTTTTTCACAAGCTATTACTTCGCCAATAACCAACCCTTTAAGGCCTCCTTTGATGGTTTCAAACAGTTCAAGGCTTTCAACTTCAAGACCGATAGAGGTCAGTATTTTGCTAAGTTTTTCGGGTTCAATTGTTTCAGGAAGATATTCACTTAACCAGTTATAAGAAATAGTCATAGTTCGTGTTGGTTGCCGCAAAGATAAGCTGCAATATTATAGGGAGGTGATCACGTGTAAACGGATTAAAAGCCGTTCACTTAATTTGGGAGAGACTACATAAAAAGTTTGCAGGCAATTACGTTAAGTGATACAATTCTCATGTGAATTTTTTATTTATAAAATCTAGCCTACCGTTAAGCTCCTGAAGATTGATTCGAGATTGCCGCCCTCCTGGATAGATGCAATATTTAAATTATTATCAATGGCCATTTGCATGATCTGCTTACGGCTTTTTATCATATCCGAACCCTGCACCTGCCAGGTATAAGCGTCTAATTTACTTACTGTTTCAATGGAAGGTAAGCGTTCCAGCCAGGCAGCTTCAAGCGGTTCTTTAAAAGTTACCCGGAGACTTGCAACCGTACCATTTACCAGGGTTGACAATAAATCGTCGGCAACAATATTTCCTTTGTTAATAATAATTACCCGGTCACAAACTGCTTCCACTTCCTGCATGATATGTGTTGAAAACAAAACAGTTTTTTGTTTTCCCAACTGGCGGATCACTTCACGAATCTCTACAATTTGATTAGGATCCAGCCCGCTGGTTGGTTCGTCTAAAATCAAAACTTCCGGATCATGAATAAGTGCTGCCGCAAGACCTACCCTTTGTTTGTATCCCTTCGATAATTGCCCGATCTTTTTTTTGCATTCAGGTGTTAGTCCAACGGTTTCAATAACGGCTTCAACCCGTTGTTTAATAAGCGGTATTTTATAGATACTTCCTGTAAAAGACAAGTATTCTTTTACATACATATCCGTATACAAGGCGTTCGATTCGGGCAGGTAACCAATTTTCTTTTTTGATTGAAGCGGATGCTGTAAAACGTTGATCCCACAAACGGTAGCTTCTCCTTCATCGGGAGGCATGTAACCTGTGATGATCTTCATAGTTGTGCTTTTGCCTGCACCATTTGGCCCTAAAAAGCCAACCACTTCACCTTTATTAACTGTAAAAGATATGTTGTTGACCGCTTTTTGCTGGCCATAGACTTTGGTAAGATGTGAAACCGATATCGACATGTCGCAAATTTGGCGATAATTAGTTCAATTTGCAGGCAATAGCAACATTATAGCATAGTATTAATTATATGAAGTTGAAAATATTTAGATTCTTACCGTTTCTACTGACAGTTTTTGTTTCGATGCCAACAGTTGCGCAAGTAAACCAGCAGAGCGGCTGGCTGGCTTCTTTCAATACAATTAAGCTGGAAAAAAATTGGAGCCTTCACCTCGAAATGCAATTACGTAGTTCCGATAACTGGCAACAGGTGCAAACTATTTTACCAAGGATCGGGATCAATTATCATTTAAAATCAAACCAAATAGTAACAGCAGGTTACGCGTTTATTCCCAACCGGGTTGTTGCATTTAATGACGACGCCTTATTGGGAGAACACCGGGTTTGGCAACAATTCCTGGTAAATCAGAAAGCTGGCAATTCGGCTATTACGCACCGTTTCAGGCTGGAAGAACGATTTGTACCTGTTGCAGAAAAAACGGGTAACGGGTTGACGGTGAGTGAAAGAAATTACAGCAGCAGGTTACGGTATTTTATCAGGGCATTAATTCCTTTTAAGAAACAGCAACCTTTTGTATCGGGTATGTTTGGTGCTTTACAGGAAGAATTATTTTTTAATATTACCGATCTGAATAATGTGAATGGAAAACTGTTTGACCAGAATCGTGCCTATGGTGCTGTGGGTTACCGGTTCTGTAAAAAGTTTGATATGGAGATAGGCTATTTAAACCAATTTGTTTTACGGCGTTCGAACCAGGCAAACGTTAGCAATCATATCATTCAGCTTGCTTTTTATACAAGACTTTAAATGCCTTGATGTAAGATGAAAGCAGTTGATTATTTTACCTGTAACTCTTTCATTTTTCCAAGGGAAAGACCATCTAACCTTAATTTACTACCTGTTGAAATTGATCCTGTAACAGCATTAACATAAGCGCCTCTTTTTATAATTAATTCACCATTGGTAAAATCAAGACTGATGTTTTTGATGCTGTAATTTCCATTTAATACAAGCTTGCTGTTAAAAGCATTTAGTTGCAGGTTATTAATAAATGGATGGGCACTATCTGCCGCAATTACTTCCGGATTATTTTCATCGTTATCATTTTCTTCACCATCTGCATCCTTTCCGAAATGAAGCAAGGAATTGTTTAACGAGATATGCTTTTCTGAGTATTGATTTCCAAAAGAGGAGTCGATTACAATGCTTGCACCATCTGCCTGCAGTTGTTGCCAGTCGCTTACAAAAATTTCAACACTTTTTCTATATCGGTTGTCGTTATCATTAGATTTTATGTCGACATATGAAATAAACAATGTGTCGTTTTTCATATCAATGGCAACGCTATCATCGCCACCGGTACCATGAGGCCAAACCATATAATGTGGTTTATCTGATAAAACAAGTTTGCATTCAAGGACCTCTTTATCAGGAGCAGAAATCTTTATAAAACGTCCGGGACCTATATCAACTCTTTTCCACATAGCGGCTTCATCGTAAGGTTTGTATCCTGCCTTCTTAATCTTATAACCAAATGCCATCAGGAAGATAGTAGGTATCATAAAAATGGTCAATAGCAGACCCAGCAGAATTTTAATACTCGTTTTCATATTATCCTGTTTAGTATATTAATCAAAATATTTATTTGATAAATCGTTGTGATGAAATTGCTCCGTTTAACTAAGCCGGCTTATAACTTCCTTTAAACTTTGCATACGGAAGTTCAAGATCGGCTGGTTCCAGGCCCAGCATATACATAATGCGAAAGGTGGAAGGCATTTCTTTTTCCATAAAGTCCTGTTTGCGAAAATTGCTGGCATTACCTACTGCTCCTGGTGTTACAAAATAGCCGATGCCCCTTTTGTCGTAAATCACCTGGTTTGTTTTCAACAATTCGTAGGCTCGCATCGCAGTATTTGGATTTACTTCCAATTGTACTGCCAGTTCTCTTACGCTGGGTATTTTATCTTCGGGTTGCCATTCTTTCAGCAATATTTTTTCGCACAAATAGTCTGCTATTTGTAAATAAATAGCCCTTCCGGTATTATTAAATTCCATTACTAATGTTTTTATGGATTGCTCCCGTTATAGCTCTTTCTCCTTTAACCTGAACCAGGTAATTACCCAAAACAATGGTACCCAAATCAATTTCATTACCCAGGTCAAAATGTCCTCTTGCTGTTCCGTAGGTTCCATCATTGGTCCTGTATTAACGTTTTTGGGGATGAGCCAGGTAGTCATGTTATAGACATAAACAAATAGCAGGAATAAAATGGCCGCACTAATAATGGTGGTTTTTATGAAAGCATGTTTACTAAAGAAAGCAGATCCCATGAGGTATAAGGCCTGGAGTGCAAAAAAACCATAGAGAAACGCATAAAAAACTTCCCGAAAACCATCGCCGCGGCCATTTGACCAAATAATTCTATCAAAATGAACCTCGTTTGGATGCGTTGTAACTTTATTATTGATATAAGCAAGTACAAGTGGTTTTAATAGCAGGAAGCATCCTGAAAAAACCACAAAGAAAACAATGGTATTGAAAACAATTACGGTAATGAGTTTCTCGAGATGACTGGCTGGTAAAGCCAGCCAAAAACCACCTTTTGCTTTATCTCCAAAAATGCTAAAAGCGGTGCTCGCCAGGATGCAACCTGATAGAAACAGGCAAACAAAATAGATAATGTAAATAGGTTCTTCGTGGAAGTTATTATTTGAAGCCAGGATCCAGATTATAAACATCGTTGCCATTATTCCCAATATGGCCAGTGCCGCCATTCCATAAAAAGAAAAATTTTCTATCCATTGTTTTCGGATGAGCCGCATCAATCGGGACATATCCAGTGTATTATTCATGTATGATAGTTTTTGCAGGGTTAGAAAATTGGTTAGTGATAGCATCTTTATTGATGATGATCGCTTTATAAAGCATTTCAAGATCTATCCGCCCGCCTTCATTATCCTCGTTGGGAACAATAATGGCATTTCCCTTAATTGAATGCTCGGCGTACAAAGCATCTTTTGCTTCTTCATTATCAAAGGAGATCTTGAAACTCAACGTATCGGAAATGGTATTAATGGTTTGATCAAAGAGAATACTTCCTTCATCAATGATCGTGATCCTGTCGATCAGGTTTTCGAGATCTTTTACCTGGTGCGTACTAATAACAATGCATTTTTCATCGGTAATTACGCTTGCCATTATTTTACGAAACTGGCTTTTGCTCATGATGTCGAGCCCGTTTGTAGGTTCATCCATTAGCAAAAGCGATGTATTGCAAGCCAATCCGAAACTTATCAGCAGCTTCTTCTTTTGGCCATAACTCATATCCTGTAATTTGTTGGTAACAGGTATTTCAAATTCACCGAGGTATGACTTAAACTGCTGGTGATTAAACCTCGGATAGAAACCGGCATTGCAATCAACAAACTTGTCGATCGATACATTAGGTAGATAAAACTCCTCCGGAACCAGGAATAGCTCCTGCAAAAAAGCGGGCTCGCGTTTAAAGGGAGTAAAACCTGCCACTTTCACCTTTCCCTCTACCGGGTTTAAGTGCCCTGCAATAATGCGCAACAATGTTGATTTGCCCGTGCCATTTTTACCCAGTAAACCATAGATATGCCCATTCACCAGTGAGAGGTCCAGGTCTTTAAAGACCGCCTTTTTTCGATACCCAAAATGAAGATTACTAATGCTTATCATGCTTGCTGATTTAGTGTACTACTTAACTAGTACAGTACAAATATTATACTTTCTAATCAAAAAGCCAAACTTTTGAAGAAATTAATTTTTAAGCGATTAAAAGGAAGGGAAAATAGCGGATACTAAAAGGTATTATAAAACATTGGCTGGTTATGATATTGAAAATACAAGCGTAAATGCGCCATGAAACCTTTAATATTTTCTGGCAGTAATCACATAAAAAAAGGAAATTGTAACCTTACAATCTCCTTTTTTGAATACCCTAAAAAACACAATAACTATAATCAGTACATCAGGCTGCAACAGCATGTTTTAAATCCATCGAATCTTTTATCATTGAACTGGCAACTTTCATCTCTCTCTTTTGATCATTAACCAGGTTTAAAATTCTGTCCGGAACTTCAATAGCCATACAGATGGCATCATAATAGGCTTTTTGAATGGCTTCCTCAAGGTGTTGGCAAGCAAGCAAAATTTCATTCTGGGTAACCCCGGAAAATGAACTTGAGAAACTCATCGACTGCCTGTAAATTCCAGCCGACAAAGAGGCACCGGAGTTTTCTGCTGTACGCAGCTTAATTACTTCAGTGATTAAATCACTTGTAAATGCGCGGCTTTGATCAGCCATATTGTATACCAGTAATCTTTGCTCTTTTCCCAATTGAACCTGCGATGTAAGCAAATTTTTGTAGCCTTCAAAACGATCATTGTTTATCCGGATGAGGTCGTTCAGAACCCCGATTAGTTTTTCATTTTTTTGCATATGGATTTTTTTATACAAGTGTGTATAGAAAATTTGATGCCATATTTTATTTAAACAAAAATCACGGTAGAATTATGTGCCTGTAAATAAATGCCAGGCAATACGGGCAGGAACAAACAGGGCTATATTAAGCGCACCCAGCCTGATGAAAAATTATAACTGCCTGCATCGGAAAAGCCAGGTAATCCTTGCCAGGCATCACCGGTTTGAATATTCGAAAGTTAAATTCCCCGACATTGTTTTTGGGTTATCCTTCGAATTTTGCCCGTAATTAAACAAAATTCATTTTTTTACTAAATGTGGGTTTGCATTTAATGTGCATTTACCTTTAACAAAATCACAGGCCATGCGAAAAGTATCAGAAATTCTTCAGAAAAAAGGTTACAGCACAGTAACTGTATCACCGGATACGCCCGTAATTGAAGCCTTACGTGTAATGGATGAAAAAAACATTGGCTCGGTGGTAGTAACGAATGAAGGCAGTTATGCCGGCATTCTTACTGAACGTGATTACTCACGAAAGGTAATCCTGAAAGGAAAAAACTCGGCTGAAACGACGGTCGCAGACATTATGAGTACAGATCTTCCACTTTTGCGGCCAAATGATAGTATTGACCATTGTATGCAATTGATGAGCAACAAACATATCAGGTATCTTCCTGTGTTTGATAATGGCAATCTTGCTGGCATCATTTCCATGAGTGATGTAGTAAATGCCACTATTGCCAATCAAAAAGAAACCATTAGTCACCTGGAAAACTATATTAATTCGGCTGTTTAAATAAGTTGTTGCTGAATGCTTTGCTTTAGATGCTCTAACAGAGTATAGGTATAAAAAAATCCCGCAAGTTTAAAGTTTGCGGGATTTTTTAATATCAATTATTTTTTACCTGATGTTATAGATATAATCATTTCGCATAAAACTTTTACGAATCTGCTTAAGGTCAAACTTCAGGCTCGCATCAATCACTTTATGATCGAACTCCAGGATAAAACCACCGATCAGGCTTTCATCCACTTCGGTTTCCATCACTATATTTCCAAGACCGGTTTCTGCGGTTAGTTTGTTAATAAGCTGGTTTTTTTGCTCTTCACTAACAGGAGATGGCGTGGTTAGTTTTACCTTATTAATGCCTTTAATAACGTTGTATTGCTCTTTGAATGCGGTAACAATCTCAGGCAACACGTTTTCGCGGCCCTTATTAAGCAAGAGTTGAAAAAAGCCGGCGGTGATAGGGCCTACTTTACCATCAGTCACAGCACCTAAGATGGTAACTTTCTTATTCGCATTTATAACAGGGCTTGCCAGCACCGTTTTAAATTCGGGGCTAACCCGCATTACTTCTGCCAGAAATTCAATGTCCTTATTAACCTCTTCGAGCCTGCCTTTTTCAACGGCAAGATCAATCAGGCTTTTAGCATAAGGCATTGCCACACGTGGATTCAACATATCGATGGTATTTAAATGCTACAGCCGGGAAAATGTGCTCTCCCGCTCCGGGCATGCTAATTAAATTTTACAGAAGAAGCCATTTCCTGGATAAAACTTTCCTGCGAAGCTTTATTACTTAATTCACGGCGAAGCACTTTTTCGGTAACATCCAGAACAAGTGTTCCTACCTGGTTTTTTACATCAGTAAGGGCAGCCATCTTTTGGTTATTGATTGCTTCCTGTGCGTCTGCTATAATTTTATTTGCTTCCAGTTTAGCTTGCTCTTTTGCCTCGCTGATGATTTTATCCTTGGTCATTTTGGCGTCTTTCAGCATTATCGCACGTTCCTCGCGGGTTTGCGCCATCAGCAACTCGTTTTCGTTTTTGAATTGTGCTATTTCAGCTTTGGCGTTTTCTGCAGTTGCCAATGCATCAGCAATACCGTTTTCCCGATCTTTCAATGACTGAAGAATCGGTTTCCACGCAAACTTTTTTAAGATAAAAAGCAGGATAAAAAAAGCGAGAAAAGTCCAGATTATCAAACCAAACGATGGTATGAGTAAATCCATAAAAAACTATTTTATTATTCTTAAAACTAGGTTGAAATGATAAATACTGCATTCTCCGCCCTGTGCTTTGAATGCAGTAAATTTTTTGTGCTTACACAAACATTGCAAGGATACCTGCGATAACCGCAAACAGAGCAACACCCTCTACGAAGGCTGCTGTAAGGATCATGTTTGCACGGATATCGTTAACTGCTTCTGGTTGACGGGCGATAGCTTCTACCGCGCCTTTACCAATCTGGCCGATACCAATACCAGCTCCGATTGCAGCTAAACCTGCTCCAATTGCTCCACCGGCATTAGCCCATGGGGTTGTGCTTAACATTACTAATAAATCCATAAACCGCTTTTTATATTGAAATGAAAAAAAGAATTAGGCAATTACCGCATCGTCGTGGCCTGGTCCCTCATGATGATGTACATCTTCGATTGCCTGGCCAATAAAGACTGCAGTAAGATTGGTGAAAATGAACGCCTGGATAAAAGCCACCAGCACTTCAATCAGGTAAATAAATGTTGCAAATGCAATTGATACGGGAGAAAATCCCCAGCCGATTCCTTTGTTTAATCCTCCAAAAATAAATATGAGGGACACCAAACATATAATAATGATGTGACCGGCTAGCATGTTGGCAAACAAACGAATGATTAACGCAAAAGGCTTGGTGAAAATGCCCAGTATCTCAACTGGTACCATGATAAATTTAATACCAAATGGCACCGGTGGATTTACAATATGCCCCCAGTAATGTTTGTTGCCGCTAATTGTAATTACAATAAAGGAAATGATACCTAAAACGGCAGTAAAGGCGATGTTGCCAGTTACATTTGCCGTGCCCGGGATCAATCCGAAAATGTTGTTGATTAATATAAAGAAGAAAACCGTGAGCAAATAAGGAAGGTATTTCTCGTATTTATGACCAAGGTTTGGCTTGGCTACTTCGTCCCTGATAAAGGTGATAACAGGTTCCACTGCATTTTGAAAACCCGTGGGAGCTTTTGTAGTACCAACACCCGTTTTGTATTTTGCGGCCATTTTAATCAGCAGAAACCCCAGGAGGAATAGGGCGATCAGCATCTGAACCACGTTGCGGGTAAGCGAAAGGTCGTATACTTTTACAGATTCATCAATTGCTCCATTCGCATCAACAGGAACAATTTTTTGGCCTTCCATTTTATAACCATTGTAAGCCTCATGCCCATGATGAAATTTGGACGACATAAAACTGGTAAGGCCACGTTGCGGCGAGTAAAGGATTACCGGTAAAGGGATTCCCACAATATGTTCTTCGCCGTCGGAACCTTTATATTCCAGGAAGTGAAATTCATGGGCATCGAGTACGTGTTCGAAGATCACCTCGTTGGCATCAAACAACGGTTTTTCCGTTTTTTCTTCATGGCCGCCTTCTTCGTTGGCAAAACTTGTAACCGGCAATGCCAGTACAAAATAGCTAAAAACCGCTACCAGAAAGGATTTCAATGAATGTTTACCCATACCCCTTTTTCAATTTGGCTGCAAAAATAAGGGTAGCAGGTCAATTTTTTATTGCCACGTTTAACTTCTCTTATATAAAACAAAGAAAACAAGAAGGTCAATGGGCAATTATGACAACTGAAATTGTAGAAGGAAATAATGCTCTTTTAAATGAAAGCCTTTTCTGACTTGAAAAGATCTCCTCTAAGATCGTGTAAAAGAAAATGAAAAAGAGGCTGTCCTGTATCTGCGACAGCCACTTTTCTTAATACCTGAATGAGTTAAAACTTAATACCGCAAAATAGCAGCCAGGGAACCGGCTGCCGGCATGGCTTCTTTTTGTAATAAAAACACTTCGCCGCCGGTTGCCAGTGTTTTTACAACTGCATGATCAATAAGATCTTCACTTCCAGTCTCCGGAGCTGCGTGTATATTTAATTCATTGCCCATTTCATCGAAACTGCCCCAAAGATGCTCTCCCTGGCATACAAATAAATGAGAAATCCGGCCATAAAAGCTAGCCGGGATTATGTCTTCAAAATTGTCTGTAGTAAGCGCAGTTCCCGATTTATTGCCATAGAGTTCAAGCGCTTTGCTTGTCTTTTGAAGAAAATACGCTGCAAGTAATTCTTTAGCATCCCTATATAAACTGTCTGTATCCTGGTATTCCCTGTTACCGGTTAAACCCTGTTCCCAAACATTTTTGTACTTTGTCGTTGCTTTATAGATTGGAATTTCATATTCCACACCCGCCAATAACAAGGGCACATTTTCTTTGTTTAATACTTTCTCCCATAAAATATCATCAATCGCTTTGAAGTAGGTGGCTATATTGTCTTTGTCATCGGGGTTGCCACCACCGGAACCATGCGTTTGCCCCGGTTGAGATACATCCGGAGCCCTCCTGCCCGACTCACCTGTTCTAAAGGTTGTTGCATCAAGGCCACTAAGTCTTTTCACCTCTTCTATTCCCTGTGGCAGATCGAGAGCAAGATGATACATACCAAAGGCGTCGCCTTTAAACAGCTTTATTTTGTGTTTACTAATGACCAGCAGGTAGAAATACTCGCTGCTCGTTAGAATAGGGATTAGCGGGGTTACATAAAAAGTGGGCTCGACTACTACCTTTAGTTCTGCTGAAACAGGCATTTTAATGTATTTAAAGAAACCATCAGCAATAAAAACAGCTAGTCCCTCGGAAAGGTCAAGCCAGAAGGCATCATCCCTAACCAATTCGTACCCGGGTTGTAGCAAGGCTTTAATAGAATCCTCGCCGCGTCCTTTTTCCCGTAACGTTTGTTCGATAGTATTTAAAGCGTTCTTAAATGCAATAGGGTCAAATTGCTCATTTACTTCTACACCTGCACGATGGGTGGGCATAAAAAGTGACACCGTACAATCGGCCTGGTAATTTGCCAGCTCGGTAAATCGTTCGCGGGTAAGTACGCCAGGTAATTGCTCAGCCACCACTGATGAAACGTCTTCTGCAAAAGTTTGATTATCGCTCTTGTTACTTTCCCCGGTATTTTGCTTTGCCTTATAGGTATCCTCTCCTTTAGATGTATTTCGGTTCTTATGTCTAACTGGTACATTTTCTGCCAGGCTTTCCTCGCCATCTGTATATTTTTCAGTGAGTTCGAAATATTGATCCATTTTATCCGGATCAGTTGGAAGCAGCCCCAAACCTTCATCCTTGTTAATACCGGAAGGCTTGCCTTTTCCGGGATGAAATGTGCCGTTTGCATCTTTTCCTTTTATCGTTTTTGTGTTCTTTGTTTTTCCCATATCATTACTTTTTACCGGTTTAAATTCTTCATAAGAAAAAAAATGTATGCCCACTAACAAACGATTGATCCATACAGTAACTGTCACAAAAAGATATATTGCTTATACAATGGTCGAACCTCATTTACCATTTACTGCTTTAACCGGCTAGTAGAAAATGGCCGACATTTGGGAAACAGTACATTTGAACGGAATAGGTCTGGCTTTGAAACTGGCCAATTTGTTGAGACAATTTTAAGCCGTACAACTTCTATTGCCATAAATAAGCAGGCTGGATAATTATGAAGGCAACCAAAGTTTTTAAAACTGTACTACTAATTTTTTTGTTGGCATTTACCGGCATTTTGCTTGTGCCGGCAATATGGCTGGAACAACACACCTACGAACAATTAATTGCCTTTGTGCTTTCCAGGCTTAACCGCCCCGACTTATATGAGCGTTTTGTAAATAAACTTTTTACTAAAGACCGGTACCAATTGCTCTATAAACTGCATTGGCTGATCTATCCGTTTTTACTATTTCTTTGGTTCCTGATTTTAATAAGGAAAGACCGCACTTATACCATCTTTAAAATGGTTTTTAAAGCGTTTGCTATATCTTTTTATAAGTTCTGGTTCTATTTTAAAACCAAAGGCAAAAAAGAAAAATCAATACTTCTATTTTCATCTCTTTTCTATTTTCTATTGTCGTATTACAAGGTTTTTAACCTTGATATTACTTATGATGAAGCATGGAATTATAATTACATCATTGGCAATCCACCGTATTTTTCTTTCCTGGTTTTCAATACCTATCCGTTATACCATTTTATAGCCAGTGTGATTGATTGGTTGCCTGGTGATTCGGTGATTCTCGCAAGAAGTATCTCTATTATAAGCGGATGGTTTCTATTGCTTTTCGGCTATTACATGTTGCAGCAATTCTTTGGAAAAAAGATTGCATTTTTATTGGTATGCCTGCTGTTGGCTAGCCCATTGTTTATTCTTTATTCCGCGTTTGCAAAAGGCATTGTATTATCAACATTATTCAGCAGCATTCAGTTATATTGTTTCGAAAAAATAAATAGCCGTCAAAGCAAACGACATGTAATTATTTTTTATATAACCGCCTTTCTAAATCTTATATGTCTTTCAACGACACTGGTTTTTACTACCATTCTAAGCGCCGGCTTAATTTTCCAATCTCCTAAAAAGAATAAAAGGGATTTGGCTATTAAATATACAGGCTTAACGATTTTAGTTATTGTACTCTCTGCCTTTTTCTATCTTCCTTTATTTTTTAGCAGTGATATAAGTTCTATCATTAACAATCCGCAAAGCAACAGAATTAAACCGTTGTATGCTTTTTTCTATGAAACGTCCATCCTTTTCTGGGGTAATAGAATGGTGAATATTATCCTGGTGTTTATAGGGGCACTACTTGTTTTTCATAAACGGTATAACCAGAAAATTTTGGCACCACTAGAAGTAATTTGTCTTACAGCATTGTTTGTTTTTTTTAAACAATTACCCGATCGAACATTATGTTTTTTATTGCTACCCTATTTATTAATTATTGGTGCTTTGCTACAATATATAGCCGGACTAATAAAAAAGCCACTCATAAAAAGTATTTCATATGGTGCAGTTATACTGTTATCGCTATTTTCAAACGTAGTTTTTACAAACAGGTATATTAACCCGGTTAATGAGAATAAATTCTTAGCAAAAGAAATCAGCAACTGGATGTTACATAATCATGTAAAGACCTGCTATGTGCAACACCCGGATTTCTGGGTTTTTTATCCCATCATTGAATATTACTATAGCAAGAATAAGCAACATTGGAAATTGAATAACAACCAACCTAACAGCGTCCGCTACTTGCCTTATTCAGCCAGCGATAAGTATGATTGCATTGTTACCGATTCAATAGGTGCTAAAGGCATTGGGGATGAATATGTTTTAAAACTTCAGCACAATAGTTTTAAATTATATCTAGTGAAATAGCAATGTTTCTTCGATACGCACATGTAGTTTAACTTCGGTTCAAACGTGAATTTCCCTGTTACGATTCGTAAACCGGCAAGTGTGCTTTTTTAAATTGCATGTCATGCAATTTGCTATAATACCCATGTAAACCCAGTAGTTCATCATGCGAGCCAATTTCTTTTACTTCACCCTTATCTAGCACCATTATTTTACTGGCCTTTCTAATGGTACTCAGGCGATGCGCAATGATGATGGCAGTGCGTCCGGCAATTAATTTATCAATTGCCTGTTGTATCATTTGCTCGCTTTCTGTATCTACACTGCTGGTGGCTTCATCCAATATAAGAATGGATGGATTATATAAAAGGCACCGGATAAAACTTAGTAACTGGCGCTGTCCAACACTTAAAGTGGCACCTCTTTCCATTACATTGTAATCGTAATTTCCTGGCAGCTCCATTATGAAATCATGCATTCCAATCAGGCGGGCGGCTTCAATTGCCTGTTCTTTTGTTATAGCGGGATTACGCAAAGTGACATTGTCTAAAATGCTGCCGCTAAAAAGAAAAACATCCTGCAGCACTACGCCAATCCTGCTTCTGAGCGACTCAACGGGATATTCACTGATGTTTTTACCATCAATTTTTATAGCGCCTTTTTGATGCTGGTACAAACCATTCAACAATGAAATGATGGTTGTTTTTCCACTTCCTGTGCTGCCAACGATGGCCATTGTTTCGCCAGGCTTTATAGCAAAAGACACATCCTTTAAAATCCATTTTTCTTCATTGTAGGCAAACCAGAGATGTTCAAACTCCACTGCTCCTTTCAGGGCCATTTTGTGATCTACATGAATGTCTTCAATATTATCGCTGGCATCTTTTATGTCCAGCACTTTAAACACCCTTTCGCTGCTGATCATTCCCATTTGTATAACATTAAACTTATCAGCAATAACACGCAGCGGGCGAAATATTTGGTTCAAAAAAAGTATAAAGGCAATGAGTTTACCGGCATCTATACGACGATCGGCTACCCACCAAACCAATAAGCCTGTACTGATTGCCAGTACAACTTCTACTATAGGAAAAAAAACAGAATAAGCGAAAATGGACTTTATGTTCGCGTTGCGATGCTCTTTATTAATTTTTTTAAATCGCGTATACTCCCTGTCTTCAGCAGCAAAAGCCTGCACAATCTGCATACCTGTAAGATGTTCCTGTACAAAAGCATTAAGGCTGGCAACTGCGTTTCTTACTTTAATAAATGATTTGTTTACACTTTCTTTAAAGATCCATGTTGCTATCAGCAGGAAAGGAAAGGGTATAAGGCTGATAAGCGTTAGTTGCCAATCCATCCAAAACATGGTGGTCAGGGTAAAAATAATGGTAAGCAAATCTGCCACGATAGGTATTAAACCATCTGAGAAAATATCATTAATACTTTCGATATCGTTAATAGTTCGCGTTGTAAGTGTGCCGATAGGAGTTGTATCAAAATGCTTCAGGTGTAAACCAAGCACTTTCTTATACACTGTTACCCGAAGATCTTTTACCACATGCTGGCCCAGCCACGAAGTAATAAAGGCGAACGCAAAGCGGGCAAATGTTTCAATAACGAGCAAGAAAATCTGGAACAGCGAAATAATTACAAGAAACCGAACCAGGTCATTATGACTTAAAGCATCAAACCAGTCGTTAAGCCATGCTGGTATATTTCGAACGTTATTTTTTAATCCTTTATCAACTGTGTATTGAATAAACAGCCCCCTTACAGGAGAGAGAAGCGCCAGTGATACTGACAAAACCAGCGATAAATAAAACTGTTTACGGTAAGGTTTTACAAACTGGTAAACCCTTCGTAATTGTGTGAAATCAAATATTTTTCTTTGGCCGGCTATAGACATTGATTGGAGTAGTGCACCCGGTTAACAGCTCATTTATAAAAAAGATTAAAGCTTCGATAAACCAGTAGTGCTTTCTTTCTGTTCGGCGGCTATTTTAAAGGCTTTTATAAATAGTGCACCCAGGTTGCGGTGCGGAAACACATAATCATCATATCCTTCCTGCTTGGCCGAACTAATCCCTTTGGCTACCGTTTCCATCATGGTTGGCCATTGAATATCCTTGCCAACTTTTAAGTTTTCGATCAGGTATGAGAACAGCGCAATATTGATTTCGCCATATCCTACCTGCTTGCTGGAAATGATATAAGCATCCGGCGAAACTTTTAAAATATCCGATAAATTCTGGTATGCGCCACAACTGCCCAATACAACAACTTTACTTGTTGGTAACAATTTCTGAATGGTATACTTTAAATAATAGCTGTGACCCCGGTGAACAGTAAGTGATGGCCGCAGGTTGCTATCTTCCAAATATTTTATCAGGTTACGCTGTGCCTGCTCATCCAGGTCCTTTTCTTCATCCAATGCACGGTTTGCAAAAAGAATAAATGGAACCGGAGTATTGATGCTGGTAAATTGCACCCAATCTGCCGTGCTTTTCAGGGCCCATTTCTTCCGATCACTATAAAGATTCATCAGGGTATTGAAGCTGCCTTTACCACTTGCATCGCCATAAAAAAACATCTGGAGAATGATACGCCCGGCACTATCCCGCAGGTAGTTATTTTTTACTTCATACACCGGCGGAATGCCAAGTGAATCAGTTAAATTGATAGCTCCCGAAGTGGCACTGTCATTACTTGCCATGATCAATTTCTCGATATGATACACTACTATCGCTTTTTTGTTATCAGAAGCGATAGCATTATTCAAATTTTCTGAAACACGATTCAGCATCAGTTGTCTAATAGCTGGCTGTTTGATACTTGCATATGCATTGGCAACGTCAACAGCATCTTCAATATCGTCGGCGTTTTTGCCTTTCTCAAGATTATTTACGAAATCTGTCATCAATGCCGTTGAACTTTGAGAGCTCATACGGCTAAGAAAATCATCCAGTGTATTGTAATTAGAAGCCATTGTCAGGAACTTCTTGTAGTGGTCGTAATTAACCCTGGCCAGCACACTATCAGAACTTTTTACCGGCATGGTTTCGAAAATGCGGTTATAAACGTACATGTAACTGCTGGTGTAAATGGTAGTTTCATTCATCACAACCAGGTAGTACAATTCTTCAGGCGAAAGTTTCTGAATACTTCTAAAGCGAATAGCAGCAGGCGAATCATGCAACCCATTAATGGTTGTTACAAAGAGTTCAGATGATTTTTGACGAAGCATTACTTCGAGCCCTTTCATGGCAACCGGTGTATCACCTTTGGCCAAACGGGCAGCATAGGCCACCTGCGTTTTTACCAATAAAGAATAATAATTGGTAGAATCTTTCAGCGCTTTCGCAACAGCATCCATCGAAACTGCACCGGAATTCATTTGATCAAGAAAAGGAAAATACATTTGGCCGCTGTTCAGGGAAGATAGGTCAACAACCATTTTTACCAGCGTATCCTTTGCTGCAACAGCGCGGATTCTTTGTCCCAACACGGTTCTTCTCGCCTGTGCGTATGTAAATAGCTCTTCAGGCATCCGACGGGCTGTTACTTTGACCAGGCTATCGGTAAAGGAATAATCCACGTCTTTTGCCAGTTCCTTTAAAATGTTATTTGGTTTTTCGGACAAGTATTTTAATAAAAGGAATTCTTTAACCTGCTTTTTGCCGGGATTATTTTCAAATGCCAAATTCTTTACTATCATACTTCCTACATTATAGGAATGCATTCTTACGGCAGGCAATAAAGATTCCTGTTTATAGGTAAGCTTCAATGCCTCATCAAAAGCCGATACCAATGAAGGCAATTGACTCCATGAAATATTACGTTTTGACAATTCGGACGTATAATTTAATAGCAGTTCATTTAAACCACGTATATAACCAATCTTCTGGTTGCTGCTTAGATCCTTATTATATTCAATTTCTTTCTGGATATTATCAAGGCGGGTAGTTGCCTGGTAAGTAAGCTGCATATTTACTTCATCATCGGTATCTGCAGTTATCTGGTTGTCCCGTCTTCCATCCATTGCAAGAAGTTGTTGCTGGGCTTTATCTAATTTGCTGTGAAACAATGCCCTCGACATATCAGGCTGAAACTCCTCTTTTTGTGAATACGATTCACTGATCAGGGTTAAAAAAAATAACAGGCAGTATAAAAATTTCATGGGCAGTAATAATGATTGGTAAAATTAAGGGCTTCGATTTTAAACGCTGCCTGAAGCAGTACAACATGCACCCTGTTCGACAAAGATTAAAGTGTTCGTTAACAATTTAGTAATTTACTCCAATGGCGTTATGCGGTGACTGTACCGTTATTTTTGCGTAAATTTTTTGTTAATGGAATCTAAGGCCCGAGTATTGATTGCCGATGACGAACCGGATATTTTAGAGATCGTCGGATATAATCTTGAAAAAGAGGGCTATGAGGTAATGACCGCAAATGACGGCCAGCAGGCACTTGACCTGGCAAAATCTCAGAAGCCAGACCTGATTATTCTGGATATAATGATGCCTTATAAAACCGGTGCAGAAGTTTGTAAAGTATTGCGTAGCAATCCCGAGTTTAATGAAACACTGATTATTATGCTTACTGCCATGAACGATGAGGCGTCTCACATAAAAGGTTTAGACAGTGGCGCCGATGATTATATCAGTAAACCAATTAGTCCGAAAGTTTTGGTAAGCCGCGTTAATGCTATTTTACGAAGAGTAAACAAGGAAGACGGACAAAAAATTATCAAACTTGATAACATTACCATTGACCCGGTAAAATTTGTGGTGATCATTGATGGCAACGAGATCAGTCTTGCAAAAAAAGAGTTTGAACTATTACACTTACTTGCAACCAAACCCGGCCGTGTTTTCTTACGCAATGAAATCCTTGGAATGGTTTGGGGGTCTGAAGTAATTGTTGGTGACCGTACCATTGATGTACATATCCGTAAGATCAGGCAAAAACTCGGTCTCGATTGTATTACTACTGTTAAAGGTGTGGGATATAAATTTGATCTGTAATGCTTCCGGTTATTGCTCACTGCAATACTGCGTATCTTTCGTGTTATCCATACTAATTCCGACATATCAACAGATATGATTACAACTAAAAACCTTTCACCACAACAGCTATCGCTGATAACAGCATTATCGCTTACAATTCCTGTTGCACTAGGCGCTTATATCTTACGTCCAGAATGGGAAATAGTACTCACTTCTTCGCTTATATTTTTTGCAGGTAGTTACGCTCTTGTTTTATATACACTACAAAAATTTATCTATAGGAAAATCAAGCTGATTTATAAATTCATTTATCAAACTAAAGCCAGCAAACGCGAAGAGACCTATTATAAATACATCCTTCCACAAAAAAGTATTGATGATGTAAGAGAAGATGTAGAAAAATGGGCAGAACAAAGAGAAGGTGAAATTGAGATTTTAAGAGCGAATGAAGCTTACCGAAAAGAATTTTTGCAGAACCTGGCACATGAACTTAAGACCCCCATTTTCGCTATCCAGGGATACGTGGATACGTTGTTGGATGGGGCCTCAGAATCTCCTGAAATACTCAACAGATTTTTAAAGAAGACCGGGCGAAATGCAGAAAGACTTGTGAATTTGATACAGGATTTAGATGAAATATCTAAACTGGAAAGCGGAGAACAGCCGCTTACCAAAGAAAACTTTATTATACATGATGTAATTAAAGAAATGTTTGAATCACTGCATTTAAAAGCGGAAAACAAACATATAAAATGCTCTATAAAAAAGGGAACCGAACAACCAGTTGCCGTTTTTGCGGATAAAGAAAAGATAAAACAGGTTTTGATTAACCTGATTGATAATGCGATAAAATATGGCGAAGAAGGTGGCCATGTTGTAGCCAGTATTTATAATACCGATGGCAAAAGGGTATTGGTTGAAATTAGCGATAACGGCATCGGCATTTCTGAAGATCACCTGCCCCGCATTTTTGAGCGTTTTTATAGAACTGACCTGGCCAGGAGTCGTAAAGTTGGGGGCAGCGGGCTGGGGCTTGCTATCTGTAAACATATTATTGAGGCGCATGGTCAAACTATTCATGTACGCAGCAAACCCGACATCGGTACCACAATTGGTTTTACCCTTGAAAGGAAATGATAAAGTATTTTAAATACAAAAATTGGCTTGTCAATGCCTTTTGTACACTGACAAGCCAATCGTTTTCAAGCAATCATTTTCTACTAACTTTTTCTTTTGTTAGTATCAAAAACTCCTGTTGGATTTGATCCTGCGGATCCATAAGGTACACCTGACGATCCACCTTGATTTTGACCCATTGTTCCTGTTGTTGAGTCAGTATTGATCCTGATCCGGTTTTCAACGTTTTTAACTCCCGAAATAGACTCTACCACATCTTCAGCCCTGCGCTTTTCAGAGCGATTGCGAACCGTTCCTGATAATGTTACTTCCCCATTTTGAACTGTTACGTCAATATCGGATGCATCCACATAATTATCATCACTCAGCCGGTCATTTACATCTTCTTTTATCCGCTCATCAGAACGTGTATAGCCTTTAGGGCCTTTACCCCTGTAGCGGGCTTCGGAATCATCCATACGGCGTCGGCGTTCGGCATCATCATCGCCAAACCAGGAAGAAACTTCATCCCTGGTTCTATCCCACCAACCACGGTTTTCGCCCCTGTTCCTATCACCCCAGCCTTCTCTTCCCCTGTCTTCGGGCCCAATAGTACTGCGGTATTTCCAATCATCATCGCTTCTTCTGCCGCTAAAACCGGAGCCGCGATTTCCATACATATCCTGGTTGTTTCCCCAATCACTTTCCCTGTGACTTCTGCCACTTCCCTGGCGGTTGAAATCAAAGTCGCGTGACCTGTCGTTTTCCCGGAACTTATCATTTTCATAGTTACTTCCTCCGTAACTACCACGCTCCTGCGAATAAGGATTGTAGCGCCTCCTCTCGTTCTCAGATTCGGTGCCTTGATTGTTTCTGAAATCTTCTTCCCATTCCTGGTTCCTTCCTCCCCGGTCCCAGGTCCGGTCGTTGTAATTTGCCATGGTTTGTTAGTTTAAAAATGAAACAATACCAAACGGGACAAAAAAATAATACCGTCAGAAAGACTACTGTTAATAATGTGTATTTTACTGGTAAATAATCCCTTGTAAAGAGCTGTGTATTCTGAAATGGCTAGTGCTCTTTTGTTTGTAGAAAAACATACCCCAACAAACTGATCTGTATACTTCCGCAATGAAAAACTGCAAACGGTATGTAAACTGTTGGTAATTAAAATATTACCGCAATAATAACTCTTACTTGTCGATGTTAATCTACTATCCTGGAGAGTTGTATATAAAGAAAAGGACAAAAGGATATAATATCAGGCATTAATTAATTGTTACCATTTACCTTTAGGTGCATTATAAGCACTTGAAAAAAGTTTTTACCATATTACTGTTTGCCTTATGCTGGAACTTTGCTGCAGTTGCATACCAGGGTGACATTCCAACACGGTTAAAGTTCGATTTTTATGGTGACTCTATCGACCTGGTAATTAAAGCTGATTTTGAAGTTCCTTTTTCAACACCCATTTCAGAAACTGCTATTAATGCTTTTTATAATCAAATAAAGAAAACGGAATATGGCGATTTGATACAAGCCCTTACAAGCTACAAATCCCGGTATAAACTGGATGACTGGTTGTACTTTCAACTTGTAAGAAAAACCGTTCAGCAAATAAGTCCAAAAGCTGATAATTATGAACGTTACACTTTATACAAATGGTTGATCCTGGCGAAAACCGGCTACGATGCAACACTAAAAATTAGCGACGACAAATTGTTACTTTATGTTCAGAGCGATGAACAAATCTTTGAAATTCCTTATTACGAAAAAAATGGCAAACAGTACGTTTGCCTGAACTATCATGATTACGGAAGTAAAATTGATTTTGCAAAAGAAAACTTTAAAGAGGTAAATCTTTTTGTAACTGAAGCCATCAAAGGATTTTCTTATAAAGTAACCAACCTTCCAGATTTTAATCCCAAAGACTACATCGAAAAAGACTTGCATTTCACTTATTTCAACAGCGATTATTCGTTTAAAATTAAAATGAATCCCCAGGTGAAAACAATTTTCACCAACTATCCTGTTGTTGATTACGAATCTTGTTTCAACATTCCGCTCAGTAAAGAAACCTATGGTTCATTGATACCGGGTTTAAAGAAAAACGTGAAAGGAATGAATAATAAAAATGGGATTGATTATCTAATGCATTTTACCCGTTATGCATTCCTGTTTGAAAAAGATACAGAGCAGTTTGGTAAAGAAAAACGTATGACGCCCGAGCAAACACTTGCATTTGAGAAAAGTGATTGTGAAGACAGGGCCGGTTTGTTTTATTACCTCGTAAAAGAAATTTATAATCTTCCGATGATCGTGCTGGTATACCCGGCACATGTAACTATTGCCGTTAAGTTTGATAAACCAATAGGAGATCCGATT
Organism: Bacteroidota bacterium; assembly: GCA_040385845.1. Taxonomy (GTDB): domain Bacteria; phylum Bacteroidota; class Bacteroidia; order Chitinophagales; family Chitinophagaceae; genus Phnomibacter. Next base: position 348,752 of record JAZKGP010000002.1, on the reverse strand, counting down.
GTTTATAATGGCAGCAAGTATTCTGTTTGTGAACCTACTCCACAAGGCGAAGAATTAGCATTGGGCGAGCTGCCTTTACATCTTAAAAAGCAGGCTTACCAGGTTGCTTTTGTCTACAATCCCTACTAGTCATTCAATATAAAAAAAGCCGTCCCGGTAAAAACCAGGACGGGAGAGAAATCTATGCTTTGTGTGCTATAAACTAGCTATATTAAGTTTTGGGTGTGAATGTCAATGGTTAGTGTGTGTTAATCACGCTATGTGAAGCAGAAATATTAATCAAACTGCTCTTTATATTTTAAATAAGTAGTTTAATAAATATTTGTTTGGGGTGAAAAGCTGCTCCATCCCTGCGTCCAGTTGTTGGTTCCAAAAGCACCGCGAAAAGTTTCTTTTGTAAAATAACTATCCACATTATAATAGCTTGCATCAATTAAAGCCGGGCTTCCTGATTTTGGTAAGAAGTTTGGAGCGGCAAGGTTGAAAGGATTTTCTAACATGATCTCAGTGGCCGTTGCATAAGTTTTAGAACTGTCTGCACCTTCGGCTTTGGCTTTCATTTCAGCAGCAGTGAAAAGGGCAGATGTAGATTTATAGGGCGCTGCAACAGATTGAACGAGGTTATGCCGGAAACTGCTTTTTCCATCTTTATAGGCCTGAGCAGTTGAATCACTTTCTAATGATAAACCTGCATCCATATATCCCATTAATACCGAGTTAGTAACTACAAAACGGGTTGACCTGCGCCAACGCATATTGAAGTTGTGGTTAGCTAAAGTTCCTGTTGCATCGTTGGGCCCTACAAAAGTAAAATTCGCTAACTGTGGCCGCGTATAAGGAAGCGCAGATGAACCACTACCATCATTATCGCTTTCAATACCATTACCGGCATCTCCGCCATCAACAAATAAAGGATCTCGAAGGCTTAAACCATATTGCAGTTTACCACTATATCCAAAATCAAAATCAAAATCATCATCAGCCGTTGCGAATGCAATGAGATGTTTTGCATTAACAGTGCCTCCAAAGAATTCGTATGCATCGTCGTTACCATAAGAAATTTGGATATAATCAAGCGTTGTTCCGCTACCTACGCCACCCATCGTTAATCCATTTATTTCTGAATTGGGATCGGCAGCGATACCGGCAAATTCGATCCTAACATATTTCAGTATGCCACTGTTATCTGCTGCAAGACTTCCACCATATTCGCTGTTGATACCACCTTCAATAATTGGAGTGGTAACCCTGTTAGTTGGTGCATTACCTAATAATACAATCCCCCCCCAATCACCTGGTTTTCTTTGGCCTGCAGCTTTACCCGAAGTGAAAACAATTGGCTCCGTTGCGGTACCTTCTGCATAGATGCGGCTGTTACGTTCAATGATCAACGCACCTTTCTGAACGGTATCACTTACAATTACCGAACCTGCTGCAAAGCGAATAGTAGCCCGGTTATTTACATAAACATATCCCTTTAACGTGTATTTACCTTTTGGTAATTCAACCACTTCATTTACTATACCCGTAATCACCTTGTTGGCAATAAACTGCTCCTGCAAAGTACCGAAACCACCCGTTCCTCCGCCAGAGTTTGTAACGGAATCATCTATGTCTACCTTAATACATCCACTAAATACGATAGCTACAAAAGCTACTACTGATAAGATCTGTTTCATATAAGTTTTAATTGCTCTATAATTTTAATAACTGGTAAAAGACAAATTATTTTTTTAAATCAAACGTGTAATTAAAGCCTATTGTAAATGTGGTTCCCGGCTTGTAGGAACTGAAAATAACATCGGTGTTTTTATTAAAGCTTTTAGCTGCATCTATGTTTTGATAGGTTACAAATGACTGGCTAAGAATATCACCAACCGTTAGCCTGACCTCTCCTTTTTTATGCAATATTTTTTGAGAAACCTGGAAATCTACCAGGTCGCGGGGCTTTTCATAGATATCGGGGAAAGTAGTGTTGCCTACCAATGCCAGGCGCTCGCCAATACGGTTATACAATAAAGAAAGATTGGTTCCTTTTTCTCCATCATATTGGAATCCGGCATTTACCAGGTAAGGGCTTTGGCCCTGTAATGGCCTGCTGGAGGAAGCTTGCTTTTCACCCGAGGCATCAGTATTTGTCAATGTAACTTTTGAATAGATTACAGAAACATTTCCGTTGAAATAAAGCCTGTCAAGCCACGAATCATTTTTACCGGTTAAAACCGAAAGACGTTTGCGAATTTCAATTTCAAAACCATATAAACTTGCTTTCTCTGCATTCTGGAATGCATATCGCCGGGCCGATCCACCACTTGATTCATTTAATCTTAATTCTATTGGATCGGTAAAGTTTTTAACGAAAGCACCCGCGGATAATATTTCACCTGCTGTTGGATAAAATTCATACCTGATATCGCTGTTAATGATACTGCTACGTTTTAAATTAGGATTACCTGAAGTAGAAGCAAGCTGTTCGAAATCGAAGAATGCAAACCCGGCTATTTCGCGAAATTCAGGACGGGCAACGGTGCGGGAAGCTGCTAAACGCAGGTTGGTTCTTTTGCCGGGACTATAGGTAAGATTGGCAGATGGCAAGAAATCAAATTTTGCGGTATTAACAATTAACGCAGAATCTTTCCCTTGTTGATTTGACTTTAGGAATTGCTCAAAATATTCAAACCGGCTGCCCCAGGTAAACCTGATCTTATCATTCAATTTATTATCAAACATTATATAGGCTGCTGATAATGCCGAAATACCATAGTATTTATCAGAAGGTGATTGCAGTGAAGTATTCAGGTAAAAGCCATCAGGCCGGATATTATTATTATTAAAAACCTGGTTGAACGGAAGATGGAGTAATGACTTGTCTGCAGGTTCATCATATCCAAGTATGATGGCCCTGAAATCACGTAAGCGAACGGTTCCTGCACCACCAATTTTAACTGATTGTTTTTGGGACCCGATAGTAAAAGGAATAAGTGCAGAAGCGGTATAACCGAATGCATTGTCATTAAGATCACTAAAGAAACGATTGGTATTATTACCCCGTAGGTTAGCGCTGAATGGCTCGTTGCTGCCTTCACTTTTTACATAACTTAATACTCTTAAATCAGGTTGTTGTTTGCTGTTATACGAGTAATTAAGATTCCAGTTAAGCTTTACATTTTTAAGAAAGGAAAATTGATGCGTTCCTTCTAATTGCGACGATAGTAAACTGCGTTGATTAAGTACTGATGAACGTAAAGAAACATCCTGGAGATTATCTAAACTTATACCGCTCCGGATGTAATAATTATCTTCCAGCAGTTGATTGTATAAGTTTTTGAAAGCAATTTTATGCCTGCCTTTTGTCCAGGCAAAATTGGCAACTGTACCCCAGTTTACACTATACTTATTTTGGGCATCGTTGTATTCAAAGTATTCGGGCAGAAACTTCCTGGCATTGTATAGCATTTTGCTCTGGCGATAAGTAAGTCCTATTACAGCTCCAAATTTTCCGCCACGTTTGCCATTCACAACTTCACTGTAGGTAAGATTGTATTGTTGTATAGGCGCAGCTTTAGAAGCTTGCTCAGCGTACGCATCATCATTAAAGGCCTGGCTTACAGCTGTTTTGTTATCTGCATTCAGCTTATTGTATTCACCATATTTTACAGGGTATTCAGTTGGTAATTGACGGCTTCCATCATCGAAACCCAGCCAATCGGAAGAAGACCTTTTGTTACTTACAAAATCTTTGAAAGTTGAGTTAGTATTAAAGCCAAGACCAACTCCAACAGCTAACGAACGATTGGTTGGAATATCCTTGGTTGTTATCTGAACAAGACCGCCGGCAAACTCACCGGTAAGATCGGGAGTGGCGGTTTTATAGATCATGATGTTATCTATAAGGCCTGAAGGAATAACATCAAAAGAGAATGCTTTTTTATCGGGTTCTGAACTAGGTAACTGGGCTCCATTTATATACGCTGAATTATATCTGTCACTTAACCCGCGAATAATTACAAACTTATTGTCCTGGATTGAAGCTCCGCTAACACGTCTTAAAACTTCACCGGTATTTCTATCGGGTGTACGTCGGATAAAATCTGCTGCTAAACCACTGGAAACAGCAACATTATTTTTCTGGAATGATAAAAGCGTATTTGTACTTTCCTGGCGACGTGTAACTTTTACTACTACACCTTCCAGTTCCTTTTTGCTGTCTTCTAGAATCACATCCAGGTCGTTAATACCGGCTGTAGTAACCTCTACATCACTTATTTCCTTTGAAGCATAACCTACGGCACTAACTGTAATTTGATATTTACCCGCTGGCACACGTAATGTAAAGCGACCTTCCGCATTGGCAGCAACTGACCGCTGACCGGTAATGTTGATGGTAGCACCGGCTATTAATTCGTTACGTTGGTTAATAACTTTACCATTAACTGTAACAAGATTTTGCGCAAGTATAATAAGAGGTGATACAAGTAAGAACAGTAAAATAGAAAATAACTGTAGCGGGTAATGCTGCTTCACACAAAGAGATTTTATTGAGTGCAAAACAAACATTTGAATGTTACCGAAGGGTTATGGCAACATTATGCAATTGTTATCGTGATATTAACGCAATGTTACCACTGCAGGTTCTTATGAAATTTCCTGCTGTAAAAATGCATACCGATAAATGCGAATGACAAACAAAAAAGGAAGCACATTAAAATCTGAATTGCAGCCTGCAGGTAAACACATTGTCTTTTACATCTGCTGTGTATTTTGGCAATTCTGTCTTTTCATTTGCTACAAACTCATAGAATAAAATTACCTTGAGATTTTCGTTGATATGACGTAGAAAACCGGTGCCCAGTGTTTCAAATTTAATATCGGCAGCCGATAAATTAGAACCAGTTTGTCCAATATCAATTCCTTTTACTTCAGTATTGGGATCATACATATCGTATTTAATTAACAGCTGGTTTTTATCGTTTACAATGTTCTGTAAAAAGGTTACAAATACACCATTGAAAGAACGTTTATACAAATTTTCGCCATTAACCAATGTTGGCGGCGTTTCTGATGAAGCGAGTGTAGCAGTCTGAGTTCCCTGCCAGTATTCACCTCTTAATTCGGTGGCACCCCATCGGTTCTTCCATCTTAATTGCGCATTTATACCCTGGTATTTTCTCGGCATTTTACTTCCGGTAGCATGCGAAGAGTCTTTCATCATCTGGTAATTCCCTGATGCTGTTTTAACGGATACATAGCGGTATGAACCCGGCTGGCGTATTCCACCATTTAAAATTGAAACACCTCCGCTTAAAAACAGGTTATGCGAAATTTGTGACGGTTTCCACCTGATCTGCCCAATAAAATCTTTGTACCGGTCATAGTCGTTCGGACCGGTGAGGCCCTGTCCATTGAAAAAACCTGCATCCAGTTTAACCTGGTGAAAACGATTGCTTTTTTCCTGCGGTTCAAAACTCAACATAGCTCCCATATCACGTTCAGTGCGTAATAATATCTGGCTCATTCTACCGCGTTCCGGAGCTTCACGATCTCCTGATGAGAGGTTTATTTCGTATCCAAATGGCCTGGCGAACATCCCGGTAGTTAGCGCAAACAGGTGCCACTTGGTGTCCCAAACCCTGCCCCAAAAATCCCTGATGTTCACCCCGCGTTCGGTGCCATCAAATTGAAACGCAAATTGCACAAATGGATAATCGTCTTTAGTAAACCGGGCATAATCAAACCTAACCCGGCCACGTCGAAACATGAAACGGTTGTTGCTGCTTGCGGGAAAGTTGCCACCGGAGTAGGAATTAATGCCGGTATCAGACGCATATTGAAATTGAGGTTGCATGTAACCGCCAATGGTCAGGTGATCATATTTTTTGAAAACACCCAACATGCCACGGCCGATATCCTTTGTGGTATCGATCATATCCATCAGGAATTGAGCTTCCACAAAGCACGGGGTTACACACAATAGCAGGGCAACTACAGCGCTGCGTAGTTTTAGATTTCTCATTTCGGGCGCAAAATTGGCTAACTTACCCGGTAGGCTATATTAATTAATCATTAAGTAATTTAACCTTATCAATAACACAATTACTACCTTATATTTTTGCCCACCTTTTAAATAAATTGGTAATCTTTATTGCGGATATTGAAACATTGTGAAAAAGATTGCTTCATTCATTCAATTTAATCTATGGCAGGTCTCAATTCAATTCTGAAAATATTTACGCCTAAAAACAGGATATTTTACGACTATTTTGAAAAAGTAGCAGACAATGTTGTTCTTATGGCTGCGTTATTGCAGCAACTGGTTAAAGAACCCGATGTTGATAAAAGAACCACTATCGTAGTAGAAATTGAGAGACTTGAACATGTTTGCGACGATATCAGCCATACCATTTTTACGGAGTTAAGCCGCAATTTCATTACACCTTTCGACCGGGAAGACATTCATTATCTCGCAAGTTCACTGGATGATGTGGCGGATTACATTTTCGCCAGTGCCAAAAAAATTAATTTTTACCGCATCAATCCGCAGGAAGAAGGTATTCATAAACTCACCAACCTGATTGCAGCGGGAGCTGAACAGTTAAAAAAAGCGGTTTATGGCCTGCGTGATATGAAAGAACTACGGGTTATTACGGATGCACTGGTAAAAATCAATGCTTATGAAAATGAAGCCGACGATATTTTTGATCTTAGTATAGATCGTTTATACGAGATGGAGCACGACTTCAAACAATTTATTAAACGTCGCGAATTGTATCAAACCATGGAAGTGGCCACTGATAAATGTGAAGATGCGGGCAATGTTATAGAAAGTATTATCATCAAATACGCGTAACCCGACTGGCTTCCTGCTATTAAGCTTTTAGCCATCAAGTGAAGAAGGTAACAAACAAGCTCACCTGCAATAATCCTTCTGAAATCAGCTCATTATCACATTTGTTTTACTATGACCACGCTACTCGTCTTAATAATCATACTGGCATTTATATTTGATTATATCAATGGTTTTCATGACGCGGCAAACTCCATAGCCACCATTGTTTCCACAAAAGTGCTTACTCCCTTCCAGGCAGTTGTTTGGGCGGCTATGTTCAACTTCGTTGCCTATTTTATATCGAAATACCTGATTGGGGAATTCAAAATCGGTAATACAATTGCGAAATCGGTAAACGAACATTTTATTACACTCGAAGTAATATTTGCTGGTTTGCTGGCGGCTATTACCTGGAACTTACTAACCTGGTGGTTTGGAATTCCCTCCAGTTCTTCCCACACACTTTTAGGCGGGTTTATGGGGGCGGCAATTGCACATGCAGGTGGTATCAGCGGCGTCTTTGATGGCCAAACCATAGATGTTGTAAATTATGCCAAAGTAATTCCAACCTTCCTTTTCATCTTCCTGGCGCCTTTGTTAGGTATGATTATCGCCTTTCTAATTACGGTTATTATTTTATGGATATGCCGACGAAGTAATCCTTACAAAGCGGAAAGCTGGTTTAAACGTTTACAGCTTGTTTCATCCGCTGCGTTTAGTCTTGGCCATGGTGGTAACGATGCGCAAAAAGTGATGGGAATTATTGGTGCGGCCATTATATTCGAACAAAGCCAGCTGGGCAATAAGCTTTCCTTCAACGAATTTGTGAGTACTTACGAATGGGTGCCTTTCTTGAGCTTTTTATGTATTGGCGCCGGTACGTTAAGCGGGGGTTGGAAAATAGTTAAAACCATGGGAACCCGCATCACTAAAGTAACGCCGCTGGAAGGGGTAGCCGCAGAAACGGCTGGTGCCATCACGTTGTATCTTACTGAACATATGGGCATCCCGGTTTCAACTACGCATACCATTACAGGCTCCATTATTGGTGTAGGCGCAACAAAACGTTTGAGTGCTGTTCGCTGGGGCGTAACTATCAACCTGCTTTGGGCCTGGATTTTAACGATCCCGGTAAGTGCACTATTGGCAGCTGGTTTTTACTACGTCGTACGCCTGTTCTGAGCCAACTGTACCGTATAATAATTATTGTCATTGACTGCAACTATACCAGAAAATCAAATTTCTGTTCCCTTAATTTTGCGACATGCCTAAAATTATAGTAACAGGTGGTTGCGGTTATATTGGCGCTCACACCATCGTTGATTTGCTCGAAAATGGATACGAAGTTATTTCTGTAGATGACAACAGCCGTAGTACTACATACCTGTTAAATGGAATTGAAAAACTTACCGGAACCCGTATAAAAAATTACAAAGTGGACCTTTGTGATTACAATGATACAAGGGCTGTATTCCAGGAAAACATCGACATTGCTGGTATCATTCACTTTGCTGCCTACAAATCGGTTGGCGAATCGGTTGCGGAACCATTAATGTATTTCGAAAACAATCTTTTCAGCCTCGTGAACCTGCTTAAATGCGCAGATGAATTTAAAGTGCCTCATTTCGTATTTTCATCCAGTTGCACGGTTTATGGCAATCCGGATTCAATACCAGTAACAGAAGAATCCCCGGTAAAGCCTGCTGAAAGCCCCTACGGACTAACCAAACAAATGGGTGAACAGATCATATTAGAGACTGCTAAACAAATTGACACCCGTTTTATTTTGCTGCGTTATTTTAACCCTGTTGGCGCACACCAAAGTAATTTAATCGGTGAACTTCCGCTCGGAAAACCAGCCAATCTTGTGCCGGCAATTACACAAACAGCTATCGGGAAAATTCCACAAATGCAAGTTTGGGGCAGTGATTATCCAACCCGTGATGGCAGTTGCGTACGCGATTACATCCATGTAAGCGATATTGCCCATGCCCATACACTTTCCCTTCAATACCTGATGCAGGAACGCAATAAAACCAACTGCGATATTTTTAATCTTGGAAGCGGCAATGGAACATCCGTATTAGAGGCAATCCATGCTTTTGAACGGGTAAGTGGACAAAAGTTAAATTATGTGCTCGGTCCACGTAGGCAGGGTGATGTAATTGCTATTTACGCGAATAACGAGAAAGCGGTCAGAGATCTTAAATGGACCCTGAAATATGACCTGGATAGCATGATGAAAACAGCCTGGGATTGGGAGCTTAAGATTAAGGAAGACGAACACCTTTTCAAGATCCAGAACTCATTATTAAATTAGAATTATCTATCTTTTTTGATAGATAAGCCATCACATATTAAATTAGGTTAAAAATAACTGTACTCGTGACAGTTATTTTTTTTGCTCCTAATCATTTTTAAAAAGCTTGAACGGTTACCTTCGCCGCAAAATATTATACGATGAAGCTCCAGGACATCCAGGTTCAAAATGAGAAAGAAACCCGTGGTGGTTTCGGTGAAGGCATTTATGAATTAGGCAAATCAAATCCAAATGTAATTGTGCTTACCGCCGACCTTGCCGGATCGTTTAAACTGGGGCCGTATATAAAAGAATTTCCGGAGCGTTTTATTCAATGTGGTATCCAGGAAGCCAATATGATGTGTATAGCTGCTGGTCTTACAATTGGGGGCAAAATTCCCTTCACCACCACATTCGCCAATTTTAGCACCGGTCGTGTATACGACCAAATTCGCCAGAGTATTGCATACAGCAACAAGAATGTAAAGATTTGCGCCAGCCATGCAGGCTTAACCCTGGGTGAAGATGGTGCAACCCACCAAATACTGGAAGACCTGGGAATGATGAAAATGTTGCCGGGGATGACTGTTATAAACCCTTGTGATTTTAACCAAACTAAAGCTGCCACCATCGCGATTGCCGACTACGAGGGGCCGGTTTACCTGCGCTTTGGTCGTCCAAAATGGCCAAATTTCACTTCAGTAGATGGTAGTGATTTCGTAATTGGAAAAGCACAAATATTAGCAGAGGGTACAGATATTTCCATTTTTGCCTGCGGCCACCTTGTATGGAAGGCTATAGAGGCTGCCCGTACGCTTGCCGAACAAGGTATAAGCGCCGAAGTAGTTAATATTCATACTATTAAGCCTTTGGATACTCAAGCAATTTTAAAAAGCATTTCCAAAACGCGTTGCGCAGTTACTGCCGAAGAACACAACGTATTGGGTGGGTTGGGTGATAGCATTGCACAGGTTGCAGCCCGCCATCTGCCAATTCCTATTGAATATATTGGTACAAATGATACGTTTGGTGAGAGCGGAACACCTGCGCAACTGCTAACAAAATATGGTCTTGATAGTATCAATATCGTACAGGCTGCTCAAAAAGCGATCAGCCGTAAGTAACTCCAATTACACCAATAAGTAAGAATTGCTGCAACTGGCCCGGAGCTTGGCTCCCGGCCAGTTTTCTTTTAAAATCGCTTAAAAAACCTGGTACACAGGCATTTACCTGTTAATATTATTTGGCTTTTCATTGTTAAATCGCAGTTTAAACTGCCGCATTCAACAAGAGTCTTTACTTTGCTGTGCTAAAAAGACAATATTACCCTGCATGCATTCTGACGACATCACATTATTGGAACAATTTAAGGATCCTGGCAGCCGGGAAAAAGCTTATACGGCTATCATAAGAAAGTACCAGGAGCGGCTTTACTGGCATATCAGGCGGATGCTGGCCGACCATGAAGATAGTAATGATGTATTGCAGAACGTTTTTATAAAGGTTTGGAATGGGCTGGAAAAGTTTAGGGAAGACAGTCAATTGTATACCTGGCTTTACCGGATTGCTACAAACGAAACTTTAAGTTTTATCGAGCAAAAGAAACGCAAGCATACTCATCAAAGCTTGAATGATTCCGATTACAGCTTTGAAAATAATATAAAGGCCGATAGTAATTTTGACGCCCAAAAACTGGAATGGAAATTACAGCTGGGCATTCAGCAATTACCTGAAAAACAAAGATTGGTTTTTAATTTGCGATACTTTGACGAAATGCCTTACGAGGAAATGAGTAAAGTGCTTGGTACCAGTGAAGGTGCCTTAAAGGCCAGCTATCATCATGCAGCAAAGAAAATTGAAGAATTTATTTTAAAAGAAGAATAAGGTCGCTGATCAATTAAGCAGTAACATTTTAGCGCTAATAAAAAAGCACCACGAACTAATAATTCTGCTCACATAACAACAATTATTAATTAGATTTTACTTTTAAGAAACTGTTTTTAAACCTTTTGGTATTAAATCTTGTCGTAGGGTTACGTAAAATAAAAATGGAAGAACGCTTAAATATATTATCAGAATTAAGAGGCATAGCACCTGCTCTTGTCAATATTGACAAGAAGATGCCCTTTAATGTTCCGGAAGGTTATTTTGAGATGCTGCCTGTACAACTATTAGGTCAGGTTTCAGTTCCGGCAAAAAAACCTGCTGTTCCGGAGGGATATTTTGAAAATTTACCAGGCATTATGCTTGGTAAAATAAAACAGCTGGAAGCCACTCACGAATTAGAAAATGTAGCCCCGGCTTTAATCGGTATCAGCAGGCAAATGCCTTATACGTTGCCGGCAAATTATTTCGAAAACCTTAGCGTATGGCCCCAGGAAAAGGAGGCGCCGGTTATTTCGATCCAACGGAATAGCAATTTATTCAAATGGGCTATTGCAGCCTCGGTTTTTGCTCTAGCTGGATTTTTTGCCTGGCAGTTTCTCGGGAACACACCTACGGAGTCCAACCAGGAACAGGTTGCAAACACTACAGCTAACCCGGTAACCACTTCTTCGGAACTGGCTTCGGAGTTAACTCAACTGGATGATGCAAGCCTGCATGCAGCTTTATACGAGTCAGGTTTATCATCCGACAGCAAGTCGGCAATTTACTACCTGAATACCGATAACTTCGAAAAAGCATTGCGTGAACTTACTGATGAAGAAATAAAAACGCAATTGATCGTTAATGCTCAAAATAAATCCTGATTGATTTTCAAAATCATTCATGTGCTTTAAATATTAAATAACGCAGGAGAAATGCCTGCTTACTATAGATGATGAAAAAACTTGTAGCTACCTTTTTACTTTCCTGCATTGTTAGTCTTGGTTTGTTATACAGCCAGGATAAAGGCGACCGAATTGAAGCCCTGAAAGTGGCCTTTATCACAAAACAATTACAACTTTCGTCCCAGGAAGCGGAAAAATTTTGGCCGGTTTATAATGGGTATGAAAATGAAATGAAACAGATGATACGGGAACACCGTCAAAAAGGTGGTAGTGAAATAGAACTGGAAGAAAAGGTTCTTGCCATGCACAAAAAGTACAAACCAACTTTTACAAAAGTTATTTCTGAGGAAAAATTTGATAAGCTTATGGCAGCAGAACGTTCATGGGGCGATATGCTTCGAAAAGAATTACAGCGTCGAAAGGAGAATGGAAAAGATTCCAAACCTAATAAAGACTCCAACTAAGTAAAATTATATCTTTAAAACCCCGTCACCCGGGGTTTTTTTTTGCCTTGTATCAACTTGCACCTGAGTTAGTTGTTGTTCTGCCTATGTTTGTATGTAAGTCAATGGTTATTCATTTGCAATAACACGAAGTATAAATTTAATATTTTATGACATTCTTTAGGTCTGCCGCATTTGTTGGGTATTTGTTGATTAGCACTTTTTCTTTTGGACAGAAATCGAAACCTGTTGTTTCAACCGACGACAAAAATGATCCATTTGTGTCCGGCACTTTCGCTGGTTTGAAATTTCGGAGTATCGGACCGGCCATTACCTCCGGCCGTATTGTTGACCTTGCAGTTAATCCAAACAATATCTCAGAATATTATGTGGCATCTGCCAACGGCGGTGTTTGGAAAACGACCAATGCAGGCGTTACCTATGATCCAATTTTCGACGGAGAAAACTCTTTTTCCATTGGCTGTGTAGCGATCGACCCAAACAATACAAATACAATTTGGGTGGGCAGTGGTGAAAACAATAACCAGCGTGTAGTAAGCTATGGCGACGGTATTTACAAATCGGAAGATGGTGGTAAGAGCTGGAAGAATATGGGGCTTACTAAATCGGAGCATATTGGGCGTATTGTTGTCGATCCAAATAATTCGGATATTGTGTATGTGGCAGCTTACGGCCCTTTGTGGAATAGCGGCGGTGAGCGTGGTATTTACAAAACCACCGACGGTGGTAAAACCTGGAAATCCATTCTCTCTGTTAGCGAACATACTGGGTTCAATGAAATTCACATCGATCCAAGACACAGTAACATTTTATATGCTACAGCTCACCAACGTCAACGTAAGGTTTTCACCTATATCGGCGGCGGGCCTGAAAGCGCTTTGTATAAAAGTACTGATGGTGGTAATACCTGGAATAAAGTGACAAACGGATTGCCTTCAGGAGTTGATTTGGGCCGCATCGGTCTGGCCGTCAGCCCGGTAAATCCCGATTATGTTTACGCAATTATTGAAGCTGCAGATTCAAAGGGCGGAGTTTTCCTTTCAAAAGACCGTGGTGCAAGCTGGGTTAAACAAAGCAGCACTACTACATCGGGCAATTATTACCAGGAGATCTTTTGTGATCCAAAAAATATAAATCGATTGTACTCCGTAAATGTTTACTTCCAGGTAAGTGATGATGGAGGCAAAACTTTTCACGAATTAGGTGAAAGAAGCAAACATGTCGACAACCACGTAATATGGGTTAATCCCGCCAACACCGATCATATGCTGGTTGGTTGCGACGGGGGTTTGTACGAAAGTTTTGATGCCGGTCAGTTCTGGAATTTTAAACAAAACATACCGGTAACACAGTTCTATAAAGTAAGCCTTGATAATAGTTTTCCATTTTACAATGTATATGGTGGCACCCAGGATAACTTTAGTTTGGGTGGACCTGCACGTACAAAAAGTGGAAATGGTATTGTGAACAGTGATTGGTTTATTACAAATGGTGGTGATGGTTTCGAGAGCCAGGCCGATTATAAAGATTCAAATATTGTGTACGCTCAATCGCAGTATGGCGGCTTGGTTCGCTTTGATCGCAAGAGTGGTGAAGCGCTCGAAATAAAGCCGGTGGAAGCCGATGCTGAAGCGCCATACAGGTGGAACTGGGATGCACCACTACTGATTTCCAGGCACGATCACAAACGCCTGTATTTTGGATCCAATAAATTGTTTCGTACAGATGACCAGGGTAATACCTGGCAAACTATTAGTGGCGACCTTTCCAGGGGAGTTGATAGAAATAAATTCCCGGTAATGGGCAAAATCTGGAGTGTGGATGCCGTTGCTAAAAATGGTTCCACAGATATCTACGGACAATTAACTACGATCGCCGAATCACCGATAGATGAAAAATTATTGTACGCTGGAACGGATGATGGATTGGTGTATGTTACTACCAATAGCGGAAAAGACTGGACGAAGATTGACAATATTTCCGGCGTTCCCGGGCAGACCTATGTAAACCAGATTATTGCTTCTCCTCATGACAAAAACACCGCTTTTGTAGCTTTTAACCATCATCGTTATGGTGATTTTAAACCTTACCTTTTTAAAACTACCGATGCTGGTAAAACCTGGGTTGCCATTCAGAACAACTTGCCGGAAAGAGGCACTGTTTATTGTGTTGCACAAGATCACGTGAACGCAAACCTCTTGTTTGCGGGTACTGAATTCGGCCTGTTTTTTTCTATCAATGGCGGTGCAAAATGGACCCAACTTAAAGGAGGTTTACCAACTATTTCGGTAAAAGACATGGAAATCCAGGCAAGGGACAATGACCTTGTGATTGCCACTTTTGGCCGTGGCTTCTATGTATTGGATGATTATACGCCACTACGCAATCTTGCAAAAGAAGATCTAAATAAAACCGCTTTCATTTCTCCTGTAAAAGATGCCTGGATGTTTTTGGAATACCTGCCGCTTGGTATCCGTGGAAAAGGTTTCATGGGAGAAAGTTATTGGAGCGTTCCGAATCCTGCGGTTGGAACAACTTTTACTTATTACCTGAAAGAAAATATCAAAACACTCAGAGAAAAAAGGCAGGCTACTGAAGCAGAAAAAACCAAGAAGGGAGAGGCATTTTATTATCCATCACTGGATAGCCTGCGCATGGAAGACGCACAACCTGCACCACATTTATTATTTACGATTACCGATGAATTGGGCAACGTTGTTCGCCAGTTAAAAACCACTCCTAAAAAAGGTATAAACCGCATCACCTGGGATTTTAGAACAGCAGCCAAGAGTCCTATTGATTTTACGGTTTTTGATGAGAGTAAAGTGTTTAGTGCTCCTGACCAGGGCATCCTTGTTTTGCCCGGAGCTTATAAAGTAGCGCTTAGCAAATATGAAGATGGCAAGTATACAGAACTCGCCGATCCGCAAACTTTCAATATTGCGGCACTTAATATGGCAAGTATGGCCGCTACCGATAAAAAAGCCTTAAATGCTTTTGGTAAAAAGGTAGAAGAACTTCACCGCGTAGTTGATGGCACCGAAGCTTTCCGGAATGAACTACTTAATAAAATAAAATACATGAAACAAGCTGCATTGGAAACAGCCGGTGCCAAACAATCATTACATACAGAAATTCTAGCCCTGGAAAAGCGGTTGAAAGATGCAGGAACAAAGTTGAATGGTGATGCATCATTAGCCCGCAGGGAGTTTGAAGCTCCAACTTCCATCAATGCAAGAATTGGCAGTATGATGGGTGCTATGATTAGCAGCACCGCAGCTCCAACAAAAACATTTGTAGATTCTTATGAAGCCGCTGTACGACAATTTACGCCGGTTCATAAGGAAGTAAAAGCAATTGATGAAGACGTAAAAAAACTGGAGCAAAAATTAGAACAAAACGGTGCGCCTTACACGCCCGGCAGACTTCCTGACTGGAAAGGATAACCTAACTTATAAAAAGAGTGCTGCTTAAACCAAAAGCAGCACTCTTTTTTTGTATACACCTATATTCAACCGATGGATACCACTACGCCAGGTTGAAGCCAACCAGTTCATTTCAATCATTCAACCCAATAAAAATCTCAATTACTGCATCCTTCCAATTAAGGCTATTTTGATTGTAAACTTCAAAATCTGTTTTATAAGCCCTTGTGATATCTGAATTCCAAATCTTGTTCCAGGTGTCAACAACACACCCGGGCATTGCGCCCTTAGCAATAAATGGTTGGTAAGTTCCGGTAGCAATTTGCAGGCTATTTAAACCTGTTGGTGCTAAAGTACCAGGTTGAACTTTGCAACCAATAAAAAAGGAGTAAGGCTGCGTATGATCTTTCTCATAACCGTGGTAAACCGCAAACACATCTTCATTCAATTTTGACGGAATTTTCTCCTGCCACTTTTCGGTGAGAAATTTTTGCCATAGTTCACCACAATCAATAGATGCCTGGTTGTTTTCGTTGGTTGTTTTGCGGGTTAAGGCTAAACCAATCAATGTAAAAGTTTCAATTTCTACCGGCTTCATATTGTTACGGGTTTAATGTTTTGTATCAACAATTTTCCTTTATCGCTTTCAGCGTATTCTTTTATAATTTGATTGCGGGTATGAAGCAATGATATCATATATCTTGTAAGTACCAGTTTGTTGAACATCTCACCTATAAAACCAAGAGGCGATTTAAATTCAACAGATCCTTCATATGTGTTTGTTCTCCTTTAGTATAAAAAAAACGATCATGTGTAAAAGAGGTAAAAGCACCTTTTATTTGTTCATCTCTAAAAAATATTGGGCGGTTGTAAATGGTAATTTTAGTAGTTAATTGCTGAATGACACCAAAATGTTTTGCCTTCCATGTTACAAATTCAACCGGTCCAATTAAGCCGGTTGTAGTACCTGCTATCGCCTGCTCCCTGGTGTGTGCGGTTGAAATTTTGTGCAGGTCAATGTTTCGTGATTAGTCGAAGCAAATTTCAATGCCGGCATTGATGATAGTAGTCAATTCTATAACGGGCATAGCTGTTTTTTAATTATGATGAAACATACCTGCCAGTGATCATCTGCCTAACTTTCCAGCAATACTTTTAATATCAATTGCTACCCGCAGGATAATCTCAAACTGGTCTGCAATTGTTTTAAAATACGACTGCCGCAACTCCGTGCCTTCCCCTGCAATTTTAGCCTGGTGCAAAGGTGTTTGCATAAGATCATCCACATCAGGATTATCATTAATTTCAGAAAAATTATAGTGCGATTCGTCGCCCATTAGTTGAAGGGCGGCAGTTAACTGTTTAATAGTTGTTTCTGTTACGGGTTCAAATGAAGGAAGTACATATGCCGGGCCAAATTGTTGCCGGTAAGCGGAAAGTGTTGCTATATGAGATACCAATACATGGTTTGAAACAATTAGCTGGTGCAGGTATTCGCCTTGTTGTTGTTTGCTTTTAGGTTCGTTAAGCATCCGCTGAAATGCATCGCCAAGATTGGCCATAGCAACATAAGAATCTTTGCGTTTAAGCTTGTATTGTTGTGTGATCAATTCTTTTCCTACAAAGGCACTTGCGATATAAGCATAATAGTTTTTATTGGCAATGATGGCATCGATGCCTAACGACTTGATGTTTTCATGTTCCCACCTTGGAGGAACAAGGTACAATATAAGAAAGGATATCACTGACCCTATTGCAGTATCGATAATTCTATCTTGTAATACCATAGTTACCGTACCGGATTTCAAAAAAAGAAAACCGATCAAAATGTAAGTAGTCATAAAAATGACACTTATAAAATAATTAGTACGGATAAGGCTGAAAGTAACAATCATACAAACAAGGATTATTGCAATCAGCACATTTGTTTGAGTTATCGTAAATAGTATCAGCGCAGCTACAGCAGCACCCGCCAATGTGCCGCCAAGCCGTTCTAAATTTCGTTGCCGGGTGAGTGAATATGCTGGTTTTAAAATAACAATTATGGTTAGCAAGATCCAATATTCGTGGCCTATAGGTAAAAAAATTGACAGGCTGTATCCTACCAGCAAGGCCAGGCAAACCCTGATGGAATGACGGAAAATATTGGCCTGGAAATGCAGGTTATCGAGCAAGATTTTGGGGCTGTAATCCGATCTTGATACAAACCGCTTTAAATCTCTTTCAGACCGACCGGTTTTATCTATTTTCCGATCGAAGTTGCTGTATTCATGCAGTTTGTCTATCCGGTGCTGCAGATCTTTGATACTGTTCAGAATATGCCTGAGGCTAATGAAAGCGTCGGTATTAGATTCATTCAGAAGCTGGCTCCGTTCATTTACAAATAAGGTTTCCAACAGGGTAACTTCTTCACTGCTGGCCTTTACAGGAACAGAAGCCCTTCCTTCCTGGAACGCAATTCCGAGTTCATCCAGGTCATTTGCCAGTTGAAGAATGGCGTTTTTAAAAGCACCTAACAAAACCGTGTCACCAAAATGGGTATGCAATAAACGATACTCCTGTTGTGAAGTCATTATACGTTCAAACAAATCGACAGTATCAATAAAAGCCATTACCAGCAGTCTTCCTATTGCTGTAGATTCTTTTACAATACTTCGTGTTTTAAACAATAGTTCACGGGTCGCTTCCTGTTTTTGATGTACCTGCACCTGTACCTCGGTTAGCAGCTTGTAGCTTTTGTCAAAATCGACATTTTCATCATAGAAGGTAGCTTTTATCCGTAGGTATCTTGCTGTCTCTGTCATACAGTCGCCCAACACTTGCTGCAGAAGTTTATAAGGGCGAAGCTGGTGCAATCCAAGGCTCAGTATAAAATACCAGGCGCCTCCTAAAACGGTGAGCAGGGCGTTGTTCAGCACCTGCTGGGCCGACTGGCTTTTATCGATATTTAAAACCATCACCAGCATACAGGCCATACCGGCAGAAGTTGCCCGGTTGCCATAAATGCCTATCATAGAAAAAAAGAAAGGAAGTATTACCAGCAACAACATCGTTAACCAATGATAGCGAACGCTGAGACCGGTTAGGATGATAGTTGCAAACAGCAGCAACATGGTAATGAGCATTCCATTACGGCGGTGATGAATGGGCCCTGGGTTATCGGTAATGCCCACGCATAAGGCACCCAACCCAATGGTTACTCCCATTGCCAGGTATCCATAGGTTGACATTAACAGCACTGGTACCATTACACCGGCAGTCATTCGGATGCCTTCGTAAAAATTATGGCTGCTAATGAATTGCTTATATGTGCGTATATAATCGATCACCCTTTGTTCGAAATTAAATGAAGGGTGATAATGAGCCGAAAAAACTATAGTAAAAGCGTTTACTGTTTTATTACAAGTACATTGAAGACTATTCCCAACGGCATTGCTGCAGTAGAATCTTCCAGGTAGATGGCCCAGGTGGCACCTGTCCAGTAAACTCCAAATGGTTTATTTAAATATATACCGGTTGCATAATCGTGGGTAACAATTAAAATATCGGTATTAGCTGCCCCATTATAAGAAAGCGATGTTAGGTTGAAAATGGCATTTACAGCTGTGACGGTATGTTTAAATGCAGTTTTGTTTCCTGCATTACCAGTGGCTTTTATAAATCCATTGTTTACTTCAAGTGCAGTTTTGCCAGCACTGTGCAGGGCAATAATTCCTGCCCCGGTACCGCTTTGACTATAACCAAGCACACCATAGTCACCATATCCACCAACACCAGCCGAATAATTAACGCCGGCGCTTGTTCCGGAGGAGGAACCAATAACTCCGAACATATCCGTTGAATTATTAATATTCATCCCGGTAACACCGGCATAACTTGAAGCTCCTGTTCTTGGAGCTGCGCTTATTCCAATAATTCCTGAACCTTCGGCAGCTCCATTCTCTCCATAAATAGCTCCCAGCTCAGCAGCAGGTATAGCAGCATTAGGCCCGCTTCGCTTCACATGAAACTGGGTAAAAGTTGTTGGAACAACATTAACGCCAATGTTGCCATCTCCATTAATCATAATGCGGGGGAAATCGCCGGTTAACAGGTACAGTGGATGATTACCTGAAGTTCCGGTAGCAACGGGTCCTCCGGTAGCATATAGCCGGGTGAGATTATTATAGTTAACGCCATTTATAGTAAGCGCAACGGAATTGCCGAAACGGCCAACTTCCGACATCCCGGTGCTTGTTTGAAAGTTAACACGGGCAACAGCCGAGCCGCTGGTTGTTTCAACAGTAACATCGCTGATAGCATTTGATTTTACATGCAGGTTTCCCACAGGCGATGAAGTGCCAATCCCCACATTGCCATCACTTGTGACGGCCATTCTTGGGGTACCGTTTGTAATGAAATGCAATGGATCAGGGGTTGAGTTGCCAACAATCAATGGCCCGCCTGAAGCATAAAGGGCCGACACATTGGCCAGCGGAATACCTGCTATAGCTCCTACATATTCGTGGTTAAAACGAACAAATTCGGTAGTGCCGGCGTTGCCCGCAAGTTGTACGGCAATATATTTTGTGCTTACATGAGCCAATCCCCTGACAATTACACTTCCTGTGTCAGAACGAACATCAAGCAGTGCGAGAGGTGCATTTGTTCCAATTCCAACTTTTCCGTCTGCCGCAATTCGCATGCGTTCCTGGTTATTTGTTGTAAAATACAACGGGTTATTGGTAACAACACCTACCATCAAACCAGCTGCCTGGGCCCCGGCAACTACCTGGCTGAGGTTTGAAAGAGATATTCCTGCTGCTGTGCCGCTTGAACCGGGCATCCATTTGCGGATCAAAAGCCTGTCGTTTGCGCCACCATTGGTTTTAGCTTCCAAACCGGCATATTTGGAACCACCATTTGTTTCTGCAAGAACAGCGCTGTTATCAGAATTGAATACATGCAATTTTGCCTCTGGTGTAATTATACCGATTCCAACGTTTTGTCCCGACACAACACCTAAAAAACCTAATAATCCAATTGTAAAAATCAGTTTCATATCGTGTAGTTTGCTTTAAGATAATTACTTATAGCTCACCAGCAATACTTGTTTGAAAAAATAGGTAAGTCATTGTAAAAAGCACTTAGCTATCAATCTGAAAACCTTTAAAACAACGATAAAGAGCAGACGGTATTTGCAATTGATGGAAGAAGGAAGCTTTACTAAACGGGTAGAATACTTACTTAAAAAGCAATGAATAAATGGTTGGCTGGTTCATTGTAAGCAAGTCTCCGGGCTGCATGTTGGCAAGCTTTACATTTTCAATACGGTACCGGATCAGGCGTAAGGTGGGAAAGCCTGCGGCCGCTGTCATTCGGCGAACCTGGCGATTTTTACCCTCGGTAAGTTGTAGGCTAAGCCAGCTGGTTGGTATGTTTTTTCGAAAACGAACAGGCGGATTTCTTTCTGGTACGGTGGGTGGCGTTTCAAACGGGGTTACAATGGCCGGTAAGCTAAGGTGTTTTTTGCCATCAATGCTGATGGCTATGCCCGCACTTAACCGTTGCAATGCTTCCGTCGTAACTACTCCTTCCACTTCCACCCAGTATTCCCGCTCATGCCTGAATAATGGATTAAGTAATTTGTTGTTCAGGCTACGGTCGTTAGTTAAGATGAGTAATCCTTCACTATCATAATCGAGCCTGCCAACCGGGTAAACATCCCCTGGAACTTTGAAAAAATCACTTAGCGTTTGTTTTCCTTCCACGGCAGAAAACTGGCTCATTACCTGGAACGGTTTATAAACAATATAGTATGAAGGGGAGATGGAAATAAATTAAAATGAGATTACCAGGATGTCTTGACTGTATCAGTCAGAGCGATATTACAACTCTCGTCCGGCTTTGATAACGGTAGTTTTTGTCCAGCTGTCATGCCAGGGCTTGTTTCCGAAGCCACTCAGAAACTCGAAAGGTAAGAACCTGGAGAAACTACGGTGAATTGCATTTTTCCAGGTAAGTTCATCGCCATCTTCCCGAATTGCACGGGTTCCGGTAACTAGTTTACCCAGGGTATACCCATTAAAATACTTTTCGCTAAGACTGTAATAAATCGCGTAGTTCACCCGGCTGATCATATAAGTGGCAACAACAAATGCCAGCATTGAATTGTCGTCAAACAGCATTTCTGCAAAAGCCGGTGAAATAGCCCAAACAACATAAGTAAAGAGGATGCCCGTTGCATATGCAAGGCTGAACCTCATCACGAGGTTATCGATAATAAAGTTGATACAACGTTGTTCTTTGGTAGCAAATTCGATAGTTGAAACAGCAAGATCAGGGTACAGCATTTCAGCTGTGGCTGGAGCATTATTCAATGGCGGTGACTTTTTACAAAGAAAGCTTTTTTACTAATTCCTTTTTCAAAATATAAAAGTGAAAAAATCAAGTATTAACGAATACACCAGTATTCATACCTGCTTTCTTTGTAATAACCAGCCAGGAAATCTGAAAATAATAATAGGAACAGTTCTGATTTTTTGAATTTTTAGTAAAATCGATGATAGCATATTTGATAGCCACTATTTTTGAGAGCGAGTTAATTAATTTATCTGCATCTGCTATTAAAAACTGGTTAACCGGAATAAATAGAAAACACCTGAATCGTCTTGTAAACCATTGAGTATCTCAACTAAAAGAATTTATGCGCATTATTTCTTACAATGTAAATGGATTGCGTGCAGCAATAAAAAAGGGCTTCTGTGAATGGTTGCAAACAGACCCGGCAGACATTATTTGTTTGCAGGAAACAAAGGCAGCTGAGACCGACATTGACTGCAGTGCTATCACCTCCCTGGGTTATGAAACACATTGGTTTTCCGCAGAAAAAAAAGGATATAGTGGTGTTGCAATTTTCACCAAAATAAAAGCCAATGCTGTGTTTTGTGGCAATAATATCACTCAAAGCGATAATGAGGGGCGTGTAATAAGAGCCGACTTTGGCGACCTTACTTTGATCAACGCCTATTTTCCCAGTGGCACCAGCGGCGATTTAAGACAGGATTATAAGTATGTATGGCTTGATGAATTTCAACATTATATCAATACGCTAAAAAAGACGAGGCCCAATTTAATTGTTACGGGAGATTATAATATTGCGCACCGGGAGATTGATATTCATGATCCGAAGGGTAACAAAAAATCATCCGGATTTTTGCCCGAGGAAAGAGCCTGGATGGATAAATGGTTTGAAACTGGCATGAATGACAGTTTTCGGATGATAAAGCCGGATGCCACGGGAATGTATAGTTGGTGGAGCCAGCGTTTCCCGACCGTTAGATTGCAAAACAAAGGGTGGCGTATTGATTATATAAGTGTTAGCGATAGCCTCGCATTGCAGGTTGCCGATGCTACTATTTTCCCCGACGTAAAACTCAGCGATCATTGTCCCATTTACCTGGAGCTAAAACAACCATAAGCTTTTTATAAAAAGGTATCGGCCATCAAAACCTGCCAGGCTTCATTCACTTTCCCGTTTGCCAATAATTGCTTTGCATAATGGTGTAATTCCCTTTCCATATCGTCGGGGTTGATGGAATAGTACTGTACTATTTGTTTTAAGCCATTATCGTTGAAAGCCGGATCAATAACAGGCATTTCATGAACATTGGCTAATTGACCAAGATCATTTCCTGTAAGGATTGAACTGTTCCTGATGCTTTCTGGTAATTTGTCAAAACCAATTCCTAATAATGTATTTGGTCTAGGAACTACAAAAACAGCTTCTCCACTGGCACGGCAATAATAATCAAATCCCATGCGGGCAACCAGGTCTATCAATTGCGGATCGATTTGTTGATTATCGTTCAGTACCGCATCGTTTATGTGCATTGCCATCACCTGGCAAATAACCAGGTTTCCCGCACCGCCCTCCGTTCCGGTTTCAATAACCTGCAATACTTTGCATTCCATCTGAACAGGGCTCTCTGCTACTCTCCATGGTTTTACCAGTTGAGAGGCAAGTTTTGTAAACCCGGCTTTTTCAAATTCATCCACTCCTTTTGGAAACTCACAACTCGATAAACTCATTTGCTGAACCATATTGTAGTTTACTACATTTACTACCACCTCTTTATTTGCATAAATATTCTGCAGGGTATGTTTGGTGGTATTATCGCGAACTTTTCGCGATGGTGAAAACACCAGCGTCGCAGGATTGCTGCCAAAAACATTAAAAAAGCTGAAGGGACTAAGGTTAGCCTGTCCGTTTTCATCCAGTGTACTTGCAAAGCAAATTGGCCGGGGGGCAACAGCGCCCAATAAATATTGATGGAGATCCGACGTTTTTATTTCACCGGGGATGATGGTCATAACTACATATACAAATTGTATATGCGAATATAATAACCCAGGTATTTCCCGGAGTTTTAATGATTAGCCCCTAATACTTGTTCTACAGCTAATTTATACATTCGACTTACCGGCAACTTAGCTTTTCCGATTTCAACAGTATCACTGGTATAAGAATCTATCTTATTTAATGCTATAATAAAAGAACGATGAATTCTGATAAAAAGTTCTTTTGGCAAGGTTTCTTCGAGCGACGAAATGGACTGTTTGGTCAACAGCGCCTTCGATGCGGTAACAACCCTCACATAATCTCTCAAGCTTTCTATAAATAAAATCTCATCAAAATTAATTTTTACCATTTTTCTTTCTGCACGAAAACAAATGAAGGGATCAGATTTAGGAATTACGGTGGTGTTATTTAACCTAACTGGTGGAACTATTATAGAGGTGTTCATTACTTTATTAACAGCCTTTAAAAAGCGTTCAAAGGAAATTGGCTTTAATAAATAATCAACTGCATCCAGTTCAAACCCCTCCAAGGCAAATTTTCGAAATGCAGTTGTAAAAATAACTTTTGGCGGATTTTTTAAAGTTCTGATAAGATCAGTACCCAAAAGTTGGGGCATCTGAATATCAAGAAATAAAAGATCAATAGACCGATCCTGCAAAAAACTTAATGCATCGAGTGCGTTGTTACATGTTCCTGCTAACTCGAGTGCGGAAACTGATGCTATATAATGCTTCAACACATCAAGAGCCGGGGGTTCATCGTCTACCGCAAGGCAATGAATTTTATTAATATTACGCATAGAAATTTGGTTTTTCCAGGTAAACATCATCCGCAATTAGTTCTTCATTCAATGGAACTTCAAGATGTACAGTAAATGAATGGTCATCAGAGGTAAACTGTATTACATGTGTTAAGGGGTATAACAAAGCAAGCCGCTTCTGCACATTTTTTAACCCGATGCCAGAGTTAGTACTTGCCACGGATACCTGGCTTGGTTTGCTATTGCTAAGACGAAAAAAAAGCACTTTATCCATTATCTCTATTTCCAATTTTAACCATGGGTAATCCAACATCTTACTGGTGCCGTGTTTGAAACAATTTTCAACAAAAGGAATTAATAATAGAGGTGTAATAAACTTATTTTCTGCGTTACCTTCTATTGCTACCTGTAATTGTAGCCTGTTTCCATATCGCACTTTTTGAAGGTCTATAAAATCCTCTATGATTTTTAACTCCTTTACTAACGGAACATGCGATGCTTTGCAATCGTTAATCATATATTGTAAGGTATCTGAAAGCTTCAATATAAGTTCTCCCGCCATACGTGATTTAACCAACGTAAATGAATAGATATTATTAAGTGTATTAAATAAAAAGTGTGGGTGAATTTGAGCTTTCAATAATTGTAATTCTGCATTTACATTTTCCCTTATCAGTACAATTTTTTCCTCCTCTTTCAAATACCAGGTTTTGAGCATTTTAATTGAAAGGAAAAAAACACAAACCATAGGAGGCCCCATGTTAAAAAAATTGATAAGCTGTAACCAAACTAAAATGTACATCAACTCCAAAGATTGATTATATATATTCATGGGAAGAAAAAGTAAAAGGCATTTAATTACAAAGACAAAAAATGAAAGTAGAAAGAGGTAAAAACCAAACGCCAAATACTGTCTCTTAACCACCAAACTGAGAAGTGAGGAATACACTACAATATAACAGTAGCCAATGTCAATTATCAAATCGAAAATAAGCGATTGAACTAACAGGATAAAACTTACATCTTTAGAATCTAAAGGTGATACATAATAGATACTAACAGACCATATTAATAGTACGAATAGTCTTACCATCCAAAACAATGTATGTCTTAAAATTCGGCAAGTAAGCTTGTTTGAAAATATGAACTCATGCACTTTCATATATTATTTTCTTTTGTTCTGTATCACTCTCAATTAAGTTCTCCTGAACTTTATCATACAAGGGCATTTTCAGCGATAAGAGTAAACCATTATTACTTATCTTATAGTCGAACTGGAAATTATTGTTATAAAGCAGTTTTAATTTTTGATATGTTTCTTCCAATAACTCACTCCATACTGATGACCTTATATTTAGTTGCATGTTAATACTCATGGTAAAAATTAAAAAAAGCTCATCACTATATATGTCGATTTTAAGTTTTGAAATATTCGCCTCAATGCTGCCCTTGTCCATTTCAATCAGGCATCTTTGTAACAAAGAAAAAAGCAAGAGCGATGGAATATACTTGTTGGCAACACTGCCGGAAGTTGTCAGCTCAATTTGCCATTTGCCAGCCTCATTTACTTTTTCAAGATTAACGAGTTCACTTACAATCAACAATTCCTTCTCGAGAAGTACCCACTCATCCTTACATTCATAAAGTATATGGCTAAGTAAATCTGACAACGTCAAAATAATTGTTGATGCGTCGGTAGAATTACTAATTATTTTTTGGTATAACTTATCCAACGATCTAAAAAGAAACGAAGGATAAATATTTGCTTTTTTTAACTGGCTTTCTTTAAGAAGTCGTTGTTTTGTTAAAGCGTAATTTTCTTTTTGTCTCAAATACCAGTTTTTCAAAAACTTTATCCCCAATGCAAGACAACCAACTGTTACTGCATGCGAAGTATTAATAAAGGCAAACCCCAGTTTTTTACTAAATGGAATTAACGAGGATGGGCAGTCACAAGTATTGATAACGAAAACAGAGCTGGCAATATAATTTATAAGCAGGGTAATAAAACTCAGGAGTATTAGATTCAATAATAGTCCGTTGAATTTTTTTCGTTTTAAAAACGCCGGCAACAATATCACCAACGAAACATAAAAGAAGAACACACAAGCTGGCAAAAAAAACACAACACTAAACAGCGCATTGCTAATAATTTTTGGCGACGGTACTACACTTTGAAGAAAAAAGCCAACAGTGAATAACGCCCAAAACAGAATATGCCTGCGTAGCCTGTGTGATTTCCTATTAGAGAATATAAAATCATGCAAGTTCATAAACCTACATCGTTTTAGATAGCTATCTGCCTGCTAAATACATTTTGTAAAAGTAGAAATGAGTTCAAAGAAAAACGACCATTGGCAACTTTTAATCGACAAATGACGATCGTCGCCAATGAATAGATCTTAAAGCAGCACTAGCATTAATTCAGTGTATAGGACAACGCTTTTATTTACAGTTAACTACGGCTTCCCTTATAATATATAAGCTTTATTCCATGATACAAAACTCCGGTTGTCATCGATGAATTCCATTCTATATCACTATTAAGTTATGTATCTGGTATACCGTTTAATCTAAAGAATTCTTTTATCAAGCCAGGAAACTGATTATATTTTTAGAATAGGCATAATTTATCTAACGTTTAAAAAAAAAGATGAAACGTCTATTAATTTTCCCCTGCATTATACTTCTCACTAATGTATGTATTCCATTTGCAGGGCTTTCACAAACAGCAAAAAACACCGTTAATGTTAATGGCATTCAATCTTTGCTGAGAGTCAACAAAGAAGAGGAGGCTTCTCAGGTGGCGAATGACAAGAAAGTCTTATGGTCAACCATTCACATAAAAGCTTTAAGTGATTTTGAGAAAAGCTATAACAGCACTAATGAAAAATGGTATTCAACAGTAAATGGATATGTGGCCAGGTTTACGTCAAATGGGGAAGTGAACCGTATTTTTTATGATCAGAAGGGTAATTTTGTTTATAGCATTCGTCAATATGATGAATTTCAGCTTCCAGTTATGATCAGGCATATAATCAAACAAACCTATTATGATCATTCGATCACTTTGGTGGAAGAGCTTAATTTTCCAACAGTTGAAAAACAGTATGTTGTTCATATGCAGGATGCAAAAACATGGACGAATGTTTTGGTTAAAGATGATGATGCTATAGTGATAGAAACTACCAGGAAATAATTATAACCCAACAAACTTCAATTATAAAACCCTGTTCACAACAGCGTTTCTTAAAGAATTGTTTTCTCCAACATTTAGCAGTTGCAATACTCCAGGTTTTTTCCCTTTATCAAAACTACCAAACTCGTTTTCAACCTGTAATGCATTAGCTCCATTTATTGTTGCCCACTGTAGCAGCATATCTAACTGAATAAAGGGAAAATGAAGTTGCAGTGTTTGTAATTCTGCCAAAATACTTAACTGGTTATTGCTGGCGAGGCTATCTGTGCCAACACAAATAGGAATGCCGCTTTGCACTAATACAGAAACCAACGGCAGGGGATTTCCGATATACAAATTTGCATTTGGGCAAAGGCAGAAGTAAAGCTTTTTTAATGTGCCGGGTGCCTGCTGCTTAAGAAAAGCAATGTCTGCAGTGGTTGTAAAACAATTATGTACCAAAATAAGCTGAGCTTCTTTCGACAACATCGGAAAAAAGTATTGAAGGCTGCTGGTATTTGCTGGTTCAAAAAAGTCGAGGTGTACACCAATAGCTTCATATAAGCGAAGTAATTCCCCATTCCGGTTACGGATAAAATCGTCCTCTGCCTGGCTTTCCTGGTTATGGATAGTTAATAAGGCTGGCGCCTGCTGGTTTACCTGTTCCAAAAGTTTAGAAGATACCGAATACGGTGCGTGCGGAGTTATTGAAACCTGTGCAGGTGAAAAATAATGCAGGAACTTATTCCGGGTATGAATAGCTTGTTCAAATCTAACTCCTGCAGTTGCAGGCACAAATCCACTTGCCTCAATAAAATTGTGAAAATACATTTGTTGGGATGCCGCCTTTCCAGGTGCGGTATCATCGGTGTTACAGATATCGGCAACGGCAACAATTCCTTCAGCATACATTTCGTTGATAGCGTTCTGAATACTTGTTTGCTTTAAGATCTCATCGGCCTGCCGTTCAAACATTACCTGCATTAAAAAAGGCACCATACCCGAATGCTCAGGAATGATGCCTTTCATATGACTTAGTTCAATATGACAATGTGCATTTACAAAACCCGGGCATAAGATCCCTTCCATGACCTCTATATCATCACCTGCGTTTTCTTGTGCCACCAGGTCAATAACCCGACCACTTTCCGTAGTTATCAGCACATTGTTCTCTAACAGGTACTTCCCGGTAAAAATGCGGCCGGCTTGCAATTTCCTGTATGCCATTATGCAGGTTTTTGGTTTTGATGAAAGATTCAAACAGCCCGAAAGTTGTTGGACATTTCGCGGTACAACTTATCAGAAACAAGATCATCAAAAAAAACTTATGTAACAATTTACTTAGGATGCAAAAATTTCATCCAGCTGTTCGGTAACAGTTATTGGTGCCGCGCCTGTTGCATTGATGGCGTGATAATATAAAGTGCTGCAATTGTTTTTATCAAAAACACGGATCGATTCTGCCTGTATTTCCGCTGCCGTTACCGCCTGGTACTTGCCCAGTTCCTTATTCATCAGGTCTGCATCTCCCAATAATTCGTAATAGGCAATGCTATTCGCACGGTTCATGAGGCTCATATCTTCGAAGGCAATCATACTTTCTGTTTTATTCTTTGCCTTTTGTAATTCTTTTTCTTCCACACCAAATTGAACCAACTTTTCTACTTCTTCATTTACGGCGGCTTCGGCGGCTTCCATCGACACTCCTTTTACCAATTTACCTTCAATCACCAAAATGCCCGGGTCGATACTGCCCATGTGATGGCATTCAATTTGGCTAAAAAGCTGTTTCTCTTTAACCAGTTTTTGAAACAGGCGGCTGCTGCCACCACTTCCCATTATTTCGGTAATAAGATCTGCGCGATAATAGCCATCTTCCAGCCTATCACCCATATGCCATATTTTGTATAGGGCATCCAAAGGAACAGCTGCTTCAACCTTTTGAACTCTTGGCGCTGTTTGCCTGGGTTCCTGCACCAGGCTTCGATGATATTTCTCACCAGCAGGAATATCGGCAAACCATTTTTCGGAAAGGGTTTTTACCTGGTGAAGATCTACCGCCCCGGCAACCACCAGGATGGCATTAGCCGGGTTATAATGTTTCTTAAAAAAGTTTTTTACATCCTGCAATTTGGCGTCTTCCACATGCTTTAGTTCTTTGCCGATGGTCATCCAGCGATATGCATGAGTTGTATAGGCCAGTTCGCGGATCTTGTGCCAAACATCACCATAGGGTTTGTTTATATAGTGCTCTTTAAATTCCTCGCACACCACTTTGCGTTGTACATCAAGACTTTTGCTGCTGAAAGCTAGAGACAACATCCGGTCACTCTCGAGCCAAAACGCCGTTTCGAGATTCTCAGCCGGTAACTGTATGTAATAATTGGTTAGGTCGTTGGTTGTATAAGCATTGTTTTCGCCTCCGGCCATTTGCAGCGGTTCATCATATTCGGGTATGTTTATACTTCCGCCAAACATCAGGTGTTCGAATAAATGTGCAAAACCGGTTTGTTCGGGATCTTCATCCCTGGCACCCACATCGTACATCACATTTACCACAGCCATAGGTGTACTCGCATCCTGGTGAACCAATACTCTTAAGCCATTTTCAAGTACAAAACGATCGAATTTTATCATAGAAAAACAATTTGAACCAGCATATATCCCACAAGGAAAGTAATCCAGGTTATTTCGGTTTGCAATTTAAAGAAATAAAAAACCCTGTGTGTTAGTTGCGAAGCATCGCCGCTAAACACACAGGGTTTAAAATAACAAATATCTTATTTAGCTGCAGGAGCGGCTGTTGCATTTTTCTCCAGTAATTGGAAGAACTGATCCAATTGTGGTAAAACAACAATCCTGGTGCGACGGTTTGCGGCCCTTCCGGCAACTGAACTGTTTTCCTGTACAGGTACATATTCACCACGTCCGCCAGCGGTCATCCTTTTAGGATCTATTTTGTAGTCGTTTTGTAAAACCCTAACTACTGAAGTAGCACGAAGGGCACTCAAATCCCAGTTATCCCGAAGTACAGCCCCGGTTACCGGCACATTGTCTGTATGACCTTCCACTAAAAACTCAAGATTTGGTTGATTGTTTAATACCTGTGCCACTTTAGCCAATACTTTTTTAGCACCCGGGTTGATATCGTATTTGCCGGTTGAGAACAATAGTTTATCTGAAATAGAGATAAATACCACTCCTTTATCAACTTTTACGTCTATATCAGTATCACTTACATCAGAAAACGCACCTTTAAGATTCATTACCAAATTCATATTCAGTGAATCTTTACGGGCCATAGCACCCTGCAGGTCTTTAATATAGGCATCCCGTTCAGTAAGTTTATCCAAAGATTTCCCAACGGCATCTGCCTGCTTATCGCTGATAACCGATAGGTCTTTCAGGTTACTAAGCATTT
The DNA here is from genome assembly GCA_040385845.1 of Bacteroidota bacterium. GTDB lineage: Bacteria > Bacteroidota > Bacteroidia > Chitinophagales > Chitinophagaceae > Phnomibacter. Next base: position 317,267 of record JAZKGP010000002.1, on the reverse strand, counting down.
GATTGGTATTTGTTTTCAAATACTCCACCTGGTCATTCAGGTTTTTAATTTGCTGTTTCTGGTTATCGTTTGTTCCCTGGAGCGACGCCATACCCGAATTCATTTTCAATTTGTCGTCCTCGCAATTTTTCAAGTCGCTTTGCAGCTGCGTGTATTTATTCGAGAGGGTTGCATATTCCTGTTGTACGTTTTTGTACTTTTTACTTCCAACGCAGGAAACGAACAGGCAACCGCCGAGCATGCAAATACTTAATTGTTTCAACATGAGTATATTTTTATAGTTGTGATTTGAGACTAAAAAACTCTGCCAAATTAGGATTTTCCACCGGTCGCAATAAACTTTGGGAAATTGATAACTGTTTGTAATTGACCACTAAAGGTGAAATTTGAATGCAATTTTCGCCAGTACAGCTGAATTTAGATACCTGGTTTATAGCTGAAGCATACAACTACAAATAGTAGCGTTTAAAAACGCAGCCCCGGTGCATTCAACATTTTAACGAGTTAGGAATTCCAGGAGAAAAGAACTTACAGTATGCTTTTCACACTCATCTTTACTTCCATCAGTTCATTATTTCGTTTCACAATTATTTTTACTTTAGACCCTGCCTGCTGTAACAACGTTTTATAAGTCATCAGATTATTGGTGAGCATATTATTCATTCCCAGTACCACATCACCCTCCTTTAAACCAGCCAGGTCAGCCGGTGAACCTGAAAGCACATCCGAAACGATCACTTCATCGCCCAGGGCATACAAACCCATACCCGTGTAAGAATAATCGAACGGTTCGCGTATATGACTGTTTGGCATCAGGTGAAATTCACGGGCGCTATAATTAATAACCACGTTGAACCGGCGTAAGAGATCATTTCCAATCAAACCCGCCAGGTAAGGATAAGCCGTCACATTGAATTCGTCTTCGAAAACATAAATCGGCACTTTTTTAAATTTGTAGGGCCCAATTTTAAATTCCTTTAAAACAGTCATTTCCATTTCCTTTTTACCTCCCAAACCCTCCGTTACTGTTTTAAACCTTTTTCGTTTTAAGGAAAGAACACTGCTATCGGTACAAAATTCTTCCGAGAGCAAGAGGCATAAACCAGCACCGGTATCCAGGAAAAAACGGGCAGAAACGTCCTTGCTTTCTTTAAGAGAAGCGTATTGCATTGGCAAACCGGCAATACTTGGCCGAAGCATATGCCCCCCTTTAGGATATTTGTAACTGCCATTGGTAAAAACTTCCATTTCCTGCAGGTCGTAATTAATGCGAACTATGTAGCGGTGGAGAAAACTAAAGCCTATAATGCCGTCGATTTTCAGGCCATATACGCCGCTAAGTAATTCATAATCGTTGATGTGAAAGTTAAGGCTGTCGACCTTAAGACCAGGCATGTTAAGCGTATGATTGTAAGCAAATTTCACCGTACGAATACCGGCAATTCCCCGAATGGTGCGGTCGCTTAATTTGGTCGGAATCTGCAGGTAATTAACTGTAGTGCTATCCAGTGAAATTCCACCACTACCTGTATCCAATATAAAATTCAAAGAGTCAGGGTGATCGTCAATTGCAGCTTTTAGCAGAATTACTCCACCGGTTAATTGCGTAAAATGGAAACGGGTAATAAATTTGGACGGCCTGGGAACAAATACCTCCTGGGCTATTACTTGCTGAAAAGCAAATATTGCAACAAATAAAAACGGGCATAAGACAACCATCTTTTTCATAGGCAAACTACTACCCTAACAGCCAAAATCATAATTGGTTACACAATTGCAATTAATTGATAACTCATTTCATCCCGGCAGGCGGTCTTAGTAAAGTTGATGAATAACTAGCTGTCTTCCAATGATAATTTTACAGGTGGCAAGTTTTAATTGTGTAAGATCCCATTGGTTTATTTGGTTACTACTTTTTCTATATGTACCAGCTTTCCTTCATCATTTAAACCTTCCAGCACAATTCGAAACCGGGTGGAAACGTCGTTATTATAAAATTGAAATTTAAAGCGCTTTTTATTCTTTTCAAGAATGATAAACGGGTTCCAGTACAACGTTTTTCTTAGATCTTCATACAATACATCGGTAGTACTTGAAGCATAGTCTGGTGAGTAAAACTGTTTTATAGCAGAATAGCCAAACAGGTTTACTACTCCCAATTTGCTGTCGCCGGGAGTATTGGCATCACCTCCTTTTTTTGTATAAATAGAAATTACACCACCACCACTACTTCTGATAGCCCCTGCTGAACTGGGGTTAAAAACTTTTACGTAAGCGATATCCTGCATATTCAGCGACTGTATCTGCGAAACATCGCTTTGCATTTCATTAAGATATAAGACCGGTGTTCCACCCCTCCAGCTCATTGTTGGATTGGCTCCACTTGCATTTATCTGCAGCCCTGCCACTTTTCCCTGCAAGTATTGAAAAATGCTGAAGCTGCTGTTAGCGGTAGGGTCATTTACCAGGTCGAAGCTTTTAGCATCCCCGCCACCAAACAAACCACTCGCATATTTTTCATCCATTTTTTCAACATTGGACTTTGCCTTTGCAGTAACTGTAACGTTGTCCAGCATATGCGCATCCTTGTACATTTTTGCCAGAACTTTTAATTGAGCCTGGTTGTTTTTAAGATTATTTGCAGCGGTAAGACTGTCGGGTTCGTAAGGCATTGCTTTGATTGCTCCACCAGCCAAATTAGGCGCCTGGTTTCCTTCGAGTAATCCATTATTGATACTTAACATCGAAGGCTCAAATGCTTTTTGTTTATCGCTGAATTGCAAGTATAGTTTTGCGGAATCGTAGAAAAGAAGGCCATCACTGATTACATTTCCTTTTCTGTCAACGGGTAAGGTTACAAAATTAGAGGCTGAATCCATGGTTCGCATAAATCCATTGAGAGTAAGTCCGGGCTCGAAAACACTGCCGGAACCAATAACTTTCCCGTTGAGGGTGAGGTAATTGCTTTCTTTGTAAGGAGTGCTGTTTACTTTTCCGGCAAACACTTTATCCCAATTATACCTGCGCCATCCATGGGTAAGCATCACCAGGTCGAGATGATAGGCCGCACTATCGGAAGTACTAAAAAAATAATAATAAGGCTTGTTGATCTTACCCCTTAACTCACCCGTAAATAACATACGGGTAACTATATTATCCTGGTCCGCAGCCGGTACATCAAGGTCGGCATCGGTTATCGAAAGTGAAAGATTAGCCATAAGGGTATCAGCCACTTTTACTTCTCCCCTGTTCAGGCTTCTTTTACCAATATTCAGGTCCGAAATCCAGGCATCGGCATCAAATTCGAAATTGTTATTGTTTACAAAACACAATCTTTCGGCCACAGGTTTCATGTTTTTGTCAAACACAGTAATAGCGAGCGTACCGGATGGTAATTCGTTTACCGGCATCAGGGCCGCCACGCTGTTTCTTTGAGCGAGGTTTATTTTAGCCTGGTAAACCAGTTGCTGGTTCAGGATACCGATAACGGTCAAACTTTTTAATTCTTCCGGTGCATCTGCCTGTCGCTGCAGTGAATAACGTTTGGCACCTTCAACGGTTGCGACGGTTAATGCAAGGCCAGTTTCCCGGGCTTTTGGCAAGGCGGTTGAATACTCTTTTCCCTTCTCATCTTTCCAGACTGCCGTGTATTGCTGGCCGGTTTCTGGCGTGATTGCGAAACTTCCCATTCCGTCGTGCAACGAAACAAAACTTACTATTTGTTTTCCATTGGCATCTTTTACAAAGCCACTACAACTTACCGGTAAGTCGTTTGCTCCTTTGGCGATAAAGGCCATATTGCAGGGTAGTCCTGTGATCCAATCGCCTCCCTCGGGTAAAAATTTAATTTCAGGAACGGTGGGTAAGATCTTAACCAGGCTTTTTTTATTCTGGATGATACGCAAGGGTTTTACGAAAATAAAACCCGTATCACCATTAAGCATTGGTACAGTATAGGCTCTTACAAAAACAATTGATTTTGTAAATGAATCGGGCAACTGGAAATGACTGGCTGCACCTGAAAAAATAACCGGTGCTGTTTTCCTGTCCAATAAAATTCCTTTATCATCTCTTAATTCTGCATAGAAATTTTTGGTATCAGACGAGCGGTTTAATCCTTCAAATAAATATGCTTTAAACCAAATGGTCTCTCCGGGGTTATAATAGTTCTTATCAAAGTGAACAAACACCTTTTCCTGCGGATCGGCCTGGTTTTGAATGGCCAGTAATGAATCTATATCCTGGGCCTGGCAGAAAACTGTTACGAGAAAAATACTAGCGGAAAGAAAGATTTGCTTCAGGTAAAATTGCATAAGGAAAATAATAACCGGCCAATTTATAAAGGCTTTCGTTTTTTTAAACAGGATTAACAATTTAAAGGGCATAAAGATATCCCCGTAGCAGGTACGAGCAGCCGGCATGGCCCAGCACTTTAAATAGGGTATGATTGAAAGCATGTATCTGTGCCGGCGTATTCTCTTAATTTTGAACCGAATTTATAACATGATGCAATTAGAAGAACTATATCAAAAAGCGCTTAAACAGGAATTTTTAACCATTGATGAAGGCGTTTTTTTATTTGAAAATGCTCCTCTTGCTGAACTCATGGAACTTGCAAACGAATTGCGCAAGAAGCAGGTTCCGCACGGCAAAGTAACCTGGATAATAGACCGAAACCTGAATACCACCAATGTTTGTGTAGCAAATTGCAAATTCTGTAATTTTTTTAGAGTACCCGGAAGTCCCGATTCCTATATTACTGATATGGATACGTACCGGGTAAAAATAAACGAAACCATTAAATATGGCGGCGAGCAGTTGCTTTTGCAGGGCGGGCATCATCCCGAACTCGGACTTGAATTTTATACCGACACTTTCAGGAAAATAAAAGCTGAATTTCCCAATATCAAACTGCATGCTCTCGGGCCACCTGAAGTGGCCCATATTACCCGCCTGGCAAAAAGCACTCACAGGGAAGTATTGATTGCTTTAAAGGAAGCCGGACTCGATTCATTACCGGGACCAGGCGCAGAAATATTGGTTGACCGGGTAAGAAGGCTGATTGCAAAAGGCAAATGCGGTGCGCAGGAATGGCTGGATATAATGCACGAAGCACATAAACTGGATCTTACCACCAGCGCCACCATGATGTTTGGCCATGTGGAAACTGTTCGTGAACGATTTGAACACCTGGCAAAAATCAGGGAAGTGCAGGCAAAAAAACCGGCTGGTGCCAAAGGTTTCATAGCGTTTATTCCATGGACTTTCCAGGATGTTGATACACTTTTAACCCGAATCAGGGGCGTTCACAATCTTACCACAACCGAAGAATACATCCGCATGATCGCTATGAGCCGGATTATGTTACCAAACGTAAAAAACATACAGGCGAGTTGGCTTACCGTTGGCAAAGCAGTAGCACAAATGTGTCTTCATGCTGGTGCCAACGATTTTGGTAGTATTATGATTGAAGAGAATGTTGTAAGCGCAGCCGGTGCACCACATCGGTTTACTGCAAGCGGAATTCAAAAAGCCATTCGCGAAGCTGGTTTTGAACCGCAGCTTCGCAATCAACAATACGAATTCCGGCCGATGCCGGAGCTAATGGAAGAACAGGTGATTTCTTATTAATTGTTATTTCTAATAAATTTGGTCCTGTATAAATAACATTACCGGGAGTGTATAAAAAAGCCTTTGAGATCTTTAAAATCTTTCAGGCTTTTTGTTTTTTAGTACTTTTCTTTTTTATAAAATACAATATGAAATCTACAGCTACGACAGCCGCGGAGTACATCGAACTTCTGCCGGCCGATAGAAAACAACCCATTATAGAATTAAGAAAAACAATTTTGGAAAACTTGCCGAACGGATTTACCGAAATCATGGGTTATGGAATGCTGGGTTACGTGGTTCCGCATAGCCTTTATCCGAAGGGATATCATTGTGATCCAAAACAACCACTGCCATTTATGAATGTTGCTTCGCAGAAGAATTTTATTGCTGTTTACCATATGGGCATTTATGCCGATAATCAACTACTGGATTGGTTTACCAATGAATTTCAAAAACAGTCAAAATTCAAACTGGATATGGGCAAAAGTTGCCTGCGTTTTAAAAAGCCAGAACATATCCCTTATGCACTGATTGGAGAACTGGCGGGTAAACTTACACCTGAGGCCTGGATTGCGCTTTATGAAAAAACTTTTAAACGGGACTAAACTGCGATAAATATTGGTGAAAGCGTTAATTGGTAATAAATAAACTAACAGCCACAATTATTACGCTTATTCAGGATTACTTGTGCTTCTGTTTTGCTGGCTGGCCATTTTTCGTGTTCTTTGCCCGGCTTTAAAACCGATCACAGATTTTCCAACAGATATACTGATTTATGCTACCAAAATACAAACGCGTTCTGCTTAAACTTTCCGGCGAGTCATTAATGGGTGATAAATCTTTCGGCCTTGATCCCGCAGTACTTACCCAGTATGCCAAAGACATAAAAGAAATAACTGACCTGGGCGTGCAGGTAGCGCTTGTGGTAGGAGGAGGTAATATTTATCGGGGAATGAATGAAGCTGAAACGGGCATTGAACGGGCTCAGGGAGATTATATGGGCATGCTTGCCACCGTTATAAACGGAATGGCAGTACAGAGTGCCTTAGAGAAAGAAGGAGTTTATACCCGGTTACAAAGTGCCATTATTATGGAAGCTGTTGCTGAGCCTTATATCCGTCGCAGGGCCATCCGTCATCTTGAAAAAGGTCGTGTGGTGATCTTTGGAGCTGGCACGGGTAATCCCTATTTTACAACAGACACTGCAGGCTCATTAAGGGCCATTGAAATTAAAGCGGATGTGATTTTAAAAGGAACAAGAGTTGACGGTATATATACCGCCGATCCTGAAAAAGATCCGAATGCGGTTAAATACGATTCCATTTCTTACCAGGAATGTATTACTAATAATTTGCGGGTAATGGATATGACAGCGTTTACGTTATGTATGGAAAACCAATTGCCAATTATTGTGTTTGACATGAACAAACCTGGCAACCTGCTAAATGTAGTAAGCGGTGGCATGGTAGGTACACTGGTAAGTTAATTGAAAATTATATAAAGCATAACGGCCGCTTCCATGAAGGAATTGCGGCCGTTTTTTAATGCTCGAAGCCGTAAACAAATTGGGAGTAGCATTTTCCAATATATAATATGGAAAACTTGAATACGTTACAATGCTGTTCTTTATAACACTGGACGCCTTTAACTGTAATCATAAAAATCAAAGCCGGTTTAAAGAATTATGATTTATAACAGCTTCCAGGTTGTGCGCTACTTTTAATTTTGAAAAATTTTATCTATGTCGTCGATTGCAGATATCAGGAGGGAATACAAACTTAGAATGTTAACGGAAAATGAAGTTTCCAGTGATGCCATGGAGCAGTTTACTTCCTGGTGGCAGGACGCATTTGAAAGCCAGATCGATGAAGTAAATGCCATGACGCTTTGCACCGTTAACGCCAATGGCAATCCAGACGGACGAATAGTTTTACTGAAAGGATATGATGTGCATGGATTTTCTTTTTTTACTAATTATGAAAGCACAAAGGGAAAAGACTTATCAGCAAATCCAAATGCAACGCTGGTTTTTTTCTGGAAAGAAATTGAACGGCAGGTACGTATTGCAGGTGTAGTGGAAAAGCTAACAGATGCAGAAAACGACGCATACTACCAAAGCCGCCCTCGCGGAAGCCAGCTTGGCGCATGGGCTTCTCCACAAAGCAGACCAGTTATTGACCGCCAGGTTCTTGAACAAAATTTAATAGCACTTCAAAAAGAATATGGTGAGAATCATATTCCGCGCCCGCCACATTGGGGAGGATATCGTTTGTTACCAAAAACCATCGAATTCTGGCAGGGAAGGCCTAACCGTTTACACGACCGTTTGTTGTACCAAAAAGTAAACAACGACTGGGAATTCGTAAGGCTGGCGCCCTGATTATTCACCTATAATTTTTAAGATCCATTTTACCCGGCAGAAAAAACGACGGCCAAATTGTTGTATTTTTCGAAAACTACTCATTCATTAAAGGGCTTACAAACCCGGATGAACAATAAGACTTATTATAAACCAGGCTTTCTATAACAGAGATGATTAAGGTATCCTAGTAAAAAATTACCTGCTATCTATTCTCAAAAATGAAAGATCAGTTACTGTTTTCGATGCCATGTTGTTTCTATTCTAGCTCGCTTATATCGCTTTGAAATATCCTGTTTTAACATAACAATTTTTATATATTCAATCCATTTGGATTTAAGCATTAGTTAATTGCTTTTAATTTTATAGCTGGTAGTATCTGTAAGCGTTCGCATAAAAGCAATGATATCTTTCATTTCCGGTTTTGAAAGATGTAGTTTGTCAAAAGGCAGACTTTGATTTTCGGGAGCTATTCCCAATCCTTTTCCCCCGCCTTTGTTATAAAAATCCATCACCTGCTCCAGGGTTTTGTAAATGCCGTTATGCATATAGGGTGATGTTAAAGCGATGTTCCTTAATGTTGGTGTCTTAAAAGAAAACAGGTGGACTACAGACTTTGTAAACTGGTATTTGCCACTATCGGAATCGAGAACATATGGCTTTTTTAAACCGGCCGGCACTCCTAAAATTTCCGATTCAGTTTCATTGAATTGTGGCGGTACCAGTCCATTAAACAAAGGCATAAAATGACAGGTTCCACATTTTGCCTTTCCCATAAATAAATTAAATCCATTTTTTTCTGCATTTGAAAACGTTACAGGCTCATTACGCATGTACCGATCAAAGCGTGTATTCATTGCCTGCAATGACCGCATATAATTTGAAATAGCATTAGCAATAGTGTAGGGTGTTACTGCTTCCTTATCACCTGGATAGGCAGATTCAAATTGTAAAGAAACCATTGAATCCTTTTTTATTAATCCCGCTACATACTCTGTTGACCCGCCCATTTCAAGGTTGTTATGCACCACGTTACTCACCTGGAATTCGAGCATTGTTTGACGTGAATCGTAAAACTGCCTTGTTTGAAAAACGGAATTTAGTAGAGTGGGCGTATTCCTGTTTAAAGCAGTTTTATTATCGGTGGATAAAGCAGTTTTTGCTCCATCGGTAAAAGCAAGTGCGGGGTTATGGCAGGTAGCACAAGATCTTTTTCCGTCGCCTGATAATCGCGTATCATAAAATAATTGCTTACCTAATAACATGCGTTCTTTTGTAAACTGGTATCGCTTATTGGGAGAAAAAAAGTTTACATCAAAAGCATCCGGTGCAAAAATGCTTTCAGCAAACTGGTTGAGTGGCCTTCTTTCATTTGCCTGGATAAATTTAGCTTCAACAGCCACTTTTGTTAGCAGGCTGGTAACTGTGATCATGTTATTTTTAATGAACGAAAGTTTATCGAAAGCATTGGCATCGTGTTGTTGATTTAAGACAATCAAAGCCTTTTCTATCTCTAAAACCAACCTTTCTAACAAGCCCGCTTCAGCACTTGGGCGCTGTTGAAAAATATCTATAACTTTTTTGGTGCCAATAAGCGAAGCTTTGCATTCATCCAAACCGTTTTGCGCAAGCGGCGTATCAAAAGAAGTAATTGTTTTAGTAACGATAGTGAAAGCAGTAGCCCGTAACGCCTCCCAAATTTGGGTATTTGAAAATTTATTTATTCTGCCGGTTTCATTTAAAAGCTTTTCAATAACATCATTAATGTATATAATTTCTTCTAATTTATTTTCGGTAGCCGTTGCTGCTATATCGCCATCCCAAATCAAAGCTTCTAATTGTTGCCATCCGTGGGGCGCAATTATTTGAGTTGGATTATCATCTTCTGTTCTTAAAATGGCAGCACTATTTAATAAAATGGTTTCGTAAGGATTAAGATAATCTGTAATAACACTTAATTGCTTGTAAGCACACCTGGCTTTTTTGAAGGCTTTCTTCTGCTCTTCAATATTATTTTTTTCAGAGATAGTTTGTTGTAAGTTCGCAATAGTTTCTTTTAAATGATTTAATTGCTGCAAATAATATTTTTCTGTTGCCCCGGCATGATTATCATCCGGCGCATAAGAAATAAAGCCAATACTGAAAACAATTACTGCGATAATTAAAACGATACGCATTTAAAGCCACTTTAAAAAATTCAAGATTAAAATTATATCATCCCTGTCACCTGTTTAATTTAATTAAACTATGAAAAAACTATGTTTTTGTATAATCGCCCTGGGCTTTGTGTTCCAGGCCATTTCCCAAACAACGGTCATTCCGTTTTTAAGCAGCTGGAAATATCTTGATAATGGCAGCAACCAGGCTACTGCATGGAGGGCTATTTCTTTTAATGATGCCGGCTGGAATACTGGTGCCGCACAATTAGGTTATGGTGATGGCGATGAAGCTACCGTAGTAAGTTTTGGCAGCAATACCAAAAAGAAATATCCCACTACCTATTTTAGAAAAACAGTCAGCATTAGTAATCCTGCAGCATTCAGCTCATTTACTTTGGGATTAAAAAGAGATGATGGCGCCGTTGTTTATGTAAATGGCACGGAAGTTTTCCGGAGCAATATGCCCACAGGAGTTATAAGTTATACTTCCAAAGCCAGTTCAGCGGCAGCAGATGATGGCAATACGGTTCAAAATGCAACCCTTGCCAGCTCTGTTTTTGTAAATGGCAACAATACCATTGCCGTGGAAGTACACCAGTTTAATGCCGCTGATGCCGATCTTTCTTTTGACCTGCAGTTAACAGGAAATACTGCACCAGCGAATGTTTTGCCTGTTGCCAATGCAGGCGCCGATCAAACAATTACATTACCGGCTAACGCTTCCCTGAGTGCTGCTTTGTCTTCGGATGCAGATGGTACCATAAACAGCTATTTATGGAACAAGATCTCCGGACCGGCTTCCGGCGCTATTACGTCGCCATCTGCAGTAAATACCATGGTTTCCAGTCTTGTGCAGGGTGTTTATACTTTCAGGGTTACTGTTACTGATAACAGCGGCGCAATTGCTACTGATGATGTGGTAATTACAGTGAATGCAGGTTCGAATATGGCGCCAACCGCATACGCGGGAAACGATCAGTCAATCACTTTACCTGCCAACTCCGTTTCATTAAGTGCAGCATTATCGGCTGATGCAGATGGTACTATAAGCAACTATGTTTGGAGCAAATTATCCGGGCCAGTTTCGGGCAGCATTACATCGCCATCGGCCGTAAATACCACGGTTACAGGACTGGTACAGGGACTTTATACTTTCCGCGTTACTGTAACGGATAACGGTGGTGCAACTGCAACAGATGATGTGGTAATTACAGTGAATGCAGCGGTAACAGTAACCAGTTATACGGCCATCAGTTATGGCACCAGCTGGAAATATCTCGACAACGGATCCGACCAGGGCACTGCCTGGCGGGGAACTGGTTTCAGTGATGCCGCATGGGTAAGTGGCAACGCCCAATTGGGATATGGAGATGGCGATGAAAGTACCGTGATCAGTTTCGGAGCTAACTCAAGCGCAAAATACACCACCAGTTATTTCAGAAAAGTGATCAGCATTAGCTCACCCGCATTGTACCTGAATTTTACCCTGAACATTAAAAGAGACGATGGTGCCGTGGTATATGTGAACGGCGTGGAAGTGTATAGAAGCAATATGCCAACCGGAACGGTAACTTATACCACACTTGCGACAGCTGCTGCTTCAGACGATGGAAATACCATTCAAACTGCCAGTATAGCCAGTAGTTTCTTTGCAAATGGTAACAATACAATAGCGGTTGAAATGCACCAGAATGCCGGTAGCAGCACCGATCTGTCGTTCGATCTTGAATTAAAAGCCAATGCACCGGGTAGCCCCTCACTTACCCGCGGGCCATACCTGCAGATGGCGAATGAAACGGCGGTGACCCTTCGCTGGCGCACCGACCAGGCATCGGATTCAAAAATTAGTGTAGGTACGGCCTTTGGCAATTACACTGCTTCTGCGGTAAATGCCACGGTAGCAACCGAACACGAAATAAGAATTGCCGGGCTTATACCCGACACTAAATACTACTACAGTTTTGGTAGCACAACGCAGGTGTTGCAAGCTGCTACCAGTAATTATTTTACAACCGCACCGGGGGCAAATACTACCAGGAAAATTAGAATTGCAGCCTATGGCGATTGTGGCCGGAATAGCAACGGCTTCCAGTCAGGTACCTTATCAGCTTACCAGAATTATGTAGGAAGCAGCCCTGCAGAAATTATGCTGCTGTTGGGCGACAATGCCTACGATAACGGAACAGATCTCGAATACACCAGCAACTTTTTTAATGCCTATAGCGGCAACATTCTAAAAAATCATGTTGTTTTCCCTTCGCCGGGCAATCATGATTATGCCAATTCATCATCCAGGCAAACCGATCATAATGTACCATATTACAACATCTTTAATATGCCAACAGCTGCCGAATGCGGCGGTGTAGCATCGGGAACTGAAGCCTTCTATTCTTACAACTGGGGAAATATCCATTTTTTAAGTTTAGATTCCTATGGCTATGAAACAGGAAGTACCAGGTTATACGATACGCTTGGCCCACAGGCCACCTGGGTAAAAAATGACCTGGCAGCCAACACCAGTAAATGGACGGTTGCCTACTGGCATCATCCACCCTATACCATGGGAAGCCACAATTCGGATACAGAGACTGAACTTGTAAATATGCGGCAAAAGTTTATTGGCATCATGGAGCGTTATGGTGTAGATATGATCATTTGTGGCCATAGCCACGATTATGAAAGATCTTATTTGTTAAAAGGATACACCGGCAATGAAGCAAGTTTTAGCGTGGGCACAAATGCTGTTTCCAGTTCGAGCGGCAAGTATGATGGCAGTGCTAATTCCTGCCCTTATAACGTGGCAAGCGGGCAGGTAAATCATGGAACTGTATATGTAGTAGCCGGGAGCGCCGGAGCCGATGGTGGCGTACAGGCAGGTTACCCGCACAACGCGCTGCCATTCTCGGTAGATGACGGTGGCATGTTGTACCTGGAAGTTGAAAATAACCGGCTTGATGCAAAATTTCTTCGCAGGGACGGCACGGTAGCAGATAAATTTACCATCCTTAAAGATGCTGGTAAAACAACCAACATAAACAGCAACAGTGGTGACCCTGTAATATTAACAGCAAGCTGGCAGGGAAGTTATTTATGGTCTAATGGTGCTACAACACAAAGTATTACTGTGAACCCAACGACCACAACCAATTATACCTGCACCGATGGCAGCAGTTGTATCACAGATAATTTTACCGTTACCATCAACGCCCCGGTAGCGCAGTTATCGCTAAAGAAAACAGAAGTAAACAACCAGTCTTTTACTGCTTACCCTATACCGGTAAAAAAAGGGAACACCCTACATATTATAAGTGGACCAACACCTTCAATCGTTATGCTTTATAACGATAAAGGTCAAAAGATCAGCCAGTTTAAAGTGCAGCATCGTTCCCAAATGAGTACCACTCATTTAAATGCAGGGATGTATTATTTGAAAACAGCAATAGCAGGAAAAAAAGTAAGTAAGAAGATCCTGGTAATGGATTAATAAAATATAAAGCAGCTAAAAAAAGCAGCTTCCAAATGGAAAGCTGCTTTTTTTAGCGCCGGCAATTTGTATGAACTAAACTCAAAAAATTCAATAGCTATTCACCAGTGTTACATTCCAACTATTCACTGCCTAACCTGCTTTTTAAATGGGAACGTATTTGCAAAGCACTAGAATTCTTGTCGCTAATTAAAAGATAAAAGGTCAAATAGCCATCTTCTGTTCTATGAGTCAGCTTGCTATAACCGGTGCAAACACCCTTGTTTTTGGCTATACCTGCCCCTTATATTTTGGGTCAAAATCCACCATCCATTCAATGCCATATTTGTCTCTGAACATTCCAAAATAGGAACCCCAGGGACTGTCGCTTATGGGCATTTCGACACTTCCGCCTGCTGACAGCCCGTTAAATAATTTGTCTGCTTCTTCCCGGCTTTCTGCGCTGATGGCTATTTTAGACCGGTTCTCATTTTCATTGACTGGTCCCATACTTTCCGGAACATCATTGCCCATTAAAATGTTTTGACCTATTGGCAAAGCAATGTGCATTATCTTATTTGCATCTTCTTCTGCTACGGGAAATTCAGGGCTTGACATGTCCTTAAGACGCATTATCATAGCGAACTCTCCGCCAAATACCGATTTGTAAAAATTGAAGGCTTCTTCGGCATTACCGTTGAAGTTAATGTGCGGATTAATAAGTGCCATAATTATACTATTTGATTTGTTGGTCCAAACCTAACAATTAACCAGCTGACAATAATGGTATGATCGCGTCAAAAAAGAGGTGATTTGCGTACTGGGTTTATAGGACCACGAAAGCCATTCACGTAAGTGTCATTGTCGGTTGAAGAAGTTGTCAATTTAGAAGGATATTCAAACCCACGAAAGTTAACAGGAAAAATAAGGCGATCGCAGACATTTGGCAGAGTGGTGGAATTCATAGCTGCTATGCTTTGCCCCTGATTTAAAAGATGAATATAGCTACGAATTTTCAGCACATATTCGGCTGCCAGCATTATGCCAAACCTATTGTTATGGGCAGTCATCATGAATCTTTAGAGACTTCAATTTGCAGTTGTTACTTTCTTTGCCTTGATGCAAAGAAAGTAACCAAAGAAAAATCAAGGCTCCAGAAAAATGAGCTAAAATTTACTGCGTTCCGCGACAACGAATGATGCTCCGGTCAGCAGTAAAATGTGTGTCAGCCAGGAATATCCAGGCCCTGGTACAAATCTCTACGCATTCGTTGTTTATCGCGCCCCGCAGCAAATTTCTTAACGCCATTTTTCTGAGGCCGTCCCACCTATTGCACCAATAATACATTAAAAGTAGAGGAACCAACGCCTCGAATAATGATGAACTGGCCTTTGCTGAATCTTTGACTAATTACCAATGGTGCTTGCATTAAACTTACTACCAAATTTGATTAGCCTGTTAAGCGCTTCTTTCCTATTCTCACCAAGGCGATAACAATAATATAGATAACAAAGTACACTGCTAATATTTGCAATATTGAAAGGTCATTAACACCAGTTCCTACATCTGTTTTAAAGAAGGATACGGTATTTTCGATGATGTGGTTCAAATGTTGGGCAATAAATAGAGCACAAGCAAAACTGCACCAATTAGTATGCTGACGGTCACTAAAACGGAAAGCCATATAGAAGGAAAGAAGTCATTGTCGGTTAACTGCTTTTCAATATTGCGATAGCGAATAAATGCCAATGTCGTTACCAGGGCTCCCAAAGCCACCATCGTCACTCCAATAATTGCGGAATAGCCCTTTTCCTGTGTTGGAGCTTTGTCACCAAGTGCAACGGAAATCTGGCTGATGAAAAGAGCAAATTTTACAATTACAAACCCAAAACCCATGAGTGCAATGCTGGTGCGGACCCAGGCAAGAAAAGTACGCTCGTTGGCGAGGAAGTCGGCCGCACCTGGGGGCTTTCTGTCTTTTGTTTCCATTGATTTTTTTTGCTAAGTTACCAATGCGCACGGTAGAGAAATGAGCATTGGTAGCGTTTGATTCTTTTGAAAGGTTTGTTTCTATGCGCCTGCTTTTGTGTGCGTTTAATATTTGCTTACATGTTTGTTGACCGCTAAGGTTTACCCTTTTGTTACCATCAGCAGACTGTCGCAACAGTTTCTGCTTCGCCGGTTGTTAACGGTTCTGCATTAATTTGTCATACAGGATTTTTAATTGGGTATCACCAAAGCCATAAATGCTTTCCCGTTTCCAAAACTCTTCAAACACTTTATGAAAATCGGTAGACTTGTTTTTTATAATGTCTTCAATAACTTTTTCAGGTCTTCCTTTTGTCCCGTCTTTTGGAAAGCGGTCAACATGTGCCTTTACTACTTCCTGTAGATAAGGAAAAGCTGCAGAGGGATGCTTTGAAAGATCTGTCAATGCTTCAAGGTTACCATTTTTGTAGGCTGTCCACAACTCCTGCCCGAAATGTAGGTCGGCCTCACTTAAAAAGATTTTACCTGCATAACAAATTTTCAACTCGTCTGAATTTGCGGGTCCAAAGCCATTCCAAAACTGTTTACTTGATTTGTCTAAGTAAGAAGTATAAACGGCAAAAACCTTTTTCTTGATTGACAAACTATGGATAACTGACAGAACAAACCAGCTATTTACCTGGCAAAACAGATCATACTCGAACCAGAGATTAAACACTGAATTACCAGGCGCATGCAATATTTTTTCAAATTCTTTTACAACGGAATGATGGTATTCATTTTCTGTTACTCCCAGGTGCCTGGCTCTTGATTGCCAAAACTCGTGGAGGTTATCACCCGCTAATTCTCCGTCAATAAGAGCTTCCCTAACAACAATGATTTCTCCTTCCACTTTTGCGTCGGGAAAACTGTAAGCAAGTGAGTCGCCATTTAAAATATGGTATACCATAATTCAAGTTTTTTGCATAACCGCTAACGGGTAGGGCCATGCAGTAACTAGAACCAGGACCCGTGTGCCCGGCCATGTGGCATGTGTTATTGCAAACAGCGTTATGGGCTCTAATGTTTCCACATTAAATATAGCAGGGTTACTACTAAAAAAAACTATGCATATCACCAATCCAATAACCTTCGAAACCAAATTGCACGGTATGAGTTTGCCTTTTTTGTCAGTAATGAAAGTAGAAAGCGCCCCATCCAAGAATATCTTTCGCTGTCGTTTATTTGAATGTTGAACTTGTCCTTTCAATCCTTCGAGTGTTTAAAAGTTGCGGTAACAGAAATGCATTGCCGTAGGTGTGAATGTACAAATGCTGAATTGAAAAGTCACTGACAGTCCCATCTTCATCAGTCCCATTGCGACTTCCAAATTGCATTTCAGCAATACTAAAATATCAACTCCAGTTCCTGTAAATGATAAATGGTGTAAGTGGGTATCAGATCGGTTGGTTCATTAATATGATTTACAAAAATGGTATCCAGCCCTGCCTGCATGGCACCTTTAATATCTGCATCCAGGTTATCTCCGATCATAATGCTTTCTGATTTTTGAGCACCTGTTATTTTCAACGCATACTCAAAAATTTCGGGGTGCGGTTTAAGGCTCATGGCTTTTTCACTGGTGATTACTTCCTGGAAATATTTGTCTATTTCGCAGCTCCGGATTTTACCCATTTGCACTTCTTCAAACCCGTTGGTGATCAGGTGCAACTGGTATTTTTTTTCTACCAGGTATTTTATCACTTCCACAGTGTATGGAAATAAGGCCTTTTTCGTAGGAAGAATCTTAAGGTATTCCACGCTCAATTTCTTTGCCAATACTTCATCCCCTAATTTGAAATCGAGAAAGGCATGCCACATACGTTTCCAGCGAAGCTCTTCCTGCTTAATAAAGCCGTGGTGATAGCGATCCCACAATTTCTTATTATGAAAGGAATAACGTTCGTAAAAAGCATTAAAATCAGCAGTAATAACATCATACAATTGATGGGTGTCGAATAGATCCTGCAGGGTTTCCTTGCTGTTGGTTTCAAAGTCCCAGATGGTATGATCGAGATCAAAAAAGAGGTGGCGATATTTCAAAATGGTAATGGTATTTAAATTGATAAGGTAACAGGTTCACTGGTGAAACAGTAACTTGCCTGCCCGGCAAATTTACCGGTGCTTCATCAACATATCAACCAGCAAACCTGTTTACTGATCATGAACATTATTATAACCGGGGCTTCCAGGGGTATTGGCAATGCGGTAGCGCATGCTTTCGCTGCCCGCAACTACCATCTTTTTCTTTGCAGCCGCAATGAAACTCAGCTCTACAAGGCAGTGGAAGACCTGTACTTACATTATCCCGACGTACAAATAAAAGCCTTGCCTGCCGACCTGGGCACAAAAGCGGGTTGCGATGCCTTTGCCGATTTTGTTTTAAACACCGGCAGCACCATCGATATTCTGGTTAATAATGCGGGCAATTTTGTTCCGGGAAGTTTGTACAACGAATCGGACGGTCAACTGGAAGAAATGATTTGCAATAACCTCTACAGCGCTTACCATCTTACCAGGGCTTTGGTGGGTAAAATGATCGCACAAAAAAGTGGTCATATCTTCAATATTTGCTCCATTGCATCGGTTGCCGCCTATGCCAACGGGGGCAGTTACAGCATCAGCAAATTTGCCATGCTGGGCTTTGGAAAAAATCTGCGGGAAGAAATGAAGCCATTTAATGTGAAAGTAACGAATGTGCTCCCGGGTGCGGCTTTCACAGACAGCTGGGCCGGCAGTGGCGTTGATCCGTTTCGTATAATGGAAGCAGAAGACATTGTGAAAATGATGGTGGCAGCCGCCGATCTTTCGCCACAGGCCTGTGTAGAAGAAATTGTTTTAAGGCCGCAGCTAGGTGATCTATAACACATGTCCAGCCTGTTTGAGATAACATGCAGCATCATAGAGCCATACAAAGGCCCTTCCTTCCTGATGCTATATTTTCGGCGATGGATGAATCTTACCCCTCCGGGGGAAACATCTTCCATGCAAATTTTGCCACCGACATGCTGCCGCATAGAGCAGGTTAATTTAAGGAGATCACCTGGTTCTGTTTTCCAATTTAATTACGACAGCAGTTCAAATTCTTTGGAGCAAATGACTATGTCAATTCTTCATTTTATTACATCTATGCCAGCGGCATAACCTGTTTGTAGCAATTAATATCACCGGAAAATCCTATTGCCCCGGCGGGGAAAACATCTTCCTTGCAAATCTTGCGACCGACATGCTGCCCGCATGGAGCATGTTAATTTAATGAGATCGCCTGGTTATTTTCTCCAATTTAGTTATGACGTAGTTCAAAATTGCGCGGAGCAAATCACCAGGTTGATTCTTCCTTTTATTACATTTATGCCAGCGGCATAACCTGTTTGTAGCAATTAATATCATCGGAAAATCCTATTGCCCCGGCGGGGCTACCTGGAAACAATAACATTGGTTATCCCCGTGGAACATTTTCAACATTTTAAAAGCGTAAACCTTAAACGAGATGTCCTCCTCTATAAAAGTGATAGCCTTTGATGCAGATGATACTTTATGGATCAATGAACCCTATTTCCAGGAAACAGAGAAGAAATTTTGCGAGTTGCTGGAAGACTACCTGCCACATCACACATTGGCAAGGGAGTTACTAAAAACAGAGATGGCAAACCTGCCTTTGTATGGTTATGGCGTAAAGGCCTTTATGTTGTCGATGGTAGAAACCGCCTTAATTGTTTCAAACAATACCGTTGGAATAGAAGTGATTGAAAAAACCTTGCAATATGGAAAAGAATTATTAGCGAAACCTATTGAATTGTTGGACGGGGTGGAAGATGTCTTAAAAGCATTACAGCCGCATTACCGCCTTGTAGTAGCCACCAAGGGCGACCTGCTGGACCAGGAACGCAAACTAAAAAATTCTGGCATTGCCCATTACTTTCATCATATCGAAATCATGAGTGATAAACAGGAAGCAGATTACCAAAAATTGGTCAAACACCTTGATATTAAACCCGCCGAATTTGCGATGATCGGTAATTCATTAAAAAGCGATGTTTTGCCTGTGCTGGCAATTGGCGGAAATGGCTTTCATGTACCTTATCACACTACCTGGGCACATGAAGTAATTGAACACAGGGTAGAACATGTACAATTTAAAGAGTTAGAGAATATTTCGGGATTGTTGCAGGTTTTAGATGCAGGTAATGATGGTTAAGGAACTATAGCAAAGTTGAAGAATACATACGTTTGGTATAATGAAAATACTGCCAGCAATTAACCATAAGGCAGATTCTAACCATTGCTTTAGAATCAAAAAGTCATTAAAGCAAGATCTCATCGGCATCCGCGGTTAATAGAGTGCTTATAATTTTTGAATCAAGCCATTTTTTGAAATTGTTTACTGCTCAAAAAAATAACTTTACATGCATCAGGTTAGCCACTATACTTTGTGAGATAACCGGATCCCCATTAAATTTCATTTAACTGCTTCTTTCTTTAAAAATTGCCTGAAACATAAAACTATGGCTGATAGAATAAATACAAAGGATGTATTTGCACAGGGTAGTGGGAAATGTGGTAGCTAAAATACCGTAAGCAACAAAATGACAATAGAAAATAAGGTAGCTAAGTTGTTTTAAATACAAACTTAAAGAAACAAAAAAACCTCAGAATAATAAGACGGATAAGAATGCCGTGTAGGCTTGTACATCTAACTTACTATTTACATAAACATTGACATGGGCCCAATAATCTAAAATAACATAACTGGCAATTAGATATAGGATGGAGGAAAAAAAGATTCTCAGTGTCATCATAAGTTGAAGTTTTTTAAGTTACAACTCTTTTTTATTAAAACACTTTTGCATACAGCAACCATGCTAATTAAGGTAAGGGAAAAAAATAGCAAATGATTAATTCCATATAAGTAAATGAAAATAGTATTAAGAAAGAGTTCAAAATAAAGAACACTGAATAAGTAAGGCCGACTCAATCTTACAAGTACAATGATAAAATATACAAGTAATGGCCACAACAGGCTAATAAAAAAATTCTGGACCCGGCCGCGGTTTGCTATGGATTTAAATAAGATATAAGCAAAAGGAATAGTCTTTATAACTAAGCATGTAAGATCTAACAAACGAAAGTGTTTGATGCGTTGCATTTAGAGGGTATTCTGAAAGACAAGTAAAAGTGAGCGATTACAAATTTCCACTCTAAGGAAATAAAGCAACCACCTATAGCGTAACCATTTGAGTCAAATTTATTCAACCGATATTTTCTTGAAAGCTTGTTCCATCAACATAGCCTGGTTTGAATCAATTTTCTCAACAGATTGTTTCAAATTATTAAAGCTTTTCGTGTTCTCTTTATCATTAGGGTGTGGACCATCAAATAAATAAGCCCAAAACTTCATCGTTTCGGACTTACTTAAACCATTTAGAATTTTAACGGAGGCCTGAACATTATTTTTAATAAGATCTAATGTACATTTTTGAAGCATAGCTACAGCATCAGCATCCCACCTGCCATCAACTCCAATATTTATCAATTTATTTAGCTTATCCTTCTCAGATATATTTCCGTTGTCACAAAGGAATCCGATATGATCCTGGTACTTCTTATAAAGAATGCCTTCGCCCTTTTTATCATCATAGCCGTAAAGCAGTTCAAACTGACTAAATATTGCAGGAAATAATTCAAAAAATCCACTGACATTGTGAGTATTGAAGGCTTTATCGAGTTTACCTGCTATTATGACAAGGCTATCTTGAGTCGAATTTTCCCCAGTTTGTTCTCTACTTTCACATTCACTATTATTACAAACAAAAAAGTTCATATATAATAGCATTACCATACATGAATTAAGAAGGATATTCATAATTATTTAATTTTATTGCGAATTATTAATTTAACTTCTGCAGCACCCTGAGTTTTTATAAAATCCCTTAATTGCGATAGTTCAGCTTTACTAGAACCCACGCTGCCAGTGCTTTTTGTAGCACCTGGAAGTAAACAACCTTCAGTATCTTTTCCAGAATTGCCAGAATGAATTAATATAAGTCTGCTTTTGGAAACCTCCTTATTAGATATGATAAAATTGTCAGGGTACTTAGAACTCGAATAATTATTTAAATTATAAACACCTTCTGGGACTCTCTTATCCTGATTCGCTGTCGAAGTTGATGGGCCTCCTGGCTCCAAAATAAAACCAGAGGGCTCTCCCGATGTTTCATAATCTCCTAAAGTGTAGTCTTTGCCTTCCTCGGTCCTTGTTAAGATAATCAATCCTCCTACTTCTTTTGTTTGAGAACTTCCTTTCATTGTTTCAAAATACAATGATTCATTCATTGTTCCTTCATCAAGAGCTACATTAGCTGCCTTGTTGGCTATCTCTTTAGTTACCAGATAAGTCTTACCGTCGGCTTTATCATCATTGCCCAAGCAATTGCCATTTTCATCATAGTATTTTCCCCACTTTCCATCTGGATCCACAAATTGTAATGGGCTATTGAAAACATAAACGTAGGGAGAAAAGCCTTCACCTTTATCAGCTAACGGATCAATCACGTGCCATCTTCCTATTTGGGCATCGTACATCCTGGCTCCATAATCATACCATTCTAATCCACTGCCGTCTGTAAATTCCTTTTCCTGTTTTTCTTTGCCATTGTACTCAAATTTATTATCCAGTTTATTAGCTGCCTTGCTACTTATCCCCGCCATCGTGAGGCCAAAAGGGTAATAATGGGTTTCTTCCAACAAGGGACCGGGTTTATGTATGATCTGCAAATTATCGAAGTATACATCTAAGTTAGATTCATTACTCACATAAACAAACAGGTACCCATTTTTTGGAACCGTAATATTTTGAAACGACGAAGTTGACGCCCAATGACTTTTTACTACACCACTGCTACCCACCCGGCTAAAGTTTCCACCGGCAAATTTCATTTGCTCGTCAAAGAAAATATAATTGATATATGCCTTGGGTATGGTTGTAGCTGGTTCTGAATTACTTCCTCTAAAGAAAGTAGTTGGTACCAGGCCGATATTTGTGGTACTTAGCGAGGCTGCCGTAAGACCTTTACCAGCGGCTGTATTGCCAGGTGCTAACAGGAATGAGGCCATCAGGCTTAGAAGGTCGAGAGGCGTTGAATTCGTGTTGGTAACACTGGCTGTATTCAGGTAGTATGATTTGCCAAAAACATCGATCTTGTCACCGGCCATCACCCTGATCATAAACTCCAGACCGGTTTTGTTTTCATTTGCTTTTAACCGGTATAATTTTGTGCTACCAAGTGTTTGATCCGGCGTGCAGCTCGCCGGATAGTTTATGTTCACCGGTGGATTACCATTGTTGTTATAATACAACTTAGTGTTTGCTTCCGTTTCTAAATTTGGGTTGTTCCAGGATGGAATATTTGCTTCAAGGGTAACCTTTGAAGGATCGATGGTGTAAAATTGCTTTTCATAATTAACCATAGAATTCGATGAAGCATCAAGCGTTCCCTCCATTGTAGCAGCAGGGTAAATGATAGTCTTTATTTCGTCAGTTAAAACCATCCTTACATTTCCGAGGTGGTCTTTAAGAAAATAGTCATTAACCAGGCTGGTTATCAAATTTGGATTGGAAACATTATCGTACAAAACCCTGGTTCTTCCTTCTTCATTAGCTGAAAACAGTAGCCTATCTGTATACTTCAAAGGGAGCAAACTAGCATTTCCGTATGTCTTACTTTCGAACACCATTCCTCCAACATATATCAAATTAGTAATAACCGAGCTTATATGATTTGAACCGCCATAGTTTACTGTCACATTACTTTCATAAATTACTTTTTTCAATTTGTTACCGGCAGCATCATAGGTATAATCAATGGTGCCTTTAAGTGCGCCACCGCTGGAATAAATAGTAATGTTTTGCGGAAGATTGAGATGGTTATAAACTATTCCATTCGCTGTGCTCTTTCCAATATCTTTATTCAGATCTTTAATCATATTGCCATTAACATCGTAAACATAGTCAACTGTGGTGGTTGTTTTTGTTTGAACAGGATTCCACTCAGAAACTCTAAAATCGCCTAATATGGTTTTATTGTCATTAAAGGCATCGGATACGTTCAATAATTTGTTGCTATAATTGGTACTCGCATACCTGTAAGTGAGATCATCAATTTGCCCGCTGATTCCATCCTTTTTCAAGCCCCATTGTTGCATTCGAAGTATATTACCATTGAGATCATATGCAAGGTTCGGGTTTTCTCCGTCCCCCATCTTTACACTATAATTAACCTTTGAGTTATTCCAATAATGATCATCGCCGTTCTGTTGTTCAAAATCAGCTGTTAATAAACGATTTGCCGGATCATATCCAAAGTCATATTTTCGTCTTATATCGTCTCCATCGCTTTTCCAAATCATTCCACCAATATTTCCATTCAAATGTTGCTTATTAAAATTCTCACCAGTTTTATTAGTTAGTTTATCATAACCCAATTCAAATCCAAACGCAATTCCATCAATGGTTTGTCCTTCAGTAGCCAAATAGCTTCGATTCATTCCCAGAAGCCATCCCCTTATATTATAATCAAAAGTTTGTACTTGCAATGGCTGAACAGGCGAAAAATAGTTACCTGAAACCGGATCTTTCTTATTACCTACTGACTTTTTTGACAACTGACCCAACCCATCATACTCCATCGTGGAAATAGTTCGATACTCCGACATTGCGTTGTTATTGTAGATGGAATTACTTTGTTTTTTTTCAACCTTAACTGTTCTTCCAAGTTCATCATAAGAAAGTTTCGTAATTAATACATTTGTTTGACCGGATGTACCTCCTTTATCAATCTTCTGAATAGTAACAAGCGGTTGACCTACCCAATTAAACTGAGTTGACATAATATCGGTTCCATTTGTAATGTTTTTACTCTTAACCTGGATTACCCTTCCTTTTTCATCATAAATAGGAACATTGTACAAGTAAGTAGTTGTATTCAATACTTTCGATACCGTCCAGGTTACCAACCCATTTACATATGAAACTGCAGTGGGCTTTTGTGCATACAAGGGTGCTGAATTATAAGGTTGATTTAAATGGCCGAATAATGTTTCGTCCAAAGTGCTATTCAATCCACTTGCTACTGGAATATTAGCATAGTTGTCGTAACCAGTTTGAGTAAGGTATTCCCAGTAAGAAGTTGCAGGTGTTGCATTTGAAGCAAATGGATAATCAACAAAACCTCCGCTTACTGGTGACGCTGCCTCCATATGTTGAACGAACGATTTCCCATTCCACGTATTAAGTAACAATCCTGTTTGAACAGGTCTGTTAAATATATCATACAGTGTTACCATCCATTTATTTTTTGCAAGTAAATTCCCATCCTGGGACATGGTTAACCTATCACGCAAATCGTATACCATGTAATTAGGAGCAGCTCCGGGAATTTTCTTTATTATCATCCTGTTACGGCGATCATATTCATAGCGAAAGCATTGTTCGTCGATAATAGTAGCATTGGTAAGTGCCCATGACAGTGTTGCAATTAGTTCTACACCTTTTGGCTGGATAACACAACGTAAATTATCAAAAATATCATATAGGTAATAAGTGCATAACCAACCAACATGGCCACTTCCTGTTCCGCCATCAGCCATTGCTGTAAGTTGCACTTTTTTTAAAATCACCTTGCCTTCCTTATCTTTAAACTCAACAACCTGCTTTCCATTTTCATCTATTGAAACATTTTTATGTAATGCACCAGCCTCGTATATATCAGCAGTTGCACTTGTATAAGAACTAAAGCTACCTATTGGAGCTATAATAACTTTCCATTTTCGTACTGCATCGTTAGCGGTATTAAACCAATATTTCATCGACACGCCAATATTTGCACCAGTCCAGTTTACACCAGGTTCCATTGATTTTTCAACCCTGTTTAAAGGTGATGACTCTATGTCGGTTTTCGAATAGAAAATAGTTTCACCCTGCCCATTTAACGGGCTGAATACGCCAGAATAAAATTGACCCTGTTCAGTAAGTACATTGCTTTTATATATGCCGTCACTGGTAAGTGCCGCAAATGGCAAGTATTTCTGTGATTCTCTGCCAAACTCGTCATACACAATCGGACTAACCAAATCTTTAACACCATTACTGGATAATGATCCTTGCCTGGCAATACTTTGCTCTGCTCTGCCTAATCCATCAAAATAAGTGGCGGTATGTTTTACATCTGAAAATGATCGGGACATAATTGCATTAGAATTTACTTCAGGTGCAAGAGCATCCCACATTTTTATAAAATTCCGACTATCAGTTGGTAAAGAGGCGGATGCAACAATAAGATTTACCACGGTTGTTATAGATCCGGATTCAGTAGAATAGCCTTCAGAAATAACAAAATAAGTGCCCGCTGTTAAATTGATACTTATTGAGGAATTATACCCGTAACATAGCGGGCCATTGTCGTCGTTCGATAGGATAAGTTCACCTGTGCTGCTTAATAAGTGCATATAAGAATCATTGATAAGGGAGCCGCAGTGGGAGATATTTACAAGTGCTGTACCTTCAATTGTAAACTTGTAATAGATATCGTCACTTGACTGTCCATAATCATTTAAAAATCCCTGGGAAATATTATTATTCCTGGTATCAGAATAATTAAAAGTGCCCTGGCCGTATACCCCCATTACTATCGGAGAGTTGAAATTAGAACCACTAATTTGCGCTGTTAAAGACAATGGCAGATTTATTCCAATTATAAAAATCAACAACCTTAATGCCCGACGTGTTTGAAGTACATACTTTCTAATAGAATCAGGGAACATAATATATAATTATAAAATAAACTAATGTGTTTAGACGTCAGATTTACTGAAATATTTTTTATACTACAGTTTGTAACTAATGACTATGGGAATTATAGTGGGAGATCCCGAAGGAGGATTTCCCTTCTTTAAGCTCAGGTAACAATCTCCGTCTGGCTCCATTTTGAATGCATACATTTCAGTCAATAAGAAAAAGGTATATACCCGTTCATTTTTCGAAAAAAATTTACCTTGTTTCAACTTACCAAGGTATTGCTCATTCTTCCAGTCGAGTGCTTGATTGTCATTAACCACTATTAATTCAAATTCAACAGAATCCCTGGTGGTATTAAGAGCAACATTACTGTTTAACACTTTCCAATTACTTTGCTTTTGCACAGAAAAATTTAATGTATCAGCTTTCAATAACGCCTGGGATAGATCTTGTGAATTACATACCACACTTATAAAGAACTGTATCAAAAGCATGCATCGACAATGCCGAAAAAAAATTTTATTCATACGCTTATTTTATTGATTATAGTTAAGTGTGCTTGTACCAATAGAAGAATAGGGACTTAAAGCTGTAGAACCTGGCACGAGGTACCAATACATTTGACCACTGGTATAAATAGTTATAACCCAATTGCGCCCACCAGCTGAATAATTGATTGTTCTTGTTGCGGAAGGACGGCAGCCCCCATTTATAGTTGCAATAAAATAACTGCTTCCGGGCTGCAAGGTGATAGATGTTGAATAAAAAACGAGGTAAAAAGAAATAGTTGTTCCAGATGAACTGATACCAGAGGTCGGAATACTAAAACCAGAAGCTGACGCGAAAGAGCAGGTTGGTGCTGGTAACGGACAGGCTGTTATATTATACCCATTTGAAAGCCATTGGGTTTGATTATAGGTTGAACTATAAGGGTTAGTATCTCTCTCTTCCCTTTCCTGGTAGCCCGTGTTATTGCCGCCGGTTGTTATACAACGAATATTACCAGTGGCTACCCAGGAAGCAGTAACGTTTACGCTGCAATCAGTAGACTGTCCGGCATAGTTGTAGCAGATCTTTTTTAAGATCAGCCTATTCTCATCCCTTATTAAGATTAAGCGCCCGGAGCCGTCGTATTCATAAAAATTCATTTTGTCGGAGGCATCACATTTAGAAGTAATTCCTACCAGCGGATCATAAGTATAAGTTGACATTCGGGATGTAGCGGGATAAAAACGAATCTCATCGACCTGCCCCGCAACTGTAATTGTATAAGTTCCTGTTGTTACCGACACCTGGTTTGTTTGCAATACCCAACCAGAGCCCGACTTTTGCCAGTAGGTAAGAATATACATGCCATTATCAATTCCGGCTATGCTTTTCAAATAACCATTTGTTTTGCTTAGTCTGCCTGTCCTGCTATCATTGTCCGTGCTGTTGCCATCACCCTCTTCAAAACTGGTATGAAATATATTTCTTACTGCTGTATTGTTCACCTCAGCAATTGGGTAATTATTCCCATATCCCCAGATATAGCTGATTAACTGGTCGTTTTCTTTAGACACAGTCAATGGGTTTCCCTCAGTATCATAGGCGGTATACCGAAGTCTTGTTTCGTATGCATTAGTTCCGATTTTTAATTCGGTTGTTTGAGGAGCAATCCTCGGCGTTGTACTTCCCCAATTGAAATAGTTAGTCTTTACACTTGTAGTCGGCAGCGAATTTTTCGTTGCTATTTTTTCAACAGGGTAATCCAGCATATTAAGGCTTACCATTTGCGAAAGCAGGTTATTGCCAGCATAATCAAAAGGATACTTACTCTCGCTAACAATAGACCAACCCTCAGAAGAATTGTTGGTGATTTCTGAAATCAATTGGTTTGAATTATATTGGAAAGAAGCCACCTTACTACTGCTGGCTCCAAACTCATTATAATGAGTTTCCGTTGTAGAAGTGAGATTTTTATAACCAGCGGGGATCTGGTAGCTACTAAAAGTATATACTTGTGCAGGGATTTCATTACTTAGCACACCTAAACCGGAATGCAATACATACTGCTCGGCGTAGTAGGATGGCGGATAAGGCGGAGTAGCACTCTCTCTTCCTGCCTGGGGAATGGAGTAAATCCTTTGAACATGCAGACCTTTAATATTTTCATTTACAACTTTGTTATAGGTATTCAAGGTTTCCCTGGCAACTTGATAGCCAGAACTAATTTTTCTATATTCTGTTTTTGAGAGTAATGACGGATTGTCCCAATAGTTAAGACTATATACATGCTTTTTAAAAATTGATAATTGCGTAAGACCTGGCATGGCTGCCGCCGACCATGGATTATAATCATATTTATAAACTGTCTTACCTGTATTAGAAGTTTCAGAACCATTATATTCTGCTACTTCAGTATAAACTACAGGCCTGTTTGCCAATGCACTGAGTTCACCTAAAAATCCCGAGTAAAATATACGTTGTCTGAATGACTTTCCCGGACCGGGTGTAAATGCAGGCAGGTCGATATAAATGTATTTTGTTTCTGAAGCCATGTTCGACACATCAGGTAATAACTCAATATTGCCATATCCCGATTCGTTAATACCATACCTGTAAGTTTTTACAAGTGGATTCGCTCCGGCACTTGTATATGATTTGATTTGATAGATTCTTAATCCCGGGCCATTAACAACAGATTGAGTTGAACCGAACAAAGTGCATTTATTGTTTTCATAAATAAACTCTGAATAGCCACCAGTAGGATATACAATTTTCTTGAGAACACCACTCAACATTGCATTTAAGTTTGGCTCACGATTGGCAGCCGGGTTACCAACATTGATAGTTCCCCCGCTAACAGAACCGGCATATTCCAGGTTTGTATACCGGGGCACAAAATCATTTACCCCAGAATTATTATAATAACCCCACCAATCACAATGGCGGACGTTTATCATACTACTACTACTTACCAGGGGATTATACTCAAAGCCATAATTTTCAATTATTGCACCCGTCTTGTCTTTAAATGCAACGCCATCTAATTTGTTTGTAGCATATAATAAAGGAGTCGGACTATACCCTGCAGATCTATTTAACTTCACTGTTCTAACCACTATATTATCC
This sequence comes from Bacteroidota bacterium, assembly GCA_040385845.1. GTDB lineage: Bacteria > Bacteroidota > Bacteroidia > Chitinophagales > Chitinophagaceae > Phnomibacter. The sequence continues at coordinate 287,739 of JAZKGP010000002.1, read as the reverse complement.
AGTCCTAGAATTTGTATATTATCAACCAGGTCTGTTCCGCTCACCAGGTTAAAAACAACTTTGCCCTGTTTGAAATCTATTCGTGATATCCTGGAAGTTGTATACTCCTCTGTTGAAGTATTTTCAGAATAAGCCGGACTTAATGGTAGTGGGTCAATATTTGAATTTCGAACATTCCATTTGTCAATAATAACTGCCTGCTGGTTTATAGATATACGACGCTGGCTATATGTTGTGTATATAAAAGAAATAGTATCAGTCTTATCCGCTGAAATTATCCTTGTCAAATTGAACCCTGTTATATCATTACCCGCAGAACTACAAAACTCAGATGCTGTGAATTGATATAATACTCCTTTATCATCTGTGATATCAAAGCCAGTCATTCCACCAGTAGTATAATAATAAGGTATTACTTTAAACGGTTTAAACGGTAGCAGAACAAGAGTTTTTACATTATTAATATCTTTAAAGATGAATTTGCCGCTATTGTTACCGATTGAATAAGAAAATACATCGTATTCACCATCCAGCCACGGCAATACATTTTGCGTATAATTATTTTGTGCCTCCGGAATATTAGTGTTACCATTAAAATGAATTAACTTCTGCAGATAAACCTGGTTATTATAATTGTCAAGGTTATCAGTTACAAAAGGATAAGGAAATTTATGTATACCGTTTGATTGTGTTCCAAAATCAGGAGAGCTATAAGTAGTTCTTGAAACCATTCCACCCGCATTTAAATTCCAGCCTACCGCAATAGGTCCATCCTGGTCTGTAACTTTTCTCCCAGAAGCGTGGTAACTAAGACTTATTGGTAAACTAAGCGTACCACTCTTTACTTCATAAATTGGTATGCTAATTTGCGGAAGACCTGTGGAATAATCCATCGGATAATCCTGGAACTTAAATAACGCTGCGGTCTCTGGTGATGGCTGAATTATTTTTGGCAAATCAGCCTGGCTAAAGCAGTATCTAAATAAAATTATCATGTAAAGGAACAGCAACAACAACTTCCGAATATTTGAGGGTATGGCTTTCATATTAATACTATGTTATTATAAATTCTCAATGCAGTTATTTTATCGAATACCCAACCCTGAAAACAATTGGCTGCGATACAGTAATCTGTTTATAATTTAAAAAATCCCACAGTACCTGCATTTTAGCGTACTTAAAAAACTTACTATCTACTTGTATCTTTTTACTAACACCCACAAGTCCACTAGCTTGCCATGCAACTTGTTTTAAGTCAGGAAAATTTCTAAATGTTCGCCAGTAATTTTGTTCGTACCCGCCAGAGAGCCAAAGGTTTGAAAACAACACAGGCAGGCCATTGTGTGTAGAAGAAATTTCGACATCGATATAACTTCGAAGTCCAATGCCGTCGTGCGTGAGTTTGATTTTCTTCCAACTAGCGCCCAGGCCAAATTTGTAAGACATACCTATACCCATCTCAACTTTATCCTTGAACTTATAACCAACCCATAATCCCAGATCGTTACTGACCGGAAAATTATAAGCAGCTTTTTTCCCTGTCTGTAAATTGAATCCGAATCCCAATTTGGTTGCAAGGATTTTTGAGAGCTGATTACTTTGTTCATTATTAGATGGACGTTTCGTTTTAGTATCTATACTTACATTATTAAGCTGATCGATTCTAGTTTTGAATTCATTTAATTCCTTGTTAGCCAGTCGTAAATTTTGTTGCAAAATATCTTTCGGATCAACGATCTCTGAACCGAAGCGTTGTCGTAATTCCTGAACAACTGATCCCCTGTATTGAAAGCCAGCTGACGATGGAATTGTTATGGAAGAACCTCTAAATAATTTTGCCACCTGGCTGCTTTCCTGCCAGAAAGTTTTGAATGCAGGAATTTTATTTAAACCTGCCAATACAGTTTCTTCCATCTTCACAGGATCACTTAAATTGTCTTTCCAAACTATAGCCTGCTTCTTATAATTATCAAATTGAATATTGTATTTTTCTACCGATCTAATCATTCCATAAGGCAACTTTTTATACTTACTAACCAATGACTGTAACATCATTTTCCTTTCTGAAATAAATCGTGTAATCATTTCCGAATGATTTATTTTGCCTTTTAATATATCAATACTCTCCAAAGCTTTTGAGATCGTTTCATTGCCTGGTTGTTTTTCTTTTAAAAAATTTAGTACCGTCTCTATTGAATCAACGCGGCCAACATAATCGGTCAATGTATTCTTTACACCCGCTTGTTTACATAGATTGATAATGTTATTATACTTTGCCTCACAAGTTTTGAGTAATTCGTCATTAATCAAATGATCTTCTTTCCTAATTGCTTTTAAGATTCTTTTTTCAAGTTTAAAAAGCTTATTAAGCATTGCGTTTTGTTGCGTGGTAATGCGTGCCATCATTTTCTCTTGTTTAAGAACAATTTCAGTTGGAAAATTTGTTAGCGGCTTCTTTTGATTTTGAATCTCCGTTATTAAACTATCAAAAGCGTTTTGAGCCTGCATTGGCACATATATCAATAGCATTATTGTTATAAAATAAACACGCATAATTTTGGCTTTTGAAAGCTTAAATGAATTCGAATAAAATTTCTGATTAAATAAAACACCCACAGTATAAAGACAAGTGGACTTTTTTCTAAATCATAGCTTAAAGAGATTAAAACAATTTTTAATTTTCATATCTACTTTACAACTGTAGCAGAATTATTATAAACGCGTTTAATACTATCAATAAATATTTACATATGTTTATTCAAAACTTTTATTCATATTTATGTAGAAATTTTTAGATCGCATAAATGGTTTTTATATTTTACACGCTAAATTTGAAAGTGGAAGAGTGCCTAAACAGGGGATAATCATGATATAATGACGCAACATCACTATAAATGCTTTTAGCGTTTTAATTATGGAGCGAATCCGGATTATAGCAAAACGTATTTAAAATGGATATACAATGCTTACCGCAGAACACCCTGGCTGGCTACTGGCAAAAAAATCAGCGTAAAGGAAAACGATTAAATTTCAACAGAATAGATATAACAAAATATTTAGCAATAAAAAACTAATATTTTTAGTGTATAAAACATTTTGCTCCTATCTTAGCAGCCGCAATAATTTTACAAAGCTTAATTCAATAAATAATGGCAACTACCACTACTGAAACCCCGGCCTCTAATTCCGAAAAGTTGAAAGCGCTCAAACTTACCATCGATAAAATCGACAAAGATTATGGCAAGGGCAGCGTGATGATGATGAATGAAAAAGGTTTGCAAACCCAGGAGGTAATATCTACGGGCTCCATTGGCCTGGATATCGCCCTTGGAATTGGTGGATTACCAAAAGGCAGGGTGGTTGAAATTTACGGACCGGAATCGAGTGGTAAAACAACCATTGCTACCCACGTGATTGCCGAAGCACAAAAAAAAGGTGGTATTTGCGCTATTATAGATGCAGAACATGCGTTCGACAGCAATTACGCCCAGAAACTGGGAGTAGATGTAGATAACCTGCTGATCAGCCAGCCCGATTATGGCGAACAGGCACTAGAAATTGCTGACCGGTTAATTCTGTCTGGCGCGGTTGATGTGGTGGTAATTGACTCGGTAGCTGCCCTCGTGCCAAAAGCGGAGCTCGAAGGTGAAATGGGCGACAGCAAAATGGGCTTGCATGCAAGGTTAATGAGCCAGGCACTTCGTAAACTAACGGCAACCATCAGCAAAACCGGTACCATCTGCATTTTTATCAACCAGCTTCGAGAAAAGATCGGTGTAATGTTCGGTAACCCCGAAACAACTACAGGTGGTAATGCCCTGAAATTTTATGCTTCCGTTCGGTTAGATATTCGCCGTATCAGCCAGATAAAAGATGGTGAAGAAGCGGTAGGAAACAGGGTAAGGGTGAAAGTGGTAAAGAATAAGGTGGCGCCTCCATTCCGCCAGGCTGAATTCGATATTGTTTTCGGCGAAGGTGTTAGCAAAGTAGGAGAGATCGTAGATATGGGAGTGGAACTAGGAGTTGTAAATAAAAGTGGCAGCTGGTTTAGCTACGAAAGCAGCAAACTGGGCCAGGGCCGTGATACCGTAAAAGACCTGCTGCGCGACAACCCCGAATTAAGCAACGAAATTGAGGGTAAGATCAGGGCTAAGATCAAAGAAATGCAAGCGTCATAGTAATTTATCAGCCTAATACTTTTGGCGGATTTACTACTGAACTATAAAGATAAAATGGGTTAGTAAGTATAAGAGCAGTTCCGAAAGGACTGCTTTTTTTCCTAGTTTCAAAAAAAAAATTAACCTTATGCAGAAAATATTTGCCTTAAGATCTACCACTATAACCGGCATTGCACTGCTTATAAGCGGTCATATGATGCGGGAAAGTTTCACAGGTATTCCCGGCCACTATATTACGGGGGGCATACTCACCGTCTTTAGTCTTGTAATCCTCACCCTTTCTGCCTTCTATTCCAAAAGAGTTCCGGCTATTACCCTGGTCATCATGTTGCTGTTTGCGATCGTGTTTTTACTGATCCCTTCCATTTTTAGCTTTTAACTGTGCCGCCATAGCTATTTTTGCCGCCAGGAAATAATTAAATGAGTCGAAAAAAGAAACAGGTAGTACTGGAGAAGTTACTGGTGGAAGATTATGCTGCTGAAGGAAAATGTATAGCCCGCACCGATGGAAAAGTAATTTTTATAGAAGGAGCCGTACCAGGCGATGTTGTGGACGTATACCTGCGAAAAAACAAGAAAGACTGGGCTGAAGGTGTTGTTCAGCGTATCCATTCCTATTCTAAGACCCGCGTTAAACCATTTTGTATCCATTTTGGTACCTGTGGCGGTTGCCAGTGGCAAATGCTTCCCTACAATAAGCAATTAGAGTACAAGCAACAACAAGTGCGTGACCAATTGACCAGGATCGGCGGTATTCCTTTACCTGAGATATTGCCTATTATTGGCGCCGATGAAAATTATACCACCCGTTACCGAAACAAGCTCGAATTTACTTTTGCCAACAAACGATATTTAACCAGGGCAGAACTTGGAGATGAAGCCATTCAGTCTGAAGTTCCCTCCGCCGGCTTTCATGCACGGGGTGTTTTTGATAAAGTGGTAAACATTATCGAATGCCATTTGATGGAACCACCTGTTAATTTGATCAGGGAAGTTTTAAAAGAGACCGCCATTTCGATGGACATGCCCTTTTATGATATCCGGCAGCATACCGGTTGGATGCGAAATGTAGTATTGCGAATCTGCACCACAGGTGAAATTATGGTAAACGTGGTCCTGGGCTTTGAGGACAAGACAAAGCGCAAGCAATTGCTGGAAACCCTGTTAGCAAAAGTGCCTGCTGTCACCAGCTTGTTCTATACCATCAATGCCAAATGGAATGATAGCCTGTACGACCAGGATCCTATCCTTTATTTCGGAAAACCATATGCACTTGAAAAACTGGAGAATTTTCAATTTATAATTAGTCCAAAATCATTTTTTCAAACTAATACCAGGCAAGGTGAGAAACTGTACCAAATTACCCGTGAATTTGCTGCTTTAACAGGGAATGAAACGGTATATGACCTGTATTGCGGAACGGGAAGCATCGGGATCTTTGTTAGCCCGCTTGCTAAAAAAGTAATAGGAGTGGAATTGGTGGATGAAGCCGTGCAGGATGCAAAGAAAAACGCAGCTTTGAATAAACTGGAACATGCAAGCTTTTTTACGGGAGATGTGATAGACATCTGCAATACTGATTTTTTTCAGGAACACGGCCGTCCGGACGTAATTATAACTGATCCGCCAAGAGCCGGCATGCATGAAAAACTAGTATTGAAAATTTTGGAAATCGAAGCGCCGCTCGTCGTTTATGTAAGTTGCAACCCGGCCACCCAGGCAAGAGATCTTCGCCTATTATCCGAAAAATATACGGTTGAAAAAATTCAGCCGGTCGACATGTTTCCGCATACGTTGCATATTGAAAACGTGGTACAGCTTAAAATAAAATCCTAATAAATTTCTATTGGCCTTTCTTACTAAAGTTGAACCTGCCAGATTAACTACTTTCGCAACCACAACATACATTTTTACACCGAGTTAAGGTGCCCGCCCACGCGGGTGGGTTAATATGACACAATTTCGTCCCGGCAGTTTCCAGATTTTGCCGGTTATCATTAAGAATTTATTGATTATAAATGGCCTGGTTTTCCTTGCACAACTTACTATTGATGGATTATCACCCGGAGGCGATCTTCAGCCGGGAATTGGATTTCTAACCAACAATTTCGCCCTGCATCACATACTATCGCCGCTTTTTAAACCATGGCAATTGGTGACTCACCTGTTTATGCACGGCAGTTTGATTCATATTTTTAGTAATATGTTCGCCTTATGGATGTTCGGTAGCATATTAGAAAATTTGTGGGGGCCTAAGCGATTTTTGGTGTTCTATGTTCTTTGCGGCATTGGAGCTGCTATACTTCATCTCGGAACTTTGTGGTATGAGAATATGCCATTGTTGAATGACTTCAGGAATTTTAAAATGCAGCCTTCCTATGAAGCATTTATAAATTTTTTCAATAAACATGGGATGAGGGGAATCGATGGTGAACAAGTTGTAAAATTTGCGGACGCCTGGCGGTTAAATAATACTGATAGCCAATTTTCTGGTGAGGCTATCATGGCGGTTACAACTTTTACCAACCAGACCCTGAGCGAACCAACACTGGGGGCTTCGGGAGCTGTTTTTGGTTGCCTGGCTGCGTTCGGATATTTGTTTCCCAATAATTATATCTATCTCTACTTCTTCGTTCCCATGAAGGCTAAATGGTTTGTAATGGGTTATATAGCCGTTGAATTGTTTTTAACCTGGAGAAGTAGTGCTGGGGATAATATTGCACATATGGCTCATCTCGGTGGAGCACTTGTTGGATTTTTACTGGTTTATTTTTGGAACCGCACCAATAAGCGGCAATTTTATTAAATCAGAACAGTTATTGTATTAAGCTGTTAAGCAACAAGACCACTTATTTTAAAAACCAGCTGCACTAATTGTTGTGTTTTTGCATATTGCAAAACAGTTGTTTCACATAAAATAAGCCACTTGATTTGTAGAAGGATAAACAAAATACAGGCATCATTTTTTTAAATTTTATACGGAAACTTTTTTATCTGCAGGGCGAAATTTGAACAGCTATTTACTACCTTAGGCTGTCTTTGCTTTTAGGATAAGCAATTATTTATATTGAAAAAATTGGGCATGGGCGTGCTGGAACAAAATAATCGAAGAAAGGGTCTGCTGCTTGGGCAAGATGGAAATACACTAATAATCCTGATTGCAATTACCGCTATTGTATTTGCCATTATCAATTTTATAAAGATTGGCTACTATCTCGGCGGTTTTGATGTGACCGATTATTATAATAATGTCCTGAACTGGTTTTTATTACCGGCAAACGCCTCAAAACTTTTATCCCGCCCCTGGACGCTTTTTACTTACATGTTTACGCATGAAACCGTTTGGCATATGATCAGCAATATGCTGTGGTTATGGTCTTTCGGTTTTATTATGCAGCAATTAACAGGTAACAGGCATTTGGCCCCGGTTTACCTGTATGGTGGTCTTTGGGGAAGTGTATTCTTTCTTTTAACAGTAAACCTTTTTCCCGCCTTAAGAAATTCGATAGCCGACGTTACTCCTTTGCAGGGTGCCGGTCCCGCTATACTTGCCGTTGCTTTGGCAACTACTTTTATGTCTCCCGGTTATCGCATCTTCCCAATGCTTAACGGGGGTATTCCATTATGGGTGCTAACCTTATTATTTGCAGGTATTGATTATGCGTTTATTGCCAGGCAAGGAGCGGGCATAGGGATAGCACATCTTGCCGGTGGTTTAAGCGGCATTTTTTATGTGGGAAGATTGAAAGCCGGTAAGGATTGGGGATTGTGGATGCACCAGGTGTATGACTGGTTTTTCTCTTTATTTGATCCTTCCAAAAGAAAACTTACCCGTTCAGAAATAAGGAAAGAGTTGTTTTACCAGCAAGGAAGCCAGGCTCCGTATAAAAAAACACCCATTGTAACACAGCAAAGAATAGATGAAATCCTGGATAAAATAAACCAGCATGGCTTTCATTATCTTTCGGAAGATGAAAAAGAATATTTAAGAAATGCCAGCAAACAGGAACTTTAGCCCGGGTTAAACAGGTTTTATACATTATCCATATTCATGAAGTTCTTAAAAAAGCTGGTATTGCCTGTAATGAAGGCGGCTACCGTCCTCTTGCTATTCCTTTACATTCCTGCTTTATTTGTATACCATATTTCACCAAAACAATGGTGGCCGATCGGCATTTTAAGCATTGGATTTCCTTACCTGTGGCTTATTTTGGTGTTATGTGTTGCGGTCGGTTTTTTTCTCCACCGTAAAGCGGGTTTTATTTTGTTGTGCTTACTACTGGCTGGCCTTCCTATAATGAAGCAGGTTTTTGCCTTCAATGTATCCCGTCCTTTTGCAACACAAAAACAGCTAAAGCAAATCAGGATCATGCAATGGAATTGCAGGGGACTGCCGGGTTTTCAACCAAAAGGTGTTTATGAGGATCGCCGGAATGTTGTAAACTTCATAAGAAAATATCAGCCGGATATAATTTGTATCCAGGACTTCTCAGAAACTGTTGCAACAAATGTTTATTCCAATATCCACCTAATGCAGGATACACTTGGATACAAATATTTTTTATTCACCCAACATTACAAAACAAACAACCCGGGCTGGAAAGATGGGGTGGGCATTGCCATTTTTTCCAAATACCCAATTGCTGATTCGGGGCGTTTACACTACCCCGGTAAAATGCACCCGGAATCGATACTGTGGGCTTCGGTTAACATCGCCGGAAAATTTTTACGGGTAGCGACAACGCATTTTCAAAGCATGCATTTAACAAGAACCGGCACAACGCCACTGGAAAAAGAACTTTGGGAAGACCGGAAAGCGATTATTTACGGCAGCACACTCGACAAGCTGCAGTACTTTCAAAACTACCATATTACCCAGGCTAACTTCCTGCGGTCTTTCCTCGATACATCTTCCGGTCCGCTGATCTTTACCGGCGATCTAAATTCAGTCCCCTCATCTTATACATATAAAGTCAGCAAAGGCCAGCTTACCGATGCATTCCTGGTAAATGGTTCTGGTTTCGGCAGAACCTACGATTCGCGTCAACCCGCACTGCGCATCGATTATATTTTTCACAACCAACAAATTTCTGCGCACCAGATAAAACTTTTTCGAACCACTTTTTCAGATCATGATCCCTTGATAATAGACTGTAGTATCCGTTAAATGAGAATTTTTTCAGGGATTGACGGTAGCTCAACCTCCATTTGACACAGAGTATCTATATTCACGCATATAGCCCATGGTGCATGAACTTTAGCTTTAGAAAATTTAGCAAGCATATTTTTATAACTATCAATACCCTGGTAGCACTTGCCTTTTGTGCTACAAGTCTTCAGCCATTTTTAGATCCGCAAACTTTTTGGTTCCTTGGTTTTTTCAGCCTGGCTTTTCCTTACCTGTTTATTATTTTACTTGTTTTTATTTTTTTTTGGCTTGCAGCAAACGTGCGGTATACGCTCATTTCAATTGTAGCTATGGCTATCTGCTGGAAGCAAATTGATGTACTTTTTAATGTAAAACAGCAGGACTTTAAAGCAAGTAAAAAAAGCGGTGATCTAAGGCTGATGTCGTGGAATGTGAAGTCGTTCAGGGGTATGGAAACCGAACAGAAAGCGCAATTGCGTAACGCTGAAAAGATGTTAAAGCTGATTGAAGAAATAAATCCTGACCTGGTTTGTTTCCAGGAGTTTGGACAATATGATAGTGCCAGTGAAAAAAGAGATTATGTAAAGCAGTTAAAAGAACAGGGCTATAAATATTTCGTATTGTCGAAAGACTACTCAAGAGTTAAAATTGGCTATACCAACGGACTTGCTATTTTTTCAAAAACTCCACTTATCCGAACAAAAAGAATCCCGTTTGCCAACAACCAGGAAAGTATTTTGTATGCAGATCTGCTCTTTAATAACGACACCATTCGCGTATTTGCAGTGCATTTTCAATCGTTTAAATTTTCAGGAAATGATTACCGCGACCTGGAAAAAATTAAGAACCCGGATGATAGTCTTTATGAAGCTTCCTTAAATATTTACAGTAAAATGAAACGGGCATTTAGAACACGTGCCCGCCAGGCCGGGGTTATTAATCCTATGTTAAACGAAAGCCCTTACCCCGAAATATTGGCCTGCGATATGAACGATGTTCCGGCAAGCTATGCTTACTGGAAATTGAAAGGAGGGCGGAAAGATGCATTCGCGGAAATGGGATTTGGTGTGGGTCGTACCTTTATTGCCCTGGCACCTACTTTGCGCATCGATTATATTATGCCAAATAAAAGATTCGCGGTCAATCAATTTCATATAATTCAAAAACGATACAGCGATCATTTGCCAATTGTTACAGATCTAACCCTTCAACATTAATAAATAGCTGCAACAGAGATTTTTACATCGAAATAAATTATTATTGCCGGCCATGCGTTACTTTATAATTACTCCCTGTTGTTGTTGAAATCAAAATGCCGGCTCTAACGGCCGCTGAAATATTTTTGCGCTTAAGGCAGGGTTGTTTAAACCCACAAAACCACCAAATCATTCATAATCAAGTTCGAAACCACCTATAATCATGGGCTTGCACGTTTATAACAGCTATACCCGACAAAAAGAATTATTTCAGTCTATCACGCCAAACCACGTGGGAATGTATGTTTGCGGCCCTACTGTTAGTGGTGAAAGCCATCTGGGCCATGCCCGTCCTTACATAACTTTTGATGTAATATTCCGGTACCTGCAGTACCTGGGTTATAAGGTGCGTTATGTTCGCAACATTACCGATGCCGGCCATTTTGAAGAAGAAGGCCGCGAAGCAGAAGATAAGATCAGCAAGAAAGCCGTATTGGAAAAATTGGAACCCATGGAATTGGTTACCAAATACACCAATCTTTTTCATTGGGCTATGAAGCAGTTCAACAATCTTGATCCTTCCATTGAACCTACCGCAACCGGGCATATTGTAGAACAAATCGAAATGATCAAACACATTATTGCTGAAGGGTATGCCTATGAAATAAATGGTTCGGTTTATTTTGACGTAAAAAAATACGCCGCTAATTATGCCTATGGTAAATTGAGTGGCCGGGTAGTAGAAGATATGCTTGAGACCACCCGACAACTGGACGGCCAGGATGAGAAAATAAATAAGGCTGATTTTGCTTTATGGAAAGCTGCCCCGGCCGAACACATCATGCGCTGGAACAGCCCCTGGGGAGAGGGATTTCCTGGTTGGCATATAGAATGCTCGGCCATGAGCAGCAAATACCTGGGAGAAGAATTTGATATTCATGGCGGCGGTATGGACCTGCAGTTCCCGCATCATGAAAGCGAGATTGCTCAAAGTACGATTTGCCACCATGGTAAATTAATGGCCCGCTATTGGCTGCACAATAATATGATTACCATTAATGGTAAAAAGATGGGCAAGAGTTATAATAATGTGATTAAGTTAACCGAGCTGTTTAGCGGGAATCATCCATTGCTTGCCCAGGCCTATCATCCTATGGTTATTCGCTTTGCCATTTTACAGACGCATTACCGCAGCACATTCGATTTTGGTAATGAGGCATTGCAGGCGGCAGAACGTGGTTTAAAAAGACTGTGGGAAGCTTATGTGGTGAGTGGGCATTGGTCACTGGTAGGTAGTGAGCACCAGGGCATAGACAGGGAGCTTGAAGCCAAAGTGCAAAAGCTGGTAGCAGAGTTTGATGAATTTATGAACGATGATTTCAACACCGCTAAAGTGCTGGCTAATATGTTTGAACTGGTACCCGTTATTAATGGGATCAAAGACAAGCATATCGCAACAGATGCCCTGGGCAGTTCGACCCTTGCATTAATTCAAAGCCAGTTGAAAACATACATTGAAGACATCTTTGGATTGCAGCCGCTAAGCGCATCGGCTGATGATAAAAAATTGGAAGGCATTATGCAATTGCTGATCAACATTCGTAAAGACGCCAAGGCCAAAAAAGATTATCAAACCAGTGACCGTATCCGGAATGAACTAGCCACATTAGGAGTTCAATTGAAAGATGAAAAAGATGGTGGAGTGAGCTGGAATATATAGCTGAAAATACTAAACAAAAGCGGTTTAATTCCTGGTTGAATTAAGCCGCTTTTTATTTGCCATATTAGTTGGAATCGTGTTTCATTATTCAAAAAAAATCGGATAAATTGAATCATCAATATTTGAGTCAGATACTTTTTGTGTACGCTTTTATCATCTCAAATTTTTAGGAAAAGAGCAAGATTCTAAATCATTTATACTAATTTTTTCCATCCAAAATCACCGGAGTATTACCCTTGCCCATCATAATGATCTTCGCGTTATCGCTTAGTGCTAGTGCCTTCATTGCCTGTATGTTTTCGTATTGCAATTGTTTTTCGCTAAGGCTTTCACTAATGATACGCTGGTAATCTGCAATACCTTGTGCCTCCACTCTTTTGCGTTGTGCCTCCTGTGTTTCTTTCTGCAAAACAAACTGCATTTTCTGCGCATCCTGCTCTGCGTTTATCTTTTGTTCGATAGTTGCTTTTACCGATTCAGGTAAAGTGATATTGCGAACCAGCAATTGCTCCAGCATTAGTCCGCGCTTTTTAAAATCTATTTCTATGCCCTTATAGATCCGGTTCTGGAATTCGTCCCGGCGGGTGCTGTATAATTCTATAGCCTGGTAATAAACAGCGTTATCGCGAATTTTAGTGCGGGTAAGCGGGCGTACAATTTTATCCCTGTAATCAAACCCCGTTTCCTGTAACAAACGTGGCGCATCACTTGCCACAACCCTGTACAACACGGTAAGGTCTATCGTCACTTCCAATCCATCAGCCGTAAGTACTTTTATGGCATCGTCGCCAGTTTGTTTGCCCTCGTCATGTATACCGCTCATGGTATAATTTTGCGTACGAACATCGAGTTTTTGAATATTCAGCAACGGGTTTATAAAATGCAACCCGCTGGTCATTACCTCTTTTTGAACCTTTCCAAATAATACTTTAACACCCGCCTCGCCGGCATCAATCTGTACCACGCAAGCAGTTAGAACGCCGATGATTAAAATAATAAAACCAATGATGCGGCCAACAGGTGCAAACTTTGCCGCCTGGGGATTTGATCCTGCGATTATACCCACAATAACTACGATCAGAAACCCTAAAATAATAAGTGCCATAAAAGAGATTTAAAGAATAAAGGAACGGCATTCCGGGGCGAATTAAATAATGGAAATAACAACCGGATCAGCGGAATGACCATGTAATTTACGCTACTAAAAATAGTTGTTGGAAGAAACTTTTCTTCTCTAAAACGTCCTTCCTTTCCACCTTTCTACAAACACTGCGGCATTTATTAAACTTACCAATTAGCATAAGAATAATGAAAGGTTTATGCCTTCATCTTCTGCCCGTGGCAATAAAAATAATAACGGTTAATTTCAGAACGCAAAACACTTTGTCAATCCAAAGCATCAATACATGAAGTGAAAAATACAGCTTGTCCAACCACTCTTTGGAGAGTTTCAGAGTTGAAATAATTTACTTCTCCCAAACTAATTTTTTACACCAGCGAAACGTAGCGCAGGCGAAGTATTAAAAAACATTTATCAAATACTGCGATAATTATGAAAACTATATGCCTTGCTTTGGGATACATTTTATGGTTGATTAACGCATATAGCCAACCCGGTAGTAAAGTATACCCACCCGAGAAAATTAAAAACGAAAAAGTGATTGTTGAAACGATGGATGGAATAAAGTATACCGGCCAGCTTATTGATTGCACCGAATATATATTAGAAATTCAACTATGGAACACTACCGATTCTGCACTATCAAGTCATTATTATTTTAAAGTGTCGGATTATATATACCGGGTATTGATTAAGCATGTTAAAACAGTTGCCATTTCGAAAGGAAAAGGGATTGGTTTTGCGAAAGGTGCAGGTGCTATTTCAGGTGGTATAACGTTTGGCTCCATCGGGTACCATATTGTAAATACTGGAGAGGAATATGATGAAACTTTTCGCGCTATAACAGCCGTGGGTGTTGGATTTGCAGCTGTTGTAGTGATTGGTGCGTCCATCGGTTTTATCAAAGGGCTATTTACCCGCAATAAAATCAACATTAATGGAAATAGCTCGAACACGGATAAGCGTAAGAAGTTCTTTTAAATACACTCGTTTTAGAAACATCACTCCGTCCATCCCTTTTCCATTTTTTCATACGACTCCTCTGATACGGTGCTGTCTTTTTTACTATGTGAACTGGCTTTTTTCTTCTTCGCATTGATATTATTTACCAATGAATTTTTTACACCTAATTTGTTTTTCATTTCACCTGCACCAGTTTTTTTCTTAGGTGCTTTTTTTGTTGCCTTTGCCATAACTTTTTTTCTAGTTCAGGTTATAAATTCATACCAATATTTTTGTTACAATTTTAAAAGAAACAAAGGTGATTTTTCTTTAACAAGATCTCCGGTTCGTAGAAAATTTATCGCAATTACAATTATAAACGAACTCAAAATATTACGATACCCGTACAAAGATTTTAGATAGTAGGATATTATTATTTAAGATGAAAGTGCAAAATCAACAGCCGCTTTTGCATGTATAAAAGTAGTATCAAACATCGGTATTGCAGCAGTTTCATCTTTTAATAAAATCGGTATTTCAGTACAGCCCATAACTACTCCTGCTGCACCCTGTTGTACCAGCTTTTCAATTATTTGCAAAAACCTTTCTTTTGTTTCTCTAAGAAATAAATTCCTGCTCATTTCTTCGTAGATCGCATTATTTATAAATGCAACATCTTTTGCTATGGGGATGATAGTTTCTATTCCTTTCTCCCGGAGTTTTTCTTTATAAAAGGGCAATTCCATGGTATACCTGGTTCCAAGAAGGGCCACTTTTTTTAAACCTTGCGTGCTGATAGTTAGTGCCGTTGCTTCGGCAATATGTACCAGTGGAATAGCTATTTCTTTTTGTACATCATCAGCGACCTTATGCATGGTGTTTGCCCCAAGCAACAAGCAATCAGCCCCGGCTTGTTCAAGTCGTTTTGCCGCGTCACTAATGAATATTGTAATACCTTCCCAATTATCTGCCAGCGTCAATGTTTTGATCTCTTCAAAATTAACCGAGTACATTAATATTTTAGCGGAGGCCACACCACCTAACCGTTCCTGAACCATTTCATTTAACAACTTATAATATTCCAGGGTTGAAAGCCAGGTAAGTCCGCCAATTATGCCAATAGTTTTCATGACGGCTAAGTTAATGACGGGTGAAATCATCAAAACTAAAAAATGATAAAGTGCCTGGTACAGGAAGCTTTTTAAAATTAATTTTTTATAGCACTTCTTGTTATGTTGTAGTATAAAACCATTCATCTATTGATAAATAACTATGAAGCTTTCTTATACTTCATCGCTAAATTGCAGGCTTACAATGATTAAAAAAAATGAAAAAATTTCTGCCGCTTTTATTACTCAGCCAGGTATTAGTGATTACAGCCATGGCCGATATTCGTTTACCAGCCATCATTGGCAGCCATATGGTATTACAACAAAACAGTGCCTGCAAATTGTGGGGATGGAGCGAGCCCGGTGAAAAAATAAATATCCTTGGTAGCTGGGATACTACCCATTACAAAACTAATGCCGATGCTAACGGAAAATGGATGTTAACGGTACGAACGCCAAAGGCAGGCGGCCCTTATTCTGTTTCATTAAAAGGGAACAATGAGATCATACTTGAAGACGTATTGATAGGAGAAGTATGGGATTGCAGCGGTCAAAGCAATATGGAGATGAGTGATAGCTGGGGAAAGCAATTGTATAGCGATGAAATAGCTGCTGCCAGCAATACCAATATACATTTCTTTCATATTCCTAAAACAACCTCGCCGTACCCGCAGGAAGACACTAAAGCCAGGTGGGTTGTTTGTAACCCGGCCGATGCAAAACGTTTTAGTATGACAGGTTATTTTTTTGGAAAACAATTGAATGAAACCTTACAAGTACCGGTTGGCCTTATTAATGCCAGTTGGGGTGGAACGCCTGCTGAAACCTGGACAAATAAAGATGTCATCGATCAGCTTCCTGTGCTAGCAAATGCCGCAGCAAAATTAAAACCAGCAAACGGGTGGCCAATCACGCCCGGGTATACCTACAATGCCATGATCTATCCAATTACGAATTACAATATAGCCGGCGTTATTTGGTACCAGGGTGAAGCGAATGTAGGCACAGCCAAAACATACCAGCCCTTATTGAATAGTATGATCACAAGCTGGCGAGCGGCCTGGCAAAAGGATTTCCCTTTTTACTTTGTGCAGATAGCACCTTTTTCGGGATATGGAAACAGCAATGATGCCAGTATTTTGAGAGAACAACAAACTAAAACAATGTCTGCTGCCAATACGGGGATGATTGTGATTTCGGACCTGGTGGAAGATGTAAAAGACATACATCCCAGGAACAAAAAAGACGTAGGTATCAGGCTGGCAAATCTTGCTTTAACAAAAACATATGGTATAGGAAATTTACCTTTTCAATATCCTATGTACAGCAATATGTCGGTTGAAAAAAATAAGGTGAAGATTACGTTTAATAATGTTGCAAAAGGATTGATGATGAAGGGCGATACAATCTCTGGTTTTTACATAGCAGGATCTGATAAAATATTTGTTCCGGCACAGGCAAAAATTGTGGGTAATGACGTAGTTGTCTCTAACAAAAACATCAAAGAACCAGTGGCTGTTCGCTTCGGCTTTACCAGTGCATCGATGCCGAATTTATTTAGTAAAGAAGGCTTACCGGTTAATCTTTTCAGAACCGATGATTGGGATGATGTGCCTACGGTGAAATGATAAAGCGAATAGGTATTAATAGTTAAAGTAGACAAATTTATAACCCTTAAAAAATACATTGTAAAAATACATGTATTTAAAAGGCCTCATAATCTTGCTTGTCAACAACAGGGATATTTGGAAGAACATTTGCTCTTCTTTCACCAACCTGTTGCCGCCACATGGCATAATACAAACCTTTTTGCAGCAACAGGTTTTCGTGAGAACCTGTTTCTGTTATTTTTCCTTTTTCAAGAACATAAATGGTATCTGCATGCATGATAGTGGACAAACGATGCGCAATTAGGATAGTGATTTGTTCACCAGTTTCCGAAACCGAACGCATGGTGTTGGTAATGTCTTCTTCTGTAAGAGAATCCAAAGCAGAAGTGGCTTCATCAAAAATCAATAACCGCGGATGCCGCAATAATGCCCTTGCAATGGACAGCCGTTGTTTTTCACCGCCGGAAAGTTTCATACCTCCTTCACCTAAAATAGTATTGATACCATGGGCAGAACGGCTTAAAAGATAATCGCAGGAGGCTTTATGCAAGGCATCCAGTATTTCTTCATTTGTGGCATCAGCCTTCACAAAAAGCAGGTTGTCTTTTATTGTACCGGCGAACAACTGCGTATCCTGCGTTACAAAACCAATCTGCCGGCGCAATTCGTTATAGCGTATCAGTGATGATGCATGATCGTTAAAATAAATTTCGCCCGATACGGGTTTGTACAGGCCAACCAACAATTTTACAAGCGTGCTTTTTCCTGAACCTGATGGGCCAACAAAGGCTATGGTCTCTCCTTTTTTTACCTGGAAAGATATCCCGTCAATGGCATTAAAACCGGCAGTTTTGTGTTGAAAAAATACGTCTTCAAAATGCAGGTGTTGCAGATCTCCCAGCATGACTGGATGTTCAGGTCTTTTTTCAACTTGCTTGTGCATAAGCTGGTCAAAATTGCTGATGGATGCTTCAACTTCCCGGTAACTTAATATAATGTTGCCAAGGTCTTGTAACGGAACAAATATTGACGTAGAAATAAATTGCATGGTAATAAGCTCGCCGGTAGTCAATACCTTCCTGAATATAAGCCAGAGTAGTATAAAAAGAATTGATTGTTTTAAAATGCTGAGTGTGGCACCTTGCATAAAACTAAGTGAGCGCACCTTTCTCACTTTTACCATTTCCAGTTCAAATATTTTATAAGTCTGTTCTTTCAGTCTTCTTATTTCAGGAAATGTGAGGCCCAGGCTTTTTACGAGTTCAATATTTCGTAATGATTCTGTTATGACGCCCGACATCCGGTTTGTTTCGCGGTTAATAGATCGCTGCGTCGTTTTTATTTTTTTACTTAACAAGCCAGTTAACGAACCCAGTACCAGTATGCCAATTACAAAAACCGGTATCAACAGCCAGTTTTTAGTAATGGAGTACCAGATCAGGAAGCCCATTCCAACTATTGAAGAAAAAAGGATGGTAATAAACGAATTGATAAATTGCTGCGTATCGGTGCGCACCTTTTGCAATACCGAAAGCGTTTCCCCGCTACGCTGTTCTTCAAATTCCTGGAAAGACAAGCGTAATGTTTGTTTCAGTCCATCGTTGAATATTTGCATGCCAAATTTTTGTACTGCCAGCCTTGTAAAATACTCCTGTATCGATTTAAATACCCTCGCAATTATGGCGATGGAGATGGCAATAGTAAGCCAGTACAATACCCCTTTTACAAGTTGCTCCTCTGTGCGGTTACCAGGCTTAGTAGCATATTCATCTATTATCTTTCCGAAGATCAGGGGATCTACCAAATTCAATAGCTGGCTGATGGCCGCAAAGGCTAATGATAAAACAATTAACCATTTTTGGGGATGTAAATATTTCCAGAGAATCTTCATTGCGCATGGGTTTAAAAAACTGCGCCCGTTGCGCAATAATAATAAGCAGCACTTTCCGACTTTACATGCATGCTACTCCTGCAAGTATACGGTGGTTCGAAATTTGACTCATTGCTATTGACTGATACAGGTAGCTTTTTGTAAAATTACTCCTGTCATTTGTATGCAGTTTGAATAACCGGGATTTAAAAAAGGGAACGGCCTGGCCGCTCCCTTTTTCTTAGCTATTGTAATGACAGTTGGTACCGCAAGCACAATTTGGTCCGCAAAGGCAAACTTCGCAGTTACAGGCTTCATTACAATTTGTTGTTTGATTCGTTTTCATGATTGTTTTGCTTTTAATTGTTTTATAATTTGATAACACAAAACTACCATGAGATAAAGCCTTTACTCTTATGCTATTAAGGGCAAGATGTATATAATTTTTGGATCAGAGCTTATCCAGTGCTTTTCGTTTATCGGCTGCTACTTTTTTGAAATAGGAAGGGGTAAAACCTGTCACTTTTTTAAACTGCGCGGAGAGATGATGCACACTGCTGAAACCTGTTTGATAAGCGATCTCGGTTAATGAAAGCTGGTCGTACACCAATAACTCTTTTACTTTTTCCATACGTTGTAAGATGAAAAATTGCTCGATAGTTTTTCCTTCGATAGACGAAAAAAGATCACTGAGATAACTATAATCGTAAGCAAGGGTTTTGATGATATAAGAGGATAGTCTAATCGTTTCATTATCGCTGCCTAACTCAATATACTGCAACACCTGGCGCTTTATAGTTTCAATAATGTTGTTTACTCTTGTTTCTATCAATTCGAAACCAACATTTTTCAAGGCCTTTTCCAATTGGCTGCTTTGTGCTTCCGTCAATTTTTCCTGCAAATAAACTTCACCCATTTCCACTTTACTGAAAGCAATGTTGTTGTCATTCAATATATTCTCCACGCTCATAATGCAGCGCTGGCAGACCATGTTTTTAATAAGCAGTTTGGATGTAGATGATTTCATGGGTCGTTTATTTCTTTGACAAGCTAATGAAAAATCATTATGTCTTTCCGGCATCTTATTAAAGCTCCACTTAGTTGTAATTCTTTCCGGAACGAAACTTCTCAAGAGCAGTGCAAGTCACAAAAATATTCAATCGGAATAAACCTGCCTGTCATATAAAAACTCCCGCTACCATTCCGATAACAGGAGTTCCCACTAATCAACCAATTAACTAATTAACCAATTAACTATTCCCCCTCCATCACCTCCTTCCCCTTCCGCCAGATCTTCGGCGCAGTGCCATCCATTTTCACAATTTTTGGAGTGAATTTTCCTACGATTTCTACCAGTGCTTTTTGCGATTGCATGACTGTTTCGATGTCTTTGTAGGCGAACGGGGCTTCGTCTACACCACCGCCAAGGAGTTTTACTCCATGTTTCTCCAACATCTCCTTCATATCATGCATGGTAATGGCCTTGCTTGCCGCCGTACGGCTCATTCTGCGGCCTGCACCATGCGAGGCGGAGGATAAGGATGCCGGCTCGCCTTTACCCTTTACAATGAAGCCGGGAGCTGTCATGCTGCCGGGTATGATACCCAGTACATTCTTACCAGCCGGTGTAGCGCCTTTGCGGTGCACAATTACTTCTTCCCCGTTATAAATTTCTTTCCAGGCAAAGTTGTGGTGGTTCTCCACCATTTTCATAGGCTGGCGACCCAACTGCTTGGCAATCTTTTCATGAATTATATGATGGCATGCACTGGCATAATCGCCTGCGAGGTTCATTGAGAGCCAGTATTCCATCCCGGCTTCTTCATCCATATTCAGCCAGGCAAGGTTTACTGCATCACCAGGTAGCCGACGCTTGTCTTTAGCCAGTTCAGTAAAATGGTTGGCGATATTTGCCCCCAAAGCCCTCGAACCGGAGTGACTTAACAAACCGGTATAATTTCCTGCAGGCAAGCCAAGCACGGCGTCCGCTTCCAGCAATTCAATCACACCAAATTCCACGAAGTGGTTACCGCTTCCGCTTGATCCCAATTGTTTCCAGGCACGGCCGTGCAGCCCTTTTAACAGGTCGATCTCGTAGAACTCTTTGCGGTCCATCACCGGCGCATCGGAAGGCTGACTGAAAGTGGCACCGCTACCAAAGAGTGTAGCTTCGTTGATCTCCCTGGCAAAATAGCTTTCGCGTTGCACCAGTTCTTTTGGATCGATGTCGAAAATGCTCAGGCACATCCGGCAACCTATGTCAACACCCACACCATAGGGGATCACCGCGTTTTGGGTAGCCAGAACGCCGCCGATCGGCAGTCCATACCCGTGATGTGCATCGGGCATTAAAGCACCGGCGACAGCAATAGTTAGTTTTACCGCTGTATGCATTTGGTTCATAGCACCAGGCTCAATAAACTCAGCGCCAAACACATCGAAATGCACACCCGTATTTCGCATCTCCAGCATTTTTTCATGTTCAGGTATTACTTCGGGCATCAGTTCATCCGCCACTTTTCCCAATGCCTCATCTTCAAGATAGGCTGCCGGGTTTTGTTGTACAGCTTTTAAGATCTCCATCGCTTCCTCAAGCGTATGGTGTTTGTAATATTTGCTCATGGCATGCATGGCCATACTGATCACCGGTCCTTCCGGGTAACCAATAGCACGTAACTGCTTGCCTGTTAATTTAAGTTTGCTCACTTGTAATTCATTGTTGTAATTGTCTAATTTGCATCAAACAATCTTTTTTAAAAATAATACCATGGCCAGTTCCGAAATACGCCAGCAAATACATCAGCTGGTTGAAGAAGCAAATGATAACCAATTAGATGCCATCCTTGAAGTACTTAAACCTTCTTCTTCCCGGTATAGCCAGGAAGAGCTGAATAGTTTTTATAAACGTGTTGAGCTGTTTGAAGCAGGCGGCAGCGAAGGGTATTCTGTTGAAGAATCTCACGCACTGATACGCAGCAAATTCAAGCAACATGACTTATAAAATTGTAATCTCCACACTTGCCCACTCAGATGAATATGAAGCATATGAATTGTACGAACAACAGCGTTCAGGATTAGGCGATGAATTTCTTTTTGAACTCGTATCGGCTTATCATAAATTATCGCTGCATCCCGACATTATGGATTTATCGATGAAAAAAAAGTCCTTCGTGATTACCTCGTCCATCGCTTTCCATTTTTAATTGTTTATCGCATAAATAATAATTCTGTTGAAATTATTACTGTTCATCATACCAGTAAGCATCCTTCAAAAAAGTATGGCGAAAATTTCGGCGATTAAAGCAGCAGCAAGATATACACCTTACTGCTGCTTATTTATTTCTGCGGCACAAAGGTCTGTTTCAATTGTTCCAGCAAAGCGCCGTTACCATTTACACTGATGTTGCTGATTTTTTCCGCGATCTTTTCCACGTATTCCATTTCTTTCAGCTTATACAACATGCTGTTGTCTTCCATCAGTTTCGCAGTGTTTAGCAAGCTTCTTGTGCTGGCAGTTTCTTCCCGGCGCATTATGGTGTTGGCCTGCGCTTTTTTCTCTGCAATCAACACCTGGTTCATGATGTCTTTTACATCACCTGGTAAGGTGATATCCCGGATACCAAAACCGGTTACTTCCACGCCCAAGGCCTGCGCTTTATCTTTTACCGACTGCAAAATGAATGGAGCAATGGTCTCTTTTTTCTCCAGTAATTCATCAAAGCTGAAAGCGCCGATATATTCCCGCAAAGCCAGCTGGAAAGCCACGTACAATTGTTTGTCGTAAGCAGCATTCTGGAGCAAGGCTTTTTCGATATCCACCACTTTAAACTGTGCCTGGCCGTTTACACGCAATGCAGCTTTATCGCGGGTCAGGATCTCCTGCCCGTTTATCTCGGTCTGCTGCTGCCTGGTATCGGCTTTTCCCACGTTGATCATTATACTGTTTTTCCACCAGTAGTAAACACCGCTGTTCAATGGTTTTACATAATTGCCATCAACGAACAGCATGGCTTTTTCATAGCTTTCAACAGTATAACTTCTCACATAGGGAGCCAGCAATTTGTGTTGCAAAGTAGACCTGTTAATTCCTTCGCTGATCTCAATTTTGCTGATATCAGCTACCATAACATCATAGTTGATGATGCCCTTCCAGAAAGTATACCGGCCCGCAGTTAACACTTGTTTCAACAAACCATTTTCATATTGCAAAACCATTTCGTTGTCACGAACATCAATTACATGCAATGCTGCTGCCACATCAGCATCCTGCAACAGGATATTCAATTCCACCGGTGCCATAAACTGTTTGGTCATGTCGTAGATCATCACTTCTTCATTCCATAACCAGTAGGCGCCTTCGTTCAACATGCGTTTGTACGCTCCATTTTTAAACACCAGTCCTTTTTGCCAGGTGTTGATCATTACCCTTTTCATTTCATTTGTTTTTAAAAGATCCCTTTCAATAAAGCCGGTGCTTTCACTCAACTAGCTTACACGGAAAGTGTACCTTGAATACTATTCTGTAATTCGTTTTAAAACGGCTGTTTAATGCATCTTAAACAGCATGGTCTTTAAATCCTCTTACAGTTTCATAAGCAGTTATACACTATACAGGTGTTTGCCGGTTTGCATTCTTTTTAATTATTAAGCCCTGTTCTAAGAGGCTTAACGATCACCATTTTGCAGAATAAAAGCACCGGGCTCTTACGTTCCACCATTTGAAAAGCGGTGTACTTTTTTACCACAATAACAGTGTAGCACTCTTACCATTTGAGTTATCCCATTGAATCGGGAGCAGGATTCGAACCTGCACGTTGTTCTCTGCTCTAACCACTGAGCTATCCCATATTACAGGGATGAGGAGTCGAACCTCAGACACGAGAGTGTTGGAGGACATAACCCATTGTGTCAACAGCATACAAACAGTTACTACCGCCTGCACTGCCGTGCATAGATGCACAGGCCTGGTTTGCTTACAACAGCACTATATCCTTCTTGCCGTTAAGCAAGCTTTTGAAACCCCAACCCCTAAAGAGGAGGAAAGGCAAATACATTTTATTTATGAATCAATATTGTTTATTTAAAACTTACAGATCTCGAGGAAAACATCGAAGAACAGTTGCTCCACATAGCTTCAACTCTTGCAGTGAGTGACCCCGCCACGGCGGGGCAAGTCACAACGATGATGATCAGAATTCCAAATGCTGGTCCCCCAAAAAACATTACGTGATAATGCTTTCACGACTCACGATTCACTACTCACCACTCACCACTCACTACTCACCACTCACCACTCACTACTCACCACTAACTACTGCACCACCTTATTCGCACAGCTGGAACTTGCAAATGCATGCGGCTTTGCTTTGAAAACAAAACCCATTCCCATGATATAACCCATCGCTTCTTTCAAGGCATCATTGCTCCTGAAATTTGGATTGGTGTTAATGTCGGCATGCACTTCCATATCTACATTAAATGCGGTGAAAATGGAGCAGAGTTCATAAGCTATATCAATACTCCGCGCCACTTCTTCGAGCCTCCTTTCTTTAATGCTCATCCTGCGGGTTGTGATGTCGTTGTTGATATACATAAATGCACCTTTTCCTATTCTTACGAACACGATAACGGTTGCAAATTCTGTTTCTTTTGCTTTTACCTGGCTATCGGTGCCAATGCAAACTTTTATCGAATGCCCGGCTTCTTTCTCTCGTTGTAATGCTCGTGTAACTTCATCGCAAATGGATTCTTTAATCCACTTTCCCGTTAAGGTTCTCCATTTTATTTTCTTTTCCATCTTATTAACCTCCCGCGTAATTTATTTAACAACCTGGCAACCGCTTGCGAAAAACATTTATTATATATAAGACAAATTGTATATTAGGCAGAGAAAAAATATCCCACACTAGCTCCAATCCACCCCTACCCATTTTCTTCATCTATTATTTAAAAAAACATTTATGAAAGTCAACATCCTGCTTTGCTTCTCTCTCTTTTTATTGTCGTGCGGTGAAAGCCAAACAACAACACCTATCGCGGGAGCACCTGATACGTCGGTGGCGGCCCCGATCAACATGTACGGCTATACGCCAAATTATTCCGGCTCCTTTGAAATGGGAGATCCAAAAAATGTTGAAACGGTGCTGCAGTTATACAAAGACTGGGACAACGGTACACCAAATGCGCATATTGAAGCCTTTGCCGACACTGTTCAAATGGGCACCTCTGATGGCACCAATGTGAGGGCTGCAAGAGATAGCTCGCTGGCCAGCGGTGTTGTTTACCGTGCAATGTTCAGCACTGTTACAACCACCGTTCACAGTGTGTTCCCCATAAAAAGCACCGATCAGAATGAACAATGGGTTTGCATTTGGGCCAAAGAGGTTCATACTGATAAGGCCAGCGGAAAGGTTGATTCCGTTGAACTACAGGAAGCCTGGCGCTTCGACAATAACGGAAAAGTTAACCGGTTACTACAGTATGATCGCCCTGCTGCAGTTGTCGCCAACAAATAAGAAATTTTAAACCGGGGTTTTTAGCCCCGGTTTTTTTATGCTTAAGGGCTCAATTTTCCACTATCGCATCTCTTCTGAATCCCAGCACCTGCACTTGTTTTGTTTCGAAAACCATTTCATCCTGGTTAGCAATTTCAGCCAGTGTCATCGGTTTGTTTACCAATGTATCGAAACCAAGGTGATTGGATAGTTGCTGCGCTTTTGTTACGGCTAACTTTCCGAATTCATATTTTGCAATCAATCTTCCCTTCCGCATCAGTGCACTGTCTACCATGGCTATATCGCTGTTGAACGTGCAGATAATTTGTACATTCAAACAGTCGCTTAACAACCCATCACTGATGTTGAGCAGGTTGCTTACACTGCTCTGGCTACTGTAGCGCCGGTCAAGTATAATGTTCTCCGCATCTTCAATTACCAGCACCGCATTCGGGTTATCAATTAAGAGATCCATGAATTCGGGGTTCATCAGGTTTTCTGCTACAGCAGGCGACACGAACATTACTTTCTTTTTCAAGCTGCCGATCAAATGACGCAGGTAGGTTGTTTTACCTGTGCCTGGCAACCCATGCAACAAGATAATTCCTTTGTCCTGCTCCATTAACAAACGCCTCTTTATAAGAGCATCAACAGCTGCAAAATCATCGTTATAATAAAGCCCTATTGCTAGTTCTGTACTATTAATTTCAAGCGGCTTCAATTCTAATCCCTGTTTTGATAACGTGATAATATTAATTTCATAAGGTTGCATCTTTGCTTCTGCTTTAAAGGGCACGAGCGCCTCTATTATAGCCTCACCTTTATCATAATTATTATTAGCAAAAAGCACTTCTGTATAGTCAGATGCAATTTCAATCATGATATTGCCTTTAAGTATTAAAATGCTTTTACTAAAGAACTGTTGCGCTTGTTTCCAATCGAAATAAGTATGCTGGTATATCGATAAAACTTTTCCCTGCGCGCCCGATCTCAGGTATTCAAAAACTTTCGAAGTATCCATTTGATCAATATAACCAGAGCAGGGAAGCGTGGCGAACTTTTTTACAAATAGCTTTTTCGAGTCAACTGTATCATTGTAAAATATGCTTGCGGCATTCATTGGGAAAAAGATCTTTCTCAAATGCTCCCTGGTTTTTTGCAGCCATTTTTTTACTACAGGAGTAGCAACCAGCTTATACACGATAATGATTGCTATTATAGATATAAATTTCATGATGTTTTATTTTAATGTTTTTAGTCGAAACCCACTACAAAAAAGTAACAAAAAAGCCCGGCCATTTTCATGACCGGGCTTTTTAATAAGTACACTGTTGTTTACCAGGTACCTATTTTATTGCACAGTCTTATGTTTGAATATTGCTCATTCATACTTAAAAACAATTTTGAAGCATACTTAATGGTGTATGCGCAGCTACTGCTCTCAACTGGTTGTTGCCATTGAAACCAATTGATGCCAGTTGTTTTGCTAATATGTATGTTCTTTGGTTGTGTCAAGTATTCTTTTTTTTTAATTTGATTTTTTATTTTTTATTCTCCCAGCTGAATTCACCTTTCCAATTGAACCGATTAGGGCATAAAAAAAGCCCCGTTGTTGACGGAGCTGTTATAAGACGTTAGTTTTGTTTTCTCAAGCTAATCATCAGTATTACAGGCGCCGCCATAGTTATCATTCCGGTCGAAACCGAAAGGGGTAACAGGTTCAATTTTTATTTTTAACTGGCGCATTTGTAATGTTGTTTGTTGCTGCAAAGCTTTAACTTTTTTATAATACCAACCAAATTTTATTTATAAATTTTTTTTTGGGACGATTTTTTGCAGAAAATCTTTTAAACCATTTTTAATCGTCTTTTAATAAAGGTGTTGCTTCTTTTTGCATGAGATAGCCCAATTATGAAAATTGTATCAGACTGAATTAAGTAAAATATTTTATACGGAAACTTTTCAATTCTGCATCTTCTTACAGAACCTTTTACAAAAGAGAATATATGCGGTTTTGCATGGATTTTATTAAGGGTAATTAAGAACTGTTCGTAGAAACGCTTACCGAGCCCAGGTAATTTTTTCTCATAATACATTACCGCTTCTTCAGCATCAACAAATACAATTGGCTTAATAAGTATTTTAAAATCCATACTTATCGGCAAAATATTTCTTGAAAGCTTCAACACTTAATCCTTCATTCGGAGCTGCTTCATGCAATTTTATGCGCTCCTCAGCAAATTCGATTTCCTCTTTACTGACGTGCAATTCCTCTTCCACGCTGCTCCAAAGCTCTTCTGCCAACGCAATCTTTTCCTGGGCAGGTAATGACAAGAGTTCTAATCTATCATAAGTCATAAAAGATGTTTTTTTCAAATATACTAAATCAATGAGATTATTGCTTCACCCGGATTGTAGTTATACAACCTGTTAATTCTGAATGTTTAAAATCGAACCTGCCAACAACATTTTACCTATCTTTTGTAAATTCACCTCTTCTCCACCAAATTCTTCCAATATCTTTTAGGCATATGTTGTATGTGTAACTTCATGTTTTTACGGGCGGGGATATTTACACTGTTAAAATATTGCTTCCATAACAGCTGGTACATGGCTTCACTTTCATCATAAGCTGCCGCAATATTTTTCCCGTTTGCTGTTTCTTCTGAAAAAGTAAATTGCACTTCGCTTACTGTTTCCAAATCATAATACAATCCATACTTTCGAAAGGCATCATAAATCAACCAGCGCTGATCGGCATACCGCTCTTCGAAATGCTTGCTGATCAATGGCAATACATTGTAATCTGGTTGCACCGAAGCAAAATACAAATCATCTTTCATTTTTTGAAAGCGTACAAAAGCTTCCATGCGATGCTTCTCCCTATACACTTTATGCGCTGTTTGTTTTACATACAAAACGTCTGCGTTGCTATAGTTATTTTCAATGTAAATTTTTGATGCGAAAGCATACCGGATATACCGCAGCAATGCATTTTCAATGCCTTTTACTTCAGATAAAAAAGCAGTATACAATTCACGCCGGGCACGTAAAGACATTTTTTGTTCCAATCCCTTCCATACTCTTTTTGAAAGAGTAATATTAGTTGTAATTATCATTTCATCGGCAAACAAGTTGCCGCTTGTTGATCCAATGATGGCTATTGCAGCATCAACAATTTTCGTATCATACACTTTGAATACAGCCGTTAAAAATCCATCGAAAGTTCCATCATATAAAACAGTTGTCATGCGTTAAAACAATTGGAGTTGGGTGGAAAAATTCGGTTTGTATTTACTTTGTCCTCCCGATAAAATCATGCTTTTTATTTGTGAAGGCTGCCAGTCTTTTTTAAGATAATCCTGCTTGCAGGTGACAAAATATTTTGCCTTGCTAAACGAGATACCGATCTTCTTCAATTCATCCCATCCAAGCTTTGCAAACCTGCGTGCCTTGCAAATTTTTAGCGCAGAACCTACACCAACACCAGGGATGCGCATGATCATTTTATAATCAGCCACGTTAATATCCAAAGGAAATAAATGCATATTTCTTAAGGCCCAGGCAAGTTTAGGATCTACTTCCATATCCAGCAACGGATCCTGCGGTGAAACAATTTCTTTTACATCAAAATGATAAAAGCGCAACAGCCAATCGGCCTGGTACAAACGATTTTCACGGATAAACGGAACCGGAGTTCCAATTACCGGTAAACGATTGTCGGTACTAATGGGTACATAGCCGGAATAATACACCCTTTTCAAATTCATCCGCTTGTAAAAAGCATCTGCCATAAACAAGATCTGTAAATCACTTTCTGGTGTGGCGCCAATTACCATCTGTGTACTTTGTCCTGCTGGTGCAAAAGCCGGAACTTTCTTCATTACGGCTTTATCTGCCTTGTTTTCGATGATCTTATCTTTCAGATAGAGCATTGGTTTTATTACATCCGAATGATTCTTTTCGGGCGCTAATAACTTGAGGCTTTGCTCGGTTGGCATTTCCACATTTACACTCAAACGATCTGCATATTTACCTGCTTCGTTCATTAATTCTTCACTGGCACCGGGGATTGTTTTTAAATGGATATAGCCGTTGAAATTGTGTTCAGACCGAAGCTTCTTTGCTACCAGCACCAGGCGTTCCATCGTGTAATCGGCATTCTTAAAAATTCCGGAACTTAAAAACAACCCTTCAATATAATTTCTGCGGTAAAAATTAATAGTAAGATCCACCACTTCCTGCACGGTAAACGCAGCTCGTTTTATATCATTGCTCTTGCGATTGATGCAATAGGCACAATCGAAAATACAATGATTGGTAAGCAGGATCTTTAAGAGCGAAACACATCGTCCATCTTCCGTATAAGCATGGCAAATACCGTTACTGGCATTACCCAAACCTTTATTTTCATTCTTTCTTTTACTACCACTGCTGCTGCAGGATACATCATACTTCGCTGCATCGGCAAGAATGGCTACTTTCTCCACAATTCTTTCACTCATTTTCTTTTATCTTATTGCTTTATCATGTTCAATGGGCTAAAGTCAAATGACGATTTGGACCAAATATCTGCCAGGTACAGTGGATCAAACAGCCTCCACTTTCCCCATTATAAAAACTCGCTTGAATCGTAAAAAATCAGCAATCAGCAAATCACAGATCACAAATCAAAACAGCCTTCCTTGTTGTCCCGGCCTTTTAAAATTGCTACAATCCAGCTCCCATCTTTCTGCATTCAAATTATACAGTTTATTGTATTTCATAAACTGCTGGCGAATCATGTCACTTATTGGTCCTTCGCCCCGCATACGGGTACCATAACGCGTATCATTAACTTTTCCTCCATGGCTATCTTCAATCATATGCCACACCTTATCGGCGCGGTCTGGAAAATTTTTATACAGCCAATCATGAAACAGCAATTTTACAGAACCATTTAAACGAATAAAAGTGTACGCTGAAAAGGTGGCGCCGGCATCGCTGGCCGCTTTCATAATTCGTTGCATTTCATGATCATTCAGGCCCGGTATCATTGGTCCCAACATAACACCCATTCGAACCCCGGCATCACTTAATTCTTTGATCAATCTTATACGCTGCTTACCAGTAGTAGTGCGTGGCTCCATTACCCGCCGTAAATCTTCTTCAAACGATGTTACCGATACCAAAATGGAGAGCAATTTTTTCCTTGCCATTTGCACCAGCAAATCCTTGTCTTTTAGCATATACGCATTCTTTGTGATCATTCCTACTGGCTGGTTAAATTCGTTGCATACCTGCAGCATCTTTCGGGTGAGGTGAAAGCGTTGTTCGGCTGGTTGGTAACAATCAGTATTGCCACTCATGCCAAGCGGTACACATTCCCATTTGGGGTGCATTAGAAACTTACGCAATAATTCAGGCGCATTTTTCTTTACAATAATTTTTTGTTCGAAATCAAGACCGGCACTATATCCCCAATATTCATGTGCATTGCGGGCGTAGCAGTAAATACAGCCATGTTCACATCCTGCATAAGGGTTCATGCTGTACATCATTCCTACATCGGGGCTTTCAACTTTATTAACGATACTCTTTGCCTGCTGCTCCAGGTAAACAGTTGCAGGATTTGATAGCTCCCAATCGTCAACTGCTTCGATGTATTCCCGGGTGGTTTCGTCTTTTAAAAATTTATTTTTTGTGTTGATTTGTGCACCCCTTCCTTTCAGGTAACTGTCTTTTTGTTCGATACCTTCTTCTCCCATTTTTTTGGGAATATTTTCATTCACATTATCGATCATCACAATATCTTTTATTTATATATCAGCGATGGGCTTGCCCATGGCTGGTGTACCGCGCCCTTTCAGGGCTATACATTTGGGAATTGATGTTATATTAAGGGAGATTGGGCACCTCGTGCATATAGAATGCTTTCGCTCTGAATTACAACCATCAAAATTTAGGTAGTGGCATAATTACAATCAAGACTTCAATTACCTTCTTAAACTTGCTCGAAAACTAATATGCAAACAAACTAGCCTGTGTTGTAGCAACGGGAAGATTTTGGAAATCAAAGCGTTCAACTATTTGGTAAGCTTTACCGCCTGCAGGACGTTTAACAAGCAACATACTATCTGCAATAAATTTTGCAGTGAAATGTTTGTGCTCATATTCTTGCCAGGCTTTTTCGAATTGCCAGGGTAATAGTTTTCTACCGATGGCTATATATGGATCCGAAATAAAATGCGGATCCTGCTCTGGGTCAGCCTTCATTAAACGTTGCACCTCTTTTAATTGTTTAACAAGGTTTATTACCGGTATTTTGGTACTAACATTTATGTAAATACTATGCGTAGGAAAGCTTCCAAAATCCTTTAATTCAATTTTAAAAGGAGCTGCTCCCATGGCAATATGTTTGATACGCTGCGATATTTTTTCTTCCATTAAATCCCAGCTTTTAAAATGGACCAACGCAATATGTGGTTTTAAAAATTTTGCCAGGTTGGTTTCATACTTTTCAGCAAACTTTTGTTTTACAAGCATTATGCGATTGCGCAAATCTTCATTCAGGTTCAATACCAAAAGGTATTCATTCATATGTAAACTGCGCATATATGCAGGTGGAATATTTTCCATTACATGATTGAATTTTGCGGTCCTTTTTATAATTCCCTGCGTTCCCATTTGGTTTGATTTTAGAAGTTAATAAGAAATGATTGGCTCCTGGCAAACTGTTGTTGCCAACGCTGGCAATAAACCAAAAATATTTATTTTCCTGGCTGTTTCAAATTGATGCTTTTGTTTTAATAACACCAGTTCATTTACAATAAATGAACCATGAAAATCTCGCTGCGCATAATCCAGCATGGCCTTTCTATACATAGCTTCAGGGATGCTATGTATTAAGTTGAGATGTGGATGATTGCTTATTCTTGCAGCAGGCAAACCGTAACTTTTTACATAGTTATCTATTACTTTCAATTGGTTACCCAGAGCCTGAAATGCCTGCGTATATTGAACCCGAACGTGAATATTATTAGGAGGAAAACCACTGTAATTATTTAATGTCACGATAAAACTTTCCTGCTGGCCGCAGATCCGTTGCATCCACCTGCTGATAGTGGGTTCCATATCCTCCATTGCCTGGAATTTCATAATAGCGATTTGCAATTCCCCGGGCATTTTTACTTCAACTTTATATATATCTGTAAATGCTTTCTTTTCCGCCGATAAAAGCCCGGCTATAGTATTATCTGTTTTAATTACAAGTGTGTATTCGTATTGGTCGGTACGGCTGGTATTTATTCTGGCTGGCTGTTTATCAAGGCTTTCCATAACTGGTAAAGCATGCTGATTGTATGTGGAAGTTTGCATCTATAAATTTTTGGTGATAAATATCTTAGTGTGAAATTACTAATATTTTTAGTTTTCACAAAAAAAGTTTTGCTGGTTATTTTTGTTAAGATTGACCGTGATTGAATAAGGAAATTAGAATGAAACAACCGGAAAAAGGTTTATTGAACAGCTTAAGCTCTACCTTGAAATCTAGTATGGCATAGATTGCCGATTGCGGCTAGTTAAGCCATTATAGCTATTTTCGAGTAATGATGAAACAGGTATTTCTCTCAGTTATCATAATACTGATGATGGCATGTGCCGGAAATCCTTATAGGGCAGGTAACAAGGCTTATAAGAAGCAAACGAGAGTTTTATCGAAATTGATTAAACAGGCTCCATTACAGGACTCTTTTATAACAGCCGGAAATTGGATTGGAACAACCAATCTCAATTTACGCAAACCCAATTTTGTAATCATTCATTATACTGCACAAAATAGTTGTGATCAAACACTAAAAACGTTTACAACTTCCAGTACGCAAGTAAGTGCACATTATGTAATTTGTAAGGATGGCACCATTCATCATATGCTAAACGATTACCTGCGGGCATGGCATGCAGGAACTGGAAAATGGGGGAATACTACCGATTTAAACAGCAATAGCATCGGTATAGAACTAGATAATAATGGATTTGAATTATTCCCGGATGTGCAGTTAAACAGCTTGCTACTTGTACTCGATAAATTAAAAAAAGGTTTTAATATTCCTGCCCAAAATTTTATTGGCCATGAAGACCTGGCACCAACCAGGAAAATTGATCCCGGAATTTTATTCCCATGGAAGCTATTAAGTGAAAGCGGTTTTGGAATTTGGTATGATGACACAACAGCAGTAACTATTCCTGTCGATTTCAACACTTTGAATGCATTGCGAATAATAGGATATGATACAAAGGATAGCAGTGCCGCTATTAAAACTTTTAAACGGCACTGGCTACAGCAGGATAGCAGTGTAACTATAAACGAACATGAAAAAAAAGTGCTGTATAATGTCATGAAAAAAAGCATGTAAATAATTTCATTATTGCCATTGAAAGTTTGTCAAGCGGGTTACCGCTGCTTCGAGCGTGGCCTCATTTTTTGCAAAACAAAAACGCAACACCTTGTTATCGTTGCCGTTTACATAAAATGCAGAAGTAGGAATAGTTGCAACCCCGCATTCTTTTACCATCCGGATAGCAATATCTTTTTCTGCTTCCTGGCTCAAACCTGCATAACTATACATCTCAAAATAACTGCCATAAGAAGGAATTACTTTAAGTGGTGTTTGCATTAAAAGTTCACGTAAATAATCCCTTTTCTGTTGCAGAAAACTTCCCAGCTCCAGGTACTGTTTTTCGTCCTGTAAAAAATTAGCCAGGGCCACCTGCATAGGGCTGTTTACACTGAAACAATTAAACTGGTGAACTTTTCTAAACTCTTTAGTAAAAGCAGCAGGAGCAATACAATAGCCCAATTTCCAACCGGTGCAGTGATAAACTTTTCCAAATGAAAAACATACAAAAGCATGTTGGATTAAGTCGGGGTAACGCAAAATACTTTCATGCTGTTTGCCATCAAAAATCAAGTGTTCATAAACTTCATCACTGACTATAAAAATGTCATTATCTTTTACCAGTTTGCGTAATTCATTTATATCGTTTGCACCCAGTACAGATCCGGTTGGATTATGTGGTGAATTAATAACGATCATTTTGGTTTTATCGGTAACTGCAGCATGTACCAACTCCCAATCGATAGAATAATCGGGATATTTCAACGGAACGCGGACGGCAACGCCACCATTCACTTCGATGTTTGGAATATAACTATCATAACAAGGTTCGAAAACAATCACTTCATCACCCGGTTGTATTGCGCATGTAATTGCTGTATAGATAGCATAAGTACCACCAGGTGTAATGGTGATTTCGTTTGCCGCATCAATTTCCGTAGTATATAGTCTTTTTACTTTAGCTGCAATAGCTTCCAGTAGGGGCATATAACCCGGCATGGGAACATATTGGTTGTACCCGTCTTTCATGGCTTTATTAACCAAATCGGTTAATGTCTTGTTCATGGCATAATCAGGAAAACCCTGCCCAAGGTTGATGGCCTTGTACTCAGTTGCAAGACCACTCATAACAGTAAAAATGGTTGTTCCTACCAAAGGTAGTTTTGATTGTATAACAGGTGCCATTACAAAAATTAATTTTTGTTCAAAAAAATAAGGAAGCAAAACATAATTACTTCCTTATTTCAGAACTATCAACAATAAAATTTACAAATACTTATCGCCTTTGTTTCTTTTTACTTCGGCCATGTATTCTTTTATTTCCTGCTCTTTATCTTTTTTACAGATCATTAAAACATCTGGTGTATCAACTACCACAAAATCTTCCAACCCCTGTAATAAAACCATCTTGTTATTTTCGGCATGTACCATATTACCCGTTGCGTCAATAACCATTACGTTAGTTCCCTTAATAGCATTGCCAAGATAATCCTTGTCCATGTTTTCGTAGGCACTGTTCCAGGTACCTAAATCGCTCCAGCCAAAAGAAGAAGGGATAATAAAAACATTTTCAGCTTTCTCCATAATACCATAATCAATAGAGATGTTTACGCATTGCGGGTAGATGCGATCAATGGCTTCTTTTTCCTGTTCGGTACCAAACACTTCTTTTTCTGCTGCAAAAACCTCGAACATTTCCGGCAGGTATTTTTCAAATGCATTTAAGATAGTGGTTGCTTTCCAGGCAAAGATCCCTGCGTTCCATAAAAAGTCACCACTGGCGATAAATGCTTTGGCTAATTCCAGGTTTGGTTTTTCTGTAAAAATTTTAACGGGGTATATGTTGTCCTCGATCGATTCAGATTCATATTGAATATAACCATAACCGGTATTAGGATAAGTAGGTTTTATGCCCAGTGTTAACAGCGAATCATTATTATCAACAAAATGTAAAGCCTCCTGGCAAATAGTTGTAAACGTTTGAGTGTCCAATATTAATTGATCACTTGGCGCTACAATAAAAGACGCCTGAGGATCTATTTGTTGTAATTTAAAAGCCATATAGGCTACACAAGGTGCCGTGTTTTTACGACTGGGTTCGCTCAATATATTCTCTACCGGTATAGCAGGCAATTGAGCTTTAACGAGTGTTGCATATTCATCAAACGTAACAACATAAATATTTTCAGGAGGAATAATGGCACTAAACCTTTTATAGGTTGCCTGCAATAAAGTATCGCCGGTATTTAAAATATCAAGGAACTGTTTTGGTAATCTCGCCCTGCTAACCGGCCAGAAGCGGCTTCCAATTCCACCGGCCATAATTGCTACGTAATGATGTTTATTCATGGATACTTTATGTATAATAAAAAAATCAAGGTTAATGAGTGTGACATCATAATAGCTGGTGTTGTGTTAGCCAGGTTGTATGATAAATTCGATTCTGGATTAATAAACAAACTATACCATAGTTGATTTAAAACCGTCAACTATGAGATACTGTTTAAATTAAACCCTCTTTTATAAGGTCGTGCAAATGTAAGATGCCGACGTATTGGTTGTTTACCGAAACTATCAAATGCGTAATATCATTACGACGAAGTTGGTCAAGCGCATTTACGGCCAGCTCTCCCGGTTCGATACTTTTTGGCCCTGGTGTACAAATGTCTTTTGCCGTAACTCCCTGTATTGCTTGCCTGCGGTGCAGCATTCGCCGCAAATCGCCATCCGTTATGATGCCGTAAACTGACCCATCCTCGTTCACAACCGCAGTTGCCCCCAACCTTTTAGCGGTCATCTCTATTACAGTTTCTGGTAAGGGTGTACCTGGTTTTACCATAGGAACCGGGTTATCAGCGATCAGGTCGCTAACACGCAGGTAAAGTTTTTTGCCCAAAATGCCCCCGGGGTGAAATTTGGCGAAATCGGCACCCGTAAATCCTTTCAACTCCATCAGGCACACAGCAACTGCATCGCCCATCACCATTTGTGCTGTAGTGCTGCTGGTGGGTGCCAGGTTATTAGGACATGCTTCCTGGCTTACCGTGGTATTTAAAATGTAGTCTGAATGAATGCCGAGATAACTTTGAAGATTGCCAATCATTCCGACAATTGTATTGCCAAAGTTTTTTATAAGCGGAACCAGCACTTTTATCTCCGGGCTATTACCGCTTTTGCTGATAATCACTACTATATCATCCTGCTGCACCATTCCAAGATCGCCATGAATGGCATCTGCAGCATGCAGAAAAAGACTCGGAGTGCCGGTACTATTCAGTGTTGCTACAATTTTTTGGGCTACAATGGCACTTTTACCAATACCACTAATTACCAGCCTGCCGTTGGTATTGTGCATCAGCATAACCGCTTTTTCAAAATCTTCATTTATAAAAGCCGCAAGCCCGGCCACACTTTCTGTTTCCAGTTGTATGGTTTGCAAAGCCATATTTTTTATACCCGCTTGTAACATGGCAGCAAATGTAAATGAATGACCTTTAGAATATTACTTAGACAAAGCTTATAGCCAGGTGCAAGTACTAGCCATGGAATAGTCCCGCTATATCACAAAAAAATTAAAAAATGCATCATTGTGTTGGTTAAAAAGATGGTCTGGAATTTAATAAGTAGACAGAATAACGTTAAATTGATCTAAATTTGCGACTCCTCTAAAATGCCCATTTGAGAGAAATTGTGAGTTTGAGATCCAATAATGGCGTGGCGTTTGTATATCCGATATGCATTTTGTCCAAAATTTATTTTCATTTTCGGCTTTCACTGACACAATTAAATTACCTTAAAGAACCGTTTCGGCTTTAGCTGTTACGAATAAAAATATTGACATGGGAAAAACCGTTGCTACAAAAGCAGCTGTTGCCACAAAGAAAGCAACAAGATCTTCGTCCAGTGTTTCAGAGCCCCTTGTTCCAAGGGTTCCGGTAAACAGAGCATTACAAGTTGGCCTTAAACAAATGACAGAGGCCGAATTGACCGAAAAAGTAAAAGAACATTTTGGATTTGATGGCTTTAAAGGCCTCCAGGTGGATGCCATTCAAAGCCTGCTTGGAGGAAAAGATACTTTTGTGATTATGCCAACCGGCGGGGGGAAAAGTCTTTGCTACCAGTTACCAGCTCTTGTAAATGAAGGTGTTGCCATTGTAGTAAGCCCTTTGATTGCCTTAATGAAAAACCAGGTTGACCTGGTGAGAGGTTATAGCAGCCAGGATAACATTGCGCATTTTTTAAACAGTACCCTTAACAAAACCCAGCAGAAAGAAGTTAAGGATGACCTGTTGAGCGGGAAAACCAAGCTGTTATATGTGGCGCCGGAAACCCTAACCAAACAGGACAATCTTGATTTCTTCAGCGATCTCCATATTTCATTTTTCGCCGTAGATGAAGCCCATTGTATCTCAGAATGGGGACACGACTTCCGCCCGGAATACCGCCGCCTCCGCGAGATGATGGACCAGATCAACATTAACATTCCCGTTATTGCACTTACCGCCACTGCAACTCCAAAAGTGCAAAGCGATATTGTAAAAAATCTTGGACTTCGCGAACCAAACATTTTTATCTCTTCTTTTAACCGTCATAACCTGTATTACGAAATACAGCCAAAGGTGAAAAAAGACCAGACGGTAAAAAACATTGTAAAGTTCATCAGCCAGAACAAAGGCAAAAGCGGTATTATTTATACGCTAAACCGCAAAACAACCGAAGAGCTGGCGGAGATTTTGAGGGCCAACGGTATCAAGGCAGTTGCCTATCACGCCGGCCTGGATGCCAAGGTAAGGGCAGAACGCCAGGATCTTTTTCTAAATGAAGACACCCAGGTAATTGTTGCTACTATCGCTTTTGGCATGGGTATCGATAAACCCGATATCCGTTTTGTAATTCACTATAATATTCCAAAATCAATCGAGAATTATTACCAGGAAACGGGGCGTGCAGGCAGGGATGGCATGGAAGGCAAATGCATACTTTACTATAGCCATAAGGATGTAGCCAAACTCGAACACCTGATGCGTGACAAACCATTAAGTGAACGTGAAGTTGGCGCTCAACTTATAAATGAAACGGTAGCTTATGCCGAAAGTTCGGTGTGCCGTCGTAAAATTTTACTCCATTATTTTGGCGAAATATGGCCGCAGGATAATTGCAACCATTGCGACAACTGCGTACATCCAAAAGAAAAGATAGAAACCAAAGACGAAGTTTTAAAAGTGCTGAAAGTGGTGAAAGCCGTTGGCGAGCATTTCAATATAGATTACGTGATCTGCGTGCTGATTGGCAGCCCAACTGCCCAGGTGACCATGTTCCGGCATAACGTAATTCCTGAATTTGCCATTGGTAAAGATCATGATCACAACTATTGGAACAGCATTATTCGGCAGATGCTGCTCGAAGGCCTGGTTCGGAAAGACATCGAAGAATATGGTTTACTGAAATTCACCGAAAAGGGTGAAGCTTTCCTGAAAAAACCTTCTTCCTTTAAAATTGTGCTCAACAACTTATTTGAAGATGCCAATGAAGACGATGAAGAAGGTGGTGACAACGGTGGTGCAGGTGCAGCAGCCGATGATCGCCTTATGGAAATGCTAAAAGAACTCAGGCAGAAAGAAGCGAAAAAACGTTCACTTCCACCTTTTGTATTGTTCCTCGAAAACAGCTTGCTCGATATGGCTACCATGTATCCAACCACCATGGAAGAACTCGAGAAAATCCAGGGAGTAAGCAAGGGAAAGGCTATAAAATTTGGCAAACCTTTTATCGAACTGATTGCCGGATACGTGGAAGAAAACGACATCGAAAAGCCAGACGACTTCCAGATGAAAAGCGTGGTTAATAAAAGCAGCAACAAAGTATATTTCATCCAAAATATCGACAAGAAAATTCCTTTGGAAACCATTGCTAAAAACAAGGGTTTAAAAATGGAAGAATTGCTTGAAGACATGGAAACCATTGCAGCGAGCGGTACCAAATTAAACCTTGATTACGCCATCAATGATATGATAGATGAGCTGGACCAGGACGACATTATCGAATATTTTAAAGGTTGTGAAACAAGCAGCCTGGATGTTGCCCAGAAAGAGTTAAGCGATCTGAGTTTGTCGTGGGAACAACTTAAAATAATGCGCATCAAGTTTTTAAGCGTTTACGGAAACTAATAAATCTATTATCTATAAAGCTTCTGCACTTTGGTTAGGGCAGAAGCTTTTTTTATTTACAGGATGAACGAATAATTTAGGCGCATGCCGCCAAATTGCACCGGGCGGCACCGGGCCTTTGGTAGTTCCCGATTGCTATCGCGGACCGCAGCGCCGTTACAACATCGTTGCCAGCTATTCAAGTATCTTTACGGCGCTTTGCGGCGCCTGTCCCGTACCGATAGGTCGGTAGTACTACTGCCAGTCCCATTGCGCATAGTTTCAATAACTTACTATAATGGCCCTTCCATTTTTTTTCAATCCACAACTAGAGCAATCAAGCAAAACAATACAACTCGATGAAGCTACCAGCAAACACGTGGCGCAGGTGTTGCGTATGAAGGAAGGCGAACAACTTAATCTTACAAATGGTAAAGGTTTACTTGCCCGTATGGAAATAACTGCTGCTACCAAAAAAAGTTGCTCCGTAATGCTGTTGGAAAGCGAGTTTTCTGCGCACCATGCCAGCCGCAGGACCGGCATAGCTATTTCACCTGTAAAAAATAGCAGCCGCTTTGAGTGGTTCCTGGAAAAAGCCACGGAGTTGGGTGTGTCAGATATATTCCCATTGTTATGTACTCGTACCGAACGCGAACATTTCAGGTTCGATCGCATGAATGCCATTTGCATCAGCGCTATGTTGCAAAGCCAGCAAACCTGGTTGCCCGTGTTACATCAACCTATAGCTTTTGATGAATTGGTTGTAAATTCCGAGATACCGCTAAACAATTACACGCATAAATGGATTGCGCATTGCACCGTGCAAAAAAAGCAACCGCTTGTAACATCGCTTACAAAAGCTATGAAAGACAGCCTTATTTTAATTGGACCCGAAGGAGATTTTACACCCGAAGAAATTACAACTGCTACGAAAAACGGGTACCACCCGGTTGCCCTTGGTGATACCCGCTTAAGAACTGAAACCGCCGGCATGATAGCCGCTGGTTTACTAATACTTTGCTGAATTTTTAGTGTGCTGAATCCGAATTAGTAGCATTTTGTTCTTCCGGCAGTAAAGGCTGGTTTAAGCTTACTACATGCTTTGATTTTTTACGCATCACCATATTCAGCATTTCCACACCAAAAGAGAAAGCCATACCGAAATAAATATAATTTTTCAGGTGCAAATCATGTGCCGCCTCAGCATCCCATCCTTCTATAATCAGGCTTAATCCAATCATCACCAAAAAAGACAATGCAAGCATTTTTACTGTTGGATGTTTGTGAATGAAGGATGCAATCTTTGGACTGAAAACAAACATGACGATCATGGCAATAATTACTGCTGCTATCATGATCTCTACATGCTTTGCGGTACCACCTGCTGTGATGATGCTATCAAAAGAAAACACCATATCAATTAGTATAATTTGAATGACCGCCTGTGAAAAAGTTAGCGGTTTGGACACTCCCGTTGCATGCGAAGGATCTTCACCTTCCAGCTTTTCGTGAATTTCCTTTACTGATTTGTAAATTAAAAACAAGCCTCCAACCAACATAACCAAGGAAGCCAGATCGAAACCTTTATCAAAAATGGTAAACAGTGACTTTCCTCTTTGACCCAGTAACCAGGTTAAGGCCATTAAAAGTAAACTGCGCATTGTAATCCCAAAAATCATCCAAAAAATACGTCCCTTTTTTTGAAGTGATTGAGGCAGCCGGTTCAAAATAATACTTACAAAAATTACGTTGTCTATACCCAAAACAACTTCGAGTACAACCAATATCAAAAAACTAATAATGCTTTCCGAAGTTAAAAGATGTTCCATAATGTGCGCAAATATAACAGCAGGTATTTACCAGCGGGTTGTATAATAAATTCTGATAATGAATATAGTATCCGGGTGCTAAAAAATCCTGCCGAATGTATTTTTCCTTGTAAACTTTTTCTCACAACAGGCCTTTGCAAATACTTTTTACAATAGCAGGGCCTTCATAAATAAAGCCGGTCCATACCTGCACAAGTACTGCGCCTGCATTAAATTTTTCTTTGGCATCAGCAGCAGAAAAAACACCTCCTGAAGCAATCACGGGAATTTTGCCGCCGGTTCTTTCATATATCATGCGCACCATTTCAGTGGACCTGTTTTGTACAGGTTTGCCACTTAGTCCACCGGCTCCTGCTTCTGCCGCCCTGATCTTTCCAGCATCTGAAAGTTTGCTTCTGTCAAGAGTAGTATTAGTTGCAACCAATCCATCGAGCTTTATTTCCATTGCCAAATCAATCACATCCTGTAACTGGGTATTATTTAAATCAGGCGCAATTTTTAGCAGAATAGGTTTCAATACCGGCATACCATAATTGATTTCCTGCAAATGGGTCAAGATCTT
This sequence comes from Bacteroidota bacterium, assembly GCA_040385845.1. Lineage (GTDB taxonomy): Bacteria > Bacteroidota > Bacteroidia > Chitinophagales > Chitinophagaceae > Phnomibacter. The sequence continues at coordinate 245,439 of JAZKGP010000002.1, read as the reverse complement.
TCGCAAGGATTCTTTCTCCTGTAGTTCACGCAGGCCCGGCGTATTGGGACTACTCACATTCACAACAAAATAATCAACGTAGTCAAATAATTTACGGAAACAGATATCGTAATCCATATAGGCATAATCGTTGGGGGTAGTTTTATTTTTACCAATATTGCCCCCAATAATCATACGCTTTCCTTCTTCTGCGCCAGTTTTACCGTCCCTGTCAAGCCGGGTGATATTCAATTGCCAGTTGCGTAATCTTTCTGCAATTACTTCAACACCTTCGTTATTAAAACCCATACGGTTTACCAGTGCCTTGTCTTCAGGCAAACGGAAAAGCCTCGGTTTTTCATTACCATCCTGTGCACGTGGGGTAACGGTTCCAATTTCAACATGACCGAAACCCAGTTGTTCCAATTCAGTAAGATAGCTGGCATTTTTATCGAATCCCGCACCAAGCCCAACAGGGTTTTTAAAGGTTAAACCAAATGCTTTGGTAACCAGCTTTGGGTGCGAAACATTAAACCGGGATGCCAGCATTTTACCGGCCAACGGCAACCCAGCCAGCCTTTTCAACCATCCCATTGAAAAATAGTGAACTTGTTCTGGCTCAAACCAAAAGAGAATAGAGCGTAAAAATTGATACATGCAGTTAAATTAGATTACATAGTCTACCGGCGCCAGTTATAAGAAATCAGGCTTTCATTCTTTGACCGGCCTCTTAAACAGTTGCAAAATAAAAGAACCCCGGCGGCATTGAATTTATTTCTGCTATAACTTTACATAGTTGCATAAACAACTAATTTGCGTTCGCTTTAATATTCCATAATTTATTTTAATTATAACCCGATTGCATCATGCAGGAAGCATATATCGTTGCCGGTTATCGCTCGGCAGTAGGAAAAAGTAAACGTGGCGGATTCAGGTTTATGCGACCAGATGACCTGGCCGTTGAAGTAATAAAAGGAGTAATGGCGTCACTACCACAGTTGGATCCCAACCGGGTAGACGACTGCATTGTTGGTAATGCGGTACCTGAAGCAGAACAAGGTTTGCAAATTGGCCGCATTATCAGTGCACGTGCATTAGGCAAAGATGTTCCGGGTATGACTGTGAACCGCTATTGTGCCAGCGGCCTGGAAACCATTGCCATTGCCACTGCTAAAATTCGTAATGGCTTTGCAGATTGTATCGTAGCTGGTGGGGTAGAAAGCATGAGCCTCGTACCTACTGCAGGCTGGAAAACCGTTCCGAATTATACTGTTTCATCTACCGAACCTGACTATTACCTGAGCATGGGTTTGACTGCCGAAGCAGTTGCCCGTGAATACGAAGTTAGCCGCGAAGACCAGGACACATTTAGCTATCAAAGTCATCAAAAAGCCATAAACGCTATTCAAAGCGGCTATTTTAAAGACGGTATTCTGCCGATTACGGTGGAAGAAGTTTATGTAAATGAAAAAGGAAAAAGAGCCACCAGGAATTATGTTGTAGACACAGATGAAGGCCCAAGGCCGGATACGAGTATAGAAGCATTAGCTAAACTAAAACCCGTATTTGCTGCAGATGGATCTGTTACTGCAGGCAACAGTTCTCAAACCAGTGATGGGGCGGCTTTTGTGGTAGTAATGAGCGAAAAAATGGTAAAAGAACTTGGCATTGAACCCATAGCCCGCCTCGTGGGTTGTGTGAGTGCCGGAGTTGAACCACGCATAATGGGTATTGGCCCGGTTGCGGCTGTTCCCAAAGTGCTGAAACAGGTGGGAATGAACCAATCGGATATTGACCTAGTGGAGCTAAATGAAGCTTTTGCCTCCCAGAGTTTGGCGGTGATCCGAAAGCTGGACCTGGATCCGGAGAAAGTTAATATCAATGGCGGCGCTATTTCCATGGGACACCCATTGGGATGCACCGGAACCAAACTAACCATACAGGTGATGAACGATCTAAAACGTGTTGGCAAAAAGTATGGAATGATTACAGCCTGTGTTGGCGGTGGCCAGGGGATAGCGGGCATTATAGAAAGACTGTAAACATCAAAAAAACATATAGCACAGGTAAGCCGTTTCTAATGAAGCGGCTTTTTTTGAATGTATTTTGAAAGTCAATCACTACTTCAGTTTGCAGGAACCCGATTCCACTTCCTGTAATTGCAACCAGTTAATCCCTGCTTTATCTTTAGTAAATAATCAGCCGTATGAAGACTTTTAACAGTATTTTCTGCCTGTTTTTTTTCATAATTTCTATCCCAGCCATTGCTCAGAAAAAGGTGAGCATATCATCACCCGATAAAAGTTTACAGTTTTCGTTCCGGTTAATCAATGGATCAGCGAACTATGATATTTTGTTTAAAGGCAAAAACATTATTGAAACATCTCCATTGAGCCTGCAATTTGAGAATGAAAATTTTGACGGGAATATTTTAATGCGCAAACCTGTTTTTAAAATAGCCGTAGAACGATATGAACTACCAGTTGGTAAAGCAAAATATATTAGTGATACATACAACGAAGTGGTTATTCCTTTAGAGAAAAATTCCGATAACCGTTTAACTATAAATTTAGTAGTAAGAGCTTTCAATCACGGCATTGCATTCAGGTACGAAATATTAAAGCAATCAACCAACAAATCGTTTGTTCTGCAGGAAGAAAATACCAGTTTCCAGTTTAAAGATAATCCGATAGTACATGCATTGTTTTTGCCCAATTATACCAGCTCGCATGAGGGGCCATACACCAGCATATCATTAAAAGATATTAAGAATGATACCCTAATGGATATGCCTGCATTATTTGAATGCAGTAACAAAGTATATGTGGCAATTACAGAAGCCGCATTAACTGACTATGCAGGAATGTATCTATCGAAAAAAAATGGAAAACTTGTAAGCACATTATCACCGCTTCCAAATCAAACGGTCGCAAAAGTAAAAGCATCATTTCCGCATAAAACACCGTGGCGGGTTATAATGCTTAGTGATGGTATTGGTGATTTATTTGAAAACAATATAATTACTGATTTAAATGAGCCCTGTGCCATTGACACCAGCTGGATCAGGCCGGGAAAAACAACCTTTCCCTGGTGGAATGGTAACGTAACACCTGATACTTTAAATGCTCCCGGCAACAATTTCGTTACTCAACAATATTATATTGATTTCTGCGCAAGAAATAAGATTGAATACCATACTGTTGTGGAATATGGATTGCACCAATGGTATACTGATGATGGCGTAGGCTTTTCACCTGGCCCAAATAATGATGTTACAAAACCTGTTCCCGGGCTTGATATGAAAGAGGTTTGTGATTACGCTGCTACAAAAGGTGTTGGCGTTCGGGTATGGGTGCACTGGGCAGCTCTTTATCCCAGGCTGGATAGCGCTTTTGCCATATTTGAACGCTGGGGATTGAAGGGTATGATGATTGATTTTATGGATCGCGACGACCAGGAAATGGTAAATATTCAAACAGAGATGTTACAGAAAGCTGCAGCACATCACCTGCACATTCAATTTCATGGCGCATACAAACCCACTGGTTTGCATCGCACCTATCCTAATGAGTTTACCAGGGAAGGCACCATGAATTACGAGGTGAATAAATGGGATAAACGTATGACGGCCGAACATGATCTTAATATTGTGTTTATGAGAATGCTGGCGGGTTCAACTGATTATCATTTGGGTGGTTTCAGGGCTGTGCCCGATTCGCTTTTTAAAGTACAATACACAAGACCGCTGATGCTTGGAACAAGGTGCCATATGCTGGCGTTGTATGTTGTTTTCGAAAATTATTTACAGATGGTTTGCGATTACCCCGCAGCTTATGAGGGTGAACCGGGATTTGAATTTATACAACAGGTACCAACGGTTTGGGACGAAATAAAAGTACCCGCCGCTGAACTTAATAAATACATAACGGTTGCAAGAAGAAAAGGAAACGATTGGTATGTGGGAACTATCAATAATAATGAAGAAAAAACGGTCCAGATACCTTTGTCATTTTTAAGCAATGGAAAATATTCTGCCGAAATTTATTCAGATGCGAATGATGTTGCAATTAATCCAAATCATATAAAAAAAGAAGAAAAATTGCTCACTGGTAAGGACAAAATAGCAGTGCGGATAGCGGCAGGTGGAGGATCTGTATTGCGTATAAGAAAAATTGCAGATTGATATTTTTCGATTTAAACACTAACATCAAAATTGCCTGTTGACGAACTGATAGTGGTAGAGGGTGTATCGTAGGTTACTACATCCTGAGCAAATGGCAATTCTATTTGCGGTGACATAATGTTGAAGCTGTGGCGATGATAACAGCATAAACCATGCGTTGCAATAGCCGCCCGGTGTTCAGGCGTTCCATAACCTTTATTAAAATCCCATTTGTAGTGAGGATGTTGCAAATGAAGTTCTTTCATATAATCGTCGCGGTAAGTTTTAGCAAGAATACTTGCAGCCGCAATGCTGGCATATAATCCATCACCCTGTATAATGCACTCGTGTTTGATTTTTGGATATGGCCGGAAACGGTTACCATCAATCAGTAAGAATTTTGGTTTCTTTTTCAATTTTCCAATGGCCTGGTGCATCGCTTCAAAAGTGGCCTGTAAAATATTGATACTGTCAATGGTATGATTATCGACTGAAGCAACAGCCCATGCAATAGCTTGTTTTTTAATTACTTCCCGAAGGTCGTACCGATCGCTCTCTTTCGTTTGCTTGCTATCGTTTAAAAGCGGATGATAAAAATCTTTAGGCAGGATAACAGCCGCTGCAAATACCGGACCCGCATAACATCCCCGCCCGGCTTCATCAATACCTGCTTCAATGATATCGGCATTAAAGTAAGAAAGCAGCTTGTTTTCCATTTACCAAAAATGCAGAATGTTTCTAAAACAAAACACTATTTGCACGTATAGGGGGATAACTTTGCGGCGCTGGTTAAAAACCTGTCACCCCAAGATATACAAGGAAAAACCTGTTAAAAAAACCAACATTATATAACAGGTTCAGTTTAAAAAAATTGTGTGTGTTTTTCTTGCAGATAATAACGCGACGTTGATAAGCCAGGTATAAATGCGCATTTAATAATTAGTTGAAATGATTGAAAACATAACTCCCGTTTTTGCAATAAATGATAAAAAAAACAACAGGGCTGTCGGAACCTGGCTGTTGATTGGTGTTGGCATGGTGATCATTCAAATTGCACTGGGAGGCATTACCAGGCTAACGGGAAGCGGGCTTAGCATTACCGAATGGAATGTTGTTACAGGTACCTTACCACCGTTATCTGAAACAGCCTGGATGGCTGAATTTACAAAATACAAAAGCACACCTCAATACCAGTTGCTTAATGCTGATTTTGGTCTGTCCGAATTCAAATTCATATTTTTTTGGGAATGGTTTCACCGTTTATGGGCAAGAGTACTAGGGTTGGTATTTGTAGTGGGCTTTGTGTACTTTTTAGCAACCAACAAATTCAAAAAAGAGATGGTGAAACCACTACTGATTTTGTTTTTACTGGGAGCGTTACAGGGATTGGTTGGATGGATTATGGTTGCCAGCGGCCTGGTAGGCGATGCGGTATATGTAAAGCCTACAAGACTAGCCTTGCATTTTGTGTTTGCTCTCGGATTGCTGAGTTATACTTTTTGGTTTGCGCTTAAATTAATGGTTCCCAACAAACAACGGGTACAAATTCATACTCTTAGGGGTTTGCATATTTCAATTGTTATCCTGCTATTTTTCCAGTTGATGTATGGCGCATTAATGGCGGGTCATAAGGCGGCAAGCGCAGCTCCAACCTGGCCTACTATTAACGGTTCAGTTTTAAACCCGGCCGGCTTATATAAGAATGAATTTGGACTACTGAACTTTATTGAAAACAAGATTATGGTACATTATGTGCACCGGGGTCTTGCCTACCTGATGCTTTTACTGGTAATAGTTTACACTTATCGCCTGGTAAAATATCAATTAACTCCGTTGTTGCATAAAACAAAGTGGCTTCCAGCCGGTCTTATATTATTGCAGGCACTTTTGGGTATTATGTCTGTATTAACCAGCACCTACATTATCCCGGGCGTTTGGGGAGCTTTTGAATGGATGGCACAATTACACCAGCTAACAGGCATGTGTTTTATGCTGGTTATGGTTTGGATGATTTACCTGTCAACCGGCAAAGGCAAAGCAGCGATCGAATTTCGATAAGAAATAAACAGCAAATTACCTGCTGATGAAAAGATAAATTTTCATTGTAGTGGCCGCTGCCACAATAAACCCATTTAAAAACAGCTATTATTGTAATGGCCGTTTTTAGTACGTTGCAAACGGACTTTGCCTGACAATGAAAAAACTAAAACCATACATCATTGGTTGCTGGTATTCTCTACCTGTTCAATTGCTATTGCTCCATTTTAAGCGTTATCCTGTTTTACTGGTATTCTGGTTTGTTTTATTCAGTACTGTTAATGGCGGTTTCATGCATCGCTTTGGTGCGCATATGTTATACCTGTACCCCGAATACCTGGGAAACGTAAATGCATTGAGCCTTTCTTTAGTAGGTGCAGCTGTCGCCATCTTTATTATGAGCTGGAATATCACCACGTTTATTTTACATGCAAAACATATCAGGTTTTTAGCTACTACAACACAGCCATTTCTAAAATATTGCATCAATAATGGCATTCTACCCCTCCTGTTTTTAGGTTTTTATTTTATTAAGTCATTCCAATACGACCGGTCACAGGAATTACTTTCCTATACTGAGATTTTATTATTGGCTGGTGGCTTTTTTACTGGTTTCGCTATATCTATTGCTCTCGGTTTTACCTACTTTTTCGGTGCCGATAAAACCTTGTATCGATTTATGTCGCCGATAGTAAAACAAGAATTACAACGACATAAAAATAAATTTGAAATTGCTAACCCAAAAAGAAACAGGGATCTGATAAGGGTAGACTGGTACCTGAGTGCTACGCTGAAATTAAGAAGGCCGCGCAGTGTGAAGCATTATACTGGTGCATTAATAGACCGTATATTCAAGCAACATCACCTTGTTGCCTTATTCTCAATACTCATTGCATTTTTGTCGCTAATAGTAACAGGGTTTTTTCTTGATAATATTTACTTCCAATTACCTGCCGCAGCCAGTATCACCGTTTTCTTTGCGATCTTAATAGCAGTGGCCGGTGCATTTGCTTATTTCCTGGAATCATGGTCATTGCTGTTTTTATTGGTACTCTTTTTAGGGTTTAATTTTTTGTATCAAAAAAACATACTCGACGCCCGGAACAAAGCCTATGGCATTAGCTATAACAATAAACAAACCCACCCCGTATATAACAGGAAAAATTTAAATCAAACTGCAAATGGAAATGCCGTACAATCTGATTCACTGGCTTTCATCAACATTTTAAACACGTGGAAGAAAAAGCAGGGATTAGAAAAACCTGAATTTTTTATTGCCTGTGTAAGCGGTGGTGGAACAAGAGCAGCTGCGTTTACCGTGAATGTACTAAGTCAATTGGATAGTATAACTGCAGGTGCATTTTCCCGTAAAACTTTCCTGGTTACCGGTGCATCCGGCGGCATGATGGGTGCAGCCTGGTACCGTGAATTGATTTTAAAAAACAATACACCCATTATAGATAAGGAAGTCATCAAAAAATATACAGATGATATTTCAGGTGATTTATTAAACCCAATTTTTACCTCCCTGGTTGCCAGAGATCTTTTGGCACCACCGCAGCGCTTTACCTATGAAAACAACCAATACATTAAAGACAGGGGTTATGCATTTGAAGAAAAATTGAACAGCAATACCCATGGATGGCTAAATAAATCCATCAGGGATTATAAGCAGGCAGAGGATAGCGCCATTGTTCCGCGTTTGATTTTTAATGCAGTTATTACAAGGGATGGAAGAAAACTCGTTATAGGTACAAGGCCATCACGCTTTATGATGCATTCGTTGCATTCAAATCAAAATGATACCGGAGCAGACATTGATGCCATAGATTTTATGAGCTTTTTTTGTAACCAGCAACCTGGTAATCTAAGGTTGTTATCGGCGCTAAGAATGAATGCAACTTTTCCTTATATTTTACCAAATGTTTGGTTGCCAACAAACCCTGTTGTTGATGTAATGGATGCCGGTTTTCGGGATAATACAGGTGTTGAGTCGGGCTTGAAATTTCTTTATTATTTTAAAGATTGGCTGAAAGAAAATTGTAGCAAGGTTGTGTTGGTGCAGATTAGCGATAAAGTTGCAGGTGGATGGGATAATCCGTATGAATCGAACAGCATTGCTGATCTTTTTACAAAGCCTGCTTTACTTACACAAACGAATCTTTTTCGTTTCCAGGAATATGGTCAGCTAAACCAGCTGGAATGGTTTCACCATATTTATGGAAACTCATTTAACAGGGTGCTATTTACCTACCGGCCCAACAACAAAGATGCGGCTGCTTCACTAAGTTTTCATTTAACGCAACGGGAGAAGAAGGACCTTAAACTGTCATTGATGAATACGGAAAATTCGAACGCATTTAATAAAGTACAATTGCTTTTGAAGTAAATAGACAAGGCTGTATACGTTTAAATATTTTAGGGTACGAGCAGCCTGAAAGCACCTGGCAAAATTTTGATTTCAATCTCCTTCACTGTTTCACAGGGATCTCCATCAATATGTAACGGGGCTAATTGTTTATTTACAATTTTAAGAGAAGGGGTTTGCAAATAAATTACATTTTGTTTACCTACTGCATCAGCAACAGTATGCAGCTTATTGTTTCCTCTTAATTGTTTCATCACGGCTAATGGAATGCCGGCTTTTACCATCTTTTGAACGATCACAATATCCAGTAATCCATCATGCAGCGAAGCCATTGGAGCAATAGTTACATTATTGCCAAATTGATTACTGTTTGCAATGCTGATAAAAAAAGCGTCGGAATGAAAACAAAGTCCGGGCAATTCGATATTAAAATGATATGGATTTGCTTTGAAAAACTGGATAAGTGTTTGTGTTGTATAAGTATATAAACCTCTTGTGGTTTGTTTTGCAAAACTGGCGGCAACTGCTGCATCCAACCCCAGCCCGCTAAGCATACAGCTAAAATGATCATTCACTTTGAAAGCATCTGTAGCCTGTACTTTTCCGTTTAAAATAACATCAAAAGCATTACGCGGTTTCAGGGGAATACCAGCGCAACGTGCAAGCCCGTTACCACTTCCAACGGGTATTATGCCAATGTTAGTTTTAGTATTTTGAAAAGCTTTCGCGGCCATGTTAACTGTGCCGTCGCCACCGCATACTATTACATCTGTTGCATTTGCTTCTTCTGCAGCATGCAATAAAAAATGAGCATCCATTTTGGGAGTAGAATGCAGGATAGTATATGGCAGTTCTGCTGCTTCGGCTTTACATTTTAAGTAAACCTCTAACGATTGTTTTGACCTCGTTCCTGCAATTGGGTTGATCAAAAATAACAAGGTTCTTTTCATAATGAAGGAAAGTAGGTTCCAACAAATAAACAGATGTTAGTACCCGTTACACCAATTGCTTTGGAAGTAAAATATATCAATTATTAAACAAGTGTTCTCTTGTAAAAATGACTACTTAAAGCCATAAGTGCAAATATATCAAATGCAGCTATCAAATAAATAATGGCTGGCAATTATGCCAGCCATTAACATTAATACTGCAAAAGTCAGCAACTTGTGCTCGTAGAATTACTGTTGTTTATCCCTGATAGCTTTTGCGGCATCGAGGTGCTTATAAAGCGTAGGCAACGTTTTAGCTGCAAATGCTTTTATTTCTGCATCTTCCTTATCATTTTTTGCGCATTTCTCAAATAGCCTGATGTCTTCCTGGTGATCATCAACCATCATCTTCATATAGTCTTTATCAAAATCAGTACCTGATTTTTCAGTTAAATCCGTAACATGTTTCTGGTGTTTTTCCGGTAATGCTGCCGGTAGCGTTACATTTTTTTTGGCGGCTATACTTTTCAATTGTGTGTTGGCATTAGAATGATCCCGAACCATCATGGCGGCAAAATCTTTAACAGCCTGGCTGTTTGCTTTAGTTTTAGCAAGTTGACCCAGCTGAACTTCCATCATACCACCGCCGGCTGCTTCTGTAAGGAAGTCGGCATTGTTGTTATCGGTATTATTCGCCATGGAGTTAGCGGTATCGTTGCGCACCATTACTGCAGTGTCCGCTGCTGTATTATCATCATCTGTTCTACCAACTGAGTCTGTTGTGGTAGTATTGCTTTCAGAGCCATTACAGGCAACCATCAATAAAGCCATTGAAAGTGCCGGTATTAAAAGGATTTTTTTCATAAAGACGGGTTTTTAATTTTTAATGTTTGTATTTGAAAAATTTAATTGGCATCGTCTATTTGTTCAGGGTCAGGGCCACTGCCGGTCGCAATAATTTCGCTCTTATTATCGCCCGATTCTTCTTTTGAAAGATCAATATGTGCCTCATCACCTGCCGAAGATTGCCAGGTTGTATTTACACGTGTACTACCGGGGTTATCAACTGGAAGTGCTCCCATCACAGGGGTTTGAACTATTTCAGAAAGTTCTTTTTCACTTGGCATATCAATTCCTTCTTCCCCTGTTTTATCGAATAAAGGATCAATGTATCCACCATGTTGCGCTGGTATTGTTACAGGATGCTGATCTGCTCTTTTCATAACTGTTTTTATGTGTTCAGAATTTTAAAAAACCATGCCATTGACTCGCTAAAACCTACTCCTAAATTTCGTAAATAGAAGAGTAAAAAAGCTATTTTATAGCAGTGTAAACAACTTGTGAATGTTTTTGTGAAAGGCTGTTTAGGATGTTCGTGGCATACTTTTTAACCCTTTGATGCGTTCTGTTTTTTTAAGAAATTGTCATATGAAAATTGAGTCGCTTATACCTTTTCAATACACCGGAAAGGCGTCTACCACCTCGTATAGCATTGAAGCTTCCGACCTAGACCAGGCACATAAAATATTTTTGAATGCAAGAGAAAAATTGTTGCATGTAAATGAATGGCATGCTTTAGCAGGAGCGGCTACTGCAGTGTTCCAATTAACAGATGATACTGGTAAAGAGATAGACCGGGCAGTTCAGGCTGGAGATTTTTTTCGCATTAACATACCTGGTCCCGACAATGCAAAAGCAAATGGTTTTGATTGGGTAAGAGTTGAAGAAGTTGAAGAGCAATTAAAGCATCATTATCATGTATGGGTAGCCATCAAAGTAAGACCTGCTGCGCCACCAATTGAAGGAAATGAAAAAACAGCTCATTTCTTTTCCAATGAGGCAACCAGTAGTTTTTTGGTAGAGAGAAGAGGACTTACCATTATAGCAAGTGTATTTGGAAGAAATGAAAAACCGAATAATGAAAATGAGGGCGTTTTTGATATAGTAAGAAATACGATTGTTGCTGTTTCAGCTATGTTGGGATTTAGCAAACCACAGTGGAAAAGTCTTGTAAAAGGGATCCTTAAATCTTCTTATGTACGTGGAATACATGCTGTAAATAAAAATGAAGGCTTGAGCCAAAAAGCGAGTTGAAAATATTGCTTATAAATTTCAATTTATAGACCTTCTGCGTGTGTTTTCCTCTCTGTAGCAGCTTGTACAACAAATGCTTTAAGCTTGATTATACAATGTTAACTTGCGGCCGTTAATTATTTACGGCATGAAATGGGAAGGATTATATAGTGCAGCAAGAACAGGCAATGAATTAAAGGTGAAGACATCACCGGAAACAATTCGCAATTCTTTTCAGAGAGATTATGACCGCCTGATATTTTCTTCTGCATTCAGAAGACTTCAAAATAAAACACAGGTGTTTCCTTTACCGGGTGCTGTATTTGTTCATAATCGGTTAACGCATAGCCTCGAAGTAGCATCCATTGGCAGAAGCCTTGGTAAAGCAGCTGGTGATTTATTAGCCGACAAATACCCTTCTTCCGATGAAACTTTCGGCGATTTTTATAAATATGAATTGCCCTCAGTAATAGCAGCTGCCTGCCTGGCTCATGATACAGGTAACCCTCCTTTCGGGCATAGCGGGGAAGATGCCATACGTAGTTTCTTTACAGAATTAACCGGTGATACCCGTTATCGTTTTGAAAATGAATTATCGCTTAATCAACAAAGAGATCTCTTGTTTTTTGAAGGAAATGCCAACGCATTCAGAATACTAACACACTCTTTTAATGAGCCAAGAGCAGGTGGATTTCAATTAACTTATACCACTTTGGCTTCGATTGTAAAGTACCCTTGTGATTCGTTGAACGGATTTAATAAACAACAACTAATTACAAAAAAGTCAGGGTTTTTTGACAGCGAAATACAAACCTGGAAAAATATTGCAACATCACTGGATCTTCCAAAATTTTACGATCAAAATGTGTATGCCCGGCACCCATTTGTTTTTTTGGTAGAAGCCGCTGATGATATTTGTTATCGCATTATTGATTTCGAAGATGCGCACCGTTTAAATATTTTATCCATTGAAACTATCAGTGAATTATTCCTTTGTTTTTTTGATCATGAAACAGGATATGATGCAAGAGATAAAGTAACGGAAACGCTCGGTCGTATTAATGACGACAATCAAAAAGTACAATTTTTACGAGCTAAAATAATTAACCTGCTGGTGCAAAAAGTAACAGCGGTTTTTATGGATAACGAGGCTGCTTTGTTACAGGGTAGTTTACAAAAATCGCTGATCGATTTATTGCCATCCTACGACCTGGAACTAATTAGAAAAATAGATGACTATTCAATAGCTCATATTTACAATCATAGAAGCGTGGTTGAAATTGAAATTGCAGGATTTCATGTAATTGGCGCTTTATTAAAAGAGTTTGTGAATGCAATCATTCAACCTTCATCTGGTAAAGGCAAAAAGCTATTGCAATTAATTCCGGCGCAATTTGTTATTACAAAAAAGCCGGGAGACCTGTACAACGATATTCAAAGTGTTGTGGATTTTGTAGCAGGAATGACAGATTTGTATGCGGTAGATATGTATAGAAAAATTACAGGGATTGATTTTCCTGTATTGACGTAGTTGACTGGTTAGTTTTTTGATTGGTTGACATATTAATAATTATTTACCTGCATAATGAATTTATTAAAGCTGTATGTATTGGATAAATTGCCGACAATTCAGCGCCGTCTGCCAGTTCAAAATCTGCAAAATCAAAGCCTGGCGCTACTGTACATCCTACCAGTGAATAGTTGTTATTAATAGATGGCTTCGAAGCAAACCAGCAACCAGCCGGCACCACTGCCTGGAAAGTTTCCCCATTCAATAAGTTGCTGCCAAGTTTAATAACTGATAGTATCCCGGTATTATCAATTACATAAATATTAAGGGGATCACCTTCGTAAAAATGCCAGCACTCGTCTGATTGAATACGATGAAAAGCACTGAATACACCCGCTGGCAGAAGAAAATAGATGGCGGTACTAAACGATCTGTTGCCATTGAACCTCCCCGGTAGTGTTTCCTTTATTAAAGTTTCGGGGGAACGATAGGTTTCGGCATACCAGCCCCCTTCAGGATGCGGTAATAAGTTCAATTGCTGTACGAGTGTTTCAACCGATTTCATAAAGCCAAATGTCTGGCAAATCCCTGCTTTACGCGTAAAATCCTGGCTATTGCAGTGAATTTTTTGATAGCGAAGCTTACCACATGTTCATGTGAAATATGCCCGATGTCGCATTTCTACTATGAAACGGCCTTTCGGCGTCGTTGATTTGCATTACAAAAGATCACACACACACATGTTTACATCTTTACTTCACACCAATAAAATCAAAGTCGCAGCCCGCAGGCATGCCACCTTATTTATACCGGAACGGCCCGAAAGGGTGAATCCGGTTTTTTATGTCAACTAATTTTTTCATTATAAAAACACACTTATGAACACACACAAATTTCAAAACCAGGTAGCAATTTTGTCCATCCTAGCCGGGGTTCTGGCATTAACCAGTATTTATCTTATAGCAGCCGGTGCCGGATATAATATGGCAGTTTTTGAAAATCCTTCGGAGTTACTGGGGATGACAACTGCCGACGCGGGCCTTTTAAAAGCCAGCATGATAGCCGACATGTTTGGCTATTACCTGCTATTATTACCGGCCCTTGTATATTTTCAACGGTACCTCAAAACCCGGACTAGCTGGAGCTATGTTATCAGCTGGTGTGGGTCGGCGTATATACTGATTGGTGCTATTGGTGCTGCCATTTTATCCGTTACCTGGCCGGCTTACGTTGTGGAATATCCTATTGCTACAGTGCTGGAACAGGAGATTATTAAGCGGAATTTCGAATTGCTAAACCAGCTGGTTTATGGCGGGCTCTGGAATACGCTGGAAGTTGTTCTGGCCGCTGCCTGGTGGCTGGGAATTGGAATTGCCGTAAGAAAAGACCTGCCGGTATTTGGTATATTAAGTATTGTTTTAGCTTTTGCATCTATCATAGATGGTGTTGGCAATATGCTGGGCTTGCCGAATGTTGCAGCCCTAGGCCTGAACATTTACCTGGTTCTTGGAATAGCCTGGCCTGTTTGGTTCGGAGCAAGTTTATTGTATAACTCCCGGAAAGTGAATGTTAACAGTCAGAGATTAGTAATGAAACCGAATTTGGAATTAGCTTGAGAAGATAATTTAATTGACAAGCTTGAGCCCGGCAAATGCCGGGCTTTTTGTTTTAATTATTAAAACCGATTATGATGCATGTAATGCCTGCTGGCCGGGCATATTTGCAGCTGAAGAGCAGCGGGATGGACGCATGTAGCTGGCCCGTGCCTGGCTTTCTGTGGGTGGCTGGCCACTACTGCTATCAGCCCGAACTGATGCAGAAAGTACCATAAAAGGCGATTGCCAAAAGTTTTTTGAATATGTAAAATGGATTTATACTAAAAATTAGGCGCCGTTCATCAAATTATTACACCATTTATCATTGCCGCACTAACCAATTGCCGGTAAGATTTACAGCTAACTAGTTGATTATTAATAAAATAAGTTATTGTGCAGTACTGGCACACGTTAGGGTACTAAAAATATATTGGTACTATGTGTTACATAGTAGTACCAAAGGCCTATATCTTTGTGTTGTCAATAAGGGAAAGACAAGGTTAGAACGACAGACAAACAAACACACCCGTCTAAATTTTAACCATCGGTCTTTGAAAAATGTACCACATCTTTTAAAACACAAACACATGAACATTGAAAACACCGCCAGCCAGATGCGTAAAGGAGTACTGGAATTTTGCGTGCTGTCGGTGATTCGCCAGGGAGAGGCCTACCCTAGTGATATCATCGAAAAAATGAAAGCAGCCAACTTCCAGTTATTAGAAGGTACGCTGTACCCCCTCCTTACACGCTTAAAAAATGCAGGGATGGTTACTTACCGCTGGGTAGAAAGTTCTGGCGGTCCTCCCCGAAAGTACTTTAGCCTTACCGACACAGGGCTACAGTTTTACCAGGAACTGGAAGCAACCTGGGCCGAAATGGTAAACGCAGTAAAAACTGTTATTGAGCCATCTTTTACACACACACCGGAATAGAAATCTCAAATCACCAATCACACTCAGGACCGACACTCATCACACAAGAAACACCAAGCAAAAACACACACCGACACACGCAAACACACAAGAAGCCAAACTCACACAAACGATACCACACCAACACAATCACTAAACACACTTATTAAAACACACACCGCACACAAATAAGTTATTGATTATTAATTATTGATTATTATACCACACACGTTTCAGTACCCTCACACAAATCGCATCACACGACACACCATATACAAAACACCCACACCAATCACCTTCACACCACAAACCATACAAACACCCACCAGTAGTAATTAGTAATCTATCAATTAATAATTCTTTTCTCACTCACCAATCTGAACAAACGCCAAACACCAATCACAATGAAAAAAGTTATCAATATCAATTTCCAGGGCCGCGTAATTCCTATTGAGGAAACTGCCTACGAGATGTTGCAGAACTATATAAATAGTCTTCGTACCTATTTTGCCAACGAAGAAGGCCGGGACGAAATCATCAACGACATAGAAAATCGCATTGGCGAGTTGTTTGATGAGCGCTTAAAAAAAGGTTCTGCCTGCATTATGGACGCCGATGTGGCTCATATTATGACAAGCATGGGTCGTCCTGAAGATTTTGACCGCGAGGATGAACCAACAACCCGCACACAATCAGAAGGTTATAGAGGAACAGGTACAGTACCTCCGTCCTACAGCGAAAGCACAGGCAATAAAAAACGCCTGTACCGGGATGAACAGGACAAAATTTTGGGTGGCGTAGCCAGCGGCCTTGCCCATTACCTGAATATTGATCCTGCCATCGTCCGCATCCTTTTCGCCGTATTGGCTTTCTTTGGAGGATCCGGTTTTCTAATCTATATTATTTTATGGATCGTGTTACCAAGCCGCAGCCTGGTAACCAATATCCGTAAACGCCTTTACCGTGATACCGAAGACCGTGTGATAAGCGGTGTATGTGGCGGGCTTGCGAAATATTTCGATATCAACCCGGCTATTCCACGTATCATATTTGCCGCTCCTTTTATATTCGGCATTATTACGTCCGTCGGCCGTTCATTTTTTGACAGCGGTTCAGTATTCGCAGGTAGTTTCGGCGGTGGTACATTCATCCTTGTTTACATCATCCTGTGGATTGTTTTACCAGAAGCGTTTACAACAAGCGAAAAGCTTGAAATGAAAGGCGAAAAAGTGGATCTGAACAGCATTCGCAACACCGTAATGGGTGATCTGCAAGGCGTAAAAGGACGTGCTGAAAAAATGGGCACCGAATTAAAAGGTTCTGCCCAAAGATTGGCCAGCGAAGCACGTGAATCTTTTGGAACAGCAACAAGTGGCATTAGTTCTGCCGCCGGTACTGTAGCAAGCGATACATCTTCTGCCGTTCGGCGCAGCAGTTCTGGTCTTGGCCATGCCATTGCCATCCTGGTTAAAGCCTTTGTTTATTTTATAGGTGGAATAATCGCATTCGGTTTATTTGTTGCCCTTATTGCCTTGCTTGGAAGCGGTGTAAGTGTGTTGCCCTTGCGTGAATTTGTACTACAGGGATCTGCCCAATACTTTTTCGCCTGGGGAACCTTACTACTGTTTATCGGCATCCCTATAATTGCATTACTTGTTTGGTTTATACGCCGCCTGATGCGGGTAAACACTCATAACAAATACATCGGTTATAGTTTTTCAGCTTTGTGGTTCGTAGGGCTGTTTTGCCTGATCGCTTTAATTGCAAGTTTATCGAGGAATTTTAGCAGCCAGGTAGGTAAGGCTGAAAATATTTCAATCACCCAGCCAACAGGCACCTTAATTGTAGAAGTAGGTAAATCCAACATTTCCTATTACGACAGCTGGATTGATTTTGATGGATTGATTAGTGCCGACCAGGATAGTATGTTTTTAAATACCGCCAGGATAAATGTGATTCGTAGCAAGGACAGTTTATATCACCTGCATTTGGTTAAAATAAGCCGTGGCTACGACAAGCAGCAGTCACAAAGGCTGGCAGAAAAAATAAACTTCCCTATTACACAGTCAGATAGTGTGCTTTACCTGCCCTCCAGTTTTGCTGTAAGTAAAAATGAAAAATGGCGCAACCAGCGGGTATTGGTTGTAATTGAAGTACCTCTTGGTAAAAAAATTCGCCTCGATGACCGCGTTCACCGCTATGATTATTTCAACATTGAGTTTGGTGGCAGGCGCAATTACCGCGATGATTACGACAACGATTGGGAAGATGGTGAATGGTGGTCGGTTAATGAAGATCTAACCATGACACCAAACGGATTGAAATCGGAAAATAACTTGCGGGAAGAAGCAGAGGACAGAAGAAATGAGCAAGATGAAGAAAGGAATTTGCCTGTAGTTCCACCGTTACCTCCTGCAAATAGCAAGGATTCTTTAAGCAGGGACACTGTATACCGTTATAACGGTGCTGCACTTGAAATTTCACCTTCAACAGAGGAATCAAAACAAGTTTCTGAAACCGACGAAGTGATTAATACGGAGTATTCCATTCCCTCAAAAACAAATATGTCTCTTAATGTAAGCCCGATGGCTGCGTTGTTCAGAATGTAATTGTGCCCTCCGGCCGAAAATCGTCACACCCATTTCGCTCACCCGCTAATCACACCTTATGAACAGGCCACTAGCTTTATTCCTGTTATTAGCTTTTTGCTTAAGTTGGGTTTGTTATTTCTTCTTATTAAATGGTAAAGCGCCGCAACAGATTGCTCTTTTAGCTGGATGGGGGCCAGGCATGGCGGCTGTTTTAACCAGTTTAATTTATAGTAAACCACTAAAACAGTTGGGCCTGGCGCTTCAAAAACCCTCGTATTTATTAGCAGGTTATTTTTTGCCGCTGCTTTATGCCATCCCGGTTTATGCTGCCATTTGGTTGTTTGGTATCGCAGGTTTAAATAATGGTTTTGAGGCTAACTATTTGAAACTTTTTACCCTTGGTCACTTGTTACCAGTTGTGGCTGCCATTGGTGAAGAATTAGGTTGGAGAGGATTTTTGTATCCCAAGCTAACACAGAAAAATGGTCGTTTTATGGCGGCATTGCTAACTGGTTTAATTATTTCGGTTTGGCATTTTCCTGCGGTTATTGCTGCAGTTTATCAAGGCCCGCCCACCTGGTATGTATTAAGTTGTTATACGCTCACGGTTATTTCCCTGTCATTTTTATCGGCCTGGCTGCGGGATAGGTCGGGCAGTACCTGGCCGGGAGTTTTATTACAGGCATCGCATCACTTTTATATATCGAATTTTCTAAATCAGCTTACGAACCCCTCTTTAAACAGCGCCTATGTTTATGGTGAATTCGGGATTGGTTTATCAATTGCAACTTTCGTGATTGCTTCCCTATTATGGCTTAAGCATGAAAAAACGTTACCTACTATAAAACAATACTCAATGGCTTGAAAAAATATTTTCCACCTATGCATACCGTTGCAAAACACCGGTATGTTCAGATTGGCGACCCCGCTTTTTAGCGGGGTTTTTTAAAAATACATTAGGTTTTACCAGCATTTAATTTAATCAATCAAGAACGCTTTTGCACAAAAAATTAAAAAATGATTACCTCGCATCCATTGAAACGCAGCTCCATTGTTTTATTGTATTTTATATGCCTGGTGGCGATAACAACAGCCTGTGGACATCGTCAAAAATTTGAAAAACAAAAATGGAACGAGCAAAATGAAACCGGGGAGTACCCCTTTAGACAAAGCATGCTTAACGATCTAATGGAACATCATGGATTAAAAGGCAAATCGTACTATGATGTTATAGATCTTGTAGGTGAGCCGGAAAAAAAACGAAATAATAAAAGCAGGGGCTTGTATTACAATATTCTGAAAAAAGTTAACCAGAAAGATGAACCTGTTTATATAAAAAATCTCATTTTACGGTTAACCTGGGATAGTGTTGTAGATGAACTGGCTATTGAAGAAATAAAGAATGATTAAGGCTATTTTAAGAGAGCTTATTTAACGGTTGCTTTTTACCATAACAAATGGGATTCTGCAATGGAGCCTAAACTTTTTAAAACTGGAATTTACCAGGTAAAGACAGCTGATTTTTTTGTTTCTGCTGCTTTACATCCTGGATTTATATAGAACTATCTTACCATTAAGTTTCGCTTCAAAATAAATTGCACGATGTCGTCTCTTTCAAAGGTGGATGTTATTTTTTGTATTTAAATACAAGGAACACGCAAGTACTATAACATCAGCAATATCAGAACGCATTCTTGCTAATCCTGGAATGATCGGCACTTTGAGTTTTATTTTTTTTAACCAAATGCTATGGCTAATTAGCTAATAGAGATTATTAGTGTTTGCCGCTTTTTATCTTCCAATATTCTATTCAATTGTGATTATATCCTAGGCAAAGCTTGGTTATTCTTTATCGCTACGGTGATTATAAATAGGTAAGTGTAAAGGTCCGCTTTGCTTATCTAACTTAATCACATGCATTATATTGTAGCAGGTTGACAGCGGTTTTAAAAAAAACGTTTCTCAGGTAAAGCAGGTTAATCCAGCAACGAAATCCCTATTGTGATACTACCGCCATAGTATTGACCAATTTAGGCTGGCAAAAATTGAATCGGAATATTTGGTATATAAAATCGTTTGCATTATTTTGAAAGCTCAACTGTCAAAGATAAATCTCAATCAAATTTTCTGCCATAAAATGAACCAGGCTACTTAGTCTTCATTGATGTTCCTGGCAGCAATTCTATAAAAAGCCGTTTAGAAATGAAAGCAAAATCTATCCTCTTTTTCTTGTTCCTTCACACATGCTGTTTTCTTAAAGCCCAAACCTGGGACGGATCTACCAGTACTGAATGGAATACACCTGCAAATTGGAACACCAATGCAGTACCTACTGTTACGGGCGCAGTTACAATTCCAAACACTGTAAACAAACCGGTTCTTCCTGCTAATATCACAATTGCTTCTTTAAACATGAGTGCCGGAAGTGCACTTAATTTCAATGGATTTAGCCTTTCGGTAACCGGCCTTATAAGTTTTAGCGGAGCCACTTTAAATAACACAAATGCAGCAACGGATATTGCAATTACCGTAAATAGTGCAGGAGGCGGTGGCTCCAACTATCTTGGTGGTAATATATTTAACGATCATACGACCATTAATTTCAATGGTACCGGAACATCTTACGAAGGCTACCTTTCCGGCAATACCTATAACAACAATACTACGATCAACATCAATGGCACCGGCAGGCTTTATACCAGTTACAATCAAAAATCAACATTTAATGGCAACCTGGTTGTGAACCGCACGGTTGCGGGTATCACAGATCTTTTTAATAACGGGTTTAATGGTATCACAGGCAATTTCAGCTATATGAATAATGCTGGTGGCGACAACCAGATTAATAATAGTAACATTTTGTCCGGCGCAATAACAGGCACGATAAATATTACGACGGGCGGTGCGGGCAATCCGCAGTTTTTGATGCGAAGAATAAAGAATCTTACAAGCGGTGGAGTTATCTCTGTTCAAAACAGCGGCTACTCAGTGATTGAAAACGACACCCTTAATCTTGCGTCATTAACAGTTAATGGTTTTAGCGGTAGCAATGGCGATGAAATGACCAAAAACGTAATTACCGGAAATGTAGTTTTTTCCGAGGCTGCCACAAATACAGGTGCTGTTTTTGTTGGCGGAAATATAATAAACGGTAATACCCATTTGGGAACTAATGCAGCAATAGTCTGGTACGAAGGTTACCTTGGCAGTGATACCTACAACGGCAATACCAGTTTCAATCTTAACGGAACCGGAAGATTTTACAGTAGCTATAATCAAAAATCTACTTTCAACGGCAATCTAATTGTTAACCGCACGGGCGTTGGCATTACAGATCTTTTCAATGCAGGGTTTAATGGTATTGCTGGTAATTTCAGCTATACAAATAATGCTGGTGGCGACAATCTCATTAACAATAGCAACATTTTTTCCGGTGCCATAACAGGCACTGTAAACATTACTACCAGTGGTACGGGCAATCCGCAGTTTTTGATGCGAAGAATCAAGAATCTTACAACAGGTGGAACTATCTCCGTTCAAAACAGTGGATATGTGGTTGTTGAAAACGATACACTTACCCTGGCTTCTTTAACAGTAAACGGCTTTACGGGTGCCATCGGAGATGAAATGAGTAAAAACGTAATTACTGGAGATGTCGTTTTTTCCGAGGCTGCCACAAATACGGGTGCTGTTTATGTAGGTGGAAACATAATAAATGGCAATACCACTTTGGGAACCAATGCAGCCGTCACCTGGTATGAAGGTTATCTTGCAAGTGATACCTACAACGGCAATACCAGTTTCAATCTTAACGGAACCGGAAGATTTTACAGTAGTTATAATCAAAAATCTGGATTTAACGGAAATCTTACTGTAATCCGCACGGCTGCTGGCATTACAGATCTTTTTAATGCAGGGTTTAGTAGTTTGACCGGCAATTTCAGCTACACAAACAATGCCGGGGGTGACAACCTCATTAACAATAGCAACACTTTGTCCGGCGCAATAAATGGCACTGTAAACATTACAGCCAGTGGTGCAGGCAATCCACAGTTTTTGCTGCGAAGAATAAAAAATCTTACAACTGGTGGAACCATCTCTGTACAGAACAGTGGCTATACAGTTTTTGAAAACGATACGCTTACGCTCGCTTCTTTAACTGTGAATGGCTTCACTGGTTCCAATGGTGATGAACTATCAAAAAATGTAATAACAGGCAATGTAGTTTTTGCCGATGCTGCTACAAATACCGGCTCTGTATATATAGGGCAGAATAAAATAAATGGTAATACAACCCTTACTTCAAACGCTTCTTTACTTTGGTATGAAGGTTATCTTGGCAGCGATTATTTTGAAGGCAATGTTACGTTTAACCGTATGACACCTGCAAGTACTTTCTATATTGCTTACAACGACACTGTTTATATAAATCAAAATTTTGTTTTTAATTCCACCAATGGTTTTGATATAAATAGTGCCATTCAATTTACCGGTGATAATAATGCAATTATCGAACAATTGGGTACACAGCCAATCATTATTCCCAGGCTGATAATAAAGAAAACCGGGAATGGTCATCTGACACTAAATGATTCTGTAACAGTAACCAGCACCGCAAATTTTACCAGCGGAATCATTTACAGCAGTACAGGCAAGGAGCTTATTTTTCCAAACGGCGTAGGTTATAACGGTGCATCAGCTACCAGCCATGTTGTAGGTCCGGTAACAAAGATCGGCTCCGATGCTTTTGTGTTTCCGGTGGGTAGTCCCACCACCCTGAACACGGTTGCCATGAGTGCACCAGTAGGTGCAGCAAGCAGGTTTAAAGCAGCCTACAGATACCAGAATCCTTCAAGTGACGGTTACAATACAAGTTTGAAGGCGGGAAGTTTTGGCGCTGCTTCCATTAGCAAAGCGGGATTTTGGGAACTGGAAAGACAAACCGGTGTTACCAATGTGAACCTAACATTTGGCTTTGGTACAAACCCTTATGAAGATTATTCATCCCTGGCGAATTTAAAAGTGGCTTTTTGGAGCGGCGCCCAGTGGGATGATAAAGGCAATGGCGGCACTACCGGAACCGCAGCCAGTGGAACGATTACCCACAGCGGAGGACTTACTACTTATGGCATTTTTACTCTCGCAGGTGTCACACCGACCTATTTTTATGTTTACGGCACTCCCGGTCCCGGTCCCGATGGCACACCAGTCAAATTAGGTGGTAAAGGAGGTTGGCCTCCATACAGCACCAAACAATTACCTGATGGAAATTATTCACCAGACAGCATCTTCCTGGTACCTAATGGAACATCGGCAAGCTTCAAACTTAGAGATACCTATGGTGTTGAAAAAGACGATACCACGATTACAGTTGCTGCCGCACCCGTTAACTACATTTCAGCAAACGGCAACGGCGCAATAAATTTCACGGGCTGGCGGCATTTTGTATATATGAAAACCGCAGGAGACCAAATTATCGGAGCCATTCGTGATAATAATCTTACGCTGGGAAATACGGTAATGTCAGCCTATTTTTCATCATCCAATGTAGCTACAGCGCCCAATGGCAACTTATATCTAAAGCGTAGTTTTAAAATAACCAGCGAGTTTGCACCCGCAGGAACAAGACGTGTAAGGTTCTACATATTGAAGACAGAATTTAGCAATTTGCAGGCCGCTGATCCAACTTCTTTTCCCAATGGAATTAATAGCATTACCATTACCAAATACACTGGTCCGCAGGAAGACAGTTTGTTCAATCCAATACCGGGTGGTAACAGTGAAATTATTCCCGCATCAGATATTACGATAGTAGATTTGGGAACCATGTATTCGTTGGATATCAATGTTTCCGGCTTCAGCGGCTTTTATATCGGAGGCATAAACACGAATCTAAATTTATGCCCGGGTTCCACCATTTCGGCGCCATCCAATATCACGGGCAGCAGTTACCAATGGCAGGTTAGTACTGGCGGAGCTTATTCCAACTTAAGCAACACGGGTATTTACAGTGGTGTTACTACTAAAACACTTAAACTCACAAATGCACCATCCACCTTATATGGCAATACTTACAGGTGTTTGGTGAATGGAGTGTCCTATAGCCAGGTATATATGCTTAAGTTTAATGTGTTGTGGCAAGGTAATGTGAGCACGAGGTGGGAGAACACAGCCAATTGGAGTTGTGGCGTTTTGCCGGATGCAAATACAGACGTAATGGTAAACCCTGGTAAATTAAACTATCCGCAGGTTGGCTCTAACAGTTCGATCCGCAGTTTAAAAGCAGCCCCGGGAACTTCAGTAACTATTAAAACAGGATTCAATTTGACTATTACAAAATAAGAATTTGCTGGAAGAATATTGAGAAAAAAACATGTAGGCGCAAACAGGAAACAGCAAATTTTGAATGAAACGATTTACCTAAGTTGACCGCAACTATTCTACAGCTTTTTCACTCTCCCGCATAAACTTTTTAAAACCGGAATTAACCAGGTAAACACCTGTAAGCGTAACAATCGCACCCATAAGTAATGAGAGGCTCCAGCTTTCACCCAGTATAAAATGTCCAAGAGCCACCGCTACCACCGGGTTTACATAAGCGTAGATAGATGCCAGTGTAGTTGGCAGATGTTCCAGTGTATACAGGAATGCAACAAAGGCTATTATTGAAGCAAAAAAAACCATGTAAGCAATACTCAGCCAGGTATGTAACGGCACTTCGGTAATGGGTATAGCAATGCCCTTGTAATAAGAAAGAATGTTTAGAATTGTACCACCGATAAACATTTGCCAGCCAAGTGCATAATACCGGTCCATTTTTACAACATTACGAGTGGTGATGACGGTACCGATTGCCCACGTAAAGCATGCCGTTAATGACAGCAAAATTCCAAACCGGAAATTTGAATTACCAAATTCCGAAAGGTGTTCATAAAAAATGATTCCTACACCGACAATACCCAGCAAAAGGCCAATGATAGAAAGAAGATGAGGCCTGTCCTTATCGCCAATAATCCAATCCATTATGGCTACAAACAGTGGAAACAATGCACCTAAAATTGCCCCCAGCCCGGTGTTAATGTATTTGATACCCCAGATGGTAAATCCGTTACTAATTACAAACAGCAAAATTCCCATCAGCACCAGGTAGGCCCATTCTTTAAGGGATGGCCAGTACAATTTTTTCCGGATCACAAAAAAGGCAATAAAGCAAATGCCAGCTACCAGCTGTCTTAACCCCGCAAAATATAGCGGGTGAATTGTACTGATAGCCTTCTTTGAAACCACCCAGGTTGTTCCCCAAATAATAGAAGTAAGGAACAGGGCAAAGTACGCTTTGCTATTACGGTTTGCCGGCATGTAGGTAAGCGGCCAGGTTAGCCTTGTTTTAATGTTTGAAATGGCGCATGCCGGTTATTACCATTGCTAGGTTGTTTTGCTGGCAATAGGCAATAGAATCTTTATCCCTGATTGAACCACCTGGTTGAATAAAAGCGGTAATCCCGGCGGCATGTGCAATTTTCACACAGTCGTCGAAAGGAAAAAATGCATCACTTGCTAATACAGCATCCGCCAGGTCAAAACTGAATTGGCCGGCTTTTTCAATAGATTGTCTCAGCGCATCAATGCGGCTGGTTTGACCGCAGCCTTTGCCTACCAGCTGTTTGTCTTTTACCAA
The DNA here is from genome assembly GCA_040385845.1 of Bacteroidota bacterium. Classification (GTDB taxonomy): domain Bacteria; phylum Bacteroidota; class Bacteroidia; order Chitinophagales; family Chitinophagaceae; genus Phnomibacter. Next base: position 219,603 of record JAZKGP010000002.1, on the reverse strand, counting down.
TGCAATGGCGTTACTTTTTAAATGCTTGCAAACAATGTTGGCAAATTCCAAATTGCTTTTTTCAGCTTCGGTTACCGTACGACCACCTGCTTCTTCCCATTTGGAAGTATTACCTGTATCATTGGCCTGCACCAGCACGCCGTTTAATAAAGATTTGTATTGATGACCGCCTGCAGGTTGTTGTACCAACTGCAATAAAATACGGTTCTTTTTAGATTTTAAAATCGATAGTGCTGCTTCGTCGAAGGCTGGTGCAATCAGCACTTCAAAAAATATTTCATTGATAGCAGCCGCAGTAGCTTCATCAATCGTTTTACTGCAAACCAGCACACCGCCGAAAGCACTTTCAGGATCACCCGCTAATGCAGCATCCCAGGCTTCTTTTACTGTTGGCCGCGACGAAATGCCACAAACATTGGTATGTTTAATAATGGCAAATATGGCGGGTAGAGACAAAGCATGCGTTGTCTCTACAGCATGCGTTGTATTTACAGAATCAAAATCGCCGATCAGCTGGATGGCAGCATCCACATCCACCAGGTTATTGTAGCTTAATTCTTTTCCATTTAATTGTGTGAAAAGTGCTTCGAGATCGCCATAAAAAACGGCAGCCTGGTGCGGATTTTCGCCATAACGCAAAGGAGCAGGATTACCCACTGATTCGACAAACTGTAATGCATTTGAAGCATTGAAATATTTCGCAATAGCTACATCATAATGCGCCACTATTTCAAAGGCCCTTGCTGCAAATGCTCGGCGTTGTTCGAGCGATGTTTCACCCTGCTGGTCAGATAATATTTTCTCTAATTTGCTATAGTCATCTTTAGCTGCAATTACTACCAGGTCGGCATGGTTCTTAGCCGCTGCCCTAATCATGGAAGGACCGCCAATATCAATTTTTTCAATAATGGCAGCTTCTTCTTTCGTTGTAGCTACCGTTTCTTCAAATGGATACAAATCAACAATCACCAGGTCAATTTCAGGGATGTTGTATTGTTTCATTTCGGCGAGGTGCTGCGTATCGCTTCTTTTACCCAGGATTCCTCCAAATACAATAGGATGCAATGTCTTAACGCGGCCACCCAATATCGATGGATACGCAGTTAGGTTTTCAACCGGAATAACAGGAATGCCCAATTTTTCAATAAACTGCTGGGTGCCACCGGTACTGTAAATAGCAATTCCCTGTTGGTGTAATACCGGAACTAAGGTTTCAAGACCATCCTTATAAAAAACTGAAATAAGTGCTGATTGTATTTTCTTCATAATAGAGAAATTTTCCGCGGCAGTTCAAAAGTTTACTACGAAAGCGCCTTGTTGCTGAACGGAATGGAGGCGCAAATGTAGGCTGTCGGCAGCATTCTTCCACTGGGAGAGGTAACGGGTGTTATAACTTCCATCGAGTATGATAGTTGTACAGCTAAGCTTACTTAATAAAAGTGCTGCTTTGGTATGGCAATTTTTTGTTACTAGTAAATAGTCTGTTTGAAGGCCTGTAAACTGTTTTACGTCTGGAGATTTATCTAATATCAACAGTTGCTTATCACCCAATTTCAACAGTATAAAACCGGCAGTATCCAATAGCCTGTTTTCCTGCCAGCTAACACGGCTTTTGATCCTGGAAGGGAGCAAGTGAAAATTCTGTAGAAAGTTTTTTTGTCTCAGGCTGCTATCTCCAATAAAAGTATAACGCCTGCCATTAAAGATATCTATACCGGTTGCCCTGGGAATATTATAAACAATTAATTTTTGTTGATGAAGTGTTTGATAAAATTGAATTTCGAGGAGCAGTATTAACAAAAGCAAACTGCTTAAGCCTGCGAGTAAAGCAAGTGCATTTCTTTTCAAAAACAACGTGGTGACAGCTACAATAAAAATCATACATACCACTGTATGAAGCACAGAAAAATAAATATTGTCTATTCTTGAATAAGGAATTTGTTCAACCCAAAGTACAAACCAATTCATTAGTTTGATGCTATAAAAACTACAAGAACCAAGTATAATTCCAACAAAAGGTATCCATGAAAAAGTAACTAGTGCAATTAATAAATACAAGATCAGGCTGCTTAAAGGAACTGCCAATAAATTAGTTAACAAGAACGATAATGGGAACTGGTGAAAATGATATAAAACCAATGGCAATGTAAATGCCTGTGCTGCAGTAGTTATTGCTAATAGCTGCACGATTTTTTGCAACCATTTATTTGGCACATATAAGAATTTGGTCAGGGGATCTCCTAATACTGCAATGCTCAATAACGCGGCGTAACTTAACTGGAAACCTACATCCCATAAATTGAATGGATTGTATACTAATAATGCAACCGCCGATACAGCCAGTGAATTATAAATGGTAGTTGTTTTACCAAATGAACTTCCGGCAACAATAATCGAAAACATTATTGCCGACCGCGTTATTGAAGGTGCAGCACCAGTAAGTATGCTAAACAGCCATAATGCCGTTATAATAATCAAGCCTTTAATAAATCTTCCATGCTTTCTTTTTTCAAGAGGTTGTAATACAAAAAATAGCAAGCCATAAATTAACCCAAGATGCATACCACTGATTGCGATAATGTGCACTACACCAGTGTTGGCATACGATTCAACAAGTTGTTTATCCAAATCCCCTTTGTAACCAAGCAACAATGCTTCGGCCATTCCAGCTTCTGTCTTATTTGGAATAGATTTTCTAAACTGGTCAATGGCATATTGCCTTGTAACAAATAACATTTTTCTTACAGCATTAGCATCTTTTACTCCTGTAACGACATACTCTGCCTTTTTTAAAAACACCTGGTAAAATAAATTATTGAAAGCCGCATATCTTTTATAATCGAAGCCGCCGGGATTTCCTGAATTGGTAATGGAAACCAGTTGTTTTTTAAAAACAAGAATGCTTCCATATTGCAACTTTTCAGAGAGGCTATCAACCGCAACATACATGATGATATTGCCGGTTACCTGCATCTTATTTCCATTGGAATCCAGTAATTGAATGCTTGCAATTGTCTTATAATTATTACCCTTTTTTACAACAGGTTCCTGCAAGGTGGCTATTACTGTTTGAGTTGACTGGTAATGCTTAGCAACATGTGTATTCCAGTTTCGGGGATCTTTTAATACTACCAGCCAGCAACCAACCAGAACGCATGCGATAAAGAATACAAGACCTAACCGATAGGTGGATTTGTACTTTGTTTGATACAAAAGCATGGTAGTAAAAAATAAAATAATACTACTTACAATCAGTATGGGATTAGAAAAACTAAGATACCACTGGCAGATGATGCCAATGATCAATGGAACCAGGAAGCGTATTAACGGCGCCTCTTTCCAAACTGGAATAAACAGGGTTTTTAAGCGGGTGCTCATTATGTGGGTTTGCCTTAAAGAAAAAGCAATATTTTCAGTTTACAAATACCAGCAATGAAAATTATTTGCGTGATCCTTTTCTTTTCGATTATTGCTACCAGTTGTTCCACTACTATTTACGTTGTGCGCCATGCCGAAAAACAGGCTACATCTAATAACATGATGAGTGCCGATCCGGAGCTGTCGGATGCAGGTAAAAAAAGAGCATTGGCGTTGGCAGATGCACTTGCATCGAAAAAGTTTACCGCTCTTTATGCAACTCCTTATAAACGTACACAGCAAACAGCAGAACCTTTGACAGTGGCTGCTTCCTTACCAATAAAAACTTATGCTGCAAACAAGGGAGAGGTACTGATAGATAGTTTATCAAATAAGAAAAATAAAACTTACCTGGTGATAGGACATAGCAATACTTTATTGCCTATGCTACGAAAGCTGGGGCTTCAACCATCTTTGAAAGAGATTAACGATGACGATTATGACAATTTATATGAGGTAAGAATTAAACGGTTTGCAGGCAAAAAGATTACGCTTACAGAAAAAACCTATGGACAAGTGTCTCCTTAAATAAAAAACCCGTTGCCGAAAACGGCAACAGGTTAATACTATAATTTATAAGAATACTATTTACTCAGGTTCATGCTGCGTTCTTTATACAGCTTTCTAAAATACGGGTCACGTAAATCTTTTATAAAACGAATCGCTTCACCGGTAGATTTCATCTCGGGACCTAACTCTTTGTTTACCCCGGGAAATTTATCGAAGCTAAAAACAGGTTCTTTGATAGCGAAACCTTCCAGTTTTTTCTCGTAAGTAAAATCTGTTAGTTTATTTGCACCCAGCATCACACGGGTAGCAATATTCAGGTAAGGTATCTGGTATGCTTTCGCAATAAATGGAGTGGTGCGGCTGGCACGTGGGTTGGCTTCAATCACAAACACTTTACCATCTTTAATAGCAAACTGTATATTGATCAAACCACGGATATCTAATGCCCGGGCAATCTTTTCGGCATAATATTCCATGGTTGTAATAACCAACGGAGTAAGGTTAAAAGCAGGTAAAACGGCATTGCTGTCGCCACTATGGATACCGGCAGGTTCAATATGTTCCATTACCCCCATCACATGGAAATTCTCGCCGTCGAAAATGCCATCAATTTCTGCTTCCTGGCAACGATCCAAAAAATGATCAATTAAGATTTTATTACCTGGCAGGTGTTTGAGTAAACTTACAACCGCACTTTCAAGCTCGGTTTCATTGATAACGATTCTCATACGCTGACCACCCAATACGTAGCTTGGTCGTACTAAAACCGGGTAACCGACACGGGTTGCTACTTCGCCAGCATCATCAGTGCTATACGCGGTTCCATATTCCGGATAAGGGATTTCCAGCTCTTTCAACAAATCGCTGAAACGGCCCCGGTCCTCCGCGATATCCATGTTATCAAAGCTGGTTCCAATGATTTTAATTCCTTTTTCGTGCAGGCGTTTGGCCAGTTTCAAAGCTGTTTGACCACCTAACTGAACAATTACACCTTCTGGTTTTTCCAGTTCAACAATTTCCCACAGATGTTCCCAAAATACCGGTTCAAAATAAAGTTTATCAGCAATGTCGAAATCAGTTGAAACAGTTTCAGGATTGCAATTAACCATAATGGCTTCATAGCCACATTCTTTGATAGCCAGTAAGCCGTGTACACAGCAATAATCAAACTCAATTCCCTGGCCAATGCGATTTGGGCCACTACCCAAAACGATCACTTTTTTCTTTTGGCTGGGTATACTTTCGTTAAATCGAATAGGTACTGCTGGTGTATTGGTCATGTTTTAAAAATTGCGCAAAAGTAATAGTCTAAAAAGAAAACCCGGAAAAGAAATGTTGAGAAAATCAGGCTGCCCCTAAACCGACGGAGGCAAAGAGGACGCAAACCTATGAAGCTTTTACAACGCCATGCTGGCTATCGTGGTAAAATAAAAAAGTCCAGCCGGCATCTTTTCCTTTGAGCCACCATTCATTTCTAAGCTCCATACATTTTTTTCCATCATAGTCGTATTTGGCCACAAAGCGACTGGTCATCTGGTTTTTCTGCGGAGCATCATCTCCTCCAAAAAAAATAATTTCTCCATCAGCTTCTATCCAAAATACCTGGTGAAACGGGCTGTGCGCACCAGTAACCTGGTAGCGGATATAATTGTCGATTATCCCTTCATCATCATTTAACCAAAACACTTTGGGCGATGTATCGAAAATTTGGAATTCCTCCGTAATAAAGGATGGATAACCTGTTTCTTCTGCATGATCATATTCCCGTCGCTGAACAAAATAAGCAGCATTAGGAAAAGACAAATGGTAATTACCCAGCCGGTCGGTAAAGCTTACGCCTCCTACATGGTCCTTGTGTAAATGGCTCATCAAAACCTTTGTTACCTGTTCAGGCTGAATGCCATTTGCTTTCAGGTTGGCATGTATTTGTAATTCGCCGTTTTTCTTGTATCCGAGGCCGGTATCAATCAACAATACATCACGACTTGTTACAATACAAAACGGTTGAATTTCAACCAATAAGCTGCCTGCAGGCCGGTCCTTCATCTGGTCGGTTTCGCCATTAAACGGAACCAGTACTTTGGTTTTATCAATAGTAAATGAACCTTCGGAAAGCGGGATGATTTGCATGTAGTATAGGTTGATGATGAATTGCGGTTCGAAAACCCGGTAAAGATCAGGCAGGTTTAGCGCAATACAACCTGGCGGTCGGCATCAAGCCTAACCAGGATAAAAATAAAAACGGTAAAGGTTAATAATGATGAGCCGCCGTAGCTGATCAGTGGTAATGGTATCCCAATTACCGGTGCCAGCCCAATGGTCATACAAATATTTACCACAACATGAAAGAAAATAATGGCTGCCACCGAATACGCGTAAACCCTGCTAAAAACACTTCGCTGTCGCTCGGCCATGTTTACTATTACCATTAGCAACACTAAATAAATGATGACGACAAGAGCGGTTCCCCAAAAACCGAAACTCTCCCCAAGTGCCGTAAAAATAAAATCAGTGTGTTGCTCCGGTACAAAATCGCCTTTGGTTACGGCTCCTTTTAAAAACCCTTTTCCCAGTAAACCACCCGAACCAATGGCAATCTTGCTTTGCTTTACATTATAGTTTTCTTCCTTTCCACCCTTTTTATTCACCTTACCCATTTTCTCTTTCTGCTTCATAAAAGCAGCGGCCTTAACCGAATCCTGGGGTACATAATCTTTCCCAAACATACTCATGATCCGCTCTACCTGGTAAGGCTGCATAGCGGTTTCAAACAGGAACGGAACGGCAAACCGCTGAATACCTACGCTTATAAGCCAGCTGCCAACAATGATCGCCAAAATCAATTTATTCCGCCTTATTTTTCGGCGCAGCAGCAATAACGATAAAACAGCAATTGCCGTTAGAATGATTGCAAGCGTATTAGGATTTACCAGAACGGATGCTACCACCAGTACTGCTACAGAAGCGCCAATTACAAGATAGCTGGCCGGTAAACCTTCGCGGTATAATACAATAAAGAAGGCAAAATAAACCAGTGCTAAACCTGTTTCGTTCTGAAGAATAGAAAATACGGCTGGCGTAAGCGCCAAAGCAATGGCAATCAACTGGCTGCGCCATTGCCTGAAATCGGTTTCCAGGCGCGAGAGATATTTGGCAAGCGCTAATGCCACAAAGATCTTACAGGTTTCAGCTGGTTGCAGGTTCATAAAACCAAGCGGTATCCAGCTCCTGGAGCCATTTACGTTTTTCCCCAAAACAAAAGTTGCCAGCAACAGTATAATCCCAAAAACGTAAAAGAGATTGGCTGTTGCTGTAAAAAACTTACTGTCGGTTATCAGGATAAAAATGCCGAGAACCAGGCAAAACACCAGGTACAATAATTGTTTGCTGTAGTTAGTTTTTAACCCTGTTATAGATTTCAGCAGGTCATCACCGGGCCTGAATTCGACCGAAAAAATGGCAATCAGTCCTATAAAAACCAACGCCAGGTAAAGCCATATGATCGTCCAGTTAATCCCCTTCGAAATAATTTGCTCGTTACGGGCCATATTTAATTTATTGGGTGCTGTCAGCCGGAGCCACCCTTCTTCTTTCGTTGCTGTTGTTAGGTAGTATTATTTCGCCCTGTTGCGCCGAACTATCGTTGTTGGGCGGTGGCGGTGCTTTTGGAAGGGATGCTTTCCTGTCTTCCTTTTTCACGTCCACTTCCATGTCGATATCTTCTATTCCAAGGGTATCCCGTAATTTCCTGATATATCCTTTGCTGAGCAGGTATGCGGTATCTTTTCTATGGTCTATTGAATCCTGGCGCCTGAAATCAGCATAAACAAAAGCCGGTATCAGGTATTGCTTTTCAAGCCACTCTGCTTTTGCCAGCCTGGCTTTGTCTGTAATGGAATCTTTCAGGTATTTTTCGATCATCAGGCTCACAATAGGAGCGGCATAAGTACCACCAAACCGGCCACTGTTTTCCACCACGCACATAATGGCTATCTGTGGATTTTCCCTGGGTGCAAAAGCTGCGAAAAAGGCGTGGTTGGGTCTTTTAATGATACCACCGGGTGCGTAGTTTTCTACCGTACCCGTTTTACCGCAAACAACAATACCAGGCACCTGTGATCCGCGACCGGTTCCCTCATCCATTACACCCTGCATCCCATCATGTACCGCTTCAAAAACACTGTCGGCCACATGAACAGAGGAATGTCTCTCTTTGTATTTATCCATCAAACCCCATTTGTCGCCACCTTCAATGCTGTCAACCACATGTGGAGTGATGTACCAGCCTTTATTGGCAATATAGGCCATCTCATTTGCTACTTGCAAAGGACTCGAGTTTACTTCTCCCTGCCCAATGCTTACCGATTTAAAAGAACAGTACGACCATTTTCCTTTGCCCCAGGCCTTGTTATAATAATTTGCATCAGGAACCAGGCCGGGCCTTTCGCCGGGAATGTCAATGCCTAAACGATGACCAAGTCCAAAGCCCTTCATATATCTTGCCCATACATTCAGGCTGCTGTCTACATTAGGGTATATATTGTTGTTTATGATTTTCTCCATTACGTTACCGAAATACCCGTTGCAACTATGCGTAATGGCGGCCTGCATGGCAAATGTGCCTGGATCTAAACAGCCCATTCGCTTGCCACAACCTACATACGCACCCGGGCAATAAAAACTGGTATGGGTAGTGATCACGCCTTCCTGCAAACCAATCAAGGCATTCAAAGTTTTGAAAGTTGAACCCGGTGAATAAGTGGCGCCAACACTGCGGTTCAGCAAGGGTTTAAGCGGATCACGTAAAAGGCTGTTGAAATATTTGCGGCGCTCAGAACCAGTCAATCTCGATGGATCGTAACCCGGGCCACTGACCATGGCAATAATGCTGCCTGTTTTGGGGTTGATGGCTACAATACTTCCCATTTTGTTGGCCATCAGCTTTTCACCAAACTGCTGCAAATCCATATCGATCGAAGTGTACAGGTTTTTGCCTGAAACAGCGGCAGAATCAAATTTGCCATTTTCTAATGGTTGGGTTGGGCGGTTCTTATTATCACGTAACCAGTATTGAATACCCCGTTCACCCATGAGGGCTTTTTCATATACTTTTTCGATACCATTAATACCTACATAATCACCCATGCGATACCCTTCCCCATCATGCTTTTTCAAAAAGTTACTATCGGCTTCCCCAAGGTATCCGAGTAATGGACCTGCGGCATTAAAAGGATATTTTCTAACCGGCCTGGCGATGAGGTCAAACCCCGGCTGAATTTTATACAAGCTTTCATTAAGGCGTGCATAGCTTCTTTCATCGAGCAAACCCTGGAAAACCGATGGCTGGTATCTTCCGTTTTTAATGATGGCTGTGATAACCCTTTCTTTAAAGTCGGCTGTATCGATATTCAGGATGCGAAGGATGACACCAGTATCGATTCCTTTTAACTGCGAGGGGATGACGACCAGATCAAATAACGTAGTATTATCAAGAATTACATGGCGGTTTCTGTCGTATACCAATCCACGGCTGGGATATACAATTTTACGATAGATAGCCTGGTCTTCGGCCATACGGCTATACTTGCTGCTCAATACTTGCAGGTTGAACAGTTGAAATAAAATAATTAGAAAAGAACCCGCGAAAATTGCCCTGATTACACGGCTTCGGATAGAATTAAAATCGATCATTAAAACACCTCGTATTCTGGCAGCGAAGGTAATGTTGTAGAACAAGCGTTCCGGTCAATGTTTAACTAATTTTTTTATACATTAACCAAACTTATTATTGATCGCTCATTTTAAAGAAGAGCCCGTTAAAACATGTTTAACAAGGCTCTTTAAAAGTACGATATATGTGTGTGTGATTTTTTTGGAAGTGAGTGGTGCTATTTATTGATAAGCGCTTTTTCAAGCAGCATGTAACTGCCCGAATTATCAGCAGTACTACCCAGGGCTTTTTGTGCCTGCTGCACATGCCTGGTGTTATGCATCACGAGAAAATTAAAAGTGTCTCCGAGTTTAAGCCGAATTATTTTACTGATAGAAACTGGTATCCGAACGCTTTCTAAATTAACCAGCTTCGCCTGTTCTAATAATTGCAAAATTTTTTCCTGCTGATCAATAAAAGTTGAGATAACGGTGTGACTTTCGGAAATGCTTACCGGCGAGTGATCTTTGGGAGCCTTCATTTTTTTTAAAGGTTTATTTTCACTACCGGGCTTCATAAGATTTGTAAAATAATTTCCAAGCCACCCGGTTCTAAATACATTAGAAGGGCTGGTTTGCTGCGCGGCACTTATAGCTTTTTCTATAGCCGGTAAATAATAATTCCCGTAGCTGTTTAAATGTTGTAAACACTCGTTAGCACTCCAGCTTGCAGTGGTTGGCTTTTTAGAAAACCGGGTATGAGAAATCATTTGCCAGTTGCTTATTGCAAGTTGTAAATGCTGTTCTGTTTGGTGCTGAAGCTGGTTAAGCAACAGGTGTGTAGAAAAGATAGGCATAACATTGTTTTTTGTTGATACAAAGCTGTTGTATCGTTCAAATAAAAATGTTGGTGCAGACCAAGATTTTTATAACAACCAAAAATTATAAGCGAACAGAACCTAACAATTTACTGAAGGTTGTTGCATCAATTCCAAGATAAGAAGCGAGGTATTTATGAGGGATCAACTGTAACACATGCGGGCTTCGGGTTAAAAGGGTCTTGAATTTTTCCTCTGCCGAAAAGCATTGCATTACTACCTGCCTCTCCAACACGCCAGCTAAACTATAACTAACAGCAAGTCGAATCAATTTTTCAAAATCGTGATAACGGTTCATCAATATATTAACCTGCTGCCAGGTGGTAACTAAAAAACTGCTGGTGGTTAATGTTTCGAAATAAAAATTTTGATGGCTTTTGCAATAAGAACGAATCGGCCACACCGGAAAAAGAAACGGGATACGTAAAAACAACAGTTGCTTCGCGGCCGTCATGGTGCACATACCAGGCTCTTTGAACCCCGTCCAGCACAAAATACAAATGGCGCTCGGTATCGCCGGCAGCTGTTAAAAGTGTTTTTCTTTTTACTTCCAGTGGCTGCCAGATCTTTTCAAAATCGTCCCATACGTTAGTGGGCAACGGATGAATAGCCATGGTGAAATTTTTCAGCTGCTGTATGGGGTCACCGGTTACCATGCTGAAAAATAAATTATTTGACTTGAAAGTGCTGGGAATTACCGGTTACCTGTCTTTTTGAGTGGTTTGAAAAGCATTTCAGTAACTAAAATCAACAAAAGACTTACGAGCCCGGAGAAGAATACTTTTCCTAAAAAATAGGTAAAGCTTCCTATATCCATCCATTCCAAAAACACAAGCCAGGCATGGTGAAACAAGGTTAATAGAATTACATAGACGGCATAGGATGCGGCTCCCATGGATTTGATTCCCGGGCTTCCAAGCGTTAATTCCTTGGTTTCTTTGGGTACCAGCAGGCTAATTAAAAATGGGCGGATGAAGGAAATCAAAACGCAGGCAGATGCATGCAGGCCAGGCGTCTTGGTAAACATATCAAGAGTAAAACCCAGGATAAAACCGATGATCAATACCCAAAAGCGGCTGGTAAAAAATGGCAGCCAAAGTATAAATAAGAAATAGAGATATGGTGTAATAAAACGATGAACCGGCGGCATATGGCTTAACACCAAAGCCTGCACCAGGATAAAGAGGATGAATCTGATTATTTGTTTTATCGGTTCGCTCATATAGTGTGTAGTCCTTGGAAATGTCAGTGACATTTCCTGCCACTTCCAACCCCGATCAACGCTGTCTGTCGTTTATTCCTTGTTTTTCTTTGCCCTGTTTTCAAGTTCCTGCTGTTCGTTTAGCAGTCGGTTTTCGATTACCTGCACATATTCCAGGTTGTAAAAATTAGAACCTGGTTTTACTTCCAGCAACCAGTTATTACCGGCTTTTTCCTTTTCCGCTTTGGCTATTGTACCCACCATTAAACCCGGAGGATAGTTCAGTGAAATATTGCTGGTTAATACGGTGTCACCCACTTTCAGATCAGTGCTTTTTGGAACACCTTTTAATTGCAGGAGACTTGGATTCTGGCCATTCCAGTCGAGAATTCCTGTGATATTGTTGTTTTTAAGCATCACGCTGGTAACGCTTTTGCGATGCAGCAGGCTCATTACAATACTCATATTGTCGCTCACATCTGTCACCTTTCCAACGATGCCGCCCGGCCCCATCACTGCCATTTCGGGTGCCACACCCTGTTTGCGGCCTCTTTCCAATGTTATGTAATTGCTTTGACCGCTTACTGAATTATTGATCACACGGGCGCTTCTCCACAAGTATTTCCTGATTAACTGGCTGGAATCTACCACCGTGGTATCTGTAACCAGCCTCGCCGAGCTGTCGATAGATGTAAAGTTGCCAGACGACAGGTTGCGCAAGCGCTCATTTTCTGAAGAAAGGATGCGGTTATTTTCTTTTAGACCAAAATAACGGGTAAAGTTATTGTAGCGTTTATTGATCCTGCCTGTTAACTCATAAGCAGTCTCGAGATATTTTGCTTTGTGGGTTCGATTGTATTTTACCAGCAACGATAAACTCACTACCTGCAATACCAGGAAAAGCAGGAGTACCGACGACTTTCGTATGAGAATAAATATATTACGCAAAAGAGGGTCGTTTAAAACGAAGGGCCAGGCGTTGGTATCGCTGGTAAAATGTTCCTATTCAACTCGAAACGTACTGGATGTATACCAGTAATGTCCGGCAATATGCTGTAAGACTATCTCATTATAAACGGAAACTTGTCGTAATGTTTTAATGCCAGGCCTGTTCCTCTAACCACACTTTTCAGCGGATCTTCAGCAACGTGAACCGGTAATTTGATTTTATTACCCAGTCGTTTGTCGAGGCCACGAAGCAATGCGCCACCACCGGTAAGGTATAAACCCCGGCGATAGATATCGGCAGCCAGTTCTGGTGGGGTGGTTTCCAAAGCTTTGAGAATGGCTTCCTCAATTTTAAAGATGCTTTTATCAAGCGCTTCGGCAACTTCGCTAAAGCTTACCATAATTTGTTTTGGAATACCAGTAACCAGGTCACGACCATTTACAGGAATATCATCGGGCGGGTTTTCAAGGTCTTTCATCGCCGCACCAATCTGGATCTTAATTTGCTCGGCAGTTCTTTCCCCGATCAGCAAACTATGATAGCGGCGAAGCGCTTCCATAATGTCGTAGGTGAATTCATCCCCGGCAATACGGATACTCTGATCGCACACAATACCTGCCAATGCAATTACTGTGATTCCCGTAGTACCACCGCCGATGTCGATTATCATGTTACCAACCGGCTCTTCCACATCAATACCAATACCCAGTGCCGCTGCCATTGGTTCGTGAATCAGGTAAACCTCTTTGGCACCGGCTTGTTCGGCACTATCCCTTACTGCACGTTTTTCAACCTCGGTAATACTGCTTGGGATACAAATCATCATCCTCCAGCTTGGTGGAAACAGGGGTTTTTTAGGATAGATCTTTTTGATCATCTCCCTGATCATAAGTTCCGCAGCGTTAAAATCGGCGATTACACCATCTTTCAACGGGCGTACAGTTCGAATACTTTCATGGGTTTTCTCGTGCATCAGCAAGGCTTTTTTGCCTACAGCCAGCACTTCTTTCGGGTTGTTACGGTTGAGCGCCACTATGCTTGGCTCATTAACCACTATTTCGTCGTTATGTATAATTAGGGTATTTGCAGTACCCAGATCCATTGCTATTTCCTGTGTAAAAAAATTAAAAAGTCCCATGTCTCTCCCCGGTAATCAAGTTATTTGAATGGCGGCAAAATTGGGGGTTTCAAGTGGATTAAACAATCGAAATACTTTATTACCCCGCATTAATGCTTTTAATTGCTAATGTTGGTAAATGTCCTGTTATTTTGACTACCAACAATCCTTTTATTCCATTTAATGAGTGTTTGCCTGAACCTATATTTTAACAAACAGGCAATACAGGCATTAAAAATATTTCTAATAAGATTTTGTTGGGTTCGCCATTCATATTTTATTTTCAAGCAGGAAATCTGCATAGAAATAAAGAAATTTTCTTCAAATGAATTTTAACAGGCAATGAAGAGGGGAATGGAAATTTACTGTCGCCAGGTAACGCCCCGCATGTTGTATATGGCCGATTGGTTAGGTAATTATTTATTTGGTTATGCCCTGCCTGTCAAAACTGCTTCATACGAAATTGATACCGAAATCCCTGTCTTGAATTACTCGGATGAAAAATTGCCTTTTCAAGCTTACCAGGTTGCACCATCTGGCCTGCTCTTTGAACAAACCGTTCAGGATCAATGCATTGAAGTAGACAAGAATCAATCTCTTCCCATTTTTTTCGCTACAGGCGGGCAACATGGTTTTGATATTTTATCAGCCGTCTTTTATTTGATCGCCCGCTACGAAGAATACCTGCCCGCACCAAAAGATATTTACGGCAGGTATGCACATATTAATAGCATTGCTTTTCGAAATAATTTTTTGAAAAGACCTGTTGTAGATGAATGGATGGTTGATTTGAAAGAAAATCTGCGCCAGTTTTATCCCGGTATCACATTTAAGACCCGAGCATTTACTTACCAGCCAACTTACGACATCGACATAGCCTGGAGTTATTTGAACAAAAGCAACCTGGTTAATGCTGCAGGATTTGTGAAAGATCTTTTTAAAGGAAATATCCTTGCAATTAAAGAAAGAATGCTAACACTATCAGGAAGAACAACTGACCCTTTTGATGTTTTTAAGGAATGGGATGTAATTCATGATAAATACAATTTAAGCCCGGTTTATTTTTTCTTAATGGCTGCTAAACGAGCTGGATACGATAAAAACATTTCACCGGTAAACAAACCTTTTCAGTCGCTTATCCGGGAAGTTTCGGCAAAGTACAAAACAGGCATCCATTTAAGCTGGCAGGCATCGGGCAAATCCGGCAAAATGCAACACGAAAAAAAGTCATTGGAAATTATTATTGACAAAGCCGTAAAAGCGAACCGCATGCATTATATCAACTTTCACCTGCCACAAACCTTTCAGCAATTGGAAGAAATAGAAATTAGCGAAGAATATAGCATGGGATATGGCAGCATCAACGGTTTCCGGGCTTCTACCTGCACGCCTTATAAGTGGTATGATCTCTCAATTGAATCTGCTACGGGTTTAACCATTTACCCTTTTGCTTATATGGAAGCAAATTCCATTTTTGAACAAAAAGAGGATGCTGCAACAGCCCTGAAGGAGTTACAATATTTCTGTGATATAACCAGGAAAGTAAACGGAACCCTTGTCACCATATTTCACAACCACCTGGTAGGGATCAATAAAGAAGGACGCATTTGGTGGAAAATGTACCAGGATTTTTTAGGATCGAATTTCTGATGCTTTTAAAGCACACCGCGTTGTTTTTAATACGGATCCTTGTAAGGTGCTTTCCTAAAAACTAACCGACATTTGCTATTGAATGTTTGATAAACGAAAAATAATCAACGACCCGGTTTATGGTTTTATAACCCTTGACCATCCTCTTGTATTAAAAGTGGTGGCGCATCCTTTTTACCAGCGCTTGCGTCGTATTCACCAGATGGCGCTGGCGAGTTTGGTTTACCCGGGAGCAGTTCATACCAGGTTGCATCATAGCCTGGGCGCTTATCACCTTATGTGCCTGGCACTGGACGAATTAAAGAGAAAAAAAATATCAATCACGGCTGAAGAAGAAGCTGGGGCAAAAGTCGCCATCCTCTTGCACGATGCAGGTCATGGACCTTACAGCCATGCTTTGGAAGGTTTATTGGTACCGGATGTGCACCACGAAACTATGAGCCTGCGCATCATGCAGCACCTAAACGAGCAATGGCCGGGAGAACTGGATGAAGCTATTGCCATTTTCACCAACAACCATCCCAAAAAATTTTTACACCAGCTGGTAAGCGGGCAGTTGGATGTAGATCGCATGGATTACCTGAGCCGCGATAGCTTTTTTACGGGCGTGAGTGAAGGTGTAATTGGGTACGACCGCATCATAAAAATGCTGACGGTTGTAGAAGGTGAATTAATGGTAGAAGAAAAAGCCATTTACTCCATTGAAAAATTTCTAATGGCAAGAAGGCTGATGTACTGGCAGGCTTACTTACATAAAACAGTGTTGGTGGCCGAACAAATGCTGGTGCAGGTTATTAAAAGAGCAAGGCTGATACAAGCGCCTTGTCACGATACGCTGTCATTCTTTTTAAATAGCAGGAACGAGGTAATCGACGACGACGAGTTGTTAAATAATTTTTGTGCCCTGGATGATGAAGATGTAATGATGGCTATAAAAGTCTGGCGACAGCACGATGATAAAGTACTGGCTACCTTATGCCGGTGTTTGCTCGACCGGAATTTATTAAAGATCAGGATCCAGGCTAACCCGGTTGATCCCCAATTTGTCATTGAGAAAAAAAGGGCAGTGGAGGAACAATTACAAATAAGCGAATCAGAAGCGGATTTCCTGGTGTTTACCGGTATCGCTGAAAATACAATTTACAATCCCCAAGACGAGCGTATCAACATTCTTTTCAAAGATGGAACCGTAAAAGACATCTCTGAAGTAGACAATCCCATCATCCAGCAAAGCATGGCTGCCACTGTTGGCAAACATTATATTTGCTGGGCACGGCTTTAAATTTCTTATGGATTACATTAAGACAGTAAGCAAGCATGACAAGAATTTGATCATGTATATGGAAGTAGATGAAAATTTTATTGAGCTAAAGAAAATCGAGCTGGTCGAAAATGATTTACTTGGATATGCAAGCCAGGATGTTGAGTTTAATGGTACATCATTAGCAAGTACGCCTCTTTTGTCCATTTCTGAAATAAATGCTATCGAAAATATATCAGCAGTTAAGATAAGTAGAGAGGAGTTTTACTCGCTTTGGGATCGGGTAATTTTAACGGATAATCATTATTATGATCCACAAAGCTGATTCGTTTTCTCGGGCAGGGCAGCGTATTCCGCAAATATGCTTTGTAATGGTAACTTTTTATAAGGTATTTATTTCACACCTTTGTTGTTGTTTTTGAAGAGAAAAGCAACGTTATTTTTTAAGGCTATGCAACCATCAGATATCATAAATATCGATCCCGAAATTTTAGGAGGGCAACCCGTCTTTAAAGGCACACGAGTGCCGGTTGAAACTTTGTTTGATCATTTGGAAGCAGGCATTTCCCTTAATGAATTTTTAGAAGATTTTCCAACTGTAGAAAGGGCACAAGCTGTTGCCACCCTCGAAATTGCCAACAAATTGATGACATCAAAAAATGCTGGCAAACCTTATGAAACTGCTGCTTAACGGAAATTTGCCAAAGCGGCTAAAAACTGATTTTTTAAATCACGAAGTTTACACTGTTCGGGAAAAGGGTTGGAACGGAATTCAGAATGGTGAGCTTATTAAGTTAATCATCAATAAAGGTTTACATGCGCTACTAACTTTCGATAAAAACCTGCAACACCAGCAAAACTTTCAAAAGTACCCGATAACAGTTTTTGTATTGTCAGCAGTTAACAATACCTACCTGGAGCTTACAAAGCTTTCACCACTTATTCATATTTATTTAAACGAACTGCCGTTAAATTCCGGCTCAATTTTGATAGCTCAACCATTAAACAAATAAAATCTTTACTCTCGTAACATGACATTTACTGCAGAACAAATAGCCATGATGACCGGTGGAAAAGTAGAAGGTGATCCTAAAGCTGCCGTTGCTTCATTCGGAAAAATTGAAGAAGCATCTGCCGGTCAGCTGGCCTTTTTAGCCAATCCCAAATACGAAGACTTTTTATATACCACGCAAGCAAGTATTGTTATTATTAATGATGCATTGCAATTGAAACAAGCGGTCGGGGCCAGCCTTATCAGGGTGCCGGATGCTTATACAGCCTTTGCCGCATTGCTTTCGAAATACCAGGAAATACAAACGCAACAACTAAGTGGCAGGCAGGAACCGGTTTATGTAGATGCCAGTGCCACCATTGGTGAACAGGTATTTTTAGGCGCCTTTGTTTACGTTGGAAAAAACGCCCGTATAGGCAATAATGTAAAGTTGTTCCCGCAAGTCTTTGTAGGAGATAATGTTTCTATTTCCGACAACACGATTTTACATGCAGGTGTAAAAGTTTATCATGATTGCCGGCTTGGAAAAAATGTAACTATTCACGCAGGTTCGGTAATTGGGGCTGATGGATTTGGCTTTGCACCGCAAGCCGACGGCAGTTTCAAAAAGGTACCACAAATTGGAAATGTAGTGATTGAAGACAATGTAGAAGTTGGAGCAAATACCACTATTGACCGAGGCACTATCGGCAGCACGCTCATAAAAAAAGGGGCTAAAATTGATAACCTGGTGCAGGTGGCACATAACGTGGAAATAGGAAGTAACACGGTCATTGCCGCACAGGCAGGCATAAGCGGCAGTACAAAACTTGGCGTAAACGTAATGGTAGGTGGGCAGGCAGGTATTGTTGGACATATAAATATTGGCGATGGCGCTAAAATAAATGCACAAAGCGGCGTAAGTAAATCGCTGGAGGCAGGCAAGGCTGTTACCGGCTCACCCGCATTTGATTATACCAGTACTTTACGCAGCCAGGCGGTAAGCAGGCGTTTGCCAGAACTCGAAAGAAAGATAAAAGACCTCGAAAATCAATTGGCCGACCTGGCGAAAACTATACCCGGCCAATAGGTGGTAAATTAATTTGGCATCTTTCATGTGCCAGCATAGGAACAACCTCGTTCAATTCGATCTGCTTTTTTATTTGTTGCATTTCCTGTTTTAGCTGCTTGTTCATGTGTTTCCTGCTGATAGCTTCTGCAAAACGCCGAACCTGTTCCTGGGTTTCCAATATAAGTCCCGGAACAGTCATTTTCTTCAAATGATCATCTAGCGCTACCATGGTAAAATAGGAAGTATTGGTATGTTTTAAACTATTCGATTTTACATTCTCCGATTCTACGCGAATACCAATTACCATAGAACTGTTTCCTACATAATTTACCATCGCCCGCAGCGAAACCAATTCGCCTACTTCTACAGGTTGTAAAAAATCCACCACATCAACAGAAGCAGTTACGCAATAGGCATTGGCATGCTTAGACGCACATACATAAGCCACTTTATCCATCAGGGATAATATAAAACCTCCATGAATTTTTCCACCAAAATTGGCATACGCAGGAACCATCAATTCGGTGATTACCGTTTCAGAAAGCCGGGCAGGCTTAAAAGTAGCATTACTCATCGATCAAATTTGAATTATAAAAATCGGCAGTTTACAGCATAATAATTTTTAAAACCGGTCCCCAATCTTCCATGATATGGGGCCTACCTTTGTAATGGTTTTCTCAATTTCAGCAAAGCTTTCAAAATACCTTCCTTGAATATCGACATCCGTACAGAATTAATTTTTAGAACCAGCAGAAGTGGCGGGGCTGGCGGCCAAAATGTAAACAAAGTGGAAACGGCTGTCGAAGGTATATGGAACATTAGTGACTCGCAATTATTAACCGATCATCAGAAGCAATTATTACTTGAAAAACTTTATCACAGGCTGAACAAAGAAAATGGGTTATCGATTCGTTCGCAGGTACATCGTTCGCAATTAGCCAACAAAGAAGAAGTAATTGAAAAGTTTAATAAACTGGTTCAAAAATCGCTGGAGAAAAAGAAAGCCCGGATTGCAACGAAACCATCAAAGGGCGTAAAAGAAAAAAGATTGGAAGGCAAGAAAATTCAAAGCAGTAAAAAACAAAACAGGGGTAAGATCGAATGGTGAATATGAAAACAATAACTACAAAAATCATTGCTTGTTTTCTTGTACTGGCTATAGCTCTTTCAGGTTGCAAAAAAAATGTAACCGGAAGTTCGTCGTACCCTATAAAAATTAGTTTTGTAAACCTGGCTGGCACAGTGCCATTAGTATTAAATACTGCCTATACAAACCCGCATGGTGAACCGGTTACCTTTAAAAAATTTGAATATTATATTTCAAACATTAGCCTGGTAAACACAGCGGGAAATGAAACAAAGATTGCTGGTTTGTATTTCCTGGTAGACCATGAAAATCCGGCAAGTACCAGCTTCGAAATAACAATTAATGGCAACGAATACAAGGCTATTAAATTTCTTATTGGAGTGGATAGCACCCGTAATGTGAGTGGCGTGCAAACGGGTGCGCTTGACCCGGTAAACGGCATGTTCTGGACCTGGAATACCGGTTATATTATGGCAAAAATGGAAGCAATATCTGCTGTAAGTACCGCACCATTTTCGGCAGTTACTTACCATATCGGTGGCTTTAAAACCGGTGAGAATTCACTGAAACAAATCACATTAAACCTGCCGGAAAACGTGATACTAAAACCAACTGCTTCCAGCGAAATTGTCATTAACGCGAACGCAATGAGTTGGTTTAAAGGTGAAC
Organism: Bacteroidota bacterium; assembly: GCA_040385845.1. GTDB lineage: Bacteria > Bacteroidota > Bacteroidia > Chitinophagales > Chitinophagaceae > Phnomibacter. The sequence continues at coordinate 199,152 of JAZKGP010000002.1, read as the reverse complement.
ATGACATAAAAATTGCTACTGATCCCGATTGTATGAACCCTGGTGAACTGGCAATGAAAATTGCTGACAATTATGCCGGGATGTTTACCGTGAAAGAGGTGAAAAACCAATAAAACGCATTTTTAAATTTGAGGTTTTAAATTTAGGAGATCTTTATATTCAGAAGGTAGCCGCCGCGCAATCATCGGTAAAAATGTAAACTGCATTTGTGCCGCTTGCTTTTATTTCAACGCCTGCTTTTAAGTCTACCAGTTTACTGGCTTTGAGTGTTATATTCCCCACATTAGCGGTAGCTGTAGAGAGCGGAATACAAGGAGTATTTTGTAAGGTTAGCGACCGGATTCCTGCATGTACTATTTGACTTCCCGAAGTAGTGATATTAAAACAACTGAGGTTTTTGTTATAAAAAACACTTTCGACATCTGCTCCAACTGCAAACCAGGCCTTTGCTGTTTGTATCATCTCGTTAGAGCAAGTTCCATACCTGCCAATTGCGGCCTGTATGGCTCCATTTCTTGCATCCAGGTAAGTACTGCTAGGTGTAAGGTAATTAGCCAGGTTATCATAAGCAATTAAACTTGCTTTAGTACTTCCGATACCTGCAACAGTAAACTTTTCACCGTTTTCATTAGTAGCGGTACCTCCAACAGACAGCAGGTAAAACCAATGGTTTTGAACACCGCTGTTTGTATGAACGCCACAATTATCTTTAGCTTCCTGGCCACTGCAAGTATCCGTATTAAACCAATAAGCACCTTTGTAATTGGCTGGATCACTAGCAGCATTTGGGTTCCAAAAACTTCTGATTGCGCCACCCCTGTCTTCACCAACCAGCCAGGATGATGTGCCATCCGTAAAACCTTCCACATCTTTTTCTACCATATCGCCAAAAATATCGGCAAACGATTCGTTAAGTGCACCTGATTGGGCATAGTATGTTAGGCCAGCTTCTGCCTGCACAACCCCATGTGTGAACTCGTGACCTACAATATCAAGTGAATTCCAGTCATCATTGTTTGATGCACCAGACGGACCAATACCGAAAATAGCAGCATCGGGGAAACACCCCCAACAAGCATTCGCATATTCAGATCCTTTGAATCCATGATAAGCCGTCATTTCACCATTTGCATTATCCCAGCTGGAACGCCCAAGAATATTCTTGTAATATTGGTATGTTCTGCTTGCACCAAAATGGGTTTGCACAGGGCTGCGCTGACTGAAAGCGTCCCAGTTATTATCTGCATCCGAAAACTCGAGTTTGTTATCAGCAATGCTGTCATTTATTAAATCGTATGTATGGATTTTAGTGGTTTGGCAATCGTTCAATAAAACATAGTTGTTGCCAACTTTACTGGTATAAACATTTTGATTTCCATTCAAACTTGCGTTGGCAGTACCGGTATTACACTCTTTTCCTAATAAGATGGTTCTTTTTACCCGGCCATCCGTTGCATCTACAAATACCCTGGACGATTTGTTTCCAATGAGCACATAAATATCAAATTGCCACCCCATTCTGAAATCACCTGTCAGCAGGTTTTCATTGCCGGTAGCAGGAAATATACAGAGCTTTCCTTTGGGGAAATTTGTTGCAGCACTATTCTTATCAGCAACCTTTTTACGATTTTCAAAACCCAGTTCTTCCCATAAATATTTTTTTGCCGGCAAAGTGCTTAGAGCTGTTTTAATAGCTGCTTTTTCATTCACCATTGCCCTTGATGGCAAATTGAGATTCCTGATAACCTGCCCGTTTACAAACTGAACATTTTTACTGTTGTTTGCATGAACAATTAACATCGTTCCCTCAACCGGTAGTCCCTTAAAATATTGCTGGTATTTACTATGTGTGAAGCCTTGCTGGTCGGTATTAACCTTCAAAAGCTTCATTTCATCGCTGGCAGATAATCCAAAAGCAGCTTTATACGTTGTGAATATTTCAGATTCACTTACTACAAGATCGTTTTTGATATAATACCAGCCTGGTTTGCTATCGTCTGAAAAGATATTGTTTGCCGGCACTTTATACTGCCGGTTATTTTGTGCAAAAAGCATGACTCCCTGCAATGCCAATGCGCACACCAACCCAATTTTTTTTATTGTGATTTTCATAATTATATTATTATTTCTTTGCTTTTAATGTTTCCACTTCACTTTTCAGTTGAATAACATATAACGTAAGCTCCTCTATCTTTTCCATCATTTTAGTTTGCATATCGCCAAGGGCAATTCCACTACTGGCCACATCGGCTGCAGGCGGTATACCAGGTAAATGATTATTGGCTTTTATAAAAGCAGAAACCTGTTCTAATGGTTGTAATTGGTAGTTGGTGTCAAACACATAATCAGGCCATGCAGTTTTTAATTGAACCCTTACTTCTTCTGCAATAATTTTTCCGGCAACGTTTAACTTATAGCCGGCAGCAGCGGCAGAAGTGCCAATGCTTACCGAACCATTATTTACATTCATTAAAAATGCCCATCCGCAGCCTGCGCCATACAAACCCATCATGTCGTTGCTAAACGTTCCAATAAAAGACCTTTCAATATCAGTTGTACCATCCAAATAAATACCTGCGCTATTATATATGTCACCAGCAGTTCCTCGTACACGCATTCTTCCGGCAACATCCAGTTGCCTGTTGGGATTATTAACCCCCGCTCCCATGGTGCCATCATTTTTAATGTATAAGCCAATATTGGTATTGGTAGTAAGTTGTACATCGGCACTGTTAGATCTTATAGTTGCAGGAGTTAAAAGCGTAGGTGCGGTAGAAACAAGACTTCCACCACCCCAGGAATGTTTCCAACCGATAGCACCTAAACTTGTACGTATCTCAAATTTTTCAGTAGGCAATATGCCAATACCTACATTGCCATTTCCTCTTACACGCATCCTTTCAATAAAAGAGCTGCTGCCTCCATATCCAAAGGCAATATCGTCCCCAACGCCTCCTGAATACAATTGCATTAAACTGGGCTGTAATCCTATTCCATAACGCACAGTAGCCGAGGCATTATAAATATCTATTTTATCTCCGTTGTTGTTATCAAAAGCAAGAGGTGCAGTTGGCGCAGCATTACCAATGCCCACATTGCCATTGGGCAAAATGCTAAGTCGCTCTATAATGTCTACAGCAGTGCCCTGCCCCGATGCACTGGCCGGAGAAGAGAAAATATAGAATCTTCCATTAAAAGGATCAACACCTGCCAGCCCGCCAAAACCAGTGTTAATTACTTTTCTGCCGCCATTATAATAGGTGTTAAAACCTATACCCGGCGAGGCGGATTCGATAGCAATGCCAGTAGTGTTGCTGCCAAAGATGGCATTTACAGCGCCTACCTTTTTATTTACTTCCATGCCTGCCAGTGTGGGATTAGAAATGCCAACACCAATATTTCCATTTCCTTTTATACGCATGTTTTCTGTAAATGCTCCACTGCTTCCATATCCAAAAGCAATATCGTTTCCTACCCCGGCGGCATATAATTGCATAACACCAGATTGCAATCCAATACCATAACGGGCAGTGGGCGAGGCATGATAAATATCAATTCTGTCCCCTATGTTATTGTCAAAAGAGAGAGGAGCCGTTGGATCTGTATTGCCGATACCAAGCATAGCATTTTTTACATCGATGCCAACACGCCAGTTACCAACAGTGGCATTACCAAAAAAGCCGATCGTGCTATCGTTCACCATCCCGGTAAAAGCACCTTCTGTATTGTTTGCCTTATTAAACCAAAGGCCCGATGTAACATTTGCGTCCACATGTCTTAGCCTCATTCTTCCATTTACATCTAAAATATAGGCGGGACTTGTAGTGCCAATACCTACTTTTTGCGATTGAGCTAGTTGTACTATCAGCAAGATGGCTACAGTGAGGAGTGTTGTTTTCATAAGATGTGTTTTAATAAAAGATGTTTTAGAAAGAAATACTGGCATCAACTCTGTTTGTTTTGCCATCACTGGTAAATAGCTGCAGGTTTGTAATGGTGAGTACCCTATTTTTTACTTCGATAGTTCCGGTAGATTTATCCTGTGTTGTATATTCTTTATCGCCTATTTTTCCATAACCCGATACAGCTATATGTGCTTCGCCTTTTTCCAGGCTATAAAATCCCTCAGCGGGTTTAAAACTACCAGCACCAGCAGCTTCGGCTTCTGTTGGAAATACAATCTGAAAGAGGGCGAACATGTTATTGTCTAAATCTTGCTGGCACAACACAGAAAATTTTCCCCCGGGTTTATTATCTAAATATTGACTAGAGAGTTTCCCCGTATATGCCAGGCCATCAAAACTGAACTGACCCGTTTTTGCACTTTCTGTTTGTATCAATTCTTCCCCCGGTGCTGTCTTGACGTCTTTCTTTTTTATGACAGCATTTCCATTACAGGCAGTAAATATTGTACCTGCAATCAGCAGGAAGAGTGCTAGTTCTTTAAACGTCATAATTGTAAAAATTTAGTTTGAATAGCCGCCTGCATGTGCCCAGGGCGACTGCTAACAAACTTAAATTCTACTACTGCAAACTTTTGCAGCAAACCGATGAACGTATCATTAAAATCGATCAAGGAACTAAATGGATCGGAAAATTCATGGAGCAACCGATAGGCGAAGCCATCCAAATTTCTTAGGAACCTGGCAATTGAACATGAACCTCGGTTTTGTTGTCTCCAGTATCTGCATACGAAATGGTGGCGCCAATTTTTTCGGATAATTCATGCACCAGCCTCATGCCAAGTCCATTCAAATTTGATATAGTACTATTGTTATTAATGGCAGTTAAATATTGATGCTGGCTAAAATGAATGCCCTGGTTTCGAATAACAATGTGGGTAGAACCTGGTTGTTCGCTGGTGCTGATATTTATAGTGGCATTGGTTGGTGATGCGTTCACAGCATTTTGCAACAAGTTTCGCAAGATGGTTTGCAGGTAATTTTCATCAGTGATTGTTATAGTGCCCGGTTTGACGTCATAGTCAAGTGTCAGTTGTTTTGCCCGTATGTTCAATTGTAGTAAATGGATGCAGGCCTCAATTACGGGTATCAGTTCAACGGGTTGCATCCTGGTTTCAAAACTATTCAATTGAGTTTTACTCCATAACAGCAGGTCTTCCATTGTTTCCAGCAGCTGACCGGTAGCTCCCTGGATTTGTTTGCCAATTTCAGTTTTTTGTTGCTCGTTAAGCGCATGCGGATTTAGCTGCTGCAAGTTTAAAAACTGGTGAACCTGGCTGATAGGACTACGCAGATCATGACTGATAATACTGAATAATTTTGCTTTTGTTTTGTTTGATTCATCCAATGCGTTATTGGCTTGTTGCAAGGCATTGTTGGTAACATTTAATTGCCTGGAGTGGCGGTTCCTGTTCCTGGCATTCAGCCAAAGCAATAAAGAACCCAATACAGCAACCGCCAGCCACATTATTAACCATTTTCGCTGGCTGCCTGCTAATTGTAGTGCTAATTTTTGGTTGGCAATCTGTTGCTTTCTTTCACTGTTCATAAAGCGGGCCTCGGCATTGGCAAAGTTTGAATTGGCAGCGGCCAACATCAGGCTATCATTCAGCGTATTGTGAAATCCTAAGTGATAGTAGGCGCTATCCCACTTCCCAATTTTACCGAAACAATCTGCCATTGTCTTATGCAAATCAGCCAGGGCCTGAGTATCAAATTCGAAGTCGTTTTGTAACGCAATTCTTATTTGTTCCAGCGCTTGCGAATACTTCCCCGATTTATAAAAGACCTGACCGAGCAATTTGCAACTCTCAACATAAGCTCCTTTCTCGGGTGCAAGCAAGCTAAGCCTGTGACATTTTTTAGCATATGATAGAGCAGAGTCCATCTCATTTTGCGAAAGAAAAAATTCTCCCATGAGCAGGTTGGCAGTGCTCATGGTACTGTATAGTGTATCACGACCGGCCATACCCTTGTAAATAAGGTTATAGTAATGCCTGGCGCTGTCAAGCCGATCAACTCCAAGATAGGCCTGTGTAAAATACAGGTAAAAACTTTCTTCATCATCCTTCAACTCATGACCTGCGAGGTAGGGCCGCGCTTCTTCCAGGTATTCAATAGCTTTTGTATGATTTCCAATTTGGTTGAACAGGTTAGCTATATTACACAAATCGTAACCGAGGTTAATAGGCTTCGTTAGTAGTGAATCTTTTTTTAAAACTTCTTTATACAAGTTGTACGACTGTATTTTATATTCGATGGCTTTGCCATAATCATTAATGTCGATGTAATAACCTGCCAGTGCACTAATAGCTAATTCTTTATCTGAAAGAGCGCCGGATGTATTCGCCAGCACTTGCATTCGGTCGATTATAGGTTTTATTTTTGCTGTTTGCCGCAGGTAGCCATAAACGTAATTCAGCCTGCTTAAAGCAGTAATTTCATAGTTTGTTTTGTTGATAGATTTTGCAAGTCTTGCACTAGTTTCCAAATGATATACTGCACTATCATACCGGTTCAGATTTTCATAGCCGCACCCGGCAAACAATTGAAACATAGCCCGAAGCCGGGTGCTGTCTTCAGGCAACATCGCCAAACCTTGTTTGGCGGCAATGGTTAGCTGTTTATAATCAGTAATACCAGCTTCGTTATAACCAAGCATTTGATTACAGTAAATGCGCCAGGCTTCTACTTTTTCGGCTAATGTTTGCTGCGGAGTAAAGCCTGGTTTTACAATTTGCGCCTGCGTATGATAGTTAGAAAAAAAAAGTAAAAGCAATAAATAATATTTTACCATCAGGCGAGCATTTTGGCGATGCTGTGGCGAAATGTTTTACCCACAGGCAATGATGCCTGCCCACAAATAATATTGCTGCTGGTATATTGCGATATTTTGTCGATAGCTACGGCATAACTACGATGCACTCTTAAAAACCTACCCGGTTGTAGTTTATCTAAAAAAGAACTTAGGCTGGTAAGCGTTAAATAATATTTGTTGCTTGTCACTACTTTGGTATAATCCTGCATGGCTTCTAAATAAATTATTTCCTGCTGTGGTAATTTTATTTGAGTATGCCCATCTTTTATGGTAAGCAAATCGCTTTCTATATACACGTTGTAGGCAATCGCTTTTTGTTTCATCTCCCAAAAATTAATGACACGCTGCATGCAAATAGCAAACCTTTTTTCATCGAGTGGCTTCATGATATAATCCAGGGCAGAAAGTTCAAATCCATCCAGCGCAAATTCGGCATGTGAAGTAATAAACACTGTCATCGGAATTGTATCACGCAGGGTTTTTTGCATCTCAAGCCCGCTTATACCAGGCATTTCAATATCCAGGAAAATCAAATTGGGTGCTATGCCCTCAATGCTGGAAAAAGCTTCGAGTGGATGATTAAAAGAACCTGCATGTTCCAACTGTGGGTATTTCCCGGCAAACTCCAACAGCATTGCCTGGTCGAGGAAGCTGTCGTCTATTTGGATGTAGCGTATTGTTTTTTCCATGAATGAACAAACAAATTACTGCATGCATAGTACCCAGCAAAATAATGAATTTGTAAAGGCAATGCTACCTGCCAGTATTGATCCAGCAATGAAGGTTAACGTTACAACGCTTTTGTTCGTCATTCTTTTTCAACAGTTGTTTCCCAACCATCATATTCGCCATTGAATTCATTTGCGATTTCCCATTTAAATTTTTTTAGAGATGAATAACCCAAGAGAAGATGAAGTCTCATTGCAAAGACCGCTAAAGACTAACACGGCTTTGTAAAGGTGTATAATTTACTTACGTTCTGTAGCTAACTTTACAAGGTTGTGCCGGGAACTATTGCTGAAAAACGAACCTGCAACCAAGGCTTACAAAGTCAAACCACACTTGCACAAATCCCATGGTTAGTGGTTCTTACTTTTGTTTACAGGCATTGCTTCTATAACGTGTATTTCATTTCCATCCGGGTCTTTAATCTCAATAGTTTTCGCGCCGTACGGCATTCTGTCAATAACGGGCTGCTTGTATTTGCCTGATTTGTAATCGGTGCTCACTTCCATAAGCCTCTTCAAAAAATCATCTATAGAAACAACCATAAAACCTAAGTGTACAAAACCTACATGTCCTGGTGCTGAAGGCATAACATGGATAACTTTGCTGGTGTCGATCACCCACTGAGATAAATGGAGTTCAATGCCCTCACCAATGCTTAACCATTTAACATTGTATTGAGGGCTTGGAGGAAATGGATAATGTATTGTATCTGCCTGGAAGACTTTGGTATAAAAGGCTACACTGCTTTCGAGGTTTTGCACATCCAATAAGGTATGGTTATACCAGGCAGTACTTTTTTGTGCATTCGCAATGGCTGCGATAATGAAAAGTAATAGAAGCAGGAAAGACTTTATCATATGTTTATTCTTTCTTACAAAATGAAGCAAAAGAAAGAGCAGTAGTTGGCTTTTGCTGAAAATGCAACCGCAAATAACAGGCGCTTTAGTATTTTACTTAAGCTTTCCATAACTGTTTTTATACACTTTATTTTCTTTGGGCCAGGAAAATTTTAGTGCCGACCACGTGGAATTGATGCTTATGCACTTACTTTCAACAAGTCCATGATCATAGCCTAATCTTATTACCGTTTTGATATCCAGATCTGTTTCATATTGCCGGGATTTTGGCCAGGACAACCAAAGCATGCCAGCCTTCTCCAAATGTTTAGCCACCTTTGGAAATTCATTTAAAAATTCTTGCTGGCTTTTTACAAACAGATGGATGTAATCGAATTTTCCCGAAAGCTTCGATTCTAAATTAATAAGTGGCGATCCGATTTCTTTTAATGTACCAGATGGTGCATTGACGAAAATAGACCGCATATTTTCCTTCACACCGATCTTTTCTGGAACTGACTTCACCATGTTCTAATTTAAAGATTGCTTATCATCTAGCAAGTAATATTTAGGGTGTACCACTACTGCCAACGTTTAGATATTTATGCAGGTGTGGGCTTGGCAGTACTCCCGTTGATTGAAACTAAACTGATGTCGTGATATTCGTCAGCCTGATTTATTATGTCCTTCCGCACTTGCTTAAATATCCTTTTTGGTAGCAGTTTTTTTGAGTTTACTAATTCCACTTATTGCAAACAAATCACTTTGTTGTATCGTCTTTCCAATTTTTGTAAACAAATCGTAGCGCATCATAATAAGCGGGAATTGGTTCTGTCATGTGATCTTCAGAAGCATAATATTTATACTCGTGTTCAAATGTTTTAAAACTATTCTGTTTAACCAGTTTATCAAATTTCAACAAATCATTCCGAAAAGTACCGCCTTCATTCCCTACGCTATAGAAAAATTTTTTATGCCTCATTGGTAGTTTTGGTAGTGTTTTTTCTGCCAATTGTAAAACAAATTTATTGCCAAACCATAGTGAAGGGCTTATGGCAATATAAGCATTAAACATATCAGGGCGTGTGAGCATGCAATTAATGGCTGTAAGACCACCGAATGAATGTCCGGCAAATATTTTGAAAGGACTTGTATTATAGTTAGTCTCCATGTAAGGCATCAATTCCTGTTGAATAAAGTTTAAAAACTGCTCATTGCCACCGGATGTCTTATAGTTAGAATCAATTTCAGCGTCAAAGTTGATTAAACTATTAGTAGGAGTAAGGTCTTTAACCCTGTCCACACTAATAATGCCTACTACTATTAATGGAGGAATAACCTTCCAGTGCCTTAGATATTCTATATATGCAGAAAGTATGTGAAAATGATTCTCCCCATCTAAGAGATACAACACGGGCAATGCGTTGTTTATATCTGCAGAATCGGGTTCTGGAACATTAATGTATACCCGGCGGTCTTGATTTAGGACCAGTGAATGTATTAAATGCACATCGTTGGTGATATGATTATATAACTTTGGTTCCTGGGCTGCTGCCTGTGAAGTGAGAAATATAAAGAATACTATGAAATGCTTCATATCATTAACGAATAGTCAGGTAAGTGTATAAAAGTTGAAATATCTCGTTCAAAATTGCCGCTTTTATTTACCCAATAAAAAGTTGATACAATAACTTATAATTGCTAAAAAACGTTTACAAGTAAATAACTATTTTCAGTATTTACCTAATACCATGTGACTTGTCAACCCACCCGAAAAAGCATCAGATTACTAAACAGTAACTAACCAAAAAGAAAAAGATGATCAGGAGACACCATCGATTCCTTGTGTTCACTTGCGCCTTTGTGATAAACGGTTTAATCTTTCTTAATTCACTTATTTGCTTTTTGTAAAGCTTGCCATTTCTTTGATTGCGATTGCAAATCGGCATGTGCTTGCTTTACAGTTTTTACCAATGTAAAAGTAGGTGTCATATCACTTTCCTGTAACTGGTCTAAAGCGCTGTTGAAAATGCGGATTAATGTGCTGAAACTTTTATCGCTGCCATCCGGCATTTTTTCAAGGAAGGTTTTTACGCTTACTTCATTCATGTTTACCGTTTCACGTTTCACTTCTTTCTCAAGCCTTGCCGCTTCCTGCTTTCCCTTATAGCAAATCATAGAAAGATCGTGCTGTAATTGTAAATCTTTTCCGGTTGTTTTTACTCTTGGATCCATTACTACTTTAAACGATTCGCTATTGCTTTTTCCATCAATCGTTAACACCGCGGTATAAGTTCCCGGCATTACAAATGGTGCTGTTGCAGCAGGTGCCGTTCTTTTATAAGTAGCAGCAATAGGAAATGCAGGTGGTTCATTTAATGGCTGGTAACGCAGATCCCACATAAACCGATGCGAACCTTTTTTAGATGACAATATTTGCTGCGGCTTTATCCAGTAAGAAGGTGCATTGTTTGGAGGAATGGTATACATCGTATCATTACTTGAATAATGATGCACCAGTTTACCGCTGCTGTCTTTTATGTCCAATGTTATTTCGGTATTCAAATCATCTGCTAAAAAATAGTCGATCATAGCACCATCGGGTGGATTTTCACCGGCTGGTTCTTCCTGCGGCAAGGGGGTGTCCGTATTCAAATTAAATCGAAGCCTGTAAGTCTTCTGTGGTTTGTATAGATGTATTTGTTTTGTTGCTACCGACTTGCTTAATTGTCTTAAAGCAGTAATGTTATCCAGTATCCAAAAACTTCTTCCATGCGTACCAATCACGAGATCATCATCTTTAATTACCAAATCCCTGATTGAAGTGGCAGGCATATTCAACCGCAGGCTTTGCCAGTTTTCTCCGTCATCAAAACTTACATATACTGCTCTTTCACTACCGGCATACAACAAGCCTTTTTTATAGGGATCTTCTCTTACCACATTGATCGGATCATTTGGTAATCCGTTCACTATTTCTGTCCAGGTTTTACCATTGTCATGTGTTTTGTAAATGTGCGGTTTCATATCATCACACCGAATGCGGTTTATTGCTGCATAGGCCGTGTTATTATCAAAATGTCCTGCATCCATGATCGATACTTTACTCCAGCTGGTAATTGCAGGCGGTGTCACATTTTTCCAGCTTTTACCACCATCTTTTGTAAGATGAATAAAGCCATCATCTGTGCCGCACCAAATAGTATTGATATCGGTAAAGCCAGGTGCAACAGTATAAATTACGCCACGTCTTGGCATTGTTTTCATTTGATCGTTAGTATAGATCCCTACACTGGCCGGAATGTCCCAGCTTTCACGACTCAAATCAGGGCTAATGATGCTCCATTTATTACCGCCGTTTATAGTTTTGAACAACACATTTCCCGCGTAATAAAGTGTCTTTTTATCAACAGGTGAAAACAAGACCGGCGCCGTCCTGATAAAACGGTATTTGCCGCTGCGTACAGCTTCCGGTGCAATGTTTTGTGTTTGCCCGGTACGCTTATCGTATCGCGAAATCTTTCCACCATAAATGATATTTGGATCCAGCGGATCGGCCGCTACATAACCATATTCCTCAGCTCCGACCGGGTGCCATTCGCGAAATGTTATCTGCCCGTCATTGCCCCTGGAAGTAATCCCAACGGAACCACTTTCCTGTTGGCCACTATACACGTTATAAGGAAAAGCATTATCGGTGCTTACATGATAAAATTGTGCGGTAGGCTGGTTGTACCAGCTCGAAAAAGTTTCGCCACCATTTACGGTAATAATAGCACCCTGGTCGCTGGCGATCAACATTATGTTTGAGTTTGTAGGATTGATCCAGATGCGATGATAATCATCACCACCCGGCGCTCCCCTGAAAGCGGTCCATTTTCCACCGCCATCAGTTGATTTCCACGTAACCACGTTGGCAATAAAAACAATATCAGGGTTTTGCGGATCGGCTTTTATTTCAGCAAAATCGCTTCCACGGCCCCAATAACGTTCATCATTACTCAAAATATACCAGCTTTCACCAGCATCATCACTGCGATAAATGCCTCCTAGTTTCCCGGCATCAACCGTGGCATACATGCGGTTGGTGTTCGATGGCGCAATACAAAAACCTATACGTCCCAATCCTTCGGCGGGTGTTGGCAATCCTTTGGTTAATTGTTTCCAGGTATTGCCACCATCAGTTGATTTAAACAAACCGCTTCCAGCCCCATTCCAGGCGCCGTTTTCCCAGGGGCCCTGCCTTCCGGCCCAAAGGTCTGCATACACGATATTGTGATCTTTGGGATCGATGGTAACTTGTATAGCGCCTGTGTTTTCATCTTTGTACAATACTTGCTGCCAGGTAGCTCCACCATCACTTGTTCGGTAAACACCCCGTTCTTTATTGGGTCCGTATGGGTGTCCAAGTACCGCAGCAAATACCCTGTTTTCATTGGTGGGATCAATGGCCAGGCCGCCAATCTGCTGCCCGTTTTCGAGACCCAAATGTTTCCAGGTTTTCCCTGCATCGGTAGATTTATACATACCGTCTCCTACGCACAGATCCGGCCTTTGCAAGCCTTCGCCGGATCCAACATACAATACATTGGGATTTGATGGTGCTACAATTACGTCCCCAATTGACCCGGTTGGCTGATCATCAAAAATCGGAAACCAGGTGCGGCCATAATCGGTGGTTTTCCAAACGCCCCCATTATTTACACCAATATAAAACACATTGGGTTGTTGTGGCACACCTACTGCTCCAACGGTTCTGCTACCCCGGTGTGGACCAATCATGCGCCAACGCATGGCATTGAAAAGATTTTCTGGGAAGGGTTGGGCAGCGACAGAACTGGTTACGAGAATTAGCAGATAAATACCAATAGATCCCAGGATAATTTGACGAACCATAAAAGCTTATTGTAGAAAATGAAGATAGTGGAAAGCCTTATGTAATTGTTTGCTACGATCAAAACAAAACACCTTCATTGAGAAATCTACCCCGCAAAAATTATTGGATTACTAATCACTAATTTAGCCGCTTAAATAACACCTATGAAACAGGCATTTCTACTTTTAATATTGCTATCCACTGGTATTGCTTCCATTGCTCAAAAGGGAAAAGATTATGGCAAACCCGTTAAAACCAAAACGGTGGTTGATGTAGCACAATTTTCTAAAACCATGGACACCGCAGCCAGCTGGACCGGCGTAGTTACCGGCACCGTAAAGCAGGTTTGTAAAAAAGAAGGTTGCTGGCTAAGGCTGGATGACGGAACACCCGAAGGCATTATGGTGCAAATGAAAGATCATGACTTCCTGGTACCAAAAGATATAGATGGAAAAACGGTTTACGTACTGGGAACTGCTACAAAAACCACCACTTCGGTAAAAATGCTGCAGCATTATGCTGAAGATGCCGGAAAAACAAAGGCAGAAATTGAAGCCATCACACAACCAGTCACAGAGGTAAAAATCCAGGCGACAGGTGTGAAAGTGATCTGATTACTTTTTTTTCAATATTGCTGTAAGTGTGGGCACTTACAGCTTTTTTTTGCTCTAAACTGGCCGTAAACGCCGTTGATCGTCAGAAAGCAGAATCCGTTACCTTTGCGGCCCCAAAAACGCCATTGCATTATTTGCAATTTGAACGGGCAGTTTGTTCCCTGTGTTATTGGAATTTGAAAATCGGAATATAAAATAAAAATATGGCTACAGTTTCAAGGCAAAATGAAGCACTGCTTACCGACAAGATCACGGTGCAATTATCGAAAGAAGATTACTTCCCGGCGTTTGAAAAATCGCTGAAAACCTATAGCAAACAAGCCAAAATACCTGGCTTTCGCCCCGGCATGGTTCCAATGCAGGTAGTTAAAAAAATGTATGGCAGCAGCGTATTTACCGAAGAAGTTTTGCGCACTGTTGAAAAAGAAATCAATGGCTACCTCGAACAGGAAAAACCTGAAATTTTCGCACAACCACTTCCTTCAGATGATAATGGAACGGTACTGCGCCAGATGGATATGAACCAACCTGGCGAATACAGTTTCAGCTTTGAAATTGGCTTGAAACCCTCTTATGAAGTCGCCGACCTGAAAACTGCTACCATTACACGTCGCAAAGTGGAAGTAACACCGGAAATGCTGGAAGAAGAAATCAGCCGCCTGCAAACCCGCTATGGGAACATGAAGGATTTGGATACGGTTGAAAACGATGAATGTGTTTTGAACCTCACATTTACCGAAGTTGACGCCGAAGGCAATACTGTTGAAGGTGGCGTAACCAAAGACAACAGCCTGCTGGTAAATTATTTTACCGAATCCATACGTCCACAATTAAGCCAGCTCAAAAAAGACGATTCCATCGTAATTAAGCTGGAAGAAGCCTTTGAACCAAAAGAACGCGAATGGGTGATCAGCGATCTTGGCCTGGCCGAAACCGAAGATGCCCTGTCAAAATCATTCCGTTTGACCGTTACCAAAATTGGTTTTGTTGAAAAAAGAGAATTGAACGAAGAATTTTTCGAACAGTTGTTTCCAGGAAAAGGCGTAACAACGATCGAAGCCTTCCGTGAAGGCGTAAAAGCGGATATCGAAGGCTATTGGGAACAGCAGGGTAAAGGACAGGTTCATGATGAGATCTTTCATTACCTCGTGGATAATACAAAAATAGATTTCCCGGAATCTTTCTTAAAACGCTGGTTGCTAAATGGTGGTGAAAAACCAAAAACGCCGGAAGAAGTAGAAGCCGAATTCCCCGGTTTTATTAATTCTCTACGTTGGAATTTGATCAGCGATCGCCTGATCGAACAAAATAATTTGAGTATCGAACCTGAAGAATTGCGTGACTTTGCCAAACAGCAAATGATGGGTCATATGGGTATTACCACCATGGATGAAAGCACCAGCTGGCTCGATGCCTATGTTGACCGTATGATGAAAGACAAAAAATACATCGATCAAACTTATCATCAATTGCTTACCAACAAAGTATTTGCTTTTGCCGAAACCCAGGTTGGCAATTACAAAGAGGAATTGATGAGCGTTGACGAGTTTGTATCAAAACAACATCATCACCATTATTAGTGAGTGGTGAGTGGTGAATGGTGAGTACGAGCTTTCCTACGAACTAATTAGATCATTGATTTTAGAAGAATAATTGAAAAGGTCACCGGTTTGGTGGCCTTTTTTATGCCGATCATCTTTACAATATTCCGTCAACGAAAAGACCCGGCGAATACTGATACCTTTAAAAAACTTACCCTTATTTGCTTTAACTTTAAGCTTTTGCATATCTAACGCAACATCAATTAGCGGCAGCACTCACCACTCACGACTCACGATTCACGACCGCAGCTTTTTCAACATCTGGATCGCACATCCAAAATGGCCGCTATTGCCCATCGGGCCTTTTAGATACTCAAACCCGAATTTTTCATACATAGGAACAGCCTTGATCAATTCAGGCATCGTTTCTAAATAGATTTGCTGGTAACCATAGGTTTTCGCCTTATCCAGGCAATATTGCATCAGCTTTTTTCCGAGGCCAAGGCCACGGGCCTCGGGATGCAGATACATTTTTACCAGTTCACAAACTCCGGCTGGCAAACCATCTGTAGGATAAATTCCACCGCCGCCCAATAATTTTCCAGCTGCCTCCGCTACAAAATAAAACGAGCCTTCTTTCCTAAATACGTCACTTAAATGATCGGTGCTTTCATCATAATAAACGGTTCCCGGGTGATTTGCTCCAAATTCCTTCAAACTATTTCGAATAATGATGGCAATAGCAGCATTGTCGTTTTCGTTAATAGGTCTGATGGTGATAGCAGGTAATTGCATGAGCAAATATAAACCGGTGTTTCCCCGAACGGCATACTACTCTCAATATCATATTTCAGTCTTCATGACATTAATCACCCTTTCCGCTAACCTCCATCAGCTTAAATAAATCAATAAGGAGCAACTTTTACCCACGAAAAAACCGACCTCAATAGATTGATATGGGTCCATCATTGTTACTTCCGCTCATTGGTGCCGCTCTTGCCTTTTCCGCCGGCGGAATTGCCATCGCAAAAATATTTGTAAAAGGAACAAAGAACCCGCAAAAAGGCCTACCCTATGAATGTGGTATTCCCACGAAAGGTGCTACTTATATTCAATTTAATGTAGGATACTACCTGTTTGCACTCATTTTCTTAATTTTCGATGTCGAATTGATATTTCTGTATCCCTGGGCAGTGGTGGTAAAAAAAATAGGTATGGTTGCTTTGGTTGAAGCTGGTATCTTCCTGTTTATATTGTTCATGGGGTTTTTATATGCACACAAAAAAGGTGCACTTAAATGGATGTAAAAATGCAGGAACGATATACAACGAATTGCTAACATAAAAGCCTGTAATGGAAAATCCAGATAACATAGAAGTAAGTAAAACGCCTGAAAATATTCCTTTAAAAGAAGTAGGGGAAGCACCGGGTGTTTATCTCAGCAAACTGGATGACCTGGTGAACTGGGCCCGCTCCAACTCATTATGGCCGCTCACTTTTGCTACCAGCTGTTGTGGTATCGAAATGATGGCGGTAGCTTCTGCCAAATACGATTTTTCACGATTTGGTTTTGAAGTGGCACGTGCTACGCCCCGCCAGGCTGATGTGATTATTATTGCAGGAACCATTGTCAATAAAATGGCGCCCGTACTAAAAAGGTTGTACGATCAGATGGCGGATCCCAAATACGTAATTGCAATGGGGGCTTGCGCTATCAGCGGTGGTCCCTTTTTCTATAATACCTACTCCGTGGTAAAAGGAGCCGATCACGTTATACCAGTGGATGTTTATGTAGCCGGATGTCCGCCAAGACCCGAAGCTTTACTGCATGCATTGATAACGTTACAGGAAAAAATTAAAAGCGGTCTTACAAGAGAGCAGATCAAGGAAACAGCAGCCAGTTAATTTAGGGATTGGGAATTAAGAGCTAACAATTGGAAACATGGATACGGAAGCAATAAAAACGATCATTACAGGTACGGTTCCCGAAGCAACTTTCGATGAAACGGGTGAGTGGCTTACCGCAACAATTCCAGCAATGGAATGGAAAAAATTGGCCAGCCAGTTACGTTATCCGGCCAGTTGCCATTTCGATTTTTTATTCTGCATAACCTGTATCGATTGGAAAACACACCTGGCAATGGTGTACCACCTTACTTCCACTACTTTCAGACATAACCTCGTTATAAAATGCAACCTCGATCGTAGTAATCCCGAAATAGAAACTGTTTGCAACATCTGGCGGACAGCTGAATTTCACGAACGCGAACAGTACGAATTATTCGGTGTGAAGTTTCTCAATCATCCCGATTTGCGGCGCCTAATTCTTACAGATGATTTCGAAGGCTGGCCATTGCGAAAAGATTTTGAAGACCCTGTTAATATGATCAAACTTTGATTCTTTCCTCCGATTGAAAAACCGAAAGCTGCCATACTGATGTTCCGACAAACCGAAATAGTAAAACACGAAACCACCATACTTTCTCCCAATGCCCCCGAAGGTTTCGGCGATCTGATAATTAACGTTGGTCCGCAACACCCGGCCACGCATGGCGTTTTGCACCTTGTTATTACGCTTAACGGTGAAACCATCAAAAAAGTAGAACCACATCTTGGTTATATCCACCGGTCCATCGAAAAAATGTGTGAAAGCCTCACGTACAGGCAGTTTATATATGTTACCAGTCGCATGGATTACTTGTCGGCACATATCAATAACCATGCTTGCGCTCTTTGCGTAGAAAAAGGCCTGCAGATCGAAGTGCCCGAAAGAGCACAGGTGATCCGGGTAATATTAGACGAGCTTACCCGAATTGCTTCACATGAATTGTGGTGGGGCGCTATGGCGATGGATCTTGGGGCATTCACGCCATTTTTTCATGCATTTCGCGAAAGGGAAACCATCAATGATATTATGGAAGCTACCTGTGGCGCCCGGCTTACCATGAACTTTATGGTTCCCGGCGGTATTGCTGCAGACCTGCATCCAACGTTTCAGCAAAAAGTAAAAGAGTTTATAGTACTCTTCAAAAGCAAAATACACGAATACGATCAACTCGTAACCGGCAACATCATCTTTCAAAACAGGATGAAAAATGTTGGCTACCTGTCACCCGAAGACGCTATTTCTTATGGCTGCACCGGCCCGACTGCACGTGGTAGCGGCGTTTCCTGCGATATCCGCAAGCTGTACCCATACGATGTTTATAACAAAGTAGCTTTTGATGAAATACTTGAAACCGGTGGTGATTCCTTTTCCCGTTACCTGGTGCGAATGAGGGAACTACACCAAAGTATTCGCATCATCGAACAATTGATAGATAATATTCCGGAAGGTGATTTCCAGGCCAAAACAAAAGCGGTATTGAAATTGCCCAAAGGTGAATTTTATAGCCGGGTGGAAACAGCCCGTGGAGAGTTGGGTGTTTTTATTGTAAGTGAGGGAGGTACCACGCCTTATCGTATCAAATTTCGCTCACCGGGATTTTCAAATCTTTCTGCCCTCGACCATATGGCCCGCGGTAGCAAAATCGGCGACCTGGTAGCCATGATGGGAACGCTGGATTTGGTGATACCGGACATTGATAGATAGCAATTTGCTGATGTGATAATGTGATAATGAAAGACATCAACTATGGACATTGAACATTTGGGATATAAGCGGCCTTAACCCATGAACCATGAACCATCAACCATGAACCATCAACTTTTGAATGTGATAATGAACACAGAACATCATTGAACGCTGAACATTGATAATTGAACATTTCCGATATAAGCGACATCAGCCATGAACTATGAACCATCAACTATCAACCTGAATTATGTTTAGTCTTGAAAATATTACAAAATCTATTCAACATTGGCTTTACGAAACACTGCCACCCACCTGGGCATTGTTAAGTGTAAATGTCATTATTGCGGTTGCTGCCATTGCGTTGTTTGCAGGCCTGGGGCTGGTGTTGGTCATCATGGAACGCAAAGTGGCGGCCTTTATGCAAATACGTCTCGGGCCAAATCGTGTCGGACCAAAAGGACTGCTTCAAAGTACCGCTGATACCATAAAGCTTATCATGAAAGAGGGGCTTACTCCCGATGGCGCCGACAAATTCCTTTTCAACCTGGCCCCGTTTATAGTGATGATTGTTGCGATGTTGTTGTTGGCTCCTATTGCTTTCGCAAAAGGCTTCCAGGTTTGGGATATCAATATTGGTGTGCTATACATTTCTGCTGTGTCATCTATTTCTGTAATTGGAATTTTGATTGCGGGCTGGAGCAGCAACAACAAATATTCTTTGCTAGGTGCCATGCGTAGTGGCGCCCAAATTGTAAGTTATGAGTTATCGGCAGGGCTTTCCATCATTGCGATTGTGGTACTTACCGGAAGCCTGAGCATCGGTGATATCGTGGCTTCCCAATCGAATGGCTGGTGGATCTTTAAGGGACATATCCCGGTTTGGATCGCCTTCGTCATCTTTATGATTGCTGTGACTGCAGAAACCAACCGGGCTCCTTTTGACTTGGCTGAGGCCGAATCAGAACTGACTGCAGGCTTTCATACCGAATATTCCGGGATGAAATTCGCCCTCTTCTTCCTGGCCGAATACATCAACATCTTTATCGTTTGTGCCATCGGAGCCACGCTGTTTTTCGGTGGATGGATGCCGTTACATATTGGTCAATGGGAGACTTTTAATCACGTGATGGATTATATACCCTCCTCCATTTGGTTCTTTGGAAAAACCTTTTTTCTCATCTTCCTGATCATGTGGTTTCGCTGGACTTTTCCACGCCTCCGCATCGATCAGCTCTTGAACCTGGAATGGAAATACCTGCTGCCTATCAGTTTGTTTAACCTGTTACTGATGACCGTGGTGGCAATTATGGGATGGCATTTTTGATGGTGAGTGGTCAATGGTGAGTGGTGAGTGGTGAATAGTGAATAGTGAATAGTGAATAGTGAATAGTGAATAGTGAATAGTGAATAGTGAAAAATACAACTGAAAGATTAAATGAGTGCTAGCAATAAAACAAAGTCATGTTTTTAAAAGATTATCTATCAGACATTTATAATGGCATAAAATCGCTGCTGACCGGTATGCGGCGCACAGGTTATTATTTCACTCATCACAAGGAAATAATTACCCAGCAATATCCGGATAACAGGGAAACGCTGAACCTGCCCGACCGTTTTAAAGGTGAGGTTGTAATGATTCACGACGAAAACAACGAGCATGCCTGTACGGGTTGTACTGCCTGTGAATTGGCTTGTCCTAATGCAACCATAAAAATTATTACTAAACAGGAAATTAATGCCGCAGGTAAAAAGAAAAAGGCGATCGACACATTTGTTTATCATTTGGAACTCTGCACCATGTGCAACCTCTGCATTCAAGCCTGCCCGACCGATGCTATTAAAATGGCTCAAACCTTTGAGCACAGCGTTTTCGACCGCAGCCAGCTGACAAAAGTCTTGAACAAACCAGGTTCTAAAATCAGGGAGGGAATTGAATAATGAATGCATCTGTAATCATATTTTACCTGGTGTCCGCCTTTATTCTTGGCAGCGGCATTCTTGCAGTTACAAGTAAGAAAATCTTCCGATCGGCTATTTGGTTATTGAGTTCGTTGATTGGTATTGCTGCACTTTATTTCTGGATGGAAGTAGAATTTATCGCCGCTATCCAAATTGTTGTGTACGTAGGTGGCATAGTGGTATTGATTATCTTCTCTATTTTTCTCACCCAACGTTCTGCTGATGAAATGCCACGGCCCTCTTTCACAAGAATCCTATTTTCTGTTTTAGCGGTATTGTTTGGCTTTGGACTTGCGGGCAGCCTGGTCTACCAGCATGGTTTTTCTGATGCTGCGCCGGCACCATTTAGCTTAAATGTATCAGACATAGGCACTCAAATGCTTAGCACAACCGAACACGGTTACATCCTGCCATTTGAAGCAGTGAGCCTATTATTACTCGCCGCTATGATTGGTTGTATCGTTATTGCCATGAAATCACCAGCAACTACAGAAACCAAAAAAATAACTGCTTCACCTGAAACAATAGAACAGTCATGAGTAGCATCCCACTAACACATATCCTGTTTGTCAGCACAGCGCTCTTCTTTATAGGCATGTATGGATTTTTTACACGCCGAAATATGATCACCATGCTGATGGCTATTGAACTAATGCTAAATGCAGTCAACATCAACTTCATCGCATTTAATAAATACCTCTACCCCGGCAAACTGGACGGGATCTTTTTTACCATATTCATTATTACAATCGCCGCTGCCGAAGCCGCAGTTGCCATAGCAATAATCATCAACCTGTATCGCAGCCATTTGTCAATCGATGTGGAAAGTGCGACTGAAATGCAGGGGTAATGGAGGAATTAAGAGGAGGGGAATTGGGAATTAGGGCGGAGGTAATTAGGAGGCGGAACTTCGATCTTAAATAATTAATGTATTAGTCCTGAAAGGGCGCAGAGGGTTAACGATGGGAGAAGCCCATCGACGAACAGATGAAGATAACATCCAAGCACTGAAAGGGAGAAGTTGATTAACGATGGGTGCAGCCCATCGATGAACAAAAGAACGTAACCACCCAGCCCTGAAAGGACGGAGTAGGTCAACTATGGGCGTAGCCCATCGACAAACAACTATACTATGAACACAAATTACATAGCCCTGGTGCCGCTGCTGCCTTTAGCTGCTTTCTTGCTGCTCGGGCTCTTTGGCAAAAAACATTTTACCAAAAGCGCGGGAATTATTGGAACGCTGGTCTCACTTATAATTACCATTATAGCCCTGGTGGTGGCTTACCAGTACTTTCTTGTTGCTGGTAAAGTGAACGGTGCCTACCAACAAACCATTGCCATGAGTTACCAATGGTTGCAATTCTCTCCCGGCGTATCCATCGACATGGGAATATTGCTCGACTCTGCATCAGTTATGATGATCGTGGTGGTAACAGTGGTTTCACTGATGGTGCATATTTTCAGCCTGGGTTATATGAAAGGCGAAGAGCGATTTTCTACTTATTATGCTTTCTTATCGCTGTTTACTTTTTCTATGCTAGGCCTGGTGCTCTCTTCCAATATTTTCCAGATCTATATTTTTTGGGAATTAGTAGGTGTGTCTTCTTACCTGCTAATTGGCTTTTATTACGACAAACCATCAGCTGTTGCAGCAGCAAAAAAAGCATTCATAGTTACCCGCTTTGCTGATCTCGGTTTTCTGATTGGAATATTAATACTTTCCTTTTATGCCGAAACACTGGATTTCCCTACACTAATACAACGTTTAACAAGTGAAGGCTCGCCCCAGTTGGCAGCAATTACAGCTACTTCTTTCCTGGGAGTAGGTATGCTTACCTGGGGACTAACCCTTGTATTTATAGGCGGTGCGGGCAAGTCTGCCATGTTCCCCTTACACATCTGGTTGCCCGACGCCATGGAAGGTCCTACGCCTGTTTCGGCTTTGATACACGCTGCAACCATGGTGGTTGCCGGTGTTTACCTGGTAGCAAGACTATTTCCTGTTTATGCGATTTCTGCACCCGAAGTTTTGCAGTTTATTGCCTACACCGGTGCTTTCTCCGCCTTATTTGCCGCCATTATTGCCTGTACGCAAACCGATATCAAACGGGTACTGGCTTATTCTACCATGTCGCAAATTGGTTATATGATGTTTGCCATGGGTGTTTCAGGTTATGGAGGCGAGCAGGGACTTGGTTTTATGGCTTCCTTGTTTCACCTGTTCACGCATGCTTTTTTTAAAGCACTACTCTTTCTCTGTGCCGGCATGATCATTCACCTGGTACACAGCAACGACCTGCAAAAAATGGGTGGCTTAAGAAAATGGATGCCGGTTACACATATCAGTTTCCTGCTGGCTTGTTTGGCCATTGCAGGCATACCGCCGTTTGCCGGTTTTTTTAGCAAGGAAGAAATTCTAACTGCCGCATTTAACGGAAACAGAATAATCTATTATGTGGCTTTGTTGACTGCCGGAATCACGGCATTTTATATGTTCCGGCTTTACTTTTCTATTTTCTGGAACAAGCCGGTACCCGAAGCTCACGGACATGGCGAAGGAAGTTTTACAATGAAGTTGCCGCTTTTTATCTTAAGTACCGGAGCTGTTTTAGCGGGCTTTGTGCCTTTTTCAAAACTCGTTAGCGCTGATGGCGTGCCCCTGGAAACCACAGTTCATTTAACACAATCCATTGCGCCTGTGGCATTGGCAATTGCTGGCATTTTGCTGGCTTATGTAATGTATTTCAAAACAAATAACAAGCCTCAGAAAGTTGCCGCTACAGTGAGTGGTTTTTATAAACTCGCTTATAACAAGTTCTATATTGACGAGATCTACCTGTTTTTAACTAAAAAAGTGTTGTTCAATTTGGTTGGCAGACCAGCAGCCTGGTTCGATAAAAATATAGTGGACGGATCGGTTAACGGGCTGGCCTACTTAACGGCAGGTATTTCACAAGGCATCCGAAAATTACAATCGGGTAAAGTGCAGGTCTATGGGTTATACTTTTTTGCTGGTATTGTAGGGCTGGCGTTGCTGGTGTTGTATGTGTGGAATTGAAGGTTCATGGTTCATAGATAATGGTTCATTGAGTAGGGTAGGATTTAACAGATGAGGCGTTCCGATGGAACGCTTATAAAAGCAGGTATTGATTTGTTTTACCCTTCAAAAGTTCCGAAGTAACAAATTGATTTATGTTGGGCCTGGACTGTAACTTGAAAGGGTGATAGAGTGAAAAACAAGATTAAACCCATGCCTATGGCCATACAAAAAAGTGGCTGTCAGGGATAACGTGACACTGAAAACATGGAATAACAAATGACTAGTGAAGCCAAGCGCAACGGGCTGGCCTACTTGAAGGCTGGTATTTCACAAGCCATGCAAAAAGTGCAATCGGGAAAGGTTCAAGCTTATGGGTTGTACTTTTTTGCTGGTATTGTGGGGTTGGCTTTGCTGGTGTTGAATGTGTGGAATTGAAGTTGACGGTCTATTTAAGCAAAACCTCGAAAATGAATGCTTGATTCAGCTGGGGGGTGACGAAAAGAAGATAGAGACGATGGCTTATTTCGTAGAAACAATTGGTGGGTAACCTGCGGGTAAGGTCAGTCAAACTAAGCGTTCCGAAGGAACGCCTGGTAAAATAAAGGCTTAGCTGATCAACCTACAAAAGTTGCTAAGGGCACTAAGCAGGTGCGATTTGCAGAAAAGGACGATTAAAAATATTTGATATGAACTTATTGCTACTAATTCTACTACCGCTGCTTACAGCAATTGCCGTGCTCTTTTGTAACGGGCAAAAACAGGTGCGCACGGTAGCACTGATTGGCTCCACGCTGCAACTGGTTTTGTCGGGGGTCTTTCTTTCAAACTTTTATACAGAGCGGAAGTCGGGCAACAACGAACCCATGCTTTTTCAATCGGACTGGAACTGGTTTAATCAATTAAACATTCATTTTCATACCGGCGTGGATGGTATCAGCCTTGCTATGATTTTACTGACAGCCTTTGTAGTGCTGTCGGGTGTACTGGTCTCATGGAAAGTGACTGATCTGAGCAAAGAATTCTTCTTTTTACTGCTACTTCTTAGTGCCGGGGCCTATGGTTTCTTTATTTCGCTTGACTTGTTTACCATGTTCTTCTTCCTGGAGGTGGCGGTGATTCCAAAATTTTTACTAATCGGAATTTGGGGGAGCGGCCATAAAAACTACAGCGCAATGAAACTGGCCCTGATGCTGATGGGTGGTTCTGCACTTGTACTGGTGGGCATCATTGGAATGTATTTTTCCTCCGATATCAATGGATCACATACTTATAGCATGCTGCTATTAGCGGAAAACCCTATTGCTATAAATAAGCAAATGCTTTTCTTCCCCTTAGCTTTTACCGGCTTTGGCATCTTTACAGCGCTATTTCCCTTTCATACCTGGGTACCTGATGGCCATTCTTCTGCACCAACTGCCGGTTCCATGTTTTTAGCAGGGATCTCGATGAAATTGGGTGGATACGGTTGTCTTAGGGTAGCTACTTACTTAATGCCAGATGCGGCACATTATTATGCGCCGGCTATTATTGTGCTGGCAACCATCGCCATTATTTACGGAGCCTTCGCCACGATGATGCAGAAGGACCTGAAATATATTAACGCTTACTCATCAGTAAGTCATTGCGGATTTGTGCTGCTCGGCATTGGAATGCTTACCCGTACTTCCATTGAAGGTGCCGTGATACAAATGGTTTCACATGGATTGATGACCGCTCTTTTCTTCGCCGTAATTGGTATGGTGTACGAAAGAACGCATACCAGGATGTTGTCGCAATTAGGCGGACTGCTAAAGGTGATGCCATTTATTTGTGCTGTATTTGCCATTGCCGGACTTTGCTCGCTCGGATTGCCTGGTTTCAGTGGTTTTGTGGCAGAAATGACGGTGTTTATGGGTTCCTGGCAAAACCCCGGAGCTTTTTACCGCATCGCTACCATTTTAGCCGGTGCATCCATTGTAGTAACGGCTGTTTATATATTGAGAGCTGTTGGATCAACCATTATGGGCCCGATTAATCATGACTATTACAAAGGGTTGCCGGATGCGAGCTGGAACGAAAAATTGGCTGCCATTCTATTAATTGCAGGGATCGTGATCATTGGTTTTGCACCTTTCTGGCTACAGGATTTGATTGGCGCAGGAACACAAAACCTGATACAGCATATCGGTACCAAATGATCTGTGATGTGATGTGTGACGTTCGATTTACGATCTGCCGGGGAGTATTGTGTTGTTTTTGAGATTTGAAATTTGTGATTTGAAATTTATTAAGATATGGTACAGGAAATATTTTCATTGATGAAACCGGAGCTGCTGCTGGTGCTGCTTTTATTCATATTGTTATTTTGGAAGCTAGCGGAAAATGAGGGCACAACCGCCACCCAGCTGGCTGTAATTAATATACTGCTGATAATAAATTTTGTGGCAGGCCTTTTCCTGAATTCTGAAGGTTCGGTTTTTAGCGAAGTATATAAAGCCTCTACCCTCGCAACAGCAGAGAAGAACATCCTGAATTTCGGCGTCTGCCTAATATCAATGCAATCGTATGGCTGGCTGAAAACGCATAAACATGTTTTAGAATTCTACATGTTGCTGGTATCTACTTTAATCGGTTTTTTCCTGATGATCTCCGGGCAGAACCTGTTGGTGTTTTATCTTGGGTTGGAGTTAGCTACCATTCCATTAGCCGCACTTTGCAATTTTGATTTGGAGAAAAGAAAATCCTCCGAAGCTGCCATGAAACTTATCATGTCATCAGCTTTTTCATCCGCATTATTGCTTTTTGGTATTTCACTGGTATATGGAACTACCGGCACCATCAATTTCACTGAGTTATCGCTTGCACTTAGCGGAAGCCCTTTACAATTATTTGCCTTTGTACTTCTGATCGCTGGTTTTGCTTTTAAAATATCAGCGGTGCCTTTTCATCTGTGGACGGCAGATGTGTACGAAGGTTCGCCAGTTGCAGTCACATCATACTTGTCTGTTATCTCAAAAGGCGCTATCATTTTCGTTTTCGCATCGGTGTTGTATACCGTGTTCAAACCATTGGCTTCCACCTGGTATAACTTACTTTTTCTAATTTCCGTTCTTACGATGATCATTGGTAACCTTTTCGCCATCCGGCAAAATAATATGAAAAGGTTCCTGGCATTCTCATCTATCGCACAGGTTGGTTTTATATTGATTGGTATTTCCGGAAGCTCCGACATGGGAACGGCTTCCGTGGTGTTTTTTGTGCTGGTATATGTCTTTTCCAATCTGGGGGCATTTGGCGTGGTATCGGCAGTGAGTTCCATCACCGGAAAAGAAAACATGAGCGATTACAGCGGCTTTTATAAAACAAATCCTTTACTCAGCTGGGTATTGGTATTATCGCTGTTTTCATTGGCAGGCATACCGCCAACGGCTGGTTTTTTTGGGAAGTTCTTTTTGCTGATGGCTGGTGCCGGAAAAGGCAATTATGTGCTGATCGTAATTGCAGCACTAAACATGATCGTATCCCTGTTTTATTACCTGAAAGTAGTTCGAACCATTTTCATGGAAAAAAACGAGGCGCCTATGGAAAAACTGGCTATCGACAGCTGGCCAAAATTCGCAATGGCTATTTGTGTTACCGGGATAATAACACTTGGTTTTGTAAGCTGGGTGTATGAGTATATCAGTGGAATAAGCATTGGTATGTAACCTATCCACTTTTGAACTAATGATTATGATTAAAAAAATGCAACAAAGAAATGGCCACGAATACACTAATGAACACGAATAAATACAAATAAAGTTGCAGCAGGCTTTCCATTCCTGTGTATAATCCTTGCATTCGTGGTAAAAAAATAAATAGCCAATCATGAACTAGTGAACACGATAAATTAAAAATAAAGCTGGAGCAGGCTTTCCATTCCTGTGTATAATCCGTGTATTCGTGGCAAAAAATAAATAGCCAATCATGAACTAGTGAACACGATAAATTAAAAATAAAGATGGAGCAGGCTTTCCATTCGTGCGTACTTTTCGTGTATTCGTGGCAAAAACAATGTTATGGCAATTAATAAAAATCATGAATTTGAAGAACTGGATGGTATTAAATGTGCCATCGTTGAAAAGAATGCAAGTGCCGAAAGAGTAGCATTTTTAAAATCTATTCTTGCCTATAACCGGTATACTGTAATTGTGGTGCCCAGCCAACCGGCCAAAGTGGCACCCGTGGCAACTGCCCCGGTCGAAGGACAACCTTTAATTCCGGCACCGGCTGCAACCGAAACTTTTACAGTTGGCGTAACAGACCTAACATTCAACCCCATAAATGCCATCTTTGGTCGCCTGTTGAAAGCGCCCGGAGGCCATGTAGTGACGCAAGCTTATTGGCAGCAAAAAGAAAAGGAACCCCACGAAGAAGTTCCTTACTATGAATTTGGAAAATAGCTTTTGATTATTTAACCGCAAAGAGCGCGAAGAATTCCGCAAAGAGAATGCAAGAATGCTATGAAAGTAATCTTGATTTTCCTTGGCGAACTTTGCCTTGTAATCCTTTGTATTTTCCTTTGCGGTTAATCTTTATTTTTTATCACATCCTTCGGTACTGTTTTTTACAAAATACGACCTGTAATTTTTAGATGTTGGATCCATACAACCCTCCAGGTTTAACAGCTTTATGTTTCTAAAATCAACAGGCTGTCCTTCACTTTGAAGCGCTATAAAGCCATCTTTTAATAATTTGCCATCTATTTTAATGGCAGGATCATAGCCATCAACTACTCCACCGCCGATCTGTGGTTTTGAATATTGCAGCACGGTATCGCCATTTACAATATGCGTGATAAGACTGTCTCCCAGCACAATAATTTCACCGGTTACCCATTGGTCTCCTTCGTAAGTTTTGGAAGTAGAGCTAATACAATGTCTGTCGTCGATTTTGCCATTAAAGATCACATCGGTACCTGGCGAGCACATGTTTCCTGTTGGCCTGGGCTTTCCATCACCTAAACCAGCCAACAACTGGTATTCGATAGAGATTGGCCAATTCTGCTCCTTCGGCATCGTTTTAGGATCCTGTGAATGAAACATCACACCGCTATTCTTGATGGTGTATTCAGGCGCATCTTTCCGCCATTCTCCTACAATACGATATTCGAAAACCAGGTGATAGTAGGAATATGGCTGTTTGTAATATAAGTGTCCAAACCGTTCATTGAAAGTATCATACTGATCATACCTGATTTGAATAACTCCCTTTTCTACACGAAAAGTATTTCCGTAATTGTCGCCGGTTTCATGATGGTTTATTTTAGGTATCCAGTCTTTTATATCCTTGCCATTAAACAGGGATACCCAATCTTTTGTAGTAGCAGGTTGCGCAAATAATGCGCTGGCAAAGAAAATAATAAAGGTCAAACTCAAACAATTCTTACAATACAATTTCATAGTCGTAGACATTTAAAAAGCAATCAAGTATATAAAGCAAAGAAGATAAATCTAGCCACTTGATTCATACAACCATCCAATATTTTTTTGGAATAAAAATAAAAAGGAATCCCTTTTGGAATTCCCTTGTAACAACACTCCACCTCAATCATGTTTTTATTCGATACTTGTAATTACACGGATGTAATTGGCCCTTTCATATGCTGTAAGATCCGCTACATGTTGCTGGCTTAACGATCCTCTAAAATCGTCAACATCCAGGAAACCCATCCGATACATCCAGATATCCAGGTCTTTATTCATCGTTTTCAGGTAACTGATACCGTGCTTATACAGTGAAGATGCAGTCATCGTTACATCAGCACCGGCCAATAGATATTTAATCACTTCTGTAGCACTGTTTACACCTGTACTTGCTGCCAGTGAAAGCGGCAATCTTCCATGCAACATCGAGATCCAGAGCAACGGCAATCTTATTTCACCGGGTTCACTGAACTGCAGGTTCGACGTCAGCGTTAATGTTTCAATATCAAAATCGGGCTGGTAAAAGCGATTAAACAGTACCAATGCATCTGCACCCTCTTTTTGAAGCCTCGTTGCCATATTTCCCATGGAGCTGAAATAGGGATTTAGCTTCACCGCCACCGGGATTTTTACTGAATTTTTCACCTGGGTGAGAATATTAAGGTATCGGTGTTCCACTGCAGAGGCGGAAATTTCCATATCTCCCGGTATAAAGAAGATATTTATTTCTATTGCATCGGCACCGGCTTCCTGCATTTGTTTTGAATAGTCGATCCAGCCGTTTATGCTTATACCATTGAGGCTTGCGATGATGGGAATATCAACCCGCTGTTTGGCCAGCCGGATCTTTTCAAGGTATTCATCGGTACCAGAATGGTATTCATCCAGGTTCGGAAAGAAGTCACTTGCCTCAGCAAAAACATCACTGGTATGTTGCAAAACCTGTTGATACCGGTTGGCTTCCAACCGAATCTGCTCTTCAAATAATGAATACATCACCACCGCACCAGCACCGCAATCCTCCATTTTTACGATGTTGTCTATTTCTTCGGAAAGCGTACAGGCCGACACCACGATAGGTGAATTTAGTTGCAGGCCCATGTATTTTGATCTGAGTTTCATATACTTATTTTTCGTGAACCGTGAGTCGTGAGCGTTAAACGTAAAAATGTAAAACATGG
Source organism: Bacteroidota bacterium (assembly GCA_040385845.1). Classification (GTDB taxonomy): domain Bacteria; phylum Bacteroidota; class Bacteroidia; order Chitinophagales; family Chitinophagaceae; genus Phnomibacter. The sequence continues at coordinate 168,572 of JAZKGP010000002.1, read as the reverse complement.
TCGACCTGCGTGTCAACCTCTACTAAATTTCATTACCTCTATTACTAATCAACTACTGAACTAAGTAACCAATCAACTAGCACTACGCAATTGGTACAAAATCACTTGCCGGCGAGGTTGCCAGTTCCTCATAATTTTTCCAGCGAAGATTTACGAGTTCCTGTCCAAGTTTAATCAACTTTTCTGCTTCTTCAGGGTGGCTACGTGTCAATACCTTGTATCGTAATTCATGGTAGGCGTAATCTTTCAACGACATGGTTGGCCTTGGCGAATCCAGCACAAACGGATTCAATTTCTTCTTTCTCAAAACCGGGTTATACCTTATCAAAGGCCAATAGCCGCTACGAACCGCTTTTTGTTGCTGGTCGAGCCCATCTTTCATATCATAACCGTGCGCAATACAAGGACTATAAGCTAATATCAGTGAAGGCCCATCATAAGCTTCTGCTTCCCGCATTGCCAGCAAAGTTTGCTGTGCATTTGCGCCCAGGGCAATCCGGGCTACATAAACATTACCATAAGATATTGCTTGCATGGCAAGGTCTTTCTTGCCGACGGTTTTGCCTGCCGACGCAAATTTGGCGGTAGCTGCAGTTGGAGTTGATTTAGATGCCTGACCACCGGTATTCGAATACACTTCGGTATCTAAAACCAGGATATTAATATTTCTACCGCTGGCAAGCGCATGATCCAAACCACCATAGCCTATATCATATGCCCAACCATCGCCACCAACCAGCCATACGCTACGACGTACCAGTTGATCGGCTAATGAAAGCAAGTGGCCGGCCCGGGTATCGGCAATGGTTTTCAAAACTTCTTTTAGTTGTACAATGCGATTTCGTTGATTAATTATTTCCGATTCGAGCACCTGTTTTGCATCCAAAATTGAGCTTGCCAGTTCTTCTCCAATTTGTGGAGCAAGATCTGCCAGCAAACCTTTTGCAACAGCCTGGTGCTTATCGGCGGTAACACGCATACCCAAACCAAATTCCGCGTTGTCTTCAAACAACGAATTTGACCAGGCAGGCCCTTTTCCATCTTTATTAACCGACCAAGGTGTAGTTGGCAGGTTGCCACCATAGATTGACGAACAACCGGTAGCATTGGCTATTAACAAACGGTCGCCAAATAATTGGGAAAGTAATTTTAAATAAGGTGTTTCACCACAGCCGGCACAGGCACCGGAAAATTCAAATAAGGGCTCGAGAAATTGCGCCCCATGAACCGTGGAAAAATCAATTTTTGACCTGTCGTTCCAGGTAATTTCTTCAAAAAATTGGATGTTTTCTTTTTCCTTTTCAAGAATTGGTTCTTTAGCGCCCATGTTAATTGCCTTCAGGTTCCGATCCAACAGGTTCACTGCCGGGCAAACTTCCACGCATAGATTACAACCGGTGCAATCTTCAACATACACCTGCAAACTGTATTTAGTTTCTGGAAAACCCCTGGAATTTATAGGCGCTGATTTGAAGCCTTCGGGTGCTTTTTCCAGGTTTTTTTCATTGTAAAATTTAGCCCTGATCACGCTATGCGGGCATACATAAGCACAATTACCACACTGAATACAGGTTTCAGGATCCCAAATCGGAACAAAATCCGCAATATTTCTTTTTTCCCATTGCGTAGTACCGCTTGGGTAGGTTCCATCAATGGGCATTTTGCTCACTGGCAAATCATCTCCTTTACCTGATAACATGCTGGCAGTTACATCCTGCACAAAAGCAGGAGCGTTACCAGCAATACTTAAAGCCATTTTCAGGGTAGAAGTACTGAATTGAGGTACCCTTACTTCATACAGCAATTCTAAAGTGGAATCAACTGCGTGGAAATTTTTATCAATAATTGCTTTGCCTTTTTTAGCATAGGTTTTCTCGATAGTTTTTTTGATGGCTGCAATGGCTTCTTCCCTCGGCAAAACACCGGATAAAGCGAAGTAGCAGGTTTGCATGATGGTGTTTATACGGCCATCCATCCCGGTGTCGCGGGCAACAGTTGCGGCGTCAATCACGTAAAATTTTAATTTTTTACGAATAATATCTGCCTGGACGTTCTTCGGTAACTTATCCCAAACCTCTTCTTTGCTGTATGGACTGTTCAGCAGGAAGGTAGCACCCTCCTTTGCGAACTGCAGCATTTCAACTTTTTCAGTAAAATTGAACTGGTGACTTGCGATAAAGTTTGCCTGGGTTATAAGATAAGGTGCCCTGATTGGATTTGGTCCGAAACGCAGGTGCGAAACGGTCCTTGCGCCGGATTTTTTGGAGTCATAAACAAAATATCCCTGTGCATAAAGCGGCGTGTTTTCTCCAATGATCTTAATGGTATTTTTATTAGCTCCCACCGTTCCGTCGGCTCCCAAACCAAAGAACAATCCCTGCTGCCATTCCGTTTCATCCAACTGAAAAGTGGGATCGTAATCAAGACTGGTATGGGTCACATCATCATTGATTCCCAGGGTAAAATGATTTTTTGGTTTGTCTTTTTTCAACTCATCAAAAACGGCTTTAACCATCGCTGGTGTAAACTCTTTGGATGATAACCCATACCTGCCCCCGATGATAGACGGCATGCGGGTTAATGTGCCTTTTTGCATGGCTTCGGCCAAACCGCAAACCACATCCAGGTAAAGCGGTTCACCGGAAGCACCAGGTTCTTTGGTACGATCCAGTACCGCAATGGTGCGAACAGAAGCAGGCAATGCTGCGATAAGGTGTTCGGTAGAAAAAGGACGATACAAGCGAACAATGATGGCGCCCGTTTTTTCGCCGGAAGCATTTAAGTGTTTAATGGTTTCTTCCACTGTTTCGGCGCCCGAGCCCATAATAACAAGGATGCGTTCGGCATCAGGAGCACCTGCATAATCAAACAAATTGTAGCTTCTGCCCGTCATCGCTTTAAAAGCCTTCATTAAATTTTCGGTAATGCCAGGAGTAGCATCGTAAAAACTATTAACTGTTTCTCTTCCCTGGAAATACACATCCGGATTTTGGGCCGTGCCGCGTATAAATGGTTTGTCCGGATTTAACGCCCTTTTGCGGTGAGCAAATACTAACTCATCAGGGATCAGTGAACGAATCTGGTCATCACTTAAAAGCGTAAGCTTGTTTACTTCGTGAGAGGTGCGAAAACCATCAAAAAAATGAATAAAAGGAATACGTGATTGAAGAGTTGCCGCCTGGGAGATTAGTGCGAAGTCATGTGCTTCCTGCACATTTGCTGCACTTAACATGGCAAAACCTGTTGAACGGGCAGCCATCACATCCTGGTGATCGCCAAAAATGGAAAGGCCTTGTGCCGCTAACGAACGGGCGGCAACATGAAAAACTGCTGCGGTGAGTTCGCCGGCAATTTTATACATGTTTGGCAGCATGAGCATTAATCCTTGCGAAGCCGTAAAAGTGGTTGTAAGAGCGCCAGTTTGTAACGAACCGTGCACTGTTCCGGCGGCTCCGCCTTCACTCTGCATCTCGATAACGTCGGGCACATTTCCCCAAATATTTTTTGTGCCTTTTGCACTCCATTCATCAGCCAGTTCGGCCATGGTACTGGAGGGAGTAATAGGATAAATGGCACAAACTTCATTAACACGGTAAGCCACATAAGCCGCGGCCTCATTACCGTCGATGGTCGCAACCATTGAATTTTTATTTGACATTATTAAGTACTTTGGAAGGTTCAGTAATCATTTCAATGGCATGGCAGGGACATTGTTCAAAACAGACGGAACATCCGGTGCATTTTTCAAGATCAAAACGGTAGCCCTTACCAGGTCCCAGTTTGATGATTGCTTCTTCGGGACATGCACCATAACAACCGTCGCATTCAAAGCAGTTTCCACAACTGAGACAACGTTGTGCTTCGTACCGGGCTTCCTTTTCAGATAAACCAGCAATTACTTCGTCAAAGTTTCGGATGGCTATTTGTGGCGCAAGGCGAAATTGTTCTTGCAGCGGTGCGAAAGTTTCATACCACATATGCAGCCTTTTGAAACTGGCAGTTTGATGCTTTTCAGGTTTTTGGTATTTAGCACCATTCAGATAGGCATTTATATACCTGGCTGCTTTTTTTCCATGGCCGATTGCAATTGTTACGCTCCGTTGTTCACCGGGCAACATATCACCGCCGGCAAAAACGCCGTCTTCCCCGGTCATTCTTTCCGCGCCAATTATTACGGTTCCATCTTCTTTATAGCTTATAGCAGGAATTGTATTCAGAAAATGCGAATCCGATTCCTGTTTTAACGCGTTGATCAACTTATCGGCAGTAATGGTCTCCCATTCATTGGTGCCAACAGCTTTGCCTTTTTCAATCTTCATTATCTCCAGTAAAAACTGGTCATTTTCTATGGAGTGAATGCGGCGTAGAAACTGGATTTCAACTCCTTCAGACAAGGCATCATCAGCTTCATAGTCGTATGCCGGCATCAGTTTACGATCGCCGGAAAAAAGTACGATCACCTCAGCACCAAGCCTTTTTAATATTCTCGCCAGGTACATGGCAAGTTTTCCACCTCCATACACCACTACTTTTTTATTAATGTAGGATTGTCCCCCGTTATGCGTTTTTAAAAAAGTGAACGCATCTGTAATGGTTACTGGTGTCTTCAGAACAATTTGTTCATCGCTGATAACCTGTGCACCAATTGAAAGAAACACCGCATCGAAATTTCCGGCCAGTTTTTCTTCCATCAAATTGGTTACTTTATAGTTTACCCTGCAGTCAATACCCATGTTTACGATCCGGTTGATTTCAGCCTGCAGTATTTCAGTTGGAAGACGGTAAGAAGGAATACCAACACTCATAAGACCTCCCAGCACTGGTGCGGCTTCATACAACGAAACGCTATGACCCATGCGGGTAAGATGATAAGCTGCGGACAAACCTGCGGGACCGCCACCAACAACCAGCACTTTTTTACCGGTAGGAGTTACTTTAAATACGGGTTGCCAGCCTTCTGCAACTGCCTGGTCACCAATATATCTTTCAACAGCATGAATGCTAACGGTGGTATCAATATGATTTCGGTTACAACCGGTTTCACATGATTTTACACAAACCCGTCCCATAACAGCAGGAAATGGGTTGTCTTCCATAATAACCTGGAAAGCATCATAGTAATTTCCTGCCTGCGCCTTATCCATCCAGCCCTGGATATTTTCGCCAGCCGGGCAAGCACTGTTACAAGGTGGCATAAAATCGGTGTATACAGGACGTTGCTGGCGTAATGCACCCGTTCCCGTAAAATGACCGGTGAGATCGGCAGGTTTGGTTAGGTCTGTCTTCAACATATTGAAAGTTTAGCCCGGCATTGAAAATATGCCGGGATGCGGAGCATAAAAGTAATTGACCGCTATACGGGCATTTGTGACCATCAATAGCTGGTTTAATGATTTTGGTCACCCATTGCGGAGGTTCACTTGTACCCAAGCAAAAAGCCCGGCGAATTGCCAGGCTTCAATTATTCTAAAACTGAGTTCTTTTATTTCGAAACTGTAATAAGCAATGGTTTATACGTGCTTTTGGTAAGTTTCGCCCTTCCAACAAACTGGTTACCATTCAACCGGGAAAATTTTGTCGGGTAAATCGTTACATCTTCATCGCGGGTATCAAAAAGGAGGTCTTTTGTAACATTTCCGGTATGATCGATTTTTGTAACGATAACTTGTCCGCCGCGGCCATCACGGTGAGCTTTGGGTTCCATGTCTTCCGGCAGGTGAATATTTTTCAAATTGTCGAGGTATAGAAAATAATAGCCGCTGGCGTCGCTGATCAGTTTGAAACTCATCGTATTTAACGGCATTGCACCAAACTGCCTTTTTGGAATCTTACGTACCCATTCCATTTGGCCGGCTGCATTTATTTTTGCGGCAAGTATATCATCGTTATAAAAAGTAGTGGTAGATGTGGTAACGCCATTTATATAGGTGGTGGTAGTAATTGAATACGATTCTTCGCAAGCCAGCAAAACACTGCCATCTGATTCAATCAACAGGTTGCGAACTTTCAGGTTCGGCGCTTCGTAATCATCTTTCTTTTCCATCTTACGTTTCTTACGTGCCGATTCAAACTTTTCGAGTTCATTCAATGGAAACTCGTAGTAGCCGTTTTTGAAGCTCGTTATCTTACCAGCCTGGTCCAGCATGGCTAAAAAGATGCCGTCAGATGAACGACTGTTTGGCTTTTTACTGTAGGTGCAGGTAATCACCATTTCATTTAAAGAGTTCTCTACCAGTGAAGCCTGGCCAATAAAATAGTCTCCCACTTTAATAGGCTCTATAATTATCTTTTTATCACCGGAGGTAAATTTTAATACTTCAAAATGATAGGCTGGTAAGCCAGTGCTTTTATCTTTTTCTTTCCGGCTATCCGAATCATACACTTTTGCAAGCATATAGGCATTTCCATTGGCATCTATTGAAAAGTCGGAATTATCCATGATGGCCTCGGTGTAAGGCATGGTGTATTCACGGCCCCAAACCTTGTTCATATTCTCATCAAATACAAACAGCCCGATTTTATCAAAGTTCTTTTTATCCTTTTTTTCTTCGGGATACAGCCGGTAACTAACCAATAATCGTTTATGCTGTGCATCAAAACTGTAATCATATTTGCTAACACTTTTCATGCGGGCAAAGGAATTACTCCGTACCATATCGCCTGCAGCTATCCGGGTTGTTTGTAATAGTAATTTGTTGGATACTGAAATCTTATTGGCAGCAACTTCTATTTTATCATAGTAGAGATAATCTAACCCTTGTATTTTGTCGAAATCGCTGTGCAACCAAAAATGGTTATTACCAAAATCAACCAGTGTTTCGCTATTAAAATTCCTGGTTACTTCCGGTAATTCGATCACTTTATCAGTCGTGCCTTCCAATGAGGTAGCATCAAACCGCACAATATGCAGTTCATCTTTTTTTAGGGAAAGATTTACGATTCCATCGTTGCTGTTTCCAAAGAAAGACAGGTCCTCTGTTCTTTTTGGCAACTCGTATTCCGAACCGAGTTTAAAACTGAGTTTTTTGTTTTGGGCGATGGCATTTAATGAAAACAAAAGAGAGGCTAAAAAAAGGAATTTCACAGATGAAAGATTTGGCTGGAAATATCGGCACAACAATAACACCAGACAAAAAAACCGGCGACAATTTTTTTATAGGAAATGAAAATACCATTGATAAATCACACAGTTGATATGGGCGACAACGCTTTGCGTAAGTAATACCACGAAGCTTTGCCTGGAAAAAATGTTACGATCCGGTTGGCTGCTTATATTTTCCCAAACATTTTATCTAGTTGGTTCAACTGGTAAGTAACATATGTTGGATTACCGCCTGGTGTTGCATTTGGTACACTGCATTGAAACAACTGTTCTACCAGTGACCGCATTTCGCGGTCAGTAAGCTGCCGGCCCGTTTTAATGCTTTGTTGCCAGGCAAGACTGCGTACCAGTTTTTCGCGTTTGCTAAATTTTACGTCGCTGTTGAAATGCTTAAACTGTTCGAGCAATTGTTCAACCAGCTTTTTTTCGTTGCCTGCTTCCAGGTCGGCAGGTGTTCCCTGCACAACAAAAGCATTAGTTCCAAAAGGCTCGATATGGAAACCTAACTGATGCAGGTCTGGTAGTAATTCATTTAATAAAACGGCATCTGCATTGCGCAGTTCAAAGGTGGCCGGAAACAAACTTTGTTGTGTAGCCATAGGTTTACCATGAACAGCTTTACTTAATTGCTCATACAATACCCTCTCGTGAGCGGATTGCTGGTGCAGCAGCAGGTATCCCTGGTTACTTACAGCAACGATATAACTACTGTGGAGTTGCATTAACGGAGCCTCACTTAGCCATTGAAAACGGCTTTCGCGGGAAACAGGACGTTGTTCATATTCAAAATCGGCATGTTGCGAACGGGTATCCCTTTCAAAAAAACTTTCCTTCAGTTTGGCGAGTTCACTTTTCCAGGCATTGCCCGGCGTACCGACTGTTGGTTCCAGTTCGTCGGCTATTCCTGTACCACCCGGCAACCCATTAACGGTTTTTTGGTTATTCAATGCCTCTAATACCTGTTTGTCCTGCTCACGAATATCTTTCCAGTTTGCCAAACCACTTGGTTCAATGATATGCGCCTGGTGTTTTTGGGTGAAGGTTTGATACAGGTTAGAGGAGGCAACATGTTCCTTTTTTTCTCCGGTAAAAGGTTGGTTGATCGCGTCCAGTTGCTGGATCTCTGCATTAAGGCTAAAGTCGAGCGAAGGTGCAATACTGAATTGCGCCAAAGCATGTTTTACGGCTGCCTGTACAAATGCATAAGCTATTTTTTCGTCGGTAAATTTTATCTCCTGTTTGGTTGGATGTACATTGATATCTACCTGTGACGGATCCATATCAATAAACAGGATATAAGAAGGATAACTGTCTTTAGCAATCAGGTTTTCAAAGGCATTTGTTACTGCATGATTCAGGTATGCGCTGCGAATAAAGCGACTATTTACAAAAAAGTATTGGTCACCACGGGTTTTCCTGGCTGTATCGGGCTTTCCTGCAAAACCAGAAATGGTCAGGTAATCGGTTTCTTCATTTACCGGTACCAGTTTAGACTGGTACTGGTTACCAAGCAATTGAACAATGCGTTGTTTCAGGCTGCCTTTTTCAAGAAAAAAAACTTGTTGTCCATTGCTTAAAAAAGAAAAATGAATCATAGGAAAAGCCATGGCAACCCTGATAAATTCATCGATGATGTTCCGTAACTCAGTGGTATTACTCTTTAAAAAATTCCGACGGGCGGGAACATTAAAGAAAACGTTCTTCATAGCAATGCTGGTACCCACAGGGTGGTTGACAGGTTCCTGCTTTTGGACAGCACTGTTTTCGATAGTAATACAAACACCTAGTTCATCAGAAGCGCTGCGGGTTCTAAGCTCAACCTGCGCTACTGCTGCGATTGAAGCAAGTGCTTCGCCCCTGAAGCCCATAGTTCTGATATGAAACAAGTCATCAATAGAGGCAATTTTGGAAGTTGCGTGTCTTTCAAATGCCATTCGGGCATCAGTTACGCTCATTCCTTTTCCATTATCTACAACCTGTACAAGACTTTTACCGGCATCATTTACAATCAATTTTATTTCGGTAGCACCCGCATCCACGGCATTTTCCAATAGCTCTTTTACGGCACTTGCCGGCCTTTGAATAACCTCCCCGGCTGCTATCTGGTTGGCAATATGATCGGGCAATAAATGAATAATATCAGGCACGACGCGAAGTTAACAGCAATGGTGTAAACTGGATTATGATTACAGCAGATACCAGGGAAGAAACAGTTCAAACATTGGTGCTCGATTGGAACTTATTGGTTTTGATTAACCTAAGAAATTGTAAATAATTCCGCCGAATGAGTGTTTTTGAGACACAATTCAAATTAGTTGGAAATAGGGCATGGATTTTGGATTTTAATGACTCATATTAAATCATCATCTCACCCTAAGAGTTCTGTTATTTTTAAAAGTAATTTGTGTAAGAGGCAGAAAGGAAAATGGGAGGAAAAGGAATCAGCAATGAATTATTTCAGAACAGTAAGCCTTGTATTATTGGCGGGTATCTTAATATGTTTTAGCAGTTGCAGGAAAAATGCAAATGACCTGATATCGGCTGACCAGCCTCCCGGGTTGCATGGTTTCACAAAATATGTAATTCCGCAGGGGGGGCACTTTGCCACCGAAAACTATTCTGTGAAAGAGGATATAACTGAATGGGGGTTCCAGGTATATTTTGACAGCTCTGCAATTTACGATCTGGCCGGCAACGACCAGGACGATGTTAACAAGCTTAGCGGCTTTGCCGATAACGATGATTCACATACACAGTTTAGTGCCAGGTTTGGCTGGAGATGGTCTGAGAACAAGCTCCGGTTATTTGGTTTTGTACACAATTCGGGTGTTTTCTCTGTTAAAGAAATAACAACCATCGAAATTGGCAAACCCTATACCTGCAGTATAAAAGTGAGTGCAAACCAATATTTATTTACCGTGGAGGACCTGAAAAATACAGTTACGATGGAAAGAGAAGCTACTACACAAACAGCAGTAGGATACAGGTTGTACCCTTATTTTGGTGGCAACAAGGTAGCTCCGCATGAGGTACGAATTTGGATTAAGTATCTTTAAACCACTTGTTTTCAAGTCAGCTTTCGGAGGAATTATTCCCCTAATGACGTACAGGATATCCAAATAAAAAAAGATGGCTCGGGTGAAGCCATCTTTTTGTTTGTCTGCCACAACAAGCAGATGTATGTTTTTAATTACCACCAAAAATATTGTCAATAGCTCCTTCCAGCATTGGGAACTTTTCTTTTACAAATCCCACTACAACTTCCAGTGATTTTTGTGCCTGGTCCGGGGTTAGTCCAGCTTCTGCTACTAATTTTTCGATCAGTTCGTTCATAATAAGATTTTAGTTTTGAAAATATTTGTTCGAAATGAAGTACAAATTTTAAGCAACTTTCAGCTTGCTCATCCTACTGCTTGCAAACTGGTTTTTTGCATAATCAAGAGTTACCACGAATTGCTTCTGTTTCATACTTGGCAATTCATACATGGCATCGGTAAGTATTTGTTCGCAGATACTTCTTAGTCCGCGGGCACCAAGCTTATACTCCATTGCTTTGTCTACAATAAAATTATAAACCTCTTCTTCTATAATCAATTTGATGCCTTCGAGTTCAAATAACTTGGTGAATTGGCGCACCAACGAATTCTTGGGTTCGGTTAAGATACTGCGGAGAGTAGCTGAGTCCAAAGGTTCAAGATGTGTTACCACCGGCAAACGTCCAAGAAGCTCGGGAATGAGGCCAAAGCTTTTCAAATCCTGGGCATTTACAAATTGTAAGAGGTTACGGCGCTGGTATTCCTGGAGGTCTTTATTTACATTGAACCCGATAGCGTTGGTATTAACCCGACGGGCGATGATTTTATCCACACCATCAAAAGCGCCACCTGCAATAAACAGGATATTTTGAGTATTAACTTTTATCAGCTTTTGTTCCGGATGTTTGCGTCCTCCCTGTGGTGGAACCAACACATCTGTGCCTTCCAGCATTTTTAGCAATCCTTGCTGAACACCCTCTCCGCTTACATCGCGGGTAATACTGGGGTTATCACCTTTTCGGGCAATTTTATCGATTTCATCGATGTACACAATGCCACGTTCGGCAGCCTGTACATCATAATCGCAAGATTGTAAAAGACGGGTAAGCATACTTTCCACATCTTCTCCCACATAACCGGCTTCTGTAAAAACTGTCGCATCTACAATCGCAAAAGGCACGTTCAATAATTTAGCAATTGTTTTAGCCAGTAAGGTTTTTCCTGTGCCCGTTTCACCAACAAGGATCAAATTACTTTTTTCAATTTCTACTTCATCGTCGTGTATTTTTTGAGTAAGACGTTTGTAGTGATTATATACCGCAACGCAGAGAATTTTTTTAGCATCGGTTTGCCCGATGATGTATTGATCAAGAAAAGCCTTTATTTCCATTGGCTTTTTTACATTGAGCCTGAAAGCCCCGGGAGCAGTAAAACGCTGGTTGTAAATAGCCAGTTCCTGTTCTACGATTTCTCTTGCGCTTTCAACGCATCCCTCGCAGATATGAACATTATCTTGTCCTGCGATCAGGATTTTTACTTCATCGCGGCTCTTCCCGCAAAATGAACAATGCAAAGTTTGTTTAGCCATAAAGTGGTCTGACAGGTAGAAGCCCTGTCAATTTAATTCCTGCAAAAGTAAAAAAATCAAACGGGTCAGGCGTTAAAATAAAAAAACACCCCCGGGATAAAAAAATCCAAACCGGTTATCGGTTTGGATTTTCCATATTAACCATATCTTATTTTAAGTATTAAACTTTCGATAAAACGCCATCAACTATCCCATACTCAATGCTTTCGTTGGCATCCATCCAGTAATCACGGTCAAAATCCTTCATCACTTTTTCAAAAGGCTGGCCACAGTTTTCTGACAAGATCCGGGCACCTAATTCCTTTGTTTTCCTAATTTGTTCCGCCATTATTTCCAGGTCGGCGCTTGTTCCGCGACCACCACCACTGGGTTGATGAATCATTACTTCGCCATGAGGGAATATAAAACGACGACCTTTGGTGCCACCGCTTAACAAAATGCTGCCCATGCTGGCGGCCATTCCCATACAAATGGTACTAACCGGGCTACTGATCATTTGCATAGTATCGTAAACCACCATTCCACTGGTTACCATACCACCCGGGCTGCTGATATAGAAAGTAATTTCTTTACCGGGATCGATAGCATCCAGGTATAATAACCGGGCAGTAAGATCCTTGCAGCTCTTATCGTCAACTATGCCCCACAAAAAAATCTTGCGTTGCTCGATGAATTTTTTATCGAACTGCCAGCTGCTTACCATTTTCTCCATAGGATTTTCTGGCATCTCGGGTTGTTCGTGCGGGATATCGGGATCGGGGGTAGTTGGGTCATCATCGTTTCTAAACCCCGATGGCGTAAACCTTGCATATTTATTGAATGAATTAAAATTCATATATATTCTTTTGTTTGTAATTGTATAAAGTAAAAGTCCGATGAAGTAAAGCAAGTAAAAAACTACTTCCTTTCTTTTCTTGGATTGATAAACAATACTTCGTCTACCAGCCCATAATCTTTTGCTTCTGTGGCTGTCATCCATTTATCGCGATCACTATCAATAGCAACCTGCTCCGATGTTTGACCGGTATGAAATGCAAGGATATCGTATAACTCTTTTTTGAGCTTACGTACTTCATTTACGGTGATTTCGATATCGCTTGCCTGGCCCATTGCGCCACCACTCGGTTGGTGGATCATGATGCGGGCATGTTTCAACGCAGTACGTTTCCCGGGCGAACCTGCTGCCATCAACACAGCGCCCATACTCGCCGCCATACCGGTACAAATGGTAGAAATATCAGGTGTTACAAACTGCATGGTATCATACATGCCAAGACCTGCATATACACTACCGCCGGGGCTGTTGATGTACATCTGGATATCACGGGTACGATCGGTACTTTCCAGGAATAAAAGTTGTGCTGTTACAATATTTGCCACTTCATCCATAATGGGATAACCCAAAAAGATGATGCGGTCCATCATCAAACGGCTGTATACGTCCATTACTGCTACGTTCATGGGACGTTCTTCGATGATGTTGGGTGTAAGATTGGTTACGTTACCAACACCGCCAAATGAAGGAACGTTTGCTATAGCCATGGGAGCGCTATGCTTCAGATATCCATCGAGGGTGTTGCTACTGATGCCGCGGTGTTTTACCGCATATTTCCCGAATTCTTTTCCAAAATCCATAGTGTATAAAGTGAAATGCCCGCCCGGCCTTGCAGCCGTTCGGACGGGTGAAATATTAATGTGAAAATGAAGCAGCAATGCCGCATTTACTTTAAATAGCCACTGCAATAATTATTACCGTGGCAATATTAGTGGTTAATGCATCTCAAATACTGTGCGCAGCCTTTTTTCAGGACATTTTGGCGGTGAGCTTCTGCTTGTTGCAATAAAATGGCAAGTTGATACTATTCCTTTAATCCATCTATGACCTGGAATTTACAGTCATTTACTTTCCATGGTAACCACAGGTATGATCATTTCTTCTAAACTAATACCGCCATGCTGAAATGTATTACGGTAATAATTTACATATTGATTATAGTTATTTGGATAACAGAGGAACACATTTTCACGGGCAAATATGAAAGAGCTATTAACATTTGGAACGGGCAATCCTGCTTCTCTCGGATCACGAAAAGCCAATACATCTTTATTGTCGTATTGCAGGTTGCGGCCATGCTTGTAACGTATGTTAGTAGTAGTTTGCCGATCGCCCACCACTTTGGCAGGCCGCTGCACCCTGATGCTGCCATGATCGGTTGCCAGGACGATCCTTATTTTTTTATCCGCAACTTTTTTTAAGGCTTCATATAAAGGGCTGTGCGTAAACCAGCTTTGAGTAATACTACGATAGCTGCGTTCGTCATTTGCCAGTTCTTTTAAAACTTCCATTTCCGTACGGGCATGACTTAGCATATCCACGAAATTGTAAACAATAACATTCAGGTCGTTATTCAGCAGGTTATGCATATTGTTCACTAATTGCTGGCCTGCATCGTGGTGAACGATTTTTGTGTAACTGAATTTTAAATCGGTTCGTTTTAACCGCTTTAATTGCTCCCGGAAAAATGTTTCCTCGTGCAAGTTCTTTCCACCCTCTTCATCGTCGTCTTTCCACTGGGTTGAAAATTGTTTTTCCATATCAACAGGCAGCAGGCCACTAAAAATGGCATTGCGGCAATATTGGGTTGCCGTAGGTAAAATGGAGAAGAAAGTATCTTCTTCCACAATGCGAAAGCTTTCGGCAAAAGTGGGTTGGATACTTTTCCACTGGTCGAGCCGTAGATTGTCTATCAGGATAAAAAAAGTTGGAATACCTTTTTCAACCTTTGGCAGCACTTTGTTTTTGAAAAGTAAATGGCTTAAAACCGGCACCTGCTGGGCGCCCGGACGCATCCAGGAAGTGTAATTTTTGCTGATAAATTTAAAAAACTCGGTATTGGCTTCATCTTTCTGCGCCTGGAAAACTTCCCGCATTTCGGGACTATCGCTTTTATCCATTTCCATTTCCCAATATACCAGCTTCTTATAGATCTCCATCCATTCGGTATAATCAGGATTACTGTTCAGGGCCATGAAAAGATTTCGGAATTCCTGCTGGTAACTCATGGTGGTTTTCTCGCCAACCAATCGTTTGTTGTCCAGTATTTTTTTAAGGCTAAGTAACACCTGGTTTGGATTTACAGGCTTTATGAGGTAGTCGGTAATCTGGCTTCCGATTGCTTCTTCCATCAGGTTTTCGGTTTCATTTTTGGTGATCATCACCACCGGAACCGTGCTGCGTATTTCCTTTATTTTGGCAAGTGTTTCCAAACCACTTATTCCGGGCATGCTTTCGTCAATCAACACCACATCCACATGATTTTCCTTTACATAATCGATACCGTCAAAACCATTGGTAAGGCTCGCTACTTCGTAACCTTTTTGTTGTAAGAACATGATCTGGCTTTTAAGACTGTCGATCTCGTCATCAATCCAAAGGATTTTTGTCATTGTGGTATATCTCTGGTTTATAAACTGTGGTGTAGCAATCAAGTATAGCCGGGTACATCCTCAGCTGTAAATAAACGAATGAAGTTAATGCGAAGGCAAAAAGCAGAAGGTTAAAGTTTAGATCAATAAAAACGGGCAAAAGCCAGGAAGTAATCTTCATTCCTTTTTTTTGCCCGTCTCCTTAAGTACAAATCAATTAAATAAGATCTATATCAAATTGAACAAGATTTACAAACTGCTGAATGCGTTCATCTATTTCGGCTTTTGTGATCTCCTGTAATCTTTCGGGACCAAATTTTTCAACACAGAAAGAAGCCATGGCAGACCCAACTATAATAGCGGTTTTCATATTTTGAAAACTGATGTCTTTTGTTCGGGCAAGATGGCCAATAAACCCACCGGCGAAAGTGTCACCAGCACCCGTTGGATCGAATACATCTTCAAGTGGCAATGCAGGTGCAAAAAACACGTGATTGCCATGAAAAAGTAAGGCACCGTGTTCGCCTTTTTTGATGATGAGGTATTTAGGACCCATCGCCAAAATTTTCTTCGCAGCTTTTACAATACTGAATTCGTTGGTAAGCTGGCGTGCCTCGCTATCATTTACAAGCAATACATCTATGAGCTTCAGGTTCTCAAGCAAGCCATCAATAAAAGCGGGCTCCATCCAAAAGTTCATAGTATCCAGCACAATTAGTTTTGGCCGGGTAGTGAGCTGGTCAATTACCTGTTTTTGTACAGCGGGCATCAGGTTACCAAGCATCAGAAATTCGGCTCCCTGGTAAGAATCAGGTACCACCGGGTTAAAATCTGCCAAAACGTTCAGATCGGTAACCAGCGTATCCCGGCTGTTCATGTCCATATGGTATTTGCCACTCCAGAAAAAGGAGGGCTTGTTCGCCACTCTTTCCACGCCTTCCGTTACCACTCCGCGGCTTTTGAGGTCTTTTAAAATGCTTTCTTCAAAATCGTTGCCAATGATACTTATTTGCTGAACAGGCTGAATAAAGTTGGCGGCTGCATAGGCTACATATGTGGCACTTCCGCCTACAATTTTGTCTGTTTTGCCAAAAGGCGTTTCAATGGCATCATAAGCCATGGTTCCCACTACAATTAATGACATGTTTGTTTGATTAATGTGACGTCGAAGATTTCTGCGGATGAGTTTTAAACGCTGCAAAGAAAAACAAAACACGCTGTGGTTGGATAAAAAGCTTGAAAACCGGAGCCTTACTACTGGTAACAGCACATGAAACGCTGTTAAAAGGCAATTAACGTCAACAGGTAATTCCTCTTTTATTACCTATTTTTTAAAAGCTGGAATAAACTAACAGTTGTTAGTTTTGCCAATATTGAAATATTGCAGTCAATGGCCATAAGTACAAAAAAAATTGCCCGAAAAGCGCAAATACAAGCAAAAGCAGTCAGCCTGTTTAGTGAAAAAGGTTACAATGCCAGCAGTATGCGTCACCTGGCAGAAAATATGGGAATGGAAGCGGCAAGTTTGTACAATCATATAAACAGTAAACAGGATTTGCTTCATGAGATTTGTTTTTCCATTGCAGCCGCATTTGTAAAGCAACTGGATGAATTAGAAAAGAGCAATCAAACGGAGGTAGAAAAAGTAGAACAGATTATTCGTTTTCACATACAGATGATGCTGGAACAATTTGAGAAAATGTATGTAAGTAACCGCGATTGGAAACATTTAAAGGAGCCTTATTTGTCGGCCTATGTCGGGGAACGTCGTAACTACGAAAAAAGGTTTTCCGCTATTATTGAAAAGGGTATTGAAAAGCAACTTTTTGCTGAAAGAAACACCTATGTAACTGTATTAACTATTTTATCGGCTGTCCGGGGAATTGAGTTTTGGCATAAAAGCAAGAAAAGGATCTCAGCCGGGGAACTGGAAAATGAACTTACCTCCTTGCTAATGGCAGGAATAATTAATACGAGGCAGGTGCCGATTTGAATAAATGACCATTAAGCTAAATTCATCCGTTGATTTAAAATCTGAATTTTTACAGGCTAAAATTTTTTGATTGGCAACACATTTCTATCCATTAAAAATTGCATCTGTTCGAAGGGAAACTCCGGAATGCGTTTCAATATCTTTTGTGGTGCCAGATGATCTAAAAAATGATTTTGCATTTCAACCCGGGCAACACCTAACCATACGAACCAAAATAAATGGGACAGAAATAAGACGTAATTATAGTTTATGCAGTAGCCCGCTTAGAAAAGAATGGCGAATAGCGATCAAACAGCTGGACGGTGGTGTTTTTTCGACTTTTGCAAACGAATTAAAACCCGGGCACATTATTGACGTTATGCCTCCAATGGGAAAGTTTTTTACTACCCCGGACCCTGCCAATAAAAAACATTATGTAGCAATAGCGGCTGGTAGCGGTATAACTCCCATTTTATCAATGATCATCGCTGTTCTTGAAACAGAACCGGCCAGCGACTTCACTTTAATTTATGCCAACAAAAACCGGGATAGTATCATTTTCAAAGAATCTTTAGATGACCTGAAAAACAGGTTCATGAGCCGGTTTAGTGTACACCATATTTTTAGCAGGGAAAGAACCGAAGCCGCTATAAATGAAGGACGAATAGATTCGGCAAAAGCGGCGTTGATATTTAACCACCTCGTTGATTTGAAAAAAATGGATGACTGTTTTATTTGCGGCCCGGTGGAAGTAATCGAAACAGTTAGAAACTACCTGGAACAACAAGGGGTGGATAAGAAGAAAATTCATTATGAACTATTTACCGCCGCAGGTGCCGGCCAACAAGCCACTGCAAAAAAAATTATCGTTGGCCACGATGCACCTGCAGCTAGTATAACTATTCGGTTAGATGGGAGAGATTCGCAGTTCAAACTGGCATACGAAGGCGCCAGTATTTTAGATGCTGCCCTGCAACAGGGTGCCGATTTGCCGTATGCCTGCAAAGGCGGAGTTTGCTGCACCTGCAAAGCAAGACTGTTGGAAGGTGCAGTAAAAATGGATCTGAATTATGGGCTCGAGCCCGATGAAGTGGCCGCGGGCTATATACTCACCTGCCAAAGCCATCCTATAACAGAGACGGTGAAAGTTGATTTTGATAACAGGTAGCAAGTGAAATTTTCGTGCTCACACTCACAGTTTTACCTGTAAGTAAATAGCCGGAACTAAAAATTTTGCATTTAACCTTCCTTAAATTCCGTTTATCCGTTAAAATTTTATAAAATGTGCGAAGTCTTTCGTAGAATAAAAATCTTTCCTATATTTGAAGTACGAAAAATTTCCTACTTATGAACAAAACTATTTGGAGCCTGTTGGCATTATCGGTACTGACCACCACTATGGTTGTTGCACAAGACACAAAAAGCAGCAATCAAAAGAAAGAACGAAAAGAAATTGTTATTGAAGAAAAATCGAGCGGTAAAAATGAAAAAATGGTTATCGTAATTGATGATGATAACATTACCATCAATGGCAAGCCCGCCGACGATTACAAAGGCAAAAAACGCATTATGATAGATGATGATGTGTTTATTAACGGGGACGAAGTTCATATTCCAAGAAAAGGCCGCGTTTATATGCGGGGCTTCGAAGGAAATAGTAACCGTGCTATGCTGGGTGTTGTAACCGACAAATCTGACAAAGGCGTACTTGTGAAAGAAGTAAGTAAATCAAGTGCTGCTGAGAAAGCGGGATTGAAAAAAGGTGATGTAATTACAAAAATAAATAACAGCGATATTAAAGCACACGACGACCTGGTAGGTACCATCAACAAACTGAAACCAAACGATGTAGCAGATATAACTTATCTAAGGGACGGAAAAGAAAAGAAAGTCAAAGCTACGCTTGGTAAATCAGATGCCCCAATGGCCATGACCTGGAATATGGATAACAAAAATCATAACTACCAGTTCAGGATGGATCCGCCGATGGCAATGGCAGTTCCAAGAGTTCCTGGTGCGCCATTTTCGCCGGATGCACCTCATGCTCCCCGTCCATTTATTTTTAATGATGGCGATATGTGGATGTTTCGCGGTGACAAACCAAAATATGGAATGAGTATTGAAGATAATGCTGACGGTGACGGTGTAAAAATAACTGGTGTAGATTCTGCCAGCAATGCAATGAAAGCGGGTATGAAGGAAAATGATATAATCACAGAATTGGAAGGCAAACCAATTAAAGGAACGGATGAATTGAGAGAAGCTCTAAATGACATTGAAGATAAGAGTACTATCACTGTAAAAGTCTTACGCAATGGAGCAGCTCAAACGCTCACGTTGAGGGTTCCCAAAGTAATTAAAAAGGCAGATTTGTAAGTGCAACACGAAAAACTTAAAAATGCCATGGAAAAATCCATGGCATTTTTTGTGTGCTGGTAAATTGAAAGTGATTGGTGTAAGGCTTCAATCAGTTATAAAATATGCGTTCAATGGTCCAATAAAAAGCAGTAATTCCAATTAACAGGGAGAGCGGATACACGATAAATTTCCGGTAGAATAACTTGTTTTTAAAAGGCAAAATCAACAATAAAAACACGGCAAGTATAACAGCAATTTGCCCCAGTTCAACACCTGCATTGAATGACAAAATAGAAGTTAGAAAGCTATTTCGTGGCAGGCCTATTTCGTTTAAAGAACTGGCAAAGCCCAGGCCGTGTACCAGGCCAAACAGGAACACCAGTATGATGCGCCACGGCTTTAACTCTGACAATAAAATATTTTCAATAGCAACAAATAAAATAGACAATGCAATTATGGGTTCAACGATTGCACTGGGTGCCACAATAATATTCTTCATACTCATGGCAAGCGTAATAGAATGCGCCACGGTAAATGCTGTGGCCTGCCATAAAATTACTTTCAATTTGTTACTTAATAAACATAAGCCAACAACGAATAAGATATGATCAAATCCCTCAGGAATAATATGTTTAAACCCTAACGCCAAATAGTAACCAATAACCTCGTTTGCAGGTGCTTTTTCCAGCGCATAATTTATTGTATGTGCAAAACTGTAAATGCTTCCTGACAAGCAGAATACCAGTGTAAGAAAAAACATAAGACAGCGCCGGTGAAATAACAATTTTAGTTGCATAAAACAGGTAGTATTAGTATGAATATTGTACTATCAGTTTTGCATGACACTAAGGGTTTCTGCTTGTAATATTGGATCAATATGGGAGTTTATTGCTGCTGTTTGAGCTATCAAAGATTTCGCCAGATCCTTTTCACCGGCTTTATAAAAAATAAGAGCCGCACGGTTAATAAATACAGGATTTTTAGAATTCGTTTTCATGGCCGTTTTAATATAAGGCAGCGCCTTTTCTATTTCACCACGATTATAGTATACCCACGCAACCGTTTCATTTACATCGATATTTTGCGGGCGGCGATTATACTCAAATAAGGCATGTTCCAATGCTTTATCCTTATCACCAGCCTTCAGGTAGGCATAGGCAAGTTCCCTATCTGCATAATGACCGATACTTTCATCTTTATTTCCGGCTTCGGCATTCAACGACAATTCGTAAATAATAGCTTCTGCCATCTTCTTTGATTCGTTGTTTTTGCCAGCTAGTCTATAGGCATCTGCCAATGATTCTTTTATACCATTATCATCTATCAAACCGTTTGCTTTCTTAAAATATACAACGGCTGAATCGTACTGTTTTTTAGCTATCTGCATTCTACCCAAACCGGCAATAGCGAAAGGATAATCAGGACGAAGATTAAGCGAAATATTATACAGCATTTCGGCATTCATATAATCGCCTGTTTTTTCTAACAAACTGGCCAACTGAACCCTTGACCATTCTGTATATTCATCGCCGGGTCCGCCAGCCTCCACAGCCAGTTTCATGGCTTCAATAGCCCCTTTATAGTCGCCATGTATTTCTCGTATGTAGGAAATGCGGGAGTAAGAAGTAAGGTCCGGCCGTATAGCTACCATCCTGTCTGCATTAACAATTGCAGAATCATAATTCCCCATTTCAACGTTTCCATCAATCATTAATCCATATACATAAGCATTATAAGGATTTATATTTTTTGCTTTTTCCGCTGTGGCCAATCCTTCTGCAAAATGATGCTGGCTATAATAAATTAAGGACTGATAAACCAATGCTTCGAAGTTGTTGGAATCTATCCTTAATACATCATTAATAGTCTTCATGGCAGCCTGGTCGTAATAAGCATAGTCCCCCGAGATTCTTGCTTCCTGTATAAATAAAGCTGCCAGTCCTAATTGTGATTTCTTATCTAGGGGATCTCTATTGATCGCCGCTAAAAACGAGTTGGCCTTTTCCTTTGTTTGCTTCCATTCCTCAGAATTAGCTGCTGTTCCTTTACGTTCGAGCAAACTGTATATTTTATTTTCATCTTCAATTTTGCTCACGTTGTATTTAAAAATAATGGCAGCAATTAGTACAAAAAAAACTATGATACTTAGCAGGTAAAGCTGGTTCTTTTTCATGATGGTAAAAATTTTCAATAACCGTTTATTTGATGTGATCTGTTAAATACGATTTAAAACCATCGGGGGTTTTATTTGATGCAATATTTTATTGAACGCATCTATCAAACAAAAAATGGCCCGGCTTTTTAAGGCCAGGCCATTCTCATTGTTAACAAACAAAACAGGTTGATTTCATTCACACTAACCAATGATAAATCCACTAATCACCCTTTCTTAGAATCACTGTTTTACAACTTTTTGTACTCCTGTTTTAATACCATTCTTTTCAAAAACAACATTGTAAATACCATTTGGCAACTTCGACATGTCAATCCTTACAGAACCTTTAGAAGTTGAATTAACAGACATACGTTTGCCGGTTGCGTCATACACCGTTACCCTGGTGTTGTCATCAGAAGAATAGGCATTTATAAAATCTTTTGCAGGGTTTGGCGATATATAATTTTTAGCTGAACCAGCAAAGCTCACAGATCTTATAACCGAGTAAGAAAAACTGCCGTCTTTATCAACTTGTTTTATACGGTAGTAATTAATACCCTGCAGTGAAGGATTGTGATCATTATAGATATAGGTACTTGTAGTTCCCGGGCGGGCGTCTACTGTTCCAATTTTAGCAAACGAAGTACCATCCAGGCTGTGCTCAATATTAAAGTATTTGTTATCTACCGTTTCACTTACTTTAAAGCGTAACTGCACCTTGTTGCCAGATTTGTTAGCAGTAAAATCCAACCAGTTTACAGGCAATGGATCAACGCTTTTAGGACCAACATACTGGTTGCCTACGAAACCTCTCCATGGTGTTTGCACATATGGAAAACATGGTTTAAAAGTGGTGTCGTTTTGAGTAACACCTGCATTAAAAGTAAGTACATTTAACAACTGCGGTGTCACAGGGCTACCTCCTACAACATAATCATCATACCATAATCCAATAGCAGCTAAAGCAACACCTGAAACTGCCTGCAGTTCAATGGTAGTTACATCATCTTCTAATCTTCTTCCATTCGGGAAGCCATCCATATTTGGAATGAACTGTAAATTAATATTGGTATAAGTTGGATCGGTAAGACCGAGCACTGCCGCACCTACAATACCAAGCGTACTAAATTTCGGATCATTTCTGTCGGTTACCGGAACAGCCATATTCAATCGTAAATAATCACCCAGTGTTGGCAGAAAATTATTTATAAATGGTTTGCCTGCAGCCAATGGATTACCTGTTGGCTTGCCTGTGGCCAATTGATAAGGACTTAGATTAGGAACACCAGTGTAAAAAATTGGTAAGAGGTCTACTGCACGAGGACTATGATTATCCGGCAATAAAATAGTACCAAAAATGGCATCGTCTAATGCAGTACCTGCAACAGCTGCAGTACCTTTTAAATCAAACAATCCTTTCTTTCCATTTCTAAAGTCGAAAGCACCTAATGAGTTAGACTGAATACGCAACTGCGACAGGCCCGGAACTGCTCCACCAAACTGTGAATCGTCCATATATAAAGCCAGTTCGGGATTGGTGAAATAAGAAGCAAACTGCAGATCATTCGCAGGCTTCGTAGCATTCCATTTGTCTTTATTTGCCAGGGCAATAACTGCTTCGTTAGTAAGCGGCATTCCCAGCCTGCTTACCTGGATCCAATCTCCAGAAACCATATCTGCAGCACCATCAGCAGATAACGTACTTATTTCCCTGCGGCTGGCACTTGCATATACCCCGATAACAAATTCAGGATCAAGTATACTCGAAGCCATTGCTGTTGTTTTACCATCTTTTTGTAAAGAACTGATTGGTACTTCAATACAGATAGAATGACAATTGAATTTAGCTACGCCATCTCTGCCGGTTTTGCGAAAACCACCTACGTCAAAAGCGCCTCCAAGATCAACAAAGAATGGATCATCTGCTGGTCCGCAAAAAACTTTCTCTCCAGAGCTGGCTGTTGCAATAGCGCTGGTTATTAATGCATCGTAACTGGAAGCACCCAAACCAACTACCGGGTTTTCGATTGAGCGCGGGCCTATGTTTGGCGGGGGCACCACGCCATTTGTAATTACTGCTGAAAATGATGCACCACCATTATTACTTTTTTCCAGCATATAGGTAGTTTTTAAATTTTCCTTACCTAGCCTGATGTTGAAGAACGTGGTTGGATCCTCATTTACCTGTGTAAATGTGAAACGATAAATAATGTCATCACCAGCGGTGCTTATATTATTATCGACCCTTATTTCGTAGCGAATGTTTTCGCCGAAAGTGTACCAGTTGGGCCCACCGGCGGGATGTTCAAATGGAATATAATTAGCTATTAAAACGATCTTACTTGAATCGCAGGGACTTCGGAATGCATAGAGATCTGTGTTATCGGCCAGCGGATCATTGGAGATCAACGGCGCTTCCCGGTGAGAAGAAGCCAGTATGGTAGTTTGAATACAAATCAAACAAACCAGGCTTGCTAATACCTTTTTTAAAACTTGTTTCATATATAAATTTTTTATTTGATTTGTTTAGAATCTTGGTTGTTGTGTGTAATCATATCCTCTCCAGGGAAGTTGTACAAAAGGAAATTGCGGTTGGAAAGTGGTATCATTTTTTGTTGGACCTGCTGTAAACGTCAATACATTCTTCAGCATGTCGGTAACGGGGCTTGGGCTTGTGTTCGGATGATAGTCATCGTACCAAAGTCCAATTGCTGCCAATGCCACACCTGATACTGCCTGCAATTCTATAGTGGTCACATCATCTTCTAACCGGCGGCCATTCGGGAAGCCATCCATATTTGGAATAGCTTGTAAAGCGGTCGTTTTATTATACAGCGTATCGGTTAAACCCAAAACAGCTGCACTAACAATTCCCAGTGAACTGAATTTAGGATGATTCCTGGGAGTGATTGGCACTGCCATATTCAGGCGAAGCATATCTCCAAGGGTTGGCAGGAAATTATTGATGAAAGGTTTGCCGGCAGCCAGCGGGTTACCATTTTTACCAGTCGCCAATTGATAAGGGATAAGGTTTGGAACTCCTGTATAAAAAATAGGAAGTAAGTCTACTGCCCTGGGGCTATGATCGTTGGGTAGTAAAATGGTTCCAAAAATTGCGTCATCGAGTGCTGTACCTGCAAGCGCTGCATTTCCTTTTAAAGGAAAGAGTCCCGGCCGGCCATTTCTGAAATCAAAAGATCCCAATGAAGCTGCCTGTATACGTAACGCATTTAATGAAGGAACGGCTGCACCAAATTTCGAATCGTCCATGTACAACCCTAATTCAGGATTGGAAAAATAATCTGCAAACTGCAGATCATTGCTGCTGTAAGGTGTTAACGAGTTCCATTTATCCTTCATGCCAACAGGAATAACAGCTTCGTTGGTTAATGGCATTCCAAGGCGTGATACCTGTACCCAATCTCCGGAGTAATTTTTTTCACCAGTAGTGGTAATAGTTCTGATTTTTTGACGACTGGCGCTGGCCCAAACACCAATTACATAATCAGCATCCAGTATTGATTTGGCTGCCTGAACTGCTTTACCATCTTTTTGCAGGGCGGAAATTTTTATCTTCAATGCTATTGAATGAACATTAAAGCGTGCAAGTCCGTCCTTTGGTGCATTCGTCATATTGCCTTCAGGGCGAAAGTTGCCTACATCAAAAGCACCTGCGAGATCAACAAAGAAGGGATCATCTGCCGGGCCGCAAAAAACCTTTTCACCACTACTTGCTTTTAAAATGGCCGAATTTCTTAATGCCGTATAGGTAGTTCCGAGACCGACCGTAGCATTTTCAATAGAACGCGGGCCGATGTTAGGAGGTGGAACAATTCCGTTGGTTAGTATAGTAGTAAACGTTTGACCACCATTGGTGCTTTTTTCGCAGGTGTAGGTGGTTTTTAAGTTTTGTTTTCCAAGGCGAATGTTGAAAAAAGTGGAAGGGTCTTCATTTGCCTGTGAAAAAGTGAAACGATAGGTAATATCATCTCCCGTAGTATTTGCCCGGTTTTTTATGTGAATCTCGTACCGGATACCAGTTCCAAATGTGTAATAGTTTGGACCACCTTCCGGTGATTCAAAAGGAATGTAATTGGCAATAATTGTTATGGTCTTGTCATCGTCGGGGCTTCTGAATGCATATACATCTGTGTTATCAGCCAGAGGATCTCTTGAAATGAGGGGGGCTTCACGGTGTGATGATGCATTAACCCCTCCATGATAGAGCAGCACCAGCAAAAGCGTGAAGAGTTTCCCGCCTTTGTGTAAAATTTTTCTTCGCATAAACGTAAGTTTTTAAATGAAAAAGTTGCCACCAAATCCATGGCAGCTTCATTTACCTACGGTATGCTTTAACAAGTAGTTTTAATTTTATTAACTTTCTTTCTAATCTTTTGAAACTGGCTTTGAGTTTAGGTTATTATATTTCCGGGCAATGGCCTTGTATCTACCCATAGATGCGCATATTCGGGCCGCCATGGCAACTTCCATCTTCTGTGGCTCCACAAGTACAAATCGGGTTGAGTATGTAAATTCTGTTCGAGGTGCGACACATACTGCCTGATCAGTTCGCCATCCGGCAAGGCTTTGGGATTATCGGACAACAGGAAGTAATCGAAATGATAATGACCCCGTTTTGGCCGGGTAGTTGTTAACATAACCACCGGAATATTTTGTGCATGGGCAAATTTTTCAGGACCCTTTGGAAACACGGCAGGACGATTCATAAAATACATCCAATAGCCATTATCGGCAGTTGGCGGACTTTGATCGGCGCCAAGGGCAAGCAAGTATTGTTTTTTGCGCCAGGGAATTAGCGACCTTGCCATTTCACTGCTTGGTAGTAAGGGATTTCCCCAACGGCCGCGAATATCCATCAGGAGCCGGTCAAAAATTTTACTGTTTTGAGGCAGGTATACGGTTAAAAAAGTATAGGGCTGGTTGATGCCGGCGTGTACGGTCATTATTTCCCAATTAAAAAAATGACCAAGGTTTGCCTGTACCGACACGCCTGTTTTATGGAGCTTTTCAAACACTTCGAAATTGCCGGTGATACGTTTGTTAAGAGCAGTTTTGCTGATGCTCAGCAATTTGATAGTCTCAATCCAGTTATCCATAAAATTCCGGAAAAACCTTCTCCGGATCTTTTTCAATTCACTTTCAGACTTTTCCGGAAAAGCATGGCGCAGGTTAGTCAAAACAATTTCCTTGCGATAGCCAATGATGTAAAACAGTATCACAAAAAAAACATCGGCAATGCCATACAAAATAAAAAATGGCAATAAAGAAATGAGGTAAAAAATGCCGTAAACTATATAGTACATGATGCTTATAGATAAAAAAACTCAGACGTTCAAACAACCTCTCTGACAGTGAGCATAGTAAATTTTACCATGCTGTTTTTGGCCGTCGCGTCTTGTTTTACAATACAATATTTTGTAACAACTGGCTTTTCTCCGGGTAATCCGTATTGAAATGCAGGCCCCTGCTTTCCTTTCTGATCTGTGCACCCTTTACAATCAGGTAGCCGATGGTTATCATGTTTCTTAATTCGAATAATTGTGGGGATACCTTTGTGGTGCGGTACAATTCCTCTACTTCTTCGTATAACAAATCCAGGCGCCGGCTAGCCCTTTCAAGACGAACATTGTTTCGCACAATGCCCACATAATCGCTCATAAGCAATTGCAATTCTTTCAGGCTTTGCGTGATCAGGATCATTTCCCTTGGATTATTGGTTCCCTTTGCATCCCAATCGGGGATGGCTTTTTGAGTGGCAGTCGTCTCGCAATCTGCTAACCTCGTACTGTCTAAAAATGCCCTGTGTGAAAATACCATGGCTTCCAGCAGCGAATTACTGGCAAGCCGGTTAGCTCCGTGCAAACCAGTGCTGGCACATTCACCTGCAGCGTATAAAGAATTAATGCTTGTACGCCCAAACTCATCTGTTTTTATGCCACCGCAGCTATAATGTGCAGCAGGCGCAACAGGAATCATTTGTTTGGCAACATCAATACCGAGGCTTTTGCATTTGTCGTAAATGTTTGGAAAATGATGAATAAACTTTTCAGTATCCATATGCCGGCAATCAAGAAACACGTGTTCGGTACCGTTTATTTTCATTTCACTATCAATTGCTCTTGCTACGATATCGCGAGGCGCAAGGTCCTTACGTTCGTCGTATTTTTCCATGAAAGCTTCGCCCTTTTGATTGCGTAAAATACCGCCATCACCCCTAACCGCTTCTGTAATTAAAAACGATTGCCCTCTTAAACCCGCTTCATACAATGCCGTGGGGTGAAACTGTATAAATTCCATGTTTTCTATTCGACCCTTGGCCCTGTAAACCATGGCAACCCCATCCCCGGTTGCAATTGCCGGGTTGGTGGTGGTACGGTAAACGGATCCATTGCCACCTGTTGCCAGCAGTGTTATACCTGCCAATATTTTTTCAATCTGTTTTGTTTCCTGGTTAAGAACGTATACGCCATAACATTCGATATTAGGCGTGGTTTTCATTACCAGGTATCCAAGGTGATGCTGTGTAATAATATCCAGCACAAAACAATGATTGATAATTTTTATATTAGAAAGGCTGGCTACTTTATCGAGCAGGGCACGTTCCATTTCACGGCCAGTTACATCTTTATGATGCAGAATGCGGTATTCACTATGGCCGCCTTCCCTTCCAAGGCTGTAATCTCCATCCTCATCCTTATCAAAGCTGGCTCCCCAGGAAATAATTTCGCGGATCCGCTCTGGTCCTTCCTTCACCACTATTTCAACAACTTCCGGATTACAAAGCCCATCCCCAGCCACCAGGGTATCTTCAATATGTTTATCGTAGCTATCTTTTACGGCATCCCAAACGCCTGCAATTCCACCCTGTGCATATTTAGTATTAGTTTCATCACTGATAGTTTTAGTAAGTACCAATACGTTTTTGCCAGGACAGGCTTCTGCTACTTTTACAGCATAAGTAAGACCGGCAATACCAGAGCCAATTACGAGAAAATCTGTTTGCATAGGTTAACCAATTGAATAGCAACATTACAAAAAGATAAGCTAAAGGTTTGCCTTGCTGATACTGATAAGGTACCTTTTACAAAGCTCTTGTGAGATGGTTTAGGCCAATTACCCTTGTATATCAAAATTTTTGCAGGTAATAATTCACGAAATCCACTATATCACTCAGGAAACCTACCGTTTAATAAACATTAGATGGCAACATTTTAAGTGATGAGTCTTAATTGTACATTTCTGTTTCTAATTTTCTAGGATAAATATTAAGTATGGCTTATTCACTTTCTGATCCGGAACTAACCGATGGTTTAAAATCACAGGAAGATTTAAAATCCACTCCGGTAAAAACGACTCTACGCATTGAATCGCTGGATATCTTAAGGGGCATAGCTTTGCTGGGTGCACTGCTAATTAGCATCTGGACTTTTGGAGGTTTTTCACAAAACATGCAAACCAAATTATTGCTTCATCCTTCCGGCGGCAATTACCGGTTATTCGCTGCTGTATCGTTGTTATTTGAAGGAAAGATGCGGGCTATAATTGCGCTGGTATTTGGAGCCGTAATGGTTATCAATTTTTCAAAAGCGAACACTATCAATGCCCTTTCAAATGCCGATGTAAGTATCCGCCGTTTTATGTGGCTGATAGCATTCGGCCTGTTGAATGCATTCCTTTTTTTATGGACGAATGATATCTTATTTCACCTTGGTGTAACCGGCATTTTGCTTTTTGCTTTTGTAAGGATGAAAGCCCGTGGATTATTGATTGCCGCCCTGCTCACAACACTTATCTATTGTGGCAAAAATTATTGGCGTTACCAGGATGATAATACAACATATAAGAAATATTTATCGGTTGTTGCAATTGAAAAAAGTTTTAAAAAAGACAGCACTGATTTACTCACAAAAAACAAGAAAAAAGAACCGTTGGTAAAACCAACAGCCACCCGTGCTTCCACTTTAAAAAAGGACAGCAGTGCTCAAAAAAAAGACACCCTTACAAGACAACAGCAGGAAGATAAATCGGCCTGGGAAGGTCTTGTGAAAAATATGAAGTATGACAGTACAGCAGATGCCAGGCAAGCCAAACAAATGAGGGAGGGTGCATATGGAACATTATGGAATACGATTTTGCCAGAAGCACAGTGGCGTGAAGCAGGCTGGACCTACCGAACTGGTATTTGGGATCTTGCATCGATGATGTTCCTGGGCATGGCGCTTTTTAAACTGGATTTTTTTACGGGGCGTTTTTCAAACAGCAGGTACTTAACTATAGCATTGATAACTATTACAGCAGGTTTGTTATTAGGCTGGTACCGGTTATATTTTCATAATGCAATGTTGCTTGACTATGCAAAATTTATTAAGCGCTATCCCATTCCTCACAACTTATTTTTCCCCCTCGAAAGAGTTTTCCTGGCCTGTGGATATGCTGCATTGATTATTTTTTTACTACGAATAAAATTGTTAAAGGGTTTGTTTTCGGCATTGGCAGATACAGGTAAAATGGCGCTTACCAATTACCTGGTTCAAAGCATCTTTTTTACCCTGTTTTTTACAGGCTTTGGGATGACAAACTTTGGGAAACTGGAACAGCATGAACTATACTTATTAGTTGCAGAAGTTTGGATGGTCCAGGTAATTTTCAGCACTTTATGGATGCGCTTTTATTACTATGGCCCTTTCGAATGGTTGTGGCGTTATCTCATATATGGAAAAGCATTTCCTAACAAGAAGACAGTATCAGCTACTCCTGAACCTGCCATCGCGGCTATTATCTAACATTATTACACCTTTAAAATGGAAACAAATAATACCCTGGTTGGCGAGCCTGTGCTACCGACGATACCCGGTGCCGAATTCCCTATTTACAATCATCCTCCTGTATCGCCACACCCCGTTTTTAAAACAGACAGGGTTCAAACCATAGATATCATCAGGGGTGTAGCGTTATTAGGTATTTTAATGATGAACATACCGATTTTCAGCTCTGATTACAGTAGAATTGATGCGATTTTAAGAGGCCCGCATAACACTACCGACTTCATCACCATTCAAACAGTGGAAGCCTTTTTTGGCGGAACCATGCGGGCCTTGTTTTCGATGTTATTTGGTGCGGGTATGATCCTATTTACTATTTCAAAAAAAGAAACTCATGGCGGCGTTACAGTTGCAGAATATTATTATCGTCGTTTGTTGTTGCTGGTGTTGTTTGGCGTAATTAATGCTTATGTTTTTCTTTGGGAAGGGGACATTTTATATTATTATGGTCTTTGCGGCATGTTACTTTATCCCTTTAGAAAAGCAGGTGCAAAATGGCTTTTTGTATTGGGTATTTTGTGTATCGGTATTGGCCACCTGAAAGGCATGCTGCAGTACAATGATTTAAGGGAAAAGCGAGCCGCGTATGTTTCGGCAATAGCAACTGAAAAGAATAAGAAAAAATTGACAGACAAAGAGCAGGAAGCTAAAGGCACCTGGCTGGAGATTGAAAAAAATCAAAAACCTGATACTTTCCGGACCAACAGGAATATCCGGGAAATGCAGGGAAGTTATCCCACTGTTTTTAGCCATCTTTTGCATAGAAACAGTGATAGTGAAACCTGGGGAATGTATCATGGAATGTGGGATATGATCTCGATGATGTTTATTGGAATGGCATTATTTGTACTGGGATTCTTTTCAAACAAGTTGTCGGGAAGTACTTACCGCATGACCTTATTATTGGGATATGGCCTTGGCATACCTATAGGCTGGATCTTTTTCAAAGAAGGTTATGTTGGATCACTTGAGTTGGGAAGGTATGTTGATGCATGGCGGGTACCCCATTGGGCACTTTACGATTTAAGGCGCTTTTTACTGGCAGTTGGGCACGCCAGTGTAATCTTGCTGATTTATCGTAGTGGCGCCATAAAATGGCTCATGAAAGCCCTGGCGAATGTTGGGCAAATGGCATTTACCAATTACCTCATGCAAAGCATTATTTGTACGATCTTTTTCTTTGGTTATGGCTTTAACTATTACAATAAATTACCTTATCACCGCATCTATTTTGTAGTTGCAGCTATATGGGTTTTTCAAATTATTTTCTCAGTGATCTGGTTGCATTATTTCCGATTCGGGCCTTTTGAATGGGTATGGCGATCATTAACCTACTGGAAAAAACAACCTATGAAAATTTCAAAAAACGAAATGACGATCTAAATAAATTATAATTGTTACGATCCTTTACAAGCTAGTTTGTAAAGGATCTTTCTTATGGCTTGTATATCTGGTGTTGTAATGCATATACCACCATACCTACCGTATTCTTAACTTCCATTTTCTCCAGTATTTTTAGCCGGTGGCCATCAATGGTACGTGTACTTAAAAACAATTTATCACCTATTTCTTTCGTAGTATATTCCTTACAGATCAGTTGAATGATCTCAATCTCTTTTTCTGTGAATTCTACCACTTTTTTACGAACATAATGGCGACTCTTATTTTTTGAAATCATTACCGCAAGCCGGTTGCTGGTTTCCTTACAATAATAGAATTCATTGCAGCTTACGGCTTCGATGGCTTCAATTACCTCATTTTTATCTGCATTTTTAACCAGGTATCCCAGGGCACCAGCTTCCAGCATTTCAATGATCAGGTCTTCTTCATCAAACATGCTTAGCCCAATAATGCCAATATCCGGCCAATTCGATTGTATTTTGCGGGTAGCTTCAATGCCATCCATTATTGGCATTTTTATGTCTGTAATCACCACGTTTGGTTGGTGTTTTTCAACGAGTTCAAGAAGTTCCTGGCCATCACTGGCAGCCGCAACCAATGTTATGTGATCTATATTGTTAAGTATAAGCTTAAAGCCATCCCGGAAAATTTGGTGGTCATCAGCCATTACAACTTTTATCTCTTGCAACTTTCTCATATTGGTATTACAGCGGAATTTCAAACATGTATTTTGTACCTTTTCCTTCTCCCGTTTCGCAACTGAACTCACCACCCATTACATCGGTACGACTTTGTAAATTAAGTAACCCAAGACCACCCTTGGTTTTTCTAATTTCATCAAAATTAAAACCTACGCCATCATCTTCCGTTACAAGGCGCAACATATTTTCTTTCATTTGCAGCCGTATATTTAATTGGCTTGCCCCGGAATGTTTAATAGAATTGTGAACTATCTCCTGTACAATACGATACATGTTAACTTCCTTTGCAGTTTCGAAACGCAGGTTTTCGTTGTGCTGGAAATTGATATGGATTTTAGTGGCAGGTTTTAATTTGCCTAAAAAATCCTGTACTGCAGCTACAAGACCTTTGCGAACAAGCACATTAGGTAACAGGTCATTGGAGATCTCCCGCATTTTTCGGATGATATCATCTATATACCCGCTTGATTTTTCAATAAGTTCCTGCTCATGACTGTTTGCGCCATCAAGATGATTTATCTGCAGTTTTACTGCTGATAGCAAAGGACCAACTTCATCATGCAGGTCAGCAGCAATACGCCTGCGTTCATTTTCAAGAGTAGTAATTTCTGCTTTAATTTTTTGTTGGGTTACAAAGCGATAACGCCGTTGTTGTCTTATAATGGAAATAATAAAATATACCATTATCGCAGCGATTACTGCGACCACTATTAAAATTGAATTGTAAAGCTCTTTTTCGATGGGATCCATAAAGCTGCTAATGCAAATATTAAGTTTAATCCAACCAACAGGTACCTGCTAAAATCGCCGAGCTGCAGTAAAAAATGCTGGCTCATACCTTTCAAAGAAAATGCATCTACAATTATGCGGTAAGTAAAATAAATCACGAGGCTAATGCAAATCAAAAACTGGCTATTCTGCAGCAAATTTTTCTTTTCAGAAATAATAAGCCTGTTAATACTGTTCACTGAAAGTATCACCAGTGTTAATGAATAACAAACTCTGAAATAAGTAGTGCGTTTATCGAGCCGGTATCCATCCAGTAAAAAATGATCTGCCACCCACATTATCATAAGTAAGGAAAATAAAACAAGAAGCAGCATTTTTTTGCCTGAAAAAAGCCCCCAGCTTTTGAACAACCAGAGATACATGGTACAAACTATAGCAACAGCTACATTGTAAGTGATGAAAGTAAAAATCTTCATATTGATTAATACGAACATCAGCAGCTCATTCAATGTAATGGCGCAGCAGATCCAGATGAAAGGCCTGTATCGTTTATCGATAGCACGATAGCGGTACAGGCCTATAATGGCTGGAATAGCAATGGTTATGCTTATGAGGAAACTTTGTAAGAGTTTATCCATAAATAAAAGGAAGTATTAGGCTGCGGTTATCTATAAACCATTAACCGGTGCAGGGTAAGGTGGCGACATTTGACCTTCATCCACCGTTAAGGTTGTAACAGATTTGGAACTGCTTTTTGCTTTGCTGGCTAAAAGGGTTGATTCTAATATGTTTTCTCCGCCTTCATCTACGCCCACCAATACCAGGGTCATAAAATTATCAGCATTAATGGCAGGATATATGCGAAGACCTGCACATTCAGGATTTTTCAGCAGCTTTTGTATGGCTTTTTTATTATAAGTAATAAATGTTGGCAGATCAGGAATGTTCTTTGGTAACTCACTGCCGTTCTTTTTTGCAGTGGCCAGTTTTGTACGAAAGGTTTTAAACTTTTTGACCATGCCTGAAGCCGTTTCTTGTTCTACATGGTGTTTACGGGACATCAGATCCTGCATAGCCTGTTCGGCGTTGATTTTTTTTGCCATAATGTTTTTCGTTGAATTTAGGGTGTAATGTAAACAACCTTTTTGGTTCACCAATTGCGGAAACTACCTGAAAAAATCAGGTAGTTTCCGCAATAAAATACCGTAGTTCTCACATTGTTTTAGCCATTTATTCGGCTCACATTTGTGTGGTCAATCAAACAAACACATCTCACACACCATCCTCACACATTGTTTACATGGTTATAAAAAATAGTTTTTTACGGCAAGCACTATCGAATAGCAGCAGGAAGCATACCTACTAATCACAACGGTTAAAAGGCTGATAACCCCGTAAGGTTATTCCTGGAAAAATCGCCTGCAAGTCCTGTAAGACTTGTGTGGCCGCAAAAAAATCGTTACGCTTTTTTGCAAAACAGCTTCCTGTTGTTATCACCGATAGTTTAAAAAAGAAGCATATGATATTACCCATAAACAACGCACGACTTAACCTTATCCACAGTCTTACTCACACCCACACCCCTTTTAAAACAATTTTATAACGATAACACACGAAAGATTTTCCATTTACACCACTCTCATGATGCACACCGGCCGGGTTTTCTAACCCGGCTTTTTTATTTGTTTGTTCATAGGTATCAATAATAACTGCTACTCTTCTTTAGAACCTTTCTCACCAATAAATTGATGTTTGTTGTCGCGAAACAAAACATTAAAAGTGGTTAAGCTGCCATAAATGCGGGTGATGTATTGCTGAAGGTTTACCTTGTCTTCATCTGACAAAACTTTATGACTATTTATATTTTGTTCCAGTACACGTAACCGGTCGCGAAGCATTACTATTTTATGAAAGAAGGCTTCTGCCGGAATCTCTTTTGGTTTTAAACTTTTGTCTTTCGGCTGAAGTAAAATGGTACCACCCTTCCATTTATCGCCCAATGGCACTACTTCACCTATACCATTCCATAAACGTAAAATATTCAAAAGGCTTTTCTCCACTTCCGAGCCCGTTTCAATCTCAATACTTACATTTTCAGGTATTATCTCATCCAGTTGTGTATCTGCTTTATCAATTTCTTTGATACCATGATCGAAAAATGAAATTAAATAAGTAGCATATTTTATACCTACAATCACCCCCGGGCCATATTGCGTATGTTGCAATCTTGTTCCTATACCAAGTGTAAGTTGATCCATGTTGAAGTTGTTTTAAGTTAAGCTGGTTAAAAATAAATTGGCAACTCATACAAAGTACCAATGTTTTATAGTTGTATGATTCCCTTTTTTGCACGGGCATTCCAATTAAAGCTTACATATAAAATCGGCTCTTATAGATAGGCTCTTAATTGTAGCTTTAAAACAATACACAATACCTTTTAGCTGCAGCTATGATTAAGAAAATTGTTTTATGCGGTTTTTTAAATGCTCTCATCCTTAACTGCCATGCCTGGGGTTTCTACGGTCATCGCCAGGTTAAT
The DNA here is from genome assembly GCA_040385845.1 of Bacteroidota bacterium. GTDB lineage: Bacteria > Bacteroidota > Bacteroidia > Chitinophagales > Chitinophagaceae > Phnomibacter. The sequence goes on along the minus strand of JAZKGP010000002.1, from coordinate 132,723 downwards.
TACTACGCCATTTTTTTATTACCACCAGAGATGTTGGTTTTGTATAAACCACACCTGGATTTCTTAACAGAGCATGCCGTTGATCCGGATAAGCGTCGTTATGCAGTAAAAGGTGAAGCTCCGAGGCATTATATCGACCTTGATCGGTATGGCGTTTTTCCCTGGGATTCGTTGCCAAGAGGATGGAATGCTGCCATTGAAAAATACAGTGAAGACAGCCTCCAATCTTATGGTATCGTGCCCTGGTGGGTGCAAGTAATGGAGCGCAGGCTTACTGAAGCTTTTAAAGCCAAAGATCAAACCCGTATTTTAAAATTAAGTGCAGAAATAGGCCATTATATAGCGGATGCACATGTGCCGTTACATGCCACTCAAAATCACAACGGACAATTCTCGAACCAGCATGGCATACATGGTTTCTGGGAAAGCCGGCTGCCGGAGTTGTTCGCTGAAAGTAGTTATGATTTCTTATTGGGCAGAGCAGCCTATATTGATAAACCAGGAGATTTTATTTGGGCGAGAGTAATAGAAAGCGGGGCTGCTGCCGATACCGTTTTAAAGACCGAAGCCGCGCTAAATACCGTTTTTCCTTCCGATCAAAAATTTGCGTTTGAAGATCGAATGGGCAAAATTACCAGGCAATATTCCACAGCTTATTCAAAGGCCTACCAAAACAAATTAAAGGGTATGGTGGAACGTCGCATGCGGCAATCGATTTTTGCCGTTGCAAGTTTCTGGTTTACTGCCTGGGTAAATGCGGGGCAGCCCGATCTAAAAACACTTGTCAATAAAGTGGTTACAGCAGCAGATCAGAAAGAGTGGGAAAGTCTTGATAGTTCCTGGCAGGCAGGAAAAGTGTTGGGAAAAGACATCGAGGAAAAACCATGATTTTTTACGTATGAAAGCTGATTATAAAAGATGAACTATTTAAATATAAATTTAAAATATGCTATGACACAGCCAAATCGATGTATTGTTCTTGTTCATTTACGAATCATTAATTCACATTGCATTTAATTAGGACCAGCAACAAATAACTAATAATCCAATAATCAATAATTGCAACGGTTCAGCCCCGCACAATTAAACCTTATTGCCTACTTGCTTACATTTGCCGTCCTTTTACGATCACCAATAATTTACGGTTTGATGAAGCATAATTTTAATAGCGGACCCAGTATATTACCAAAGGTTGTTTTTGAAGAAGCCAGTCGTGCAGTACTTGAATACAATAATTCAGGTTTATCTATCCTCGAAATTGGACATCGTACACCCTTGTTTCAATCCATTTTAGATGAAGCCATTGCCACGGCGAAAGAACTAATGCAATTGGATGATGATCATGAAATTTTATTTTTGCATGGTGGTGCTTCCACCCAATTTTTCCAGGTTCCCATGAACCTGCTGGATGAAAAAGATACTGCTGCTTATCTCGATTGCGGCACCTGGGGAACTAAAGCCATTAAAGACGCAAGGCTGTATGGACACGTTGCTGTTTTGGGTTCTTCAAAAGATAAAAATTATACCTATATTCCTAAAGGATATTCAATCGATTCTACCAGTACCTATTGCCATCTTACCAGTAATAATACGATCGAAGGAACGCAAATGCACGATTGGCCCGAAACAAACGTTCCGCTGATTTGTGATATGAGCAGCGACATTTTAAGCAGGCAATTAGATTTTAACCGCTTTTCGCTGATCTACGCGGGTGCGCAAAAAAATATGGGTGCCGCCGGTGTAAATATGGTTATTGTAAATAAAAATATATTGGGTAAGGTAAGCAGGGAACTACCTGTTATGATGGATTATCGCCAGCATATTGCCAATGGCAGCTTATTGAATACGCCACCTGTATTTGCAGTTTATGTTTGTATGCTTACCCTTCGCTGGTTGAAAAATCTTGGTGGCATCCAGGCAATTGAACCAGTGAACAACCAAAAAGCAAAGCTTTTGTACGACACTTTAGAAGGCTCTCCAGTTTTTAAACCGACTGTTGCAATAGAAGACCGCAGCTTAATGAATATAGTTTGGATAATGGAAGACAAAACACTGGAAGAAGAGTTTTTGGCAGTTTGCAAAAAGGAAGGAATGGTTGGAATAAAAGGTCACCGGTCTGTGGGAGGCTTCCGCGCATCTCTTTACAATGCATTGCCATTAAGCAGCGTGGAAGCACTGGTTCAAATGATGCAGCATTTTGAAAATAAAAAAGGCTGATTAATTTGAAGGTTTAATAATTATCAAAATCATTGACAGATAATTGAGCGACAGGGCTGTAAATATTATTGCTTCTATTGAATGGTAGTAAACTTTACAAAAATGGTAGTAGCTGCCCTGCTAAACAGCTTGATCCATTATCTTGCAGCCCAAATAAAGAAAAAGAGAGTTAGGAAACATGGCGCATATAAAACCCTTTAAAGCATTACGTCCGGATCCAAAGCATGCGGCACAAGTAGCCAGCAGACCATATGATGTAATGAACCGGGAAGAAGCAAAGCTGGAAGTCCAGGGAAACCCTTATAGTTTTTTACACATTACACGAAGCGAAATAGATCTGCCCGAATCAACAGATCCTTACCTGCCACAGGTATATACCACTGCCCGTGAAAACCTGAAAGCTTTTTTAAGTCGTGGTGTTTTGTTCCAGGAAGCAAAACCTTGTTATTATATCTACCGTTTAACTATGGATGGCCGTGATCAAACAGGGCTGGTTTGCGTTTCTTCGGTGGAAGATTATAATAAAGACATCATCAAGAAACACGAATTTACCAGGCCTGAAAAAGAGAATGATCGTATTCAGCATATAGTAAATACCGGTGCGCAAACGGGTAATGTATTCTTGGCATATCGTAATAATGAAGCCATTGATAAATTGATCGGGGAATGGCAGATCAGCCGCTCACCAGTATATGATTTTACCGCGGAAGACGGTATCCGGCACAGCATCTGGGTAATTAATACCGATAAAACAATTGAAGTTATTAACCAATTGTTTGAAACAGAAGTAGCAGCAACTTATATTGCTGATGGCCACCACAGGGCTGCCAGCGCTGCAAAATCGCAGCTAATGATAAAAGATAAAAATAATGAAAACGCTGCTTACTTTTTAACCACTTTGTTTCCTGCAAACCAGTTGTATATTATGGATTACAACAGGGTTGTGAAAGACCTGAATGATCTAAGTCACGAGGAATTCTTTTTAAAACTTGGTGATCGTTTTGAAATAGAAATGATCGGTGATAAACCGTATAAACCAACAGCATTACACGAGTTTGGAATGTATATCGATGGAAACTGGTATAAGCTAATTGCTAAACCAGGAACCTATTCTGAAGACCCAATTGGCGTTTTAGATGTAACGATTTTACAAAATAATATCCTCGCTCCTATCCTGGGTATTCATGACCAGCGTACCGATAAACGCATTGATTTTGTTGGCGGGATCAGGGGACTGGATGCATTAGCAAAAAGAGTAAAAGGTGGTGAAATGAAAGTGGCTTTTAGTTTATATCCGGTTACCATTCACCAATTGTTTGATATTGCCGACAGCGGGAATGTAATGCCACCTAAAAGCACCTGGTTTGAACCCAAATTGAGGGATGGGTTGTTAACGCACATAATTGATTAAGTAAAAACAAAGATCAATAACGACAGTTTTTGAAAAAATAAATAGAAGGTTCCTTTGGGAGCCTTTTTATTTTACTATAATCCGGCTAGCATAACATGGCTTAACGTTACCGTTTTTACTATCTTATCAACGAAGTTGTTCCCTTTAAATCAAATTTCCGGCCTTTTTCGCTATCGGTGTATACGAGGTGCCAAACAAAAGTACCCGACGCCTGCAAGCCACCGTTTACACGACCATCCCATTTCTTTGTCCAGTCGGTGGTTTGCCAAACCAATTGGCCATAACGGTTATAGACTTTAAAATCAAGGTCGGTTGCTTTGTAGGCGTTCAGTGGATAAAGAAAATCATTCAAACCGTCACCGTTTGGTGTAAAGCCGCTTGGTACTGCTATATAGCAATTACCGGGTACCTGTATAATATGAGAGATGCTATCAACACATTCATTAGCGCTGCTTACATAAAGGGTTACTGTATATCGCTGTAAGGCAGTTTGAGTTGGATAAAACTGGTAAGGGGGTTGCTGAACCGAACTGGTACTTCCATTTCCGAAATTCCAACTCCAGTTGGTTATGGGTCCGGTGCTGGTATTTTCAAAAAATGCGGTGTCGAGAGGGCAAACAAAAGCAGGTGCTAAAAAGCTGGCTTTTACCCTATTCTTATCAAATGACAGCGTGAGGCTGGCACTATCCCGGCAAACTCCGTTACTTACTTCAAGACCAATTATTTTGGTACCACCAGTGTAAACCCGCTGTACCGCTTGCGTACTCCTGGTGCCATCTTCAAAATACCATTTCCAGCTATTGATACCGACCTGGCCGAAATTAAAAAGTTGTAATGTGTCATTAATGCAGCTACTGCTTATCGAATAGGTTATAGCAGCAGAAACCGTATCATATGCTTGAAATAAAAGAAAAGATCCTGCTGGCGTTTCCTTGATACATTCATTTAAAAGCGTATTTCCATCCGTTCCCTGTTTTAATGTTATAGTATAGATGCCCCCCACCTGGATTGGCCCGGATAATTGAACCATTACTACTTTGCTTAGCCCACTCACACAAGAGCCCGAGGCACCGGTAATTGATACTGCAGATGGGCCCGATACGTTGAAATCTGATCCATCGGGCGCAATAGAATTACATTGTAAAGCCCTGCTGAAGTCCAGGTAGAGTGTGGCAGGTTTGCATAAAACCGGGCGAATGCTATCCATTGGAGTTGGTTGCTCCGGTGTAATTAAAATGGATATGGAATCATTAACGGGTAAAGGTTTATCGCAATAATCAAGCAGGCTGTTTCCATCAGTTCCTCTTTTTACAGCTACAATATAAGTTCCGGCGGATAACGGACTGCTTAATTCCAGTTCGATTGAATCGGTATCAAATCCGGTAGAGCAGTTTGCTGATTTAGCACCTACAATAGAAATAAGCGGGCTGTTTAATGAGAAATCTGATCCGTTAGCCGCCAGCGTACTGCATTTCATCTTTTTATTAAGCTTGATGCCTATTGATTTTGCATCGCAGGTAGTGTAAATCGCTTTTAGCCTGGGGGGAGTAGTATCTGTGATACTGGCAGTGCCACCACCAAAATTTAATTTATAGCCAGCCTGGGTTTCAGAAAAATGACTGACCAATAATAGGTATTCATGTCCTTTTACCAGGTCGGGCATCTTACTATTTTGAGGAACCGGTCCTTCACATTCAAAAACGTTAGCGGCAGAATTGGTGGTGCCGGTGTTTCCATAATACTCGCTCCAGTTACTGGAGACACTCATCGTTTTATCAGTATAAAGATCTTCTACATTTCGGCCGGTTATATCAAATACCTGCCAGTCGTAATCACTTACATTGCTGTTTGGAATAATGGTAAAACCTAAGGTACCAGCTTCAAAGCAAGTAAATTTGTACCAGTAAGGGTTTTTATCGATCAGCGCATTGCCATTGCATTTAGCACTTTGAACAACTTTTCCGCCACACAAATTAACAGATGCCTGCACGAAGCTGGCAGTGCCACAAACCGGGAAAGCGGTGGATGGATTTTGACCCAAAGAATTAATGGGGCATTGGGAAAATGATGGAATGGAGATGGATAATACCATCAACAGGAGTGTGCTATAGTAAAACGATATGCGCATACTTAGTTTTGGTTTGAAACTAACTTTACTGCAGGACAATGCCTTAGACCAAAGCATTGCAGTATATAATAATGTTAACGGATTTCTAACAGCATTTAATTGAATCAGTTAGCTACAGCTATAGGCCATGGCTTCCATATTCAGCTTTCTTCTTTCAAACTCATAGCCATGGTAAACATGGATAATTTCATCTAAAACCCCATTTATTTCTGCTTCCGATAAAGTTGTTACAAGCTTTAACCGGTAGTCACGAATATTTGGCAAGCCTTTCAGGTAATTGGTATAATGACGACGCATTTCGTTGATACCCGGAATCAGCCCCTTCCATTCAATTGATCTTTTAAGGTGCTTTCGGATCACCGTAACTCTCTGTTCTATATCCGGAGGTGGCAAATGTTCGCCTGTTGCCATATAGTGTTTCACCTCATTGAAAATCCAGGGATAACCAATTGCTGCCCTGCCTATCATAATGCCATCTACGCCGAAACGATTTTTGTATTCCAAAGCTTTTTCGGGGCTATCGATATCGCCATTACCAAAAATAGGAATGGTGATGCGGGGGTTCTCTTTTATTTTGGCGATCAGCGTCCAGTCGGCTTGCCCTTTGTACAACTGGCAACGGGTACGGCCATGAACAGATAAAGCTTTTATGCCTACATCCTGCAGGCGTTCGGCTACTTCTTCGATGTTTCGTGTATCATCATCCCAACCCAGGCGGGTTTTAACGGTAACGGGCAAATTGGTGGCTTTAACGCAGGCATCGGTAAGCCGAATCATTAAAGGCACGTTTTTCAAGACTCCTGCGCCGGCTCCTTTACTCACCACTTTTTTTACAGGGCAACCAAAGTTTATATCCAAAAGATCTGGTTGAACCGCATCTACAATTCGGGCACTAATCGCCATTGCTTCTTCATCGCCCCCAAAAATCTGTATGCCGATTGGTTTTTCGTAATCAAAAACATCCAGTTTTTGTTTGCTTTTCATAGCATCACGAATCAGGCCTTCACTCGAAATAAATTCGGTATACATTAAATCGGCTCCATTATCCTTGCAAACTGCCCTAAAAGGCGGATCGCTTACGTCCTCCATGGGAGCCAGTAAAAGTGGAAAATCGGGCAGTTTTATATGTTCACCTATCTTGATCATTGTGCTAAAAGAGCGCAAATGTAAGAAAAGCGCTGCTGGCGGGTGCGAAATGCAAGTACACGACTATTTCAAAAGCAATTGAACTTGATAGCCGCAGGTAGCTCCTGAACCTCCTCCTGGTTTTATAAAACTAATTTACAAGCAGGGGTTATTGCATTTTCTTTTCTTTGCAACTATGGCAAAACAGCTAATCAATAAGGGATTTAATGGTTGGGCACAATTGGGTGTTTTTTTAGGCACAATGGGTGTAGGCCTTATTGCCGGAACAATGGTTGCAGCCGGCGTTTGGGCCGGTATGACGGGCCAGGGGTTATTGAATATGCAGCACGATATGCTGAACCCGCAATATGCAACCGCTGTGAAAATGGTACAGGTAGTTACCACCTTATTTATCTTTTTTATTCCGGCGGTTTGTTATGCATTTATCTGTTATAGGAACGGCTGGCTTGCTTTGGGTTTTAATAAGAGCTTCTATCCCAAAATAATGGGCTTGTGTATTTTATTGTTACTTGTTTCCATGCCTTTTATCGAAACACTCGGGCTCATCAATAAATCGATTCCCATTCCCGCATCCAGTAGAGCCTATTTTGACAGCATCGAAAAAAGCTACGAAGCACAGGTAAAAGTTATTGGAGATGTGAAAACAATTGGGCAGTACCTGCTGTCTCTTATCATGATAGCGCTTTTACCAGCGATATTTGAAGAAACGCTTTTCAGGGGAGGTTTACAAAACCTGCTAAGCCGCTGGAAAAACAACTCATTTATTTATATAGTTGCATTTGCTATTTTAATCATGGCCGCAAAATCAATCTGGTTGCCCAAGTTAAACGGGTGGTTTTTTTATGGCGTATTGCTGGTATTGGTTATCATACTTTTCAAGTCTACCTATATTTTGCAGAAATTAAACACCCTCACCAATCATTTCCTTTTCCCAATTATTCTTACGAGTATTTTGTTTAGTGCGGTACATGCCAGCTGGTACGGCTTTATTCCAAGATTAGCCCTAGGCGGCTTATTGGGACTTATCTTCTATTATACCAATAACCTGGGCTATACTATTTTGTTGCATTTTTTAAACAATGCAACAGTAGTTACCTACATGTTCATCAATACCCGGCAACACAAACCCGTTTCTACCGAAACAACCGAAACATTTCCCTGGTGGGTGGCAATTATTTCTATTGTGCTGCTGGTTGTACTCTTTAGAGTGCTCGTTAAATCACAAGTAGAAAAGGCACCGCAAGAAGTACTACTGAGCAGGGATAACCCATTTGATAATACCATCTTTGAAGGCAAAGACAATTAATTATTTATGAACTGGCATTTACTGTATGTGACAAAACTTTATACCGAAGCTGCTATTGTGAAAGGCAGCCTGGAAGAGAACGATATTCCTGTCCAGGTGCTTAACAAACAGGATAGCATGTATACAATTGCCCTTGGCCATTACGAACTGTATGTTCCGATACATTTAAAAGACGTGGCATTATCGGTTATGAATGATGCATTAAAAAACTAGATCAGGTGTAAATAGCTGAACAAAAATCGGTTTCGCTAAACTTATCTTTTAAGTTATTCACCCGCATTCCAAAATATTCTATGGCATTAAATAAGGCTGTTTTTAAAACCCGTGCGCAAAGTGCCATCGTTTTTGTGGTGGTGATGTTGTTAGGTTTACTATATAACCACTGGAGTTTTTTATTGCTTTTTACGATTATACATTTCGGCTGCTGGAAAGAATATTTGATGCTGGTTGAAAAAATTTACCGGGTTAGTTTTCACCGGTTTGTAAAACTCGGTTTAATGCTTACCGGTTTTGGAATGATGATTGCCTTTTGTGGTAGTGCTTTTACCATTGGGGGATATGGTTTAAACGAAAATCTATACCTGCCCCTTACCGTTGCTGGCTTCCTCTTGCTGGCAATTGGCATCTTTCACAAAGGAACTATTTTTACGCTCAAATCCTTTCTAGTGGCAGCCTTAGGCTGGCTGTATATTTCAGTAAGCTGGGGAATGATGCTTAGCCTTCGCCAGGAAGGAATGGTCTTCAAAGGCAATTTGTTGTCTTTAGACTTTGGCCGTGTGTACCCCCTGCTACTGATACTATCCATTTGGGCCAATGATACTTTTGCTTACCTGGTTGGTTCCTTTATTGGTAAAACACCCTTTTCGCCCATTTCTCCCAAAAAAACATGGGAAGGAACTATCGGTGGTTTGATTGTTTGTGTACTTGTAATGGGTTCAGCCGGTAGTTATTTAATTACCGGAAAAATAGGCATCGAAGCAGTTTATATTGCAACAATTGCAGGCATAACCGGTACTGCCGGGGACTTACTTGAAAGCAAACTAAAAAGACTTGCTAATGTAAAAGACAGTGGCAACATGTTACCCGGTCATGGTGGTTTTATGGATCGTTTTGATTCGTTACTTATTGCTACTCCCTTCGTTTGGCTACTGGTAAAATATCTTTTTTAATAAAAGAGAACTGCTGTACACTACCATATTTTGGCTGGTACTAATTGCTATTAAAAATGGAAAGCTATCTTTGCGCCTCTCACGCACCGCTTACTTATTGCACAGCAACATTTTTTTCACGCGAATTTTAATATGACGATACATAAAGAAGGATATGCTTCTATAGGCATTGCAACACTGGTTTTAGGTACGATCAATGCATTTTCTCTCTGGTTTTTGAGCGAGAGTTTTCCATTGATTGCGCTGCTGATATTTATTGCAAGCATAGGTGCCTGGCTATTTACCATTTCATTTTTTCGGATACCCGGCCGCAACCACACAATGGATAACGGAAAAATTATTTGCCCTGCAGATGGCAAAGTAGTTGTGATTGAAGAAATAACCGATGTGGAATATTTTAAAGACAAACGCCTGCAGGTAAGCATTTTCATGAGCCCCCTGAATGTACATGTGAATCGCAATGCCGTAAGCGGAAGCGTTCTTTACAGCCAATACCATAAAGGCAAATACCTCGTTGCCTGGGATCCAAAGTCAAGTACGGATAACGAAAGACACAGTGTTGTTTACGAATGCGATAATGGTAAGAAGTTGCTGGTAAAACAAATTGCTGGTGCAGTTGCCCGTCGAATTGTAAATTACCTTACCCCCGGTACTGTTGTAAAACAAGGCCAGGAAATGGGCTTTATTAAATTTGGCAGCCGGGTAGATATATTACTTCCACCAGGTACAAAAATTTGCGTTGATCTTGGTCAAATGGTAAAAGGTGGTGTTACGGTTTTGGCAGAATGGTAATTCAGACTTCCCTTTTTGCTGACTCGAAGCCTGGTTAAAGTATAATCTTGTATTAAGTAAAAGCAACTAATTATCCCCTCCGGCCACCCATTTTTTAGCTGACTCTAATTCGTGTATTGCAAAACCGCGGTAATTTCCGGGTACCACATAGCTGAATATATCCGTAAATCTCTCCACCGATTTTTGATCAGTTACTACCGCAACCCTATGCCATTTAAACAAATGCTTTAATCCCATTAAAGCATCTTTCATCCATGCACCGGGTTCGAATTTACTGATATCGGTTTCCAGCAAAAGCAGGTAATTAATTTGATCGGTTTGGCTCGCAAGCGCATCTATTGCAGGCATAACAATAGCATTAAAATCCTGCCGGGTTACATTGCCAGTCGCCCTTAACCCTACTACATTCGGTGGCAGGTCAGGTATAATGGTAATCATTCGTATCCTTTTAAGAAACGATTTAATTATCATGCCATCAAAATGCCCGCCGTTCATCAATTTTTAACAACAGGCATGTGCTTTGCATATTATTTTCAAACTACATTCGTTTCAACAAAAAAAATTTTTATGAAAAAACTATTGACGATGGCCGTTGCTGTTTTATTGGTAAGTGGCGCAGCATTTGCCGGTGGCAAAAAAGATGGTAAAGATTGCTGCAAGAAAGAAGGCAAAAGCTGTCAGAAGGAAAGCAAAACCACTAAAGAAAAGAAAACAGAAAAAGCTACTGAAAACGCAAGCACACCAAAAGCTTAAGTTCACAGGCAAACAATACTGTCCCCGCTTACAGGCGGGTTTTTTTATGCCGGAACTTTTCTAAAGTTTGCTGCTATTTACAGTATAAAATACTTTTTCGTTAACCCAAACGATACTTTCCCACCTAATTCTCCTGTTGGCTTTCCAGTATCTTTTACAAACTATAGCTAAATTGCTGTGTTCTGTGTTCGTCAATTTAAACTACAAAAAGATATAGCCAGCCCATCGGTAACCAAAATCGTAAATGCCATCTTATTCTGCTGAAAATTTGAAAATTGTCTTGCTATAAAATTCGTCGCCGGCATTCAAAACAGTTGATGGAAAATGTGGATGATTAGGTGCGTCAGGAAAGTGCTGTGTTTCAAGGCAAAAACCGGAACGTTTATTATAGAGAGTGCCGTTCTTTCCCTTCACGTTTTGCAGAAAATTACCACTATAAAAATGCACTGCTGGTTCGGTTGTAAACAGCTCTATCTTTCTGCCTGTTAAGGGCTCTTTTACAATAGCTGATTGCTTCAACACAGGTGTATGGATTCTTTCCAAAACAAGACTATGATCGTAACCATTACTTAACAGCAATTGATCATCTGCCACATCTATATCCTGTCCGATTTTTTTAAACTCAGTAAAATCAAACGGGGTATTATCAACCTTCATAAATTCCCCGGTTGGCACCTGCATTTTGTTAACCGGCAGGTAATACTGGCTAAATATTTTCAATTCATGATCATCAATATTGCCGGCAAAATGTCCCGATAAATTAAAGTAGGTATGCTGGGTTAGGTTTACCAAAGTGGTTTGGTTGCAGGTGCATTTGTATTCAATGGTCCATATATCCTGTTCATCAAGCGTATAAATTACTTCCAGGTGTAATTCGCCGGGAAAACCTTCTTCGAGGTGCGGACTGGTATATTTAAATACAATTCCCGAATTAGAACCGTTTTGAAATGGAATGGCTTCAAATATTTTTTTGTTGAACCCTTCCACCCCGCCATGCAGGTGATAGCCTCCTGGTTTTACCGGCAGTTTGTAAGACCTGTTATTTATTACGACCGTGTCACCAGCAATTCTATTGGCATAACGGCCAACTACGGCTCCCAGGTAATATTGATCCCGGAGGTATTCGGCGGGTTCTTCGTAACCTAAAACAATATCTGAAAAAACACCTTGCCTGTCTTTTACAAACAATGAAACTACTGCTGCCCCGCAGTTGGATACAATTAACCGGGTACCCGATCTATTTTCTATAGTATAAAGTTCTATTTCATCTGCAACTCCTATTTCGGATGCCGCATTTTCAGTAAAATTCATATCAGCCTGGTGAATGTTTTAGCAAATGCTTAATAAAAGGTGGGTGGTAAACTGCATACCTATTACTGCACCCTTTAAATGCGGGTGTAAAAAGCAAGTATTTCAAGTACAATAAAACGTAGTTGTTTTTACAGCGGAACCGCAATAAACTTCGATGTAGGCAGAACTGCTTCTGGTATTTTGCCAACTTCTGCCCAACCGGAAGTTGATTCTATTAAGGCAAAATTTACAAAATTCTTTATAGTGCCTATTGCGCTTTTCCGGATAGAAAATTCAATCATCTTAGTTCCCCCGGTAGTTACCAGCGTTGAAAATTTAATGGCATCTCCAAACGTACTGAATGGTGTCCAGGAAAAAGCTGTTGGAGGTCCGTTGTGCGAAAATGCATCGCCCCATCCACCTACCGGGCTGCCTTCAAATAAAAAGTCAGCACCGGAACCTGCAGGATACATCCAGGTTGCAAAACCAGTTGCAGGATTATTATCTGCATCGAGGTACAAATCAATAATCTCCATATTCATGGCAGCAGTGCCTTCAAGTAAAAAGTTGATCTCCTGCGCAGAAGCAAATGTTTTTACGCCTATCATGGTACTTGCATACGATTCAGGATTTTTATACGTGTAATCAACATATTGCCAATCCGAAAAATCGCCATCAATTTTAATGTTTGGGCCTATGATGCTAACCGTATCAATAAAAGTATTTGTTTCAACCCCTTTTTTAGCAGTTAAAGAAACAAGGAAGTCACCTTTTTTTGTAAACACATGTTGAGGTGTTTTGCTGGTAGCGGGCGCACTGCCGTCACCAAAATCCCAGGTGTATTCGGTGGCATTGGAAGAAAAGTTTGTAAAGTTTACTTTATAACCATCGGCTACATAACTAAACACAGCTTTTAAACCGCTGCCTTCGTTTTCTTTTTTACAGCTGGTTACCAGCACCATTACCAGCATGGCAAACAGGTAAATAATGTTTCTTTTCATATAATTTTTTTAAAGATTTTTTTAAATGATTGTTATTGAATGGTAAGCGAATGTTTAAGATTATTCATACCGCCATTTTCTTCTACCCATGTATCGGCATTTCCAAAACGAACTGCGTATTCGATCCTGGATTTTAAACTGGCAGCATTATCGGCTACCCGTAAATAAAGGTTGTATTCACCTGCCGGAACACTTTGTAAACTCAAAGATTCTTTTACTTCGATGGTGGCCAGTGGTTTTACAATCCGCATATCAAAAGCAAGTTTTATTTCATAATACTGCCCCGATGTTTTGTTCTTTAAAACCAGGTAGCTATCCTTCTTATTGTACAATGGAGCGTAACCATTATTCGTAAGATTAACGATGATAGGCAGGGATCCGTTGGTGGTTGTTTTTGCCGGAATAGTTGAACTTACCAATGCAATGCGGTAACCCAGGTTTGTCTGAAATTCGTCGAAGCAGCCCGAGGTACGCCAGGCATTTATAGTGGCAGGATACCAATCTAAATTCAGGTAGGTCCACTTTAATAACTTCATTTCATTTCTGCCTTCAAAACAGGTGGGGTTGTATCCACCGGTGGGCGGACAGGTTTCACCGCCTGTTGGCACATACAAAGCTTCTGTGCTGATGTATTGTTTTTCTGCGAGCACATTGGTATAGGTACCATAATCGGTTCCGCCGGATAAAAAGCAATCGTTGTGATGACCCACCCTTGCCCTATTTTCACTGGTATAAGCCATAGCTGCATCTATGGGCAACGGCGAATTGAAAATAAGTTGTTTTACTACCGGAGTTCTTACCTGCACCATAATACCCGCAGGCAACGCACTGAGTAATTTAGTTAAGACAGCTCTTTCGTTTTCGACAGTTGCCAGGCCGTTGCTGGATGAATGCCATTCGCCGTATGCTCCAATAAAACCTGCCTGCACGAATGCAATAATATCTTTATTTGTTTCGAAGACAGGTTTTAGCTGATCGATGTGTTGATTTATGATTGTAAGCGGCGCATCACTACCAGCCATATCATCGGTATACGCAAAACGTAAGATAGCTTTCAAACCAGCATCTCTCAACTTATCGAGGTCGGTTTGTATAAGCGTTAGTTGTGCGGCACTTATGGGTTGGCTTTTAAAGGCATCTAAATAAAACACCCTTACAATCATCGATACATTTTGATTCCTGAAAGTTTTTAGTTGTGCAAGGTCCAATGAGTTACCACCCGATTTCACTATCATGGTGCGTATAAATCCTCTTTCCGGGTTTGGAAAAATGGTATTTGACAATTCATAAGTGATCTCGTTATCGATCGTTGGTGTACCATCCGGTTTGTTTTTTTTGCAGCTGGTTATACAGCCGAAAATCATCAGCGACAACAATACCCTTATCAACCTGTTACTATTCATAATTTATCATTTAAGAAGCCAGTGGTTAATCATTGTACAAAATGATTGCCATTATAAATTTGTTGAATAGCTTAATTATATCCCGGGTTTTGGATGAATTTTCCTTTACCCTCGCTTACTGCTTTTAATGAAAATGGATAAAGCGTTTTATAAGGAGCGGTATATGTAGATTGCTCTACTTCCTGTGTCCTGGAAACAAATTTTCCATGACGGATAAGATCGGCCCGGTACTGGCCATTTTCGCACCAGAATTCATGGCTTCTTTCCAACAGGATAAGATCATTAAACGCAGGTAATGTGCTATAGGCAGCAAGTTGTTTATCAGCCAGGCCTGCCCTTCTCCGAACTTTATTTACAAGTTCCATGGCTTCCGCGGTAGGTGCGCCCAAATTAGCAATGGCTTCCGCTTTTGATAGCAGCACATCGGGATACCGGTACATTACTATATCAACGGTGGTCAACCCACTGGTACGATCTGCATCCTGGTGAATTTTTAAAGGCAGCGGACCCCAATCTAAAATGTTGCCCGGGTTGGCTTTGTTATAAGTTATCCCATCGGTGCCGGTATATTCTGCAATCAGCATTTGCTTTCTCTTATCACCTGCTTCAAAACGATCGTAAAACCACCAGGTGCTGGTAATAGTTTGAAAGCCGCCTTTGGGTGCAAAATTTGCGGGCAGTACCATTAACTGCCATTGGTTTTCGCTGGTGCCGGCATAGTCGCAAGGAATTGCCCATATTACTTCCTTGCTGCTTTTAGCTCCTTCCAGGTCCCAGATTGCAGCATAGTTGGCATCCAATGTGTATGCGTTGTAAGCAATAATTTCATCGGCAAGTGTTTTCACTTTAGCCCATTTCTTTTCGTGCAGGTTCAGCCTGATGTTTACCATTTTTGCCAGTGCCTTATTAAACCTGCCATATTCTGCTTCGGCGGGTGCCGGCAAATCAAGGGCGGCAGCTTCAAGATCGGCCTCAATATAGGCTACCATTTCGTCGTTGCTTAAGCGTGCAAGCGGCAACTCCACCAATGGATTTTTCAATACTTCCAATGGTGCAATTACAATGGGGCCATACAGGTCGAACAAGGTATAGGCGAGTATGCCTCTTGCACACCGCACTTGTGCTATGGCTTTCTTTTTTAATTCGTCACTAACCGTTGATCTTTCTATCAGATCGATGGTAGTGGTCATGCGGCTGATCTTATTATAAAAGTCATCGTAGTAGTGCGTAAAGCCGTTGTCCGTTGGGCGAAAATTATGAAGCGTTGCTAAATTCTGATCACCATACTTACCATGTAAAATTTCGGTGGTTGCATCAGCCAAATACATCACTCCTCTTTCGGAAGTAGAGAAGATACCATCACCATAAGAACCTCTTAAAGGGTAGTATGCGGCATTTACCATTGCTTCCAGGTCAGCGGCAGATTTCGGGAAAATTGCCGGGTTTATTTCGGAGTAATCAATGGGTACAAGATTCTTGGTACAACTATTCAGTAACAGTACGACCAGCGGAAGGAATAAAAATTGATATGTTTTTGTTTTCATCTTTTTTTCTTTAGAGTTGGTCTAATTAGAAGGAGAGGTTAATGCCGGCAGTAAATGTTCTGATATATGGATAGGCCGCCGTGTAAGAATCAGTCTCAGGATCAACACCGGTATAAGGTGTAAATTTTAGCAGGTTCTGACCATCTATGTGCACACTGGCTGCAGTAAAGACTTTCTTCAAAAAAGCAGGAGGCAGGTTATAAGACAACGATACATTTTGCAACCTGATAAACCATGCTTTCTGCAGGAAAAAATCGCCTACACCGTAAGGAGAAAAACCCCAGAATGAACTTGGATGCGTGTTTGAAGGATTGGTTGGAGTCCACCTGTCTTTTACTGTTCTTAAAGCGTTATATCCGTTTGAATAAACACCGTAGGCACTCATGCCATATGCCAGGAAATTTGGATCAGCCAACTGACGGCCGAACAACGCATTAAAATCGAAATTGAGAGAGAAGTTTTTATAGGAAATAATGTTGGTAATACCAGCCATATAACTTGGATCATTGGTACCTAATAACCTGGCATCAGCATCATCAATTCTACCATCGGGTTTACCAGTTCTTAAAAACCTGCCATTTGCATCCACTACAGGATTTCCACTTCCATCCCGTTGAAAACCATCGAGGTCTTTTATTTTTATCATACCAGGTTTCAGCTCTGGTTGTGCCACCGGAATTTTTTCTCCCACCTGTAATATGCCATCAGAAATCCTGCTGTAATTAGACCTGATGGGATCATTGGTATTTTCGTACACAAATGGTTTCCAGTCAGGGGCTCTTTCTTTCCATGTGTCTTTAAACCCAGAGAAAACAAACATGGTTCTCCATTGCACTTTAGCGGTTTGAATATTGCGGGTATTAATACTTATCTCGAAACCCTTGCTTTGTGTTTTACCAACGTTTGCAATAATGGTATTTACTTCCTGGTACGAGTTAAGCGATTTAGTAGCGAGCAGGTCTGAAATTTCGTTGTTATAAACTTCAATTGAGCCATCTACTTTACCTTTTAATACGGAGAAATCAAGTCCAACATTCAGGCCGGTTGTTGTTTCCCATTTCAAATCAGGATTTTCTAATCTTGAAAGCGATACACCGATTAAACGGGCATCGTTACCCGATAACCAGGCAGGATAAGCACTATAGGCTGCAAAGGCATTACTGTTAATAGTTGCATTTCCTGTTTGCCCGTAACTCACCCTGAATTTTAATTGAGATACTACATTTTTTATGCCTTCAAAAAATGATTCTTCTGCCACATTCCAGGCGAGCGCTGCTGAAGGAAATGTGCCCCATTTGTTGTTCGCAGCAAACACACTGGCACCATCGGTACGTACGGTAAAAGTTGCGAGGTATCTTCCTTTATAATTATAGTTTAAGCGGCCAAAATAAGAGGCAATTTGGTTTTTAGAACCTGCAGATGTTGTAGGTAATTGAATACTTCCTGCACCAAGGTTGTTCCATAAAAAAGCATCAGTAATAAATCCGGTTGCACCTGCGCTATTGATACGGTTGATAAACTTCTGTTGCGACACCCCAGCCAGTAAATCAATCTTATGTCCTTTACCAATTGTTTTATTATAATTAGCTGTTGCTTCCAGCAAATAGTCATCTTTATCGTTGTTGGAAACGAAAGCCCTTCCCTGTTCCAATGCACCATGAAGAGTGGTGGTCGGTAAATAACTTTCACGTTTGCTATAACCCCTGTCCATACCAGCTTTCAGGCGAATTGTAAGGTCCTTTACGGGCATTATATCTGCAAACACATTGGTAAGCATCCGCTCAATCCTGCTTTGGTCTGTAATGGTTAATAACGAGAATGGATTAGGTTGCAAAGCCAGCTGCGGATTCAAAGGATAATTACCGTCTTCATCAATTGCCTGTATATGCGGGCCTTGTTGAATGGCAGCCCTGATTACACCTGAATTCTCGAATTGATCGCCTCCTAACTGGCTGTTATTATTATCAATTCTGCTGGCCGTTAAATTAAATCCAAGCTTAACATACTTGCTGATATTCTGATCAATATTAGCCCGGATAGAATAGCGTTTAAAACCGGAATTTTCAACGATACCATCCTGGTCATAATAGTTGCCGGATAATAAATACCTGGTTGACTTGTTACCGCCTGATAAGGAAATATTATGCTGCATGGTTGTACCATCACGTGTCACCAGTTCCAGCCAATCCGTTCCTCTTCCAACATTATTAATAGCGTTTTGCGTATATAATTTCCTGTACAGGCCATTCACAGGGTTTGCTTCTGCCTCAGCTCTTGTTCGGGTACCATAAGGCATTACATTGTTGTCGAAATCCCATTGCTCCTGCCCTGCTTCGTTACGCAATTGCATCCATTCGTTCAGCGGCAATACGTCAAACGAATTATTGTATTTCTGGTAAGCGAAATTGTTGGAATACTGCACTCTTAATCCACCATCACTACCTCTTTTAGTTGTTATTAAAATAACTCCATTCGCTGCTCTTGATCCATAGATAGAAGTAGCGCTGGCATCTTTTAAAACTTCGATGGATTCAATATCATTTGGATTGAAAGAATTGAGTATGCTTTGTGTACCTGCCTGGTAACGACCACCACTTTCAGGCTGCTGCAAGTCGGTAATAGGAAAACCATCGACTACGAATAACGGGGCGTTGCTTGCATTTACAGAACCAGCTCCACGTACTAATATATCGAGACCACCACCGGGTTGTGCGCTGTTTTGCCTGATGGTAAGGCCTGCCACTTTACCTCTCAACATACTTCCTACTTCGGGGCTGGATGAGATAACGAGGTCTTTTGCTTTTACAGAAGATACGGCACCTGTCAGGTCTCTTTTTCTTTGTGTGCCATAACCAACTACTACCACTTCATCCAATGCTTTGTTCGAAGCGGTCATCCTAATTACAGTGTTGGTGATATCGCGTAGGGCCAAAGCGATGTTGTTGAAACCAACGGAAGAAAATAACAATGAATCAGCGCCTGCAGCATCAATTGAAAATGCTCCGTTATTATTGGTAGCTGTTGCCCTGCCCGTTCCCTGCACCTGTACACTAACACCAGCCAAAGGAATACCATCTTCATCCGTTACTTTACCGGAAACATTTTTCTGGGCTTGCATGGTACCGGCACAAAAAATACATGCAATGAAAAATGAGAAAAGCCTTTTGAATAAAGGAGTTGTCATGCAATTTTAGTTTTGATATTTGATTGATCTAAGATGATAACATTTTTGCTATAAAAATGCAGGCACAATACACGGCAAATACGTTTTTAGTTACGCAAACGCTTGATATTTGCAAGCAACCGTTTGCGTAAATTTTAATATGCTTAATAAATGAGCGTTGGAAATGCGTGTTTCAAATTGAAAGAACAGGCTTTTAATATGGTAAAACTTATAAGGATGAAAAAACTACCATTTTTATACATATCTAAGACCTTGCAATAATCTTATAGCTGTAGCATTTTATAATATAGAGCAATTGTTGTGCTGGCACAAAAAAGAAAACCATCTCATGAAGATGGCTTTCTATTTAAATTTAAAAACCAGCAACATTTATTCAACCAGGAACACTGCATTCAATTTATTATAACCAGTTGAAGGCTCCCATGTGTTTACATTGGCCATTTGAATATTGTATAAAGCATTACCTTGTAATTGCTTGTAATCATCAGGCAAATTCAACAGCAATTCGTAACTGCCTTTTGTGATAGATGCTGGTAAAGTAAAATTTTGTTTTAAGGAAATGTTTCCGCTAAACCACTTTTGAATTTGCGTATTAAAAGCAAGTGTATACACTTTTTTTGTTTTGGTGTTGCGAAGTAACAATTGTACTGGCCTTGGATTGAACGGCGAGGCAAAACCATCATTCTTCAATTTGACTTGTATGTTAAGCTGCTCTCCTTTTTTTATCTTAGCAGGAAAAGTTGCAGACGTCAATACAAGCCGGTAACCCAGCTTCTCCTTAATGGTTTTCATACAACCAAGCGAATCCCAATCGTTGTTGACCTGGTTATTATAGGCAGCATTTAAATAACTATAATGCATAGCTGCCATTTCAGCTACTGCATAACCAAATGGCGCACAATCATTTTGCGGACTAAAGGCGTCATCACAGGTTTCTCCACCAACCGCCGTATAGCGGCTATCTGATTCAAAATATTGCCGCAACCGTTTATTAGCTGTATCTCTTTTACCAGACGAATTACCATAATCATAAAAAGTACCATAATCATCTTCGCTTGCCAAAAAGCAATCATTATGAAAACCGATTCTTGATTTTTCGATCCCTGTAAATGCTTGTTTCAAATCAATGGTGGCAGAATTCGGTAGAGCCTTTGGTCCATATACAAAGCGTTGTTTGATTTGGGGTGTTCGTACCTGCACCATCCTGTTTTTTGGCATGGCATCCAACAAGGCTTTTAGAAATTGGTTGCGGTGCAGCCAGCTGCTATCAGCTATTACACCACTGCCATCATTGGTCCCACAACCAAAATAATCTGTGAAATAATTTTCGCCCCAAATACCAATAAAACCTTGTTGTAAAACAGCAATTACATCCGCATTTTTATAGAACAACGGTTTTAGCTGCTGCACATGTTTTAAAACAATATGACGTGGCGCATCTCCATAAGGCGGACATATTTTGTATTCATCTTTGCAATCGCCGCCGTGTGTAGTATTAGTGTAAGCAAATCGAAGAATCACTTTCAATCCGGCAGCTCTTACTGCATCGAAATCTTTTTGAAGGTTGGACAAAAAGCTTTGTGAAAGTGGCTGCATTTTAAAAGTATCCAACTCGTAAGCCCTGTATAATAATGATATATTGACTGCATAACTGGCTCCTTTTAGGTGCTGTGTTGTATTCCGGTAATCACTCAATTCCTTTCCATTCAGCAATATAAAATTGCTGGCTTTTGTTCCGGAAGGAATATAAAATCCTCTTTCAGGGTTGGTAATATCTTCCTGGCTTTCCTCGTATGAAATGGTGCGGTTTTGAGCTAATACCCCGAGTGAAATAAAAACCAGTAACAATATAATTGCAGTACTTCTTTTCATTTGTTTATAATTTAAAAAATATTTTCTTTTTAAACAACCAATAACACAAAAACCATTCAGCGAGTAATGTAGCCATGGCAGAAAATACATGCAGTAACGGCTCGCTAAGACCAGTATAACCTAAAAAGCCCATTACGAAAATGCCAATGGTTTTATTCACCCATTGTACTCCCACCGTTTCGAAAAACAGGTAAATAAAAATAGCGTTCATGCCTACTACCGTAAAAAGCCAGGCGTTTTTATTCCATTTCTTTACATCGGTAAGCCAATATAAAAAAGCAAGCATCAGGATAACATAACCACCAGACACAAGTACGAATGAGGAAGTAGCAATGCGTTTTATAATGGGAGTAACCTCAAATAAATCTAAACCATAACCTGTTATTAAACAGGTTACTGCAGCAATAACTAATGCTTTGATTTTATAGTAAACGGGTTTCGAACTTACCAGCAGCTTGCCAGCCAATACGCCCCAAATGGTATGTGCCGCAGTAGGAATGATATTGATAGCAACCCAACCATCATTATTAATTTTACCCATTAAGATCGTATCCATCCAGTTGCCAAAATTTTGACCGGAAACAAATGGTTGATCAAAACCCGGTACCAGCACAAACCGGTATAATAATTCTGTAAGCAATAATAAACAACATGAAAAAACAATTTGGAAGGCGATAGTTTTTCTAATCACCAGGTAGGCGATAAACGATGTAAACGCCAACTGAGTAAGAACATTCCATAGTTCCCAAACCAATTTACCCGCGTACACGCAATGAAGGGCAGTACCGAATAAAAACAATTTAAAACAGCGAATGACAATATGCTTAAAATTCTGCTCCCAGGTAATCCCTTTTTGTATTTTGAAGTAAAACGAAATATATAAAGCCGCACCGGCCATTGTCATAAATGCAGGCTGCACCAAATCCCAAAACCGCAGCCCATGCCAGGGATGATGAAAGAACTGGTTTACAAGTACGTTACCTATGCCCTGCGGGTTCAAATCGTTCAACGACTCATAAAGATGACAGCTTTCTGCCGCAAGCAAAATCATGATCAGCCCACGCATAACATCCAGGGACGTTAACCGGTTTGCAGAAATAGTATCGGATGAAATGGTCATGCTTGTGTAAACTAACCTTAGTTATTGAAATGACAAGATTGCAGGCAATGAAGTAACAAAAGCAAACGTTTGTAATTTTCAAACAAACGTTTGCGGAAATTATCTAACTTACAATTTCCTTATTTACATGAAAAATCAGTTGCCAACTATAAAAGAAATTGCAAGGGAGCTAAACATTTCCATTTCCACCGTATCCCGTGCATTGCACGACCATCCCAGCATTGGCCTTCGTACAAAAACAAGAGTACAGGAATTAGCCAAGCGACTGCAATATGAACCCAATCAAACTGCTATCTTTTTTCAGCAGGGCAAAACTTTTACTATCGGAGTCATATTACCAGAATTAAGCGAGGCTTTCTTTTCGTCGGCTATTAGCGGTATTGAGGATGAAGCACATAAAAGTAACTACACTGTTCTTCTTGGCCAATCGCATGACAGTGTTGATAAGGAAAAGCAATTAATTGAAACCATGAAGAAACACAGGGTAGACGGTCTGCTGATTTCAATTTCGAAAAACACCGTTAATTACGAACATTTCGAAGCATTGCAACGCTATAATATACCTATCGTTTTCTTCGACCGTATTCCAAAAATACCAAACATCCATTATGTAGCTTGTAACATGATCAATGGCACTGTACAAGCCATTAATTACTTGTTTAAAAAAGGGCATCGCGTAATAGGTATGATTAACGGGCCGGAGAAATTGTATGCTACGAAAGAACGATTGGAAGGTTATAAACAAGCCATGACCAAAAGCCGGCTGAAATATGACCCGGCACTGGTGTTAAATTCTGATCTCTCCAAAGAAAGTGTGTGTGCTGCTACCGAACAATTATTAACTGCAAAACGAAGACCCACTGCTATTGTAACCTTTAATGATTATGTAGCACTCGATGCTGTACAACAGGCTACCAAAATGAACTTTGTAATTAACAAAGACATTTGTTTTGTAAGTTATGCCAATCTTCCACTTACCAATTACACTGCGTTTCCACCATTAGCATCGGTAGAACAATTTCCTTACCAGCAAGGGCAAAAGGCCACCAGTACTTTAATAGAATTGTTACAACAAAAAGTAAATGGCTCCAATGAAATAATTAATGCCACGTACTATAAAATAATTTTAGAATCGCAATTAGTAGTCCATGAGGAGCATTGATCTAAGATTTAATTTTGATATTTAAAGAGCGGTAATAAATATCAATAGTTTTCCGCAAGCGTTTGCACATAGAATTTGCATTATCAATGTATAATTTCATGCTTCAAGAATCCCAATCAGCACATGTTGCATACTATATTACAGGCTTACGGAATAGTTGGATCAGAGGTAGCTATCAAGCCATTTGGTAACGGCCTGATTAATCATACCTGGACGGTAAATTCAGGGACAAAGACATTCATACTTCAGCGTATTAACCATAACGTTTTTAAAAACCCTGCTGACATTGCATCCAATATCCGCAACATAGGCGATTATATTACCAAAAATTGTCCTGGTTACCTGTTTGTTTCAACTATCAAAACATTACAACAGCAGGATCTTGTTTTTAAAGAAGGAGAAGGCTATTTTCGTTTGTTTCCGTTCGTTGAAAATTCACATACTATTGATGTAGTAACGGCACCGGAACAAGGTTATGAAGCTGCTAAACAATTCGGCAAATTTACCAAAATACTATCATCGTTCCCCGCGGAAAAATTGCATACACCCCTGGCCAATTTTCACAATCTGCCTTTGCGTTACCAGCAGTTTGAAAATGCTATTATTTCAGGAAATAAAAAGCGAATCAACGCGGCTGCTGATTCTATTAAGTTTTTACAACAGCAGTATGCAATTGTTACTACCAGCGAAAACATTCCAACCAATTCCGCTTTTAAAAAAAGAGTAACGCATCACGATACTAAAATCAGTAATGTATTATTTGACCATAACGATAAGGGACTTTGCGTAATTGACCTCGATACCGTAATGCCGGGTTATTTTATCAGTGATGTTGGCGATATGCTACGTACCTATCTTTCACCTGTAAGCGAAGAGGAACCGAATTTTGATAAGATTGAAATCAGAGATGATTATTTCAAGGCGATTGCTGAAGGATACATGCTTGAAATGAATGATGAACTTACTTTAACAGAGAAAAATCATTTTGTATATGCAGGAAAATTTATGATTTATATGCAGGCACTCCGCTTTTTAACTGACTATATTAATGATGATGTTTATTATGGTGCAAAATATGAAGGTCACAATTTAGTACGGGGAAAAAACCAGGCGGTATTGCTGCAGAAATTGATTGAAAAAGAAAAACGACTAAGTGAGATAATAAGATAGTTTAATGCAATCAGTTCGCTGTTTTTAATCAATATTCTTTACATAAAAAATGGCTGCTTAAATGCGGCCATTTTTATTATTGTTCAATATTGTTCCTCAGTACAAGAGTGCGACGCCAATGCAGCTGCTTCCTGCACATTGCCTGGCTAAAAAAATTAAAATTTCCATCTGACAAAAGCTTCCATAGCAGCATACTCTGCCAACCCAAGTTTGTTGTACAAAGCGGCTGTTCCGCGATTTCTATCTTCAGCTCTTTGCCAAAACTCGCGGCTATCTGTTCCCTGGAAAACCACCCCATCTTTTTGACTCTGGTGTTTAAAAATTCCATTCCGTTTCTTCATTACCTGGTCGGGACTCATAGGTACCACCATTTCAATCAGGTCTATATCCCATTCGGCCCAGGCTCCTTTGTACAGCCATATCCAACAATCCTTCATGAACTCTTTATGCTGTAATTTTCTAACTGCTTCAAAAATTCCATCGAGGCAAACTTTGTGAGTACCATGCGGATCAGCAAGATCACCTGCTGCATAAATTTGGTGCGGTTGAATACTTTCAATCAGCGATTCGATTATTTCATAATCTGCCTCGCCGATAGGATTCTTTTCTACGAGGCCGGTCTCATAAAATGGCAAGTTTAAAAAATGAATATTTCCTTCGGGAATGCCTACAAACCGGCAGGTATTTTTTGCTTCACCCCTGCGAATAATTCCTTTCACCTGTCTTATAATATCACTGTCTTTTTCACCATTCTGTTTACTTTTTAAAAATGCCAGTGCCTCACCATACAGCTGCCCGGCCGCGGGATCATCAAGGTTAAATTGTTGATTATAGTCTTGAATAAAATCAATAAACCGAAATGCTTCATCATCTGCAACAGCAATATTTCCACTTGTTTGATAAGCAACATGAACTTCATGTCCCTGGTCTATCAACCGTTGAAAAGTTCCTCCCATTGAAATGATATCGTCATCGGGGTGCGGGCTGAAAATCAGTACTTTTTTTATGGCAGGATTGGCCCGTTCTGGTCGCAGGGTGTCGTCTGCATTTGGTTTTCCACCAGGCCAGCCTGTAATAGTTCGTTGTAATTCATTAAATACATCGATGTTGATATCATATGCCTGGCCGTATAAAGCAAGCAAATCGCTGAGACCATGCTGATTATAATCATTATTGGTAAGTTTCAGAATCGGTTTATTCAACACCAGGGCGAGGTGCGTTACTGCTTTCTTAATTAACCCGTTGTTCCATAAAACATCATCGGTAAGCCACGGCGTTTTAAAACGGGTAAGTTCGGATGCGCAGCTTACATCCAGTACTATTGATGCATTTCTATGCCCTTGTAAATAAGACGCGGGAATGAATTCAGAAACGGGTCCTTCAACGGCTTGTTTTATTATTGCTGCTTTTCGCTCACCCCATGCGAGTAAAACAATGCGCTTTGCCTTTAAAATTGTTCCAACACCCATGGTTATTGCTTTGCGTGGCACATTTGTAAGGCCTCCAAATTCATAAGCTGCATCAAACCGCGTAAGATGATCCAGCGTTATCAAACGAGTCATAGAATTTACATGGCTTCCTGGTTCATTAAAACCAATATGCCCGTTGCGGCCAATACCCAGCAACTGGAAATCGATTCCGCCAAAATCTTCAATTTTCTTTTCATAAGCTTCGCAATGTTGCTTACAATTTCCAGGTGTTATACTGCCATCCGGAATAAAACAGTTGCTTTGATCAATATCAATATGATTGAACAAATTTTCCTGCATAAAACGGCGATAACTCTGTATGACATCCGGCTGCAAAGGATAATATTCATCAAGATTAAATGTGACAACATTATTAAAACTTAAACCCTCTTTGTGATGTAACTCAATTAAGGCTGCA
Organism: Bacteroidota bacterium; assembly: GCA_040385845.1. Classification (GTDB taxonomy): domain Bacteria; phylum Bacteroidota; class Bacteroidia; order Chitinophagales; family Chitinophagaceae; genus Phnomibacter. The sequence goes on along the minus strand of JAZKGP010000002.1, from coordinate 106,168 downwards.
TATACTTTTTTAGGTGTTGAACCAGTGGCAAGACCCAGTACCGTTGTTTTTCCATTGGTTTGCTTTTCTTTGATCAGCATTGCTATTTCCTGTGCTACTGCATCACAGGCTTCATTTGCTGTGTTATAGGTAATCGTATCAATTTTTTCGTACGATGTTGTCGCCTGTGGTATCAATGATGCTGTTGTCATAGACTTTCTTTGTGGTAGGTTTATATTTCCCTGCCAGGAACATTATACTTCAATCACTGATCAAACATATACAACAGCGGCATCTGAAAAACACGCAAACGCTTGCAATGAAGGCAATTAACGCAAACGCTTGCTTCATCTCATTTTATGCAAACGTTTGATTTGACAGAGTTCCTTTTTGTTAACCTTACTACCTGTATTTTTCCATTTCATTTCCGACTAAATATTTTTTATGCAGGTAAAGCAAAGCAAGAGCAATGCAATAGTGATTATTGGTATCCTGTTTTTCGTATTTGGCTTTGTGACCTGGTTAAATGGCACGCTGATACCATTTCTAAAGCTTGCTTGCCAACTCGAAAATGATATCCAGGCATTCTTTGTAACTTTTGCTTTTTACATGGCATATTTCTTTTTAGCTATTCCTTCATCTATCATTTTAAAGAAAACGGGTTTTAAAAATGGTATGGCTTTAGGATTATTTGTAATGGCAATAGGTTCTGTAATATTTGTGCCTGCGGCCAATGCAAGAAGCTTTGCATTATTTCTAACGGGATTATTTGTACAGGGCACAGGTCTTGCATTACTACAAACCGCTTCTAACCCTTATATAAGTATTGTTGGCCCCATAGAAAGTGCTGCAAAAAGAATCAGCATCATGGGTATCTGTAATAAAGTTGCTGGTATGCTTAGCCCGCTTATACTGGGAGCACTGGTATTAAAAAATGCCACCGCCATCGAAGAACAGGTTTCGGCAGCAACAGATGAAACAACAAAAAATAACCTGCTGGATCAGCTGGCAGGGCGGGTAATTCCTCCTTATATTATAATGGCAGTTGTGCTGGTGTTGCTTGCATTTATGATAAAAAAATCTTCTCTTCCCGAGATTGATATCGATAAAGAAGAAGTTATCACTGACAATACTGTTGTTCCTAAAACATCCGTGTTTGCATTTAAACATTTAATGCTCGGCGTGCTCTGTCTCTTTTTATATGTTGGTGTAGAAGTTTTAGCCGGCGATGCTATTGGTGCTTATGGCCGTCAACTGGGTATGCCATTAGATGAAACAAAGTATTTTACAACCTTCACCTTGTTTGCTATGCTTGCTGGTTATATCATTGGAATCATTGCTATTCCAAAATATATTTCACAACAAAATGCACTCGCTATTTCTGCGGTCCTTGGTTTTATTTTTAGTATTTGTGTATTTGTAACAAAAGGATATATAGCTATCACATTTATTGCATTGCTTGGGCTGGCAAATGCGTTGATGTGGCCAGCTATTTTTCCATTAGCTATAAGTGGCCTTGGCAGATTTACCAAAATCGGTTCCGCGTTATTAATTATGGCCATTGCTGGTGGTGCATTGCTACCATTGTTATATACTACTTTAAAAGACAAAGGCATTACCTCTAACGCAACAGCATTTTTAATTTGCACCGTGCCTGCATATTGCTACATCCTATTCTATGCAATTAAAGGATATGCTGCAGGCAAAACTTAGATCGCTTAACGGGTAAAACACGTTATATTTTACATGTACTTTTTTGGCAGTTAACTATTATAACTGTTGGGAAAAACTGTGTCTTCGATTTTTAAAAATCATTGTCAAACATGTCATTAATTAAAAGTATTTCAGGCATCAGGGGTACCATTGGCGGAATACCGGGAGACAATCTGACACCAATTGATATTGTAAAGTTTTGCGCAGCTTACGGCAAGTGGCTGAAAGAAAAACAGCAGGGCAAAAAAGTAATAATAGGCCGCGATGGCAGGATCAGTGGCAACATAGTAAAGCAACTTGCCATCAATACACTATTGTCAATGGGTATTGATGTAGTAGATGCTGATTTGTCTACAACGCCCACCATTGAGATGGCAGTGATTTGGGAAAAAGCAGATGGCGGAATAATTATAACTGCAAGCCATAATCCAAAAGAATGGAATGCATTAAAACTACTTAATAACAAAGGCGAATTTATCAGCGCAGCAGATGGCCAATACATTTTACACGAAGCAGGAAAAGAAGCATTTGAGTTTGAGCCTGTTGATACGCTTGGCAAGTATAGCACAAACAATCACTTTGTCGAACAACATATTAAAGCTGTTACAAATTATAAATGGGTGAATGCAGCTGCAATAAAACGCCGCAAATTTATTGTTGTTGCAGATGTAATTAATTCAACCGGTGCAATTTCAGTAACACCTTTACTTCATGCATTAGGGGTCGAAAATATTATCGTAATCAATGAAAACATAACGGGCGAATTTGCCCACAATCCAGAACCCCTGCCTGAAAATCTCACACAACTTAGTGCGGCCGTTATCGAGCATAAGGCAGATCTTGGAATTGCTGTTGACCCGGATGTAGACAGGCTTTGTTTTGTAAATGAAGATGGGACCATGTTTGGTGAGGAATACACCCTGGTTGCTGTGGCGGATTACATGCTTGGTAAAGTAAAAGGAAACACCGTAAGCAATTTAAGCAGCACGAGGGCATTAAAAGATGTTACACAAAAGCTTGGCGGAAACTATTTTGCTTCTGCTGTGGGTGAAGTAAATGTGGTAGAAAAAATGAAAGCTGCAGGCGCCATTATTGGTGGAGAAGGAAATGGCGGAATTATTGTACCCGACTTTCATTATGGCAGGGATGCGTTGATCGGAATTGGCCTGTTTTTAACTGCACTGGCCGAAAGCAATAAAACCATTTCAGCGTTTAGAAAACAATATCCCGATTATATAATGGTTAAAAACAAAATGAATTTACCCGTTGGTCTTGTCGTCCAGGATTTATTTAAAAATGTAATTTCCCATTTTGAAGAAGTTCAATGTAATACCGACGATGGATTGAAAATTGAATTCGAAAACGGGTGGGTGCACTTGCGTACTTCCAACACCGAACCAATTATCAGGATATATGCAGAAGCGGCAACTGAAGAAATAGCAAATGATCTTCTTGCCAATGTAACGCAGTATTTATAATTCGAATGGTTGTTATTTTTTAATATACCTGCTGATAGTTTGTTTATTCACTACATAAACAACCGCTAATACAGCCAAAGCTGCAATAACAGTATCAACAGCAAGCCAGGGATTTAAAATGATCTGTTGAGTCTTTAAAATGCCTGTAACCACCCATTGCAATATAGCAATGAATAACAGCGCCAAAACGATAAGAATAATATTTTGGGGTAAAAATTGTTTTAAAAGAAAACGCTCCAGCTGTTTGGGAGAAGTTCCCAATGTTTGCAACAATTCGATATCTGTTTTACAGGAAGCAATAGTGAGTTGAATAAACAAGCTAAAAACCAGCAAGCCAAATAACAACAGCACAAGTCCTATTCCCCCGGTTACAGCTACTACACCATTTACAATTTTCCTGATCCGGTTGAATCTTGTTTTTTCAGCATTTGTTTTCCAGCCTTTTTTTTCCAGGTAATTTACGAGGGCAGGATCAGAGGGATCTTTCACTTTTATAACCACCCTGTTTGGCTTTGGAGACTCCCGGTAACCATATTGTTTATTCGCCCAATCCATAAAAGTTTGTGGTATCAGTATTGAATTAATTCTGTCGGACTGACCAACCACGTGCCCAACAAATTCAGCGGCCTGGTTGTTTCCCTGAACAGTTACTTTAATTGGAATGGCCATAATTGCTTCCAATGATAACTGGGGCAAATTTTCCTGGCTCATAGCCATACCGGTATTGTATAAATCAAGAAAAAAAGAAGGAATAATTACGGGAATATCTCTTTGTCCTTCACTCCATTTCCACTCTTCACTTTTTACATCAATAAATTCATCCGGCACGCTTTCAAAATACGCATCACTGTAGAAGGGCATGGCAGCAGAATAACTTTCAACACTTACTTTAAAACTGGTAGTTGCCAGCTTACCTATTGATTCGGTAAACGGCTGCGTTTGCAGTTCTTTAATATCTGTTTCTGTAAAAACATTTTGCTCTTTTTGCCCCTGGTTTTGTGGAGTAACTTTTTTATTGATCACTAAGAAATCAGCTGTTTCATTTGCATTGTTTTTACCATGCAGCAACTGGTTAAAATCGGCATGAAGTTGAACGGCCAGCAGTATAAATAAAACAGCAACACCCATCCCGGTAATGGCCATCCAAAACCGCAGTTTGCCAATGCCTGAACGAATAATTTTTCTGAGTAACAATGTCATAGCAAAAGGGAGAAAAAATAAAAATTGTTAATATGTTATTTGTAACAATTACAAAACAAGTTGCCGGGAATAAGCAAAATAGTTATCCTCATCGAGATCAGTCAAAACAAAACCAGCATTTCTTTTTTTGCATTCACGGGTAATTAGTGCAACAGCTTTCAACGTATTCTCTTTATCTAAATGACTGAAAGGTTCATCCATTATTAACCATTTAAACGGTTGCATTAATGCCCTGATAATAGCAATGCGCTGCTGTTCGCCGTAACTGCAGGTATTTGCTTTTTGATGAAGGATATGTTGCACGCCAAGTTGCTCTGCCATTTCAGTTATTACGGCAGCATCATAAAACGATGTATTGCTCATAGTTCTTTTCAGTTCGATATTTTCATAGGCGGTCAGGTTTGCAAACAAGCGCATGTCCTGGAAAATTACGCTCATTTTTTCCTGCCTGTACTTCGCTATCACGGCGGCTTTTATAGAAGCGACATCAGTGTTATCATACAAAACTTTACCTGTAAAATCTGATCTGAGCTGCCAGATGATATGAACCAAAGTTGTTTTACCTGTTCCACTGGGAGCTTTTATTTTAACCCATTCTCCATCATTAAAATCAACCTGCCGGTTCCAAATTTCCGATTGCTGCAATTGTGGTTTATCACGCAATGGGACGGGTATTATATTTTGCAAACTAATGGTCATACAATATCGAATATAATGGCTTTGATACGAAAGTTAGAAGCAGTTCCCTGGAAAAGAAATGCCACGTTGTTATAACGTGGCATTTCAATATTGTTTCCACCCGTTTGAAAAATCTTTATTTTCCCGGGAATGCTTTGCAGCTGAAATAATTAATTCACCGGCACTGTTGCTACAGAATCAACATCGTCATTGTTATCTATCTGCCACTTGGCGCTATCTTCTGCTTGCTTCATTTTCATTTCGCCAGCTGCGTACATTAAAAAACGAACCAGTTGTGGCAGGCTGTTTTTATCCGACACCATGATTACTTCACCCTTGCTTTCAATCTTTTTACCATCAAAATTGCCTGTGGTAAAATCCATGGTTTTAAAAACAGATTTTGATCTGGCCAGCACGTTTTTTTCGTGCATGGCAGAAGTATCAAACATAGTTTCCGGAATAGCATTTAATACTTTTTGGGCATCCATAAAAAAGGCAACTGAAGAACCTTTCATAGTATTGCGGGCATCATCACTAAGTCCTATTTTTCCTTTTTTTGCTATGTAGGCATCATAAACAGTGTTGTCATTTGAAATAACAAGTAAGTCATTTTCCAAACCAATAAACATGGAATTGGAAGTATCTGCTACGCCATTGCGGGCTGGTACAAGCCTGTTGCCATTACGAAGCATCAAGCCAGCTTTAGTACTCAATGACAAGAGTTTCTCAAAGGCTACTTTGTCTCCAATACGCACAGCTACTACCAGCTTTCCGGAAGGCTGCCAGGATGTATAGCTAACACCATTTTCAGGGTTTTTCTTCTCTACAGCCGACATTCCGAAATCACTGAACACAATTGCGAAATCTCCTTTAAAAGCTTTGATAATATCGTTTGTGGAAAGACCTTCCTGGGATAAAAAACCATCTGCCAGCGCATCAACTCCTGCCTGTTTCAATAATTCTGGAATCAACTCAGGCTTAAAGCTAAAAGCTGCCACCCCACCGATGTTGTTGCTGGGATAAATATCTACCAGGCTCATATCAACTGTTGGACCGGCATATTTTTTCAGTACCTCCGCCAGTTTAGGGCCAACAAAAGTTTGCGATTTCATCACCATTTTTCCGTTCTCAAAATCAACAATGCTGGTGCTGTAAATACCTTCCAGTAATTCTTTTACTTTAGGCATCATAGTTAATGCCGGGTTAGCTTGTGAGCCCGCCAAACTATTGCTGTTTGTAAAAATTGACACATCTCCTTTTTGGGCAACCAGGTCGGTAAACATGTCCATGGATGCCATGCTCTGATCTTTTTTCAGCGCAAAATATTTTTTAAGATCGGCCAGCAAACTGGCAGTTCCACCAGGTACGGGTGCAGGAACCGCGGCACTTAATGAATCGGCTCCTCCGGGATACATACCGCTCATATTTGGAGCTGTATGTCCCCCCAAAATAATAACCGCATCTTTATTCCATCCAATAAGCATTTGTTCTATGGTTACATAACTAAGATCCCCGTCTTTAGTAACTTTTGGAGCATTATGTGTTTTCGCTATAAAATCCTGTAATTTTTTTTCATCCCTTAACCCCGCAACCACCTCGATGTTTACGTTACCACTATTCATATCCACTGATGGAACTGCGAAGTAGATCCTGTTTTCAAAATCCAGCCCTGCATCTTTAAACTGGTTCCACATTTCAATGGCTTTTGCATATTTCGAAGGATCGCTGGAGTCTTTCAAAACTTCCAGCATATTTTCTACTGAAAGCGAATCTTTTTCGAGTTTGCCTACCATGCTTTTTACATCCATAGCTACCACGTAGCTGGCTTCTTTTGGAATATACTGCGTGTAACTGGGTGCTTTTTTACCGCAGGCTGCCATAAATACAACCGCAGCCACTATAATTAATCCAGACAATTTTTGTTTCATACATGTGTTATTTGCTACAAAGAAAGTATTTAGGTGGAAGCTTGCAACGGAAGTAAGCCAGTTATTTATTGAATGGTACGAAGGCCATTTAAACAGCACTTTTCAAGGATGGAGGGGACGGATTTAAGACTATTTTGATTTAAATAATTAATAAACAACTTGTTTCCTCCGTCAGCAAATGAGTAAATAAATTCTTCCGGCTAATAAACCTGCCTGCGTAACGGCTTGTCATGAAACTCTGCCGGTTGAAGTAATTAAGTTTGGTCATACAGCAGCGATTGGCTGCTTATTATATTTGCCGACAAATTACCGATACCATGGCATTCCTGACCCGTATACTTCCTGCCCGTAAACGCATTGCCCTTGTAGCTCATGATCATAAAAAAAATGCCATGACCGAATGGGCCGAGAAAAATAAGGTAGCACTGGCACGCCATGAATTGTATGCTACCGGAACTACAGGAACCATGCTTGAAGCCCAGCTGGACAGGCCAGTAAGAAAACTGATGAGCGGACCTTTGGGAGGTGATCAGCAAATTGGTGCCATGATTGCTAACGGCGACCTGGATATCCTGATATTTTTTTGGGATCCAATGGAAGCGCAACCGCATGATACCGATATAAAAGCCTTACTGCGCCTGGTAGCCGTTTGGAATTTACCAATGGCCTGCGATCAGAGCACGGCTGATTTTTTAATGAGCAGCCCGTTAATGCTGGATGAATACCATTGCCAGGTGCCGGATTACACAACCTACCTGCAAAGAAATATTGCAGTTTAGTTCTTGTCTGTTATTGAAGCATAAATCACTTCCTGGATCCTGCTACGGATATTCAACTGTGATAATTTCAGGTTATCGCCACCAGTGGGGTTAACGCGGTTACTTAAAAAAATATAGATCAGGTCGAAGGCGGGATCAACCCAAACACAAGTGCCGGTAAACCCGGTATGCCCAAATGTAAGCGGTGATGCTGATTTTGATGGATACGCTTTTTCAATCGTGCGGATATCATTATCCTTTTCCGGTTTATCAAAACCAAGACCTCTTCTGCTTATAGGAGACCGGTAGCTTGTAAATTTTTTTATAGTGCTGGATTTAAGATAACGCCTGGATTTATAAACACCGCCATTTAAAAGCATCTGGTACAGTTTGGCCAGGTCGGTGGCATTACTGAATAACCCGGCATGACCCGCAACATTATCAAACATTGCAGCGCCGGGATCATGCACATAACCCCAAATTAATTGCTTCCGGAATTGCTTCTCTTCTTCGGTGGGGGCTATATTGTTATTTGAAAAATGTTCGTACACTTTAAAACGGGTAGTGGCCATATCAAGAGGCTTATAAAAACGCTCGTATGCATATTCTTCCAGTGACATACCCGTGACTGCTTCCACAATTTTAGCAAGAAGAATAAAATCGTTATCGCTGTACACATATTTTAATTCGCTTATAGTAAGCGGGCTGGTTTTGATTCGTTGAAACATGGTATCGTTCCAATCGTTTCGCAAGTATAACGCATCAGTAATGGTGGTTGTAAATGGCATTCCCTTACTGGCTGATACAATACCCGGCATTGGGTGTCCTTGTTTATCAAGCAGTTCTTTATAAAAAGCGATAAAAGGGTTAAGCCCCGCCTGGTGCAGTAACAAATTCTCAACAAGCAGGTTTGCTTTATCCGTTCCGGCAAGCCACGGAAGATAGTTGCCTATGGGGTCTTTTAAATCGATTTTCCCTTCATCCACCAACTTCATCAGGCAAACAGTTGTAGCCGAAATTTTTGTTACTGAAGCAAGATCATAAATGGTATTTGGGGTAACGGGGATCGTACTGTCGTAAGTAAGCGAGCCATAACTTTTTTGAAATACCAGTTTTCCTTTTCGCAGCACGGTTACTACACAACCGGGGGTTGCTTTTGCGAAAATGGCCTCTTGCGCAATCGTGTCTATCCCGGCTAAAATGGTGCTATCCATTTGAACCTTCTCCGGGCTTACATTATTAAAGGCTTTTTTTTTACGATACCTGTGCCAAAAGGAAAAATACCAACGGTAACCGGCAAAGTTCCAACCGCATCAACTTTACCGGAAATCCAGTTTGCTGCGGCACCCTGGAAATGAGCATCGTCTTCGTAGCAGGCAACCAGGTTTTTGCTGGCAGCAAAATATTTGTTTATGTAGGGATTTCCGAAAGTTAACAGGATAGCATTTTTATTTTTTGCCTGTATTTCATTTACCAGATCAAATACCTGCGCTGGCACCCCAAAATTCCTGGCAGGCGAACGGCCAATCCCATGCAAGCCAATAACGATTTTTTGATATTTTTTTAATGCCGGTAATTTAAAATTGCGAATAGCTTCGCTATCGTTATACGGTAATGCTATTACATCGGCCCTGTATAATTTTTTTAACCTGGCAGCAAGTTCGTTATTGCCTTCCGATCCAAAAGCAATATATACAACCTGGCTATGAGCTGTTGATTTAGCAACAGGCTTAAGAGGAAATATCGCATCATCTATTGCTAAAACTGTCAGCGCTTTTTCGGCCACCTGTTTTCTTAGATCAGTTACTGATTTGTTTAAATCCGCAACCAGGTTATTTGTGTCTATCGCACTGGTTTTACCAAATACATATTTATATTTTGCGGCTAATACACGCATGCATTTGTTATTCACTTCCATCCAGGTGAGTCTTCCTTCGCCAATTGCTTTTTTTACAGCTTCAATACTTTGAGGAACACTTTCCGGAAGACAAAGCATATCGTTCCCGGCAACCAGGCTTTGTACTGCTGCCTCTCCGCCCGGGTAAAATTTTGTAACTCCTTTCATTTCCAAAGCATCGGTAAAGGTTAGGCCGCGATAACCCAGCCTGCTGCGCATCAATTCGGTAATATTTTTATAGGAAAGAGAAGTTGCCTGGTTAACGGTAGAATCGATAGACGGAACGTATAGATGCGCCACCATTACGCTACCAACACCTTTTTGAAATAACTGCTGAAACGGGTACAATTCAAGTGAATCGAGTTGTTGCATGCTCTTGTTGATAACCGGCAAATCGTAATGGCTGTCTACCGATACATCACCATGCCCGGGGAAATGTTTGGCACATGCCATTATACCCTGTTCCTGCATTCCCTCCATTATCCTGGTTCCCATTAGGGCCACCTTGTATTTGTCTTCACCAAAACTTCTAACCCCTATTACCGGGTTATCGGGGTTGTTATTTATATCTACAACAGGCGCATAATTAACATGGATGTTCATGCGCCGGCATTGATCACCGATGGCTTTTCCAACATTGTAAACCAGGGCCGCATCGGGCACAGCACCCATCGTAAGCTGGAATGGAAATGCTTTTACACCGGCAAAACGCATACCAAGTCCCCATTCTGCATCCGTGGTTATCATAACAGGCGTTTTTGCTATCGATTGAATCCTGTTAAACATAGCTGCATGTTGCAATGGTGTACCCTGGAAAGCACATATAGCACCAATATTATATTTTGAAACAAGGCTGTCGATCCTGCTGTCATATACCACCGCGTTGCCTTTGGCATCCATACCAGAACTACGCACCACCAGTAATTGTGCAATTCTTTCATCTTCCGTTAGTGTTCTAAAAATTGTGGTAGCCCATTGATAAGCCGCAGGATCCTGCGCCGTTGCCATTTTTCCAACCAACAAACAACACATAAAAAAAATGAGGAAGGGGATGCGCATGCGGAAAAGATTTTTGCTAAAGTAACTGAAAGTTAAAAAGATGAATTACAATTACAGGCTTCCTAACATATCTGCAACATCCTCATTAGCGTTACCAATATTATAATTTCGAAATTTTACAGACATTTTGTACAACAGAAAATGCAATGTGTACCTGCCTTGAAATAATATTGCAGGATGAGTATATTACGGATTTTGGTTTTAGTTTTTTTAACGACGAGCAGTTTTGCACAAACAAATTTGAAAAAAGCGGTTGTACATGCCAACCTTATTTCGGCTGAGGATTTAAAAAAACATCTGACAATTATTGCGGGACCTGAAATGGAGGGCCGCGAAACGGCAACCGAAGGTCAACGAAAAGCTGCGGCCTACATCGAAGATGTGATGAAACAGAATGGCCTGTTACCGGCAAATAATGGGAGCTATCAAATGTATTTCCCGGTTTACCGCGATTCAGTGGTTAGCGCTTCCATCACAATAAACAACCAGCCATTGATTTGGAAAACCGATTTCAATGCACCTGCTGCTAATTTCAATGCCGAACAAACCTTTGGCGAACTGGTGCTGGTTAACCTGGATGACAGCGCCTGGAAGCAAAACAAGATTGACGTAACTGGTAAATTGGTAATGTTTGGTCTAAAAAGCAGCCGTGCCGATCACAACGACAGGGCTATCACTGCAACCGTTGGTACCATAATGAAAAAGGGTGCAGCAGCTGCATTGGTAATCGACAGTTCGTTTGAAGCAATCCCTGACAAGGGAAACATGGCTCATATTAAAATGCCGGCACGCCAGTATATAAATTATTATAGGATTACACCTAAAACCGCCAACCTGCTAATGGCTAATGGCAATGATACCAGCAGGAAACCCGGGAAAACATACCAGGTAGATATTACCCTTAATTACCGGGAGCAGCAGCTTCAGTTACAAAGCTCGAATGTTGTGGGTTACCTGGAAGGCACAACTAAAAAGGACGAATTCCTGGTTATTTCTGCCCATCACGATCATATTGGAAGAAATGACTCGCTAATTTTTTATGGTGCCGACGATGATGGAAGTGGAACCGTAAGCCTGCTTGAATTAATGGAAGCTTTTTCAAAGGCAAAAGCAGCAGGACAAGGACCATACAGAAGCGTTTTATTCCTGTCGGTGTCGGGTGAAGAAAAAGGATTATGGGGAAGTGAGTATTATACCAAAAACCCGATTTTTCCTTTGGATAAAACTACTGCAAACCTGAATATCGACATGATAGGAAGGCTGGATAGTGCACATATCAAAAGCAAAAAGCCGGATTATATCTATGTTGTTGGTGACCATAAATTAAGTTCTGATTTACCGGTAATTGTAAAAGCGGCGAATGTGAAAACGATGCTGGAACTAAATGCAAAATACAATGATGCCAAAGACCCCGAGAGAATTTATAGCCGGAGTGATCATTATAATTTTGCCAAAAGAGGTGTGCCGGTTATCTTCTTTTTTAGCGGGCTTCATCCCGATTACCATAAAGCAACCGATACAGTTGATAAAATCAACTTTGAGCTAATGGAAAAAAGGGCAAAACTTGTTTTTTACACGGCCTGGGAAATGGCTAACCGGAAAGAAATGTTAGTACGGGATAAAAAATTAAAAGACTAAAAAATATAATTCGTACTAAAAAGAAGGCTATTGGCTATTCCGATTTTCGAGGGCCAGTAGCCTTTTTTCCATTGCATCTATTTTTGACTGTTGATAATTTATAATATCCTGCTGCTCCTGGATTGCTTTTATAGCTATCACCGAAAATTGACGGTAAGCCAGCGATAGTGATTTTTCTCCCTTAAGATCGGTTTTCGTATGTACCGCAAAAGGAAATAGCTTTTGTACATCCTGGGCGATAAAGCCTGTTGATAGCTGCTCACTTTTCAGGTCGGATTTGTAATAATATTGAGAAGCATTCAACGCCATTACATTCTTTAATACCGGCGGTAAAGCTTGTATATTCTTTTTCAAATTTCTGTCGGAAGTTGAATACACATCCCAATCGCCGTCGTGCAATTCCAATTGGGTACCGTGGCCGCTGATAAAAAAATAAGAACCTACTCCGTTCACACTCCAGCCTTCTGTATTCATTCCGCCAGGTGCAACTACCGTTCCTCCAACATGAACATCTCCACTGATATTTGCTAAACCTGATATTTCTGCGTCACCCGTTGTATAGATGGTTCCATTTGTGTACGTATTTCCAAAAACAGATAAGCGATATCCGGCTACAGGATTTTGACTTCCGATAGAAACGGCACCGGTATTGGTATTCATAGTTAAACCCCAAAGCGAATTGTTGCCATATAAACCAACCTGGTCTACCGATTTTATTCCAACAAATGCCACTGTAGCAGAATTTAACGGGTTATTAAGCCAAATGCCTGCGGTGCTGGATTCGGAGCCGCTTCTTATCCTGATCCTGTTAGCAACGTCCAGCTTAAAAACCTGGTCGGTAATTCCAATTCCAACATTTCCAACAGGATCCATATTTATAACAGAAACGCCATTTGCAATCAGTCGAAATGTGTGATTAGAAGATGTTCCAATGACTGCTGATACACCTCCAACAGCAGTTTTCAAAACAATACCCCCCTCACTTAAATGTGTAAATCCATCCATATTATTCGGGGTTTGAATCACAAGTTTCGATTGTGGCAGGGTTGTTCCTATTCCCAGGTTTCCATTGGTAAGCAAGGTCATTTGGGTAGTACCGTTTCCTGTAAAAAAACGCAGCGGATGTACGGATTTTGTGCCAATATAACCACCACCATTACCAACCCAGGTACCAACCGTAATCGTTCCATCTGTATGAACGGCACCATAGTTAGCAGTGGCTGTTGAAACAGTTAACTTGTCTGTTGGAGTTAATGTTCCTATGCCAACATTCTGGCCAAAGCCAGCAAGTACGAACAACATACTTCCAACTAAAAACAAAGATTTTTTCATTTTTTAAATTTTTAAGTATAGCATCAAGTTTTATATGATATATGGCTAATTAATAGGAGGAATGCCTTACAAGTTACAACCAAATGCCAGCAAGTACTGCAATAAAAAAATCTTCCTTATTTGGAAGATTTAAAAAAAATTCGATCAAATTCAACCTTCATGAAGATATTTTCATCTTAATGGATGCTTCATCAAATCCTACAGTGATGCTACCATCTTTCCATTCAATTAATGGGCGTTTAATTAAACTGTTGTATTTAACCAGTAACACCACTATGCCTTCGTTCGTTATTGCCGTTTGTTGTTCTTCATTTGACAAGCCCCGCCAGGTGGTACTCTTTTTATTCAGCAATTTTTCTGCAGGTATTTTTTTCAACCAACTCTCTGCCTGTTTCGGGGTAACACCGGATATTTTAAAGTCGTGAAAAAAATAATCTTGCCTGCTGACTTTAAGCATTTTTATTGCTGCTTTGGTAGTATCGCAATTAGCTAACCCGTATACTTTCATTTTTGTTGATGATGAAAAAAAGGATGAAAAATTGTCAGCGTTTTGCTGGTTCACTAACGCTGTTTATGTATCCGAGTATTTGTGCCAGCTGTTCATCCGATAGATCGGTTTGCGGCAACATTACCGTTTGATTGTATTGCAAGAAAAGTTGCCGGGCATAATCGTCGCTGGCTATAACTTCCTGGCTGTTGCGAATAAATGCATACAGCTTTTTTTTATCGGGCCAGCGATCCTCAACTCCCCTTAAGGCAGGCCCCGACATTTCTTTATTCACCATATGGCAACTGGCACACCTGGTATAAAACAATTGTTTTCCTTCCTGCCACTTACTGCTAGCGGAAGCATCTGTTATTAGATCGGCATTATCCTTCCCGGGATTACTACAGGCAGAAACAGTAATCAATACCAACAAAAAAATGAATTGCTTCATTTGGCAAAAATAATTCCCCTGCAAATGCGGCCGGTGAAACTTGCCGGTTACTTCAAAACTTCCCTTGCAATTACAATTTTTTGTATTTCACTGGTGCCTTCTCCAATGGTGCACAGTTTGCTATCGCGGTAATATTTTTCAGCCGGAAAATCTTTCGTGTATCCATATCCTCCAAAGATTTGGACCGCATCAGTTGCTACTTTTACCGCTACTTCGCTGGAATAATATTTCGCCATTGCGCCTTCTTTGGTTACAGGTTCTCCACGCATTTTTAAATCACAGGCTTTTTCAACCAGCAAATCGGCTGCTGCAATTTCTGTGGCCATATCAGCAAGTTTAAAACTGATGCCCTGGAAACTGGAAATTGGCTTATCAAACTGGAAGCGTTCTTTGGAATACTGCAGTGCGGCTTCATACGCTCCTTTTGCAATGCCTACACCTAAAGCTGCTATACTGATCCTCCCGCCATCAAGCACTTTCAACGCCTGCCGGAAACCATCACCAACATCCCCCATGCGATTGGCATCGGGTATGCGGCAATCATTAAAGATCATTTCGGCAGTTTCGCTTGCCCGCATGCCCAGCTTGTCTTCCTTTTTTCCTCCTGCGAAACCTGCTGTTCCTCTTTCAACAATAAAAGCTGTAGCATTACCGCTATTTCTTGGCTCGCCTGTTCGGGCAATTACAACTGCTATATCGCCTGAAATGCCATGCGTAATCCAGTTTTTGGTGCCGTTCAGTACCCATTCATCTCCATCTTTTACGGCCGTGGTTTGCATATTGCCTGCATCACTTCCCGTATTGGGTTCGGTTAAACCCCAGGCGCCGATATGCTTTCCATTCGCCAGTAATGGCAAATACTGTTGTTTCTGAGCCTCGTTTCCGAAAGTTAAAATATGATTGGTGCAAAGCGAATTATGCGCTGCCAGGCTTAACCCAATAGAGCCGCAAACTTTCGAAATTTCCTGGATGATCACGTTGTATTCAAAATAACCGAGGCCCGAACCGCCATAAGCTTCAGGAACCAATACTCCCATCATACCGAGCTCTCCCAATTCCCTGAAAATAGCCACCGGGAATTCTTGCTTTTCGTCCCATTCCATCACATGCGGTTTAATATGTTTGAGCGCAAACTCCCTGGCGGCTGCGGCTACATGCACAGTAGTTTCCGATGGTGTAAAATTTATATTGTGTGTTGTCATATCGCTGGTATCGTAATTAGTTCGATAAAAATAAACTAACAGTTGTTAGTTGGTAAACAATGATAACGAAAAAGCAGTGCGAAAGAAGGAATTACTGTGTTGAAGTATTTTCTATGAAGGATATTAACCAATTGTTAAGCAGCTGTGGTACAAAATTGAAGTTCAGCAAATTTCTTCCGGTCTTTCTAGTTAACCAGGACCAAAAATCATTCAATTGTTAGATAGGGCTCAATTTTTTCAAACATCGCATTATCAATCAACTGGATTTTTTTGAGATCATTCAAGGAAGTAAAGTTTCCGTGCTGCGATCTGAATTGCACAATGGCATTGGCGAGATTATAGGAGATATAAGGCATACGCAAAGCTTCAGCCGTAAGAATGTTGATGTTTCTTTTTGTCATGGTATTTTCACTAAATACCAGCTGGTGTTTTATTTTCTGAAAGGTAGAATCAGGCAATCCAAAAGTTTCGCCTACCTGTTCCACCCTATAAAACCCACCAAGTTTCTCGCGAAAGTTTATAATCCTGGCTGCGAGTTTCGAACCAATACCCGGTAACGATTTATAGGCACTGGTATCAGCCCGGTTTATATCGATTGGTGAAACTGTTGCTTTCTTATTTGTGTAGATATTTTTGGAAGTTTCACTGGTATTTGAAACTGTAACTTGCTTTTCAATAGTAGCATAAGGCAGCAAACTTTCTACTTCATCCTTCTTTAATCCATATATTTTTCCCAGGTCTTCGGGTTTGTAAAAGTGGCCTCCTTTTGAGAGGTATTTTTGAATAGTGGTAATGGTTTTATCGTTTACTCCCAATCGTTGCCAGGTAGTTGCAGAAGCCGTATTCGGATCGAAACTAAAGCGTTCCAAAGTTTTATTAGTTCTGACATCATTACTACGGGAAGACTGGAAACGGGGATATATGTCCTGCTCTTTTTTTATGAATCTTGCTGTGTCGGAATATACTTTCAGTCCGGACACCTGTTGAATCAAAACGGGATCGGCCTTCGCACTTATGGTAGTTTTCAAATAGTTATTTAATGCAGGTAGAAATACACAGGAGCCAAGTGCCAGGACAAGCAAAATAGAAGCACGCCTTTGACCTTTGGAAAGCACCAGGTAATCTTTTACCAGGCTCCATGGAGAAGGGTTTTGGGCCATAAAATTTATTTAAAATAAAAACCCTCAGCCTGTTTCAATATCCGGGAATAATTACCTGGTAATCGAAACAACATGGAAATTGACTTAAGATGTTTCTTTTTTTAAATCTAATGTTAATGCAACCGCTCAACAAGGCTTCTTTTAGAAGTGTAGCTCCAGGCCATCATAAGCAAGTTGAATATGATGTGGAAGTGTTTCATTCACCTCGGTGTGCCTGCCAAGCTGGTGACTGATATGGGTAAAAAAAGCACGTTTCACATTTAATTCTTCAGCAACTGCTCTTGCCTGGGGCAGGGTAAAATGCGAAATATGTTGTTCGTACCTGAGAGCATTTAATACCAGGGTATGGCAGCCCCTGATTTTTGCTTTCTCTTCTTCTTCAATACGATTTGCATCGGTTATGTATACAAAATCGCCGAATCTAAAGCCATAAACCGGCATTTTAAAATGCCAGACCAGCACCGGGATAATGGGAATATCACCAATGATAAAAGGTTCAAGATCTATTTCGTGCAGATCAATTACGGGAACACCGGGATAAACAAAATCTTTAAAGGCATAAGGCAATTCGAGTTTTACGCCCGCCATTGATAGTGCATTACCATACACTGGTGTTGGCGCTTTCTGTAAAAATTGAAAAGCCCTGGTATCATCCAAACCTCCAACATGATCTTTATGCGGATGCGTTATCAGTACCGCATCGAGCCGCATTACTTTATGGGTAAGCATTTGCTGCCTGAAGTCGGGAGTTGCATCCACTAGTAATGTTGTGGTTTCGCTTTGCACTAAGATGCTGCTGCGTAAGCGATTGTCTTTTTTGTTGGTACTGGTACACACATAACATGTACAACCTACCATGGGTACACCACTGCTGGTGCCTGTTCCTAGAAAAGTGATTTTTAAAGACAACGGTTACATTTTTTTCTGCTTAAACGAGCCCGGACCGGATGGTATAAATTGTTTCAATTTAATCCCCGGAATTTTCGGCAGTGGGATCCTGCGTTTCAGGAAAGATTTCAACATGTAAGCCAGCATAAACTTTTTGGCTTTCCTGGGTTAACAGGTCAACATTTATTTTCAGTTGTGGAATTAATTCACTGAGCGTATTTATGCGTGCTTCCACGTCAAGAAATTTATTTAGCACTACAACTTTTTTCTGCTCCAATATGCAATACCCGCTTTGAAAAGTGCCTCTTTCATAACGCAGTTTGTACTCCGCTTCGCCAAGTATACGTTCCAGTTTTTGTAAGGAGGTGGCATTGTATTTCATGTAAACCTTTTTGCCGGCTTTTTGCCGGCCAGCAAAAATAGTTGTACCACAGTCATTATTTTTAGGATTAATTCATGACGAGGCTCATAATTTATGAAATCGCATCTTTTCACCTTTGAACACCAATCAATAAGCACAAAAACTAAATAATATGTTGAATCAAAAAGATCTTTTTTTTGAAAAAACGGATGCAGGAAAATCAGAAGTAGCATCCTGGGTAAGCAATATGGCTTCCCACTTTACACCTGATTCAGTACACTGGTGCACAGGTAGCCAGGAAGAATACGATAAGCTTTGCAAGCTAATGGTAAGTAAGGGAACGTTTATAAAACTAAATGAGCAAAAACGACCAAACAGTTATGCTTGTTTTAGTGATCCCAGCGATGTTGCCCGCGTAGAAGACCGTACTTATATCTGCAGCCGTAAAAGGCAGGATGCCGGGCCAACCAACAACTGGATGGATCCTGATACGATGAAGGGTATTCTTGAACCACTTACTTCCGGCAGTATGAAGGGACGTACTATGTATGTTATTCCCTTCTGCATGGGCCCGGTAGGTTCTTCCTTTAGCAGGTATGGAGTACAAATTACCGATAGTGAATATGTGGTAATCAATATGAAACTGATGACCCGCATGGGTGAGTATATCCTGGATCTTTTGCCTAAAAGCAAATGGGTAAAATGTGTTCATACAGTTGGTGCACCATTAGCCGAAGGAGCAGTTGATGTGCCCTGGCCTTGTAATCCAATAGAAAAATACATCACCCATTTTCCTGAAGAAAGACTAATCATTAGTTATGGCAGCGGTTATGGCGGAAATGCACTTTTAGGTAAAAAATGTTTCGCCCTTCGTATTGCCAGTGTAATGGGTCATGAAGAAGGTTGGCTGGCAGAACACATGCTGATTTTGGGTATTGAATCGCCAGAAAATGAAAAGTCTTACGTGGCTGCCGCTTTCCCGAGCGCCTGTGGCAAAACCAACTTTGCCATGATGATTCCTCCAAAAGCCCTCGACGGCTGGAAAGTTACCACTATTGGAGATGACATTGCCTGGATTCACAAGGGAAAAGATGGTAACCTTTATGCAATTAACCCGGAAGCTGGCTATTTTGGTGTAGCTCCCGGAACCAACTACCATACCAACCCGAATGCGATGATTTCCATTGAATCAAACACCATTTTTACCAATGTGGCTATTACGCCCGATGGAGATGTTTGGTGGGAAGGAATGACAAAAGAAGTTCCTGATGGATTGATTGACTGGCACGGCAAACCTTTTGATAAAACCAGCGGAAAGCCTGCAGCACATGCCAATTCAAGATTTACCACCGCTTCCATTGGGAACCCGGTATTAGATGAAAAATGGGATGACAAAGGTGGTGTTCCTATCGCCGCATTTATTTTCGGTGGCCGCCGGAGTACCGTTGTTCCACTTGTTTATCAATCTTTCAACTGGAATTTTGGGGTGTATACCGCAGCAACCATGGGTAGCGAAACTACCGCTGCAGCCTTTGGCGAACAAGGAAAAGTGCGCCGTGATCCCTTTGCCATGTTGCCTTTTATAGGATATCATGCCGCAGATTACTGGAACCATTGGCTGCAATTTGGCCGTGACCTTCCTAACGCTCCCCGTGTATTTGGTGTTAACTGGTTTAGAAAAGATGAAAATGGAAAATTTATATGGCCGGGATTTGGTGAAAACCTGCGTGTTCTTAAATGGGTGATCAGCCGTGTAAATGGACAGGCAAGCAGCGTGGAATCTCCTATTGGCTGGATGCCGCGTTACGAAGACATGGATTGGACCGGTCTTGATTTCAGCCGCGAAGATTTTGGAAAAATTATGGAAATTGACCGCGAAGCCTGGAAAAAAGAATTACTCGGTCATGAAGAATTATTTAGCAGTGTGTACGATAAGTTACCAAAGGAATTCTTCTTCATGAGGGAATTACTGCTAAGCTCATTGTGGCGTTCTCCCGAGCATTGGGGTTTGGCCGCAGAAACAGCATGATTAGCTAAATTGCTGCCAGTGAAAATTTATTAATGCATACAACGCTTGTTGATTTAAAAGAACTAAGCGCAACATTAATAAATGTGAAAAGTGGCCTTATACGAATGCTTACCTTAAAGCTCCTGCTAACAAAGCAGGGGCTTTTTTATTTGTTTGAAAAAGCCTAACTATAATCAAACTTGCTGGTTCTAATATTGCCCGCTGGATTTTAAAGACAAATTAAAGAAAGCTATTGTGCTGAAATGTTTGAATTTTAAAAATTGTTTCTCGATCAAATGCCAACTGAGCATGGCAAGAGGTATAACAATCAATAACGAACAAAATAGGGTTCCTGCAAGACTTAATTTATCTCCAAAATAAATTATCACCAATTGCTGAACAGGCCAGCCGTATAAATATATGCCGTAAGAAAAATCACCATATTTAGCAAATTTCGACGCATTGATTTTTGTTGTAAATGCAAAATAGAAAAGCAGGTAGGAACCAAAAATTACCTGGGCAATTTCAATTTGACGTATCAACTGCAGGTTAAGAACAAGCACCACTATTGAAAGCAGTAACAACCAGCGGGATTTTGGAATATAGGCACGATAATAATAAAAACAAGTTCCTCCAAGAAAAAACATAATAAGGCGACCAAGATTATGAATTCTTTCAATGGCATATTCAGAGATAATACTTACCCTGCGATTCATTATTTCGAAGTATTCGCTATTAAAATCCAGTATATAAAAAACAATAGCAAAAACAAATAATACCAGGGGTACTAATTTAAAATTGAAAACTTTAAAAACACCCATCGCCATTAAAACGAGGTAACAAACAAATTCATACCAGATGGTCCATAATGAAGTATTGATTTCCTGCGTAAATGGCGAACTGGCAAAGGTTGCGGGTATTTCGGGGCTGGATAAAAAGAATATAGAATAAAACAGTTTATAATATTCTATTTGCGATACATACGATTTCCAATGCAAGAACGGATTCGTGGAATTACCATTTCCAAGCGGGCAAAAAACAAAGGCGGATAATATACATACTACAATAAAAGCGGGGTAAATTCTCAGAATTCTTTTTACTAAAAAATCAATTACTCCTTTACTATGCCTCCAGCTTTGTAAAACAAGAAAACCACTGATTATAAAAAAGAAATTCACCGCAAAAATTCCAACAGTTAGTTGGTTGTTGGATAATAGTTTTAATGGCTCTGACCTACCATTTTGATGAATGCCAAAAGCATGTGTGAACATTACAGATATGGCCAATAAAAAACGGATCAGATCAAAATTATTCCTCCGGCCAACCTCCTCGTTATATAATAAAATCATGCAGTCAATTTGGATTTAGATCCTGATCTGGTATTTAAGTAAAAATGAGGTTTTCTGACCGATTCGATCCAATAAAAAAAGATGTTGAATTTTGCAGATTGTAATTTGCCCGAAATCATTGCTATCGCTTTCAGTAATAGTATTGTTTTGTAAAAATTTAATACTGCTATTACCCTTTTTTATGATTGATCAAAAAAATCTCCGTTGGATAAAAGTAGCAGAAAGTACTGCCGAAATAACACAACGTGGTGAAAGAACAATGATGGAAGTTAGAGTTGGTGGTAAAGAGATTTGCATTATTTATCACCAGGAAAAATTATTTGCCTGCACTGCAAATTGCCCGCATGCAGGAGGGAAGTTAATAAATGGCTCAGTAGATGCAGCCGGCAACATTGCTTGCCCTTTGCACCGTTATCGTTTCCAGCTTAAAAATGGTTTTAATTGCAGTGGCGAAGGCTATCATTTAAAAACATACCCGGTTAACGAAACGGAGGAAGGCGTGTTTATTGGTATTTAAATAACAATGCTTTCTAAGCCCGGATCTTTAACGGGTTCTTTAGTTGCACCCTGTTATTTTTGCGGGCATTCAACTATTGTTTTAATAATTTTTTATTTATTCACTGGTTATAATCAATAGTATATTATCACAATAATATTTGAACCATATTTTCAACTTTATGACACCTACTGCAAATATTTCTAAAACTCCACGGGTCTATTTACCAGCCAATTTTGCTATTACCAATTGGGAATCTTTAGAACCTGTTTTTAAAGAATTACTTAGCCGGGATATTACCAGCAAGCCTGTGTTGGAGCAATGGTTAAAAGACAGCAGTGAAGTGGAAGCAGCAATAAGTGAAGATGCCTGCTGGCGCCAGATTAAAATGACCTGTGATACAGAAAATAAAGAGCTTGAAGCCGCTTTCAATTTTTTTGTAATGGAAATTCAGCCTAAAATTCAACCCTATGCAGATGCTCTGAATAAAAAATTGCTTCAGTCGCCTTTTGTGAAAGAACTGGATGAACAACAATACCATACTTACCTGCGCAGTGTTCGAAAAAATATCGAGCTATTCAGAGAAGAGAATATTCCTATCCAGGCAGAACTGGGCGTATTACAACAACAGTTCGGGCAGGTTACCGGTCGTATGACTATTTTCCACAACAACCAGGAATATACACTTCAGCAAGCCAGTCGTTTTTTGGAAAGTAAGGATCGCAGCGAAAGAGAAGCGGTTTACCGCAAAATCCAGGAACGCCGTTACCAGGATAAAGATGCGCTTAATAATTTGTTTACAGAGTTGGTTACAAAACGGCAACAGGTTGCTGCAAATGCAGGTTTTGCTAATTACCGCGATTTTAAATTTAAAGAACTGGGCAGATTTGATTACTCAAAAGAAGACTGCTTCCAGTTTCATGAAGGTGTTAAACTTCACGTGCTGCCATTAGTGGAGACGATCTATAAGCATAAAAAAGAAAAGCTTGGTGTTGATACCCTTCGTCCCTGGGATATGGAAGCAGAACCTGAAGGAACAAATCCCTTACGGCCGTTTGCTACGGGATCAGAATTACTGGAGAAAAGTATTGCCTGTTTTGAAAAGCTAAATCCATTTTTTGCTGATTGCTTCCGTACGATGCAAAAAATGGGACATTTTGATTTGGAAAGCCGCAAAGGAAAAGCACCGGGTGGCTATAATTGCCCTTTAGCTGAAAGCGGTGCACCTTTTATATTTATGAATGCCGCCGGGCAAATGAGCGATGTAACTACCATGGTTCATGAAGGTGGGCATGCTGTTCACAGCTTCCTGTCGCACCCACTCGAATTGTCTGCTTTCAAAGAATATCCTATGGAAATTGCCGAAGTTGCCAGTATGGCAATGGAGCTTTTTACCATGGATCACTGGGATTCGTTTTTTACAGATGAAACTGAATTAAAACGAGCAAAAGCCCATCAGCTGGAACGCAGTATAACGGTGTTCCCGTGGATAGCAACCATCGATAAATTCCAACATTGGGTATACGAACATCCAACCCATTCAAATGATGAAAGAGCTGCAAAATGGGTGGAAATATTAAAGGAGTTTTCAACAGAAATACTTGATACTTCAGGCCTGGAAGAATTCAGGAAGTATGGATGGCAACGGCAATTGCATCTTTTTGAAGTTCCTTTTTATTATATCGAATATGGCATAGCGCAATTAGGTGCTATCGGCCTCTGGATGCAGTACAAGGAAAATCCCGGCAAGGCTTTGGAAAATTATATACAGGCGCTTAGCCTTGGCGGTACCAAAACTTTACCTGAACTGTATTCCGCCGCAGGAATAGAATTTAATCTTTCGCCTGGGTACATAGCAAAGCTAGCCGCATTTGTAAACGCAGAATTACAGTTGTTAATGCACTAAAAAAGTAAAAAAGGAAGCTAAACGCCGGGGGCAGGTGAGTGGTTAAGTGAATGGGGGCTCGTAAGAATTGTGAGGGCTTATTGCCTGCAACGGTTGCAAACGCCTGTAATTACCATTTCAATTTGCTTAGCCTGGTAGCCTGCCGGAACAATTACGGGTGGCACATTTACTTCTTCCAGGCATTGCGTTGTTCCACAAGCGGAACAAACAAAATGTACATGGTTGTCGTGGTGATGTCCCTCTTCACAGCCACTGTGACAAAGTGCATATCGAACAGCCCCATCCAACGATGGTATACTGTGAATAATGCCTTTTTCAGAGAATACCTGTAAAGTCCGGTAAATGGTTACTCTGTCTAAGCCTGGAATACCCTGTTCGATATCGCAATGGCGAACAGCTCCGTTAGTATTCTGTAAAAACATATGCAGGATGGTGCATCGGCTATCAGTAACACTCAGGTGATTTTTCCTGAGTATATGCATGGCGTGGTCTTTCATAGCAATCACATTCGTTGACACAATATTAATTTTTTTTAACAAAATGTCAAATAAGATTAAACATGGCGAATTAAACTACCTAACCGGGGTTATTATTGAATATACCATTAACAAAAACCGTTCTGGAAGATTCTTTTAGAAGATCTGTCACATCAGCATTTAGCTGGTCTATCTCTTTTTGTTTTAGGCCATCATATATTCCCCGAACTTGTCCCGACCGGTCAACCAAGGCAAGGAATTGCGAATGCAAGAACTGGTCATTGATGCTGCCAACATTGTTTTTTGGATCATCGATATGGTAACTTTCTCTTGCCATGCTATACAGGTCTAATTTGTTCCCCGTTAGAAACTGCCACTTTTTGCCATCTGCACCAATACTATCGGCATATTTGGCCAATACCGGGATACTGTCATCCTCGGGCTGGCAGGTGTGGCTCAGGAATAACAGGTCTTCATTATCCTTAAACTTATCGTACAGTTCTTTCATATTGCCATTCATATGGGGACAAATGCCCTTGCAGGTAACAAAAAAATAATTGGTGATATACACCTTGCCCGATGTTGTTGATTGTGTTACCGTATCGCCGGATTGATTAACAAACGAAAACGGCTTTACATAGCTAAGTACAGGTAATTTACTTTTCCAGTTATCTGTTCCCTGAAACAGGAAATACCAAAAAGCACCAATGATCAAAAGAAATGCCACGGCATACATCATTAACTTACGCTTACCACTCATGGTGCAAAGTTATTGAGTGCTTGGTGTAATTGTATATATTTGCATTCGCCCCAAAAATAATTTGCAATCGTGTTGCATAATAAATCGACCATATTTAGCCGTATCAACCTTGATGGACTTGGCATAGCTGCTTCGCTGGTTTGTGCTATTCATTGTGCCGTTCTTCCACTTTTGTTTACCAGCATTCCTTTAATGGGGATCGATATCATTAAAAACAAGGCATTTGAATATGGCATGATCGGTCTCGCTTTTGTTATTGGAAGCTATGCTTTGTATCATGGTTATAGAAAGCACCATCACCGGTTAATCCCTTTTTCCTTATTAATAGTTGGTTTTGTTTTTCTTTTTTTAAAGGAAGCCCTTCCAAAACATCATGTTTGGATGGTAATACCCGCCCTCGTTTTTATTATCGCGGCACATTTTTCCAATTATCAATATTGTAAAAAAGCAAAACATTGCCATGCAGACGATTGTAATCATTAAGCTCTCTAACCAGTTTATTTAATGATCGCCTGTATATCTGTGTCACCCTGCAGGTTGTTCATTTGGCGTACAATCCACGGATAGCGGGCTGCAACCGGCCTGCTGATTGGTTTAACAATATACTTTTTAGGATTTGGAAGGCATGCGGCTATCTGAGCAGCTTCTGAGCGGGTTAATTTACTGGCAGACTTTTTAAAATATGCCTGTGAAGCTGCTTCAATCCCAAAAATACCGGGTCCCATTTCAGCTACATTCAGGTATAATTCAATGATGCGCCTTTTGCTGTAAAGTGTTTCAATCATAAAAGTAAAATATACTTCAAGTCCTTTCCTGAACCAGCTTCGACCCTGCCATAAGAAAACATTTTTAGCAACTTGCTGGCTCAGCGTACTTGCACCCCGCACCCTACCGGGCTTTTTCTTGTTGTATTTCATTGCCTTTTCTATGCTTTTCCAATCAAAACCTTTGTGATCGGGAAAAGCCTGGTCTTCACTGGCCATCACCGCCAGTTTTGCCTGGGGGCTTATATCCTTCAATGAAACATAGTCACGCTTCAATCCATTTAAGGAAAATAAACTAACCAATTGGGTAACCGTTACCGGTGGAAAAAGAAACCAGCACCATAAAATATACACGAATTGAAGCAGTACTAACCAGAGAAACAACCGCTTAATTTTTCTTAAAATGGATTTCATGAATGCTGAAAGCCTTTATTTATTTGGCGCAATATAGGCCCGATGTTTAAACGGTTAATGACCTGCATAGGTAACTTACAATTTTTTGTAAACCAGGATTCGTGCAAGCAATAGTTAAAGGAGGTGGTTTTATTATTTTGAAGTAATTCCGCTGGTGACTACCGGCAAATATTTCAATTTATATTTTTTACCCAGCTTGTATTCCGTTACAACGGTTTTGTTTAAAAGAAATCCGGCGGCAAATGTGCTGACTCCACCTATTAAATTTGGCAAATTGTCTTTTCCGAAAAGGGGATCAGCCACCCTGATGGTATTTATCATATTTAACAAAAGGTAAGCAGCTCCGCCTATCATAAACAGGGATCCGTTTGTGATCAAGGCAAACTTTCGCGGCCGGGCTGGAAAGCTTCCAATGTTTTTCAAACTGAAATTTAAATTGT
Source organism: Bacteroidota bacterium (assembly GCA_040385845.1). Lineage (GTDB taxonomy): Bacteria > Bacteroidota > Bacteroidia > Chitinophagales > Chitinophagaceae > Phnomibacter. The sequence goes on along the minus strand of JAZKGP010000002.1, from coordinate 79,346 downwards.
ATACCGCTACTGTATCCGGGGAATAGGTACCAAAATAATTAGGAACCATTCGTACATCATGTTGCAATAGAAACAGCGAGTCATTTTTTATAAAATTTATATAGGCCGAAACGGGCATACCATCAGTTGTTATAAAACTAATATTAGTGCCGGCGAAAAATTGACGGATGGTTCGGTTGTTTTTTTGCAACAACAAAATATCGCTTTCCTGGGCGATTAATGTAATCGGAAAAATTAGTGATAGTAAAAGCCCTTTCATGAATACCAAACATACTGTAAGCACAACAAATAGCAGTATTATTAGCCTTTAACCAGCCCAGTTAAGGATAATTCCACCTCCAATAACTAACCCGAATGCAATTAGGATCAAGGCCGAAACGAGGTGAATTTTATGCAGCATGGCAGGTGTAAGCCAGCTCCTGATCCGGCCGGCAAGTTTTACTTTTAATATGTCGGTAAGAAAAACTGTAAGCAATGCAGTACCAAACAAAACGACCCTTTCTTTTAATGGCAGATAGGCAAATGCCGTACAGGTCGTTAACCAAAAGAAGATCGGAGCCGGGTTAAGAATATTCATAAAAAACCCTTGCAGGCTAAATTTGGCGAGATCTCTTTTCCGGAACTCCGGCACCAGTTCAGTGTTATCCATTACCGGGTCTTTTCCAAAGAACAACGAATACACTCCCATAGCAAGCAGCAACATGGCGCCGCCAAAGCCAATATAGAGTTCATATTTTAAAGCGGAACGTACTAATTCGGCTGCCACATTACCCAATACAGCCAGCAATACATCACTTAATGAAACGCCTGTGATATAAGCATAGCCCGCTTTATGACCCAGCTTCAAACTGAGTTTAAGAATGGTAAATACAATTGGCCCTACGGAAATGGCAAGAATTAGCCCAAGACCTAACCCTTTTATAATAGCAAACTCCATTGACAGGAAATTGAGTCGGGCAAACTACTACTTTAAAGCACAAGTACAGCTTCACCTGTATAATTTTCAGCAATGGATCTCTTTATACTATTGTTGAAATAACATTGTTTTTTGAAGTGAGAAACTGTTGCCAATCAAGCAACATTTTTCCTTTAACAACTCTTGGAAATTTATGCTGGCCGCCGATCTTACCCTTACTTTTTAAGAATTCCATGAAAATCTTTTGAGTCAGAACTTCTACTCTTACTTCTTTTAAAGCATGGCGCCTTTCCACTTCGTAATCGTCATTTAACTCCTTTAATTTCTGATCGATACAATTGGCGAGCACTTTGGCATCCACCGCATCATCGCAGGCAACATACCATTGATGGGCAAAAAAGTTGCCAAAAGGCAGGCCAGCAACGGTAAATTCAGGAATACAAACATTTAACTCCTCTGATGCCAATTCTATGGCCCTGTTCATATTATCAACACTTAAATGTTCGCCAACCAGGCTTAAAAAATGCTTTGTTCTTCCGGTAATTATTATTTCACTTCTTTCCAAATCAACGAAACGAATGGTATCGCCGATCAGGTATCGCCAGGCACCGGCATTAGTACTAATCAACAAGGCATAATCTTTCTCCAGCTCAACCTCGTGAATCATCAGTGCCTGTGGGCTTTCGACCATATTACCATCAGCATCAAAATTTTTTTCATCAAAAGGTACAAACTCGAAAAAGATATTATTGTTAATCGCCAGTCGCATACCATGTGTATGCTGGCGATTCTGGTAAGCCAAAAATCCTTCACTGGCAAGATAAGTTTCTATATAAGTGAGTGGTTTACCCAACAGCTTTTCAAAGCCTTTTTTGTAAGGCTCCATGGCAACGCCCCCGTGTACATAGAACCCAAGGTTGGGCCACATCTCATGAATATTCTTTAGTTGGTATCGCTCTATAATTTTCTCGATACAGATCTGCAACCAGGCTGGAACCCCCACAATAAAGCCAATATCCCATTGAGGTGCTTTTTCAACTATCTCGTCAATTTTTCTTGCCCAGTCTCTTTCGCGGGCAATTTTCTTACCGGGCTTATATAACCGCTGAAACCAAAAAGGAATATTTTTTTGCTGAATACCACTTAGATCTCCGGCATAAAAAGTAGCTTCTTTTTGCAAAGAGGTACTTCCGCCTAATAATAACCAGCCCCTGGGTAACGAATTATAATTTATATCGTGGTAGCCTGCAAGCGTATAAAGTTGTCGCTTACTGGTAAGCAAATTGCTTTTGATCAGGTCTTTCGAAATGGGAATGTATTTACTGGACGATTCGCTCGTGCCACTGCTTAATGCAAAATATTTTATCCGCCCGGGCCAACAAACATCAGGCACTCCTTCGAGTGTTTTGTGCCAATAAGCTTTGTATAGTTTATTATAGTCGAAACACGGAACCAGCTGTTGAAATCGTTTACCCGGCTGCCTGGTCATTAAAATTTCATCAAACCTGAATTGCTGTCCAAATTCGGTGTAACGAGCTTTTTTCAGCAGTTTTTTCAACGCTTTTATCTGAAGCCGCCTGGGATCATTTACCAGGGGCAACTTTAGAGCGCGGGCTATGGATTTTGGAAGCTTTATATCTATCAATGCCATTTGATGAGGCAGGCTTTATTGAATTTATTTGAAATCTCAATTGCTGAACAAATGCCTTTGCCACTATTTAAGGAATGGTAGCAAGCATTTATGAATTCATAAAGGTACTGCGGCACGATGATGGAGCGGTAATAATAATCCAATGAAGAATTTAGCCAGATGAATGGCAATTACACAACGATCATTTATAAATGCCAGCTCAATGTGCCTGGACACTGGATCTGAAAAGCAGTTTTCGTTTAAACCAAAAACCAACGACTGCTGCTGTGAAACATGCAACTATAGAAGAAACAGCAGTTGTTGCAATAATCTCTGAGCCAACCGCTTGTTTGCTATAAATGCCGATTATGGCCCAAATGATCACCGCTGTATATGCCGGCCGCCGGAAATACAATGAAAAAACAACTCCAATCATGGCAGCTACCACTATCATAATACAAGACCAGGTGCTCTGATTAGCTGGCGTAAAACCCTGGCTAACCAATAAGGCGGTTACATTGGCAATCAGCGCTACGGCAATCCAGCTAAAATAAATAATGAATGGAGTTTCAAGTGAAATGTGTTCCATATACCCCAGAGCTATATCCCTGTCGGCTATTGTAATAAGCTTAAAAATCTGTAGCAGGGTTAAAAATAAGGCGATCATTATTGCTACGCTAAGCCAGATAAGCAAGTTATGCCAGGCAAGAATCCAACTAACATTTAAGACACAGGTTACCCAGAAAAGCGGGTTTATTTTTTTTACCAGCTGCCCGATTTCATTTTCCGACCTGTTTTTATTGGATAAGATATAAGTACTATAGGTAGCATGCAGGGTAAGCAGCAAATAGATAAATCCCCAAATTCCAAATGTAAAACCTGCAGGTACAAACAAGTTTGGATACATATCAGAAATCTGCCCGGTATCATAGCCATTTATTGGCAGGGCGTTTGCCAACCCATTTACGGTAAGTGTTAAGGCCAGCATTATCCAGTTAATAGCAATCATCGTAACTCGGGACATTCGCAAATAATTTGATTAAAAAAGCTTGTAAAGAACGGAGTTTATACCCATTTGCTGAGCAATCAAATGCTTAATTTCTAAAACAATGCCTGATGTATTACGATTATTAACTTGATCAATATTATCCGTTAACAGGATTATAACTCTAATTATCTATCCATTGATCAATCCATAGTTTTGCACCACATGACAATAGTCGTATATATCCCCTGCGAACAATTCGAAATGGATGCTTTGATGCGGGAGATTTTTCCAATTCTTATTATACGCAAACCCGACCATTCATTCTTTTTCCTGGTAACTAATGAAGAACCAGGCTGGATTCCAAATGCCGGCAACGTAACTAGCCTGGTAGTCCCATTTAAACCTCAACAGCAAATTCTACAGAAATGGTGGGAGTTCAGGCAGTTACCTAAGTTACTTAAACAGCATAACGCCAGTATTTTAATTAGTGCAGCAGCCCGGTACTTTCCAAAGATTGGATTGCCACAATTTTTATTGATTGGGGATAAATTAGGGAATTTGACAAACAAGAATAAGCTTAAGCAAAGTTCGCTACAAAAGGCTGCATGTATTGGTGTGCTCTCAGGTTTTACCGGCAAACAGCTTCAAGTAAATTATGCTTTAAACGGCGAAAAGATTTGCACCATCCCCGTTCCAATTTTGCCGCAACCTTCAATCATCGGTTGGCAGGAAAAAGAAGCGGTGAAAGATCAACAAACAGATGGAAAAGATTTTTTTTTATACCAGGGAACTATTTCTCCGGCAAATAAAATAGTAAACCTGTTGAAGGCTTTTTCTTTATTCAAAAAAAGACAACATAGCAATATGCAACTTGTGCTGGCGGGTACATTGCAATGGCCGGAAAATGACTTTGAAAAAAAATTGAACACCTACAAATTCAGGAGTGATGTTAAAATAATAATCAATCCTGGCAGGCAGGTACAAACTAATTTGATGAATGCTGCCTACGCTCTTATTAATATGAATGGCAAACCTGGATTTTCGTCTTTACAGCTGGAAGCCATGGTTTCCTCCGTGCCCGTTATTTCGGTGGCAACCGAAGCCGAGCCCGGTGAAGGAGTAGCATTATTTGCTGACGCTGATAATCCCGAAAAAATAGCTGATCAAATGAAACTTTTATATAAGGATGAACATTTGCGCAGCGAATTAATTGGGAAAGGACTGGAACATAGCAAAAGATATGATGCAGATCTATCGGCAAACATATTCTGGGAATGTATCGAACAATGTATTATCGCACACTAACTTACATTTGCCATCCAAATTTTAAAATAGCTATCGTGAAAAAAGAATCGAATATAACTATCGAAGTTGGCCTTGACGAACAGAATGTTCCGCAATCCATTCATTGGAATGCTACCGACAGCACTGCTGCTGAAAAACAGCAAGCCAAAGCCATGATGATAAATTTTTGGGACGGCAATGATAAGGCCGCTTTAAGAATTGATTTATGGACACAGGAAATGATGATAGATGAAATGGCAGATTTCTATTATCAAACTTTTATAGGAATGGCAGATAGTTTTCAACGCAGTACCGGCGAAACTGAGCTGGTTGCCGATATGAAAAGTTTTGCAAAAGGTTTTTTCGAAAAGTTCCAGGAAAACCAACGCAAAAACAACAAGGCATAAATAAGTCCTGAAAGGAATTAGATGTCATTGAATTTAATTCTTTTCTTATATAATTTTTTTTAAAAATATACCGTATGAGTTTGGAAACACAGGTAATGGAACTAATGAAAGAAGCTATGAAAGCCAAGGATGACGCCACTTTAAGAGGTGTTAGAGCAATCAAGGCGGCGATCATTATAGCAAAAACAAGTGAGGGTGCAGGTGGAATTCTTAAAGAAGAAGATGAAACCAAATTATTGCAAAAGCTGGTGAAACAGCGTAGGGATAGCCTCGAAATCTTTCAAAAACAGGGGCGGGAAGATCTTGCTGTAAAAGAACAGGAAGAGATAACTGTCATTAGCCGTTTTTTACCTGCGCAGCTCGAAGGAGATGCATTGAAAGATATCATAAAAAACATTATCACGTCTGTAGGAGCCACCTCTCCGGCCGATATGGGTAAAGTAATGGGTGCTGCTAACAAACAACTTGCAGGAAAAACGGATGGTAAATCTATAAGTGCAGTGGTGAAAGAATTATTGGCTGGATAATTTATTTTCACAAACAGCCACCAGCTTTTTATAGGTAAATAATCTTACCCTATCTTGCGCTGATTGATCCCTCATTGTACCATTTACAACTAGTTTCCTAAATGAATTTTCCATCTAACTTACGTTATACCAAAGACCACGAGTGGGTAAGCATTTCCGACAATATTGCAACTATAGGTATTACCGATTTTGCACAACGTGAGTTGGGGGATATTGTATATGTTGATATAGATACAGTGGGCAAAGAGCTGGAAGCTGAAACTGTTTTTGGTACAGTAGAAGCAGTAAAAACAGTAAGCGATCTGTTTTTACCACTTGCCGGAAAAGTCTTAGAAGTAAATCCTGCTTTGAACAGCAAACCCGAATTAGTCAATACTGATCCTTATGGCGACGGATGGATGGTGCGTATTTCCGTAACAAACCCGGCCGACTTTGAACAATTGCTTTCAGCAGATGCTTATTCTGCAACAGTTTCCTGATTTTGTTGTTATAAGTATTCTTGAGCTGGCAGGCTTTTTTTAACAAATTAAGAATTCAGATCCTGCAGTTAGTAAAATAAACCATCCGGTACCACATCAACTTGATTTCCGTAACCAAATACAGTGAAGAAGAATTAATAGCGCTTTTAAAAGAGCGTAGGGAGGATGGCTATTCCTATTTGTATGAAAATTATAGCGGTGCTTTATTTGCAGTAATAAGCGGTATTGTTACCGACCAGGAATTAGCCGCAGATGTATTACAGGAAGTGTTTGTAAATATCTTTCGAAGGATTGAGATGTATGATGCTGACAGAAGCAGGTTGTATACCTGGATGTTGAACATTGCCCGCAATGCAGCCATCGATATGGTAAGAAGTAAAGGGTTTCGGCAGATGAAACAAAACCGGGAGATGTCTGATCCCGTATATGAATCCAGCGGAAGCGTAACACAACAGATAGACCAGATTGGGTTACGTAAAATGTTGTTTAAATTAAAAGAAGATCTCCGGCAAGTTTTAGAGCTGGCATATTTTAGCGGTTACACACAGGATGAAATAAGCGACTTGCTTAAAATTCCTTTGGGTACTGTTAAAACAAGAGTCCGTACAGGTTTAAAACAATTAAGAGAATTGATGCAATAACAGTGAACGTACAGGAATACATATCAAGTGGGGCCATCGAAGCCTGTGTAATGGGGCTGGCCGACGAGCAGGACTGGATAGAGCTGGAACAGATGTCGGCACTATACCCTGAGGTAAAACAATACAAGGAACATTTTGAATTAGAGCAGGAGCAATTACACCTGGGTGCTGCACTTACTCCCCCTACAGCCTTAAAACAACGCATATTTGAATCGTTGGCATTCGAAACAGAAGAAAGAATCGAGGCGCCTGTAATTGATTTGCAGGAAAAAATAATCCCGGCAAAACCAATGGTTATTCCAATGGTTCCCACGCCAAAACCAATGAAATGGCTGCAGCGTGCCGTGGCTGTTTGTGTGCTTATGCTGATGGCCAGTATCATTCTCAACTTTTATTTTTATAGTAGAAGCGTAAGTTTCAAAAAGCAATATACTGCCCTCGTGGTTCAGCAAAACAGCCTTTTAGCCAGGAACAAAGCCATGGAAGCCAGCTTTAATATGGTAAAAGACCCTGCTGTTAAACAGGTGGTAATGGGTGCAACTCCGGCCAAGCCGGGTTCAATGGCAACTGTTTATTGGGATAGCCGTAGCAAAGATGTTTACCTGCTTGTAAATAATCTTCCAAAACCTGCTTCGCAGAAACAATACCAGTTATGGGCAATTGTGGATGGCAAACCAGTAGACGCTGGTATGGTTGATCTTTCAGGTTCGCAGGATAATATGTTGCTGAGAATGCGCAACATACCGGAAGCCCAGGCATTTGCAATAACACTTGAAAAAGAGGGCGGCAGCTCATCTCCAACAATGGAAGCTATGTATGTTCTGGGAAAAGTATAATGCCAGGCCATTTTATATTTCCTTTTTATGACCAGGAAGATCAAGCTCTTTTTACCAGCCCTAACCTGGTTCTTGCTTAGTTTTTACCTGCTTACCTTGCCTGGCTCGGCAGTTCCTGTTTTAAATTGGTTTAATAAGATCCAGGGCGATAAACTGGTTCATATCGCCATTTTTGCCATCATGGTCATCCTGTTGTTATTTCCGGTACAAAGGCTGTCAGGATCGCCAATACATTTCAAAACTATTTTGTTTATAGCTTTAGCTGCATTAGCCTATGGAGTTGTGATGGAGTTTGTTCAGGAAAACTACATACCCAACAGAAGTTTTGATGTTTTTGACATGATTGCTGACGGTATTGGCTGTTTTTTGGGTATAGGTTGCTGGAAATATTTATCTGCAAAACGAACTTCAACTTCCTGAATCATCACTCAAAACCAAGACCTTTCAGTTCTCTGAAATGACCGTTTAATTTCACCTTTTCCTTGAGGCTTTCCATTTCCTGGATGATAGGCAGAACCTTACTCAGGTGCCTTTTCAGGTATTCAAGTCGCTGATCTTCCCGCATCAATTGTAGAAATTCAAATTCCTCTTCCAGGTTTAACCCGGCATGATGTGCCATATCATAGCTAACGAGTTCGTCATCAGGTTTTTTGAAACTCTTGGTAATGTTCAATAACCGGTGTAATTCGCGAATGGCCGCCAAAATTCTTTTTACCAGGTCGGGCTTACTTAATTCATTGTTTTCCGGGTAGTTTACAATGGCGCCGCTGTACAATTTATCGGGGATCTCTTTTACCACTTCAAGCATCCGAAAAACTTTTTCAGCACGGGTGCGTATATCCATTTTACCATCTTCATAAACTTCCTTTATTTCTTCAATTGATACGAGCGTACCAAATTCCATCAGCTTGTCCTTTACCATGGCAGGAATACCAAACGATTTTTTTTCCGCGAAACAGTCAGTTATCAATTGTTTGTAACGGGGCTCAAATATGTGCAGGTTCAGTTCCTCCCCGGGATATACTACGATGCTTAATGGAAATATGGGAATAAAATTTGTCATTACATTCAATTAAATTTTCAATTATCCCGCCAAAAGCGGTGGTGAAAATAAGTAAAACATCAAATCATTAAAGTGGCTGCGGCATGTACCGGTTTAGTATTAACATCGTTTAAAAGTATCCTGCGACATGAAAAAAGCCGTTGCGATTAGATTGCAACGGCTTTTTTATAAAAACGATTTTACTTCTTTTGAGCATCCTGATGTTAACCAAGCGCTTTCTCTAAACGGCTGCTTACAACCTCCCAATTGACTACGTTCCAGAAAGCATCCACAAAATCCGGACGCTTGTTCTGGTATTTCAGGTAATAAGCGTGTTCCCAAACGTCTAAACCCAATATTGGTGTGCCTTTTGTTTCGGCTACATCCATCAGCGGATTGTCCTGGTTTGGCGTACTGGTGATAACTAGTTTGCCATCTTTTACAACAATCCATGCCCATCCGCTGCCAAACCGACCAATAGAGGCTTTTTTAAATTCTTCCTTTAATTTTTCAAAACCACCCAGGTCACTATCAATAGCAGCAGCCAGTTTACCGGTAGGTTGCGCACCACCATTTACTTTTAATTGATCCCAAAAAAAGGTGTGGTTCCAATGTCCACCGCCATTATTACGAACAGCAGGGCTAATAGATCCAGCAGTAGCTACCAGGTCTTCCAAACTTTTGTTTTCATTTGGCGTTCCGGCTATGGCATTATTAAGATTGGTAACATATGCCTGGTGGTGTTTACCATGGTGAATTTCCATAGTTTGCTGATCAAAAAAAGGTTCTAATGCGTTTGTTGCATAAGGCAATGGTGGTAAAGTAAAAGACATAATTAATATAATTTTAATGTTTACAATATAAATGATTCAAGGGTTAGCAAAGGTAAGCGTCCATTATTAGGCGATTACCTATTTTGGAAAATGATTAGCCTCAAAACTGATTCTTTAACAGACTGCCTGAATTAGAGTTTGCGTTTGCGTTGAAAGAAATCTGTCATAAGCGCACCACATACATCCTGCAGTATGCCAGTAACAAGGATTGTTTTTGGATGAAATACTTTATGCTCATTCTTTATAGAAGCAGCTGTTTCTTTTCCATCACAATCACAGAGAAATCTTCTGTACCCATTTTTAAGATCAGCTGCCCCGTAAACGATACGGCCAATTTTACTCCAGTACAATGCACCTGCGCACATATGACAGGGCTCTACTGTAATATAAATAGTGGCATCGGGTAAATATTTGGCTCCTAAATGGGCAAAGGCAGCAGTCAATGCCATCATTTCTGCATGGGCAGTGGGATCCTTTAGTGTTTCAGTAAGGTTATGCCCGCGACCAATTATTTTATTCTGCATCACAACAATGGCACCAACCGGAACTTCGTCTTCATCAAATGCCAGTTGCGCTTCCTGCAGTGCTTTCTGCATAAAAAACTCGTCATCATACATTTTTATCACTAATCAAAAATAACCTTCACAGGTTGGATCGGCGTTAATTTTGAGGATAAAACAGTAACATGGACCTTGAATCATTTCAACAATTTTGTTTAAACCTGAATGGGGTTACGGAAGAAATGCCTTTCGGTGATACAACCCTTGTTTATAAAGTAGCCGGAAAAATGTTTGCATTAACGGGTATTGAAACTTTTTCAAGCATTAACCTGAAATGTGATCCTGAAATGGCCATCGAATTAAGGGAAAGATACCAGGCAGTTCAGCCAGGTTATCATATGAACAAACAACATTGGAATACCGTTTTAATTGATTACAGTATACCCGATAAATTGTTACTCGAATGGACCAAAAACTCTTATGATTTGGTTGTAGCGAAACTACCCGCTAGCGTAAGAGAAGCATTAGCCAATAAATGATAAATTTGTTATTGTTTATACTGTTCTCAGGGACGAATAATTAGAGTAGAAGGAATATTTTTTAGCCAGGCTGGCTTGCTTTCGGCATAGTTTTTCCACGACGTATAACTAACCAGCAATAAGTCGAATTGATCTAATGGAATGTTGGCCATCTCCTCTGACTTAAGCACTACCCGGGAATTAAATGCATGTCTCATTTGTTCAATATCAGTGCCTATTTCGGGCACTTTAGCCTGCAGGTTATTATCATCTACCAATGTCACCACTGCATTGTTATTGGTAATCAATTTACGGGCATAAATAAATACTACCTGGTCACTAATTCCGGAAACCGGGAGCAATATTTTTTGTGCTTCAGAAAACTGCTTATTGATGAAAACACCTAACGGAACTTTTGCATGATCGATAATTGCCTGGGTTCTCTCATCAAACAAGGCCTGTTCGAATAAGGGCTGCTGAAATGTAAGCGTGCGGTAAAGTTTATCGGGTTCCATTAGCTTCGACGTCAAGCCAAGCAGGTTACCCAGGAATGTTCCTTCGTAAATCGACCTGCTTGTACCTACCAGCAGCAAGTCACAGGCCGTTTCATTAGCAATGCGAATTACTTCAGGAATAATATCTTGTGATGGCTTAAATAGCTTTTCTACTTTCAATTGCAGCTGTTCAGCCTCTTCCAATAAGGGTTCAAACAAACTGGTTTCTTTTTCATCGATATTAAACTGGTTTACTTCTGAGCTTGGTGTTAGGTGTAAGGCTGTGATGCTGGTATTTTCTTTAGAATTTTTTATAAACGCTGCTGCTAGCTTTAGCATTGCACGCCCACTATCCGGTGTTCCAAAGGAGATAAGAATTTTAAATGTTGATGCGATTGCCCGCGTAACCGTTGCCGGTGAATGAACCCGTTTTTCGCGGTAAGAAAAGTTGATGAGGTCTAAGGAAGGGCCTGTCATAAAAGTGGTAAACAAGGCCATAATAACCATCATTGCAAATATTTCGGGCGTTAAAACACCCAGGTCATACCCGATATTTAAAACTACCAATTCCATCAATCCGCGGGTATTCATCAATGCCCCGATCACGAGGCTATTTTTCCATGATTGCCCTACGAACCTTGCCGACAAGGCGCTTCCCAGGAACTTTCCTGCAACTGCAATAACTATTATTCCGGCACATGCTTTCCAAAGGGTTATATCATTGAGCAAAGCAATTTGTGTTCTTAACCCGGTAAACACAAAAAAAAGCGGCAACAACAATACTACTGCTACGTCTTCTACCTTATCAATAAAAACAGACCTGAAACTAGCATTTGCCGGCATTATGATACCTGCCATAAACGCCCCAAACAATGCATGTATTCCAATGAGTTCTGCTATGTATGAAGAGACTAGTAGTGTTATAAAAAAAACTGCTACAATTGGCTTGCTCAACTTCTCACGCCCAGCATATTTATCACCTACTTTTTTTAGAAATGGTCGTATAACAAACACCATTAAAAGAACATATACAATGGCTAACAAAATGGTGTATGACGCACTGATAAATGATCCTGCTTTTACAATGGCAATCACCGCAGCCAGCAGGCACCAGGCAGTAATATCATCTGCAGCAGCACAGGTGATTACCAGTGCGCCTAATTTTGTTTTACTAAGTTGTCGTTCCTGCACAATGCGGGCCAATACGGGGAACGCTGTAATGCTCATGGCGATGCCAATAAACAATGAAAATGGTAAGAAAGGAACACCAGCGGGTGCATAGCTATTGTATAGAAAGTAGGCCAGTGCAATGCCAAAAGTGAATGGAATAACTATGCTTGCATGGCTGATCACGATTGCCTCATATGCCTTGGTTTTTAGCACTTGTAAATCAAGCTCCATACCAACCACAAACATAAAAAGTATTAACCCTATCTGGCTCAAAAACTGGAGGTTTGGCAATGATGCCACCGGGAAAAGAAATAGCGAAAATTCCGGAAAATAATAACCAACTAGGGAAGGACCCAGCACGATACCTGCGATAATTTCTCCTATAACTGCTGGCTGTCTTAGTTTCCGGAACAAATAGCCAAATGCCATGGCGGCAAGTATGATAGTGATGATTTGCAATAACAAAATGGCCAGCGGATGTACAAGGTTATGGCCGGCTGTTTCACTAAACTCTTTCCAGCCGGTTAACGAGTGTTTTACAAAAGGTAACTTATTGCTTGCATTCTGCAGCTTTATTCCCTGTTTGATAACATAGAAAACTCCACCAATACTTCCTCCAATCAACAGGAAATAATAGAGTATATTTTTCCATCCTTTTATTGGATGCCTGCTTGTTTCTATGGTAGGAGATTGAAGCATGAATCAGTCTAAAGATAGCCTGTAAATATTTTTTTAATCCGATTTAAAAAAACTCCTTTTATAAACAAATGGTTAGGAATAAAAGAAGCTTGTTCTACAAAAATCGGGATAAATTTTACTTGCAACCATGCAGGTATTTCGGAGAAAATTGAAACTGTGCTTAGAACTTCCTGGCTAGAACAACGGCGTTCTTAAACTGTTTTTTCCGGCCATCCAGGTTGAAGATATCCGTATAAATTATATAAGTACCTGCCGGAATCTTCTGTTGTTTATCATCAAGGCCATCCCAACGGAAATTGCCTTTGGCAGTAGTTGTGGTATTGCGTTGCAGTACTTTTACGGGTCTTCCTGCTGCGTCGAAAATTGTAATATTGGCCACATAGCCTGGTTCGGCAAATGCAAATTCTATTAAAGCAAAATCTTCAAAACCATCATTATCGGGACTAAATATTTTTGGATGGATAGTTATAGAACCCTGCAGTTCTAAATCGGACCGGAACTGGCTATTCTGATAACCCGGTGTACCAAAACCCACCGTAGATGCAGCGCTCGTCCAATTGGATGGCTGGTTAGTGGGTTTATTATAATTAATACGTTCGAGGGAAATGCCTTGTTTATTATCCAGCAAGGCAAAATGCCAGTTGCTGTTGTAGTCAAGTATATCTAAAACATCTCCATGATTATTTAACAACAGAGCTGTTCCTTTATCGTTGGAAAACGCCGGCAGTTTTGAGGACGAAAATGCCGTTTCATCCTTAACAACATATTGTTGCTTTACAACAGCCGGATCTGTTGTTACCGCGATGAATTCTTTAGGAAAAAATAGATGATGATCATTGCTTACTTTGATAGGTGTGCCTGGTAAACTGCCGGATGTTTTACCAGCAACGGCAATATCAAACAGATCAATGATCTTATCACTTCGGTTATAAAGCTCCAGGTAATCAGCACCAAATGGTTGCGGATCAAATAAGATCTCGTTTATTATTATATCCAAAGAGTCTGCAATTACTGCCAGGCCAACTTTTACTATACTGTTTTCCAAAATATTTCCGGAACAATCACTTAAGTTCTTAACGCTGATTGTATATATTTTACCTGGAAGTAAAGGCGACTGCAGTACAAGGTTTACCTTATTAAAGCCAGTTAATTGTGGAATAGCAGTAACTGGCATTCCAATACCTTCATTAATGGTATAACAAGTAGTTATAGCTGCTTTAGTGCTATCTAATGTTTCATCGAAATAAAGTATAATGGATAAACTATCGTTTGCATAAGCCCTCAATAAAAACGGGCCGGTTTTATCCGCATTACTACTTTCCACCGCATTCTTTTTACCGGGTGTTCCGCCGGTAATATTTGTTGATGATTTCCAGTTAGTACCACTGCCGCAAGGATTATAAGTATCGATCATTTCAAGCGACCAACCTCCATCAGCTTTAACCGGGTTTTGATACCAACTTTTATTATATGAAACCTGGTGCATGATAGCGCCGGTATTGTTTTGTAAAAACACCTCGTCTTCATCGTTACCTAAGGATGGAAAATTAGTAATACCAATGGTTGATCCAAAGGCCGTTAATGCAGCAACATTTAAATTGGCAGTTACAATAACAAAAGTTCCTGCCTGTAACAAATATGCAGGTAATGGTAAACTGGTATTGCTTGTATTTCCAATGCGATAATCTTTCAAATTAATATCGTAAGCACTGGTGTTTTTTAACTCAATCCATTCAGCATTTGGCAGGCCAACAGAAGGTGAAGGATCGGCCATTATTTCGTCTATTACAATATCATATTCTGTTGGTATAAAGTAGGTAAATGGATAAGTGGTATTGATTGCATTACCTGCAAGATCTTTAACTCCATTCACCTTGATGGTGTAGGAAACTCCGCTAATAAATGCAGTTGAAAAACTTACTAAGACTTGTTTTGAATTTGATACATCAATTAATGCCTCTGTTGGTTTTCCAATATTCGGTATGCTATAATTATCAGTGTTGTTTGCAGAAAAATCTGACACAGGTTCATTAAAAATTATTGCAATTGTTTTTTCGGTAGTAGGAAATACAGAAACGATTGATGGTGCAGTAATATCAGGCACATAACCAATTATCTTTATATCATCTAAAAAATGTTTCTGGAAAAAAGATGCCGTGCTTTGTTTGATTAAAATACCGAAGAATGCAGTGGACGTATAAGTAACATCAACAGTTGTTGTTTCTGACTTGTAATTATTTCCAGTGCCAGTAATATCATGCATTAAGATCCAATGATTATTTGCATCGCGAATCACTTTTATCTTAACAGCATTATTACCGGTAGCAATTGTTTCATTAACACCATCTATTATTTTTATGCTGTTGCCATTGGCATCTTTTCTATACAAACTTATTTCGTCTTCTGTGTTGCCAACCCGCACGAAGTAGCCAGAGTTATTTGTTGCAGAAAGATCACTTTGCGAAGCCGTTAAATAGATATCGGCATAGTTAGCACCGGATGTACTGAAGGGAAGATTTATAAAGAATTCCCATTGCACATTAGTTGCAAGTGTGTTAGCTGTGCTTAAATAAAAAGAACTATTTGTTAAGGTATTATTGCTTTGAAGCTGGCCTGGTGCATTAACAACAAAATCGCTTGTATTTCCAAGCCAGGTTGGATCAGTCGTAAAATCTCCATCGCTAAAATTTTCGAGTAATTGTGCATGTACCGATGGTTGTAAAAATAAAACGGAAGCTATTACACAAACAATATATGTTACCTGGTATTTCATAAGCTATTTTCAAAGTAAGAAAAATGCTTATGGGTCTGCGGCTAAATTCACGGGCGTGAAACATTACACCAGAAACGTGAAATGCTCACCATTATTGATGAATAGTATTTTCTGCTGGTGATATAGGAAAGACGAAGTTTTAAGTTGATTAGTTGATCAGTTAATTAGTTGATTGGTTGATTGGTACTACAGGGGGTCTATTGTTTAATCGATAATCCGCAGTTTAGCGTAGTTCAGCATGATCTTTTTTTCGCCATTCTTTTCAAATTCAACAGTGGCAATGGGGTTATGTGCGGCTCCTTCCATTTTAGATACCGTTCCAAAACCAAACTTCTGGTGTTCCACTTTCATACCTGCCTGCAATCCGCTGGTATCGCTTGGTACAAAATCGGCGGCAGGCTGGTGTTCAATTACTTTCGCCGCAGGTTTTGGCGGCATATAGGCCGGTCTTTCAACTGGTTTGCGAACGGGTGCACCACCGTTGTTATCCGGTGTGCTAAAACCACGGCCCGCACCATGCAATCTTTCAAAAGCACTCGCATTGCCAAAGCCAAAATTGCCCTGGTTTTTTGCGCCACCGCCACTCATCGTTTTATCTAAATATTGATCGGGCACTTCGGTTAAAAAACGACTTGGATCATTGGCCGTTAACTGGCCAAAACGATAACGGCTTTGTGCATATGTCAACCAAAGCCTGCTTTTGGCGCGGGTTACGGCAACATAAAATAACCGGCGTTCTTCTTCCAGTTCCTCGCGGGTATTAATGCTCATGGCGCTTGGGAAAAGTGTTTCCTCCATTCCACCCACAAACACGCATGGAAACTCCAACCCTTTTGCTGCGTGAATAGTCATCAGGCTTACAACATCGGCACCTTCTTTCTGGTTATCTGCATCTGTGAGCAACGCAATTTGTTGCAAGTAACTGGCAAGACTTTTGTCACCTACTTCACCATCTTCAAAATCGGCTGGTGTTTCTGTAAATTCTTTGATAGAGTTTAATAATTCCTGGATGTTTTCATAACGGGCCAACCCTTCCTGGCTTTTATCGTTAAATAATTCTTTTACCAGCCCGGTATGTTTTCCTACCTGGAAGGCTACTTCGTAAGCATTGCCTTTATCGAGCATGCTTTGAAAATAACGGATCATTTGAACGAACTGTTGTATGCTTTCAAGCGATGCGCCTTTTAACCCATAGGCTGTGGCCTTTTCAAGCACATCGTACATCGGGATGTCTTGCTCATTGGCAACAATTACGGCTCTTTCCAGCGATGTTTTACCTATGCCACGAACAGGATAATTAATGATTCTTTTCAGCGCTTCTTCATCCCGTGTATTTACAATTACACGCAGGTAAGCAATCATGTCTTTTATTTCTTTGCGCTGGTAAAAACTAAGACCTCCAAAAATTTTATACGCAATATTCATGCGCCGCAAACATTCTTCATATGCACGGCTTTGCGCATTGGTGCGATATAAAATGGCGAAGTCTTTGTTATGAAAATGATTGCGCAGTTTTTGTTCCTGGATAGCATCGGCAACATAACGGCCTTCATCATTGTCGCTGGAAACACGAACGAGTTTTATCTTTTCACCCGCACCTGCTTCGGTCCATAATTCTTTTGGAATCTGTCCTTTGTTGTTGCTGATTATTTCGTTGGCAACATTCAGAATATTACTGCTGCTGCGGTAATTGCGTTCAAGCTTTACCACTTTCACATCGTCGTAATCTTTTTGAAACTGCAGGATGTTTTCAATGGTAGCACCGCGAAACGAATAGATACTTTGCGCATCATCACCAACCACGCAAATGTTTTCATACACTGCTGCCAGCAATTTTACAATCGCATACTGGGTGGTATTGGTATCCTGGTACTCATCTACCAGCACGTATTTAAATTTGTGCTGGTACTTGTGCAGCACTGCCGGGAAGTCGCGAAGCAACTCGTACATTTTGTAAAGCAGGTCATCAAAATCCATTGCCCCGTTTTTAAAACAACGTTTGGCATACAGGTCATAAATCTTGCCGATCATCGGTCGGTTTTGTCGGGCATCTTCCTGCTGGATAAAACTATCCGTCATGTATTCGATGGGGCTGATCAAACCGTTTTTAGCAGCGCTGATGCGGTTGTGCACCACGTTGGGTTTGTACAGTTTATCATCGAGATTTAATTCCTTAACCACCGTTTTAATTACACTGCGGCTATCATCGGAATCGTAAATGGTAAAATGATTAGGATAGCCGATATGGTGTGCTTCACCCCGTAATACCCGGGCAAAAACACTATGAAAGGTGCCGATGTATAAGTTTCGTGCCTCGTTATTGCCAAGAGCTTTTATGACCCTTTCCTTCATTTCGGCAGCAGCCTTATTGGTAAATGTGAGCGCCAGGATATTAAATGCGTCTACTTTGTGATGGCCCATCAGGTAAGCGATCCGGGTGGTTAACACTTTGGTTTTACCGCTACCCGCACCGGCAACAATCATAATAGGACCGTCTTTGTGAAGCACTGCTTCCCGCTGTTCATCATTTAAACCCTTCAAAAGTTCCTGCATTTTGCGAAGATAATGGTGGCAGGTATGACTAAAGATGTTGGGGAAAAGTAGCTTTTGTAAATGGCGGTGTAAGCGATTCAGTGCGAGTGATTTAAAGATATAACTGGTAAATACATCCTGGTGCGCACGCCGCCAATTGCCACTGCGGCGCCGGGCCATCCGCAGTACTCCGCAGCCCCGATAGTAGTTTGTATAGAAATGGCAATACTTCCTGCGGGGCTTTGCGGGGTACTTGCATCTGTCCCTTGCGCGGGCTGTATACCTATAAACAACAACCTGTTTATGGAATTAACCGGGAGGTTCATCCTATTAGCAAACCACTGTTATGTCGGAAATTATTACCCGTTCAAAAGCCGGAAAACGAACTGTGCACAATACCAGGGTCGATCTTACTCCCATGGTTGACCTGGGATTTTTGCTGATCACATTCTTTGTTTTTACCACTACGATGTCAGATAATACGGCTCTGAAATTAATAATGCCAAAAGACGACCTGGTGGGCATGCCGGTTCCACAATCCGGAGCTGTAACCATAATTCCAGATGAGAAAAATACCTGGTATTATGAAAGAGAATTATCAAAGGATAGTAGCACATGATTGCGATAAGTTATAATGACATTAATAATTTGCGAAGCAGGTTAATAGGGTTAAGAAACAGGTTGACTACTGCAAACGGCGATGATGAAAAATTAATGGTGATGATAAAACCAACAGCTACTTCCAATTTCAATAATATGGTAGACATGCTGGATGAAATGAAAATCTGTGGTGTAAAAAGATATGCGTTGATGGATGTTACAGTATTGGAAAATCAATTAATAACTAACCGGTAATTAAGTCAATTTTTAGTTTGTTATCTTACATTGAAATAAAGTAGAAATAAGATCTGTTTTATTTCAATCGAGCATCAGTTATTAAGGTAATTTGTATGAATGAAAAGGAAATTGACCGTGTTAAGAGGAAAATTGTTAAACTGAAAAAAGCATTATCAGATGATCGAAAATACTGGCATTGATATCATCACGATGGTGCTGGTATAAGATATGCACTACCCGAACAATATATAAAAATTAAAGATTATAAGGGAGGGCTCCGGTATTTACGTTGGTTTGATAGAGCGTTTAAAGACGACATTGGTTATCCCATTTTTTTATTCGAGTATACTTTTATTCTATTCAAATGTAACAAACTTGATGAGGCAAGTAAAAAAACACATAGCACCTTTTTCTCCAACACCTATTTGCTTGATTATTTTTTAGAGAAGACACCATTGAATTTCAATAAAAGTGAACTTAACAGTTGGGAATTATCTCAAATTACAGAAGGAATGATCTATAAAAGAACAGATCCGGATTTTACAGGGTTTGCTTCATGGCTGGAACAAGTTTTGAATAGCAGGGAGTTCCTGGATAAGGCCAATGAATTTATCGAAATTCAACAGCAATTAAAAGATGAGCCAGTCGGACCAAAAAGAACCATGCTTTGCGAAAGAGTATCGATTATTAAATATGGAGAAACCTGGAATGAAAAAGCCAATGATTCTGATGATGATTGAATTATGATTAGATTTTTGGCAGTCTCAATTAGAGGTCAATCCACTGTGAAATTTTGACGGTATTCTTAAAGTATAAAATAACAAATATTGGGTTCTTTTAAGTTATCTTATATCCACCAGTTGTCTTGGCACATTCCATCCATATACTTCTACTAACTTATTAATACGCGATTTTGAAGCAGGATATTCAATGCTTATTGTTTTTGTTTCACCAGGCAAAACACTAATATAATTATCAGAAAAAAAGCCGGGTAAAATTCTTTCTCCTGTTGATTCGTCTACCAGCGCAATGCGATTAAAAAATGCCACCGGGTGATTTTTGTCATTAAATAGAATCACTTCGATCTTGCCTTTGTTTTTTTCAGATGCAGAAATAGTCAAATGCGTTTCCGGCATCTTTTGTAATGCGGTATATTGTCCTTCATCGCCGGGTAGCCAGTAAAAATTATCACTGATCAAACTGTTGTCTTCTTTCAATAAACGAAGAGATACAAAAGCGCCTTCATGTAATTTCAAGGCTTTTAAAAACCCGTTCATGGCGTAATACTTTTTACTCATGCTAGGTCCGATTTCATTAAACATCAGCGAGTATAAAGTATCCTTACCGGTAATTACATCATATACTTTTGCCTCCATCATCAGGTTGCGTTGCATAGTAAAACCATGGTTGGTAATCATCACCATTTTGTCTTTTGGATCCATCATAATATGCAACGGTTCGCTTCCTTTTCTAAGTCCATACAAACAGGCATTAACATCCAAATAATAATCATACATCTGTCCACGCAAAGCAGTCCACGGGTTTTGCGTTTTCCAGATAATAGATCCTGTATACCATTCCCACATATGCGATTGAAAACCTTCCATTAAACCTCGGTACTGGTCGTAATTTAGAAGTTGCGCTTTCATAGCAAAGTCTTTCACATCCTTTGCTTTTCCATAAGCATCCATGTACTGGTCGTACCCGATGTATTTGTGATAATTCCAAACTGAATCTACGCGTTGTTTGTATTGTGGTGCCACCATATTTTCCTTAGGAATAAATTTTTCGAGGGAGGCATAATCGCCTACACCAACCGAGCCTACTTCCGAGTTATAAGGAAATGTTTTTTGATGCCAGAAGGTACTAATATCCTGTATGCTATATGGTCCGTCTCCATTACCGCCAATAGTATTTAATGACATACTATCGCTGTTTGAAAAATCAAAAAAATACCTGGTGCCATCCAGCTTTGGTAGTACAGAATCACGCAGTGGAAGCAAAATATCATCGGGTGGTGTTATTTCATTACCGCCACACCAGTATGCCAAAGAAGGATGATTGCGGATCATTTTTATTTGATCTGCAGCTGCAGTTAAAACCAATGGATGATTATCGGGATATTTTCTTCTTGTCCATTGATCTTCTTTTTTCATGCCGTCAAGCCACCGGCCGTTACAATCACCACTAAACCAAAAATCCTGGAACACCAATAAACCATATTTATCACAGGCATTATAAAACTCCGGGCGTTCAGTGATAGCTCCTCCCCAAATTCGAATAAGGTTTAAATTCATATCGCGGTGAAAACGTATTTCCGCATCGTATCTTTCTTCAGAAAAACGTAACATGGCATCCGAAATAATCCAGTTCCCACCTTTAATGAAAATCGGTTGACCATTAACAAAAGCCTGCATGCTTTTGGTTTCGTTATTCCATTTATTATCAAGTTGTCTAATTCCGATTGATACAATTTCCTTATCAAATAGTTTATCTTCTGCCGATACAAATTCCAATGCTATTTTATAGAGGTGTTGTTCGCCATAACCATTCGGCCACCACAATTTTGGATTTTGTATAACGAGTTCAGGCAGCACAATCTCAGTTGTTGTTTTCGCCGGGATAGTGGCTATTTTTCGTATGGTATTCCCTTGAAGTTTATATTGCAAATAACCGGTTATTGCTTTTGCAGTTGGATTAACTATTTCGGCAGAAACGTTTAGTGTTGCCGGTGCCTGTTTGCCTTCCGGTAATCTTTTTCCCGGCACTATTGTTACAACATGGGGATGTTGCAAATTGACCAATCGTGTTTTTTCAATCGTCACTTTATCCCAGATCCCGGTGTTGCGGTCGCGTATAGGTTGAATCCAATCCCAGCCAGCCGTGTATTGCGTAGTAAGTCCGCGAGCTATCGTACCATCTCCACCTTGTCCGCCATTTGGATTACCAACGATTTCGGGAGGGTACACAATAACAGCAAGCCTGTTATTTCCGTTAGAATTTAAATAAGAAGTGATATTATACTGTTGTCGTAAATGCATGCCTTCAAATGTTTCCTTGTTCAATTTCACACCATTTAAAAACAGGTCACATTTATAATTTATTCCTCTTAGCTGCAACCAAACTTGTTCTTCTTTTGAAGCAGTTGCTTTAAAATCGTTTACAAACCAATAGGTGTAATATTCGTTCCCGGTATTATAGATGTCTGGTATGTATTTGTTGTTCATTCCATAAAAAGGATCTGCCACTAACTTGTTATTCAACATTGTTGTAAGAACTGTTCCGGGAACAGTTGCTGGCATCCAATTAGTAAGTTTATAAGAAGGTTTTGAAATGATTGCACCTCCGGGCTGAACATTTTTTATATTAGCACATAACCAATCTTTATTCAATTCGAAAACCTGGGCATGCACCAGGGAAATACAAAAAAATAACAGCAGGAAAATCCAGCATTGTTTCATCATCAAAAATTTAAACGTTCTACCTTACAATAAACTATTTCTCCGGCTGGCAAACAAAAGTGCAGAAACAACAATATCCCGTAAGCAAATACAGGTACGGGAAAAGGGTCAACTTACAATTAGCTTTGCGAATATAACTGCTTGTTAATTCGATGTGATTTTCGAAATTTTTTAAAAACTATTCAGGGTAAATTCGTTTATAAGCATTCACCCTTTCTTCTACGTTATCCCGAATGTTCTTCCAGAATAAATTAATATCTCCTACATGATAGTTTTTGCTGGTATAAAAAATACTTCCAAAAAAATGGGGTTTACTGGACCACAAAACATTTCCGCTAACCGTAGCAGAAACAGCATGTTTTTTGGGCTTATTAAACTTGAACAATACCGCTCCGCGATTCAGTTTTTTCGAAGCAGGTAATGTATCTAGCGTCCAGGTAAGGGGGTTCACTACAACTGCTTTTATTTTTTCCTTCGCTACATATGGTGCCACAAAGTTGTTTCTAAAAGTTCGCCAGCTTACAAAGCAATTTACCTGGTTCGCAGTGCTGCATGGTTTGCAGTTGGCGAAATAGTTTACGGGTACAGGAAGGCCAATAATATAAGCCGCTACCATTTTGTTAGCAAGGGTTGTATTTTCAACCAGCTCTTTTATAAGTCGTCCGGCGTGTAAAGTACCCTGGCTATGCGAAGCAATTATAAATGGACGACCCTGGTTATAATTTTTGAGATAAAATCGAAAAGCATTTTTCACATCTTCATACGCTGTATCAAAAAAGGGCCTGGCAACACTATCTTTCAGATAAAAAGCTTTATAGTGTGCCTGCCTGTACCGGGGGGCAAAAACGCGGTACTGATTAAATGCAGAAGCCTGGAAAAGTATAGAAGACTGATCTGTTTTTTTGTTCAGCCACTCGTTTAAAATTGGGGCATTCCAGTTATTCCTTTCTGCGGGATCATCCAGTAATAATTCGTTTACACTTTTAGAGGCTACATAGGTTGTAGGGTGAATAAAAAACACATCAACAGAGCTGTCTTTTTCGCCGGCTTTATATTTTAATGGGATACTATCGGAGAAATCTTTTTTATGGGGATGAGCGGCCCAAAAGTATAAATCAGCATACTCAGGGTACCTGTTTTGCCCTGGATTAGTATCGCCGGCTCCATGTAAAATGTTGCTTCCACTACAACTGGCTAAAAAAAGCAAAAAAAATAAGTAAATAACCTGTTTATAGTGCCTATTTAAACCGTACATGCTTTATAAATTTTTCAGAAAGACCAACTGATAAGTTGTTGTTTGAAAAGGAGCTCTTTTTTCACCTGTATAACGTTTATTCCGACCTGGTATTTATGTCAACGATAAAAAATTAGCATAACATACATCTAACAACTGATAAGTTTGTTTACTTTTCATTTCTTCCTGAATATATTTTAAAAAAGTTTGTATGAGTATTCCAAGTGTAGACCTTGCGAAATTTACGCAGGGATCAGTTGAAGACCGCAAGGTGTTTGTTGCCGAATTAGGCACAGCATATGAATCAGTTGGATTTGTTGCTGTTAAAAATCACGGGATACCGGAGCAATTAATTGATGAGTTGTACCAATATGTAAAAGAGTTTTTTAGTCTTCCGTCGCCATTTAAAAAAGCTTATGAAATTCCGGAACTCGCAGGGCAACGGGGCTATACCAGTTTTGGAAAAGAACATGCAAAAGGTAGTGAAGCGCCCGATTTGAAAGAATTTTTCCAGTTCGGCCAAACCATAGAAGATGAGGATGTTGTTTCTGATGAATATCCTGAAAACGTGACTGTTAAAGAAGTACCGGAATTTACACCTACCCTTTTAAAATCTTATAAGCATTTTGAACAAAGTGGCCGGCAGTTATTAAAAGCCATTGCCTTGTACCTGCACCTGGATGAGCAATATTTTGAAGATTGGGTGATAAATGGCAATTCTATTCTTCGGGCTATTCATTATCCGCCAATTACGTCAGAACCAAAAAGCGCTATTCGGGCCGAACAACATGAAGACATTAATTTGATAACTCTACTGGTAGGAGCCAGTGCAGAGGGTTTACAAATTCTAACCAAGCAGGGTGAATGGATTGCAGTGACTGCTTTGCCCGGCCAAATTGTAGTGAATGTTGGTGACATGTTACAACGGCTAACTAATAACAGGTTGTGCAGTACTACCCATCGTGTGGTTAATCCGCCAAGAGAACATTGGGGCACCAGTCGTTTCAGCATTCCTTTTTTCCTGCATCCAAAAAGCAGCATGAGCCTCGCTTGCCTCGAAAACTGTATTGATGCCAATCATCCGAAGGCATATCCCGATACCACTGCCGGCGAATACCTGGACGAACGCTTAAGAGAAATTGGTTTAAAGCCAGCGGTGCCTGCCACCTGATGTCTTGTAGTAAAAATCGCCAACTATATCATAACTAATTCACTGCCGGCCCGGACTGGCAGTCGTTTTTAAGGGTTCAAACAATGCAGCCTGTATTTTTGTAATGAAATTGAAACAGCAAGTATGAAAAAGTGGTGGTGGAAAACGATATCCAGTGTATTAGCGACTTTGATGATTTTCAGTAATGTGTCGGCACAATGTTCTATTTGTACCAAAACTGCCTCTCAACTTGGCAAGGCAAGTGCGGAGGGTTTAAATTCCGGTATTGTTTACCTGATGCTGGCACCTTTCGCCATTGCAGGTTACATCGGTTATCGCTGGTGGAAGCAGGAAAAAACGGGTATCGAAGAATAATAATCCATCTTTTACAGTAGCAGTTATTTTTAGCTTGCCATATGCTGATAGCTAAGTAATTATTTTTTAAATTAGGCTGCAGCCATCTTAATATGCGTGTATTCCTGGTAAATTCAATTTGTGTTTTAGCCTGCTGCCTTGGAGTTTTGCCCTCCATTGGTCAAAGAAAAATATTACAGGGAAATATTGCCGACAAAACAACCAGGCAACCAGTAACCAGGGCTAGTATTAGGAATGTGGTTTCAGGTATCACTGTAATCAGTAAACAGGACGGTAGTTTTTCAACTGACGTTACCGAAGGAAATATCCTAGCTTTTTCTGCCAATGGCTACTTTACCGATACCCTGACTATTACCAGTAAATTACTTCAAAAAGGTAAACTCTTGATTGGTTTGACGCCACTGCCCTCCACCCTTGAAAATGTAACAATTACAAGTAGTTATAACCGTTATCAAAACGATAGTGTAGCCAGGAGAAAAAATTTCCTGCAAACAGTAGGAGAAAATAAAATTAATGCTGTGGGTAAAACCAATAGCGATAAAGATTTTGGAATTGCCATTAACCTGGATCATTTTAAAAAAGCCGAGAAAAACAAGCGAAGGGCCAGGAGTCTCTTCGAAATAACTGAAGAAGAAGCATATATTAATTATAGGTGGAATGACTCGGTTGTTGAAAAATATACCAATTTAAGCAATGATGAGCTTACGGCGTTTATTCAAAAGTCCCGCCCTTCTTACTCCTGGTTGCGCAAGCATACTTCAGAGGAAGACCTGTTATATTACATCAATAGCCAGTTGAAAAAGATGAACAAGGGTTAATTTAATTACCCGCATTTACATCATCTCCTTTCTTGTTTCTATTGCTGATCACCTTGTAGATGATAAAAAAAACGACCAATAAGGCTATTATTGAAATAATCATATGAACAAATTTCCTGGTGATTAAAGTTAAAATGCCTTCTTAATTAGAACTTAAATCAAAAATGTAAAAACAATGCCGTTCTCAAATACCCGGTTTGTCCAATTAGGTACCCTGCCTGGTAGCTTTTACCAAACCAGGTGTAACGGGTATGTTTTTTTTATTTAAGGAAAGGAGGCTGACCAGAAGATTTTTCAGACTTCTATAAAAAACATTTTGCTGAAAAACGATTTCTCCTATTTTTGCACCCCCGTTAAGGCATTTAGGCCTATATGGGAATTATTCCTCCTTAGCTCAGTTGGTTAGAGCATCTGACTGTTAATCAGAGGGTCTCTGGTTCAAGTCCAGAAGGGGGAGCAGGAACCCTGGCAATCGCCGGGGTTTTTTTATTTACCGGACTTAGACCAATTACGACAATCCTTAAATTGTTAACTGCTTCGTTTTTTCCAACTTTTTTTTGCAACAAAATACAAAACAGCGTTCCTGGCGATAACATTTTCCTGTGTATGCCAATACTTTAGCAGAATATAGATGAGTTAATGCTTAACGGCTTATCGTATCGAATTATATATTTATATTTCGCCATAATCTGCTAAGTGCTATTCAATTCCCTGGAGTATTTTCTTTTTTTGCCGTTAGTATTTGCGCTGTACTGGTTTGTATTTTACAAGTCTTTACGCATCCAAAACCTGTGTTTACTGTTAGCCAGCTATTTTTTTTATGGTTGGTGGAGTTACAAATTCCTTGGATTACTTATCGTAGGTACATTACTTAATTTTACCTATGGATCTTTTGTGGGAGATTCCAACAAAAAACGGGCAAAGCGCTTTCTTATTGCTGGTGTGTTAAGCAATCTCTTAATACTCGGCCTGTTTAAATACTATAATTTTTTTGCATTCGAATTTCAACACGCAGCCGTTGTATTAGGCTTTAAAACAAATCCCGTGTTTTTGCAGATGGCACTTCCAATTGGGATTTCGTTTTATACTTTTCACGGAATGTCGTACGTCTTCGATATTTATTATGGTAAGCAAAAACCTGTTTCCAACATCGTTGATTATGGTGTTTTCGTAGCCTTCTTTCCACTGCTTGTTGCAGGACCCATAGAAAGGGCGCATCACCTTTTACCACAGGTTCAAAAACCCAGAAGTTTTAAGTATGAATCAGCAGTGCAGGGATGCCGGCTTATATTATGGGGGTTATTCAAAAAAGTAGTTATTGCCGATAGCCTGGCACCTAGCATTAATAATGTTTTTTATACCTATCTGCACCTTAATGGAGTATCTCTCATCCTGGGAGCAATTGCATTCGCTTTTCAAATCTATGGTGATTTCAGCGGCTACTCTGATATCGCATTAGGCACTTCCAAACTATTCGGATTTGAAGTTCTAAGCAATTTTAAATTTCCTTACTTCTCACGTGATATTGCTGAGTTCTGGCGCCGCTGGCATGTATCATTATCATCCTGGTTCAAAGATTACCTGTATATACCCTTAGGTGGCTCAAAAAGATCGAAAGCTATAACGATCAGGAACACATTTATTATTTTTATTGTAAGTGGATTTTGGCATGGTGCCAGCTGGAGTTTTATTATTTGGGGAACCATTCATGCATTTGCATTTCTTCCGCTTCTTTTATTTAATAAAAACAGGACCCATACTAATAATGTTGTAGCCAATAACAATCATTTTCCTAGCTTGAAAGAAGTTATACAAATGCTTTCCACTTTCTTAATAGTTACCATCGCCTGGATCTTTTTTCGGATGAATGACTTGAAGCAAAGCCTGCTTTATATAAGGCAGATCATTAGTAGCTTTTACAAACAACCACAAAATTTATTCTCTTACGTTTCTGAGTTAAACATCTTCTATTATGTTATTCCATTTATTTTAATAGATTGGTACCTGCGAAAGGATGAACGACAATTAAAGGTTCCAGCCAATTCAATTTTTCGATGGTCAATGTATGTAACAATGGTGATGATGATATTATACCATTTAGGCGGTAATCACTCATTTATTTACTTTCAATTTTAAAGCTACTTTAATGAAAATATTTTTAAAAAAGTTTGCTTTATTTATGGCGGTTTGCATTTGCCTGTTAATATTGTTTTTCCTCCTAATTAACCAGCTAAATCATCAGGTACTTTATCATTACAAAAAACGAATGAATGGCACCATTTTACTGGCAGGAGATTCGCATGTTCAGACGGCTTTAAATGATACATTAATAAAATCAACCATCAATATTTCGCAGGCTGGAGAGCAG
Organism: Bacteroidota bacterium; assembly: GCA_040385845.1. Taxonomy (GTDB): domain Bacteria; phylum Bacteroidota; class Bacteroidia; order Chitinophagales; family Chitinophagaceae; genus Phnomibacter. Next base: position 50,834 of record JAZKGP010000002.1, on the reverse strand, counting down.
TATATTTTTACGTACTTTAAGTTATTGAAACTACTTGATCATAACATTAAAATTCATTCGATTTACCTGGGATTTGCTAACCATAATATTTCATCTTACCGGGATCACGATGACCTGGGCGAATTTGACATTTCGGCTTATTATTTTTGCATACTTCCTTGTGAAGAAAAAGCCCGCTTTATACAACATCATTATAAAATGCTAATTCCATATATAAAAGAAATTCTAAAAAGCGGGTTTCAAAATGCCACCAACAAAAACAAGCCTCCATTTTTTTTAGGACATTCTTTAAACATCAATGAAACAATTACCCCTACAAAAATATCAATTGAACAACGTGTCCTTTCTCAATATTACATTGGTAATAAATTATGTTCTATATCAAGTTCCCAGTTAATGTACCTCGATAAAATTGTTGAACTCTGCCAGTCTAAAAGTATCAAGCTTATCATGTTGAATACACCCATACATCCTTCTTACAAAAGCAAGATCCCAATCGTTTTCCAAAACAAATACCAGGATATCTTAGATAAGTATAATCTTCAAAAAGTAGACCTAAGCAATTTGGTAAAAAATGATAACTTATTCTTACCTGATGGCGATCATTTGAATGCAAAGGGAGCAACAGTGTTCTCTACCTATTTCAATGATTCAATTGCAGGTAAATTATCAGCGGGCTTTTTAAAAGTAAATTAGGTAACAGGCACAATTACTGACTTTTCTTTAGCTGTCAATAGGCACTCCAAAACAGTTTCTGCCAATTTTTACCAATTTCCAGTTCTTTGGAAAGAAATTTGCAGCTAGCTCGCCTGGGTATTAAAACACCGTTAAGTACAATAGCTTTTGGGTCTCATTTAAAGAATTTCATTATATAGGTTATGCGTTTAAATAGGCAGGCAAATAGTTACTTACTTTATTTAGTGGCAAATGTTTATGAGTGAGAATACCTTTACGCAAAATCGGGCTTTAGCGGAAGGCAAAGAAATATATATGAGAAAAATATTGGGAATTTCAGCTTTCTACCATGATTCTGCTGCTGCATTGACCATTGGTGGAGAGATTATTGCCGCTGCGCAGGAAGAAAGATTTACAAGGGAAAAACATACTGCAAACTTTCCTACAGAGGCGATCAAATATTGCCTGCAGGAAGCTGGTCTGGAAATAGATGAACTTGATGCAATTGTTTTCTACGATAAACCTTTGTTGAAATTCGAGCGGCTGCTTCAAACCTATTATGCCTTTGCTCCAAAAGGACTTATATCTTTTCTAAAAGCGATTCCTGTTTGGGTAAACGAGAAGCTATTTCTAAAAAAGATGATTTACGACGGGCTTAAAGAAGTCTCTGCGTATGATAGAAAAAATTTGAAATTGTTTTTTGTTGAACACCATTTGTCACATGCTGCAAGTGCTTTTTTTGCGTCGCCTTTCGAAACTTCTGCGATTCTTACAATAGACGGAGTGGGCGAATGGTGCACTGCATCTATCGGGCTTGGCGATGGCAAGAAACTTGAATTTAAGAAAGAGCTTGACTTTCCTCATTCAGTAGGGCTGCTTTATAGTGCATTTACTTATTACTTAGGTTTCACAGTCAATTCCGGCGAGTATAAGTTGATGGGTCTAGCCCCATATGGTAATCCCTCAGCGGCAGAGACACTATCATTTATAAAAATTATCAAAGAAAACCTTGTAGATATCAAAGAAGACGGTTCGATTTGGCTTGACCAGTCTTACTTTAACTATTCAACTGGCCTTCGAATGGTTAAAGAAAACAAATGGCAGAAGTTGTTTGGTTTTGCAAGACGTGAACCTGAAGAAGAACTACTACAAAAACACTGTAACCTGGCATACGCCATTCAGAACGTTACCGAAGAAATTGTTTTGAAAATGGCGACAGAGGCAAAGAGACTTACTAATTCGGAATACCTGTGTATGGCCGGTGGTGTTGCGCTTAACTGCGTAGCTAACGGTGTTTTGTTAAGACATAAAATATTCAAATCAATTTACATACAACCCGCCTCCGGAGATGCCGGAGGAGCACTCGGAGCAGCCCTTGCAGCTAGTTGTCTCTTTTTTGACGAAGATCGTATTGTTACTAACACATATGATTTAATGCAGGGCTCGTATCTCGGACCAGGCTATTCAGAGAAAGAAATTCAATTGATGAACAAAAAGAATAAAGCAGTCTTTCATCAATATCAGAATTTTTCAGACCTCGCAAAAATTACGGCAAGCAGGTTGTCGGAGGGGCATGTAGTTGGATGGTTCCAGGGACGTATGGAATTCGGTCCAAGGTCGCTTGGAAATAGAAGTATTTTGGGTGATGCCCGGAACGCAGGCATGCAAAAAAAACTTAATCTCAAAATAAAATACAGGGAAGGATTCAGACCATTTGCACCATCGGTACTGGCAGAAGATGCTGCTGAGTTTTTTGATTTGGAAGTTGAATCACCCTACATGTTAATTGTAGCACCAGTAAAGGAAACACGACGTAAAGTACTACCAGCGGATTATGATGATCTATCTCTATGGGACAGGCTTTATTATACCAGGAGCGATATCCAGTCAGTAACACATTTAGACTTCTCTGCCCGGGTACAAACGGTGCAAAAAGAAACGAACGAAAGATATTGGAACTTGTTAAATGAATTTAAAACACAAACAGGTTATGGTGTATTGGTAAACACAAGTTTTAATGTTAGAGGTGAACCAATTGTATGCACGCCGTTTGATGCTTACCGTTGCTTTATGAGCACCGAAATGGATTTCCTTGTGATTAACGATTTTTTATATATGAAAACAGAGCAACCTGATTGGGATAATAAAGAAAAATGGCGCGTAAATTTTAAATCAGACTAAATGATCAGGTTAGCTAACTATTTTAAATTGTTGTTTAGTTTTCTAAAGGATAGGGGAGTTCTAAACTTCTTTTTACTGGGTTTTTGCATTTTGATAATGTATAAGGGTTACGATCAGATGAAGTATTATTTAATTATACTTCTGCTGGCTTCCCTTGCAGTACAATATATTTTCTTACTTAGAAAAAGTTATGTTTTTTATCTCTTAAGATTCGGGTTGATAACAGCGCTGCTCTTTGAGATTTTTTTTGGATACCTGAACAAAAAAAATGCTGTTATAGAACCAACAACTATTACGGATAATTGGTATATCAAAGACTCGGTATTAGGCTGGAAATTCAATCGCAATCAAACTAATATAAAATCAATTTTGGTTAATGGCAATGATACAATTTACAATGTTAGCTATTCTTCCGATAGTGTTGGCCGGCGAATTGATATAGAAGATAGCAATGTCAATGTAAAAACAAAACATGCAATATTCCTGGGGTGTTCTTATACATTTGGTTTAGGACTTAATAATGATGCTACCTTTCCCTCTCTTTTTCAACAAAAAGAAGGTGAATACCAGTCATACAATTACGGATTTTCTGGATATGGTCCACACCAGGTAGCACTGTTGTTCAGTCAAGGTGCCGACGTTATAAATAAAAGAACGGTGCACCAGGATTCGGGGTTTGCTTTATACAGTTATATGGCAGATCATCCAACAAGAGTTTATGGCGGATCTTCCTATATACCATGGGGTGGAACAAGCCCCGACGTTTATATAGAAAATGACCAACTCTTAATAAAGCAACGTTCTAAATTTCGAAACAGGGTGATTAATCTTTTTAATATTTCTGCCACCCTGAAATATTTTGATGTACAATACTATTATCCAAACACTGAAAACTTTGCAAAACGGTTTGCTGATATTATTAATTACTCAGCCAATCAGTATTGGGAAAATTTTCCGGCAGGTAATTTCTATGTTGGTTTATATCCTCAAATTCAAAATGAATATACCTGGCTTAAGTATTTAAACAAAAAAATAAAAGTAATTGAGGTCCCGCTACCACCCGACTATTTAAAAAATTCGGCGGCGTATTTGATAGATCCCGTATACGATCCACATCCAACAAAAAAAATGAACGATTTTTACATTGACTACATTACAAAAAACATGAAAAATAATTGATATGGAATTTCTGAAAGACTTGTGGAATTTTATGAAAGAAAGAAAAAAATATTGGCTCGCTCCAATTATCATTGTGATACTTATACTTGGGTTGCTGATTGTATTTGGAGGAAGCAGCGCATTAGCACCTTTCATTTATTCAATTTTTTAGTCATTACACATGAGTGAAAGAAAAATAGCTGAGCCGGTAAAAACCGTACTTGTAATTACAATTGGCTTCCTGGCTGTGTTTTTATTTACCAAACAAAGATGGGCTCTCAATACAGCCTTTATAATTGGATTGGCAGGTATCTTTTCTGGTTACCTGGCGCGAAAAATTGATTATCTCTGGATGAAACTTAGTTTGCTTTTGGGGATGATCGTTCCGAATATTCTTCTAAGTGTTGTTTTCTTTTTTTTACTAACACCACTTGCTTTCCTGTCTAAAATCTTTGGAAATAAAGACCCGCTTCTTTTAAAAAAAACAAGTTCAAGTTTATTTAAGGAAACCAATAAAAAGTTTGAACCAGAGAGCTTTAAAAATCCCTGGTAAAGTAGTTGTAAAAATTTGTTTAGGTTTATTTGCTAAAGTTCTTTTCGTTTTAATCTAATGACCGATCTACTTGTAACCACTATTCAAACTGATCTCTTTTGGGAAGACAAGCAATCCAATCTTAGCATGTTGGAAGAAAAAATTGCTGGTTCGGGTAAAACTGAAATTGTTATTCTGCCTGAAATGTTTAGTACCGGTTTTAGTATGCAGCCCGAAAAGTTTGCTGAAAATATGGATGGGCCTACCATTAACTGGATGAGAAAAATGGCGGCTGATCATCGCGTAATACTTACGGGAAGCCTGATGATTCAGGAAGAGGGCAATTTTTACAACCGGCTGATCTGGATGTTGCCAAATGGCCAGGCTGGCTTTTACAACAAACGGCATTTGTTTGCTTACGCCAACGAACACAAGCATTATACCGCTGGAAACAGGCGCTTAATCGCTTCTGTAAAAGGCTGGAAAATAAATCTTCAGGTATGTTACGATTTACGCTTTCCCGTTTGGAGCAGGCAACAGCTAAAAGAAAATCGCGAGGGTTTGCAGGAACCGGAATATGATCTGCTGGTGTATGTTGCAAACTGGCCCGAACGTCGGAGTCATGCCTGGAAAACTTTATTAATTGCCAGGGCTATTGAAAATCAATGTTATGTCGTAGGTGTAAACCGGGTTGGAAATGACGGTAACAACGTTTACCATAGCGGTGATTCAATGGTAGTTGACCCGTTGGGTGAAGTATTATACGAGTGCAGTCACGAAAATTCCATTCAGACTGCTTTGTTATCCGTCGAATTTTTAAAGGAAGTCAGAAATCGTTTTCCTTTCTGGAAGGATGCCGATCAGTTCAATCTATAAGTTATCAACGTTCTTTTTGAATGATGGCGCGGTTCAGCAAATAAATTCCGGCGATAGTTCAATTAAAATGCGCCGCAGGCGAAAAATTTTTGAAAATTGACCTTTTTTACAAAAAGAAGCCAGGTTTTCGCTGAATTATAGATTTAATTGATGTTACGAACCAATCAAACCGGCAGCCTTACTTATTTCCATCATCCTGTCAATAGGTTTTTGAGCAGCAACACGTAAATCTTCTTCCATCAACAATTCTGGTGTTTCGTACTTAAGGCACAAATAAAGCTTCTCCAGCGTGTTTCTCTTCATATGCGGACACTCGTTGCATGCGCAGCTGTTATCGGGCGGAGCGGGTATAAAAGTCTTATGAGGGCTATCCTTCTGCATTTGGTGCAGGATCCCCGTTTCGGTAACCACAATAAATTCAGTGGCACTGTCCTGTTGTGAGAATTTCAACAATTGCGTAGTACTGCCAATAAAATCAGCCACCCGCAAAACGGGGTCTTCACATTCGGGGTGGGCGATCACTTTAGCCTGCGGATGCCGCACTTTTAACCTGGTTATCTTTTCAAGGCTAAAAATCTCATGTACCATACAGGCGCCATTCCATAATACCATTTGCCGTCCGGTTACTTTGTTCAGCCAGGCGCCAAGATTCTTGTCCGGCGCAAATATTATTTTCTGATCCGCCGGCAGTGTGTCAATTATTGCCTTGGCATTGCTACTGGTACATATGATATCGCTGAGTGCCTTCATGCCGGCACTGCAATTGATATAAGTGATTACGATATGATCGGGATACTGCTGGCGCCATTTTGCAAACAAAGCCGGAGGTGCACTATCGCTAAGGCTGCAACCAGCTTTTAAATCGGGTAACAAAACCTTTTTTGAAGGATTCAGAATTTTAGCTGTTTCTGCCATAAAATGTACACCTGCAAAAACGATTATGTCTGCATCCGTTTGTTTTGCTTTTTGAGCTAATCCCAAACTGTCACCAATATAATCCGCCACATCCTGTATATCAGGTTCCTGGTAATAGTGTGCAAGTATTACAGCGTTTTTTTCCTTTTTTAATTTTTCCAGTTCCGCAAACAGGTCAAGTGTTGGATCTATTTCTATATCAAGAAATCCATTTTGAGGTACCCGGGCTTTTGCATCTGCTATGTCAATAACTACCATAGTACTGTATTATAATACCTTTATTTATATAAACACCTATTACTATTAAGGGTGTTAATTGGTGGGTAATTGTTTTTTTAAAGGATAGCAAAGGTAACAGCTAACGGTTAATACAGTAATATCCACATTAGATTAACAACCCGTAATACCCGTACTACTTATAACCTGTACCGCTTTTCCCCAATGGAGCATAACCTTATTCAGGGGATAATTAGACCACTTCCCTGCGTATTGCTAAGTTGTGGATATTATGGTTTAGTGTTCTCCTGTTTGGTGCTATGGGTTTTGTCTCCATAAATTGATTGGTTACTTGTTCGTTATTTGTTCTACCCGTTGACGGAAGTTTGTTGCTCTTATCCACCATAATTATAGCAAATACACACCAGCCATTAACAGATGTTTCACAGTATTGTTCCATGCATAAGCTAATCTTTCTTCAAAAGATATTTCCGATCAATCATAACTGTATGTTTTATTATATAACTGTGGTTTTCCACAGGTAGGTTATGACTATTTATCCGGTTTAGCCCGGATTTATCCACAATTCTTTCATTCTGTTGTTTCCCTTATTTTTGCCATCCTTTAAAAATGAGGATTCAGTAAGTTATGTCTATTATTCAGCAGATACGTGAAAAGTATGCCGCCGTTGGATTTGGTGCGATTGCTCTTAGCCTTATCGCCTTTATATTAATGGACGCCGGAAAAAGCGGCGGAGGTGGTGATGTTAGTGTTAATGACGCCCTTGGAGAAGTGAATGGCGTAAATATTAGTTATGGCCAGTTTATGGACAGGGCAAAACAAACGGAGCAGATGTATGAACAAAACAACCGTGTAGTGGATGAAAATACCCGTCAACAGATTTATGCTGAAAGTTGGCGTTCGATGGTGGAAGATGAATTAATTCACCAGGAACAAAATAAACTTGGTCTGACGGTTACCGATAAGGAGTTTAACGATTTACTGTATGGTAAAAATCCACCGGAAGATCTGAAGCGTGCTTTTACTGATCCAAAAACAGGACAGTATGATGTAGCAATGGCTAAACAACAGTTCGCCCAGATGAAGAAAACAAAAGGAGAGCAGAGAGACCAGGTTGAAACTTTTTTTGCCGCGGTTATTGATAACAGGTTGAAACAGAAATATTATGGATTACTGCAAAATTCTGCCTACATCCCAAAATGGATGACAGAAAAAACCATGGCTGATAATAATGCAATAGCCAGTTTCAATTATGTAACTGTTCCTTATTCCACTATTAGTGACTCTTCTGTGGTAATTTCCGACGACCAGATTAACGCATATGTACAAGCACATAAATCGGAGTTTAAACAGGAAGAAAATAGCCGCAGTATTGCTTATGTGTCATTCAGCTTTTTACCTTCTGCGGCAGATAGCGCAGCAGCTCTTTCATCGGTTCTGTCTTTAAAAGATGAGTTTACTACCACAACCGATCCAGGCACTTTTGTAACACGCAATAGCTCTTCTTTAGCCTATTTCGATGGATATAATAGTAAAGCAAAGATCCAGATTCCTCAAAAAGATTCTATAATAGGTTCTGGAAAAGGCCATGTATACGGACCTTATTACGATGGTAACAGCATAGTTGTTAGTAGAGTGGTAGATGAGAAAGTTTTACCTGATAGCGTTCGGGTTAAACATATTCTTATAGGTACCATCGATCCTGCAACACAGCAGCCGAAACTGGATGATGCCACTGCTAAAAAGAAAGCTGACAGCATATTTGCGGCTATCAAAGCTGGTGGAAATTTCGAGATGATGGCATTACAATTCAGCGATGACGGAAGTAAGATGCAGGGTGGTGATATGGGATATTTCGCTGCAGGAACTATGGTAAAAGAATTCAATGACTATGCTTTTGAAAAGAAAGTTGGCGATATGGATGTAGTAAGAACGCAATTTGGTTATCATATCATGCAGGTTACAGGTCAAAAAGATTTTGCACCTGCTTACAAAATTGCTTATATGGCAAAAGCTATTGAGCCGAGCCAGGAGACAATAAATGATGCGCAGAGTAAAGCAAATATTTTTTATGGTAATAGCAGGAGCCTGAAAGCATTTGATGAAAATGTAAGCAAAAGCGGGTATAACAAGTTAATTGCCAACGATATTAAGCAGAGTGATTACCAGGTTACCGGCCTGGGAGTTAACCGTAAAGTAGTTCGCGAAATATTCGAAAAAGACAAAGGCACTATTCTTGAACCTGAAGAATTTGACAACCAGTTTGTTGTTATTGCTATTACAGGAGAGGAAAAAGCTGGTGTTCAATCGGCAGCAAAAGCCCGTCCAACAGTAGAAACAATTTTACGCAACCAGGAAAAGGCAAAACGCCTTTCTGCTAAAATTGGTAAACCCGCAAGCCTTGACGCAGTTGCCAAATCACAGTTAGTATCTGTTCAAAGAGCTGATAGTGTTTCTTTTGCGAGCCCGGTTTTACCAGGTGCAGGTTTCGAACCTAAAGTAGGAGGATATGCTGTTAACAAAGCTACCCTGAATAAGGTGAGCAGCGTTATTCCTGGAAATAGTGGTGTTTATGTGATCCAGGCCGATATGATAGGCGCAAGGATGGATGCAAGTTCTACCATCGAAGAATTACAGCGTACACTTGTAAGTCAGCAAAAAAGTTCAGCAATGTATTCAAGCGCCCAGGCATTGAGAGCAGCTGCAAAAATTAAAGACAAACGTTCTAAGTTTCCTATTTGATTTCTGTATAAATATTTTAAAAGCCCGGTAATATTTACCGGGTTTTTTGTTTGCGAAAAGTGAAAGAATAAGGCTATTAATTAATACAGGGCTTTACCGGTAGTATCTTCATTTTTTATTTATATTATGAGTGATGTAATTATAAACCGGGTATCGGAAAGTGTGTTGTCCACTATCGACCTGGAAGAATTTTATCCGGATGAACCAGTAGTGGTTTTTGACTTAAAAAACTACCTCTTCATGCAGCTGATACTTAAAGAGAAAGATTTCCGGGAAGCATTAAAACAAACGGATTGGGAAAATTATTCCGGAAAATTGGTTACAGTTACTTGTAGTGCTGATGCTATTATCCCTATGTGGGCATACATGTTAGTGGGTAGTTACTTACAACCTGTGGCATCCGAAGTATTTTATGGTACTGAAAAAGAGGTTATTGAAGAAATAATTATCAGGAATATCAGGAGATTAGATTTATCTGGTTTCAATGATAAAAGAGTTGTTATTAAAGGTTGCGGTGATAAACCGGTTAGCGAAAAAGCATACCTCGAAATTACTTTGCGATTAAGACCGATTGTTAAAAGTATTATGTACGGTGAACCATGCAGTACTGTTCCCGTTTTTAAAAAAGCACAAAACAATAATTAAAAGAGTTCCTTTGGCTCATCTTCATGGTGTGGCAGATCTTTTTCAAACCAACCCCTGCTTCTAAACCAAAAAATCATGAAAATTGGTATGATGATCATAGCAAAAACGGTTGCATAAAACCCCCATTGCTGGTGTGCATACGGTATCACATCGAAATTCATTCCGAAAATGCCGCCGATTACTGTAGCCGGTGCCATTACAGTAGTTACAATTGCAAGGGTTTTCATTACATCATTCATTCGCAGGTTTACACTGTTTATGTAAAGGTCTTGCAGGCTCATTACCATGTCCCGGTAGTTTTCTGTTAGTTCATTGGCCTGAACTATGTGGTCGTACACATCTTTAAAATATTTGATGGTCCTTTCATCTAAAAGATCACTCTCACTCCGCATAAACCCTGAAACCAGGTCCCGAACAGGTGTGGTGTTTCTTTTTAAAAGAATAATTTCTTTCCGCAGCTGGTTAATGGACTGGATAGAATTTCGATTTGCTTTTTGTAGTAACTGTTCTTCGATAATTTCTATTCTTTCTCCTAATTTTTCAATAACATGAAAATAGCTATCCACTATTTCATCTACCAGAGAATAAAAAAGATAATCCGCACCCCGCAACCTGATCTTATGCTTATCAATTTTTAGTTTTTCTCTTATGGGATCAAATACATCCCTGCTTGCATCTTCCTGGAAACTTATAACCATATTTTTTGCCAGTAGGATACTTATCTGTTCCTGTTCAATTCCACAGGTTTGAGGGTTATAATAAAGCATGTTTAGCAGCACATATAATTTGCTTTCTACATCATCCATTTTTGGCCGTTGCCCGTAACTTAAAATATCTTCCTGGATAAGTGCGTGTACCTGGAATTTATTGCAAATTTTTTCTATGTCAGGTTTATTAATACCATCTATGTTTAGCCAGGTTACAGAAGGCGTATCATAGAAATGATAGATTTCATCGGGAGAGGCATCTTCGATAAAATCGATATGATCAGAATCATAATCATACAGAAAAATGCTGGTTGGAACATCGTGTTTTTGTTTTTCATTTGCCAGGAATGGATTTACAACTGCACGGGTACGTTCTTTAATAAAAGGAGAAATCAGTTTCTTATAAATTAACCTGTTGTTGTTTTTTCTTTTTACCGGTGACATAAGCACTTTAATATTTTACTAATTTAATTCCAGTTATTATAAGTTGCATATAATCTGTACCTGATGTATTTAAGGCGGCACCTGTCATTTTTAAAAATGGTTCTATTACATAGTGTTACTGCCTTTGGTGGTCCGCAAGGTCATTATGGAATGATGATCAGGCGTTTTGTTCAGGCCAGGAAAGATATTACCGAAACTGAACTGGTGGAGTATACAGCTTTTTGCCAATTACTTCCAGGTGCAAGTTCTACACAAACGCTCACATTAATAGGGTATAAAAGGGGAGGGATTCCACTCGCCTTACTAACGCTTCTGATTTGGGTTTTACCTGCCGGCATCCTGATGAGCCTTTTAAGTTTTCTATTATTGTTTATTGATCAAAGATCACTTGATGTAGATGTCTTTAAATATGTTCATCCCATGGCAGTAGGCTTTTTAGCTTTTGCGGCTTTCAGGGCGGGTAGAATATCCATTACAAATACCATTACAAGTGTTATTTGTATCGTAGTATCCATTATAACCTTTGTTTTTTTTAAAGCGCCCTGGATATTTCCATTGATGATTGTGTTGGGTGGTGTAGTTACTAATTTTAATAAGAAACGAATTCCTGAAAGTGGAGAACCTGCCCGAAAGATCAACTGGAACAATATTTCTCTTTTTGTAATAATATTTGTTGTTGTTGGTATTATCTCCGGTATTTCGAGGCAAAAGCAAATAAGATTGGGTAAGCAGGAACCTCAATACCGAATTTGGAACCTGTCGGAAAACTTTTATCGGTTTGGCAGTATTGTATTTGGTGGTGGCGACGTGCTGGTGCCATTGATGTATGAGCAGTTTGTAGTGAAACCTCAATTGAAAAGAATTCCTGAAGATCCATATATGACCAGCGAAGAGTTTTTAACTGGTAGTGGTATGGTAAGAGCTATTCCCGGGCCTGTGTTTGCTGTTGCTGCTTTTCATGGCGGTATGGCTATGCGCCGTTGGGGAATTGCCTGGCAGGTTGCAGGTTGCACAGCAGGGTTATTATTTATTTTTCTGCCGTCGGTATTATTGGTTTTATTCTTTTATCCTATTTGGAACAATCTTAAAAAATATGCAGTTGTATACAGGTCGCTCGAAGGCATTAATGCTGTAGTAGTTGGCATTATGGCTGCATCCACCTTATACCTTTTAAAAGATATTTCCATTGGTGATTTACACATTGAAAGCCTGGTTAACCTCGTTGTAATTGCAGGAACATTTTCGTTGATTCAGTTTACCCGGCTCCCATCTCCTGTCATTGTAATTCTATGCCTTTTATTGGGATGGGTCTTTTAATATATTAAAGATATTTTTAATATTATCTGTAATAGCTGTTCGCCTCTATTTCTTTATTTACGGCATCTGTTACCATATATCTTACCGGTATTCTTTCCCTGATCATTTTTCTAATTTGGGTAGATGAGATTTCGAGAAGTGGTGCATCAATCACGTGAATGGTTGCTTCCGGGTAATCCACCACGTCAAAACCGGGTCGTTTGAAAACATATAAAGGGCAGCTTTTTATTAGCCTTTCATAATTTTTCCATTGTGTGATATTTTGTAAACTATCACTGCCCATGATGATTGAAAAATTGTGTTGAGGATATTTTTCCTGTAAGTAGGTTATGGTATCAATGGTATAGGAAGGCCGGGGCAAATGAAATTCTATGTCGGTTGTTTTCAGGAAGGAATCATCTTCAATAGCCACATTTACAAGGTGTAGCCGATGATATTCATTCAGCAATGTTTTGGATGGTTTCAATGGGTTTTGTGGAGATACCACCATCCATACTTGTTTAAGATCCGTAGTATGGCGGGCGTAACTGGCAATAATCAGGTGACCAACATGTACAGGGTTAAAGGATCCGAAGTATAAACCAATATGCATGGAATCGAATTTTGGGTAGCAGTTGAATGTGAAGAACCAGGAGCTTACATTTCAACAAAAATATGTTCTGCCTCATTAAGCCGTAAACTCAATTGGTAACCTGCCACAAGAATCGAGATAGGATCGCCTAAGGGAGCAACCAGGTCTACCTGCACCTTCTCGCCGGGTACGCAACCCATTTCCATTAACTTTAAAAATATCTCGTTATTACTGAACGAGTCAATGATGCCATTTTCACCCGGTTCCAGTTCTGATAATTTTCTAATCATTCTGCTGTTTACTTCGCAAAAGTATTTTATTATTACTCCCATTACTTTCTAAATACGATATGTCTATTACCTTTTCTTATGCCGATAAACGTCCAACCATTCGCAACGTGAAATCGTTAAAAGCATTCATTATTCAAATCTTTCAACGCGAAGCTACCAGGCTGCAGGAGTTATCTTATGTATTTTGTTCCGATGAATACTTGTTGGCAATAAACCAGCAGTTCCTTAAGCACGATTTCTATACTGATATAATCACTTTTGACTTGACTGAAGCGTTAAGCGATGCTATTTCAGGAGAGGTTTATGTTTCTGTTGACAGGGTAAAGGATAATGCTAAAGCACTTGGACTACCCTTTAATGAAGAATTGTTGAGAGTTGTATTCCATGGTGCATTGCACTTGTGTGGGTATGGCGATAAAAAGAAAAGTGAAATAAAGTTGATGAGACAAAAAGAAGACGAATATTTACGTTTATATGAGGAAATAAATAAACGTTCCACGTGAAACAAATTTTGTTATTGATATCTCTTGTGCTTTTTGCCGGTACTGTAATTTCGCAAGGCGCATATACTTACAAACCTAAAAATGTAATCTTTTCCCTGACCTCGGACAGTTCAATAATGAACACGCTTGCCTCTTCCCCGGGTTTTGAAAAGTTAAGTTCATTCGAAAAGGAGTTTATCTATTATCTTAATTTCGTAAGGAAGCATCCGAAACAATTCAACAAACAAGCATTGGTGCCCTTTTTAGAAGCTTATCCAATGCTGAACCCTAATTACGGTGAAAGTTTGTCGGCCCAATTAAACGGGCTAAGTAGTTTACCTGGTTTTTCTGTTGATCTGAGACTTGTGAAAATTGCCAGGCTACATGCAACAGACCTTGCGGCTAATGATATTATGAGTCACCAATCCTCAAATGGTACCACAACGCAGCAGCGTTTTGAAAAAGCAGGAGTTGGTTGCGGTTCAGAATGTATTAACCTGGCCCGGGATACAAATGCCTTAAATATATTATTGTCGCTTTTGATTGATTTCAACGTTCCCAGCCTTGGTCATAGGAAGACTCTTTTGAACTCCAAAATGACCACAGTCGGTGTTGGTGAGTCTGTAAACAGTAAAAGCCAGATGCATTATACCGTAGTGGATGTCGGATGCCAGTAATGTTCCACGTGAAACAACGGCTTTTTAGCATGACGTATTGATGCGGCAAACAGTTTGGCGGATAACTTTGCCGCATGTTCCGAGAATATGATGTTATTGTAGTAGGTGCAGGGCATGCCGGCTGTGAAGCTGCTGCTGCAGCAGCAAATCTTGGTAGTAAAGTGCTGTTGATTACCATGAATATGCAAACTATTGCCCAAATGAGTTGTAACCCGGCAATGGGTGGAATTGCAAAGGGCCAAATAGTTCGTGAAATAGACGCTTTGGGTGGATACAGCGGGATCGTGTCGGATAAGAGCATGATCCAGTTTCGGATGTTGAACCGGAGTAAAGGCCCTGCCATGTGGAGTCCACGCACGCAAAACGACCGGATGTTGTTTGCCTCAACCTGGCGTGAGATGCTCGAACAAACGCCAAACGTCGATTTTTACCAGGATATGGTGTCAGAATTACTGGTTCAAGACAATGTTTGTGTAGGTGTAATATCAGGATTAGGTCACGAGATCAAGGCGAAAGCGGTCGTAATTACAAGTGGTACTTTTCTGAATGGCGTAATCCATATAGGTGAAAAGAAACTGGGAGGGGGGCGTATCAGCGAAAAAGCAGCTACCGGCATCACTGAACAGCTGGTTTCTCTCGGATTTGAGTCTGACCGGCTTAAAACCGGGACACCTCCAAGAATAGACGGTCGTAGCCTTGATTACACAAAAATGGATGTACAGGCCGGCGATGAAGAAATATCCGGCTTTTCCTACCTGGATGTTCCCAAACTAGATCCATCCAAACAAAAGCATTGCTGGATTACCTATACCAACCAGGATGTTCATGACATTTTAAAGACGGGCTTTGATAAGAGTCCCATGTACCAGGGGCGTATTCAAGGTGTTGGGCCACGCTATTGCCCCAGCATCGAAGATAAAATCAATCGCTTTGCAGAAAGAGACAGGCACCAGTTGTTTGTTGAGCCTGAAGGGTGGAATACTGTTGAGATTTATGTGAATGGTTTTAGCAGCAGTTTGCCGGAGGAAGTTCAATTGAAAGCGCTTCGAATGGTTCCAGGCTTTGAAAATTGTCGCATGTTTCGCCCGGGCTATGCCATTGAATATGATTTTTTTCCGCCTACGCAATTAAAGTACACGCTGGAAACCAAGCTGATACGCCACCTTTTCTTCGCGGGGCAGATCAACGGCACTACCGGGTATGAAGAAGCAGCTTGCCAGGGTCTGATGGCCGGAATTAATGCACATCAATCAGCTATGGAAAAAGATCCATTCACCCTCCAGAGAAGCGAGGCATATATTGGCGTGTTGATTGATGACTTAATTAATAAAGGTACGGATGAGCCTTATCGCATGTTTACAAGCCGCGCCGAGTTTAGAACATTGTTACGGCAGGATAATGCAGACCTGCGTCTTACTGAAAAAAGTTACAAACTGGGGCTTGCAAGCCAGGAAAGAATGGATAAGGTTGAGAGTAAAAGAGCAGAGGTTAAACATATTATTGGGTTGCTTAACCAAACAGGCGTTGAGCCGGCGGAAGTAAATCCTTATTTCGGGGAAATACAAACTGCTGTCATTACTGAAAAATATAAGGCATCTAAACTCCTTTTGCGTCCAAATGTTGAGCTGCCTGAACTTGTTTCAGCTGTTCCGCAATTGAAATCTTTATTAGCAGGGTATGGTGCAGAAGTGCTGGAGCAGGCTTCTATTCAAATAAAATACGAGGCATATATCGATAAAGAAAAAGAGCTGGTAAATAAAATGGCACTTTTGGAAAGCCAGGTAATTCCGGATGCTTTTGATTACACCAGGCTTACGGCTTTAAGTACTGAAGCAAGACAAAAGTTCAATAAAATAAAACCCAGAACACTTGGGCAGGCGAGCCGAATTAGTGGAGTTAACCCGAGCGATGTACAAATTTTAATGGTATATATGGGGCGCTAATAATAGTAATATATGTAAAAAAACGAGAATGGTTTTATTCCATTCTCGTTTTTTATTTAGTCTACGTCAATACGTATACGTTAGGCCCGGATTTTACTTTCGTTCGAAAACGATTTTACCTCCCAGCACTGTCATTAATATGTTTGCCTGCAGTAATTCATTATCTGCAATTTTCATAAGGTCTTTATCTGTCATAACAAAATCTGCGAATTTTCCAGCCTCGATGCTACCTTTTTCTTTTTCTTCAAAAGCTGCTTTTGCTGCCCAAATAGTCATTCCTTTTATAGCCTGCTCCCTGGTAAGTGCATTTTCTGCTTGAAATCCATTACCTGGAATTCCGGAAGCATCTTTGCGAACAGTCGCCGCATAAAATGTATGAAGCGGGTTTATTTTTTCTACCGGAAAATCTGTTCCCAGGGGTAGCCAGCCATTTTGTTTTAATAATTGCTGGTAAGCATATGCGCCCTTTACCCGTTTATCGCCAAGCCTGTCCTTTGCCCAATACATATCACTTGTAGCATGCGTTGGTTGTACCGAGGGAATGATGGCGTTATCACGGAATAAATCAAAATCATTTTCATTGATAACCTGGGCATGTTCTATTCTCCAACGGGCGTCGCTTTGACGTTGCAATACCTTGTTATATATTTTTAATATTAGCCGGTTTGCACTATCTCCAATAGCATGTGTGCAGGCCTGCCAGCCTTTAGCAGCTATTACCGGCAATATGCTGTCATAATACGCGGGGTTACTTAACAAAAAGCCCCGGTGTTTTTGCATATCAGAATAGGGTTCCAAAAGGCAGGCACCACGGCTTCCAAGTGCACCATCAGCATATAATTTAAACGAACTAACATGTAGTTTTTCAGTTTTTATTTTACCATGTGAAAATGCCCAATTATAGTTTTGCTGTTTATCACTAAGCATAGCAAACATGCGCATTTGCAACCCGTTGGTTTTGTTGAGGGAGTCAATTAATAAAACATCACTAACATCCAATCCGCAATCCTGTACACTTGTTAACCCTGCAGCAAAACAATTTGATTCTGCATCTAGCAAACCTTGCGTAAGCTGTTTTATAGAAGCCTTCGGAATAAATTTTTCAACCAGGCCAACAGCGTTGTCTACTAAAATACCTGTTAGCTTATTTCCTGATTTTACTATTTCTCCCCCTGGAGTATTAGTTAACATGTTTAATCCTGAAAGCGTGAGTGCTTTATTATTTGCTATCGCCGCATGACCATCTACCCTTGATAAAAGCACTGGTCTTCCCGGAAAAAGCAGGTTTAATGTATCATTAACCGGGTAGGTTTTATCGGTCCAATCATTTTGATCCCAGCCTCGGCCTATTAGCCATCCTTCCTTATGTGTTTTTTCAAATAAGATTAATTTTTCTATCACATTATCCCAACTGGTGGTTCCGGTAAGATCGCATTCATTTAATCCCATTCCGTAAGCGAGAAAATGGCAATGAGCATCAATAAATCCCGGGTAGATAAACTTGCCTTTTGCATCAATTGTCTCCCCGGTAATAAATTTACTTTTCAACTCCGTTTCTGACCCGGTTGCCACAATTTTACCTTTATTAATAACCATCGCCTGAACAATTGTGAAGTTGCTATCTACGGTATAAATGGTAGCATTGGTTATAAGCAGATCTGCTTGCTTTTTTTGAATACAGCTTATACAGCAGAAAATATAAAAAAGAAACAACGCTAAATGGGCAGTAAGTTTCATATAAGGAATAAATTTAATTTATTATTCAGGCTTGGTTTTGATTCTATTTGATTTAGGATAAAATTTCTTGTTTGTAAATGGAAGCCCCGTATGGTAGTTATAGTGTAATTAACTAGTTGCCTTGAATTAAATTCCAGTATATAAATTCAATAGCTACCTAGTTAAGTTAGCTAAATCTACAACGTATTAGCAATCATTTGTAAATTTAGAAGTAAAATAACCTATGCAAGATGGATTTGAAAATAAGCGGAATTCGTATCGAGACGGAAAATTGCAAGACATTCTTTTTCCAGGCGAATGAAATGCCGGTTTATAAAGCTGGCCAGTTTATTACATTTCTATTTGAAAATAATGGCAAAGAAATTAGGCGCAGTTATTCTTTGTCGTCTACGCCGGCAGTGGATAATTTTTTATCAATTACGGTTAAACGTGAATCCAATGGCTTAATGTCAAGATGGTGGATCGATAAAGCAACAGTAGGAGATACTTTAACCGCACTTGAACCAGCAGGAAGGTTTACGATTGAAGCGCAGGATACACTCAGGGATATTTTTTTAGCAGCAGCCGGAAGCGGAATTGTTCCTATATACAGTATTATTAAAGATCTTCTTTTAAGAGAACCAGCAAGCCTGGTTCATTTACTCTATAGCAATAGCGAACCTGCTTCCACTATTTTTATTAAAGAGTTGCAGTCGATGGAACAACGATTTGCTTCGTCGTTAAGAATACAATGGTTCTTCAGTAATCAAAAAAACTTATCAAAAGCAAGGTTGAGTACTTATAGCCTGCAGGCAATTGTTACAAGTGAACTTCAATACGACTTAAAAAGAGCCATCATGTATACCTGTGGGCCATATGATTATATGATGATGGTGCAGGTGACAAGCTTAAGCCTTGGTTTTTTGAAAATGAATGTTAGAAAGGAATTGTTCGAAGCTCATGAAACTGTTGTAGAAAAAAAAACCTACTACGATACAACAGACAGGACCATGACAATCATTGTGAATGGTGTTCGGTATGAGTTGGTCGTGGCTTACAGGCAAACCATTTTACAAGCCGCACTTTCGCACGGCATTACAATACCTTATAGTTGCCGTGCAGGAAAATGTAGTACCTGTATCTGCAAAGTGTTGGCAGGAAGGGTATGGATGCATAATAATGAGGTATTAACAGAGGCAGATGAAGCCATGGGCTATTCCCTTACATGTACCGGCCATCCGGCAAGCGATGGTGTGGTGATAACTATCAACTAAAATCTACTGGTTCCTTTAAAAATATTGCGCGGGAGAATTATTTGAAGACTGCTCCCTTTTATTCTAACGGCCACCCGGAACTAAAAGCAAATGGCTGCTAATTTCATTGGTAATCTAACTAAGCTTTTCAGTCTTAGCTTATTACGTCCTAAACCTCTTGAAGAATTTTTATTTCTAAACTTTTACCCTAATTAAAAAATTGGCAAGGAATTTGGACAGAACAAAATGTTAACAAACAAAACACCAAATCAATACATACCAAATTTTTATAACCTAAGTTATCCACACGAATCTCACGAGGCTCAAACACACACTAATTAAATCCAATATGTGCTAATCAGCTTATGCTTGGTTACATGCAATTCTATGGTATACATTAAACCATACCTGCATAATATCCTGTTGTAACAATGGCCCAGGGCGTATCACTGCCATTGGTTTTAATTCCTTCCTGTTTATATACCTGGTTCGGTTAATTATAAAAATGAAGATGCAAAAGGAGTCCCCTTTTGCATAAAATGTTACAGTCAATTGGAATTTTTATGAATGCATCATTGATAGGGATTTCACATTTTTCACTTGCTAACAGAGTAAGCGGTATTAAAAGATTTTTAAACCGGTTTGTTTTTTTTCAGCTGTTTGTTTTTTTCTTTTTTAATCCCAGTTTGGTATTCAGCCAAACTACTTGTGTTTCAGGAATAAGTATAAACAGTACTGCAGGTGCCATCTGTGTAGGAAGCACTCCCTCTCTTACTGCTACCATTAATACCAATGCCGGTCTTTTACCTGGAGCAATTACTTATGAATGGTTTAGCAATATTAGTAACAGCAATATCGGCGGTATCTCTGTTCAAACAACTGTAACTACCACAAACACTACTTCTAACATTTATAATCCACCAACTACTATTGCAGGTAGTCTATACTATTATTGCATAGTCTCTAACCCGGGAATTCTTTGTGCAACTCCGAGCTTTATTTCGTCACCGGTGCTTGTTACGGTAAGTCCTGTTCTTACACCTTCTATTAGTATTACAGGAAACCCATCAGGAAGCATTTGCGCCGGATCAACAGTTGTTTTTACAGCCATACCTGTAAACGGTGGATTATTGCCGTCTTACCAATGGAAACTGAATAATTCGATAATACCTGGTGAAACAGGTTCAACGTTTTCAACAAACAGCTTACTTAATGGCGAAAAAATTTCAGTTGAACTTGCCTCCAATGAGGCTTGCATCTCAAATACTTTAGTGAGTAGCAATGAACTAACAGCGGTTGTAAATCCGATTTTAGTTCCTTCTGTTATTATTACTTCCAGTGACGCAGATAACAACATATGTGCAGGTTCACCCATTAGTTTTACTGCGCACCCCGTAAATGGCGGAACCAGCCCTGTGTACCAATGGAAAATAGATGGCGTGGATGTAAGTGGAGCAACAAATGCAAGTTTTACAAGCGCCGCGATAACAAATGGTCAGAAGGTAAGTGTAAGTTTAGTTTCCAGTGAAACCTGTATTTCGGCAGCTATAGTAAGCAGCAATGAAATAACGGTAGTCGTAAATCCAATATTAACACCATCCGTCTCTATTTCTAGTAACACCGGTAATAACATTTGCGCCGGCACCTC
Source organism: Bacteroidota bacterium (assembly GCA_040385845.1). Lineage (GTDB taxonomy): Bacteria > Bacteroidota > Bacteroidia > Chitinophagales > Chitinophagaceae > Phnomibacter. Next base: position 29,825 of record JAZKGP010000002.1, on the reverse strand, counting down.
TGTAACTTTTTCTGCAATTACAGTTAACGGAGGATCTGCATCGTACCAGTGGAAGCGCAACGGAATAAATATTAGCGGTGCTACAGCTCAAACATATACAACGAATGCAATCACAAACGGGCAAAAATTTTCCGTTGTTATAACGTCAGGCGAAACTTGTGTGTCTGCAAACACTGCCACCAGTAGTGAGATCACGATGATAGTTAACCCGGTTTTAACTCCATCTGTTTCTATTTCTAACCCGTTAACTACTATTTGCCCGGGAACCGCAGTAACGTTCACAGCAAACCCTGTTAATGGAGGAAGCGCTCCCATTTATCAATGGAAATTGAATGGCAATAATGTAGGCACAAACAATGCTGCTTTTTTAACTACATCATTGGTAAGTGGCGACCAGGTAACAGTTCAGCTTGTATCAAACGGCGTTTGTGCCAACACGAGCCCTGTCAGTAATATAGCTGCTAATGTAATTCTTAGAGATCCAATCCCCGCACAACCCGATATTCCTTCAGGCATTACTGAAGTATGTCCCGGAACTCCAAATTTATCCTATAGCATTCCTGCTGTTCCATTGGCAACAAGTTATACCTGGACTTTTCCTTTAAATTGGGGGAATACTACAGGTTCGGCAACAAATAATGTAACAGTTTTTGCTTATGGTTCTACTAGTGGCAATGTGACGGTTGCTGCCAGAAACATTTGTGGAACGGGTCCGGCCAGCATTCTTCCAATTACGGTGAACCCTACCACTCCCGGCAGACCGAGTACAATTACAGGAACGAGTTCTGTATGCCCTGCTACTACAGGCTTTACTTATTCAACTCTTGCGGTTGCTACTGCTGATGTTAATGGGTATTCCTGGATGGTTCCCGCAGGTTGGGTAATTACCTCCGGGCAGGGCACCACCAGTATAACAGCAACTTCCGGTGTCCTGGGAGAAAATGGGGATGTTACGGTAACTAGCTCAAATAGTTGCGGTACCAGCTTAGTTAGAACATTTGCTGTTACGGTTCGCAACCCTGTTCCTGCAACACCAGAAACGCCGTCTGGCAGCAACCTTGTTTGCCCTGTTTCGAATACTGTTTATTCTATCCCCCCTGTTTTATATGCCACTGGATATACCTGGTCAGTTCCAACTGGCTGGTCGATTGTCTCTGGCCAGGGAACCGCTAACGCTACCATAAGATCTGGTAGTTATGGACAGGATGGTATTATAAGCATCACTGCAAATAATTCCTGCGGAGTAAGTTCGGCAGCGCAGATCTCTGTATCAGTTAAACCACCAACACCAGTTGCTCCTGTAGCTATATTTGGATCAACATCGGTTTGCCCGGGGATTAATACCCTCATTTATAGTATTGCGGATGTTACTAACGCAACAAACTATTCCTGGACAGTTCCTACCGGTTGGAGCATCACTGCCGGCCAGGGAACTACTTCTGTAACTGTTACATCAGGTTTAACCGGGCAAAATGGTTCTATTGGGGTAACAGCTTCTAATTCCTGCGGAACCAGTGGGAACAGAACATTGAGTGTAGGTGTTATTGCTGCCACACCATCAACACCAAATTTAATAACCGGATCATCGGAACAATGTATAAACAGAACAAATCTTGTTTATAGCATTGCAGCCGTAACTAATGCCACTTCTTATGCCTGGACAGTACCTGCCGGATGGTCCATCACGGCAAATAGCACTAGTAGAACGGTTACTCTTTCCACCTCAAATACTGCTGTGAGCGGCAATATCACTGTCACAGCAATTAATTCCTGCGGTATAAGCAACGAACAAATTTTACCTGTTATAGTTAGAACAGGCGCTCCATCGAATCCTGGTTCACCAATACCTGCCGCAGGCCAGGCAAGTTCAATTTGCCCGGAGGCAGTGGGTTTGATTTATTCAATTCCCGGAGTTGCCAATGCAAGCAGCTATATCTGGTCGGTTCCCACGGGATGGACCATCACTTCAGGACAGGGTACAACTTCTATAACAGTAAACGCAGGTGTTCAATCCACGGGAACGAAAACAATTTCTGTTATTGCCAATAACTCTTGCGGTTCCAGTACAGCCGGTTCTTGGTCGGTAACCGTTGGCACATTTCCATTTGTAAGCGCCAATGTTGATCAGAATTTTTGCATCAACACAACTACCGCAAATCTTAATGCCCTGGTTGCCGGTGCCACCAATGCAGCAAATGACCTTACCTGGACTGCATCATCAGGCTCCTTTAGTAATATAGATAAGGCAAATCCGGTCTATACCATTCCCGCTTCAATTGCAAACTCAGGTGGCTCAATAACACTAACTGTTTCTGCCAGGGCGGAGGGCAGTTGCCCGAGCGTGAGCGACGAAATGGTAATAACGGTTCTGCCTGTTCCAACTGCGACCGTTAACGTTTCAACTCCGATTTGTTCCGGAACAGCGGCTACGGTAACTTTTTCGGGTACTCCTAATACAACGGTTACATACAGGATTGGTACTGGTTCAAACCAGTTAATAAACCTGGGAGCTACAGGTACAGCTATTATAACAACAGCGGCCTTAACTGTGAATACCACTTTTCAGCTGGTAAGCACCTCGTATACAAACACCCCTGCTTGCACCAACCTGCTGACAGGTTCTGCTACAATAGTTATAAACCCTATAGCAACAATAAGCGCCAGTATAGATCAGGTAGTTTGTGCTGGTAGCCCGGCAGTAACTTTAGCTGGAGTAATGGGAGGATCTGCTACTTCAGCATCCTGGACAGGCGGTAATGGAAGCTTTAGTCCTTCTGCCAGCACATTGAATGCCATTTATACGCCATCAAACGATGAAATTGCTGCCGGAACTGTTACGCTAACTTTAAGTACCAATGATCCGGCCGGGCCATGTCCTGCTGTTACGGATCAAATGATAATTACGATTAACCCATCAGCTTCGGCAAATGCCAGTATTGACCAGGTGGTTTGTGGCAGTAATGCCGTGATTACACTTGCCGGAACGGTGGGTGGTGCAGCTATTACAGGAAGCTGGAGTGGAGGCGGAGGTTCGTATGCACCGTCAAACAATAATTTAAACGCCGTTTATACAGCCAGTGCTGCAGAAATTTTAACTGGGCATGCAACACTAACTTTAACTACTAATGATCCAGCGGGACCTTGTGCTCCTGTAACGGATATGGTATATATTACCATCAACCCAATGGTCGTTACAAATGCAGGAGCTAATTTATTTGCCTGTAAAAATAGTCCGGAAGTAACGTTAGCGGGCTCGGTTAGTGGCGGCTCCACAACAGGAACCTGGAGCGGTGGCGCCGGTACCTATTTTCCTGATGCAACCACGCTAAATGCAGTATACACTCCTACAGCATCTGAAATTGCGGCTGGTTCCCTAACACTTACCCTTACAGGTACTGATCCGGCCGGACCATGTACTTCCAGTAGCGATAATGTTTTGATTACGTTTAATAACGTCGTAATAACTGATGCAGGTGGTGATCACAACGTTTGTTCCAATAACCCCGAAGTACTTCTTTCCGCAGCTGTTAGCGGTGGTGCATCAACCGGATCCTGGAGTGGCGGTAGCGGAATATTCACCGCAGGTACCAGTTCACTCAAACCCTATTATCTTCCAAGTGCATCTGAAATTGCTGCAGGAACTGCTACCATTACAGTTACCAGCGCGGATCCGGCGGGTCCGTGTGAAGCAACATCGGATAACCTTACTATCGTCATTTATCCGGCTGTAACTATAGATGCCGGAACCCCGCAAACAATTTGTTCAGGAAGTACCGCTACAATGTTGGGATCTGTAGGCGGTGGCGCCACTATGGGTGACTGGTACACCGGAGGATCAGGTGTTTTCACAAATTATGCAAGTCCCAATGCTGTGTATACACCAAGTGTAGCGGACATTGCCACGGGGTCGGTTACGTTGTATTATAAATCAAATAAGATTCCCGATATTAGTCCCTGCAGAAGGGATACGTCAAATATTGTTTTGACAATATTTAAAAACGTTACAATCGGCACCCAACCAGCAAACATCGCTGTTTGTGCTACCAGCCCGGCAAATTTAAACGTGGTTGCCGCCGGCACCGGGCTAACTTATCAATGGTTCAAAGGATCTTACCCGGGAACTGCAGTTTCAAACACATCTAATATTTCTGGTGCGGCAACCGCCAATTTGCATTTCAACCAGGCTACTTTAGCCGATGATGGCATTTACTATGTTGTAGTATATGGATTAGCACCATGTGGAAATGTAATATCAAACGTTGCCACTCTAAGTGTAGATCAACAGATTAGTATAATCACCCAACCAGTTGCCAGAACGGTTTGCCAGGGAGCTGCAACGGTTTCTTTTTCCGTTTCAGCAACAGCAAGCGATCCCCTGAACTACCAATGGCGGAGAAATGGTGTAAACGTTGGAACCAATTCAACCACTCTGACTATTTCGCCGGTTTCACTTGCCGATGCAGGCACATATAATGTGCTGATTTCAGGCCCGGGCTCTTATGCTTGCGCAAATGCTACTTCCGCTTCTGTAGGTCTGACAGTAACACCTACGGTTGGATTACCTGTATTTACTGCAGGAGCATCTACCGTTTGCCAGGATTCACCCGATGAGACGTATACGGCAACAGCAACGAATTCAACCAGCATTTCTTATTCGGTTAGTCCTTCAGGTGCAGGAACAATTAACCCAGTTACAGGTACCATGAACTGGTCTTCCACCTTTACCGGTTCAGCAACAATCACTGCAACTGCAACAGGCTGCAACGGCCCGGTGTCGTTTGCTAAAGTGGTTACAGTAAATCCAAAACCCTCAATTACCAGCGGCAGCACCGGAATAATATGTAGCGGAACTGCTCAAAACTTTACGCTTACAAGTAGCCTTCCCAGTACATCCTATACCTGGAGCAGGGTTGTTGTTAGTAGTATAAGCAATGCTGCAGTTTCAGGACAAACAGCAAATCCGATAGTTGAATCATTAATAAACACAACGTCAACTTCAAAAAATGTAGTTTATACAATCATCCCGACTGCCGCAGGCTGTGCAGGCAATTCAATCAACTATACCGTAACGGTAAATGCACTTCCAACTGCCGCTATTTCCGGAACTACATCAGTTTGTATCAATAGCAGCTCACCCCAGGTTGTATTCACCGGGGCGGGAGGTACCGCACCGTATACTTTCACCTACAAAATAAACAGTGGGTCAAACCAAACAATAACTACGCTTGGTGGAAATTCTGTAGCAATAAATGCGCCCACCGGCAGTACCGGCTCATTTACCTATAGCCTTGTAAGTGTAAGAGAAGGAAGTGCAAATACCTGTAATCAATCGCAAACAGGTTCTGCAATCATTAGTATTTTACCAAATGGAACCATAACCCGCAGTTCAGCATCGGCTACCGCCGCACAATCTGTATGTATAAATTCACCGGTTTCGTCTATCACTTATAGTTTGGGTGGGGGAGCTACCGGAGCTACAATTACTGGGTTACCGGCAGGAGTTACAACATCCGTCAGCGGGGGAATAGTAACCATTTCGGGAACACCAACTATTTCGGGAGTATATAATTACAATGTGCAAACTTCCGGAACTTGTTTGCCCGCCAGTTTGGGAGGAAGTATTACCGTTAATCCGATGCCGGTTGGTGGTACTACAACTTCATCCACAAACCTTTTTGCCTGTGCGGGAAGTAACGGTGGCAATGTTTCACTAACCGGCCAGGTTGGAACGGTAAGCAAATGGCAATCTTCCACTGATGCCGGGGTGACCTGGACGGATATTGCTAATACTACGGCCTTCCTTAGCTATATCAATTTAAATCAAACTACCTGGTACCGGGCAGCTATAGGTCAAGCTACGTGTACAGGTGCTATTGCCTATTCTGCACATACAGTAATCAGTGTAGTTCCAACAGTTGGGGCAGGTAGTTTAACAGGAACAGCATTTCCAACTACGATATGTACAGGCTCCAGCAAGCTTACTGCCACGGGAAACGGGGTAGCGGGAACAACAGGAGTATTAACAGGCGGTTCATTTGACCTTGCGGGTGAACCCCTGGAGGGAGCTGGCTTGTGGCGCGCCCATGAAACCGGTAGCCTGCACAATATAGAAGGGTCCGCTAACAATGGTGTTAATCCATTTAACCTGACAAACGGACCAAAAGAATTCTTCCAGGGAGAAAGCGGTGCCGTGATTTATAACAATAATCCACTGGGTGGTGAGGTGAATAACAACAAGTTTATGGTGGCAAACGGGCCGGTACACAGCACACTTGAAACACCCATTTTTAGCCTGGTTGGTGTAACCTCAGCCAGTTTAGACTGGTGGGAAGCTTATATTCTACAGTCGGGTGCATCCATACGGATGGAGATTTCAACTAATGGCGGTAACAGCTACAGCGGTTTGGCAAGGCCCGACGTAAATGGTCCCGCCACTAATGGAATTCCCACAAACTTCGTAAAAGCATCGCTGGATCTTTCTCTTTACAAGGGAATGTCTAATTTAAGAGTACGTTTTACCTATACCGGCACCCAATACAGCAGCTGGGGCATTGAAATGGCTACTTTAAAATTAGGCGTGGCTCCTGCAACCTATACCTGGAACTTGTACTATCCTGCCCCGGCTATAGGCACTCCGCCAGCTCACTATCTTAATGTATTTACCGATACATCGGTAACCGTAACACCGCCTACCCCAAATACCACAAACGCACCGATCCCTTATTATTATAGTCTAACCTCCAGTACGGGCGGATGTGTTTCGAATATCATTGTAACGGTAAACCCCACGCCGGTAATTACCCATTCTGCTGTACCGACAGTATGTTCTGGTACAACGCTGTCGCCCAACATTACTTTTAGCAGCAACATAGCTTCCACCACTTATGCATTTACTGTTACTAACCCTGGCGGTGTTACCGGCCTCATAACAAACAGCAACGGAACAATAAGCGGCACACCAGTAAACCCGACCTCCACTCCACAAACCGTAACCTTTATAGTGTCACCTGTTTCTCCTTACTGCCCGGGAATTCCTGATACCGTACGATTGGTCGTGCCTCCAAGAATTACAGTTACATTGAGTGGAAACCAGTCGATTTGTCCGGGTTCAGGTTCCGTTGTAACACTAACTAGTGCGGGCCCTTTTCCTATAAATGTTACCTTGTCAAATGGCACTACCTACAATATGTTGAGTTCGCCAATGAACATCACGTTATATCCTGCTGCTACAACAAACTTCAGTATCACCAGCCTCGGTGTTACTAGTTGTGCTACTGCCGGTGGAATAGCTGGCGGTGCAGCAATAACGGTGATCACGCCGCCGGTGATATCGCACTCAGCAGTCGGGTCTGTTTGCTCCGGAACTGCTCTTTCGCCCATAACTTTTAGTAGTTCAACAGGCTCTACCAGTTATAGCTTCGTTGTCAGCAACCCGGGCGGAGTAACAGGACTCGTTACCAATAGCAATGGCACGATCAGTGGTACCCCGGTTAATCTTTCAGCCATACCTCAAACCGTAACGTTTGTTGTAACAGGAACTTTTTCTGGTTGTAGTGGAAGCAACGATATTGTTTCCCTTGTAATAAATCCGGTTAGTACCATTACCATTAGTGGCAGTCAAACGATTTGCGCAGCAGGAAGCAATGCCATTCTTACCTTATCTGCATCAGGGCCATTTCCTGTAAATGTTTCGCTTTCAAACGGGCAGACTTATGTTATGGGAAGTTCTCCACTGAATATCACGGTTAATCCTGTGGTTACAACCAATTATACCATCAGTTCACTAAACGGCACCTGTATCTCAAATGCAGGCAGCACAGGGAATGCCGCAGTTTCGGTTGTTGGCTATACAGCGGGAATTACCGGCACCTGGAATTGTGGTGCAGGCGATGGAGATTGGTTTAATCCGTGTAATTGGGCCAATGGTATTGTTCCCGATACATCTATTAATGTCGTAATTGCAACCAGCTCTTCTTCCTGTAACCCCGTAATTAATCCATTAACCTCTTTTGCGGCCATTCATGGACCTGTGGCAAAGTCAAAAAATATCACAATCGATGGAACCCGAAATTTAAGTTTTGCGAATGGGGGCGAATTGCAGGTAGCGGGCAACTGGGTGAATAATGTTGGCGTTACTGGTTTCACGGCCAATACCGGAACCGTAACTATGGTAGGTGCCGTTCATCAAACGATTGCTACCTCTGGGATTTCGGAAACATTTTACAGGCTCGGTATCAGTAATAGAAGTGTCGTAACAAGTGGCGTTACCCTCTTATCTGATATTCGGGTTACAAATATACTAACCCTTACCAGCGGTATTGTAAATACCCATTCTAATCCTCCTACTTCTCCATTGTTAGCTGCAGCCAATAGCTTCGGTCTACTTACCATGACGGCAACTGCTAATCCCGTGGCTGGTAACCCGGGGGTAGGGTCCTTTATTAACGGACAGATGGCCAGGGAATTTAATACATCGGGTGTTTCCAGTGAATATGCCTACCCAATTGGAAAGGTTATAAATGGGTTGCCGGTTTACAAGGATATGGCAGTGCAGCCAACAACAACGTCCGGTACGACCACATTTACTTCCGAATATTTTCCAACAGCACACCCAACGCCAAGTTTAATGCTGGGAACCGGGTTGGCTGGTATTGTGCCTGAATATTGGCAGGTAGACCAAAGTGGTGGAACAGCCGATGCAAGGGTTAAAATTCCTTATTTAAACCCGGGTACCGGCAACTGGATCACTAACAACAATGATCCCGGACTTAATCCCTGCACCTTTTGCAATGTAGCCGTTGTAAGAAAAGACCAGGGTTCAAATGGCTGGAATTTTACTTCCACTGCGGGCAATTTTAATAGTACCGACCCGGAATACCGGTTCCATTTGGATATGGGCTATATCTATTCAAGATCAAATACCGCCTTTGGTCCCTTTACAAATGGGTATGCTATCAGCATTATACTACCTGTTCAGATCTTAAGTTTTGATGCTAAACTGGTAAATGGTGAAGGCTTGGTATCCTGGACGATAGCAGGAAATACAGACCTGGATATTTTTGAACTACAGCACAGTTCAACGGACGGCGTATTCAAAAAGCTCGCTATGGTTAAGGGAAAAGACAAAGAAACCAGGTATAATTTCTTACACCGTTCAATGTCACCAGGCGAAAATTACTACCGGTTGCTGGTAAGAGAAAAAACGGGCAAGAGTTTTTATAGTAAGACGATTCTGCTGAATGCTGGTAAGGACAAAACTGAAATAGTAGGGCTACAGCCAACTGCAGTAGTCAACGAAACGTTCATAAAAGTAATTTCGGTGGCAACACAACAGGCCAGGGCAGACGTATTTGATATCACAGGTCGCAGGGTTGGAAGTTATAAAACCAATTTGGCACCAGGCAGCAATAAATTCCTGGTAACGGCAAGCCACCTGGCCAAAGGGATCTACACGGTACAGGTTGAAACCAGCGATGGTGTCAAAGCCAATCTTCGGTTTATGAAAGAGTAATAGTAATCGAGTTTACAGGTGGACATTATGACCTATTAAGATTTTCATAAAAAAGAAAAAGATCAGCATTAGGCTGATTTTTTTCTTTTTTAAACCCATGGTTACATCGGTCTGGATGCCATATCCACGGGCTTGCTTTTTCCATAACCAAAAAACTCCAGGAAGAGAATAAGAATTAAAATAAAAACAGGTGGGTAAATCGGGGGGAAAGCTTCTTCCGTATATGGGTGAATTATTGGCTGCAGTTGAGTATTGGCATCAATACAGCATTCCTTATAGGAATATTTTTGAAAAGTTCGGAAGCTTTTTATCGCCGTGTAATAATTCTTTGAATTAGAGTAATAAATTAGGAATGAAAATTTTCTATAAGTGAAAATCTTCATACATTCGTTTACTTGCGCTCTATTTAAAAATGGAGTGTTATACCTGGAGGATACGGAAGATATTCGTTAGCCGCCAGGTTTCGACCTGTAGAGACCGACTTTGCAGACCAACCCTTAAAGAAGGAGCCTCTAATTGCCAATAGTAAGGAAGACAAATGCCTTCAGCGCTCCCTATGTGGGTAGCTGAAGCGTATATCGCTAACTATTACAAATTTGAGGCCAAAAATGAGAAACACAGCAGGAAGTCAGAAAATAGACCAAAACAAGTGGGAATTAAACCACCGGCAAAGCCTTGCCATTCTTAACCAATCGCTTGTTTACAAACCTGGAAACGAAAAACTACGCTCGCCCAAAAGAACCGTCATGACTAAATTTTACCCCCCAAGCACACCTGTACTTAGAAGTCGTTCTTTGGTAATGGGAGTGTTAATAGCATTTGTGACGGCCTGGCTGCCGATTGGAAAGGTTTCGGGACAGTCATCTGGCATATATGAGAGTTTTGCCATTTTAAATGGAACTTATTACGACTTGAATGCCAATACTTCTAACCTAAATATTGAAGGCTTGAACCTTGGCGTTATAACTAATCTTACACTAAACGGCGGAGAATTCAAGACTTTTCGTTGTTCGCAGGATTGGATTACTCTGTGTTTTCTGAACTATAGAGTTTATAAGCAGGGTAACCCTCCACCTTCGTTTTCTGCCACGGGTATAATTTATAATTCAGACCTTGGGCTTACTGGTTCAGGATGTGGTGGTACAGATCAGAATCAAGTTTGGGTTTCTACAACTTCCGATATCAATCTTCTTACTGGACTCACACCAGGAACGTATGTTCTCGAGTTTTATGGAACAGCGGATTATGATGTTTCAAGTGTAGCGGCAGGGACAAGGTTTGCGAGCAACGGAGGCGCCAATTACAAGGCCAACTTTACGCTGTCTGCCGATTGTGTAACCGCCTTTGACCTTACAACAACTGGTCCATTTTCATACTGTGCCGGTGCAACAACGGTAACGCCCCTTTCGGCAGCAATAACTACTGCCACAGGTAGCGGTGCTGCCAGTATTACTTATGAATGGTTTAGCAATACAGTTAATAGCACAACCGGACCAAATGTGACCAGTGTTCAAGGTCCCACAACTACTACTACAGCTACAACCACGAATAGTTTTACTCCGCCTGTTGCCAGCACCTTATGGTATTATGCTGTTGTGACCAATACCGACGCTACCTGTAACGGCACAAGTTATACTACCAATCCGGTACAGGTAACAGTGAATCCTTTGCTTCCTGTTAGTGTTTCAATCGTTTCAAGTGATCCTGACAATACAATTTGTACCGGAGATGCGGTAACATTTACAGCAACACCAGTAAATGGTACTACTTACCAATGGCAAAAAAATGGGTTGAATATACCGGGTGAAACCGGTCTTACTTTTGTTACATCGTCCCTGTCAGATGGGGAAGTCATATCTTTTGTAGCCTCTAATTCAAATTCTTGCGCTACAGGCAGCCCGAAAACAAGTAACGCCATTGCCATTACAGTAAATCAAAACCCGACCTTAAATAGAGGGGGATCATTATCAGCCATTTGCCAGGGGGGAACTTCAATTGCGATGGGTGGCACGGTAGGTGGTGGAGCTACGGGGGGAACCTGGAGCGGTGGAGCGGGAATGTGGACGAATGCCAATAATCCTTCAACTGCTACTTATACAGCGGGAGCATCAGAGTCCGGTAATGTAATATTAACCTTAACCACCAGTGGCGGCTCCTGTGGAACGACATTCGGCACAAAATCAATTACAGTAAATCAAAACCCGACTGCCGCTGCCGGTGGATTATTATCAGCTATTTGCCAGGGGGGAAATTCAGCTGCCATGGGTGGCACGGTAGGCGGCGGAGCTACAGGGGGCACATGGAGTGGTGGAGCGGGATCGTGGACGAATGCCAATAATCCTTCAACCGCAATTTATACAGCGGGAGCATCAGAGTCAGGTAACATAACATTAACCTTAACCACCAGTGGTGGTTCTTGCGTAACGACATTCGTCACAAAAACAATAACAGTAATTCAAAACCCGAACGCCAATGCCGGGGGAGTATTATCAGCCATTTGCCAGGGGGGAACTTCAGCTGGGATGGGTGGCACGGTAGGTGGCGAAGCTACAGGGGGCACATGGAGCGGAGGAGCAGGAACGTGGACGAATGCCAATAACCCGTCAACTGCCACTTATACAGCGGGAGCATCAGAGTCCGGTAACATAACATTAACCTTAACCACAAGCGGTGGCACCTGCGGAACGACATTTGTCACAAAAACGATAACAGTAAATCAAAACCCAACTGCAACTGCCGGGGGAGTATTGTCAGCCATTTGCCAGGGGGGAACTTCAGCTGCGATGGGTGGTACGGTAGGCGGTGGAGCTACGGGGGGCACATGGAGCGGAGGAGCAGGAACGTGGACGAATGCCAATAACCCGTCAA
>JAZKGP010000002.1:0-17346 GCA_040385845.1 Bacteroidota bacterium | reverse complement strand
GGGGGCACATGGAGCGGAGGAGCAGGAACGTGGACGAATGCCAATAACCCGTCAACTGCCACTTATACAGCGGGAGCATCAGAGTCCGGTAACATAACATTAACCTTAACCACAAGCGGTGGCACCTGCGGAACGACATTTGTCACAAAAACGATAACAGTAAATCAAAACCCAACTGCAACTGCCGGGGGATTATTATCAGCCATTTGCCAGGGGGGAACTTCAGCTGCCATGGGTGGGATGGTAGGCGGGGGAGCTACGGGGGGAACCTGGAGCGGCGGAGCAGGAACGTGGACCAATGCAAATAATCCGTCAACGGCAACGTATATAGCGGGAGCATCCGAATCTGGTTCGATAACATTAACCTTAACCACGAGTGGCGGCTCCTGCGGAACGACTACAGCAACTAAAACAATAACAATAAATCCCTTACTTACCCCAACAGTTTCGATTAATGCTTCTTCGACTTCCATCTGCACAACTTCACCTCCAGGTTCAACCCCTGTAACATTTACGATTGGATCCACAACCAATAGTGGTGCCGCACCGACCTACCAATGGAAACTTAATGGCGCCAACATCTCCGGAGCTACAGGTACGAATTACACAGCCGCCTCATTGTCAGCTGGTGCACAAATTTCTGTGGCTATGACATCAAACGCTACTTGTGCTTCTCCCTCAATCGTAACCAGCAATGTCATCTCGATGACGGGCTACACACCTCCAGTTGCCCCTACTTTTGTAACTCCTTTGGGGAATGTAAATATTGCCTCGGGTATATGCCCGCCCGCTAGTGGCTTAGTTTATACAGTGGGAACAAGTACTAATAATATAGGGTATACATGGACATTACCAACAGGATGGACTCTCGTTAGTGGTCAGAATACAAATTCTATTATAGTAGATGTTACTATCAATGCGGTTGAAGGAAATAATAATTTAACTGCAAGAGCAACGAATCCTTGTGGTACTGGTCCAATAAATACATTTATAGCTAACTTAAATAAATCAGCCGGGGTAAATGCGGGGCCAGACACTGCTGTTTGTGCAGGAAGTTCAATAACGCTAAACGGAACCTCTACTGGTTATGCCAATAAGGTAGCATGGACAAATCCTTCCAATTCTGTGTTATCGACGAATAATAGTTTTTCTTATACTCCAGCTATTACTTCGGGATCCATAATACTAACTTTCTCGAGTACACAGCAACCCGGTAATGTTTCCTGCCCGCTTGTTTCGGACCAAATGGTGCTTTTGGTGAAACCTGTTGCTGCTGCCAGTTTGAGTATTTCAGGCACAAACCCAGTATGTTCGGGTACTTTTTCATCGGTTACAGTTACTGCAACCCCTAATACTATCTTTACATATAAAATAAATTCGGGCGCCAATCAAACAATTAATATAGGGGCCAGTGGATCAGCTGTAATAAATACCGGCAACCTATCCAGCAATGCTACCTATACCCCCGTTAATGTCGCCTACCCGGGATTGCCCTGTACGCAAATTTTAAGTCCGACGGGCGCTGTAACTGTAAACGTTACAAATGCTCCTGCGGCCGTTGCCGGAACAATTTCGCCTATATGCTCCAATTCAGGAGCAGTAAGTATTACCACCGGTGCTTCTGCAACCAATGCTTCATCAATAAACTGGACATCAAACGGTACAGGGACGATTGCAAATCCAACATCAATAAATACTGCAACCTATACTCCTGGCCCAGGTGAATCGGGTGCTGTAACATTAACGCTTACTGCCAATGGCAATGGTACATGTACAGCAGTTACTTCTACTAAAACCTTGAATATTTCTGCCGCGCCCAATGTAGCAGCTGGCCTGGCCGTCGCTACTTGTTCTAATGCAGGGGCTGTAAATATTACTGCAGGGTCATCAGCCAATAACAATGGAAGCCTTCTATGGAGTTCATCCGGTACAGGAACTATTGGGAATGCCAATTCACTTGTCAATGCAACGTATACTCCCGGAGCTGGTGAATCCGGGTCTATTACCCTTACGCTATCTGCAACAGGAAACGCACCATGTGCTAATATAAATTCAAGTAAGAACCTGGTAATAACAAACGCACCTTCTGCAAATGCCGGTACAAATGTTGCAACCTGTACCAGTTCAGATCCTGTAAATATTACTGCCGGATCCTCGGCAGGTAATTACGCTGCAATTGCCTGGACCTCCAACGGTACTGGAACAATCGCCAATTCTGCTTCATTAACTAACGCAACCTATATGCCTGGTCCGGGTGAAACAGGGAACGTTACCCTAACGTTAACAGCCACGGGAAATGGCACCTGTAATAATATCACCTCTAACAAGAACTTGAATATTAGGCCAGTACCAGCTGTTGATGCTGGAACGGTAATTAATACCTGTTCAAATGCCGGGGCGGTTAATATTACTGCTGGTTCCTCAGCTAACAACGCTACTTCGATTGCATGGACTTCTAGTGGAATAGGTACGATTGCAAATGCAAGTTCGTTAACAAATGCAACTTATACCCCGGGTTTAAACGAAACAGGTACCATCAGTATTACCTTAACTGCATTTGGTAATGTTCCATGTGGAGACATAACTGCGGTTAAAAATCTGAACATAACGCCTGCTCCCCAAGCCTTAGCAGGAACTAACATTATCACATGTACTGATGCAGGTGCTACCAATATTACCGCCGGTTCAAGCTCAAGTAATTATGGTTCTGTTACCTGGACTTCCAATGGAACCGGATCCATTTCAAATCCTAATTCTTTAACCAGTGCAACTTATACCCCCGGCTTAGGAGAAACAGGAAATGTGACGCTTACCCTCACAGCCACTGGAACTGGAACTTGTTTAAATGCTACTTCTACCAAGACTATAACTGTGAACAGGGCCGTTCAAATCACAAATCAACCTCCTGGAAACCAATCTATCTGCGCCAGCTTCCCGGTTAGTTTCGCAGTTGCAGCTACAGGCACAGGAAGAACGTATCAATGGTTTAAAGATGGTATTGCACTTGCAGATACTGCAGGAAAAATCACCGGAGTAACAACTACAACCTTGAACCTACCACAATCTGCTTTGTCGCAGGCGGGCGTTTATACAGTGGTTGTATCTGGAACAAGCCCATGTTTGCCAGAAACTTCAACAAACGCAACACTAATTGTAAACCAGGACATCGATATAACAGATCAGCCGGATGCATTGGTGAGTTGCGCTGGCCCTGACTTAACATTATTGGTTACAGCAACAGGTTCTATAAGCAACTATGTATGGCGTAGAAACGGAATTCCCGTTTCCGGTTCCAATTATTCGGGAGAAAATACTCCTCAATTAAAAATTACCGGATCAACAGCAACGAATTCCGGAACATACGACGTAGTGATTAGTGGTTCTGGAGGCAGTTGTCCGCAGGTAATTTCTGCACCGGCAATTGTTACAGTTAATCCGATACCAAATGTGGTAGCCACCAATTCCAGCCAAACAGTTTGTTCTGGTCTGCCCCTTACGACTATGGTGCTTTCAGGTACAGTGACTTCAACTACCTTTAATTGGGTAAGGGACAATATAACGGAGGTTACAGGCAACCCTGCAGGCGGTTCAGGAAATATCAGTGGTACATTGGTTAATACAACTAGTGCACCTGTTACTGTTACCTATACCATTACGCCTGTAGCTAGTGGATGCTCGGGAGCTCCAATCACTGCAACCGTATTGGTTTATCCTACCCCTAATGTTGTAGCCTCAGTAACTTCTCAACCTATTTGCTCTGGCGGTGCTATTACTAACATCGGTCTAACTGGTAATGTAATCGGGACAATATTTAACTGGACCCGTAATAATGGTACATTGAACGGAGGTTCTGTAACGGGCATTGCCGCTTCGGGTACTGGAGATATAAGCGGGGCACTTGTGAATACTACCAATACGCCGGTTATAGTAACTTTTACCATCACCCCTGAAGCAAATGGATGCCCAGGCACTTCAATAACAAGTTCGGTAACAGTCAATCCAATTCCAACGGTTGTTGCAACTCCGTCTGCCACAACTATTTGCTCCTTCGATAATGTAACAACGACGCTTTCTGGCCTTGTTGCAAATACAAGTTTTGCCTGGACAGCGATAGAATCTGGTGGAGCAGATGGATCAACAAATCGTGATACCACCGGAAATTCATTTATACAAACGTTGACAACTACCGGTCCTGGGGCTGGAACAGTTTCGTATACTATTACTCCAACAGCAAACGGCTGTTCCGGTACTTCAGCCAACTATATTGTCACAGTAAATCCGTTACCTGTGGGAAATCTTACAGCTGGCCTTAGTGGCGCAGCAGTTGTATGTAAAGATGCCACCCAACCAACAGTAACTTTTACCGGAGGAAATGGTACAGCTCCTTATACTTTTACCTATCGAATTAATAATGGTGCGAGCGCAACTGTTTCTACCGTCGGCGCAAATAATACGGTTACTGTAAGTGCTCAAACAAGCGTAGCCGGCAATTTTGGATACAAATTAGTTGCTGTTAGAGATGCCACAACTGTAGGTTGCTCACAAGCCGCCAGTGATACAATAACTGTTACCGTTAAACCTCTTCCATCCGCAACTATTGCTGCTTCAACACCTTCAGTATGTATCAACGGAACTCAACCAACAATTACTTTTACAGGCTCAAATGGCGTTGCCCCGTATCTCTTTACCTATAAAGTAAATAACGGTCCCGACCAAACAATCACTTCAACTGGCAATTCCGCAACATTGAATGTACCAACCTCAAGCGCAGTTCCAACAACGTATACACTTGTAAGGGTTGATGAATCTGGAACAATACCTTCTTGCGGACAAAATATAGGACAGTCGGCAGTAGTGACGGTAAATCCCAATGCCTCACTTACTTTAACCTCTGCAGTAAATAGCAATAACCAGACAGTTTGTAACACAATCACATTGCCTACCAATATTACCTATTCCATCGGTGGAACGGGTACCGGTGCAACGGTATCTGGACTTCCTAATGGCTTGACCGGTACTTACAATGCAGGTACTAAAACATTTACAATAGCAGGTACGCCAAGTGTATCCGGTGCACAAACAAGTTTCCCTTACACGGTTACTGCAACGGGCACCTGTGCAAGCGCCACCGCCACCGGTACTTTAACCATTAATCCTTCGGCAGTTGGCGGCACCACCGCACGTACCACCACAGCACCTTTCGTTTGTAGTGGCGATAATAGCGGTACTATCAATCTTACCGCCCAATCGGGTGATGTCAAGAAGTGGCAAAGGTCTACTGACAACGGACTTACCTGGACTGATATAGTTAATACAACAACAAGCCAGCCTTTTAGCAATATAACTGCCTCTACCACTTACCGGGCTGTTATCGCAACAGCTGCATGCCCAACGCTATTTGTCTATTCATTGGCCACTACTGTTAGCGTAGTTCCCCAAACCGGAAACGGAAGCCTGACGGCCACTGCAAATCCGACGGTTATTTGCTCAGGGTTCAGCACGCTTACCGCAATTGGTTTAGGTAATGGAGGAAGTATTGGCGGACTTTCTGGTGGTGAATTTGACAATGCAGGTTCTGCATTGGACGGCCCTGGTCTATGGCATAAAGTATTAATAGCAAATTGGAATTCGCAGGACCAAACGAATATTGAAGCTTCTACCAACAACACCGATAATTCAGCTTTCAACCTGACCAACGGACCAAAAACATTCCTGGGCACATCTGGCTGTGCTGCTACTGAATTAAACAATTATACGTTAGGTGGCGTTCCCGGAAACAGCACGAAGTTTATGGCAACCGTTGGTCCCAACACTTCGGCACTTGAAACCCCAATATTTACGCTTGCCGGTTTAACAACTGCAAACCTCAGTTGGTGGGAATACTTTCAATTAAAAGCAGGGGCTTCCATTAAAGCTGAGCTTTCATTCGATGGCGGCGCTACCTATAACACAACCTTAAAAACAATCGTGGGTTCAACAGGTGATACCACATATGGAGCTCCCACTAACTTTAGCGCCGCATCATTGAATCTTAACGCCTATGTAGGTATTAGCAACTTAAGGATCAAATTTACTTATACTGGAACAACTTGTAGTCTTTGGGGGCTTGAGATGGGCCGAATAACGACAGGTACAGCTCTGCCCAATTTCAGATGGGATCTTGTAATTCCTACTCCGGTTGGGGGTACGCCACCGCAACATTACCTGGACACTTTTTTCTCACCTTCTGTAAGAGTTACGCCTCCTAGTCCAAATAATACAAATGCACCAATAACTTATAGCTACAGTCTTACCACTACAAGTATTGCGAGCACAAGCGGATCAGGTTGTATTCCAAATATTACGGTAACGGTAAACCCTATTTTAACAGTTGCTACGTCAAACGGCAATGGCCCACTTTGTTCTGGAGCAACCATGAGTGCTATTACTCATACGGCTAATGTTGCAGGAACAGCCTTTACCTGGACGAGAGATAATACAGTTAATGTTACAGGCATCCCAGTGTCTGGGGTTGGTTCAACTATTCCATCGTCAATAGTAACCAATAATACTAACGTTCCTCAGCGGGTAATATTTACAGTAACACCAACTAATGCGAACGCCTGTAATGTGGTGGCGCTGCGTGACACCATCTATATTAATCCCAATATACCAGTTACGCTATCTGGCGGAGGCACTATTTGCGGAGCAGCAACTGCTACCTTAACAATAACTACAGCAGGGCCATTCCCGGTTCCGGTTACCTTGTCAAACGGTGTTACTTATTCAGTTACCAGTTCGCCGTTCAATATCCTGGTAAATCCTTCTGCAACTACTACCTATTCGATTACGAGTCTTGGTAATAGTAACTGTGCATCTCTTATCGGTTCTGGTACTGTTACTGTAACAGTTCAAAATACAACGGGAGTTACTGGTACCTGGTTATGCGGTACAGGTGATGGTGATTGGTTTAATCCCTGCAACTGGGCAAACCAAGTTGTGCCAACTAATAGCATCGATGTGATAATTGGCGCTGCAGCCACCTGCAACCCGGTAATCAATCCGAATTCTCCTTTCGCCCCAGCGGATAAGATAGCTCGTTCAAGGGACATTTTAATAGATGGTGGAAGAAACCTAAGTTTTGTAAGCGGGGGAGATTTATTTGTTGCCGGAAATTGGACAAACAACGTAGGTGTTGCAGGTCTAACTCCGGGAACAGGAACAGTAACATTTATGGGAAGTACTGCGCAAACCATTTCAACTGTTGGCGCACAGGAAACTTTCAATAACCTCGTAATTAATAATACTTACAATTCAAATACTATTGGAGCTGTTACATTGAATAGCCCGGTAGATGTAGGCGGAGTGCTTACACTAACAGATGGTATTGTAAGAACATCGACAGCAAACGTACTCACTGTTACAAACCCAAATGTGAATGCTGTTGTCGGTGGTTCACTTGCCAGCTATGTTTGGGGACCTATCGAACGAAACACCAATTCAACAGGGGACTATGTTTTTCCTGTGGGCGATCCCGCCGGACCATATACTGATTACCGTCCCGCAATTGTTAAACCCGAGAACTCCAGTGCAAGCAGTTATATAGCAACTTACCATCCGTATTCTGGTCCAAATCTTGAAAATAATTTTATAACGGGACTTTTGAATACCGAACATTGGGAAATTAATCCAACAAACGGAACGACAACGATGGCTGTAATAAAACTGGAGTATATCAACCCGGCAACAGCTAGTCACTGGAATACCAACACTACACCATGCACAGACTGTGCTGTCGCAATTGCAGAGCAGTTTGGTCCTCAAGATTACTGGTATTATACCAATGGTGAAACAGATAATCTAAATATGACAAACCCGATGTATACCAACTGGGATATAGGCGCATGGATTGAAACCCCGCTTACATCGCCCTCAGGTCTTTATACATTTGGCTACAAATTCAATTTAATCCTTCCCGTAAACCTGATAACCTTTACCGGGAAACTAGTTGGTAATAATGCGACACTTGATTGGAGTTTTGCATCGGGCAGCGACATGGCAACAACCGAACTGCAGCACAGCAGGGATGGTCGTCGCTTTAGCAGGCTTGCGCTAAAAGTGGCTGGCAATTCAGATAAGTTCCAGTATGGTCATAATAACCTTGAGCCTGGGGCACATTACTATAGGTTGCTTATGAAAGACCGGGCGGGTAAAACATCCTTTAGTAAAACAGTATTATTAGTTGTTGGTAACGGAATAACCGTAATAAAAGGCATGAAACCAACCATGGTAAGAACCCAGGCCTTTGTTGATATTTATTCTGTGAAATCGCAGACAGTAAATATCACACTGCTCGATATGGCGGGTCGTACGCTGGCTCAATACAAGCGGATAATAGCTACCGGTGATAATAGTGTGCCGCTTAATACCATGATGCTGGCACAGGGTCATTATAACCTTCAAATAAAAACGGACGATGGCGTAATGTCAAATATTCGGTTTATGAAGGAATAGAAATTCGATCCATTAGAATAGTTAAGCGCAACACCAGGGAGCAATCCCGGGATGTTGCGTTTTTTTATTTCAATAGCACAATACGAAGTAGTAAGGCAAATTTTAATGAGAAGAATTCTACCGAAGAATAAAAAAGCAAACAAACCTCAATGGAAAGTTCTCTAAAAAATGGGAGTTGACAGGATTACTGAATCAAAAAATAATTGGGGTTGAGACCAGCATGCCTGTGAGCTACGATATATAACGGAGTCTGTATAAAGTGAAAATTGTGAATATGTGCCGAAAACGAATACCATCTAGTTGCAATCGAAGGGAAAGTTTCTAATTTGAAAATCCGGTATAAACAATGGCGGCTAAGCCTACATGTCTGATAATTTAATTTCTTTAAATCGTTTGCTTTTGATTAAAAATGCTGGAAGCCAAGGAAAATCGAAGCATTTTTTTATTTTTTATGTCCGTGCTGCTGTTGAACCCATTTGAAAATAGGGTAATCGGGCATAATTTATAGCGTTTTGACATTCAACTTGACTACGCTCATGCATTTCTTTTCAGCCTTATACATGGCCCGAAATCTAGGAGTTACATCTAAAAAATTGTTAACAGGGCCGTATTTATTGCAGTAGTTGCTCCTTTATATTTGACTTGAAAATTCGTTTATAACCCTCCTTTTGCAGTAATACTTAGCACACCAGCCGACACCAATTAGTCAGCAGGAGAGGCTGGTAAATCCAATTTCTATAACCCGGTGATTTCTATAACCGGTTATCGTTTTGTTGGAATTATTAAACCTTGATACCTGCTTATGAAAACTGTGTGTGCCCCGGGCAAGGAGGGCGAACCGAAGGGACTGCATGTCCGAAACAATTCAAAGCTCCTCGGGCTGTTATACAAGCCCCTAAGCCTGCTTTCTACTAACAACTGGCAGCGTTACAGGTTATTAACTAAGTTAGGATTTTGTTCAGCTTTCATGCTATCGGCAATATGCACTACTGCCCAGGTATTAATACAAACCCAACCAGCCGCAGTCAGCAATTGTCAGCCAATCTCCAGTACCGGCTATAATTTATTAGTTGCTGTAAGAAAAGGAAGCTGCGGTAATATAAATACAAACAACGTAGGAGTAGTATGGCAATTCTCTTCTAATAATTCAACCTGGACTGATGTTACAGCTGGCTCACCGGCAGGATATTCCTATTCCTCTGTCAATTCAGATGGCGGTGGCAGTGGCGGCAATGCGATTGTCAACAATACATTGAACGTAACGGTTGCTTCTCCTTTCACAGCTGGCCAGTACTATTACCGGGCAATAATAACAGGTCCGTCCTGTGTAGCCATAAACTCAAACGTTGCGAGTTTCCTAATAAAAGCACGCCCGGTACCAACTTTTACTGCTCAACCGGGAGCGACAGCTTGTATAAACCAGGATGTTACCTATACTACCCAGTCAGGGGCAGGAGAAACGGGTTACCTGTGGAATATTCCTGGTAGCCTGGGTACCGATTATACCATTTCTTCAGGCGGAATTGGGCTAACCAATCCGACAGTTACGCTTAAATGGCTAACGACCGGTGCTAAAATAGTTACGGTAAATTATACCAATGCAAATGGTTGTTCCGCAGCATCGCCCACCTCTTCTGTCAGTACAAATGTGTCATCCTTACCCAACCCAACTTTTACTGCAGAAGCAACGGCAACTTCCTGTGCAGGTACTGATGTGACGTATACCACGCAGGGCGGACAAACCAATTATGTCTGGACTTTTCCCGGAACGGCAGGGGTAGATTATTCCATTACTTCCGGCGGAACCAGTTCCAGCAATACTGTTACTTTAAAGTGGCTGACTACCGGCAGCAAAACAGTTGGAATCAATTATTCAACAGGTGCAGGCTGTTCAGCAACAGCCGCAAAGTTTTCGAATCCAACCACAGTAACAAGCCGGCCAACACCAACATTTTCACCTGTGCCGGCAGCAAGTATTTGCCCGGGTGCCAATATCACTTATACCACCCAGCCCGGTCAGTCGAATTACCAATGGACCATTCCAGGTGTACTAAACGTCGATTATAACATTACAAATGGAAGCGTCGCTACTACAAGCAACACCGTTTCTATCAATTGGATTACGAGTGGCAACAAAGCCGTAACTGTGAACTATGGAAATGCAAATGGTTGTACTGGCACTTCACCCGCAAGCACTTCAACCGTGGTAAATGCCAGGCCTACGCCCACTTTTACCGCGTCTGCCGGAGCAAGCATTTGCTCAAATACTGATGTGACCTATACCACCCAGGCAGGGCAGTCTAATTATATTTGGACCATTGAAGGAACTTTAGGTACCGACTATTCCATAAGTTCCGGTGGCTCAGGTATTACGAGTAATTCCGTTACGCTAAAGTGGCTAACCCCGGGGAGTAAAACGATTACTGTAAACTATTCGAATGCGAGTGGTTGTACTGCGGCTGTTGCAGTTGGGTCCACAACAAATGTACAAGCAAGGCCTACGCCTACTTTTACCAGTTCTCCCGGAGTTACCACCTGCGCCAATACGGATGTAACCTATACGACCCAACCGGGACAATCGGCTTATACCTGGACGGTGCCTGGCAGTTCACCGGCTGATTACACAATTTTATCCGGCGGTATTGGTGCTAACAGTAACACTGTTACACTTCAATGGAAAACCGCTGGCACGAAGGTAGTAACGATAAATTATAACAATACAGCCGGGTGTAATGCGCTTGCTGCTGAATCAAATACGACTACAATAAGCATTGCAGCTGTGCCCGTTGTTAGTGGTTCTCCTCTCAGTTTTTGTGAAGGTGGAAATGTAACCCTGTCATCCACATCGGCCACATCCTATCAATGGTATAATGATGGTATTCTTATACCAGGTGCCACATCGCAAAACTACCAGGCAACGGGTAGCGGTTCTTACAATGTAAAAGTTACCAATTCTGATGGATGTACCGCCAGCTCTATAGGTACAACTGTCACCGAAAACCCTAACCCTGATATAACGGTTGCTGCCCAGGCATCCAGTTTGTGTTTCAGCACCGGATCACAAACCAGCGGGTTAGCCTATACTGCCACCGAAGCCAGCCCGAATACCTACAGTATTACATGGAACAATGCACCAGGTTTCGTGAACGTAACCAACGCTTCACTACCACAAAATTCGATCAGCATTGCCGTTCCGGCGGCGACACCTGCGGGTACTTATTCGGGTTCCTTAACGGTGAAAACAGCCGACGGCTGCACCAGTATAGCTAAACCATTCACCGTAAAAATTACCTCACCACCCGATCTCACTAATTTCAATATAGCCACCTCTTCGGGGTGTGACAATGAGAGTACCATCACTGTAAGTTCCAGTACTATCGGAGATGGAAACTATACCGTCACCTACGATCTTGCTGGAGCAAACAATGCAACAGGCAATACTGCGACAATGATTTTTTCCGGCAACAGCGGCAGTTTTAAAGCAATAACGCCGAACACAGGCTCAACCACGATAACCATTACTGCTGTTGCCCTTGTTGGATGTTCTTCGCAGCCACTGGCTGGAAATACCTCCACATTCACGGTAAATGCATCGCCTGCGGTAGCTGCTATTACTGGTTCTTCCAGCATATGTGAAGGCGAAACGACTGACCTGGGAAACACTACTGCTGGTGGTACCTGGTCGAGTTCCGATGCAGCAGTGGCTACGGTGAATAATACAGGATTAGTAACTGCGGTGGCAGGAGGAACTGCAGTTATTTCTTATGAAACCGCCCCAAATGCAACTAATTGCTCGGGAAAAGCCACGAAAAACATGATCGTACACGCACTCCCATTTGTTGCACCAATTACGGGTCCGTCTGCAGTATGTATCAATGCAACTGCAAACCTGGATAATGCAAATAGTGGCGGCATTTGGGAGAGCAGCAACACAACTGTTGCCACGGTAAGCAACACGGGCCTGGTTACACCTGCCGCTCAAGGCAACACAACTATTAAGTATACCAGCGCTCCAAATGCAGGAGGCTGTACAAGCAATACTACAGTTATTATTGCAGTTGACCCGGCACCTACTGTAACTGCCGGCACCCAATTGGAAACATGCGAATCGGCTAGTCCGGTCGCTATTTCTTTAAGTGGTGCGGGAGTGGGAGGTAGCGCTACGTCGGCTAGATGGGCAATTGAATCAGGAGGCGGAACCTTAAGCAACAGTGCGGCAACTAACAATCCATCGGGTGTGAGTTATATTCCTGCCGCTAATTTTAATGGACAGGTCATACTATCGCTAACCACTAATGCCCCGGGTTCCTGCGCAGCAGTAAGTGCCCAACGAGTTGTAAATGTGACCGAAAAGCCAGTGATCATAGCTGGAAATAACATTACTGTTTGTGAGTCAACATCGCCGGTTTCTATAGTATTGAGCGGTGCAAGTGTAGGTGGTAGTGCCACATCAGCAGCCTGGTCAATTACTTCAGGCGGCGGATCTTTAAGCAGTACCTCTCAAACCGCCAATCCCGAAACCGTCATCTATACACCACAGGCTAATTTTCATGGAGATGTTATCCTGGCGCTGACTTCGAGCAATCCCGGGATTTGTGCAGCGGTAACATCAACCAGGACAATTACCATTTCTCAAAAAGCAACTGTTCAACCCGGGAGTTCAGTTAATCTGTGCCAATCGGCTACTCCAACGGGCTTAACATTAAGTGGTGCATCTTATGGTGGTGGTGCATCTTCTGCTGCCTGGTCTATTATTTCGGGCGGAGGTACACTCAGCAACGCAGGCCAAACAGGTTCACCACAAACTGTCAGCTATACACCAGCTGCAAATTTCACAGGAACGGTTACATTGGCACTGACGAGCGATGCACCTGGCGGCTGTCCTGCTGTATCACAGGAAAAAACAATTGAGATCGCAGCAAAATCTACCGTCGATGCAGCAGGCCCGAATACAGTTTGCCAGTCGGCTAACCCGGCTGCATTTGCATTAACCGGTGCTGATGTAGCAGGCGGCGCAACAACGGGAGCATGGTCCATTGTTTCAGGAGGGGGAAGTCTAAGCTCTACAGCACAAACTGCAAATCCAGGAACAATAATCTATACCCCTGCCGCTAACTACTCGGGTGCTGTTTCGCTAAAACTAACCAGCAATGCCACCGGTACCTGTTCACCAGTTGAAGCTCTTCGAACTGTGACAATAGCTGCTCCGCCAACTGCAATAGCAGGCACTGATATCCTGAGCTGCGAAAACAGCGGTGCGGTTAATATCACTCCTGGTTCTTCGGCTACCAATTATACAAGTGTAACCTGGGAAACAAATGGAACCGGAACATTTACGAATGTTACTTCGCTTACAACAGCTACCTATACTCCAAGCCTTGCAGATATAACGTCAGGCACAGTAACAATAACACTTCGGGCAAACGGTGGTGCTTGCGCGGATGCAACTGCGACAAAAAATTTAACTATCACCAAAGCAGCCACAGTCGACGCGGGTAGTCCAATAACAATTTGTTCTAATGCCGGGGCAACAAACATCACGGCAAGTTCAACAGCCGCAAATTACAGTACCATTGCCTGGACCTCCAGTGGAACCGGAACCATTGCAAATGCAAACTCTTTAACGGCTGCTACCTATACTCCCGGGGCTAATGAATCGGGGATTATTACCTTAATACTTACCGCAAACGGTAATACCCCCTGTGCAAATGCCATAGCAACTAAATCTCTTACTATAACAGCCTTGCCAACAGCTAATATCAGTTATACAGGTTCAAGCTTTTGTAAATCGGACACTGCAACAAAAACTGTAACGTTGGCTGGAAGCGGCGCTTACACCGGTGGAACATTTACTGCAACGCCTGCCGGGCTGGCGCTCAATAATACTTCAGGATCAATTAATGCAGCGGGAAGTAGCGCCGGAACTTACACAGTAACATACACAATACCGGCTTCAGCAGGCTGCGGAATAGTTACAGCAAGCACTACAGTTACCATTGATCCTGCGTCAATCGGTGGCACTCTATCACCGGCAGCGACAAATTCCTGCCCTAACACAAATAGTGGAACAATTACATTAGCGGGAAATAATGCTCCTGTTCTACGCTGGGAATATTCTACTGATGCTGGTGCAAACTGGACGACAGTTGGCAACACCTCCACCAGCCTTATTTATTCAAATATTACGCAAACCAGATTGTACAGGGCCGTCATACAAAGTGGCGTATGCGGGTTTGCTTACTCAACCTATAGTGCAGTGGGGATAATTCCTCCTTTTCCGCCAACTCCCGTTATCGCAACCCCAGCGGCCATCTGCCTTGGCCAATCATCAACGTTAACTGCCAGCAGCGGTTACCCCGTAAATGGAATTGCAGATTCTTCGGGGAATTTTCAAAATGCGAATCCTAAGGGCTGGTGCAGAGATGGACAATGCACCGGTGATTTTCTCCCGGCGAATGGGGACAATACAGATAATGGACCGTGGCGGGAAACCAATCCACATGCTTTTAACGGCATCAATTACGGTAGTCCCGATCCGAAATTTGCGATCGCAAGTGGTGCATTTAATACTATATTGGAAACGCCAGTATTTAGTATGATCGGTCAAACCTCCGGGATGCTAAACTTTATACAGGGATATATTTTAAATGCTGGTTCTTCCGCGGTAATAGAAATTTCAACGAATGGTGGCGCTTCTTATAATACGGTTCTTCAACAGGTTGCTGGTGTTGCTACCCTGGGCAAGACTGGAAACACGGTCACTATGCAAAACGCCAGCCTTGATCTTACCAATTATCTCGGTCTTTCCAACCTTCGTATTCGCTTTAAATACAGCGGTTCTGCCAATAGTGCGTGGGTGATTGATAACGTTCTTGTACCAAATACTGCTCTCAACCTGGTTTATACCTGGGCAGCACCACAAACATTAAACACAACCAGCGGAACAACCGTTGTGGCAACACCTACTACCACTACAACTTACACGGTTACCACTATCGTTGGGGGTTGTCCAGGAGGTACCAGCCAGGTTACTGTTACTGTTAACCCGGTACCAACTATTACGCACAACGCGGTAAATCCATTATGTTCGGGTGTAGCGCTTTCACCAAATATCCAATTCAATAGCACCCTTACAGGCACAACGTATACTTATACCATCACCAACCCGGGCGGAATTACCGGGCTGGTAACAAACGCAAATGGCACCATCAGTGGAACACCCATCAATCCAACTTCCACTCCGCAAACAATAAAGTTTGTAGCTGCCGGGACTACGGCAGCCGGATGTGCAGGGGCACTGGATTCTGTATCAATAATCATTAACCCCGGTGTGCAGGTAACACTTTCGGGGGATCAAACTATTTGCGGGAGCACACCTGCAAATCTTACATTAACCAGCGCAGGACCTTTTCCTATAGATGTAGTGCTTTCAAATGGTATTACTTATTCGGTCACAGGTTCGCCTTTTCAAATTGCGGTTACTCCTTCGGTCACAACAACCTACAGTATAACTTCTTTACCGGGGGGCAGTTGTGCACCTAATGGCGGTATAGCAGGTACGGCAACCGTTACTGTGCCGACAGCTATAGCACCAGCAGGAACCTGGGTTTGCGGAACCAGTTCCGATTGGTTTAATCCCTGCAACTGGGGAGGAGGAATCGTTCCTGATAATAATACGGATGTCATCATCCCGAATTCAAGCCCTTGCTCCCCGGTAATAGATACATCATCGGTCTATGCACCGGCTGATAAACTCGCCCGTTCCCGGAATATCCTGATAGGTTCCACACAAAACTTAGCGTTTACAGATGGAGCTAACCTCTATGTTGCGGGTAACTGGCAAAATGATAGAGGTCCGCTCGGCCTTACAGCCAGCACTGGAACAGTTACATTTATGGGAAGTACAGCGCAAACCATTTCAACAGTTGGAGCCCGGGAAACGTTTAACAACCTGCTCATAGATAATAGTGTTAATGGTTCCGCCGGTGTTACCTTAAACAGCCCGGTGAATGTAGGTGGCGTTCTTACCTTAACAGATGGAATTATCAGAACAAGTACTACCAACTTGCTCTCGGTGACAAACCCGGCAGTTACGGCTGTGGTAGGTGGTGCTAACAATACCTACGTGTGGGGTCCAATAGCAAGAAATACGAACACTACGGCAGATTACAACTATCCTGTCGGAGATCCAGCCAGCCCTTACGGCGAATACCGGCCAGCCATTACCACACCACAAAGTACTTCTCCTACTACTTACCAGGCTGAGTACAAATTAACACCTGTTGACCCTACAGATATTCCATTGGATCAACATGGCTCATTCTTAACCGGAATTTTGGCCACAGAGCATTGGCAGATTGACCGGCCGCTAGGTACTGCTGATGCAATCATCAAATTACCATATGTATATCCGCCAAGTGATACGCACTGGGATGGTGACCTCGCTCCGTGTTCGTCCTGTGCCATTGCTATTGTTACACCATACGGTGCTTTATGGGATTTTACCGGCGGTCCAGATTACAGCGGTGGCTATACCCAAAATGAGTCGGTACCTTATGGAGCAAACATTCTAGTACATAGCAAACCAATGTCCACTTTCGGTGATTTTACTTTTGGATTTGCATTCCAAATAATCTTACCGGTGAAACTAGAAGCCTTTACTGGTCAGTTGGTTAATGGCGATGGTTTGCTAAACTGGAGAATAAGCGGTGCAAAAGATTTGGATGGTTTCGAACTTGAATACAGTCGTGATGGACGTAAATTCTCGACGCTTGTTAAAATAGCCCCTGTTGCTGGTGCCAGCAACTATAGCTACCAGCACAAACAATTACCAGCCGGATCTAACTACTACCG
>JAZKGP010000001.1:20268-148477 GCA_040385845.1 Bacteroidota bacterium | reverse complement strand
TACTTCATAGTTATACGATTGATCATAGCGAAAATAGGGAGTATGCTTGTAAGGCGGCCAGGAACCTTATAACCATTTATCTTAAAAAAAGTTTGCGTTTTAAAAGTCTGGCTTACAATAAGAGGCGAAATAAAAAAAAGAACTGACGTTTAGCAGGTCTCAAAACTCTTTAACAGGTGAAATTTC
Organism: Bacteroidota bacterium; assembly: GCA_040385845.1. Taxonomy (GTDB): domain Bacteria; phylum Bacteroidota; class Bacteroidia; order Chitinophagales; family Chitinophagaceae; genus Phnomibacter. The sequence continues at coordinate 148,291 of JAZKGP010000001.1, read as the reverse complement.
CAATGTGTGACCATATTCCCGTGGTGGTATTTTTTTAATATATCTATAGTATCTTACCTGCCGGATACTTAAAATACCGGTCGAATGAAAATACACCGCACCGTTACTATTATTACAGCTTTTCTTCTGTTAGTCAGTTTTTCTTTTCACAGGCAAATGCCGGACCTTCCCAAAATTTGGACCACTGAAAGGATTAATTCATTATTCCTGCCATTGGCTGATAGTACAACCAAAGTCTCAATGCCAACAGAGGATTATTATTACAAGCAAAGGGAAAGAGTTATTTATAAAAGCTACCCGATGTATATGCCGGGACGTGAGCCTAAAGGTTATTTTGATTGGCTTAGGAAACAGGAACCCGAAATCGTTTTCAATGCAGAAACAATTAAAACAGAAGCTGATTATTTGAATGCAGGTGAAATTGTTTATGATGCGGCCACCGGCTTCAAACCAATAGATTCACTGTTTTTAAGTAATACCTCATTCTGGAAAAAACATTGGGAACAAATGGGTGTAAAGACGGATCCCAAAGGCATTATTCCGCAGCTAAGTGTTGTTGTTAAAAAGAAAGGCGAAATATTACTGGGAATTTTGTCCTGTGGTAATTGCCATTCCAAAGTTATGCCGGATGGCGAGGTGCTAAAAGGCGGGCAGGGTGATTTCCCTTTCGACCAGGACAATGCTGCCGGCTTTTTGTATGACAGCGAAATAAGAAAAACGCCCGATAGTATTGTTGTAAAAGACATAGCATTTTTAAATCGTATGTTGTTTGCAGCCCCATGGATCAAGCACCCGGCACATGCAGCCATCGAACAAATGAATTTGAAAGAGTATATGGCAGCCAGCTATAGTGTACCTGAAGGAGTTATTACCAGGCATGGAAGTTTGTTGAATGCTTATCCAACTGCCATTCCTGATTTATTTAATATCAAAGACCGGAAATATCTTGACCATACCGGCCTTGTTAAAAACAGGGATATATACGACCTGATGTTATACGCTACTTTAAACCAGGAATCCGATTTCCTCGTTGGCTTTAATGATTTTTACGCTGTAAAACCTGGCGCTGATCCCGCTAAGGGCAAAGTGAGCAGGTTTACCGATTTACAACTGCTTACGCTGGCAAAATTCATTTATACGCTTCGCCCTCCTGAAAATCCAAACAAGGCCAGCGAAGCGCTTGCCCAACAAGGCAAAAAAATATTCGCAGAAGAAGGTTGTGATATTTGCCATTCTCCGCCACATTACTCCAGCAACAAGCTGATACCCGTTACCGGTTTTAAACCGCCGGCAGCACATTTTGCATTGTATGATATTGATACTATTGCTGTAGACACTGATCCTGGTCTTTCATTATATACAAGACGGGCAACAGGCTATTACAAAGTGCCATCACTTATAGGTGTATGGAACAGAACTGCGCTACAGCACAGCGGTTATATAACCAGCCTGGAAGAACTTTTCAATAAAGCAAGATTGAGAGACGACTACACACCGAAAGGATTTAAACCTACTAATGTCAAAACAATGGCAGTAAAAGGACATGAATTCGGGTTAGATCTGACTGCTACAGATAAAGCTGCTTTAATCGCTTTTTTAAGAAGTTTATAATATTGAGTTGTTTATAATAGCATGTACATCATACATCTATTACAAATAGTAAGGAGGATTTTCCTTTAACGCAAGAAATTGGAATTACGATAACCTGCTTTATTTGGGTGATACTATTGAAAGACGTACGTTCAATTGGGCGGAAAATTCTATCAGCGGATGATCGAAAAAGGGAAAACTTCAACCTCAAGAATACTATTACCGCAAACAAGGCGACGACTATTTCGAATATACTTCAGTGGATAAGTATACCGCTGCAGTAAAATTGGTTCCGGCAGTGAATGCATTTATTAATTTGTTAAAGGAAAATTTAGCAAACGGGGCCATTTGGGAATCGGGTGAATATAGTAGCAACGATTCCGCGACAGGGAAACCTGTTATGCTCCGCTATGCTTTTCAATGTGTGGATGCAAATGCAAACATTTATGTAAACGGAATCGCCTACCAGCATTTGTATCCATCCAGGCATTTACAAGACCAGATGCAACTACAAATTACCAGTCTGCCAGCGAAATCAATGGTTTCTTTTATGCAAAAGCAATAGGAATTATTTGCATGAAAAAGACTAAACGGTTTTATAACCGGGCAGAAATAAAGCTCAGGAACTGGCAGGTAAACCAAGTCTTTTTTGTTTCGTGAATTGAGGGCAAATTACAATTTTACTACGCTTCAACATACCGTTACCACACTTCAAGCAGCCTTTTACGCAAACCGTTTGTTTAACCCACATATTCTTATTACTTATGTGGTTATGTTTTCATATTCAACATTCAAAAAATTATATATTGAAGGGCTGATATCCCATCAATCATTCGAAAAAATACAAGCTGCAATAAAAGACCGCTTGTTCTCCCTGGAATGGGAGTTAAAAACAATATTGTATCTCGGTGTTTTATTACTGAGTGGCGGGCTGGGTATTCTTGTGTATAAAAATATCGACACTATCGGCCACCAGGCAATTCTTGCGTTTATAGCCCTTATTTCAGCATCCTGTTTTTACTATTGCACCCGGTTTAAACTCCCTTTTTCATGGGGAAAAGTAGCTGCCTATAATGTATTGTCGGATTATGTTTTGCTTTTAGGATGCCTGACATTTATCAGTTTTGTTGCTTACCTACAATACCAGTACAATGTTTTTGGAAACAGGTATGGCCTTGCCACTTTTATTCCGATGGTCGGGCTGTTTTTTGTGGCCTATTATTACGATCATATCGGTATACTGAGCATGGCAATAACAAGCTTTGCTGCCTGGATGGGATTGAGTATAACGCCCTTACATTTACTGGATTCCAACGATTTTAATGAAAGCAGGATCATTTACACCGGAATAGGTATTGGCATTGTTTTACTGGTAACTGCATGGGCAACTGCTAACAGAAAATGGAAAGCTCATTTTGAATTTACCTATACCAATTTTGGCACCCATACCTTGTTTGTTTCTTTGCTGGCCGCCATGTTTTCATTTGAACATATCGGCTGGATATTTTGGTTTGTTATACTGGCAGCATTTACCTGGTATATGTATCAAAAGGCCTACTCCGAGCGTTCCTTTTATTTTATTATGATCTCAACCTTATATGCTTACATCGCAGTAAGTTATATTGTAATAAGAGTATTGGATGTAATAAACCTTGAAATTGCTTCCATTTACCTGGGGCTTATCTATTTTATAGTCTCGGCAATCTGGAGTTTATCTTTTTTAATGAAGACAAATAAGAAACTTAAAACGTTATGATCGCCTATAATAAAAATTGGTTGGATAGTCTTTTAATTCAAAAGCAAACCGCTAAAGCACTCACAGGCGGGTATATAACTGCTGAAGAAAACAGCCAGGTAAAAAATACTTACAATGAAAGTTTTTTCACCCCTAATTTCTTTATCAGGATAGGCTTGTTTGTATTAACAATCGTGATTGCCGTTTTTTCATCGGGCCTGGTAACCATGGTAGTTTTGTCTATATCAGAATCAGTAACAGCTCTCTCGATTTTTTTCGGACTACTGGCTTATGGCGCATTGGAATTTATGGTAAACACTAAAAACCACTATAAATCAGGAGTTGATGATGCACTTATTTGGATGTCGTCCGGAATGCTCTTTGGCGGCATATCATTCGGGCTGGATGCATCTGCCCTCACCATGTGTTTGATAGCGTTGGTCCTGTCGATTTTTTATATGCTTCGGTTTAGCAACCGTATAATGGCCATCGTAGCTTATATAGCGTTTATGGGTGTGCTATTTTTCACCTGTTCGCAAATAAGTGGCATTGTGAAAGCTATTGTTCCTTTTGTAATAATGATTGCATCGGCGCTGGTGTATTTTCTTGCGAAATATATTGCAGAAAACCAGGCGGCCCGGCATTACTTAACTTGCCTGGCTATGCTGGAAATTGCCAGTCTGCTGGGCTTTTATATTGGCGGTAATTATTTTGTTGTAAGAGAATTGAGCAATGTTATGTTCAACCTGCAATTGCAGGAAGGTGCATCTATTCCGTTTGCAAAATTATTCTGGGGATTCACCATACTTACACCCGTTTTGTATGTTGCCATGGGACTTAAAAGAAAAGACAGTATCCTGTTGCGCACCGGGCTTGTTGTAATTGCAGCCTCAATATTAACCATTCGTCAATACTACTACGCTATAGATCTTGAAATTGTAATGGCTGTTGCCGGAATAGCATTTATAATATTAGCTGCAGCGGTGATCCGTTATTTGAAAACCCCGAAATACGGATTTACTTATCACCCTGTAAAAGATGCAGATCAATCAGGTTCACTGCAACTGGAGTCATTGATTATTGCTGAAACATTTTCCGTTCCCGACAACCAGCAACCTGGTACACAATACGGTGGTGGCAACTTTGGAGGAGGTGGTGCCGGCAGTGAATTTTAATAGTATCGAAGTTTAATTTGCACCCAAAGATTCACAATTTCTGACTATACCGCACATCCTTATCTTCGCCGCCCTATGACTGGTATTGATAAAGTGCAACTGCAAAAAGTGATCGTGCATAAGGTGGGAAACCCCACCCGTGGAGAACAATTGAAACTGAGCGAAAACCCGCTTACGTTAAATGATGAACAGGTAAAACAATTACTGGGAAAATATTTCCTGCAGGGATTCAACGACAACGAGTTGTACCATTTTACACATTTGAGTGATGTAGGCTTGAATGAAGTATTTACCTATGTAAAAACATTTTTTCATGATACGAAAAGCTTCTTAGAAGTAAGTGCCAATCTCGCCCGGTTTCTTTATAGTAAAAGCACCCATGTACGTGTAAAAGAAGGCGAATTGTATGTGGCCTTATTGGAAGATGTTCCTTTTGAAAACGATTTTGTAAGTGCAGTGGGTATTTTTAAAAGTGAGAGCAAAGAATCTTTTTTGAAAGTATTTGAACATGGTCAGAGTTTGGAAGTAACTGCCGAAGATGGCATCAATATAAATAAAGTGGATAAAGGCTGCCTTGTTTTTAAAACCAATGAAGCCGACGGCTATGCCCTTTGTGTATTAGATAATACCAACAAACAACAGGATGCACAGTATTGGGTAAAAGATTTTTTACAGGTTGAACCTGTGGCTAATGATTACCATTTTACCAATGAATATTTGCAGGTGGTAAAGCAATTTGCCACGCAGGAAATGCCCGAACATTTTGAAGTTACAAAGGGACAGCAAATAGACCTGATGCAGCGGGGACTGGAATATTTTAAGGAAAAAGACCAGTTCAACTTGCAGGAATTTACCGATACCATTATACAGTACGATGAAATGAAACAGCAGTTTGCAGAGTTTACCGATAATTATGCCCGGTCAAAATCTATGACTTTCGAAAACGAGTTTGATATTAATTTATCTGCGGTAAAAAAACAAAGCAAGGCATTCAAAAACGTTTTAAAACTCGATAAGAATTTTCATATTTATATACATGGCCGACGTGATTTAATTGAGAGAGGATTTGATGAACAAACCGGCAAACATTATTACAAATTATACTTTGAGGAAGAAGCATAACTGCAAATCTCTGATTTCTGATCTGTGATTTGTGATATATAAACCTTCTGCAGATGTGATTTGAGATTTGTAATTTGTTCTTTGATATTAAACTTTCTCAATAACAGTAGCATAGCCCTGCCCTACTCCCACACACATCGTTACCAGGGCATAACGGTGACCGGTTTGCTGCTGCAGTTGCAATGCCGCCGTTTGCAACAAACGGGTACCCGACATACCCAAAGGATGCCCCAAAGCAATAGCACCACCATTAGGATTAATTCTTTGGTCATCGTCGGCTAAACCAAGAAGCCTGGTGCAGGCAAGCACCTGGGCTGCGAAAGCTTCATTGATTTCAACAATATCGATCTGACTGAGTGATAATCCTGCTTTTTTCAAAGCTTTTTCGGTAGCAGTTACCGGGCCTATTCCCATAATCCGGGGTTCAACCCCAGAAACTGCTGAGGAAACTATGCGGGCCATTGGCTGCAGGTTATACCGTTTTAATCCTTCGTCTGACATGACCAGCATGGCTGCCGCACCATCATTTAAACCAGAGGAATTTCCTGCCGTAACTGAACCGCCATCTTTTTTAAAAGCCGGCTTCAGGGTTGACAGTTTTTCCAGGGTGGTAAGTGGTTTTATAAACTCGTCGGTTGAAAAATGACTTTTTACACCATCTTTTTGAGGAAGTGCCACAGAAATTATTTCTTTTTTAAACCGTCCATTTTCATTAGCTGTTTTTGCTTTTTGCTGCGATAGAAAAGCAAAAAGGTCCTGGTCTTCGCGGCTGATCTTATATTGTTCTACCAGGTTTTCGGCAGTAATACCCATAGCATCTGCACCGTACTGTTGCTGCATGAGCGGGTTTATAAAACGCCAGCCAAAACTGCTGTCGAACATTTGTACATCATTTCCAAAAGGCTTGGCAGTCTTAGAAATCACCCAGGGTCCGCGAGTCATAGATTCGACTCCGCCAGCAACAAACAAATCACCATCACCAGCTTTTATTGCACGGGCGGCATGGATCACCGCCGACATGCCACTTGCACAGAGGCGGTTCACCGTTTCACCGGGTATCGTAAAAGGCAAACCTGCCAGCAAAAGCGACATCCTGGCAACGTTGCGATTATCGTCACCCGCCTGGTTGCTGCAGCCAAAAATCACATCATCAATATCGGCCGGGTTTACCGTGTCATTCCTTTCGATTAAATGCTTTATTACATGCGAAGCCAGGTCATCAGCACGCACATTTGCAAGGCTTCCACCAAAACTTCCGATTGGTGTTCTTATGGCATCTAAAATAAACGCATCCATATTCTTCGTTATTAAACCAGGCAAGATAAAAGATGTTTTGATTAACCAGTCACTGTAGATAATTTAGGTAATTTGTTACAGCCAAGAAAATAGCAGAAAGCTGACTTGAAAACCCTCCGTTTATATTTTAAAAGAATAGAAGTTTATCAATTGTAAATGCGGAACCTACGAATATGCATTGAGAAGGGTATGCGATCAATTGCAGGTAATAACTTATTTAGGGCAGAAGTATTTTTAATAATCATTTCTTCTTACAACCGGGATAAATATTTAAATGATTAATTAGAAAACCGGGGCTTAAAAATGATTTATTATGAAAAAATTATTTACCTGGTTTGTATTACGTGCCCTTCAAATAAAAGAGATAAAGAACATCAAAACACTACCGGGTAATAGAAAGGAAAAGGGTTACGTTTTAACAACGACCAGGCAGAGTGGAATTGCAAATTGGTTAGCAACAATTGGAAGTATTTCAATTACTATTACCTTTTTATACCCTTCCTTAAAAAAAAACTTTTTGTTTTCCCCTACAGAAAGCACCTCTTTTTTACTGGTTACGATTGGATTAAGCTTCTTATTGACTGGATGCCTTTTTAAAGTAGTTCAGGGGAAAAAACAAGAATAGTTGTTTTTATACAAATACACAATACTAAAACGAATTGCCTGCTTTGTTTACAAATACGAGATAGTTGGTCTATTCAGGTTTCGGTTGCATGCAAGGCTCCAATTGTAATAAAGGATCGTTAAATGGCAACCTTGATATTATTCCTGCGAACTGCATCAACAAGTTCACCGAAGCGGATTGTGTTTTAGATATATATGATCATATAAAAAGCAAGAAGCCATAAACACCGGTACGAGTTTTCTTTAGATCCTTGCATGCCAAATTCATATTTGTTTTTTTTATTATAAAAAAGTAACTTAAAGGGTCGATTCGCCTAACCCTCTTCTCAATTTTAATTTACAAATCATGAAATCAAAACTTTCTCTGCAAATGGAAGCTAACGTTTTCGTTTACTTGCTATTATTTCACGCGTTTGGCCTAATGACCTCGTCCGTAACTGCGCAAAATTTTATTTATGCAAAGGGACTCAAAAATTCCGAACCTTTTGGAGGTTCAGTGGGTGGCACAAGTATCAAAGTTGATAACCTCGGCTATACATATGTTACGGGTTATTTTACAGGGACCGCCGATTTTGATCCTGGTACGGGCGTAACTAATCTAAGCAGCCATACAAGCGATAACAGTGATATTTTTATTGCCAAATATGATGCTGCCGGTAATTTGGTTTTTGCCAGGAGTATGGGAGGCAGGGGAAGTAGTAGTGGAAACGCTATTGCAGTTGATGCTTCAGGCAATATGTATGTTACGGGGAATTTCTGGCTTGATTGCGATTTGGATCCCGGTGCTGGAGTAGCCAATGTGATTAGTAACACGTTCAGCATTGACATTTTTGTTGCAAAGTATGATGCTTCCGGAAACTACGTGTATGCAATAGCAATGGGTGGCATTAGAAGCGATTATGGCCGTGATATAAATGTGGACATTTTGGGTAATGCGTACGTTACCGGTTCTTTTTCTGACACCGCCGATTTCAATCCGGGTATTGGCGTAACCAGCCTTGTAGGGAACTCATATAACGACGCAATGTTTATTGCCAAGTACGACCCTTTAGGCAACTATGTGTTTGCCAAAGGCATAGGAGATGAAACCAATGGTGTTCAATGCAACAGCCTTGCTTTGGACATTGCTGGCAATGCTTATGTTACCGGTGGCCATTTCGGGATTGTGGATTTTGATCCTGGTGCCGGTGTAGCCAATCTATCCACCCCGGGAATCTTCATAGCGAAGTATGATGCTTCAGGGAATTATGTTTATGCCAAAGCAATAAGTGGTGCGGGTTATGCAGGAAACACCAGGATAGATGTAGACATGTCAGGCAATGTTTGTGTCACTGGGTCTTTTTCCGAAACAATAGATTTTGATCCGGGCTTATTAGAAGCCAATCTTACAAGCGCAGGTTCACAAGACATTTTTATTGCAAAATATAGTGCATCCGGCAATTATGTATACGCCAAATCGGTAGGTGGCCTATATGATGATATAAGTTTTGGTATTGATATAGACGCATTCGGAAATGCAAACATAATCGGTTATTTTATTGCAACTGTTGACTTTGACCCGGGAGAAGGCAGTTCAAATTTGACTGCTGATGGATTTAGCAGGGATATTTTTGTTGCCTCTTATAACGCTTCAGGAAATTATGTTTATGCGAAAGCCATGAGTGGTTCAGGTGAAGATTATCCTTATGACCTAACTGTGGACGGTTCGGGTAAAGTGTATTTAACGGGTGTTTTTATGGGGACTACTGATTTTGATCCTGCGGCAGGTACCGCAAACCTAACTGTTGGCGGAACGGCAGGAAACGCCTTTGTCTCGTGTTTGACAAATGCTGGCAGTTATGCCTGGGCAAGCCAGATTGGAACCTATATCGATACACGTCTTGAAGATCAGGGCAGTGATATTGCGGTTGACGCGCTGGGAAACAATTTTATAACCGGCTATTTTTCAGGCACTGTTGATTTTAACCCGGGTGCTGGTATTGCGAACCTTACCAGTGCAGGTAGTTATGACATTTTTGTTGCAAAATATGATGCTTCCGGCAACTATGTATTTGCAATATCTATGGGAGGTATGAATGCTGACAAAGGGAAAGGTATTGCAATTGATGGCTCCGGCAGTTTGTATGTGACCGGTTCTTTTGCCAATACGGTGGATTTTAATCCTGGACCTGGAATAGCCAATCTTACCAGTAATGGATATAATAGCGACATTTTCCTTGCAAAATATGATGCTTTAGGGAATTACTTATACGCAAAAGCAATCGGTGGCACAGGCACAGATGTTGCAAATGATATTGCTTCTGACGCTTTAGGAAATGTATATGTTACCGGCACTTATTACGAAACGGTGGATTTTGATCCGGGCGTTGGAGTAGCAAATCTAAATAACGCTGGCGGCTTGGATGTTTTTGTTGCCAGGTACGACCCGTATGGCAATTATGTTTATGCAAGCCAAATCGGATTCAGTAATGATGATGCAAGTAAAAGTATTGCTGTGGATGGTTCTGGAAATGCATTTGTAACCGGTTCTTTGAAAGTAGGATCTTACGGTACCCCCGTTTATTACATTTTTCTGGCGAAGTTTAATCCATCTGGCAGCAATATGTACATAATAAACTTGAGAGGCACGGTAAGCAGCAACCAGGCGTTCGGAATTGCCGTGGATGTTTCTGGCAATTCTTATATCACCGGTGCTTTTGGCGAAAGTGTTGATTTTGATCCCAGTGTTGGAATAGCCAATCTTATCAGCACTGGCACACAGGATATATTTGTCGCAAAATATGATGCTTTTGGTAAATATGTGTTTGCGCATTCCATAGAGGGTAGTTCAACTTTTGGCCAGGGTTATGGCATTGCTATTGACGGATCGGCGAATATTCATATAACGGGGAGTGAAAAGCTTGGTATTTTTATTGCCGGTTTTGACTCTTCAGGAAACTATCTATATACCCGCCCAATAAATTCTCATGGTTCAGGTTATGCTATTGCTGTTGATGGTTCTAACAATGTATATATTACGGGAGCTTTCATTGACAAAGCAGACTTTGATCCGGGAGGTGGCTCTGCCAATTCAATACTGACATCACTTAACTCTGGCGACATTTTTATTGCGAAGTATGGCGCTTATGAAACCCTGCCAATTGACTTGCTAAGTTTTAACGCAATGCCCATTAAAGGAGGTTCGGTACAAATTAACTGGAGTACAACATCACAAATCAACAATGCATGGTTTGAAGTTGAACGCAGTTCAAAGGGCGCAGTTTTCGAGACTATTGGTCGCATAAAAGGATGCTCTAATTGTACGATGCTTCAGGAATATGAACTACTCGATAATAAACCTCTTAATGGCATATCCTACTATCGGCTGAAGCAGGTAGACCTTAATAAAAAATTTACTTATAGCCCTGTAGTGATAGTGTCAATTGGAGCGGAAGTAAATACAACAATGTTGGTTTATCCAAACATTACAGAAGGCAAAATCAACATAACAGTAAAAAATAATCAAGATGAAAAAACAGCAGTAATTCAATTGATAACCGCAGCAGGGATTTTGATTAAACAACAAACAGTTTCACTTAAAAAAGGAGATAACACATTTAATTACAACTTGAGTGACCAGGCCCGGGGTGTTTACTACATTAGCATGTCAGATAGAAAAAATTATAAAGAAACCCGTAAGGTTATAAGGAAATAAAAGTTTTGATTATGAGAAGCAATCAAGACGGAGTCGGTTCAATTTCAGGCATTAGGTAATTTGATAAAGCAGTTACAATCTAATCAGATTGTAACTGCTTTATCAAACATCCAGCAATCATCTTCTCCCTTCTTCCCTATCCTTTAATGATTGAATTTTTGCAATAGCTGTTGATACAACATCACACATAATGGTATACAAAGCGCCGGGTTTGTGATGCTCATAAATGTATTCCAAAGCTTCATTTTCGTTTGGAATTACCATGGTGGGTACCTGGTTATTTACGCTGCTAATTCCATCTTGCAACAACCCAATGATTTCTTCTGGTGTACGGCCCCGAAGGTTTTTATCGCAGCGAATAATGATCTCATCAAAGAACTGTGCCGACAAAGCGCCTAACTCTCTTATGTCTTCATCTCTCCTGTCGCCGGTGCCACTTATTACTCCTACTTTATGACTGTAATCCAGCTTGCTTACAAAATCACCCAGCAAACGGAGGCCATGTGGATTATGCGCAAAATCGGCGAGGAAACTGAAGTTTTTAAAGTGGAAAAAGTTTAATCTGCCAGGTGTAAGTGTTGATGATGGAATAAAGGTTTGCAACGCCATGCGAATGTCTTCGATAGTTATATCACGAAACAGGTAAGTTGATAAAACGGCCGGGAGGCAATTGGCAATATTGTGCAATGCTTTTCCTTCATAGGTAACCGGGATATCTTTTACTGGTAATACCCTGATTTTCCAGTTGCCTTTCATTAGGGTTACATAGCTATTTTCATATACACAGGCCATTCCACCATTATTACAATGTTTTTTAATACGTGGATTGTTTTCATCCATGCTAAACAAAGCAATATTGCATGTTAATCCTTCCCGCATATTGTATACCAAATCATCATCGGCATTTAAAACGGCAAAGCCCGATGGAATAACAGTTTCAGGAACGATTGCTTTTACTTTAGCCATTTGCTCCAGGGTATGAATACCGCCAAGTCCCATATGATCGGCGGCAACATTAGTAACAACGCCCACATTACAATGCTGGAAAGCCAGTCCTGATTTAAGCATGCCACCGCGGGCACATTCCAAAACGGCAAAATCTACTGTAGGATCTTTTAGAACGAAATTGGAACTCACCGGCCCGGTGCAATCCCCTTTCATCATTAATTGATTTTGGATGTATACACCATCGCTGGTTGTATAACCCACATTTTTTCGGGCTGTTTTTGCAATATGCGCCGTTAACCGGGTGGTGGTAGTTTTACCATTGGTGCCGGTAATGGCGATAATGGGAATGCGGCCATTGGCTCCTTTTGGAAACAGCATATCAATTACTGCTTCTGCCGCATTGCGTGCAAGTCCAACAGATGGCTCCACATGCATGCGAAAACCGGGCGCTGCATTTACTTCCAGCACCGCACCACCGTTTTCGCTAATAGGCGAACGCAGGTCACTTGCCATTATATCAATTCCACAAATATCCAGCCCTATAATACGGGCAATGCGTTCGCACATAAAAATATTAGCGGGATGCACCTCATCGGTTACATCGGTGCTGGTGCCACCGGTACTTAAATTGGCAGTTGGTTTTACCAGTACCAATTCATCTTTAGCGGGAACTGTTTCTAACGTGTACCCCTTGTCGTCGAGCATCTTTTGCGTAAACTGGTCGATGGTAATACGGGTTAATACTTTTTCGTGGCCAAATCCACGGCGCGAATCTTTATTGGTTTCGTCGATCAGCCATTGTATGTTGTTAATGCCATCACCAATTACGCTTGCAGGTGTACGCAATGCGGCACAGATAAATTTATAATTGATACAAAGCACCCTGAAATCAAAGCCGGTTATAAAGCGTTCAACAATAACACTGCGGCTATAGGATTTTGCAGCTGCAAAAGCAGGAATTGCCTGTTCCCTTGTGGTGATATTCGTGGTATTTCCTTTACCATGATTGCCATCGATTGGTTTTATAACCAAAGGGTAACCAAGTTTGTCAATGGCACGATCAAGATCTTCCTCGGAACGGATCACTACACCATTAGGAACTGGTATCTCCGCTGCTTCCAGCAAGATTTTTGTTTCTTCCTTATCGCCGGCAATATCTACTGCTATTGTACTGGTGGTACTGGCTATAGTGGCCCGTATACGTTTTTGATGAACGCCATAGCCTAATTGTACCAGTGATTGTTTATTGAGCCTGATAAAGGGTATTTCGCGCTTTGTAGCTTCTTCCACAATACTGCCCGTTGATGGACCAAGGCGCGTATCTTCTCTTATCTCCCGCATTTCCTGTATATCCTTTTCAAGGTCATACGGCACATTATCTATTAGGGCCTGCGCAATTGCTACCGCAGATTTTGCTGCATATATGCCGGCATCTTCTTCGATATAACTGAATACAACAAAGTACTCGCCTTCTTTACCAGTGCCACGAGTGCGGCCAAAGCCGGTATCCATACCAGCAAGGGTTTGTATTTCAAGTGCTATATGTTCGATAACATGTCCCATCCAGGTACCATCTTTTACTCTTACTAAAAAACCACCCGGATGTCCTTCACTGCATTCATGCTCATATAGCGAGGGGATTAACTTTTCGATTCGTTCGCGAAAACCCGGTATAGAATCCGTAGGCCGCTGTTCCATTTCACCAAGATCAAGTTTCATCTGGATTAGTTTGGGGCGCCGGATGCTCCATAGGTTTGGACCCCGTAGTACTTTGATCTCAACTATAGTCATATAACAGATTGTTAGGTTGCTGAACTGGGAAATTAATGAAAAGAAGTCAGGGCCTGTTAAAAACATGTATTGCCTTTAACCTGCTGGTTAATGTACCACTGGCGATGGGCTGCAGGACTTGCGAGGGTAGCTGGCTGCGAAGCATAGGAAAAACGCACTCACCCATAAAGCCTGTTGTTTGTGCGCAGGGGCAGCCACTACCCCGCGAAGGCCTGAACAAATGCCGGATAAGATTTAATGATGACGGCCCCACTAAATTGTTGTTTAATTTCCACTTTCTCACGGGTTTAGTAACAGGTTGGGGGAAATTTGACTATCTGAAAACATTGCGGTGCGCAATTTGCAGATATATTGCAGCATCTACTCACTGGTTTTATAAAACACATGGCGATACCCAAAGGAAAATTAATTGCAGTTGGCGGAGCAGAAGATAAAGGAACCGATTTAGAGAAAGGAGAGATTCACCGCAATAATCTCAACTTTTTTGAACGCGGTATCCTGCGCAGGATTGTGGAAGAAGCTGGCGGAGTACAGGCAAAAATTGAAATTATTACAACGGCCTCGATGATTCCATATGAAGTGGGTGAAACTTATATGGATGCATTCGGAAAAATTGGTTGTATCTACATCAACGTCATGCATATTCGCACCCGCCAGGATGCACAGGACCCAAGCTATTTGCAAAGAATTCGCGAATGCGATGCTGTGATGTTTAGCGGTGGCAACCAATACCGCCTGGCGGCAACTTTTGGCGGCAGCGAATTTCTGAAAATTTTGAAAACACGTTATCAAACTGAAACAAACTTTATGATTGCGGGCACGAGTGCTGGTGCCATGGCCATGAGCAATACGATGATTTACGAGGGGAATGCCACCCGTGCGCACCTGAAAGGTGAAGTTCGTATAACCCGCGGACTGGGTTTGATGGATGATGTAATTATTGATTCACATTTTGAAAAACGGGGGCGCTTTGGACGGCTTGCGCAGGCGGTTGCCAGTAACCCGGGCACTATCGGAATAGGTCTTGGTGAAGACACGGGAATGCTGATAACCGAAGGCAATAAAATGGAAGCCATTGGCAGTGGATTGGTGATCATTATCGATGGCCACAACATTGTTCATAACAATATTGCAGATATACACGAAGGCAACCCGATCAGCATAGAAAACCTGGTGGTACATTTTTGCGCAAAAGGCAATGGCTACCTGGTACAGGAGCGAAACTTTATCGAAAAAATGGGCGCGAGCACAACACCGGTAATGAAGGACATTATTTAGGATTCCTTTTTTTTGATTTCTGATTTATTGATTTGGGGATATTGGGATTTAGGGATATTGGGATTTAGGGATTTGCTATTTGCTATACAATGTCGTTTACTTAAAAGCAAATGTTCAATAAGCAATTCCAATGCTCAATTTTCATTTAATGAAAACAGCTGCATTTCTATTGAATATTGTTTGTTGAGCATTGAACATTGAGTATTTGTCTTGCCGGTTTTCGGAGCTTAAGTAAACGACATTGATTTGCTATTTGCTATTTGTTATTTGCTATTTGTTATTTGCTATTTGTTATTTGCTATTTGTGATTTGTTATTTGCTATTTGCTATTTGTGATTTGATTTCCCACCACATTTTAACTCCTATACATTTTGTTGAAACTTATTCTTCTGTTATCAATTGCATTGGTTACCGGCAACATTTGCAAGGCGCAAAAAACTAATTCTTCCAATTCCGTTGAGTTCTTAAAAAAAGAAGCTGCAAATAGTATTCAATCTGGTTACGACGTTTATAAAAAGACAGCATTAGCTATCTGGGATTATGCGGAGGTGGGATACAAAGAAATTAAGAGTGCTGCGCTCTTACAAAATACATTAAAAGAAAATGGCTTTTCGCTGGATGCGGGAGTAGCAGGTATGCCAACAGCATTTGTAGCGACCTATGGCTCTGGCAAACCTGTTATTGGCATACTTGCAGAATACGACGCTTTACCGGGATTATCGCAGGATAGTTCGCCGGTTAAAACAGCAGTTGTAAATAAAAACAGTGCGCATGGTTGCGGACATCATTTGTTTGGAACAGGTTCTGTTGCTTCGGGCATTGCACTAAAAAAATTAATGGAGCAGGGAAAAATAAAAGGAACACTGAAAGTCTATGGATGCCCTGCTGAAGAAGGTGGTAGTGGAAAAGTATATATGGTTAGAGCAGGTTTATTTAATGATGTGGACGTGGTTTTGCATTGGCATCCCAGTAATAATAATTCAGTGATTTATACCAGTGCGCTTGCAAACAAATCTGCTAAATTTCGTTTTTATGGCATCGCATCACATGCTGCAGGTTCACCGGAAAAAGGACGTTCGGCTTTGGATGCCGTTGAATCGATGAATTATATGGTGAATATGATGCGGGAACATATCCCCGATGCAACACGCATTCACTATGTAATTACCAATGGCGGTAAAGCCCCTAATGTTGTTCCGGAATTTGCAGAAGTTTACTACTATGTAAGGCATCCTGAAAAAGACAACGTAGTAAGCATTTTCGACAGGGTAATCAAAGCGGCAGAAGGCGCCGCACTTGGCACTGAAACAAAAATGGATTATGAAATAATCGGTGGTACGCACGACCTGTTGATCAATAAAAGCCTGGCGCTTTTAATGCAACAAAATCTGCAAAAAATACAGGGAGTTAACTACACAACTGAAGACAAAATGTTTGCTAAAACAATACAGGAAAGTTTCCAGGGCAAATTTACTTCCATCGATTCTGCAGCTGTTATTATGCCTTTGCATATCGATAAAAGTCCCGGTTCAACAGATGTTGGTGATGTAAGTTATATAGTACCAACTGTTGGAATAGAAACTGCTACCTGGGTGCCCGGAACTTCCGCCCATAGCTGGCAGGCTGTAGCTTGCGGCAGTAAGGATATCGGCATAAAAGGTATGATGGTAGCTGCAAAAACAATTGCTACCACTGCCATCGATTTGTTTTTAAATCCGGCCCTGATTACTACTGCAAAACAAGAATTTATAAAATCAAAAGGTGATTATCAATACAAGGCTTTGCTGGGTGAAAGAAAGCCAGCGTTAAACTATCGCGACTAAGAAAACAATGAAACTTTTTAAACGTTCCCTTATTCCATTATTTTTTCGCGGATCTTAAATTCTTCCATATCTACCAGCGAAAGATATTTGCGGATCAATTCTTCATCAAACTCCGCATGCAGGTTCATCTTATTAAGAATACTACGCTGGTGTTCCAGTAATTCAAGATAAATTTCCTGGAAATCTTTAAGTGAATTTGCAGGCAGGTTATCTTCATTATCCAGCATTCTTACAAAATGACTGGCATCAATATTAAATCTTGCATGCAGGTTTTGTAAATGTTCATTATCAACTTTATCGGCAACATACTTTTCGTCTAAATACTGCATAGAATATTGCGCCATCTTTTTTTGGATAATAAGCTCCTGTTTTTGTACAGGGATAATCGCAAATTTATCAACCAACTGTAATTTATTTATCAGCCATGGAAGGGTGATGCCCTGTAAAACAAGGGTAACCAAAATAACTATAAAGGTGATAAAGAGAATAAGGTTCCTGTGTGGAAATGGTTTTCCTGCCTCCATCATTAATGGTATGGAAAGCGCCGCTGCCAGCGATACCACCCCACGCATGCCTGCCCAACCTAAAACCAAAGGTCCCTTCCAACCAGGATTATCATCTGCAACAGTAATAAAATGGCTCATGAAACGGGTAAACAAGCTAGCTCCGAATGTGCAGAGCAGTCTTGCAATAATCAATGTAAAAGAAATAATAAGTCCATAGCCAATTGCGGTACCCAGGCTCACTTCTCCGAGTTGTTGGGTAATGGATGGCAGTTGAAGTCCAATTAACAAAAAGACCAGCCCGTTTAAAACAAAGACGATACTAGCCCAAACATTTACACTTTCAATCCGGCTGCGATAACTTAGCATGCGTTGCCGCAAACTCGATAAAAACAGGCCGCCACTAACCACGGCCAATACACCCGAATAATGAAAGTGCTCTGCTCCATAATACAGGCAGTACGGCGTTACTAAGGTCAGAACAATATCGATTCCTGCTGAAGTTGGTAACCAGCGGTGAATGGCATAAAAAACGAATGCGATAAACAGGCCAATCAATATGCCCATCACAATAACGAGTGTAAAATCTATAGCTGCATCTTTTAGAAAAAACTGGCCTGTAAGTACCGCTGCTAATGCAAAGCGAAACACCACCAGCGAAGAGGCATCATTGAGCAGGCTTTCCCCTTCGATGATACTCACCAGCGATTTCGGAACTTTCACGTTCCGCATAATGGTGGTTGCAGAAACCGCATCGGGTGGCGAAACAATTCCACCTAATAAAAAACCTAATGCCAATGTAAAACCTGGAATTAACCAGTGAGATACAAACGCCACAACACAGGAAGTAATGATGACAATCGGGAAAGCAAAACTTACAATTACTCGGCGCCATTTATAAAACTCTTTCCAGGATACCTGCCAGGATGCCTCGTACAATAAAGGTGGAAGAAAAATAAAAAACACCATTTCGGGATCAATGGGGATATGTGAAAACGCTGAAGTAAAACTGAGGGCCAACCCTCCTAATACCAGCACGATAGGATAAGCTATACGAAGCTTATTTGCCAGCATCACCAAAGCCAGGATAATCATAACAAGATATACAAACTGGATAAAAAGGTTTTGCATGCAGGATATTGAATAATAAAAATAAGAAAAGCTTTTCGTGTCTTATCGATGGACAAAAATGCCGGCTTATAATATTTTGTATTATGAGTTGGTGAAGAAGTTTTAATCCCGTTAATACTTTTCAATTTGTTCAAAGGCTTGCGCTTCCACATCTTCGATCCGCGACTTATAATAAATGCGTTTGCGCCCAATACTAAGAATGATTAAACCAAGAAAAGCACAACCCGCCATTACCCCGGTCATTGGCAGGGTAGTTCCATTGCTAATAAGTCCTACAACGGCAGAAGCTACTGCCCCAAAGCCCATTTGCAACGCTCCCATTAATGCTGAAGCTGTACCTGCTTCTTTGGTAAATGGAGCCAGCGAAAGTGCCGACGAATTAGGAAAGCTGAAACCCTGGCAGCTTAAGAATAGAAAGATCAAAAAGATGGTACCATATAGGTTTACAAAACCAAACATACTTCCAAAAAATAAAATAATTCCAACAGTTGTTTGCACCAACAATACCGCTCTTATAATTTGAGCGCTATCGTATTTTCTAAGCAATACATTATTCAACTGGCTGCAGGTGATAAGACCAGCAGCT
Organism: Bacteroidota bacterium; assembly: GCA_040385845.1. Lineage (GTDB taxonomy): Bacteria > Bacteroidota > Bacteroidia > Chitinophagales > Chitinophagaceae > Phnomibacter. Next base: position 128,995 of record JAZKGP010000001.1, on the reverse strand, counting down.
ATAAGCCCAAAGATCCAGCCGTATTGCTGTTCGCTCACATTATAAATCTTCATAAATACAAAGGGTGAACCGGCGAGATAAGCAAACAATCCCGCAGCTGCAGTAGCGCCCGCAAAAGCATAAGTAAAAAACTGTGGTTGTTTTAATACAAACAAAAAACCATTTATTATTGGTTGTGGCTTGAGCGACATTGAAGGATCAGGCTGCTTGCTTTCCGGGAGAAAAAATATAACAGCAATTAGTAGTACCGCAGTAATCAAAGCCAACAAAATAAATACGGAATGCCACCCAAGAGCAGCTATTAAATAACTGCCCACGGTAGGCGCTATTATAGGTGAAACACCGAGAATAAGAATTAACAAGGAGAATATTTTTGCATTCTCTTTTACCGGGAAACTATCTCTAACAATGGCACCGGGTGCCACCATCCCTACACATCCACCAATTGCCTGCAAAAAACGAAAGCCGATCAACAACTCCACCGAGTTGGCCACGGCACAACCTAAGGAGGCGATGATGTAAATAACCAGTCCAACATACAGTGGTCTTTTTCTACCAAACCTGTCCAGCAACGGGCCACAAATCATCTGCCCCACACAAATACCGATAAAGAAACTTGATAAAGAATAAGAAACCTGGTCAACAGTTGTATGCAAGTCGTTGGCAATGGTGGGAAAACCCGGCAAATACATATCAATGGAGAATGGCCCGATGGCTGAAAGCAAGCCTAAGATCAGGATTAATAACTGGCGTTTTCCTTTATCCATAAATAATGCGGGCTATTTAAATTAGAATTGTTATTTAATAAAAAAAATGAAAGCCCGGTTACAGGCTTTCATCACCAGTTTGATTGCTGGCACAATTACTCTTATGCAAACTATTTGACCGCTATTTCGTGCTGTCAATTTTCACTTTTGTTGTATCTCCCATCATTCTACCCATTGTACTGGTATCCGAATTTGCAGGAAGGGTACTGGTATCTGAAACAGGCGGAGTAGTGCTGTTTACTTTTGATGTGGTGTCGGAGTCCGAAACAGTATCGTTGCCGGTGCCACATGAAGTAAAAGCAACTGTTATGGTGATAATGGTTAAAATCCTTTTCATTATTTCCGTGGTTTTTCTAAGTACTCCATTTGCCTTAAAAATATTCTTATCTGAATTTGAAAATATTTTCTTACCCTTTTTACCCCAGAGGTTTTTTAGTGATCGCCTGGAAAGGCTGTGAATATTGCCTGGTACCAGTTGCTTTATACAATGCATTTGCCAGTGCTGCAAAAATAGGTGGAAACAAAGGTTCACCAAGCCCCGTCGGATCTTTTTCGCTTTTCACAAAATGAACTTCAATGGCCTTTGGTGCTTCGCTATTCCTGATCAAACGATACGTATTGAAATTGTTTTTTTGCGGTACGCCATCGAGGAAGGTCATTTCACCGTATAAGGCATTACCAATACCATCAATGATTCCCCCTTCTCCCATATTTGCCGCTGCATCCGGGTTAACCACAACGCCGCAGTCAACGGCTGCAAACACTTTTTCAACCACAGGCTTATTGTCTTTTACAGAAAGGTCGATTACTTCAGCTACGTAAGTATTGTGGCAGAAATAGGCAGATACGCCGCGGTGGACGCCATTATTTACCTGTTTCCAGTTCGATTTATCTCTTACCAGTTCCAATACGCCCGCATAGCGGTCCGCATCATAATCGTTTTCTTTTCCAACAGGTTTATTTTTGGCTCGTTCCAACAATTCCAGGCGAAACTCAATCGGATCCTTACCCGCCGTTTCGGCTACTTCATCCAGGAAAGACTGCTCTGCTCCACCAAGAAAATTAGATCTCGGAGCTCTAAAGGCGCCAATGGTAATATTGGAATTTTGCGACCACTCCTCTGCTAAATAATTATCTACAGCACCAGCGGGAAAACGGTTTTGAGAATAGCCAAGCGGGCCTTCCGGAATACCGCCGGCCTTAACCTGGTAAGCAATCAAATTGTTGTTTTCATCGAGTGCTGCTTTGTACGTCGCAGTATAGGTAGGACGGTAGATTCCATAAGTCATATCATCCTCACGTGAGTAAACCAGCTTTACCGGTGCATTCAATTTTTGGGAAATAACAGCGGCTTCCACCAGGTGGTGACCATAGGCTCTCTGGCCGAATCCCCCTCCCATTCTTGCTAAACGAATCTTTATTTTTTCCTTTGGCATACCCAGCCGGGCAGCAAGTGTTTTCTGGATGAATTCTGGTGCCTGGATGGGAGCAACCAATTCTGCTTTATCAGCCGTTACATGGGCAAAACAGTTTACCGGCTCCATAGCATTATGCGCCAGGAAAGGCGCAGTGTAAGTGCGTTCAATAACTTTGGCAGCCTTCTTAAAAGCAGCTTCCGGATCACCATCTTTGCGAAGCACTTTGCCGGGCTTTTTTGCCATCTCCGCCATGCTGGTCCTGTGGGTATCTGTACTTTCTAAACCGGCCGGAATTTTTACGGTTTGCTTGTCGCCCCAGCCCTGTACCACAACACTTGTTTCAGCGGCTTTTTCCCAGGACACCTTTAATGCTTTTTTGGCATTCATTACTTCCCAGGTTGTATTACCAACGATTGCCACCAGCTCGGGAAAGCTGGTAGTATCGAATCCATTTCTTTCATAATCATCTGCCAGAGTTTTAATCACAAAAACATCTTTGATACCTGGCATAGACCTCGCTTCAGCATCATCAACAGAGGCCACTTTTAAACCAAATGCCGGGGGATGAGCAATCATGGCAATCAACATCCCTTCCTGTTTATAATCGAGCGTAAAGAGCGGCTTACCGGTTACGATAGCGTGGCCGTCCACATTTTTCTTGGAACTACCAATTATTTTAAAATCACTGAGCTTTTTTAAAGGAACATCTTTCGGAACAAGCTGACCTGCTGCCTTTGATGCCATTTCACCATAGCCCGCTTTTTTATTACCTGCTTTATGATAAAGAAAGCCTCCTTCCGTGGTGATTTCACCTGCGGGAACCTGCCATGTTTGCGCAGCCGTATTTACCAGCATCTGCCGTGCCGTTGCACCGGCAGTACGCAAGGGTTTCCAGGCGCTGTTCATAGCCTGGCTGCCACCCGTAAACTGGCGTTGAAAACGGTCGGGGAAAAAATCGGCTTGTTCTACGATCACATTTTTCCAGTCAACATCTAATTCCTCTGCCAGCATCATTGGCAGGGAAGTTTTTACATTAGATCCAAATTCGGGATTGGGAGCCATTAACGTAATCACACCATTTTCACCAATTTTTATATAGCTGTTCAGCTCGAACCATTCTTTAGGAAGCGTCAATACCTCATCGGCTGTTGGATTGCAGCCAGCCAGCCAGCTAAAGCTTAACATCATACCCCCACCTGCAAGGGCAGAAACTTTCAGGAATGATCTGCGGCTAATTGTTTTATCAGTGTTCATTTTGATCGGAATTTAATCGTTTAAGATGAAGCGGCTGTTCTTACAGCAGCCCTGATCCGGAGATAAGTAGCGCAACGGCAAATATTGCCGTTCATTGCCGATTCAATTTCAGCATCGGTAGGCTTTGGGTTGCTTTTTAAAAGAGCAGCGGCGTTCATTATCTGGCCAGCCTGGCAATAACCACACTGTGCTACATCGTGTTCAATCCAGGCTTTTTGCACCGGGTGATCGCCATTCTCCGACAAGCCTTCTATAGTTGTAATTGACTGGTTGCCTACCTGCGATACAGGTAATTGACAGGATCGCATTGCAACATCACCAAGATGAATGGTACAAGCCCCGCAGGCAGCAATGCCACATCCATATTTTGTACCAACCAGGTTTAGGTGATCACGTAATACCCACAACATCGGCGTAGATGGATCAACATCTACCTCTTGTTTTTTTCCATTGATATTCAAACTGAAGATTGCCATGATGGTATTTAATTAATCAGAAAAGGTTTCTGAAATTAAGAAATAAAGGGATGGTAAATGTCCGCATTTTCCGGCACAATAAATAGTTCAGATATCACTATTCAAAACTTACTATCCGTCATATTTTAATGCTAATTCGCCTTCATTTTTTATATACTTCATCTGTTACGGGTTCCAGCCAAAGTGTTTCGCCCATTACCCTGCTTGTTATTGCCAATTGAATAAAAGAGGTATCCGTGCTGGCTCCATGCCAATGAGCGATATTTGGAGCACACTTTACAACATCACCTTTGCGAAGTATTTTTTTTACTTGTCCTTTTTCCTGGTAATAACCAACGCCATCCGTCACCAACAAAATTTGACCACCCGGGTGTGAATGCCACTTAGTTCTTGCACCAGCTTCAAAAGTTACGTTTCCAACGGATGTTGGGTTAAGACTATCGGGTGCAACTAATATTTCCAGGTAAGCTGTTCCTGTGAAATTTCCGTTGGTGATTTTTTCACCTTTTGGGAAAAGAAGTATCTCGTTCTGCTTTGACTCTTTTGTTTCTTGATTGTTGTTGCAAGCTGTAATTAATAATGCAAGTGGCAGAAAATAATTAAAATATTTTTTCATATGTTTACCTGATTGATAATCCCTATTATTTAGCCATACATATTGATAAGTAGTTGTGATACTAATTTTTTATGGCCCCGTTACCTATTTAATCTTCAAAGATTGGTTTGATAAAAGCTCACCAATTTGCTCACTGCCCGGGAAACGTATTCGGGTTTCCAGTAGGTTTGAATATGAATAGCACCATCAATGAGAAAAAGTTCTTTGTTTTTTGCATTCGATGCTTTGCTAAATGCTTCATCCGTCATGTATTTTGTATCAGCTTTACTCCCGGCAATCATTAACAGCGGTTGATTAATCAAATCCATATTAGTGGCGGCATCCCAGGTCATTAAATCTAGCAAGCTGCTCATGGTGTATTTAAAGGTTGAATTGGGATGTGCATGAGTCCGGTAATAATATTCGTACCCTTCCCTATATAAATCAGTTGGTATTTTAGCAATTTCTTCATCAGTTGGATTCGCAACACCTGCGTAAATAATTTTACCACCTGTAATTTCCTGGGCACGTGCAGCTGAAGCTTGTTGTAATCGTTCCTGCATCGTTGATACTTGTGTATTCATAAAACCATTGCGTCTTACTTCCCCAGAATTAAACATACTAAGGGCGGCAACAGCTTTAAACCTTTTATCGGATTGGGCTGCTTTTAACGTGTATCCACCACCGCCACAAATACCTAACACACCCAAACGATTTGTATCAACCCCTGCAAAATGAGTTATAAAATCGGCCATACCATGAATATCTTCGACACGGTTTGCAGGTTTGTCTGTTTGACGTGGCTCTCCGCCGCTTGCTCCCTGGTAAGCAGCGTCGGCAGCAATGGTAATATAGCCCGCCTCCGCTAATCGTTGTGCATATAATCCTGCAGTCTGTTCTTTTATACCTCCGTTTGGATGTGCTATCACAACTGCCGGGTATTTCATTGTTTCATTGAAATTAGCCGGTGTATAAACATTGGCCGCAATATCAATGCCGTTCAATTTATATTTTACAGGATGAATATTTACCTTTCCTTTTTCATTCCTGGCAATAGCTCCTTCGTAGACAAGCGTAAAGGAATTTTGTAGTTTTACCTTTTGACCAGGTTGTGCTATTAACGCACCTGTAGTTGCTACCAACATTGATAATGCGATTTTTAATATTATTTTTTTCATCTATTTAATTTTTTTCTATTTACCAATACTTCATTCAAAACCGACCGCAGTGATTTTGCATGTTTTTTACTAATCGTTTTTTTAATCAGCGCTTCGAATTGGCGCAGTTGGTTTGCCGTAAAGCCAACATTCAGGCAAATGCCTAAATGCGATTTCAACATTGGTTCAACACCGCCGATACTTGCCAGCACAGATATCGTTACTAATTCTCTATCGGCATAGCTCAGTACATCCCGTTCAAAAATGTCGGCGAACAAATGTTCCTTCAGGAATGTATCTATTACGGGTGCAAATGCCGAATAACCGGAAGCCATACCGGCTTGCGGAACTCCTGAAAGTTTCCCCAAAATATCTTTACCGCGTTCGTATTTGCTTTGCCCGTTTTTAACCGGTGAGGCTTCAGCACCTAACTTATCGTTGATACCATTTGCTTTACGTTTATCTAATACCGACATAAATGTTTGAAGCCCGCGGATACTTCGTGGAAAACCACAATAAGCATAAATATGTACCAGCACTTCCTTTACTTCATTGATTGTTAAACCGGCATCAAGGCCATAGTTTAATGCTTCCTGCAAATGCGTCAAATCTCCCCTGGCAGCTAATGACGAAATAGTAACAATGTTTTGCTGTTTACTATCTAAATCCTGGCTTGTAATTACTGGTTGTTGTGCAAAAAGGGGTGTAAAAAAAGATCCCAAAAGAAGAAGCGGTAGAAAAATCTTTCTTAATGTCATTTGGGGAAATTTTTAAGAGATAAATTCAGATTTATAGGAGCTGTTTACTTCGTTCGATCCAATCCTTTTTGCTTCAGAAATTCTGAAAGTTGATCAGCAACGGAAAGGTTGTTCAAATCTGACATAGGAAAGTGTGTATTGCCTTTAAGGCCAACTTCGGGAAGTTGAATAAGCTTAACATCCCCACCATGCTTGTTTACAACATCACGCCACAACCTTGCCATTTCAACGGCTGCACGCCACTGTTCCTGTCCCGGATTTACTACAGGCTGGCCAGGTATATAATCACCGTAGTAAATGATGACCGGAATTTTGGTTAGTTGCATAAAATCCGGCATGGGAACACCGGCAGCTTTTAAAACACCACCTACATAGGGAATAGAATCCGGCATTTCTGCCTCGGGGAAAACAAAACCACTGCCAGGTTCATATGCAACAATGGCCTTTATATTTTTGTTTTTGATGGCAGTAACCCACCCTTGTCCGCCACTGTGTGAATGCGTAACCAAAATGCCAGGGCCGATTCTGTTAAAGAGCGCCGATACTGCATTTGTATTGACTTCCAAATCAAATGGGCCTGTGTTCGGAACCATATGACGGAAAAATTGATTCAAGGCTTCGGGATCTTTTGAAAACTGGATACCCGGATAGAATTCTGTGCCGATTCCCATGCGGAAAATACCAAACCAAAGTTGGTCGTCCGGTGCCGCTGTAATGGAGATTGGCTTAGTGCTACGTGCGGCTCTTCCCCGCCTTGGCTGGTCGAGCAGGTAAACAGGAAACCTGCGACGCAGGAAAATATTTTGAAACCCTTCCCTGCCATCCGGGGTTGTTTCCCAGGTTTTGGCAGATTGTCCATAGCCATGCCAAAACACCATTGGAAGTTTACGTGCATTTACCGGCACCTGGTAAGAAACATACGCATGATCGCCATGCAAGGTCTGCCCTTCTGAAGCCTGGTTAGCCGGATTATACGCACCATGTTTGATTGGATCGAAGATACCAGGAGCTTTAATCACCGTGCCGCCTACTGCAAAGCTCCCTTGCTCTTTTATTTGCAACGGACCGGTGGTGGTTATCCGGTTGCCTGGTGCACAAGCTGCATTTAGAATAACAATGGCAACAATTATAAGCGCAGTTCCCGTGCTACTCTTTACCTGTTTAATCCGATACATAAACATGTAATTTATTCAACATACGATCGAATGACGCTATTATTGGCTGTCCTTAATAAGTTGTATTTTCTTCAACCAATCTTTCACTTTCGTTTCCGCTTCTTTTCTTATTTCATCTTTAATAGCCAGGTAAACCCCATCTCTTTCCACCCCTCCTTTCATTTCAAACCCTTCCAAAACCTTACTATTGGGACACATTGCTTTTACTGTTTCAAAACTGCTTCCAACACCATAACCTGCATTGGTATTGAAAGGAACTATTGACTTTCCACTTAAATCGTATTGTTTCAAAAAGGTCTTTATTGGCGGAGGCAACTTCATTCCCCAGGTAGGAAATCCTATAAACACAAGATCATATTTTTGTATGCTGTCAATCTTAGTTTTTAACGGAGGCAAAAAACCAGATTCATTTTCTCTTACCACCTGGTCAACAATTGTTTTATAATCTTCGGGATAAGGTGTAACCAACTCTAATGCTGTTAGTGTTCCACCTACATTTTGTTGAATAATTTCTGCGATAACCTTAGTGTTGTTTGTCCTTGACAAATACACAATTAGTATTTTGCCGGATGCAGAATCACTTCCAGGCATAGCAACATCATCTTTCCTTCCTGATGCTGAACATGCAGAAAGTAAAATTGAAAATGCAAGCAGCAGGTTAATCATATAGACAAATTTATTATTACAATAAAGTTTATGACTACTCTTCTTTTCCTGTTAATGTTTAATTTGATGGGTGTCGCGGACACTGCTGAATGTCAGTGCCAACAATTTCCAATCGTTCCCCACCTTTTTAAATGATTCGGTTACAGTAAACTGGGTGACTGCGTCTGTACCACGAACGACTGCTGTAAGTGTAATGCGACTCCACAGGATGGCAACGTCGTCAACGATTTCAGCTGCCACATCGTGCACTTCCGCCTTCTTGTACCAAATGCTACCGGATTTAATGATTTCCAATTCTTCATCCTTTTTCCAGGTGCCACTCATATGTACAAATTTTGATTGATCGTGAAAGATTGAAGCCAGCTTGTCTACATTCTTGTCTGCCATCCATTGCCATTTCTCTTTGGAGAGACTAATTATTTCCTGTTGGGATCCAGCACTATTTTTTGCGGAAGAAATGCTTTTTTGTGATGTGCAGGCCATTCCTAAAATCATAAATAACAAACATAGTAAGGCTGTCGATTTTTTCATATTAATTTTTAAATGATACGTGTAATAAAATTCGTTAGTCGTCATCTTTCACAATTACTTCTTTTCCGGTGCTTCCGCATCAGAAAAATCGAGTACAAATTTTGGCAAACGTTCTCCTTCAATTTCAATCTTTGACTATACTGTATTGAGTTCATTGAGCTCGCTCGCTAAAAAACGCATATCAATGTCATTTAAATGAATTGCAGAGTTTCCAATAATGTTTATCAATACAAAATATATCTCTGGTTTCTTATACCAAATTCCGCCACCCTTTATCAATTCTAATTCCAGCGCCTTACCCTAACTTCCTCCCATATGTACAAATACTGACTTCTCATGATAGAGTCATTCAGGCTATCTACTTATTTATCTGCTTTCCAACGCCATTTATTTTTAAATAGGTTGATAATTTCTTGTTCCCCCGCCTTATTTTATTAATTGATGTACTAGCAACTTTCTATTGCGATGTGCAAGAAAATGTTGGTTAATAAAAACCAGAATTTAAAAGTTGATAGTCCTATGCAGCTAATATTGATTCATTAAGACGGACTCTTTTACTTATTTCTTTGGTGCTGCTTCCACACCAGAATACTGGAGAACTGCCTCTGGCAGACGAGCTCCTTTAATTTCAATGCTTGCTAATTCTGTATTGAATCTGCTTAATTCATCTGCCGTAAACCTTACACTATCAGCTCCATTATTTTCCAGCATGTGCACCATGTTGGTGGTACCAGGTATTGGAACAATAAATGGTTTTTGTGCCAGCAACCATGCAAGAGATATTTGTGCAGGAGTAGCACTCTTTTGAACTCCCCACTTCTTAACTAAATCGACAAGCTTTACGTTATTTGGTAAGTTCTCTGGTGAGAAACGAGATTCTATACCACGAATGTCGCCTGGAGCAAACCGGGTACCTGCATCAATCCAGCCAGTTAAGAATTGCACACCCAGCGGGCTCCATGGCACGAAGCCAATGCCAAGTTCTTCGCATAATGGAATTACTGCTTCTTCTGGTCCACGCCATATCAACGAATATTCATTTTGAATTGCAGTAACCGGATGAACTGCATGTGCACGTCTTACCGTTTGTAGTCCAGGCTCAGAAAGCCCGTAATGCAACACCTTCCCTTCCTTAATAAGATCTTTCATCAATCCAGCAACATCTTCTATAGGAACAGCCGGATCTACACGGTGTTGATACAATAAATCAACACGGTCAGTTTCAAGACGTTTCAGCATTCCTTCCACCACATTTCTAACGTGCTCAGGGCGACTGTTCAGCCCCGGAAGCCGCTGGCCAGTTTCCTGGTTTATGTTCCAGCCAAACTTTGAAGAGATGGCTACTTTGTTTCTTATTGGTGCGATCCCTTCGCCGAGGATTCGTTCTACTTCATGAGGACCATAAGCCTCCGCTGCATCAAAATGCGTAACGCCATTTTCGAAAGCTGTCCTGATAACATTGTGCATTTCAGAACGTAGAGGAACCTCTGTAGTATACTTGCGACTCATGTTCTGAACACCGAGACCAATGCTGGAAACTTCGAGAGTACCGAGTTTACGACGCGAGGTTACCTGCGCTTTAGAAGCGTACCGGCTAGCGCCGGTGACTGTTGACTGCGTTGTGCAGGCAGCCGGTAACAATGCCCCGCCTGCCAGCACTAAACCTGTTTTAAAAAGATCGCGGCGGTTAAAACCGGTATTTGCTTCTTTATCTATTGTATTTTGCATATATGATAGCATTTAATGATGATTCAATGCTGCTGATTATTATTATCATTAGTCGTTTTAACCTGTCTCATAAGCCGTGAGAAAGAAAGTGAACCCATTTTCCACGTACCGTTTTCATTAATATATACTTCGGTTACCATAAACGGATTGGTGACTTCGTTTCCGCCAACAACTGCCACTAAGTCTATGTCATTTAGCAAGATCGCCGTGTTACCAATAATATTTACTGTAGCAGAGTAGACTTCGGCTTTCTTATACCAAATGCCACCACTTTTTATAACATTGATTTCCTGTTCTTTTCCCCAGCTTCCGCCCATATGAACGAAGACTGATTTCTGATCGAAAAGAACAGATAAAGAATCGACGTTTTTATCCGCCATCCATTGCCATTTTTGTTTGGAAAGATTTATTACTTCCTGCTCTGAGGCACTCACAGGTGCTGGCGGTTTCGTATTGCTTTGTTGTGCGAAAGAGCAATAAGAAGTAATCAATAGAAGAATAATGGCAATACCTGATTTTTTCATATGTTCTTTTTTAATAACTTGTTATTTAAATATTGTTTGCTAACAAACTACTTTACCGGTCTATCATTTTTTGTGACTGTTCAGGATACCGTTCACCTTTTACATGAATGTTCGATAATGCATCTGCAATTTTTAAGAGGTCAGCATCATTAAGGGTAATGTCTGCTGCTCCTATGTTTTCTTCTAACCGGTGAATTTTTGTAGTACCAGGAATGGGTACAATCCATGATTTCTGCACAAGCAACCATGCAAGTGCTACCTGTGCGGGAGTTGCATTTTTCTCCGTTGCCAATTCGCCAACCAGGTCAACCAAAGCCTGGTTGTTTTTGCGGTTCTCTTCCGAAAAACGCGGAACCGAATTTCTGAAATCCGTTGAATCGAAGGTTGTATTGACATCAATTTTGCCGGTAAGAAAACCTTTGCCTAAAGGACTGAATGGTACAAAGCCGATACCTAATTCCTCCAGTGTTGGTAGGATCTGTTCTTCAGGTTCACGCCACCACAAAGAATACTCACTTTGCAAAGCAGTTACCGGTTGAACAGCATGAGCCCTGCGAATATTTCTAACACCGGCTTCCGATAAACCAAAGTGTTTCACTTTACCTTCTTTTACCAAATCTTTTACTGCTCCGGCAACATCTTCCATCGGTATATTAGGGTCAACACGGTGCTGGTAAAACAGATCAATCACATCGGTTCTCAAACGTTTAAGCGACGCTTCTGCAACAGCTTTTATGTTTTCCGGGCGGCTGTCTACACCAGTTGTTTTACCGTTTTCAATTTTGAAACCAAACTTAGTTGCCAGCACCACCTGTTTGCGAAAAGGTGCTACAGCTTCACCAAGCATTTCTTCGTTGGTAAAAGGCCCGTATACTTCTGCAGTATCAAAAAAAGTAACACCCAGTTCAAAAGCTTTCCTGACCAGGTTAATAGCAGTTTGTTTTTCTGTTGCAGGACCATAACCAAAGTTTAAGCCCATGCATCCCAAACCAAGTTCAGATACCTTTAACCCACTTTTACCTAATATTCTTTTTTGCATAAATTTCTTTTTAAGATTTAATCATCAAGCTTTCTTTCACCTAACCATTTTACCATGGCAGGATCACGATGATCAAAAAAGAGGCTTGTCCCGGTATCCATGGTTTTAATAGTTTCCATCTCTTCCGTATTTAATTTAAAATCAAAAACGTTGAAGTTCTCTTCCATTCTTTCTTTACGAACTGATTTTGGAATGACTATAACTCCTCTTTGGGTTAACCAGCGAAGTACAACCTGTGCTATAGTCTTATTATATTTTTTTCCAATAGAAGCAAGCAGGCCATTTTTAAAAAGATTGTTCTTGCCCTCTGCAAAAGGTCCCCAACTTTCTATTTGAACATTATTCGCCAGTAAAAAATTTTGTGATTCAATTTGCTGGTGAAAAGGATGTGTTTCAATTTGATTTATTGCCGGAAGAATTTCATTGTGAACTATTAAATCAATAAGCCTGTCCGGATGAAAGTTGCTGACTCCAATAGCCCGAACCCGACCTTCTTTGTACAGGTCCTGCATGGCTCTCCATTCGCCATAAACATCTCCAAATGGCTGATGGATGAGGTATAAATCCAAATAATCAACCTGCAATCGTTTTAATGAAGTTTCGAAGGCCTTTTTTGTACCTTCATAACCGTTTGACTGGATCCAAAGTTTTGTCGTTATAAATAATTCTTCCCTTTTTACACCGCTGCTTTTAATCGCTTTTCCGACTGCTTCTTCGTTACCGTAGGAGGCAGCAGTATCGATAGAACGATAACCTGTATTAATGGCATCAACAACAATTCTTTCACACTCGGCCAAATCTGTTACCTGGAATACACCAAAACCAAGGATGGGCATTTCGATTCCATTATTCAGTTTTGCTGTTTGCATTGTTCATTCTTTTTGTAATGCAAAGGTCATAGCACCTCATGGCACCGTTGGTATACAGATTGCGGAAATATCTACCAATATTGCTGATTAAATACCCCTGGTAAGTGAACAGCTGAATAAGTTGTAGCCTAAAGTTTTTAAAACAGGGTGATTGAAATAGCTACTCATGCAATTGCTTTCGCAGAAAATCCATCACTTTACTTCTAATCTCATCTGCGTCGAACATAACACCAAAATGAGGAGCATCCTTTACAAGAATCAGCTCATTCTGAACGCCTGCCAGGTTTAGCCATGCACTTAATAACTGCGATTGTTTAGGCGCAACGAGCTCGTCTTTTTCACCATGAATAATTAAGAAAGGCGGATCGTTTTTATCAACGTAAGTAACAGGACTAGCGGTTTTGGCAAGGTCGGGACGTGCAAGTGGTGCGGCACCAATTAAAAGGCCTTCGGGTGATTTTGCGTCATTTGCCCCGGGGAATAATATTAGCTCGGCTGGTCCGTAAAAATCAACTACGGCTTTTATGTTAAATGACTTGTTTGTTCCAGGCATAAAGAAGGCATCAACATTATTATTTTTCGATAAACCCAGCAAAGAAGCAAGGTGACCACCCGCTGAAAAACCCATAACAGCAAAACGACTTTTATCTAAGCCATATTTGCCGGCATTCTCGTATAAAAAAGAAACGGCACTATTGCAGTCCCGGATCTGTGCTGGAAAAACTGCTTGTGTACTGAACCGGTAGTCGATGGACGCTAAGGCAAAACCGTTGCCAACTATTTCCGCCACGGTTTTTTTCATATATCCTATGTCGGCATATTTATCATTGCTTAACCACCCACCGCCGTGTATAAAGATAACCAGCGGTATTTTGCCTTTAGCATTGGCAGGCAAATAAATATCAAGACGGTGTTTATCGAGGCTGTCATTATTGTACGAAATGTTCCCGTGCAAAATAGTACCTGCAGGAAAGGCATTTATAACTGGGTTGGTTTGTGAATACGAATATGTTATACTGGTCAACAACAAGTAATAAATAGATAAGATAATTTTCTTCATGCGTCATGTTTTAAGCTATAGGAATAATTTTCAATTGCAAAAAGAATCGGCAATTATCTTATATAAATATTTAGTTCAATATTTATGTTTTATGTTGATGCAATTCGTACCATATTTTATTGACACCAAAATAAATCGTAATTAAAACTACCTCGCCGGCGGAGCGTAACCACCCTTTTCAATCCATGTATCCCATGCTTTCACAAATTCATTATAAGTTAATGGCGGTGGCACTCTGCCTTCTCCCATGTTCCATCCTGCTTTCACTAAAGTATCCCTGGCATGTTCCAATAATTTTTGTTTGTTTTTATGGCCATTCCTGTTATAATCCATGATCTGCAATGCCAGTTCGCGTGGTTTCTTACCTTCAAAAACCATTTTCATATCTGCAGGCGGCAAAGCCCATTTGGGATTACCGGGAGGCGCATGTAAGCCAGCTGCATTTTCGGGCTGATGGCAATTGCTGCATTTCATGGCGTAAAGACCATGTCCATCTTTTGCTCTTTTGGGAGCCATGGTGTGCAGGTGGCTATCATCCCCCTGTAAAGGCACATCGCCTTTAGGATGACAATTCATACAACGCGGATGCATCAACACCTTATATACCTCTGCAAAAGCTTCAACTGAAGCAACACTGTCTTTTTTGCTGTCTTCAAAATTTTCCTCATTTTCTGTCACCACGTTTTTATCAGCAAATGCTGAATTAGCAATGGCAACTATTGAAAAGATAACCAGCATTACCACTACCATTCTTACAGGCAAATGAAAATGTTTTTTTATAGAGCGTTGCTTCATAATATAAGATGTTTTTTATCTTTTGATAAACTTTGGAAAAAAATTGAGGATGTAATATGCTGATCAGATCGTATATAAATTCCTTACAAAAAATTGCCGGTTTACAATTCAGTATACTTTGTTATTACAGATGTTCACTTTTTACTCTTATCATTTCTTTTCATTTCTGCTGCGAGGTGAATTGCCTCCCTGATTCTTAGATAGGTTCCACACCTGCAAATATTACCAGCCATGGCATCATCAATATCTTTGTCGGTTGGATTATTATTTTCTTTAAGTAATACAGCAGCCGACATGATTTGGCCCGATTGACAATAACCGCATTGGGCAACATCTAATTCAAGCCAGGCTTTCTGTAACGGGTGATCGATCTTTTCTGCGAGTCCTTCTATTGTAACAACTTTTTGCCCTGCTGCGCGGCTCACTTTTGTAACACAGGAACGAACTGCTTCACCGTTTAAATGCACTACGCAAGCACCACATTGTGCGACTCCACAGCCATATTTTGTTCCTACAAGACCTACAACATCTCTAAGCACCCATAGCAACGGTGTATCCGCTTCTACTTCAACATTGTAGCTTTTTTTATTAATATTTAAGTTGATCATATTACGAAGTATAGAAATGAATGAATGAATGATTTGAATTAAGCGTTTGAAAGCTCATTCAGTTGCGTAATAAAAGGCTGGTTGTAAAAGCGTTTGCCGGTGCTTTTATACAATGCATTTGCCACTGCGCCAAATACAGGAGGGAAAGGTGGTTCGCCCAAACCTGTAGGATCGATTTCATTCTGCACAAAATGAACTTCAATCTTTTTTGGTGCTTCGGGCATCCGGATCATTCGGTAATTATAAAAATTACTTTGCTGTGCAGCACCATTTCTATGGGTTAATTCGCCATACATTGCATTTCCAATTCCATCAACTACTGCTCCCTGAACCATATTGATTGCCGCATCCGGGTTGATTACAATGCCACAATCCATAGCACTGCAAACTTTTTCAACATAAGGTTGTCCATCTTTCATTGTCATATCTACCACGTGAGCTGCATAAGAAGCATGACAGAAATACGCAGCAACACCACGCTTGAATTTTTTATTTTCAGGGTTATTCCATCCCGATTTTTCTTTCACCAATTCAAGAACACCCGCATACCTGGCAGCATCGTATTCGTTATTTTTTCCGACAGGGTTTTCTTTGGCTCTTTTCAATAATTCCAACCTGAAATCAATAGGATCTTTACCCATTGCTTCAGCTAATTCATCTAAAAATGATTGTTCTGCAGCACCATTAAAATTTGATCGCGGTGCTCTGAAGGCACCAATAGTAATATTGGATGGAATCGTCCAGGCTTCAGCAAGATAATTATCGATTGCACCTGCAGGAAACCTGTTGGCATGAATAGCATGTTCGGGAATGCCGCCGCCTTTTACATGAAATGCCACCAGGTTTTTATTGGCATCAAGGGCGGCCCGGTAAGTTGCAGTATACATCGGTCGATAGATACCATAGGTCATATCGTCTTCACGACTGTAGATGAGTTTAAGCGGGGCTTTTACTTTTTTAGAGATCAAAGCTGCCTCAAACATATAATGACTATATGCCCTGCGTCCAAAGCCACCACCCATGCGGGTCATTTGAATTTCAATTTTGTCGGCGGGCAGGTTTAGCAATTTAGCCAAAGTAGGTTCTGACCATCCAGGTGCCTGCAGCGGCCCGGCAACCAATGCTTTTTCATCCGTAACATGGGCAAAGAAATTCATTGGTTCCAGGCAATTATGTGCCAGGAAAGGTGCGTTATAAGTGCGTTCGATCACCTGGGCCGCATTTTTAAATGCTGTTTCAGGGTCGCCATCTTTTCTTAATTGTTGGGCAGGCTTGGCCGCATATTCCTGCATTTTTTTTAGTTGATTCTCCGTGCTTTCAAGCTCTCCCGGAGCTACCACTTCTCTCTTGCCGTCCCTGCCGGCAAGAGTATTTTTAACGTCGCCTGCCGGTTCCCATTCTGTTCTTAATTTTTTACGGGCCTTCATTACTGCCCAGGTGGTTTTACCTACCACTACCAGCAAATCATTAAATGTTCGGGTGTCGAAACCCGCCTGCTCAAAACCATCTTCGTATAATTTTTGTGTAAAAACGTCGGTGATCCCTGGCATCTTCAAAGCTTCGGTGGCATCAAAGGATTTCAGTTTCAATCCAAAGGCCGGAGGATGTTCAATCATGGCTATCAGCATGCCTTCCTGGTGATAATCCAATCCAAACATTGGTTTACCAGAAACTATTTTCGAACCTTCTACATTCTTTTTTGAACTTCGTACGACTTTAAAATTTTTTACCTCTTTCAACTTTACACCTTTGGGAATGGGTATAGTTGAAGCCTTTGAGGCAAAGCTGCCATATGAGCCTGACCTGCCGCTTTTTTCATGAAACAGCATGCCGGCTTTCGTGGTTATTTCTTCGGCAGGCACAGACCAGGTTTGCGCTGCAGCTGTAATCAACATATTTCTTGCTGCAGCCCCGGCTTCCCGGAGCGGTTTCCAATACATTCTTACGGAATTGCTTCCACCCGTAAACTGCGGCCCTAGTTTTACATTATCGTGCGGACCCATTTCCACCACTACTTTTTGCCAGTCAGCATCCAACTCTTCTGCTATAATCATCGGCAGGGAAGTCATCACGTTTTGGCCAAATTCCGGGTTTGGATTCAGAATCTTAACGATGTTATCGGGAGTGATTTTTATATAACCATTTAATTCATTCCATTGTACAACAAGATCAGTATCGTTTATTTTATCCGGGTCTTTAAATGCCGATAGCCAGGTAAAACTTATCATTAGTCCACCTCCGGCAAGTGTTGAAGATTTAAGGAATGATCGCCTGTTCATGAAAGTTTTTTGACCGGTCATTTTCATAATTAATTTTTATAAAAAACCATTGATTGTTTTGCTTTTAAAGCTATGCTATTAGTAAGCGTTTTTTAGAACTACCATCATCCTTGATGGATGTGATAACTATTCCCGGTCTACCCGGTATAATCTTCCCCCGTCTGTAATGGCATATAAAGCGCCGTCGGTGCCCTGCGTAATATCTCTGAACCGTTGACGTTCACCTGCCAGTAATCTTTCTTCGCCTGTAACCCGGTTGTTTGTAATTACCAGGCGAACGATATGCATACCGCTTAGTGCACCTATAAATAGATTATTTCGCCATTCCGGAATCCGGTCACTACTATAAAAAGTAATACCGCTGGGTGAAACTACAGGATCCCAATAGTAAATAGGCTGTTCCATCCCGGTTTGCTGCTGTATTCCTGCCCCCTGGGCTTGCCCGCTATATTCAAGTCCGTAAGTTATCACCGGCCAGCCATAATTAAACCCGGCCTGAACGCGATTAATTTCATCTCCACCGCGGGGCCCGTGTTCACTTTGCCAAAGCTCCCCAGTTGTGGGATGTAAAGCTATACCCTGTGGATTTCTATGCCCAATGCTGTACAGTTCGGGCAATGCCCCGGATTGATTAAAGGAAGGGTTACCCGGAGCGGGTTGACCACTGGTTGTAATCCGTAAAATTTTTCCCAAAGCTGCGGAAACAGACTGGGAAAGCGTCCTGGTGGATGTATTTGCACGTTCGCCCGTACTTACAAAAAGATTTCCCGTTTGATCAAACAGGATGCGACCGCCATAATGCGCATTACTATTTGCAGCAGGGGCAGCCCTATATATTACTGTTGAATTTTCTATGCTGCTCTCGTTATCTGACAATCTTCCTTTGGCAACTGCAGTTACGGTACCACCGGTCACATTCTCAGAAAAAACCCAGTACACCATCCTGTTAGCAGCAAACTGCGGATCTATGCATAGACCGAGTAAGCCACCCTGCCCCGACGAATTAACAGGCGGCATTCCTGTTATAGGCTGGCTTAACGCCCCTGAAGGAGTAGCGATACTCATGCGGCCTGCTTTCTCAGTAATCAATAACCGACCATCCGGCAAACTGGTAATTCCCCATGGACTTACCAAGGATGTTGCAATTACATCTGCCCGAAATCTTACCGATGTTTTTACGCCGGCTACCCGGGTTTGCCCGGTAAATGCGGGCTGGTAATTAGCGTTAGGGGCGAGCGTTTCAACGGGTGCTGTTAATGAATCAGTAGTGGGTATAGGATCGGGATCTGGCTCTGAATCACGGGAACAGGATAGTAATGTAAGAGAAAGACCGGCGATGAAACTCAGCACCCTGTTGCCTTTAAAAAGGTTCTTTTTATCCAGGTATTGATACATTAGTAATTTTATTTAGAGTACTGATTTAATGTTGAAGAATGAAATAACGTTTACTTTTTTTATGTCAAATGCCACGTGATTGAAGGCGATAACGCTGTGTTACAGCCTTTTGAATCACATCAAACCTTGCTTTCCTGGGGTCAGGCTTGCTTGCCGGATTACAGTCTATGTCAATATCCAGGATCTGTTCTTTTAATGTGTCGTAGAGCGGCCAGGCAGGAACATCCTTACCATTTGGATTACCCGTTTTTGCAAAATTTGACCAATAGGTGTTCATGATCCTTGCTAATTCCTTCTCGCCGGGTGTTGCCTCAGCGGGAGGTCCCCAACGGGCATGGAGCGTATTAAACACAAATGAAACTTCTGATCCGTGACCTGCACCGTATCTTGATCGCTCACGCATTGCGATAGGAACATAACCAAATTGAAACATATAAGCCGGGTTGCCCTGGCCTGTAAACGCTCTTGCTGTCATCCGTGCTGGCTCACCCCAAACCCAATCCGTATTAAACTTTGTCTGTACCCCGGCAAATTCTTTGTTGCTGCCAGAGTCGAATGCAGCTTTAGCCTCAGCTTCAAACTGTCCAAACAGGGAAAATAGTACTTCTTTTGTACTGGCAGTTGTAACAAACGCACCGCCTATTTCTGCACTGCAGTTTCCTATAATGAGTGGAACACGAGCCTGTCTTCCGCCTTTATAAGCGCTTTCAGCCGTTTCTACTACCAGTTTACCATCGAGGATCGGGCCTGAATAGATCCGGCCGAATGAACTGTCGTTTTCCCGCCCGCCATCTACAATTTCTTCAGTGCCAAGGGAACGGAGTTTCTCTAGTCCGGCCGCGTCTATGCTTGTGATTTTATGTCTTCGGGCAAAATTTATTCCAATAGTTTCTGCTGAAACCGGGTAAAAAGAATCTTTATTTTCCTGGCGTATCGGCCGCCCTGTAAGTATTCCGTCGCGGCCACCTCCGGATTCGCTTATTGCCTTATGAAAAAGCCCTTTTGCTGCTGGCATTGTTAAAAGTGAATGTACCGAGACGCCACCTGCAGAGAAACCAAAAATTGTTACGTTATCCGGACTGCCCCCAAATGCAGCAATGTTTTCGCGGATCCACTTAAGCGCGGCAACCTGGTCCATATAAGCGTAGCTGCCTTTTGGTTCTTCCGGGTGCTCCTTACTAAGGGCGGGAAATGCAAAATGACCCAGACGGCCAAGCCGGTAGTTAATTGTAACAAGGATAACGCCTTGCCGGGCAAATGCATCACCTGCCGATCCGGGGCCTGAACCACTCCCGCCTGTAAAACTTCCTCCGTGAATCCATACCATTACGGGCAATTTTGTCGTTGCTGTAGCTGTATCGGGCGTCCACACATTAAGGAAAAGACAATCTTCGGATTGGGTTGCAGTAGAACTAGGCCAGGCTCGCTGTGGGCAGTCAGCACAGTCTTTAGTGGCATCACGTTCTCCCTGCCATGAAGTTACAGGCTGAGGTGGCCGCCAGCGATATTCGCCGGTTGGAGGAGCTGCATAGGGAATACCCTTAAACCAGGAAACACCGCCCACCTTTGTGCCACGAACTATGCCTGATTTGGTAACAACCGTTGGCGCAGCAGCAAGGCCTGTTTGTTGTGCGTGCAGGCAGCTTGCGATAAGTATTGTGAAACCTAATAATATTCTTTCCATAATGAGAATCTTGAATTAGCAATTGTTTTGTTGCAATCCATATTTTACTCCCCGAAGGTGTAAAGGTCCCTGCGTTTCGGTGCCCGCATGGTATATAAATTGCTGATTTATCTACCAATATTGCTGATTAGCCTGGAACGCCGTAGTAAAGGGTAAGTAATCCGGTAATTTTATTTTTTGATAAAAAAATGTTTTATGGACACTCTGCGGAGATTTGAAACAATCAGGGATTATAATATTTTCAATAATAATGAAACACTGCACCCGCTGGTAAGTGTTGTCGACTTGTCAAAAGCATCCCCGAGACAAGGCTCCCGCATGTACTTCGGATTTTATACCATTTTTTTAAAAGACGTAAAGTGTGGAGATTTGGTATACGGCAGACATACTTATGATTACCAGGAAGGCACACTGGTTTTCCTTGCACCGGGCCAGGTGGCGGGTATTAACAGCAACGGCGAAACCTATCAACCAAAAGGGTATGCGCTGGTATTTCATCCTGACCTGGTACATGGTACCGCATTAGGCAGGCATATGCAGGATTACAATTTTTTTAGCTATCAATCAAATGAAGCATTGCATTTATCGGAACGTGAACGAAAAATAGTTTTGGATTGTTTTTCAAAAATTGAATATGAATTAGAGCATGCCATCGATACCCATAGCAAAAAATTGATTGTATCAAATATTGAATTATTTCTAAATTATTGTGTTCGTTTTTATGACCGGCAATTTATCACGAGGGATAAAGCTCACAAGGGTACTTTAGAAAGATTTGAAGATTTATTAAACAACTATTTTCAATCCGATAATCCTCAAACAATTGGGTTGCCTTCCGTGGGCTGGTTCGCCGGCGAACTGAATTTATCAGCAAGCTATTTTGGTGATCTTATTAAAAAAGAAACCGGCAAAACAGCCCAGGAATATATTCAATCGAAATTAATTGATGTAGCGAAAGAAAAGATATTCGATCATAGCAAATCAGTAAACCAGGTTGCTTATGAACTAGGGTTTAAGTATCCTCAACATTTTACCCGTTTGTTTAAGCAATGGGTAGGACAATCACCAAATGAATACCGTTTATTAAATTAGTTCCCTATTAATGTAATACGCAAAATCATCTATTATTTTCATTAGATTAAACTGGAAAAACGCAACAGACTTCCTTTGTGTTTTAGATTACTTTTCGTTTAAATCCTGCTGCCATATATCTGCATACTCCTGTGGATGACGCTTAAACTGAACATGAACAAAGGGACAAAGCGGAATTACTTTCAGATGGTTTTTTCTTGCGTAATCAACCATTGTTTGCAGCATCTTTTTCGCCAGGCCTTTTCCTTCAGCTTTGTCTGATACTTCCGTATGATACACCGATAACTTATTATCTGAAATGCTTATTACCATTTCACCTAATTGTTCGTTGCCTTCTTTTGCATAAAATGCACCGTGATTTTTTTCGTTTAATTGAAGCGTTATTTCTTCCATATAATTTTATGATATTTTGTGCATGATTAATTAATGAGACATAGCATCAATGTATTTCTCATAATCTGCTTTTGTATCGATGTCGGTTTCTCCTTCGGGGAATAATATAACATCCAGTTCGCCGGCATGTTGATGTATGATTTTTTTTGCACCAGCATCTCCTTTCAGTTGAAGCAATTCAGGGAAAATATTTTTATCAAATAAAGAGGGAGGACCGAAAGTGCCTGCATAACTGCAGGTAATGATTGGCTTACCGGTAAGCTGGTGTTTTGTAACCAGGTTGTTTAACAATTCCCTGGTGATGAATGGCTGATCACATACCATTATGATTCCACCGGAAACCTGTGGATCGACCTGCAGTATCGTCTTTATCCCATAACGAATAGAGGCGCCCATTCCTTCCTGCCATTCTTCATTTACAACAATATGTGCGCTACCGGGATCAATGCTTTTTAAGATCTCACCCGCATTAGCTCCAAGAACAACAACAATGGGTGAACCGTTAGAAGCAATAGCAACTTGCAAACTATGCTGCAGCAAAGTTTGGTCATCGTATTTCAACAACTGTTTCGGCTCGCCTAATCGAGATGATGATCCAGCGGCGAGCAGAACGATACCGATGTTCATCGAAGTTTTGTTTTCGGCTTGCATTTTGTTCAATTTTTCTACCGGGAATAAACGCCAATATAATGAAAAGCAGTGTTTTCAAAGCAGCTTTATTAATCAATTAGTATTACACCAATTGTACCGCATATTGTGAAATGCAGGCACTACTCATCAATAAACATCCTCTCCAGGTAGAAATAAGCAAAATTCAATATGATTACCTATTTTCTTATCAAAAAGAAAAATTGGCATGAATTATTGCTGCTATTTAGTAAATGAATGTTGGAAGGTGTATGTAAATTGCAGCTCATTATTTCTTACAATATGAAAAAAGTTGGGTTCCTGCTGATCGCCTTTTGTATTGGTTTAGTATCCTTTTCCCAGAACAATAAAACAGCAAATTCGATTATACCAAAACCCGTTTCGGTTGTTGCAAAAACAGGCAATTACCTTTTGCCAAAACAGGTCGTTATTGTTGCCGAAAATAACGAAACAGTTAAAAAAATTGCTGATCATTTGGCAAGTATCATTGAAACTGCCACCAGTAGTTCAGCGATCGTACTAACAACAAATTCAACCCGCGTCAATACTATCCGGTTATCCATTGTTAAATCCAAAAATATACCGGCCGAAGGTTATCGCCTTAATGTATCGCCATCTGGCATTCTATTACAAGCCGCTACACCAGCTGGTTTGTTTTATGGAACCCAAACAATATTGCAATTGTTACCCCCGGAGATAAACTCAAAAACAAAAATAAATACAATTAAATGGAACATTCCCGCAGTTGCAATAACTGACTCGCCCAGGTTTGGATACAGGGGCTTGATGCTGGATGTAGCCCGTCATTTTTTTACCAAACAACAGGTAAAATCTTTTATAGATGACATGGTGCAATTCAAATTTAATATGTTGCATTTGCACTTAACTGACGATGAAGGATGGCGGGTTGAAATTAAAAGTTTACCTAAATTAACAACAGTTGGTGCATGGCGCGCCCCACGTACGGGATTGTGGGGAAAATTTACCAAACCGGCTCCGGATGAACCAAAAACATACGGTGGATTTTATACGCAGGATGATATAAAAGAACTGGTAGCTTATGCAAAAGAACGTTTTGTGAACATCCTGCCCGAAGTGGATATGCCAGCACATAGTTTGGCTGCTGTTGCTTCTTACCCTGAGTTAAGTTGCACACCGGGCAACTACCAGGTTAGCTCCGGCGACCCTGTAATGATCTGGCCTGAAGGAGGAGGACATTTTTATGGTTTGGTAGATAATACGCTTTGCCCGGCTAACGAAAAAGTATATGATTTTATTGACAAGGTAATGACCGAACTATCTGCACTTTTTCCTTACGAATACATCCATATGGGTGGAGATGAAGCCTATCATGGTTTTTGGGAAAAGAGTGAAACCTGCCAGCAATTTATGAAGAACAATGGCATTAAAGATGTGAAAGGATTGCAAGCTTATTTTGTAGCCAGGGTAAATAAAATCATTAATTCAAAAGGCAAAAAAATGATTGGCTGGGATGAAATTCTTGAAGGTGGGGAACCTTCAAAAAATGCGGCTGTTATGAGCTGGCGTGGAATTGCAGGCGGCATTGCAGCTGCTAAATTGGGTCATCCTGTTGTTATGACACCTAACGATTATGTTTATGTTGATTTATACCAGGGTGATCGCGTAGCAGAACCACCTACCTATTCAAAAGTGTTGTTAAACAAGGCTTATAAATTTGATCCGTTACCCAAAGATGTCGAACCACAATATATACTTGGGGGACAAGCTAATTTATGGAGTGAAAGATTGTATAACATGCGTCATACGCAATACATGTTGTGGCCGCGTGCATTAGCTACGGCAGAATCGGTTTGGTCGCAGCCCGGAAGCAAAAATTGGAATGATTTTGTACAACGTGTCGAAACACAGTTTGAAAGATTTGATGCTGCCGAAATCAATTACAGCCGCAGTATGTACGATCCCATTTTTTCTCCAAAAAAGTTAACGGACAGTACCATCAGCATCGGGCTGGAAACGCAGCTTAGCGATCTCACTATCCATTATACGTTTGATGAAAGTTTCCCGGATTATTTTTATGAGTCTTATAAAGCGCTATTAACGGTACCTGCAGGAGCAAGTTCTCTTACTGTGGTAACATATCGTGGCAAAAAACAAATGGGAAAAATTATCAAAATGCCAATTGCGGAATTAAAGAAAAGGGCCGGAATAAAGCAGTGAGATTATCGGAATACATTTTAAAGTCGTATATTTTGTTGTCTTATGTAACATTAATACACCATGTCAGCAAAATTAATTTTTCTAATTATAGTTGATCTAACGATAGCAGTCGTATTATCCCGGTATTTTTTTTAAATCGTTAAAAAACTTTATAAATGCCTGGTATTTTCTTTTTATACCGAATACCTATTCTATAATCACCAAACAAATAGATGAGGATATAAAATACACCTATAAGTTGCTATTGTTACTTGTCTTACTTATTGTAACAGTACTGGTTCAGGTAAAATTATTTTATTGAATAAACGGGGTCGTTGGTTTTTCATGATAGTAGTTTATTCATCATAGAAATAACTCAAGGTGTCTACTCATAAAATTTTCCAGGAGGCCTGTATTTAACCTTAGTAGGAAAGACTCACAAATAATTCATCCAACCTTATTACCTTATTCTAAAATCTACATAGGAACGAACTTTGATAATTCAAAACTAACTATCACATTTAAAACCTGATCTCAAAAACTGTTTTACCTGGTTCTACAGTTTGCAGGTTAAACTCAAAACCATGGTTTAACAAGATCTCTTTTACAAGTGTTAGCCCTATCCCCTGCCCATCTTTTTTAGTACTGAAAAAAGGGCTGAATAATTGCCCGTTGCTATTTTCAGAAATGCCCCGCCCATTATCGGCAATGGTTAATTTCCTCGTAACAGAATTAGTAGCAAAAATTATTTTACCACTTCCTTGTATGGCTTCGATAGCGTTTTTTATAATGTTGATCAATGCCTGTTCCATTTGTTGTTCATCGGCATCTATTTCAAAAGATTCTTCAGATAAATGGTAAACAAAATCTATTTGTTTATCTCCTGCCATTCTTTCCATCAATTGCGTGACCGATCGAAGTAGTTTATGTAAATCGAGTTTTTTCTTTACTGGTTCGGGCAGGCGAACCACATCCGCAAAATTGCGCATAAAAAGATTGAGATTACTATTGCGTTCCAATGCCACCTGCAGGGCATTTTTAAGCGTGCTGTTAGCTTCATCCTGCCACAGCGCCTGTTTGCCAAGTGTTGATTGCAAAATCGAATTCACAGGACCAATAGTATTGTTTACTTCGTGCGCCATCATCCTGATCACTTTGCCATAAGCTTTTTTCTCTGCTGCCAGAATTTCCGTGGTCAGTTCTTCTATCATCACAAAATGCCTGGCAAACCCGCGATCAATAAAATGGGATTTTTGGATTTTGTAAGTGTTGATGCCCTGGTAAGTAATTGTTGCTGATTCACCGGAACCTAGCAACTTCACCTGTTGCAAAATAGGATGCGTAAAAGCATCCACCGATTGACTAATAATTTCCTTTTCAGTTATTTGCAACAACTTCAATGCCCGGGGATTTACTTCATGTATGCGGTTATCGTAATCTAAAACCAGGATCCCTGTGGGGGATGTAAAAATCAACTTTTCCAAAAAGAAATGTTGTTGTTCCTGCCGGGTGCGTTCGGTGCGTAATTCATCCATCATTTGGTTGTATACGTTTATTAATTCGTCCATCTCGTACTTACCGGTTGATAAAAATTTTACATTGAAGTCACGGTCCTTTATAGCATCTGCTCCCTGGAGCAGTATTTGCAATGGCTGTAATAATTGTTTGTATAACTGTATGGCAATAACTATAGAGATCAGTATAAAAACTTCGGAAAGAATAAAAAGTGGCTTGTCTTGCCGGAAAATAAAATAAGATAAGACCAATGCAATAAGGTGCAGTATCGTAACGAATAAAATGTATTTAGTCCGCAGTTTCATCGTAAGGAATTTGGTACTTATCGAGCCGGCGATATAAAGAACTACGGGTTAATCCCAGCGAGGCGGCGGCTTTCGAAATTTTGTTTTTATGAAATTCCATAGCCCGCTTGATCATCAGTAGTTCTACTTCATCCAACGTTAAGGTACCAACTTCAGGCAATTGCATACTACCTTTTTTTCCGGGTGACGAATCCAGTTGCCTGCGAAAATCTTCAATCGTAAGTAAATCATTTTTACTAACCAGCACCGATCTTTCCACCAGGTTTTTCAACTGCCGTATATTACCGGGTAGTGGCAGCTGTTGCAACCATTTCATTGCATCTGCAGCTACATGAAGCAAAGGCCGGCGATAGATCTCTTTCATATTTGCAAGGAAAAAATCAACTAACAGCGGGATATCTTTTGGCCTTTGGCGAAGGGCAGGCAAGTGCAAAGTAATCAGGTTAATTCTATACAGAAGGTCTTCCCGGAAAAGTCCCTTGCTCACCATTTCATCCAGGTTTTTATTGGTAGCACAAACAACACGAATATCCACTGATTTGGTGCGGCTGCTGCCCAATACTTCGTAAGTACGATCCTGCAACACACGCAATAATTTTACCTGGCTGCCTGCGTCGAGGTCACCGATTTCATCGAGAAAAATAGTTCCCTTATTTGCCATTTCAAAACGCCCTACCCGATCGGTCCTGGCATCAGTAAAAGCACCCCGCACATGACCAAATATTTCACTTTCAAACAAGGAAGTAGAAATACCTCCTAGATTAACTTTTACAAAAGGTCTGTTGCTTCGCGAACTATTCTGGTGAATTGCCTCTGCAATCAGTTCTTTACC
Organism: Bacteroidota bacterium; assembly: GCA_040385845.1. Lineage (GTDB taxonomy): Bacteria > Bacteroidota > Bacteroidia > Chitinophagales > Chitinophagaceae > Phnomibacter. The sequence continues at coordinate 101,254 of JAZKGP010000001.1, read as the reverse complement.
GGTTCCGCTTTCACCTGTAATTAAAACTGAAGCTTCTGTGGAAGCAACCCTTCCAGCTGTTTCAAGGATATCGAGCAGTTGTTTGTCTTCACCAATAATCTGTTTAAAATTATACAGGTTATTTAATTGCTTTCGGCTATGAAAACCAGGTTTATTGTCCTGTAATTGCAATAACGTTTTTACAGATTGAAGTATATGATCGTTACTCCAGGGTTTGTTTATAAAATCATTTGCACCCAGTTTCATCCCCTGCACAGCAAGTTCAATAGTACCCCACCCGGTAATAAGAATAACAGGAATATTAGCTTTGATTTTCTTAATGTCAACCAATAAGGCCATGCCTTCCTTTCCCGTTGTTTCAATGGAAAAATTAAGATCCAGAATCACCAGCGAAATATCTTTTGTTGAAAGTATTTCCAATGCCTCCGCGGCAGAACCTGCAGCAATTGCTTTATACTGCTCATTTTGAAAGAGGAGCAATAAAGAAGTTCTAACAGCTATATCGTCATCAATAACCAGGATCATAATTGCAAGGATACGTTGCTAACCAAAATTAATCAAGATAACTTTTCTAAAAGTAATATGCAGACTACTCTTCATGTAATGCAACCGCGGGATAAATACCAGCAGCTTGTTTACCCGGGTAAAGCGCACAAATAATCACTAAAATATAAATGAAAATTACTGCCAATCCAATAGCTGTTAAATAGGTATTTGCCGGAAGATCAAATACATTCATTAATGGGAATTGAACAGCAAAAAAAAGACCAATTATTAAAGCGATAGTTGCCAACACCAGCGCTTCACCAACCAACTGGGCCGATACATTATTACCAGTAGCCCCAACCGCTCTTCTTAACCCTATCTCACCTTTTCTTTTATTGATATTATACCATAGTACCCCAAATAAACCTAATGCTACATTGATAATTAAAAACCCAGCTACAACAGCTGCAATAATCATAGGTACAAGCAACACTTTATTTTTACTTACCAGTTTCTTATCAAGATGTTCAATTTCCACACTTGTACCAACAGCATTTGAAACAGTCTTAAATAATTTACTTTCGAAAGAGGCATCTGTACCAGGTTTTACTTTTATAACCATGGTACCAGCCCATCTCAATGCATTTGAATCCATTTTTACATAGATTCCGTTTTCGATAGCCTGGTAGCTCCCCTTGTCTTTTGCATTCTCAACAACTCCCATCACTTTAAACCGATTTTCAGCTTTGCCTTGTTCATAGTTTTCTTCACCAATCAATTTACCAACTGCATTTTCATTTCCAAATAATTCTTCCTTCAGCTTTCTGTTGATTACAACGGGGCGGTACTTTGCTGCATCATCTGCTTTATTATACCATCTGCCTTCTACCATTTGCATATTCATCACCGCGGGAAATGACTCTTCTGCATCGTAAAAATTGGTCATCACACTTTTGGTTTTTCCATAGTTAATGCGACTATTAGATGTATTCATTGAAAAAGGCACATTGCTACCGCTAAAGCTTACTGCTTTAATTTGTGGCATCGAAAAAAGAGTCTTCTTTAGTGCATCCTGAAAAAGACTAACGGAAATAGCGTCATTAAGCTTTTCAGGTGGCGAAAAACTAATAACCCATACATCATTGTAATCGAAACCGACTGGCTGCCTGAAGTTTTTATACGAATAAACCAACATGGTTAATACGGCAAACATTACAAGAAATGAAATGAACATTTCAACAATCAGCAATGAGTTTTGCTTTTTCTTGTTCCAGATTAATTTAAATAAATGCACAAACATATAATAGAGTTGAAGTGTGAATATTTATTGGGCTTTCAAAGCAGTTACAACCTGTAGTTTCGACATACGCCAGGCAGGATATACCCCCGACAACAAACCAAAAACCAGGCAGGCAATAAGGCTGAAAAACAGTACTGTGAGATTTATGGACAAATGCATATTGGCAATAAGATTACTGTTATTAATTACCTGTAGAATAATTAATGACAGCACTATTCCAATGACAGCACCAAGAAAAGTTAGTATGATATTTTCAACAATAAATTGACCAACCAACGTAATACCGGATGCCCCGAAGGCTTTACGCACACCAATTTCAGATGAACGTTCCATAATGCGACTAATATTGATATTTATTAAATTTAGAGTAGGTAGCAACATAAACAGCAATACAAAAATGCTAACAATAAACACAAGTTTTCCTACCTTACCCGTTTCAGGGTCACCAAGCGGAGTACTGCTTAAAAAACTTGCGAGATAGGGTGCCGCAGTCGTTGTTAATTTATCAAACCCTGCATCCGGTTTAATTTTAGAAGCAACACTTGCATACTCGGCTTTGATTTTTGGCAGGTCACTTTTTGATTTAGCTAGTATTACCGCCGTATAGTTTCCCATGAGATCATGGTGCTTATAATCCGTTTTTGAAACAGTATACGGAACATACAGATCTGCATAAGAAATGGGCATTATTACAGGTACACTTTTTACAACCCCGCAAACCCTATACTGCACATTATCGGCTTCGATATATTTACCAACTACATTCGGAACATCACCAAAATAATCACTCTTTGTATTTTCAGTAATTACAGCAACCTTTTCGCTGTTATTAATTTGTTGTAGCGAATAGGGCTTCCCTTCAATAAAGTCATATTCCATAACGTCCCAAAATGCATCATTCGTATACTTAAGATTTATAACAAGTTTTTTGTTATTTACATACGTATTAGTTGGCATGAAAAAAGATGCAATTGCCACTTTATCCGGCGTTTTTAATGTGCTAACATAATGGTTTAAATAGTAAAAGCTTGCAGGACCAGTTCGCTGGCTAAATTGCTTCACATTTTTTTGCTGAAGTGAAGTTATATAAAGAGATCTGTCACGGTTGGTTTCGGGATAATTTGCACTGGTAACATTGTCAACAAATGCGGTAAGCACAATTAAGATGGTTAACGTAAAACTGATACCAAACAAGCTGATGAAAGTGAAGAATTTCCTGCGTTTCAAGACAGCTATGGCGATTTTAAAATAATTTTTGAGCATGGCAATTAGTTTAATAGATCAAAATAATATTTGGGCTTCCTGCTAATCATTGCACTTGTGAGCCGTCGAACAATCTTACAAGACGATGCGTTTTCCTGGCCATATTTTCATCATGGGTAACCATCACAATAGTGGTTCCATCTACCCGGTTCAGATGCAGCAGAATTTCCATTATCTCGTTTCCCATTGCACTATCAAGGTTACCGGTTGGTTCATCAGCCAATATAATTTCAGGCCTGCCTACTATGGCCCTGGCAATGGCTACACGTTGCTTCTGACCACCAGACAACTGCGTTGGAAAATGTTTTACCCTATTGCTAAGACCCACTTTTTCAAGGGCTTCGGTAGCCAGTTTTGAACGCTCCTTCCCGGTACTGCTCCTGTACAAAAGCGGCAGTTCTACATTGTCCAATACTTTCAGGTCGTTTATTAGGTGATAGCTTTGAAATATAAAGCCGATCTTTTTATTTCTGAATTGAGCCAGCTGTTTATCATTTAAATGACCAGTGCTTTGTGTATCAATTTTTATAGCACCTTTTGAGGGTGCATCCAACAAGCCCATGATATTAAGTAAAGTGCTTTTACCACATCCCGATGGCCCCATAACCGACAGGAATTCTCCCTTAGCAACATCAAGGCTGATACTGTTTAATGCCAATGTTTCAACGGTGTCGGTGCGATAAACTTTTTCGATGTTTTGCAAACTAATCATGATCTATTTTTTTTGTGTGTTTATAATTTACTTTAAAATTTTTTTTAATCTTCCATTGAATTCATTAATACTACTTACCTCTCCGTACTTGCCACTCAACATTCACCACTCACTTCTCATCAGTCACCCCTTAATTTTTTCGTTTCTTTCAAAATCATACAGGCTCAAATAGCGCAATTGGTAATAAGCTCCCCAGAAATCTCTTAAGGCGGCTATATAATCCCGCTTTGCCTGGTCTTTCTCCTGGAAGGCAATACTAAGGTCAGTAATGCTTAAGTTCCCCAACACATAGCGGTCTTTTGCTATTTGATATTTTTCACTTGCAATACTGTCTGCATCTGCAGTAAGTACCAGTTGATCCTTCATCATATCAAACAAGGTTACCTGCGTTACTATTTCCTGCGTAAAAATCTGTTTGTCCTGTTCAACTGCATACGATTCAAACTGAAGGTTTGCTTCTGCTGTTTTGGTTCTTGATTTGGACCGGCCCCAATCTAAGATCGGGATAGTAAACGTTAATTGAACCTGTTGCTGATCCTGTGGTGACTGGTATACTTTCGGAACGGTGGTAGCAGACTTCGAAAAGCCTAGTTGCGCCGTTAGCGCCATATTCAAGCCGTTATCACCTTTAGCTTTTGCCACATCTCTTTTCGCCTGTGCAATCCTTCTTGCGAACGCAATTGCATCACTCCTGTTGGCATACGCTTCACTCAAAACTTTTGCTGCAGACACTTCCATTTCTACTACAGCTCCCGGCAATGCCAATGCTATCTTTTGTGTATCCACCAGGCCGGTATAAGCCCGCAGGTTAAGAGTTGCTATTTCCATATCGCGCTTTGCAATCCCCACTGCTTTTTTTGCTTTCAGCTGCTCTAATTGTAACTGCAATATTTCATTCTTTGAAATTTTACCAAGCTCAAATTTTTCATTTGCAATACGCAATATATTTTGGGTATTGCTAAGGTTGGTTTCAGATATTTGAAGGTTTACCTGTGCCAATAACAGGTCAAAGAAGTAACCACTTGCTTTGAAGGCGATTGATTCCATTGATTCGATATAAGCTTGCTTACTTTCTTCAAACAAAAAAGGCTGAATTTTTTGCTCCCACCTTAAATTATTGAACTTGAATAAAGGCTGACTAAATCCGATGCCAAACGGCACCCCGTTATACAGTTTATTGTTCCTTTCAAAATCATCAAACCGCTGTAACTGAGTAGTGCCAAAAATAACGCCACCGGTTGCAGCAATGCCCTGGCTAAAGGACAAGTTAAGAGAAGAATTATTGTTGTGAATAGGTTGAAAAAGAATCGTTCCGTCTGGCTGTAATACTTCGATAAAACTTTTATTATAACCAGGAAGAACGCCGTCAAGTGATAACTGTGGTTGATAGTTCGATTTGTAAGTGCGGTATTCCCAATATTTTGTCTCGCGGGTGGTTGCTGCCTGTTTGGATGCGATAGATTTCCCCTTCGCCATATCAACCACTTCTTTTAAGGTAAGTGTTAGCGTATCCTTTGTTTGAGCAGTTATACCACCACTAACAAATATGAAAAACAATAGAATAATATATCTTGTCAACATGGTGTTATTTGTTGATGGTAATTTCCTTTGAATGTCTATATTCTGACATGTCAGAAGTGATAATGACCTCACCTGGTTTTACGTTATTTTTAATTTCAACATAATCGAAATTGGCCAAACCGGTTTGTACTGTACGACGAATTGCCTTTCCATTTGTAAGAACAAAAATGTCTTGTGTCGGCGTTCCTTTAAATGCAGGTCCGTTTGCAACCCGCATTACATTATTCTTAGAGTCTGTTACCAGGAATACGTCCACCTTCATATTTGGCCTTAACAACGCTGTATTTTGTTCATCGAGGCGAATATTAAAAAGCACAATTCCATTTTGAACAGAAGGCTGAATATTGATAACAGTGCCTCTTACCTGGGTTTCATTGATACGAACGACGGCGCTCATTCCGTTTCTTAACTGGTCAAGGTATGTGTCCGACACACTGCCCTGAACTTTGAAACTGCTGAGATCTGCAATGCGTGCAAGAGATTCGCCCTCCTGTACCGTAGCTCCTATATTTTTGTTTATCCAGGTTACAACGCCATCTCTTTTAGCAACAATATTTGCGAGCTGCAATTTTCTACCCAACTCATTTAAATCGTTCTGTTGAATGGCAGCAGCAATTCCTGCCTCCCTCATTTGTACCTGCATGGTTTGTTGCTTGCTCCTGATCTCGTTTTCCAATTGTTGTTTTTCAAGCAAAGCCACTTTTAAATTTAGTTCTGCTTTCTCTACATCTTCCCTTGTACCACCGCCGGCTTTAAAAAGACGTTTTGCATTTTCTACGTCTGCTTCAAGGCTATTGATCCGCAACTGCTTGATGCTATTATTAGATTTAATATCATAGAAACTTTTATCGAGTTCAAGCTTCAATTTTTTTATGTCGTTGTGTTTTGATTCCAAACCAAACTTTTGCTTTTCATATTCCAGTTGCGATGCCGATTTATCAAGAGACAAAACTGACTGACCTGTTTTAACGGTTGCACCTGCATCTACCACTACATTTTGTATAGAGGCTGCAATTGGGCTTGTGATGATCTCTTCAAATTCAGGCAGCACTTCACCTGAGGCGTTGATCGTATTTTCGACATTGCCCATCTCAACCACTGCAGTTGTAAATGCCGATTTGTTTAAACTGGAAGCAAAGGAATTGCGCAGCAGGAAAATAGACGCCGCCAATACGCCAACTGCAAGCAGGATGATAATAATTAGTTTATTTCTTTTTTGGTTGATAACTGATGCCTCAATAGCCTTATCCATACGATCTATTTGATTCTGTTATATCCAAGATGAATGCCAAACTGAAATGCAGTACTGGTAAGGGTTCCAGCGAAATGGCCTTTTGGAAAATGTCCGGTTTCGGACAAATTGTTTGTATTTGAACAATTTCATTAGCAAAATTGCCTGGACCGGAGCCGGCAATTGAGTTTAAGCTTTCTGAAGTTAATCTGTGATTTTTTGAACCCGCTTTCTCCAATGCCTTTTCAATTGAAAGCATTTCCGTAAAAAGTTTCTATAATAAATTTTTCTCATGCTTTTGCATGGGAATATTTCATGCATTATTTTAGAAGTACTCAAAACAACTCTGCCATTTTAGACTACTTACAAATTGTTAGTAATTCAGCTAAGTGAGTTTTCAATCGGGAAAAAAGTGGAATGGTTCTATAAAAAAAAATTCCGGTGTTGAAATGTAATGTTCAGTACAGAAGCTTTATTTCTTATAAACTTAAAACAGGAGGTTAAAATGAAAAAAATCAAAATGAACCTGGTTGCTGCGATTCTTATTTCATTCGCATTTGCATCCTGCGAAAAGGAAGTATCAAATGCAAGCCCGGGTAAAGCTGGCCAGGTAGCAATGAATGTTAAGGGATCGGGGGCAACCCAGCTTTCTGGTATTAGTTATTTTGATGCGACAGGAGCCTGCAGTGATGCTATGGGTGCGGGAGCTACTTATGCGCTCACTTTAACGGGTGACCTGGCGGGTTGCTGGTACGTATTTGTGGATGAATTCGATTGCTCACCCAGTGGAACTTACAGGGAACAAGGCAGGGAATTATTTGTTGGAACTTACAATGGCGAAGCCGGTTCATTTTGGACAGGGTACAGATTTGAAGCAAAATACGAAGGCTGTGCTCCGGATGGCTCTTACTTAGGAGCAGAAATATTTGGACGTTGCCAGCATCCTATAATGGACGGTAGTGGTGAGGGCGTATTTGAAGGTGTATCCGGCCGCTTCGATTTCAAAGACGATATTGAAGCAGGCAATTTCCCGTATAGAGGACACATACGTTACTAAACTTTCATCGTTAGAAAAATTCATTTTCAGTATCAATTCTAAGTTATAACACTGAACGATAGCTTTACAAGTCACACTGTAACCCTGGTATTACCGGGGTTATTTTTATGCTAAGCAATCTTTTATAAATAGAGCGGTAACATTGTGGTAAGAGAAAAATCTTCTTCATTTAACCATTCTAAAAACGAAATGGTACAGTACCATTATCTTTAGACGCACATTGCCGAAAAATTTGGAACTATACAACGCCAAACGTTGTAATCGGAAGGGTACCGGCTTTATCAAAAAATGCTGTAACAGCTAAAAGGGTATTCGACAATCTTCAAGTTTTAACCAGGCAACAAAGAACAAAGCCGCATTTTTAATTACTCAATAATACGAATTGAAAATAAAAACAGGACAAAAAAGTCGTATCCATTCCATTGATGCAACGAGAGGATTAGTTATGATTATAATGGCTCTGGATCATGTACGTGATTATATGCATGTAAATTCATTAACACAAAGTCCAACCGATCTTTCAACAACAACTCCTGCATTATTTTTTACAAGGTGGATAACACATATCTGTGCGCCAACATTTGTTTTTCTAGCAGGAACTTCCGCATTTCTATCTGCTAATAAGAATAATGATATTAGTGCTGCAAGGAAATTTTTATGGAGTCGCGGTGTATGGCTAATTTTTTTAGAATTTTCAATAGTAAACTTTGCATTATGGTTTGATGTACAGTATCGTACATTAATCTTTGAAGTAATAGGAACAATAGGATTTGGCTTTATTGTTTTGGCAATGCTTCTAAAGCTTGCACCAGGTACCATTGGAATTATTGGCATATCGATAATTGTTTTCCATGGGCTGATCCCCTTACTTCCATTTGCAAGCAATTCAATAATTGCTGCTTTATTTTCGCCAGGTGTCACTCAAACTACTGCACAATTTATGTTTGTGATGGCCTACCCTCCCATTCCCTGGCTTGGTATTATGCTTGCTGGTTTTGCAGCCGGTAAATTGTTTAAAAAAGAACAAACTGCAAGAAGAAACATCTTTCTTAAAATAGGACTATCAGCATTGTTGCTATTTGTTATTATCCGGCTAATAAATATTTATGGAGATCCCGTTCCATGGTCACAACAAAAAAACATGATCTATAGCTTCCTATCATTTATGAATATTTCAAAGTATCCACCTTCCTTATTGTTTTGCTTGGCTACACTTGGCATAACCTTTCTGCTGTTAACTTTATTCGAAACACTTCGTAATAAAATAACCGGCATATTAAGTACATATGGAAGTGTTCCTCTACTCTATTTTATAGTTCACTTATTTGTAATTCATGGCATTATGTTGCTTATGGTTTTTATGCAAGGTTATAGCTTTCATGAACTTGAATTTTCCAATTTCAAACTTGGACGCCCGGTAGCAAAAAGCGGCGTTTCACTGGCAACTATTTACATGATTTGGATATTGGTTGTAGGCATGATGTACCCGGTTTGTTATTGGTATCGCAATTTTAAAGCAGCGCATAAAGAAAAAACCTGGCCGAAGTACTTTTAAAATTTTATTGGCTACGTTGTTGAAATTGAAAAGCCATTAACACACTTGTTCAGCTAATTTTACTCCTTATATCTTATTCATGTTTATTATTCTATTGGTCATATTGCTATTCATTATTGTTGTTATTGTTTTTATCAATCAACCAAAATTCGGGAAGCTACCTTCCGGCGAAAGGTTAGCAACAATTGAAAAATCTCCGAATTACAAAAATGGAGCTTTTCAAAATACCAGTAATACACCTGCGTTGGCAGAGGGAGAAACCTATTACAATGTTTTAAAAACGTATCTTTTTGCCGACAAATCGAAAGCAAAACCTATACAGCTTTTACCCGCAATTAAAACCAATTTATATGAGCTGGATATAAGTCGTGATGTGCTTGTTTGGTTTGGTCATTCCTCCTATTATTTGCAGGTTGACGGCAAGCGAATTTTAGTAGATCCTGTTTTAAGCGGTTCTGCCTCTCCGCTGCCTGGTGGAACCAAAGCTTTTCGCGGTTCAGACATATATGCTGTCGAAGATTTCCCGTCTATAGATTACCTGTTCATTACCCATGATCATTGGGATCATTTGGACTACAAGACAGTTGTGGCTTTAAAAGAAAAAGTATATGTTGTGATCTGTGGATTGGGAACGGGTGCACACCTGGAACATTGGGGTTACGATAAAAAATACATAATTGAAAAAGACTGGAATGAAGCATTTGACCTGGACGATGGTTTCTATGTGAACACTGTGCCCGCACGACATTTTGCTGGTAGAAGTTTTTGGCGTAATAAGGCGATCTGGATGTCGTATGTATTAAAGACGCCCACTTATAATTTTTTTATTGGTGGCGACAGTGGGTACGATACCCATTTTGCAGATATAGGAAAAAGATTCGGTCCTTTTGACCTTACCATTTTAGAAAACGGCCAATACAACAATAGCTGGAAATATATTCATATGATGCCAGGTGAACAACTTAAAGCAGCCGTAGATTTGGGAGCCAGGAAATTATTACCCGTTCATTCTTCTAAATTTAATTTATCACTGCACGACTGGGATGAACCTTTAAAAAGTATCGTTATGAACAACAATACAAAGGTTGATATAATAACACCAATGATAGGTGAACCGGTATGGCTTGACGATCCTTCTCAAACCTTTAAAAAATGGTGGGAAGAAGTAAATTAATGGATGCAAAAAAATAAAGGATGGAAAAATTCCACCCTTTACAATGTTCGTAGGTTAATTTATTTACATAAACCTTATTTAAAATTACTCCTGGTCTGTTTTGCCTATATCATTTCTACGGTAATCATCTGACTCTGATTGACGGGAAGATTGGTTACCGGTACCTGCCTGCTGATCGGTTCTGCTTCCCTGGTTCATGCGGGTTCCGCTTTTTCCCATAGGACGTTGTGCTTCCCAGTCAGTTTCCTGGTCATCACTCATACTTCCCTGCATGTTTCCAGATCCCGCTCCGCCTTCCTGCCTTTGATAATCAGCACCGGCACTGTTACCCTGGTTTCCCATACCTGCCGATCCCTGGTCTTTATTTCCCTGGTTACTCGTACCACTGGTCGGGCTATCGCTTGTTCCCCAATTCTGGCCACCGCCTACGATGGGTTCTTCCTGGCGACGTGGTTGCTGTGGGTAATCTACTTCAGGATTTCCGCCTTCCATGTTGTTGTCATTCGAATCATTTGAAGTTTGTTCACCTGCATTTTGCCATTGCGAACCTGTATTTTGTTGTTGGCCTGCATTGCGATTTTGATTTTGATTTTGATCTTGCATAACAATCGTTTTTTAATGTGAAACAATACAGATAAGTTTAAATATCTGTGCCACACCGCCCTGGTGTATAGCTGAATAAATGAACATTAACATTCGACAAATAGCTTTCAAATCACATAAGGAAATTGTTGCGTTTATAACTTTTCGAAGCTTAACCGTTTACAACTTCACCGCCATTTGGATGTAATACCTGCCCGGTAATATAAGAGGCTTCCTCACTTGCCAGGAACACATAGCAATAGGCCACTTCAACCGGTTGCCCTACCCGCCCCATTGGGGTATCTGTACCAAAACTTGCCACATGATCGCCCGAAAATGTAGCAGGAATTAGCGGTGTCCAAATGGGACCGGGTGCCACGCCATTTACCCGAATACCCTTATCAGCGAAATAGCCCGATAAAGCCCTTGTAAAAGAAACGATGGCACCTTTGGTTGCTGAGTAATCCAGGAGCTCTTTACTGCCCCTGTATGCTGTTACAGAAGTGGTATTAATGATGCTCGCTCCTGCCTTCAGATGTTGTTCGGCCGCCTTTACCAGGTAAAACATCGAAAAGATATTTACCTCAAAAGTGCGGCGAAGCTGGTCGACAGTGATTGCCGATAATTCTTTTTGGGGAAATTGAACGGCCGCATTGTTTATCAGCACATCCAGCTTGCCAAATTTTTCAATTGTTTTCGAAATGATTTCATTGCATACTTCAGGATCGGCGATGTCGCCGGCATACAACACACATTGTGCACCATTTCGCTCTACAAGTTCTTTTGTTTTATTCGCATCCTCATGGTCTTCATGATACACTATAAAGATAGAGGCACCTTCTTTAGCGAATGCGATGGAAACGGCCCTGCCAATTCCGCTGTCACCACCGGTAATGATGGTTACTTTGCCTTCCAGTCGCTTTTCTTTTTTCTCAGTTTCATAAACCGGAGCCGGGTCCATTTGGGCTTCCTGTCCCTGTTCATTTTTTATTTCCTGCGCCGGCCGAACCGGTTTTTCTTCCTTTCCTTTTTGCATGGTTTGGGCAATTTAAATGATTGAATAAATGCATTACAATCGCCAAACAATTATGCCAGTTGAAAATTAATTTTTTTTCCTTTTTTATAAAGATTTACGGCAGAGGACAATAATTGTATCTTCCTGATTATAAATTATTGATTTTTAAAACCTTCGCATGAAGTATTTTGAAATGTAATCAATAGTAAAAAAGCGAATTATGATGGTCTTATCTAGCTGCACCCATTGGTAGAAAAATTAAATTAGCAAACCATTTTAATTGCCAGATAATGCTTTAATGGCTTTTTTAATATCAGTTTTACCGGTTAGCACACCAGCAAATAAATCACCTTTTTTCTCAATACGTTCGTGGATATTAAAGATCGTAAATTGTGATGGATGCAAGCCGGGCTTTACTTCATCCCATTCTAATGGAGTAGATACACTCGCTGCTTCAACAGGCCTTAAACTGTAAGCTGATGCCAGGGTTTGCCCGCTGCGATTCTGTAAAAAATCTACATATATTTTTTCGCCCCGCTTTTTTAAATTTCTTACAACACTTGTGAAATCAGGAACCAGTTCATGTGTTGCAATGGCAATCATCTCTGCAAAATTACGGGCAACATCGTAATCGTATTTTCCACCAAGCGGAATATAAATATGCAAACCACTGGCCCCGGATGTTTTGCAATAACAGGTAACACCTGCCTTATCTGTTACTGTTTTTACTGCCAATGCTGTTTCAATTACCTGTTCAAAAGTATTGCCATCAGAAGGATCAAGATCAATAACAATCCAGGTAGGATGATCAGGTTTTTGATAGGTTGAATTCCATGGATTCATTTCAATACAACCCAGGTTGGCAAGGTAAACAAGCGTAGCAATATCGTTGCAAAGAATATATTCAATCGTGCGGTTTGATGATTCGGAAAAAGTATCATACGATTTAATCCAGGAGGGTCCTTTGTCGCCTGCATTCTTATGATAAAAAGCCTCACCATGAATGCCGTTAGGGTTACGCTTTAACGACATCGGCCTGTTCTTTAAATGTGGTAAAATATAAGGAGCAATAGCATGATAATAGGCTATAACATCACCTTTAGAAACATCGGCTTCAGGAAAGTATATTTTTTCAACATTGGTTACAGGAATCTTTTTACTACCAACAACTATTTCCTGTTTGCCACCAGTTATATCTTCTATATCTTCCATAACAGCATTTTTATTTTCTGTATTATTTGATGGAACATTTGTGAATTCTTCCTTTACTTCGGCTTCACTTTTATCGGCTCGCAAGCCTGCGAATACCGGGTGCCGTAAAATACCATCCCGTGTAGCTTCAGTAAAATAAATGGTACAAACCAATTCGGGTTTTATCCAGGTTACCGGAGCGTTTACTTTTATCTTATTGGCGAATGGCGATTTACCAGTGACCAGCGGCTGCATTTTTTGGTATAATTCTTTCAAACCGGTCTCGTTAAAACCAGTACCCGTGTGACCAATATATTTATAACCATCGCTGGTTTTTTCGGCAAGTATCAATGCACCAAAATAACTTCTGCTTCCACGTCCTTCAGTATATCCAACGATAATAGCCTCCCTGTCATTCCGGTTTTTTATTTTAAGCCAATCGTGTGAACGCGAGTTAGGAGTATATAAACTATCGGCTCTCTTGGCCATGATACCTTCCATGTCCTGTTTGCGGATCTTCTCAAAAAAACTTTTTCCTTTTTTCTCAATATGCGAAGAATATACCAGGGATTTGTTGTCAGTATTTTCCAACAATTGTGCTAATAAAGACTTTCGGCTAACCAATGGCAATTGCATTAACGACTCGCCATCCAAATACAATAAGTCAAAAACATAAAAACGTAGTTCAGGCTTTACTTCAGCCGCATGTTGCAATGCCTGGAAAGATGGCTTGCCATTTACTATCGCAACAATTTCACCATCGAGTACTACATTATGTTCTACGCAATTCTTAACAGCGCTAACAATTGAAGGATATTTGGTATTGAATGACAATTCGTTCCTCGATAATAATTGTACATCGTCACCATTTTTAATGGCAATTGTCCTATATCCATCCCACTTATATTCGAACAACCAGTTTTCATCATCAAAAGCTTCGCTTGCAGTATAGGCAAGCATGGGTTTAATTGTTTTTATCGGGGGTTTTTGCTGGTTTGAACTGATTGTATCATCGGTTGCCAGTTCTGTTTTAGCCGGTGCTTTCTTATCAGCTGTTTTTTTTTGAGCTGTATCGTTAATTATTTTTGAAGCCTTTTTTTTTACATTTTTTAACCCTTCCGCTTTGCTACCGTTGCTATTTTCTTTTTCGGAAACAGCTGCTTTTTTTACTGCTTTTTTTGCAGGCGTTGTTTCCGCACTTTTGCGTTTGGATTTTATTGCGGCAATGGAAGAAATATCATATTCTTTTTCAGTTGAATAATCATCTTTGTGTTTTATGAGCAACCAATTCGTTTCGTCTTTTTTAAGCCGTACCAATACAAATTCGCCCTGCAAATGGGTTCCGGCCAGCAATACTTTTAGTTCGCCTTTATCGAGATTTTTGATAGCCTGCGATTCAGATATAGGCTGGTGATTTTCATCTACGGGGAAGTAAAAACCTTCGTCCCAAATTTCAACATCACCGGCACCATAATTCCCGGCGGGAATGGCACCATAAAAGTCTTTGTAATCATAAGGATGATCTTCTACCATAACGGCCAAACGTTTATCAGCCGGGTTAAGCGACGGCCCTTTTGGAACAGCCCAACTTTTTAATGTGCCTTGCAATTCTAGCCTGAAATCGTAATGTAGCCGGGTGGCAAAATGCCTTTGAATAACAAAAGCGAGCTGTTTGGATTTGTTGGATTTTGCTGCTTTTCCTGCGGGCTCAGCGGTTTGTTTAAAGTCACGTTTTTTATTGTATTCCTTTAATGCATCCGCCATAAAAAAAGTTTAGGAGGCTTTTCGCCGTTTGGTATTTAAACTCGCCTGCAATTGCGCCATCAGGTCTTCTGTTTTAGAGTGTACCAGCTTCAAGGCTGGTGTTTTTACTTTACCACCTTTTGCTTTGGCTTTTATCAGGTTCATCAGGTTTTCGCTGTAAGTATCTTTCCAGGCCGAGATATCGAATTTTTCAGTGAGTTGATCTATAAGTGAGAGGGCCATTTTCAACTCTGCCGGCTTAGGTTCCACATCCGGGATTTTAAGTTCACCTATGTCACGAATTTCCTGTTGAAAACGGATACGCTGCACCACCAGCACTTTATCCTGGGGCTTAACGAGGCAAAGTTTTTCTTTACTGCGCATTACAAAACTTCCTACTCCTACTTTACCAGACTTGGCCAGTGCGGCATGAAATAATTTATAGGCACGTTCACCTCCTTTTGCCGGCTCTGTATAGTAAGGATTTTCGTAATAAAGACTGTTTATTTCTTCCTGAAGGCTGAAAGAATTTATATCGATGGTTTTAGTTTTTTCGGGCATGGCTTTTTCAAAATCTTCATCGTCAAGTACTACATAATCGCCATCAAGGTTGTATGCTTTTACAATACTGGCATAAGGCACTTCCTTCCCGGTATTTTCGTTAACCCTTTTAAACTTTATATGTGCATGATCTTTTGAATCGAGCATATCTAAATCAAGATCGCTTTCCTCAATGGCACTAAATAATTTGATGGGAATATTAACCAAACCAAATCCAATTGCTCCGGTCCAAATTGATCGCATGTTATTTTATTTTTTTAAGCAGCTGATTGCCATTTTATAAATTAAAACAAGCACGCACAACCATTGCTATATTAAGCTACCTGGATTCCTTCTTCGTTCATTTCCACCAGGTCGAAAGAAACACTGTGAACGTTTGCAATTATGGGAGATTCAATACTGCTGCCATTGAAACTTTCCAGGCCGTGGCATTCTTTCATATTCAAAAGACCGGTAATTGCTTTTAATGAATTGAAGTGTACATTTTGTGTTTCCACTGTACTTTTTTCCTTCCTCAATTCCCCGGGAGCAGTAAGTTCATTTCCGGGAATTTTAGTACTGGTTGAAATAATACTTTCTTTTGAACCAACAGTTTCTACAGCTGTTTTCTTGCCTAATAATTCAAAAATCAGGTCGAGCCTTTTTACCTGGCTTTTTGTTTCTTCAAGGTGACTTTTATAGGCTTTTTCCCTTTCTTTCGAATTGGAGGCCATAGATATCCTTGGTAATGCTTTGGCTAATTTTTTTTCAGCCCTGAATAAATCTTTCAATTGGTTCCGGAAAGCTTTCTGAAGATCATTACAAGCGTTCTTGATCAAATCGGCCTTTTTAACGCCTGTTGAATCCTGGGGAAACGTTTCTTTATTCATGGGCAATTATTATGGAAGCACAGATAAAAAAATCATGCCTTTAACCTGAAAAACAGCTGCTTATGATGCAACTGTTTTCCTGGAAAACTTTGTACCTGAAAAATAAGTTATTTCGACCCGAAGCCGGTATTAATATAAAGCAACATCAGGCTGCTGGAAATTATATACCAGAGAATTACGGTAAACAAAGACGTAAACAAACTATACAAATAAGACTTTGCTCCTTTCTTTTGTATAAAGTTGTAATAATATACCGACCGGTAAATGACTTCAAACGAGAAGAAAAGCCCAACAATTGCAAAATACCAGGTGGTTTGTTTATTGAAGTATAAAAGTGGGGCGATAATTAAACCAAAAAATAGTGCACTGAAACCTGCCAAATACAAATTGGCTACAAGATGCTCGGTATAGTTAAACCCCGATCGCCGGTAGAACATAAAAAACAGCCAGGCAATTAAGGGTGTAATTGTGAAATTGATAAAGTTGGAATACTTTGCCACAAAGGCAGCGCCTTTTTCCCTTCTTTCCAGTTTCAACAATCTCCTTTCCCGGGTAACACGATCAGGTAATTTTAAAACCTGTTCTTTTACTCCCGACAAATCCAGCCCGCGGTCGAGAGGACGAAAGTTTGTTTGAACAAATAAAAAGAAAGCAACAGAGATCAGGAAAAAATTGATCGGGCTAAAGATTTTTTTTCTTTGCCCTGATATGTACTGCCTTGCAGCATAACCTGGTTTTGTGATCAAAGTTTTTACCAGGAAAAAAATACCCTTATCTGCATGGGTAAAAAAATGCATGAGTTCGTGCCCAAGATGATGCAGGTTAAGCCGGTGCGTATCTGATTTCTGACCGCAATTATCACAAAACCGGGCCTCCCCGGTTAATGGTTGTTCACAGTTTAAACAGCTGGTATTGGATGACATTATTACAACAAACTTGTTAGAAATGGATTTGAAAGATGCAAGCGAGTTTGCATTGGTTTGCTGTAAATATGCTCAAATTTCAGGAACATTATTATAAAAATTCTTATCAAAAAAAACGGGAGACTGAAAAATCCAGCCTCCCGTTCTTTACCATAAAATATACATCAGGTTGCCCAGGCTTTATCGCCTTTTTTATAATCAACGCAGCCTTCCCATTTACCGGGAACAGCTACGTATCGCAATGCCTTTGTAGCACCTACTTCTGATGTAAAGAAGCCCAGTAAAGTAAGCTGTTTCATCATGCTGAAATAGTGATTAGGATCGCCGTCTTTCCGGGCTGCCGTATAATCTTTTGCTTCTTTATCCAGTTCAATTAAAAATGCCTTACGATCTTCCGGTGATAATTTGATAAAGGATTTGCCATATTTTTTATCAGCAGCTTCATCCAGTTTACCTATTCCTTCCATGAAAATTTTCTGGTCTTTTTCATCGTAACAATCGGTGACCATTGTTTTCATAAAATCGCCCACTTTTGCGGCTTTAGCTCCGGGCGAAGAAGGTGTTTCCGGTAAAATAGTTTCCGCTACTTCATCAAGGAACGAGATGTTTTTAGAAGAAAAATCGAGCGCTCCTGTAGTAACTTTTGCATCGGGGTTTTTACATCCGCTTAAAAAGAATTCAGCGCCAATGATAGTGCCACCAAATAAAAGTGCCACCCTTGATAATGCGTCTCTCCTGTTCATATTAAAATCTGTGTTATGTAATTAGAGATAAGTGAATAATATATTCCTGAAAGCTACTATTAAAGGTTCATTTTCTTTAATTCTTTAACGGCATGATCGACTGCCCGGGCTGTAAATGCCATATAGCTCAAAGATGGATTTACACATGAAGCCGAAGTCATAAAGGAACCATCGGTTACAAATACGTTTGTTGCATCCCAAACCTGGTTGAATTTGTTAAGAACAGAGGTTTTTGGATCTTTACCCATACGTGCCGTTCCCATTTCATGAATACCACGGCCAGGTGTTCCATCGCCATCACGGCCTTTTACCTCTTTCACACCTGCATTCTCCAGCATTTCAATGGCATCGTCCAACATATCCTTACGCATCTTCAACTCATTATCCTTCAACTCGCAATCGATGGCAACAACATTTAATCCCCATTTATCTTTTTTGGTTTTATCAATAGTCACCTTGTTTTCGTGGTAAGGCAATATTTCACCGAAACCACCGATGCCCATATTCCAGCGACCCGGTTCAGTTAATGCGTCTTTATAATCTCCACCAATTGTAAATTCTGCCACATTCCGCTGCCAGTTTTCGCGGGTACCACCACCCTGGTAGCCAAATCCACGAACATAATCGCGTTTGTCGCCAAATAAATTACGATAGCGCGGTACGTAAATACCATTGGCACGACGGCCATAAGTGTATTTGTCTTCGTATCCTTCCATCCAGCCGCCGGCTCCAATTCCCAAATGATGATCCATGAGGTTATGCCCCAGTTCACCGCTGCTACTTCCAAGCCCGTCAGGCCAAACATCGTTTGCAGAATTCATCAGGATCCAGGCACTGTTGATAGTAGATGCATTCAGGAAAATGATCTTCGCCTTGTATTCGTACGTTTTATTGTTTTCAGCATCCAGCACTTCTACGCCGGTAGCTTTTTTAGTATCCTTATCGTATAAAATCTTGGTAACGATACTCCATGGCCGCAGTGTAAGATTACCAGTTGCCCTGGCTGCTGGCAATGTAGAAGATTGCGTAGCGAAGTAGCCGCCAAACGGACAACCCAGCGAACATTTATTTCTAAACTGGCAATTGGTACGGCCATTGTGAGGTACGGTAAGATTGGCTGTTCGACCAATGATCATATACCTTGAACCTTTATAATGGTCCTTAATGCGTGCGCTAACATCTTTTTCAACGCAGGTCATTTCCATAGGCGGCAGGTATTGGCCATCGGGTAAATGCGGAATATTATCACGGTTACCACTAATTCCTGCAAAACGTTCGGCATAATCATACCAGGGAGCAATTTCTTTATATCGAACCGGCCAGTCCACCCCATGACCGTCTTTAGCGTTGGCTTCAAAATCATAATCGCTCATTCTATAACTCTGCCTTCCCCACATCAGGGAACGGCCGCCCACATGGTAACCCCGAAACCAGTCGAAGCGTTTTACTTCTGTATAAGGCGAGTCCTTGTCGCTGCACCACCAGTCAAGATTTTTCTCGCTTAAAGGGTAATCCCTTTTCAGCACGGGATAATCTTCAATCATTTGTTGGGTACGGCCACCACGGTGCGGGAAATCCCAGTTTTCTTTGTTGGCACTTACATAATCCTTTACATGAACAATATCCTTGCCCCTTTCGAGCATGATCACCTTTAAACCCTTTTCGGTAAGCTCTTTGGCAGCCCAGCCACCACTGATACCGGAACCAATTACAATTGCATCAAATACATTGTCAGCCATGTGAATTATGAATTATTATGATAGATAAACGTTTACAAATTTATTACCAGCCATTCGCTGCCATCCAGTTGGCGCAGCGATCCATCCACAACTCTTTCGTGGTAGGATTTTTCAACCCGAATCCATGTCCGCCACCCTGGTAGATATGCAGTTCGGCAGGTACTTTATTTTTGATCAATGCCTGGTAAAACCGGATACTGTTTTCAGAGGGAACTGCTTTATCGTCAGCAGCATGCACCAGGAAAGCAGGAGGTGTGCCGGATGATACCTGTTGCTCGTTTGAAAATAATTTTATTGTTTCTGGCGAAGCATTTTTTCCAACCAGGTTATCACGGGAACCCATATGACCCACTGTGTCAACAAAACTGATAACCGGGTAGATGAGTAACATAAAATCCGGCCGAAGGTTGGTATTATTTAAATTTTCTATAAAAGATTTTTGGAAATGCGTACCGGCAGTTGAAGCAAGATGTCCACCGGCTGAAAATCCCATTATGCCTATTCTATTCGGATTTATTTTCCATTTAACAGCATTATCTCTAACCACTTTTATGGCCTGTTGCGCATCTTGTAAAGGTGCTATCGTTTTATCCTCCTGCGCAGCATCCTTAGGTAGCCTGTATTTTAAAACAAAAGCTGTAATGCCCATCTCGTTAAATTTCCTTGCAATCTCAATTCCTTCATGTCCCATGGCATTGATACCATATCCACCACCCGGGCAAATCACCACGGCTGTTCCATTGGGCTGCGCTGGTAAAAAAATTGCCAGTGTTGGCTTTGTTATATTGCTGATTCTTAAGATGCCTCCTTCTGTTACGCTTGATTCATTATCCGGAACATTTTTATTGCCGGGTATGGTACCCTGGTACAAGTGAATAATTTCCTGGGCTGATAAAACATTCACGGCAAAAAATAAGGATAAAAAAATACTGGTAATTTTTTTCATAAAGCGCAAGGCTGGGAACAAAAGTCAATCGACATTCAAACAATCGGTAATTTGTAGTATATAGCAGAGGTGTGAAGTTGCAATGTCTTACTTTTTTTAATTGCTTTTGTAACAAGCAGTCAAATTTTTAAAGATTTACAAAAATTAAGGCTGACGCACATCGTCATTTAACACCCGGTTTACCATTTCTAATTGGCGGTGTGTATATGCAGGCAGACTTATAATTAGATTTTTTTATCTAAAAGAACCTGGCTGGTACGTCCTGTGTAATTTTTAACCCTTTAGCATCGTTACTGACAGAAGCATTACCAATACCTTTGACATGACAGCAACTTACAACATGACAAATAATTTTGAGCAGGTTAAAAACAGGAAAGCCGGAAGTTATACCCTTGTAATAACGGTGGTAATGCTGTTATTATTTTTTTTGATCAGCTGGCGCATTCCTTCGCCGGAAGAACCGTTATTGAATGAAGGCATTGAGGTAAACCTCGGCAACAGCGAAACCGGCCTGGGTGATATCGCCCCAACTATGCCGGGAGAACCCGCCCCGGAACAGGCCGAACAAGCTAGTGCAACTCCCGAATCAAGTCCGCCGGCCACCGAACCGGTAACAACAGAAGATGATAATGACGAACCGGATGCGCCGGCGATTCCAAAAACAGTGGCCAAAACAACTGTCAGGCCCAAACCGCAAACCAACCAGAATTTACCAACTCCTGCCAAACCGAAACAGGAACCGCCCGCTCCTCCACAGCCGAAACCTAAAGCTGTATTAGGTGCTTACAAAGGCGGTACGGGTACTGGCGGTAACAACCAGGATGAATTTAATAATGTAAAAAACCAGGGTATTGCCGGTGGCACGGGCGACCAGGGTAAGGCAAACGGTAATATAAACAGCGATAATTATAAAGGGGATGGCGGTTCTGGAAATAGTGGCGTTGCTATTAGTCGTGGTTTAACTGGTCGCAGGATTACAAGATTACCGTCGTTTGAAGATGATTTTAATGAAAACGCCAAAATAGCTATCGATATAAAAGTGAACGAAAGCGGTTCGGTGATCAGCGCCGAATATTCCAGCAGGGGTTCTACCAGCGGTAGTTCAGCTTTAAAAGCAATTGCAAAACGCAAAGCAATGCAGTTAAAGTTTAACGCGGGAGATGATGAATCTTCGGGAACAGTGATCTTTAATTTCAGGTTGAAGGGATAATGTGGTGAGTGGTGAATGGTGAGTCGTGAGTGCTGCCGCGATTCGCGCTTCTCTTTCATGGTACCATTTCCTCCTGGTGAGTGGTGAATGGTGAGTCGTGAGTGCTGCCGCGATTCGCGCTCTCTTTCATGGTACCATTTCCTCCTGGTGAGTGGTGTATGTTGAGTGGTGAGTGCTGCCGCAATTGAAGATTTTTTTATTGGTAACATGTGATCTCCTGAGTGGTTCCATCTCACATTTCAGTATTTCACATGTCACTTTTCACTTTTTTTAATTTCACGTATTTCCAACGACTTACTACCATCGACCAACTACTTGTATTTCCAACGACTAACTACTATCGACTAACTACATGTATTTCCGACTAACCAATAACTGACATCGCCAGGATCTACCACCTAGTTCCCAATTCCTAATTACCTGCAGTTCTTCTCCTTTCGTTACTTTGCCGCATGACCTACCAGGAAACGATTTCATTTTTATATGAACGGCTGCCTATGTTTACGCGTATTGGTGCCGCAGCGTATAAAAAAGATCTTCATAATACTATTGCTTTACTAACACCTCTGGGCAATCCTGAAAAAGCATTTAAATCCATCCATATTGCCGGTACCAATGGCAAGGGAAGTACCAGTCATATGCTTGCTGCCATCTTTCATGCCAATGGTTATAAAACCGGTTTATATACTTCGCCGCATCTAAAAGATTTTGGAGAAAGAATTAAGGTAAGCCGGGGCGAACAAATGGAAATGATCAGCGAACAGTTTGTTATCGGCTTTGTTAAACGCGTTACACCTTTGCTGGATCAAATTGAACCCAGCTTTTTTGAACTCACAGTAGCAATGGCTTTTCAATATTTTAAAGAAGAAAAAATAGATATTGCCATCATTGAAACAGGCCTTGGTGGCAGGTTAGACAGCACCAATGTTATTACACCTGATCTTAGCATTATCACCAATATCGGTTGGGACCACATGAATTTATTGGGGGATAGTCTTGATAAAATTGCCTTTGAAAAAGCAGGTATCATTAAGAAAAATATACCGGTCGTTATTGGTGAAACATTGCCCGAAACGAAACCTGTTTTTACCAGTAAAGCAGCAATAGAAAATGCACCCTTGTTTTTTGCAGAGGATGATGAGATAATCCATACAAAGCAATCAATTGATACATTGCTGGTGCAATATCAAACAGGAACTACCACAGAAGAATACGAAACCGATCTAGCCGGGTTGTACCAGCAATATAATTTACGCACTATATTGAAATCGGTCTCTATTTTACAAGGTAATGGATGGCAGCTGGATCCGGCAAAAACAAGGCAGGCATTGCGGCAAGTGAAGACCTTGACAGGGCTGCACGGGCGTTGGGAATTGGTCCATAAAGATCCTTTAGTGATCCTGGATGTAGGCCATAATGAAGACGGCATTAAACAGGTATTAAAGCAAATAAAGACCATGCAACACCAGCTTGAAAAAATTCATATGGTGATAGGCATGGTAAAAGACAAAGAGGTAGAAAAAGTGTTACAATTGTTACCTGCTGATTACTTTTATTATTTTACAAATGCACATATACCCCGGGCAATGCCGGCAACCGAACTGCAACAAAAAGCTGCTGAATTTGGCTTAACAGGTTCCGCATTTGAGCACGTAAACGATGCGCTTAATAAGGCTTTACTTACTGCATCACAAAAAGACCTCGTAATTGTTTGCGGCAGTGTGTTTGTAGTGGGAGAAGTAACTATTCCCATTGAAAAAACCGCCTTATAAAAGAATGCAGCATTTGTAGTTTTAAATAACCACTGTTTCCAGCTTCATCAACGCATATAAAATACTGCAGATATGCAATGACTGAATGATTTCGTTGTTGCGTAACATGGACTTTAATTCTTCCATTGTAACCATCAATACTTCAATTTCTTCATTCTCATCGAAAGACTGTTCATGCGTCAATTCGCAGCCCGTTGCAAGATAGCAATACATGCGGTTATTTTGAGTAGCGGGGTTGGGAGCAATGATGGCTACTTCTTCCATTTTTTGGCAGCTATATCCTGTTTCCTCCAGTAATTCTCTTTTTGCTGCTTCTTCAGGGTTTGTTTCATGTGGATCCATAATACCACCGGGCACTTCTATACTCCATACACCAAGTGCATAACGGTATTGTTTTACCAGGATAATTTTCCCATCTGTTGTAACCGGCAAAACATTCACCCAGTCACTAAACTCCATCACATAATAGTCATCCATCTGCTCTCCATTTCCTTTCAGCACTTTGTCGGAACGAAGATTAAACCATTTCTCTTTGTGGATATAAACTGATTCAAGGTGTTGCCAGGGCTTGTGCATGCTTACAGGATTAAATATTTTTTAGTTCGGGCGGAAAAGTTACCAGCCCATGCGTTCTCTTAACCGGTTAATATGAGCAGTATGATGCCGGCCGTGCCATGCATAATTACCCAATAAATACCAAAGCGTAAACTGTTTTCCACTTGCCGGATGCACGTAGGTACGATCCCATTGGTTGGTAGTAACAGCACTCATTAACGCATGAATGCGTAAATGAAGCGCATGCAATAAAGTCAATGAAATGTTTACCGGCAAAGCCACATCGGCCTGTTGGATCCAATCGTTTTCCTCGTAAGGTCTAATGAAGGGATTTTCTTCACTTAAGGTCAGTTTCATCCGGCAAAAGGCATTGATATGGCTATCAGCCACGTGATGTACTACCTGGTG
Organism: Bacteroidota bacterium; assembly: GCA_040385845.1. GTDB lineage: Bacteria > Bacteroidota > Bacteroidia > Chitinophagales > Chitinophagaceae > Phnomibacter. Next base: position 76,638 of record JAZKGP010000001.1, on the reverse strand, counting down.
CACAGTCCAACCGCCATCGCGATAGGTCGTATGCAATTGTGCTTCGTCCAGGTTTAAAACTGCTGCCTCCAGCATGTTTGGTAATTGGGCTAAATCAATCAGCCAGGCTCGCCTTTGCTCTTCGCTGTAAGGCTGTGGCTCGTATTCGCCGATAGGGTAACGTAGATCCATTACTAAGCTTTTTATTGTGACTGAATTTAATCCCGGGTTCCTTTAAATGAAAACTAAGTATGGCATGAAAAAACCTATAAGGTTGTAATAACCTTATAGGTTTAGGCCAGGTTCAGCTGAAGCTGCACTAACCAATATGTTCTTAAACCGTAGTACTTATTTATTAGTCTGTTCCCAACAATTCTACTTCAAAAATCAAAGTAGCACCACCCGGAATGGATCCACCAGCACCCCTTTCGCCATAAGCCAGGTCGTGCGGCAAAAACAGTTTGTATTTGCTTCCCACGGGCATCAATTGCAAGCCTTCTGTCCAGCCTTTTATTACCTGGTTTAAACCAAAGCTTAGTGGTTGACCACGTTGTACACTACTGTCAAATACTTTTCCATCGATGGTAGTTCCGTGGTAATGCGTAGTTACGCGGCTGTTAGCAGATGCTGGCTTTTCGCCGTTTCCCTGCGTAATAACTTCATATTGCAAACCACTGGCTGTTTCCACTACACCGGGGCGTTTTTTATTTTCTTCCAAAAACGCACGGCCTTTTTCAATTTCGGCATCCAGCGTTTCTCTAGTTTTGCTTTGTAATTTGTCGAATAAAGACATAATGAAAGTTTTATTGAAAAAATAGCTAAGTCATTGTAGTTAGCAGATAGTCATTTAGCGCATGAAAAACTATTTGACTATTTGACGATTTCCAACAATTCCACATCAAATACCAGCGTTGCTCCACCGGGTATTACTGGTGGTGAACCTTGTGTTCCGTATGCAAGATTGTAAGGAATGTAAAATTTGAATTTCGATCCTACAGGCATCAGTTGTACGCCCTCAGTCCAGCCGGGGATAACACCATTCAAAGGAAATTCTGCAGGTTCACCACGATCGCGGCTGCTATCGAATTTGGTGCCGTTTAAAAGTGTTCCTGTATAATGCACTTTTACTGTGTTGGTATCTTTAGGCATAAGCCCGGTACCCAGGGTAACTATTTCGTATTGCAACCCACTGGCTGTTTCTTTTATTTCGCTACGGGCTTTATTTTTTGCAAGAAAAGCTTTGCCTTCACTAACTGCCGGTTCAATTTTTTTCATAGATGCTTCCTGCATTTTAGCACGAAGCGTTTGATCGGCTACCTGGGAAGTCATAATCGGTTCTTTTCCTTCGATAACCGCCTGAACCGCCTGGCTCATAATACTATAATTCAATTTGTCGATACCCTGCTGTTTAAAAAAGCTGGCATCTAGTACCCCTATAGCGTAACTAAGACTATCAAGACTATTTTTCAACACCAATTTAGCTGGTGCCGGTTTAGCTGCGGGTTTGGCAGCAGGTTTTGCGGGTGTTTTAGCGGCCGGCTTTGTTTGTGCCATTGCGCCAAGGCCAATTAGAAGCCCAAAACCCAAAACGATCGTTTTCTTCATTATGGAGGAAATTTAAATTTTTGCAATGTTACGCAGCTGCGGGGGTTGACAAAGATATTTTAACACCAACAGGCTAAAAAGTTGATTTTGTGATGTAATATGTTCATTCTTATGCCTGCAAAAAGCTAAATAACGGGTTGACCAGGGCATTGTTTTCAAGGAATTCTGTCAGTTATTCTTCTCTCAGTGCATGACCCGTCAGGTTTATAAAAACATCTTCAAGATTAGCTTGTTTTACTTCCTTAACTTTTTGAAAACCACCGGCTACCAATTTATCGATCAAACCGTCGGGCGAATCAATGGCAACAATATTCCCTTTTTCAATAATTGCTACGCGATCACAAAGCACTTCAGCCTCATCCATATAATGCGTGGTGATAATAACAGTTGTTCCTTTATCCCGGATGTTTTTTATCAGCTCCCACAGATTACGTCTTGCCTGCGGATCGAGACCGGTAGTAGGCTCATCCAGGAAAATAATCCGGGGTTTATTGATTAAAGTAGTTGCAATGCTAAAGCGTTGTTTTTGACCGCCACTCAGTTCTTTAAATTTGGCCTTTGCTTTATCTCGAAGATTAACGGTATCGAGTAATTCAAGCGGATCGGTATTTTCATTATAAAGGCCACAGAACATTTCGATCAATTCCGTAAGATTTAACCCGGGGTAAAAGCCGCTGGTTTGCAGTTGAACACCGATAATTTGCTTGATACTATCCTGGTCTTTATCAATATCGAAACCATCTACCAGCACTTTCCCGGAAGTCTTACTACGAAGTGTTTCTATGATTTCAAGCGTGGTACTTTTACCCGCACCGTTTGGCCCAAGCAAGCCAAATATTTCGCCTTCAAATACATCGAAAGAAATACCTTTTACTGCTTCGAAACTGCCGTAATTTTTTACAAGTCCCTGAACTGAAATGATCGTTTTTGCCATACTTTATTTTAAAAATCCAGCTCCATTCTCACGTCTGCTGTTACAAAAGGAGAATCCGTTACAGCTACATGTTTGAACCCAAATTTTTCATACAGCGAAAGTGCGGCAACCAGTTGATGATTGGAAAATAATATCAATTTTTCTGCACCTTTTGTTTGGGCGGCTTCAATAATAGCCTGCATCAATAACTTACTAATACCCCTGCCCTGCATGTGTGGAGCCACGGTCATTTTAGCCAGCTCATATTCGTTTCCGTGTTCTTTCATCAGGGCTACAGTACCTACAATTTCTTCATTTTCTACAGCAAGCAGGATAACCCCACCCTTATCAAGAATAGTACCTTTGGGATCATTCAGTACCATTAGATCATGGCTTTCAGTAAGATGGTATTGATCAAGCCAGGCAAGGTTCAATTGCTTGAAAACAGCAGCATGATGAGATTGATAGGATATGATATTAACCATGTAAGCTGTTTTATTGATAATCAGATTCGGGTTTCTTGTTTTTGATAATTATTGCATGAATTAAAATTGTCACCCGTGAAAGGCAAAAAAAAAGACGGGGAATTACCATAGCTTAACTCTTTGCATTTTCCCTTTTTTTAACAATTACTAATTTTCAAACCCTAATCACCTTTACTGTATTTTGCCCTTGCCCTAGCTCCTAATTTCAATTCCCAATCTCTTTGTTCTAACGACTAATTCCTAATTACTAAACTACTCTTCTCATAAACAACCTGCTAATTCCTCCATCATCAGTTTGCTGCCAATAAACATGGGTGATCGCTGGTGCAGGCTGGTTGGTTGAATATCGAGAATGTCCTGCAAACCATCAGTAGCCAGGCCGCCAGCTACCCTTACTAAGAAAGCAAGTGGATTACATTCATACATCAGGCGCAATTTTCCATTCGGCTTTTCAACAGTACCGGGATACATAAAAATGCCGCCCTTGATCAGGTTACGATGGATATCGGCAACCATGCTTCCAATATATCTTTCAGTATAAGGTCCGCCATCTTCTTTTGTCTTCATTTCACACTTCTTCAGGTAGTTTTTTACACCTTCGCTATACCGTTGAAAATTGCCATAATTAGCAGAATAAAATTTCCCGTTTTCGGGACATTGAATATCGGGGTGACTTAGGCAAAATTCACCCACCGTAGGATCGAGTGTAAAGCCATTAACGCCCCGCCTGGTGCCATAAACCAACACAGTACTACTGCCATAGATTACATATCCGGCGGCTACAATTTTATTTCCGGGTTGCAGGAAATCAGCCAGGGTTACAGGGGTACCAAGTGGTGAAATTCTTTTCACTATAGAGAAAATAGTTCCGATACTAACACTTACATCAATATTTCCACTGCCATCCAATGGATCCATTAATAATACATACTTGCTGTTGTTACTAATAGGATCATCGAATACCACAATATCATCATTTTCTTCGCTGCCAACCCCCGCACAATAAATACTGTGGTTCAGCAAATCAATCAGGGTATTATTGGCAAAATCATCCAATTTCTGCACTTCCTCTCCCTGTACGTTTTCTTTTCCAAGCGCCCCGAGTATATCCACTAACCCCGCCCGGTTTACTTCGGCATTAATACGTTTACAGGCAAGACCAATTGTGCGAAGCAACCCGCTTAATTCGCCGGTAGCTTTTGGAAAATTCCGTAGTTCCTGGATCGTGCACTCATCAAGAGTCATCAATTTGCGTGAATGTAACATATTGAGGTAGTTTGCTGTTTGATGCAAAGTAAGAAGAAAAAATAGAGCCGAAATGACGAGGTTTGCGGACCAAAATGCAATACAGACTTCCAAATGTTGATGGCGCTTAGCTTTGCGGCAATTGGGCCCTGATAAATAAATTCACGCAATCGTTAACGATATTCATGTCAATTAAGCAATCAAAATCATCCAGAAAATAAACATATGTTAGTTTTTAAATTTGGCGGCGCAAGCATTAGTTCAATAGATCGTATACAAAATGTAGGAAAAATCCTTTCCCAATATTCATCCGAAAAAATTCTCATAATCATTAGCGCTATGGGAAAAACTACCAATGCACTTGAAAAAGTGGCCGAGGCTTTTTTTGCACAGCGTAATGAACAGGCACTGCAATTATTTGAACAGGTAAAGCAGCAACACCTTACTACTGCTAAATATTTGCTGGTAAAAGAATACAACAAATGCGAAGCAAGGCTGGTGGATTTTTTTACCGAAGTAGAGTGGTTGTTACACGACAAACCCGTTAGAAGTTATGATTATTATTACGACCAGGTAGTTTGCTGCGGGGAATTGTTAAGCACCTGTATTGTTTCACATTATTTAAACGAAGCTGGCATTAAAAATTGCCTGATGGACGTAAGAGATGTGGTGCGAACCGATGATGATTTCAGGGATGCTGATATCGATTGGGACTACACTCAGATGAAGGTGAAAGAAATTGTATTGCCTTTGCTGGATAAATATCCTATTGTAATTACGCAGGGCTTTATAGGCAGCACGGCAGATAATGAAAGCACTACGCTTGGCAGGGAAGGCAGTGATTACTCAGCTGCCATTTTTGCAAATCTTTTAGAGGTTGAAAGTCAAACCATCTGGAAAGATGTACCATCGGTAATGAATGCTGATCCAAAGCTATTTCCGGATGCCGTAGAAATGCCGCTATTGAGTTATGATGAGGTGATCGAAATGGCTTATTATGGTGCACAAGTGATACATCCAAAAACGATCAAGCCACTTTATGAAAAAAAGATCCCACTGCTGGTTAAATGCTTTTTAGATCCTGCTCTTCCGGGCACCATCATCAGTAATAAAGCGGTAAAAAGTTTACCCCCGGTTATTATAATGAAACAACAGCAGGTGCTGGTAAATTTTAAATCGAAAGATTATTCATTTGTTGGTGAACACGCAGTAGCCAAATTATACCAGGTGATGGAACAACTACACCTTAAACCTAACATGACGCAAATAGGCGCAATTAGTTTCACTGCATTATACGATGATCGCGATGACAAGCTGCAACAATTAGCTTCAGAAGCCGATAAATTGTTTGATGTACAGCTCAGAAAAGGATTAACCATGCTTACCGTGCGGCATTATGATATGGATACTGTGAACAGTTTATTAACCGGAAAAACAACCGTGTTGACACAGCAAACTCCAGAAACTATCCAGGTGGTTTATTAGTAGTTAGTAGTTAGTAGTTAGAAAAAATAATTCAGTAATTTATAATCAATAATTATTGAAGCCAAACGGTGCTGTTTATTAAATCAAAATAATTCTATTGAACATCAGTCACTACTGCCATCTTTTTTCCATTGGCGCTAACGGCAATCCTGGTAATTTTGAAAATACCATAGGGCGCCAGATCCATTACCGTGACAAAAGGATCCAGTCCAACTATTTGATGTTTATTTAGACGCAGCTTAGCAGCATAGATCAATCCGCCATCTGCCATGAAAACATGGTTTTTATATAATGCGAAATCTTCACTATTGCCGGGCGTTTTTGTCAAAGCTTTTATAACTGAATAATCGGTTGAATACAAGTATTTCCCAAAGAATGTTTTCTTTACAAACAGCGCTGAATTGCCAAATATTTTCATTCCACGGCCAATACTATCCGCAACTTTCTTTTCAGTTCCGTCTTTACTTATAACGGACAATCGCTCTGGTACTGTTTTACCATCCGATAGTATAAAAGCAAGAACCGAACGCTCATTCATCCAGGCATAATAACCAATTGAATCGCGTTGAAAAACCCGTTTAGGACTGTTACCGGAAAGGGGAAATTCCCAGATGCGTTGTGAATTATCTTTTTCAACCATTACCACTGAAATGGCATTACCAGAAGGTGTGATTATTGGGCTATACTCGCTGGTTGCTGAAAAGGTTACCTGTTTAATTTGCTTGGTTTGAAGATCGTACGCATAAATATCGGAACCGGAAGTGGTATCGCTTTGACTTGTGAAATACAGGATTTTTCCACCCGGTGAAAATGACGGCTGATTTTCATAGCCATTGCTATGAGTGATGTTTTCTATTTTTTCAAACATCATCTTTCCCGCTTTTTTACTAATGTTCATCAGCCATATATCGCATTGTTGCAATTGAGAAAAAATTGTTACCGGGAAAACTAGTAGGAAGCATAAAAATATTTTATACATGCAATAATGATTTGAATGCAATAACCGTAGCGTTAACTGAAATAATGGAATAACTAAAATTACTTAGCAATAAATTAATTGAAAGCAGTTTATTAAAATAAAAAAGTGATGACTGAAAACAGCCACCACTTATCTATCCCTTCAACCCAATATTTTAATTTGAATGCCATCAGAAAAATCAGCAATTTGACTACCTAACCAATTTACTAATCAACTGCCCTTCTTTCTTTTAGCATCCAATGCTTTTTGTGCTTCTGTTATAATTTCAACCAGTTCGGTAGTATCCATATCTGCCGCCGAACTATCTGTATCAAAATTAATTTGCTGCGTACTATTGTTCTCACCTTCTTTTTGAGCTTGTTTTTCCTTCCTTCTGAAATAACCACGGAATAAAAAGTTTTCATGCAGGGCTTTCATATTTTCGCTAAAACCATAAGCTGCTTCATTGATAGTAAGCATGGCTTTATTTGCGTTGCCAACTACATTTTCCACGCGGTTTGAAACAGTATCAGTATACACCAGGCTGCCGATACTTCCTTTCCCTGATTTTATATGGGTGGTAATGCCCGCCAATGAATTGGTAAGTCGTTCAGCATTTGCCGCAGTTCCTTCAAGGCTTTTAGATAGTTGACTGGAATACAATAGCCGGCCAATAGTACCATCACCCTTACTTATTTGTAAAGCCATACCAGCCAGTTCACCGGTAATTACTTCTGCATTGCTGGCAACGGTGGTAAACTTGCCCATTATCTTATCAAAATCAACAGGATCTTCGGTTTTAATTTGGGAGCCATCACTTAAAAAACTTTTTTCATTTACTGAGCCCGGAATAATGGTAATCAATTTATCACCCATCAAACCATCCGAACCAATCGTAGCTTTCACATCTGCTTTCAAAAATTGTTGTACTTCTTCTTTCATCCGCATATCTACCCTAACTACCGTATCAGATACAATCGTTATTTTTTCCACTGTGCCTACCGTAATTCCTGCAAAACGAATGTTATTTCCTATAGCCAAACCACCCACATTTTTAAAATTTCCGTGAATGTCGAAAGTATCGCTGAACATGTGTTTTTTACTGCCGATTATAAAAATTCCAACAATAAAAAGAAGAATACCTACTAAGGTAAAAACTCCCACTTTTATTTTATGACCCGTACCTGTTTCCATATATAATTATTTAAAGAAAAAAAGAGCGAACCAACTCGTCTGAATCCTTTTCAAGCGCCGTATAAGTTCCTTCAGCAATGAATGCCCCATTGTTCATCACAACAACCCTGTCTGAAGTGATTTTTGCACAAGCCATATCATGTGTGATGATGATAGAAGAGGTTTGGTATTTCTTTTGCATTTCAAGAATCAATTCACTTATTTCACGGGAAGTAATTGGGTCAAGACCCGTAGTTGGTTCGTCGTACAACATGATCTCCGGTTTCAAAATCAGTGTACGGGCAAGGCCAACTCTTTTGCGCATACCACCAGATAGATCGGATGGCATTTTATCAATAGCATCTAATAATCCAACCGCTTCCAACACTTCCTCAATTCGATTTTGTATTTCGCTATCATCCTTTAATTTTAAAACCCTTGTTAGGGGGAAGGATAAGTTTTGACGTACTGTCATACTATCATACAATGCACCACTTTGAAATAAAAATCCAATCTTCATACGAAGCGCTTTCCATTCATCTTCATTCAAATCTTTTACTTCCTTTCCAAATACAGAAAGACTTCCAGAATCCTGTTTTAATAAACCAACAATACATTTAATAGTGACTGATTTGCCCTGCCCGGATCTTCCAAGAACTACGAGGTTCTCACCCCTGTAAAGCGTCATATTTATATCCGAGAGCACTTCATTTGAGCCAAACGATTTCTTTACGTTTTTCATCGCAACCACAATCTCTTTTTCAGTGGTTTGCTTTTTTGTAACCGGATTTTCCTTTAGTTGAATTGTTGCTTCCATGTAATTTAATTATAAGCGAACACAGAAGTTAATTGAACTGCAATGGCATCCAGTACAATGATCCAGAGCGATGCAGCTACCACGGCAGAATTGGCTGCCACACCAACACTTTCTGTGCCCCTGTCGGAATTATATCCTTTATAACAACCCACAAATCCAATGGCAAATCCAAAGAAGATCGTTTTAATAACTGCAGGAATTAAATCGGAAAAACCCAGCGCCGAAAATGCTTTACTGAAATACAGTGTAAAGCTCATTTGATTGTTGATATTAGATGCTGCAAATCCACCTAGCAGTGCCAGGGCATCGGCCATTAAAGTAAGCAACGGTATCATTATAATACAAGCAAGAACGCGGGTTACAACGAGGTATTGAATAGGATTAGCGCCGGAGACTTCCATGGCATCAATCTGCTCGCTTACTTTCATACTGCCTAATTCGGCACCGATACTGGAAGCTATTTTGCCAGCACAAATAAGTGCTATTATAACAGGACCTATTTCCCGTATAACTGAAATAGCTACCATGCTTGGCACATAGCTTACAGCTCCAAAATCACGCATGGTAGGTTCTGATTGCAATGTAAGTACAAAACCAAGTATAAAACCGGTTATTCCTACAAGGGATAAAGACTTATTACCTATAATAAAGCACTGGCGTAAAAATTCATTTCCCTCAAAACCACTGCGAAAAATATTCCGGAAGAAACCTCCCATAAAAACAACCTGGTCGCCAGCGGCAACAAATTGCTTCGTAAAAATAGCAGGCATCGATTTCATCGTTAGTATGTATGGCAGAAATGTTCAGCATACAACAAACGGTGCTTTAAAAAATCATGCCTCAGCAAGAAAAATGCCAGTTGCAAACAAGTAAACTAACGTTGAAATGAATGTAAATGATATTAACGCACTCCTAAAATATCAGCCAGATAGCCTGGTTATTTCTTCGGCTTAATATCCCGAGGGATAAGTATCAGGTGGTTCATTACGCAGCTCAATAGCTATAGGATGTAATGCATTTGTTTTATCAATAAAAAAGAAAGCATCATAACGTTGTGAAATTATGGTAGGCACATAGTTACCAGCTTCATTACCGGGATTGTACACTACACCAATGGCACGATTGCCGATGGCTTTATGAAATGAAGGATTGTTCTGTATATCTTCAGAAAATACCAGCTTATTACCTGCACTATCCTGGTGCAACACGTATTCCCAACTTTCTTTTCTGGCTGCAGGCACTTTCATTTTTTGGATGGGAGCGCCCCATGCAGAAGCCGCAATTACAGATCCTTCGTAAGTTCCAAATCCCACAATAAATACGTTTTCTTCACCATATGTTTCCCTAACCAATTGTCCAACATTTACCAAACCTTCATTTGCCATATCGGTATAGCGGGCATCTCCTACATGTGTGTTGTGCTCCCATACAATGGCTTTTGAATTACTTCCATGAAATTGAAGTAACCGTTGCAAAGTATGAGTCATATGGCGGTCACGAACATTCCAGGAATCTTCTTCTCCTGTTGCCATTACACGATAATATTTTTCGCCATTTAAGGCTACCAGTGCATTTTGTTCCATAACGAATTCAGTGAGGCTGCGTTGCTCGTTCGTATCTGTAAAACTTGTAATAGTTTGCCATAAATGGTTGGTTTGCTGGCGGCAATTAGCGCCTGATTGTGCCACTGCATTGGCATAGGTTTCGGGATTAGCACTAAAAGGCTGAAAGCATTGGTGCACCTGGTTTGCAGCGGGAACTAAAGCAGGAGCAGTTGTTTGAATATAAGGCATTAGTTCTGTCATGGACTCCCATAAACAATACACATCAAGCCCAAAAAAACCCACCTTCTCCGATGCTGTTTTCTGCTGGTTGTATTGGTTCAGCCAGGTTACCAGGGAAGCAACTTCATAGTTGCCCCACATCCAGGTCGGCCAACGGTCGTATTGCTTTAACAAGCTTACAGCAGCAGCACTATCTTTTTGCGGACCTTTTACAAAATTGTTTACACGGTAAGAGTCTGCCCACTCTCCTTCTATTGCCATAAAATCAAATCCTTTTTCCTGTATCAGCCGTTTTGTAATTGCTGTCCTCCAATTATAAAATTCTGAAGTACCATGCGACGCCTCCCCTAACAAAACAATACGGGCATTTCCAATTTTTTGTATCAATACGTCAAGGTCCTGTTCGTTATTAACAACATAAGATCTTACATCAATAATCCCGGGATCAATTTCATTTTTATCCTTATTGCAATTCACAACCGTAAAAGGTGCAAGAAGCAACAGCAACCCAAAAAACAGCTTACTCATCTTCTGTCTCATACACTTCTTTTTTTAAAACCACAGAAAATAGTGCCCTTTACAAACCTGTTTTTTGTTGTTTGAAACAAGCAGAAGGGAGTAGATGTAATTCTACAACCGCTTCTAATTCGTGGAAAGCATTGCATGGCACAGCTGCGAATTTTATCGATATGCTTAGCTGATTTTCTTTAAAGCAAATGGCATGTGTTATTATGCTATTCCATGAACCAAATCTTTTAAATCATGCGATTTCTCGATACAAAAACCCACGGGTATATAGACTATATTGCTGGTTCAGCAATTGCGGCCTCACCATGGCTGTTTCGCTTCAATAAAGGCGGTGCAGAAACCTGGATCCCACTAATAATTGGTGGCAGTGGTGTAGTGTATAGTTTGCTGACGAATTACGAACTGGGTGCGGCAAAAAAAATTCCGATGCGTACGCATTTAATGTTTGACCTAGTGTCGGGCTTGTTAATGGCAAGTTCTCCCTGGTTGTTAGGCTTTAGAAAGCGGTCATGGCAGCCGCATGTGCTATTGGGCCTGTTTGAAGCAGGCGCTTCATTGGTAACCAAATCTGAGCCACGTTTTTCAACTAACGGCCATACACAAAAAGCTATTGTTGCACATTGAAAGAAGTTTATCTAAAATGAAAGAGCCTTGGCTTGCCGGGCTTTTTTTTGTGATGCCAACCTGCATTCCAATTTTAGTGCACACTCCCGGCAAAGGAGAATATAGCAGGAAATCAAATAAAATGCTGCCGTTAAAATGATAATACAATCTTTTTTGTATTTTTCAAACTTGCGACATGTGATTTGAGATTCCTGCTTACTGGATTGTATTTGCACTAAGCATTAAGCTGAAGCTGGTAATTGTTTATAGGCAGCGGGGCCAGTATTACCATCGAAACTGTACGAATGGTGATAATTAGGAGACAAGCGCCTTAACTTTCCTTTTTATATCGCCTCTAAAATTCAATTCTATGAGAAAACTGTTTTTTGCAGCATCGCTGCCAGTCATCTTTATATCCTTTTCAATTTCATTTAGCACGGTGTTGGCACAAAACGTAGGTATCGGAATAACTGCACCCGAATACCGGTTGCACGTAAATGGAGACCCTCTTTCTGCTGCCGATGTCTTTTACTCAAAAAATAATTTTGTTGGAGCTATTGATGTAATTGCGGTTACCGGCTATTCCGTTGCCAACCCTGGCTATGGACTTGGGGTACAGGGCATTGGCGGTTCTATCGGTGTACTGGGTTTGGCAAACGCCACTAATTATAGCGGCACTGCTTATGGTGTTCGGGGAACTGCATCCGGCACAGCGGGTACACGCATTGGTTTATATGGTTCAGCAACCGGGGTAAGCGGGGCTACCTGGGCAGGTTATTTTGCCAGCGGAAACGTTTATATACAAAACAAATTAGGTATAGGTACCACTGATCCAAGTTTTACCGTACAGGCAATAGGATCTGCTACGACCACCGGTTTTTTTGAGAATACATTTTCAGGTGGCAATGGTGTTATTGGCCTAAGTTCTAAAACTGCCGGTGCAGGAGTAGGAGTTGGCGGTTATGGTGGCAATACGGGGGTGTATGGGCAAGCAAACGAAATTGGAACCGGCAACCGTATAGGCCTGAATGGAATTGGCTCGGGAGGAACTGGAGATAATTATGGCGTGAAGAGTTCTGCAGGCGGGGGAACGAATGCTTATGGAATCTACGTATCAGCCTCTGGCGCCAGCACTGCCAATTGGGCGGGCTATTTTGCCGATGGCAATGTGTATGTGGGCGACAAAGTAGGTATCGGCACTAATACTCCTTTAAATCCCCTTGAAGTTGCGGGCAAAATAAAAGCTACAAATTTACAAATAACAGCAGGTGCTTCTGCCGGCTATGTTTTGTTATCTGATTTGTCGGGTAATGCAAGCTGGAACGCATTAAGTTCGTGGGAAAGTGACCCGCAGGTAGGAACTATTGCAACCAATTATCATCCAAAATGGAATGGTTCCGCCCTTGTTACAAGCACTATTTACGAAGACGTAAATGGCCTCGGTATTGGCACAGCCGCTCCTCTTTACCCACTAGATGTAATCAGCGGAAAAACACGTACTGCAAACTTTATAAATACGGCGGTTAATCAACAATATTATGGTGCATATGCCAGCTGTTACAACACCCCGGATTATGGTTTTGGAATGGTTGGTTATGGCGGCTCAATAGGAGTTTATGGCAATGCATCCCTTGCAGGTGGAACGGGTAGTCGAAAAGGACTGGTGGGCATAGCCGCAAATGGTTTAGTATCTAATTATGGCGTGTGGGGTTCTGCTTCAGGAGGCTCTTCGCCGGTTGGCATTTATGGAGAAGCGTCCGGGGGCAGCACTGCTAATTTTGCCGGCTATTTTGGCAATGGAAATGTCTATGTGCAAAATAGTGTGGGTATCGGCACACAAATACCGTCTCTTTCAAAATTACAGGTCCAGGGAGCGGTGGGTAATACTGTCGCAATGTTTAGCACAAGCGCTAATTCCCAGGGTATTTCGATAATATCTAATTGGCCGGGAATAAATTTCAACTCTTACTATAATGGCGGAAACAAGGCAATGGCGGCTTCTGGCTTCCCAGCTAATATATCAACAGATCAAAATGTTGGCGGTTTAACTTTCGCCACAACCAGCGTGGCGAATACCATTTCCGGTAGTGCCGTAACAATGTTTGAGCGGATGAGAATATCAGGAGCAGGATATGTTGGTATTGGTACAATCAATCCCACCTACCCCCTTGATGTGTCGGGTAATCTTTTCGTAACTGGCAATTTTACAAATACAGCCCCGTCTGCACATAATACGGGAGTTGTGGGCAGTTGTTCGGTAACTCCAGGGTTTGGATTTGGTGTGAAAGGATATGGAGGAATCGTTGGCGTTCATGGCGAAGCGCCATTTTCCGGTGCAGGCGCCAGGGTTGGAGTAGAAGGATTTGCATTTAACGGAGCAACCAACAACTATGGCATGACCGGACAGGCAACAGGCGGAGCAAACGCTTTTGGCTTATATGGTGCGGCCTCAGGTGCACCCGCAGGGCACAACTGGGCGGGGTATTTCGATGGCGCTGCTTTTTGCACGGCCGGTGTTTGGACTGGCTCCGATCGCAAATTGAAAAACGATATTCATACTTTATTCGGCGCATTAGCTATCATCGACCAACTTAAGCCTTCAGTTTATACGTTTAAAACAAATGAATTTAAACAAATGAATCTGCCCGAAGGATTACAATATGGTTTGATAGCAGACGAGGTGAAACTGGTAATGCCTGGTGCAGTTATGAAAACCATGCAACCAGCGATGTACGAAAATCATGATGAAAAGCATGGCAAAAAACTACGTGAATCCGTTGAGTTTAATGCCGTAAATTATACGGAAATGATCCCTATCCTCATAGCTGCTGTGAAGGAGCAACAAGCTATTATTGGGTCGCAGGAGATTAAAATGGCAGATCTGCAAAAGGAGCTGAATGACATAAAAGCAGCGCTTAAGAAATAATGTAAGTACCTGCCGTCGGATGATTATAAATAAAGAAAGTTGTGACCAAATTTCTTGCAAAGCTAGTCTTCCTCCACGGCCGCAGCTTCCATCGGTTTTGCTTCTATCATCAGGCTTTGCTGTAATTTGATGGCGACTGGTTCCTGCCTGATTGCCGGAGACCATTTTGGCAAAGCTTCAAAGCGCTTGATGATCAAATTATTCATCTCATTATTAGCGTTGTTAGCAACGTTTACATTTACCAGGTTGCCCTCTTTGTCGATCACAAAATCGACCTGTACAAAGATTCTTTTCTTAGCTGGAAGCAGATATTCCGACAATTCTGCCTGCAGCTTTTCAACAAAAACCTGGAAAGCGGCGTTGCCACCAGGAAAAGCAGCTACTTTATAAACAGATGGAAAGAAATCTTTGTCGGTAAGGTTGGCAACTTTGGTAGGTTTGTTCCGTGGCACTGCGTTCTCAACAAACTTTTGCTCAACATACTTTGGCGTAGTGTATTTAAATTCTTCAGCAATAAAGTACCCGCCTTTACTATTTATCAGGATAGTTGGCAACTGCTTTTTCTGTTCGAAATAATAATATACGCTCATCATACTATTGACCATGGGTTCATAATCGGGGTGTAATTCGAGGAATTTCGCCATCATTTCCTGGTTTTTCGGCTTTTTAAATTTTACCGGAAACACATGAATAGGAATGAACTCCTGCCCGGCATTGCGGGTATTGGCAGTTAGCACATATAATTCTTCGATGGGCGCATCGGTTAATGGAATACATCCAACCGTAACGCAACTGCCATGTACATACACATCACCACCCGGTCTTATAGAATCACTGAGCTTTCTGTCGCTGGCATTTGGATAATTAATACCAAGTGCCAGGTGATAATTGCTTTTTGGTTTAAACTCATTGAAATAATAAAATCCTTCGGGTACCTGGTAATCACCTTCAAAACGCTTGGGTCCCAGATTGCCGGCTAATGCACAAACTTTATACCTTTTAAACAGTTTATAAGGATCTTTCTTTTTATCTTTTACCCATACTTCCAACTGGCTGTCGTATTTAAACGAGCGGATATATACAAACCTGGCGGGCCAAACCAGGCCTTTAGCTTCAAACTGAGCTTTTAAAGAATCTTCCTTGTTTACAAAAGCTTCACTTACTGTTTTGAATGACTTCTGAAAACTTAAAAAATCCCGTTGTTTGGGAGGTTGGGCATTTACAACAAAACCCGTGGCAATTAAAAAAAATACAACGATCAATCTCATCTGAACCTGGTTATTTGAGCGGAAATATCTCTGGTAAGTAAACAGAAAATCGGGCCAAATATTACTTTGGCCCGGCAAATTTATAAGTTTCCTCTCAAGCCCTGTTCTCTTTCGATAGCTTCAAATAAAGCTTTAAAGTTTCCTTTTCCAAAACTACGGGCGCCTTTTCTTTGAATAATTTCAAAGAAAACTGTGGGCCGGTCCTGTAAAGGCCTGGTAAACAATTGTAAGAGATATCCTTCGTTATCACGGTCTACCAGGATACCCAGCTCTTTTAATGGTGCCAGGTCTTCATCAATATGCCCTACCCGGTCCAGTAAATCGTCGTAATAAGTGGTAGGCACCTGTAAAAATTCAACACCACGGCTGCGCAGATCCGTTACTGTTTTTACAATATCGTTGGTGGCAAGGGCTACATGCTGCACTCCTTCGCCATAATAAAATTCAAGATATTCTTCCACCTGGCTTTTTCTTTTGCCTTCTGCAGGTTCGTTGATGGGAAACTTTACAAAACCATTTCCATTACTCATTACCTTGCTCATTAGCGCCGAGTATTCAGTGGAAATGTCCTTATCATCAAAGCTGAGAATATTTGTAAAACCCATCACTTTTTCATAAAAGCCAACCCATTCATTCATGCGGTTCCATCCCACGTTTCCAACACAATGATCAACGTATAAAAGTCCTGAGTCCGGCGTATCCTTGAAGGGCATTTGCCATGTCCTGAACCCCGGCATAAACACGCCATTGTAATCTTTTCTTTCAACAAATAAATGAACCGTGTCGCCATAAGTTCGAATGCCGCTTAAGACCACCTGGCCATCGGCATCTTTAATTGTTTCAGGTTCAAGAATACTTTTAGCACCTCTCTTTGTTGTTTGTAGCCAGGCATCAGTGGCGTCTTCAACTTTAAGTGCCAATGTTTTTACGCCATCGCCATGCAGGTAAACATGTTCTGCAACAGCATTATTTATACGCAATGCAGTAGTCAACACAAAAGTTAGTTTGTTTTGCCTTACAACGTAGCTCACCTTGTCTTTTGTGCCGGTCTCTGGTCCGGAATAGGCCAATGGCTGAAAACCAAAAGCATTAATATAAAAATGAGCCGCCTGTTTGGCATTGCCAACATAAAATTCAACGAAATCGGTTCCTGACAATGGTAAAAAATCCGCTGTGGTTTGCTGCGTGGTAGCTGGTGCTATCAGTGTTTCCATAAAGCATTCGTTTTAAGGTTAACGGTTAATGCAGGGCAAGTCAAATAACTTTGCAACCTGTCAACAGTACACTTGTAGTTAAATAAAAAAAGGAAAATAAAGGATGCGAACGGGTTTAGATTACCGCATCCATTGCAAGTGCGCACATTAAAAATATGTACTGGTTGATCTTCATTGCAACAATAAAATTACGGTATTTACCTGCTTGCTAAAGTTAAAAATCATCCTGTTGATTGTTCTGCTATTTCAAGTTCAGCAGCTTTTTTTTCAGTACTTTCTGCAAGTCCCTTCTGCTTTATAATTTTTATAAGCTGGATGATCGCTGTAACAAGAAAAATAATTCCAATAACATAGTTCACGATGTTTTCATGCGCATTTAAACGATCAACCAGCAAACGGCCACTATATACAAAAATAGCCAGCGAGGTTAAAGTGCCAATACCAATGCCAATTGTATACCAGTTATAAGATGCAGATTTGTGATGCAACAGGTTTTTTGAAAAAAGATAACTGCTCCATGCTAACCAAAATGGTATTTGAAGCGGGTTAAGGGCACTCATGAGAAGACCCAAAATAAAGGCAGAAATTTTTGTAATAAGAACAAAAGATTTTGATTCTGAAGGATATAAGGCTGCATAGAAGCTTCCGGCAGCAAGTGTTAATACAATAATAAACGCTATCCAATCCATCCACCTTAGATAGTTGGCATGTTGCCTTAACCAATGAACACCCACTAAAGAAACCCGAACATAAATTACTTCCATTAGGGCAACACCCAGGCTAAAATAAATGCCTTGTAATAAACCTTCAGTAATTGCCATTTGCATGGCTGCCACATTCAAAGTGCCCAGCGGCAATGTGCCTAATGCGCTAATAACTAGTCCCCATAAAAACACTTCCAGGTACTTACGCATCCCGTAAAATTGCAAAAAAATTTGCAGCCCGGTATAAAGCCTTCAACAGAGAGAAATATTATTCACCTGCATCATCTGCAGATACAGCCGTTCCATCTTTTTCCTGCAGATCAGGATTATTATTCTTTCTTACAACCGGATCATCTGGCCCTTTGTGCAATTCCTGAATACTACGGCTGTTTTTTAAGGCTTCTTTCAACATATCGGTTGTTGGAATAGTTGGTTGCTGTTCATCATTATCTTTTTGAAAACTGATCATATAACATGAGTTTAAAAAACATGCCAGAACCACTGACGGATCGCAAATTAACCAGCAGTAATTACGAATGAAAAACTGAAAACACATTGTACCGGCTTTGAATTTTATTGTTAAGTTTGGCGTTAACAAAAGACAGCCAAAACCATTCATCATTTCAACCTGTTCAATGAAAGTGAAACTATTTTTACTTACCAGCCTGCTGGTGAGCACACATGCATTTTCGCAAAACAATGAATCTTATTTTTTATCGCAACCAGCACTTACTCCCGACGGACATTCGGTAGTATTTACCTATGAAGGTGATATTTGGAAAGCTCCGCTCGACAACGGGCAGGCATTACGATTAACGGCTATGCAGGGTTATGAAAGCAATGCGAAGGTTTCGCCTGATGGAAAATGGATCACATTCACGGGCCGGCAATTTGGCAACCCTGATGTTTACATAATGCCTGCAAATGGAGGCGAGGTAAAACAACTAACTTTTTTTAGTGGTAGCGATGAAGTAAGCTCCTGGAGCTGGGATTCAAAAACAATCTATTTTACCAGCGACAGGCTTAATTACCTGTCGTCTTATAAAGTAAACATAAATGGTGGCACCGCTATTCCTGTATTTAAAAGTCACTTTTTTTTAGACGATCATAACCTTTTCGAAAATCCCGTTACAGGCGAATTGTTTTTCAATGATACCTGGGAAAGTAGCAATCAATTGCAACGCAAAGGTTATAAAGGACCTTATAATCCCGATATTCAATCTTATCATCCCACCAGCAAAACCTACAAACGCTACACTAGCTGGGAAGGAAAAGATTTTGGTGCAACCACGGATAAGAATGGGCATTTATATTTTATGTCGGATGAATTAAATGGTCAATACAATCTTTATACTATTGAGAACAATCAAAAAATTGCACTAACCCGTTTTCCGGAAAGCATAAAGAATGCATCGGTAAATGCTGGTGGAACAAAAGTTGTTTTTGAAAAGAATTACCAATTATGGTTGTATGATGTAGCTTCTAAAACAACAACTAAATTAAACATCCCGATCTTCAGGAATAATGTGCTCTTAAAAGAAAAAGATTTTGATGTAAAAGGTAAGATCACCGCATTCGACATTTCGCCTGATGGCAAGAAAATTAGTTTTGTTTCAAGGGGTGAATTATTTGTAAGTGATATTGATGGCAAGTTTACACAGGCTATTGAAAATAATAATAGTGAACGAATTAGTGAAGTAAAATGGCTTCCCGATAACCGCAGTTTGTTGTTTGTGCAAACCTTTAATGGCTATAGCAATTTGTTTACCGCTTTTGCAGACGGCAAAGGGAAGATCAAACAGCTTACAAGCGATTCGATGAACAATCGTGCCATAGCATTTAATAGCAAAAAAACAAAAGCGGCTTATTTAAGTGGCAGAAACGAATTGAAATTAATGGACTTAAAATCGCTGGAAAGTAAAACGATAATTACCGATGAAATATGGGGCATGCAAAATAGCGAACCAAACTTTTCACCCGATGATGAATATGTTGTTTTTACTGCTTACCGCAATTTTGAACAGGACATATTTGTGCATCATATAAAAACAAATAAAACGATAAACCTTACCAAAACAGGTATTTCAGAATTTAGCCCGATATGGTCAAAAGACGGACGATACATTTATTTTGTTTCGTCGAGGTTAAAGCCATCTTACCCTATGGGTCCGCAGGAGCCACATATTTATCGTCTTCCCTTGCAAAAGTTTGATTCCACCTATTCCACTGATAAATATGCTGATCTCTTTAATACTGATACAGCCAAAAAGAAAGATAAAAACAACATTGTCACTACCATAGATGTAACGCGGATAATGGACCGAATTGAACTTGTAGGTCCATCGTTTAACTCACAATACCTTGCTTCGGTTTTACAGAAAGATGATAAAACTTCGGTGTTATACATTACCGACCAGGTAGAAGGAAAACCAGCTTTATATAAAACAGATATCAAACCATTTGAAGAAACAAAAACAGAAAAAATAACCGGGGCAGATGGCAGCGATGCAACCATTGTTGCAGTTGGCGACAAGTACTTTGTTTTAACCAAAGGAGTTATTCATAAACTATCTTTAAGTGATAACGCCAATAAGATTGATCCGATAAATATCAGTTATACTTTCAGGAGGAACCTGGCAGGGGAATTCAGGCAAATTTTTGAAGAGGGCTGGGCACAGTTGGAGACAAACTACTACGACGAAAAATTTCATGGTTTAAACTGGTATAAAACAAAAGCTGCTTATCAGAAATATATTCCGTTCCTGAATACCCGAAACGATTTACGCACGCTGATGAACGATATGTTGGGAGAATTAAACTCATCGCATACCGGTTTTTCTTCTTATGGTGATGATGAAAGATCAACGCTTACAAATGCCACAATGGAGACGGGAATTATCTTTGAAACTCAAAATCCATTTAAAGTAAAATCTGTACTCTATGGCACTGCTGCCGATAAAGTAAATGTGGATGTTAAAAGCGGGGATATATTGAAAAAAATCAACGGCATTGCGATCGACACTTCAATAGACCGCTATTATTATTTTACTAAACCAAGTCTCGACAAAGAACTAACACTAACCTTTCTTCGAAACGATAAGCAAATAGATGTACGGCTACACCCGCAAAGATCTGTTAACAATGACTTCTATGACGAATGGATTGAAAACAACCAGCAACTGGTAAATAGTAAAAGCAATAACAGGGTTGCTTATGCGTATATGAAGAATATGGGCCGGCAGCAGCTGGAGAACTTCATAGTAGATATGACGAAGGAACTTATTGATAAAGATGGATTGATACTTGACCTGAGGTATAATACGGGTGGCAATGTGCATGATGCCGTATTGCAGTTTTTATCGCAACGCTCTTACCTGAAATGGAAATATCGCGAAGGAGGTTTGACGCCGCAACCCAATTTTGCGCCGGGCGACAAACCCATTGTGTTGCTGATTAATGAACAATCGTTAAGTGATGCAGAAATGACTGCAGAAGGTTTTAAACAACTCAAACTTGGGACAATTATTGGCAATGAAACTTATCGCTGGATCATTTTTACCTCCGGTGCAGAAATGGTAGATGGCTCATTTATCAGGCTGCCATCCTGGGGTTGCTATACTTTGGATGGAAAAGACCTCGAGCTTACTGGTGTAGCTCCGGACATCAAAGTAATTAACACTTTCGTAGACAAACTGGAGGGCAGGGACCCTCAGCTTGAAAGAGCCATCACAGAAGTTTTAAAGGGATCAAAAAAGTGATCAAAAGGGTAAAAGCGCAGCGATTGTTCGGGGGTAAATGCCATTGAACCGGCATTTACCCTATTAAAAAACCCCACTATGAATAGCGGGGTTAACCAAAAACTAACTGCGTATGAAAAACTTTAAATCGCTTTTTCTAAATAATAGACGATCATTCAATTATATCCGTTCGCTTTTTTCCAAATTATTTTTAAAATCTTTCAACAGAAAAATTACGATTGATAGTTGCGTATGTTTTTAATTCAATTTTTAGCCTTTCTTAGTAGCCGGTGACTGACATTAGGGGTCAATTAAGCCGTGAATCTATCATTTCTACCAACCCCTTTTCCCTTCTATTCGATCTGCTCCACTTTAGAAGCAATGAACTGGTAATCATCTTTTGTGCCGGTTGCTTTAATTTTCTTACCAATCAACTTTTCCAGTTCAGCATCATGAAAGGGATTTCCACCCATTCTTTTCAATTTGATCCATCCTTCTTTGGTTTCAATACCCAAGGCATCATGTTCACTTTTTGAACCTTCTCCAAAACGTTTAAATTCCAGTTTCCCGGTTATTGATTCGCTCTCTTTTTTATTTTTTTTACCTGCTTTCATATACTCTCCATCCTAATACCTGTTCGGCATCTTCTTTTACAACCAGCACTTTAATATTGATGATATCTTCAGTTTGCCCCTCTTTTATAAACGTCCGGTAACGGGCATTTTCACCAGTCACCATTTTCTGGGTGCCTTTTCCACTATGTTTTGTGTCGATGCTATAAACCAGTTCTTTCCCTGCATTTTCGAAGCTGGTTTCCTTTAATAAAGCATTAAAAACCTTATTATCCGACCGAGCCGATTGCCTTTTTGTTTGTTTTTTAGAAGGCTCGATGGTTTGTTGCAGGCCAATACCTTTAGTACTTAATGCCGCCCTCGTGTTGTAAATAGTAGTACCGGGAACTGATTTATTAGTGACAGGAGCAGGCGGTAAAACAGGCACTATGGAAGGATCACCCAATAAATAGAATTGCGCCAGCGTTTTTAATTCATAAGGATCCAGTTGGGGACCGCTATCCGTTAAAAAGCGTTGCCTGGCTTCCAGGAAGCCCCGCCCGGTTGAAACATCTCCCTTTAAAACACTCTTAATAAAATACTGGGTGATAAGGTCAGCCAGTGCGTTTGAATCAGCAGGGCCATAAGCTATAGAACTGCTTCCCACAAAAGCAACCGCACCATTTTGCAGGTAGGTATGGCAAATTGCAGGTGCAGCAGGCTGTAAAACAGAAGCATCATACAACTCTGCTCCATAACAACATTCTGCGGCCACAATAGTTCCGGGGCTTATGTTATTTGCCAGGTTTGAACTGGCTAATGCACTGGGATAACTTCGGCCACGCTGCCCGTAATATTCCGGATCTGTTTTTGCTCCATGGCAATTGTAGAAATGTGTTAGTGGCTTTAATTGACTCTTGGAATATTTTGCTGCAATATTTTCCATTTTCAATGGGGAACTAAGCATTTTACTATGATCCGCAAACATGCTTTGCAGGCTAATTTCAGTAGACTTTTTCCATACCTGCGCCGTCACTGCAAAATATTTATGGTACTGAGCTTCCGTTAAGGATTTATGGTTGATCGCATTCCTGATCACCGTTAAAAGAAATGCTGCATTTTTCTGTTTGCCGGGCATATCAGGTATACGGCCGACCACCCTGGTAGGACCAGTAAAAGCATCAATCAAATTATTATACCCAGGTTCGCAGGCATAGGGCAAATCGGATAACACATATTTATCATCATCTTCAGCAGGATTAAGAATTTCCTGAAATGGAATAACGTCGCCAGCTCCCAACAAAACGATATAAGCCGGTGTATGCTTTTTATAAAGATCATCCACTACCCTCTTACATTCCTGCTCCGATAATAGTTTCAACTTTTTAATTCCTGCTGATTTGCAGGAAGCTGCATCATCGATATAGACCAATTTTGTATCAAGTCTTTTGATTTTATCGGCTCGTTGCATCCTTTTTATAGCCGCCTCAATTTTCGAAAAGTTGGTACCATATTTAAATTCCAAAGTCTTTTTACTGGTAACAATCAATTTAATAGGAAGCATAACACCGATTTTAATGTTGCATATAAAGTTAAACGGTATTCTTTACAATATTTAATGCAAAGCCGTAATAACAACAACTGTTTATTTACCCCAATCACATTCTTATAAAGTTGATGTAATATCGCTTTTACAGTACTTATAGCCAATACTCATTTTTACCTGATGAATCTAGTTGCTCGTTTCGTTTTTAGTAGTTGCTTCCTGTTTTCAATGGTTTTCGCGTTTTCGCAACCGGGCAAGCAAAAAGGACTTAATAATTTTCAATACAGCAGCATAAAAAACAAGAATTGTTTTAAAGCCGCTGTTGTTTGCGCTCACCCGCTTGCGGCTACTGTAGGCTTTCAAATGATAAAAAGGGGTGGTAATGCTTTTGATGCAGTAATTGCTGCCCAATGGGCCCTGGCAGTTGTATATCCCCGCGCTGGTAATATTGGAGGCGGAGGTTTTCTTGTTGCCCATTTTGCCAACGGAAAAAATACTAACATAGACTTCCGTGAATCTGCACCATCAAAGGCTTTTAAGGATATGTATGTTGACACGCTCACCGGTAAAGCTAATACTGCATTATCGCAAAGTGGAGCATTAGCATCCGGCATACCAGGTACGCCTGCAGGGCTTTTTAAAACGCTCCAATATGCCAGGCTTCCAATGAAAACATTAATACAACCAGCTATCGATTTGGCAGAAAAAGGATTTGCAATTACAGCTGACGAAGCCAGTCATTTAAACAGTGCAAAAGCAGACTTTATAAAATACAACTCAATTGTTCCTGTTTTTGTAAACTTAAATAGAGAGTGGAAGGAAGGGGATACATTGATACAAAAAGATTTGGCGAAAACGTTAAGGCGCATTCGGGATTATGGTGAAGCTGGTTTTTATGAAGGCGAAACTGCAAGCTTATTGGTGGCTGAAATGAAACGCGGCGGAGGAATAATTAGTAAAAATGATCTTAAATCATATAAGGCTATACAAAGATCGGCATTGTCTTTTGTTTACCGGGGTCACCGGGTAATCAGCATGCCACCACCGAGTAGCGGAGGTGTTTTGTTACAACAAATGCTGATGATGGTAGAAAATAAGCCGATGAAACAATACGGTTTTCAAACGCTAAAAAGTGTGCAACTGATGATTGAAGTTGAAAGGCTTGCTTTTGCCGATCGTGCCACGCATTTAGGTGATCCGGATTATTACAAAGTACCGGTGAAAACTTTGACCAGTAAAGCCTATATTAAAAAACGATTAGCAGGTATTGACAGCACTAAAGCAGGTGTAAGCGATCAAACAAAAGCAGGTTTTATTAAAGAAAGTGACCAAACTACCCATATAAGTGTGCTGGATGAAACCGGCAATGCGGTATCGGTTACAACCACGCTAAACGACAACTATGGCAGTAAAACGATTGTTGCAAATGCTGGTTTTATTTTGAATAACGAGATGGATGATTTTAGCATCCAGGAAGGCGTTGCTAATCTGTATGGCGCAATTGGTGGAAAAGCAAACTCCATTGCACCCGGCAAACGTATGTTAAGTAGCATGACACCTACAATTGTACTGAAAAACAACAAGCCTTTTATGGTAGTTGGAACACCGGACGGAACTACTATTATCACTTCAGTATTTCAAAGCATCGTTAATGTAATTGATTATGGAATGAACGCCGATGATGCAGTTAATAAACCTAAATTTCACCACCAGTGGTTACCCGACCAGGTAGATCTTGAAAAAAACTTTCCCGGCGATGTAAAGAAACAACTGGAAAATTTTGGTTATACGATTGTTGAACGCAGCAGCATTGGGCGAACAGAAATGATACTGGTAAATAGAAACGGAATACTGGAAGCTGCTGCCGATAAACGGGGTGATGACAGCGTTGCAGGATGGTGAAATGCAACGATTTTTTATTCGATGAAAACAGTCTTCATCAGTTGATATTGTTCATTAAAAATTTGTAAAGCATAAGCGCCTGCAGCTTGCCTGTTTACATTTAATGGCACCAGCATTGTTGGTTGATTTAGTTCGATGTGTTTGAGACTGACTACCATTCCCACAATATTTACCAGCCTTATCGTGTAATTTCCGGGATGCATATTTGAAAAGGAGATATTCAACAATCCATTCGTTACAGGATTAGGAAAAACGCGAACTTCTGTTTGATGTGTTACCACTGCAGCAACCGTTGTATCGGGCAAAACAATTATCGTGTCGGTCAAAATAATTGTCGTATCAGGCAAAGCAATTATCGTATCTGTCTTGCATTTGAATTTACTTCCCGACACTGTTACTTTGCTGGCTATGCCAGGGGAATAGGTGGCGCCATTTTCAAGGCAAAATTCGTTATCATAAATATGAACGTTGGAAAAATGATTGTCAAGAAACACCATTGCATTACCAGGTTTATCCATCTTTATTTTGTTTCCATAAACCTGTGCTTCATTAACCTTATAATTTTTACCAAATCCCCAGCAGGTTATACTTCCATATGAACTATTACGTCCATCGTTGGTAGAATTATTATAACGGATAGTATCATATTTCCACGGATTACCTGTTTGCCATTGAAATAACGAATAACCTGCACCCTCATTCTCATAACTGTTGCAATACTGTATTACGCAGCCAAATGATCCTCCGTCAAGATCAAAACCACCACCATCCTTTTTTGCTTTCCCGCCTTTGTTATGATGGCTCACACAATACTGAATGGTAATATATTTTGAATCATCTGTCCAAATGCCAATTGGACCTGCACCTCCTGATCCGTTTTCTGCTCCGTTCTCATAGGCTTCACAATGTTCAATCATTCCCCTGATAGTACCTGCTACGAGTATACCACTACCCGACCAATTGTCTTTTTTGCCAGACCGTCCATAATTACGAAATGCAACAGTATTGCCTACATAAATATTCGCATTATTAAAACGTATCAGCTGTTTAACGTTATCCCAGGTGCCATTAACATATAATCCCGCAATTCCGTTATCGTGCAAAGAGCAATTAGTGATCCTAACATCACTAAACCCAAATACAGAATCTTTTGGATGAAAATAAATTCCATTACCCCCAAATCCTGAAACTTCTACCTCGTCGATTTTTATATTGCTGATAAAACCTGCAAGTGGCCCTTCGGAAATATATTCAATACCATGTGTGGTACCATTTGTAATTTTGTATCCATCGCCACTTATTATTAAATTACTGATAGTCATATTACCAGTATTTACAATATTAATTGCTGTCAACAAACCACTTTTTATTGTAGCTTTTCCGACTCCATAACTTGAAATGAAAGCAGGTTTACTTTTACCACTTGTACCGGGAAGATTTATAACACCATTGAAAACGGCACCACCTTCAAACAAAAGGGTATCGTTATTGTCAAACACAAAACGGTTTACCTGCGCCAGCGATTTCCATGCTGTCAATTGCGATCTTCCATCCAATGAATCAGCGCCATTCTTACTTACGTAATAAATATTGGCTTCTGCCGGCAAGTATATCCCCAATATAAAAAGCGTAATAATGCTACAACTCCAGAGCTGTTGTTTCAAAACATGCATATTTACCCAATACCCTTTTGAAGAAAGGTATAATACCTTCTACAACAGGAGATTAGTTATAAGAAAATAATAAAGCAAAGTGCTTTAATTGAAACAGTGTGGGATTTATAACTCTTTACCAACTGCAAAATTCACCAGGAAACAAAAATTGAGTTCCTGTTATATATGGCAATTAAATAAATACAGCGAAAAGAATTATTGGCAATATTGAATTTTAAAGAACAAACCAGGCTTACAATTGGCAGGGCAAACCGTGCAGTCAATGGCAGGTATCAGGCTGATTTATTTTGGCCGCAAATTAAATTAAAAATAATATGCATGGAAAAATAATATAAACATTTAATACACTTTATTTTAAGTCGCTTTAATAAGGGTATAATGATAATTCCCCCTCTTGTATTTATTATTGCCGCAGTCCCGGTTGTCTCAAAGAAAAAATGTTTCAGATAAAACCAAAGTTCTGGAGGAGTTATTTTTGCTGGTATTTTTTCGGAACTTGCAGCATGTTACAATCAATAAAACTGGTTGAATGCCCCCGGGATGCGATGCAGGGATGGAAAAAATTTATTCCAACACAGACCAAAATAGCCTACCTCAATAGTCTTTTACAAGTCGGATTTGACACCCTCGATTGTGGAAGTTTTGTTTCATCTAAAGCCATACCACAAATGGCCGATACAGCGCAGGTGATCAGCCAGGTTTCTCTTGAAAAGACTTCTACCAAACTACTTTGTATTGTTGCCAATGAACGGGGCGCTGCAGAAGCAATGTTGTATTCACAAATCAGTTTTGTGGGTTTTCCATTTTCTGTTTCGCCAACTTTTCAAATGCGCAATACCAATAGCAGCATTGAAGAAAGTTTTGAAAGGGTACAGAAAATCCAGGCGCTTTGCCTACAACACAACAAAATACTGGTCATCTATATTTCTATGGGATTTGGCAATCCTTATGGTGATAAATACGATACCCAATTAGTATTGAAATGGGTGGAGAAAATGGTGGAAATGGGCATTACAATTATTTCGATTGCAGATACTGTTGGCGTAGCAACTCCACTGCAGGTTGAGCAGCTAATGAGCAACGTAATACCAGCTTACCCCCAAACAGAAATTGGCGTTCATTTGCATAGTACGCCAACCAACTGGCAGGAAAAAATAGAGGCTGCCTTAACTGCAGGTTGCCTGCGGTTTGACGGTGCTTTAAAAGGCATTGGTGGCTGCCCTATGGCAAACGACGACCTGGTAGGTAATATGGACACCGAACTGATGATCCCTTATTTTAAAGCCAGGCAGAAAGGCGTTTTTATTAATGAAGCTGCATTAGCCGAAGCATCAGCCTTGGCGGCTAAGATTTTTATATAAAGAATATCAACAAACAGAAAATGGATTTCAGGTTAGCGTTAAATATAAAACCTTTCACCAAACAGTTGAATATTCGTGACCAGGTGATGCTATTGGGCAGTTGTTTTACTGATCATATCAGCAATCGTTTTCAACAGCACAAATTCAAAGTACTCGAAAATCCTCATGGTGTTATTTTCAACCCCGCTAGTATTTCCAATGCTATCACTTCCTATATCAACCGAAAACAGTATAAACCGGGCGACCTGTTTCTCTTCAATGAATTGTGGACCAGTTGGGAACATCACAGCCGTTTTTCGCATCCGGATCAGCAAGCTTGCTTATCACTAATTAATGAATCAACCAGTAACGCCCACTTGTTTTTAAAAACTGCTAATTTGGTAATTATCACTTTAGGATCGTCATTTGTGTATGAATTGAAAGATGAAAATTATGGTGGAACACCTGGTGCTGTGGCAGCTAATTGCCATAAAATACCAGCACAGCATTTTAATCATCGGTTAATGCAGTATAGCGAAGTAGAAAGTCATTTGAGCAAGGCGGTGTCTTCCATTCAACAATTTAACGCGGCTGCAAACATAATATTTACAATTAGCCCGGTGAGGCATTATCGTGAAGGCCTGGTGGAGAATAATCGCAGTAAAGCTTTATTGCATACTGCCGTACATGCCATGGAACAACAATTTGTGCAGGTAAGTTATTTTCCATCTTACGAACTGGTAATTGATGATCTGCGGGATTACCGTTTTTACGCGGAAGATATGGTGCATCCCAACTACCAGGCAACCAACTATGTTTGGGAAAAATTTACTGAGGCTGCTATTGATGAAGAAAGCCGCGGTATAATGAAGCAATTGCTTTCCATTCATCATGCAAAAAATCACAAACCTATTCACGCAGGTTCAAAACAACACCAGCAATTTTTGCAAAGCATGCTTGCGAAAGTGAGACAACTTTCAGCACAGTATCCGTTTTTAGATTTGGAAAATGAACGGGCTTATTTTGAAAACTATGAAAATGATTAATTGAAACTTTTGTTGAAATGACGCATATAAAGCGCCGATTTAATACAATTGGCCGCTGCAAAGTGCCACCAGAATCAAAAAAGGCCATCCATTTCGGGACAGCCTTTTCAGTTGTATTTGGAAAAAATTATAATCTTTCTTCTCCGTCGTTCGGTCCACCCTGGCGCATAGCTTCCGGTTTTGGAAGTAAAATTTTGCGGCTCAGTTTGAATTTACCGGTTTTTGGATCGGTTCCTACGAGTTTTACCTTAATCACATCCCCTTCCTTCAAAATACCTTCCAGGCTGTCAAGGCGTTTCCAGGTTACTTCACTGATATGAAGCAAACCTTGTTTGCCAGGTAAGAATTCAACGAAAGCACCGTAAGGCATAATGCTCTTAACGGTAGCTTCATAAGTTTCACCTTCTGTTGGCACCATTACAATGCCCTTAATCCAATCTTCAGCTTTCTTGACGCTTTCTTTGTTGGTACCGAAAATGCTTACTTCGCCACGCTCATTCTTCTCTTCAATATTGATGGTAGTGCCGGTAACTTTTTGCATTTCCTGGATCACTTTACCACCAGGTCCTATGATGGCACCAATAAATTCTTTCTCGATAAACAACATTACCATACGTGGTGCATGTGGTTTCAGGTCGGAACGATAAGCAGGCATGGCTTCGTACATCGCATCCAAAATGTGAGTACGACCTTGTTTCGCCTGGGCCAATGCTTCCCGCATGGTATCCATACTTAAGCCGTCGATTTTGATGTCCATCTGTACACCGCAAATGCCGTCTCGGGTACCGGTTACTTTAAAGTCCATATCACCCAGGTGATCTTCATCGCCAAGGATATCGGTAAGAATGGCGTATTTGCCATCTTCTTTACGTGTAATTAACCCCATTGCCACACCACTTACGTGTTTTGGAACAGGAACGCCAGCATCCATCAATGCAAGAGATCCGGCGCAAACAGTTGCCATAGAAGACGAACCATTTGATTCAAGGATATCACTTACCACGCGAACGGTATAAGGATAGCCTTCACCAGGCATCATTTGCTTCAGGCTGCGCAAAGCCAGGTTACCATGACCAATTTCACGGCGTCCAACACCACGCATCATTTTCACTTCACCGGTACTAAATGGGGGGAAATTATAATGCAATATAAATTTGGTATAATCAGAAACGGCAGCGCTTTCAACCAGCAATTCATCTAGTGGCGTACCGAAGGTAACTGTTGTAAGTGACTGTGTTTCACCACGTGTAAATAAAGAAGATCCGTGTGGCGTTGGCAACACATCTACTTCCATATTCAATGGACGAACAGTGGTAAGATCACGGCCGTCCAAACGAACGCGTTCGTCCAGCATCATATTACGCACAACGGTGTATTGCAAATCGCCGGTGTATAAACCAACTAAAGCGGCGTCTTCATCACTTAGTTCGCCTAATGCCTCAACAACTTCTTTATGAAGGTTTTTGAATGCATCGCTACGAACATGTTTGGCAGAAGCAGCTTTTGCAATTGCAAGCATTTTGTCTTTACCGAGTTCAATGATCTTTTGCTCCAGCTCTGCATTCCGGTATGGCCTGGTATAATCTCTTTTTGAAGTTACACCAGCTTTTGTACGCAGTTCTTCCTGTGCAGCAATTTGTATTTTGATGGCCTCATGACCAATTTCAAGGGCGTGGATCAATTCTTCCTCGCTGCACTCTTTTGCCTCACCTTCCACCATCATAATGTTTTTGGCGGTAGCAGCAATAATGAAATCCATATCTGAAGATTTCATTTGAGTACGGGAAGGATTAACCACAAACGAACCGTTTACACGGCTAACCCTAACTTCTGAAATAACTTCCTGGATGGGAATATCACTTACAGCCAGTGCTGCCGAAGCTGCCAAACACGCCAAAGCATCTGGTAAAACTTCCATATCAGAAGAAAGAAGTGATATTAGAACCTGTACATCGCAGAGGTAATCTTCGGGAAATAATGGGCGTAAAGCACGGTCGATCAAACGACTGGTCAATACTTCGTAGTCGTTCAGGCGAGCTTCTCTTTTGAAAAAGCTACCAGGGATACGGCCGGCAGAAGAAAATTTCTCCTGGTAATCAACAGATAATGGAAAAAAACTTTGACCGGGTTTAGGTTCTTTATTGGCAACAACGGTGGCCAACAAAACGGCATTTCCACATTGAACGGTAACAGCGCCATCGGCCTGGCGTGCTAAACGACCGGTGCTGATGGTAATTTGTCTGCCATCACCTGTATCGATGGTGGTAGAAATTGGTTGTGTAAGCATGAATTATGAATTTGAGAGAAAGACATCGGTAACTGGCAGCTGATCGTTACATGTGGTCTGATTCCCGGGTAAAAAATATTTGGATTCTTAGAAACTGGTATAAATACAAAAAGCAAATCCCAATCGCATAAATTTTCGATTGGGAACGCTTTGTATCATTATAGACCGGGTTATTTCCTTAGTCCTAATTTCTCGATAAGTGAACGGTAACCCTGCAGATTATTTTTACTTAAGTAAGTAAGCAGGCGTTTACGCTGTCCAACCATTTTCATCAGTCCGCGATGGGTACTGAAGTCTTTCTTATTACTTTGTAAATGTTTTGACAGGGCAGCTATACGTTCTGTTAACAAAGCAACCTGTCCTTCAATTGACCCGGTGTTTTTTGCATTTCCACCGTAAGTTTCAAATATTGCAGCTCTTTTTTCTGTAGTTAAATAAGGCATCGATTATCCTTTTTTTGTGATCCGATTAAATGTCATCTCTATATTGGGCGGCAAATGTAAGGTAATATTTCAAATTTGACATTTCAAATATCAGAATTTAGATTGCACCATTTCCAGGCTATGATAACCGTTCCCGAAATTATATTTACTGTTACCAATGACCTTACTTATGACCAGCGAATGTTGCGCATTTGCAGTACCATGGCCGATGCGGGTTACAAAGTAACGCTGGTTGGGCGGTTACTACCCGGTTCTGTTCCTTTGGATGTTCGCAATTTCGAACAAACAAGGTTGAAATGCCGGTACAACAAAGGGAAATTTTTTTACCTGGAATACAACTGGAGACTGTACGAATACCTGTTAAATCACGTAAAAAAAGCCAAAAACAGCAGCCGGCTTGCCCTTTGCGCTATTGATTTAGACACGATTATGCCGGTATTGCAGGCGTCAAGGCGCATGAAAACGCGGAGGCTATATGATGCTCACGAGCTGTTTACCGAACTTACTGAAGTGAAAAGACGCCCCATTATTGCAGCAATATGGAATTGGGTAGAAAGACAGGCAGTACCGAATTTCAAATTTGGATACACGGTTAACGAATTTATCGCAGGGGAATTAAATAAAAGGTATGGGATAAACTATGCTGTTATCCGGAATTTACCATTCAGAAGAAAAACAGAGATTGACAAGAACAAACTTAAACTTCCACCGGGGAAATTTTTTTTATACCAGGGTGCGGTAAATGAAGGCCGATGTTTTGAAACGCTTATCCCAGCCATGAAGCTGGTGAATGCCAATCTTGTTATTGCCGGCGAAGGCAACTTTTACCAGCAGGCAAAAGAGCTTACAGCACTTCACCAGGTAACTGCGAAAGTGTTTTTTCTTGGAAATGTAAAACCGGCGCAGCTGGCCAGCCTAACACCACTTGCCTATGCAGGTATTACCTTATTTGAAAACAGCGGCTTAAACCAGTACTATTCGTTGGCAAACCGCTATTTTGATTATATACAGGGTGGTATTCCACAACTCTGCGTGGACTACCCCGAATACGAAGCACTCAATCAACAATATCCAACTGCTTTGCTGATTCATGATCTTTCTGCAGAAAGCATTGCGCAGAATTTGAACAAATTACTGGAAGATGCTGTATTCTATAATGAATTGAAGAGACAATGTGAAACCGCCGGAAAAATGCTTTGCTGGGAAATTGAAGCAATAAAGTTGAAAGCATACTGGGATCATGTTTTACCACTAAATAATACAGGTGAATAATATCAACACACCAATCGAGCTTTTAGAAAATGCTCATTTACACATAGTATGCCTTGATGTACCCTACCCTGTTGATTATGGTGGCGTATTTGATTTGTTCTACAAAATCAAGTCTTTACATGATGCGGGTATAAAGATCCATCTACATTGTTTTGAATATGGTCGTGGTGAACAGGGAACATTAAACAACTATTGTGTTGAAGTAAATTATTATCAAAGACTAACCGGTATAAAAGGCTTTTCTTTTTCGGTTCCTTATATAGTAAAAAGCAGGGCGAATAAAACATTATTAAACCGGCTACTACAAGACGATTATCCTGTTTTGATGGAAGGTATTCATTGTACGTATTTTCTCAAATCAGGGCAGTTATCAAAATCACGCAGTTTCGTTCGCTTACACAATGTCGAATTTCAGTATTACCGGCAACTGGCTCAAACCACTACTTCCTTTTTTAAAAAAATGTTTTTTAAAAGAGAAAGCAAGCTTTTAAGAAGCTATGAAGCATCACTTGCAAATAAGGCCGACTTCTGGACTGTTACAGAGAAAGATCTTTATGTATTTGTTAAAGAACTGGGTTATAATAGTGTTGATTACCTGCCGTTATATTTACCTGAGTATCAGCCACAGTTTAACGGCGAACGCGGTCATTATTGCTTGTATCATGGCAATCTTGGCGTACCCGAAAATGAAGCTGCTGCTACCTGGTTACTGACCCATGTATTTAATAAGATTGAAATACCATTTGTTATTGCCGGAAAAAATCCCTCAGCCAGATTAGAAAAACTAGCCCACGAATACAATCATACCTGCATTGTTGCGAATCCTGATGAACGCGAAATGGAAGACCTGGTGAAAAAAGCACAATTGCATGTATTGCCTTCTATGAATGAAACTGGTATTAAATTGAAATTGATCAACGCTTTATATCATGGAAGACATTGCGTTGTAAATACGGCGGGGGTCGATGGCTCTGGTTTAAATGATTGTTGTATAATAGCCAACAGTGCGAAAGAAATGCAACAGGAGATTTTAAGTGTTTTCGTACAACCTTTTACACCAACGGACTTTGAAGCGAGGATAAAAAAGCTTTCCCGCACCTTTAACAATGTTGCAAATGCGCAACAACAGATTTCCTGGATCTTTAAAAAAGAACCGACTCTACCCGGTGTTGTTGCACAACGTAAAATGACCTTGTAAAAGATTTTTGAATGTTGGTTGTCAGATAAGACTACTTTAAATTTCCAGTCGATTTAATTCCCCAAAATGTAGCCGGCAGGCAACATTTATTTCTTATTGTTTAGTGCTTTTTTATGGGCATGTATTTCGTTTAGTTCCGGTAATGGTACATCATCAGGAACGATCGATGTAACTTTTTGTACACTACAACTGTAACCCATAAACAAATAACATGAACCGTACAAAATCATGGAGTTTTACCCTGCTTTTTGCCCTACTTGCAGCTATTGCCTACTGTATACCTGTTGCGTTCTACATAAATGATTCTACTTACAGCCAAACATGGCTTTTATACCTCGGGGTCTTTATGTTTTTAATTGTAGCCATCTTTTATACCACACTCGATAGTAACCGCAGACGACAGAACGTTAAGGTATTCAGACTAATGTTTGATTCGCATGTAATAACAATTATAGCCATACTTATAAGTTGCCTGCTTTGCTTTATCATGATGGCCATATCTATACCGGGGTATCTCGGTAGTGGACCAGCAGGAAAAGCATTGCCCGACAATCCGCCTAACGATGTTTTTGATAAAACAAACGGGCTTAGTTTAAAAGTTTTTTTAACGGCTATTATTGGTTGCTTTAGCGCTGGTTCCTTTGTTGGCATACTTATTCCGTTTTACTCCAGCAGGCGATCGGGCGAAACATCACCGGAGGTGGCCCCATTAAAACAATAGGGGTTACTATTAATGCAACTATGAAAAATAATTTGGAGGAATTTAAAGCAGCGTTGACAGATATTTGACAACGCTGTTTTTAAAAGCAGACCTAAAATGATGTATCGCTAACGACTAACTACTAATTACCAATTACTAATTCCTCACTTAATCACTTAATTCCATACTGCTTACCATCGGCCTCATTCATTTGAATAATAATATCTTTAAATGAATTGTATTCATCCAAACTAACCTGGTCTTTCAGGTAGTTTACTTCCCGCACAATTTTTACATGGCCCGGCTTTACTGTATAAGTCAAACTATAAGAAATTGCAGGGTGCGATAAGGAAATATTTTTAGGAATTTCCGCTAAAACTTTACCTGGCGGAAGTTGTAGTGTAATGGCTTCCTTATCTTTTGGTGTAGTACTAAATAGCCAAACATTGATTGGGAATTTCCTTTCTTCCAGCGACACAAAATCCAGTGAATTATAACTGTCGCTCCATGGTAATTTAAACAGCTGCATACCCATAAGTTCACTGCTAAATTTGTCTACAGAAAAAGTATAATTCATTTCAGCAGTATCGGAAAGATTATCAAGCCCTTCAAAAGAAAGAGTTCGCAGGTTTACCTTGCGATTAAATTCTGAACTTAAAGAACTTAACATGTCCTTTTTCCTATCTGTTTCGCTTTTGTTTTTATAACTGTACCGGATACCCGAAGCCTCGGCCCCGAGCCTTTTATTCCGGCGTTCTATTTCTGCTGATAAACCTTTAAAGCTTATGGTAGTTGTACGGTCAATAAAATTCTGTGGCCGGTTGTTACTATTAAGTTTAGATAATATCGCCGTTGTAGTGGATGTACCATCTTTGGGGATATACAAACCATTGGCATTTAGAAGTGTATAGCTCATTGATCCAAAAGGCAGGTGATTATCGGTTAATTCAATGAAATATTTTTTATCTGTTGTTGTTACTTGCGCAATACAATGATTAAACCCAATCGTTGGAAGATCAAGATTTTTGTCGCCGTTATCCCTGGTATCAACCAATACGAGGTTTGTATTTAAACCAGCTTCCTTACCCATTGCAACAAACAAAGTACTTAGATCTTTACAGTCGCCGAGCCGTGTTCGCAAAGTACGGCTTGCACGCTGCGGGGTAAGAGCACTATGTAAAAAAGGCACATCGCTATAATTAAAATTTGTTTCGATATACTCATAAATCAATTTCGCTTTTTGTATATCTGAAAGCCCTTTTTTACCATCCATCAATTCTTTTACTTTCTCCTTTATTTCGAAATCTGTTTTGGCTTTTATATTACTCAGGTCACTGTACCAGTTTGCTACATAATTCCAATCAGGAATTGAAGTTATTACCAACCTCTCCGCGATATCGGCAAATGGAGGCATATAAGGTTCGCTGTTTAATGCAGCCATGTCTTTCTTTTCCCATACATACATTTTATAGGCATCCAGATCTGCAATTGCGGGTTGCAGATCGCTATTATACGTCTTATATTTAAAAGGTTTATTTGCCGGCACAATTAAACTATACCTGGCTAATTTTATAGGATAACCCGTATTGAAATTGAAATCTTCCCAAAAATGTTCAGCTAATTTTCCCGACGTAGCAGTTTCTAATTTATACAACCAATGAATGGCATCTCCCACTTCCAACGATGAAAAAACAATTTGATTGTCTTCTGTTTCGGCAGGCACTTTGCTGCCATCTTTTTTTATAATTTCCGCTTTATCTATAATCAATCTTTGTGAATAGGAGTTGTAGGAAATATTTACCTGTTTCCAATCATCGATACCAGCCTGGTTAAATATTTTCACCAACCGGTCGTTGCGTTCTTCTGATGCACCATTTTCGGGATACACCACTTGCTGCATATCTTTTAAAAGATAAATACTATTATCATCGGGATAATCAGATGCTGATGGTGATTGTTTAAACAAGGCATATACATCATTTTCCCTGAAAGACTGAAACAAGTCTTTTTTACCTTCGAGTTCCCGTAATTTTTTACGTGCATCGTAATTACTGGGATTATATGCGATGGCTTTTTTATAAGAATCAAATGCTTCTGTTTTTTTACCGGCGGCATCATAAATAACCCCTTTCGTATAGTGCAATGCACCTGCGTAAGGCGCCCTGTCAAGTGCTTTCTGCTGCCAGGCAAGTGCGTTCGCATAATCCTTTACTTCAAAGTATTTATCACTAATGCGGGTATACCGCATGGTGGCATACGGCATATCATCAATCATTCCTTTAAACTGTTTGAAAGCATCATCTATTTTACCAAGTTTCATCTTGTTGGCAATAACCGCTTCCATGATATCCTCATTGTAATTGTCCTTCAAATAAGTTATCAAAACCTCGTTCGACTTTTTTAAATCTTTGGTAACATTATTTGTAAGATTGTATTGCATGGACACAAATGCATATTCATCCGGGTATTTTTTATATGCCACATCCAGTTCTTTCAATAAGGCTTCGTAATCTTTTTTCTTAGATAGAAGATCCAACAATTTTGCTTCAGTTTCGCTGTTGTTTCCGTATATGTCGGTTCGTTTAACAAGCAGCCTGTTTGCTTCATTGTAATCTTCCCGCTCAAGGGCTTCATTGTACAATAAAATAATTCCATATAAACTCAAACTGTCATTCGATTTTATAAACTCAATTTCTTTATTAAGATCGGTTGAATTATTATCCCTGCTATAGGTTTCTACCAATACTTGCGAAATCATTGTACTTTTTGGAGCTTCTTTTTTTAATAGCTGCGCTATTTTTATCGCATCATATTTTTTATCGTTGTGATTGTAAACATTTACAAGCATTAGCTGATCAAAAAAAGTAGGTTTTTCAGCGATCCGTTTTTCGAAGAATTGCTCGGG
Organism: Bacteroidota bacterium; assembly: GCA_040385845.1. GTDB lineage: Bacteria > Bacteroidota > Bacteroidia > Chitinophagales > Chitinophagaceae > Phnomibacter. The sequence continues at coordinate 38,351 of JAZKGP010000001.1, read as the reverse complement.
TGCAAATGGAGTACTTTTTATTTCGTATGGTTTGGCTGTTGTATAAGGCTGCGCTTCGCCCACAGTTTTAAAATCAGTTAAAAGCTTGCCATCCATATCAGAAAAACGCAGCATAAAATTTGAGTTACTTAATTCACTGCTGCCAATTTGGACGAGGATGCGATTATACCCTTTTTGCAATTTTACCTGGTAATTATAAACGTCCATATCTGTATTTCGCTCCTCCTGCTCACTGCCGGCCATTACGTCGTTCACCCAAACCTTAAAGGAGCCGGATACGCCCAATAATAATTTAACATCCATATCTGCATTTGCCTGCAAAAATGTTTGCGCATAAATAATTGAGTTGGAAATATCATAGTGAAAATTAAAGTCAAGCCAGCGATCATTACGGGCGTCAGGAATTGAAAACCATTTTACAGGGGCACCTGTACTGTTTGTAAAAGAGTAGGTTTCTTCAGGGTGCGCTAATACGCCAAAATCTTTATTGAAGCCGCTGGCAGAAAAATTCTGAAAAGTTCCTACAGTGTTCCAATTTTTTATATCTCCCAATCTGGCGTACCATGTTTTTGAGTCTGCTATTTTGTTTGCAGCCGCCAGCTTTCCACCTACATTGTCTGCTGCCATAGACCTGAGGGTCGCATCTGCTTTCGGATCGTCGGCCAACCGCATCATAAATGACTTCACATTATTTGTTCCCAGCTTTGAGCCGGAGCCAAAAATGCCTGAAGTCCAAAGTGCATAGATATAAGGATATGGATCAGGAGATGCATTGAAAAAAGATTGAAAATAATTGAATGCCTCTTCCGGGTGACCATTGTGAACTTCGATAAGGCTTAATGCAATTAATGCCTGGGAAGTTTCGTTCCCCGTTTTTAAATTGGTAAAAGCGGCTTTTGCAGCTTCTATTTTATTTTGCTGCAATAAATGAAGGGCCTCGTCAAAAGTTTGACTTTGTACAGATAATGATTGTAAGAGTAAAAGGCTTATTACGATAATTCGCATAGAACAGGTTTTAGATTCTGCCTTCAAACATAAGTGAAAGCAATGATTTATTTAATGATTCACAAAGCGTGTAGTGTCAAGTAACATTTGCCATAAATAAAACACGTTTGTGCATTTCAGCCCTTTCAAAAACATTAATCCATTGGCTTCTTGCATCTTATAAGAATTGTGCACTTAAACAAAATTGAAAAGCAGGTTGTTTAACGCTCTGGCGGTGTGGTTATAAATTGCTGCGGTCGCTTTACTTTCGCCACTTCAAAAAACTCACTTAGTATTTTTTTGTATTTATGACTGCATTCAATTGGCATCAACAAACTTTCTGGCTCACTAAAGAGCGCCTGATGTTTTGGGAAGAGGCAAATACCATTATTGCCTCCGACCTGCATATAGGTAAAACAGGCCATTTTAGAAAACACGGAATTGCAGTGCCGCAGGATATTTTTAAAGAAGATATGCAACGGCTGTTTACTGCTCTACAACATTTCAAACCCAAACAATTTGTAATTGTGGGTGATCTTTTTCATAGTCATGCCAACAAAGAATTAAATCTTTTTGCCCGTTGGAGGAATGATTTTGCGCATATCGATTTTATACTGGTTAAAGGCAATCACGATATTTTAGCCCCGGCCTGGTATGTTGAAAATAATATTAAAGTTGTAGAATGCCTGCAACTGAATGGTTTATTGCTGATGCATGATAAAACTTGCCAACCCGACAATTCGATTGACATGGGAACAATCACCGGAATCATTTCTGGTCATGTGCACCCGGCAGTAATATTGCGATCGGGGCCGAGGCAGGAAACCCGCTTACCTTGTTTCTATTTTAATGGAACTCAATGTATTCTACCTGCTTTCAGCCATTTTACCGGCAGTTTTGCTTTGAAACCGCAAAAGCTGGATACAGTTTTCGCCATCACAGCTACCGAAATCTTGCGATTACAATATTAAAACTGCCGCATTGCTAAAGATTGCTTACGATCCAATTTACGCTCACCCTTTACCAGCAGGTCACCGCTTTCCAATGCTGAAATACGAATTGATACCGGCGCAATTATTACATGAAGGAAGTATAAAACAAGCTAATCTTTTTAGGCCAGCGCCTTGCCTGGATGAAGTAATTCTTTGGACACACGACCCGGATTATTTCAATGATCTTAAACAATTGCGACTGTCAGCCCAACATATGCGGCGTATTGGTTTTCCCTTAACCGAACAATTGGTAAAACGCGAACTGGTTATTACACAAGGCACTATCGACTGTTGCAGTTATGCACTGGAATATGGAGTTGCAATGAATGTAGCCGGCGGAACCCATCATGCTTTTGCCAATAGAGGTGAAGGTTTTTGTCTTTTAAACGATATGGCAATTGCATCTAACTTTTTATTACATCAAAAGCTCGCTGATAAAATTTTAATTATCGACCTGGATGTACACCAGGGAAATGGTACCGCAAAATTGTTTGAAAACGAACCACGTGTTTTTACATTCAGCATGCATGGCGGGCACAACTATCCTTTTATAAAAGAAAAAAGTGATCTTGATCTCCCTTTGCAAGATGGTATTGATGACGCAACCTATTTAGATCTTTTGAACGATCACCTGCATAAACTTATTCAAAAGCACCAGCCAGACTTTATTTTCTTTTTAAGTGGAGTTGATATATTAAGTACCGATAAATATGGCAAATTGAATAATACCCTGGATGGTTGTAAAAAAAGAGATGAACTGGTTTTTGAAGCCTGTAAATCAGTTGGCATTCCATGTGTTGTTGCTATGGGTGGTGGTTATAGCGCTGATATAAAACTGATTGTGGAAGCACATTGTAATACTTACCGGGCAGCTATGGATATTTATGGTTGGTGAAGGGCAAGTTAATTGGTGATTAGGAATTAGTTTAAAGGAAAACGCAAAACGACAGGCTTTCCAGGTAAGTTGCTGGTTGCTGGTTGCTGGTAAAACAACATGTCCGGCTCACTACACACGATTCACTACTCACGGTTCCCGATTCACCATTCACGGCTCACGATTCACGTTTTCCATCTCGCTGCTTACTAGCGGTACATCCGCAGGTTCAGCAAATTCGGTCTCTACTTTTTTCATCACTTTGGAAGCTGTAAATCCATGGATAATTATGGACAATAAAACAACGAAGGCACCAATGGCCCACAATTCTTTTTCCAGGGGAAAACTTTTTTCATGCAGGGCAAAAGCCAGGTAGAAAAAAGTACCCATCCCTTTGATCCCAAAAAAACCAATCGCCCACTTTTCTTTAAAATGAAGTTTGGCTCCAAGCAACCCGATAAGGCTGGTTGCCGGCCGGATCAATAATACAAAGAGCACAGCAAACACACCCATCTGCCAGGTTAAGGCTCCTAAAATACCCGTTACTAGACTGCCTCCAAACAAAATCAACACAATTGCCACCAATATCCTTTCGACCTGGTCGGTAAACGAATGCAGTTTTTTATGGTATTTATGATGCATTTCAAAATTGCGCATAGTAACCGCACAAACAAAAACGGCTATAAAACCATAGCCATGAACCATTTCAGTTATACCATAAACCAATAAAGTGGTGGAAATAGCCACAAAGCCATCATCGGTACTGAATGTTTCTTTTTTCTCCTGGTACACAAACAAAAGATAACCAATAATTCTTCCTATGATAAAACCCAGCATAAGCCCGGCTGCTGCCCGGTATAATAAATCATACAATACCCAATCGGCCATTACATCCGGGTAATTCGATATTCCAACAAAAGCAATTGCCAGCCAGGTAAAAGGAAATGCAGTACCATCATTCATCCCGGCTTCGGCAGTAAGGCTAAACCGCACGTTATCCTTTACTTTTTCGTGTGGGGGGCCAACCTGCACATCGGCCGCAAGAACGGGATCGGTGGGTGCCAGTACAGCGCCAAGCAAAATAGCTGATGCCCAATCGAAATGAAAATAATAGCGGGCTATCATCGTTACAATAAAGATCGACAACAACATCGTGATGCTTACCAACCTGAAAGGATTCGACCATGACCTGATCGTGAAAGGCTGATCGATCTTCAGCCCGGTTCCCATCAGTGAAATTATTACAGCGAGTTCTGTAAGGTGAACGGTTAAATCGTTTTTAAAAATGGGATCTGGTAAAGGGAGCAGGCTGCCAAAGGCGAGATAAATTATAGCACCCGCAACTACATAAATAATTGAATAAGAGATTTTGGTTCGCCTGGCAATATCCGGCATCCATGCCATTCCAAATGCTGCCAAACCAATAATGGTGATGATGATAATGTAGCTATTCACTGTTGTAATTGAACGAGCGGAAAAAAAGTTATAGAGCCCAGCTATAAAATCAGTCCAACCTCATTATAAGGACATTCTTCTATCATCTTAAAACCAATTAACTTTTAACCGATGAACTAACCTGCTCCGTCCTTCCAACCCCATAAATGAAGGCAGGCATAAGTTCGGTAAGGACTCCATTTTGCTGATATTTTGAGAAGCCTTTCTTTAAGTAGTTTTTTATCCTCTTCCTTAATCTTATAAAGTTTTATCATGGCTTGCTTTATACCCAAATCGTCAATGGGAAATACATCCTGCCTGCCCAAGGTAAACATCAGCAGCATTTCTACCGTCCACCGTCCAACGCCTTTTATTTGAACAAGCAGATCGATCACTTCCTCATTTTCCATTGCCAATAATTGCTTATCCGAAATCTTATGCTCAACACAAAAATGGGCCACGTTGTGTACATAGCTGGCTTTAGCATGGCTTAAACCTATAGATCGAAGTTGGGCGTAACTGGTTGCAAGTATTTGAGTAGCCGAAGGTTCAATACCGTCATACAATTGTAAGAACCGGTTATAAATAATAGCGGCAACTTTTGTATTCAGTTGCTGGCTCATAATTGAAGCGATGAGTCTTAATGGAATATTTTCATGGTATTTCAATTCATGAAATTGCTCTTCCAAAATAATTGCCAGCTTTTTATCTTTCTTTAAATGAAGCAGGTATTCCATTTTAATCATGAGGTTCAAATTCAGGCATTTCTTTCCATTTCTTCATAATATACCTGATCACCCAAACAAAACTGGCAATCATACACCCATAATACACTGCATGCCAAATTGTTATTTCTTCATCAAGAAAAAGCAACCCTAGCTTTATCCCAAAAAAAGTGTTGATAAGCATCCAAAATAATAACATGCTGATGCACTGCATTATAATGCGTAAAAATGCTTTTACTTCCGGCTCCATAAACGGTATTTGCCGCTAAAGGTATAAAGCCTTTCAAATGATTTGATAAAACGTTTGGCTGACATCCTGTCACTAGTTGATAACATTTTATATTTGCCGCTCAATTCATAAATCTACATGCCCGATTTAGTATTAAATGAACCAGCGGTTTTGCCAGGCGGCAAGCAGCATGATGAACAAAGGCAAGGTGAAAGTTTTGCTCCTTTTGCAATTGATCCGAATCAATATGCAAAGAAATTTTATATAGAAAGTTATGGGTGCGCCATGAATTTTGCCGACAGCGAAGTAGTGGCATCTATTTTAAATAACAGCGGTTTTGGTGCTACCCGCAATTTCGAAGATGCGGACCTTGTATTTGTAAATACCTGTAGCATTCGCGAAAAAGCTGAAAAAACTATTCGTAAACGGCTCACCGAATTCAGAAAAACAAAAGAAGCAAAACCCGGAATGCTGGTGGGCATTTTGGGCTGCATGGCAGAAAGGTTAAAGGCCAAATTACTTGAAGAAGAAAAACTTGTAGATATTGTAGTCGGTCCGGATGCTTACCGCACGTTGCCAACATTAATTGAAGAGGCAGGAACTGGTCAGAAAGCTGTAAATGTATTATTAAGCCGCGACGAAACATATGCCGATATTAGTCCTATCAGGCTGAATAGCAATGGTGTTACAGCTTTTGTCAGCATCATGCGCGGATGTAACAATATGTGTTCTTTTTGTGTGGTTCCATTTACCCGTGGCCGCGAACGCAGCAGGGATGCGGCTAGTATCATCGCAGAATGCCAGGATCTTTTTGATCGCGGGTTTAAAGAAGTGACCTTACTGGGACAAAATGTTGATAGCTATTACCAGGCACCCTCCAACCCTTCCGAATCAGCGAACGAAGTCACTTTTGCTAAGTTGCTCGAAATGGTTGCACAAATTTCTCCGCAACTACGCGTTCGTTTTTCTACATCTCATCCAAAAGATATAACGGATGACGTGCTCTTTACAATGGCCCGGTACCATAATATTTGTAAATACATCCATCTTCCCGTACAAAGCGGCAACACGCGGATTTTACAAATGATGAACCGCACTTATAGCAGGGAATGGTACATCAGTAAAGTAAACCGCATCCGGGAAATCATGCCCGGTTGTGGCTTGTCAACTGATATTATTACTGGTTTTTGCAGCGAAACAGAAGCTGAACACCAGGATACGCTAAGCCTGATGGAATATGCGCAATACGATATGAGCTATATGTATTTTTATAGCGAACGGCCCGGAACCCTTGCCGCCAAGCGGTATACTGATGATATTCCTGAGCTGGACAAAAAAAGAAGACTTGCCGAGATTATTGAAGTTCAAAACCGGCTCTCGTCCATCAGCAACGCAAAAGATATCGGCAAAATCTTTGAAGTATTAATTGAAGGCGATAGTAAAAGAAGTGACCAGGATTGGGTTGGTCATAGCTCGCATAATAAGGTGCTGGTTTTTCCGAAAGGAAATCACAACCTCAAAAAAGGTGATTATGCCATGGTAAAAGCACTTTCATGCACACAGGCAACTTTGTTGGGCGAAGTGGTATAATATGACAGTAACTCCAGGGGAGAAAAAATCTATTCTAACCCACAACAAATAGTTATCAGTAACAAAAGAATTAATGACAGACATACAATCGATAAAAAACAGGTTCGGCATCATTGGTAATTCACCTGCGTTGAACCATGCTTTGAATGTGGCAGTGCAGGTTGCCAATACCGATCTCAGTGTTTTAATAAACGGGGAAAGTGGCGTTGGTAAGGAGGTCTTTTCACAGATCATACATTCCTTATCGGCCCGTAAACACAACCCTTTTATTGCCGTTAACTGCGGCGCTATACCAGAAGGAACCATCGACAGCGAATTATTCGGTCATGAAAAAGGCTCTTTTACAGGCGCTGGCGATAGTCGTAAAGGCTATTTTGAAACTGTAAACGGGGGAACAATTTTCCTGGATGAAATTGGCGAAATGCCAATTGGTACACAGGCCCGCTTGCTGCGGGTATTAGAGAGTGGTGAATATATAAGAGTAGGTTCTTCCAAAGTTCAAAAAACGGATGTACGTGTTATAGCCGCCACCAACCGCGACTTGCTGGAACATGCCAATAAAGGTAAGTTCCGGGTAGATCTATATTATCGCCTGAATTCTGTACCCATTCGCATCCCTTCGCTACGAGACCGTAAAGAAGATATTCCTTTACTCTTCCGCAAGTTTGTAATTGACTTTGCTGAACGGTATAAAACAACGCCGGTTCAGTTAGATGAAGAGGCGAAACAAATGTTAATGAACTATCCCTGGCGGGGAAATGTGCGTGAACTAAAGAATATTGCAGAGCAGATAAGTGTGTTAACAACTGATAAAATGGTTGCCGCCCGTGAACTAAGGGCCTTTCTAACGGAATCACCTATCAACAATTTACCAGTTCTGGCGAGCGGTAATGCCGGGCAAGGCTTTGTAAGCGAAACTACTTTTGCCAACGAAAGAGATATTCTTTACAAAGTGATCTTTGATATGAAGAAAGATTTACATGAATTAAAAAGAATGTTCGTAGAAATGGTTCAGAACCCGGGTAGCAATGGCAGTTTCGTAATAAATGACAATTTTTTGGATGAACCAAGACACGATTCTCAGCCAGCGACAGTAGGAAATACGATGACGCAACCTGCAGTTGGACCTCAATCATATTATCTTCATAATGCACACCCTCAGCACCATCAGCCCGCTGCTCCGCAACACAACAACTTTGACCATCATGAAGAAGTGGAAGAATCGCTGAATATTATGGATATGGAAAAAGACCTGATAATTAAAGCTTTGAAAAAACACCGGAGTAAACGTAAAGACGCTGCCCTGGACCTTGGCATCAGTGAAAGAACCCTATATCGCAAATTAAAAGAATACGATATTGAGGATCTTTAAATCCGCCTGTTTGAAAACTTTATCCTTCCAGAACATTAAAGCCACAAAATGAAGCTTGCGTTTACTTCTTTGCTTTTTGCCAGTTGCCTGTTGATGTCCTGCGGTGTGTATACCTTCAGGGATGTTAGTATTCCGGCAGATATCAAAACGATTAAACTACATTTTCTTGAGAATAAAGCACGGTATGTGAATCCACAACTAAGCCCAAGACTCACCAATAAGTTACAAGATAAAATTGTTGGTCAAACAAGATTAACCCGAACTGAAAGCGAAGATGCTGATTGGGTAGTAAGCGGTTATATTAGTGATTACTCAGTAACTACGTCGGGTATCAGTTCGCAACAGGTAAGTACCAATAGGCTTACCGTTGGTGCGCACATTATTTTAAAAGATAACAAAACGCTGAAAGACGCGGAATACGACGTAACAAAAAGTTTCGAATTCAGCGCAACTCAAACCTTACAACAAGCAGAAGCCGCCCTTTCAGATCAAATTATCCAGGGTCTAAGTGATGAGATTTTTAACCGCCTATTTTCTAACTGGTAAACTTCGAAATCAATTTCTATGTCTTCTGCAAATCTCGAAACAACCATATCAAACGCGGTTCTACCACATCTGCACGGCGTAACTGATCACGAAAAGTGGTTGAATTGTGCCAGCGAGTATCCCTGGTACCCGCTGCCATTCCTGATGCTTTCCATAGAGCCTGGTAGTGATATGGTTCAAAAAACCAACCTTTGGTTTAATGACCACAACAGGTTGCATTGGCTGTTAAATAAGCAACAGGTAATTATAGATCCATGGCTCCAGGAACAACTTAATTTACAAATAGAAAATAATCATCAAAATGTTGAAATTGAAGAAGTTGTAAATGCTGATGATATAAAAGTTTCAGATGAAAGCATTCTGTTAGATGTTGAAAACAAACCTATTTCTGGCAAAGAAGGTACTGAGGATGCTTTTTCTCCAATAAATGGCGGTGAAAATTCTGAACCAGCAAAAAATTTTGATAATCAAGCAGTTGCAGAACCCAACAGCGATAAAAAATTAAATGATACAAGCGAGCCTGGTTCGAAGGAGCTGGATACATTGGTGTCGGGAGCAGCAGAACCCGCGGTTGCTTTATCCAGGGTGGAACAGGATAAAAAAGAACAAATGGTATTTGAACCCTACCATTCTGTTGACTACTTCGCATCTATGGGCATCAAGGTTGACCTGAATGAGGTTCCCAAAGATGGATTTGAACGCCAGCTAAAAAGCTTTACCCAATGGTTAAAAACCATGAAAAAAGTGACTATTCCGGAAGCTGCTGCAGCTGATCCAATAGTGGAAGCACAGGCAAACCAATCTAATGTAAATAAGGAGATCATTACTGAAGCAATGGCCCAGGTATTGCTAAAACAAGGCAAGCATCAAAAAGCCCTGGAAATCTATCAAAAATTAATATTGCTGCATCCTGAAAAATCTGTTTTCTTTGCAGCCCAAATTGAGCAACTAAAAAACATCCGATGACAATTCTTTTCCTGATACTTATTATTCTTGCCAGTGCTATCCTGGGTTTTATTATTCTTGTTCAGAACCCAAAAGGAGGCGGCCTTGCTTCTAATGTAGGAAGTTTTGGGAACCAGTTAATGGGTGTTAAACAAACTACCGATGTACTTGAAAAAGGCACCTGGTTGTTTGCCAGCATTATTGGTATTCTTTGCCTTATAAGCACTCTTTTTATGGGAGGAGGCGTTTCTACGAAAGACAGCCTGCTGGATAAAGTAAACACAAGTGGTGCTGCAGCTCCGGTTCAGCAAACCCCGGCAAACACCGCGCCTGCACAGCAAACAACCCCGGATTCCGGGAAATAATACCTTACTAAATTTAGTTATGAAGGCTATCCAATGAAAAGGATGGCCTTTTTATTTTAGCAATACCATTTAATTTTAAGCCCGGGCCTACCGGAACAATAAAGGCAAAATTTTACCTGTTAATCAAACAAAGCATGATAAAAAAAATCTTTCTTGTTATCCTGGTTGCGATTTTACTGGTATCAGCGCTAACCTGGTATAAATTCCTCAGTCCTAAAACGGCATTCGCCGGCGAAAGAAAATATCTCTATATCAGAACGTCACAAGCTACGAAACAAGCAGTGCTCGATTCTATAGCAACAGACAGCATTTTAAGTAACCCATCTGATTTCGAATGGCTGGCTGAAAAAATGGATTATTGGCAAAGAATTAAACCGGGCCGCTACCAAATAAAACAGGGTGAATCGGTTTTGGATATTGTTAGAAAACTTCGGAATGGCTCACATACCCCCGTTAACCTGGTTATAAATAAACTCCGGCTTCCCCAGGATCTTGCAAAGCTGGTAGGTAAAAATTTTGAAGTTGATTCGTCGTCTGTAATACAATGGCTGGACTCTGCCGGAACAGATCATTTTCACAAAATAATTCCCAATACCTATTCCTTTCCATGGACTTACAGCACTACCAGGATTTTTAAGAAACTGAACGAAGAATACGATAAATGGTGGAAGGAGGAAGAACGACTCGAAAAAGCAAAGGCAAAAGGATATACTCCGGAACAAGTATACACCATTGCCTCAATAGTGGAAGAAGAAAGCAACAATGCTGATGATAAATTAAAAATTGCAAGCGTATATTTCAACAGGCTTCAAAGAGGCATGCCACTACAGGCAGATCCAACAATCCGGTATGCGCTGAAAAACTTTACGATGAACCGGGTTTATTACAAAGACCTGGAAGTGCCTTCGCCTTATAATACTTACCGGAATCCGGGACTTCCTCCAGGGCCTATTTGCACTCCCTCACCAACCACAATTGATGCAGTTTTAGATGCACCTGTTACCGATTACCTATTTTTTGTAGCCAATGCCGACCTGATGGGTGGCAGCACGTTTACCAGCAACCTGGCTGATCACAACCGGGCGGCGAAGATTTACCAGGATAGCCTTAGTGCCTGGTTACTTCGCAAAGCAGCCAAACAAAAAGCTGCGGCCGACTCATTGGCTAAAGCATCCCGTTCATGAAAAAGTTTGAGCAAAGGCTGGTTAAACTTGCACCGGTAGCTTACCTCGTAAATAAATCAAAGCATTTAATCTTACCCGGTTTTGAGGGAAGCCCTTTATTTGAGGTCATTCAATTCTTCCGGCAACAGATTACAAAAATTGGTTTCAATTTAAGAGCCGCCGCTATATCATTTAATGTTTTAATGGCTTTGCCTGCAGGCCTTATATTCCTTTGCACGCTGGTGCCTTATTTACCAACTGCAGTTCATTTTGAAAGGGAACTAATCAGAACTATCGCACAATTATTGAAAGATACCAACACCCTTAGACTGGTGGCTGATGTAATACACGATTTTTTTGGAACCCAAAGAAACGGACTCTTATCGTTCAGTTTTGCAGCCGCCATCTTTTTCAGCAGCAATGCTATGATGGGAATTATGCGCACATTCGACAGAAGTTATTTTGAGGAACGAAGCGGTAAATTCCTGGCGAAGAGGTGGACTGCTATTCGATTAACTTCTTTCCTGATCTTATTATTTTTTTCGACCGTGCTATTGCTGGCTACACAAGGACCTATTCGTTCTTTCTTTTTAAAAACCTTGAACTGGGATAAACCGGTAGTAAAATCATTGATTGATTCGGCCCGCTGGATAGTTATCATCTTACTCAATTACTTCACTATTGCATTTATTTACCGGTGGGCGCCAGCTGTAAAAAACCGGTGGTCGCTAATTTCACCAGGCGCCATCCTGGCTACCATACTTACGTTCTTCACCAGCTGGCTTTTCAGCACCTGGGTAAATAATTTTGGCCAGCTAAACAAAGTATATGGATCAATAGGAACGGTTCTTATCATCATGAACCTGGTGTATATTAACTCACTTGTCTTGTTAATTGGATTTGAGCTAAATGTGGGAATTATGGCTGTAAAAGCTAAACGAATGTTGGCTGAAGCAGCTGCCGGTAAAATAACGGCCGCTGAGGGCACCAATCAAAATCCAAATTAACCCGGAGATCACGGGTTTTTTATTTCACCAGGTCATACATTTTCCAGGAACGCATTAGTTCGTTTTTCATAGTTTCTGTCAACCTGCAGGTGTCATAATGACCGACTGCTTTCTTTTGGCGATAAGCTTCATAGATACTTACAGCACAAGCGACCGAGATATTGAGTGACTGAATAATGCCAGCCTGCGGAATAATAAAATTTCCGTCCGCCTTACCGATAATGGCTTCAGAACAACCACTATGTTCATTTCCAAAAACCAGGGCGAGTTTTCGGGTAAGGTCAAGGTCATACAACGAAACCGCATCTGTTGCCAGATGGGTGGTAAAAATGAAATCATACTTTTTTCTCACTGCATCAATACATTCTTCGAGGTTTTCGTATTGGTGAATTGTTACCCATTTGTCGGCACTGCTGCTGCTACGCGGACCAAATTTTTCATGCCTGGCAATTTTTGTATTTAAAACGTATAATTCAGATATTCCTACGGCATCACATGTACGCATTACCGCCGAAATGTTGTGCGGGTCATTTACATTTTCCAATATTACAGTAAGATCTGGCTGTCTTTGATGTAAGACTTTTAATAACTTTTCAGTACGTTCAGAAAGCATTCAGAATATTGATTTTTAATCAGTTATTAACGATATCTCATGCAAGATTGCTGTACTCGTCTTCTGCTTCCATATCTATAATTTTCGGTTGCTTATTGTTATATCTTGCAACGATTCCCATCCATATCAAAACAGCGATTATGGAGAGAATAGCGGAGATCAACACAACGATTTTTGCTAGTTCTATGACATTTTTCTGCTCAAATGCAAGTGCTGAAATAAAAATCGACATTGTAAAACCAATGCCTGCGAGAATTCCCGCCCCTGCTAATTGACCCCAGGTAGTGCCTTCGGGTAAACTTACTGCCTTATGCTGAACAAGTATCCAGCACGCCAATAGCACTCCGATCGGTTTTCCAAAAAACAAGCCGCAAAAAATTCCAATGGAAACTGTAGTTCCCAACTCGCCCAATAACGAAGAATTGATGATGATAGCTGTATTTACAAGTGCAAAAAGAGGCAGAATACCAAAGTTTACTACATTATGAATGGAATGTTCCAGTTCCGTTAGGTCTTTCTTCGGCACCATAAAGGCAAACACAACCCCGGCTATTGTAGCATGTATACCGCTGTTGTAAACACAATACCAGAGTACAACCCCCAATACAATATTCATCCAGCCAAAAGCACTTTTCCTTTTATTCAACAATGATAACAAGGCAATACAAACAGCGGCAGCCAGCAACCAATATCCACTTATTGAACCTCCGTAGAAGAATGCGATAACCAGGATAGCACCGAGGTCATCTATGATTGCCAGTGCCATTAGAAAAATCTTCAAAGCCACCGGGAATTTTCGCCCGAGTATTGCAGCCACGCCAAGGCTAAAAGCTATATCAGTTGCCATCGGAATTCCCCAGCCTTCCTCGTAAATAGTTCCCCTGTTGAAAAGAATAAAGATAAATGCCGGCACCAGCATCCCGCCCAACGCAGCACCAAACGGCAACACCGCTTTTGAAAAAGAGGACAGTTCGCCGGAAGTAAATTCACGTTTAATTTCAAGCCCAACCAGGAAAAAGAAAACGGCCATTAGTCCGTCGTTGGTAAAATGCGCAATACTATGTGGCAAACGTAGGGAATGAAGAAAGCTACTTTCTTTCTCGAAAAATTGGATATAGGATGTCCCAAATGGAAGATTAGCTACAATTAGCGATGCAATTGTACAGGCCAGAAGCACGATGCCGATGGACTTACTGTCGTGCATAAACTCCTTCAGATAATCCAGGAAGTTTCTTTTTAACACCTTTGCGGGCATATGCATTTATTGAGTTATCGCTAATCAATGGTTAAATAAGCATCACTAGAAACTAAACATTTCAAACCTGGTCTTGGGCCTGCGGTCTTCCTGCCAGTTAAACCCCTTCAATTTATCTTCTTCTGCAGGCACCTGTTTTATGGGATAGGTTACACCTTTCAGATCATTTATAAATTTAACCTTAACTGGTTTCCTTTTTGCAAAAAACATGTCTATCGCATCCGACGTTGCCCGGTTCATCCCAATAAATTTATTGGCCTCATCCTGCGCATAATATACACTTTCTGCTCTTCCCTTTGCCCGCACATAATCTATCTCACCCTCTTTAAACCAGGCGTTTACGGTGTTTCCTTTTACCTGGTTGAACTGCGATTTACCGGTTTTATTAATAATGAATCCATTGAAAAATGCATATAACTTATCCGGCTTTTGTTTACGGGTAAACAGGTACATCGTGTCGGAAGTGATCTGGCTTTCGTTGGCCCACACGATGGGGTTTTTATACAGTCGAAAGGCAGAGTCAGTACCTGCATAAAATACACTGTCGCAAACTGCTTGTAGTGAATCTGAAAAAATACGTACATGGTGCCATCCCATAAACATGCGGTTCATCGAACTGTCTTTACCCAAAAGGTCGGGCGCCTTGTAATTTTTCCCAGTTGTATCGGTTATAACCGGGATGACTATTCCGGAAGCCATATCAGTTATTTTACCTGAGAAAAGCGTATCTGCCGTTACATATACTGAATCATTATCTTGCTTTAAGATCATCAATGGTTTTTCACTTGCCAGGAAACTATTGCTTTTATTATTTGCAAACAATTGATTTGATAACAGGCTTACGCCATTTGCCGTATCAACAAAAACAACATTACCCCTGAATTGGGCCAATCCTGTTTTATCATCAAACCTCATTTCATCCGCAATAATTGAATACGTGGTATCGATAATAGAACTGCGCTTTGCAAAATAGGCATTGCCCGCCTTCAAATCGTAATATCCTTCCCTGGTGTAGATCTTTCGCTTACCATTGATGATGGTTGTTGGTGCAATAAACCGGGCAATTTCAGTTTCTGTGTTGTATATCAGTGAATCGGTATAAATGTTGTAATCCGGTGATTGCAGGACCACATCTTTTCGAAAGGTCACTTCTTTCAACTCCTGGAAATAGTGCCCTTCCTTACTGGTTAAAACCGTTTTTTTATTTACCACCTTGCCACCGGTATTGTAGATCGCCACTTTTGTAACCAGGTCGTAATTGAGTTCATTAGTAGTTAATACTCCGCCTTTATTATCGGTAAGGCGTACATTATTTTTCATGAAAGCCTTTCTTTCCTTGCCATTATAGCGCATATATTTCGCATAGGTATGCAGGCTATCGTTATCATTTATGTGCACATTTCCGAAGGCTTCTACCACACTTGTATTTTGATTTAACACAGCGCTGTCGGCATAAAACAAGGTTTGCTCCTGTTTAAGCTGTACATCCACGGCTAATGACAAAAAGCTGGTTACAGAATCTTTTTTTTCAAAATTGTAGCGGCCTGCTTTTAAGATCTGGAGTTTGGAAACTGTATCCACACCATTTCTTAACGAGTCTGGCACCTGTGCAACAATAGTTTTTGCCAGAATAGAAAGGAAAACGAAAACTAAAAGCCTCATGCTGCAAAGAAAGGGCAGTATGCGCAATGCTGTAAAAAACAGCTTGTTAATGTAAAACATAGCCTATTATTCCTAACAAAAACAAAACCGGCGCATGTTATAGATGCGCCGGTGATGAATAAAAACTTAGCCTTCTTCTTATTTAACGTCTTTTAAATCGATAGTAAATTCAAGATTTGAATTGCCGGGAATATTACCATTTGGATTAGGCCCATATGCAAGGCTCGGAGGAAGATATAATTTCATACTGCCACCTTTTGAAAGTAACGGAATCGCTTCCTGCCAACCAGTAATAAAAGCTGCCACCTGGAAAACCGCACCAGTACCCTGGTCAACCTGGGCGCCATTTAAAATTTTAGCCACATAATCGATGCTTACAACGGAACAGGTTGTCGGCTTTACACCTGTAGTTGGTCCGGAAATTACATAAAAAAATCCACGGGGATCTTCCGTAGCTGTTATTCCGCTACCCAAAAGAATACCTTTCAATGCCGATACTTCATTGGCCGGTGCATTTAAAGTTACTTCCATCGGAACACATTCAACTTCCTCAGTTTTTAAACAAGAAACAAGACTCATCACAGGAAAAAGGAGCAGGAACAAACTTTTTTTCATCGCCAGGTTTTAAAGCGGCAAATGTATAGCCGAAGCCTGTTATAAAACCTTAAAATGTATTTACGGGAATTGACTTTTACCCGGATGTCAAATTGAAATTTTAGTTCGGAGTTTATCTAACCGGTTTACCAGCGATTAATTTGTTGATCATATAAAAAAATTACATTCGGCTTTCTTAATAAAATCTTTTAATGACAGTTCCTCAACGATTTACAGCACTGGATGTTTTTCGGGGCATGACAGTTTGCTTTATGATTATTGTAAATACCCCGGGAAACGGCGACACAACATTTTCTCCGCTGCTTCATGCTGACTGGCATGGGTTCACTCCCACTGATCTTGTTTTTCCTTCTTTCCTGTTTGCTGTTGGTAATGCCATGAGTTTTGTTATGGTAAAATGGGCGGGAATGCCACAATCGAAAGTTTTGCTTAAAATCTTTAAAAGAACCTTTATTATCTTTCTTTTAGGCTACCTGATGTATTGGTTCCCTTTTGTAAAATGGGAAAATGGCTCACTTGTATTAGCTCCTATCTCTGGTACCCGCATTTTTGGTGTACTACAACGCATTGCATTATGCTATGGAATTGCAGCCTTATTGGCTTATTATTTCAAACCAAAAACGGTGGCATTAATAGGTGTTGCCTTTCTTTTAATCTATTGGGCAGCACTATATCTTTTTGGCGACCCGGCCGATCCTTTGGGAATGGCTACAAATGCAGGAACCTATCTCGATTTATGGTTGCTGGGCGAATCGCATTTATACCATGGTGAAGGAGTAGCGTTTGATCCTGAAGGCATCCTGAGTACATTGCCATCAGTTGGTAATGTCATCGGGGGTTACCTGGTGGGTGTATTTCTCCAAAAATCGGGTAAAACCTACGAAGGATTGGCAAAACTGTTGCTTGCAGGTGCTGCTTTAGTTGCGGTTGCTTATTTCTGGAACTTGTTACTGCCCATCAATAAAAAACTTTGGACAGGGTCTTTTGTTGTTTATACGGTAGGACTTGATTGCGTGATCCTTTCCGCTATTGTATACCTGGTAGATTTCAAAAAGAAAACCAGCTGGAATTACTTTTTCGAGGTGTTCGGGAGAAATCCTTTGTTTATCTATTTGTTGTCAGAAGTGCTGGCTATCCTGTTATATTTTATACACGCCAACCCCGAACAGTCTCTTTTTCGCTGGGTGTTTCAAAATATTTTCCGGCATGCAGGCATGTATTTAGGTTCGTTGTTATTCGCCTTAAGCTTTATGATGCTTTGCTGGGTGGTAGGTTATTGGCTGGATAAAAAGAAAATTTATGTGCGGGTGTGATGGCGGTGAGTAGTAAGGCGTGAGTCGTCAGTGGTGAGTGGTGAGTGGTGAGTGCTGCCGCATTTTGATGATCACTTTCGTTGTTGTATCCTATTCGTGTTTATTCGTGAATTCGTGGCATCTGTATTAAACTCAGAAGTCAAACATCCTCAAATCAGAAATTGTATTGTGGGTGCTGCCGCATCAAGATGATCACTTTCCTTGTTGTATCCTATTCGTGTTTATTCGTGAATTCGTGGCATCTGTATTAAATCAGAAATCAGAAATCCCCAAATCAGAAATCGTATTGTGGGTGCTGCCGCATTTTGATGATCACTTTACTTATTGTATCCTATTCGTGTCCCATTCGTGAATTCGTGGCATCTGTATTAAACTCAGAAGTCAAACATCCTCAAATCA
>JAZKGP010000001.1:0-20168 GCA_040385845.1 Bacteroidota bacterium | reverse complement strand
ATTAGTGAATTCGTGGCATTTGAAGTAGTGCCTTTAAATCAGAAATCAGAAATCAGACATCCCCAAATCAGAAATCGTATTGTGGGTGCTGCCGCATTTAGACTATCACTTACGCTTATTGTATCCTTTTCATGTTTATTCGTGTATTCGTGGCATTTGTATAGTAGTGTCTTTCAATCAGAAATCAGCTCAAAAAAAATCCCGGCCGCGGGGACCAGGATTTCTTGTTGCTAACATTTACAGCTAATTATTTTGCAGCTACGGCAGGTTTGTTTAGCGCAGCAGTCCATTCCATGCTGATAGCACTTCTTTCAAGTTTGATATAGCTACCGGGGTTTGTTTCCAATTGAATAGTAGTGCCGTCGTCGTTTACTTTATACACTACGCCATGAATACCTGCAATGGTTACGATCTTATCTCCTTTCTGGAGGTTCTGAACAAAAGTTTTTTGCTCTTTTGCTTTTTTGGCCTGGGGGCGGATCATAAACATCCAGAAAACAAAGATCATCAGGCCGAGAAAAATAAATTCAAATCCACTGCTTTTGCCACTTGGATTAGCCATCAAAAGAAATAACGCTTGGTTCATTGTAAATCGAATTAAAAATGTCTGCGGCAATTGCCCGGAGACGGGTTAAATATTAGCCTCCGCAATGAGCGGAGATTGGAATGACTTTAAAATTGTTTAGCAGGTGTGGCTTCAGCGGCTTTTGGACCATCGGTTTTTCCTAACACATTCACATTGAATTCTACAATATGACTACCACTTCCAATCGTGTTTGCGTGAACAGTGATTGTTTTATGATTAGCTCCAGTTCTGCCCTTGCTATCAAATACTGCCTTAATTAAACCCTGCTGCCCGGGCATAATTGGCTTTTCAGGTTTTTCAGGAACCGTACATCCGCAGCTGGGCTGGGCACTTTCAATCACAAGCGGTTTGTCGCCTGTATTCTTGAACCGAAATACTACTTCCAGCTTACTTCCCTCTAAAATAGTGCCCGAATTTATAACGGAATCAACCCATTGCATAGAAGTTAAACTGGCAGGATCGGAAGCTGCTGCCGACGCAGTTTGTCCCGGGGCGAGCGGCCCGTTTGGCTGTTTGGCATCTTCGGTAATACAGGACATCCACCCTAAACATGCTGCAGCAACAAATATGGTTTTAAAGTTTATCATTTTTATTAGCATTCAATATGAGAAGTAAACTACTTTTTAAATGCAACTTTATTCAATCGTTGCTGATTTTCCAATTCCTTTCTTACACTATCTAAAATTCCATTTATAAACTGCCCGCTTTGTGGTGTACTATAGGCTTTTGCCAGATCAATGTATTCGTTGATGGTAACTTTAGGCGGAATGGTTTCGAAATACAGGAATTCGGCCACGCCCATTTGCAAAAGGATCATGTCGAGCAAAGCAAGGCGCTCTGCATCCCAGTTGCGCAATTTTGGCTTGATCCATTCATCCAGCAATTCTATCCTGTTTTCTACCACATCCAGTAATTCTTTGCCAAAATCAAATTTCTCTTTACTGATCATTTCCTTGAACTGGAGAATTCCGGGTTTCTGCAAATATTGCAAAATCAACATGCGCAACATATCTGCATCATCATCCCAATTATTGAAATGATCTTCGATAAACGAAACAAAATCTTCGTTTGCCAGCATCAGGTCGTTGAAAATAAATTCCAGTATCTCCCGTTCATTCTTCTTTTCCCTACCTTCTGTTGTATTATAAACAGCGTATTCTGTTGATGCAACCAATTTATTGTAAACCTGCCTGACCCAATCTTCACTATCAAGAAGCTGGGGTTTGTAAATAGCAGTGGCATCTTTATAAACTTCCGATTCCAGGATCCGCCAAAGCAATTCGTTTCCGGCAATTTTTACCGGCACAGAAAGATCCTCTTTTGTTGGCAGATGTTTTGATCCCCGATTCCGGGCATCTATTTCGGCATATCTCGCCACCTCCGTTAAAAACCACACCTGGTAAGTAAATAACGAAAGGGTTAAACCAAATTGTTTCTTTAAAATTTTTTCGGCATCGCCGGTAGTAAATTCCGGGTGATTGCTGCTTCGTATAGCATAGATACTCTGCATCACTTTCACCCTAATAATTCTTCTGCTGATCATTGTACACGATAACGTTGGGCGGCAAAAGTAAGGGTAAATGCAAAGCCCTCCGCCAGGGATGAAGTCTCGCAAGCAACGTAGCCCGATATCTTACCCACAGCATCTATCAAAAAGTTTCGATTTGACTCTAAAAATCGTTTTCATGCCGAAATCACTCTAAAAGATTTTGAACTATGCTATAGCTAATAACCTCAGCATTCATTTTTTAAAACATACAATTGCTGCATCACCAAATTTCGAAAAAGCGCCAGTTTTGCAGGACTTCATTCTGTCAGTTTTCACTTTTGTATTTCCTTTTTTTTCTTAAAACTGACAAAAAGTTTGGCTCTGGCGTTTCAAATCTGACAATTCATTAAAGTTTTATGCATTGGCACAATGTTCGTTAAAGGAAGCCTGTTCACATTGTTTCTTTAAAAACTAAAACATATAAGTTATGGCTACAGACAACAAATTGTCAGTTACGCCCCTGCACGATCGCGTAATTGTTAAACCAGCCGCTGCTGAAGAAAAGACTGCTGGTGGCATCATTATCCCGGATACGGCAAAAGAAAAACCACAACGTGGTACTGTAATAGCTGCTGGTCCCGGAAAAAAAGATGAACCAGTAACTGTAAAAGAAGGCGACACGGTTTTATACGGCAAATACGCAGGTACAGAAATCAGTATCGACGGTACAGATTACCTGATCATGCGTGAATCAGATATACTAGCGATTGTTTAAATAGTGCTGGTTAGCATACCTGCCAATTTGCTGGCATTTACGGCAGGCTAATTATACACGACAATCATTTCACATTTTCAAATTTTCACATTTTTCAAATTAGAACTTTATGGCTAAACAAATTTTCTTCGACATCGAAGCCCGCAACAGGATGAAGAAGGGTGTTGATACCCTTGCCAACGCGGTTAAAGTGACTCTCGGACCAAAAGGCCGGAACGTTGTAATCGAAAAGAAATTCGGTGCACCAGCAATTACTAAAGACGGTGTTACCGTAGCAAAAGAAATTGAACTGGAAGATCCCATTGAAAACATGGGTGCCCAAATGGTGAAAGAAGTAGCCAGCAAAACTGCTGACATCGCTGGTGACGGTACTACTACTGCTACTGTTTTAGCCCAGGCTATTATTGGTGAAGGACTTAAAATGGTTGCTGCAGGTGCAAACCCAATGGACCTGAAACGCGGTATCGACAAAGCCGTTGAAAAGGTTATTGCTAACCTGAAAACACAGAGCCAAACTGTTGGAAGCGACAGCGAAAAAATTCAGCAGGTTGCATCCATCAGTGCCAATAACGATGAAACCATTGGTAAACTGATTGCTGAAGCTTTTGGTAAAGTAGGTAAAGAAGGTGTTATTACTGTTGAAGAAGCAAAAGGAACTGATACTACTGTAGACGTAGTAGAAGGTATGCAATTCGACCGCGGTTATATCAGCCCTTACTTTGTTACTAACAGCGAAAAAATGGAAGCTGAGTTACAGAATCCATACATTCTGATCTACGATAAAAAGATCAGCGCAATGAAAGACATTCTTCATATCCTGGAGAAAGTTGCTCAAAGCGGTCGTCCTTTAGTAATTATTGCTGAAGACCTGGAAGGTGAAGCATTGGCAACCCTGGTAGTAAACAAATTACGTGGTACTATTAAAGTAGCGGCTGTAAAAGCACCTGGTTTTGGTGATCGTCGTAAAGAAATGCTGCAGGATATTGCTATTCTTACCGCTGGTACGGTTGTAAGTGAAGAGCAAGGCTTCAAATTGGAAAACGCAGACTTGTCTTATTTAGGACAAGCTACCAGCATTACTTTAAACAAAGACAACACCACAATCGTTGGCGGATCTGGAAGCAAAGAAGGTATTGCTGCCCGTGTAAACCAAATCAAAGCACAAATCGAAACTACTACCAGCGATTACGATAAAGAAAAACTACAGGAACGTTTGGCTAAACTGGCTGGCGGTGTTGCAGTTCTTTACATTGGTGCTGCTACGGAAGTAGAAATGAAAGAGAAAAAAGACCGTGTAGACGACGCCCTTCATGCAACCCGTGCGGCTGTTGAAGAAGGTATTGTACCAGGCGGTGGTGTAGCTTTCATTCGTGCTATCGAAAGTCTTCACGAACAAAAAGGTGTTAATCCCGATGAAACAACCGGTATTGCCATCGTTCGTAAAGCACTTGAAGAACCAGTACGTATCATCACTTCTAACGCTGGTATCGATGGCAGCATCGTTATCCAGAAAATCAAAGAAGGAACTGGTGATTTCGGATTCAATGCACGCACAGAAGTTTACGAGAACCTGTTTGCTGCAGGCGTAATTGATCCTACAAAAGTTACCCGCGTTGCATTGGAAAATGCTGCGTCAATTGCTGGTATGTTGCTAACTACAGAATGTGTGGTTGCCGATAAACCAGAACCTAAATCTGCTGCACCACAAATGGGTGGCGGACCAGGTATGGGCGGTATGGATTACTAAGATCCTCCCCTGCTTTGTAAACAAAGCAGTTCAAATAAAAAGTCCCGGTGGCCGCAAGGTTGGCCGGGATTTTTTTGATAATGGGGCGGTTGGCGGATGATGGATGCTGGTGATAGTTCATAGTTGATGGTTTATGGTTCATAGCCGCAGATTGCCCGATTATAACGTACTATTCATGACTCACCACTCACAACTCACGAAAGAGGAAAACGTGAAAAGGCAAACGTGAAAGTCAAAACGCGGTAGCACCCACAATACAATCTCTGATTTGAGGATGTCTGATGTCTCATTTAAATACAGTAAAAACTTCCAAAAATCAGCATGGATGGTAATTGACAAACGTTTTTAAAAAAACAGTTGCAAACCTTGCAACCACCTCTCACAAAGGAGGAAAATCTAAAAAGTCAAATATGAAAGTCATATCGCGGCAGCACTGACTATACACCACTCACTACTCACGATTCACGACTCACGACTTTAACCTCAAAATTGAACCGCTATGAAGTATGTACTTAAAGCCTTTCAAGCTGATGTTATCCAAAGATGGATCAGCGAATTGAGAAGATGGTTTCGCCGAAATGACGATGACGATATTTTCGGCAGTCCATTCGCGATCCTTTAATAAGTGCCCGGTTAATTTTACCGGGCCTTTTTTTAAACGAGTGTTTAGTATAGCAACCTATGATCTTCAAAGATCTTTTGCACTCCATAGATTACTTGCAAATACTATATATTTGAATTCCCCTATTCCTATGAAAACCCTTATTGTTCTATTTATCTTTTGGTCTTCTGCCTTGGCAGGCCAGCCAGCATTACAAAAACAGGCCATGATACTAAGGGCCACCATTCAGAAAAATCATATTAGCCCGGTTGCCATAAACGATAGTTTTTCTACGAGGGTGTTTGATAATATGCTGGCAAAAATTGACAAGGATAAAATATATTTTACGAGGCAGGATATTGAAAAATTATCGGTGTGGCGATTAAAGATAGATGATGAAATAACCGGTAAATCATGGGGATTTGTTACAACATTAACAGCAGCATACCGCCAATCAATACTTCGTGCAGATAGCCTTGTTCAAAAAATTTTACAACAACCATTCTCCTTCAATAAAGCAACATTTTTTAATAGAAAAAATGAGCTGTCTTATGCTGAAAATAATTCAGTTAGCAGTGCCAGGTGGACAGACTTCTTACGAAATAACTTGCTTGAAAATATTTATGATGCGCTTGACACTGATAGCATTGAACCATCAAAATCATCATTTGAAAAACAGGAACCAGTTGAGCGCAAAATGATTGCTGCTGATTTCAAGGAAAGCACCAATGAAATCCTGCAAGATTTAAAAGGTTTTGAAAGTGAGTTGGAGACCTTATACCTGAACGCTATTGCTACCAGTTTTGATCCTCATACCGCATTTTTTCCAGCAGAAGAGAAAAAAGAATTTGAAGAATCCCTTAGTGATCAGCAGATGAAATATGGCTTTGCACTGCAGCAAGTTGATAATGGTGAATTGGCGGTTGCATCACTCATACCTGGCAGCCCCGCTTGGAATTCCTCCAGCATTCATGTAAACGATAAAGTGTTATCATTTAAGGACGCAAACGGGAAAACTATCCTTGTAAAAGATGCCACCAGAAGCCAGTTAGATGCTGCCTTTGAAAATCCGAAGCTTGAACTTACCGTGCAATCAGCAGATGGTAAAACATCTGTTGTTCCGTTACGCAAGGAACTAATTGCAAACGAAGACAATATTGTGAAGGGATATATTTTAGAACAAACCAGTAAAAAGATTGGGTTTATTGCCTTGCCATCTTTTTATACAAGTTGGAATGACAACAATGGCAGCAGTTGCGCCAACGACATAGCGAAAGAGATAGTAAAGTTAAAGAAAGATGGCATCGAAGCCCTGATACTTGATCTGCGGTACAATGGCGGAGGAAGTGTGCAGGAAGCACTTGAACTTGCAGGTATTTTTATTGACGCAGGCCCGCTTGTATTGGTCAAAGAAAAAAGTGGAAAAACTTCTGTTTTAAAAGATCCGGCCAGGGGAACCATTTTTGATGGCCCGCTGGGAATTATTATCAATGGCCAGTCTGCTTCTGCCAGCGAATTGGTAGCGGGCACTTTACAAGACTATCACCGCGCTGTAATTATCGGTAATAACAGTTTTGGCAAAGCTACCATGCAGGCTGTATTACCAATGGACTCACTGCTTAATCCCGAAAAAATGACGGGTAACGAGAAAATAAATGAAGAAAATGGTTTTGCAAAAATTACCCTTGGAAAATTGTACCGCATCAACGGGAAAACAAACCAGCTAAATGGCGTTTTACCTGACATCATCCTGCCAACGGTTTATGATGGGCCGGATTATACCGAACGTTCAATGCCTTTTGCCTTGCCTGCCGATACTGTAATGAAAAATGTAACCTATACTTTGTTGAAAGCATTGCCATTAACCCAGTTGGCAGCTGCAAGTAAACAGCGGATGGATACATCTGTGTATTTCCATCAAACCAAAAAGATTATAACGAATATTACCAGTGCCGTGGAGATGGTACCGCAGCAATGGGAACCATATGTTCAGTGGCGCAGGCAACAGGAGAAAAATGCCGAACTGATGTATGATTTACCTGATTTTTTGATGAAGATATCCAGCCCCAACTTTGATAATAAATTATATGAGCTGGATGCTCACCAGCAGGAAATAAGTCTTCAAACAAAAAAACAAATAAGCAAAGATGCTTATATAAAAGAAGCTGCTATGATTATGGCAGATCTTATTCGACTTCAATAAACTATACCCGAATAAAATACCGAAACATTTTAACTATGAAATCTTTTAAGCTATTGCTTTTTGTGACCCTACTTTTATTTTCCAATTTGTTCAATGCATTTGCACAGCAGGACAGTCCTGTGTATGCATTGGATAAAATAAATGAAGCACTCGGGAATTTTAATGCCAAATACCTTGCTTACCAGAGCGCAGTTGCGCATGGCAGCAAGCTTCGCAAATGTGAGAAGAAAAGACAGGAGATGCTAACCCAATTGGATAATTCGCGATATGCCATTTCGGAAGTGCCATATTACAAAGGTGATAAAAGCCTCCACCAGAGCACCATTGCTTATTTAAAACTTGTATCAGATGTACTTAATGAAAACTACCAGAAAATTGTTAACCTGGAAGATATAGCAGAACAAAGTTATGATGCCATGGAAGCTTACATTTTATTACGAAAGAAAGTAGATGAAAAAATGGAAGAAGCCGGCAAACAAAAACATGAAAAAGTACTGGAATATTGCCTGAAACAAAACATCACGCTTACAGCAGATAATGCGGATGAGGATAACAACAAAATGAAAAAAGTAAGTGATGTAATGGATTATTATAATAAGATATATCTCGCTTTTTTTAAGTGCCGTGTGCAGGAATCCAATTTTATGGATGCTATGGAAAAGAAAAACGTAATTGCTATGGAGCAATCTAAATCTGCTATTACAAAGTATGCACTCGAAAGCCTCGATAGTTTAAATACTTTGAAAAGCTTTAATGGTGATGGTGCTTTAAAACTCGCATGTAAAAACGCATTGGAATTTTTCAAGAAAGAAGCCGCATCATCAGCGGCCTTAACAGATTATTTTTTGAAAGAAGAAGATTTTGATAAGATAAAGAAGAGCTTTGAACGCAATGCAAAAGCACAGGAAGATCAAACTGAAATAGATAAATACAACAAGGCGATTGATGAATTAAATAAATCGCTTGCCAGTTTTAATGCAACTAATGAAAAACTAAATAAAGGTCGCCAGGAAACCTATAAGAACTGGAACGCCGCCATAACCGCTTATATGGATACACATGTTCCTTATGCCAAATAGGTGGAAAAGCTTTTGGGAGTAAGAGTTAGAAACACTTTTAATAATTATTAATTAATAATTATTGATTACTCAAGATTTACGACTCTGTAATAGGAAAATGTGGAAAGTAGAATATGAAAAGTCAAACGTGAAAAGTCAAAATGCGAGCATTCATTATTCACCATTCATCACTCACCACTCACCATTCATCACTCACCACCACTCACCTGTTACTAAGTACCACTATTTCCATTGGCGGTATTCGTAATTGTTTTGCGGATGATTTTGTAAATACATCTTTAAATACACCATTTTTCATAGTGGAATGATTAAATAACACGGGCTTTTGACTTCGGTTTACTATTACAATCACTTCTTCTTTGTCATATTTCCGGCTGAAAGCATATAACTGCTTTGCATCATCAATTACCAGGCTTGTAAAAGTTCCAAGTTGAATGGCTTTATATTTTTGACGAAGACCAATATACTTTTTGTACCAGTCAAATAAATCCTGGTTGAAGGTTACCACATCTCCATCGTGCCTGCTTTGATCGGGGTTATAAGTTTCTGAGTCGTAACCCAGGTTGGGCCATACCATTGGCTTACGACAATCAGGATCATTAGCACCCCACATGCCCGCTTCATCGCCATAAAAAAACATGGGTGAACCTACGTACAACATTTGGAAAGCTATAATTAATCGTTGCTTTTTCAATTGATCAGGGGTTGGCTTGCGGGCATTGTAACTTTTATTATTACTCTTCTGGCTCCAGTTGAAATATTTACCCCAGTTACCCATTTTTTCCCCATCCGGGTTGGCTACCGCACTTGCGAGCCTGGTAGCATCATGGCTATTCATCAGGTTTTGCATGTTTAGTGCCACGCCTTCTCCAAAGGCTTCCCGCAAAGTTCTAAGCCTTTCATCGAATTGCGTAACAGAAATAGCAGAAGTATCCTGCACAAAGAAATCGTGCATGATAAAAGAGAAATTGTAATTCATGGTGGCGTCAAATTCATCACCACTTAAGTAGGGTCTCGTTTTCTCAATGGGATCTACCAATTCTGCAGTCATGTAGGCACGGGGATTAATGCTACGCACCCACTTTCGCCAATCTTTCCAAAAAGGATGCCCAACATCATAGGCAACGTCAAGCCGCCAACCGTCAATGCCATCTGCAATACCCTTGTTCATTGGGTTCATCCAGCGCTTGGTAGCATTAAAAATATATTCTTTTGGACCTGCTACAATACCAGCACTATCTTCCTTTAATTCAGGTAATGTTTTTACCCCAAACCACCCTTTGTATTTAAAACTGGTACCCTTTGCACTATCCCGCCAACTGGTTATTGTAAACCAATCTTTATAGGGCGATGCCTGCTGGTTCTTTTCAACATCCATGAAGGCAAAATTCTTTACGCCAAGGTGATTAAATACCCCATCGAAAATGAGGTACATTTTCCGTTTGTGCACTTCCTTTACCAGCTTTAATGCCAGGAAATCAGCTTTGGTCCACACCCAGGAAGCAGTATCCAATGGATTTTCTGTGGCAATTAATTTTTTATCACCTTCAGGGTCAGGACCAAAAGTCGGATCTACATGATGGTAGGTTAAGGCATCGTATTTGTGAGAAGAGGGAGACCAGAAAATGGGTGTCAGGTAAATGGCATTTACACCAAGCGACTTTATATAATCCAACTTGTTAATGATACCCTGCAAGTCGCCGCCATACCGGCGCCGCTGAATATTGTAATAAATATTCCTGCCATTTTTTTGTTCATAGGGCTGCAATTGATACCAGTCACTGGTCCATGGATGGATTTGAAAAGCTGAGCTGTCGTCGAAAGGATAAGCGCCATTTTGATCCGACACTGTTGGATCATTGGTAGTATCCCCATTATAAAAACGCTCCGGGAAAATTTGGTACCAAACAATACCCTTACTCCAGGAAGGTGTAAAATCTGTTTGAGCCTGTACCGGTATAACTACAGACAAAAAACATATCGAAAAAAATAAAGCAAATGATAATTTCTTCATATGGAATACTTCATTGAACGATGAAAGGTACTGCTTAAAGTGGCTTTAGCTATGTAGCAATTGTTCAAAGGTCTCAAATTCTAGCGCAGTTAAAAACCTTTTGTTGCAGGTGAATATTTTATAGATGATCGGAGAATAAATACGTCTTTGCCGGGGCTGCAAACGCCGCATTAAAATCACACTCTCTCCTATATGTATTTCAATTTTTCTTTAGCCAATTTTCCTGCCTGCTGTTAAATTACCCCGAAGTTTGATTTAAGAATCCTCTGTCGTACTATTTTTATTTTATGAAACGTTCTGGTTCTGCCGACCTGCCCCTGCATTACGGGTATGTGCCGCAATGGCTGGCAGAGCGTATGGCTAAACTGGGACTAGCTATTACCGAATCTATCCTGGCAGAATATGGCAAAGCCGAAATGCTGCGGCGCCTCAGCGATCCGTTTTGGTTTCAAAGCCTGGGTGCGGTAATGGGTATGGACTGGCACTCATCGGGTATAACCACTTCTGTAATGGGAGCGCTTAAAAAAGCCATTAACCCACATGCAAAAGAATTGGGTATTTACATCTGTGGTGGCAAAGGAAAACATTCAAAAAAAACACCGGAGGAATTACTGGTTATCGCCAATCGAACCGGCCTGGATGGACATGAACTGGTACGTGCAAGTAAGCTAAGCGCCAAAGTAGATAATACAGCTGTTCAGGATGGTTTTCAGTTGTATACCCACAATTTTATAGTGAGTGATGCGGGCGATTGGACAGTGGTACAACAGGGCATGCACGCTGGCGATAAAACGGCCCGCAGGTATCATTGGCATTCCAAAAGCCTTGCATCGTTTACAGACGAACCACATACGGGCGTGTGTGGCATTAACATGGGTAGCATGCTTAATTTAACTGCATCAGAAGCTGCCCCTACCCGAACTGGTATACTCGCTTTAACCAATGAAGCACCCAATGTCCTCTTACCAGAAATATACCGACTGGTAATGCCCCGGCATCATGATGTGCAATCAAAAGATATCGACCTCAAAAGACTGGGAAGTATTTTATGGCTGGCACATGAAACTAATCCATCTGATTTTGAATCGTTGCTTTTGCTCGAAGGGCTTGGCCCCCGCACTTTACAATCGCTTACACTGGTAAGTGAAGTAATTCATGGAACCCCTTCGCGTTTTAAAGACCCCGCCCGCTTTTCATTTGCCCATGGTGGCAAAGATGGTCACCCATTTCCTGTTCCAACCATGGTGTATGATGAAACGATCAGGACTTTACAAAATGCCGTAGATAAATCGAAACTGGGACAGACTGATAAAGCGGAAGCCATCAAAAAGTTGCATGCAATTGCAGCCCGGGCCGAACAAGATTTTACCCCACAAGACAACCTGCAGGAATTAATAGAAAAAGAAAGGGCAGATTCATGGCAATACGGCGGCAAAACTGTTTTTGGAGATGCCAAACCAAAGGGCAGATCAGGTGGCGTTCAATTACGGCTATTTTAAGATTTGTGATTTGTGATTTGTTATTTGCGATTTGTTATTTGTTATTTGTTATTTACGATTTGTTATTTGCGATTTGTTATTTGTTATTTGTATTCTGAGTCTGCAATACTCTTTTCCTTAAAAGAAGCTTATCGTACCAAAACCACTGTACCCTTATACAATTTTTTGCTTCCATCTTCATTCACCAGGCTAACAGAATAAACATAGGCACCCGCCTGTGCGGCCTGCCCCTTGTAAGTACCATTCCATCCAAAAGAAGGATCATTTGGGCGAACATGCTGCCGGCTAAAGATTTTTTCTCCATAACGGTTGAAAATTGCGAAATCGTTTAGTTCTACAGCTTGAATGCCCGACATTATATAAAAAATATCATTCAAGCCATCCCCGTTTGGTGTAAAGCCGCTTGGAATATTTATTGGTGTTCCGGTAAAGGTTCGGAGCCACACGGTTGCAGTATCCGTACAATAATTTTCGTTACGGCCTGTTACTTCGTATTGCACAGTGTAAACAGGCCTGGCAATAGTATTTAAACAGTTGGTACAGGATAGAAAAGTAGCAGGTTTCCAGGTAGCTGTTGTCAATATTCCACCAACTGCCGATGGTACCAGTAAAACTTCGTTTTGCCTTAATAACAACGTATCAGCAGGCTGAACAGTTACGGTAAATGGCACCAGCTTTACCGGCGAGTCTCCGTAGTTGTTATCATACCGCGTTTCATCAAAAATCCTGTTAGGAACCGTAGCTATATTGTCTCCTTTGTCATTTACCACGGCGTACAATTTCATTGAAGCAGGGGTACTTACCACGTGTTGAAAAACACGACAGGAACCAGGTTGAGAGGCAGGAGTAAAAAATACTGGTGACAGCCGGGTAGCACCCGGCAGTGGCTGGCTATCGTAAAATGAAACTGGGATTCCCGACCAAACACTATCGTACTGGTTATTCATGCACACTTCAAAATCTACTTCTATGGTGCTGTTGGTATAACATGCTGTTTTCAAAATACGCACGGTCATATCAGGTGGAAATACTTTTATAATTGCTTCTCCCCTTATAATGCAACCATACCTGTTGGCAGTTTGCATGGTTACCGTAGCATTTCCTGTTACGGTCACAATTGGAGTACTACAACCGGTACAACTAAGCGAAAAATTGCTTGCTGGAAACCAGGCAGTGGTTGCGGAATTATAGATGGTGGTATTAATTATCAGCGGAAAAGCTTCCTTTCGAAAAACGGTTGTATCTGCAGGCTGAATACTTACTTTCCCCGTTTGATAGGCATACACCAAAAAGTTATTAGTATAATTTTTCTCCAGCTTGAAAGTATTAGGCAGCACAACGGGTTTTGTACTACCTGTATCGTTTACAACAGCATATAAATTACCCGCCGGTATGCCTTTAATGAAAAAACTAAAACTTGCTTCTTTGGCATTCACAGTGGAAGGAACAACAAAGACCGGCGGTAATAAAACAGCACTTGCAGAGGCAGGATCAGTACTGTAGAAAGAAACTGCCAAACCTTTTGGTATGATGCCTCTTTTAAAGCCATTTAATAATTTGAAATCAATATGCAGGCTATCACTACCTGCGCACTGCACATCGGTAAGTTGGATGGTAAAATCATCTGCCGGTGGCACTTTAATTTCTACTTCGGTGGTATCACTACATCCAAACATGTTGGTAGCAATAACCTGCTTCTTAGTATCCGACACCGCAATTAATTCTGTTGCCTGGCAACTGGTACAAGAGAGATTATCGGTACTGTTCCAGCTGTAAGTTGTAATGGTGCCCGGGCTGGCTTCTGCTGTAAGAAGGATGGTGTCGCCAGGTTCAAGTGAAGCTATTACAGGAGTTGCTTTTACAGTAAGTGGCACATAATTAAAGGAACCTGTATTATTAGTATACACTTTTTCCAGCATCAATGTATTGGGTAAGCTTACGGGTTTTGTAATACCACTATCGTTTACTACCACATAAATGAGACCGGCATCAATGGTTTTTATCGTACCGCTAAAGGAAAATGTTTTGGCATTGATGGTTGCAGGTACTGTAAAAACGGGCGACAGCAATACAGCACCGTTAGTGGCGGGATCACCCCTGTAAAAGGATACAGCAAGGCCTTTCGGAATAATGCCACGTTTAAACAGGTTGGTGATGGTAAAATCTACCTGTAGCAAACTATCAGTACCTGTGCATTGTACATCATCCAGGTTAATTGTAAAATCGTCTGCCGGCGGTACTAAAACAGCTATGTATGCCGTATCCATACAATTAAAAATACTGGTGGCAACAACTCGTTTAGTTTCGTCTTTATCTGCAATAAAACTGGTAGACTGGCAACTGGCACAGCCAAGATTTTGCGGAGTTGTCCAGGCATATGATTTAATGGCTGTTGGACCTGCAAATGCTGTTAACTGGATGGTATCACCCGGTTCCAGGGTTGCCGTTGCAGGAATAGCTGTTACGTTAAAGCTGAACCCGCTTATAGAATTGAAATTGTTGTTGAAATTCGTTTCAATCAATGACGTATTAGGAAGGGTAACGGGCACCGCATTGCCGCTATCATTTACAACAGCCCATATTTGATTTAAACCCGCCTGTTTTACATCAATAATCTGTGTGTATGCAAAACCGCAACAGTGCCCTGCAATGGGATTAGGCAAATAGAAAGTAGTACCAATTTTATTGGCGCCTGCCAGCCGTGGATTTGAATCATAAAAAGAAACCGGTGTATTGGCCGGAATAGCTACATATCCGAAATTGCAGACATAAAAGGAGAAGCGAACCTTAGTTGTTTCGTAACAGTGCGCATCAAACAGGTATACCGAAGCATCCAGCGTAGGGTCAGCGACGGGCACGGTATAATACGATGTTGTATCGGAACAACTGCCATTGGTAGCAATCAACCGTATATAATAAATTCCAGGGGCAGGAAAAGTGTACCTGAGATTAACACCGGTACCAGCTACTGTTTCTGCCATGCCAGCATCGTTTCTTACCAGCCATTTGAAACTATTGCCATTAACCGATGTATTGGTAAAAAGTATACTATCGGTATACACCCCTGCTTTGGACGCAATTGTTCTTTTATCGGTATAGAACCTGGCAGCAACACCACAGTTTACTATTATATAGTCGGTATAGTTGGCGGTGCATGTTAGGTTGTTATACACTTTCAGGGTAACCTTGTATTTGCCCGCTTCATTAAACTGGTATTTAAAATCTGCGGTTGTGGCTACAGGTATATTGTCTACCAGCCATTGATAACTACTGCCTCCGGAACTCTTATTGGAAAACTGGATCGTATTGCCAGGTAGCGGATAAGCAATGTCGCGTGTAAATGCGGCTACCAGGTTGTCGGTGCATGGTTTATCGCATTTATTCACCAACAATCCGCTGCGCTGCGTAGTGATTGCAATACGCATTCTTTCTGCCTGCCCCTCTGTAAAACGATTTTGACAGGCCCCGTTACCATAATCCATAAAATTATCAGTTTGATCAGGAACGTCTGTCTTATAAAAACCATTGGAATAACCAGATAAAGTATCGGTGTTACAGGAGTTTGAGGGGCTGCCGCAGGGTGAAGAAAACATGTTGGCGTCGGGAGGTGTATCGCAAATACGGTCGCCTGTTAATTCACAATTGAAATTATTGCAATCATTGAAAGTAAAAGTGTGATATAAGCCAAGGTAATGCCCCATTTCATGCGCCATTACAACGCCGAAAGCTGGTGTAACAATTCCATCTAATGTGCCTGCATTTGGCGGAAGCGTTGCATAAGCGCCGGTGAATAAACGGGTCCAGGTGCCACAGGAAAAATTAGCGAAGCTTTCATCATTGACATTCGTGACCAACCAGATATTGATGTACCGTGAAGGATCCCATTGAATAAGATTCTTTAGCCGCCCGTCTTCTATAGCATTATCCAGGTTATCGGAATAATAACTTTTCGTGCGGGTAATACCGGTTGTAATGCCACCATCCGGATCTTCTTTGGCGAGGCAAAAACTTATTTTTGTATCCGCCCCTTTACTCGCAGCATAATTGCCACTCTTTGAAAAAGCATCATTCAGGTCTTTCAGGCCATCGGCAATATAGGCATCGGTTACAGCATAAGGATCCTGGTTTATTATGTGAAAAACTACTGGAAGCACATAGCTGTTATTATCCTGCAGCACCATACTGCTCCTGTTTGAACGGGCTGCAATTTCCCTGTTCATTTTATCTTCCGCTGTTTTAAAGGAAGGCTCCAGTCGCTTGTGATTAAGCCAGGCATCGGTCCCACAACCACCGGTTATCGTGTTTTTGACAGGTTGGCCAGGAAAAGGCAGTTTGGGTTGTTGGGCAAATAAGGAAACAGAAAATAGTAAGAAGAAAGTACAATTGAAAATATAGATAGCGGTCTCGCGATTCATGCAGTAACTGGATTGCTTTGGTAATTAGTCTTTGGCAGCACGTAATATATTGAATTTGCAATGAATACATGCAAGCAATACAGTAAACGGCATAAGAGGCGAATTGTGAGAATGAATGGCGAGTACCAAAAGCTCCATTATTCAACTGTCACGTTTAACATTTGACATGTCGCTTACCGGGTTTTGTGAATCAAATATCGTGCGTATTCCAAACCCAATTAATCAAGTAATTACCCAAGCCTTCCCACTAATATTGAAAGGTATTGCGACATACAATGCTTCAAACCCGTGCAGTCAGCGTTTCTATACTTTACGCTGGCTTGAGTTTAAATACATACACTGATTGTCCCATTTAACTAGCAGGATCAAAAACCTTCAAACGCTTTAACTCAAAAAAACAGCACCTCACCCTAAACCCGCAGCTGTTCATCCAATGCATTCAAAAACAAAATAGTTGATAGGATAGGTTGCATTCAAATTCAAATCAAATGCACAAATACTATCTTCTATCTCTTGTAATTACCCTTTATTTTATCAAGCCAGCGCAAGGCCAAAACAATATCGGCATTGGCACTATCACGCCACACAGCAGTGCTGTGCTCGATCTTACCAGTACCACCAAAGGCTTGCTGGTACCTCGTATGAACAGTGAACAGCGCAATGATATTATCGCACCCAGTACGGGCTTGCTGGTATACGATCTTACAGCAAAAGCATTTTTTAGTTATAATGGAAGCGGCTGGGTTAATATATCGGGCAATGGTAATCTTACGCTTCCTTATACCGCAACAGCTGCAAACATCAACCCGCTTTTAAATCTCACTAACAGTAGTTCGGGCATAACAATTAAAGCAACTGCAGCTGGCAACCATGCCATTATCGGCAGTACCAATGCCCCAGGTTTTGCGGGTATAAGAGGAGAAGGAAATGCAACTACTAGTGCTGGTGTAAGGGGTTCATCTAACAATGCGCTTGGAGTAGGCGTTGAAGCAATTAATTCGCAGGGTGGACTTGCATTAGCGGTAAATGGTGACCTGAGAATATCGGGTGGGTCTACAGCACCGGGCTTAGGTAAAATTCTTACCAGCGATGCAGCAGGCAATGCTGCATGGAAGGAAAACGAAATAGGTTTTGAGGTGAACGGACTTGCCGGCAACGGCTTGAATGTGCTGGCATTGGGAGAATCGAATAAACTGCATTTTAATACCGAAGTATTTGATGCTAAAGGCAATTATAATTTATACAATCAAACACCATCCAGCAGTTTTATCGTTCCGGTAAATGGCTTTTATCATTTTGATGCGTCCTTTTTGTTTACTGGTGGGCCCGATTACGAAATTATGTCACTGATACTAAAAAAGAAATCCGGAGGTACCACTACCGTAATTGAGTCGATGGGTGATGTTAGGGCAGTCGTAGACAACGATTATGTCACCCTAAATATAAACACTACCACGAGGCTACTCGCTGGTGACCAGGTTTGGGTGGAAGCATATTACTATCTCGAAAATAGTGGCAATGTAGAATTTGAAACACAAGCCGGCAGTGCGCATTTTAGCGGTTTCCTGGTTTTTGCGAGGTAATGGCTGGTTTAGTTGATTGGTTGATTAGTTAATTAGTTGATTGGTTGATTAGTTGATTAGATTCACTATTTATTAGCTGGTTGGCGAGTTCCCAAGTGGAAAACACAGGCAAAAAACAAAGTATATGTTTTTACGATATTTTGACAATGCAGGATGCAGAAAAGGAATAATGCATTAAATCAAAACGGTATAACATCACTTACCATATCCTGCTCCTCCCCACTCACGACTCACCATTCACCTTTCACCATTCACATTCACCATTGACCACTCCCACTCACGATTCACGACTCACGATCGAGGATTCACTACTCACTACTCACCACTCACCACTCACCACTCACCATTCACTACTCACCACTCACCACTCACTACTCACCACTCACCACTCACTACTCACCATTCACCACTGCTGTCCCGTCCTTTTTTACGGCCTGTTGCAGGGCAAGAACTTGTTCCTGCATCAAGGCTACTTTCGACAATTGATCTTTCAGCAATTTGTTTTCGTCAGTTAACAACGCAAGTTTTTCGCTCATATTCTTAATGGTGGATACCTGGTCTGACGAACGTTTTTCAAGCGCCTGCAGCAACACCATCATAATGCCGTCCATGTCCGCGGCTGCAAGCGTTGTATCGTTGCCAATACTTCCATGACTGTCCTTACCATAGGCAGCAAAAATTTCCTGCGCTATTGGCCCGTAATGCCGGTATTCACTTTGCGGCTGGCTTTTATAGTTCCAGGAGCCGAGTTTCATTTGTGGCAGTTTTGCCAGGAATGCTTCGCCATCAGCCGCCTGGAATTTTTCTTTTTTGGTAGAATCTGAGATAGAGGCCCATGAATTACTACCTGCAGAAATGAAAGCACCAACCGTTTTAGTAGAATTGCTATAAAACCTGTAGCCGCCGGCATATCTTGCCACAAATTGATTATTGGCGGTATTCAGCACACTATCTTCAATAGATTGGTCACCCATTGCCATTGTACCGACGTAGATGGAACTACCAGCCCTGGAACCAAGTGCAACAGAACCTTTACCTCTTGCCACACACCGGTAACCTATAGCAATCGCATTTGCAGCAAAAGCCCGGCATAAATGACCTAAAGCAACTCCGCCTGTTCCGGTTGCAGTATCATTCAGCCCGGCAGCAAAAGCGGCTGTACCTGTTACGGTATTGTTTGCTCCCAATGCCATCGCACCCTGGCTCCCGGCAATATTATTGCTTCCTATAGCAAAACTGTAAATGCCTGAAGCAATATTGTCGACCCCGCCCGCCCAGGAATAAAAACCACAGTTCGCATCATCCATCTCTGTAGAAGTGGCTTGCATAGCCCTAAATGCGCCTTTGTAGGGATACCACATCATTCTTAAACCCGAACCTGTTGCGGGTATTGGCCCCCATCCCAGTCCCTGGGTAAGAGATACGAAGCCGCCGTCATTATCAAACCGAAATAAGTCATGCGCTATTTTGCTGGCTCCGTCGTCAGCACTGTATCCACGGATGCGAAGACTGCCATATTCATCCGTTAATTGCAATCCTGTATTTGAACCAGTCCTGGAAAGATATTGCGGGCCCGTAATCAAATTTTGCGAAAG
Source organism: Bacteroidota bacterium (assembly GCA_040385845.1). GTDB lineage: Bacteria > Bacteroidota > Bacteroidia > Chitinophagales > Chitinophagaceae > Phnomibacter. The sequence continues at coordinate 582 of JAZKGP010000001.1, read as the reverse complement.
CGTATGATTGCCCAGGTTGTCTGCTCCTACCTTCGTCCACTGGGCAAGCAACTGGTCGTAAAAATAAAAACCATTACCCTGGTCGTATTGGTAAATCATTAAGCCGTTGGCAGGACCCGATATAAGGTCCCGGTCTTGTTTCGACATGGTTGGAATCAACAATCCTTTATCAAGGCTTTTGATATGCAGCATAGCGCTTCCCGCAGGAGCTCCGCCACCTATGGCCACCCCTTGTGCGCTTACGAGCGAACAGGACATACCAATCAATAAAAAAAGGAGTAAGTTTTTTTTCATCGGAAAAGTTTGGTTTAAAGAACAGCAATTACTGTTCTGCTTCCAATATTACAAATAACCGGCGAATCGTGAGTCGGGAGTCGGGAATCGGGAATAGGGAATCGTAAATCGTGAGTCGTGAGTGGTGAGTGGTGAGTGGTCAGCGGTGAATGGTGAGTACTCCGTTTCAACTATCTCTTTTGCCTTGTTAAACTCTACACAGCTGTCCTAACAACCATTTCACTTTTTACCTGCTTATTGTATCCTCTTCGTGTTTATTGGTGCATTCGTGGCATTTGTATTAAATCA